>CAWBUD010000004.1:0-536320 GCA_963791945.1 uncultured beta proteobacterium | reverse complement strand
ATTTGAGCAGCGCGCGGATTGCACCGCCGGTCTGCTCGCGGGCGCGCGACTCCAGCACCTGGCCCAGGAGTACGAGAACGGTGATTACGGCAGCGGCTTCGAAGTAAACGGAGACCTCGCCGCCCATCCCGCGGAACCCGGCAGGGAACATTCCCGGCGCAAAGGTCGCGAAGAGGCTGTAGAGGTAGGCAGCACCTGTCCCGAGGGCGATCAAGGTGAACATGTTCAGACTGCGATGCACGACCGATGCCCAGGCGCGTTCGAAGAATGGCCACCCTGCCCACAGAACGACCGGCGTGGAAAGAGCAAATTGAATCCAGGTGGAGATGCGCGGCGGGACAAGGTCGTGCAGGCCAAGACCGGGGATGTGGCCACCCATTTCCAGGATGAAGACCGGCAACGTCAGAATCAACCCGACCCAGAACCTCCGGGTCATTTCCGCGAGTTCGCAGGTTCGGACCGACGGCTGCTATCGCAGTGACCGGCTCGAATGTCATTCCGCAGATAGGGCAATTGCCCGGTCCCCGGTGGCGAATCTGCGGGTGCATCGGACAGGTGTAGATCGCACTGTCGACCGTTCGCTCCGTAGCGGGCGGTGTTGGTGCATGCGAGTCTGGGCGGGCCACCTGATACTTCGCAGGATTAGCCGCGAACTTGGCCTTACACCCCGAGCTGCAGAGTCAACCGGCTTGCCCTCATCCTGCAGCACATGCGATGAATCGACCGTCACGGTCATTCCGCACACAGGATCAGTCAGCGCCTGCGCCGGCATTTCGGCGACCAGCGTTGGGTGGTCTGTCGATTCGCCAGAGCAACCGCTTCTGGAGTGCTGATCTGCGCTGTGATCTTTGCGGATCGATTGGTTGGATGTCGTTTCAATCATTGCGTTCTCCGCTTTCTGCAACGGGTGGCGAGGGTGGGAGTCGACACTCGATCCTAAGGACAAGCATCGCCGTGTGTGACCGCCAGCGCTACCGGCCGCCGCGGCTGGCTTCCATTGCCGTAAGGCGCGGCGCGACCCGAGCTGATCCAGTCGCCATCGAGGAAGCGGCTCACGGCATCCCAAGACGTACAGGAATGCGCCAATGGGTCCGGTGTAGGCAGTCAGAAGAACGAATCCCCATTTCATTACGGGCGGTACCGGCATCGAGCGTAAGTCGACCGCGACGAATCCGAGCGCCATCGCCGTCAGCAAAACCAAAGCAGCATTACCCCGCTCAACATCGCGTTAATCCGTTCGTCCAGGTAATGGGCTGCGAGGTCGCCATCGACGGACGTGACTCACGCACGTTATTTGTTGGAGGATGCGTGTTGCTCCAGAAAGGCTTGGATCTGCCGGATCTGGTTATCGTCCGGAACCGATAAACGCGACGACCGCATGTTCTGTTCCATCCGCGCAATCACCCCTGGCCATTGATCGGCCGTGTGCTGCCGTGGGTCCGGCAACGCGTGACATCGCGAGCATGTAGATGAGAAGAGTTGGCCCGCGCGCGAATTCAGATCAAGTTTGCCCGGCTGCAGCGCGCGGACATTGCTTTCCTGTCGCGGAAGACCATAACCACCCATCATGCCGTGCCCCATTCCGCCGGAGCCCATCATGCCGGGTCCCATGCCGTAGCCGGGGCCGGAAGCGCCTTGTGGTGGGTAAGCAAATACGTTTCCACCCAGGGCGGTTCCGCCTATCAGTACGCCGATGCTCAAGGTCTTGCGAAGAGTCATGCCTTTCACGCAGTCCATTTCTCCTCCTGCATCTGATCGTTCATCATTCGCATCTCGACCTGCGGTCGAGTCTCGAAGGCGCACGCGCACACGAATCACTGACAGACCGCGGCGATGCGCGGGCGCCGATATGCCCTAAGACTTGCCGTCGGAAACTCCGCGACCTGCCGAGCCTCGCAAATCGCTCGTACCGCATCGTCTGGCCCGCAGTTCTAACGTAAACAGCCATCGGGTGCGTCCCCGCTCAACGACCTGCCGCCAGCCTCCGCCGGCATCGGCCGTGACGTAAATGTCGCGCTCGAAAGTCGCGATTGCATAGGTCGAGGGCACTGCGGGATCTGGCGCAATGTAGACCACGGCGTCGTTGGTGAGCGGCGGCAGATTGACCTCCGTTCGCGCTCGGGTTCCCAGATCGACCCGGTATAGGTGGGCCCGGCCGTCATGGCTCGCGAACCACAGGTCTTTGCCGTCGAGCGAGAACTGGACTGCGAGCACCTGGCCGTCTGCGGGCATCCGCACAAAGTGGTCGCCACCATCCTCGGACACGAACACGCCGCTGGCCGTTGCCACGGCGAGCCTTCGGGCATCTGTCGGGTGTGCGGCGAGCGCCACGACCTTGCCCGTGAGCCCCTTGGCCTCTGCCCGGCGCCACCCAAAGCCGTCGTTCAACGTAGCCCAGATCCCCGCTGCCTTCATGCGCGAATTCGGCTCCGGGTTGTACACGTAGACGGCCGGCGTGTCGTATCCGGTCGCGATCAGATGAAAGTCCGCTTCGCCTTCCAGCCCGAGTTTGTCCCACCGAAGCCCTCCATTGCCGCTGCGAACTAGGCCCAGCGGATTGGTAAACCCCGAGCCGGGCGGGGGATGGCCGCTTGAGTAGAAATACTTCCGCATCGCGGAAAAACCATGTAATCGTGCGGCGGTCCGGCGATGACCGACCATCGGCCGTCCTTGTAGTCGCAAGTCCGTGGTGGCTTGCGACATAGAGCGACTTGCCATCGGCGCCATAGGCCGAACCGTGAATGTGCTGCAGCGTGACGGTGTCGGCCATGGCGATGCCAGACAGCCTAAGCAGGACGATGGCGGACACCCAGAACCCTTTGGCTCCCTTCATCAGCTTTCTCTCTCCTGTGAGCGACCGCCGGTCAGCCGATAGCGCGCGAGCCGACCGACGATATGCCCGATGGTTGATTGCCAGCCGCCATGAGCCCAACCAAGGCAGCACAGCGGCGCCTCGCAGGCGCGCTCAATTGGTGCCGCGGCCCCAGCCACGTTGCAGCTGGTCCCGTTGCTCCTTCGTGAGTACGGCGTCCATCTGCTTCTGTGCATCCGCTCCCGAGGCCCACATCTGCTGGCGAAGGCCCTCGATGTTCTTGTACGCCTTGCCGATGGCCGCATCGTCGGCTTTGCCCGAGGCGGACAGTTCGCGGAGCTTGAACTGCTGCTCCTGCATCTTGCCCATCAGCTCCCAATGCTTGGTGGACAGGGCCTCCTGAATCTTGGTGATCTTTTCACGCTGATCGTCGGTGAGGTTGAGCGCGCCGGCGGCATTGGCGCCGTAGCCGTACATCATCCCCGGCCCCATGCCATAGCCACCGTAGCCACCCATCATCCCAGCCCCCGGGCCGTAACCGCCGTAGCCACCCATCATTCCAGCCCCCGGGCCGTAACCGCCGTAGCCACCCATCATTCCGGGCCCCTGGCCATTGCCGCCGTAACCGCCCATCATCCCGGGTCCCATGCCGTAGCCGCCTGTCTGAGCAAACGTGAGCGGCACGGTTACCGCGATTGCAACTGCCGCGAGCGCCGCGACGATAGTCAGTTTCTTCATGTGTTTCTCCTTCGTGATCGTCTTGGGAAGAGCCGTGATACGTGACGTACCCATGTCAATGTCCCTGCGTTAGATTGCAGACTGAGGGTCTGCGCCTATGCCGCGCCAAGGCGCGCCGACCGCGTGGAACCGGATCGAGCCGGGACACACGCATGCAGGGCAGACGTGCACCGCCCCGCGAATCAGCGCGGCTTAGAGCCGGAGGCGAGTGAAGCGGAGGAAGGGCGGCACATCCGAAGTCGAATGTGCGGCCTGCGCCAGCGGGAAAGCAGGCGGAGAAGCGAGGACGACGCGGACGTTGTTGACCGCAACGATCAGCGGTTGCGCGTCCGGTTGGTCGCCGAGGAGTGGAAGCTTGGTTACGACCGGAATGTCGGACTTGCAGAACTGCTCGCAGCCGACCGGCGCGCCTTCATCAGAGGAATGTTCGCTCGTACTTGCGGCGACCGCATGAACCGGCGCCATGCTCGGCTCAACCCAGCCACACGCATGCGCGATCCCTACGAACAGCGCGAAGAGCCACACCCCGAGCGCGACGCCGGTTATGGTCTTGCGCTGCTGACGGAATGGCCTAAACACGCCAATGCGACCTCATGACGATAACGAAGTTCCGGTCTAGACCGCGTACCGATTCAGAATTTGACTCAAATCAAGGCCAATGCTCGGCCAAGCAGCAGCAATCAATCGAAGGGGCCGTTTCACGCCAGGCAGCGGCAGCAAAGTCGTCGTTCGCCTCGGCTCGTATTGCACGGCGCTCCCATACGATGCTGCGCTGGCCTCGTTCCGTCCGGTGTGGCCCGGCTCACAGCTCGTTTGCAGCGTGCCGATCACTTCGTGACCGCCGCTGGCTTCTTCAACGGCCCACCTGCACGGCCAAACCCACGACGCTTCGGTTCGCGCGATTGAACCTGTCCATTTACTTGCTCTTCTGCTTGACGACCCATACCACGAGGCCGGCAACCACGAGGATAAGCAGGATGGGCAACCATATCCCGCCATATCCACCCATCCAGCCGGCGCCGTAGCCACCCATCATGCTGGAACCGTAGCCGCCTTGTGCCGGCCCTTGTGTCGGCCCTTGCGCTTGCCCTTGGCTTGGCGCTTGCGCTTGGCCGTACATCATGCTGGAACCGTAGCCGCCTTGTGCCGGCCCTTGCGCTTGCCCTTGACTTGGCGCTTGCGCTTGGCCGTTCATCATGCCGGAACCGTAGCTGCCTTGTGCCGGCCCTTGCGCTTGCCCTTGACTTGGCGCTTGCGCTTGGCCGTTCATCATGCCGGGGCCCATTTCGTAGCCGCGCGACGCTGCCGTCGGCGGCGCCGGGGCGGAATTTGGCACCGTCTGCGCAAGCGTGAAGGGTACGGTCACTGCAATTGCGAATGCCGTGATGGCCGCGGCGATTGTCAGCTTCGTCATGTGTTTCTCCTTCGTGATCCTGTCGCAGCGTGCCGTGGTGTCAGGCGACGTGATCATGAGGATCTCATTCAGCGCCGCGTCAGTTGATCGTGCATTGCTCCATCCTGTGATTCCGGTACGCAAAATTCCCCACTGCGGGTTCGGCGTGTAGCGATCTCGTCGTCTGGTCGTGACAACCCTGCCAAGCGAGACAAATGAAGTCCGATCTCGCATCTTTGGCAATCTACCCTGACATCCCGCTAATGTCGGTGCGGCAGCGAACATAGCCATATTTACTGCAACGGTTGGCTTCATACTGGCGAAGGCACCACTGCTGCGCCCTTACGTCACGCGTCAGAGCAATGGCCGCTTGTGGGCGAACTGAGAGGCCCAATCCGGCGTCGGCTTGTGGCCGGTCAGAGACACACGCCGCGTCGGTCGCAATGTCCGAAAACCGCGGCACAACAGCCGTTGGCAGCGGGAAGCTCAACTGCAGCAAAGGGTCTCGGACACCGAACGGAGTACCAAGCACTTCGAGCGGGGCACTAGGTTCGTCGAGTCTCGATCAGGTACCCGGTGCCTTGATCGGAATTCGAAATGCGAAGACTCAGTGCGCCGTACCAGGTACGAGGCAGTCTGAGCCGCGCTTGATCGGACAGGCAGCCTCCGATCAGTTTGCTTCGCGTCGCACTCAACGACAGCGCTCGCGCCCCTGCTGCCAGTCGTGCACTGGCTAACTGGACGTTCGTGGACTTCGCTGAACGGCCAACACGAGATATTCAACAAGTCCCGGGAGCGCTTCTCCGAAGCATGCCTGAAGCTATAGTCACCGCCAGTCAATTTCACTGAGGTGTTCGGTACCGCTGGCTCTCGCAGGTTGGTTCAGATACTCCACTGAAGAGTCCGTCCGCAAATTATTGCCAAATCTCGACGCGAGTAGTCACGCAGTCAGCGTTTTGATTCCCTTGAACCGCCTTGGCGGTCACTGTGCTATTCGCCTCAATCACCATTTTGCACTGTACCGCTGTCTCCATATTAATACTGCCTCGCACTCCACTCTTGCATGGTGGTTGGCCCGTAACCGTTGCAGTAACCTCGACCGAACCGTTACCCTTTGATCTGGCTGCTGCCCGGGCTCGCACTTCGATCTGTTTCTTGTCACTGGAGGTATTAGCGAACGAAATACTGGCGTCGCATATGCCCCCCTGGTCCCCATACTTCTGAGGTGGCTGCGACAGCGGGATGGTGCGAACTACTACTGGTTGCAGGGGTGCAGATACGAATACGTTGCAGGACCTACCCTGACCATCAACCTCGACGGAAAGAGATGCGTCAAGTGCACCTCGCGGAGGCTTAGTGATCTCTATCGCCTTTGAACCTCGTGGGAGTATCGCGCCGATAGGCAACAACTTACCAGGCACCGCACCAGCGGCCGAAGACTGACTTCCGCTCGAGAGAAAAGACTCGGTCACCTTAGGCAGCGTGGTCAAATCGCTTCGCCAGTTGATGACCAGGGAAACGCTACCTATTGCTCCTGAGGGCTGCACCCAGCAGGTCAAGCCTTCCCGATTCAGCATACATTCACGCCAAGCGCGTACGCCTTCCGAATCGGGCCCTTGTTGGAAGGCGTACTGCTGTGCTGACCGAGCCTTGTCTGTAGAAAGATTGGTGCAACTTTCCTGTTTGAACTGATCGTAAGAGCTGCTGCTGTATTCGCGTTTCCCGCTTAGGGCTTGGAAGTTGGCCGAGGCTTTATTCCCATAAGCCTTCTTGTGTTCTTCGAATGACATACTGCATGTATTGAAGATCAAAGTGGCTCGCTCGTTTTCATTGCTGGCGGAGAACTTGGTGGTTACGATCTTTGAGATTATGTCGCCACATTTGTCCTGCGCTAAACCCGCTGGTGAGTAGAGCGTCTGGACAATGACTAACGTAGTTAGCGTTTTCAAGAATTTCATAGACAAATCCCCTTGCGCTATTTTGAAACCAACGCTACGCGCGTTGTTCGTGGACGAAGGCGAATCTGACGCGCCATATCCCAGCGAACGTGTACCGCCAGTGAGCCGACATCTTAGTCTTCACACTTCGAACATGTCGGATGCGCGATCAACAAGGAATCACGCCAAAGGCGTGCTTCGTCGACAATCTATTTGTTTGACGAAACAAGCGTAGGCTACACTGCTATCTAAAGGCATACCAGAGATCGCGGGCGGGCGAAGGGTAGATTGCGACATCGAACGACCGGTCTCAGCGACTTCGCGGATGGCCGCTCTGCGAACGCAGTCCCTCGATGTGAAGGACGCCCCTACTTCTTTCTGTCGTCGCACGTCATTCGAAGTACGACGTACTTGGCTCGAGGGACTTAGTACCGTCCTTCAGGACGTCGGGCGAAATGGCGGGCAGCTCGCTTTGATCAAAAGAGGCTGGGACGCCAAGCGGGTTGAATGACTTCGAGGGCTACCGAGACGATATGCTGGTCTGAACGCTTTGCCTACCTACGGCTTCCGCGCAACCAAGTCGATAAGCGCCGACATCCCGTTGTGCGCTTGTCCTTCCTGAATCACGGCGTTGTAGTCTTTGAGGACCAGAATCCTCCAGTCCGAGAACATGCGTTCCAGCCACTCCCGTGTATACATATGTTCACGACGGGGCGGCCCGCCGGTGCCGTAGTCCACCTGCTCGGGCCGATAGCCTTCGAGGAGGAACAGACCGCTCGGCTCTACGGCTGACTTCATCCCGGCAAACACGCTGTCGCGGTAGTCTGGTGGCAGGAACTGGATGAACACCGCCACCACCGCGTCGTAACGCTTGACAGTCCACGGCCAGGTGTACGCGTCGCCCAGTTCGTGGCTAACGCTGACGTTGCGGCGTTCTGCTAGGCGCTTGGCCTTGGCAACTGCGTTGGGTGCGAAGTCGAACGCGGTGACCTGAAAGCCTTGCTCAGCAAGCCAGACACTGTTCCGACCTTCGCCATCGGCGACACAGAGTACAGAGTCACCGGCTCGCAGCCAGTGCGCTTGGGTGCGCAGGAACGCGTTCGGCTCCTCGCCGAACAGAAAGTCCTCACGCGCGAAGCGCGCGTTCCACGTCTCGAGGGGGTTATCGAAGCCGGTCATGAAGTAGCCTCGTAGCTTAGCTCGGATTACGCAAGACTGGCGCGCGCAGCGCTCGCTTGCCGTGCATGCCGCGACGCATCAGGTGCGCGTTTCATTCGCCCTCGGTTCAAGTACCTAGGCCTCGGTTCGCAGAACTGGGTACCAGCTGCCACTTAAGACAGGGGCGGGGTACTTGGAGCTCATTTCAGTCATGCCACTGCCGACCTCTCGCGCAAGACGCCTGCCGCTTCAGCGAGCCTCAGTAATCCCAATCTGCATGGGGGACAGGCAGGCGATTCAGCCTCTCGCGGCAGAACGGCCACCGCGGCATGAATTGATCCATCAACTCCATGAAGCCCGCGTTGTGTGTGTGTTCGATCAGGTGCGCCATCTCGTGGACAATAATGTATTCGAGGCATTCCCTCGGCTTTCTAATGAGATCGGTATTCAGCCGGATGGAACCAGCACGGTGATTGCAGCTACCCCATTTCGTCTTCATGCGCTGGACGAAGATACGCCCTACCTCTACTCCCATCAGCCGCTCCCATTTTGCGACGAGTGGAGGGACGGCGTTCCGCAACTGCTCACGATGCCATTCTTCGAGGATCGCCTGCCGCTTCTCTGTGTGGGTACCTGGGCGCACGCGGAGGATCATGTGGCCGTGGCTTAACTCCACCGTCGGCGGCTGATCAGTTTCGATGACTTTCAGAAGATACCGCTTGCCCCAAACGTGGTGACTTTCACGGTCTAGGTACTCACGCGGCGTCTCACGTTCTTGCTCCCGCAGCTTGCGCTGCTGCCGTTTTATCCAAGGCAATTTGGCAATGGCGAACACGCGGATGGTGTCAAGGCTCATACGCTCGGGCGCGGCAATGCGCACCCGGCCGGTTGGCGGATGCACGCTCAAGTGGAGGTTCTTGATGTTCTTGCGGACAACGTCCACATCAATACCGCCAAGTTGTATCTGATGCTGCATCAGTATTCGGGTTGTGCCTTGATAATCGTGAAGATCCGTTCTACCTCTATCTTGTCATTGCTGAGAAGCGGAAAGAGCGCCGCCCTAATGACGTTTTCTTTGGCCAGATTGCCGCGAAAGGCGTTCGGCCTTACCCGCCGTACCATCTCATCGATCTTGAGGGCGAGAGCTTCATTCTGTTTGAGGTTATTGTAGAGGGCGCGCTTGCCTGGTGTGTTGAGCTTCACGGGCGTCTCATCCGACTTGCCTGCCTGTACCTGCTTGGCAAGTGTCGCGATGCGCTTTAGAAACGCTTCGTAGTCGATTCGTTTCGCTTTCAAGTCCGCAAGGATCTCTTTAAGCAGCACTGACATCTTGTCGTAGAATGCAGGGTCGTTGAGCTGCTCCTTGATGATCTTGCTGCGCACGTTGTTGGCTATGGTTTCCGCGACCGCGTCCTTGTTGCTCTTAATGCCGCTCGGTAATTTGTTGATCGCCTCCGCAATGCCGCTCTTTACGATCAAGTCGAGGAGTCCCATCTCGCCAAAGTCGGAGATCTCGCGCGGCTCATCGGCCTGGATATAGGTATCGATCAGGTGGCGCATGTCCGCTTCATACGCCTTGAGGTCGATCGTCTCTCCGCTCGCTTGGCGGATTATTTCGCGCAGTTTGAGCGTTCGTTCGACGTCTTTCTTGATGCCGTAGATTTGTGCGTCCGTGTAGCCCGCCTCTGGCAAGTCATCGGCAATATTCGCGTAGGCTCGCACGAGAGCAGCCGTTCCCTTGTATAGCGCGACCCGCTGTGGTTCATGCTCCTTGAGAGCGTCGGGGAGCTCAGTGTTGCCGCAAAAATAGTGGATGTGTTCCAGTTCGCCCTTTGGAGGCTGGACCGCTTCGCACAATAGCGCCACCGCTTCCAGCGCCTCATCCAGGCGCTCGCGCCCCTTCTTGAGCCGATCTTGGAGCAGCACCTCAGGGCTCTCGCCGCCGGCACTATGGTCGAGCTCGGAGGTATAGACCGCCATCGCTCCCTGTACCTTCTTGAACAAGTCCTTGTAATCGACGATGTAACCGAAAATCTTATCCTCGCCGTCGAGGCGGTTCGTGCGGCAGATGGCCTGGAAGAGACCGTGATCCTGCATCGACTTGTCGATGTAGAGGTAGGTACACGCTGGCGCATTGAACCGCCCCGGCTTTTCCGGAGTTCTCCGGGTTTGAGTCAGGCCGCCATCGGCAGCTGACCCGTTGACTGATAGTACGCTGATTCGAGCTCAGCTGGCGGCATGTTGCCGATCGGCTCGAGCAAGCGCCGGTGATTGAACCAATCGACCCATTCGAGCGTCGCGTACTCGACCGCCTCGAGATTCTCGCCACGGACCGCGCCGGTGGATCACCTCGGTCTTGTACAGCCCGATGATCGTCTCGGCGAGCGCGTTGTCGTACGAGTCGCCGACGCTACCGACCGAGGGCTCGAGCGCCGGCTTCGGCGAGCCGATCGGTGTATCGAATCGACAGGTACTGCACTGCCGCGATCGCTGTGATGGACCACGCCCTTGATTCCGGAGCGCGACCACAGCGCCTGCTCCAGGGCATCGAGGACGAGCTCGCGCATGCAGCGAGCGCGACACCCGCCAGCCGACGATGCGCCGGGCGAACACATCGATCACGAAGGCGACGTAGACGAAGCCCGCCCAGGTCGCCACGTAGGTGAAGTCGGCGACCCAGAGCTCGATTGGGACGGGTGGCCGTGAACTGCCGGTTCACCAGATCCAGCGGCCGCTCGGCGCGCTCGTCGCGCGATCGTCGTCCGGACATCTTGCGCCCGCGCACCACGCCTTGCAGGCCCGAGCAAGCGCATCAGCCGCTCCACCGTGCAGCGGGCGACCACGATCCCTTCGCGGCCGAGCTGCCGCCACACCTTGCGGGCGCCGTAGACGCCGAAGTTCTCGTCGCACACGCGCCGGATCTCGGCCGCCAGCGGCTCGTCGCGCCGCAATCGCGGCGGCAGGCGCTCCGGATCGGCCTCCCGGGCCTTCGCTTCGTAGTACGTCGACGGGGCGATCGGCAGCACCGCGCAGATCGGCTCGACCCCGTAGCTCGGCACGGTGGTCGTCGATGAACGCCACCATCACTTCGGTCGGCGGTCGAGCTCCGCCTGGGCGAAAAACGCCGACGCCTTGCGCAGAATCTCGTTCGCCCGCTTCAGCTCGCGGTTCTCGCGCTCGAGTTCCTTGAGCCGCTCCCGCTCCGTCGCTCGTCAACCCGGCGCGGCGCCCCTGGTCACGCTCGGCCTGCCGCACCCAGTCGCGCAGCGTCTCCGCCGTGCAACCGATCTTCGCCGCGATCGAACCGATCGCCGCCCACTGCGAGGGATGCTCGTCCTGATGCTCAAAGACCAGCCGAACCGCCCGCTCCCTGACTTCCGGTGAATACCTCTTCATCGTGTTCATGACTCCATCCTCTCAAGAAATGGAGCCTCCGGGAATCCCGGGGCGGTTCACATCGAAACCGGTGAGGAGCTTGTCGACGACGATGAGGAGTCGCATATTCGCCGGCTGCTTGACAAAGAGCGTCTTGACCTCATCTTCGTAGGTTTCGGTCTTTGTCTCTTCCCGGCTTGGCGACCACATTCTTGAGGAGCGCAGTGTAGGTGTTGTAGAGAAACTGTTTCTCGGTCTCGGTGTTCGCCCCGGTTTCCTCAAGCGTCACGTCTTGCGCTTGAGGGTTGTAGGAAGTAACCACGGCGCAGCGACCCTTGAAGACCGTTTTCTGGAATAGCTCGAAGTATTTCGAGGCTTCGTAGATACTCGACGCGATGAGCATCGCGTTGCCGCGCTCGCTGACAAGGCGAGGCCTCACGCCTGCGTCGGAGACGCCCGTCCTCGTAGGCCTTTCACCTTGGCAGACGCCGTACCAGCTCTGGCAGGTAAAGCTCGGGCTGCTCGAGCCAGTGGTAACGCCGGCGATGCGCCACGGCTCGGAGCTCGAGCCCGTGGCACGGGCCGCTTACGAGCAGCAGACGGGCCGCGTTATGCAACCGCTGGTAGTCGTCGATGGCGAGTACAGCGCCAGCCTGGACGGCATTACTCTCGCGGGAGACCGACTTTTGGAAATCAAGAGTCCGGTAAGAGGCCGAGACTCAACGCTATGGAAGACGGTCGAGGCCGGTCGGCTGCCCGAGAATTATCACCTACAGGTCCAGCACCAGCTGATGGTAACCAAGGCCGGCGTGGCGGACGTGTTCATCTTTGGCGGGACCGAGGGCGCCCTGCTCGAGGTCGCACCGGCACCCGATACCTGGCCCCGCATTCGGACCGCGTGGGATGAGTTCATGCAGTTTGTGGCATCGAAGAGCCCACCGCCACTCTCGAAGGGTGACGTCCGAGAGCGCAGTGACTCGGAGTGGACAGCTGCAGCAGGGCACTACCTTGAAACGAAGCTATTCGCGGACCAAGCCCAGAAGGCACTGACTGAGGCGAAGGAAGCGCTGGTCACTCTCGCGAGCCATACCAGCGAGACCGGGGGCGGCGTGACGGTGACGCGATATTGGAGAGCAGGGGCGATCGATTACAAGAAAATCCCGGAGCTCAGGGCGCTGGACCTGGAGCAATACCGAGGGGCGGCGCGGGAGGAGACGCGAGTAACCTTGACCGAACAATAACGATAGGCGTCCGGAAGGTTTTCTCGACGACCGAAGCAAAACCTTCCGTGACGCTGTCGGGCATTTCGACGGACCATCCGTCTTATGAAAGCTCAGCGAACCCACCAAATACCCGAGACATGACCCGTTACGTTCTCATCGCACGTTTCGCTCAACTCTCTGGGTACACGGCCACAGCCATCGAAGGTAAGATCCACTCGGGCGTGTGGGTGGAGGGCCGCGAGTACCGACGGGCGCCAGACGGGCGGATTCTTGTCGACATCGAAGGATTCGAAAAATGGGTCGAAGGTCAAAGACGGGCGGCGTAAGGCCCCACGGCGGCGGCATCCAACTCCGCTTCACCTGGCGGAACCGCGAATGGCGCCCTACCCTGCAGCTGCGCGCGACTCCCGCGAACCTCAAGCACGCAATGCGTATGCGTGCCGAGATTGTCGCGGCGATCCGAGCTGGCACGTTCGATTATTCAGCGTGGTTCCCTGATGCCAGGAATGCGCCACAGAGCGACTTGCCATCGACATTTGGCGACTACGCGTCTCGCTGGCTGTTATCGATTGATGAACTTGCTGAAGTAACGCGGCTCGAGTACTCGCGTATCCTGAATGTAAACTGGCTTCCAGACCTTCGCGATCGTCCAATCCAAGACATACGGTACAGCGACCTTGTGGAGGTCCTCGCGAAGTCTGGCGCGAGCGGTAAGACCCGCAATAACATCCTGATTCCTGTGCGTCGCGTCTTCGATTTTGCCCTGCTCGATCGCGCCATCTCAGTCAATCCTGCGGCAGCGATCCGCAATTCCAAGGTCCAGCGACAAGACCCAGACCCTCTTGAGCTGTCCGAGGTCGATCTTGTTCTGGCCGATCTCGGCCAGCACCACGGGCCGCAGATCGCCAACTATTTTGCTGCGGCCATCTTTGCGGGCTTCCGACCATCTGAACAGATCTCTCTTCAATGGTCGGACATTGACTTTGTCCGCCGAACGGCACGAGTCGAGAGAGCCAGGGTCTGGGGCAAAGACAAGAACACGACCAAAACACATACTGCCCGTGATGTCGAACTAACCGACCGCGCACTGGAAGCCTTCACCGCTCAGAAGGAACACACGCTCCTCACAAGAGGCGCGGTCTTCCACAATCCGAAAACCCGTCGTCCATGGAATGATGAGCAGGTTCAGCGTCGATGCTGGAATGCCTCGCTAAAGCGGTGCGGACTCCGGCACCGGGAAGCCTATCAAACGCGGCACACCTTCGCGACGCTCGCGCTTATGGCCGGTGCCAACCCTATGTGGGTAGCGCGACAACTTGGCCACCGCAGCATGAAGATGCTGCTGGAGGTCTACGGAAAGTGGATCGATGCCGCGGATCGCGGGCGAGAACGCGCTAAGCTCGATGCAGGATTCCGCACAAAGCCCGCACAAAAAACCGAAATCGTGCACCAACCGATTGATTCTGCTGGCGGAGAGGGCGGGATTCGAACCCGCGTTAGGGTATTAGCCTAAACACGCTTTCCAGGCGTGCGACTTAAACCGCTCATCCACCTCTCCGTGTTCTGCCGGCGCAACGCGCTCTTATCCGCGTTGCCGCAATTTTACGCGAAGGCGCGGCGGACGACCTACGCCGTGGCGTTCCTGCGCCGCTCCTCGCTCCAGTCCTGGATGAGGGCGAAGCCGATCGCGAGCAGCGTCGGACCGAGGAACACGCCGATGAAGCCGAATGCGATCACGCCGCCCAGCACGCCGAGCAGCACCAGGACGAACGGCAGGTTGCTGCCGTGGCTGATGATGAGCGGCTTGATGACGTTGTCGACGCTGCTGACTACCGCCACACCCCAGATCAGCATGAACACGCCCCAGCCGGCATGATCCTGGGCGAACAGCCAGAAGGCCACGGGCGCCCAGACGAGCGGAGGACCGATCGGGACCGGCGAGAGGAAGAACGTGACAAGCCCGAGGAGCGGTGCCGCGGGAACGCCTGCGAGCCAGAAGCCGATCGCGGCCAGCACGCCCTGGGCGATGGCGGTGCCGAGGATGCCATAGACGACGCCGCGCATCGTCGACACGGCGACTTCGATGAGGTGTCGGCCGCGGTCGCCGGCGATCCGTCCGACGCTCGCCGTCAATCGTTGCGACATCGCCTCGCCGTCGCGATAGAAGAAGAACGCGATCACGATCGAGAGCGTGAGCTGCAGCACGCCGTGCGCCACGGCGGCGCCGCTCGCGAGCGCGAACGCGCGCAGCGGCGCAAGGTACTGGTTGAGATCGGCGAGAAGGCTCGCGCTGTCGTGGGCGATGCTCGCCCAGTAGGCGCGCGCGCTTTCGCCGACGATCGGAATCCCCGCCACCCAGGATGGCGGATCCGGAGGGCCTTCGTCGATGAGCCGCTTGCCCTGTTCGAGCAGCTGGTTGGCATTTTCGGCGAGCGACACGCCGACGATGACGAATGGAGCAAGCAGTACCAGCGCCACGGCCAGCGTCACCAGCAACGCGGGCAACGTCACACTGCCGCGCATCGCGCGCTTGAGCCGCATGAACGCGGGCCACGTGGTGCAGCACAGGACGATCGCCCAGATCACCGCGGTGAGGAACGGCTGCAGCACGAGATAGCAGCCGGCCACGAGCACGGCGAGCACGGCCAGCGTAATCCATTGCTCGATGCGAGCGACGGACGACGACGGCGGCCGGACGGGCAGTTGGTCGTTCAAGAGCGGCGCCTCGGTGCAGGCGCGACGAAGTCTAGCACGCGAGCGCGCGGGCGCTTCGCCGTTACTCGCTCCGGCCTCAGGGCGCCGTGTATGCGGTCTTCACGACGGTGAAAAACTCGGCTGCGTAGCGTCCTTGCTCGCGCGGCCCGTAGCTCGAGCCTTTGCGCCCGCCGAACGGCACGTGATAGTCGACGCCCGCGGTCGGCAGGTTGACCATCACCATCCCGGCCTGCGCGTGACGCTTGAAGTGCGAAGCGTGCTTGAGCGAATTGGTGACCACGCCTGCGGAAAGGCCGAACTCGGTGTCGTTGGCGAACGCGAGCGCCTCGTCGTAGTCCTTGGCCCGGATCACGGTCGCGACCGGTCCGAAGATTTCCTCGCGCGAGATCCGCATGCCGTTGCTGGCCTCGCTGAACAGCGCCGGCGCGAGATAGTAGCCTTCGTGCTGTCGCTTCAGACGCTCGCCGCCGAGCACCAGCTTCGCGCCTTCCTTGCGACCGATGTCGAGATAGGAGAGATCCTGATCGAGCTGGCTTTGATCGACGACGGGACCGATGTCGGTGCCCGGAGCGAGCGCGTCGTCGACCTTGAGCGTCTTCACCTTCTCCGCCAGCGCGGCGACGAAACGGTCGTGGATTCCGGCCGTGACGATCAATCGCGACGACGCCGTGCAGCGCTGCCCGGTCGAATAGTAGGCGCCCTGCACCGCGACGTTGACCGCGGTCGCGAGATCCGCGTCGTCGAGAACGACCAGCGGATTCTTGCCGCCCATCTCGAGCTGCAGCTTCGCCATGCGGGCGATCGCCTTCGCGGCGATGCCGCGGCCGGTCGAGACCGAGCCGGTGAAGCTGATCGCGGCGACACCCGGATGGTTGACCAGCGTCTCGCCGACCACCGAGCCCCGGCCCATCACGAGATTGAACACGCCGGCGGGAAGCCCGGCGCGGGCGATGATGTCCGCGAGAGCCCATGCCGAGCCCGGAACGAAATCGGCGGGCTTGAACACGACCGTGTTGCCGTACGCGAGCGCCGGCGCGATCTTCCATGCCGGAATCGCGATCGGGAAGTTCCACGGCGTGATGATGCCGATCACCCCGATCGGCTCGCGCGTGACTTCGATCTCGACGCCGGGACGAACCGATGCCAGCTTCTCGCCCGCCGCGCGCACGACCTCGCCGGCGAAGAAGCGGAAGATCTGCCCCGCGCGGGCGACTTCGCCGACGCCCTCGGGCAGTGTCTTGCCTTCCTCGCGCGAAAGCAGCCGCCCCAGTTCGTCCTTGCGCGCGAGGATCTCGGAGCCGATCTTGTCGAGACTGTTGGCGCGCTCCTGGATCGAGCCTGTCGCCCACGCGGGGAACGCGCGCGCCGCGGCAGCGATCGCGTCGCTCGTTTGCGCCGCATCGGCTTGCGCGTATTCGCCGATGACGTCGGCGAGGTTGGACGGATTGCGGTTGGGCGTCGCCGATCGGCCCGCGACCCAGTCACCGGCAATGAGATTGTTCAACGTCATGGCTTGACTGGCGTTGCAGCACCATCATGCGCAATGGCGGAGAGAGAGGGATTCGAACCCCCGTTAGGTTGCCCTAAACCTGATTTCGAGTCAGGCGCCTTCGACCACTCGGCCATCTCTCCGCAAGCTGCCGATTATATCGCAACGATAGTAGTGACTCACATGGTGTCAAAATTATGGGAGCTGGTGTCAAAATTCTTCGAATCGTAGGCACTGCTTCCGTGGATTGTCCCAGGCCGTTGCGGATGTAGGTGGTGAGCCGTCCGCCCTGCTCGGTGCGGGTGAGGAGCTGATGGCCGATGTCCCAAGTGAAGCTCGTGCTCTAGCCCTTGGCGTCGGTGGAGGTGACGAGGATGGTCTCGCTGTTGCGGCATGCTTGCGTGTATCTATGGCCCCGTCAGGACCGTCTTGACTTCGACTTTCGCGAGCGTGCCAGATTTGTCCAATGTAATAATTATCTGAGCGTCTTTGGAAACAGGAAAAAATCCTCCTTTCACGTTATGCACCATCGCAAAAACTTGATCCGTACTCGCGTAATAGCCGTGCTCGATGTGGTTGTCAGCAAAATAACGATCGATATCCTGGAGCGGTGTTCCACGCGGCAGTGCCGCCTTCACCGCTTGTTCGATTTGCTCTAAGGTCATACCGCTACCTATGCCGCTTTCGGTCGTTGCGGACCTCTGTGACCAAGACTGTGATGGGCTCGCCATAATCAAGAGTCCGAGAAGGGCACAAATGCAGGCCAGCGGATATCTTGTTCTCATCGCTAACTGCCATCATTTGCCGCTCGGCGCTGCGGCCACAGGCGGACTGTACCCGCTTGTCGACGGCGCAGTAGAGTTCGTGCCCTGATCGGCAGTAACTGGCAGGACCGTCTCCGCACCTGGCGCCAGGGTTGGCGGTTGTGGACGCGGTATTCCTAAAGATTCAATTGCCTGTGCGGCAAATGCGTTGCTGTTTGCACCGAATGGAGAATAGGGGATTGCCGCCGCATTGACGGCTGTCTCAAAGTTCTCAAGTTTTTGTGTGTAATACGACGCGAGCTATAACTGAATCTGGTGTACGGCGATGAGTTGAAGAAGGCGGCGTGACCTGCTGGAATTCGAGTGTCGAGTCGGATTTCAGCAACCAACAAGGGGCCACGCCACCATGAGCAAGGATACGGTAGTTCAACTGCGTCAACCAGAGGGACAGGATCTGTTGAGCACGATGCTGCGCGAGGGCGCGCAACGCTTGATCGCTGAGGCGCTGCAGATCGAATTCGACGGGTTTCTGTCGCAATTCGCCGAGCGCCGCGATGAGGAGGGGCGCTTGGCGGTGGTGCGCAACGGCTGGCAGCCGCGGCGCGAGCTGTTGACCGGTCTTGGGCCGGTCGGCGTGCGAGTGCCGAAAGCGCGTTCGCGCACTGGGGAGCGAGCGATATTTCGCTCGGCCCTCGTTCCGCCCTACGTGCGTCGGGCGAAGGCGATCGATGCGGCATTGCCGTGGTTGTATTTGCACGGCGTGTCCACGGGCGACATGCGCGAGGCGCTCGCCGCGTTGGTCGGTCCGGAGGCGAAGGGATTGTCGCCGCCGGTGGTGGCACGGCTCAAACAGCGCTGGAGCCAGGAGTACAAGGCGTGGCGGCGGCAGAAGCTCGGCAAGGATCGGTGGGTGTACCTGTGGGCCGACGGCATTTACTCGGGGCTCCGGGCTGAGGATGAGCGCTTGTGCGTGCTGGTGGTGATCGGAGTGAACGAACGCGGCCAGAAGCGCTTCCTCGCGATCGAAGACGGGATGCGGGAATCGAAGGCGAGCTGGATGGATGTGTTGCGCGATCTGAAGAAGCGCGGCTTGGTCATCCCACCGAAGCTGGCGGTTGGCGACGGTGCACTCGGATTCTGGGCGGCGCTCGAGGAGATCTTCCCCGAGACGCGGCAGCAGCGCTGCTGGGTGCACAAGACGGCGAACGTGCTCAACTATCTACCGCGCTCGGTGCAGCCGAAAGCGAAGGCCGCGCTGCACGAGATCTGGATGGCGGAAACCAAAGCGAGCGCCCAGGAGGCGTTCGATGAGTTCATCGCCAGTTACGGAGCGAAGTACCCGAAGGCCACCGAGTGCCTGGCGAAGGATCGCGAGGCACTGCTCGCCTTCTACGACTTTCCGGCCGAGCACTGGATTCACATCCGGAGCTCGAATGTGATCGAGTCGAGCTTCGCCACCGTGCGGCATCGGACCGATCGCACGAAGGGGTGTCTCACGCGCGACGGGATGCTCGCCATGATCTTCAAGCTCGGGCTCTCTGCCGAGCGCAGCTGGCGACGACTGCGCGGATTCGAATGGTTAGCGAAAGTCGTCAACGGAGTGAAGTTCCGCGACGGGATTGAAGTGCAGAACGTGACGCGAATCAACCGGAGGTATCAACCCAGCAGCGTCGCTGCCTGATCAGCTCGCGTACACCAGATTTGACAAAAGCTCTATACGACGCGGGAAGGTCGTCGTTGATCACCGTTATCGACGCTCTGGGCGACGTCGTGTAATCAAGACGACCGAGCCCGTACGGTTCTTGCTGCGCATAGATGGTGCCCCATCCTGCCGCACCCGCGGGTGATAGAGAGCCGCTGCTTCCGCTCGGTGCAAAGGGGCCCTTGTTGCTAGGGCCCGCACGAAAGACTACCGGATTGATCCCGTCTGACTCGCTTACGACGACATATGAATGCGAGGCGATATCTAGCGTCATTGGAATTGGATTGTAGCGGATTTCCACTCGGGCGAGCCCGCTCGCATCGCTGTTGTTGAGTGGGTTATTCTCAACATAACCGTACAGATTGATCCCGCCCTGCAGCCCAATCGGATCTCTCGAGAGGAATCGTCCGATCGTCGGCTCCGTATACCGTGCCCGGTAATAGATCAGCCCCGTTTCATCGGGCTCTCTGCCGGTATAGCCGTATTGCGCACTCTGCGGGATCGTCCCGTTCAGCGTCGTCCCCCACGCATCGAATCGCTCCGTCTGCGTCGTGCTGTCGGTGTTGTTGGCGAGGCCGACGATCGAGCCGAGCCCGTCGCTGTGGTAGTACTGCGCCTGCGCGAAGTTGCCGCCGCTCAGCGTCGTTCGTATCAACGGCGTGTCGATTCCCGCCTGGGTGTAGATCGCGTTCGGGTTGGTCCACGCGGTTCCGTACTCGGCGTAGATGTTCGGGCCGTCGTAGAGCCAGTGCGTGGTCACCCCACCGGTGACCTTCTTGATCCGCCGCCCTTCGCTGTCGTAGCTGTAGGCGACGCTGGTCGCGCCACGGGTGACTTGCGAGAGCTGATTGATCGCGTCCCAGGTGTAGGTCCGCGTGCCGTCGCTCGCGAGGTTGCCGTTGGCGTCGTAGCTCAGCGTGGCGAGCAGTGGTCCGCCGAGACTGCCGCTGTGGATCTCCTCCAACTGATTCGCAGTGTCGTAGAGGTAGGCGTAGGTCGTGGTCGCCGGATTGCCGATGCTCTTCACCGTCCGGTTGCCCAGCGGATCGTAGGCATAGTTCTCCTGCTGGCTCCCTGTGCCGTTTCCGACCTGGGTCAGGCGCTTCAGTTCGTCGTAGCCGTAGGCGTAGTTGATCGTGGCCCCGCCAATGTTCTCGGCGTGGCTTAAGCGATTGCCCACGCCGTCGTAGGCGTAGTCGTGCTGAGTGAGGATTGTGCTGGCAGTGTTGCGGTTGACGACCTGATGTAGGGTGTTGTCCTCGTTGAAGACGTAGCGCGCGCTGCCGCCGTTGGGCAGGAGCTTCTCGACGAGCCGCCCGCCGGCGTCGTAGCCGGCACTCGATTCGTCCCCCGCCGATCACGCTCCCTGCGGCTGCGCAAGGATGGGGCTCATTGAGCGCTTACGGACCTGGGTGGGTTGACCCAGGCTGTTGCGGATGTAGGTGCTGAGCCGCCCGCCCTGCTCCGTGCGCGTCAGGAGCTGGTGGCCGATGTCCCAGCTGAAGCTCGTGGTCTGGCCCTTGGCGTCGGTCGCAGTGAGCAGATTGTTGTTGCCGTCGTAGCTGCAGGTCCCAAACTGGCCCAGCGCGTCGGTCTGCTTGACCTTGCGCCCGAAGTCATCGAATGCATAAAGCAGTTGCGGCGTGACGACGTCGGCGGCAGCGCTCGTGCACGGAGTCGGCGTGCGGCCCGCCCCGACCTTGCGTCAGCCGCCCGAGCGTGTCAAAGGTGTTGACTGTGACCGGACACACCGCACCGTACGTCGCATCGGTGTACTGCGGCCCGACGATGCGCGTCGGCCGATTCAATTCATCGTAACTGAGCCTAGGCGAAAGCTGCTGCCGCTTAGCGTCGTTCGGATCAGCGCGAACCGCGTCCCGTCGTCGGACAGCCGTCGGCGTAGGATCGGAGCCCGACATGCCCGTTTAGGAGATCCGCCTCACCGCCCTTCACCACTTCAGCCAAAACCATATCAGCAGGCCGCTCACCACGATCGCGATAACGCCGGCGATGCGGAATGCCAGAATGTAGCCCGGCAGGAACATCAGCTTCCGCATGAGTACCGTTATGGAACCTGCATTCGGATACGACTTTAGGCTCCACTCTCTCAACGCGTCTGGCCAGAACAGGAAAAGTAATCCCGCGAAAAGAAAGAAAATCGCCAGCAATATCACGCCAACAGATTGCGCCGTTGTCATTTCGCAGGTAATAGGAAAAGCTTCGCTTGGTCTCGGAAGTGTGCGCGCCCGCTCGTTGACATTCACTTTGGAGTCGGTGGCGGACTTAGCGTGGTCAAATTCTGATTCGCGGGCGGGCTCGCAGTGGTCGCATTATCGATACGTGGAGGAGTAGAAGTCTGACCGCTTGGCGGACTCGGCGGTGCGGCGGTATTGGGAGGAGCCGGGGGCTGGTCAACATTGGTGAGATTGTTCAGCTGCCACGAGTAAGAATATTGGAGACCGCCGCCGAGAGTGAAGACACCTACACTGGTGGAGAATCCGGATCCAGGAGTCCAGGACTCCACCGCTCCGACGTAATACCCACCACCAGCATGGAAGCTGCTCTGCGTCAAGAAATTGCTTAACTGCTCCGGCGTAGGTGTTCCAGATTGATTCAGGTATCCCACAGTAAGGCTCCCTCCCCCGGCGATCGGCCCGCCGACGCCTACGACCGGCCCCGCGTACACAGTTCCGTTTCTATCAATTGATATGGTCGCGCCGCCGCCAACAAAGGGGCCGATCCCCGGAATGAAAAGCGCGGGCAGAGTAGCCGTGATGGAGTAATAATCCGGTAATCGCCACAGGCCCAGGGGATCCGTTGCGTCGGTCGGACTGTTTGCACCGTAGGTATAAGAGTTGATCCCGCCCTGCAGGCCAATCGGATCTCTGGCGATAAACCGCCCGATCGTCGGCTCGGTATACCGCGCCCGGTAGTAGACGAGCCCCGTCTCATCCGGCTCGCGTCCGGTGTACCCATACTGAGCGCTCTGCGGGATCGTGCCGCTGAGCGTCGTGCCCCAGGCATCGAAGCGCTGGGTCTGGGTCGTGTTGTCGGTGCTGTTGCTCAAGCCGACGATGGAGCCGAGGCCGTCGCTGTGGTAGTACTGCGCCTGGGCGAAGCTGCCGACGCTCAGCGTCGTTCGTATCAGCGGCGTGTCGATTCCCGCCTGGGTGTAGATCGCGTTCGGATTCGTCCATGCCGATCCGTATTCGGCGTAGATGTTCTGTCCGTCGTAGAGCCACTGCGTCGTCTGTCCTCCGGTGACCTTCTTGATTCGCCGCCCCTCGCTGTCGTAGCTGTAGGCGACGCTGGTCGCGCCACGGGTCTCTTGCGCGAGCTGATTGATCGCGTCCCAGGTATAGCTCCGCGTGCCGTCGCCGGTGAGGTTGCCGTTGGCGTCGTAGGTGAGCGTGGCGAGAAGCGACCCGCCGAGACTGCCGCTGTGGATCTCCTTCAACTGATTCGCGCTGTCGTAGAGGTAGGCGTAGGTCGTGCTCGCCGGATTGCCGATGCTCTTCACCGTACGGTTGCCCAGCGGATCGTACGCATAGTTCTCCTGCTGGCTCGCGGTGCCGTTCGCGACTTGGGTGAGGCGCTTCAGCTCGTCGTAGCTGTAGGCGTAGTTGATCATGCTGCCGCCGATTTGCTCGGCGTGGCTTAAGCGATTGCCCACCCCGTCATAGGCGTAGTCGTGCTGGGTGAGGATGGTGCTCGCCGTGTTGCGGTTCACCACCTGGTGCAGCGTGTTGTCCTCGTTGTAGGCGTAGCGCGCGCTGCCGCCGTTAGGCAGGAGCTTCTCCACGAGCCGCCCGCCGGCATCGAACCGGAACACCATGCTGTCGTCGTTCGGGCCTATCACCTCGGCGAGCCGCCCCACCGGATCGTACAGATAGTCGGTGCGCCGGCCTTCGGTGTCGGTCAGCGTGTTGAGCAAGCCGGCGGGACTCCAGGCGTAGCTCAAGTTCTTCCCGCCGCGGCTGTCGCTGACCTGCGCCAGCCGATGCGCGGTGTCGTAGCCGTAGCTGTAGGTCGCTTCCGGGTGCTGGGCCTGGGTGGGTTGCCCGAGCCCGTTGCGTGTATAGGTCGTAAGCCGCCCGCCCTGCTCGGTGCGAGTCAGGAGCTGATGGCCGACGTCCCAGCTGAAGCTGGTGGTCTGCCCCTGGCATCGGTCGCGGTGAGGACATTGTTGTTGCCGTCGTAGCTGTAGGTCCCGAACTGGCCCAGCGCGTCGGTCTGCTTCACCTTGCGGCCGAAGTCGTCGAAGGCGTAGGTCAGTTGCGGCGTGACGACGTCCGCGGCCGCGTTCGTGCAGGGAGTCGGCGTGCGCCCGGCGGCGACTTGCGTCAGGCGCGCGAGCGTGTCGTAGCTGTTGATCGTGACCGGGCAGACCGCGCCGTACGTGGCATCGGTGTACTGCGGCCCGACGATGCGCGTGGGCCGGTTGAGCTCGTCGTAGCTGGTGGTCGTCGTGCGGTTCGCCTGGCCCGAGCCGGCAGCAGGGATCTCGGTGAGAGGGTGTAAGGAATTCTGTGTTTTTGTGCCGTACGGTATTCTCGACGAAAGGAGAGGCGTATGGCTGCAGAAGTCAGAATCAGGAAGGAGTTGCTGGACGAGTTGCTGGCGGGGCATGACGCCAAGACGGTGTTTGAGAACGACGGCTTGGTCGATGAACTGAAGAAGGCGCTGGCCGAGCGGATTCTGAACGCCGAGCTGGACCATCATCTCGGCCGGGAGGGCGAGCAGGCGGCGGGCAATGTCCGCAACGGCACGAGCCCGAAGTCGGTATTGACCGACACTGGCAAGCTCGAGCTAGCAATTCCGCGGGATCGCCAGGGTCGCTTCGAGCCGGCGCTGATTGCCAGGTACCAGCGCCGCTTCCCCGGTTTCGACCAGAAGATCATCGCGCTGTACGCCCGCGGGATGACCACCCCGGACATCCAGGCCCACCTGCGTGAGCTCTACGGCATCGAGATCTCGCCGGAACTGGTGTCGGCAGTGACCGATGCGGTGCTCGACGAAGTGTCGGCGTGGCAGGCCCGCCCGCTGGAACCGGTGTACGCGATCGTGTTCTTCGACTCCCTGCGGATCAAGATCCGGGATGAAGGGGTGGTCAAGAACAAGGCGATGTACCTGGCCATCGGCATGCGTTGCTCCGGCCATAAGGAAGTGCTGGGCATCTGGATCGAGCAGACCGAAGGCGCCAAATTCTGGCTGCGGGTGATGACCGAAATCCGCAACCGTGGCACGCACGACGTGCTGATCGCCGTGGTCGACGGGCTGAAAGGCTTTCCAGAGGCGATCAACGCGGTGTTTCCCGAGGCGCCGGTGCAGACCTGCATCGTGCATCTGATCCGCTACTCGATGCAGTTTGCCTCGTGGAAGGAGCGCAAGGCGATCGCGGCAGCGCTCAAACCGATCTACGGCGCGGAATCGGCCACTGCTGTAGCGGCTCGGCTCGAAGAGTTTGCCGCTGAGACATGGGGCCAGAAATACCCGGCGATCACGCACAGTTGGCAGCGCAATTGGGAATAGGTGATTCCGTTCTTCGCCTTCCCGGCGGCGGTGCGCCGCATCATCTACACCACCAACGCGATTGAAAGCCTGCACAGCGAAGTGCGCAAAGCCGTGCGCGGACGCGGCCACTTCCCGAGCGATGAAGCGGCGACTAAGCTGATCTGGTTGGCGTTGCGCAACATCACCGCGAAGTGGAAGAACCCGCCGATCCAATGGCATGCCGCGAAAGCCCAGTTCGCCATACAGTTCGAAGATCGTTTCGTGATGACCCGCGGATGATTTCAACCCAACGGCTCATACACAGAAATTCTTACAGGCCCCTCGGTGACGCTGACGACGTTGCCGACCGCATCGTACTGCTACGGAGGAGCCGATTTCATCCGAGATCCCATCACCACCTGCACGCAGTGGAATGCTCTGTGTAAAAGGTTTCAGTCAAATACCTACGCCAATCGTTCATGGTCTCGCCTCTCGCAGTGTCCCTGCCGCCGCTATAGAGTCGCCGAAACTCCGCCCCGTCACTTGGCTTGAGAACGTCCGCGAGAGCGTCGACAACCAAACACGTGCCGACGATGTCCGAAGAGATGCCCTTACTTAGGTAGACTGAACCAGGCGATATCTCCTATATCGGGGTCGCGGCCGAGCGCTTCCCATTCCGCACGTATTCGCCTCAAGACGCTATCCGGCTGCTGATCGCGCCACGGAACACATCCTCCGCCAACGCTCGCGAGATCGACTGCGAGCAGACCTCGAGCAATCAACTGCCGTACAACCTCTAGCGTGAGCTCTCGGCGGTCGTCCGAACCTGACGGCCGCAAGCGGGAGTCCACGGCGTTGACTAACTCCCATAATCCAACGTAGTCGGACGCAGCTCCGGTGTAGAAGTCCTCGATGATTTGTTCAAGGCCGTGCATGATCAGTGAGGAAAGTGAATCTTGCCTTTGAATCCGGGAATGTTGATATCAATTGCCGGACCCCCACTTCCTGAAACCGGCCTGATGCCTACCGTTCCGCCGTTATTTGGAAGTTGGACCAAGGTACCAGGATATCCGGGCTTGTCGATTCGAGTGCCGCCCCTCGACAGCTCGCCAAAGAGATCCTGTGCAGCCGGCAATCCTCCTGGAAGTTCGCGAATGCCGGGACTAGTTCCTGGGTTTCCGATGGGTTGACCGCCCGGTGCAAGAATGTCTAATGGACTAGATCCTGGCGACGAGTTTTGATTCGATCCGCTGCTCAAGGTGACATTGTTGGCAATGTCGGCAATCGTTTGGAATCCAGAGTTCGAAACATCGATAATGAGGTCCCAGATCCGTTGAGCCCCAGACGAAATGCCTCCGGCTGTATCCGTTATGAAATCAGTAAACGTCTGTCGCGTCGACGGAGGTATTGGCTGAAGCTGACCGTCGACAAGCTGGTAGCCCGGAGTGACTTGTGTCCCGCTGCTATTCAATCCTTGATACCCCGGTGATCCGGCGGCGCCGCCGACAAGTCCTGATGCCGCGTCTGTTGCAACGCCGGGAACCGCGAGTTGAGCTACCACAATTGGGTCGGTCGGTAGCAAGCCCAGCGGATCAATCAATGCGATCGGGTTGTTCCCGACGTATGCATACACGTTGATGCCGCCCGCCACTCCAATCGGATCCCTGGCGATGAACCGCCCGATCGTCGGCTCCGTATACCGTGCCCGGTAATAGATCAGCCCCGTTTCATCGGGCTCTCTGCCAGTATAGCCGTATTGCGCACTCTGCGGGATCGTGCCACTGAGCGTGGTGCCCCACGCATCGAATCGCTCCGTCTGCGTCGTGCTGTCGGTGTTGTTGGAGAGGCCGACGATGGAGCCCAGGCCATCGCTGTGGTAGTACTGCGCCTGCGCGAAGTTGCCGCCGGAGAGCGTTGTTCGGATCAGCGGCGTGTCGATCCCCGCCTGGGTGTAGATCGCATTGGGATTCGTCCACGCTGTGCCATATTCCGCGTAGATGTTCTGCCCGTCGTAGAGCCACTGCGTCGTTTGCCCGCCGGTGACCTTCTTCACCCGCCGTCCTTGGCTGTCGTAGCTGTAGGCGACACTGGTCGCGCCGCGGGTCACCTGTGAGAGCTGGTTGATCGGGTCCCAGGTGTAGGTCCGCGTGCCGTCGCTCGTGAGGTTGCCATTGGCGTCATAGTTCAGCGTGGCGAGCAGCGGCCCGCCGAGGCTGCCGCTGTGGATCTCCTTCAACTGATTGGCGTTGTCGTAGAGATAGGCGTAGGTCGTGCTCGCCGGATTGCCGATGCTCTTGACCGTCCGGTTGCCGAGCGGATCGTAGGCGTAGCTCTCCTGCTGGCTCGCCGTGCCGTTGGCGACTTGCGTCAAGCGCTTCAGCTCGTCGTAGCTGTAGGCATAGTTGAGCGTGGTCCCGCCGATCTGCTCGGCGTGGCTCAGGCGATTGCCCACCCCGTCGTAGGCGTAGTCGTGCTGGGTGAGGATCGTGCTGGCAGTGTTGCGGTTCACCACCTGGTGCAGCGTGTTGTCCTCGTTGTAGAGGTAGCGCGCGCTGCCGCCGTTGGGCAGGAGCTTCTCGGCGAGCCGCCCGCCAGCATCGAAGCGGAACACCAGGCTGTCGTCGTTCGGGCCGATCGCTTCCGCGAGCCGCCCCACCGGATCGTACAGATAGTCGGTGCGCCGGCCTTCGGTATCGGTCACCGTGTTGAGCAAGCCTCCGGGACTCCAGGCGTAGCTCAAGGTCTTCCCGCCGCGGCTGTCGCTGACCTGCGCCAGCCGATGCGCGGTGTCGTAGCCGTAGCTGTAGGTCGCTTCCGGGTGCTGGGCCTGGGTGGGTTGTCCTAAGCCGTTGCGAATATACGTCGTGAGCCGCCCGCCCTGCTCGGTGCGGGTGAGGAGCTGATGGCCGACGTCCCAGGTGAAGCTGGTGGTCTGGCCCTTGGCGTCGGTCGAGGTGAGGAGATTGTTGTTGCCGTCGTAGCTGTAGCTCCAGAACTGACCCAGCGCGTCGGTCTGCTTGACCTTGCGCCCGAAATCGTCGAAGGCGTAGGTCAGTTGCGGCGTGACGATGTCGGAGGCCGCGTTCGTGCACGGAGTCGGTGTGCGCCCGGCGGAGACCTGCGTCAGCCGTCCGAGCGTGTCGTAGGCGTCGATCGTGACCGGGCACACCGCGCCGTACATGGCATCGGTGTACTGCGGCCCGACGATGCGCGTCGGCCGGTTGAGCTCGTCGTAGCTGGTGGTCGTCGTGCGGTTCGCCTGGCCCGAGCCGGCAGCAGGGATCTCCGCGACGCTGATGACGTTGCCGACCACATCGTAGTCGAATTGCACGGCGCGGCCGCCGGTGAGTGTCGGGCCGCTGCCGTTGTTGGTGATCTTCGGATAGGTCGTGCTCTTTAACCTGCCGTCGCGGCTCGCATCCCAATAGGCGTTGGTCACGACGTTGCCGTTCGGGTCGGTCACCGTGCGCGTGCGACCATCGGTGTCGCGCGTCGTGGTGACTGCGTGGTTTTCCTGGTCGTACGCGTGCACCGCCCGGTTCGCCGGGTCGTAGTCGAAGGACAGTACGTAATTGTCCGGGTTGGCGATGCTGAGGACGTTGCCCGCCGGGTCGTAGGCGTAGGCAGTGACGAAACCGCCGGCATCGATGGTCGCGATCTTCCGATCGGAATCGTCGTAGCGCGCCGCGCTCGAGTCGACCAGGGTGTTGACGCCAGCCACGGGCAACTTGAGCTGCTGTCCGGTCGGGTTACCATTAGCATCGAACTGGTACGTGCGGAGCTTCCCGAGGCGATCGGTGGCCTGTGTCACTCGGTCGAGCGCGTCGTAGGCGAATTGCGTCGGCTGCCAGTCAGCGTCGACGCCACTGGTCAAGCGATTCAGGCTGTCGTATGTGAAGGTCGCCGAAGCCTGCGTCGTGACCCCAACGTCGCTGTTCTTGATTCCCGTGCGCGACATCGTGGTCACGTTGAGCTTGTTGGTATCGAACGTGTAGGTGAGGATCGGGCCGGTATTGCTGGTCGGCGTGTTGTTGGCGATCTGGCCCGCGAAGTCGCGCACCCGCTTCGCGCTCGTGAGATTGCCCACGCTGTCGTATCCGTTCACCGTCCACGAGAGGATCTGATTCGCGGCCGGGATCGTGCACTCGCCGGAGCAGACAGGCGGCGTGTAACTCGCGATCGTGTGGATCTCGTCGGTGAGGTTGCCCACGCCGTCGTAGCGCAGGATCGTCCAATGGCCGTTGCCGTCCTGGATGCGCCGCGGCTGGTTGAACGCTGTAAAGTCGAAGAACTTGACAGTCGCTCCACGGGGCGTCGTGATCTGCGTCACGTTGCCGTTGCTATCGTAGGCGTACTGCGTGGCGTACCCCGTTGGATCGGTCTTGGACAGACGGTTGAAGGGATTCCTGCAGTTGCGATCGCCGATCGACTTGGTCGGATCCGGGCAGTCGTAGGTGTAGGTGTGATCGGCGCCGTTTTCCTCCGTGATCTTGAGCGGATTGCCATAGGGATCGAAGAAAAAGTGCCGCTCGTAGCCGCGCTCGTTCACCTGCACCGTCTCGCGCCGGAAGTCGTTGTAGGTGAAGGTATTGACCTGGTCGGGCGACAGCGTGCCATTGGTGAGCACCACGGTGTGCCGAAACGTGCGACCATTTTCGTAGTAGTCGAACTTCATGCCGTTGCCGCGCGGCAGGGTGTACTGCTTCATCAGGTGATTCAGGCTCGCGCCGTCCGAGGCGGCGTAATAGGTGTACGTCACCGGACTCTGCGTGCCGGTGATGGTCAGAGGGTTCTTGAAGGTGATCAGGTTGCCGTTGGCGTCGTACGTGTACTGGAATTGGCGACCTGACAAATCCTGGATCTGGCTGATGCGGGTGCCGGAATAGGAGAAAGTGAGTACCGTCCGGCCGAGTCCGTCCGTAACCGCGCACAGCAGAGCGCCGCCGGTGCAGCCGCTGATCGCGGTGTAGCTCATCGTGAGCACATTGCCCTTGCGGTCGGCGATCGACAGGAGTTGCGCGTAGGTGGGCGTGGTGTTCGGTCCCGGCACGCCCGACGGTCCGTTGACGTTGGCGAAAGTGTAGAGAAGCCCGTTCTTCTCCTGAATCGTGTACGTGCCGTTGGACAGCCGCTGGAAGTTCACGAAGATCCCGGACGGATCGGGGACCGTTGACGGTTTCGTGATGTGGCCGTTGGTCTGGCTGGTCGTAGCGAAGAATTTTTCTGCGCCTTTGCCGTCGATCCACGACAGCTTGGCCTTCCCCGATTCGACGCCATACATCTTCAGGACGTGGTTGAAGCTGTGCGTCCAACCGAACCCAAGCGGACCGTCGACCGGCTTGCGGCTGTTATAGGCACGATCGAACACGATCGGAAGGCCGCCGCGGCCCTTGACGACGATGTCGCGCTCGTTGTGGTACATGTTTCCGGTTACCATGTTCACCGGATCGCCGGCGCAGACCCCGAAACATTGACCGTTCGCACCGTTGCCGCTGTTGACCAGTGCGGGATCGGTCGACAGCACGGCTGGAGCATCGGTCTGGAGAATGTAGTTGCTCGCTGTATTGCCGGTGTTGTACGTGTTCGTGTCGGCAGGCAAAGGGTCGGTCGTGAAACCGCCTGCCCACTTGCTGATGATCATGCCGATGACGGCACTGCTCTCGTCCGCGTGCACGTAGCCTTTCCAGTTACCGTACTGAATCAACGAACGAGGGAGCGTGACGGTATAGCCCTGGTTGATGAGTCCCAGTACGCCAGTCGTCGTGGAATCGATGAGACATCTCGGATACTGGAGTCCACCATTATTATTGCAATCATCCGGGCTCTGACCCGCGAAGACCGATAGCTGCGATCGCACGGTCGACCAGTTGGCGCTGGTGGCCGTCACAATGCCTATGCCGGTTTCGTTCGCGAATTGCAGCCCCCGCACGGTACTCACCGCGTCGAGCTGAGCGTTCTCCTGCCAAACGTACGATTCGTAGGCCGAAGTTGCATAGGCACCCAGCTTGAAATTGGCAAAGCCGCTGCTACCGGTCGTAAGATCAACACTCCGGCTCAGCATCCCCGGCATATCGACCAGGAAGCCGTTGCGGTTTACGGCGTAAGGCAGGTCAAACAGGTATTGCACTCTCGACTGCGACGAGGCGAGTCCTAGGTGGTTACCGCTTTCGCCCGACTCGCCGTTCAAGCCACCCAAGCCTTTTAATGCATCGGTGGCATAACGCATGTACTTGAGACTCACCAGATGCAGGAACTCGCCCTCGATGCTATCCCGGGTGGTGTCCGAAGCGTTGGGATTCGGCGTCGTATTGACCGCCGAGATAAGACTGGCGGCACGCTTCGCCAGCAAGGCATCGGACGCTTGGAAAGCGTAGGCCTGCAGCGCATGCCAGTTGGCCGCGGCAATGTTGGTGTAGGTGACCGCGTGGCCGAGCGGGTTGTTGGGATCGACTTCGTCGAGGTACACGCCCAGGGTGAGCGTATTCGTCGTCGTGCACAGGTTGACGCTGCTACCCGCGATTGACTTGTCCACTCCCTCGACACGCAGCACCGGTACGACATTAATGTGCAGCCCGCAGGTTGGGTCGCCACTGCCGGCATACCAGCTGTTCAACGCCGTCTGGTCGCCCGAGGTCGCACCCTTGAAGCCGAGAGTGACGCGGGACAACGCGACGTCGGGGAGGTAGAGCGAATAGGGGCTCGCAAGACCTAGGCCGCTGATCGCGAAGCGGTACCGATGATTCGCCGGAAGTAGCGCCGCTTCCGGTGAACTCGTTCCAAACCAGTTGGTGAAATTGAGCACCTCGAACGGCAGCGACGCCGGCAGCAGGTCGACAGTCAGAGCCTTTATGGTCCCCGCATAGGGCACATCCTCGGCAGTGGCGTTCGGGTTGGTGCTCCGCACAGCAGCCTCAACCTGCAATGCATAGGCTTCCTGCGGCAAGCTGCCCGGACCATTCTTGCGCGCAGCAAGATAGCTCCCGTAGTCGAAGCTCACGCCGATCGCAATGCCAGCCTGGTAGGTCTTGTCCTTGAAACTCGGGTCGAGCGGAATCCAGCGCTCACCCGTGTTGTCGACAGGTACGCCACGGTAATGGCCGTAGGGCACACACGCTTCGACCCAGACATGATTGAAGGACACACCGGTGGTCTGGCCGCTGCTGGGGTAGTAAGCCGCCGAGAACCTTCCCTGCGCCAGGATGTTCGCGGCTCCGGTGTAGCTCTTCGCCCCCAACCAACGGGCGATGCGGCCGCCGCCGGGGTCCGAAACCGGATCGATGACGGCCACCTGGCCGCGCACATATCGGGCCGGGATATTCGAAGCCCGCAACAGGGCAATCAACAATGATGCCTGGTCGGTCGGTCCGCCGGCCTGCGCGTAATACGTGCCCTGGGCACCCTTCAGCGAGCCGTAATAGGGCTCGAACCTAATGTTGTTGGAGACGTACTGGAAAATCCGCGCCGGCGAATATCCCAGCTGCTGCGCCAAGGTCTGGATCTCCGCGGTCTGCGGAGTATCGGGTGTCGCACTCAAATCGGCACTGGTGTATCCACAACTCATTGCTTCGGGTGGAGTGGGCGGCGCGGCGGCGAGAAGCTCCTTCCCTACAAACGCATACATGTTTCCCAGGGCTTGCCGCGTCATGTATCGAGGAACAGCCTTACTTGGAACGACCGGCGCTGGAAACGGTGGTACGTCCAAGCGGAAGGTTGGCGACGGCACGCCGGTGGGTGCGAACTCGCGTGCCGGGACGGCTCCATGTAGCGCAGATAATTTGGCTCGCAGATTATCGAGCGCACCGGCACTCGCCGTCGGATCAGGAACATTGGCGGCCGCCATCGCCGCATCGAGGCTATCGAACCGGCTCTCGATCTGGACGACGAACGCGTCCCAAGCGCTGACTTGATCACTGAGCCCCTGGCTCAACAGATGCGCGCGCGTCTGTGCAAACTCCGTTTCCGCCTGGAGACGCAGTTGCGCTAGTGCCGTCCGCTGACCGGCGACCAGCAGGCCTTGTGATGGACCAGCCTGTTGCGGGCTGGCGATCTGCGTCAGTCCGTCGAGGAACTGATTCACAGCATCGACCAGCGGCGAGCTGCTCGAAACAGCGCTCTTGCTCACAATCCGCTGCACGACATCGCGGGGCAGCGGCGCCGCGTCCCGGTGCGCGGCCATTGCCGGCAGCGATGCCAGCGCGAGCCACGCGCTTATCAGCGAGAAGAAAAAGTGGCGCAGAAGCGGCGGCATGGGCATGGTCCTGAGGGTCTGGCGGCCGGACGGGGGGTCAGCGGTCGGTGCCCGCGCGTACTCGTGTTCCGCCCTCGGTCGATCGTGATGGCTGAGGCGGCCTCTTCGTGGGGAGTGAGGGCGCAAGCGTCGTCAATTAATCAGGATCTGGGCATCGATCAGCCAGGTCGTGTTCTGACTATCTTTCGCCTGGTAGATGAAGCTGAATGGCCCCGCCACAGTCGGCGTGCCGGTGATGGTCCCATTGGTGGCAAGCGTCAAGCCGTCCGGCAGATTGCCGGCGACGAGGCTGAACGTGTACGGAGCGACACCCCCCGAGCCGACAAGCGTGTAACTGAAGCTCTGGTTCACTGCACCGGTGGCGAGTGTGGACGGTGCGCTTGTGCCCGCGACGCCCAGACCGTTGCCTGGCAGCAGGTTGCGGACGGCGCTGGTACCACTGATGCCCAGAATCTGCTTGACGACATCCGGCACACCGTCATTCGCCGACTGCGCCAGGGTCGTGCTGGGGAACGTCTGCAGCGCGAGCGCGGTCTGGAATGGGTCGTTGGCCCAGGAGCCGTTAGGCAATTGGGATCCGATCAGATAGCCCTGGGCGGGCGCCAGAGCGGAGTGAGAAGGATTGACGGCTTGGATCGCTAGATAGGCGAGCGCCGTTTCCAGCGCAGCACTCGCCCCGTCTTCACCGAAGCCATGGTCGCTCGCGTTTTGCTTCGTGAGGAGAAAGGCGACACCGTTGCCGGTCACGGTGGATAGGACGTACTGGGTTCCGCTGCACGTTATCTGCGAGAGCCCGAGCGAGGTGATCGCCTTGCGCAGCACCAGGATCGCATACGCGGTGGGCACGATGCTTGCGCTCGTCGCATTGGACGGCGGATTGGTGCCCTGTCCCTGGTACGACCAGCCGCCTCCCGAGCGCTGCGTGGTCAGCACTGCTGCGCACAAACCGGTCTGTACATCGCTACTCGAGTAGCCGCCGGCATCGATCAGCGCTGAAAGCGCAAGCGCGGTGTCGGCAGGGCTCGATGCATATCCGGCGAGTGACCCCCACGCGATGCTTTGATTACGGGCAATGGTCAGCTGCGTGACGAAGAACGTGACGTCGTTGCCGGCGAGTCTCAGAGTCGCAAGCTGCCGTGCTTTCCCGTCGATGCTCGCGGGTTGACTATTGGCGAGCTTGCCTACCGCCGCTTTGAAATTGTTGCCACGCTGGATTCCGGCATTCAGGAACGCAGTCAATGCCGCGCTGATGGCAGGCAAGTCCAGCCCCGCAGCACCAGCCCAGCTCCCGTCGCCTCTTTGGTGCTGGAATAGCCACGCCAACCCCAAGGCGCGGGCGTCGATCGCCGGTGCTGGATTCACCGTCAATGCGAACGCCTGGGTCGCCGGGCTGCCGACGCCATTCTGCGCGCTCGCGGTGCAGTTGTAGACCGCGTCCGTCCCGGTGGCAGGAATGCCGGAAACCACACCGCTGCTCCCGTTCAACGTTACCGCGCTCGGCAGCGTGCAGCCCGTAAGACTGAACGTCGATGCGGGAAAGCCGCTCGCCGTGAAAGTGAAGGTTCCGTTCTGACCCACCGTGAAGGTCGCGCCGCTCGCGCTCGTGATCGACGGCGCCTGATTGACGCTCAGCGTGAAATTCTGCGTGGCCGGCAGATTGATCCCGTTTGACGCTGTAAGCACGCAGGCGTAGCTGCCGCCCGTACCGGCCGCAGGGGTGCCGGAAAGGATTCCGCTGTTCCCGTTCAGACTTACGCCGGATGGCAATGAGCAACCGCTCAAGCTGAATGTTGGAGCGGGCGAACCGCTCGCCGTGAAGGTGAAGCTCCCAGCCTGTCCCACGGTGAAGGTTGTGCTGTTGGCACTGGTGATTGCCGGCGCCTGGCCGACGGTCACATTCACCGGCGATGAGGTCGCGGAGACTTCGCGCTCGTCATAGGCCTTTGCCGTCAACGCTACGCCCCCTAATGGCGTAGCGGTCCAGTCCATCAGATACGGTGGGTTGCCGACAGCAGTTCCAATCAGGACCGGTGAGCCGGTCGTCTGCGCATAGAATTCCACTCTCGCGATCGCGCAAGCGTTGGCAGGACTAGAGGCGGTGGCCTGAAGGTTGACAGTGCTGTTCAATCCCACGAGTGAGCCGGACGCGGGCGCGGTCAATGCGACGCTGGGCACGTCGCACACGCGCACGGTGACGGGAGGCGACGTGCCGACGAGGCCGAGGCTAGATTGCGCGCGGGCCGAGAGCGAATAGACGCCTGCCGCCACGCCCGACCCGGAGCCGGCCCAAGTGAAGTTGAACGGAGAATTCGCGCTGCCCAGCAGCGTACCCCCTTGGTAGAAGTCGACGCTCGCGACCGTGCCGGCGGCGACCTTCACCGTCGCCTGCATCTGCACCGTCGCCGGAGCGGCATAGACGCTGTTCGGCGGCGGGCTGGTAAGCGAGAGTGTGACCGTGGGAAGGCCGATCACGATCAGATCGTCGTCGTCTCCCAGTAACGCTGCGGCTGCGAACACCGGCGCCAGCAGCATGGCGAATGCCGCGCACACCACCGCCGACGCACGACACAGAGAGTGGCGCGTGTCACCGGAGCGGCTCACGGCGGCGTTTCCCTTCGCTGGTCGGCAGGTGCAGCGCCGGAGTCGATGCGCGAAGGGCGCCTATCTCGGATTCGCGTAGATCCGGACAACTGACGTGCTGCAACCGTCGTTCGTATCAGCCCATGCTTCCAACGCGCCTGGTGGGCCGTCGTTGGTCAGATAAGTTGCTCCGTCCCAGGTCCAGTTGACGACGCCCGTTGGTGCTGTCACGGTCTGCTTGACGATGTTGCCGTTACCGGTCGACTGGTTCGGCGCCTTGAGGATGGTGCCGCCGGTAAACGTCTTCACTGACCCGTAACCGGGGACGTACACGGATGCGTTGATGTCGATCGTCGTCGTGTTCGCGATGGACAGAGTGACACTGTATTTGACTGCGCCGGTGTTGTCGTTCTTGAGACACAGCATGGGAAACACGAGCGTCGTATCGATTACTCGGGTTCTCAGAAAGCCGCTGTCGGTGCCGCTCACCGATACATTGACGCTGAAGAGGCGCGCCGTGCTCGTCCCGACGGCCAGCGCGGATTGGTAGCAAACGCGCGAGCCCCGGTACTGCGGCGCCTCGCCGGCACCGTCGTTGTTGGAAAGGTAGACGACATTGCCCGCGAGATCAGAGTAAAGCGTGACGAGCGGATCAAGCGGGAAGTAGGTCGCGGGTCCGAGCGACGCTTCGACGCAGTACGACCGACCGGCAAATTCATTAAAGATGAACCAGCGGGTCTGGCTGTTGACATCGACACCGTCGGTGACCCAGCCTGCACCGATCTCGTAGCTGACAGCACCGGCTGCGGTCGTATTGGGCGTCCCGGCATCAACGAATGCAGTGGCGAGAAACGAGAGTGCACCTGCCGCAAGGGCAGCAACGTGCCGTTTCATGGAACCTCCCTGAAGGTCCGGTCAAGCTTGTCGTTTGCCACGTTGCCTGCTCGCGAGTTGCTTTGTAGCGAACAGTCGCGGTCGTGCGATCAGAACACATCCTCGACTTCTGAGCAACTGTAGCTTGCTGAACGTGTCGCGAGTGTGACAACCGTGGGCGGCTCAAGGTCTCGTCTGTTGCGTTAATACAAAGTCTTAAGATCATGACCGGCCAGTATTTGATGTGGCCGGGTCTTCCGACGGCATTGTCACGATGACCTGCGGAGGCTGCAAATCCGCCACCAAAACAACGAATCGAGGACGATTCAGTAGTCTTCAATTCTGGACATGCCTACGTCTCAACCCGGTGGTCAGCGGTAGCAGACGCGCAGCCAGGCCATTAGGGCGTGTTAACACTATTCATTGAATCGATGGCATACTGCGCGAATGGAAATCACCGAAGCGCAGTACGCGCTGATCGATCACTGTTTGCCGACCCAGCGCGGCAACGTGAGCCTGTCCAACTTGCGAGTGTTGAACGCGATCCTGTATGTGGCCGAGCAAGGCTGCAAGTGGCGCGGTCTGCCCAAGCGGTTCGGCAACTGGCACACGATCTACACGCGCATGAATCGCTGGTCCAAGAACGGCGTGCTGGATCGCGTATTCGCAGCAGCTGCAGCATGCTCAGATCGTGCGCATCAAGATCGAAGCCGTGTCTTTGGACAGTACCGCGGTCAAAGTGCATCCGGACGGCACCGGGGCTCTAAAAAAAACGGCCCGCAAGCCATCGGCAAGTCCCGCGGCGGATGGACCACCAAGATTCATATGGTTGCCGCGGATGCTCGAACGGCCATAACGTTTGCGCTGTCCCCTGGCCAGGCCCACGACGCGCCCGAGGGCCGCAAGCTGCTGCAGCAGGCTGGGCAAGACGCCGTGGCCGTCCACCTGATCATGGATCGGGCATACGAAGGCGACGAAACTCGGCAGCTGGCGCTCGATCTTGGCTTCATTCCCGGTGTGCCGCCCAAGCCGAATCGGGTCACGCCGTGGGAATACGACCGCGCCATGTACAAGCGACGCAACGAGATCGAGCGGCTGTTCCGCCGGCTCAAGGGCTTCCGCCGCATCTTCTCGCGATTCGAGAAGCTCGACGTCATGTTTCTCGGTTTCATCAACTTCGCGCTCATCGTCGATGGGCTGCGGATAGTGTGAACAGGCCCTAGTGCGCTTCAGTCTTGGATATTTCCAGTGGGTGCAGCGCGCCTCCGAGCCATCGATTCATCGCTCTCGGTCGGATGAGCAACCGATTGGAAGTGCGCGCACCTCGCTTCGGTCCCTGCCCGAAACGATTTGGTGTGGACCAAAGCCAACATCGGGTGCCCAGACGACACGTGCCGTGCGTTTCTGTGCGGTGCATCAGGTTCGCTCCGGAGTAGTTCCCTTCCCACCGTTCCTTTCCTCGAATGGCGCTTTCTCCGCGTGCTTCCGGGATCAGGTCGCACTTCAGGTGCACTCCACTGCGACTACAGTGCGACTTCACCTTTCCCCAAGCGGCCCCAGAGCGGCCGAACGCGCACCAGGGTCGCACTCCAAGGCGATACGACCGTCCTGGACCCCGCCTGATCTCAATCGGAATAGAACCTGAGGGAATCACCCCCCACCGCAATGTCAAGCCTGGCGCGGCTTCGCGTGGCATTGCGGTCGCGAAGGAAACCTGTTCGACCACCAATTAGGATAAATTTCGCTTGTCAAGCCGACTTTCCCGCGTCGCTCTTGACGCGTTCGTCGCGCGCGTCAATACTCGCTCCGCTGCTTGTTCCTGTTCATCGCGAACAGATCTCGGAGATGAACACCGAGCGTTGCGGGCGTTAACCGCCTCACGCAGTGCCGGGCCTTAAGAGCCCGTATCTCAAGGTCGCGGTAGCGGCCTTTGCCACCGATCCCACGAATCGCCGCCTTTAGAGCGCGATTCGCCTAAGCGATGGGCCAGACCCTTCGCTGCATCGACCTGATCGATGCCGACCGTTTGCTTCTCGAAGCTGTTTCTTCCTGCGTACGAGTGATGCGCTCGATGTGAGCGCTCGGCGTGGCGTCGCGTTGCCCTTGAGGCTTCGCACCCACTGCTAAGTACGTGAACGATCAGACGGCCTGGTGGCAGGGCCGAGGATGCGATCGTGGAAGAGACATCCCCCACAGAACACCGGAATTCCGGATCCGAGCATCGACTCGGATGCCGCGCTGGCGTTTTTGACGCCGTCGCGTCCGCCCTGATGGCGGAAGGGCATGCCTCGTAGAAATACGTGGCAAGCACCTGCTCGCACGTTTTTAAGTTCGCCGATCGCGTTAGCGCGATAAACCCTATCCACGTCCGAACGCCCGCGGGGCTCGCGCGTTCCGGATTCACTCAATGCCCCCGCTCCGAAGCGCTCACGGTCAAGCGCTTCCCTCGCGTGACAGCACCCGGCCGAACTTTTTGCTCGCGTTCTGGCAGCGACGCGGCGTAACCGTCATAGGAGACGACGATGCCATCGTTAGATTCTTCTCAAGCTGCAGCCCCCAACCGCCGGCGCCAGCGCTTTGTTCCGCACTCTGCTACCCGTGCCGTGCGATCGATGGGATTGAAACCGAGCGCCTTGTATGAACTGCCTCCTCTGCCACGCTGAGAGTTTGGTCATCCGCACCGACGGTAACCGCCGCCGGAGGGAGTGTGTGAACTGCAAATACCGTTGGAACACGCTCGAGCTTGGCGAGCCGGAGATCAGGCGGCTACGGCGTGTGGCCGAGGCCGCCTCAAGTCTGACGGATGTGCTGCGCCAGGAGTACGTTCCGGAGCTGTCGAGGTAGTACGATATGACGATGGGGAGGCCACGGACCAGACGAAAGGATCTGCCGCCTGGATTGTATTGGTCAGAGCGGCGCGGGTTCTACTACTACCGCGTCCGTCGTGGCGAGACGATCTACGTCGGCATCGGTAAGGTCAATCGCGAGAAGGCGATCAAGGCGTGGGTGAAGATCACGAATAGCACCGAGCTGGATACAGAGGCCGGTACCTTCGGCGAGCTCATCGATCTGTTCTTGCGCGCCGAATTGCCGCGCGTTAAGTCGGAGAAGACCCGGAACGAATACGAGCGACAATGCGGGAAGCTGCGGCAACGTTGGGGCGCTGAAATCTACGGGCAATCAGACGCCGACGCTGTGGCTCGCCGGGCCCTTCGGAGAGCATTTTTCCAGCGTTACGTTAGACAGGTCGAGATTGAAGATCAAGGCCGTGTTCAGGCAAATCACGATGTGCGCCTCGCGCACAGAATCTTTGAGATCGCGATTCAGCAAGGGCTGACTGAGTACAACCCTGTCGCCGGCGTAGAGTATATCCCTGAGGCGCCACGCAAGCGCCCGCTGACCCAGGCCGAGAGAGATAGCATAGCGGCGAAAGCCGCTCCTGTATTCAGGCTAATGCTCCGCCTCACCGAGGCCACGGGGATGCGGCTCACCGACGTGCGCCTGCTGCGCGTGCAACAGATCGCCGACGGCTGCATCGACCTTTCCCAGAGCAAGACCGACAACGATCAGCGCTGGGAGATCACGGCGGCGCTGCGCGGCATCCTGGACGAGGCCGCGAAACTGCCAGGTAGAGCGGTGTCGATGTACGTCTTTCCAACGCGCCGTGGCACGCCCTACAGCGAACAGGGGGTTCACCACATGCGCAGGAACGCGCTAACTGCGGCTGGGCTGAAGAACGTCCAGTTTCGCGATATCCGCAAGGCGGCGATCAATGAGGCGAAAAAGTTGGGGCGGAATGCCACAGAGTTCGCCGGGCACTCCGATGAACGCACGACCAACAAGCATTACATCACCGAACCCGTGAGCGTCAAACCGATACGCTGAAATGGTGTCAAAAGTCGGACCGCTACGGATAGCAATCGCGCGCAAAAATGGCACTGGAGTTTTGACACCAACTCTAACCCATCTCTATAAAAACGCTGGCGATTTCGGAACCTCGGTCACCAGCTTTCGAGTCAGGCGCCTTCGACCACTCGGCCATCTCTCCGTGATCGCGAATTATAGCGCGATCAATAGGTTGTTCTTTACACGATTCGTGGAGGGGCGACTCGTTCCAAAGTCGGTTCCAAAGTCTGGGGATAACATGCAGAAAGGGGTACGGTTGCTTACCCGCGCGTTATGACCGCGCAATTGCGCGACCGGCCGTGAGCGCACTCGCGTCGTCAGCACGCTTTGTGTCGGATGCCCGCCAGTGATCACGATCCGCGAGGCGCCGAGTTAGCCCGAATCTCGAAGTTCGAAGCACCCAGTCCGAAGCCCTCAGTTCTCCGTACGCCGAATCAACAGCCGCGACGCCACGCGCAGCCCCTTTGGGGACGCTCCTGGCAGTCACCGTCAGTTCGAGGCAGGGGAGCCTCGCGCGAGGACCTATGCACGTCCTCGGCGCCACACCGGCCTATGCAGGCGACGCCTTTGTAATCGGCTTCGCCTTGCGTCCGGGCGCTGGAGGCGGGGTGTAGCCCGACACGCGGCACACCCACGCTTGGGTCGGCTTGCCATTTTCGAAGCGCGTCAGGTCGCAGGTAATGACCTCTCCAGTTGCCCGCAAGCTGGCAACACGCTGGCGCACGGTGGCCACCGACAACCCCATCTCTTTCGCTATCTCTGAATCGAGTCGCTGGCCATGCTTCTTCAGGTACTCAAGAATTTGGATCAAGGCAGGTACCTCAAAAAAAGGCCCGTAGTCTAACAGGTTGCGGTTTGCCCTACGTCTGCGCCGAAATGGTCCCGGTTTGATCGCCGCATTCGCCGCGACACGGCGCGCAGCCCCCCTTGCCGGCCGCACCAACTCTCGCGCGAGGGGACTAGCACGACCTCGGCGCCACACGCGGCCCACTATCGCGTAGAACAAAGACGAAGCACTTCGCCTTGGCGCGTAGAACTGGCAGAAAGCTGGCGAGCGTCGAGCCCCGTACTGAGGCGAAGTACTTAGCCTTAGCTTGACACAGAGGGTACCTTTCGCTCCGAAAAGGGGTACCTCGTGCCAACGCCTAGTACCCAGTCCAGGCTAGTGAATTCGCACTGGGAACGAGCTCGAAGCAGAGGGTACCCATGCCTCGTAGAAGGTACTCTGGATGCGCCTTTCCAGGGTGGTGCCCCAAACAAGGGGGGTACCCTTGACCCCACCCTTTGTGCCCGGTGCCTTGTGCGTCGTTCGAAGCACTGAAAGCAAGGGGCGAAGGGCTCCCCTAAGGGGGCTACGCCTTTGTGGGTCGGTGCTGCTTTCGCCGTGCGGTGGGGGCGGGTGCATCGAAGAGGGCTTACACTCGGCCATGCTCGCCAAAACGTCTCCCGCTGCTCCTGCTCGGCGCCTGTGCATCCACGGCGCAACTGCCTACTGCCGACCAGCCGGAGCTTGCCCAAATGGCCCAGTCCTATGCCCAGCAGCTGCAAGCCGTGGGCATCACACGCGTGATCTCGCCGGGGAATGGCTCCATGGTGCGACTGGAGACCGGCTACGGTTCGGTATACGTGCGGTATCCGGCGGTGGCGGAGCCGTCGGCGTTCGTGCTGGACATCGGTCCAGATGGGTTGCAGGCCACAGCGGCGACGTTCGACCGGGTCAGAGACGGGCAGATACTTGCCGCGCTCGTGCCCGAGGCCGTGCGGATGACGGCCACCAACAATAGGTTCGCCTGGCTGCACGCAAACCCCTGGCACTGACACACCCTTCGCCTCTGCCGCACCCGACGGTCGCAGACCGGGCAACACCTCCCGGTCGCTATCAGCGTGGAATTCTCCGGGACCCGGCCATTGACGAGGCGACCGGCAGCGGAGCGCCTCGGCTCCTCGGCTCCCCGTCGCTTCGGGCAGCCTGCTCCCGTCTTCGCTTCCCTTGATCCAAGTCAAGGCCGGGTGCGCTTATCCAAGCGTAGGCTTCGTATCGAATACCATGGAGTTGGGCCTGGCTTCGTTTCTCTAGCCGGGCCTTTTTATCTTCAGCACCGGATCGCTCGCCGCCAGCGCTACTTCCGTGGCACGATCTTCACCATCGTTGCCGTTCTTCTGCCCCCTGCTCCCCTTGCCCCGATGCGCCGCGCACAGCCTTGTTTGCCGTGGATCAACGTTCTCGACGCTTATCGGGGCTAAATTGATTATCAGAAAGAGGGCAGAACCGTGGATACGTTGTTCCTCGGTGCGGTATTCGTAATCGCCGTCGCATGCGGCGTCTTCATCATGGCCGTGGCGTGTATCAAGCCTGAGGGTTCCGACGCGCACGAGACGATGGACACTCACGAATCGCACCCACTCGAAGCGCCGGCGCAGTAACGCACTTTTGGCCGTCGCTTGATTCTCCCGGCACCCGCGATGATCGGCTGCTGGATTGTCTTGGCTGCGCCTGTTGTGCGCAAACATTGACATCCGGATGTGTGGGCTCGCGGCCGGCCCGGCGGGACGACCGCTCTGGGTCGATTCTGTTGAAGAACTGTTCAAGACTTGGTCAACGCGGTTTTGCTGGGGGTCAAGGCACTTATCGCCGTACTTCTCGCGAGCTTGATTGGAACGCTATCTAGCTGCGGCACGATGGGTGGCGGCGGGATGCGCTATTTGCCGGATCCCCCATCCGTTACGGCCGAGTCGTAACGCTCGCGGTCTTCGCTCTTAGTTCTCGGCTCGAAGGGCGGCGGTCACCAGGACCTTCGCCCGTAGGCTGTCCCGACGCTGGCCTTCGAAGTTCAAAGCACTCAGCGCGAAATGCGGAGACTCAGTGCGCCGCACCAGGCACGAGGTACTCTGACCCGGCCTCCATCGGACAGGAGGCGTCCGATTGGTTTGCATCGCGTTTCACTTCTTCAGCGCTCGTGCCGCTGCTGCCCGTCGTGCACCGGATAAGCGGACGGTCGTGAACTTCGCCGATCGGCCAACACCTGCCGGTCGGTATCGCCGTGGAATTTTCCGGTAACCGGCCATTGACGAGGCGACCGTCAGCTGGCGATCCCACGCCACCGCCGGGTATGTAGCCAACGTAGCTCAGCCACACGACCTAATCCCACGACCCCCACGCCCGGGCGGGACCGGAGTACGAGTTCGATCAACGCATCGCCTGGTAACACCGAACGTCGACCGCGCCGCCGCGCGCAGCGCTAGGTAGGTGCATGCCGGCGGCCGCCGGGCACGAGACGCGAAGTTGCTCATGCTCGCGAAACATCAGCACTTACGGCTACCCTGGCCCCGCAGCGACCCCTGATCTCCTCAGCTTCCCGTCGACACGGGCCAGTCACGAAACGCTACACTGCGCCAACGGCACGTCTTGGGCGTCGGATTTGCTATCCTCGAGAGTTCAACGTGGCAGTCCGTAGGCAGACCAATCGCAGCGATTCGCCGGTCGCGTTGATATCTCGGTCATCCACTTTGCATGAGAACTTCCAAGTATTGACCTAGCCGCACTACAACTGCATAAGTTCACAGGGAGAAGGTCCTATGCGCTCAGAACTACTGCGAGGCTCCATCGCGACTGCTTCATTCTTGCTCGTTGGCGGCTGCGCGATTTTTAGCGTAGACCCCCCGACGCATCACGTAGGAAATAATCCGGTATCGGTGGTAATGCCGATGGAGCCGGAAAATCAGACTTTCACGGTTCACTTTGGTACTCAATTTGTTCCAGGGACCTTCAAAGCCCAACTAGACGGAAAAGATATTACTCAATCTTGGGCACCCCCAAACCCGCCAGCTAGTGGCGCAGCGAGATGGGTGGGCCTCGACATTTTTCAAGGCGGTTCCTGCGTGCCCGGACCCTTCCCCTATGGAAGTTCTTCCGTCACTCCCCCAGAACTGTGCACTCATACGCTTCATTTCCATGGGGACGTTGCGGTATCGAATGGTCTCACCGACGTCGATATCAATTTCATTCCAGTACAACTTGCCCTTCTGCCGAAAGATCCGACGGGGCGCTATTACGCCTACACAGACACTATCGAGCTAACACCTAACCAAACGATCACGGTGTCCTTGAACGCCAATACCTATGGGCCGTGGCCAGAAGGCAATTTTGTGGCCGTTGAAGCGATGGACGCTACAGGCTCGCCCGCGCATTTTATTAGCCTCAACGGCGGGGGTGCCGGCCAGACTGCTAATCTGATGATTCAAGGCCAAAACGGTACTGACTTCACGGTCCGTGCGCTTGATACCATCGCCTCGGGCAGCAGGTGGCTTCTTCGCTTGCGGGCGCGAGCGATTGGCGTTCAGGAGGTCGAATACCGGCAAATTACCGTCATCAAACCGTAACTTGGGTGTTGAGAATCAAAATTGAATTGCTCTGCGCGACCTCGACCATCGCATCGAACATCGCCTGGCCGGCGGTGAACGCGAAGAGGTCGCCGTATCGGGCAACACCGGCACACCGCCCGTCAGCTCGTTCGGCCCCGGCCACTCGTCGCGGATCCACACGGTTCCGGGAGGGATTCGAGCGGTTACGTGTGCGCGGGGCGCGCGGCTCGCCACGCTGATTGACGCGGAGGATCGCGGCGACAATTCGCCGGCTAGTGGCTGCGGCGGCGGACTCTCAAGCCGAGGAGGCCGAGGCCGGCGAGACGCAGAAACCCGGTTGAGGGTTCAGGAACCGCTGCGACGTTGAACTCAGGCGCGCCAAGGTTTCCCGGATCGTGATATCCCGCCAGGATGTGGCCAAGCGGGTCTGGTTGGAAACTGCGGGCACGTGCTTAGCGCCGAACGGCGGTTTCCATCAAACTTGACGACCGCTTTGGAGCAGCGCGTATAGCTGCTTCGGGTTGCGGATTCAACCGGTGGATGCAACACACTATGACCTGAGCAATCAGAGGAGTGTTGCAAATGAGACCGCGGATCCATTACACGGAAAGCCAGAAGGCGCTGATGTGGGAGCGCTGGCAGAAGGGTGAGTCTCTCCAGCAGATCGCCCAGCTGTTTGATCGGAACCACTCGTCGATACAGCTGGTTCTGGCAGCTACGGGCGGGATCCGTCCGGCCCCACGATGCCGCTCCCGATTGGCGCTGACCCTAGCCGAACGGGAAGAGATCTCGCGCGCGGTAGTTGCGGGTCAATCAAGGCGCTCGCTAGCAGCGCAACTCGGCCGAGCACCCTCCACGATCAGTCGGGAGATCAAGCGCAACGGTGGCCAAGCATGCTACCGAGCCAGTCAGGCCGACCAGTCCGCCTGGGATCGAGGACGTCGCCCCAAGACCGGTAAACTGGCGGCTAACCGAGCGCTGGCGCGCCTCGTGGCAGGCAAGCTCCAACTACAGTGGTCACCGGAGCAGATTGCCGGTTGGCTCAAGCGCACCTATCCAGATGATACGAGCCGTCAGGTGTCCCCCGAGACCATCTATCGCAGCCTGTTCATCCAGGCCCGCGGCGCCCTGAAGAAGGAACTGGTGGAGCACTTGCGGCGCACCCGGGTGATGCGCCGTTCGCGCCATCACACCCAGAAGACGGACCAGCACGGCAGAATCACCGACACCGTCTCGATCAGTGAGCGTCCGGCCAGCGTTGCAGACCGGGCGGTGCCCGGTCACTGGGAAGGCGACCTGCTGTTCGGGAGCAAGAACAGCCAGATTGCGACGCTTGTCGAGCGTCAGACACGCTACGTGATGCTGGTGAAGGTTGCCGGCAAAGATACGGAGGCGGTCATCAACGCGCTGATCAAGAACGCTCGCAAGTTACCGGAGGAGCTCTACCAGTCGCTGACCTGGGATCGGGGCAAGGAGATGGCCGATCACAAGCGCTTCACACTGGCGACGGACATCCAGGTTTACTTCTGCGATCCTCAGAATCCCTGGCAGCGTGGCAGCAATGAGAACACCAACGGGCTATTGAGGCAGTACTTCCCCAAGGGAACAGACCTCTCAGGCTACTCGCAAGCAAAGCTCAACGCCGTGGCCAGAAGATTGAACGAACGCCCAAGAAAGACATTAAACTTCGAAACACCAGCTGAACGATTCCACCAAACTGTTGCATCGATCGGTTGAATCCGCAGTCGATAGCGGACATCGAACGACCGGTCTCAGCGACGTCCCGATATGGCTGCTTTGTCGGTATGCAGTCAGTCGATATGAAAGTCTCCCACCTCTTCCTGTCGTCGCGCGTCATCCGAAGCACGACGTACTTGGCTCGAGGGACTTAGTACCGCTGCTCAGGACTTCGAGCGAAGCGACGGCGCTTGGGGTGAAATACCACGTGCATTAACTCCCTGCTCCCGTGCATCACACACGCAGTCCTGCTGACTTCGGGGCGTGACGCCTTAGCACTTGGCATCCTGTGTTGCGGTCGAAGCATCCGTCCCTTTGGACAGAGTGCCTTGTACGGCCGCGAAGTACGCCTTCGTCGAGAAGAATCGACGGCAGTACGGCGTGCCTGCCTTGTGCGAGGCGCTGCAGGTCCCGCGCAGCGGGTACTACGCTGCGCGGCACCGCGGTCCCAGTGACCGCCAGAAGCGCCAGGTTGACCTCACCGCTCGTATCAGGACGATCCACCAGGCCAGCCGCGAGTCGTACGGCGCTCCCAGGGTGCACGTCGAGCTGATGGCCCAAGAGGTGCCGTGCTGCCGCAACACGGTGGTCAAGCCGATGCACAAGGCTGAGATCCTGCCCAAGGCGATCCGGCAATGAGCCGAACTCTGGACACCTAGCTGGCGATGGACGCCTTGAACATGGCGATCGCTCATCGGGGTCCACCGGTAACGCTGCACTCCGACCATGGGTCCACGGCACCCTTCCTCCGAGTGCCCGGGGTTTTCTCTGCAGACGTGACGATTCGCGGCGTGGTCTGTCGTGATGAGGACGGCGCGATTGGAATTGCTATCGGTCATCGGGATGGGCGTGGACGGTCGCTACGACGCATGACGATACGCGGGCGGGCGCGCTGCCGGAGGGTGATCGCAGCAAGATGACGCTTGCGGGAGGCAGCGCTTAGCGCGACACGGCCATACCTCGCATCCGCGCCCAGACCTGTCGAACGCGCCGCGCGCGGTCCTCGAGCACGAATGAGCCGGCCAGCGCCAGCAGCCCCGATACCAGGCCCGTAAGCAGTGCCTCGCCGTACTCGAAGCCGAAGCGGCCGGGATGCGACCACGAGTCGGCGACTGCCGTCAAGCCGCCCACCATCAGCGCGTTCCCGTAGCGATGCCCGAAGAGTCTCCCGACTGGCGTAAGCGTGAGCAGCAGCGCCAGGATTCCAGTGCCGACTCCGGTTTGCAGCGCGAGCTTCCAGTGCACGGCGCTCACCACGTTCGCGAAGGTCGGGGCGGTCATGCAGGTCATGCACGCGCAAGTGGGTTGCCACAGGCGCTGCAGGAACACTTTCGCGCGAAGCTTCCAGTCCATAGCTCTGTCTCGGCCTCCTAGAGCGACAGTCGTCGGCGCACGACGATCCTTTCAGCTTCCTCGCCGAGCTCGCGCGCGACGGCAACGATTGGCCGCCATCGCGCGCCCAGCCATGGGCGAGTGGCCGCGGGTGCCCAGCGTGATTATGCCTACCCGGGCGCCATTGTATCGGCGATAGTCTCCGTCCGGCCAAACTGCGGACAAATCAGGTCGCGAATTGCAGGGCCATGAGCAGACGGTCATATAAAGCCAACAGGCCCGGCACAAGACCGGCCCTGTTTACGTCAGCGACGTACAAGCGCTGTTACCAGATCGTGACGCGCCTATCCGGCGCAATGTACATCTTGTCGCCTTCCGTGACGCCGAATGCAGCGTAGAACGGTGCCAGGTTCATCTCCGGGACTTTGCCGCGGACCTGATCTGGAGCATGTGGATCAGACTTGATTTGCACGATCAGTTCGTTTTGAACGACGCCGTGAAGGTCGCGATGATCAAATGGCGCGTTTTAAGCGTCATGGCAACAGAACCGGTCGCTGCGACAGCACGGGTGACCGGATAAAGATGAAAATTGGTTCGAAGCGCGAAGCCCTCGCACGGCGCCCTTGTTGCAGCGCAGAAGAATGCCGAACATTAGGATATGAAGATTCGTTATTTCCGTCTTCGAATCTTCGGCCATAGGCTCAGGGTTGCGCGCTGACTTTGTCCGGTAGTATTCAAGAGTTAGGATGCCCTCTGTTCCAGGAGAACTTCTCGATGAAGGCTTCTGATCAATCCAAAGTGCCTTCCAAAGCACGCGTGGAAGCGTTACCACAGGTCCGCGCAGATAGCGATGCCACAAAGGAGAAGCTCTCGCTTTCGAAGGTCGTGGCGAGCGCGTTTGGAAAATTCGATATTGCGCTGCGCGCACGTCTCTTGGCCCGTCTGCTCGGATCGGTCGGACCACTGGCGTTGAAGGTAGTTGGCGGTGGCGTTTTTGCCAAATACGTGCGACACGCCCGATCGCCCGAGATCCCGGTATCGTTGGAGGACGCCGCGCGCGCCACCCCGAACCAGGTGCGCGACTTGGTGCGCTACGTCGAGCAGAGCGATCCTAACCAGGTCGAAGAACTATTGACCGCGCTTTCGCGGGAAGGGGTAGTCGAGGCCGTTGCGATTAAACCTCGCTCGGACCGCGAGGCTGCGCCGGTCTAGCGTCGTTCGAAGTTCAAAGTCTTTAGCTCGAAGCGCGGAGTCTCAGTACGCCGCTCCAGGTGCGAGGTTGTCTGACCCGAACCTTACGGCTCGCGATCGTAGCGCCTGTTCTGCGTGGCTTCGTGCGCGCGGTTGAATGCTCGGAAATCTCGCCTGGGATATGCTAGGGCAGTGAACGATGCGAACGATCACCGAAGCCCTGCCCGCGTGGCAACCCCTGGGCCGCCCGAGGTCGAAGTGGTAATCGAAGTGCCGCGCGGGGGCTTTCTGAAACGCGGATCCACCGGTCACATCGACTTCATCTCGCCGCTGCCATGCCCGTTCAACTACGGCTCGGTGCCGAGCCTTTTGGGACTTGAAGGCGATCTGCTGGACGCGGTGGTGCTGGGCCCGCGCCTGCCGCGCGGCGCGCAAAGACGCGTCAAGGCATGGGGCGCTGTGATCTTGACCGACCGTGGCATGACGGACGACAAGCTTATCTGCAGCGACAGACCGCTGGATCCATTGGAGCGCCGCCGGGTCCTCCACTTTTTCCACTTCTACGCAAGGTGCAAGGGGCTGTTGAATTTCTGGCGTCGCCGTCCCGGGCGCAATGCGTGCGAAGGGTGGTGTGAGGCCCGTCAGGCACTCGCTCGTGCCCAACCGCGCGACGACTCGTGGCACGGGCCGCCCATCAGGTTCTGATCAGAGGTCATCGAATCGCGCAATAGCGGGCGACCACCACTTCGGCCTTGGTCATCGAATCACGATCGGCGATTCAGTCTCGGATTTTGTAGCGAATTATCAGTTGACTACAGAAGTGGATGTGGTAAGAATTGTCGGATCGATCTCGCCTGTCGTCGGGGTCCCGAGCGATCGATGCAGACGTGGAAGGCCGCCATGACCCAGGCTCGGTTGACTTCGAACTTTCCCCCGTTGCGAGTCGTGCTCTCTATCCGAGGCGAAGCCAGCTCGCACTATGACCTGGGTCTGATGTATGCGCGTGGGCGGGGCGCGCCGCGGGACGCGACCGAGGCCGCGCGGTGGTTTCGCAGGTCCGCGGATCAGGGGTACGCCCGCGCCCAGTACATGCTCGCCGGCATGTACAGCGCCGGCCAGGGCGTGGCGCAGGACGCTGCTGAAGCACTCGCATGGTATCGCAAGGCCGCCGATCAGGGTTATCCCCGCGCCCAGTACGCGCTTGCCCGCATCTACAGTGTTGGCGAGGGCGTGCCACAGGACTATGCCGAAGCCGCGACGTTGTATCGCAAAGCCGCGCAGCAAGGTTACGCCCACGCTCAGAACGACCTCGGTGTCATGTACGAAAGCGGTCACGGCGTGGCACAGGATCATGCCGAGGCCGTTGCGTGGTATCGCAAGGCCGCGGACCAGGGCCATGCCCCAGCCCAGAACAACCTTGGTTTCATGTACGAGCGCGGACGTGGTGTGCCGCAGGATCATGCCGAGGCCGTGGAGTGGTATCGCAGGGCGGCCGCCCAGGGGAATCTCGGCGCGCAGCTTAACCTCGGCGTTATGTACGAGCGCGGCCAGGGTGTGGCCCAAGACTACGCCGAAGCGCTCAAGTGGTTCCGCAAGACGGCGGATCGCGGGTTCGCCCTTGGCCAGAACAATCTCGGCTACCTGTACGAGCGGGGCTGCGGGGTGCTGCAGGACGATGCCGAAGCCGCGAAGTGGTATCGCAAGGCTGCCGAGCAAGGCTACGCCCAAGCCCAGAACAACCTGGGCGTCCTGTACGAAAGCGCTCGGGGTGTAGCGCAGGACTACGTCGAAGCACGCAAGTGGTTCCTCAAAGCAGCGAACCAGGGTTTCGCCGTCGCCCAATACAACCTCGGCGTCATGTGCGAGACTGGTCAGGGTGCGCCCAAGGACTATGCGGAGGCGCGCCGATGGTTCCGCGCGGCCGGCGATCAGGACAACGCGAGCGCCCAGTTCAGTCTGGGGGTCCTGTACGACAACGGCTACGGCGTGGAGCAGGACTACGCCGAGGCGCTAAGGTGGTATCGCAAGGCCGCCGATCAGGGAGACGCCGCTGCCCAGCTCAATCTCGGCACCATGTACTACCGCAGCCGAGGGGTGCCGCAGGACTATGTCGAGGCCCACAAGTGGCTCAACCTCGCCGCCTCCCGGTTTCTTACTTCGGAGGGAGAGAAACGCGCCCGCGCCATCAAGAATCGCGACATCGTGGCGAAGAAGATGACCCAGGGGCGGATCGAGGAGGCGCAAAGGCTTGCCCGCGAGTGGAAGCCGCGGCCATCGGCGGGCGACTTCGAGACCCGCTCGGATTCGCGGGCGATGAACTGCGCTACGAGCCTCTCGGCGACCGCCACATCATCGGACGCCTTCGCGACAAGGTTGCGAGGATCCTGAGAGCGCCGGCCGTTGCATGGCCGGTCAATGTGTCGCCCGAACCGGCGGCATCGTCGGATCGAAGTCCGTCCATTGGCCGTCGCGCCAGTCGCCTTCTGCGGCTTCGACGTCGACTGCCCCCGAGGCGCGCAGCGTGCGCACGGCCTCCTCGTGGCTGGTCGGCGTCGGGGTGTGGGCGGCCACCATGATCCCTCCATGGCGCACTTCGGTCGCGTAGGCGCCGGTACGGCGCGCGGTCTTGCGGTCCTGCAATCGGGCCAGTGCCCCGGCGAGCATCCCCAGGTACGCGCCCGCGACCGCGCCTGCGATCGTCGACACGAGCCCGAAGACGTGCGACGCGGCCATCCCGAAGACGAAACCCAGGACGCAGCCGATGACCGCGCCGCCCGCGGCCGCGAGGCCCGCGCCTCGCGCGCCCGGAGATACGCTGCGATCGCCGCCAATTGGAAATCGCGCGTGCTGCCCCGGCGGGTTGACGAAGAACGAGCTCACGTCGTCGCGCCGGAATCCGTGCCGCAGCAGTCGTTCGACCGCTGCCTGGGCTTCGGTCTGCTGCTCGAATCGACCCGCTACGATATCGGTCATTTGCACCTCTCCGTGTAAAAACGCTCTCCGAAACAGAGAAGGATCGGTCACGTAAGACACGATCTCACTTCACGCACACTACGATTGACCCGGCACGGTTCGTGCAAGTTTCCGAACGAACCGGACTGCGCAACGCGCGGATGTCGGCTGGTTGCAAAAGTTACACGCGCCAGCGCGCTGCGTTGCGGCGCGCTCACGATGTGCGGTTGCGGAATTCGAGGACGGCAAGCGATGAGAAAGCGGAAGCAGCCAGGCGGGAGCGACGTTCGGGCGCGCGCTCCCTGGGCGGAGTCGACAGAGCGCACGGGGCACGCCACCGAAGAGGAATGCTGCGCGCTCTTGCGACGTCACCCGATCGCGGCGCCGGCCTCGGCGCCGCGACGCCCGCGCGCGCATGAGAACGGCGAAGACGAGCGCACGTGAGGCGCTGATCGGTTGCGTCCGCCCGGCGGGGCGCGCCGCATCGCTGGGAGGGCGCTGGCTGGTGGTCGCGGCGGTCGCGCTGGTCGCGGCGAGCTGCGCCACGCTGCCCCCGCCGGGGGCGGATTACCCCAGGCAGGCATCGCACGCGATCGATCATCCCGAGGCGACGAACCTGGGCCGCCGGATCGACGCTGCCGCGCGGACGCATCCCGGACTGTCAGGATTCCGGCTTCTGCCCGCCGGCGCGGAAGGCTTGCGTGCCCGCGCCGAGCTGGCCGAGGCGGCACAGCGCAGTCTCGATCTCCAGTATTTCATCATTCAGAACGACGTCACCGGCAAGCTTCTGATCGACGCCGTGGTGCAAGCAGCCGATCGGGGCGTGCGCGTCCGGATGCTCATCGACGACACCGACGATCTCGCCCGCGACAAGCGGATCATCGCGCTTGCCGCCCATCCCCGGATCGAGATCCGCATCTTCAATCCCTACTATTCGCGGGGCGTGTTCGACGTGCTGCGCTGGGGTGAATTCCTCGTCGATCGGCGCCTGAACTACCGGATGCACAACAAGGTGTTCATCGCCGACAACGCCGCCGCGGTCCTGGGCGGTCGCAATATCGGCGACGAGTACTTTGCGGCCAGCAGCCACATCGATTTCGCCGACTTCGACGTATTGGCCCTGGGCCCGATCGTGCGCCGCATCTCGACGACGTTCGACAAGTACTGGAAGAGCGAGCTTGCGATCCCGGTACAGGCGCTGCTCGCCACCAAGCCCAGCGACGGCGCACTTCAGGCGTATCGCGCCGAGCTGGAGCAGAACAAGCGCAACCCCAGGACGGACACACGCCTTCCCAACCTCGACGTTGCCGACCCGTTGCGCGCACTCCTCGACGGCGACGGCGCCGCGGTATGGGCGAAGGCCGACGTGCTCTACGACCATCCCGACAAGGTCAAGGTCGAGGCCGGCGAGAAGAGCGGGCCGCTGCTGCGGGAACGGCTCGCCGAGGCGCTCGGCAAGGTCGATCACGAGCTGCTGATCGTGTCGCCGTATCTGGTCCCCGCCGACGACGGCATGCGCCTGATCGAGCAGTTGCGCGCTCGCGGGGTGCGCGTGCGCATCATCACCAATTCGCTCGCCTCGACTGATGTCCCGGCCGTGCACGCCGGCTATCAGCATTACCGTACGCGCCTGCTCGAGGACGGCGTGGAGCTCTATGAAGTGCGCCCGGCTCCCGAAGCGGGCGACGACCACGGCCACAGCCTCAAGGCACCCAGCTCGGGGCAGTTCGCGCTGCACGCGAAGGTTTTCGTGCTCGACCGGCAGCGCCTGTTCGTCGGGTCGATGAATTTCGACTATCGCTCGATGCGGCTCAATACCGAGGTCGGCCTTCTGATCGACAGCGCCGCGCTGGCGCGGCAAGCGGGCGCCCGCTTCGATGCGATCGCGCAGCCGGCCAACTGCTACATCCCGCACCTTGGCCCGCCCGACGCCTTCGGTCATCGGCCGCTGATGTGGCGCACCGAAGAGAACGGCAAGACCGTCGAGCTCGCCACCGAACCGATGGGGACTCTCGCGCGCGGACTGCAGGCCAGCCTGCTGACGCTGCTGCCGCTCGACGACCTGCTCTGACGAGCGATGGCGGCGCGCCGGCGCCGCCAGAGGCAAGAACACAGGCAAAGAAAAAGGGGCTGACGCCCCTTGTCCCTGCAACGGCCGAATTCGCGCGCTACTTCTTCGCTTTGCCGTCCTTCATCTTCGCGTCGGCGCCACCGCCTTTTGCAGCCGTCCCCATCTGCGGGGCGACCACCTTGCCCTTCGCTTTCTGCTCGGCCATGTAGCGCGCGACCGCACGGTCCTCGGCTTTGGCCAGAGCGGCCTTCTCCGCCTCGGCAGCCGATGCAGCCTTCGCCTTCTTCTCCTCGGCTGCGGCCTTGGCCTTCTCGTCCATCGGCGGCGGCGGCGGCAGCTTCGCGACGGCCCAACCGAAGAAGAACACCACGAGGCCGGCAGCTATGAGTGCGCGCAACGTCGTCGTCATTCTCGTCCCTCCCTGTATCTTTCGCCGCTCAAGCCGTCCTCGCGCGTGTGGCAACGGCCTCCCGCGGCACTGCCTTGGGGTCCGCGAATTTCTGCGGGGCGCGACCGGCCGCGACGTCCTCGTACCAGCGCAGGTGATGGTGCTTCGCCCAGCTCTCGTCGACGTAGCCGTAGCGCATCGCCTTGTACGCGTCGACCATCCCGATCGTGCCGAGGTAGATGTGCACCAGCGCGAGCCCGATGGCGAGGTAGGCGCAGACAACGTGCACGACGTTGGCCCATTGCATGGTCGAGCGCGTCTGGTCGAAGTTCGGAAACACCAGCACCAGCCCGCTCAGAACGAGCAGCGTGGAGAGGATCACGAGCACGATCCAGAACACCAGCTTCTCGCCCGCGTTGAAGCGTCCGGAGGGATATTCGTGGCCCTTGAAGTAGCCGACGATGTTGGCGAACCACTTGAAATCGTCGGCGCCGATGCCGTTGTCCCGCACGAAGCGGATGAACATGAGCGGGATCGCGACGATCAGGATCGGTCCGACGAAGTTGTGCAGATTCTTGGCCAGGATCGCGAGCCACGAGAACAGCGTATAGCCGATCAGCGGCAGGAGCACCGACTTGCCGAGCGACAGGATGAGGCCCGTGATGGCGAGCGTGACCCAGGTGATAGCCAGGAGCCAGTGCGCGTAGCGATCCATCGGCGAGAAACGCTCGATGAGCCGTCCACCCCGCTTCTCATCGGCGCCGATGTCGAGCGATCCGCGTACGAGATAGAAGATCGCGAGCCCCAGCACTGCGACGGCCGCCAGCATGCCGCCGGCGAAGATGAGCGGCACGCGCGCCGCGCGCCACGTCTCGCCCTGGGGCTGGATGAGAATGTCCGTCTCGCGCCCTCGCACGGTCGTGACCCCAGGCCGGCCGGAGCGCACCTCGCGCCACACGGGCGCGTTGTTGAGCGGCTGCGCAGCCTGCCGCTGCGCCGCGGCTGCGGGTGAAGCGTTTTCCGGCGTCGGCGCCGGCGTCGGCACCTGCGCCGGCTGCGCGTAGGCGGCGCCGGCCGCGAAAATCCACAGCGCCGCCAGGACGGGCGCGGCGATCCGCGCGATCGGAAAGTCAGCCATCGTCCCGCTCCCGGTCAGTTCGTGCGCTTGTACTCGTTCTGTCCCTGGGCGCGCGTCGCCATGTGGCGCTCCCAGGCGGCCCGGTCGCCGTTGTACGGCGCACCCTGGTAGGGCGGCGTATCGGGCTTGCCCTGATACGTACCCTGTTTGTACGTCGTGACCTGCGGCCGCTCGCTGCAGGCAGCGACGCCGAGCGCGAGCACCCCGACGAGCGCGATGGCTCCGAGCCGGGTCATGATTTGGTCCCCGTGCCGTACGCCGAATCCCAGCCCCAGGGCGGACCGCTCTTCGTGCCCCGTGCGGCGCGCATGGTGACCCGGTCGCGGTAGATCTCGGAGATGACGTCGCCGTCGCCTCCGAGGAGCGCCTTGGTGGAGCACATCTCGGCGCAGGCCGGAAGCTTGCCCTCCGAGAGCCGGTTGCGGCCGTACTTCGCGAACTCCGCGGGCGAGCCGTCCGGTTCCGGGCCGCCGGCGCAGAACGTGCACTTGTCCATCTTGCCGCGCACGCCGAATGCGCCCGTCTGGGGAAACTGCGGCGCGCCGAACGGGCAGGCGTAGAAGCAGTAGCCGCAGCCGATGCAAATGTCCTTGTCGTGCAGGACGACGCCTTCCTCGGTGCGATAGAAGCAGTCGACCGGGCAGACCGCCATGCACGGCGCATCGGAGCAGTGCATGCACGCCACCGACATCGAGCGCTCGCCCGGAACGCCGTCGTTGATGGTCACCACCCGGCGGCGGTTCACACCCCACGGGACGTCGTGCTCCTGCTTGCACGCGGTCACGCAGCCGTTGCACTCGATGCAGCGCTCGGCGTCACACAGGAATTTCATTCTGGCCATGGTTCTCGCCTCCTCCTCGTCACGCCTTCAGCTTCTCGACCTGGCACAGCGTCGTTTTCGTTTCCTGCATCATCGTCACCGAGTCGTAGCCGTAGGTGGTGGCGGTGTTGACCGCTTCCGCACGCACGATCGGATGCGCGTCCTCGGGGTAGTACTCGAGCATGTCCTTGCCCATCCACCAGCCCGAGAAGTGGAACGGAATGAACGTCGTCCCCGCCCCCACACGCTCGGTCACGGTTGCCTTCACCTTGAGCTGCGCGCCGGTCGGCGTCTTCACCCAGACGTATTCGCCGTCCTTCACGCCGCGGTCGTTGGCGTCCTTGGGATTGATCTCGACGAAGTTCTCCTGCTGCAGTTCGGCGAGCCACGGGTTCGAGCGCGTCTCCTCGCCGCCGCCCTCGTATTCGACCAGTCGGCCGCTCGTGAGGATGAGAGGGAATTTCTCCGCGACCTTGTCCTCGACGTTTTTCTGCTGCACCGACTTGAACAATGTCGGCAGGCGCCAGAACGCCTTCTTGTCGTCATGCGTCGGATACTTGGCGACGAGATCCGGCCGCGGCGAATACAGCGGCTCGCGGTGCTGCGGGATGCCGTCGGGGAAGTTCCAGACGATCGCCCGCGCCTTCGCGTTACCGAAGGGATGACATCCGTGCTTCATCGTCACTCGCTGGATGCCGCCCGAGAGGTCGGTCTTCCAGTTCTTGCCCTCGGCCGCCTTCTTTTCGGCGTCGGTGAGCTCGTCCCACCAGCCGAGCTTCTTCAGCAGTGTGTGATCGAACTCGGGATAGCCGGTCGTGATCTCGCTGCCCTTGGGATAGGAGCCGTCTTCGGCCAGCAGGTTGACGCCGTCGCGCTCGACGCCGAAGTTGGCACGGAAGCAGCCGCCGCCGTCCATGACGTGCCGGTCCTCCTCGTATAGGTTCGGCGATCCCGGATGCTTCAGCTCCGGCGTCCCGTAGCACGGCCACGGCAGTCCATAGTAGTCGCCGTCGCAGGGACCGCCCTTCGCCCGCAGCGTCCTCACATCGAACGTGGCCTGGTTCTTCATGTGCAGCTTCAGCCGCTCCGGCGACTGCCCGGTGTAGCCGATCGTCCACGTAGCGCGGTTGATCTCCTTCAATATCGACTCGGGCTTCGGTTCGTCGAACTTGGCATCGCCGTCCGGCTTCCAGATCTCGTAATTCTTGACGAGCTCCTTGTCGAAGCCGAACTTCTTGGCGAACTGGTACATCAGCGCATGGTCGGTCTGCGACTCGAAGAGCGGCGTGATGACCCTCTCGCGCCACTGCAGCGAGCGGTTCGACGCGGTGACCGAGCCGGAGGTCTCGAACTGCGTGCACGCAGGCAACAGGTACACCCCGTCCTTGCGCACCATCGCCGCCATCGCCGCGGTGGCCGAGGGATAGGGGTCGATGACGACGAGGGTGTCGAGCTTCTTCATCGCCTCGATCATCTCCTTGCCGCGCGTCTGGCTGTTGGGCGCGTGCCCCCAGTACACCACGGCGCGCAGGTTCGGGTCCTGATCGATGTTCTCGTTCTTCTCGAGCACGCCGTCGATCCACCGCGAGACCGTGATCCCGGGCTTCTCCATCATCGCCTGCGAGGCGAACTGCTTCTTGATCCACTCGTAGTCGACGCCCCACACGGCGGCGTAGTGCTTCCAGGACCCGGCCGCCACGCCGTAGTAGCCGGGCAGCGAGTCGGGGTTCGGGCCGACGTCGGTCGCGCCCTGCACGTTGTCGTGGCCGCGGAAGATGTTCGCACCCCCGCCGGATACGCCGATGTTGCCGAGCGCGAGCTGCACGATGCAGGTCGCGCGCACCATCGCGTTGCCCACCGTGTGCTGGGTCTGGCCCATGCACCATACGACCGTCGACGGCCGGTTCTTGGCCAGCATCTCGGCGACCTTGTGGACCTGATCCTCCGGAACACCGGTGACCTCCTGGACCTTGTCCGGAGTCCATTTGGTCATGACCTCGTCCCTGACCTTGTCCATGCCGTAGACGCGGTCGTGGATATATTGCTTGTCTTCCCAGCCATTCTTGAAGATGTGGTAGAGGAGCCCGAACATGAACGCGATGTCGGATCCTGACCGGATGCGCACGTACTCGTCGGCCTTCGCCGCGGTGCGGGTGAAGCGAGGATCGACTACGATCATCCGGCAGCCGGTTTCCTTCGCGTGCAGCATGTGCAGCATCGACACGGGGTGCGCCTCGGCAGCGTTGCTGCCGATGTACATCGCGCACTTGCTGTTCTGCATATCGTTGTACGAATTGGTCATCGCCCCGTAGCCCCAGGTGTTGGCTACGCCGGCAACCGTGGTCGAGTGGCAGATCCGGGCCTGGTGGTCGCAGTTGTTCGTGCCCCAGAACGACACGAACTTGCGCAGGAGATAAGACTGCTCGTTGCTGTGCTTGGAGCTGCCGATCCAGAACACCGCGTCGGGACCGCCCTTCTCCTTGTCGTTGCGGATCGCGAGCAGCTTGTCGCCCACCTCCTTGATCGCGTCGCTCCAGGACATCTTCTGCCACTTGCCGCCGACCAGCTTCATCGGCGACTTCAGCCGGTGCGAGTGCTCGACCATGCCGTGCTCGCGCACCGAGGCGCCCTTGGCGCAATGGGCGCCCAGGTTCAGCGGCGAATCGAAGACCGGCTCTTGCCGGATCCAGACGCCGTTCTGCACCACCGCGTCGATCGAGCAGCCGACCGAGCAGTGCGTGCAGACGGTGCGGTGCACCTCGAGTTTGCCCGCCGCCTCGTCGGCGGCGTCGGCCTTGCCGATCACGCCGAGGGGAAGCTGGCTGGCGAACGCTCCGGCCCCCGCAACGAGGCCCGAGCGCTTCAAAAACGTCCGCCGATCCAGCGTCGAGGGCGATGCCCCGGCGTGGCGACGGAAACGTGGACGAGCTGCCGGGGCGCCTTCGCTTGCGCCGGTGTCTATTTTGGATAGCAGCATGATCCGTCCTCCTCCTAAAAAGCCTTTCGTAAAGCTGCTGCGCAGCCCGATCGCTTTGTCGCGTCCTCGCTCACGCCTCGCCGTACTTCCATGTACTGTCTCGGCGTTCGCTGCGGGGCTCCTCGCGCTCGGGCTTGCTCGCGACGCTTTCCGAAAGGCTTTTGCATTATTGCCCGCCGGAATTGCAGCACGAATCGCCTAGATCTTTGCTGTCCGGTAATACCGCCGCACGTGATCGGTTACCTGGTAACCCTTGCTGTCGTCCGCAGCGGCCGCGCCATCGGTGGACGGCGCGCTACCGGTGAGCGAGCGGGCCGCCAACACAGCGGCGCCCGCGCCGCCGACACCCAGGGCGAGCAGGAAGCCGCGCCTGCGAGCGTTGGTTCGTAAGCTGGGATTTTCGGAAGACAAAACCTTGACAGGAGTTTTACGCCGGTCCGAGCGCATATTTACCTCCTCGACAAAACTGCAGGTAGCCTGCAATCCGTGACGTTATCGGATCGACCCGAGAGTCCCTGATCCGTCAGTCGATGGCGAACGAGTCACGTTCGATCGCCAAGAAGAATTTTGTCAATTCTGCTACCCGGCGATAGTAGTTGGCAATAGGAGCGTTGATTATTGCAGCGCAACACGAGTCGACCCAAGGGGAAACATACGCCGCAAAGAAGCTCGCTTGTTCGGAGATTTGGCGCGGCCCCATGTCCTGGGCGCCCACGATGAGAATCCGCATGGTTTCGAGGATGGCCGCAAGGTGATCTTCGAACAGATTCACGCCCGCCCGCCGCCCCAGGCCGAGGCGCGCAAGCTCCGAACGCAGCTCGGCGAGCACGCTGCCGCATGCCGAACGAAGATATTCGGCGGCATGGAGGCTCACCTCGCTCTTGCCCACGCCGACGAAGAGGTCGACGTACTCCTGCGATGCGGCCTCCGGATCCATGGCTGCGCTGGCCGCTTTGAGCGTTCGCCATGCGTCCGCCAGGTCCTGCGCCGCGCGGTCGCGCGCCTCCACCGAGAGCTCGTCGGCTTGCGCCATCGCACGCAGCAGCGCGGCGTCCGGCGCGGCGGCGTACAGACGTCCGAGCAGGGCGTAGAAATTGGCGCGCGCCTGGTCTTCTGCGGCGATCGGAGCCCGCACGGCCGCCCCCGGAATCGCCGATTCGCTCAAACCGGATTGCCCCGAGCCGTGCCGCGCGCGCCCGGCAGCTCGTTCTCCATCATGTCGATCACGCGGCAGTCGGCGCACATCTTGAGCCGGTCGAGAGCCCCCGGAGCGGCGAACATCGAATGCCCCGCGAGCCTTCCCAGCATGTTGCCGATCATCTTCTGCGTGCCGAGCGGCTTGCCGCAGCGCACGCAATTGAACATGGCGGCCTCGTTGACGAGCCGCGGCTGGCGCGCCTCGGCGGTCAGAGCGAGCCGCGGCTCGAGCGTGATCGCGTCCTCCGGGCACGTGGCGGCGCACAGGCCGCACTGCACGCACTTCGATTCGATGAAGCGCAGCTCGGGCTTGTCGGCCTGAGGGTTATCGAGGATCGCCCCCTCGGGGCATGCGCCGACGCACGCGAGGCACATCGTGCACGCGTCGCGGTTGACCGCAATCGTACCGAAGGGCGCGCCGGCGGCGAGGGGAATCGCCGATTGCGGCGTCGGCGCGTGAGAGAGCAGGTGCTCTACCGCAAGGGTGATCGTCGCGCGCTTGTCGGCTGTCCAGTGAAAAGCGGCGGGCGTCCGAACGGCGAGCGCCGGTCGAAGCGACCAGATCGCCGCCTCGAGCGCCGCGCTTTCCCCGGCGCGCAGCAGATGCATATGGGTTCCCTGGTAGCCGAGGGCCTGCACGATCGCCTCGGCAAAGCCCATCTGCCGGGCCAGCGCCTCGGCATATTCCGGGGCTTCCGATCCGGTGGCGAGCACCGCGACTTCGCTCGCGCCGTACGCGAGCGCGCCCAGCCAGACGTCGATCCCTGCAGCGGCGATGTGATGGAGCTCGACCGGGATCACGCGAGCTGGCAGCCCCTTGCCTCGACGCCCGAGACGCAGGATCAGCTCGCGTCCTGGTCCGTCGTGGAACAGCAGGCACGGATCGCGGCCTCCGGCCCTCCGGTAGGTCGAGAGCAGCGTGCGTACACGCTCGCCCAGGTCGGGGACCGAGGGATAGGCGTACGAGAGCGCGCCGGACGGACACACGGTGGCGCAGGCGCCGCAGCCCATGCACAGGTGCGGCTCGACGAAGATGTGATCGCCGTCGGCGCGGATCGCCGCCGTCGAGCACACGTCGATGCACAGGTTGCACCCCGGCTGGCCCGAGCGCGAATGTGCGCAGATCGAGGATTTGTAGGCGAAGTACTTGGGCTTCTCGAAGTCGCCGACGGCGGCGGCGATCTCGGTCACGGCGAGGGCTTGCGCGGCGACGTCGGCACCCGGGCGCCAATAGCCTTGTGGCGGCTGATGCAGCCGGAAATACGGCGTGCGGCCGAGATCGAGCACGAGGTCGAACCTATCGGCGCGCGCCGTATCGCGGCGGTCGAAATCGATCGCGCCAATGCTGCCACAGGCCGCGACGCACTGCCGGTGATCGCGGCAGCGCTCGAGGTCGATCTGAAAGCTCCAGTCGATCGCCTTCTCGGGACAGACCTCGATGCAGGCGGTGCACCGCGTGCATCGCTCGAGATCGATGGGATTCTCCTGCACCCATTCGGCCTCGAACGCGCCAAGCCAGCCGGCGAGCCGGTCGAGCCGTCCCGAATACACGGGATAGGTCCGTTCGAGCGGCAGCTCCCTACCGTTCGCGCGGTCGGTGACCAGCACGGACACGGCGAGCTTCTGGCACAGCGCTTCGGCCCACGAGAGCGCGGCATCCGCGGGCCCGACGATCAGGACCTGCCCCTCCGAGCGGTAGGCCACCCGCGGAACAGGTTCCGGCTCGGGCAGCGCCGCGGCGGCGACGAGCGCCGCGATCTTCGGGGTCGCCGAGGCGCTTTCCCGCGACCAGCCCGCCGCCTCGCGGATGTTCACGAACTTCAGCGCGTGCGTGTTTCCCGCCTGTTCGACGGCATCCCTGAAGAGCTCGGCCTCCTGTGTACACGCGACGAGCGCCTCCGAGCCGCGATGATCGGTAAGCGCCGCGAGCTCCTTCTGGCAGAGCGCGCGATGGACCGGCAGCGGGCCCGCCAGCTCGAGCGCGCGCGCAAGCGCCTCGCCGTCGAGCGGCATCGTTCCGTTGCAACTGCAAACGTGCAGCGTCTTGTCCCGGAGACTCATCGATGCGCGTCGCGAGCCGCCGTCGGATCGACCGAGACGGCCTCGGCGCTCCCGCGCGCCTGCGGCGTCCCGGCCACGTCCTTGCTCGCTGCGGCCGGCGCGGCGAGCGGATCGGCGTCCTTCGACTCGTCGCGCGCGGTGTCCTGTTCGGCAGCCGCGGATGACCCGTCGCCCTCGGCAGCGGTTCCTCCAGACGAGGCGGTGTGTTCTCGCGCCGAATCCGGTGCGCCGGCCGTCGCGGGAGCGGGCGGCTCGTTCTGCTGGTCGAAGCGCCGAACGAGCTGGGCCAGCATGTCCGGAGGGATCGGATCGGCCTTGGTGTAGTCGTCGATATAAACATCGAGACCGTCCATCACGTTGAACCTCGGATCGCGGAAGAGCTGCTTCAATGCGGAGCGCTTCACCGCTTCGTCGACCTCGGGGCGCAGGAATGCGGTGAAATCCGAGTCGAAATGAAGCGATTCGATCGGCGGAAGATCGGCCGGCGCCGCGGCTGCCGCGTTGGACGGCGCGACCGCGGGAACGGCCGAAGACGCCGTGGAGGCGGACTGCACGGCCGACTGCAGCTTGCGCCGCGACCAGCGCGCGAGCGAAAGGCGCTCCGCCCCTTCTCGCTTGATGGTCATCCGTGGCGCCCCTCGGTCGAAGGGCCGCGTTTTTCCTCGCCTTCGTACAATTCGTTGCGCTTCACCTTCTTCCGCGGTTCCGGCTTGTAGTGCTTGGCGACAAAGGACTCCATCGCCGCGAGCAGGGCGCCGGGCATCGGCACTGCGTCGACCTGCTCGCCAGCGTCAAGAAATCGCGCGGCCTCGTTGTAGCTCACGGTGACGATCAGCGGCCGCGCTCGAGGCTCGGCAACGTCGCCTGGCTCTGCCATGCGCCACAGCACGAAGACCTTGGGATCGCGTGCCGAGAGATTGAGGTAATAGCCTTCCGCTTCCACGGGATGCAATTCGATCTCGAACCCAGGGCAACGCCAGCGTGCGCCCGTCGATTCGTCTGGCTGCGCCGGCGGTGCCGGCGATCGATTCTCGAGCTCCACCGCGAACGCCTCCCAGCGCTCGTCCGCCCAGCGGTTCGCAAGCGGAATGCGCTGCATGATCACGGCGACTGGAAACCGCAAGGGCGGCATGGAATTGCGGCCGGGTTTTGCTGGTGGGAACACGGCGTGCAGCCAGTCGATCATACACCAGCGACGACACTCTGCTAACATCTTCGTTCGGCTGAACGCACGTTCCTTTCAAGCGATAAGACATGGGTCGGATCATTCCCCTCGCCGATGCGCGCGCCCCCGTATCAAGCGTGGGCGCCGCGCCGCGCGTCGCTCCGACCGGGCTCCTCGCCGACACCCGCGGCCGCGCGTTGCGCGACTTGCGCATCTCGGTTACGGACCGCTGCAACTTCCGCTGCGTCTACTGCATGCCCAAGGACGCCTTCGGGCGCGACTATCCGTTCCTGCCGCACGCCGATCTCCTGACCTTCGAGGAGATCACCCGCCTCGCCCGGATCTTCAAGGCGCACGGCGTGCAGAAGCTCCGGCTGACCGGCGGCGAGCCGCTGCTGCGCAGGCGCATCGAGCGTCTGATCGAGATGCTCGCCGGCATCGGCGAGCTCGATCTCACGCTGACCACCAATGGCGCGCTGCTCGCGCAGAAAGCGCGCGAGCTCAAGTCCGCGGGACTCGACCGCGTCACGGTGAGCCTCGACGCACTCGACGACGGCATCTTCCGCGCGATGAACGACGTGGACTTCCCGGTCGCGAAGGTGCTCGCGGGCATCGACGCGGCGGCCGAGGCGGGGCTCGCTCCGCTCAAGGTCAACATGGTCGTCAAGCGCGGCATGAACGAGCGCGAGATCCTGCCGATGGCGCGGCGCTTCAAGGGCAGCGGCCACATCCTGCGCTTCATCGAGTACATGGACGTCGGCCATACCAATGGCTGGCGCATGGACGACGTCGTGCCGTCGGAGGAGGTACTGCGGACGATCGGCGCCGAGCTGCCGCTCGAGCCCGTCGATCCCAACTACTCCGGCGAAGTGGCCGAGCGCTGGCGCTATGCGGACGGCGGCGGAGAGATCGGCGTCATTTCCTCGGTTACCCAGGCGTTCTGCGGCACGTGCACGCGCGCCCGCCTCTCGACCGAAGGCAAGCTCTACACCTGTCTCTTCGCCACGCAAGGATTCGATCTGCGTGCTCTCGTGCGCGGCGGCAGCGACGACGAGCGCATCTCCGACACGATCGCAGCGATCTGGTCGCGGCGCAGCGATCGCTACTCGGAGATCCGCTCCGAGCACACCGCGGGGCTGCCGAAGATCGAGATGAGCTACATCGGCGGGTAACGTCCTGTTCCGCAAATAGCAGGACACTAGCTTGAACGCGCCCAACACACCGTACCGGCCCGTTCTCAGCGATGCGGCGAGGCCGGCGACCTTCGCGGTGCGCGCCATCGACGAAAACGGCCAGCCGCGCGACACGACCATCGCCGGCGAGCATCCGCTCACCATCTACGTCGACAAGCGCGAGCTTCTGACGATCATGACGCTCGGCGCCGCGCCCGAAGCGCTTGCGATAGGGTACCTGCGCAACCAGCGGCTGCTCGGGCGCATCGAGCACCTCGTCTCGGTCCAGGTCGACTGGAACGTCAACGCCGTCGCTGTGACCACGCGCCATGGACTCGAGGACCTGGAAGCGAAGACGGCGAAGCGCACCAAGACCACGGGCTGCGGCCAGGGCACGGTGTTCGGCGACCTGATGGAGGAGATCGAAAGTGTGCGCCTGCCCGAAGGCGCGACGCTCTCTCGGGCGACGCTCTACGCGCTGCTCGAGCGGGTGCGGCAGCACGAGACGATCTACAAGCAGGCGGGTGCGGTTCACGGCTGCGCGCTCGCGACCAACGATTCCACGGGACCGGAGGGCGGGAGCGAGATCCTGTACTTCGTCGAGGACGTCGGCCGGCACAACGCGGTCGACGCCATCGCCGGCATGATGTGGCTGGACCGCGTCGAGGGCGGCGACAAGATCTTCTATACCACGGGCCGGCTCACCTCGGAAATGGTGATCAAGGCGGCGCAGATGGAGATTCCTTTCCTCGTCTCGCGCTCGGGGCTCACGCAGATGGGCTACGAGATCGCGCAGAAAGTCGGCATGACCATGATCGGCCGTGCGACCGGCCGGCACTACCTGCTGTTTACCGGGGCGGAGCGGTTCCGCGGATAGGCCGCGCGATGTCTTCCGGCTCGAGCCAGGCCAACGAGGCGCGCGGCCAATGCCATTGCGGTCGGGTGCGCTTCGTCGCCCGCTTTCCGTCGCGCTTCTGCGTGCATTGCCACTGCGCGAGCTGCCGCCAGTCGCATTCGGCAGGGTTCGTGACCTGGATCGGCTTCAAATCGGAGCAGGTCGCGGTGCTTTCGGGCATCGACGATCTCGCGGGCTACGAATCCTCTCCCGGAACGCGGCGATCGTTCTGCCGCGTCTGCGGCACGAAGGTCTTCTTCGAGTCCCAGCGCTGGCCCGGCGAGATACACATCCCGCTCGCGGTGTTCACGACGCCGGTCGACCGCGAGCCCGACGGCCACGCGTTCTACGAAGAGCACGTGGCGTGGATTCCGTGGCCGCACGAGCCGCTCGCGACGACGCAGAAGCGCGGCGTTACCGGGCTCGTGCTCGCCGGCGGCCAGGGCCGGCGCATGGGCAGCGTGGACAAGGGCCTGGTCCTGCTGCAGGGCCGCCCGCTCGTTCGCCACGTGATCGAGCGCTTCGCCCCGCAGGTCGACGAGATCCTCGTCAACGCCAATCGCAACATCGCGGACTACGAAGCGCTGGGCCATCCCGTGATCCGCGATCAGGTCGAAGGATTCGCCGGTCCGCTGGCGGGACTGCACGCGGGGCTCATGCACGCGGAGCACCCGCTGGTGGCGACGGTGCCCTGCGACTCGCCGTTCCTGCCCCTGGATCTCGTCTCGCGGCTCTCCGGTGCTCTCGAGTCGGAGAAGGCCGAGCTCGCGGTGGCACGCACGCTCGATCAGCCGCACCCGGTGTTCGCGCTGGTGCGCCGTTCCGTGCTGCCCCATCTCGCGCGTTTCTTGAGCGGCGGCGGGCGCAAGATCGACGCCTGGTACGCCTCGCTCAAGAACGTCGAAGTCCGCTTCGACGACGAAGCGGATGCGTTCCGCAACATCAACACGGCGGCCGAGCTCGAGGAAGCCTCCGGTGGCGACTGAGCCGATGGCCACCGCGCCGAAAACGCTGCGCGAAGCGTCCTGCGCGGACGACTACGATCCGAATTCGATGCCGGTGGCGAAGGCGCGCGAGCTGATCGCGAGCTTCCTCGCGCCGGTGACCGCGGTCGAGCGCGTGCACGTGCGCAGCGCCCTCGGGCGCGTGCTCGCAACGGACGTGATGTCGCCGATCGCCGTGCCCGGCCACGACAACTCGGCGATGGACGGCTACGCGGTGCGCTTCGCCGATCTCTCTGGCAGACGGCGAGACGATCCTCAAGCGCATCGGCGAATCGTTCGCCGGCAAGCCGTGGGGCGGCTCGATCGGCGCCTGCGAGTGCGTGCGCATCTTCACCGGCGGCGTGATGCCGCAGGGCGCCGACACCGTCGTCATGCAGGAGCGCGCCCGCGAGGACGAGCGCGGCGTGCACGTCGCCGCGGGCGCGGTCACCAAGCCGGGGACCAACCGCCGTTTCGCGGGCGAGGACCTGAAGCCGGGGCAGACCGTGTTCCGCGCAGGTCAGCGCATCCGGCCCGCGGAGCTCGGCATGATCGCGTCGCTCGGCATCGGCGAAGTGAGCGTGTACCGGAGGCTCCGCGTCGCGTTCTTCTCCACCGGCGACGAGCTGAAGTCGATCGGCACGCCGCTCGCTGCCGGCGAGATCTACGACAGCAACCGCTACACGCTGCACGGGATGCTCACGAGGCTGGGCTGCGAGATCGTCGACATGGGCGTCGTCGAGGACGCTCCCGACAAGCTCGAGCGCGCGTTCGCCACGGCGGCCGAAGCGGCCGACGTGGTCATCACCTCCGGCGGCGTATCGGTCGGCGAGGCCGACTACGTGAAGCAACTGCTCGACAAGCTCGGCGAAGTGCTGTTCTGGAAGATCGCGATGAAGCCCGGGCGACCGCTCGCCTACGGGAAGATCGGCAGGGCGCATTTCTTCGGCCTGCCGGGCAATCCCGTCTCGGTGATGGTGACGTTCTACGAGTTCGTGCGCGACGCGCTGCTCACGCTGCAGGGGCAGCGCGACATCCAGCCGCTGCCGACGTTCAAGGCGCCGTTGTCCGCGCCGATCCGAAAGGCGCCAGGACGCACCGAATTCCAGCGCGGCATTCTTGCCTCCGACGGTGCCGGAGGCTGGACCGTGCGCACCACCGGCGATCAGGGCTCCGGCATCCTGTCGTCGATGTCGCAGGCCAACTGCTTCATCGTGCTGTCGAGCGACACCGGTAACGTCGCCGCCGGCGAGCTCGTCGACGTGCAGCTCCTCGAAGGCCTCATTTGACGCGGCGCGCGCCGGAGCCGTAAGATTTTCCCCGGGGCCCGCAGACGCCCTGCCGCATCGACGCTTTCGTCCAAGCTCTGCTTCGTTGCCGCGGAATGCAGACAGCGGCAGGAGGCAACCATGGATGCGGCAAATTCTTCCCCGATCTCTCCGAGCGAGCTGTCAGCGTGGCTGCTCGCGTTTCCGCCGGCGACCTTGGTGGATGTGCGCAGCGCGGAGACATCCGCGCAGGCGCCGCCGCTTCCCGGCGCGCTCGAAGAGGCGCGAACGCCGACGCGCTGGGTCACGCGCGCCCGTCCGAAGATCGACCGCATCGCCTGTCCGTGGCTCGTCCGCCGCTTTCTCGATCCGTCGGCGGAATTCTTCTACGTTCCGACGCCCGAGGTGCTGAGCTTCGCGAGGACCCACAGCGCCGAGCCCTACGACGTCCCCGACGTCACCTATTCTCACTCGGGCGCCGCATGCAGCTTCGACGCGTTCATCCGCATCCACGGGCTGAAGGACGAGGCGCTGGACGATCTCGCGCGCATCGTCCGCGCCGCGGATACGGCCGCGCTCGAGCTCGCGCCGCAGGCGCCGGGGCTGCTTGCCGTGTCGCTCGGGCTTTCGCAGATGTTCGCCGACGATCTCGCCATGCTGCGCTGGGGGATGCTGGTCTACGACGCGCTCTATGCGTGGTGCCGGCAGGCCCGGGGCGAAACGCACGGGTGGGACCCGGCGAAGATGCGCGCGACGGCCGCGCGCGCCGCTTGAGTCGTGGCGCCGATCAGCGCCGCGACGAAAAGCGGGGATGCGGGCCGGGCGAGCGCGCCGCCGAAGCCGAGCTTCAGCCAAGCGCTGCGCTACTGGTGGAAGCTCGGCTGGATCAGCTTCGGCGGTCCGGCCGGGCAGATCGCCGTCATGCACCGCGAGCTCGTGGACGAGCGTCGCTGGATTTCCGAAGGACGCTTCCTCCATGCGCTCAACTACTGCATGGTCCTGCCGGGCCCGGAAGCCCAACAGCTCGCGACCTACATCGGCTGGCTCATGCATCGGACCTGGGGCGGGATCGTCGCCGGCTCGCTGTTCGTGCTGCCTTCGCTGGGCGTGCTGATCGCGCTTTCGTGGATCTACATGGCCTACGGGAGCCTCGCCGCCGTGGCGGGCGCGCTCTACGCGGTCAAGCCGGCGGTGACCGCGATCGTGCTGCACGCCGGCTGGCGCATCGGCTCGCGCGCGCTCAAGTCATGGCCTCTGTGGGCGATCGCCGCCGCAGCGTTCGTGGCGATTTATTTTCTGCGCGTTCCCTTTCCGGCGATCGTCCTTGCCGCTGGCTTGATCGGCGCATTGGGCGGCAAGCTCGCGCCCGCGCAGTTCGCCGCTCACGCGGGTCATGCTGTGGGCGCTGCGACCCATCCACGCGCGGTGATCGACGACGATACGCCGGCGCCGCCGCACGCACGCTTCCGCTGGCCGAGGCTTTTCACGACGATCGCGGTCGCGCTCTCGCTGTGGGCGGCATCGCTCGGCGCGCTCATCTTCGCCTTCGGCTTCGACGCGGTGCCGACACGCATGGGATGGTTCTTCACCAAGGCCGCGCTGGTCACCTTCGGCGGCGCTTACGCGGTGCTGCCCTACGTCGTGCAGGGCGCGGTGCAAAGCTTCGGCTGGCTCACGCCCTCGCAGATGATCGACGGCCTCGCGCTCGGCGAGACCACGCCCGGCCCGCTCATCATGGTCGTCACCTTCGTCGGCTTCGTCGGCGGCTGGACGAAGCAGGTGTTCGGCCCGGACGCGCTGTGGGCGGCGGGCGCGTTCGCCGCGTGCGTCGCGACCTGGTTCACCTTCCTGCCCTCGTGCCTGTTCATCCTCGCCGGCGGCCCGCTGGTCGAGTCCACCCACGGGCAAGTCAGGTTCACGGCGCCGCTGACGGGAATCACCGCAGCGGTAGTCGGCGTCATCGCCAACCTGGCCGTGTTCTTCGCCTATCACGTGCTGTGGCCGGGCGGTATCGAGGGATCGTTCGACGTCGCTTCAGCGCTGATCGGCCTGGCCGCAGCGCTCGCCCTGTTCCGCTACAAGGTAGGAGTGATTCCAGTGATCCTCGCCTGCGCCGCGGCGGGACTCATCGGCGCGTTGCTGCGGGGCGCGCTCTAGCTTGACCGGGTGCGACAGGGCCGCGCGCGCTCGGACAATCGGCGGAAATGATCTGCGCCGACGGGCTTTAGCGGTGCGGCGCGAGTCGAAGCTGGCTGCTTGCATGCGCGCCCGCGCCGGTTCTCGGTGCGGACCGGGCATCCGGCCGGTCTTCACCCTCGGCACGATCCAGCAGGCGCGCGGCATTGCGCCAACCCACCGGAAACAGCGCGACGCCTGCGATCGCCAACACGGCCGACACCGCGCGCGGCTCATCGCCGCTGATCAGAGACTTCGCTGCAGCCGCGAGCAGCGACATCGCGACAAAGGTCGCCAGCAGCCACAGGTGGGCCGAAAAGAGCGTCCGGCTGTATCTTGGTCCGCCCGGGCTCGGCGCGATGCCACCCAGCGCCGGAGTGTGAAAGTACCTATCGTTCTCGCCGTTCATGAGGTTGTCCAAGTGATCGTGCTACCTCTCGGGCACGTCGGCTCAGTAATAGCGGCCGCCGATGGAGCGCTCGAGTCGGCGGATCCGTTCTTCCAGCTCGAAGATGTCCTTCGAGTCGGCGAGATACGCCTCGCGCTCCCGTACGTGTTGCCGCCACAGCCAGCGGTCGAACCGCTCGAGCAACGTGGGCGAAGACGCGATATTGGCCGCCCGCCGCGATGCGACGGTCGACGGACCGAGCTTCGTTCCGATCCCGGTCGACACCGGTGCGCGCAATGCGAAGTTTGTAGCTTTCATGTCGTTCTCCTTGAAACGCTGCGGAAAAGCGCAGGTCCGAAGTGATTTCGAACATGAATCTATGGGCAGGCGGCGCGCGAGTCCAATCGTATTTATGGAACGCGGCGATCGGTTGCGCCGATCGCGGAATTCGCCGGAGATTCAGCGAAGTAGCGTGGAATCCGTGCGCTGGATCAATGCCTCCGGGAAGACGTCGCAGACGTTGTAGCCCCGGGATGAGCGCGAGCGAATCCCGGGAGCTTGTCCTGATCGGCCCCCGGGTTCGCGCTGGGCGCTCACCCTGGGCTACGCGTCACCGCCGAGTCGCCGAGAGCACGCCGGAAACCTCGCGTGCCAGCGCCAGTGCGCGCTTGAGCTCGTCCAGGTCGCGCACCTCGAGCGTGAACGCCATGTGGGCCTGAAGGTTGCGGGTGAGCGTATTGACCGCAGTGACGTTGATCTTCTCGCGCGAGAAGACTTCGGAGATGTCGCGGAGCAGGCCTTGCCGGTCCATCGCATCGACGACCACATCGACGGGGAAGACTTCGTCGCGCGCAGCGCCCCAGTCGGCGGTGATCAGCCGCTCGGGCTGACGCTCGCGCATGCGGGCAACGTTCGGACAGCTCTGGCGATGGATGGAAATGCCCTTCCCACGCGTAACGAAACCGACGATCCTGTCGGGCGGTGCGGGCTTGCAGCAACGCGCGAGTCCCGTCATGAGCCGGTCGACGCCGACGATCAGGATGCCGCTGCCGGCTCCTGCCGACTTGCTCTGGCGCGCGACGACGCCTTCCTCTGCGGCGGGTGCCGCCAACGGCCCGAGCTTGGCGACCGCGCGGATCGCATTCTGCACGGCCCGGACGTTGATCTCGGCGCGGGCCACCGCGGCGAAAAAATCGTCGACGGCCGCGAAGCCTGCTTCCGTGGCGAGCGCGTCGAGCTTGAGCGCGGTCATGCCCATGCGCGCGAGCTCGCGCTCGACCATCTCGCGGCCGTGCGCGATCGTCTCCTCGACGGCTTGGGCCTTGAACCATTGCCGCACCTTCGCGCGAGCGCGATGGCTTGCGACGTAGCCGAGATCGGGATTGAGCCAGTCGCGGCTCGGGCCAACCAAGGCGCCCTTCACCGCGATGATCTCGACCCGCTGGCCGCTCGTCAGCACGTAGTTGAGCGGGACCATCGTGCCGTCGACCTTCGCTCCGCGGCAGCGGTGTCCGAGGCTGGTGTGCACCGCGTAGGCGAAATCGACCGGCGTCGCTCCACGAGGCAGGTCGACAACCTTGCCCTGAGGCGTCAGCACGTAGATCGTCTCGGTGAAGAGACTCGATTTGAACTGCTGCAGCCATTCGCCGGCATCGGCGACCGCGTCCTTCCAGTCGAGGACCTGCCGCAGCCATGCGATCTTCTCCTCGTACCCCGGATCGCGGCGTCCGAGCGCGGCGCCTTCCTTGTAGCGCCAGTGCGCCGCGACGCCGTACTCGGACTGCCTGTGCATGTCGAACGTGCGGATCTGCACTTCGAGAGGCTTCCCGTCCGGGCCGATGACCGCCGTATGGAGCGAACGGTAGTCGTTCGGCTTCGGCTTGGCGATGTAGTCGTCGAACTCGCGCGCGATCGGCGTCCACAGGTTGTGCACGATGCCGAGCGCCGCATAGCAATCCTTGACTTCATCGACGAGGATGCGCACCGCGCGGATGTCGTAGAGCGACTCGATGCCGGAATCCTTGCGGCGCATCTTGTTCCAGATGCTGTAGATGTGCTTGGCGCGGCCCGTGACCTCCGCCCGGATGCCCACGGCGGCGAGCTCGCGCCTGAGCGTCGCGCGTACCTGCTCGATGTAGTGCTGGCGGTCGAGGCGCCGCTCGTCGAGGAGCCGCGCGATGCGCTGGTATACCTCGGGCTCGAGCGCGCGCAACGAGAGATCCTCGAGCTCCCACTTGAGCTGCCACACGCCGAGGCGGTTCGCGAGCGGAGCGAAGAGATCGAGCGTCTCGCGCGCGGCGTGCGCACGGTCGTCGGGCGAGGCCGACTCGCTGCCGACGAGATAGCGCAGGGCCTGCGCGCGCTCGGCGAGCTTCACCAGCACGACGCGGATGTCCTGGACCATCGCGAGCAGCATCTTGCGCAGGTTCTCCGCCTGCAGGTCGCGCTCCTCCTTTCCGGCGCTGTCGGGCGCGGCGCGGATCGCGCCCATGCGCGCCGCGCCGATCACCATCTGCGCGACCCCCGCGCCGAAATGCTCGGCGAGGTCCGCGGCGTCGAATCCGGGGATCGAAGGCATGCCGAGAAGAATCGCTGCGCGGGCGGAGTCGGCGTCGAGCTTGAGCCCAGCGACGATCGCGGCAGTGCCGAGCGCACGATCGATCCACGGCTCGCCGTCGGCGGTCGCGAGCGCGCCGTAGCGCGCCCGCGCGGCATCGACGGCACTGCCGAGCGCGGCGCGCTCTTCCGCGGAGTACGCGGCGGCCACCTGCTCGAGCCACGTCGCGAACGCCTGCGGATCCGCAGTGGCGAACGATGACGGCGGCGCCGCGTGAACGATGGCGACCATGCGAAATGATTATACCGACGCGCTTCGGCGTCGATATTGATTCGGCTGCTAAGGTAATGCGGCCTTCGCGACCGCATCCGCGATTTCGCGCGCGACGCTCTCGGCGGTCCTGGCCTCGCGCGCCTCGACCATGACGCGCAGCACCGGTTCGGTGCCTGAAGGGCGCAGCAGCACGCGCCCCGCTCCGTCGAGCACGGCCATGGCGTTCTGCTCGGCACTGCGAATGGTCACGTCGCTCTTCCAGTCGAAGCCGCGGCGAATCGGCACGTTGATGAGCCGTTGGGGAAAAAGCGGCGCGTCGGCGGTCGCCGCCGACAGATTCGTATCCTGCTCGCGCAGCGCGCGCAGCACCGCGAGCGCGGCAACGATCGCGTCTCCCGTCGTGTGCTTGTCGAGGCAGATGATGTGGCCGGAGTTCTCGCCGCCGAGAATCCAGCCCTTCTCCTGCATCCGCTCGAGCACATAGCGGTCGCCGACGGGCGCGCGCTCCAGCGGAATACCGCGCCGCGCGAGCGCCTGCTCGAAGCCGAGGTTGCTCATCTGCGTGCCGACCACGCCCCCCGCCATGGCGCCGCGCCGCCAGTAGTCGAGCGCGATGACATACATGATCTGATCGCCGTCGTAGGCCCGGCCCTCGGCGTCGACCATGACGAGGCGATCGCCGTCGCCGTCGAGCGCGAGGCCGATGTCCGCGCCTTGCTTCAGGACCGCCGCCTGCAGGTGCTCCGGATGCATCGCGCCGCAGCCGGCATTGATATTCATGCCGTCGGGATCGCTGCCGACGGCGACCACTTCAGCGCCGAGCTCGTGGAACACCGGCGGTGCGACGTGATATGCCGCGCCGTGAGCGCAGTCGACGACGATCTTGAGGCCCTTCAGATCCAGCTCGCTCGGATAGGTGCTCTTGCAGAACTCGATGTAGCGGCCACCGGCGTCGTTGACGCGGAACGCCTTGCCCAGTTCCTTCGAGGAGACGCAGGCCAGCGGCGCATCCATGCCGGACTCGATCGCCGCTTCGACCGCATCGGGCAGCTTCGTGCCCGAGGCGGAGAAGAACTTGATCCCGTTGTCGTCGAACGGATTGTGCGATGCGCTGATCACGATGCCGGCCGAAAGCCGCAACGCGCGGGTGAGATAGGCGACTGCCGGCGTGGGCAGCGGTCCGGTCAGATAGACATCGACGCCCGCCGCGGACAGGCCTGCCTCGAGCGCGGCCTCGAGCAGATAACCGGAGATGCGCGTGTCCTTGCCGATGAGCACCGCGGGCGTCTCGCCGGACTTCCCCGCGGATTCGCGCACGAGCACGCGGCCAGCCGCGTAGCCGAGCTTCAGCACCAGCTCCGGTGTGATCGGCGCCTCGCCCATCCTGCCGCGCACGCCGTCGGTGCCGAAATAGCGCTTCTGCGTCATGCTTCCTTTTCCTTATCGATCGCCGCGGCTTTTTGCGAGCAATTCCATCTCCCGGGCTTCGCAGAAATCGCTCACCCCGGGCTACCGGGTAGCGCCTTCGACCGCGCGCCAGACGTTGAGCGCATCGACCGTTTCGCGCACGTCGTGCACGCGCACGATGGCGGCGCCGCGCTCGACGGCGACGAGCGCCGCGGCGACGCTGCCCGCAACGCGATCTTCCAACTCACGACCGGTGATCGCGCCGACGGTGGACTTCCGCGACAATCCGACCGCCACCGGATAGCCCAGCGCGACCAGCTCTTCGAGCCAGCGCAGCAAGGCGAGATTATGAGCCACTGTCTTGCCGAAGCCAAAGCCCGGATCGATCACGATGCGGTTTCCCGCGATGCCGGCGCGCTCGCACGCTTGCGCGCGCTCGGCGAGAAAGGCCTTCACCTCCGCTACGACGTCCGTGTACACGACATGCTGCTGCATGGTCGCGGGCTCGCCCTGCATGTGCATCAGACAAAGTCCTACAGGCTCCGAAGCCGCCGTGATCGCTTCGAGCGCGCCGGGGGCGCGCAACGCGTAGACGTCGTTGACCAAGCTCGCGCCGGCCGCGATCGCCGCGCGCATGACGTCCGGCTTCCGCGTGTCGACGGAGAGCACGACGCCGCGCGCATCGCACTCTTCGCGCATCGCCTCGAAAATCGGAATGACGCGACGGATCTCGTCGGCTTCCGCGGTGGGCTCGGCGCCCGGGCGCGTCGATTCCCCGCCGACGTCGATGATGTCGGCCCCGTCGGCGAGCATGCGGCGCGCGTGCTCGATCGCCGCGTCGCGGTCGAGGAAACGGGCAGCGTCGGAGAACGAATCGGGCGTGACGTTGAGAACGCCCATCACCCGCGGCCGGTCCAGCGTCAAGGCGATGCGCCCGCACACGAGCGGCCCGGGCGCGGAATACGCGTCAGCGGGCATGCGCGCCGGGAATCTTCATCGAGGCCCCATGGCCAACCGAACCCGGTCGACCACCGGCGCGGGAGGAGCGGCGATCGGCTTGAACGACGCTGGGTTCCCGCTTTCGCGGGAACGACAAGCTACGCGGGATTCGCGGACGGCGCGGCGTCGGGACCGGCATTCGGGCCGAAGCTCGCGTGCGCCGGCGTCGTGGTCGGCTTGGGCGGCCGCGGCGGCCGGCCCTGCATGACGTCCTCGATCTGGTCGGTGTCGAGCGTTTCCCACTCGAGCAGCGCCTTCGCCATCGCTTCGACCCTGTCGCGGTTCCCTTCGATCAGCTTGCGCGCAAGACCGTACTGCTCGTCGATGATGCGCTTGATCTCCTGATCGACCTTCTGCATGGTCGCCTCGGAGACGTTCTTCTGCGTGGTGATCGAGCGGCCCAGGAAGACCTCGCCTTCGTTGTCGCCGTATACCATCGGCCCGAGCGTGTCGGACATGCCGTAGCGCGTGACCATGTCGCGCGCCATCTGGGTTGCGCGCTCGAAGTCGTTGCCGGCGCCGGTGGTCATCTGGTGCATGAAGATTTCCTCGGCGATGCGGCCGCCGAAGAGCACGGCGATCCGCTGCAGCAGGTAGTCGCGATCGTAGGAATAGCGGTCCTGCTCGGGGAGCTGCATGGTCACGCCGAGCGCGCGGCCGCGCGGGATGATCGTGACCTTGTGCACCGGATCGGACTTGGGCAGGAGCTTCGCGACCACGGTATGGCCCGACTCGTGGTACGCGGTGTTGCGTTTCTCTTCCTCGGACATGACCATCGATTTGCGCTCGGCGCCCATCATGATCTTGTCCTTGGCGAGCTCGAAGTCCTCCATGTCGACCAGGCGCTTGGTCTTGCGGGCGGCGAAGAGCGCGGCCTCGTTGACGAGGTTCGCGAGATCGGCGCCGGAGAACCCCGGCGTGCCGCGGGCGATGATCTCCGCCTTCACGTCGCCGGCGAGAGGTACTTTCCGCATGTGGACGAGTAGGATCTGCTCGCGGCCGCGGATGTCGGGGAGCGGCACGACGACCTGTCGGTCGAAGCGGCCCGGGCGCATCAGCGCCGGGTCGAGCACGTCGGGCCTGTTGGTCGCGGCGATGACGATCACGCCGGAGTTGCCTTCGAAGCCGTCCATCTCCACGAGGAGCTGGTTCAACGTCTGCTCGCGCTCGTCGTTGCCGCCGCCCAAGCCGGCGCCGCGCTGGCGGCCGACGGCGTCGATCTCGTCGATGAACACGATGCACGGCGCGTTCTTCTTCGCCTGCTCGAACATGTCGCGCACCCGCGCCGCGCCGACGCCGACGAACATCTCGACGAAGTCGGAGCCGGAGATCGAGAAGAACGGAACCTTGGCCTCACCCGCGATCGCCTTGGCGAGAAGCGTCTTGCCGGTGCCGGGATTGCCGACCATCAGCACGCCGCGCGGAATCCGGCCGCCCAGCTTCTGGAACTTGGACGGATCGCGCAGGAACTCGACCAGTTCGGAGACTTCTTCCTTCGCCTCGTCGCAGCCGGCAACATCGGCGAAGGTCACCGTGTTATTGGATTCGTCCAGCATGCGCGCCTTGCTCTTGCCGAACGAGAACGCGCCTCCCCTCCCGCCGCCCTGCATCTGGCGCATGAAGAACACCCACACGCCGATCAACAGCAGCATCGGGAACCACGAGATGAACACCTGCGCGAGGAAGCTCTGTTCTTCCTCGGGCTTGGCCTGGACCTTGACCCCATATTTGACGAGGTCGCCGACCATCCACAGGTCGCCGGGGCTGTAGGTGATGTTCTGCTTTTTGTCGGTGCTGGTCCACTTGATGGTCCGGCCCTCGATCGAGGCCGACTCGACGTGCCCCTGCTTCGCCTGCTCCATGAATTCGGAGTAAGGCACGGTGTCCTTGGTGCCCGGGCGAGCGTCGAACTGCTTGACCACGGTGAGGACCACCAGGCCCACGACCAGCCAGATGAGGAGATTCTTGAGCAGGTTGTTCAACATCGTTCCTTCGGGCGATCGAATCGTGCCCGTTTATCACGTCATTCTAGCAGGATGCGTACCATGCACGCCTTTAACCTACGTCAAGCTTCCGCACCGCTGACGGGCGAAATCCCTTGGCGACCAGAAAAACCTCGCGGCTGCGGTCGCGTGACGCCTTCGGCTTGCGCACGTAAACCTTGTCGAAACATGCCTTGAACCGGCGCTCGAGCTCGCTAAAGCCGGTTCCTTGAAAGGCTTTGACGACCAGATCGCCCCCGGGTTGCAGAGCCTGGTGCGCGAACTCGAGAGCCTGCTCGCCCAGATATACGCTTCTTGCCTGATCGGCGGATTCGACCCCGCTGATATTGGGCGCGAGGTCGGAAAGGACAAGGTCGGCCTTGGCTGAGCCGACCGCGGCGGCGACCGCCCCAAGCGTTTCTTCCTCGCGCAGGTCGCCCCGGACGAAGGTAACGCCTGCGACCGGGTCCATTGCCAGGAGATCGACGGCGACGATCCGACCGGCGGGGCCCAGGCGCTCGCGCAACACCTGCGACCAGCTCCCGGGCGCCGCCCCGAGATCGACGACGGTCATTCCGCGCCTCAGGAGGCGATCCTTTTCCGCCAGCTCGATCAGCTTGAACGCGGCGCGGGATCGATAGCCCTTCGCCTGGGCTTCGCGCACGAAGGGATCGGTGACGTGCTCGTGCATCCACGCCCTGTTGAAGCGGTGCTTCTTCACCCGGCTCTTCGCCGTTCTTGTCTTGCTCATGGTCGGTGCGACGCCTGTCACGGAACATAGCGCCTGAGCTCAAGTCTAAGCAACTCTGCCGGGGCGAATCTGCGCTGAACGTCCCACCCATCCCCGGCTCGATTTTCAGTTCCCATCGACCGGCCGCTAGGAAGAAGCATGGCCGAAGATCAAGACAAGCGCGTGCGGCTTTCGCTCGGCGATACAACGCTCCCCGAGACCGGAGGGGCCTTCGGCTCCTCGACAACACTCGCCGTCGGATCCGCGGTGCACGACGCCGCGCTGACGCTCAAGGCGAAGCTCGCGGAGCTCTCGAAAAGCAAAAACGGCAAGACACGCCAGTCGAGCCACTCGAAGATCATGGAGCAAGGCGGCGTGGAAAAGCTCTCGGCGGAGGGGCGTTGGACGCCGGGTCCCGACGCCTCGCCGCTCGGCGAGACGAGCTGGAGCATGGCCTCGTACGGCGCGGTGTTCGCCGAAGTCCGCGTCGACGAGACACTCCTGATTCCTCGAGTCGCGCGCCTCGTGGGCGTCTACAGCGCGGGGCGCATCGTCAATCCGAAGACCGCGAAGAGCCAGATGATCGGCGGCATGGCGTGGGGCGTCGGTCAGGCGCTGCTCGAAGCCTCCGAGATGGATCGCACGCTGGGACGCTACCTCTCCAAGAACCTCGCCGCCTATCTGCTGCCCGTCAACGCCGACCTGGGGAGCGTCGAAGTCTCGTTCGTCGACGAATTCGACGGCCATGCGAGCGCGATCGGCGCGAGAGGCATCGGCGAGCTGGGCGCGGTGGGTGTCGGAGCCGCGATCGCCAATGCGGTGTGGCATGCGACGGGCGTACGCGTGCGCGACGTGCCGATCCGGCCGGAGATGCTGCTGGAGCCCGCGTGACCGCCGCGCAGGATAACGCCCGCCGCCTCTCTGACCGCCGTCGCGCGAGCCGGAGCCGGCGGAAGAGCGCCGAGTGAGCCACGCATCCTATCCGACGATCGAGTTCCTCAAGCGGAGAAAACCACTGTCGGAAGCCATGCTTCCGGTCGTGCCCCTTTCGAGGATGCGGGCGATTCGCTCCTTGATCCGCTTCGAACTCGGCGGAGTGATGCTCGTCATCCTCTGCGCCGCGTTGATGGCGCGCGGGATCGGGTATTTTGGCTGATCATGGCTGGCGGTATTCGACGCCGTAGCCTTTCGGTGGTCCGGAACCTGCTTCTGCATCAAGATCTTGGCGGATTTTGTGGCTTTTACCGCCGGAACGGAGCTGACGCGCGCTGGCGTGGGCCGCGGCTTTGTAGTTTTGACTCGCGCTTGTGGAAAGGAATCGCCGTGAAGACCTACAACGTAAGCGTTCCCGAGATCGGCATCGTCGCCGCCACGCGCGGCATGGCAGGGGCCGGGATCGGTCTTCTGGCCGCGAGCTATATGAGGCCGGAGACGCGTCGGGCCGTAGGCTGGACGCTGCTCGCGGTCGGCGCGCTCACGACCATTCCCATCGTCATGGCGCTCGTCGGCAAGAGGGAGCGAGCGTAGAAAACGAAAGTGCGCGCGGACGCACGGAAAGGGAGCCTATGAGCGGCACGAAGATAGTGGGCATCATACTTCTGGTGGCAGGCCTGATCGGGCTGTTCTACGGCCACTTCGAGTACACCAAGGAAACGCACGAGGGACAGTTCGGCCCGTTCCATTTCTCGGTCAAGGAGAAGGACACGGCCGTCATCCCGAGCTGGGCAAGCCTCGCCGTCGCCGTCGCCGGCATCGCGATCCTGGTTGTCGGCCGGAAATAACGCCGTTCAGGCGCGATCGAGCGGGCTCACGACCGCGCGCCCGCCGCGGTTGAGGACGTGGGTGTAGATCATCGTCGTGCTCACGTCCGAGTGTCCGAGCAGCTCCTGCACGGTGCGGATGTCGTAGCCCGACTCGAGCAGGTGCGTCGCGAAGGAGTGGCGCAGCGTATGCGGCGTGGCGGGCTTCGCGATGCCCGCGTCGCGAACCGCCTGGCGCATGGCACGCTGGAAAGCCTGATCCGACAGGTGGTGCCGGCGGATCGCGCCTCCGCGCGGATCGCGCGAGCGCTCCTTCGCCGGAAACACGTACTGCCACCCCCACTCGCGTGCCGCGGTCGGATACTTGTGCGCCAGCGCCGCCGGTAGCCAGACGGCGCCGCAGCCTGCCTTCAGATCTCTCGCGTGCACGGCCCGCGCGAGCGTGACCTGCCTCAGGAGCTGCGGCACGATGGAGCGAGGCAGCACCGTCACCCGATCCTTGAACCCCTTGCCGTCGCGAACAAGGATCTCTCCGCGCTCGAAATCGACGTCCTTCACTCGGAGCCGCATGGCTTCCATGACGCGCATGCCGGTGCCGTACAGGAGCCTCCCGATCAGCGCGTGAGTGCCGCGCAGGCCGGCGAGAACCCGCAATACTTCGCCGGGAGTGAGAACAACCGGCAGGCGCTGCGACGCCTTCGCGCTCTCCACCTGATCGAGCCACGGGAGCTCGATGTCGAGCACTTCCTTGTAGAGGAACAGGAGCGCGCTCTTCGCCTGGTTCTGGGTCGGCGCGGCGACTTGCCGGGCGACCGCCAGATCCGTCAGGAATGCCTCGACTTCGGGAGCGCCGAGCTTTGCCGGGTGCCGCTTGCCGTGGAATCGGATGAAGCGTTTAATCCATTCGACATACGCCTGCTCGGTGCGGATGCTGTAGTGCTTGAGTCGGATCTGGTCGCGCACGCGGCCGAGCAGGCGCGGGGGAACGGGGACATCCATGGGATGGAGCGAGGCGTCGTCTATAGGACGCACTATTTCTTTACGCCGTACGATCGGTTCCAGCAGGTTGATTCTGGGAGCATTTCCCCGACGCGCGCTACAACCTTCGGATGAGTGACGGTTTATTTTCCGTCGTGTATAGGACAGCTACTTTTTGTTAGGCGGCAGTTTTGGCCATGTCGCGCTTCCAGGTCACGTTCGGCCTGCTGATTCTGGTCCAAGCGGCCCACTCGACCGAAGAGTACTTCGGACATCTCTGGGAGTCGTTTCCGCCCGCGCGCGTTCTCACCGGCTTGGTATCGTCCAACCTTGAACGCGGCTTCGTTCTGCTCAACGTGCTGCTGTTGGCCTTTGGAGCATGGTGCTTCCTCTGGCCGGTGCGGCGCGGTTGGCCGGTCGCAGTACGGTTGGCGTGGGTCTGGGCCGTCATCGAGATCATTAACGGTATCGTCCATCCTCTGTGGTCGCTTCGCGAGGGCGGCTACACTCCGGGTCTCGCTACGGCGCCGGTTCTGCTGGTGTTGGCGGTGTATCTCGCGTATCAGCTGCATCGCACGGCACATGAGGCACCCACTGCCGCCTAACCACCCGCTCAACCGGACCGCTCGCCGGCGGCGCTTACGCGCCGTCCGCTCGCGGCCGGTTAGCTTGGTTCGTTGGCCGTCACCAAGAGGAGGAACTATGCGACTCACGCAAGTAGTAGCTATTAGCGTCCTCGTTGCCGGATGTCAGTCCATGCAGTCGCAGGATGCGGTGAGGTCCGAAATTCTCGCCGCTACTCGCGCTTGGGCGGACGCCTTGAACGCATGCGACCCCGCTCGCATCTCAGCGCTCTACTCTCCTGAAGCTGTCCTATGGGCGACTACCTCTCCGAATATCACGTCGACGCCTTTTCCTTCTTCTCGAAGGAGTTCGAAAATACTTCGACGGCGTGTGTGCATCGCCCACTCCTCCAAAGGTAGAGTTCGGCGAGCAACTGATTCGCGTTCACGGAGATACGGCGATTGACTCGGGCTCATACACCTTCACCGTCACGGAGGGAAAGCAAATGACCGTCCCAGCACGCTTCACAATCGCGTATCGGAAGCTCGGTGAGAAATGGCTCATCGTCGATCACCATTCCTCTCTGAGGCCAGCTCCTCCGAAACCGTGACGGCCAACCCTGCGTTCGACCGGACCGCCCGCCAGCGGGGCTGGCGGGTACCCTCGTCGCTTCGCTCCTCGGCGGCCGGTCAACGCGAACGTTAGCCCTCACGACTTGCGCCTGTGTACGTTTGTGCATATAATCACCCATGCTGTTTGAGTGGGACAAGGCGAAGAATCGTGCAAACCTTGCCAAACATGGCGTCGATTTCGCCGACGCCGTTGCCGTCTTCGAAGATGACCTCGCGTTGACCCGTCCCGATCCAGAAGCGCGCAACGAGCTTCGCTTCGTCACGATCGGCGTCGATGGTTTCGGTCGTCACCTTGTCATATACGGAACGCGGCTCACGCATTCGGTTCATTTCGGCGCGCGTCGCGACCAAACAGGAGCGCACGTTCTATGAAGGCTGAATACGACTTCTCCAAAGCCAAGCGTGGCGCGGTGACGCCTGCGGCACCTGGCAAGACACGCATTACGATCCGTCTCGACAACGAAGTGATCGAGTGGTTTAAACGCCAGGTCAACGAAGCCGGCGGCGGCAACTACCAGAGCCTCATCAACGAGGCGCTCAAGGGTTATGTGAAGCAGCGCGGTCTCGAGTCCACGCTACGGCGCGTCATCCGCGAAGAGTTGCGGCGCGTCGCCTAGGCCGTGAGGGCTAACCCCTTGCTCAACCGGACCGCTCGCCGGCGGCGCTGGCGCGCCGTCCGCTCGCGGCCGGTTAGCTTGGTTCGTTAGGCGCCGCTATAGTGGCGATCGTGTTCAGCGGAACCGTCGAATGAACCTAGCCCAAGCCACGGTTGCTCAGCTAATGATTCCCGTCGAGGACTTTGATCGCGGCGTTAGCTTCTACCGAGATATCCTTGGAATTCCATTTCTGTTCGCGGCTCCGCCGCAAATGGCCTTCTTTATGTGCGGTACTGTGCGCTTGCTTGTCGGTGTTACCCCGACGGGACAAAGCGCACAGCGCGGTTCGGCGATCTACTTCAAGGTCCCAAATATTCAGGCGGTCTACTCCTTTCTGAGCGCTAAAGGAGTATCGTTTGTCGCCGCCCCGCATGTGGTCAATCGAACCGCGAAGTCTGAGCTGTGGCTCTCGGAGTTCACGGACCCGGATGGCAATCATTTGGCGTTAATGGCAGAGGTAGCAGTTGGCGGCGCCTAACCGCTCGCTCAACCGGACCGCTCGCCGGCGGCGCTGGCGCGCCGTCCGCTCGCGGCCGGTTACCTTGGTTCGTTAGGCAGCATAGCGCTCGCGGCTAGCAACGTCGATCGATCGAAGGGAGGACGACCGTCATGCCACTATTTCGCCCGGTTGACGAGATGTCGCTCCGCCATCTTTTCTCTTCGAGCTATGCGCAGGAGGCTCTACATTTGTCGTACCTCGGCCCCGTCCTGAGCCCCACAGGGACCATTGAGTCGAGTCCAGACTGCCTAGTAATCGACCGACGGAAGCGACCATTCCGACCGTTGCGCTGCGAATTCAAATTCATTCCCCTCGGGAAGGAAGACTTTGCGCACAATGGTCAATTCGACATCGCGATCGTATGGAATCTCCAAAGGGGCCAAACCAAAGATGGACTGCTCCATGACCTCTTGCAGCAAAATGGCTGCAGCGAGCTGATTGTCTTAGACTCCATCAAGGCGTTTCGCGATTTGCCAGTCTATACAACCGACGTCTTGCCGAGATTGGCAAACATCGACGTTGTTCGTGATATCGCGATCGAGATGTCACTCCCCACCGTGTTCGCCTTCTGCCTTGCGGCGCGGGCAGCCCCAGGCAGATTTGATATAGGCCGGCTGGTCGAGCTGCTCGCTAAGCGCTTTCCGGAAGTGCGGAAAATGCAGCCGCGCGGTAGGAGCAACGTCATCTCGGCCGGCGTACAAACTAAGCCGGCTTTGATCGAGCGAATGCACGGAAAGGTCTATCGTTGGGCCAGCGAAATTGATAGCGTTTCAGCCGCCGCAGAGTTGACAGAGCTCATTCGGGTGAATTTCGATGCCCAGGATCCGACGGCTGAGGATCTCGAAGTCATTCGCGCCTCGTAGAACGAGCGCAGCGCTCAATCGATTTCTTCGCGCAATGGCTCTGCCGCCTAACCTCTCGCTCAACCCGGACGCCTCGCCGGCGGCGCTCACGCGCCGTCCGCTCGGCGCCGGTTAGCTTGGTTTGTTAGCCCTCACGACTTGCGCCTGTGTACGTTTGTGCATATAATCACCCATGCTGTTTGAGTGGGACAAGGCGAAGAATCGTGCAAACCTTGCCAAACATGGCGTCGATTTCGCCGACGCCGTTGCCGTCTTCGAAGATGACCTCGCGTTGACCCGTCCCGATCCAGAAGCGCGCAACGAGCTTCGCTTCGTCACGATCGGCGTCGATGGTTTCGGTCGTCACCTTGTCATATACGGAACGCGGCTCACGCATTCGGTTCATTTCGGCGCGCGTCGCGACCAAACAGGAGCGCACGTTCTATGAAGGCTGAATACGACTTCTCCAAAGCCAAGCGTGGCGCGGTGACGCCTGCGGCACCTGGCAAGACACGCATTACGATCCGTCTCGACAACGAAGTGATCGAGTGGTTTAAACGCCAGGTCAACGAAGCCGGCGGCGGCAACTACCAGAGCCTCATCAACGAGGCGCTCAAGGGTTATGTGAAGCAGCGCGGTCTCGAGTCCACGCTACGGCGCGTCATCCGCGAAGAGTTGCGGCGCGTCGCCTAGGCCGTGAGGGCTAACCCCTTGCTCAACCGGACCGCTCGCCGGCGGCGCTGGCGCGCCGTCCGCTCGCGGCCGGTTAGCTTGGTTCGTTAGCCCGCACGCTGACTAAGGCCAGAAACATATTGCACTCCTTGCAGGAGGAGTGCGATGCAGTTTCAGCACGTCGGCCATAAGATTCGCGGGTTTTACCGGATTGCGGATTACGCCCTACGCTGGGGGATGATCGTCCCCGACGCGCAGCGCAGGTTGGAGATTCTCGACTTCTGGCGCCGCTACGGCTTGGCGGCTACCCGCGATGCCTTCAAGGTAAGCCGGCGCACGTTGTTTGCCTGGCGAGCCAAGCTCCGAGTCGAAGGCGGCAACGTGGCCGCGTTGGTGCCGCGATCGACGGCACCAAAGCGACGGCGCCACCGGCAGTGGCCCGCAGCGGTCTGCGCCGAGATCCGGCGGCTGCGTACGGTGCACCCGAATTTGGCCAAGGAGAAACTGCACCTGCTGCTCGTGCCCTTCGCCGCCGCGGCGCAGCTGCCCTGTCCGAGCGCGCGCACCGTCGGCCGGCTGATCGCCGATGCGCCCGACAAGATGCGCAGCCACCCACGGCGCTTCGGAGCCCCCGGCAAAGCCAAGCCCATGCGCGGGACGCGGCTGCGCAAGCCCAAGCACTTCCGCGCCGAGCGCCCGGGTCATTGCGTCGGCCTCGACACCATCGAGCTGCACACCGAGGGCCAGCATCGCTACATCATCACCTGCGTCGACCTCCATTCCCATTTCGCCTGGGCTTGGGGCACCCGCAGCCATGCCAGCGCCGCCGCGGCACAGTTCTTTCGCCTCATCCAGGCCGTGTTTCCCTTCGCCATCGAAACTGTACTCACCGACAACGGCAGTGAGTTCCAGCGCTTCTTCGCCCAGGAACTCGCTCACTTGCTGTGCTCCCACTGGCATACCTTTCCCCACACCCCCCGTATGAACGCCCATTGCGAGCGCTTCAATCGCACCGTGCAGGAAGAATGCATCGATTACCACTACGACCTGCTCTTCCTCGACCAGCTCACCGAGTTCAATCTCGAACTGCTGCGCTGGCTGTCCTGGTACAACCTCGAGCGACCGCACTTCAGCCTCAACACCCCGCTGCCAGGTCGCAAAACTCCACGTTTGCTCTCCCCAGTACAATTCCTCCACCAACACCACCAGTGCAATATGTGCTGGCCCGATACACACGCTTGACGTAGCTACGTGTCGTAGTTACAATAGGAGCGTGTTCACGTGGGACGAAAAGAAGCGGAAGCTCAATCTCTCGAAACACGGCATCGATTTCTCGGACGCACCAGCAATCTTTGAGGGTCCGCTCGTCACAGTCGAGGATACACGCGAGGACTACGGCGAAACTCGCTACGTGGCGCTTGGACTTCTCGCAGACATCGTGGTCTCGCTCGTATATGCCGAGCGAGGCGATCAGGTTCGCATCATCTCTATTCGCAAGGCCCTAAAGCATGAAGCGCGTTTCTTCTTCTCGCAAATCGGCAAGTGACCTGAAGCGCCTGGCGGCGCTGAGAGATTCCGAAATCGTTGTCGACGACGACGCCCCCGCCTGGACGCCCGAAATGTTTGCGCGGGCTGTGGTGCGGCGTGGCCTAGATACGCCACGCACGAAAACCCTGCTTTCGCTCCGGATCGACTCCGATGTCGTTGAGTGGTTCCGAGCGCAGGGTCGCGGCTACCAATCTCGAATGAATGCGTTGTTGCGCGCCTACATGGATGCGCATCGCCAGGGCCGAAAGCGTGCGGGCTAACCCCTTGCTCAACCGGACGCGTGTCCGGCGGGCGTCCTGCGGCGCCCGCCGGCACGCGCCGGTTAGCTTGGTTCGTTGGGCGTCTTGTAACCTGATACGTTTCGGGTTACAATGGCTCTATGATTCGCGCCTTCCGGCATAAAGGCGTGGAGCGGTTCTTTCTCAAAGGCACGAAGGCCGGGATTCAAGCGCAGCACGCCGAGAGGTTGCGGCTCATACTTGGCCGCCTTAACGTTTCGGTTGGCCCCAGCGATATGAATCTGCCCGGGTTGGTATTGCACCCGCTTACGGGTGATCGCAAAGGCCAATGGGCGGTCCGAGTCAGCGGTAATTGGCGTGTCACGTTCAGGTTTGTCGAGGGGCACGCCACGGATGTCGACTACGAGGACTATCACTGAGGTTTCCTGCCATGCTCATGCACAACCCTCCTCACCCTGGCGCTGTTCTACGCGAACTGTGCCTCGATCCGTTAGGCCTTTCCGTTACCGAAGCCGCCGAGGCTCTTGGCGTGACGCGCAAGACGCTGTCTGCCATCTTGAACGGTCGCGCGGGTATTAGTCCGGAAATGGCGGTTCGGCTGTCGATAGCGTTCGGAACGTCCTCGGAGAGTTGGTTGAATCAGCAACTGCAATATGATCTCTGGCAAGCTGAGCAACGGCGTCGAGAGCTGCGCGTCAAGAGGCTTGCCGCATAGTGACCGCCAAGACGCCCAACCCCTCGCTCAACCGGACTGCTCGCCGGCGGCGCTGGCGCGCCGTCCGCTCGCGGCCGGTTAGCTTGGTTCGTTGGGCGTCACATGAAACGCAGTGGGAGCCCAGGTGAGGCCTGACCCGGCACATTTGCGGTATCGCGAGTTCGAGCACGTGGCCTGGGAACGCGCCGCTGCAAATTACGCCGACTCGTTTGAAACCGTGACTGCGCTGTTTGCTCGCCCGTTGCTGGATGCGGTTGGGTGTGACGCTGGCTTACAGGTTCTCGATGTGGCGTGTGGCAGCGGCCTTGTCTCTTCGTTGGCTGCCTCCATGGGCGCGGCGCCAACAGGCGTCGATTTCAGCGCCGGCATGGTGGCCCAATCAAGTGAGCGATACCCTCTCGTTTCATTCGCAGAGGCGGATGCTGAACACCTACCGTTCCGTGACGGTTCGTTTGATCGTGTCGTCATCGGTTTTGGCGTACATCACTTCCCCAATCCACAGCTTGCTATCGTGGAAGCACATCGCGTTCTTCGTCCTGGTGGCCGTCTTGCGTTTACGGTGTGGTCCGCCACCGATCACGCGCTGCAACAACTGCTGACTGATGCTATTCGTCAAGGGGGCGTAGCCGGATCGTCGCTGCCCGCCCCGCCACAGGGCGATATCAATGAAGACCACTCTTGCCTCAGCCTCCTGCGAGGGGCTGGCTTTGGCCTAGGAAATACCTCAACGCGGAAGTTGGAGAAGCTTGTCGTAGTTGAGTCAGCAGCGAAGCTGATCGAATTGATGCTCAAAGGCACGGCTCGATCATCCGCACTGATCCGCGCCCAGCCGCCAGATGTCTTGCCTTCGGTCATCGCTGCGCTTGACGCGGCCCTCCAGACGTATAAGGAAGGCACGGTGATTAACGTCCCGGCTGTCGCGATACTCGCGGTGGGCACACGCTCATGAACGTGGGATGCGAGCGACGCCCAACCCTTCGTTCCAGCGGACCGCCTTCGGCGGCCGCTGAACTCAATCGTTGGGCGTCACGAGGGCTTCGTTAGCTCACGGACGTAAGGACTTCTTCCAAGCTTGTGTACCATCTCGCAACCACGGAGTCAGCACATGGATTCGCGCACAATGAGACGGGACTTCGCTGCAGGGCTGCTCGTCGGGTTGCGCGTCGTGTGGCCAGTCCTGTCAGCTTTGCTCGGAATAATCGTCGCGCTCGGTGTCGTAATCGGTCTGATCGAAGGTTGGTCGTTACAGGAGTCGATCTATTTTGCCTTTGTGTCCGGACTGACAATCGGCTACGGCGATCTTGCGCCCAAGACATTGCTCACGCGCGTGCTCGCGATTCTCATCGGCGTGTGCGGCGTGTTGTTGACCGCCCTCGTGGCCGCGGTCGCCGTGAAGGCGTTGACAGCGGTGCACGGCGACGGCGATAGGTGAGTCGCCCATATCGTTAGCCATGACGCCTTGTATATTGGAAAGTGAGGATTTGCGGTGCTCGCGATGAGCGGCGGAAACTATGGTTTCTCCGGGGAGGCCGTTGACGCCTTAAGGCTCGGACCTTGTGGGTTAGATCGGCCCCCCGCCTTCTTTGCCAATACCGCGGAGTATCACAGAGGTGAGAGTCTGCATCACAAGGTCGGTTTAGCAACGGTGCAAGGTCGGGGGAACCGGAGTTCAGCGTAATACGGGAGCCGCGATGAAACATGCCCGCCTTGGTGGCCATTCAACACGAGCCCAACGTGAAGGCGTTCTACGACAAACTCGTCACCGCTGGGAAGAAGCCGATGCAAGCCGTGGTCGCAGTGATGCGCAAATTGCTGCACGCCATTTGGGGCATGCTCAAGCACGATCAGGATTTCGACGGCAACAAATTCTTTAGACTCACAGCAAAAACCGCTTGACAGGAAAGAGAGTATCTAACCTCTCGCTCAACCGGAGCGCTCGCCGGCGGCGCTTACGCGCCGTCCGCTCGCGACCGGTTAGCTCTGTTCGTTAGGCGTCCCAAACTCATTGAGGACAACGAACATGTGTCGAAATATCAAGATCCTCTTTAATTTTTCCCCTCCTGTGACCGAGGAAGAGATTCGCGCGGCATCGCTTCAATTCGTGCGAAAGGTTAGCGGATTCAACAAGCCATCGAAAGCAAACGAGACGGCCTTTCTTGCTGCTGTCGAAGGCATAACTGCAATCTCCAGCAGTCTTCTTAGCTCACTGAAAACAACTGCGCCTCCGAGATATCGAGAAGTAGAGGCTGCTAAAGCGCGTGAGAATTTTGCACAGCGGTTCGTCAGGTAGCACTGTGCCGCCGAATCACGCGGTCAACACGGACGCTCCTCGGCGGGCCTGTGGCCCGTCCTTCGTCGCGCCGGTTACCTTGGTTCGTTAGGCGTCACAAGCGCGCACACTACCCCTCACACTGACCGGAGAATCCATGGACGCCACGAAAATCAAAGTAGGTCAATTGGGTATCGACTACATCGTCGATGGCTCTCACACGAAGAGTCTCGGAATGTTCGAACTGACAGTGCCGCCAGGATCGAACGTTCCACCGCCCCATAGTCACTCCAACAACGACGAATGCGTGTATGTCCTCGCCGGAACACTTCGGTATTCGGTCGGAGCTGAGACACGCGATCTGACAGTGGGCCAAACGATGAGCACGCCAAGAGGCGCGGTTCACGCTTTCTCGAATCCGTTCGTTGAGACTGCTCGCGCCTTGATCGTCATGTCTCCGGACATCGGAGCCCAGTACTTCAAGGATGTCGCTGCGGTGATCAATGCCGGAGGGCCTCCGGACAAGGGCGCCCTGGTCTCGGTCATGTCTAGGTACGGACTTGCCCCAGCTGCACCGGCGTGACGCTCCGAACCTTGACATGCCACAAATGACATATGCATAATATGGCATGTGGCGGATCGAGGAGCATCGGCGCGTTGACAAGCAATGCGCATCGGCTCCACAGGAGATCCTGAAGCGCTACGAGAAGTGGAAGGATATTGCCACCCTGTCCGGCCCACCCGGCTTACGGCAGATCACCGGGTTCCATGACGAAGCGCTGTCGGGCGAATGGAAAGGCTACCGATCGTCGCGGCTTGGGCTACAGTTCCGCGTCATCTACCGGGTCCTTGCCGCGGATATGCTCTTTCAGGTCATCTCAGTCACCGCGCACGATTATCGGAGAACATAAATGAGCCAATTCCGTCCCGCGAAAAAGCGGATCGAGGTCTCGCCTGGAGAATCAGTGCGTATCATTCGTGAGCTGCAGGGTCTCAGCCAAAACCAGCTCGCCGAGCTTAGCGGCATTCCCCAAGCTACGCTGTCCGCTATCGAGAATGGTCGCGTGCGCCTGGGTGTTGAGCGCGCTAAGGTGCTGGCGCGTGCGCTTCGTTGTCATCCAGCCGTCTTGGTATTTCCGGGCTGGGAGCATGCGGTCGACACTGCAGCCTAACCACTCGCTCAACCGGACCGCTCGCCGGCGGCGCTTTACGCGCCGTCCGCTCGCGGCCGGTTAGCTTGGTTCGTTAGGCCGCACCGCAATCAGCCCAAATGCGAAACGTTATCGCTATAGTCCTCGTCCTATCGCTGGCGTGGTACGCCTATTCCCGTCATCAGCGCAGCGCGCCTATCTCTGAGGAAGAAGCAATGCCGCAGACCTTGCCGCGGTCTGCTCCAGCGTCTACCTTTGCTTGCGATGGACGCACATACTGTTCACAAATGACGTCGTGCGCCGAGGCAACGTATTTTCTGCAGCATTGCCCCAACACAAAGATGGACGGCAATCACGACGGCGTCCCTTGCGAGCAGCAATGGTGCAAATAGCGCCGTCGGTGCCTCTATTGCGTGCTGCATTGCAGCCTAAACCTCTCGCTCAACCCGGACGCCTGGCCTGCGGTGCTGGCGCGCCGTCCGCTCGGCGCCGGTTCGCTTGGTTCGTTAGGCGGCGACCAGGTGCGCCATGGCGGCTCCGGCCCGGACCCGCGCGAAACGCCGCCACGCGGTCTGCGGACTCGTGACATCTACATTCCGGACCTGCACGTCGACTCGATCAGAGTGAAGACGCGGAATTTTCGATAGCGTATGAGCCAAGGTACTATTGTCTCAGCACATCGCACCCTGGGTAGAGCATCGTGGACGCCGGCTTTATAGATCTCGACATACTCTCACAAGAATTCGGCGCGCGCAGTCGAAGGTTTATTCTCTCGACGCTGTAAAGCCTAGCCGAAAAGGCTGGCGCATCGTTCATGGACGCCCGACGGGGTTCGTTGTAAACATTCCGACCGCTTGATTTTAGAGGAGACGCAGCATGGACCGATTCACGGGCGGTTGCCTTTGCGGCAACGTCCGAATTGTGGCGTCGGGACTCCCATACCGGGTCGGCCTTTGTCACTGTCTCGACTGCCGCAAGCATCATGGGGCCCTTTTTCACGCTTCCGCGGTGTTCCCTCAGGATGCGGTGACGATCGATGGCGAAACACGCGACTACGCCGGGCGGTTTTTCTGTCCCCGCTGCGGCTCGTCCATTTTCGCACGCACCGCAGACGAAATCGAAGTGAACCTAGGATCCCTGGATGCCCCTGACCAACTGATGCCAACCTACGAAAGCTGGATCGTCCGTCGCGAGTCCTGGTTGCCGCCGTTTCCGCTCACGAGACGATACGAGCGCGATCGTGACGCCACGGGTCGCTTTGAGAAGTAGGTGGCACGAACGGTGCGAAGGCGCCGTTACGAGCTGACCGAGATGTACGTTCGCCGGCACGTCTCGCTCGCCCCAACGTCTTGTGCGCACCGGTTGCCACGTCCTGCCGCCTAACCCGGCGGTCAACCGGACGTGCCGGGTACGGCAGTTCTTCTTGGCGAGCCGCGCTGGCGGCACGCCGGTTACCTATTATTGTTAGGTTTCACAAACCTTCGGTCGTCGTGAATGACCCGTCAGAACGACAAATGAGAGCGATCTCATACACAGAATACGGGCCTCCAGATGTTCTTCGTTTGACGGAGGTACCAAGATCCATCCCGAAGGACGACGAAGTCTTAGTCAGGATTCGTGCGGCGTCCGTCAATCCACTGGACTGGCACTTCATGAGAGGGACGCCTCATTTCGTGCGCATAGTAGCCGGGCTGCGCAAGCCAAAGACCCGTCTCGGAGTTGATGTGGCAGGGCAGGTCGAAGAGGTCGGCAAGAACGTGACGCACTTCCGACCAGGTGACGAGGTGTTCGGCACGTGCAAAGGAGCCTTTGCCGAGTATGCGTGTGCTTCTGAACGCGCCTTGGTGCCGAAACCCGCCAACGTGACGTTCGAGCAAGCGGCGGCCGCACCGGTAGCGGCACTCACCGCCCTGCAGAGTCTCCGCGACAAAGGACGGATTCGGCGCGGCCAGAAGGTCCTGATCAACGGCGCGGCGGGAGGCGTCGGGACCTTCGCCGTGCAGATCGCCAAGGTGTTCGGAGCAGAGGGGACAGGCGTGTGCAGCACGAGGAATACGGACATGGTCCGCTCGATCGGCGCCGACCATGTCATAGATTACACGCACGAAGATTTCACCAAGAGTGGGCAGCGGTATGACCTGATAGTAGATCTGGTTGGGAACCATTCCCTGTCGGATTGCAAGCGCGCGCTGACTAACGAGGGAACCCTGGTGATGGTCGGAGGCCCGAACGATGGGAGTTGGTTAGGACCTCTGACGGTGACAGTGAAAGCCGTAGTATCGTCATGGTTCGCAAGCCAGAAACTGCTCCCGCTTCTGACGCATATGAGCAAAGATGACTTGATGGTCATTCGAGATCTCCTTGAAACCGGAAAAGTCGCTCCGGTCATCGATCGGACCTATCGGTTGGGTGATGTCCCTGAGGCCATCCGGTATATGGAAGAAGGACACGCCAGAGGAAAAGTAGTAGTAACGATGGAACATGGATGTAAAACCTAACCACTCGCTCAACCGGACCGCTCGCCGGCGGCGCTTACGCGCCGTCCGCTCGGCGCCGGTTAGCTTGGTTCGTTCGGCGTCAGACCCTCAAGGGCGCAAGCGAAGACTGCGATGAGCGAAGTAGGCTTTCACGGTGTTTTCCCGTACGTTGTTTCGCCTGTCCATGAGTCAGGCGAGGTGAACGCGGACGTTTTGGCACGGCTGTGCGATGACCTCATCACGGCTGGTGTCCACGGCCTGACGCCCCTCGGGTCAACCGGCGAGTTCGCTTATCTGACGCGGCCGCAACGACTGCGAGTCGTTGAAGTCGTCATCGAGGCGGCGAAAGGCCGCGTTCCTGTCATAGCGGGCGTAGCTTCGACTACGATCGCCGAAGCAGTTTCCGAAGCGCGTGAGTTCGAACGCCTGGGCTGCGACGGCATCCTCGCCATCCTGGAGGCGTACTTCCCCGTCTCCGACGAGGGGGTGTTCGCCTACTTCAGGGCGATCGCGGAAGCCATCTCGATACCCATCGTGCTCTACACCAACCCGAACTTCCAGCGCTCCGACTTGAGCCTGCCCGTGATAGACCAGCTGAGCCACATCCCCAATATTCGTTACATCAAAGATGCATCCTTCAATACCGGTCGCTTGCTATCGATTATCAACCGAGTGCAAGGGCGGATGGAGGTGTTCGCGGCCTCGTCCCATATTCCAACCTGTGTGATGCTGATCGGTGGCGTCGGCTGGATGGCAGGGCCTGCTTGCATCGCGCCGAGACAGAGCGTCGGCCTCTACAACCTTTGCCGCCGCGGCGATTGGGCTGCGGCAATGGAGTGTCAGCGTCCGCTGTGGAATCTTAACCAGGCGTTCGCCAAGTACAACCTTGCCGCGTGCATTAAGGGTGGGCTCCAGCTCCAAGGTTATCCGGTCGGCGCACCGCTGCCGCCGCAGGCACCGCTGCCGCCTGAAGGAGTCGAGGAAGTAAGGCGTGCGTTGGTCGCCATCGGGGCACTCTAGAGGACTCGACAGCGCAAATGACGCCGAACCCCTCGCTCAACCCGGACGCCTCGCCGGCGGCGCTGGCGCGCCGTCCGCTCGCAGCCGGTTAGCTTGGTTCGTTAGGCGTCGAAGGACCGAGACAGATCCGAATGGATATCGAGCAGTTCATGCAGGGCTATAAAGGTGCGTGGGAAGCGCGTGACGAGTCGCGCTTCTGCGCCCTGTTTACGAGCGACGGGATCTACCGCAACACCCCATTCGCCGAACAGCGAGGACACGAACAACTCGCAAAGTACTGGCAGCGCGTCAAGCTGCAAGCTGATATCAACGTCACGTATGAGATCCTCGCATCCTCCCCGAGCGGCGGACTAGCGCATTGGCATGTCACGTATCAAGTCACGTCCGAGGAACTGTTTCAAATCTGGGCAGCGTCCGCCGGAACGAACGTGGTGAAGCGAAAGCCCGGCGATCCGCTCCCGCGCATGGCCTTAGACGGAATTCTGCAAGCCGTGTTTGACGCTGGCTTGTGCTCGGAATGCCGTATCTGGTGGCACAGCATGGCGTTGGCGCAATAGGCGGCCAGGAATGCCGACGCCTAAGCTCTCGCTCAACCGGACCGCTCGCCGGCAGCGCTTGCACGCCATCCGCTCGCGGCCCGTTAGTTTGGTCCGTTAGCCGTCAACAGAGCATGGTACGGCATTGACGTCGTACTGAAACGGATCAAAGGTGAACTTGATGGCTAAGGCAGCCGCAAAGCGAAACGTTGGAATGGAAATCCTGGAAGGTTTGCGCCAACTGAAGCGTGGCGAGGTCGGTCGGGTGGTAGATGTTCCTTCTGTGACCACGATTCGTGAACGTACGGGTCTTTCGCAGGCCCAGTTTGCGGCACTGCTAGGCGTATCTGTGCGCACCCTGCAAGAATGGGAGCAAGGGCGTCGGGCGCCTTCTGGCGCAGCTCGGACACTGCTTCTGGTGGCGGCAAAGAATCCCCGAGCTCTGCTTGAGGTCGCATGAATCCAAGGAAGTTGACGGCTAACGCCTCGCTCGACCGGATCGCTCGCTGGCGGCGCTGGCGCGCTGTCCGCTCGCGGCCGGTTAGCTTGGTTCGTTAGGCCTCGCGAAGACCATGGCTCAGTCGCGCAATGCAACGGTCTCGGCGGGTTTCGCGTAGGATTGCGTGCACGCCACGCCGCGTCGCAAACCGAGCGCCAACCTCGGCTGGCTCGCCTTCCTCAGGAGGTTTCCTAAGTGCACTATCCGTTTCTCGCCGTTGCGATCGTCAGTGAAGTCGTAGCCACATTGCTCTTGAAACTTTCGGACGGTTTGACCAAGTGGTGGTGGGCCATTGCTTCGGTCTTCTTCTACGCCATAGCCGGCCTTCTGTTGAGCTTCGTCCTGAAGTACATGGCGGTTGGCCTTGTCTACGCCATCTGGGCCGGCGTCGGCATTACCCTCGTATGCATCGCCTCGGTCGTTTTTCTGGGCCAGCGATTCGACGCGGCAGCATTGGGAGGAGTCGCCCTGATCGTGGCCGGCGTGCTGCTGATCACGCTCAAGTCCGGGGTGACCTTCCAGTGATCCCTCGCCCCCTTATCGCGCCACGAACGCCGCCGAGGCCTAACCACTCCCTCAACCGGGACGCCTCGCCGGCGGCGCTGGCGCGCCGTCCGCTCGCGGTCGGTTAGCTTGGTTCGTTAGGTATCTTCTCTCGCCTGCCCTATGAAACTTTCGTTACACGCTACGATGATTGCCGCCGCAATCTTCGCCGCCATATGCCTTAGTGTCGCGATTACCGGCTTCACGTCGCTCGGCAACCTGACGGATCCCGCAGCCATAGCCGATGCAAAAGGATTCGCCTGGTTTTGGACCTTCCTCGGAAGCATTGCAATTGCTTTTGGTCTCCTGGCATGGTGGATGGCACGCCGATCAAGTGAAGGTGAAGATGCCTAACCACGCGCTCAACCTGACCGCTCGCCGACGGCGCTCACGTGCCGTCCGTTCGGCGCCGGTTAGCTTGGTTCGTTAGGCCGCGCTGGAGAGTCCAATGATTTTGGAAGTGGGAATATTGAACGTCCGTGTTGGCCTTGAACGCGAGTTCGAGATGGCGTTCGCGCAAGCGTCGCCCATCATCGCGGCCATGCCTGGCTACCTTTCACATCAGCTACAGCGTTGCGTCGAAACACCGAATCGCTATTTGCTGCTGGTCGACTGGGTCTCGCTCGAGGCGCATACGGTGGGCTTCCGTGGCTCACCTGAATACCAGCGCTGGAGGCAACTGCTGCATCATTTCTATGATCCGTTCCCAACGGTGGAGCACTATGCGTTGGTTGCGCAGAGCGCGGCCTAACCACTCGCTCAACCGGACCGCTCGCCCGCGGCGCTTGCGGGGTCCGCTCGCGGCTGGTTAGCTAGGTTCGTTAGGCATCAATCGTCATCTGATGCACGCACTCGAACTCAAGATCCCGCCGCCGGTCGTTGCACTGCTCATCGCGGCAGTGATGTGGGGAATTTCTTTGGTCACCCCATCGGCTGACGTACTCGCGCCTATCCGCCTGGTCGCAGCAATTGCAATCGCGCTCGCTGGCCTCGCCACTGCTATTTCAGGCGCCGTTGCGTTCCGGCGCGCAAAGACCACTACCAGCCCATTGAAGCCAGAAACCACCAGCTCCCTTGTTATTTCCGGCGTCTATCGGTTTACGCGAAATCCGATGTATGTCGGAGTTGCCGTAGTACTTCTAGCTTGGACGGTATTCTTGTCCTCCGTTTGGACTCTTCTGGGGCCATTGGCCTTCATTCTTTACATCACCCGCTTCCAGATCATCCCCGAGGAGCGAGTTCTCGCCGGCATTTTCGGCTCTGCTTACTCTGCATACCAAGCCAAAGTGCGCAGGTGGCTATGAGGCCTGACCCCTCGCTCAACCGGCAAGCCTGGCGTAGCGCCAGAACTGGTCGTCAATCGGGGAATGTTGCATTGAGCCGGCGTTGCGGGGAAACTTCGGCGGAATCCTCGAAATCGGGTAATGATGAAGCGTCTGCTGCGCTGGATAGGCACAGCCCTGGGGGGCCTCGCGGCATTGGCTCTCATCGCTTACGCCGTCGTCTACATTGTCTCTGAGCGAATTCTACGACGAACTTACGAAGTCCCGGCAGTCGCGATATCGATTCCGACGGATCACGCAGCGATTGTCGAGGGACGGCGGCTCGCAACCCTTCGCGGGTGCTTCGGTGGTTGTCATGGGCGAGAAGTCGAGGGAGCTGTCATGTTCGACGAGCCGATGATCGGACGTGTCGTCGCGCCCAATCTCACGGCCGCCGTCCGTCAGTACAGCGATTCGCAACTCGTCGGCATCATCAGAAATGGCGTTCGGCCCGGGGGCCGCAGCATGATGGTGATGCCGGCGGAAGAGTTCGTGCTGCTGACTGACGAAGACTTGGGCCGCATCATCGCGTTTCTCAAGTCACTGCCAGCGGTCGAGGGGCCGGGCCCGAGCCTGTCGCTTGGTCCACTCGGGCGGATCGGCGTTGCCAGTGGTAAATTCAAAACGGTCGCGCAGCTCATTGCCGAAACTGTCCCTCCCCCCGATGCGGCCAGCGAAGAAGCTGCGTATGGGCGGTACCTCGCGCGAACTACTTGCGCGGAGTGTCATGGGACAAGCCTGCGCGGGGATTCCAACCCTGAGTTCACCAGTCCAAGCCTGCAGCTAGTGGCTGCCTATTCCCTGGAACAATTCACTCAGCTGCTGCGAACAGGCGTGGCGCTCGGCGGAAGAAACCTCAAGACGATGAGCCCCTGGGCACGGCAACATTTGTCGCACCTCACGGATTCGGAGATTGCCGCCCTCTACAGCTATCTGCACACCCTGCCCGAGGCTTCTCATAACTGAGTGTCAGCGGACCTTGTAGCGTGCGGCTTCGGCGCGAAACCACTACAGGCAGAGGTCTACACGTGTCACTTTACGGATGGTGTCTGGCACGGTGCCGGCGACGAAACGAAGCTTGAGCGGATACTTGAGCTCTTTCTCGATTGGTCTGAAGCTCATGACGCCTTGTATATTGGAAAGTGAGGATTTGCGGTGCTCGCGATGAGCGGCGGAAACTATGGTTTCTCCGGGGAGGCCGTTGACGCCTTAAGGCTCGGACCTTGTGGGTTAGATCGGCCGCCCGCCTTCTTTGCCAATACCGCGGAATATCACAGAGGTGAGAGTCTGCATCACAAGGTCGGTTTAGCAACGGTGCAAGGTCGGGGGAACCGGAGTTCAGCGTAATACGGGAGCCGCGATGAAACATGCCCGCCCTGGTGGCCATTCAACACGAGCCCAACGTGAAGGCGTTCTACGACAAACTCGTCACCGCTGGGAAGAAGCCGATGCAAGCCGTGGTCGCAGTGATGCGCAAATTGCTGCACGCCATTTGGGGCATGCTCAAGCACGATCAGGATTTCGACGGCAACAAATTCTTTAGACTCACAGCAAAAACCGCTTGACAGGAAAGAGAGTATCTAACCTCTCGCTCAACCGGAGCGCTCGCCGGCGGCGCTTACGCGCCGTCCGCTCGCGACCGGTTAGCCTGGCCCGTTGGCCGGCTTGAATGCAGTCGAGCAAGCGGTGCGGCAAACGCGCTCTCTCGGTCTTCTGGCTCTTGTCCTTACTGGAGGTACCCTCACCGCCTGTGGCGGCGATGCGTGGCTTGATGAGTCGAATCCTTCTGGCAACCACCTCTTCGAACCATCGCAGGCGAGGGAAATTCGTTCATTTTGGTATGTGTCTGCGCCGCAAATCGACGTCGCGGAGCAATTACTCAAGGCTCGAGCAATTATTTCCATTTCGGCCGAGCGCGCTGCGCTGCTAATTGGCCGCGTTCCAGACGCCGCCTCGGGCGAGTCCCTGTACCTTATTCGCGCCATCGGTGTAGCCGACCCGACAGCTCTTCGCATTTATCAGGCTGGCGCGTGGGTGGAAGCCAGCGCCGCAACTTACTCAACCTGTTTCATATTTCGCCCGCCGATTAGGCGCCAACCGATCGTTGTGGCGCTTCCACAAACCCCGACACGGCTACGGTTGAGCTACTCTTGTCATGGGTGACCTCGTCGCGCCGGCTAACCTCTCGCTCAACCGCTCGCCGGCGTCGCTGGCGCGCCGTCCGCTCGCCGCCGATTAGCTTGGTTCGTTAGGCGTCAACACGCGAGGAAGAGAGGCTGCTCAGTGGTGTTCTTGGCGACGCATAGCTTCCAAGCGCCGGCTTTCTACGAGCGCAGGGGCTACAAAGCGCAGGCCGTCGTCCAAGACCATCCCGTGGGCCATGCAAGCGTGGTCTACGCAAAGCGCCTGAACGATGACGCCTAGGCGCGCTCGCTCAAACCGGACCGCTCGCCGACGGCCCTGGCAAGCCGTGCGCTCGCGGCTGGTCAGCTTCGTTCGTTAGGCGGCGCAACCATTCTGTGGCCGCGTCTGTCGTCCGAAAAAGGTCAAGTCCACATGCCGGAAGTCAGTACCCTGCGGCTCTACCTCCTCCGAGCGATGTACCTGCTCGTCGCCGTGGGATTAGGCGTAACGATATCACCAATGATCGTCGCTCCGCCTGACACGACCGCCGACGCAAAGACTGTCATCCCAGCGGTTCTCGGGGCTCTCGCGGTGCTCTCGTCCTTGGGCTTCGCTACCCACTTCAGATGCTTCCGCTACTCCTGTTTGAGCTGCTTTGGAAGGTCATCCGGGTCCTCGCATTCGCACTCCGCACGTGGGGTATATACCGGGCTTGACGAGTACGCCTCGGAGACCCTGTTTGCTTGCCTCATGAGCGTCGTGCTCGTACCCATCGTCATTCCATGGGGCTATGTCATCAAGCACTACGTCAGGGCAGCAGGGGATCCATGGCGCAAGCCAAACCCGCCAAGGCTTCCGGAATCGACCACAACGGGCGGTGGCGTCTGGTACTCGGGGAAGAAGTAGGCAGGCGCAGTTCACGCGCGCCGGCCCGCGGGCGCGACGACGTTATACTCGTGCCACCGCGCTACGCCTCGAACTGAATCCATGACCCGCCGTCGGAGGCCCGACATGATTTCGCGTCGCACGTTCCTTATCGGTACACTGCTGCTCGCTGCGTCCTCGGCCGCCCGAGCGCAACGAGTGAAGTCGGTCCGCAGGATCGGCGTTCTGGCCCAGGACCTGCAGCCAGGGTTGCTCGATACGTTCCGCGACGAGCTTCGCAAGCTCGGCTATGTCGAGGGTAGCGGAATCAGCATTGAGCTGCGAAATGCGGCAGGACACAACGAGCGGCTTCCGACTCTCGTCGAGGAGCTTCTGCGGCTCGAAGTCGATGTGATTGTGGCGATCAATACGCCGGCCGCCCAGGCAGCCAAGAAAGCAACCCGGACCGTCCCGGTGGTCATGATGCGGGTAGCCGATCCCGTTAAATCCGGCCTCGTGGCCAGCCTCGCTCATCCCGGCGGGAACGTCACCGGGCTGAGCTTCATGCCCGACGCGCTCGGACCGAAGGGCGTCGAGTTGCTCCGCGAGACACTTCCGAAGATCTCGCGGATGGCGGCGCTCTACCAGGGTGACAACGCGGGCGCGGTCGTGATCATCAACGAGGTCGAACGCAAAGGCAAGCAACTGGGTTTGACGTTCGTCCGTCTTCCCGTGCACGACCCGAACGACTATGCGGGCGCCTTCGAAGCCGCGTCACGCGCTCGCTCGGAAGCCCTGTTTGTCATGGACGACGGAGCGATCACGAAACATCGGCGGCAGATTCTCGACCTCGCCGCGAATCACCTTCTGCCTGTGGTGTCGATCTACAGGGACTTCGCGCAGGCCGGCGCTCTCATCGCCTATGGGCCGAGCCTAAACGTCGTATATCGACGCGCCGCGGCCTACGTGGATATGCTCCTCAAAGGCGAAGCGGCGAGTGATCTTCCGGTCGAGCAGCCTACCAAGTTCGACCTGGTCATCAATCTCAAGACCGCGAAGGCTCTTGGCATCACGATTCCGCAAGCCGTGCTGCTGCGCGCGGACGAAGTGATCCAGTAGCGCTTACAGGTTCCCTTGATCTCATTGGGGCCTGTCCCCATTGTGGGCTTTTGGACAACTTCGAAGATCCAGCACTGCGAAGTTCATCGATCTCAATGCGCCCGGAATGGTTCTTCGTGGGGCCAAACACAGCCCCCGCCGCCCTGCACTTTTCTCGGCGTCGAGGCTGCTCTTGGTGGTCGCCGCGGCTCTTGTTGGATTCTATGTTGCGAGCTGGCGTGGCGCGTTCATTGGCTTAGCTGTATCGCTCGTTGCAGTAGTCCTTTATCGGAGGAATACTAACAAGACATGAGCCCCACCAACCACTCGCTCGACAGGAGCGCTTGCCGGCGGCATTGGCAAGCCGCCGGCTCGGCGCTGGCCAGCCTTGGTCGCTAGGCAGCATCGAGGGGACGTCAATGCTGGAATATCTCGAAAGTCAAAGAAGGCGTCTGCCAGTTTCGCCCGCGTGGTGAATCCTCTCTTGTTCAAGCATCTCGCTCAACCTGGACGCCTCGCCGGCGCCGCTGGCGCGCCGTTCGCCAGGCCGGTCAGCTTAGTTCGTTAGACCCAACGTCAGAAGCACATGCCGACAGCTGAAACACTCGAACGATTCATAGCTCTGGTCGAACAGAATGCGCACGTCGAAGCAGTTGAAGGTTTTTACACTGTGGATGCCTCGATGCAGGAGAATCAATCCGCGCCACGTATCGGTCGCGATTCTCATGTGGCGAACGAACGCCGCGTCTTATCGAGGGCGAAAACGCTGACGTCGAGGTGCGTCCGCCCGGTATTCGTTAACGGCAATAAAGTGGTGATTCGTTGGATGTTTCGGTTCGAGTGGCTGGACGGAACTGTAACGCAAATGGAGGAACTCGCCTACCAGCGCTGGGAAGGGGAACGTATTGCGGAGGAGACGTTCTTCTATGACCCGGCACAGCGTGTACCAAGAAAGGTGCATACATAGTCGCTGGATACCGCACCCGGTTGCCGCGGCGGCGCTAGGAACGATAATGCTTATCGCCGGGGCGGTCCTTCGTCGCTACTGCTTCAATGCGCTGGGAAAATCCTTCACAGGTACAGTCGGCGTTTCACGAGACCAGCGAATTGTTCAGCACGGCCTATACCGCTTGTGCGCCATCCTTCCTATACGGCTGCGTTCTTGATGTTCACGGGTATCGGACTCGCGCTGGGTAGCTGGATCAGCGTGGCAATCCTCTTTCTCGTTCACTGCTACCTCTACGGCATGCGGGTCTCCGTTGAGGAAAAGGCTCTTCTCGAGACCCTCGGCGACCCCTATAGGGAATACATGTCACACACGAAACGCTCCATCCCGTTTGTCATTTAGGACGAATGCGCCCCAACCTCTCGGTCAGCCGGACGGCTCGCTGGCGTTGCTTATGCGCCGTCCGCTGGCGTCCGATCAGCCTCGCGTCCGGTAAAACGATGAAGATTCCCCGGCCGCCGCATGTGACGCGCTGCTCCTTTGTGCGTTGGTATGCCAGTTAGCGCGCGAAAAGCGTTTACCGTTTGAACGTTCGTACCTCAGCGAGGACCAGATCAATGCCAGCCTATCTGATCGCGGAGCACATCATCACCGACCCAGCCAAATTCGAGGAATATCGCACGAAGGCCGGACCGATGATCGCCAAGCATGGCGGCCGCTACCTGACAAAAGGCGGAAGCCACAAGTTGCCGGAGGGCGGCCACTGGAAACCAGAGCGAGTTGTAATCATCGAGTTCCCCGATATGGATTCCCTCAACCGTTGGTACAACTCGCCGGAATACCGGCCGCTCATTGCCCTCCGCAAGGAGTGCACGAGCGACCTGGATATGCTGTTCACTCTCGAAGGCGCCTGAAGTCTCGTCACGATCAGCTCCCAAGGCATCGCGCGCCGGCACGGTAACCGTGAGTGAGGTTCCGTGCAACCTGACAACCCGATGCAGCGGATCGCCCGCAACCCGCTGGCTTGGCGGGTGTTTGTCGCCGTCGCACTCGTGGCCTGTTCGCGGACCCCGCCGGAGCCGGCCACGCACCAGCGCGACGCGCAGCCCGCCATGGTGGCGCCTCCGGCGTAACTCGTACGGACAATGGGAAGGGGCCGAAATTCATCGACAATAGACACGACCGGTTCGATCGAGCGCCGAGCGATATACGCCTGCTGTGATCGATCCCGCGCATAGCATGAGAACCATGCTTCGCTTCTTGGTAACCTTCTAAGCGGCGAACGGATAGACCGGTCAATGACGCTGCTGGCTAACTCCGTTGGTCAGATTTTTAACGATCGAAGGATCGCGATGACACAGCTGCCCGAGGACCTTGCGCTCATCACGGCGAAGACGCTCGAGCACTACGGCCTGCGCGCCGCCGAGTTCTGGGAAGGCACGCGGGACCATGATGTGAAGCAGAACATCGAGGCGATGCTTCGACACATTCGCGGTGCGCCGCCGTTTCGCATCCTCGATTTCGGCTGCGGCCCTGGACGTGATCTGGCCGCGTTTCGCGCTCTGGGCCACCAGCCTATCGGCCTCGAGGGCTCCCCGAAGCTAGCCGCCATGGCACGCGAGCACAGCGGCTGCGAGGTCTGGGAGCAGGACTTCCTCGCGCTGAAGCTTCCTTCCCGCAGCTTCGACGGCATCTTCGCCAACGCGTCGCTGTTCCACGTGCCACGCCAAGAGCTGCCGCGGGTCCTGAGCGAATTGCGCGCGGCACTCAAGGCCGATGGCGTACTCTTCGCGTCGAATCCTCGAGGCAATAATGTGGAGGGCTGGGTTCGCGGCCGGTATGGCGCGTACCACGACCTCGAATCATGGCGCGCTTTTATGAAAACGGCGGCGTTCGCGGAGTTGGACCACTACTATCGTCCGCCGGGTTTACCGATCGAGCAGCAGCCCTGGCTCGCAAGCGTTTGGCGTAAGCACGATCCACACGGTGAGACATAACAGTGCATTGAAGCGGACCGCGGAGGTGTGGGCATCGTTCGCGGCTGGTCGGCGGCTCAACTCGGCCATCAGGCATCAACCATCTTCAGCAAAGAGATTCGGCTTGTGACATGCACTCGGCTTAGTCGATGCGTGAACGCACCCCGCTTCAAAGCTCCCGGGAAACTGGAAACAACAGAGTTTGGATTGCGCATTTTGAGCGTGGGTGACGTCGTGAAGAACTGCGCCGCGATCATGACAAGCGTTAGTGTAATCTGCCTCAACCAAACATCGCGAGGATTCTGACCATGCCCAAGGCGTACTGGATTTCTGCATCCCGTTCCGCTCGTGACCCTCAGGCTCTTGCTGCGTATGCCAAGCTCGCCGGTCCCGCGCTTCAGAGCGCCGGCGGCCGCTTCCTCGCGCGCGGGATCCCCGCGCAGGTATATGAGGCCGGGCTCAGCCAGCGCGCCGTTCTGATCGAGTTCGACAGCGTCGCGCAAGCGATCGCCGCGGACGACGGTCCTGCGTATCAGGAAGCGCTCCGCATTCTTGGCAACGCTGCCGATCGTGACCTGCGCATTATCGAGGGAATCGAGTAGAGCGCGATTGATCCGAGCCCGAAGAGTCGTTGATCCTGCTGACGCGACTCCAGATTGTCGCAATGTCGGACCGCGCCTCGATGCATCCTCAGGCAGCGGCGCGCCTGTTCAACGTTTCCGGCTCGCGGCTCCGCTACGTCGTGATCGCGTGGCCGATCGCAACGATTCCGACGCTGTTGCTGCTGCCGTTGCTCTACGCGGCCAGGGCGACCCTGCATATCGAGGTTCCGCGCATCTACGTCACCCACGGGTTCGTCGTCGCTGCGCTCATCGCGGCGCCCCTGATCGAAACGGGTCTGATGTTGTTCGCCTACTATGTCCTCGGCCTGCTCATTTCGCGCTCCCGCGTACTCCGCGCTCTCGCACTTGCCGCCGTTGCTGCCTTGGCGCACGTCGTTTCCGGCGGATGGTTGCACGTTTTCGCAGTCGCCTGGCTGTTTGTCGTGCTGTCGGTAGCCCTGGCTGCGTGGCTGCAGCGGCGAGCACGAGATGCGTTCATCGTAGTGGCGGCGATACATATGCTTCACAATGCAGTCGTCTTGGCGATAGGTGCACTGCTCGCGCGGACGTTGCAATATGCCGTCTGACTTCTCGCTCAACCAGCGCCCGCGGCTCCCCCGCCGTGCGTCGGGCGCGGGCTGGCGTCGACCATCAGGTCGGCGTGTCGCTTAGCCGGTCCACCGAAACCAGACAGGGAGGAATGCCGTGTCGAAACTCCGCGTCCAAAGCTTCGCCATTTCCATCGACGGCTACGGAGCCGGGCCGAACCAGGATCTCCAGAACCCGCTGGGCGCGAGGGGCCCGGAGTTGATGGAATGGTTCTTCCACACGCGCGTATGGCATGCAATGCACGGCCATGACGACGGAGAGGCCGGAGTCGACAACGGCCTCGCGGAGCAGGGCTTTGCCGGAATCGGCGCCTGGATTCTCGGGCGCAACATGTTCGGCCCTGTCCGGGGTCCGTGGCCGGACGAGAGCTGGAAGGGCTGGTGGGGCGACGAGCCGCCGTATCACACGCCCGTCTTCGTGCTGACGCATCACCCGCGAGCGCCGCTTCGAATGGCGGGCGGTACGGAGTTCCGTTTTGTCACCGAAGGCATTCACGCCGCCTTGGAGCAGGCAACCGCTGCAGCGGGCGGCCGCGACGTCCGGCTCGGTGGCGGAGTCTCCACTGTTCGCCAGTACCTGCGCGCCGCCTTGATCGATGAGCTGCACCTCGCGATCCGGCCCGTGCTGCTCGGTTCCGGGGAGCATCTCTTGCGCGACATCGATATGCGTGCTCTGGGCTATGAATGCGCGAAGTACGTCGCCGGCGAGCGTGCGACCCACGTGTTTCTGCGCAAGCGCACGTGACCCCGTGCCGACCGATCGAACCGCCGACGAGCCGCGCGTGCGCGACGGCTACTTCCCGGTTCCGGGTGCACAGCTCTATTTTCGAGAGATCGGCAAGGGTTCCCCGCTCGTCATCCTGCACGGCGGACCGGATTTCAATCACAACTATCTGCTGCCCGAGCCTTCAGCAACGCTCTCGGGCGCTCCGGCCATCTCGAAGACGTTGTCGCCAGATTGCGTGCTCATTTCACCCCCGAGGACGTCCTCAAGGCGCGAGCAATAGAGGACAGGCTCTACGCGCAGACATGGTTGTCGTCCGAGTACAATCTACCCGGCAGGCTTGGGGGGCTGAAGATGCCGACACTGGTGATTCATGGTGATCACGACCTCGTTCCACTCGAGTGCGCGAGGCATGTCGCGGAAGCCGTGTCCGGGTCACGCCTTGTCGTGCTGCGTGATTGCGGGCATTTTGCCTACCTCGAGCGTCCTGGCGAGATTCTCGACGCCATCGTTGACCATGTCGCGCGACGCTGACCGGTTCCTCGCGCCCGCAGTGACGATGAACATGCCTAAGCCTCTCGTTCAACCAAGGAGGGGTCGCCGCGCCGATTGGTTGGATCGAGAACAGAACGTTGACCCCTCCATCGAGCGCCCTCTGGCCCGACAAGCCGCGTCGGGGCGCCCGTGGCGAGCGTCAGGCGCGCCATGAAGCTGCTTGCTGCGACGATGGGTTTTGCCATCGCCACCCTCGGCGCGGTCGGCGTCGTCGAGCCGTCGGTTCTGCTCGACTTAGGGCGATCGCTGCAAGGACCCACCGCACTCTATTTCGTTGCGGCCGTGCGCGTCATCTTCGGTGTCTCTCTCCTGTGGGTTGCTTCCGCGTCGCGCATGCCGCTGACCATTCGTGTCATAGGCATCCTCATCATCATCGTCGGCATTCTCGGTCTTTTCTACGGCGCCGAACGCTCCAGCGCCATGCTTGACCTTTGGGAAGCCCAAGGGCCGGTGTTCATGCGCGCATGGGCCGGTGCGGCCGTCGTGTTTGGCCTCTTTATCGCCTATGCGGTTACGGGCCCGCTCCGGTCTGTCCCCTGACACCGCTCAACCGAACGCCATGGAAATATTTGTATTCGCCCGGCTTCACGCTCGCCCCGGGAAGCAAAGCGAGGTGCGGCAGGCAATGTTCGAAGTACAGCGACCCACGCGGCAGGAGCCAGGCTGCCTTGGCTACGGCGCATTCCGCTCGGTTCGTGACCCGGACGAGTTCTACATTCATTCGCGCTGGAAAGACATGACGGCGTTCGAGCATCATGCCGAGTTACCGCACACACTTCGTTTCGTAGAATCGGTGGAGCCGCTACTGGATCATGCCTTCAAGGTCGCCCTGTCGGAGCAGCTTTGGTAGCCGGTTCGTAGCCAGTTGGCGCTTGCGGCGCCGTATCGAATGATCAAGCTCACCGGAGATGGAAGTGGACTTGTCGAATGCCACCATTGCCCAACTGATACTTCCGGTTGAAGATTTCGACCGTGGGATATCGCTCTACCGGGACGTCCTCGGCATTTCCGTTTCTGTTCGCAGCCCCTCCTCGGATGGCCTTATTCATGTGCGGATCCGTGCGCCTGATGAGCGAGATCTCACTTGGCGGCGAATGAGGCTCGACCGGACATGTCGCCGACGGAGGGACCGTCCAGGAGTTCTTGGGAAATCGCGCCTGCCGAACGCATGATCCGGTAAAGTCGAGAGCATGAACGACGAAACAATTACAATTCGCGTAACCGCCACCGGGCAAACCCTGGACGTGGTCGTCCTCACCAAGCGCGTCGAGCTGATAGAGGTCGTGCTCGGCGAGGGTGTCCACAACGTGAGATGCCGGCTCACGCCGACGCGCAACGGCACGGCCTATGTCGGGAGTGTCGGCGGGCGCGAAATCGTGTACGAACGAACGCGCGACCATGTCAAGGCCGATCTCGAGCGAGCGAATGCTCTCGCGGGCAAGTTCAATCGACGCTAGGCCGCCGGCGAGTCTCTTTCGTGCGCCGGCCTCGCGCCGCGCATTTCGCCTGCGCCACACGTGCGCCGTCGGCCCGCGAAACCTGTGCTGCGTGATCTTCTCCGTGGCTGGCCTGTCGTCGGCATGACACTGGCCTGTCGGCGGCACTCTGGTTCAGTGAACATGCGACTCGCAACCGCCCAGGCAGGCGCCGGCATTGGTCCAGGGACGCGTCGATCCGGCAGAATCGTCGGGAGGTGAACTTGGAAAATCACGGCCTGCTCTACCATGTCGTCGCGGCATTGCTCGCCATCTATCCCTGCTGGAAAATCTTTCAGCGAGTCGGCCTCAACCCGGCGCTTTCGCTCTTCATCTTCGTGCCCGGCCTGGGCTGGTGGATCGCCGGCGCGATCCTGGCGTTCTCGAAGTGGCCGGCCGTAGACGCTTCGTCGAACGGAGGTACGACGAATGTCTAGCTTCGGGATCTGGCATCTGGTCGGTCTCGTCGTCTTCGCTCTCCTCGTCTGGGCGTTCGTCGCGGTCTTCGGACGGATCCTCAATCGCGCGGGCTACACCCGGTGGTGGCTGCTGATCATGATCGTGCCGGTGCTCAACCTGATCATGTTATGGGTCTTTGCCTTCGCCAGCTGGCCTGCCACGAGAGATCGCGGGCAACCCTAGCCTCTTCCTCATCGCCATGCACCGTCACTCCGCGGTCCGATTGCTCTGGTGCGGCTTCGGCGTCGCCGCGGCCATGTCGCTCGCCTTCTCGATCGCTCCCGAGACGACACCTGTCTTCTTCGCGTCTCTGGGCGGCTCAGCCGTATTCCTTTTCGGACTCACGCGCGCTCCCGCGGCGCAGCCGCGCGCCCTGTTCGGCGGCCACATCGGCGGCGCGCTCATCGGGATCGCCGGTTACCAGGCCTTCGGCGACGCGCTGTGGGTCTATGTCGCCGTCGAGGTCATGGCGTTGTGGCTCATGCTGCTGACCCGGACGGTCCACCCGCCGGCAGGAGCCAACCCGATCATCATGGTTCATGGCCACGCCGCCTGGTCAGCGCTGTGGCAACCCGTCGGCGTCAGCCTCTTGAGCGTGATCGTCGTCGTCCTGGTATGGAGCCGGACGTTTCCCGGCTTGTCGCCGTATCCTGTCCGCTGGCTGGATCCATCGCCGCCGAGCACCTTCTGGGGAGGATGGAGCGAATAGCCTTCTGCCTCTAAACTGTCGCTCGATCTATGATGGAGGACCACTTGCGCCAAGCGCAGTGGCCTGCGATCATCCTCGACGTGTTGCGACGCGGCTATTGCTCTGTCGCGGCGCTTAAAAGAATGACCCGGGTTCTGGCGCGCCCCCCCGAGAGCTGACCGGACCCGAATGGGGGCACGTGCGAATCATCGAGACTGTCCGGCTCACGCTGGAGCCGCAGATCGCCGCGCACGCCGATGAAATGTTCATCGTGCTCGGGGACCCGGCGATCTACGAGCACGAAAACCAGCCGCCGGCATCCCTGGACTGGCTGCGCGGGCGGTTCGCCAAGCTTGAATCGAGACATTCGCCCGACGGGCGGGAACAATGGCTCAACTGGGTCGTTCGGCTTCCTACGTCCGAGCTTATCGGGTACGTCCAGGCGACCGTTCGGCCGGACGGTCGTGCGGGCATCGCCTATGAATTTTGCAGCCGATCCTGGGGCCGCGGTCTCGCTCACTGCGCGGTCGCCGCGATGATTGGCGAGCTGGTCGAGCACTATCACGTGCACAGCCTGACTGCGGTGCTCAAGAGCGACAATCAGCGCTCCCGTCGCTTCCTCGAACGGCTCGGGTTCTCGATCGCGCCGGCCGAGCTGCGCGTGGCACTCGAGCTCGAGCCGGGGGAGATGATGATGTACCGCGAAATGCAGAAGCATTCCGCCAAGCCGTGAGCCTTCCTCGGTAGATTGATGCTCATCGCCGGCAAATGCCACTGCGGCAACATCGCCATCAGACTCGAGGGCATGGGCGAGGAGATCCCGGCGCGGGCCTGCGCGTGCTCGTTCTGCGTCAAGCACGGTGGCGTCTGGACCTCGAGTCCCCAGGCCACGCTGACGGTCGCCATCCGCGACGTCGGCCTCGTATCGAAGTACTCGTTCGGAACGCGCACCGCAATCTTTCACGTCTGTTCGCGCTGCGGCGCCGTGCCGATGGTCACCAGCGAAATCGAAAGCCGACTCTACGCGGTCGTCAGCGTCAACGTATTGGAGAATATCGATCCTTCGCGACTTCGTCGCGCGTCCGTCAGTTTCGAAGGCGAGGACGTCGAATCTCGCCTCGCCCGCAGAAAGCGCGGCTGGATTGCCGACGTTCGCATCGCCGAACCGACCGATGGGCGTCGACTCGCGCCGGATCTGTCGTGACCACCCGGGCGAACACTTGAGCGAATCTGATCCCCGCGTCTTCTTTGCCGCGGAGCGCACCTTGCTCGCGTGGCTTCGCACCGGGCTCACTGTGATGGGTCTGGGCTTCGTCGTCGCCCGCTTCGGCCTGTTCCTCAGGCTGCTGGCGCTCGAGCGCCAGCCCCTCGCCGTTCCGGAGCACGCCGCGACCTCCGCCGTGCTCGGGGTGCTGTTCGTCGTCGCGGGCGCGACGGCCATCCTGGTTGCCACGGTCCAGCACCGGCGCTTCATCGCAACGCTATCGATTTCCGACCTTCCCGGATCGTACAGTCGCGGATTCGCAGTGGTGCTCTCGGCTGCCGTCGGCATCCTCGGACTGCTGCTGGCGGCTTACCTCGTCGTTTCGCACGGCTGAATGCTGTAGTCGCGAACCTCGTCGCGGTCCGGTGATCGGGAGCTTTCGTCGCCCCGATATCGACCAGTGATCAGCCCGTAGGAGCCCGCATGCCACTCGTGACGCTCACCGTTCTCAAACCCAAGACCCGGGCATTCAAGACCGCGGTGCTCGATGCCGTCCATGCGGCGCTCGTATCCTCGGGCGTCCCCGCTGCGGATCGGTTTCAGCGAGTCATCGAACTCGATGCCGAAGACTTCCGCTTCGATCCGAGCTACCCCGACCTGAAGGCCCCGCGGACCGACGACTTTGTCCTGATCGAGGTTCTCTGGTCCGTCGGCCGCAGCGTCAAGGTCAAGAGAAAGCTTCTCGAAGAGCTGATGGCCACGTTGTCCCGCGCCGGGCTGAACACCGACCACGTCATGGTCTGTTTCAAGGAAACGGCGTGGGAGAACTGGGCGTTCGGGGGTGGGCGGCTCATCCACGCGTGAGTCGGCGAGCCTCCTTCGCCGTGTCCGGCGCACATCCCGGCGCACACCGGTTGCGACGCGTCGGCGTATTGGCGACAATCGGCGACGCCGTTTCAAGTCCCGCGCCAATCCAAATGCCCGGCCAGGCATCGACAGGTCCCATGCCGCAACCCGCCACTTGGAGCGCCGCGGCCACGGGCGCTGCACCATGATAGCCGGCGTCCAACCGACCACCGTGATCGCGGTGCGCTCGTTTGCTGAAGCCGATTTCCAAGCCCTAGCCCGACGATGGCACGAGACGAATCTCGCCAGCTATCCCTATTCAGCCGAGCATCAGCGCCATACCCCTCAGGATGCTTCGGCGTTTCTTCGCGATCGCCTGCTGGCGGAGTGCGACGTGTGCGTCGCCGAAAAGGGAGGGACGCTGGCCGGCCTGTTGGCCATTCGCGCGCCGTGGATCCGGCAGCTTGCCGTCTTTCCGGAGCACCAGCGCAGTGGCATCGGGGCCGCGCTCCTGCGAAAAGCGCGAGAGTGTTCTGCCCGCGAGCTGCGGCTGTACACCTTCCAGCGCAATCTGCCGGCGCGGGCGTTCTACGAGCGTCACGGCTTCGTCGCCGTCGCCTTCGGCGTCAGCCCGCCTCCCGAGAACGAGCCGGACGTGGAGTATCGCTGGCCCGCGTGACGTGAACCTAGGAGCCCTGCATGCCCAAAGGATACTGGATCGTACGGGTCGACATCTCGGACCCCGAGAAGTACAAGGCGTACGTCGCGGCCAATGCCCGGCCGCTGGGAAAGTACGGCGCCCGCTTCATCGTTCGCGCGGGCCGGTTCGAGAACCCCGAAGGGTCGAGCCGCACGCGCAATGCGGTGATCGAATTCCCGAGCTACCAGGCCGCCGTCGATTGCTGGCATTCGGCGGAATATCAGGAGGCGCTCCGGCTCCGGCAACCGGTGTCCACCGCCGATCTCATCATCATCGAGGGTTACGAGGGCTCGCAGCCGGCCTAGCGGCGATGCCGTCGCCGGCTCGGTGCATCGTCGAGGAGTTTCGATCATGGCTACTCTCTACACCGGCAGCTGCCACTGTGGCCGGATAGCGTACGAAGTCGAAGGCGAGCTCGCGGAGGCGATGGAGTGCAATTGCTCGCATTGCAGTCGAAAGGGCTATCTGCTCTGGTTCGTTCCGCGCGAGCGCTTCCGCCTGAAGACGTCCGAGGAAGCCTTGTCCACGTATCGTTTCAACAAGCACGTCATCGATCACCACTTCTGTCCCAGCTGCGGTTGTGCTCCGTTTGCGACAGGAAAGGGTCCTGGCGGCGCTCTCATGGCGGCGGTCAATGTCCGCTGCCTCGAGGACATCGACCTCGCGAACGTCAAGCGGAAATTCGTCGACGGACGTGCTCGCTAAGCGCGCCCGCGGTTAATCGGGTCGTCCAGGCATCGAGGCAAGCTCCTCTCGCCCGTGACGCGCATCAGGTATAGAGTAGTCGGCTCGCATGCCGGCCGTTCCGGGAGAACCCAATGAAGCCGATTCTTCTTTTCGTCGCGTGGGGCATCCTGCTGGTGCTCTCCTGGCCCATCGCGCTGCTCGTGCTGGTCCTCGCTCCGATCGTGTGGCTCTTGTCGCTGCCCTTCCGGCTCGTCGGCATTTGCGTCGGCGCACTGTTCGCTCTCGTCACGAGCCTGTTGTTCCTGCCGGCACGCCTGCTCGGCCATCGCGGCTGAACGGTCCCCACCGGGAAGGAAGACCGCCAGGGCCGAAAGAAAGGATCCCGAAGCTGCCGGGGGTGAACGTTGCGACATAGCGATCTCTTCGCGCTTTTCGCCGCCGTCTGGATTGCCATCGGCGTCGCCCTGTGGATTTTCTACACGCGCGCATCCTACCAGCGCAAGAAGCGGTGGCATCTTGCGCTGGTCGCCGGCGCCGCGCTTGTGTTCATCGCCTTCGCGTATGCGCTGTCCCAGCGCACCGAGGTGCTGTACCTGGCGGTGCCTGCGGTCGCGGCTATCTCCTTCCTGGGCTACAAGCTGACCCTCTTCTGCCCGCGGTGCGGCTTCACCGTGCACCGCACCGGTTTTTTCTCGCGCGTCGTGTTCTGCCCTCGCTGCGGCTGCAAGCTCGAGGACGATGGACAGTCCTGAGAAACGGGCGGTTCGCGATGTGGTCGCTCGGATCAACCGGGCGTGGCAGACGAAGGACTTCGGGGCCCTGCCCGATTGCTTCGCGCAGAACGCCGCGATGGCGGGGCCCGACTATACTGTCCTTGGCCGGGGCAGATCCTTCTTTGTCGAGAGCTACCGCGAGTTCGCGAACAGCGCCGAGGTGCTCGAATATTCCGAGTCGAAGCCGCTGATCGAGGTCTTCGACCGCGTCGCAATTTGTGCCTATCCCTGGACGACGACGTATCGCCGCGACGGAGAGCGCCGGGCTGAGCGCGGCTCGGACCCGTTCGTGCTGTCGCGGTCGGCTGGCCGGTGGCGGGTGGTCTGGCGATACATCTCCTTTCAACCGTCGCAGTGAGCGGCGAAAGCGCCGTCGCATGATTCCCTATCTGGGCGACGCGGAGGTACGCGCCGCGCTGCGGTGGGACGATCTGGTGCCGGCGATGGAAAAGGCGCTCATGGCGCTGTCGGCCGGCGCGATCGTCCAGCCGTTGCGGGAGTGGCTCACGATCGACGAAGGCGCGCGCTACTGGGGCGTCATGCCGGCCGCGGGCGCGGAGGCGATGGGCGTGAAGCTCGTGAGCTTCTATCCCGCCAACGCGGGCACGGGAGTGGCGACGGTGATCGCGCTGGTGCTCCTCGTCCGACGTGATACCGGCGAGCCTCTCGCGATCCTCGACGGCTCGACGCTCACCGCGCTGCGGACGGCGGCCGTTTCCGCGGCCGTGACCGCACGTCTCGCTCCGCGCCAGAGCAAGGTCCTCGCGCTCCTCGGGAGCGGCGTCCAGGCAGCCACGCACCTCGAGGCCCTCCGGCGCGTGCGTGAATTCGAGGAAATCCGCGTCTGGAGCCGAACGCCCGAGCACGCGCGACGGTTTGCGCGGCAACATGGCGCGATCGCGATGGACGCCGAGTCGGCGGTGCGCGGCGCGGACGTGGTGCTGACCGCCACGCCCGCGCGAGAGCCTATCCTTCGCGGAGCGTGGCTCAAGGCCGGCGCGCTGGTGAACGCCATCGGCGCGCCCATGCCGACGTGGCGCGAGCTCGACGACGAGGCGATGGGCAACGTCGTCGTCGTCGAATCGCGTGAGGCGGCCAGCCGGGAATCGGGCGACGTCATCCTCTCGCGCGCCCGCATTCATGCGGAGGTGGGCGAGATCTTCGCGGGAACGAAGACGGTGCCGTCCGCCGCCACAACCGTGTTCAAATCGGTCGGCGTCGCCGTCGAGGACGTGTTCGCCGCGAAGCTCGCGTTCGACCGCGCGCGCGATGTCGGGAAAACGTCGTGAAATCCGCGCTGCACGGCGGGCATCGAGCGCGAACTGCCGGAGGTATACTGCGGCGAAAGGTCCCGTAATCGCGCGGGAAGCCGGAATCGCCGAAGAGAGCCCATGATATCGAGACATTGGAAAGGCATCGCGCGGCCCACTCTCGCGGATCGTTACGTGAGCCATCTCGAGAACGACACGTTTCCCAAGCTCTTTTCGCTTCCCGGTTTCTTGCGCGCTACCATACTGCGGCGTGAAGTGTCCGAAGGAACGGAATTCCGGATCGTCACGGTTTGGGACTCCCTGCAGGCGATTCGGGCATTCGCGGGCGCCGACGTCGAAGCGGCGGTCGTCCCCGACATTGCCCGGTCGATGATGGTCGACTATGATCGGCGCGCCGTGCACTACGAGGTCGTCACCACGGTCGAGTCGCGCACGCCCGCGGGTCCGGATGTTCCCTGATCGGGTGCGCCGTTCCCTTCGACGAACCGCCGCGTGCTGAGCGCGTCGAGCCACGACGAGCGCGTCCGCGCGGCGCTCGCTGCGCTGGGCATCCGCCTCGATGTCATACGCGAGCGGGGCCTTCCGGTCTGCGTCGAAGCCCATGGGCTCGTGGTGGCCGAAGTCGACGCCCGCGGCCGCGAGCAGCGGCTCTCTCCCGCAGCGGCGGCTGCCTGGAAGGCGATGAAATCGGTAGCCGCGGAAACGGGTATCGGCCTGCACCTCGTCTCGGCGTTTCGCAGCTTCGAGCGTCAATGCGAGATCGTTCGCGACAAGCTCGCTGCAGGACAACCGCTCGACGAGATCCTCTCCGTGAGCGCGCCTCCCGGCTACAGCGAGCATCACACCGGTCGCGCGGTCGATATCGGCGCCTCGCCGGACGATCCGCTCGAGGAGGCCTTCGAGCGATCCGACGCCTATGCGTGGCTTGCCGCGAACGCGTCTCGCTACGGCTATTTCCTGTCCTATCCGCGGGGAAACCTGTACGGCTATCGCTACGAACCGTGGCATTGGATGCACCGCGGGTCCGACGCGCACGAGTGAGGCGGGCTCGGCGTATCATAGGTGCGGTCACGGTTCGCTCAGTCGCGCGACGAACCAAGGGAACTCGCATGAACAAGCCACAGGATTATCCTTACGCGACCTTTCTCAACGTGCTCCATCCGGCACTCTCCCTGGTCGACGTGCCGAAGCTGGTCGCCGCGTGCACCGACCGGTGGTACAACCAGACGCTTTGCAAGGTCAACGACTCGGTCGTCCGGCTGGGCGTCATGCAAGGCGAGTATCACTGGCACAAGCACGATAGCGACGACGAATTCTTCTTTGTCCTGGATGGCCGCTTCATCATCGATCTCGAGGAGCGAAGCGTCGAGCTCGCCGAACGACAAGGCTTCGTCGTCCCTAAGGGCGTGGTCCATCGCACGCGCGCCCCGGAGCGCGCGGTGATCCTCATGGTCGAGACGGCGACCATCGCGCCGACCGGCGACGCCTGATCGCAAATGGCCGTTCGCGTTGTCAGGCTTGGCGGTCCCAGGGGGCGTGACGAGGGGCTTCGCCTTGGCACGGTGCGGCGCCCGCCGCGTGGCGTGCCCAAGACGGCCTTCGCTTCGGGCAATTGGTACGACGTCTGGTTTCCGAACCTGGCGCCGAGCGTCGAAACCATGAAGATGGGCCTGCGGGCCCGGACCGAAAAGGAGCGGCGCGCCTTTTTCCGGAAATACCGCGCCGAGATGGCCAGACCCGACAACGCGCGCACGCTGGACGTGCTCGCGGCGCTTTCGCGCAACGCCGATTTCTCGGTCGGCTGCTACTGCGAGGACGAAGCACGTTGCCATCGGTCCGTGCTGCGTGCCTTGCTGGCCGACCGCGGCGCCGAGGTCCGTTAGGATGGATTCGGCATGGCTCGTCGACTTCGTTCGCGATCATCCGCAGCTATTCGTACTGACCGGCGCCGGCACCAGCACGGCATCGGGCATTCCGGGCTATCGCGACGCCGACGGCAACTGGCGGCGCAAGCCGCCCGTCACGCATCATGAGTTCACGCGCTGCGAAGCAGCTCACAGGCGCTACTGGGCACGCAGCCTCGTCGGATGGCCGGCGATCGCGGGTGCTGCGCCCAACGCCGCGCACGACGCGCTCGCGCGGCTCGAAGGAATGGGCTATGTGAAGAGACTGGTGACGCAGAACGTCGACGGTCTGCACCAGCGAGCCGGCAGCGCGAGCGTGATCGATCTGCACGGACGGCTCGATCGCGTCGTGTGCCTGCGCTGCGCCACGACGCTGCCGCGCAGCTCGATCCAGACGGCGATGAAGCGGGCGAATCCGGGTTTCGCTAGCCGCGCTGCGAGCGTCGGACCCGACGGCGACGCGGATCTGGAGACCGACTTCGACGGCTTCGAACCGCCCGGGTGTCCGGGCTGCGGTGGCATGCTCAAACCCGACGTGGTGTTCTTCGGCGACGCTGTGCCGCGCCAGCGCGTGGACGCTGCGTTCGCCGCCTTGCGGGAGGCCACCGCCGTGCTGGTGGTCGGCTCGTCGCTGATGGCCTATTCGGGCTATCGCTTCTGCGAGCGGGCGCGCGCCGAGGGCAAGCCGATCGTGGCGATCAACCGCGGCCGCACACGGGCCGACGACCTGTTTCAGCTCAAGATCGACGCCGATTGCGTGCCGGCCCTCGCCGCCCTCGCGCGGGACGTTGCGCACTGAGAGAGCGTTCCGTGCATTGACATCGAAGCGCTGCGTCGGCACGATCGGCGCCGAGGCAAGCGGAAGCACGACCCAGGGAGAAGACCATTGAACACCGAGCTCATGTACCTCGTAGCCGTCACCGCGCTGACCGGTCTGATGTGGATCCCGTACATTCTCGACCGAATCGCGGTCTGGGGCCTCGCCGATACCGTCGGCTATCCCGAGAGTCCCCGAATGCAGTCGCCTTGGGCGCGGCGGATGAAAGCCGCGCACGCCAACGCAGTCGAGAATCTCGTCGTGTTCGCCGCGCTGGTGCTGGCCGCGCATGCGGCCGGCGTGAGCAACAGCGTGACCGCGACGGCCTGCGTGGTCTACTTCTGGGCTCGCGTCGTGCACTTCTTCGCCTATACCGCGGCGCTCCCCTGGGTGCGCACGCTGGCCTTCGCTGCGGGCTTCTTCGCCCAGGCGGCGATCGCCTGGCAGCTGCTGCTTCGCTGATGCGCGCACCGCGCCGCCTCGGCCGCCGCGAAGGATAGACATGCGCTATCAACTCGTGCTCCGGTTTCCAGGGGATGCTTTCGACGAATTCGACGAGATCGTCGCGCTCGAGACTGCGCTCGCCGAGTGCCTAGGCGATCTCGGCATGCTCGAAAACCGCGACGTCGGATCGGACGAATGCCGCATCGCGCTTCTCACCGCCGATCCGGTGCGCGCCTTCGGCGATGCGAAAACGATGCTCGAGCGCAAGGGGCTGCTCGATGCCATCGTCGCCGTGTACCGGCCGATCGGCGGCAAGGACTACACGGTCCTGTGGCCGAGCGATTCGGGCACGGAGCCGCCCGGCGCGTGAGCTCCGCCCTCGCCCGGCCGCCCGGAATCGCGAGGCTATTTACCGCTGAGGCCTGTGCTCCTAAACTTGTCGGTGCGCGCGTGGCTTTGACGGCGTGGCGCACCTTCGGGTGCGCTTGCTCGGGCTACGCCGCGGATGCCCGGATTCGAGCGCATGGAACCCGTCTTCGTGCTGATCCTGCTGCCGGTCCTGATCGGCGTCGGCGCCGAAATGCTCTTCCGCGACACCCTTCGCGCTTCGCTCGCCGCGACGCTCGTCGCGCCGGTGGTCGTTTATTTCAGCATTACGACGCTCGACCCGGGCGGCACGTGGAACTGGCTCGCATCGCTGCTCGTCGCGCCGCTCGCCATGGCGCTGGCGCTGGGCGCCGTGATGGTCTGCTTCGGACGCACTCACGCCCGGAAGCGACCCCGCCGGAGGAGCGCTTAGGGAAGCGTCGCCGCGTCATCGACCCGATCCGGCCTGCGGCGGAGCCACGGGCGGGGGGCTTCCCTGCCGGAAGGTTAGAATCGCGGCATGGGTGACCGGCTCCTCAAGGTGGCGGTAGTGATTCTGTGCAGCATCAACGCGGCCATGTGGGAGCTCTACACCGAGGCGCCCGTCATGGCAGGCGTCTGGGCCGTGACCGCGATCGGCTTCGTCGTGTGGATTGCCAAGGACATGAAGCGCTGAGGCCAAGCGTCGGCTCAAGAAATCGCATACTCTATCGGTTCGTCGTCAACCGTCCCAGGGAAGGAACGTCCATTGGCCAAACCCAACTACGCCTTTGCCAAGCGTCAGAGAGATCTAGCGAGGAAGCAGAAGAAGGAAGAAAAGCGGCTGCGCAAGCAACAGGAACGCGACGCTCCGGCCGCCCCGGAAACGGTGCCGCCCCCGCCGGCGACCGATAAAGCGGTCGAATAGCGTCGGCTTTCCCCGTAGGCGCGCTTCGCCGACGGGAGGCGGGCCCGACGGTCGGGGCAGCACCGCCCTTCCGATCGATGGAAACGCATATCGCCGACATCACCCACGCGATCCAGCTCGCCGTCGCGCCGGTTTTCCTTCTCACCGCGATCGGCACGCTGATCACCGCGCTCAACAACAGGCTCGGGCGCGCGGTGGATCGCCGGCGCGTGGTACAGGATAGGCTGCAGCACGCGAGCCAGGAAAGCGCGGCCGAGGCGCGCATCGAGCTCGCGACGCTCGCGCGACGCTCGCGGCTGATCTATTTCTCGATCCTCGCGGCGGTAACGGCGGCGCTGCTCGTGTGCCTGGTCGTCGCGTGCGCGTTCGTGGGGGCGCTGCTCACGATCGAGCTCTCGAAGGCGGTCGCCGTGCTGTTCATTCTGGCGATGTGCGCGCTTGTGGTATGCCTTGCGCTGTTCCTGCGCGAGATCTTCCTCGCGGTGAGCTTCGGAGCCCTCAAGCCGCGCCGATGACCGACGCCGATCTCGACCTCGACGCCTATCTGTCGCGCATCGACCAGCGAGGCAGGCGCGAGCCGACGCTGGCGACGCTGCGGGCGCTGCACTTCGCGCACGCCATGCACATACCCTTCGAGAACCTCGACATCCTCCTCGGTCGTCCGATCCGCATCGATCTCGATAGCCTGCAGGCGAAGCTCGTCGCCGGCGGACGAGGCGGATACTGTTTCGAGCAGAACACGCTCTTCGCCGCCGTGCTGCGCGCCATCGGCTTCGACGTGACGTTGCTCGCCGCACGCGTGCGCTTCGGTACCACGCGCATCCTGCCGCGTACCCACATGGTGCTCAAGGTCGAGGCCGAAGGATCCGAGTGGCTCGCCGATGTCGGGTTCGGCGCCGCGGGACTCCTGCTCCCCGTGCGTTTCGGGGACGCCAAGGAGGCCGGTCAGTTCGCGTGGACCTACCGCCTCGCGCGCAGCGCGGGAGTGTGGGGCCTGCAGTCGCTGCGCAAGAACGCGTGGGCCGACCTCTATGCCTTCACGCTCGAGCCCCAGCTCCCGGTCGACTTCGAAGTCGCCAACCACTACGTGTCGACGCACCCGCAGTCGCGTTTCGTCCGCGCGCTCACGGTCCAGCGCGTCACGCCCGAGGAGCGCTACACGCTGGTCGACCACGAGCTCGCCATCGAGCGACCCGCAGGCATCGAGCGCCGGGTGGTCTCCGGCGAAGAGGAGCTTCTGCCGCTGCTGGCCGAAACCTTCGGCCTGACGTTCCAGCGCGGAACCCGGTTTCGGCTCCCCGTCGCAGGCTGACGGCTCGACCATGGCCGCCGCCCCCGTGTTCGTCACCGGCGGCACCGGCTACATCGGCAGCGCGCTCATTCCCGCCCTGCTCGCTTGCCGCTATGTCGTGCATGCGCTGGTCCGGGTCGGCTCCCGGACGAAGCTTCCTCCGGCCGCGGTGACGGTCACGGGCGATGCGCTCGACGCCGAGACCTTTGTCGCGGCGGTTCCGCCAGGCGCGACGATCGTGCATCTCATCGGTACGCCGCATCCCAATCCGTCGAAGGCCGCCGAATTCCAACGCGTGGACCTCGGGTCCATTCGTGCCGTGACGGCGGCGGCGCGGCGCGCCCATGCCGCTCATCTCGTCTACGTCAGCGTGGCCCATCCTGCACCGGTGATGCGCACCTACATCGCGGCGCGCGTCGAAGGAGAGGGCCTGGTGCGTGCGACCGGCATCGCGGCGACGCTCGTGCGGCCCTGGTACGTGCTGGGCCCGGGGCATCGCTGGCCGATCGTCCTCGTGCCGCTCTACGCGCTGCTGAGAGCGTTTCCCCCGACGCGCGCGGGCGCCGAGAGGCTAGGTCTCGTGACCCGCGAGCAGATGGTCGCCGCGCTGCTCCAGGCGATCGCGCATCCTCCGCACGGCGGCGTGCGCATCGTCGAGGTCCCCGAGATCCGGCGCGGCTCTTGACGCTTAGCGCACGGCGCGACAAAGTGTCATCCGCATCGCGCACGATCGCGCGAATGGAGGAGAACGACATGGCCGATCGCGTACGGAAGGTCGATTACTTCTACGTCATGGTTTCGAACAGCGCAGGCCAGGGCGCCAAGGTGCTCGACGGTCTCGCTCAACATGGCGTCAACCTGCTTGCCTTCTCCGGCTTCCCTAGCGGCGGCAAGGGCCAGCTCGACCTCGTCCCGGAGGAGAGCGCGGCGCTCGTGCGCGCGGCGAAAAAGCTCAATCTCAAGCTGTCGAAGAAGAAGAGCGGATTCCTGCTCGAGGGCAAGGATCGCGTCGGTGCGATGAGCAAGACGCTCGGCAAGCTCGCCAAAGCGAAGATCAATATCACGGCGATGGATGCGATCGTTGCCGGCAAGGGCCGCTTCGCCGCCATCTTCTGGGTCAAGCCGAAGTACGTCGCCAAGACGGCCAAGCTGCTGCGCGCGCGCTGACCGATGCTTGGCGGGCATCGATCGCGGTCGCCGGCGCGGCGCGAATTCCTGCGCCGGCTGACCGCGCTCTCCGGTGCCGCCGCCGCGAACGCCGCGCTGTCGGCGCTCGCGGCTACGCCGAACCCCTCCGCCACGCTCCATGTCGTCGTGGTCGGCGCCGGGCTTGCCGGGCTCGTCGCGGCCTACGAGCTCGAGCGGCGCGGGCATCGGGTCACGATTCTCGAAGCCGATGCGCGGCATATCGGTGGCCGCGCGCGGACCTTGCGCTTCGAGGGCGGACTGCACGGCGAAGCCGGCGCGATGCGCATCCCGACGCGGCACCAGCTCACCCGGCAGTACGTCGCCGAATTCCATCTGCCGCTTCGGCCGTTCGTCTACTCCAATCCGAAAGCGTATTACTTCGTGCGAGGCACGCGCTGCCGTGTCGCCGAGGTGAAATCGCTCTACGGACTGTTCGCGCTCCGCGACGACGAGCGCACGCAGACCCCCGACTATTTCTGGGACGCCACAGTGGGGAAGGCGCTGCGCTCGCTGTCCGAGGAGGAGAAGCTCGACCTGTCGGCCGATGCGCCGGCAACCAATCGCATTCGCGCTTACGATCAGCAGTCGCTACAGCAGCTCTTCGAGGCGGCCGGCCTTTCCGACGAGGCGATCGAATTTCTCGCCACGACCAGCGCGTCGGAAACGCTGCTCGCCTCGGCCGCCACCGAGACGCTGCGCGAGGAACTCAAGGAAGTCTGGACGCAAGGCTTCGACGAGCTGGTCGACGGAACCGATACGCTCGCATCTGCGTTCGCGAAAAACCTCCGTTCGAAGCCGAAGCTCGGCTGCGCCGTGGTGCGCATCACCCAGGACGGCTCGAAGCGGCGCGCCGCGGCGATCTATCGCGAACGCGGCGTCGAGCGCCGCGTCGAAGGCGATTTCCTGCTCTGCACCCTGCCCTGTCCGGTGCTGACGCGCGTCGGGTTCGAGCCGGGCCTCTCCGGCCCGAAAGCGCGCGCGATCCGGCAGCTCAACTACGATTCCTCGACCAAGGTGCTCGCGATCGCGCGGCGGCGCTTCTGGGAGATCGACGACGGGATCTTCGGCGGCGGCACCTTTACCGACCTGCCCATCGCGACGGCCTACTACCCTTCGGACAACGCGCTGTCGAAGAATCCGCGCGTGTCCGCCGGGCCGGGCGTGCTGCTCGCGTCGTATTCGTGGGGTCAGGCGGCGCGGCGGCTTGCGAGCCTGCCGCATCCGGAGCGCGCCGCCGCCGTGCTTCAATCACTGTCGCACGTGCATCCGCAGCTTGCCGACCGGACCCTGGTGCGTCACACCGCGAGCTGGAGCTGGGATAACCACCCGCTTTCCGGCGGCGCCTTCGCCTGGTTCATGCCGGGACAGCACTCGGCCCTGCACCGGTATATCGTCGCGCCGGAAGGACGCGTCTATTTCGCGGGCGAGCACGCCTCGCTCACGCACACGTGGATGCAGGGTGCACTGGAGTCCGGGCTGCGCGCCACGCGTGAAATGCTGGAAGCGGCGCAGACCGCTTAGCGCATTTGCCGACACGGGGAGCGCGAATGACCATGCCGACGCTGACGCCTGCCGAGCGAACGGAGCTGCGCGCCCGGGCGCATCGGCTGCATCCCGTCGTCAGCGTGGGTCAGCAGGGGCTGACGCCGGCGGTGCTGCACGAGATCGACGTCAATCTTACGGCGCACGAGCTCATCAAGGTGCGCGTCTTCGATGACGATCGCGACGTCCGCGAAGCCCTGCTCTCGCGCATCTGCGCCGAGCTCGACGCCGCGCCGGTCCAGCACATCGGCAAGCTGCTGGTCGTCTGGCGGCCCGCCCCGGACAAGCCTGTCGAGGCGGCCAGGAAGACGCCGCAGGTGCGCCGCCCGCGTACGCCGCTGCCGCGCGCACCGGCACGGCCGCCGAGCCAGCCGACCGGGCGCGTTCGGCGGGCGCCGATTCCGAGCGGGGGCCGGCGCCGCCGTCCGCATCCGTAATGGGTCATCCCGGCGAAGGCCGGGATCCAAGTTGTGGCCGGGGCTGCCTTGCCGCGAGAGCTTGGGCCCCGGCTCAGTTACCAAAATGAGCCGGGGTGACGACAATCTACAAGTACCGCACCGCCAGCACCTCGTACTCGTGCACGCCCGACGGAGCTTCGACCTCCGCCGTATCGCCGGCGTGCTTGCCGATGAGGGCGCGGGCGATCGGCGAGCCCACCGAGATCTTGCCGGCCTTGATGTCGGCTTCGTCGTCGCCGACGATCTGGTAGCTCACACTTTCGCCGGACGCGAGGTCCTCGAGGTCGACCGTCGCGCCGAAGACGATCTTGCCGTCGGCATCGACCTCCGCAGGGTCGACGACGTGGGCGTGCGCGAGCTTCGACTCGATGTCGCGGATGCGGGCCTCGATGAAGCCCTGGCGCTCCTTGGCCGCGTCGTACTCGGCGTTCTCGGAAATGTCGCCGTGCGAGCGCGCCTCGGCGATCGCGCGCACGATCGCCGGCCGGTCCACGGTCTTCAGATGGTGCAGCTCGCCCTTGAGCGCTCTCGCGCCGGCGGTGGTCATCGGATGTTTTTTCATCCGCGGTGCGCTTTCTCCTGGCTCGACGCGAGCCGCCGGTGCAGCGCCTGCGTCGAATAGGGCACCAACTCGCGCAGGCCCTGCATACCCAGGGCGGCGGCGCGCGCTCCGGCGATCGTCGTATACGTAGGGATCTGGCCGTTGAGCGCCGCGCGCCGGATCACGTAGCTGTCCTGGATGGCGCTGCGCTTCTCTTCCACCGTATTGACCACCAGCGATATCTGGCCGTTCACCATCATGTCGACCACGTGCGGACGTCCTTCCGCCACCTTGTTCACCGGTGTGACGGCCAATCCGGCTGCGGCGAGGGCTGCAGCGGTACCGCGCGTGGCAACCAGATCGAAGCCGAGACCGGAGAGCGTGCGAGCGACATCGAGAACGCGCGGCTTGTCGGGGTTCTTCACGCTCACGAAGACGTTGCCGCTCGTCGGTAACCGTACGCCGGCGGCGAGCTGCGACTTGAGGAAAGCCTCCGCGAACGTTTCGCCGACGCCCATCACCTCGCCCGTCGACTTCATCTCCGGCCCCAGAATCGTGTCCACACCCGGGAACTTGATGAACGGAAAAACCGCCTCCTTGACCGAGAAATACGGCGGGACGATCTCGCCGGCGATGCCCTGTTGCGCGAGCGTCCTCCCGACCATGCAGCGAGCCGCGATCTTCGCGAGCGGGCGTCCGGTCGCCTTCGACACGTACGGCACCGTGCGCGAAGCCCGCGGGTTGACTTCCAGCACGTAGACCACGCCCCTGCCGCCGTTCTCGTGGTCGGGGAACTGGATGGCGAACTGCACGTTCATCAAGCCCACGACGTCGAGACCGTGCGCCAGCGCCACGGTTTCCCGACGCAGCTCGTCCTGCAGCTCGCGGGCGAGCGAGAAAGGCGGGAGCGAGCACGCCGAGTCGCCGGAATGGACCCCCGCCTGCTCGATGTGCTCCATGATGCCGCCGATGATGACTTCCCTGCCGTCGCACACGGCGTCGACGTCGACCTCGATCGCGTCGTTCAGGAACCTGTCGAGCAGCACCGGCGAATCGTTCGAGACCTTCACCGCCTCGCGCATGTAGCGCTCGAGGTCGCGCTGCTCGTGCACGATCTCCATGGCCCGGCCCCCGAGCACGTACGACGGCCGCACGACCAAGGGATACCCGATCTCCTCCGCTGCGTTGAGAGCCGCGGCTTCGGTGCGCGCCGTACGATTCGGCGGCTGGCGGAGCTTGAGCCGGTGCAGAAGCTGCTGGAAGCGCTCGCGGTCCTCCGCCATGTCGATCATGTCCGGCGTCGTCCCGATGATCGGCACGCCGTTCTTCTCGAGATCGCGCGCGAGTTTGAGCGGCGTCTGCCCGCCGTACTGCACGATCACCCCGTAGGGCTTCTCCACGTGCACGATCTCCAGCACGTCCTCGAGCGTGAGCGGCTCGAAGTACAGGCGATCCGAGATGTCGTAGTCGGTGGAAACCGTCTCGGGATTGCAGTTGACCATGATGACTTCAAAGCCGTCCTCGCGCAGCGCGAGCGCGGCGTGCACGCAGCAATAGTCGAATTCGATGCCCTGCCCGATGCGGTTCGGACCGCCGCCCAGCACGATGACCTTCTTGCGGTCGGTCGGCTGAGACTCGCATTCCTCCTCGTACGTCGAGTACATGTACGCGGTGCGGGTTGCGAACTCTGCCGCGCAGGTGTCCACGCGCTTGTACACCGGACGGATGCCCAGCGCATGGCGGCGGGCGCGCACCTCGCGTTCCGTCGATTTCCACAGGTGGGCGAGACGGCGGTCGGAGAACCCCATGCGCTTGAGGCAGCGAAACTCCTCGGCGGGAAAGTCTCCGAGCATGCGCTTCTCGACGGCGAGCTCCGTGTCGACGATCTCCTTGATCTGCGAGAGGAACCAGCGGTCTATCTTCGTATGCTGATACATCTCGTCCACCGTCATGCCGATGCCGAATGCGTCGGCGACGTACCACAGGCGCTCGGCGCGCGGGTACGCCAGCTCGTCCGCGATCGTCTGCGGGTCCACCGTCTTGAGGTTGAAGCCGTCGACGCCGGTCTCGAGCCCGCGCAGCGCCTTCTGCAGCGATTCCTGGAAGGTGCGGCCGATCGCCATCACCTCGCCGACGGATTTCATCTGCGTGGTGAGCCGATCGTCCGCAGCGGTGAATTTCTCGAACGCGAAGCGCGGCACCTTGGTGACGACGTAGTCGATCGTCGGCTCGAAGGACGCGGGCGTCGCACCGCCGGTGATATCGTTCTTCAATTCATCCAGCGTGTAGCCCACGGCGAGCTTGGCGGCCACCTTGGCGATCGGAAAGCCGGTCGCTTTCGACGCGAGCGCCGAGGAACGCGACACGCGCGGATTCATCTCGATCACGACCATGCGACCGTCGTCGGGATTGATCGCGAACTGCACGTTCGATCCGCCGGTGTCCACGCCGATCTCGCGCAGGATCGCGATCGAGGCGTCGCGCATGATCTGCCATTCCTTGTCGGTGAGCGTCTGCGCGGGGGCAACCGTGATCGAGTCGCCCGTGTGCACGCCCATCGGATCCAGGTTCTCGATCGAGCAGACGATGATGCAGTTGTCCTTCTTGTCGCGCACGACCTCGGTCTCGAATTCCTTCCAGCCTAGGAGCGACTGCTCGATCAGCAGCTCGTGCGTGGGCGAGGCGTCGAGCCCGCGCTTGGCGATCTCGACGAACTCGTCCCTGTTGTAGCCGATGCCCCCGCCCGTGCCGCCAAGCGTGAACGACGGCCGGATCACCGCCGGAAAGCCGATCTCGGCCTGCACCTCGAGTGCCTGCTCGAGATTGTGGGCGATGCCGGAGCGCGCCGAGGCGAGACCGATGCGCGTCATCGCGGCCTTGAACTTCTCGCGATCCTCCGCCTTGTCGATCGCTTTCTTCGACGCGCCGATCAGCTCGACGTCGAAGCGATTGAGCACGCCCTCGCGCGCGAGATCGAGCGCGCAGTTGAGCGCGGTCTGGCCTCCCATCGTGGGCAGAAGCGCGTCGGGCCGCTCGCGCTCGATGATCCCGGCGACCATCGGCCAGGTGATCGGCTCGATGTAGGTAACGTCGGCCATCTCGGGATCGGTCATGATCGTGGCCGGATTGGAGTTCACCAGGATGACCTTGTAGCCCTCCTCGCGCAGCGCCTTGCAGGCCTGCGCGCCGGAGTAGTCGAACTCGCACGCCTGGCCGATGATGATCGGACCCGCGCCGATGATCAGGATCGATTCGATATCCGTTCGCTTCGGCATTCGTTCAGCTTGTGCGCTTGTCCATCATCTTCGCGAACCGGTCGAAGAGATAGCCGAGATCGTGCGGACCCGGGCTCGCTTCGGGATGTCCCTGGAAGCAGAACGCGGGCTTGTCGGTGAGCGCGAATCCCTGCAGCGTGCCGTCGAAGAGCGACAGGTGCGTGACCCGCGCGTTGGGCGGCAGCGTCGCCGGATCCACCGCGAAGCCGTGGTTCTGGCTGGTGATCAGGACCTGGCCGGTGTCCTTGTCCAGCACCGGATGATTGGCGCCGTGATGGCCGAACTTCATCTTGAGCGTCCTCGCTCCGACGGCGAGACCGAGCAGCTGATGGCCGAGGCAAATGCCGAAGGTCGGCACGCCGGCCGAGAGGAAGTCGCGGATTGCCCGGATCGCGTAGTCGCAGGGCTCGGGATCGCCGGGGCCGTTGGACAGGAAGATGCCGTCAGGCTCGAGTGCGAGCGCCTCCCTGGCGGGCGTTTGCGCCGGCACGACCGTGATACGGCAGCCGCGGCTGCTGAGCATCCGCAGGATGTTGTGCTTGATGCCGTAATCGTAGGCGACGACGTGATAGCGCGGATTCGGCGGGGGCTGATAGCCCGTTCCCAGCGCCCAGGTGCTCGAGCTCCATTCGTAGGGCTCTCTGCAGCTCACCACCTTGGCGAGATCGAGCCCCGCCATGGAAGGCGCAGCGCGCGCGCGCCGGAGCGCTTCGTGCTCGTCCTCAGAACGGAACTCAGCGCCCGCCATGATGCAGCCGTTCTGAGCGCCTTTTTCGCGCAGCAGCCTCGTGAGCCTGCGCGTATCGATGTCGCAGATGCCGACGACGCCGGCGTCGCGGAGATAGCTCGACAGGTCGCCCTTCGCGCGGAAGTTCGATGCGAGGCGCGGCAGATCTCGAATGACCAGACCCGCCGCGAAAACGCGCTTCGACTCGACGTCCTCCGGGTTGACGCCCGTGTTGCCGATGTGCGGGTAGGTGAGCGTAACGATCTGTCCGGCATACGAAGGATCCGTGAGGATCTCCTCGTAGCCGGTCATCGCCGTGTTGAACACGACTTCGCCGGCGGAAGCCCCCGGCCCACCGATCGACCGGCCGCGAAACACGCTCCCGTCGGTGAGCGCGAGAATCGCTGGGACGGGTGCGGCGTACACGATTTACTCCTGTAGCAGGTCCGGACGTGCGAAGCGGGGAAGGCACGCATACCTTCCCCGCTCCGAAGGCTTAGGATTATACCGCGCGAGCCTCCCGGGCTTCAATCGGGCGCTGGGCCGCAAATCGCGAAGATGCGGAATGTGCGCCGCTCGCATGACCCGCGGGTGCTCTATACCTCACTCGCTTCAGCGGGTCTCTGCTCGCGTCGGCTGGCCGCTGTAACGCTCGGTCGCTCGCCAATCTCGTTCCGCTTCGCTCGCGCTAATAGGCCGCGCCGAAGCCGCCGTCCACCGCGAGGATATGTCCCGTGACGTAATCGGCCGCCGACGATGCGAGGAAAACGGCCGCGCCGGCGATCTCCGGCGGATCGCCCCACCGCCCCGCGGGCGTCCGGCGCGCGACCCAGGCCGAGAACTCGCGGTCCTCGACCAGCGCCGCGTTCATCTCGGTGCGGAAGAAGCCCGGCGCGATGCCGTTGACCTGGATGTTGAAAGGCGCGAGCTCCACCGCCAGCGCCCGGGTGAGCATGCGCACGCCGCCCTTGCTCGCCGCATACGGGACGATGTTGGGCCGGCCGATATCGCTCGCCAGCGAACACAGGTTGATGATCTTCCCGCGCCGGCGCGCTTTCATCCCGGGAATAAGGGCCCGCGCGACGAAGAACGGACCGTCGAGGTTGGCGGCCATCAGCGCGCGCCACTGGTCGTCGCTGAAGGTGTCGAGCGGCGCGCGGCGGTTGACCGCTGCGTTGTTCACGAGGATGTCGATCGCTCCGTTGCGCTCGAGCGCCGCGATACTCACCGATAGAGCCTCGGACTGCGTGACGTCGAACGCGGCGACCTCGACACCGATGGCGTCGCGCTCCAGGGCTTCGGCGGCCGCGTCGAGGCGCGCGCGAGAGCGCCCGTTGATGATGACCTCCGCGCCGGCCTCGGCGAGTCCGCGCGCGATCGCGAGACCGAGGCCCGAGCCGCCTCCGGTGACGAGCGCGCGGCGGCCGGCGAGATCGAAACGGTTCTGCATTCTCAGGTGGGATTCGCTCTGTCGTTCGCGCCCGGAGATGCTTTCGAGTCTCGGACGTGCCCTGCAGAACGATTGCCGGCGACGACGCTAGCGCAAGCCCAGCACGTCGCGCATGTCGAAGAGTCCCTTGGCCCCCGCATCCCGCTTCGAGGCGACGAACTTCGCCGCCCGCAGCGCGCCTTGCGCGAAGTTGAGCCGCGACCCCGCTTTGTGCACGAGCTCCAGCCGCTCGCCGGAGCCGGCGAAAACGACCGTGTGGTCGCCGACGACGTCGCCGCCGCGCAGGCTGGCGAAACCGATCGCGCCGCGTTTGCGCTCGCCGGTGACGCCGTGGCGACCCACCACAGCATCGCTTTCGAGGTCTCGCCCCAGCCCCTTCGCGGCCGCCTCGCCCAGAAGGAGTGCCGTTCCGGACGGCGCATCGACCTTGTGCCGATGGTGCATCTCCACGATCTCGACGTCGTAGGCCTCGCCCAGGAGCTTCGCCGCCTGCTCGGTGAGGCGCGCGAGCACCGTCACACCGACGCTCATGTTGGCCGCGAACACGATGGGAATGGAGCGGCCGTGCTCGGACAGGGTCCGCCTGTCCTCGGCGGACAGCCCGGTCGTGCCGACGACGGCCGCCACGCCGGAACGGGCGCAGGCCGCAAGATGTGCCAGCGTGCCAGCGGGTCGCGTGAAATCGATGAGGACGTCGGCGCGGCCGACCGCCGCGGGAATGTCGGCGGAGATCGCGACGCCGGTCGTTCGACCGAAGCGTTCGCCGGCGTCGCGACCAAGGACCGGGCTGTCGGCGACTTCGAGCGCGCTCGCCAGCGCGACTCCGGGATCGGTCAGCGCCGCCTCGACCAGCGTCTGGCCCATCCGGCCGCCGGCGCCCGCGATGCAGAGCCTCAAGGTCACCGCGCTGCCCGCCGTTGACGCATCGCGAGCGAGCCTACTGCGTCCACCAGCCGAGCTTCTTCAGGAGATCCTCGAGCCAGTTGGTCTCGCCGGTCTTGGGCGCAGTCGACAGCGATTTGTCGAGCGCTGCGTCGCCGCCGCCGTTGCGCGCCACTTCCGCGGGGGGAGGCGGCATGTCGTCGCCTTCCCAGCGGGCAAGCTTGTCGTCGACGAAGTAGACGGTGAACTGGCGATGCTCGAGCGTCCGGCCGCGGCGCTGGAATTCGTAGACATAATCCCAGCGCGTTGCATGAAACGCGTCGGAGACGAGCGGGGTTCCGAGAACCGTCCGCACCTGCTGGCGCGTCTGACCAAGCTTGAGCTTCTCCACCTGGTCCTGCGTGATGTAGTTGCCCTGGTTGATGTCCAGCTTGTAGATGGATACGCTCTGTAACCAGGAACACGCACCGACCATCAGGGAGAAGGAGAGCGCGCCGAGGAGCTTGCGCATAGGAAGCATTCGCTGCCAAAAATCGACCGGAGACTATATCATAGGCGAATGAGCTTCCTGCCTGCGACGCTCGATCGCCGGCCCCGAGGCGCGCCATGACCACGTCGCACGATCTGAAGAACGCGGGCCTCAAGGCCACGCTGCCGCGGCTGCGCATCATCAATCTGTTCGAGCAGAGCAAGGTCCGGCACCTGACCGCCGAGGACGTCTACAAGCAGCTATTGGCCGAGGGCGTCGACGTTGGGCTCGCCACCGTGTACCGCGTGCTCACCCAGTTCGAGCAGGCGGGCCTCCTGATCCGCCATCACTTCGAGTCCGGCAAGGCCGTGTTCGAGCTCAACCAGGGCGGGCATCACGACCACCTGGTATGCCTCCAATGCGGTCGCGTCGAAGAATTCTTCGATCCGGAAATCGAAAAGCGCCAGACCCGCATCGCGCACGACCGCGGGTTCCAGATCAGCGAGCACGCGCTCTATCTGTACGCGGAATGCATCAAGCCGAAATGCCCCTACCGCAAGGTCGGTGGGAGTCATTGAGCCGTAGCCCGAGGTAAGCGCAGCGAACCTCGGGGGCGACGATCCCGCCCGCGATGCCCCGGGGTTCGCGACTGGCGCTCACCCCAGGCCACGAGACCTACGACGGCTCGCGCCGATTGAAATCGGCGAAGCGGAAGCCGAGCAGCCACAAGGCTGCGAAATACGTGAGTGCGCCGGCGCCGATGACCAGCGCGAGCCGCGAAACCTTGGCGACGAGCCCGATCCGGACCCACAGTTCGTCCGGCCCGGCTGTCCACCACAGCACCACGCCCAGGGCGGCGAGCGCGACCGCGACCCGCCCGAGGAACCTTCCCCATCCTGCGAGCGGAACGTAGATCCCCGCGCGGCGCAACGCGCGGTACAACAGGAGCGCGTTGACCGTCGCGCCGACCGAGGTCGCGAGGGTCAGGCCGGCGTGTCCGATTCGGAACATGAGCGCTACCGCGAGGCTCTGCGCCACGATGAGGCTCACGAACGCCGTCCGCACCGGCGTGCGCATGTCCTGCCGCGCGTAGAAGCCCGGCGCGAGGATCTTCACGGTGATGAGCCCGAGAAGGCCTACGCTGTATCCCAGCAGCGCCGCGCGCGTCTGCCACACGTCGTCCGGGGTGAACCGGCCGTACTGATAGAGCGTCGCGATCAACGGCGCCCCGAGCACGGCCAGAGCCAGCGCGGCCGGCAGCGCCAGCAGGAACGTCACGCGCAGGCCCCAGTCGAGAAGCTCCCGGTACTGGCCGTGATTCTCGTCGTGATAGTGCCGTGAAAGGCTCGGCAGAAGCACGGTGCCGAGCGCCACGCCGAGCAGCGCGCTGGGAAACTCCATCAGGCGATCGGCGTAGGTGATCCACGAGATCCGGCCGTTGCCCAGCAGAGCGGCGAGCTGGGTGTTGATGAGGATCGATATCTGCGCCGCCGACACGCCGAGGAGCGCGGGACCCATGTTCGAGAGCACGCGCCGCATGTTCGCGTCGCGCCAGTCGAGTCGCGGCCGCGTCAGCATGCCGAGCCTCGCGAGCGGTCGGATCTGCAACGCGAGTTGCGCGACGCCGCCGATCGCCACGCCCCAGGCGAGCGCCATGATCGGCGGATCGACCTGCGGGGCGAGGAAGATCGCGGCGCCGATGATCGAGAGATTGAGCAGCACCGGCGTGAACGCCGGAATCGCGAAGCGGCGGTAGACGTTGAGCACGCCTCCCGCGAGCGACACCAGCGAGATGAACAGGATGTACGGAAACATAACGCGGATCATCGCTGCGGTGAGCTCGACTTTGCCCGGGGTGCGGGCGAAGCCGCTCGCAAGCAGGTAGACGAGCCAGGGCGCCGCGAGCACGCCGAGCACCGACACCACAAGCAGAACGATCGCGAGGAGTCCGGCCACCTTGCCGACGAGGTCGCGCGTCGCCGCGTCGCCGCTCTGACGCTGCGACTCTGCTAGGATCGGAACGAACGCCTGTGCGAATGCACCCTCGGCGAACAGCCGCCGCAGGATATTCGGCAGCCGGAACGCCGCCTCGAACGCGTCCATCTGCAGCCCGGCGCCGAAAGCAACCGCTTTGAAGCTCTCGCGCGCGAGACCGGTGATGCGCGAAAGCAGCGTCATCGCGCTCACTGTCGACAACGCCTTCAGCAGGTTCATCGACAGGCGGGGGCGTGCACGCTATACGGCAACCGGGAAGACCTGAAAGGTGTGCGCAAAAGAGCTCGACTCCTTGCGGGAATCGCGAAAAGCAATTATTATGGCAGGTCTTTTTTCGCCACTGCCATTTTTTACACGCACAAATTTTTCATGGCCAATACCGCCCAAGCCAAGAAGCGCGCTCGCCAGAGCGAGGCGACGCGCAAGCGCAACGCGAGCCTCAAGTCGGCCGTGCGCACCGCCGTCCGCAACGTCAGGAAGGCGATCGCAGCCGGCGACAAAGCCGCGGCGATGAAGGAGCTGCAGACGCAGCAGTCGGTGATCGATCGCATCGCCGACAAGAAGATCGTGCACAAGAACCTGGCGGCGCGAAGCAAGCACCGCCTGTCGCAGGCGATCAAAGCGATGGCGTGAAAGGCTCGACGCTCACGGGACTGAAGAGCGCCGGAGGGCGCTCTTTTCGTTTCCACCACCGAGCATGAATGGCCCGCGGAACGCGCCTCCCCCCATGCTAGTATCTTCGTTTAAAAGAGCTTGACCCGCCGGATCGACTTGCCGGATCTAACGCCGGTGGGTTCGAAGCCGGGGGACTCGCGAAGCATGCCGCCCAAGCATTTCCTGCAGTTCAGAGATTTCAGCCGCGAAGAGCTCGATTATCTGTTCGATCGCACGCGCTGGATCAAGGACCGATTCAAGCGCTACGAGCTCTATCAGCCGCTGCGCGACCGCACGCTCGCGATGGTGTTCGAAAAGGCGTCCACGCGCACCCGCGTGTCTTTCGAAGCCGGCATGAACCAGCTCGGCGGCATCGCGATCAACCTGAATCGCGGCGACACGCAGCTCTCGCGGGGCGAGCCGATCGAGGACCTCGCCCGCGTCATTTCCCGCATGGTCGACGTCGTGATGATCCGCACTTTCGAGCAGGCGATCATCGAGCGCTTCGCGGCGCATTCGCGGGTACCTGTGATCAACGGTCTGACCAACGAGTACCATCCCTGCCAGATACTCGCCGACATCTACACCTGCGTCGAGCACCGCGGCTCGATCGCCGGCAAGACGGTCGCGTGGATCGGGGACTCGAACAACGTATGCCGAACGTGGCTCCAGGCCGCGCCGATCTTCGGTTTCAAGGTGCAAGTGTCGACGCCGCCAGGCTACGAGATCCGTGCCGGGAGCGTGCCGGCATCCGAAGCGGCGCACCTCGAATCGTTCGCCGACCCGGCTGACGCGTGCCGCGGCGCCGATATCGTCACGACCGATGTCTGGACCAGCATGGGCTTCGAAAAGGAGAACGCTGAGCGCGTGCGCGCGTTCGGGGGCTGGATGGTCGATGCCGCGATGATGCGCGCCGCCAAGTCCGACGCGCTGTTCATGCACTGCCTGCCTGTGCACCGCGGCGAGGAAGTCGCCGCGGAGGTGATCGACGGGCCCCAGAGCGTGGTGTGGGAAGAAGCCGAAAACCGGTTGCACGCACAGAAGGCGCTGCTGGAATACCTCGTCTGCGGACGGGTCGACTTATGATGGTCATCCCGGCGAAGCCTGCTCCGGCTGACGGTAGGCTGGGGACCGGGATCCGATTTCCGGCATGAACTCGCCGTGCAGGAGAGCACCATGATCGACCACACAGGAGTCAACGTGACCGACATCGCCCGGAGCAAGGGGTTTTATCGCGCCGCCCTGGCGCCGCTGGGCTACGCCGCGCTCATGGAATTCGAGGACGCGATCGGTTTCGGCGTTCCGCCCAAGCCTGATTTCTGGGTCAGCAAGAGCAAGCTCGACGTCCTTCCCACCCACGTCGCGTTCGGCGCCGAGAGCCGCAGGCCGGTCGACGCGTTCTACAGGGCCGCAATCACCGCGGGAGGCCGCGACAACGGCCCGCCGGGTCTCCGCCCGCACTACCACGAGAACTACTACGGGGCATTCGTGCTCGACCCGGACGGGCATAACATCGAGGCCGTGTGTCACACACCGGAGTGACCGACATGCGCATCGGATCGCTGGTGAAGCTCGCGGGACTCGCACTGGCCGCCACTTTGGGCGCGCTGCCCATGGGCACGACCCAGGCGCAGACCTGGCCCGACAAGCCGATCAGGTTCGTCGTCGCCGCGCCCGCCGGTAGCTCGCTCGACGTTCTGGCTCGTCTCATCGGCGACAAGCTGAAGGATCGGCTCGGACAACCCGTCGTGGTCGAGAACCGGCCCGCGGCTGGAGGCACTGCTGCGACCGATCTCGTGGCCAAGTCGCCGCCCGACGGCTATGCGATGGTGATGTCGTTCAACGGCCCGCTCGCTTTCGGCCCGCATCTCTACAGCCGGCTGCCTTACGATCCGCAGAAGGATCTCGCCCCGGTCATCATCACGTCGAGCCAGCCGAACGTCCTTGCCGTGACGGCCGCACTGCCTGTCCATTCGGTGAAGGAGCTCATCGCCTACGCCAAAGCCAATCCGGGCAAGCTTAACTACGCCTCCGTCGGCAACGGCAGCTCCTCGCATCTCACCATGGAGCTCCTGAAATCGACCGCAGGACTCGACATCGTGCATGTTCCGTTCAACGGCTCGCCGCCGGCCGTGACGGCGACGATCCAGGGCGAGACGCAGATGATGTTCGCGGTCATGCAGCCGCTGCAGGCGCAGATCCAGGCCGGAAAACTGCGCGCACTGGCGGTGACCACACGTTCGCGATTTCCTTCGTTGCCGGACCTGCCGACGATTGCGGAAAGCGGCTTTCCCGGCTTCGAAGCGCTGGCATGGAACGGCGTTCTGATGCCTGCGGGTACGCCCAAGCCGATCGTGACCCGGCTCAACAGCGAGATCAACGCGATCCTCAAGGATGCGAGCGTCAAGGCGACGCTCAACGCTCAAGGGTTCGAGCTCGTCGGCGGGCCGCCCGAGGACTTCGCGACGCTGATCAGGAGCGAATCGGACAAGTGGGCGCCGGTAATCAAGAAGACCGGCGCGAAGATTGACTGAGATGCGTTGACTAAAATGAGTCGACTACGATCGCGTCGCCTGACATGAAAATCGTGCTCGCGTACTCCGGCGGCCTGGACACGTCGGTGATTCTCAAGTGGCTGCAGGATACCCACCGCTGCGAGGTGGTCACGTTCACGGCCGACATCGGCCAGAGCGAGGAGCTCGAGCCTGCGCGCGCCAAGGCCAGAGCGGCAGGCGTAAAGCAGATCTACGTCGACGACCTGCGCGAGGAATTCGTCCGCGACTTCGTCTTCCCGATGTTTCGCGCCAACGCCATCTACGAAGGCGAATACCTGCTGGGGACATCGATCGCGCGTCCGCTCATCGCCAAGCGGCAGATCGAGATCGCGCGCGAGACCGGCGCCGACGCGGTATCGCACGGCGCGACGGGCAAGGGCAACGATCAGGTGCGCTTCGAGCTCGGCTACTACGCGCTGGAGCCCGGCATCCGGGTGATCGCTCCCTGGCGCGAGTGGGACCTGACCTCGCGGGAGAAGCTCCTGGCCTACGCAGAGAAGCACGGCATTCCGATCGAGATGAAGCATCGCGGCAGCGGCGCGCCCTACTCCATGGATGCGAACCTGCTGCACATCAGCTACGAGGGACGCGCGCTCGAGAATCCAGCGCTGGAGCCCGAGGAAGACATGTGGCGCTGGACGGTCGCGCCCGAGAAGGCACCGGACGCAGCCGAGCACGTCGAGCTCGACTATGCGAAGGGCGACATCTCAGGGGTCAACGGCAGGGTGATGACGCCCGCGCAGGTGCTGACGGAGCTCAACCGCCTCGGCGGCAAGCACGGTGTGGGCCGTCTCGACCTGGTGGAGAACCGCTACGTGGGCATGAAGTCGCGCGGCTGCTACGAGACGCCCGGCGGAACGATCATGCTGAAAGCCCACCGCGCGATCGAATCGCTCACCCTCGACCGCGAGGTCGCGCACCTGAAGGACGAGCTGATGCCGCGTTATGCGGCCCTCGTCTACAACGGCTACTGGTGGTCGCCCGAGCGGAAGGTTCTGCAGACCATGATCGATGCGTCGCAGGCGAGCGTGAACGGCCGCGTGAGCCTCAAACTCTACAAGGGGAGCGTCATGGTGATCGGACGCGAGTCGAAGGGCGATTCGCTGTTCGACCCTACGATCGCCACCTTCGACGAGGACGCCGGCGCCTATCAGCAGAAGGACGCGGAAGGATTCATCAAGCTCAACGCGCTGCGGATGCGGATCGAAGCGCGGCTCGCCCGCAAGCGCTCCTGAAGCCGCGACCGGACCTGCGCGCAACCTAGACGAACGCCATCGAGCCCGCTCATGCCTTCCTTCGACATCGTCTCGGAAGTAAACCAGGTCGAGCTCAGGAACGCACTCGACCAGGCCAACAAGGAAATAGCGACGCGCTTCGATTTCAAGGGCTCGGACGCGCGTATCGAGCACAAGGACAAGGAGCTCACCCTGTACGCCGACAACGACTTCAAGCTGAAGCAGGTGACCGACGTTCTCGTCGGCAAACTCTCCCGGCGCGGCGTCGACGTGCGCTCACTCAAGTTCGGCAACGTCGAGAAGATCGGCGGCGACAAGGTGAAGCAGGTCGCGGCGCTTCGCACCGGCATCGAGCAGGATCTCGCCAAGAAGATCGTGAAATCGATCAAGGACGCGAAGCTCAAGCTGCAGGCGAGCATCCAGGGCGATGCGGTGCGCGTCTCCGGCGCCAAGAAGGACGAGCTGCAGAGCGCGATCGCGCTGGTGAAGAAAACCGTCACCGAGGTGCCCGTGCAGTTCGGGAATTTCCGCGATTAAGGCGGCGCTCGCGCTCCTTGCTTCCCGAACGTCTGCTCGCGGGTCCGGTTGTTCTGCGTCGTTTCGTCGCGGCCGATGCGCCGCGAGTGGAGCTTCTCGCGGGCGAGCGCGAAGTCGCGGAAACGACAGCTCTCATTCCGCATCCGTATCCCACGGGCGGAGCGACCGCCTGGATCGCCACGCACGGCACGGCGCACGAAGGCGGGACCGAATACACCTATGCGATCACGGAGCTGGAGGGGCTTCTGGTCGGCGCGATCGGCCTTCGTCCCGATCCCGGTGAACGGGAAAACCTCGGCTATTGGGTGGGCCGCGCGTACTGGGGACGCGGCTACGCGACCGCAGCGGCGCAGGCCGCGATCGCACTCGGCTTCGATCTCCTCGACCTCGACGCGTTGACGGCTTCACACCTCGCGCACAACGGCGCATCGGGTCGGGTCATGGAAAAATGCGGGATGCGCCTCCTGCGGACGGAACCGCGCGCGCACCGCGGCGCGCCCCAGGACTTCTGCGTCCGGGGTATTACGCGCCGAGAGTGGGAGGAGCTGCGAGATCGGCGATGAGCGCGTTGCGCGTGGGTTCGGCCAAGGGGTCGAGCGCGGCGCTGTACTGGGGATGATCGACGCCGATCGCGAGCGAGGCGCCCGCCTTGAGCGCGGAGACCATCCCCGGCGTAAGCTCGAACCGCAGGAAATGCACCGAAGCTGTCTTGTCGGGCGTGGCGCGCTCGAGGTCCTCGTCGGCGACCGCGTGGACGGGCGCTCCGCCTTCGACACGCACCCAGACTTTGTGCTCGATGCCCCGGAGCCGAGCCAGCGCGCGCTTGCGCTCCTCGACATCCTCGTATTCGACGAGCATCGTCGCCTTCCAGTTCGAGCCGTCGGGGACGAGCGGATTGTAGACGTCGAGCTCGTCCTGGATGCCCGCCTCGTCGAAGATCTTTTCGATGCGCAGCATCTCCTGGATCTGATAGCGGATCGTGAGCTCGTCTTCGAAGAGCAGCGTGACATGGTCGCCGAGCTGGACGCTGCGCGGCTTCTTGTGTTCGAGTACGCGCGCGCGGAAAGCAGAGCGCTCGCGCGCGTAGGCCTCGAGCGCCATGAGACTTTCGCGGGTGATTTTCATGGGCGGCGATCGGCCAGGCCGTAAGCGATGCGAAGGAGCGTGAGCGGATGCGCCTTGCGGGCGTGCACGGCGCCGCCGCTCCTGGCCGCCGCTTCTTCCAGCCCCTGCATGATCGTCCGTCCCGCGATGGGGCAATCTGAGCTGACGTAATCCGGGGCCGCCTCGCCCATCTGCCGGAATACCGGCCGGCCGATCTTCATCGAAGCGGCGTAGAACTCCTTCTTGACTCCCCACGTGCCGTCGTGGCCCGAGCAGCGCTCGACCGTGGTGACGGTCGTGCCGGGCACCCATTCGATCGCTTCGCGCGCCTTCTGGCCGATGTTCTGGACGCGGGAGTGACACGGGATGTGATAGGAGACGTTCCCGAGCGGGGTCGTGAAGTCCTTGCGGAGCAGGCCGTCCCTGTCGCGCAGCACGAGATACTCGAACGGGTCGTACATGGCCTCCGAAATCGCTCCGACATCGGCGTCCTCGGGGAAGAGCAGCGGCAGCTCGCTCTTGAACATCAGCGCGCACGACGGCACGGGGGCGAGGATCGCGTAGCCGTCGCGCGCGAGCCGGGCAAGCGCCGGCGCGTTCGCATTCTTCATCGCGAGCACCGACTCGAGGTCGCCCAGCTCGAGCTTGGGCATGCCGCAGCAGGCCTGCCGCTCGACGAGCACATACGGAATCTGGTTGTGCTCGAGGACCGCAAGCAGATCGAGCCCGAGGCCCGGCTCGTTGTAATCGACGTAGCAGGTCGAGAAGACCGCCACCTTGCCCGGCGCGCGTGCGCCGTCCCGGACGGGCCAGGCGAGGCTCCTTGGCGCCTGTTTCAGGAAGGTCTCCGCGGCGTAGGGCGGCAGCCTGCGGTCGCGATGCACGCCCAGCACCTTCTCCATCGCCGCGCGGACGAGCGGCGTCTCGCTCGCCTTATTGACCGCGCGAACCACGACCGGGATGGTCGCGAGCTTGCCGAGCCGATCAGTGCTGGTGAGCATCCGGTCGCGAAAGCTTGTTTCGCCGAGCAGGAACTTGCGCGCCTTGGCGCGAAGCATGAGGTGCGGAAAGTCGACGTTCCACGGATGCGGAGGAACGTACGGGCACTTGGTCATGTAGCACAGGTCGCACAGGTAGCACTGGTCGACGACCTTGCCGAAATCGGTCTTCGCGACGTCGTGCATCTCGCCGCTCTGCGTCGCATCGACGAGATCGAAGAGCGTCGGGAACGCGTTGCACAGGCTCACGCAGCGGCGGCAGCCGTGACAGATCTCGAATATGCGCTCGAGCTCGCGATTGAGCGACGCTTCGTCGTAATAGTCGGGATTGCGCCAGTCGATGGCGTGACGGGTCGGCGCTTCGAGGCTGCCTTCGCGGGTGGTCATGGCGTGCTCTTGCGCGAATCGAAGGGGGCGCACAAAGCCGCGCCGCTTCAATTCGCGGGATTATCGCGTCACGCCGCGAGCGCTGACGTTTCGCAGCCAACGCACCGCGTGCCGCAACAACGAGTTAATCCATCAGCGCGTCGAGCGCCTTCTGGAAGCGATTCGCATGTGAGCGCTCGGCCTTGGCGAGGGTCTCGAACCAGTCGGCGATCTCCTCGAAGCCCTCGCCGCGTGCGGTCTTGGCCATCCCCGGATACATGTCGGTGTATTCGTGCGTCTCGCCCGCGATCGCCGCCTTGAGGTTGTCGCGGCTCTTGCCGATCGGCAGATTGGTGGCCGGATCGCCGACGACCGCGAGATAGTCCAGGTGGCCGTGCGCATGTCCGGTTTCGCCTTCGGCCGTCGAGCGGAAGACCGCGGAAATGTCGTTCTGACCCTCGACGTCAGCCTTGTTGGCGAAGTAGAGGTAGCGCCGGTTCGCCTGCGATTCGCCGGCGAATGCCGCCTTGAGGTTCTCGTGCGTCTTGGTGCCCTTCAGATTCATTGCTCTCTCCTCTCGAGATGGCGTGGACCGCACGGCCGGGCGCAGCGCTCGGACACAGCCCACATCGACCATTCTGGGAATCCGTTATCCATATGTCCAATTGATTGTCGCAATCAGACGAATAAATGCGATGTATGGGTAGGGCGCTCTGCGGCATCAATCGATCCGGTCATAAGCGGGCAGCGTGAGAAATTCGACGAAGGTGTCGTTTTGCACCAGCTCCGCCACGATGCCGGCCGCTTCATCGTACCGTCCTTCGCCAAACGCCGTTCCCAGCAGGTCGCGGATCTTCTCGAGCTCCTCGGGCACCATGCCGGCCACCATTCCCTTCGTCACCTTGCGCCCGTCGTCGAGGACGCCCTTGGGCGAGCGGATCCATTGCCAGACCTGCGAGCGCGAGATTTCCGCCGTCGCGGCGTCCTCCATCAGGTTGAAGATAGGCACCGCGCCCTGGCCCGCGAGCCACGCACCGATGTACTGGGTCGCGACGTTGATGTTGAGCCGAAGACCCTTCTCCGTGATCGGCCGCTCGGGTTCGAACTTGAGCAGATCCACCGCGCTCACCTTCACGTCGGTGCGCTTCTTGCTGGCGATCTGGTTGGCTGCCGGCATCAGCCGGTCGAACGCCTCCTTCGCCACCGCGACCAGCCCCGGATGCGCGACCCACGTGCCGTCGTGGCCGATCGTCGCCTCGCGCTCCTTGTCCGCCTTGACCTTGGCGAATGCCTCGGCGTTGGCGGCCTCGTCGTTCTTCACCGGGATCTGCGCCGCCATGCCGCCCATCGCATGGATGTTGCGCCGATGACAGGTCTTGATCAGCAGCTCGGCGTAGCTCTTCATGAAGTGCGTCGTCATCGTGACCAGCGCCCGGTCGGCGAGGCAGAAGTCGCGATTGCTGCGGAATTTCTTGATGCAGCTGAAGATGTAGTCCCAGCGGCCCGCATTGAGCCCCGCCGAGTGCTCGCGCAGCTCGTACAGGATCTCGTCCATCTCGAACGCGGCGAGGATCGTTTCGATCAGTACCGTCGCCTTGATCGCCCCGCCCGGGATGCCGAGCTCTTCCTCGGCCATGACGAAGATGTCGTTCCACAGCCGCGCCTCGAGATGGCTCTCTAGCTTGGGCAGATAGAAATACGGGCCGGTGCCGCGCGCGAGCAGCTCCTTCGCGTTGTGGAAAACATAGAGGCCGAAGTCGAAGATTCCGCCCGAGACCGGGGCCCCGTCGATGCGCACGTGCTTCTCCGGCAAGTGCCAGCCCCGGGGACGAACGAAGAGCGTGGCGAGCTTGTCGCCGAGCTTGTAGCTCTTCCCTTCGGGCGAGACATAGTCGATGCGGCGGCGAATGGCGTCGCGAAGGTTGATGTGCCCCTGGATGTTGTTGTCCCACTTGGGCGTGTTGGCGTCCTCGAAATCGGCCATGAACACGCTCGCGCCGGAGTTGAGCGCGTTGATGATCATCTTGCGGTCGACCGGTCCGGTGATCTCGACGCGACGGTCCTGGATATCCGCCGGTACGCCCGCGCAGGTCCACTCGGCGTCGCGGATGGCTCGCGTCTCGGGCAGGAAGTCGGGGAGCTTGCCGGCGTCCCATTGCCGCTGGCGCTCGGCGCGGCGGGCGAGGAGATCCGCGCGGCGGCCGCCGAACGCGCGCTGCAGCCGGGCGACGAACGCCAGCGCCTCGGTGCCGAGGATCTCGGCATATTCGGCGGTGATGCGGCCCGTGATGTCGATACCCGGGCCGTAGTGCGGCGTGGTCATGATGATTCCTTCTTGTTTCTTGTGGGGCGCGATGGGAAGTCGCTGTGCGAATCGTGGGAGCCGGTGCGGGTCCCGGCGCCCGGCACCAGACAGGGCGCGCGGCCGGTCAGGCAGATTGCTGCACTGCGGAAATCATAGCAGGATGCGCGCTCCGGCGGGCGCCTTTTCTGGCACCCGGCACGGCCTACATCCAGCCTTCGCCAGGGCGGCCCGGAAGCCGCTGCAGCGTGATGTTCCAGGACAGCGTGATACGCGGCCGGCGGCCCCGGTAGGGATTGACGCTGTGCAGATAATCGCTCGCGAAGATCAGCATCGTTCCCGGCGTCATCTCCGGGATCATGTGCCGGGTCACCCGGGCGGGCTCGTCGGGACAGCAAGCGTCGATGCGCGGATCGGCGAAGCAGAGTTTCCCCGCCATCGGCTCGTCCGGGTCCTCGTCGCCCGGATCGAGCATGTACACGATGCTCACGTCGGAGCGCAGATGGCTGTGCGGCATGCAATAGTCGCCCGCGCGATAGACGCTCGCCCAGCTGTCGTCGGCATACACCGGCCGGCGCGACAACGTGCGGTGCGCGAGCATGAGCGCGCGGCCGTGCACCAGCGTGGCGGCGGAGTCGCCCCAGTCGGAGATCTTGCGCACCTTGGTGCCGCAGCCGCCGCGGAAGACCGCCTTTCCCCGCCCGGGGGGTTCGAGGACGAGCACCGAGCGCCAGCGCGGGTCACACTCCGCGGCGAGCACGGCAGGGGTAAGCGCGGAGTGAAATGCCTCGAAGTCCGCGAATCTCGCCGCCGCCATCACCGGCGCCGACAACGGCTCGATCGTCTGCCGCTCGGGCCACACCGGCAACTCGACGTCGCCGACGCGCAGCACCGCCGGCAGCGTCGCCTGCTCTCCCGCGGTTCCGTCGAGCGGCTGAGCGAACAGGCTCACGCCGCCAACTGAGGATTGAGCCGCTCCTGCTTGCTGTGCAGCTTGTTCAGCGCGTTGATGTACGCCTTGGCCGAGGCGACCAGGATATCGGTATCGGAGCCCAGGCCGTTGACGATGCGTCCGTCGCGCTCCAGCCGGACCGTTACTTCGCCCTGCGCATCGCTGCCGCTGGTGATCGCGTTGACCGAGTAGAGCAGCATCTTCGCCTTGGAGTGCGCCATCTGCTCGATGGCGCGGAACGCGGCGTCGATCGGTCCGTCGCCGCGCGTGTGCACGCTGTGCTCGACGTCGCCCGCCGAGAGCGTTACTTCGGCCTGAGGCACTTCGCCGGTCTCCGAAACGACCTTGAGCGCGATCAGCTTGTAGAACTCGCGCTCGGGCGTCACCGTTTCGTCCGAGACAAGTGCGTGCAGATCCTCGTCGAAGACCTCGCCTTTCTTGTCGGCGAGCTCCTTGAAGCGGGCGAAAGCGTGGTTGAGCGCTTCCTCGCTGCCCAGGTCGATGCCGAGCTCGGAGAGCCGGGTCTTGAACGCATTCCGGCCCGAGAGCTTGCCCAGGACCAGCCGGTTCGCGCCCCAGCCCACATCCTCCGCCCGCATGATCTCGTAGGTCTCGCGGTGCTTGAGCACGCCGTCCTGGTGAATTCCGGACTCGTGAGCGAAGGCGTTCGCGCCGACGATCGCCTTGTTCGGCTGCACGGGAAAGCCGGTGATGCCGGAAACAAGCTTGGATGCCGCCACGATCTGCGTCGTGTCGATCCGCGTGACGCAGGGAAAGACGTCCTTGCGGGTCTTCACCGCCATCACGATCTCCTCGAGTGACGCGTTGCCTGCGCGCTCGCCGAGCCCGTTGACCGTGCACTCGACCTGGCGCGCGCCCTGCATTACCGCGGAGAGCGAATTGGCGACCGCCATGCCGAGATCGTTGTGGCAGTGCACCGACCACACGGCCTTGGCGGCGTTGGGAACGCGATCGCGCAGGGTACGGATGAGCTCGCCGAACTGCCAGGGCATCGTGTACCCGACCGTGTCCGGGATATTGATCGTCGTGGCGCCGGCAGCGATCGCGGCTTCGATCAGCCGGCACAGGAAGTCCGGCTCGGAGCGTCCGGCGTCCTCGGGCGAGAACTCGACGTTGTCGGTGTACTCGCGTGCCCACTTGACCGACTTGACGGCCTGCTCCAGCACCTGCTCGGGGCTCATCCGCAGCTTCATCTGCATGTGGATCGGCGAGCTCGCGATGAACGTATGGACGCGGCCCGACTTGGCACCCTTCAGCGCATCGCCGGCGCGCCGGATGTCGCTCTCGTTGGCGCGCCCGAGCGCGCACACCGTGCTGTCCTTGATCGCCGCCGCGATCGCCTTCACGGCCGCGAAATCGCCGTTGGACGACGCGGGGAACCCGGCTTCGATCACGTCGACGCGCAGGCGCTCGAGCTGCTTGGCGATGCGCATCTTCTCTTCATTGGTCATCGACGCGCCGGGACTCTGCTCGCCGTCTCGGAGCGTCGTGTCGAAAACGATCAAATGATCAGCCATGCTCTTGCTCCTGCAAACTCGTCTGTCGCGGAAACCACTTCCTGCCGGAAGCTCAGGCAGGACCGGGTACAGCAAAGGGGGATGTGAGTTATCTGCGCGCGGGGCGCAGCAGCAGGCCGCCGAGAAGGGCGGTCGGGAGGCAAGGCAACAGGAAGATGCGGCTGCCGCTCATGAAACGACTATATCGGGATTCGCACGCGCGCGCAACGGCGGCGATGCGCGTGGCCCGCGCCGGGACGCTTGACCCGACCGGGGTGGCATAATCGGCAACGCCATGCGCGCCGTGACCGAGCTGCCCCGCATCCTGCCGCCGGCGCGCATCCCGCGGGCACTGCTCGAGTCGCTGCTTTTGATGGCTGCCATAGCGGCCGCGGGTGCGGTATCGGTTCTGGTCCTCAAGCAGGACGTCAACTGGGACCTGCAGAACTACCACTTCTACAACGCCTGGGCCTTCGTCCACGGCCGGATGGGCTGGGACCTCGCCCCCGCCCAGCTTCAAAGCTTTCACAATCCGCTGGTCGAGCTGCCGTTCTACTGGATGGTCAGCGCCGACTGGCCACCGCGATGGATCTCCTTCGCACTGGCGGTTCCGGCAGGCATCGGCGCGTTTTTCCTGGGCAAGATTGTGCTGCTGCTCTTCGCCGATCTGCCTCCGCGCGAGCGCTGGTACTACGCCGCGCTGGCGTTCCTGGTAGGGATCACCGCATCCGGCCCGGTCTCGCTGCTGGGAACGACGATCAACGAGTGGCAAGGCGCGACGCTGGTCACGATCGGTCTTTGGCTGGTACTGAGACGCGCCGAGCAGGCCACGATCGGCTGGCGAACGCTCGCCGCGGCCGGGTTTCTGTGCGGAATCGCAAGCGGGCTCAAGCTCACTGCGGCAACGTACGCGTTGGGCTTGTGCCTTGCCCTGCTGCTGCGGTCGCCCGTCTTGCGCATCGGACTGCGCGAGGCATTCGGTTTCGGGGTCGCGGTCACCGGCGGCCTGATGCTCTCGCTCGGGGCCTGGATGTGGACGCTCTACATGCACTTCGGAAGCCCGCTGTTCCCGTATTTCAACGACTTCTTCCGATCGCCGTGGTGGGATTTCAAGCCGCTCATCGAGCGCGTGTACGGACCGCACACGCTCTACGAATGGCTCACGTTCCCGCTGCGCCTCTTGCGGCGCGAAAGCGGCTTCGTCGGAGAGCTGGAGTTCAGGGATTGGCGCCTGCCCCTGCTTTATCTAGCCTTCATCGGCAGCGCCGTCGCATGGCTGGCTCGGCGTCTGCGGCACGGACCTGCGGCCCGAGCGACGGCGGGAGCCGCATGGCGGATGCTCTTCGTCTACTGGATCGTGTCGTTCGCCGTGTGGGCCGGTCTGCATTCGATCTACCGCTATCTGCTTCCGTTGGAGCTGTTGTTCGGAGCGCTGACGATCCAACTTGTGAGATCGATGCTGCCCGCGCGCTGGGCCCCTGCGGCGGCGCTCGCGTATGCCGCTTTGGCGATCGCGACGGTCAGCTATCCGGACTGGTGGCATATCGAGTACGGAAAGCGCTATTTCCAGGTCGATGCTCCACCCGTGGCGCCCCGCGCCGTCGTCCTCCTCGTCAGCGACGCGCCGATGGCGTACGTGCTGCCGTTCTTTCCTCCGGACGGCCGGTTTCTCGGCGCGAAGAACAACCTCAACGATCCGGGCCGGAGCAACCGGCTCGAAGGCGAGATCGCGAGGATCGTTCGGGAACACGCCGGCCCGCTCTATTCGCTGGCATTCCCCGTCGGAGCGGGAGCAGAGGTTCTCGCCGCCCATGGGTTGCGTGTCGAGCTGCCCAGCCGGGATTGCGTCACGTTCAGGACGAACATGTCGACCAGCCCGCTGCAGCTTTGCCGCCTGCAGCGCATCGACTCGCGCGGCTGACTCGCTGCAGCGCGCCGGAAAACTTCCTGGAGCCAGGTCTGGTGGCGCTAGCGCCGTTCGCGGCGACGCAACGCGCGCCACGCCGACCAGGCGTATCCGGACAGCGAATAGGCGACGAAGCCTGCGAACAACACGATGGCCGGCTGTACGCTCACCAGGACGAAGAAGAGCGCGATCAGGAACACGACGACGAACGGAACGCTGCGCCGCAGATTGATCGTCTTGAAGCTGTAATACGGAAAGTTGCTGACCATGGTCAGGCCCGCGAACACGGTCACAGCCCACGCCCACCAGCGCATGCTCTCCGGATCGACCGCGTTGTCGTCCATAATCCATACGAAGCCGGCGACCAACGCCGCGGCCGAAGGGCTCGGCAGCCCCTGAAAGAAGCGCTTGTCGACCACGTCGAGGTTGGTGTTGAAGCGCGCCAGGCGCAGCGCCGCACAGACGCAATACACGAACGCGGCGATCCAGCCGAGATTCGCCATCGAAAGCAGCGCCCACTCGTAGACCACCAGCGCCGGAGCCGCGCCGAAACAGACCATGTCGGAGAGGCTGTCGTACTCGGCGCCGAAAGCGCTCTGCGTCTTGGTGAGACGGGCGACGCGCCCGTCCAGCCCGTCGAGCACCATCGCGACGAAGATAGCGATCGCGGCGTGGTCGAAGCGGCCGTTCATCGCCTGCACGATCGAATAGAATCCGGCGAACAACGCCGCGGTCGTGAACAGGTTGGGCAGCAGGTAGATGCCGCGGCGGCGGATGCGGTTCTTTGCGAGCGCCCGCCGTTGTTGGAAATCCCCCATGCAGGACAGCCTAGCAGCTCGTGTCCAGCCCCGCAAACCGGAGCAGCCGGGCCCGCGCGTCGAGCGCGCGCGACGTCACGCGAGCTCGGCGATGACGGTCTCGCTCGCGTAGGCCGAGTCGCCCAGCGCGACCTTAGGCGCAGCGTCGCTCGGAAGGTACACGTCGACCCGCGAACCGAAGCGGATGAAGCCATAGCGCTGCCCGCGCGCAACCGGCTCGCCCGCCTCGACATAACAGAGGATGCGCCGCGCGACCAGACCGGCGATCTGCACGCAGGTGACATCCGCCCCGGCCGCCGTCCGCAAATGCAGAGCGCAGCGCTCGTTGTCGAGCGAGGCCTTGTCGAGCGAAGCGTTGATGAACGTTCCCGGGTGGTACCACTTGTTCTTCACGAGGCCGTCGACCGGGCTTCGGTTCGAGTGCACGTTGAACACGTTCATGAACACGCTGATCTTGAGCGCGTCGCGATCGAGGTACGGGTCGCGCGCGCGCTCGACGCTGACGACTTTGCCATCGGCAGGCGCGAGCACCGCGTTCGGCTCTTGCGGAATGCTCCGGGCAGGGTCGCGGAAGAACTGGGCGACAAAAAGAACGGCCAGCCACGCGAACGCGGCGAGCCACCAGGGCGCCCGCCACGACAGAAGCAGCGCCGCGGCCAGCGCGATCGCGAGAAACGGCCAGCCCTCGCGGGCGATAATCGGATGCGGGTACGCGGGGTTCGACATCGGCTGCCAAAAAATCGGAGGCGTCGGTAGGACGCCCGCTCGCGCGGGCTACTTCGTCTGCTCGTCGATGCGCCGGCCGAGATTCCCGGCATCCCGGCGCAGATCGCGCTCGACGCCGCGCGCCCGCTCGATCGGCGTCGTCGGCGCCGGCGTCGCTTCGGTCGCATCCACCGCGGCGGGAGCGACGACCCCGGGCAGGCGTGATCCTGCGGCCGCCGTACGCTCGCCGCCACCCACCAGCCCATAGCTCTTGAGTACCGTCTGTGCGAGCAGCGCGACGATCACCAGCGCTATGAGAAGGCCCACGAGGCCGAGCCAGCCTCGCTGATTAGATCGATCTCGCAACATGCGCGGCGCCGTGCTAATCGGTCAATTCCTCGACTGGTCGACCAGTTTGTTCTTCCTGATCCAGGGCATCATGTCCCGCAGCCGTGCGCCGACCTGTTCGATGGGATGCTCGGCTGTCATGCGCCGCCGCGACAGCAGCGTCGGCGCGCCGGCGCGGTTTTCCAGGATGAAGCTCTTGGCGTATTCACCGCTCTGGATACGCGCGAGCGCGGCGCGCATCGCGTCCTTCGTCGCGGCGGTGATGATCAGCGGCCCGGTGACGTACTCGCCGTATTCGGCGTTGTTGGAGATGCCGTAATTCATCGTGCCGATGCCGCCTTCATACATCAGATCGACGATCAGCTTCAGCTCGTGCAGGCATTCGAAGTACGCCATCTCCGGCGCGTAGCCCGCCTCGACGAGAACCTCGAATGCGGTCTTCACGAGCTCCACGCAGCCGCCGCAAAGGACCGTCTGCTCGCCGAAAAGATCGGTCTCCGTCTCTTCCTTGAAACTGGTTTCGATCACCCCCGCGCGGGCGCCCCCGATCGCCGCGGCGTACGAGAGCGCAAGATCGCGCGCCTTGCGGCTCACGTCCTGGTGCACCGCGATCAGCATCGGCGTGCCGCCGCCCTGCACATAGGTCGAGCGAACGGTATGGCCGGGCGCCTTTGGCGCGATCATCACCACATCGAGGTCGGCGCGCGGCGCCACCTGCCCGTAGTGGATGTTGAAGCCGTGCGCGAACGCGAGCGTCGCGCCTTTCTTCATGTTCGGCTCGACTTCGGACTTGTAGACGGCGGCGATGTCCTCGTCCGGCATGAGCATCATCACCAGGTCGGCGCCCTTGACGGCGTCCGCCACGGCGGCGACCTTCAGCCCCGCTTTCTTCGCCTTGTCCCAGGAGGCGCCGCCCGCGCGCAAGCCCACGGTCACCTTCACGCCGGAATCGTTGAGGTTCTGCGCGTGGGCGTGGCCCTGCGAGCCGTAGCCCACGATGGTGACCTTCTTGCCCTTGACGAGCGACAGGTCGGCGTCCTTTTCGTAGTAGACCTTCATCATCGTGAATCCCCTCGATGTCCTCACACTCTCAATATCCGCTCGCCCCGACCGATCCCCGACGCGCCGGTTCGCACCGTCTCGAGAATGACGCCCGGCTCCAGCGCCTGCAAAAACGCGTCGAGCTTCTCGCCGGGCCCGGTTAGCTCGATCGTGTAGCTCTTGTCGGTGACGTCGAGGATCCGGCCGCGGAAGATATCGGCCAGCCGCTTCATCTCGTCGCGATCCTTCCCCGCGGCGCGCACCTTCACCAGCATCAGCTCGCGCTCGATATGGTTGCCGTCGGTCAGATCCACGACCTTGACCACCTCGACGAGCTTGTTGAGCTGCTTGGTGATCTGCTCGATGACGTCGTCCGAGCCGACCGTGACGATGGTCATCCGCGACATGGTCGCGTCTTCCGTCGGCGCCACCGTGAGCGATTCGATATTGTAGCCCCGAGCCGAAAAGAGACCGGAGATGCGCGACAGCGCTCCGGCTTCGTTCTCGACCAGGATCGAGAGGATGTGCCTCATGGCCGATGATCGCCGATCATAGCTCTTCGGCGAGGATCATCTCGGTGAGGCCCTTGCCGCCGGGCACCATCGGGAAGACGTTCTCGGCCTGATCGGTGATCACGTCGAGAAACACCAGCCGATCCTTCAGCTTGAACGCCTCGCGCAGCGCGCCTTCGACGTCACCGGGCTTCTCGACCTTCAGCCCGACGTGACCGTAGGCTTCGGCGAGCTTGGTGAAGTCGGGCAGCGCATCCATGTACGACTCGGCGTAGCGATTGCCGTAGAAGAATTCCTGCCATTGGCGCACCATGCCCATGTACTTGTTGTTGAGGTTCACGATCTTGACCGGCAGGTGGTACTGCTTGCAGGTCGAGAGCTCCTGGATGCACATCTGTATCGACGCCTCGCCGGTCACGCAGGCCACCGTCGCACCTGGGTTGGCGAGAATGGCACCCATCGCCGCGGGCAATCCGAAGCCCATCGTGCCCAGGCCCCCCGAGTTGATCCAGCGGCGCGGCTGGTCGAATTTGTAGTACTGCGCGACCCACATCTGGTGCTGGCCGACGTCGGACGTGACGATCGCGTCGCCGCCCGTGATCTCGTAGAGCTTTTCCACGACGTATTGCGGCTTGATCAGTGCGCTCTTGCGGTCGTACTTGAGGCAATCCTTGCGCTGCCACTCCTTGATCTCGCCCCACCATGCCTTGAGCGCGTGCGGATCGGGCCGCTGCGAAGAGGATTCGATCAGCTTCAGCATCTCGTCGAGGACCTCGGCCACGTAGCCGACGATGGGCACGTCGACTTTCACCCGCTTCGAGATCGACGAAGGGTCGATGTCGATATGGATGATCTTGCGGTCGGCGCGGAAGAAGTGCGCCGGGTTGCCGATGACCCGGTCGTCGAACCGCGACCCGATGGCGATGAGCACGTCGCAGTGCTGCATCGCCATGTTCGACTCGTAGGTGCCGTGCATGCCCGGGAGTCCCGTGAACTGCGGATCGCTTCCCGGGAAGCCGCCGAGGCCCATGAGCGTCGTCGTGCAGGGAAAGCCGAGCAGCCTGACGAGCCGAGTGAGCTGGGAGGATGCATTGTTCAGTACGACGCCTCCGCCGGCGTACACCATCGGCCGCTTGGCTTCGAGCAGGAGCTGCACCGCCTTCTTGATCTGGCCCGCGTGTCCGCGCGTCACGGGATTGTAGGAACGCAGCGAGATCGTCTTCGGGTAGTGGTATTCGGCCTTCGCCTGCGTGACGTCCTTGGGGATGTCGACCAGCACCGGGCCGGGGCGCCCGGTCTGCGCGAGATAGAACGCCTTCTTGATCGTCACAGCGAGCTGCGCAACATCCTTAACCAGGAAGTTGTGCTTCACGCAGGGGCGGGTGATGCCGACGGTGTCGCATTCCTGGAACGCGTCCTGGCCGATGGCGTGGGTCGGGACCTGCCCGGTGATGACGATCATCGGGATCGAATCCATGTAGGCGGTCGCGATGCCCGTCACCGCATTGGTCACGCCCGGACCCGACGTGACCAGGCAGACGCCGACCTTGTGCGACGAGCGCGAGTAGCCGTCGGCGGCGTGCGCGGCGCCCTGCTCGTGACGGACGAGCACGTGCTTGACCTGCTCCTGCTTGAACAGCTCGTCGTAGATGTTGAGCACCGCCCCGCCCGGATAGCCGAAGACGTACTCGACGCCTTCTTCCTGGAGGCAGCGGATGACGATTTCTGCGCCGGTGAGCTGCATGAGTCTCTCGCCTCAAAGCGTTCGATGAACACGTCCGCCCGGCATCGCGAAGGGCGATCCAGGGCCTGCAAACGCGCCGCGCCTCGGTCAGGCGCTTAAAAGCTCAAAGGCTTCGTGGGTTAAAGCCGCGACTATTGCAGCATCGGCCGCATCCCATCGGGGGTGCTCCTACGCGCTTGTGGCGCGTCCGGAGGGGACGCCAACGACCGTATTTGCAGTCCTACCGTCGACTCGACCTTCCTTGCCGACGCGGTAACAGTAGCGGCCGAGGCGCGTTTGGTCAAGCGCCACGCCGCCTTTGGGCCGAGCAGCGCCCCGTGCGATGCGGCCAAGCCGCCCCCTCTTATAATCGGCCGATCGAATCGCCCTCGGACTGCATCTGGCTTCCCGCCCTGAACTGTCGGCCTTTCTCGCGGAGGTCGAGCGTCGCGCCTTCAAGCAGGCGCTCTTTGCGGTTCGCGACGAGCATGCAGCGCTCGACATCGTTCAGGATGCGATGCTCAAGCTTACCGAGAAGTACGCGGCGAGACCCGCGGCCGAGCTCCCGATGCTCTTCCAGCGCATCCTTCAGAATACGATCCACGACCATTTCCGGCGCCAGAAGGTGCGTTCGACATGGACGACGCTGCTCTCGGCGCTGGGACAGAAGGAGGACGAGGAGGAGTTCGACCCGCTCGAAACTTTGCCCGGCAGGGCCGACTCGAATTGGTCCGCGGATCCGGCAGGCGCGCACCAGCAGGCGCAGATCGTCGCCCTGATCGAGCAAGCCTTGGCGCGTCTGCCGGCGCGTCAACGTCAGGCATTTCTCTTGCGTTACTGGGAAGAACTCGATGTGGCGGAGACCGCCGCAGCCATGGCTTGCTCGGAGGGAAGTGTAAAGACTCACTGCTCCCGAGCCATCCATGCGCTGGCTGAGATGCTCAAGGCCAAGGGGATCAGCTTATGAACGAACGCGAAATCGCAAGCAAAATAACGGGTTATCTGGATCGTGGAGCGGCGGAGCTGAAATCCGGGACTCTGTACAAGCTCCAGCTGGCGAGGCAGGCAGCGCTCGGCCGGCTCGATCCGCAGCCTTCGACCGAGGTCGTCCTGGCCGGCGCGGGGGGCACGATCGCTCCGCGCCGTGCCTACACGGATCTGCGGATCTGGCTCGGGATCCTGCTGTTTGTCGGCGGGATCGTGTCCTACCAGTATTGGCAGGCGGTCCAGCAGGCGCGCGACATCGAGGAGACTGACGCGGCGATCCTGTCTTCCGAACTGCCGATCGAAGCCTATCTGGACCGGGGATTCCAGGCTTGGCTCAAGCGCTCCGAGCCCTGATCGCGGCCGGCGTATTAGCGATCGCGGTCGCCGCCTCGCCTGCGGCCGGGGTAACGCTCGGCGCGCGGGCTCCCACGTGGGCGGAGCTCTCCCCGACCGACAGGCAGGTCCTCGCGCCGCTGGCCGCCGAATGGGATTCGCTGGATGCGCAGCGCCGGCAGAACTGGCTCGGAATCGCCAAGCGCTATCCAAAACTCGCCCCGGCGGAGCAACAGCGGATACAGCAGCAGATGAGCGCGTGGGTGCACCTCACGCCGGATCAGCGCAAGCAGGCGCGGGAGCAATACAAGACGATCAAGCGGCTGCCGCCGGAAAAGCGTCGCCAGGTCGAGAAGGAATGGCAGGAGTACCAGCAACTGCCGCCGGAAAAGCGGCGAGAGCTGTCCGCCCGGGGCACCTCCCCGCATCCCTCTCCACCCGCGAGCAAACCGTAACGAACTCCCCTTCAGGGGTCGACCGGGCTCCGACCGCAAGTTTCTGGCGCCGCATGGGCGCGACGGTCTACGAGGGATTGCTGGTCGGCGCACTGGTCATTGCCGTCGGTTTTGCGTTGCTTCCGGCCGTGACGCCGACGCTCACCCCCGGCGCGGCGGGCGCGTCCGATTCCCGATCCCTCTACGTCATGTCGTCCGCGGCGCGGGTGCTTTCGGCCATCGTGACCGTTGCGGTCGGCGCCGCCTATTGCGGCTGGTTCTGGAGCGGTGGACGGCGGACGCTGGCGATGAAGACCTGGCGCCTCACGCTGCGCACGCCCGCCGGCGACATCCTCAGCGTCCGGAGAGCGCTGGCGCGCTTTCTGGCCTGCTGGGTCGGACCCACTCTGGCCATCGGCGCCTTTGCGGCTTTGCGGCCCGTGGGCCAGGGTGAATGGGCTACGGCGCTGCTCGCCTTCAACTACGTCTGGGCCCTTTTCGATGCCGATCGCCAGTTTCTGCAGGATCGGATCGCCGGCACTCGGCTGCTGCGCGACGCCAGCCTGCGGCCCTGATCGCAAGGTGCGGTCCGGCGAAACACTCCCGGTCCGCCCGACGCGCGGAGGCTTCCTTCCGCCCCAAGCGCGGGCGGCAGCATAAGCGCGGCTCAAAACTGCGGCTTCGGAGTCACTGCCTCGTAGCGGCTCACCGCAGCTACGATCTCGCTCTTCGCCTCGGGCGCGTCGACCCAGCTCGAAACCCTGACCCATTTGCCGGGCTCGAGATCCTTGTAATGCTCGAAGAAATGGGCGATCTGGCGCGTGGTGAGCTCCGGAAGGTCGCGCGGCGACTGGATGGTCCGATACAGGCTCGACAGCTTGTCGATGGGCACGGCGAGGATCTTCGCATCGCCCCCGGCCTCGTCGTGCATCTCGAGCATGCCGATGGGCCGACAGCGAACGACCACGCCGGTGATCAGCGGCACAGGCGAGAGCACGAGCACATCGCACGGGTCTCCGTCTTCGGATAACGTGCGCGGAATGTATCCGTAGTTGCACGGATAGCGCATGGCCGTGGACATGAAGCGGTCGACGAACACCGCTCCCGTCTCCTTGTCGACTTCATACTTGATGGGATCGCCGTGCATCGGGATCTCGACGATGACGTTGCAATCGTGCGGCACGTCGCGGCCGGCGGGAACTCGATCGAGATTCATGGTAGTCGGCCGATTATAGCCGCCGCGCGCGACGCGCCTGCCGTATGATCGAGTCTAGCTCCAGCAGCCCACCGGCGTTCCGCAGCCCGGAACCGAACCGCATCGCGTTCAGCTTCGCGGCAGGCGTGACTTCGTCGCCGCCGATGTTCCAGGAACCCGGCGTGGATCCGCCTGAATCCGCGAGGCGTCCACCGGGCATCTAACAAGAGATCGACCGACGCCATGAAAGCCTTCCTGATCGTCTTCGCCGCCATCCTGATCGGCACTCTCGCCACGATCGCCGGCGTGTCGTTCAGCCGCGGCGCGCCAGCGAGCGAGCCGGTGCACGAGACGCGTGCTGCGACCGGTTTCCATCGGATCGATATCGCCGGCCAAGCGAGCGTGACCCTCGTCCAGGGTTCATCCGAGGGCGTGATCGTCGACGCGCCCGCCTCGATCCGGGTAAGGACCGACGTGCGCGATGGAAGCCTCCTGATCGAAGTGGAAGACCGGCGCCATGCGTGGCAATGGTTCTCAGGGCGCGGCTCGGGCCGCACCGCGCGGATCACGATCAAGCTTCGCGACCTGGACCGCATCGAGACCGCAGGCACCGTCACGGTCGTGGCCGACAAGCTGCAGAGCAAAGAGCTGCGCGTCGATCTGGCCGGCGCGTCGACCCTGCGCATCGGCCAATTGCAGGCCGACACGCTCAAGCTGGATGGCTCGGGGGCCACCAAGGTCCAAGTCGCAGGGAACGTCGCCCGGCAGGTGATCGACCTGTCGGGCGCCGGCTCGTACGAAGCCGGGCAGCTTGCGAGCGACGAGGCGTCCGTCGGCGTCAGCGGCGCCGGCAAGGCGGTGGTCAACGCCCGGAATGCGCTTTCGGTGGAGATCTCCGGCGCCGGCAAAGTCGAGTATTTCGGCGATCCCAAGCTCAAGCAGTCCATCAGCGGGATCGGCAAGGTCAGCCGTCGCGAGGCTTCCTAGCGCTCGCTTCGCGGGTCGGTTTCCCCGCCTTCCGGCCCGTAGAAGAACACCCAGACGAGGAAATCGTCGGAGAAATCGTCGAAGCAATGGGGCGCCCCGGCCCGGGCGAAGAGCACATCGTGGGGCTCGAACCGATGGCGGCGCCCTTCGTTCACGAACCACCCGTGGCCACGGGCGACGACGTAGATCTCATCCCGCGGATGCGGCGTTTGCGCGTCGCTCCCGCGCGGCGCATAGAGCTTGACCTGCAGTGAGCCGTGCTCGAACACGGCGACCGAACGCTGGCTCGAGGATGCCAGAAGCTTCTCCGCCTCATCGAGCGGGACGCGGCCGATCTCAAGCGGATCAGGATTCCGGGTCAGCTTGCGCATGATTACATCAGTGCAGCGTCGGCTCGAGACCTTCCGCAGCCGGTTTGAAGAGCAGCAGCATGCCTGTTTTCGGATCCCGATCCGGATGCACCCCCGGGAAGACCCGGACGTCGGTGACGCGGCAATCGCGCAGCAAATCGCAGAGCATGGCCGCCACGTCTCCGGCGCGATCGGTCGGAAACAGCGGACAACGAAAACCTTCCGCCCGGCGAGGATCGAACGGGCTCGACAACGATAGCCGCAGCTCGCCTCCACCCGGCGCGGCGGCGCAATGATGCGCGCTGATCACGCCGATCGGTTCGCCAACCGCCGCACGTATTCTGCGGATCGCATTGCTCGAGAAGAGCTGCGCGCCGACTTCGCGCTGCGCGATGCGTCCCTGCTGCAGCGCGGCGGGCGGCGACTGCGGCGCGCGCGGCAGAGCAAGCACGGAAACGTCAGGCACCGAGAGCTGGCGGGCGAGCTCCAGCGCGAGCGGCATGCCCCACGCACCCACTGCCGATCCGACGAGCAGATCCACGTCCGGCGCCGCGAGCGCCGTGCCCACGAGAAAACGCAGATGCACGGTCTGCTGGCCTGGCTGGAGCACAATCGGCGTTGGCGGAAATACCTGCTCGCTCGCCTCTGCCCCCAGACGCAGCTGCGTGAGCAGATCGCCGAACCGCGCGACGTCGATAGCGTCGCTCGCCACCAATGCGGGAGCGAGCGCAAAGGCTTGATTGCCGCACAGGGCACGATGCTCGCGCAGGATGGCAGCGAGGCGATCGGTGTCGCGCAGCCAACCGGAAAGCGTCGGCTCGCCTTCTTCCGCCGTGCCTGTGTCGCGCCCGGCAACGACCACGATCGGCAGTGCGAACAGCGTCGCGCCGACTCCGCCCTGGTCGCGCCAGGGCGGCGACCAGGCAGCAATGAGACTGCGCCACAGCGCGCGGGCGATCGCAGGCGATGGCGAAGCGGCAATGGCATCGGCAAGCACCAAAGCCTGGCCCGATTGCAGGCGCTCGAGAACGGCTTGGGTCAGCGCGCGATGGATTTCCTCGGCGCGGGCGGTCGCAGTCGCCGCAAGGCCCGCCTCGGCGAGCGCCACGAGAGGCGCATGCGCCGGGTCGATGCGTGCCGGAAAGACACGTGGATCGTCGATGTCGACGGGCATGGCGGGCATTGTCGCACGCCCGTTGCGACTAGCCGATGAGGCAGAACGGCCCTTGTGGCAAAGCACCGGGGACGAACACGGTCCGGTAGAAGAACATCGTTAGGGCCGATGCGGCGATGGCCATGCCCCAGAAACCGAAAAATCCCATCGTGTAGATGGCCTCGCGAGAAAGCTAGAGCGGTGCGTCGAAGAAATGCACTTCGAACGGATCGAATACTGGAGAGGAAATCGCTTCGGCGACGCCAGCCACCAGGACTGCAGGCGAGACAAGTCATCCCGCAGCCCGCCGGGCCAGCGTCCGGGAACGCTTGATCTGCATCAATCAAGCCCGGCCCGCCCGAGGTAAGATGATTGTTTCGACACGCGATCCGGAGACCGCGCCATGTACCGTAACATCCTCGTCGCTACCGACGGCTCGAAGCTCTCGCTCAAAGCGGCGACGCATGCGATCGCCCTGGCGAAGATCCTCGGCACCCGCGTCACCGGATTTTTCGCCTCGCCCCCCTATCCGTTGCCGTCCTACGCCGAGGGCGTGGCGTTCACGCCCCTGTCCCGCCGCGAGTACGCCGCGCAGTGCCGGGCGGAAGCCGACCGGGTTCTCGGCGTCATCGCCGACAAAGCGAAAGCGGCGGGCGTTTCGTTCACCGCCGCGTCCGCGATGTCCTCGGCACCCTGGGAGGCGATCCTGGCTGCCGCACGAAAGAACAAATGCGACGCGATCGTCATGGCCTCGCACGGCCGCCGCGGCATCTCCGCCCTCGTCCTTGGCAGCGAGACCAACAAGGTCCTCACGCACTCCAAGCTTCCGGTCCTCGTCGTGCGCTGAGGCGTCCGGGGCGCCGCGGCCAAGGGCATTCAGCTCGTCGCCTCGCTTCGACGGGCCGCGCTGCCTCGCATCCGGACTTTGCTATGCTAGGCCCGAGCGCGGGACGACGCGCCTCGGACCGAACCCTGTGCGCTCGATCTTTCGCTCTCAGCTTCGCCTGCGGAGAAAAGCGATGGCGACGCGCATCGACCTCGATGCCCATGAATTTCATGGCTGCCCTGCGCCTGCGTCGGCGCCTGCGCGCCCCCAGCCCCTCGCGCTGCCGGCACTCTTCGGCGTGAATCCGGACAGCCTCTCTTCGTTAGCGGAGGTCTCCGCAACGATCTTCACCTTCATGCTGTCGATCGTGCTCATCGTTGCGCTCGCCGCGGTGCTGTATGCGATCTTGCGCGAGCTTCGGCGCAATGCGTTGTTTCTCGATCCGATCGACGTGCCGCGCGCGCTCGACGCACGGGGCTATTCCCCGGGCGTCGTCGCCGAGCGAATGCTCGACGCGCTTTCCGCCATCCGAAGCAAGACGCCCGCGCTCAAGGACCTGCGTGGCGTGGAGGGGAACCCGACGGTCGTCGAGCTGCATCTGCCGCAGCGCCTGTCGCTGCAGAACGTCGCCCGTTGCATCCATCGGCTGCTGCGCGTCCCCGAAAGGCACGTGGGCGGAGAGATTACGCGCGAGCCCGGCGGCTACGAGCTCACGCTGCGGCGCCGGGATCAGACAAGCGCCTCCATCGTCGGTGTCCATCGCAGCGCCGATATCGGGAAGTTGCTCGCGATGGGCGCCGAGGAGGTGCTTCGGATGATCGATCCGTGGGTCCTCGCCCATCATTATTTCGCGCAGGAGAACCGGGACGAGCGCTCCGAATTCACGCGGACCATGGCCGCTCTCGAGCACATGTTGCAGCATTCCGGTGCCGCGGAGCTCCCGTGGGTGCTCAATATGCAGGGCATCTGCCTCGTGCGGCAGTGCCGGCCGGAGGAGGCGGTCGTGCGTTTCGCCCGCGCTGCCGCGGCGGGTCCGCAATTGCCGTTCATTCACCAGAACTGGGCCAGCGCGCTCGACCTGATGGGTCGGTTCGACGAAGCGCGCCGGCACCGCTTGCGAGCGCTGGAGATTCCCGGCCGCACGGCGAGCCTGATCGCAGGCAACGCGATCAACGCGTCGCTCCTGCATCGGCACGATCAGGCACTTGCGCTGGCGCGCCGCGCCTTGGCACTCGCGCCCGAAAATTCTTGCTCCTGGAGCGCATGGGGCCACGTACTTTTCGGGCGCCATCGCCTCGAGCAGGCCGCCACCGCGTGCGAGCGCGCGCTCACGATCGGAGCGCAGGACGTGCCGATCTCGCCGCCCACCGCGATGGTCTACGCCGCGCTCGCGCGGCCGGAAAGGGCACTCGCCACCGCGCTGGACGCGATCGAGAAAGCCGGAGAGACCGACGAGACGTTGAAAGGGATGGGATTCGCGCGGCTCGCGGCAGGCGACGCGCGCGGCGCCGTCGCGAACTTCGAGGCCGCGCTAGTCCTCGCGCCCGGTGCCGGCGACGCCGCTTACGGCCGCGGCGATGCTCTGCTCGCGCTTGGCGAGCCTGAGCTTGCGCTCGCCCATTACGAGCGCGCCGTCGCGATCGATCCGTTCTATCCGCAGGCGCACGCCGGCTGGGCGCATGCGCTGCGGGCGCTCGGAAGAATCGAGGAATCGCCCGCCCGCTTCGCGGTCGCGGTCCGGGTCGACTCGGCGTACGCCCCGGCGTATCGCGGATGGGCCGAAACCTTAAGCGCGCTGAGTCGCGACGACGAGGCGCAGCCACTGCTCGCTCAGGCCGACGCCATCGAACGTCGCAACCGAGCGCCTCTGCCGCTGAGGCAGATCGCGGTCCGCGCGCGCAAAGTGCGTTAAACTCCAAGGTTTTGCGAAACCGAGGACCGCCGCGCATGCGCGTGTCCCGCTTCTTTCTTTCGACGCTCAAGGAAGCTCCCGCGGAGGCGGAGCTTGCCAGCCACGGCCTGATGCTCCGCGCGGGGCTCATCAAACGCCTCGCCGCAGGCATCTACACCTGGATGCCGCTGGGCCTGCGCGTGCTGCGCAAAGTCGAAGCCGTCGTGCGGGAGGAGATGAATCGCGCCGGAGCGATCGAGCTCCTTATGCCGGTCGTGCAGCCAGGCGAGCTGTGGCAGGAATCGGGCCGCTGGGACAAATACGGTCCGGACCTGCTGCGCATCAAGGATCGGCATCAGCGCGACTTCGTGATCCAGCCGACCTCCGAGGAGGTCATCACCGACATCGCACGCAGGGAGCTCAGGAGCTACAAGCAGCTGCCAATCAATTTCTACCATATTCAGACCAAGTTCCGGGACGAGGTGCGTCCGCGGTTCGGCGTCATGCGCTCGCGCGAATTCATCATGAAGGATGCCTACTCCTTCGACGCTGACAAGGAAGGGATGCTCAAGTCCTATCAGGCGATGTACGACGCGTACGCGCGGATCTTCACCCGGCTCGGCCTCCGGTTCAGAGCCGTCGCGGCCGATACCGGCCAGATCGGCGGATCGGCTTCGCACGAGTTCCAGGTGCTCGCGCCCTCGGGCGAGGATGCGATCGCGTGGTGCCCGACGTCGGATTACGCCGCCAACGTCGAGCTCGCCGAGGCGCTTCCGCCCCCCGCGCATCGCGCGCCGCCCGCGGAGCCGATGCAGAAGGTGGCGACGCCAGGTCTTTCGACCTGCGAGCAAGTGGCGAACCTGCTGCACCTACCTCTCGGTCGCACCGTCAAATGCATCATGCTGAGCGTCGACGGCAAGGTCCACATGCTCCTCGTCCGCGGCGATCACAGCTTGAACGAGATCAAGGCCGGGAAGTTGAAGGAGCTCGCCGGTTTTCGCTGGGCGAGCGATGCAGAGATCGTTGCGGCGATGCATTGCCCTCCCGGTTATCTCGGTCCCGTCGACATGCCCGGCGACATGCCGCTCATCGTCGATCGGAGCGTCGCGCCGATGAGCGATTTCATCTGCGGAGCCAACGAGGCCGACTACCACCTGCGCGGCGTCAATTTCCGCCGCGACTGCCGCGAACCGGATGTCGTCGCCGATTTGCGCAACGTCGTCGAAGGCGACCCGTCGCCCGACGGCAAGGGCGTTCTCGAGATCGTACGCGGCATCGAGGTCGGTCATGTGTTCGCACTCGGCACGCTCTATTCGCATGCGCTGGGCGCAACTTTTCTGGCCCCGGATGGTCAAGAGCGCGTCATGGAGATGGGCTGCTACGGGATCGGCGTGACGCGGGTGGTGGCCGCCGCGATCGAGCAGAACAACGATGCGCGGGGCATCGTCTGGCCCGAGCCGATGGCGCCGTTTGCGGCGGCGATCGCGCCGGTAGGTTATGATCGCAGCGAGGCGGTCCGCGCCGTCGCTGATCGCCTGCACGATGAATTGGAAAGCGCGGGCATCGAGGTGCTGCTCGACGATCGGGGCGAGCGGCCCGGTGTGATGTTCGCAGATCTCGAGCTGATCGGCATTCCGCACAGGATCACCGTCGGCGAACGCGGTCTCAAGGAGGGCAACATCGAATACCAGAGCCGACGCGAAGGCACGGCAACCATGATCCCGCTCGCCGAAGGCGCCGCGTATCTGCGGAGCAGGCTCGCTTAGGAGCGCCGCCATGAGAAGGGAGAAAAGGGTGCTCGCAGGTGCGGCGCTTTCGCCGATCATGCGCGTGTTGCTCGCGGGCCTCGTGGCCGCCGCTCCAGCGGTCTGCCGGGCGGGGGCGCAGCTCGAGGAAGCGCTCGCGGGCGAGGTACAGACTTCGCTGCATCGCTCGGTGAGCGACTATCCGGCGCCGCGGCTCGTGTTCGCCACAGACGTCGAGGGCTGGTCGTGGCTCGCCGACATGTCCTCGCGGCTCGCCGCGAAGATTCCCGACTGGCCGACGCGCCGGGACTTCCTCGTCACCGTGCAGTACGAGGCGTCGCGCGCCGGTCTCGATCCGCAGCTCGTGCTCGCCGTGATCCAGCACGAGAGCAATTTCCGCAAGTACGCCGTTTCCAGCGCACAGGCGCGCGGCTACATGCAGGTGATGCCGTTCTGGGTGCGCCTGATCGGGAATCCGGAACACGATCTGTTCAACCTGCGCACGAATCTGCGCTACGGATGCACGATCCTGCGCTTCTATCTCGACCGCGAGAACGGCGACGTCTATCGCGCGCTCGGGCGCTACAACGGCAGCGTGGGCCAGCCCGATTATCCCAACGCGGTCTTTGGCACCCTGCGGCGTTACTGGACCTGGAACTCCTCTTCGGGAAGCGGCGGCGCGATGGAAGCCGCACGCTTCGACGCGTCGACCACCCGCCCGCGGTGACGCCCGGCCGCGCTCTCTACCGCGGGCGCTTCGCGCCCTCGCCCACCGGCCCGCTGCACTTCGGATCCCTCATCGCTGCGCTCGCGAGCTGCTGTGATGCGCTCGCGGCCGGCGGCGAGTGGCTGGTGCGCATCGAGGACGTCGATGAGCCCCGCAGCAGGCCGGCCGCCGCCGACGCCATACTCTCGACGCTCGAAGCATACGGCTTCGAATGGAGCGGCGAGGTCGTGCGGCAGAGCGCGCGCGCCACGCTTTATCAGGCGGCCCTCGATCGGCTCGCCGCGCAAGGGCGGACCTACGCGTGCGGCTGCACGCGAAGGGAGCTCGAGTCTTCGGCCATCGGCGCCTGCGGCGAGCGCGTGTACCCCGGGACGTGCCGCGCCGGCGTAGCACCCGGTCGCGACGCTCATGCTTGCCGGCTGCGCGTAACCGACGAAGCGATCGGCTTTCGCGACCGTCTTCGGGGATGGCAGGAGCAGCGACTCGAGCGCGATATCGGTGACTTCATCATCAGGCGCGCCGATGGTCTGTTCGCCTATCAGCTTGCCGTCGTCGTCGACGATGCGGATCAGGGCATCACGCATGTCGTACGCGGGGCGGACCTCCTGGCCTCGACGCCGCGCCAGATATGGTTGCAACGAGCGCTGCACTTGCCGACGCCGGCGTATCTGCATCATCCTGTCGCCATCCTTCCCAGCGGCGAGAAGCTTTCCAAGCAGACCGGAGCGGCAGCCCTGCCTGATTTGGCGGTGCCCTCGTTGCTGCAGGCGTGGACGTTCCTGGGTCAGCGCGAGCCACCGGAGGCGCCGACCTCGGTTGCCGAATTCTGGGTATGGGCGAAGCACCATTGGGCGCCGGCGACGTTGCCGCCGGTGGCGATGCTGCCCGTCGCCACGGTCGCCATGCCGCCCGCGGTATAATCCCGCAGCCGCCTTACCCGATCGGCGCGATGACGGCGTTTGCCGAGCCACTCCGGGTTTCGTCTTTCTCTGCCCGCCATGACCACTCTCGTCGTCGTCCGCAAGAACAACGAAATCGCCATCGCCGCCGATTCGCTCACGACTTTCGGCGACACTCGGCTGTCCGCCGAGTTCGACCGCATCTACGACAAGATCGTGAAATACCGCGACACCTACGTCGCGCTGTGCGGCAGCGCGGCGCACCAGCTCGTATTCGAGAGCCTGCTCGCCCAGCACAAGGATCTTGACTTCGGCAGCAAGCACGCGATCTTCGAGACGTTTCGCAAGCTCCATCCCATCCTCAAGGATCAGCACTTCCTCAACCCGAAGGAGGAAGAGGACGATCCCTACGAATCGACGCAGATCACGGCGCTCATCGCCAACTCCAAGGGCATCTTCGGCGTGTATTCGATGCGCGAGGTGTTCGAGTACACGCAATTCTGGGCCGTGGGCTCGGGGCGCGAGTTCGCGATCGGCGCGATGCACGCGCTCTATGGGCGGTTGCGCAGCGCGACCGCCGTGGCCAAGGCCGGCGTCGCGGCCGGCGCCACGTTCGACAAGAATTCGGGACTGCCGATGACGATGTACAGCTTCACGATCAACGGCTCCTAGAAGCGATGGGGCCGAGGTTCGAGGACAATCTGACGCGCTTCGTGTTCGAGCGTGCCACCGTGCGCGGCGCAGTCGTCAGCCTGGACGCCGCGTATCGAGACATCCTCGCCTGTCACCCCTACCCGGCCGGCCTGCAGCGGCTGATCGGCGAAACGCTCTCGGCGGTCTGCCTCCTCGCGAACTCGCTCAAGTTCCACGGGAGCCTCATCCTGCAGTTTCACGGTACGGGAACGCTGCGCCTTCTCGTGGTCGAATGCAGCGCGGGGCTCGAGCTTCGCGCGACCGCACAGTGGCAAGGCGAGATCGGCGACGACGCGCGCCTCGCGGATCTCGCCGGCGACGATCCGGGATGCCGCATGGTGCTGACACTCGATCCCAAGGACGGCGGTCCGCTGTACCAGGGCGTCGTAGCACTCGAAGGAGGATCGGTCGCTCAACTCTTCGAGCACTATCTTGCAAAGTCCGAGCAGATCGAGAGTCGGTTATGGCTGCGCGCCGCGGACGGCCGCGCCCGCGGCGTACTGCTGCAGCGCATGCCGGGTTCGACCGAAGCGGATACCGTGACGTGGCGACGCGCTTCGGGCGCGGTCAGCGGGGCATCGTGCGTGTTCGACGCCCCGGATGCGCACGCCGCGCTCGCCGCCCTGTTCCAGACGGACGACGTGCGCGCCTTCCGGCCGCGCGAGCCGCGCTTCGGCTGCTCATGCTCGCGGCAGCGCGTCGCTGCGGCGCTCAGGCTTCTCGGGAACGACGAAGTGGAGAGCATTCTCGAGGAGCTCGGAACCGTTGGAGTGGACTGCGAATTCTGCAACCGCCGTTATGAGTTCGATGCCTCCGAGGCTCGCGGACTGTTTGCTTCTCCTCCAGCCGCTGTCGCGCACTGATGCCCCTCTACACGCCGCGCGCCTTCATGCCCGGAGAGGCGACTGCCGTCGAGAGGCTGCTTCGCGAACATCCGTTTGCGACGCTGGTCACGCCGGGCGATCCCGAGGCTTCGATCAGTCACCTGCCGCTGCAATACCGCGCCGAAAGCGGCGCGCGTGGCTCGCTGCTTGGGCACATGGCGCGCGCCAATCCGCATTGGGAGCGCTTCGGTGACGCAGCGTCGTTTGCGATCTTTCACGGACCGCACGCTTACGTCTCGCCATCCTGGTATGCGAAACCGGCTACGGCGGTGCCGACGTGGAACTACGCGGTGGCGCACGTGCACGGCCACGTCGAGCTCATGCGCGACCCAGCCGACACGCGCCGGCTCCTGGACGAGATGGTCGAACGCTACGAAGCGGGACGAGCCCAGCCCTGGCGGCTGCAACTAGAGGGGCGGCCGCTCGCCGCCATGCTCGATGCCATCGTCGGCTTCCGGCTGGTCATCGACCGCATCGACGCCAAGCTCAAGCTGTCGCAGAATCGGGACGTCGAGGACCGCGAGCGCGTGATTGCAGGTCTGCGCGCCGATGGTTATGCCGACGCGCTCGAAAGCGCCGATTGGATGGACCGCTACGCGCGCGACGTCTGACAGGGCAATTCAGGAAGCGCCCGAAAACGCAACGGCCCGCCGCGAAGGCGAGCCGTTGCCGTAACCGCGCTGCGCCGCCGAGTTATGCGCGCTGCACCGCTCCCGTACCGTTGCTCGCCGCGACCACGCCCAGTTCGCGCATCGTCGCCATCACGGAGCTGAAGTCGGCTGCGGTGCGAACGTTGGCGATCGGCTTCGCGAGCAGGTTCACCGCGCGCCCGCTCACGATCAGCGGCAGATCTTCCGGCAATTCGCTCCGCAGCCAGCGAATCTCCTGACCGGCGATCTTGCCGGAGATGCCTCTATCGAACAGCAGGATCGCCACGCTGACCCGGTAAGCGCGCGCCGCGCCGCCGATTTCCTGCGCAGGCACGCCGGCGCCGAGCGTCAGACAGTTGACGCCTTCGGTGAAGAGCAGCAGCTCGAGGATAGCCAGGCCGAGCTGATTGGGATCGTTCGGCGGCGTGGCAAGGAGGATCTGCCGCGCATCGCGCGTCGGGCGGACCAGCCGTGTGACGTCGCGCAGCAGGCGTTGAGCGAGATCGGCGAAGCGCAGTTCCTGGAAGTTCTGCATCTCGCCGCGCACCACGCGCTCGTGCACGGCCTCATTGAGAGGAATCAGCGTCTTTTCCAGGAACCGCCTTAAGCCCTGGCCGACGAGAAGCTTCGAAAGATGATTCTGCAATTCGCCCACGCGGTGCTCGGCGAGAAGCTTCACCGCCGTCTCGATTTCGGTCGGCAGCGGCTCCGGATCCTCGACCGCGATGCCGAGCATCGATTGCAGCGCCGAATCGGCCAGCGGCACCACTGCACCGGCGCGCCAGCCTTCGGACAGCAGCTGCTTGATCAGCTTCAGGCGCGCGACCTGGTCGGGCGGATAGACGCGGTCGCCGAAGGCGTCGCGCGACGGATTGGGGAAGCCGTACCGGCGCTGCCACATGTAAAGCTGCTCGCGCCGCAAGCCGGTGATGCGAACGACTTCTCGGATATGAAGCGCTGAACGGTTGTCGACCGTTACCGCGGTCGTCACGACCGGCACGCTGGTATCGCGTCGGCGCGTCGGCGCCTTGATCAGGATGCCCATGAACATTCCCTTCCCTTCTGTGTGCCACAAGTATAGAGAATTCGGTTGTCCGTTTCAGCCTGCCTCATTTGCGGCAAATCTCGCCGCCGCGCGTCAGTCACCTCGCCCGTTCCCTCGTCCTTATTGCCCCGACGGGAGGTTTGGCCCATCATCCGGCTTTCGGAACAAGGACTTCCGGCGCGATTGCCCGTCTGTACCCCGTCTTTCTGCAGATGACGATGGGTGCTGTGCAAGCAACGTGCCGGCTCGACCCTCCAGCCCAGATGTTCGGATTCGGCAAGACGACCAAGGACCCCCTTTCCGACGCCAAGAGCGTCGAGCGCTGGCTCGCCGGCTTTCCGGCCAACGACCCACTGGCGCTGCACGCGGGCGTGCTGGCCGAGCTGGGCAAGGCGACCGTGCGCGACGCGCGGCGGACGCCGGACGGCCTCGAGGCCGTGTTCCAGGTCGATCTGCACACCGAGCCGCTGCGCAAGAGCCTCACGAGCCAATATCTGGAGCATGGCAGTCGCTCGACCAAAATCGAGAACCAGCTCTGGCAGGCGCTGTTCGACCTGACCCAGGGATTCCTGCTCTGCTATCAGGCGTTCGCCCGCGAGGTGAGCGCGCATGCGCAAAGCAACAAGTGGCAGTCGCTGCTGCCGCAGCTCATCGCGCGGCAGATCATCCACCAGGGCCTCGACGCGAAAATCCGTCTGTTCCGCTACGAGCAATGGATACCCGCGAAGTGGACCGATCTGCATGCGCTGTTCCAGATGGCGTGTTCGGCGCAGATCGATCGGCAGCCGCTCGCGGTTCTGCCCGAGGGCGGCGTGACGACGATCGAGCACGAATATCTGCGCGTGCTCGTGCTGCAATTGATGAATTCCGGCAATCTGACGCCGCGACACCTTGAGTGGGTGGCAGAGCAGCTCCCGGAATGGTGCGCGCCTCTGCGACTCAATATCGAAGCCTCAACCGCGACGACGTTCTACGTCGATTTGAGCGCGCGAACCGGCCTCAGGCGGCGCTCCGCGCAGCCGCTCGAAGGGCGCGTGCTCTTCCTCGACACGAGGCCGCTGCACGCGATGCTGATGCAGAACGTTGTGATGCTCGACCAGAAGGTCCGCAGCAATCCGCTGTCCGATCGCACGCCCCGCAGGGCCGACCAGCTCAACCTGCTGTCGAAGCTCGCCTCGCAGGTCGACCCGGAGTTCAAGCCTTTCGCGCGCCGCGGCGAGCGGGCGACCGCCGACGGCAGCGTCGACGCGATCATCGGTTTCTCGAAGATCTCGGGCTTTCTCCGCGACGAGGACATGACGGCATCGATCGTGGAGCGCAAGCGGGGACCGAGCACGTTCGGCGATACCGTCGAAATCGCAACGTTCGGCCGCATGCGCGGGGAAGCCGCGCGGGTAACCGAGATGACGCAGCGTCGGCTGGCGAGCTATGCCGCGCCGGGCGGATCGTGGGAAGTCCGCGACATTTCGCAGACCGGTTTCCGCCTGGTCGCGCCGATGAGCATGATCAACGTGGTCACGCTGGGCACGATCGCCGCGATCCGAGCCAAGTCGGAGACCGATGGCCGCTGGACCGTCGGCATCGTGCGGCGCATGAAACGGCTCACGACCGAGCGCGCCGAGATCGGTCTGCAGGTCATCGCCAACAATCTGATCGGCGTCGAGCTGTCCGAGATCAAGCGCGGTGAACCCGACTACTCGGTCGACGGCGAGGCGCCGACGGTCTCCAGCCGGCGATTCAGCGGTTTGTTTCTCTCGCTCAAGAAACGCGACGCTGAGCCTCCCGTGCAGACGCTGGTCGTGCCGCCGGGCGACTACGCGCCGGGCAAGCGCCTGCAAATGAATGTCGGTCGAGCGTCGCAGCGCATCGCCTTCGGTCGGCTGCTGGAGCAGCACGCCGATTGGGTTTGGGCAACGGTCGAACCGCTCCCGCCCGCAACCCAGGCGTCAGCCAGCGCATCGCCGCAGCACTCGCCGGAGTAGCTCGCGGAATGACGGCCGACCGGTACCGCGACCTCTGCGCCGCGCATCGCTGGAGCGTGCCCGCGGACTTCAACATCGGGCATGCCGTGTGCCGCCGCTACGCGTCCGATCCGACGCGGCTCGCCCTGCTGTGGGAAGACGAGAAAGGGCCGACGGCGCGTTACACGTTTCTCGACCTGCAGCGGCAGGCGAACCGCCTGTCGAACGCTCTCGCGGCGCGCGGCATCGGGCGCGGCGACAAGGTCGCGATCGTGCTGCCGCAGCGTCCGGAAACGGCGATCGCGCATGTCGGCTGCTACCAGCTGGGCGCGGTCACCGTGCCGCTGTCGTTCCTGTTCGGCTCCGATGCGCTCAAGTACCGCCTGCAGAACTCCGAGGCGAAAGCCGTGCTGTGCGATCCGGGATCGCTGCCCAACCTGGCGGCGATACGGCCGGCGCTGCCCGACCTGGCACACGTGATCGGCGTCGCCGGGGCATGCGAATCGTGGACGGAAGACTGGGAGTCCTTGCTCGCGAGATCCTCAGACGAGTTCGCGGCCGTCGCGACCCGGGCGGCCGATCCCGCGGTTCTGGTCTACACCAGCGGCACGACCGGACCCCCCAAGGGCGCGCTGATGCCGCACCAATGCCTTCTCGGCAACCTGCCGGGTTTCGTTTATTCGCACAATGTGTTCCCTCAGGACGACGACGTTTTCTGGTCGCCGGCCGACTGGGCGTGGACCGGCGGACTGATGGACGCATTGCTGCCCACGCTCTACTTCGGCCGTCCGATCCTCGGCTTTCGCGGCCGCTTCGATCCTGAGCGGGCGCTCGCGCTGATGGCGAAGTATGGCATCCGCAACACCTTCCTCTTTCCCACCGCGTTGAAGATGATGATGAAAGCGGTGCCGCAGCCACGGGCACGCTTCGTTCTGTCCCTGCGCAGCATCATGAGCGCCGGGGAAGCCGTGGGCACCACGGTCTTCGCGTGGGCGCAGGAAGCGCTCGGCGTGACCATCAACGAGATGTTCGGCCAGACCGAGATGAACTACATTGTGGGCAATTCGCATACCCTCTGGCCGGCAAAGCCCGGCTCGATGGGACGCCCGTACCCGGGGCACCGCATCGCCGTGATCGATGATGCGGGCAACGAGACATCGACCGGAGAACTGGGGGAGGTCGCCATGCACAGACGGGGATCGGACGGTACACCCGATCCGGTGTTCTTTCTCGAATACTTCAAGAATCCGGAAGCTACCGCGAAAAAGTTCACTGGCGACTGGTGCCGCACCGGCGATCTCGCCACGCGCGACGACGACGGCTATCTGTGGTACCAGGGCCGGGCCGACGACATGTTCAAGGCTGCGGGTTATCGCATCGGTCCGACCGAGATCGAGAATTGCCTGGTCAAGCACCCCGCTGTAGCCAACGCGGCCGTGGTTCCGAGTCCCGACGAAACCCGGGGCAACGTCGTCAAGGCATTCATTGTCCTTGCAGCCGGCCATACCGCCGCGAAGGCGCTCGAGGCGGACATCCAGCACCATGTGCGCAAATTTCTCGCGCCCTACGAGTATCCGAAGGAGATCGAATTCATCGACGCGCTGCCGATGACGACCACGGGCAAGGTGCAGCGGCGCGTGCTGCGCGAGCGCGAGCGCCAACGCAAGCTCGGACCCGCCGGGCGCTGATGGCCAAGCGTCTTTCCCTCACGCTGCTCCCCGACTCGATCGCGATCTGTCGCCTCGAGCCGGAAGCCCCGCTCCCCGCATGGGCGACATCGGCACCGTGGTGGTCGATGACTCGCACGGCCGACGAATTTTCGATCGTCTGCCCCGAGCGTTGCGTGCCGGAAGGGATCGTAGCGAGCCGTGGCTGGAGAGCGCTGCGCTTCGCCGGTCCAGTCCCGCTCGACCAGACCGGCATCCTGGCAAGCGTCACCACGCCGCTGGCGGCCGCGCGGGTATCGGTATTCGCACTGGCGACTTACGACACCGACTACGTCCTCATCCCTGCAGCGCAGCGCGCCGCGGCGATCGAGGCACTGGAGCGGGCCGGCCACAGCGTGGGAAGCGCGGGCTATTGAGAGCGCCCGCCCGCGCGCCGGGCAACCGCGAATCCTTCCAGGAAGCGGCGGTGCGTGAGCACCCAGAACACTGCCGGCGCGACCGTGGGCAGAATCAGCACGCCGAACTGATAGGCGAAGGCGATCATCTCGCGTTGCACCGGGCCAAAGCCGGCCTGTGCCGCGACCGACGCCGGCGTGTCGAACGCCACGTGCTTGAGGAACTCGGCGACGATGCCCCAGGTTACGAAGGGGGCGAGCACGACGTAGCCCGCGAGGAGCGTGCGCAGCGCACGCGGTTGGCGGGCGGCGAGCGTCAGCGCAGCAAGCATCGGAAAGCCGAAGCTGTACAGAAGGCTGTTGATCTCGACCGAGACGACGCTTGCGCCGGGGTTCTCCGTCGTCGCGGCCGTCGCCTTCAGGGCCGACACGATGGTGATGAGATGCCCCTGCTGCTCGACGCCGCGCACGATGTCGCTGAACGCCAGTCGCGTCACCGCATCGGTCAGCAGCGCGATCGGCCAGACGAGGATCGTTGCGGCCGCGTACCAGACGACGAAGGCCGGCGCGAGCCACGCCGCGACGCGGAGCACGAACGGCCCGAGCGAGCTGTCGCGCGCAGCGCTGACCACCGCGTCAGGCAGGTACGGGAGATGGTGCGGCGCGCGGCAGGGTGCGCACCCAGAGCAGCCAGATGACGAGCACGTCCAGCATGATGAGCGCCTGCCAGACGTACTGGTGCGCGAATTCGAACGCCTGCGCGCTCCATTGCCCCAGGTAGAACAGACTGATCACCCGGACCACGTTCAGGCCCTGGACGGCGACGATGCCCAACGCCAGGCCGACGATCTTCCGCTGCCAGGTCGCGGGAAAGGCGAGCATCGCCGCGACCAGAACGATGGTCGCTTCGACGCCGTTGCAACCCGCCTCGATCGACACGGCGAAACCGTTGCGCAAGCTCTGCAGGACCTTGCCCTCCGCGAGCACCTGAGAATCGAACAGCTTCACGATGTCTGCGCTGATCGCAGCGAGCGTGTTCGTCCAGGGCGCGACGAACCAGTGCTGCGCCCAAGGCGTCAGCTCGGCGCCGAAGAGAAGCGCCTGCAGGATCAGAAAACCGATAAAGAAACGCGCCATCGCCGAAGTTCGCCGCGCGTCAACTGATTCGGGTCCGGGACAGCGGCGGACTCATGGCGAAGTAGCGTTTGATGCCGCCACGGATCGACTCGGCGAGCTTTCGCTGATAGCCTTCGTCGCGCAGCTTCAGCTCCTCGTCGGGGTTGGAAATGAACGCCGTCTCGACGAGGATCGACGGAATGTCGGGCGCCTTCAGCACCGCGAAGCCCGCCTGCTCGACGGTCCCCTTGTGCAGGGCGTTGACGGCGCCGATACCGTCCAGGACCGAGCGGCCCACGCGCAAGGAGTCGCTGATCTGCGCCGTCTGCGAAAGATCGAGCAGTGTCCTAGCCAGAAGCGGATCCCGGGCATCGAGGTTGACTCCGCCGATCAGATCGGCTTCGTTTTCGTGCTGCGCGAGCCAGCGCGCGGCCGCGCTGGTGGCACCGTGCTCGGAGAGCGCGAACACCGACGAGCCTCGGGCACTCGGCGTCGTGAACGCATCGGCATGGATCGAGACGAAGAGATCCGCCCGCACACGCCGGGCCTTCTGCACGCGGGTGGCGAGCGGAACGAAGTAGTCGTCGTCGCGCGTCAGCATCGCGCGTATCCCCGATTCGGCGTCGAGCGAACCCTTGAGCTTCCTCGCGATCGCCAAGGCGATAGTCTTCTCGTAGGTTCCTCGCCGGCCGATCGCCCCCGGATCCTCGCCCCCATGGCCGGGATCGATTGCGACGATGATCGTGCGCTTCGCATCCCGCGCTCCGGCCTTTCCCGGTTCCGCCAGCCCGGGCTTCTCCGCCTCCGGCCCGGCCCGCGAGGCGTCGACGCCCGAGGCGCGCGCGCGTTCGGCGCGCTCGGTCTCCTCGAGCAACGCCATGAGCGGATCCGGCGGCGTCAGGGGATAGAGATCGAGCACGACGCGATGGCCGTACTCGCCTACCGGGCTCAAAGCGAAGACCTGCGGGTTCACATGTGTCTTGAGGTCGAGCACGATGCGCACGACGCCCGGCCGGAATTGCGCCACGCGAATGGCCTGGATGTACGGGTCGTTGGCGTCCACGTGCAGCGGCAACGCCAGGATCTCGGCATTGAGGTCGACCCGATCGAGGTCCAGGACCAGCCGCTCCGGATCCTTCATCTGCAGCAGCTGGTATGCGACCGAGGACGGCGACTCGACGATGAGCCGCGTGTATTCCTGCGCCGGCCAGAGCCTGGCGGAGGTTGCCGTGACGGCGTAAGAGCGGGCGGGCACGAGGCACTGCAGCGCGGGCGCGAGAAGCCAGGCGCACACGCGCCGTCGCTCGAGCCGGACGCGACTCACGCCGTGGCGGCGAATTGCGCGAGACATGCCTCACCCGCGGGGGTACCAGCGCGCAGCTCGAGCGTCCTTCCCGGGCCCGCGTGTCCGAGCGTCGCCTTCACGTCGGCGGGGCGCAAACGTCCGCTCACGCGCTCGGGCCACTCGATCACCGCCACGGCGTCGGGCCGGAAGTACTCGGCGAAGCCTGTGCTGTCCCATTCATCCGAGCCTTCGAATCGATAAAAATCAAAGTGATAAAAGTATAAGCTCGAAAATTGATAATGTTCAACCAGCGCGTAGCTCGGACTCTTCACCGGCCCGCTCCAGCCGAGCGCGCGGAGCAATCCACGAACCAGGGTTGTCTTTCCGGAACCGAGCTCGCCGGAAAGCGCGACGATCATCCCGCCAACCAGTCCCGGCGCGAGCGCCGCACCCGCCGCGACGGTGGCCGCCGGATCGGGCAGATACCGACGCACCACTTCTATAATGATTCGCTCCCTTCCTTCGCGTCCGCTTCAAAGTGATCCCCGCGTCATCATTGCATGAATCCGATCTCGCTCGGCTCGCTCGCGACATTCGAGCGTGGGGACGCGAGGAAGGTTTTTCCGAGATCGGCATCACCGACACCGATCTCCGCGACGATGAGCTCCGGCTCCTCGCGTGGCTCGCCGCCGGATGCCACGGCGACATGGATTATATGGCACGTCACGGCGCACGCCGCTCGCGCCCGGCCGCGCTCGTCCCGGGGACGATCCGGGTCGTCAGCGCGCGGCTCGACTATCTTCCCGACGCGCGCGACGCCTTCGCCGTCCTCGGCGATTCGAGCAAAGCCTACGTGTCGCGCTATGCGCTCGGTCGCGACTATCATCGCGTTCTTCGCGCGAAGCTGCAGCGCCTCGTCGATCGCATTGGGGAGGCCGTCGGCGAATTCCGCCACCGCGTGTTCACCGATAGCGCACCCGTGCTGGAAGTCGCGCTTGCGGCAAAGGCGGGCCTGGGCTGGCGCGGCAAGCACACGCTGCTGCTGACCCGCGACAGCGGCTCGTTCTTCTTCCTGGGCGAGATCTACACCGACCTCGAGCTGCCTGTAGACCCGCCGGCGAGCGAGCATTGCGGCACGTGCCATGCCTGCATCGATGCCTGTCCGACCGGAGCGATCGTCGCCCCCTACCAGCTGGATGCGCGTCGGTGCATCTCGTACCTCACGATCGAGCTCAAGGGGAGCATCCCCGAGGCGCTGCGCCCGCTGATCGGCAATCGGGTCTATGGCTGCGACGACTGCCAGCTTGTCTGCCCGTGGAACAGATTCTCGAAGACGAGTCGCGTCGGCGACTTCGCCGTGCGCAACGGGCTCGACGACGCGGATCTCGTCGAGCTTTTCGCCTGGACCGCGGAAGAATTCGACGCCCGGCTGGACGGGAGCGCCATCCGGCGCATCGGTCATGAGCGCTGGCTGCGCAATCTTGCCGTGGGCCTTGGGAACGCCGCGTTCAGTGAAGAGATCGTTGGCGCGCTCGAGTGTCGCTCCGACGATCCGTCGCCGCTGGTGCGAGAGCACGTCGCGTGGGCGCTCGCCGAACAGCAACGCAAGCGCGCAGGCCATGGTAGCCCGGGGTGAGTGGAGCGAACCCGGGGGAAAGAAGACTTCGGAACGGCTGCCCCCGGGCGTCGCGCCAGGCGCTCAGCCCGGGCTACGGTCTCTTGCTCGGGGCGCTACCGGATCAGCTGATTCATCGAGACGATCGGCAGCATCACCGCCAGCACGAGCACCAGCACGATCGAGCCCATGAACACGATCAGTACCGGCTGCACGAGTGCGGCGAGCCAGGTGAGCCGCCGCTCGACGTCGGCATCCTGCTCGCGCGCCGCCCGATCGAGCATCGCCGGTAGTTGGCCGCTGGCCTCTCCGTTGGCGACGAGGTGGACGAGCAGCGCCGGGAACACGCGTTGAGTCGCCAGCGCTCGGGCGAGTGAAACGCCTTCGCGAACGAGCCCGCTCGCCGCCTCCGCCGCGCGTCGTATGGGGCGAGCCCACACGACGTCGCCCGCCGTCTCGAGCGCACGCAGTAGCGGTGCGCCGCTGCCGATGAGGATCGCCAGCGTGCTCGCGAACCGTGCCGTATCGAGGCCGCGGAGAATCGTGCCGACGACGGGAAGGGCGAGCAGCCATCGCTGCCAGCGCTCCCGCCAGCGCTCACTGCGCAGGAGGAGCGCGAATGCGACGGCGAGCGCGGCGATGAGACCCAGCCAGTACCACCCGGTGGCGCGCACGAAGTCGCTGCTGGCAATGAGCGCTCGGGTGAGCACCGGCAGCGTCTGGCGGCTCTGCTGATAGACCGCGACGATCTGCGGCACGACGTAGAGCAGCAGCGTCGCGATCACCGCGAGCGCGATCAGCGTAACCAGCGCGGGGTAGATCAGCGCGGCGACGAACTTCTGGCGCAGCGCCTGTCGCGCCTCGAGGTAATCGGACAGCCGCGACAGCACGGCGCCAAGCTGACCGCTCTCGGCGCCGACCGCGGCCAGGCCGCGATAGAGGTGCGAAAACGTCCGGGGAAAGCGCGACAACGCGCCGGCCAGCGGCTCTCCCGCGGCGACTTGCTCGCGAATCGCGCTGAGGACGCGCGCCGCACCCGGATGATCGGCCTGCTCGGCGACGGCCGCGAGCGCCTGATCGAGCGGCATGCCAGAGGCGACCAGCGTCGCGAGCTGACGCGTGGTGAGCGCCAGGATGCCCGGTGCCAGCCGGGTCGCGTCGGCGTGCGCACGGCGACGGGTCGACATCGCGTCGACCTCGGTTGGGAAAAGGCCCTGCCCACGCAACTCGTCCCGCGCCGCCCGCGCCGACGTCGCGTCGAGCAGTCCCCGCCGTACGCGCCCCGCGGCGTCGACGGCTTCGTACCGGAACGCCGGCATGCGCCTTAAGCGGTCAGCGGGTGAAGCCGCGCAGTGGCGCGCGCAACAAAAACTGGCTCGGCTTGGCGAGCATCAGGTTCGCCAGGTCGTCCAGTGCGCGCGTGTCGAGCGCAGCTGTTTCGAAATCGAGGATGACCGGCTCGAAGCGGTCGACGTTGCGCAGCGTCACCACCACGCGTCCGTTCTCGAAGTCCGGATCGAACCGCACCTCGCAGCGCAGCCCCGGTTTGAACCGGATCACGTTGTAGGTCGCGCCAGTCTGCACGCTGGAGTCGGTATCGGTGGTGAATTCGATGTGCGCGGAAGCGAGCGCGCGCTCGACTTCAGGCGAGCGACGAATGGCCACGCGCAATGGCAGCGGCGGCCGGCCGGCGAGGCTGTAGTAGACGACGACGTAATCGTAGACATCGCGATCGAGCACGCGTTGCTTGCGGAACATCACCGAAGCCTTCTCGAGGTGCAGTCCCTCGTAGCGCACGATGTGCGGCAGCTCGAACGAGCGCTCGATCGGAGGCGAAATGACCTGCAGCAGCTTGCACGCCTCGTCGAAATACTGGAACACCGCGTGCATGCGCTGATCGATCCGGTCGACGACCTCGCGCGAGAGCTTGAGCTGCTGAACGCGCTTGGCCGCGACCGCGTCGGCCTGGGCGCGGAGCTGTTCGAGCAGGAACGATCGGGGAGCTCGCGCCATTCTCAACCGCCGTTGCCGCCCCCGCCCGTCACGCGCAGGAGCTCGGGCAGCGAAGTCGTGCCGTCTGCGAGCCAGCGCGCGCCGTCCATCGCCAGCGTGCGCAAGCCTTTCGCGGCAGCCAGATCGCGCAAGGCGGGCTCGCCGCTGCGATCGTGAATCGCCTGCCTCACGTCGTCATCGACGAGCACGAGCTCATAGAGCCCGGTCCGCCCGCGATATCCAGAGCGGGCACACGACTCGCAGCCCGCGGCACGCCACAGCCGCGCGACCCGCGGGATGCCGAGGCCGGCGAGTACGCCGGTCTCGCCCTCCGTCGGCGCGAGCGTTTCGCGGCACGCGGGGCACAGGCAGCGCACGAGTCGCTGTGCAAGGACGCCCAGCAGGCTGGAGGCTAGAAGATAGGGTTCCACGCCCATGTCGGAGAGCCGCGTAACGGCACTAAGCGCGTCGTTGGTATGCAGCGTGGCGAGCACCAGGTGCCCGGTAAGGCTCGCCTGCACTGCGATCTGCGCCGTCTCCAGATCCCGAATCTCGCCGATCATGATGATGTCGGGATCCTGCCGCAGGATAGACCGTAGTGCGCGGGCGAACGAAAGCTCGATCTTCGGATTGACCTGGGTCTGGCCCACACCATCCAGCGCGAACTCGATCGGATCCTCGACCGTCATGACGTTGAGCGTCGCGCGGTCGAGCCGCGACATCGCCGCGTAGAGCGTCGTCGTCTTGCCCGAGCCCGTGGGCCCGGTGACCAGCACGATGCCGTGCGGCTCACGGATCAACCGGTCGATCGCAGCGAGCGTCGCTTCGCTCATTCCGAGTGCTGCCAGGTCGAGCCGCGCCGCGTCCTTGTCCAGCAAGCGCAGCACGACCCGCTCGCCCGGGCCGGTCGGGAGCGTCGACACGCGCACGTCGACGCTCTTGTCGCCGAGCTTCAGCGCCATCCGCCCGTCCTGAGGCAGCCGCTTTTCCGCGATGTCGAGGCTCGCCATCACCTTCAGCCGCGAGACGAGCGCAGCATGCAGTGCCCTGGGCGGCTCGATCACGTCGGTGAGCATGCCGTCGACGCGAAAGCGCACGACGGAGCGCGCCTCGTAAGGCTCGAAATGGATGTCCGAAGCTCGCTCGCGCAGCGCCTGAAGCAGCAGCGCGTTGATCATGCGGATCACCGGCGCGTCCGACGTGGGTCCGAGCAGGTCCTCGGCTTTGGGGATGTCCTGCAGCAGCCGGGCGAGATCGGTGTCGCGCGAGAAATCCTCGGTGAACTGCGCGACCGGAGACGCCCGGTTGTACGCGTTGGCCAACTCCGCGGCGAAGCGCTCCGCGTTGACGGTGCTGGTCTTGAGCGGCCGCTGCAGCACACGCTTCAACTCGGCGATGCCTTCGAGCGATGCATCGTTACGGGCGAGCACGATCACGGCCTCGCCATCGTCGGCGAGGGCGAGCACCCCGTGCGTGCGCGCGAAGGCGTACGGGATGCGTTGCGTCGGGCTGGCGGCCGGCGGGCTGGAAGGTGGAGCGGAAACAGGATCAGGCATCGAACGCGTTACGGGGTCTTGACCGGCGCCGTCGGCGTGGCGGTGCCTGACGCAGGCAGCGGACGTGGCGGGAGCAGCGGCACTTCGGGCTGTGGCCAGAGCGGCCGCGGCTCGGGCTTCAGATGCTGTTGCTCGCCGAGGATGTAGTCATAGCGATCCGCGGTCACGGAAGTTGTCGCCGCGCCCGAGCGGACGATCGTGGGCTTCAGGAACACCATCAGATTGGTCTTGGTTCGCTGCCGCGTGTCGTAGCGAAAAAGCGCGCCTGCCACGGGAATGTCTCCCGCGTAGGGGATCTTGTTCGAGTTGTCGGTGAAGCTGTCCTGAATGAGTCCGCCGAGCACTACGATCTGGCCGTCGTCGACGAGCACCGTCGACTCGAGCGATCGCTTGTTGGTGATGATGCCGGCGGCGTTGGTCGTGTCCTGAACGCGCGAAACTTCCTCGTAGATGCCGAGTCGGATGCTGCCGCCTTCGGTAATCTGCGGCCTGACGGTGAGGATCAAACCGACGTCCTTGCGCTCGATGGTCTGAAATGGCGTGACCGTGGAGGTCGAACCGGTCTGCGCGTATTGCCCCGTGATGAAGGGCACGTTCTCGGCGACGATGATCTTCGCCTGCTCGTTGTCCAGCGTCAGCAGGTTAGGCGTGGACAGTATGTTGGCGTTGGCGTTGGTTTGGAGCGCTCGCGCGAGCAGCGCCAGGTTGGTAATCGTGCCGATGCCCGGGATGTTGATCGTGCCGCGGATGATGCCGAAGTTGAGACCTTGTCCGAGCGAGGTGAGGTTCGCCTGCGCGTCGATGATGTTGGTGCCGGTGCCGCGCGTGCCGAAGTTGGTCCCGCCCGCAACCGTCGTCGAATTGTTCTTGAATGCATTCGGGTTGAGAAGATTCCACTGGATCCCGAATTCGCCGACCTGATCGGCGCTGACCTCGGCGATGAGCGCCTCGACGTACACCTGCGCGCGGCGGATGTCGAGCTTCTCGACCACCGCGCGGATGTTGTTGTAAACAGGCTCCGGCGCCATGACGATCAGCGCGTTGTTCGCCGTGTCGGCCTGAATGGTCGCCGCGCCCGCGCTGAACGCGACCGCGCCGCCGCTGGAGCCGCCCGACGCAGTGAGCTGCGGCGCCGCGGGCGTCCCGCCCGGAGACCCCGCGGGCGTGGAGAGCGCGCTCACATTCAGGGAGGTTGTCGGCACGAGAGATGGCGTGCCTTGTCCCGCGGCTGTGTCGCTTCCGCCGGCGAGAAGCGCCCTGAGCGTCTGCGCGACCCGGGCGGCCTCGGCGTTCTTGAGATAGATGATGAAGATGTTGCCGCCTGCCCGGCCCGGCGTATCGAGCTGCTCGATGAGCGCTCGCACGCGCGCCAGCCGTGTCGGATTCTCGGCTCGCACGAGAACGCTGTTGGAACGCGGGTCGGCGACGACCGACACGCGCTGCTGCAGGTCCGGCGCGGTCCCGGGGGCGGTTGCGGTCTCGGTGAGAAGGCGCGTCAGGATCTGAACGAGGTCCAGCGCGGAGGCGTTGCGCAAGGGGACGACGATCGGTTCGCCCGCGGGCGGCACGTCGAGCGAGGCGATGATCCGGTCGATGCGCTTGAGGTTGTCGGCGTAGTCGGTGATGACCAGCGCGTTGCCGGCGGGCACTGCGGCGATGCTGTTGTTGGGCGTGATCAGCGGCCGAAGCACATTGACGAGCTGCGCGGCGGACTCGTTCTTGAGCGCGTACACCTCGGTGACCAACCGGTCGCCCGTGGCAGTCACAGGGCCGGCGGTCACCGGCGAGGCGTGCTGCTTCGCGTCGGCCTCCGGCACGATCTTGGTGATGCCGTCGGTTTCCACGGCGGCGTAGCCCTGCAGGCGAAGCGCGGAAAGCAGCGTCGGATAGACCAGGCTTGCGGGCACCGGCCGGGAGGACACGATGTTGATCACGCCCTTGACGCGCGGATCGAGCACGAAGTTGCGACCGGTCATCTCCGCCACGGCCTTGACCACCGCTTCGATGTCGGCGTTGACGAAATTGAGCGTCACCGGCTCGTCGGCGGCCCGAGCGCTCGACGCGAGCACGGCAAGCAGCGCCGCGACGACGAGAAAGCGCAAAAAGGGCGGGATCATGGACGCGCCTCGAGTGGCATCCGCGCGCGTTGTATGCCACGGCGCCGCGGGGTGGGCAATGATAGCATGCGCCTCGAGCCGCTCTTGCGGACGGGAGCTCGCCATGCGCTTGAATCCATTGGGGCGATTCGCAGCATCTAATGTCCGACCGACGTTGAGCAAGGAGAAGGAGATGCCGCACGTCGCACCCGCACCCGGCTCCGCGACCCGAGCCCGCACCGCGGCGCTCGTCGCGGCCGTTCTCGTCGGGCTGGCGCTAGCGTTTGCCGGGCATCCGGCCCGCGCAGCCGCTCCCGCACCCAAGGCTGCGGACGAAACGACGCTGAAGAGCACGACCTCCCCACCCGCGGCACAGGCTGACACGAATGCCGCGAGGGACGACAGCGCGGGCGCAGAGGCGAAGCCGCGCAAATCCTCGCACATCCGCTTCGACAGCGATGACGATTTCGAAGCGATCAGCGAGAAGATGCCCTGGGTGATCGGACTCATTTTTCTCGTCGTCGGCTCGATCTTCCTCACGCCAATCGTGCTTCTCGTCGGCATCATCTGGTACAAGTTGCGCAAGGCGCGATTGCAGAACGAGGCGATGCTCGCGCTGGCGGAAAGAGGCGTGGTGCCGCCGGCCCAGGCCGCGGAGGCGCTGGCGGCCGGGACATCGCCGGCAAGCATCGCCCCCCAGATCTATCAACAGGCCGCCGAGGTGCGCAAGCGTGCCGTCTGGTCGGACCTGCGCAAGGGCGTGATCCTGTCGACGGTCGGATTGGCATTTTCGTTCTACTGGCTCACCGAGAGCGGCGCCCCGAGCTGGCTCGGATTGGTGCTGCTGTTCGTCGGTGCCGGGTACGTTGCGCTGTGGTGGCTCGAAGGCAGGCATCTGGATCAGGCCAAGGGGGGCGCTGGAGGCGACTCCAGCCGACCCGGGATGAGCGGGAGCTGATGCCGAACCCTGAACGCCGCTCATGCCGTCCGCCGCGGTCAGCGATGCGCAACTCATCGCCCGCGTTCTGGTCCAGGATGACCACCACGCTTTCGGCGAGCTGGTGCGGCGGCACCAGTCGGCCGTGCGAGCCAGCTTGCGCAGGCTCACCGGCGGCAACCATGCTCTCGCAGACGATCTCGCCCAGGAAACCTTCCTGCTTGCATACCGGAATCTGCGCTCGTTCCGGCAGGAGGCCAAGTTTTCGACCTGGCTCTACCGGATCGCATACAACGCATTTCTCGCCGATGCCCGCAAGATGAAAGACCTGTCCCTGCCCGACGTCGTGGAGGCCGACGATCTGGCTGCCGCCGAGTACAGTGAGACGACGCCGGTCGCCCGGAGTGCCGCGCTCAACATCGACCTCGAGCGCGCGATGACGGTGCTCTCGGATGCGGAGCGGGCAGCCATCGTTCAGTGCTACCATAACGATCTGTCGCACGAGGAAGCGGCGTACGTTCTGGGTTGCCCCGTCGGGACGGTGAAAACGCACATCCTCCGCGCCAAGCAGAAGCTCAAGGCGCGACTTGCGGGATGGGGCCCGGAGACTTGAAGCCCATGGCAGTGGACCGGATGCGACCGGGCGATGACTGGCTGGAGCACGCACTGCGCGCTGAGGCCTCCGATTGCGCCGCCGCTTATCTCGCTGATGACGGTTTCACGGCCGGCGTGCTGGCACGCCTCCCGCAGCCCGCGGCGCTGCCGGCGTGGCGGCGTCCCGTCCTTGCGCTACTTTGGCTCGTCGCCGCCGGCGCCACGGCGGCTGCGTTGCCCGATTTGTTCTACGACGTGTTTCGCGCGCTGGTCGCAACCGTCCTCGCCCAGCCTCTGACCCTGCCGCGGATCGCCGTCGCGCTCACAGTGCTCGGCGCGGTAACCTGGAGCACCATTGTGTACGCGATGCGCGAAGAGTAGTCGGCTCGCCCACGGATCAAAACGAAACGGCCGCCTTCGAGGCGGCCGTTTCGTTTCTCCGATCAAAGTGCCAAACGCCTATTCGGCCTTGAACTCGATCTCGACTTCGCCGACGTACTTGTCACCGTCGCCCTGGAACTTCCATTGCATGAGCGTGTTGATGACCTCGCGGTCGAACACGCGTGGCGGATTCGATTCGACGATCTTGACGTCGGTGACGTTGCCCTTTTCGTCGATGGCGAGCCGAGCGACCACTTTGCCGCTGTAAATGCCTTTGCGAAGCGCCTCCCTCGGATACTCCATCTCGGGCCTGGAAATCGGTACCACGCCCTTGCGTACCGCGGGCTTCGGCGGCGGCGCCGGCGGTGGAGGCGGAGCGGGCGGCGCGATCACCGGCGGAGCCGGCGGCGGCGTGGGAGTGATCGCCGCAATGACCGGCTCGGACGGGGTCATCGGCACGGGAATGTCCGGCGGCGGAACGTAGGGTGCCAGCGGCGGCGGGATCTTGGGGATCTCGATTTTCTTCGGTGGCGGCGGCGGTGGCGGCGGCGCCTTGATCTCCTCGACGATCGTCGCGTTGAGCGGCTTCTTGATCACCTCGACCGCCTTGCGCGCGAGACCGGTGACGAGCCCGTAGATCACGAGCACGTGCACCAGAATCACCATCGTAATTCCGACGATGTGCCGGGTCGGATCTCTCTGTCGCCGTGCGAAATCCATTCTGTTACGACTCCGGTTGACTAACGGCGTTAGCTTTACGCGGCGGCCTCTTTGGACCGCTTCTGCCGATAGGTCTCATTGCGTGTCGGCCGCTGCGGCCACTCGACCCCCACTCGCTACTCGCGCGGGTCCCTCTCGCTGCTCGGACCGCTACTCCTCGATGAACTGTTCGCTGCCGACGATGCCGATCTTGGTCAGCCCCAGCCGCTGCGCGGACGCCATGACTCCGGCCGCGACGGCGTAGCGAGACTTCTTGTCCGGCCGCAGATGCACTTCCGGCTGGACCGGTTGAGCGGCGGCGGCTCTCATCTTCTCTTCCAGCGTCGCCCGATCGGGAACCGCGACGCCATTCCAGTAAACCGTGTCGCTCGGGTCGATGTCGATCTTGACCACCTCCGGCAGCACCTTCGGCGGCGGCGGGTTGCCGGTCGGCATGTTGAGATTGACCGAATGGAGCTGGATCGGCAGCGTGATGATCAGCATCACCAGAAGCACGAGCATCACGTCGATCAACGGCGTCGTATTGATGTCGATCATCAGATCCGGATCGCGCGCCGTGATGCCGGAACCCGAACCCACGTTCATTGCCATGATGCGTGCCTCGAACAGTAGACAGCCATGCCCATCTCAGCCGCCCCCGCGAAGGGGCGGCTCCGTGATGAAAGCAACCTTCGCGATACCGGCGCGCTGGCAGGCGTAGATCACGCGGCCGACGCCCTCGTAGCGCCCGCCGCCGTCGCCCCGGATCTGCACCTCCGGTTGCGGGGTGAGCACCGAGACCTTCTTCAACCGCTCGATCAGCGCGCTGGTGCTCTGCATGCGCAGATCGTTCCAGTAGATGCGCCCGGCCTTGTCCACCGAGAGCGTGATGTTCTCGGGCTTCGTTTCGCGGACCTCGTTGCGCTCCTTCGGCAGCTGGACGGGAATCGAGGTCGTGACCACGGGAATCGTGATCAGGAAGATGATGAGGAGCACCAGCATCACGTCGACCAGCGGCGTGGTGTTGATCGTCGAGACGACTTCGTCTTCCTCGCCGTCGCCCGAGCCGACGTTCATCGCCATGGTCTACCCTCGTGTCCCGGTCGCTCCTGCCGCGCTGACTGTCTTGGGTGCGGACAGCAGCACGGCGTGCAGGTCGGCGCCGAAGCTTCGGACCTGTTCGATCGCCACCTTGTTCCTGCGCACCAGCCAGTTGTATCCCAGCACCGCGGGCACCGCCACCGCGAGGCCCATAGCCGTCATGATCAGCGCTTCACCGACGGGACCGGCGACCTTGTCGATCGACGCCTGCCCCGCGATGCCGATGGCCGTGAGTGCGTGGTAGATGCCCCACACCGTGCCGAACAGTCCCACGAACGGCGCCGTGGAGCCGACCGTGGCAAGAAAGGCGAGACCGTCCTGGCTCCGGCTCTGGACGTTGTCGATCGCGCGCTGGATCGACATGGTGATCCACGTATTGACATCGACGTTGCCGTGCAACCCGCCGTGCTTGCTGGATGCCTCCAGCCCGGACTCGGCAATGAACCGATAGGGGCTGCTGGCCTTCAGGCTGTCGGTGCCCTGGCGCACCGAGGGCGCCGTCCAGAACTTCTTGTCGGCCGCGCGAGCCTGCCGGCCCATCTTGGACTGCTCGTACACTTTGGTGACGATGATGTACCAGCTTCCCATCGACATGATGACGAGGATCGCGATGGTTCCCTTGGAGACGATGTCGCCACCGGCCCACAGAGCTTGCAGCCCGTACGGGTTCTCCACCAGCTCCGTGGATCGCGTCGCCGTCGGGGCCGGCGCCGCGGGGGCTGCGGGCGGGGCCGCGGAATCGGCAGATGGGGCGGGCGCTGCTGGCGCGGCGGGTTGGGCCTGCGCGAATGCTGCGGACGGTGCGAGCACCCCGGGCATCGCCGTGAGCACGATCATCGCCCAGGCGGCCAAACGGGTCATTTTCATCATGTTGTCTCCAGACAGATGGGTTGTTCGGTCAGAGAGCGATTCGCGGTGCGGCATGCCGCCTTCGATGGTCAACTATCGCCTTCCCCGCGGGCGGCTCGACAGGCCGCCTCGTACGTGCCCCGGCATCGCGGAGCAGCACAGCGGTTCCCTGGCGTCGGGAATCGGGACGCCGGGCGGTCGAGGGCTGCTCCCGCGGAGCTTCAAAACGCCAAAAACAGTAATGGCCCCGCCGGGCAAGGACGGAGCCGGGCTCTCGCGCGAAAGCCGCAGGATTCTACACAAAACCGCTGAAAAGTCCACTTTAGACACGGGAATGGGCTCAATTGGCCCCGAGGAAACCTTCGCCCGTTCTCCGGCGTCGGTCGTTCCCGATTCGTTCCTCTTATTTTACCAATGGAATCCCGGATGCGATGTCGTAGGCCTGCATTGCCCGGACCTTGGACTCCAGCTGCAGATACCGGGCCGCTTTCCTCGGCGGAAGCACTCGGGTCGGGACGCCGCGCATCAACCGGTTGGAGAGCGCGCGGCGAGCCCGGATTTCCTCCTCGTCCGCAGCGATCAACTCGTTGGCGAGGTTCCGCGCATATGCGTCGGTGACCGGCTTGTCCAGACCGACGATCGCCTCCACGGCAACGCTCCGGCGCCGATTCGCAGCGTCGGCGATCCGCTGGTAATTGTCGTAGATCGGCCAGAAGCGCTTCGCCTCGGTGGGCGTGAGCTTCAGGATCGACGCGACGTACCCCTTCTTGTCCGCACGGATAGAAGCGCGCAATGCATCCATGTCCGTCACATCCGCTATCTTGTCCTCGGCCCAGGCGAGTTGCGCGACGATCAAGCCGGCGGCAAACAGTGCGGCGGCAAATTTCCCCATCGTTCTCCCTCGATGTCGATTTCGGATGGTGGCGTCTTTTAGCACATTTTCCCGCTGCGCGGTTCGCAGCCCCGGCTGCTTCCGAGTTGCGAATCGGAAGCCGGCTGCGCGATCATACGCGCGGACGACCAGCTCCCTGCGGGCGGTTCTGATCCGTGAACCGCCGATCGTGATGACGATACCCATTCCCCCGGCCGAAGCCCGTGCCCTCGCCCGCTCGGGCGCCGAGGCGTTGCGCCGCGGCGATCCCCGCAAGGCCCGCGAATCGTTCGAACGAATCGTCGCGGCGGGACTCGCTGACGCCGAGACCTGCCTCGGCCTCGCCCATGCGTGCCACGCGATGAAGGAGTACGCGGCCGCGCTGGCCGCTGTGGACCAGGCGCTCGCGCTCGAGCCGCGGAACCCGCGGGCCCTGATCCTGAAAGCCGATCATCTCGCCGCCGAGGGCGACGAGCGCGCTGCGGCATCATTCTACGTCGCCGCGATCAAGTCCGCGCCGACGCCCGATCAGATCCCGCCGGACCTTCGGCGCGAGCTCGCCCGCGCTCAAGCTGCGTGTGCGCGTTACGCCGCGCAGTTCGAAACCTACCTCAGGGATCGGCTCGGCGCGCAAGGGCTCGTCGATCGAGCGTCCACCGCACGCTTCATGCGGTCGTTCGACATTGTGATCGGAAAAAGGAAGGTCTATTACCAGCAGCCGCAGTATTACTACTTTCCCGAGTTGCCCCAGATTCAGTTTTACGACCGCAGCGCCTTTCCGTGGCTGGACAAGGTCGAAGCGGCGACGGCGCAGATCCGGGAGGAGCTGATCGAAGTCCTCAGAGATCCCGCCGAATTCAAGCCGTACGTGCAGGCCGATGCCCGCCGGCCAAGCTACGATCCGACGGGGATGCTCAACAATCCCGCCTGGAGCGCGTTCTACCTGTGGCAGGAGGGAAGAGTCGTGGAGCCGAACGCTGCGCGTTGTCCGGCGACGATGGACGCGTTGGCCGGCGCACCGCTCGCGGCAGTGAAGAACCGATCGCCGTCGATCCTGTTTTCGCTATTGCGCCCCGGCGCCCGCATTCCCCCGCACACAGGCTTCGTCAATACGCGCCTGATCTGCCATCTTCCGCTGATCGTGCCGCCCGACTGCGGCCTTCGGGTCGGCAACGAGACGCGGATCCCGGTCGAGGGCAAGGCTTGGCTGTTCGACGATACGATGGAGCACGAAGCCTGGAACCTGAGCGACCGGGTTCGCGCGATCCTGCTGTTCGAGGTCTGGCGTCCCGAGCTTACCGAGGAAGAGCGCGCCCTGGTGAGCGCGATGTTCGAAGCGATCGACGCCCACAGCGGCGAAAAGGCGGTCTGGACGATCTAGCCGCCCCTTGGCGACCGGCGATCCGCACGGCCGCGGTCAGGATTTCCGTGTAACCTCGAACTCCTTGACGCAGGCCACGGACCATTTCCGGAAGAGATCCTCGAGCCAGAAGTTGCTCGCAACGCGGGGGCTCCGGATCAAATCACCCCGCTGGGTGCCTTTGGTTTCTTGAGCGGTGCGCCGATCCACGACCCTGCCCAGGAGCGCCCCCGTGCCGGCGTCGCGCACATCGAGCACCAGCGTCGCCTCCCCCGCATCCTTGGTGAACGATTTCGTCGTGCCCCCGGTGTAGAGGTCCTCGACGGCGTTGACGTAAACGTTGGTCAGGCTCGGCGACAGGCGCAGCACGCCCGGACCCGGGGCGGCGGCGATCGCGTAGCCGCGGGCCTTGAACGCGTCGGCAAGGGCGATCTGCAGTCCGGAACCTGTTTCCTCGGCGATCCTTCGAACGTCGTCCTGCGACAGGCGCCGAATCGAAGCGTGCGGATCAACGAAATCCCGGTTCCAGTCCTTCCGAAACTCCACCTGCACCGGGTCGATCATGACGCTGCGATAGCTGGTCAGGTCCGTATTCGGGCGCAGGTGGAGCTCATCCAGATTCCAGGACCGGACCGCCGCCAGACCGTCGGTGGTTGCGGCGTCGGCGCCTTGAGACGGCGCTGCGACAAGCGCCAGGACTGACGCCGTGCCAAGCGCGAGAAGAGTGCGAAGATTCATGGTTAACCCCCATTCAATGGAGTGGCCAGTTGGGCTAACAGCCCATACTACACCCATATTTCCGCTCGCGAGACAGAGGGGCCGTTCCCGTGCGGCGGCTCGCTTGGCGGCTCGGGAGCCTCGACCGGTGAACGCTACTGTCTCGAGATGTCAGAGCAACTTCAACTGCAGGCGATCGATCAGGTCTGCCGGCCGCCACCGCGACCACGCGCGTGCGAACGACTCGCGGAACGCGAGGTCGGTCGGAACATCGCGCACCGCAGCCCGCGATACGACGGTCCCTTCCTGCGCGTCCGTGGCCGCGATGCGCTGCAGGCTCGCCTTGGAAACGGTTCCGGGGGAGCCGGTCCAAGAAAGCACATCGGCGATCCAGCCGGCGTCGAGCTCCCGAAAATCCTCGTAGTAGCAGATGCGCACCGCGTAGCTTCGAGTAAGCTCGTCCAGGGCAAGCAACGATCTTCTCAGTTGACCGATCGCCCAGTCCAGGTCGAGCGAATTGCGCGACAGGCGCCTCAGCGATGCCGCCCAATCGAGCGGGTCGCGCAGAATGAACATGATGCGTGGCGCCTCGAAAGCCCCCGTTATCAGGAGCGGCGCGTTGTTGCATTCCAGGCGCAGCTTGATGACCGGGTACTGCAGCAATCGTGTGGCGCCGGCGATGCTGCCCTGGAGGGAGAAGTCAGGAGGCTGCCCGCAGGCGGCTTGGGTATAGAAGTCGGGTTCCGAAGCGGCGCGGACGCCGCCTGCCCGCAGCGCCTTGACCAGGAGCGTCGAGCCGCAGCGCCCGATCGAGAAGATCAGTGCAGGTGACGCGGGTCCCCGGGGCAGCGATGCGAACGGCACCTTGATGACGCTCCGGGCGTGCTCGCGTTGCGCCCGATAGAAAAACACTGCATCCGATATGTCCGGGGTCGATACGCAAAGCAGGCTCCGGCCCGCGAGATCGAAGCAGTAGGGACTCACGTCCGGATCGAACATCCGCGATGAGGCCACTGCCCGTCCGGGCCCGAGGCCGAAATCGTCGGGGCCCGATATGAATGCAAGCTTTCCTGTGCACGATTGAACCCTGTATTCGATGAGACTCATGGTGATCGTTTTCTGGAGCCCGTGTCTGCGGCGATTTTCAGTCATATCGAAAGCCGAGTCGACCGCGAGCTGGCGATCGTGGTCGGCTCGGCTCGACGCGCGGACTGATACAATCCGGTCGGCGCTGCGATCCTCTGATGCATTCGTTCTTCCAGTATTGTGTCAACTAGTCGACCCGCAGGTACATCGGACGGCGGGCTCTTCTTGACCGCGCCCCAAGCCTTGCAACACGCGCTCGCGGCGTACCGGCGGGGCGAGAGCGCCGAGGCTGAGCGGTTGTGCCGTCTGGCACTCTCAGCCAAAACGGACTATTTCGACGCGCTCTACCTGTCCGGAATCATCGCCGGGCAAAGGGGGAGAGCCGAAGAGGCCGCCGAGCTGCTGTCGAGGGCGGTGAGGGCCAATCCGAATGTCGCCGACGCCCACTACAACCGTGGCGTCGCGTTGGATGAGCTCGACCGGCCAGCCGACGCGCTCCAAAGCTACGAACGCGCTATCGCTCTCAAGCCCGATCACGCCGACGCTTACTACAACCGCGGCGTCGCGCTGCGTGAACTCGATCGTCCCGCCGATGCACTGGTGAGTTTCGACCGCGCGATCGCCCTCCAGCCGGGATACGCCGAAGCCTACAACAATCGCGGCGTCGTCCTGGCACGGCTCCAGCGCCATGTCGAAGCCCTGGAGAGCTATGAGCGGGCGATCGCGATCCGACCGGACTACGCCGAGGCCTACAACAATCGCGGCGTTGCGCTCGGCGAGCTCAACCGTCCGGCGGAGGCCGAGAAGAGCTATGCGCGCGCCATCGAGCTCAAGCCCGACCACGCCCGCGCCCATAACAACCGCGGTCTCGCCCTCGCCGACCTCGATCGGCCGGCCGAAGCATTGCGAAGCTATGAGCACGCGATCGCGCTCAATCCGGATTACGCTGAAGCCTATTACAACTGCGGCAATGCGCTGCGAGATCTGCACCGCCACCACGACGCGGTCGAGCGCTACGAGCGCGCGCTGGCGCTGAAGCCGGACTACGCTGCCGCGCACTGGAACCTTGCCGACTGCCGATTGCTGCTGGGGGACTTCACCCGCGGCTGGCAGGAATATGAATGGCGGTGGAGGTTGGCCCCGACCGGCGACGCCAAGCAAGAGTTCTCACAACCCCTGTGGCTGGGTGAGCCGGCGCTGCACGAGCGCACGATACTGCTGCACAGCGAACTGGGCCTTGGCGATACGCTGCTCTTCTGCCGCTACGCCAGCCAGGTAGCCGCCCTGGGCGCGAAGGTCCTGCTGCAGGTCCAACCGCCGCTGCTGCCGCTGCTTGCGCATTTGCAGGGCGTCGCCGAAGCGCTGCCGAGCGGCGCGGCGTTGCCTCCGTTCGACTACCACTGCCCGCTGATGAGTCTGCCGCTGGCGTTCAAGACCGACCTCCGCAACATTCCGGCCGATATTCCATATATCCGCAGCGACCCGGCGCGCGTCGCCGCCTGGCGGCAGAAGCTGGGCGCGAGCACGGAGCGCCCCCGCGTGGGCATCGTGTGGAGCGGAAGCATGAAGCTCCGGAACGACCGGAGGAGCATGCCGTTGACGGAAATGCTGAAGCTCGTCGGCGATTGGGCCGAGTGGATCAGCGTCCAGGCGGAGGTGCGTGAATCCGAAATTCCGTTGCTGGCCTCACGCGCCGACATCCGAGACCTGGGCAGCGGATTCAAGGACTTTGCCGACACGGCAGCGCTCATCGAATCGATCGACCTCCTGGTGACCGTCGATACGAGCGTCGCGCACGTCGCCGGGGCGATGGGCAAGCCCGTATGGATCCTGTTGCCGTTCAACCCTCACGACTGGCGCTGGATGCTGGACCGCGAAGACAGCCCCTGGTATCCGACGGCACGACTCTTTCGACAGCCGTCGGCCGGCGACTGGACAAGCGTGATCGGTCGGGTAAAAGGTGAGTTGCTACGGCGCTTCGGCGCCGGCATGCCCGATTAAACGCGCGCCCACTCGAACGTACTCCGCGAGGCGAGTGCGCGCGTCGGAACAATCTTTCCCGTGACCCAAGAAGGACCCGATTCGATTGCCGACGATCTGTTCCGGCGTTTGCCCGTCTCACCCGATGCGTACCTGCAGAAGCTCGATCTCATCGGCTTGACCGGGCTGCTGATCCGGTTCAGCGCGAGCGCGTATCGCGCATCGAGCTTCCTCGATGACCGCATCCTGGGGTCGGACATCCAGGGCGCATGGCTGCCGCTCGAAGGCATCGCCGAAGCTTCGAGGTCTGCCACCAACGCTCGACCTTTGCATTTCATCTTTCACACCGGTCACGTCGGGTCGACCCTCGTGAGCCGACTGCTGGACGAGACGGGCGCCGTGCTTTCGCTCCGGGAGCCATTGCCGCTCCGGACGCTCGCCGAGGCGCACGATGTGCTGGACCGTCCCGACTCGCTTCTGAGCGGACCGCAGTTCGAGGTGATACTCGACACGCTCCTGCGGCTGTGGGCGCGCGGCTATGACGCCACGCGCTGCGTCGTGGTCAAAGCCACCAGCAGCGCGGGGCGTCTGGCCGGCCGACTCCTGATTGACGCGGCGCAGTCCCGGGCGATCTACATGAATCTTCGCGCCGAACCCTACCTGGCGACGCTGCTCGCGGGACGGAACTCGCCGATCGATCTGCGCGGACACGGACCCGAGCGCATTCGGCGGCTGCGGTCTCTCAGTACCGCGCCTTTGCCCGCCCTGCACGCGCTCTCGATCGGCGAGCTGGCAGCGATGAGCTGGCTCGCTGAATCCTGGACACAGCGCGACGCGGTTAGGCGATTCGCCGGCCGGATCCTCACGGTGGACTTCGACGTTTTTCTCTCAGGCATCCCGGACAGCGCGCGGCGCATCTTCGCGCACTTCGGGCTCCCCGATGACGAGCGTCTAGTCTCGGAGCTTGGGCGCAGCGCGGCAATGACGCGCTATTCCAAAGCGCCCGAATACGACTACACACCCGAAGTCCGCGCCCAAGTCTTGCGCGACTCCCGCGGCCACAACCGCGAAGAAATCCGCAAAGGCATGGACTGGCTCGAGCGACTGGCGAGCTCCGACGATGCCGTGTCGGCAATCTTGAACGGGTAGGCGCCCCGCGTCCCGGTCACTAGGTCGTCGACCACATGCGCAGCAGATTCTGACGTACGACGTCGAGTCGCGTTCGACTCTCCCATCTCATCGAATATCCCTCGAGAGCGGCGATCTCATTGAGCTCGTAGACCTGGGTTCGCTTGTGCGGGTCGGCGATGAAGCTCTCGACGAACGTGATGGAGACCAGGCGCTGGCCGGCGCGCACGGGCACGACCTCATGCAGCGCGGTCGAAGGGTAGACGATGGCATCGCCCGGCGCCCCCTTGAACGCGATGGCCTGGTTGCCCAGAACGATCGAAAGCTCGCCTCCCTCGTAGGAGGAAGGCTCGTTGACGAAGACCGTGCAGGAAAGGTCCGACCGGAGATGAGCATTGCCCAGCTGAATCAGCGCCGCGTCGGCGTGTGCGCCATATTTCATGCCCGGCTCGTAGCGGCACAGCAACGGCGGCGCGACCCGCTTCGGCATCGCGAAATCGACGAATTCGCGCGAGCGCGCGAACGCACCGTTCACGACCTGGACGGACTCGGCGTACCTCGGATCGGTCGGATCGGCCTGCAGGTTGTCCTTGGTCACGTTGGCCGGATTCGATACGCGGCCATTCACGAATCGCAGCTCCCGACCGAGCGTCACGAGGCGCTCGATCTCGGCTGCCGTGAGGAGATTCTTGATTTTCAGGAACACGTGTCGACCCGCTTCGTATTGGCATCAGGCGCAAGCGCCTCAGCCGGCTGTGGTGGGCACCTTCGTCCAGGCACGCCAAGAGCGAATCCTACACGGAGAATGTCGCCCGCGGCTCCGGCCCGGGCGACGTGATAAAGTCGAAGCCGATGCTGTCTTCGCAGCCGAAATGGCCTGCAGCCGTACGCAGCTATGGAGGGTCGACCGATGCAGAATGTCGGGGCCGGTTTACCGGAGATCAACGTCCTCGAAGCGCAAGCTGCACGCGCGGCACAGTCGGGGCGCGATGCCGAGGCCATTTCCCTCTGGATGCGAATCCTGGAGATCGATCCGCGCCATGCGCGTACTTTGACGGCGCTCGGCCTGCACGCCTTCCGCAGGGGAGACCTGCCCGGAGCGCGCGCCGCATTCCAGAGGCTCGTCGACGCCAGCGGTACCGACCCGCGGCAATGGATCAATCTCGCGCTTGCCTGCCGGCAGCTCAAGGATGAGGCGGGCGAGGAAACGGCGATCCGACGGGCGCTGTCGCTCGACCCGACCGAGCTGACGGCGCTCGTTCTGCGCGCCGACCTGCTCGAACGCCAGGGCAAGAAGCACCAGGCGGCCATGGCGTACGGCGCGGTCGCGGCTGTTTCTCCGCCGTTGGAGCGACTGCACCCCGATCTGAAGCCCGCGGTCTCGCACGCTCTGGCGTACCGAGAACAGTACGACCGGGAATTCGGCGCGTACATGGATCAGTACCTCGAGCCCTATCAGCAGACCGTCGCCGGGGAGAACCTCAAGCGCTTTCAAGATTCCCTCGACATTCTTGTCGGAAGGAAACGAAGGTTCGATTCGCACTCGGTGATCTACCACTATCCCAGTCTGCCGGCGATCGAATTCTTCGAACGTGCCGAGTTCCCCTGGCTCGACGAGATCGAGGCGGAGGCCGATGCGATCCGCAACGAATTCATCGAGGTCCTCAACGCCGAGCAGGGATTCACGCCCTATATCTCCTACCCGGACGACGTCCCGCAGAACCAGTTCGCCGAGCTGAACAATTCACCGCGCTGGAGCGCGTTTCACCTCAACAAACTGGGGCGGCGAATCGAGGAGAACGCCGCCAAGTGCCCGGGGACCATGGCGGCACTCTCCCGCGCGCCCCAGCCGGACTTGCCGGGACGCACTCCCGCCGCGATGTTTTCACTGCTCAAGCCGAAGACGCGGATCCCACCGCATACCGGCGTGACCAACGTCCGCCTCGTCACCCATCTCGCGCTCATCGTCCCCGAAGACTGCCGATTCCGCGTCGGCAACAATAGCCGCCAGTGGGTGCCGGGCAAGGCGTGGGTGTTCGACGACACGATCGAGCACGAGGCGGTGAACGACAGCGACAAGCTGCGCGTCGTGCTGATCTTCGATGTCTGGCATCCGCACCTCACGCCGGCGGAACGGACCATGATCACCGCGCTGGCCGCAGGCATGAACACGTTCGCCGGCGAGGCGACGGGTTTCGAGCCTTAGTCGGCGATCTACGCCCGGCGGCGGGCGCGGAGCTGTCGCATCGTGGCGACGGCGCCAGCGGGCTTGTGGCTGGCGCAGGGGTCAGTGACAATGGCCAGCATGACGACGCAGCTTTCCTGCGTGCTTGCGGCTGAGATCGCCGCGTCGCGCGAGCCGGGACGCAAGTGCCGCATGGCGAGCCCATGGATCGACTGCGGCGAGAAGAGCGGGCGGGCCGACGAGACGGAGTGACGTCAGCGATGGCCGGCAAGATCGTCTTCGAGTCGCCACGAATCGTCCTCAATACCGCAGGGCAGCGAGACCCGCGGGAGCGGGAAGCCCTTGCCGCCGCGCAATCGCCGGCTGCGGCGCCGCACGACCCCGTTCCCTTCGTCGTGGGCTGTCCGCGCTCGGGCTCCACGCTGCTCGCCGTGATGCTCGACAGCCATCCGATGCTGGCTGTCCCGCCGGAGACGGCATTCCTCGGGCATGTGGCAACGCTCAAGGGCCCTGCTACGGCGCTGCGTCAGCGCTTCTTCGAGATTGTCACCAGCGACCGGGTCATGGTTTCCAACTGGATGGATTTCGGGCTCGATCGCGACGCGTTCTCGCGCCGGCTCGCGGCGATCGAGCCATTCACCGTCGCGGCCGGCGTGCAGGCCTTCTACGCCATGTATGCCGAGAGCGAGGGCAAGCCGCGCTACGGGGACAAAACGCCCGCCTACGTCTTCGTGATGCCCCTCATTGCGGAACTGCTGCCGCAGGCGCACTTCATTCACCTGATCCGCGATCCGGGCGATACGGCGCTATCCTTGCGCAAGACCTGGTTTGCGCCGAGCCAGGACTTGCGCGTACTCGGCGAGGGATGGCGAAGACACATCGAGGCCGGTCGGCGTGCCAGCGCCGTGCTTCGGCGCTACATCGAAGTGCGCTTCGAGGATCTGGTGCTTCAGCCCGAGCATGAGCTACAGCGCCTGTGCGACTTCTTGGCGCTCGCCTGGGATCCGGCCATGCTCGACTATCGCGCACGGGGCGCAGCCAGGGTAGCTCGCCTGCAAGCTCGCTTTGCATGGGATCGCATGATCTCGCGCGAGGAGCGGCAGAGCATTCACACCAACCTCACGCGCGAACCTGACATCGATCGGCTTGGCGTATGGCGCAAGGTGATGAGCGCGGCGGAACGTCGCGAGCTTGAAGCCGCGGCCGGCCCGATGGTACGCGAGCTCGGTTACGCGGCACAGCCATAGCGCTGCCCTCCTCGACGGATGTCGCTTCTTACATTCGTGGTTCGTGTCCCGGCTCGGGCGCGCCTTAGCGTGGCTCGCTCCCGCCCGAAGGCCGGCGGGACGCGTGGCATAAGTCAAACTTGAGCCGAGCGACAAAAAACGGCGAGCCGAAGCTCGCCGTTTCAGTGGAACATCCGCCGCTCAGAACTTGGCCGTCAAGCTGATGAAGATGCGGCGCCCGAGCGCGTCGTACACCTGCGGATAGGTGTTTCCGCTGCCGGGCGCCGGACCCGCGATGCTCGAGTCGGTGATCGGCGGGTCCTTGTCGAACACGTTGTTAACGCCTGCCCAGAGCGTGAAGGTCTTGGTGATGGCCCAGGAACCTGCGAGGTCGATGTAGTCTCGCGCAGAGAGCGTCTTGACGACCGGGAAGAAGGAGCCCGAGAGAAGCTGGTTCCCGCTGCTCAGTTCGACGTCCGCCGAATCGATGTGGCGCCAGGTGGCCGACAGGTCGACGTTCCACGGGCTGGACCACGTTCCGCGCAGCTGGTGCTTCCACTTCGGGATCGGAGGGCCGCACGTGGCCCCGTAGAGGCCAGCGCAGTCGTAGTCGCCGAGACCCGGGATCGGCTCTTTCACGAACTCCTTGGTCCAGGTGCCGTTGAAGTTCAGCCCGAGGCTGCCCCACGTGCCGAGCGGCCACGTGTAGTTGGCAGCGAAGTCGACGCCTTCGGTTTTCAGCTTGGATATGTTGATGTTGGTGGCAGTCACGAAGCCGCCGGCGGTCCACAGGTTGCCCAGGCCGTTGCGGTGGATCAGGTCGCAGTTCACGCCGATGTTGATGCAGTTCGTCACCGCGAGAGACGGGTCAACTTTGTCGACCGCGTTGTCGACCTTGATCTTCCAAAAATCGATCGAGCCGCTCAGGTTGCGCGTCGGCGTGAAGACGACGCCCAGCGTGTAGCTCTTCGACTTTTCCGGCGTAAGGTTGACGTTCCCGCCCTGCAGGTAGTTGTACTGCCCGGCCGGGTTGGTGAGCAGGCTGCTGCCGTAGAGATTCGCCGGGAGACCGGTGCGCAGGCACTGCGCGAGCGTCGCGGTGGGAGCGGCGCCCGTGGGGCTCGTGCCGCACGGGTCGGCACTCAAGTTGAACAGGTTCAGATTCTGCCCGTGGAACAGCTCGATGACGTTCGGGGCACGGACCGCCTGCTGGTAGCTGCCGCGCAGCCGCGCTTCCTTGATTGGCGCCCATTCCGCGCCGATCCCGTAGGTATCGGTCGTGTGCCCGGTATCGTAGTCCGAGTAGCGATAGCTGCCGTTTACGCTCAGCAGTTGCGCCCAGGGACGGTCCTGGATGATCGGCACCCTGACTTCCGTGTACGCTTCCTTGACCGTGTACCGCCCGCTGAGGGGCAGGGTCGCCCCGGCGAAGCTCGTGAGGTCCGCGGTCACGTACTCGACGTCGGGATTGAATTCCACCTTCTCGACGCGACGCTCGAGCCCGAACGCCACGCCGATGCCGTCCTTGGCCCAGGGCAGCCTCCAGTTGTACATTCCGAGGTCCGCCGACAGAGTGGCGCCGACCACGCTCTGCTCGGTGAAGCCGGTCTGGAACGCCGGCACCTGCAGATAGTCGAGCGCCGCCTGCGAGACGCCGCCGATGTGGAAGATGTCGTAAGGCACACAAGGCGGCCCCGAACGGCAGACCGGCTGGCCGGTGGTCGGGTCGGTGACGACGTCCAGGGCGTTCAGGATCCGCTTCCCGGAAAAGTCGTTCAGGAACGTGCTCTGGTACACGTTCTTGGCCATCTGGTACCACACGTCGTAGTCCCAGCCGCTGGCGAAAGGCAACTCGCCCTTGAAGCCGAGCACCCCGCGGTAGTCGGTATGGCGAAGATCGGTCTGACGCCCGCCGCCTTCGAGGTTACGGCGGCCGATGAGCACGTCTCCGGGTGTGTTCGGCGTGATGCCGAACGCACTCTTGAACGAATCGGACAGCAGAGGGTTGTCGAAGGTCAGCGCGTTCTCGCTGCCCGGGCCGCCGAAGAAGATGCCGCCCGGCGCGATCTGCGCCAGGGTGCGGTCGTCCATGAACTCGAACTCCGTGTACGAGCGCATCCACGGGCTGATGTCGTAGTGGGCGAAGAAGTCGGCGAGGTAACGCTCGTCCGGCCTCTGGAAGAAGTTGTACGGCGCGAAGTTGAACTGGTCTGTGCCCGATGCGAAGGGCCGCACGTTGCCAGCGCTGTCCGCGATGGTGAAGTCGCCGCCAGCCGAGCCCAGGTTGGTGAATCGGCCGGGGTAGGACGTCGACGAGCCGGCGCAGGTGAGACCGGTCGCGCTGGAGCCGGTCGCGCACGCGCTGAAGTCGCGGTCGCGCTGCAGCACCGGGTGCGAGCGCGTGTAGCCGAGGAACACTGTGGCATTGCCCTTGCCATTGGCGAAGTCGCTGCCCATCGCCACGCTGTAGTTCTCGACCTCCCCGTCGGAATCGACGTCGCCCGGCACCTTGAACTGCGAAGGATTGCTCAGCGCCCGCGCGGCGATCACGCTGGCCAGCCCGTTGCCCTGCTGGTGGTTGTAGAAGCTGTGGCCCCAGTCGAACTGCACGCCCTGGAACCGGTCGTTCATGATGAAGTTCACCACGCCGGAGATCGCGTCCGAGCCGTAGACCGCGGACGCGCCGCCGGTGTAGATGTCGATCCGCTGGATCAGCGGCAACGGCATCATGTTGATGTCGGTCGCGAAGATGAACGGGTCCCCCGCCGCCATCCGCCGGCCGTTGATCAGAACCAGCGTGCGGGCAGAGCCCAGGCCGCGCAGGTCGATGTCGGCGGTGCCGGTCGCCGCGTTGGAGAGCATGTTCCCCTGGTCGGCGAAGACCTGCGGCATGTTGTTGATCAGGTTTTCGACCGAGACCGGGTGCGAGATCTTGATGTCGACCGGCGTGATCACCGAGATCGGGCTGGTGCTTTCCAGATTGGGCGTGGGAATGCGCGTGCCCGTGACGGTGATCTTCTCCTGGTAGCCAGGCGTGGGAGCAGGCTGCCCGTAGGCCGCCGGCGCCGCCATGCCGACGAAAATGCCGGCGCCGAGCGCCTGCGCCACAGCAAGCGACAGCTTTTTTCTATGCATCCTTTTCATCATGAACCCCCATGGAGTTGAGGACTATCTGCAGCTCTTACGAATGACCAACGCTTTTTGGTTCGAAATGTTTCGCCGACAAGCGGGCATTGGGCCGCTCAAGGTTCAATTGCTGCGATTGGCGATCGAGACCTCCAGAGAATCGATGGAATCTTGAGGATTTCCCCGGTCGGGCACGTTGCAACGTTACAACAGTGCGAATTCCGGCCGCAACAAAATGACGGCGTTGGTTACAATCCCCGACGACGTGTGTTGCAAATCTGCCAACGATGAGGCTGGATCGATACAACGTCATGATTTCCGCGGACGTTTTATGTTGCATCACAGCACAACATTGCTTCGCTCGGCATAGGCTCGCCGGAGGATAGCCATGGCATTCCGCATCATGCCTGCCGCGCCCGCGGACATCGGACACATCCTGGGCATGATCGAAGCGTTGGCCGATTACGAGAAGCTTCGCCATCTTTGCGTGGCCACCGAGGCGAGTCTGCGCGAAGCCTTGTTCGGCTCCAAGCCCGCCGCCGAAGTCGTTCTCGGATGGGAAGCCGAGCGACCGGTCGCGTTCGCCTTGTTTTTCCACAATTTCTCCACTTTCCTCGGCCGAAAAGGGCTGTATCTCGAGGATTTGTTCGTGCAGCCCGCGTTTCGCCGGCGCGGCTACGGCAGAGCGTTGCTCGCGTACCTGGCGCGGATTGCGGTCGAGCGCGGCTGCGGGCGCTTCGAGTGGACCGTGCTGGACTGGAACACTTCGGCGGTGACGTTCTACGAATCTTTGGGGGCCTGTGTCCTCCCGGAGTGGCGGATAACCCGCGTCACCGGTCCGGCGCTCGAGAAGCTCGCTGCCCGATCGGTCTTCGAGGCCGGCTAGCGTCAGCATGCGAAGCCCGCGCGTTCCGGCGATAATGCATTTTTTTCGCCAGGCGGCGGCGAGAGTGCCCGTTACCGTGAACGGATGCGGGTGAGTTCTGGACCGCGCGCCGAAGACCGCAAGACCTATGCAGACCTTTCCCAGCCTGTTTCCCAAGCTCGAGTCCGGCGCCGACTTCTGGTCGTTGCGCGTGGTCGACGAGCAGGCCGAGTGCTATGCCGTGCGTAAAAATGTGCCCCAGCCTCCGACCCTTTTCTCAGACCGGGGGGCCATGCTCACCGCGTATGCCGATGGCGGCTGCGGCTACGCGGCGACGAGCGACCTATCGGCCGGCGGGCTGCAGGTTGCGCTGGACCGCGCGACCGCCTGGGCGAGGGCAACCGCGCGCCGATCGCTGATCGACTTTCGTGCCATGCCGCGGCCGGCACCGCAAGGCTCCTACGTCTCGCCGGAGCTCGCGGCGCGTGGCCGTTCGCAGCGCGAGTGGTACGCCCTGCTGGGTGAGGAGTCGAGGGCGGCAGCGTGCGATCCCCGCATCGTCGACTGGGAGGCGACGGTCGAGACGCGCATCGGCGAACACCGCCTGCTGACCAGCGCCGGCGGCGATGTCGTTCAGCGTTACCGCTTCGTAATGCCCGGCGTTTCGGTAACCGCTCATGCCGACGGCGACACGCAGACTCGGACGCTCAACGGCTACCGGGGTCTCGCCCAGCAGGGCGGCGAATCGATGCTCGAGCGCTTCGCTTTCGTCGGCAGCGGCCGCCGCATCGCCGACGAGGCGCTGCAGCTTCTGCTCGCCCCCAACTGCCCGAGCGGCACGACCGACGTGCTGCTGATGCCCGACCAGGTGATCCTGCAGATTCACGAGTCGATCGGGCATCCGCTCGAGCTCGACCGGATTCTCGGCGACGAGCGCAACTTCGCCGGCACCAGCTTTGTCACGCTCGACATGTTCGGCGCGTATCGCTACGGATCCGTGCTCCTCAACGTAACCTTCGACCCCACCCTGCCGGAAGAGCTGGCGAGCTACGCCTTCGACGACGACGGAAGCCCCGCGGCGAAGGTCTACCTCATCCGCGACGGCATCCTGGAGCGGCCGCTCGGCGGCGCGCTCTCCCAGGCGCGCGCGAAGATACCGGGTGTGGCCAACTCCCGTGCCGACAACTGGAACCGGCCCCCCATCGATCGCATGGCCAACATCAACCTCGAACCTGGGGACGCGTCGCTCGAAGACATGATCTCCGGCATCGAGCGCGGCGTCCTGATGAGCACCAACACGTCCTGGTCGATCGATGATTCGCGCAACAAGTTTCAGTTCGGATGCGAATGGGGTCGGCTGATCGAGAACGGCAAGCTCTCGACCGTGGTGAAGAATCCGAACTATCGCGGCATTTCGGCGAGCTTCTGGCGCAGCCTTTCCCGCGTCGGCGACGCCTCCACCGTACAGGTGCTCGGCACGCCGTACTGCGGAAAGGGCGAGCCCTCGCAGGTCATCCGCGTAGGCCATGCCGCACCGGCCTGCGTGTTCACCGGAGTCGACGTCTTCGGCGGAGAAGCAGAATGAGCACGTCGGCCGTGGAGATCTATTTCCGCGAGGTGGCCGCGCTGCTCGATCGCTCGCTGGCCGGCCGGGAGATCTACACCTGCCGGTTCGACGCCGAAACGTCCGACTTCGTGCGGCTCAACCGCGGCAAGGTCCGGCAGCCCGGCTCGGTGACGCAGCGTTACCTGCGCCTGCACTTGATCGATGGCAACCGCCATGCCGAACAGTCGCTCACCGTCTCGGGCGAGCTGGCGCGCGACAGCGAGCCGATCATCGCCGCGCTGACCCGTTTGCGCAGCACGCTCTCGGAGCTTCCCGAGGACCCGCACCTTTCGTACGCGACCGACGTGCGGAGCAGCCGGGTCGTTCGGGGCGGCTTGCTCCCGCCGGCGGAATCGATCATCGATACGGTCCTCGACGCCGCGCAGGGGCTCGACCTGGTCGGGCTGTACGCCGGCGGACCGGTCTATCGCGGCTTCGCCAACTCGCTCGGCCAGCGCAACTGGCACGAGGTCGTGAGCTTCAATCTGCAATGGAGCCTGTACCATCGCACCGACAAGGCGGTGAAGAGCGTATACGGCGGATTCTCCTGGGACCCCGCGACGCTCGCCGCCAAAATGGGCGGCGCGCGCGAGCGGCTGGCCCTCCTTGCCCGGCCATCGAAATCGCTCGAGCCGGGCAGATATCGCGCCTACCTCACGCCAAGCGCGATGGAGGAAATCGCCGGCATGCTGTGCTGGGGCGGTTTCTCCGGACGCGCGCTGCAGACGCGCCAGAGCTGCCTGTTCCGGTTGAACGATGGTTCGACCGAGCTGGACCCCTCGGTCGCTTTCAGCGAGAAGACGGCCGACGGCATCGCCCCGGCGTTTCAGGACGAGGGTTTCGCCCGCCCTGTCGAAGTCGCTCTCGTCGACGGGGGACGCATGGTCGGCTCACTGGTCAGCCCACGCACGGGCCGCGAGTTCACGCTCGCACACAACGGAGCCAACGCATCCGAAATGCCCGAATCGCTCGAGATGAAAGGCGGCCGTCTGGCGGGCGACGACGCCCTGGAGCTCCTCGACACCGGGCTCTACATCGGCAACCTGTGGTATCTCAATTTCTCCGATCGAACCGCGTGTCGGCTCACCGGCATGACGCGCTTCGCGTCGTTCTGGGTCGAAGACGGCAGGATCGCGGCGCCGGTCGACGTCATGCGCTTCGACGACAGCGTCTTCCGACTGCTCGGGCCCGAGCTGGTCGGGCTGACGGCCGATCAGGAGCTCCTGGTGAGCAGCGACACGTATCGCCAGCGCAACGTGAGCAGCATGCGGCTGCCGGGCGCCGTCGTGCGGGAGATGGCGTTTACGCTGTAGCCCGGGGTAAGCGCAGCGAACCCCGGGTTCGCTTCGCTTACGTCGTGTCCCCGGGCTCGTTCCCTCGCTCGGCGCTGTCAACCAGCGCATACCGCCGCCAGGCGAGGTACGCTGCGCCCCATAACGCCGGCCGAATCTGCGCGGCACGGATCGGGACCATGGCTATCGATCGTCGGTGACACCATCATCGTCGCCCCGGCGCGTCGGGGTAACCGGATCGGGGTCCGATCTGCGCTCCTGAAATGGGATCCCGGCCTGCGCCGGCATGAACGCGTCAGTTACCGTGGTGCCATCCCTGGGGAATCGCCGAGAGCAGCTTCCGCGTGTACGGCTCTCGCGGATGGCGGTAGATCTCGTCCGAATCGGCGATCTCGATGATCTCGCCCTGATTCATCACCATCACCTGATCGGAGATGTATTTCACGACTGCGAGATCGTGAGAGATGAAGATGTATGAAAGGTGGAACTCGTCCTGGAGATCCTGCAGCAGGTTGAGAACCTGGGCCTGCACCGACACGTCGAGCGCCGAGACGGATTCGTCGCAGATCAGGATGTCCGGTTTCAGCGCGAGGCAGCGCGCGATGGCGATGCGCTGCCGCTGCCCGCCCGAGAACTCGTGCGGGTACTTGTAGAACGACACTTCGGGCAGGCCCACCTTCCCCAGCATCTCGAACGCGAGATCGGTCCTCTGCTGGGCGGTGGACCCGATGCCGTGGATCAGCATCGGCTCGGTGAGGATCTGGCCGATGATCATCCGCGGGTTGAGCGACGCGTACGGATTCTGGAAGATGATCTGGATGCGCCGCTTGTAGCTCATGAACTCGCGCGGCGTCATCGCCAGGATGTCGCGCCCCTCGAACAGCGCCTCGCCCGACGACGCCTCGTGCAGGCGCATCAGCGTGAGCCCCACGGTCGTCTTGCCCGACCCCGACTCGCCGACGAGCCCCAGGGTCTTGCCCTTGGGCAGGTTGAACGAAACGTTCTTGACCGCTTCGAACTTCCTGCGGCCGAACAGCCCGTCGCGGGAATAGAAGTCCTTGCCGAGGTTGCGTACCTCGAGAATGATGGGGTCGCTCTTCGCGACGCCGCGCTTGCGCTCTGCGAGGTTCATCGCCTCCCCGCCGCCGTTCATGAAGTCCTCGATGACCGGCAGGCGGACCGGACGCCGGTCGAGCCTCGGGCGGCATTGCAGCAGCGCCTTGGTGTAGGCGTCCTGCGGGTTCTCGAACACCGCCTTGGCGGGACCCTGCTCCCGGATCTCGCCGTTGCGCATCACGACGACGTAGTCGGCGATGTCGCCGACGACGGCGAGATCGTGCGTGATGAACAGGACCGACATCTGGTGGCGCCGCTGCAATGCGGCGATCAGCTCGAGGATCTGCTTCTGTATGGTTACGTCGAGCGCAGTCGTCGGCTCGTCGGCAATGAGCAGCTTCGGCTCGCAGGCGATGGCCATCGCGATCATCACCCGCTGCTGCTGGCCGCCCGACATCTGCGACGGATAGGCGTTGATCTTGAACTTGGGATCGGGAATGCCGACTTCCTCGAGCAGCGCCACCGCGCGCCTTTGGGCATCGCGGGGCGAAAGGCCCATGTGCAGCCTCAGCACTTCGCCGAGCTGGAATCCAACCGTGAACACCGGATTGAGCGATGTCATCGGCTCCTGGAAGATCATGGAGATGTCTGCGCCGCGCATCCTGCGCAGCTCCACCGCGCCAAGGCCGACCAGGTTCCCGCCGCCGTAGAGGATTTCGCTGCCCGGGAGGATGTTCGCGTTCTCTTTCGGCAGCAGACCCAGGATCGACAGCGACGTCACCGACTTGCCGCTGCCCGATTCGCCGACCAACGCGACCGTGGCGTTGCGCGGGATGTCGAAGGAGATGCCCTTCACCGCCTCGAAGGTCGTGTGCTTGTCCAGCCGGAAGTTCACCCGGAGGTTGCGGACGGAAAGGAGATTTTCCATCGGTTCTTCGTTACGTCGCGTCGAACCTGGATCCCGGGTCTCGCTCTCGCTTGCCCGGGATGACGCGGCTGTTTCCGATCGCCGCGACGCTTCGCGTCCTACTCTTGGACATCCGCGTCACTTAAGCTTCGGGTCGAGCGCGTCGCGCAGCGCGTCGGTGAACAGGCTGAAGGCGGTGACCAGGACCGCCATGAAGGTTCCGGCCGCGGCGAGCTGCCACCACTTGCCGAGGATCAGCTCGTTCTGCGCCTCGTTCAGCATCGATCCCCAGGAGACGACATCGACGGGCACGCCGAAGCCCAGGAACGACAGGATCACCTCGGACTTGATGAACGCCACGGTGTAGATCGAGAGCTGCACGAGCACGATGTGGCTCACGTTGGGGAAGATGTGGATGAACATCCTCCGGGCATTCGACGCGCCGATCGCGTCGGCCGCCTGGACGTATTCGCGTCCCTTGTGCTTGAGGTATTCGCCGCGAATCAGCCGGAACGTGCCTGTCCAGCCGGTGAGCCCGAGAATGAGCACGATGGTGAGAACCCCCTTCTGCTGCAGCACGGCCGCGACGGCGAGGATCAGCAGCAGATACGGAATGGCGGTGAACACGCTGTAGAACCAGTTGAAGAAATCATCCAGCCATTTCCCGTAGTACCCGGCCACGGCGCCGAAGATCGTGCCGAGCAGGGTGGCGACGACGGCGGCGGCGAGGCCGACGAAGATCGAGGTTTGCGAGCCCTTGATCACCTTCTTGAGGACGTCACGGCCCCACTTGTCGCCGCCGAAGGGCAGCGTCGCCCGACGCTGCGCGGCGGGCGCCGCCTTAACCTCCTTGCTCTTGATCTCGGCCATGACTTCGGCCAGGGGGTCGATCGTCTTGCCTTCGCTTCCGGCCTCGGCGCCTCCGGAGCTTGTTGGCGCGCCCTGGTTGCGGATCGCGGCGAGAGCGTCGGCCAGCGGATCCTGGATCGGCAGCTCGGTCGGCTTGTCGGACAGGGCGGGTGCCTGCGTGCCGCTCACGGCCGGAGGAGTCGCCGGCTCCTCGGGCCCCAGCAGCGTCGGCGGCGCGTAGTTGACGCCGACCTCCTTCGTCCAGTCCTTGGCGATGAGACCGGTGGCGGAGAGCGCCATCTGCACCAGGAACAGTGCGACGATGGCGAGCGAGACCATCGCCACACGGTCGGAGCGCAAGCGCCTCCACGCGAGCGTCCAGAGGCCCGGGGATACCGCATGCGGCGCGTCGAACGGCATGGTCGGCCTCCTACTTGAGCTGGACGCGCGGATCCACTGCCTTGTACATCAGGTCCGCCAGCAGGTTGAATATCATCGTCGCGACGGCGACGTAGACCGTGATCGCCTTGATCACCGGAAAGTCGCTGCGCTCCACCGCGAGAATGACTTCGCGGCCGATCCCGGGGATCGAGAAGAAGCGCTCGACCAGAAAGGCTCCGATCAGCAGGCCGGGCAACGTCGCCATGACCTGCGTGATGATCGGAATCGACGCGTTGCGCAGTACGTGCACCCACATGATGCGGTTTTCGGAAAGCCCCTTGGCTCGCGCGGTGCGCACATAGTCCTGATTGATCTCGTCGAGGACGAACGTGCGGAACAGCCGCAGGTCCGGCGCGATGCTCACCACCAGCAGGATGAGGATCGGCAGCGAAGAGTAGACGAGCAGGTTTTCGTGGAAGCTGTCGCCCCAGCCCTGCACCGGGAACCAGCCGAGCTTGTACGCGAACACGTACTGGAAGACGATGATGTAGACGAGGATCGAGATCGAGAGCCCGACGGTGCAGGAGATCATGACCGCGCGGTCGGTGAGCGACCCGCGCACGTAGGCCACCGCCAGCGCGAGTCCGATCGAGATCAGCGTGGAGAGGATCAGCCAGGGAATCAGAACCGTCAGTGACGGGCCCAGCCGCGTTGCCAGGATGTGCGAGACCGGCTCATTGGTGCTCCAGCTCGCGCCGAAGTCCGCCGTCGCGACCTGCTTCACGAAGATCCACAGTTGCACGTAGTACGGCTGGTCGACGCCGAGCTGCTTGCGGATGTTGGCGATCTGCTCGGCGCTCGAGATCTTGCCGGCGAGCACATAGGCGGGATCGCCGCCGATCCAGTTGAAAAGCACGAAAACGAGCACGATGACCCCGAGAATGGTCGGGATCATCTGCCACAGCCGCCGGATGATGTACGCGTACATCGCTCACCTCCACCGGAGTCGCCGCCCGGCGCCCCGATTCATTGCGCTCTTCGCCTGCACTCCCCGGGCTATTCGCTGCCGCCGGCGCTTGCTTCGCCGCCGGGTCCCCCGCTGCCGTTCCGGACGTCGATGTACTGCCACTCGGCGTGCAGAATGGGATGCTTCTTGTAACCCAGTACCTGCGGCTGGGTCAGCATGTTGCGATAGCGGCTGATATCGAGCCGCCACGGCGCATAGGTTTCGATGATCCTGGCCATCTCGTGATAGAGCCGGTCGCGCTCGGGCGAAGAGGCCGGCAGGCGGACGCTGCGCTCGTAGAGCCTGTCGTATTCGGGGATGGTCGCGCAGGCATTGTTGTTCTGATGGATGTTCTTGCTGTAGAGAAGCTGCATGAAGTTGTCGCCGTCGGGATAGTCCGCGATCCACGACGCGGTCCGCATCATGATCTTGCATTCCTTCTCCGCCTTGAGCTGGTCCGGAAACCGCAGCTTGACGACCTCCATGCGGATGCCGAGCAGCGCGAATGCCTTGGCCCACAGCTCGTCCTGCTGCCGGCCGAGCGTGTCCGGGCGTGAAGTGTACTTGATGAGGAGGGGCTTGCCGTCGGGCAGGGTGCGGAAGCCGTCGGCGCCCTTCTTGTAGCCGAACCGGTCGAGCAGCGCGTTGGCCGCGGCGGGATCGTACCTGATGCCGGTGCGGTAGGTCGGGTCGTGTCCGACCACGCCCGGCGGGATGGGATACTGCGCTTCGACCGCCTGGCCGTTGCGCACGATCCGGATCTCGTCGTCCAGGTTGAAAGCCATGCCCATCGCCCGCCGCAGGGCGATCTTCTCATTGGAGAGCCCTCCGACCACGGGGTCCTGCATGTTCCAGAAGTGATACGTGATCTCGGGATCGACGAAACGCGACAGCCTCACGCCCCGCTTCACGAACTCCGGTTTCAATCGGTCGCCGTCGAGCACGTTAGGAGCGAGCGGCGCCTCCATGTTCATGATGTCGATCTCGCCGCGCTCGAAGGCGAGGAGCCGCGCCTGGTCCTCCTCGATGATGCTGATCTCGACCCGGCCGACCTGCGGCATCTTCTTGCCCTTCATCTCGCGGACGATGCGCTTGTCGTCGGGATCGGCTCCCGGCTCGAAATCCCAGACGAAGCCTCGGTACGCGGGATTTGCCTCGATCACGATCTTCGAGGCGCGCACCCAGTCCTTGAGGACGTACGCGCCGGTTCCGACCGGATTCGACATCGCCCTGCCCGATTCGTCCGCATATTTCTCGATCACTTCGCGGGCGACGGCGGACGTCGGCTCGTGCGCCAGCACGAACGGCAGGTTGTAATCGGTGGCCTTAAGCCGGATGCGCAGCGTGTAGCGATCGACGGCTTCGAGCCCTGTGATCTTCTTGTCGTAGTCGAACTTCCCGCTTTTCGCCGCCGCCTCCGCAAGCTCGTCCAGGCCGACGATCTTGCCCTCGACGAGCCAGGCCCATGGCGAGCGCAGCTTCGGATCGACCAGGCGCTTGAGCGAATAGACGAAATCCTCCGCGACGAGCTCCCGCTTCCTGCCCTTGAATGCCGGATCGGGCGTGAAGTAGATGCCCTTTCGGATCCTGAAGAGGTACGTCCTGCCGTCGTCGGTGACTTGCGGCATCGCCTCGGCGGCGCCGGGAACGAGCTTGGCGGGCCTCGCAAGATAGTCATAGGTCAGGAGCCGGTCAAAGATCGCCTGCTCGACGGTGCCGGAGTACAGGTCCTGGGCGCCGGCCGGATCGAAGCCGGTCTCGGCGGCAGGGAAGACCTGGCGGATGACCTTGTTGAGATCGGCGGCGCAAAGCGGCGACGGCGATGCGACCAGGATCGCCACGGCCGCGCAGACGAAGATGAAGTTCCGGCGAAGCGGCGTTCCTTCCATTGCTTCCGCGACCTTCCTTCGCCGATTCACTGCTGCCTGCGCAGCGCCGGATCCAGATCCATGTACTCCCAGGCGTTGACCAGGATCGGATGATAGCGATAGCCCTTGAGCTGCGGATAGACCAGAACGTTGCGGTAGCGCGAGACGCCCATCTTCCAGACGCTGTCGACCTCCGTCTGCCGGGTCATGAGCAGGAACAGCCGGTTGCGCTCCGGCGAATCGGGCATGTTCTTCATCTTCACGTACATCGCGTCGTACGCAGCCGATTCGTAGCAGGCCTGATTGCTCTGATGAATGTTCGGGCCGTACGAGAGCTGCATGAAGTTCTCTCCGTCCGGATAGTCGGCGATCCAGGCCGAGCCCCACATCGCGAGCTGGCACGCCTCCGCGGCCTTGATGTTGTCGGAGAACGGCCCCTTGCGCGCTTCGAAGCGGACACCGATCCCGTCGAGCGACTTCTTCCACAGCTCGTCGTACTCCCGGCTTATCGCCTGGGGCTCCGAGGTGAGAACGACGGTCAGCCGTTTCCCCGAAGGGTCGTTGCGATACCCGTCCGCGCCCTTCTTGTAGCCGAAGTAGTCGAGGAGCTGGTTCGCGAGCACGGGGTCGTAGCGGATGATGCTGCGGTAGGTCGGGTCGTATCCGACCACGCCCGGCGGGACAGGCATCTCATCGGCAAGGGCCTGCCCCTTACGGATCACCTCGATCTCCTCGCGGATGTCGTACGCCAGCATGAGCGCCCGGCGAAGCGCGATCTTCTCCTTCGTGTATCCGCCGAGCGTCGGATCCTGCATGTTGAAGAAATAGTAGGTGATCTCGGGCTCGACGCTCCGATCCCAGGTGATGCCGCGGGCGGCGAAGTCCGGCGCGAGCTTGTTCCCCGGAATCGCGATCGGTGCGAACGATCCGAAGCGATCGATGAAGTCGATCTCGCCGCGCTGGAACGCGAGCCAGCGCGACTGCTCCTCCTCGATGACGCTGATCTCGACGCGGCCGATCTGCGGAATGGTCTTGCCCTTCATCGCCGCGACCGCCGCCTGATCGCGCGGGTCGTCGGACCCGGCGAAGTCCCAGACGACCTCGCGATAGTCCGGGTTGGCGTCGAGCACGATCTTGGCCTTGCGCGTCCAGGAGGCGAGCTTGTACGGACCGGTCCCTATCGGATGCGCATTGGTGTCATCGGCGTACGCCTCGATCACTTCGCGCGCGACCGCCGACATCGACGGCATCGCCATGATGTAGGCGAAGTTGTAGTCGGTCTCGGTGAGATGGACGCGCAGCGTGTAGCGATCGACGATCTCGAGCCCGGCCACCTTGGCGTCGTAGTCGAAGTGCTTGGTCTGGGCGGCTTTCTTCGCCACCGCATCGAGTCCCACGATCTTGCCGTCGACCAGGAAGCGCCAGGGCGAGCGGTTGGCCGGATCGACAAACCGCTTGATCGAGTAAGCGTAGTCCGCCGCGGTAAGCTCGCGCCGCTGACCTTTGAATGCCGGATCGGGCTGGAAGTAGATGCCTTTGCGAAGCCTGAAGGTATAGCTCTTGCCGCCCTCGGTCACCTCGGGAAGGGCCTCGGCGGTCATCGGAATCAGTTTGGCCGGACGAGCGAGGTAGTCGTACGTCAGCAGCCGCTCGAAGACGCATCGCAGAACCTGGCTGGAATAATTGTCGGTGACCTTGACCGGATCGAAGCCGGTTTCGGCGACTTCGAAGGCGACGTGCAGCACCTTGCGCGGATCGGCCGCAGGTTGCGCGCGGGACGACGCCAGCAGCGCGAAGAGCAGCACGCCCGCCGCCAGCCACGTTCGCCGTCTCAAACCCGTCATCTGGCCCCCGTCTAGAACGGGGCGTAATGTACCACCATGGGTCATAGCGGGCTGCGGCTGGCGTTGTCCGGGAATGCAACCCGCGTTTCCGACCCAAGAGAGACCGGATTGCCAGGCTAAGCGACGGTATACGACGGCGTCCCGTAATACTCGCCCACGGCCGTCGTGACCCGGCTCACCAGCTCCCGTTCGGCCGGGGTGAGGAAAGGACTCCAGATGTCGAAGATCAGAACGGCCCGCGGGACGTCGCTGTCGTTCCAGACCTCGTGCTCGATCGAGTCGTCGAACACGAAGGCTTTTCCCGGAATCCACTCCCGCCTCTCGCCGCCCACGCGGAAGCCGCAGCCCGGAGGGATGATCAAAGGCAGATGCACGGTGAGACGCGTGTTGTGGACGCCCGTGTGCGGCGGAATGCGCGTCTTGGCGTCGACGATGGAAAACACGGCCGATGGACCGTAAGCGGGCACTTCCCAGCGCGGCCACGCCGCCAGGGCCTCGACGGTTCGCGGGCACCGCGCGAGGTGCTCGGCGATCGCGACACCCTCGCGCCACAGGAAATAGACGCCCCACCGGCGCGAGTGATTGAGCTCGCGCCACTGGTCTACGGGCGCCCCTTCCCGGATATCGACGTAGGGTTGCAACGTCGCCGGACCGTCTGCGAGCACGTTGATGAGCTCCGCCCGGATATCGTCGGTCGCAGCCTCGATCGAATCGAGCCACGGAAAGTCACTGCGCTCGTAGAACTCGATCGCCGGCAGTTGCGGGAAGTACATGAAGCTCGGCTGCTGGCGGTAAATGCGTTCCTTCTGGAGCAGCGTCGCCAGGCACCGGTCGAAGCGACCAAGCTGCTCACGGTTGTAGTGGTCGCGAAGACTTTTCAGCCGCTCTTCGAGGAAAGTCTCGAGTGCCCGGTTGTTGGCCTCGACGCTTTCCCTGGCATGGAGCAGGACCGGGCGCATCGCCGGCGGCGGCTCGACCGCCGGCGGAATCAATTGCAGCGCGATGCGATAGGTCGCCGCGGCCGTGCGCGGCCGGTCTTGCAGCTCCTGCAGCGACGCCTTCTGCAACAGCGCGCGCAGATTGCGCGGCTCGATCGCGAGAGCCTTCTCGAGCGCGGCCATTTCCTCCGCGGCACAATTGAGCCCGCGCAGCGACGCGGCGAGGTTGATCCACAGCGAGGCAACAGCAGGAGCACTCTTGACCGCCTGCTCGAGGAGCTCGCGCGCGCCTGTCATGTTGCCCGCCGCAAGCATCCGCCGCGCGTGCTCGTTGAGTACCAGGGGATGTTGCGGAGCCTCTGCCTGCGCCTGCCGGAAAAGCCGTTCCGCATCCTGCATCTGCCCGCGCTCGAAGGCTTGGGTTGCCGCATCGATCAACTGTGCGATCCGCCGATCGTCACCGACCGCTGTGCTCAATCCAGTTCCTCCGGGAACATGCGGACCATCGCTTCCAGATACCGGGTAACAGATCGAAGACTCGCGACCCCGCAGGTAATGTACCATTTCTCGCTCCTCGTCACTGGGTGATGACCAAGGTGTACGCCCTTGCCGACCGATTGCTCCGACGCAACGGCGAATCGCTCGAGCGGCGATGAAGCCGCGCTATTGGGACGAAGCCGCGAAAGCGCTGTTGCGGCGGGATCGGGTGCTCGCGCGCCTTATCCGGCGCTACCCGGGCATCCATCTCAAGCGCCGCAGCGACCCATTCACGACACTGGCCAGGGCGATCGTCGCGCAGCAGATTTCGGTCAAGGCCGCCGACGCCATCTGGCGCCGGTTCGTCACGCTGGTCGGGCGCATGCCGCCGCACGGGTTTCCCCGTCTTGCGGCGCCGCGCGTCGCCGCGGCCGCGCCCGAGGCGCTGCGCGGCTGCGGACTCTCGCGGCGCAAGGCGGAGTATCTGGTCGATCTCGCCGATCACTTCGCTTCCGGGCGACTCGATCCTAAGCGCTGGAAGACGCTTGACGATGAGGCGTTGATCGCCGCTCTCATCGACGTCAAGGGCATCGGCCGATGGACCGCCGAGATGTTCCTCATCTTTCACGAGCTGCGACCGGATGTCCTGCCGCTCGACGACATCGGGCTGCAACGTGCGTTTGGCACGCATTACAATCATGGCGAGCGCCTGGACCGCCACGCCATGACGGTGCTGGCCGAGGAATGGCGGCCGTGGCGCTCCGTCGCGACCTGGTATCTCTGGCGCAGTCTCGATCCGATTCCGGTTGAATACTGAACGCTCCCGGGGCTTCCCCGAATCAAGTCGGAGGTCACCGCCGGGTCAGGTATCCGGCGCGCCACCGTTCGCAGGTCTCACGCCGGACGTCGTGCTCGACGCGCTCGAAAGCGTCGGGCTCTCCGGCGACGGGCGGCTCCTCGCGCTGAACAGCTACGAAAATCGCGTCTATCGGGCCGCAATCGCGGACGGCTCGTCGCGCGTGGCCAAGTTCTATCGGCCCGATCGCTGGACCGATGCGCAGATCGAAGAGGAGCATTCGTTCGTGTCCGAGCTGGCCGGAGAGGAAATTCCGGTCGTCGCGCCGCTCCCGCTATCGAGGAGGACGCTCCACGCGTTCGGCGGCTATCGCTTCGCCGTCTATCCCAACTGCGGCGGCCGTGCGCCGGAGCTCGACGATCGCGCAACGCGCGAGTGGCTGGGACGCTTCATCGGCCGGATCCACGCCGTCGGCAGGCGCGCGCCGTTTCGCGAGCGGCCCCGGCTCGACGCGGCGAGCTTCGGGGACGAGCCGCGCGCGTGGCTTCTCTCTCACGGCTTCATTCCTCTCGATCTCGTCGAAGCGTATACGAGCATCGTCGGCCTGGCGCTCGACGGCGTCCGTCGCGGTTTCGACCGAGCCGGCGACATCCGAAGCCTGCGCCTGCACGGCGATTGCCACGCCGGCAACGTGCTCTGGGTCTCGGAAGGCGCCGACGCGGGTCCGCATTTCGTGGACTTCGACGACAGCCGGAACGGGCCGGCCGTCCACGATCTCTGGATGTTGCTGTCCGGCGCTCGCGATGAGATGACCGCGCAGCTCGCCGATGTCCTCGCCGGATACGAAGACTTCGCCGATTTCGATCGGCGCGAGCTCATCTTGATCGAACCCTTGCGCACGCTGCGGCTCATCCACTACGCAGCGTGGCTCGCGCTCCGCTGGGACGACCCGGCATTCCCGGCGGCGTTCCCCTGGTTCAATACGCAGCGCTACTGGCAGGACCGCATTCTGGAGTTGCGCGAGCAGGTGGCAGCCATGGACGAGCCGCCGCTCGAAGCGTAGCCGCGGGTGAGCGGGGCGAACCCCGGGTATGCGTTCTGACGGGCGTTGTCCCCGGGTTTCGCTTCGCTCGACCCGGGCTACGAGAGCACGCCATCGACGAGATGCAACGTCCGATCCGTGCGCGAGGCGAGCTCCGGATCGTGCGTGACGATCACGAGGCTCGTTCCGGCACTGCGGTTGAGCTCGAGCATGAGATCGAACACCTGTTCCGCGGTGTGACGATCGAGGTTGCCCGTCGGCTCGTCGGCCAATACCACGGCGGGCGACGTTACCAGCGCTCGCGCCAGCGCAACGCGCTGGCGCTCGCCGCCCGAGAGCTCGCCCGGCCGATGTTGCTCGCGCGGGCGCAGGCCGACGCGGTCGAGAAGCGCCCCGGCGCGCACCCGCGCCTCGTGCTGCGACTCGCGCCGGATGAAAAGCGGCATCGCCACGTTGTCGAGCGCGGAGAACTCCGGCAGCAGATGGTGGAACTGGTAGATGAATCCCAGCGCGCGATTGCGCATCCGGCCGCGCTCGCTTTCGCTGAGCGATGCCAGCGATCGTCCCTGGACGAGCACTTCGCCCCCGGTGGGGGCGTCGAGGCCGCCGAGCAGGTGCAGCAGCGTGCTCTTGCCCGACCCCGAAGCACCCACGACCGCGACGCGCTCACCGGGCCGTATCGCGAGATCGACGCCGAGCAGCACCGGCACGTCCTGCGGTCCGCCGCGAAACGTCTTGCGCAAGCCGCGGCACTCCAGCACCGGAGCGGCGTTACTCATAGCGCAAAGCCTCCGCAGGATTGACTCGCGCGGCGCGCCAGCTCGGGTAGAGCGTGGCGAGGAGCGTCAGCACGAATGCGATCACCGCGACCAGAATGACGTCGGGGGTCTGCACCTGCGACGGCAGCTCGCTGATGTAGTAGACGCTCTTGTCCAGGAACTGCACGCCAAGCACGCGCTCGACGAACGGGACCACGGTCTCGACGTTGAGCGCCAGTGCGAGGCCTCCCGCAACGCCGAGAAGCGTGCCCACGGTCCCGACCAGCACGCCCTGGATCACGAAGATGGCGAGGATGCTCGCCGGCGACGCTCCCTGCGTGCGCAGGATCGCGATGTCCGCCTGCTTGTCGGTCACGACCATCATCTGCGCCGAAACGATGTTGAACGCCGCGACCGCGACGATCAGGGTCAGGATCAGGAACATCATCCGCTTCTCGATCGCCACCGCGCGGAAGAAATTGGCGTGGGAGAGCGTCCAGTCGCGCACCTCGGCGTCGACCGGGAGCAGCGGAAGGAGCTCGCGCGCAACGCGCGGCGCAGCGAACAGATCGTCCAGCTTGAGCCGCACGCCGCTCACCGTATCGTCGAGCCGGTAGAGCTTCTGCGCGTCGGCGATGTCGATGAGCGCGAGCCCGCTGTCGAACTCGAACATGCCGATCTCGAATACGCCGACCACATGGAAGGTCTTGACGCGCGGTAGCGTACCCGCCGGCGTCACGGTGCCCTGCGGCGTGATCACGACCACCGGGTCGCCGAGGCGTACCCCGAGCGCACGCGCGAGCTCGGCTCCGAGCACGATGCCGAATTCGCCGGGCTTGAGCGCGGCTAGGCTACCTTCGCGCATGTGCGCGCCGAAGTCGGCGACGGTCTCCTCCAGGGCTGGATCCACGCCGCGGATCAGCACGCCGCGGTTGACATCGCCCGCGGAGAGCATCGCCTGCCCGAAAACGTATGGCGCCTCGGCTTTGACGTGCGGATTCGCCTGGACGGCGCGCGCGACGCTGCGCCAGTCGGCAAGACCGCCCTCAAGGCTGCGAATCTCGATGTGCGACGCGACCGAAAGGATGCGCGTGCGCAGCTCCTCCTGGAACCCGTTCATCACCGAGAGAACCACGATCAGCGCCGCCACGCCGAGCGCGATGCCGAGCATCGACACTGCGGCGATGAACGACACGAAGCCGTTGCGACCCGAGCGACGCCTCGCGCGGGTATAGCGCAGTCCGACGACCAGTTCGTAGAGCATGGGGAGTATTCGGCGCTGCGAAAGCGAATGAGCATCGGGCAAAACGCGTTGCCGCGCCGCGAGTGTGCCACAAACGGCGGGGTTTCCGCCGCGTGCTACACTCGGTCGAGCTCGCGAGCGCGCTTAGTCCATGCCGTTGACTCTGGTCGTTCCCGGCCTGCTCGACCTGCCGGCCACCGTGCTCGCTTCGGTCGATGAGTGCGCGCCGGCCTTGGCCCGGCTTCTCGCCACCGGCGACCGCCCCGAGAGCGAACAGGACGGATTGATCGCAACGGCCTGCCGCGCGTGCGGAATCGAAAGACAGGACGATTGGCCCGTGGCGCCGCGGCTCGCGCGCGCCATGGGAATCGATCCGGGGTCGGCTTACTGGCTTTGCGCCGACCCCGCGACGCTGGCCGTCGGCGCCGACGACGTGCGGCTCTCGGCGCTGGTCGACGATCTTGCACCGGAGGACGCGCATGCGCTGGTCGCGGCGTTGAACGCTCACTTCGCCCCCGACGGCATTTTTTTTGTCGCGGCGACCCCGGCGCGCTGGTTCGTGCGCGCGCAGGAAGCGCAACGCATCACGACCCGGCCGCCAGCAGCGGCATTCGGCGCGCCTCTTTTCGGTTTCCTTCCATCGGGACTCGATTCGGCGCGCTGGCGCCGATGGCAGAACGAGTTGCAGATGCTGTTCTTCGAACATCCCGCCAACCTGAAACGGGAGCGGTCGGGCGGCGCCGTGGTCAACAGTGTATGGCTGTGGGGCGGCGGCACGGAAGAGCCTCGCCGGCCCTCGGCGACATCGATCTTCGCCCGCGAGCCGTGCGTCCTCGATCTGGCGCGCGGAAGCGCCCTGGAGGTCCGCGCGCCGCCTGCGCGCTTCGACGCGCTCGACAGCCTCGACGCGGCCGTCTGGCTGGATCGCGTGGAGGCGGACGGCGCGGACCGACAGCTGGAGGCGATGGATCGGGCCTGGATGGCGCCGGTCGAGCGGGCCTCGGACGCCGTTCGGCTGACCGGGATCGAGATCGTCGTCGCCGGCCGCGAGCGCGCGCTTCGTTTCAGGCCGAGGCGGCCGTCGCTCATGCAGCGCTGGCGCGCCCGCCTGTGGCCTCCGAGCGCTTTGCGCACGCTCGGCGACGCTGCTCGAGCCACCTCCGAGCCCTGAGCCGTGGACATCGTCAGGCGTACCGTTCCGGAGAGCGCTTCGATCCTCGCGGCGGCGGGCGTCCCGCCGGCCCTCGCGCGCGTCTACGCCGCGCGCGGGATCCGCTCGCCCGCAGAGCTCGTTCTCGACTTCACGGGCCTTCCATCGTGGACCTCGCTCAAGGGTATCGAGGCCGCCGCGGATCGCCTCGCGATGGCGATCGCGCACGACCAGCGGCTTCTGATCGTCGCGGACTACGATGCCGATGGTGCGACCGCCTGCGCCGTCGGCGTGCTGGGCCTGCGGGCCTTCGGCGCTCGTGTCGAATTCCTGGTGCCGAACCGCTTCGAGTTCGGCTACGGGCTCACGCCGGAGATCGTCGCGCTCGCCGCCGAGCGCCGGCCCGCGCTGATCATCACCGTCGACAACGGCATCGGGAGCGTCGAAGGCGTCGCGGCAGCGCGAGCGAGCGGCATCGACGTGCTGATCACGGATCATCATTTGCCGGGCGCCGAGCTTCCCGCCACCGACCTGATCGTCAATCCCAACCAACCCGGGTGTGGTTTTCCCAGCCGGCATCTCGCGGGCGTTGGCGTGATGTTCTATGTGCTCCTGGCGCTGCGCGCGCGGCTGCGCGAGCGCGGACGATTTTCCGGCAAAGCCGAGCCGAACCTCGCTGCTCTGCTCGACCTTGTCGCGCTCGGAACCGTAGCCGACGTCGTGATGCTCGATCGCCTCAACCGCATTCTTGTCGGGCAAGGCCTGCGCCGGATACGGGCGGGTCGCATGCAACCGGGTGTGCGCGCACTGTTCGACGTCGCGGGCCGCGACCCTTCGCGCGCGAGCGCCTACGAACTCGGGTTCGTGGTCGGGCCACGTCTCAACGCGGCCGGGCGGCTCGCCGACATGTCCGTCGGAATCGCCTGCCTGCTCGCCCCGGACGATCGAACGGCCGCGCCTTTGGCCGGCCAACTCGATCAGCTCAATCGCGAGCGGCGAAGCGTCGAAGCGACGATGCAAGCTCAGGCGCTCGATGGACTCGAATCGACGGTGGCGGAAGATCAATACACGATTTCCGTCTACCGGCCCGATTGGCATCAGGGCGTGATCGGCATCGTCGCATCGCGGTTGAAGGATCGCTTCCACCGTCCGGCGATCGTGTTCGCCCGCGGCGGCGACGGCCAGCTGCGCGGCTCCGGACGCGCGATCGCGGGCTTTCATCTCCGCGATGCGCTGGACCTGGTCGCCAAGCGTGCGCCGGGAACGATCAAGCGGTTCGGCGGCCACGCATTCGCGGCCGGATTGACGCTCGCCGAAGATGCGCTGCCACGCTTCATGGCCGAATTCGAGCAGGTGGCTCGCGAGCGGCTTTCGTCGTCGGCGCTCCGCCGCACGCTGGAAACCGACGGCGAGCTGGGAGCCGCGGAATTGACCCTGGCGCTGGCGCGCGACATCGCCGAGGAGGTATGGGGCCACGGCTTCCCCGCGCCACTATTTGAAGGCGAGTTCGGCGTTGTCGAACAGACCGTCATCGGCGGCAACCACCTGCGCCTTGCCCTTGTCGTCGCAAACGCTCGCATTCAGGCCGTCGTGTTCGACGACCCGGGACCCCTTCCCGATCATGTCAGGGTGACCTATCGCCCGGAGATCAACCGCTTTCAGAATCTGGAATCGCTTCGGCTCGTGATCGAGTCGTGGCGACCGATCTAGCAAAAGTCAGTGAGTGGGTCCCCACACACCGCTGCCGCAGCATGGGCTCGGCAGGCAGGCCGAACCGCCGACGACCTCGCCTTGCGCTGACCAAGCACGCCGCCACAAGGTCTTTGTAATCCTTTGTTTCCTAATGCAAATGCAGAAATGCAACAACAACGGACCTGGCTTTGCGTTTCATCAGGCTGCAACATTGTGCGTCGCAATCAAAACCGTTACAGTCGCTGCGGTGCAACGAAACCCTAGCCAGCTTGGGGTTGGAAGGGAAAGCATGGGGCTGAACGGCAGCGGGGGAAACGGGCAGTCGCACAACGGTGAAGGGGGCCCGCGACTGCTCGGCAAGGTTTCGATCATCACCGGCGGGGGACAAGGCATCGGCCGCGCTACCGCCGTCAAGTTCGCGAGGGAGGGCGCCCGGGTCGCGGTCTGCGATATCAACATGAGCGCCGTGGCGGAGGCCCTCGCCGAGATCCGCAGCTTCGGCGGCGAGGCGCTCGGATTCCAAGTCGATGTCACCGATAAGGAAAGCATCGCGCGGATGGTCGAGAGCGTGATGTTCGCCTGGCACCGCATCGACACGCTGGTCAACAATGCCGGCATCGTCCAGGACGCCAGGCTTTCGAAGATGACCGACGATCAATTCGAGCGCGTGATCGACGTCAATCTTAAGGGTGTCTACAACTGTACCCGGGCGGTCGTCGACATCATGCTGCAGCAGAATTCGGGTTGCATTCTCAATGCTTCGTCCATCGTCGGCCTCTACGGCAACTTCGGCCAGACCAACTACGCCGCGACCAAATTCGGCGTGATCGGCATGGTCAAGACCTGGGCGCGCGAGCTCGGCGGGAAGGGTATCCGCGCCAACGCGATCTGCCCCGGATTCATCGAGACGCCAATTCTGAGCGCCATGCCCGAGAAGGTTCTGCGGTCGATCGAAGCCAAGGTCCCGATGGGACGCCTCGGCCGGCCTGAGGAAATCGCCAATACCTACGCGTGGCTCGCGTCCGACGAGGCGAGCTATATCAACGGCGCGGTCATAGAGGTCTCCGGCGGCGTCACGATCTGACGCACGGGTACGCTGAACCCGTAGCCCGGGATGAGCCAAGAGCGAATCCCGGGAGCGCGCGAAAACGAACGATCCCCGGGGGTTCGCTTGCGCTCACCCCGGGCTACGCGACTTGAGCCGCCTACTCGCGCAAGGTAGCATGGCGGCCCATGCACCGTTACGCTTTCCTTGCGGTTCTCGCCGTAGTGTCCTTTCTGCCGACGAGCGCTTTCGGCCTGGACAAGGTCGATCCGTACATCTGTCCGACGCACACGCACGACAGCGGCATCGATTGTTTCCTCGAGGCCGTCCCTCAGACCTACACGATGTGCAGGCAGATCAAAGGCATCGAGATCATCGAGTTCGGGCTCGCGGGCGCACAGGAGGGCGTCCATGGCGCGAAGACGGAATACTGCATCGACAAGCACAAGCTCCTGATCGTCCGCCCCTACCAGGCGGCGCTGCGCGAGGCTGCGCGGAAGAAGGAGATGGTGCAGGGGATCCGCAAGCTCTACGACGAATGGCTCGACAGCCTCGCGAGGCTCGTACCGAATGCCGGCGAGTCCGACGAGGGATACAAGCAGCGCGTCGTGCGACCTTACTCTGAATTCAACGAGCAGATTCAGAACATTCGCGCGCTGGCCGTGGCGGAGCCGCCGCCCAAGCCGAAGCCCAAGCCGGCGCGATCTTCCAAACGCAAATAGCTGCCGGCAATCCGGCGTCCGGGCCGCCTGACGACGGCACAGCGCGACGCGAAAGAGCTTCAGTGGCCATCGATCTCGCGCGAATATTCGGCACCGAAGGCCCGTTCGCTCGCAAGCTTCCCGCGTACCGACTGCGACCGCAACAGCTCGCGATGGCCGAGGCGGTCGCTCGCGCGATCGAACAAGGCGGCCAGCTTGTCGCCGAGGCCGGCACGGGGACCGGCAAGACGTTCGCGTATCTCGTTCCGGCGCTGCTCTCCGGCGGCAAGGTCATCGTCTCGACCGGAACCAAGACGCTGCAGGACCAGCTCTTCAGCCGTGACCTGCCCTTTGTGCGCGACGCACTCAAGATTCCCGTCACGGTGGCGCTGCTCAAGGGGCGCGCGAACTACGTATGTCACTATCACCTTGCCCGCACGCGCGAGCAGGACAGCCTCGCATCGCGCGCGGACGTGCGTTACCTGCAGCGCATCGAGTCGTTCTCCCGTACTTCCGTGCGAGGCGACAAGGCGGAGCTTGCCGAAGTGCCGGACAACGCCGGCATCTGGAGCCAGGTCACGTCGACGCGCGAGAATTGCCTCGGAAGCGAGTGTCCCCGCTACGCCGATTGCTTTGTCATGAAAGCGCGCAAGGATGCGCTCGCCGCCGACGTGGTCGTCATCAACCACCACCTCTTCCTCGCCGACGTCGTGCTCAAGGACGAGGGTCTCGCCGATCTCCTGCCTCGCTGCAACACGGTGATCCTGGACGAGGCGCATCAGCTGCCGGAGACAGCGACGCTGTTCTTCGGCGAGGAGGTCACCGCCGGGCAACTCGGCGAGCTTGCGCGCGATGCCGAGGTCGAGGGCCTCAGGACGGCGCGCGACTATGCGCCGTTGTCCGATGCCGCGCGCGCTCTCGGCCACGCGCTCCGGCGCGTGCGGCTGGCGGCGGGTGAAGCGTCGGGCAAGCAGACGCAGCCCGAGGCGCTTAGTCGTCCGGACTTCGCCGCGGCGCTCGACGCGCTCGCGGCCGCACTCGCGGCGCTCGCGTCGGAGCTCTCGGAGCAGGCCGAGCGCAGCGATGAGCTCGCCCAGTGCGGCCGCCGAGCGTCGGATGCGAGAGCGCGGCTCTCCCGCTGGCGTGGCCGCGACGATCCCGATTGGATCCGCTGGCTCGACGTCACCCCGCGCGGCTGGCAGCTTCATGCTTCGCCGCTGTCGGTCGCGGAGGTTTTCGCGCGCCAGGTCGAGGACAGCGCGCGCTCCTGGATATTCACCTCCGCCACGCTGGCGGTGAACGGCGACTTCGCGCTCTATCGACACGAACTCGGGCTCGCGGATGCAGCCACCGGCTGCTGGGAAAGCCCGTTCGACTACGCCCGTCAGGCGCTGCTCTATGTTCCGCGCGGGATTCCGCCGCCGAACAGCTTCGAGCATACCGAGGCCGTCGTCGCCGCGGTGTTGCCGGTGCTCGCCGCCAGCGGCGGCCGCGCGTTCCTGCTGTTCACGACGCTGCGTGCGCTCGAACACGCGCGCGACGCAATCGTCGCGGCGCTGGCGCGAGCGCGGCTGGACTACCCGCTGCTGGTCCAGGGCGAGGGCTCGCGAAGCGAGCTGCTGTCGCGATTCCGCTCGCTGGGCAACGCTGTGCTGCTCGGAAGCCAGAGCTTCTGGGAAGGGGTCGACGTCCCGGGCGACGCGTTGTCGGTGGTGGTGATCGACAAGCTGCCCTTCGCGCCGCCGGACGATCCGGTGCTCGCCGCGAGGCTCGCGCACATCGAGCGCCAAGGCGGAAACCCGTTCCTCGATTACCAGTTGCCGGAAGCCGTCTTGAGCCTCAAGCAAGGCGCAGGACGGTTGATCCGTTCGGAGAGCGATCGCGGCGTCCTCATGATTTGCGACGGGCGTCTGGCGGAGAAGCCCTACGGACGGCGGATCCTGAGCGCGCTTCCGCCCATGCAACGAACGCGCGACCTTGACGATGTCCTGGAGTTTTTTCGCGCACCGGTGCCCACGTAGCGCCAGCGGTGAGCGAAAGCGAACCGCGGGACGCGAAGAAACAGCTGTCGCGCGCGCGGCACCCGGGGCTCGGCTGCGCGACCACCGGGCTAAGCCCTTACCAGAACTTCCACCAGGGCTTTTCCTCGGGCGGCTTCGCCGGCGGAAGCGGCGTCTCCTCCTTCGACCAGAACTTCCACCACGGCTTCGCGCTCGCCGTAAAGAACTTGCCGTTGGGGAAGGTGTCCTTGAGCACGCGTTGCGCATCGTCGCGCAACTGGATCATGCCCAGCGCATCGTAGCTTCTGACCAGCACGATCAGCGCGTCCTCGTTCGAAGGCGTGCGAGGATAATTGATCAGCGCCGACTGTGCCCGGTTGACCGCAGCTACGTAAGCGCCGCGCCGGTAGTAGTACTCGGCGACGCGCACTTCGTAGCCCGCAAGCGCGTTGGTAAGGTAGCGCATGCGGATAATCGAGTCGTCCGCGTACTTGCTGTCGGGAAACCGCGTCACCAGTTCCTTGAACGCGCCGAACGATTCCTTGGTGAGCTTCGGATCGTGCTCTGACAGATCCTGCTCGACGATGTAGCCGAACAGCCCCTGATCCTCGCGGAAGTTGACGAGACCCTTCAAGTAATAGGCGTAGTCGACGTTCGGATGGTTGGGATAGGTGCGGATGAACCGATCGCAGGCGGCGACTGCGGTCGCGGTTTCGCCGGCGCGATAGTTCGCGTACGCGCCCTCGAGTATCGCCTGTTGCGCGTAACGACCGTAGGGGAAGCGTCCCTCGATCGTCTCGAACAGTTTGATGGCCCGCGTATAATTGCCCGTCACCAGCATATCGTGCGCCTCTTTGTACAGGCGCTCCGCGGACCAGCCGGCCGTCTCGTCCTTGACTTCGGGCAACAGGTCGCAGGCCGCGATGCCCGCCGCAAACGCGATTGCGACGGCGATTCGAACCCACAGCGACATCTTCCACATCGGTGCAACTCCAGTGGCAGCCGCGAATTATAACCCAGCCGCCGCGGTGCCGATGGCGGCGCGCGAGCTCACGATTCCCGCCGAGCTCGCGGGCTTCCGGCTCGACCAGGCGCTGGCGCGCCTGCTGCCGGAACACTCGCGAAGTCGCATCCGCACATGGATCGATGCCGGCCGCGTGAGCGTCGCCGGCACCGCGCTTTCGGCCAAGCAGAAGGTCTTCGGCGGGGACCGCGTAAGGGTCGAGCCGCTCGCCGATCCGCGGACAAGCCCTCTCGCAGCGCAGCCGCTGCCCCTCGCGATTGTCTATGAGGACGACGCGCTCATCGTTGTCGACAAGCCCGCGGGCCTCGTGGTCCATCCCGGAAGCGGACATTGGGATGGAACGCTCGCCAACGCGCTGCTCCACCACTGTCCGCAGCTCGCTCAAGTAGCTCGCGCGGGCATCGTGCACCGGCTCGACAAGGACACGACCGGGCTGCTGGTGATCGCCAAGACCCCCACCGCCCAGACCGATCTCGTCCGCCAGCTGCAGGCTCGCACGGTACGCCGGGAGTATCTCGCGCTCGTGCAGGGCGCGGTCCCGCACGGCGGAATCATCGACGCGCCGATCGCGCGACACCCCGTAAAGCGCACGTCGATGGCGGTCGTCGCGACGGGCAAGCGCGCCGTGACGCACTATGAAGTTCGCGAGCGCTTCTCCACCTGCACGCTGCTCGCCTGCCGGCTGGAAACCGGACGCACCCATCAGATCCGCGTGCATCTTGCCGCTTTGCTCCATCCGCTGGTCGGGGATCCGGAGTACGGCCGTCGCCGCGGCATCGCGTTTCATCGTCAGGCGCTGCATGCGTGGCGGCTCGGGCTCGCTCATCCCTCGACGCGTCGGCCCATGAGGTGGCAATCGCCGCTCCCGGCGGATTTCGCGGCGCTGCTCGCGTCGTTGCGGGCCGCGCAATGACGACGCTCCGCCGCTCGCTCGCCGAGGATTTCGCCGCCGCCGGCCTGGACTGGATCGTTCCCGAATGGCCGGCTCCGCCCAACGTGCGCGCCTTTTCAACCACGCGCAACAGCGGCGGTGCACGGTATCGTGCGCCGGCGAAGGAAGCGACGGACGATGAGCTCCCGGACGAGCTCTCGCGATGGGTACCCACCCCTCCGCGTTGGCTGCGTCAGGTGCACGGAGCGGCGATCCACGATGCGGACGCGCTGCCTGCGGTGTCGTCGCCTCCGCGCGCCGACGGCATCGTCGCTCGCGGTCGCGACGTCGTATGCGCGATTCAGACCGCGGACTGCCTGCCGATGCTCTTTGCCGATCGCACCGGATCGGTGGTCGCCGCGGCGCACGCCGGCTGGCGCGGGCTGGCCGCCGGCGTGATCGAAGCCACCCTCGCGGCGATGCGTGCCGATCCCGGCAACGTTCTGGTCTGGATCGGTCCGGGGATCGGGCCACGGGTTTACGAGGTCGGCGCGGATGTCCTCGAGGCGCACTGCGCTTCGGATTCCGGCGCCGAGGCGTGCTTCAGCCCGATCGGTTCGGACAAGTGGCTTGCCGACTTAAGCGCGCTCGCGCGGAGACGACTCGCGCGAGCCGGCGTGCGTTCGATTGCCGGCGCGGCCCGATGCACGTTCAGCGAGAGCGCGTCTTTCCATTCGTATCGTCGCGACGGCGCGCGCGCAGGCCGCATGGTCACGCTGGTCTGGCTTGCGACATGAGTACGCAGGCGTTTGAACGGCCCGCATCGGCTCGTTACACTCTCGGGCGACCGGCATGAAAGCCCATCCGTCCGTACCCGACTGGAGCCAGCTCGTCGAACAGTGGCGCGCGTTGAGCCATCAATGGGCGGATTGGTATGCCCATGGTGAAAGCCTGGCCGCGTCGCCGGCGCTGGAAAGCGGCAACGCGGCGCTCGCGGTGCTGGCTCCCGCCCAAGTCTGGATCGATCCTGCCGCGGCCGCCGAGTTGACCGAGCGTTACCACCGACGCTTCGAGTCGCTGTGGCAGCGCGCGGTGGCTCGCTCCGCCGGACAGCCCGTGGTCGCGAGCGAAGGAGCCGAGGTTGCGGATCGCCGCTTCGCCGCGAGCGCCTGGCGCGACGAGCCGTACTTCGCCTGGCTCAAGGACACGTACCTCCTCAACGCCGAGTACCTGTCCGAGCTCGCGGAGCTTGCGCAATGCGATCCGGCCACCAAGCGACGCGTGCGCTTTCTCGCCCGGCAATACGCCGATGCGATCGCGCCGTCCAACTTCCTGCCGACGAATCCGGACGCACTGTCGCTCGCCATGCAATCCGGTGGCGCGAGCATCGCGAGGGGCGTCGCCAATCTGCTGTCCGACGCGCAACGCGGGCGAATCACGATGACCGACGAATCTGCGTTCGAGGTCGGACGCAACCTCGCGGTGACGCCGGGAAGCGTCGTGCTTCGCAACGATCTCATCGAACTGATCCAGTACGGCGCTACGACCGGCGAGGTCTACAGGCGGCCGCTGCTCATCGTCCCGCCGTGCATCAACAAGTACTATATCCTCGATCTGCGCCCCGAAAACTCGTTCGTCCGCTACGCCGTCGAAGCGGGCCATACCGTCTTCACTATCTCCTGGCGCAACATCCCGCGCGAGCTCGGAGGGCTCACGTGGGACGATTACCTCGAGCAGGGGGTGTTTCCGGCGATCGACGCGGCCAGCGAGATCTCCGGCAGCCGGAGCATCAACGCGCTCGGCTTCTGCGTGGGCGGAACGATGCTCGCCTGCGCGCTGGCGGTGCTCGCCGCGCGGCGAGAAGCCGTCGTCGCGAGCACGACGCTGCTCACCACCATGCTCGACTTTTCCGATCCGGGCGACATCGGCGTCTATATCTCTCCCGAGTATCTGGACGCGCGAGAGGCGCTGCTCGAAAGCGGCGGCCGGGTGCACGGGAGCGAGCTCACCGGCGCGTTCGCGAGCTTGAGGCCCAACGAACTCGTATGGAACTATGTCGTGGGCAACTACCTCAAGGGAAGGACTCCACCCGCGTTCGATCTCTTGTACTGGAACAGCGACTCGGCCAATCTGCCCGGGCCGATGTACGCCTATTACCTGCGCAAGATGTATATCGACAACGCGCTGCGCGAGCGCGGAGCCCTGACCGTGTGCGGCGAGCGCGTAGATCTGTCGCGCATCGTCCTGCCCGCTTACGTCTATGCGTCGCGCCAGGACCACATCGTGCCGTGGCGCTCGGCGTATCGGACGGTGGGGCTCCTGGGCGGAGACCTCACCTTCGTGCTCGGCGCGTCGGGCCACATCGCGGGCGTGGTGAATCCTCCCAACGGCAAGCGTCGCGAATACTGGACCCGCTCGCTCCTGACACAGGATCCCGACGAATGGCTTGCAGCAGCGCAGTCGCATCCGGGATCGTGGTGGCCTCACTGGAGCCATTGGCTCGCCGGTCACGGCGGCGGTCGCCGCGCAGCGCCTGAGCACCCCGGCAACGCACGGTTTCCGCCGCTTGCAGCCGCCCCGGGAACCTACGTGCGCGAAGCGTCCTGAACGCCGATTTTGCGGCGTCTTCGACATGCGCTAACATCGAACCGACTTTCCTGATGCCGCGGTCGCAAACCGTCGATCGCGCTTCGATCCTCGAAGGAGATTCCCATGACCGACATCGTCATCGCGGGCGCCGCGCGCACCGCGATAGGAAAATTCGGCGGCACGCTCGCCAAGATTTCCGCGCCCGAGCTGGGCGCCACCGTTATCCGGGCGCTGCTCGCCCGCACTGGCCTGCAACCGCAGCAGATCTCCGAGGTGATTCTCGGACAGGTCCTGACGGGCGGCAGCGGCCAGAACCCGGCCCGCCAGGCAATGATCAAGGCCGGGCTTCCTCCCGCCGTTCCGGCGATGACCATCAACAAGGTCTGCGGCTCCGGCCTGAAAGCCGTGATGCTCGCCGCCCAGGCGGTCCACTGCGGCGACGCCGACATCGTGATCGCCGGCGGTCAGGAGAACATGAGCGCAGCCCCGCACGTGCTGCTCGGCTCCCGCGACGGCTTCCGCATGGGTGACGCGAAGCTCGTCGACAGCATGATCGTCGACGGCCTCTGGGACGTCTACAACCAGTACCACATGGGCGTCACCGCCGAGAACGTCGCCAAGGAATACGGCATCACGCGCCTCATGCAGGACGAATTCGCGGTCGCGAGCCAGAATAAGGCTGAAGCTGCGCAGAAGGCCGACCGCTTCAAGGACGAGATCGTTGCGGTCATGATCCCCCAGCGCAAGGGCGACGCGATCGCGTTCACGACCGACGAATTCGTCAAGGCGGGCACCACGCTCGAATCGGTCGGCGGGCTCAAGCCCGCGTTCGCGAAAGACGGAACGGTCACCGCGGCAAACGCATCCGGCATCAACGACGGCGCCGCGGCGGTGGTGGTGACGAGCGAAAAACGCGCGCGCGAGCTGGGCTTAAAGCCGCTGGCGCACATCAAGGCATTCGCCTCGTCGGGCGTCGATCCGTCGGTCATGGGCATGGGGCCGGTACCCGCGTCGCGCCGCTGCCTGGAGAAGGCGGGCTGGAAGGCCGACGATCTGGATCTGATGGAGATCAACGAAGCCTTCGCGGCTCAGGCCTGCGCGGTCAACAAGGAGATGGACTGGGATACGAGCCGGATCAACGTCAACGGCGGCGCGATCGCACTGGGCCATCCGATCGGCGCATCGGGCTGCCGCGTGCTCGTCACGCTCCTCCACGAGATGGCGCGGCGCGGCGCGAAAAAAGGGCTCGCTTCGCTGTGTATCGGCGGCGGGATGGGCGTGGCTCTCGCCGTCGAACGCTAGCCGCTCGACGGCGAAACGTCGACAGGTCAAACGAGGAGGGAAAAATGGCGGAGAACAAGCACCGCGTCGCGCTGGTGACCGGAGGCATGGGCGGCCTGGGTGAGGCAATCTGTCTGAAGCTCGCGGCGCTGGGCTACACTGTCGTGACCACGCACTCGCCGGGCAACACCAAGGCCAAGGAGTGGCTCGACACGATGAAAAAGCAGGGATACGACTTTCACGCCTACCCGTGCGACGTCGTTGACTGGGACTCCTGCGTGGCCTGCGTCGCGAACGTAACGAAGGACGTCGGGCCGGTGGAGGTCCTCGTCAACAACGCGGGCATCACCCGCGACACGACGTTCAAGAAGATGGACAAGGCGAACTGGGAGATCGTGATCCGCACCAATCTCGATTCGTGCTTCAACATGACCAAGCAGGTGTGCGACGGCATGGTCGATCGCGGCTGGGGCAGGATCATCAACATCTCGTCGGTCAACGGCCAGAAGGGCGCGTTCGGCCAGGTCAACTATTCGGCGGCCAAGGCGGGGATGCACGGCTTTACCAAGGCGCTGGCGCTGGAAGTCGCGAAGAAGGGCGTCACCGTCAATACGATATCGCCCGGCTACATCGGCACCAAGATGGTCATGGCGATTCCGCAGGAGGTGCTAGACAGCAAGATCATTCCCCAGATTCCGATGGGACGGCTCGGCAAGCCCGACGAGATCGCCGGACTCGTCGCGTATCTTGCCTCGGATGAAGCGGCCTTTGTGACGGGCGCCAATATCGCCATCAACGGCGGTCAGCACATGTTCTGAAGCCCTGACGCAGCCGGCAAGCTTCCCGAGGCCGGCGCAAGAAAAAGCCCCGCAGGTTGCCCTGCGGGGCGAGGCTGTATCATTTAGGAGGAGGAAAATGATACAGAAGGAGTCATCAACTCCAGTTCCGATGTTGGGACATCCCCTCCGGGTTCAAGTTCCTAGTTCCCATGTCACCGGGAGGGCGATATCCTCCGGGCTTACGCTGCCTTGCGACCCTTGTGGCTGGTCTTGGCGCCGGCACTTGCGTTGGCCGTAGCAGCACGGACCGAAGCGTCGGCGAAGTTCACGACCTGCTTGGTCGCCTTCGAGATTTGATCGAACGCGGCCGTCGTCGCGGCCACCGTCGACTTCAGCGCCGTGACGGCGACATCCGAGCCGGCGGGCGCATTCTTGGTAGCCTTTTCGACCCACGCCGCCATACCCTTGGTGTAAGCAGCCCATGCTTCTTCGGCCAGCGCCGAGAAATCGGCTTGCGCTTCGGAGGCGATTTCGTAGACGCCGCGCGAATAGCCCAGCGCGTTTTGCACCCCGGCTTCGGCGAGCTTGGCGCGCAGAGTGAAGAATTCTTGCACGTCCTTCACGCCCGCGACGGCGTTGGCGCTGTTGACGCCCTGTTCCAGCGCGATCTTCGCGGCGGCCAGGTTCAGCTTGGTGAGCCGCTCCGCTTTCTCGAGCGACAGCGAGGCGAGCTTGACGGCGTTGTCATAGCCGGCCTTGTTCAGTTCGGCAAATTGCTCCGTTGCGTTGTACATGATCATCCTTTCGGTTGAGGTTCGTTCCATCCATCCATCCAAACAAGCATCCGGCGGCGGCGGGTTTGGGGTCGACCTGTCCTGTAGCCGGCCGGGGGTTGTGGCTTCTCTCGTACCCCTCTTTTTGCTGCACCGCACAAATCGGAGTGTAGGGGCGTATACTCATATTGTCAAGGCTTTTTTGGTGCGCTGCACAAGATCTCCCTGACGGACCGCTGTAGGGAAATCAAACACTCGATAAATCAGGCGTTTATAATGGCCGATCGTTTTCGGAGCGGGCATGAACAAAGGGAAACGCACCATCAAGAAGTACCCCAACCGCCGTCTGTACGACACGGCCAACAGCGGCTACATCACCCTGGCGGACGTGAAGCAGATGGTGCTCGACCATATCGATTTCCAAGTGATCGACGCCAAGTCCGGAGAGGACCTCACGCGCAGCATCCTGCTCCAGATCATCCTCGAGGAAGAGTCCGCCGGCGTGCCGATGTTCTCGAGCGAGATGCTGTCGCAGATGATCCGCTTCTACGGCAACGCGCTGCAGGGCATCATGGGCAACTACATGGAGCAGAACGTCAAGGCGTTCCTTACCATCCAGAACAAGCTGCAGGAGCAGGCCAAGCAGATCTACGGGGACAAGATGATGCTCACGCCCGATCTCTGGAAGCAGTTCTTGCAGATGCAGGCGCCGGCGATGCAGGGCATGCTCGGCAACTATCTCGAGCAGAGCGCGAAGCTGTTCATGGACATGCAGCAGCGGATGCAGGATCAGACCCGCGGCCTGTTCAATGCCTTTCCTTTCCCCAATTTCGGGGGTCCGCAATCGGGCTCGGACGAAGACAAGAAGCGCTGATTTGCCGCGAACGTCCCGAAGCAGCGCACAAGCCGCATTGCAGCGTCGCGCTTTTCCGCAACGCAGCGCGCAAGGCCCGCTGTCGATGAGCCGTGGCCGCGCCACCGCGCCGAGGGTCGGATTCGTCTCGCTCGGCTGTCCGAAGGCGCTGGTCGACTCGGAGCAGATCGTGACGCGGCTTCGCGCCGAGGGCTACGCCATCGCGCCGAGCTACGAAGGCGCCGACCTCGTCGTGGTCAACACCTGCGGCTTCATCGATGCGGCGGTCGACGAGTCGCTCTCGGCGATCGGCGAAGCGCTCTCCGAGAACGGCAAGGTGATCGTAACGGGGTGCCTGGGCGCCAAGGATGGCGGCGAGTTCGTCCGGGCCGCGCATCCGAAAGTACTCGCCGTCACCGGACCGCACGCGCCGTCCGAGGTGATGGATTCGGTGCACCGGCATCTGCCAAAGCCACACGATCCGTTCGTCGATCTCGTGCCTCCGCAGGGAATCAAGCTCACGCCGAAACACTACGCGTACCTGAAGATTTCCGAGGGTTGCAATCACCGCTGCACGTTCTGCATCATTCCGTCGCTCCGGGGGGACCTGGTCAGCCGCCCATTGGGCGAGGTGATGGTCGAAGCGGAGAACCTGCTCAAGGCCGGCGTCAAGGAGCTCCTCGTCGTCTCGCAGGACACGAGCGCGTACGGCGTCGACGTGAAATACCGGACCGGCTTCTGGCGGGGCCAGCCGATGAGGAGCCGGATGACCGAGCTCGTCCGTGCGCTGGGCGGGCTCACCGGCGAGCATGACGCCTGGGTGCGCCTGCATTACGTCTACCCGTACGCGCACGTCGACGAGGTGATCCCGATGATGGCGGAAGGAAAGGTCCTGCCCTATCTCGACGTGCCGTTCCAGCATGCGAGCCCCCGCATCCTGAAGGCTATGAAGCGGCCGGCGAACGTCGAGGACAATCTGGACCGGATTCGGGCGTGGCGCTCGGTCTGCCCGGACATCACGATCCGCTCGACCTTCATCGTCGGCTTTCCCGGAGAGACCGAAGCCGAGTTCGAGGAACTGCTGTCGTTTCTCGAGATCGCCGAGCTCGACCGCGTCGGCTGCTTCGCTTACTCGCCCGTCGACGGCGCCGCCGCCAACGCGTTGCCCAACGCGGTTCCCGAAGGGATCAAGGGAGAAAGGCGCGCCCGCTTCATGACCGCACAGGCGCGCATCAGCGCCCGGCGGCTTGCCGCCAAGGTCGGTCGCAGCATGGATGTGCTCGTCGATCGCGTCGAGGGTGATCGAGCGGTGGCGCGCAGCTCGGCCGATGCGCCGGAGATCGACGGCACCGTGATCATCGAAGGCGCAAGCACGCTCGCTGTCGGGACCTTCGCCCGGGTGACGGTCACCGGCAGCACCGAGCACGATCTCACGGCGCGAACGGCAGCCGCCCGCTAATCGCGGGGCTTGGCGCCGCGCTGAAACCGCTTGCGGACGTACTCCTCGTTGAGCTCGCCCGAAAAATACGAGGACTCGAGCCACATCACGTTGATGATGCCGAAAGCGAGCGCGAGGCCGACGCCCAGAATCCAGGTGAAGTACCACATGAGGGCTCCCTAGTAGCTCGTGTGAGTGTTCTCGCGGATATAGCCGACCGAAACCTTGCCGCGGACGACGCGATAGACCCAAGCCGTGTAAGCGAGAACCAGCGGCAGCATGACAACGACGACCCAGAACATGATCGCCAAGGTACGATGACTCGATACGGAGTCCCATATCGTGAGGCTTGATCGCGGGTCGGTCGACGAAGGCATCACGAACGGGAACATCGCGACGCCTGCGGTGAGGATCACGCCGGTGATCGCCACGCTGCTCGCGATAAAGGCCGACAGCGACCGCCCGGCGCCGGAGAGGACGACCACGCTCGCCGCTCCTGCCAAACCGGCAATCGGTGCCAGTGCCATCCAGGGGTAGGTCGCAAAGTTCGCGAGCCAGACGCCCGGCGCCGATTCGACGGTCTTCGCGACCGGCGCGAACGCGCTGGACGCGGGCGGCATGCCCGTGATCCGGTATCCCGGCACGCCATAGGCCACCCAGAATCCGGCGAGCGCGAACCCGACGATGAGCGCGATGGCCGCCCAGCGTGCCGCCGACCGCGCGCGCAGCTGGAGCGCGTCCTCGGTTCGGACCTGCAGGAACGTCGCGCCGTGCATCACCAGCATCGCCAAGCTCACGATGCCGGCGAGCAGCCCGAACGGATTCAGCAGCCCCCACAACGATCCGGTGTAGATCACGCCCATCGTCGCCGGATCGAAGCGGAAAGGCACGCCCTGCAGCAGATTGCCGAACGCGACGCCGAAAACGACCGCGGGGACCGTACCGCTCACGAACAGGCCCCAGTCCCAGGCGCTGCGCCAGCGCGGATCGTCGACCTTCCCGCGATAGACGATGCCGGCCGGCCGAAGAAACAGCGAGAACAGGGTCAGCAGGAGCGCGGCGTAGAAGCCCGAGAACGCCGTGGCATAGACCAGAGGCCAGGCGGCGAAGATCGCACCGCCGGCCGTGACGAGCCACACCTGATTGCCTTCCCACACCGGGCCGATCGCGTTGATCATCACCCGCCGCTCCTCGTCGCTGCGGCCGAGCAGCGGGAGAAGCGTTCCGACACCGAGGTCGAACCCGTCGGTCACCGCAAAACCGATCAGCAGCACGCCGATGAACAGCCACCAGATCAGCTTGAGCGTTTCGTAGTCGATCATGGAGTGGTCCCTTCAGGTACTCGACGTCGAGCCCGCGCGAGCGAGCTCCAGATCGTAGCCGCCCGTGTGCAGGCTCGACGGTCCGAGCCGGATGTATTTGACCATCAGGTAGAGCTCGACGACGAGCAGCACGGTGTAGAAAACGATGAACGCCGCGAGGCTCGCATAGACGTCCGACGCGGAGAGGTTGGATACGCTCAGAGACGTCGGCAAGACCTCGCTGATCGTCCACGGCTGACGGCCGTACTCGGCGACGATCCAGCCGAATTCCGCAGCGATCCAGGGGAGCGGAATGCTCCACAGCGCGATCCGCAGAAGCCAGCGCTGCGGGGCGAGATTGCGCACGGCCAGGAAGGAAAAGGCCGCCACGAAGAGGAAGAGGAAGAAGAAGCCGAGGCCTGCCATGATGCGGAACGACCAGAACATCGGCGCGACCCGCGGTATCGTGTCGGCTGCGGCGAGACGGATCTGCTCTGGTGTTGCATCGGTCACGCGGGCGGTGTACTTCTTGAGCAGCAGCGCGTATCCCAGGTCGCCGCGGCTCTCCTCGAACTGGCGGCGCACCTCGGGGCTCCGATCGCCTGCCTGCAGTTTCTCGAGCAGCGCATAGGCGGTGATCCCATCCTTGATGCGCTTCTCGGCTGCTCCGCGCAGCTCGGCAATGCCGGCGATGGGCGTATCCACCGAGCGGGTTGCGATCAGGCCCAGGACCCAGGGGATCCTGATCGCGAAATCGGTGCGCTCCTCCTCCTGATTGGGGAATCCGAACGCCGTGATCGCTGCCGGAGGCGGCTGCGTATGCCACTCGGCCTCGATCGCCGCGAGCTTGACCTTCTGCACCTCGCCTGACGTATATCCCGACTCGTCGCCCAGAACGATGACCGAGAGCGCCGAAGCGAGACCGAAGCCCGCCGCGACCGCGAACGAGCGCAGGGCGAAGCCCACGTCGCGCGCCTTGAGCAGGTACCAGCTCGATACGCCGAGCACGAACATCGATGCCGTGACGTAACCTGCCGCCACGGTGTGCACGAACTTCACCTGCGCGACCGGGTTGAAGAGGAGCGCGGGAAAGCTCGCCAGCTCCATGCGCATCGTCTCGTAGTTGAATTCGGCGCCGATCGGGTTCTGCATCCAGCCGTTGGCGATGAGGATCCAGAGCGCGGACAGATTCGATCCCAGCGCCACCAGGAACGTGACCAGCAGGTGCTGGACCTTCGACAGCCGCTTCCAACCGAAGAAGAACAGCCCCACGAACGTGGATTCCAGGAAGAACGCCATCAGCCCCTCGATGGCGAGCGGGGCGCCGAAGATATCGCCCACGTAATGCGAGTAGTACGCCCAGTTGGTGCCGAACTGGAACTCCAGGGTGAGCCCGGTCGTGACCCCCATCACGAAATTGATGCCGAAGAGCGTCCCCCAGAACTGAGTCATGTCGCGGTAGATCTCGCGGCCGGTCATCACGTAAACCGATTCCATGATGACCAGGATCCAGGACAGCCCCAGGGTCAGCGGAACGAACAAGAAGTGGTAGAGCGCGGTCACCGCGAACTGCAGGCGGGAGACGTCGACGAGGTCAAGGTTGGGCATCGCGATCGGTTCCTTCCTGGATAGCGGGTTGCGACGAGTAGAGCGCATCCCTGACGCGCTCGCCATCGAGCTGCGACGACTGCGGGTGCGTGAACCAGATGCTCCAGATGACGAGGAGCGCGACGAATTTCGCCGCGAGCACGAGGATGATCTCGCGTATCAGTCGAGGGCGGCGGGAAATCAAGCTCATGTCAAAGCAGTCGATGCTGGCGTGGCACGGAGCCAAGCGAAGACGTCGCCGGAACGGCCGGTCCGGGTGGCCATCAGTCACTCTAACCCGGTTTTGCGCGTTCATGAAGCCAGTCAGCCCGTGCGTCTCAGGCGAACCCTCGGACCCTCGTTAGCGTGCGATCCGTGCGGGGCGCAGCGCCGGCGGCGCGGCGCACGCTATGGTCAATCCAGCGCTACTCGCCGTACCTGCCCGCGGCCGGCTAGATCGTGATCTTCGACCGCAGCTGGTAGAACCGCGCGGGCGCGGAGCGGGTCATGGGGTTCTGCACCCTCCGAGCAGCTCAAGTGGTTCTACAAGGCGGTGCCGGCGGTCGAAAGGGCCATCGTGCAATCCGGCATCGTGCTCATCGAGTACTGGCCAAGTACTGGCTCGAGGTAAGCCCGGAGGAGCAGACCCGGAGGCTCGTAGCGCGCATCGACAATGGACACAAGATCTGGAAGCTCTCGCCGATGGACCTCAAGTCCTACAGCCGATGGTACGACTACTCGCCTACTCACGCGCCCGCGACGAAATGTTCGCGGCGACGACACCGAGTGGGCGCCGTGGTATGTGGCGAGGTCGGGTCCGATGACAAGAGGCGCGCGCGGCTCAATATCATCTCGGTTGTCCCTGATTCTGAGCGTTCCGCGCGAGAAGGTCAGACTGCCCAAGCGCCAGAAAGAGCACGGCTACCGCGAGCCGGACTATCCCTACAAGTACGTCCCCGAAAGCCCCTGAGCGACACGGCCGCGGCCGCCCGGCAGGTGGCTGCCGCAGTGCAGCATCCTCTTGACATGAGTCAATGCGGGGGCTTCCGCTGGGCGTAGCATAGGCTTGAAGCCCTTTCGGTGAACCGCCCTTCCGGCGGGGCGCCGTCCGTCGGCACGCACTCCAAGCGCAGGACTCCCTGAGGACCCACCATGGACACAGGCACGCAACTCGCCCGCAGCCAAGACATTGCCACCAAGGTCGCGCTGATCTTTCAGAAGCGCACCAAGCTCGCGCAGGAGCGGTTCAGCGAGCGCATTCGAAAGGCCTACGGCGACAACGCCGCGGGAACCCGGGCGACGACGCCTTGGGACGCCTGGGCGCAGTGGCAGGACTACGCCACCGACTTCGCACAGCGCTCGGTTCTCTTCTGGGACACGCTGCGGCAACGGGGCAACAACTTCGTCGAGCATACCGTCGCAGGCTTGCCGCCGGTACTCACGTTCAGGCACGAGATGGTGCTCGATGCACGCAAATTCGCGCGCGCCGTGAATTACGCACTCGTCAGCATCGTTCCGCCGGAAGGGGTGACGGTCGATCCGAAGCGTCGTCCCTACGTGATCATCGATCCACGCGCCGGCCATGGTCCGGGCATCGGCGGCTTCAAGGACGATTCACAAGTCGGCGTAGCGCTCCGCGAAGGGCATCCGGTCTATTTCGTGATCTTCTTCCCACAGCCCGAGCCGGACCAGACGCTCCTCGACGTGTGCGAGGCCGAGCGGCAGTTCGTGCACAAGGTGCGCGAGCTGCATCCCGACAGCGCGAAGCCGGCGATCGTAGGCAACTGCCAGGGTGGCTGGGCGGCGATGATGCTCGCCGCCGCCAATCCCGAAGACACCGGTCCGATCGTGATCAACGGCGCCCCGATGTCCTACTGGGGCGGCGCGTGGGCCGAAGGCGAAGGCGATAACCCGATGCGCTATTCGGGCGGAATGCTCGGCGGCACGTGGCTGTCGTCGCTTACCGCCGACCTCGGCAACGGCATCTTCGACGGGGCCCATCTGGTCCAGAACTTCGAGAACCTCAATCCGGCCAACACGTTCTGGGACAAGTACTACCACGTCTTCGCCAACGTCGACACCGAGCCGCCGCGCTTCCTCGAGTTCGAACGCTGGTTTGGCGGCTACTATCTCATGAACCGCGAGGAGATCGAGTGGATCACGCGCAATCTTTTCGTCGGCAACAAGCTCTGGTCCGGCACGACGAAGGCGCGAGGCGGCAAAGCCTTCGATCTGAAGCAGATCAAGGCACCGATCGTTCTTTTCGCCTCGATGGGGGACAACATCACCCCGCCGCAGCAGGCGTTCAACTGGGTCGCCGACGTGTACGGCTCGACCGACGAGCTCAAGGCGCGTGGCCAGGTCATCGTCGGTCTCATGCATCAGGACGTCGGCCACCTCGGCATCTTCGTATCCGGCAAGGTCGCCAAGAAGGAGCACGCGCAGATCGTGTCCGTGCTGAAGTCGATCGAGTCGCTGCCGCCGGGCCTGTACGGCATGGCGATCAAGGAAAGCAAGAATGGCGAGGGCAAGATCGCATACGAAGTCGAGTTCAGGGAGCTCCAGCTCGAAGACGTCGCCAAACGGCTCAATCGCTTCAAGCGCGCTGACGAAAAGCCGTTCGAGGCCGTTGAGGAGATCTCGGAATTCAACCAGCGTGCCTACGAGCTGTTTGTACAACCCATGATCCAGGCGATGTCGAACGAATTCGCCGCAAAGCTCTCGCGCCAGTTGCACCCCTTGCGGATCCAGCACTGGGCGGTATCCGACCTCAACCCCTGGCTGGCGTGGCTCGCCCCGGCGGCGCAGATGGTCAAGGCGCAGCGCAAGGCGCTCGCGCCGGACGCACCCGCGCGGAAGGCGGAAAGGATGGGTTCCGAGATCGTGAGCGCGTCGCTCGATTATTACCGCGAGATGCGCGATGCAATGACGGAAGCGACCTTTTTCCAGACCTACAGCAACATCTTCTCGCTCTACCTCGCGGACAAGCGCGAAGCGAAAGAACAGGCAGAGACCATCGCCGATCCGCGCGAGCTGCCGGTGGTGCAAGAGGCGCTCGACTCGATCGAGGAAGGCGGCTACGCCGAAGCGATCACCCGCGTCGCTGCCCTCCTTGTCCGGCGCGGTGAGCCGCTGCCGCTGTCGAGATTCGTGCTGAAGAAGGAACTGGCCGAAGAGTACGCGGATCTATTACCGAAGCTTGCGCTCCACGAGTGGCGCAGGATCCGGGGCGAGCAGGAGATCATCGTCCGGTACGAGCCGGCACGCGCGCTTGCGACGCTGCCTCAGCTCGTTGCCGATCCCGTCGACCGAGACAGGCTCATCAAGCTCGCCAGGCGACTCCTCGCCGACGAGCGCGTGCAAAGCAACAAGGCTTCGCCCGAGCAACTGGCGATGCTCAAAGCGATCGGCGAGGTCCTGCAGGTACAACCCGCAGAGCGGCCCATCGCATTGGTCAAGAAAATTGCAGGAAGGCGATAGCCATGACAATCGCAACGAAACCACGTCGAACCGAGTTTGCCGAACCACCGAGAGCCGAAAAGCCTCGCGCCCACGAGAAATATCAGCGCCTCATCGATTTTTGCAAGACGCTGCCGCCCACACCAACCGCGGTTGCGCACCCGTGCGATCAGAGCTCGCTGCAGGGTGCGGTCGAGGCGACTCGCATGGGCCTCATCGCCCCGATCCTTGTCGGGCCTCGTGCCCGCATCGAGGACGTGGCCAGGCAATTCTCCATCGACATCTCCGGCCTGCCGATCGTCGATGCGCCTTTCAGCCATGCGTCAGCGGAGAAGGCGGTCGAGCTGGTGCGCCAAGGCAAGGCCGAGGCGCTGATGAAAGGCAGCCTCCATACCGACGAATTGATGGCCGCGGTCGTCAATCGCGACACCGGGCTGCGCACCGCGCGACGCATCAGCCACTGCTTCGTGCTCGACGTGCCGACCTACGCCGAGACGCTGATCCTCACCGATGCCGCGGTGAACATCGCTCCGACGCTCGAAGACAAGGTCGACATCGTCCAGAACGCGATCGATCTGGCGCATGCTCTCAGGTTCCCCGAGGTCCGGGTTGCGATCCTGTCGGCAACGGAGACTGTCAATCCCAAGGTACCGTCGACGGTGGAAGCCGCGGCGCTGTGCAAAATGGCAGACCGGGGCCAGATCACCGGCGCGATTGTGGACGGCCCGCTCGCGCTCGACAATGCGATCAGCCTGGAATCGGTGAAGATCAAGAAGATCGATTCTCCGGTGGCGGGCCGCGCCAACGTGCTGGTCGTGCCTGATCTCGAGGCCGGCAATATGCTGGCGAAGAGCCTGTCGTTCCTCGCGGGCGCGGATGCCGCCGGCATCGTGCTCGGTGCGCGCGTGCCGATCATCCTCACCAGCCGTGCCGATCCGGTGATCAGTCGGCTGGCCTCCTGCGGCATCGCGGTGCTGGTCGCCGACGCGCGCCGGCAGACAGCGGCGAAGACGGTGACGTGACGTGCGCGATGCGATCGCCGTACTCAACGCGGGCTCGTCGAGTCTCAAGTTCTCGCTGTTCGGCGAACGCGGTGACGAGCTCGAGCTGATCGCCCGCGGCCAAGCGGAAGGGCTCTACACGACGCCGCGCTTCGCCGCCAAGGGTCGGGACGGCAAAACGCTCGGGGAAAAGTCATGGGCCGAAGGCACCAAGCTCGGCCACGACGGCGCGCTCGGCCACCTCGTCGCTTTCGTGCGCTCGGAGCTGGGCGGCGATCACAAGCTCGTCGGCATCGGCCATCGCGTCGTCCATGGTGGGCTCGAGTACAGCAGGCCCGTGCGCGTCGACGCGAAGGTGCTCGCCGCGCTGGAGAAGTACATTCCGCTCGCGCCGCTGCACCAGCCGCACAATCTGGCGCCGATCCGGGCCATGCTGGAGCGAGCGCCGGAGCTGCCGCAGATCGCCTGCTTCGACACGGCGTTCCACCGTGCCCAGCCGGAAGTGGCGCAGGCGTTCGCGCTGCCTCGATCGATCACCGATCGCGGAGTGCGACGCTACGGCTTCCACGGGCTCTCCTACGAATACATCGCGGGCGCATTTCCCGCGCATGACGCGAAGGCCGCCGCCGGCAGGGTGGTCGTGCTGCATCTCGGCAACGGCTCAAGCATGTGCGCCATGGCAAATGGCCACAGTGTCGCCAGCACCATGGGTTTCACTGCAGTCGACGGCCTGCCGATGGGAACGCGCTGCGGCAATCTCGACCCGGGCGTGATCCTTTACCTTTTCGACGAGATGAAGATGGACGCTCGCGCTGTCGAGAAGCTCATCTATCAGCAATCGGGATTGCTTGGCGTGTCGGGCATTTCCAGCGACATGCGCGCACTGTTGGGCAGCGACGAGCCCGCCGCGAAGGCCGCGATCGACCTCTACGTCTATCGCATCGGCCGGGAGCTGGGTTCGCTCACCGCTGCGCTGGGCGGACTCGACGCCATCGTTTTCACGGCCGGCATCGGCGAGAACAGCGCAGTCCTGCGCGAGCGTGTGTGTCGCGACGCGCGCTGGCTGGGTGTCGAGCTGGACCCCGCCGCCAACGAGAAGGGCGGTCCTCGCATCAGCAGCGCCGCGAGCCGCGTCTCGGTCTGGGCCATCCCGACCAATGAAGAATTGATGATCGCCCGGCACACGCGAGCGCTCATCGCCGCGAAAGCGTAGCTCTCGAGCGTCTCCCGCTCTCCGCGTCCGGCGCCTCAACGAACGGCATCATCAAACAAAAGGGCCGGCGCATTGGTGCGCCGGCCCGCGCAAGCGATCAGCAGAGCTACTTCCCTGCCTTCGCGATTTCCGCGAGAAGCGGATCGGCCTGCTTGTTGTGCACGCTACCGCGCACGAGGATGTCGGGCGGCAGCACGCTCTTGCCATAGTACGCGCTGTTCCACTCGTTGCTCACCGAGATGACCGTGCCGTCGAGATTCAGCCCGCCATAGACCCCCTTGGCACGCGCGAACGAGACGAAGTCCGTCGTGACGTCGGACGCTGCGCCCGCGCCGACCGGACCCGCGGCCACGCTGGCGTCCCCGCCGACCTTCATGGATGGCGCGAGCAGCGTGTTCAGGCCCTTGTCGGTCATGACCAGCGTCACGTTCTCCGAGGCCTGAATCCCGGCCTGAAAGCCGACGCTCGCGGTCGCCAGCGTGTAGAACGCCGGGCCGCGCCACTTTCCGCCCTCGTGCGCGACAAGCACGGCGCGCCCGCCCGAGCCGCCGAAGATGAATCCGGCCTTCACCACCTCCGGAGCGATCAACACAGCCTTCGCGCGGCCGATGTTCTTCTGCAGCCAGGACATGTCTGGGTCGCGAAGGAAGTTCGAAAGCGTGGCCTGCGCCTTGGTGACGAGTTGCTGTTGCTCCGACTGCGCCAGCGCTTCGGTAGCCAGCACCGGCGCGACCGCGGCGGCGGCCAGTGCGATGCCGACGTACCGGAACCATTGTCGTAACATGCGAGACTCCTCTTGAGGTTATTGATACATTTCCAACTATGCGCGCTTTCCCGCGCGGCGCGGTTGACGAATATCAAGGTCGGCCGGGCGCTTCGGCATGCGCGAGAACGCTCTATTTCGGGGCGAACCGCCGATTGGCAGGAGCCGATTCGAGGATCGCGCTCATTTGATGGTAGCCCCGCTGTCGGGCCAGCGCCAGCGGTGTCGTCCACGTCCGATCCGCGATGGTCACGTTAGCGCCGGCTGCGATTAAAGTCCTCACCGTGGCGGTGTAGCGCTTGCCGCCGTCACCCTTGGCAATCGCTCCGGTCAACGCGGTGTAGCCGAGCTTGTCGACGTGATCCAGCGGCGCGCCGGCGCCGATGAGGGTTCGCACGGCCGCGTCGTTGCCGCGCTCGGCGGCGGAGATCAGCGCGGTGCTACCGTCAGGCCCGACGACGTTCCGCGGGCTGCAGCCGATGGCGAGCGCGACGCGCAGCGTGTCGACATCGTTCGCCACCGCGGCGATGGTGACGATGTCGTAGCCGTCCGCGTCGAACACGTTCGGATCGCCGGTCGCAGCGGCCAGCACGCGCATCGCGTCGTGGCGCTTCCGGAAGGCCGCGACGTGCAGCGCGGTGCGGCCGTGGGCATCGCGCATGCCGGCGTACTCGCCGGCCGCGACGAGCTTCGCGATCTTGGTCGAGTCGTTGCGCACCGCAGCCGCGAAGATGCCAGTGTACTGCGCGTACTCGGCCCGCGTCGGCGGCATCTGGGCGAAGTTCGGTGCGCTGGCCCCCAGCAAAAGCGCGAGGGCGCTATCCGCGAGAAGGTGAGACGCGCGCTGCATTGGACGCAATCCAGTACAGTCTAGGGGGAGTACCAAACGTTCGATCGGCATCACATTGACCATCCTCAATACCTCGAATCGGTGCAATCCCCATTCTTGCAACGATTCGCAACCCGACCCGTCGTTCAAGACCTGCCTCTGGTCGCTGACACGGGCTCGCGCGGCGGCACGGCCGGGGCGCGCGAGCGGGGGGATCACGGAGATCATTCTTCGCGTGGTGGCGGGAGTCCTTTTCGGCTGATGTGCGCCTTGGCGCGGGCCTCGCCGCTCGGTCCCGATGGTGAGCCGGGTCGCACGCACCCGGAAAAGTTCATCTGGTTCGACTTGGCGACCGACGACCCCGAAGGTGCTCCCGCGTTCTACGGCTGGGTTTTCGGCTGGCAGTTTCAGGCCGTGGCGAACGCGCCCATCTCGTACACGCTGATCGAGCACGACGGAACCAAGGTAGGTGGGATGTTTCCGCCGTTCGCGGCCGGCCGGTGCGCCCGTGGCCTCGCGCTGGCTCGCGCTGATGTCGGTCCCGGATGCTGCAAAGGCGGTCCGGTACGTTCAACAGAACGGCAGGAAAGTGCTCCGCCGGTCATGTGTAGCTATCGCAGAGGGCACGGAGGACACGGAGCAGGACTTCTGGCCGTCGAGTTCTTCCCCCAGCAAGTGGTGGCGACCGTCACGTCCCTAACATAGGTATGACGCAATCGCCCGTGCCAAGCGGCCTTGGGTAGGACCGCACGCACGGTCGCGATCTGCCCGCGCGCATCAGCCTTCGCTGCTGGCTTAGGTTTGAAGCGCTCGCGCGCTTGGCCCGCATGTGTCCTTCACAATACGGCCAATTCGAAGACGTGATAGCTCCATGGCGGCAGATCCAGGTAGAGGCCGCGTGAAACGAGGTCTTTTCCGTCGCGATCGAAACTGGCCGGCCCCATGTTGTCCTTCAGCCGAACCGTGCGGTTGGCAAGGTCGGGAAACGGGATACGGACGTAACACTGGCTCTGGTTCCCGGCGTAGTTGACGGCGACGATCCGCCGCTCGCCCTTTTCGCGCTGCCAGGACCACGCGATAAAACAATCCGACGTCCAGTTGCCCTCCCACGCAGGCACGCATTCGACCAGGCTCCACGCGCCGTCGCGAAAGATCGGCTGCCGCAGCACCGCGATCAACTTCTCGTAGAAGCCCTGCAGCGCCGCGTCGACAGGCTCCTTCGGCGCACGGACCAGGTGCGGCGAGATACGCTTCCTCCGGCCCTCGAACTGCCCTTGGTGGAAGAAGCGCAGGCCCGGTGAAAGATACGTGACGATGGCTGCGGCCTTGTGCATGCCGGGCGCGAAGGTCGCCGCGGTCCGGGGCTCGTCGTGGTTTTCCAGAAATCGGGCAAGCCTGCTCTGGTAGTCGAGCCCCGCGTACAAGTGCTCGCGCACCGGCCGCGCATGACCCTCGCGCAGACGGTCGTAGAGCCGCTTGTCGTACGCGTAGTCGAACCCCTGCTGCTGCATCGTCCATTCGAGGTCCCAGTAGACCTCGGCCATGAAGCGGAAGTGCGGATGCTTGCGCCGCACGGATTCGGTTGCCTTCGGCCAAAAGAGATGAGCCCGGATGCCCCACGTGCGTTCGAAGACGTCGGGCAGGACCAGCATGGCCATGTCGCAGCGCACCCCGTCGCATTGCCCGGCGATTCGCTCCAGCTCGCCGATCATCGCCTGCTGCAATTCCGGGTTGCCGTAGTTGAGCTGCAGCGTGTCGGGCCAGCCGTCGAAGTACGGGTCTCGGCCGTAGGCAAGCAACAGTTGGCCTTTCTTGGTTTGCACTCGGCAGTAGTTCTGCGGCGAACGCGCCAAGTCGGCTTCGCTGCCATGGACAAAATATTCCGGATGCTCGTCGACCCACGGGTGATCCGGAGCCATGTGGTTCGGAACAAAATCGAGCATCAGCTTCAGCCCGCGCTTTTGCAGCCGCTGTCGCAAACGCGCCAGCGCCGCAGCGCCGCCAAGATCGCGGTGGACGGTGTAGCTCTGGATCGCGAACCCGGAGCCGGCGATGTCTTCGTCCTTGAGGTCCGGCAGCGTTTCGGCGAACTCGCGGCGCCACCCGGGATTCGCGCGCGAGATTGCCTGCGCCGCCGGCCCCGTCTGCCACACGCTCAGGAACCAGACCCAATCGAAGCCCATCGCGGCCAGACGGTCCAGCTCGGCGTCCGGAATATCGTCCAGCGTCGCGCTCTTTCCCAGCGCGCGAGACAACTCCGTCAACCAGACGCGGGTGTTGATCTGGTACAGCGCCGGGTACTGTGGATCGGATATATCGGCTGCTTGACGCGCTCTCGTTGGATCTCCGCCCACTTGTTCAGTGATGACTCCGGCCGTCGCGCGCCCGCGTTCGATCTCAAGCCGGGTCTTGGCGTCACGCGCATCGTTCAAGCGCTTTTGTTCCGTTACATCAACGATTGCAGAATCCATGGTTGGCCTCTTCCATTGGCAAGTGAATTCGGCTCTTCGCCGCTCCGCGTCCCTGGCCCCAGTAAAGGGCCCGCCCTGCCTACCTTTCGGCTAATGCGACCTCTTTCACGCCAGCGCCTTCTGCGCCCTTGAGAAACGCGGACTGCTTGCCAACCTCCAGGGCCCGTTTGGCGTCCAGAAGGCCGTAGAGCTGGATGAGCTTGGCCACGAGGCCGGTCCAGCCGGTCTGGTGGCTGGCGCCCAGTCCCGCCCCGTTGTCGCCGTGAAAGTACTCGTAGAAGAGGATGTGGTCGCGCCAGTGCGGATCGGTCTGGAACTTATCGGCGCCGCCGTAGACCGGCCGCCGGCCATGCTCGTCGCGGGTGAATATCCGGGTGAGCCGGTCGGCGATCTCTTTGCTCACCTCGAAGAGATTCATCATCTTCCCTGATCCAGTAGGGCATTCGATCTTGAAGCTATCGCCGTAGTACAGGTAGAAGTTCAGCAGCGCCCGGATGATGAGCGCGTTCACCGGCATCCAGACCGGGCCGCGCCAGTTGGAGTTGCCGCCGAACATGCCGGTGTTCGATTCGGCCGGCAGGTAGTCCACCCGGTACTCCTGGCCTTGCACGCGGAAGATGTACGGGTGCTGCTCGTGGAACTTGGAAAGCGAGCGGAGGCCGTAGGGCCCCAGGAACTCGTTCTCGTCGAGCATCTTCGTGAGGATCCGGCGGAGCCGGTCTGGCTTGAGCAGGGCAATGATCCCCCGGTCCGCCACGCCGAAGTACCCTGGGCCGGTAGGATGAATGGACTCAACAAGCTCGGGCATTCGGCGCAGGCGTTCGTACAGTCGAGCCATCGCCCGCGGGACGCGCTCCCGCTGCCATTGCTCGATCACCGTCGTGGCGCACAGCGGGAGCAGCCCGACCATGGAGCGCACCTTGAGCCGCGTGGCGCTGCCATCAGGGAGCCGCAGCAGGTCGTAGTAGAAACCGTCTTCCTCATCCCACATGCCCTCCGACCCGGGCCGGTTCATCGCCGCGGCGATATAGCAGAAATGCTCCGTGAACTTGTGGACCATGTCCTCGTAGATGGGGTCGTGGGCGGCGAGCTCGACTGCGAGCTCCAGCATGTTCTGGCTGAAGAGGGCCATCCACGCCGTGCCGTCGGCCTGCTCGAGGTGCCCGCCCGTGGGAAGCGGCGCGCTGCGGTCGAAGACGCCGATGTTGTCGAGGCCGAGGAAGCCTCCTTCGAAGACGTTCTTGCCGAAGCGGTCCTTGCGGTTCACCCACCAAGTGAAGTTCAGCAGCAGCTTGTTGAACGTCGCCCTGAGGAAATCGAGGTCCGTTTCGCCGCGCAGGGCCTGCTCGGTGCGATGCAGGAAGAGCGTCGCCCAGGCGTGGACCGGCGGATTCACGTCGCTGAAGTTCCACTCGTAGGCGGGCATCTGGCCGCTTGGGTGCAGGTAGACGCCGCGGAGCATCAGTTTCATCTGATCCTTGGCGAAGTCCGGGTCGACGACCGAGAGCGGGAGCGTATGGAAGGCCAGGTCCCAGGCCGCGTACCAGGGATACTCCCACTTGTCGGGCATGGAGATGACATCCTCGTTCAGCATGTGGAACCACTCCGAGTTCCGGGCATTTCGATATCCGGTATGAAGTGGGTTGGAGTTATGTTCATCCAGCCAGTTGTCACCGTCGAAGAAGAAGAACTGCTTGCTCCACAGCATCCCAGCGATGGCCTGGCGCATCACGTTGGCCGCATCTTTGCTCACTGATGATGGCGTGACCGACCGGTAAAACTCGTCAGCTTCACGAAGCCTGTCGTCGAAGACCTTGTCGAAATTCTTGCCGAAGGGGTCGCCCTTGTGCTCTGGAGCATTGCTGGAGAGCCGGAGCCGGATCACGTGGGTCTGACCGGCACCGACACTGACCCGGTAGTGGGCCGCGACCTTGGTGCCCTGCTTGCCGGGATTGACCGCGTCTTGTCGGCCCTGCACCAAACAGTCGTTAATGCCATCCTTGACCCAGCGGCTCTCGTTCTTTTGCCCGGGGAAAAGCCGCTCGTGGTTGGTTTCGTTCTCGGTGAAGAGAAGCGGAAGATCGCCCTCGCAGGAAAGGATGAATTCACCCAGCAGCGGATGAGCCGCCGCGACCGCGCTCGCGCCTGCCGGTGCCCTGATCTGCTTGAGGTTTGGTTTCTCGGGAGCTCGGTTCGATTCGGCAATCCACGAGGACCAGTCGTTGCGGAACCACAACGTCGGCAGGAGATGCAGCTCCGCCGCGTCCGGTCCCCGGTTGGCCGCCGTGATGCGCACGAGGATGTCTTCGGCGTCGCCCTTGGCGTACTCCACGAAAACATCGAAATAGCGGTCGTCATTGAAGACGCCGGTGTCGAGGAGTTCGTACTCCATGTCGTTGCGGTTGCGCCGGCGGTTCGTCTCCACCAGGTCGGCGTAGGGATAGGCCGCCTGGGGATACTTGTAGAGGTATCTCATATACGAGTGCGTGGGCGTGCTGTCGAGGTAGAAGTAGTACTCTTTCACGTCCTCGCCGTGGTTGCCCTCGCTGTTGGTCAATCCAAAGAGCCGCTCTTTCAGAATAGGGTCCTTGCCGTTCCAGAGGGCCAGGCTGAAGCAGAGGCGCTGCTTGTCGTCGGAAATGCCTGCGATGCCGTCCTCGCCCCAGCGGTAGGCGCGCGAGCGGGCCTGATCGTGGGTGAAGAAATTCCAGGCGTCACCGCCTTCGCTATAGTCCTCGCGCACCGTCCCCCACTGGCGCTCACTGAGGTAGGGTCCCCACTTCTTCCAGTGGACCTTCTGTTCCCGAGCTTCTTCAAGCCTGATCTGTTCTGCGGTCTTCATCATCGCTTCCTTCTTTCATCGACTGTCGATTAACTTAGTCTTGGCGCGGGGCCCAATGGCGCTGCGAGGGGATTAACGGCATTCTCATTACCACTAGAGTGAGAGCGGGAAGACGAACATGATCGCCGCGAGCGGGCATCGGCTGAGCCACTCGATCAAGTGTGGTATCTGCCCCGTGTTCGCCGATCTCGAACCCGGTCGCGCTGGGTCAACCCACCGCAGCACGTCCTCAAAGCCCGCGCGCCGCCTTGCCGCTTCACTCTTTCACTGCCGCTTCACGCTCTCACGCCAACTGTCTAGCTTTCTAGAAGGTGAGAGTTTGCGTTAGGACAAACAAACCGTTGAAAAGAAAGTGCAATAGCCAGCGAACTGTCGGCCTATTGCAGGCCGAATCGAGAGGTGGCGAAAGAGATCGGGGACGTTGCGCTGGACCGAGCGGTGCTAGAGAAGGCCCTCGCAGCTCTTGCGGGGTTTGGTCGAGTCTCGCTCACGGCGATCGCGATTAATGCGAGAGCGAGCGGCCGATCGAGGCTCAGCGGCAGCCGTCAGCCAGCGGTTGAATCCGCCACCCAAGCCGACGTTCAAGGAGCCCGATAGCCGGGCGTCCAAGAAGAATGGACCGCAGCCTTCGCGGTCCTTCTCAGTCCATAATCGATACGGTCAATGCGGTGGATTGACCACGACATACTACCGGCAGCGTTGGCGGATTCGCCGCGAGGGTTGTTGATCTGCGGCCACTAACCGCGCATGGCCACAGCGGCGTGATCATTTGCATGCTTCGTGGCGAAAAGAGCGCGCAAGTGATGGCGGGACGGGCGAGTTCGCGCCCGCCGTCGCTATCAATTGAGATCGCTGTCCTTGTAGTACTTGGTCCCCTTGGCGGTCAGCTCGAGCGCGAGACCTTTGTCGGTGAGCTGATAGAGCCAGACCCCTGGAGCGACCGAGAGCGCTCCCTGGTATGCGGTACCCTTGTCGCCGGCCTTCGCCGCCGCGGTCGCCTGCCCGCCGAACTCCCATCCGGAATTGATGAAGTCGTTCAGCGCCTTCTCGGTCTCGAACACCCAGACGAGCCGGAATTTCTTGACCCCGAATCCGAGACCGGCTTGAACTTCGGCCATCTTCATGTAGGTCGTTGCCTTGGTCTTGTTGTTGACCGCGATCCCTTCGCCCGAGCCGCCTCCAGCGACGAGGATCTTCATGCCGAAGTTGCTGAAGGCCGCATAGCCCGCTGCCGACTCCACGGCCTTGCGCGCCGACGGCTGCGCCTTGTACAACGCGGCGAGCGCCTGCTGCGCCGACTTGCGGATCTCCGCCTGCGATTCCTCCTTCTTTGCCGCGAATGCGACGCTGGGCACGGTCAATGACAGCGCCATGGCAAATACCACGCTCCGACGTTTCATGTTGCCCCCGCTCGTTTGGCTTATCCGGTCGACACGCTGGTGCAGCCATACTAGACATGACTGCGAAGCGAGCATCGTAGAATTTACGTCTCCGGCCGCGCAGGCGCCTTGACCGAAGTCAACGCGAGCCGGCCAGAAGACCGTAAAGGAGCGCGGAGTCGCCCTTAGAACACGACTTTCACGAGTTGCCCGAGCAATTCCTCGGGCGAGATCATCGTCAGAAGCAGCGGCGCGAGGGGCAAGAGCGTCACTACCACCAGCTGCACCAGGGTATCCCGCGTGATCGGCACGAGGCGCATGCCGCGCACAACCTCGAAGCTGTTCCCCATGTCGGCGAGCGACTGGACGTCCGCGCTGCCGACCAGGGGTTCGCCACCGGTCGCAGCACCGCGCAGCCACTTCGCGTCGAACTCGTCGACGTAGCGCTTCGCAAGGTGGCCGTATTGGCGCAGCCCGGCGCGTTTCGCGCGCGACAGGGGCGGGATGAAGACGAGCAACGGCGCGAGCACGACTCCGACGACGATCACGACAAACGCGAATATCTCGAGCTTGAACGCCGTCAGCGCTGCACCCTCGAAGAAAATCCTGTTGGCGATCATGCCCGCCAGCAGTGTCCCCTGAGCGAGCAGCAGCGGCGCGAAGGCGTACCCGATGCGCGAGAGGAAGCCGATGCCGCCGTTGCGGTCCGGGTGCATGGGCGCGTAGGCGACGTCCATGCGCGAGACCTGCCAGAGGAATCGCGCCCAGATGAAGAGCCGAAAGTACCAGCGCAGAAGCATGAACTGGAAGAGCGGCAGGCTCACCAGGAAGTACCACCATCCGGCGAGGTGCAGTCGAAGATCGCCGCCTTCCTCCGTCGCTGCATACCAAGTCGGTTTGCCCAGCGCGAACGAGTACCGCCATACGACGAGTATGCCGACGCCGTAGACGAGGACGATCAGCAGCAGCTCGGCGACTATCGAGTTGCGAAGCCGCATCGCGCTCGCGATCGCCCTGTCGAACCGCTCGCGCACGGCATCGCGCACGAGCCCCAGCGTCACGAATTGCGACACGATCGTTCGCATGCGCTGGTGCACGACGAGCTCGGCGATGATGAGCAGCGGCAACGCCACGAGAAAGCGTGCGTGCGCGTCGATGTCGTAGAGGAACGGCACCGTGACGGCGTCTCCCCAGGCCTTTCCGTCCGCCAACGACAGCAGGAGCAGCGGAAGCCAGGCAAGGGTCGCGATCGTCACGATCCGCCGGCGCACGAGCTGAAGCGCATCGCCGGCGAGGTGCGCGCGCCGCAGCGCCTGAAACAGCGGCCCGCCGATGACGATGGAGAAGTCCCGCTCCAGCGGCGACACCGGTATGGACTCTTTGACTGTTTCCACGTGTGTATCGATCCGGTCGAATCCGTTGGACGATCGCGCTTCTGCCGGGTGAATCAGCCCAGACTGAGCTCGACGCATGTGAGTGTGGCCGGGACCGATGTCGCACCGGGCTCGGCGCCAACTCGCGGTGCAATGACGAACAGCCGGTCGCTGGCGACGCCCGTGGCGACGATCATGCTCCTGACGGCTTGCGCGCGCGCGTTGGCAAGTGATCGCAATGCGTCGTCCTCAACCGTCGCACTCGCGAGAAGCATCGCTTCCATGTCGGCGGGCGGCACGTCCTTCAGCATTCCCCACATGTCGCGCGGACGGTCGGGGAGCGGCGCTTCCCGATAGGCTTCCTTGAGCCAACGGTCGCGCTCCTCCGCGCCAATCGTGACCTGATCGATCGACGCCGGCGTCGTCCCTTCCGTCACGAGTGCCTTCATCTTGGCGCGTTTCATCGCGTGCTCCACGGTCACGTGGCGCAGCCCTTCGCGGTCGGCTACGGGGTCGGCGCGCCCGCCGATCGCGAGCTTGAGCGCGGGCCGGTCGGAGAGCGCCTTGGCGAGCGTGGCGATGCGCTTCTCTGCGTCGGGCCCGATCGCTGCGCTCCCCGCGGCGAACGTCACTGTCGAGAGCTCCTCGCCGCCGCCCAACGCCTTGGGCAGGAGCGTAAATGGAGCCGTCGCTGCCTTGGTGAGCAGGCCGACGATCTGCCGGGTGAAGAGCCCGCCCACCGAGAATTCTGGATCATCGAGCGAGCCGCTGATGGGCAGCCGGATATCGATCACCCCGTTTGCGTCCTTGAGCAGCGCGACGGTGCGCAGGACCGGAAGCTTGGTCGCAGTGGGGCTGTCGACATGCTCGCCGAACGTGAGCTGGTCCACGATGAGATGGTTCTCGGCGGTGAGCTTGCGATTCTCGACCTGATAGCGCACGTCGAACGTGAGCTTGCCCTTCCGGATACCGTAGCCCGCGTATTTGACCGAATAGGGCGTGAGCGGCGGCAGCTCCACATCGCGTGCCTCCGCGGCGATATCGAGCGAAAGCTCCTTGGCAAACGGATGGATGTGTCCCCGCACCTCGGCCGGCGCCGTACCGTCGACGCGTGCAACAATCGACACGTCTCCGGCGTGCTCTTCCGACATCGTCGAAACGAAACCCGCCACGTCGGTGAAATTCACCGAGTAGTTGGGTTGGATGAAGAAGTCCGAGAAGTTCACATTGCCGCGCTCGAAATCGATGCGTCCGATCGAGATCCGCTGCCATTCGTGCTCGCCCGGCGTGGCGGGCTGCGATGGCGTCTGCGCATCGGGTGCGGGTTCCGCGCTCGCGGCGGGCTTCAAGAGCCGCACGAAATTGAGCGTGCCGTCGGCGTGCACGATGGCGCGTGCATAGAAATCCTTGAGTCCGATGTGGTCCACATTCGCCCGGAATGGCGCGGTCGCGATATCCATGCCGTCGAGCGAGAACGTTTTCCAGCGCGCGAGATCGCGCGAGGTGGGCTCGTCGAGCGCGGCGAAGTCGGCGACCGACACGTCGCCCCGCCACGAAGCCCGCACAGCGCCTTCTTCGGGCACGTCGGCCGCCAGCCGCCCTTTCGCCGTCAGAGTCCCGTCGGCGATGACGACGTTGACCCGCGGCTCGAGATACGGTTGCAGCGGAGCGAGCGCGAGCCCCGACGCGTCCAGCTGCCCGCTCACGCGCAGCGGATGGGTGGCGAGCAGACCGGCGAACTCAAGGCGTCCTCGCTTCTCGACCTGCGCGCGCAGCGCGATGTTCGACTGCATGCCGGGAGCGTTGGTGATGTCCGTAGCGGTCAGCGCCAGCTCGCGCACAGCGAGCTTGACGGGCGGCTTCGCTACGCGATCCTCGAAGTCGATGGCGACGTGGTCGAGCCCGAGCTTCCGCGTCAGCAGTGTCCACGTCGCCCCCTCGGTCGGCGTGCCGCCCTGCCCGCCCGTCCGCAGAAACCTCGCCATCTCGAGCATCCCGTCGGGCTCGCGCAGGAGTCGTAATGCGGCGCCCTGCCCCATGATTTCCTCCGCCGTCACCGTGCGCCCGGGAACGTCGACATCGACGCCGTGAGCGGCGAGTTGCGGAATGCGCCAGAGCCGGTTGTGCTTGCCGGGGACCACGAGGCTCACGTCCGATATCGTCGCTTCACCTCCGCTCAGCCGCAATTTGCCCGCGGCATCGAGGGCAAATGCGGACGCGAAATCGAACGAGCCCTTCTGCACGTCGACGGCGAGAGCCGACCTGTAGTACGGGGCAAGCAACCCGAGCGAGAACTTCGACAGCGCGAACCGGCCCGTCGCCGCAGGTCCGCTCGGTTCGACGTCCGCCTCGCCCGAGAACGACGCGATTCGATCCGACGAGACGAAGCCAAGCTTGACGTGCGCCTTCTCGCCGGCCCGGGTCGTGAGATTCGACGCGTCGAGCGCCACGTCGACCAGGGTCGAGTGAAATTGCGACGTATCGTCTCCCAGCGCGACCGTGCCATGGTCGATCGCGAGCCTGCCGATCCACACCTGCCAGGACTTCCCAACGGAAGGCTGCGGCGAAGTCGAAGCACGCGGCGGCGGCCCGTTAAGCGCCTGCGCCCACTCGAGCGTTCCATCCGCCAGCCGCTTCACGTCCACCGTCGGCGCGTCGATCGAGACCGAGGTGACGCGCGCATCATTCCGAAGCACGTCGATGCGTTCGATCGTCACGGCGATGCGGCGGGCTGCCCCCAACGCCGACCCGTCGCGCCGGTCGATCGCCAGCTTGTCCACGCGCGCTTCGCCGCGCAACTCGAGGCTGCGCTCGCCGGGCTTACCCTCGACGAACGCGATCTTCAGATGCGTCGTGAGCTCGCCTCCGGCGATCTCGAGCCGCGGCTTGCCAGGCAGGTAGGCGGCATAGAAAGGCAGCTGGAGCGCCTCGAGGTCGATGTCCAGCGTCGCCTCGCGCGACTCCGCGAACGGGGTGGCCGATCCGCCCAGCGCAAACCGCGTTCCGTTGAGCGTACCGGCGACGCGCGGGGTGACACGAATCGCCGTTTCGTGGGGCAGCGACGAGAGGAACGGAATCCCGATGTCGAGCGCGGCGAGCACGTGCTTGCGCCCGGTGACGCCGTCGTCGAACGTGATCGACCCATCGTCGATCTCGACGTTGTTCAGGGAGAAGGGGGCCGGCGCACCGAATGACAAAGCAAGCGCCCGGTCGATCAGGTCCTCGATGCTGTAGCGGCCTTCGCGATCGCGGGCCAGCGACACGCTCGGCCGAGTGAGCTTCAGCCCATCGAGCACGGGGGCGCGATGGCGGATCGAGGCCGCCGACATGTCAGCCACGAGCTCGTCGAGCGTGAGAAGCGGCACCGTGCCGACACGGTCGGCGACAACGAGCTCGTGCAGCGTGAGGCGAAGCGAGAACGGGTCGAAGGCGACCGATTCGATTGTGACGTGCCGATCGAGCGCTACGGTGAGCCTGGATTCCAGCTGCGACCGGACGATTGCCGGGAGGGCGAGCCATGCGACGATCGTGACGAGCGCGACCGCGCCGGCGGCGCACGCAAGCCACCGCAGCCAGGGCGGCCAGCCGCGTGCTGAAGTCGTCGCCTTCTCTCGTCCGGGGCCACGCGACTGCGCGGTCTTCGGAGGCTTTGCAGTCGTTCTAGCGGTGGCTACGGGCTGGCTCGGCATCGTCGACTGCTACGAGTTTGGCAAGGCCACTCCGGCAGACCATTGCATTGGGCCGGTCGCCCCGCCGTCCGATACGTGGGCGACGATCGGCGGCTCGGCTCAAAGAGAGTAGATAATACGTGCAAGGCGACGTAGCGGGACTGATCCAGGTCAACGAGGCGCCCCACGGAACCCTTCAGGCTTCGGCCAAGCCCGCATGCCGTGCCCGTATCCCGTCGGCCAGAGGGGATTCACGCCTGCCTCGACCGGAATCAACGCGCATCTTTCCCCCAACATATTGCTTGCCCGGTTTGACCCGTGTCGACCCGTGGTAAAGGAGCCGTGGTATGAGCATCGATCTGCAGCATTGGCAAGATATAGCCCTCGCATTCGGCTTGAAAGCGTTGGGGGCGCTGGTCGTATGGATCGTCGGCCGCTGGCTGATTGGCATGGCGGCGAATCTGATAGTAACCGCCCTCAAGCGCCGGAACGTGGATCCGACGCTCACGCGATATCTCGGCGCCATCGTAGGGGTATCGCTCAATGTCATCCTGGTGGTTGCGATACTCGGCTACTTCGGAGTGGAGACCACGAGCTTCGCAGCGCTGGTTGCAGGGATCGGCATTGCAGTGGGCGCGGCATGGGGTGGCTTGTTGTCAAACTTCGCTGCAGGTGCGTTTCTCGTCGTACTGCGACCGTTCAAGGTCGGCGATTACATCTCGGCCGGTGGCGTGGAGGGCACGGTGAAGGAGCTCGGGCTCTTCGGGACCGCCATGGTGACCCCCGACAACGTTCACACGATCGTCGGCAATGCGAAGATTTTCGGAGACAACATCAAAAACTATTCCGCTAATCCCTATCGTCGTGTCGACCTCTTGGCCCAGCTCGCGCACAGCGTCGATACGGCCGACGCCGTGACGCGCCTCAAGGCTGCGGTCGCCCGTGTCGCCAATGTGCTCGCGGAACCCGGGCCGGAGGTCGAGATTCTGTCGTTCAACGAGCGCGGACCCGTGCTCGCCGTGCGGCCGTACTGCAATACGGACCATTACTGGCAGGTCTATTTCGAGACCAACCGCGTGATTCGGGACACCTTCTCCGCGGCTGGCTACCCGGTTCCCGAGGCGCACTCGGTGACGCGCACCGCGACGGAATCCGCGTTGCCGCGAGCGGCGTAGGGGTCAAACCATTCTCAGCCATAGGGTCTCCCACCGCTTCATTCCGAGGCCAGCGAAATCCCGCTCGCCTTGGCTTAAGTACGGTGGCGCCGTCTCGGGGTTTGGTTGACTCGGTCAACCGCGGCACGCCCTGTTAGTTTATATTGAACGGGTTCCGCGTAGCTCGCGCGCCCCGTAACGACTGACAACAACCTGGCGAGGAGGCAACATGAAACGTCGTAGCGTGGTATGGGCCATGGCTTTGGCACTGGCCGTGCCCAGCGTCGCCTTGGCGGCGACCAAGGAAGAGTCTCAGGCGGAGGTGCGGAAAGCGGCGCAGCAGGCGCTCGCCGCGCTGTACAAGGCGCAACCGTCGGCGCGCAAGACCGTCGAGTCGGCCGCGGGTTACGCCGCCTTCAGCAACTTCGGCATGAAGATTCTCGTCGCGGGGGGTGGCTCCGGCGAGGGCATAGCGGTCAACAACAAGACCAAGGCAACGACCTACATGAAGATGGCCGAGGTTCAGGCGGGTCTGGGCTTCGGTGTCAAGAAGTTCCAAGTGATCTGGGTGTTCGAGACCGAGAAGGCGCTGAACGACTTCATCAACTCCGGATGGGAATTTGGCGGGCAGGCGACGGCCGCGGCCAAGACCGGCGACAAGGGCAGCGCATACCAGGGCGCGGTCTCGGTGGCGCCAGGGGTGTGGCTCTACCAGCTGACCGACAAGGGCCTTGCCCTCGAGCTCACCGCCAAGGGGACCAAGTACTACAAGGACAGCGATCTCAATTGACAGCGACCGCGGGGCGCGCACTCGCTCGTCCCGCCATTTCTTACTCATTTTCTTCTTGAGGCAAGCATATGCGCAAACTATCCGCAGTCGTCCTGATCGTTGCCGCCCTGGGCGCCGGTGCGACCATCGCCCAGACCACCCAGACCACTCCTGCCGGGAACACGATAAAGGCCATCCAGCCGGGGCTCCTCGAGGTCACGGGTCCCCACGTGAACGACGTGTATGGGGCCGGCATTCAGAAGATCACGGCGACGCCGGGGAAATCCATCGCAGTTCAGTCGCCGTGGGGCCACATCAGCTTCGGTTGGCCCAAGGACGTGAAGCCTGTGGCGTTCACGATCGAAACCGCCAAGAACGGCGGGGTCACGATTTCGGCGCCCGGCTTCACCGAGACGAATAAGGCCGACTACAAGGCCGCCATCGATGCTGTCGTTGCAATGGCGATCGACAAGGCGCAGGCCCAGAAGCAACGCAAGTTGACCCACTAGCGCGGCGGGGCCGACGCACGACGGTAGCGAAAGCGGGCAGCAGGTGAATCAGGCTGACGAGCAGTCGAACGGCTGCATCCGAGAATAACGTCCGCCCGCTGTCGGTGGCCGGCGCAACCGATCGACGCAACACCTTCTCGAGAAAGGCGCGCGTTGCGAATCCCTAGGTCTATGGGGCCCTGCATGCAAGGCCACCCCGGCCCTCCTCAGCCGGGGAAAAGGGAATCGCCCGATCGTTGCAATGGATCGGTTTTCAGGCGACCTGTGCGATCTAGTGGATCCTGTTGCCAGTGTTCGGCCATTTGGCCGTGGGTTCCGTCGAAGTAGTTCGTGCGGCGATCGTCAACGGGAACGCACGGTGAACATGCGCGCATGGAAGCGACAGCACGATCTGGGGTGGGTCCTCCTGGTCGCCTGGGCGCTCGCGGCAGCCGCCTGTGGGCCGACGACCGAGTCGTCGAAGCCTGTCCAGGCGTCCGGAGAATGGCACGAGTTCGAGGGCTCCTGGAACGCCGCCGGCAGTCGCCACATCATTCCCCTCGGCGCAGATCGACGGGGCTCGATCATCGATCTGAGCGGCACGATGCTGCTCGCGGGACCGGGGCGCCCTGGCGTCGGTTTCCGCTCGGAGGTTATCGCGCTCGTCGACAGCCAAACAGGTCTTGTGGGCCGAAGCGTCTGGACGGACGAGCACGGCGATCAGGTATTCAGCGAGCTCAAAGGCGAGGGCACGGCGGAGCGAAACCGCCTCACGGGGACGTTCTTGGGCGGCACGGGGCGGTATGCCGGCGCGACTGGATCGTACGAATTCTCCTGGCAGTTCGTGATCGAATCGGAAGACGGTTCGATCCAGGGACGCGCCGTCGGGCTCAAGGGCCGCGTTCGCACCGGCCAGCCCGGCGCATGAGGCTCACGCCATGATCGCAACCGGTCTGCTCGTGAAGCGTGCGACGCCTTTCGTGATCGCGATCGGCATCTGGCTCGCGCCTATTCCGGCCGGCCTGACGGCGCAGGCGTGGCACCTGTTCGCGGTGTTCGTCGCCGCGATCGCGTCGGTGCTGCTCGGCGCCTACCCGCTTCTCACGGCCGCGATGATGGCGGTGGGAACCGTCGTGCTCACCGGCACGATCACGCCGAAGGAGGCATTCTCGGGTTTCGCCAACACGAGCGTGTTGCTCGTGGTGGTCGCGTTCGTCGTCGCGCAGGCGGTCGTGAAATCAGGACTCGGCCGGCGCATCAGCCTCTTCATGGTGAGCCGGTTCGGCGGCTCGTCTCTGGGCCTTGCGTACAGCATCGTGCTCACCGACGCAGCCATCGCGCCGGCGTTTCCCAGCAACACGGCGCGCGGTGGCGTGCTCTTCCCGATCGTCCTTTCGGTCGCCAAGGGGGCGGGCTCCAATCCCGACGATCCCGAAGGACGGCGGCTCGGTGGCTACTTGATGTTCTGCGCCATGGCGAGCCTCGCGGTTTCGTCCGCGCTCTGGTTGACGGCGACTTCCGCCAACCCGATCGGTGTGCAGATTGCGGAAAAATTCGGACTCAAGATCGGATTCGCGCCCTGGATCCTCGCATCGTGCGTGCCCGCGCTCGTTGCGATCGTCTTGTTGCCCCTGCTCGTCTCGAAGCTCTTTCCACCCCGTGTCGGCAAGACGCCGGAAGCTCCCGCATCGGCGCGCGCGGAACTCGCAAGCATGGGCCCGATGTCGCGAGACGAGCGGATCACAGCGGTGACGTTTGCGTTCATGGTCGCAGGCTGGGTGCTCGCCGACAAACTGAAGATCAACGTGACAAGCGTCGCGTTCCTGGGTTTTGGCGTATTGCTTGTGGCGGGCGTGCTCACGCTCGACGACATCGCTGAGCAGGGCGACACGCTGGCGACCTTCCTCTGGCTCGCGGTGCTTTTCGCCCTGAGCGGCCAGCTGAACGAGCTCGGCTTTATGGACTATGTAGGAGAGCGGCTTGCATCGCACCTCGGCGGCCTCTCCTGGCCGATCGTTATACGTCACCCTGATCGGCCTCTACGTCGGCATCCATTATCTGTTCGTGAGTCAGTCGTCGCAGGTACTCGCGCTGCTCGGCGTGTTTCTCGACGTGGGCATTCGCGGTGGGGTGCCGGCGCCGCTGATGGCGTATGGCCTGCTGTTCGCGAGCAGCTATTTCTCGGTGATCACCCCGCAGGGCGGAAGCCAAAACATCATCTTCGCGGCCAGCGGCTACCTCACGCAGCGCGAGCTCTACCAGCTGGGATTCTTCACAACGCTTGCGTTCCTGGCGGTGTTCCTGGTGATCGGGACGCCGTGGGTGCTCTTCGTCGCGGGTTGACTAAGCCATGCTGTCGACTCGCCGTGGATCGTCAGCACTCAGGCAAGCGGAAGCTTGATGTCTGCATGAGGGATAGCCCGTCAATGTCCACAGTGCTTACAATTGTCGTGAGGCAGGCCGTGATTCTTCGACTCTGGTCAATACGATGCCTGCGGCAAGGTGTTAGAAGCTCTTCCTGAGCCGGTTTAGCTTCCATCGTGGCCAACACACCGCACCACCCGCATTGCTCGAGAAATGTTTTCTCATCCCAGGAGATGACTATGGTACGAAAAACTCTGGTGCTCAGCCTGCTGGCAATATCCCTTGGGGCACCAAACGCGTACGCGCAGACTACGCCGGCGGCCGCAGCGAATCCTGTCGATCCCGGGTCAATCCAGGCCCTCAAGGACATGGGTGCGTTCCTGCAGACACTGAAGCGGTTTCGGGTGTCGACCGAGCTGACGGGGGAACGCGTTCTAGCCGATGGCCAAAAGCTGCAGCATACGGCGACGGCGGATTTGGACGTGGAGCGTCCGAACAAGCTGCGCGCCCTGATGCACAGCGCCCGTTCGGAACGCGAGCTTGTCTACGATGGCAAGACCGTCACCCTTTATGCCCCGGCGCAAAAGTATTACTCGACGGTCGAATTTTCCGACACGATCGGCGGGCTGACCAATCGGCTGGAGGAAAGGTACGGCGTGCAGATGCCGTTGCAGGATCTCTTCCTCTGGGGCACGCCGGCCGCGCCGCTGGACAAGATCCAATCGGCGATGAATGCCGGCCAGGACTTCATTGGCGAAGATCTCTGTGACCACTACGCGTTCCGTCAGGACAAGGTCGACTGGCAGATCTGGATCACCACCGGAAGCAAGCCGCTGCCGCGCAAGGTCGTGATCACCAGCCGCACCGACGAAGCGCGCCCGCAGTCGGTCTCCTTGATCGAGTGGAACTTGAAACCCGCCTTCAGGGACTCGGTTTTCCATTTCACGCCGCCCAAGGGTAGTTCGAAGATCGAGATTGTTCCGCTGAAGACCAAGTAGAGGAGCGCCACCATGAAGAGATCATTCGGCAAATTGCTTCCGTACTCGTTGGCCGCTCTTGTTCTGGCCAGCTTCGCCATGGCCCCCTACGCTGATGCCGTAGCTGCCGGCGGTCGGGGTGGCGGCGGTGGTGGCGGCGGCGGCGCTCGCTCCGGGGGTGGCGGCGGTGGCGGCGCTCGCGCCGGGGGTGGCGGCGGTCAGGCCGCGGCTGGCGGCGGCGCAAGGCAGAATGCGCAGGTCAACAACAGCAGGGCTGACACCCGCACGAACGATGTCCGCAGCACGAGCGTCAACAACGTCAACGTCGAGCGGAACGTCAACGTCAATGTCGAGCAACACGGTTGCTGCGGCGGCGGCTGGGACAATGACTATCATCCCGTCGCGACCGCAGCGGCGGTTGGAGCTGCCGTCGCCGTGACTTCTGCCGTCGTCGGCTCGATGGTGGCGACCGTGCCGCCCAGCTGCGTGCCGGTGAACTACGGCGGCATGGTCTATCAACAGTGCGGAAGCACGTGGTATCAGCCCCAGGGGCCGCAGTACGTCGTGGTCAATCCACCGTACTGAGAGTTGTCCGATAAGGACCGCCGAGCTGCGGTCCTTATCTCCTGCGGGTCATTGTCCGGGAGCGAGCTGCGCCTGATCCGCTCGCGGACACGGTTCCACACGGACCGTTCTAGACGGTCGGGCGAGTACGTGCGTCCTGCTCGGCTACCCAGTCCTTCAGCAAGGTATAGGTCACCGCGAGCACCACGGGACCGACGAATAACCCGATGATGCCGAAGGCAATCAGGCCTCCAATGACCCCCGCGAAGATCAGCAGCAATGGAAGATCCGCGCCCCTGCGAATCAGCATCGGGCGCAGGACGTTGTCCAGCATGCCGACGATGACCGTCCAGACGAGCAACGCGATTCCCCATCCTGTGGCGTCCTTCCAGAAGAGCCAGATCACGGCGGGAACGAGCACGATGACCGGACCGATCTGGGCAATGCACAGCAAGAGAATGACGGCGGTCAAGATGCCGGCGAACGGAATCCCCGCGATGGCGAGCCCGAGACCCGCCAGGATGGTTTGTACCAAGGCTGTGACGACGACGCCGAGCGCCACCGCGCGGATCGCCTGACCGGCGAGCACCACGACTTCCTGCCCGCGCTCGCCGGCGAGCCGGCGCCCGAAGCGGATCAGGCCGTCTCTTGCCGCCTCACCTTGCGCGTAGAGGATGGCCGCGATCACGACGGTCAAGAGAAACTCGATGGCGAAGACGCCGAAGCCGCCGAGTGCCCCGGCCAGCCATTTCGCGGCATCGTCCATGAACGGCTCGAGACGCGTCATAAGCTCGGCCGTGCCAGCCACCGCCACGTCCGTCCACCGTTCGTTGATTTTCTCGCCGACCAGCGGGATGCCGGAGACCCAATCGGGCGGCGGCGGAATCTTCGCCGTCGGCAGCGCGCGCATCCAGCCGGTGATCGTGTCCATGTTGCCGACGAGCGCCTGGATCGCCAGAACGAGCGGCACCACGAAGATCAGCAGCATCGCCCCGGTCATGACGATCACCGCTAACGAGCGCCGCCGCGCTCGGGCCTGTACCTGGAGCATCAATGGCCAGGTCGCAACGACGATCATCGCGGCCCAGACTACGGACAGCAGGAAGGGGCTCAGTACCCAGAACGAAGCGCTGATCAGTATCCCGATCAGCAGCACCGAAAGCACGATGCGCGTCAGCTCGCCCCGCACGATCCCGGCAGATCCGTCGTTGGTCATGGTCTAGGCCGCGACGTTCTCGCGGCACACGCGAGATCGAAGGCGGCGCGAATTGGACGAGGCGCGCTCGTTCAATTCCCCTTGCGCAGCTTGGAAAGCCAGTGCTCCATCTGCCGGCCCGCGGCCTCGCGCCCGCCGAGTCCAAACGATAGCGCGACCGCGACGGCGACTGCGCCAAGGGTGAGACCGAAAGCCAGGTTCACGATGTCGTCGGCGATGCCCATCGCGCGCAGCCCCATCGCGATCACGAGGCCGAGGATCGCGACCCGGGCGACCTGCGCGAGTCCGGTCGCTTGCGCACCGCTCGCCCTGTCGATCGCATCGTAGGCCAGGTTCGCGAGCCAGTAGCCGATGATCAGGATCGCGCCGCCGAGCAGCACGTCGGCACCGAACCGGATGAAGATCGTGACCACGTCGCGCACCTGAGTGAATTCGAGCCGGTTTGCCGCCTCGACAGCGGCGAAGAGCATCGCAAAAAAGAGCGCGATGCGGCCGACCAGGACCGAGGGCTGCAGGTCGCCCGTGAACGCCGTCTTCATGCCGAGCTTCTGGGGAACGCTGTCCACGCCGATGCTCGCGAGCAGGCGCGTGAGCAGCCCGGCAGCGAACTTGGCGACGTACCACGTGATCACCAGGATCAGCGCCGCTGCGACGATGCGCGGGACGGCCGCCACGAACGTGTCCAGCATGTCGGTCGCCGGGCGCGAGATCGCGGCGATCTGCAGCGCATCGAGCGCAGCGATCAGCGACGGCACCAACACCAGGATGTAGACGATCGTCCCGGCCACGCGCGAGAGCCTCACGGTGTCGGCGAGTCCGATCGTTCCGGCGAGCTTGTCCGCGCCGGCCGCCGCCAGGATGTTGGTCACCAGGCCCCGCAGCACCTTGGCGAGCAGCCAGCCGACGAAACCGACGATCGCCGCGCCGACGATATTCGGCACGATCGCAAGCAGCTTCGCGAGCATCGCCTGCACCGGCTCGAGCAGGCCGCGCAGCTGGTAGGCCGAAAGGATGGCCGGGATGGAGAACAGGATCACGAGCCAGAAAAGCACGTTCGCGACCGTCTTGCTCATCGGCTCGAGGCCCGCCTCCCTCGCCAGCTTGTCGTCGAGCTTGGTCGACGCGAGGATCTTGTTCACCACCGCGCGGATCAGGGTCGCGAGCAACCAGGCGACGAGCGCGATGATGCTGCCCGCGACGAGCGACGGCAGGTATCCGATGATCCTGCCGACCAGCTCGCCGAACGAGCTCGACAGGAGGGTGAGGTTGAGCGCGTCGAAAACCGCGACCAGCGTGACCAGGATGACCAACCAGAAGACGCCGACGGCGATCCCCCATTCGACGTGGACGGGCTGGCCCGTGCTCTCCTCGATCCGGGCGTTCACGCGGAGCAGCGCGAGCAACCGATGCACACCGGCACGGACAATGACCGCGACCAGCCAACCGACGATGAGGATTCCAACCGCACCCAGGATTCGCGGCAGTTGCGTACCCAGCGTGGTTTCCAGCGAGCTATACAACGTAGACAAATCCATGGCGCCTCCCCCGACGGTTGGACGGCTGCGTGCGCTGCTGCTTTGGGCGTTGCCCTGTGATCTTATTGGAACACGGGGCCAAACTCAAACGTTGACGTGAATCAAACGATTCGCGGCCCGAGTCCGGGGCGATGGCGGTTTTCGAAGCCTTCCAAGGTCCCGCCCTATGGTTACGATGGTATTACGACCGAAATAGCCACTTTTTAGTCGCGGTCTCTTGGCCGTCAGGAGTTTGTCCGAGTCGCTAGACGGCTTCAGCAGGAAACCTCAGGGCCGGAACCAGGCACTTCCCACCTGGAAATACACCGCGGTGGTTCCGGGGCTGTGCGCCACGTCGATGCCGGCGTGCAACCCGAACTTGCGAGCCAGCTCGTAGCGAAAACCGATTCCGCCTGCGCCGACGTTCTGCGTGGCGGAGAAGGCATCGCGCGCGGTCCTGGTCGTGCCGGCGCCGCCGAACGCAACGACGCTCCAGCGGCCGTAGAACTGCCAGCGTGCTTCCAATTCCACGGACGCCATGCGGTCGCCCTGGTAGCGCACTGCGGGGACCCCGCGCAACACGACGAAGGGCCGCAGGAAGAAGGGCGTGCCGTCCGACGACCAGGCATAGTTGGCTTGCGCCCCCAGCGTCACGTCGTGCGACAGCGGGTACCAGGCGATCAGCACCTGCTGGAAGCGCTCGAAACTCTCGCTCGCACCCAGGGCCTCGCGCGACGCAAGGTAGGAGGTCTCCGCATAAATCCCGCGTGTCGGCGTGAAGACGTTGTCGCGAGAGTCGTACTCGAGGATCGCGGTCGGGGCGGAAACCCTCACGCGAATGCGATCGGCGAGCCCGGGGAAGGCCGGCTCGTCGCGGAGCTTCGGATCGACATCGGCAAAGACGTAGCGCATCCCGATCGCCCAGGGCGATTTCGGTGCCAGCTGCCAATTGGCCTGGGCGACGGCGCCGGTGAACTGGAGCGTGTAGCGCACCTTCTGATCGAAAGAGGGACGATCGAGACCCAGGCCATAGAAATCGAGATTGATCTGTCCGGTGCCAGCACCCGCGAGCGTGCGCAGCTGGCCGTTCAGCCACCGGCTGGCGTCGCCTCCGAATGCGGCCCAGGTCCCGTTCTGCGTCACCAGCCCGCCGACCGCGGAGATGTCGGGGAAAGCCCAACCTCTTTCACCCTCTTCCTTGCGAGGTCTGAGAAACATCCCGACCCCGCCGCCGCCGTAGCCGACCGCGGGCTCGGTCACCAGGAGCGGAATGGGAAGAAAACCGCGAGGATTCTCGAGAAAGTAGCTGAGATCGAGCTGGTCGTCCTCGGGATCGGAGAATCGTGCGCGACCCTCGCGCTTGGCCTCCGGGGCTATGGTTTGGGAGGTGATCTCGACATCATGCTGCGGCTCGGGCAGGCCTTGGGACTCTGCCACTCCCGAGGCGAGGATCGCGAGCGCGAGAACCAGCATGCGTGGCCTCGTCGGCCGCGAACGACCGTTGCCTATCCATTCACGCATACCCTATCTTCGCAAGCTCGAATTCGCGTTGCTCCTGGCGAGAATAGCACGCGCGTCGGACAAACCAGCGCGGTCCGTCCCTAGGACCATTACAAATTTTGGCGCGCCGATCAAGTCTCGAAAGAGGGCGGATTCCTTGACTAAAGTCATATCGACTGCGGCGCAGCCGTAGGATGATTCACAACGGAGCGACCGTGTTGCCTTGGTCATCCGCAAGTGAGCCCCGCAGGAGCGTAGCAGTCTATCGAAAGTCCCCGCCATGCCCATGCTCGAAGGAAAAATTGCGATCGTGACCGGTTCCACCAGCGGAATCGGCCTGGAGATCGCGCGCGCTCTCGCCGCGCAGGGCGCGGGCATTCTCCTCAACGGCTTCGGCGATACGGGACAGATCGACGGAGCTCGCAAGGACATCGCGGGCCGGGGCGTGAAGGTCGGCTACAGCGCAGCCGACATGTCGAAGCCCCCTCAGATCGCCGAGATGGTCGAGCAGGCTACCCGCGAGCTGGGACGGGTCGACATCCTGGTCAACAACGCCGGCATCCAGTACACCGCGCCGGTCGAGGAATTCCCGCCGGAGAAATGGGACGCGATCATCGCGATCAATCTCTCGGCTAACTTCCACGCGGTCCGGGCCGCTCTGCCGTAGATGCGACAGCGCAACTGGGGCCGCATCGTCAACATCGCGTCGACGCACGGGCTCGTCGCCTCGGCGCAGAAGTCGGCTTACGTCGCTGCGAAGCACGGCGTGCTGGCCCTTACCAAGGTCGTGGCGCTGGAAACCGCGCCCACCGGGATCACCTGCAACGCGATCTGCCCGGGGTGGGTCCTGACGCCGGTTGTGCAGAAGCAGATCGACGACCTGGCCGCCCGTGAACGCATTGCCAAGGACGAGGCCCAGGCGCGGCTGCTCGGCGAAAAGCAACCGTCTCTGGAATTCGCCACGCCGGAGCAGATCGGCGCGCTCGTCGTCTTCCTCTGCTCCGAGCAGGCGGCGCAGATCCGCGGCGTTGCGCTGCCGGTCGACGGCGGTTGGACGGCGCAATAGGCGACCGAACATGAAGACGATTACGCTCGAAGAAGCTGTCGCGATGATTCCGAACGGCGCAAGCCTGATGATCGGCGGTTTCATGGCGGTCGGGACACCGGAGCGCCTGATGGATGAGCTGGTCCGGCAGGGCAAGCGCGAGCTCACCGTGATCGCGAACGACAGCGGGATGCCCGGCCGGGGAATCGGCAAGCTCGTCACGGCCGGCGCGGTCCGCAAGGTGATCGCCAGCCACATCGGGCTGAATCCCGAGACGCAAAAGAAGATGCTCGCGGGCGAGATCGAGGTCGAGCTCGTGCCACAGGGCACGCTGATCGAGCGCATCCGAGCTGCAGGGTTTGGCCTCGGCGGCATTCTCACGCCGACCGGAGTGGGCACCGTCGTCGAAGAAGGCAAGAAGAAAATCGAGGTCGACGGCCGCATCTACCTGCTCGAGACGCCGCTTCCGGCGGACTTCGCGCTCGTGCAGGCAACGCTCGCGGACTATCTCGGCAACCTCACTTACGCGCTCACGACGCGCAACTTCAACCCGGTGATCGCCATGGCGGGAAAAACGGTCATCGTCGACGCGGAGCACGTCGTTCCGGTCGGCGTGATCCCGCCCGACAATGTAGTGACACCGGCAGCCATCGTCGACTACCTCGTGGCTCGATGACCATGGATGCTCAAACCGTTATTGCCAAGCGTATCGCGCTCGAACTCCAGGACGGCATGCTCGTGAATCTCGGGATCGGCATTCCGACGCTGGTCGCCAACTACGTTCCGCCGGGCTTGCACATCTTCTTCCAGTCGGAGAATGGTCTCATCGGCACCGGACCGATCCCCGAGGAAGCGATGGCGCAGCCGAGACTGACCGACGCCGGAGGCAAGCCCGTGAGCGCGATCCCCGGCGCGTGCACGTTCGACAGCGCGATGTCGTTCGGCCTGATCCGCGGCGGACACGTCGACATGACCGTGCTCGGCGGCCTGCAGGTCGACGAGCAGGGTCAGCTCGCCAACTGGATGATCCCGGGCAAGATGGTTCCGGGCATGGGAGGCGCGATGGACCTCGTATCGGGCGCAAAGCGCGTGGTCATCGCCATGCAACACACCGCCAAGGGCAAACCGAAGATCATCAAGCGATGCACGCTACCGCTGACTTCGGTGCGTCCGGTCGATCTGGTCGTGACCGAGCTCGCCGTGATCTCGTTCGCGAACGGCCGCCCGACGCTTGTCGAGACCGCACCCGGCGTATCAGTCCAGCAGGTACTCGCGGCGACCGAGGCGAGCCTCGTGGTGCCGCCGCAGGTGCCCGAGATGCGACTTTAGGAGATGAAATCATGACCCTCAATATCCCGCGGCCCGTGCTGAAAGGCGCCAAGGCACTCGTCGTCGGCGTGGCCAACCAGTACTCGATCGCGTACGGCTGCGCGAAGGCGTTCCGCGAGCTCGGCGCGGAGCTCGCGATCACCTACGTCAACGAGAAGACCAAGACCTATGTCGAACCGCTCGCCAAGGAGCTCGGCGCACCGATTTTCATGCCGCTCGACGTCGCCACGCCGGGCGCGCTCGAGGCTGTGTTCGAGACGATTACGAAGAAGTGGGGCCAGCTCGACATCCTGGTCCACTCGATCGCCTATGCGCCGAAGGCCGACTTGCAAGGACAGCTCATCGATTGTTCGGCCGAAGGATTCAAACAGGCGATGGATATTTCCTGCCATTCGTTCGTGCGGATGGCCCGGCTCGCGGTCCCGTTGATGACGAACGGAGGTACGATGTTCGCGATGAGCTATTACGGCGCGAACAAGGTCGTCCCGAACTACAACGTGATGGGTCCGGTGAAAGCAGCGCTCGAAGCGTCGTGCCGCTATCTAGCCTACGAGCTCGGCGGCAAGGGCATCCGCGTGCACGCCATCTCGCCCGGGCCGCTCAAGACCCGCGCGGCATCCGGCCTCAAGGACTTCGACCTGATGCTGAACGAGGCGGCGCAGCGCGCACCGATCGGCGAGCTGGTCGACATCATGGACGTCGGCTTCACCTGCGCTTATCTCGCGACGCCGTATGCGCGCCGCCTGTCCGGAGAGACGCTCTACGTCGACGGCGGCGTGAACATCATGGCTTAGGCGCGCGAGGAGCCCCTTTAGGAGAAATGCAATGAAGCTTTGGATCGGGAACGTGGCTCCCGGAACGAGCGATGACGAGCTGAAGGCCTTCCTCAAGAAGTACGCGCCCGACCTCGAATGCGCGACCATCGCCCGCGTCGAAGGGGCGGGCAATCGCCCCGCGGCAATGATCGGCTTCGAGGAGGCGAGCAAAGCGGGACTCGATGCTCTGGGCCGGCGACTCAACGGCATGTACTGGAAGGGCCGTTCGCTCGTGAGCACGGTGTACATGGTCTGACGTGGTCTTAAAGCAGGGCTCGCAGCAGAACGCTGTCGCAGCAGAAAGTGGAGGCACGATATGAGCAGCAACGACCGAACAGACGTACCCATCCAGCAATCCATGGTCCGATCGGCCACATGGCAGGCCGGATCGTCCACCGCGGGCCACCGCGTGACGCTGATTCTGGCCATTCTGGCTGCGGCGATCGTGCTCTTCGTGCTCATGCCGAGAATCCTCCACTGAAGGGGAAGCGCGCGCCGGAATGGCTTCGGCAGGAAACCGGACCGGCGTCGGCGAAGGCGAAAGGTCCGGGGTGCGACCCGAGGTGAGCAACGCGGTGACGATCGCGCTCGACGTGCCGAGGAGCAGCGCGAGCTGGCAGAAGCGCAGCGTCGCGTACGGCCCGCATGAACTCGCAGATCGTTTTGTATTCCTGCATGGAGCTGCCGGGCGTCACGGGAGCCTCCGTCAAGTGTCGCGTCGCGAGCCTCCAGATGACGCTCGCGTAGCTGCCGATCGCGGGTATCGATGCATCGGACGGTACCTTCAGCTGGACGAGCTGAGGCGCCGCATCCTTCGGCCGGCACTTCGTTTCGCGCGCTGGCGGGCCCATGCGCCGCCACTCGCGGCGGCAACTACTTCGCCGGTAGCGCCCGGAGCGCCGCGCCGAGCTGCTCGAGCACGTCGCCGAGCGCCGCATTAAGCCCGGCGACGAGAGCGTCTGCAGTGCGCATCGGAACTTCGCGCCGCGCGCTCAACTCTCCTTGCCAGAGGAACGCGCCGACGCCCGCCGTCGAGTCGCTAAGGAAAAACTTGATCGTGATCACCGAGGCGGGCTTCGCAAGATCGCGCAGATCGCCGTAAAGCTCGGTCACGAAGGCCTCGAGCAGCTGGTCGCCCTCGGGCGGTCCCGAAGGGGGCAGCACGGCACGGTACAGTCCCGACGCGGCGAGCCAGTTCGCCGTCGCTTCACCCAGCATCGCCGATGGCACGATCAGGAACTCGTTGTAGAAGTCCGATTCGTACTTCAGATCGGTCTCGCGATAAACCAACGACCGGCCGCGGAACGGGGCCGCCACGGAGAACGGCTCGACTTTGAGCGTCGCCGCTCGCGGCGTGCCGCCCCCGGCCGCGGGCCGTGGCGGCGAAAGCACGTAGGTGGACTTGAGCGGCGCGGGCTGCGAGCACGCCGCGGCAAGCAACGCGAGTGCCGACGTCAACACGCGCCGGCGCGGCAGGAAGACGGGCGGATTCATGGTTGTGTGCCTTTCACCGGCGCCGGCGGCGCGCCCAGAATCAGGCGCGACGGGTTGCGCTTCGCGTCTTCGCTGAGGTCGCGCAGGTTCTCCGTGATCTGGCGCAGGTTGTCGAGCGTGCGCCGAAGATCGGATTCGGTCCCGCCGGTCATGCGGTCGAGGCGCGTGAGGGTGCTCTCGAGATGCGCGAAGGCCTTGGCGAGGTTCGGATCCTCCACCAGCTTGCGCGCCTGTGCCACCGCAGCGCCCGCGTCGCCCGGAAGCTTCTTCCAGGCCGGATCGTCGAGGATCGCGCCCAGCTTCTGGTTCGTCTGCCGCACTTCGGCGAGCAGCGCCGTCGTCTCCTTGTTCAGCTCGTCGACGTGGAGCTGGTCGAGCTTGGTATCGAGCTTGCCGAGCACGCGCGCAGTCGAGTCCGAGATCTTGCCGGTGTCGACGGCGTCCACTTTCCGGTTAGTGGAGTCGAGCAGCTTGTCGAGCCGGTGCAGCGTCGCTTCGATGTCGAGCTTCTGCAATTTGTCCAGAATATCGCCCGCGTTGGCGACGAACTGGGTGAAGGTCGATTGCGTGCTTGGTATGTAGATGTTGTCCGGCTCCCAGGAGATCGGGAGCTCGGGGTTAGTCTTCGGATCGACGTAATCGATTTCGAGGTAATTGGTCCCCGTGATGCCTTGCGGCGCGAGCCGGATGCGCAATCCTCTCTCGATTTCCATGTGCACTTCCTCGGGCCGCGTAATGTCGGCGCCGGCGCGGCTGCCGATGAGCCGGCCGAGAATGGTGGCTTCGACCAGAACGTAGCGCTTGCGCTCGGCCATCGGCTTGTCCTGCTCGTACTTGTTGTAGGTGAAGCCGATGCGCGTGACCTCGCCCACGTTGACGCCGCGGTATTTCACTCTCGATCCGATGTCGAGGCCCTGCACCGATTCGTTGAAGTAGGTCTCGATGACGGTCTTGGACTGGAACCAACGCCCCGAGCCGACGATGAGCAGCAGCAGCACGCCGGCGATCGTCGCGCCGATGACGAACATCCCGAGCTTGACGTTGTGGGCTTGCGCGCTCATCGATCTGCCCCGCTCCTCACGCGGCCTCCGTCACGGGTTCCGCTTCGCGGCGGAAGAACTGGCGCACCCACGGGTTGTCGCTTTCGTCGCGCAGCACCTTGGGATCGCCCTCCGCGATGATGCCTCTGGCGCGCTTGTCGAGCATGATCACGCGATCGGAGATCGCATAGATGCTCGCGAGCTCGTGGGTGACGATGACGAAGGTGATGTGCAGGCTCGCGGCCAGCCGGCGGATGAGCGCGTCCAGCTCCGCGGAGGTGATCGGATCGAGGCCCGCCGAAGGCTCGTCGAGGAAGAGGATGCCCGGGTCGAGCGCCATCGCCCGCGCGATCGCGGCGCGCTTCTGCATCCCGCCGCTGATTTCGGACGGCATGTGGCCGCAGAAGGCGTCGAGACCGACCAGCTTCAGCTTCATGAGGGCGATGAGATCCATCGCCGGCTGATCGAGCGCCGTGTATTCCTCGAGGGGCAGGCGAACGTTTTCCAGCAGCGTCATCGAGCCGAACAGCGCGCCGCTCTGGTACATCACGCCGATCTTGGTGAGAATCGCCCGCCGGGCGTCGCCTTCCGCGGTGACGATGTCGTCGCCGTCGATGAAAACGTGCCCGGCCATCGGCTCGTAGAGCCCGATCATGTGCTTGAGCAGCGTGCTCTTGCCGCAGCCCGACCCGCCGAGGATGACGAATACTTCGCCGCGGTTCACGGTGAAGTTGACGTTCTGCAGCAGGATGTTGCCGTCGTAGCCCGCGACGAGACCCTCGACGCGGACGATCGGCCGGGACGCGGGCGCCGGGCTCATATAAGATCCCCCACGCTTGCGGCCTCATTAGCCAATGCGGTGGCCAATTCGGCCGCTGCGCTGCCCCCGGAATTCGCGCCTCGGGGCGGCCTCATTGATCAACTCGGGCGCTCATATGTCGAGGATATAGTAGATGACCGCGAAGATCCCATCGACCGCGACGAGCAGCACGATGCCGGAAACGACGGCGCGCGTCGCGGAAATGCCGACGCCGCTCGCGCCGGTCTGCGTCTGCAACCCTCGCAGGCAGCCGATGCCGGCAATCAATACCGCGAACACCGGCGTCTTGACCATGCCGGCCAGCACGTCCTTGAGATCCACGATGCTGTCGACCTCCTTCAGGTACGTCACCAGCGGGATGTTGAACGACAGCATGGTGAGCCCGCCCGAGAGCACGCCGACGAGGTTCGCATACAGCGTCAGCAGCGGCACCATCAGGATGGCGGCGAGGATGCGCGTGACCACGAGAAACCGCACGGGATCGAGGCCCATCGTGGTCAGCGCGTTGAGCTCCTCGTTGACCTTCATCGTCCCGATCTCGGCGGCGAACGCTGCCCCGGAGCGCCCCGCGAGGAGGATCGCGGTCATGAGCCCGCCAAGCTCGCGGATGATCGCCAGCCCGACCAGATCGGCGACGAAGATCTCGGCGCCGAACTGGCGCATCGGCACCGCGGCCTGAAACGCGAGGATGACACCGAGCAGGAACGAGATCAGCGACACGATGGGCAAGGCGTTGGCACCGACCTGCTCGCACTCGTACCAGACGTCTTTCCAGCGGACCCGATGCGGGTGCGTGAACGCGTACCAGAGCGCGCTCGTCGTCTCGCCGACGAACGCGACCTGCGTGCGCATGTCGCGCAGGATCTGGGAAGTGGCGCGGCCGATCTCCTCGACGGTCCGCGTCTGGGGCGGCGGCGGCGCTGCCGGCGCCTCGAAGGCGTGGGGATCGAACTGGTCGAGGAGCGTCTTGAACTCCGGCTTGAGCCCGCGGATCGTGACGGGCGCGGCGGCTGCGCGCCGTTGGCGCAGCAGGTCCACGAGCATCGCCACGCCGCCGCCGTCGCAATAATCGACCGCGGTCGCATCGACGACGATGCGCTGGTTCGGTGCGCCTGCGACCGCGGCGCGCGCCTCCCGCCAGACACTCGCGATCGAATACGCGTCGAGCCTTCCGGAAAGCGTGAGCGCGCGGGTGCCGTCGGCGGCGTCAGCGAGCGCGAGCGCAGCCGCCGGTCGGGCTGCCTGCTCGGTCGCGACCGCGTTCACTGCACCAGCTCGAGTTGGGTGCCGAGAATGCGTACATGGTCGCCTTCGCGCAGCATCGGCTCGTAATTCTGAGTCACGGTGCGGGAGCCGCCACCGTCCATGCGAATGAGCACCTCCCAGCGCGGCGCGTTGAGCTCCCTGGGGCGCGTCGTATAAGCCGCGCCGCCTGCGGCCCCCACCAGCACCGTCCCCTGCTTCGAGAACCCCCGTCCGATCTGGTACATCGTGACGCCGGACGGATTGGCCACGCCTCCGTCGCCCAGCGGCGTGGCCGACACCGTTCCCAGGGGCGTCCACTGATCCTTGGCCGTCACGCGATTGATCGATTCGATCGTGCCGCAGCGATCGCATCCGGCACTGGATCCGGGCGGTGCAGTGGTGGGCTGCGCGACGGCCGAGGCGGCAGCGAGCGCCACGGCTAGCGCAAGCGGGCGAAGGCCACGGATCATTCGGGCAGCGTGGAGAGATAAAACATCGCGTTGAGCAGAGGGCTGGGTTGTCCCAGATTGCCCAGCCAGCGATAGAAGATAGGGTCGATCTCGCCGCTGCGATACAGATCGACCAGCGCCCGGTTGACCGCCAGACGGAAATCGGGATCGTCGCGCCGCACGACGAGCGCATAGGGCTCGAAGGAGAAATCGTTCTCGAGGAGCTTCAACTTCTCGGGCTCCGCAGCCGTCGAACGCAGACCGATCAGCACGATCCGATCGCTGGCATAGCCGTCGACCTTCCCCTGGGCAAGCAGGCCGATGCCCTCGGCGCCGTCCTTGACGGGCACGGCTTGCGCCTTCGCGCCGGTGAGCTCGAGCTGCCGCTCGAGCGCGCGCTCGGTGGTGGTGCCCCGGATGACTGCAACCTTCTTGCCGTCGAGATCGGCGAGGCGTTCGACCCTGGACGCCGCCGAGACCAGCACGCTTCCGCCATCGATGAAAATCGGCAGGCTGAAGTCGACCTTCTCGTAGCGGGACAGGCTGATCGTGGTCGTCCCGCATTCCATATCGGCTCGTCCGGAAGCGACCGCCTCCAGCCGGTTATCGGCATCGAGCGCGACCCACTCGATCCGAAGGTGGGAAAGCCCGAGCTGCTTCTGCAGCCCGGCCGCGACACGAGTGCACAGCTCGGCGCTGTACCCCCTTACCCTGCCGTCGCGCTCCCTGAACGAAAATGGTGCGGCACCGGAGCGGTAGCCCAGACGGATCGTGGCGTCCGTTTTGATCCGATCGAGGGTGCGCAACGGCTCGGCCGCGGAGGCGAGCGCGATGGCGAAGCACAGACACGCGGCCGCGCAGACCTTCGTCAACACGCCGCGATGGCGAGATGCGAGCATTCTCCCTCGATGCCGATTTTGAAAGCCGGTGCGTCGCGCGTCCCGCGAAGCTCGCGAAGTGTAGCATGCGCTCGCTCGATACCATGTCGGCGGCGCATGCGGGAACTATAATGTCTTTTGTCGAACCTGCGCATCGAGCACGCTCTGCCCGCCGCAGGGGCCCGTCATCCCGCCTCGCCAGTCGTGCAAAGGTGCTTGCGGGTGACTTCGCACCTTGAGGAGGTACCTCGTGAAACCAAGCTTGCCGTTGCTGCTGCTCCTAGCCGGACTTCTGTCCGGAGCCGCATGCGCCCAGGGGACTCCCGACACGCTGGCGAGGATCAAGGCCGCCAAGTCGATTACCGTCGCGTTCTCGGCCGATTCGCTGCCTTTCTCGTACGTCGAGACCAACAATCAGCCGGCGGGCTACTCGATCGACTTGTGCAAGCGGGTCATCGCCGCGCTCGGCCGGGTCACCGGCATACCGGATCTCAAGGTCAACTGGGTCGTCGATACCGTGCCGAACCGCGTGGCGATGGTCGCGAGCGGCAAGGCCGACCTGGAATGCGCCAACACGACCCAATCGCTGACGCGTCTTCAGCAGGTCGACTTCAGTAATCTGATCTTCGTCGACGGTGGCGGATTCCTGGTCCGTGCCGATTCGGACGTCAACGGTTTCGGCGACCTGGCAGGCAAGTCGATTGGTGTCACCACCGGCACCACGACCGAGAAACGCCTCGCTCAGATGCTGCAGAGTCGCCTGATCAACGCCAAGGTCGTCCAAGTCAAGGACGGTGTCGAAGGCGTGGCGCTTCTGGAGGCAGGCGGCGTGGCGGCGTTTGCGAGCGACAAGATCAAGCTGGTCGGCCTCGCCGCCCAGGCCAAGAATCCGAAGGCGTTCGCGCTGCTCAGCGAAGATTTGTCGTTCGAGCCCTACGCATTCATGCTCCCGCGCAACGATTCGGCTTTCCGGCTCGAGGTCAACCGCGCGCTCACTCAGGTCTACCTCTCCGGCGAGATCGATCCCATCTTCAACAAGTGGCTCGGCCCGCTCGGGCGGCCGAGCGGGCTCCTCGCCGCGATGTATTTGCTGAACGCGATTCCCGAATGAACGGAGGTCCATCATGCTTTCGTTGCAACGGTTCTTGAGCGGTGCGGTTGCGATCGCGGGTCTGGCCGGCATGGCGCTGCTCGCCGGCTGCGGCCCGCAGCCGACCTACCAGGTGATCCAGAGCCCGCCACCGGCGCGTGTCGGCACCGTCGAATCCGTCAACGAAGTGGTCGAGCCCAAGAGTCCCAGCGGCGCAGGCCTGATCGTCGGGGGTCTCATCGGCGGCGGCCTGGGGAGCCTCATCGGCAGCGGGACCGGGCGCACGGTCGCCGCCGTCGTCGGGGCGGCGGGCGGCGCCTACGCCGGGCACCAGATCGAAAAAGGCCAGTCGCAGGTGACCTACCAGATCGGCGTCAAGTTCGACGATGGCAGCTGGGCGACCATTCGCCAGGCCGCGCCCACGGGCCTGCACATCGGCGACCGCGTGCGGGTCACGGACTCTGGGCTGGAGCTGCTGCGCTAGCGACGCCGCGATATGCCGCGGCGGTTCAGAGCGAAATCGTGCAAGGCATATAATGACATTCCCGGGCGAATCACCCCGTCGTCAATACCCAATGGAGCGGACCATGTCGAAGACTCGCAGCACCCGCCTCGCAGGAAGCCTTGCCGCGCTGCTGCTATTGGCGGCGAGCGGCGCCGCGCTGGCGCAAAGCGAACAACAGAAGCTCGTGAACGCCGCCGAGGTGACCCTGTCGCGCTTCATGCGCGACCCGGACATGACCTGGCTGCAACAGAACATCCACCGTGCCAAGGCGGTGATGATCGCGCCCGAGGTGGCGAAGGCCGGATTCATCTTCGGCGGCTCGGGCGGGCGGGCGGTGACGCTGGCGCACGACGCGCACAGCGGCAAGTGGGGCGGCCCGGCGTTCTACACCCTGGCTACCGCGAGCGTCGGCTTCCAGGCGGGGATCTCGGTGTCGGAGGTCGTCACGCTGGTCATGACCGAGAAGGGTCTCAACTCGCTGCTCTCGCCGTCGGTGAAGCTCGGCGGCGATGCCAGTGTCGCCGCCGGTCCCATCGGCGCGGGAGCGAAGTCGGACGTCGTCGCCGATTTCATCTCCTTCAGCCGCTCGAAGGGCCTTTATGGCGGTCTGAATCTCGACGGGACGGTGATCGCGATCTCGGACGAGTGGAACGAAGCCTACTACCACAAGACTATCCTGCCGCCCGACATCCTGGTGCGCATGAGCGTACACAACACAGGCGCCGCCAAGCTGCTCCACGACGTCATGCTCGCCACGGGCAAGAGGTAGAAAGCAGCAGGCGTGTGACGCGGTCCGATCTTCCTCACCGGGCCGCACGCGGGGTTTTCTCTCCCGGGGCCCTTGGTCGTCATTCATGCGGGCTGCGCGCATGAGCGGCCCGCACGAGGTGCGGTTCATCCTGGACGGGCAGCTCGTTCGCGTTGCCGGCGCATCGCCGCAGACGACGCTGCTCGAGTATCTGCGTGGAGATCTGGGCCGCACCGGCACGAAGGAAGGCTGCGCCGAGGGCGACTGCGGCGCATGCACGGTGGTCCTCGGCGAACTCGACGGCGACGCGATCCGGTGGCGCCCGATCAACGCCTGCATCCGGCTGCTTCCGACGATCGACGGCAAGGCGCTCGCCACCGTCGAGAGCCTCAAGTCCCCCGATGGCGCGCTGCATCCCGTGCAGCAGGCGCTTGTCGACTGTCACGCATCGCAATGCGGGTTCTGCACGCCAGGGTTCGCGATGTCGCTCTTCGCGCTGTACAAGCAGACGCGTCGCGCCGATCGGGCATTCATCGACGATGCGCTGTCGGGAAATCTCTGCCGTTGTACCGGCTACCGACCGATCATCGAGGCGGCGGAACGGATGCATACGCTTCCGCCCGCGGCCGGCTGGCGTGGACCCGGCGCCGACGGACAAGACCGCCGCATCGCGAGCGATGAAGAGCGTGCCCTCGCCGCGCAGCTTGCCGGCCTGCGCCGCGAATCGACCCTCGAGCTCGAAAGCGCGGGCCAGCGCTACTTCGCACCCGCCACCGTGGACGAGCTCGCGCGGCTCTGCATTGCGCATCCCGATGCGCGATTGGTCGCCGGCGCGACCGACGTCGCCCTCTGGGTAACGAAGCAGCATCGCGATCTCGGAACGATCATCCATACCGGGGCCGTGCGCGAGCTCTGCACGACTGCGACTACGGCAGACGAGCTGGTGATCGGCGCCGCCGTCCCGCTGACCGATGCCTTCGCGCTCATCGGGCGTCTTTATCCTGCGCTCGCGGAAGTCTGGTCGCGCTTCGGCTCGCTGCCGATTCGCAACTCGGGCACGCTGGGCGGCAACGTCGCCAACGGCTCACCCATCGGTGACTCGATGCCGGTACTGCTCGCACTCGGCGCAACGTTGTCGCTCCGCCGTGGCGAAGCGCGGCGCAAGCTGGCGCTCGACGATTTCTACATCAGCTACCAGAACACGGCGCTGCGAGCCGGCGAATTCGTCGAGGCAATCCACGTCCCGACACCGCAGCGTGCCGAAGTGCGTGCGTACAAGATCTCCAAGCGTTTCGACCAGGACATTTCGGCGGTCTGCGTCTGCTTCAGGCTCGTACGCGACGGCGAAGGCCCCGAAGCGCACGTGGTGGACGTGCGGATCGGCTGTGGAGGCGTCGCTGCGACGCCGAAGCGCGCGCAGCAGTGCGAGCAGGCATTGCGCGGGCGGAGCTGGGACGACGCCGCGATGGCAGCCGGCGAGGCTGCGCTGGAGCGCGACTTCGCGCCGATCTCGGACATGCGCGCGAGCGCCGCGTACCGGATCACGGTCCTCAAGAACCTCCTGCGCCGCTTCCATCTCGAGACGACGCGGCCGGACGTGGCGACGCGCGCGGTGGAGTACGTCGCCTCGTGAACGGGGGATCGCACCCGGAAACGCCGCTCATCGGTGCGACGCCGGCGCATGACAGCGCGCATCTGCACGTCGCGGGCGAAGCCGACTATATAGACGATATCGTCGAGCCGCGCGGCACCCTTTACGCCGCGCTGGGAAAAAGCGAGAAGGCGCACGCGCGCATCCTCGGCCTCGATCTCGCCCGCGTGCGCGCCGCACCGGGTGTGGTCGCGGTCGTGACCGCCGCCGAGATTCCCGGCGTCAACGACGTCGGCCCGATTCTGCACGACGAGCCGATCCTCGCCGATGCGCTCGTACAGTATGTCGGCCAGCCGATATTCGCCGTGGCCGCGACTTCGGTGAACGCGGCCCGGCGCGCCGCGCGGCTCGCGCGCGTCAAGTACGACGCGCTCCCCGCCGTGCTCACGATCGACGAGGCGCTCGCCGCGCAATCGTTCGTGCTTCCGACCGAGCGGCTCACCCGCGGCGATACCGCGGCCGCGCTGGCCGCCGCGCCGCATCGGCTGGCCGGCCGCTTCCGCTGCGGCGGCCAGGACCACTTCTATCTCGAAGGCCAGATCTCGCTCGCCGTGCCGAAGGAAGACGGCGCCATGCTGGTGCACTGCTCCACGCAGCATCCGGGCGAGATCCAGCTCGAAGTCGCGCATGCGCTCGGCATGCCCGCGCACAACATCACCGTCGAGTGCCGGCGGATGGGCGGCGCCTTCGGCGGCAAGGAAACGCAGGCCGGGCTCTATGCCTGCGTCGCCGCGATCCTCGCGAGAGCGACGGGGCGCGCGGTGAAGATGCGCGTCGATCGCGACGACGACATGATCCAGACCGGCAAGCGGCACGCCTTCCGCTACGACTACGACGTCGGCTTCGACGACGACGGCCGCATCGTCGGGCTCGACCTCGTGCTCGCCTCGCGCTGCGGCTTTTCCGCCGATCTCTCCGGACCGGTCAACGACCGGGCCTTGTTCCACGTCGACAACTGCTATTTCCTCGAGAATCTCGCGCTCACCTCGTACCGCTGCAAGACCAACACCGCCTCCGACACGGCGTTCCGCGGCTTCGGCGGACCGCAGGGCATGTTCGCCATCGAATATGTGCTGGACGAGATCGCGCGTCACCTCGGGCAGGATCCGCTCGACGTGCGGCGGGCGAACTTCTACGGCGAGACGCCGCGCGACGAAACGCCGTACCGCATGAAGGTCGAGGACAACGTGATGCCCGAGCTCGCAGACCGGCTCGCGCAGTCGGCGCGCTATCGCGAGCGCCGCGCCGAGATCGCCGCCTGGAACCGGACGAGCCCGGTCCTGAAGCGCGGCATCGCGCTGACGCCGGTGAAGTTCGGGATTTCGTTCACGGCCTCGCACTACAACCAGGCCGGCGCGCTGGTGCACCTGTACACCGACGGGACCGTGCTGCTCAACCACGGCGGCACCGAGATGGGTCAGGGGCTCTACACCAAGGTGGCGCAGGTGGTCGCGCACGAGCTGGGCGTCACGCTCGACCGCGTTCGCGTCACCGCGGCCGACACGAGCAAGGTGCCGAATGCGTCGGCAACCGCGGCCTCCTCCGGCAGCGACATGAACGGCATGGCGGCCTTAAGCGCCGCGCGCGCGTTGCGGGAGCGGCTGGCCACACTCGCCGCCGGCCACTTCGGCGTCGCGGCGAGCGAAGTCGTCTTCGCGGGCAACCACGTGCGCACCGGGACCCGCGCGCTGCCGCTCGCCGATCTCACCGTGCTGGCGCATCGCGCGCGCGTATCGCTGTCGGCGACCGGTTTCTACGCCACGCCGAAGATTCACTACGACAGAAAGACGTTCACCGGCCGGCCGTTCTTCTACTTCGCCTACGGCGCCGCGGTCTCCGAAGTGGTGATCGATACGCTGACGGGCGAGAACAGGGTGCTCGCGGTCGACGTCCTGCACGACGTCGGCGCGTCGCTCAATCCCGCGCTGGACCGCGGCCAGCTCGAAGGCGGTTTTCTCCAGGGCGTCGGCTGGCTCACGATGGAGGAGCTGTGGTGGAACGAGCGCGGTGAGCTCGGCACGCACTCGCCGTCGACCTACAAGATCCCGGCCTGCCGCGACTGGCCCGGGCGCTTTGCTTTCGAATGGTTCGGCGAGCCAAATCGCGAGGACACGATCCATCGCTCGAAGGCGATCGGCGAGCCGCCGCTCATGCTCGCGCTCTCGGTGTTCCACGCTCTGCGCGATGCCGTCGCGAGCGTCGCCGACTATCGCGTTTCGCCCAGGCTCGACGCGCCCGCCACCAACGAAGCGATCCTGTTCTCGGTGCAGGAGATCGCGCGACGCGGCGCAGCCTCGGCGTCCGTTCGCCCCGAATCTGGCAAAGCGCGGACGACGCGCGTGGGCGAAGCTTGAGGCTCATCGTGGCTCGACAGGCTCACCGCGAGCGGATCAGGCAGGCACCAGGATGAACGACTGGATCGCGAGCTTGCGCGCCGCGCTCGCCGCCGAAGAGCGAGCGGTGCTGATCACGGTTGCCGCGACGCGCGGATCCGCGCCGCGCGAGGCTGGCGCGCGCATGATCGCGACGGCGCGCACCACGTACGGCACGATCGGCGGCGGCCACCTTGAATTCGAAGCCATCCGGATCGCGCGCGAAGCGCTCTCGACGGCGAGCGGCGGCTCGTGGCTTGCAAGATTTCCGCTCGCCGCCCGTCTCGGACAGTGTTGCGGCGGTGTGGCGACCGTGCTTTTCCAGGGGTTCGGCGCCGGTGCGACCGCCGCGCTCGAAGCGCTGGCCCGCCGCATCGAGGGCGGCGAGACCGTGGCGCTCGCGACCGCCGTGCGGCCTGAAGCTCCCGGGCCCTGGGTCGTCACGCCGGAGGCCGGACTGCCGCGTCCCGTCATCGCCGCGGCGGAACCGCTGCTGCGCGATGCGGGCGGACCCGTGCTGATCGAGGATGCCGGCACGAGCTGGTTCGTCGAGCGCGCAACCGCCAACGATTTCCGCATCATTGTGTTCGGCAACGGGCACGTCGGTCGCGCGCTGGTGCAGGTGCTCGGGGCGCTGCCCTGCTCGGTCACGTGGGTCGACGAGCGTGAGCACGACTTCCCCGCAACCGTGCCGCCGAACGTGGCAATCGTCGCCACGGATATTCCCGAGGCCGAAGTGCGCGCTGCGCCGCCCGGCACCATGTTCCTGGTGATGACGCACAGCCACGCGCTCGATTTCGACCTCATCGCGGCGATCGCGGCCCGCGGCGACTTCGCCTACGCCGGGATGATCGGCTCCGGGGCGAAGCGCACACAGATGGAGCGCCGGCTCCGCGAACGTGGATTCGACGCGGCTTCGATCGGTCGCGTCGTCTGTCCCATCGGCATCGTGGGCATCGCCGGCCGCGAGCCGGGGGCGATCGCAGTGGCCGTCGCCGCCGAGCTGCTGCAACAGCGCGAATGCGCCGCGGCCGAACGGTCGGCGCGACCGCGCGCGGGCGAGAGCACGCGCTGATGCGCGCGGCAAGCGCATCGCCTCGCGCGTCAGGGCCCGTACCGCGGCTCGAGCTCTCGGGCATCAGCAAGCGCTATCCGGCAGTCGTGGCCAACGATCGCATCGATCTCACCGTCATGCCCGGAGAGATTCACGCCGTGCTGGGAGAGAACGGCGCGGGCAAATCGACGCTGATGAAGATCATCTACGGCGTGGTCAAGCCCGACGAAGGCACGATCCGCTGGAACGGCGAATCGGCGGCCATCGCAAGCCCGGCCCGCGCCCGCGCGCTCGGCATCGGCATGGTGTTCCAGCACTTCTCGCTGTTCGACACGCTCACAGTCGCCGAGAACATTGCGCTCGCGCTCGACCCGCACGCGGCCGGGCGCGGTCTGCAGGCGCGGATCCGGGACGTGTCGCAACGCTACGGGCTGCCTCTCGATCCGCGCCGACGCGTGCACAACATGTCGGTCGGCGAGCGACAAAGGGTGGAGATCGTGCGCTGCCTGCTGCAGCAGCCGCAGCTGCTGATCATGGACGAGCCCACCTCGGTGCTCACGCCGCAGGCCGTGGAGAGGCTGTTCGAGACGCTGCGGCAGCTCGCCGGCGAAGGCTGCAGCGTCCTCTACATCAGCCACAAGCTCGACGAGATCCGCTCGCTCTGCCATCGCGCGACCGTGCTCCGCGCAGGCCGCGTCTCGGGCGAGTGCGATCCGCGTCGCGAGTCGACGTCGAGTCTCGCGCGAATGATGATCGGCGGCGAACTGCCGCACCCGCGCCGGGGCGAGGCGACGACGCGCGGCGACGGCGCGCTCGACGTGCGCGGGCTTTCCCTCACCACGGACGATCCTTTCGGGGTAAGCCTGAGGGATATCGAGCTCTCCGTGCGCGGCGGCGAGATCGTCGGCATCGCGGGCGTCTCGGGCAACGGCCAGAAGGAGCTTCTCGCGGCGCTCTCCGGCGAGCGAACCGTGCGCAACGCCAACGCGATCGTGCTCAACAGCGAGCCCGCAGGCCGTCTCGATGCCGCAGCGAGACGCGCGCTCGGCCTCGCGTTCGTGCCCGAGGAGCGCCTCGGCCGCGGAGCGGTGCCGGAAATGTCCCTCTCCGAGAATGCGTTGCTCACCGCGCATCGGCAGGAGCTGGTCCGGCGGGGCTTCATCCGCTTCGACGCCGCGCGGGCCTATGCGGCCGCAACCATCGATCGCTTCAAGGTCAAGGCGCCGGGACCTGCCGCTGCCGCCCGCAGCCTCTCGGGCGGCAACCTGCAGAAGTACATCGTCGGGCGCGAGATCCTCCAGGGTCCGCGCGTGATGATCGCCGCGCAGCCGACCTGGGGTGTCGACGTCGGCGCGTCGGCGCAGATCCGGCAGGCGCTCATCGACCTGCGCGATCAGGGCGTCGCGGTCCTCGTCGTTTCGGAGGAGCTCGACGAGCTGTTCGAGATCTGCGACCGCATCTGCGTCATGGCGCGCGGGAGACTCTCGCCGGCGACGCCGGCGAGCGAGACCAACGCCGAGGAGATCGGACTGCTGATGGGTGGGTCGTTCATCGGCAAGCATGCCGCACGCCTCGAGCCCGAGGGGGCGCTGGTCGACACGCGGCCGCGAGAGACGCCGTGAGCGGCCGCCCGCGCGCGAGCCGCAATGCGAAGGTCGGCCCGTCGAGACTGCGCTTCTCGATCGCACTGGAGCCGCGCCCCGAGCCTTCGCGCCTCATGGCGTGGCTGTCGCCGGTCATCGCCGCGGCGGCGATCTTCATCGTCGGCTTCGTGCTGTTCTCGGGCCTCGGCAAGAATCCGTTCGCGGCGTTCTACGTTTTCTTCGTCAAGCCGGTCGACAGCCTGTACGGGGTGGCCGAATTGCTCCTCAAGGCCTCGCCACTCATGCTCTGCGCGGTGGGGTTGGCGGCCGGCTACCGGGCGAACGTGTGGAACATCGGCGCCGAGGGACAGCTCACACTGGGCGCGCTCTGCGGCGGCGGCATCGCACTCGCGCTGCAGGATAAAGGCGGAGCGTGGCTGCTTCCGCTGATGCTCGTCGCAGGTGTCGCGGGAGGGATGGCCTGGGCGGCGATTCCGGCATGGCTCAGAACGCGGTTCAACGCCAACGAGATTCTCGTGAGCCTGATGCTGGTGTACGTGGCCAAGCTCGCACTGTCCTGGCTGGTGCACGGACCATGGCGCGATCCCGAAGGCTTCAATTTTCCGCAGTCGAAGATGTTCGCCGACGCGGCGCTTCTGCCGAACCTCCTGCCCGAGACGCGGCTCAACCTGGGATTCGTTCTCGCGCTTTTCGTGGTTGCCATTGCATGGATCTTCATGCGCCGAAGTCTCGTCGGTTTTCAGATGCGGGTGGCGGGACTCGCGCCTGCCGCCGCGGGATACGCGGGCATCTCCACGCCGAGAACGGTCTGGCTGGGCATGCTCATCGGCGGTGCCACCGCGGGGCTCGCCGGCGTCGATGAAGCGGCCGGGCCGATAGGACAGCTCCTGCCCTCGATGTCGCCGGGCTACGGATTCGCGGCGATCATCGTCGCGTTCGTGGGGCGCCTGGATCCGCTGGGCATTCTGCTCTCGAGCCTCCTGATGTCGCTCCTGTATCTGGGCGGCGAGGCAGCGCAGATCGGTCTCGCGCTGCCTTCCGCCGTCACGGGGCTGTTCCAGGGGATGCTGCTGTTCTTTCTGCTGGCCGCCGACGTGTTCATCGACTTCCGCCTGCGCCTGCGCTGGCGACCGGTCCTGGCGGCCGGTGACCGGCCCGCGCCCGCGTGATGGAGCACGTCGTCACGCTGATCGCGCTCACGCTCGCCGCGGGAACGCCGCTCGTGCTCGCCGGAGTCGGCGAGCTCGTGACGGAACGCTCCGGCGTGCTCAATCTCGGCGTGGAGGGCATGATGCTGGTCGGCGCGGTTGTCGCATTCATCGTCGCTGCCACCAGCCGGTCGCCTTGGCTGGGCGTGGCCGCAGGCATGCTCGCTGGCGCGGCGCTGTCGCTCGCGTTCGCGGTGCTGACCCTCACGCTCATGGCGAACCAGGTCGCGGCCGGGCTCGCGTTGTCGCTGTTCGGCGTGGGGCTCTCCGCGTTCGCGGGACTCGGCTACGTCAGCGTCGTGATCGAAGGCATCAAGCCCCTGGCGATCCCCGGCGTATCGGATCTCCCGTTCTTCGGCAAGCTCGTCTTCGCGCACAGCCCGTTCGTCTACCTCTCCGTCGCGCTGGTTGCGCTCGTGCACTGGTTCCTGTTCCGCACGCGCGCGGGGCTCGTCCTGCGGGCGATCGGCGAGTCGCCCGATTCGGCGCACGCCATCGGCTACCCGGTGATCGCGATCCGCTACGCTGCCGTGCTCTTCGGCGGCGCCTGCGCCGGGCTCGCCGGCGCCTACCTGGCCGTCGCTTACACGCCGCTGTGGACCGAGGGCATGACCGCGGGTCGCGGGTGGATCGCGCTCGCGCTGGTCGTGTTCGCGACGTGGAAGCCCTGGCGGCTCCTCGCCGGCGCGTACCTTTTCGGCGCGGTGACGTTGGCGCAGTTCCAAGCCCAGGCGCTCGGGCTCGACGTGCCGTCGCAGCTCCTGTCGATGCTGCCCTACATCGCGACGATCGTCGTTCTCACGCTCATCTCCCGCGACGCCGCAACCATCCGGCTCAACGCTCCGGCGTCGCTCGGCAAGCCCTACCACCCCGACGCGTAGCCCGGGGTGAGGGTCAGCGAACCCCGGGGAAAGAACGCGTCTCTCCAGAGGTTCGCCGACGACGCTCACCGTCGGGCTACAGCGCTCAGGTAAAATCGCGCTTCGCCGTCCTGGGCGGCGCATCCCGGAGAGAAGGAGAAACGCATGCCGCACATCCAACCACGCTGGACGCGACGGACCCTGATGGCGATGACCGGCGCCTTTGCCGTCTCGGCCTCGATGGGTATCGCTTCGGCGGCCCTCGCTGCGGACGAGCCATTCAAGGTCGGCTTCGTCTACGTGAGCCCTATCAGCGACGCGGGGTGGACGTTCCAGCACGATTCCGGTCGCAAGGAAATGGAGCATGCGCTCGGCGCCAAGGTCCAGACCAAGTATGTCGAGAGCGTGCCCGAGGGTGCGGATGCGGAGCGTGTGATTCGCGAGCTCGCGCAGGAAGGCAACAAGCTCATATTCACGACGTCGTTCGGCTATATGAATCCGACGATCAAGGTTGCGAAGCAGTTTCCCAAGGCCTACTTCGAGCACGCGACGGGATACAAGACCGCAGCCAACGTCGGCATCTACAACGCGCGCTTCTACGAGGGGCGGTATCTCGCCGGCATTGTCGCCGGGAAAATGACCAAGTCGAACGTCGCCGGCTACGTCGCCGCGTTTCCGATTCCCGAAGTCGTGATGGGCATCAATGCGTTCACCCGCGGCATGCGCAGCGTCAATCCGAAGGCGGAGGTCAAGGTCGTGTGGGTCAATTCGTGGTACGACCCCGGCCGCGAGCGCGAGGCGGCCGAAACGCTGATTTCGCAGGACGCGGACGTGCTCACCCACCATACCGACTCGACGGCGGTGGTGCAGGCGGCCGAGGCGAAGAAGGTGTATTCGATCGCCTACCATTCCGACATGTCGAAATACGGGCCGAACACCGAGCTCACGGCGGTGACCCACCAATGGGGCGCCTTCTATACCAAGACGGTGCGCGACGCGATGGCCGGCAACTGGAAGCCGGGGAACGTCTGGGGCGGCATCAAGGACGGGATGATCAAGATGGGGCCGTACAACAAGGTGGTTCCGAAGGACGTCCAGGATCTGGTCGCCAAGACGGGGGCCGACATCGCCGCGGGCAGGTTCCATCCCTTTACCGGTCCGGTCGAGGACAACGACGGCAAAGAGCGGCTCGCCGCAGGCAAGGTAATGAGCGACGACGTGTTGTCGAAGATGGACTACTACGTCGAAGGCGTGCAGGGCAAGCTGCCCGTATCCAAATAAACGGCTCGGAACAGCGCGGCCGCCTCGTGGTAAGCCAACCCGACGAGCGGTCGCGGAACCTCCGCGGCTGGTTCGGTACAGAGCTTCGCTTCGTCGCGGTGTTCGAGCTCGCCAAGGGCGTGCTGGTGCTGTGCGCCGGACTCGGACTGCTCGCGTTCGTCCATCGCGGCATTCAGGATGTCGCGGAGGAGCTGTTGCTCCATCTGCATCTCAACCCCGCGAGCCGGATTCCGGGCGTGTTCCTGAAACTCGTGGAGCAGGTCGCCTCGGTCGACATGTGGTTCCTCGCGCTCGGCGCGCTGACCTATGCGACCGTGCGCATCGCCGAAGGCTATGGACTCTGGCACGACCGGGTATGGGCGGAATGGCTCGGCGTCGCGTCCGGCCTGATTTACATTCCCTTCGAGGTCTACGAGCTCGCGAAAAGCGTGACGCCGCTCAAGCTGGCGACCTTCGGCCTCAACGTGCTGGTCGTCGCGGTGCTGGCCGATGCGCTCTGGCGTCGACGACGCGGACCCGCGACAGCATCGAAGCAGTAGCGGTAGCCCGGGATGCGTGGAGCGAACCCGGGGAGTGGAGCGAACCCCGGGAGCACGACGCCGAGCGTCCCGGGGTTCGCGCCTCGCGCTCACCCCGCGCTACGTTGCCTACGCAATCCGCTTCAGGATTTTCAGTACGAGGTCGAAGCGCGCCCCGTAGGGCGGTCTCAACAACCACGCCAGTGCAAACCGCGGCTGAGCGAACACCGCCTTTTCGTGGCTGAACGTCCTGAACCCGCGCTCCCCGTGGTATGCGCCGATGCCCGAGGGACCGATGCCGCCGAAAGGCAGCTCTTCGTTGCTGAAATGCCAGAGCGTGTCGTCCAAGGTGACGCCTCCGGCGAACGTTCTCCGCAGGACACGCTCGCGCATTGCGGCGCCGCCGCCGAATGCATACAGCGCGAGCGGCCTCGGACGGCCGTTGACCTTCGCGATCGCTTCGTCGAGGCTCCCGTAGGATTCGATCGGGAGCACCGGACCGAAGATCTCCTCCCGCATCGCCGCCATGTCGTCGCGCACACCGACGAGCAACGTGGGCGCGAGCTTGCGCGCTCGCTCGGGCAACAGCTCGTTGCCGGGATTCAGGCGCACCGCGCGCGCGCCTTTGGCTTCGGCGTCGGCAACCAGCGCTTCGAGCCTCGCGTAGTGACGGTCGTCGACGATGCTGGTGTAGTCGGGATTCGCGCCGAGCCGCGGATAGAGCGCCGCAACGCTCGCGCCGAGCGCCTCGACGAGCGCGTCGATGCGATCCTCGGGAGCGAGCACGTAATCGGGCGCGATGCAGGTCTGCCCTGCGTTGAGGAGCTTGCCTGTGACAAGTCGCGGCGCGAGCGCGCCGATGTCGGCTTCCGGATGGATGATGGCGGGCGACTTGCCGCCCAGCTCAAGCGTGACCGGCGTCAGGTTCTGGGCGGCGGCGAGCGCGATCCTGCGACCGACGGCGGTCGAGCCCGTGAAGAACAGATGATCGAACGGCAGCCGGGAGAACGCCTCGCCTACGTCCGGTCCGCCGGTCACCACCGCGAATTCGTCGGCGGCGAAGCGTTGACCGACGAGTCGCGCGAGCAAGCCGGCCGCCTGCGGCGTGAGCTCGCTCGGCTTCAGCAGCACGCGGTTCCCGGCGGCGAGCGCCGCGACGGCCGGCAGAAGCGCGAGCTGCACCGCATAGTTCCATGGACTGATCACGCCCACGACGCCGACCGGCTGACGGATGATCTGGCTCCGGCCAGGCCACAGATAGAGCGGCGTCGCGACTCGCCTCGAGCGCATCCACTCGGCGAGATGGCGTCGCGCGTGGCGGATGCCGACATGGATCATGAAGAGCTCGGCGAGCCGCGTCTCCTGCGGTGAGCGGACGCCGAAATCGGCGGAAATGGCGGAAACCATCTCGTTCTCGCCCTCTTCGATCATCGCCGCCACCCGGTCGAGGCGGTCGCGTCGCACGCCGAGCGGCGGATCCGGAGCGGCGGCGAATGCTGCGCGCTGCGCGGCGAAGAGCGCTACGAGATCCTGGGGCGGGTCTGCGGCGCTCATCGATGAACCCTCACGCTCACGCTCACGCGCGCGCCGACGCGATCGCTTCGAGCAGCGTCGGCGGATCGTGCGCACCCGACACCGCGACTCGACCGTTGAAAATGAAGAACGGCACGGCGCCGATGCCGGCGGCCTGCGCTTCGCGATACTCGGCGTCCACGTCGGCGCGCAGCCCCTCCGAAGCCAGTAGCTCGCGGGCGGCCGCGCGATCGAAGCCGGCGCTTTCCGCGATGGCGGCGAGCTCCGATGCGTCGCTCAATGACCGGCCCTCGACGAAAAATGCGCGAAACAGCCCTTCGACCAGCGCCGCCGCGTCGCCGCTCTGCTGCGCCCACGCGACCAGGCGGTGCGCGTTGCGCGTGTTCGGCTGGCGGGCGATGCGATCGAAATCGAAGCCGATGCCGACGCTCTCGCCGACGGCGCTCACCCGAGAATAGATCTCCGCCGCGCGACCAGCGCCGAATTTCGCTTCAGTGTAAGCGCGGCGCGCGATCCCCTCCGCGGGCAGATCGGGATTGAGTTCGAACGGATGCCACCGAACGACGACCTCGAGCGAGGCCTCGCGAGCCTTGAGCTCGTCGAGCGCTCGCTCGAGCTTCCGCTTGCCGATGTAGCACCACGGGCAGACGACGTCGGAAACGACGTCGACAGCAAGAGGAGTGACGACGGAGGAATCCACCATCAGGCGAGTCCGGTGTCATGCGAAGAACACCGGTCTTGCCAACATTGTATACGTCGCACGCTGGCAGGGCACGCGCGCTCGCGGCAGAATGCGTCCATTCGCGCTTTCCCCGCGTTCGACTTCCAATGCCGAGCCCATCGCCGCGCTGGGACATTTTCTGCTCCGTCGTCGACAATTACGGCGATGCGGGCGTCGCTTGGCGGCTCGCACGCATTCTATCGGCCGAGCACGGCCTGCGTGTGCGCCTCTGCATCGACGCGTTGCCGACGCTCGCGCGACTTGTGCCAGGGGTCGACGCGTCGCGCGACGTGCAGCAGCACAATGGCATCGACATCCGCGCATGGTGCCGACCGGAGTCGCCCTTTCGGCGCGCGAGTCCCGGCGCGGTCGTCATCGAGGCGTTCGGCTGCGGCCTGCCGCCCTCCTATCTTCAGGCCATGGCGGCCCGCGATAAGCCTCCGGTCTGGGTCAACCTCGAGTACCTCTCCGCGGAAAAGTGGATCGACGATTGCCACGGGCTCGCATCACGCCATCCGACGCTGCCGCTCACGCGCCATTTCTTCTTTCCGGGATTCACGCCCGCGAGCGGAGGATTGCTGCGCGAGCGCGATCTCATCGCGCGGCGCGATGCTTTCCTAGCCGATGCCGGGGCGCGGGCGGCGCTCTGGCGTACCCTCGGCGTGGGGCTGGACGAAGAGCAGTCGACGGTCTCGCTGTTCTGCTATCCGAATGCGCCCGTCGCGGATCTTCTGAACGCCTGGTCGACGGGCGAAGCGCCGATCGTCTGCATCGTTCCGGAAGGCGTTGCGGAGGGCGCGATCGAGGGCTGGGCCGGCGCAGCGAGCGGCCGAAGGACGCATGCACGCGGGCGCCTTACGGTCGCCCGGGTGCCCTTCGTTTCCCAGGACGACTACGACCGGATGCTCTGGGCGTGCGACATGAATTTCGTTCGCGGGGAGGATTCCTTCGCGCGAGCTCAGTGGGCCGCGCGTCCGCTCGTCTGGCACGTCTATCCCCAGGCAGAGGATGCACATCGGTTGAAGCTCGGGGCTTTTCTCGATCGCTACACCGCCGCACTGCCCGGCGATGCGGCCGCGGCCTTGAGAGCCTTCTCTCGGGCCTGGAACGGCGACGGAAACGTCGGTCCCGCCTGGAGCGGCCTCGTCCAATGGCGTGCCGACTTGTGGGCGCACGCGCAGGCGTGGGCCGCCGATCTCGCGCAGACACGAGATCTCGCGACGGCGCTGGTCAAGTTCTGCCTGGATCGGATATAATTCTCGGTTGCCTAAGTCTATGCCCAGCAAACAAATTCTGAATCAACGAAACTAATGTAGGTGCAACCATGAAAACCGCGCAGGAAGTCCGCGCCGGCAACGTGATTATGATCGGCAAGGACCCGATGGTCGTACAGAAGGCGGAATTCAACAAATCCGGCCGCAACGCGTCCGTCGTAAAGATGAAGCTCCGGAATCTGCTTTCGGGCTCGGGCACCGAAACGGTGTATCGCGCCGACGAGAAGTTCGAAGTCATCCAGCTCGAGAAGAAGCCCGTCACCTTCTCGTACTTCTCGGATCCGATGTACGTCTTCATGGACGAGGACTACAACCAGATCGAAGTGGAGAAGGAGAACCTCGGCGACGCCGTCCCTTATCTCGAAGACGGCATGGCGTGCGAGCTTACCCTCTACGACGGCAAGGCAATCGCGGTCGAGCTGCCGACCTCGGTCGTGCGCGAGATCACCTACACCGAGCCTGCCGTCCGCGGCGACACTTCCGGCAAGGTGCTCAAGCCGGCAAAGCTGGGCAGCGGCCTCGAAGTTCAGGTACCGCTGTTCGTCGCGACAGGGGATAAGATCGAAATCGACACGCGAACGGGCGAGTACCGCCGGCGCGTCTAGCCGCCCGGTTGACGTAGCCCGAGGTGAGCGAAGCGAGCCGCCGGGAACGACGGTGCATCGCCTTCCGGATGGCGCTGAACGGGCGGGACGACCCTGGGGTTCGCGCTCGCGTTCACCCCGGGCTACGAACTGCGCTCCCAGCCGCCGCCCAGCGCCTTCATCAGGTCCACGCCGGCAGACAGCAGGCTCTGCCGGCTGCGAATGAGCGCGAGCTCGGCCACATTGAGCGAGCGCTGCGAGTCGAGCACGTCGAGAAATCCCGTGTACCCTGCCTCGTAGCGGATGTTCGCGAGCCGCAGCGCTTCGCGAGCCGCATCGACGCTCGCCTGCGCGTCGCCCTCGAGCGCTGCATAGCGCTGGACGTTGGTGAGCGCATCCTCGACTTCGCGAAACCCGGTCTGAATCGCTCTGCTGTACGCGGCCAGCGCCTGCCGCTCGCGCGCCCGCTGCACGTCGACCAGCGCCGCGAGCCTGCCCGCTTCGAAAATCGGCGCCGACAATCCGGCACCCAGCGCCCAGATGCGGCCGGGCACCGTGAAAAGGCCGGCCAGCGACTTGCTCTCGCCGCCGAAGTCTCCGGTGAGCGTGATCGTCGGAAAAAGCTGCGCCTTGGCCACACCGATCTGGGCGTTCGCCGCGACGAGATCCTGCTCGGCCTGACGGATATCCGGCCGGCGCTCCAGCAGCGCCGAAGGCAGTCCCGGCGGCGGCAGCACGGGCACGGGCAGATGGGCTAGATCGCCCGGCGGGATCGCGAGATCGAGCCTGCCGGTCAGCGTACCCAGCAGGTGCTCGGCGAGCGCGCGCTGGCGCAGCAATTCGTTCAACTGGAAGGCGACGTCGGAGCGCGCGCCTTCGGCTTGTCTCACTTCGAGGTCGGACGCCAGCCCGCCTTCGGCGCGGCGGCGCACGATAGCGAGCGTTTCGTCGCGCGTGACGAGCGTGGCCCGGGTCGCCGAGACCTGGGCATCGAGCGAGCGCAGCGAAAAGTAGGTCTGCGTGGTGAGCGCGGCGATCGACAAGCTCACGACGTCCCGCGCGTAACGCGTGCTCATGCCCTCCGCGCGCGCCGCCTCGGTCGCGCGTCGAAGCTTGCCCCAGAAGTCGACTTCGAACGAAGCGTTGAGAGCGAGCCGGAGATCGTTGCGCACGATCGGGGGCGAGGGCGCCGCGATCTTGTTGCTATTGGCAGTTCGGCCGGCGGTCCCGGAAAGATCGACTTCGGGAAAGAGCGCGGCATTGACGGCGCGCAGGTTGGCGTCCGCCTCCTCGATCCGCGCGACGGCCTGCGCAACGTCGACGTTGGCCGCGAGCGCCGTCGTCACCAGATCGTCGAGCACCGCATCGCCGAAAAGGCGCCACCAGTCGTCGGGAATCGCATTCTCGCCCGCCGCGACGCCTGTGCTCTCGGGGAAGCCGCCCGGGAGCTCCGCCGCAGGGCGCTGGTAGTCGGGCCCGACCATGCAACCCGCCAGCGCGAGCACCGCGGCGACCGCCGCGCAACGCTTCACGCCGGTTCCTCGCTCGCGCGCGCCGACGCGTCAGCCCCGGCCCGGGTGCGCGAGAGCAACACGAAGAACAGCGGGATGAAGATGGTCGCGATGAACGTCGCCGCGAGCATGCCGCCGAACACGCCGGTGCCCATAGAACGGCGGGCGGCAGCCCCGGCGCCGCCGGCCAGGACCAGCGGCAGAACGCCCAGCACGAACGCGAGCGAGGTCATCACGATCGGCCGGAAGCGAAGCCGTGCGGCCTCCACCGCGGCCTCGAAGGGAGGAAGGCCCTTCGCCTGCTCCTGCGCCGCGAACTCGACGATCAGAATGGCGTTCTTGGCCGCGAGCCCGATGAGCACCACCAGCCCGATCTGGAAATAGACGTCGTTGCTGAAGTTGCGCAAGAAGACGGCGGTCAGAGCGCCGAGTAGCCCGAAGGGCACGGCGAGCAGCACGGCGGCTGGAAGCGACCAGCGCTCATAGTTTGCCGAGAGAATCAGGAAAACCATCACGATCGCGAAAACGAAGGCGATGATCGCGGCCCGGCCGATGCGTTTCTCCTGGAACGCCTGACCCGTCCAGGCGATGGTGTATCCCGTGGGCAGCTTTCTCGCGACGTCCTCGACCGCCGCGATCGCCTGCCCGGAGCTCACGCCTGCGGCGCCGTTCCCGATCACCTTGGCGGCGAGAAAACCGTTGTATCGGTCGAGCTGCTCGGGACCGACGATGTTCTTCATCGTGATCAGCGCCTTGACCGGAATCATGTCGCCACCCGTGGATCGGACGTAGACGTTCCCGAGGTCCTCCGGCTTCGATCGGTACTGTCCTTCGGCCTGCAGCTCGACGCGGTAGGTGTGGCCGAACTTGTTGAAGTCGTTCACGTAGAGCACGCCCATCGTGCTCTGCAGCGCGTCGAACACGCTCTTCAGCGGCACGCTCAGAGCGAATGCCTTCTCGCGATCGACGTCGACGAAAAGCTGGGGCGAGGTGGGGCGGTAGAACGACGCGATGCCGGTGAGCTCCGGCCGCGAGCGCAAATCATCGAGGAATGCCTGCAGGTTCTGGTAGAGCTTCTTCGGATCGGCGTCGGAACGGTCCTGCAGATAGACTTCGAAGCCGCCGGCGATGCCGAGGCCGCGGATCGAAGCCGGATTGAACGCGATCACGCTCGCCTGCGGCACCTCGCCCGCATGGGCAAACACGTAACGCGCGACGTCCTCGGCCGCCTCCTTGCGCTCGTCCCAGGGCTTGAGCGGAATGAAGATCGTGGCCGCGTTCGGTTTCTGTGCACCCGCGATCACGTCGAAGCCGGCGACATAGAACACGTGCTCGACCGCGGGATGCTGCGCCAGGATCTTCTGCACCGATGCGCCGACGGCTTGCGTCCGCTGCAGCGTCGCGCCGTCGGGAAGCGAGACCGAGCCCAGAAGGTACCCCTGATCCTCCGACGGTACGAATCCTCCGGGAACGACGTGCAGAAGCAGCGCATCGACAGCGAGAATCGCCGCGAAGATGAGCAGTGCGATGACTCGGTGGTTGACCGCGAGCTTGACGCCACCTAGATAACGGCGTGTCAGCCAGGCGAAGCCGAGGTTGAACGGCCGGAAGAGGCGATTCTCCTCGTGCTGCCGCTTGAGCACGATCGCGCACAGGGCCGGCGTGAGCGTCAGCGCCACCAGGCCGGAAATGATCACGGCGGTCGCGACGGTAACGGCGAACTGCTGATAGAGCTTGCCGGCCAGTCCGCCCAGGAACGCGACCGGCACGAACACCGAGACCAGCACCAGCTCGATGGCGATGATCGCGCCCGTAACCTCCTTCATCGATTCGATCGCGGCCTGCTTGGGGGAAAGGTGCCGCTCCGCCATCAGACGCTCGACATTCTCGAGCACGACGATGGCGTCGTCGACCACGATGCCGGTGGCGAGAACGATCGCGAACAGCGTGAGGGTATTGAGCGTGAAGCCGAACAGCGCCAGTCCGCCGAACGCGCCGATCAGCGAAACGGGCACCGCGACGATCGGAATCAGCGTCGCCCGCCAGCTCTGCAGGAAGATGAAGACGACGAGCAGCACCAGCGCCGCCGCTTCGAGCAGCGTGATGGTCACTTCGTGGATCGACGATCGCACGAAGCGGGTGGTGTCGAACGGGATGATCTGGGACACGCCTTGCGGAAAATCCTGCGCGAGCCGTTCGATCCCGCCGCGCACCGCATCGGCGACCTTGAGCGCGTTGCCGCCCGACTGCAGGTACACCGCGATCCCGATCGCCGGCCGCCCGTCGAGGTTGGTGAACGCGTCGTAGCTCACGGCCCCGAGCTCGACGCGCGCGACGTCGCGCAGTCGCAATGCGCCGCCCGGACCGCTCGATCGCAGCACGATGTTGCCGAAGTCCTCCGGCTCGTCCAGACGCCCGCGCGCCGTCACCGTGTAGACCAGCGCCTGCCCAGGCGGCGCCGGCTCGGCGCCGATCTTCCCGCTCGCATACTGATAGTTCTGGGCGCTGATGGCGTCGGCGACGTCGGAGGGCGTCACGCCGACCTGCGCCATGCGCGCCGGATTGAGCCATACGCGCATCGCGTAGTCGCGGGCGCCGAAGATGGCCGCGTCCGCGACGCCCGGGATGCGCTTGATCTCGTCGAGGATGTTGATGGTCGCGTAGTTCGACAGATACAGCGTGTCATACCGTGGATCGACCGAAGTGAGCGCAATGACGAGCAGGATGTCGGTCGAGCGCTTCTGTGCGACGACGCCGCTCTGCCGCACGACGTCGGGCAGGCGGGGGAGCGCGATCGCGATCCGGTTGTTGACGTCGATGACGGCCTTGTCGGCGTTCGAGCCGACTTCGAACGTGCAGGCGATGGTGAGCGCCCCGCTGGTCGAGGCAGTCGAGCTGAAATAGGAGAGGTTTTCGACCCCGGAGAGCTGCTCTTCGATCGGCGCCGCGACGGTGCGGGTGAGCGTCTCGGCGCTCGCGCCCGGATAGCTGGCGTTGATGACGATCGTCGGTGGGGCGATCTCGGGATACTGCGCGATCGGCAGCACCTGAGACGCGATCAGGCCTCCAAGCGTGATGATGATCGAGATGACGCCGGCGAAGATCGGCCGGTTGATGAAGAACTGCGAGAACGACATCGCGGACCTACTTGCCCGGAGCGCCGGCGCTGCCCGATTGGCCGGCGGACGCAGGCGTCGGTGGTGGCGCTTCCGCGACCGGGATGCCCGGCCGGATCTTGAGCAGATTGTCCACGATCACCCTGTCGCCGGCGATCAAGCCCGACGTGATCGTCCAGTTCGATCCGACCCAGTCGCCGGTCTTCACCGGCTTGGCCTGCGCCTTGCCGTCGGCGTCGACGGCGAACACCAGATAGTCCTTCTCTGTCTGGATCACGGCGGCTTGCGGCACCAGGAAAACGTTGTCGCGCTGACCGGCGTTGATGCGTACCGTGACGAACTGGCCCGGCAGCAGCTGCTGGCGCGGATTATCGAACTCCGCGCGCAGCTGCTGCGTTCCGAGTCGCGAATCGATCGCGGTGGCCGCGAAGTTGAGCCGGCCCTTGAGCGGATACACCGATCCGTCGGCCAGCACCACCTGGATATCGACCGGACTCGACCGGGCCACGCGTCCGCCCGGCAGTTTGCCCAGATCGCTCTGCGCCAGGCTGAACCGCACCCAGATCGGCGAGAGCTGATTGACCGTAGTCAGCAGGCTCCCATTGGCGTCGGTCGTGATCAGCGTCCCGAGCGAATGCTCGGCGCGGCCGCTGATTCCGGCGACGGGCGCGGCGACGTGCGTGTAGGAAAGATTGAGCTCGGCCTGCCGCATGGCGGCGTTTGCCTGCTGTATCGACGCTTCGGCGAGCTGCCGCGTCGACGTCGCGTCGTCGTATTCCTTGCGCGATACCGCGCGATCGGCCACCAGGGGCTTCAGCCGCGTTTCCTCTCGCTGTGCCTGCGCGGCCTGCGCGGCGGCTTGCGCGAGCTGCCCTTTGGCCTGCGCCAGCGCCACCTCGAACGGCGCGCGATCGATTTCGAACAGCGGCGCGCCTTCCGCAACCGGGTCTCCCTCGTGATAGAACTGCTTGATCAGGATCCCGGAAACGCGCGCGCGCACTTCGACCTGCTTCGATCCTTCCACCTGGCCGACGACGTCGAAGCTGATCGGCACGCTCGTCGGCTCGACCTTGACGACATGCACCTGAACCGGCTGGGGCGCGGAGGGCGCGGCGGCGCCTACGCCACCTTCCCTGCTGCAGGCGCCGAGCAGCGCGGCGAGCGCGAGGAGGATCGACGCTTGCGAGGGAACGGGCAGCAACGAGCGCTTCATGGTCTCCAATGGGAAGAGATACGGCGGTGGAACGGCGGCCCTCGCTCACGCGGCGCGTGCGATTATATACAATCGTCGTTCGGTCACCGCCGGCCAGGCGTTTGCAGGCTACACGGCAGCGCATCCGGCACTGGCCGGATGCGAGCGCGCGACCCATCGCGCTTTTCAGGGCTTCGGGAGGAAGCTTCGGTGCGCACTCAGGTCGGAATCGTCGGCGCAGGACCCGCGGGGCTTCTCCTGTCGCACCTCCTGCATCTCGAGGGCATCGCTTCCGTCGTGCTGGAAAGCCGCAGTCGCGCGAGCGTCGAGGCGACGCTGCGGGCCGGGGTGCTCGAGCACGGCACGGTCGAGCTCCTCAAGGCGACAGGAGTCGGCGAGCGCATGCAGCGGGAAGGCGCGGTTCACCAGGGCATCGAGCTCCGCTTCGGCGGGCGTGGCCATCGCATCGATTTCGCCGATCTGACCGGCGGGAAGACGATCATGCTCTACGCGCAGCATGAGGTGCTGAAGGATCTGATCGCGGCGCGACTCGGCGCGGGCGGCACGATCCTGTTCGGGGCGAGCGACGTCAGCTTGCACGACATCGAGACCGACGCGCCGCGGATCCGCTTCGGCCACGAGGGCGTGGCGAAGGAGCTCGAATGCGATTTCATCGCGGGCTGCGACGGATTTCACGGCGTCGCTCGGCCCCGCATTCCGGAGTCGACCCGCAGCGAATACACGCGCGTCTACCCGTTCGGATGGTTCGGGATTCTCGTCGAAGCGCCGCCGTCATCGCCGGAGCTGATCTATACGCATCATCGGCGAGGCTTCGCGTTGGTCAGCACGCGTTCGCCGGACGTCCAGCGAATGTATTTCCAGTGCGATCCCCACGATAATGTCGACAACTGGCCGGAAGATCGCATCTGGGCGGAGTTCCGGGCTCGGCTCGCAACCGTCGACGGATGGGCGCCGCGCGAGGGACCGGTAGTGCAGAAGAACATCGTCGCCATGCGCAGCTTCGTGTGCGAGCCGATGCAGCACGGCCGGCTGTTCCTCGCCGGCGATGCGGCGCACATCGTTCCGCCGACGGGCGCCAAGGGGCTCAACCTGGCGGTCGCGGACGTATGGGCGCTCTCGCGCGCCCTGGCCGCGTTCTACCGCGGCGGACAGCGCAAGCTGCTCGATGGCTATTCGCAAACGGCGCTGGCCCGCGTATGGCGGGCGGAGCACTTCTCCTGGTGGATGACATCGATGCTGCACACGTTCCCTGGCAACGATCTGTTCCAGGAACGTCTGCAGCTAGCGGAGCTGGGCTACGTCACGAGCTCGCGGCCCAAAGCGATCACGCTGGCGGAAAATTATGTCGGGCTGCCGCTCGAGTGAGAAGCGACGCCGGACCGACGAGCCCCGTCGCTAGTGGGCCGATTCCGACGTGGGCCGATTCCGACGGACGCTTGAATCAGCGTGACGCCGCGGGCGTCGCGTTGCGGCGCTGGAGCGAAAGCACATTCGGTGCGGTCGTCGGTTCCACGCTGCGCGGAGCGCCGGAGCGCAATTCGCGCCGCACCCTGGCGAAGGTTTTTCTCAGGTCGGTTTCGACGCTGGGAACGTAGCGGAACGTCGGGTCCAGAATCGATTTCATGCGATTTCCCTCCTCGGCGGACTGCTTGCGCAAGTCATCACCGAAGCTCGCCGCCTTGATCCGCGGCGCTGCGTAGCTTCGACATGCAGTCCGCCCGATTGGAAAAACGGGAAGAGCCCGGCCGGCCATCACCTGCGCCGCCGACCCGGTGCTCCGCCGCGAAACGCATGACGATGGTCCGGGGTCGCGCCAATCGGCGCAATCGGACGCCGACTGTTTTGAATGTAGGAGCGCATTACCCCCGCGTAGGATCTCCTCCGAACTTCTCCTACATGTCAGCAGATCGTCCGGATCTGCGCCGAATGACGCGGAACGGCGCAAAATCCGAGGCATCTGAATTCGCCCGCGCAATTGCCCGAACAAACCGAGCTATGTCCTTCAGCGACCGTGATGTTTTAATCGTTGTCGACGTGCAAAACGACTTTCTCCCCGGCGGAGCTCTGGCGGTCCCGGGCGGCGACGCAATAGTGCCCTTGGTCAACGCTCTCGCCCAGCGTACGGCGCACACGGTGCTGACGCAGGATTGGCACGTCGCCGGACACCTTTCGTTCGCATCGAGCCACCCCGGGCGAGCGCCTTTCGACACCATCGCGCTGCCTTACGGCCCGCAGGTGCTCTGGCCCGATCACTGCGTTCAGGGTGCGTTCGGCGCCGAGTTTTCCGCCGCGCTCAGGATTCCTCAAGCCGAGCTGATCATCCGCAAGGGCTATCGGCGCGAGATCGACAGCTACTCCGCATTCTGCGAGGCCGATGGACAGACGCACACCGGCCTCGCCGGATACCTGCGCGAGCGAGGCTTCACGCGGCTCTTTCTCGCGGGGCTCGCGACCGACTTCTGCGTCGCGTACTCAGCGGTCGATGCCCGCAGTGCAGGCTTCGAGGTCGTGGTAATCGAAGATGCGTGCCGGGCGATCGATACCGGCGGCTCGCTCGCCGCCGCGTGGGAGCGCATGCGCGCGGCGGGGGTCCTTCGGCAAACGTCGGAGCGGGTGTAACGGCGGCTAAGAGGCTTCGCGCGGCTTGTCCGACCGCGCCCACGCGAGGTGCAATCGCTCGTTCGGCGCGATGACGACCGCGCCGCGACCGGCGGCCTTGGCCTGGTACATCGCGCCGTCGGCGGTATGGAGGAGCTCTTCCCAGGACTTCCACGGCGGACACGTCGCGACGCCGATGCTGCTCGACGTATGGAGCGATTTGCCGCCGATCTCGAACGGCATCTCGACGATGTCGACGATCTTGCGCGCGAGCTGCCCGAGCTGCGGATTGGAGAACGTTCCCTCCATCAGGACGACGAATTCGTCGCCTCCGATCCGCGCCACGGTGTCCGTGGCTCGCACGGTCTCCACCACGCGCCGCGCGAATTCCTGCAGCATGGCGTCGCCCGCGGCGTGGCCATGGCTGTCGTTGATGCGCTTGAAATCGTTGAGATCCAGATAGAACACAGCGAGCGCGACGCCGTCGCGCCTGCTCCGGGCGCACGCCTGTGCCAGTCGATCGTGCAGGAGGTAACGGTTCGGCAATCCCGTGAGCTGGTCGTATTGCGCCATCCGGGCGAGCTTTTGCTCGAGCGCCTTGTGCTCCGTGACGTCCTGGCCCATCACGTAGACCCCGCGCACCTGGTGATCGTCGGCGTAATCGGGCAGGTACGTGACGTTATACGTTCGCAAGCCATTGCGTCCTTCGTAGACGTGCTCGAAGCGGACGGGCAGACCGCTGAGCGCTTCATCGAGCTTCGGATCGATGCGCTGATAAGCGGCTTCGCCGCGAACCTCCCGCACGGTCCTGCCGATGAGCGACTCCGGCTGGAGGCCGAAGAAATCGTGGTACGAGGCGTTCGCGAAGCGGTAGCGTCGATCTCGATCGACGTACGAGATGAACGCCGGCACATTGTCCGTGATCAGGCGCAGGCGTTCTTCGCTGCGAGCGACAGCCAGCGCGCGTTCCTCAAGGGCCTGAGCCATCGCGTTCAGGCCCGCGGCGAGAATACCCGTCTCGCCGCCGGTCGATACGCTGCTGCGATGTGCCAACTGCCCTCGCGCCAGCAGCGCCGCGTCGTCGGCCAGCTGGCGCAAGGGATGCGCAATCCACTCGCCGATCAGGCCTGCGGCGACGAAACCGAGCAGCAGCGCGACGGATCCGACGAGCAGATTCTCGAACAAGTGTCGCTGCAGCGGCGCCAGAGCCGCGGCCGTCGGCACACCGACGTAGATGAACCATGGGACCTCGCGCGCCGTGGTGAACCCGGCGAGACGGGCGATGCCGTCCACACCGTGCGACTCGATGGTGCCTTCACGCCGCGCGATGTCCGACAACACGCCAGTCTGGGCGGCGATGCTTAGTCCGATCCAGCGCTGCGCCTCGAGCGATCGCGCGAGCACGACGCCATGCTGGTCGAGAATGGTGATCACGGAGCCGGCCGGCAGCGTGCCCTCCGGCTTGAGCAGGGCCTCCATCTGCCGGAGCTTGATCGACGCCGCCACCACGCCGACGGCGCGTCCGTTCCGGCTCACCGAACGCGCGAAGACCGCCACGGCCTCGCCGCTGCCTCGGGAGACAAGCGGCGCCTCGACGGCGAGTGACTGCCCGTCGAGCGCGGTTCGGAAATAGGCCCGATCGGCGACGGTGAACGGATGGGCACGCAGGACGGGATCGAGCGCGCCGACGTTGTTTCCCGCGCTGTCCCAGACGGCGAGATTGCTGACGTGGGGCGGCAGATTTGGCCGCAGGTCGGAGAGCAGCGCGTCGTTTTGCGCAGTCGCATCGGGCGTCGCGGGCACGACGCGGGAGAGCGTCGCAAGGAGCTGATTGACGTCACCGACGTAGTCGTCGAGCCGGGCCGCGACCATGCGCGCGAACGCGAGGTTTCGCTCCTTCGCGAGCTCGCGTTCCTGTGCCATCTGCTGGCTTGCGCTGAAAGCGATGTACCCGAGGATCGGCAAGCCCAACGCGAGCGCGAGCAGGGCCAGCCGGCCCCGGATTCCGAGGCCGGCGATGCGCCGCAACAGGCGGCGGCTCGTCCCAGACACAGCCGCAAGGGTCGTCACACCACCTTCTCGTCTCGACCGTACGAGGCAGGTCAGCACGAGCCGTGCCACGCGGGCGGCCCATCCGCGTCCGAGCACGCGAACCGCGCGCGACGAGCTTCTTCTCTCTCGCGCCGGCGCCTTGCGGAGCTTCGCGCTAGTGTCCCGCTGGCGGCGCGATCGACGCGCCTTCGACGCTGTGCCGAGCGAGCGCCGCCGCGACGAACCCGGAGGCTTTCATCTCTTCAACGAAGTCGCGAAGATACTTCGCGCCTATCTCGCGACTCCTGGGCACGCCCATCGCCTGATTGATCACCATGAAGCGACCCTCGAGCAGGCGCAGGCCTCCGACACGCTTCGCATCTGCTTCCATCTGCTGCTTCACGCCCGCCGCGACGTCGAGGTTCTGCGCGACGAACAGATCGGTGACCGCCTGCGACGTGGGTGCGCGCACGATCGTCGCGCGCTTGAGCTCGCGCGAGAGGAAAAGATCATAGGCGCTGCCCTTACCCACCGCGACGCGGATGCCGTCGCGGTCGACCTCCGCGTTGCTCAGAATCGGAGAGTCCCGGCGAACGAGATACGCGCCTTCGATGACGACGTAGGGCGCGGTGTAGCCGATGTCCACGGCGCGCGCGGGATCGATCGCGAGGAAGGCGATGTCCCACGCATTCGACTTGAGCCCCTCGACGACCAGTCCCGCGGCCGTGTACGGAACGATCTCGAGCGGGAGCCCAAGCCGCCGGGCGAGCTCGCGCGAAAGGTCGACCGACACGCCCTGCGGCTGGCCGCTCGCGCTTTTCGAAGCGAGCACGGGGTTGCCGAAGTTGATCGCCGCGCGCAGCTTGCCTGTGGGCGCGAGGTCGGAGGTGACGGAAGCCGATGGCATGGGCAGAGTGGCGCAGCTCGTCAGCACCGCCGCGAGCATGCCTGCGCCGACGACGCCGCTCGGGTTCGTCATGTCGTGGGATTCAGCCCGCGTCCTCTGCGGGAATGGAGCGCACCGACAGCACCCCCTCGATGGCAGCGATCGCCGCGATGACCGGAGGATTGATCGGGCTGTCGACGTCCACGAGCGTGAAAGCCGTCTCGCCACGAGACTTGTTCAGCATATTATGGATATTGAGGCCGGCGTTCGCCATGGCCGTCGAGATCTGGCCCAGCATGTTGGGGACGTTCGCATTGGCGATCGCCACGCGGTAAGGCGATTCGCGCGTCATCTCGATCGCCGGGAAGTTGACCGCATTGGCGATGGTGCCGTGCTCCAGATATTCGCGGACCTGGTCGACCACCATCACCGCGCAGTTCTCCTCGGCTTCCTCGGTAGAGGCGCCCAGATGCGGCAGGGCCACGACCCCCGGCTTGCCGACCAGCCGCGCGGTCGGGAAATCGCAGAGGTAGTACTTGAGCCGATGCGCGGCGAGCGCATCGATCACCGCCTCTTCGTCGACCACCGCGTCGCGCGCGAAGTTGAGCAGCACCGCCCCCGCCTTCATCGCCGCGAGGCGCCTGGCGTCGATCAAGTGACGCGTCACCGGCACCAGCGGCACGTGCAGCGTGACGAATTCGGAGGCTCTCAAGCATTCCTCGATGCTGTTCGCCTTGCGCACGGAGGACGGCAGACGCCAGGCAGCGTCGACGGTGATCTCGGGATCGAAGCCGACGACCTTCATGCCGAGCTTGATCGCCGTGTCGGCCACGAGCCCCCCCACCGCGCCGAGGCCCACGATGCCCAGCGTCCGATGCGGCAGCTCGATCCCCGCGAACTGCTTCTTGCCCTCCTCCACGCGGGCCTCGAGATCGCTGGCGTCGGCGCGCAGGCCTTCCACATAGGAAAGCGCCGGGATCACGTTGCGGGCCGCGAGGAGCAACGCGGTGAATACGAGCTCCTTCACCGCGTTGGCATTGGCGCCGGGCGCGTTGAACACCGGCACGCCGCGCTTCGACATCTCGGCCACGGGAATGTTGTTCGTCCCCGCGCCGGCGCGTCCGATCGCCTTCACGCTGGACGGGATCGCCATGGCCCGCATGTCGTGCGAGCGGACCAGGATCGCATCCGGATGGTCCACCGACTTCGCGACCGTGTATCGAGCCGCGGGAAGGCGGTGCAGGCCATGGCTCGAAATCTGGTTGAGCGTGAGGATGCCGTACTTCGTCATGGGCTTCACCAGCCTCGCGGGCTCAACCGTGCTGCCGTTCGAAATCGCGCATGTAGTCGACCAGCGCCCGGACGCCTTCGATCGGCATGGCGTTGTAGATCGATGCGCGCATCCCGCCCACCGAGCGGTGCCCCTTGAGCTGCGCCATGCCGCGCTCCTTCGCGCCCTTGAGGAAGGCCTCGTCGAGCGACGCGTCGTGCAGCTTGAACGGCACATTCATGCGCGAGCGATCCTCCTTGAGCACGGGATTGAGGTAGAAGGCCGTGCCGTCCAGGTAGTCGTACAGGAGCCCGGCCTTGGCGATGTTCCTCTCCTCGATCGCCGAGATGCCGCCCTCCCCCTTGAGCCATTCGAAGACCAGACCGGCGATGTAGATCGCATAGGTGGCGGGCGTATTCACCATCGAGTCCGCCGCCGCCTGTTCCTGCCAGTGGAAGGCGGTGGGCGTGATAGGCAGCGCGCGATCGAGGAGATCGTCGCGTACGATCACCAGCGTCAGGCCCGCCGGCCCCGCATTCTTCTGCGCACCGCCGTAGATGACACCGTATTTCGCCACGTCGACGCGACGCGAAAGGAAGTGCGACGACATGTCGGCGACCAGCGGCACCGATCCGGTGTCCGGAGTCCATTGATACTCGACGCCGCCGATGGTCTCGTTGGTGCAGACGTGCACGTATGCGGCCTCGCGCGACAGCTTCCATGTCTCCTGCGCGGGCACGTAGGTGAAGCTGCGATCCTCCGACGAGGCCGCGACGTTGACGTTGCAGTACTTCTTCGCCTCCTTGATGGATTTCTTGGACCATTCGCCGGTGTTCACGTAGTCCGCGGCCGATCTTCCGGCGAGGAGGTTCATCGGGATGATCGCGTTCTCCGCGACCGCGCCACCCTGCAGGAACAGGATCCTGTAGTTCGATGGGATCGCCATCAGCGAGCGCAGATCGGCCTGCGCCTTGTCGTAGATCTCGATGAATTCCTTGCCACGATGGCTCATCTCCATCACCGACATGCCGCTACCGTGCCAGTCGAGCATTTCTGCGGCAGCGGTGCGCAGGACCGGCTCGGGAAGCACCGCGGGACCGGCGCTGAAGTTGAAGATTCGCATTGGGGACGCCTCTCGTCGATCGCGCCGCGTTGCCGCGCGTCACGCACATTATCGCGGGTGCGCGACCGTTTTCACAACCGAGGGACGGCTCGCCGTGCTGTCGCGTCCTTCGGCTGCTCCGACCCGGAACGATGGACGAAACGGCCGGTCCAGAATCCGGTGCCGTCCCCGGTACCGCCGAAAGGCTCGCGGATCCGTTGCTGCCGTCACCGGCTATCTGCTAGGCGCGATCCTGCTCGGCCAGCCACTCCTTCAGCAACGTGGCTCAAACCTCGGGTTTGTCGGCGTGCGGGAGCACGGGGTGCTGTTCGGCGGGAGCGATGCGATAGCTGCAGCGAAGGTTTGTCATGAGAACCGGCGGAGCAGTCGCTTCGCTTCGCTGTGCCTCCGTGAACGTGTCCGAGAGTCCGCCGACGCCAAGGACTTCGCACGCATGAGCGATCTGTCGAACGACCTCCGGCCTGATGGGGTCGGTTCTGCCGGAATAGCGAACTTCGCCGCTGAGATGCTTATCCACCGCATTCGCCGCCGCGATGGCCATGATCTCGGCGTCAAACACAGACAGCGTCGAGTGCGAGTCGAGGTCCGCTGCTAACGTCGCCCAGCGTGATTCGCGTCGCTTATAGGCGCGGACTCGCCTTTCCACTTCGCTCCCCTCTCCGCCAAGTGCCGTCTCCACTTCACGAATCGCGGCGTCTGGCCCTTCAGGGTGCGGGCGACCTTGTGAGTAGGCGGCGTGAAGCAAACCCGCAGCGACGATTTCCGGGCGAAAACCGTAACGAATGAGGACACTTGCGACGCCTACCAGGTGATTCGCAAATGGACGGCCGCAAGGCCGGTACGCGCCGTCCATCAGGATCTGGGCGAGCTGATACGAGTTGGCGACCAGGGCGAGTGCTCTCGCTCCATAGCCGCGCTCGATTGCGAAGTCGAGCAGATCGGAGCGTGTTTGCTTCAACTCGATCCTTCGCATCGGTGTAAGACGATCGTCGACCGCCGGCGGCGATGGTCGCATAGGGTCGACGTCAGCCAAGTGGGTGCGCACGAATCGCTTCAGGCCTCCAAAGGACCGGTCATCATTGACGACATTCCATTTCCTGCAGAAGGCATCTATGTTGGCCGCGGCTTCGCGGGTCGACCAGCGCTGTCTGAAAAAAGGGAGGTCGTCGAGCATGTATTCGGCGGAGGCGAGGTAGGTCACCCTGGCGGCCGGTTCGAAGAAAACAGGAAAGCCACGTTGCTTCGCCGAGAGCGCAGTGTCGATGTGCTCGTGAACGCAGCGGAAATTCGGATCCAGTAGCCTCCCGTCTCGAAGCAGGTCCGTGCGGATCAACATGCAATGGTATTCGACGAAGTCGCATGGCCCGCGGCGCAGCAGGTGGCGTACCTTTGTCGGATCCATATTGGACATGACGTGCTTGTCGACAAGGATTCGCCCGTGCTCGGCAACCGTCTCGATAAGCTCTCCTCCTGCCATATGGATCGTCGGCGGCTGAATCCCATCCCCCAGAAGGTACAACGGACCGACGATGCCCGCGCCGGTCTCGTCGGCGCACGCGACCAACGCATCGAGCCATCCCTCCTCGACCACGACGTCGTTGTCGATGAAGATCACGTAATCCGTGTCGATGGCGCTGACCACCCGCCTGCGGACCTCCTGAGGCCAGAGAGGTTCATCGAAGCGAACCACCTCTAGTCCCCATTCCGCCGATCGACACGCCAGAGTCTCTCGAAGCCAGTCCGGCGACTGGACATCCAGATAGATGAAGCGATAGGGGCGAGTCGTGGCGCTGACAATGCCGGCGATCGCCGCATCCGCAAGGGCATGCCGCTCGCGAGCCGTCATGACGATCGTCGCCCGTGGATTACTCTTGGGCAGGGGAAGTCCCATCACAGGCCCGGAATGCTCACGAAACCAGGGGAAATCCCATCACAGGCTCGGAGTGCTGACGAAACCAGGGGAAGGCCGAATCATAGGCCCGGAGCGCTCACGAGACCAGAGGGGAGGCCACAAGCCCCGGCCACAAGCCCCGGCAGCTATCTCCCCGTCGATGATCTTGCTTGGCCATTTCGCTCCTACCGGCCTGGCCCAGACAACGCCATACCGTCCGGTACTCTGGAATTGAAAAAGAGACGGCCCCAGGTCGGGGCCGTCATTGGGAGGTTTGGTGGAGGCGGCGAGAATCGAACTCGCGTCCGGAAACACTACACAGTCGGGACTACATGCTTAGTCTCGTCGTTTGCTCTCGCTCCACAGCCGCCGACGGACAGGCTGCCGCAGAACCAGTCACCTTGATTTAACGTGTCGCCCAAGTGACCCGGGCGCACGCGATCGCTCGAAATGTCCTCGCTGTGACTTCGCCGTTACCGGTTGATCACCCGAGCTGAGCGCCGCCCGGTGCGAGGTCCGGCGGGGTTAAGCCGCCAGAGCGTAAGTTTCGTCGTTCGCAGTTAAGTTTGCGATTGCAGAGGATTCACAAGGTTCTGCACCTTGGCATGCCCCGCGCTGCTTCGCAGTCCCCGTCGAAACCAAGTCGCCCCCGGTAAGCGGTTCTGCGGCGGACTTGTCGCTCCGATGCCCGCGCGCGAGAGTCATATGATAGCACCGCCGGGCCGGAGCTCCTCGTAGGACGATCCTTCGGCGACGTCCTTCAATATGTGAGCGCGATCAGAAAAATCAACCGATTCCCGCCCATTCCCCCACTATCGCTCCCGCGCAATGCACGCTGTCCCGGCCATGTGTTCGTCATCCCGGAAAGCTTCGGGTACAATCCGCCGCTCTTCCTGCGGCGTTCCCTGGAACGATGGCGCTGGTTCCGATCATTCTCTCCGGCGGCGCCGGCACGCGCCTCTGGCCGCTTTCCCGTGAAGCGGCTCCCAAGCCCTTCATGCCCCTTCCGGGAAGCAGCTCCGACGGCGGCGGCACCCTGCTCGCGCGCACCTTCCTGCGCGCCGCCTCGCTGCGCGATCTCGCCGGCCTGATCACGATCACCAATCGCGACTATTACTTCGACACCAAGGACACGTACTCGAAAGCCAGCGCCACGCTCCCGCCGCGCATGGCTTACCTGCTCGAACCGTCCGGACGCAACACCGGTCCGGCGGTCGCGTTGGGCGCCTTGTATGCGGAGGCTGTCTTCGGGCCCGAAACGACGCTGCTGGTGCTGCCCGCCGATCACCTGATCCGCGATGTGCCGGCTTTTGCCTCCGCTGTCGCGCAGGCCTCGATGCTCGCGTGCGACGGTTGGCTCACGACCTTCGGCGTCGTCCCGGTTACGCCTGAAACCGGTTATGGATACCTCGAGCTGGGCGATGCGTTGCAGGTCGAGGGTACGTTCCGCGCCCGGCGCTTCATCGAAAAGCCGCCTCTGGCCGACGCGAAAGCGTATGTCGCGGGCGGACGGCACGCGTGGAATTCGGGGATGTTCTGCTTCGCCGCGGCGACGGTGCTCGAAGCGTTCGAAAACCATGCGCCCGCGCTGATCGCGGCCGTGCGCCTCGTCTGGGAAGCCCTGCGCGGTCAGGTCGACAGCCCGATCCTCGAGATCGACGCCCAGCTCTTCGCCGCGGCTCCGGAAGTTTCGTTCGACGTCGCCGTCATGGAGAAGGCCGCCAAGGTGGCTGTGGTCCGCGCCGGATTCGACTGGAGCGACGTCGGCTCGTGGCGCGCGGTCGCCGAGCTGGCCGAAGCCGACGCCGACGGAAACCGCGGCGACGGCGAGCGCGTGACCATCGCCACGCGGAACACCTACGTCCACGCCGCCGACCGCGTCGTCGCGACCGTCGGCGTCGATGATCTGTTCGTCATCGAGACACCCGATGCCGTGCTCGTCGCCCACCGCGATCACGTGCAGCGCGTGAAGGACGTGGTCGGCGAGCTCAAGGCACGCGGTCACGACGCCTACCGATTCCACAAGACCGTGCTCCGACCGTGGGGCGCGTACACCGTTTTGCAGGAAGGTCTCGGGTTCAAGATCAAGCGGATCGAAGTCAAGCCGGGCGCGGCGCTGTCCCTGCAGCTCCATCATCATCGCAGCGAGCACTGGGTCGTTGTCGGAGGCGAGGCACGTGTCACCAACGGCGATCGCGACTACACCCTGCGCGAGAACGAATCCACTTTTATTCCCGCCGAAACGCGGCACCGGCTGGAGAATCCCGGCACCAAGCCGCTCCTGCTGATCGAAGTCCAGTGTGGCAGCTACGTGGGCGAGGACGATATCGTTCGCTTCGACGATCGATACGGCCGCGTGCGCGCCTAGCCGCAAACTCCCTCCGCGTCCCTGCTGGCTCCCGCGGCGCTGATTGAGCGCGATGCCGGCTATAATCCTGTAAAGACTCTGCAAGGGCGAGCGCGCGGACCTGCGCGCGAAGGGAGAGGGAGTGACCCGAGAGGCAGTCGGTTGGTCGATGCCGCTGCACGGCCCGGTGACCGAAGGCCAGTGCATAAGGCTCGGCTGGGCGGAAGAGCGCGAATTCGACGCCATCACGGCGCTGCGCAATCGGGCGTCCGTGCGCCGTCAGTTCCTCGATCCGAGGCCGCTGGATCCCGAGAAGAACCGGCATTGGCTGCGACAGGGGATGAGGCGGCCGCTCGAAGCGCTGCTTGCGATCAGGCTCAAGCCCGACGATGTCTTCGTCGGCACGATCGGCTGGAGCCATGGCGATGCCGCCGGCGGCAGCATCGAGCTGGGGCGGGTGATGGTCGACACGCGAGCGCTGCGGCCTTATCGCCACCGCCTCCCGATCGGTTATCCGGGTGTGGCCGTCGACGCCGGGATCGCGCTGCGCGACTTCGGTTTCGGCGTACTGGCGCTGCAGCTCATCCGAATGGTCGTCGTGGAGAACAATCGCCTGTCACTGCGCGCTGCGCTCGCCGGCGGCGCGCGGATCGTGCGCACGCGCCTGGAGACCCATCCTGACGGGAGCTCGCGGAAGCTCATCGACCTCGAGTTCGATCGCGACGACTGGGTACGCTGGGCGGCGCAGCAGCCTCGGATCTTCGGCGATCGGGGCCATGCGGTTCGCGGCACCGCCGACGGCGCAAAAGACGAATCCGCGCCCGTCCCCGTCTTCCGGACGCGCGTGCCCGACGAGGCACGCAAGCGCGTGCAGCGAACGCTCGACTCTGGCTGGCTGGGCTACGGTTCCGAATGTCGCGCGCTCGAGGGTGCTTTCGTCGAGAAGCGCGGCGGCTGGTCGCTCGCGACGTCGTCGTGCACCAGCGCGCTCTACCTCGCCGGGCGGCTCGCGCGCAGGCTCGCCCGGGAAGCCGCGGCCGAGGTCATCGTGCCGGCAATGAGCTTCGTCGCCTCCGCCATGGCGTTCGCGCAGGCGGGACTCAGGCCCGTCATCGTCGGCGTCGATCCGAGTACGTTCCTGCTCGACGTCGACGCGGTCGAACAGGCGGTGACGCGTAGAACGAAGGCGCTCGTGGTCGTGCATCTTTACGGCCAGCGCCATCCGCAGCTCGAGCGCCTTCGTGCGATCGCCGACGCGCACCGGCTGCTACTGGTCGAGGATTGCGCCCACCGCGTCGATCTTCTCGATCCCGAAGCGCCGGTCGGCGATCTCGCCTGCTACAGCTTCAACGCCGTCAAGGAGCTGCCTGCCGGGGAAGGCGGTCTCATCTGGGGCCGCGATGTCGAGCACGAGGCCTGGATCCGCGCGGTGTCGAACCTCGGCCTCACGGTGGATACGATGCAGCGCGTCGCCACGCTGCGCCACGGCGACTACGCCTCGCTTCCCGAACCGGGACTGAAGCTGCGCAGCAACGATGTCGCCGCCGCGCTGGTGAACGGCAGCATGCAAACGCTGGCAGCGTGTCGCGCCGAGCGCCGCGATCAGGCGAGGGCGTATGACCGCTGGCTCGCGCGGCTCGCACCCGACGCGCAACCGCTATCGCGCGCCGACGACGACAGCTTTCTCATGTACGTGATCCGAGTCCGCGCGGGCACGCGCGAGGCCCTGCGCGGTGCGATGGCGGATGCGGGCGTGGCAACCAGCGTCCATTATCCCTCGCTCACTCGCCACCCGTTGTTCGGCGACGGACGCAAGTACGCCGGTTGCATGGACGAGGACCAACGCATCATGACCCTGCCGGCCTTTGTCGGACTCGACGCCGGCACGCAGCGCCGGGTCGTCGATACGCTGGCGGGAGCGCTTGCGGCGGGCAGGCGCGATTCGGTGCAGGCGGCTGACTGAAGTAGCGTTTCGCGGTCGCGTCAAGACAGTGCCCTCTCCCGTTCACTCAATCCGATCCCGGCGAAGCCCCCGGGTGTTACCTGACGCGGCGGTTTCCGCGCCGAGACTCGAGCTGAACGCGGCGCATGCCGAGCGTGGCGAGGTCGCGCAACTGCAGGCGGCAGCGAGCGAAAGGCACGGTGCGGTCCTTCGCGGCAATGTGCCTTCGGGTCCGGATGCGGGCCCGTGTCTGTACCTCGTCGGGCCCGAAGTCATGGAAACGGCGCTAACTACCCGCGTCGCGGCGTTCAGCAGCGACGAGGGATGGCGCTACGTGCTGGGAAGGGGCTGCGGTCGCGCCGTGCTCAATACCGACGATCCCGAGCACGCCGCGGAGCGGCGGATGTGGGCGCCCGCGGTCTCGAACACCGCGATCCAGACCCATTGGAGCGCGGTCAACGAGGCGATCGAGGAATGCGTCGAATCGATGGCCGACGGCGTGGAGTTCGACGCCTATCCTACGATGCGGGCGCTGGCGTATCGGGCGGTCTCGCAAACGCTGGCAGGCTTGCCCGCTGCCGCCGTGGAGCCTTCTTATGCGGCGATCCGCATCGTGCTCGACGGACAGGATTTCGCGCGGGAGTCGCGCGAATCGTACGTCGAGCGGGCGAACGCCGCTCGGGCGGAGCTGGGTCGGATCCTGCTCGAAGCGATCGCGGAGCGCCGGCGCAGCATGAGGGAGCCGTTGCTCTCGATGCTTGATCAGCTCCTCGTTCATCCGCGGTTTGCCGGCGATCCGGGGACCGACGACGCGATCCGCGGCCACTTGACCATACTGCTGATCGCCGCGCACGACACCGGCGCCACGCTTTTCTCGCGGGCCGTTTACGTCCTCGCCGAGCGGCCGGACATCGCCGATCTGCTGGCAGCGGAGCTGGACGCGAGCGGCTGTGCCGGAGCGAGCCCGCCCTCGATGGCCGATCTCGACCGCCTGCCGTACCTCCAGCGCTTTCTCCTGGAGACAGGCCGCCTGTATCCGTCATTGGTCAATCTGCCGCGGGTCGTCGTGGAGGACGTCGAGGTCGGGGAATATCGGCTTGCGCCGGGAACGCGCGTGGCGCTCGCCGCCGGGGCGACGCATCTGCTTTCGCAGTTCTATCCCGATCCGCTTCACTTCGATCTCGAGCGCTACCGCGATCCGCACGCGAGCCGAACGGCGCAGTCGTTCCAGATGCTCACGTTCGCGGGCGGCACGAGAATGTGCATGGGAAAGCGCTTCGCCCAGCTCGAGTTCAAGGCGATCATCGCCCGCGTCGTTTCGCGCCTGAAGCTCGCGGCGGTCGACGACCATCCAGTCCCGCACGCCGGATTCTGGAACCCCCGTCCGGCGCGCCCGCTCCGTGTCGTTCCGCGGCCGCGCTAGCGCTGCGCTTCTCGCAAGGCGAGCGCGTCGCGCACCGTCGCGACGAAGTCGCGCCGAGAGAAGAGCTCGAACCCGCGTTGGGCGATCGCGATGCGCCGTGCATCGTCGTCGAGCAGCGCGCGGCAGAGCGGGCCGAGCTCGTGCGCCTCACCGGTGACGAAGCCGTCGCGCAAATCGGCCACCGAATCGTCGCCGTCGGCCTCCGACACCAGAAGGCGATGGTTGGACAGAACCTGTACCGCGCGTGCGACTTCGAAAACCGCCTCGGAGGCATCGTGGATGTTGAGCACGAGCTTGGCGCGGGCGATGTAGGCGTCGCGAGCGGCGCCGTAGGTGTTCATCAGCACGTAGGTGCGAACGCCGTGTCGCGCGAGCTGATCGAGAATCTCCCGCCGCCGGGTGTTCACGTGGCCGTAGAACAGGGCGTCGATGTCGGTCGGCGTGGCCGGATCGATCGTCGTGCACTCGGGAACGTAACCCGGTCGCAGCCAGCGCACCCGGTCCGATATTCCCATTTTCCTCCATGCGCGCGCGTTGCCCTCGCTGTAGTCCCAAGTCTCGAAGCGGCCAACGAACGCCTTCAGGGTCGGGAGGTACGTGCTTTCGGGGAAGACCCGCTCGCTGTTGTAGATGATGGTGTTGGGCGGGAGGTCGCTGGCCACGTCCGGCTCCAGGCAGTGCGCGCCCACGACGATGTTGGCGGCATCCGCCACGATCTCGTTCTCGGCCAGACGGGTCGGGCAGCCGAGACGCTTCAAGGCGGCGGCGAGAATACGCGCCATCCCGGTGTAGGCGTGATAGAACGACGCGTCAGGCGGCCGCACGATGAGGACGTTGAACTGCTCCATCGTTGGCGTGGGCGAGCTACTCCGGCGCCGCGGGCACGGGCGGCGCGGCCCAGCGGCTGGTCACATAGATGCCGGTGAGGATCAGCGCCATGCCGACCACGTGAAACGGATGCAGGCGTTCGCCGAGCACGAGCCACGCGAGGACCGTGCCGAACACCGGCATGAGGTGCACGAATAATCCGGCCACGTTCGCGCCAACCTGCTCGACGCCGCGATTCCAGAAAATATACGCGAGCACCGACGAGAACAGCCCCACCGCGAAGAGCGCGGCGAGATTGAGCCAGGAGAAGACGGGCTGCGCGCCGAACGCCATCTCGGCGAGGTAGAGCGGAAGCACGGCGGCGTCGCCCACGCAGGCGATGACGAACAGGAAGGTCAGCATGTGCAGGCCCGCGGGTCGCCAGCGCAAACCGATCGTATAGAGCGACCACATGAGCATCGCCCCGATCACCAGCACGTCGCCCCGGTTGAGAGACAGCGAAGCGAGCTTCGCGAGGCTTCCTCCCGAGAGGATGGCGAGGACGCCGCACAGCGACACGCCGACGCCAAGGAGCTGCAGCGCCGAGAGGCGCTGGCGCAGGACGATCCACGACAGCGCGATGATCATGACCGGGATGAACGAGTTCAGCATCACCCCGTTGATCGCCGTCGTGTAGTTGAGGCCCAGGTACGTGAGCGCGTTGTGCGTGCCAACGCCGAAGATGCCGAGCAGAAAAAGCACGCGGGCATGTCGCCGGACGAGCTGCCAGTCGCGGCGGACGTGCGGGATGGCGAACGGCGCGAGGATCAGGAGCGCGAAGAACCACCGGTAGAACGTCATCGCCATCGGCGGAATCTGCGTGTAGAGCGCTCGGCCGACGATCCAGTTGCATGCCCAGAAGAAGGGCGTCAGCGTGAGCAGGAGGTACGGTGAAACAGAGCGCGCCGCAGTCTGCGCAGAGGAAACGGCCATGGCGCATTATCGCCGATGATCGAGCCGCCGCGGTATCGTCGAGGTCGTCGAGTCGCTTCCGGTCGCCTCGCGAACGCAACGTATAATCCGGTGTCACAACGAACGGTTTTTCGGTCCGACCTCGAGCCTTTTCCCCTGAACCTGCCGACCACTGCCGGAACATCGCCCGTGCGATCGGTGCCGCGGCTGTTCCCCGAGCCACCGCCCGCGGGAAGGAAGACGCTCGCTCCTGCGCTCGTCGGATCGGCCGACGCGCTGGCGCTGGCGCAGTACGTCTCATCTGCCGTCGAGCGCGGAGAGCTGACCGCGGTCGTCTGCGCGGAGGCGCTCGCTGCGCAGCGACTCGCTTCCGAGATCGCGTGGTTCGGGCCGGGCTTACGTGTCGCCACGCTTCCCGATTGGGAAACGCTGCCTTACGATCACTTCTCGCCGCACCAGGATCTGGTATCGGAGCGGCTCGCGACGCTCTACCACGCGGCCCGCGGCGAGTGCGACCTGCTGCTGGTCGCGGCGTCGACCGCGCTCTACCGGCTCGCGCCGCCCTCGTACCTCGCCGCGTACACTTTCTTTCTTAAGCAAGGGGAAAAGCTCGACGTCGGGCGCTTGCGCGCGCAGCTCGCGCTCGGCGGCTACCAGCACGTCACGCAGGTCGTGTCGCCCGGCGAGTTCAGCGTCCGCGGGGGACTGATCGATCTCTACCCGATGGGGAGCGCGCTCCCCTATCGCATCGATCTCCTCGACGAGGAGATCGAATCGATCAAGAGCTTCGACGTCGACACCCAGCGGACGCTCTATCCGGTCCCCAGCGTGCGCCTGCTTCCAGCGCGCGAGTTTCCTCAGGACGACGACGCGCGCACGCGCTTCCGCGGGCGCTACCGCGAGGTGTTCGAAGGGGACCCTTCCAAGTCGCCGCTGTACCGCGACATCAGCAACGGCGTCACGCCGGGCGGCATCGAGTATTACCTGCCGCTGTTCTTCGAGGCGACCGCGACCTTCGCGGATTATCTTCCGGCAGGTGCGACGGTGTGCTTTCACGGCGCCGTCGGCACGGCCGTCGAGCGCTTCTGGCAGGATACCGAGGCGCGCTATCGCCTGCTGCGCGGCGATCCGGGGCGTCCGCTGCTCGCTCCGCATGAGCTGTTTCTCCCGGCCGACGAGTTCCACGGCGGATTGAAGCGCTTCGCTCGCATCGAGGTTCCGACCGCGGACGCCGCCGAAACGGAGCCCGCACGGCGCAGCCCCACCGAGCCGCTGCCGCCGCTGCAGGTCGAGCGGCGGGCCGGCGATCCCCTGCACGCGCTCAAGCGATTCGCGACCTCAGCGCGCGAGCGCGTGCTGATCGTCGCCGACGGGCTTGGTCGGCGCGAAACCATGCAGCAGTACTTCGCCGAATACGGCTTCAAGCCGGTGATCGTCGCCGACTGGGACGAGTTCGTTCGCGGCGACGCGAGCCCCGCGCTCACCGTGGGACCGGTGCGCGCCGGATTCGCCTGGCCGGCAGCAGGCATCGCGCTGGTGACCGAAGCCGAGCTCTACGCCGACGTGGCGCGCACGACGGTCAAGCGCGAGGCCCGGCGCTCGAACGTCGAGGCCATGCTGCGCGACTTATCCGAAGTGCGCATCGGCGATCCCGTGGTCCACGAGGAGCATGGAATCGGACGCTATCTGGGTCTGGTGACGCTGGACCTGGGCGACGGGCCGAACGAGTTCCTGCATCTCGCCTACGCCAACGATGCCAAGCTCTATGTCCCGGTCGCCAATCTCCATCTCATCAGCCGCTACAGCGGCGCGGCGCCCGAAGAGGCTCCGCTGCACGAGCTGGGCAGCGGCCAGTGGGAGCGTGCCAAGCGCAAGGCCGCGCAGCGCGCGCACGACACCGCGGCGGAATTGCTCAATCTGTACGCGCAGCGCGCCGCGCGCGAGGGCCACGCGTTCCGGTTCGACGTGCACGACTACGAGGCCTTCGCCGCCGGCTTTCCCTTCGAGGAAACCGCCGATCAGGCCGCTGCGATCGAGGCGGTCATCAAGGACCTCATCACCGGCAAGCCGATGGACCGGCTGGTCTGCGGCGACGTCGGCTTCGGCAAGACCGAAGTGGCGCTGCGCGCCGCGTTCATCGCGCTCGCGGACGGCAAGCAGGTCGCGGTGCTGGTGCCGACCACGCTCCTGGCCGAGCAGCACTTCCAGACGTTCGGCGACCGCTTCGCCGATCTGCCCGTCAAGCTCGCCGAGCTGTCGCGCTTTCGCACCGGCAAGGAGGCGAAGGCGGTGCTCGAGGGGCTCGCGAACGGGACGATCGATCTCGTGATCGGCACGCATCGGCTGATCCAGCGCGACGTCAAGTTCAAGCAACTCGGCCTAGTCGTCATCGACGAGGAGCACCGCTTCGGCGTACGGCACAAGGAGCAATTGAAGCGGCTGCGCGCCGAGGTCGACGTGCTGACGCTCACCGCGACGCCGATCCCGCGCACGCTCGCTCTTTCGCTCGAAGGCCTGCGCGACTTTTCCGTGATCGCCACCGCGCCGGAGCGAAGGCTGGCGATCAAGACCTTCGTCTCGCCGTATGCGCCGGGCATCGTCCGCGAGGCAGTCTTGCGCGAATTGAAGCGCGGCGGCCAAATCTACTATCTGCACAACGACATCTCGACGATTGCCACCAAGGCCGACAGGCTGCGCGCGCTCGTACCGGAGGCGCGGCTCGCGATCGCCCACGGCCAGATGCCGGAGCGCGAGCTCGAGCACGTGATGCGCGACTTCTATCACCAGCGCTGCAACCTGCTCCTGTGCTCGACCATCATCGAGAGCGGGCTCGACGTGCCGAGCGCCAACACGATCATCATCGACCGCGCCGACCGTTTCGGCCTCGCGCAGCTCCATCAGTTGCGCGGCCGCGTCGGCCGCTCGCACCACCAGGCGTACGCCTATCTCCTGACGCCGCCGGAAGAAGCGCTGTCCACGCTCGCGAAAAAGCGCCTCGAGGCGATCCAGCTGATGGAAGAGCTCGGCTCCGGCTTCTATCTCGCCATGCACGATCTCGAGATCCGCGGCGCGGGCGAAGTGCTGGGGGAAGCGCAGTCGGGCGAGATGCAGCAGATCGGCTTCCAGCTCTATGTCGACATGCTCAAGGCCGCCGTCGATGCGTTGAGGGCGGGCCGCGAGCCGGATCTCACCGAGCCGCTCGGCGTCACGACCGAGATCGGCCTGCACGTGCCGGCGCTATTGCCCGAGACCTACTGCAGCGACGTGCACGAGCGGCTGGTGCTCTACAAGCGCCTCGCGAACTGCGAAACCGAGGCCGAGCTCACGGCAATGCAGGAGGAGCTGATCGACCGCTTCGGCCTGCCGCCGGAGCCGACGCAGGCTCTTCTCGCCTGCCATCGCCTTCGCATCGCCGCCAGGCCGCTTGGCGTCACCAAGATCGACGCCGGACCGGAGCGCGCGCAGATCCAGTTCGCGCCCAACCCGCCGTTCGACTCCGGGAAGCTCATCACGCTGATGCGCAAGGACCCGCGCTATCGCCTGGCCGGCCCGGATCGCGTGCGCATCGAGCGCGCGGCGCCAGCGCTCGATGAGCGCGTGGCGGTGGTGCGCGAATTCCTCGCGACGCTCGCCTAAGCGCCCATCTTCGCCCAGTTGTCCACCAGCGCCATCGCGTGCGCCGCGTCGGGCACCGCGCGCGCGACGAAGCCGGTCTCTTTTCCCCGCACGCCGTTGAGCTCCGGATGTTTTGCGACGAGCTTACGCGCGGTGGTTTCCCAGCGATCGTCGAAGCTGCCGTAGGATCGGTGCACGACGCCGAGATCGCTCGCCACTGCGAGGCGCATTCCGGCCTGCGCGGCGCGCAGCGTGAAGTCGACGTCGTAGCCGTGGAAGCTGTCGCACGTCTCGGCGTCCCACCCGATCGACGTCGCAAGCTCCCGCCGCATGGCGAGGAACACGCCGTCCATGACGCGGATGCCGTGCGCTATCGGAACAGTGCGGCTGTAGACGGTGACGCGATAGCCGGCGTCGTCGGGATAGATGACCGAGCCGTGCAGATGCGGCCAGCCCGCGAACGGCCAAGCTGGCCCGGTCGCTCGGGTCGCGCCCGCGACGCCGAGCACATCGCATTCGCCGAGTCGGCGCGCGAGCCGATGCCCGAAGTCGCCGGGGAGGATCTCCACATCGTCGTGGGTGAAGACGACGACCGCCCCGGTCGCTCGAGCCATTCCGCGGGCGTAGCCTTCGGCAAGCGACGTCGCGTCCGCGATGCGGACGATCTCGTGCGGCCAGTCGCCGAGCGCACGATCGTAGCTCACGGCCATGTCGGCGAACTGTGAATCGTCGTTGCTGCAGGTGACGATGCTGACCGGCGCGCGCTCGGACGCCGGAACGGGAGCCGCAGGCGGGCCCGGCGCCGGCGTATCCGGAACCAGGCTCAGCAGCGCCAGCAGCGTGAGCGCGGCGGTGCGATCCGCGTCGAAGGCATGGCTGCAGATGGCGATGGCTTCGCGTTCTCGGCCGCTCGCCCGCGCGGCGGCGGCGAATTCGGACCAGGCGTCCGCCGTCCGCGGCGCCTCGCGCAGCAGCGCCCGGAGGCGATCGAACGCACCGGCGTGATCGCCCGAGAGTGCCGCGATCCGCGCGCCCTGCCGGGCATAGCGCAGATCGACCGGATTGGCGGCGCGTGCTCGATCGTTCCAGGCGAGCGCCTCCGCGAGCCGTCCGGCGTCGATCTCCAGCAGCGCCAGGAGGCCCGCGGCGCGCGCGTCCGCAGTGCCGCGCCAGATCTCCTCCGCTGCGCGACGCGCTTCGACCGGGCGTCCGGCTCGATACGCGGCGAGCGCCGAAGAGAACGAAGCGTTCGAATCCACGCCGCGATGGTAGCGTTCCGTCCGCACGCGGTCGAGCGTCGCTCGCGGCGCTCCAGCCGTGATTGGTATGATGGCCGATCGTCACCTCGCTCCCGGGTAAAGTGTCCGCCGCGCTTCCGCCGCAGATCCACGTTTTCGTTCGCGACTGGCTCTCGTCGAACAACATCCTGCTCAGCGGCCGCGACGGTCATGTGCTCATCGACTCCGGATACGCCCGCCACGCGCCGCTCACGCTCGCGCTCCTCGCGCACAGCCTGGGCGAGGCGCCGCTCGCGTGGCTGGTCAACACCCATTGCCACAGCGATCACATGGGCGGCAACGCGGCGATCAGGGAGCGTTACGCCTGTCCGATCGCCTTGCCTCTCGGCGAAGCGCAGCTCGTCGACGCGTGGGACGAGCAGACGCTGCTGCTCACCTACACCGATCAGTACGCACCGCGCTTTTCCTATGACGAGACGATCCGTCCGGGCGAAACGCGCGTCTGGGGCGATCTCGAGTGGCGCGCCCTCGCGGCACCGGGGCACGACATGGGCGCGCTCGTGTTCTTCAACGACGAGCATCGGATCCTCGTCTCCGGTGACGCGTTGTGGGAGAACGGCTATGGCCTGGTGATGCCTAAGGAAGTCGATCCGTGCGCGCTCCCTGCCACTCGCGCGACGCTGGAGATGCTCGCGCGTCTGAACGCGCGCACCGTGATCCCGGGCCATGGCGAGCCGTTCACGGACGTCGGCGCGGCGCTCGATCGCGCGTTCGCGCGGGCCACCGCGTTCGAGGCCGACAGCTTTCGCGTCGCCCGACACGCGCTCAAGGTCCTCCTGATCTTCGCGCTCCTCGACAAGCGACGGCTCGCGATCGCCGACCTGCCGGGCTATGTGGAACGCGTCGGCATCTACCGGCGGTTCAACGAGCTGCTCTTCCGGCTCCCGCCAGCCGATCTCGCCGAAATGCTGATTGGGCAGCTCGAGCGGGCCGGGGTGGTGCGGCGCGAGGCGGGTTGGCTGGTGCCGGCCTGAGCCGTCTCGGCCTCGCCCATCGGCGCAGGCCGCGCTCCATCCGCGCCGGCAGCCGGGCATCGCCACGCCCGTCGCCGTATCCATCCCGCGCTGGCATAATTCGGCGTTTTCTTCGTCATCGGAGCCTCGATGTCCTCCCCGCTCGCCCGTTCGCGCTGCGCCCTGATCGGCACCGCGCTCTCTTGCCTCGCCACGATCGCACTGGCGCAGCCGGCGCCGCCGGTAGCGCCGGTCAGGAACGTGACCGACGTTTACTTCGGTACGTCGGTCGACGATCCGTACCGGTACATGGAGGACATGAAGAACCCCGAGGTCGCCGCCTGGCTGAAGGCGCAGGCCGATTACACGAAGGCCGTGCTGGCCAAGATCCCGCAGCGCGATGCGATCCTGAAGGAAGTGACGACGTTCGGCGACGCGGCGCCGGCGCGCGTGACGTCGGTGCAGGTCACCGGCGAGAATCTGTACTACCTCAAGCGCAAGGCGGACGAGAACATCGGCAAGCTCTATGTGCGCAAGGCTTCAGGGGGCACCGAGCGTCTGCTCGTCGACCCGGAGAAGCTGCCTGCGCCGGAAGGCAAGCACAACGCCGTCGATTACTTCGCCGCGTCCCCGGACAACAAGTATCTAGCGTACGGCGTGTCCGTCGGCGGCTCGGAAGAAAGCGTGTTGCACGTGCTCGAGGTGGCGAGCGGCAAGGACACCGGCGACGTGATCGATCGGTCTAACTTCGGCTCGCCCTCGTGGCTCGCCGACGGCCGCCTCCTGTACAACCGCCTGCAGAAGCTCGCCCCCAACGCGCCGGCGACCGACAAGTATGTCAATTCGCGCGCTTACGTCCACGTTCTGGGCAAAAACCCGGACGAGGATGCACCCGTGCTGGGCGCCGGTCTCGCGCCGGCCATCGCCATCGAGGCACCCGAGATCCCGATCGTCGTCAACCCCGTTGGCTCGAACTACGCCATCGGGCTCGTGATCAACGGGGTCCAGAACGAATTCAAGCTCTACGTGACCGCGGTCGCGTCGCTCGCCGGCGACAAGACGCCGTGGGTCAAAATCGTCGACACCGCCGACGACGTGACCGCGTTCGACGTGATGGACGATCATCTCTATCTCCTCACTCACAAGGACGCTTCGCGCTTCAAGGTGATCCGGGTCTCGCTCTCCAAGCCCGATCTTGCCGTGGCCCACGACGTCGTCCCTGCGAGCGAAGCCGTCGTCACCGGCATCGCCGCGGCGAAGGATGCACTCTACGTGCGGCGTATGAACGGCGGCGTCAGCGACTTTCTGAAAGTCGGCTACGCAACGGATGCCAAACCGTCGATGATCAAGCTTCCGTTCCCCGGCGACGTCGACGGGCTCGCCGCCGACCCGCGCCGGCCCGGCGCCGTATTCAATCTCGGCGGCTGGACGCGCTTCGGCGGTTACTTCGCCTACGATCCCAAAGCGGGCAAGGTGATCGATACCGGGTTGCAGCCGCAGAGTAAATACGACAATCCGCCGAACCTCGTCTCGACCGAGGTGAAGGTCAAGGCGAAGGACGGAACGCTGGTGCCGCTGTCGATCGTGCACAAGAAGGGCATGAAGCTCGACGGCAGCAATCCGACGATCCTCTACGGCTACGGCGCGTACGGCATCTCGATGACGCCTTTTTACCGGCCGACGTTCCTGCCCTGGTTCAACCGCGGGGGCGTGCTGGCCGTCGCGCATGTGCGCGGTGGCGGCGAGTATGGCGAGGACTGGCACAAGGCCGGCTACAAGGCGACCAAGCCCAACACCTGGAACGACGCGATCGCCTGCGCGGAATGGCTCGAGGCGCACAAGTACACGTCGCCGACGAATCTGGCGATCATGGGCGGCAGCGCAGGAGGCATCTTCGTCGGCCGCTCGATCACCGAGCGCCCCGATCTTTTCGGCGCAGCCGTCGACGAGGTGCCGGTCTCCGACTCGCTGCGGATGGAATTCTCGTCCAACGGCGTTCCGAACATTCCGGAGTTCGGCACGGTGAAGGAGCAAGAGGGATTCAAGGGCCTCTATGCGATGAGCAGTTACGCACACGTCAAGGACGGGACGAAGTATCCGGCGGTCTTGCTGACTACGGGGATCAACGATCCGCGCGTCGATGCGTGGGAAGCGGGCAAGATGGCAGCGCGGCTGCAGGCGGCGTCGACCAGCGGCAAGCCGATCCTGCTGCGCATCGATTTCGATGCGGGCCACGGCTTCGGCTCCACCAAGAAGTCGCAGTACGAGGAGCGGGCGGACACGCTGGCGTTCCTGTTCTGGCAATTCGGCGTCGCCGGATTCCAGCCGGAGGCGCCCTGACCGCAGCCAAGAACGATCAATGCAGCTTCACTCGCGGCTCGCGCTGACGGCGCAGGAGTTGCGCGATCGTATCGAGCGCGACGCGAAGATAGCCCAGGATCGCGACTTGATGCTGCTTGTAGAGTGCGGCGTACATCCAGCGGGCGATGAGCCCCTGGATGAGCAGGCTCCCGCCGACGAGCCGTCCCATGAGGCTGCCGACGGCGGACATCTCGCCGAGCGACACCAGCGACCCGAAATCGCGGAACCGGAACACGGGCAGCGGTCCGCCGGCGAGCCTCGCCTTGATCGTCTTCACCAGCAGCGTGGCCTGCTGGTGCGCGGCTTGCGCGCGTGGCGGCACGAGCGCTCTCGTCCCTTCCTCAGGCCAGGGACACGCGGCGCAGTCCCCGAAGGCGAAGATATCGGGATCGCGCGTCGTCTTTAGCGACGTGGAAACGACGAGCTGGTTGCCGCGGTTGGTCTCCAGTCCGTCGAGCCGCGTGAGCCAATCGGCCGCCTTGATGCCGGCCGACCAGACGATGAGATCCGCGGCGTAGGTCGCGAGGCTCGCCGTGTGCACTCCGGCGGCGTCAACGCGGCTCACCCGCTCGTCCACGTGCACCTCCACCCGCAGATCCTGCAGCAAGCCGGTCGCCGCCTTGGCCACGCGCTCGGAAAGCTGCGGGAGGATGCGCGGCGCGGCTTCGACGATCGTGAGCCGGATGTCCTTCGCGGGGTCGAGGTGCGTCAGCCCGTAGCTGGCGTGCGCGCCGGTCGTGTGCCGGATTTCCGCCGCCAGCTCGACGCCGGTCGCGCCCGCGCCGATGATCACGATGGACACGCCGACCGGATGCCCGGCGTCGGCTTCGGCATCCGCGCGGACGCAAGCCGCCAGCAGGCGCCGATGAAAGCGCTCGGCGTCCTTCGGCGTGTCGAGCGAGATCGCGTGCTCGGCCACCCCCGGGACGCCGAAGTCGTTGCTGACGCTGCCCACGCAGAACACGAGCGTGTCGTAGTGCACGGTGCGCTGCGGCAGCATGAGCGCGCCGTCGTCGTCGAACACCGCGTCGAGGGTGAGCGCGTGTCGCGCGCGATCGAGGGCGGCGACCGTTCCCTGGCGGAACACGAAGCCGTGCCAATACGCAAGCACTGGATAGTCCACGCCGTGGATATCCGCATCCATCCGGCCGGCCGCGACTTCGTGCAACAGCGGCTTCCACAGATGCGTCGCGTAGCGATCGACCAGCGTCACCTCGGCCAGCCCGCGCCGCACGAGCTTGTCGCCGAGGCGAGCGGCGAGCGGAAGCCCGCCTGCGCCGCCGCCGACGATGACGATGCGGTGCCGCGCCGGTGGGGTGGCCGTCATGGCTCGAAGTATCGCACTGGACTCGCGGAAAGCCGCACTGCCGATCGTGGCGATCGGCCATCCGCGAAGAGAGGAACTAGGACGGCTGCGAATTCATGGCGGGCGATTGTACCGCATGCCTCCGGGCGTCCCCTCGCGCAACCGTTGCCGACGCGGTCCGCAGCTTGTCAGCCGAGGGCGTTCCGTCGCATCCTTGGCGGCATGAATCGATCGCTGCTGCCAGGTAAGGTCGAGCGCTACGTGTCGAAGGATATCTCGCGCGAGACAGCGCTTCAGAAGAGGCTGCGCGAGGAGACGGCGCAACTCCCGCAAGGCGGGATGCAGATCGGCGCCGACGAGGGCGCGCTGCTTGCGCTCCTGGTCCGATCGATCGGCGCGAGCACGGCGGTGGAGATCGGCACTTTCACGGGTTACAGCGCGCTCGCGATCGCCACGGCGCTTCCCGCCGACGGCAAGCTCGTCTGCTGCGATATCAGTGAGGAGTGGACTTCGATCGCACGCGGGTACTGGGAGGAGGCGGGTGTCGCGGAGCGTATCGAGCTCCGCCTCGCGCCGGCGCTGAAGACGCTCGCAGCGCTGCGGGGCGAGCACGGTCCGGGTTCATTCGACTTCGCGTTCATCGACGCCGACAAGCCGGCGTACGACGCCTACTACGAGGCCTGCCTGGGCCTGCTGCGGCGCGGCGGCCTGGTCGCGCTCGACAACATGCTCTGGAGCGGCAAGGTCGCGAATCCCAGAGCGAACGACGAGGACACCGTCGCGCTGCGCGCGCTCAACGCGAAGATTCGCGACGACCGGCGCGTCGAATGCTGCCTGCTCACCGTCGGCGACGGCGTGATGCTCGCGCGCAAGCGGTAGCGTGTTGTAGCCCTACGGTGAGCGCAGCTAACCTCGGGATCCTCGGCGTCGAACGGCGCGCTCCCGGGATTCGCGCTGCGCGCTCATCCCGGGCTACGAGTGGCCGTCTCTCGATGCAGACTCGTCATCAGCCGCCGAACCTCGCCAGCAGCGGCACGATCATCAGCGCGACGATGTTGATGATCTTGATCAGCGGATTGACCGCCGGCCCCGCGGTGTCCTTGTAAGGATCTCCGACCGTATCGCCGGTGACCGCCGCCTTGTGCGCATCCGAGCCCTTGCCGCCGTAGTGGCCGTCCTCGATGTATTTCTTGGCGTTGTCCCAGGCGCCGCCTCCCGTGGTCATCGAGATCGCGACGAAGAGTCCCGTGACGATCGTGCCCATCAGCAAGCCTCCAAGCGCTTTCGGACCGAGCACGAGTCCGACCACCACCGGCACGAGCACGGGAAGAAGCGATGGAACGATCATCTCCTTGATCGCAGCCTTGGTGAGCATATCGACCGCCACACCGTACTCGGGCTTCGCCTTGCCTTCCATGATGCCCACGATCTCCTTGAACTGCCGGCGCACTTCTATGACCACGGCGCCCGCGGCCCGGCCGACGGCTTCCATCGCCATCGCGCCGAAGAGGTAAGGGATCAACCCCCCGAGGAAAAGACCGATGATCACCATCCGGTCCGACAGGTCGAACGAGATATGGATGTTCGACGTATCCAGCGCGTGCGTGTAATCGGCGAAGAGCACCAGGGCCGCGAGGCCCGCCGAGCCGATGGCGTATCCCTTGGTCACCGCCTTGGTCGTGTTGCCGACGGCGTCCAGCGGGTCGGTAATGGCACGCACCGAGTCGGGCAGATCCGCCATCTCGGCGATGCCGCCGGCGTTATCGGTGATCGGTCCGTAGGCGTCGAGCGCGACGATGATGCCGGTCATCGACAGCATCGCGGTGGCGGCAATGGCGATCCCGTACAAGCCGGCGAGCGCGTACGAGGCGAGGATCGCGATGCACACCGAAACCACCGGCCACGCGGTCGCCTTCATTGATACGCCCAGGCCGGCGATGATGTTGGTCGCATGGCCGGTCGTCGACGCTTCTGCGATATGGCGCACCGGCTTGAATTCGGTCGCGGTGTAGTACTCGGTGATGACGACCATCGCCGCCGTGAGCACGAGCCCGATCACGCCCGCGCCCCAGAGCTTCCACACCGTGAGCTCGGGATGCGTCGTGGCGACGCCGCCCATCATCAGATAGGTGATCGGCCAGAAGCCGATCGCCGAGAGCACACCGGCGACGATGAGGCCCTTGTAGAGGGCGTTCATGATCTTCCCGCCCGGCGTAGCCTTGACGAAGAACGTGCCTACGATCGAAGCGAGGATCGAGAAACCGCCCATCGCCAGCGGATACGTTACCGCTGCCACGGCCTCGTCCCTGAGGAGCAGCGCGCCGAGAAGCATGGTGGCGACGATCGTCACCGCGTAGGTTTCGAAAAGATCAGCGGCCATGCCCGCGCAGTCGCCGACGTTGTCGCCGACGTTGTCGGCGATCACCGCGGGATTGCGCGGATCGTCTTCGGGGATCCCCGCTTCGACTTTGCCGACGAGGTCGGCGCCCACGTCCGCGCCCTTGGTGAAAATACCGCCGCCGAGGCGGGCGAAGATCGAGATGAGCGACCCGCCGAAGGCGAGACCGACGAGCGGCTGGATGACCGCGTGCAGTCCCTCCTTGGTCGCGTTGGGCGCGTACGATCCGGTCTGCGTGAGGATCCAGTAGAAGCCGGCTACGCCGAGGAGAGCCAATCCCACGACCAGCAGGCCCGTGATCGCGCCGCCGCGGAAGGCGATTGCCAGAGCCTCGTTCAAACCCGTGCGCGCCGCTTCCGCCGTACGCACATTCGAGCGCACCGACACGTTCATGCCGATGTATCCCGTAGCGCCCGACAGGATGGCTCCGACCGCGAACCCGCCGGCGGTCGCGCCGCCGAGAGCGATCCAGATGATGACGAACAGGATCACGCCGACGATGGCGATGGTCGTGTACTGGCGGTTGAGATAGGCCTGCGCGCCCTGCTGCACGGCGGCGGCGATCTCCTGCATCCGCGGATTGCCGGCCGGCTTGGAAAGGATCCAGCCGATCGAGGCAAACCCATAGACCAGGGCAGCGATCGCGCAGACGAGCGCGAACACGAGTGCGTATGACATTTCATCCCCTCGAAGTGGCGTGATGCGTTTGTTATCCGGGCGGCGCGTTCACCGCCTGGCGGCGCCCGGTCGGTTCCTCTCGTCCGCCAGCCGGCGCGGAGCACGGAACCCGCGAAAACTCGCTATTTTGCCAGCGCCCGGTCCAGAAAGTCGAGCCGATCCTGTCCCCAGAACAGCTCGTCGCGATAGACGTACGTCGGGGCGCCGAAGACCTTGCGCTCGATCGCCTCGTCCGTGAGGGCCTTGTAGCGCACCGCGATGGTCTCGCTTCCGGCGCGCTCCCCGAGCGCGGCGGCGTCGAGTCCCAACCCTCGAGCTATCTCGACGAGCGTCGATTCGGCCGATACGTCGCGCTCCTCCGTCCAGATCGCGCGCCCGATCGCGCCGGTCAGCGCGAGCGCCCGAGTCGGATCGCGTTCCTCGGTGGCGAGAATCCAGTACGCCGCGCGATCGCCATTGACCGGAAAGAAGCGCGGCTGGCGACTCAACGGAATCTGCAAGTAGTCCGACCAGCGCTGGAGCTCCACCAGGCGATATGCCTGCCGTTGCGGCGCGCGCTTGGACAACGGCAGCCCGCCGGAAACGGGGAAGACCTCGCCCAAGTTGATCGGCTTCACCGCAATCGTCGCCCCATGCTTGCGCGCGATCGCGACGAAGCGCTCGTGACCCAGGTACATGAACGGCGAGATGGTCGCGAAATAGTAGTCGACGAGCTTGGTCATGGAGCGCTCGACCGGGGCTCAGAGCTTGAACTCGGTCGCGAGCTTCTTCGGCACCGCGACGTTCTTCAGCCGCACATAGCGCGGCAATCCGTCCTTGAACGGGGGGAAGGCTTCGCCGCGGATCAGCGGAGAGAGGTACTTCCGCGCCTTGGCCGTGATGCCGAAGCCGTCGCTCGTGATGTAGTCGCGCGGCATCGTCTTCTCGACGTTCGCCACCTTGTCGAGCGGCGCGACGCCGATCTTCCAGCGGTAGGGCGTGTCTGAAACGCGCACGATCGCCGGCATCACGGCGTTCTTGCCGGCGACCGCCAGATCGACGGCGGATTTGCCGACCGCGTAAGCCTGATCGAGATCGGTCTTCGACGCGAGATGGCGCGCCGCGCGCTGGAGATAGTCCGCCACCGCCCAGTGGTATTTCTGACCGAGGCGATCCTTGATGATCCCGGCGATCAGCGGTGCGACGCCGCCGAGCTGCACATGCCCGAAGGCGTCGGTGGTCCCCGCTTCGGCGAGGAGCCTGCCTTCGGCATTCTTGAGCCCCTCGGAGACGCCAACGCAGCAGTAACCGAACGTCTTCACCTTGGCGTCGACGGCGGCGATGAAGGCCGCTTCGTCGAACGGGATCTCGGGAAACAGCAGCAGCAGCGGAATCGGCGTCGATTCGTCGTCGGCGAGACCGACCGCCGCCGCGATCCATCCTGCGTGCCGGCCCATGACCTCGAGCACGAAGACGCGGGTCGAGGTCTTCGCCATCGACGCCACGTCGAAGGCCGCCTCGCGCATCGAGGTCGCGACGTACTTCGCCACCGAGCCGAATCCGGGACAGCAGTCGGTCACCGCCAGGTCGTTGTCGACCGTCTTCGGGACATGCACCGCGATCAGCGGGTAGCCGAGCCTCTCCGAGAGCTGAGACACCTTGAGGCACGTATCGGCCGAGTCGTTGCCGCCGTTGTAGAAGAAGTAGCCGATGTCGTGCGCGCGAAACACCTCGATCAGGCGCTCGTACTGCGATGGATCCTTTTCGAAGCTCCTCAACTTGTAGCGGCACGAGCCGAACGCGCCTGCGGGCGTGTTCTTGAGCGCGGCGATCGCCGATGCGGATTCCCGGCCGGTGTCGATCAGGTCTTCGGTCAGCGCGCCGATGATGCCGTTGCGTCCCGCGTACACCCTGGCGATCCGCGATTTGTGCTTGCGCGCCGTTTCGATCACGCCGGCGGCGCTGGCGTTGACGACGGCGGTCACGCCCCCGGACTGGGCGTAGAAGGCGTTCCTTGCGGCCATGCGAGAGATTGGAGCGGGAGGAAGAACTTTGATTGTAGAATGCCGGACCGGCAGCGTCCAACGGATGCGAGGGGCAGGCGAGCGATGAAAGACGCGGCGATGGCGCGCGAAGAACTCGGCGACGTCTATCTCGAACTGCTGCGCAATTGCCTTACGGGGCTCGTCTACGACGATCCGCCGCTCGAGTGGTCGGGAATCGGCCTGCGGCCGTTCGACCGGCGGCAGCGTGAAGCGGGTCTCGACTGGCCGGCGCGGGCGCATTCGATGATCGGAGCGAAACGCATGCTGCAGCTGCAGCGGGCGGCGGAGCTCGTGATCGACGGCGGCGTCCCCGGCGACTTCATCGAGACCGGCGTGTGGCGCGGAGGCGCGTGCATACTGATGCGCGCCGTGCTCAAGGTCCGCGGCGTCACCGATCGACGGGTGTGGGTCGCCGACTCGTTCCGGGGCCTGCCGCCGCCGCGACCCGATCGCTACCCGGTCGACCGCGGCGATCATCTGCACACGATCCGCGCCCTCGCGGTGTCGGTCGACGCCGTGCGTTCGAACTTCGCGCGCTACGGCATGCTCGACGAGCAGGTCGTTTTCCTCGAAGGCTGGTTTCGCGACACCCTGCCTTCCGCTCCGATCGATCGGCTCGCCATCCTGAGGCTCGACGGCGACATGTACGAGTCGACGATGGACGCGCTGTCAGCCCTCTACCACAAGGTTTCGCCCGGGGGATTCGTGATCGTCGACGACTACGGTGCCTATCCGCGCTGCCGGGCGGCGATCGAGGACTTCCGCTCGGCGCGAGGCATCACCGCAGCGATGCACGACATCGACGGGTCGGGCGTCTACTGGCAACCCACGGTCGATTGAGGCTCCCCCCGGAGTCGCATGGGGCATCAGCCGCGGAGCGCCGAAAGAACCCTATCCCGGATCGCCTCGACGGAACCGACGCCTTCGACCTTGCGAAACCGCGGCGCCTTCGGATCTCCGGTGGCCGACCACTCGGCGTAATACGCGATCAGCGGCTCGGTCTGGACATGGTAGACGGCCAGGCGCTTTTTCACCGTCTCCTCCCTGTCGTCCTCGCGCTGGATCAGCGCTTCGCCGGTGAGGTCGTCGCGATCGGCGACCTTCGGCGGGTTGTATTTCACATGATATGTGCGCCCCGATGCGAGATGCACGCGACGGCCGCTCATGCGCTCGATGATCACCGCATCCGGCACGAAGATCTCGAGCAAGTAGTCGAGGGCGACGCCTGCCGTCCTGAGCGCTTCGGCCTGCGGAATCGTGCGCGGAAAACCGTCGAAGAGATAACCGTTGGCGCAGTCGGGCGCGCGCAGCCGCTCGGTCACCAGGCCCATGATGATGCCGTCGGACACGAGCGCGCCGGTGTCCATCACCTGCTTCGCGGCGATTCCCAGAGGCGTGCCGGCCTGGACGCCCGCGCGCAGCATGTCGCCGGTCGATATCTGCGGGATCTCGTAGGCCTCGCAGATGAAGCCCGCCTGCGTTCCCTTGCCCGCGCCGGGCGGGCCCAGCAGGATGAGTCGCACGTTAGAATTCCGAATGGAGCCTCGAGAATGATGGCAAGCCGTCGGGTTCCGTGCGTCGGCTGTTATTGAGCTTGCCGCGTGTGGCGGGTCCGATTCTGTCGCGCCGCCCGAATGCCGTCAAACCCTGGCAGCCGCGTAGAGCGCGCGGACGCGCTCTAGGTCTTCCTGCGTGTCGACGCCGGGCGCCGGCGTTCCGGTCGTGACCCGCACGACGATGCGATGCCCGTGCCAGATCGCACGCAGCTGCTCGAGCGCCTCGAAGCGCTCGATCGGCGCCTCGGCGAGCGCCGGATACTGCCGCAGGAAGCCGGCTCGATAGGCGTAGAGGCCGTAATGCCGATACAGCGGCAGGCCCGGCGGCAATGTCGTGTGTCCGAGCGCAAATGCGTCCCGCGCCCAGGGAATCGTCGCCCGGCTGAAATAGAGCGCGTACCCAGCCTGGTCGAGGACGACCTTGACCACGTTCGGGTTGAACGCTTCCTCCACATTATCGATCGGATGGCACGCCGTCGCGATCGCCGCGTCCCGATGCGCCCGAAGCTCTTCGGCGACGCCACGGATAAGGTAGGGCTCGAGCAGCGGCTCGTCGCCCTGCACGTTGACTACGATGGCATCGTCATCGAGTCCCAGAGCGAGCGAGGCTTCGGCCAGTCGATCGGTTCCCGTGGGATGGTCGACGCGGGTCAGGATAGCCTCCACGCCTTGCTCTTCGGCCGCGGCCCGGATGCGCTCGTCGTCGGTTGCGATCACGACGCGCTCCGCACCGCTATGTCGCGCGCGTTCGGCGACGCGGATAACCAGTGGCTTCCCGGCGACATCGAGCAGGGGCTTGCCGGGCAGCCGGGTCGATGCGTAACGCGCGGGAATGAGGACGGTGAAGGTCAAGGGCGTACCGACCCTTCCCGTTCACTCGTACTCGGAAGGGTCCAGCTTGCGCGCCTCTTCTTCGAGCATGACCGGGATGCCGTCGCGAATGGGATACGCGAGACGCGCCGACTTGGAGACGAGTTCCTGTCGCTGTCGGTCGTAGATGAGCGGACCCTTCGTCACCGGGCAGACCAGGATCTCAAGCAGCTTGGCGTCCACGGATCGTCCTTGTCACGCGCGCAACCATCGCCGGATCGATGCGCGCGGCGATCGGCAGGTACCAGAAGCGCGCATCGGCAAAGCACGCGCATTTTACCGCATCCTTCTCCGTCATCAGGATCGCATCCGCTTCGGAAAAGCGAAGGTCGCCACGTGTGTAGTGGTGATGATCGGGGAAAGGATGGCATATCGGATCGAGGCCGAGCCGACGCAGGAGCGCGAAGAAGCGCGCCGGATCGCCGATGCCGGCCAGGGCGTGGATCGTTCCACGGCGCCATGCCTCTACGTCGGCCGACGCATCCGCGCGAGCCAGGTTTCTCCATGGCAAGGGCTCGTAGCGCATCGCGCTCTCCCGGCCATCGTCGTCGGGTGCCGAACGGGCATCGCCGGAGGCGAGGCGAACGATGGCGTCCACCTGTTCCAGCCGGCTGCGCGGCTCGCGCAGCGGACCGGCAGGAAGCATGCAGCCGTTGCCCAACCCCCGCGCATCGTCGACCACAGCGATCTCGAAATCGCGGCGGAGCGCATAGTGCTGGAGGCCGTCGTCCGCGACCACGACGTCGCACTCGGCATGCGCGGCAAGGAGCGCTCGGGTCGCGGCGACGCGGTCGTGTCCGATCCAGACAGGCAAGCCGTCGGCGGCGAGCAGCAGCGATTCGTCGCCTACGACCGCCGGATCGTCGCCGGGGCGAACGGCGCGGGGCGCCACGTTGCTTCCGCCGTAGCCACGCGCGACGAGACCCGGACGCCAGCCGGCCAGCGCGAGCGCCCCTGCTAGAGCGCGCGCGAGAGGCGTCTTCCCTGTGCCGCCCGCGACGATGCTGCCGACCACCACCACCGGCGCGCGCATCGCGGCGCTACGCAGGATTCCGGCGCGATAAAGCGAGCGACGGATCGCAACGCCGGCGCGAAATGCCAGCGACGCTGGCCACAACGCCGCCGTCAACGGTGTCAGGCGAGGGCGATACCATGACGCGATCAGCCGCTCGGAGAAGGACATCCGTCGTTCCCGCGCAAGAGGGAACCCAGTGTCGCTGGCGACGCAAAGTCGCTGGATCGCCGCTGCCACGGGGATGCGCGGCTGTCTCCGATCTCTGCGACGCTACGCGTCTTGCTCTCGGCCAGCCGTGTCACTTCGCCGGCGTCTGGGTCGCGAAGGTGATATGGATGAGCCCGGCTTCGCGCGCGGCTTCCATCACGTTAATGACGGACTGGTGCGTCGCGTTGGCGTCGGCGCTGATGACGACTACCGGCTCCTTGGCGTCGCCGGCGGAGCGCTTGAGCGCCTCGGCGAGCGCTGCGACGGTCGTGAACTGGAAGACGCTCTTGTCGATGACGTAGTGCCCCTGCGCATCGACGCCGACGTTGATTTCCTTCGGCCGCTGCTGCATCGGATCGGCGGAGGCTTCCGGGAGCGTGATCTGCAGCTCCGCCACGCGCTGGTACGTCGTGGTCACCATCAGGAAGATCAGGATGACGAGCAGCACATCGATCAACGGAATGAAGTTGATCTCGGGTTCTTCGCGGGAGCGACCGGCACGCAGGTTCATGGAAAGCCTACTTCCGCTCGCCGTGCGCGAGCTCGACGAGCTTGATCGCCTGCTGTTCCATTTCCAGGGTCAGGCTGTCGACTTTCGCCCGGAAATGCCGGTAGAAGATCATGCTCGGAATGGCGACGATCAGACCGAAGGCGGTGTTATACAGCGCGACGGAAATGCCGTGCGCGAGCTGGATGGGATTGGAACCCGCGGCGGTCTGCGAGCCGAAGATCTCGATCATACCCACAACCGTGCCGAACAGCCCGAGGAGCGGCGCCATCGCGGCGATGGTTCCGAGCGTCGTGAGGAAACGTTCGAGATCATGCGCCACCAGATGCCCTACTTCCTCGATCGCCTCCTTCATCACCGGCCGCGGGCTCTTGGCGTTCGCCAGGCCCGCCGCGAGCACTCGACCCAGCGGCCCGCGCTGCGCGGTCCGCGCGAGGAGCTCCGGCGCGACACCCGCCTGCTTGTACTCGGAGAGCACCTTGTCGACCATCCCGGGCGGCGCGACCACGCTCTGCCGCAGCGACCACAGCCGCTCCAGGATCAACGCGAGCGCGATGACCGATGCGAAGATCAGCGGCCAAATCGGCCAGCCCGCCGCTTGAATGATGGACCACACGTAGAGGGTGCTCCCTCAAGACAAAGCGCAGACTCTAGCTTGGCGGCAAACGTTCGGCAAGAGAGCGCGCCGATCGGGTGGTGGTGAGACCACCGCCGCCGATCGCGTTGCACGACCGCATTTCAGCGCCGGCGGCGCGGCATGGTTTCGGCCAGGGTAGCCGTCACGGCCGCGCCGACCAGCACGATGATCCATGAAACATAGATCCAGAGCAGGAACAGCGGCAGCACGGCCAGCGGGCCGTAGATCAGCTGATAGGTGGGGAAATGGGCGATATAGAAGCGAAACCCGTATTTCGCTGCCTCGAAAGCGATCGCCGCCAGCACGCCGCCGATGAGCGCTGGCTTGAACGGCACCCGGTACGCCGGAACCAGCACATAGAGCAGCGTGAAGCCCGCCGTGTCGACCAGGAGCGCGGCCGGTTCGCTCAGTACCGTCAGCGCCTCGGCACCGAGCGACGTCGTGACGATCGCATGCTCGATGAGCCAGCTGACGTAATAGACCGCGGCGCCGATCAGGGCAGGCCCGGCGGTGAATCCGAGCGCGTAGATGAGGATGCGCCGTCCCGGCGAGCGCGGCTCTCGGGCTGAGCCCCAGATGGTGTTGATCTCCTGGTCCACCTGCACGACGAGGAGTACCGCAGTGAGTATCACGAAGAATGTGCCGATGCCCTTGAGCTGCGCCGAGTTGGCCGTGAACTCCGACAGGTATTGACGGACGACCGTGCCGCTGCCTGGAAGAAAGTAGCGCAGCAGGAGCGACTCCAGCGCGTCCTGGGAGCGCTCGATGAGCGGAAAGCGCGCGACGTAGGTGAATGCGACCGTGAACAAGGGGACGAGCCCGAACAGCGTCGTGAATGCGAGGCTGGCGGCGGTCCGGGCGAGACCGACGCCGGTGAGCCGGCGCAGGAGACGACGCAGGAAGGCGAAGAAGAAGAGAACCCGCCTCAACACCGGATCTCGCCATTTCCCGGGCGCACACAAAGCCGCACGCCGTTGCCGTTCCCGCCCGCAAAAGGTCCCATGCGCTCCCCCTGGAAGCGCGATTATGGCACCGAGCCGCATCGTGACGGCCGTAAGGCGAAGCGCGCAGCCGTCGACTTCAGCATGTGTATCGGCGCCGAACTGCGCTATCCTCCCTGTTGCCGCCCTAGGCCCGAGCGATGCCGACGAATCCTTCGAATGCAATCCAGACTGCCGTGCTCGGTGGCGGTTGCTTCTGGTGCCTCGAAGCAGTCTTCAACCGGCTGCAGGGCGTGCAGGCGGTCGAGTCGGGCTATGCCGGCGGGCACACGCAGGATCCGAGCTACGAGGATGTGTGCTCCGGGCGAACGGGTCATGCCGAAGTGGTGCGCGTCGCCTTCGATCCCTCCGTGCTGCCGTATCGCGATCTGCTGCGCGTGTTCTTCGCCATCCACGACCCGACGACCAAGGACCGGCAGGGCAACGACGTCGGGACGCAGTACCGCTCTGTCATTTTCCCGCAGAGCCCGGAGCAGCGCGCCGATGCCCTGGCGGTCATCGAGGAGCTCGCCAAGGCCGGACTGTGGGACGATCCGATCGTCACCGAGGTCGGCGACGCTGCGGCGTTCTATCCGGCGGAGAACTACCACCGGCAATATTTCGAGCGCAATCGCGAGCAGCCCTACTGCCAGTTCGTCGTGGCGCCCAAGGTCGCGAAGTTCCGCAAAGCCTTCGCCGACCGGCTGCGCAGCGCCTGACCGTTGCCGGCTCGCCCCGCCCTGCGAGAATTGCGCTAGGGCCGACGCGCGAAGAAGCCACCGCCCGCCAGCGCACCGCCGACCAGCCAGAAGACCGGCCCGATTCCGATCGACGAACCGACCGCGCCGAAAACCAGCGGCACGGCGAAGGTGGAAGCGTTGATGATGGACATGCGCACGCCGACCGCCTCGCCCATGCGCCCGGCGGGGGCCATGCTGTGGAGCAGCGACATGACCATCGGCTGTCCGCTGCCGAGCGAAAGCCCCAGCGTGAACGACAGCGCAACCAGCGGGCCGACGCTGGCAACGAACGGAAACAGCGCGTAAGCGGCCCCGGCGACGAACAGCGCCGTGGTGAGCACTTCCAGCTCGCTGAATCTGCGCGCGATCCACGGCATCGCCAGCCGCACGACGAAAGTTGCCGCCGCGAAGGACGCGAGAATGACTCCGATCATCGAGGCCGACAGCTCGAGGCGCGCGCCATAGATGGGAATGAAGAACGTGTGCAGGTCCCACGCCATCGACAGGAGCCCGTTGACCACGAATACGCGGCGCATCTGCCGGTTGCGGAACATTGCCGCCACGCTGCCTGGCGTGGGCTGCAGGTGCGGCGTGTGCGGACGAGGCAATGCGAGCCCGCCACGGCCGAGAACGGCCATGGGTATCAGCGGCAGCAGGGCGAGAGTCATGAAGCTCGCCTGGAAGCCCGCGCGGTCGATCGTGAATCCGGCGACCAGCGGCCCGGCGAGCCCCGACACGGAGTAGCCGAGCGCGAGAAAGCCGAAGTTCCGCGGCCGATCCGCAGGCGCCCCGAGAGCGCCGGTCGCGTTTTGAGCGGCGACCTGGAAAAACATGAACGACACGCCGATCAGCGCGGTCGTCACGAACAGGATGGCGAGCCCGGACAGAAACCACGGCAGCGCCGCGCCAAGCGCGATCCCGCACGAGCCCAGGAGCATCGGCCGCCGCACGCCGATCCGGTCGGAAAGCCTGCCGGCACCGATGGCGAGCCACATCGGCAGAAACGAATACAGGCCCATCAGCAAGCCGACGACGAAAGGCGACGCGCCCTGCGAAAGCGCGTAGAGCGAGACCGTGACGCGGCTTCCCGCGAGCACCGTGTGATTGAGGATGCCGAGCGCGATCAGCGCGGCGAGAGTGTGCGAGCCGCGACCGGCCTGCGCCGTCACGGCGCGAGCCGGTCGATGCGCCACTCGCCGCCGTCGCGCCGGTAACGGATCCGGTCGTGCAGGCGCGATGGGCGTCCCTGCCAGAATTCGATCGCTTCCGGCGCGATACGGTACCCGCCCCAGTGCGGCGGGCGCGGCACGTGCTCGCCCTGCGACACGAAGCGCTCGCGCACGGCGGAGAGCTGTCCCTCGAGCCATGTCCGATCGGGAATGACACGGCTTTGCGGAGAAGCCCACGCGCCGAGGCGCGCGAGATGCGGGCGAGATGCGAAATACGCATCGGACTCCTGCGCAGATACTCTGGCCGCGGTGCCGTCGATGCGCACCTGGCGCTCGAGTTCGATCCAGTGGAACAGCAGCACGGCAACCGGGTGCGCGGCGAGCTCCGTGCCCTTTCGGCTCTCGTAATTGGTGAAGAACAGGAAGCCGGCCTCGTCCAGGCCCTTCAGCAGCACGACCCGCGCACCAGGGGCGCCGTCGGCGCCGACGGTGGCCAGCGTCATCGCAGTCGGCTCCGGAAGCTCCGCGGTGATGGCTTCCTGCAGCCAGGATTGAAACTGGCGCAGTGGATCGGGATCGACGTCGGTTTCGGAGAGGGATGCGCGCTGGTACTCGCGGCGCAGATCGGCGATGTTCAAGGCGGCGGGCATGCGATGCGGCGCCGCCATTATCGGCGATTTCCTCGGGCGCGTCGAAATCGCCCTCTACAGATGCGAGGGAACCCGAGCTGCCGGCTTCAGAGCGGCGAACAGAAAGCGACGCCCTCGAGAGTCCATCCGGCCGTCTGCATCGCGTCGATGATCGGCCAGCTCGTGACGTAGCGGTGATTCGGTTCACCGCCCATTCCGTTGTTATAGAGGCGGAATACGGGCCGGGTGGACGCCGGACATTGCGAGACGTCGGCCGCGATGTAGAACGCGTTGGCTTCGAATGTCCAGCCGGCCAGCCGCTTCACTGCGGCGCACTCGAAATCGAACGCGGTGTAGAAGTGCGAGTTGACGCCGAGCCCCGGCGTCCCGAAGAAGCGGCACACGGTGGACAGTCCGTCGCCGTTGGCCGAGTACGCGGGGAAGGACTGGCCCGTGCGCATCCACCCGGGAATCGGCGTGCCGGCGTCGAGCGCCGACTCCTCCGCCCCAAACCCGGTCATGAAGTAATGATCGAGCGAAGGCGCGTAGTACTCGACGATGTCGGTGCGCGGAGGCTCGACCGAGCCCACCTGGAAGGTCGTGCTCTGGGTCTGGCCGTGAAACTGCACTTCGAAGCGCCAGGTGCCCGTCGCGGCATTCGTCGGCAGCGTCACGTAGCTCTGCCAGTAGGAGGCTGCGTAGTAGTCGGCGTCGGAGGGAATGGTCGTGCTAGCGAACAGGCTGCCATCGGGCGCGAAGACGCTGAACACGACGCTGTCCGCCCGGAGTTGGTCGGTGAAGAAACCTGTCAGGTAGACGGTCGCCCCGGGCTGAAAGTACGAGCTCCGATGCTCGACCTCGGGCGTCGGGCACGGCGTGAAATCCACCGGAGCATCGCCGGTCATGACCAGATCGATCGCCGGCTCGTTATAGGGGCGCTGCTCCGCCCACCAGGAGTTGGCGTTGAAGTTGTTGCACGTCCCGGCGAACGGATCGATGAGCGCGCCGCTCGAGTCGTAGAGCTCGAAATGCAGATGGGGTCCGGTCGAGTCGCCGGAGCTGCCCATCACCCCGAGGAATTCGCCCGCCAGCACCCATTCGCCCTCCTTCTTGCTCGTCAGCGAGCCCGCCTTGAGATGACCGTACCAGGCGACCGAGCCGTCCGGCTGCATCACGTAGACCGCATTCCACGGCTGGTCGGCCAGCACGCAGCTGCGGTCGTACTGGCCGTCCATCTTGGCCACGATGACGCCCGTCGCCGCCGCGACGACGATCGCCTCATCGTTGTCCATCTTCCGCCAGGCGAACGGCAACGCGGTGAAGTCCGTCCCCTGATGGTTGTAGCCGTTCGCCTGGTCGTAGGTGCGAATGCCGCAGTTGTAATCGAGCAGTTGTCCCGGATACCTCGGATCGTGGTCGACGTAGTTGATGATCGTCCGCGCGCCGGGCTCGGGGTGCCCGGGTACGAGCTGCAGAGGCCATTGGAGCGGGACACCCGGCGTTTCCTCCAGCGGCGTGCTCGGCGCGGCCTTGGCCGAGAGCGCGGGGATGCGGCCGGCGCGTCGCAGCGTATCGATCTTGGCGGCCAGCGTGGCCTTGATCCGTGTGCGCTGCGCCTCGGTGATCTCGTCGGTGGGCAGCGCGACCTTGCCGCCCTTGACCTCGCCCATCGTCGCGGCGCAGGCCCCGTGGAAGATCACTTCGAGAGCGACGAAAAGCGCCGCGACCAGGCTTGCGCGCGCACGTGGTCCCGCCCTGTCCCGCGTGTGTCTCGCTGCTCGATACTCCGACAGTCGCACTGGCTCTCTCCGTAAACGTGTGCGCAGTCTCTTCTAGGATCTCGATCGGCTCGGTGCGTTAGCGCACGTAGTCGTTCGGTTCAGTCGATCGGGAATCCGGTGACCATTGATCCGTCCGCGCCCGGCGCCCACGGAAACATCGTCTCGATCGCTTGTTTTCCGTACCCGGCGTGCCTAGGGCAGACCGAGTCGAGCAACGCCCATGCCACCCCGGGCGCGGTCGTTCGGCAACAGGGACTTGCGACCCGGCAGTAGGAGGCTAGACGACACGCCCAATGAGGCAAGCAGACATGCGATCTGTAAATCTTGCCTCGATACGCGGACAGGACTGCACAAGCCGGCGGGCGCCCAAATCTCGCCCCCACGCGTCGGAGGGACGGACGAACCGGACGACCATGGCAAGCGATGGCGCGAGCGTTCCGGATGCGGCGACATCACGCCATGCACCGGCAGCCGGTGGCGCGAACCGACGGGTGTTCGGGCCGGAGGCATCGAGAGCACGGCGACGAGGGCTTCGGAGCCGCCAAGCCGCGGCCGGTCCCGATCCTCCCGCGGATGCAACACCCCTCGCGCGAGAGCGTGCATTCCCTCTCACAAATTGACACTCCGCCTACGAGAATGCGGTATATTTGTTCCGATGGGGAGCGGGGAGCGATGACAGGAGATCGACCGCCTCCATGCTTATCGCCGTCGCGTCGCGATCAACCACCAGGAAGGAGACCTATGGCTACTGCCAAGAAAGCAGCAAAAAAGACCGCGAAGAAGGGCGCCAAGAAGCCGGCGTCCAGAAAGCCGGCCAAGAAACCCGCGAAGAAAGCACCGGCAAAGAAAGCCGCGCCGAAGAAGGCCAAGAAGTCGGGAGCGAAGCGTAAACCAAATGCCGCATTCATGAAGCCCATGACGCCGTCGGGCGTGCTTGCCTCGGTCGTCGGGGCCATGCCGCTGCCGCGCACTGAAGTCACCAAGAAGATCTGGGATTACATCAAGAAGAACAAGCTGCAGGACGCGATGAACAAGCGCCTGATCAATGCCGACGAAAAGCTGCGTCAGATTTTCGGCGGGAAGAAGCAGGTGTCGATGTTCGAGATGACCAAGCTCGTATCGAGTCACCTGAAGTAACTCTCGTATCGGCGGCGTCGACCGGCGCCGCCACAGCCCTGAAGACGGCCGGGCATCGCGTAGGCGGTGACCGGCCGTAGTTTTTCTACGGCACGCCGAGGAGCGGCAGGGATGGCGTTCCTCGCCGGTGCCGGAGGAATAGCACCTGCGATATGGGTGTTAGGTACGGGCTGCCTGGCATCCGGGGCGAGCTACCCGCTCCTACCCGCTCCTACCCGCTCCTACCCGCTCCTACCCGCGCCACCACGCGGCCCCCGCACGACACAACGACCGGAGAACCAGCCCATGCGACGCGTCCGTTCATTCGTACTTGGTTTGCTGTGCTGCCTGTGCGTGACGGCGCTGGCCCAGGCGCCTCAGCCGACACAGCGCGTCCGCGGCGAAATCGTCGCGCTCGAAGGTCTCGACCTGCGGGTGAAGGCACGCACCGGCGAGACGCTTGCGATCAAGCTTGCGGACAACTATGTCGTCACCGCCGTCGTAAGGATCGACGGGAGCGCAATCAAGCCCGGGACGTTCGTCGGTGCGGCTTCGATGCCGCAGGCTGATGGCGCAGAAACGGCGATCGAGGTTCTCGTCTTCCCCGACTCGATGCGCGGGAGCAACGAGGGCCACTATCCGTGGGATTTGAAGCCGGGGAGCATGATGACCAATGCAACGGTTGCCGACCCCCTGGTGGAAAGCGTCGGCGGAAGGCGTATGCGCCTCAAGTACAAAGACGGCGAGAGGACGGTCATCGTGCCGCCGGATGCGCCCATCGTCACGTTCGAACCGGGCGACCGCGCGATGGTGGCGCCAGGGGCGCACGTAATCATCACGGCCACCAGGCATGCCGACGGCACCCTTACGGCAGGCCGCGTGGCCGTCGGCAAAAACGGCCTGGTACCGCCGATGTAGCGAGTGATTTGCTCGGATCAGCCGCGCGCCTGCAGCGCGCGGATGCGCTCCTCGATCGGGGGATGGGTCGCGAACAGCGACAGGAACGCCGAACGGTCGGTGATACCGAAGCCGCTGAGTGCCTTGGGCAGCTCGCCCGGAGGCAAGCCCCCGAGACGCGCGAGCGCGCGCATCATCGGCTGGGGAGTGCCCAGGTAGGTCGCGCTGCCGGCGTCGGCGTGGAACTCGCGACGACGCGAGAACCAGGCCACGATGATCGAGGCGAGCACGCCGAAGATGATCTCGCACACCAGCACGGTCGCGTAGTAGCCGATGCCGATGCCGCGCTCGGTGCGGAACACCATCCGGTCGACGACCGCGCCGACGACCCGCGCCAGGAACACGACGAAGGTGTTCACGACGCCCTGGATCAGCGTGAGCGTGACCATGTCCCCGTTGGCCACGTGGGCCACCTCGTGGCCGAGCACGGCCTCGATCTCGTCGCGCGACATGGCATTGAGCAGGCCCGTCGAAACGGCGACCAGCGCACCGTTGCGAAACGCACCGGTGGCGAACGCGTTTGGCTCGCCCTCGTACATTGCGACCTCCGGCATCGCGATCCCCGCCTTATCCGCGAGCCGCCTGACCGTCTCGAGAAGCCACGTCTCGTTGTCGTTCCGAGGACGCTCGATGACCCGGGCACCGGTCGACCACTTCGCCATAGGCTTCGAGATGAGCAGCGAAATGAATGCGCCGCCGAAGCCGATCACCGCCGAGAACGCGAGCAATGCGCCCAGGTTGAGACCGTTCGCGGCCAGCGCCTGGTTGATGCCGAGCAGATTGGTGACGATCGACAGAACCAGCATCACCGCCAGATTGGTGATCAGGAACAGGACGACGCGCTTCATGCTTTGGCTCCGGGCCGGACGGGTGACGCGATCTTAGCGCTTTAGGCGGCTGGAACCACAAGCGGCTTTAGTCGCGGCGCGCCGGCGATGTCTTGCCCCATGAGTCGCGCAGGGTGACAGCGCGATTGAATACCGGTTTTGCGGCGGCGCAGTCCCTCGCGTCGGCGATGAAATAGCCGTGGCGCTCGAACTGGAAGCGTTGTTCGCGCACCGCGTCGCCGAGCGCAGGCTCGACGTAGGCCGATACGATCTTGCGCGAGTGCGGATTCAGATCGTCGAGATAGTTGCGTTCCGTCGGCTCGTCGAAGGAAACGTCCTCGTCGAAGCCGCTCTCCCGAGTGGATTTACCCGGTCCCATCTCGGGCGGCGTGGCGCCGCTTCCCGGCTGCGGGTTCACGAACAGGCGGTCGTAGAGCCTGACTTCGGCGACGCGCGCGTGGCGGACCGAAAGCCAGTGGATGTTGCCCTTGACCTTGCGCGCCTCGGCGCCGGGCGTGCCGCTCTTGGTTTGCGGGTCGTAAGCGCAGTGGACCGCGACGACGTTGCCTTGCGCGTCGCGTTCCGCTCCCGTGCATCTCACGATGTACCCGTAGCGCAGCCGCACCTCAGCGCCAGGCGCGAGTCGGAAATAGCCTTTCGGCGGCTTTTCTTCATAGTCCTCGCGCTCGATCCACAGCTCGCGCGTCAGCATCAGGGTGCGGTGCCCCGACTGCGGCTTCTGCGGATGGTTGGGCGCGAGGCATTCCTCCTCGCCATCCTCGGGATAGTTGTCGATGACGAGCCGCACCGGATCGAGCACGGCCACCCGTCGCTCGGCCCGCTCGTTCAGATCCTCGCGCAGGCAGTCCTCGAGCACTCCCACGTCGATCCACTGGTGCGCCTTGGACACGCCGACGCGCTCGGCGAACAGCCGTATCGACTCGGGCGTATACCCGCGCCGGCGCAGCCCGACCAGCGTCGGCAGGCGCGGATCATCCCAACCCTCGACGTGGCCGCCTTCGACGAGCTCGATGAGCTTGCGTTTGCTCATCACCGTGTACGAGAGATTGAGCCGTGCAAATTCGTACTGATGCGGCAGCGGCCGCTGCAGCAGGCCCGCATCGGCGAGCTGATCGATCACCCAGTCGTAGAGCGGCCTGTGATCCTGGAACTCGAGCGTGCAGAGCGAATGCGTTATGCGCTCGAGCGCGTCGGAGATGCAGTGCGTGTAGTCGTAGAGCGGATACACGCACCATTTGTCGCCGGTGCGGTGATGTGGCGTATGGCGGATGCGATAGATGGCCGGGTCGCGCATGTTGATGTTGGGGCTCGCAAGATCGATCTTGAGCCTCAGCACGTGTGCGCCGTCGGGAAACTCGCCTTCTTTCATCCGCCGGAAGAGATCGAGGTTCTCTTCGACCGGACGGTCGCGGTAGGGACTCGCGGTTCCGGCCTCGGTCAGCGTCCCGCGCAGGCGCCGCATCTCGTCCGGGGTCGAGCTGTCCACGTAGGCGAGTCCAGCTCTGACGAAATGCCGCGCGAAGCCATACAGCCGGTCGAAGTAGTCGGAGGCGTGGTACAGGTGCGGCCCCCAGTCGTAACCCAACCACCGGACGGCTTCCTTGATGGAATCTTCGTATTCGACGTCCTCCTTGACAGGATTGGTGTCGTCGAAGCGCAGGTGGCAGAGCCCGCCGTTCTCGGCGGCCAGGCCGAAGTTGAGGCAGATGGACTTGGCGTGGCCGATGTGCAGATAGCCGTTGGGCTCGGGCGGGAACCGGGTGACGACCCGCCCGCCATACTTGCCGCTGCGAAGGTCCTCGGCGATGATCTGCCGGAGGAAGTTCGAGGTCGGCGCGCCGGCAGCGTCTTGCGGCGGTGCAACATTCATCGCGTTTTGTTCATGAACAAATCGTCTCAGTCAGCCATTCTAACTTTCGCGCTCCAACGCGTCATCGTCCGTCACGCCAGAGCGGCTAATGCCGATGCTCCGGAGACCGCATCCAGCAAGGGTTTGCGGCCTGCTGCGATCGGAGCCTACGAAGCGTTGTCCACATTATCTGTGGATAATAGTGTGCATATCTTGTACATTCGTCCGCTAAGTGGAGCCAGCCGTAGGAGTTTCGCTGACGTGCTCAAATCTATACCGCCCGTATTGTCATATTTTTCATATGTTTGACGGGGCGCTCGCAGGGGCGTCCGTGCAGATTTTGCAAACGATCGAGGAACAGATCGGCATGGCCGGCCGGCGCTGCGACCGAATCTTCGTCCTGGACGAACCGCCTGCTGCGACCGCGTTGTCGAACCCGTGAACGACTCGGCTACGAACGAACGCACCGCAGCGACTCCGCCGGTGATCCCGGTCTCGCTGCTGGTCAGCTCGGCGCGACTCATCATCGAGCGCCAGCTCGGCCTTTGCTGGGTGAGCGGCGAGGTGTCCAATTACTCTCGCGCATCGTCGGGTCACGCGTACTTCGTTCTGAAGGATGGCGACGCGCAGGTCCGCTGCGTCCTGTTCCGGTCCAAGGCTCAATTCCTGGACTTCCCGCTCAAGGACGGCCAGCGGATCGAAATCCGCGCAGTGGCGACGATCTACGAGGCGCGCGGAGAGTTTCAACTCAATGTCGAAACCGTGCGCTTGTCCGGCCTCGGCGCACTCTATGAGCAATTCGCGCGGCGAAAGGCACGGCTGGACGCGGCCGGCTGGTTCGCTGCAACGCGCAAGCGACCGTTGCCGCCCTTCCCGAGGGCGGTCGGCATCGTCACCTCTGTTCGCGCGGCCGCGCTGTCCGACGTGCTCGCCACGCTGCGGCGGCGCATGCCGGCGCTGCCGGTCATCGTCTATCCCGCGCCCGTCCAGGGTTCCGGCGCGGCACCGGAAATCGCAGCCGCGATTGCGGTCGCGAATGCCCACGCCCGCGTCGACGTGCTCATCGTCTGCCGCGGCGGCGGGTCCATCGAGGATCTCTGGGCGTTCAACGAGGAGGCGGTGGCGAGGGCTGTTTTCGAATCGCGCATTCCCATCGTGAGCGGGATCGGGCACGAGACCGATTTCACGATCTGCGATTTCGTCGCCGACGCCCGCGCAGCGACTCCGACCGGAGCCGCGACGCTCGCCACGCCCGATGGCGCGATGCTCTTTGCCAAGGTGCTGCACCTCTCTGCGCGCTCGCGCAGGGCCGCGCGAGACGCGCTCGAGCGGCGTATGCAGCGCCTCGACGCTGGGGCGCGGCGGCTGGTGCATCCGGCCGCACGGCTCGCCGCGCAACGCGAGCGGCTGGATCTTCTCCGACGGCGCCTCGTCCGCAGCGTGCTCGCGGCCCTCGCGCAGCACATCCGCGACGTGGCGACGATGCGCCGGCGCATCCTGCAGGTATTGCGCACGCCGCCCAAGCAGCGCGCAACGCTCGATCGCGCGCATACCCGCTGGCAGCGCAGTGGCGAAAAGCGCGTCGCCGGCCTTGCCCACAAGATAGCGAGCCTCGCGCTGGCGCTAAAGCATCTGGGCCCGCAGGCGGTTCTCGACCGCGGCTACAGCATCGTGTCGACGACGGCAGGCGCGGTCGTGCAGGACAGCTCGCAGGTGGCCGCCGGCGACGGCATCGTCGTGCGCTTCGCGCGGGGCGGCGCCGACGCGACGGTTACGCGAACGCGGCTGGACTAGAGCCGCCGGTCAAGCTTCGTCCGGATCGGGATTGTCGATCGCGGCGGCGCGCAAGGCGCTCACCACGTCGGCGGGAGCCTGTGCGGCGATCCTGGGCGTTGCACAAGCAACATCCGCGTTCTGCGCACGGTGGCGCAGCGCGTGGTCCATGAGCACGAGCCCCAGCATGGCCTCGGCGATGGGCGTAGCCCGGATCCCGACACAAGGATCGTGCCGGCCGTGGGTGTTGACGACGACGGGACGACCCGCCCTGTCGATCGTGCGCCGGTCGAGACGGATCGAGGAGGTCGGCTTGATCGCGATCGAAACCACGATGTCCTGACCGGTCGAAATCCCGCCTAGGATGCCGCCCGCGTGATTCGAGACGAACCCTTGCGGAGTCATCTCGTCCGAATGCTCGGTGCCGCGCTGCGCGACGCTCGCGAATCCGGCGCCGATCTCCACGCCCTTCACGGCGTTGATGCTCATCATCGCGCCGGCGATGTCCGCATCGAGCTTGCCGTAGACAGGCTCGCCCCATCCGACCGGAACGCCTTCGGCGACGACGGTGACGCGCGCGCCGCACGAATCGCCCGATTTGCGCAGAGTGTCCATCAACGCTTCGAGCTCGGGCACGACGGTAGCGTTGGCCGCGAAAAACGGATTCGCTTCGACGTGCTCCCAGCTCTCGAAGGGAATCGCCCTCGAGCCCAGTTGGGCGAGATGGCCGCGGATCGCCACACCGTGCCGCTCGCGCAGCCACTTCCGCGCAATGGCACCGGCGGCGACGCGCACCGCTGTTTCGCGCGCGGATTGGCGTCCACCGCCGCGATAATCGCGAATGCCGTACTTCTGCCAGTACGTGTAATCGGCGTGACCGGGGCGGAAAGTGTCCGCGATGCTGGCGTAGTCCCGGCTGCGCGCGTCTTCGTTGCGGATCACGAGCGCGATGGGCGTCCCCGTCGTGCGTCCCTCGAACACGCCCGAAAGGATCTCCACCGTATCGGACTCTCGCCGCTGCGTGACATGCCGGGACGTTCCCGGCCTCCTGCGGTCCAGATCGCGCTGGATATCGGCCGCTTCGAGCTCCATCCCCGGCGGGCAGCCGTCGACGACGCAGCCGATCGCCGGTCCGTGCGATTCCCCGAAGGACGTGACGCAGAACAAAGTGCCGAGCGTATTGCCGGACATGGACGTTCGCGCGACGATGCGAGCTTCGAGGGAGTGTAGCACGCGCTTTCGCAGTGGCCTGCGGCACGCACGGCACGCGCATAACGCATTCCGATGTCCTCCGTCCAATCTTTCGATCCCCGGCTTCTGGCCGTGCTGCGCGACGCGCATTTCATCGCCGCGCTGACCGGTGCGGGCATTTCCGCCGAGTCCGGGCTCGCGACGTTCCGAGATGCGCAGGAAGGGCTGTGGGCGCGCTTCGATCCGCAGGACCTCGCCACGCCGTCGGCTTTCGCACGCCATCCGAAGCGGGTATGGGATTGGTACGCGTGGCGGCGGGAGCGCGTCGCCGCCGCAAGGCCCAATGCCGGCCACGTCGCGCTCGCCGAGTTCGAGCGCCGGACGCCGGAGTTCATGCTGATCACCCAGAATATCGATGGACTACACCAGCGGGCCGGTAGCCGCGACGTGGTCGAGCTGCACGGAAACATCCAGCGCGTGAAATGTTCCCGCGAAGGCACCCGGGTCGACCGCTGGGACGAAAGCGGCGAAGACGTGCCCCGCTGCCCATCCTGCGGAGCGTTCCTGCGACCCGACGTCGTGTGGTTCGAGGAAATGCTGCCCGCCGACGCGCTGGCCGCCGCCGAGGATGCGGTGCGCCGCTGCGACGCGCTGCTGGTGATCGGCACGTCGGCGGAAGTCTATCCCGCGGCCGCCCTGCCCGCCTCGGCGAAAGCGTCGGGCGCGATCGTTGTCGAAATCAATCCGAACGAAACGCCGCTCTCGCGGGAGGCCCACTACGTTCTCGCCGGTAGGGCCGGCGAGATCCTGCCCGCGCTGGTGGAGCGCCTCGCGCTGCCGGAACGCTAGCGCCAGTTGCCCCGCAGCGCCAGCACCGTCTGCTGCAGCGTCTCGGGCGTCGCGCGTTCGGGCGCGAGCGGCGGGCCGGCGACGAGAGCAATCCGCGAGAAGAGCCCCCGCAGACGACGCATCGCCTTGCCCTGGTACGAGCGGCTGAAGAAGCTGCCCCACAAGCCCCGCAGCGCCATGGGCACGACCGGCACCGGCGCTCGCTCGAGGATGCGCTGCAGTCCGGGACGAAAGGCATTGAGCTCGCCGGTATCGGTGATCCGTCCCTCGGGGAAGATGCACACGATTTCGCCGGCCGCGAGGGCGTCCGCCGCCTCCACGAATGCGCGCTCCTTGAGCGCTGCATCCTCCCGGGCGGAAGCGATCGGAATCGCCCGCATGGTGCGGAAGATGAAATGCAGCACCGGAATCGCGAAAATGCGGTGGTCCATGACGAAACGGACGGGCCGGCGCACGCAGGCGGCGATGACCACCGGATCGACGAAGCTCACGTGGTTGCACACGATCACGCAGGCGCCCTGCTCCGGCACCTGTTCGAGCCCCTCCTTGTCGACGCGGTAGACGGTGTGCACCAGCAACCACGCCAGGAACCGCATGAGGAACTCCGGCACCAGCGAGTAGATGTACAGCGCGACGACCGCGTTCATCAGGCCGGTCGCGAGGAAGAGCTGTGGGATGGTGAGCCCCGCCTTGAGCAGGCCCAGGGCGATCCCCGCCGAGGCGACCATGAAGAGCGCGTTCAGGATGTTGTTCGCGGCGATGATGCGCGAGCGATGCGTCGGCTCCGAGCGCTCCTGGAGCATCGCGTACAACGGCACGATGTAGAAGCCGCCGAACATGCCGAGGAGCACGAGATCGGCGACGACTCGCCAGTCTTCCGGCGCGCTCAGGAACTGTGCGGCACCGGAGACGCCCTGCGGTCGCAGACCGCGGCTCGCGAAATACAGATCGATCGCGAAGACCGTGAGCCCGATCGATCCGAACGGCACCAGGCCGACCTCCACCTTGTGCCCCGAGAGCCGCTCGCACAGAAGCGAGCCGACACCGATCCCGACGGAAAAGATGGCGAGCAGCAGCGTGGCGACGTGCTCGTCGCCACCGAGGATGTCCTTGGTATAGGTGGCGAACTGGGTGAGGTACGTGGCGCCGTAGAACCAGAACCAGGAGATGCCGAGCATCGACAACCACACTACGCGGTTGCCGTAGGCAGAGCGAAGGTTGCGCGCCGTCTCGGTGAACGGATTCCAGTTGATCTTCAGGTCGGGAGCGACCGCGGGCGTAATCGGTATACCCCGGGCGACCGCGTAACCCGCGATCGCGATTGCAATCGTGGTAGCCCCCGCTATGATCGGTCCGTCGGGCTTGATCGCGATCACCAGGCCGCCGACGATCTCGCCCAGCAGGATCGCCACGAACGTTCCCATCTCGACCAGGCCGTTGCCGCCGATCAGCTCGTCGCTCTTCAGATGCTGGGGCAGGATGGCGTACTTCACCGGTCCGAAGACCGTCGAGTGCACACCCATCAGCGCCAGCGCGGCGAACAGCAGCGTGAGGTCACGCCGGTAGAAACCGATCGCGCCGAGCGCCATGATCCCGATCTCGAACAGCTTGATGAATCGGATCAGGCGCGATTTCTCGTACTTGTCCGCCAGCTGGCCGGCGGTCGCCGAGAAGAGCACGAACGGAGCGATGAACGCGGCGGCGGCGATGTTCACGAGATCGTTCGCCGAAAGGGTCGTCAGCGCCGCCGCCTGGAAGGCCACGAAGATGACGAGCGCGTTCTTGTACACGTTATCGTTGCCCGCCCCCAGGAACTGGGTCCAGAAGAACGGCGCAAAGCGACGTTCGCGAAGAAGTTGGAATTGGCTGCGTTCGGCCATCTCGTCAGGCGGATCCCGACCCTGGGTATCGCAGGCAACCTGCCAGTCCCATTGTAGCTTCGGGGGACCGACGTGCGCTGAAAGATCTCGAGCGGCGGGCTGCTAGAATAGAAGCAGCTCCTTCGCGGCCTTTTCCTATGCGCCAGTACCTCGATTTCATGCGTCACGTGCGCGAGCAGGGTGAGCGCAAGAACGACCGCACGGGCACCGGGACCCTATCGGTATTCGGCTACCAGATGCGGTTCGATCTCGAGGCCGGCTTCCCGCTGCTGACGACGAAGAAGGTGCACACCCGGTCGATCATCTACGAGCTGCTCTGGTTTCTCGCCGGCGATACCAACGTGAAGTATCTGCGCGATCACGGCGTCACGATCTGGGACGAGTGGGCCGACGAGAACGGCGACCTCGGACCGATCTACGGCTACCAGTGGCGCTCGTGGCCTGCCCCGGGTGGCCGGCATATCGATCAGCTCTCCGAAGTCCTCGCGCAGATCAGAAGGAACCCGGATTCGCGACGGCTGATCGTCTCGGCCTGGAACGTCGGCGACATCCCGCGGATGAAGCTGCCGCCGTGCCATGCGTTCTTTCAGTTCTACGTCGCGGGCGGCCGGCTCTCGTGCCAGCTCTATCAGCGCAGCGCCGACATTTTTCTCGGGGTACCGTTCAACATCGCCTCTTACGCGCTGCTGACCCATCTCGTGGCGCAGCAGTGCGACCTCGCCGTCGGCGATTTCATCTGGGTGGGCGGCGATTGCCACCTGTACCTCAATCATCTGGAGCAGGTCGACACGCAGCTCGCCCGCACTCCCTACCCCCCGCCACGACTCGTCCTCAAGCGCCGACCGCCCACGCTCTACGACTACCGCTACGAGGATTTCGACATCCAGGACTACCGGTTCCACCCGGCGATCAAGGCGGCGGTGGCCGTGTAAGGGTGATATTGGATTACGGCCAGTCCGGGTATCGCCAAAAAAAAGCCCGCTGGGAGGAAGTAAGCGGGCAAGGGGGATTCCGATGGTCGAAGCGCACCCGGCTCCGAGGGGTCAGGCGTTGCGGTCCTTTCGTCCCGCGGCCACCTGCGGCCGTAAAAAGGGTTCGCTTGCTTCCGGGCTATACCACGCTGCGCGCGGCGGTCACGCGCTCGGCCAGCTCTTCAAGCGCCACCTGCTGCGACGGCGACAACGTCTGCCGGCCTTCGCCCGAGTCTGCCCCTGAATGCTCTCCTGCCGTCTCGGCCTCGGTCAGCCAGAACGCGGCGAATTCCGGTGTGAATGTTTCCATGGCGCAAACCTTTTCTGCTTCGTTGACCGCCCTGCCCCATATGTGCGCAACCTAAGCAACAGTTATGCCAGTGTCCTGACGCATCTCACAATCAATGAGTTACCATAGGCCTCCCGGTTATAGGGGGCCCCGGCTCAGGCAATCTTTGCCCTCATCCCTGGCAAGCTGTCGCATTTTACCGACAAGCCTGCGCATGACAACGTCAAGGGTTTGATTAGATTGACTTAATACTGTCTCCGAACGGAGACAATGGTGACGCAGATGCAACACTCCAGCTCGACTCGTTGCGACGGACGATGAGCCCACCCCCAGGAAATGCCTTCTAGGGCTTGGCGTCCTTGAACATCGCCGGTTCCAGGCGATGTCGCTGAAGCAGCTTGTAGAACTCCGTGCGGTTGCGTTTGGCCAAAGTCGCTGCCTGCGTCACATTGCCGCCTGTGATTTTCAGCAGGCGCACGAGGTAGTCTCGCTCGAACTGCTTTCGCGCCTCTTCGAACGGAGCGAGCACGCCCGCGTCTTCACGCAGTGCCCCTTGGACGAGCGTCGCAGGGATCACGCTGGTGGTGGTAAGCGCGAGCGCCTGTTCGAGCAGATTCAGCAACTGCCGCACGTTGCCTGGCCACGGCGCGGCGATCAGGACTGCCATCGCGTCCGGTGCGAGCGACGGAACGGGCTTCTTGTAGCGCTCCGCGAGCTTGCGCAGGAAGTGCGTCGCGAGCAGCGGAATGTCTTCGCGCCGCTCGGAAAGCGGCGGCAGCTTGAGCGACACTACGTTCAGCCGGTAGAAGAGGTCCTCCCGGAATTGTCCGGCCGCGCGCTGCGCGTCCAGATCGCGATGCGTCGCCGAGATGACCCGCACGTCCGACGGCACGGCTTGCGTGGCTCCCACAGGTCGCACTTCGCCTTCCTGCAGCACACGCAGCAGCTTCACCTGCAGCGCAAGCGGCATGTCGCCGATCTCGTCCAGGAAGATGGTGCCGCCGTCCGCCGCAAGGAACAGGCCCTTGTGGGCCTGAACTGCGCCGCTGAACGCGCCTCGGGCATGGCCGAACAATTCCGATTCGAGCAGCGGCTCCGGGATCGCGCCGCAATTGACTGCGACGAACGGGCGCGCCGCCCGTCGGCTCGCGCGATGGATCGCCTGGGCGAGCAGTTCCTTGCCCGTCCCGGATTCGCCGAAAATAAGCACGCTCGCGTCGGAGTCGGCCACCATTCGGGCCTGCCGCAGCAAATCCTCCATCCGCGGGCTGCGCGTGATGATGCCGGATCGCCACTCCCCGCTCTGTTGCTGCTTGGGCTCGGGCGAATCCCCGGTGAGCCGCACTGCCGCAGCTACCTTCTGGAGCAGCTCCTGGCTGTCGAACGGCTTGGTAAGGAAACCGAACACGCCGCGCTGGGTGGCGGTCACCGCATCCGGAATCGTGCCGTGCGCGGTCAGGATGATGACCGGCAGCGCGGGATGCTGCCGATGGATCGCGTCGAAGAGCTGCAATCCGTCGATCCCCGGCATACGCATGTCGGTGATCACGGCGGCCGGGCGCGCCACGGCGAGCGCGGCCAGCGCGGTCTCGCCGCTGTCAGCGGTGCGAACGCGGTAGCCTGCCGAGGTAAGCCGCAGGCTGATCAGCTTGAGCAGATCCGGGTCGTCATCGACCAGCAGGATGTCGGCGGAACGTGCGTTCGGCAGAGTCATCGTCCCGTCCCGCCGCCTCCGCCGGCGCTGCCGCCCCCTGCATTGCGGCTGCGCTCGAGCAGCAGGCTCCGTTCGACTGCGCGCAACGCATCGAGTTTCTCCTGCGCTGCAGCCGTGCGCCTCTGTTCCTCGCGTAAGCTGCGCGCTCGCTCGACGATCTGAGCGTAGAGCAGGGCCGCGATCTGCTTGAGCGGCGAGCTGGCGCTGTTGCTGTTCCTGCCGACGAGCGGTTCCAGCAGCGTGAGTGCACGGGCATCGTCCGGCAGCCCCGCCGCCGGGAGTGTCAGCAGCATCGCGACGCGGATGCGATTCGCGTCGCTGCGCGTGCGCGTCAGCGCGGCGCTGGCGCCCGCCAGCTCGCGCTTCAGATCTTCGGGGGGATCCGATACATAGCGCTGGAGGTCCGCCAGCAGCGCGAGCGCCTGCTGCTCCTCCTCGTTGACCGGCGCCTGGAGCGTCGGCTGCACCGTCGCCACTTGCGCCGGCGCTGGCGGCGGCGGCGATGGCGGGGGCGATTGCACGATCACCAGCTCCGGCACCGGGACCGGTGTCACCGGCAGCGGATCCGGCGGCTTGGGTGCAATCGTCGCTTGCGGGGCAGGGGCTGCCGGCGCCGGCGCGGCGGGTGCCGCAGCGCAGCCGGCGAGGGCGAGCACCGTGGCGAGCCCGGCTGCGGTCCGACGCGGCGGAATCAACCTTCCTCCTGCAGCGTCGCCGCCGCCGCAGTCGAGGCCGTGGACGGATCGGTCACGGCCAGCGGTAACCACACGCGAAACCGCGCGCCGCGCTTGCCGTCGGTACGGTCGAGCAGCTCGATCCGCCCGCCATGGGCGATGGCGTACTCGCGCGCGATCGCGAGACCCAGCCCGGAGCCCTTGATTCGCCCTTCCGGCGCAAGCTTGCCCTGGTAGAACGATTCGAAGATGCGTGGACGATCGGCGGGATCGACGCCGGGGCCCTGATCGGCCACCTCGAGAACCGCGTTGCCGTCCTCGGCGAAGAGCCCGATCGCGACCATTCCCGAACGCGGCGAATACTTGATCGCGTTCGAGAGCAGGTTGTCGACGATCGCCCGGATCTTGTCCGCATCGCCGATGACGATCGCGGGCATCGCCTTGACCTCAAAGCTGATCATCCGCGCGAACGCGGCGAGCTTGTGCTCTCTCACCACGCGACGCACGACGTCGGAGAGCGGCACCGGGCCGAGCGTCTGCGGTTCGATGCTGCGCGTCTGGTGGTAGTTGAGGAGATTCTCGATGAGCTTCTGCAGGTTGAGCGTGTTCTCGCGCACGATGCGGACAATCTCCTGCTGCTGCGGCGAGAGCTCACCGCCGACCCGATCGCGCAGGAGCTCTGCGCCTTCGCGCACCGCGGTGAGCGGCGTCTTGAGCTCGTGCGAAACGTGGCGCAGGAACTGCGTCTGCTGCGTTTCGAGCTCGTGCAATCGCGTGCGCAGCCACTCGAGCCGCTGCCCGACATAGCGCAGGTCCTGCGGTCCGTTGACTTCGATGGCGTGGGTGAAGTCGGCCGTTCCCATTCTGCGGATCGCCAGATCGAGCTGGCGGATCGGCCGGGCGATCAGCACGGCGAACAGTATCGCCAGGGCGAGCGCGATCGCTCCGGCCGCGAGGGCGAGATACGCCCACGTCCTGCGGCCTTCGGCGGCCGTGCGCTGCAGCCGTTCGATCTCGCGCTCGGTGAGCTGGCTGCTGGCGGCGAGCATCGCCTGCGCACCCTGGGACAGGTCGGCATAACCCTGGGCGAGAACGGCGCCGGTCGTAGGCGCGCGCTGCGGCGCCTTGAGCAGCGCGTACAGGCGGCTTTCGGAGTCGCTCAACTTTTCGAGCTGGTCGAGCTGAGCGCGATCGAGCGGCAGCTGCTGCAGCTGCTCGGTCGTCTGCCGGAAATCCTGGCGCAAGCGCGCGTAGTCGTCGATGAGCTGCGGGTCGTCGAGAATGATGTGCTGCCGCACGACACGCTCGAGCGTGGTTGCCTGCTCGTAGAGCTGGCGGCTCGCGCGGCCAGCTTGCGCAGCCTGCAGCACCGCCTCCTGGCTCTGCGTGCCGAGGCGATCGAGGCTCACGATCAGCTCGACGAGCGCGTAGAGCAACGGCAGGCTGACCAGCAGGAAACCGAGCAGAATGAACTTTAGAAATGAGCGCGGATAATACACGGCTGACGGCGGGCGACCGCTATAATCATTGTAGTCGAACGATGCCCGGGCCTGACTGAAGACGCGTGCACGATACACCACCGCCGACCGGCTCGCCAAGGGCGGCGACGGCGCGAGGCAACGTGCCGCGTGTCGCGTTGATCGCTGCGGTCGCGCGCAACGGTGTCATTGGCGTCGACAATCGCCTTCCGTGGCGATTGCCCGAAGACATGAAGCGCTTCCGCGCGCTGACGACGGGCCACAGCGTGATCATGGGGCGCCGGACCTGGGAGTCGATCGGCAGGCCGCTCGCGGGGCGGCAGAACATCGTCGTCACGCGCGCGCACCCGGTTGGCGCCCCCGGGATCGAGTTCGCGCGTTCGCTCGACGATGCGCTGGCGCTCGTGCGCCTTCCCGAGCCGGCATTCGTCATCGGCGGCGAAGCGCTCTATAGCGAATCGCTGCCGCGCGCCCAGCTGCTCTATCTGACCGAGATCCAGCGCGACTTCGAGGGCGATGCCCGCTTCCCCGAATTCGATCGCTCGCTATGGCGTGAGGTCTCGCGCACCGCTCACCGGCCGCTGGACGATGTCGCCGGGTTTGCCTATCATTTCGCCGCCTACGAGCGGCGATAGCGATCCTATCGCGTCCGCCGCCTATTCGTCCTGCATTCGTTCCAGGGAGCTACACGCATGGCCGAGGGACATTTCCATGTTCACGGTCCGCACGACCACGAAGTCGAGCATCGTGCCGGGCACGATCCGTTCGCCGGACGGATCGCCGTGATGACCGCAATCTTTGCCACGATCGGCGCGCTCTTCGGCTACATGGCGGGAAAGACGCAGAACGACGCACTCGTCTACAAGAACGAAGCGGCAATTCGCAAGACCGAGGCATCCGACCAGTGGAATTTCTACCAGGCCAAGAGCAGCAAGCAGAACCTGGCTGAGCTGGGAGCCACGCTCGCTTCGGGCGATGCGCAGGCGAGGTACCAGAAGGAAGTCGAGCGCTACCGGAAGGAAAAGGACGAGATCATCCCCGAAGCGAAGAAGTTCGAACAACAGTCCAAGGAGGCGGAAGCGAAAAGCGAGGCATCGGTTCATGTCCACCATCGCTGGGCGCAGGCGACCACGCTGATTCAGATCGCGATCGCCCTGGCGGCGATCACGATCCTGACCCGCAACCGCGGCCTGATGATCGTATCGTATGGGGTCGCCGCCGCTTCGGTCGCGGTGGGTGCACTCGCATACGCTCACCTGTAGCCCGGGTCGAGCACGCGATACCCGGGGGGTGCGCTCTTCCGTTGCTCACGGGGTTCGCTCTCGCTCACCCCGGGCTACGCCAGGTTCCGCAGCTCGCGCAAGGTCACCGACAGCATTGCGGTATCCACGGTCGAGGCCGAGCGCAGCTCGCCGATGAGCTGTGCGACGCGGTGGATGTTGCGCTGATTGCGGCCTTCCCACGCGGCGACGAGCTTACCCGCGCCCGCGACGTCGGTGCCGTTGGCAAGTACCTCGGCGCTGATCGTCCGCTGCAGATTCGCGAGATCGTCCTCCATCGCGCCCCTGGCCAGCGTCTGCCAATGCGCGTCGCCCGGTAGCGCAGCGATCCTCTCCTTGAGCCACGGCAGCGATAATCGCGTCGAAAGCTCGAAGTACACGCCCGCGACGGTTTCGACGGGCCTCTTGGCTGCGCCCGCCACCTCGACGACATCCAGCGTCGCATACAGCGTATCGAGAGTGACGACGCGCCCGGCCAGCGCCGCCGGCACGCCCTTGCCGACATAGGCGGCTGCCGCGGCATCGGTGCGCGCGCGCTCTGCTGGGTCGAGGAGCTCAGGCAGATGCGTGGCGAGAGCGCGAACCTGCGGCGCGAAGTGGCCGATCGTCGCGGCCATGTCTTCGCCCAGCCGGCGCGAGCGCAGGAACCACGCCGTTGCGCGCTCGATGAGCCGACCGCTGTCGAGAAGCATCGCCGACTGCACGGCATCGTCCACGACGGCATCCAGCGCTTCGATGGCCATCCACAGATCCACGAATCCGAAGATTTCGCGGGTCAGCAGATAGGCGCGCACGATCTCGTCCGGTTTCGCCCCCGCGCGCTCGAGCAGCCGGTGGACGAAAGTCCCGCCGACGCGGTTCACCATGCTGTTGATCACGTAGCTCGCGATGATCTCGCGCTTCAGCGGGTGGCGCGGCATGTACCCGGCGTAGCGTTCCCGCAGCGCCTTCGGGAAATAGCGCTGCAACGCAGTGCCGACCCACGGATCGTCGGGCAGGGGCGATGCGAGCATCTCGTCGTAGAGCCAGATCTTGGAGTACGCGAGCAGCACCGCGCGCTCGGGGCTCGTCAGGCCGAGACCCTTCGCGCGCCGGTCCGCGATCTCGTCGTCCGAGGGCAGGAATTCGAGCGACCGATTGAGCCGGCCGATCTTCTCCAGGAACTGGATGAATCGCTGGTGCGCGTCGAGCGCCTGCGGCGCGATCCGGCCGTTCACCGACAGCGACTGGGTCTGGAACCGGTTGTCGCGCAGCACCAGCGCCGCGACGTCGTCGGTCATCTCCGCGAGCAGGCTGTTGCGCTGCTTTTCGGTCAGCTCGCCGTCGGCAATCGGGAGGCCGAGCAGGATCTTGATGTTGACCTCGTGGTCCGAGGTATCGACTCCCGCGGAGTTGTCGATGGCATCGGTGTTGATGCGACCGCCGGCGAGCGCGAACTCGACCCGGCCGAGCTGCGTGCAACCGAGATTGCCGCCCTCCGCGACTACCTTGCAGCGAAGCTCCCTGCCATTGACGCGCACCGCGTCGTTGGCCCGATCCCCCACCTGAGCGTGAGTCTCGGTGGCGGCCTTGACGTACGTGCCGATGCCGCCGTTGTACAAAAGGTCGACGGGCGCCTTGAGGATCGCGTTGACCAGCTCGGCCGGCGTCATCGCGACGGCGTCGATCGCGAGCGCCCGTTTCACCTCCGGGGTGATGGCGATCGACTTGGCGCTTCGCGGATAGATGCCGCCGCCCTTCGCGATCAGGGACGCGTCGTAATCGGCCCACGACGAGCGCGGCAGCCGGAACAGGCGCTCCCGCTCGATGAAGCTCCGCTCGGGATCGGGGTTGGGATCGACAAAGACATGACGATGATCGAAAGCGGCAACGAGCCTGATATGACGCGAGAGCAGCATGCCGTTGCCGAACACGTCGCCGGACATGTCGCCGATGCCGGCGACGGTGAAGTCCGTGGTTTGCGTGTCGATGGCCATCTCGCGGAAGTGGCGCTTAACCGATTCCCACGCGCCGCGGGCCGTGATGCCCATCGCTTTGTGGTCATAGCCGGCCGAACCGCCGGATGCGAACGCGTCACCCAGCCAGAAGCCGTACTCCCTGCTGATCGCGTTGGCGTAGTCGGAGAACGTGGCCGTTCCCTTGTCCGCGGCGACGACAAGATAAGGGTCGTCGGAATCATGACGCTTGACCTCCGGCGGAGGAACGATCCGGTCGCCGAGCCGATTGTCGGTGAGATCGAGCAGGCCCCGAAGATAGTTCTGGTAGCACGCGACGCCTTCCTTGAGATAAGCCTCGCGATCCGCCGGCGACGGCGCGCGCTTGAGCACGAAGCCGCCTTTCGATCCGACCGGGACGATCACCGTGTTTTTCACCATCTGCGCCTTGACCAGACCGAGCACTTCGGTGCGGAAGTCCTCAGGCCGGTCCGACCAGCGCAAGCCGCCGCGCGCGACTTTCCCACCGCGAAGATGCACGCCTTCGAAGCGTGTGGAATAGACGAAGATCTCGAACATCGGCTTGGGCTCCGGCAAGCCGGGCACTTTCCACGGATCGAACTTGAACGACAGGAAGCCGCGCGGGCGGCCGGCCGCGTCTCGGCGCCAGTAATTGGTTCGCGTCGTAGCCTGGATCAGCGCGAGATACTGGCGCAGCACGCGATCCTCCGACAGATTCTCGACCGCTTCCAGTTGCGCCTCGATCGCGCGCAGATGCTCGGCGGTGCGCACGCCCACGCCAGCGCTCTCGACCGGATCGAAGCGCAGCTCGAACAGCTCCACGAGGGCGCGCGCAAGCTCCGCGTGCGCGGCAAGCGTCGTCTCGATAAACGCCTGCGACAAGGGGAAGCCGATCTGGCGCAGGTATTTCGCGTAGGCCCGCAGAATGTTGATCTCGTCGGACGAGAGCCGCGCGGCGACGACCAGCCGGTTCAGATCGTCGTTTTCGATCTCGCCGCGGAACACACGCCCGAACGCCTCGGCGAAGACCGCATGCAGCGCGTCGACCTCGATGTCGGCCTGGGCCGGCGGCATGGACAGGCCGAGATCGTGGATCCAGACAGGGGGCAGGCCGTCGGGCACCACGCGATAAGGGCGCTCCTCCAGCACCCTGAGGCCCATGTTTTCGAGCATCGGCAGGCTGTCGGAGAGCGTGACCGGGGCGCCGCGACGAAAGAGCTTGAAGCGCATCGTCCCCGGGAGCGCCTCGAGCGGACGGTAGAGCGACATACCGAGAGGCTCGTCATCGGTGAGGGCCGCCATCATTTCGATGTCCGGCACCGCCGCGCGGGCCGCGAAGTCCTCGCGGTAGCTTGCAGGAAATGCGCCGCCGAATTGCCGCAGACGCTCGTTGCCGCGGGCTTCGCCGAGGGTTTCGATGAGCGCGCCCCTGAGGTCGTCCTCCCAGCGCTGCGCTGCGGCGACAAGCTCCGCTTCGATGGCGCGAACGTCGTACGGGGGGATCTGTCCCGGCGTCGTACGCACGGTGATCATCACGCGAGCGAGCGCCGACTCGGAGAGATGGACGTTGAACTCCGAGCTCGTCCCGCCGAATGCGCGCATCAGGATCGCCTGCCATTTCTGCCGCAGCTCGGTGGTGTAATTCTCCCGCGGAGCGTAGATCAGGCAGGAGAGAAAACGCTCGAATGCGTCCCGGCGGACGAAGAGCCGCAATCGCTGGCGCTCCTCGAGATGAAGGATCGCCTTCGCGGTGCGCAGCAGGTTCTCTTCGCTGGTCTGGAACAGCTCGTCACGTGGATACGTTTCCAAGATATTGAGCAGCGCTTTGCTGGCATGCCCCCCGGGCGGGAGGCCCGCGCGCTCGACGACGTTGGCGATCTTGCGGCGAAGCAGCGGTATTTCGGCGGGATTGGCGCTGTACGCCGTCGACGTGAAGAGTCCAAGAAACCGGTGCTCGCCGACGACTTCGCCGGCGTCGTTGAAGCGCTTCACCGCGATGTAATCGAGGTATCCGGGCCGGTGCACCGTCGAGCGCGCCGTCGCCTTCGTGACCACCAGGAGCTCGGGCCGCCGCGCGTAGGCCCGAACCTCGGGAGGCAGCGCCGAAAAGCTCGTCGCCAGGCCCTTGCTCGACGTTTCACGCAGGATTCCGAGGCTCGAGGCGGGCACGATCTTCAGTGCATCCTCGCCGTTCACTACCGCCAGCTCGTGGCACCGGTAGCCGAGAAAGGTGAAGTGATTCTCGGCGAGCCACCCCAGGAAATCCTTCCCTTCGGCCAACTCCTCGGCAGGCAGTCGAGAAGGGCGCCGCTCGACCTCGTCCAGGACCGCGTGCAGGCGATCGCGCATCGGCCTCCAGTCGTCGACCGAGGCCCGCACGTCGTCGAGCACGCGCACGATGTCGCCCGCGAGCGACTCGAGCTTCGCCGGATCGCTCATGCGGTCGACCTCGACGTGGATGAACGATTCGCGGCGCGCCCCGGCTGCCGGCTCGTCCGCGAGGCCCTCGAGCGTGCCATCGGGCGCTCGGCGAATCGCGAGAATCGGATGGATGATCAGGTGGAGCGTCAAACGATGGCGGTTCACCTCCATCGTCACGGAATCGACCAGGAACGGCATGTCGTCGTTGACGATCTCGACGATCGTATGGGTCGATTGCCAGCCATGCTCCTCCAAGCTGGGATTGAACACCCTGACCCGCGCGCGGCCCGGCTCGCGCTTGCGGGCGAAGTTCCAGTGCGACAGGGCGGCGCCGTAGAGATCGGCCGGCTCGCGCTCGGCGAGGTCCTCCGGGTCGACGTCCTGGAAATATCGGAGGACGAAATTCTCGACGTACGCGCGCTGCGCCGTCCCGACTTTCGTGCGCACGAGCTTCAGGACTTCGTCAAGACGGCTTGCGCGGTCGATATCGCCGTTCGCGCTCATCGTTTCTCCCTCTGCGCCGGAATCTCGGGCGCCGTCGTGATCGGCGGCGGCAGGCAATGGCGGACACTCTCTCTTGCGGTCCAACGCTGGATTATCCTACAACCCGGAGGCGAACCGCTCGGTCGACGCTGCCCTCCACGCCGTTCCTTGCGGCGCAGTGCATCGGGTGCGCGCCGTGCGCTGCTCGAAGACGCTTTCGTGCCCGAACGGGACCTACACAGGAATCAGCCCGCGACCGATTGAATTGCCATGCGGGCGAGCGCAGCCTTTCAGGCTTGGTGTTGCAATCTTGGAGAGACCCGTGGCACACGCGAAAACGCACCGCACGCGCTCGTCCGGAAACCGGAAGTGGTCGAACGAGGTAACCAAACACAGCAACGCCCTCGACCTGCCCCGAGGCGTATTCCAGAAGGACGATCCCGCCGCCATTGCCCGCGCGCTCAAGCGCTCCGCCGAGCACAGCAAGCGGCGTAAGTCGAGCCCGTTCCGCTCGGCGCTGTCGATGCTGACGTTCTACATCAACCGCGCCGGCAAGAGCCTGAGCGCGAGACGCCGCAGAATTCTGCTGACGGCGAAGGGAAAGCTGCGCGAGCTCTACGCCAAGTAACGCCCGGCGTGGGGCGGCGCCGTTCAGCTCCGCCGCTTCCTAACGCGCGTGCGCGCGGTCTTGCGAGCGGCAACGGAACGTCCAGCAGCTCCCTTGGTTCTTGCCGCCTTGCGCGCCGCCGCCGAGCGCGACGAAGCGCTTCGCCGTTTGGCCGCAGACTTGCCCTGCCTGGATAGTGCGCGGGTCGAAGCCGATGCTCGGGATTCGCGTTTGAGCGCGGAACTGATCGCCCGCGATCGGCGGCGAGAGGCCGTCTTCTTCCCCTTCTTGCCCGCCTCGTAGGCGTGCTTTGCGCTGGCGCGGGTCTTCTCCGACGTCGTTCCCTTCTTGGGTGGCGGCAGGTCGACGCCGGCGCGGCGCGCCTTCGAAAGACCGATCGCGATCGCCTGCTTGGGCGAGCGAGCGCCATGCTTGCCTTCGCGGATGTGCTCGAATTCCTCGCGCACGAATTCTCCGGCCTGCGTCGAGGATGACTTGCCGCGGCGCCGATCCTCGGCTGCTCGTTCCATCGTTTTCCGATCGGGCATGATGGTTTTCCTCGCTGCTCTCGATCGGTCGACTATGAACCGGAAAGCGCCGGCGCCGATATCAGCGGGGCTCCGATTCTTCCGTAGGACGACCGCGCGCGAAGGGTCGTGCAGGCGTCCGGAACCTTCATTGCTCCCGGCCAATCATAAAGTAGCGACGTCGCTCGCGACGCGATCCTTTGAAAATTCTCATTACCAACGACGACGGCGTGTACAGCCCCGGCCTCGCGGCGCTCGCGGAGATGGCATCCACTCTGGGCGAAGTGCGAATCGTGGCCCCCCACGTCGAGATGTCGGCGGCGGCGCATTCCATCACGTCTGCGCGCCCGCTCACCTACAAACGCACGCCGTTGAAGGGCGTGGAGGCCTACCGCGTGAATGGCACGCCGGCGGACTGCGTGGCGCTCGGCATCCATCAGTCGCAGGACGCGGAGCTCGTGCTCTCCGGCATCAATCTCGGCAGCAACCTCGGCAATTCGCTGTGGCCGTCCGGAACGCTTGCCGCGGCGCGCCAGGCCGCGTTGATGGGCTTGCGCGGCATTGCGCTCAGCACTCCCGCCACCGGCGAAGAGGCCGACTTCGCGGCACTAAGGCCTGCCGTTCTGCAGGTGCTGCAATTGCTGCTGCCGATGAAGCAGGTTCCGCTCATCAACGTGAACTTTCCGTCCAAGCCGCCGCTCGGCGTGCGCTGGACGCGCCAGTCGGTGCGGCACTACGACGGCAAGATCGTCCCCGGACAGGATCCGATGGGACGCCATCACTTCTGGTTCACCGTCACCCCCGCCGAAGAAGTCGAGGAGGGGACGGACCGATGGGCGGTCGAGAACGGCTACGTGTCGCTGACTCCGATCCGTCTCGATCTCACAGACGAAAGCGAGCTCGTCGTCCTGCAGGCCAAGCCCACCGTGGCGGGGTGAGGTTGCTGCGAAGCTCGGCGCCCTGCAGCGCGTCGCGCCGGGCATCGGATCGCGTCGCGGGTTTCGCGGCGGATTCCACGGCCGGGACCAGAAACCAGGCGGTATCGCGGAGGGCAACTTCCAGGGTGGCGGGCTCGTCTTCAGAGCGCTTGGCGCCCCACACTTTGTCGTCGACATGAACGGCGAAGCCGGTCTGCGCAATATGAAGGGAACGCCCGCGCACGACCGGGAACGCATGCGGCCATGGGTCGCCCTGCTCGCGCGCCAGGAGGCACTCGAGGAGCAGCGTCCTTTCGCTCTCACGCACGAGCACCACGTCGAACTGCCCGTCGGCCGGATCTGCGTCGGGGGCGAGATTGAGGTTCGGCCCGACCCAACCGATGTTCATCGCCTCGAGCAGCATGTAGCGACCGGAGAGGTCACGTCCATCGAGCTTCGCTTCGAGTCCGATCGCCGGCAAGCGTCGCGCGATCCGTCGCGCCTGCTCGACGGCGCTCGCCAATCTCGCCTCGGCGCTCGCGCCGCGCGGCGAGCCTTTGTCCATCAGCCGGGGCATCAGGCCGACGCCGAATGATTCGAGGAAAACGCGCGCGCCCCGAGGGCCGCGAGCCACGCCCAGATCCAGGGGGAGCGTTCTTCCGGCGGACCACCCCAGAATCTGCTCCTCCAGCGGAATACTCGCCAGGCCGAGCGCCGTCGATATGTTGTTCGCCGTACCTACGGCGAGCGGGGCGATGGCGGTCTTGCGCCCGCGCAGCAGGCGCGCAACTTTGGCGACCGTGCCGTCGCCGCCGGCGACGGCAACGAGGTCTGCGGGCTCCGCGAACGCGGATCTGATGAGCGGGTCCTTGGAGGAGCGGCAGCGCGCTTCGTGTCCTGCGGCATGAATCAGGTCGACCAGCCCGCGGAGCTGCGGGTGGACCCCGTCGCCGGCGTTGGGGTTGTAGATCAGGAGGATCTGCATCCGAGCTGGGCTTAGAGCCGGGCGAATCCCTCGCGCCCGGATGTTCAGCGCCACACGGCCTTGTCGTTGTCGCCGAGGAGCTCGCCGAAGCCGGTCAGCGGCTCGACCCGGTCGCATACGGACTTGATCGCAACCATGATCGGCATGGCGAGCAGGAGGCCCCACGCGCCCCACAACGTTGCCCAGAACAGCAGCGCGATGAACACGACGGGGGCGTTCATGCTTGCGGCTCGACCCAGCAGCGCCGCCTGGAGCAGCACGCCGATGAGCACGGACGCGAGGATCGGAACCGCGGCCGCGGCCAGTGCCATTTGCGGCGTGCCGAACTGAAGGTAGCCGGCGAGCGCCACCGCAGTGGCCACGACGGCCGCGCCGAGATAAGGAACGATGTGCAGCACGGCGATCGCTACGCCCCAGATGGCGGCATGCTCCAGGCCGATTAGGGCTAGCCCGACAGCCGTGCAAACCCCAACGCCGATGTTGATGAAAGCGACCACCGCGAGGTAGCGCCGGTTGAGGTCATGGATGTGATCGAGCACTTCCAGCGTGGCCTTCTGGCGCGCGAACGGCGGTCCGACCAGACGGACGAGCTTTCTCCTGAACAGATCGCCTGCCGCCAGCAGAAAATAGGTGAGGAAGACGATCGAAGCCAATTGAACGGTTCCGGCCATGACGCTGCTCGTTCCCATCAGGAGTAGCGAGCGGCCGTCGATGGCCGGCATTGGCGGAGACGGGGGAGTCTTGACGTCGGCCGGCGGCGCGGTTCCCGCGAGCTTCTGCAACTCGCTTGCGGTGCGCTCGACGTGGCTCAACGTGTCCGGGACTTCGCTCCGCGATACGGCTATCGTGAGCCTGAGCTTCTCGACTGCGGCCGGCAATTGGGCGAGGAGTGTCTCCGCGCCGTTCCACATCCGGTTGACCGCAATGCTTACGCCCGCGATCAGGAGCACAACGACGAGCGCAGCTCCGATCGGACGCGGCAGGTGCCAGCGCTGCAGCCGGTCCACCACGGGCGAAAGCGCGTAGCACACGACCAGGCTGACGACGACTGGAATCAGGAATGGTGCCGCGATGTGGATCGCGACACACGCGACCACCGCGGCGATGACGATCAGCGCCGCAGTCTGCGACGCCGAACGGCCCTGGAATGCCGTTTGCCGCAGGGCTGCCGAAGACGCCGCGGACGTATCGCGCCTGCGGCGCTCGTCACGGACCGTCGAATGAGCCTCTCTCATCGCGGTCCGCGCTGCCTCAGAGCCGATCGTCGGATGCCGTCAGGCCGTCACGGTCCGCTGCTGCGACGGAACAAGCCGACGATCAGCGATACGAGGAACAACACGGCGAAAATGAAGAACAGGATCTTGGCGATCTCGGCCGCACCGGCGGCAATCCCACCGAAGCCGAAGAGCGCCGCGATCAGCGCGATGATGAAGAATACGAGCGCATAGTGAAGCATCTTATCGCTCCTTTCGACACGAGGTCGCTGTTGAACTAGAGACTTGTAGAGCACCCGCGACATACGTTCGAGCGCGGGTCTAGCGCAGGGCAGATCGTCCTGCAAAGCTATTCTCGGCGCTATCGGCATGCGTCTTTTTCGGGTGTAGGCGAAGCGGACGTCCGTGTCGGATGTCGTAACCTCCGTCGGCGGAATTGGACGTCGCGCGGGCAGCGCGCCGATCGAGGGTAGGTGCGCTTCGGACACCGTCCGACGTGCGCGCGGCGGCTGCCTACGCGCGTAACAGACCATCCCCGATAGCGGCTGTCCCCTTCCTTTGCGACGATGGCGGTTCCCTGATATTCCGCAGGAGCAACCGATGATCAGGCAACTCAAGTCGGGCGAGTATCGCCTCTTCTCGATCAAGAAAGATCCCAGGACGGGACGGCGCAGAAATCTCGGAACCTTTAGAACCCTGCAGGAAGCGAAGCGGCACGAGCGCGAAGTGCAATACTTCAAGCGTCATCACTGAAGCATTCGCCATGGCCCGCGCTCTGTGGAAAGGCGCCATCACGTTCGGACTCGTGGCCATACCCGTCGAGCTCCACTCTGCCGAGGAACGGCGCGAGTTCAAGCTCGCGATGATCGACAAGAGGGACTTCTCGCCGGTCGGTTACAAGCGCTACAGCAAGAAGAGCGGCAAGGAAGTGCCTTGGAACGATGTCGTCAAAGGCTATGAATACGAGAAAGGCGAGTACGTCGTGCTCTCGGACGAGGATTTCCGCCGCGCCAACGTCAAGGCCTCGCAGGCCATCGAGATCCGGGCCTTCGTTCCCGCGGAGGAAATCCCCGTGGAGTATTTCGAGACGCCGTATTACCTCGTGCCGAGCCGGGCTGGTCAGAAGGTTTACGCATTGCTCCGCGAGACGCTGCGCTCGTCGGGAAGGCTCGCTGTCGGAGAGGTCGTCATCCGCACCGTGCAGCACCTCGCGGCAATCGTTCCGGTCGGATGCGCGTTGATGCTCAACACCATGCGCTATCCGGATGAGCTGCGGGACGCCGAGGGCCTCGACCTCCCCGCGGAGGGCCTCAAGAGCGTTCACGTCACGGCCAAGGAAGCCGAGCTGGCAAAGCGCCTCGTCGGTGATATGGCGGAACACTGGAAGCCGCGCGAATTCAAGGACACCTACCATCAGGACCTGATGCGGCGGATCCGCGAGAAGATCAAGGCCGGAGAGACCCGGGAGATCACCGAGCCCGAGAAGGGAGGACCTGCGGTACCGCGCTCCGCGAAAGTCATCGATCTCGCCGCGCTGCTGCAGCAGAGCCTGAACGAAGGTCAGCGGGCCGGAAGGAAGGCCCCGCATCGGCGGCCCGGCGGCACCGAGATCGCGAGGCCGGCTCAGCGCGCTCGCAGGAAGACCGGCACCCACCGCAAGCGAGCATAGCGTGGCGATCAAACGTGCGAGCCGACAGACTCGTCTTACAATAGAATCGGACGGCCTCCGATTGTCGCGTTCGCCACACTTCACGAAAATCCTTCTAGCGCGCGGAGCAATGAACCGCGGCTATTTGTCCTCTGATCGGTCCGCGACGGCGGCGATGCGCCTCCGGCCGCGGCCATTCTGATCCTGAAAGGAGCGAACCATGAATTGGAATCGAGTGGAAGGCAACTGGAAGCAGTTCACCGGCAAGGTCAAGGCGCAGTGGGGCAAGCTGACCGACGATCAGGTTACCGAGATCAACGGCCGGCGCGAAGAACTCGTCGGCAAGATCCAGGAAGCCTACGGCATCGGAAGGGACGAGGCCGACCGGCAAGTGCAGGACTGGGAAAAGCTGAACTGAAGCAAAAGCGTCAGCCCGCGGCGGGTCGCCGCCGCGGGCGAGGGAAGGCTCTACCGCCGTCTTCGATGATCGGCCGATCGATGCGTGTGCCGGTCGCGTGATGCACAGCGTCGATAGCGGCCGGCGGCGCCCGTTACGGCCTTTGCGGCCACGCTCGTTCGTCCCATAATGTAGCTGCCATGCCGCGACCGCGCCGAGGTCCGGCGCGCAGCGGTCAAAGCCAGCTGAAACGCCCCCGATCGCTATCCGCCGATCGTTCTGAGCCGCGCGAGCGCATTCCATCGGAGACGACATGAGCGATGCCCCAGCCGAAGCACCCGGCCCCGACCTGACGCTCGGCGTCGCCGCCAGCACGCTGACCGACGGAACGATGCTGTCCGGCCACGTCGGCGAGCACGCCGTCCTGCTCGTACGTCGCGGAGACGAATTCTTCGCGGTCGACGCCAAGTGCACGCATTACGGCGGTCCGCTTGCGGAAGGGTTGCTGGTCGACGACACGGTGCGCTGTCCGTGGCACCACGCCTGCTTCAGCCTGCGGACCGGTGAAGCGCTGCGCGCACCGGCGCTCAGTCACATCGCGTGCTGGTCCGTCGATCTGCGCGACAACCAAGTGTTCGTGCGCGAGAAGGTGCAGACTTCACCCGCGATCCACGTCGTCCGGACCCGCGAATCGCCGGAAAAGATCGTCATCGTCGGCGGCGGCGCAGCCGGTTTCGCTGCAGTCGAGATGTTGCGTCGGCAGCAGTTCCAGGGCGAGCTCTGCATGCTGAGCGACGACGACGCGCCGCCCGTGGATCGACCCAACCTCTCCAAGGATTATCTTGCAGGGAATGCGTCCGAGGAATGGGTCCCGCTGCGCGATGACGCGTTCTACGCCGAGCAGAACGTCGATTTGCGTCTGAAGACCCGAGTATCGGCCATCGACGTCGGGGCGCGCGAGGTCGTCGTGAGCGATGGCGGGAGGGTCCGTTACGACCGGCTGTTGCTGGCCACGGGCGCAGAGCCGGTGCGATTGCCGCTGCCGGGAATGGATCTGCCGCATGTCCATACGCTGCGGACCTTGGCGGATTGCCGCGCAATCATCGCGGGTGCGGCAACGGCGCGGCGCGCCGTTGTGCTGGGTGCAAGTTTCATCGGTCTCGAGGTGGCAGCGTCGCTCCGTGCGCGCGGTATCGAGGTCCACGTCGTGGCGCCGGAGAAACGCCCGATGGAACGGATACTCGGGCCGCAAATGGGCGACTTCGTGCGCGATCTGCACCAAGAGCACGGCGTGATCTTTCATCTCGAAGAGACGGCGACTGCGCTCGATGCGCATCGAGTCGCGCTGAAGAGCGGCGGCACGATCGAAGCGGATCTTGTAGTCGTCGGCGTCGGTGTACGCCCGCGCCTGGCGCTTGCCGAGAAGGCCGGACTCGCGCTCGACCGCGGCGTGACCGTCGACGGCCGCCTGGAGACAAGTACCCCCGGCATCTTCGCCGCGGGCGACATCGCGCGCTGGCCGGATCCGCACAGCGGGGCATCGATCCGCGTCGAGCACTGGGTCGTCGCCCAGCGTCAAGGCCAGACTGCTGCGCTCAACATGCTCGGCGGCCGAAGCCGGTTCGAGGCGGTGCCGTTCTTCTGGAGCCAGCACTACGACGTGCCGATCAACTACGTGGGCCACGCGGAGACGTGGGACGAGATCGCGATCGACGGCGACATCGCGGCACGCGATTGCATGGTCAAGTACAAACGCGGCGGCCGCGTGCTCGCCGCGGCCTCGATCTATCGCGACCGCGAAAGCCTGATGGCCGAAGCGGCGATGGAGCGCGACTAGAGGCGCGCGGCCAGCGCCTCGATCGCGCGCCGGGTCTCGTCGAATGCGAGACACGCGTCGGTGATGCTCTGTCCGTAGGTGAGCGCGCCGGGGCGGAGGTCCTGTCGTCCGCCCACGAGATGGCTCTCGATCATGAGCGCTTTGAGCGCTGTCTGGCCGCCCGATCGCTGCGCGAGCACGTCTTCGATCACTTCGAGCTGCCGCTGCGGCTGCTTCTCGCTGTTGCCGTGGCTGCAGTCGATCATGATGGCTTCCGGCAGGCCGGCGGCGCGCAGTTTGGCGAGCGCCGCCGTTACGGACTCGCTGCCGAAGTTCGGTCCGGTCGCCGACCCGCCGCGAAGCACCAGGTGGCCATAAGAATTGCCCGTAGTTTCGAAGATGGCGGGCGCGCCTTCCTTGGTGAGCGAAGGAAACAGATGCCGCTCACGCGCCGCTAAGATAGCCTCGACGGCCACCTGCACATTGCCATCCGTGCGGTTCTTGAAGCCGACCGGCATGGAAAGTCCCGACGCGAGCTCCCGATGCACCTGGCTCTCGACGGTGCGCGCGCCGATCGCGCCCCAGCTCACCAGGTCAGCGAAGAACTGGCCGAACGTCGTGTCGAGGAATTCGGTGCCGACTGGCAGCCCGAGATCGGCGAGGTCGGCCAGGAGCCGGCGCGCGATGCGCAGTCCCTTGTTGATGCGATAGGAACCATCGAGATCCGGATCGTTGATGAGGCCCTTCCAACCCACGACGGTACGCGGCTTTTCGAAATACACCCGCATGACGATGAAAATACGTTCGCGGACCCTCTCCGCGAGGTCATGCAGTCCCTCGGCATATTGGAGCGCGGCCCGGGTGTCGTGGATCGAGCACGGACCGACGACTGCAAGCAGGCGTGCGTCGCGACCATCGAGAATGGCTTCGATGGTGTGTCGCGCATTCGTAATGCACTCGGCGCCGCGCGGCGTGACCGGGATCTCCTCGGCCAGAATCGCAGGAGTCAGCAGCGGGCGCACGCGGCTGATGCGCAGGTCATCCGTTTTCATCGGCCTAAGTATCGGACTTCGCGCTGGTGCCGGGAGAGGGAATCGAACCCTCACTCTGTCGCCAGAACTGGATTTTGAGTCCAGCGCGTCTACCAATTCCGCCATCCCGGCCGTCACGCGCGAAGCGGCGATGGAATGCCGGACGTTGCCCGCGCGATATGGAGCCGGCATTATCGCGTAAAACCGGCGCGCGACGAAACGCCCTGCAATGACACGCTCATGTCGGATCGACCGAGCTATCGGCTGTCGGACTTCGATTACGGCCTTCCGGCCGAGCTGATCGCGCAGGTACCTGCGCAGGCTCGCGCCGGAAGCCGGCTGATGCACGTGGCCGGGGCGACGATCCAGGATTGCCGGTTCACGGACCTGCCCCATCTGCTCGCGCGGGGCGATCTTCTCGTCTTCAACGATACCAAGGTGATTCGCTCACGGCTCTTCGGCCGCAGGGAAACGGGCGGGCGGGTGGAGCTCCTGCTCGAGCGCATCGTCGCGCCGGATGAAGCATGGGTGCAGCTCTCGGCGAGCCATCCGCCGAAGCCCGGTGGGCGCATCGCGCTGCCGGGCAATGCCACGGCCGTCGTGCTGGCGCGCGAAGGGCGGTTCTTCCGGCTGCGCTTCGCGATCGAAGAGCCTTTGGAGGGCTACCTCGAGCGCCACGGTGAAGTGCCGTTGCCGCCCTACATCGCTCGCGAGCCGACGGACGCGGACCGGGAGCGCTATCAGACCGTGTATGCGCGCCATCCGGGCGCCGTGGCCGCACCGACCGCAGGCCTGCACTTCGACGAGGCGATGCTCGGCGCTCTTCGCGCGCGCGGGATCGCCTTCGCCTATCTCACCCTGCACGTCGGGGCCGGAACGTTCCAGCCGGTGGACGCCGAGGATCTCGCGCGGCATCGCATGCACAGCGAGCGCTACTCGATTCCGCACGCCACCGTCGCGGCGATCCGGAATGCGCGCGCGTCGGGAGGGTCCGTGGTCGCGGTGGGAACGACGACGCTGCGGGCGCTCGAATCGGCCGCGGGCGGCGAGGCAATCCGCGCCGGAGAAGGTGAGACGGCATTGTTCGTCACGCCGGGCTATCGCTTTCGGGTCGTCGACCGGCTGCTCACGAACTTCCACCTGCCGCGCTCGACGCTGCTGATGCTCGTGTCCGCCTTCGCCGGCTTCGCACCGATCCGCGCCGCCTACGCCCACGCCATTCGGGAGCGCTACCGTTTCTTCAGCTACGGCGACGCGATGCTGCTGGAGCGCGACCGCGATGCCGCGTTCGAATGAATCCACAACGCAGGCATCGAATCCATCCGGCCGCCCGCTCGCCGCTGTTAGAATCCGCCGATGCATTTCGAGGTGATCGCGCGCTGCGGCCAGGCGCGCCGCGGCCGGCTGGCCCTCCCCCACGGCAGCGTCGAGACACCGGTGTTCATGCCGGTGGGCACCTACGGCACAGTCAAGGCGATGGCGCCGAACGAGCTCGAAGCTCTGGGTGCGCAGATCGTGCTTGGCAATACATTCCATCTCTGGCTGCGTCCCGGCGTCGAAGTGGTCGCGGCGCACGGCGGCCTGCACCGCTTCATGGGCTGGCCGCGGCCGATTCTCACCGATTCCGGAGGCTTCCAGGTCTTCAGCCTCGGGCCGTTGCGCAAGGTGCGCGAGGACGGCGTTGCCTTCGCCTCGCCCGTCGACGGCGATCGGCTCCTGCTCACGCCGGAGCTGTCGATCGAGATCCAGCGTGCATTCGACGCCGACATCGCGATGGTCTTCGACGAATGCACGCCTTATCCCGCCTCCCGCGACGAAGCAGCGCAATCGATGCGGCTCTCCTTGCGATGGGCGGCGCGGTGCAAGGCTGCGCACGAGGGGAACAGGAATGCCCTCTTCGGTATCGTCCAGGGCGGCATGTTCGACGATCTGCGCGATGCATCGCTCGCGGGCTTGAGCGACATCGGCTTCGACGGCTATGCGATCGGCGGGTTGTCGGTCGGCGAGCCGAAGGAAGAGATGCGGCGTATCGAAACGTTCATTGCGCCGCGCCTGCCTGACGATCGGCCGCGCTACCTCATGGGCGTCGGCACGCCGGAAGACATCGTCGAGGCCGTGGAGAACGGCATCGACATGTTCGATTGCGTGCTCCCGACGCGCAACGCGCGCAACGGCTGGCTCTATACACGCTACGGCGACGTCAAGATCCGCAATGCGCGGCACCGGGCCGATACCGGGCCGCTCGACGCGACCTGCGCGTGCTATACCTGCGCCCATTTCAGCCGCGCCTACCTGCATCATCTGCAACGCGCCAACGAGATCCTGGGCGCGCGGCTGGCCACGCTCCACAATCTGCACTACTACTTGAGCCTGATGGCGGAGCTCCGCGGGGCCATCGCAGAGGGGAGCCTGCCGGGCTACGTGGCGGGGTTCAAGGCGGACCGTGCCCGCGTGGTAGACTCCTAGGTTGCCGCACCCGCTTTCAGGAGGAAAACCCGTGCTCATCAGCCCAGCCTACGCCCAGGCCGCCGGAGGCTCGTCCGGCAGCGACATCATGGCGTTCCTGCCGATGATCGCGATCATCGTCGTGTTCTACTTTCTCCTGATCCGTCCGCAGCAGAAGCGGGCCAAGGAGACGAAGGCGATGCTGTCCGCGCTGCAGAAGGGCGACGAAGTCGTGACCTCCGGAGGCGTCGTGGGCAAGATCGCGAAGCTCGGCGAAGCGTACGCCGACATCGAGATCGCCCCCAACGTGGAAATCACCGTGCAGCGCAGCGCCATATCGCTCCTCCTTCCCAAGGGCACGATCAAGGCCCTGTGACGGGAGCCGGGCGTACCCTCAGGAAGCGCCGCCGGTTGCGCGCTGTCCGCTCTCCGCCGAAGACGCACACCCCAGCCACCGCATGAATCGTTACACGCTCTGGAAGTACGTCGTCATCGCCGTCGCGCTCGTGATCGGCATCGTCTACACGCTGCCTAACTTCTTCCCCGAGGCGCCGGCCGTGCAGGTGTCGACCGGCAAGTCGAACGTGAAGATCGACAGCTCGACGCTGAAGACGGTCGAAGACGCGCTCAAGGCCGACAACATCCCGTATACCGGCGAGACGGTCGATCCGACGGGGGTCAAGGTGCGTTTCGCCGACCCGGACACGCAGCTCAAGGCACGCGACCTGCTCCAGGCGAAGCTCAACCCCGATCCCAATAATCAGAATTACATCGTCGCCTTGAACCTGCTTTCGACCGAACCGCAGGTCCTGACCAGCATCCATGCGCTGCCCATGTTCCTCGGACTGGATCTCCGCGGTGGCGTGCACTTCCTCGAGCAGGTCGACATGAAGGCCGCGCTCGACAAGGCGGCTGACCGCTATCTCACCGACATCCGGCTGCTGATGCGGGAGAAGAAAATCATCTACGCCGGCATCGCGCGCGACGCGGCGACCGTCGTCGTGCGCTTCCGCGACTCGTCGGAGCGCTCCCGGGCGTACCAAGAAATCTCCAGCTCGCTTCCCGACCTCGATATCAAGGTGCTCGAGGGGGCTGGCGAATCGCGGCTGGTCGTAAGCCTGAAGCCGGAGGCGCAGAAGCGTATCCAGGAAGGCGCGGTGCAGCAGAACATCACCATCCTGCGCAACCGCGTCAACGAGCTGGGCGTCGCCGAGCCGATCATTCAGCAGCAGGGCGCGGACCGCGTCGTCGTTGAGCTGCCGGGCGTGCAGGACACCGCCCGCGCCAAGGACATCATCGGTCGCCAGGCGACCCTCGAGATCCACATGGTCGACGAAGATCCCACCGCGCAGCAGCAAGCGCTTTCGGGCCAGGTACCGCTGGGCGACGATCTGCTCTACGACCGCTCGGGAGCGCCGGTGCTGGTCAAGCGCGAGGTCGTGCTCACCGGCGACCGGATCAACGACGCCCAGCCCGGTTTCGACAGCCGCACCAACGAGCCGGCCGTCCACGTCAACCTCGACGGCAGCGGCGCGCGCATTTTCAAGGAGATCACGCGCGAGAACGTGGGAAAACGCATGGCGATCGTGCTGGTCGAGAAAGGCAAGAAGGAGGTGATTACCGCGCCGGTGATCCGTGAGGAGATCGGCGGCGGCCGGGTGCAGATCAGCGGCCGCATGAACTCGCGGGAAGCCAACGACATCGCGCTCCTGATGCGGGCCGGCGCGCTGGCCGCGCCGATGGAGATCATCGAGGAGCGCACGGTCGGTCCGTCGCTCGGCAGGGAGAACATCGACAAGGGATTCGACTCGGTCAAGTACGGCTTCATCGTGCTGGCCGTGTTCATCTGCGTCTACTACGCGCTGATGGGCGTCATCTCGACGATCTCGCTGGTGGTGAACCTGCTGCTCCTGGTGGCGATCCTGTCGATGCTGCAGGCCACGCTGACCTTGCCGGGCATCGCCGCGGTCGCGCTGACGCTGGGCATGGCGATCGACGCCAACGTGCTCATCAACGAGCGCATCCGCGAGGAGCTGCGCTGGGGCGACACACCGCACGCCGCGATCCAGGCCGGCTACGAGCGCGCCTGGAACACGATTCTCGACTCCAACGTGACCACGCTCATCGCGGGGATCGCGCTCCTCATCTTCGGCACGGGGCCGGTGCGCGGCTTCGCGGTGGTGCACTGCCTGGGCATTCTCACGTCGATGTTCTCGGCAGTGTTCGTCTCGCGCGGCCTCGTGGCGATCGTGTACGGCGGCCGCAAGAAGCTCGACAAGATATCGATCGGACAGGTGTGGAAGCCGACGCCGGCTGTGTAGCGGCTGGCGTCGACCCCGCGAAAGCGGGGACCCGGTGACTTCGAGAAACGTGACGGACAACGACGCTGGATTCCCGCCCGTGCGGGAATGACGCATAGCAGAAGGGCAACATGGAATTCTTCCGCATCAAGCGCGACATCCCGTTCATGCGGCACGCGCTGGTGTTCAACATCATCTCGGCGGTGACGTTCGTCCTCGCCGTGATCTTCCTTGCCGTCCGCGGCCTCAACCTCGGAATCGACTTCCGGGGCGGGACGCTGATCGAGATCGCTTACACGCATCCTGCGGACCTCGGCCGGGTGCGCGACGCGATCGACAGGATGAACCTCGGCGAATTCGCGGTCCAGAGTTTCGGAGCCGCCAACAGCGCGCTGATCCGGCTGCCGCTCAAGGAAGGGCTGTCCACTGCGCAGCTCTCGGACCGGGTGCTGACGGCGCTCAAGGCAGACGACCCAAGCGTCACGCAGCAGCGCGTCGAGTTTGTCGGACCTCAAGTGGGCAAGGAACTCTACGCGAACGGCGCGATGGCGCTGCTGCTCGTCTCGATCGGCATCGTCGCCTATCTGGCGCTGCGTTTCGAGTGGCGGTTCGCGGTCTCCGCCATCTCCGCCAACCTGCACGACATCGTCATCATCCTGGGCTTCTTCGCGTTCTTCCAGTGGGAGTTCTCTCTGCCTGTGCTGGCCGCGGTGCTCGCCGTGCTGGGCTACTCGGTGAACGAATCCGTGGTCATCGCCGACCGGATTCGCGAGAATTTCCGCAAGATGCGCAAGGGTGCGGTGCCGGAGATCATCAACAACGCGATCACGAGCACGCTTTCACGGACGATCATCACCCACGGCTGCACCTTGATGATGGTGCTGTCGATCCTGTTCTTCGGCGGTGAGACGCTGCACTACTTCGCGCTGGCCCTGGCGATCGGTATCTGCTTCGGCATCTACTCCTCGGCGCTGGTGATGGCTTCGCTGGTCATGTGGCTGGGCGTGTCGCGCGCGGATCTGGTCAAGCCGGAGCGGAAGACGGGCCCCGGCGGCGCCGAGAAGATCCTGCCCTAGTGGACCCGGCGACCACCGCCCATGGTCGCCGGAATCGCTCGACGGATTCGCGCCAGGGTCGCTGAGGCGTCCGGCCCATGGTGACAACGCTGCTCTATTCGCTCCTCGCGCTCGACAAGACGCTTGCGAACCTAGCGGCGGAGCATTCGATCGTGCTCTTCATCGCGCTGTTCCTGGTCATCTTCGCAGAGACGGGGCTCGTCGTCTTCCCGCTGCTGCCCGGAGACTCGCTTCTGTTCCTCTCGGGGACGGTCGCCGCCGCTGCCGGGCTCGACATCCACTTCCTCGTCCTGACGCTGTTCGCCGCGGCGGTCCTCGGGGATTCGGTGAATTACGCCGTCGGACACTTCATCGGGCCCATCGCATTCCATCGTCCGCAGGACACCTGGCTCGGTCGCTTCCTGAAACCGGAGTATCTGGAGCGCACGCACCGATTCTACGAAAGGTACGGCGGCTTCGCGATCATCATCGGCCGCTTCGTGCCGATCGTGCGCACCTTCGTGCCCTTTCTTGCCGGCGTCGGCGCGATGACCTACCACAGGTTCTTCACGTTCAACGTCGTCGGCGCCGCGGCCTGGGTCGCCGCGCTTGTGTACGCCGGCTATCTTTTCGGCAACATCCCGTGGGTCAAGGACAATCTCGCGTGGCTCGTCCTTGGGATCGTGATCGTTTCCCTGATTCCGATGCTGATCGGTTACCTTCGCGAGCGGCGCGAACGGCGAGCCGGCGGCGGAGAACCCTGAACGCGGGTCAGATCCGCTTCGCCAGTTCGGCGGCATCGCCGATATAAGTCGACGGCGTCAGAGCCTTCAGCCGCGTCCTTGCATCGTCGGGGATCGCGAGCCCGTCGATGAACGCATGCAGCGACTCGCGCGTGATGCCGCGTTTGCCGCGCGTCAGCGCCTTGAGCTGCTCGTAGGGTTCTGGCGCCCCATAGCGCCGCAGGACCGTCTGGATCGCTTCGGCGAGAACTTCCCAGTTCGCGTCGAGATCGGCCGCGAGCCGTGAGGCATCGACACCCAGCTTGGCGAGCCCCTGCCGGCACGACAGGAAACCGAGCAGCGAATGCCCGAGTGCGACGCCGACGTTGCGCAGCACCGTGGAATCGGTAAGATCGCGCTGCCAGCGCGAGACGGGCAGCTTATCGGCGAGATGACGCAGCAGCGCGTTGGCCAGGCCGAGGTTGCCCTCGGAATTCTCGAAGTCGATCGGATTGACCTTGTGCGGCATCGTGCTCGAACCGACCTCACCCTCCTTCGTGCTCTGGCGGAAGTAGCCCAGAGAGATATAGCCCCAGATGTCGCGGTCGAGATCGATCACGATCGTGTTGATCCGGGCGAGCGCGTCGAACAATGCCGCGAGATCGTCGTGGGGCTCGATCTGGGTCGTGAACGCGTTGAATTCGAGGCCGAGAGCGGACACGACGCGACGCGCGAGCGACTGCCAGTCGACCCCTGGATAGGCGACGCGATGCGCGTTGTAGTTGCCGACCGCACCGTTGATCTTTCCGGAAAGCCGAGCGCCGGCGAAAGCGGGAAGCGAGCGTTCCAGGCGCGCGACCATGTTCGCGATCTCCTTGCCCAGCGTGGTGGGCGTCGCGGGCTGGCCGTGGGTCCGGCCGAGCATGGGCAAGTCGGCGTGCCTGTGAGCGATCGCGCGAAGATCGGCAACGAGCCCGCGAATCTCCGGCACCAGCACTGCGCTCCTCGCCTCGGACAGCATCAGTCCGTAGGCGAGATTATTGATGTCCTCGGACGTGCAGGCGAAGTGGATGAACTCGGCCGCGCGAGCGATCTCGGGCTCGCCCGCGAAGCGCTGCTTGAGCCAGTATTCGACCGCCTTGACGTCGTGATTGGTCGTGCGCTCGATCGCCTTCACGCGCTCGGCGTCGGCGGTCGCGAAGCCCGAGGTCGCGTCGCTCAGGAGCCCGCGTGCGGCCGACGAGAAAGGAGACACTTCGACAATGCCCGATTCCTCCGCCAAGGCCTGAAGCCAGGCGAGCTCGACCTTGATTCGATTGCGGATGAGTCCGTATTCGCTGAAGTGCTCGGCGAGAGCTGCAACCTTCTCGCGGTAGCGACCGTCCAGCGGGCTTAGCGCGGTGAGCGCGGAGAGCGCGGCGGCGTTGGGCATGATTCACGCGAAGCGATCGTATCTTAGCACACCGAGGGAGGCGCGACTCGCGTCCCGCGTCCGCCCGCGGGCCGCTTTCGAGAGGGCGAGGCCGGTGCGGTGCTATAATTTCGCCGGCTTCGAATGATTCCCTCGCGCCCCAGTCCGCCTCCGTTCGCTCGCGTCCATGAAGCTGATCGCCTCGCTGACCAGCCCCTATGCGCGCAAGGTGCGCATCGTCCTGGCGGAGAAGAAGATCGAGTGCGATCTCGTCGAAGAATCGCCCTGGTCGGCCGACGCGTCGGTGGATCGGTACAACCCGCTCGGCAAGGTGCCGGTGCTGGTCCTCGACGACGGCACGAACCTGTTCGACTCGAGGGTGATCGTGCAGTACCTGGATACGGTGAGTCCCGTATCGCGGCTGATCCCGGAGGCGGGACGCCAGCGTATCGCGGTGAAGCGCTGGGAAGCGCTCGCCGATGGCATTTGCGACGCCGCCTCCGCGATCGTGCTGGAGCGCCGGCGGCAGCCCAAGCAGCAGAGCAAGGAGTGGCTCGATCGCCAGCGGCGCAAGATCGATCTCGGACTGCAGGAGCTCGCCGCCGAATTGGATGAGCGCGCGTGGTGCAACGGCGAAGCTTATTCGCTCGCCGATATCGCCACCGGGTGCGCGCTGGGGTATCTCGACCTCCGGCACCCGGACGTCGATTGGCGCGCGACCTACTCGAATCTCGTCAAGCTCGCCGACAAGCTCGCGAAGCGTCCATCGTTCGCCGAGACGGTGCCACCCGCGACGGCGTAGGTGCGTAGCCCGGGGTGAGCGCCAGCGAACCCCGGAGATCAGTCGCACCGTCGCACCCAGATGAGCGGCAGCGACCTCCGGGGATTTCGTGACCTCGTGGCTCCCGCGGTCCGCGCCACGCGCTCACCGCCGGGCTACAACGCCTGCTTGAGCTGTTCGAGGATCGCCGGGTTCTCCAGCGTAGAGACGTCCTGCGTGATCGCCTCGCCCTTGGCGATCGAACGCAGCAGGCGCCGCATGATCTTGCCGGAGCGCGTCTTCGGAAGGTTGTCGCCAAAGCGGATGTCCTTGGGCTTCGCGATCGGCCCGATCTCCTTGCCGACCCAGTCGCGCAGCTGCTTCGCGAGCTTCTCGGCTTCTGCGCCGTTCGGCCGCGCCTGCTTGAGCACGACGAACGCGCAGATGGCCTCGCCGGTCATATCGTCCGGCCGACCGACGACCGCCGCCTCGGCAACCATCGGATTCGCGACCAGCGCGGACTCCACTTCCATCGTCCCGAGCCGATGGCCCGAAACGTTGAGCACGTCGTCGATCCGACCCATGATCGTGAAGTAGCCGGTCTTCTTGTCTCGCACCGAGCCGTCGCCGGCGAGATAGAGCTTTCCGCCCAGCTCGTCGGGGTAATACGACTTCTTGTAGCGCTCGGGGTCGCCCCAAATCGTGCGGATCATCGCGGGCCAGGGCCGCTTGATCACCAGGATGCCCCCATGGCCGTGCTCGACGTCGCGCCCGGTCTCATCCACGATCGCCGCCATGATCCCCGGAAGCGCGGACGTGCACGAGCCCGGCACCAGCGGCGTCACGCCCGGAACGGGCGAGATCATGTGCCCGCCGGTCTCCGTCTGCCACCACGTATCGACGATCGGGCAACGCTCTTGGCCTATGTTCCTGTAGTACCACATCCACGCTTCGGGATTGATCGGCTCGCCGACCGTCCCGAGCAGCCGCAGGCTCGAGAGATCGTAGTTCTTCGGATGTGCCTTCGCCTGATCGGCTTCAGAGGCCTTGATGAGCGCGCGTATCGCCGTCGGCGCGGTGTAGAACACACTCACCTTGTGCTTCTGGATCATCTCCCAGAAGCGCCCGCCGTGCGGATAGGTCGGTACGCCCTCGAAGACCACTTCGGTGGCGCCCACCGCGAGCGGGCCGTAAGTGATGTACGTATGGCCCGTCACCCAGCCGATATCGGCGGTGCACCAGAAAAGATCCGCGGGCTTGATGTCGAAAACCCAGCGCATCGTCAGAATCGCCCAGAGAAGGTATCCGCCGGTCGAGTGCTGCACGCCCTTGGGCTTGCCGGTGGACCCCGACGTGTAGAGGATGAACAGCGGATGCTCGGCGCTCACCCACACGGGCTCGCAGGTGTCGGGCTCCTTGGCGACCAGCTCGTGCAGCCACACGTCGCGCCCTGCCTGCATGTGCACCGCGTTGCCCGTGCGCCGGTAGACCACCACGGTCTTCACCGCATGGCCGCTCGCCATCGACAGGGCCTCGTCGACGATCGCCTTGATCGGCAGCGCCTTGCCGCCACGCACCTGCTCGTCGGCGGTGATGACAGCCACCGCGCCCGCGTCGAGGATGCGCTCCTCGAGCGACTTGGCGGAGAAGCCGCCGAACACCACCGAATGGGTCGCGCCGATGCGGGCGCAGGCTTGCATGGCGACCACGCCTTCGATCGACATGGGCATGTAGATGATGACGCGGTCGCCCTTCCTGATCCCGCGGGCTTTCAGGCCGTTCGCAAGCTTGCAGACGCGGTGGTAGAGCTCCCGATACGTCACACGCGTGACCTTGCCGTCGTCGGCTTCGAAAATGATCGCGGCCTTCTCCGCGTTGCCGTTCTCGAGGTTGCGCTCAAGGCAGTTGTGGGAAGCGTTGAGTTCGCCGTCCTCGAACCACTTGTAGAACGGGGCATGGGACTCGTCGAGCGAACGCGTGAACGGCTTGTGCCACAGGAGCTCTTCGCGGGCGAGCTTGGCCCAGAACCCGGAGAAGTCGGCGCCCGCCGCTGCGTTGAGGCGATCGAACTCGGCCTTGCCTACATTGGCTTTGGCGACGAATGCCTGGGACGGCGAAAAGACGCGGCTTTCGTGCGCAACGGACTCGATACTGGACATGGGAATCGCCTCCTGAAGGGTACGCTGCCGGCGAGGTGGATCGCCGCTTATCTGGTGCAGTCTAACGACACTCCGCGCGAGGGCGCAATACGCCCGCCCGCGGTCGCGAGCCTCCGCGCCCGTGCGGGAGCCCATGGGCCCGCTGATGGTAGAATTAACCCCTTCACTTCGCGCGTCGTACGGCCATGGGCGAGCCGCTCCGCGGTGCGCGCTCCACGCTCGGACAGGAAACTGCACAAAACCGTCACCATGACCGCAATCAGGCAGGAAGATCTGGTGCAGAGCGTCGCCGATGCGCTGCAGTACATCTCCTACTACCATCCCCTCGACTACATCGAAGCGCTGGGTCGCGCCTATGCCGCGGAGGAGTCTCCGGCAGCCAAAGACGCGATGGCACAGATCCTGACCAATTCGCGCCTGTGCGCCGAGGGGCATCGTCCGATCTGCCAGGATACGGGCATCGTCGTCGCGTTCGTCAAAGTCGGCATGAACGTGCGCTGGGCCGACGCCACCATGAGCGTCACCGACATGGTGAACGAAGGCGTGCGCCGCGCCTATCTCGACCCCGACAACAAGCTGCGCGCATCGATCCTCGCAGACCCGGCGGGCAAGCGCACGAATACCCGCGACAACACGCCGGCCGTCGTTCACTACGATCTCGTTCCCGGCAACACCGTCGAGGTCGCTCTCGCGGCCAAGGGCGGCGGCTCCGAAAACAAGGCCAAGTTCACGATGCTGAACCCGTCGGATTCGATCGTCGACTGGGTGGTGAAGACCGTCCCGACGATGGGCGCCGGGTGGTGCCCCCCGGGCATGCTCGGGATCGGCATCGGCGGGAGCGCGGAGAAGGCGATGGTGCTCGCCAAGGAAGCGCTGATGGCGCCGATCGACATGCACGAGCTCGTCGCCCGCGCTGCCTCGGGCGCGGCGCTGTCCCGCATCGAGGAATTGCGGCTTGAGATCTACGACAAGGTCAATGCGCTCGGCATCGGCGCGCAGGGGCTCGGAGGCTTGTCGACCGTGCTCGACGTGAAGATCCTCGACTATCCGACCCACGCCGCCAGTCTGCCGGTCGCCATCATCCCCAACTGTGCCGCGACGCGGCACGCGCATTTCACGCTGGATGGTTCGGGTGCCGCGAGGCTCGAGCCGCCGGACCTCTCGAAGTGGCCCGACGTGCACTGGGCGCCTTCGCCACAAGCGCGGCGGTGCGATCTCGACTCCCTGACGCCGGCGGAGGTAGCCTCGTGGCGTGCGGGCGAGCGGCTCCTGCTCGCCGGGAAACTGCTGACCGGACGCGACGCCGCGCACAAGCGCATCCAGGACCTGCTGGCGAAGGGCGAGGCGCTGCCGGTTTCCTTCAAGAATCGCGTGATCTACTACGTGGGCCCCGTCGACCCGGTCCGCGACGAAGTGGTGGGGCCTGCGGGCCCGACCACCGCAACGCGCATGGACAAGTTCACCGAGACCATGCTCGCGCGGACGGGGCTCGTCGCGATGATCGGCAAGGCCGAGCGAGGACCGGTGGCCATCGAGGCGATCCGCAGGCACAAAGCGGCTTATCTGATGGCCGTGGGTGGCGCTGCGTATCTGGTCGCCAAGGCGATCCGCAGCGCGAGGGTCGTCGCCTTCGCGGATCTCGGCATGGAAGCAATCTACGAGTTCGACGTGAAGGACATGCCCGTCACGGTCGCGGTCGACGCCGCCGGTACCTCGGTGCACCAGACGGGCCCGAGAGAATGGCAGCAGAAGATCGGGAAGATCCCGGTCGCAACGGTCTAACGCTTTCGCGATTCGGGCGACGATGGCCAGATTCACCCCGCTGGGCACCGACACGGTTTCTCCGCTCAATGCGCCACCCGTGCGCATGGGTCTGCTCGCGAAGCTCAACCTGCTCGCGATCGGGCTCATCATTGCCACGGCATTGGTTGTGGCCGCCTTCCTCGTCAACCAGCAGCTCCGCGACGAGCGGGGTCGACTGCGCACGCAGGGGCTCGCCGTCGCGGCAATGCTGGCCGAAGTCGCCGACGAGGCGATCACATCCAAGGATCTAAGCAACGTCGCCCCCGTTCTCGACGGGCTCGCGTCCGACCGCGACATCGCCTACGCGGCAATCTTCGATAGCGATCGACGCCTGCTGCTCTCCCGCGGCTACGCCGGTGAAGCGTTGCCCTCGACGCCGATGAGCATACCGGCCACCGGACCGGTGAGCGCGGTGCAGATCGACACCGCGGCGGGGCGCTATCTCGATGTCGTGGTACCGGTCTACACGCCGCCGAGGATCAGCGGCCGCCCGGGCGCAGAGCCACGGGCGATCATCGGCTACGTCCGGCTCGGGATGAGCTTCGATCGGGCCTGGGCCCGCCTGCGGCTCAACTTGATCGGCGCGTTCAGCGTCGTCGCGCTGGTGGTCATCATTGCCATCGTGGTGACGCTGCTCCTCACTCGCAGGCTGGTTGCGCCGATCCGGCAGCTCATGCGCGCGGCGCGCGCGGTCGGCGCCGGCAAGCTCGACGTGTACATCCCCGCGAAATCGAGCGACGAGCTGGGGCTGCTGACGCATACCTTCAATCACATGACGCAGCGCCTGGCGGAATCCCAGGCCGAGGTTGCGACCTACCAGCGCACCCTCGAGGACAAGGTCACGCAGCGGACCAAGGAGCTGGAAGTCGCCACCGCGCAGGCCTACAAGCTTGCCCAGCACGACATCCTCACGGGGCTCCCCAACCGGTCGCTGCTCAATCAGCGTCTCAGGCAGATCGTTGCCCAGGCGTCGCGCGACGCCAACCAGGTTGCGTGCCTGTTTCTCGACTTCGATCACTTCAAGCGGATCAACGACACCCTCGGGCACGACGCCGGCGACCAGCTGCTGCAGGCGGTCGCGCAGCGCCTCACCAGCGCGGTGCGCGAGTCGGACACCGTGGCAAGGCTCGGCGGGGACGAGTTCGTCCTTATCCTGCCGGGGCTCGATCCGTCCGACTCGGCGTTCGAGGTGATGAGCGTGCTCACTCGCGTCCGCGAATCGTTCCTCGCGCCGTTCCGGCTCGTCGATCAGACGCCGACGCTGACCTGCTCGATCGGCGTGTCGGTCTACCCGGTCGACGCGACTGATCCTAATGGGCTCATCAAGCAGGCCGACACGGCGATGTACGCCGCGAAGGAAGCCGGACGCAACGCCTATCGCTTCTACACCGCCGACATGAACGCCCGCGTGCAGGCGCGACTGCAGATCGAGACCGACATGCGCCGCGGGCTGATGGACGACGAGTTCTTCCTCGTCTACCAGCCGCAGGTCGACATCGCGAGCGGCCGGGCGATCGGCGTCGAGGCGCTCTTGCGCTGGCGCGATCCGGAGCGCGGCGTGATCGGCCCGTCCGAATTCATTCCCATCGCCGAAGAATCGGGCATGATCCAGGCGCTCGGGGCGCGGGTGCTGCGCGACGCTTGCAGGCAGCTGATGCTCTGGCAGCGCCAGAACATGTTCATGCGCTTGTCGGTGAATCTGTCGGTGCAGCAACTCGAGCACGAAAGCTGGTTGTCGGTCGTCGACGAAGCGCTGCGCGGCAGCGGACTCCCCGCGCACTATCTCGACCTGGAGATCACCGAGAGCGTCATCATCACCCATCCCGAAAAGGCGGTCGCGACGCTCGTGAAGCTGAAGCAGATGGGCGTGTCGATCACGATCGACGATTTCGGAACAGGCTACTCCAGCCTGTCGTATCTCACCCGCCTGCCGATTCAGGGCGTGAAGATCGACCAGCGCTTCGTGCACGGCCTCGAACAGAACAAGAGCGATGAGGCGATCTCCCAGGCCATTATCGCGCTCTCCGACAGCATGGGCCTGCGCTGCATTGCCGAGGGTGTCGAGACCATCGCCCAGTTCGAGTTCCTCAAGAACCACCGGTGCGAGGAAGCGCAGGGCTATCTCATCTCGCGGCCTCTCGAGGAGCCCGAGCTTCGCTCCTGGTGGAAGATGCAGGAGGAAGAAAACCGGATCGTCGGACGCCAGCCCGACATGTGGCGCGCCCAGGCGAAGTGACGCATCCGTCCGAGAGCGCCGCGCCCCGGCCTGCGCCGGCGCGACAGCTTTTTTTCAGCCGGCCGTCAGATCCCCCGGCGTATCCACGTCTCGGACCACGCCCTGATCGTCGGTTGCGATGAGCGTCACCGGATAGCGCGCGAGCAGCGCTTTGGCGCCCTCGTCGCCCGAAAGCGCGACAAGCTCCGGATAGAACGATGAGGCGAATCCCACCGGATGCCCGCGAGATTCGCCCCACGCTGCCGCCGCGATCGACGCGCCGGCGCGCATCGCGTTGGCGACGAGCGAGACGCTCGCGGGCCGGATCCATGGCATGTCGGCCAGCGCGACCAGCCATCCGGCTGCAAGCGGCGCGGCCTGCACGCCCCACGCCAGGCTCGCGCCCATTCCTTCCGCCGCCCGCGCACACGGCGTGACGCGAGCGCCTTCCGAGGCGAGCACGCGCGCAAGCCCCGCGTCTCCAGGACGCACGACAGCGACGACGGTATCGACCGCCGCGGCGAGACTCCGCATCGCGGCGAGCCCGACCGGCGTACCGTCGGACAGCGGCACGACAAGCTTGTCTCCGCCGAAACGCGTTGCGCTGCCGGCCGCGAGCAGGATGCCGACGATCGGGCCCGGATGCATCCTGCGTCTATTCGGCCAACAGACGGAACCTGCCGTTCCTCACGGTCACCAGGACCCTCGCGCGCTCGTCCATGCCGTTGTGGTTCGTCGGGCTCATGTTGAACACGCCCTGGCAGCCGGTCACGTCGCGTTCCTCCTCGATAGCGTCGCGCAGTGCGCTTCGGAAAGCTTCCGTCCCGGGTTTCGCCGCTTTCAAGGCGGCGGGCAGCGCGCGCTGAAGGATCAACCCCGCGTCGTACGTATTCGCGCCGAATGTCGACGGTTTCTGGCCGAACTGCTTTTCGTACGCCGCGATATATCCGAGAGCCACCTTCTTGATCGGATCGTTATCGGGAACATCGTCGATCACCAGCATCGATCCCGCCGCCAGGACGGTTCCTTCGACCTTCTCCTTGCCGAGCCGGATGAAATCGTCGGTGGCCACCGCATGCGTTTGATAAATCCGTCCTTTGTACCCCTGATCGAACAGCGTGGCCTGAGGCAGCACGGCGGGTCCGCCGACGGCCGCAATGAGAACCGCGTCGGGCTTGGCCGCGATCAGCTTGAGCGTCTGCCCGGTGACGCTCTGATCGGCACGTGCATAGCGCTCGCTCGCCACGATCCGGATGCCCGACTTCTCAGAGAGCGCCTGGAACACCCTGTACCAGTTCTCGCCGTACGGATCGTTGAAGCCTATGAAGCCGACGGTCCTCACGCCGTTCTTCGTCATGTGCTTCACCAGCGCTGCGGCGATCAGGTCGTCGTTCTGTGTCGTCTTGAACACCCAGCGTTTCCTCGCGTCGACCGGTTCGGCGACCGCCTGCGTCCCCACGGTGGCCAGCAGCGGCACCTTGGCTTCGGCGATGAGGTCGAGGATGGCGAACGCGTTCGGGGTCGTCGAGGGTCCGATCAGCGCGTCGATATTGTTTTCGCCGATCAGCCTCTTCGCGTTCTGAACGGCGCGCGTCGTGTCGCCGCCGTCTTCGAGCTGGATGTACTCCACCGATGTATCGCCGACGCGGGTCGGGAGGAGCGCCGCCGTGTTGCGCTGCGGAATCCCGATGGCCGAAGTCGGACCTGTGGCCGATACCATGAGCCCGATCTTGACCTGCGCCGACGCGGCCGCGAACGGCAGCATGCAAGCGAAGACCAGGCCGGCGAGCTTCTTTCCCACGGTGCGCCTCTCCCGGGACGAATGAAAAACGCGAATGCTAAGCCGAAGGAGACGGCCCCACAAGCCGGCGACGGTGTCTCCCGGTTGCTTGCCGCCAGGTCGCCGACAAGCGTAGAGTAAGCGTGCGGCCGGCGCGGGCAGACAGGAGGGATTGAAGACGATCGATCCGACTTGACGCGCGAAAAGCGTTACGTCGGCGGTCGACGCGATTGGAGGAATCATGCGACGCCGAATGTATTACGTGATGCCGGACCTCGCGAGCGCGCGCAGAATCATGGATGACCTTCTGCTGGCGCGGATCGAGGAGCGGCACATCCATTTCCTCGCCAAACCGGGCACACCGATGGACGGCCTGCACGAGTGCAACGTCCTGCAGAAGACGGACCTGGTGCACGGTGCGCAAACCGGACTCATCGTGGGCGCGCTGCTGGGTTGCATCGGCGGGTGGCTGCTGGTGACCTTCGCGCTGACCGAGGCGCACTGGCAGATCGCCACCGTGATCGGCACGACCGTGCTGGGCGCGGCGCTCGGCATGTGGGTGTCGAGCATGGTCGGATCGGCGATTCCGAATTCCAGGCTGCGCCAGTTCGAAGAGCTGATCGACCAGGGCTGCATCCTGTGCATGATCGACGTGCCCGAGCACCACGTGGAGCGCGTCAAGTCGCTGCTCGGCGAGCGTCATCCGGAGGCTCAGGATCGCGGGCTCGATCCGCACATCCCGGTGTTTCCGTAGCCCGGCGGTGAGCTGAGCGAACCCCGGGTAGGTGCAAGACTCAGTTCCCGGGCATCGCCGCGACGCGGCTTTAGCCCGGGCTACGCGTCACGGCCCGAAGAATTCGCGCACGCGGTCGTACCAGTTCTTGGCGCGCGGGTTGTGCGCGCTCGGGTTCTCGGCGCTGATCGCTTCGAACTCGCGCAGGATTTCCTTCTGCCGCGGCGTGAGCTTCACCGGCGTTTCGATGGCGACGTGGCAGTACAGGTCGCCGTGAACGGTGCTGCGTACGCCCTTGATCCCCTTGCTGCGCAGCCGGAACACCTGGCCCGTCTGCGTTTCCGCAGGAATCTTGAGCTTCGCCTGACCGTCGAGCGTCGGGATATCGATCTCGCCACCGAGAGACGCGGTCGCGAACGAGATCGGCATCTCGCAATGCAGATCGTTGTTCTCCCGCTGGAACACCGGGTGAGGCTTCAGGCCGACGACGACATAGAGATCGCCGGCCGGCCCGCCGTTCAGGCCAGCCTCGCCTTCGCCGGCCAGGCGTATGCGGTCATCCTGGTCCACGCCCGCGGGAATCTTGACCGACAGCGTCTTGTGCCGCTTGATGCGGCCCGCGCCTTCGCACGTCGGGCACGCCTCGGGAACGATCTTGCCCGTTCCATGACATTGCGGACACGTCTGCTGGATGGAGAAAAAACCTTGGGAAATGCGCACCTGGCCTTGACCGTGACACGTCGGACAGGTGCGCGGCTGCGTTCCGGGCTTCGCGCCCGACCCGTGGCAGGTCGCACATTGCTCGAGCGCCGGAATGCGGATCTTTGCCTCGGTGCCGCGCGCAGCTTCCTCCAGCGACAGCTCCAGGTTGTAGCGCAGATCCGCGCCGCGATAGACGCCGTTGCCGCGGGCGCGTCCGCCGCTGGGACCCATGCCGCCGAAGATCTCGCCGAAGATGTCGCCGAAGGCGTCGGCGAAGCCGCCGAAGCCCTCGGGCCCGGCGGCACCGAAGCCGCGTGCACCCGCCGCCCCGAATCCGGCCGAAGGATCGACACCCGCGTGCCCGAACTGATCGTACGCCGCGCGCTTCTTGGCGTCGGACAGGATCTCGTACGCTTCTTTCGCTTCCTTGAATTTATCCTCGGAGCTCTTGTCGTTCGGATTACGGTCCGGGTGATGCTTCATCGCGAGCTTGCGGTACGCCTTCTTGACGTCCTCCTCCGAGGCATCGCGATTGACGCCGAGCACCGTGTAGTAGTCGCGCTTCGCCATTCGCCTCTTCGATTCGCCTATCTCGCCAAGAGCAGCATTCGCGTCAACAACAGACGGCCGAGTTAAGCGGCGTTGGGAGGCGCCGCTTCAACTCGGCCAGATATTCCGTCAGCGGCAATCACAACATTGCCGCCAGCGCGATGGTACCCCGCCGCTGACGGAATATCACTTCTTGCCGTCTTTCACTTCCGTGAACTCCGCGTCCACCACCTTCTCGTCGCCTTCCTTGCCCCCGGTCTCCGTCGACGCACCGGGCTGGCCCGCCGTCTGCTCCTCGGTCTTGGCGTACATCGCCTCGCCGAGCTTCTGCGAGGCCGTCATCAGCGCCTGTGCTTTCGCGTCCAGAGCGTCCTTGTCGACATCCTTCTGCTTCAACAGATCCTCCGCATCCTTGAGCGCGCCTTCGATCTTGGCCTTCTCATCGGCCCCGACCTTGTCGCCATACTCGGCGAGCGACTTCCTTACGGTGTGCACCAGCGCATCCAGGTGATTGCGCGCCTGCACGATTTCGAGGAGCTTCTTGTCTTCCTCGGCGTGCGACTCGGCGTCCTTGACCATGCGCTCGATCTCGCCTTCCGAAAGACCCGAGCTCGCCTTGATCGTGATCTTGTTCTCCTTCCCCGTCGCCTTGTCTTTGGCGTTGACGTGCAGGATGCCGTTCGCGTCGATGTCGAACGTCACTTCGATCTGCGGCATGCCCCGTGGCGCGGGCGGAATTCCCTCGAGGTTGAATTGTCCCAGGCTCTTGTTGCCCGACGCCACGTCGCGCTCGCCCTGCAGCACGTGGATCGTCACCGCGCCCTGATTGTCGTCCGCGGTCGAGAACACCTGTTGTGCCTTGGTCGGGATGGTCGTGTTCTTCTGGATGAGCTTGGTCATCACGCCGCCGAGCGTCTCGATGCCGAGCGAGAGCGGCGTGACGTCCAAGAGCAGCACGTCCTTGACGTCGCCCTTGAGGACGCCGCCCTGGATTGCCGCGCCGACCGCGACCGCCTCGTCCGGATTCACGTCCTTGCGCGGCTCCTTGCCGAAGAATTCCTTGACCTTCTCCTGCACCTTCGGCATGCGCGTCTGGCCGCCGACGAGGATCACGTCGCCGATGTCCGAGAGCTTCACCCCCGCATCCTTGATCGCGATGCGGCAGGGCTCGATCGTCTTCTCGATCAACTCCTCCACCAGCGACTCGAACTTGGCGCGGGTGATCTTCATCGACAAATGCTTCGGCCCGCTCTGATCGGCCGTGATGTACGGCAGATTGATCTCCGTCTGCTGCGAGCTCGAAAGCTCGATCTTCGCCTTCTCGGCCGCTTCCTTGAGACGCTGGAGCGCGAGAACGTCGTTCTTCAGATCGACCCCCTGGTCCTTCTTGAACTCGGTAACGATGTAGTCGATCACCCGCTGGTCGAAGTCCTCGCCGCCGAGGAACGTGTCGCCGTTGGTCGACAGCACTTCGAACTGGTGTTCGCCTTCGACCGCGGCAATCTCGATGATGGAGATGTCGAACGTGCCGCCGCCCAGGTCGTAGACCGCGATCTTGCGGTCGCCTTCCTTCTTGTCGAGCCCGAACGCGAGCGCGGCCGCTGTCGGCTCGTTGATGATGCGCTTCACTTCAAGGCCTGCGATCCGCCCCGCGTCCTTGGTCGCCTGGCGCTGCGAGTCGTTGAAGTACGCCGGAACGGTGATGACCGCTTCGGTGACTTCCTCGCCGAGATAGTCCTCGGCGGTCTTCTTCATCTTGCGCAGGATTTCAGCCGAAACCTGCTGAGGCGCGACCTTCTTGCCGCGAATCTCGACCCAAGCGTCACCGTTGTCCGCACGCACGATCTTGTAGGGCATGAGCCCGATGTCCTTCTGGACCTCCTTTTCCTCGAAGCGCCGACCGATCAGGCGCTTGACCGCGAAAACCGTGTTCTTCGCGTTGGTGACCGCCTGCCGCTTCGCGGGGGCGCCGACAAGGATCTCGCCGTCTTCCTGATAGGCGACGATCGATGGCGTGGTGCGGGCGCCCTCCGAATTCTCGATGACCTTCGGCTGGCCGGCCTCCATGATGGCCACGCAGCTGTTGGTCGTGCCGAGGTCGATGCCGATAATCTTGGCCATGTTGTTTCCTTCCGTTGCCTTAAGTTGCTTAGCTATGCGCTAGATGGGGTTTTTGTTCTTCCGTTCAAGCGTATGGAGCGATGCCTAGCGCGCAGCGTCGTCGCGCGGGGCGGGCGGTGTTTCTCGCGCCTTGGCGACCGCGACCAGTGCCGGCCGCAGCACGCGGTCATTGAGCAGATAGCCCTTCTGAAACACCTGCACCACGGTGCCCGCGGACTGGTCCGACTCGATCATGGTCATCGCCTGGTGCTTGTGGGCGTCGTATTTCTCGCCCGCGGGGTTGATCTCGAAGATGCGCTCGCGCTCGAAGGCGGCGTTGAGGTTCTTGAGCGTGAGCTCGACGCCGTCCTTCAGAGCCTCGGTCGTGGCGTTCGGCGTGGCGAGCGTGAGTTCCAGCGCATCCCGGACCGTCAGCAGTTCCTGGGCAAACCGCTCGATGGCGTACTTGTGCGCCTTGGCGACGTCGTTTTGCGCCTGCTTTCGGATGTTGTCGGCCTCGGCCTTGGCGCGCAGCCACGCGTCCTTGAGCTGGGCCGCCTCGTCCTCGGCTTCCTTGAGCAGCGCAGCCAGATGGGCGGCCGGCTCCCCGCCCCTCGCTTCCGCAACGGCATCACCATGGTCGGCCGACCCCTGCGCATCCAGGTCCGCCCGGGTGGAAACCTGAGTGTTTTGATCGGAATTATTGCTCATTCCCGCTCCTTCCACGGATCATCGTCAGAGTGGGGGTGTTCGGGCACGTTTCAACCCACCCGCGGATCGACGCATCGGCCGCGCCGAGGACGCGGCCGACTCCGGCTATCAGGCTGCCGCACCCCGCGCCTTGGCCCGGAGCTGGGTGAGCTCGCGACTCGCGGCATCGGGCGGAGCGTCGAGCCAGCCGCCGAGGTGTTTGAGCGCGATAGACGCCAGGGCAGCGATCCACCCCGGCATTTCGTTCAGGCAGGGAATGGCGTGGAACTCCGTTCCGCCCGCCTCCAGGAAAGCAGCCCGGCCCTCCAGCCCGATCTCCTCCAGCGTTTCGAGGCAGTCGCTGACGAACCCCGGGCAGACGACGTCCACGCGCCGCATGCCTTCGCGCGCGAGCGCGACCAGCGTCGGTGCCGTGTACGGCTCGAGCCATCTCGCGCGTCCGAAGCGAGACTGGAAAGTGATCACGTACTGTTCGGGCTTCAAGCCCAGCCCGGTGGTGACCAGGCGCGCGGTCTTGTGGCAATGACAGTGGTAGGGATCACCGCGATCGAGCGTCCATCGAGGCACTCCATGGAACGAGAGCACGAGCTTGTTCGGGCGCCCGTGCTTGACCCAGTAGTCGTTGATGCTCTGCACGAGCGCGCCGATGTACCCGGGATCGTCGTGAAAGGCATCGACCACGCGCAGCCCGGGGACCCGGCGCAGGGATGCCGCGGCGGCGAAAACCGCGTCCACCACGGAGGCCGTGGTGCTGGCCGCGTACTGGGGATAAAGCGGCAGGACGAGCACCCGCTCGCAGTTGCCCTGACGCAGGCTTTCCAGCGCGTCGGCGACCGAAGGGGTCCCGTAGCGCATGCCGAGCTCGACCAGGCAATGATCGGCGGGCAACCCCAGCGCCTTGAGCCGCGCGCCCAGATAGCCGAAGAGCAGAGTCTTCTGGCGCAGGCTGTGGACGAGGAGAGGCGATCCGTCCTTGGTCCAGATTCGCCGGTAGCGCTCCGCGGATTGCGCCGGTCGGACCCGCAGGATGATCCCGTGCAGGAGAGGGCGCCACACGACCCCCGGGATCTCGACGACGCGCGGATCGGACAGAAACTCGGCGAGATAGCGGCGTACCGCACCGGAGGTCGGCGCGTCCGGCGTCCCGAGGTTCACGAGGAGCACGCCGAGCCGGCCCGCCCGATCGTGCACGAATTTCGGTTCCGGCCGGTAACGCGCCACGGTTCAGTTCGTCCCCCGCCAGCCGCCTGAGCGGCCCGCGCAAGCTTCTCCCGTACGCGACGGTGCAGTCGGGCGCGGCGGCTTCACGGATTGGCGGCCATGTACGCTGCGAGCCCATCGGCGGCGCGGGCCCGGATAGCCTTGCGCACCGGGGGCGCCCAGCCCAGTACCGCTCCCTTCAACCCCAGCGCCATTGCTGCCCAGCGCCAGAGGCTGAAGCGGTCCACGTGGCGCCGGATCCGGCCTTCGTGAAACTCGAAAGAGGCCTCGATGCGGTTGTGCACTGCGCGTCCCGTTCCCGAGTAGGTATAGCGCGCTTCCCAGCGGGCGCTTCCTTCGCGCTCGTCGGAGCTGACGCGCCCGAAGTCGATGGCGAGGTCCTTCGCGCGGGCATCGAGCATGCGCCACATAGCGCAGGCCTCGCGTCCGTGGAGCTCCCCGAACACCGGATCGACAAAGACCACCTCGGCGCTGTAGCACGACAGCATCGCGCCGACATCGCGGCGCGCAAACGCCGAATAGAAACGCTCGATCAACGCCGCGTTCGCATTCGCCTGCGTTCCCACCCCGAGCTTCCTTCAGGCCTCGTTCAGCTGCTGCGTGAGCGCGTTGGAGAGGAGCTTGGCGGTCACGTCGACGATCGGGATCACCCGCTCGTAGGCCATGCGCGTGGGGCCAATCACCCCGAGGGTGCCGATGACACGGCCGTCGACTTCGTACGATGCCGCGATGACGCTGCATTCGTCCAGCGGGGCCAGGCCCGACTCGCCGCCGATGAAAAGGTGCACGCCCTGCGCTCTGTGCGTAACGTCCAGGAGGTGCACGAGGGAGCCCTTCTGCTCGAAGACCTCGAACAGCCGCCGGAGCCGGTCCATGTTCGATGCGAGGTCTTCGGCGTGAAGGAGATTCGTTTCGCCGGACACGACGAGCGTCTCGCCTCCATCGGAGAGCGCTTCGTTGCCGGCATCGACGGCGGCGGTCATCAGCTGCACCACATCCTCGCGCAGTTGCCTCAGCTCGTCGGCGAGAAGCGCGCGCACTGTCTGCAGCGGCTGCCCCGCGTAGTGCTCGTTGAGAAAGTTGGAGGCCTCCAGCAGCTGCTGCGGCGAGTATGAGTGGTCGGTGTGCAGAATGCGATTCTGCACGTCGCCGTCCGGCGTGACGATGATGAGAAGCACGCGTCGGTCGGACAGACGCATGAATTCCAGGTGACGGAACGAAGCATCGCGCCGGCGCGACGTGCTCACGACCCCGGCGAAGTGCGTGAGCTGCGAAAGCATCTGCGCCGCGGCGCTCACCAGCAACTGCGGCCGGTCCGCCTGAAGCTGCCCCTGCAGCTCGCTGATCTCGGCCTCCTCGAGCGGTTTGACCGTGAGCAGCGTATCGACGAAGAAGCGATAGCCCTTGGGAGTCGGAACGCGACCGGCCGAGGTATGGGGGCTCGCGATGAACCCCATCTCCTCGAGATCGGCCATGACGTTGCGAATCGTCGCGGGAGACAGCTCCAGCCCCGACTGGCGCGACAGAATTCGCGATCCGACGGGTTGCCCCTCCGCGATGTAACGCTCGATCAGCGTTTTCAGCAGATGCTGTGCGCGAGGCTCAAGCATGGGGCATATTTTATGCTTTAATCCGCCCATGGGCGCTCCGGACGAATCGTTCTCGACGATCGCGCTCGTCGGGCGCTATGGCAGCCCGGGAATCGCGGAGCCGCTGCGCGCGCTCGCCGCGTTCCTGGCGAGCCGTGGCCACCGCATTCTGCTCGACACGGAAACCGCGGAATGCACGCCGTTGCCAGGCTATCCGGCGGTGCCGATCGCGCAGCTGGGGCGCGAAGCGAAGCTCGCGATCGTCGTAGGCGGCGACGGGACGATGCTGTCGATCGCCCGCCGGCTGGCGCCGTATGGCGTGCCGCTCATCGGCGTCAACCAAGGGCGCCTGGGTTTCCTTACCGACATCGCGCTGGCCGACATGGAAAGCGCTCTTTCGGCGATGCTCTCCGGAGCCTACGTCGAGGAGACGCGCACCTTGCTCGAGGCCGACCTCGCGCGCGTCGCCGGCGGCGGCGAGCATGCACTCGCGTTCAACGACGTCGTCGTCAACCGCGGCTCGCTCGGCAGCATGATCGACTGTGCCGTGACCATCGATGGACGCTTCGTCTACGCGATGCGCGGCGACGGACTCATCGTCGCCACGCCCACGGGCTCGACCGCCTACGCGCTCTCCGCGCAGGGGCCGATCGTCGATCCGGTCATCGCAGCGATCTTGCTCGTGCCGGTCGCGCCGCACGCATTCACCAATCGGCCCATCGCGGTCAGGGATTCGGTGGTCATCGAAATCCAGCTCCTGCGCGGCAAGGATGCGGGGCTGCATTGCGACGGCCAGGCGGACTTCCCCATGGCAGAGGGCGATCGCGTCGTCATCCGCCGCTCCGAGCATCGGGTGCGATTGCTTCATCCCAAGGACCACGACCATTTCGCGATGCTGCGACGAAAGCTCCACTGGAGCGAGACGCCCGAGCGGTTGCGCCCCCCTCCGGACGGACGTTAGGGCGCTAACGCTTTGGTCTGATTCCCGCGCAAGAGCCATGCGCGACAATTGCGTCACCTTGCGGGCCTGAAGCTTCCATGCTGCGCTTGCTGTCGATCCGCAATTTCGCGGTCATCGAGACGCTCGACGTCGAGTTCGAGGCCGGCTTCACCGTATTGACCGGCGAGACCGGAGCGGGTAAATCGATTCTCCTCGATGCCCTGTCGCTGCTTCTCGGCAGCCGATTCGAGCTGCGACAGTTGCGTCAGGGCGCCGATCGAGCGGAGCTTTCCGCCGAATTCGATCTCGCCCAGGCGGAGGCCGTGCGCGCCTGGCTGGTCGAGCAGGACTTCGTCGATGACGGTCCCCTGCTCCTGCGGCGCACGCTCGATGCCCAGGGCCGCAGCCGGGCATGGATCAATGGCCGGCCCGCCACGCTGGCGCAACTGGCGGCGGCTGGCGCCTCGCTGGTCGATCTGCACGGGCAGCACGACCACGAATCACTGGTCCGTTCGGAGACCCAGCGTACGCTGCTCGACGCGTTCGGCGGCTTCACGACGCTCGCGCGTGAGGTCGCCTCCGGCTGGCGCGCCTGGCGCGATGCGTCGGAGCGCCGACTCCACGGCGAGCGCGATGCGGCGGCGGTCCATGCGGAGCGCGATCGGCTCGCCGCCCGCCAGGCCGAGCTCGCCGCGCTCGGTACAACCGAAGCGGAATGGCGGGATCTCAGCGCGGCGCAATCGCGACTTTCCCACGCGGAACGACTGCTGGCGGCAGCCGCGAGCGGCGAAACGGAGCTTATCGAGGGCGAGGCCGCGATCGACTCGCGGCTCGCGGCCCTCGTCCAGCGCATGCGCCAGGCGCTGGCGCACGATCCGGCGCTCGGCGAGATCGTGGCGCTTCTGGAAGAGGCCCGCATCCGCGTCGACGAGGCGGGTCATGCGTTGCGAGCCTATCGCGAGCGACTGGATCTGGATCCGGCAGAGCTCGAGCGCATCGACGAGCGTCTCGCAGCGATTCACGCCTTGGCGCGCAAGCACAGGGTGCCGCCCGAGGGGTTGGCTGCGCTGGCGGCGGAGACCGAAGCGCGGCTCGCGCTGCTGTCGGAAGCCGGAGACCGTGAGGCGCTGGCGCGGGCCGAAGCACGAGCGCTGGCCGCCTACCGGGCGCTCGCGGTCCAGCTCGGCTCGAAGCGCAAGCTCGCGGCTATGGAGCTCGGTCATCGGGTCACGGCCGCCATGAGCGAGCTGGCCATGAGCGGCGGGCGGTTCGAAGTCGTGGTGACGCCGCTAACCGACGCGGCGAGCTTCGGCATGGAAACGGTCGCGTTTCAGGTCGCGGCGCACCCGAAGCAGCCCCTCGGTCCGCTGGCGAGCGTCGCATCAGGCGGGGAGCTGTCGCGCATCGCGCTCGCCATACAGGTCGTTCTGGCAGACGTTGGAGCGGTACCGACGCTCGTCTTCGACGAGGTCGACGTCGGCATCGGCGGCGCGGTCGCCTCGACCGTCGGGCGGCTCCTCAAGCAACTGGGGGGGAAGCGGCAGGTGCTGTGCGTCACGCACCTGCCGCAGGTCGCCGCGTGCGCCGACGGACACTATCGCGTGGTGAAGCGGGGTCGAGCCGATAGCGTGGCTACCGCCCTCGTTCGACTCGATCACGCGACGAGGGTCGAGGAGCTGGCGCGCATGCTGGGCGGTCACGAGATCACGGCCAAAGCGCGCGCGCACGCAAGAGAACTCCTGGCCCAACAGCAGCGGCCGGCCGCGCGATCCGGCTAGAGCTTCGCCGGATCCAGACCAGTCGGGAACACCGCGCGGAGGCGCTTGGGTTCCGGGCTCGCGTCGGGCCCGGGGTTCACTTCGTTCACCCCGGGGCTACACCTTACGTGCGGCTCTTCAACCTGCTCGGCGAGCGCGCCGACGACGCGGGCAGGAGCGTTCCCTTGATATGCCTGGACTTCGTGGCATGGGCCGCGGGAAGCGACTGCCCCGTTTCGAGCCAGTGCTTGACGCGGTTGGCGTCGCCGATGCGTGTGAGTCGCCCGTAGGAATCGAGCAGCACGATCACGACCTGACGGCTCGCGATATTGGCGAGCATGACAAGACACTTGCCGGCTTCGCGGATGAACCCGGTCTTCGATAGCAGGATATCCCACTGCCCACTTCGGACGAGCGAATTGGTGTTGTTGTAACCCAGGATCCGGCCAGTCGGCTGCACTTCGACGTAGCGACTCGAGGTCGTGGTCGCCTCGCGGATGAGCGGGTAGGTCGCGGCCGCATTCACCATCCGGGCGAGGTCGCCCGCCGTCGATACGTTTTCGCTCGATAGCCCGGTCGGATCCGAGAAGTGCGTATGCGTCATGCCGAGGCTTTGGGCCTTGCGATTCATCGCCTCGACAGCAGCCTCCGTACCGCCCGGGTAATGGCGGGCGAGGCTGGATGCGGCGCGGTTCTCGGAGGACATGAGGGCGAGGTGCAGCATCTCGCCGCGCGATAGCTCGCTGCCGAGGTTGAGACGCGAGTGGCTTCCCTTGAGCAGATCGAGGTCGCCCACATCCACGCCGATCCGCTCGTCGAGCGGCTGTCCCGCGTCGAGCACGACCATCGCGGTCATGAGCTTGGTCACCGAGGCGATCGGCGTCACTTCGTTGGCGCCCTTGGCATAGATCGGTTCGCCCGCCTTCGCGTCGAGTATGAGGACGTTGGCTGACGCAAGCCGGAGCTTGCTTGTGTCGAGCGCTAACCGGTCTGCACTCGCCGGATCGCTCGCCCACGCGGACGAAACGGCAATTATCAACGCCAAAACAAATGGTAGGCGAGTGTTCATGAACCTTGAGCTGAGGAAAGCGACGCAATTTATAGCACGGCCCGCCCGGTTATGCCAAACGGTCAGCGGATCAACGGCTTGCTCGGTGACCGCTTGCCGACGAACGGCGGCCGAAAGCGCTCAGGCGGCGACTTCCCCGGGGATTTCCGCCTGCTCATGCTGCTGAAGGGCCCACATGCGGGCGTACGCGCCGCCTCGCGTGAGCAGCTCGGCGTGCGTTCCGCGCTCGACGATCCGGCCGCGCTCGAGCACCAGGATCTGATCCGCGCCGACGATCGTCGACAGGCGGTGCGCGATGGTCAGCGTCGTACGGTTCACCGAGATCTCCTCGAGCTCGGCCTGGATCAGCTTTTCGGATTTGGAGTCGAGCGCAGAAGTGGCCTCGTCGAAGATCAGCAGGCGTGGAGCCTTGAGGATCGCGCGCGCGATCGCGACGCGTTGTTTTTCGCCGCCTGAGAGCTTCAGCCCGCGCTCGCCCACGGGCGTTCGATAGCCCTCGGGCAGGCTCGCGACGAAATCGTGGATTTGCGCCAGCTTCGCAGCGGCGACGATTTCCTGGTGCGTGGCGCCCGGGCGCCCGTAGGCGATGTTGTATTCGATCGTGTCGTTGAAGAGCACCGTGTCCTGCGGGACGATGCCGATGGCGGCCCTTAAGCTTGCCTGCTGCACGTCGCGCACGTCCTGCCCGTCGATCAGGATGCGCCCAGCCGAGGCATCGTAGAAACGATACAAAAGGCGGGCGAGTGTCGACTTGCCCGAGCCGCTCGGCCCGACGACCGCGACGGTCCGCCCCGCGGGAATCGAAAACGACACGTCGAACAGGATCTGCCGGTTCGGCTCGTAGGAGAAATCGACGTGCTCGAAGCGCACCTCGGCCGCCGCGACCTCGAGTGGCACCGCGTCCGGCGCGTCGCGAATTTCCGCGTTCTGCTCGATCAGCCGGAACATGCGCTCCATGTCCGCCAGCGCCTGCTTGATTTCGCGGTAGATGACCCCGAGGAAGTTCAGCGGAATGTAGAGCTGGATCATGAATGCGTTGACCAGCACCAGGTCGCCGATGGTCATCGTGCGGTCGACCACGCCCCGCGTGGCGCGCCATACGATCAGCGTCACGGCGACCGCTATGATCGCGCTCTGGCCGATGTTCAAGAGCGACAGCGAAGTCTGGCTCTTGACCGCGGCGGTTTCCCAGCGCTGCATGCTCTCGTCGTAGCGCTGCGCTTCGTATTCCTCGTTGTTGAAGTACTTCACCGTCTCGTAATTGAGCAGGCTGTCTATGGCGCGCGTATGCGCCCGCGAGTCGAGCTCGTTCATCGTGCGGCGGAACCCCGTGCGCCACTCGGTTACCGTCACGGTGTAGACGATGTAAACGACGAGAGCCGCGAGCGTGATGCCGATGAACCAGATGTCGTAGCGGGCGATCAGGATCGCCGAGACCAGTCCGATTTCGAGCAGGGTCGGCAGAATCGAAAACAGCGCGAAGCTCACCAGCGTGGAGATGCCGCGGGTGCCGCGCTCGACGTCTCGGGTGAGTCCGCCGGTCTGGCGGGCGAGATGGAAGCGCAGCGAAAGCGCGTGCAGGTGACGGAAGACCCTGAGCGTGATCGTCCGCACCGCCCGCTGGGTGACCTTCGCGAAAAGGAACTCGCGGAGCTCCGTGAACGCGGTCGTCGACAAGCGCATGGCGCCGTACGCGACGAGCAACGCAAGGGGCAGGACGAGCGCCTGCGGCCCGGTGACGGTGAGCCGATCAACGATCTCCTTGAGCACCAGCGGCACGCCGACGTTGGCGAGCTTGGCGAGCACGAGGCAGGCGAGCGCGAGGAAAACCCGGCCCTTGTAAGCGAAGAGGTACGGCAACAGCGTGCCGACGGTCCGCCAGTCGCCGCGATACGCGCGATCGGGCGGCGCGGGCAGCGGAACGGACGAAGCGCGACGCATCGACGCATTGTAGCCCGGGGTGAGCGCCAGCGAGCCCCGGGGATCACATCGCACGAAGGTGGACGTGGGGGAAGCCCAGAACCTGTGTCGAGATGTCCCGGGGGTTCGCTTGCGCTCACCCCGGGCTACGCTCCGCGCGGGCGCTTCGGAAACCATTCGTCGCCACCATAGCCGAGGAGACCCATCGCCATGCGCACGATGCCGTAGGCAATCCAGATCGCGGCTTTGTAGAGCCGCGATCGGCTCTGCCAGTCCTGATGGATCACGCGTTGCGAGCCGCTTTCGATCATGACCCCGAGCTCGTGTTTGAGCTCGGAGGCAAAGCCGCGGTCGCGTACGACCACGTTGGCTTCGCGTGCCACGAGCAGGCTGTACGGATCGATGTTGGACGAGCCGACGGTTGCCCATCGATCGTCGATCACGGCGACCTTCGCGTGCAGCATGCTCTTGTGGTATTCCTGGATCACGACCCCCGCCTGCAGAAGCTGGCCATACATTGCCCGGCTCGCGAAGTGCAGGAGCACGTATTCGACCTTGGCTTGAAGGATCAGCGTGACGCTCACCCCTCGAGCGGTCGCCTCGACGAGCTCGCGACGAAAGGTGATGCCCGGAAAGAAGTACGAGTTGGCGACGATGATCTCGCGCTTCGCGCCCCGGATCGCCGCGAGGTAGGCCTGCTCGATATCGCGGCGATGGCGGAGGTTGTCGCGGATGATGAACTTCGCGGTCTGCGTACCGGCACGCTCGGCGCGCCCGCGCTGGGGAAACAGCGTCAGCTGGCTCGTGCCGAACTGCACGAGCTGCACGAGCGCCCAGACCCGCTGCATCGTCTGAGCGATCGCCGGGACCAGCGGTCCCTCGACACTGACGGCGAAGTCGAGCCGCGGGGGAGTGTGCCCGGGCGTGTTCATGTCGTCGATCACGTTGATGCCGCCGACGAAGGCGATCCGGTGGTCGATCTGGCAGAGCTTGCGATGCAGCCGGCGCAGGCGGTGCGACCGAAAATGCCACGCGGACACTTCCGGCCGGTACTTGAGCAGCTCGATACCGGCCTTGCGCATCGCGCGCTCGAGCGAGCTGGTGAGGTAGAACTTGGCGCCCCAGCCATCGACGAGCAGGCGCACCTTGACGCCGCGGAGCGCGGCGCGCGCGAGCGCATCGGCGATGCGTCGTCCGCTCGCGTCGTCCGCGAAGATATAGCTCTCGAGCCAGATCTCCACCTGCGCGGCGTTGATCGCCCGCTCGAGCGCCGGAAAATACTCTGCGCCGCTGCGCAGAAGGCCGATGCGGTTGCCGGTGACGAATCGGTCCACGGCGCTGCAAGCTAGCGTGGAGATGCGCGGGCGCTGCGCTCGAGATCGAAGGTCGCTGCCAGCGCCGCGTGATCGGAGATCCGCTGAAGCGGGTACGCATAATGGACGGCCGTGCCGACTGTGATCAGTCCGCGCGCATAGATGCGATCGAGGCGGAACACCGGCAGCACGGCCGGAAACGTTCGGGCCGGACGCCCCCGCGCCGCCTCGAAGACTTCCGTGAGGTCCAGCTCTTCCTGCAGCGTTCGGTCCGCCCTGCGGCGCCAGTCGTTGAAATCGCCGGCGACGATGAGCGGCGCGCCCCTGGGAACCGCCTCGCGGATGCGCTCGCACAGCGCGCGCACCTGCCAGCGCCGGCCGCGCTCGAAAAGACCGAGATGGACGTTGATGCAATGCAAGGCGGGCAATCCGCGCTTCAACTGCAGCACGCAATGCAGCAGCCCGCGGCTCTCGAACGCGTGCGCGGAAATGTCCAGGTTCGCCTGGGCGATGATCGGGAAGTGCGAGAGCACTGCGTTGCCATGGTGGCCGTGCTGGTACACCGCGTTGCGGCCGTAGGCCACTTCATGCCAGACGGCGTCGGCGATGAACTCGTGCTGCGGCTTCCCTGGCCAGTCGCGGTAGCGCCGGGCGTGCCGGCGATGCAGGCCCTGAACTTCCTGCAGGAAGAGCACATCCGCCGAAAGCCCGTGCAGGCGCTCCTTGAGCTCGTGGATCACGACCTTGCGGGTCAGGTGGGAGAAGCCCTTGTGGATGTTGTAAGTTGCGATCGTGAACCGCATGAGGCTTGGAGCACGGGAATGGCCGGGGCGCCAATGTTAGCGGTATTTGGCACTCCCGACTCCCTTTCACGAGCCGAAGCGACTTGCCACCCCTAGCCACCGCATGTAAGTTGGCGTCGCCTCGTCCGACCAAAATGCCGGAAGGGACTCAAGCCGCAACCTCTCCGACTCCGTCCAACCTCGAAGGAGATCTCATGAAGCATCAAGCCACAATCCAGGCCGCGGTCGCGGGGCTGTTTGCGCTCGGGCTGGCCGCCTCGGCCGCCGCTGCGGGTCCGGTTGCACCGGATGCTAGCAAGGACAAGTGCTACGGCGTCTCCAAAGCCGGCCAGGCCGATTGCGCCACCGCGAAGCACGCGTGCGCAGGTCAGAGCAAGGTCGACAACGACCCGATGGACTGGAAATACGTCGCCAAGGGAACCTGCGAAAAGATCGGCGGCAAGATGGCGCCTCCGAAGTCCTGAACCGAAAAGACCATGGGAGCCGGCGGCCGAAAGCGCCGCCGGCTCTCGAGCGTCTTCTGCCGCCGATGCCCGCGTACCCGCTCCTGCCCGACGTCGCCGGCATCGGTCTGCGCGCACCCCACGTTGCTCGGGTACGTGCGGAACGCCCTGCGGCCGGCTGGTTCGAGGTCCACAGCGAGAACTATTTCGTCGATGGCGGACCCGCGCTTGCGGCGCTCGACGCGATCCGCGCTGATTACCCGATTGCGTTGCACGGCGTAGGTTTGTCGCTGGGCTCCGCCGACGCCCTCGACACGGAACACCTGGGACGCCTAAGACGGCTCGCGGCCCGGATCGAGCCGGCGGCCATTTCCGAACATCTGTGCTGGGGCCGGATCGATGGACGGCACCTGAACGACCTGCTGCCTCTGCCGTTCACGGAAGAGGTGCTGAAGCTCGTGGCCGACCGCGTCGACGCCGTCCAGGCGGCGCTCGGACGGGCGCTTCTCGTCGAGAACATCTCCGCGTACTTGCGGTTCGAATCCGACGCGATGGCCGAATGGGATTTCGTGGCGGCGCTCGCGCGGCGCACGGGCTGCGGGATTCTCTTCGACGTCAACAACGTCTACGTCAACGCGGTCAACCACGGTTTCGATCCGCTCGACTACCTCGCCGCGATTCCCTGCGACGCCGTAGCCGAGATTCACCTCGCCGGTTTCGAGGACACGGGTGACTGCCTCATCGATACCCACGGGGCACGCGTCGCGCCGCCCGTTTGGGACCTCTATCGGGCGACGATCGAACGCTTCGGCGCGAAGCCGACTCTGATCGAGTGGGACACCGACCTGCCGCCGTTCGAGATTCTCCAGGACGAAGCGGCGATCGCCCAGTCCGTGCTGGAGCAAGCCTGTGCGGTCGCTCTCTGAGCTGCAGCGCGGCTTCGCGGCCGCGACCATTTTCGGCGACCGTGCGGCGCTCTCGGGCCTCGGCATCGTCGGCGGGCGGCTCGGCGCGGCCGCAAGGCTCGCCATCTATCGTAACAACGTGCTTGCCAACTATCGCAAGGCGCTCGCGGCGACTTTTCCCGTCGTGCAGGCGCTCGTCGGCCCGGGATTCTTCGGTGCGACCATCGACGCCTTCGTGCGTGCTTACCCCTCGAGGCGCGGCGACGTGAATCGGTACGGCGGCGACCTGGCCCGGTTCCTGGCGACTTACCCGCCTGCGCGCGACCTGCCCTATCTTCCCGACGTCGCCCGTCTCGAATGGGCCATCGACCAGGCCGCGATCGCAGCCGACGCTGGCGCGCTCGACCTCGACTCGCTTGCCGCCGTGCCGGCGAGCAAGCTCGGGCTCCTGCGCTTCACTCTCCACCCGTCGGCGCGGCTCGTTGTCTCGGCGTATCCGATCTTGCGCATCTGGCAGACGAACCAGCCCGGCGATGACCAGGGCGAGCGAATCGACCTGTCCGAAGGCGGCGAAGCGCTTCTGGTCGTCCGCGGCGAGGACGCCGTCGTCATCCATCGCCTCACCCCGGGCGCCTATGCTTTTCTGCTTGCGATCGGCCACAATCTGGGGCTGGCCGAGGCCGTGGAGCGCGCCGTGAGTGCCGAGCCGGCCTTCGATCTCGGCCAAGCGCTCAAAAACCATGTTGCCACCCGCACCCTCGTCGCCTTCCGCGCGCCGCCCACTTTCTCTGCCTAGGTAGCGACACCCATGAACAGCGCACCGTCCTCTTCGCCCGTGGGGTCACTGGCTACGGCCTATTGCGTCGTTTCTGGCTGGATCGCGAAGCTCGAACCGCTGCTGCTGCTGGGTTTACGCTTCTACGTCGCGAAAGTGTTCTTCATGTCGGGGCTCACCAAGACGCGCGACTGGAGCAGCACGGTCGCGCTGTTCACCGACGAGTATCATGTTCCGCTGCTCTCGCCGGCGGTCGCCGCAGCGCTCGGCGCGGCGACCGAGCTGTCGATGCCGGTCCTGCTCGTGCTGGGACTTGCATCGCGCTTCGCCGCCGGCGTGCTGTTCGTCTTCAACATCGTCGCGGTCGCGTCGTATTACGAGACCCTGACCCAGACCGGCGGCGTGAAGGACCACGTGTTGTGGGGAACGATGCTGCTCGTGCTTACCATCTGCGGTCCGGGACGGATCGCGCTCGATACCTGGCTCGAGCGCCGCTACGCTCCTCGCGACAACTGACTTCCGACGCCCGGCCTGCGGCGTGACACGATCGACGCGCGAAGGATCGACGCCGAAGCTGTGGGCCATCGCGCGCCTCGGCGCGATGCAGCGACTGGCCATCGCGCTCGGCGTCGCGACGGTGGTGGCGCTCGCCTCGCGGTCCGCGTTCTCCAACCGGGTAACGGTGCTCGCGAGCTGGGACGCCTTCGTCTTGTGCTATCTCGTGCTGGGCTCGATTCTGATCGCCTGCACCGACGAGACCCAGACGCGCCTGCGCGCCCAGCGCTACGACCCGGGCGGCTACGCGATCTTCCTCCTCGTCGTCGTGGCCGCGAGCGCGAGCTTCGTCGCGATCGGGTTCCTCGTCGGCGACATCCGCGAGCTCGCCTTCTGGCCACGAGCCGAACGGATGACGCTGTCGATCACCGCGCTCCTTCTATCGTGGCTCCTGATCCACACGCTGTTCGCGTTTCACTATGCACGGCTGTACTACTTCCTGCCGGCGGGAGGCAAACAGCATCATCGCGGGCTCAAGTTTCCCGACGACGACGAGCCGGACTATCTCGATTTCGCCTACTACTCGTTCGTTGTCGGCATGACTTCGCAGGTGTCCGACGTCGCGGTGCTGTCGCGTCCCATGCGCCGGCTGACGCTGATCCACGGCGTGCTTTCGTTCATCTACAACATCGCGATCCTGGCGATGAGCATCAACATCATCGGCGGAGTCATCTAGCGCTGCGCTGGCGGTCGGTGGGCGCTACCACGTCGGCCGCGGCATCGATGTCGGACAACGCCTCGTTCAGCATCGACAGCGCGACCGACGCATGTCCCGCCGCGAGCTGATCGCGGGCCTCCGCGATGATCTGCCGCAGTCTTTGCTCGTAGGCCTCGGCCTGCTCGAGCTCCGCCACCAGTGCGGCGACCTCCTGCGCCGACGAGGGCGGTGGTTCCGGGGAGGTTGTCATGACGCTCTCCGTGCGCCGCCCCCCGCGCTCCAGTAAGGTCCGGCGGCGCGAGACAGTTAGTGGAGAAATCGCGCGGCCGCGCACGGGTGAAAAACCTTAGCGCCGGAGCGGCGTGAGTGTCGCCGACGCATCGGTCGACGACTCGGGCGCAAAGGAAATGGGGTGGCTGATGGGATTCGAACCCACGACAACCGGAATCACAATCCGTCCAATCTTCGCGTGATTTTCTTTTCGCATCCGTAGGTTGCAGATCAAGGGTCTGAGAATTTCGCACGAACGTTCGAGTTGATTCTTAAAGATTTTTGCGCGCATCTTAGACAATCACGGATTCGTCGGCGCGACGGCGCGCCCGCATCAGTTTGCGCGTTGTCAGCCGTGAACATGTGTCACAGTTCCCGGCTTCGAGTTGGGCAGCGCTTTGAGCACGGCAGGCATCAGCGGCCGAAGGACGGCGATATCGTTGCTCGGAACATCAACAACGATCACAGCGATCGTAAGGCCCAAGAAGCTCTGCTGATACTCGAGGTTGCGATCGACAGTGGGCAGAACGTCGAACTGCGTGGCCGCGAGTTGTAGCAGTGTGCCGTTCTTGGCGCCCGCCCAACCGGCCTCAGCAACGGTCTTGACCTCATGACCGGGAAGTTCCGCGCGTAGGCCTCGGGGAACGCACTCATCAAGAAGCACGCGCATCGGCGAGGAGGTGAGCTTTTGCTAGTTCCAATGCACCCAATGCGAGCTCCCGACTTACGGTGGGGAAGTCATTAAGGAATTCTTCCAGCGAATGCCCACCCTCGATGTAATCAATCAACGCTTGAACCGGGACGCGCGTACCGACGAACACTGGGGTGCCACCCATAACATCAGGATCGGAGTGAACGACAGACGATTTCCTCATGTGCCACCTCTCGAAATATTCATGCAAATGTTACTCCGTGCGCTCGCTTACGGCTAACTGTGTCCTGGTCGGAATCAGACCTGGGACACTGTCCGCTCGGATTGAACCGTCAGCCACGAAGAAAGCGGTCACCTCTTTGTGAGTCGTGGGTGGACGCGATCGACCCAAACCGGCCGTCGCGCCTTACGAAAACCGGACGTTCAACGTTGGAGTTGAGCCGCAGACACCGGCTTCCCGGGGGCTGTCGGCTCAAACTATATGTGCCAAAAAGGGACCCAATTGTGCTTGCCAGTTGCATGACTGAGCCACACTATGAGCGATGCTGCCAACAAATAGAACCATATAAATCATGAAGCTATTCGCCGGATTAAAGAAAATCAGGGAGTTTGAACGGCTGCAACTACCCTTCCTCAAGTCCGTCGTCGATTTCGATATCGTCATCGAGATCGGATATGCCGAAGAGCAGGGGCAACCACTAACGCTGAAACCGCTCTTTCTGCTGAATTTCGGTTCGCGCACGACGGTACGCCGCAAATTGGCGAGGCTTATTGAGCAAGGAATCGTACTCCGGCGCAAACATGCGAACGATCATCGGGCCAGCCTCCTGATCGTTTCTCGTTCCGGCGTCAAACTGCTAAGGAAGTATGGCGGCCTACTTGCATCGATTTCGGCGTTGCACTTCAAATAGGCTGCACAAAGTCTGTCTGCCGGGACGGGCAGACAAGACTCGAAACAGCGCGTGCGTATAGAAGAGACCTTTTGGGATCAATCTTCATCGAAGTAAGGGGATGCCCAGTATGTCTGCACCGCACACCCCCCATCAGAATCATCTGCTCGACGCCCTGCCCGCGGGCGATTACACGCGGCTCAAGCCCCACCTGGAACTGGTCCCGATGAAGCTCGGTGAGGTCCTCTACGAACCCGGTGCCCGGCTTCGGTACGTCTATTTTCCCACCACGTCGATCGTCTCCCTGCTGTACGTCATGGAGGATGGCGCGTCGGCGGAAATCGCGGTCGTGGGCAACGAGGGCATGCTCGGCATATCCCTGTTCATGGGCGGCGAGACCACGCCCAGCCATGCCGTGGTGCAAAGCGCGGGCTTCGGCGTCCGGCTGAAGGCCCAGCTCCTGAAAGACGAGTTCGCGCGTTTCGGGCCGATGATGCATCTGTTGCTGCGCTACACGCAGGCGCTGATCACCCAGATGGCGCAGACCGCGGTATGCAATCGGCACCATTCCGTCGACCAGCAATTGTGCCGGTGGCTGCTGCTGAGCCTGGATCGTCTGGCATCGAACGAGCTTACGATGACGCAGGAACTGATCGCCAACATGCTGGGGGTGCGGCGCGAAGGCGTGACGGAGGCCGCCGGGAAGCTGCAGCACGCGGGATTGATTCGTTACCAACGAGGCAGGATCACCGTGCTCGACCGCCCGCATTTGGAAGCGCACGCCTGCGAATGCTACCAGGTGGTCAAGACGGAGTTCGACCGTCTCCTGCCCTACGTTGCGAAATAGCGACCCGCACCGCCGTCCTAGACCTTAACGCCCGCCAACTGCTTACGCGCGCTAGGGTGCGAGCAGGCTAATCTTTTCGACTTACTCTCGCGCCATTCGCAGTAAGCGAAGCCGCGTTGCGCAAGTGCTCCGCAACGAAACAGAATGAAGGCGAATGACTGCTCTAGGGCAATTTGGGCGGCGGCGCTGATCGTCTGAAGGTGGCCGAACTCGGCCTGATCGAGGCCAAATACGAAGCACGAAGTCCTCGGCACTAACCAGCGTACCCGCACGTCGCAGCGAGCACCACGCTCGAGGGACGAATCCAGGTGCATCATGCCAGGTGCCTTCGTCTCCGTACTTCGAATGACGCACAAGGCACCGGGCACCAGTACGTCGAACGCGGGCGCCGGGCCAAGTGCTCAGAGCTGAGTGCGCCGCCGGGCGGCCGAGATCGGTCAGAACGCAGTCTTAGCACTTAAGGGTCGTTACAGTCGACCGCCAAGTAGCAATCGTGCCGGCGCCGTGCCCATAAAACGCGTAGCTAGCCGTTAGCTAGCCGTCATACGGCTCCTTCGGAGTGGCCATCACTAAACCACCGCCCGCACTTTCTTGACCTGACGATCGCGCAAGTACCGTCGCGTCGTATTGGGATTCCGATGTCCGGCGAGCGCCTGCGGGTCGAGACCACCGGCTCGTGCGTCGTCTAGACTACGCGCCCGGATATCGTGGAACGTGAACCTGGCCGCAGCGCGTAGCTCTTCCGGCATTTCTGAGAGCCACACTGTCATTGCCCGCTGCCACGCTGCCTGGAAGCCTTCTTGCGTGAATGGCTGCCCTTTGCGCCCGGAGAACACCTGTGTCGCGCTTGCAATTTTCGGGCGCATCTTCTTGGCGGCCTCGATCGCATCGCGCAATGCCGCAGCCCACTCCACGATTACAGCGTCGCCTTTCTTTGCTGGCGGGAAATGGATGCCATCCTCCTGCAGCTGATCCATTCTTAGCCCAATGATCTGCGCCTGTCGCTGACCGGTCAGATACGCAAGACGCGCGGCGGCCCCGACGATCGCCGCACCTTCGCGGCTACCGCTTCAAACTCGGCAACTGAGGGCGAACGCTTTCGCGATTGCTCTTTGTTTCGTTCAACGCCCAGGCACGGGTTCCTGTCTGCGAGACCTTGCGCGACCGCCCACGAGAACGCCCTCGAAAGAAGCGATATCTCGCGATTGGCGCGCACAGGCGCACCGCGTTTCTCAAGATACTGCGCAATCGTCGTCGGCTTGACCGATTCCAGCGTGCAATGCCCAAGCGACCGCATCAAAGCCAGCTTCTCGTGCTCGTTATCGGCTTGCGTTCGCGGCGAAACCTTCCGCCGCGGCGACATCATGAAAGCATTCAACAAAGACGCCACGGTGCCCGCTCGTGGTGTGCCGGCATCGAATTCGAGCCACATCTTACGCGCCGTAGCGTCCCAATCCTTGCCCAAAAGGCCATCACGTGGTTCGGAGTCCTCGATCACGCGACGAAATGCCGCGTAGACGCAGAGACGGTACCGATGCGCGCGTACGTCACTAGCAGTGACGACGCGCGCGAAGCGCGATTGCGTGCGCGCTACGGCGCTGAGGTGCCATGCTCGATCCAGCGACGTATTGCGGCGCCCCCTCGTCTTGAAGACGAGCACGACGCACCGTCGCAGCGCGCGAACGTGGGCCAACATCGGTAGGTTGAGCTTGCACTGGACGTGCTGCTCCGCGTGTGGCACGGAACGGGCACGTCGCTGCGGACGCTTTTTGCGTCCATGACTTCATAGCCGCTACGGACGGCGACTGTCTACTCCCTCATCTTGGAAATGGGCGATGCTGCAATGCGCGTCTTGCGACGCAGATCGGAATCGCTTCCGATCACTCTTCAACGGCGCGTAACGAGCGCAACGCCAGTGCCCAGAGCACCGGACTTCATGAACGGCTTGACGATCAAACCGTCATGAAGGGTGTGAGCGCGATGCTCACGGAATGCAGCTCAAGTGTGGGTCTACAAATGAAGAAAATCGAGGCGAAATGGGCCTCAAACGCCGGGGCTTTCGGCATCAGCAGCAGGTACGTTTCGTCGAGCGAAAGATCGACGATCTGCCGACACTCATCTTAGACACCACCCGTTTTTCTTAGACAAGTTAGTGTCTGCTATCGCGGGAATTGAAGCAGGTGGGGTGGCTGATGGGATTCGAACCCACGACAACCGGAATCACAATCCGGGACTCTACCAGCTGAGCTACAGCCACCGTCGTTCCTGCCCGCCGGACACGCCGAATGTGGCGCGCCCGACAGGACTCGAACCTGTTACCGCCGGCTTAGAAGGCCGGTGCTCTATCCCAATGAGCTACGGGCGCGTGTACCGAGGCCCGCGGGTTCACCGGCAACCATCTGCACCGCGCGGGGGAGCGAATTTCCGTCATTGTACCCCGCGCCCGGCTGCCTCCATACCTGGCGCGTGCCAATGGTTCGTCCGGTTTCTCGCAAAATCCACGCCTCCGGCGGAGCTGACGTCGGACCGCCGTCGGGAACTGATGAGCTTTCAGTAACATAGAAACTGCAGTCCCGATTAGGCGCGGGCTCCGGCCGGTTAAACAAAGGGGCAGCCGAGTTTTTCCATCGCGCGAGTCCGGCGACGCCCGGCCCGCGCCCGAGTATCCGCCCCGCAGTTAGCCTTGGCCGGTATTTGCTCGACGGCGCGCACACGCCTTATTGGCGTCGCCGTGCAACGCCAGGCGCCGAAAGCGCTGGCGCGTCGACCTCTCCGGTCTGCGCTTGCCGGAACCGGCGCACAGCGGTTTCCGTGTTCGTGCCGACGCTGCGGATCGCACGCTCGGTCTGCGGCGTCAAAACACCGGATGGTCCCCTGTCCGGCTGGAGGGGTTCACTCCAGCCTCCGGTATAAACTCCTAACTCTAACTATGTGACCGGAATGCACCCGCGTGGCGTTGGTCGGGGTGAGAGGATTCGAACCTCCGACATCTTGCTCCCAAAGCAAGTGCGCTACCAGACTGCGCTACACCCCGAAGAATCCACTGATTATGCCATCGCGTCGACCGGCTCGCCAATCGCGGCCGGAAACTCTGCACGGCAAAGACCGTCATCCAGAGATGCGACGAGGAGGGCTGCTGCCGTCGGCTTTGCTCGTTCCCGCAAATACGAAGAAAGGAAACCCATGAGCACCTTTCGTGACGTCGCGGTCCTCGTCGGCAGCCTGCGCAAGGAATCGTTCACACGGAAGACAGCCAAGGCACTCATCGGCCTGGCGCCTGCGCCGCTCAAGCTGGAGATCGTCGAGATCGGCCAACTGCCTCTGTACAACCAGGACGACGAGGCCCATCCGCCCGCGGCATCCGCCACGTTCAAGGCTCGCGTTCGCAAGGCCGACGCCGTGCTGTTCGTGACGCCGGAATACAACCGCTCCGTGCCGGGCGTGCTCAAGAACGCGATCGACATCGCTTCGCGTCCTTACGGGGACAGTGCATGGAACGGCAAGCCTGGCGGCGTCGTCAGCGTTTCGCCCGGTGCAATCGGCGCCTTCGGCGCCAACCATCACCTGCGTCAATCGCTGGTGTTCCTCAATGTTCCGATGTTGCAGCAGCCGGAAGCCTACATCGGCAACGCAGCCAAGCTCTTCGACGCGAGCGGCGCGCTAGTCGACGATTCGGTGCGGGACTTTCTCAGAAAATACCTCGACGCCTACGGGCAGTGGGTCGAGCGGAATCTCGCCAAATGAAAGGCAACCTCCAGTTCACTCATCAGGAGCGTAGCTTCCCCCTGAGGATGTCGCTGAACATCACCCAGTCGCCCAGCAGGCTGTAGAACGGATAGCTGAACGTCGCCGGACGGTTCCTCTCGAAGTAGAAGTGACCGGCCCAGGCGAAGCCGTAGCCCGCGACGGGCGCCGCGGCGAGCCACCAGGCGTTGCGAGTCAGCATCGCGGCCGCGATGGAGGCGAGCACGAGTATCGAGCCGATAAAGTGCAGGCGGCGGCACATCGGATGGCGATGCTCGGCGAGGTAGAAGGGGTAGAACTCCCGGAATGTCCGATAGCGCGTCGCCATGACTCGGCCTACGCCTCCGGCTTGAGCTGCGGAAACAGGATCACGTCGCGAATCGACGGGCTGTCGGTGAGGAGCATCACCAGCCGGTCGATGCCGACACCTTCGCCCGCCGCCGGCGGCAGGCCGTATTCCAGGGCGCGGATATAGTCCGCGTCGTAGTGCATGGCTTCGGCATCGCCTGCCTCCTTGGCCTCCGCCTGAGCGCGGAAGCGGGCGGCCTGGTCCTCGGGATCGTTGAGCTCCGAGAAGCCGTTGGCGATTTCGCGTCCGGTGATGAAAAGCTCGAACCGGTCGGTCACCGACGAATCGGCGTCGCTCGCGCGGGCCAGAGGCGAGACGTCCGCCGGATACGCGACGATGAAGGTCGGCTGCACAAGTTTGTTTTCGGTCGTGGCCTCGAAGAGCTTCAGTTGCAGCACGCCGACGCGGTCGGTGGGCAGTACTTCGACGTCGAGAGACGCCAGCGCTGCTCGCAAGTATTCGGGCTTCGCGAGATCATGCAGCGTATATCGAGGATTGTGCTTGGCGATCGCCTCGGCCATCGTGAGCCGGTCGAAGCGCCCCCCCAGGTCGATGGCCACGTCCTGGTATTCGAGCTTGGTGCTGCCGCGCACCTTGATCGCCACGTCGCGCAGCAGCTCCTCGGTCAGATCCATGAGATAGCGATAATCGCGATACGCCTCGTAGAACTCGAGCATCGTGAACTCGGGATTGTGGCGTGTCGAGATGCCTTCGTTGCGGAAGTTGCGGTTGATCTCGAAGACCTTCTCCATGCCTCCGACGACCAGCCTCTTGAGGTAGAGCTCCGGCGCGATGCGCAGGTACAGGTCGGTGTCGAGCGCGTTGTGATGCGTGACGAAAGGCCGGGCCGTGGCGCCGCCGGGGATCGGATGCATCATCGGGGTTTCGACCTCGAGGTATCCTCTCGCGACGAAAAACTCGCGAATCGCCTGGACGATCTGCGAGCGGGCGATGAACACCCGGCGCGATTCGCTGCTGGTGATGAGATCGACGTAGCGCTGGCGGTACTTCTGTTCCTGGTCCGTAAGCCCGTGGAATTTCTCGGGCAGCGGTCGCAGCGCCTTGGCGAGGAGCCGCAGCTCAGTGACGCGCACCGACAGCTCGCCGGTACGGGTCTTGAAGAGCGCCCCGCGCGCGCCCACGATGTCGCCCAGATCCCAGTGCTTGAATGCGGCGTGCGTTTCCTCGCCGACGGCGTCGTCGGCGATGTACAGCTGGATTCGGCCGCTCATGTCCTGCAGTGTGGCGAAGCTCGCCTTGCCCATCACGCGCTTGAGCACGATCCGCCCCGCGACGGCAACTTCGACCTTCGCCGCCTCGAGCGCCTCGTTGGTCTTCGCGTCGTGCGCATCGTGCAGAGCGCCCGCGAGCGCGTCGCGGCGGAAATCATTGGGATACGCCTCGCCGCGCGCGCGAAGCGCGGCGAGCTTGGCGCGGCGCTCGGCGATGATCCGGTTCTCGTCCTCGACGCGCGCCGACGCGTCCCGCGGCTCGTTCATCTCACACCCCCTGTTTGAGACTCGCCGCGATGAAGTCATCGAGATCGCCGTCCAGCACCGATTGCGTGTCGCCCCGCTCGACGTCGGTGCGCAAGTCCTTGATGCGCGACTGATCCAGCACGTATGAGCGGATCTGGTGGCCCCAGCCGATGTCGGTCTTCGTGTCCTCGAGTTTCTGCTGCTCCGCCTGGCGCTTGCGCAGCTCCAGCTCGTAGAGGCGCGACTTGAGCATCGCCATTGCCTCGGCGCGGTTGCGGTGCTGCGAGCGGTCGTTCTGGCATTGCACGACAATGCCGGTCGGCGTGTGCGTGATCCGCACCGCCGAGTCGGTCTTGTTGATGTGCTGCCCGCCCGCCCCGGAGGCGCGGAAGGTGTCGATGCGAAGGTCGGCCGGGTTGATCTCGACCTCGATCGTCTCGTCGACTTCCGGATAGACGAATACGCTCGCGAATGAAGTGTGTCGGCGGGCGTTGGCGTCGAACGGGCTCTTGCGAACCAGGCGATGCACGCCGCTCTCGGTCCGCAGGTGGCCGTAGGCATAATCGCCGGCGACCTTGACGCTCGCGCTCTTGATGCCGGCGACTTCGCCTTCGGATTCCTCCAGGATCTCGGTCCGGTAACCTTTGCGCTCGCAATAGCGCAGATACATCCGCAGGAGCATCGCCGCCCAGTCCTGGGCTTCGGTGCCTCCGCTGCCGGCCTGAATGTCGATGAAGCAGGAATTCGGATCCATCGGATCGTGAAACATCCGACGGAATTCCATGTCGCCGACGGCACGCTCGAGCGCCTCCACGTCCTGCGCTACCGCGACGAGCATCGCGTCGTCGCCTTCCTCGCGAGCGAGCTCGAAGATCTCGCCGCTGTCTTTCAGCCGCACGGAGAGATCGTTCAGCGTGCCGACGACGGATTCGAGCTCCTTCCTCTCCTTGCCGAGCTCCTGCGCGCGCTTGGGATCGCTCCAGACACCCGGATCCTCGAGGGCTCGCGCGACCGCGTCGAGGCGCTCCGCCTTGACGTCGAAGTCAAAGATACCTCCGCAGATCGACAGCCCGCTGCTGCAATCCGGAAATCGTGCTGGCGATCTGGTTGATGCGTTCGGCTTCCATGGTCTCGCGGGCAAGCGTCGTGGTTGCACATTATACCCTGTGCGCCACAGCATCCCCGGCATGGCGCCAGGTGCGTTTGCACGCCGGCGGGAATCGCCTATGATAGGTATGACGCGAACCGAGACCGGCCGCAGATGCCGAGGAGGGATTCGATGGGCAATGCGTGGAGATCGCTCTGCGGGATTTTCCTGGCGGGTTTGACGTTCACGGCGGCCGCCGATCCGGGTGTCACCTCGACCAGTATCCTGATCGGCCAGTCGGCAGCCTTCACGGGCCCGGCTTCGGAGCTCGGAACGGAGATGCGCGCTGGCGCGATGGCGTATTTTCAAGCGATCAACGCCGCGGGCGGTGTCAATGGCCGAAAGATCGAGCTTCGCTCGCTGGACGACGGGTACGAAGGAGACCGCGCGGCCGCCAATACCAAGAAACTCATCGACGAGGGGGTGTTCCTGCTGTTCGGCTATGTCGGAACACCGACCTCGAACGCGTCGAAGCCCATCTTCACCGCCGCGCGCGTGCCTTTCGTCGGACCGTTTACCGGCGCGGAATCGCTGCGCAATCCGCTGAACCGTTACATCTTCAATATCCGCGCCAGCTATTACGATGAGACCGACAAGCTCGTCGGCCAGCTCGTCGGCCAGACTCTCGACCGCATCGCGGTGTTCTATCAGAACGACGACTACGGCAAGGCGGGCCTGACCGGGGTGGAGCGCGCCATGCAGAAGCGGAACATGAAGATCATGGCCACCGGCACGGTCGAGCGCAACACGGTGGACGTCGCCGCGGCCGTGAAGTCGATCTGCAAAGTCGAGCCTCAGGGCGTAGTGATGATCTCGGCCTACAAATCGTGCGCTGCCTTCATCAAGGAGGCGCGCGCCGCAGGCTGCAACCCGCAGTTCCTGAATGTTTCCTTCGTCGGCAGCAAGGCGCTCGCCCACGAGACGGGACCGGCCGGACGCGGCGTGGGCGTCTCCCAGGTCGTGCCCTTCCCATGGAACCTGTCGGCCCGCGTCGTGAAGGATTATCAGCAGTTGCTCGAGGCGTCGACCGGCAAGCAGAATTACTCGTTCACGAGCCTCGAGGGCTTCATCGCCGCCAAGGTCCTGGTCGAAGGGTTGCGTCGCACCGGCAACGACCTTACCCGGGAACGATTCATCGCCGCGATGGAACAGATCCGCGACTTCGACGTCGGTGGCTTCACCGTCACCTTCACGCCGACCGACCACAGCGGATCGAAGTTCGTCGAGCTGACCGTCATCGGCAAGGACGAGCGCTTCCTGCGCTAGCGGGCCCGGCGCTTCGGCGTTCTCGTGCGGATGAATACTCCCGCCGGCTTCGAGCCGGCGTACGCCTCGCCCGCCGAGCCCGCCGCCGATGCCGTATGCTTTGTCTGGCGCGAGGACAAGATCCTGGCCCGCGCCGGCGATCCTCCCGTCCTGCCTCTCCTCGGCGACGTCGCGCAGCTTGCCATCGGCGGTGCGCGGCATTATCTCGGTCGCCTCGAAGGCGTGGACTGCATCGCCATACGCGCCCCGTCCGGCACGGTCGCGGATGGGTGGGAATGGCGAGGTCTGCGCAGCCTCTTCCTGCAGCTGCCGGACGCGTGGCTGGCGCTCGCGGGCCGCGCCTCGCAGATCGTCGAATGGGATCGCAGCCATCAATTCTGCGGCCGCTGCGGAATGCCCACCCGTGACAAGGCAGGCGAGCGCGCCAAGGAATGTCCCGCCTGCGGCCACACCGTGTGGCCACGCGTTTCGCCGGCGATGATGGTGCTGGTGACCCGCGGCGCCGAGCTGCTGCTCGCGCGCTCGAAGCGCTTTCCGCAACCGATCTACAGCGCGCTGGCCGGATTCGTCGAAGCGGGGGAGTCGATCGAGGACTGCATTCATCGCGAGGTCCGCGAGGAAGTCGGCATCGAGGTCCGGGGTCTGCGCTATATGGCGAGCCAGTCCTGGCCATTTCCGCACTCGCTGATGATCGCCTACAACGCCGAGTACGCCGGGGGCGAAGTGCGCCCCTGCGACGACGAGATCGTCGACGCGCGCTGGTTCACGGTCGACGCGCTGCCCCCGCTTCCCAATCCGGTGAGCATCGCGCGCGCGCTCATCGATTCCACGGTCGAGCGCCTGCGGCGGGGCTGATAGAATAGGCGATGCAGGCCGCTCGCCGAGGCTTGCCCTCGCCGACATCGCATCGATGACTCCACGTTCCGTCTGTCGCGTCGCCCTCTGGCTGCTCGCGGGCTGCGCACCGGCGATCGCACAGCAGGCTCCGCCTCCGCCGCCGACCTCCGCGACGCTGCAGCCGCAAAGCACGCCCGGACTGTCACTCGAACTGGCCGAGGCGGCCGGAATGATTCGCGAGGGGCAGTACGTTACCGCGCTCGCGAAGATCGACGGCGTTCTCGCGGGCGACGCCAAGAATCCCCAGGCGCGATTTCTGAAGGGGGTTGTCCAGTCGGACCAGAACGAGACCGAAGCGGCGATCGCGACTTTCCAGCAGCTTACCCAGGATTATCCCGAGCTGCCGGAACCCTACAACAATCTAGCGGTGATCTGGGCGCAGCAGGGCGAGTACGACAAGGCGCGCAGGGCGCTCGAAACGGCGCTGCTGACCCGTCCGGATTACGGCATCGCGCACGAGAACCTAGGTGACATCTACGCGCGGCTCGCCGGCCTGGAATACGATCGGGCGATCGCGCTCGACAAGGGCAACAAGAGCGCTCAGACCAAGCTCACCCTCGTGCGCGAGCTCTACGCCGTCGCGCCTTCCGCCACCGCGGCCAAGGCGCCGGTTCCCGTCCCGAAACCACCGGCGAAGCCCAAGAAGTAGCTTCGCGACAGTCCACCCAACGACCTTCTAGGAGACTCGATCGATGCTGCGCCGTGTCTGGGCCACGCTTGTGGCCGCCCTTGGCCTCGCCTGCTTCGCGCTTTCCGCCAATGCCGCCAATCCGCAGGTAGATATCGATACTTCCGCGGGCAAGATCCGGCTGGAGCTCTTTCCCGATGCCGCCCCGAAGACCGTGGAGAATTTCCTCGCCTACGTGAAGGCGAAGCACTACGACGACACGCAGTTCCACCGCGTCATCGCCGGGTTCATGATCCAGGGCGGCGGCTACGGAACCGACTTCAGGGAGAAACCCACCCGCGCCCCGATCGTCAACGAGGCCGAGAAGAGCAGCAAGGCGGGTTTGCTCAATACCAAAGGCACGGTCGCAATGGCGCGAACGAGTGAACCCAACTCCGCGACCGCGCAGTTCTTCATCAATGTCGCCGACAACAAGTTCCTGAACTTCCGCGACCCCTCTCCTGCCGGGATCGGGTACACGGTCTTCGGCAAGGTGATCGAAGGCATGGAGGTCGTGGAGAAGATCGCCAAGACGCCCACCGCGGCGGGAGGCCCGTTCCCGAGAGACGTGCCGATCGAGCACGTTGTCATCAAGAGCGCGACGGTCGTCGGCGCGCCTTAGGAGTGACGCTCATGGTCGTGCTGCACACCAGTCATGGCGATATCACGCTCGAGCTCGACGCGACTCGCGCGCCGAAGACGGTCGCCAACTTCCTGGAATACGTTCGCTCGGGCCACTTCGACAACACGCTCTTCCACCGCGTGATCGATGGCTTCATGATCCAGGGCGGCGGCTTGACGCCGGAACTGAAGCAGAAGCCGACGCGCGCACCGGTGGAGAACGAGGCCGCGAACGGGCTCAAGAATTCGCGCTACAGCGTCGCCATGGCGCGGACCGGCGACCCGCACTCGGCCACCGCGCAGTTCTTCATCAACGTCGCCGACAACGACTTCCTCAACCACCGCTCGCCGGATGCCAAGGGCTGGGGCTACTGCGTCTTCGGCCGGGTGGCCGCAGGGACCGACGTGGTCGACCGCATCGAGGCCGTAGCGACCGGCGATCGCGGCATGCATCAAAACGTGCCCCGGGACGACGTCGTGATCGAGCGCGCCGAAATCACGGAATAGGCTTCGGAGGCGCACCGTGGCGAGGGCGCCGACGCTTTTCATTTCCGATCTGCACCTGTCGCACGATCGACCCGGGCTGGTCGAAGCATTCCATGCCCTCATCGCCGGAGCGGCGCGCGGTGCGGCCGCGCTCTACGTGCCGGGCGACCTGTTCGATGTCTGGCTCGGCGACGACCAGTTGCGCGAGCCGCTGGCTGCCGGCGTGGCGCGCGCCTTCGCCGACCTGGCGGCGTCCGGCACGCCGATCTACCTTCAGCGCGGCAACCGCGATTTCCTGCTCGGCGAACGCTTCGCCCGCGCCGCCAGCGCGACGCTGCTCGAGGACGCGGTCGTGCACGACGTGCAGGGCACGCCCACGCTCATCATGCACGGCGACGCGCTGTGCACCGACGACGTCGACTATCAGCGCTTCCGCGCCTACTGGCAGGTCCCCTCTCACCGGCGACGTCTTCTCGCGCTGCCGTACTTCGCCCGCCGCGGCATCGCCGCGCTCTTTCGAGCGACGAGCAGGCGCGCCACGGCGAGCAAGCCGGAGTCCATCATGGACGTGAACGCAGACGCAGTCGCCGAGGCGCTGCGTGCGCACGGTGTTTCCCGACTCATCCACGGGCATACGCACCGGCCTGCGCGCCATCAGCTCAGTGTCGACGGGACGGCCCGCGAGCGTTATGTCCTCGCCGACTGGTACACGACGGCAAGCTATCTGCGCGTCGATGCCGCGGGCGTCACGTCCTGTAGTCCGGGGTGAGCGCAGCGAACCCCGGGGAAGCCCGACAGCCAGAGTTACCCCCGGGTATCGCCCTTCGGGCTCAACCCGGGCTACGAAAGCTACGCGAGCGCCTGCGCGAAATCGTCGATGAGATCCTCGCGATCCTCGATGCCGACCGACACGCGGATCAACGAGTCGGCGATGCCCATCGTTTGCCGGCGCTCGACGCCCATTTCCCAGTAAATGGTGTGCGCGACGGGAATCGCGAGCGTGCGGTTGTCGCCGAGGTTCGACGATAACACCACGTTCCCGAGTCGATTGAGGAAGTCGAAGCAATCGAGCGCAGGATCGAGCTCGAAGGCGAGCAGCGCGCCGAACGCGGAGAAGAGCTCGCGCGCCAGCGCGTGCTGCGGATGCGCCGGCAACCCGGGGTAGTAGACCGCGCGAACGTGGCGGTGGCCGGCGAGGAATTCGGCCACCGCGGCCGCATTAGCGCAGGCGCGCTCCATGCGAAGCGCGAGCGTTTCCGCGCCGACCGCAAGATGATGCGCCTGCTCGGCCGAAAGCGACGCGCCCCAGTCGCGCAGGCCCTTCTTGCGGATCTGAGTGATGCCCCACATCTCGGCTCTCGCCGTCTTGTAGCTCTCGTAGATATTGGGGAACCGTGTCCAGTCGAAGCTGCCGGTGTCGGTCACGGCGCCGCCGAGCGCGTTGCCATGGCCCCCGATGTACTTGGTGAGCGCGTTCACGACCAGGCTGGCCCCGACGGACTTCGGACGGAACAGGTACGGCGAGGTCATCGTGTTGTCCACGACGTACACCAGGCCGCGCTTCGCACAAAGCTCGCCGATGCGCTTCAGATCGGCGATCTGCGTGCGAGGATTGGCGATCGTCTCGACGAACACCAGACGGGTCGCCGGAGTGAGCGCCGCTTCGACCGCGCGCACATCGGTGGCGTCCACGAGCGAAACGCCTATGCCCTGCGTCGCGAGCGTCGCGAACATGCTGTTGGTGTTCCCGAACAGGAACGCGCTGGAGACGATGTGATCGCCCTCGCGCAGGAGCGAGAGCATGATCGCGCCGATCGCCGCCATGCCCGTGGCGAAACAGGCGGTCGCCACGCCGCCCTCCATCCGACTCACCTTCTGCTCCAGCGCGGCGGTCGTCGGGTTGCCCTGGCGACCGTAGGCGAAGCCTTGCTGCCGACCTTGGAACACCGCAGCGAGATCGCGCGCGTCACGATAACCGAACGCGACGGAGAGGTGCAGCGGCTTGTGCAGAGAGCCGTGCTCGACCGGCGCGTCGCGGTCGGAATGCAGTATGGTGGTGGTGAAACCACGCGGTGGTGACGATTCGTTCATTTCCAGTTTCCGCTTTGCAAAAACAGAAAACCCGTCTGGCCTCCGCCAAACGGGTTTTGTGTGCCCCGCCTGGTATCTCCAGGCTGGAGCGAACCTCGCTTTGTCGGTAGGGACGTCGTTACCGAGCCATCCCCCCCTCAGAACCGGGCATGCAAGTTTCCCTGCACCCGGCTCAAGCCTCTACGAGGTCCCTAAATGTTACAGGGACCGGCCTTCCAACGTCAAGCCAGCAGCATGCAGTTGACGATGGCAGTTCGGGTGCAGCAGAGCCAGGTTAGCGAACCCATCGGCGCCGCCTTCACATTTGGGGACGCGATGGTGGACATGCCACCCCGTTTCCTTCGTGATCAGGTCGCCGCATAGTGTACAACGCTTGTTCTGGCTCCACCAAAGTCTCAGCAGCTTGGCCTTCCCCTTCATATCGCCTTGCATCTTCAGACCCAGTCGGTCCTCGAAGTAAGGTTCCCATTGCGGGTCGAAGGGGTTGGCGTCACCCTTGATCTTGGTGTGTCGGCGGATCGCCGTGTCGCTCGCTTTCGCAAGCGTTACTCGTTTCCGCTTTCCGTCTGCATCCGTGAACTCCGCAGCAGAACATCCAGCTCCGGCTGCCGGTTCTCACAAAGTATTTGGCTTTGATCCAATCGGCGCTTTTGTTCGGGTGCCTGCGCTTCGCCCACTGCCACGTCTTCCACCACAGCCACGAGTCTATCGAGGCGTAGGTCTTCGAGGCACATACCGCTCGGTGATAGTTCGCCCAGCCCCGGATAACCGGATTCAGGACGCCTATCAGGTTCTCCTGCTTGGCGGTTTTGTGCTCCGCGAAGATCGCCTTCACCTTGGCTTTGAACGCTTGGATGTTTTTCTTCGACGGCGTGACAATGATCTTGCCGTTGAAGCTCCGCACGTTCTGGCCGAGGAAATCAAACCCTTCCGCGATATGCGTGATCCTGGTCTTCTCGGGTGAGAGTTCCAGGCCGCGAGCAGCGAGAAAGCGCGCCACCAGCGGTTTGACTTCGTTCTCCAGCAGCTCCTTCGAGCTGCCTGTAATCACGAAGTCGTCCGCATACCGAACCAGATTCACCTTGGTCTTTCCGGCTTGGCGGCTTCCTTTCGACCCGAAACGGGTCGTGAGTTCCGCTTCCAGTCCATCCAAAGTCACGTTCGCCAACGTCGGCGAGATGATTCCACCTTGCGGCGTTCCCGCTTCCGTCGGAAAGAGCTTGCCCGTCTCGATGTAGCCGGCCTTCAACCACTTCCGGAGCACCTCTTTGTCCATGCAGACGTTCGAGAGCAGCCAGTCGTGGCTGATGTGATCGAAACAACCCTTGATATCGCCTTCCAGAATCCACTGCGCCTTGTCATGTCCCGACAGTATCGTGTGACACTGTTCGATGGCATCGGCCGTGGAGCGCGCCGAGCGAAACCCGTACGAGTTCCGATCAGCGAGCGTCTCCGACACCGGTTCGAGCGCGAGCAGATGTAACGCTTGCATCGCGCGATCGTGCAGGGTCGGAATCCCCAGCGGGCGGTATTTATCAGGCTGCCCGGCTTTCGGGATTTTCACCCGTCTCAGCGGACGTGGCTGATACCCACGTCGTTTGAGCGACTCGATGGCTTGCCGCTTCTCCTCCGGGTGGACCACGTTACTTCGTCCACGCCCGGCGTGCGGCTGCCCTGATTCTCCGTCACTCGTCGCACGGCGAGTGCTTTGCCGCAAAACGAGCGGGCCAGCATCCTTTGCAGGGCTTTCACCCTGCGCCAGTCGCCAGCCTGAGTTGCCTTCACCATACGCGCCTGTAGCCGCCTCACCGTGCCGTTGATCCTGGCCCAGTCGAGCTGGTGCCATTCACTCGGGGCGGTAGAGACCGCAGACGTCTTCATCGGCGTATTCACTTGCTTGTCTCCTTTGAGATTCCCTTTGCAGAGCACGAGCCGTCGCCCCCAGGGGACGGCTGCGTACCCCTCTAGGGTGTGATGTCGGTTCTACACGGCTCTCTGATGACGAGAGACCAAGCGGAAGTGGGCGCCCTTTTCGGGTGGGGTAATGTTCCAACCCCTATCCACCGCATTACACGATGGCATTCGCTTTTTCCGCACTCCTCTACCCGCACGTTCCCACAGCGTCTCTTGCGATCCGCCTACCCACGAAACTTTGTGGGTGGACCTACGGGCTTACCCTGTTCCTCCCGAGTGACACGGGTGGGGTAGACCTTGCCTATCCGCCGGTGGCCTTCACGTCAGCGTGTCCCGAACCGCTAGCGGGACATCCGGCCACGTACCTTTTGGTTCAGGCCTAACAGCAGCTTTGGCCTGTCAATAATTACGACGTTTGTCGGCAATTCACATATGTTGGTCGTACCACCCAGCCTGGCACCTCATCCGCCTTGCTGCTGGCAGATTCATGCAACTCCCTCGCGGGACGTGCATACGCCCCGCGGGCATGGTTGCGTTGTCGGAGTCGCTCAGCACTTCCCCGTTGCCAGGGACGCACCAACTCCTAGGCTACCAATGGCTGAACATTGGGTCTCCTGCCCGGAACACATTTCGTTCCGGTGAGACCATCACTCGAAAGGCTTTCGCCTCTTAGGATCCCGCACGCGCGAAGCGTGCGAACTTCTCTCGAAGGGCTGCTCTTTTTGCCAGAATTGAGCTGTCTGGCTAGGCGCAGCGTGCTACACCTAAGCGACACCAGGTCGCACAGCGGTATTTTTTACGCGCCCGCAAGGTCGGGTAAGGATGGCGCATCGCTGCGCCACCCTCCCCTAAGAACCGAGCGTGCGAGTTTCCCCGCACTCGGCTCAAGCCTCTACCAAATCTAGCGAGCTAGACCGGCAATAGTACCGTATCTCATCCAAAATGCACTTGCCTATGACAGTTCGGATGCAGGAGAACCAAGTTGGATAACACGTCAGTTCCACCCAACTGCTTGGGGTGAATGTGGTGCGCGTGGAACGCTTCATCCATGGTGATCGGATGCTCGCACACCGGACAGGTTCCGTCCTGGCTCAACCACAAGCGAAGAAGCCGCTTTCGCTCCTTCAGCTTGTCGATCATCTTGAGCGTGGCTCGTGCTTCGAGCGTTGGCTCCCATTCCGGCAGGAAGGGATTCAAGTCCCCTTCCACCTTCTTGTGAACGACGATCTTGGTGTCGATTGCCTTCTGCAACTTCACGACAATCTTCCTGCCGTCCGCCGTGACTGCGCAGTCATGAAACACCCATCGGCGGGAGCTTACCGAGGTGAAGTAACGCCGTTTCACCCAGGGTGAGCCCTTCCGCGGATGCCTCCGCCTTGCCCAGCGCCACAGCGCTTGCCATATGCAGCTATCCACGTACGAGTACGTCGTCTTGGCGTTGATCGTCTTGTGATATTCCGCCCAACCCTTGATGACCGGGTTGAGCAGCCCTATCAGGTTGACGGTCTTCGCCGTTTTGTTGTCCCGGATGATTCCCCGCACCTTGTCCAAGAAGTTTTTGATGTTCTTCTTGGCCGGCTTGATGATCAGCTTGCCCTTGTACTTGCGGACATGCTGACCCAGGAAATCGAACCCGTCGTCGATATGCGTGATCTTCGTCTTCTCTGAAGCAAGACGCAGACCCCGTTCCGCCATGAACCCCTCCACCAGCGGCTTCACCTTCTCGACCAGCAACTCTTTCGAGGCGCCGGTGATGATGAAGTCGTCGGCATAACGAACCAGATTGACCTTGTTGCTGTTGCGCTTCCCAAAGTGTTTCTTGAGCAGCGTTTCCAGCCCATCAAGGGCAAGGTTCGCCAAGGTCGGCGAAATCACGCCGCCCTGAGGTGTTCCAGCTTCCGTCGCATACCGCATGTGTGACTCCATATACCCGCACTTCAGCCACTTGCGCAGCACCTCTCGATCCATGGGAACATGATCGAGCAGCCACGGATGGCTGATGTGGTCGAAACAGCCTTCGATATCCGCCTCCAGAATCCACACTGCACTGGTGCGCTGCGACAACGCCGTTCGGCATTGTTTGATGGCATCCGCGGTGCAGCGGTAGGGTCGGAACCCATAGCTGTTCGGATCGGCGAGCGTTTCGGCCACGGGTTCCAGCGCGAGAAGGTAGAGCGCTTGCATCGCGCGATCCTTCATCGTCGGAATCCCCAATGGCCGTAGCTTGCCGTGGGACTTCGGGATGTACACGCGCCGCAGCGGCAGCGGTTGATGCCCGCGACGCTTCAGCTCGGTAATCCCACGGACCTTCGACGCAGGGGTGGACCACAGCACATTGTCCACACCCGGAGTCTTGTGCCCGCGATTCTCGGTCACTCGTCTTACGGCCAATGCTTTGCCGCAATACGAGCGAGTCAGGAACCGGTGCAAGGCTTTCACCCTGCGCCAGTCCCGCTCCTTGGTTGCCTTGGCGATTCGTATCTGCAGGTTTCGAACATTCCTGTTCACCCTGGCCCAGTCGATGCCGTGCCATTCGAGCAGGTCTGCCGAAGACGCAGATGCCGGTCTCTCGACAAGTTGCTTCTTGTCGTCGAACTGCATGCTCACTTGCTGTCTCCTTGTCAGTAAACCCGGCAAGAAGACGCAAGTCTCCCCCTGCGGGGAGACTACGTTTCCCGCAGGGGAGATCATCGAAACTTCTACAGGCGAATTGCCCGTAGAGACCACGTGGAAGTCAGCCCGCTTGCGCGTGGGGTGACGTTCAAACCCCTATCCAGACCATTACAGTCCGGCGTTCGCTTTCTCCACGATCCTTTACCCGCACTTCCGTCGGCTTCTCTTGCGATCGGCTTGCCCACGAGGAAACGGCCCCCGCGGGCGGAAATACGGGCTTACCCAGTTCCATGCCAGCAACACGAACAGGTTAGGTCCTGCCTCTTCACCGACGGCGCTTTGTCGACGTACCTCTCTTCAGAAAGAGACATCCGGCCGCGTACCTTTTGGTTCGGGCGTGCTCCGTTGCTTCCGCCCGGCTTTGATAACGGTGTTTATCGGCAATTCACTTGCGTTGACCCTACTGTCCAGCCTGACCCCTTGTCCGTTTGCAACGAACGAACGCATCCCTATCCCTCGCGAGACAGGAATATCTCCATGGATGAGGCATTATCCGGGCGCTTCGCACGCGACCGTTACCAGTCACGCACTGCCCATAGGCTACGGCTAGTCGAATAGCCGGTTCCCTCCCGTTCGGACGAGCGTGAACGGCGGAACCATTGCTGACATGGCTTTCGCCACGCCATGTTTGGCCACAAAGGCCAAACGCTCAGAGGCTGCTGTTTTATAGCTCTAAGTCTACCGGTTGCCCGGAGGGAGAGGCAGCTTCCCCTAAAGCGGCGCGACCATCTGGTCGCACCTGAAGCTCAAATCGGCGCACTTGAACTATACCCGTCCCGCCAGTCGCCGTCAAAGCTCATCCGGCGGCGACCCTCGATTCGAGCGCGAGGTCGGCGTCCACGTCGCCCCGCGACTCGCTGCGCTCGCGCGCGAGGTGCGACAGATAATCGGCCGTGATGTCTCCGGTGACGTAGTAACCGTCGAAGCACGAAGCCTCGAATTCCTTGATGCGCGGGTTCGCCGCGCGAACCGCCGACTTGAGCGCGCCAAGGTCCTGGTAGACCAGCAGGTCGGCGCCGATCTCGTGCGCGACCTCGGCTTCGGACCGTCCCGTGGCGATCAGCTCGCGCTGGTTGGGCATGTCGATGCCGTAGACGTTGGGGTAGCGCACCGGCGGGCTGGCCGAGGCGAAGTAGACCTTGCGCGCTCCCGCCTCGCGCGCCATCGACACGATCTCGCGGCTGGTGGTCCCGCGAACGATCGAATCGTCGACGAGGAGCACGACCTTGTCCTTGAACTCGACGCCCATGGGATTGAGTTTCTGCCGCACGCTCTTCTTGCGGATCGCCTGTCCGGGCATGATGAAGGTGCGGCCCACGTAGCGGTTCTTGACGAAGCCCTCGCGGTACTTCAGCCCGAGCGTATTGGCGAGCTCCAGTGCGTACGGCCGGCTCGAGTCCGGAATCGGGATCACGACATCGATGTCCCGCGCGGCTGAGATGCCGCCGATCTTCCTCGCGAGCTCGCCGCCCATGCGCAGCCGCGCCTCGTACACCGAGGCGCCGTCGATGACCGAGTCGGGTCTCGCCAGGTAGACGAACTCGAAGATGCAGGGGCACAACCGCGGGTCGTCCGCGCATTGCCGCGCATGGAAGCGTCCCGTCTGATCGACGTAGATCGCTTCGCCCGGGGCGACGTCGCGCAGCACGGAGAAGCCGAGCGCCTCGAGCGCTACGGACTCGCTCGCGACCACGTACTCCGTGCCTCCCATGGCCTCGTTCACGCCGATGATCAGCGGCCGGATGCCGAACGGATCGCGAAATGCAAGCATTCCGTAACCGGCGATCATCGCCACGATCGCGTAAGCCCCGCGGCAGCGGCGATGCACGCCCGCGACCGCCGTGAAGATCGCGTTGGCGTCGAGGCGCGCGTGGTGCGCGGCTCGCTCCAGCTCGAGGGCGAGCACGTTCAAGAGCACTTCGGAATCGGAATTGGTGTTGACGTGGCGGAAGTCGAGCTGGAAGAGCTCGCGCTTCAGCGCCTCGCTGTTGGTGAGATTGCCGTTGTGCGCCAGCGTGATGCCGAACGGCGAGTTGACGTAGAACGGCTGCGACTCCAGATCGGACCACGCCGAGCCCGCGGTGGGATAGCGGCAGTGGCCGATGCCTGCGTTGCCGGAGAGCTCGCGCATGTTGCGCGTGCGGAACACGTCGCGCACGTACCCGGCGCCCTTGTACATGTGGAACACCGGTCCTTCGCTCGTGACGATGCCCGCCGCGTCCTGTCCCCGGTGCTGCAGCAGCAGCAGACCGTCGTAGAGGAGCTGGTTGACGGGCGTATGGCCGACCGCGCCGATGATGCCGCACATATTCTCTAAGCCCCCAAGTTTCCGCTCGACCCGGCCATTACGACCGATTTCGCGGGCGGCCGTTCCCGCCGCCCATAGTTCACCCGATCCGCCCAAGCCTTGGGCAACCACGGCCGCAAGCTCAACGCACCTGCAACCAGCGCGGGGCTCGACATCGCATTTTGCCACCAATCGCCTCTCGGCAGCGCCGTCAGCCCGGCGAACAGCACGAGCAGAACCGCAACGAGAATGCCGCGCGCGAGACCCGCGATCGCTCCCAGCACACGGTCGACAAACCCGAGACCGGCGGCCTGCGCGAGCCGCGAGACGAGAAACCCCAGCGCGGCACCTGCGAGCAGCACGACGACCAGAATGATCGCGAATGCGACAACGTAGCGCACGGCAGCCGATTCACCGAAGTCGGGCAGCAGCGTTCCAATGACGCTCGAGAAGTGGATCGCCGCCACAATGCCGACGATCCATGCGGCGAGCGAGGCCGCCATGCGAATGAAGCCCTGCCAGAAAGCGAACAGCGTTGAAAGCCCGACGATGCCGATGACCGCGAAATCGAATGCGGTCATCCGTTGCGCGCGACCACGCCGGCAAACCCCGCGGCCTTGAGCTTCGCCCGCGCAGCGTCGGCGACTTCGCGCGACGGATACGGCCCGACGCGCACCCGATGCAAGGTTCCCTTGTCGGTCGTGACCGTCTCCGTATATCCGGGAAAGCCGCCTTGCTTGAGCTTGGCGACGAGTGATCGAGCGCCGTAACGGTCGGAGAATGCCGCGACCTGTACCACGAACGGTCCCGTCGCCTTCACGGGGTTGGACTTGGCTTCCGCGCCCGATGCCGCTTTCGCATCGGGCTTGGATTCGGCCGCAGGCGCGACAGAGTTGGGTCGGGGGGTCACGGTCTCCGATGGACCTACTCCCGCCGCCGGCGCGGGCGCCTTCGCGCCCGGCGGCGTCACGTTCGGCAGCGGAGCTTCGGTCTTCGGCGGTTCGGTCTTGGGCGGTTCGGTCTTGGGCGGTTCGCTCGCCGCAGGCGGCGGCGTGGGCGCAGAGCCGCTCTGGCTCCCCGCCACGGATCCCTTGTCGCCCTCCAGCCTGCCGTCGGGCGGCGCCGCAGGTGAAAGGGGATTCACGAACTTGCCGGTATCGACGGGCGGAATCTGGATCGATACGTCGTCGCCGAGCGGCTTCGGCTCGTTCTCCAGAAGGAGCGGCAACAAGACGGCCGCGGCGAGGGCGAGCACGACGGCACCGACCAGGCGGCGCCTAGCCTTGCGGCGCAGCTCGTCGACGGCGGGGTCCGGAGTGTCTGAACGTGTGGCCATGACGATCAGCGCCCTGTTCCGCAAATTCCCTCGAGAGTTCGCGGCGAAATCGCCCGCCATGCTTTGTTGCTTGGCCTCATCGCAGGCAAGACCGCGATTGCAGCCTCGTGCCTCGGCTGGTCGTCGATTTTGCTTGCCCCTTATCGTCAGACCTTACGGAACAGGACAATGGTGCTTCACGCGGTCGTCCGCTTGCGAGAGCGCCGCCGCGACGGTGAGGAATGATCCAAAGACGATAATTCTATCAGCTTCGACCGCTATCCCGCGCGCCGCTGCGTATGCTTCACCGGCGCTCGCGAAGGCGCGGATCGCATCGATGCCGACGCCAGCGCGCGAAAGGCACTCGACCAGCTGCGATGCGGTGGCGCCGCGCGGCGGCGGCAAGGTCGCCACCATCCACAAGTCGACGCGGTTCGCCATCGCCGCGATGACCGCGTCGATGTCCTTATCGGACATGATTCCGAACACCGCGATCGTCCGCGGATGAAACCCCATCGCCCCGAGGTTGTGGCTGAATGCGCGGGCCGCCTGCGGATTGTGGGCGACGTCGAGCACGGTGACGGGCCGCCCGGGCAACACCTGGAAGCGTCCGGGCAATTCGATCCCGACCAGCGCCTGGCGCACCGCGCCCATCGCCACCGGCAGACGGTCTCTCAGAGCGTCGAGCGCAGTCAATGCCGCGGCGGCGTTGGCGATCTGATAGTCGCCGCGCAACGCCGGATGCGGCAGCCCGTAGCGTGCGCCGCGCGGGCCGAAGTAACGCCACTGCGCGCCCTCCGTGGCGTAACCGAAATCCACACCTATCGTGAGCAGCGCGGCGCCGACGCTCCTCGCGTGCGCGACCAGCGACGCTGGAGGATCCGGATCGGCGCAGATCGCCGGCCTGCCCGCGCGGAAGATGCCCGCCTTCTCGCGGCCGATGTCTTCGCGCGTCGGGCCGAGATAATCGGTGTGATCGACCGCCACCGTCGTGACTACCGCGACGTCCGTATCGACGATGTTCACGGCGTCAAGTCGGCCGCCCAGGCCGACTTCGAGCACCCAGGCCTCGAGCCTCGCCCGCGCGAACAACCAGAGCGCAGCCAGCGTCCCGAATTCGAAGTAGGTAAGAGGCGTATCGCGCCGCACGGATTCGACGGCCGCAAAGGCGGCACAAAGCTCGCCGTCGCCGGCGAGCGTACCGCCGATGCGCACACGCTCGTTGTAGGCGAGGAGGTGCGGCGACGTATACAGGCCGGCCCGATATCCGCCGGCGGCCAGCATGCGCTCGAGGAAGGTCGCGGTCGAGCCCTTGCCGTTGGTTCCGCCGACGGTGATGACCGGACACTCGGGCGCGATCGCGAGTCGCGCATACACGTCTCTCACGCGATCGAGCCCCAGCGCAATCGCCTTCGGATGCAGCGTCTCGAGGTACGCCAGCCAGTCGGCGAGCGTCGCAGGTCGACTCATGAGAATTCAAGCCGTGCCGACGCAGCGAAGGGCGCGACGCTCAACTTCGGTCAAAGAGCCGGAGACGGTTCCCGGCGCAGCAGCGTGAGCAGTCGCGGCAGCTCGTCTCGCAATTGCCGCCGATCGACGATCATGTCGATGGCGCCCTTCTCGAGCAGAAATTCGGCACGCTGGAACCGCTCCGGCAGTTTCTCCCTCACCGTCTGCTCGATCACGCGCGGACCGGCGAACCCGATCAGGGCACCGGGCTCGGCGATGACGATGTCGCCGAGCATCGCAAAGCTCGCCGACACGCCGCCCATCGTCGGATCGGCGAGCAGCGAAACGAACGGCAGCCGCGCCTTCGTGAGCTCCTGCAGCACCGCCGTCGTCTTGGCCATCTGGAACAGCGAGTGGACGCCTTCCTGCATGCGCGCTCCACCGCTGGCGGTGATGCAGACGAATGCGATGCGGTTCTCGTAAGCCACGCGCACGCCTCGCACGAAGCGCTCGCCGACGACCGAGCCCATCGAGCCGCCCAGGAAATCGAACTCGAAGACAGCCGCCACCAGCGCCACCGACCCGATGCTGCCCTGCATGACGACGATTGCATCGGTTTCGCCGGTCTGCTCGAGCGCCGCCGACAACCGTTCGGGATATTTCCTCGTGTCCTTGAACTTGAGGCTGTCGATCGGGACGACCTCCGAGCCGATCTCGTAACGACCTTCCGGGTCGAGTAGCTGATCGATGCGCTCGCGTGCGGTGAGACGGCCGTGATGACCGCATTTGGGACAGACGTTGAGGTTCTTTTCCAGGTCGGTGCGATACAGCACCGCTTCGCACGCGGGGCACTTGACCCAGAGTCCCTCGGGCATCGACTTCTTGGTGACGCCGGGCGTCGACTTGATGCGCGGCGGGAGAAGCTTCTGCAACCAGGTCATGGCGGGGGGAACGTTCTCTCGCTGCCGGTCAGGCGGCCCGTTTCGCGACCTGATCGACCGCGGCGCGGATCGTAGCGAGCCATGCCGCGGCGCGCGCCGCGGCCCCTTCCGCGGGCCCAGCTTCGATCTCCTGGATGATCCGGCTGCCGATCACGACCGCGTCGGCGTGCGCGGCGATGGCCTGGGCGCTCGCTGCATCCCGGATCCCGAAACCCACGCCGACGGGCAGCGCGACCCGCTTGCGGATCTCGGTGAGCTTGGCGATGACCTCGGCGATGTCGAGATGGCCGGCACCCGTCACGCCCTTGAGCGAAACGTAATAGGCATAGCCTTTGCCCATGCGGCCGACAGCGCTCATGCGCGACTCGGACGTCGTCGGCGACAGCAGGAAGATCGGGGCGATCCCGTGCGCATCCAGCAAAGCCGCGAATTCCCGCGCTTCCTCGGGCGGGTAGTCGACGACGATTACCCCGTCGACGCCCGCGGCTCTGGCGCGCTCTGCGAAGACGGTGGTGCCCATCGCTTCGATCGGATTGGCGTAGCCCATCAGCACGATCGGTGTTGCGGCGTTGCCGGAGCGGAATGTGCTCACCATGCCAAGAACGTCGGCAAGACCGACGCCTTGCGCGAGCGCGCGCTCCGACGCGCGCTGAATCACGGGACCGTCGGCCATGGGATCCGAGAACGGCACGCCGAGCTCGATCGCGTCGGCACCGGCTGCGACCAGCGCGTGGAGCAGCGGCACGGTCGCTCGAGCAGAGGGATCGCCCGCGGTCACGTAGGGAATCAGTGCGGTGCGGCCGGCGGCCCGCAGTCGGGCGAAAGTCGCTTCGATGCGGTTCACGGCGCTTTTCATCGTCGCGACGGATCGCACTCCGGACGGCAATAGAACTTGAGACCCAACCGATCGGCGACGGTCGCCATATCCTTGTCGCCGCGGCCCGAGAGATTGACCAGCAGGATCGTGTCGCGCGACAGCGACGGCGCAAGCTTCGCGGCGTGGGCGAGCGCATGGCTCGATTCGAGCGCCGGGATGATACCTTCGGTGCGACAGCATTCGTTGAACGCGGCGACGGCCTCGTCGTCGGTCACCGCCACGTAGCTCGCGCGCCCGCTGTCCTTGAGCCAGGCGTGCTCGGGGCCGACGCCGGGATAATCGAGTCCGGCGGATACCGAGTGCGTTTCGACGATCTGGCCGTCCGCGTTCTGAAGAAGGTACGTGCGATTGCCGTGCAGCACGCCGGGGCGCCCGCCCAGGAGCGAGGCCGCGTGGCGGCCGGTCGCAAGACCCTCGCCGGCCGCCTCCACCCCGACCAGCTTCACCGCTGCGTGCGGAATGTACGGATAGAAGATGCCCATCGCGTTCGAGCCGCCGCCGACGCAGGCGATCACCACGTCGGGCTGGCGCCCCGCCAGCTCGGGCATCTGCGTAAGGCATTCCTTGCCGATCACGCTCTGGAAGTCGCGCACCATCATCGGGTACGGATGCGGGCCGGCCACGCTGCCGATGATGTAGAAGGTCGTCTCGACGTTGGTCACCCAGTCGCGCATCGCTTCGTTGAGCGCATCCTTGAGCGTCTTCGACCCCGACGCCACCGGGACGACATCCGCGCCGAGAAGCTTCATGCGAAACACGTTCTGCGCCTGCCGCCGAACGTCTTCCGTACCCATGTAGACCACGCATTCCATGCCGAACCGGGCGGCGACCGTTGCGGCGGCGACACCATGCTGGCCAGCGCCGGTCTCCGCGATCACGCGCCGCTTGCCCAGGCGGCGCGCGAGCAGCGCCTGGCCGATGCAGTTGTTGATCTTGTGCGCGCCGGTGTGATTCAAGTCCTCGCGCTTCAGGTAGATCTGCGCGCCGCCGAGCTTTTCCGACCAGCGCCGCGCGTGGTAGACCGGGCTGGGCCGGCCGACGTAGTGGTCGAGGTCGTGCTCGAACTCGGCAACGAACTCCGGATCGGCGCGGTAGCGCAGGTAGCCTTCGCGCAACTCGTCCAGCGCATGGATCAGCGTCTCGGCGACGAACACGCCGCCGTAGGGGCCGAAATGGCCGTGCTCGTCGGGGAGGCTATAACTCAGGTCACCCATCTGCATCGCGCACCTCCCGGATGAAGGCGACGATCTTGGTCGCGCTCTTGATGCCTCGACGCGGCGCCCCGTCGGCATCGGTTGCTTCGACGCCGCTGGACACGTCGACCGCCCAGGGACGCAAGGAGCGGATCGCGGCCGCCACGTTCTGCGGGGTGAGCCCGCCCGAAAGAATCACTCGTCGCGACATGGGATCCGTCAACGCCTGCGGCAACCGCGCCCAATCGAACGTGGTGCCGGTGCCGCCAGGCATCCCGCCGGGCTGGAACGCATCGAACAAAAGCCCTCGCGCAGCGGGATATTGCGCGGCGTATTGTAGCAAATCGATTCCGGGCCGAACCGGTATGGCCTTGATGTACGGCCGCCCGAAGCTCGCGCACAACGACGGAGCCTCTTCGCCGTGAAATTGCAGCACGTCGAGGGGCACCGCGACGAGGGCGGCCTGAACGATCTCCGGGCGCGGATCCACGAACAAACCCACGACGGTGAGGAAGGCCGGCAGCGCGGCTGCGATCGAGCGTGCCTGACCCAGGTCGATGCAGCGCGGCGATCCCGGCCAGAACACCAGTCCGATCGCGTCGGCACCCGCCTCGGCGGCGGCGATGCCGTCTTCAATGCGGGTGATGCCGCAGATCTTCACGCGGGTGCGCATGGCATTCCTAGCTGCGCGGGATTCGCACCGGCACGGCCGTCGTAGGCAGGTTCCAGCGCACTGGATAATCGATGCCGGTCAGATAGAGTCCCGACGCGGCAAACGTCGGCGCGCCCCGCGTGCGATCGCGGCTCGCGAGCAGGTCGATGATCCATTCGACCGGCTTGCGGCCGTCGCCCACGTAGACTAGCGCGCCGACGATATTGCGCACCATGTGCTGCAGAAAGGCATCGGCGTGGATTTCGAACCTGATCATGTCGTCGTCGCGCGCGAGCGAGAGACCATCGAGTTTCTTGATCGGCGACTTGGCCTGGCACTCGGCAGCGCGGAAAGCGGAGAAATCGTGCGTGCCCAGAAGCGCTTCGGCTGCCACACGCATCGGCTCGACCGCCAAAGGTCGATGGTACCAGCCGACCCGGCCTGCGCAGAGCGCCGGCCGCACGGGCCGATCGAGCAGCAGGTACGTATAGCTGCGTCCGGTGGCTGCGAATCGGGCGTGGAAGAATTCGGGAACAGGGAGCGCCCAGCGCACGGCGATCGGATCCGGCAGCAGCGCGTTCACGCCCCGAACCCAGGCGGTCTCCGGCCGGGTCGCGTCAGTCTCGAAATGCACCACCTGGATCGTGGCGTGCACGCCTGCGTCCGTGCGTCCCGCAGCGATGGTGCGCACCGGCGCGCCGGCGATGGCCTCGAGCGCCTTCTCGAGCGCGTCCTGCACGCCACGGCCGTCGGGCTGCGATTGCCAGCCGTGGAACGGGCCGCCGTCGTATTCGAGGCCGAGGCAGATGCGCATGAGTTTCACAGTGAACGATAACCAGACGACGCTCGCAAAACAAACGGCGGCCTGTAAGGCCGCCGCGACGAGACCGGAACCCGATCCTAGGCGAGCTTGGAGAGAAGCCCCTGCGCCTCGGCCTTCTGCTGGTCGTCGCCTTCGTGCAGGACTTCCTGCAGGATTTCGCGCGCCCCTTCGACGTCGCCCATCTCCTGATATGCCTTGGCCAGATCGAGCTTGGTGGCCGCATCGTGCCATTGCCCGTCGAGCACCGACGGGGTCGGATCCTCGAACGTAGACCGCTGCGGATCGAACGAAAGGTCGAGCTTGTCGAGCTCGATGGCTGCGGCGGGTCGCGCCAGCTGCGGTGCGGGCGTCCCCGCGCCGACCGTCGCGAGCGCAGGCTCGGCGACTTCTCGCGGAGCCGAGGGTTTCGGGGTGGCGGCAGGCTGTATCGGCGTCATCGTCGGACCGGGCCGCGAAGGTTCCTCGAGGTTGAAATCGAGATCGAACTTGGGAATCGATTCCGGCTCGAACGACACGCCCGGCCCGGGGATGGTCATCGATTCGTCCATGGACGGCGCCGACTTCCCGGTCATCGCATCCGAGCTACGTGTGGACTTGGCGACTTCCTGCGCGGCGCCGGCGAGGATCGCGGCAGGGGTCTTGGCTTCCGGCGCCATGCCGGAGGTGGGTGAGAGCGAGATGTCGTCGTCGAGGCTGAAATCGAGCTCCTTCGGTTTGGACTCGGCCTTGGGTTCGGACGGCATCGAGAATACCTGCGCACTCGCCGCGACAGGTTCCGGCTCGGACGGCGGGACCGCATCCTCCGTACCCGTCGCGACCGCCGTCGCGACCGCGGGCGTGCCGCCGGCCTCGGCGAACATGGGATTGCCCGGATCAAGCTGGCGGCCGAGCGCCATCGCCTTCGCCCAGATTTCGCCCTGGCCGCCGGAAATGGAATACAGCTCCGTAGCGACGGTTTCGAAAGCCGACGGCTTGTTGTGCTGGGCGTGGATCTCCAGGAGCTTCAAGTAGATCTCCTGACGCTGCGCATCCTTCTTCAGCGCCTCCTTCAGTATCTCTTCGGCCTGCGCGTCGCGGCCGTACGCCAGATAGACTTCGGCTTCGGCGATCGGATCGACTTCGTCCGTGTCGATGCTGCCCAGACCCTCGCGGCTGAAGTCGCTCGACAGCGAGTTGTCTCCGGTATTCACCACGCCGCCGCCCGTCGAGCCGAACACCGTGTTGGTCTTGATGTCGGTTCCGGAGATGATGCTGTCCTCGAACTTGGTCGCCGTCCGGCGCCGCGCCGCGAACAATCCGGCGATCAGTGCGATGAGGCCGAGCACGGCTGCGCCGATGGCCCACGTCGGCGTATTGCCGAGCAGGTCCTCGAAGAACGAAGGCTCGGGCTTGGCCGAAGCCTTGGCTGCCTTGGGTGGTGAGGTTGCAGCTTTCGCCGGCGGCGTTGCCGCTTTGCCGGCATCCGCTGCCTTGGCGGCCGCCGCTGTGGTCTCTGCCCCTTTGCTTTCCGTCGCCTTCGGTTCCCCAGCCCTGGTTTCAGGCGCCTTGGCTTCAGGCGCCTTCGTTTCCGATGCGGAAGTCGATGGCGCCGGGGGCGTCACGGCTGCCGGCGCAACAGCCGCGGGCGCGGCGGTTGCGGGCGTCGGCGCAGGGGCATTCGCGGGGGGCGCGGCGCTTGGAGCCACGGCGACTTGAGTCGCAGCACTCTTCGGCGGCTCAGCGGCCTTTCCTTGGCCGGCCTCCGCTTGTTTCTGAAGGTCGGCCATCGCCTGGCTCTTCAGCTCGACCGCTCTCTGCATGTCCTTGAGGGTTTTCTCAAGCTCGGCAATGCGCGAATTCGCTTCGCGCAAAGCCTTTTCCTTGGCCGCCGAATCCTCGGCTTGCGCCGCACCCGCGGTCCCGCCCGTAGCCTTCGCGGCCTCTCTCGAAACGCGAAGCTGATCCTTGCCGGGTTGCGCCGGCGCGGCCTTGTCTTCGACCGCAGTCGTGATCCTGCCGGACGCGGCCTGCCGACCGGCCTCACGCTCGGTTGAAGGCGCACTCGCAGCGACGCGGTCGCGATAGGCTCGCCAATCGGCGGCCTGCACCCGCACGACCTGCTGCGCCTCACTCGGCGTCACGCTTGCGGCCTGATCGCTGGACGGGATGGTCAAGATCTGGCCGCTGCGCAGACGGTTCATGTTCTTGCCGTCGAACACGCTCTCGTTGCTGCGGAACAGGGCAACGAGCATCTGCTCGAGATTGACGTTCTCCGGCTTATAGACCTTCGCGATCTTCGACAGCGTGTCGCCGCGGCGCACGGTATACGTCTCTCCGGCACCTTCCTTCGGAACCGCTGCGGCAGGCGCGGAGCGTGGTGCGGACTCGGGACGCGCGGCGCGAGGCGCGGCATCGGCGCGCACCGGCGTGGAAGGCGCGACGGCTTGCGTCTCGCCCATCCCGGGCGGATCGAGCAGGAACGTATAGTTGCGAACGACGCGACCGGTCGCCCAGTTGACCTCGACGATGAGATTGAGATAAGGGTCGTTGACCGCCTGCGCCGTCGTCACCTTGAGTTGCGGGGGACCATTCGCGCTCTGCTCGATGACGACGCGGGCCCGCGAGAGCGCCCCCGGATATTGCACATTGTTATCGCGATAAACGGACGGGTCGGCCACTTTCGCCGAAAGGGAGTCGAGCTCATCCTTCTGCGCTGCCGTCAGCTCCACGTGCGCGGAGAGCGGCTGGCCCAGATTGGAGTCCACGGTGAGCTTGCCGAGTCCAAGCGCAAGCGTCGTGGCGGGAAGCGTCAAGACACCTCCCAACAAGCCCCAAATGACCAAGGGTTTGGCTCGCATGCCGACCTCGAAGAGCTAATGAGCTAAGCTAACTTAACATCATGGAGTTAGCGGTGCAAGCTAAACCTCGGTATTAGCTTGATTTTCTGCGTCAAAGCGAAGGTTGGGTGGGTTCTGCGTTGTCCGCGCTCGATCCCTGTGCGGACGCTATAACTGGCGTCGTATCTTCGCCCGCTCACTAGATATTGTGGATCCCTGCGTCACGCCGGTGCCTCCGCGACCTGTTGTAAAGGCGTCGCCAAGCCCGGTCGCAACGCGATCGCCGGCTTAAAGCCAAATGAATCCAGCCCGATGGGGCGAGTCATCAAGGCGCTCACCGGTCCGGCGATGCGGCTAAACGCTCCAGAAGGATGCGCAACATGCGCCGCAGCGGCTCGGCGGCGCCCCACAACAGTTGATCGCCGACGGTGAACGCGCCGAGATATTGCGGCCCCATGGCCAGCTTGCGCAGACGACCGACCGGCACCTCGAGCGTTCCCGTGACGGCCGTAGGAGTCAGGCGCTCCATACTTGCCGAGCGCGTATTGGGCACGACGCGCACCCATCGGTTGCCGGCCGCCAGCATGCGCTCGATGTCGGGCAGCGCGACGTCGCGCCTCAGCTTGATCGTGAGGGCCTGACTGTGACAACGCATCGCGCCGATGCGCACACACAGCGATTCGATCGGAATGGCGTCGGCGGAAGCTCTGCCCAGGATCTTGTTGGCCTCCGCGCCGCCCTTCCATTCCTCGAGGCTCATGCCGTTGCCGAGATCCTTGTCGATCCAGGGGATGAGGCTGCCGGCGAGCGGCACGCCGGTGTGCTCGGTCGGGAAGCGCTCGTCGCGCAGGATGCCTGCGACTTCGCGGTCGATGTCGAGGATGGCGGACGCGGGATCGTCGAGCAGATCCCTCGCCGCGAGGTGCGCCTCGCCCATCTGCAGCAGGAGCTCGCGCATCGTCTGTGCGCCCGCACCGGAAGCCGCCTGATACGTCATGCAGGTCATCCATTCGACGAGGTCGTGACGGAAGAGTCCCGACAGCGCCATCATCATGAGGCTCACCGTGCAATTGCCGCCGATGTAGTTACGGACCCCGCGTTCGATGGCTGCGTCGATCACGGGCCGGTTGACGGGATCGAGAATGATCACCGCGTCGTCCTGCATGCGCAGCGTCTTCGCCGCGTCGATCCAGTAGCCACCCCACCCGGTCGCACGGAGCCTGGGGTAGACCTCGGTCGTATAGTCGCCTCCCTGGCAGGCCAGGATGACGTCGTTGGCCTCGAGCGCGGCGATGTCGTGGCCGTTCTCGAGCGGCGCGACGCGCCCGCCGATAGCCGGCCCTTCGCCCCTTACATTGGATGTCGTGAAGAACACCGGCTCGATCAGCGCGAAATCGTCTTCTTCCAGCATGCGCTGCATCAGCACGGAGCCGACCATGCCGCGCCAGCCCACGATGCCGACTCTTAGAACACGCTTCGCCGGTGTCGCTTTGCTCGACACATCGGGCCGCACTTCGACTTGATCGCTCATTCCAGCATCGCCTCGTTCAAGTTCAGCGCGGGGTTGAGCCGCGCCATCTGATACGCATCGACATACTGCCCGTCCCGGAACGCGAACGCCCGGCACGTTCCCTCGATCGCGAAGCCGAACTTGCGATACAGATGTACCGCGCCGACGTTGTCCGTGTAGACGGAGAGCTCGAGCCGCTGATAGTTGAGCCAGCCGTCGGCGAGCTCGATCGCCGCCTTGAGCAGCGCCGTGCCCACACCGCGCCCCTGCCGGTCGTCGCGCACCGACATCCCGATCGCGCCCGCGTGCCGGCGGCGAGGCGACTTCGACACCGCGTGCAGTCCGAGATTGCCCACCACCTCGCCCGCGATCGTGGCCACCAGGAGAAAATCGTCCGGGGCGACCTCGGCCAGGCGCTTGCGCCACATCTCGACTGAAGGATACGGCAATTGCAGCGTCCCGGCGATGGCTCTGGGACCGAGGAAAGTCTCGTGAATGGCTTGCGCATCCGCGGGCTCGGCGCGGCGGATCACGATCGGATGGCCCGAGCTCATGGGGATCTCACAGCGCCCCAGCCACGCGCTCGCCCATGTCGCGGGTCCCGATCGCGCGCTGGCCTGGCGCGGCAATGTCGGGGGTCCGGTGGCCCTCCGCGAGCACACGGCGCACGGCGGCCTCGATACGGCCCGCGACCTCGGTGCGACCGAAGGTGTAGCGAAACATCATTGCGAGCGAAAGGATCGTCGCCAGCGGATTCGCGACATTCTTTCCGGCGAGATCGGGTGCGGAGCCGTGGATCGGCTCGTAGAGCCCCTTGCTGCGCGCGTCGAGGGACGCGGAAGGCAGCATGCCGATCGAGCCGGCAAGCATCGATGCCTCGTCCGAGAGAATGTCGCCGAAGAGATTCCCCGTGACGATGACGTCGAACTGCTTCGGCGCGCGCACGAGCTGCATCGCGGCGTTGTCGACGTACATGTGCGACAGGGTGACGTCCGGATACTCGGCGGCAACGGCGGTCACCACTTCGCGCCAGAGGATCGACGTGTCGAGCACATTGGCCTTGTCCACCGAGCAGAGCAGACGCTTGCGCCTGCGCGCGGTCTCGAAGCCCACGCGGGCGATGCGCCGGACCTCCGATTCGGCATAGAGCATGGTGTCGAAGCCTTCGCTTTCACCCGCTGCATTGGTCCGTCGGCCGCGAGGGCGTCCGAAGTACACGTCGCCGGTCAGCTCCCGTACGATCATCAGATCGAGGCCGGCGACGACCTCGGGCTTGAGCGTGGACGCCGAGGCGAGTTCGGGGTAGAGCAGCGCGGGCCGCAGGTTGGCGAACAAGCCCAGCTCCTTGCGGATGGCGAGGATGCCCTGCTCGGGGCGAAGCGCGCGCGGCAGTGCGTCGTACTTCGGCCCGCCGACGGCGCCGAGCAGTACCGCGTCCGCCGCCCGCGCCAGGTCGAGGGTTGCGTCAGGAAGCGGCTGGCCGGCCGCGTCATAGCCCGACCCGCCGATCGGCGCGATCTCGGTTTCGATCGATAGACCTTCCCGCCGGAAGCGCTCCAGCACCTTGGCCGCCTCGGCGACGATCTCGGGGCCGATGCCGTCGCCCGGTAGCAACGCGATCTTCACCGCGGCGCCCCGAGGCTGGACACACGGAGAGCAGCGTTTGTTCGCGATCTTGCCGTCGCGCGGTGCCGACGCCGCGTCAGGCGAGCCACGGCTGTTCGGCGAGGCGCTTCGCTTCGAACGCGCGAATCTCGTCGGCGTGCTCGAGCGTCAAGCCGACTTCATCCAGCCCGTTGAGCAGGCAGTGCTTGCGAAAGGGCTCCACATCGAAGGCGAACACCTGCGCACCATCGGCGGTCATAACCGTCTGCCTCTCGAGATCGACGATCAGCGAAAAGCTCGGCGTGGCGAGGCAGGCGTGGAACAGCCGATCGACCTCGCTCTCGGTGAGCACGACCGGCAGCAGACCGTTCTTGAGGCAGTTGTTGAAGAAGATGTCGCCAAACGACGGCGCGATGAGTGCGCGGAATCCGTAATCGAGCAGTGCCCACGGGGCGTGCTCGCGCGAGCTCCCGCAGCCGAAGTTGCGCCGGGCGAGCAGGATTTGTGCACCGTGGTAGCGCGGCTGGTTCAGGGCGAAGTCGGGATTCTTCGGGCGGGCCGTAGGATCGACGCCTGGCTCCCCCCCGTCGAGATAACGCCAGCCGTCGAACAGGTTGGGACCGAATCCAGAGCGGTTGATCGACTTCAGGAATTGCTTAGGAATGATGACGTCGGTGTCGACATTGGCGCGGTCGAGCGGCGCCACGATTGCGGTCAGGACGCGAAAGGGCTGCATCAGTAGGTCTTGTTCCTTTCCGCGGCCTTCTCGATGGCCTGGCCGCCGGCCTTGATGTCCTTGCCTGCGCCTTCGACGGTGTTGCAGGCTGCCACCGTAAGCGCGGCAGCGGCCATGCCGGCGACTGACAGCCATGCGACGATCTTCCTTTTCATGTTCTTCCTTCCCTTATCCGAGCCGACGCACGTCGACGAAATGACCGGCGATGGCGGCGGCGGCGGCCATCGCGGGACTGACCAGATGCGTGCGGCCCCCCGGACCCTGGCGACCTTCGAAATTGCGGTTCGAGGTCGAAGCGCAGCGCTCTCCTGGACCGAGCCGATCGTCGTTCATCCCGAGGCACATCGAGCAGCCCGGCTCGCGCCATTCGAAGCCGGCGGATGTGAACACGCGGTCGAGGCCTTCGCGCTCGGCCTGTGCTTTCACCAGGCCCGAACCCGGGACGACCAGCACCTGCTTGACGCTGGCGGCCTTCCGCCTGCCTTTGACGACCGAAGCCGCGACGCGCAGATCCTCGATGCGCGAATTGGTGCACGAGCCGATGAAGACCTTGTCGATCCGGATGTCGGAGATCGCCGTGTTCGGCTTGAGCCCCATGTAGGTCAGGGCGCGCTCGATGCCCTCGCGGACGATGGGATCGCGCTCTCTGTCGGGATCCGGAACCCGCCCTTCGATGGTCGTCACCATTTCGGGCAATGTGCCCCAGGTCACCTGCGGCGCGATGGCCGTCGCGTCGAGCGCGACGGTGCGATCGAAGCGCGCGCCCGGATCGGACGCGAGCGTGCGCCAATACGCCAGCGCCCTCGGCCACAGCTCGCCCTTGGGCGCGAACGGTCGCCCCTGGAGATAGCCGATCGTCGTGTCGTCGACGCCGATCATGCCCGCGCGCGCGCCGGCCTCGATCGACATGTTGCATACCGTCATGCGGCCTTCCATCGACAACCCGCGGATCGTCGAGCCGGCGAATTCGATTGCGTGGCCGGTGCCGCCCGCGATGCCGATCTTGCCGATGATCGCCAGCGCCACGTCCTTGGCCGAGCAGCCGAAGGGCAACCTGCCCTCGACGTTGACGCGCATCGCCTTTGCCTTCTTGGTGACGAGGCATTGCGTCGCCAGCACGTGCTCGACTTCCGACGTGCCGATGCCGAAAGCGAGACAGCCGAAGGCGCCGTGAGTGCTGGTGTGCGAATCGCCGCAGACGACCGTCATGCCGGGCAGCGTCGCCCCGTTCTCGGGCCCGATCACGTGCACGATGCCCTGCCTCTGGTCGCGGAACGGGAAATAGGCCTTCGCGCCGTACTGGCGCATGTTGCGATCGAGAGCGTCGACCTGAACCCGCGACGTTGGATCCTCGATGCCGCGGTCCCAATGCTGCGTCGGCGTGTTGTGGTCGGCGGTAGCGATGACGGAATCCATCCGCCACGGTTTGCGGCCAGCGAGCCTCAACCCCTCGAAGGCCTGCGGGCTTGTCACTTCGTGCACGAGGTGGCGATCGATGTAAAGGAGCGTCGTGCCGTCGCCCTCGGTGCGAACGACGTGGCTGTGCCAAAGCTTGTCGTAGAGACTCAGTTGGGCGCCCGGAGGGCTATTCATTTGGGTCGTAAATGCGGTCATCGGTGGGGCGCAGGCGCCGCAGCATGTCGGAAGGGAAACTATTGAAATTAGCCGCAAACGCGCGAACGTGCAATAGGCGCCTCCCGGCCCAGCGCCTCGTCGACAAGCGCCGCCACCGCGTTCGCCGCTCCGGCCGCGAAGGGATCGAACGCCCGGACGCCCATCGCGCGCAACCAGGTGAGCTGGCGCTTGGCGAGCTGCCGTGTCGCCACAATGGCACGTGCCCGAAGCGTTGGCGCATCGATCTCTCCTTCCAGATGAGCCCACGCCTGACGGTAGCCGATGCAGCGCATCGCCGGCAGTTGAGGAGTAAGGCGATACCGACGCCGCAGAGCGCGCAATTCGTCGACGAGGCCTGCCTCCAGCATCGCATCGAACCGTTGCGCGATCGCTTCGTGCAGCCGCGCCCGATCGGCGGGGATCAGTGCGATGCGCAGCGTCGGACCGAGCGAGCCGCCGGCCCGGCGTTGCCCCTGAAGGGAAGACAGGGCCACGCCGGCTAGATGCCAGACCTCGAGAGCGCGCTGGATGCGCTGCGCGTCTCCCGGCTTCAGCCGCGACGCGGTCTGCGGATCGACGCGTGCGAGCTCGGCGTGAAGCGCGGGCCAGCCCTCCCGCGACGCGCGCGCGTCGAGCTCCGCCCGGAGAGCCGCATCGGCCCCAGGGAGGTCGGACAGCCCTTCGCAAAGCGCCTTGAAATACAGCATGGTGCCGCCGGAGAGGATCGGCACGCGGCCGCGCGCGCGGATCGCCGCGATCGCCGCCAGCGCTTCGCGCGCGAACCGCGCGGCCGAATACGCCTCGGTCGGATCGATCAGGTCGATCAAATGATGCGGCACGCGCGCGCGCGTCGCCGCGTCGGGCTTGGCGCTCCCGATGTCCAGCCCGCGATAGACCTGGGCCGAATCGACGCTGACGATCTCGCCCCCGAACGCTTCCGCGAGCGTGAGCGAGAGCGCGCTCTTGCCCGATGCGGTCGGACCGATGAGCAGGATGGACGGAACCATTCGCGAAGCGGGCTGCGTGACCTGCGCTGCCTGCCGGGGAAGCGCGCTCACCTTCCGCGAAGGAACAGCCGATCCAGGTCGTGAAGCGACAGCTGATACCACGTGGGCCGGCCGTGGTTGCACTGGCCCGAGCGCTCGGTGGCTTCCATCTCGCGCAGCAGAGCGTTCATCTCCGGCACGGTGAGGCTGCGCCGCGCGCGGACCGCGCCGTGGCAGGCCATCGTCGACAGAAGCTCGTCGCGCTCGCCGGTCAGAACGCGGCTCGCGCCGTACTCGTGCACGTCGGCCAGCACGGCACGCGCCAGCGTGACCGCATCGGCATCGCGCAAGAGCGCCGGAATCGCGCGCACCGCCAGCGTCGCCGGACCGAGCGGAGTCAGGGCGAAGCCGAGCGACGCAAGCGCGTCGCAGTGCTCTTCCGCCGTCGCGACTTCGAGCGATTCCGCGGCGAAGGTCACCGGCACGAGGAGCGGTTGCATCGGCATGGCCCGGTCGAGCGCCTGCTTCAGCCGCTCGTAGAGGATGCGTTCGTGCGCCGCGTGCATGTCGATCAGCACCAGCCCGTCGCGATTCTGGGCGAGGACATAGATGCCGTGAAGCTGCGCCAGGGCGAAGCCCAGGGGATGCTCATCCTCGTTGGGCAGGTCGGGGCCGTCCCGCGTCGGCGCACGCTCGCCGAAAAGCCGTGTGTAGAACGCGGCGGGCTCGCGGCTCGCGAGCGGGATCGCACCTTGCGCGGCAAATCCCGTATGGCCCGCGTGCGGGACGAGCGGCGGCGTCCGCGCAGCGGCGACGCCGAGGCGCTCGGCGGCGGAGACCGCAGGCTGCTCCGCGGCTGTCGCCGCGAGCGCCTTTTCCACGGCGAAGCGCACGAACTGGTGCACCGCTCCGCTCTCGCGGAAGCGCACTTCGATCTTGGTTGGATGCACGTTGACGTCGACCTGCCGCGGCTCGATCTCGAGCCAGAGTACGTACGCCGGCTGACGGTCGCTATGGAGCACGTCGCGATACGCCTCGCGCAGCGCGTGCGAAAGGACGCGGTCGCGCACGAAGCGGCCGTTGATGAACACGTACTGGGCATCGCGCGCCGGGGTGCCCGAAGCCGCATACGCGGGGCGCACGGCCCAGCCGCTGAGCGAAAGTCCGGGGCCTTGGGCATCGACCGACGCGGCGTGCGTTGCGAAGCCGTCGCCGAGCAGCGCATCCGCGCGCAAGCGGCGACCGCCTGCGATGAGCCGATAGCGCACGCTGCCGTTGCGGCCGAGCGTGAATCCCACCTCGGGGTGGGAAAGGGCTATGCGCCGGAACGCCTCCTCGCAATGACCGTATTCGGTCGCTTCGGTGCGCAGGAACTTCCGCCGTGCGGGCGTGTTGAAGTAGAGCTCCTGGACGGTCACGGTGGTGCCCGCGGCGAGCGCGGCCGGTTGCGGCACGGCGATCTCACCGCCCTCGACCTCGAGCCGCCAGGCATGCGATTTGTCGCGCGAGCGCGAGGTGATCGAGAGCCGCGACACCGCTGCAATCGACGCCAGCGCCTCGCCGCGGAAGCCCAGCGTCTCGATCGCCGCGAGGTCGGCGACCGTGGCGATTTTCGAAGTCGCATGGCGCGCGACCGCGAGCGCGAGCTCCTCCCGCTCGATGCCTGCGCCGTCGTCGGCCACGCGGATCAGTCTCGTGCCTCCCCCGGCAAGGTCCACGTCGATCATTCGCGCCCCGGCGTCGAGGCTGTTCTCGAGCAGCTCCTTGAGCGCAGCCGCCGGCCGATCGACCACCTCGCCGGCGGCGATCTGGTTGATCAGGTGATCGGGGAGCGCGCGGATGTGCAACGTCACGATACGAGCCCCCGCGCCCATCGCGCGTAGACGTCATCGGCGACCCGCGAGAGCGCGGCGAGCTTGCGATCGAGATCGGTGAACATGTCCGCGCTGCTCTGCTTCGCTCCGTCGGTGCGCTCCGGCAGCTCCTTCGCGCCCGTGCGGCACCACGTCTCCACCATGGGCCGCGTCATCTCGATATGGCATTGGAAGCCCACGTGCATGCCAAAGACGAAAGCCTGATCCGGATTGTAGGCGTTCGTGAGCACGCGCGTGGCCCCGGGCGGCAAAGCGAAGATGTCGTAGTGCCATTGGAACGTCGTGAAGGCCTCGCGTCCGCCGAACCAGTCGGCTGCTCCGACCACCCGCACGTCTCCCCAGCCGATCTCCGGTGTCGGGGTCCGCATCACCCGCGCGCCGAGCGCCTTCGCGAGAATCTGGCCGCCGAGACAATGCCCGAGCACGGGCACCTCAGCTTCCACCGCCTCGCGGAGAAAGCCGATCAGCGGCGCGTTCCAGGGCAGGTCGTCGTTGGCGCTCATCGGGCCGCCCATCATCGCGATCCCGGAAAACCCACGCGGATCGTGAGGCACGCGCTCGCCCTCGTCGAGCGCGATCACGCGATGCGACAGCTCGTGCTCGTCGAGCCACTGTCCGAACTGGCCGGGACCCTCGGTCGGAGAAAAACGGAAGATGACGACGGGCCGCATCGATACCATCGTAAATTGTACCGCCTGGATCGGCGAAGCCGCGATTACCCGGTGTCGTGGATATCGCGAGGTCGTGACGTTGACCTGGGGTTCGCTTCGCTACCCCGGGCTACGTTGCGATCTCCACTACGCCCTCCGCGGCCAACGCGTCGATGTCCGCGTCGGCGTAGCCGTATTCGCGCAAGACCTCCCGCGTGTGCTCGCCGAGCCGCGGCGCCGGTCGGTCGATCCGCGTCGGCGTGGCCGAGAAGTGCAGCGGGCAGCCCAGCGCACGCGTCTCGCCGGCCTCGGGATGCGTAAGATCGACCACCATCGCGCGGGCAAGCGTCTGCGGATGCGTGAGCGCCTCGCCCAGCTCGTGTACCGGGCCGGCCGGCACACCGGCCGCGTCGAAGGCCGCGAGCCAGTCGCTCCGGTCGCGCGTCCGCAGCGCCGGCTCCATGAGGGCGACCAGTGCATCGAGATTTTCCATCCGTGCCGAGTTGGTCGCGAAGCGCGCATCGTCGCGCCACTCGGGATGGCCGAGCACGTCAGCGATGCGCTCCCAGTTCGCCTGGTTGGCGCCGCCGATGTTGATCCAGCCGTCCCGGACGCGGAACGCCTGGTAAGGCGCGGTCAGCACGTGCGCCGAGCCGGTTGGTCCCGGCGATTTTCCGGTCGCGAAATAGATCGCCGCCTGCCAGTACGTCTGCTGCAGCGCCGCTTCCATGAGCGATGTGTCCACGATCTGTCCCCGGCCGGTCTTGAGCTTGTGCACGTATGCAGCCACGATACCGCCGACGGCGAGGAGTCCGGCGTTGATATCGGCGACCGGGTTCCCGGTCTTCACCGGAGGCCGCCCGGGCTCGCCGGTGATCGCCATCAGTCCCGCAAAGCCTTGGGCGATGAGGTCGAATCCGCCCTTGTCGCTCAAGGGTCCGTCGCGACCGTATCCCGAGATCGCGCAATAGATCAGTCCGGGATTTTCTTTGGCGAGTACCTCGTAGCCGAGCCCGAATTTCTCCAGCGTGCCGCGGCGGTAATTCTCGGTGAGCACGTCGGCGGTCCGCACCATCCGCAACAAGACCTCGCGCCCCTTCGCCTGCTTGAGATCGAGCGCCATGCCCCGCTTGTTGCGATTGAGCATGAGGAACGGCGCGGAGACGCCGTTGACGCGAGGCTCGCGGTACCCGCGCGCATCGTCACCCCCGGGCAGCTTCTCGACCTTGATCACGTCCGCGCCCATGTCGGCGAGCATCATGCCGCAGGTCGGGCCCGCCATGATCTGCGCGAGCTCCAGCACGCGCAGGCCGGCGAGCGGGCCGGGGTGCGAATCGCCGGAAAGCGCTGCGCTCATGCGCCGGCCCGGCTTGGTTGGCAAGATGAGCCGCGAGCCGATTTGAGGTGAAGCCTCCTCATCGTCCGACGAACACGGGCTTCTTCTTGGCGAGAAACGACGCGTAGCCGATGCGGAAATCCTCCGTATCGAAGCAATCGAAGCATTCCTCGATTTCCGCCGCGCCGAGCGGGTGCGGATCGGCGAGCCGGCGCGCGAACTTCTTGTGCCAGCGCGCGACCAGCGGAGCGCCTTCCGCGATGCGCTCGGCCGCCGCTCGCGCTTCCGCAGCCACCTCGGCGTCGGGGACCACGCGAGTGACCAGACCCTTGTGCAGCGCTTCGGCCGCGTCGAAGATGCGCCCTTCGAGCAGAATCTCGAGCGCGATGGCCTCGCCGACGAGGCGGACGAGCGACGCCATTTCCGCGTACGCCATCGTCAGCCCCAGATTCTTGATGGGCGCCCCGAAGCGGCTCGATTCGCCGCAAATGCGAAGATCGGCGAGTGCCGCGATTTCCAGTCCGCCGCCGACGCAGATCCCATGGATCTGGGCGACGAGCGGATGCCGGCACTCGTCCAGCGCCTTGAGTGTAGCGTGCATCCCGTGCCCGTATGCGACCGCCTGGGCCTTGTTCGACCGCTCGGTTGCGAACTCGCCGATATCGTTGCCGGGAGAGAACGCTTTCTCGCCTGCGCCGCGGAGAATGATGCAGCGAAGGCTTTCCTCAGCGGAGAGGGCGTCAACGACCTCGCCCAGCGCCCGCCACATGCGGAGGGTGAGCGCGTTGAGCTTCTCGGGCCGGTTGAGTACGACGGTGGCGATGGCGCCGTCGCGCCTGACGTCGACGAGTTCGATCATGCTAAAAAGCTCCTAGCGGTAGAACAGCTCGACCAAGCCCATGCCGGTCACGGGCACATAGGTAACGAGCAGCAGCACGGTGAGCAGAACGCCGATGAACCAGACGTTGACGCGCGTGACGTTCCAGATCGACTCCTTGGCGATCGCGCTGGCCACCATGAGAACGCTGGCCACCGGAGGCGTCTGCTGGCCGATGCCGAGGTTGACCGTGACAATCAGGCCGAAGTGCACCGGATCGATGCCGACGGTCCTGACCAGGGGCATCACGACCGGCACCACCAGAATGATCGCCGCGGCCGAGTGCAGGAACATGCCGAGAATCAGGAACAGCACGTTGAGGAGCGCCAGCACGACCCATTTGTTCTGCGTTAGCTCCGCCACCCCGGCCGCGAGCTCCTGCGGCGCGCGCGCTTCCGACAGATAGCTCCCCAGCAGCGCGCTGGTCGCGACCAGAAGCATGACGACCGCCGTCTGCACGCCGCCTTCGAGGATCGACCGGTAGAGATGCGGAAAGTCGAGCTCCCGGTAGATGACGAGCCCGACGAAGAGGGCCGCGACCACTGCGAGCGCCGCGCCTTCGGTCGCGGTCACCACGCCGCCGAAGATGCCGCCGAGGATGATGATCGGCAGCAGGAAAGCCCACAGGGCGTCACGTCCTGCAGCGCCGACGCGCTTCCACGAAAACGAGCTCTCGCGCGGCAGGTTGTAGCGCCTAGCGAACCAGTAGGCCATCCCCATCAGCCCGAGGCCGCCGAGAATGCCCGGGACGATCCCGGCGACGAACATTTGAACGACGGAGGTCTCCGCCATGACGGCGTAGATGATCATCGGAATCGACGGCGGGATGATGATCGCGAGCGTCGCCGCGCTCGACATGGTCGCCGCCGCCAGAGCCGCCGGGTATCCCTGAGCCTTCATGCCCGGGATCAGGATCGAACCGAGCGCAGCCACGCCGGCGACCGCCGAGCCCGAGATCTCGGCGAAGAACATCATCGAGCCGATCGAGACGTGCGCGAGGCCCCCGCGGATCCAGCCGAACAGCGCCGAGGCGAACGCGATCAGGCGCCGTGAGATGCCGGACGCATTCATGATCGCGCCGGCCAGGATGAACAGCGGAATGGCGAGCAGCGGAAAGCTGGTCGCCCCGTTGTAGGTCACGAGCGCGAGGTTCGGCAGGCTTGCCGTACCGTGGGTCGCCAGCATTGCTGCCAGCGCGACCACACCGAGCGCGACCGCGATCGGAACGTTGATGAGCACGATTCCGATCACCGCCGCGAACAGGCCGAGCATCGTTGTCACGATCGATTTCCCGGCTTTACTGCAGTTCGTCCGCGATCGCGACGCCGGGTGCCTTGGGCGGCGCCTTCGACCCGACGAGCTCCGCCAAATAGGCGACCTCGGCGATCACGATCAGCAGCGAGGAGATCGGAATAACCGACTGCACCACGCTCATTGGAATCGACGGCACGCTGATGAGCGCATCGGTGGCGAGTACCGGCATGATCCACGCGCCTACGCTCCCGAGCAGCACGAAGAAGGTGATGACGATGACCTGGGCGGCGATGTTCGCGAGCTTCCGCGACCGCCACGGCATCATCTCCACGACTTCCGGGCAGCCGATGTGCGCACGCTTCACCGAGGCGAGGGCCGCGCCGTAGAACGTGAGCCAGGCGAGAAGGTGAGAGGCGACCTCGTCGTACCACGCGAGCGACTGACCGATGAAGCGGAAGACGACGCCGACGGTCACCTCGACGAACAGGACGACCATCAGCGCGGCGACCGCCCATTCGAGCAGCCGCCCGTACGCCGCTCGGAAGCCCTTCACTTGCCGAGCGCTACCGCGCGGTCGATCAGCTCCTTCGCCCCCTGGACTTCCTTGCCGAACTCCTCGTAGATCGGCTTGCTCGCGGCGATGAACGCGCTCTTGTCGACTTCGTTCACCTGCATCCCGGCAGCTTTGAGCTTGCCGAGCAGATCTTCGTCGTCCTTCGCCGCCGTCTGATAGACGTAGGCTTGCGTCTCCTTCGCCGTGTCTTCAAGGACCTTGCGCACGTCCGCAGGCAGCGTGTTCCAGTGCGCCATCCCGACCGTAAGATAGGCGGGCGTGTAGACGTGGCCGGAGAGCGAGAGGTATTTCTGCACTTCCTGCAGTCGAGCCGAATAGATCTGAGTGAACGGATTCTCCTCGCCATCCATCACGCCGGTTTGCAGCGCGGCGAACAGCTCCGAGAACTTCATCGGGCTCGGGTTCGCCCCGTAGGCCTGGAACATCTTCACGCGCCACTTGCCTCCGGGGACACGCAGCTTGATGCCGGCGAGATCGCCGGGGACCTTGATCGGGCGCTTGTTATTGGTGATCTGGCGAAAGCCGTTCTCCCATACGGCGATCACCTTGAGCCCCTTCTTCTCGACTTCCGGCTCGAGCCTGGACCAGAAGAGCTCCTTCTCGATGCGGCCCATGTGAGCGCGATCCTTCACGAGATAGGGCATCTCGAACACGCCGAACAGATCGACCTGCGAGCTCATCACCGTCGACGGCAAGGCCATGTCCAGCGTACCGAGCTTGAGCTTCTGGATCATTTCCTCGTCGCTGCCGAGCTGGCTCGAGCCGTACGTCACGACCTTCGCCTTGCCGGCGAGCTTGGCGTTGGCGCGCCTGGCGAACTCGTCGGCGCTCTTCTGGAACAGCGATCCCGGCTCGCCGACGTGACCGAGCTTGATCTCGATCTGTGCCGACGCCGATGGAGCGAAGACCGACAGCGCAAATGCGGCGACTGCCAACGAGACGGTAACAGTCGGCCATGACTGGCGAACGGATCGGCTGATCTTCATCGCTCTCTTCCTCCAATGAGTGGTGGTTCTGCCCGCCTGTATTCGCGGCGCGCTCGCTTACGCTGCGCGCGCCAGCTCGGCGGCGGCGGTGCGCGCCAGGTAGTCCATCGCCTCCTGCGCACCGCCCTTGCGATGCGGCACGGCGGCGAGCTCCAGTCCCATCTCCACGCCCGCGAGCGTGCCGCAGAGCATGAGATCGTTGAAGTAACCGAGGTGGCCGATGCGGAAGATCTTGCCCGCGAGCTTGCCCAGGCCCTGGCCCAGCGACATGTCGAAACGGTCGAGCACGATCTTGCGAAAAGCGTCGGCACCGTGCCCCGACGGCATCATGACGGCCGTGAGCGACGAGCTGTATTCGGCGGGATCGGCGCAGAGGATCTCGAGGCCCCAGGCGCGCACGGCGCGTCGCGTGGCTTCCGCGAGACGCGTGTGCCGCGCGAACACGCGTTCGAGCCCTTCGGAGAACAGCATGTCGAGAGCTTCATGCAATCCATACAGCAGATTGGTTGCCGGCGTGTAGGGAAAGAAGCCGGAGGCGTTGCTCGCCAGCATCTCGCCCCAGTCCCAGTACGAGCGCGGCAGCTTCGCTGTCTTCGACGCCGCCAGTGCCTTGGCGCCGATCGCGTTGAACGACAATCCGGGCGGCAGCATGAGCCCCTTCTGCGAGCCGCCCACCGTGACGTCGACGCCCCATTCGTCGTGGCGGTAGTCGATCGAGGCGAGCGAGGAGATCGTGTCGACCATGAACAAGGCCGGATGCCCCGTCCGGTCGATCGCGGCACGCACTTCGGCCACGCGGCTGGTCACGCCGGTCGAGGTCTCGTTGTGGACGATGCACACCGCTGCGATGGTACGCTCTCGATCGGCGGCCAGGGCTTCCTCGATCGCCGCGGCCGATACGCCGTGTCGCCAGTCGCCGGGCAACAAGTTGACGCTCAGCCCCAGCCGCTCCGCCAGGCGCTTCCACAGCGCGGCGAAGTGCCCGGTTTCCGCCATCAGCACCCGACTGCCGGGCGAGAGGGTGTTGACGAGCGCTGCCTCCCAAGCGCCGGTGCCGGAAGCGGGATAGATCACCACGTCGCCTTCCGTCCGGAAGACTTTCTTCAGCCCCGCGAGCACCGCCCGTCCTAGAGCCGAGAACTCGGGTCCGCGATGGTCGATCGTCGGCTGATCGATCGCGCGCAGCACGCGATCAGGCACGTTCGTCGGACCGGGAATCTGCAGGAAGTGGCGACCGGAGGGGTGGCTGTCGAGAGAGATCATGTCGGCGTTTCGCCGCGCCGGAAGCGGGCGTGAAAGATGCGATCGTACCCACCTTTGTCGCGGGCTCGCAAGCGCCAGGCTCGTCGAGAGCCAGAGCGTATGATTCCCCCATGAGGAGCAGCGTCGCAATGGGCACGCCGAAGCGCGAGGACCTGGGCCTGACGCGCGGCGAATTCGCGATCTTGCGTCGCCTCGCGACGCCGGAGAGGATTCAGGCGTTCCTCAACGCCCTCCCGATCAATCACGAGATCGACGGCGAGACAATTCTGTCGGTGCGCGAGGTGCTGCGGCAGCGTCGCGCGCACTGCATCGAGGGGGCGCTGCTGGCGGCGTGCGCGCTCTGGGTTCACGGCGAGCCTCCGCTGGTGATGCACCTGGATTGCGACCCATGCGACTATCCGCACGTCATCGCGCTCTTCCGGCGGCGGCGTTGTTGGGGAGCGCTATCGAAAACCAATGGCGCCTGCCTGCGCTACCGCGATCCCATCTATCGGTCCCTGCGCGAGCTGGCGATGTCCTATTTCCACGAATATTTCGACAAGCGCGGCCGGAAAACGCTGCGCAGCTACTCCGCAGCCTTCGACTTGCGCCGGCTCGATCCGGCACTGTGGATCACCAGCGAAAAGGCGTGCGTCGAGGCCCACTCACGACTGGCCGCATGGCGCCATTACGGGCTCATTTCCGCCCCACAGGTGCGGCTGCTCTCGAAACGCGATCCTTTCGAGCGCAAGGCCGCGGCGCTGGTCGAGTATCCGCGGCCGCCGAAAAGGGCCTCGGCGCGGGATCGCGCCCGGCCCGCTGCTATGCCGCGGGCTTGGCGATCTTGACCACCGTCGCCGGCTGCGCCGAATCGCTCTTGCGCGCCCCGAAGCGCTGCAGGATCGACGCGGCAATGCCCTTGGCGTCGAGGCCGCAGTGCTCGAGCACCACCGCCGGATCCCCGTGATCGATGAATTCGTCCGGCAATCCGAGGTGCAGGATCGGAATGGCGAAACCGGCCGCCGCCAGCGCTTCTGCGACGGCGCTCCCCGCTCCGCCCGCCACGACGTTTTCTTCGACGGTGACCAGCGCTTCGTGCGTTCGGGCGAGATAGGCCGCAAGCTCGGCGTCGAGCGGTTTGACAAAGCGCATGTTGGCCACGGTTGCGTCGAGTTCTTCGGCGGCGGCGAGCGCCGCGTGCAGCACGCTGCCGAACGCGAGAATCGCGATCCTGTGGCGCTTGGAGTCGCGCCGGATCTCGCCCTTGCCGACCGGGACGGCTTTCAGCTCGCGCTCGATCACGGCCCCCGGGCCGGCACCGCGCGGATAGCGCACCGCGCAGGGCGTGTCGAGCATGAAGGCGGTGGTCAGCATCTGCCGGCATTCGTTCTCGTCGGAAGGCGCCATCACGGTGGTGTTGGGCAGACAGCGCAGGTACGTCAGATCGAAGCTCCCGGCGTGGGTCGGGCCGTCGGCGCCGACGACCCCCGCCCGATCGATGGCGAACATCACCGGCAGGTTCTGCAGCACGACGTCGTGAATGAGCTGATCGTACGCGCGCTGCAGGAACGTCGAATAGATCGCCACGACGGGCTTCATGCCCTCGCAGGCCAGTCCGGCCGCGAACGTGACGGCGTGCTGCTCGGCGATGCCGACGTCGAAGTAGCGGTCCGCGTACTCTTGCGAGAAGCGCACCAGACCCGAGCCCTCGCGCATCGCCGGCGTGATCCCGATCAGCCGCACGTCGCGCGCCGCCATATCGCACAGCCAGTCGCCGAACACCTGCGTGTAGGTCGGCTTGCCGGCCGCTTTCGGCACGATGCCCGCTGAGGGATCGAACTTCGTCACACCGTGATAGAGGATGGGGTCCTCCTCGGCCTTCGCATAGCCGTGTCCCTTGCGCGTCATCACGTGCAGGAGCTGAGGGCCGGAGAGCTTCTTCACGTTCGACAGCGTCTTCACAAGCGTGTCGAGATTGTGCCCGTCGATCGGCCCGATGTAGTTGAAGCCGAACTCCTCGAACAGCGTACCGGGAAGAACCATGCCCTTCATGTGCTCTTCCCAGCGCTTCGCGAGCTCCTTCACCGGCGGGAGCTTGGACAGCACTTCCTTGCCACCGCGGCGCACGGTGTTGTACACGCGCCCCGAGAGCAGCCGCGCCAGGTAGTTGTTGAATGCGCCGACCGGCTCGGAGATCGACATGTCGTTGTCGTTCAAGATCACCAGCAGATCGGCCCCGACGACGCCGGCGTTGTTCATCGCCTCGAAGGCTATGCCGGCGCTCATCGCGCCGTCGCCGATCACGGCCACGACCGCGCGCTTCTCGCCCTTGCGGCGGGCCGCGACCGCCATCCCGAGCGCGGCCGAGATCGACGTCGACGAATGCGCGGTGCCGAAGGTGTCGTATTCGCTCTCGACCCGTCGCGGGAAGCCGGCGATCCCGCCCCACTGCCGCAACTTGGCCATGCCCTCGCGCCGGCCGGTTAGGATCTTGTGCGCGTAACTCTGGTGCCCGACGTCCCACACCAGGCGATCCCGGGGCGTGTCGAAGACATAGTGGAGCGCGACGGCGAGCTCCACCGTGCCGAGATTCGACGAGAGGTGGCCTCCGGTACGCGCGACCGATTCGAGGATGAACTCGCGCAGTTCGCGCGCGAGCTGCGGCAAGTCTTCCTCGCGGAGCTGCCGGAGCTGCGAGGGGTCGTCGATCTTCTCGAGGAGAGGTTCCATCAGTGGGTCCTCGCCGCGATCCAGTCGGCGAGCTCCCCGAGCCTTCGCGCCCGTGTCCCCAGTCCCGAAAGTGCTGCGCGCGCATCGACGCGCAGCGCCTCGACGCGCTCCCGGGCGGCGGTCAGGCCCAACAGCGTAACGTACGTCGACTTGCGCTGCACCGCGTCCTTGCCCGCGGTCTTGCCCAGACTCTGCGCCGTGCCTTCGACGTCGAGGACGTCGTCGACGACCTGGAAGGCCAGCCCGATGGCCGACGCGTAACGGAGGAGTGCATCGTTCCCGTCGACACCCACGGTCCGGCCGCAATCCGCGCCGAGGCGAACCGCCGCCCGGATGAGCGCACCTGTTTTGAGTCGATGCATGCGCTCGAGTTCAGAGAGATCGAATACGGCGTCGACGCAGGCGAGATCGATGGCCTGTCCGCCGGCCATGCCGTGCGAGCCGGCCGCCCGAGCCAGGATGACCACCGCCTTGGATGCTTCCGGGAGCGCCGCGCCCGCAAGCGTCTCGAAAGCCAAGCTCTGCAGGGCATCGCCCGCGAGCAGCGCCGTGGCTTCGCCGAAGGCGACGTGGCAGGCTGGCTTGCCTCGACGAAGCGCATCGTCGTCCATGCACGGGAGGTCGTCGTGAATGAGCGAGTAGGCGTGCAGGAGCTCGATGGCGGCGGCGACGTCGTCGACCACCGCCGGATCCGCGTCGGTCAGCTCGCCCGCGGCGTACGCGAGCAGCGCGCGGATGCGCTTGCCGCCGCCGAGGACAGCATAGCGCATCGCTTCGTGCAGTCGCTGCGGCGGCTCGCCGATCGGCGGCAGCAGCCGGTCGATGACGCTTTCCGTTCGACGGGCGCGCTCGTTCGACCATACCGGGAAGGCGACGTCAGGATGCATCGCCTTCCTCCGGACCGCCGTTCGCGGGCGCACCTCCGGTCGCATCGGGATCGTCGGGCGCAAACGACTTGAGGACGCCGCGTTCCAGTACCTGCACCTGCTGCTCGGCATCCTTGAGCGCGGCCTGACAGTACTGGAGCAGCTCTGCTCCGCGCTGGTAGGCCGCGAGGGCATCGGCGAGCGGCAACTGACCGCCCTCCATCGTCGCGACGATGGTTTCCAGTTCCGCGAGGGCGGCTTCGAAGGTTTTGGGAGAGGACGTGTTGGCCATCGGCCGAGGAGTGCGCCATTCGGTCGGCCCGCCGTGCCGGATTCCAGGCAGCCGCTCGGATATTTTAACGTACCGACACCCGCTTTAGGCCTGCCGGCGGCCTTCGGAAACTCCGACGTGGACCGGAAGTCGATCGAGAAGCTATAATTCAACTCTCTTTTGACGACGCAGCCTTGGTACGAGCTTTTCGTAGCGGGCTGACTTAGCAAAGCGGTTGGGGGGCGAGCTTAGCGCCTCTTATATTGTTTGTTGGGTTAGCGGTTTACGAAAAGGAAAGGCTGATGTCCAATCTCGCTACTGCGGATCGGCTGCGACGGGCCACATCGCAGCTTCCCGTCTCCTGGTATTGCGATCCGGTGCTGCCGGCGGTCGAACAGCAGGTGCTGTTCACGCCCGGGCCAGGCTATGTCGGCCACGAGCTCATGGTGCCCGACACGGGCGACTACTACGCGCTGCCCTGGCGCGAGAACGCGCAGGCCCTGGTGAGAAACGCCAGCGGCGTTGAGCTCCTCTCGAACGTCTGCCGGCATCGTCAGGCGATCATGCTCAAGGGCCGCGGCAATTCGGCGAACATCGTCTGCCCGCTACATCGCTGGACGTACGACTTGAGCGGCAATCTCCTCGGTGCGCCGCACTTCGACGAGCAGCCCTGCGTGAAGCTCGCCAGCACCTCCCTGCGGCGCTGGCACGGGCTGCTGTTCGACGGTCCGCGCGACGTTGCCGGGGACCTGGCGGGCTTGAGCGTGACCGCCGACTTCGACTTTGCCGGTTATATGCTCGACCGGGTCGAGATCAAGGAGTGCCATTACAACTGGAAGACCTTCATCGAGGTCTATCTGGAGGACTACCACGTCGCACCGTTCCATCCGGGGCTTGGGGCTTTCGTCACCACCGACAATCTCCAATGGCAGTTCGCGGAACGTTACTCGGTCCAGACCGTCGGGGTGAACAGCGCGCTGGCCAAGCCGGGCACGCGCACCTACGAGCGATGGCACAAAGCCGTGCTCGAGTATTACCGCGGCGAGGTGCCGAAGCACGGGGCGATCTGGCTGACGATCTATCCCAACATCATGCTGGAGTGGTACGCGCATGTTCTCATCGTCAGCACGCTCATTCCGCGCGGCGTCGATTCCACTACCAACGTCGTCGAATTCTATTATCCCGAGGAGATCGCGCTGTTCGAGCGCGAGTTCGTCGAGGCGGAGCAGGCCGCGTATTTCGAAACCGCGGCCGAAGACGACGAGATCGCCGAGCGCATGGACGAGGGGCGGCGCGCGCTCTACAAGCTCGGGCGCAACGAAACGGGACCGTACCAATCGCCGATGGAAGACGGGATGCAGCATTTCCATGAATTCCTGCGCGGCGAGCTGCAATCCCATTTCTAGACCGAATCCGTTCCCCCGGCGCGCCCGAATGGATCCCGGATCCGCGCCGGGCACGGCCATTCGGTCTTCACCGTCCGCGTCGCACCGCGTGCGGACGAGCTCGCACCTGGGGGCGCGATGACGTACTCGACGCTCATCTCGACCGAGTCGCTCGCCCGGCACATCGACGATCCGACGTTCGTTATCGTCGACTGCCGGTACGAACTCGTCGATCCCGAAGCCGGCGAGAGGGCGTATCGCAGCGGGCATCTGCCTGGCGCGCTCTTCATGCACCTCGACCGCGACCTGTCGGGCGCGAAGACCGGTCGCAACGGGCGGCATCCTCTGCCCACGGTCGACGCGGTCGCCGCGACTTTCGGGCGCGCGGGGATCGATGCGTCGCGTCAGGTCGTCGCCTACGACCAGAACAGCGGCGTATGGGCCTCGCGCCTTTGGTGGCTGCTGCGATGGCTCGGCCACGACGCAGCCGCGGTGCTCGATGGCGGGCTCGACCGCTGGCGCGAGGAGAACCGGCCCGTGACGAACGCGGCACCGCCCCAACGCGGGGCGGTGTTCGTGCCGAAGCATGCCGCGGCTACGGCAACCAGCGACGAAATCCTGCGCCATCTCGGCGACAGCGAGTTGCTGGTGCTCGATGCGCGCGCGCCGGAGCGCTATCGCGGCGAGGTCGAGCCGATCGACCCGGTGGCCGGTCACATTCCGGGCGCCCGCAACCGGCCGTACACCGAGAACCTTGCGGTCGACGGCACGTTCAAGTCGCCAGCCGAGCTGCGTTCGGAATTCGCGGCGCTGCTGCGGGACACCGCGCCGGCAGCTGTCGTGCATCAATGCGGTTCCGGGGTCACTGCCTGCCATAACGCGCTCGCCATGGCGATCGCCGGTCTACCCGGTTCACGCCTCTACCCGGGCTCGTGGAGCGAGTGGGCCGCCGATCCCTCGCGTCCCGTCGCCCTAGGGCGCTGAGGCCTCTTCCCGCTCTGGTACGTCTGCGCGGCGTTTCATCGCGCGACCTTCCGTATTCGTCGCATGCTTCTTGAGCCTGTCATGGGGCGTACGTAATCTTCGTGCGTCGTCCGGCCGCTCGCGAATCCATCTCGGCGTCTCGGCGCATCCAATCACTCGAGAGACGCAAACGAAGGAGAGTCACCGTGAATACACAGCGCAAGGACAAGGTCGCCGGGATGCTTGGAGCCCTCACGGGTGTCGCGGGCGCGCTGCTGGTCGCTGCGATGGTCATTCCCGCCGACCCGCTGGGTCGTCTGATCGGCGCGCTCCTTGGAGCGAGTATCGCCTTCGGATTCATCGGAATGCTCTTCCGCAGCTCGAGCTTCCGCAGCGGCTCCATTCGCCGCGGTCCCCGACCGGGCGCGATGCCGCTCGGCTACCCTTCCGGACCGGTTGCGGTCGCGACGCTCTCCGTCGTCGACGCCACCGTCTGGACGTTCGAGGAAGAGGCGCCGGATTTCGCCGTCGTTTCTCTTACCGAGGCCCGCGTCCAGCGTCGGCAGGTCGAGCCCGCGCCGTGCGAAGCCATCGAGGCGTGACCGCCGCTAGCGCCTTCCCTTTCCCCTGGAGTTGCCGCGGCGCGAGCCGCGGCCTTTTTTTGGGTGGTTACCACGACACCAGGGGCCAATGAGCAACCGTGCGGTACACCGGGGTGTCTCCCGCGGTGTCCGATGAGACGAGCGTGAAGCCGTTCACCCGCCACCCGATCGCCTCCGGCAACCTGCGTTCGACGACGACCGTGGCGCGTCGCGCGAGCGTCAGATGCGGCGCGTACGGGCGCGTGTCGACGGGGAACCCGCGCGAGCGCAGCGCGTCGGCAAGGTCGCGTTGGAGCGCGGTCAAGTCCTCCTGCAGCGTCGACGCGCCGAGCCAGGCGACGCCCGCCTTTTCGAACACGCCCACTCTGTCGAGCGCCAGCATGAACCCGCGCCCGCGGATAAGGCCGGCAAGACGGCGCAGCGAGTCCACGCGGATCGCGGGCTGCGGGCCGACGAAGGCGAGCGTCAGATGAATCAGATCCGGCAGCGTCGGGCGGCCGCAGCTTTCGAGGGCGACCTCTCTCGCCAGGCGGGCAATGAGCGCGCGGGCAGGCGGATCGGGCCAGAGCGCGAAGAAAAAGCGTCGGGACTTGTCGCTGCTGCCGTCTCCCATGCCACAACTATAAAACAAACGCCGCGCGGCGCCCTCCTTGAGGGCGGGCGTGGCGAATCGAACGTCTGATCAGCCGTTGGCGACCGACAGCTCGGCCTGGGGCTTGTCGAAGAACTGCTCGTCCTCGGTCGACCCCTTGAGCGCGGTGGTCGACGACTGCGCGCCCTGCACCGTCTGCGTCACCGCGTCGAAGTAGCTCGTCCCGACCTCGCGCTGGTGCTTGATGGCGGTGAACCCCTTCTTCACGGCGGCGAACTCGGCTTCCTGCAACTCGACGAAGGCGCTCATCTGGCTGTGAGCGTAGCCGTGTGCCAGGTTGAACATCGAGTAGTTGAGGCTGTGGAAACCGGCGAGCGTAATGAACTGGAACTTGTAACCCATCGCGCCGAGCTCCTGCTGGAATCTCGCCACGGTCGCCTCGTCCAGGTTCTTCTTCCAGTTGAAGGAGGGCGAACAGTTGTACGCGAGCATCTTGCCCGGGTACTTCGCGCGGATCGCGTCGGCGAATGCCCGCGCGAAATCGAGGTCGGGCCTGCCGGTTTCGCACCACAAAAGATCCGCGTAGGGGGCGTAGGCGAGGCCGCGCGATACGGCCTGATCCAGACCGTTGCGCGTGCGATAGAAGCCCTCCACGGTGCGCTCGCCGGTGCAGAAAGGCTTGTCGTTGTCGTCGATGTCCGACGTGACGAGATCGGCGGCCTCGGCGTCCGTGCGCGCGAGGATGAGCGTCGGAACGCCCATGATGTCGGCCGCCAGCCGCGCGGCGACGAGCTTCTCGACCGCTTCGCGCGTCGGCACCAGCACCTTGCCGCCCATGTGGCCGCACTTCTTGACCGAGGCGAGCTGATCCTCGAAGTGCACGCCGGCAGCGCCCGCTTCGATCATCGCCTTCATGAGCTCGAAGGCGTTGAGCACGCCGCCGAATCCCGCTTCGGCATCGGCGACGATCGGCGCGAAGTAATCGATGCTGTCGTTGCCCTCCATATGCTGGATCTGGTCAGCGCGCATGAACGTGCTGTTGATGCGCTTGACGACCACCGGAACCGAGTTCACCGGATAGAGCGACTGGTCGGGATACATCTCTCCCGCGATGTTCGCGTCGGCCGCGACCTGCCAACCGGAGAGATAAATAGCCTTGAGGCCGGCCTTGACCTGCTGCAGGGCCTGATTGCCGCTCATCGCGCCGAGCGAGTTCACGAAGGGCTCGTCGTTGACGAGCTTCCAGAGCTTCTCGGCGCCGCGACGCGCGAGAGTGTGCTCGACGTGCAGCGATCCGCGAAGCCGGACGACGTCTTCGGCGGAGTACGCCCTGCGTATCGCCTTCCAGCGCGGATTCTCCGCCCAGTCCTTCTTCAGCCTTGCCGCTTCAAGATCGTAGTTCATCGCTGTTCCCACGTTGTCACGTCGGCAACACCGGCATGGCGTGGTCAGAACCCGCCGGACCCGTATGCAATTGCTTCAGGGACGTTAGCAAAGTTGCCGGGCGGTGACAATAGGAATTGCGGCGGCGCAATGTAGGTTTTTATCCGACTAATCAAGATGCTAGAAATGCATTCCAAGATATGGAATCCGTTGACGACATTTCACGCCAAAGCCGTGTTGCACTGCAAGTTGATTTTCCTGGTCGGTTCTCCCACGCCTGTCGTAAGCAATTAATATTGCATGAAATAATGTACCGGCGCAGCCGTTAGCACCATGGATACCGCACCCGAGTTCGCGAAAAGCGATTCCATTTTGCTCCGGAATCGGATCCACGGGCGACTTGCGGAACCGTCGTCACCCTCGGCCGACCCACCGTCTCAGGCCCTCGAACCACAGCACGCTGGAGAAGCCGGCGGCGAGACACACTCCGGCGGTCGCGGCTGGAACAGCCGCGAATCCGAACAGCCGCTGCAAGGGCGGCCAATACACCGTGGCGGCGAGTGCGACCATCGCCCCGGCCACGACCCACCACAGCGGCGCGTTCCTGGCGCGAAGCGATTTTGCCAGCGTAGCGAGCGACGATCGATGCGTGAACACGGCTCCGAGATTCCCCGCGATGAGCGCGATGAAGCCCATCGCTCGGGCCGCCTCGGCCTGGACGCCGGCGTGCTGCGCCCAGCCGTAGAGCACGGCGACGACCGCGAGAATGGCGCCACCCTGGAGCAGGCAGGCGGCGATGGTCGCCGTCGAGAACAGCGGTTCACCGGCCTTGCGCGGCGGCCGGCGCATCGCTTCCCCGTCGGCGGGTTCCGCCTCGAATACGATCGAGCACGTGGGGTTGATGATCAGCTCCAGAAACACGATGTGCGCCGGACTGAACATCAAGGGCCACCCGAGCACCAGCGGAAGCAGTGCCATCCCGGCGATCGGGACATGAACGACGAGCACGTACGACATCGCCTTGCGCAGGTTCGCGTAAATGCGGCGGCCGAGGCGGACAGCAGTCACGATGGACACGAAATCGTCGTTGAGCAGGACCAGCGACGCGGCTTCGCGCGCGACGTCGGTGCCCCGCCCGCCCATGGCGATGCCGATATGCGCGGCACGCAACGCGGGCGCGTCGTTGACGCCGTCTCCAGTCATCGCGACGACGTCGCCGTTGGCCTTGAAGGCCGTGACGATACGCAGCTTCTGATCTGGAGCGATGCGCGCGAACACCGACGAGCTGCGCACGCGCTGCTGCAGCTCCCGATCGTCGAGGCGGGCGAGCTCGGCGCCGGTCGTCTCGACGTCGACCGGGAGTCCCGCGTCGGCGGCGATCGCCCGCGCGGTCGCCGGGTAGTCGCCGGTGATCATCGCCACCCGGATGCCTGCTGCGCGGCACTCGGCGATCGCGCGTGGAACATTGGCGCGCACGGGATCGGCGAAGGCGACCAGCCCGAGCCAGGCGAAGCGGAAGGCGCGAGGATCGGAGGGCCAGGGCGCGCCGCGGTGAACCGCCCGCGCTACGCCCAGCACGCGCAACCCCGTCGCCGCCATCGCCTGAGCGTCGACCTCGACCGCGGCGCGCGACCCAGCGTCCAGGTCGCACAGGCCGGCGACAACTTCAGGCGCCCCCTTCACCGCGATCCTCCCTGTTTCGTCGCCGGCGCGGGCCCAGACGTGGGTCATCGCCGGCATCTCGGCAGCCAGCGGGTACTCGTGCACCAGCTCGAAGCCCTCCGTCGGCGGTGTCGAAAACACCGTCGCGGCGAGCGAGAGCAGCGCCTTTTCCATCGGATCGAACGGCCGGACTTCGCACGCGAAGACAGCCGTTGCGAGAAGCTCCCTCTCCGCCGGCGCGAGCGTGGGGGCCCGCCCGGCGGACTGGTCGAGGGGCCGCATGCCCTCCGACGTAACCATCCGGCGAACCGTCATCCGGTTTTCGGTCAACGTCCCGGTCTTGTCGACGCAAAGCACCGTTGCGGCGCCCAGCGTTTCAATCACGCTCAGCCTTCGCGTCAGGACATGGTGGCGCGAGATCCGCCACGCGCCGGCCGCCATGAATACCGTGAAGATCACGGGAAATTCCTCGGGGAGCGTGCTCATGGCGAGCGCAAGCCCCGCCAACACACCCTGCAACAGCTCGCCCCGGGTCAGCCAATAGAGCCCGGTCGCGCTGAGCGACAGGATCACCGCGACGATCGCGAACAGCCGTACCAGCACTGCCATCTGGCGCCTCAGCGGACTGTCGGGTTCATCGAGGCTCTGCAGCGCACGCCCGATCTTTCCCATTTCCGTATCGAGGCCCGTCGAGACGACGCGTCCCGTCCCGCCGCCGCGTACGACCACGGAGCCCGCGTAGACGAGGGGCAAGTCGTTTCCTCCAGGGCGCATCGCGGCGAGTCCCTGGGAATCGTCGGCGGTCGGGGACAGCGTGCGTTTCGTGACCGGCGCGGCCTCGCCGGTGAGTAGCGATTCGTCGATCGAAAGATCGTGTGCCGCCAGCAGCGTGGCGTCGGCCGCGATGCGGTCGCCTTCCTCGAGCAACAACGTGTCTCCCGGGACGACGTCGCGGCCGGCAATGAGCCGCACGTCGCCATCCCGGATCACACGCGCGCGCGGACTGGAAAGCTCGCGCAGCGTATCGAGGACCCGCTCGGTCTTGCGCTCCTGGACGATCGTGATGCCCATCACGATGCCGATGAAAGCCAGCAGCAGCAGTGCCTCGCCGAGATCGCCCAGCACGAGGTAGAGAAGCCCGGCCGCGACGATCATGAGGAACATCGGCTCGGCGGCGACGCCGACCACGATGCGGCCGATCGTGCGGCTCGGCTGCGCCGGCAACTCATTGGGTCCGAGCGCGGCCAGGCGTGCCGTCGCCTCGCGCGTCGTGAGCCCGCGCGCTGCGGAGACTTCAGGTAGATGGTGTGTCGTGGCCATCGGACAGGTGTCGAAGGAAGCGACAGGCAAAGGCTAGCAACCCGGCGCGGGCAGGCTCTTGATCTGCGGCAACCCGAGACGGCGGATCGGAGCGGAACTTTAGGCGAGCGTGTCCGCCCAGATGTTCTCGGCCCAAGCCGCGGCGTAGACCGCTTCCTCCGCACTCGCCTGTGCAGAAGCGCCGCTGCTGCCGGGGACGACCGTCATGGTCCTTGCCGCGGGGTCGTAGCAGTGCACCGAAGCGACGTGCACGACCTCGCGCTCGGAGAGATAGCTGTAGCACGTGCTGGTGACCACGGGAAGAGGATTCACTTCGCCTCCCGTGAGAAGGGCCACGACCGCGGCGGCGCACACCTTCGCATGCTGATTGGCCATGTGCCCGGACCGCGGCATGAGCGAGGCCGGCTGGATCGCGTCGCCGAGGATATGTATATCGCGCTGCGCGGTCGACTCGTAGGTCAGGAAGTCGATCTGGCAGAAGCGGTCGTTTGCGTTCGCCAAACCGGACTCGCGCGCGATCGACCCCGCGCGCTGCGGCGGAATGACATTGAGAACATCGGCCTTCACGTCCTCGAAGTCGAGCTTCGCGGTGAGCGTCGCGACATCGACGTCGGTAAGACCGCTGTTGGGCCTGTACTCGACATAACCCTTGTAGGCCCCGTTCCACGCGGCGACGAAAAACGCCTTCTCGGCCTGCACGTCCTCGTTCGCGTCGAGGACGATCACCCTGGATCGCTTCTTGCGCGTCGCGAAGTAGCGCGCGACCAGGCACGCGCGTTCGTACGGCGCCGGCGGACAGCGATAGGGCGCCAGCGGAACGTGCATGACGAACACGCCCCCGTCGGGCATCGCCTCGAGCTGGCGGCGCAGCGCAACCGTCTGCGGGCCCGCCTTCCAGGCGTGAAGGACCTTCTCGCGCGCCGGGGGATCCTTGAGCGAGGGGATCGCGTCCCAGTCGAAGTCCATTCCCGGCGACAGGATCAGGCGATCGTAGCGAAGCGTCTCACCGCCGGCGAGCCTCAGCTTGCGTGTCACCGGATCGATCGCTGTCGCCTCGCCGGTGACGCGGCGCACGCCCCAGCGGTCGAGGCCGTCGTAGGGCACCGTGAGCTCGCCGATCTCCTTCATGCCGCCCAGCACCAGATTCGACAGCGGGCAGGAGACGAACGCGCGCTCGCGCTCCACGAGAGTCACGCGCAAGGCGCCGGCGCTCCATTTGCGGATGTACTTGGCGGCCGTGGCACCGCCGAAACCGCCGCCGACCACCACCACGCTCGCGTTCTCCGCAGCCCGGATCGCGCGCCCCCGGAGCGCCGTCGCGGCCAGCGCCACCGAACCGGCGCGCAGGAAGTCGCGTCGGGTCCCGCGCGTCACGGCGCCTTCTGCGCGGCGAAGTACGCCGCCGCCGCTTCGATCTCGGCGTCGGTGTAGCCCTTGGCGAGCTGCCGCATGATCGTCGAGGGCCGCCGGTCGTCGCGAAACTCCCGCATCTCGCGAACGAGTTCGTCCTTGTCGCGTCCCGCGAGGCTTGGCATTGCTCCGCGACTGCGTCCGTCGGTGCCGTGACATGTCGCGCAGGTGGCGGCGATGCCTCGGCCAGGGTCCGCGCTCGCGGCGCTGCAGCAGCCGAACGCCATCGCCAGCGCTACGCCGCGAAGCGAGCGCGCAACCCGACGATCCAAGACCTTCTCCTGCGAGAGTCGAGCGACAGCATGGTACTCCGTGGGGCGCATTCTTCCCAAAAGAAGCGGGGGCCCGAAGGCCCCCGCTGCCGATGCGATGCGAAGGGGTCGCTTTCAGGCGACCGGCTCCGCCTCTTCCTTGCTCTCCTCGAATTCGAGCACGATCTTGTCGTCGTCGTCGACGTCGATCGTGACCTTGCCGCCGCCGACGAGGCGGCCGAACAGAAGCTCGTCGGCGAGCGCCTTGCGGATCGTGTCCTGGATCAATCGCGCCATCGGCCGCGCGCCCATTTGCGGGTCGAAGCCCTTCCGCGCCAGGAATTCCTTCAGCGCCGGCGTGAACGACGGCTCCACTTTCTTCTCGTGCAGCTGGTTCTCGAGCTCGAGGAGGAACTTGTCCACGACGCGCAGGATGACATCGTGATCGAGCGCAGCGAACGAAATCGTCGCATCGAGGCGGTTACGGAATTCCGGCGTGAACATGCGCTTGATCGATTCGAACTCGTCGCCGGCCTGCTTGTTGTCGGTGAAGCCGATCGAGGTCTTCGCCAGCGTTTCGGCGCCAGCGTTTGTCGTCATGATGAGGATCACGTTGCGGAAGTCCGCCTTGCGGCCATTGTTGTCGGTCAGCGTGCCGTGATCCATCACCTGCAGCAGGATGCTGAAGATGTCCGGGTGCGCCTTCTCGATCTCGTCGAGGAGCAGGACGCTGTAGGGATGCTTGGTGACCGCCTCGGTGAGCTGCCCGCCCTGATCGAAGCCGATGTAGCCGGGCGGCGCGCCGATCAGCCGCGACACCGCGTGGCGCTCCATGTACTCGGACATATCGAAGCGGATCAGCTCCACGCCGAGGCAATAGGCGAGCTGGCGCGCGACCTCCGTCTTGCCGACGCCCGTCGGACCGCTGAACAGGAAGTTGCCGATGGGTTTCCGTGGATTGCCGAGCCCCGATCGCGCCATGCGGATCGCCGCTACCAGCGCGTCGATCGCCTGGTTCTGCCCGAACACCACGTTCTTCAGATCGCGGTCCAGGGTCTTCAGGGCGTTGCGATCGTCGGACGTGACGCTCTTCGCCGGGATGCGGGCGATCTTTGCGACGATCTCCTCGATCTCCGATTTGCTGATGATCTTCTTCTGCCGGGACTTCGGCAGGATCTTCTGCGCCGCCCCGGCCTCGTCGATGACGTCGATCGCCTTGTCGGGGAGATGCCTGTCGTTGATGAACCGCGCCGAGAGCTCGGCCGCCGTCGTCAGCGCTGCCGGCGTGTACTTCACGCCGTGGTGCTGCTCGAAGCGCGTCTTGAGACCCTTCAGTATCTCGATCGTCTCCGCGATCGACGGCTCGGGGACGTCGATCTTCTGGAAGCGCCGCGACAGCGCGTGATCTTTCTCGAAGATCACGCGGTACTCGTTGTAAGTGGTCGCGCCGATGCACTTCAGCGCACCGGTATTGAGCGCGGGCTTGAGCAGGTTGGACGCGTCGAGCGTGCCGCCCGATGCGGCACCGGCGCCGATGATCGTGTGAATCTCGTCGATGAACAGAATCGACTTCGGATTGTCGATGAGCTGCTTCAGCACGGCCTTGAGCCGCTGCTCGAAATCGCCGCGATATTTGGTGCCGGCCAGGAGCGCGCCCATGTCGAGCGAATAGACCGTGAATTCGCGCAGCATCTCGGGCACGCTGCCGTCGTTGACGCGGCGGGCGAGCCCCTCGGCGATGGCCGTCTTGCCGACCCCCGCCTCGCCGACCAGCAGCGGATTGTTCTTGCGACGACGGCAGAGCACCTGGATCACGCGCTCGAGCTCCAGCTCGCGGCCGATCAGCGGATCGATCTTGCCCGTCCTCGCCAGATGGTTGAGGTTGACGGTGTAGGCGTCGAGCGCCCCGGCGGGCTGCTGCTCGCCGTCGCTCTCTTCCTTCGCCGATTCGGGCTTCTCGTCTTTCTTGGGCGACGTCTTGGTGATGCCGTGCGCGATGTAGTTCACAACGTCGAGCCGCGTGACGCCGCGCTGGTTCAGGAAGTAGACCGCGTGCGATTCCTTCTCGCCGAAGATCGCGACCAGGACGTTGGCGCCGGTCACCTCCTTCTTGCCCGACGACTGCACGTGCAGGATCGCGCGCTGGATCACCCGCTGGAAGCCCTGCGTCGGCTGCGTGTCCGCATCCGAGTGCGGCGACAGTCTGGGGGTGTGCTCGTTGATGAAGTCGGTGAGGACCCCGCGCAGCTCTTCGAGATCAACGCCGCAAGCCTTGAGGACCTCGGCCGCAGACGGGTTGTCGAGCATCGCCAGCAGCAGATGCTCGACGGTGATGAATTCGTGCTGCTTCTGCCGGGCCTCGACAAAAGCCATGTGGAGGGAGACTTCAAGTTCCTGCGCAATCATATCGTCCGACCTTCTCGCGAGCGCTTCAGCGCTCCTACTTCGACGCCTAAGTCTCCTCCATCGTGCACTGGAGTGGGTGCTGGTGCTTGCGCGCGATGTCGAGCACCTGATCGACCTTGGCTGCGGCAACTTCGCGCGTATACGTGCCGCATACTCCCATCCCCTCCCGATGCACCTGCAGCATCACCTGGGTTGCCTTCTCGCGGCTCATCGCGAATACAGTCTGCAACACCACGACGACAAAGTCCATCGGTGTGTAATCGTCGTTGAGCAGGATGACCTTGTACAGAGGCGGAGGCTTGAGACGGGTCTTTTCGACCTCGAGAACGCTCCCGTCCTGATGCTGAATCGCCATGCCGTCCCGGAAATCCGCGATCCGATGCCTCAATGTTTGATGATTGCAACAGTTTTTTCAAGGGGAACGCGCATTTTGGCCTCAGGACTTGACTTTGCCGTCGCAAAGCGCGTACAAAACTTGCGTTTGGCCTTCGAGTCTTTGCTGTCCCGGTTCGTCCCGCACCGAGTATGGTTGCGCTTGCCGTAGATAGTACTTGCTCCCCAAACACCAAACCCCCTCATAAACACGGAAGGAAGTAGGTCTATGGCAACAGGCACGGTCAAGTGGTTCAATGACGCGAAGGGCTACGGTTTCATCACGCCGGACGACGGTGGTGAAGACCTGTTCGCGCATTTTTCCGCGATTCAGATGAACGGTTTCAAGACGCTAAAGGAAGGGCAGAAGGTGAGCTTCGAAGTCACCCAGGGACCCAAGGGAAAGCAGGCGTCTAACATCCAGTCTGCCTGAATTCGACTGCGTCGCCCGTTTTTGGAAAGCGACGTCGCCCACAGAGAACCCGCCGTCCGGCGGGTTTTTTGTACGCGTTGGTTCCTTGTTCTTGACGTCGCCCCGGCTCATTTTGGTAACTGAGCCGGGGCCCAAGTTCGGACCTTTGGTCCGCTTACGGTTGCAACTTGGATCCCGGCCTTCGCCGGGATGACGCATTTGTCTCCGATCGCTGCGAGGCTAAAGCCTCTTGCTCTCGGACAAATGCGTCACATTCTCTCGATCATCGCCCTGCCGAATCCGGAGCACGAAACCTGCGTGGCGCCGGACATCAGCCGCGCGAAGTCGTAGGTCACAACTTTGTCGGCGATCGCCTTCTCGAGGCTCTTCACGATGAGCGCCGCCGCCTCCTTCCAGCCCATGTGCACCAGCATCATTTCCGCGGACAGGATCTCGGAGCCGGGATTCACGTAGTCCTTGCCCGCGTATTTGGGCGCCGTTCCGTGAGTTGCCTCGAACATCGCCACCGAGTCCGACATGTTGGCTCCGGGTGCAATGCCGATCCCCCCCACCTGCGCCGCCAGCGCGTCCGAGATGTAATCGCCGTTCAGATTCAGGGTGGCGATCACGCTGTACTCGTCGGGCCGGAGGAGGATCTGCTGAAGGAACGCGTCAGCGATCATGTCCTTCACCATGATGTCGCGGCCGGTCTTCGGATTCTTGAATTTGCACCACGGCCCCCCGTCGATGGGCGCCGCGCCGAACTCTCTTTGCGCCAGCGCGTAGCCCCAGTCGCGAAACGCGCCTTCGGTGAACTTCATGATGTTGCCCTTGTGAACCAGCGCCACCGAAGGCCGGTCGTTGGCGATCGCGTAATGGATCGCCTTGCGCACGAGCCGTTCGGTGCCCTCGCGCGAAACCGGCTTGATCCCGATCCCGGAAGTCGCCGGAAAGCGGATTTTCCTCACGCCCATTTCCTTGATGAGGAAGTCGATGACTTTTCGCGCGGCGTCGCTCTCCGCCTCCCACTCGATGCCGGCGTAGATGTCCTCGGAATTCTCGCGGAAGATCACCATGTCGACCTTCTCGGGGGCCTTGAGCGGGCTCGGCACGCCGGCGAAATAGCGCACGGGCCGCAGGCACACGTAAAGATCGAGCTGCTGCCTCAGCGCGACGTTCAAGCTGCGGATGCCTCCGCCCACGGGCGTGGTGAGCGGGCCCTTGATCGAAACGACGTAGTCCTTGAGGATCGCGAGCGTCTCGTCCGGCAGCCAGACGTCCGACCCGTAGACTTTGGTCGATTTCTCGCCGGCGTAGATCTCCATCCAGTGGATCTTGCGCTTGCCCCCGTAGGCCTTCGCGACCGCCGCGTCGACGACCCTGATCATCACCGGCGTAATGTCGACGCCCGTGCCGTCGCCTTCGATGTAGGGAATGACCGCCTGATCGGGAACGTTGAGGCTGAAGTCCTTGTTGACGGTGATCTTCTGGCCCCCGGCTGGGACGGTCACGTGCTGGTACGCGGGCATGATGACTCCTAAGGGCAGGCGCTGCAGGGAAAAATGTCGGATTATCCGCGATTTTTTCACGCGCTGTCACGCGCGGGGTTGATCCAGGTCACGCCCCGGGGCGGCGGCCTTCAACCGCGCCGCGGCGTGCTATGATTAAGCAGCGTTTCGCTTCTTGAGGCCGCCGGTTCGGCGGCCGGCCGTCCACGCCTTCGCCCGGCTCGACCGACTTCCCGCTTTGCGTGCATCGGCGCCCTTGAGAATCATGACACCGAGTCGCCTCGCGACTTCGTCGAAAACTTGATTCGTCGCTTTCTCGCGCGACTGATCCCGGGCAGGCCGGTAGCCTCGCCGCGCGTGTTCGGCCCCGATGTCCATCGCGTGCGCCGCAGCCAGATCTCGCGCGCCGCGCTGGACGTGACGCGCAAGCTCCAGCAGGCGGGCTTCAAGGCGTTCATCGTCGGCGGCGCCGTGCGCGACCTGCTGCTGGGGTTCCAGCCGAAGGATTTCGACATTGCGACCGACGCCACTCCGGAGCAGGTGAAGCCGCTTTTCCGCCGCGCTTTCATCATCGGCCGCCGCTTCCGCCTCGTGCACGTGCTGTCGGGGCCGGAGACGATCGAGGTTTCCACCTTCCGCGGCCGGCAGGAGGGCGAGGACACGAGCGACGAGCATGGGCGCCTGCTGACCGACAACGTGTTCGGCAGCCAGGCGCAGGACGCCGTGCGCCGCGACTTTACGATCAACGCGCTGTATTTCGACCCCACGACGGAGAGCGTCTGGGACTACGTCGGCGGCGTGGCCGACGTCAAGGCGAAGAAGCTCCGCCTGATCGGCGACCCGGTCACGAGATACCGCGAGGATCCGGTCCGCATGCTCCGCGCCGTTCGGCTCGCAGCGAAGCTCGGCCTGAGGATCGAAAAGAAGACCGCGGCGCCGTTTCCGACCCTCGCTCCGCTGATCCAGAATCTCCCGCCCGCGCGCCTGTTCGACGAGATGGAAAAGCTTCTTCTCTCCGGCCACGCGGTCGAATCGCTCAGGAGCCTTCGGCAGCATGGCCTGCACCACGGGGTCCTGCCGCTGCTCGACGTGATCGTCGAGCAGCCGCTCGGCCAGCGCTTCATCGATCTCGCGCTTGCCAACACCGACGAGCGGGTAAGGCTCGGCAAGCCGGTCACACCGGCGTTCCTGTTCGCCACGCTGCTCTGGCACGAGGTGCTCGCCACCTGGAACGCCGCGAAGGCGAAGGGCGAGCGGTCGATTCCAGCGTTGTTCACGGCGATGGACCGCGTGCTCGAACAGCAGGCCGCGAGACTCGCGATTCCGCGGCGATTCGAAGCGGTGATCAAGGAGACGTGGGCGTTGCAGCCGCGCTTCGAGCAGCGCGCGGGTCAGCGACCTTTCCGCCTCCTCGAGCACCCTCGCTTCCGCTCGGGCTACGACTTCCTCTGGCTGCGGGGTCACAGCGGAGAGATACCGGTCGAGATCGCCGACTGGTGGGAGCGCTTCCAGCGGGCCGATACCGCCGAGCGCGAATCGATGCTCCGTCCCGAAGAAGGGCCGAAGAAGAAGCGTCACCGCTCGCGCAGCCGGGGCCGCAAGCGCCCGGCCGAACACGGCCATCCCGACGCTTCTTCGTCGTCGGAACACTGATGGCCTTGCCGGCCTACGTCGGGCTCGGGAGCAACCTCGCCCACCCGCGCCGCCGTATCGCGCGGGCGCTGCTGGCGCTCTCCGGCCTTCCGCGCACGCGACTGGTCATGGCCTCCGGCAACTATGTGAGCGAGCCCGTCGGCTCCTCGGAGCCCCAGCCCGACTACGTCAACGCGGTCGCGCTGTTATCGACCGCGCTCGCGCCCCGCGCGCTGCTGCGACACCTGCGCGCGATCGAGCGGCGTCTCGGCCGGCGCCGCTTGCCGGGCGAGCCGCGCAACGCGCCACGCGTGCTCGATCTCGATCTGCTCCTCTACGGACGCTGCCGCATTTCGCGGGCCGGACTCGTCGTTCCTCATCCCCGGATGCACGAGCGCGCCTTCGTGCTTCTGCCGCTCCTCGACATCGCACCGGCCGTCGCGATCCCCGGGCGCGGCGCCGCGCGGCTCTGGCTGCCCTGCACGCGCGGCCAGCGCATCGCGCGCACGCGCCGGCACGTTTGGCGCTAAGCTCTCGTACCCATCGCCATGGAGCTCGCCAAGTGCCGCTACCTCGTCGTCGAGGGCCCGATCGGAGCCGGCAAGACGAGCCTCGCGCAGGCCCTCGCGCGGCACCTCGACGCCGATGCGCTGCTCGAGGCTCCGCAGGACAATCCGTTTCTGGAGCGTTTCTACGCGGACATGCCGCGCTACGCGCTGCCCACCCAGCTCAACTTCCTGTTCCAGCGCGTCGATCAGTTGCGCGGCCTGACCCAGCCCGACCTCTTCGGCCGGGCGACGGTCGCGGACTTCCTGCTCGACAAGGATCCCCTGTTCGCGCATATGAACTTGAGCGACGACGAGTTCGTGCTCTACGAGAAGATCTACGCTCATCTCAAGCCGCAGACGCCCACGCCCGATCTGGTCATCTACCTGCAGGCGCCGGTGGGCACGCTGATCGCGCGCGTGCACCGTCGCGGCGTCGACTACGAGCGCTTCATCTCGGAGGTCTATCTCGCGCGACTCGCCGACGCGTACAGCCGCTACTTCTACCAGTACGACGATGCGCCGCTTCTCATCGTCAACAGCGAGCGGCTCAACTTCGTCGACGATGCCGCGCACTTCGAGTTGCTCGTCTCGCGTGTCGAAGGCATGCGCGGGCGGCGCGAGTTCTTCAACCTCGCGGCCTAGCAAGACGATGAGCGCCGGCATTACGACGCGGACGGTGCCCGGGCTCTCCGCGATGGCACGCCAGGGCGAGAAGATCGCCATGCTGACCTGCTACGACGCGAGCTTCGCCACGCTGCTCGATCGGGCAGGCGTCGACGTGCTCCTGGTCGGCGATTCTCTGGGCATGGTCATCGCCGGCCATTCCTCGACGCTCCCCGTCGCGCTGGACGAGATGGTCTACCACACCCGTTGCGTCGCGAGGGGCGCGTACTCGGCGCTGGTGATCGCCGACCTGTCGTTCGGCAGCTACCAGGCGAGCCCCGAGCAGGCCTACGGCAGCGCCGCACGGCTCATGGCGGCGGGGGCCAAGATGGTCAAGCTCGAAGGCGGCGCCTGGCTCGGTCCGACCGTGGAATTTCTCGTCGCCCGCGGCATCCCGGTCTGCGGCCATCTCGGGTTGCAACCGCAGTCCGTCCACCGGCTCGGCGGGTACAAAGCACAGGGCAAGACCGACGCTTCGGCGCGCGGGTTGCGCGAAGACGCGCAGGCGCTCGCGGCAGCCGGCGCCGACCTCCTCGTGCTCGAGATGGTGCCGGCCGCCCTCGCCGGCACGCTCACCGCCGAGCTCTCGGTGCCGACGATCGGGATCGGCGCGGGTCCGCTCTGCAGCGGCCAGGTGCTCGTTCTGTACGATATGCTGGGCATCTATCCGGGCAAGCCCGCGCGTTTCGTGCGCAATTTCATGACCGGAAGCGGCAGCGTCGAAGCGGCCGTCACCGCTTACGTCAAAGCGGTGAAGGACGGGAGCTTCCCCGCCGCCGAACATTGCTACTAGCGAGCCCGCGTCGCACCGCCGCCCGCGAACATCCGGAGCCATGGACATCGTAACCACCGCGGCGGACCTGCACGCTCGTCTGGCCGGAAGGGGCAAGGTGGCTTTCGTGCCGACGATGGGCAACCTGCACGAAGGACACCTGCAGCTCATGCGCATCGCCCGCGAGCACGGCGACAACGTCGTCGCCAGCATCTTCGTGAACCGGCTGCAGTTCGGGCCGAACGAGGACTTCGACCGCTATCCGCGCACGTTCGAGGCCGATTGCGCCGCGCTGACGAAGCTCGGCGTCGATGCGCTGTTCGCTCCGCAGGAGCAGGAGATGTATCCGACGCCGCAGGTGTACCGGGTCATTCCTCCCCCGCTCTCCGAGGAGCTGGAGGGCGCCTCGCGTCCGGGATTCTTCCACGGCGTCTGCACCGTCGTGCTGAAGCTCTTCAATCTCGTCCGACCGGACGTCGCCGTGTTCGGCAAGAAGGACCGGCAGCAGCTCAAGATCGTCCGGGGCATGGTGCAGCAATTCAACCTGCCGATCCGCATCGTTCCCGCGGAGACGGTTCGCGCCGCCGATGGTCTCGCGCTCGCGTCGCGCAACAGCTACCTTTCGCCCTCGGAACGCGAGGAGGCCCCGCGGCTGTATCGGACGCTTTCGTGGGTCGCCGACCAGATCGTCGCCGGACGTCACGATTACGCCAACCTCGAGGCGGCCGCGCGCGCGGAGCTCGCGAAGAACGGCTGGAAGGTCGACTACGTCGCGATCCGCCACGGGCTCGCTCTGCGCATTCCGCACCCGGAAGGCTACGACCACCCGAACCTGCTGATCGTGCTCGGCGCGGCGATGCTCGGCACCACGCGCCTGATCGACAACGTCGACGTGGTGCAGGGGGCACATGATGACTGACCCGCTCCGCATCGACGTACCGTCGCGGAACAGGGCGAGCGTCTAGCCCGGTCCGACCCGGTATTTCGGCGTCGGACGAAGTCTGTCAGAGATAGCCCGCTGCACGAATTGTCGCCCGTTCACGACGCGCTCGCGCGATTCGTGACTAAACCATCGGCGGTCTCCATGCGTCAAAAATAACAGCCGGCCAGATTGCCGGTGACCTTGCTTGGAGAAAGTCTATGCGTCCCGAAATCAACGTGCGATGGCGTTTCCTCGTCGGTGCCGCGCTCGCAGCGATTGCGACGAGCGCCCTTGCGGGCGAGATCACCCTCTACCAGAATCGAGATTTTCGCGGAGACACCCTGACGCTGAGCCGCGCGGCGCCCAATCTGGAGCAGACCGGCTTCAACGACAGTGCCTCGTCCGTGGTCGTTCAGGATGGCGTGTGGGAAGTGTGTACCGATCCGTTCTATCGCGGTAACTGCACGCGGCTCGGCCCCGGGCAGTACAACCGGGTCGAGGGCATGCTGAACGATCGCGTCGCCTCGGCGCGCGAGATCGTCGGCGTTTCGGCCGCGCCGCCACCGGTATCGTCGCCGCCGATCGTCGCCGCGCCGCCCGTCGTCGCGCCCACCGTCGTCACGGCCGCCGGCCCGCGCATCGTCTTGTACGAGCAGCCGGGATTTGCCGGCTCCGGCGTCGAAATCACCGAAACGCACGGCAAGCTCGATCTGATTCCGTCTTACGCCGGCGCTTCAGCGGTGATCGTCTATGGCGGCACCTGGCGGCTTTGCACGCGCGACTACTACCGCGGGCAGTGTGCGGATTTCACGCCCGGTCGCTACGACAGCCTCGGCGCGCTCAACGGCCGGATCGATTCGGCAGAGCTGGTCTCCGCCGCGCCTGCGCCCGTCGGCATTGTTACGCCCACGCCGTCCGCGGAAGGCCGCGTGGTGCTCTATGAGCGCCCTGACTTCGTGGGACGGGCACTGGTCATCGATGGCCGGGAGGCGCCCAACCTCGACACGATGAACTTCGGCGACCGCGCGGCCTCGATGCGCATCGAGTCAGGCTATTGGATGTTCTGCACCGACACGCGCTTTCGCGGCAGCTGCCGAACGTATGGTCCGGGCGAATATCCGCGTCTCACGGCGGACGTCGACCACCGGATCGCGTCGGTACGCCGCGTGAACGACGTCTACGGCGCGCTGTCCGCACGCTAGGATCGTCCGACCGGGGCCGGCGTCTCGCTGGCCTGTCTCCGAAGGACCCGCCGTTCGCCTACAGTCCGGACGAACGGCGCGTTAATTGACGGGGATTGCGAGGCTTCGATTCAAGCGGCCCTGGCTGAACGCTCGCGCATCAGCACGAGCGCGTTGCCCGCGACGCACAGGCCGGCGCCCGCGAGCGCGGGCAGGGTCCACTCGTAGCTTTCGAAAATCGTCGACATCGCGAGCGCCACCATCGGCACGGCGACGCCGACGTAGCCGGCGCGCGCCGGCCCGATCCTTCCCAGAAGCGTCAGGTACGCGCCGAACGCGATCACCGATCCGAACACCGCGAGATACACGAGCGACAGAACGTAGCGCGGCCCGCTGTCGAAGCTCCAGGGGGTGCCCTCGACTGCCGCCACGAGCGCGATCACGAGCGCGCCGTAAGCCATCCCCCACGCGACGCTCGGCAGCACCGGCATGCCCCGCCGCTGGTTGCGGACCGCGATCAGGTTGCCGGCCGATGCAAGAACGGTCGCACCCAGCGCGAATCCGATCCCGAGCGATGCGTCGGCCGCACCCGCTGACAAGGACTGCCGGAACATCAGGACGACGCCGAGGACGCCGAGCGTGGCGGCGGCGAACGTGCGGATGCTGATCGCCGCCGCGAAGAAGATGCGCGCGCCGATGAGATTGAAGAAGACGATCAGCGAGAACAGCACCGCCACCAATCCCGAGGCGACATGCTGTTCGGCCCAGTAGACGCCCAGGTAGTTGAGGCCGAAGAGGAACGTTCCCTGCGCCGCGAGCCACGCGTGCTGCGGGAGCGAAAAGCGCAGCGACCGCCCGGTGGCGACGCACCAGGCCGCCAGCAACACCGCGGCCAGCGCGAAGCGATAGACGACCGACGCCTCGGGCGCGACGGTCCCCAGCTGGAGGGTGATCGCCAGCCAGGTCGATCCCCAGATCAGACTGGCGATGGCAAACAGTGCGCTCGGTCCCATCGGCGTGGCGGGGTTGTCGGCTGCGCCGCGGTGCGCTCACACCGCCCTGAGCGCATCGACGATCCTCAGGCGCGCGGCGCGGGCCGCCGGCAAGAATCCGCCGACGAAACCCATCGCCAGCGCGAACGCGAGCGCAGCCATGGCGATGCCGGGCGTCAGCACGAACCGGAACGCGACCTCGGCGAAGGTCTGGAAGTTGGTGGTCGAAATCGACAGCGCCTGCATCAGCGCGGCGCCCGTCAGTCCGACGATTCCGCCGAGCAGCCCCAGCAGCAGCGCTTCGACGAGGAACGCGACCAGAATCGCCTGACGCGAAAAGCCAAGCGCGCGGAGCGTGCCGATCTCGGCGGTGCGGCTCGCGACGCTCGCGTACATGGTGATCATCGCGCCAATGATCGCACCGATCGAAAAGATGACCGAGATCGTCGTTCCGAGATAGTTGATGAAGGTGGCCAGCGCTTCCGACTGGTCGGCGTAGAACCGCGTCTCGCGCTTGGCTTCGAGCGTCAGGCGCGGATCGGTTTCGATGGCGACCTTCACCGCCTCGAACCGGTCGCTGTCCGCGAGCCGGAAGATGAGCGCGGAGAAAGCGGTGCGCCGGAACGCCTGGAGCATCTGCTCGGCATCGCCCCAGATCTCTGAATCGAAGCCGGTGCGGCCCGCTTCGAACACGCCGACGATGGTCCATTCGCGGGACGCGAAGCGCAGCGTCTCGCCCAGCGCCGCGCCGCGAAAGCCGCTTGCGATCGAGTCTCCCGCGATGACTTCGGCGGTGCCAGGCCGGAACATGCGCCCTTCGACGAGATGCACCTGCGGGCGAAGCGTGAGTCCTTGCGGCGTCACGCCGCGGATCACGATGTTCGACGGCTTGCCCGAGTCGCGTTTCGGCAAGTTGATCAGGACGACGGGCTCTTTCGAAATCAACGGCACTCCGTCCTGACCCAGGGCGATATCGGGCAGGCTTTCCACGACGCCCGCTTGAGCGCGGTCGATGCCACTCTGGACTTCCGTCTGCGAGCCGCTTCGGATCACGACCACGTTGTCGTCCTGACCTGTAGCGACCAGCGTCGCGCGCAAGCCGGCCGAGAGCATGAGCACCGTGGCGAAGACGTACACCACGAGCGCCATGCCGCCGGCCGTCAGGGCCGTGGTGAGCCTTCTCGCGAACAGGTTACGAACGATGTAGCTGAACGGTATGCGCATCACGTCAGCCGATCGCCCGCAAGCCTTCCACGACGGCGAGCCGCGAGGCGCGCCAAGCGGGAAACGCCGCCGCCACCGCGCCGACCACGAGCGCCGCGCCGAGCTGCATCGCGATCGTTTCGCGGCTCACGTAGAAAATGGGAAAGAAGGTGCCGAGCGCCTCCCGGAATCCGTTCGCCACCGGGAACGTGAGCGCGACGCCGGCGACGCCGCCCGTCAACGCGATCAGCAGCGACTCGCCGAGTATCAGCAGCGAGACGAAGCCTCCGCCGAACCCGAGCGCCTTGAGCGTCGCGTACTCGGCGCCGCGCTCGCGCGCGGTCATTGCCATGGTGTTCGCCATCACGGCCATGATGATCACGATCACGACGAACGACACCGCCTGGATCGCGAGCAGGATGGCTTCCGACATCGACACGAAGCCGAGCTGGAACGCATTCTCGGTCTCGGTGAGCGTCTCGGCGAGCGAATTCCTGAAGGTCTCGTCGATGACCTGCGAGACCGCGGCCGCCTGGTCGGGATCGCGGAGCTGGACGACGAAGACGCCGGTCTGGTCGGCGCGCCGCGGAAAGCGTTTCTTCAGCGTCTCGTTCAGGTACTCCCAGTGGAAGAGCAGCTGCGATTCCGCGGTCGTGCGGGTCGCCCCGACGTAGATGCCGCGCAGGTTGAAGGTCCACGTCCCCGGGAAGATCGTGCCGCGCAGCGGGATCGGGTCGCCGACCTTCCAACCGTACTGGTCGGCGAGCTTGCGGCCCACGATCGCACCCTGCCGGTCGGCGAGAAACGCCCGCTTTTCCTCGGGCGTGAGCACGAATTCGGGGTAGATCTCGAGATAGCTCGCCGGATCGACGGCGAACTGCGCGAAGAAATTGCGCTCGCTCACGTACACGCCGCCGAACCAGTTCGCCCACGACACCGCGGTGACGCCGTCGATGGCGCGGATCTTCTGGGCGTAGGTTAGGGGCAGTGAGAACACCAGCGATACCGCGTTGCGGGTGACGAGCCGCGCGCTGGAGCTCGCGTTGGCGCCAGCGTACCATGCGTCGATGACGGTGCGCAGCAGACCGAACGCAGTGATCGCGACGACAATGCCGACGGCCGTTAGCGCCGTGCGCAGCTTGTGCCGCAAGGCGTTCTTGAGAACCAGGCGAAGGACGACCATGGCGGCAGGGAATCCTGAAGCTTACCCCATGACCGTGGCTCGCCTGGTCCCCCGGGGCCACGCCGTGTTCGAGGGGTCGACAGCCGGACCCGGACGCCCTTTTTCGCCACGGCATGGACCTTGCTTCGGAATCGTCAAAAGCATCCGGAAACGACCCGGATCGCATGGAGACCGATCGAGAGAGCTGTCGTGTCCGCATATGCACCGTTCCGCCTGCTGATTGCTGTCGCTGCCGCGCTGCTGATGGCGACGGTCATCGCTTCGTCGTCCGCCCATGCGCTGCTGCTGGGCGAGGCGGTCGTGCGCTCGGCTCCCGGCGCGCCCCTGCGCGTGGTCATCCCCGTCCAGCCCTCGCCTGGCGAACCGCTGGAAGCCGCGTGCTTCCGGATCGTGCCTGCCCCCGACAGCGCGCCACCGGTAGTGACGGCGAAGGTCAGTCTTGAACGCGCAGCGGCGACCCCGAGGCTCATCGTCACGACTCAGAACGCGGTCGCGGACCCGGCCGTCCGATTCGCCATCGAGGCTGGCTGCGGCAGCACGCTGCGGCGCAACTACGCCCTCTTGCTCGATCCGCGAGGCGTGAGCGCCGCGCGAACAACGACGATCGCGACGACGAACAGCGCGCGCGAACCCGGACAGGAACCGCTCGAGACGACGCCGATCGCGGCGGATCATGCTGCGGGCAAGGCCTCGCTCGGGCCGAAGCTCGCCGCGCAGCTTGCGAACGACGAGCCAGCGAGTCCGGGCGTGACGAGGGGCCGCGAGCCGTCCGTTTCGGCCCTCCGCGCTGCACGAGCGCCCGCGGCTTCGCTGCCGCCTGCGTCGCTGCCGGAACCCGAGCGCCACGGCGCGGTCGCTGCCGACGATTCCGGCCATCTCGGGTGGTACCTCGGCGCGCCGCTGGGCATGGGCGCGATCGCCCTCGGGGTTCTGTTCGTGACGCGTAGACGCGTCTCGCCCGAAATGCCCGATTGGACGCGCGGCGGCGAGCACACCGGTCCGCGGTCGCGCACCGACATGTCGGCGCAGCCGGTCACGCTGTCTCAGGGCAACCCGACGCCGATGCCCAAGCTCGCCACCAGGCAGCGCCCGGACGGTGCATCGCTGCGGGTCCGGGAGTCCGGCATCGCCGCGAACTCGTTGCGTCGCAAGCCATCGCCCGACCTGTCGACGCTCGATACGCTGATCAACGACGTTTCCGAGGCCGACCGACGGGAGGAGCGCGCGGTCAGGGAAGCTTGGGCGGCGGCTCGTAGCGCCGTCGAGAGCGAAGAGGGCAACGCCATCCTGCGCGCCATCGATGAAGCGGAGCGCGAACTTCTTTTCGTGCCTCCGCTGCCGCCCGAAGCGGCGATGAATCGATCGCTCGAGGACGATCTTCTGTCTCAGCCGCGGCGCCCCGATAAAGCTGCGGCATGATCGGCAGCGCGGGGTGAGCGACAGCGAACCCCGGGGCAATCGACCTCCTCATCCAACGTCCCGGCTTCGCGCCGCTCACCCCGGGCTACGCCACCAGCACGCCCTTCTCGAGACGCACGATACGGTGCGCCTTCTCGGCTGCCTTGGGATCGTGCGTGACGATGAGGATCGTCTTGTCGAGCTCGTGGTTGAGGCGCTCCAGCAGACCGAGAATTTCCTCGCCGGTCACGCGGTCCAGGTCGCCCGTGGGCTCGTCGGCGACAATCAGCGTCGGATCGGTGATGAGCGCGCGGGCGATCGCCACGCGCTGCTGCTGTCCGCCGGAGAGCTCGTTGGGATAGTGCCCGGCGCGATCGCTCAAGTCGACCAGCGACAGTGCCACGTCGACCCGTTCCCGCCGCTCCCGGCGTGAAAGCGAGGTGAGCAGCAGGGGCAGCTCGATGTTCTCGAACGCGGTCAACACCGGCATCAGGTTGTAGAACTGGAAGACGAAGCCGACGTGCGCCGCGCGCCAGGCGGCGAGGTCGCCGTCGGACAGACGAGCGATATCCACGCCGCCCACCTTGATCGTGCCGCTGCTCGGCTTGTCGATCCCGGCGATGAGATTGAGCAGCGTGCTCTTGCCGGAGCCGGACGGCCCCATGAGCGCGACGTAATCGGCGACGTGAACGTCGAAGTTGATATCGACCAGCACGGGAATGATCTGGTCGCCTCGCGCGTAATACTTCGTGAGGTGACGGATCTCGACCAGGAGCCGCGCCGACTCTTCCGGTTCGAGATGCGTCACTTCGCAGCCGGTTTCACCAGCACACCGCCATTGAGGTCCGCAGGAGGCCTGAGCACCGCCTTCTCGCCTGTCTTCACCTCGCCGCTGATTGCGATGAGGTCGCCGACTCTCGCGCCCTGCGTCACGGGAACCGCGACCGCCCTGCCGTCCCGGACGACGAACACGACGGTTTTCCCCTCCCGCTCGAGAAGCGCGTCGGGATGAACGGCAGTGAGCGGCTTCTGCTGCTCGGCGGTCACCGGTTGCGACAGGAACGACACCTTAGCGCTCATTTCCGGCAGAATGCGCGGATCGATCGCCTCGAAGCGCACCTTGGTCATCACGGTCGCCTTGGCGCGATCGACCGTGGGCACCATGCGCGACACTACGCCGCGAAAGCGCCTGTCGGGCAACGCGTCGAGCGTGACCTCCGCAGGCTGACCGGCACTGATCTTGGCGAGGCTCGACTCGGAAACGTCGGCCTCGACTTCGAGCGTACGCATGTCGGCCATCGTCACAACGGCCCCCTTGGAATCGGCCGCCGAAGAGAACGGCGTGACGAGATCTCCGACGTTCGCGCTCTTGGACAGGATGATGCCGTCGAATGGAGCGCGGATAAGGGTGTAATCCACGGCGACCTGAGCATTCTTAGCAGTCGCTTCCGCCGCCGCCACGGCCGCCCTCGCGCTCGCCACACCCGCCACCGCGCGGTCCGCCCGGGCCTTGGCCTGATCGAGTGCCGACTGTGAGACGAACTTCTGCTTGACGAGATCCTGCGTGCGCTTGAGCGACGCACCGGCGTCGCGATCCTCCGCTTGAGCCTGCGCGAGGGCGGCTTTGGCAACCTGAACGTTGGCACGCGCCGCTTCGAGTTGCGCGCTGACGTCGCGCGCGTCGAGACGGGCGATAACCTCCCCCGCCTTGACCCGCGTTCCCTCGGCTACGCCCAGCCACTCCAGGCGCCCCGATGCCTTGGAGGAGATCGCAGCCTTGCGCTGGGCGACGACGTAGCCGCTCGCGTTGAGCACCACGAACTGCTGCGACGCATACGTGGTGACGACGGGCGTGGTCTGCACCGCGAGCGCGTGCGGCTGCAGCGCGAACCAGGCACCGCCCGCGAGCACGACGACCGCGAGCGCCGCCAACCACCACCACTTGCGACGGCGCCGCTGCACCGGCGCCAGAGAGCGGTCGATCCTGAGCTTGGAGAGATCGTCGGCGGCCACGCTCGAAACCACGAGTCGGGAAAGCGAGCGATTATATCCGTCGGATTCGCGGCGATCGGCGACGGCTCTTATCCGCCTTCGATCGCGGGCGCTTCCACCGCGCCCTCTCCGCGTCGGCTCGCGATCCAGGCGCGTAGCGATACGATGACGAGCCCGGCGCCGATCGATGCGATGCCCAGCCATTCCGCCATCGTCAGCCGCTCGCCGAAGACAAGCATCGAGGACGTGAGCGCGATCAGCGGAATCGCGAACATGTTGAGCGATGCCGTGCCCGCCGGCAGCCAGGCCAGGATCATGGTCCAGAGCAGGAACCCGATCGCAGTCGCCACCACGCCTGCGTAGAAAAGGGCCGCGATGTAGACACCGGTCCAATCCGTGGCTGGAAACGGGTGAACGAGCGGGAGGACGCAGATCGGAAGAATGCCGGTTACCATTTGCCAGGCGATGAGATTCAACATGTCGAGCCTGTACCGGCGCTGAAAATACTTGGTCGCCACCGACCCCGCGGCCCAGCCGAAGCCGGACAAGGCCGCCCAGAGCTTGGGCTCGAGATCTCCTTCCCAGTGCCACGGCTCGACCACGAGCGCGAGCCCGAGCAGGGCGAGAAGCACAGCGATCCACTGCGTGCCGCGCACTCGCTCGTGCAGCACGGGCCACGCAAGCAGCAGAGTCCAGAACGGCATCGTGAATACGAGTACGGACGTGCGGCCGGCGCCGCCGCCGGCCAGCGCCATGGTGGTGGAGCCGAAGTTGATCGTCGTCTGAAAAAATCCAATCACGATCACGGCGACCCAGGACTCGGGCTTCAGCGGACGTCGCGCCCGAAGCATGACCGCGAACAGCACTGCGATCGCGATCACCGTGCGCTCGATGTTGTAGACGACCGGATGCGCGTAGACGAGCCCGTACTTCATCACGATCCAGTTCATCCCCCAGATCAGTGTGAGCGCGACGAGCGCGACGTACGCGCCGCGCCGGGAATGTGCGGCGAACGAAGCGCCGGTCACTTCAGCCGGCAAGGAAAGGCTCGATGGCCGCGGCGACCGCGTCGGGTCGATCGAGGTGCAGCATGTGGCCCGCCTCGTCGATCGTGGCCAATCGCCCGCGCGGCACGTGTGCCAGGCGGGCGCGCACGCCCGCGAGACTGTCGGTCGCCGCCTCGCCTTCCGGATGGCCGCCGAGCCATCGGGGTATGAACGACTCGGTCGCCGCAACCCACAGCACCGGCGCGGTGATCCGCTTCCAGATCGCGAGCACTTCCTCCATGCGATAGACGATCGGAAACGGCAGCTTGTGGCGCGGATCGGACGCAAGTCCCGCCGTGCCGTCGGGTCGCGTGCGCGCCCAGTGCATGGCGAGGAATTCCGCCCGATCGCGCGCAAGCCGCGGATTGTTTCTCTGCAGCTGATCGGCGACCGCTCCGAGATCGGCGTAGGGCCGGAACGCGGGAGGCTTCTTGAGCGCATCGAGCCATCGCTCGTACTTGCCGGGCGCCGCGTCCGGCGTCTCCGCGGGAATGCCGAAGCCTTCGAGCGAGACGACGCGCGCGACGCGATGCGGACGAACGCCGGCATAGAGCATCACGACGTTGCCGCCGAGACTGTGCCCGACCAGGCGCGCCGGCGCGTCGGCCGTGAAATGGTCGAGCAGCGCATCGAGATCGGCGAGGTAGTCGGCGAACCAATAGCCTTCGGCCGACCACGCAGAGCGACCGAAGCCGCGCCAATCGGGTGCCACGACGTGCCATTCGCCCTGAAATGCGTCGACGAGGAACTGAAACGAAGCGCCGACATCCATCCACCCGTGCAGCATGAACAGCTTCGGCGCCGCCGCGTCACCCCAGGTGCGCACGTGATAGTCGAGACCGCGAATGGAAACCGTCAGCGATTCGGACGGCTTCATCCGCCGCGTCACCGCTTCTTGCAGAGCGCGTTGCCGTCGACCCAGCCTGCTCGATATTGACCATCGCCCTTGAAGCGCGCGGCGTCCTTGCGTTCCGTGCCCGAAACGCTGGCGCAGCCGTCGGCATAGCCTTGACGATATTCGAGCGGAAAGCCCTGCAGATTGACGTTCGCCGGTGGATTGGGATTGCCCTTCGGTTGCGTCGGAGTGGGCGTCCCATAGGGCGTCGACGGGACCGGGCCGACGGGACTCTCCGTCGCGCACCCGCAGGCGAGCAGGATCAACGGCATGCCCACGCACCGGCGCAGGGAGGCGCTGTTCATGCGAGGCGTTTCACCGGCGGATAAAGGTCGGCGAGGCGGAAGCGCGTTGCAAAGCGAGTAAAATTGTACTCCATGAGCGCGCTCGATTCCCCGTCCGCCTCCGCCGCCGCGGTGGAACGGGTGGATGCGGCGGCGCTTGCAATCGCGCCTTCGACGCCTTCCCCATCGAGCGACGCCGCGGGATCGCGCGCCCGGTTCGTTCACCTGCGCCTCCACAGCGAATACTCGATCGTCGACGGCACCGTGCGTGTCGATGATGCGATCGCGGCGGCGGTCGCCGACAAGATGCCGGCGCTGGCGCTCACGGATCTCGCGAACGTATTCGGCCTGGTGAAGTTCTACACCGCGGCGCGCAAGGCGGGGGTGAAGCCGATCGTCGGCTGCGACACGTGGATCACGCACGACGCCGAGCGCGACGCGCCATACCGCCTGGTGCTCCTCTGCCAGTCGCGCGACGGGTACCTCCGGCTCGCCCAGTGGCTTACCCGCGCCTATCGCACCAATCAGCACCGCGGGCGAGCCGAGATCCGGCGCGAATGGCTTGCGGAGGGAACGGCGGGCTTGATCGCGCTCTCCGGCTTCCGTGACGGCGACGTCGGCAACGCGCTCCTTCAGGGCAACGATGCGGGCGCTGCGGCGCAGGCGGCGGCGTGGGACAAGCTTTTCCCCGACCGGTACTACCTGGAAGTGCAGCGCGCGGGCCACGCCGACGACGAAGCGCTCACCGCAGCGACCGTACGCCTCGCCTCCGAGCTCGATCTTCCCGTAGTGGCGACGCATCCGGTGCAGTTCCTCGCCCGCGACGAGTTCCGCGCGCACGAGGCGCGCGTGTGCATTGCGGAAGGGCACACGCTCGCCGATCCTCGGCGGCCGAAGCGCTTCACGCCTGAGCAGTACTTCACCACCCAGGAAGCGATGGTGAAGCGCTTTGCCGATCTCCCTGGCGCGCTGGCCAACGCCGTGGCGATCGCGCAACGCTGCAACCTGGCGATCCCCCTCGGGAAGAACTACCTGCCCGATTTTCCGTTGCCGCCCGGGGTGACGATCGAGCAGCACTTGAGGAACGAGGCGGTCGCGGGTCTCGAGAAGCGGCTTGCGGTTCTCTACCCGGACGTCGCGCAGCGCGATGCGAGGCGCGCGGATTACCTCGCGCGCCTGGAGTTCGAGGCGAAGACCATCATCCAGATGGGCTACGCCGGCTACTTCCTGATCGTCGCCGACTTCATCAACTGGGCCAAGGGGAACGGCGTGCCCGTCGGGCCGGGGCGCGGCTCGGGCGCGGGCTCGCTGGTGGCCTATTCGCTGGGCATCACCGACCTCGATCCGCTGCGCTACACGCTCCTGTTCGAGCGATTCCTCAATCCCGAGCGCGTGTCGATGCCCGACTTCGACATCGACTTCTGCCAGGATGGCCGCGACAAGGTGATCGAGTACGTCAAGCGGAAGTACGGCGCCGAATCGGTGTCCCAGATCGCCACCTTCGGAACCTTGCAGGCGCGCGCGGTGGTGCGGGACGTGGGCCGCGTGCTCGATCTGCCGTACAGTTTTTGCGACGGCATCGCCAAGCTGATCCCGTTCCAGCCCGGGCGCACCGTGACGCTCAAGCGCCGCGTGCCCGGTGAAGCGCCGGCCAATGTGGTGTATGCCCGCGAGGTCGAGCCGCAACTGAACGAGCGCGAATCGTCCGAAGAGGAGGTCCGCGAGCTGCTGTCTCTCGCCGAGCAGCTCGAAGGCCTGCCTCGCAACGTCGGCATGCACGCCGGCGGCGTGCTGATCGCGCCGGGCAAGCTCACCGACTTCTGTCCGCTGTACACCCAAGCCGGGACCGACGCGCCCGTCTCGCAGTTCGACAAGGACGACGTCGAGCAGGTGGGCCTGGTCAAGTTCGACTTCCTCGGATTGACCACATTGACCGTCCTCGACTGGTCCGTGCGCTATGTGCACATGCTGGATCCGGGTTCGACGGTGACGGTCGACAACATCCCGCTCGACGACGCGGGCGCATACGAGGTGTTCAGGCGCGGCAGAACGGTCGGCGTGTTCCAGTTCGAATCGCGCGGCATGCGGGAGCTCCTGCTGCAGGCGCCGCCGAAGCGCTTCGACGACATCGTCGCGCTGGTCGCGCTCTTCCGTCCCGGCCCGATGGAGCTCATCCCCGATTACATCCGCCGCAAGCAGGGAAGCGAGCGCGTCGACTACTACGACGCGCGGCTGGAGCCGATCCTCGCACCCACCTACGGGGTGATGGTGTATCAGGAACAGGTGATGCAGATCGCGCAGGTTATCGGCGGATATACGCTGGGCAGTGCCGACCTCCTGCGGCGCGCGATGGGCAAGAAGCTGCCCGAAGAGATGGCCAAGCATCGCTTCGTCTTCATCGATGGGGCGGAGAAGAACGGCCTCACCAAAGCGCGGGCAACGCAGCTCTTCGATCTCATGGAGAAGTTCGCCGGCTACGGCTTCAACAAGTCGCACGCCGCGGCCTACGCACTCATCGCCTATCAGACCGCGTACTTCAAGGCGCATCACCCGGCCGCGTTCATCGCCGCGAACCTCTCCGCCGTGATGGACGACACCGACAAGGTCCGGCACTTCCACGGCGAAGCCGAAACGCTCGGCCTAGCCGTGCTGCCCCCGGACGTGAACGCGGGCCGCTACCGCTTCGAGCCGGTGGACGAAAAACAGATTCGCTACGGATTGGGCGGGATCAAAGGCACCGGCCAATCGGCAATCGAGGCGATCGTCGATGCGCGCCAGGCGGGACCCTTCTCCGATCTGTTCGAGTTCTGCCGGCGCGTCGACAAGCGTGCCGTCAATCGCCGCGCTATCGAGGCGCTGGTGCGCGCCGGCGCGTTCGACTCGATCGACGCGCGGCGCGCGAGCCTGTTCGCGTCGGTCGGCGTGGCGCTCGATCTCGCCGAGAAGGCGGAACGCTCGGCGGCGCAAGTTTCGCTCTTCGGCGGAGAGACCGACGAGCAGGCGGGAGCGAAGCCGAAGCTGCTCGATGCGCGTTCCTGGACCGACAACGAGCGTCTCACCAACGAAAAGGCGAGCCTGGGTTTCTATCTCTCGGGACATCCCTACAACGAACACGCCTTCGAGCTCGCTTCGCTCATCCAGGTGGACCTGGGAGCCATCAAGCCGACGACTGCGCCGGTACGCATCGCGGGCGTCGTCACGACCTTCCGCACCCAGACGTCGCGTCGGGGCAAGATGGGATTCGTCACGCTCGATGACGGCAGAGATACCGCCGAGGTCGTCATTTACAACGAAACGTTCGACGCGTACCGGCATCTGCTGCGCGAGGACGTGCTCCTCGTGGCCGAGGTTCGCGTCCAGCAACGCATGAACGAGGACGGACAGATGCAGGGACTGCGCATCATAGCCGACGCGCTATACGATCTCCCCGCAGCGCGTCGCAAGTTCGCCCGCGGGCTGAAGCTCTGCTGCAACGGCTCCGCTTCGGGCGAGCGTCTGTTCGAGCTGCTCGAGCCGTACAAGAGCGGATCGTGTCCCATTGTCATCGACTACAGGAACCGCGCCGCCGGCGGCGAGATCGAACTGCCGGACACCTGGCGAGTGAGTCTCGACGAGGCTCTGCTCGTGCGGCTTCGGGAGTGGTTGGCGCCGGAGAATGTCCGCGTGATGTATTAGCGGCCCGTCACCGCATGAGCCAGCGCCTCCTGCGCTGATCCGGGCTTGGGTTCCGCTGCTGGCGGGACGGCGATCTTTCGCCCGCCATAGCGCGGCTGCTGTCAGCCGTCGCTCTCGAGCGTCATTCCCGCCGGTTCGGAGAACATGCCCTTCATGCCGCCTCCACCCATCGACGCGCAACTCGGCAATACGCACATCAGGCAGGCCAGAAGCGCGGCGAGGATCGACCTCAGCCTTGCGAAGAACGTCTGCATCGATTGCCCTCCTTCCCCGGAGACGGTAGCGCAAACAGCATGAGCGGGAACACCATTCCCGTCGTCGCTGCCGCTTGGGGTAGAGTTCGTTGGCGGACCGCGGCGACCGACACGCGGATCGATCGCCCCTGACAGGAGGACGCGCATGACGAAGATGACGTCGCTCGCAATGCACACCTTCACGTTCGGGCTGTGCACGATCATCCCCGGAACGACGGGCGCTGCGGAAGACGTGCGCAGCCTCGTCGCCGATCTCGACACGCAGTACCAGCTCGCGGTGAAGAACCACGACCTGGCCGCGATGGAGCGCATCCTGGCGGACGATTTCGTGCTCGTCACCGGGCGCGGAAAGACGTTCACGAAGGCGGACCTCCTCGAGGAGGCGCGCGGGAGCACGGTCTACGAGCGTCAGGAGGATAGCCAGCAGACCGTGCGCGTATGGGGCGACACCGCGGTGATCACCGCCCTCCTGTGGACCAAGGGAACCGGCGGCGGGAAACTCTTCGAGTACAAGCTCTGGTTCAGCGACACCTACGTGCGCACGCCCGCGGGCTGGCGTTACGTCTTCGGTCAGGCGTCACTGCCGTTGCCCACCGCGCCATGAAGCTGCGTGCCTCGCTCGCGGCCCTTTGTCGCGGGCGCGTGGCGGCTTCCTCGCGCGCGCTAGAACGAGCGCGAGAGCGTCACGACCGCGGTGTTTCGGCGCTCGCCCCGGGGGATCGGATAACCGGTGTCGGCGGAATTGATCCCCACCCAGCTCGCCTGGATGCTGAAGGGCTCGAGATCGATCGCGACGCCGAGCCGGCCGTCGATTACCCGTCGATCGGTCGGACCGTAGGGAAAATACTGGCCGCGGTTGAACAGGATTCCGACGTGGGCGACGAGCCGCAGCCGGTCGGACAGAGGTTGCGCGCCGTTGATCTCCGCATACAAGGCGCCCGAGTCTCGTCCGAAATAGCGCGGAGCATAGTAGAGTCGGGCGCTCACCTGATCGCCGGCGATCCCGACATAGAGGTCTGCGTAATCGTATCCGCCGGGGCCGGTGAACGCCGCGTAGGCCGCGCCTATTTCGGCACTAATGCCCGAGCCGAATCGCCGCGCGTAGCCGACGTACGGTTCGGCCTGCAGCTCCCGATGCGGCGAGATCGCGAATTCGACGTTGGAAGCGAAAAGGCCGGCGTACATCCCCGAAGGATCGTCGTAAGCGACGCTCACCTGGAGCGCCGGATTGCCGCGGGAGAGCGAAATGCCCCGGTACCGGTAGTCGGAAAGGACGCTGACGGTACCCGAGACCTGGGCAAAGGCGTCGGCTGCGAGCAGCACGAAGCCGAGCGCGGCGTAGCGGAGAAGCGCGCCCCTAGCGGGGCGACGCTGCGCCGGACTCGTGAGCCACCGCGCACGCGCAGGCGCAGGTCCCCGCGGTTCGGGCAACGGCTGCGCAGGCGTCGACGATGGGTCGAGCGCCGCTTGCGGCGGTCGTCGTTCTCGGTGCCAGGAGATCTCGAATCTCCACCGACCGCAGGCGTGGATCGAGCTCATGCAACAACGCCACGAGGCCGGTCACATGTGCCGCAGCGAACGACGAACCGGTGACGAAGCCCCACTTGTGCGCGGTGGTCGTGGTCGGGATATCGCGCCCGGGCGCGATCAAGGCGCCCGCAGGCGCATCGTGCCCGTCATCGCCGGCAACGGCAAGCACTCCGGGGTGCGATGCCGGGAAGCCGCCGTCGGCGGTCTGCGGATCGACGGCGCCGACGACGATGATCCCTCGGAGCGTCGCCGCATCGAGCAGCCGCTCGAGCAGCCGGTCGCGGGGGCCGCCGAGGCTCAGGTTGATGACCTGAGCCTTGCGGTCGAGCGCGAACTGCAGCGCCTTCGCCAGAGTGAAGCTGCTGCACAGCGCCGGCTCGCGCTCGGATCGCTCCCAGCAAGCCCGCAGCGCGGTGAGCTCGGCTTCGGGTGCGACGCCGGCGATTCCGATCGCGTCGTCGGCGCGTGCGGCGATGATCCCGGCGACCTCGGTCCCATGCGCCTCCGCAACGTCGGTCCGCTCGTCCACGAAATTCTGCTGTGAGACGACGCGGCCGACGAGATCCGGATGATCGAGCTCGACGCCGGTGTCGATTTCCGCAACGCGCACGTGCTTCCCCGTCGTCAGCCGGTGCAGCTCGGCGAGATGCCACGCCTTGCCCGCGGGCTGGAGCGCATACAGAGGGTCGTCGTGCGCGAGGACGTGGAAGAGCTGCATCGGCTGCACCGACTCCACGCGCGGGTCCTGCGCGAGCGCTTCCTCGACGCGGGACAGCCGCGCGTCGCCGGACGCCTCCATCACGAAGCAGTCGACGCCGAGCACCGGCATGGGCCAGTCGTCGATCACTCTGAGCCCGTATTTGCCGGCGAGCGCCTCGGCGACGCGTCGCCGCGCGTCGCCTCCCACTCTGGCGTCGTAGCTGCCGTTGTAGTTCACGTCGGGCCGGAAATGCGGCGAGGCCAGATGCAGCATCACCAGCAGCTGCCGTGCCGATGCGCTATCGTCGAGGACCGCGTTCGGACGCTCGGCCGTCGCGCATGCTCCGAGCCAGGCGCACAAGGCGAGCATCGGCAGCGAAAGCCGTGAGACGGTCACTGACCCCTCGTCGAATCGAGCGGCTCGACCAGCGAGACCGCGCGCTCCGACCGTAGCACTTGCATCGCGTGCTCGCGCTGGGCGGGCGGAACGTCGAGGACATAGGCGTTGCTTTGCGTCGGACCGTCGACCACGCGCGCCTGCGCCTCGCGGAGCACGCGCCTCAGCTCGGCCTCGGACGTCGCCGGATCGAAGACGACCACCAGCGCGGCGCCCGAGCGCGAGGCGACATTCGAAGCGCCCAGGGTCCGATACCGCGATGCGTGATCGGCGTCCTGCAACCAGAGCGTGCTCAAGCCGGCGATCACGGCCAGCTGAGCGCCGATCACCCAATGGGTCCACCGCCGCTCGCGATGCCGCAAAGGACCGGAAGGGCTGCGCGATCGCCCCTGCGGCGCTTCGAGCCGCAATCGGAGCTTGCGAAACGCCCTCGAGGCGCCAGGCGATGCCTCGCCGGCGACGCAGGCCGCGTAAAGGCTTCGCAGCCACTCGGCTTCGTGCTTGCAACGCGCGCATTCGGCGACGTGCCGCTCGACGAATGCACGCTCGTCGCCGTCGAGCGTTCCGTTGACGAACCAGGGCAAAAGCGCATCGGCCACCTTGTGCGCCGCCGGGTCGAGAGGCACGACGCGACCGCTCATGCCGCCGGCCCCCCGCGCCGCGAGGACGCTGCGCGCATGCCCCGGGAAGGCAAATGCCTATCCCGCCACGCAAGACCGGCGGGCGAAGCACCTCCCGTTCTCGCCGAGACGCCCGGCGCAGACATGGCTTCGGCCGATGGAGTGGGCGGCATCCTTGTTCCCCCGTGGGCTGGCCCCTGGAGTGTAAACCGATCCACGAGGGCAATAATTCCCTGCGGCGGACCGATCCCGCCCGAGCGGGGCAAGCCGCGGGGCGACCGTGCACCCCTCGCGACGGATAAACTCGTCAGTTGACCGCGAAGCAATAAAGCAGTCCCGCGCTACCGGTTGTCTTGAGAGCATCGTCGCTGCAGCCCCGCGACGGATGCGACGAATTCCACGAGTGGGCGGGCGGGTCGTCAGTCAGGCCCTGGCGGTCGTGGTGTCCCAGCATGGCCGCACCCTCGCCGCTCTTGGTCCAGTTGCCGCAGGTCATGTCTTCCGGGCCGGCAAACGCGGTGGCGTCCGGCTTGGACCCGGTGAGGATGTCGTGCCTGTTGGGCGTGTCGCCGCGTCCGTTCACCATTTCGCCCTTCTCGGTGAGCGCCGTCTGTTTGTCGAGGTTGTTGTTGCCGTGCAGCTCCGCGACGTCGCGCGCAACGACGACGCCCTTGGCGTTCTGCCATGGACCTTTCCCGATCCGGTCGCGGGCGTTGATCACCTGCGAGCCCGCCACCGGACTGGTGCTCAGATAGGCGTGCCACATGCGATGCCCGCCCCCGCGGCGCTGGCGAGCATCTGACAATGTTTGTCGGCGCCCGCCAGCCCGCCGTAGTCCGCACCGTTGCCGGATCCGGTGCCGCTGATGAAGAACGTCATGGCCGACTGCTGAGCCGACGCGACGCCGGTGCCGAGTGCGAGCAGTGCGCTCGCTACGAGGCCGCCGATTCGTCGATAGTTCCGCATGTGCGTGTCCTCCCTGAAGACATTCTCGTAACAGATCCCGAGCGCGCCACGAGCGATGGTCAAGGCACGGAGGTGTTCGCCCATCCCCTCGCCCGCGCGGCGCGCGGTACACTGCCCGGGGCGCATGAACCCCTCGAGTGCGAAAGCGTCGCTGCTCGGCAAACGGCGCCGACGGGGGCAAATAAGTGAACCGTCTCCCGCCCATTCTATTCCTGGCTGATGCAGCGCTTCCTAAAGCACTACGCCGCGTTCTTCCACCTTCCCGGCGTTACGCGGCTGCTTGGAATCGCCTTCTTCGCGCGCATGCCCGTCGGCATGATGTCGCTTTCGATGCTGATGCATCTGCGCGAGATCTCGGGTTCGTTCGCCTTCGCCGGCGGCATGGTCGGCTCGTATCTGATCGCGATGGCCGCCACCGCGCCGATCCAGGGACGCTTGGTCGATCGCTACGGGCCGCGCGGCGTGCTCGCGGTCACCGGTATCGTGCATCCCGTGGCGCTCGGGGTCCTTCTGTTCGCCGGGCCACTGCATCTGCCGCTGGCCGCTATCGCGCCGCTGGCCATGGCCGCGGGCGCATTCGTGACGCCGATCTCGGTGCTCACACGGACCCTGTGGCGGCACCGCTTCGACGATCCCGTCCAACGCCGGACAGCATTCGCTGTCGACACCGTCCTGATCGAGATCAATTTCACGATCGGGCCTGCGCTGATCGGTATCGCGCTGCTCGTCGCAACCCCGGCGGACGCATTCGCGTTGACCTGGCTTACCGCGGCCAGTGCGGCGCCGCTCTTCGTTCTTTCCGGCGCGCCGCGCTATTGGAAGCGCGCCACCGACGAAGATCGGCATCTGCTGGGGCCGCTGACCGACCGCAGGCTGCTCGTGGTCTACGCGACGAGCGGCGCGCTGACCTTCGCCTTCGGCATGCTGGAAGTGGGCTACCCGGGATTCGCCGCTCGCCTCGGCGCGATCGCTCTCGGCGGCGGCCTGCTCGCGATCTGCTCGATCGGCAGCGCCACGGGCGGCCTCGTCTACGGAGGTTCGCACTTCGCGCTGCCTCTCGAGCGTCAGCTGCCGCGACTGCTGCTCGGCTTTGCGGTGCTCCTCGGCGCTCACGCGCTCGTCGCCTCGCCGTGGATCCTTGCCGCACTGGCTTTCGGCGCCGGGTTAACGATCGCGCCTGCCTTGACGGTGTTGTCGCTGCTGGTGACGCAGCGCGCGCCGGTGCGCTACGCGACCGAGGCGTTCACGTGGATGTCGACCTGCATCGTGGTCGGCGTCGGCGCGGGGATGGCCGTCGGCGGTCAGCTCGTCGAGGCGATCGGGCCGTGGGCGGTCTTCTCTTCCGGCGGCCTCTCGGCCCTTCTCGCGGCGCTCATCTGTTCTCCGCTGCGGCGGGGAACGTAGCCACGCGTTCGCGCAGTGCAGTCTTCAGCACCTTGCCGGTATTGTTCTTCGGGAGCTCCTCGACGAACACATACGCCCTGGGACGCTTGAAGCGCGCGATGTGCGCGAGGCAAAGCCGGTCGAGATCGCGCTCGAGTGTCGCGACGTCGGCGTCGCGGCGGGCAACCACGCAAGCGACGACTTCCTCCCCCCAGTCGGGATGCCGGCGGCCGACGACGGCGACCTCGGCCACGCCGGGATGCCGTTGCAGGACTTCCTCGACCTCGCGCGGATAGATGTTCGTTCCGCCGCTGATGATCAGGTCCTTGGAGCGGTCCTTCAGCGTGAGAAAGCCATCGGGATCGAGACAGCCGACGTCACCGGTATGAAGCCAGCCGGCCGCAAGCGCCGCGGCGCTCGCGGCCGGATCCTTCCAGTAGCCCTGCATGACGGTCGGTCCGCGAACGAGCACCTCGCCGGCATCACCGGTCGTGAGCGGTGCGTCGTCCGCGCCTCCGATTCGCACCTCGATGCCGCGCACCGGCAGGCCCACCGATCCCAGGCGTGCGTCGTCGTTGGCTTCGATCGCTGCCGCGAGCAGCGCGCGGGGCATGGCGGTGATCGTCATCGGCGATTCGCCTTGGCCGTAGATCTGCGCGAGCCGCGGGCCGAGCGCCGCGTATGCGGCCTTGCAGTCCTCGACGTACATCGGTGCGCCGCCGTACACGATCGCAGCGAGATTTTCCAGACGCGCACCGGCGAGCGCGCGGTGCGCTACCAGGCGCTTCACCATCGTCGGTGCCGCGAACAAGCGCACATGGCGCCAGCACGCGAGCAGCGAGACGATTTCCGCCGGGTCGAATCCGCCCGACTCCGGCACGACGTTGACCGCCGCGCGCTGCACATGCGGCAGGACGTACAAGCCGGACCCGTGCGACAACGGGGCCGCGTGCACGATCGCGTCACCCGCGGAGACCGGTTCCACGTCGGCGAGAAAGCAATCGCTCATCGCCCGAAGGTTGCCGTGCGAGAGTACCGCGCCCTTGGGTCGGCCCGTCGTGCCGCTGGTATAGAAAAGCCACGCGGGATCCGTCGGCGCGACCGGTACCGGCTCGTCCACGCGCGCATCGCCGAAGAGGCGCGCGTATTCGCTCGAGCCGAAGACCACGACGCGTCGCAAGGGGCGCGCTCGGCTCGCGCCGTCTTGCGCCAGCGCCGCATCCCAGGCAGCGTCGACGAACGCCCAGCGCGCTTCGGAATGGTCGAGCACGTAGGCGAGCTCGGTGGCGTGCAGCTTGCTGTTGATGGGAACGGCGACCAGGCCCGCATGCCAGCACGCGAACAGGGTCTCGACGTATTCGGTGGTATTTCGCGCGACGAGCGCGATACGCTCGCCGGCTGTCAGGCCGGCAGCGGTCAGAGTCGCCGCGAGCCGGGCGACGCGTGCCGCGAGCCCGGCGTAGTCGTGGCATACGGTCGATCCGAGCGCCACGGCGGGCGATGCGGGATAGGACCGGGCACTCTCGACGAGCAGCGCGGCGAGGTTGTGCGCTGAGGATGCGGGGCGAGCCAACGACAGGGACGCGAATCGGCCGTAAGCAACGCTCCGATTGTAGCCCGGGGTGAGCGCGCCGCGCGAACCCCGGGTTGCTAGGTCAGCGATCGCGAATACGTCCCGGGGTTCGCTTGCGCTCACCCCTGGCTACGCGGGTTACGCGGGCACGCAGGCGAACACCTTGGTGTTGCCGTTGCCTTCGAACGACCAGCCAGCCGCCTCTTGCCCGTTGAACACGGGCAGACTGGTCGTATAGCGGTGGTTCGGCGCGCCACCCATACCGTTGTCGTAGAGCCGATACAGCGGCACCGTTCCCGCGGGGCACAGACCATCAGCGTCGGGCAGGTCGACATAGAAGGCGATCCCCTCGTATTGCCATGCCGTTCCCGCCTTGAGGCTTGCGCATTCGCTGTCGAAGGGCGTGTAGAAGTGCGAGCTCTTCGGGTCGAAGATCGTGCTGAAGAAGCGACAAGTGGGGGCGGCCGCCCCGGTGGGCTGTGTCCAGACGTTGAAGGTCTGTCCCGTGCGCTTCCAGACGCCGCCGAACGCTCCGCCGTCGAGCGCCGCGATTTCATCCGGGAACGCTGTCTCGAAATAGAAGTTCCAGTCGGCGTAGTAATACTCCACCGCGGTCGCGACGAGCGGATTCGGCGGCGGCCCGGCGGCGACGGATCCGGAGGCGCCGGCGTAGTTGGTTGCCAAGTTCGCGACCGTCGCCCCGCTGCGTTTGATCGCCGTGACGCCGTCGGTCGGCAGGGACGAGTAGCTCACCTGGTCGACACTCGCATAATTGATCGTACCGTTGGCGAGCGGCAGGAATCCGTTGGGAAAGACATAATCCGGCGTGACGATTCCGAGTGCGGCGAAGCCCTGGCTGGCGATCAGAACGCGCGTGAACGCGGTCGGCGCGTCCGTCATCCCGTACCCGGTATCCATGCCACCGGGAAGGTCCTTGTCGAACATGAACGTCTGGGTCGAGCCGCCGCTGGTGCTGCTCAGCGTATGGCCGCGGAGGAAATTCTGGCCGTTGGCCCCGGCGGCCTCGTGCAGCACGACGTACTGCACGGTGCCGTCGGCGTTCGAGAAGATCTCGTCGATCTGGTAGGTGTGGAAGGTCGCCCAGGCCGCGGGCGCGGCCAGTACGGCAAACAGCGTGACAAGCGAACCGGATATCCGTCTCATGGCGACCTCCTCTCGCGAACGTCGCCGAGCCGTCAACCCTTGGTCGCAGGATCAGGGCGATCTGCTCGGCGAAACGTAAACAGGAGGGTCGAGAGACGTATTCCTGGTCGCGACCTCGGTCAGTACGTCGCCCGTCCGCCGGAGAGATCGAAAACGGCCCCGGTGGAGAACGAGCATTCCTCGGTACACAGCCAGGCCACCAGCGCGGCGATTTCTTCCACCTGGCCGAAGCGCGCCATCGGAATCTTGGACAGCATGAATTCGATATGCGCCTGCGTCATCTGATCGAAGATCGCCGTCTTCACCGCCGCGGGCGTCACGCAGTTCACCCGGATGTTCGTTCGGGCCAACTCCTTGCCGAGCGATTTCGTCAGCCCGATGACAGCCGCCTTGGAGGCGCTGTATGCGCTGGCGTTGGGATTGCCTTCCTTCCCGGCGACCGAGGCGATGTTGACGATGCGCCCGTATTCCCCTCGCAGCATGATCGGCACGACGGCGCGATTGCACAGGAACACGCCGTTGACGTTGATTTCCATCACCTGCCGCCAGGCGTCGATCGGGTAGTCCCACATGGGCGTGTTGGGACCGGTGATACCCGCGGAGCAGACGAGAGCGTCGATGCGTTCCAGAGCGGTCGCGCTCGCCGATGCGGCGACATCCACGCTTGCAGGATCGGCGACGTCGACCGTGCGCGCCTCGGCCGCCGAGCCGAGGGCCGCTCGGGCCCGCTCCACGGCGTCGGCGTCGCGATCCCACAGGCTCACGCGACCGCCGCTTTCGACCAGGCGCCGGGCAATCGCCAGGCCGATCCCGGCCGCGCCGCCGGTGATGACGGCGACGCGGCCACTGAAGTCGAGCCGATTCATCGCTGGGATGATGTAGGAGGTCGTGTTGGAGACGCGATCGCGGCGATCGTATCACGGCGCCGCACCGCGACGACGAGCGCCGCCATAGCGCCGGCGGCGGCGTATCGATAACGCTCGGTTACGGTGTCGATGTTGAAACCGGACGGACCCCCTGCGGTCCTCGCTGGACTACCGCGGCCCGCCGGAGTCAATGCCCGGGTGTCGAGCCGCCCTGGCCGCCGTTGAGCGCGGCGGCCAGCTGCTTGATCGAGGCCGATGCAGCTTCGAGCGCTTCACATGCATCGCGCGCCTTGTCGGCCGACAGTACCAGCACCTCGCCGGGGATGTGTGGATCGCAATTCAGGTCGATCCTCAGTGCGACCAGCGCGTCCATGATGTTGTAGAGCTCCTTGCCGATGTTCGTGTCCATTTTGAGTGGCTCTTGTACATTGACGAAGAGAGAGTTCAACCGGTCATTTCCGGCTCTCCTTCTCCGATTCGGGCTGCGGCGGAACGCCCGGAAGGTTCCAGCGCCGCTGTTTCTCCGCGGCCAGCGCATTGATCAGCGCCAGCACCTGCGACGTTTCCGTGCCTTTATCGAAGAAGCCGTTCGCGCCCATGCGAAAACTTATGCGTTGGTAATCGGCATTCGCGTGATTCGTCAGCACGACTTTTATCGCCGACGGCTTGGGATCGAGCTTCTGCAGCGCTTCGAGCACATCGAAGCCGGTGCCCGATTTCAAGCCGATGTCGATCAGGATCAGGTCCGGCCGAAGGACGGTGAGATCGGCGATGGCGGACTGCGCATCGACGCTGTGCCCGATCAGCTCCGCACCCGCCGCCTCGATCGTCGACGCAAGCAGGCGCCGGATGATCGAGGAGTCCTCGACGACATACACTTGCAGCGGTTTCAGAGCTTCGTGCATCGTCAGGCCCAAGCAACAAAGCGGATGCAAGATCAATGCCTATGGCCTGTCCACACCGCCGCAGCCCTTGAAGAGCTGCGGCGCCCCGCGACACCTTGTAATTCTTACTGCACCTCGTCGCGGTCAGTGAAAGAACAGGTAGACAACCACGAGCACGAGCGCGGGTACGCCCAACAGCCATGCCAATACGTACTTGCCCATTGCGGTCTCCAAGAGAAATTTCGAGGCCATACGATGCGCTCGGGCGCGACTCGCCGCTATCGGCCGAATGCCGATTCGAACGTAGGAGACGGTGGCGAGCGGAGAGGTCGATCGCTACGCCGCGAAGCCGGAGGGCGTTCTCCGCTCACAACACTGAAGAGTGCCGGCGAACACCCCGGTGATCCGGTTGCCTTCGAAGCCCATGCGGATGAGCAGCGGAGGATGCCTCCTTCGCCGAAGGCGTCGCGCAACGCGCTGTCGAACGCAGGAGCAAGGCCGAGCCATGTCGGCCTGAACCGCTGACGCCTACCGCTACTTCTTGCCGCCGCCCTTGGCTGGACGAGCCTGCGACTTCTTATGCTCGCCCGCCGCGGGCTTGTAATCACCAATGATGCTCTTCACCGGGCAGACAGCGAACAACGGGCACTTCTTGCAGCCGACGGCAAGGGCGATGGGACAGACTGTCATGGCGGGCCTTGGAGGTTGGAATGGGCGTGCGGTGCCCATTTTGCGCCTCTCGGCCGGTGGCGGAATAACGGAAATGCGTCAGCCTGAGACCGTCGGCGCCCAGGCGGCGAGACCGGCCGTTTGACGATGGAGGGCGGCGGAGGCCGTCGTGCCGCGCTGTTGCGAATTCCTACGCGGAGTGTTTCATGTCGGGTCCGACCCAGAGCTCTCCGCGCTGTTTTGACAAGACATTTCACGCTGGCACGTGATATGCGTTGCGAAACCCGTCATGGTCCAGACTCGATTGAGCACCAACCCCGATATTGGCGTCGAACCGGCGCCCAGGTTTGCCAGCGACGCCGAAATCAAACTGGCCGAGGAGTTGCGACATCAACTCGAGGAACGATACCTGGGATCATCCGCGCTGCCTTCACCTGCGCGGCCGCCATCGGATCAGGGCCACTGATTCGATCAGCCGAGTACACCCTCGCAGGAACGCTTCGGACCACGCGAGTTCGGTGCCGGCACCAGGAGTCGAACCCGGGACCTTCGGTTTACAAAGGCGTCCGAAGATTTCTTAATTTCACCACATCGTCAACTGCTTACGGCGTCCGCGCACCTTCACCGCAGCAGTCGAATGCAGCGCAATGCAAGGGCAAGCAAACCGGCGCTGCTACGTTTTGATCTACAGTCAAGTTGGAGTAGCAGTGAACTTAGGAGGTAGTTTCAGCCCATGGGCTTTGGCCATCTCCACGGCAATCTTCTCAAGTAGATCGAACCGTTCATCCCCAAGGATGTGAGCCCACCGGCTCAGCTCTTGCTCGATGTCGTTTTGATCCTTCACATTACTCATGTCGAGACCCACCTGTCGGAACTCGTGGACCTCGTTTCGCGTAAAGCGTATTGACTTGCCCGATCGAATCATCGCGTTGGCTGGAGGGCGCGTTCGTACGGTTGCGGGGTTCTCAAACAGGAGGGGTAATTGAAGGGCCACACGCTCACGCGTTCGGCGGTCCTGCCTATTTGGGTGTGCACATGATAACGCTATCCGGCCCATACCCCTCAGGTAGCCAGCCGGAAGCCACCATTGCGTCGCGAAGCTTCTTGTCGGTCACGTACCGATGGTTTGGCGAAGGAAGGTTGTTGTAGATCCGATAGATGGGCTGTAAGCCAGCACCGCATGCGCCAGTCGTCTTATCGGGTATCAAGATGTAGAAGGCCGCCGGCGTTTCCAGTGTCCACACGTTGGGCCATTTGGCTAGGACTGCGGCGCATTCGCCAGCGTCGGCGGTGTAGAAGTGGGAAGTGAATTGGCTGCTAAAAAATCGGCACACCGGTACTGCATCCGGTGGAGCGTCGGCCGCAGTGGCGTAGGCGATAAACGAACCGATCGACCGGTGCCAGCCAGGGAATCGATTAGCTTCAAGCGCGTCGATCTCCACCTGATACAGCGTATTGAAGTAGTGACCAAGATCTTCTTCGAAGTACTCTACGACTAGGGTTGGATTCCCGGGAGCGGGCGAACTGATCATAACTGCCGAGAAGAAGACGGGTGGGAACGCATCCTGAGGCCCATAGTTGCTCGCCGCAACCAAGAATGCCGATGGCGGAAAGTCGACGTAGTGTCCGCTCGCCATGGCAACGCCATTCGCGTCAGTTGTGGCTAGATACTCGGGAGCCGGTCCGATCGGGCGAGGGAGAAACGTCCCCGGTGTGTTAAAGCCCCGAAAGCCAAATTCGTCGCGCAGCACCACACCGTCACCGCCGCCGGACGTTTGGATGATCAACGTTGCACCCTGGACTGGCTTTCCTCCAGCATCTAGGGCGCGCACAACATAAGGCTGATTGGGCAGGTCGGAATTGACGATGATCTGGCGATCTCCAGACACGATCTCTAGGCGCGTCACTTGGCCGGCCGCGTGACCGCTCGAAAACGCTATCGCTCCAATAAAAAAAGTGTTACGTGGCGAGTTAGAGTCATGTCAATTCTTAACCACCCATCCAAGGGTTGTTTGATTCTGTGTATAGCCAAGCGACTGGGCGAGCGAGAGCTTGCCGGAGTTGACCAAAATGTACGAATCCGCCGTCGGATTGTAAAGTCGGTAGAGCGCCTGGAGGGTACCAGTCCAGTTATACGAAGCCACGTAGCCCTCGATACCGTCGTAGTTAAAGCAGTTTCCTTGGGTCCGAGCCATTAGCTGACTTTTTTCCGTATCGCTCGTTGTGTAAATGTGTATCACGGGGTTCGCTTTGCTGATTGGCGGCGGAAACCCGCACGAATCAAAACCGTTGCCGATGTCTTCAGCCTTGCTGAGCCGGTAGAGCGGGAGCATTTGCACTCCGGAGACCTGAAACTCGCTGTATACCTTGAAGTATGCATATGGCGTCGCCTGCGCGCCACTGATGTCCGGGAAAGTAAACCCGGAGACGCTGTGCGCATTGGTATCGGTCAAGTAATAGACCGGCGTCGACGAATAGTTAAGGGTAGGCAGCATGGTTCCGTTGATCGCCGCACTCGCCATCTGCGGCGCCGAGGTGAACAGACGGTTGTCCGGACTACCGTTCGTGCCGCTTACCCAAAGCGCGAACATCGGAGTCAGTCCGTTGGGACGTGTGACGGCTTGAACGGTGGCGAGAACGTCCGGCATCCGGTACGTACCTGCCACAGTCCGCGCATACGCCACCGCCGTAGAGACAAGGCTCGCCCGCGATAATAGTGGGTTGACCGATCGAGCGATTGCGAGCGCGCCTGTTACGTGCGGCGCGGACATTGAAGTGCCCGTGCACTCATCGTACCCGACCTCGCCGCTATAGGTGGTTTGGTTGTCGGCATCCTCGCACCAAGGATAACCGTAGCTGCCGGCGCGATAGAACGTTGAGACTATGCGCTTGGCTGGCGCAACCATGTCGACCTTATCGAGGTTCGTTCCGTCCGTGCTGCAGGCGCCGTAGTTATCACACAAATAGTCGTTTTGCCACAGCGTATCACCGTACACTGTGCCCCCTACGGACACAACGTTAGGCTCGCTTGCGGGGAACTGGGTTGCCTTAGCATCAGTCGACACTCGCTTCACGTTGTTTTGATTGCCGGCAGATGCAATGACCACGACTTGTCGGCGCTCGGCAAGGTTAAGCGAGTCGCACCAGCCGTCGGTTCCCGGATTAGAGCTAAGATCACTGCAGACATGCTTCGTCCTACCGTAGCTGGCCTCAAGATTGTGAGTTCTCACGCAATACTGACCAGGTTTCGGGCAGTCTGATCACGTAAAACAGACCAGGCTGTCATGCTTCCGCTCTTTGGCGAGCGGAGTGACCTGGAGTGTTATGCGTGGAAACAATCGGCAAGATCCGGCGCTGGCATCGGATCGACAAACTGAGCATCAGTCAGATCGCGCGGCGGCTGGGCGCGTCGCGCAATACCGTCAAGAAGTATCTCAAGACCAACATCACCAACCCGAAGTACAAGGCGCGGCCCAAGCGATTTCCGGTCCTGGGGCCGTGGGTGGCGCGGCTGCTGGAGTTATTGAGCGAAGATGCAGGTAAACCGCTGCGCGAGCGGCGCAATGGGCAACGTCTGTACGACACGTTGGTCGAGGAAGGCTTCGCTGGCTCGTATCCGACGCTGCAGCGTGCGGTGCGGGGCTGGAAGGCTGAGCGCGAGCGCGGCGGCGGTGGCCAGGTGTTCATTCCGCTGACGTTTGCTCCGGGCGAAGCCTATCAGTTCGACTGGAGCTACGAGACGGTCGAGCTTGACGGGCAGGTGCAGACGGTCAAGGTGGCGCACTTGCGGCTCGCGCACAGCCGGGTGTTTCTCGCGGTAGCCTACCTGCGCGAAGCGCAGGAGATGGTGTTCGATGCGCACTGGCGAGCGTTCCAGCTGTGGGGTGGCGTGCCGCGGCGCGGCATCTACGATAATCTCAAGACGGCGGTCGATCTGATCTTCGTGGGCAAGGAGCGCCAGTACAACCGGCGCTTCCTGCAGATGGCGAGCCATTACCTCATCGAGCCGGTGGCCTGCACGCCGGCGGCCGGCTGGGAGAAGGGGCAGGTCGAGAACCAGGTGGGGCATGTGCGCGAGCAGGTGTTCACGCCGCGACTCAAATGTGCCGACCTGGCCGAACTCAACGCGCTGCTCGAACGCCGCTGTGTGGAGATCGCACAGCGCATCACCCACCCGGAACAGCGTGAGCGCACCCGCTGGGCGGTGTACGAGGCGGAGGAACGTCCGGCGCTGCTGCCCCTGCCGGCACCCTACGACGGCTTTGCCGAACGCGAGGTGCGGGTGAGTTCCACCGCGCTCGTGCATTACGACCGCAATCGCTACAGCGTCGACTGTAGCTTCGCGGGCAAGACCGTGTCGGTGCGCGCCTACGCCGAGCGCATCGTGATGGTCGCCGACGGGCAGATCGTCGCCGAGCACGTACGCAGCTTCGAGCGCGAGCGGACCTTCTTCGATCCCTGGCACTACGTGCCGGCGCTCGCGACCAAGCCAGGGGCGTTGCGCAATGGCGCGCCGTTCAAGGATTGGCCGCTGCCAGCGGCGATTCTCGAGTTGCGCGACCGGGTGCTCAAGAAGCTCGGTGGCGATCGCCAGTTCGTCCTGGTGCTCAACGCGATCCGCAGCGACGGCCTGGAGGCGGTGACGGTAGCCTGCGAGCTCGCGCTCGAAGCCGGCACCCCGACGGCCGACTACGTGCTCAACGCGCTCAATCGCCTCAAGCCGCAGCCCACCATCAAGCCGGTGGCCACGCCAGCGGAGCTGCGCCTGAAGGAAGAGCCACGGGCCGATGTCGGTCGCTACGACACGTTGCTCAAGAAGCTCGCGCTGGCCGCGTTGCTCACGCTGCCGGTGCTCGCCTCCACGGAGGTCCCCCATGGAGCGGCTTGAGATGATTGCCCGGCTCAAGGCACTGCGCCTGCACGGGATGGTGGCCGCCTTCGACGAAGTCATCGACGAGGGCATCAAACGCACCCGCACCCCGTTCGATGTGCTCGGACGCCTGCTGCAGGCCGAAGACGCCGAACGCCAGGCGCGCTCGGTGCGCTACCAGATGAGTGTGGCCAAATTCCCGGTCTACCGCGATCTGGACAGCTTCGAGTTCGCCGAGTCACCAGTCAACGAGCAGCAGATCCGCCAGCTCTACGGCGGCGAGTTCACCACCGAGACCCGCAACATCGTGTTGGTCGGTGGCCCGGGCACCGGCAAGACCCACCTCGCCATCGCCATCGCCGCGCACGCCGTGAAGTGCCGCAAGCGCACCCGCTTCTACAACGTCGTCGACCTCGTCAATCAACTCGAACTGGAGAAGAACGCCGGCAAGCAGGGCCGTCTCGCACATCGGCTCACGCACACCCATGTCGTGGTGCTCGATGAACTGGGCTATCTACCGTTCAGCGCCAATGGCGGCGCGTTGCTGTTCCACCTCATCAGCAAGCTCTACGAGAAGACCAGCCTGATCGTGACTACCAATCTGTCGTTCTCGGAATGGAGCGGCGTCTTCGGCGATCCGAAGATGACCACCGCGCTGCTCGACCGGCTGACCCATCGTTGCGACATCGTCGAGACCGGCAACGACAGCTACCGATTCAAGAAGCGGCGCTAAGATCGTTGCGACAACCAAGAAGGTAGTAGCGTGAACCTAAATCATTGGGTACTTGCATGACCTGGGAGCGCAGCCGAAGCGCGTGTAGGGCTTCCTAGTCGCCCCACCTTGGTGCAACCTGCTCTTTTACGCTTGGATCGCCAACACGAGACCGGACCTACTGCTCGATGCTGCACACCTCGAAGTATGACGAAAGGACAACAACCTTCCAACCAAAACTCTGAAATCGAACGTTGCCCTGGTCAGTTTTACGTGATCACACCTGGTCCAGTTCGCGTGATCATTGACAGAGAGTACCGAGATCGGCGTACTTCGTTCTCAACTCAACGTGAACGACCGTGTGCAGCGCAGCGACTCTAACAGAGTAACGGCTGCTTGCCCTGTATCAATACGGCGGCTAAGCCAAGTCGCGACAATTCGCGTGTACATCCCGCCGCTCGCCCGCACACTTATCCTATGGCTGCCCCTGCCACTGAGCCGCCCGCCACGCTTCCGTCGCCAGCGGAAGCCGATGGCATCGCGGATGTCGGTGTGCTTTGCGTCCACGGTATCGGCGTGCAGGCCGAGGGTGAGACGCTGCTGAATGTCGCGCGTCCGCTACTTGAGGAATTCGAGAACGAAGACGCGAAGGTGAGATACGGCGAAACGCTCCTCAAGCCTCGCCAGCAACTCGATCCCGGGCCGGCCCGTATGTCGGCGATAGTTACGCAGCAACCGGCACGCACGAGCATGCTCCTCGCAGAAAGCTGGTGGGCAGGGGTGTTCGATCCGCCATCATACCTCCGACTGCTTCCCTGGCTCTTCACCCACGCAACGTGGATCATGATCCGCCACGTCATCTTCAGTCTTTCCCTCCCGGTGCGCCTTTGCGAGCGGCATTACGATCGCGCAGGGAGGCAGCGCCCGCGCTGGTTAGTCACTGTCGAAGCGGTGTACGCGTTTTTGGCGGCGGCGGTGAGCGTTTGCCTCGTGGCCGTCCCGATGCAGTGGCTGTTCCTCCTCGTGGCTGTCGTGGCCATCGTGCCCCTCACGTCAGCGCGCCAACTGGCCCAGCGCATAGCGCTGATGGCGTCGGCGATTCTCGGCGATGCCTCGGTCTATACCGCGAACGTCGCCATCCGCCAAGCGATCCTGAGCCGAGTGCGCGCTGATCTCGACTGGCTCGCCTCCCGCAGTAAGACGGTCATTGTGCTGGCGCACTCGCAAGGCGCGGCAGTAATTTACGACTTGCTGCGCTCGATTGCTGATCTTGGCAAGTTTCGCCTTGTCACCTACGGCGCGGGCATTCGCAAGCTCATGGAGCTAGAGGCGGACGCGCAGAACCGTCCCTTCTTCGTGTCGATCTGCGGTGCGCTGTGGTTCATCGGCCCCTTTTTTGTTCTAATGGCCTGGTTTGTCCTGGCCTCCGAAATCGAATATTTCAGCGCGCCGGCGGCGGCCGTAATTGGCGATCCAGTGCTCGCGCTGCTCCGGCCTTACCTATTACCGTTTCTCGCCCTTTTCTTTCTTCTGTATTACTTCGCCCGCAAACGCGATGAGGAGATCGATCGACGCCTCGCCGAGGATGTGCCGTTGTTGCTGCGGAAGAATCTTCAATGGGTGGATATCTACGCGTCTTCCGACCCGGTGCCCTCAGGCCCGCTCCTGGGCGGCGAAGGCTGGCGGGTGATCCACCCTGAGTTCGAGGGATTTCGCAGCCGCGAAGTCGTCAACTTGCTCAGCTCGATCGCCGACCACACCGCTTACTGGAAGACGCCCAATGATTTCGTGCCCGAGGTCGCGCGCGCAATTCGCGCATGGGTCGGCCTGCCTGTTCCATCCCGACTCGGCACGCATCGCAAGTGGCGTATCGTTTTTCGCAAGCTTGCGGGCCTCGCCATCGGTGTTGCGACGATTGCGGCATTCTGGAGCGCGGGCGACCCGCTGCGAGAATTTCTCTGGATGCCGGCGTGGAACATGATTCCGTTCGATCCCGCTTCAATCACGGCCCGCATCGTCGTACGCTACGGTCTCCGCGACATTGCCGTGTTCTTCGCCGGTTTCGCGCTCTACGTGGGTCTCGCCATTCTCTACGCGCGCCTCGTGCTCGATCCCGCCTGGAATGCCTGGGAGCGCTCAGTGCAAAACTATTCCCGCGGCGGCGAGGTTGCGGGCAACAAACTGATGGCGGCGGTGCTTGCGCGCTTCAAGCGTTTGCGTTTGCTGGGACCGACGCTGCGGTTCCTAGTCTGCTTCCTCGCGGTCGCGGTGCCGCTTTGGTTGCTCGCTGGCGCGATCTCGAGCAGCAATTATGGACCGACGCTCGCCTCAGCCATTACGCTGGCCGAATGGGGCCGCGAGGTCGGTGGCTGGATCCTGGGCTCGGTCCTGCTGTGCTTTGTGCTGCTTGGCGCGGTCGGATTCGTCCTGGAGTGGAAGGAGAGAAAGCGTCGAGGTGGCGGTTCGTAGATCGGGTCGATTGACCTGAATGAGCCTCGGTGAGAGCCCCCTTGGCATTCGAAAGTATTTGTTACGGACGGGGAGGATCTATACGCGCCCGCGTACGAAGAACGCAGCACTGGGTGCTCAGTGCGAGGAACGAAGTACCGGGTGCTCACAGCCGGCATGGAGGGCGCCGTACTTGGTACGAAGTTCTAAGTGCGACGGACGAAGTGCCGAGTGCCCAGTACCCAGTACCCGGGAGTACTGAGAGCGAAGCACCCGTCCATCGCGCTGCGCTCGAAGAACGCAGTACTGGGGGCTCAGGGCGAGGGGCGAAGAGCTGAGTGTCCAGTACCCGGTGCCAAGGGTGAGGTTGCTTATTTCAGAAAGTAGAGTCGCTCAGTGCTAGGGGCGCGAACATCGAGTCAGGAGGCTGCACCACGTGACGCGCGATGAGGGCCCGCGCGCAGATTGAGCGTTGCCCCAACCGTTGCCGCTGCGCTTAGTTGGGGCGATGAAAACTGGAGCGGCTAGCGCAATGACGCAGTTCGGCCATCAGTTGCCATTGGCCGACGCCAACCAGCCGACAGCTTCAGACGGAGAGCAGCCATCCGCCGCCGTCGGCCGGATTGGCGCTATCGGCCAGGAGCTGCCGTCCAGCTTTGCTCCTCATAGCTGTCATTGGATTTGCCGCTGTACGTAAGATTGGTGGTGGGAAGAGAAGGTGACGCGGTAACCGTGTGAGTGAATTCTAGCGAGGAACTATCGCGTCGCCTTCCCTGATGTCCTAGAGGATGTATTGGCAAGCCCCCGTGTGGTCGGTGGGAGCTGACTGAACGAGACGGCCTGTGATTTTCAATAGATCTCTCGTCGATTGGGGCTACATCGTTTTCGTTGACGAAGCAGGTTTTATGCTGGAACCGCTCGTCAGACGAACATGGGCTCCAAGAGGTCAGACGCCGATTCTCAAAATTAACAGGCCCCATGATCGAATCTCAGTGATTGGAGCTATCAGTATTCGGCGGCGAGACCAGAATTTCGAATTTCACTATCAACTATCGGCGGACAATACTAATTTTCGTGGTCCGACCGTCGCACAGTTTATCGACGAACTCAGCAATACCCTGAAAGGGCAAATGACACTTATCTGGGATGAGATCCCCATTCATTGGGGTAGCGCGATGAAGCGGTATCTTGCGGAGCATCCCTCGATCGAAGCGCATGCGTTTCCGCCCTATGCACCGGAGCTTAACCCCGTTGATCTGGTTTGGGGGCATGTGAAGTGGGGACGCTTGGCTAACTACTGTCCACATGACCTAACGGAATTGCGCACAACACTGGACAAAGAGTTTGTTCGGCTAAAGCGTCGACCTGATTTGCTCAAGTCCTTCCTTGCGCACACAGGGCTCTCGCTTGGTCCATGATCCCTCACTCGTTGCTGGTGGCGCCGCCGAAATCGTTGGTATTGCACCGTAGAATGTCCGCTGCTTCGTCAGACGAGTGGCCGGTCAGGGTCGGACACGGTCCTTCACTTCGCGGCGATGAGCGGCGGCTCGATGAGCGACACCGGCCGTTCATGCCCTGAATGGCAGCTGCCCGCCATTGAGCTGCCACTCGGTCGATTTGCTTCAACGCCGGCAGTCGACCTATTCTGTTGAAAAACCCCCTTGAAAATGAGCGCCTTGTGGCTATGCTTGAAGCCAAGGTGATCGAGGGAGAGGCAAGGATGATGGGACAACGGCCTGGCGGACAGAAGCAGCTGTTCTACTCCTTCAATCTCGACGATCACGTTCCGTCCGATCATTTGTTACGCGGAATTGATCAGTTTCTTGATCTAGGTGAATTGCACCAGCACCTCGCCCCGTTTTACAGCCATACCGGCCGTCCCTCGATTGATCCCCAGCTGCTGATTCGCATGCTGATCGTGGGTTACTGCTTCGGCATCCGGTCGGAGCGGCGGCTATGCGAGGAGGTGCACCTGAACCTGGCGTATCGCTGGTTCTGCCGGCTGGGATTGGAAGACCAAGTGCCGGACCACTCGACGTTCTCGAAGAACCGGCATGGTCGTTTCCGTGACAGCGACACACTGCGTTTCGTGTTCGAGCAGGTCCTGGAGCGCTGTGTGCGGGAGGGGCTGGTGGGTGGTGAAGGGTTTGCCATCGATGCCAGCCTAGTTAAGGCCGACGCCAACCGTCAACGCGGCGTGCCCGGTGCTGAGGCCGACTGGTCTGACGGGCAATCGATCAGCCGCCCGGTGCGTGAATATCTGGCGGCTCTGGATCAGGCAGAGGTGGAGACGAGCACGCCTAAGAATATCTCGCTGACCGATCCGGCGGCACGGTGGAGTGCTGCGGGTGGCCCGGCCTTCTACGCCTATTCGGCGAACTATCTGGTCGACACCGCCGCAGGCATTGTGGTCGACGTTGAGGCGACACCCGCCTACAAGACCGACGAAATCAAGGCTACCAGGACGATGATCGACCGGGTTGAGACGCGGTTTGCTCTCAAGCCGCAGCGGTTGATCGGCGACACCAATTACGGCACGGCAGAAATTCTGGGATGGATGGTCGAGGAGAAGCAGATCGAGCCGCACGTGCCGGTGTGGGACAACACAAACCGCAACGATAAGACGCTATCGAGCAGCGACTTCAAGTGGGACGAGAAGGCCGACGAGTACCGCTGCCCGCAGGGCCATGTGCTGCGCCGCCAATGGCGCGCATTCAAGAACCTGCGCACCCACGTCACCAAGGCCGACACCATCATCTATCGAGCCAGCCAATTCGATTGCGCGACATGTCCGATGAAGGCGCGCTGCTGTCCGAACGACCGGGTTCGGAAGATCGTTCGCAGCGTTCATGAATCCGCCCGCGATGTGGCTCGTGATGTTGCCAAGACCGATGGTTACAAGCAATCGCGCAAGGACCGCAAGAAGGTCGAGATGCTGTTCGCTCACCTCAAACGGATCCTGAAGTTGGATCGACTACGATTGCGGGGGCTCAGTGGCGCAAATGACGAGTTCCTGCTGGCCGCGGCTGCGCAGAATCTGCGACGAATGGCGAAATGGTTAGCGCCGATAGCAGAAAAAGGAGAACTAGCGCCTGCCTGAGGAGTGTCTACGCGACTGACTCGATCGAGCACTGCCAAACGACCGCTCAAGCCCGGACCTTGGTCCTGTTAAACATCGAGTTCTTCAACAGAATAGACCCGATCCCGACGTCGGGCGGAGCTGTTAGGGGACATTGAAACCGTTGGAAGCTGCCGTTCGGATCGCGGCATACGGGCACCGCAACATCCGTCAGCTGGGCGAGAATGAACCTGGCGCTGCTCACCCCTGCCTACGAGTTCGACCAGCACGTCGCCTGGTAGTCACGACCGTCGACGGTCGCCCGTGTACGACGCCTGGCAGGCGCGTGCTTGCAGCCGCCGGCACACGACATGGACTCGCTGACGCTCGCGAAGCACCCGCACCCGGTGTCGCCGTGACCCCGCCGCGACGCCGGAGCGCCTCGGCTCCCCGTCGCTCCGGGCAAGTCAAGACGTGCTAGGCTGCTCGCGATGAGGCGTCGTGGCGTTGGATTTCCTTCAGACGGTGACCGCCGGGAATTTCAGCATGTCGAGCTCATCCGCCAGCGCTGGGCTTCATGCTGGCCTTCGTGGTCGGCGCCACGCTGATGGCGGCAACGGCCGCGATATTGATGCTCTTGCAGTAACGCTGCTCGCGCGCGTTGGCATGCGCGACCCGGGCGGCAAGCTGGCGGGCACTCCCGGCTTTCCTCCTCCGTTCCTCGGGCCGGAGCTGTCTGCTGTCGGGGCGGACCGTCGTCGCCGGCTGGCGGCAATCATTTTCACCGCGATCGCGTGACGTTTTGTCGCGAACTTAGCCTTTAATTGCCTTTGACGTAACGACACCCTCGACATGAGCGACGTAGCGGCGTGCCACGGCGCAACGTTCTTTTAGAGAATGTCGAAGTTTCTTACATCGGCCAGGTCCTTCGTCTGCGTCACAAGGCCGCTATTCATTGATTTGGCGGGCCAATGCTGATCCCGGCATAGATGATGCTTGCCGCCGCAAGTCTAGTCTTTGAATAGGTGTGCCAATGCGAATCATGCCCGGTGCAAGGCTCCTCGCTTGTGTGTTTGCCGCCATCGTCGTCCCCTTGTGCAGCCCCGCCTGGGCCAACTTCATCGTGTATAGCGACTTCATGGAGTTTCAGTCAATCGAGATCGGCGGCACTGCCCACAACTGCACCTCGATCACCGATGGCCAGTGCGCCTTCATCGTAATGATAGGCGAAGCTGACACCAGTGGCGTCGCGCCGTTCAGCGTCACAGGCGCTAGCGGACTAACGAACCACTCGCTCACCGCCGTAATTATCACGGTGTCTTTCCTCGACCCGACCATTCCCACTTATTTTGCGAATCTGGATCTTAGCGTTGGTGGGCTCTACGTGAGCGTCGATCAGACGAACGGCGGCGCCGGATTCAGTTCGATGTACGGCCCCACCTATCCGCTGGCAACCTACGGTGGTGCGGCATTCCAGACCTACGACCTCGCCTCCAATTTCTCCTCCAACGGCTTTGGACCGTTCTGCCCCGACCTGAACCTATGCACTAACGGCGCTCTGCTCAAAGCCACCGACGGCACGGAGATCATCATCACACGGGGGCTAGCGCCCGCCTTTAGCGACTTTTCCTCCACCGTGGCTACCAATCCGGAGCCGACGTCCCTAGCGCTGGCGGCTCTGGCGTTACTCGCTGGAGGGGCCTCACTGCGGCGGCAACGCGTCGCGGCTTGAACAGAAAATAGAACACCAAAGTCTAATCGGGCCGCGCGATGGGCCGACTGCGGCGTGGCTTCGCAAGCATTGCTCCACTGCGCGCAGGAACAAGCGCAGTGCAGCACCCTGCAGTTCGGCGTCGCCTTCCAGAAAATAGCGCAGCCGCTTCGGAACCGCGAGGACCCATTGCCGCAGCGGCAGGTCCGGCAAGACGTGATCGGTGAGATGCGCCGCCGTCGCCACCCTGCGCCACGATGGGCACACGCCCCTGCCCTTGCAGGAGAACGCGATCAGGAAGTCGTGCCCGCACTGCCCAGCTGCCGCTTCCGACCCAGAGCAGCCGGTCGGGTTTTCGGAAAGGCGGACGTTCAACCCTTGGGCTGAGCGGCCGTCGCGGCCGGTCCGCTCAAGCCTGTTGTTGGCTGGCGGATCGCTCGACTCGAGGATAGCCCGTCGGCGCGGTTCCCCGCGCAGTTCCCCTAGCCGAGTCGGTTCCCGAACAGGCGGTAGGCGTTGCCGGTCGGAGCGCCACGCCTCGACCAATATCTGCCGATATTCTGCGATGCTTTGACTGCAGTCAACAGAGCGGGAAAGCAAATCGCGGAAGATCGAACCGTTGTGCCGGGACGCGATGTTCAGCCGTTGTGGCAAACGCGGGAATCCGATGACTGGCGCTTCCATGACCGAAGCCAAACCCAAGATGACGTTCACGGTCAACACCCGGCGCGTGGATGCCCACGGTAGCCTGGCGAAGTGCAAGGAGGCGTCGGTCACGCTCGACACCGACGTCAATGGCCGCGCCGACGCGTTCAATCCGGCCGAGTTGCTGCTCGCGGCACTGACCGCCTGCATGATCAAGGGCATCGAGCGGGTGACGCCGGTGCTCAAGTTCCAACTCCGGGGGGTCGAGGTGCGGGTGCATGGCGTGCGCCAGGACGTGCCGCCCCGCATGGAATCGATCGATTACGAGCTCATCGTCGACACGGATGAAGACGATCGGCGGCTCGAACTCCTGCACGACAACGTCAAGCGGTACGGCACGGTATTCAACACCGTCGCACCCGGCACGGCCATGTCCGGCACGATCCGGCGTGCAGGCTGATCTGCACGTCTTGGTCGAGGACATGACCTCGATCACGTCGTCCGCAACCATGAGCGACGATCACGATCGTCATGTTGCCAGTTCCGGCTGGACGCTGATCGTCGCCATCAGTTTGACGCTCGGCTTTGCCTTCATCGAAGCGCTAGCTGGTTGGTGGTCCGGCTCGCTCGCTCTTGCGAGCGATGCCGGGCACATGTTCACCGACGGCGGTGCACTGGCACTGGCGGGCGCTGCAGCGTGGCTCGCCAAACGCCCCCAATCGCATCGTCATACCTACGGTTTTGCCCGGGCGGAGATTCTTGCCGCCTTGCTGAACGCATTTTTCATGCTCGCCGTCATCGCCGCCATCACGGTGAGTGCAATCGAACGCCTGCGCTCTCCGGGGCCTATCGCCGGCGAGGCCGTTACGGTCGTGGCCGTGATCGGGCTGGTAGTGAATCTCGCGGTCGCCTGGGTGCTCTCCCGGGGTGAGCGCAACATGAACACGCGGGGCGCCATGGTGCATGTACTGGGCGATTTGCTCGGGTCGGTGGCCGCATTGATCGCCGGTGTGGTGGTGACATTTAGCGGCTGGACACCCATCGATCCCATCCTCTCGATGGCAATCGCAGCGTTGATCCTAATTTCCAGCCTGCGGCTGTTGCGGGAAGCCTTGCACGCGCTCATGGAAGGCACCCCGTTGCACTTGCCAGTCGAGGAGATCGGGCGTGCGCTCGCCGCCCATCCGGGTGTGCAGGCGGTGCATGACCTGCACGTGTGGACGATTTCCTCGGACAAGATCTCGCTGAGCGCCCACGTGGTGGTCGAGGACATGGCGCAGTGGGGAGAATTGCTCGCCGATCTTGATGGGCTGCTGCAGCGTTACGGCATCCGTCATTTCACCTTGCAGCCTGAGCCGAATATTCGGAAGGTGTACTGGCGGAATCGGTCCACATGCTCTGATGGGGTCCCGCTGAGCCTGTGATGCTCGCGTTTGCCACGCTCGTCACCTTCGTCCTGACCATGATCTTTTCGATGGCCGGCGTTGGCGCCGCTGTCATCCTCATCCCAGTTTTTCTCGCTTTCGGGATCGAGCTTCAAACGGCCATGGCGACCGCCCTGCTCCTCAACGCCATCGGCATGACAGTTGCCTCGGTGACGTTCATCCGCAAAGGCTTGGTCGAGTGGCGACTGGTCATTCCCATGCTGATCATTGCCGTACTGGCCTCGCCGCCCGGCGTATGGGTGGCGCAGCGGCTGCATCGCGCTCCACTGCTCTGGCTTTTCGTGGCGTTCCTGGTCTTTGCCAGTGTGATGATGCTGTTCTATAAGCCGACACCGCGAGCTGGGCGCCGCACGTTGGCGCAGGCATTGATCCTGGGGCTGCCGGTGGGCGCCATCGCAGGGTTCGTGGGCGGCCTGTTGGGCGTCGGGGGTGGCAACATCATCGTTCCGGCACTGGTGGCCGCCGGCGTCGAGCCCAAGCGGGCATCGGCGAGCGCCTCGTTCGTGGTGATCTTCGCCTCGTTGTCCGGATTTCTTGCCCACGTCCAGACTGCGCATATGGGCCTCGACCTGCTTGGCGCCACGACGGTGGCAACCGCTGCGGGCGCCGCGCTTGGGGCATGGCTCGCGAGCGAAAAACTGCGCAGCGATCAACTCAAACGGATCATCGCCCTCGTACTGATAGCGGTGGCCGCAAAGACCGCTTGGAGCCTGCTGTGACCGGACCCCGTTCGATGCGGGAAGGTGACATCAGGTGGGCGGCTCATTTGTCGTAAAGAGCTCGGTCATGTCGAGCCATCCTTCAAAGGAACAGATCATGACAACTCCCTATGTCCCGCCCGAATGGGCGTTCGAATTTCACGGCCACCAATGCCCGTTCATGCCGCTCGGCTTTCGCATGGGCCGACTCGCTATGGAAAAATTGGGTGTCGAGCGCGAGAAGGACCACGGTTTCTTTGTCTTTCCGGAAATCGGAGAGGGTCATCCGCAAGCCTGCCTGATGGACGGCATCCAGGCGGCCACGGGCGCCACCTACGGCAAGCTGCTCATGGCGAAGACCTCCTACGGCAAGCTCGCGGCGGTCTTTCATCACCCGGCCAAGGGTTCGGTGCGCTTGTCGCTGCTGCCCGAGTTCGTCGACGCCATGGGGAAATTCGACTTCTTCGTCCATCGCAAGAAGGGGCTGGAACCTTCCCAGATTCCGGCGCCGGCGCGGGAAGAAATCCTCAAGTGGACTTACGAACAACCGGACGATGCGGTGTTCAAGGTCGAAGCCAAGCCCGACTTCAAGTTCACACCAGTCAAGGGCTCGTTCAACAAGTCCAAATGCAGCGTGTGCGGTGAATATGTGTTTGATCGCTACGTCCGGATCAAGGATGGGCAGCCGGTCTGCATCCCCTGCTCCGGCTATTGATCCCGATTCATTAGGCAAGCACTAGCTCACGGTTGCTAAGGCGGGCATCCTGCGCGTTGCGCCGGATGGCCCGCCCGCCATCGATCAGCCGTCGCGCCGACCGGATCCCATTCCGCGGCCCCATCATCCCGACGCTCTGATCAGCGATGGCCTTCTGCTCCGGAGTCAGCACGGGAGACAACGCGCCAACCGCGCTATCCAGCGACGCGCTGCTGGATGGGGGCCATGTGCCTGTCCATTGTTACCAGCCCCGGTTCCGGCCCACTTGTGCATCTGGGTGCGGGCGCCTGCATGCCCGCCGCTGGACTGCAGTGGCGCTTGGTCGCGCCCATCGTCGAAGTTGTGATGACCTTCGTCAACGCAGGCCGAAAAGCCCCGCCTATACTTGAAGATTGACGGTGCGCGTTCGTAGCGTGCTGCACCTTTTTTGCCGCCGAAATCGACCGCCCCTTCGTGATCGACGGCGAATCGGCCATTCAGTTTCAGGAGAATTGCATGAGCAAAATCGAAGTCGTTCTGTGCAGCCCCGTCCGCACTGCGATCGGCACTTACGGCGGCACGCTCAAGGACACGCCGGCGCCAGCACTCGGCGCGGTCGCCATCAAGGAAACATTGCGTCGGTCCGGGCTCGCCCCTGGCAAGGTGCAGTCGCTCGTGATGGGCAACGTCATCCAGGCCGGCGTCAAGATGAACCCGGCACGACAGGCCGGCATCGCCGGGGGCCTGCCGGTGGAGGTTCCGGCCCTCACCGTCAACCGCGTGTGTGGCTCCGGCGCGCAGGCCATCGCCAGCGCCGCGCTGGAGATCTGGTCGGGCATGACGCAATGCGCGATCGCGGGCGGAATGGAGAACATGGATCGTGCGCCTTACCTGCTGCCGCAAGGCCGCTGGGGCGCCCGCATGGGTGACGTGACTCTCTACGACAGCATGCTCTCCGATGGCCTGAACGACGCCTTCAGCGGCCAGCATTCCGGTTGGCACACCGAGGACCTCGCGCAGAAGTACGGCATCACTCGCGCGGACCAGGATCGCTGGGCATTGCGCTCGCAACAGCGCTTCTCGAAGGCGCAAGCAGCGGGCCTCTTTGACGTCGAGATCGCCCCCATCGAAATACCGGTGCGCAAGGGCCCCATTGTTTTTGCGAAGGACGAGCACAACCGGCCGGACACGACCGCCGAGTCGCTGGCGAAGCTCAAGCCGGCGTTCAGGAAGGACGGCACGATCACGGCAGGCAATTCGCCGGGGCTGAACAGCGCCGGGGCGGCGATGATTGTGGCGGAGCGCGGCTGGGCAGAGAAGAACGGCCTCAAGCCGGTAGCACGGCTCGCCAGCTTCGGATTAGGCGCGGTTGAGCCCGGGTTCTTTGGCCTCGGCCCCATCCCCGCCGTAAATCAGGCGCTCGCGCGCGCCGGATGGCTGGTACGCGACATCGACCGCGTCGAGATCAACGAAGCGTTCGCTGCGATCAGCCTCGCGTGCTTGCGTCAGCTGGAGCTTGCGGAAGACGTCGTCAATGCCGAGGGTGGAGCGATTGCCCACGGGCACCCGATTGGCGCAAGCGGCGCAGTGCTGACCACGCGACTACTGCACGCGATGCAACGGGGTGGCGGCAAGCGCGGCGTAGTTACGTTGTGTATCGGTGGGGGTCAGGGCATCGCGCTGACGCTCGAGCTGCTTTGACTCGCCAAGACCACGGCGAATGACCGGTTCCGGGAAATTTTGGAGGCGAGGCTGACCGGCGGCTCATGGCCGAAGGCGCCCATTGATGAGCCGCGACTGAACGGCCGCTGCCGCGGCGAAGCGGCCGGTCGGCTTCGGTTGGCCTATGACCGAGAAGGGGTCGACTGCAGGCACCGGTCCTGTGTTCACTGCGACCCGCAAACGGATCCATAGCGGGTCACGGTCGCGCAATGCGCCAGAGCATGTCTTGTTCTTCGCACCTCTTATTCGGCCAGAGTCTCGCCTCTTCGCTCGACGTCCTGAGCACCGGGTACTAAGAACCTCGAGCCAAGTACGTCGTACCTCGGATGATGTGGGATGACAGAAAGAGGCAGGGCCTCTTTCACATCGGTCGGCTGCACCGCAGAGCGGCCATCGAGCAATGTCGCACAGACCGGCCGTTCGATGTCGCTATCGACCCTTCTCAGGTCACCGAAAGCCGCCATTCGATCCTTCGCCCGCGGCGCACGGCGAGCGATGGACCTATCCCTTGCTGAAAGCCCGCTGCAGGGTGGGTGGTGTCCTAGGACACTACCCCGGCCGGGGGATAGCCCGATCCCTCATCGTCGTCCCTGCTCCGTATCAGATCCGAGACGCTCGATTTGGAGCACCTGCGAGCCGCCCGAGTTCAGAACTGCGCGCCTGGGCAAACCGCAAAGTCGCAAATGTTCTGGCCCGTGTTGATGCCCCCATGAACATTAGCAGTACTGTTGCCGGTCAACACGTTGCCGCTATAGCTGGTATTGTTGCCAAGATCGAGCCCATACATGAAGCCGGAGACGATGTTGCGTACCACGCTGCCGTTACTGAAATCGGACGTGTAGAGGGCAATTCCGACAGAAGCGTGGCCGCATGATGACGTCACGATATTGTCGCTGATCAAAAACCCGCTTCCAAAGTAGACGATCCCATCGTCGAAGTTGCAGACCAAGTCTATGATGTTTTGCCGGATGATTGCATTGCTCCCCTGCATACCAAGGCTATTGCCTCGAAGGTGCATGTATTCCACAAGATGTGAATTTCCAAACAGTTCGATTCCGCGGCCGCCCAGACCTTGAATCATGCCATTGCGCACAGTGATGCCTGAATGGAACGTTGATCCAGACGGTCCTGTGGCTATTCCGATGCCGCTACCCGACGGGGCGCACGCTGATCCGCAGAGAACCGGCCCCAGGATGGAGAAGCCGCCCAGATCGATCGTTACGTTGTCGGCGTCAATCTCGATTGCCGTCGTATCGGCGTCCGGGACAGTAAGATTCCCTGCGAGCTGATAGCCGCCTGGTTGCGTGATCCTGACGGGGAATTGCTTTGGCTGACTGATCAGTACCGGCCCACCTCCCGCCGCCCAGGCGGGCAGCGCAGCGCCCGCGAGTAGCGTAATCGCGACGAGCAGGACTGCGGCGTGCCTCGGCCTCGGTGAGTGCATCGAGCACCGGGCCATTCGTCTCCTCGTCCTCCACCTCAGCGATGACAGAGTGAATCCGCGAACTGTGGATCGGCGGTTCATGGTGCCTCCTGTAAGGATGGTCGGTTTGCCGGTCATGATGGGTCCTCCGTGGAATGATCCGAATTCAATGCTCCGGAGCTGACTTCAGGGAACGAGGGCGTCGTCGTTGCAGCCTTCCTCGCCCACGATGCAGGCGTCCACCAGTGCCCCGTTCGTGTCGTACTGCGTGCTCACCATCAGGTCGAAAAGAAGGCTCGGCTGGCGTCCTTGCGGGATGAGGCGGAAGGTGAACGTCCAGAAGGGCGGCGCACACGTGTCGGGTTCGCATTCAGTCGGGACGCCATCCGATGCGCCCACAGCCACGAATGAGGCGCTGCCGTCGGCACTCAGAGCGGAAGCATCCGAAAGGTTCGAATGCAACCTGAAGCCGATGGGGACTCCATTATCAGAGAGCAACGCATTGCTCGCGAGATGCAGGACGCCGCCGAGAGTAACGAGCGGTCCGGGTGACCCGTCGGTTTTGTACGAAAGCTCGATCTGCTTGAATTCGATCTTAATGACCTCGGTCGGAGTATCCGGTTTTGGCTTCGGCTTCGGATCCTCAGCCTGAGCAGTGCCCGTTGCGATGAGAACTGTCGACAGCAGAACGAGCAGCGCTTTGACATAGTTCTGGGTGAATCTGTGCACATTGTGTCGGCGCGTCATGATGTCTCCTTTGAAGGTGAATGATTCGACCCCGAGGCCGGGTGTTGGCGGACGGTGTCCGAAGGGTTCTCGGTCGAGCGCTCGGTACTAGATGCCGCCAAGCTGCGATGCAAGCCCTCGATCTTCTCGACCACGTCCACCGATAACGGCAGGCCGGATTCGCGAAGCATCCGGCGCTGCGCTTCTTGAGCGCTTGGCGTGCCACAGTTGAAGCGAAACCAGGTCGTCGGCTCGAAGAGCTCGCCGCTGCCGTCGACAAAGTCCGCGACCCAGAGGGTTCCGTCGAGCAGATAGATCGCCACTTCGCGTCTCGCGGAGAGGCGCAACATCTGTCCTTGAATGGGGCGCACGTTTGAAACCTTTGCTGACCTGTACGCTACGGCGGGAAGCAATTGCCGGTGGTTGGTTCGCACCTTCGCCTCGAAGTCTTGCGAAAGTCATTAAGAACCGATAAAAATGGGATGACTGGGTGCGTTGTCGTGTCGACGATTTTCGAAATCGGCAGCTGTTTCCGCCTCGATCTGGAGAGCGGCGTGCTGTTGCACGACGGCAAACCAACGTCGTTGGGACCGCGCGCAATCGCACTTCTGAGGGCACTCGTCGGACGCGCGGGCCAGTACGTGTCCAAATCCGACCTGCTTGACGCCGGCTGGCCGCACGACCAAGTCAACGAAGGCAACGTCGCGGTGCAGGTCCTAGCAATCCGGCGGACGCTGACGCAAGGGGGCGGCGACGCCTGGATCGAGACGCTCCCGCGGCGAGGCTACCGGTTCCTGGGGCCCGTCAAGAAGCTGACAAGTCATACGAGCCCATCGGAGGGCAGGGGCTCGAGTCTCCCGCCGACGCAAACGTCATTCGTCGGGCGCGAACGCGAACTCGTCGAAATCAAACGACTGCTTCCGAGCAGGCGTCTGTTGACCATCGTTGGCCCGGGCGGGATCGGCAAAACGCGCCTTGCGCTTCAGGTCGCAAACGAAGTCGTCGACGCGTATCGCGACGGCGTCTGGATGGCGGATCTAGTACCGCTTCGGGAGTCTTCCCTGGTACCCGCGACAGTGAGCCAATTGCTCGGCGTAGCGGAGAGGCCCGGAAAGTCATCGACCGAAGCGTTGTGTGCTTACCTCAAGTCCCGCCAAGTCTTGCTTATCCTGGACAACTGCGAACACCTCGTCGATGCCTGTGCGCGACTGGTCGACGCCATCCTGCGCAACACCAAGGACATAACCATCATCGCCACGAGTAGGGAACCGCTGCGTCTTTCGGATGAACAGAGCTACGTGCTTCAGCCGCTCTCGCTCCCGGAGCCCAAGTTCCGCGACACGATCCCCAATTCCGAAGCAGTCCAGCTCTTGGTCGAACGGGTTCGACAGCAGCTTCCGCACTTTGAACTCACGCCGGAACGCGCTCCTGTGATCGCCGAGATCTGCCTCCATCTCGACGGCATCCCGCTTGCCCTCGAACTGGCCGCCGCGCGAACACGTTCGCTTTCGGTGGAACAGATCAACGCGCGACTTGCCGATCGCTTCCGTCTCCTCACCAACGGGTCGCGCGCCGTGTTACCACGTCACCAGACGCTGCGCGCGGCACTCGACTGGAGCTACGACCTGCTCGCGGAAGACGAGCGGGTCGTACTACGCCGGTTATCGATCTTTCCGGGCACCTTCACGGTGGAGGCCGCAACCGCGGTCGCCTCCGACGGCCGCATCGACGAGCACGCTGTCATCGACCTCGTCTCCCAGATCGTTTCGCGCTCGCTCGTGATCGCTGATACGGCTGCTGCCAGAACGCGCTATCGCCTGCTAGAGACTGTCCGCGCTTACGCGCTCGAAAAACTGGAAGAGAGCGGAGAGAGCGATGGCTGTCTGCAGCACCATGCGCGCTTCTTCCGCGACATGTTCGAGCGCGGATCGGATGACTGGCAAATGCCGGATCCGGAATGGCGGGCAACGTACCTGCCGGAGCTCGCCAATGTGCGGGCAGCGTTCGACTGGGCGCTCGGTCCGTCCGGCGAGAACGATATCGCAATCGATCTGGCCGGCGTTTCGGGTTCGCTGTGGACGGCGCTTGGACTTTTCGGCGAAGGTGTGCAGCGCCTGGAAGCGGCGATGGCTAGGATCAAGCCGGATACATCGGATCGTGCACAGGCGCGCCTCTTGCTCTGGCTCGGCAGGCTTCTCGACGAAACGCCGGCGAGGGCCCGCACTTTGCTCGAGCGGGCCCTCGATCTGTACAAAAAGCTGGGCGACCCCGTGGGTGTCGGCCTCTCGCTCGTACGGTTGGGACGCGTGCTGGCGCTCATGGGCGAATTCGGGCCGTCGGAGGCGGCATTGACGGAAGCGCGCCCACTGCTCGAGGCTGCAGGTTCCACGGCGCTCAATCATTATTATTTCAATCTCGGTTTCCTGAAGAACATGGCGGGAGACCCGGCTACGGCGCGGATGCATTACGAACGGGCGCTCGAACTCGCCCGCGAACAGAGAAGCGAGTTGAGCGTGCTGGCGACCTTGGGCAATCTGGCGAACGTGAAATGGGGGCTCGGCGATCTCGAGGGCGCCGCAGAATCGCTTCGCGAGCTTGTCGCACTCATACAAAGCTCCGCCGCGGGCACTCGGCGATTGCTTGGATTCGCATTGATGAACCTCGCCGAATTGCTCATCCAGATTAGGGATCTCGATGCGTCGCTCGCGCTGGCACGCGAGGGCCTGCCGCTGGTCAAGGAAGACGGCAGTGCGTGGATATTTTCCGATTATGGATCGCTAAGAGCAGGTGGCAAGGGTACGCTTCCGAAAGCCGCTCTTCTCGCCGGCTATGCCGATCACGCGCATGCGTCAAACGGCGGAACGCGATCCTTTGTCACTGCGCGCGCCCGCGATGCGCTGCGCGCGCTGCTACGCGAAAAGCTTCCTGCGGAAGAGCTTGATCGCCTCTTCGCCGAAGGCGCGAAGATGAGCGAAGACGAAGCGTGCCGGCTTGCGCTGGAGGATTAGGCTTAGCCACCGAAGATTCTCGCCCTCCACTGTTGGGGGCGATCCCTGGTGAGCAAAATCCCGTAAGAGCGATGCGGAATCGACCCGAAATGCTGCTTTCAGAGTTTCGACGCGCGCCCCTGATTCCCTATCCGCTGGAAAGAACTGTTTCGGACCAAATGTCCTCTTTTTGCGACGTCGAGCGTCCGGAACGGGTCGATAGTTCACATTCCCCCAGCGGCGCCGAACGGCTGCTTCCCGTCTTGTCCTGTCATTCAGCCGGCCGCCTTAATCGACAGCACCAACCCCTTTCAGCGAAGTTCACAAGCGTCCGCTTATGCGGTGTACGACTGGCCGCAGCGGCGCGAGCCCGGTGAGCTAAACACAAGGCAGCTCTGTTAAACGGCGTCGATCAGCCTCGTACCTGGAACGGCGCACTGAGCCTCCGCACTTCGAATTCCGTGCAAGGCAGCGAGTACTCTGATCGAGGCTCGACGAGCCTAGTGCCCCGCTCGAAGTGCCTCGTACTCCGTTCGGTCCGAGATCGACCCCGAGCGGCCGTACCGCTTGAAAACCGCTGGTTGTGCGTGAAACACGCGAAACAAACCTGGTCGTTTGGTGAAATTTACTGGACACACATGACTAGTAGACTGGACTGGAATCCGAAGCTTCACAAAGCGTCAACTGCAACACGCGACCTCTCTCGTCGACGCGCTCATCCGAGCCCACCTGCAACGTTCTATGACTATGCATATCGTGGGCGGCCTGCGCTCTCATCGACTCCGTACCTGCCTCTCAAGCACATTCGTTGCGTTGTGCGTCCCGATCGCTCTCGCGTCCTGCGGTGGCGGCGGAAGTGGCAGCATGGTCCAAACAACGCCTCCGCCTACCCCGCCAGTGTCGATCGACGTGGCCATTTCCGGTATGGCCGTGATCAAGGTACAAAACGGCGCTCAAGGCGTGACTCTCATGTCGGAGAAGATCACGTCCTTGTCGGAGTCCGGGCCCGAGCGCAGCATCACTCTGCTGGACAATAACGGCGCCGTAAGCGGCCGCTATTCGGCGCCCTCTGGCTGGGCGCTGATCGATTTTACGCAGCATCCCTCGGGCGAGATCTCGGCGGTGCTGGCGACGGCCAGAACGGTCAGGCTGGTGCGTCTCGACCGCACTGCGGCCGTCAGAAACGATTTCGCGCTGACCGATCCGCAGGCGCCGAACGATCCGTTCTACGACAACGGCGGTGTCCGGGACGACGGGTCTCTCCTGCCTGTTCTCACCCGCGATGCGGTACGCCTGGCCGGCATCGGCGAAGACCTGGCTGTTTCGCTGCGCACCGGCCGCAACGCGGTCGTTGCCTATCGCTTCGACTACACGGAAGCCACCAGCTACACGCGAATCTGGCGCACGCTCGTGGAACCCGGGTTGACGATGTTCGCCCTTGGTATTACTTCGGGCAGCTTCGACGTATTCGGCGCGCTGGAAAATCATTGGCATGTCCACCTCGATGCCGATGCGGCGGGTAACGTCGCGGTGGCGGTGATCGGTCGGCAGTTCATCGACCCGCTGTTCGGGGTCCATGCGGACTTCTTCAAAGAGCCCACCAACGTGACGACAGGCTTGCTCGTCACCCGGGTTGCTCCGGATGGGCAAAGGCTCGGCTCTACGGTGATCGATACCGGCCAGACGAGCGAACTGTATGGCCTGCGGCTGAACGGCGACGACGTCGCGCTGGTGGGTCGCGTCTTCTCGGAAGTGCGCGGCGACGGCACCGGCTGGAATGCCTTTGCCGCTCACGTCGGCCGCACGAGCGGCGCGCTGTTGAGTTATCGTGTGGTCGACATCGACCGTGGCGAGGTGCTGTTCGACATCGCGCCATTGGCCCAGGGTCGCTTCCTGGTGGCCGGCGCCGCAGGCTATTCGCAGAATCCCACAGGTGGCAGCATTTCCGAGCAGACCACGCCGTTGCTTGCAGTACTGGAGCCCGATGGCACGCTGAGGCAACGCATCGACGTCGTTGCCGGTGCGCGCCAGAATCAGTTGCGCTCGCTCGCCGCGCGCAACAGTAATTGGCTCGTGGGCGGCATGGTCAATGGCCCCGGCACGCATTCGGGGGACGGCAATCCGGCACTCATCGTCGCCGATGGTTTCGTGCACGAGACGACCATCTCCGTGCCATGAGTTGCCGTATCTGAAGCGTCCAGCATTCATCGTCTGGCCGCTCCTGGCCCGAACTCGGCCTGATCGAGGCCCAATACGAAGCACGAAGCCCTCGGTACTAACCAGCGTATCCGGCAGGTCGCAGCGGGCACCACGCACGAGGGACCAATCCAGGCGCCTTCTTCTCCGTACTTCGAACGACGCACAAGGCACCCGGCACGAGGGAGTCGAACGCGAGCGTCGTTCCGAGTGCTCAGAACTTGCGCTCCAACAATCGCTGCATCATTGGATTACCTCGTCCGCGCTCAGCAGCGACAGAAGGACGAGGACGGGGCCTAAGGCAGTGTGTCTAACTGCTCGTTAGATCGCTGACTTTCGCGGCAGGTGCATTGCTCATGACAGAGCGGATCCCTAGGTAGGCGCTCGAGGCATGCGCGTACATCTGGCTTTGCCCCACGATCTCGCCGTTCTGCGCAAGCAGGACGAAGTAGTGTTTGCCGTTCTTCGCGGTGCGCTTTTCAAAGTTGTCGCGCTTCTTCGCGTTCTTCTTAACTGAAGCGATTCCATTTAGCGCGGACTGCTTACCCTTGTAAGCCTCGCTCGTCAAAACCACTTTCCGATTCGCCGCGAGCAGGTTGAAGTGGACTTGGCCACTCTTGCCTCTTGATAGTTCGAAGGATCCAGGCATATGCACTCCTGCGGTTGCTGGTTGGCGTGGGGCGTCAAATGGAACGACAAGTCTCTAAGATCGCCGACCCATCATACTCGTCTGGCCCCCCTTCCAAGTGCTCAGAGCTAAGTGCGCCGTGCGGGCGAGTTCGCACCCCCTGCCGCCGTTGAGCTCCGCGCTGCTAACGGCAGCAATGCCGCGACACCAGTCGTTCAATGCCGGCGCGTCAACTGGCGCTATCGGCCACAAGCTGCCATACATCTTTAAAAGTTGGCATCTCGAAAGCGGTCGTCACGAAACGGTTCCGGAGCCACTCGGCGAGCGCCAGTCCCGGCTCAGGTCGCAACACTCAGGGCAGTAAGATGGCGCGATGGTCCCCGTCGTTTGCTCGTGTGATGTCGGCTTTCCGTCACCTTCTACGTATAGGTAACCAAGCGGCGTCCGCTCGCAGCGCACACTATTGTAAGCAATCTGTCAGCAAAGTCTGCCGCAAAAACTTACAGTACGTTTGCGGCCCTTCAAAGTCGCGAGCCTTATGTGTTTGAAACGGTGAGAGTCTTCGTTTCGGGCACGCGTCATGCTCGCGTCCCGTGGTTTCATCCGCGCGGCGTTCGCGAGTGTGGTTAGGATGAGCGCGGGGTGCGCGCCAGGAAAAGAGGGGGAATCATGCGGCGACGCACATTGCTTAGTTCTCTCGCGATCGCATTACTCACGCTCTTCGCTCTTCGTGTAGATGCTGACCCGATCATCTCGCCCGGCACCCCGACGACTACGGTGCCGACTTACCTGAGCGACGGTTCGTACTTGTTCGGCATCACCGTTCCCGACCCGCTTCCCGCAGGTGAGTTTCTGGAGCCTGTCGATATTTCGGGTGCAGCCAATCTCCAGTTGTGGCAATTCACGCTTCTCTTCGATAACACAGTCGTCAACGAGGTTGATCCCCTCGACACGACCTCCGGGATCTACGGGGCCGAATTCACCGACGGCGACGTGAACTCGCTGGCATTCATCCTCGGCGGCTTTCCCTTTAACTTTCTGGGGGAGGTCGATACCGTGGCCGGCTCTTATCCGTCGCTCCTGACCGGACCTTCGGGTGATGGGACTCTCGCTTTCATCCTTTTCCAATGCCTGGACACAGAGAACTGCAGCAATCCGGGCTTCAGGATCAGCGGCACGCAGGTTGTACAAGGGGCTCCGGAGCCTGCGACGCTGCTCCTGCTTGCGAGCGGCCTCGTATTACTCGGCGGTCGACGTCTGCTCCGACGCGGACAGCGCAATTAGCCCATTGAGCGGCGGCGGATGAGCGATGGCCCGCCATTTCGTCCAGAGTCTTGGCTTCGCAGCGATCGCGACTGCGCTGGCTCTTCAGGGCTGCGGTAAGCCGTCTCCCGGTAGCTTGGATCGCTCGTCCCAAGCAGCGGTAGGTCGAGCGGCGGCGGACCCGCTGGCATCTCGCTCCGAAGTTCACCGCGGCGAGATGACCGCCGAACGATTGCCTGCCGCCGGTGCGCCAGTCGAGCGATACCCCGCCGAGGACACTCCGCCCTGGCTCGACGCGCTGCTGCACGATCCGGATCCGAATGTGCGCATCCAGGGACTCGACGCCTCGGAACGCGAGCGAACGGCGTCGCTCGACCCGGTGACGTACGCGCTCATCGACCCGGATGAAGCGGTGCGCGCGCGAGCGCAGGAACTGTTGGAGCACGAATTGGCGCGACGTTAAACTCGACGAGCAATTGGCGCGCGAAGTCGCGATCCATATCGCTTCGCGCATTGCTGGGTAACCAACCACGAGGAGAGAACACCATGAAGAAGCGACTCTTGTATGTATTCGGACTGATAGTGATCGGATCGCTTGCGCTTACCGCAGCCCCCGCGGCCGCGGACAGCGTAGGACCGTACTACGCCACCCCGTCGTGGGACCAGACGCTGCCGCCAGGCACGCGGTTCATCGTGCTCTCGAACATGGGCAGCGCGGCGGTCTTGGACCGCGAAACGGGGCTGGTCTGGGAGAAGGTGCCAAGCGCATCTGTCTTCAACTGGTTTGACGCATCGTTTCATTGCCTGAACTTGAACACGGGCGGTCGGACGGGTTGGCGTCTCGCCACCATCCAGGAATTACTGAGTATCGTGGACCGGTCAGCGGTCAATCCCGCACTGCCCAATGGCCACCCTTTTACCGTGCAGTCGTCCGTCTACTGGTCGGCGACTGCCCTCGCCAACAATACCGCCCTCGCGTGGCTCGTGGACTTCAGCGATGGCAGCGTGGTCGCCTTCTTTAAGTCCGACGTCAACTTCCTCGCCTGGTGCGTGCGCGGCGGACCAGGGGTAAATGCTCAGTGATTGGGGGATTGGAGTGATTCGGTCATTCGGGGGGTGCAGGGGGTGTCCCTCCTGCACCGCGAACAAGCAGCGTCGAACGCCATTACGCTGTGCCGGCGACGATCAAGGTGGCACAGTCGACAAACCGCAGGCGCTGCATTCGGAGGCCGTACTGGCTCGCCAGAAAGCGGTCAGTCGCGAGGTCCGCTGAGGGTCGAAAGCGCCAGTTCGATCCCGCGCCGGCAACGGCTGCAATCCCGTCTGAAGCGGTCGGATAGTCAGCGTCGGCCAACGACAACTGATGGGCCGAACTGAGAACACTCACGACCGACTAAGCACGAGGTACAAGGTACTCAGCACAAAGGGGGTCGAGGACCCCCCGTACCCCCTCGGGAAGGCGCATCCCGAGGCATGAGTACCCTTTGCTTCGAGCTCGTTCTCAGAGCGAAGTACCTAGCACGGCGCAGCAGAACCAGGCTCTGCGCTCGCCGACTTCGTGCTTCGCGCCCTCACGGAAGTGCCCCGTTCTCAGGACTCCGCACTGGGTACTTCGAGGCACCCGCTCAGACCACGGCCGGCGTGCAGGACAGGACGACCACGACGAAGGTGATGAGCGCAACGAAGCCGACCAGGTATATGGGCCTGGTCGTCATCTTCCACTCCGGTTTGGGGCGTAACGACGTGCGCCACGCGCTCGTGGACCTGAAGCGCGCCATCCGTCCCGGTGGAGTCGTGCGAGCCATGCCGCTATTACACTCGTTTGCGCGCGCGGGCTCCATGGCATATCCGGCACGTGCGAGCCTCAATTCTCGCGCTGCGGTGCTGGATTGGCGCCCCCACACCCGCACGCGGGCATGCGGAGCGCGAGACGCTCACGCTGGGTGCGACGTACTTCGAGCGCTGTGCTGAGAACGGGGTGGTCCGTACCCAGGCTTCGTGCTAAGTACTTCGCGCTTCGTACAAGGCCCTACAGCCGCCCTGCCTGGTACCAAGTGCTACGCGCTTGGGGTGTCGGCTTGTACACCTACCCGCAAGAGACCGCTTTTCTACGAATTTACGTGACGTCCCGCGATGCAGGGCTTCTTGCGCCAGACAAAGGATGGACCCCTTATGGCGCGGGCGTGACCTCCGATCCTCGGCCCGCTGCCGTTTTCCGCGCGGCGAGCTCAAGCCTCGGACTCAGGATTCTGCGGCGCGTTCAGCTTCGCAAGGAGCGCTAGCCGTTTCTCGTACGCCTGCATGTTCGCTGCGCTTTCCGTCGGGATGCAGCCGTCGTTGTAGAGATAGATTTCACCGACGTTATCCGAGCCACTGTCCGACAACGCGGCCGCAACGCGCGGCGTCAGACCAGGCAGGGACTCGCGCGGGAAGTCCTCGTAGCGCACCCGCTCCTGCGTATCAAGGCCGAGTGGCTTGTACTCGCGATTGAGGAAGATGTGCCGACCATCCGACTGACGCTGGAGACAGTAGGGCTGGTGAATGCGGAAGTGCTGACGCTCTCGCTTGTTCATGGTGGACCTCTCTGGTCGTATCAGGACCGTGTCGCCCCCTTGTTTTCGATGCAGTTCGACGGTCCCGTTTTTGTACACCGAACAAAGCTATTTTACTGTATAATCAACTTCTTATGAACGAAAAACAGACCAGGTTTGTCCAGGAATACCTCGTCGACCGCAACGGCGCGGCAGCCGCCGCTAGAGCAGGCTACTCGTCGCGGACGGCCCGCCAGCAGGCCTATGAACTCCTGACAAGACCTGACGTCGCCGCAGCAGTACAGGACGGCGAAGCCGAGATCGCCGTCAAGGCCAATGTGACCCGCAGCGCGGTGATGCAGGGGCTCCGAGAAGCCATCGAGCTCGCACGATCGCGGAGTGATGCTTCAGCTATGATCGCGGGCTGGCGCGAGATTGCAAAGATGTGCGGCTACTACGCCCCCGAGCGCAAATGCGTCGAGCTGAGTACGACGGGCTTAGCGGTCCGCGCCGAGATTGAGGAAATGACTGACGCCGAGCTGGCGAACCTGATCGCGAGCGGCGCCGAGCCCGGGAGCGCCTAGTTCGAGGCACTGAGTACCCCGCGCGTCGTGCTCAGTACGAGGCCGGCGCGCGTTGTGCGACGTGCTGGGAGCGTCCACATGGGGCTGCCTGTGGCGTCGCGGCTGTCGATTCGGCGTACGGAGAACTGAGCGCTGAGGGCGAAGTACTTCGTGCTGCGAGCTTTACCTGAGCGGCACCCCGGGCGTCTCAGGGTGTCGCATTTCGACGCCAACGCCCAGGAGCGCCTCGAGTGCTACGCGCGTCGCTGTGGGCTCGGCATCGCTACTCACGCACACGCTCCAAGACCGCTGGCGCCTTCCGCGACCAGGTGCCGGGGGCGGGCGGTACTGATGCTCAAAGAGTGTCAAATTCCTAATAGTATCTATATTAGAAAAATGATCCTCTTTGATTGCCCTGCCCACGTCGCACTTAGCCGCGGCCGCCGATTGCCATAGATCGGGGAATGTTGTCGCGAGCCACGCCGGGGCACGAGGCATCGCACCCTTCAGTCGGCTCCACGCCTGTTGCACCCTGGTTCCGCCCGCCATTAGCTCGTCCCAGGTCAGGAGCTGATCAACGACAATGTCCAGGACCACGTTGGAGAGTATGTAGACCAGCTTCGGGGTCGTGGCGTGGACCAGGCGGAGACGATCGATCGCCTGCTGCGACTCGCCTTCGCGCAGTTGTTCTAAGATCGTTTGCACGCGCGGGTCAGGGTGGCAAACGACGTCTACTCCCATCTGGCCGTGCTTCAGGCTGTACCCGCGTTCCTCTACAGCCCAGTCGGTCGCGAACCGCAACGTCTCGCGATCAGTAAGAGACACGCAACGCGCGATCGCCTCGACAGCTTCGATCCCTGGCTGGTTGCGGCCGATTACGATCGCGGCATTGTGATCCTTCCATCGATCGATCCCCCGGATCGAATTGAAATGAGCGAGGTCGACGTTCGACGGCGCCTTAATCAGGGCTTCGATAGCGCTCTTGGCGTTGCCCGTGATCTCCTGCGGGCCGATAACAAGGACTCGTTCGTGCTGGGCGGCCACGCGTGCGATGAAGGCGTTGAGATCGGCGAGGCGCTGCTCGGCGTCGCGCTTGCTCTGCGGGTCGGCATTCTTCGCTGGCACGAGCGAGGTGGTCGAACAGCGCGTGGACTTGCACTGGATTACCGTCGCGCGCCTCGAAGCCGGCACCCGGTGGAAAATCGGGTTCTCAAAAAACTGGCTAGTCAGCAGTTCGCTGGCATTGGCGTCGATCAGCAGCACGCGAGCCTCATTTCCTTGGCGATCGTGAAATCGACGGATTGGCTTTTTGGTGTGGACGGTGATGATCTGGGTAGTCGCGCAGTAGGTCAGGCCATGGCTGACGTGCCGGCCTGTAAAACACTCGCGCCGGACTGTGTCGAGGAGCTTATAGAGATCCGTCCGCTGCTTCACGAGCTTTAGCGCCCTCAGCCGCTGCTTCAGCCCCATGAGCGGTGTGATGCGGGGGGCGCCCCGCTCGATCTCAGAGAGAGCCTCCGGGAACTGCTCGAAGGCGATGCCCTGCGAGTACAGGTGGCCAATTAGCGGTAGCTCGTGCGTAAGCGCGTATTCAATCTGCGTGCACAGCCCGCGCGCCAGCGGGCCGAGGAAGCTGGCACGGAGCAGCGAGATCGGCACCTCAAATATTTCGATGCAGGACTGGAAGAATGTCTCGTCGACGATCGCAATCGCCGGCACTGGCGGCTCCAGCGTCATCCGATTCAGCGTGAGATATGCGTGCGGGTAGATCGTGACTTGTGCCGGCTCGAACTGGGCAATATAAGGGCACATCGCATAATGTTCGCAGCGCTCCACTACCTTGCCCTTCTCCTGCGCACACAGAGTCGAGTAAACCTCCGCCCCCGCTTGGGCAACTTTTTCCGCAAGCTCGTGCTTCTTGCATAGCGGTTCCCCGTCAGGCCCCGGGTGGCTTCGGCCTCCGATCACTTTCACCGTCAGTTTTGGATACAACGCGCGCAGATTTTGGCCAACTTCGTCGGCGAGTGCATGGGTCGGCACATAGATCTCGGCCGTGCTGCCCGGAGGCAGATTGGCGATGCATTTCTGGACTTCGGTAGTCTTCCCGAGCCCGGCAGGCGCTCGAACCGCAAGGGCCCTGGTCATCAGATCTGAGCGAAGAATCCGCTAATCACGTCCTGGAGGATTGCTGAGCTCTGCGCTGCCGTGGCGGGTTTACTCGTGTAGTGCGGCCGCGCCCCTGGAATTTGGCGCGACTTGCGCCGCGGATTTGGTTCGCCGAACTTGGCGCTGGCCTGCTCGATGGCGGGGATGATGTGCTCACGGCTCGCCATCCCCTCGACGTACGCGTCGTCGTGTTTCGAGCGATCCGCGGCTAAGACCCTCGCGCGCACGATCCCATAGAGCGCTTCGATGTCAGTGCCGTCGCGGCCGTGTGTGGCGACGTAGCTCGCCACGGCACGAATGATCGGATTGTGAAAGCCGCTCCCGCCTTCGTGATCGCCGATCTGACGCAAGAATGCTTCGAACCCGCCGCCCGGTTGAGGTAGCTTCGCGCCGACCCGCGCGGGCGGAGTCTTTTTCGCGCGCGGCAGCCTTAGTGCTACCTCGTCGACCTCCTTGCGGACCAAGCCGGATCGAACGGGGAACGGGTCACGGAGACCCTCGAAGATCGGTGCCGCCGTGTAGTGCGCCTGGACATCATTGAACAGCGCTGGGTCGATTAGCTTCGTGCCGACCTGCGAGTTCCAGTGCAGCGCCCACCCTCTGAGCAACGCGTCGGGTACGGGTCGATCGAGCCAGAACCACAGATGCAGGGACACGATCGACGGATCCTTGATCCCGGCGCTCGACGATAGTTGCCAGTGATATGACGCTCCGTGGAACTCGGCGGGTAGCAGCGCGATGAGGTGCTCACAGACTGCTCCAATGTCCTGCAGGTTTAGCCCCGGCGGCAGCTGGATCTTGTCGAAATCGATGCACATCCATCTGCGTCCGCATGGTGGGGTTTGAAATTTGGTCTTCAATCGCCGCTGCGCTCGATTGCAGTCAAGATCGGGCCGCGGTGCGCCGCGGATGACAAAACAATTAGGGAGCTCCCCTATCGCCATGAGCTTACCCGAGAGCTCGATGATGCTCGAAACGGATTCCGCGAACGCGTAGAAGAGCGCACCGGCGTTGAAGCCTATTATTGTTGGAGCCCCCTGTGCCCCAGCGACGACGCGTTTCGACGCTGACCCACTATTTGTCTTCAGGATCGTGAAAGCGTCGAGCGCCTTCCTGGCAAAGCCGTGCGAACTCGCAGGGGCCTGACTTTGCAGTGAAGCCGCGGATATGCTGCTGCCCCCGCGTGCGTTATGCATCATGATCATTTCCTTTTCATCGAATTTCGGACAAACGCCTCCCAACCAGCGATCTCTACAACCCGCGTCGGCGCTCGGCGTCTTCAGGATTTAGGGCGTGTAGCGTCGCTCAGTGCGGCGCCTTCAGGAATCACTATCTGGCGTGAACGAACGTCATGGCGGTTCGGCCGGTAGCTGTGGCCGCTCCGCAGCAGCGCGCTGCGTGGTACTGCGCTGGCGAGCATGTCCAGCAAGCCAGTGGTCCAGGTCTGCTCGGAAATAAAAAATTCGCCCCGGCTTTAGAAACGACGGCCCTTTGCCGCTGCAGCGCATGTGCGCAAGGGTCTTCGGCGAGCAGCCGAGGTATCGGGCGGCGTTTTTTGCATCCATTCGCCCATCTGGAAGGATCTGCAAGGTATATGCGCAGCATCGGCAGTCACTGGTCTCTCCTTCTATATGACTCAGACACATGACATAAATAAAAGTTCAGTCATGACTGTGGAACTACCTGTACATACGCCTGTCCAATCATTGTAGTGACATGATTTTAAAGGATAAATAATGGACAGCGATCGCGTGACGAAGAAGAAACATCCGCTTGATCCCAAGCACCTACCAAAACGTACTGAGATGGTTTCAGTTCGCCTCGCCCCCAAACTTCGGTACGCCGCCGAGATTGCGGCTCGGAGTCAGCGCCGAACGGTCAGTTCACTGATCGAAGTCGCCGTGGCAGCCTACTTGCCCACTCTGTCGGTCGCGGAGCCGGCTGATGAAGAAGACGAGCGCCCAGTCAAACTAGTGAAACTGATGGAGTCGCTGTGGGATCCCGACGAGTCCGATCGGTTCGTTACGCTGGCTGAAGATCACCGGTGGCTCTTGGAAAACGAGGAGGAGCACCGATGGAAGGCGATTCGAGAGCACTTCGGTGCGAAAGGTCCGCTGACGCTCCAGCAGCGTAGGGAGTTGCGCCAGATCTACGCCGATATCAAGAAGCAAGTGGCCGAAACTCTGCGTGATAAGGAGATGGCGAAATTCGCCTGAAGTGATTACAACATGGCCAAGACCTTCTCCAAATTGACGCGCGGTGCGATGCGTCGGCTACTAGTCAACGAGACCATCTCCGAGCACGGCATCTCGTTTGAGCGTCTCGCTGACGGTGATGGCCGGTTCACGGTCAATATCATGGTCGACGGGCAGCGCATCCACCGCGTCGTCGGGAAGGAGTCAGACGGGACTACAAGGACGCAAGCCGAGGAATTCGTTGCCGGGGTCCGTCAGGATGCGAAGCACGAGCGCCTCGCCCTGCCGAAAAGCCGCAAGGTCGCGTTACCGTTTCGAGAAGCCGCGGCGATGTATCTGGACAGATTGGAGGGAGCCGACGGAAAGGATCTCAGGTCGAAGCGCCACCGTCTAAGAATGCATCTGGTTCCCTACTTCGGCAAGATGCCTCTCTCTAAGATCGACTCGCATAGTCTCGAGCTTTACAAGAAGCAGCGCCGCGCGGAGCCATCTTTTCGTGGAGGCGTGCGCCGCGGCAAGAGTACTGCCGAGCGCCCCGCCGCGAATCCGACCAAATTCTCCACCGAAGCCACGATCAACCGCGAACTAACGGTGCTCTCACATCTTCTGAACAAGGCCGTCGAATGGGGCTGGATCAAGGTCAGCCCAGTGAAAGTGCGGCGGTTCCAAGAGCAACGCACGCGGTTTGAGTACCTCACGGAGGCGGAGATCGCTCGCCTGCTGCACGCTGCCAAAGAAGACCCCAACCAACAGATCTACGTGTTCGTGTTCGTCGCGCTCCATACCGCGATGCGGGCCGGCGAGATCTTGTCACTTCGGAAAGACTTCGTCGATCTAGGGAAGGGGCTGATTCATCTGGTCAGATCGAAGACCGGGCCGCGAAGTGTTCCGATTTCACCGAACCTGAGCGTGTTCCTTGACCATTACTTGGGGACAATCGAGCCGGGACAGCCGTGGTTGTTTCCCTCAGCCTCATCAAAGTCTGGGCATACCGAGGGTCTCTCAAAGCCCTGGCAGAGAATCATCGAAGAGGCTGGCCTCACCGGTCGACAAATCAGTCGGCACACGTTGCGCCACACTGCAATTACGCAATTAGTCCAAGCTGGAGTGGACTTGCCCACTGTCCAGCGGATTTCGGGTCACAAGAGTATCCAAATGGTCGTTCGATACTCGCAGCAAAACTTGCAACACGTACAAGAGGCATTGGCCAAGCTCGACTTGCGTATTGTGGCCGCACCCTCTCACGCGATTACTGCTCCGGAGGATCAGCACGATTACACAGGAACTACACAGGCGCACCGTTATCGTCGGCGTAAGACGCGGCAAGTCCTTGAA
>CAWBUD010000003.1:0-596123 GCA_963791945.1 uncultured beta proteobacterium | reverse complement strand
CCCGCCAGAATATTATTTATATAATCAATAAATTAAGTAACAACGCGTGTTCTTTGTGCCGTGCAGCGCCTTCCAGCAGGCGCGGATCGTTTGCTTCGAAGGCCTTATCGTCTCAAGGCTTACGCCGACCAAGTTCTGCAAGCGCATCGTCGCTGCCGATCAGGAAGATCTTGGGTTGGGGCACTATTTCGCTGATAAAGCTGTCCTTCGAACGCAGCTTCGCCTTCCATTCGCGCACCGAAAAGACCTTGGGATTGATTTCTCGGCCGAGTTGTTGCTGAGCCGGGTGTAAAGCGTCGACGAAGGAGCCGAAGTCCGCCGCGCCGATGATCAGAAGATCGACGTCACTGCTCGTGGTTTCAGTCCCGCGCGCCATCGAGCCGAAGACGAACGCCACCTTGACGTCATGGGCCAACGGTGTGAGCGCTTCGATCAAGACGTCGGCCAGGCCGACGGTCTTCCGCAGGATGCCGGCCAAATCCGGATAGATCTGGTGCGAGCGGTTCGCCGAGTACTGAGCTTGATTGCCGACACGCTCGCGGTTGAGCAGTCCCGCCTCGTGCAGACGCATCAGCTCCTTGTTGAGCGTCCCGGCGGTCGTGCGGGTCAGCCCCGCGATCTCACGCACGTGCAGGCTTCGTTCGGGATGTAATAGCAGGAGCGATAGGACCTGCCGCCGGTAGCCGGCGGGCAACAACAGGGACGAGGCACTCGCCCGGCGATCTGTAGCTTTCATGGCGACGATTGGCAATCTACATGGGTAGCGGTTGCATGGCTCTCGTGGATGTCCTGACCCTTCAGAATGTTCGGGCGTTGGCTGACGCGCGGACGCTAGAGCGTGGCAAAGCCTACTTCCATGATGGCGCGGTCGGGCTGCTCGATGCCGACGAGCAGGAGGTTCGCGCGAGCGTCAAAGGCACGCAGCGATATCGCGTACGCCTCGCGGTAGGGGCGGACGACGAACTGGAATACGAGTGTGATTGCCCCGTAGGCGACTACGGGACCCTTTGCAAGCACGCCGTGGCCGTCGCGCTGTCCTGGCTGGAAAACGCTGGCGAGGAAGTCTTCCGGCCAAGCGAGGAGTCGGGCAAGCCGCGCAAGAAGCGCAAGACCAACGAGGAGCAGATCCGCGAATACCTCGGCACCTTGAACGAAGACGCCCTTCGCGAGTGGGTCATGGAGGCCGCCGACCGTGATCGCGGCATTCGCGACAAGCTCCTGTTCTCGGCGAAGGCGAAGGGAGGAAGCGACGCGTCGTCGCTCATATCCGTCGTGCGTCAGGTCACCTGGATCTCGGGCTTCGTCGATTGGCGTCACGCAAGGGATTACGCTGGTCGCCTCGCCGACCTCGCGCAAATGCTCGACGAGCGAATCGCTGATGGTGACCCGAAGCTGGTCGAGATCATCGAGCAAGCGATCGCGCAGGCCGAAGACGCCCTCGGCCACATCGACGACTCCGATGGCTCGGTCATGCCCATGATCATGCAGTTGCGCGACGTGCATATCCGGGCATGCAACGCGCTGAAGCCGAATCCCGAGGAGCTGGCTGAGCGGCTGTTCCAGTTCCAGACGACCGGCGACTGGGACACGTTCCACAGCGTGCTCCCGGCCTACCAGCAGGCCCTGGGGAAGTCAGGCCTCAGACGGTATCGCGAGCTGGTAGAGATGGCCTGGAAGCGCTTGCCTTCGCTCGGTCCCGAGGCTGCCCGCACCCACTTCGATGTCGATCGATTTCGCGTCGAGCACGCGATGGAAGAGCTTGCCCAGACTTCGGGCGACGTCGACGCGCTCATCGCCGCCAAGGCCCACAATCTTTCGAGCCCGCATGCGTTCCTCGAGCTCGCGGAAGTGCTTCAAGGAGCATGCCCGCTACGACGAGGCGCTCGCCTGGGCCGAGAAGGGAATCTCATCGTTCAAAGGCGAGCGCCTCGATGACTTGGTGAAGTTTTGCATCGAGGAGCATCTGCGTCGCGGCAACGCCCACCAGGTGGAAGCGCTGGCGTGGCGGTTCGTGCAGCAGACCGGCAGCGACGCGTATTTCGAGCTCGCGAGGGTCGCGCAGCGGATTGGACGCGGCGAGGAGCTAGCCACCAACGCGCTGCAGCATCTGTGGCAGCTCGTTCGCGCGGAGGAAGCACCGGGCGCAAAGCGCCTTCCGAGCTGGCAACCGCCCATTCGAAGCGCGCTGGTCGTGATTTACCTTCGCCAGAAGGAGGCTGCGCAAGCGTGGGAAGCGTTCTGCGGCGGTCCGGTCGATATGCGCCTGTGGGACAAGGTTGCCGCGATGCGCGGGAAGACGCACCCCGAAGACGCGATCGCCATCTACAAGAAGCTGCTGCCACACGTGGTGAACGCTGGGACGCGCGGTGCACAGTACGGGGAGGCGTTCGAGATCGTGAAAGCGATTGAGGCGCTGCGCGTTGCGCAGGACAAGGAAACCGTTTTCAGGGAGGAGCTCGCCGAACTACGCACAACGTGGAAGGCCAAGCGCAACTTCATGAAGCTGCTCGCGACGTTGGACCGACGGGCCCCGTCCCGGATCACGCGAATGCTATGCCGGCCTTTCGTGCGGCTTCGACGAGTGGGCCATCCTTCGCGGCCAACGGAAGTTCGAGCCGCATCGCGAGCTCGAAATAGGCGGCATCGTAGGCGGACAGCGCGTGGCGCCGGCACATCGACGCGATCGCACGCTGCCAGCCTGATATGATCGGGTGGCACCGCATGTCCTCCCGTCGCTCCGAAAAGTCGCCCAAACCGCCCACGCGCGGCAACCTCCGCATCGGCGATCACTGGAACGCGATCACGATCATCGCGCTCTCGCAGAGCAATCCGCTGAAGGCGGTCGCGGAGCTGGTCGAGAACAGCATCGATGCCCGCGCGAAGACCATCGTCATCACGCGCGGCAAGGACAAGGGACAACATTACCTGCGCGTCAAGGACGACGGCGAGGGCGTGCGCCGGAACACCGACGGAGAGCCGGACTTCCACTACGTGGCTACCCACGTCTGCGACTCGATCAAGCGACAGCTGAAGACGCAGGGCACGCAGGGGTTGCAGGGCGAGTTCGGTATCGGCCTGCTCTCCTTCTGGACCCTCGGTGAAGATCTTCTGCTGACTTCGGCGGGCGACGACGGACGCGCCTGGCAGATGCATCTCCGCAAAGGCGACCCGAGCTACCGCATTACCCTGCGTCCGGCGCTCTTTCCCGAGCCGGGAACCGAAGTGCTGATCCGCGGCATCCTGCCAGGCATCAAGAACTTCAGCGGCGAGAAGATCCAGTGGTACCTCGCCTCGGAGCTGCGCGACCGGATTCGTCATTCGGGCGTAGCGATTCGTGTCGTCGACCGGACCGCGCGGGCGGAGTTCAAAGTCGAGCCGCGGCAGTTCGAGGGACGACTCCTGCACGAGCTTGAAAACACGCTGCCGAAGCAAAGCGAGGTCTACGCCGAGCTCTACTTGCACACGCACGCGCCAGCCAACGCGGTGTCGCTATACCGCTCGGGGACGCGTGTGCTCGAGAACATCGCCGAAGTCGAAGCGTTCGCGCGCATGCCGTGGACGAGCGGTTACGTGCAAGGGATCGTCGACGCGCCGTATCTCAACCTGACACCGGGGACGCGGCTCGGCGTCGTCCACGATGCCGCGCTCGCGCGTCTTGCCGACGAGCTCGCGCCGCTCGAGGCGCGGCTTGCCAAGATCATCGAGGACCAGCAGCGCGCCGAGGAGGAGCGGGCGAGCCGCGATGTGCTGCGCTCGGTGCAGGGCGCGCTCAAGGAGGCGCTGCTGGCGTTGCCGGCCGAGGAGTACGACTGGTTCGACCTGCATCGCGGGGAGGGCAAGCGCCGGCCGAGGACAACCGGCGAAGCGGGGCCCGGCGAGGCGGCGAAGTCTGAAGAGCAGGCTGTCTCGATGGAGGCCGGTGCGTACCACGAGATCACCGAACCGCAGCGGCAGTTCTTCGAATACGCGGGTCCGTTGTTTTCGGTGGTGATCTCGCCGACGTCGAGCGTCGTCGAAGTCGGCGGCTCGCGGGCATTGCGCGCCATCGCGCGCGATCGCGCTCGGCGTCCCGTCGAGCAGGACCTGACCTTTGCCTGGCAGGTGCTCGAAGGCGAGGGAACCCTCGAACCCATCGACGGCGAGATCGCGACGTTCCACGCGGCGAACGAACCGGGGCTCACGCGCGTCGAGGTCGTCGTCACGCAAGGCGACGTCGTCTGCAGGGGCGAAGCGCAGATCACCGTGACCGCCTCGCTGGTGAGCAAGACCGGGAGCGGCGATTCCACCTACCAGGGGCTGCCCGGCTACACCTACCACAAGGCGGCAGGGGAGCTGTGGCGCTCGCGCTTCGATGCCGAGCGCAACCTCGTCGTCATCAACAACGGCCACCGCGATTTCGTCTACGCCGCGCGCAACAAGATGCTGAAGCTGCGCTACATCTGCCGGCTGTTCGCCAAAGAGCTGGTGCTCAAGAACTTCATCGGCATTCCCCAGGATCAGCTCCTCGAGCGCCTGCTGGAGCTGACCTTGTACACCGAGGAGAATCTGCGCTAGCCGCGAGCCGCGCAAGGGCAAGGCCGTGCATTTACTGATCGTGCCAGTTCGCGACTTTGAGTCCGGCGATGCGTCCGAATTCCTTGGTATTTCTTGTAACCAATGTCGCACCGTACGCTAGAGCGGTACCTGCGATCAGCGTATCCAGCGGCCCGATCGACTCGCCCCGACGTTCCAGCGCAAGGCGAAGTTCGGCCGCTCGTCGACTTATCGCAGAATCAAAAGGCAGGACGTCGATCACGGCCAGGAACTGTTCGAATTGGGACTCCCGCCGCCTGCCATGCTGAGAGCCAAGAACCCCTACCCACAGTTCGTAGGCAGCGATCGCGGGCAGGCCAATTTCCCGGGGGGCCACGGCCAACAGCCGCTCGGCAACCTTGCCTCTGCCTTTGAAGTAGTCGATGACCGTGTTCGTGTCGAGTACGAACGCCGGCATGGTCTAAAGACGCCTGCGCGCCACGTCCTTAGCCGAATAGCGACGAATTTGTTCGATCGTCGGCAGATCGGGCCAGACACCGGCCAGCGCCCGTACATTCACCGGCCACTCGGCGCGCGCGTTCTTTTCGATCCGCCGAGCGATCCATTTGCTTAGGGAAACGCCGTCTGCTTCGGCGGCCGCCCGCGCAGTCTTTTCGGTTTCTTCATCCAGGTAGATCGTGACTTGGCCCATAATCGGCGCACCTAACATATATGTGGAAGTATATGTTCATCGGTCAGAGTTGTAAAGTGATTCCTGGCCATTACAGCGAAGAGAGCGGCAATAGGGGCGCATGGAGCCGAGGTGTTGCCCTTTGTCCGTATTGAGGCTATTATGTGTCCATAACTAGACGCTCGAATCAGAATGCCCTCAGCCAAGCTCCACGCCCCACGTAAGCAACAGCGCAGCAAGAGCGTTGCCCTCAAACGACCGCCCGCGAGGCAAGCGCGAGCTGTCGCCGCGCGGCGCAAAGCTGCCGGACCCAGAGGCGTCATCGCCTATCATTCCTCGAGAGGCGTGGACGAGTACGTGCGCGAGGTCGCGCGTGCGACTCCGCTCCAGCTCGTGGAGATCGAGCGCCAGGGGGTCCTCGGCTCGTTCATCAAGGATCTATCCAGGCGCATGGCGATTCCGTCCTCACGCATCTTCGCGATCCTCGGGATCCCAAAAGCCACAGCCGAGAAGAAGGCCGCCGCCGGGGAAAGAGTCGAAGGCCGAGGCGGCCAGGCAGCGATCGGAATGGTTAAGCTCCTTGGCATTGCGCAAGACATCGCCGCCAACAGCACGGCGAGCGAGGTGAAGACGTTCGACGCCACGAAGTGGCTCGGCCAATGGATCGAACGTCCGCAGCCTGCGCTCGGCGGTCGGAAGCCCGCCGATCTGCTGGATACGCCGACCGGAGTCGAGCTCGTGGCTCGGCTTCTTGGCTCTCTCGAAAGCGGCGCCTATCAGTGAAGCTGTGGCGCATCGCGGCTGAAACCCGCGATTACGCAGCGACCGACCTGAGCGGCGCCGGTGCGGCCAAGCATCCGGGCCGCTGGAACGACTACAAGGAAGTGGTCGTCTATTGCGCGCCAACGATCGCGATGGCCGTCTTGGAGACGGCGGCGCACGTCGACGATTCCGGCTTGCCGTTGAATCGCTACCTTGTCGAGATCGACGCGCCCGATGCCACGTGGAAGGGGCGTGAGGAGGTTGACGTTGCGAAGCTGCCTCCGACATGGGACGCGATCCCCGCGGGACGCGCCAGCATGAAGTTCGGCTCTGAATGGCTCGCGTCGCTGCGCTCGCCCGTCCTGCTCGTGCCTTCCGTGATCATTCCCGAGGAGCGCATCTCGCTGATCAACCCAGGGCATCCGGACGCGGCGACGATTACGGCAAAGCTCGTACGTCGCTTCGAATACAACCGACTGTTCCGCTCCTGAGGGTCGCCATGTCGTTCGAACGCCCGCCCGCCAAGGCTAATAACTAAAATCTATCACCCTCGATCCCTGCCTTGGCAATTGTGGCAAATCGAACGCGCTTCCCTCGGTAATAGATAGACTGCGGCGCCGTACGGGCGCTATGCCGCCTGAGGCTGACCTTTAGACCTGGGTGGGAAACCCGAAAGGGAGAAAGTGAGTCCATACTCGCGTTTGGCCACGTCGCTCCGCCGAGCTCCGCCGAAGAAGCTAACGCGATAATCTTGGCTATTATTTTAGGCGTTATGTCGCTTAATGCTCATTTTATTAGGCATACGACTTGACGCCCAGAAATTACGTGGCCTAATATTCCAGGCGCTATGCAACTTAACGCCTAATATAATGGCTATTCTGAGGGTCTTACCCGCCCAGGCGGCGGAAAGCATCAAAGAGCTCGGCTACCGCGTCCGCCTCGCCAGAGCCCGGCGCGGCATGTCGATCGCCGAGCTGGCCGCCAAGGCGGGAATCAATCGGAATACGCTCAACGCGCTCGAGCTTGGGAAGCCGGGTGTCGCGCTCGGGGCCTACGTCACCGTGCTGTGGGCGCTCGGCCTCGACAAGACGCTGGATGGTGTAGCTCACCCCGACGCCGACACCCACGGCAAGACGCTCGAGGCGTCCCACCGGCCCGCACGCGTTCGCAAGTCGCAGAAGTCGAAGGACGAATATGACTTCTGAGCGTCAGGCGTACGTTTACATGCAGTTGCCGGGCACGCTCAACACCGTGCCTGCGGCGCTGCTGAAGGTCGCAAAGCTGCGCGACGGGACGTTCGTCGGGCGGTTTCGCTATGGCGACCGCTACCTCGAGCGCAACGATGCGGTTGAGCTCGATCCATTCCAACTCCCGCTCGGCAACAACGTCTACGAATTCACAAAGCTGAAAGGCATTCCCGGCGCAGTGCGAGACGCCGGACCGGATGCCTGGGGACGGTGTGTGATCGAACACAAGCTGCAGCGCAGCCCCGCCGACCTGGAGGAAATCGATTACCTGTTGAATGGACCGCAGGATGGCGCCGGTTACCTGAGCTTCGGCACTAAGGTAGAGCCTCAGGCTTCGAAGCGCCGATACAACCTCACGCATCAACTGGCGGATCTCGTCGCGGCTGCGCAAGCGATCGAAGAAGGAAAAAGGGTGCCGGAGCATATTCTCGAGCAGCTCGAGCCCGGCACATCGATGGGCGGTGCGAGGCCCAAGGCCACGATCGAGGACGGCAACCGCCTCTGGGTCGGCAAGTTCCCGGAGAAGGAGGACCGCTGCAACCTCCAGCGGGTGGAATACGCGACGCTCGAGCTGGCGCGTCGCTGTGGCATCGACGTGTGCAATTCGCGCCTGGAGTCCGTGCGTGGGCGCGACGTGCTCATGGTGGAGCGCTTCGATCGTGAATACACCGACGGCGGGTACCTTCGCTTCGGGCTCGTCAGCGGATTCACCATGCTCGACGCCGATGAGTACTACCTGGATCGGGAGCGGTGGTCCTATCTTCTTCTTGCCGATCAGCTTCGGCGCTGGTCGGAGAAACCCAACGCTGATCGAATCGAGCTATTCCGCCGCATGACCTTCAATGCGGCCGTGACGAACAACGACGATCATCCCCGCAACCATGCTGTACGCAGAACCACACGTGGCTGGCACCTCACGCCTGCATACGATCTCGTCCCCACGCCATTGCTCAGCCTCGAACGCCGCGACCTTGCGATGACGATCGGCACCTATGGACGCACGGCGAGCATCTATAACCTGCTTTCCCAGTGCGAGCGCTTCGGATTGACTGCCGAGGCAGCCAAGAAGGAAATCGACGCCATCGTCGCCACCGTCGGGACTTGGCGGGACCACTTCCGCGCTTCCGGCGTATCGGCGAAGGATATCGAGTACGTCGCTCCGGCGTTCCTGTCCGAATCCTTCTTCTTCGAAAAGCCGGTGGAAGGCTGACTCCTGGCGCACCCTGAGCCAACATGAAATCTGGGCCGGGACTACTGACAGAAATTACCCGAGCATCTGATTCGCGGTAGCTGCTGCGCACGGGCGCTTCGCATCGCCTCGCTTATCGCCAGCGCCGCGCGACAGTCGGCTATCGTCTTCTGCTAGATTTGTTGCGTCACGGTGAATTTTCGCCTTGCACGCTGCTAATGGAAGTTGTTTACTGAGTACGGGCGACAAGACGCTCGCGGTGAGCACTGCGCTTCATCGCAGTCGCGACGCTTTGCGCGCCGTGTAGTCGCCCAGGAATTCTTACTCGGGGGAGCGATGGCCATCGAGATCGGCGGGGCGAAGAAACGGATTGGCCTTGCGATGTCGGGCGGTGGGTTTCGGGCCGCCGCGTTCCACCTCGGCGTCATGCGCAAGCTCGAGGCGCACGGGCTGCTCGACAAACTCGACCTGCTGAGCTGCGTGAGCGGTGGCAGCATCGCGGGCGCCTTTGTCGCGAGCAACTGGAGCAAGCCCGACAAGCTGGATAGCCTCGACACTTATCTGCGCAGCCGCTCCATCGCGGTTTCCTCGGTCATCGGCGGGGCGCTCGACCCGTTCGAGACGCGCCTCGACAAGCTTGCCGGGAGCTATGACCGGGACCTGTTTCACGGCGCGACGTTGAAAGACCTGGCGGGTGGGCCACGCCTGTATCTGAACTCGACGAACCTTGCGACGGGCAACATGTTCTTCTTCGTCGCCGGGGGAGGCCTGGCCGCGGAAATGGGCGAGCATGAGCTCGGGGTGGTCCCAGCCCCTGACTTCCAGGTGAGCCGCGCCGTCGCCGCATCGTCGGCATTTCCGCCCGTGTTCCCGCCGCTGCGTCTTGATGCGGACACCTATGCGCACGCCAGCACCGTCGAGTACGTCACGCTTACGGACGGCGGGGTGTACGACAACATGGGAGTCAATCCCGTCGTGCGCGTCGCGCGGAACGCCCTCGATTACGTCATCGTCAGCGACGGCGGCAAGCCCTTCGCGATCGACGAGAGGCCGACGGACGCCGGTCTGATCGTTCTCAAGGCGAGCCTGGGAATCATGATGGAGCAGATTCGCGGGCTGGAGTTCGACCGCCTCCAGCATCGGTTCCTCGCGAAGCTCGGTCCCAAGCCTCTCTGGTTCTCGATCGATAGCAGGGAAGGTGAAGTGCAGGCCGGCGATGCTGCGCACGCATCGGCGATCTCGACCAACCTTCAACGCCTCTCGGACGAGGAGATGGGCGTCCTTGCGCGACATGGCGGCGGACTCGTCGAGGCTCGGATTCGCCGGTACGCCCCGGAGTTGCTGCGCTCATAAAGAAAGCGCCCGCGGCGACATTCAGCGAGGCCAATCGAAAATAGGGAGGCAAGCGATGGCGAGAAACAAATCACGCCACGCAAGTCCCGCAGCGGCGACCGGCCAGCTACCCTGGATGAAAGTCGAGGAGCCCACAAGCCGGTCACTCAAGGTCTATGCGCTGGATCCCAGCGCCGGCAACTATGTCGGCAATGTCATGCCGGTGAGGATCCGGTGGGAACGCTATCTCAAGCCGGGACCGGCAGGACGGCGATTTGCCGTCGTCGACTACGACGGCGCCAACAAGGTCTATTACCCGCCGCTCGATCTCAACGACTACCGGATCCTGGCGCGAGGGGGCCTCGACCCGTCGGAATCGGATCCACGCTTTCATCAGCAAATGGTTTACGCCGTCGCGTCCGAGACGCTCGAGAAGTTCGAGGCCGCGCTCGGTCGGAGCATCCACTGGCGGCGCGCCGACCGTCCCGGCGGCAACGTCGAGGACGGCGGCAAAGCGGCGCGCAATACGGACGACATCTGGGTCCTCAAGCTGTATCCACACGGAATGCTCCAGGCGAACGCGTTCTACTGCCGCGAGGCCCACGGGATCCTGTTCGGCTATTTCCGGGCGGCCGAGGCCAACCAGGGTAACAACCTGCCGGGACAGCGCATCTTCACGTGCCTGTCGCACGACATCATCGCGCACGAGGTCACGCACGCGGTCATCGACGGTATCAGGACTTTCTTCACCGAGCCCACCAACCCGGACGTGCTTGCGTTTCACGAGGCGTTCGCCGATATCACGGCGCTGTTCCTTCACTTCTCGCACAAGGAAGCGTTGCTCGACACCATCCGCAAGACGGGCGGCCGGCTATACCAGTTCGAATTGAAACCCGACGTGGCGCCGCTTGAGGGCGCCACGCCGGCCACGGGCGAGGAAGATGTCGTGCCGCGCATCTCGGGCGAGACCGCCACTCGCAATCCGCTGGTCGAATTGGCGCAGCAGTTTGGCGAGGCGTCGGGCATGGGGCGGGGGCTGCGTGCAGCGCTCGATATGCGGCCGGATCCAGCCGCGCTGAGCACGCGCGTGCACGATCCGCACTTCCGGGGGTCGATCCTCGTCGCGGCGGTGTTCGATGCGTACTTCTCGACGTATCTGCGCGCGTCGGCCGATCTGTTTCGCATCTATCGCGCTGGAGGCGGACAGGTGGAACACGCGGAGCTCCCCGGCGCGCTCGCCAATCTTCTCGCGGAGACGGCGTCCAGGACGGCGGGCGACTTCTTCCAGCTTTGCGCTCGTGCGCTCGATTACTGTCCTCCCGTGGACATTACCTTCGGCGATTTTCTGCGCGCGCTCATCACGGTCAGCGCGGATCTCAAGCCCGATGACGATCTTGGGGTGCGGCAAGAGCTGATGCAGGCGTTTCGTGTTCGCGGGATCTTTCCCGAAAGCGCAAGCTTCTTCTCCGAGGATGCGCTGCGATGGCCGCGCGTCCCCGATTGGACGCGCAAGCCGGCGCCCGACGCGCTCCCGCCGGTCGCCGCGATGGTCACCGACCGCGCGACGAAACGCACCGAGAAGGTGGAGCTCGTTTTCGGGAGCGCGAGCGGGCTCACCAGGGCGCAGAAGGACCTCAATGGCGAGATCCTGCGCCGGTATGCGTGGGAGAACGCCGCTCGACTCGGGTTCGACGCCGACCCGGCCCTTCCGCCCGAGCGGCGGCCCTATGCGCCTTCGTTCCATCAGGTCTTCAGGGTGTCCGCGGACGGACAACTGCGCGTCGACATGGTCGTCGAGCTCGTGCAGACGCGCCGCATCCCCTTCGACAAGGCCTTTCCGGAAGCCGGTTCCTTTCCACTGCGTGGAGGGGTCACATTGATCGTCTCGGGGCCCGATCGTGACGCTACGGGGCACCACGTACCACCCAAAGTCCGCTACGCCATCGGCAAGCCGCTGGTCGGGCCGGAGGGTGCCCGGCGCGAGGCGAGCCAGCGCAGCTACAGCATGGCGATCGGCCTCATGAACGGCGACACCGATGACGACCGGCAGTTCCAGGCCAACTTCGGCTTGGTTCATCAGGGAACATGATCATGGCGAAGCGAGCCGCGGTACGCAGAAAGGCGGGCGCGAAGGCCAAGGCGGTCGAGCGCAAGCGCGCGGCCAAGGCCAAGGCGGCGGCTGGACGGGTGCGAAGGACGGCCACCCGGCGATCCGCGTCTCCGCGGGCTCGGGCCGCGGGAGCAGGAGCGGCCGATGCGATCCGCATCCGCATGTATCGCGTGGGCTTCGGCGACTTCTTCCTGCTGACGGTGCCCAGCAAGACCCGCGGGCCCCAGCATATCCTGATCGACTGCGGAGTTCACGCCGGGAACATCGGGAGCATGGCCGACTGTGTGGCCGATCTGATCGAAGTGACCGGGCGCAAGCTCGCGCTGGTCATCGTTACGCACTACCACGCCGACCATCTGTCGGGATTCGCGACACACGACGACGAGTTCTCGCAATTCGAGGTCGGTGCGGTGTGGATTACGAATCGGCTCGATCCCGGCGACCGGAAGTCACTGGCGTTCCGGGCGCAAATAGCCGCGCTTGCCAGTCATCTTCGGCTCCAGCTGCAACTCAGGCTCCGGCTGAACCTCGACGATGACGAGGCCGTCGTGGCGCGACAGGCGCTCGCGAAGACGGAGAATGCGCTCGGCATCGGATTCGGAGTGGCGGGCGGCGGCAGCAATGAGAAAGCCTTGGACCTCGTCACGAAAGGCTTCAGGAACAGGCCGCCCGTTTATTACTATCAGGCGGGCGACGAGCCCGATCTTCCGCGTACCCTCGAGGGTGTGCTCACCGCCCAGATCCTCGGCCCTGCGCCGAAAGACTCGGAGGGCGAGTTCGCCGCGAGCGACAACAAGACTGAACAATACCTGGCGGCCGTATCCGAGAAGGGCTTGCCCGACACGACCCGGTTCAAGCCGTTCGATCGCGAATGGCCCGCCAGTGCCAAGGATTATCCGACCGAAGCATTCCGGCCGTGGGCCAGTCCAGCCGAGATGGAAAAGGCACTGCGCGCGGTGCAGCCGGACGCGCTCGCCGCGGCGGCGGACCTCGTCGACGGCACGCTCAACAACCAGAGCCTGGTCGTGCTGTTCACCTGCAAGGGCAGGAAGCTGCTGTTCGTCGGCGATGCGCAATGGGGCAACTGGGCTTATTGGCTTTACGGCAGGGGCGTGAAGGGAAACGATCCAGGCATTACGGAGACAGCGCGCCGGATCCTCGGCTCGATCGACTTCTACAAGGTCGGGCACCATGGCAGCACGAATGCCACGCCGATCCCGGCCGTCAGCGCCATGCCTGGAACCTGTGCCGCGATGTGCTCGACGGAGACCGGCTTTCCGAGCGCCAAGCGCACTTATGGAAGCATCAAGAAAAAAACCGAGGTGCCTCGAATCGCGCTGATGGAAGCGCTCGAGCAGCAAACGGTTCGGAAACTGGTGCGCAGCGACTGGATCGCGGTCGGCAAGGCGCCGGCGAGCCCCGAGGCGCATGAGCAGCTCGGCAAATTGCCTCCGAACTTCCTTCAGGGAACGTTTTACATCGACTACGTGTTCCCGAGCTGACGATCGTCGCGCGCCATGAGCAAGGTCTTTCGGGTCAGGTTGCTTCCGGCACTGCACGGCGACTGCGTTTGGATCGAGTACGGAGAAGAAGGCTCGATATCGCGCGTGCTCATCGACGGCGGCCCGGTCGGCGCGTACCCGGCATTGCGAGCCGAAATCGAGCGGCTGCCGCCCGAGCAGCGAACGTTCGAGCTCATGGTGGTCACGCACATCGATGCCGATCACATCGACGGCGTCGTCAAGCTCATGCGGCATCCGGAGCTGGGAGCGAAGTTCAACGAGGTCTGGTTCAACGGGTGGCCGCAGCTCGCAACTCTGCCGACGCTCGCTCCGGCGACCGAGGCCTCGGCCGACGAGGGGCGCGGGCCAATTTCGGGGAGCTACCTCGATCACATGCTGATCCGAAGCGGGGCGGCTTGCAACGCGCGCTTCCGCGAGCGAGCGGTCTGCGTCGCCGATGAAGGCGCGTTGCCGCGCGTGCGCCTGGGGTGTGGAATGGAGCTGACGCTTCTGTCTCCGACGGTCGAAAAGCTGCGCAGCCTGCGCGCCACCTGGAGTCAGGCGTTTGCCAAGCTGGGTAGGGAGCCCGGCGATGCGGATTTCGTGCAGTCGAAACTGGACAACGACAGGCGTTTTCGGGGTGACGAGGGTGCCGCTCTCGCTGTGCCCGCAGGATTGGACGAGGCGGCAGCTCTGGCGCAAGACCTCGATGCGGCGGTCGCCAACGGATCCAGCATCGCATTCGTGGCCGAGTACGCGGACCAGCGCTGCGCACTGCTTGGCGACGCGCATGCGCCCCTGATCGAGAAGTCGTTCAGGCGAATGGCGTCCGCGCGCGGCGAGTCCAAGTTGCGCCTCGCCGCCGTCAAGCTCTCGCACCATGGGTCCAAGGGGAACACTACGCCCGGTCTGGTGCGAGCGATCGACTGTCGGAACTACCTGGTCTCGACGGACGGCAGCATCTTCCATCATCCGGACGATGAGGCGATTCAGTGCGTCGTGGCGTACGCCAAGCCCGTCCGACTGTTCTTCAACTACCAGTCCGAGCGCACGATCGGCTGGGGCAATTCAGGACCCGGAGCCGGTGCCGACTACACGGCGCGCTATCCGGCTCACAGCGGCGAGCCTCTCGAGATCGATCTGCTTGCTCCTATTGGCTCGCCATGACGAGCATTCCCGATGCCCACGCATTGTCCTTGCGGTTGAGAAGCCGCATCCCGCGACGCGTGTTGCGGAATGCCTTGTCGATCGCTTTTTCCTTGAAGAGCTGGTGATAGAACAGGCGCGCGTGTTGCTCCGCGGGCTTGTCCTGGACCTTCCAGCGGAATCCGAGCACGGCCGGCACGCCGTACTGAGCGGCCGCGACGGCGAAGCCTGCGTTGGCGGTCTTGCAACCCGACAGATAGAGCAGACTGGTCGTCTCCCGCAGCGACGGCGCAATGGTGTTCATTTCCACCGCCTCCGGGTGATCGGGCGCCCCGACGAACAGGCACGCATGCTCCGCACCCGGTGGTGCGTCCTCTCGCTCAGCCGTGGGCGAGTGGTAGGCATGGCCGGCGAAGTGGATCACGTCCCACTGCTCGCTCAGCAGCAGGCTCTGGAAATCCTTCTTGCCGAGCGGGTGGGCCGGATCCGTGCCGACGACCTTGGGATCGTCGAATCCGAGCTCGTCTTTGGCATCCTTGAAAAGCGCCTCGACCGCATCGCACTCGGACTTGATGTGCGACAGCGTACCGAGTTCGAGCGACCGGCCGCCAACGACGATGTCGTCGCAGAAGCCGCTGGTGTTCGCACCGACGATGAGGCATCGCCTCAGGCGTGGGGGGCCGTCGAAGAGGGGCGTATTCGAGGCGCCCTGCCCGTGAATGTTGCGCAGCACCGGCGCGTGAATCATCCACGGGTGACACGGCGTGGGAACGGGTGGAAATACGGCCTCCAGCGCGATCGCGTATTGCTCCTTCCCGACCGAGAAGATCACCCGCGTGTGGTGCAGGCCGCCTGCTTCATTCACGCCCTGCTTCACGTCCTCCGTAAAGGAGCTATCGACGCCAAACAGGCTGAGGACAATGCCCCGGCCAAGCTTCTCGAACTGAACCTCCCAATCCGGCGGAACCGATCCGATTTGCTCGGCGAGCGCCTGGCTCAGCGCCTGCGCCCCCAAGTCGAAGGCGAGGCTCCCGCCTCTCTTGTACTGGAAGTTCTCGCCTCGCAAATTGTACGTCCAGCGATTGTCCGCATGCGCTTCGATGAGAATCTCGAGTCGCTTTGGCGGCGGCCTGGTGGTTCGGATCTGATTCAGGACCTTCGCGATGTAGCCATCTCCGACAGGATAAGGGGTCACGTTGCCGCCGACCGTGCGCACCGCGTCGCTCACGGTCACGGTGAGCGGCGACGGCGTGATGATCGCGATCGGAGCTGCGGAGACCGGGATTGCCGCTTTGCAGAATGCCAAACCGCCGAAATCGGCGACCGGCGATTTGGAATCGCGCGCGAGAGCCAGAGAGACGATGACGAAGTCGGGGCGAAACTCCGTCAGCAGATCACGTCCGCGGCTGTGGTCAGCGCACGGCCTCACCTCGAGGTCCTCCTCTCGAGCTCCGAGGGCGCTCACGAGCTCGCCCAGAAGCGAGCCGTCGCCGGTGACCAGCAGGACTTTCTTGGTCATGATCGGTTCGCTAATGGAAATCGCAGATCGATTTGCGCCCGCCGGTCGCTTCGCACCGACCCGAGCCACGATCCGTGGTGGTTTGCAACGAACTTGTCGATCAGTGGCTTGGCGATGACCATGTCCGCATCACTCGGCACCCATGGCGCGTCCGATTGCTGCGCGGGCATGCCGCCATCGAGATAGCCGCGCAGCCGAACCTCGACCTCGCGCCCGGCGACCGATACAGAGGCTGTGACCGGCTCCTCCTCCGGGGCGTAACGCAACATCGCAACGAGGAACGTCTCGATCGCAAAACCGAGCTGGAAGTGATCGCCCTCGATCACGGGTGACGCACCACCAGGCACCGCCGGTGCGACCTGCAAGCGAGCAGGGTCGGCCAGATTGCGAGCGAGGGCCTCGAGCTCGGACTGCACGTTCAGCAGCGCGAACGTCGATGTCGTGGGCTGCGCCTCCGGATTGAACATGGCCAACCGCAGATAGCCGTGCCGCACGCGTCCCAATTGCCGCAGCACGCGCCGCAGACTCGCCTCGTCTCCGGGCAAACGCCCAGCGATCGCCTCCAGCTCGGAGATCGCCGCCGAGAGCGGAGTGCAGGTTTCCACAGCCACCGAGTACGCTGCTTTCTCGAGAATTCCCTCCTGGACCGTCTGGCGCAAGTTGGTCGTATCGCGAGCGACGAAAATCGATCCCGTCAGGCCGGTCGGGAAGTCGCGCCGCGACACGAACACGGGTATGGTCGGCGGCGGGCGGCTGGACTCTGTGGGGAGCGGGCTCATCTGCTTCAAGAGGAATTCGCCGAGGTCTCCCGGTGCAGACGCGGAAAGGCGTGCGCAGGCGGCGGGATCGTCGAGATAGTCGCAGATGTTTCCCCGTACCTTTGAAGTGTCCTCGTAGCCAACAAGACGGGCGGCAGCCGCATTGACTCGTCGCAGCCTCAGGCTCGCGTCGGTAACGAAAATTGCCTCGGAAGCGTGCTCGAAACACTGGTCGAGGAAGAACAGTTCGGCGATTCGCTGCATGAGCTCGCAGACCTCCTCTGCGACTTCCTGGAGCGCCGCGAGCTCGTCCGACGAGAAAGCGCTTTCCTGGATGTCCTCCACGTTGATGATCCAGCGAACGTCCTCGGCGTCTCGCAGTCTGACCGGCACGCACAGCTCGGACATCACGCGATGCGACTGGACACCGCGTATGTAATCGGGATCCTCGAGGACATTGCCGACGCTTTGAGCCTCGCTGGTGGCGACCACGCGCCCGAGTATGCCCTTGTCGATCGGCTGCTCGTATCCCAGCGGAAGAAGAATCGGATCTTTCTCCCGCGAATACTGCGCGAGCAGTCGCAAAGTCTGCGCGCTTCGGTCGACCCGGAAGATCGACACATGCGACCAATCGAAAATGTTGACCAGCTGGGTTGCAAGCTCCAGACAAGCATCGTCTACCTTCCTCCTCCGGTTAAGCGCCTTGAGGAGCTCGAGACGTTGCTTCATCAGCGTCTTCTCGTAGTGCTCATAGGCCTGCAGGACGACGGCACTCACCGGCGCGGAGGTGAAGAGCTCTTCCTGCTCTTTGCTGAAGCCGTTCAGCTCGCGACTCATCAGGGTGATCGAGCAGACCGTCCGTCCGTCCCGGTGAACGTCTCTGCGCAACACGCTCTTTATGCCTGCCTTCGACAGTTCCTGTACGGCGGGATCGTTCTTGTACGGCGCCCAGACCGGATCCTCGAAGAACTTGTCGAGGTCGGGAATGATGTTCGAACCCGTGGTGTACCACTGCTTCATGGCGTCCGTGAGCGCCCACCAGCGCTTGTAGAGAAGCTCGGGGCCGAGCGCAACCGACGAGAAGAACAGCTTGACGTGATTCATGTCGCTGCTCATGCGGGAGATCGACATGCGCTCGAACGGAATTACGGGCTTCAAGATTTCCGCGAGGCCGCTGAGCAATTCCTCGGGCTTCTGGTCCGGGCGATTCAGTTGCCGGATTGCATCGGTAAGCTCCTGCTGCTCCAGGCTGCGAAGCAGTCCGAGCCCGATCACGACCTCGCCGCGTTCATCCGTGACGGGAAAGCCGGTAATCTGCAGAGGAATTTCGCGGCCGTCGGACAGCCTTCTCGCGATCACGCGATAGTTGCCAATGAAGCCCGCGCGTCGGCGCTCGATTTCCTGATCGACCTGCTTTCTCGAGCTCTCGTCGACGAAGACGAGATCGAGGGAAAGGCCAAGATAATCCGCGGGGACGCCGAGCAGGCGGATAGCCGACGGATTCGCATAGCGGATCCGCCGCTCCATGTCCACTTCGACGATCGCGAGGGACGACTCGTCGAGTACTTCCTGGCGAAGTCCCAGGCTGAGCAGGCTCGGAACAACCGAGTCGTTTACGCTGGGTGCATCGCGCCCAGGAGTCGACGTGGGCAGTGGGACCGTCGGCGTTGACACAGGACCTCCCGAGGTTCTCCGCAATTTCTAACTAGCCTGGCTTGGCTTGGAAATTGTAGCGAACATTTGACGCCCGGGAGGCGGTCGTCGTATATCGAGTTTTCGCGACGCAGAAGCGACAATATTCGCCCCGATGTGCTCGGGCCACGCAGGGCGATGGCAGCGCCAGGAGCTGCTTGGACGATTCGGCCAGCCTGTAGGCTACATTGTTAGTCTTAGTTCACGTGTCTGCGGCCGATCAGCCCGCTTGTGATCCGGTCCTGAGCCGCCAGGATTTGCATTCAGCGTCGGACGCGGATCAGGCCCTGATCCGGAAACTCGGCCCGCGCGTTGCCCGACGGGGCTACGAGCGAACAAGCCGCGTATAGAGAGCGGCGTATTTCTGCGCCGCGGTGTCCCAGCCGAAGTCGCGCGCCATGCCGTTCCGCTGCAGAGCGCGCCATACGGCCGGGTCGTGAAAAGCGGCGGCACAGCGCTCGATGGCGGCAAAGAGCGCATCTGCCGTGGGGGCGAAGAACATGAAGCCTGTCGCGGTGCCATTGGCAAGCGTTTGCGGCGTGCAGTCGACGACCGAATCGAGCAATCCTCCCGTCGCATGGACGATCGGCGGCGTGCCGTAGCGCTGGCTGTACATCTGGTTCATCCCGCAAGGCTCGAATCGCGATGGCATCGCGAAGGCATCGGCACCGGCCTCGACGAGATGCGCGAGCGTCTCGTCGAAGCCGATCCAGCAGCCCAGGCTGCGCGGATGCGCGGCCGCGAGCGCGCGCAGCCGATGCTCGAGCTCCGGATCGCCCAGGCCGACGACGACGATCTGCGCGGGCAAGGCGAGGATCTCATCGACGACCTCGGCCAGCAGATCGAGCCCCTTCTGCCACGTCAGACGGCTGACCGCCCCGAACAGAGGAACGTCGGGAAGCGCATCCATGCCGAAGCGAGCCTGCAATGCGCGCTTGTTGCGGGTCTTGCGCGCCAGCGTCGCCGCGTCATAGCGCTCCGGGATCGAGGCATCGGTCGCGGGATTCCAGCGCGTCGTGTCGATGCCGTTCAGGATGCCGTAGAGCACGTCGCGGCGAGCCGCGAGCAGGCCGTGCAGTCCCGTCCCCATCGCTTCGCGCTGGATCTCGGCCGCGTAGGTGGGACTGACGGTCGTGATGGCGTTCGCGTAGTGGAGGCCGGCCTTGAGGAACGAGAAGCGGCCGTAGAATTCGACCCCTTCGATCGCGAAGCTCGACGCGGGCAGCCCGACATCGGCGACCCAGTGCGGATCGAAGACGCCCTGGAACGACAGGTTGTGGATCGTGATGAGGCTCGGCGTCGCCGCGCCGTGGACGAGCGCCGCGTACGCGGGCGCGAGTCCCGTCTGCCAGTCGTTCGCGTGGACGAGCTGCGCGCGCCAGCCCGCGGGGCTCTCGGTCGCACCGAGCAACGCGGCGATGCGGGAAAGCTGCCCGAAGCGCAGCGGATTGTCGTCCCAGTCCGCCCCACTCGCATCCTGGTACGGCCCGCCGTCGCGATCGTAAAGCGCCGGACAATCGACAATCCATGCCGGCATGCCGCCGGGCAGCTCCGAATAGAGCAGCCGCGCTGCCGGGAGCCGTGCACTCGCGTCGATTCGCGCCGCGAGGGGCGCGCCGGCTGCTGCCTTTAGCACGGCGCGGTACCCCGGCAACAGTACGCGCACGTCGAGGCCGAGGCGCCGAAGCGCAACGGGTAGCGCGCCGGCGACATCGCCCAGGCCACCCGTCTTCACGAGCGGCGCGCACTCCGGCGTCGCGTAGAGGATTCGAAGCGGCGGCAAGGACAACGTCGCGGCGTCCAAAGGGCCGGCAGCGCGCTGGCAGCGCATCGCTGTAACGGCGCCCGGCCAGTTTCACTATAGCAGATGGGCTGACCCGTTCTTGTAGCCGAGGTCGCTTCGCCGAGGCCGCACCTGTGGACGACTTCCCGGACGGCGGGCAACGGCATACGATGAGAGTCAGCGCGAGCACGCACCGATGGCGGAACAGACGACGAGCGAGGACGGAGCCGCGCACCTGGCCTACGGCGCGGGCAAGCACGATCCGCACGGACCGCTGATCACGCAGGTCGCCCGCGACGCGCTTGCGATCGTGCTGGCGGGAGGTCGCGGAAGCCGTCTCGGCCCTCTGACCGACTGGCGCGCGAAGCCCGCCGTGCCTTTCGGCGGCAAGTTCCGCATCATCGATTTCACGCTGTCGAACTGCGTGAACTCGGGCATACGGCGCATCGGCATCTGCACTCAGTACAAGGCACAAAGCCTGATCCGTCACGTGCAGCGCGGCTGGAGCTTCTTCGACGGGCGATTCGGCGAATTCGTCGAGCTGCTGCCCGCGCAGCAGCGCGTCACGGTCGACTGGTACCGGGGGACGGCGGACGCCATCTACCAGAACCTCGACATCCTGCGCCGCCACGCTCCGCGGTACGTTCTGGTTCTGGCCGGGGATCACGTCTACAAGATGAACTACGCGCAGCTTCTCGCCGAGCACGTGAGCCGCCAGGCGGATGTCTCGGTCGGCTTCGTCGAGGTCCCGATCGCGACCGCGTCGCAATACGGCGTGATCGCGGTCGATGAGGCGTCTCGCGTCGTCGGCTTCGAGGAAAAGCCCGCGCGGCCCCAGCCGGCGCCCGGACGCAGCGACATCGCGCAGGCAAGCATGGGGATCTACGCCTTCAACGCCTCGTTCCTCTATGAACAGATGATCCGCGATGCCGACGATCCGCGCTCGAGCCACGACTTCGGCAAGGACGTGATACCGCACCTGATCGATCGCGGCTACAGGGTATTCGCGCATCGCTTCGCGGATTCCTGCGTCAACATGGTCGAAGGTCGGCCCTACTGGCGAGACGTCGGCACGATCGACGCGTACTGGGAGGCGAACCTCGATCTGACGCACATCACGCCGGAGCTCAACCTGTACGACGAAGAGTGGCCGATCTGGAGCTACCAGGAGCAGCTCCCGCCCGCGAAATTCGTGTTCGAGGAGCCGCCACGCTGCGGTGCGGCGTTCAACTCGCTGGTCTCCGGCGGCTGCATCGTCAGCGGCTCGTCGCTGCGACGTTCGCTCCTGTTCTCCAATGTCCATGTCCACAGCTACTGCACGATCGAGGATTCGATCATCCTGCCCGACGTCGAGGTGAGCCGCCACGTCAAGCTCAAGAACTGCATCGTCGACCGGTACTGCTCGCTGCCGGAAGGACTCACCGCCGGCATCGAGCCGGCGCGGGACCGCAAGCGCTTCTTCGTCACCGATCGCGGCGTAACGCTGATCACTCCCGAAATGCTCGGTCACGCGATGCACCACTTGCCGTAGGCAGCAGTGCGCTGCCTGCGCCGCGTGGCTCGACACGCGGGCTTCGCGTTCCGGTCACGACTCGTCATGCCGACCACACTGAACAGCCTGCGGCGTTTCGCCGTCGCCCGCAGTCTGTTCCGACCGACTACGCTGAAACGCGCGCTCGAGCGGATCGGCTTCGTCCAGGCAGACCCCATCCGCGCGCCCGCTCGCGCGCAGGACCTCATGCTGCGTCATCGGGTCAGGGGCTACCGCGCAGGCGAGCTCGAGCGCCGGTACGCGAAGCTCGGCATCGAGGAGGACTTCTTCGTCGTCTACGGCTTCGTGCCGAGGTCAATCCAGGCGCTGATGCATCCGCGCTCCGAGGCGGGCGTGCCGGCCGATGGCCCTCGATCGTGGCCGGCCGCGCGCAGGAAGCGCGCGCAGCTCCTGCTCGATTTCGTGCGCGAGCGCGGCTCGGTGCATCCGCGCGAGGTCGATGAGCATTTTTCGCATGGCACGGTCAGGAACTACTGGGGCGGCTCGTCGAACGCGACGACCCATCTCCTCGCGGCCATGCATTATCGCGGCATTCTCCATGTGGCGCGCCGCGAGGGCGGCATCCGCATCTACGCGGTCCACCAGCACGGGCCGGGGCCGGCCGACGCGGCGGAGCAGCGCGCGCGGATCGACGCGCTGGTCGACGCGGCGGTCCAGGTCTACGCGCCGCTGCCCGGGAAATCCTTGAACGGTCTCGTGAGGCGGCTGCGCTTTGCGGTTCCGCAGTGGCACGGCGAGCTGACGAGCGCATTGGAGCGGGCCCGGCAGCGGCTCGCTCATGCGCGTGTCGACGGCGTCGATTGGTACTGGCCGGCCGGAGAAGACCCGTGGGGCGGTGGGCTGCCGGATGAAGTGCGCCTGCTGACGCCTTTCGACCCGGTGGTGTGGGACCGCGATCGACTGGAGCTGTTGTGGGGCTGGGTCTATCGCTTCGAGGCCTACACGCCGCCGGCAAAGCGCAAGCTCGGGTATTACGCGCTGCCTTTGCTGTGGCGCGATCGGGTGATCGGCTGGGGCAACGTCTCGGTGAAGCAAGGTCGGATGAAGGCGGACGTCGGCTACGTCGGTTCGACGCCGCGCGAATCCGCATTCAGGCGCGAGCTCGATGCGGAGCTCGATCGCATGCGAGCTTTTCTCGCGCTAGAATCCTGAGATCGCGTCGAGACACAAAGGCTGCATCGACGCTACGACTGCATCGAGCGAACGAAAGCCAGGCTCAGGGGAGTGGCGATGGCGATCGAGGTTCGAACGATATCGTTGTGGGATACGCTTCGCCTTCAATGGTTCGTGAGCGTCCCCGGCTTCTTCCAGGGACTGGTTGCTCCGAACCGCCGCTTCCTCTCGTGGCGATGCAGGCATGGCGCGGGGCGGTCGACCATGCATTTCTTTCGCGATCTCAGGAGCAAGTACCGCTGCGACCACCTCTGGGTGTGGTTTCCCTTCGGCAGGACGCTGCTGGTCCTCGCGCCGGAAACGATGGAAGCAGTCCTCTCCTCGGAAGCGAACGCCGCCGACCCGTTCCTCAAGAAGCACGCGCTGTCGCGGTTCATCCCGGACGCTCTGGTCATCTCCAGTGGGGAGGAGTGGCGCGATCGCCGGCGATTCAACGAAGAGGCGCTCGACACCGGCAGGCTGCATCGCCACCATGACGCGTTCCTGAAGATCGCCGCCCAGGAGGCGGAGCGCTTGACCGGCGAGAGAGCGGGCACGCTGAGCTGGCCCGATTTCCAGTCGCTCGGAGAGCGCGTCTCCCACCAGGTCATCCTGGGGACCGGCCAGGTCCGGCCGGATATGGCGGCGCAGCTTGCTTCGATGGTCCGGTGCAGCAACGTCATGCTCCGCGCTCGATCATCGTTCGCGGCCTTCTACGAAGCGATGGAACGCTATCTGACGCGGAACGAGGCGACGCCGACGGCGTGTCTGATGCACGAAAGCGCTACAGCGCTCGAAAACGGAGGCGCAGGAGAAACGACGCGCGTGCCGCCGCAGATCGGCTTCTGGTTCTTCGTGCTCAAGGACGCGCTGGAGCTGCACGTCGCGCGCACACTTGCGCTGATCGCGGCGCATCCCGAGGTCCAGGCTCGGGTCCGCGAGGAAATTCGCGACGCCGGAGCGTTGACCGCGCAAGCGATCGACGGTCTGCGCTATCTGGAGGCTTGCATCGCGGAACAGCTGCGCCTGTGGACCCCCGTTCCCATCCTGCTGCGCCGCGCCGTCACGGCATGCTCCTTGCGGGGCGAGATTCCGATCGAAGCGGGGCGAAAGATACTGATCCATGCAGGTTTCTATCATCGGGATCCTGGCATCTTCGGCGGGCGGGCCAACAGCTTTTCTCCCGACGTCGCGCGCACCGCGTCGGCGGCTGTCTACTTCTTCAGCGCCCACCGCCAGAGCTGCGCGGGCAGGACGCTCGTGACGTTCGTTCTGAAGGCGACGCTGGCGTCGCTGCTTCGCCGGTTTCGCTTCGAGCTGTCCGGCCCCGCCATCGAGCCGGGCCGCATTCCGTATCTCTACGATCACTTCAGCGTGGGGCTGCGACCGTTCACCGATGTGTAGTCGCCCCGTGAGCGCGGGCCGTGGAAACTAGCGTACGATGGGCGCGTTCCAGTCCCGGTCCTCGAAGCCGGACCCTATGAGCGGCATCCGACCTGCAGAGCGGCGCCAACTGACGGTGATGCTCTGCGACATGGTCGCGTCGACGGCACTGTCGCTGCGGCTCGATCCGGAAGAGCTCGCCGAAGTCATCCAGACTTATCGGCAGCGCTGCGCCGAGGCGATCACCGGCTGTGGCGGCACCGTGGCGCGCTACGTCGGCGACGGGATCCTCGCGTATTTCGGCTATCCGCGCGCACACGAAAACGACGCCGAGCGCGCCATCCGGGCCGCGCTCGCGATTGCCGGGACCGAGTGGACGCAAGCGGGAATCGACGACATGCGCGTCCATATCGGCATTGCGACGGGCCTCGTCGTCGTGGGGAACCTTCCGCAGGGCGGAGAGGACCTGTCCGCGATCGGCAGCGCGCTGAATCTCGCCGCTCGATTGGAAGCTCTGGCGGGTCCCGGGATGGTCGTCGTGTCGGAGGATACCCGGCGTCTCAGTCGGGGTCTTTTCGAATATCGCGATCTGGGGCCGCAGGATCTCAAGGGCTTCGACCAGCCCGTCCCCGCCTGGCAGGTCATCGCCGAACGCACGGTCCGCAGCCGGTTCCATGCCTTGCGTGCGCCAACCTTGACGCCGCTCGTCGACCGTAAACCGGAGGTCGACGAGCTCAAGCGGCTGTGGGATGCGGCGCGCTCGGGACGGGGCCAGGCGCTGCTGCTCTCCTCCGAGCCCGGTGTCGGCAAGTCGCGCCTCGCCGAGGTCCTCGCCAAGCGCATCGTCGACAGTCGATGCTTGCGCCTCTGGTACCACTGCTCGCCGAATCTGCAGAGCAGCCCGATGGCGCCGCTCATCCGCCAGCTGTCCCGCGCCGCGGGCTTCGCTGAAAAAGACGACGACGAAGCCAAGCTCTCCAAGCTTGCGGCTCTCGTTCCGGGCGAAGCGACGGAGTCGGACGGGACAGTGCCTTTGCTGGCGGATCTGCTGTCCGTTCGATACCACAGCCGATATCCCGCGCTGAACATGTCGCCCCAGCGGCAGAAGCATCGGCTGTTCGAGGCGCTGATGCGCATGCTCGAGGCGTTCGCCGCCCGCGGACCGTTGCTGCTGGTCGTCGAGGATCTGCACTGGATCGATCCGTCATCCGACGAGCTGATCGGGATTGTCCTCGAGCGGCTGCGGAAGCTTCCCGTGCTCGCTCTGCTCACGGCGCGTCCCGAGTTCCAGCCGCATTGGGGCGAAGAGCCGCACGTGCATCACATGGTGCTGAGCCCGCTGGAGCGGCGGGATACCCTGACCATGATCGGGCTCGTCTGCGGCGATCGAAAGATCCCGGCGTCGACCGTCGATCAGATTGCCGACAAGACCGATGGACTGCCGCTGTTCATCGAGGATCTGACCCGAGGCGTACTCGAGAGCGCAGCGCAGCGCGAGGGTGAAAGCGGCCATGTTGCCGGTCAATCGAGCTTCGCGATACCCACGACGCTGAACGACTCGCTCATGTCGCGTCTGGACCGGTTGGGATCGGCCAAGACGGTCGCCGAGATCGGTGCGGTGATCGGCCGCGAATTTCCCTACGAACTTCTTGCGAGAGTGGCCGATCTGCCGGAGGAGCACCTCAGGGACGAGCTGTATCGGCTCGTCGATGCCGGACTCCTGGTCGCCCGTCGGTCGACCGCGGTGCTGAGCTACGCGTTCAAGCACGCGCTGGTCCGCGATGCGGCGTACTCGAGCCTGCTGAAAAAGAGACTGGTATCGCTGCACGCTCGCATCGCTCGCATCCTGGTCGAGCAGTTCCCGGAGACGGCGGAGCGCCAGCCGGAAGTCGTGGCTTATCACTTCCGGGCGGCCAACGACGTCAACAACTCCGTCGACTACCTCGTCAGGGCCGCAAAGGTCTCGGCGAGGCGGTCGGGCTTCGTCGAATCCATTGCCCAGCTCGAGAGCGCATTGGGCCTGCTGGGCACCGAAGCGCGGTCGAAGGAGCGGCTGCGGCTGGAGCTCAGCGTGCAGCGGACGCTGGGCGGCATCTACGCGGAGTATCGCGGCTTTTCGTCCGCGGAGTGCGGCCGCGCCTATACCACCGCGCTCGAGCTGTGCCGCGAGCTCGGCGACGCGCCCGAGATATTTTCCGTGCTCTCGGGCCTCGGCTCGTTCGAGATCACGCGCGCCGGATTCTCGAAGTGTCAGGCACTGGCCGAGGAATGCCTTTCGCGTGCTGCCGCGCAGGGTTCGAAGCCGCCGTTCGTCATGGGGCATCTCCTGCTCGGCGGCACCTTGTTCTTGACGGGCCAGCTCGCGGCCGCTCGCAAGCACCTGGAAGAAGCCGTTGCGATCTACGAGCAGGACCAGGCGGCCCGACGAGGCAGGCAGGTGCTGTACGTGCAGGACCAGAAATCGACCGGCCTGTGCTACCTCGGTCTGACCCTGACGATCATGGGTCACATCGCCGACGGCTTGCGAGCCGCCGAGAACGGCCTCGCCCATTCTCAGGCGCTCGGCGGGCTTCACACAGTGAATTTCTCGCTGTGCTACCTGGCAGCCGTGCATCATATCCGCGGTGATTCTCAGTCGGCTCTGAAACGCGCCACCGAGTCGCTCGAATCGGCGCGCGAGCAGGGATTTGCGACCTGGATCGGCATTTCGCAGATGATCCGCGGCGCTTCCCTGGTCGCGAGCGGCCAATGCGATGAGGGTCTCGCGGAGCTCCGCCACGGCATGCGCGCCCACGCCGGCATGGAGGCGACGACCTATCAGCCTTTCGCCATGGCGCTCCTGGCCCAGGGGCTGATGGCCGCACGGCGGGCCGACGAAGCCCTGGACGTTCTCGCCCAGGCCCTGACCGTCAGCGAGGCAACCGGCGAGCGCTTCTACGCGGGGGAACTGCTGCGCCTGAAGGGCGAGGTGCTCGCGACCCTTGGGCACCGCGCGCGGGCGGAGGATTGCTTGCGGGAAGCCATCGATGCCTCGAAACGCCAGGAGGCAAGACTCTTCGAGCTCCGAAGCGCGCTCAGTCTGTGCCGGCTCCTCGATGAGCCCCGCAGGCGCGCGGCGCTGCAAAACATCCTCGGCCCGCTCTGTGAGTGGTTCGACGACACTGCCGGCGCCGCCGAGATCAAAGAGGCGCGCGCGCTTCTTGCCGGAAGCGTCGGCGGAGTCGACGCCCATGCCTGACGACACGTTCGACTACATCGTCGTCGGCTCCGGTGCCGGCGGCGGAACCGTCGCGGCGCGTCTTGCCGAGGCGGGTCACAGCGTCCTCGTCCTGGAGGCGGGCGGTGACCCGCGTGCGCTGCAGGGCGGCAACGCATTGCGCGACGAAAACTGCCTGCCCGAAGATTACGACGTGCCGGCATTCCACGCCTGCTCCACCGAGAACCGGGCCATCGCATGGGACTACTTCGTTCGCCATTACGCCGATGACGGCCGGCAGCGACGCGATCCGAAGTGTTGTCTCGAGGGGGATCGCATCAAGGGCATTCTCTATCCGCGCGCCGGAGCCCTCGGCGGCTGCACCGCGCACAACGCCCAGATCCTGATCTATCCGGACAATGAAGACTGGGACCGCATTGCGCGGGAGACCGAAGATGCGTCGTGGTCTTCCGACCGGATGCGGCAATGGTTCGAGAGACTCGAATGTTGTGGTCATCGTCCGACGCAGCGATTGCTCGGCGAGGCGAGTCCGGCGCGGCACGGCTGGAGCGGCTGGCTCGGCACGGAAAAATCCCTGCCCATCGAGGTCCTGGAGGACCTGCCGTTGCTGGAGGTCGCGGGGGAAGCTTTCGTCGAAGCGGCGCAGCGAACCGGCGGGCTCCTTGCGACGCTCGGTGATTTGGTTCAGGACCACGCCGATCCCAACGATTGGCGGCGCGTCGTCGCCGCCGATGAAGGCCTCTTCTACACTCCGCTCACCACCCGCGACGGAGCGCGCACGGGGACGCGCGAGCGATTGCTCGACGTCGCCTGGGATTTCCCGCTTTCGATCGAGCTCGATGCGCACGCGACCCGGGTGCTGTTCGACGGTGCGCGCGCGAGCGGCGTCGAATACCGGAAGGGGAAGAGACTCTACCGCGCATTCAAGGGCCCGAGCGGCTCGAACGGTGAAACCAGGACGGCATTCGCGCGCCGCGAAGTCATCCTCTCCGCCGGCACCTTCAATACGCCGCAGCTCCTGATGCTGAGCGGCATCGGGCCGGAGGACGAGCTCGCCCGGCACCGCATCGAGCCGAAGCGGTGTCTGGAGGGCGTCGGCCGCAACCTGCAGGATCGCTATGAGGTCGGCCTCGTCTATCAGATGAAGGAGGATTGGCGCCTGCTGGAGGGTTCGAGGTTCGGGCGGGCCGATCCGCAATGCCGCGAGTGGGCCGAAAAAAGATGCGGCGTCTACACGAGCAACGGGGCCTTGCTCGCCGTTATCCGACGTTCGGCGCCATCGCGTCCGCTGCCCGATCTCTTCTGCTTCGCGCTTCTCGGCGACTTTCGCGGCTACGAGCCCAATTATTCGCGCAAGCTCGTCGAGCATCGCAATCGGCTCACCTGGGCGGTGCTCAAGGGTCATACCAACAATCGCGGCGGGCGGGTCAGGCTGCGAAGCGCCGATCCGCTCGACACGCCCGAGATCAACTTCCATTACTTCGAGGAAGGATCGAAGGGCTGGGAGGAAGACCTCGTGTCGGTCGTGTCCGGCGTGAAGTTCGTGCGCGAGATCATGGCCAGACTGATCCGCGACGGCCGCGTTCAGGAAGAGGTCCCGCCGCGGGTCGGCGAGCTCACGGACTGGGAGCTGGCCGAATTCGTGCGCGCCAACGCCTGGGGCCATCATGCTTCGTCGACCTGCCCGATCGGGCATCCGTCGAACGGCGGCGTGGTGGACTCGAGCTTTCGCGTTCACGGATGCCAGGGCCTGCGCGTTGTCGACGCCTCGATCTTCCCGCGGATTCCCGGCCTGTTCATCGCGAGCGCCGTCTACATGATCGGCGAGAAGGCGGCGGAGACGATTCTGCGCGACGCGGGCGCATAGCTTCGGCCCTCGCTGAGGGAAAGTTGGCCGCATCCCGCGCTCGCCTCGCCGCGGCATAATGGCGCATGATCGTTCACCTCGTGGATGGCACGTACGAGTTGTTCCGCCATTTCTACGGCCTGCGCCGGTTCACCAAAGAGAAGGACCGTCCGTACGGCGCGGTCGTCGGCGTGCTGCAGACCATCCTGCAGATGCTCGAGAAGGGCGCCACGCATGTCGGCGTCGCGACCGATCATGTCATCGAGTCGTTCCGCAACGGTCTCTGGTCCGGATACAAGACAGGCGAGGGCATCGAGGCGGCGCTGCTCGCGCAATTCCATCCGCTGGAGCAGGCGCTCGCCGCCATGGGTGTCGTGGTGTGGCCGATGGTCGAGCTCGAAGCCGACGATGCCCTCGCCTCCGCGGCGCGGATCGCGGCCGAAGACGAGCGCGTGGAGAGAGTCTGCATCTGGACGGTCGACAAGGACCTGGCGCAGAGCGTCCGCGGAGATCGCGTGGTACAGATGGACCGCCGAGCGAACAAGATTTTCGACGCCGAGGGCGTGCGGCGGAAGTTCGGCGTAGAGGCCGCCCTGATTCCCGATTTCCTCGCGCTTGTGGGCGACTCGGCGGACGGTTATCCCGGTATTGCCGGCATCGGGCGGGTCACCGCGGCACAGTATCTGAACCGGTATGGCGCGATCGAGAAATTCCCGCGCGAAGTTCTCGGTGAGCGTCGCGATCAGGCGATGCTCTTCAAGAAGCTAGCGACGCTTCGGACCGATGCGAAGCTCTTCCGCGATGTCGAAACGCTGCGCTGGCGCGGTCCCACGAGCGCGTTTGCCTCCTGGGCGCAGCGCATGGAAGCCCCGCGTTTGCTCGAGCGCTCGCTCAAGGCACGGATGCTGTAGACCACGCCCTGTCAGCGACGCGCGGCTTCGGCACGAAGCTTGCAGCGTAAGGCTGCATGAAAGAATACGCAGCCGGTATTCAGTCCTCGCAGCTTCGCCTGGTCGATGCTCCTGCGTCGGTTCGCGGTGAACCGCCGGTCGATGGCGCCCCGGTGTCGACCAGCGGGGGCAAGAACGCAGGCGATAACGTCGTTCGGGCCAGCGCCAGCGCGAACGGCGCCGGTACGTTTGCGCCGCCCAACGGCAGTGCGAAGGTGCGCGCACCGCTGCCACCAGAGAGCGGCGGCGCGGTGGTCGCTGCGCGCGCTGATGTGCCAGGTGATGAGTCTTCGGTAACGGGTGGGAACACTTCGCAAGCATCGCCCGCGGGGACCGCCGACAAATTTCTCACGGCAGCCACCAAGGAGTACGAGGCGGGTCTCATCGATCAACCGCTCTGGAAGCGAGCGGTGGACCTGGCCGGCGGCGACCGGACGCTGGCCGCGCAAAACTATCTGTGTGCGCGCGCGACCGCATTGCGGGTCACGAAGCGGGACAAGCGGCAGGAAAGATTGGCCCGGCGAGCGCGTGCCCTCACCGAGCTGGCCGCCCCGGCGGATGGCCGCAGCGCAGCGCCGGGCGACAAGACGACCTCGACGCACACCAGTGGGATTCGCCGAGGTGGCGCGCAAGCCAAGCGCAAGCAGGTGATGTGGATTGGCGGCGCGCTCGCGTCGCTGTTCGTTGCGGCGTTATTCGCAACCCTGCGTTCGGAAAGCGGCGCCACCCAACAACACGATCCGGTGAAGGCGGGTTCCGCTGCGTCGTCGTCGAAGCCTGCGAATGCCGCGTCGGCCGCGAACGTCGCCAGCGTCGCAGGCGTTGAGGCACCGGCCGAGGATTATGCCGCCAAGATACGAACGCTCAAGAGCAACGGCAATTGGAATGTGGTCGTTCTCTACGCCGTCGAATGGATCCGCAAGCAGCCTGAAAATCCCGAAGCCTGGAAGGATCTCTCCACCGGCTATACCAAATTGCGCCAGTACCGCGAGGCGTTGGACGCCGCCACCCGGGTCGTGCAGCTCGCTCCGGCCGATGCGGCGGCATGGCAGAGTCTCGGACAACTCCACGTGATCCTGCGACAACCGGTCGACGCTCTGGCCGCATTCGAACAGGCCATCGGGCGGAACGACCGCGACGCGTCGAGCATCGTTCAGACGGGCATTCTCAATACGGAGCTCGGGCGCTTCGCCGATGCCCGGCTCGCGTTCACCAAGGCGCTCGCACTGAACGCTCAGGACGTCGAGGCGCTCTGCGGCGCGGCATCGCTCGCACAGAAGGAAGGCCGGTCGAAGGACGCCGAAGCTTTGACGCGTCAGATCGCTTCGCTCGACAGCCGCTGTCCTGAGACGAAGCCGGGCGAGAGCGTGCGAGTTGCGGTAGGCACGAAGACTTCGGCGCCTCCGGCCGCGCGCTGAACGTCCCGCTCTCGGGCGCCAGCCGATGCGGCGGCCATCGTGGGCTCCGCTATCGCGACGATCACCGTCTCGCGCTCATCGCCCACGTCTCGTTCGCGTGACCCAGCAGCGTGTGATCGCTGCGGCAGCGCTCGATGAACTGACGGACCTCTGGCGCGCGCCATGCTTTGCGGTACGCGTTCCACGCCCCTTCGAGAGACACGCGGCGCAGGTCCGCCGCTGCGAATGGCAGCGCGTTCAAAAGCTTCACCTTCCCGTTCGGCACGACGAGGAGCATCGCCTGCGGATGTTCGAGCCGCGTGACCATCTCGGTGACGATGTCGAAAGGGTAGACCGACAGCGCGATATTCGGCGAGGCCGCGGCGCGGCCCTTCAACGCCAGGACGGCGCGCGTCCACTCTTCGTCGCTGCACGCGAGCCGCTCCCAGTCGACCGCGGCACGGCCGATGCGCATCAGGGGGCCGGTGACGAACGCGGCGCACCCGAGCCCGGCGGCGAGGTCGAAGGCAGCGACGATCTCGCCGATATTCAAGCGCGTCGGCACGAACACGAGCTGCGGGGCATGTCCGCGCGCGACCAGCCGCTCGATGGCGCGCAGCGCGGAGGCGAAGCTCCCGCCAGGGCGAACGCGCTCGTGCGTCGCGGCGGTCGCACCGTCGACCGAAATCTGCACACATCCGACGCCGAGCGAGGCGAGCCGGTCGGCGGCCGCGTCGTCGATGCGGCTGCCGTCGGTCTCGATCTTGAGGGAGACGCCGCCTTCCGCGAGGATCTCGAAGAGCTCCCAGCAGTGAGCCACACCGAGGGGCTCGCCCCCGCCGAAGGCGACGTAGGCTATCCCGAAGTCCGCGATCCTGCGCGCCAGATCGACGGCTTCGCCGCGGGAGAGCTCGTCGCGCCAGGCTTTATCGGGCCCGGATTCCTCGCAGCAGGCGAGGCAGCGCGCGCCGCAGCGGTTGGTCAGCTGCCAGGCAAGAAAAAGGGGCGCGCGGTACTCATCGACCGTGCGCCCCGCGTTCAATGGAAGCGCGGGTATTTCAGGTGAAACGGATATACGGTTGCGCCATCACCTGCTCGGAGACGTCCTCGAGCTTGGGTGTCTCCCACGCCGGCTTCTGCGCGGGTTTGGCCTTTTCGGTCTTGATCTCGTCGGCCGGCTTGGCCGTTTCGATCGTGACGTTCAGTTCGTTCATCTTTCCCTCCTAAAAGGTCAAAAGGGCACGACTACCAGCGATTGCCAGGTGTTGGCTTGCGCATGACGCGACGCATCCGCGACCGCGCTGCGTACCAGCCCGGCTACTGTATCACCGCTCCAGGCGCCGCGGTAGGCCTCCCAGGCCTCGGAGAGCGTCTGGTGTCGTAGGTCCGCGCAAATCTGGGGCAGCGCGGCGGCGACCTTCACGAAGCCGTTGGGCAATACGAGCAGCGTCGCGGGTGGAACCGCGAGGCTCGCGCGCAGGCCGTCGGAAACGGTGAACGGCTCGTAGCAGAGCTCGAGCTTGCCGGCGAGCGCCCGCGAGGACCGGTCGAGCATGGCCCGGAACGCCTCGTACTGTAACGGGGAGGGTTCCAGCCGGTGCCAATGCCGGGCCGCGGTACCGATCCGCATCAGCGCGCCGGTATTGAAGCGGAAGGCCCCAAGCTCGACGGCCCGGTCGATCACGCGCTCCGCCTCGTCGATGTTCAGCCGCGACGGCGCGAACGTCACCTCGAGCGGGAGGCCGGCGTCGCGCGCCGCCCGGCAGGCCGCATGCGCTTTGGCAAGGGAACCGCCGGGACGCTGGCGCTCGTAGATCTCCTGGGTGTCGCCGTCGAGGCTCACCTGGATCGAGCGGATCGGCAGGCCGGCGAGCCGGCGCGCCGCCGTAGCGTCGAATCGCTGCCCGTTGGTCTCGATCTTGAGCTGCACTCCCGCGCGTCCGAGCGTTTCGGCGACGGCGAAGAAGTGGGGTACGACCAGCGGCTCGCCGCCGCACAGCATCACGTACGGCACGCCCTCGGCGACGATGGCCGTGGCGAGGCGCATCGCCTCGGCGGCGTCGAGTTCGTTGGGCAGCCGCTTGCCGGGCGCGGAGTCGGTGCAGCAGTGCAGGCAGGCGAGGTCGCAGTCGCGTGTGAGCTGCCAGGTGACCAGGAGCGGCGCGGAAAGCTGGTCGATGCGGTTCATGCGCCTCGCGCAAGGCCGGAGACCACGATGCCCGCCGTGAACAGGAGCACCGCGACGAGGTAGCAGGCGACGATGCGGCGCACCGTGGGAACGAAAGCTCGCGGCGTCTCGAATGCGACCACCGCAGTTCGGCCGCTCGCCACGAGAAGCGGCAGAGCGAGCAGCGCCGCCGCCGACAGGTTCGGGAAGATGCCGCCGGCGACGCCGATCGCGACGATGGCGAGTCCCGCACCCGCGAGCGAGAGATAGAGCCCGACCGCGCGCCGCCGGCCGAGGCGTACGACGAGATTGCGTTTGCCGACCAGGCGATCCTGATGGTAATCGGGAATCGCGTTGACCACCGCGAGTGCCATGATCAGGCAGCCGGGCACGAGCGAGGCGAGAAGCGCGGGCCAAGAAACGCGCTGCGCCTGCAGGTACAGGCTGCCGAGCACCATCCAGGGACCATAGGAAAGGCCGATGACGAGCTCTCCCAGGCCGCGATACGCCCAGCGGATCGGGGGCGCCACGTAGAAGATCGCCGCTGCGCCGCCGAGTAGCGCGAAGGCGAGGATCGGCCAGCCTCCGCGCACGGTGAGATAGACGCCTACCGCGAGCGCTCCCGCGAACGCCGCTACCCCCAGCCACAGCACGCCGTCGGACATCGGCGGCAGGTCGTCCGGATTGAACACCCGGTCGGTGCCCATGCGCGAATCGAAGTATTCGTTGAACGCTTCCACGCCGACCACCGACAGCACCACGCCAGCGAAGCCGCTCCAGAAGAGCGCGCCGTCGAACACGCCGAAGCTCGCGTACGCCCAGGCCGCGCCGAGAAGATACGGCAGCAGCCCGGCATAGAGGAAGAACCGGTAGCGCACCATGCTGCATACGCGCAGCAGGCGCTGCCACAGCGACGGCGTGCGCGCGCTTTCCGCCGAGGCGGCCGTCACAGGTAGACCCAGTCGTGCAGGCCCCGGGTGCTGCCGGGATCCGCCGCGAGATGATCGACGAACTGCGCGACCCTGGGATCGTGCCACGCGCGCCGGAAGTTGGCCCAGATCTCGGCGAGCGACTGCCGGCGGAAGTCGCCGCAGATGAAGGGGAGCGCATTGATGAGCTTCACCAGCCCGTTGGGAAGCACGATCAGCAGTGCCGCGGGATGTTCCAGGCGGTAGCGCAGCTCGTCGAGAAGTCCCGCTTCGTGGAAATGGACGCGCATGCGGCTGCGGTACTCGATCGCCTTCGCGCGCAAGGCGTCGAAGAACGCCTCGTATTGCTCGTCGGAGACCTGAAGGTGGCGCCACGCTTTCACGGCGTTGCCGGTGTACATCGTCCGGCCGGTATAGAAGCTGTACGCGCCGAGCTCGTAGGCGAGATCGACCACGGTGCCGATCTCGCTCAGGTTGAATCGGGCCGGCGAGAAGTTGATCTCGATGGGAACGCCGGCCGCGCGCAGGTTCCTGATGCCTTCGACCGTGGTGTCGAACTGTCCGCGCACGCGCATCCGGTTGAAGGTCGCGGCCGACGCGCCGTCGAGGCTCACCTGCACCGCCTTGACGCCCGAAGCTTTCATGCGGGCGCAATTCTCCGGCGTCAGATAATGGCCGTTGGTTTCGATCTTGAGCTGTGCGCCGCCCGCGCAGACGTGCTCGACCATGCGGAAGAACTGCGGGTGCAGCATCGGCTCTCCTCCGGAGAAGGAGAGGTACGGCACCTCGTGCGCGAGCAGCTCGTCCAGAACGCCGAAGACCTGCGCCTCGGAGAGCTCGTCGGTGAAGGCTTTGCCCGGACCGCTTTCCTCGATGCAGTGCAGGCAGGCGAGATTGCACTCGTTGGTGATCTGCCAGGCGACGTACAGCGGCGCGGCGAGATCCTCCGACTCGGTCGTGCCCGGCACCTCGGCCGGGACGATGGCGTCGACCCCGCGACCCGTCGCGACCTCCATCGGATCAACCCTCGACGAGGCCGCGCTGCCGCAAGTCGGCGATGAGCGCGGCGACTTCGCGCTCGATCGCGCCGCTTCCGTCGTCGAACCGTTCCTTGAGCCGGTCGACGATCGCAGGCTCGTCGCCGCCGGCCTGGATTTCGCGAACGACGGCCGTGGCCGTCGGATTGAGCGTGAAGACCTTCTCCGAGCGCGTCTCGAACAGCACGCCTCCGAACTTCTCCTCGCGGAATTTCACATACTTGGCAAGCTGCATGGCCGATGCCCTCGTCGCGTTCGTCCCGCCGCTCTTGTGGAGCGGCCGGAACGGGAGTTTAGCATTCGGCCGGCGGGGCCGTATGGTCGCACGTCGGCCGCTGCGGCGACTCGCGGACGCTCGACCCCCACGCGCTGCGCGCGCGGGTCCCCCCCCGCTGCTCGCGCGGGTCCCCCCCGCTGCTCGCGCCGCGGCTTCCTTGTAACGTCATCGGCACATGTAGAGTCTCGCGTCGGCCGCTGCGGCGACTCGCGGACGCTCGACCCCCACGCGCTGCGCGCGCGGGTCCCCTCTCGCTGCTCGCGCCGCGGCCTCCTTGTAACGTCATCGGCACATGTAGAGTCTCGCGTCGGCCGCTGCGGCGACTCGCGGACGCTCGACCCCCGCGCGCTGCGCGCGCGGGTCCCCTCTCGCTGCTCGCGCCGCTACTTCCAGCCGATGGCCGCCATCTTGCGCCGGATGAACGCGATCTGAGTGGCGAGCGGCAGCGACTTGGGACACACATCGTGGCAGCCCAAGAGCGACATGCAGCCAAACACACCCGAATCGTCGCCGACGAGCTCGTAGAAGTCCGCGTCATTGCGTGTGTCGCGCGGATCGAGGCGGAAGCGGGCGATCTTGTTCAAGCCCACCGCCCCGACGAAATCCTCCCGCATGCGGGCCGTGCCGCAACCGGCGACGCAGCAGCCGCACTCGATGCACCGATCGAGCTCGTAGATCTTGGCGGCGAGCTCGGGCTCCATCCTTTCCTCGAGCCGCGACAGATCGGGATCCTGCTCCTGCATGTGGACCCAGGCCTGCAGCCGCTCGCTCATCCCCCGCATCCACTTGCCGGTATCGACGGAGAGATCCGCGATCAGCTCGAAGTTCGGCAGCGGGGCGAGCGTGACTTCCGGCCCGACATTCCTGGTGAGCGTGCGGCAGGCAAGCCCCGGCCGCCCGTTGATCACCATCGCGCAGCTGCCGCAGACGCCGGCCCGGCAGACGAAGTCGAACTGCAGCGACGGATCCTGCTTTTCGCGGATTTCGTTGAGCGCGATGAACAGCGTCATGCCGTCGGCTTCCTCCAGCTCGTAGGTCTTGAAGCACGGCACGCTTCCCTTCTCGCGCGGGTTGTAGCGCAGGATGCGGATGCGCACCATGCGCTTCTCGCCCGACGAGGCAGGGCGAGCAACGTGAATGGGAAGCGTGCGCACGTCGCCCGACGAGCCGGCCGGAGCTTTTGTGATGGCCTCGTTCATACCGTGGTGGCTTCCTTGGTTCGCGCGAGCGGTTCGTCGATCCGCTCGTTGCGGCCGCGAAAGCGTTCCGGCAGGAGCGTGCGATAGGGCATCAACGCTTCCTGCACGGCTTCGCGGCCCGCACCTGCCAGACGCGCGCGCGTGGCTTCGACTTCCGCCGCGCGCCGCGGCGTGTCGGGATGCTCGATATGGTCCTTCGCGCCGTAGCCGCGCCAGCCGGGCGGAAGCTCCATCCCTTTTACGTCGAGCGGTTCGCGCGCGAGAGTCGGCAGCGTGTCGTCGCCGGTGCTCGGCCATGTCGCAAGCGTTCGGTGCAGCCATTCGGCGTCGTTGCGCCGCGGATAGTCCTGGCGGAAGTGGGCCCCCCGGCTCTCGGTGCGCGTAAGCGCTCCATAGGCGACGCACAGCGCCACTTTGAGCATTCTGGGGAGCCGGTACGCGGCGACCAGCTCCGGGTTCGCGCCTGCCTGCGCGGAGGCGACACCGATGTCGCGGCTGCGCCGCAGGAGCGACTGCAGCTCTTCGACCGCCTGCGCCAGTTCGTCGCCGGTGCGGAAGATGCCGACCTTCTGCGTCATGATCTCCTGCATCCGGGCGCGCAGCGCGTTCGCGTTCTCGCCGCCGCTTCGGGATAGAAGGGAATCGATGCCGGACTGCTCGCGCTCGAGAAAGTCGCGGATCAGGCCGGTCGAGATTTGAACGTCGCTCGCAGGGCTGGCGCAGAAATCGGCGATGAACTCGCCGACGATCATTCCGGCGACGACGGTCTCGGCGACCGAATTGCCCCCCAGGCGATTGAATCCGTGCAGATCCCAGCACGCGGCTTCGCCCGCCGCATACAGACCCTTGAGCCCGGGGTTCGCGCCGGTGCAATCGGTGCGCACGCCGCCCATCGTGTAGTGCTGCGCGGGCCGCACGGGGATCCAGTCCTTCGCCGGATCGATGCCCAGGAAGTGGTGGCAGATCTCCTTCACCTCGCGCAAGTTCGTGTCGATGTGCTTGGCGCCGAGGAGCGTGATGTCGAGCCAGAGGTGCTCGCCGAAGCGCGACGTCGCACCGAGACCCTTGCGGATGTGCTCTTCCATGCGCCGTGCGACGACGTCGCGCGAGGCGAGCTCCTTCTTCTCCGGCTCGTAGTCGGGCATGAAGCGTTTTCCAGCGGCGTCGCGCAGCAGGCCGCCGTCGCCCCGACAGCCCTCGGTGACGAGAATGCTCGCCGGAAAGATCGCCGTCGGATGGAACTGGATCGCCTCCATGTTCGCGATCGCCGCCACGCCGGTCTCGAGGGCGAGCGCGGAGCCGATGCCCTCGCAGATGACGGCGTTGGTCGTCGCCCGATACAGCCGGCCCGCGCCTCCGCTGCCGATCGCGGTCGCCTTGGCGACGTAGGCGATGAGCTCGCCCGACACAAGATTGCGCACGACGGCGCCGTAGCAGCGCGAGCCGTCGTGGATGAGCGAAAGCGCTTCCATTCGCTCGTGCACGGAAATCGCATGCGCGATTGCCCGGTCGCTCATCGCGTAGAGCATGGCGTGGCCGGTGCCGTCGGAGACGTAGCATGCGCGCCATTTCTTGGTGCCGCCGAAATCGCGCTGGAGAACGAGGCCGTGCGCTTCGTCGCGCTCGGTGATCGTGACCTTCTCGCCGTTGATGATCACCTGCCGGTCGCCCTTCTGCACCCGGCTCCACGGCACGCCCCAGGCCGCGAGCTCGCGCACGGCCTTCGGCGCCGTGTCGACGAACATCCGCACGACGCGCTGATCGGCGCCCCAGTCGCTGCCCTTGACGGTGTCCTCGAAGTGGATGTCCTCGTTGTCGCCCATGGCCTTGACGACGTTGCCGAGGCTCGCCTGCATCCCGCCCTGCGCCGCCACGGAGTGCGAGCGCTTCGGGGGAACCAGCGACAGGATGATGACGTCGTTGCCTCGACGCTTGGCACCGATGCCGATTCGCAGGCCGGTCAGCCCGCCGCCGATCACCAGCACGTCGGTGTAGATGACGTTCATCGGGTGCTCCCTGCGTTCGGCGCGCCCGGCATCCCCTGCACCGATGCCGGCACGTAGCGCTCGCCGTAGCGTTGCGCGTGGTCGATGCCGATCTTCACGTAGGCACCGAGCGTAGCAAAACCGAGCACCAGGAAAAAGACGGTCATTGCCCACTTGACTGTCTTGAGCCTGCGCCGCGTCGCGTCCGGGTCCTCGCCAGCGAACCAGCCCCACTTGACGGCGAGGCGATAGAGGCCGACGCCGGCGTGCACCTCGACGGCAAGCAGCAGGAAGATGTACAGCGGCCAGAAATGGTCGCTCCATACGCGATCGGCCGACGCGAACGGTCCGATGCGCTCGGGCCGGGTGAGCATCACGTACAGGTGCACCGAGGCGAGAAAGAACAGCGCAAAGCCGGTGACGACCTGCCAGAACCACAGCGTGGTGTCCTCGTGCCGCATCGAGCGCATGTGGCCGCGGAAGGTCGCGAACTGGCGGTAGTTGATCGGGAACTTCCTCACCGCGAGCAGCGCGTGGCAGACGACGAGTGCGATGATCGTGGCGACCACGACCGAAACGATGCCCGGATACGAACGGCCGAACACGTAATAGCCCTCGAAGAACTTGGTCACCGTCCACATCGCGTCCTTGCCCAGCAGGATCGAGGAAACGAACGCCATGTGCGCCCACATGAACAGCGCTAGCGCGAGCCCCGACGCGCTCTGGACGAGATCGAGTCGCGCTGGAATGCGGCTTGCGCGGGAGGATCCGATCGGACGCCCACCGGCGATCAAGGTGCCGCTGTGCTCAACGCTGTGCTCCATTCTGTGCTTCCTCCGTCAGGTGCCGAGCGAGCGCCGTTTCTTGTGCGCCGTCCGCGTGCCCGGATTGGCGAGCGGAAACATGCGGTCTTCCGGCTCGAGTCAAAACTATCTTGCGGCGCGCCGGGGAGTGTTGACCTGCGTCAAGGCACCGGTCGGCAGCACGGCGACAATGGTCGTCAAGGCGACGCTTCCGTCGAGGCCGACGCCGCACATAGGGCAAAACAGCCGACTAAGATGTTCCAGATCCGATGCCACGGACGTGATGGTCGCAGGTGCGGAGTGTCCGTGCGGTGTTCGCGATGATCCCCCGAGACCATCTGAAGCGTTCGCGACCCGGCGTGCTTGCAACCATGGTGCGGACAGGAGGAAATCACATGCTACCAACCGATCATGACTCGCCCGTAGCGGCCGCTGCGCTGCCGCACGGGTTCGCCCTGCTTCAGGATCCGGCGCTGAACAAGGGGACCGCCTTCGACGAGAGCGAGCGCGATCGCCTTCATCTGCGCGGTCTCTTGCCGCCACACGTTCTTTCGCAGCAGCAACAACTCGAGCGCGTGCTCGAGAACCTGCGCTCGCAGCCGACCGACCTTGACAAGTTCGTGGCCCTGAGAGCATTGCACGACCGCAACGAGACACTGTTCTTCCGTTTGCTGATGGACCATCCGGACGAGATGACACCAATCGTCTACACGCCGACGGTGGGACTGGCGTGCCAGCGCTACACGCACATTTACCAGCACCCGCACGGCTTGTTCGTGAGCGCGGCGGATCGCGGTCGCATCGCCGGGGTGCTCGCCAACTGGCCGCGCCGTGAAGTGTCGATCATCGTCGTGAGCGACGGCGAGCGGATCCTGGGGTTGGGCGATCTCGGCGCCAACGGCATGGGCATCCCGGTAGGCAAGCTCGCGCTCTACACCGCTTGCGCCGGCATTCCCCCGAGCGCGTGTCTGCCTGTCCTGCTCGATGTGGGAACGGACAACGAGGAGCTCCGCAGCGATCCGCTCTATATCGGCCTGCACCAGCCGCGCTTGCGCGGCGAGCCCTACGACGCGCTGGTCGACGAATTCATCGTCGCCGCCCGGACCCGCTTCCCGGGCGTGGTCATCCAGTTCGAGGATTTCGCCACGTCGAACGCGTTCCGGCTGCTCGAGAAATATCGCGACCGCATTCCGACCTTCAACGATGACATCCAGGGAACCGCCGCAGTCACCCTCGCCGGCATCCTGTCCGCGCTCAAGGTGACGGGGCGGGGGCTTCGCGAGCAGACGTTGCTGTTTCAGGGTGCCGGCGAGGCAGCCACGGGTATTGCAGATCTCGCCGTCGAGGCGATGGTCGCGACGGGGATGGACGAGGCGCAGGCACGACGGCGTTGCTGGCTGTTCGATTCCAAGGGGCTTGTCGTCCGGGATCGTGCCGGACTCGCCGAGCACAAGCGACCGTACGCGCACGAGCATCCTCCAGTCGACACGCTTCTCGGCGCGGCGGAGGCCTTGTGTCCGACGGCGATCATCGGCGTGGCCGCGGTGGGAGGCGCGTTCTCCGAGAAGGTCGTCCGGGCGATGGCCTCGATCAACACGCGGCCGATCGTGTTCGCGCTGTCGAATCCGACCTCCAAATCCGAGTGCACCGCCCAGCAGGCGTACGAATGGTCGGGGGGACGGGCGATCTTCGCGTGCGGCTCGCCGTTCGCACCGGTCACGTTCGACGGCAAGACCCTGGTACCGCGCCAAGGCAACAATTCGTACATCTTTCCCGGCGTCGGCCTGGGCCTGATCGTCTCCGGCGCCAGTCGGGTCACCGACGAAATGTTCATGGCCGCCGCGCATGCGCTGGCCAACATGGTGACCACGGCGGACTTGCAACAAGGAAGCATCTATCCGCCTCTCTCCGACATCCGCGAGGTGTCGGCGCGCATCGCTGCCGCAGTCGCGACAGTGGCATATAAGCGCGGTCTCGCCGAGGGACCTCGCCCGGCTGACGCGCTTGCGCTCGTCAAATCGCGGATGTACGAACCGCGCTACCATACATACGGTTCGGCATGAACGCCGCCGCGCCAGGAGAACGGAGTCGAGAATGACGGAAAGTGTTCTGACCATGTTGCAGCGACATCCCTTCGTCGAGCACTTCACGGCGGAGGACGTCGAGAAACTCGCCACGATCTCTACGCGGGTACGCTTCGACCGCGACCAGATCGTGTTCCGGGAAGGCGACGAGTGCTCGGACTTCTTTCTCATCGTGTCGGGTCTGGTCGCTCTGGAGGTCACCGAGCCGGGGCACACGTTTCGCATCCAGACGCTCTCCGCCGGCCAGGAATTCGGGTGGTCCGCGGTGCTGATGGGCAGCGGGAAGCACTTCCAGGCCCGTGCGCTGGAGCGCGTGGAAGCGCTCGCCTTCGACGGGGGCGAGCTCCTCACCGCCTGCAAGCGCGATCCCCAGTTAGGCTTCACTCTCATGCAACGGCTCCTGGGCGTCGTGGCCGAGCGCCTGCAGGCGACCCGGTTGCAGCTTCACGACATGTATTCACCGGTCGCGAAGCGAGCCGGCGCCTGACCCGGGAGGCGTGAGCGCCGGGCGGTCGTTGGCGTCCTCCGCTCGCGTGCGCAGGGCGTCCTGCGTGTTCGGCTCTCGCGCTGCATGAACCCGATCGCCATTACGCTCCTGCTGGTTGCGGCGCTGGCCGGCTTCGCCGCGCTCGCCTGGCGCAAGCTCGCCATCGTCGTTCAGCTCGCGCCCGACCCGCGCTGGGATCGGCCGCTTGCGCGCCTGCGCGCCGTCTTCGTCAACGGCTTTCTGCAGTCGCGCATGGTCCGGCGCGAATGGAGGCCGGGACTCATGCACGCGGTGATCTTTCTCGGCTTCGTGACGCTGCTCGCCCGCAAGGTCCAGCTCCTCGTGATCGGTTACGACGACACGTTCGTCTATCCGGGCCTCGCCGGCGGAGCATTCGCGACCCTGAAGGATGGCGTGGAGATCGCCGTGCTGGCGGCGGTGGGCTACGCGTTCTGGCGGCGACTGAAGCAGAAGCCCGCTCGACTGGAGCGAAACCGCGAGGCGCTCCTGATCCTGTCCCTGATAGCGGCGATCATGGTGACCGACTTCGCGTTCGATGCCTTCCGCTTCGCGCTCCTCTCGCCGACCGAGGCCGGAATCGGCCACGAGCGCGCGTTCGCTTTCGCGGGCGACGCGCTGGCGCGTGTGGTCGCGCCGCTCGATCCCGGCTGGCTGCGCGCAGGGCACCAGGCGATGTATTGGACGCAGATGGTCACGGTGCTTGCCTTCCTCGTGATCCTCCCGCTCGGCGAGCACTTCCATATCGTAACCGCGCTGCCGGCGCTTTTTTTTCGCCGCGGCGGCCCTGCGAACCGCGTACCGAGGCTCGACCTCGAAGCGATCATGGGCACGGCGGACGAGTCGGCGGTGAAGATCGGCGTCCGGACCGCGCGCGATCTCACGTGGAAAGACGGCCTCGACGCGTTCACCTGCACCGAGTGCGGGCGCTGCAAGGATGCGTGTCCGACGTTCCTGACGGACAAGCCGCTGTCGCTCAAATGGGTCCTCGACAGCCTGAAGCGGCATCTCGTCGAGCGCCGTGATGCGATCCTCGCCGGCGACGAGGAGAGCCTGCCGTCGCTCGTGGGAAGCGTCGTCAGCGAGGATGCGCTGTGGGCGTGCACCACGTGCGGCTATTGCGAGGCCGCGTGTCCCATCGAGCTGGAGCACCTTCCGCGGTTCTATCGCCTGCGCCAGCATCAGGTTCTGATGGAAGGCGCGTTTCCGCACGAGCTCAAGGCTGTGTTCGACGCCTACGAAGTGCAGAGCAATCCCTGGGGCCTCCCCGCGGAAACGCGCGGCGACTGGGCCGACGGGCTGGGCATCCCCGTGGTACGGACCTCGGCGGACGTCCGCGCTCTCGACTACCTCTTCTATGTCGGGTCGGCCGAATCGTTCGATCCTCGCGGACGGAGAATCGCGGTGGCGTTCGTGAAGATCCTTCAGCACGCCGGTGTGCGCGTCGGCATCCTGGGCCCCCGGGAGACGTCCACCGGCGAGTGCGTGCGCCGGGCGGGCAACGAAATGCTGTTCCAGCAGCTCGCGCTCGCGCTCATCGAAACGCTGAATGGCCTCGGCGTGACGCGGATCGTGACCTGCGACCCGCACGCCTTCAATACGCTCACGAACGAATACCCCGATTTCGGCGGCCGGTACGAGGTCGTGCACCACACCCAGCTCATCGCGCGGCTCCTCGCCGAGGGGAGACTCCGCGTCGAGCCGCGCTTCGAACGGGTGATCTACCACGAGCCTTGCTACCTCGGCCGCCACAACGGCGAATACGAGGCGCCTCGCGCCGTGCTCGCGAAAGTGACGAGCGACAAGCCGCTCGAATTCGCGCTGCGTCGTGAAAAGGCGATGTGCTGCGGCGCAGGCGGCGCAAGGATGTGGATGGACGAGAAGATCGGCAGCCGCATCAATGTGCTGCGCTTTTCGCAGGCTCTGCCGGAGCGCCCTCGCGTGGTCGCGACTGCCTGTCCGTATTGCGCGACGATGATGGACGATGCCGCCAAGTCATCGGGCCGCGAAGCGGAAATCGCGACGCGGGACATCGCGGAGCTGGTGGCCGAGGCGCTGGTGGCGTCTCCGGCTCAGAGCTGACCGCTAGAGCTGCCCGATAACCCACCCGGGGAACACGGAGACCGCGATCACCGCGGCCAGGCAGAGCAGCGAGGCGCTCTCCGCCAGCGGCTCGAGGGCGCCCGGCTCCCGAGCGGGCGCCTCGGTGCTCATGAACATGGTCTGGATGACGCGCAGGTAGAAGTAGATGCCGAGATAGCTCGCCACGAGGCCCAGCACGCCGTAGAGCGTGAAGCCGGCCGCAATGACGTTCTTGAACACGAGGAACTTGGCCACGAAGCCGGGCAGCGGCGGGATGCCGGCGAGCGAAAGCATGGCCAGCGCGATCATCAGCGCCGAAAACGGCTGGCGGTGGAACAAGCCCCTCAGGTTGTCGAGCTTGTCGCGCTCCGGATCGTCATCGTTCGTCGGCAGCGAGGCGAAGGCGAGGAGGTTGGTGAGACCGTAGGCCACCACGTAGAACGCGACCGCCTGGAAGCGCCCTGGTGCGCTGCCGAGGAAAGCGTAGAAAAGATAGCCCGCGTGAGCGATGGACGAATAGGCCATCATCCGTCGGAAGCTTTGCTGACGCATCGCCGCGAGATTGCCCCATACGATCGACGCGAGTGGAAGCGCGGCGAGCACCTCCGCCATCGGCCGCGTGACGTTCGCCGTGCCGAACAGGCGGACCGCGGCGAGCAGAACCCCGGCCTTGACGATGGTTGCCATGTAGGCGGTGACCGGGACGGCGGCACTCTCGTAGGCGTCCGGCGCCCAGGCGTGGAACGGAACTACCGCCGCTTTCAGGAAAAAGGCCGCGACGATCAGCATCACCGCCGCGCCCCCGAGCGCATCGGACGCGGTCAGCGCGTTGGCGAAAGCGGAAATCTCCAGCGAACCGCTCCGGCCATAGAGCAAGGCGACCCCCATCAGCAGCGTGGCGGTCGCGGTGCCGGAGAGCACGAGATACTTGAGCGCGCCTTCGGCGCTCTCGGGGCGACGGAACGCGAGCAGCACCAGCGCGTAGACCGGCAGCGACATGATCTCCAGGCCGAGGAAAAGCGTGAGGAAGCTGTCGGCGGAGAACAGCAGGCATACGCCGTAGAGCGACGAGAGCAGGAGAATAGGGAACGCGCGCTGGTTCGCCTCCGAGCGCGCCATCAGCAGCACCGGCACGGTGAGCAGCAGGACGATGGCCTTGGCGGCGAGCGCGCTTGCGTCCACGGAAAAATGTCCGGGGAAGGGCGCATAGGCGAAGCCGATGGTCCACTGAAAGGCCGCAGCGACCGCCGCCGCGATCACCGCGACAATCGCCGGCGCGAGGCTCGCGGCTGCGCCGGTCGGCCTCCGCAACGCGAGCGCGGTCAGGACGACGATGCCGACGAGCAGGATGTGCTCCGGCAGCATCGCGAGAGCGATGGCGAACCAGTTCATGGCGTACTCCGCAAAGCTTGCCGCGCGAGCGATGGCGCATCCGGCTCACGGGCGGCGAGCGGTGGCGTCGCCACACGCGCGACGAGCTGTTGGTACTGCTTCGCGGCGAGCTCGGTTTTCCTCATCGGCTCGTCGGGGAAGAGCCCTAGGGCGAACACGGCGGCGACGATCGTGACGAGGATGGATTTTTCTCGGAAACCAAGGTCGGCGAGCGGTCGATGCGGTGCCTTGGTCGCGCCGAAGAGGAAGCGCTGCGCGAACCACAGCATGTACAGCGCGCCCAAGACGACGCCCAGGACCGCGCTGGCGCTGGTGATGAGCGGATAGGTGCTGCCTTCGAGGTACTGCGGCCAGGCCGCGCGGAACGCGCCGAGCAGGACCAGGAATTCGCCGGTGAACCCGCTCGTGGTCGGCAATCCGATCGCGGCCAGCGTAAGCAGCGCGAAGAACACCGAATAGAGCGGCAGAATCTTGGCCAGCCCGCCGTACGCGGCCAAATCGCGCGTGTGGCAGCGCTCGTAGATCATGCCGACCATGAGGAACAGTCCGCCGGCGACCAGGCCGTGGCTCACCATCTGCACGATCGCGCCCTGGATGCCGATGAGATCGAGACTCACGAGCCCGAGCATGACGTAGCCCAGGTGGCTGATCGACGAGTAGGCGATGATCTTCTTGATGTCGGTCTGGACCAGCGCCAGGCAGGCGCCGTAGATGATGCTGACCACGGCCAGTGTGCCGAACACCGGGGCGAGCAGCCGCGCCGCATCGGGGAAGAGCGGGAAGGCGAGCTTCATGAAGCCGTACGTTCCCATCTTCAGCAGAACGCCCGCGAGCACCACCGAGCCGGCGGTCGGCGCTTCCACGTGTGCGTCGGGAAGCCAGGTGTGCAGCGGCACGATTGGCACCTTAATCGCGAACGACAGCGCGAACGCGGAGAGGAGCAGCGTCTGCACGTCGATCGGAAGCTGAGCCCGGTAGAGATCCGCGAACGCGAACGAGGTGATGCCGGTCGTGGCGTTGAGCGAGTAGACGAGATAGATCACCGCGGCCAGCATCACGATGCTGCCGAACGCGGTGTAGAGCACGAACTTGAGCGTGGCGTATATCCGCCGTTCGCCGCCCCAGATGCCGATGATCAGAAACAGCGGGATCAGCATCGTCTCCCAGAAGAGATAGAACAGGAACAGGTCCTGGGCGAGGAACGTTCCGAGCATCGCGAACTGCAGAGCGAAGATGAGCGCGTAGAAGAGCTTCACGTCGCGGGTGATGGCGGTGAACGCGCCGGCGACGACCAGAGGACCGAGGAAGGCGGTGAGGAGCACCAGCAGCACGTTGTAGCCGTCGAGGCCGATCTGGTAGTACACGCCCCAGGAAGCGATCCATGGCAGCCTCGTTTCGAATTGCAAGCCGGCCAGCGAGGAATCGAAGCGGGCGTACAGCCATGCGGTCGCCAGAAACTGCAGGATCATCGCCGCGAGGGAGAGGCGCCGAACGAGCTCGTCGCGGCCTGCCGGCAACGCGACGATGCCGGCGATCGCGGCGACCGGGAGGAACAGGACAGCGTTGAGAAGCATCGCATCAGCCATGGCGGATGCTCCAGACCAGCGCGCCGACGATACCGGCGAAAACCAGGAGCGCATAGAGCTGCAGGTTGCCGTTCTGCGCGCGGCTGAAGCCCGCCGCAGCGCGCCGACCGAGCGCGGTCAGGCCATGCAGCGAGCCGTCGATCAGCGTCCGATCACCAAGCCTCAGGAAAACGCGGTCCGAGATCCACAGAAGCGGCCGGCCGATGAGCCGGTCGTAGGCCTCGTCGACGAAATACTTGCCCGAGAGCACGCGGTAGAGGGCAGGGAACCGCTCGCGGAGCCGCTCGCCGCGCATGCCCTCGCCGCCGTAGACGAACGCGGCCGCCGCCAGACCGGCGAGCGCGATCGCGATCGACAGGACGACCAGCGGCGTCTCCACGCGCTCGAGCTCGGGAACGATGTCGGGCAGCGGCAGCAGCGAGCCGAGGAAATGCGGGATCGACAGGAAGCCGCCCACCGCGGACAGCGCGGCCAGCGCGACCAGCACGCCGGTCATCGACAGCGGAGACTCGTGGACGTGATGCTCGACCTCCGCGCTCATGCGCGAGCGGCCGAAGAACGTGAGCCACAACAGCCGGAACATGTAGAACGCGGTCAAGAGCGCGGTCGCGGCGGCGAGCGCGAACAGCCACGGCGAGCCGCCGCGGCTGCTGGCGAGCGCGTACCAGAGGATCTCGTCCTTGGAGAAGAATCCCGCGAGCGGCGGTATGCCGGCGATGGCGGCGGTCGCGATCGCGAAGGTCGCGAACGTCACCGGTATCCGGCGTGCGAGGCCCCCCATCTTGCGGATGTCCTGCTCGCCGCCGAGTGCGTGGATGACGCTGCCTGCGCCGAGGAACAGGCACGCCTTGAAGAAGGCATGCGTGTAGAGATGGAAGATGGCGACGCTGTACGCCCCCACGCCCGCAGCCACGAACATGAAGCCGAGCTGCGAGATCGTCGAGTAGGCGAGCACCTTCTTGATATCGGTCTGGGCCACGGCGACGGTCGCCGCGAAAAACGCGGTGGCGACACCGACCGCGGCGATCACCGCGCTTGCCTCCGGCGCGTGCATATAGACGCCCGACAACCGGGCGACGAGATACACGCCGGCGGTCACCATGGTCGCGGCATGAATCAGGGCCGATACCGGCGTGGGGCCGGCCATCGCGTCCGGCAGCCAGACGTGCAGCGGAATCTGCGCCGACTTCCCCGTGGCGCCGATGAACAGCAGGATGCCGACCAGGCTCGCCGAGACGGCGGGGAGCGTTGGCGCCATGAACGCGGCGTTGATCCGGTCCGCATCGAGCGTGCCGAGCGCCTGGTAGAGCAGGAACATGCCGAGCAGGAATCCTGCGTCGCCGACGCGATTGGTGATGAACGCCTTCTTGCCGGCCCGAGCCTTGTCCATGTCCTCGAACCAGAAGCCGATCAGGAGGTACGACGCGAGGCCCACGCCTTCCCAGCCGACGAAGAGCACGAGCAGCGACCGGCCCAGCACCAGCAGCAGCATGAAGAACAGGAACAGGTTGAGGTACGCGAAGTAACGCGCGTAGCTCGAATCCTCCTTCATGTATCCGATCGAATAGATGTGGATCAGCGAGCCGACTCCGGTGACGATCAGCGCCATCACGGCGCTCAAGTCGTCGAAGTAGAACGAGACTTCGAACGAGCTGCCGCCGATGACCGCCCAGGTATAGAGGTTATCGAGCAGCGCCGCGCTTCCGCCCGCATGCAGCAGGAAGAAGCATTTCACCGCCACGAGGAAGGCGAGGACCGGCAGCCCGCAGCCTACGGCCGAGACCGCGCTCTTCCCGAGCCGATTGCCGGCGAGGCCGTTCACCAGGAAGCCCAGGAGCGGCAGCAGGACGATGAGGGTCAGTGGATGGCTCATCGCTATCCTTTGAGATCCGCGTAGGCGTCCAGATCGAGCACGTCCTTGCGCCGGACGAGGAGCAGCACGATGGGGATGGCGATCGCGATCTCCGCCGTGGCCACGACGAACACGAGGAGCACCAGCACGGCTCCGGCCACCGATGCTGTCTGCTGTGCGAACGTGACGAGGCTTAAGTTGACGCCGTTCAGCATGAGCTCCATGCACATGAGCATGACCAGGACGTTGCGCCGCACGATCACGCCGAGAAGCCCGAGCGCGAAGAGCGCCGCGGAGGTCGCGAGCAGCATCTGGACGTTATCCACGGTGCCTCCGTCCCGCTTCGAGCACGGCCAGCGCGGCGACGACCGCGGCGACGAGCAGCACCGAGACCAGCTCGAACTGCAGCCAGTAATCGTTGAGGAAGGCAACCGAGAAGCGCTGCAGGCCGAATACCGCCCCGTTCGATCCGCTGATCGCCGTCGACGGTGCCTTCCAGGCTGCGTAAGCGAAGACGGCGACGAAGACCAGCGCCGCGGCGATGCCGGGAACGATCAGGGGCGAGAAGCTGCGCACGAACGAGCGGTCGCGCACGTCGAGCAGCATGATCGCATAGACCATGAACACCATCACCGCGCCGACGTAGATCAGGATCTGGAACACCGCGATGACGTGGACGCCGAGGACCGCGTAGACCCCGGCGAGCGAGAGCATCGTCGCGGTGAGCGCGAGCGCGACGCGCATCGGATGCCGGATCACCAGCATGAGCGCGGCGGCGGCGAGCGCGGTCGCGGCGAAGAGCCACAGTAGGACGGTTTCGATCATGCCCTGACCCCGGGTGCCGGACCGCCCTTCGGCGGATACGGCTTGGCGACGTCGCGCTGCGGATTCCACGTCAGCAATTCGTCGAGCGACAGCCACATGTGGTCTCGATCGTGCGACGGCAGATCCGGCACTTCCTTGACCATGCGGATCGCGTCCTCGGGACATGCCTCGACGCACAGGCCGCAGAAGATGCAGCGCGAATAGTCGATCTCGAAGCGCGCGGGATACTTCGGATGCGCCGGATCGTCCGGATCGAACGCGGCCTCGATCTCGATCACTTTCGCCGGGCACACGGTCGCGCACATGTTGCACGCGACGCATTGCGGCCGCCCGTCGGGACGCTGCGTCAGGACGTGCTTGCCGCGGTTGTTGCGCGCGTAGTCGGGACGCGTCTCCTCAGGGTAGTAAGTCGTGAGCGCGCCCTTGCGGAAGGTCATCCAGCGGCCCATGTTCTTGAGGAAGACGCCGCCCGTGATGGCGAGTCCGCGGATGATCTCGGGCAGGTAGGCCTTTTCCCACCACGACATCGTCGGGCGATTCCAGTACTGCCGGCGACGATAGGGTTTGGCGTTCATCCGGCAGCCCTACGCATGGAGCGCCCAGAGCCAGACCGCTGTGACGGTCAGGTTGGCGAACGCCAGGGGAAACATGAACTTCCACGCGAAGCGCAGCAGCTGATCCCAGCGGAACCGCGGTAGCGTCCAGCGGACGAGGATCTGGAAGCTCGCCATGAACAGCACCTTGCCGAGGAAGGTGACGAGCTGGATCACCACGATCGCGGTGTGGCCGAGCGGCACGACGTGATTGCCCGGGAAGACGAACCCGTCGTCGGACATGTAAGGCAGGTTGTACCCGCCGAGGAAGAGCGTCGTGAACAGCGCCCCGACGATCGCGATCTCTATGAACTCCGCGAACATGAAGAGTCCCATCTTCATCGCGCTGTATTCGGTGTAGTAGCCGGCGATGAGCTCCGATTCGGCCTCCGGAAGGTCGAAGGGGATGCGCTTGTTCTCGGCGATCGCCGCGGTGAGGAAGAGCGTCGCCGCGAAGGGCTGCAGGAAGAGTCCCCAGGCCGGCAGGAATCCGAACAGAACGCCGGACTGCGCCCTCGCGATCGCGCCGAGATCGACCGTCCCGTAGACCAGGATCAGGCCCAGGATGGAAAGGCCCATGACGAGCTCGTAGGAGATCATCTGCGATCCGGCGCGAAGCGCGCCGAGGAGCGAGAACTTGTTCGACGACGACCAGCCCGCGAGCATCGCGCCGATGATCGTGAGGCCGGCGAAGGCGAAGACGACCAGCAGACCCGCGTCGAGCCGCGCGATCTGCATCGCATAGGCGCGGTCGCCGAACCACGCGGCGAGCTCCGGGACGCCGTGCAGCAGCTTCCCCGGCATCAGCGTGCCGCCGAAGGGAATGACCGCGAAGACGAGCAGCACCGGCGTGAACACGACCCACGGCGCGAGCGCATAGGCGAAGCGGTCGTAGGCGTTGGGCCGGAAGTCCTCCTTGAGCATCATCTTCAGCCCGTCGGCCAGCCCGTGGAACAGTCCCCACCACACCAGCTTGATCTGCGTGAACGGAAGGCGCACGTAGGCGCGGTTGGCGCCTATGCGATCGGACATGATCGCGGCCTGCTTGCGCTCGACCCACGTCAGCACGGTGCCGAACAGCAGGAGCACGGCTACGGCGTAGCCGATGAAGACCAGGGAGACGACGAGGTCCTGCATCATGCTTCGACCTCGGCCGGGACCGCGAGCGCGGCAAAGAGCGCTTCCGCGTCGGCGACCGATGCCTTCTTCGGAAAGCACGCCTCGAATGCGCTCACTTCGCCTTCGAAGTTCGTGTAATGACCGCTGCGCTCCGTCTGGATGCTGATCGGGAGAAAAACATCGGCGTGGCCGTTCTCGGGTTGAAGGTAGGCGTTCAGAAAGATCGTCTTCGCCTGCCTCGGCAGCCGCGCGAAGTCGAAGCCTTCGCCCCAGACGAGCACGAGGTCGAAGTCCGACGGGAGCGGGCCCAGCCCATCGTCGCTCTCCGGAAAGAGCGTCAGGGCCGCCTTGCTGTTCGGGTTCTTGTCCCGCCGTATGAGGAGGTCATCCTGGAGCGGTTCGCCCGGTTGCGGCGTCTGGTCGGGCTTGACCCGCACCGTGACTCGCCGGCCGAGCGCTCGCGAGAACGCCGCGAGCTCTTCGTTCGACGCCCAGCTCGACACCAGCGCCAGGGGCCGCGTGGCTCCGTCGATGAGGCGCCGCGCGGCTTCGATCGCGACGTAGAGATCCACTGGCTTGCCCTTCTGCATCGCACCTTCCGCGCGCGGCCGCTCGAAGATCTGCGCCAGGTCGCGTCCCTTGTTGCAGATCCACGGCCCGTTGACGCGCGGGTTCTCGAGCGGGGTCACGCGCTCGATGCGCGTGTTCTGACGCGGGTCCAGCGTATTGAGCTTCCATTCGGCCTTGCGATGCCAGAGCTGCACGGTGCAGCCGCGCGCGCAACCGGGGCAGACCGAGGACGTGGGTTGCAGGTACCACACGCGCGACCGGTACAGGTTGGGCCGGGAGAGAAGTGCGCCAACCGGGCAGAGGTCGATGATGTTGTCCGAGTACGGGTCGGCGTCGAGTGGGCGATCCTCGGCGGCGCGCACGAGCGACGCGTCGCCGCGCTGGACGATGCCCAGCGCGTTCGACTTCGAGATCTCGCGCGTGAAGCGCACGCAGCGCGAGCACAGGATGCAGCGCTCGTTGTCGAGCACGATCCGTTCGGACAGCGGGTGAAACTTGGTGGCGTGTACCTTCACGTCGCGCGACAGCGACGGAGCGCCGTTGTACTGGTAGTGGTAGTCCTGCAGCTTGCACTCGCCCGCCTTGTCGCAGATGCCGCAGTCGACCGGATGATTGAGCGTCAGGAGCTGCAGGATCGACTTGCGGTATTCCTTCACCAGGTCCGAATCGGTGAGGACCCGCAGTCCCTCGCTGACCGGCATGTTGCACGCGATCTCCGCCCAGGTCCGCCCTTCCACCTGGATCGCGCAGATGCGGCAGTTGCCCGCGACGGAGAGCTCGGGGTGCCAGCAGAAGTACGGGATGTAGAACCCGTTCGCGAGCGCCGCCTGCAGCACCGACTGGTCGCGCTCGGCTTCGATCGGCTGGCCGTTTATGAAGATGCGGGGCATTCCAGGTTCCCATCGAAGCGCGAGCGCCTGTGCTCGATGAAGTACTCGAACTCGTCGCGGAATTTGTTGAGAATGCCGACCGTGGCGTAGCCGGCGGCGTCGCCCATCCCGCAGATCGTATTGCCGTCATTCCAGCCCGAGATCTGATAGAGGCGCTCGATGTCCTCGGACCTTCCCTCGCCGGCGACGATGCGGTCGATGATCCGGTGCATCCAGCCCATGCCCTCGCGGCAGGGCGTGCACTGCCCGCACGACTCGTGGTGATAGAAGCGCAGCAGCACCTGCAGCAGCCGCACCATGCACGTGCCGTCCGCGATGGCGACCATTCCGCCCGAACCCATCGAGGAGCCGGCGGCGGCGAGCGACGGGTTGTCGAGCGTGAGCGGCTCGATTTCCCTGCCCGTCAGCACCTTGGTCGATATGCCGCCGGGAATGACGCACTTCAGCGGTCGTCCCCCGGGAACGCCGCCGCAATCCTCGTAGATGAACTTGCGCCAGGGATAGCCGTTCTCGATCTCGTAGACGCCCGGGCGTTGGATGTGGCCGGAAATCGAGATGAGCCGCGTGCCCGGATCCTTTTCGACGCCCACCTTCTTGAAGGCCTCGCCGCCGTTGCGGATGATCCAGGCGATGTTCGACAGCGTCTCGACGTTGTTCACAACCGTGGGCCGCTGGTACAGGCCGCGCACCGTGAGGCGCGGCGGACGGTTGCGCGGGTAGCCGCGCTTGCCCTCGATCGAGGAGAGGAGCGCCGAGGCCTCGCCGCAGACGTACGAACCCGCGCCGCGATGGATCACGAGGTCGCAGGAGAAGTCGGTGCCGAGAATGCGCTCGCCGCAATAGCCGGCGGCGTAAGCCTCCTCCAGCGCGCCGGCCAGCCGGCGATACGGCTGGTCGAACTCGCCGCGGATGTAGACGAACGCGTGACGCACCTGCAGCGCGTAGGAGGCGATCAGCATCGATTCGAGCAGCAGGTGCGGCGCGTATTCGAGAATCCAGCGGTCCTTGAACGTTCCCGGCTCGCCTTCGTCGGCGTTGGCGCACAGATAGTGCGGCTGGCCGTCGCTCAGATGGACGACCGCCCACTTGCGGCCCATCGGGAACGCGGCGCCGCCGCGTCCCTGGATTCCGGAGGTCGCGACTTCGCGCGAGACATCCTCGGGCTTCATCTCGCGCAGCGCCTTCTGGAGCGCTTCGTAGCCGCCGCGCGTGCGGTATTCGGCGAGCGTGTGCGACGTCGCCGTCACCGGGAAAGTCATGAGGAGCCGGGTATTCGCCATGCTGGGCCGCGCTAGGAGAGCGTCTCGAGTAGGACGTCGATCTTCGCCGGAGTCATGTTCTCGTGGTAGGTCTCGTTGACCACGATCACCGGCGCGGTGCCGCACGCGGCCAGGCACTCGACCGTGGACAGGGTGAAACGCCCGTCGCTGGTGGTCTCGCCCGGGGCGATGCCGAGCCGTTGCTTCAGGTGCTCGAGAATCCGCTCCGAGCCGCGCAGCGAGCACGCAACGTTGCGGCACGCCTGGATATGGCAGCGCCCGACTTCCTTGCGCCGGAATTGGCCGTAGAAGCTCAAGACCTCCTCGATCTGGATGCGCGGGACGCCGAGAAAGCCGGCCAGGTCCTCGATGTCGCTGTCGGCGACGAAACCGCGGTCTTCCTGGATGCGGCGCAGGCAAGGCATGACCAGCGAGGATTCGAAGCCGGCCGGGTAGCGGGCGCGCAACTTCTCGAATTCCGGGATCAGATGCTTCATCGCGGCCTCGTCAGCGATCGCACTCGCCGCCGATCATGTTGATCGAGCCGAAGGTCGGAACGATGTCGGCGAGCTGGTAGCCTTCGAGCAGGCGATGCAGGCCGCCCATGTGCACGAAGCTCGGGCTTCGCACGTGCAGCTTGTAGGGCATTCCGCCACCGGCGCTGACGATGTAGAAGCCGAGCTCGCCGTTGGGCGCTTCGTGCGCCGTGTAGACTTCGCCCGCCGGAACCTCGGGACCGTCCATGATCAGCTTGAAGTGGTTGATGAGCGATTCGATCTCCGTGTACACGAGCTGCTTGTCCGGCAGCGTGCAGCGGCGATCGTCGACGTTGATCGGCCCGTCGGGCAGCAGATCGACCAGCTGCTGGATCATGTGCACCGACTCGTCCATCTCGCGCATGCGCACGTAGTAGCGGTCGTAGTTGTCGCCCTTGATGCCGACCGGGACCTCGAAGTCGAGCTCGGCGTAGGCGAGGTACGGCGTGTCCTTGCGCAGGTCCAGGGCTAGGCCGGTCGAACGCAGCATCGGCCCGGTGAAACCCCAGTGGAGCGCGTCGGCGGTGGAGAGCACGCCGACGTCGCGCATGCGGTCGATGAAGATGCGATTGCGGTCCAGCAGCCCGTGAATGCGGCCGACGAATGTGTCGTACTGATCCAGGATCCAGGCGAGGCGGGCGAGCCAGCCGTCGGGAAGATCGCGGGCGAGCCCGCCGATGCGGCCATAGGTGTACGTCAGCCGCGCCCCGGTCAGATCGGCGAGGTGCTCGTACATGTAGTCGCGCAGCATCACGAGGTACAGGAACGCCGTCATGGCGCCCAGCTCCATGAGCGATGCCGCCACGCAGGTGAGGTGATCGGTGATCCGCGAATATTCAGAGAGGAGCGTGCGCAGGTATCGGCAGCGCGGCGTGATCTCGATCCCCATGAGCGTCTCGACCGCTTCGCAGTAGGCGAAGTCGTTCACGAGCCCCGAGCAGTAGTTGAGCCGGTCGACGTAGGGAATGAGGTTGTGCCAGGTGTGGTCCTCGCACTCCTTCTCGAAGCCGCGATGGAGATACCCGCAGTGCACGTCGACCCGCGCCACCTTTTCCCCGTCGAGCGCCGCGATGATCTGGACCGTGCCGTGCGTCGCAGGGTGCGACGGGCCGATGCTGACGACGACCTGGTCATCGCGCTCCCCGCGCACGAAGGCGGGACGGATGGGGTTCGGCAGGATCGTTTCGGCTCGCGTATCCACGGCGGAGATCGTCACTTGCGATAGGTGACGAGCGGTTGCTCGCGCAGCTTCGGATAGTCCTTGCGCAGCGGATGGCCTTCGAAGCCTTCGTAGAGCAGGATAGGACGCAGGTCGGGATTGCCGCGAAAGACGATGCCGTACATGTCGTGGCACTCGCGTTCCATGAAACCCGCCGCGCCGTACAGCGAAACCAGCGAGTCAACGACAGGATCGCCCTCGGGCACGCGGGTCTTGAGCCGCACGCGGACCCTGTGGTGCGTCGAATAGAAGTGATAGACCACCTCGAACCGGGGGGCGCGAGCCAGCCAGTCGACCGCGGTGACGTCCAGGAAGAGATCGCACGCGAATTCCAACTTGAGACGGCGAGCGGTCTCGAAGAGGGCCGTCGCCGGGACCGAGACCACCAGCATGCGGTGCGACACGTAGGCCTCTCCGCCGGCGGCGACGAGCTGTTCTCTCATGACATCGAGGATGACGGGGGGCATGATCAGAAGTTCTCGGTGATGATCGGGTGATGCGCTCTGGCGATCCGGTCCTGCAGTTTCATGATCGCGTCGATGACCGTCTCCGGCCGCGGCGGACATCCCGGGACGTAGATGTCCACGGGAATGATCTTGTCGATCCCGGCCACGGCGGCGTAGTTCTGGTAGAAGCCGCCGCTGGTCGCGCACGCTCCGAAGGCCATGACCCACTTCGGCTCGCACATCTGCTCGTAGACCTTGAGCAGCACCGGCGCCTGCTTGTGGGTGATCGTGCCGACCACCATCAGAAGGTCCGACTGCCGCGGCGAGAAGCGCGGCAGCGCCGCCCCGAAGCGATCGGTGTCGTAGGGCGTGGAGCTCACCGCCATGAACTCCATCGCGCAGCAGGCGGTGACGAACGGATAGGGAAACAGCGAGAACTTTCGCGCCCAGCCGACCAGCTCGTCCTTCTTGGTCGAGAGGTACTCGAACCCGGGATGGCGCGAATTGGCGGGACGGATCGGTATCGCCGCTCGGTCCACCGTCATTCGGTCACCATGTCGATCAGCCGCGATCGATATACATAGAGCAGGATGAGGACCAGCAGCACGCCGAAGATGAAGAACGTGAACAGCATGGAGCCGGTCAGCGGCTGGGCGCCGAGCGCCCAGATGAACAGGAAGACGGTTTCCAGATCGAAGAGCATGAAGGCGATGGCCACGCCGTAGTACTTGATCGGCACGGCGCGCGTGTTGCGCGTGTCGACCGGCGTTGCGCCGCACTCGAAGGGCTCGAGCTTCAACGCCGACGCAGCCGGCTTCGGCCCGAGATATCGGTTCATCACCAGCGTGATGAACACGAAGCCCAGGATCGCGAGCAGGTAAAGGAGGAAGGCGACGTACGGGTTCATGGTGGGGTCCGCTCGACCGTTACAGTAAAGGCGCGGCGCCCTGCGCTATTGACGCAAGTCAACTGCGTGCGCTTCGCGCGACAAAGTTCATTGCCCGGTGCGTGTCGAAGTGGTGTCTTGACCTGGATCAAGCCGAATCGCCTGATCGATGGTAGACCGGAACACCAGGAACTTCTGGGCGCACGAAGTTGCGCCGTGGGTGGGCCATGTTCGATCAACTCGTGAGAGATGTGATGCAAAGGCGCAAGGTCCTGAAGGCGCCGCCGCAGACGCTCGTCAGCAAGGCCGCCAAGCTCATGGCGAAGAAGAACGTTGGCGCAATCATGATCGTCGAAGGCGACCACCTTGTTGGAATTTTTACCGAGCGCGATATGGTATTTCGCGTGGTCGCGCAGGGTCTCGACGCCCGGACAACGAAACTGGCGGAGGTGATGACTCCAGCACCGGAAACGGTCGATCCTGACAGGCCGCTCGGCTACGCGCTGCTGATCATGCATGAGCGCGGGTTTCGGCATCTGCCGGTGATCGAGGGCGGAAAGATCATCGGAATCGTTTCGTCGCGCAGCGCGATGGATCCGGAGTTGGAGGATTTCGTGTCCGAGGCAAGGCGGCGAGAGTACTTCTTACGGCAAAGCTAGGCCTTGGGCGCCGCCCAATGCCCGGCTTGACGCCTGTGTCAGCAATTTGTAAGGTTTCTCTTTTGAGGAGTGTTGCAGGCCGCCAACAACCTGGATTGATCTGGATCAAACCGTGCCGTCTCCGATGACGGCCAGAGTCGGTCGCGTCCAGAATACGCTGGCTTGTAACTGTGGTTGCGGGTCGACGCGCGCGCGCTTTTTTGGCGGCGGAGATCGGCGAAGCTGCGGCAATAGATAAGTAAAGTCGACGGGAGCCAACAAATGGATCTGCTGCAACGCTCGATCGCCCACGGCATCTGCATCGGCCTGCTCTGTCTTGCGGTGCCAGCGTGGGCCGCCGACCCTCCCTCACAGGACGAGGCGGCACAGCAGGCGCTCGCCAAGGATGCGGTGTGCACTGCTTGCCACAACGAGGGCTGGCGAACACCGGTCCTCGCGATCTACCAGACGCCACACGGCAACAGGGCGGATGCGCGCGCCCCGACCTGTCAGTCATGCCATGGGGAGAGCAGCGCTCACGTGAAGGATCCGGGCGGTGCACATCCCGACACGGTCTTCGGAGTCAAGTCGAAGAATGCATCGCCCGTGGACGAGCGCAATGGCGCCTGCCTCGCCTGCCACCAGTCGGGTCTGCGCATGCACTGGGCGGGCAGCGAGCACCAAACCCGCAATCTCTCCTGCAGCAACTGCCATACCGTTCACGTCGCCCACGACCCGGTGCTGGACAAGGTCACCCAGCCGGACGTGTGCGAGACCTGCCACAGCACGCAGCGGGCGCAGACGCACCGGATCTCCACCCATCCCATCCTGGCGGGCAAGATGGCCTGCTCGGACTGCCACAACCCGCATGGCTCGACCGGACCGAAGCTTATGGTCAAGAACTCGGTCAACGAGACTTGCTATACCTGCCACGCGGAGAAGCGCGGACCATTCCTCTGGGAGCACTCGCCGGTTGTCGACGATTGCACCAACTGTCACACCCCGCATGGTTCGACGAACGCGCCGCTTCTGAAAGCGCGCGTTCCGTGGCTGTGTCAGGAGTGTCACAGCGGTGACCACGCTGCCGCGATCAACAGCGGCGCCAACCTGCCGGGCGGAAACGCGACGACCATCAATGGCCTGCAGCCGCTGGCGAACCAGAGCCCGCGCACGCAGATGAACGCGCGAGCCTGCCTCAACTGCCACGTGCTGATCCACGGCTCGAACCATCCGGCCGGCGCGAAGTTCCAGCGGTAGCCTAGAGCGAATCGGGAGCATGCCATGAAGACGAAGCAGGATTGTTTGGCGGTCCGCGCGTCGGTTGCCGCCGTTCGCACAGCGCTGGTGACCTTGGCGGCGATGTCGGCGGCGCAGGCAGCCGAGAACGACAGCGCCGTCAACCAACTGACGAAGCCAACCAATCAGGTCGAAGCGGGCGTGGGATACGTCAGCCAGGATTCCTTCAAGTTCGGCGAGTACAACGGTCTGTTCAACAAGGGTCTCTACGGCATCCTGAATCTCGACGTCCGCGGTGGCGGCACTTACGACAGCAACGACCCGACGCGCTGGCGCATTACAGGCACCGATCTCGGGCTGGACACGCGCGACGTGTCCGCCCAGTACGGGCAGCAGGGCAAGTTCCGGATCGACTTCGGCTATGACGAGCTGCGGCGAAACCGCTCCGACACTTACCAGACACCCTACCAGGGCGCCGGCTCGAGCACGCTCACGCTGCCGTCCAACTGGATCAAGCCCATCGTGCCCCAGGTAAGCGGCTCAGCGATCAACTTCCGCTCGCTGTCGCCGACGACCGGTCTCGCGCCCGCGAACGTGGGTGGCGTCGTGACTCCGCCGACCGCGGCCCAGCAGGCCACCGTCAACAATATCATTGCCAACGATGTGCCGGACTTCAACAACGTCGATCTCGACACCAAGCGGACCACCTATAAGGGCGGATTCACCTACAACATCGATCGTAACTGGGAGTTCAAGGTCAGTGCGCAGCACGAGAAGAAGGACGGACTCATGCCGCTCGGTGCGGTAACTTCGCAGGTCAGCGAATACTCCAACATTCTTCCCTACCCGATCGATCAGACGACCGACCAGTACAACGTGAGCCTGGGCTACACGGATGCGAAGGCCTTTCTGCAGGTCGCCTACTACGGTTCGGTATTCAGGAACGACATCTCATCGGTCACGTGGCAGGACGCGAACGATCCGACGAAGACGGCGACCATCAGTGCAGCGCCGAGCAACGACTTTCACCAGTTCCTCCTGACGGGCGGCTACAACTTCTCGCCGACGACCAAGCTGGTTCTGAACGGGTCCTACGCGCGCAACACGCAGAACGACCAGTTCGTCACCCAGGGACAGAACAACCAGTTCCCGCTGGGGCTGCCGGCTTCGTCGCTGCACGGGCTCGTGGAATGGACGGCTTTCGGTGCGAAGCTAACCGCCAAACCGGTCAAGGACCTGAACGTGACCGCGGGCTACAAGTACGACGATCGGGACAACAAGACCGCCGTCAACACCTATATTTTCCAGGACGCGAACGAGGCAAGGGCGACCGCGGCATCGCCCTTCAACGCCGCGCTGGGTCTCGCGCCGAACACGCTGGGAAGCAACATCAACATCTACGCCAATCGCCCGTACAGCAAGAAGATCAACCAGTTCGACCTCGAAGGCGCCTACGCCGTGGCGAAGGGCCAGTCGATTCTGGCCGGCTACCAATACCAGCAGATCGACCGGAAATGCGATGGATCGTGGATCAACTGCGCCGATGCGCCGAGGACCAAGGAGAATACCTTCAGGGCGGAATGGCGCGGGAACGTCGTCGAGAATTTGAGCGGCAGGGTGGCCTACGCGTATTCCGAGCGCCGCGTCAATTACGACGAGAACGCGTTCCTCGCGCTCGTTCCCATGGCCAACGTCGTCCCGAGCGGCGGGGCGACCGTCAGCGCTTATCAATACCTGGTCCAGACCGGCCTGACCGGATTCGGTCCCGTGGCCGGCTTCCCGACCGTGCCGCTCACCGGCGACGCCGCCATCTTCTCTCCCAACAACAACATCCTTCCCCAGTCGCTCTACGGCAGCCGCAACAACATCAACGAAGAAGTGGGCATGCGCCGGTTCAACATGGCCAGTCGCAACCGCAACAAGCTGCGCTCATCGGTCAATTGGGACGCGACCGACCGGGTGTCGCTGCAGGGCAGCTTCGACTACAACAAGGACGACTACAACGATTCGGTGTACGGCCTCAAGGATGCCGAGAGCTGGGCCCTGAACTTCGAAGGGAACTTCGCCGCCAGCGACGATTTCGTCATGCACGCGTTCTACACGCACGAGGAGAACAAGTCGGAGAGCGCGGGCATCTCGTACGGATCGAACAGCAACACGGCGTTTGTCGGGCAGGCGGGCAACACGATCGTCTCCGGAGGCTGCTTCGCGACAGTGCTGGAGAAGAACCAGAACGCCAAGATCGACCCGTGCCTCAACTGGTCCACCGACATGCGAGACAAGGCCGACACGTTCGGGATCGGCTTCACGTACAAGAACCTCATGGGCGGCCGGCTGGATCTGATCGGCGATCTGCTGTACACCGAGGCGCGAACCGACATCGGCGTCGCCGGCGGATCGTATGTCAACAATCCGTTCGCGCTGGCGTCACCGGCGCCGGCGCTGGGCCCGGGCGTGCCCGCGGCGTTCTTCATCCCGGCGGCGTCGACGCCGACGGCGAAGAACACGCTGATCGAGGTGAGGCTTGGGGGTCAATACGCCATCGACCGGACTTCGTCGATCCGCTTGACCTACTGGTACCAGCACCTGAAGTCCAACGATTACGTCTACGACGGAATGCAGTTCGGGTCGCTCACCAACGTGATGCCGACCAGCGAGCAGCCGTTCAACTACAACGTCCACGTGGTGGGACTTTCGTACATCTATCGCTGGCAATAGAACGGCTGGCGGCCGAAGATCGGGGCGAACGCTGTTCGCCCCTTTTTCTTGCTTTGCGATCCGAGTATCGGTGCGCAACTCCTCTGGCTGAGCTCGCGCCATGAGGGCGCCGACCGGATCGTGCTCAAGCGTCCATCGGGCGCGGCCCGTCTCCTGCAACCATTATCGCGGCGCTTGCACGTTGATCTGAGTCAAGTTGCCGCGCTCTCGTGGAGAGCAGGATACCCGGAACCTGTCCACAGGAGCGCTGGATTTTCTATCCGCTGCCGATCGCAACGTAAGGGTCGTCGCGTACCGTTGGGTCCACCGGGGCCCGCAGTCGCGATCGGATGCGCAGATGCATCAAACGAATGTATGCCTGAAGACAGTGCGCGAAATCGGGCCGGATCAGCCGGCAAGGCAACGCCATGCCCAAACACATCGTTCGACTGATTGCCCTCATCGTGGGGTTTGGGGCGGTGGCTTATGCCGCCAAGATCTTTTTTACCGCGGATTCGTTCTACGCTTACGGCCATTACCGCGGCGACTCCGTAGCGGAGATCGCATCCGACAAGCCGAAGTACAAGGGCTCCGAATACTGCAAGTCATGCCATGCCGCTCGGTATGCCGAGTGGTTCGCGGGCGTGCACCACAGCGTCGATATCGGGAAGGTCGTTCAGTGCGAAGTTTGCCATCAAGCCGCCGGGGGACGCGACGCGGGAGGCATGTTTCAGCATGTGTCCACGGGTGTCGATCATCCTGCCAGCGGCAAGCAGCCCGTTCCCGCCGATACGCTCAAGCTTTGCCCGCTTTGCCACGAAAAAATGCCGGGCAGGCCAGCGGAACAGCGGCAGATCGACATCGCTACGCACGCGGGAACTCAACAATGCACGACCTGCCATAACCCGCATTCGCCCAGGCTCATCCTCACGGCCGCTGCGCCGGCAGCGCAAGCGGGGCAAGCGGAGACGGGCAAAGCCGCGACTTGCGCGGGGTGTCACGGCGCCAATGGTGTGAGCATCAATCCGGTCTGGCCGAACCTCGCCGGACAAAATCGCGCCTACATCGTCGAGGCGCTCAAGGCGTACAAGACGGGCGCGCGCCAGAACGCGATGATGGCTGCAACCACCAAGAGCTTGACCGACGACGATATGCAGGACCTTGCGGGCCATTACGCCGGCCTCAAGCTACGGACCCCTGAACCCGGGGGTCCCAAAGACGTCGCCACAGGCAAAGCGAAGGCCACGGCTTGCGCGGCTTGCCACGGCGTGAATGGCGTCAGCAACAACCCCGCCTGGCCCAGTCTGGCCGGCCAGCAGAAAGACTATCTGCTTGCTGCACTCAAGGCGTACAGGGAAGGTGCGCGGAAAAACGAGATGATGGCTGGGATGGCCTCGGGCTTGAGCGACGCCGACATGGAAGCGCTCGCGCTTTATTTCTCGAGCGCGAGCGTGAACTGAGGCAAGCTCAATCGGGATTCGAGCGGAGGTCCCGCACATGAAAGAAGACACGGACAAGAGTCAAGCCGCAAGGCGCGAGTTTCTTCGGCTCTTGAGCGGCACCATCGCTTGCGTGGGCACAGCGCTTGCCGCAAAGACGGCGCTGTCCGAGGCCGGCGCGGCGCCCACGCAGTCCGCGCCACCGAGGCCCGCCATACCGAATTACGACTGGACTCAACATCGCTGGGCATACGGCGTCGATGCCACGAAGTGCATCGGCTGCTTGCGCTGCGTCGAGGCGTGCAAGCGGGAGAATGACGTCATCGGGGACGCGCATCACTTCCGCACGTGGGTCGAGCGGTATGTGTACCTGGAAGGCGAGGAGACGCCGCGCGTGGACAGTCAGAGCGACCCGGTGAATATCGAGGCCTCGGGATCGGAACGGGAATACCGGTTCGCCAACCGCTATAAGGATGCCAAGGTCGAAAAAGCGTTCTTCGTGCCCAAGCTTTGCAACCACTGCACGCACCCTGCCTGCGTGCAGGTGTGCCCGACCGGCGCCACCTACCGGACGGAGGACGGCGTGGTCGTCATCGATCACAAGTATTGCATCGGATGCCAGTATTGCGTGCAGGCGTGTCCGTACGGCGCGCGCTTCTTCAACGAAGAGAAGAACGTGACCGACAAGTGCACGTGGTGCTATCACCGCATCACCAAGGGGCTGAAGCCGGCGTGCGTCGAGGTGTGTCCAGTTGGCGCGCGCATCTTCGGCGACCTGCGCGACAAGCAAAGCCCGGTGAGCCAGTTCATCCGCAACAATCGGACGCGCGTGCTCAAGCCGGAATCCGGCAACGCGCCGAACGTCTACTACATCGGCCTAGACAAGGACGTCATCTGATGGAACCGGTCCCCAACATCGCGCCGTTCATCGGCTACGTGTACCCCAACGAGACGGTCATTCCGTGGACGGTGCTCGTCGTCGTCTATCCGTATCTCACCGGGCTGGTCGCTGGGGCCTTCACCGTTTCCAGCTTGTACCAAGTGTTCGGCATGCAGCGTTTCAAACCCGTCGCGCACCTCGCGCTGCTGACCTCGCTGTGTTGCATGGTTATCGTGCCGGTGCCGTTGCTGCTGCACCTTGGTCATCCGGAGCGCGCGCTCAATGCGATGATCACGCCGCATACGACCTCTGCGTTCGCGATCTTCGGCTACGCCGCGAGCTTCTACGTGCTACTGCTTATCCTCGAGAACTGGTTCGTGTTCCGCCCGCACATCGTGCGGCAGGCGAAGCGGGTCAAGGGCGTTCTGGGCCTGTTCTATCGTATGCTTTCGCTCGGCTCCGACGATCTGTCGGAAAAGGCGATGCGCTATGACCGGAAATGGATCTTCGCGCTGGCCATCATCGGCATACCGGCGGCGCATGGGCTGCACGGCTACGTTGGTTTCGTGTTCGGCTCGCTCAAGTCGCGCGAGTGGTGGTCGTCGGATCTCATGCCTGCGATATTCCTATTCTCGGCGATCATCTCCGGCACCGCGCTGCTGATCGTGATCTACGTAATCTCGTGTCGGCTGCGCAAGATGGCCGTTGATCTGCCGTGTCTCAAGGGCATGGCGTACGCATTGTGGGGATTCATGTTGTTCACGCTGCTGCTCGAAGGCGTGGAATTCGCCAGCCTCGTCTATCGGGGCCGCGAAGGTACCGAGATGATCCTCGAGTTCGTCAAGGGTCCGCTCATCGTGCCCTTCGTGATACTGCAGTTCGGGATCGGTTCGTTGATACCGCTCCTCGTGCTGACGTTCATGATCTGGCGCGGTATCAGTGGCAAGACGCTGGTCGCGAGCGTCTTGGTGAGCGCGTGCCTCGTTCTGCTTTCGGTGCTGATGATGCGCTGGAACGTCGTCATTGGCGGGCAGGAGATCAGCAAGACCGGCAAAGGGTTGCTGGCCTACACGCCGACCTTTCTTGGCCGCGAGGGACTCCTGGCCGCGGCCGGCGTCCTCGCCGCACCGTTTGTCCTGTTGGTTATAATGGCGCGGCTATTCCCGCCGTGGCCGCAGGAACCGAAGCCGGCATGAAGGCCTAGGCACGGGCTCCCTGGCAGAGGCAGACGGCGGTCGTTTCGAAAGATTGGGAAATCGAGAATCTCCTGAGACGGCGGAGAGGGGTTTGATGAAGCACAGCGGGCGGGCTTTTCTTCTTCTGGCCTCCGCGCTTCTTGCGAGCGCGACGGCTGTCGGCTATTCCTCCGGCGCGGCCGCTCAAGCCGCGAGAAGCCACGCCATCAAGGGCGAAGACCTGCGCGCTGCGTACGCAAACGCCGCGGATGTTGCGGACGGTAAGCGAGTCGCGGAGACGACGTGCGCCGGCTGCCATGGCGCGAGCGGGATCAGCAGCATGAGAGGCGTGCCCAACCTTGCCGGCCAGCGCCCGGTATACCTTTACCTCGAGCTCAAGGCCTATCGCTCGGGGACTCGCGGTACCAACGAGATGACAAGCATTGTCAGGCCTCTGAACGACCAGGCCCTCGTCCAGCTCGCGGCTTACTATGCGAGCCTCGAGCCAGCGCAGCCCGCGGCGGCGCCAGCCGGGAAGGCCGTGCCTGCGAAACCCGACCCCGTACAGGCCGGCAAGGCCGCGGCGGCGGCGTGCGCCGGCTGCCATGGCGAAAGCGGCGTCAGCAAGATGGGCGGTACCCCGAGCCTCGTGGGGTTGGACCCGCAGTATCTTCTCGCTGCAATGACCGCCTATAAGAACGGCCAACGCAAGAACGACACGATGAAGTCCATGCTTGCAGCCGTTAGCGAGACCGATATGGGCAACATTGCCCTCTATTACGCCCTGCAGAAACCCGCCCGTGCCCAAACTCCGTCGGCCGGCGACGAGGTGGCGGGCAAGGCAAAAGCTGCTGCGTGCGCTCTATGCCATGGCGACAAGGGGGTCAGCACCAATCCGACGATTCCAAGCCTTGCCGGCCAGGATGCGCAGTATGTCGTAGAAGCCCTTCTCGCCTACAAAGGAGGCTCGCGTGTCGACGAAACGATGAAAACCGCCGCGGCGTCGATCGATGAAAGGGCCGCCAAGGACATGGCTGCCTTCTACGCGAGCCAGCAGCCCCAGCCGACCAAGGTTCGCAAGCCCCTGACCTCCGCGGAGTGGGTCCAGCGATGCGACCGCTGTCATGGCGTCAGCGGCAACAGCATCGAGCCCGATCTGCCCGCGTTGGCGGCGCAGCGCCAGGATTATCTCGAGAAGGTCCTCCACGCCTATCGGACCGGCGCGCGGAAGAACACCGAGATGGCCGCGATGTCGGAAGGACTGACCGAGGCCGACGTCGAGAATCTGGCGGCATATTATTCGCGCCAGAAGGCACGCTCGGTGGTGTACGTCATGGTCCCGGGCAAGTGAGCTTTGCGAGCCTGTCTTCGCAGTCCGAAGCGATACGGTGCGTCGCCACCGATCATCGTTCGGAAAACCGCCAACCTCAACCAAGGAGCCTGAGCATGAGACGCACCCTTTTGACGATTGGTATCGTGGCACTATTCGGCCTGGCCGGAGCGGCGCAAGCGGCAGGTGACGCTCAGGCAGGCAAGGCCAAGGCTGGCACTTGCGCGGGTTGTCATGGCGCCAACGGCGAGGGAAAAGGGACATTCCCTGCGCTGGCCGGCAAGTCCGAAGCCTCGCTCGTGCAGGCAATGCAGGATTACAAGTCGGGCAAGCGCGACAACGCGATGATGAAGGGCTTCATGGCCAAGCTCAGCGACCAAGACATGGCGAACCTGGCGGCCTATTACGCTTCGCTCAAGGGCAAGTGACTGTGGTCGCGCGTTCCGATATCGCAGTCGACTCCGGGATGAGGGCGCGCGTCGCGAAACGCCTGGCGCTCGAGCTCGTCCCGCCCTACGACCAGAGGTTTCGACCATGAGCGACGTCCCGCTGCACCGGCTCTATCGTCATTACTCGGAGCTGCCCTACAGCCTGCGCGTGTTGTACACGGCGACGCTACTGGTGCTCGGGCTTGGCTTCTGCTTCGGGGCCATCTACCTGTACCACAACTACGCCGGCAGGGCCGGTGGGAATCCGTATCTGGTGTCGTACAAGGATATCATGGTGGCCTACGCCGGCACCGGCAAGGGGTCACGTCTCGAGTCCGCGCTGCGCGGCCCGATGTCGACCATGCTGCCTGCCGACCAGGCCGATGTCCTCATCGGCTGGGCCAGGGCGGGGGCCGATCAAGCAAAGTACGAGTCCGACATCAAGCCGATACTCGATCAGCGCTGCATGATGTGTCACGACGGCAGCAATCCGCACATTCCCAGCCTGAATGGGTACGACAACCTCAAGAAAGTGACCGAGCAGGATACGGGCACCAATATTTTCACGCTGGTCCGCGTGTCGCATATCCACCTGTTCGGTCTGACCTTCATCTTCTTCATCATGGGCCAGATGTACAGCCACGCTTACGTCCGACCGGTATGGTTCAAGTGCACCATCGTCGGTCTTCCGTTCCTCGCCGTGATCATGGATGTATTCTCCTGGTACCTTACCAAGGTCTACGGTCCATTCGCCATAATGGTCCTGCTGTCCGGCGGATTGTTCGGCTTGTGCTTCGCGGTCATGTGGGTGACCACCATGTATCAGCTCTGGTTCTCCTCCCCGCCGGCAGCGGTCCTCGAGAGGGCGGGGGGCGATGTTCCCGTTGGCTGAGTAGTGCCGACATGGCAAGTGATTCGAAAACGGCGGCGCGCAGAACTCGGAGCTGGCGCGGCTCGCGCACGAAGATAACTTCAATGACCTACGAGGCTCGTATACGAAGGCTGGAAGACCGCACCACGACAGGGGTCCGGCTGGCGTTGTCGCTCGCTCTTGCATCGCTGATGTGGATCGCACCCGGAACCGGCTCGGCACAGAAGGTCGAGCGCAGCGGCAAGGAAGTGGTCGACTCGGTGTGCATCGCCTGCCACGGCACCGGCGCCAACGGCGCGCCGAGGATCGGAGACAGGAAGGCGTGGTCCAAGCTCGCCTCGCGCGGGCTGACCGGGCTTTCGGAGAGCGCGCTCAAGGGCATACGCAACATGCCTCCGCACGGCGGCAACATGGCGCTCACCGACACGGAGATCGAGCGCGCGATCACCTATATGGTCAACCAGTCGGGCGGGCATTGGACCGAGCCCGTCAGCCGGACCGCTCCGATGGCCGAGCGCAGCGGCGAGCAGGTGGTCCGGGCGCAATGCAGCAAGTGCCACGAAACCGGCGTCGGCGGCGCGCCCAAGATCGGAGACCGCGCTGCCTGGGTGCCGCGGCTGAAGCAGGGTGTCGACCCTCTGGTTCGCTCGGCGATCAATGGGCATGGAGGCATGCCTCCCCGCGGCGGGCTGGCCAACCTCACCGATCGCGAGCTTCGCAACGCGATCGTCTACATGTTCAATCCGGTGACCGTCGTCACTGCACGGCGAGGATCGGCGGCTCCCCGTGCCTTGACCGGGCAGGACTTTGCCGTGGTCGGCGACACGACCGTGTACTTCGGCGTCATCGCCGGAGACACGATCCGCGCCTACCCCAAGGAGTACCCGCAGAAGACGTACGGCGTCCCGCCCTCCGCGCCGGCGCAGTACTACATCACGGTCGCCGTGTTCGATTCCGCGAGCGGACAACGAGTCGACGATGCTGCAGTCCGAGCACGCGTCTCCACGGCGAGCGGAAGCGGCCCGGAGAAGACCTTGCAGCCGGTCACGATCGCCGAGTCGCGAAGTTACGGGAATTATTTTGCGATGGGTGGCGCGGGCCCGTACAAGATCACCGTGAACGTCAAGCGACCGGGGTCTGCGGACACGGCGCAGGCGCAGTTCGAATACACGCATCAATGAGCGCCGCCGGTCGTCTCCTTACGGGGCAGATTGCTGCGCGGTGGATCGAGCAGGATCGCGCCTGATCGGGCGTCCCCGCCTTCGCTGTTACGGCGAGCGTTGACTTAAGTCAACGTTGCGAGCGTTGACACGCGCTATCCTGTGCGCCCCTGTCGGCATGCACCGGATAGCGCGAGGGGTCTGTGCAAGCGATTGGCGTCCTCCATGCCGAGCATCGCTCGTTGGCTGCGGTGATGCACGGCATGCTGTACCTCGTCCGCGACACGCGTCTTCGCGGTACCCCTCCGAGGTTCGACGTCCTGAGCGCGATGGTCGAGTACATCAACGCGGTTCCCGAGCGTCTTCACCATCCTAAGGAGGAAACCTATCTTTTCAGGCGCCTGGCGATGCGCTGCCCGCATGCGGCACCGTTGATCGAAACGCTCGAAAGGGAGCATCGCCTCGGGGCGGCAATCGTGCGCGCGCTGGAGCAATCGCTGGAGCGTTATCGTCGGGAAGGAGCGGCGGGTTTTCAGGCGTTCGCAGAGGCGGCGGCAAAGTACGCGGCATTGCAATGGCGTCACATGCGCGCCGAAGAAGACGAACTCATCCCCCTGGCGCGGGACTATCTGAGCGCGCAGGACTGGAAAGAAATCGACGCGGCTTTCGGCGGCCACAGCGATCCGCTCTTCGCCGTCGAAGCCGGCCGGGAATACGAAGAGCTCTTTCGGCGGATCGTCCATCTGTCCCCGCCGCCGCTGGGGGTGGGACCGAGCTGAGCCTACATCGACAGCACCCACTTCACCAGCTTCGCGGCGTCGTCCGCGCTCGCCTTGGTCTTCGGATGGCCCTTGCCTTCCGAAATTTCCGCGGTAAGCTTGGCCTCCGCGCCCGCGTTGCCCTTGTACTTCTTCGCGACGTCCTTGAATGCCGGTCCGACCTTCTTGGTATCGATCGCGTGGCAGCCCATGCACCCGTTCGACTTGGCCAGGTCTTCCTGCGCGCCTGCCACACCAGCGCCCATCAGCAGGGCGGCGCCGGCAACCGCAATAAGCATCGACTTCATCTTGGCTCCTTCTAAAAAAGGCCCACGTGCGCGTGGGCAAGACAATATCGGCCCTGACTGACGCGGCCGCCACAACCAATGTCCGTACCCGCCTTCGCGTTGAGCGTTCGCGGACGCTACACCGATCCGATTATCCCTTCGATTGAGGTTTTGCAGGCGCCTTAGGTTCCGCGTTGAGGTCGAGCGCCGGCCACGTGCGGCCGTGGCACGCTGGATTGGAACAGAAGCCGCCGCCTTCCTGACCGTAGTCGATCTTGCCGTGACAGGCACCGCATGACGAATCGACCGACAGCCGATGGTCGCGCATCCAGTTGGGTGCCTCGTGGCTGTCGGGCGGAGACACGCCGGCGACGATTGTCGACGGCACCGACCCCTTGCCCTTCTCGCGCGTGACCTGGGGCAGATCGTGGCACAACGTGCATTGCAGCCGGATCGCGTCGCCCTGGTCGTCGAAGTGCTTGCCGTCGTGGCAGCGGAAGCAACCCGGGAAGTCCTTGTGGCCGGTGTGATTGGGGAACGATTTCCAGGTGATGCCCTGCGCCTCGAAGGTGCTGGCGAGCAGGATGGACTTCATCGCACCCTCTAACTTGGCCTCTGCTTCCTTCTTGTCGGGCTTGACGTCGGCCCGCTGGGCGTTATCTGCAATCAGCTTCTCGAATACCTTGGCGCGCTCGTCGTAGGGACCGGACACCTTTTCGGCCACTCCGATCAGCTCGACGGCGCGAGCCTTCGCCGACGGCAGGCTACGGTCGATTCGGCCGGTCGCGATCGCATCGTCGACAGCGTCGGCCGGATTGGGAAACGGGTGGCCGACCGCGTTGTGGCAATCGAAGCACTCGATCCGCCGGGCGCCTTCCGGTGCGAACCCGCCGGGTGGAGGCTTGGCCGTCGCATCGACGTACGTCGTCGTCTTCCCGTCGGCCGTCTTGACCTGCACCCACGGAATGCTGCGGCGCTGCGGGTCGCTCGCGATGAACTCGACGTCGTTCGCGACGTGCCAGTGGATGCCCTTCGCAGCCTTTTCGCGGATCGTGCCGGACCCCGTATGCAGGATCAGGCGGGTCGCCGTTTCGCTGCTCGCGGGATCGGTGGCGTAGTGTTTGCGCACGACGATCGTGTCGTGATGGACGACTGAAGGATTGTGGCAGCCCTCGCAGTTCTGACGGGCGGGGCGCAGCGTGGTGGAAACCAGCGGTCGTTCGTAGCCGACGATCATTCCCCACAGCTCCTTGGCGTGCTCGGGCTTGAGCGCCATCATGTGCAGAGTCGAAAGCCGACCGATGTGGCACTCCACGCAGTGCACTTCGGCGTGGAACGAAGCCTTGTGCGCGAGCGTTTCCTCGGGATGGACGGAGTGGCAGGCGTTGGCGCAGAAAGCGTCGCTGTTCGAATATTCCCAGGCGACGATGCCGCCCGCGCCGAGCGCCGCGAGGGCGACGATGCCGACAACGATCGTCGCCACGGCACCCATGGCCAGCGCCCGGCGCTTCATGAACTGGATCACGATGTTGTCCCCCGATCAGAACGCCATGCTGTATAGAATGAGCAGGATCACCACGATTCCGAGCGCGAGTGCCGTTCCTCCGACGACCCAGCCGAAGGCACGCGCTCGCAGCGTCGGCGCCGGCGCCTCCTTCAGCGCCAGCGCGCCGCTTTCCGACAGCCGGGCGTATTCTACTCCGCGCTCGGTCTTCAGCTCGTGCTCCGAGATGCGTCCCGTGAACACCACCGTGTCCATGGGAAATTTCTCGGGGCGCAGGTGACCGTTGAAGAAATGGATCGTGAAGATGAACCCCACCGCGAGCAGCGCCTCCTCGCCGTGGACGAGCCCGGCGATGTTGAACGCCCATCCGGGAAGGAAGTTGCCGAAGAAGAAAGGGAACCAGAGGAGCAGCCCGGAGCCGCCGATGATCGCCATCCCCCAGAACACCGCCCAGTAGTCGAACTTCTCCCAGTAGGTCCAGCGGTCGAACTGCGGGCGCGGCCCCACCCCCAGGAACCACCGGACGTGCCGGTACATGTCGATCGCGTCCTGCCATTGCGGGACCATCGAATCCGGCCCCCAGAGGACGCCCAGCATGTTCCTGCTCACGATCGCGCGCCGGAGCACCAGCACGATGTGTACCACGAACACCGCGATCATGATCGAGGCGCACACCCGATGGATGATGCCGGCACTGTGGAATCCGCCGAGCAGGCGGGCGAGCCCCACCGCCCACGGCTGAGCGGCGAAGATCAGCGGCAGCCCGGTCAGCGCGCAGCCAACGAACGCGATCATCAGCAGCGCGTGCAGCACGCGTTCGGGAAGCGTGAACCGGCGGTACCACCGGCCGCCGCGTGCGTGGGCCGTCGGTCTCGTTCCGACACTTGCGGTGGGCGCAGGTGTCGCCATCAGGTCGGGCTCCCCGGGCCTCGCTTCGGTGCGCGGAACTTGTCGATCCACAGCCTGGCCAGCCACAACGCCGTGTGAATCCCGAAGAAGCCGAACACGCCGATCAGCAGCCAGTCCATGAAGGTCGCGGCGTACCAGTAGAGCGGATTGCGCGCCTTGTCGTGACGGCTGGCGTGCGGATCGAAGCTCGCGAGATTCGCCGGCGCGTCGGCGTGGCATTTCCGACACGTATTGATCCGGTTCTGCGCCGAGACGCTCGAGGCTGGATCCGAAGCGGGCAGCATGTCGTGCGCCGAATGGCAGGACGCGCAGGTAGCGACCTTGGCGTAGCCGAGCTTCGTCACCTGGCCGTGAAACGTGTCGCGATAGGTCGACAGGTACTCGGTGTGGCAGTTGCCGCACTGCTCGATGACCGCGATCTGGAACGCCGGCAGGTCGTGCCGCTGGATCTGGTGCGCGGTGTGGCAATCGGTGCAGACCGGGGTCGCCGAATTGCCCTCGTTGCGAAGCTTGCCGTGCTGCCCCTTCGAGAACCTGGCGTAAATCGCCTGGTGGCAGCCGCCGCACGTTTCCGGTATGTGCGCGCGGTTCACCCGGCTCGCCACCTCCGACGGAGCGAGGATGCTGTGTGCGCCGTGGCAGTTGGTGCAGGTCGGCGCATCGGCGGCCCGCGGGCCGCCGGCCAGCAGCTTGCCGTGGATGCTGTCGTGGAACTGCCGGTCGATGTTGCCGCCGGGCAGCTTCGCCGTCCTGACCAGATCCTCGTTGCCGTGGCACTTGCTGCACGTCGCCTCGAGATTCGCGTGATTCGTCCGCGAGGCGGGATCTGTCGAGCGGCGGATGTCGTGCTGCCCGTGGCAGTTGGTGCAGGTGGCGGCGACGGTGTTGCCTTCCTTGCGGGCTTTTCCGTGTACCGTCTCCGCGTATTCCTTCACCTGCTGGGCATGGCAGGTCGAGCAGTCCACGGGCGCGAGCTTCTCGGGGTGGGGAAGCTTGGTCGGCGAAACATCGGCGTGACATGCGGTGCACTCTAGCTTGAGCTCACCGTGGACCGATTTGGCGAAGGTCGCGCCGTCGACAGCGACCGATTGGCCGGCAGCGTCCTTGATGTCGGAACTGCCGTGGCAGGCGAGACAGGTGTCGTTGACGCCGGGCTCCGGCGCCGGTGCGGGCTTGGCAACCGACGCCAGCGCCCAGCCCATGCACAGGATGGCGCACAGCGTGCGGCTCTTAGCGGCAAGCGTCACGGACATCCGGGCGCGCAGATTGGCTCGTGTGGTTGGCATCGTCTGCTTGCAGCGATGTCCCCGTTCTTCCTCCGCCGAACCTTAAAGTCTAAGTCGTCGCTTCGGTCTACGGGTGAATCGCGCGTAACTATGGGCGTAACAGGCAAGCCATGTATCTTTTTCGCAACAGCGCTCTTATCGCACATTCACCTAGAGTGGACTTGACCTGTATCAAGTATGGTTTTGGTCGCGCGTTGATACGATCGAATCGTGTTGCGCGCTTGCATTGAAACTTGGCGACGGCGTACGATCGACGCTAGGGGTGTGCGGGTTTGCAACCCGTCGCGGATAACCAAAAGCGACGGGGCCGGATTGACCTTCGGTCATCGACGGCTGCCCGACGGGTGATTCTAAGGTCTATTGCTGGTCCTTCTGCACCAGGGAGGTGTCCGATGCGATTCGGCTCAAGCACGCAGGCGCTGCTCCTAGCGCTCTGCGGCCTTTTCCTCACGACCATGGCGTATGCGCAGGCCCCCAAGGACGACAAGGGTCCGCCGGTGTGTGCCAACTGTCACGAGGACAAACATACCTCGATCGTCATGACCGCGCACGGCGCCAAGAACGATGCGCAGGGCAGCATGTGCCAGGCGTGCCACGGTGACGCCAGCGATCACCTTAAGGATCCGTCCCAGTTCAAGCCGGCGAACCGCATCAAGTACGGCACGGCCGCCGAGAAGGCCAGCATCTGCCTGAACTGTCACCAGACCAATCGGCACCTCGCGTTCTGGGAATCGGGCAAGCACGCGCTGAACGACGTGGCATGCACGAGCTGCCACGACATCCACGGCAAGGACCGCGGCACGTTCATCGCGCCGTTCCAGACCACGTTCCGCCCGAACGAGTCTCAGCTCTGCGGGACCTGCCATCAGGACATCCGCTCGCAGACGCTGAAGCCTTCGCATCACCCGATCGTCGAAGGCAAGATCAAGTGCTCGGATTGCCACAATCCGCACGGCGCGGTCAGTCCGGTCATGCTCAGGAACGCGACGGTCAACGACCAGTGCACGAGCTGCCACGCCGACAAGCGCGGGCCGTTCGTCTTCCAGCACCCGCCGGTGGAGGAGAACTGCATCACCTGCCACAACCCGCACGGCTCGTCGCACTACAAACTGCTGCGCGAGCACACGCCGAACCTCTGCCAGGACTGCCACGACGTCGCGCGGCACCCGGGGACGATTTACGGCGGTGGTGCGGCCTGGACGTTGCCGGATGGCACCCCGAACGCAGGCGTCAATACCCGCTTCATTGCCCGGGCATGCCTCAATTGCCACAGCAACATCCACGGCTCGAATGCGCCCGGAAGCAAGGGCCAGTTCTTCCTGCGGTAGCGCGAGGAGCCCACCATGACCAAGAAACTGCTACCCACACTGATTGCCGCTCTGTTCGTCTCGGCGCCGGCGTTCGCGCAGTACAGCGACTGGGCTTACCAAGGCTCAGGGACCGTCGGCTACCTCAACAACTCGACCAACGACACCAAGGATGCGTCCAAGCTCGAGGAATACCGCGACCTCAGCAACGGGGTCCTTTCCAACGTCTTCGTGCGCGGCCGCGGCGGCAACACCTGGTTCGAGGGCTACGGCGAGAACTTCGGACGCGACGATCAGTACCTGATGCTGCGCGGCGGCATATACGATGTGTTCAAGTACCAGATCTACAGCGATAAATTCCGGCACAATTTCCTGTTCAACGGGTTGACGCCGTTCACGGGAAGCGGCTCGAACGCTCTCCAGGCCACGTTCCCGCAACCGAATCCCGCGACGTGGAATCCGGTCGACATCGGCTACAAGCGCACGAATAACGGGGGTTACTTCGAGTGGCAAGGGCTCGCGCCGTGGTATTTCCGCGTCGACGCCAATCAGGTCGAGTTCGAGGGCACGAAGATCGGCTCGGGGGCGAACGGCACGAGTCCCGGCAACGGCTTCACCGATCTCGCCATCCCGGTTCAGTACAAAACCAGGAACATCACGGGCGAGGCCGGGTACAACACGGGCAACATGAACCTGTCGGTGAGCTACCTGTACAGCAAGTTCGAGAACGACTTCTCGGACTTGTCGTGGAACAACCCGTTCTTCGCCAACAACGTCGACACGACGTTCCTGCCGCCGGACAACCACTACGAGCGCTTCGCCGCGCAGGCGACGTTCCGTGGATGGCCGGGTCAATCGACGTTTGCCGCGAGGTACACGTGGGCCGAGGGCAAGAGCGATGCCGACCTCGCGCAGACGGCGCTCAACAGCACGACGGCGCCGTTCTTCGGGGCGACCCAGGTGAACTCGTCGCACTTCACCGGAAAGAACCGCGACGACACGTTCACCGCGTCGCTGGCCTCTCATCCCCTGATGAACGTGGATACGCGGGTCTATTACAACTACTACAAGCGCAACAACGATTCGACCGACGTGGTCTACCCGGCGACCTCGATCGTCAATTGCGCGGGCGGTCCCTGCGAGGCTACGCTTCTGCATTACACCCGGAACAACTTCGGCGTCGACGGCTTCTGGCGCTTCGCGCCGCAGAACCGCGTGGGCGCGGGCTGGGACTACGAGAAGCTCACGCACAACCGCATCGACTACGACAATATCGAGACCAATCGATTCTTCGTCGAGTGGAAGAACACGTCGCTGCCGAACTTGAGCGGCCGGATCAAGTACACGTATCTGGAACGTCGTTCGGATTTCCTGTTCGGCGCCGCGGGCGTGGACGCGAACGACCCCGAATTCATGAACCGCTTCACGTCCGCCTTCGACTCGTCGGACCTCGATCGTAACCAGATCAAGGTCACGGGCGACTGGAGTCCGATACCCTTCCTCGACTTCTCGCTCGAGTACAACTGGACGGACAACAATTACAAGAACATCACGCTCGGGCGCACGTCCGACAAGCGCGATTCGATCTACCTGAGCGGAGGTTACGGCGATGTGAACAAGCTTCGCTTCACGGCCTTCGGCGACTGGGAGCAAATCAAGTACGACTCGTTCCATCGCAACGTGAATGCCGGTACATGCCCGACGACCAGCGGCGGCGTGACCGCGGTGAACTGCTTCGACCCGAGCACGGCTGCCAACTCGATCGCGTTCAACTGGAACGCGAACAACAAGGACAAGAACTGGGTGGTCGGCGCCGGTCTCGACTGGCGAGCGATGGAGCGGCTGCTGATCAAAGGCTCGGTGCTCTACTACGAGACCGACGGGTCGGCCGACATCAACAGCCAGAACGCCGCGGGCGACTACGGCCACGGAAACACCACCTTCTTCGGCAACCCGCTGCCGATCAACGCCTACGACGACACCAAGCGTACGTCGGTGAACATCAAGGGCATCTGGAGCTACGACAAGAACTGGGACTTCACGCTGGGCTACGCCTACGAGCGGTGGCGCTACAGCGATGCCGGCTACAACGGCTATCAGTACACCATCCCGTTCCCGGGCGTGACCACCAACACGGCGCAGAGCTACCTGAACGGGTTCAACGCATTCAACAACTACGAGGCCAACATCGTCTACCTGCTGGCGACCTACCACTTCGACACCGTGAAGCACTAGCCCACGGCGATCACCCGACTCCGGGAGCGCGGCGCCGCCGTCGGCGCCGCGCTTTTTTAGTACTTTCCGTGCTGCTTGTAGATGTAGTTGGTCAGCTCCGCCGACTGCATCGATATCCGCCTCTGAATCTCGTGCACCGTCCGGACGATCGCGCGCATCACGCGGTAGACGAGCTCCGGATGCGTCAGCAGCAGCGATTCCATCTTCTCGCGCTCGAGACCGAAGACGCGCGTCGGTCCGATCGAGACCAGCGAGGCGTAGTGCGGCGTTTCGTCGATGAAGCTGAGCTCGCCGACGAGGTCTCGCGTCGTCAGCGTGAGGAGCGTCACGGCGTCGGGCGTGCCGTGCCTTCGTACGACGCCGAGCGCTCCCTTGACGATGACGTAGAGATGATTGTCCGAGGTGCCTTCGCGCACGAGCACCTCGTCGGGTTTCAGCTCGCGAAAGGCGACGTGCTCGGCCAGTGTACGCGCCTGCTCTTCCGAAAGCTCGGAGCCGAGACGCGATCGGAGCAGCGCTTCGACGAGGGTTGGGTCGGTCATGATTTCCTCCCCGAAGTTCAGGAAACGATAGGGTTCGTGCCGGACCGTTCGCGGCCCAGTTCCTGATCGGCGCGGCGTGCAAACGCGTCGACCAGGGTATCGGCAATGCCGTCGAAGACGCCACGAGCCAGTCTGCCCATAAGAGCATTGTCGAACTCGTAGCGTAGCGCAAGCTGGATCTTGCAGGCCTGCTCCCCGAGGGCAAAGACGCGCCACTCGCCCTCGAAGCGCCGGAACGGACCCTTCTCGAGATGAATGGCCATCCACTCGGGGCGCCGCTTGGGATTGCGGGTCGTCAGGCCGAAGCGCAAGCCGCGATAAGCGATGCTGAGGCGCGCCATGACAACGGCGCTGTCTCGCGCGAGGATGACCGCGCCCGAGCACCATGGCAGGAACGCGGGATAGTGCTCCGCGGCCTCGATCAGGTCGAAGGTTCGGGTCGCCGCGTAGCCGATCAGGGCGGATCTGCGGATTTCCAAGAGCGTAGGCCTCGTTCCCGGCAGGTTTTTGGCCGGCGGCAGACATCGATGTTCCGCAACGGCGCATAGCGGCTCCGGCCGGCTAACGCGTACGGTAGGCAATTTCTTGTGAGCGTACCGTGACACAGGTCAACAAAACCGGGGCCGGCCCGCTTCTCGCCGCCACGTTCCCGTCGTAGCATGGTCGGACGGTGGACGGCTCTCGAAATTCGCGTCGCTCGCCGTCGACGACTTTTCGTGCGGAGGCTACCATGCTCGATGCGATCGCGCTCTGGAACCGCGACCACGCCAACTTCGCGGTGCTGCTCGACCTCCTCGAGCGCCAGCTCGATCTCTTTCACGCGGGCGAATCGCCCGACTACGATCTGATGTCGGACATCATGTTCTACATGACTCATTACACCGACCTGATCCATCACCCGCGCGAGGACCTGGCATTCGCGCGGATCAGGGAGCGCGAGCCCGGCGTCGAAACGGTCGTCGACGAATTGAGTGCGCAGCATTCGGAGCTCAAGCATGCGGGGAACGCCCTGATCCGGGCGCTCGAAGACATCGTCAATGGCTCGATCACTTCGCGCGCGGGCCTCGAGATTCCGGCGCGGGCCTACGTCGAGACGTTCCGCGACCATATGCGGCGGGAGGAGACGGCGCTTCTTCCCTTGGCGACCAGCCTGTTGCGACCGAGGGACTGGTCGGCCATCGACGCCGAGATCCGTCATATCGAGGATCCTCTGTTCGGCCAGAATGGCGAAGAGCGCTATGCCGCTCTGCGAGCGCAGATTTCGCGCGAAGCGCGCATCTCGGCCGGTGCCTCCATGCGCTGATACGCATCTCGCGCGATCCGCCGAACTGTCGGACAATGTCGGCATGAAGCTCACGGTTCAACAGCCGAACGCGCGCGAAATCAAGGTCAAGCTGCTCCTCTCCGGCGGGCAGTCCGTCGGGCTCGTCGTCGCTCCCGAACATCCCGTGCTCGCGCAGCTTCTTTCGGCGATCGCCCGCGTCGACGGAGCGCTGCACGCCGCTCCGCATCCGTCGGTTTTCCAGATACCGATGGAGGGCGGTCGCGCGTCGCTGGCCTTCGCGGCGCAGCAGCTCGTCGGCGTGATCACAGACCCGGCCGTCCTCATCCACGGCGACGCGCCGACCGAGGGCGACGCCGCCGTGCCCGTGCCCTCCGCCGCGGTGGCTGCCGCGGCGGAGGCGAGCGCGGCCCAGGGCCACGGCAAAGTCGTGCGCCATCCGGTCGTGCAGATCGAGTCGTTTCTCAGCGGCTCCGAGCTCGCGTGGCTGATGGATGCGGTTTTCGGTGCCGAAGGGAGCTTCGTCCCGGCACGTGTCACCGACAACAACGAGGACTACCGGCAGGCACTGATGCTCAATGCGCCCGAGCCGCTGAAGCAGCTCTTCGTCAGGAAGATCACCGCGCTCATGCCGGAAGTCATGCCGCAGCTGCGCGTGGGGCGATTCGAGGTCGGAGCGATCGACGTCCAGGTGACGGCGAGTGGCGACGGCAATTACTTCAAGGCCCACACCGACGCCGGTGCGAACGAAACCTACAAGCGCCAGTACACGTACGTGTACTACTTCAATCGCGACCCGAAGGGCTTCAAGGGTGGGGAGCTGCGTATCTACGACGATGTGATCCGCAACGGGAAGCTCGCCGCCACGGACTCCTACCAGGTGATCGAGCCGCGGCACAACACCATGGTGTTCTTCCAGGCAGCGGTCATGCACGAAGTGATGCCGGTGGAGGTGCCATCGCGGAAGTTCCGCGACTCTCGCTTCACGGTCAACGGCTGGATCGAGCGGGCGTAGACGATCTTTCGCGTAGACCGACGCAGCCCGGGTTGAGCGCGGCAGCGCGACACCCGGGACCCCATCAACCCGAGGCCGACGTCCCGGGATTCGCTCCCGCTCATCCCGGGCTACATCCCCTGCGTCAGATCGGCGTGCAGAAGATCACCTGGTCGGGAGGCACGCCCTGCGGCACCCATGCGCGGTTGAGCATGGCCCGCCGCACCGACAGATCGATCGTATGGCGCTGGTTGGCGTCCTGGCGATTGTTGAAGAACCGGTACACCGGCAGCGTACCTGCCGGGCAGGATCCGCTCGCGTCGGGGAGCAGCACGTAGAACGCGGCCGCGCGCTCGAGCGTCCAGATGCCCGGATAGTGGCTCAGGATGAATTGGCATTCGGTCGCGTTCGCCGTGTAGTAGTGCGAATCGATCAGTGCTGTGGCGCTGCCGTAGAAGCGGCACACCGGCACCGCGCCAACGGGCGCGAGCAGCGGGTCGATCCAGGCATAGAACAGCTCCCCGGTGCGCTGGAATATGCCCCCGAGGGCGGAGTCGACGAAGGCGATCTCGGCGGGGTCGGCGGACATGAAGTAGTGATCCTTGTCGCCGCGGTAATACTCGATCACCGGGACCGTTCCGGGCGGCGCGACGCTCACGCCTGGAATCGTGCTCTGCAGCGCGAGGCTCGTATCGAGGAGACCGGAGCCGCACTGGCCGCTCACGCCGCACGCCGTACCCGAGGGGAAGCCTCGAGCGGTGCCGGTGATGATGTCCTGTATCCGTCCGGGCGTGAGGTTCGCGTTGCGCGCGATCATCAGCGACGCGGTCGCCGCGACGTAGGGCGCCGAGAAGCTCGTCCCGACGGCGAACTCGTAATCCGGGTTTCCGGGCCCGGCGACGCCGTCGTTGCCGGTCGAAAGGATCCAGTCGGCAAGCTGCCCATCGCCACCCGGGGCCGACAGGTCGATCCGCCGGCCGAAATTCGAGTATTGCGTGATGTCGCCGCCCCGCGTCGACGCGCCGATGGTCATGACGCCGCTGCAGTTGGCCGGCGCGGAATTCATGGCGTCTTCACTGTCGTTGCCGGCCGCGGCGACGATGACGGAGCCTTGCGCGAGCGCGGTATTGATCGCGTCCTGGAATGCCTGCGGGCACGAGCCGATGCCTCCGAGGCTCAGGTTGATCACCCGCGCGGGATTCGGATTGGGAGGAACGCCCGCCACCGGCACGCCGACCGCCCACAGCAGCGCGTCGAGGATGTCGTCGAACGTGCCGCCACATTTGCCGAGCGCACGCACCGGCAGGATCTTCGCGTTCCAGTCGAGCCCGGCGATACCGATGCCGTTGTCGGTGTCGGCGGCGATGAGCCCGCTCACGAATGTGCCGTGGAAGAAGCTCGGTTCGCCGGGAATACCGTCGCCGCATTCGTTGTCGCTCGTGCCGTCGCCCGGATCGCTCGGATCGGCGTCGCGCCCGCCGCCGTCGTTGGCAATCGTCGGATCGCTGATGAAATCGTAGCCGTGCAGGATGCGGCCGATGAGGTCGGGGTGCGGCGTGATCCCCGTGTCGATGACCGCGACCGTGACGCCGGAGCTGCCGATCTGCAGGTCCCAGGCCGCGGGCGCGTTGATTCCGCCGGTCGCATCCGTCAGTGCCCATTGCTGCGCGTAAAGCGGGTCGTTCGGAACGCGCCGCGGAAAGGCGCGGCGCGCAGGGTCGGCATACTGCACGGCGCTGTCGAGCTGGAGCTGCTCGGCCATGCCCGCGAGAATGTCCTCCGGAACCGCTTCCGCGAGCGACAGCACCCAGACGTTGCCGACCTGACGATCGACCATCAGAGGCATCCCGGCCAGGTCGGTGAAGCGCGGAAGCAATACGCTCCAATCGGGAGCGGCGTCGCCCGCGAGCCGCACCATCAGCTTGCTTCCCCTGAACGGACTCGGCGCCAGCGACTTTGCAGCGAAACCTGTGGGAACGACCGACTCGGCCCACAGCACGGTTCGATCCTCGCGCAAGCGGCGCAACAGCGCGCTGGCATCGGCGTTCGACAGCGTCTGCCCGAGCGCAAATTCCAGCGCTCCAGTCCGGGTGACCCCTGAAGCGCTGAGCGGCACCCCGGCCAGTGCCTGCAGCTTCGTCAGCGCGGCGAGCGGCAGCGTTCCGGGCGCGGCAGCGCTCGGGTGAAGCATGAGCCGGATCCGATCGACGTCCTGCGCGCCGGCCGCGGCGGACGCCGCAAGCAGCAAAGCAAGGCCCACCCGACACAGCGATCGTTGCAGCATGGCGCACCCCCGAGATGCCGGACGCCGGTCCTCGCCTCGTTCCCGTCGTCGAGCCGGCCAATCCTACACAATGACAATGGAATTGTCAGCGGGATTCGGGGGCGAACGCACCTTGCGACGGATTCCCGGGTTGAAAGCTACAAACAGCCGGCCCTCGCAGGCCACGTGGCAGTGCTGGCTACGCTCCGGTTTGTGCCGTCGGAGAAGGGTCTGTCGCGCCGCGGTAAGCCGACAGCAACTTGACCATTTGCGCGAAAATCCGCGGATTGGCGGCGATGATCTGCCCGCCGTAAAGATAGCCCGAGTCGCCGCCGAAGTCCCCCACCAGGCCGCCCGCTTCGAGAATGAGCAGGCTGCCAGCGGCGACGTCCCACGGGTTCAGGCCCATCTCCCAGAAACCGTCGTAGCATCCCGCCGCGACATACGCGAGATCGAGGGCGGCCGCGCCGGGGCGGCGAATTCCGGCCGCTTCGATGGTCATCGCCCGCATCATGCGCATGTACGTGTCGAGATACCGCTCGTTGCGATACGGAAAGCCCGTGCCGATCAGGCAATCCTTCAGGTGCTGGCGTCGCGATACGCGGATGCGGCGATCGTTGAGAAAGGCGCCGCGGCCGCGCGTGGCCGTGAAAAGATCGTTGCGAACCGGATCGTAGATGACGGCTTGCGTGATCTGTCCCTTGTGCTGGAGCGCGATCGAAACGCAGTATTGCGGGAAGCCGTGCAGGAAGTTGGTCGTGCCGTCGAGAGGATCGATGATCCACAGATGCTCCGCCGCGGCGTTGACGCCTTTTGCCGTTCCTTCCTCTGCTAGAATCGCGTGGTCGGGATAGGTCGCGTGCAATGTTTCGACGATCGCGGCCTCGGCCGCCCGATCCACCTCGCTGACGAAATCCTTGGGACCTTTCGTCGTCACGGTCAGCAGATCCAGATCGCGAGCGCCCCGATTGATGACGCTGCCGGCGCGGCGCGCGGCCTTCACCGCGGTCGTGAGCATCGGATGCATGATCGCCGAAATCCAGTAGAAGCCGTGCCGCGCGGTACGCCTGCAGGCGTATCGCGGCTCCGGCAAGCCGCGCATTCTACCCGTAATCCGGCGCCTTCCTCTTGGCACCGTCCGAGTTGACTTCGGGGTTGCAAAGGGTGCGCGTGGTGCTGTGTGCACCGAGCCATCCCGGCAACATCGGCGCTTGCGCGCGGGCGATCCGCGCGATGGGATTGTCGCGCCTCGTTCTCGTCTCGCCGCGAGCCTTCCCCCACCCCGATGCAGACGCGCGGGCCGCCGGTGCCGGCGCCTTGCTCGAGTCGGCGAGGGTGGTCGACACGCTGGAGAGCGCGCTCTCCGGAGCGACGCTCGCGATCGGTTTCACGGCGCGACCGCGCGAATTCGCCGGTACGGTGCGATCGGTGCGGGATGCGGCCGCGGAAGCGATCCGTCATTGCGGGAGCGGCGAGGCCGCGCTCGTCTTCGGGGGCGAGATGTCGGGGCTCTCCAACGCGGAGCTCGCGCGGTGTCAGATCGCGGCGACCATCCCGGGCGTTCCCGGCCAGGCATCGCTCAATCTCGCCTCGGCGGTACAGGTTGCCGCGTACGAACTCTTCGTCGCGGCTCAGGGCGGGACGGTGTGGACCGCTCCGGCGTTCCGGCCGGCCGCGCTCGAGGAGATCGAGGCGTTGTACGCCCATGCCGAGCGTACTCTGGTCGCGATGCGCTTTCTCAACCCGCGTCGGCCGAGGCGATTGATGCCGCGACTGCGCCGGCTCTTTGCGCGCACGCGCCTGGAGAAGGCCGAAGTCGATATCCTGCGCGGGATTCTCGCGCGCATCGATCAGCTCCTCGGACGCTGAGCGGCGGTGCGTGATGAGTGACGCCACGTCTCCGATCACGGCCGCGGACGAGCGCGCGATCGCGCCCGCTTGCCGGAATTGCGGCGTCGAGGCCACCGCGAGGTACTGCCCCAATTGCGGCCAGGAGACGAGCCTGGCCCTGCCGACCGTGCGCACCCTGCTGCGGGAAGCGGCCGGGCGCTACGTCGCGCTCGACGGGCGGCTGTGGCGCACGTTACTGCCTCTGCTTTTCCGTCCCGGTTTCCTGACCCGCGAATATTTCGCCGGCCGGCGCCGGCGTTACATACGCCCGGCGAGACTGTTTCTCGTCTTTTCCATCGCGCTCTTCGCGCTGCTGCGGTTCGCAGGCGACCCCGCCATGCTCGGCGAGGGCGGTCTGATCCAGCACGATCCGAACGATGTCGCCCGCGAGATCGCGCGCGCCGAGCCCCAGGAAGGATTCAGCATCGGACCCGATCTCGATCTGCGCCTGAATGCCGCCGCCGGTTCCTGGTTCGACCCGCTGCGGCGGCGGATCGATCAGTTCAATAAGCTTTCCCGGACAGGAAGGGGCGAGCAGATCTTCGCCGGCATGCTGCGCTACGGCCCCTACGCCGCGTTCGTCCTGTTGCCGCTCTTCGCGTTGCTCCTGAAGCTGCTCTACGTCGGCCGCGCGCGCCGCTATCCATTGCGGCCTCGGCGCTACGCTGCCCACCTCGTCTTCGGCGCCCACAGCCACGCGTTCGTATTCCTGGCAGGCATCGTGTGCGTGCTCGCTCCCGCGGGGGTCCTGCGCGCGGCGCTGGTCCTCTGGGTGGTCGCGTACCTGCTCTGGTCGATGAAGGCCGTCTACGGCGGGCGATGGTCCGGGGTTTTGGGCCGCGCCTTCGTCATCTTTCTCGTCTATAGCGTTTTCTTTGGGCTGATGGTCGCCGGGCTCGTCGTCGCGGCCATATTGCTCGGATGACGCATCGTAATAGTTGAGTGAAACGGTCGGCTATGCGAAAATACCTCCATGCTCAGTAGGCTTCGCGAAGACATCGCGGTCATCTTCGACCGCGATCCCGCCGCGCGCAGCACCTGGGAGATATTGACCTGCTACCCGGGCCTGCACGCGCTGACCTGGCATCGCTGGATGGTCAATCCCTTGTGGCGCTGCGGGCTGCGCTGGCTCGCTCGCTGGCTCTCCAACTGGAGCCGGTGGACCACCGGCATCGAAATCCACCCCGGGGCAACCATCGGCCGTCGGGTATTCATCGACCACGGTATGGGGGTGGTCGTCGGCGAGACCGCCGAGATCGGCGACGACTGCACGCTCTACCACGGCGTTACGCTGGGGGGCACGTCGTGGCGCAAGAAGGAGAAGCGGCATCCGACGCTGGGGCGCAACGTGGTCGTCGGGGCCGGCGCGAAGATCCTCGGACCGATCCTGGTCGGGGACGACGCCAAGGTAGGATCGAATGCCGTTGTCGTGCGCGATGTCCCGGCCGGCGCGACCGCGGTGGGTATCCCGGCGCGTATCGTCACCGACGAAGACGCCCGCCGACGGGAGCGGCAGGCGAGCAAGATGGGCTTCTCGGCCTACGCCATCAGCGCGGACATGAACGACCCGATCGTCCAGGCGGTCCATGCCCTCTTGGACCATGCGGGAGCCATCGACGACCGCCTGCAGAAGGTGCTCGAACTGCTCCAGCAGGGCGGCTTTGACTGCGGAGACGCCAAGGCGACGGCCGACCGGTTCGATCCGGAACGGATCAACAAAATGCTTGAGTAAAACAGTCAGACTTTTAGTTGACTAAATTTCTCAGGAATTGTAAAGTTATAGTCGGCGCTCGATCCGGATCGGGTGGCAGACAAGGGTGGTGACCATGCGATTGACGACCAAAGGACGGTTTGCAGTGACGGCGATGATCGATGTGGCTATGCACAACGGCGACGGCCCGGTGACGCTGGCGGGGGTGGCCGAGCGGCAGAAGATCTCGCTGTCGTATCTCGAGCAGCTGTTCGGCAAGCTGCGCCGCGCTGGCCTGGTTGACAGCGTGCGCGGACCCGGGGGTGGCTATAACCTCGCGCGCACCTCGAAGGGTGTTTCGGTCGCCGACATCATTACCGCGGTCGATGAACCGATCGATGCGACCCAGTGCGGCGGCAAGGAGAATTGCCTCGACGACAGGCGTTGCATGACCCACGAGCTGTGGGCCAATCTCAATGCCCACATCTTCAGCTTCCTGAGCTCGGTGACGCTCGAGCAGCTCGTGCGGCAGCAGGACAAGACGGACGTCGCCGTCCTGCAGGACCAACGGATTCCGGGCAAGAAGGCGGAGCCCGCGGCGGTCGTCTGACGATGGACAGGAAGACCGAGGCTATGCGCAAGCCGATTTATCTCGATTACTCCGCGACCACACCGGTCGATCCGCGGGTCGCGGCCAAGATGATCCCCTATCTCACGGAGCAGTTCGGCAATCCGGCGTCGCGCTCGCACGCCTTCGGCTGGGAGTCGGAGAAGGCCGTCGAGGAGGCCCGCGCGGAAGTGGCGCGCCTGGTCAATTGCGATCCCAAGGAGCTGGTCTGGACCTCGGGTGCGACGGAATCGATCAACCTGGCGCTGAAGGGTGCGGCTCACTTCTACAAGGACAAGGGCAGGCACCTGGTCACGGTCAGGACCGAGCACAAGGCCACGCTCGATACGATGCGCGAGCTCGAGCGCGAGGGGTTCGAAGTGACCTACCTCGATGTCCAGCCGGACGGACTGCTCGATCTGAAGCAGCTCGATGCCGCCCTGCGCAAGGACACGATCGTCGTCTCCGTGATGTACGTCAATAACGAGATCGGTGTCGTGCAGGATATTCCAGCGATCGGCGAGCTCTGCCGGGCCCGCGGCATCGTCTTCCACGTCGACAGCGCGCAGGCGACCGGTAAGCTGCCGGTCGATCTCGGGACGCTGAAGGTAGACCTGATGAGCTTTTCCGCACACAAGACCTACGGTCCGAAGGGCGTTGGCGCGCTCTTCGTGCGCCGCAAGCCGCGCGTGCGCATCGAGGCGCAGATGCACGGCGGCGGTCACGAGCGGGGCATGCGCTCGGGCACCTTGCCGACGCATCAGATCGTGGGCATGGGCGAAGCCTTCCGGCTCGCCCGGCTGGAGATGGGGGACGACAACAAGCGCATCCGCAGCCTTCGCGATCGCCTCCTCGCGGGCCTCTCCGAGATCGAGGAGGTGTACGTCAACGGCGACCTGGAGCGGCGCGTGCCGCACAACCTGAATGTGAGCTTCAACTTCGTCGAAGGCGAAAGCCTGATCATGGCGATCAAGGACGTCGCGGTGTCTTCGGGCTCGGCGTGCACGTCCGCCTCCCTGGAGCCTTCGTACGTGCTCCGCGCGCTCGGCCGCAGCGACGAGCTGGCCCACAGCTCGATCCGGTTTACAGCCGGCCGCTTCACGACCGAGCAAGAGATCGACTACACCGTCGACCTGGTGAAGCGCAAGATCGCGAAGCTGCGCGAGCTCTCGCCGTTGTGGGAGATGCATCAGGAAGGCATCGATCTCGACACCGTGCAGTGGGCGGCACACTGATGAAGCCGCGCAATCCTTCGTTTGCTTCATTCGCGCGATATTTCGCGCGGATCCATTCACCTCGGACCCGGGGCGGCGCGTCGCTTTCCTCGCAACGGCAGGGAAACGGCGCCTAACGAAAGGCCGCCAAGGAGACTCAAATGGCATACAGCGACAAAGTTCTCGATCACTACGAAAATCCCCGGAATGTCGGCTCGTTCTCCAAGGACGAGGAAGGCGTCGGAACGGGCATGGTCGGCGCGCCCGCATGCGGCGACGTGATGAAGCTGCAGATCAAGGTGCGCGCGGACGGTACCATCGAGGATGCCAAGTTCAAGACCTACGGCTGCGGTTCGGCGATCGCGTCCTCCTCGCTGGTCACCGAATGGGTCAAAGGCAAGACGCTCGATCAGGCCGTGGGGATCAAGAACACGCAGATCGCCCAGGAGCTGGCGCTGCCGCCGGTGAAGATCCATTGCTCGATTCTCGCCGAGGACGCCATCAAGGCCGCGGTCGCCGACTATCGCAAGAAGCACGCTGCAGATCCGTCGCCTCAGGAAACTTCCGGAGAACGGCAGACCGAGCCGGCTCCGGCCGCCGAGTAGAGCAGAGCAATGGCGGTCACACTCACCGAAAATGCCGCCCGGCACGTCGCGGGCTCGCTGGCCAAGCGGGGCAAAGGGGTCGGCCTGCGGGTGGGCGTGCGCACGAGCGGCTGCTCTGGACTCGCCTACAAGCTCGAATACGCCGACGAGATCCGGCCCGAGGACCACCGTTTCGACAGCCGCGGGGTCACCGTGCTGGTCGATCCGAAGAGCCTGCCGTACCTCGACGGCACCGAGCTCGACTTCGCGAGAGAGGGGTTGAACGAGGGGTTCAAGTTCAACAACCCGAACGTCCGCGACGAGTGCGGTTGCGGCGAAAGCTTTAACGTCTGATCGACTTCTCGAAAGACTTCTTCGCGCTGTTCGGCCTGCCGCCGCGCTATCGTTTCGATTCCCAAGAGCTCGAGCGGGCCTACCGCGCGCTGCAGCGTGAGATCCATCCCGACCGCTACGCCGCGGGCGACGAAGCGCAGCGTCGACTCGCATTGCAATCCTCCGCGCGTGTGAACGAGGCCTATCGGGCGCTGAAGGATCCCGTGGTGCGCGCGCAATATATCCTCTCGCTTCGCGGCATCGACGCGCTCTCAGAAACCAATACGTCGTTGCCGGCCGCATTCCTGGAGCGCGAGCTCGAGCGCCGGGAGGCAGTCGCGGATGCGCAAGCGCGCCGTGACGGGTCACGGCTCGACGAGCTGTTGCGTGACGTGCGCGCCGACGGAGCCGCGCTGGAGTCCGCCCTCGCGGGTCATCTCGAAGGAGGGGCCTGGGACGCGGCGCGCGATGCGGTGCGCGAGCTCCGCTTCCTCGCCAAGGTCGGCGACGACATCGAAACGGCGCTGGCCGAGGTCGAAGGCTGATGGCGCTGCTGCAGATCGCCGAGCCGAACACGGCCCCGGTTCCTCGCGTTCACCGTCGCGCGGTGGGCATCGACCTCGGCACCACCAATTCGCTGGTCGCGACGGTGCGTCACGGCATTCCCGTGGTGCTGCCGGACGCGGAAGGGCGTCCTCTGCTTCCGTCGATCGTGCATTACGGCGAGGAGGGCGTCGCAGTCGGCTATCCGGCCATCCGGGCGCTGGTCCGCGACCCACAGAACACCATCGTTTCCGTGAAGCGGTTGATGGGCCGGGGACTCGCCGATCTCTCGGACGCGAGACGCTTCCCTTACCGCTTCAGCGACAGTCCCGGGATGGTGCAGCTCGGCACGCGCGGAGGTGTCCGGACGCCGGTCGAGGTCTCGGCAGAGATCCTGCGCGTGCTGCGGCTACGCGCCGAAGCGAGTCTCGGCGGAGCGCTCGACGGCGCGGTGGTGACCGTACCCGCGTACTTCGACGACGCGCAGCGCCAGGCGACCAAGGACGCGGCGAGGCTGTCTGGGCTCAACGTGCTGCGGCTCCTGAACGAGCCGACAGCCGCGGCGATCGCCTACGGACTGGACAATGCTTCTGAAGGCATCTACGCCGTCTACGACCTCGGCGGCGGGACCTTCGACCTGTCGATCCTCAAGCTCTCGCGCGGCGTATTCGAAGTGCTTGCCACGGCGGGCGACACCGCGCTCGGAGGCGACGACTTCGACCATCGCATCTATTGCTGGGCTCTGGAGCAAGGGGGCATCGGTCCGGTTTCGCCGGCCGACACGCGGCTTCTGATGCTCGAGGCACGCGAGGCGAAGGAGAACCTGACGGCGCACGCTTCGACGCCGTTCGTCGCGACGCTCTCTACCGCCGAACGCGTCGACCTGACGCTTACCGCGAGCCATTTCGCCACTATCACCGAAACGCTCGTCGGCAAGACGCTCGGTCCCGTGCGCAAGGCATTGCGCGATGCGAAGCTCACGCCGAGGGACGTCGACGGCGTCGTCATGGTGGGCGGCGCCACACGCATGCCGCAGATCCAGAAGGCCGTGGCGACGTTCTTCGGGACGCCGCCGCTGACCAACCTCGACCCGGACCAGGTCGTGGCGCTCGGCGCCGCCATCCAGGCCAACGTGCTCGTCGGCAACCGCACGGAAGGCGAGGACTGGCTGCTCCTCGACGTCATCCCGCTGTCCCTCGGCCTCGAGACGATGGGCGGTCTCACCGAGAAGATCGTCCCGCGCAACTCGACTATCCCGATCGCCCGCGCCCAGGAGTTCACGACCTTCAAGGATGGCCAGACGGCAATGGCGATCCACGTCGTGCAGGGCGAGCGCGAGAAAGTGTCCGACTGTCGCTCGCTCGCCCGATTCGAGCTGCATGGCATTCCCCCTATGGTCGCCGGCGCTGCGCGGATTCGCGTCCAGTATCAGGTCGATGCCGATGGATTGCTTTCGGTCTCCGCGCGTGAGCAGACCACGGGTGTCGAGGCTGCAATCACCGTCAAGCCGTCCTATGGGCTCAGTGACACGGACATCGCCCGCATGCTCGAGGAGTCGCATGCCCACGCGGCCGACGACATGGAGCTCCGGGCGCTGACCGAAGCGCGGGTGGAAGCCGAGCTCCTCATTGCCGCGACGGAAAGAGCGCTGGAGGCCGATGCCGATCTGCTCGATGCTCGCGAGCGCGCCAGCATCGATTCGGCCCTTGCGAAAACGCGCCGCCTCGTCGCGACGACGGATCGACGGGCGATCTCGACGAGCATAACCGCGCTGAACCGCGTCACCGAGGGATTCGCCGCCAGGCGCATGGACCGTAGCGTCGCGCGCGCGCTGACGGGACGCAAGGTCGATACGCTCGCGCAGGACTAGGCGGCTGCCCCCATGGCGGAGGTCGTCGTTCTCCCGCACGCGGAGCTGTGCCCCGATGGCAAGACCTTCGATGCCGCCAAAGGCGAATCGATCTGCGACAATCTGCTCGAGCATGGGATTGCCATCGAGCATGCGTGCGAGAAGTCGTGCGCCTGCACGACGTGCCACGTGATCGTGCGCGAGGGTTTCGATTCGCTGTCGCCGTCGTCCGAGGACGAAGACGATCTTCTCGATCGGGCGTGGGGGCTGACGCCGGTATCGCGCCTTTCCTGTCAGGCCAAAGTAGGGGACGCCAAGCTCGTGATCGAGATCCCGAAGTACACGATAAACTACGCCAAGGAAGGGAAGTGAAGGCGATGAGCCGGGAGGAGCCGTGCCCATGAAGTGGACCGACATCCGCGAGATCGCCATTGCCCTGGCGGAGGCCCATCCGGGGATCGATCCGTCGCGGGTGCTCTTCACCGACCTGCGGCGCTGGGTGATGGAGCTGCCCGGGTTCGACGACGATCCTCAGCATTGCGGCGAGAAGATCCTCGAGGCGATCCAGATGGCATGGATGGACGAGGGCGATTTCGACGATGAAGCGTAAGCGCGCATGACCCAGTGATCGCGCCGCTCACCGCGCTCTACGCCGGGCTGCTCGCGCTTCTCCTTCTGTTTCTCGCCGGGCGCGTGTCGTTGCTGCGCTCCAGGCTCAACGTCGGTATGGGCCACGGCAACGACCCGTCGCTGGCCAGGGCCATTCGCGTGCACGGCAACGCGGTCGAATGGATCGTGCCGATGCTCCTCCTGCTTCTCGTCGCCGAGATCGACGGCGCCAATCGCACTTTCCTCCACGTATGCGGCGTCGTGTTCGTCGTTTCCCGGGTCGCGCATGCCGTCGGGCTCGCGAGGACGTCGAAGGCTTCGCGCGGCCGGTTCTGGGGGATCGCCGGGAGTTGGCTCGTCACGCTGGCGCTTGCGCTCTGGGACCTCGGAGCGTTCGTGCGCGCGCTGCCGCGGTTGTGGTAACGGTGAGATCAACTCCCGGGATTTCACGCGGTGCGCTCATCCCGGGCTACCAAGCCTCGGCGCCGCGCTAGCCCGGGGTGAGCGAGAGCGAACCCCGGGTCCGTCAAACGAAAAGGTTCAGTATCGCGTCCAGCCCGCAGTGATCGATCGCGATCGTGGCTTCCGAACGTACGATCGGCTTTGCGCGGTACGCGACGCTCACGTCCGCCAGGCGCAGCATCGGCAGGTCGTTGGCACCGTCGCCGATGGCGAGCGTGAGGCCCTCGCTGCCGCGAAGCTCGTCGCGCAGCGATGCGAACGCACGAGCCTTGGCGACGCCGTCGACGATGGCGCCGCTGATCCGTCCCGTGAGCCTGCCCTCCGCGATTTCGAGCGTGCTGGCAGCCGTATGATCGATGCCCAGGCGTGACCCGAGCCGGTCGGTGAAGAAAGTGAATCCACCCGAGACGAGAAGCGTTCTCGCGCCGATCCGCCTGAATCCGTCGAGCATCCGCTCTGCGCCCGGCGAGAGCGACAGTCGTTCGTTGTAGACGCGTTCGAGCGCCGCGAGCGGCAAGCCCGCAAGGAGCGCCACGCGGCGCCGCACGCTTTCTCGAAAATCGATCTCGCCGCGCATGGCGCTCGCAGTCACTGCCGCGACGTCGGCCTTGATTCCCCGCATGTCCGCGATCTCGTCGATGCACTCGATTCTGATCAACGTCGAATCCATGTCGAAGGCGACGAGTCGGACGCGGTCGAGTCGCCGGCCGCGGGGCACGAAAGCGAAGTCGAAGCCCGCTTCGATGCAGAAGGCTGCGACGGCATCGCGGCGCCGATCTCCCGAGAGGCGGAACGCTTGCGTCTCGGCGCGGGTCAAGGCAACGATGTCGCGGGCGCCGGCGAGGCGCGCGACGGTCTTCAGCGCTGGCGTATCGATGTCGGGGGCCTGGACGACGAGATCCGCGCCGGACGAGTCGCTGGCGATCGCCATTGCCGCTGCGCGGCTATCTCGCGGGCCGACCTGCGCCGGACGGCCGCGCTTCCGATGCCTCCGCGAGCACGAAATCGATCTTGGTCTGCTCCAGGTCCACGCGCGCAACCTTGACGCTGATGCGATCGGCGAGACGCCACGACGCGCGCGTCCGCTCGCCGACGAGCGCATGACGGACCGGGTCGAGATGAAAGTAGTCGCTGCCCAGCTCGGTGACGTGCACCAACCCGTCGATGTTGAGACCGTCCAGAGTCACGAACAGGCCGAAGTGGGTCACGCCGCTGACCGTTCCGGCGAAAGTCTCGCCTACGCGGTCCTGCATGAAATAGCACTTGAGCCAGTTTTCGACGTCGCGGCTGGCCTCGTCGGCGCGGCGCTCGGTGAGCGAGCAGTGCACGCCCAGCTCGGTCCAAGTGGCCCCGCCGGGCTGATAGCGCGTGCCGGCGACACACGCCTTGATCGCGCGGTGGATGAGAAGATCGGGATAGCGGCGGATGGGCGACGTGAAGTGGGTGTACGCGTCGTAGCCGAGACCGAAGTGGCCGACGTTGTCCGGGCCGTAGACGGCCTGCTGGAGCGAACGCAGGAGCACGGTTTGCAGGAGGTTCTCGTCCGGTCGGCCGCGGATCTTCGCGAGCAGCTTCGCGTAGTCCCCCGACGTCGGCGCATCGCCGCCGGAAAGCGAAAGCCCGGAGCCCGCGAGGAATTCCTTCAGCGCCTCGAGCTTTTCCGGCGTCGGACCTTCGTGGATCCGGAACAGCGCCGGATGCTTGCTGGCGATCAGGTACGCGGCTGCGCAGACGTTCGCCGCCAGCATGCATTCCTCGATGATCCGATGCGCGTCGTTGCGCGGCACCGGCACGATCCTTTCGATCTTTCCCTGGGCGTCGAACTCGAGCGCGAGCTCCAGCGTATCGAAGTCGATGGCGCCCCGGCGGGCGCGTGCCGCGGCGAGCGTCTTGTATAGCGCGTGGAGATTCTCCAGACGCGGCAGCAGGGCGCGGGCCTCGGGCGGGCGCGCTTCACCCGATCCCGAGAGCCAGCTCCAGACCTGCGTATAAGTGAGCCGCGCCCGCGAATGCATGACCGCGGGCACGAAGCGATAGTGCGTGATGTTCCCGCGACCGTCGATGGTGAGCTCGCAGGCCATGCAGAGACGATCGACGTCGGGCTTGAGCGAGCACAGCTCGTTCGACAGCGCCTCGGGCAGCATCGGAATCACCCGCCGCGGGAAATACACCGAAGTGCCGCGCTCGCGCGCGTCGCGGTCGAGCGCGTCGCCGTCGCGTACGTAGTGGCTCACATCGGCGATGGCGACGACAAGTCGGAAGCCCTTGCCGGAACGCTCGCAGTACACGGCGTCGTCGAAGTCGCGCGCCGTCTCGCCGTCGATGGTCACCAGCGGCAGCGCCGTGAGATCCAGCCGGCCGGCCCGATCCGCAGGACGAACCTCCGAAGGAAGCCGCGCGGCCTGGCGCTTCGCCGTCGCCGAGAACTCGTGCGGCAGCGCGTGCTTGGAGAGCGCGATCTCGATCTCCATGCCGGGATCGGTATACCTGCCAAGCACGCGGACGACGCGGCCCAGCGGCTCGCGATGCGCCGACGGCTGTTCGATGAGCTCGACGACCACGACCTGGCCTGGTTCTGCGCTGCCCTTGAGATCGGGGGGCACGAGGATATCCTGGTTGATGCGCTTGTTCTCGGCAACCAGAAACCAGATGCCGCGATCTTCGTAGAGTCGTCCGACCACTTCGCGATTGACGCGTGCAAGCACGTCGACGATCGCGCCCTCGCGCCTGCCGCGACGGTCGACGCCTGTCGGGCGAACGCTGACTCGATCGCCGTGCAGCACCTTGCGCATCTCCGCGGGCGTGAGAAAGGTGTCGGCGCTGCCGTCGTCCGGAACGAGAAACCCGAAGCCGTCGGGATGACCCTGTACCGTTCCGGCGACGAGATCCAGCTTGTCGGCGACGCAGAGCACTCCCTTGCGATTGGTCATGAGCTGGCCATCGCGCTCCATGGCCGCGAGGCGCGCGTCGAACGCTTCCCTCTCGGCCGGCGTGGAGACGCCGAGCTTGGCTGCCAGCTCGTCGGCACGCAGCGGCACCCCGTGCTGGCGCAGCTCGGCGATGATGTGCTCACGCGACGGGATGTCGACGGCGTCGGCACGCAGGCGCGGCGTCCGGCGTTGCGGGGCTGCGTCGGGGCTCAACGGCCCGCGCGCGCGACGCCGATGGGAGTAGCCGTCGCTGTCGCGATTGCGCTTTTCGCGCGACGGTTTCTTTGACAAGGATGATGCTCGCTTATAAAATCAAACACTTGCCCAGATGGCGGAATTGGTAGACGCACTAGGTTCAGGTCCTAGCGGTGGCAACACTGTGGAGGTTCGAGTCCTCTTCTGGGCACCAAGATAGCATCTTTCGTCGCCGCCCTCATCCGCGGCGAGCCTGAGAACAGATCCGCCACGGCGGGTCGTGAGGCCGCGTGGCGATTGTCTTTTTTAGCGCCCAATTGCGCATCCGCGTCGCCGCGGATGCGCCCTTTCGCGTGCGCGTGATCGAGGTGCGGAAGCGTGCCGGCGATCCAGCCTTGACTTCCGGTAATCGCCTCGAAGGCAACGAGCCGAGCGATCGAAGTCTCCGCATTGATGGCGATGACGCGGCGAGCGTTGCTGCTGTCGGTCATCGTTCGTCCAGTACAAGTTTCGAGCGGAACACTGTCAGCGGCGTCACGGATGCCTTATCGCGCAGGTGAGGTGGGAACAGTGCGGTATTCCTGTCGATTGCCTGACACACAGCTTGCATCTTACTGACGTTCTCGCGAGCTTCACATCTCGCTTGATGTAGATCATGGAATCGATCGTCGGAATGTATAGCGTGGTGGCACGCAGCGATGTCATCGTGGCTTTCGGAAGCAAGCGAGAGTCATGTTCCTCAGCGTGCCGACGAAAGGATCAGCAATGTTTGCGCGGACTGTAGTGAGGGCGCTTGGTGGTGCAGCGACGGTCTTGCTGATTGCTCTATCGATCGGGCGTGCCGACGCCGTGCCGTCCTACGCCCGCCAGACCGGGCAGGAATGCATCGCGTGCCACGTCAGCTTTCCCGAGCTGACGCCGTACGGACGCTATTTCAAGCTCACTGGTTACACGATAGGCAAGACCGCCTTCTCCAAGGAAGGCATGAACTACGTTCCGATGGCGGTGATGGCGCAGGTATCGATCACGAATACTCGAAACAACCACGAGACCGATCCCGACACCGGCGAAAGCGTCTCCGTCACCCAGCGCAACAATGGCCTCGTCTTCAGCGGAGCAAGTCTTTTTCTGGCGAGCAAGATTAACGACAACATCGGCGGGTTCATTCAGTGGAGTTACGACAATCTCGCGACGACCGCAGACGGCACGCTCGGCGGTCACAGCAGCATCGACAATACCGATCTGAGGATCGTAGGGCGCTACAGCAGTCCGGGCGCCGCCGAGCCGGACCTGATCTACGGAGCGACCCTGCACAACAATCCCACGGCGCAGGACGCCTGGAACAGCACTCCCGCCTTCGGGTTTCCGTTCACCTCCGCGCCGCTCGCCAATACGCCTGCCGCCGCGACGCAGATCGATGGCGGACTGGCGCAGCAGGTCGCAGGACTCGGCGGCTATCTTTGGTGGCAGAAGGCGATCTACGCCGAGGTGTCGTTCTATCGTACCGCCGACGGCGCGTTCTCCATTCTGCGCCAGGGGCAGGACATCCATACCGACGGCGGTGTCGCCGCGCTCAAGGGTTACAACCCGTATTGGCGCATCGCGTACAGCCACGACTGGGGTGCGAATTCGATCATGGTCGGGACTTACGGCATGACCATCGATCGCTATCCGAGCAACTTCGACACGTCGACTCCGACGGATCGCTACCGCGACGTGGCCGTTGATGCCCAGTATCAATACATCACCGACCCCCATACCTTCACCGCCGAAGCGACTTACATTCACGAGAAGCAGTCGTACGACGCCAGCTTTCCTGTAACGGCGGCAACCGGCGCCGGCATCGGCGCCGGGCCCACGCCCGCCAACGCGAGCGATACGCTGCGGACCTTCAAGGCAAAGGCAACTTACTATCACGACCGCAGATACGGGGGCACGCTCGCCTACTTCTCGACGACGGGGACAGCCGACAGCGGCCTGTATGGGACCGATCCGGACGGCAACGCCATGCGGCCGGACAGCAAGGGATGGATCGCCGAGCTCGACTACCTTCCGATCCAGAACGTCCGCCTGATGCTGCAATACACGGCGTTCAACAAGTTCAACGGAGCATCGACGAACTACGACGGGAATGGGCGCAATGCGAGCGACAACGACACGCTCTTCTTCAATGTATGGGTCGCGTTCTGAACGCCTGCCCCTCTCGGCCCGGCCTCGCGTCGACTGCGGCGCGCGTCGACTGTGGAGATCGACTATGAAGCGCACCTGCTCTGCGATGGTTCTTGTCGCTCTGTCGAGCCTGACGTTTCCCTGTTGGGCGCAAAGCACGTCGGCGGAGATTCCGCCAGACGTCCGGAAGGCGGGCGAGGAAAAAGCGGTGAACCTGTGTTCGACGTGTCACGGGCCCCGAGGCATCAGCACGTCGCCCGAGTTCCCGATACTCGCGGCGCAGCGCCGGGGCTACCTCGAGAGCCAGATCGATGCCTTTCGCAAGAAGACCCGCTCGGAAAAGGATGCTCACGATTTCATGTGGGGGATCGCGGGCAATCTGGACGAAGCGATCATCGCCGGGATCGCGGCGTATTATTCGGAGCAGCCGCCCGCGCCCGGACGCACGAGTGATCCGACACTTGTCGCAAAGGGCAAGGAGCTCTTCGACAAGGGCGTCCCGGAGCGGGGGATTCCCGCCTGCATGTCCTGCCATGGCGCGAACGCCGAGGGCATGGCCGACTTTCCGCGGCTCGCCGGGCAGCACGCGAAATACGTGGATAAGCAGTTGAATTACATTCAAGTCGCTGGTTCGGACCGCGCCGCGTGATGCACGGCATCGTCAAGGATCTGACGCCCATCGAGATCCAAGCGGTTGCCGCGTTCGTGCAATCCAAATAGCGGGAATCCGTACAGACGTCTGGCCTTCCGATCTCGCTCGCCGCTGGCATCGCCCGAGCCTTGCCTGCAGCGCGTCCGGGCGCAGCGTATCGTAGACCTCGAAAGGCTGATGGATCCAGGGTTCTCCGGCAAGATAATCGACGTAGTAGTCCGGCTTGAACACCGAGTGCCCTTTGTACCAGAGCACCGCCGTGCGGATGTCCGCGATGTGCGGGAAACGAAGGGGCAGCGTCTTGAAGACGGCCTCGAGGGTGTGTCCGGAGTCGACCATATCGTCGACGAGTAGCACGCGCTCCCCCAGCCGCGGAGCCGTCATCGTCATGTGCTCGGCGATCACGAGCTGCCCGCGGACCGTACCGCCTTCCGCGGTGTACGAGTGAGTGGACAGGATCGCGAGCGGGACCTCGTAGATTCGCGACAGCACGTCGCCGACGCGCAAGCCGCCGCGGGCGATGCAGATGATCTGGTCGAATCTCCAGCCCGAGTCGTAGACGCGTAGAGCGAGACGTTCGACCAGTCTGTTGTACTGTTCCCAGCTGACGGTGAGAGTCATGATCGTCTCGTTCCGGGTTCGCGTTGCTCGACGCCTGACTAGCGGAAGGGATGATGCACTAGGATCGTTTCGTCGCGCTCCGGTCCCGTCGACACCATCGCGATCGGCGCCCCGGTGAGCGTCTCGATGCGGGAGAGATACGCGCGAGCGGCGCCCGGGAGCGCATCGAAGGTCTTTACCCCGAACGTATTCTCGCTCCAGCCCGGAAGCTCTTCATAAACCGGCTCGCATTCCGCCACGGCTTCGGCGCCCGTCGGCAGGAGCGCGAGCGGCACGCCGGCGGCGCGATAGCCAGTACAGATCCTGATCACGGAAAGGCCATCCAGCACGTCGAGCTTGGTGATGCACAGGCCCTGCACCCCGTTCAGCTGGAACGAGCGGGCGAGCGCGGGAATGTCGAGCCAGCCGCATCGGCGCGGGCGGCCCGTTACGGATCCGAATTCGTTGCCGCGCTTGGCGAGTCGCGCGCCGATGTCGTCGGTGAGCTCGGTCGGAAACGGGCCGGTTCCCACGCGCGTGGTGTACGCCTTCACGATGCCGAGCACGTAGTCGAGCATCTGCGGGCCGATGCCCGCACCCGGCGCCGCGGCGCCGGCGAGGCAGTTCGACGAGGTCACGTACGGATACGTGCCGTGGTCGACGTCGAGCAGCGCGCCCTGCGCGCCTTCGAAAAGGAGCGACTCGCCCGCCCGCCGCGCCGCCTGCAGCAGCGCCGCGACGTCGGCGACCATCGGTTGAATCTCCGGCGCCGCCGCGAGCGCGGCATCGCGCGTCTCGCGCAACGGTATGGCCGCGCACCTGTAGTACTGCGCCAGAACGAAATTGTGATACTCGAGCACCCGCTCGAGCTTCGCGGCGAAGCGGTCCGGATAGAACAGGTCCTGAACGCGAAGCGCGCGGCGCGCGATCTTGTCTTCGTAGGCCGGGCCGATGCCGCGCCCGGTCGTGCCGATCTTGTCGTCGCCCATCGCCGCCTCGCGTGCCTGGTCGAGGGCGACGTGATACGGCAGCACGAGGGGGCACGCGGGCGAGATCGCAAGCCGCGAGCGCACTTCGACGCCGGCGGCCTCCAGCTCGCCGATCTCCTGCAGCAGTGCGGAGGGCGATACCACGACACCGTTGCCGAGATACACGCGGACCGAAGGCCGCAGGATGCCCGACGGAATGAGGCGCAGCACGGTCTTCTTGCCGCCGATGACCAGCGTATGCCCCGCGTTGTGGCCGCCCTGGAAGCGCACCACGCCCTGTGCGTGCTCGGTCAGCCAGTCGACCACCTTGCCCTTGCCTTCATCGCCCCATTGCGTCCCGATGACGACGACGTTCTTGCCCATGGCTTTCACGCCGAACGGTTGACGAGCGCGGCGAGTTGCCGCAGGTCCAGCGTGAACCCGGTCGCGGGACGCGCGCGGCCGAACGCCTTGCCGATGCCATCGTAGCGCTCGCCGCGGCCGATCGCGTTGGGCTCGCCGGCCGTGAACACGGAGAAGCTCACGCCGTTCTGATAGTGGTAGCCCCGCAGGTCGGCGAGATCGATATGCACTGCTTCGACGGAATCGCGTGCCGCGGCCGCAAGCGTGGCGAGCGCGGAGAGCGCGCCGGCGATCGACGGCGTGTCCGGCAGCCGAGCGCGCGCCGCGGCAAGGACGTCCTCGGCCGGGCCGTACAGGGTCGGCAGAATCAGGAAGGCGTTGCGCCACGCGGCGGGAAGCTTTGCGGTGAGCTCCGCGACCGCGGAGCTGTCCTTGGTGCGCATGGCGGTGAACAGTTCTGTATCGCTGTCATTGCCTGCGATGCGCGCCCCGTGGGCGAGCGCGCGATATACGCCGACGTGACCAAGGTCGAGGTGCAGGGCCCGCACGTTTGCCGCTTCGAACGAGGAAAGCAGCAGTCGCAGCACTTCCTTGTCGGCGCCGATGTCCGGGTCGCCGTAGAGCTCGGCTCCGATCTGCAGCACCTCGCGCGATTGCGCCACGCCGCTTGCGATCGTGCGCAGCACGCTGCCTGCGTAGCACAGGCGCGTGACGCCGGGTTCGTTGAGCAGATGCGCGTCGATCCTCGCGACCTGAGGCGTGATGTCGGCGCGCACGCCCAGAAGCCGTCCGGACAGCGGATCGACGAGCTTGAATGTCTGCAGCTCGAGGTCGTGTCCCGTTCCGGTGAGCAGCGACTCCAGGTGCTCGATCAGTGGCGGCTGGACCAGCCGGTACCCATGGTCGCGGAAATGATCGAGGAGCCGCCGCCGCAAGTCCTCGATCCGCTCCGCTTCCGCGGGCAGGATGTCGTCGACGTGCTCGGGAAGGACCCACTTACGCATACACGACCAGAAGGATGATGCCGCCGATCACCATCGAGATCAGTCCGATGAAGCGAAGCTGTCCGTCGGTCAGCTCGGTCAACCGCCGGAACGCTTCTCGCCAAGTATCGGGTGCGAGCAGGGGCAGCAGGCCTTCCAGCACGAGCACCAGCCCACACGCGGCCAGGAAGGTTTCCGGCACGGCTCGTTCCTTCGGCCGGAGGCTTACTTCGCGCCGGGGCGCGGCGTGCCCTTGCCGGCGCCGGATTGCTTCAGGTACTGGAAGAACTCCGAGTTCGGATCGAGCACCATCAGGTCGCTCCGGTTGCGGAACGTCGCCTTGTAGGTCTCTAGGCTGCGGTAGAAGGCGTAGAACTCGGGGTTCTGTCCGTACGCAGCGGCGTAGATCGCGGCGGCCTTGGCGTCACCGTCGCCCTTGGCTTTCTGCGCCTGCTTGTAGGCGTCGGCGAGGATCACCTCGCGCTGCCGATCGGCGTCGGCGCGGATCTTCTCGGAGTCGGCGGCGCCCTGCGAGCGCAGCTGATTGGCGACGCGCTTGCGCTCGGACTCCATGCGCTGGTAGACCTGCGCCAGCACCTCTTCGGGAAACTCCACGCGGCGCAGTCGCACGTCGACGATCTCGACGCCGATCTGCTTGGCGTCGGCATCCGCGCGCTGCCGCGTCGTGGTCATGATCTTGTCGCGCTCGGCGGAGATCGCGTCATGGATCGTGCGCTTGTTGATCTCCTGACCAAGGATCGCGCGGATCGTCTGCGCGAGCCGCTGCTTCGCGAGCTCCTCGTCGCCGGTCACGCTCTGGTAGTACTTGCGCACATCGATGACACGCCAGTAGGCGATGAAGTCGACGTTGAGCGGCTTCTTCTCCGAGGTCGTGATGCGGTCTGGCCGCGGCGCGTCGAGCAGCAGGATGCGCTTGTCGTAGAACTTGATGTTCTGCAGGAGTGGAATCTTGAAGTAGAGGCCGGCATCGGACTTGGCGTCGATGAACTCGCCGAGCTGGAACTTGATCGCGTACTGTCGCTGGTCGACCGTGTAGATCGACTGCGACAGGACGAGCAGCGCCGCGACGATCAGCGCGAAGACCGGAATGGCCGATTTCATCGACTGTCTCCGCGGTCGCGGCTGCGCGGCAGCTCGCGGCCGCGACTGCCATCGAGGGTCACGGCAGCGTCAGGCGACGGCGATGCCGCGCGCGCCGCCTCCGGGCTGGCCACGCTGGCACCGCTGCCGGCCTGTGTCTGCTTGAGCAGCTGATCGAGCGGCAGATAGAGAAGGCTGTTGCTGCCCTTCTGATCGATGAGAACCTTGCTCGTGCTGCCCAGCACGGACTGCATCATGTCGAGGTAGAGCCGCTCGCGGGTGACGGCCGGCGCCTTGTTGTACTCGACGAGGATCTGCCGGAACCGGCTGGCATTGCCCTCAGCCTCCTGCACGACGCGCGCGTTGTAGCCATCGGCCTCCTGGAGCAGGCGCGAGGCCGTGCCGCGGGCGCGGGGCACCACGTCGTTGGCGTAGGCCTGACCCTCGTTTTTCTGCCGCTCGAGGTCCTGGCCCGCCTTGACCGCGTCGTCGAAGGCCGGGCGGACCTGCTCCGGCGGTTGCGCGTCCTGGAGCGAAACGCTCTGAATCTGAATGCCCGTGCCGTAACGGTCGAGCATCTCCTGCATCAGTGTTTCGGTTTTCCTCGCGACTTCGCCGCGACCCTCGTAGAGCACGAAGTCCATCTGGCTGCGGCCGACGACCTCGCTGATCGCCGTCGATGCGACCTGCACCAGGATGTCGTCCGGATTCTTGGCGTTGAAGACGTAGTCCTTGGCGTCCTTCAACCGATATTGCACGGCGAACAGCGCATCGGTGATGTTCTCGTCGTCGGTCAGGAGCAGCAGGCCACGCGCCGATCGGCTGGCGGGCGTATTGCCGTGGATCTCGACCGTCTTGATCTTGGAGAAGTCGATGACGTCGACCGCTTCGACCGGAAACGGAAGATGCCAGCGCGGGCCTGGGAGGGTCGTCTCCGTGTAGCGCCCGAAGCGCGTCACCACGCCGCGCCGGCCTTCGTCGACGATGTAGAAGCCGCTCGCGAGCCAGACGACGACGACCAGCGCGATGAGCAGCCCCACCCCGCTCAGCGGGAGGCGCGAGCGCGGCGGCGTGCCGGGTTCGCCGTCTCCGGAGTCCCGCTTTCCGAACAGCTCGTTGACCCGGCGGTTGACGTTGCGCCAGATCTCGTCAAGATCGGGCGGACCGCTGCGGCCGCGCTTACCCCACTGCGGATCGTTGAGCGACATGGAAAAAGGCCTGAGGAGGCCGGGGTCGGGTAGGGGCGGTCGGCGGTGGCAAGGTTCGCGGCCGCTCAAAGCGATTCAAGCGGTCGCCGCCTGGCGCGGAAGCTCCCTGGCGCCGCGCGGGAACCGCTCGGCGAGCGCTGCGGCCAGCTCCGGCACGCCCGCGCCCGTGAGTGCGCTCAAACGGACAGCGCGAATTTTACCATATTCGTCGCGTTCGACCCCCGGCGGGAGTTCGGCCGCGTCGCATTTGTTAAGGAGCAGAATGCGCGGGACGTCCGCCGCGCCGATCTCGGCGAGAACAGGTTCTACGGCCGCGATCTGCAGGTCGCGATCGGCGTGTGCGGCATCGACGACGTGCAGCAGCAGGTCCGCGTCGACCGCTTCCCTGAGCGTCGCGCGGAACGCGGCGACCAAATCGTGCGGGAGATCGCGAATGAAGCCTACCGTGTCGGACAGCACGATGTCCTGGGCATCGGCCAGATGCCATCGGCGCAGCGTCGTGTCCAGCGTAGCGAAGAGCTGATCGGCGGCGAGGACATTCGCCCCTGTCAACCGGTTGAACAGGGTCGATTTGCCGGCGTTGGTGTAGCCCACGAGCGCGATATTGCGCACCTCGGCCCGCCGACGGGCCCGACGCTGCGTCTCGCGCTGGCGCCCGAGGCGCTCGAGCCGATCGTTCAGGAGCTTGACCCGGATCCCGATGAGGCGGCGATCGGTTTCGAGCTGCGTCTCTCCAGGGCCTCGCAGCCCGATGCCGCCCTTCTGCCGCTCGAGGTGCGTCCAGCCACGCACCAGGCGCGTCGACAGGTGCTTGAGCTGCGCCAGCTCGACTTGCAGCTTGCCCTCGGCGCTTCGCGCGCGCTGGGCGAAGATGTCGAGGATGAGGCTCACGCGATCGACGACGCGGCAATCGAGCTCGCGCTCGAGGTTGCGCTGCTGCGCGCCTGAGAGCGCGTGATCGAAGATCACGAGATCGGCGCGCGCGCCGCTGCGGCGAGCCGCGATCTCGGCCACCTTGCCGCGACCGGCGAATAGCGCCGGGTCGGGCTTCGCGCGGCGGGCGGTCACCACGTCGGCGATATCGGCCCCGGCCGACGACGCGAGCGCCTTGAGCTCGGAGAGCTTTTCCCTGGCGCCGCCCCCGCCGAAATCGAGCTCGACCAGCAGCGCGCGATCGCGCGCGGGGAGCGTGCCTTCCCTGGCGCTACTGCTCGTTGGCAATGCCGGCGATCGGCAAACGGCGTGGCGCGGTTTCTATGCCGCTTCGCGCTCGGTATCGTGCGGCATCGTGATCGCGCGGGCAGGCACCACCGTCGAAATCGCGTGCTTGTACACCATCTGAGTGACGGTGTTCTTCAGCAGGACGACGTACTGGTCGAACGATTCGATCTGACCCTGGAGCTTGATGCCGTTGACCAGGTAGATGGAAACCTGAACGTGCTCCTTGCGCAGAGTGTTCAGGAACGGGTCTTGTAGCATTTGCCCTTTATTGCTCATCGCATGCTCCGCTTGGTTTTCTAGCCGCACCGTTGTTGGTCCAGGCCGCCCCGTCGGAAAGCCGGCGGAAGGCGGTCCTAGCGGCGTTTCCGCCGGCGCGTGGCGGACTCCGCATAGGGATTGGCGCCTGCCTTGAATTGTATCCTAAGCGGCGTGCCCTGCAGTTTGAACGCCTCTCGGAAGAAATGTTCCAGGTAGCGCCGGTAGGCGTCCGGCACGCCGGAGAGCGCGTTGCCGTGGATCACGATTACCGGGGGATTGACCCCTCCCTGATGCGCGTAGCGCAGCTTGGGACGGGTTAGCCCTGCGCGTGGCGGCTGCTGGCGCTCGAGCGCATCCTGGAGCGCGCGGGTCAGCCGCGGCGTGGGCAGGCGCGCCGTGGCCGCGGCGTACGCCTTGTCGATCGCAGCCAGCAGCGGCGGGATGCCCTTGCCGTCCCGGGCGGAGATCGTGAGCTGCTCGGCGAAGTCGAGAAAGCCGAGCGTGCGTTCTAGATCCCGCTTCAGCGCAGCACGGGCACCGGCATCCGGCACGTCCCACTTGTTGACCGCGACCACCAGAGCGCGTCCGGCTTCGAGGATGTGCGCCGCGATGTGCGCATCCTGTTCGGTGATGCCCTGCTCGGCGTCGAGCAGCAGCACCACGACGTTCGCGTCCTCGATAGCCTTCAGTGTCTTGATCACGGAGAATTTCTCGATCGCCTCGATCACCTTGCCGCGTCGGCGCACCCCTGCGGTATCGATCAGCGTGTAAGAGCGAGCGCCGCGGTCGAAATCGAGATACAGCGCGTCGCGCGTGGTCCCCGGCTCGTCGAAGGCGATCACGCGCTCTTCTCCGAGCAACGTGTTGATGAGGGTCGATTTGCCGACGTTCGGGCGACCCACGATCGCGACCCGGATGCGCTTGTCGCGCGCTGCTGACGCTTCGTCGCCTTCCGGAACGCACGGACAGAGCGCGAGGGCGGCCTCCACCATTTCGCGCACGTTTTCGCCGTGGGCCGACGAGATCGGCAGCGGATTGCCGAGCGCGAGCTCGTGGAACTCCGCGGTGGCGCGCTCGGGCGCGAGACCTTCCGTCTTGTTGACCACGAGGACGACCGGACGGCCAGAGCGGCGCAGCAGATCGGCGATGGTCCGATCGCCGCCGGTCAACCCCTCGCGACCATCGGTGAGGAAGATTACCGCGTCGGCTTCGGCGATCGCAGTGCGCGTCTGCCCGGCCATCGCGTACATGATCCCCGTCTTGGCCTTCGGCTCGAAGCCGCCGGTATCGACCACGAGGTAAGGCCGGTCGCCGAAGCGGCCCCGGCCGTAGTGACGGTCTCGCGTGAGCCCCGGGAGGTCCGCCACGAGTGCGGCGCGCGAGGCCGTGAGGCGATTGAACAGCGTCGACTTGCCGACGTTCGGCCGGCCGACGAGGGCGAGCGTGGGCAACATCGGCTTTGAGGGTTGAGTCGATCGACCTCGAGCGACGGAACGGGGCTGCAGCGGCCAGCGGTCGGGACTGACCCGGGTTTAGCGCGCGCTGGCGCTGATCAGGGTCCCGCCGGTGCTCTCCCACACCGCGGCGTCCGCGACGGCGATCGGCTGCGATGCGGCCGGCTTACCGTCGGTGGCCAGGCGACCCACCAGTGTGCCGTCGTTGCGATCGAGCAGATGCAGATAGCCTTCGGCGTCGACGACGCCGAGATAGTCGCCGACGACCACAGGACCGCCAGGAGAGCGCTGCGCGAGCTTGTCCTGCTTCCACACCGACGCGCCGGTCGCCTTGTCGAGCGCGTGGATCGCACCCTTGTCGTCGGTGATGTACAGGTAGCGGTTGTCGACAACGAGGCCGCCGAGGCTGCCGAAATCGCGCGACCATGCGAGCGTGCCTCGCTGCACGTCGAAGCATGCCACCCGCCCCAGATACGCCGCGGCGCACACGAGTCGATCCTCGACCACGGGCAGACTGGTGATGTCGGCGATGCGCTCGAGCTCCGTTGCGCCTTTGGGCGTCGTGACATTGCCTTCCCACGCGAGCGCGCCCGTCGCGATATCGATGCCGAGGAGCTTTCCGCCGGGCGTTCCCGTGAACAGCCCGCCGCGGCTCACGATGCCGCCCGCGAACCGGCGGACGGTCAGCGGCGGCGTGGCGTGTTGATAAACCCATTTGCGCGCACCATCGCTCTCCGACAGTGCGAAGATCTTGCCGTCGAGCGACCAGACGATCACCGTTCCGTCCGCGGGCTTCGGCGGTCCGCTCACCTCGCTCGAAACCTGGGTCTGCCAGAGCGGCTTCCCGCTCGTGTCGAAAGCGAGCACGTCTCCTTTGACGGTTCCCACCACCACCACGGTTGCATCCGCGCCGATGCCGGCCGAAAGCGGCTTGCCGGCATTGACCCGCCAGCGCTGCGCGCCGCTCGCGGGATCGACGGCGACAAGGGCGCCATCGGGCGCGGCGGCGTAGATCGCGTCGCCGACAGCAGCCGGAGCGAAGCTCGGATTGACCTTGCTTCCAACCGATACCTGCCAGTTCAAGCGTGCAGTCGTCTTGGCCGCGAACTCGGGAAGCGGCCCCGGCTTGTGCGCGCCATGGCCGAAGGAGAGCCACGATGGCCACGACGGCGGCTCGGTGAGCCAGGACGGCAGCCATGTCGAGAGCGTCGAGCAGCCGGCGAGCCACGCCGCGCCGAGCGCGACAAACCATACCATCGCGCTACCGCGTCTTCGCTGCTGATCGCACGGAATCATCGGCTCGGCGCCGCCGGTGGCGGAGCCGCGGGCATGGACGTGGCGCCGTCGGACGCGACGAGCGGCCCGCCGAGCGCGTCGAGCTTTGCCTGCACGTAGCCGCGATAACTCGACTTGGCGTCGAGCCTGCCGAGTGCGGTCTGGTATGCCGCTCGGGCATCGGCGTTCTTTCCGGCCGCGGCCAGGATGTCACCGCGCAGGTCGGCGTAGATCGCTGCGAAGGCGTCGTCGACCTTGGCGTCGAGCGTCTTCAGCGCCTCGTCGTATTGCTTTTCGTCGAGGAGCACCTGGGCCAGGCGGAAGCGCGCAATCGCCTTGAGCTCGTCCTCGCCCGCATGATCCATCACCCATTGCAGCTCGCGCTTCGCGCCGGCCTTGTCGCCGGCATCGTAGAGCAGCTTCGCATAGAGCAGCGCCCCGCGGGGCGCGTAGGCTGTGCCGCCGTATTGCTCGACGAGTTGCGTTGCGGGATCCTTCGCCTTCGCCAGCTCATTGGCATGCGCTGCTTGAGCGACGGCCTGGTAGAGCACGCTCGCTTTCTCCGCCTGCGTCCCCTGGTACCAGCGCCAGCCCTGCACGCCGATCACGATCACGGCCAGCGCGGTGACGCCGGCGCTCACGTACTTGCCGTATTGCGCCCACCACGCCTTGAGATCGTCGAGCTTTTCCTGTTCTTCGAGATCGTAAACCGCCATGATCAGTGTCCTGTTCCGTAAATTCCGACGATAAAAGAGCGAGCAAAATCGGCCGACAGGCCAGGCGCGAGGCCGCAACCGTAGCTTGTGCTACGGTAAGGCCGAGCAACAACGCATGGCGGCCGATTCTGCCGCGAGCTATCAGGCGAATTTGCGGAACAGGGCACTAGTCCAATCCTATGTGCTCGGCCACTGCTTCCGGCGGCAGCGCGATCTGTTCGCCCTCGGCGCGCAGCGGTTTCAACGCGACGCGGTTCGCGCTCGCCTCGTCGTCGCCGACGATCACCGCCCAGCGCGCGCCGCTCGCGTCGGCGCGCCGCATCTGCGCCTTGATGCTCCCTCCGCCGGCGTTGACGATGACCGTCATTCCGGCGTCGCGCAGATGCTCTCCCGTCGCGCGCGCGAGCTTCGCGGCGGCTTGGCCCGCGTGCACGACGTAGACGTCAGGGACGCTCGCGGCTAACTTCTCACCCGCGTTGAGCAGCAGGATCACGCGCTCGACGCCGATCGCGAAGCCGCACGCCGCAGTCGGCTTGCCGCCGAGCTGTTCGAACAGACCATCGTAGCGCCCACCGCCTGCCACCGTCGCCTGCGCGCCCAGACGGTCGCTGATCCACTCGAAGACCGTGCGATTGTAATAGTCGAGGCCGCGCACCAGCCGGGGGTCGATCTCGAACGCGATACCGGCTTGCGACAGAAGCACCTTCAGCTCCTCGAAGTGCCGGCGCGAGGGCGATTCCGCGCCGAGTTGATCGACGAGCTTAGGGGCGCCGGCGATGATACTCTGCATCGCGGGATTCTTGCTGTCGAGAATGCGCAGGGGATTGGTCGCAAGCCGCCTCTGCGAGTCCGCATCCAGCCCATTGGCATGCGCCTGGAAGTAGCTGGTCAACGCACGCCGATGCGAGGCCCGCTCCTGAGCGTCGCCGATGGTGTTGATGTGCAGCGCCATGCCCGCGAGCCCGAGCTTCGCCCACAGGCGCGATGACATGACGATCTGCTCGGCGTCGACATCGGGACCCTCGAAGCCAAGCGCCTCGATGTCGAGCTGGTGGAACTGGCGGTAACGGCCCTTCTGCGGACGCTCGTGCCGGAACATCGGACCGGCGGTCCACACGCGCTGCGGGCGCTCGTAGGTAAGATGGTGCTCGATCGCCGCGCGGACGATGCCGGCAGTGGCCTCCGGGCGAAGCGTCAGGCTCTCTCCGTTGAGCCGGTCCTCGAAGCTGTACATCTCGTGCTCGACGATGTCGGTCGCGTCGCCGATGCCGCGCACGAAGAGCGGCGTCTGCTCGACGATCGGCACGCGCAGATTGCGGTAACCGTACTGCGCGAATGTCGCGCGAGCGGCGTCCTCGAGCCGCTCCCAGAGGACCGCTTCCTCGGGCAGCACGTCATTCATGCCGCGAACGGCCTGGATCGTCGGCGCCGCCACGGGCTTTACGCGACCGCCTTGATGGTGATGGTCTTCTTTCCGCCCTTGTGAGGTAGCCCGGCCCGCTCGCCGCCATAGGTCGCCTGGACGTAGGCGGCGATGATCTGCTGGAATTCCTCGGCCACGCGCTCGCCCTTGAGCGTCACGGTCTTCTCGCCGTCGACGTAGACCGGCGCAACCGGGATCTCGCCCGTTCCGGGCAGGCTGATGCCGATGTTCGCCATCTTCGACTCGCCCGGACCGTTCACCACGCAGCCCATGACTGCGACCGTCATGTTCTCCACGCCGGGATAACGCGCGCGCCAGCCGGGCATCTCGGCGCGCAGGTACGCTTGCGTGCGGTCGGCGAGCTCCTGGAAGAAGCTGCTGGTCGTCCGGCCGCAGCCGGGACAGGCGGTCACGAGCGGTGCGAACGACCGCAGGCCCATCGTCTGCAGCAGCTCCTGTGCGACGATGACTTCGCGCGTTCGATCGCCACCGGGCTCGGGGGTAAGCGAGACGCGGATCGTGTCGCCGATCCCCTGTTGCAGAAGCACCGCCATCGCCGCGGCCGAGGCGACGATGCCTTTCGAGCCCATGCCCGCTTCGGTAAGCCCGAGATGCAGCGGATAGTCGCACCGTCGCGCGAGCTCGCCGTACACCGCGATCAGGTCCTGAACGTCCGACACCTTGCACGAAAGCACGATGGAATCGCCGGGCAGTCCGAGATCTTGGGCGCGGCGTGCGCTCTCGAGCGCCGAGACGACGAGCGCATCGCGCAGTACATGCGCGGCGTCGCGCGGCTCGGCCGCTTTCGCGTTCGCGTCCATGAGCCGCGCCAGGAGCTCCTGATCGAGGCTGCCCCAGTTGACGCCGATGCGCACGGGCTTCTGCCACTTGAGCGCCTGCTCGATCATGATCGCGAACTGCGCGTCGCGCTTGGAGCCTCGGCCGACGTTGCCTGGGTTGATGCGGTATTTCGCAAGGGCCTGCGCGCAGGCCGGATGCTCCACGAGGAGCTTATGGCCGTTGTAATGGAAATCGCCGATCAGCGGCACGTCACAGCCGAGCGCGTGGAGGCGTTCCCGAATCGCGGGCACCGCGGCAGCCGCTTCGGCCGTGTTCACGGTCACTCGAACGAGCTCCGAACCGGCCTCGGCGAGCGCGCGAACCTGATCGACGGTCGCTGCCACGTCGGCGGTATCGGTGTTGGTCATCGACTGAACGACGATCGGCGCGCTGCCGCCGATCGCGACACCCGCTATACGCACCGTGCGCGTAAGATGGCGGACGCTTCCCGGTTCCGGACTCATCGCATTTCGCTTCAAGGCAGGCGCAGCCGCGCGACGTTCTGGTGCGTGTAGCGGCTGAGATCGATCTGCTCTCCGCGATAGACCAGCGCGACCGCCCGCGGGTTGCCGATGACGACGTCGAACGGCGCGCTGCCCCGGATCGCTTGCTCCGACCCTGCCGGAACCAGGCGAACGAAGAGCACTTGGCCGCTGCGATCGCGGACTTCGGTCCAGGACGGGCCGCGATAAGTGAGGACCAGCGGCGCCGGCGCCTCCGCGGCAGGAGGGGCGGGTGCTTCCGTGACGGCAGCACGCGGCGCGGCAGTCGGGGCCGCCTCCGGCGCAGGCGCTGCGGGCGCGCCGCTCGGCGAAGCGCTGTCTAGATTCTCGACCGGCGCCGGCTCGATGCCTGGTGCACCGGACAACGGGTTCTGCAGTTCGCTGCGCGCAGTGCCAGCGCCCGGCGCGGACGGTTGCGTGGCGGGCAGAGATTCCTGCCGTGTCGACTCGCCCGGCGCGGTGAACCCGCTTCGATACCACTCGTACGCGCCGGCTCCGACGATGCAGCCGACCAGCGCGAGCGGGACCAGCCAGCGGGCGAGGGCCGAGCGGACGACCTTCGCGGTCGGCACTTCCGCCATCGTCGCGCCCGTCGAATGCAGCGACGGCGCGGCCAGGGCCGGTGCGCGCGCCGCGTCGGGAAGTTGCGCGAGCAACTCGTCACCGTCGAGGTTCAGCAGCCGCGCGTAATTGCGGACGAAGCCGCGCGCGAAGGTGCGGCCGGGAAGCTGCGCGAAGTCCTCATCCTCGAGCGCCTTGACCTGTCGCGGGGCGAGCTTGAGCTGCTGTGCGACCTGGTCGAGCGAAAGCCCGGCGCGTTCGCGCGCCGATTTCAGGCGCGCCCCCGGTCCGTTCGATCCTGCAGGCGGCGCCTGAACCGTCGAAGCCATCCCTGCCTGCATCGCGCTCACTCGCAGGTCTCCGTCGCGAGGCCCTTGGCCTCCGGCGACTCCGGATAGCGGTTGCGGAGCTGCGAAATATAAGAGAGCTCAGCCTGGCGATCGCCCAGTTTGCGTTCTATGCACATCCCCAGGCGCAACCCTTCGGGAGGCGGATTCGTCGTCAGCATCACGCCTTTCATCCAGCTCCGCGCTTCGTCGTAGCGACGCGCCCGGTACGCGATCTGCGCAAGTCCGAGGCTCGCCAGAGGATTGCCCGGCTGCACGGCGAGCGCGCGCCGGTAGTAATTCTCGGCGGCGGCTTCGTCGAAGGGCTGGGAGCAGCGGCCGGCATTGACCAGCGCGATCTCCGGCGTGCGGTAGAGCGGGTTGCGCACCGCGATTTCGAATTCCGCCAGCGCCTCGCGCTCGCGCTTGTGCTGGCACAGGTACCATCCCCAGTTGTGATGAATATCCGAGTCGTTGGGCGCGAGCTGGAGCGCCGTCGCGAAGCTTTGCTCGGCCTTGCGGTCGTCGCCGAGCACCGCGTAGACCAGACCGAAGATGTTGTAGGCCTGGGCGTAGGTCGGATCGATCTTCACCGCGAGGTTCAGCTCCTCGAGCGCGACGTCCATCTGTCCGCGCTCGTAATACCCGGCGCCGAGCTCGGTGTGGAGCTGCGCCCTCACCTGCGGGCTCGCGAGTTGCGGGGCGGGGAGCGGCGTGGCTTGCGGAGCTTCCTGCACGGTCTGCTTGGTGGCACAGCCGGCGCCAAGCGTCAGCATGGCCGCCAGACCCGCGATCGCGATCAACCGCCCGCGATGCATGGCGGGACCCCGGCGTTCAGGACGCAGCGACGGCATGGATCCGGTGCGTCCGTCGACGCGTGCGGTCCTGAACCTGTCCGGCGAGCTGTCCGCACGCGGCGTCGATGTCTTCGCCGCGCGTCCGGCGAACGGTCGCCGTGAGCCCCGCGGACTGCAGCACCTGCTGGAAAGCGACGATCCGCGAGTACGCGCTCGTGCGGAACTCCGTCTGCGGAAACGGATTGAACGGGATCAGGTTGAACTTGCACGGAACGTCGCTTACGAGGGCGGCGAGCGCCTGCGCCTGACCGGGCGCGTCGTTGACGCCGTCGAGCATCACGTATTCGAACGTGACGAAGTCGCGCGGCGCCCGTTCGATGTAGCGCCGGCACGCTGCGACAAGCTCCACGAGCGGGTACTTGCGGTTGATCGGAACCAGCTTGTCGCGCAGCGCGTCGTCGGGCGCATGGAGCGAGACCGCGAGCGCCACCGGGCAGGCCTCGCGCAACCGGTCGATCGCCGGCACGAGCCCGGAGGTCGACAGCGTCACGCGGCGGCGCGACAGCCCGTAGGCATCGTCGTCGAGCATGATGGAGAGCGCGGCGACGACGTTGTCGAAATTGGCGAGCGGCTCGCCCATGCCCATCATCACCACGTTGGTGACCGGGTGGCGGCCGTGCGCGACCCGGGGCGCGCTGACGCCTTCGGCGAGGAGCATTCGATTGGCGAGCCAGAGCTGGCCGATGATCTCGGCCACCGAGAGATTGCGATTGAAGCCTTGCTTGCCGGTCGAGCAGAAGGCGCAGTCCAGCGCGCACCCGGCCTGCGACGAGATGCACAGGGTGCCGCGGTCGTCCTCCGGGATGTACACGGTCTCGATCGCATTGGCGCCGCCCACGTCGAGGAGCCACTTGCGCGTGCCGTCCGCGGCGCGCGTGTCGCGGACGACTGCCGGCGCGCGGATCTCGGCGTCGCGCGCAAGCGCTTCCCGGGTTCGCTTGGCGACGTCGCTCATCGCCTCGATGCGATCGCTGAGGCGGCGGTGCAGCCAGCGCAACACCTGGCGGGCTCGGAACTGCTTCTCGCCGCGGCCGACGAACAGCGCGGCGAGCGCATCGTGATCGAAGTCGAGGAGATTGATCATGAAATCCGAACCCAGCCGCAAGGCGCGCTCGGCGCGTAGAACGAAAAATACCGCAAAAAGCGTCTACCGCGTGGTCCGCGGCGTTTGCGCTGAAGCTCTCCGCTCACCTGCCGTGAATCTCCAATGTCGGAAAGAAATACGCGATCTCGGCGCGCGCCGTCTCGGGACCGTCGGAACCGTGGACGGCGTTGGCATCGATGCTCCGGGCGAAATCGGCGCGGATCGTTCCCGGCGCCGCCTTGCGGGGGTCTGTCGCGCCCATCAGGTCCCGGTTCTTCGCGATCGCGTTCTCGCCCTCGAGCACCTGGATCATCACCGGGCCGGAAGTCATGAATTCGACCAGATCGGCGAAGAACGGCCGGCCGCGATGGACCTCGTAAAAGCCCTCGGCATCCGGCTTCGCGAGCCACGTCATGCGGGCGGCGACGATCTTCAGTCCGGCGCGTTCGAAGCGCGAGTAGATCTCCCCGATAACGTTCTTGGCGACGGCGTCCGGTTTGATGATCGACAGGGTGCGCTCCACAGCCATTCGCGAAACTCCATGATGGCCCGGGCCGGCTGGCTGCACGCCCCCTTAGTTAGTTACCGGGGTGCAGGTCCGAGGGGCAAACCGCTACAAAAGCAAGTAAATTCATAATTCTAACACGATCCGCGAGCCCTTCTATGGTCGTGCGTCGGAAGTGCACGTAAGGGGTCAGCCGGCAAAGCCTTTTGCTGGCCGGTCGTCAAGAAAGGAAGCCCGGCATGGCCGGGCTCGATGTTCCAAATAAGGCGCCGCGTTCGCGGTCAGCGCATCATTCCCAGCGCCTGCGGCAGCCAAATCGAGAGCGGTGGCCAGTAGGTGACGACCACCAGGAACACAAGCATGGTGAGCAGCCAAGGCCAGACCGCCACCGTGAGCTCGGTGATCCCCATCTTGGTAATGCCGCTGGCCACATACAGGTTCAAGCCCACCGGCGGATGACACATGCCGACTTCCATGTTGACGACCATCATGATGCCGAAGTGAACAGGGTCGATGCCGAGCTTGATCGCCACCGGGAACAGGATCGGCGCCATGATCAGCACGATCGAGGAAGGCTCCATGACATTGCCGGCGAGCAGCAAGATGACGTTGACGAACAGCAGGAAGGCGACGACGCCGAGGCCTTTGTCGAGCATCCACGCAGCGAGCGCCTGCGGAATCTGCTCGGAAGTCATCAGGTAGCTGAACATCACCGCGTTGGTGATGATGTAGAGCAGCATCGCGCTCATATTCGCCGAGTCGAGCAGCACCTTCGGCACCTTCGACATCGGCATGTCCCTGTAGACGAACACCGCGACGAAGAACGCGTAGACGGCGCTCATCGCGGCGGCCTCGGTCGGGGTGAAGATCCCGGTGTAGATACCGCCGATGACGACGATGACGAGCAACAACCCCCAAATGCTCTGGCGGAACGTGCGCCAGCGCTCGCCCCAGGTGGCTTTCGGCTGGCGGGGGTAGTGGTTCTTGCGAGCGCGCCACCACGTCGTTAAGCCGAGCATCGTCGCGAGCACGAGCCCAGGGACGATGCCGGCGATGAACAGCGCGCCGACCGACGTGCTGGTTGCAACCGCGTACATCACCATCACGATCGACGGCGGGATCAGGATGCCGAGCGCGCCCGACGTAGTGATGACCCCGGCGCCGAAGCGAGCCGGGAAGCCTTGCTTCACCATTGCCGGGAGGATGATCGAGCCGATCGCCACGACGGTGGCGGGCGAGCTGCCGGACACGGCCGCGAACAGCGCACACGCCATCACGCCCGCGAGCCCAAGGCCGCCCGCCCAATGGCCGACCATCGACGAGGCGAAGTTGATCATCCGCCGCGCGACGCCGCCGTGCGTGAGGAAGTTGCCGGCGAGGATGAAGAACGGGATGGCCATGATCTCGAACTTCTCGATGCCGGTGAAAAGCTTCAGCGCGACCGACTCGATCGGCACACTGGTCATGAAGAAGAGATACGTCAATACCGTGAGCCCGAGCGAGATCGAGATCGGCATGCCGGTCAGCATCAGGCCGAACAGCAGTGCGAAGATGATCCAGGCGTTGGCGATGTCGATGCCCGCGAGTTTCAGAACCACCGGAATCGCGATCAGGACCGGCGGAATCAACGCCGGCCAGCGCGGGTGGCCTGGGACCGGCGAGGCCGGCAGCGCCGTGCTCATGGCTTCCCTTCGCTTATCGGCGCCGGATGGAGGTCGGGCGCGGCGAGGCTCCCGGCGGCGGTCTCGCCGATCCCCTCGACGTGCCCGACGTCGTGATGCGGCAGCTCGCCCGTGCGCGCGAACGACCATGCGACCTGCAAGAAACGGAAGCACATCAGGTACGAGCCGAGCGGAATGCACAGGTACACGATCCACTTCGGCAGCTCGAGATCAGGCGACGTCGAGTCGGTGTGCGCGATGTCCCAGACGAAGCTCGCGCCGAGCGTGCCGACGATCCCGGTGAAGAGCGCGCCGGCGCCGAGTCCGAACAGCACGTAGAGCTTGTGGGTCTTTGCCGGCAGCCGGTTGATCATCACGTCGACGCCGACGTGGATGCCGGTGCGCACGCCGTACGCCGCGCCGAACTTGGCCATCCACACGAACATGTAGATGCAAAGCTCCTGCGCCCACGACAGGTCGATCGTGAGGAGCCAGTCCTGCACCACCGGGACCGACAAGCCGGCGGCGTAGCGGTGGACCACGGCGACGAAGATCAGCAGCGTCGCCGCGCCCATCAGAAACGCGATCAGCCACTCCTCGAGGTGATCGAGAATCTTCACGTCTTGCGCCGTTGCGCCGCGCCGGACAACGCCAGCACCGCGGCGGTCCGACTCACTGTTTGAAACCGGTCTCCTTGTACACCTCGGCGATCGTGTCCTTGCCGACGCGCGACTCGTTTTCCTTGTGCACGGGCAGCAGCGCCTTCTTCATCTGGTTCTTTTCGTCGGCGGTCAGCGTGATGATCTGCGTCTTGCCGCTCTTCTTGACCGCTTCGAGCGCGTCCTCGTTTTCCTTTTTGGCGATGTCGTTCGCGTACTTGGTCGCATCCTTCATCGCGCCTTCGAGCGTGGTGCGGATGTCGGCGGGCAGGCCGTCCCAGAACTTCTTGTTGACGATGACGGCGTATTCGATGACGCCATGCTCGGAGAGCGTCAGGTACTTCTGCACCTCGTGCATCTTCTGGGTGTAGAAGTTCGACGGCGGATTTTCGGTGCCGTCGACCACGCCGGTCTGCAGCGCCTGGTACACCTCGGAGAACGCCATGACCTGCGGGATCGCGCCCAGGGCCTTGATCTCGTCACCCAGGACCTTGGAGGACTGAATGCGCATCTTCAGCCCCTTGTAATCCGCGGGTACTTTGAGCGGCTTGTTGGCGCTGAAGTCCTTGAAGCCGTTGTCCCAGAACGCGAGCCCGACGATGCCCTTCGGCTCGAGCTTCTTGAGCAGCCCCTTGCCTACCGCGCCGTCGTTGACTTTGTGCAGGTCGTCGTAGCTGTCGAAGATGTACGGCAGGTCGTAGACCTCGAACTCGCGCACGCCCAGTGGGCCGAATTTCGAGACGGACGGCGCGAGCATCTGCACCGAGCCGAGCTGGAGGGCTTCCATTTCCTCGCCGTCCTTGAACAGCGAGCTGTTCGGATACACCTCGACCTTGACGCGGCCCTTGGTGCGCTCCTCGGCGAGCTTCTTGAAGTACTCCGCGGCCTTGCCCTTGGGCGTATCGACGGCCACGACGTGGCTGAACTTGATGATGATCGGAGCTTGCGCGAACGCGCCGAACGCGAACGCCATCAGAGTCGCCGCGACAAGCGCGACGGAGAGGCGAAATTTCATGATTCCTCCAGGGCTAGGAAAGACCGACGTAGGTGTTTTGCGGCGATTTAGCGCCGGGAAAGCATCGGCTGTCAATCATACTCGACCGCGACGCTCGACCGCGCCCCGCACGAACGCTACCCGGTATAGGCGTGCGCCGAGTTGATCCTGGTCAACCCGCCTTCGTCGGTCGCCAGTCGATGCGCCAGCCCGCCTCGTCCGGCGACGCCTGGAAGCCCAGCGCTACGCCGATCCCGGGCACGGCGACGAGCTCGTCGTCCGACCAGATCAACGGCAGGGCCTGCCGCTCCCATGCCGGCATGCGCGCTTCCTGCAGGAGCTTCTTCACCGCGTGCGTGGGCCGGTCGGCGGCGAGACGAATGCGCTCGCCCCCGGTCCGGGAGCGGAGCGTCACCGAGGTGCTCGCGACTTTCGTCGCCGCGAGCCCTGTTCCGCGCACCGGCTCGAATGCGAGCACGCCTCCGGGGAGCGCGACTTCCGTCTCGCCGCGCCAGACGCGCACGAACGAGCCGCCGACCGGCGTGTGCACGGCGATGCGGCCCCGATGCCGGCCGATTTCCGCGCCATCCTGAGCGATGCGAATGCGCGCATCGTCGCCGGCCTCGAGAAGCTGCCGCAGCATCTCGGCGAGCCCGGCTTCGCTGGGACTTCGCAATCCCTCCCGGCGCAGGTACCAGCGAAGCAGGTTGCGGGCGCGCGCCGGCGACAGCTCGGCAAGCCGAGCGTGTGAGAGTCCGCTGGCATCGACGGCTCCGGAGGCGTCGAGGCGAGCGAGCTCGTCGATCAGGGTCGCGGCCTCCGCCTGATGCTTCGCAGCCCGCGCGAGCGTCGCGGGATAGCCGGGAAAGTGCCCGCGAAGGAGCGGGGCGATCTCGTGACGAAGGAAATTGCGCGCATAACGGCGGTCGCTGTTGCTTTCGTCGTCGACCCAGGAAAGCTCTCGCGTCCGCGCGTACGAAACGACCGTCTCGCGCGAAAGCTCGAGCAGCGGACGAATGAGCGCAGGACGGCCGGGCGTGAACGCCGGCATCGCGGCAAGTCCCTGCGGTCCTGCGCCCCGAAGGAGCTGCAACAGCAGCGTCTCCGCCTGGTCGTCGGCGTGGTGCGCCAGCGCGATCACGTCCGCGTCGGCGTCGCAAAAGCGCTCGTAGCGCAGCTTCCGAGCCTGAGCCTCCAGGCTCCTTCCCGGTTCGCGCACGAGCGCGAGGTGATGCGTGATCAGAGGAACGCTGCGCGCCGCGCATTGCTCCGCGCAGAAAGCGGCCCACCGGTCCGCGTGGGGCGAGATCCCGTGATGGACGTGAATCGCGGAGATCTTCGCGCGACCCTCTGTCGCAAGCGCGCAGGCGGCGTCGAGCAGCACCATCGAGTCGATCCCGCCGGAGAGCGCGATCGCGAGCCTTGCGCCCGGAGTGACATGGCGGGCAAGCGCCGCGGCCAGCGCTGCGTTGACGGTGGCGACCGCGTCTCCTGCCTCAGCCGGCCGTGAGTTCCTTGAACTTGCCATAGCCGAGCAGCTTGTCCTCGCGTGCCTCGAGCAGCGCGTCGATAGGCTGCTCCTGCACGTGGTGCAGGGCGTCGGTCAGCGCTTTCTTTAGCGTGGCGATAAGCGCGGCGTGGTCGCGGTGAGCGCCGCCGAGCGGCTCGGTGACGACCCTGTCGATGAGACCGAGCGTCTTGAGGCGCTGTGCCGTGATGCCCAGCGTTTCCGCCGCCTCTTCGGCGTGTCCGGCGTCCTTCCACAGGATGGAGGCGCAGCCCTCGGGCGAAATCACCGAATAGGTCGCGTACTGCAGCATCAGCGTGATGTCGCCCACGGCGATCGCGAGAGCGCCCCCGGAGCCGCCTTCGCCGATGACGGTGACGACGATCGGCGTGCGCAATCCGGCCATCTCGTACAGATTGCGTCCGATCGCTTCGGATTGACCGCGCTCTTCGGCACCGATGCCGGGGAACGCGCCGGGCGTGTCGACGAAGGTAAACAAGGGCAGGACGAACTTCTCGGCGAGGCGCATCAGCCGCAGCGCCTTGCGGTACCCCTCCGGCCGCGGCATCCCGAAGTTGCGGAAGATCTTCTCCTTGGTGTCGCGCCCCTTCTGGTGCCCGACCACCATGCACGGCGCGCCGTTGAACCGGGCGAGCCCGCCGACGATCGCCGCGTCGTCGGCGTAGCCTCGATCACCGTGCAGCTCGTGGAAATCGGTGAAGGCGCCGGCGATGACGTCCAGGGTGTAAGGCCGTTGCGGATGCCGCGCGACCTGCGCGATCTGCCAGGCCGAGAGCTTCCCGTAGATCTCCTTGGTGAGCTGCTGGCTCTTCTTCTGCAGGCGGTTGATCTCGTCGGAGATGTCGACCGCGGAGTCCTCGTGGACGTAGCGCAGCTCGTCGATCTTCGTCTGCAGTTCGGCGATGGGCTGTTCGAAGTCGAGAAAGGTCTGCTTCATCGAAAGCGGTTGTCGCGCGCGAGGCGAGGGATATTAGCGCAACTTGGGCGAACCGGCATCCCGCCGCAGGGACGCAGCCGCGAAGGCGTCTTTCGCATCAGGGCGTATGAATCCGGCCTTGCGAGTCCGGCGGGCGCACCATGTCGACGTGCAGGATGCCGTCTTCCTCGTAGGAAGCCGACGCGGCGCGAAAGCCCATCGTCGCATAGAAGCGCTCCAGGCGCTGCTGCGCCGCGATCCGCACGGCCGAGCCGGGATAGAGATCGGCGCAGCGCGCGAGCGCTTCGCGCATTGCCTCGCGCCCCAATCCTGCGCCACGCACCGACGCGGCGGTGAGCACGCGACCGATCGAAGGCTCGGGATACTTGCGCCCCGGCTCGATCAGGCGGAGGTAAGCGCCAAGCGTGCGGTCGCGACCGGCTCCCGTCCAGCCCAGGAGATGCCAGGCGTACGGGTCGAAGCCGTCCGCATCCTGAAATAGGCAGCGCTGCTCGACGACGAACACCGCGGCGCGCGCGGCGAGCAGCGCATAAAGCTCCGCGGGCGCGAGCTCCGCGAAGGGCTTCCAGTGCCATTCCACGGACGGCCTCGTCATCGTGCGTCGGGGACTGTCTGCATCGAGCGGGTTACATTAACATGTCGGCTCTCGAGCATCAGGCGACTATCCATGCAGAAGCGCTATCGCATCGCGGTCATCCCGGGCGACGGAATCGGCAAGGAAGTGGTGCCCGAAGGCCTGCGCGCGCTGGAATCCGCCGGGCAGCGTTTCGGCATCGATTTCGACTGGGACGAGCTGCCCTGGAGCTGCGACTATTACGCCAAGCACGGCCGGATGATGCCCGAGGACTGGTTCGAGCGCGTCCGGCACCACGACGCGATGTTCTTCGGCGCGGTCGGATGGCCGGCGACCGTACCGGACCACGTCTCCTTGTGGGGATCGCTCATCCAGTGGCGCCGGGGCTTCGATCAGTACGTCAACCTGCGGCCGTGCCGGCTCATGCCGGGCGTCCCCTCGCCGCTCGCCAATCGCAAGCCCGGCGACATCGACTTCGTCGTCGTGCGCGAGAACACGGAAGGGGAATATTCGTCCGTCGGCGGAAGAATGTTCGAAGGGACCGAGCGCGAGGTCGTGTTCCAGGAGTCGGTGTTCACCCGCAAGGGCGTGGATCGCATCCTCGAATTCGCGTTCGATCTCGCGCGCAAGCGCCCGGCGAAGCACGTCACCTCGGCAACCAAATCCAACGGCATCTCGATCACCATGCCTTACTGGGACGAGCGGTTCCGGGCGATGGCGAAAAGGTATTCGGACATCCGCACCGACCAGTATCACATCGACATCCTGAGCGCGCATTTCGTGCAGCGGCCGCAGGCCTTCGATGTCGTCGTCGGCTCGAACCTCTTCGGCGACATTCTCTCGGATCTCGGACCCGCCGTGTGCGGCACGATCGGGATCGCGCCGTCGGCCAACATCAACCCGACGCGGGAGTATCCGTCGCTGTTCGAGCCGGTGCACGGTTCGGCGCCCGACATCGCGGGCAAGGGCATTGCCAATCCGATCGGCCAGATCTGGTGCGGCGCGATGATGCTCGAGCATCTCGGTCACGCCGACGCGGCAGCCGCGGTGATGCGCGGGATCGAGCGTGCGCTCGCCGACGGGCCGCGCACGCCGGACCTCGGCGGCAGGGCGACGACGATCGAGCTCGGCAAGGCGATCGCCGATGCGATCGAGTAGCCCCGGGGCCATTCTTTGCGTTAGCGCAAACCGGTGTGCGACGGCTTTGTGGCAAGATAACGGGCTAGAAGAAGAAGACATGTCCGACGAAGCACCATCCGCACGATGATTATTGGGATTCCACGCGAGACTCGCGCGGGCGAAACGCGTGTCGCCGCAACGCCCGAAACGCTCAAGAAGCTCGCGGCGAGCGGCAAGCATCAGCTCGTCGTCGAAGCGGGCGCCGGCGTGCACTCCAGCATCAGCGACGGCGATTTCCAGGCAGCGGGCGCTCGCATCGGCACCGCCGACGAGACGCTCGGCGCGGACATCGCGCTCAAGGTGCGCGCACCGACGATGGAAGAGCTCCCGAAGCTCAAAGGCGGCGGGATGCTGATCGGGCTACTGAATCCATTCGATGCGGCGTCGCTGCAGTCGTGCGCGGCGACGGGTGTATCGGGCTACGCGCTCGAGTGGCTGCCGCGCATCACGCGCGCGCAATCGATGGACGTGCTCTCCTCGCAGGCGAACATCGCCGGCTACAAGGCCGTGATGATCGCCGCGAACATCTATGGCCGCTTCATGCCGATGCTCATGACCGCGGCCGGAACGGTCAAAGCCGCGCGCGTGCTGATCCTCGGCGTCGGCGTGGCCGGCCTGCAGGCGATCGCCACCGCGAAGCGCCTCGGCGCAGTGATCGAGGCTTCCGACGTGCGCCCCTCGGTCAAGGATCAGGTCGAGTCGCTGGGCGCGAAATGGGTCGACGTGCCGTACGCGAACGACGAGGAGCGCAAGATCGCGGAAGGCGTCGGCGGGTACGCGCGTCCCATGCCGCCGGAGTGGATGGCGCGGCAGGCAGAGGTCATCGCCGAGCGCTGCAAGAGCGTCGACATTCTGATCACCACCGCGCTGATTCCCGGACGCCCGGCGCCGAAGCTCATCAAGGCGGAAACCGTCGCGGCGATGAAGAGCGGCGCGGTAATCGTCGACCTTGCCGTCGAGCAGGGGGGCAACGTCGAGGGCTCGCAGCTCGACCAGATCGTGGCCAGGAACGGCGTCAAGATCGTCGGCTTCGGGAACCTGCCCGCGCGCGTACCCGCCGACGCATCCGCGCTCTATGCCCGCAACGTGCTCAATTTCCTCGCGCTCTCGCTCAACGCGAAGACCGGCGAATTCGCGGTGCCGAAGGACGACGAGATCATCAAGGCCACGCTCGTGTGCGAGAACGGCACGGTCGTGTCGAGAAGCTGAGTTCTTTTCTTCCTCTCCCCGCCGGGAGGGCGGAGTCATCCGAGGGAGCGAATCATGACCGCTGGCGTTGATCCCATCGTCCTCAACCTCATCGTTTTCGTGCTGGCGATTTTCGTCGGGTTCCAGGTCGTATGGAACGTCACGCCGGCTCTGCACACGCCGCTGATGAGCGTGACCAACGCCATCTCCAGCATCATCATGGTGGGCGCGATGCTGGCCGCCGGCGCCGCCGAGCTCGATTGGGGCGGCTGGCTCGGCGTGCTGGCAGTGGCGCTGGTTTCGATCAATACCTTCGGCGGTTTTCTCGTCACGCGGCGCATGCTCGAGATGTTCAAGAAGAAGGAAGCGAAGCCCGTCGCTAAGGCGAAGCCATGATGCGGAGCAAGGGACGCACGAGCGCCGCAGGGACGCCCCAAGACGCGAATAGCGTCCCCTCGGAGGGCAGCGCAGCGGCCGAATTGGCCGATGAGGCCGCCAGCGTGGGGGCACATCGATGAGCGCCAATCAAGTCGCACTCTGGTACCTGGTCGCGGCCGTCAGTTTCATCCTCGCGCTGAGGGGGCTGTCCGGACCGCAGACTGCCCGCCGCGGCAACGTCTACGGCATGGTCGGCATGGCGATCGCGCTGCTGGTCACGCTTGCGCTCGTCTATTCGCACAGCAAGAACGTGCTCCCGATCCTGGTTGCTATGGCGATCGGCGGCGCAATCGGGGCGGTCGTTGCCCGGTGGGTGCAGATGACCCAGATGCCCCAGCTGATCGCGGCAATGCACTCGCTGGTGGGCCTCGCGGCGGTGTTCATCGCCATCGCGGCCGTCAACAACCCGGCTGCGATGGGGCTGGCCGTGCCTATCACGCTGGGACACAAGATCGAGCTCTTCATCGGCACGTTCATCGGCGCGGTCACGTTCTCGGGCTCGGTCATCGCGTTCGGCAAGCTCTCCGGCACGATCCGCAGCGCGCCGGTGGTATTTGTCGGACAGCACTATCTGAATCTCGCGATCGGCATCGCGATGATCGGCTTCGGCATCTGGTTCTGCGTGTTGCCGGCGCCCGCCGACTGGGGACCGTTCATCGTCATGACGGCGCTCGCGTTTCTGCTCGGCTTCCTGCTCATCATCCCGATCGGCGGCGCGGACATGCCGGTGGTGATCTCGATGCTCAACAGCTACTCGGGCTGGGCAGCCGCGGGCATCGGCTTCTCGCTCGACAACCCGATGCTGATCATCGCCGGCTCGCTCGTCGGCTCCTCGGGTGCGATCCTCTCGTACATCATGTGCCGCGCGATGAACCGCTCGTTCTTCAGCGTCATCCTCGGCGGCTTCGGCGGCGAGACGGCCGCCAGCGCCGAAGACGCGCAGAAGAAACCCGTCAAGAGCGGCAGCCCCGAGGATGCGGCGTTCCTGCTTTCCAACGCCGACACCGTGATCATCGTGCCCGGTTACGGGCTCGCGGTCGCGCGGGCGCAGCACGCGGTGAAGGAGCTTGCGGCGAAGCTGACCGCCAACGGCGTTACCGTGAAGTACGCGATCCACCCGGTGGCCGGGCGGATGCCGGGTCACATGAACGTGCTTCTCGCGGAGGCGGAAGTCCCGTACGACCAGGTCTTCGAGATGGAGGACATCAACAGCGAATTTCCGCAGGCCGACGTGGCGCTGATCCTCGGCGCGAACGACGTGGTCAACCCGCTCGCCGAGCAGAAGGGCAGTCCCATCTACGGCATGCCCATCATCGAGGCCTACAAGGCGAAGAGCGTGATCGTGAACAAGCGCTCGATGGCCTCGGGCTACGCGGGGCTCGACAATCCTCTGTTCTACATGGACAAGACGATGATGGTGTTCGGCGATGCCAAGAAGACGGTGGAGGAGCTGGTCAAGGCGGTGGACTGAGTAGCCCGTGGCGAACCCCGGGCTGAGTCAGGATTGCGAGGTTCGCTTCGCTCCCCATCGGGCTACGAACTGACGCCGCAGACGCTCGCCTTCCGTGGCCGGCCCGCTCTCCCATCTCACCGTTCTCGATCTCTCCCGTGTGCTCGCGGGTCCGTGGTGCACGCAGCTCCTGGCGGACCTCGGCGCGGAGGTCATCAAGATCGAGAAACCCGGCAGCGGCGACGATACGCGGAGCTGGGGCCCGCCTTTCCTCAAGGACCTCGCGGGGCGTGACACGGGTGAGGCCGCGTATTACCTCGCATGCAATCGCAGCAAGAAGTCCGTCGCGGTCGATTTCACCAAACCCGAGGGGCGGGAGCTCGTGCGCGATCTCGCGAGGTCTGCCGACATCGTAGTGGAGAACTTCAAGGTCGGAGGACTCACCAAGTACGGCCTCGACTACGCGAGCCTCGCCAGCCTCAATCCGGGGCTCGTGTACTGCTCGATCACGGGATTCGGTCAGACCGGTCCGTATGCCGATCGCGCGGGATACGACTTCATCATCCAGGGGATGGGCGGATTCATGAGCGTCACGGGCGAGCGAGACGAGCTGCCCGGCGGCGGACCGCAGAAGGCGGGCATCGCGATCTCGGACCTGATGACGGGAATGTACGCGTGCACCGCGATCCTCGCCGCGATCGCGTACCGTGATGCGCACGGCGGCGCGGGCCAGCACATCGACGTCGCGCTCTTCGACACCCAGGTCGCGATGATGGCGGTCATGAACATGAACTATCTCGTCTCCGGAACGCCGCCCGGCCGCGCCGGCAACGCTCACCAGAACATCGTCCCGTACCAGGTATTCGAATGCGCCGACGGTCACCTCATTCTCGCGGTCGGCAACGACGCGCAGTTCGCGCGCTTCTGCGAGGTCGCCGGCAAGCCCGAGTGGGCGCGCGATCCGCGGTTCGCGGTCAATGCCGAGCGCGTGCGACGGCGAGACGAGCTCGTGCCGATGATCGCGGCGGTCGTGCGCACGCGCCGACAGCGCGACTGGCTGGAAGCGCTGGAAGCGGTGGGCGTGCCATGCGGTCCGATCAATCGCCTCGATCAGGTTTTCGCCGATCCGCAGGTACAAGCTCGAGCCATGCGCATCGAGCTCCCTCATCCATTGTCAGGAACCATCCCGCAGGTGGGGAACCCGCTGCATTTCTCCTCCACCCCGGTCGCGTATACTCACGCACCTCCCTTGCTCGGCGAGCATACCGCTTCGGTGCTGCGTCAGCGCCTCGGCCTTTCGGACGCGGCGCTTGCGGAACTGGCGGCGGGCGGCGTCATCCAACTCGCGCACACTGGACAACGAGAAGAATAACCCTGGAGCGACCCGCGGAAAGCCGGACCATGAAGGGCATCACGCGCAAACCCGCCTTCTGGATCGTATTCGCGCTGATTTCGGCGGTCGCTGGCGTCTATGCCTGGCTTTACTTCCCCCAGGCCCTGCCGCTCATCAATCTCGAGGTCAAGATGTCGCGCGAGGAAGCGCTGCAGCGCGCCGCGGACATCGCCGACCGGCTCCATCTCATCGCTCCGGGCGCGCGCGAAGCGGCGTTGTTCGCGCACGACGGCACGACGCAGAATTTCGTGGAGCTCGAGGCCGGCGGCAAGCCGGCCTTCACGCGACTGCTGTCGGGCGAGGTCTACGCGCCGTACCGCTGGGAGGTACGGCTGTTCAAGCCCGGCGAGACTGACGAAGCGCGCATACGTTTCAAGCCCGACGGGACGCCGTACGGCTTCGCGCGCAAGCTCGCCGAGAGCACACCTGGGGCGGCACTCGACGCGGAAGCCGCGCGCGAGATCGCCGAACGGAGCGCGCGCGAGGACTGGCAGATCGACTTTTCCCGCTACAAACTCATCGAGCAGTCGCAGACCGAGCGGCCGAGCCATCGCATCGACCACGCCCTGACCTACGAGCGCACGGACGAGAAGCTCGGCGACGGTCGCGTACGGCTCCAGCTCGTCGTGTCCGGGGACGCGCTCACCGGCCTCACCCATTTCGTCTACGTGCCCGAAGCGTTCACGCGGCGCTACCAGGAGATGCGCTCGGCCAACAACACCATCGCCAATGTCGCGGCGCTTTCCGTCGGCGCGCTCTACGGGCTCGGAGGCTGCATCCTGGGTGTGCTGTGGCTGATGCGGCAACGCAGGCTTCTCTGGAAGCCGGCGCTCGTCGCCGGCCTCGTGGTGGCCGGGATCAATGCGCTGGCGCTTCTCGCCAACGCGCCGCAGTCGTGGTTCAGCTACGACACCGCGCAATCGACGGCGGTGTTCTGGGGCCAGCAGATCGGCCTCGCGGCGGTGGTGGCGCTTGGCGGCGGGCTCGGCCTGGCGCTGGTCTTCATGGCCGCGGAGAGCCTCTCGCGCGCCGCCTTCCCCGAGCATCCGCAGCTCTGGCGCCTGTGGTCCGGCGCCGCAGCGCCGACCCGCGCCGTGCTCGGGCGCACGCTCGGCGGCTATCTCGCCGTGCCGATCGAGCTCGGACTCATCGCGATTTTTTATTTCGTCACCAATCGCTACTACGGCTGGTGGCAGCCCTCGGAGCTTCTCACCGATCCGAACATCCTCGGCAGCGCGGTGCCGGCGTTGTCGCCGATCGGGACGGCGCTGCAGGCCGGTTTCATGGAGGAATGCCTGTTCCGCGCGGTGCCCCTTTCGCTTGCGGCGCTGATCGGCGCGCGGTTCGGCCACCGGCGGCTGCTGATCGGCGTGACGCTCGTGCTGCAGGCGCTCGTCTTTGCAGCGGCGCACGCGAACTATCCCGGATTCCCCCCCTACTCGAGACTGGTGGAGCTGATCGGTCCGGCCTTCGTCTGGGGCCTCATCTTCCTGCGCTTCGGATTGCTCACCACCGTGATCCTGCACGCGGTATTCGATCTCACGCTGATGTCGATTCCGGTGTTTCTCGTCGGGGGCCGAGTCGCCGAGATCAACCAGGCGCTGGTCATCGCTGCCGCGCTGGTGCCGCTGGTCGTCGTGCTGATGCGGCGCGCAGTCGCCGGCGCATGGCTCGCCTTCCCGGCCTCGCTCACCAACGCGGCGTGGAATCCCGCCGGTCCTGCGGCGAGGGCTGCTGCCGCGCCGGCCCGGGCAGGCGCCGGTGCATGGAGCGTTCGCGTCCAGCGCGCGTTGCCGGTGCTGGCGCTTCTGGGGCTGATCGCGATCGTGGTCACCCACGGCCATCACGCGGATGCGCCGCCGCTCGAGATCGGCCGCACGCAAGCGGAAGCCTCGGCAGACGCCGCGCTCGCGGCACGCGGCGTCAAGCTGTCGCCGGATTGGCGTCGCTTCGCGATCACGCGCACCGCGCCGGAAGACCCGGGCCAATGGCAGGGACACGTCTTCGTGTGGCGCGAGGCCGGGCATGAAGCCTATCGAAAGCTGGTCGGCAACTGGCTCGCGCCGCCGTACTGGGAGGTCCGCTACGCTCGCTTCGACGACGGCGACGTCGTCGACCGCGCCGAAGAATGGCGCGTGATCGTCGACAACGAAGGCAAGGTGCGAAGCATTCGCCATCAGTTGCCCGAGCAGCGTCCGGGCGCGAAGCTGTCGCGCGACGAAGCGCGTGTGCTTGCGCAGCGCGAGCTGCGACAGGCTTTCGGTCTCGATCCGGCGCTCCTGCGCGAGGTCGAGGCGACAGAGGACGCCCAGCCCGCTCGAATCGACTGGCAATTCACGTTCGTGGATCCGCGAGTCGACGTCGGCAAGGGCGGAGAGGCGCGCGCCGTGGTCCTGATCGCCGGCGATCAGATCGCCGGCTCCGGCCGTTACGTCTTCGTTCCCGAGGCGTGGCAGCGGGCCGAGCGCGAACGCGCGAGCCGGCTCTCCATCGCCAAGATCGTCGTCGTGCTGCTGTTCAGCCTGGTGGGCCTGGGCGCGATCATCTGGGCGAGTGTGGCCTGGACGCGCGATCACTTCGACCGGCGTGTGTTCTGGGTCGTGACGCTTGTCGTGTTCGGGGCAAGCCTCGTGGGCACGATTGACCAGTGGCCGTCGATGGCCTTCGGTCTCAGCACCACCGAGCCGGTGGTGCGACAGGTTGCGCTCGCGTCGGGCCGCGCTTTGTTCGGTGCGGTGCTGGGCGCCCTCCTCGCCGGCATGCTTTCGGGCGTTGCGACGTACGCGGCACGCATGCACGTCACCCCTGGGCTCGACACCGCGACCCTCTGGATTCGCGGCGCCGAGATTGCGCTGTTCACGCTCGGCATCCAAGCGCTCGTCTCGGCCTTCACGCCCGAGTTGGCGCCCTCGTGGCCGAGCTACGGCGCGGAGAGGGCCGCAGTGCCTTGGCTGGCGCGCGCGGCATCGATGGTCAACGTCCTTACTCCGATGGCAGGGGCGATCGTCGCCTTCCGCTGGCTCGACCGGCTGAGCTCCGGCTGGGCCCGGCATCGGCTGCTTTGCGTCCTGCTCCTCATGCTCGCCCAGGGCGCGGTCGCGGCCATGCACGCAACGCAGTGGCCGGAGATCGTCGCCGCGGGCGTGATCGGCGGCGCGGTGTCGGCGTTCCTGTTCGCTTTTCTGGTGCGCTTCGACCTGCGGATTGTGCCGGCCTTGATCGCCGTCTATGGAGCGGCTTCCGCCCTGACCGAGGCGATGGAGAAGGGCACCGTGCAGGGCTGGGTGCTCTCGGCCATCGCGGCCGCGCTCACGATCGCCATCTCCTGGATTGCCACGCGTTATCTCGTCGCGCGGGGCGAGATAACGCAGGTCGCGGCCGAGCCCGCGGCGGCGACGGGCTCGGAATAGGATCCGGCGCGGCGGTCGCTACTGGAGCTGCTTCACCGTCACCCAGTTGGGAATGACGTTGTTGTTGGCGAGGTGCACCGCGGTGACGTTGCTGCGCGACGCCCAGGGGATCACCTGCCGGTGCAGCGGCAGATTCAGGATCTCGTCGTGCTGGAGCATCAGCGCCTCGTTGATGAGCCTCCGCCGCTTCTCGACGTCGATCTCCGTCTTGATCTGATCGATGAGCGCATCGAGCTTCGGATTGTTGTAACGGCCGTAGTTGTAGTCACCGTCGCCTTTGCCGTTGGCGCTGTGAAGCACCGGCTGGAGGATGAAGATGGGGTCGGTTGCGGCGCCGCCCCAGCCGAGCATGTACAGGCTGGTGTCGAGCTTCTCCAGCTTGGGGAAGTAGTTCGCGCGCGGCATCGCGGTCACGTTGGTGGTCACGCCGATCTGGCTCCACATGGCGGCGAGCGCCTGACAGATCTTCTCGTCGTTGACATAGCGGTTGTTCGGGCAATCGAGCGTCACCTCGAACCCGTGCGGGTAACCTGCGTCGGCGAGAAGCTGTTTCGCCTTGGCGCGATCGAAGGAGAGTCGCTTCTCAGGATCGACGATCCATGGCAGCGGCGCCGGGATCATCGCGCCGGTCGGCTTCGACAACCCGCGCATCGTCGTGCTGCGGATCGTCTCGATGTCGATCGCCTGATACAGCGCCTGCCGGACGCGCTTGTCCTTGAATGGATTCTTGCCCTTGACATTCGAATAGAGGAGCTCGTCGGAGTGCTGATCCATGCCGATGAACACGACGCGGTTCTCGACCCCCTCGAGCACTTTCACATCAGGGTTCTGCTTCAGCCGCGGGACGTCCTGCACCGGAGGATCGTTGATGAGATCGATCTCGCCCGAGACGAGCGCGGCGAGCCGGGTGGCGTCGGAGCCGATGGGCGTGAAGATGACCTCATCGACGTTGCCCTCGAACTTGCCTTCCTTGATGCCCCACCAGTTCGGATTCTTGACCAGCACGGTCTTCACGTCGGGCTCGCGCGACTTGAGCATGTACGGGCCGGTGCCGTTGGCGTAGTGGGCCGTGTACGCGTCTTCCTTGGCCGTGTAGTTCTGCGGCTTGGTGACGTTGTGCTGCTCGCACCAGGCCTTGCTCATGATGTTGATCGTATTCATGTGCTCGAGCTCGACCGGGTTGGGGCCGTTGGTCGTGAACTCGACGGTGAGATCGTCGATCTTCTTCGGCACGCCCGCAGCATTGGCGTAAACGCGCAACTGCGAGGTAGGCTCGGCGGCGCGCTGGAAGGAGAACACGACGTCATCGGCGGTGAACGGCGTGCCATCGTGGAATTTCACGCCCGGGCGCAGCTTGAAGCGCCACACCGTCGGGCTCAGCTGCTGCCAGGAAACCGCGAGCTGCGGCTCGATCTCGAGCTTCTTGTTTCTGCCGACAAGGAATTCGTACACCAGCAGGTTGAGGTTGTTGGTGAGCCCCTCGTTCTGGGAGTGGGGATCGGTGGTCTGCGGGTCGCCTCGGTTGGCCCAGCGCAGCGTGGCGGCGTCGGCGCCGAACGCGAGGGCGAGCATCGCGAGCATGAGGATGGTCAGTCGCAGCATGGCGGTCTCCCGAAGGCGGATCCAGGCATCATAACGCCCGGCCGAACGCTGGGATAGAATCCCGCGCCGTGCGAACGCCGCCTTCCATCGAACGTCTTCGCGCCGGGCTGGTCAGCACGATGACGGCGGATCGAGCCCGGCTCGAGCGCCAGATAGCGCGACTCTCCCGCCACGCGGCGCCGGCAGAAATCGAACGCGTTGCGCGCGCCGTCGCCGCCTCGCGCGAGCGCGCCGAAGCCCGTGCGGCGGCTATCCCAAGGCCGAGCTTCCCGCCCGAATTGCCGGTGTCCGAGCGCCGCGAGGAGATCGCCGAAGCGATCCGCGCTCATCCGGTCGTCATCGTTCGGGGTGAGACCGGCTCGGGGAAGACCACGCAGCTGCCCAAGATCTGCCTGGAGCTGGGGCGTGGCGCGCGCGGTCTCATCGGCCACACGCAGCCGCGACGCATCGCCGCGCGCAGCGTGGCCGCGCGCATCGCCCAGGAGCTGGGAACAAGGCTTGGCGAGGCCGTCGGCTACAAGGTCCGCTTCACCGATCGCACCGGGCCGGACGCGTACATCAAGCTGATGACCGACGGCATCCTGCTCGCCGAAACTTTAGCCGACCGTGACCTGGCTACATACGACACGATCATCGTCGACGAAGCGCACGAGCGCAGCCTCAACGTCGACTTCCTCCTCGGCTACTTGAGGGAGCTCCTGCCGCGACGGCCCGATCTCAAGGTGATCGTGACTTCGGCGACGCTGGATGCGGACCGGTTCGCGAAGCACTTCGGGCGCGACGTTCCCGCGCCGGTGATCGAAGTGTCCGGCCGAACCTATCCGGTCGAGATCCGCTACCGTCCGACCGCGGCCGACGAAGACGACGACGAAGAGCCCCTCGAGGAAGCGGTCGTCTCCGCTGCCGAGGACCTCTGGCGCGAGGGCAGCGGCGACATCCTCGTCTTTCTTCCGGGCGAACGCGAAATCCGCGAGACCGCCGAGCTCGCGCGCGCGAGCTTTGCGCGCCGTCCATACGCCGGCCTCGTCGAGCTCCTTCCGCTCTACGCGCGGCTTTCGGTCGCCGAGCAGCAGCGCGTATTCGTGCCGAGCCGCGGTCGGCGGATGGTGCTCGCGACCAACGTCGCCGAAACGTCGCTGACCGTTCCGGGCGTCCGCTGCGTCATCGACTCGGGGCTGGCACGCGTCCGCCGCTATTCGCTGCGCAACAAGGTCGCGCTGCTGGGCATCGAGAAGATCGCGCAGTCGGCGGCCGCCCAGCGCGCGGGTCGCTGCGGCCGCACGGCGCCGGGGATCTGCGTCCGGCTGTACGCCGAAGACGACTTCACGGCGCGCGCCGGCTTCACCGATCCCGAGATCCTGCGCACGTCGCTGGCCGCGGTGATCCTGCGCATGGCGGCGCTCGATCTGCCCGACGTCGCCGCGTTTCCCTTCCTCGATCCGCCGGCTCCGCGCGCGATCGCCGACGGCTACCAGCTTCTGCAGGAACTGGGCGCGATGGACGCCGGGCGCAAGCTCACCGAGCTCGGCCGCGAGCTCGCGCAGCTGCCGGTCGACCCTCGCGTGGGCCGGATCATCCTGGCCGGGCGAGAGCTCGGATGCCTCGCTGAGGCGCTGGTGATCGCGAGCGCGCTGGCCGTTCCCGATCCGCGCGAGCGCCCGCTGGAGAAGCAGCACGCGGCCGATCAGGCCCATCTGCGCTTTCGCGACGAGCGCTCGGATTTCCTGAGCCTCATGCTGCTGTGGCAATTCTTTGCCGACGCGCAATCCGAAAGGCTTTCGCACCGCCGCCTGGTCGATCGGTGTCGCGCGCACTTCGTGTCGTATCTTCGCCTGGTCGAGTGGCGCGACCTGCGCAATCAGCTCGTCGAGCAGATCCGGGAGCTCGGCTGGCAGTGGAAGGATGCGTTGCCGGAAAAAATCGACGAGGCCCGCTACGAGCTCGTCCACCGCGCGCTTCTGGCCGGCCTCCTGTCGAACATCGGCACGCGGTCCGAGGGCGAAGAGCATTATCTCGGCGCGCGAGGTCTCAAGTTCTTCCTGCATCCGGGCTCCGGGCTCGCGAAGAAGCGGCCGAAATGGGTGCTCGCCGCCGAGCTTACGGAGACGACGAGGCTCTACGCGCGCTGCGCGGCGAAGATCGAGCCGGAATGGATCGAATCGGTGGCGGGCGAGCTCGTCGACCGGACATGGTTCGAGCCGCACTGGGATCGGGCGCGCGGCGAAGTGATCGCGAGCGAGCGGGCGAGCCTGTTCGGGCTGACGCTGGTGCCGCGCCGCCGCGTTTCCTACGGCGCGATCGCACCGGCGGTCGCGCGGGAGGTCTTCATTCGCGAAGCGCTCGTGGCGGACGAGTTCGACACGCGGGCGCCCTTCCTCGCGCATAACCGCGCCCTCCGCCAGGAGATCGCCGAGCTGGAACACAAGGCGCGGCGCCAGGACGTGCTGGTCGACGACGAGACGGTCTATGCGTTCTACGCGGAGCGCGTCCCGGAGGACGTGTGCACCGCCGTTGCGTTCGAGCGGTGGCTGCGCGACCTGCAGGGAAAGGACCCGAAGCGATTGTTCATGACCCGCGAGGTGCTGATGCGCCACGCCGCCGAGGCTGTCACCGAGGAACAGTTTCCCGAGTCGGTCGAGATGGCCGGCGCGCGCCTGCCGCTCAGGTACCGCTTCTCGCCGGGCCATCTGCTGGACGGGATTACGCTCAGCTGTCCGCTCGCGCTCCTCAATCAGATCGACGAAGCGCGAATCTCCTGGCTGGTGCCCGGCATGGTGCGCGAGAAAGTCGCGTGGTACCTGAAGGCCCTCCCCAAAGCCTGGCGCAGCCGCCTGCCTCCGGGACAGGGCTTCGTGACGGCATTCCTCAGTGAAGCGCCGCGGCCGGGGGAGTCGCTCGCCGAGGCCTTGCGCGCCTTACTGTCGGCGCGCCTCCGTGCGCCGTTGCCGGCGGACGTCTGGGACGCCCGAGCGCTGCCGCCGCATCTCGCGATGAACGTCCGCGTGATCGATCCGGACGGACATGAGCTCGCCATGAGCCGGGACCTCGCGGCGCTCAGGGCCCAGCTGGGTGAAGCCGCCCAGCTCACGTTCGCCGGGGCCGAGCCGAGCCTCGAGCGCAGGGGCATCCGGAGCTGGGATTTCGGTGACCTGCCGGAGAGCCTGTCGGTGGTGCGCCAGGGTCGCCCAGTAACGGGGTACCCGGCTCTGATCGAGGAAGAAGACGGTGTGGCCCTCAAGCTTCTCGACACGCGCGCCGCCGCCGACGCGGCCACGCGCGCTGCCGTCGTGGGGCTGATCGGCCGCGAGCTGAAACCGGCGTTGCGGCGCTGGGAAAAGGGCGAGCCCGGCTTCGTGCAGGCAGCACTGCAGCTCAAGCCGGCAATCGCGAGCGATACGCTGCTTGCCGACGTGCTCGCCGCCATCCGCGACCGGGCGTTCATTGGCGAGGATCCGCTCCCGCGCTCCGAGCGCGGCTATGCGGAACAGCTCAAGCGGGCGCGAACGCGGCTGCCTGCCGTCGCGGAAGCCGCTTTCCGCTTGCTGAGCGCCATCGCAGCCCAGTACCACGCCGTCTCGCGGAGAATCACCACGTTTCCGAGGTCGCTCGCGCGGCTCGGTGCCGAGGCGGCCGCGCAGCGGGATCGGCTCGTGTTCCCGGGCTTCTTCTCCGCCACGCCCTGGGGCTCGCTCATGCACGTTCCGCGCTATCTCGAGGCGCTCGACCGGCGGCTGGCCAAGTACCCTGAAAACAGTGAGCGCGACGCCCGGCAGGCCGAGGCCGTCGCGGCCCTCTGGCAACGCTACCGGACTCGGGAAGAGGCCAACCGGGCAGCCCGACGCCATGAGCCCGCGCTGGAGGCGTTCCGGTGGCTCATCGAGGAGCTGAGGGTCTCGCTGTTCGCGCAGGAATTGCGCACGCCGTTTCCGGTGTCATACAAACGTCTCGAGAAGGCCTGGAGGGAGCTTTCCAGGGGCTAAATGGACTTTTCGTGCATTGGCGCCGGGAAACTGCGCGTGATACAGTAACTTGGCGACAGGAGTTGAGAAGTGAATTCATGGCGGGGGGACCAGGGGCCCTGACTTTTACGTGAACACGACGACCACCACCGGCGAAGCGACCGCCCGCCGCGCCTTGCCGCGCGAGATGGCGAAAATCCTGGACGACTGCCGGGATCTCGCGATCCATCGCCTCCTTCTGTCGTTTGCGTCGATGCTGGACCGCGTTAGCGACCAGCTCATGACGAGGGCCGGCAATTCCGACGTCCGCGAGGATCAGCTCACGTTTCTCGATGCGCGGGAGCTGCTTCGCAACGAGCGCAGCAAGCTGATGACCGAGTTCGAGCGCCAGCTCCGACTGCAGGTCGACGGCAAGGTCAAGGGCGAGACCGACAAGAAAAAGGACTTCGCCAACGCCGACGTACGCAAGCTGGCGCTGGTCGATACGCTGGCGATGGACGAATCGATCGTCCTGGGCAACATCGTCCGCGTCGTCGAAAACCTCTGCCACGACGAACTGCTGGAATTCAACCGCGCGGTCGGATACCTGCTCGGGCGACCCGAGCTCGAGCTCACGACCAATCCGCTGGCGCCGGCTGCGATCGTGCAGGCTTTCATGGACGCGCTGCGTTCGATCAAGGGCGACGAACGCATGAAATACGCGATTCTGAAAGAGCTCAACCAGAGCTCGCTTGGCGACATCAACGCGATCTACGCGGATCTCAATCGCCACCTGGAAAGCCTGCACGTCATGCCGCAGGCGGGCGCCACCTACGTCCGGCGGTCCGGCGGCGCGACGGCGCGTGCGCCCGCTCCGGACGCGCAGCTCGCGCATCCCCCTCCGGGCGCAGCGGGCGCCAGCCCCGAGATGGATCTGATGGCGGTCCTCCAGCGCCTGGCGAGCCGCGGCGCAGGGGCGGCGCGGCAGCCGGGCGCCTATCCGATGGCCGCTGACTACAGCGGTGAAATGCAACGGCCGGCGATGGGTCCGTTCGGCGGCCCGCGCATCCTGGTCACCCGCGAGCTCGGCGACGCGCTGTCACGGCTCCAGCAGGGTGAAACGGCGTTCGACGTCGGCGGCGTGTCCGTGCAGTTCGCCGGCATCCCGGAGGGCATGCACAACGTCCTGCGCGATCTGCAGGAATCGCCCCTGGGCGCCAAGGCCAATCAGCTCGAAGCGATGACCATCGAGCTGGTGGCGATGCTGTTTGATTTCATCTTCGAGACGAAGGACCTGCCCGACAGCATGAAGGTGCTGGTCGGCCGCCTGCAGATCCCGGTGCTCAAGGCGGCCATGCTGGACGGCGCGTTCTTCTCCAAGAAGTCGCATCCGTCGCGGCTGCTCGTGAACGCCCTCGCCCACGCCGGCATCGGCTGGTCTGCGACGATGGGCACCGAGGATCCGCTGTACAAGAAGATCGAGCACATCGTCCATCGGATCCTCGACGAGTTCTCAGACGACATCGGGCTCTTCGACACGCTGCGCAAGGAGCTCGAGACGTTCCTCGCCGAGGAGGAGAAGAGCGCGGAGGCGACGATCCAGTCCTCGGCCGAGGAGATCAATCAGCGCGACCGGCACGAGATCGCGCGCGTCGTCGCCAACTCCGAGATCGAAAAGCGGCTCGAGCTGCACCCGGTTCCCAATTTCCTCGGTTCGTTCCTGAGGGAGCGCTGGATCGGCGTGCTTGCGCAGCTCTATTTGCAGGGCGAGGAGAGCGAGACCTGGGCTTCCGCGCTGGCCACGCTGGACGACCTGGTGTGGAGTGTGCAACCGAAGCGTGCCACCGACGAGCGTCGCAGATTGGTCGCGATGCTGCCGAACCTGCTCAAGCGGCTGCACGGCGGCCTGCAGAACGTCGTCTGGGAGCCGGGCGAGCGCGAGCAGTTCATGGCCAACCTGGTCGAAGCGCACGCGGCTGCCGTGAAGCCGAGCCTCGCGTCGGTGCCGATGCCGACGACCGCCGTGGCCGAGGCGGCCGCCGCGGCCGCGGAGGAAGCGACCGCCAAGGGCGACGTGGTTACGGCGGCCAAGGCGCGCGCGCTGGCCGAGGCGATGGCGCCCGCCCCGCCCCCTGCGCCGACCGAGCCCGCGGTGGAGATCGTCCAGGATCGCTTTGCCGAATTGGCCGCGAGCCTCGAGCGGGGAATGTGGATCGAGTTCGAAGGCGAAGACGGCCAGCTCGCGTTCGCCAAGCTCGCCTGGGTAAGCCCGTTGCGCGGCACGTATCTCTTCACGAACCGGCAGGGGCAGAAAGCGGTATCTCTGACCGCCGACGAGCTCGCGGATCGGTTCCGCAACGACCGCGCACGGCTGGTCGAAGCCGAGCCGCTGGTCGACCGGGCGTTCGTCAGCATGATGGCCTCGCTCGAAGAGAAGTTCGGCGAACAACCGGCGTAGTCCGCGTAGCCCGGGCTCCCGCGCGACGCGCGATCCCCGGGATCCCAACGAGCACTAGCAAACGTGGGTTGTTGCGTCGCCCCCGGGGTTTGCCTGCGCTCACCCCGGGCTACGCGAGCGCCCGCGCGATCTCCGAGACGAGCTCGGGACCTCGGTAGATGAGGCCCGTATAGATCTGCACCAGCGTCGCTCCGGCGTCGATTTTCTCCTTGGCGTCGGCCCCGGAGAGAATTCCGCCCACCCCGATGATCGGCACGGCGCCGTCGAGCGCCGCGGCCAGCGTGCGGATCACCGCGGTCGCCTTGTCCTTCAGGGGCCGTCCCGACAGTCCACCCGCTTCGTCCGCGTGCCGCAATCCGGCCACGGCGGCATGATCGACCGTCGTATTGGTCGCGATCACGGCGTCGATGCGATGGGCGAGGAGCGCACGCGCGATGGCCCTGACCTCGTCCGCCGACAGGTCGGGCGCGATCTTCACCGCGAGCGGCGTGTATTTGCCGTGGTGGTCGGCGAGCTTCGCCTGCTGTCCCTTCAGCGCCGCGAGCAGGCTGTCGAGCGCATCGTCCTTCTGAAGCTCACGCAATCCCACGGTATTGGGCGACGAGATGTTGACGGTAACGTAGCTCGCATAGCCGTGAACGGCGCGAAGGCAGGTCAGATAGTCCTCGATCGCACGCTCGTTCGGCGTGTCGAAATTCCGGCCGATGTTGAGCCCCAGGATGCCCCCGGACCGCGGTCCGAAGCGAGCGCGCGTGACGTTGTGGACGAACGCGTCGACGCCGGCGTTGTTGAAGCCGAGGCGATTGATCAACGCCTCGGCTTCAGGAAGGCGGAAGAGCCGCGGCCTCGGATTGCCGGGCTGAGGTCGAGGCGTCACCGTGCCGCATTCGATGAAACCGAAGCCGAACGTCGCGAGCCCATCGATGTGGGCCGCGTTCTTGTCCAGTCCTGCCGCCAGCCCGATGCGGTTCGGGAACTTGAGTCCCATCGCCTCGACCGGCGAGGGCGGCGGACTCGGGAGCGCGAGCCGAGTGACGCCGAGCGATGCCGCGGCGTCGAGCCCGGCGAGCGTCAGCTCGTGTGCCGTCTCCGGATCCAGCGCGAACAGCAGCGGACGAACGAACGGATAGAGCATGCGGGGGGCCAGCGCGCGCGGATGATACCATCGACCGCACACTGAAACCGATGAGAGCAGGCGAACGCAGCACGGGCAGGCGCGGCGCGATCGCGGGCGTATGCGCCCTTCTGCTGCTCGCTCTCGCGAGCCCAGCCGCAGCCGCGTCGCCCGGCTACGAGAAGCGCCCGGACGTCGAGGCCTTCGTCGAGCGCATGAGCGGCGAGCACGGCTTTTCCGCGCCTGCGCTGCGCCGATTGTTCGCGCAGGTCCGCTATCAGCCACGTGTGATCGAGGCGATGACCCGCCCGATCGTATCTCCGCCGACGTACGACGACTTCGCGTCGCGGTTCCTCGATCCGGAGCGCATCGAGGCGGGCGCGGAATTCTGGCGCGCGCATGCCGATGCGCTGGATCGCGCGGGGCGCCTGTTCGGTGTCCCGCCGGAGATCATCGTAGCGATCCTCGGGGTCGAGACCTATTACGGCCGCAACACGGGCGGATACCGTGTGGTCGACGCGCTAACTACGCTCGCGTTCGACTATCCGCGCCGCGAGGATTTCTTCCGCGGCGAGCTCGAGCAGTTCTTGCTGCTCGCGAGGGAGCAGGCCATGTCTCCGCTGGAGCCGAAGGGCTCGTACGCCGGCGCCATCGGGCTGCCGCAGTTCATGCCGGGGAGCATACGGGCATACGCCATCGATTTCGACGGCGACGGCCGGATCGATCTTGCCAACGATGCCGAGGACGCGATCGGCAGCGTGGCACAGTACCTCGTGCGCCATGGCTGGCAACCCGGCCAGCCGGTGATGACGCCGGCGCGGATCGAACCGGCCGATGTCGAAGCGGTGCTGCGGCGCTTCGACGGAGGCGTCGCCGACCGACGCCTGCTCGCGGCGTGGACCCGTGATGGTGTTACCGGCTTCAGCTTCCCGGGCGATCTCGCGCCCGACCCCGTCGGCCTGTTGATGCTTGAGACGAATGGCTCGCCGACGTATTGGCTGACGTTCGAGAACTGGTACGTGCTCACACGCTACAACCGGAGTCGCCTCTACGCCTCGGCGGTCTGGCAGTTGAGCGGGCGATTGCGCGAGTTGGTGACACCCTGAGGAATCGCGAAGCTCATTGCCGCCCGCTCGCAATGGGAAGAGAATGAAACCGGCCGGTGCGCGGAGCGCAAGGGCGCACTGCCATCGGCAGTCGATGAGACTGCTTAGCGGACTGGAGAGCGCATGGATTGGTGGGGCCTCGCGCCGTACTGGATTCCCGCGGTCATCGCGGTGATCGCTTTCGTGCTCTTCGTGCTCATGGCCCGGTCGCGCGCTGCCAGGCGCTCGTCGCGACGTCCGCGCGTGCCGTCTTCGTCGGTCGATCCGTTCTATCTCGACTCTTCTCACGCAGGAGAACCGCAGACCCAGGACGGCCCCCGCCGATATGGGCGCTTCGCCGCGGGCGGGGCTGCGCGGCCGAAGCGGCACGCCCGCTGAACACAGCTCCGCCAGAGGTCCCGCGACCTGCGAAACTTCGTTCAGCTCGAACCGCGAGCGCGCAGCAGCGATTGCGCATGCGCGGTCAGAGCGCGCGTCGAAGAATCGGCGCCATCGGGTTCGTCGCCGCTACGCAGCGCGGTCGCGATCGGCGCGGCGAGCGCCTTGCCGAGCTCCACCCCCCACTGGTCGAACGAATTCACTCCGCTCAGGACACCCTCGACGAACGTGCGATGCTCGTAGAGAGCGAGGAGCTGGCCCAGCCGCCGCGCACTGAGCTCGGGCAGCAGAAGCGTCGTCGATGGCCGATCGCCCGGGCAGACGCGGTGCGGTGCCTGCGCGTCGATCGCGGCAGGCGCGACGCCTTTGGCCGCGAGCTCGGTGCGCACCGCCGCGAGCGGTTTCCCGACCATCAACGCCTGAGCCTGCGCTATCGCGTTGGCCACGAGGATGCTCTGCTGATCGCCCAAGGGCCGCGCGGCGCGGACCGGCACGATGAATTCGACCGGCACGGGATGCGTGCCCTGATGCAGCCACTGGAAGAACGCGTGTTGGCTGTCGGTTCCGACGCCGCCCCACACCGAGGGTGCGCCCTTGCCGGCGAGCGCAGTGCCATCGCGAGCCACCGACTTGCCGTTGCTCTCGAGCGATAACTGCTGCAGCCAGGCCGGGAAGAGCCCGAGGGCGTGCGCGTATGGTACGACGACGCGCTGCGGGTACCCGAGCAGCTCCGAGTTCCAGTAGTCGACCAGCGCCAGCAGCACCGGCAGATTGGTCTCCAGCGGAGTCTCGCGGAAATGCGCATCCATGCTGGCGGCGCCGGCGAGGACCTGGGCGAAGGCATCCCAGCCGCAGCGGACCGCGATCGAGATGCCGACCGCCGACCACAGCGAGTAGCGGCCGCCGACCCAGTCCCACAGCGGCAACACGTCGCTGCCCGAGACGCCGAAAGCGCGCGCTGCCTCGACGTTGGCGGTCACGGCGATAAAGTGCTGCGCCAAGGCCGCGCCCCCGCCAAGGCTCGCGGCGAGCCATTCTCTTGCCGACTGCGCGTTGCGGAGCGTCTCGATCGTGGTGAACGTCTTGGACGTGACGATGAACAGCGTCATCGCGGGATCGAGCCCAGTGAGCGCGCGCGCGAGGTGCTCGGGATCGACGTTCGACACGAACGCGACGTCGATGCCGTCGCGCCGCGAGGCGCCGGCGATCGCCTCGCAGACGAGCGCGGGACCAAGATCGGAGCCGCCGATCCCGAGATGGACCACGGAGCGGATGGGCCGTCCCGTCACGCCGAGCCTCAAGCCGCTGCGGAGCTGCGTGGCGAGGGTGCGCATGCGCGCCTGCGCCGCCCGGATCGCGGGGATCACGTCGGCGCCGTCGACCAGAAGCGGCGCGTCGCCCTGCTGGCGCAGCGCCGTGTGCAACGCCGGCCGCTGTTCGGAAAGATTGATCTTCTCGCCTGCGAAGAGCGCCGCGATCCACATTTCCAGATTGCGCGCCCGGGCGCGCGCGAGCAGCAGATTGATCGTTTCGGACGTGAGTCGTTGCTTCGACCAATCCGCGAGCCAGTCGTCCCAGACGACGGCGAGATTCGATGCGCGCCGGCTGTCCGAATCGAACAGATCGGCAAGAGACCGGCCTGCGAGGGCGCGGCGCTGGTCGAGCAGGGCCTGCCAGGGATCGGAAGAGGCGAGGGCGGTCACGGTCGTCGACCGCGCGGTGTGCGCGGAGAAGCCTGGTCGCGCCAGCATAATGCATCGGCCGTCTCGCCCGCAAACTCGCTAGAATCTCCGGCTTCTCCATCGTCGAAATGAATGAGCAAGGATCGCTCGTTCCCGTGGACGCACAGGCCGACAAGGATCTCTTGCTCAGGGAGGACACGCGTCTGCTCGGTCGAGTCCTCGGCGACGTCTTGCGCGCGCAGACCGGCGAAGACGGATTCGCGCGAATCGAGGCGATCCGGCAGACGGCCATCCGCCTGCGCCGCGCCGCGCCGGGAGAGGCCGCGGCGCACGTCAAAGACGAGCTCGCGTCGCTTCTGAACCCGCTGCCGATCGCGCACGTGCTCGACGTCGTGCGCGCCTTCAGCTACTTCTCTCACCTTGCCAACCTTGCCGAGGACGTGCACCAGACCCGGCGGCGGCGCGCACATGCGCTGGCCGGCTCGCCGTCTCAGCCGCGAAGCGTCGCGCACGCGTTCGATCGTCTTTCCGAAGCCGGCGTTTCCCCGACCGCGGTGCGCGATTTCTTCGCCGATGCGCTGGTGAGCCCGGTGCTGACCGCGCATCCGACCGAGGTGCAGCGCAAGAGCATTCTCGACTGCGAGCGCGAAATCGTGCGGCTGCTCAAGTGGCGTGACCGCAGCATCCTTACGCCGGACGAGCTCGATGCGATGCAGGAAAGGCTCTACGGGCAGGTGCTCGCGTTGTGGCAGACCGCGATGCTGCGGCTCTCGAAGCTCGACGTGAAGGAAGAGATCGACAACGGCGTCGGCTACTATCCGCGGACATTCCTCGAGGAGATCCCCCGGCTCTACGCCGCGCTGGAGGCCGGTTATGCAGACCACGGCGGCTCCGGCGATAGCCTGCCGTCGTTCCTGGTCATGGGCTCGTGGATCGGCGGCGATCGCGATGGCAATCCCCATGTCAGGGCGGCGACGCTGGAATACGCGAACCGTGCCCAGGCAAGCGTAGCGCTTGCGCATTATCTCGAGGAGGTGAACCGTCTCGGCGCCGAGCTTTCGCTCTCGTCGCGACTGGTCGCGCCGAGCGCGGAGCTGCTTGCGCTCGCCGCGGCCGCGTGCGACACCAATCCTCATCGCCGGGACGAACCGTACCGGCAGGCGCTCATCGGGATCTACGCGCGAGTGGCGGAGACGGCCAGGGAACTGGCCGGCTTGGACCCGCCGAGGCCGCCGCACGCCCGGATGCCCCCGTACGGCAACCCCGGCGAGCTGCTGTCCGAGCTCGATACGATCGCCGCGTCGCTGGCGGCTCACGGCTCGCGCTCGCTCGCAGACGGCCGGCTCAGGGACCTGCGGCGGGCGGTAGCCGTGTTCGGATTTCATCTCGCGACGTTGGACCTGCGTCAGAATTCAGACGTGCACGAAGCGATCGTCGCCGAGCTTCTGGCGAGAGCCGGTGTGCACGCCGACTACGCCGCCCTCTCGGAACGCGGGCGCGTGGAGCTTCTCGCCGCCGACCTTGTGAGTCCGCGCCTGCTCGATACGCCGCACGTCGCGCGCTCCGAGCTTCTCGATTCGGACCTGGCGATCTTACGCGCTGCGGCCGAGATCCATCGCCGGTTCGGGCCGGCCGCCGTTCCGAATTACGTGATCTCCAAGTGCCAATCGCTGAGCGATCTGCTGGAAGTGGCGCTGCTCCTGAAGGAGGTCGGGCTGGCAAGCTCGCGGCGACTGATGGTGAACATCGTGCCGCTGTTCGAAACCATCGACGATTTGGAGCGCTGCGCGGAGGTCATGCGCGCGGCGTTCCGGCTGCCGATCTATCAGAGCTGGCTCGCCAGCCGCGGCCGATGGCAGGAAGTGATGCTCGGCTATTCGGACAGCAACAAGGATGGCGGCTTCGTGACCGCCAACTGGGCGCTCTACCGGGCCGAACTCGCGCTCGTAGAGGCTTGCCGCGCCTTCGACGTGAAGCTCCGGCTGTTCCACGGGCGCGGGGGCACCGTGGGCCGGGGCGGCGGACCCAGCTACGAGGCGATTCTGGCGCAACCGGCGGGCAGCGTGAACGGGGCGATCCGGGTCACCGAGCAGGGCGAGATCGTCGCCAGCAAGTACTCCGATCCCGAGCTCGGGCGGCGCAACCTCGAGACGCTCGTCGCGGCGACGATCGAGGCGAGCCTGCTTCCCGAGGCGCACGGAGACGTGGTCGCCGAATATCACGCGGCGATGGACGCGCTGTCCTCCCGCGCCTTCGCCGCTTACCGCGCGCTCGTCTACGGCACGTCCGAGTTCAACGGATTCTTCCGCGCCTCCACGCCGATCGCCGAGATCGCGGAGCTCAACCTCGGGAGCCGCCCGGCGTCGCGCAAGCCTTCGCAGAGGATCGAGGATCTGCGCGCCATTCCGTGGGTATTCAGCTGGAGCCAGTGCCGCGTGAGCCTGCCCGGCTGGTACGGCTTCGGCACGGCCGTGGAAGGGTGGCTGGCGGAAGCGGCGGGGGAGCGCGATGTCCGCCTCGCCCGGCTCCGCGCGATGCACGCGCGCTGGCCTTTCTTCCGCAGCATGCTGTCCAACATGAGCATGGTGCTCGCCAAGACCGATTTCGCCATCGCCTCGCGCTACGCGGACCTCGTCGCCGATTCCGGCGTGCGCGACGCGGTCTTTTCGCAACTGGCCGCCGAGCGCGAACGCGCTGTCCACTGGCTGCTCGCGATCTCGGGCAAGACGCGGCTGCTCGAGGACAACCCGACGCTCGAGCGCAGCATCCGCAACCGTTTCCCGTATCTCGACCCCCTCAACCACTTGCAGGTCGAGCTGCTGCGGCGCTACCGGAGCGTGCAGACCGACGAGCGAACCCGCCGCGGCATCCATCTCACGATCAACGGCCTCGCAGCCGGCCTGCGCAACAGCGGCTGAGGGTCGTGCGCGCGCCGCTTGTCAACGCCGCTTTGGGATGGTACTTTCGTCGTCGCTTTGGTCAAGTCGTAAGGTTATCAGGTGGTCTGACCACTGGTCTGGCCAATAACACGATCCGCTGCGGGCACGAGCGGCCCGCGAAAACGACCGACGAAGGAGGATCCGATGATCGACAAACGCAGTGCGTTGCGGATGGCGATGGCCGTCGCCCTGGCGCTTTCCGGCGCATCTTTGGGCGGCCCGGCCGTGGCCCAGCAAAAGGTGGTGCTCAAGGCCTCCGACGTCCATCCGGCGGGGTACCCCACGGTGGCGGCGATCGCCAGCATGGGCAAGAAGCTCGAGGCGGCAACCCACGGCCGGATCTCCGTGGAGATCTATCCGTCGATGCAGCTCGGCGGCGAGAAAGAGGCGATCGAGCAGGCGCAGGTCGGCGCGCTGGCGCTCGCGCGGGTGAGCGTAGGCGCTCTCGGGCCGGTGGTCGACGACCTCAACGTCTTCAATCTGCCGTACCTCTTCCGCAGCACGGCGCACATGCAGAAGGTGATCGACGGGCCGATCGGCCAGGAGCTGCTCGACAAGGTGACGAACAATCCGAAAGCAGGGCTGGTCGGCCTGTGCTGGATGGACGCGGGCGCGCGCAGCCTCTACGACACCAAGAAGCCGATCCACAGCATCGAAGACCTCAAGGGCATGAAATTCCGCGTCATGGGCAACCCGATGTTCGTCGACATGATGAACGCGCTCGGCGGCAACGGCGTGGCGATGGGCTACGACCAGGTGTTCAACGCCCTGCAGACGGGCGTGGTCGACGGCGCGGAGAACAACCCGCCGAGCTTCGTGTTCGACAATCACTACACCGTGGCGAAGTACTACACGCTCGACGAGCACCTGATCGTGCCCGAGATCCTGGTGATGTCGCGCAAGGTGTGGGACAGTCTCCCCCCGGCGGATCAGGAGCTGGTCAGGAAATTCTCCCGCGAGGCCCAGCTCGAAGAACGCGTGCTTTGGAACAAGTACGAGAAAGACGCGATGGACAAGGCGAAGGCCGCCGGGATCATGGTGATCCCGATTGCCGACAAGAAACCGTTCCAGGCGGCCGTCAAGCCGGTGTGGGACAAGTACGGTCCCAAGTACGCCGACATGATCAAGCGCATCCAGGCGGTGGAGTAATCGCCGGCTGACCGGCCATTCGGGCCGGGCTGACCAACCCGGGCGCGGCGGACCGCGACGCCCGGGACTCGGCGTACGCTGCATCCGGACCTGAAGGAGCGAATCGATGGCGCTTGCCTACCGCAAAGCGATGGACACGCTGTATCTCGGGTGCGTGATCATCGCCGGCGTCGCGCTGGTGCTCATCTCCGCGGTCATTCCCTGGGCGGTGTTCACCCGCTACGTGCTCAACAGCGCGTCGTCGTGGCCGGAGCCGGCCGCCGTGCTGCTCACGATCGTGCTCACCTTCTTCGGCGCCGCAGCCTGCTACCGCTTGCGACTGCACATGAACGTGAGACTCGTGGTCAATGCGCTGCCGGCGGGCTACCGGCGCGTGACCGACCTCGTCGTCGAGCTGCTGATGGCGCTCATCGCGCTGTTCATGCTGTTCTGGGGCGCTCGATTGGTCGAGGCGACCTGGTATAACACCATCGCCGATTTTCCTTTCCTGTCGACCGGCATCACGTACCTACCGATCCCCGTCGGCGGCGCGATCCTGTTCCTGTTCGTCGTCGAGCATCTCACCCTCGGCACGCCGCCGGACAAAGGCGGCGACGCGCATTCGGCGGCGGCATTCGACTAGCACGGGCCGGTCCCTCGATCGTATGGACATCGCGGTTCTGCTCTGCAGCCTGTTCGTCTTCTTCGCACTCGGCGTCCCGATCGCGTATTCGCTGGGCCTCGCCGCGATCGCCGGCGCGCTCTGGATCGGCGTTCCGCTCGAAGCGGTCATGCTCAAGATCTCCGACGGCGTGTCCAAGGTGGCGATGCTGACGATTCCCTTCTTCGTGCTCGCCGGCGCGATCATGTCCGAAGGGGGCATGGCGAGGCGGCTGGTCGCGTTCGCGAACGTCCTCGTCGGTGTCGTGCGCGTGCGCGGCGGATTGTCGGCCGTCAATATCATCGCCACCACGTTCCTGTCGGGCATCTCCGGCTCGTCGGTCGCGGATACCTCGGCGATCGGCTCGGTCATGATTCCCCAGATGGAGAAGGTCGGCTTTCCCCGGGTGTTCGCGACCAACGTCACGATCAGCGCATCGGTGCAGGCGATCCTGGTGCCGCCCTCGCACAACGCCGTGATCTACTCGCTAGCGACCGGCGGCCTGATTTCGATCACCAGCCTGTTCATGGCCGGCATCGTTCCTGGGCTGCTGCTCGGGCTGGCGCTGATCCTGTTGTGCCTCTATATCGCCTATCGCGACGGGCACCCGACCGGGCAGTCCGTGCCGCTGCGCGATGCCGTGCGCATCACGATCGACGCGCTGTGGGGGCTCATTACGATCGTCATCATCATCGGCGGGATCCTCGGCGGCGTGTTCACCGCGATCGAAGCGGGCGCGGTGGCCTGCCTGTGGGCGTTTTCCGTCACGATGTTCGTCTATCGTGACTACCGCTGGCGCGATCTGCCGGGACTCGTGCACCGCACCCTCAAGACCGTGGCGATGGTCATGACGCTCATCGCCTGCGCCTCGAGCTTCGGCTACGTCATGGCGCTCATGCAGATCCCGGCCAAGGTGACCGCGTTCTTCCTTACGCTCTCGCACAACAAGGACGTGATCCTGATCCTCCTGAACGGCCTGATGCTGGTCCTGGGCTGCCTGATGGACATGGCGCCGCTTATCCTCATCTGCACGCCGATCATGCTTCCGGTCGTGACCACGCTCGGGGTCGATCCCGTGCACTTCGGCATGATCATGCTGCTCAACCTCGGGATCGGGCTCCTGACGCCCCCCGTCGGGGCCACGCTGTTCGTCGGCTGCGCGGTCGGCAAGGTAACCATGGAACAGGTGATGCGCGGCATCTGGCCGTTCTACGCCGTCATGTTCGCGGTACTGATGCTGGTCACCTACGTCCCCGCGATCTCGCTCTGGTTCCCGCGGATGCTCGGGATGTAGGGATGTAGCGTCGATCGGAGGGCGGGAGTTGCAGCCCAGTGTAAGTTTGTCTGCGTCAGTCTTGCGAAAACCCCGGCGATTCCCGCACCGCCGGCACGCCGATAGCGGGCCAAACGCGCTTTTCGTTCGCTGTCTAAAGGTCCGGGCGTAGTTCATGCTTGAGCGCGAGCCAGGAACCCGGGCGTGGGATGCCGCCGATGCCGCTGCTGCGCGAGTATCTGTCGCTGTTCAAGGAAGCCGCGATCGCGTGGGTCGACGACCGCGCTTCGAGCATGGGCGCGGCGCTCGCCTTCTATACGGCGTTCTCGCTGGCGCCGCTGCTGGTCATCGTGATTGCCATTGCGGGCGCGGTCTACGGCGCCGATGCGGCTCGCGGGGCGGTGGTCGAACAGTTCGCGGCGCTGCTGGGACCGGTGGGCGCCGATGCGCTGGAAAAGCTGCTGCTCTCCGCAGCCATCGACCGCAGCGGCGCGATCGCGACCGCGATCGGCTTCATCGTTCTGTTCGTCGGCGCTACGAGCGTGCTCGTGGAGCTCGAAGACGATCTCAACCGCATCTGGCGGGCGCCGCCGCCGCAAGAGAACGGGCTCGTGGCGTTGGTGCGTGCACGGCTGCTTTCGTTCGGCCTGATCCTCGGCATCGGCTTTCTGCTCGTGGTGTCGCTGGTGGCGGGCAGCGCGCTGGCGGCGCTGGCGCATTTCTGGCGCTTCTCGGTCACCAGTGCGAGCCTCGTTTTTCTCCTCGACTTCGCGGTGTCCGTGGCTGCCTTCACGGTCCTCTTCGCCATGCTCTACAAGTGGCTGCCGCACGTGGAGATCGCGTGGCGCGACGTCTGGGCGGGCGCGTTCGTGACTGCGGTGCTTTTCAACATCGGTCGGCTGGCGATCGGTTTCTATCTCGGCAACAGCGCGATCGCCTCCGCCTACGCGGCTGCAGGATCGTTTGTCGTGCTGCTGCTCTGGCTCTACTACTCTGCGCAGATTTTTCTTTTCGGCGCGGAATTCACCTGGGTGCACGCGAGGCGCCACGGTGGCGCAGGCGCACGGAACGACTGAGGCATCCGCGGGCGCTCGGTCCGGCTGCAACGCCGCGCGTGCGCGTGTCCGACCGTGTGCTAGATTCGCTCCCGCCCGCAAGTCCGCGGGCTTTTCCAGCCCATGACCGCGATCGATCTCGCCGGCGCCGGCAAGGTGTTCGCCAACGGCGTGCGCGCGCTCCAGCCCCTCACGCTCCGCGTCGCCGGCGGCGAGTTCGCGACCATCGTCGGGCCATCCGGGTGCGGCAAGAGCACGCTGCTGCGGCTGGTTGCCGGCCTCACGGCTCCATCCGAGGGGCGCGTGCGGCTGTGGCCCGACGCGGCCGCGTCGGATAAGGACCCGCGGCGTCTCGCCTTCGTCTTCCAGAGCGCGACGCTTCTCGCCTGGGCCGACGTCGAGAAGAACGTCCGCTTGCCCTTCGATCTCGGCCGCTCCGCCGCCGCCGATCGCGCGACGGAGCGGGTGAGCAGGGCGCTCGCGCTGGTGGGGCTGAAAGACTTCCGGCATGCGTACCCGCGCGAGCTTTCCGGCGGGATGCAGATGCGCGTTTCCATCGCCCGCGCCCTGGCCACGGAGCCCTCGCTGCTCCTCATGGACGAGCCTTTCGCTGCGCTCGACGAGATCACGCGCATGCGCCTCGATCGCGAGCTCGCCGACCTCTGGGCCCGAGAGGCGCTGACGATCCTGTTCGTGACGCACAGCATCTTCGAGGCGGTCTTTCTGTCGACCCGCGTGCTCGTGATGTCCCCTCGGCCCGGACGCATCGTCGGCGAGGTCGCGATCGACGAGCCGCACCCTCGCACCGACGCATTCCGGATGTCGGCACGGTTCGCAGGCTACGCCGCGCGTCTGTCGGCGATGCTCGCCGCCGCGATGGCGGAAGCCGCTGAGGTCGCGCCGTCGTGATGCGCGCCGGCGTGCGCTACGGTGCCCCGCTCGCGGTCGGGTTGGTCCTTCTCGCCGCATGGCAGGCGGTGGTGACGGCGTATGACGTGCCTCCCTATCTGGTGCCGTCGCCGCTCGCCGTTGTGGCGACACTGCAGCGCGATTGGGGCCTGCTGTCGCGCTCGCTCGCCTTCACGCTGGCGGTGACGCTGGCCGCACTGCTGCTCGCGACGCTGATCGGCATCGCCACGGCCTTCCTGTTCGTGCAAAGCCGGGTGATCGAAGCGAGCCTCTTCCCGTACGCGATCCTGCTGCAGGTGACGCCGATCGTGGCCATCGCGCCGCTCATCATCATATGGGTCAGGGACACGCGCATCGCCCTGGTGCTGTGCGCGACGATCGTCGCGCTGTTCCCCATCGTGTCGAATACGACGCTGGGCTTGCGCAGCGTCGATCCGGGCCTCCTCGAGCTGTTTCGTCTTTACGGCGCCGACCGCTGGCAGACGCTCGTGCGGCTGCGCGTGCCGAGCGCGCTGCCTTACTTCTTCGCGGGGCTGCGCGTGTCTGCAGGTCTCGCGCTCATCGGCGCGGTCGTCGCCGAATTCGTGGCCGGGACCGGAGGCACGGTCTCCGGCCTGGCCTACCAGATCCTGCTTTCCGGCTTGCAGCTCAACATCCCGCGACTTTTCGCGGCTTTGTTTCTGATCGCGGCGACCGGTATAGTGCTTTCCATGCTCACCGCGCTTGGCGCGCGGCTTGCGCTCCGCCGCTGGCACGAGAGCGAGGTGACGCAGCAATGATCCACTCCGTTTCACCCGGCTGACCCCTCAGGCGACCGAAGGAGCTCCCCAGACATGCTTCGTGAAGTGCTTCTTGTTGGCCTCACCGGGCTCGGCCGGCTCCTCTCCGGCTGGCGGCGCGCCGTTCTCATGACGATCGCGTTCGGCGTCGCGGCGGGCGGCACCCATGCCGCGGACAGGGTCGTGTTCGTGACCAACTGGTACGCGGAGGCCGAGCACGGAGGCTTCTACCAGGCGCTCGCCGAAGGGATCTATCGGCATTACGGGCTCGATGTGACGATCAAGATGGGCGGCCCGCAGGTCAACGTCTACCAGCTCCTCGTCGCGGGCCAGGCGGACTTCGCGATGGGCTACGACGTCGCGACGCTGAACGCCGTGCAGCAGGGCCTGCCCCTGGTAACCGTCGCCGCCACGTTCCAGGCCGACCCCGCGGTGATGATCGCGCATCCCGACGTCAGGGATCTGGCCGACCTCAAGACGCGAACGCTCCTGATCGGACAGGCGAGCGAGACTACATTCTGGCCGTGGCTCAAGGCGAAGTACGGTTTCACCGACGCGCAGAAGCGTCCGTACTCCTTCAGCGTGCAGCAGTTCCTGGTCGACAGGAACATCGCGCAGCAGGGCTACGCGACCTCGGAACCGTATTCGATCGAGAAGGGCGGCATACGCCCGAAAGTGTTCCTGCTTGCCGCCGACGGCTATCCGCCCTACGCGGAGACGATCGTCACGCTGGCGAGGACGGTGCAGGAGAAGCCGGATCTGATCCGGCGCTTCGTCGAAGCCTCGGCGCTCGGCTGGAAGAGCTATCTCGCCAATCCCGCGCCCGGCAACGCGCTCATCAAGCGCGATAATCCGCAAATCGAGGACGGTCTTCTCTCCTTCGGCGTCGCGCGCATGAAGGACTTCGGTCTGGTTACGGGCGGAGACGCTGCGACGCAGGGCATCCTCACCATGACCGACGACCGCTGGAAGCAGACGTTCGACTTCATGGCGCAGGCGGGCCTCATCAAGCGCGACGTAGACTATCGCAAGGCGTACACGCTGCAGTTCGTCAAGCAGGTGAAAATCCTGCCGTAGCGACGATGACTGACGCCTGTGCTCACCTCGAGGCGATCCGGGACGTCGTGCCCTCGGCCAAGGGCTGCGAGGACTGCCTCAAGCTCGGAGACACCTGGGTGCATCTGCGCCTTTGTCTCACCTGCGGGCACGTCGGCTGCTGCGACAACTCGAAGAACCGGCATGCGACGCGGCACTACCGCGACACGGGCCACCCCATCATGCGGTCCATCGAGCCGGGCGAAACGTGGGCTTGGTGCTACGTCGACGAGCTCCTCTTCGAGTCGTTGCCTCGCCCGCGCCGCTCCAAGACGTAGCCACTGCCCGTCTCGCCTTCTCACGCATGATCACCGCCGATCTCCTTCGTTCCATTCCCCTCTTCGCGCCGCTGCCGGCATCGGAGCTCCAGACGCTCGCCGCGCGGGGCGCCGACATCCGCCTGCGCCCCGGCGACTGGCTCATCCACGAGGGCGAGCAGGCGTCGTTCTTCGGCTTGCTCGAAGGTCGCATCGAGGTGCGCAAGGCGTTCCACGGCACCGATCGCCTGCTCACCGTGTACGAGCCCGGGAGCTACTTCGGCGAAGTGCCGCTGCTCCTCGGCTCGCCTGCGGTGGCGAGCCTCCGCGCGACCGAGGCGTCGCGCGTCTGCGGATTCGACGCCGCAGATTTCCGCGAGCTGATCTCGGGTTGCCCCAAGCTCAACGGCGAGATCCTCAAGACGATGGCCACGCGCATCGGCCACCTGCAGGAGCTGGTGAGCGAGGGGCCGGCTGCGGCGGTGACGATCATCGGCCATCGCTTCGACCTCGCCTGCCATCGGGTGCGGGATTTTCTCGCGCGCAACCATGTGGCTTTCACGTGGCTCGATCCGACGCGTCCGGATCGCAACGGCGGCGCGGTACCGGCGCCGCAGGCCGGGGATGTTTTTCCGGTGGTCGTGCTTCCGGATGGCTCGCGGCTCGTTACGCCTACGAATCGGCAGCTTGCGGAGCGGCTCGGATTGCAGACGCGGCCGGCCGCCGTGACCTACGACGTCGCGGTGATTGGCGGCGGTCCCGCGGGCCTCGCCGCAGCGGTCTACGGTGCATCGGAAGGATTGCGCACGGTCCTCGTCGAGCGTGAATCACCAGGCGGCCAGGCTGGCGCATCGTCCAGGATCGAGAACTATCTCGGCTTTCCGACCGGCGTTTCAGGCGACGAGCTCGGTGGCCGTGCGCTCCAGCAAGCCAAACGATTCGGCGCCGAGATCCTCGTCGCTCGCGAAGTCTGCGGGATCGCCGGTGAGCCCCAAGGCACGCTGCGTGAAGTGCATCTCGACGGTCACGAGCGCGTCGCCGCCAGGACCGTCGTCGTCGCAAGCGGCGTAGCCTGGCGCGAGCTCGAGGTGCCGGGGAGCGATTCGCTGCTTGGCCGCGGCGTCTACTACGGCGCCGCGCGCACCGAGGCACTGGGCACGGTCGATCAGGATATCTTTCTTATCGGGGGAGGCAACTCGGCCGGACAGGCGGCGATGTTCTTCGCCAATTACGCGCGATCGGTCACGCTTCTGGTGCGCGGGCCCTCGCTCGCCGCGACGATGTCGCATTACCTCATCGAGCAACTCGCCTCGAAGTCCAACATCAGTGTGCGGACACGGCATCGCGTCGTGCGGATCGAGGGATCGGATCACGTCGAGCACATCGTTGTCGAGAACCGCGCGACGGGTGGAACACGCACCGAGCCCGCGGGAGCCGTATTCGTGTTCATCGGCGCCGACGCGAAGACCGAATGGCTGCCCGAGTCGATCATTCGCGACGAGCGCGGCTATGTCTGCACGGGTCGCGATGTCACCGATCTGGTCGCCAAGGCAAACCGTCACTGGCCGCTCGACCGCGACCCGTACCTGCTGGAAACGAGCATGCCGGGCGTGTTTGCCGCCGGAGACGTCCGACACGGGTCGATCAAGCGCGTCGCGGCGGGGGTGGGCGAAGGCAGCATGGCCATCGCCTTCGTTCACCAGTATCTTGCATGATGGTCCGCCGCGCGATGGAGACGGAGCAGACAACGGATGAAGAGCTTGCGTGAACGCTTCGGTCGGCCCTTGCGTCTGGCGCTCGTCGGCGGCGGACCTGCGTCCTGGATCGGCCGCATGCACCAGACCGCCGCCGAGCTCGACGGATACTGGCGCGTCGTCGGCGGGGTGTTTTCCAGCGATCCGGCACGCTCGCGGACGGCAGGTCAGGAGCTCGGCTTCGATCCGCACCGCAGCTACGGCACGCTCGCCGAGCTCATCGCTGCGGAAAAACCCCGGGCCGACGGCGTCGAGGCGGTCGCGATCATGACGCCGAACGACACGCATTATCCGCTCGCCGTCGCCGCGCTCGACGCCGGCTTGGACGTCATCTGCGACAAGCCCGTCACGCACGACTTCCGCGAGGCGTGCGATCTCGTCGCGCGTGTGCGCGCTTCGCAGAGGCTGTTCGCGATCGCGCACGGCTACTCGGCGTATCCGATGACGCGCTGCGCCCGCGAGATCGTGCGCGACGGGACGCTGGGTGCGTTGTGTCTGGTCCAGATCGAGTACATCCAGAGCGGGCTCGCGACCCGCATCGAGGATGGTCCCCGGACGAACCGTCTGCGCTGGATCCTCGATCCCGAGCGCAGCGGCCTGGCGCTGGTGATGAGCGCCATCGGCTGTCATGCGCAGCACCTCGCGTGCTTCGCTGCGGGTCGCAGCGTCGCGCGCGTGTGCGCCGACGTCGGCACGCTGCTTCCGCACCGCAAGCTCATCGACTACGTTTCGGCGTTGCTCGAGCTCGAGGGTGGAGCGCGCGGGACGTTTACCGTGACGCAGGCGGCGGCAGGCGGTGAGAACGACATCCGGCTGCGCGTCTACGGCGACAAGGGCATGCTCGACTGGTCGCATCGGGAGCCGAGCTATCTGCGTCTCGCGCTGCAGGATGAACCGGTGCGCGTGATCGGCCGCGGCGATCCTTTTCTCTCCCCGGCGGTCGTCGCAGCCGCACGCTCCCCCCGCGGACATCCCGAAGGACTGCGCGAGGCGTTCGCCAACATCTATCTCGAGATCGCGCAGGAGCGCATGGCCCTCACGCTCGGTGCGCCGATACCGCCCGTCGCCTACCCGCGCATCGAGGAGGGGGCACATACGATGGCCTTCATCGAGGGCTGCCTGGCCTCGCGAGAACAGGGCGGCTGGGTCGAGGTCGCTCGACTCCCTTAGCGCAGGGGAAACGGTGTCGCTGCGGTGCGCTTGACGAGAGATATCGTAAGATATATTTTATAATATATCGAACGACACCAATCGGAGCAAACACATGCAGAGATTTGAGCGATCGTGGTTCTCGAGGCAACATTGCGGGGGGCGGCAGGCGCGACGCGCGGCGGGGTTCCTTGGCGGCACGGTCGGGGGTCGGGGCTTCGGCTGGCACGGCTTTCGTGCGGGCCGCAAGCTCGGGGGCGAGGATTTGCAGCTCGTAATCCTTGCGCTGCTCGCCGACAAGCCATACCACGGCTATGAAATCATCAAGGTACTGGAAGAGCGATCGGGCGGCTTCTACACCCCGAGCCCCGGGATGATCTATCCCGCGTTGACCTATCTCGAGGAGCTGGGGTACGCGTCGGTGGAAGTCGAAGGCGCGAAGAAGCGCTATCGCATCAGCGACGAAGGCCGGGCTTACCTCGAGCGCAATCGCCGCGTCGTCGATGCGATCCTCGCCCAGCTCGCGTGGGTCGGCGTTAAGATGGAGCACGTGCGACAAGTGTTCGCGGGAGAGGAGCCGAGCCGGGCTGACGATCGTCCCCGAGGATGGAGCGCCGAGCTTGCCGAAGCGCGCCGCAGCCTGAGCGGCGCGCTCGCCAGCCTGAACGTCGCCTCCGCCGAAGAGCAGCAGCGCGTCGCGGCTATCCTGCAGCGGGCGGCACGCGAAATTCGCGGCGAATAGTCGGGTCGTCGCTGCTGTTCGCAGATCGGCACGGCACCGACTTCGTCCGTTGCGCCTCGGCGCAAGTCTTGCTGCAGGGCGTCAACCGGACGTCATTGCGGTCCGTTTGTAATTCTTGCATGCAGTTCTTGGACGCAGGCGGCTGGATTTGCCTGCACGTCGGTGGCAAGCGTCCGTCGCGACAATAGAGAGATCACCATGTCAATGAACACCATCTGGGTCGTGAGCCTGCTCCTCGCGACCCTGGCGATGATGCCGGCGGCGGCGCACGTGCTGGAGCTGCCCAACAAGATCGGACTTTCGGGGATCGAATACCTGACCGTGCAGAGGCTCTACCGGGGCTGGGCGCTCGCCCGGCTGGTGGTCGCCGCGGCGCTCGGCTGCATGCTGATCCTGCTGTTCATGGTGCGCGAGCTTCCGACGGCATTCGCGCTGGCGTGGGTCGCCTTCCTGTGCCTTGCGGGGACCCAGCTTGTTTTCTGGATCTTCACGCAGCCGGTCAACCGCGTCACGGCGAACTGGACTTTCCTTCCCGGCGACTGGTCCGAGCTGCGGCGGCGCTGGGAATACTCGCACGCCGCCAGCGCAGCCCTGAATCTGGTCGCGCTGGTCGCGCTTATCGTCTGTCTGTTCTGGACGAACGAGCTGCAGCAATTCGACATCGACGCGGCTCAACAGGGCTACGTGGCCGGACCGACGGCGCAGAGCAACGGAATTTCCTCCGGCCAGGCGTCCGAGCCGGCCCGCGAGGCCCAGCGCGAGCAACGGCGCAACCCGCGCTACATGTAGCCGTCCCTCGGCCGCCGCCCGCGACCCACGCACGCTCGCTTCCTCGATTCCGTTTCACTTGCTGCAGTCGCCCACGCGGCGAGCGACCAGGGTCTCCTGAGTCGAGGTGCCGGCGCCGGTCGTCGTGATCTCCACGGTGTACGCGTCCTCGTTATCGACCGTCATCACGGAGGCCGATCGCACGCTGACGCTCGCCGCGCCGGGTGGGTTGACCGTGCATTCGGCCGTGAACGTGTAGGCTTTGCCCGAGCGCTGCGCCGGCGACAGCCTGCAGCCGCTCTTGATGAGCAGCGCGTTCTGCCGTTTCATCTCTTCCGTCGGGCTCGTGCACTCCCGGGACTGGATCTTTTGTCCCCCCACGGTGCGGTCGAACTGCCAGAGCCCCTGGCGGAGAGAGGGCGGCTCATCGGCGCGCGCCGCGCTCGTCACGACGACGGACGCGAGCGCAACCGCAAGGAGACCGCCGGCTTGTGGCGCTAGCGCCCGCAAGCCTTCGGAACGTAAACGACAGGAATGTCGATCGGAATGCACAGCCACCGCAGCTTCTGCCAGGCGTCCACCGCGGGCGCGAGCAGGATGGACCTACCCTGCAACTCGGGGACCGCCGGTCCCAAGTCGAATCGCACTCGGCCGTTGCGCCGGCTCAGCTCGAACGCCTGAACGAGAGGATACGCGTGCTGCGCTCGGACCGCGCCATAGTCCGGACGCTGCGGTAGCGATCGGGCAGAAGTCCAATAGTCTTCGACCTGGCGCTGCAATGGCTTCATCGCCGCGATCGCCTGCGCCACCTTCGAGCGCACGCCGTGCTGATGGTATGCGCTCTGCAGTCGCGCCCCCGCGAGGCTCGCGACGAGGAGCAGCGCGGCAGTGCCGAACAGAGCGCCGGCCACGGGATCCGTCGCCGAACGGTTGACCAGGCGTCGCGCCGCAGCCTCCGGCGAGCGCGTGCTGCGCTCGGCCTGCCGTACGAGGCCTCGCACGTGTCGATAGTAGAACGTGTTGGCAAAGACACCCGAGACGACGGCGGGCATGCACCAGACGCAGAGCAGCGCACCGGTCCACCACGCTACGCTGGAATCCCCCAGCCACGCGCCGACCGCGCCGAAAGCGGCCGCCCCGATCATGGGCAGCAACGCGCAGGCCACGCCGTAGGCCCATAGCTTGCGATAGAACGCCCAGAGCGACGGGAAGAAGAACGCCGGCCAATGCCAGCTGGGCGCACTCACGCCGGTTCGCTCGTATTTCACGAACCGGCGCACGTAGTAATCCGGGTGCGGACCGACTGCGACCCGGAACAGAACCGCCAGAGCGGGACGAACGCGCCGCTCATCCTGGTGCTCGCGCACGAACGGCGGAAACACGATCGAGTCCAGCGTCGGCACAAGGTCCGCCGGGCTTGCCTGCGACGGCCTGTCTGCTACTGCCGCTCCGCGGCTGCGGAGCGCTGGTGTTGCAACCGTCATCGGCTTTCTCCGCAGACCCTTCGAACCGCTGACCGGGCCTGGTCGTTGGCTCACGCGCATTGCAAGCGCGAGCCTATCCCCCTCGTGCGCCTGCTAGTCTAATCCAATCGTCGGGAGGATGCCGCGGAGATTCGCGACGAGCCTAAGCGGGGGATTCAACTGCAAGTCCCGGCATCGAGAATCCGAGACTCGCGAGCGTTTGCGTGAGCGCGCGCTGTTGCGCGCCATCGAGCTCGATTAGCGGCGGGCGCACGGCGCTCCAGCCTGGATCGTCCGAATAGTGCGCGATCGCGGCCTTGAGCGCGGGGATCATCGGGAACTGCTGGAAGACGGCGCGAACGGCATCGAGCGCCGCCTGTTGGCGATCGGCATCGGCCGCGTGCCAGTTGCGCGCGAGACTGGCGATGGAGGCAGGATTGACGTTGCCAGTGGCCGTTATGCAACCCGCTCCTCCGGCGCGCAGCGTCGCAAGAAGGAACGTCTCGCTGCCCGCGAACACGTCGAAGCCGCGCGGCTGAAAGCGTTCGAGCATCGACTGCGTATTGTTCCAGTCGCCCGAGCTGTCCTTGATCCCGGCGATCGTGCCCGGATAGGCATCGAGCAGGCGCTCGATGAGAGCAAGGCTGATGGGGATCTGCGACACCGGCGGGATGTGATAGAGGTAGATGCGCAACCGGTTCTCCGCCACGCGTTCGATGATCTGGGCGTAGCTGCGGAACAGTCCTTCATCCGACACGCCCTTGTAATAGAACGGCGGCAGCATGAGCACGCCGGCGCAGCCCAGGCGTACCGCCGCTCGCGTCAGATCGACGGAATCGGGAAACGCGCAGCAGCCTGTGCCCGGCATCATGCGCTCGGGCGGCAATCCCGCCTCGACTAGCGCTTCGAGCAGCGCGACCTTCTCTCCGACAGACATCGAGTTCGCCTCGGAATTGGTTCCGAAGACGGCGAGGCCCACTCCCCGATCGGCGAGCCAGCGGCAATGCCGAGCGAGGCGCGCGGCGTCGGGTCGCAGCTTCGCGTCGAAGGGGGTCACGACGGGAGAAAGGACGCCGCGCACGCCTGCGCTTCCGGCGACATTGGCCATGGTGGGGAATCGTTCGACAAGACAGTGCGAATGCTCGCCGATTCCGCGCCTGCCCTCAAGAGCGTTCGGCCGGCCCCCTTCCCGGCGCGGACGATGCGGCCGGAAAAAATGACAACGACATATGCCGGATGCCGGATTCTAGGGAATCGTGGAACCTGTGGCGATGTCGACGATCTTCTCGTGCCGCCACTGGCAGTCGGTGCAGCGCACGGCTGTGGGCTGCGCCTGCAGCCGTGCCGCGCCGATCGGCTCGCCGCAATCGATGCAGATGCCGAAGACGCCGCTCGCGAGCCGCTCGCGGACCGCCGCGATCCGCTCGAGCTCCTGTGTGTAGCGATCGATCAGCCCGCGCTCCATCTCGACGCTCGCCATCACGAACGCCTGATCCACCTGATCGCCCACCTCCGCGTCGAGCTGAGACAGGGCTTCGGTGTCGATGCGGTGGCGCTCTTCGGCGATGCTCTCCTGCAGCGCCTGCTGGCGCAGGTCCAGACGACGGACGAGATCGCGTAGCTCGCGCGGCGACAGGCGGCTTGGCTCGGGGCGGACGGCCGCTGAAGCGCGGCTCGTGCGACGTTCGTTGTTGCGCGCGACGGTCATGGACTGTGCTCCGGTGAGTGGGTTGTGTTGGGGGGAACGATTCACGCTTCCCGCCGCCCCGGGAAGCCGTTGCGTCAATTCATCGGAAGCGCGCGTCGGCGGCGCGATCCGCCGCGATTTCGGCTTCCTTGCGGTCGCCGAATGCCAGCAGCATCTCCTTGGTCGCGATCGACTCGCGGCGCGCCTCCATGTGAAACTCGAGCTCGCGAGTCATGACGATGGCGTCGGTCGGACAGGCTTCCTCGCAGAAGCCGCAGTAGATGCACTTGAACAGATCGATGTCGTAGCGCGTGGTACGCCGCGTGCCATCGGCCCGCTGCTCCGATTCGATGGTGATCGCCAGCGCCGGGCAGACGGACTCGCAGAGCTTGCAGGCGATGCACCTTTCCTCGCCGTTGGGATATCGGCGCAACGCGTGCAGCCCGCGAAACCGCGGCGATTGCGGCGTGCGCTCCTCGGGATACTGGACGGTGAACTTGCGTTTGCCGAGGTAGCGGCCCGTCAAGCGCAGTCCTCGCAGGAGCTCCAGCAGGAACCAGGTTTGCGCGAATCGCCGAGCGAATGACTTCAGACGCGACATGGGTGAACGGCCCTAACGTCAGCTTACGACCTTGCGCATCGCCGGAAAATTCCGGCGCGGATTTCTCGTTTTGTGTCGGACTTCGTCCGATACGGCGTTGCCGCGAGCGCGCCAACCGCCGCCGGTCGCGACCGAACCGCGCTTCGCCTTGACGCGCCAGTCCCGCCGAGGCAATCTTCGAACTCCCTCGCGGGCGCGCTCCCGAACGCATCGGGGTGCACGGTGGTCGCAGTGTCCCATCGCGTGGCCGGTTCACGCCGGCGAAGGCCGCGGGGCGGACGAACCGAACCTCACCTGACGGAGAGTCTCATGGTCCAAGCCATTCCCGCGGGGTACGCCGGCGTGACGCCGTATCTCATCGTTCATGGCGCGTCGCGCGCCATGGAGTTCTACAAGAAGGCCTTCGGGGCTTCCGAATTGATGCGCTTCCCCACGCCGGACGGGAAGATCGCCCACGCCGAAATGAAGATCGGCGACGGGCTGTTCATGCTGGCCGACGAGTCTCCGGACCAGGGTTACAAGAGCCCCGAAACGCTCGGCGGCACGTCGGTCTCGATGATGTTCTACGTCAAGGATGTCGACGCGCTCTTCGCGCGCGCGACTGCCGCCGGCGGCGTCGTGAAGCAGGCGCTCAAGGATCAGTTCTACGGGGACCGCAGCGGCACGCTTGCGGATCCCTTCGGCCACACGTGGACCATCGCGACCCACGTCGAGGACGTGTCGCCCGAAGAGACGAAACGGCGCATGGCGGCGATGGCGCCGGGCGGCCAGGCGGCGTAAGCCGCGTCCGGGCGCCCCATCATCCGGCGTTCGCTGTTCGAGGGGCGAGCACGCCTCGTCGCTTCCGAGGAGAAAACGCGATGTACACGCTCTACGGCAAGAAGGGATCGGGTTCGGCTACCACGCAGGCGGCTCTGGAGATCATCGGCGCGCCTTACCGGGTGATCGAGACCGCGTCGTGGGAACCGAACGACGCCTTCGCGGACCTCCTCAAGCTCAACCCGTTGGGCCAGGTTCCGACGCTGGTCCTGCCCGACGGGAGCGTGCTCTCGGAGAGCGGCGCCATCCTGATCCACCTCGGTCTCGTCCACCCGGAAAGCGGTCTTCTGCCGCGCGATCCCGCGGCGCGGGCGCAGGTCCTGCGCGGCATCGTGTTCATCGCGGCCAACTGCTACGCTGCGATCAGCATCATCGACTTCCCTGAGCGCTGGTGCGCCGACGCCGACAGCGACGACGCGGTGAAGGAGCGCATCCGCGGAGGGACGCGCGCGCGACTGCACAAGCACTGGGAGATGTTCGCCGACATCTTCCCGGCTCGACCTTACCTGTCCGGGGCAGAGCTCGGTGCGCTCGACATCCATGCTGCCGTCGTCTCGAAATGGTCGGGCGCACGCAAGCATCTCGAAGCGCATCGTCCGGAGCTCTTTGCGGCGTTCGCTCGAATCGAAGCTCACCCGAAGGTTGCGGGCGTGTTCGCGCAGCACTGGCCGAAGAGTTAGCGCCCCGACGGCCGGGCTGCGCTGGGCGTTTATAATGCCCGACGCGGGAGGACCATCCTCTTCCGCGATCCCAACCCGCGATGCGCATCCTGCTCAGCAACGACGACGGTTACTTCGCCCCCGGTCTGGAACGCCTCGCCGCCGAGCTCGCTCCGTACGCCGACATCACCGTGGTGGCGCCCGAGCGCGACCGCTCCGGCGCCTCGAATTCGCTCACGCTGGATCGTCCGCTGACGGTCCGCCGCGCCGCCAACGGATTCCTTTTCGTCAACGGGACGCCCACCGACTGCGTCCATCTGGCAGTCACGGGGCTCCTCGACGAGCTGCCCGACATGGTGATCTCGGGGATCAATCTCGGCGCCAACATGGGCGACGATACGATCTATTCCGGCACCGTTGCCGCCGCGACCGAAGGGTACCTCCTGGGCATTCCATCGCTCGCCGTCTCCCTCACCAGCAAGGTCGGACGCCACTTCGGCACCGCGGCTGCGATGATCGCCGAATTGCTGCAGCATCATCGCAATCAGCCGCTCGACAAATGGCTGCTCAATATCAACGTGCCCGATCTCGCGCCCGCCGATATCAAGGGCTATCGCGTGACCCGTCTCGGCCGACGCCACAAGGCCGAGTCGGTGATCAAGACCGAGACGCCGAGAGGCGAGGTCTGCTACTGGGTCGGGGCCGCCGGTCCGGCGGCGGATGCCGGCGAAGGCACCGATTTCCACGCGATCGAGGCGGGCTTCGTGTCGATCACGCCGCTGCAGATCGATCTCACGCATCGCGGCGAAATGGCGCGCGTGGCGGCGTGGATGGAGCAGCACGTGACGTCATGAGCGCCGCCGGGCCGCCCCAAGGCGCGAATTGCGCCCCCTCCGGGGGCAGCGAAGCGGCCGAATTGGCCGCCGAATTGGCCAATGAGGCCGCAAGCGTGGAGGTCCGTTCATGAGCGCGGCCGGCGAGAAATTCGACGGCATCGGCATGACGTCGACCCGCACCCGGGCGCGAATGGTCGAACGGCTGCGCGAGCAGGGCATTCGCGACGAGGCCGTGCTCGCCGCGATGGCCGCGGTGCCGCGCCATATCTTCGTCGAAGAAGCGCTCGCGATCCGCGCCTACGAAGACAGTCCGCTGCCCATCGGAGCCGGGCAGACGATCTCGCAGCCGTTCGTCGTTGCACGCATGACCGAGCTGCTGCGCGCAGGCAAAGCCCTCTCGAGGGTGCTCGAGATCGGCACCGGCTGCGGCTATCAGACCGCGATCCTCGCGCGGCTCGCCGACGAGGTCTATACCGTCGAGCGCATTGCCTCGCTCGTCGCCAAGGCACGCAAGAACCTGCGCGCGCTGAAGGTCGCGAACGTGCGCATCAAGCACGGCGACGGCTCGACCGATCTCGGCGAGGATCTGAAGGTCGACGGTATCCTGGTCACGGCCGCGGCGACGCAGGTTCCGACAGCGCTGCTCTCGCATCTCGAAACGGGTGGCCGCATGGTGTTGCCGCTCGCCCGGCGCGACGATGACTCGAAGAGCGCGCAACTGCTCACGGTCATCGAGAAAACGCCCGGCGGCATCCGTGAGCACACGTACGATGCGGTAAGATTCGTGCCGCTCCTGTCCGGACTCGCATGATCGATCGCGCTCGTTCGCATTCCCCGCCACTGTTCTTCGCGCTGGGCGTCGCTGCATTGCTCGCAGGATGCATGACGAGCGCGCCTGTGCCGGTCGTCGAACGCGCGCCGCTTCCCTCTGCGCGCCCCGGTCCGCCGCCGCCGGAAAGCGCACCGACGCGAGGCGCGCCGGAAACGCCCACGGCGACCTACACCGTCAAGCGCGGCGATACGCTCTTTCAGATCGCGCTCGACCACGGTCTCGACTACCGCGAGCTCGCGGCCTGGAACAACATCGATAACGTGAACGTGATTCGCGTAGGCCAGGTGCTCGCGCTCGCCGCGCCCGGCGGAGCCGAGGGCGGCGTCGTGACCTCGCCGCTCGTGACGCCTGCGCCGGTGACGCCGAGCGGCGCCGAGGCGCGTCCCGTGCCGTTGCCTCCTTCGAGCGGTCGCCCGAACAGCGCGACATTCAAAACCGAGCCGAAGGCGGTCAAGGTTCCGTATTCGGAGCAAGCGCTCGCGCAGCTCAGAGATTCCGCCCCTCCGCTCGCGGCAGCGGAGCCGCGTCCTGCCCAGGCCGAGCCACGCGCTTCTCCTGGCGAGGCACGCGCTTCGCCTGCGCCGGCCAACGCGGGCACGCCTGCGCTTCCGGCGCGTCCCGATGCGGCACGCGTGCCCGAGATCGACGACAGCCTGGGCTGGATCTGGCCCACGTCGGGCAAGGTCATCGCCGGATTTTCCGAGTCCGCAAACCTCAAGGGCATCGACATCGCCGGCAAGGCTGGCCAGCCCGTCGTCGCCAGCGCGGCCGGGAAGGTCGTGTACGTCGGCGCAGGCTTGCGCGGTTATGGCAAGCTCGTCATCGTCAAGCACAGCAGCACGTTCCTGTCGGCGTACGCGCACAATCGCGAGATCGTGGTGAAGGAAGGCCAGCAGGTCGCGAAGGGCCAGAAGATCGCGGAAATGGGCGACACCGATTCCGATCAGGTCAAGCTTCATTTCGAGATCCGTCGCCTCGGCAAGCCGGTCGATCCGGCGAAGTTTCTGCCTCCCGTATGATCCACGACCGCGCGCACGCCGACGACGACGGCGAGCCGCCGGTCGCGTACGAACCCGATACCCGGACCGCCGATCTGCCGTTCGAGACGCCGCCGGAGGGCGTCGGTGCGGACTTCCTCAACGACGTCACTCAGATCTATCTCAACGAGATCGGTCAGAGCGCGCTTCTCACCCCGAGCGAGGAGCTGGAATTCGCCCGAGCCAACCGCGCCGGCGATTTCGCGGCGCGGCAGAAGATGATCGAGCACAACCTCAGGCTGGTGGTGAGCATCGCCAAGCATTACCTGAATCGCGGTCTCACGCTGGCGGATCTGATCGAGGAGGGGAATCTCGGGCTCATCCACGCGCTCGAGAAATTCGATCCGGAGCGTGGCTTTCGTTTCACGACCTACGCGACGTGGTGGATCCGGCAGTCGATCGAGCGCGCGATCATGAGCCAGTCGCGCACGATCCGTTTGCCTGCGCACGTCGTGAAGGAGCTCAACATCGTGCTGCGGGCTCTGCGCCACCTGGAAACCCACGGCATGCTGGGAGAGGGACGCGATCCGACGGTCGACGACGTCGCACATCTCCTTGGAAAACCGGTAGAACAGGTGCGCAAGGTGCTCGGCTACAACGAGCACATCAAGTCGCTCGACGCGCCGCTCGACATCGATGCGGGGCTGTCTTTCGGCGACCAGCTCGCCGACGACGACGCGCCGAGTCCGGAGCTCGTGCTTCACAACAGCGAGATCGAAAGCTGGATCCGGCAGTGGCTCGAGGAGCTGTCCGAGCGTCAGCGTCGCGTGATCGAGCGGCGCTACGGGCTCAACGGCACGGACGTCGCAACGCTGGAACAGCTCGCTCGCGAGCTCGGCGTCACGCGCGAGCGCGTTCGGCAGATTCAGGCGGAAGCGCTCGAGAAGCTGCGCTCGCGGCTGCGCGTGCGGGGGCTGTCGCGCGACGCGCTGCTGTAGTCCGAGCTGAGCCCGAAGGGCGATGCTCGGGGATCACATGCATCGTTCCGATCGACCCCGGGGTTCGCTGCCGCTCACCCCTGGCTACGCGCCTACGCGACGGTGCATCGTGGTCTCCTACGCGGCTAATCGACGGTGCACCATGATCTCCCCGGAGTTCGCTGTCGCTCACGCGGCCTACGAGCGCATGCGTCGCGCGCTGGGCAGCGCGGCGATGCCGATGCGCAACGCTGCGATCCGCGCCTCTGCGGCTGGGTCGCTGGGCCCGTAGCGCAACGCCGCGTACGTCTCGCCGATCTCTCGCAGGGTGACGCCCCACTGCGGCCAGCGTGCGGCGGCGCGCCGGACGTAGGCGAGCGGTCCTTCGCTCGGCCGCCGCGGCAGGCCCGCCCGTGCGAGCCGCCGGCACAGTCGCAACCACAGCGCATAGGCCGGGTCGGCGCGCGCATGGCGAGCGCGCGCGAGTCCGATCACGGCGAGTCCCCACGCGAAGACGAGCGCCCCGGCGAGCGCGGCGAGTTGCCACCCGCGGGCATCGGCCAGGCCCAGACCCCGCAGTACGTCGCGTTGTCGCTGGACATTGAAACCGACCACACCTCGCTGCCACTGATAATTCACCGCATCCCAGCGCAGGCGAAGCGCCTTGAGCCACGTCATCTCCATTCGGGCGAGGTATGGCACGGGCTCGCCCTGCGGGAGCGCAGCTCCGAGGCCACGCTCGATCCTGGAAGGCGCGACGGCGGCGGTCGGATCGAAGCGTTGCCACCTCTGCCCGAGCAGCGCCTCGGCCCACGCATGCGCGTCGGAATCGCGCACGATCATGTAACCGCCGTCGGGATTGATCTCGCCGCCCTGGTAACCGGTCACCACGCGCGCCGGAATCCCGGCGGCGCGCAGCAGGAGGACGAAGGCGCCGGCGTAGTGCTCGCAGAATCCGCGTCGCGTATCGAACAGAAAGGCATCGACGCGATCGCCTTCGAGCAGCGGCGGGGCCAGCGTATAGACGAAAGGCTCGGTGCGAAACCAGTCGAGGACGGCGGCGATGAAGGCGCGATCCGATCCCGCGCGCTCGCGGAGCTCCCGGGCGAAGGCGATGCTGCGGGGGTTGCCACGAGCAAGCTGCAGATTGTCGCGGTCGTCGCGGGTATTGCCGGCCTGGAAGCGGTCCGAGAGCACGGAGCGCTGCGTGTAGCGGATCGTTTGCGTGACGGGCGCGGCGGCGAAGAGCTGCTCATCGTCGGTGAGGATCGCGAGGCTGCGCTGGGCGCCGACTGGCGCCGTGATGTCCTCGACCGGCGCGCGCGGCAGGCCGGCGGCATGCTCGAGCGCGAACAGCCACGGGCGGTTGTTCGGCTCCATCGTGACCGTGTACTCGATCGCGGGGCCGCGCTCGGCAGGCTGTCGCGTGCCGCGCAATCTCGGCGAGGCGCTCCATTCCAGCCCGTCGAACCGGGAGAGCACCGGCCCTCGCCAGTAGCGCTCCGCGGCCGGCGGCGGGAGGCCGATGAAGTCGACGCGGAAGACGACCGCGTCCGAGAGCGAAAGCGAGCTGATCGTCCCGGGTTCCATGCGATCGGAGAGACCCGTGCGCGCTCCGGCGTCGGCGGGCGCTCCCCACAAAGGGGCTGCGAGCCGCGGAAAGAGGATGAAGAGCAGCGCGGCAAGGGGAATGCCCTGGACGAGCATCCGGGCCGTGGCGAGCAACGGCGCGTGCCAGCCGCCGGACCGCGCGGGTGCTTCGCGCAATGCCGCCAGCGCCCCGCCGAACACGAGCACTGCGGGCAACGAGAGCGCCGCCGCGGCGATCGTCTGCCCGTAGAAATAGCGGGTGAGAAGCAGAAAGAGCGCGAGGCACACGAGCAGACCGCCGTCGCGCGCGCTGCGGGTCTCCATGAACTTGATGCCGAGCAGCGCGTATAGAAACGCGACGCACGGATCGCGCGCGAAAAAGTAGCCGTAGCTCGTGCGCACGCCGACGGCGACGGCAAGCGCGAGCACCGGAAGCAGCCAGAACCGAGCCTGCGCGGGCATGCGTCGGTCGGCAGGCAGCAACAGGCGTGCTACGGCCAGCCCCGAGCCGATCGCGATGATCCACGGGGGCAGATACGGCCAAAGCGGCACCTGCGCGCAGAGGACGAGCGCCGCGAGCCAACCGAGCTGCGTGCGCGCGAGCGGCGCGACGGCTGCGCGAGCGAGGATCAAGGCGCGCTTTCCCGCGGGTAGAGCGCCAGCGCGCCCAGCGCGCGGCGACGATGGCCCGCTCCGGATCCGGACGGCAGGTCGACGCCCGGTAGCGCGAGACTGAAGGCGCGAGCTTCGCGCTCGGCGGCGAGAATCCATGCGGTGAGGCGCGCCAGCCGGGCTTCGACGCCGAGCGCGGGCGGCAACTCGGCCCAGTCGAGCTCGAGCGCACCGCCGCCGCCGCTGCCTTCGAACTGCTTCGTGTACCAGCCCGCACCGCGCGCAACCGCCTTCCAGGCGATCCGGTTGAGCGGGTCGCCCGAATGATAGTCGCGCAGGCCCGCGAGCTCGGCGTCCACGGCCCGGGCGCTGCGCCTCACGTCGAAGCCTTCCGGACCGGGCGGCAGAGGCACGGCTGGAACTTCGGGCGCAGGATAGACGATCCCGCTCAGCGGAAAATGCAGATAGGCCCAGCCGCGCCAGAGTCCGAGCGGAAAATCGGTCGACACGGTCACTCTGCCCAGCGCGAAACGGCCGCGGCCCGTCGCGGGCACAGAGAGCTGCACCGGACGCGTCGCTCCGCGCGGGAGATCGATGCCTACCGGTGGCCCCGACGGCGGCGCGACGACGATCGCGCGTCGCGCGCTCGCCGCCGTGGCGAGCGAGAGCGTGAAGTCGAGCTTGCCGCCGGCGAACGCTTCGCCCGCGGCGAGCGGCGAGGCGACGATACCGGCCAGGTTCCGATAGGTCTGCAGCAAAGCGGCGGCAACGACGCCGGCGACCAGGAAGGTGAGCGCGTATCCCAGCGAAAGCGAATAGTTCATCGCGGTGAGCAGCATGATCGTCAGCGTGACGATGACCGCGAGGCCGAGCCGCGTGGGAAGGATGTAGATGCGCTGGTGTCGCAATACGACCGGGCCGCGATCGCGGGCTTCGGTCCGCCACATGCGCTGGCGCCAGCGCGCGAGCAGAGAGCGTTCAGCGCTGGCGGTGGACATGGTGCTTGCGCTACGCGTGTCGGATAAGTGTAGCCCGGGCCGAGCGGGAAGCGCGATGCCCGGGGCAGCGGACCGGTGCGTCGATCTCGGGGTTCGCTGCGCTCACCACCGGGCTGCGCTCACCCCGGGCTACGGCAGAGCGACGGCGCGCAGCAGCGCCTCGGCCTGGGGCTCGCCGGCGCGCGTGCTGCCCGCCAGACGATGCCCCGCCACCGCGGGGAAGACGGCCTGCACGTCCTCCGGGAGAACCATCGGTCTTCCGGCGAGCAGCGCCCAGGCGCGCGCCGCGGCCACCAGCAACAATCCGGCGCGCGGCGAGAGCCCGCGCTGTGCGCGCGCATGAGCGTCGACGTCACCGGTGCCGCGCGACGCGGCGAGCAGCGCCTGCACGTAGTCGAGGAGCGCGGGCGCGACGTGCACCGCCGCCGCTTCCCGCTGCCACGCGATCAGCGTCGGTGGATCGGCCTGAGGGCTGAGCGTCGGGATGCGTGCCCGGCGATCGCCCGAGATGAGCAGCTCGCGCTCGGCCGCGGGATCCGGATACCCGAGCTCGATCGCCATCAGAAAGCGGTCGAGCTGCGACTCGGGCAGCGGGTACGCGCCGATCTGCTCGACCGGATTCTGCGTGGCGATGACGAAGAAGGGCTCGGGCAGCGGGCGTGTCTCGCCGTCGGCGGAAACCTGACGCTCCTCCATCGCTTCGAGCAGCGCGCTCTGCGTCTTCGGCGGAGCGCGGTTGATTTCGTCGGCGAGCACGACCGAATGGAAGATCGGTCCGGAGTGGAAACGGAAGTTGTGCGCCGCCGGGTCGAAGATCGAGACGCCGAGCACATCGGCGGGCAGAAGGTCGCTGGTGAACTGGATGCGCGCGTAGTGCAGCCCGAGCGTGCTCGCAAGCGCCTGCGCCAGCGTCGACTTGCCCACCCCCGGAATGTCCTCGATGAGCAGATGTCCGCGCGCGAGAAGGCACGCCAGCGCGAGCCTGAGCGGCATGTCCTTGCCGACGACGATGCGACCCAGCTGTTCCAGCACCGCCTCGAGACGCGCGGTCACGGGAACGGCGTAGCCCGGGGCGGCAGGGCGAACGGTCATCGGGAGAATGCTCCCTGCACGGCGTGTTCCTTGGGCTCGGGCATGCGCCACTATAGAGCGGCTGAGGCGTCTAGTCACGACCGCCGACAGCGCGCTACACTCCGTTCGACCGCTCGCCTGCGGCGGAAATTCTCCGCCGCCGAAACGATTCGCCGGACCGCTCCTGTGACCACTGCCTTCATCGCCCATCCCGCGTGCCGGCTGCACGACATGGGACGCTACCACCCCGAATGTCCCGATCGGCTCGACGCTGTCTCCGACCGGTTGATCGCGAGTGGGCTCGACAAGCACGTCGAGCATCACGAGGCGCCCGCCGCGACGCGCGAACAGCTCGAGCGCGTTCACGATGAAGACTACATCGCGATGATCGAGGCGGCGAGTCCGGAAACGGGGGTGCATTACCTCGATCCCGATACGGCGATGAGCCCGCACTCGCTCGATGCGGCGTTGCGCGCGGCGGGCGCGGCGGTTCTCGCCACCGATCTCGTGCTCAACGGCGGATGCCGTACGGCATTCTGCGCGGTTCGCCCGCCGGGCCATCACGCGGAGCGCCGCCGGGCGATGGGCTTCTGTCTGTTCAACAACGTCGCCGTCGGCGTCGCACATGCGCTGGCGCACGGCCTGACGCGCGCCGCCGTCGTCGATTTCGATGTGCACCACGGCAACGGTACCGAGCAGATCTTCTGCACCGATCCGCGCGTGGTCATGACCGGCACCTTCGAGTACCCGCTCTACCCGTATTCGGGCGTCGATCCGGCCGGACCCAACATGCACAACGTGCCGCTCCGGGCAGGGAGCGGCGGCGAAGCGTTTCGTGCGGCGATGACCGACGTCTGCCTGCCGGCGCTGGAAGCGCACCGCCCCGAGATCATCTTCGTCTCCGCCGGCTTCGATGCGCACCGTGACGATCCGCTGGCCAACCTGCAATTCACCGAAAGCGACTATGCATGGGCGACGCGCGAGCTTGTGCGCATCGCCGATAAGCACGCGCAGGGGCGGATCGTATCGTCGCTCGAGGGCGGCTACGAGCTCTCGGCGCTCGGCCGCAGCGCGGTCGAGCACATCCGCGCCCTTGCCAAGCTCTAGGCCGACGCCGAGGAACCGTTATCGTGAAACGACGACGCTTCGTCTCCGCGTGCGCCGCGCTGGGGACGAGCGCGGGTCTCTCGGGTCTCGCGACGACGTGGGCCGCGACCGCACCGCGCCTTTACCAGCGCGCCCGCCTGGTCGATGCGCACGGCGAGCCGATCAAGGTCCGCCAGCTCGAGCCGCGCACCAACTATGTGTTCAGCTATCCGTATGCCGCCACGCCGTGCTTCCTGCTCGATCTGGGCCGGCCCGTCGCCGCCAGCCCTCATCTGCTGCGGGCGGACGGCGCGGAGTACGCGTGGAGCGGCGGCGTGGGCACGGGACATTCGGTGGTCGCGTTCTCGGCGATCTGCGCGCACAAGCTCGCGTATCCGACGCGCGAGGTGAGCTTCATCCGCTTTCAGCCGATCCGCTCGCCGACCTCCGACGGAGACGTGATTCACTGCTGCGCCGACCACAGCGTCTACGACCCTGCGGCGGGCGCGCGCGTGCTGAGCGGCCCTGCGCCGCAGCCGCTCGCCGCGATTCTTCTCGACTACGACGCGTCGCGAGACGAGCTTGCCGCGCTCGGCACCGTCGGCGCGGAGCAGTTCGATGCGTTCTTCCGCAAGTACGATTTCAAGCTCGCGCTCGACTACGGTCCGGGCAAGGCGCGAACGGCGGTTGCCGCCAGCACCGTGGTGCGCGAGCTGACCGAATACTGCCGCCAGACCATCCAGTGCTGACGGTCGCGCCGGAGAACATGATGGCCGCCTACTGGCTAGCCCGTGCCAAGATCAACGACCCCGCCGAGTACAAGAAATACACCGACAGGGTTCCCGCGATCGTCGCGCGGCATGGCGGCAAGGTGCTCGCGCGCGGCGGCCGCTACCGGATCATGGAAGGCCCCGAGACGTTTCACCGCTTCATCGTGATCGAGTTTCCGACCATGGAGGCCGCGATCGCCTGCTTCGAGTGCGAGGCCTACCGCGAGGCGGCCGCGTTCCGCCGCGCAGGCGCCGGAATCGTCGAGAACGTCATCGTCGAAGGCGGCGACGCCACGCCGCGCTGAAGGGTCCTTCTACGCCTGACCGGGCATGGCGCTGCATCCGGACTGGCTCGAGACGCGATCGAGCCAGCCGCACACCGCCGGGAAGCGCCCGAGATCGAAGCCGCCGTCGCCCGCAGCGTGCGTGTACGCGTAGAGCGCGACGTCGGCGATGGTGAAGCGCTCGGCGACGAAGAACGGCGCGCGCGAAAGGTGGTGCTCCATCACTTCGAGCGCCTTGTAACCCCCCTCCATCTTGCTGTCGGCGAGCGTGCGCTGCGACTCCGGATCGGGATGGATCTTGCGCAGGAACCGCGCCACCGCGATGTACGGTTCGTGCGAGTACTGCTCGAAGAAAAGCCACTGCATCACCCTGGCGCGCGCGAGTCGGTCGGAAGGCACGAGCCGCGTCCCGTCGGCCAGGTAGCATAGGATCGCGTTGGACTCGGCGAGATACGTCCCGGGCTCGATCTCGAGCACGGGGACCTTGCCGATCGGATTCATCGCCAGAAACGCCGGCGTGCGCGTGCCGCCGCGCATGGTATCGACTTCGGTCCACTGGTACGGCAGCCCCAGCACGTCGAGCGTGACGCGTACCTTGTGACAGTTGCCGGATCCCGACATGCCGTAGACGCGATACATGGCCTCTCCTTTGTGGTTCGTGGCCGGCGTTGCTTCCGGCGTGGTCTCCGACGTATCCTACAGACTCGCTCGCCGGGGGGACGAGCCCTTTCGCAATCCTACGGGATCAAAGCGTTGAGAGGGCCCCATGTCGCAACGTCCCATTCGCAGTCTGATCGCCGGCCGGAACATCGTGACGGCGCCTCCCGACACCACAGTCGCTGAGGCGGCGAAGCTCATGAAGAAGCGAACGGTGGGTGCGGTCATGGTCGTCGGGGACGACGGCCGGCTCGCCGGCATCTTCACCGAGCGCGATGCGCTGTTCCGGGTCATGGCCGAAGGGCGCGATCCCAGGGCAACACGGCTCTCCGAGGTCATGACGCGCGACCCGCGGACGATCCCAGCCGACAAGCCATTCGGCCACGCGCTGCTCATGATGTACGACGGCGGTTTTCGACACGTTCCAGTGGTCGAGCAGGGCCGGCCGATCGGGATGGTTTCGGCGCGCGATGCGCTCGGGCCCGAGCTGCAGGAGTTCGATTCGGAAATCGAGCGGCGCACGCGCATCCAGGAAATCCTGGGCTGAAGGCGGCCCCTTGCCGTACGAGCATCGCGGCGCGCGGCCGGTCCGGAAAACCGCGTAGGAAACCGCCCGGAGCTCAATCGCGGGCGAGGAGCACGCCCGCGGCGACTCTTCGTCCTTCGGCGGCGAGGATGTTGAAGGTGCGACACACGGCCGGCGTGTCCATGACTTCGAGGCCGATGCGCGCCTCGATCAGCGCGCGCGTGAGCCGCGGGGGCGGAAAACGCAAGCTCGCGCCCGTGCCCAGCAGCGCGACCTCGGGCTCGAGCGCGGCGATCGCGGCGAAGTCGGCCTCGGTAAGCCCATCGAACCCGCCCTGCGCCCACCCGGTCACGATGCGCTCGGGCGTGACCAGGATGTTGTCGCGATATTCAACGACGCCCAGCCGGATGAATCCGTCGCCGTGGCCGGTAAAGACGTTCCCCTCGGCCGTGCTCAGATGGAACTTCATCGTGGTGCGTTGCGGTAAGTGCGCAGATTCGTTACGATTATAGCCCTCAACTCCTGCGGCGTCGCTCGGACGGTTCCGGGCGCTGACGCGCGCAGAAGGATCCGCATGGCTTCCCCACCGAGAAGCGAGTTCGCGCGCCTCCAGCGCCTGCCCCCGTACGTCTTCAACATCACCTCCGAGCTCAAGATGGCCGCCCGCCGCCGCGGCGAGGACATCATCGACTTCGGCATGGGCAATCCCGACGGGCCGACGCCCAAGCACATCGTCGACAAGCTCGTGGAAACGGTGCAGCGACCCGATACGCACGGCTACTCGGTATCGCGCGGCATCCCGCGGCTGCGGCGCGCGATCTGCCAGTGGTACAAGCGCCGCTGGGACATCGAGTTCGATCCGGAAAGCGAGGCGATCGTCACCATCGGCTCCAAGGAGGGCATCGCGCATCTCGCGCTCGCCACGCTCGGCCGCGGAGACACGGTGCTGGTGCCCAATCCGAGCTATCCGATCCACATCTACGGGCCGGTGATCGCCGGCGCCGACATCCGGCAGGTCCAGCTCACGCCGGACGTCGACTTCTTCGCCGAGCTCGAGCACACGATCAAGCTCTCGTTCCCCAAGCCGAAGATGCTGATCCTCAATTTTCCGGCGAACCCGACGGCGCAGTGCGTCGAGCTTCCGTTCTTCGAGAAGATCATCGCGCTCGCTCGCGAGCACGGCATCTGGGTGGTGAACGATCTCGCCTACGCCGACATCTGCTTCGACGGCTGGAAAGCGCCGTCGATCATGCAGGTGCCGGCGGCGAGGGAAGTTGCTGTCGAATTCTTCACCATGTCGAAGAGCTACAACATGGCCGGCTGGCGGATCGGCTTCATGGTCGGCAACAAGGACCTGGTGCACGCGCTTTCGCGCATCAAGGGCTATCACGACTACGGCACGTTCACGCCCATCCAGGTCGCGTCGATCGCGGCGCTCGAAGGTCCACAGGACTGTGTGGCCGAGATCGCGATGAAGTATCAGAATCGCCGCGACGTGCTGCTCAAGGGGTTGAGCGAAGCCGGCTGGAAGGTGGATCCGCCGAAGGCCTCGATGTACGTCTGGGCGAAGATCCCCGAGGCCTATCGCGAGCTCGGCTCGCTCGATTTCACCAAGAAGCTGCTCGCGCAGGCGAAGGTCTCGGTCTCGCCGGGCATCGGCTTCGGCGAGTACGGCGACGGGCACGTGCGGTTCGCGATGATCGAGAACGAGCCGCGGACGCGGCAAGCGATACGGGGGATCAAGCAGATGTTTCGCGAGGACGGATTGCTGTAAGCCTCGAGATGATGCGCGTGCGCTCACATTTTCGTCGTTCCCGCGAAAGCGGGAATCCAGTGTCCTTGGGCGAACGACACTGGGTCCCCGCTTTCGCGGGGACGACGGACGAAAAGTGACGATGGCGAATCAACCCCTCAAACCCCTCCAGGTCGGGCTGCTCGGCATCGGCACGGTCGGCCTGGGCACGTGGACCGTGCTGCGGCGTAACGCCGAGGAGATCGCGCGCCGTGCGGGGCGCCCGATCCGCATCACGTGGATCGCCGAGCGCGACCTGGATCGGGCGCGCAAGATCGCGAATGGCGCGGACGGCGTCACGCTGACCGCCGACGCGGCGCAGGTGCTGCGTCATCCCGACATCGACATCGTCATCGAGCTGATCGGCGGGATCGAGCCGGCGCGCACGCTCATCCTCGAGGCGATCGCGAACGGCAAGCACGTCGTCACGGCCAACAAGGCGCTGCTCGCGCGCCACGGCAACGAGATCTTCGCCGCCGCGCACGCGAAAGGCGTCATGGTCGCGTTCGAAGGCGCGGTCGCCGGCGGCATCCCGATCATCAAGGCGTTGCGCGAAGGGCTCACCGCCAATCGCATCGAGTGGATCGCAGGCATCATCAACGGCACGTCGAACTTCATCCTGTCCGAGATGCGCACCCGCGGCGCGCCGTTCGACGTTGTGCTCAAGGAGGCGCAGGCGCACGGCTACGCCGAGGCCGATCCCACTTTCGACATCGAGGGCGTCGATGCGGCGCACAAGCTCGCGATCATGTCGGCGATCGCCTTCGGTGTCCCGATGCAGTTCGACAAGGTCTACACCGAAGGCATCTCGAAGCTCACGCGCGAAGACATCCGCTACGCGGAGGAGCTCGGCTACCGCATCAAGCTCCTCGGGATCACCCGCCGCACCGAGGCCGGGATCGAGCTGCGCGTTCACCCCACGCTCATCCCCGAAAGGCGGCTCATCGCCAACGTCGAGGGCGTGATGAACGCCGTGCTGGTCAAGGGCGACGCCGTCGGCGCGACGATGTACTACGGCGCCGGCGCCGGCGCGGAGCCCACGGCGAGCGCGGTGATCGCCGATCTCGTCGACGTTACGCGCATGCACACGGCCGACCCGGAGCATCGCGTGCCGCATCTCGCCTTCCAGCCCGACCAGCTCTCGGACATTCCGTTCCTGCCGATCGGCGAGGTCGTCACCAGCTATTACCTGCGCATGCGGGTGCTCGACCGTCCCGGCGTGCTGGCCGACATCGCGCGGATTCTCGCCGATCGCGGGATCTCGATCGACGCGATGATCCAGAAGGAGTCACCCGAGGGCGAGGATCAGACCGACATCATCCTGCTCACCCACCGCTCGGTCGAGCGGCAGGTCGTCGATGCGATCGCGCGCATCGAAGGGCTGCCGACGGTACGCGGCAAGGTGACGCGGATCCGGATGGAGCAGCTCAATTGATGGTGAACGCCGATGATCTGGATTCGCACCGGCAGGATTGACAATTTCGTCGTCCCCGCGAAAGCGGGGACCCAGCGTCTTTCAGCGCAGGCGACATACGCCACTGGGTCCCCGCTTTCGCGGGGACGACAGACGTAAGATGCGCTACATCAGCACCCGCGGCGGCATGGAGCCGCGCCCGTTCTCCGCGATTCTGCTCGATGCGCTCGCGCCCGACGGCGGTCTGGCGGTGCCGGAGGCTTATCCCGCATTCTCGACGTCGGACCTCGCGCGCCTTCGCCGGCTGTCGTATCCGGGGCTCGCGTTCGAGATCCTGTCGCGCTACGCCGACGACATCCCGCGCGCGGACCTGAAGATGATCGTCGAGCGCACCTACACGGCGGCGGTCTTCGGCAGCGACGACATCACGCCGGTGACAACGCTCGAGCCGGGGCTTCACCTGCTGCGGGTGTCCAACGGGCCGACGCTCGCGTTCAAGGACATCGCGCTGCAGCTCCTGGGCGCGCTGTTCGAGTACGAGATCGGCAAGCGCGGCGCGAGGCTGAACGTGCTCGGAGCGACGTCCGGCGACACGGGCTCGGCCGCCGAGTACGCGCTCAAGGGAAAGCGTGGCGTCAAGGTATTCATGCTCACGCCCAGGGGCCGCATGAGCCCGTTCCAGGCCGCGCAGATGTATTCGCTCACCGACGCCAACGTCTTCAATCTGGCGGTCGACGGCGTGTTCGACCAGTGTCAGGACATCGTCAAGGAGGTTTCCGGCGACGCCCGCTTCAAGGAACGTCATCGCCTCGGCACGGTCAATTCGATCAACTGGGCGCGGGTGGCGGCGCAGACCGTGTACTACTTCAAGGGCTACTTCGCGACGACGCGTGGCGAGGAAGAAACGGTCGACTTCGCCGTTCCAAGCGGCAACTTCGGCAACATCCTCGCCGGCCACGTGGCCCGGCGCATGGGTCTGCCGATCCGGCGGCTGATTCTCGCCACCAACGAGAACGACGTGCTCGACGAGTTCTTCCGCACGGGAAGGTATCGCGTCCGTCCCGCGAGCGACGTCGTGGCGACGTCGAGCCCGTCGATGGACATCTCCAAGGCGTCGAACTTCGAGCGCTTCGTGTTCGACCTGGTCGACCGCGATCCGGCGATCGTGCGCGAGCTCTGGCGTCGGCTCGCCGAAGCGGGCGAGTTCGATCTCGCGGGCACGCCGCATGCGAAGCGCCTGGGCGAGTCCGGGTTCGTCTCGGGCCGGAGCACGCATGCCGATCGCGTGGCGACGATCCGGCACGTGTCGGAGCGCTACGGGATCGTCGTCGATCCGCACACCAGCGACGGCATCAAGGTCGCGCTCGAGCAGCGCGACGGGCGCGTTCCGGTGATCTGTATCGAGACCGCGCTGCCGGCGAAATTCGCTGCGACCGTACGCGAGGCGCTCGGCCGCGATCCCGATCGTCCTGCCGCCTACGCGCGCCTCGAGGAGCGCCCGCAGCGCTTCGACGTGCTGCCCGCCGACGCGTCGGCCGTCAAAGACTATATCGCCGCGCGAGCCGGCTGAGGTGAGCGAGAGAAATCGACATGGCCCCCCAGTCTTCCGCGAACCAGGTGCTCGGCGACTTCGGGCGCAACCTCGTCGCCGGGTTGCGCCTTTCCTTCGGACTGCCGGTGTCGCTGCTCTCCTTCCGCGCGAGCGTCCGGCAGCTGCTCCTGCTCATCGCGGTCAGCGTCCTCGTCGGCGCGGTCAACGACTACGTGCGGGCCGGCCCGGGCGCGAGCCTGTCGATGCACGCGATCGTGTACGAAGGCTTCGAGGCCGCCGTGCTGCTGCTCATGGGCGCGATACTCTCGGCGGCCTACCGCCAGCCGCACCTCAGGCTCGCGCTGCCGGTCATCGTGCTCGCGAGCGACCCGGTGCTCGGCATCGCCAATCTGATTCTCGCGCTGCCAGGCAACCAGGCCGGCGTGCTCGGATATCAGATCCAGTGGGCCGGGTTCTGGCTGCTCGTCGTCTGGATCGCGTTCATCTACTGGCGCGCGGTCGCGATCGCGCTGGTGCCGAGGGAGCCGCGTTTCTGGTGGCGCTCGGTCGCCGGGGGCGTCCTGCTGCTCGCGGGGATCCCGCTCGCGATCTGGGCGAACCAGCCGTGGTTCAACTCTGCGCCGGCGGGCGCAACGCCGATCGCGACGTTCGCCAATCCGGCGAGCGAGGACGTCCTGATCAAGCAGCCGCAGCTTCTCTACGACGCACTGACGTCGCTCGAGGACGAACGGCCGGGCGTCACCGATCTGTATTTCGTCGGCTTCGCGCCCTACGCCGGCGAGGACGTGTTCCGCAAGGACGTCGAGGTCGCACGCGATCTCTTCGACGACCGCTTCGACACCGACGGTCGCTCGGTGATGCTCATCAACAACCCGAACACCATGCTCGATACGCCCTTCGCCACGGTCAGCAACCTGCGGGCGACGCTCTCGGAGATCGGCGACATCATCGATCCCGACCAGGATGTCGTGATGGTGTATCTCTCCAGCCACGGCTCGCGCGACCACAAGCTCTCGATCGAGTTTCCGCCGCTGCAGCTCGATGCGCTCTCGCCGCAGGCGCTCAAGGAGATGCTCGACGACGCGGGCATCAAATGGCGCATCATCGTCGTCTCGGCGTGCTACTCCGGCGGATTCATCGAGCCGCTCAAGGACGACCGTACCCTGATCATGACCGCCGCGGCCTCCGACCGCACGTCTTTCGGCTGCGGAACCGAAAGCGCCGCCACCTACTTCGGCGACGCGCTGTTCCAGCATGCGCTGCGCTTCGAGGATTCGTTCCTGAAGGCGTTCGAGGACGCGAAGAAGCTCATCGCCGAGCGCGAGCGATCCGAGAAGCGCACGGCATCGAAGCCGCAGATCTTCGTCGGGCCGTCGATGGCGGCGAAGCTCCCGAAGCTCGAAGCGGAGCTGCGCGCGCGGCGCTCCAGCGGTACGATCTGACGATGGCATCCGCCGCGACCACGCTGCCGCTCGCCGGGCTGAAGGTGCTGGAGCTGGGCCAGCTCATCGCCGGGCCGTTCGCTGCGAAGCTCTTCGCGGAGTTCGGCGCCGACGTGATCAAGATCGAGCCGCCGGTGACCGGCGATCCCTTGCGCCAGTGGCGTCTGCTGCACGATGGAACCTCGTTGTGGTGGTATGTCCAGGCGCGCAACAAGAAATCGGTGACCGCCGACCTGCGTTCGTCCGACGGCCAGGAAATCGCGCGGCGTCTCGCCCGCGACGCGGACATCGTGATCGAGAACTTCCGTCCTGGAACGCTCGAGAAGTGGGGCCTTGGCTACGAAACGCTTGCCGCGGCGAATCCCGGCTTGATCATGGTTCGCCTTTCCGGCTTCGGCCAAACGGGCCCGTACCGCGACCGGCCCGGCTTCGGCGCGGTGGGGGAATCGATGGGCGGCATGCGCCACGTCACCGGTTTCCCCGACCGTCCGCCGGTGCGCATGAACATCAGCATCGGCGACGCGTTGGCGGCGCTGCACGGCGTGATCGGCGCGCTGATGGCGCTTCATCATCGCGAGACGCGCGGCGGCAAAGGGCAGGTGGTCGACGTCGCGCTGTACGAGGCGGTGTTCAACATGATGGAAAGCCTGGTGCCCGACTACGATCTCTTCGGCGAGGTCCGCGGGCGCATCGGGACGGGGCTCACCAACATCGTGCCGTCCAACACCTACACCACCCGCGACGGGCAGAGCGTGGTGATCGCCGGCAACGCCGATTCGATCTACAAGCGGCTCATGCACGCCATCGGCCGCGACGATCTCGGGCAGGACCCGGCGCTCGCGGGCAACGTCGGCCGCGTGAAGCGCACGGCCGCGATCGATGGCGCGATCGGCGCCTGGGCGGCGGCACACGATCTCGAGCACATCCTCGCCGCGCTGGAGTCGGCCGACGTTCCACACGGCAAGATCTACACCGCGGCCGACATCGTGACCGACGCGCAGTACCTCGCGCGCGACATGATCCGACGCGTGACGCTTCCCAACGGCACGCCGCTGAAGCTCCCAGGGATCGTCCCGAAGCTCTCTGCCACGCCGGGCGAGATGACCTGGGTCGGCCCGCCGCTAGGCGCGCACACCGACGAAGTGTTGCGCGGGGTGGGTTACAGCGGCGAGGAGATCGCGCGGCTGAGGGCGGCGGGGACGATATGAGTAGGGCGTCATTCCCGGCGCAGGCCGGGATCCAATTTTCGGTGAAACAACTTGGGCCCCGGCCTCCGCCGGGGCGACAGCAATGACGCAACGCATCTTCATCCACGACGTCGTCGCCCGCGACGGGTTCCAGATCGAGTCGTCGTGGATCCCGACCGAGCGCAAGATCGAGATCATCGATCTGCTCTCGCAGACAGGCGTGGCGAAGATCGAGGCGACGTCGTTCGTTTCGCCCAAGGCGGTTCCCAATCTGCGCGACGCCGCGGAGGTGATGGCCGGGATCCGCCGCAATCCCGGCGTGACCTACGTCGCCCTCGTGCCCAACGCGCGTGGCGCGGAGCGGGCGCTGGCCGCGAAGGTCGACGAGATCGTGCTCGTCGTGTCCGCTTCGGAAACGCACAATCGCGCCAACGTCCGGCGCAGCGTCGCGGAATCCTTCGCCGGCTTCGGCGAGGTGTTCGACGTTCTTCGCGGCAGCGGAACCGCCGCGGTCGGCGCGATCGCCACCGCCTTCGGCTGTCCCTTCGAAGGCGCCGTTTCCGAGGACCGGGTGCTCGACTGCGTGGCCCGCTACGTCGATCTCGGCGTGTCCGGCGTGACCTTCGGGGACACGACGGGCGTGGCGAATCCCGCGCAGGTGGACCGGCTCGTGCGCGCCGTTGCGAGGCGGTTCCCGGGGCTCGCGCTGACGCTGCACTTCCACAACACGCGCGGCATGGGCCTCGCGAACGTGGTCGCCGGGCTGGGCGCGGGCGTCGTCCGCTTCGAAGGCTGCCTCGGCGGCCTGGGCGGCTGCCCGTTCGCTCCGGGCGCGACGGGCAACGTCTGCACCGAGGACGTCGTGCACATGCTGGAGTGCATGGGCTACGACACCGGCGTAGACCTCGATCGCCTGCTCGCCGCGTCGCGCCGGCTGCGCGAGATCGTCGGACACGAGTTGCCCGGACAGGTGGTGAAGGCAGGGAAGGCAAGCGATCGGCACCCCTTGCCCGCCGAGATGTAGCCCGGGATAAGCGAATGCGAATCCCGGGCACCGAACTGTCCCGGGCATCGCGCTCGGCGCTCAGCCCGGGCTACGCCGCTCATTTGCGAATCAAGGCCGGAGCGACAAGGGTGTTCCGCGTTGACAGCCTCACGACCCTATGTGAGCATCGCCGCAGCTTCGAAAAGCGCCGCCTCCCGAGCTGAGCGCAAAAGAACCGTACGTCTTCCGTACTGGAGGTCATGATGAGGTTCTTCCGTCCCCTTGTCGCAGGCGCCTGCGCAATCCTGGCGCTCGTCCTGCCCTTTGCCGCGAACGCGCAGGCCAAGCCCGAAAAGCCCAAGGTCGCCATCGCCGTCGGCGGCAAGGCTGCGTTCTACTATCTGCCGCTCACGATCGCGGAGCGACGGGGCTACTTCAAGGACGAGGGGCTCGATCCGGAAATCAGCGATTTCGCCGGCGGCTCGAAAGCGCTGCAGGCGGTCGTCGGCGGCAGCGCGGATGTCGTCTCGGGCGCATGGGAAAACACCATCGACCAGCAGCCGAAAGGGCTGAACCTGCAGGGTTTCGTGAAGATGGGGCAATATCCCGCGATCACGGTCGGCATCGTTAAAGCGAAGGCGGCGCGCTACAAGTCGCCGAAGGACCTGAAGGGCATGAAGATCGGCGTCACGGCGCCGGGCTCCAGCACCAATCGCGTCGTGCAGCGCCTGATGGTCGAAGGCGGGCTCAAGCCCGACGACGCATCGTTCATCGGCGTCGGCACCTCGTCGGGCGTGATCGCCGCGGTGAAGAGCGGCGAGATCGACGCGGTCTCCAACATCGATCCCGTCATTACGATGATGGAGAAATCCGGCGATATCGTGGTTGTCGCCGATACCCGCACCGCCGAAGGTACGCGGAAGGTGATGGGCTTCTCGGATCTTCCGGCCGCGGCGCTCTATGCGCCGATCGATTTCGTCAAGAAGAATCCCAGGACGGTACAGGCGTTGACCAACGCCATCGTCCGCGCGCTGCTCTGGCTGCGGACGGCCACGCCCGACCAAGTGGCTGATACCGTGCCGCCCGATTATCTCCTCGGCGACCGGGCGCTGTATCTCGATTGCTATCGCAAGTTCAAGGACGCGATTTCGCCCGACGGCATGTTCACGCAGGATGGCGCGGAGAATACCCTCAAGTTCCTCGCCACCTTCAACCGTGCGATCAAGCCGAACGAGATCAAGCTGGGACAGACTTTCGACAACAGCTACGTCGAGACGGCGCTGGCGAAGTACAAGAAATAGGATATTCGTCGTCCCCGCGGAAGCGGGGACCCAGCGACGTTGAATGAGAGACACTGGGTTCCCGCTTTCGCGGGAACGACGGCGCTCGATCTACTCGGTTCCATTGAGTTCCCGGACGCTGGATCGATGACACCCGCGCTCTCCCTCGAGCGCATCACCTGCACGTTCGCCTCGCGCGAGCGTCAGGGCGAGCGCTATACGGCGGTCAAGGACACGACGATCGCGGTGGGCGAGGGGGAATTCGTCTCGGTCGTCGGTCCGACCGGCTGCGGCAAGTCGACGCTCCTCAACGTCGCGGCAGGACTGCTCTCGCCCTCGGCCGGTGACGTCCGGGTCCTGGGAGAGCCGCTCTCGGGAGTCAACCGGCGCGCGGGCTACATGTTCCAGGCCGAGTCGCTCATGCCATGGCGCAGCGCGCTCGACAACGTGCTCGCAGGGCTGGAATTCGCGCACGTGGCGCGTGCCGACGCGGAACGGCGGGCGCGGGAATGGCTCGAGCGCGTCGGCCTCGCCGGCTTCGAGAAGCGCTACCCGCACGAGCTCTCGGGCGGCATGCGCAAGCGCGTGGCGCTGGCGCAGATCCTGATCCTCGATCCGCGACTGCTGCTGATGGACGAGCCGTTTTCGGCGCTCGACATCCAGACCCGGCAGCTGATGGAAAACGAGCTGCTGGACCTCTGGTCGGCGGATCGCAAGTCGGTGCTGTTCATCACTCACGACCTGGAAGAGGCGATCGCGCTCTCCGACCGCGTGGTCGTGCTATCGGCCGGGCCGGCGACGCATCCCATCGGGGATTATTCGATCGATCTGCCGCGGCCGCGCGACGTCAACGAGATCCGGCTCACGCCGCATTTCGTCGAGCTGCACACGGAGATCTGGCACAAGATGAAGAATGAAGTCCTCAAAGGGTATGCCCGAAGCCGCAAGAACTGACGCGGGCGCCGTCGCGAGAAGGCCGAAGCTTCCCGGCTCGCGCGGCAGGCTCGCGCTCTACCACGTCCTGCTGCTCGCGGGAGTGTTCGTCTTCTGGTACGCGATGACCGAGCCGGGGCTCATTCCGCCTTTCTACTTCGACGATCCGAACCGGGCCAAGTTCTTCTTCGGCCAGCCGCTGGAAGTGCTGAAGCGCATCTGGATCTGGTTCTCCGGCGGCACGATCTATCTGCACCTCGGCGTCACGCTGATCGAGACGCTGCTCGCCTTCGCCATCGGCACGCTGCTCGGCCTCGTGCTGGGACTGTGGCTCGCGCTCTCGCCTACCGCTTCGACCCTCGCCGATCCCTACATCAAGGCGATGAACGCGATGCCGCGGGTGATCCTCGCGCCGATCTTCGCGGTGTGGTTCGGCTTAGGGATAACTTCGAAGGTCGTGTTCGGCGTCACGCTGGTGTTCTTCATCGTCTTCTTCAACGTCTACCAGGGCGTGAAGGAAGTGAGCCCCGTGGTGCTCGCCAACGCGCGCATGCTCGGCGCGTCGGGCCGGCAGCTCCTGCGCTACGTGTACCTGCCGTCGGCCACGAGCTGGGTGTTCTCGAGCCTCCACACCTCCATCGGGCTCGCGTTCGTCGGCGCGGTCGTCGGCGAATATCTCGGATCGGCGAGAGGCGTCGGCTATCTCATCCACCAGGCCGAGGGCGTGTTCGACATCGACACCGTGTTCGCGGGGATCCTCGTGCTCACGATGTTCGCGCTGGTCCTGGACTTCGTCGTGACACAGATCGAGAACCGGCTCCTCGTCTGGCGGCCGCGGGCGGCGGAGACGGAATCGCTGTAGGTCGGCGCGTCTGTGCGGCGGACGTCACCGCGCCAGGCGGCTGCGCATCGCATCGAGCCGAGCGCGCCGGATGTCGTCCCGCTGTACAGCGATCCTTGGAGAGGGACGATTAGCGATTCGCGCCGCGCTGGCGGCGAAGCCCAGCGGACTACCGCACAAGACGCGGTTGCCGACGCCCAGATCGACGTACGTGTTGCAATGACCGGCGAAGAGATTGTCGACGGAATCCGGGCCGAAGAAGACGTCCCCGTCCGATGCCGCCAATTGCGATATGTCGTTGCCGACCGCATGGTTGGATGAAGCCATCGACGCGCTGTCGAGGCCGAGAATCTGGATGGCGTTCCCGCTGGTGCCGTCGATTCGATTCGCGGCCATGAGCGAGTGCTGTACTGCGCCGGCAAAGGCGATGCCGCCCGCAGTCGGGATGGAGGAGCGGACCGTGATGTGATTGCCTTCGACGATCGCCTGTTGCGTGGCACCCGAGAACGACAAGCCGACCACGTCGATGCCGTCCGCATTGGGGTGGCTGGTGATGATCGTATTACCCGCGATCCGGTAGCTCGCTTCGTCGTGACCGCCGACGAAGATGCCGACGGGGAATGCGTCCGGATCGCCAGGACCCATCGTCACCCGGTTCTTGACGACGTCGACCTTGCCATGGCTGCGGAAAACGAGGATGCCAATCGTCTGCACGACCCCGTCACTCTGCAGGAACTCGACGGTGTTTCCGCTGACCTCGATGTCGGCCGACACTTCGTCGAATTGCACGCCGTTCACGAAGTCACCGCCTGAAATCTCGATCACATTGTCGGCAATGTTGATCCGGCCCGTGATCGCGTTCTGCGGATCGTCGAATCCGGACACGAAGATGCCCTCGATCTCGGTCGCTCCGAAGAACAGGAGCAACGGGACGATGCCGGTGATGCGGTTGCCGACGATATCGGCGCCGGTCGAGCGGATGAGGGCAATGGGCGAGTCGAGGGGGCCGTCGAAGTGAATGCCTTGAATCGTGCTCTTGACGGGGACGAGGCCCAAGATCGGATTGAAGCCGCCCTTGATCGTGGTCATATAGGCGCCGGATCCCTCGCCGAGGATGTTCACATCGGTGTGAAGATTCACGCCTCCGTCGACCTGCGGATCGGGCGAGCCGAAGTCAAAGGCGGTAGGCTGACCGACGGCATTCGTCGCTTTGAGCAATACGGTTCCGCCGAGATCGATCGCCGCCTGCACGCTGTACATGTCGAGCGGAAAGGAGCCGGTCGGATAGACCGTGGTCGTCACGGACTTTGCGGCGTAGGTCCACGTCAGACTCGATCCGAGCAATGCGACAGCACATAGGCATTGCAACCAGCGATGTCGATAGGCAGTCATCGCGATCTCCCCCAGGTTGGCAACTCGCGTAGCCTAGGGCAAGCCGTCGGATTGACCAGCACAGGCCTGCGGCGCTAAAATAAGCGGTTCAATCGCGGGGTGGAGCAGTCTGGCAGCTCGTCGGGCTCATAACCCGAAGGTCGAAGGTTCAAATCCTTCCCCCGCAACCATCAAATCAAGGGCCTGCAGCGATGCGGGCCCTTATCACATGGGCCGGGGTAGCGCAGGGGTAGCACGCGAATTCGATTCGTTACATAGGCATTCATGTCCTACAGCACCGCCGTCATTTCTGTGCTGATAGCGTCCCCGAGCGATGTGATCGCGGAACGCGAGGCGGCGCGCGACGTGATCCACGACTGGAATAACACTCACGCTGGACCCAAGACCGCAGTTCTGCTGCCGATCGGTTGGGATACGCATACCTCGCCCGAACTCGGAAAGCCGCCGCAAGAGATCATCAATGAGCGGGTGCTGCGAGATAGCGACTTGTTGGTAGGGATCTTCTGGCAGCGATTGGGCACGCCAACAGGCGGGTATCCGAGTGGTTCGGTGGAAGAGATCCGGCGTCACATTGACACAGGAAAACCGGCCCTTGTCTACTTCTCCGAAGCACCACCAGCGCCCGATGCCGATCAAGGACAGCTTGTGGCTCTGGGGAAATTTAAGGAGTGGTGCCGAGCAAACGGCCTGCCTCGCCCATACAAGGACTCCAACGACTTCGAGAGACACTTTGCACGCGACCTACAACTGGCCCTCCGCGACCATCCTTATCTACGTTCCCGTGTGGGTGCCGTTGGAGAAGGGCAGTCGAACTTCGGGACGCCAACTGTTCTTCGGGCTCCGGCCGGGTCAACGCTGCTCGGAACGAAGGGCATCGAATCTTGCTTGATTCCGCTGCTGGCAGCGAGGTATGGTCCGCCGGAGCCCGGGCCTGGGAGAAGAAGGTCGAAGAACGATTGGCCTCGCATGACGATGCGGAAAGGGTCATGTTCACTACGCTTGCATTTGAGACTGGGCAGGGCGCCGCAGTCGGCACGCATGCGTACGGTGAACAGGTGAAGGCCCGCCAGGTCGCCAAACTGGAGAAGTTGCGCCTCATCATCGGCAGGGCTTATTCGCGGAGCGCGACCGGCAGTCAAGACGCTCGGGAGTAACGCGCGATCGTTTTTTTGGGTCATCCGAGCCCGCGACACTGTTGGCGGGACACACATTAGCCAACAAATCCACGGAGTTTGGCCCGGCCGCCGGAGGTCGGAATCGAACCCGACCGGCCGTCATAGGGAAAGTCGACTCGCCACGCCGTTCGGTTGTCCCCTTACCATCAGCGTTACCACATTCAGCGCCAGCGGTGCCGCGCCGCTTGCGCGGGGCGGACGGGCCCCTCGGAGAGGAGGTTATCGACGTCCTCAGGGATCAGCCGACGAGCCCTGAATCGAACCACGCTCGCAAACACGCTTCGCAGCCGCAGCCGCCATCCCGGCAACCTTCGGCGTAGGGTCCCACCTTAGTCCGGCGGGCAGATGGCGACGCTCCTTCACAGTCGACTGGATGCCCCTATGTCGATGCTGGCGTGATCTTTGGGAAGGCTGGCAGTAATTGCAACGAGGAGGTCCAGCGGGGAGATTCGCTGCCAGACGCGAGGTCTGCCAGGTCGGGGAAGCAACGACCGAGTTCGACCCAACTCGGTCATTGGGCTACGCTGAAAGCGGACGCACAGCGTGCATCCAAACGTGGAGTTGAGGCGTCTGCGCGGCTTTTCGCGCAGGTCGCCTCGAACGAAGGGTTAGGTCGCGGACACGGACCGGAGCGGGCAAAATGAAACTCAACGTTCTGGGCCAACGGAACCTCTCCACGGAACGAGCATCGGAACGGTATTTTGATAGTGACGGTACGTGTCACCGAACTCGGCGACAAGGTCTCTTTCCTCAAGATATGAGCCGAGGGCGAGCCAGACAGTCCACAGCACATTGAAGAGCAAGCGGTCCGCGCTCATGGCAGGAGTGGCCCAGATGAGAACGAGCATAAAGAAGTACAAAGGATGCCGGACCCAGAGATAGGGGCCGCGGACAGTAAACCGTGGCGCCTGCGGTTGTTTGCTGTCAAGGCGGGCCGCGATGCTAGAGCGGCCAAATGGATCGAACGCTTTGAGTGCCCAAATGCCCCACATGGAACCAGCAATGGCAAGTAGGAAGGCAGCATGGAGCAGCAAGGCCGGGAGGCCCTGCATCTCAAAGAGAATCGTGTTCGATGGCTGCCAGAAGAGCACAACGGCAGTGAGAGCTGTACCGGACGCGATTGCATAGGTTGCAGAGTAGTAGTGGGCCGGTATGGTCGACGAAAGCCAAGTGCGAAATGACGACCGTATCATTCCGCTGTGCTGGAGGAAGAACACCACAGAAAGGAATCCATCCAATAGGAGCGCCTGCGGTTCCGAGATATTGAGACGAAAAATGGTGAAAGGCCCGGCGACAAGGAAGGCTCCAAATACGAGAAACGAACCGCCGCCAATCAGGATGGCAAGAACCATTACGGAATACGCAATAAGTGGATTTACCGAGAGCACCGGCCGAAGCTTCCGCGACCTAACGAGTGAATTGAACGGTCCGCCCGAATGATGGGTTAGCCCCAGAGGGATACTCCTCATTCAGGATCACCTTATGTCCACCAACCGGCGCGTTGCTCTAAAGTGCGCGAGTGCGGCGACGAGAAGAAGAATTGTCAAGGCGGCGGATATCAGACAGTAAATGCAGAAAGCGTGAATGAAGGCGAACTGAATGTACATGAAGTATATCGAGGAGGACACGCCTAGCGCCGCGTACAGAAGCGCACCCAAGCGCAACCCGCGCGAGAACGGGTCGAATGCGAGGAGTCCCGCCAATGCGAACATGTATACGTAAAAGATAAAGCCGAAATACCCCATCGGGACGCCGAAGATGCGCGCATGTGGACTGTTCGCGACGGTGTTGCAGCCATCGATGGGTGGGGGACACCACAGCAGTTGGCTGGTATAGATCGCATAGGAGTCATAAAACGCATCGGCTATACCGATGAACGCGAACAAGAGCATAAGGTACGGAGCGAAGGTGGCCATGTTTCTATTCATTCTGATACTCCTGAATAGCTAACGAGGCTCCAGAAAACGCGCGATCACGACCCCATTCTGGTGTTAGGCCGTCGGATTGCAGTTGAGTCTAGTTGGCAAGTGCGGCAGGAGAGCTTCATCTCTGGGCGATTCTCGTTTCGTTTGTTTCGTATGACTCGGGCGGCTGTCGAATGATTCAAGACGAGCCTCACGTATTCAGCCTCGACGGTTGCGTCATGACTACTCCCTTGCCACGTGCGTCACCTGGTCATGGGAAGGAAGAGATGTGGACGACCGCTTTGGAGCACCAATTTGGAGGGCTGCTCTTGGCCGGTCAGCGACCGTAGGATCGGCGGTCGCGACCAGCGAGACGAGATTACACCTCAGTTTGCTCCGGCGATCTCCAGCGCGTCGTCGACCTCGATCAGTGTCGCATTCCTGGCTCGCAAGCCTGCCGCACGCACCCTCCAGCGCTAAATCTGCCGTAGTGTTGACGCAGGTCAACTCTATGCACTGTTTGGTATATAACGCTTGCGCTATATTGGATATGTGAAGGTAGACATCGATCTGCTGGGCGATCCGACGCGGCGCTGCATGCTGGCCCTGCTTGCCATCGAAGGGGAGGTTTGTGTGTGTGAGTTCGTGGCAGCGCTCGAGGAGCTTCAGCCGAGCGTTTCTCGCCACCTCGCCTTGCTGCGTGACGGGGGTTGGATCAAGTCTCGCCGCGAGGGGACATGGATGCACTATCGGTTGGCGACGTTGCCCAAATGGGCTTGGTCGATGCTCGATGCGCTGGTTGGCGGTGGCGTATCGCCCGAGATCCTGCGCGAGGTAAGAAAACGCCTTGGGACGTTCCCTGGCCGACCGCAGCGCGCCATCGGACGCGTCGCATGAACGCGGTCGTCGCGCTCCCCAACCACCGGCCCAGGCTGTTCCTGCTCGTGGCTGCCGCGGTGTGGTTCGTCGCTTTTCAGGCGTTGACGCCGCTGTCGGAGCTGCTGACGGCGATGCTGCCGGTGGATCGGGACAGCCACCTCGGCGGCGCGCTCCAGTTCTTCTTCTACGACACTCCGAAGGTGCTGCTGCTGCTCGCCGGCGTCGTGTTCGTCATGGGGATGATCAATTCCTACTTCACGCCTGAACGAACGCGGACCCTCCTCGCCGGCCGCGCCGAGGGCGTGGGTAATGTCCTGGCGGCCTCGCTTGGCGTCGTCACCCCGTTCTGTTCCTGCTCCGCAGTGCCATTGTTTATCGGGTTCGTGCAGGCGGGCGTGCCGCTCGGCATCACCTTCTCGTTCCTGATCTCGGCGCCGATGGTCAACGAGGTCGCGCTCGCCCTCCTGCTCGGACTCTTCGGCTGGAAGATCGCTGGCCTCTACCTGGGACTCGGGCTCGCGGTCGCCATCGTTTCAGGCTGGGTGATCGGCCGGCTGCACATGGAGGCGCATCTCGAGGACTGGGTGAGGAACATGCCGCGCCTGAACGTAGCAGTCGGCGCCGACGCGGTGACGCTGGCCGAGCGCGTGCAGGCGGGGTTTGCATCCGTGCGCGAGATCGTGGGCAGGGTCTGGCCCTACGTCGTCGCCGGCATTGCCATCGGCGCTGCCATCCATGGCTACGTGCCCGAGGACTTCATGGCCGGGCTGATGGGCAAGGATGTTTGGTGGTCGGTGCCGGTCGCGGTGCTCATCGGCGTGCCAATGTATTCGAACGCCGCCGGCATCATTCCGATCGTCGAGGCGTTGCTGGCCAAGGGCGCCGCGCTCGGCACGGTCCTGGCGTTCATGATGAGCGTCATCGCGCTGTCGCTGCCCGAGATGGTCATCCTGCGCAAAGTACTCAAGATGCGGCTCATCGCCACGTTTGCTGCGGTAGTGGCGAGCGGCATTCTGCTGGTGGGCTACGTGTTCAACGCCGTGTTGTAGACCAACGGGACGACATCATGAAAGCGATTAAGGTATTGGGAACCGGATGCGCTAACTGCCGTACGACGACTCAGCGTGTCGAGGAGGTGGCGAAGGAGCTGGGCGTGGCGATCACACTGGAGAAAGTCGAAGCGATCCAAGACATCATGAGCTACGGAATTCTGGCCACGCCTGGCGTCGTCGTCGACGGCAAGGTCGTGCACTCGGGCGGCGTGCCGACCCGCGAGAAGATCACCGGCTGGCTCAATGCCAATGCGGAATCTGCCGCCGCGGCCGGGACGATCCAATCAGCCTGCGGGTGCGCCAGTCGCGGGTGATGCGCGGTATGTCTATCCCAGTCGGACGCCCACAACTACGTCGCCGGCCGCTGTCCCGTCGAACGTCTGCTTCCCGGTGAATTTGGCGGTCGGGACGAGCGGCTGGTTGTGGCCGCACTCGGCCTCATCATCGACGGTCGCAGTTCGACCCACAGGAGACGGGTCGAGTCAGCCAGGACTAGATGCGGGCGAAAACCCAAGCGTAGCGAAGCCTCCGCGAGGCGTTCGCATTATCCTGACCGTACCTGTTAGGGCTTCTTAGCCCAAGCTAGGCAGTAGCCCTGAGGCGATATTTCGGTATCACCCGGAATGATCTTGCAACCGCCCAGGTCTTTCGCCGACGCGCCGGGTACGAATTGCATGCAGTTGGCGCAACTCTTGTCGCCCTCCGGCTTGCCTTGGTACTTCAGTGAGGTGCGCAGGCTGGCGTTGGTCGCGGGATCGGCCCGGCCAGAAACAAGAATGACGGGGATCATGGCGAGGGCGGCGCTGCCAATCTTCAGAAACTTGCGGCGCGGCGTTTGATTTTCCTTCATTGTACGTTCCTCCTATGGTTGATGGGAAACCTAGTCTTCGACAAATGGGTTGACCGGCGCTTAGTCTGTCTTCACGAAATCGTGCTTGCCGACACCCTGGACCAGCAGAAAGCGGCAGGGCTGCGTGCCAGGGTTCGATACGTGGTGGACCGTTGGAGGCGTTACCGTTCCAGACTGTCCGACGCCGATCTCGTGGCGCGTGGGCGGATCGCGCGTCTCGACACGACCACACCCTCCAGTCCGTAGTAATAATCGGACACTTCGCTGTGCCGGTGCCATGGGATTGCTTCGCCCGGATCGAGCGTGTACTCGCGCACCAGAACATCGGCGCCCTTCGCAACGACATGTATGTGGCGGACTTTATAGGGCTGCGGCTTTGCTTGGCTCACTTGTCCCCCTTCGGCCTACTCGAGCTTGATGCCGGCGTCCTGCACGATTTTTCGTAAAGCCCCAGAAACTTGACTATGCGTCCCATTGCGCACTCTAACGAAAAGTAGAACCCCCAACGATTCTACCCAAAGGCACCGACCCGGGGCCCAATCACTTTTGACCGATGTGCGGCCCCTTGTTTCTCCAAAGGATGCCTGGCGACTTAGCGCTCTAACTGAAACGCGAAAGACACCGAACTCCCTGAGTGTCAACGACGGCTTTCGTCGAAATCACAACCCAGACGCCACGGACCGCTCATGGCCGTACTCGGCCTAATCGTCGACGTCGCAGTTCGACCCATCGCACCAGTCATACATTCTGAGAGCTGGATCACGGGAGTAAAATGGCTCGTCAATTTGCACGAGGGGGAGCTAGCATGGGACTGATTCGGCTAGGCAACAAGCCACCCTTGACAGTAGCTCCGGAGGATACGGTCGTCCGGGCGGCGCGCGCGATGACCGAACGCCGCGTCGGTGCCGCGACCGTCCTCGAAGGGACTGGGGTCGTCGGCGTCGTGACTGAGCGTGACGTGATGGAAAAGGTCGTCGCCGCCGGCGGCGACCCCAATACCACGCGCGTGCGGGACATCATGTCGAGTCCGGCGCTATCGGTTAGCGTGAACACCTCGGTGGCCACAGCCGCAGCACTGATGCGCAAGCATCACATCCGCCATCTGGTCGTCCTGGACGAGCACGAAACGCTGGTCGGCATGCTGGCCCTGCGCTACGTACTTTACGACCTCATGGACGACATGGAGCGCAATGTCAGCGATCTTATAGGCCATATCATGACCGACGGACCGGGCGGGTAGGTGGCCGGCGCTCGTGGCGGAGCTCGGTTCAGAACCATCTTGACGCTCGATTGCGGATGCGGTTCTCCGACAAGCGCTTCCGCCAGTTCACGCTCGTGTTGTTGCTCAGTGTCTCCACTTTCATAATGCTCGCGTGAAGACTCGAGGCGCAGACCGATTGATCGGGACGCTCGCTCGAGCTGGCGTCCGTCGCATCTTCACGGTGTCGGGCAACCACATCATGCCGGTATTCGACGCCGCATTCGATGGTGGCGTCGAGCTCATCCACGCGCGGCACGAGGCGGCGGCCGTGCACATGGCGGATGCGTCGGCGCGAACGTCGGGCGAGATCGGCGCCGCGCTCGTCACCGGCGGACCAGGCCATGCGAATGCCGTATCGGCGCTCTATACGGCGCTGATGTGCGAGTCGCCAGTCTTGTTGATCTCCGGACACGCGTCCAGCCGCGAGCTCGGAATGGGCGCTTTTCAGGAAATGCGCCAGGCCGACATCGCGGCGCCGGTTTCGAAAGCGGCGTGGACATCGAGCGGCGCCGACGTACTCGCCACCGATGTCGCGCGCGCGATACGCGCCGCGCAATCGGGCCGTTCGGGGCCGGTGCACCTGAGCCTGCCGTTCGACACGCTCGAAGCCGATGCGAGCGCCACGTCCATTCCGCCGATGTCCGATCTGGCTGCGGTTCCGATCGCGCTCGATCGGCAGACTGCCGATGCGCTGTCGCAACGACTCCGCGAAGCATCGCGTCCGCTGATCCTCGTCGGGCCCATGGGGTTGACGCGGCGGGGCCGAGCGCTCGCTGCTGCATTGGAGGATGTGGCGGGTGTTCCCGTCGTCGGCATGGAAAGCCCGCGTGGGACGGCCGATCCGAGCCTCGGCGCCTTCGCCGAAATGCTCGCGCAGGCCGACTGCGTGCTGCTCACCGGAAAGCGCCTCGACTTCACGTTGCAGTTCGGACAGGCATTCGCGCCGCAGTGCACGTTCCTCCAGATCGACGCAGATCAGGCCGAGTTCGAACGCTCGCGCCGGGCGCTCGGCGATCGACTCGCAGCGACTGCCGTAGCCGACACGTTCGCGGCATTGGCGACCCTCGCGCAGTGCGCATCGGCATACCGGCCCGCACATGCGTCGTGGCGTGGCGAGGTGCGCGACGCGATCCGTTACAGGCCGCCGGCCTGGGAACGGGCGAGGTCGACGGCGCCGCAGAGATTGCACCCGGTCGAGGCGCTGCGACCGTTGCAGGCGCTGCTCGATTCACATCCGGATTCGGCGCTCGTTGCGGACGGCGGTGAGTTCGGGCAATGGGCGCAAGCGTGCCTCAGCGCGCCGCATCGCGTCATCAACGGCGTGGCCGGAGCGATCGGGTCGGCACTCCCCTATGCGGTCGGTGTGCGCTGCGTGTTGAGCGATGCGCCTGTGGTCGCGGTTCTCGGCGACGGCACGTTCGGTTTCCATCCTGCCGAAATCGACACCGCAGTCCGCCACAAACTTCCTTTCGTCGCGCTGATCGGCAACGACGCCCGCTGGAACGCCGAGCATCAGATTCAGCTTCGCGACTACGGTGCGGATCGCACGCACGGGTGCGAGCTTCTGCCGACGCGCTACGACCTCGTGTCCGCTGCGTTCGGAGGCTTCGGCGAGCTCGTGACTGAGGCGCGCGAGCTGCCGGCGGCCGTGGAGCGCGCGCAGCGCTCCGGACTGCCGGCGTGCGTGAACGTGATAATCGAAGGCGTTGCGGCGCCCCGAATCCGGCGCTGAGACGACGGAGACTTACGCTCGCTGCCGCGCTCGTGCCGCCGCCGCGCCTCCACCGCCACCGCTACTTTTGGCGTGTTGACGCGAACGGCCGCTCATGGAAGATTTCCACGGCGACCCCGACCGGCAGCTCCTGGCCGATCTCGGTCTTAATAGCCAACGTCGCAGTACGACCTATTCTGTTGAAGAACTCGATGTTTAACAGGACCAAGGTCCGGGCTTGAGCGGTCGTTTGGCAGTGCTCGATCGAGTCAGTCGCGTAGACACTCCTCAGGCAGGCGCTAGTTCTCCTTTTTCTGCTATCGGCGCTAACCATTTCGCCATTCGTCGCAGATTCTGCGCAGCCGCGGCCAGCAGGAACTCGTCATTTGCGCCACTGAGCCCCCGCAATCGTAGTCGATCCAACTTCAGGATCCGTTTGAGGTGAGCGAACAGCATCTCGACCTTCTTGCGGTCCTTGCGCGATTGCTTGTAACCATCGGTCTTGGCAACATCACGAGCCACATCGCGGGCGGATTCATGAACGCTGCGAACGATCTTCCGAACCCGGTCGTTCGGACAGCAGCGCGCCTTCATCGGACATGTCGCGCAATCGAATTGGCTGGCTCGATAGATGATGGTGTCGGCCTTGGTGACGTGGGTGCGCAGGTTCTTGAATGCGCGCCATTGGCGGCGCAGCACGTGGCCCTGCGGGCAGCGGTACTCGTCGGCCTTCTCGTCCCACTTGAAGTCGCTGCTCGATAGCGTCTTATCGTTGCGGTTTGTGTTGTCCCACACCGGCACGTGCGGCTCGATCTGCTTCTCCTCGACCATCCATCCCAGAATTTCTGCCGTGCCGTAATTGGTGTCGCCGATCAACCGCTGCGGCTTGAGAGCAAACCGCGTCTCAACCCGGTCGATCATCGTCCTGGTAGCCTTGATTTCGTCGGTCTTGTAGGCGGGTGTCGCCTCAACGTCGACCACAATGCCTGCGGCGGTGTCGACCAGATAGTTCGCCGAATAGGCGTAGAAGGCCGGGCCACCCGCAGCACTCCACCGTGCCGCCGGATCGGTCAGCGAGATATTCTTAGGCGTGCTCGTCTCCACCTCTGCCTGATCCAGAGCCGCCAGATATTCACGCACCGGGCGGCTGATCGATTGCCCGTCAGACCAGTCGGCCTCAGCACCGGGCACGCCGCGTTGACGGTTGGCGTCGGCCTTAACTAGGCTGGCATCGATGGCAAACCCTTCACCACCCACCAGCCCCTCCCGCACACAGCGCTCCAGGACCTGCTCGAACACGAAACGCAGTGTGTCGCTGTCACGGAAACGACCATGCCGGTTCTTCGAGAACGTCGAGTGGTCCGGCACTTGGTCTTCCAATCCCAGCCGGCAGAACCAGCGATACGCCAGGTTCAGGTGCACCTCCTCGCATAGCCGCCGCTCCGACCGGATGCCGAAGCAGTAACCCACGATCAGCATGCGAATCAGCAGCTGGGGATCAATCGAGGGACGGCCGGTATGGCTGTAAAACGGGGCGAGGTGCTGGTGCAATTCACCTAGATCAAGAAACTGATCAATTCCGCGTAACAAATGATCGGACGGAACGTGATCGTCGAGATTGAAGGAGTAGAACAGCTGCTTCTGTCCGCCAGGCCGTTGTCCCATCATCCTTGCCTCTCCCTCGATCACCTTGGCTTCAAGCATAGCCACAAGGCGCTCATTTTCAAGGGGGTTTTTCAACAGAATAGACCCGAAGCGGCCAATCGCCGCGAGCAAGAGCGGACGTTCAACGTTCATGCCTGCGTACCTTGGACGATCGCCCGCCGCCGCGTCAGGGAGTCGGAACGACAGTGTTGAAGACTCCGTTTGCGCCATACGCCGGCCTGAACCACGTGTTGCCGTTCAGGTAGAAGGTGGCGCCGTCCTTGTTGATCATGAATTTGGTCACGAGCTACACCTCGCCGTCACGCTCCAGCCAAGCAATCGTCTCGCTCATTGCCTGCTCTGTCGTGACATTGCGACCATCTGCGTAGGCAGCTTCGTACGAGTCCTTGCCGAGCATCTGGCGCGGCTTCTTTCGCAGTTCCTCGAGGACCGCATCGTCGATGAAATTTCGGAGCCCACCCATCCGGTCGAGCGTTGCGTCGAAGACAGACTGCAGGCGCACCGCGCGTTCCCACTCACTGTTTGCCGCAGCGAGAAGCGCGGCAAGATCGATGCTGAGTATTGCCCGGAATTGGGAATCTAACTCGCGGGAAACGCGAATTGATTCGACGAGCGGTTGTGTCGCACGATCTAATCTGCCGCGCGCAATCGATACGCGGACAATTTGTTCCAGAAGAACGTGCGACCGTTCGCGATTGTCAGAATCGTGCCCCGCTAGCGCCTCGTCGAGGTAGGCGGCGGCCGCGTCGAAATCGCATTGCATCCGGCAGATCAAGGCTTTGGTCTGGAGGGCAATGCTCAGGTGTGCTGGGCCGAGGCGTCTGGCGACTGTCAGCTGTTTCTCGGCGTACTCCAAGGCATCGGTAAGATCTCCGCAGTATAGTCGCGCCCACGCGAGGTGGTTCAGGCACAAGGCGATCAGATCCTCGTCGTCATGTTCGCCGGCGATGGTGAGCGCCTCCTTGAGTGGTTCAATCGCATCGGGGACTCTGCCGGACAGGCGCTGAACCACCCCAAGCGAAAGCAGCGCGCGAGCTTTGCTTATTGAACGGTCGGTGCCGGGTCGAGCAAGTGCCTCGGTGCAGACCTGGCGGCCCAGCACGAATAGTCCGCGATTATGCCAGTACATGCAAATGTTGAATGCGAGTTGCAACCCTCGATCAGTACCATCCGGATCATGGTCACACCATGCGTGTGCAGCCAGCAGGTTCGACAGCTCACGGTCGACACGCGCTAGCCAGCTTTTCGCCTCGCGAGCGTAGAGATTGGGACGAGCACGTTCGGAGAAGGCGAGAAAATAGGCGAGATGCCGACTCCTGGCAGCATCCGTAGAACCGGATTCGACCAGGCGATCCTGCGCGTACTGCCGCACGGTTTCCAACATGCCGTAGCGCAGCTCGGCCGGTGCGCTGCGCTCGACGACCACGAGCGACAGGTCGACGAGTCGCTCGAGTCGCTCGAGGGCTTCGCCTTCGTCGCCACGTTCGCCCACAACGGCGGCGGCAGCTTCCAGCGTCCAGCCCCCGGCAAACACCGAAAGACATTGCAACCATCGTTGCTCGTCCAGCGTGAGGTGCTCGTAACTCCACTGCAGCGTAGCAAGTAGCGTCTGATGTCGTGACATGGCCCGCGCGCGGCCGGCAAGCAGGGTAAACCGGTCTGCAAGCCTGCCGCGAATCTGATCGATGGAAAGGATCTTCAGCTTCGCAGCGGCGAGCTCGAGCGCCAGCGGTATGCCGTCGAGGCGCCGGCAGATCTCGGCTACAGCCCCGACGTTTGCGTCATCGAGGCGAAACTGCGACACCACATCGGTCGCGCGCTCGACGAAGAGCTGGACCGATTCGGCGTCCCGCACAGCTTCGATGCTCTCATCTCCGGCCGCCGGCATCGCCAGCGATCGGACCGCGAACATGCGCTCGCCGGCGATGCCAAGTCCTTCGCGGCTGGTCACGAGAATGTGCAAGCGCGGTGCCGCACGGAGCAGCCGCTCCGCAAGCGCGACACATGCGTCGAGCAGGTGCTCGCAGTTGTCCAACACGAGCAACGCACGGCGAGTGGCGAGGTGTCGTACCAGTGTCTCTTCAATCGTCTTGTCCGGTTCCTCGCGCACGTCAAAGGCGGTTGCTACGGACAATGCGACACGGCCGGGTTCCGCGATCGGCGCCAAGTCAACGAAACACACGTCGCCGTCGAAGGACGGTAGTAACAGCTCGGCGAGGCGGATCGCAAGGCGAGTCTTGCCACAGCCGCCGATGCCAGTCAGCGTCAGCAGCCTGACACGCTCGAGAATCTGTGCGCACTCAGCGAGGGCGTCTTCGCGGCCAATGAAACTTGTCAGGGGGCGCGGCAGGTTGTGCTTGGGCGCTGCGGGCACCGTAGAAGTACCCGAAGCGTGCCCTTCGAGCTGCAGGGCGAACCGGTAGCCACGGCCCGGAACAGTAGCGATCGCGTCCTGGCCCAGGATCTTGCGCAAGGCCGAGACATGCACCTGCAGGTTGTTCTCCTCGACGACGAGCTTCGGCCAAACACGGGCCAGCAGCTCATCCTTACTGACGAGTTCACCTGCGCGCTCGACCAGCGCCACCAGCAGGTCGAACGCTCGCGGGCTCACAGCCACGGCCTGGCCCTCGACGAGTAGGCGCTGTTGCCCGGGCTGCAGTTCGCAGTGGCCAAAGCGATAGCTTGCCGGACCCGCGCCGTTGCTCATGGCACCGCCCGTTTCCCCTGGTGAATCCCACGGGACAGTGTATTACGGGGCGGCCACGCGAGATACGTAGGCACATGAGAGCTCGGGCACAAACTGAAGCGTCTTGGACTGCATGGGCCCTCGAACATCGGCAATTGGTGAGCCTATTGCCGGTCGGCGAGGCGATCGCCGTGTGCCGCGGCCACCCATTCGCGCATGCAGCGTTCGCGATCTGAGACGTAGGTCTGCCCAGCACAGGCACGCTCGGCTGCCGCGAGCTCCGCCATCGGCTTTCCCCGGCTCTGAAACAGCATGGTGGTCCCGATCAGGATTCCGAGGGCGATGAGCGTTGCGGCGGCGGAAGTGATAACCGTCCCGAGGCCACTATGGCGAGGAAAGGCAGGGTTTGCGCGCATGTTGGTCTCCCTTGGGTTGGGCGGCGTGGCACGTTGCCGACCGCATGCGGCGAACCTTGCCTTCGGCGGGGATCTTCAGTCCTTGAGCCGACCTTAAACGTTCTGAAACTCGGCGTTCGAACGCGCCCTAAGTGCCAGAGCGACGAGATGGCACCAGCGGTAGCGTCACTGGTGTCAGGTCTGGCATTGCTGACCGCCACAACCCGACTGGGGTCACCTCGGCGGACGAGCTGACGGTGCTGCCCGGTGGTGCGCCAGGCGGAAGCTGAGGCTCCCATCGCGTGATAGGCGCGATCACCGCTGACGTGACCGCGAGAATCGGTGACGGCCCGCTCTTGGCCGAACTCGGCCGATGGCTGCGGGATCAGATCTCGGTTGGTAAGGTCTGTGCCAAACGGATGATGTGCAGCCGCGCCGCCGCGTGCTACCTATGTGCACGTCCGTACAGACCGTAGACGGCGCGGCGCTGTAGGATATTTTGAGTAATAGATGATAGGAGCCCGAGAGCGCGAATCCAATGCGCCAGAGCAACGCCACCTGAACGAGCAGTGCAGTCTAGTGGGCAAGTGCGGTAGGTGAACTTCACCGAGAAGCCATTCTTGATGCCCACGGCACGCGCGTTGATCCTTTGGTGATTTGACCCTGGTCAAGGCGCTTCCTGCTTTCGTGCAGTACAAAGAAGGTGCATCTGTTCTATTGAGGGGGTGATGATGTCGGCGATTGTCGTCTCACGCGAAAATTCCTCTCGGTCGTTGAGCACAGAACTGCTCGAACCGGATGACGCCGTCGATGCAGCTTGCATTGCGCGAGCAATTACGCAACGTATGGATCCCGAGTGGCGCGAGTTTGTCGCTCAAGAACAGTTCGAGCGCATGATTGCTTCGTTCAGGCTTTCAGAGGTCGAACCGCTCCCATAAGGGATGGGGCGGTTGCTGTGCGCGAGTTCGAGCGGGCTTGCCCCCGTCAATGCCGGCATGATGTCACGCTCCGGAGACTCGAGACGGCTTCGCAGTTGAGCGAGGACAGCGCGAGCGTCGGCCACGGTCGACTTCGGCTGGTCAATGATTTCCTCTGCAATGATGTCGAGCAGCTCACGCGCGTAGAGCACTAGCTCGGCGATCGTGTGCGCCTCCGCTGTGCTCCGACAATATTCGCGTCGCATCGAATTCAGACTGATTATCCGATTATCCCCATCCACGATCAGGCGACGCTCGGCGCCAGCGGGGTAACTAGCTGCCGCCAGTCAATGACCGCAATCCGGAAATTTTCAAACCCAAGTCGAATGTCCGGACCTGGCCGCGAGCTGCCTGATCGCTGACGGTCTCAGAACGACCCTACCCGGCCACTGCGGCCGACAAGAAGCCAAACGCGATAGTCTCAAGGCGCTCCGCTACTGAATCACCTCGTCCGCGCGCAGCAGTAGCGATTGCGGGATGGTGATGCCGAGCGCCTTCGCGGTTTTGCCATTGATCACCAAATCGAACTTCGTCGGCTGCGCGATGGGTAGGTCGCCCGCCTTTGCACCGCGTAGAATCTTATCGACGTAGCCTGCGATGGTGCGAGCCACGGCGGAGACGTTGTGCCCGTAGGACATCAGAATCCCGGCTTCGACAAGCCGTTGCTCCTCGGCCATCGTCGGCAGCGCGTACTGCACGGCAAGGCGTGCAATTTGTTCCCGGGTCGAGAAGAACATCGGATCGCCGCGGACGACCAATGCATCGGCTCGTCGGCTAGCGATCTGCGCGATTGCCTTCTCGATCTCGCCTGGGTTGTGCACTTCGACAAACAACGGTTGCATCCGCAACGCGCGGAACGCCTGCTCGTAGTCGGGGCGAACGCGTTGCCAGTAAGTGTTAGCAGGATCGACCAGTTCGCCGATAAGCGTCGCCTTGGGTAGAAACTCATGAATCAATTCCAGACGTTTGGCTGCAAGCTCAGGAGCGATCAACGACACGCCGGTGATATTCCCCTCGGGATGCGACAGATTCGAGACCAGGCCAAGACGCACCGGGTCTCCGGTCGTGGCGACGATCGGGATCGTCGTTGTAGCGTTCTTTATCGCAACGCCCGCGACGGCACCGTTGCTCACGATGACATCGAGATTCATCCGCACGAGTTCCGACGCGAGGACCGACACGCGATCCGCGTAGCCGTCGCCGCCGCGCCTTTCGATGACCAGGTTTTGGCCCTCGACCCAGCCGCGCTCGCGCAGTTCATCGCGGAAGGCGGCCGGTATGGTTTTTGGTAAAACGCCTGCTGTCAGGAAGCCTATGCGCCGAGGGCTTGTCTGTTGTGCGCGTACTACGCGCGGCACGCTAGCGAAGACACCGGCTGCCAGCGCGCCAATAAACGTTCGCCGCTCCATCATCGAATCCCCTATCGAAGAATGGAAGTTAAACCATACCACGCCTGCCGCCAAGGCTTCACGGCCGCCAGCCAGCGACTGCTTTCAGGATATTTTTGCGTCCCCTACCGAATGTCTCCTGTTGGCCGAGGCCGTGTAAGAACAGTCGCAAACATTCTCATTTGGGCGATGAAGATGCACGGAACCTTGGAAGGTTCGCGTGCACTCTTTTCGCCGTCCTGTGACTCGCAAGAGTCGGATTCGCAGTGTTGGTGGCGTATGAGGCCGAGGGGCGCCAGTTTTTCGAACGAAATACAAGCCCGCGCGGCTCAAGCACCCATCGCGCGCATCGTCGCGCCGATGCCCAGGATGCGCATCACGCGCTTCAGGTTGTAGGCAAGGACGTGCAGACTCATCTCGGTACGCACGCGCGGCAGCGACTTCATCAGGAAGTGGGTCCACCCCATCCAGGATTTGATCGTTCCGAACGGATGCTCGACCGTTTGTCGTCGTACTCGCATCATCTCGGGTTGCCGATCCAGCCGCAGCTGCATCGCCTCGAGAACAGCTTCATGTTCCCAACGCGCAATGCGCCGATAGTCGCCCGTCGTGCATTGCGCCTTGAGCGGACACCTGGGGCAAGCCGAGGACCAGTACTTGTGCAAGGTCAGGCCGCTCTCGATGGTGGTAAAGCGCTTGATTGCCCGCTGTCCGGCGGGACAGCGATATTCGTCATCGTGGGCGATGTAGATGAAGTCCTGCTGCGCTCGGACCGGCTTGCCCTAAGACGGGACTTGCCACATGATCGCGGCAGAAGGCACGAGAGCATGAAAGGCGGCCTTTCGTTGCGCTGCGTCCCTGTTTCAGTCGAGACCTGAAGGTCGATGGCAGCACCAGCTTCGTCACGACTCGCAAAACTATCTCCGCCTCGAGCGTCGGATTGGTTAATTCGTCGGCGCCTGTACCGACTCATCGACCAGGCCGCGCGTAAGGGCACGGTCTGGATTGCCGCCGAGCCAGGCGCCGGCAAGAGCACGCTCGCGGCCGCGTGGTCTTCAAGCCGCACCGGTCGTTTGCTCTGGTACCGCGTCGACGAAGGCGACGCGGATCCCGGCGTGGCGTTCGCATACTTCAAGACGCTTGTTCGCTCCGTCCGTCACGCTGGCACTCTGCCAGCCTATAGACCACAGGATGTCGAGAGACTCGATCCGTTCTCGCGCACCTTCTTCCGACACTTCTTCGCGGTCATTCCGGCGGGTGCCACGCTCGTCATCGACGACGCGCATGCAGCGAGCGGAACCGATTTCGAAACTTTGCTGGCGGCCGCGGTACGCGAGGCCCCATCCGACGTGGCATTCGTGATTGCGAGCCGCCACGATCCAGTAGGCGTTCTCCTGGAGGAAGTGACGCGTGGCGCAATTCAAACGCTCCCGGCCGCAGCGCTTGCATTTACGAGCGAGGAAGCCGCCAAACTGCTCGCGGACCGCGTCGACGCAGCGACGGCGAGGCGCATGCACGCGCAGACCAACGGCTGGGTCGCCGGGATGCTGCTTCTCGCCCAAGCGCCGGCGGCATCGACGCCGGGCGAATGGAGCACGGGCGAGCGAATCGACCCTTATTTCGACCGTACGGTGCTTGCTCCCCTCGATGAGGGGGAGCGCCGGACACTGTTCGCAGCTAGCCTCTTGCCGCAAGTCGACGTCGACGCGCTGCGTGAGATGGAACTCCCCGAATCCGCCGCGGATGTCCTCGAGCGGCTACGCCGACTTCATTCGTTCGTCACGCGCCTCGACCGCCCGCTGCCAACCTGGTCCTTGCACGATTTGCTGCGCGACGCGCTTCGTGCTCGCTTCCGCGCCGTCGCCGACGTGGCGTGGCGACGTAGCGTCCACAGCGCCGCAGCCCGCGTCGCGACCCGGAGAGGCCTTGCGCGTGAGGCCGTGCGCCTTCATCTCGATGCCGGCGACAGCGAGGCAGCGAGAGTCGCAGCAGAATCCTTCGCGCCCGAGCTCGTCAGGGCGCAGCGGCTGGCGGAGCTCGATTCCATTGCGGCGACGCTCGATCCAGGGGTCGTCTATGGCAGCCTGCCGCTGCAAGTGGCGCTTGGAGAGAGCGCGTGGCAGCGCGGCGAGGCACGCGCGGCGGTTGCGAAGTTTGAGCGTGCGTTCGAGCTGCTCGACGAACGCGCCCCATCGTCGATGGGTTTGATCATCGCGGCCAGCGCGCTCGGCGCAATCCTCGAGGGCTGGCAGGATTACGACGGCACTTCACAGTGGGCTCACCGTCTGTCCCTGCAACTTGTCGCGCGAGGCTCGATCGCCGATCCCAACGAGGCCTTGCGCATCGACAGCGCGTGCTTGCGCGCGGCAGGCATGTTGTGGGGCACCGAGCTGGGTCAACGCAACGATCTGATCGCGTGCATGCTCGCGCAGCTCAGGAAACCCGCCGAAGCGTTGCAAGCTGAGCAGGCGCTCGGGGCGTCCGGCGTGCTCATCGACACCGCCGGCTACCTGATGAGCGATGAGCGATTGTTCAGAGACGTCGTGGAAGCTACAGCGCCCTGGCTGCATAAGCCTAATCTGGCACCGCTCGCCAAGGCGGGATGGCTCATCACATACGCCCCAATCGGTCGGCGTTGGCCGACGCCGGGCGTAAAGCTTCCCGCAACGAGCCCGCAAGCCTGTCTGGAGCTCGCGCTCGCGATCGCACGGGAGTGGGGCGCCCAAAGCAGCGCTTTCAGCGCCGCCCTGTTCTTGGCCAACCTCGCCATTGCCGACAACGATCGTGCCGCGGCACAGAAGCATCTTGAAGCCCTGCGCGAGATCGCCGACCCGAAGCATGCCACGCAACTGGGCAATCTGCTAATGGTCGAGGGCGGCGTACTGGCGCTGTGCGGCGAATGGACAAGAGCGCGCTCGGCGTTCGATCGCGCGCTCGACCTGGCGCGTGAACACGACTTTCCCGCGGGGGAGCGGTGGACCCTGGTGCTGAGCCGCCAGCGCGTGGAGATTGCCGGCGGCGACGCGGGCAGAGCGCGTTTGGCGCTTCTCAAAGAAAGCGCCAATTTTCCGGAAGGGATGCGCCGCGATTTCGCGCTGATCCTCGCGGATGTCGCCTCGGCGGCGCAGGCGCTGCGCACAGAGGGCGCGGTGCCATCCGACCTGACCCGCAGCATCATTCCGCGCGCCCGCGAGTACGCGTGGCCGGGCTTCGCCACGCTGCTCGCGCCCATCGCCGCCCGGCTGTGCGCCGATGCGCTGCGACTTCGCATCGAGCCTGAGTTCGTGCGGCAGGTTGTACGCGAGCGCAACCTGCCGGCACCGACTCCGTACGAGCCGCATTGGCCGTGGCCCATCCGCGTCCATGCGCTTGGCACGCTGCGCGTTGAGATCGACGATGAACCACTCACGTTCGGGCCGCGCGCGCAGCGCAAGCCCATCGACCTTTTGAAGGTCATCATCGCGCACGGCCCGGAGCCGGTCGATGCAGCCATCGTGCTCGATGCACTCTGGCCCGACGCGGAAGGCGCCGCGGCGCGCGCGGCCTTCGACATGGCGGTCATGCGCTTGCGCAAGCTCCTCGGACGCGAGGATGCGGTGCGCCTCGAAGCCGGACGCGTCAGTCTGGATCCGAGCCTTGTATGGGTCGATGCGTTCGCCTTCGAGCATGGCGCGATCGACACCTATCCCGGTCCGCTGTTCGGTGCCGACGCTGTCCTTCGCTGGTGGGCCGCGGCGCGCGAACGCCTGCATCAGTGCTTTCTGAGGCGTACGCAGGATCGCGGCCTCGCGCTGGAGCGTTCCGGCGAAACGGAACAGGCGTTGGCGCTCTACGAGGCCGCGTTGTCGGAGGACCCTCTTGCCGAAAACCTGTACCGGGGTGCGATCCGTTGCCATCTCGCTGCCGGCCGCACCGCTGACGCGTTGCGCGCCTACCGGCGCTGTCGCGAGCAGTTGTCCCTCGTGCTCGGGGTCTCACCATCCACGGCGACCTCGAAGCTCGTCGCCGGGATCGCCGGCTAGCGCCGGGCTTCCGCCGCAGTTTCTTTTTTCGATCCGTTAGACCGCCGTTAGATCGCCGGGCGCAGGCTGTCGCGCATCGTCTGGATGCGGGTCTCGTTGTCGCGCGAACCAGAAATGGAGACGTTCATTGTTCGCCTCTATCGCGGCGGCCCCGCGGCTGAGCAGGAACTGGCCGGTACGGTCGAGCGCGTCGGCTCGGGAGACCGCGTCGGCTTTTCGGGCAAGGACCAGTTGCTTGACTGTCTGCGGGTAGCAGACGGAGATGACGACGCCGAGCGCCATCCGCTCGACCCGGGCGAGCGGCGCGAGGATAGCTAAACGAAGCAGAGGTCGTGGCACGTTGAAGGAGAAAACCATGCACAACCGCCAACGCAAGGCCCTCAGGGGCGCAACGCTGTTCGCAACCGCGGTCATTGGGGGAATGCTCGCCGGGTCCAATGTCGGGCAGGCATTCAACGACAACAACGGCGCGCAAGACGAAAAATCCATGATCCGCACCGGGCTCAATGTCGCCGCGTCCAGCGGCATTGCGCTCAACATGGCCGGCAAAGACCCCGACCTGGTGGGCCTGGGAAGCTATCTCGTCAATGTCGTGGCCGACTGCAACGGCTGTCACACGCGAGACCCGTCGACCCAATATCTCCCCACGGGGAATCCCTATCTGCGCTCGCCGCCTGACGGTCCGTTCCTCGGCGTGACGAAGGTCGATCCCACGGCCTACCTCGGCGGCGGCCAGGACTTCGGCGTGTTCCCGAGCCCCGGCGGCGCGGTGCACATCGTCTCGCGCAATCTCACGCCAGACAAGACGGGCCTGCCCGAAGGCGGCCACACGCTCTCGGAATTCATCGAGATCTTGCGGACCGGTATCGACTTCGATCACGCGCATCCGAACTGTCCGACCAACACGCCGCAGTGCCTGCTCCCGCCGTTCAACGGCGACGTGCTCCAGGTCATGCCGTGGCCCGCGTTCCAGAACATGACCGATCGGCAGTTGACGGCCATCTACACGTACCTGAGCGCGGTTCCGTGCCTGGAAGGTGGTCCGGGCGAGCCGCCCAACCGCTGCCAGTAGGCGCGAGCCCAGACATACCGTGGGATTGGCATGCACGCTCGACATCTGTCCCGGTCGCTGAAGCGAGCGCGGCCAGCCAAGGCCAGGAACGAGGACGATGGCGCGTTTTCAACCCGTTTTGCGTATAGCCAAGTGAGAGATAAGCTTTTGCCGGGTCGCCACACGGTGGGGAGGAAGCACCTATGACGTCGTCCAAGTTCGGCCCGTTGGCCGCGCTCGTTCTTGCTGCGGCGCTCGCGGCGGCGGCGTGCCAGGCCGCCGTCCTCAACGTCGACACAACCGTCGACGATCCCAGTCTGATGGGCTGCGACGACGCTACGACCAACGACTGCAGCCTGCGCGGCGCGATCATCAAGGCGAACGGACTCTCGGAGGCGGTCACCATCAATGTCCCGGCCGGCACTTATGTTCTCTCGCAGCCCACTCCCTGCTTCTTCCGCGGCAACGACATCGGCCCGCTGTATACAACACAGGCGCTCTGTCCCGTTGGCACCTTGAACCTCATCGGCACCAGCGCGGACGCAACGATCATCGATGCCAATCAGCCGCCGGGTCAGAACTTCGTGCGTGCTCCGGTCATGCTGGTCGCGACGACAGCGTCCGTGCGGGTCGAGGGCATGACGCTGCGGCACGGGAACTACTCGGTGGGAAGTACGGAAGGTCACGGGGGCGCCATCAACAATGCGGGCACGCTGGTCGTCGAAGATTCCGTCGTGAGCGACAACTACTCGGCCGGCGCCGGGGGAGGCATCTTCAACCAGCGCGATCTCACGGTTCTGCGAAGCGTAATCACCCGCAACTTCAGCGCTACGGGCGGCGGGGGAATCGTTAACACCAATCTTTTCGGCACTTGCCTGGCCGCGAGTCCCTGCCACGACGGTCAGGGCATCCTAACTGTTGCCAACAGTACGATCAGCGCGAACGTTTCTGGCGGGGGAGAGCTGGGTGGCTTCGGCGCCGGTATTATGAACGTCGACGGGGTAGTCGACATTGCTGGAAGCACGATCAGCGGCAATGTGTCGAACACCGGCTCGGGCGGTGGAATCTACAACGCCGCCTATACCGTCAACCTCACCAACGTCACGGTGAGCGGGAACCGCGCTGCGTTGGGCGGAGGAATCATAAATACCGGCGCGGCGTCGACGCTCAACCTCAATAACGTCACCATCGCCAACAACACGGCACAGGTGCCAACCGATCCGACAAGCGGCCTCGGCGGAGGATTGGTCAATGGGGCGAACGGCACCGTGACGCTCGCGAACACGATCATCGCCGGGAACGTTGCGGCTGGTAGCTGCACGATTAATGGCTGCATTCCGCCGGGGAATGACTGTCTTACCGACGCTCCCCACGGTGGGGCGCTCACTTCGCAGGGGCACAACCTCGTCCAGGACACGCAGGCCTGCGACATCTTCGGCGACACGACGGGGAACGTCACCGGCCAGGACCCCCTGCTCGGCGTACTGGCTGACAACGGCGGACATACCTTCACCCACGCGCTGGCTGCCGGCAGCCCCGCGATCGAGGCAGGCGACCCCGCGTCGCCCGGAAGCGGTGGCACGGCCTGCGCGGTTACCGATCAGCGCGCATTCCTTCGGCCTCTGGGGCCTCGGTGCGACATCGGCGCGTTCGAGCGCAGCATCGCCTTTGCCATAGCAAATGTCTTCCCCGGCAGCGGCGGCAACGCCGGCCAGGTTTCGGTTCAAGTCGGCGGCGGCGGTTTCCTCGACGGCGCAAGCGTAAGGCTCCGCCGAGCCGGGCAGGCCGACATTGCCGCGGTACGGACGCAGGTCGACATCGGCGGCGCCTCGATCGCCGCGACGTTCGACTTGACCGGCGCCTCGCCGGGCGCGTGGGACGTCGTGGTCACCAATCCGGATTCAGCGTCGCGCACCTTGAGCGGTGGCTTCACGGTGAGGCCAGGCGTCGGTCCCAGCTTGTGGCTGGACGTCACAGGCATCATCCCGCGGGCGGGACCGGGCGTCGTGATGGTCATCTATGGCAACCGCGGCGACGCCGACGCCATCGGAGTGCCGCTCTCGCTCTCCGTGCCCCAAGGCTATGCGGCGGGCCGGTTCTTCACGATTGCTCCTCCGCCCGCGCAACCCGGGCAGGTAATACAGAACTGGGATTTCATTCCGCCGATCGTTGCGGAAGCCCAGGATTCCTTTCTGCAGTTACCGTTGCTACTGCCAATCGTCCCGAGCGGATTCACAGGCGTTCTCCGCATTGCGCTCACGCTGCCCGCCAACGCGCAGCCCACTTTCCTTCTCAGCACCCTCGGTGATCCGCTCTTCATGACCGGCGTGACTCAACAGCTCATCGACAATGTAGTGGCCGGCGCGCAAGCGTACGTGCAGCAAAACTTCGGCGTTACCGTCCCGGCAACGCTGGTCCCGCAGTTGCAGCAGTACGCCGCCACGCAATTCCGACAAGTCATTGCAAATGGTCAGACGGCGTTCGCCGCGAGTTTCGGGGCAGATCCCCACGTTTACAGTCTCGCTCAGCTTCAACTCGACTTGGCGGCGTTCGCGGCGGTCGCCGCAACGTCACTGCCGTAATCCCAGGTTCTGCCGAACGTCTAGAGAGTTCGCGATGAAAACTCCCCGGCTCTTCGCTTTGGCACTCGGTGCGCTGCTCGCGCTCGGCCCGCCGCTCGCGCCCCGTGAAGCCCGCGCGGGGGTTAACTGTGGCCATGGGGCGGCATCGGGAAATGTACTCTGCGAGGGTGGCAACGATGGTTGCGTGAACCAGTTCGGCCAGGCGGTCCCTTGTCCGTTGAAGATTTGGCCTCCGGACATTCCGCTTCCCCAAGGATGTAATGCGACGCACCTCGAGAAGTGCACACTGACTCCGGACGAGTGCAGTAACATAGCCGGCTTGGGCGGCCCGTACCAGGTCATTGGAGGACAGTGTATTCCTCCAGGGAAAAGTTGCACCGTCGGCACCGGCAGTCAGGACTGCCACAAGTTTCCGATCGTGCCGTTTCATCCGACCGACCCCAACGACAAGGTGGGCACACTCGGCGCGGCGGACGCCGGTTTCGTTCCGGACGCGACGCCGCTCCATTACGCGGTGCATTTCGAGAACCTCGCCGCCGCTACGGGCGCGGCCCAGGTCGTCCTCATCACGGACCAGCTCGACAGTTCGAAGATGGACCTGAATACGTTTCAACTCGGCCCGATGTCCGTAGGCAACGATATCGCGCTAATACCTAGCCCCGGACTGCAGACGTTTTTGGGCGGGATCGACCTTCGCCCCGACCGCGACCTGATCTTGACGGTGAACGCCGCCCTCGACAGGAGCACCGGCCTCGTCACCTGGCGCTTCACCTCGATCGATCCCGCGACCGGGCAGCTCACCGAAGATCCCGCCGCCGGCTTCCTGCCGCCGAACGTCAATCCGCCAGCCGGCGAAGGCAGCGTTGTCTTCACGGTGATGCCGAAGCGCGGACTCGCCACCAATACCGCGATCCGGAATCAGGCGCAGGTGGTATTCGACACCAATGCATCGATCGCCACGCCGACGTGGCTCAACACGATCGACAAGGACCCCCCTGTTACGCACGTGCTTGCGCTTGCTCCAACGCAGACGACGCCTACGTTCAACGTGCAATGGGCCGGAACCGATGCGGGTGCCGGCATCCGCGACTTCAGCATCTACGTGTCCGACAACGGCGGGCCCTTCATCCTGTGGCAGGACCACGCGACGGCTCTATCCGCCGCATTCACAGGCACGATTGGGCACACCTACGGCTTCTTCGCGCTCGGTACCGATCTGGTTGGCAACGTAGAATCGCCGAAGACGCTCGCCGAGGCCACGACTCAGATCGTCAACGCACCTGCGTGCGCAAGCAACGTCAGTGCCCAGATCCAGGTAACCCGCTCCGGCTTCGGCTACAACTTCGCGACCCAGCGCTTCGTGCAGACGGTCACGCTGAAGAACATGTCGGGCGGCACGGTCCCTGCGCCGATCTCGCTCGTTCTCGACAGCTTGAGCAGCAACGCGACGCTCTACAATGCGACCGGGACGACGGCGTGCGCGACACCGGCCGGAAGCCCGTTCATCAACTGGTCGAGCAGTCTCGCGCCCGGCGCGAGCGCGTCGATCGTGCTGCAGTTCACCAATCCGTCGAAGGCGGGCATCACGTATGCGACGCGCGTGCTCGCGGGCAGCGGGGGACGTTAGGAGGGGAAATGAAACACGTGACTTCCGCCATGTTCTTCGTGCTGGTGCTTATGCTCGCGCTCGCGCAGCAGCGACCGGCGCACGCCAGCATCATCAACGGTTCGGTGAGCCTCGATACGACGGGGCTCTCGGACACCTTCGAAATGGCGTTCATCTTCATCGACGGCAGCGGGGCGGGCGACGCCAACAACGCGGTGACTCTGACCAATTTCGGGTTCGGTGTGGGGGGCAGCGCGGGAGCTGTCGATCCGCGGCTCACGACCGGCGGAGTGAGCGGCGACCTGACAACAGGCGTGACGCTCGTCGACAGTACCTTCTTCAATGTCTTTGCGGCTACGTTCACGGCCGGCACGCTACTCACCTTCGACTTCGGCTTGACCACGAATCTCGAAGGGACGCCGGATCAGTTCTCGATGGCGTTGCTGCAGTCAGACGGTACGCAGATCGCCACCACGGATCCGAGCGGCGCCGACTCTCTGCTCACTGTGAATATCGACTCCGCACACCCGGCGTTCAGCGCGTTTGCGAGCGATCTGACGCCGGCGCCCGTCGTGACGCTATCGGCGAGTGCGCCCGAGCCGTCGAGCATGCTTCTGCTCGTCGCCGCCTTGATGGTGGCGCTGTGGTCGGCGCGAGCGAGGCCTGGCGGCGCGCGCGCCACTCCGGGCCCGGATCGGACGGTGTCGATGTCCGGGACCGGGATGCGGCCGATGATGCGTTCGTGAAACAGCGCTCCGCCTATCGAGCCCCTTCGGCGTCTACGAGTAGGGCCCGATTCGCGTCGCATTGCGCGAGCGCCTGGCAACGGAGGGGGTCATGAGCACATCTTATCTCTGGGTTGGAACTCGCGCCGCTCTGCTCGTCGTTTTCGTGAACGCGGCGCCGATGTGCTTCGGTGCGGCCTCGGCTGCCGAAACCACGCTATTTTCCGGTGGCGCAGTCGGATGGGCGAACCGCTTCGGCAGCTTTGGCGGAATCTCGGATCCACTGGCGATCGTGCCCATCGACACGGAGCCGACCGTCGTTTCGCACTTTCTTCCTGCGTGTCCTTTGCAAGTCGTTCAGGTGCCTCCGGCCTTTCACGCGGAAGCGCAGCGGGTCGGCTTCGTCGGCGCCGACTTCACCTACACGGCCGACCTCACGGTCGCTTCGAACGCCGAGGTGCATCTGCAATTCCGGATTGCGGATCAGGGAAGGTATGGGGTCAAACTGCGTCCGAGCGGCGCGGCATTCTATCGGTTCGAGCGGTTGGCGGAAACGTGCGATTGCACGAACTCGTCCGCCTTCACGCACTGCCCGAATTGGCCGCCGCTGCCGCAGACCAGCTGTGAACAGGACCCCAACAACCCCAACGGCAACGGCTTCGGATGCGACGATCCGCAATACCAGGAGCTCGCGACCGATAGCCGGACGCTCGCTCCCGGATCGACTCATCAGCTTTCGATCCACGCGCGGGGCTCGCATTTCCAGGTGTATCTGGACGGCGCGCAATTGTTCAACGGGGAGGTAGTCGATGACACGCTGACAGTAGGCCGATTCGGTATTTACGCTTTCGGCGCTACCGATGCCGACGTGAGGAAGGTGAGCTTCAGGAACGTGACCGCCACCACCGATCCGACGCAGCTCTCGAATTTCGCACTACTCTACAGCACCGCCGGTTACGAGCTTGCCGGGACGAAGCGCGCGCTGGTGCGCACATTGAACGATCTGCCCGAGTCGATGTACATCGCGCAGCCGTCGCGGTTCTATCTCACGCAGTGCCGAAAGGTTCGGTTGGTGACCATCTGCAACGGACCGGTGAAGAGCGGTGCGCTTACGCCGCAGCCCGCACCGCGCCTCAGGGAAAGCTTCGCCATTCCGCGAACGTTCGGCATGCAGTTGCTCGAGGCCGACTTCACGTCGCTCGCGACCTCGCCGGGCCTTTACCGCCTTCGGGTCGATATCGGCACGACCAGCGGACTGCGTACGCTGACTTCGGACATCTTCGCGGTGCAATCCGGTCTGGCGAGCGCGACGCTTCTGAAGCCGCTGTCGATTCTCAATGCGGAGACTCGACGCGCCGCCGACGACGACATGCGTCGCAATTGGTGCTTCGAGACGGCGACCGGATGCAGCAACAATTCCGCCGATCGGGGCCCGTGGAGCGTCGCGCTCGACGGCGCGTTCTGGGCCGACCGCGCGGACGCAGGGCGAGGCGCGGTGGTGCGCCGCGTGTTCGACGACAACAATGCGCCGCTGGATCCGAACCTGACCGATTTCCACTACGTCGGACAGATCGCGATCATCAGCGGCTGCGACGCACAGATGCAATTCCGCATCACTCCGAGCGAGCGTCTCGCGGTGACGCTGCAGGCGGAGTCGGGAGGAGGCTGCTCGCTCCTCGGCGGACCGGGCGCGGTCCGCTTGCATCGTGAAACCTCGGATGGCGGATTCGAGACACTCGCCTCCGTGCCTTTCCCGGCAGATCACCCTTTCGAGGCGGGGCACCCGTACGATGTCGACATCCTGGTGAGAGGTGACACGGTGACGGTGACCGTGGACAACGGCCTCGTCCGTCTCGATGGGCGCGGCGTGCCGGTGCATGGCGGCAGCTTTGCGCTAAAGGCCTTCGCGAGCACGGCTCGCTTCGCGCGCGTCCAGGCGTGGATAGCGGACGTCAATCTGCTCCAGTCTCCCGCTCTCGACGGCGCGTCCGTGTCCGGAACGCGCATCGGTCGTTACACCGACTCCGCCGACGGCGGTGCCTTGGTTCGTTGCCAGGACTTCCTCGTTCCACGTCCGGCGGGCTTCGACGCTGGAGAACACAACGCGTGCTATCCGATCTTTTCGCAGCTCCACGGCTTCCACGACGCGAACAACATCATCGGCGAGGCGACATCGCATGGGACGTTCCTCGCCGGGCTCACCGAGCTGTGGACAGCTCGCGCGTCGGGTTTTCCCGCCGACGAGCGCGAGTCTTTGCGGCAGGCGATCCAGACGACGGCGCTTTATCTGGAAGAGCTCTTCCAGCAGGGCGCGGCGCCGGTCCCGTTCGCGGACGCATTCCTCGTAGGGTTCACCGGCGAGTTCGCTCACTCCGAGATGGGCCGGGGAGGCGTGGACACGAACCTCGGTGCACACCAGGCGCTCGACGCGCTGTATGGTGAGAGCGTGTTCGCCGACAAGGGCGCCTTCGTCGATCGAACCCTCGCCGATCGCGCCTGCCAGAATGCGATCCAGGGGGCCGCGTGGCTCGCCGAGAATCACCTGTTCGACGATCCGACCCATCAATCGGCGATCTACGCGCATATCGGCCATTGCCTGGACCGCCGAGGTTCCGCGCTCGCGGGGCAGTATTGGCAAATGGCGGCCGATGCGACGAATCAGGTCCTCGCGGCCTACAGCGGCCCTGGCGGGGCGATGGTGACGATTCCGCGCGACACAGGCCGCGTGATTCCGTGGTTCGAGGGCGTGTACGAGGTCCTCGGATGGCACCCCGAGCTGATCTGCAACGGCCGCCTCTGCCTTGTTCCCTGTGACGACGGCACGCTCTGCCCCGCTTATACGCATCAGCTCGATGGCATCGCCGATCTACTCATCAACCATCTCACGCGCTCGCACGTTTGCGACGACAGTGCCGCAGGACCCACATGCCCGGCCAATTACTTCTTCGTGATTCCACAAGGGAGCGGCGACCAGAAGATCGCGACGGATAACTGGCGCGACATGCAACGCGTGCCCCAGGCGGATCGACCCATCGCGGCTCCTGCAGTCACGGATCCCGAAGCGCCGAAGTTCCTGGAAGTGTACAACATCCAAGGTCATTTCCCTGCCGCGGTGGCGGATGCCGTGTACCTGTGGCGGATGACGGGGAAGAGCGAGCTCGAACGCATCGCGTCAGGCAACTACTACTGGATGTTGGGCTTGAATCCGGGCGTGCCGTCGCAGAAGGTCGTCAACGGCATCGGTCAGGGGCCGTGGCAGGCGGCGGCCTTCATCCGCGGACTGGACAACGCGTTCGGGCGCGTGTTCGAGGGTTATCGCACCAATTTCACCTCTTCGAAAGGATCGCCGTTGGCACCGTGGGAAGAGAACCCCGCCTCACCGCGACGTGAAGCATGGTTCGTCGACATCCAGGACAACGGCTACCGGAGCACGGTCAACGGACACGTCATCTGGGATGGCCAATGGGATTACTGGAACGTGGGCAAATACGGATGGGCCAGCGGAGAAACGTTCATTCTCGGCGACGGCGCCTTCATGAAGGCAGCGCTGCTCTACGAGGATCGGCTCACGCCTTCGCCTCACGCCAATCCGTACGATACGACTCATCTGGAATTCTTCGATACCACGCACGTCGACCGGTTGGACTCCGGCTGGCTCTTCGACGACCCCGATAACGCGCTCTATGCGCAGGCCAGCCGAGCGGCGACGGGGTTTTGCGACGATAAGGGGTTCAACGGCGGCCGCTTCACCGGCCACTACCTAGGCGAGCGCGATGGTGTTCTATGCACGCCTGCAACGGCGGCCTTCTTCGACGCGACGGACGCCGAGATTAATGCGACCGGCTGGGGCTTCGCAGACATCAATGCCGCTCCATGGGCTCAGGTCGCGCGCGCGTCGACCGGCTTCTGCAGCGCGCGCGGCTACGTGGGCGGATTCGCGACCGGGCACCAACTCAACGGCCTGCGCGGCATGGTTTGCCTGGGGAGTGATGTTGCGCACTGGTTCGATTCGACCGGACAGGATCTGTTGAACAGCGGGGAGGGCTTCGCCGACATCAATACGGTTGCCTGGGGAAAGGCGGCGCGGGCCGCGACCAACATCTGCGTGGCGAAGGGATACGCGGATGGCTTTTTCACCGGGCATCAAGTGAACGACCTTCACGGGGTCGTCTGCCTGTCGGGCTGAGCGCAGGGCGGCGAAAGGAGGGCTAGGAGCTGCATTGCGCGCAGCGGATCAGCCGCCAGCTCACCGGGGTCCAGGCGCAACACAACGGCGAGCTTCTCAAAGGCCGGCGAGCTTCTCAAAGGCGCATTAGAGCGAGCCCGGCTGACCCGACACGAGCGCGACGGCGCGTTGCGCACGTCCGGGTGCAAGGCGATCCTCTTGTTACGTACGCTAGCCCCCAAAACTATTTTTTCATAACGAGCAGACTCAGAACAACAAATCCCGCGAAAAGAATAGATGCAAAAGCGGTGGCAAATTCAATGACCATGGCCAATTTCCTGTCGAACTCCAGAATCAGATCAATACCGAAGGATTCACCGGTTCGGGCAATGGCTCATCGCAAAAACATAACCAGAACAATAATCAGCAAAACTAACCCTACACCGCCGCCGATATACATTTGGACTCCTTCTGGTTGCCCACGCTCTCAGAAGAGTAAGAGCGCGTAATGTATTTGAGCACCCGGAAGCAGTGCGGTCTGTTCGCTGGCACACGAACGATATCTAGTCGGCGTTTCGAGGCTACACGCGGGAAACAAGTCTGTACGACAGCGCACGCAACTGCGCGGTTGTACTGACTGCAGACAAAGACACGCTCTATCGAAGCAAGAGCTTCAAGCTCTCCACCGACCCCTTCTTTATCGACAAGGTGCGCGACATCGTCGGTCTGTACGGCGGCCATCCTCAACGAACCTTCGCTGAAGTCCGCCGAAATCAACGTCGAGACCTTCAACGTGGTTCAGCTGAGCGGCTTCGTGAGCTCGCAGGCCGCGGAGAACAAGGCGGTCGAGGTCGCGCGCACCGTCGGCGGCGTCAAGTCCGTCAAGAACGACATGCGCTTGAAGTAGACAGGAACGCAAGTCGTCGATCGAGCTTGCGATAACGTACTTGAATCATAAATTATAAGGAAATGACATGCCGAAACTGATGGTTGCATTGTGTCTTACACTTAACGGTGTGCACGCCAGGAGAACTAGCGTACGAAAGATGCACGCATCGCATCGCAATTGCGTGCCTTCATGGAGCTTGAGTTGCGGCACCGGCTCGCCGGCGATCGCCGAGCAGTACATAGACTTCAATGGAAAGCGGCATTGGCCAACCTCGGGTTGAACCAGTGCCCGGCGGTTGCAATGAGTGCGTCACTTTCCCGGGCTCCAGCTGCCGCGCCGACAGAGCGTGGTCAGGTTATGTGCTTGCAGAGATTCCCCGGAGGGCGGGACGTTCACCGCCCCGCTACGACTGCTCTGGGCAATTTCGGCGGCGAGCCTGCCCGTCCGCCCGTGGCCGAAAGCGCCGTTCGTCGAAGTTCGCTGGCGTCGGTGCAACGGATCATTTACTGCCGACGGCCGTCCTCCAATGTCTTTCCAAGTGTATCGGGCCTAGGCGGCCGTGTTGGACCGCTGCCTCGGCCTGGATGGCTCGTTCAGCTTCTCTCGCCGCCATGCATACGAGTGCGAGCATCACCATACCGGCCAGGCCGCCTAATAGGAACGCCCAAATCACCCACAAGATCGAGACCATATGAGGGGCACATTTGCGTGACGGGAGATCGACCAAATGTAGGCGCACTCGTGTCGCTTGGGAATCAGCGTACAGCCATTTGCTCGTAGGAGAACATCCGATCAAACGTCGGAGTTAGAGGCAGACTAACGAGCTGTACAAAGCACGACTGGACGCCTAGGGGAGTGACTGGAAGTGGCCGCATGCGGCGCTATTCACGCAGGCGCAGTTCGACCCCAAGCGGGCAGTCGTGGCTTTCCCGAGATGGCGCATCTTCGTGACGTCGTGAGCGCAGGGTCCTTGCGACCAGCGTTCTAACTTGGGCATCGACGTGCGACTGGGGATGCAGCGCCGTTGGCTTGCGTAGGCCCTTCCCGGCGAGCCGATCATGACGCTGCGTTCCTAGAACAACTCAACCTCCTTGCTAGCGGGCAGGATGTTGTCGGTAGACCCGGGCGCATTGCGGACCTCCGCGCCGGCAGCTTGAGTTGCAAGCGGATCACGCGCGGCCAACCTTCCCTGCTCGGCAATGGCCGTCGGGCACTCGCTTGGCAAGCTATCCTGGAGCTGTGCGTCGGCCTGGCTGACGAGGAAGATCTTTTTCTTCATCATCTCGCTCGTCTCCAGGGAAAACGTATCGAGGTTGCACATCACCTCCGTCAGGATGTTGCCGCGCATATGCTCAAGCTTCTGCTGGGTGATGTCCTGGAACTGCATGGCGATGAACGCACTGTTAACGTCCTGCTGGATCGCCTCGCCGAGGGAATTGATCTTCGACAGCGATTCCTCGACTTCCTTGGTCTTGGCAATCATGGTGACGTTGAGCTGCGCCACGTCGGCCTTGGCTCGCCGCGCGGAGTCCTTGGCGAGCGTAGAGGTCTTGTTGATCACCTTGTACGTGACGACGAGCTCGTCGCGGATGGTCTCGAGACTCTGCCGGATCGATCGAGTCAGTCCGAACGCCTGGTTGCTGGTCTCGCGGATCGAGCCGCTGAGCTCGATCAGATAGTTGCCGTGCTTGCCCGAGTCGCCCGCGGCCACCGCCGAGTCGAGCGCGAGCCGACCAATACGGATCGCCATCGCCCGCAATTCGTCAAGCAGCTCGTCGATGAGCACGGATTGCTCGCGAATCTTCGTCTGGTGCTGACGCATTTCGTCGGATGTGGAGGTGACCTTGACCATACTTTCGATCACCTCCTGGAGCTGCATTTCGTAGGCCCGGATGTAATCGGGCAGCGACAGCCAGCTTCCGGGCGAAAGATTCACCTGTTCGGCGTTGCGCTTTAGGAGCGACATCGCGGCTTCCATCTGCTGCTTGGTCTTAGTGGTAATGCCGCGGAAGCTCGTGGTGAGCGCCAGCACCGCGTTTTCGGTCTGGGAGATGACTTCGCCCACGCGTTCGCGCGCGGTCGCGGTCTCACCGCTCGATACGATGGACGACTCCTGCCACCGGCGCAAGCCGTTGTGCAGCGAACCCAGATCGCCTCGAGTATCCTGATCCAGGACGATCGCGCTTGGACTCGGTGCACGCATCTTGATGATCTGCTCGGCGGTGAGCGACTTCTCGCCGGCGCGTTGACGCGCGAACATCGGAGCGACGAACCAGCGGATAGCCGCGAGAAGCCCCGCAGCCCACAGCGCACCGCACACGGCGGCGGCCCATGGCGGCATGACGAACACCGCCCATGCCCAGGGCAGCATCAGGATCGCGCCGAGCTTGAACACGAAGCTCGGGCTGTTGCGGAGAATGCTTACCGTCGAAATCATATTGTTATTCACGCGTTCCGGGATTGGTATCTAGGTGCCCGGCGGCAGCCCGCTGCTGCGGGCGCAGCGTGGCGCTCGCTTCGTCTAGGTGGCGCAGCAACGATTGCTGAACCGTCGCCAGCTCGCTCAGCACCTCGCTCAGAGAGTCCGTGAGATCCTGGACACGCGTGAGAGCGTCGAGCTCGCTCGAATCGCATTCCCCGCCAACTTCGTGCAGCTCGGTCATGCGGGCGCGCATCTGCAGCTCGCCCTGAGCCTCGATCTCACGAAGCTGACTGCGCGCCGTGGCCATACGTTCCGTCGTCTCGTCGAGATTCGTCTTTAGCACTTCGATCTTGTCGTCGCCGGACGCCGCGGCCGAAGCGACGATCGGGTGTTCGGCCACCGGCGCCTTCGGCGCCGCACTCGCGGGCTCCGTCCGTGTCGCCGACTTAGCCTCGGCCAATAGCTTTGCTCCGAGCCGTGGCAGGGCAACGTTGGATTCGCCCGCAATCAGCTTATCGAGCACGTCGGCGGCAAGATCGAGCTCGCTCCCGAGCGCCTGAAACAGCTCTGGCGGTGCCGCCCTGTGCTCGCAGACGACAAGGCGTGACTCCATCGACTGCAGGAGATGACCGAGACGCATCGCGCCTGCCATCCGTGCGCCGCCCTTGAACGTGTGCAGCGTCCGGCGCAGCTGATCGGCGGCCGCCTTGTCGCTCGGCGCTTCGTGCCATGCGCGAAGGTCGTTCCGAGCAGCAGGCAAGAGTTCGGTTGCCTCGTCGACGAAACGTGCCAACCAGTCTGCGTCGATTTCGTCGCGGATGCCCGCAAGTGTCTCGCTCGAGGCCGGCTGTACGAGCGCGACGCTCCAGATGTCCCCTTTCGCGGCAGGTTTGGCGATTTCTATTCTTGGAGCCCCGACGTTCGCCGGATGCGCAGCTCTTCCGTCGACCGAAGGGACCGTGATCGGAACGGGCGTCACGGGAACGTCCGCGCTTTTCGCCGCTGCGACCGGCCCCTCGCTTGCGACCGGCGAGAGCTCGCGGTCGACCACTCGCAACGCGGCATGCAGCTTGCTGGCATCGGGCGCGACGCGGCCCGTGTGGTGCAATTCGTCGACCCACCCGCGGAAACCTGCCTGCGCGGTGTCGATCATTGCCACGACCGTGGCGGTCACGGGCCGCTCCTTTTCGAGCAGCCGGTTGTGAATCGCTTCGACTTCTCCCGCCAGATCGGCCAGCTCGCTCAGGCCGACCATGCGGCCGGACTCCTTGAGCGTGTGGAAGCCGCGCCGAACGGTATCGAGCGCTTGACGATCGTTCGGGTCTTGCAGCAGGGCGCCGAGGCCTTCGCCGATTGCGGCGAGCACCTTCGCCGCCTCGGTGAGGTAGATAGCCAGAAGGCCGGCATCGCGTCCGGTCGCATCCACTTCGAGCAGCCGCTGCGTTTCTTCGGAGATCTCCGGTGCCCACGTCGATGTACCGGCGATCGCTTGGACCGCTGCAGCAAGATCGTGCCCGCTGCGCTCGAGCTTGGCGATCGCGGCTTCCACCTGTATCGCCAGCTCCTCGTCGCCGATCAGTTCAGCGTCGTCTTTGAGATTGGCGAGCCTTGCCTTGAGCTCGTCCCGCGCTTGCGCATCGTTTCGATCGCCATAAGCCTGTTCGACCAGTCGCGGCAACTCCGCGCGCAGCGCAGCGACGGCCGATTCCACGGACTCAGTCTCCTCGACGGGCTGCGGCGGCGTCTCGCCGAGCCAACGCGCGAGCAGCGGCGCAATCAGACGTTGGGCATCGCGACGCCGCAGCTCGACCGCCTCGAAGTAGAACTCGAGACCGCACAGCGACTCGGCGAGGAGCTCGAGCTCGTCGCTCGATACGTCGGTTTCCGGACTCGCATACGCCTGGACCCGCTCGTCGCACAGCGTGAGCAGTCGATCCGCGTCGTCGAGACCCAGAATGCGCAGCGCCCCGTGAATCTCGCGACTGTCCTTGGCGAGCGAAGCGAGCGTGGACCGCTTGGTTTCGTCGCGGAAGAATTCGTCGAGGACCTCCTCCATGCGATGCAGGTTTGCCCGGATCTCGTGCCCGACCTGCGCAAGCAGCATGCGTTCCTGCGCGCGCTCGCCTAGATTGCCCAGCATCCTCGTGTCGCCCGGCGCCGGGCGCCCGGCGGCCGCGGCATCGAGCCGCGCCAGCATGGCCTGGACCTGGTGCGGGAATTCCGTCGACAGATTGGCGTAATTCTCGAATGCACCCTCGGCGAGAAGCAGCGCCGTCGTGAACTCCATGGCCAGCGGCTCGGGTATCGGGCCGGCCGGCATACCGTTGAGCCGCTCCAGGAGCGCGGCAGCGAGCTCGGTGAGCGCACCGTGCCGCAGCTCGGTCGCTTTGGCATGCACGACGGTCAATGCCTGCTTGACCTTGGCAAGATTCTCGGTGCGGCCGGAAGCGAAGGTGAGCCACGTTTCCTTGATCCCGACAAGCCGCTCGCGTCCCTCGCGCAGCTGCGGCTCGATGTTCGCGAGGTCCGCGTCGATGGCGTCCGGGGCCGGGATAAAGCTAGCGAGGCGGAACGCACGCTGGACCGCGCGTACCGTGGGACCGACCGGTGCACTGATCGCCACGTGGTACAGCACTTCGCGACGCAGTCGATCGGCGGCGACGGCACTGCCTTCGAGAACGCGGCGAATCTGCAGGTCGATGCGCGCTGCCAGCTGCTTCACGTCGGAACGGCACTCGAGACCGCGCTCGGCGAGTGCCTCGAGCAGCGCTCGAACCGTCCACCAGAAGGAGCGCAGATTTTCCTGAGTGGCGATCGCTTCGATACCGGCCACCGCTTCGCGCATCGTGCGGGCCCCGGCGGCATCACCGCGCAGCCAGAGCAGGAGACCGCTTTCGTACAGCCGGCGCTTCTTCGCAAGATGCGATGGCAGCTTATCTGCCGGAATGGCTTCGCGCAGAAGGACCCTCGGTGCGCGAATCCGCAAGTCGGGATAGAACAAATCGGTCGGCGTCACCGCTTCGACGCCGCGCGAGCGCTGCATCGCCTCGTATTCGGGATAGAGCTTGAGAGCCGCCGGTGCCGCACCGCTCGCGAGCTCTCCGAGGAAGATGGAAAGCTTCCGACACGCACGGTGGACCACTCCGCTGATCGCTTCGATGCGTCCCGCGGCAGCGCCTTCGAGCCCGCCGAGAACGCGTTCGATCTCGCCGGCGAACTCAGCGACTGCATCCAGGCCGACCATGCGGAACGCTCCGAGCGCCTGATGCACGTGCATGCGGGCCGCCTTCAGCGCGTCAACATCTCTCTCCGGCTTGCTGAATGCCGCAAGGGATTCCAGGCCTTGGGCTAGCGTGTGATCGATCTCGCGGTGCACCCACGACAATGGGCCGGGGTCGAATTCTGGCGCCGGGTCCGTCGCCACAACAAGAGGGTTCGATAGCGTTGAGCTTCGCTCGGCAACCATGGCAGCGGCGGAAGAGCGCAGGGGTGCGATCACGGTGTGGTCCTATTTCGTCAGGCGTAAGCCGGCGTTGGCGATGTGAAGCGGCAGCGCTACTTCATCACTTTCTTCACGACGTCCAGCAGCACTGACGGATCGAAAGGTTTGACGATCCAGCCGGTCGCGCCCGCCGCCCTGCCTTGCGCTTTCAATTCCTCCCGCTGCTCGGTCGTGAGCATGAGGATCGGAACAAAGCGCGAATCGGGCATCGCGCGCAACAGCTTGACGAGCTCCAGGCCGTTCCTTCCGGGCATGTTGACGTCGCAGATGATGAGATCGAACCGCGACTGGGCAACCTGTGCCAGAGCCTCCTCTACATTGGCTGCTTCCGACACGGTGTGACCCGCGTCGGTGAGGGTGAAATTGACGACTTGCCGCATCGTCGCGGCGTCTTCCACGGCGAGAATGTTGGCCATGACGCTGCCTTTCTAAAGACTCTTGTCGTTATACGAGTTGCGTATCACAGGCTGTTCACGCTGCACACCCGCAACCCTGTGGGTCATGCAAGCCACAAGACAAGCGCAGGCTCCTGCGGCAACCGCGCTGCCAAAAAATGTCACAAATGTGACGCGGATGCCGTGCTCGATCGAATTTTCCAGTGCCTCACGAGCAGCTGCCCATCCGCTCCGGCGATCGCTCGTTTCAATCTGGCCGCACTCGCCGACGCAACTCCTGTGCCAGGCCGATCGGCATCGAGAGTCCAACATGCGCAAGGCGATGTCGACGTTACTCTCTGGCACACATCGTGCGTACATCGGTCGCGCGCTGCACTTCGCGAATCGATCGCGTGCTGGCGCGAGGACGTTTCAATGAATAGAGCCGTCGCATTTAGCTTGTTTGTGTTGCCTGTGCGGGCCGGACATGCTTCGGCCCGCGCGTTCCTTTGATGGCGTGCGACATGACAAAGCGAATCATGGTCATCGACGATTCCGCTTCGCTGAGAGAGGCCGTCCGCGATGCGCTGACGGACGCGGGCTACGAAGTCGTCGATGCGGTAGACGGAAGAGATGCGCTTGACCGGCTCGACGGCCGCAAAGTTGATCTGATGATCTGCGACGTGCACATGCCGGGCATGGATGGAATCGCCTTCTTGAAACGCGTGAAGCGGCTGCCCGATTACCGCTTCGTACCGATCATCATGCTAACCGCCGAATCCAGCGAGGAAGGCAAGCAGGCCGGTCAGGTGGCTGGCGCCAGAGCATGGATCGTCAAGCCGTTTCGTCCGGCGCAGATACTGCACGCCGTGTCGAAGCTGCTCGCCTAGGGTCGGACGCGAGCATGGCGATCAGGATCGAAACCGGGCCCGAAGACCGCTGCCGGGCGATCGTCGAAGGCAGCATGACGATTTACGAGGCTGCCACCGACAAGTCGGTGCTGCTCGACGCCTTGGTTAAGGCCAAGGAAACCGAGATCGATCTCTCCTCGGTGCGCGAGATGGACACCGCCGGGCTGCAGATCCTGATCCTGGCAAAACGAGAGTCGCTCAAGGCGGGCAGGGTCCTGAGGCTGGTCGCCCACAGCCCGGCGTCGCAGGACGTGCTCGACCGTTACAACCTCGCTGCCTATTTCGGCGACCCGCCCGTCATCGCGTCACGCGGCGGGAAAAAGCGTCGCGCGAAAGTTCAAACGAAGCTGAGTCCTTCATGACCACGAGAATGGAGCTCATCCAGCAGACCTTCATCGCCGAGAGCCGCGAGCTGCTGCGCGCCATGGAAAGCGCACTGCTCGAGCTCGAGAAAGCGCCGCAGGATGCCGAGCTGATCAATGCCGTATTCCGCGCTGCCCACACGATCAAGGGCTCATCAGGAACGATCAACTTCGACGCCATCGTCGAATTCACGCACGCGATGGAGAGCGTGCTGCAGCTGATCCGCTCGGGCGAGCTCGGGATCGACAATGAGCTCATCGCCCTGCTGCTCAAGTGCAGCGACCACGTCTCGGCGCTGCTCGATTGCCTGGTCGCGGACGACAAGAATGCCGCGTCGAATCGCATCGGCGAAGCGGGCGAGCGGCTGCTGGCGAGCCTCAATGCCCACCTGGGAACGCCCAGCGTTGCGCCTACCGCGGCGGCGCCGGCGCTCGATCCCGATGTGGAACGCATCGGCGGCGACAACGTCGCGAGCAATGCCTGGCACATCTCGCTTCGCTTCGGGTCCGACGTGCTGCGTCAGGGGCTCGATCCGCTGTCGTTCGTCCGCTACTTAAGCGGATTGGGCAAGATCACCTCCGTGACCACCTTGTTTGACACTATGCCGGAAGCGAACCTCATGGATCCCGAGAGCTGCTATCTCGGCATGGAGCTCGACTTCAAAGGGGCGGTGGACAAGGAAACCGTCGAAAACGTGTTCGATTACCTTCGCGAAGACTGCGTCATCCGCATTCTTCCGCCCCACAGCAAGATCGCCGACTACATCGCGCTGATCAAGGATATGCCCGAGGATGAGGCCGGGCTGGGCGATCTGCTGGTCAACAGCGGTGCGATCACCCGCCGGGAGCTCGAGGAGGGCCTGCGTCTGCAGGATCGCGTCGACGAACGCGTGGGCGGCAAGCCCACGGAGCATCTGCGCAAGCTCGGCGAGATCCTGGTCGGCCAGGGCGTGGTGCAGAACGAACTGGTCGACGCGGCGCTCGACAAACAGGACCTGATCAGGAAGAACAAGGCGCCTGAGGCGAGCTTCATCCGCGTGCGTGCCGACAAGCTCGACGAACTGATCGATCTGGTCGGCGAGCTCGTGATCGCCAGCGCCTCGGCTGGTGTCATGGCCCAGCGCGCGGCCGACGGCGACATGATCGAAGCGGCCTCAACGCTTGCCCGGCTGGTCGAGGCCGTGCGCGACGGCGCGCTAGGTCTGCGCATGGTGCCGATCGGCGAAACCCTGAGCCGCTTCGATCGCCTCGTGCACGACCTGGGGCGGGAGCTCGGCAAGGAGGTCGATCTGATCCTCACTGGCGCCGAAACCGAGCTGGACAAATCGATGGTCGAGCGCATCAGCGATCCGCTGCTGCATCTGGTGAGAAACGCACTTGACCACGGCATCGAAGCCCCCGACGTGCGCCAGCGCTGCGGCAAGCCGCCGCGTGGCCGCCTGCAGCTCAATGCCTACCACGAGTCGGGCAGCATCGTGATCGAAGTTGCCGACGACGGACGAGGACTGGACCGAAAGAAGATTCTCGCGCGCGCGATCGAGCGCAGCGTCGTTGTGCCGGGCCAGAATCTGAGCGACCCAGAAATCCTGCGTCTCATCATGGAACCCGGCTTCTCCACCGCCGAGCAGGTCACCAGCGTCTCGGGGCGCGGCATCGGCCTCGACGTCGTCCGGCGCAACGTCGAGCCGCTGCGCGGCAGCATCAACATCGACAGCAAGGAAGGCGAAGGGACGACCATCTCGATCCGCCTCCCGCTCACGCTGGCGATTATCGAGGGCTTCCTGGTGAGCGTGGGACGCTCCGCGTACGTCGTGCCTCTGGAGATTGTCGTCGAGTGCCTGGAGCTCTCAGACCAGCATGGAGCTCGCATACGCGAGAGCGGGTACTTGAATCTGCGCGGCGAGGTGCTGCCGCTGTTGCGCCTGCGCGATGTATTCGAGGTTCCGGGCGAATCCGGGCGGCGGCAGAACGTAGTCGTCGTCAACTACGGCGGGCAGCGGGCGGGATTCGTGGTCGATGCCCTGCTGGGCGAGTTCCAGGCTGTGATCAAGCCGCTGGGCAAGCTCTTCGAGCGCCTGGCGGGCATCAGCGGTTCGACCATCCTCGGCAACGGCGAAGTGGCTCTGATCCTCGATGTGCCGACGCTGGTGCAGCGGGCGGTCAATTCGGAAATCGCGAACCTGAGACAGCGTCGCGAGCGCACACCATTGGAGTCGAAGGAACGTCGTGATGGGTACGACGGCAAGGAAGAGCAAGCAGCGTTTCGCTAAATCCTGGCGCGCCTCGAATGCGCGATCATTGAATAACCATAGGAGACATGTCATGCAATCGTTCGAAGAACGGGAACTCAGAGAGACAGAGCCCACGGAGCTCGCCACCAACCTCGCGTTGCTCGGGGGCGCGCTGTTGGTCCTGCTCGTGGTGATCGTCCTGGCGCTGCGGGTCGGGTATGTGGACGGCGAACAAGCGACGCAGGTCTCGACGGAAACCGCACCGCCCGCGGTGGCGATCCACGACCAGCAAGCCACCCGGTAAGGGCGTCCCACAGAGGCGCCGGTGCGATCTCGCTACGAGGGGCGCCGGCAGATATTCGCTAGAAAGACAGGAGACCGCAAATGAAAATGAAACGCGCATTGGCAATCGCCGTCGCGATGAGCGCCACAGTGGCAATCGGCACGGCTTGGGCGGTATCGGAGCACGCGAACGCGAAAGAAGCCGAAGCGATGGTGAAGAAGGGCGTGGCCTACATCAAGGCCAACGGCAAGGAAAGGGGCTACGCCGAGATCACCAGCAAGCAGAGCCGGTTCCGCGACCGCGACCTTTACCTCGTCGTCTATGGGCTCGATGGCAAGGTTTGGGCGCACGGCGCGAACGAGAAGATGGTCGGCAAGGTGCTCATCGACCTCAAAGACATCGACGGCAAGGAATTCGTGAAGGAGCGCGTCGAGCTGGCGAAGGCGAAGAACGCTTTCTGGCAGGACTACAAGTTTACGAACCCTGTGGACAGGAAGGTGGAGCCGAAGAAGATGTACTGCGAGCGTCTCGACGAAACCGTGGTCTGCGGCGGCATTTACAACCAGTGAGCGAGCACAGCACCGAAAGGCTTTCCGCTGTGCCCTCTGGGCAGTCGAGCGGACGGAGATAACTCATGAAGATCTGGCACAAGATTGTCGTTGCGCCCGCGGTGGCGATCCTCCTGCTGATGGTTCTCGGCGCCACTTGTTACAGCGTGCTCACGCGTCAGCACGGCACGCTGCAGGATCTCGTCAACAACCGTTTTGGCAGCTACCAGCTTGCCGCCGACTCCGCACGCGAGATCGGCGAGGTGCATGCCGAGGTCTACCGCCTGTTCACGTGGATCGGTAACCTGAAAGAGCAGAAGATCAAGCAGATCACCGCGGAGCAGGTCGCGAAGATCGATGCGGTCACGCGCAAGCTCAATGACTTCGGCGCCCGTCCGGGACTCGATCCCGCCGAGCGCGACATCGCGCAGACGGTGGTGAAGCAGCTCGCCAAGTACAAGAAGGACGTGGACACCGCGATCGATCTCTCCACCGTCGACATCAATACCGGCATGAGCGCGATGCAGACGGCGGACAGCGGTTTTCAGGAGATGATCAAGGATTTCCAGCAGCTGGTCGAGCTGGAGACGAAACTGGCCGCCGGCAGCTATGAAAGCGCGATCACGGCATTCGACCGCGCATTGGCGACGGTGGCAGCGATCGTCGCGCTCGCTCTGGTTGTCTCGCTCGGAACGGCGCTGTTCATGACGACCAGGATCACCCGTCCGGTCCGCGCGGCCGCCGGCGCCGCCAAGCGCCTCGCTCAGGGCGACATGACGGTGGTCATCCCGCACGCGTCAAGCGACGAGGTCGGCCAGATGATGGACGCCATGAGGGAAATGGTGAGTCGTCTCGCGCAGGTCGTCGGCGAGGTGCGAGGCAGCGCTGATTCGCTCTCCTCCGTTTCCGAAGAAGTGAGCGCGACGGCGCAGACGATGAGCCAGTCGTCGAGCGAGCAGGCCGCGAGCGTGGAAGAAACGAGCGCTTCGGTCGAACAGATGACTGCATCGATCACCCAAAATACCGAAAACGCCAGGGTGACCGACGACATGGCGGTGCATGCGGCGAAGCAGGCGGTCGAAGGCGGAGCCGCGGTCGAGCAAACCGTGGAAGCGATGAAGCAGATCGCCAAGAAGATCGGCATCATCGACGATATCGCGTACCAGACGAACCTTCTGGCCCTGAATGCCGCGATCGAGGCGGCGCGGGCGGGCGAGCACGGCAAGGGCTTCGCAGTCGTGGCGGGCGAAGTGAGGAAGCTGGCCGAACGGAGTCAGGTCGCGGCGCAGGAGATAGGAGAGATGGCCGGAAGCTCGGTCGCGGTCGCCGAGAAAGCCGGAAAGCTTCTCATCGAGATGGTGCCGGCGATCAAGAAGACCTCCGATCTGGTGCAAGAGATCGCGGCGGCTTCGCAGGAACAGTCGTCGAGCGTCGGCCAGATCAACACCGCCGTGACCCAGCTCTCGCAGATCACGCAGCAGAACGCTTCCTCGTCCGAGGAGCTGGCAGCGACCGCGGAGGAGATGAGCAGCCAGGCGGAGAACCTGCAGCAGATCGTCGCTTTCTTCAAACTGGAACGCGGCGAGGAGCGCGCTGCGCCGGCGGCGGAAATCAAGCGGCCCGAAAGCCGGCGCGAAATTCCCGCCCAGGTGGTCCCGCTGCATCCGGCATCGCCGGCACTCGGCGCGCAAGCTGCGGTGCTTCCAGCCCGCGCCGTGGTGCAGGCCGCAAAGAAGAAAGCGGAGCCCAGGGAATTTGTACGATTCTAGGAGCGCGGCAAGGAGAACATCATGAGCGCACTCGTACGTTCCGGCTCGCGCGACCGGGCGGTGAAGGAGGCCGTGATTCAGGGCCGGCAGTACCTCACCTTTACCGTTACCGGCGAGTCGTTCGGCATCGCGATCGCTTCGATCAAGGAGATCATCGAATACCGTACGCCGACCGAGGTACCGATGATGCCGGGATACATGCGCGGCATCATCAACCTGAGAGGGCGCGTGCTTCCGGTGATCGATCTGGCGGCTCGCTTCGGCCGTAGCAAGGTCAGCGAGACGCGGCGGACCTGCATCGTGATCCTGGAAGTGCAGCAGAACGACGAGCAGCATGACATCGGCGTGATGGTCGATGCCGTGAGCGCAGTTGTGGAGATCGCCGACGCCGACGTGGAGCCTCCGCCGTCGTTCGGTGCGAATATGCGAACCGACTTTATCAGCGGCATGGGCAAGATCGGCGAGGGTTTCGTGATCCTGCTCGACATCAGCGAGGTGCTCTCGATCGAGGAGCTGGCAACGCTCGAAGCGGCAGGCGAAGGCGCGGCTGCGCCTGCCAAGACGCACTCGGCGCGAACGGTCGCGCCGGAGCTCGGCCGGTAAGAAGTCGCCCAGGCATCTTGAGTGGCACATCGACTGTCGATGGAGGCGCCGAGCGGGAGCCCCCCGAGCACGCTCGGGTGCGCGCGCTCGTCCATCGCCGCGGCGGGAGCCGCATCGATCAACGATCGGGAATTCCAGGACATCCGGTCGTGGATTCACCAGGTCGCCGGGATCAATCTCTCCAATCAGAAAAAAGCCCTGGTGATGGGCCGGCTCTCGGCACGCCTGAAGCACCATCGGCTCGCGAGCTATAGCGAGTATTTCCGTCTCTTGAAGAGCGGCGCACAGCCCGTCGAAGTGCAGATCGCGATCGACCGGCTTACCACCAACGAAACTCAGTTTTTCCGGGAACCCAAGCACTTCGACTTTCTGCGCGATAGGATTCTTACCAGCCGATCGTCGCGGCACGTGTTCCGCGCCTGGAGCGCGGCGGCGTCCAGCGGAGAAGAACCCTACAGCATCGCCATGACGGTCGCCGCGGCGCTGGGCGACGCGCCGTGGGAGGTGATTGCCTCGGATTTGAGCAGCCGCGTCCTCGAGCTTGCGCGTACCGGCCACTACTCGCTCGCGCGCGCCAAGAACATCCCGCGGTCGCTGCTGCAGGCGTATTGCCTGAAGGGCGTCGGCACGCAGGACGGCACTTTCCTCGTCGGGCCGCAGCTCAGGAGCCGCGTCCGGTTCGAACAGATCAATCTCGTAGGCGCCTTGCCGCAGCTCGGCATGTTCGATGTGATCTTCCTCCGGAACGTGATGATCTATTTCGATATGCCCACCAAGCGCAACGTGGTCGCCCGCGTACTTCGGCATCTGCGTTCCGCGGGCTACCTGATCGTAGGGCACTCCGAGAGCCTGAACGGCGTGACGGACGCGTTCGAGCCTGTCGTGCCATCGATCTACCGCAAACCGTGATGCACGCCCCGGGCGACATTCTCGAAATTTTTCTCCGACCGGGAGAGTTCTACTTCGGCGAGGGGAAGACGCGGATCCGCACGTTGCTCGGCTCGTGCGTGGCGATCACGCTGTGGCATCCGACGCGGTTGATCGGCGGCATGAGCCATTACATGCTGCCGAACCGGCTCCCGCACCGAAAGAAGGAGGGCCCGCTCGACGGCCGTTACGCCGACGAGGCGATGGAGATGTTCATGCGGGAATTGCGGCGATCTCACAGCAGATCGGCAGAGTACCAGGTCAAGATCTTCGGCGGCGGCCGCATGTTCGAGCCTGCGGCAAAGGAAGGAAAGGCGCGCAATCACGTCGATATCTCCGAACGCAACGCGCAGATCGGACGCGAGCTCGTGAGTCGATACGGGTTCTGCTTCACCGCCGAGGATCTCGGCGGGCGGGGGCATCGCAATGTGATGCTCGACCTCTGGAGCGGCGACGTGTGGGTCAAGAAGGCGCCCAAGGCGCTTACGCTGGCAAGCCGGACGACCTGATACAGGGTACGCCATGGCAGCAGTCATCAAAGTGATGGTGGTCGACGACTCGGCGGTGGTGCGCCAGGTGATTTCCGGCGTGCTGTCCAAGGAGCGCTCGATTAAGGTGACGGCGGCGGTCGCCGATCCGCTGTTTGCCATGCAGCGGATGCACGTGGACTGGCCAGACGTGATCGTGCTCGATCTGGAAATGCCACGTATGGATGGCATCACCTTCCTGAGGAAGGTGATGGCCGAGCGGCCGACGCCCGTAGTGATCTGCTCATCGCTCACCTTGAAAGGTGCAGCGACGACAATGCAGGCGCTTGCCGCGGGTGCCGTGGCCATCGTCGCCAAGCCGAAGATCGGCGTACGGAACTTCCTGCTCGATGCCTCCGCCGATCTCGTAGAAGCGGTCAAGGCGGCCGCCAATGCCCAGTTGCGCAATCTGCGCCCGGGCGTCGCTCAAGAAGCCGCCGTGCCTGTGATATCGCCGCGAGCGGCGAGCGAACACATCGTTGCCATCGGCACCTCAACCGGTGGCACGCAGGCGCTGGAGCAGGTTCTCTCGGCGCTGCCGTCCGCCTCTCCGGGCATCGTTGTCGTGCAGCACATGCCGGAAAGATTCACTTCGGCGTTCGCCGAGCGGCTGGATGCAATTTGCCGGATCGAAGTCAGGGAGGCGCAAGACAACGATGCCGTCGTGCCAGGGCGCGCGCTGATCGCGCCCGGCGGCAGGCAGATGACCCTAAAGCGCAACGGCGCAGGCTATCGTGTAGAGGTGAGAAACGCCCCGCCGGTGAACCGCCACTGTCCTTCTGTCGACGTGCTCTTCCGCTCCGTGGCCAAGTGCGCCGGCGGCAACGCGCTGGGAGTCATCATGACCGGCATGGGCAATGATGGCGCGCGGGGCTTGCTGCAAATGCGCCAGGCGGGCGCGCGAACCGTGGCGCAGGATGAAGCCACCTGCGTCGTGTTCGGCATGCCCAAAGAGGCAATCAAACTCGGCGCGGTGGGCCGCGTACTTCCAATGCAGTCCATTCCGACGGAAATCCTCAAAGGCTAGTCGGTGAAGGAAACGCGGAATCGACGCTCGACCAGAACAAGAAGAGCGCGGTTGAGGCGGTCGGCGTGATGCAGATCATGCCGGCGACCGGGCAGACGCTTAAGGTCGCCGGACAGCAGGCTCGCTCGCGAGCTACACGGATACGAAGTTCGGACGGTGACAGGGCTCGGCTGGGCGGGCGTTCACAATGCCGCCTTGCTTGCCCAGGCTAGAGGCCAGTTCGACGCTTTCGTCACGGTCGATCGCAATCTCGCATTTCAACAGCGTATCGCCAAACTGGCTTTGGCCGTCGTCATCTTGCGCGCTCGCAGCAACCGGCTGGCTGATCTCAGGCCGCTGGTTCCTGCGCTGCTTCGCGCACTGTCACAAGGCCAGACCCTAACCGGACGGCCGCGCTTGCCGAAACCGGACACTCGTGGCGCAGCTACGATTTAGCCGCGACCACTGCGAGCACGGACGCGACCGACCCATGAGCGTACCACGGTGACGCATTCTCGCGGCCTCGGCCTCCGGCTCGCTTTTGACTTTGGCATATCCCTTGCGGGTAGCTGCCGAGGTGGCGGTTTACTACCGTGTGAGTTACCCCCGCTGACGCTGCTCGTCACATACCGACGACGGTGGCGCTCGCCGACCGCAATCGCCGAAAGGCAAGGAGAGATGCAATGGGCATCAACGAAATCGACCACACGATCCACCCGTATACGGTCGGCCGTGAAGATTGCAAAGTTTTACCGCGATCGTTCAAGACGCTGGCCGAAGCCAAAGCATATCTTGCTAAGCAGGACAACGATGCGCTGGAGCACGGCGAGTTCTATCTTGACGGACCGGAGCAGGACAACGCAGCGTCAAACTTTGCGGGACACTTATCGTGAATCCCAAAACTATCGTAGCGGTGCCCGCGGCCGCCGATCCCGCCGACGTCGAATCCGACTGCACGGCGATACCAATTGTGACGCGTGGCGCATGGACGCGTGAGATCGAGGAATTGTGTCGTGCGCTCGAGGCTCAGCAGAGAGCGCACTACCCAAGTACTGACGCAGAGGAAAAGTAACGCGGCCGTCGGCGCGGTACGACGCGCGCCGCGAAAACGTTACGCTGCTTGTTGGGATAATCTACTGTGGGTGGCGCACCCAGCTGCTCGTGGGACCGCGTCGATTGCAAGGCAAAGCGTCCGTTAGTCCAGTTCCGGTATTGGCGGTAGCAGGACCTTGGCGAAGGTTTCAAGACGAGGCGGAGCGAACAAGGCCGCTTTCGACCCGGCTGATCCAAATCAGTGATCCTGATCCGATGGCGGGCGCGAAGGTGAGGGTGCCGAGGATCGTCCCAGGTATCGTTCCTCAAGCTGATGTCGCAACTGCTCAGCAAGTTTGATTTCGGCGTCGCTGGCAAACCTGGGCGGCAGCTCGACGCCACTAGCGGGGTTGTGCAATTGAACCTTGACCGTCATAGGCCTATTGATGCATATCACGTGCCAGCAATGAAATGCCTTGTCAAAACAGGCCGCGGAGCACTTGGTCGGACTGGGCCCTAGACGCTCGGTGTAAAAATTCGCAACAGCGCGGCATGGAGGAAGCTGCTCACAGAACTGCATGGTCAACCGCACGCCTCGGCCGCCTGATCGCCGACCGTCGCAAACCGACCTGACCGGCCGTTGCGACGTACAAGAACCGGACATTCAACCGCGATCAACTCGAGGTGTTCAGCTACTGAATCACCTCGTCTGCGCGTAGTAGAACCGCCTGCGGGATCGTGAGCCCGAGCGCCTTCGCGGTTTTCAGGTTGATGACCAGCTCGAACTTTGTCGGCTGCTCGATCGCCAAATCGCCGGGTTTCGCACCCTTGAGGATGCGGTCAACGTAGCTGGCGGTGCGCCGGAACAGATCTGGCAAAACCGGCCCGTACGACATCATTCCGCCAGCCTGCACTTGCGTGGGAAAAAAGTAGAGCGCGGGGAGCCCCGTGCGCGCCACGAGTTGCGGAAGCCGCTCAGGCGGGTTTTGGAACACCGGATCACCTTGGATGAACAGGGCCTCAGCTCGTTCGCCGACCGCGGCGTTGAGCGCGGGCTCGATCTCGTCTGCTGTGCGCGCCTCGATGATTTGTACCTGGACGCCCAGTCGCCGCGCCGCTTCTGGAATCTCCAGCGGGACAAGGATTCGGTGCATCTCGTTGGTCGGATTGATCAGCATCGCGATGCGAGTCGCCTTCGGAACGGCCTGATGCAACAGCTCCAGCTGCTTCGCCATGAAGCCGCCCGGTACGACGGCTGCCACGCCGGTCAGGTTCCCGCCGGGCCGGGCGAGGCTTGCGACGAGCCCAGCGCGGACTGGGTCGCCAACGGCAATCATCACGATCGGGATCGTCGACGTGGCGTCCTTGACCGCGCGGTTGGGTTGCGGCGACGACGCGACGATCAGGTCAGGGCGAAGCGCGACCAGCTCCCTGGCAAGCGCCGGCAACCGGTCAGCCTGACCGGCTGCGTTGCGGCGCTCGACAACCAGATTCTGGCCCTCGACGTAGCCGCGCTGACGCAGTTCCTCGTAGAAGGCCATCTGACCCGGCGAGCGAAGGTCGGGCGGGTTCATATCAAGGACGCCGATCCGATATACCTTCGCCGCTGTTTGAGTCAACGCATCGAGCGGCAGCAGAAGAATGCCGGCGGCAAGGGCGAGCAGGACCCGCAATATGTGGCTCTTCACCGCGACGCGTCGTACGACGCCTCTCGGACACCCATCGTCTCGCGCACGCGGAGTACCGCAACTTTCGGACGGGCCCGCGAACGCTGGCAACCCAGGGAGCGATGCAAGCGCAGTCCCGCCGAGAAGAAAAGCAAATTGGCGCCGTCTCATGTTCCCCGTCCTTGGGCCAGGCGAAGCCGCAACACATGCTAGGTTTAGGATGCGCAACAGCAAGTGCTTGTCAGATCGGTACTAGTCGCAAGTAGCGCTGTTTCCTGATCCCTCTCACTCGCGTCTGTACAACCTCGGATCGTCGCTAAGCTACGTCGGAGGAAGGTCATAGGCTTCAAACTCTTGTCTGTAAGGATGGACGGTGTTGCGTCGACCGGTTGAGCCGGCAGCCACAACCGGCCACTCGTTGACCGCGTCTAAATCTCGCGTGTAGGCTTAGTATGCTGGGACTTCCATTGGTCGACCGAGTGAGTGGCTGAAGGTCAATGAATTCTGCGCGGTGGGCAAAGGAACGGAAAACGCCAAGCTCATCGGGAGAAACTCCATGAGTAAGAAGATCATCGTTCCCTTTCTAGCTACGCTCCTTCTGGCTCTTGTTTCTCTCTGCCAAGCACAGACCAAGATATATCGCATAGGGGTGATTCTCCAAGGGGGACCATACTACGCGGCCGTTGATGGACTCAAAGATCGGCTGAAGGAGCTGGGCTTTGGAGCGGTCGGGAGTGACCCGGTTGCCGCTGGACTGGTCGAGAGCTTCGCGAGACCTGGGGGGCGCCTAACGGGAGTGTACCGGCAAAGTTCCGATGTCGACGCGAAGCGTCTGGAGATTTTGAAGGCCATACTCCCTGACCTCCACCAGTCGTAACGTTCTACGATCCTAGCAACGTGACCGCTGTGGCGGCAGCAAAGTCGGTGAGGGAGGCAGCGCGCCAATTACACGTTGAGTTTGTTGAGCGACACGTCGTGTCCGTGGAGGAACTCAGACTAGGTTTCCAGGCACTCCAGGTGCGGGAGGTCAACGCTTTTCTCTACAGCGCCGACGGGATGGTAATCAGTCAAGCCCAGTTCCATCAGCGACATGGCTAGGACGAAGAGGCTGCCGACGATGTCTCCATACCCCGATCTCGTTGCGCAAGGAGCCCTCGCTCCGCTGCTTCCCTTGCCGTCCGGGATGCCGCCCTTATCTTCTCGATCGCGCCGGAGCGGATCAGTTCGCGGCGTTCCTCCAGCCCCCGGTGCAGCTCCACCAGGATGCGCGCAGCGTACTCGTCTCTCTGGATCGCGGCCCAGTAGGCGGCCACGTTGGCGTTCGCGGCGACCGGGTCGGCGAGACCCGTGCCCGGCAGCACGTTCTCCAGAAAGAAGAGCGCCGGCACGAGCGCGCAGTCGGCCAGGGTGACGCGGCCCAGGCATGCGAAGCCGTCGCGGCCAATCATCCGGTCCAGCGCCTTGGTGTTGCTCGCCAGCTGGCCGCCCAGCAGCGCGACGATGCCTTCGTTGCCGGTGGTGACGGGGGTCTGGGCGGCGAGGACGCGGGTCTGAACCGCGAGCATGAACGTGTTGTTCATCAGGTAGATGTCGCCGATGCGGGCCAGGGTGCGGATGTGGGCGTTCTCGCGGGGCGTCGCGCCCAGCAGCGAAGGCTCGGGATAGATCTCCTCGAGATACTCCGCGATCACGTCCGACTCCGGTATCGCCTCGCCGTCGATCTCCAGCAACGGGATGCGGCCGATCGGATGGTCTTCGTAGAACTTCGGCGTGCCGTAAGTCGGCGGCTGCTCGATCGCGATGTCGGTGAGACCCTTGGCGTAGATCTGCATCCGCACCCGCGCCGAGTAGGGACTGAGATCCCAGGAATAGAGCTTCATCGTCATCACGCTTCCTCTTTCGCGTCAGGCCTGCCCGAGCGTCGTGTCGGGACGCGCTCTTTGAACACGTATAACAATTTCATTTTAAAATAAGTTCACGAATCAATTCAGTGCCCAGAACTTTTCTGTATACACTCCGGGCCACTCTGGCCTTGTTCTGACACTCGGTGGTACAGATTACTTTCTTGGCCACATCTTCTTGCTCGACGCCTTTATCTAAAGCCGCCATGTTTTTAAAAGTGATCCAGAGAAATATATTGGGCTGATCCGGTGATTTTGGAGCGGCCCTGAAGACCTTGTAATCGATGACTAGCCCAGCTTTCTTCATGGCTTCCAAGGTCGGCTTCCATGTCGAATTTAGCCAATCGATGTACTCTTCAAAATGCCCGTACTCAACATGTATGTAGTCCACCTCAGTGACCGGGCCGTCAGCATACTGGCGCTCATCCTGGGCACGCGCATTCAGCGAAAGTGAGGAAGCTGCGAGACACATGGATAAGATAATAGTCTTAATCATTTTCTCTTCACCTGTTGTGATGTATCTCTACTCGGCTAACACCTGGATTAACCTGACCTGTCCCGAACCTGACCTGTCCCGAGTGTTCCTGACATTTTTATGCAAAATAGAAAATTACACAAATTCATTATTATCACGATTATAATGCCACTGGAGCACGATTTCATTATTCGTCGGGAGAACGCTTTAGGAGACCCCCCTTGCTCGAAGATTTGCGCGCCCTCGTAGAATTCGCCCATGCCGGGTCCATCGCCGGTGCAGCCGATCGTCTATTCCGGACGCCCTCTGCGATTACCCGGCAAGTGCAAAGGCTGGAGGCTGCATTGGGTGCCGAGTTGCTCGACCGCTCGGTAAAGCCTCCGCGTCTGAACTCGCTTGGCTCCAGGGTGCTCGAACAAGCGCGAGATCTGCTGCAGCGGACGGAGGCGCTGAAATCTCTTGCTTCGAGCGACGCCGAACCTCACGGCCTCTTGCGCATCGGGCTCGCGCATCCCCTGGCCGAGGGGAAGCTTATCGAACCTATTCAGGCGCTGATTGAGAAATACCCCAAGGTCCGACTGCGGCTGTCGAGCGCCGGTGAATTAATTCACCGGCTGCTCGCGGGTGAACTCGACGTTGCTGCCGTGGTTTTGCCCAAAGGTAAAACCGCGCCTCCACCTCTTCTGACGAATATCATCGCTAGCGACCGCATGGAGATCGTTCAAGGCGCCGCAGGCAACGTTGACGGTGATTGGAAAAGTCTGGGCCGAGCACCCTGGGTGCTCAATCCGCCCGGGTGCTTTCTTCGGGCGAGCCTCATCGATCGGATGGAGCGTGCCGGCTTCACCCCAATGATTGCGGCTGAAATCCACAACATACATATGCAGCTGGCGTTCGTTCAGTCCGGTTATGGTGTCGGGCTGCTACCCGCTCGCTTTATTGCCAGGAATCATTCTATCGATCCCGTGAAAGTATTGCGTCCCCCATCGTTTGACCTGCGCCGATCCGTCGCGATAGTCCGGGTTGGGCAACTCGGCGCATTGGGGAAGGCCGTCGAAATGTTGGAACACGGGTTTCGGCAATTCTTTGAGGCAGCCGACACCACGAAGCCCGTGACGAGGCACCGGAGAGGTGTGCCTGCGAATCGGCAGGCGGCGCGACCGCGCAAGTAGTTGCCGGGCGTCGCCTGTTGCAGCCTCTCTATCCTTGGCAAAGGTCAATTTCTAGGCAGATTCGAGCATTTTATGCTTCGTTTCGGCACGGCCACTTTTGGCCGTACTGAGTCTTTCGATTCACCGGCTCAAGTCAACCCTTTCTAGGCACTCGCCTTTTCTCGAAAGCGCATTCAGCAAGCGAAGCGGTCGCCCAGTGGGCTACCTGCCAGTCTTCGCTTCACGCATCATCAGCGCAGCCTGGTAGGCGCTTTCTTTCGCGACGAAAGTTTCCTCGCCTTCCCAGCCCATTCGGCACACAGGACAACTCCATATCGGCTCCCGCAATGTCACTTCGAACACCTGGCCCGCCGGGTCCGAAGCTCTAAACCGATTGTTGACCATACGCTGCACCACTCGGCTAGAACCGCAACGCGGACATTTTTCGTGCATCAACTCGCCTCTATGGTATGCGCAACAAATCGGATGAAATATCGCGAGCGAACTATCGCGAGTCAAATCGAACTGTGCGCCACACGCAAAAAGTGCCCCCGCGTTTCCGAGGGGGCGAGGCTGTATCTTTTAGGAGGAGGAAAAAGACACAGGTTGCCTTTATAACCTGCATCAAACATGCCACAACGTGAGCGACAGCAAGCCATTGATTTCGCACCCAACTCGTCGCGTTAGCGTGAAGGCAGCTCAGACCGATAGCACTTGTTCGGTGCGGATGCGCCCTAGAATTGCGCGCGGTCAAGGAAATGGCCATCGATGTTTCGACTAAGTACCGGTGGCGTCGCGGGATCGCCTGGCGCGGGTCGCCTCGTCAACGTGCTTCCCGGCAAATTGAGATGTAAGGGCGACCGTCTGGAACTGGCCGAAGTCGGCCGCTGGCGACGGCTGCCCACGCCTCTCCGTTCGCGGGACAACTTCTCGTCGGTACCCGTTGCACAGCCAGATCGGGGATCAGGGCTGAAAGGAGTAGGGCGGCAATGTAACGAGGCGCGTGTCTTCGATGGGACCGCCGACCGTGAAGTGATACAGGCTTTGCCAGCGATCGTCATCGATCCCGAGCAGTCCGTGCATCTCGTCGTCGAAGTAGCAGCCAATTCCCGTGGAGCGCACGCCCGCCGCTTCAGCTTCCAGATAGAGCGCATGTCCGAGCATTCCGCATTCCCAGAATAAATCACGGTAACGCCACGGTTCCTCGTGCGCGAGTTCGACATGCGCGAGCATACCCAGGGCGAAGCACGAGTCGGCCGCGATGTTCTGGTGACAGCAGATTGTTTTCGCGATGGCGCGTAGGTCGCACGGCGACAGCAGATACAGCGGTAGGTGTTCGGGACCTTTCTTCTGCCACAGCCATTCCTGGCGCATCGATGCCTTGAAATCGGGAAGTACCGAAGGCTCTCGCAGGAAAAAGTACAACCCGGGATCGAGCCCCGCCACGCGATGCACCATCAGCGCGGTGTGCACGTGCGGCGGCGTGGCGAGCGCGTTCCAGGGTGGCGTGTTCGCGCGCACCATGAGCGCGTCGAGCATCGCGAAAAACGATTCGTTGCCGATGTGCGTTTCCCCGTCGAAGTCGACCGCGCTGCGACGCTGCCGGGCGATTGTAGCGAACCTCGGATCGAGGACGGGATCGCGGGGCGGCGGCAGCGGCGCAGGGCGGTAGGCCGCTGGTTCGAAAGTCGCAGGCTTTCGCGTGGCACGATGAATCGAATCAATGTCGGGCCACGGCACGTGTTCTGCGCTCAAGCGGTTGGCGCGACCGGACCAGGTCGCATCGCGTAGTTCCTCGCGCATATGCTCGAGTTGCGGTCTTGAGCCTCCCTGCCCAACCCAAAGCAGAGCATCCGGGGCCTCCCGCTCCGCACCGCCAAGATCCACCTCGCGATCGAGCCCGAGCAATGCGGACACGAGTTCATCGCCGACCGAGGCGAGCAAATGCGTCTCCCAGCCGAGCGTCGCCGCGGCGTAGCAGAGCGCGGCGATCGCATGCCCGCAATCATGCTGGCAGTAGCGCCACGCCCGCATTCCATATTTCCATGCCTCGCGCCAGTAGATCGAACCAAGGCCCAGCACGACGCCGCCCTTCTCGAAAGCGGCCGACCAGCCCGGATGGTCGAGCGCCGCCCGTCGTTCAAGCGTGTGATCGCGGCTCACATAGTGATAGACGCCCGGCGACAATCCGGGAAGATTCGGGCATAGCAGATAGCCTTCCGTGGGGTGCAGATTGCCACTAGAAGGATTGCACCGCAGCGCCCAGCGATTGCCGCCGAACGATTTCCAAGCCGACAAACCAAGAGACATCTCGAACAGGGCCGCAACACTGCGCACATCGAACGCCTGCATTGCCGGCAGTTCGCCGCGCCGGAGAGCGGCGTAGCGTGTGGGCAGGGCGTCGGCGGTCAGGGGCAGCTTGATCGTCGCCGCGCCCGCATAGAGCCGAAACGGATCGGGTTGATTGGCCCAATCCAGCCGGCCTGGGCCGGGCGCGTACCGGTCGAGGCGGTGCTTGCTGCGACGGTGATATTCGAGGAGCGCGGAATCTGGCAATTGGAGCCCGGCCGATCACGCCGCTCGTTCCAATTCGGCATTCCATTTCCCGTCGCGCGCCAAGGCATTCATTTTGACCGTCGGTAGAACACACGTTCAGCCGAAGAATTGAGAGCATACTCCGAGGCTGTGAAGCGAGGATTGGCCCAATCGGGACTGCTGGATCTTATCGCCGGCCGCATGCTGTTCCGGTCGCTATCTTTTCCTTAGAGGGCCGGAAAGGTACAGCGCTGCGAGCCGGAGGCTGGAGCGGACATCGGGATGGTCTCGTCCGCTAATCCTGGACCACTCGTCTTGTCCGCCAGAGTGGGCAGCGATGTGAAGGGTAGCGCGCTGTGGCAAACTGTACGATGACCAGAACATACGAGCCCATAGCTGCAGTCGCTGCATTCCGCTTCGACAATTCGTTCGCTCGCGAACTGCAAGGATTCTACGTTCCTCAACAACCTGCAGTCGTGCGCGCACCACGGCTGCTGTTTCTCAACGATTCATTGGCAGCAGAGCTGGGGCTCGACCTCAAGTCGCTCGATGCCGAGGCGATTGCAGCGGTATTCGCCGGAAATATCCTGGCGGACGGCGCAGAACCGTTGGCTCAGGCCTACGCAGGCCACCAGTTCGGCGGATTCTCAGCTCAACTCGGGGATGGACGCGCCCTTCTCCTCGGCGAGGTGATCGACCGGAAAGGACGCCGTCGCGACATTGCATTCAAGGGATCAGGTCGCACGCCGTTCGCCCGCGGAGGCGACGGCAAGGCCGCCGTTGGTCCTATGCTTCGAGAGGTGCTGATCGGCGAGGCCATGCACGCGCTGGGCATCCCCACAACGCGCGCCCTCGCGGTCGTAGCAACAGGGGAGCAGGTGTACCGCGAAGACGTGCTGCCCGGCGCTGTGCTAACACGCGTGGCGGCGAGCCACATCCGCGTCGGGACGTTTCAGTTTTATGCCGCGCGCGGCGACGTGGAAAGCGTGCGCAAGTTGGCCGAGTACACGATCGCGCGACACGACCCCGAACTCGTTACCTCACCGCAACGCTTCCTTGCGTTGCTGCAGAATGTGGCCGAGCGTCAGGCGGCTCTGGTCGCCCAGTGGACGAACGTGGGTTTCATCCATGGCGTGATGAACACCGACAACATGACGATGTCGGGCGAGACGATCGACTACGGGCCGTGCGCCTTTATGGAGGCCTATGATCCCTCCGCGGTGTTCAGCTCCATCGATCACCAAGGACGTTACGCCTTCGGCAACCAACCCAGCATCGCGTGCTGGAACCTTGCACGCCTCGCCGAAACGCTGTTGCCCCTATTGTCCGACGACCCCGAGCATGCGGTTTCGTTGGCTACCGAGGTCATCGTTGGGTTCCCGGCGCAGTACCGCAGGCATCTGCGCCGCGGACAGCGCACCAAGCTGGGGCTACGTCGAGGCGAATCGGACGACGACAGCGTCGATACGGCGCTGGTCGAAGATTGGTTGACTCTGCTTCACTCCGAGCGGGTGGATCTTACCCTCGGGTGGCGGCGGCTCGCCGACGCCGCTGCCGGCGACGAAGCACCGCTGCGCGCGCTGTTTGATGAAGCGCGCGCGCCCGATGCATGGATGGCCCGCTGGCGAGCCCGGTGCACCAGCGAGTGCGACAGCGCGGAGCATGGCTCGGCAATGACGGGTATCGAGCGCGCCCATGCGATGCGTAGCGTCAATCCCTACGTGATCGCCCGCAACCAGCGCGTGGAAGAGGCACTCGCTGCCGCGTCGGGCGAAGGCAATCTCGCGCCCTTCGAACGGTTGCTGGATGCCCTCAGGCAGCCGTACGACGAGACACCCAAGTTGGCGCCTTACGCCGAGCCGGCGCCAGCAGCTGTCACAGCCTGCTATCGCACGTTCTGCGGCACCTGAACACCGCTTAGGCGGCGCTCGGCGGACCGTTTTGGGTGGGGTTGTCGAACTTCCGCTCCTGGCCGTAGGAAGACATCTACACTTGACGAAGAACGACCCCGAATAGTCGTTCCGGCTGCAGCTACAATACGCGTTTGTCGTTGTCCATGGTTTTCCACCTCAAGGATTTCCCATGAGTATTTCCATGTATCAGGCGAGCGTTCCGCGTTTCGTCAACATCCTCGGTAACTTGTCGAACATTCTCGACAAGGCGCAGGCCCATGTCGATGCCAAGAAACTCGACGGCGTCACGCTGACTACCTATCGCCTATTTCCTGACATGCTCCCCATGACCTCGCAAGTGCAGATCGCCTGCGATACTGCCAAAGGCGTGGTGGCGCGCCTGGCCGGGGTGGAGATTCCGGTGTTCGAAGACGACGAGAAGACTCTGTCCGACCTGAAGGCGCGCATCGCCAAAACCATCGCCTTCATCCAGACCGTGACGCCGGGACGGATCGACGGCACCGAAGACAAGGAAATCGTGATCAAACGTGGCGACAAGGAAACCCGTTACAAAGGCATGCAATTCCTGCTCGGCCATGCACTGCCGAATTTTTATTTTCATGTGACCACCGCCTATAACATCCTGCGCCACAACGGCATAGAGATCGGCAAGCGCGACTACCTGGGCAATCCGTAGACAACTTAGGCGTCGGTGGAATGTATAGGTTCGCCATAGTCGCTGCACTCACCGCGCGAGCGCCCGCTTCAGCGGCACTGGTACGCCTCGACCGCGAGCTAGCACTTCCGGGCGGCCACATCGATCTTTTCATGGGCTCGCACACGCTACAGCACGTCTGGCCCCAAATCGGTAGGTGGATTACGCTCCATCAATCCATGTCGAGATGAGTCGACTCGCATGCGCCCGCAATGCGCGCTTCTGCAGCGACACCTTGTCTTATATTTTCCATAATCACCTACGACTCCCCGTCACTCATTCAGGATGGCTTGCGCGATCAGCTCGTAAGAGCGATGTCGTGCGGCCGGATCGTGGGTCCAGGTATTGATGACGATTTCGTCGAGGCCAAACACTGCCGCGAGCTCCTTGAGCTTCGATGCCACCTGGTCCGCGGTGCCAACGATGGCTCGCTCTCGGAGGCGCTCGATGATCGAACGCTCCGCCTGGGTGTACGGGTGAGCCGCCGCCGCCTCCGGTGACAAGAGCGGCGTCCGTAGCCCCTTTTCGAAGCCCACGCGCCAGTGCTCGCGCGTCATCAGCAGGTGCCTCGCTTCAGCCTCGGTAGCGGCTGCAAGCGCCCAGACGCAGATGGTGGCCGACGGCTGGGCGTGACGGGCGCTGGAGCGAAAGTTGCGGCGGTAGAGCGCGAGTGCCTCCTCGGTGCCGCGCCCGTCGGTGAAGAAATACGCGTACGCATACGGAACCCCGAAGTGCGCCGCGAGCTGCGCGCCGTAATCGGAACTGCCGAGGATCCAGATCTCCGGGGTCGTGGGGCCTTGGGGATGCGCGCGAACCTCACGGAACGGGTGCCCCGGGGGCAACGGCTCGCCGCGCAACCACAAGCCCAGTTCCTGCACCTGGATGGGGAAACTCTCCGCGGCATTGGGGTTGGGATTGAGCGCCATCGCGGTCATGCGGTCGGAGCCGGGCGCGCGACCAACACCGAGGTCGATGCGACCGGGCGCGATGGCCTCCAGCACGCGGAACTGCTCGGCGACCTTAAGCGTCGAGTAATGCGGGAGCATGACGCCGGCGCTGCCGACGCGGATGCGCTGCGTGGTTGCTGCGATGGCCGCCATCAGCACCTCGGGGGCGGTGCCGACAATGCTCGCGCTGTTGTGGTGCTCAGAGACCCAGTAGCGATGGTAGCCGAGGGCGTCGCAGTGCTTCGCGAGCGCGAGCGACTCGCGGATGGCGTGATCTTGGGTCTTGTCCTGCGCGGCAGGGGATTGGTCGAGGACGGAGAGTTTCAGGGGACTCGGCATGATGCGCATTGTCACCCATTACCGCGAGTTAACGCTCACCGAATAAAGTTCAGAGGATCACAAGATCAGGAAGGCCAGCCAGCCAAGTACGGGCGGGCACGATGATCCAATGTGTGCCGCGATGAACCCGCACGCCTGCATCAGTCGCGGAATAGTCAACGGCGGGAGTCGACCCTGACCCGACAGTTCGGGTACTCCATTGCGGTCGTTGAATATCATAGAAGCAGCCATTCGCGTCGTCTTCCTATGGGCCCCTGTTTCACGGCCAGGTATTGCCGCGAGAATTCGATGTTCCTTCGCGACCGGACAGCCTTCGACATTGGTCAACAACCCGAACACGCTTGGCGGCCGATCGGGGCGGCTATTCCGCGAATGCCCGAAGCGGGCCAACGGGCAAGCGCGCCCGTCGAAGTAGGTCGAGTCTCGTCCATCGAAAGGACGGCGCGCGTTAGAATGGGCTCGAATCTTCCGCTGACCTCGCGCCGCGGCGCGAGATCAGCGGGGGCGGCAGCGTCAACCGAAGACGCCGAAGAGTATCAAGAGGAGGATCACCCAGAACGGGAGCGAGAACAATATGGCGAGGAGAATGCCCTTGATGGCATTCAGGTCGTCTTTCGGTTCCTGGTCGTCTTTCATGTTCTGTACGGCGGTGTTTCCGCCGGGCCAATATGTTAGGCTCGCCGAGATATTCGCTCCAATGAATATTTGGCAAGTGAGATATGCACCATGCTCAACCTCCGCAGCATCGATCTCAACTTGATCCCGGTATTCGAGGCCGCGTATGAGGAGCGCAACCTGTCGCGAGCTGCCGAGCGGCTGGCGATGACCCAATCTGCCCTGAGTCACGCGCTGACGCGTCTGCGGGTGCTGTTCAAGGACCAGCTCTTCGTGCGCCACGCGAGGGGAGTGTTGCCGACGCCTGCGGCGGACCGGATCTACGCCAAGCTGCACCGTTCGCTGGCCCTGACGCGCGAAGCTGTCACCGACCGGCGCGGCTTCGATCCGAAGACCTCGGAGAGGCATTTCGCGATCACTATCCCGCATCCCCTCGGGCCGATGATCGCGCTGCAGCTGTTCTACCGGCTGGCTGAGATCGCGCCGGGCATCGCCGTCAAGGCGAGCACGCGCTCGCGCCCCATCGACCTCGAGCGCGCTTTGCGCGAGGGCCGCGCAGATGTCGCGGTCGACTGGCTGCCGATCGCCGGTGCGCAGTTCCGCGAAGCGATCCTGTTTCAAGACAAGCTCGTCGCGGTCGCGCGACGCGGACACCCCGCGTTGCGCCGGCCGCCGTCGAAGCAGGTGCTCAAGGACGGCGCGTTCGTGACGCTGCGGTCCCGCGTGGAGGGCGATCACCCCCTCGAGGGCGTACGCGAGTGGCAGCGGCTCAAGCTCAGGTACGCACTGGAAGTCTCCGAGATACTCGAGATCTTCATGGTGGCGAGCCATTCCGACCTCTTCGGCCTGATCCTGCGCAGCATGGAGGCCATCGGCCGCGAGGACTTCGGCTTGCATGCGCTCGGCTGGGCGCCGAAAGCGGCTTCGGTTCCGATCAGACTCGTCTGGCACGCCAGTCGCGACGACGATCCGGCGCACGCCTTCCTGCGCACGCAGCTCGGAATCGTCGTCAAGGAGGTCGTCCAGCGCGGATTGAAGCTGTTTTTCTCCCGCCCGCTGCCGCAGGGAATCTGACGTGCTTCTGCGCTGGGACACCGCAGCGTATCTCGATCCTGCCGACGGGTTTCACCGGTCGGTGGCACGACGAGGTCGCGGCGGATCCGAGCTTCCGGCGCGCGTGGCAGAGGTACGTTGGCTAAGTACCGGGCAGCGGCGTGGGATCGTCAGCTGCCGGTCGCCTCGTCAATGGCCGGTTACCGGAAAATTCCACGGTGATAGCGACCGGCAGGTGTTGGCCGATCAGCGACGGTCGCAGGCCGACCCGAAGCGGAAGTAGCCATCGCCAAAGGCAGGACGCCAAAATCAAATTGGCCGCTGAGGTTACACTGACGCGGCCCCCAATCGTTTGAGATCATCCAGCCATGAAAGTCGGCCTAGTCGGTGTCGCAGGCGTCCCGCTCGGGAAGCACAAGGTCAAGGATCCACGCCTGGATCAGGCTGACAAACTCGTCAAGGCTGACAATAAGACCTACGCGTTCGTCGATGTCGTCGGAGAAGAGGAGGCCTCGACCGCCGATGCGATAGTCGCCTCACCGGAGGGGCGATTTGACCTGATCGTGAAGGACTTGGAATTCGTGGAAACGCGGCTCGAGCGCAATCCCCCCGCGGCAGAAAAGGCGGTTCTCGAAAGAATCAAAGCACACCTGGAGAGCGAAGGGGTCGTCGCCGAGGCCGGATTGACGCCGGAAGAATTGCACATCATCGAGTCGCACGCTTTTGTCACGGCGAAACCGATAGTGGTGGCCGAGGCGGCGGACTCCGCGACGTTCGACAATTTTTGGGTCCGCGTGGTAAGCGCGGGCGGGTATATTAATTTTCTGACGGTCGGCGGCTCGGAGAACCGCGCCTGGTTGATTCGCAAGGGCTCTACGGCGCAGGAAGCGGGTGGCGCGATCCACACTGACATCCAGAAGGGATTCATCCGGGTAGAGATCATTGGCTACGACGACTTCGTCGCCGCCGGCGGCGAAACGCAGGCGAAGCATGCCAACAAGATGCGCATCGAGACGAAGAGTTACGTGATGCAGGACTATGACCTCGCGAATTTCCGCTTTAAGAAGTAGCGCTCCGGTAGTGAGGTTCTCAAATATAGTCCCCGGAATCAGTGAGGCGCCATTTGAGGGAAATAAGCAGCGAATGACCGGTTCTGGCCGGTCAGCGACGGTCGCACTTCGACCCGTGGCGGACATTCGGAACGGCCGCCTTCGACCCGAGTCGGTGCCTATTCTCGCTCAAAGACGAACACGTCGGGAGTCGCTTGGCCGGTGGTGCGGAGCGTCTCGGTCAAGGTGCGGCCGTCGGGCGAAAGGGCGAACTGGCGCGTGCGCTCGACCTTGCCTCGGTTGCTTTCGGTGTATTCCATGGCACGCACCTCGCGGCGTCGGCCGGAGGCCGTGAGGCCTTCCTTCGCGCCAGGGAGCGCATGGTCCCGCCCGTCGAAGGTGACGCTTTTGACGGAGCCCGAGCTGACGAAGGACAGCCCCTTGCTGTCGTACGGCTCGATCCAGAGTTCGAGTTTCAAACCCACGGGCTTGGTGGTGCTTTCCCACGCGCCGGCAAAGCCGGACGTTCCGGACATACGCCGGTAGACGTAGTCAACGGTCAGCCTCGAGCCGTCGGGCTGCACGTTCGTAAAGGCGTCGCGGAGGGTGCGGCCATCTTCGGAGAGCTTCCAGGTCGCCGAAACAACGACGCGGCCGTCCTGTTTGCGCACGACCTTCAGGGTGCGGGCATCCTCGGCCTTTACCGACAGCGTGGTTCCGGGCAGACCCGGTTGGTCGGTCCCGTCCGCCAGGATCGTCTCGGTGGGCCCGCCCTCGAAGTTGAAGGCGTATCTGTTCGGGCCGACGCTTTGGACCCGCATTCGATCGACGATCATGCTGCGGGAGACGTCGAGCTTCCATTTCCCGACGAACGGATCGTTCGCCGTCCAGAAGCCGGACACTGCCAGGTACGCGACCGCCACAAGTCCAATCGTCTGCATGGAGATCGGCTCCTCGTATAAGGCCGGGTGGGGATTAGTGCACAGGAACACCTCTGCCCCGCGACGTGAAATTACGAACTCGCCTCTCCGCCACGGCGAATGGCACGAGGTCGCCACGCATCACTAATGAATGAAATCGCGTACGTCGAATTTTTACGCCAGCGCGCGATTGCGCCAAACTACGCAGGCCGAGACGTTAGGCAAACGCGGCGATTCGCGTCAAGGAGGCGGCGACGAATTGCGTCGATCAGTCGCGAAATAGCGCCCTTGGCGACAGAGCGCTTCGCTGACCGATCGCCTAGGAGGCTCGAATGCCCGGCCGGGGAACGTTTCGGCCCGCTGCCCCAAGGACTGCTGTTGGCCGCGAGCCGCGCTACCAAGCTACCCGCAACCGGACGTTCAACATCGCGATCCGACCGAGCCTTGGTCCATAGCGGGCACGCTGGGGTGGACCTGCTTGCAGCCGACGTCTGGCCTACTTTGTAATCCCGGCTAGAAGTAAATCGCGCGCGGTCGCGGGCCGTAGCAAATCGAGTGGGAGCTCAGTCTCCCCGGGCCCGGGCGGTGTACTGAGATAGCGGATCAACGCTCGTTCGTCCCCGAGACCTACGATCTCTGCAATGAAGCCGTTAGGTGTCGCGACGCGCTCACCGACTCGCAAGTGAGCGGACATCTTCGTCATGAGATCAGCATTCCAGAGGAGAGGCCGACCCTGTAGAGTGGCTGACAGACGGGCCTGCGCGCAGATTGAACAGTCTGTGACACACCACGAGAGAGCGCTTGAGTCAGCAAACTCCCGTTGTGCTCTTCTTACCTAGACGTGACCGAATGACAAGTAAGCCCAAACCGGCGCCCGTTCCTCAATGCCGACTGGGTAGGCTTGCCCGCATCGGCTTCGCCGCCGCCGAAATGGCGGTAGGAGGTGCCGTCGAAGGCTTGCGAGGATTGACGCGAACGGGCCCGGCCTCGGCGAGTAGCACGCTGTTTTCCGCGCGAAATGCACAGCGCCTTGCAAGCCGGCTTGCTCGCTTGCGCGGGGCAGCAATGAAGCTAGGCCAGATCGCCTCGCTCCAGGGAGAAGACATCCTGCCGCCGGAGTTTACGCAGGCGCTAGCCGTGCTTCGCACCGAGGCCGCGCCGATGCCCACGGCGCAGCTGCACGTGGTCCTTGGCCGCGAATACGGAAAGGGTTGGGAAGCACGCTTTACGAATTTTCCATTCGTACCGATCGCGGCCGCCTCGATCGGTCAGGTTCATCGCGTTCGCACGCGCGACGGACGCGACCTCGCGCTCAAAATCCAGTATCCGGGCGTAGCACGGTCAATCGCAAGCGATGTCGATAACGTCGCGGCGCTGCGCCCGGTTGCTCAACCTCCTGCCGCTCGACCTCGATATCGGCGCCATCGCCACAGAGGCAAAGCGCCAACTTGCACAGGAAGCCGATTACATTCAGGAAGCGCGCTTCCTCGAACGCTACGCCGGGTTGATTTCGGATGAGCCCGCGTTTGTGGTTCCGCGCGTGCACTGGGACCTGACGACGACGCGGGTGATGGCGATGGACTACGTTGAAGGCTTGCCACTCGAAACGCTGTCCCGGCGCGAAACCCCTCAGGCACGGCGCGACACGGTCGGCGCTTTGCTCGAAAAGTTGTTATTCCGCGAGCTTTTCGAGTTCCGGGTCATGCAGACCGATCCCAACTTCGCCAATTACCTCTACCAGCCGGAGAGTGGGCGCGTCGCGCTCCTCGACTTCGGTGCAACCAGGACCTTCAGCTCCGAGTTCGTAGCGCACTACGCCCGGATCACCCGCGCGGTCATCGACGGCGACCTTGACGCCCTGCGTGAAGAAGCGGTTGCGATCGGCTATGTTGCGGCAGAGGATCCGCCCGAGCGCGTTCGCGCAGCGGTCGATATGATCCTCCTCGTCTGCGAGCCGCTGCGGCACCACGGACGCTACGACTTCGCAGCTTCGGGACTTGCGGCGCGGGCGCGTGACCTCGGTTTCGAGTTGGCCGTTCGCCGACGGCTGCTACGGGCTCCACCTCCTGAGACGATCTTCCTGCATCGAAAGCTCGCGGGTTCCTTCCTCGTGCTGGCGCGCCTCGGTGCGAGAGTTGATGCGCGCGCGCTTGTGTTGCCCTTTCTATCTTCAGCACGACGGCAGGTCAACGCGTGAGTGATTAGAGCCTTTGATGTTCCGACGGCTTCGAATGTCTGGTATCAGGCGGGAATCGCGACGGCGGGTTATGGCCGAACTGAGACGGTCGAGCGCAAGTGCAATCTGACACTGGCTGCCAGATCAAATATTACGTGTCCTAGCCAAGAGTCGGGACAACCTCCGTACTGGCGGCCTTCACGGTTTGTTTCCTTACCTTCTTTTGTTGCTTGGCTATCCTCGCGAGGCGCTTTTTAGCTTTCTGCTTCCTTCGTCGAGTCGTAAGCATCTGGGCGTGACTCAATAGAGCCTCCATCGGTGAGCTGTTGAAATGGCAAGTTAGTTTGATCCCTTTTTGTGCGTTCGTGGCCTGCGCCGCCGGGCCCACCCTGGTCGATCCGTCCACCAGGCTGGATCGGATCGTAATCGGGCGCTAGTCATCGCACGGCATGCCAGACGGTGCCATGCTTATGGTGTGCAAGTGGCGAGCCTTGGCCGTAATGATGACGCGCAGCGTGATTCCGCGGGCTGGGATGACGGGTGCTCCGAAGGTATACCATTCACGGCAATCTCCAGCGCGCCGATCGGGTGGCGCTGCGCGCGACTGGCTTATCACGCGCCGGAGGTCGCCCATCGCGGTTGCCACGTGGCGATCCCGAGTGCCTGGCGAATGACCGGCCGCCTTGATCTGTGACAAGCTACGTCGTCACGCCGACGATGCATAATGCCCAGACCGGGAGGCTAGCCACGCGTCCCTGTCGTCGCGGGGAAGTGGCCTGCGACAATCGGGGAGAAGAGGCGGGCCGTGCAGCCGGCTTCTTGGCTAACGAAACAGAACAAAGGCAAAAGGAGGGTCGTATGAGGTTGATGCGCGCGGTACTTGTGCTGGCGGGTCTCGGGCTTGTCGGCGCCCTTGCGACTGGGGCCGAAACGGCGGCTGCGCAAGCAGCGGCGCCTGCATCCGGAAAGATCGGTTCTTCGTTGATCGGGAAGCTCGAGGGACCGACGATCGTCCTCGACGCCAACGCCTATCCGAAGACTTTCAAGGAGGCCCCGGCCCTTGCCGAACAGGTGAAAGCAGGAAAGCTGCCGCCGGTCGAGAAACGCCTGCCTGAGACGTCACAGCTTTTCGTCGTGAAGCCGCTTCACGAAATCGGAAAATACGGCGGCAACTGGCGCCGAGCATTCACCGGTCCCGCCGACCACGAGAACGGGAACCGCATCAACTCGTCCGACAAGATCCTCACCTTCGACTACACCGGCACCAAGATCATCCCAAGCCTCGCTCGCGACTGGAAGGTGAGCGACGACGGCAAGACGACGACGATCTATCTGCGCAAGGGCGCCAAGTGGTCCGACGGCAAACCGCTGACGGCGGACGACTTCATGTTCTGGTACGAGGACATCTATCTCAACAAGAACATCGTCCCCACCCCGTTCTTCGAGTTCCAGATCAACGGCAAGGACGGGAAGATGAGGAAGATTGACGATTACACCGTCGCCTTCGAATTCCCCGAGCCGTATGCTTTCTTCGTCTATCAGCTCGCCGGGAGCACGGCCATCGGAGCCGGGCTCGCCACGCGCGGCGCTTTCCAGAACTGGGGCGGCGCCTACGCGCCCGCGCACTATCTGAAGCAGTTTCTTCCGAAGTACTCGTCCGAGGAGGCGGCGAACAAGAAGGCGAAGGAGCTGGGCTTCGACAACTGGGTGTCGCTGCTCCGGAACCGCTATAGCTGGGCGCTCAACCCCGAGCTGCCGGTGATGACCCCGTGGCGGACCGTGTCGCCGATCAACACGCCGACCTGGTCGATGGAGCGCAATCCCTACTTCTGGGCGGTCGACACTGCCGGCAACCAGCTTCCCTACATCGATCGGATCACGATGACGCTGGCGGAGAACACCGAGGTCGCGAACCTGCGGGCGATCGCCGGCGAATACGACATCCAGGAACGGCACATGGGTCTCGCCAAGCTTCCGGTCTTCCTGGAGAACGCGAAGAAGGGCAACTACACGGTGCATCTCGACCCCGGTCTCAACGGCGCTGATGCGGCGATTCATATCGGCAATTCGTACGAGGGCGATGCGGAGATCGCGAAGCTCCTCAGGAACAAGGATTTCCGGCATGCGCTCGCGCTGGGCATCGACCGCGACCAGTTGAACGAGGCGTTCTGGCTGGGCGTGGGGTCGCCAGGCTCGGTCGCGCCGTCGCCTGACTCGATCTACAGCCCGGGCGCCGAGTGGAACAAGAAGTGGGGCGTGCTCGATCTCAAGCAGGCGAACGAGCTTCTCGACAAGATCGGCCTCACCAAGAAGGACTCGGAAGGCTATCGCCAGCGCATGGACGGCAAGGGTCGGCTGCGTCTCGAAATGGTGACCGTCGGCGGCCAGTTCGTCCCCTACACGCAGATCGGCGAGATGGTAAAGCAGCAGTGGAAGAAGATCGGCATCGACGTCGACGTCAAGGAGCTCGAGCGCAACCTTGCGTTCACCCGCGACAACAACAACGAGAACCAGATGATCACCTGGGCGAACGATGGCTCCGAGATGCTCTTCCTTTTCCCCCGCCATGCACTGCCCGTCGACGCCGCCGAAAGCCACATGGGCATGGCCTTCGCCAGGTGGTACGCCTCGAACGGGACCGCGGGCAAGAAGCCGGACGATCCGGAGATGCTCCGGGCTTACGATCTGTTCCGCGCCGCGTTCGGGATGAAGGAGGAGGACCGCGTCAAGAACGCGAAGGAGATCTGGAAGATCATCGTCGAACAGACGTGGAGCATCGGCACGGTCGGCCAGTCGCCCGCGTTCATGGGCGTGCGCATCGTCAAGAACAACATGGGCAATGTCCCGGACCGGCAGATCAACGCCCAGCACGCACGCACACCGTTCACGTCGCAGCCGATCACGTTCTACTTCAAGTAGTATGGCAATCCCGCGACCTGGTCGTCCCCGCGAAAGCGGGGACCCAGTGTCGTCGGTACCAAACGCCACTGGATTCCCGCTTGCGCGGGAATGACGTGACTGAGTAGCCATGCTGGCTTATGTCGTTCGCCGCTTGTTGCTTGCCGTCCTTACGGTGTGGGCGATCTCGGTCCTGTCCTTCGCGATCATCCATCTGCCTCCCGGCGATTACGTAACCTCCTACATCGCCTCGATGTCGGCGTCGGGAAGCGCTGTCTCGGAGGGCGAGGCGAGGGCGCTGCGCGAGCAGCTCGGTCTCGATCGGCCCATCACCATCCAATACGCGAAGTGGATGGGGCTCATGCTCCAGGGCAATTTCGGCATGGCGATGGAATGGGGGCGGCCGGTGAGCGACGTCATCGGTGACCGCCTATCCCTGACCATGGTGATTTCGGTGGCGGCGATCATCTTCACATGGGCCATTGCCTTACCCATCGGCATCTATTCCGCGGTCTACCGCTATTCGTTTCTGGACTACGTGTTCACGTTCGTCGGCTTCATCGGCCTCGCCATCCCCGGGTTCCTGCTCGCCCTCATCGTCATGTATGTGGCCTTCGCCTGGTTCAACGCGAACGTGGGTGGCCTCTTCTCGCCCGATCTCGCCGAAGCCCCCTGGGGCTGGGCGAAGGCTTGGGACCTCACGAAGCACCTGCCGATCCCGGCGATCGTCCTCGGCGTCGCGGGGACCGCCCAGCTGATCCGCATCATGCGGTCGAACCTGCTCGACGAGCTGCGCAAGCCTTACGTCATGACGGCGCGGGCGCGGGGGCTTCCCGAATACCTGGTCATCATGCGCTATCCCGTCCGGGTCGCGCTCAACCCGTTCGTGAGCACGATCGGCTACCTCCTTCCCTACGTCGTGTCCGGAAGCATCATCGTGTCGCTGGTCCTGAGCCTGCCGACGGTCGGCCCTCTGCTCCTCAAGGCGCTCATCGCGCAGGACATGTTCCTCGCCGGGACCATCGTCCTCCTGCTCGGAGTCCTGACCGTCATCGGGACGTTCCTTTCGGACCTGCTGCTCATGTGGGTCGACCCGAGAATACGGCTGGGGCGGGAGTAATGGCGGGAGACGCTGCGCCGTCGAGCGTCGAGAACCCGATCGAGGCGCGTGTGCGGTCCGAAAGCGCCGCGGTGCATGACGCCGGGGGTCTTGCCGAACAGCGGGTCGCCGTCGCCACCCAGTGGCAGCTCATGTGGTGGCGCTTCCGCAAGCATCGGCTCGCGGTGGGAGGAACCGTCGTGCTGGTCGCCTTCTATGTGGTCGCCGTTTTCGCCGAATTCTTCGCCTACTCGGATCCCCAGGAATCGGACGCCCAGCGATCGCTGATGGCGCCGCAGCCGATCCACTGGCTCGACGAGGGCAGCTTCGGGCCCTATGTCTACGCGCTGAAGGGAACCCGCGACCCCGTGACGTTCAAGCGGATCTACGTTCCCGACACGACCACCAAGATCCCGATCAGGTTCTTCGGCCGGGGGGAGCCCTATGAGCTGCTGGGCTTCATCCCGCTCGACCGCCATCTCTTCGCGGTCGACGGCGCCAGGGCGGGCGCCTCTCTCTTCCTGATGGGAACGGACATGCAGGGGCGCGACCTGTGGTCGCGGCTCATGTACGCGACTCAGACGTCGATGACGATCGGGCTCGTCAGCGTGGCGCTGAGCCTCGTGTTGGGCGTCGCCCTTGGGGGCATCTCCGGCTATTTCGGCGGCCTGATCGACACGGTCATCCAGCGCATCATCGAGATCCTGCGCTCGATCCCCACGATCCCGCTCTGGATGGGCCTCGCCGCGGCGCTCCCCGCCGACTGGAGCGTCGTCAAGGTGTACTTCGCCATCACGATCATCATTTCCCTTATCGGCTGGACCGAGCTCGCCCGCGTCGTTCGCGGCAGATTCATCTCGCTCAAACAGGAGGACTTCGTCATGGCGGCCGAGCTCGTCGGCTGCAGCAAGTCGCGGATCATCTTCCGCCACATGGTGCCGTCCTTCATCAGCCACATCATCGCGGCGACGACGCTCGCGATCCCGGCGATCATCATCAGCGAAACTTCGTTGAGCTTCCTCGGGTTGGGCTTACGGCCGCCCGCGATCAGCTGGGGCGTGCTGCTCCAGGATGCGCAGAACATCCAGGCGCTCGTCATCTCGCCGTGGCTTCTCATCCCCACCTTACCCGTGATCGTTTCGGTCCTCGCGTTCAACTTCATGGGCGACGGCATCCGGGACGCGGCGGATCCGTACTTGTAGGTCGAACGATGCCCGAAGCGAAGCCGCTCCTGTCGGTCCGGAACCTCAAGACCTGCTTCTTCCAGGACGAGGGGACGACGAAGGCGGTCGACGGCGCGTCCTTCGACGTCTTCCCGGGAAAGACGCTGGGCATCGTCGGCGAAAGCGGCTGCGGAAAGAGCGTCACGGCGCAATCGATCCTCCGGATAGTCGATCATCCCGGGCGCATCGTCGAGGGCGAGATCATCCTCACCCGCGCGAACGGTGCCGAAGTCGACCTCGTCAAGCTCAAGCCCAACGGCCGGGAGATCCGCGCAGTACGCGGAGGAGATATCGGCCTCATCTTCCAGGAACCGATGACTTCCTTCAGCCCCGTGCATACGGTCGGCGCCCAGATCATCGAGGCGGTGCTCCTCCACGAGGCGGTCGGGCGGAAGGAGGCGAGACGTCGCGGCATCGAAGCGCTGCGCAGCGTTGGCATCCCGAACCCGGAGCGCCGCATCGACGAATACTCTTTCGAGCTGAGCGGTGGCTTGAGGCAGCGGGCGATGATCGCAGTCGCGCTTTCCTGCGACCCGCGGCTCCTGATCGCCGATGAGCCCACGACCGCACTCGACGTCACCACGCAGGCGCAGATCCTCGATCTCCTGCGCAAGCTGCAGCGGGAACGCGGGATGGCGATCATGCTCATCACCCACAACCTGGGCGTGATCGCTGAGATGGCCGACGACGTGGTCGTAATGTATCTCGGCCGGGTGGTCGAACAGGGCAACGTCGACGACATCTTCCACAACCCGAAGCATCCCTATACGAAGGCGCTGCTGCAGTCGATCCCCAGCATCGATTCCACGCCGCGGGCGAAGCTTCCGACGATCAGCGGCTCGATTCCCCATCCATTCAATCGTCCGCCGGGCTGCCCCTTCCATCCCAGGTGCGAATCCTTCAAACCGGGACGCTGCGATACCGAGGAGCCGCTGCTCCAGCCTGTCGGCAAGGGAAGACGCGTGAGTTGTTTTCTATACCAATGACGAACGGCTACACCAGCGCGGGCAAGCCCGTGCTCCTCGAGGTGAAGGGACTCAAGAAACATTTCCCGATCCGCAGGGGCCTGCTCCAGAAGACCGTCGGTCACGTGAAGGCCGTGGACGACGTGACCTTCTTCCTCAACCAGGGCGAGACGCTGTCGGTGGTCGGTGAGAGCGGCTGCGGAAAGACCACGACTGCGCGCTGCATCCTGCGGGCCATCACCCCCACCGCCGGGCAGGTTCTCCTTTCGGAGCAAGGCGAGGTCCTCGACGTGGCGACCCTGCCGAAGAGCGAGCTGCGCATCCTTCGGCGCCAGATGCAGATGATCTTCCAGGACCCGTTCTCTTCGCTGAATCCGCGGATGACGCTCCTCGACATCGTCGGCGAGCCACTGCTCGTCCACGGCGTCGGCAACGCGCAGGAGCGAATCGACCGGGTCGTCGAGGTGCTTCGCCTCGTGGGCCTGCGGCCTGAATACATGAGGCGCTATCCGCACGCCTTCTCCGGCGGCCAGCGCCAGCGTATCGGGATCGCGCGGGCCCTTGCCCTGAATCCCCGGCTGATCGTCGCCGACGAGCCTGTCTCCGCGCTGGACGTGTCGGTGCAGGCGCAGATCCTGAACCTGCTGCTCGATCTGCAGGAGAAGCTCGGGCTCACCATTCTTTTCGTCGCCCACGACTTGAGCGTCGTCAAGCACATCAGCGAGCGCGTCGCGGTGATGTACGTCGGCAGGATCGTGGAAACCGCGCCAACGGCGAAGCTCTTCGGATCTCCCAGGCATCCATACACCGAAGCGCTCATGTCCGCGGTCCCGATACCGAATCCGCGGCTTCGCTCCGAACGGATCGTCCTGCAGGGCGAAGTGGCCGACCCGGCCAACACGCCGCCGGGATGTCACTTCCATCCGCGGTGCAAGTACGCGAAGGCGATCTGCCGGGAAAAAACGCCCACGCAGGAAGAGATCGCCCCGAATCACTTCGTGAGCTGTCACCGCGCGCGCGAGCTTTCGCTGCGCGGCGTCGCCCACTCGACGTCATAGGATCCGCCATGGATATCCGGCAACCGATTCACAGCGACCACGCGAAGACGCTCGACTCCATGGCTCTCCGCCACGAGTTTCTCGTCGACCGGGTCTTCGTTCCCGGAGAGCTCGCGCTGACCTATAGCCAGATCGACCGGATTATCGTGGGCGGGGCGATGCCGCAGACCGAGGAGGTCGGTTTTGCGCCCGACCTCGCGAAGCAATTCGCGGTCGGTTCATTCCTCGAGCGGCGCGAGCTCGGAGTGATAAACGTCGGCGGCCCCGGTACGGTCGCGGTCGACGGCGAGACGTACGCGCTCGGGTACCGCGACGCCCTCTACGTCGGCATGGGCATGCGCGACGTGCGCTTCCGCAGCGCGGATATCGCGAGCCCCGCCAAGTTCTACCTCAACAGCGCGCCGGCACACCGCGCGTGCCGCACGCGCAAGGTCACGCAGGCCGACGCGTCACCTGCGACACTCGGTGATGCGAAGACCGCGAATCGGCGCACCATCTACAAACTCCTCGTCCCGGGCGTGGTCGAGACGTGTCAGCTGACGATGGGGATGACCGTGCTCGACCCTGGCAGCGTGTGGAACACGTTCCCCACTCACACGCACGAGCGGCGGATGGAGGTGTACTTCTACTTCGCGCTGCCGCCCGACGCGGCGGTGTTCCACCTGTGCGGCCGGCCGGACGAGACGCGGCACATCGTCGTGCGCAACGAGCAGGCGGTGATCAGCCCGAGCTGGTCGATCCATTCCGGCGTCGGCACGCAGGCGTACACGTTTATCTGGGGCATGGTCGGCGAAAATCAGGTGTTCGACGACATGGACAACGTCGCGACGACGGCGCTCCGCTGATGGCCGCCAGTTTTCGGCTGGACGGTCGCTGCGCGCTCGTCACGGGCGCGGCACGGGGCCTCGGGCAGGCGATGGCGGTCGCGCTCGCCGAGGCGGGCGTCGACGTCGCCGGCGTCGACGCCGGCGACGTCGAGGAAACGCGGCGACGCATAGAGGCGGCCGGTCGTCGGTTCGTGGCGATCAGGCGGGACCTGCGTGGGATCGCGGCAGCGCGCGACGTCGTCGAGCAAGCGGCCGGAGCACTGGGCCGGCTCGACATCCTGATCAACAACGCCGGGATCATCCGCCGCGCCGACTCGATCGACTTCAGCGAAGCCGATTGGGACGACGTGATCGACATCAACCTGAAGAGCGTCTTCTTTCTCGCGCAGGCCGCGGCGCGCCGGTTCGTTGCGCAGGGCGGAGGCGGCAAGATCGTGAACATCTGCTCGATGCTGTCCTTCCAGGGCGGCATCCGCGTGCCCTCGTACACCGCGTCGAAGAGCGGCGCGCTCGGCCTCACGCGCCTGCTCGCCAACGAGTGGGCGCCGAAGGGCATCAACGTCAACGCGATCGCGCCGGGCTACATGGCGACAGCGAATACCGCGCCGCTTCGCGCCGACGCCGCGCGCAGTGCCGAGATCCTCGCCCGCATCCCCGCCGGTCGCTGGGGACAACCCGAGGACCTCGCCGGCGCCGTGGTGTTCCTCTGTTCGTCCGCGTCCGACTACGTCCACGGTTCCGTGATCGCCGTCGACGGCGGCTGGCTCGCGCGCTAGCTTTGTCAGGAAACGCCGCGGATTGGTACTTTATCTACCGATGGATCGTCCGTCTTGTCGAGAGCTTCCGCTATCGACCCCTTGCTGCCGTTGAGCTTCGCGCTGCGAAAGGCAGCAACGCCGCGTAGGCGGCCGGCACATCGTGCCGCCCACCCTGATCCCCAACGCCGCAACGCGGGGCAGCGGGGGCGGGGATGGGGGTCGAGTGCAGGGCTAGGGGGAGCGCAGTTGCGCGGTATCGGCCGCGCCGTCCGAGTCAGGGCGCGCTCTATCGCTGCCTCCAGTGGATGAACCCCTGAGGCTTTTGGCGCCTCCAAGTCTAGGCGGTGCAAGCTTTGTGGCTGGCAGAAAGCCGACGCAACAACAAAGGAGATGCACAATGCGGAACAAAGCGCTAAGTGTTTTGGCGGTCGGAGTCTTGTCCGCCCCCCTGGCGAGCGCCTGGGCAGACGTTCCCAGGGATGTGGCCTATGTCAGCAACCAGGACAACGGCGTGACGGTGATCGACTTGGCCAGTTTGAAGCCCGTCAAGACCATCGACGTGGGAGGCAAGGGACCGCGAGGCATCGCCGTCACACCGGACGGAAAGCAACTGCTGACCGCCAACCAGCATACCGGCGACGTCTCCGTCGTCGATACCAACGACGACCGCGTGGTGCGGCGTATTCCCATCGGCAAGAATCCCGAGTTTCTGCGCGTCAGTCCCGACGGCAAGACAGCGTTCGTCACCTATGAACCCTCGGCGAAGGGCGGTCCGCCGAAGGCCGAGGGAAGAGAAGAGGAGGACGAGGGCAACAAGACGCCTGCTGAAGTGGCGGTCATCGATCTCGATACACGCACAGTGACCCGGCGCCTGATGGCCGGTCTGGAGACCGAAGGCATCGAGTTCACCCCGGACGGGGAGCATCTCGCAGTCGCCAATGAGGCCGACAACACCATCACCGTGTACAACCTTTCCGACGGAAAGCTAGTGCGAACGGTCGACATTGCCGCCTACGGCAATCGCCCGCGAGGCATCAAATTTTCGCCGAACAAGCACGAATACGCCGTGACGATGGAGTTCTCGGACAAGGTGCTCATCCTCGATCCGGATTTCAAAGTCACCAAGACCGTTGCGACTGACCCGGGCCCCTACGGTGTGGCGTTCGACCATGACGGCCGGCGCCTCTGGGTCGACGCGGCGCGCGGCGGGAAGTTGCAGGTGTTCGATACCGCCGACTATCGCCTGATCGCGACCATTCCTGTCGGCAAGCGCTGCTGGCATTTCACCTTCACTCCGGACGGGGCCCGCGTTCTGGACGTGTGCGGGCGCTCGAACAGCGTGTATGTCATCGATGCCGCGAACTACCGGACAAAGAAGGAGATCTCCGGGCTGCAGCTGCCGTGGGGGGCAGTGACCTATCCCAACGCGAACGGCAGCCTGGACGTCGCTCGCTGACGGGCTTGTTGTAACCAGAGTTGATCTGACGGCCCGTGTCAGATCGCGGCAGCCACTATCCGGCCGGGTTCGACCCTGACCTGACGGAGGACCTGCTCCAAAGCGGCCTTAGAAAATGGAGTAAGCGGACGCACGCACGGTTCGGTTCGGCCATGAAACTCTGACCACAGGCCAAAGCCGTGGGCGAGGATGCAGCACTCGAGGTAACGGCGGAACTCCCGCTCGACATGGGCCGGCACCGACCCGTCGTCACCATAGCCTTCGCGGCTGTGGGCGAGCCAGGTCGCGAGGTGTTCCTGGACGCAGTGATAGAGAGCGCTCTGGCTCGGACGGCGCCGCTGGTATCGCCCTGGTGCGCGTTCCCCGGCGCGGCACGTGCCCTCCATGCTTGCCCCTTCGTCGAGCGTGGAGGCTCAAGCGTGGTGACCCGCGGTGCCGGCGGCCATTGGCCGCTGGGATTAGGTCGTGTGGCTGAGCCACGTTGGCTACGTACCGGGCGGCGGCGTGGGATCGCCAGCCGCCGGAGCGGCGCCAGCGCAAAACGACATAGCGCAAAAGCACTGCGACGGCGCGGCTTAGCCACTCCTCTCAAACAGACGCGCGTCGTGCGCGCATCGAGTGCTGGCTCACGCTGAAAAAACTCAGGAGGATCCATTTGTCGGAAAAGGGACTAGAATAAAAAAATGGCACGGCGGCGGCGAATGCCACCCGTGTTCAGCTTTGGCGACTGCGAACACGATCCGCCAAACTCGTTTGCAGCCGCAGCGCATTCAGCGACCGCATCGCGGGCGCGACACGCGCACAGCATCTGCGAGGGCCGTGCTGCCTTTCGTCTGGACGACGATGGCCAATGACGTCCGCGCCAAGGTCATTCGAGCCCATCGCAAGGTGTCCCAACAGGACGAAGCACTGCACCAGGAGGAACCGCCATGAGTACAGGTCCCAACAGCCGACTCACCTTCAGCAGCAAACTCTTGTGGGGGGCGGTGATCGCGGTCGGGGTGGTTTCGTTTGCCGTCGTCGCCCTCACGCACGGCGAACCGGTGAATGCCGCCTGGCTGGTCGTGGCGTCGGTCTGCATCTACTTAATCTCCTATCGCTTCTATGCTCTCTTCATCGCCCGCAGGGCACTGGGCATCGACGCGACGCGGCAGACGCCGGCCTATCGCCGCAATGACGGGCTCGATTACGTGCCGACGAACCGCTATGTGCTGTTCGGACACCATTTCGCCGCAATCGCCGGCGCCGGACCGCTTGTCGGCCCCGTGCTGGCCGCACAGATGGGCTATTTGCCCGGCACGCTCTGGATTCTCGCGGGGGTCGTCTTCGCCGGTGCAGTGCAGGACATGACCGTCCTGTTCCTCTCGACGCGACGCGACGGCCGCTCGCTCGGCGACATGGTCCGCTCCGAGATGGGCCCCGTCGCCGGCGCGATCGCCGGCATCGGCGTGCTCCTCATCTGCGTCATCATCCTTGCCGTCCTCGCCCTCGTGGTCGTCAAGGCCTGATGGGAAGTCCCTGGGGCACCTTCACCGTGTTCTGCACCGTCCCGATCGCACTGATCATGGGGATCTACAGCCGCTTCATCCGGCCCGGCCGCATCGGCGAAATGTCCGTCCTCGGCGCCGTCCTGCTGCTCGCGGCGCTCGTCTTCGGCCGCACCGTGTCCGAGACGCCCGCGGTCGCCGTCTACTTCAATCTTGCCGACACGACGCTCGCGCTCACCATCATCGGTTACGGCTTCGTCGCCTCGGTGCTGCCCGTATGGCTTCTGTTGGCGCCCCGCGACTATCTCTCCACCTTCCTCAAGGTCGGCACGATCCTGCTGCTGGCAATCGGCATCCTCATCGTTCGTCCCGATCTGCAAATGCCGGCGGTAACGCGCTTTGTCGACGGTACCGGCCCGGTTTGGGCGGGCAGCCTGTTCCCCTTCCTCTTCATCACCATTGCCTGCGGCGCAGTCTCCGGCTGGCACGCGCTCATCGCCTCCGGCACCACTCCGAAGATGATCGAGAACGAAAGCCAGATCCCCTTCATCGGCTACGCCGGCATGCTGATGGAATCGCTCGTCGCCATCATGGCCATGATCGGCGCCGCGGTGCTTCATCCCGGGATCTACTTCGCGATGAACAGCGGGGCCGGACTCATCGGAACCACCACCGCCAATGCCGCGCAGGTGATCTCGTCCTGGGGTTTCGTGGTGACGCCCGACGTGCTGACCGGGATTGCCCATGATGTCGGCGAGATCAGCATCCTGTCGCGCACGGGTGGCGCGCCCACGCTCGCGGTCGGCATGGCGAGCATCCTGTCGAGCTTCCTGGGCGGGCGCGTCCTGATGGGCGTCTGGTACCACTTCATCATCCTGTTCGAGGCGCTCTTCATCCTGACAACGGTCGACGCCGGTACGCGCGTGCTGCGGTTCATGATCCAGGACCTCGTGGGCAACGTCGTCCCGGCCTTCAAGGAGACCAAGTCCTGGGCGAACAACATCGTCGGCTCGGCACTGGCCTGCGTGCTCTGGGGCTACATCCTGTACGAGGGCGTAATCGACCCCTATGGCGGCATCTGGACCCTATGGCCGCTCTTCGGCACGGCCAATCAGATGCTCGCGGCCATCGCGCTCACGCTCTGTACCGTCGTGCTGTTCAAGATGAAGCACGAGCGCTACGCCTGGGTCACGATCGTCCCGGCGGCCTGGCTCGTCGTGACCACCGTCACGGCAGGGCTGGAAAAGGTGTTCAGCTCCAATACGAGCGTCGGGTTCGTGAGCCACGCCATCAAGTTCTCCGACGCAGTCGCGGCAGGGAAGATCCTGGCGCCCGCGACCACGCTCGCACAGATGAGCCGGATCGTCTTCAACGATTATGTCGATGCGGCCCTGTCCGCCCTGTTCATTGCCGTCGTCGTGGCGAGCGTGATCTACGGCTACATCAACACGCGCAGGGCCATTGGCAGCCCGAGAGTGACCGCGATCGAGATTGGCGGCGGCGCTCCGGCGGGAGGCGGCAATGACTAGGCTCGGCCGGCTGCGTCACGGCGTCGTCCAGACGGCCCGTCTGATGTGCGGCATTCCCGACTACGATACCTATGTGCAACATCGGCGGAAGATGCATCCCCGGGAGCCGATCATGACCTACGAGGAGTTCTTCCGGGAACGTCAGGACGCTCGGTACGCCGTCGCGAAGGGCAGGTTCAAGGGCTGCTGTTGAAAAGACGCGGCGCGGGGGTCCAGTCTACTGGACCAGCGGCGTCGCCGCCCCCGCCAGATCGATCGCCTCGATGTCGGCGCGCCCGGCCAGGACCTGCACGTACTGCGCGAGCGCGCGTTCCTCGGCGCGCACCGACAGGTAATCGGCGATGTGCGAGCGCACGTGCTCGTACGGCAATGCGCGGCCCGGGATCCGCCGCACGACGTCGACCACGTGAAAGCCGAAGCGCGTGGCGATGAGCTGGGGCGGGAGGCCCACGTCGCGCTTGCCGAACAGCGCCCGATCGAAGGATAGAAATCCAACGCCACGACGCGTCATCGCGAGCAGCGTAGCACGTCTTGGCTTGCCCGAAGCGACGGGGAGCCGAGGCGCTCCGCTGCCGGTCGCCTCGTCAATGGCCGGTTCCCGGAGAATTCCACGCTGATAGCCATCGGCAGGTGTTGGGCGGTCACGGCCGTATCGTTGACGGTCGCAGATCGACCTATTCTGTTGAAGAACTCGATGTTTAACAGGACCAAGGTCCGGGCTTGAGCGGTCGTTTGGCAGTGCTCGATCGAGTCAGTCGCGTAGACACTCCTCAGGCAGGCGCTAGTTCTCCTTTTTCTGCTATCGGCGCTAACCATTTCGCCATTCGTCGCAGATTCTGCGCAGCCGCGGCCAGCAGGAACTCGTCATTTGCGCCACTGAGCCCCCGCAATCGTAGTCGATCCAACTTCAGGATCCGTTTGAGGTGAGCGAACAGCATCTCGACCTTCTTGCGGTCCTTGCGCGATTGCTTGTAACCATCGGTCTTGGCAACATCACGAGCCACATCGCGGGCGGATTCATGAACGCTGCGAACGATCTTCCGAACCCGGTCGTTCGGACAGCAGCGCGCCTTCATCGGACATGTCGCGCAATCGAATTGGCTGGCTCGATAGATGATGGTGTCGGCCTTGGTGACGTGGGTGCGCAGGTTCTTGAATGCGCGCCATTGGCGGCGCAGCACGTGGCCCTGCGGGCAGCGGTACTCGTCGGCCTTCTCGTCCCACTTGAAGTCGCTGCTCGATAGCGTCTTATCGTTGCGGTTTGTGTTGTCCCACACCGGCACGTGCGGCTCGATCTGCTTCTCCTCGACCATCCATCCCAGAATTTCTGCCGTGCCGTAATTGGTGTCGCCGATCAACCGCTGCGGCTTGAGAGCAAACCGCGTCTCAACCCGGTCGATCATCGTCCTGGTAGCCTTGATTTCGTCGGTCTTGTAGGCGGGTGTCGCCTCAACGTCGACCACAATGCCTGCGGCGGTGTCGACCAGATAGTTCGCCGAATAGGCGTAGAAGGCCGGGCCACCCGCAGCACTCCACCGTGCCGCCGGATCGGTCAGCGAGATATTCTTAGGCGTGCTCGTCTCCACCTCTGCCTGATCCAGAGCCGCCAGATATTCACGCACCGGGCGGCTGATCGATTGCCCGTCAGACCAGTCGGCCTCAGCACCGGGCACGCCGCGTTGACGGTTGGCGTCGGCCTTAACTAGGCTGGCATCGATGGCAAACCCTTCACCACCCACCAGCCCCTCCCGCACACAGCGCTCCAGGACCTGCTCGAACACGAAACGCAGTGTGTCGCTGTCACGGAAACGACCATGCCGGTTCTTCGAGAACGTCGAGTGGTCCGGCACTTGGTCTTCCAATCCCAGCCGGCAGAACCAGCGATACGCCAGGTTCAGGTGCACCTCCTCGCATAGCCGCCGCTCCGACCGGATGCCGAAGCAGTAACCCACGATCAGCATGCGAATCAGCAGCTGGGGATCAATCGAGGGACGGCCGGTATGGCTGTAAAACGGGGCGAGGTGCTGGTGCAATTCACCTAGATCAAGAAACTGATCAATTCCGCGTAACAAATGATCGGACGGAACGTGATCGTCGAGATTGAAGGAGTAGAACAGCTGCTTCTGTCCGCCAGGCCGTTGTCCCATCATCCTTGCCTCTCCCTCGATCACCTTGGCTTCAAGCATAGCCACAAGGCGCTCATTTTCAAGGGGGTTTTTCAACAGAATAGACCCCGCTCAGACGGTCAGGGTGCTCCGAAGCGGTCATGGGCGCTGACGAAAGCAGCCGTACAGATCGTGCTTCCGCGCAGCCCATCGGCGCGACCACCCGTACCGTCCTGCCACAGCGCAACTCTAGAGACGCGCGGTCACTGCGGGAATGTACCGAAAGAACACAGACCCCGGCAAAGGTGTTCCGGTCCACAGTTACAATGTTTGAGCTTTCTTTTCCTTCGCGTCCTCAAACTATAAGCGCCGATGCCGACCGTGGCACACGCAACCCGGGCCAGCCGCCCCGTCTATCTGCCCGCTGCGCTGCGGACGCTCGGCCGCCGAGTGACCTGCCCAAAGGACGGATGGATATTTCGCAAGGGTAGTGCGGCCCAAGCCGTGTTCCTCGTGCTTGACGGTGAGGTTCGCCTTTCGCGCTTCGCCAAGGATGGCAGCGAAATCACATTGCAGCGCGCAGGACGCGGTGAGTTCTTCGCCGAGGCGGCGCTCAACGCGCCACGCTATAACTGCAATGCGAGAGCCTCGCAGCCGTCGGCGGTGCTCGCGTTCCCGGCCGAGACGATCCGCGAGCTCCTCGAGAAAGACCTGGAGTTCGCCCGCCAATGGGTAGCGCTCCTCGCCCGGCAGTTGCACGACGCGCGGGCGCGGCTCGAACGGCTGGCGCTCAAGTCGGCTGCCGAACGCGTATTGCATTACCTGCACATCGAAGGCAAAGGACCGCGTTGCGAGGTTGCGCTTGCCGGCAGCGTCAAGGATCTTGCCAAGGAGTTGGGACTGACGCATGAGAGCTTGTATCGGACTCTGGCACGGCTGGAGCATGACGATGTGATTGTCCGCAGCGACCGTCGCCTTCGGTTGGTGTAACAAGACATATCCATGTGATTTGAGTCATATACATCGTGAGTCGTCAACGCGATAATGCCTGCACGACCGATCTCTCGACGTATGCGCAGTCAAATCGCCCCGAAGAGAATTGGAGGTCCGGCCATACTACGCCTCCAAGGACGCACCGCCCGCATCGGCGACTACCCGCGTTGGTCGGCAACGACGGCTACGGAGCGCAATGCGCGTTACGACCGCAGTTGGCCGCACTTAGACGTTGGAAATTGGCCTGATGCAGAATTTCAGGCGATGACGCGACTGGTGCGGCCAGAGTCGAAGGGTGTGTCAGTGCCAGGGGTTTGCGTGCAGCCAGGCGAACCTATTGTTGGTGGCCGTCATCCGCACGGCCTCGGGCACGAGCGCGGCAAGTATCTGCCCGTCTCTGACCCGGTCGAACGTCGCCGCTGTGGCCTGCAACCCATCTGGACCGATGTCCAGCACGAACGCCGACGGCTCCGCCACCGCCGGATACCGCACGTATACCGAACCGTAGCCGGTCTCCAGTCGCACCATGGAGCCATTCCCCGGCGAGATCACGCGTGTGATGCCCACGGCTTGCAGCTGCTGGGCATAGGACTGGGCCATCTGGGCAAGCTCCGGCTGGTCGGCAGTAGGCAGTTGCGCCGTGGATGCAACCCCGAACCCAGGATACCGACTCGCATGCCTCCTTAATCGCTCAGAGACCGGTCCTCTTCTCGAGCGCGTCGGGGTATCGCGCCCCTTGCACCGTGATCTTCGACGCGGCGCTTTCGATGTCGCGCAGATCGCCCGACGTGAGCTCGACGGCAGCCGCTACGATGTTCTCCTCGAGGCGATGCAGCTTCGTGGTGCCCGGGATGGGAACGATCCACGGTTTCCGGGCAAGCAGCCAGGCGAGCGCGATCTGCGCAGGTGTCGCCTTCTTTCGCTTTGCGATGGCGTCCAGCACGTCGACCAATGCCTTGTTCGCCTTCCGGGCCTCCGGCGTAAAGCGGGGAACGATGTTGCGGAAGTCGGAGCTGTCGAACGTGGTGTTCTCGTCGATCTTTCCCGTGAGGAAGCCTTTGCCGAGAGGGCTGAATGGAACAAACCCGATTCCGAGCTCCTCGAGCGTGGGCAGCAATTCCTCTTCAGGGCGCCTCCACCACAGCGAGTATTCGCTCTGGACTGCAGTGACCGGCTGGACGGCGTGGGCGCGGCGGACCGTCTGCACGCCGGCTTCGGAAAGGCCGAAGTGCTTCACCTTGCCTTGCCGAATCAGATCCTTCACCGCTCCCGCGACGTCTTCGATCGGGACGTTGGGATCGACACGGTGTTGATAGTACAGATCGATGACGTCCGTCTTAAGCCGCTTGAGCGAGCCATCGACGCTCTGCTTGATGGACTCGGGCCGGCTGTCCGTCACCTGCTGCCCGTTGTCGATCCTGAGCCCGAACTTGGTGGCGATGACCACCCGAGCGCGCAAGGGAGCGAGCGCTTCGCCCACGAGCTCCTCGTTCGTGAAGGGACCGTAGATTTGGGCGGTGTCGAAAAATGTGACGCCCCGGTCGACGGCTTGCCGTATGAGAGCAATCATCTCCTGCTTGTCTGCCGGCGGACCGTAGGCAGTGCTCATTCCCATGCAGCCGAGACCGATGGCCGAGACTTCCAGATTGCTACGTCCAAGCTTGCGTTTGTGCATGTCTTTCCTTCGTCGAGGGGGACAAACCCAGCTATCACGACGTCACAGTTCCTGGCACGTGGGCCGGAACAGGATCTCGTTCACGTCAACGTCCTCCGGCTGGCTGATCGCCTCGCGCGGAAAAATGACGTGCGGTCGCCTCGCCGAGCCCGCTGCTCGAGGTCACGATCAGGGTCTGACCCAGCGGATGGGTGTGCCAATTGCTCCGGGCACATGGCTCGAACGTGACACTTGCGCCGCGCGCACGTGCCGGATCGGGCGCCTGGAACAGCGGGTCGATGCGCACGGTGCCCGTAAAATACTCGGCCGCTCCTCTGCTGGATGGCCGTGAACCGCTTCGCTTGATATGCATCGAAAAAACCCTTGTCTGATTCGAGCCGTCGTCTGTCTCGCGAGTTCTGACAAGTTACAACCGCGACGCTCGGCGATTAAGTAGGATAATTGGCATGGACTCATGAGAGGGATTCATGAATGCTGCGCCAGGACGTCAACGACCTGCTTGCCTTCCTCGCCGTCGCCCGGGAACGGAGCTTCACCCGGGCGGCTGCGAAGCTCGGGGTTTCGCAATCAGCGCTGAGTCACACCATTCGTGGGCTGGAGGCTAGACTCGGCCTTCGCTTGCTGACGCGCACGACGCGGAGCGTCTCGCCGACCGAGGCGGGTGAACGTCTGCTCCTGACGGTGGGGCACCGCTTCGAGGAGATCGAGGCCGAGCTGGAAGCCCTGAGCGAGCTTCGGGACAAGCCCGCAGGCACCATTCGGATCACCGCGACCGACCATTCGGCCAACACTGTCCTCTGGCCAAGACTTGCGAAATTCCTGCCGACGTATCCGGACATCAAGGTCGAGATAAGCATCGATTATGGATTCACCGACATCGTCGCCCAGCGTTATGACGCCGGCGTGCGATCCGGCGAGCAAGTGGCGAAAGACATGATCGCCGTGCGTATCGGGCCGGACATGCGTATGGCGGTCGTGGGATCGCCGTCGTATTTCGCGAAGCGCTCGCCTCCGAAGAAGCCGCAGGATCTGACCGACCACAACTGCATCAATCTTCGCTTGGCGACTTATGGCGGGCTGTACGCCTGGGAGTTCGAAAAAGGCGACCGCGAGCTGAAGGTGCGCGTCGAAGGGCAGCTCGTCTTCAACGGCGCGTTCCAGATGCTCAACGCAGCGCTGGACGGATTCGGCCTGGCCTATGTGCCGGACGACGTCGCGCAGCCCCATCTCGCCAAGGGCCGTCTCAAGCGGGTGCTCGAGGACTGGTGCCCTCCATATTCGGGGTACCACCTCTACTATCCGAGCCGCCGCCAATCCTCGCCGGCGTTTACCCTGCTGGTGGATGCGCTGCGCTACCGGAGTTAAATCGGCCTTGTATCAAGGCAAACTGCGAACGGGGTTGACCCTGCCGCCGCCGAACCGCCTTCTCTCGCGAGGAACAGCGTGTCCCACGCTTTCTCTTGGAGCACGAGCATGGCGCGCGCGTCGCGGTGGGATCTGCACGCACATCGTCCGTCACCCGCAGGTGGACCTTGACCAATGTCAAAGCGTGGTGCGTTCCCGGGGCTATTGTAGGTAGCTCATAGGCGCGGCTGAGATTGGGATGTAATCTTGGAGGCGCTCCTGGTTTCAGCGGCAGACGAGGCGCAGAGCCTTCGCCGCGCCGGCACCGGCACATCGAACGTGTCCTGATCCACGGCGCACAGGGTATCCGAACGATGACCGTCATCGCGGTGGCGTGAGCGCGGACCAACGACGCAACCGTCGCGCTCCGTTCACCGCTACCCGATCGAGGCATACACGATGAGCCTGATCCCCAGGGACTTGACCCCCGTCTACAAGGCGACGATCGCCAAAGGCACCGGCGCCAGGCGATGGCAGAGGCCGGTCTACGTCGACCTGCTGCCGCCGTGCAATCACGCTTGCCCTGCGGGCGAGAATATCCAGGCATGGCTCGACCTCGCGCAAGCCGGCAGGTATGAGGAAGCCTGGCGGAAATACATGGAGGAAAACCCGCTGCCCGGCACGCACGGGCGCGCGTGCTACCACCCGTGCGAGGGCGCTTGCAACCGGCAGCACCTCGACGAGCCGGTTTCGATCCATTCGCTCGATCGCTTCCTGGGCGACCTCGCGACCGCGAGGGGCTGGACGGTTCCGGTAAAGCCGGCGACCGGCAAGCGCGTCCTGGTGGTGGGCGCGGGCCCGGCCGGCCTGTCGTGCGCCTATCACCTGAGGCGAATGGGCCACGACGTCGAGATTCGCGACGGCGGCGCGGAGCCCGGCGGCATGATGCACTACGGCATCCCGCAATACCGCTTGCCCCGCGAAGGTCTCATGCAGGAGATCGAGCGCATCAGGTCGATGGGCGTCGCGATCACCTGCAACTACCGCGTCAACGATGTCCTGGGAGAAAAGGAGGCCGGCAACTTCGACGCGGTGTTTCTGGCCGTCGGCGCGCAGGTCGGCAACCACCTCGACATTCCTTCGATGGACGGCGCGAGGATGATCCACGCACTCGAATTGCTGGAGCAGGTGGAGCAGGGCCATGCACCCAAGCTTGGCCGGGTCGTCGGAATCGTCGGCGCCGGTAACACCGCCGTGGACGTCGCGCGGGTCGCAAAGCGGCTGGGCGCCGAGGAAGCCGTCCTGATCTATCGCTCGGACCGGAAACACATGCGAGCGCATCCCCAAGAGGCCGCGGAGGCTTTCGCGGAGGGAGTCAAGGTCAAATGGATGTCCACCGTGAAGCAGTTCGGCCAAGACGAGATCATGGTGGAGCAGATGGAGATGCTTCCCGATGGCAAGGGCACCGTCGGCACCGGCAAGTACGAGGAACTCAAAGCCGATTCGCTCGTTCTGGCGGTCGGGGAGCACTCGGATCTGGAGTTCCTGAAAGCGCTGCCCGGGGTCAAGATCGGCCGCGGCGACGTGGTCGAAGTCGATAGTCGGATGAGCACCGGGCATCCGGGCGTGTTTGCCGGCGGCGACATGATCGGTGGGGCGCGCACGATGACCGCCGCGGTCGGACACGGCAAGAAAGCAGCGCGAAATATCGATGCCTGGTTGCGTGGCACCGTCTACGCGCCCGCGCCGAAGCACGGAATCGTCGCCTTCGAGGCTCTCAACCTGCCCGTCTTCCTGGACGCTGCGCGACGCGAACAAGCGCAGATTCCAGCAGCGAAGCGCAAGGGCTTCGAGGAAGTCGTCGCGGGCCTCACCGAAGTCGAAGCGCGCTACGAGGCGAGCCGCTGCCTTTCCTGCGGCAACTGCTTCGAGTGCGACAACTGCTATGCGTCCTGTCCCGAGCAGGCAATTACGAAGCTCGGCCAAGGCCGTTTCTATCGTTTCGAATACGACTTGTGCACCGGCTGCGCGGTATGCTTCGAGCAGTGTCCCTGTCATGCGATCGAGATGTTCCCGGAGCCCGCGAGTCCCGCAACCGCCTTGAACGATCCTGTCCCGGTGACCATGCCGGCGCAATTCAAAGTCCGCCCCTGACGACTCACGTGAGCGAGCGCATGAACAGCACCCAGACCGCCGTCATGGACGGCAATACCGCCGCTGCGCACATCGCGTATCGCGTCAACGAGGTCGCCGCGATCTTTCCCATCACGCCATCGTCCACCATGGCGGAGCTGGCAGACGAATGGGCGGTCCAGGGCATCCAGAATATCTGGGGCAACGTGCCCGTCGTGCAGCAGTTGCAGTCGGAGGGGGGTGCGGCCGGCGCGGTGCACGGTTCGCTGCAGAGCGGCGCGCTCACCACGACCTTCACCGCCTCGCAGGGCCTGCTGCTCATGCTGCCCAACATGTACAAGATCGCCGGCGAGCTGATCCCCTGCGTGTTCCACGTCGCTGCGCGCGCTCTGGCCACGCAAGCGCTGTCGATCTTCGGCGACCATTCCGACGTGATGAGCGCCCGCATGACCGGCTTCGCGATGCTCGCCGCCGCCTCGGTGCAGGAGGCGCACGATCTCGCCTTGATCGCCCAGGCGGCGACGCTCGCCTCGCGAGTGCCGATCGTGTTCTTCTTCGACGGCTTTCGAACCTCGCACGAGGAAAACAAGATATCGATCATTCCCGATGCGCAGATCAGGGCGATGATCGACGATGACCAGGTACGTGCATTCCGCTCGCGCGCCCTTTCGCCCGAGCATCCGGTCGTGCGGGGGACGGCCCACAACCCCGACACGTTTTTCCAGGCGCGGGAAACCGTCAATCCATTCTACGAGCAGTTTCCCGGCGTCATGGCGAAGGCCATGGACCGTTTCGCGGAGCTGACGGGTCGGCGCCATCAACTCTTTCGCTACACCGGTCACCCGCAGGCCGAGCGCGTCGCGGTGGCGATCGGGTCCGGTTGCGAGGTGCTCGACGAAACCGCCGCGTATCTCAACGGCCATGGCGAGAAGGTGGGCGTCTTGCAGGTGACGCTCTACCGGCCCTGGATCGCGGACGCCTTTCTCGCTGCGCTGCCTCAATCGGTTAAGGCACTTGCGGTGCTCGATCGGACCAAGGAACCCGGGTCGTTGGGCGAGCCGCTCTACCTCGACGTCATCGCAACCTTCGCTCGGGGCGTGGCCTTCGGGAAATGGCCGGCGATGCCCACGGTGATCGGCGGCCGCTACGGCCTGTCGTCGAAGGATTTCGATCCGGCGATGGCAAAGGCGGTCTTCGACGAGCTGAAAAAGACGAAGCCCAGGCACGGTTTCACGGTTGGCATCGTCGACGACGTGTCGCACACCAGTCTCGAGGTCGAGGCGTCGTTCGACATCGAGCCACCCGAGGTCGTGCGCGCGCTTTTCTACGGCCTTGGTGCCGACGGCACGGTAGGCGCGAACAAGAACTCGGTCAAGATTCTCGCGGCAGAAGAGAACCGATACGCGCAGGGCTACTTCGTCTACGATTCGAAGAAGTCGGGCTCGTCGACCATCTCGCACCTGCGCTTCGGACCCTCGCGAGTGCGCGCGCCGTATCTGATCAAGTCGGCGAGCTTCGTGGGCGTTCACAAGTTCGACTTCCTGTTCAAGCAGGACGTGCTCGGCGCGGCCGCTTTCGGGGCCACGGTGCTCCTCAACAGTCCATATGGGACGGAGACGGTCTGGAACGAGCTGCCGCATAATGTCCAACGGCAGATCATCGACCGGAAGCTCAAGCTTTTCGTCATCGATGCGTCCAGAGTCGCTTTCGACCTTGGTCTCGGCGCTCGCAGCAACACTATCCTTCAGACCTGCTTCTTCGCGCTCTCGGGCGTGCTGCCGAGAGAGACGGCCATTGCCGCCATCAAGAGAGCGACCGAAAAGACTTACGCGCGCAAGGGCGCCGAGGTGGTGAAGAAGAATTTCGCGGCCATCGACAGTGCGCTCGCCAATCTGCGCGAAGTGAAGGTACCAAGCATTGCAACCGGCACCCGCAAGGTTTTCGAGATGGTGCCCGACACGGCACCGGCCTTCGTGCGCAAGGTCACGGCGATCATGCTCGAAGGCCGTGGCGACACTCTTCCCGTGAGCGCGCTGCCGGTCGACGGAACGTTCCCCACCGGCACGACAAAGTACGAGAAGCGCAACATCGCCGAAGAGGTGCCGATCTGGGCGCCCGACCTGTGCATCCAGTGCGGCCAGTGCGCGATCGTCTGCCCGCACAGCGTCATCCGCGCGAAGTACTACGATCGCAGCCGACTCGACCAGGCGCCGGAGAGCTTCAAGGCCGTTCCGATCAATGCGCGGGGCTATCCGGATTCGCGCTACACCCTCCAGGTCTATGTCGAAGACTGCACCGGCTGCGGGGTGTGCGTCGAGAACTGCCCGGCTCACAGCCCGTCCGACGAGACGATCAAAGCCATCAACATGAAGCCGCGGCTCGAGCATCTGGACGCGGAGCGCGCGAGCATCGCTTTTTTCGAGACGCTGCCCTGGGCGGACCGGGCACGCATCAACTTCGCCAACGTCCGCGGCGCGCAATTCATGCAGCCGCTGTTCGAGTTCTCGGGCGCGTGCGCGGGCTGCGGCGAGACGCCGTATCTGAAGCTCCTGTCGCAGCTCTTCGGCGACCGCCTGCAGATCGCCAATGCGACCGGCTGCTCGTCGATTTACGGCGGAAATCTCCCGACGACCCCCTGGGCTTCCGATGCCGACGGCCGAGGTCCCGCATGGGCGAATTCGCTCTTCGAGGACAACGCCGAGTTCGGGCTCGGCTATCGCCTCGCCATCGACAAGCAAACCGAGATCGCCAGAGCTTTGGCGCGGAAGCTCGCGCCGAGACTGGGTGAAGATCTCGTAACCGCTCTTCTGGACGCGCCGCAGGCCACGGAATCGGACTTTCGCGTCCAGCGCGAGCGCGTTGCCGCGCTCAAGGCGAAACTCGCCGGGGCAAACGATCCCGATGGCCAGAACCTGCTGGCGCTGGCCGATTTTCTGGTTCATCGCTCCGTATGGATCGTCGGTGGCGATGGTTGGGCCTACGATATCGGCTACGGCGGGCTCGACCACGTGCTCGCCACGGGTCGCAACGTCAACGTGCTGGTGCTGGATACCGAGGTGTATTCGAACACGGGCGGACAAGCTTCGAAAGCGACACCGCTCGGCGCTTCCGCGAAGTTCGCCGCCGCGGGCAGGAAGATGCCACGCAAGGATCTGGCGATGATGGCAATCGCCTATGGCAACATCTACGTCGCGCAAATCGCGATGGGTGCGAACAACGAGCAAGCGGTGATTGCGTTCCGCGAAGCCGAGGCCTACAACGGTCCCTCGCTTATCCTGGCCTATTCGCAATGCATCGCCCACGGCACGGACCTGCGTCACGGTATGAAACAAGCCGCACGGGCCGTTGCGAGCGGTCACTGGCCGCTGCTCCGCTTCGATCCGACCATGCGCAGTCGTAACATGAACCCGTTTCGTCTGGACTCGACGCGGCCGCGAATCCCGCTTGCGGAATACCGCAACCGCGAGGTTCGCTTCAAGGTCGTCGAGCAGACGAATCCCAGCGAAGCCGCGCGGATGCTCGAGCAAGCGCAGCTCGCTCTCGATGAGCGTTACAAGCTGTACGAGGATCTCGCTGCGCGCGATGGCAGCCGTTTCCTTCCGCACTGGGAGAACGCGTAATGGATCTGTCGACCTGCTACCTCGGGTTCAAGCTCAGGCACCCGATCATTGCTTCCGCCTCGCCGCTGACATCGACGCTCGACGGCATTCGCGCGCTCGAAGACGCCGGTGCCGCGGCGGTGGTCATGCCGTCGCTGTTCGAAGAGCAGATTCACGCCGAAGACACCGCCTACACGATGTACACCGAGCACGGCTCGTACAGCCAGTCCGAGGCGGGAAGTTACTTTCCAGAGCTAGCCAATTACGACCGTGGAATGGCAGGCCACCTCGACACCTTGCGACGGGCGACCGCAGCGGTCGAAATTCCGGTGATCGCGAGCCTCAACGCGGTGACCACCGAGGGATGGGGCAGCTATGCGGCGAGGCTCGAGCAGGCGGGCGCTGCCGCGCTCGAGCTCAACATGTATTTCATCCCTGCCGATACAACCATGAACGGTCAGGAGGTCGAGGAGCGCTACGTCCGGATCGTACGCACTGTCAGGGACACGGTGAAGATTCCTGTCGCGGTGAAGCTGTCGCCCTTCTTCAGCTCGACCGGCCACATGGCGCACCAACTCATTCGCGCTGGAGCCGATGGCCTCGTACTGTTCAACCGCTTCTACCAGCCAGACTTCGACCTTGCATCGCTGGCCGTCAGATCGGACCTGAAGCTCAGTTCGAGCCACGAAGCGGGCCCGCCCTTGCTCTGGATCGCTCTCCTCGCGGGCAAGGTCAAGGGCTCGCTGGCCGCGACGAGCGGCGTCGAAACTTCCGAGGAGGTCGTCAAATACCTGCTGGCTGGCGCGGACACCGTAATGACCACTTCGGCTCTGCTGCGCAACGGAGCGGCATACATGCGGACGCTGGTTGACGGTCTCGAGGCATGGCTCGAGCAAAACAACCATCCGTCCGTGTCCGCGATTCGGGGGCTTAAGAGCGTCAGGGAGGGAGACGACGCCACGGAGCTGATGCGTGCGCAATACATGCGCCTCCTGACCGGCTACGTGCCGCGACAACTCGCCGCGTGAATCGAGGGCTCTCGGCCTGAATCAGGCGGCGAACGCGAACAGCTTGCGCGGCGTGTCCCACAGCAGCTTGCGACGATCGGCGGTATCCGGGAACAGCGTGAGCGCGAGGTGCAGAAGGACGCCGTAGTCCACGTGCTCCGGCGCGCGAAGGTAGGGCCAGTCGGAGGCCCACAGGCAATGGTCCAGCGTGAACGCTTCGACCAGCGCCGCGACGAAAGGCCGTGCATCGTCGTATAGGGCGGGCTTGCGCGAAAACTTCACGAACCCGGATAGCTTGATATAGGCACGCCTCGTCGCGCCGAGCTCCAGCAGCGCCCGAAAGCCCGGCTCGTCCACGCCGGCATCCACCGTCGGACGGCCGCAATGGTCGACGAGAATGCGCACGCCGGAATTCGTGAGAAGCGGCATCATGGGCACGAGCTGCTCGTGCTCGACCTGGATGTCGACGAACATGTCGAGCGCGACGAGCTTCTCCAGGAGCGGTCCTGCGTCGCGGTAGTGATCGATGCCGTAGTGGGTGACGTTCCACGCTACGCCGACGATGCCCGCGCGCTTCAGCGCCTGCAGCTCGTCCAGGGTCGCCTCGTTTGCGACCACGGCGATGCCCTTGTAGCGTCCCGCACCGCGTGCAATCGCATCGAGCATGCAGGCATTGTCGAGGCCATAGCCGGAGTTCGGGCCGACCAGCAGCGCGTGCCGCGTGCCATACGCGTCCATCACCCGGGCGAGCTGCGCCGGCGTGCCGATCTCCTGGCCCGTGGGCGCGTAATGGGTGTCGGCGCGGTAGGGAAAGCGCGCCGGATCGAGGACGTGCACGTGGCAGTCGATCTTCGGCTCTTCGAAGATGGCGACGTCCACGGCCAAAACGCCTAGAACGTGGCCGCTATGGCCTGGTGCAGCGCCGGCGTGATCTCCGGCATGACGCCGAACCACGCGTTGAACGCCGGCCGTGCCTGGTTGAGCAGCAGACCGAGCCCGTTGACGGTGATGTTTCCGCGCATCCGTGCCGCCGCGAGGAGCGGCGTCTCCGGCGGAACGTAGATGAGATCGCCGACGACGGCATTCTTTGGAAGACGATCGAGCGAGATCTCGAGCGGCGGCTTGCCGGCCGAGCCGAGACTCGTCGCGTTGGCGAGCATCGCGATGCCGTCGAGCGCCTCCTCGCGCCGGTCCCACGGCACGACCTTCACCACCGGACCGACCGCTTCGGCGATCTCCTGTGCCTTGTCGAGCGTGCGGTTCGCCAGGCGGATCTCCTTCGCACCTTGCGCCGCGAGGCTCGCCACCACCGCCCGCGCCGCGCCGCCCGCGCCCAGCACCAGGATCGGACCGCTGTCGGGACGCCACTGCGGATCGGCGTCACGCAGGCTGTGGATGAAGCCGTTGCCGTCGTTGTTGAATCCGGTGAGCGTGCCATCCTTTTCGACAACGACGGTGTTGACCGCGCCGATGCGGCGCGCGAGGTCGTCGACGCGATCGAGCAGCGGAAAGATCGCCTGCTTGTGCGGCGTGGTGACGTTGCAGCCCCGCAGACTCAGAGCGGCGATGCCGCATACCGCCGCTTCGAGCTTCTCCGGCGGCACCGGAAACAGGACGTAGCGACCGGCAATACCGTAGTGCGCGAGCCAGTGATTGTGGATGACCGGCGAGCGCGAGTGCGCCACCGGCCACCCCAGAAGGCCCGCAATGCCGAAGGAGCTTTGATCTGCCATCGCCTGGTCTTTCTGTCCGATTACTTGCTAGCCGACAGCGGCGGCAGGATTGCGATCACGTCCTGCTTGCCGTTCACTACCTTCGTCATGAAGCTTTCGCGGTCGAGATCGCCGTTCTTATCGAAGCTCACGTCCATCAGGATACCCGGGTACTGGTTCGCGGACAGCTTGACGCCGTGCATGGCATCGGCGAAAGCCTTCGGATCGAACTTGCCGACCTTCTCGGTCACCGCCTTGACGATGTACATGCCTGTGTAGCCTTTGAGGCCGTTGTGGTCGGGCTTGTAGCCGTATTCCTTCTGGAACTTGGCCGCGAACGCCCGGATGCCGGGATCGGGCGCGTCCGCGGTGAGGCCGACGTGCGCGACCGCGCCGTTCGCGGCATCGCCCGCGAGCTCGATCACCTTCTGGCTCGTGAGCACGGTCTCGCCGACGATCGGCTTGTCGTAGCCCTGCTTCTTGAGCTCGCGCAGCGCCCGCGCGGCCTCCTCCTCGTTGGTGTAGACGAAGAGCGCGTCCGCATTGGCCTGCTTGGCCTTGAGCACTGCGCCTGAGAAGTCGAGCTGCCCGGGATCGGTCGAGAGGTCGGCGACCACCTTGATGCCGTACGGCTCGAGGGACTTCATGAACACGTCGCGGCCTCCCTTGCCGAAATCGTTGTTGGTATAGATGACGGCCACCGTCTTCGCCTTCAGATGGTCGTTGAGGTAGCGGGCAACCTTCGGCATGGCACTCGACTGCGTGAACGACGTGCGGAAGATGTACGGATTGCCCTGCTGCGTGATCGCCGCCGCCTCGCCGCCGGTGAAGTTGGGGATTTCGGCTCGCCGCGTTTCCGCCATGCTGACCAGGATCGAGCCCGAGAACACCGGTCCCATCACGAGGTAGGCGCCATCGTCGATCGCCTTGATCGCGAGCGCCTTCGCAATCTGCGGCTGCGATTGGGTATCGCTCGCGGTGTACTCGATCTTGCGACCGAGAATGCCGCCCGCGGCATTGATCTCGTTCACGGCGAGCTTCACGCCGTCATTGAAGTTGGTGCCCGACGTGGCTCCCGTGCCCGACAGCTCCACCAGCCCGAAGATCTTGACCGGTTGAGTCTGCGCCAGCAGTGGCTGCGCCAGTGCCAGGCTTACGAGGAAGGCGGAAACGCGTGCAATGGAGCACATGGGATTGACGACCTCCGGTATCCGAATAGTTTATGGGTGGAACGGTCACGAGCCAGCCCGAATTTTCTCGCTAATGGGCGGACAGAAGTACAGTTATTCCCAGTCTTAACCTATCGAAAATGTTTATCGAAGGTCGGTATGGCGGTGCCGGACTCCGGTAGACTATCGCCCGATCTCTGGGAGCCTTGAGAGCGATGCAACCCGAGCTGCGCCACGTGCGAGCGTTCCTCGCGGTTGCCGATCAGGGCAGCGTGAACCGGGCGGGCACCGCCTTGTTTCGCGCCCAGTCCGCGGTTTCGCGTTCGATTCACAAGCTTGAGCGCGAGCTCGGTGTCGATCTGTTCGAACGCCGCGCACGGGGCATGCTCCTTACGGAATACGGTCGCGCGCTCCTCATGCGTGCGCGGCGAGTGCATGCCGAAATGCAGCGTGCGCGCACCGAGCTCACGGCCCTCGCGGACAAGGGCAGCGTGCGCAACGCTGCGATATTCGGCATGCTGACCCATGAGCGACGCGTCCTTGCGTTCGTCGCGCTTACCGAGCAGCACCACATGCCGTCGGTCGCCGAGAGCCTCGGCATCACGCAGCCCGCGGTGAGCATCGCTGTACGCCAGATGGAGGACAGCATCGGCGTCGCGCTGTTCGAACGAACGCCACGAGGCATGATGCCAACGCAGGCGGGCGCGGCGCTGGCGCTGCGGTTGAAGCGCGCATTGGCGGAGATGCGCCACGCCGTGGCCGACATCGCGTTGCTGCGCGGCATTACCCAAGGTACCGTCAAGGTCGGCGCGCTGCCGCTCGGACGTACGCGCCTGCTCCCGGAGTCCATCGCCGCGGTCGTGGCCCGATATCCTGGGCTGCGCGTCGCAACCATGGAGGGGTCGTTCGAGGCGCTCGCCGCCAGCCTTCGCGCAGGCGACCTCGACTTCATTCTCGGCGCGTTGCGGCCCGCGGAGTACGCGAGCGACCTTCAGGGCGAGCCGTTGTCGGAGGACGAGCTGGGGATCGTCGGCAGGCGGGGCCATCCGTGGGCCGAACGAAAGCAGATTCCGGCCCGGGACCTTACACTCGCCCGCTGGGTGCTCCCACGGGTCAATACGCCGACCCGCATACTGTTCGAGGGCGCGCTGGCCGCCCGCGGCCTTCCGCCTCCGAACGTAATGGTCGAGACCAGCGATCTCGCGGTGCTTCGGGGCGTACTGTTGAACACCGACCTGCTGACCGCGATCTCGCCCCGGCAGCTTTCCTACGAGCTTGGTGCCGGACTGCTGGCCATCCTGCCGGTTCCGCTGCACGACACGCGGCGCGTCATCGGGATCACGCGACGAACGGACAGTGTGGCGTCGCCAGGCGCGAAGATACTCATGGAGGAGGTCGCGCGCCGTTGCCCCGCGCTGCTGGCGCCGATCGACCCGAAGAATGCGGCGGCGCCCTCACGCCGCGCGCGGTAGGCCGACAAACGCATCGCTCGTCGTGGCAGGTGCGACCCGCTGTACTACTGAATCACACGGCGCTGGATAGCGCCTCAGCGATGTGCGGATTGCATCGCATGCCGTCAACGCCGATGGTCCACGCAAAGTGGCGAAGTATGGTGTGTAGGAATCACGCGCCGACTCACACTTGTCCTGATTGGGATTGGATCTGACAAACCATGTCCGATGAATTGAGATGCGTTCCGTTCAACGACCGAGTTCGACCCGATACAGGTACTCCGTCCCGCTTTCCGTGATACTGGTCACGGCTGGCAGGTAGCTGCCGGCGAAGGCGGGCAGACGGTCGCCCTGCCCAATAGCGGACAAGGGAAAACCGCGCTCGGGGGCTTGAAATCCGCGATCCTTCCGTCGATGATGCTGCTCGCCCGGGGAGGGAGCCGGGCAGCCATGCTCGGCCGGTCAAGCGTCGACCAAACACATGCTTCTTGAGATCATCGATGTCACGGTCGTCGGGACCGTCGTCGCTGCCGGCATATTTCTCGGGATACTGGTGTGCCTCATGCTCGGGCGCTGGCTCGGGCGACGGGCCATCGCGCGCTACGGTGCCGCGGGCGTGCCAAACATCAGCTCACTCGAGGCCGCGGTGTTCGCGCTCCTCGGCTTGCTGATTGCGTTCACGTTCTCGGGGGCTCTCTCGCGCTTCGACGTGCGGCGCAATCAGGCGGTGGACGAGGCCAACGCGATCGGGACCGCTTACCTGCGCATCGACCTGCTCCCGGCGTCCGCGCAGCCGCTGCTGCGCGAGACCTTTCGCAAGTACGTCGATGCTCGCATCGAAACGTACCGCGCGCTGCCGGACGTTAAGGCGGCGCGCCTGGAGTTGGCGCGTTCGCAAGACCTGCAGCGCGAAATCTGGGCGCAGGCCGTTGCCGCTACTCGGATGCCGGAAGGCCGACCGAACGCGGAGCTGCTTGTGATGCCGGCGCTCAATCAGATGTTCGACATCACGACCGTCCGCGTAGTCGCCACGCAGATCCATCCGCCCTTGGTCGTCTACGAGATGTTGATCGCGTTGGCGCTCGCCTCCGCGTTGCTCGCCGGGTATCAGTCGGCGGGAGAGAAGGACTACAACTGGGTGCACAAGATCGGGTTCGCCGGTATCGTCGCGTTCACCGTTTACGTTATTCTCGACATCGAATACCCGCGCCTGGGGTGGGTCCGCCTCGACGCGATCGACCAGGTCCTGGTGAACTTGCGCGCCGGGATGAAGTGAGCGCGACGCCGAACGTCGCAACGCGAACGTCGCGGCGGCGGCGCTAGAACGTCTCAAGCGCGTCGTGATCGAGAACGGCAACGTCTTCGCCGAGCTCATGAAGACCGTGCGCTCATGCTCGCTCTCAGATCACCAGGGCACTCTTGGAGGTGGGCGGGGAGTATCGGAGCAGTATGTAGTCGTGCGCCGTCGAGTGCCAGCGGTCGCTACCATGCAGGCCGCCAAACGTCTGCCCTCGACACCCTGCTGACGTTCGGCCGGAAGCCGCCATTCAATGCAGCTTATGCAACCTTCGCTCGCATCCTTAGGCAGTTTTAGTGGCTTCACGACTGTGCTTCATGCGCTTCGATCGAATTTCAACGAACTGCTAGTAGTAAATTGAACGCGTTATGCCCACGATCGCCGGAGGGAAGCCATGACGCCGTCCGTTCCCACCGCCTCAGGAGCGCCAGCGCCACTCTGGCGACGCGCCTTCGACTGGTGGCTCGTGCAGGTGAAGCACATGCTGCCGCCGGCTATCTTCTTCTTCTTCGGCTTCAACCTGATCCTATTCACGCGCTGGATGACGCTACAGGAGTACGGCATTCCGTTCACCAATTTCTTCGCCGCGTCGCTCGCCGCGCTGCTAGTCGGCAAGGCGGTGCTGGTGGTCGACAACCTGCGCTTTATGCGCCGCTTCGATGGTGCGCCGCTGATCCAACCTATCCTGTTCAAGTCCACGATATACTGGCTGTGCGTGTTCGTGTTCCGCCTCGCCGAAGGCCTGTTGCATTTCTTGCGCGACGGCGGGGCTCTCGGCGATTTCCCGAACTTCCTCGTCGCGCAATTCTCGTGGCCGCGCTTTCTGGCGATCCAGATCTGGCTGATGGTGCTTTTCCTCGTCTACGTGACGGCCCATGAGCTCAATACGCTGTTCGGCGACGGCGAGCTGTCGCGACTGTTCCTGCGCTGGCACTCGTCCGAGGCCAAGCTCACAAGGCGTCAACGTATCCGCCTGCTCACGCGGCTCAACCGGCTGACCGAGGCCGTTCCGGTCGAGGTCATCAGCGAAGAAGGCTCGCCCGCGCACATGAGCTGGTAGGGATCCTGCGCGAGCTTGCGGCGCGACCCGGCGAGAAGGAGAATTCCAGAGTGGAGCAAGGCAACCCATGAAGCAGGGCGTGCTCGAGCCGCCGCTATGGAGAACCAGGCGCTACGGCTGGTTGTGGCAGCGAGCAGCCTGATCGTCGACGGTCTTAGTACGACCCCAAGCGGAAATTCAGGACTGCCGCGAGCGGACGCTCGAAATCTAGGAAGCGGACGGTCGGCGCACGGCCTGGGGCGGCGGGAGACTAAGCTGGGCGGAAACGATATGGTGCGGCGAAGTCGGCGCCGGCGCATGAGTGTTGCGTATGAACGCAAACAAATGGCGGGCCCGACTAGGTCCGCCATTCGATACTGCTAAACCTCGTACTTGCTACCCCCGGCACATCCTCAACTGCAGACTTTGCCGTGGTCGGCGTGATTGCCAGCGGCCTTGGCTGCGGATTCGGTCATGTACTCGCCCGCCTTAGTCTTGCCGTAGTACTTGTCGCCGGGACAGTGATAGACCTTGCTGTTGGTGTTGACCCAGACCTGGCCGGGTCCGCCGCCAGCGGCAGGCGCAACTGCCATCGGCGCAGTTGAAGTCTTGGCGGCTGGTGCGGGCGCTGTCGGAGCCATCGGAGCGGCAGCAGCCTTTGCGCCGGCCGGGGCCGCTGGTGCTGCGCTGGCCTTCGCGGGCGTCGTACTGCCGTACCAATCCTTGACGCCGCCGTGACCGCCGCACGCACCCTTCTTAGTTTCCGTGGTCGTATACGTTCCATCTTTGCACTGCCCGGTCGACCCGGAGGGCGCGGGCGCCGCGGCAGCCATCGCGGGGGCAGAAGCCTTTGCGGTGGCAGGTGCAGATGGCGCAGAACCGGACTTGGCGGGCGCCGCGGCGCCGTACCAGTCCTTGACGCCGCCGTGAGCGGCGCACGCGCCGCGCTTCGATTCTGAGGTCGTGTACGTGCCGTCCTTGCACTCCCCGGTCGAGCCGGTGGGAGCTTGGGCGTTGCCGGCGGCGGATACTGTCAGTGCAAGGCCAACGATGGCCGATGCAAGGATTACTCTCATTTGGGTTCTCCAGAAGGTTGGCGGATTGCTGATCATTTCAGGCGCACAGGTGCCATTCGTTTCGCCGCTATAATCCAAAGGATACAGTCTCTACGACCATTATCCGTCAGTCTGTTCGGTATCGTACACAACGCCCAAAGTTGAATCCAGCCTCGGACTGGCAGATTAGACTTTGCGCTGCTCGGTCGCGGCGAGTTATCGAGCCCGCGAGCCATTTTTCCATTTAGGCCGCGCGCCGCGGTCAGCGCCGATCCCATTGCGGAGCGCAGGAATACGGGTAGCTGTTGGAGATCAGCCGCCCCGATGAGATGCGGTGGTCCAATTCTCGCGGCAGGTTTGGCTAATCTCCTGGCCCAAATGTACGGCACTCGCCTTCGAAATTCGCGTCGCTACAAAAAACCCAGTAGCCGCTTTCAAGCCGCAGGGACTCCGCCGAAGGGTGCCTGCGGCGATCTCGCCAGCGGCCTAAAACATCCATCGGTCGACAATCCGCTTAGCCTACGATTGCCCTGACAAGTGATCTTTCATTTTCATCATTGCCACGGTGGCCGCGATGCCCCCGAGCGTATTGATGAGACCCCGGTGCTGCGCGTAGAACTGACCTAACTGGTCGGCGACACCGGGGTGCACTTCGTTCGGGTGATTTACGACGTCCTTCTTGCTGCGGCGTTAGTTGCGACGCCTGCTCGGGCGTGATCTGCGTCTGCCCGGGGGACATCACCCTGCCGAGCACACCCCCGGCGAGCCCAGCCATCACGCCGGGACCCAGCGCGCCGAGGAGTTGGTTGAGCATACCTGCCTGCTGTGTGCCATTCGACTGGCCGAACAACTGCCCCACCATATTACCGATCGCGGGCGTCTGGTCGGACGCGAATGCTGCCGACAGCCCCTTGGCTAGCACATCGCTCGGCGCATTCTGCGCGATCTGGCCGAATTGCTGTGCCCCACTGCCGCCGCCCACGGCTTGCGTGAGCATGTCCATCAATCCCATGAGATTCTCCTTCCGTGTTAGGTTACTGCGACTTTCTCGCGATCAGGTGATACATCACTAGCAGAACCACTGCACCGAGAACCGATGCGATGAAGCCCGCCGGATGGCCCTCGGGATAGAGGCCCATAAGCTGCCCGACGAACGTCGCGGCAAGCGCGCCCGCAATGCCCAGGATCGCCGTCAGCCAAAATCCAGAGGGTCCCGTGCCTGGCGTGATCGCCTTGGCGATCAGCCCGGCCACGAAGCCGATCACAATCGTCCAAATCCAATGCATCATCTCAATCTCCCTGGAGGTGAATTTGGAACGCGGGAGCGCAAAATCCCAGGGCCTGAGGGCGGCCCCTAACACAACGCGGCTAACTGCTCGCTAGATCGCTGACCTTCGCCGCCGGCGCATTGTTCATGACCGAGCGGATTCCAACGTAGGCGCTCGAGGCATGCGCGTACATCTGGCTTTGTCCCACAATCTCTCCGTTATGCGCTAAGAGGACGAAGTAATGTTTGCCGTTTTTCGCGGTGCGCTTTTCGAAGTTGTCGCGTTTCTTCGCGTTCTTCTTGACTGAGGTGATTCCAGTTAACGCAGACTGCTTGCGATTGTAGGCTTCGCTCGTCAAGACCACTCTCCGATTGGATGCGAGCAGGTTGAAGTGGATTTTGCCACTCTTTCCTCTTGATAGTTCGAAGGTTCCCGGCATGTGCACTCCTGTAAATTACTGGTTGCCGTGGGGCACTGGTTGGCGTAGGGCGTCAATTAGACCGACAAGTCTTTCAGATCGCCGCCCCTGAATCAGGGCAAGGCATTGACGACCGCGGCGATACGATCACACATGGCCCGCTGCTGCACCAATTTCATAGATTGGACACTTTCTTGTTCGCAGTCTGTACGCTAAGGCACATAGCGACCTACAGCTTGTTCACTGGAGCAGCTCGGCACTAGCTTGACCGTCGCTCATCAATGGCCGGGGGCTCCATCGGCGTCGGTGGCCCAATGACCGGTTCAGGGGAAATTTTGTGGCGACCCTGAACTTCCGGAATTGGCCGATCCCGGCCAGCCTGCGGCACCGACGATCTGATACGCGCTGCCTGATCAAGTCCGAGTTACGACAACTCGTGCGGGCTCCATGCCATGGCGGCGCTTCGCCGGGTCGGCTTCGGGTGAAGCAAGGAAGGAGAGCAACGCCTTCGCGCCCGCTGGACGGTTCGAGGCGGCGCATATGGCTGCCGAGAATACGGTTGCCATCTGGATCTCCGGTGGTAACAGGCCGATGACGTCGATACCCGGCAGGTGCATCAGCTCGCTCAGCTGCTGGAACCCCAGTTCGACCTCGCCGTGCGCCACGAGCGTGCCCACGGGAACGCCGGGTGGAGCCTGGACGATGCGCGACGCAATCACCCCGGCGATGCCCCAGCGTTCGAACAAGCGGACGAGGTGCGCACCGCTCGGGCCCGTCGAATACCCGATGCTGCGGGCGCGCAGGACGGCGTCGCGAACCGTCGCCTCGCTGGAGATGCCGGGTCGCGGCGCGCCGGCCGCGACCGCTATCGCTACGGCGGAACGAGCGAGATCGGTTCGGCTCTCCGGATCGACGCGACCGTCCGATGCCAACTGATTGATCACGTCGGCGGCGAGGACGACGAAATCAAACGTCTCACCGGCTTGCACGCGACGGGCCGCGTCGGCGCCACCTACCGACACAAGGGTGACTCGGTGTCGCGACTGGCGTGTGTAGGCGTCCGCCAACTCAACGAGCAGGTGCCGCGTTGCCATCGACGAAATACCGGTAATGGGCTCACCGGGTGTAGGTTCGATGGCCATGGCCGCCGCTCGCCTTCAATCGATGTACTTCAACCCGGCCTTTTTCAGCGGCTCGCGCATGTTGTACATGTCCAGGCCCAGCACGCCGGCGGCCAGCTTCGCGCGCTTCTCGTCCTCATTCGCTTCACGCGCTGCCGCAGCCTCCAGCGTTTTCTGAGCAAGGGTCGCCGGCACGACCGCCACACCGTCGTCGTCGGCCACGATGACATCGCCCGGAGTAACCAGGGCACCGGCGCATACGACGGGGACGTTCACGGAGCCCAGCGTGGCCTTCACCGTGCCCTTGGCGGAAATCGCCCTGCTCCAGACAGGGAACTTCATTTCGGTCAGCGCGCGCACGTCGCGCACGCCCGCGTCGATGACCAGCCCGTGCGCGCCGCGCGCCTTGAAGCTGGTCGCCAGCAGCTCGCCGAAATAGCCGTCGGTGCAGTCTGCCGTGACCGCAGCGACGACGATATCGCCGGACCGGATCTGCTCGGCCACGACGTGCAGCATCCAGTTGTCGCCCGGGTGAAGAAGCACCGTCACCGCCGTGCCGCAAGCCTGCGCGCCGGCATAGGTCGGACGCATGTACGGCTTGAGCAGGCCCGTACGTCCCATCGCCTCGTGCACCGTCGCAGTGCCGAACGTGCCCAGCCTGGCAGCGGCGACACCGTCGGCCCGCCGGATGTTGCGATAGACGACTCCGAGCTCGACCATGGTCAATGTCCTTTCGCTTTAAGCGCGGCGTCGAGCCGCGGGTAGACGCGCCGCGCGTTGGCCTCGTAGATCTTGTGCCGCTGCTGCGGATCGATGTGCGCCGCCTCGATGTAGCGCTTCGTGTCATCGTAGAAGTGGCCGGTCTCTGGATCCAGCCCTCGCACCGCGCCGATCATCTCGCTCGCGAACAGGATGTTGTCCACGGGAACCACGCGCGCGAGCAGATCGATGCCGGGCTGGTGATAGACGCAGGTGTCGAAGTAGATGTTCCCGAGCAGGTGATCCTTCAGCAACGGCTTCTTCAGCTCCTGCGCCAGCCCGCGGAAGCGGCCCCAGTGGTACGGCACTGCGCCGCCGCCGTGCGGGATGATGAAGCGCAGCGTCGGGAACTCCTTGAACAGGTCGGAGGTGAGGCACTGCATGAAGGCTGTGGTGTCCGCGTTGAGGTAGTGCGCCCCCGTTGTGTGGAAGCACGGATTGCAGCTCGTGCTCACGTGGATCATCGCAGGGATGTCGTACTCGACCATCTTCTCGTAGATCGGGTACCAGTAGCGATCGGAGAGCGGCGGGGAGCGCCAGTGTCCTCCGGATGGATCGGGATTGAGGTTGATCGCCACGTTCCCGAATTCCTCGACGCCCTTCACGAGCTCGGGGATGCAGGTCGCCGGATCCACGCCTGGACTCTGCGGCAGCATCGCGGCCGGGATGAAATGATCCGGGAAGAGCCGGCTCACGCGGTAGCACAGCTCGTTGCAGATCGCGGCCCACGTGCTCGAGACCTGGAAGTCCCCGATGTGATGCGCCATAAAGCTCGCGCGCGGACTGAAGATCGTGAGGTCGAGCCCGCGCTCGCGCATCAGCCGCAGCTGGTTGCTCTCGATCGATTCGCGCAGCTCGTCGTCGCTGATGTCGAGCTCGGACGCCTTCGGCATCTCGGCGGGATTCGTGATACCGGCGACCTGCCGATTGCGCCAGGTCTCGAGCGCCTTGGGCGCCGTGGTGTAGTGGCCATGGATGTCGATGATCACCGCATCACTCCCGTGTTCAGCCCCGGCCCGCTCTGCCGCCTGGCGGGTCCCAGCCAAGGTTGCCGGCGCCTTTGCCCGCGACCGAGTACAGCGCGCCCGGAGCATTGCGCGTGCGCTGGAAGGCTTCGAGCGTTTCGCCGCGCATCGCGGCGTAGATGTGGAGGTTCGACACGCCGGTAACGGCGCCGAGCTTCTCGAGCATGAAGAAGATGACGCCGTAGTGCATCAGCCCGCGCCAGTCGCGGCGACGAATCAGGTCGCGCTCTTCTTCGGTCAACCCCGCAGCCTCGAAGCTCGCTTCCGGATCGCGAAGGAACGCCTCGCGATGGCTCGGCTCGACCATACGGTGGAGGTAATTGTTGATCCGGAACGCCTTCACGCTGCGCTCGAGCGTGAACGGGTAGGTGCCCTCGAGTCGTTCGACGCCGGACAGCTCACGTGCTACGTGGCGTCGCTGGCGCTCGACGGCGCTTGGGTTGGTCATGTCGTCCATACCCTCGTAGATCGCCGTCGCGATGCCGGTCATCGAGGGCAGGTAGTAGCTGCGGTGCCTGCATCCGACGTTCGCCGACAGCGCACCGCGCATGGTGAGCCACATGACGACTTCGGCGCCCTCGAATCCGCCCAGCTCGGCGTATTCTGCAATGGTCATGTCAGCCAGCTGTTCCGGGTCGCGCTCGAAGAGATCCAGGAAGCGGCTGTCCCATTCCGGATTGTTGAAGCCGGCGCGCTCGCCGTGCACCTGGTGCGATAGCCCGCCCGTGGCGACGACTGCGACGCGGAGATCTTCCGGATAGCTTTCGATCGCGCGTCTGAGCGCCTGTCCGAGCCTGTAGAAGCGGCGTGCGCTGGGGATCGGGAACTGCAGCACGCCCATCTGCAGAGGGACGATGCTCACCGGCCATTCCGGCTCGTGCGGGCAAAGGACCGACAGCGGCGAGAAGCACCCATGGTCCAGCGCCCGGTTCTGGAAAAAGGCCATGTCGAACTCGTCGGCCATCAGGGAGTGGCCAATGTGCGAGGCGAGCTGCGGATGCCCCTTGACCGGCGGTAGATCGCGCGGACCCGCGCCTTCGTCGGCAACCGGCCACTCGGGCCCCACCCCCAGCGCGAACGCCGAGTAATGATCGAAAAAGAACGACGTGACGTGATCGTTGTAGATCATCACCAGTACGTCGGGGCGCTTCTCCTCGAGCCACGCGGCCAGCGGAGCGAAATTCTCGAAGATCGGCGCCCACACCGGGTCGTCGCGCTTGTTCCGGTCGTAGGCGAAACCGATCGTCGGCGTATGCGAGGCGGCGAGGCCGCCGATGATGCGTGCCATGTCGGTACTCCTTACAGTTGTTCGACTGACGACGGCTTTGCGTCTGGCGACCGCAGCGCGATCGATATCTCCGCGCGCGTCGTGTCGCCACGAGAGGCCTGGTCCGAGTGTGATTCAGACGCTCGTCGCCAGCGTTGCTTTCCGGTTGACGTGCCATATCGCCTGCTTATCGGACCGAGCAGGCCCGAGTGTCTTTCGCTCGAAGGCTATTTGGATCTTACATCTTGTCGCGGGAAGCTATACTCGGAGGCACGAGGCTTGATAGACACGGCGCGCGGCGGGTCACCAGCCTCGCAGACGCGCGTCGCGCCAACAATGATCCGCATTCGCGAAATCGATCATCTTGTCTTGCGCGTTGTCGACATCGACAGCATGCTTCGCTTCTACTGCGGAATTCTGGGATGCACGGTCGAGCGCCGTCAGGACGAGATTGGCCTGGTTCAGTTGCGAGCCGGTCGATCCATCATCGATCTCGTGCCTGTGGATGGCAAGCTGGGCAGAGCGGGCGGCGCGGCACCCGGAAAGGAAGGACGCAACCTGGATCACTTCTGCCTTCGCCTGGAGCCATTTGATGAACCGGGCATTCGTCGCCATCTCGAGGCCAATGGCATCGAGGCCGGTCCGGTCGCCTCACGCTACGGAGCAGAGGGACAGGGGCCTTCCATCTACGTCACGGATCCAGAGGGGAACGTCGTCGAGCTCAAAGGGCCGCCAGGAGGTTAACGGGTCCGAGCTTCCGCGCGCGAAAAAAGATGCCACCCCGGGAAGACGGTGCGAGTGGGGCGTTAAGTCGACGTATGCGTGAAAGGCACCCGCGATGATCGCCGGACTGGTCGGGATCCAAGGGCTCGGCGAAGTCGGCTCGCGATTCCTGGTGCCGCTTATTCCGGACGAGTTCCCCGGCCGGACAGCCGCGCGCACGGGCGTCGTTGCCCGTGCGCGCGACCCTCAGCGAGCGCCGATCAGAAGGCTGAATCGATGAACCAGTTCTTGTTCACGATATCGGTGGGCAGCGCCTGACTGCAGGCGATCAGCGCGCTCGGCGTCCCCGGACGCTCGCACCTGAGCGTCGGGTAGTTCGCCTTGTGATTGACGAGCCACTCCCATTCCGGGAAGCAACTGGCGGCGCCGCAGGTCGCCGGGCAGGTCGTCGCCGGAGGTGTTGGGTTGCAGCCCGCGACGCCCGCAGGCAGGAAGACCTGCCTGCCGTTGGGGACTTCGATGAACGGACCGAGCTTGGCGGAGCGTATGCCGCCCTGCCAATCGCAGTTCGCGGCGGTCGAGCAGTCGCCGCTCGGTTCGCGGAAGATCACGTCGAAGCCGATGAAAAAGCCGGAGCCCCCAATGCACGAGTACGGTTGAACCCCGTTTGCAGGGACCGGCGGGTTCACGAAGAAGTTCATATCCACCCAGAGTTCCTGACCGGGAGCGAGCTGGCCGCCAGGGAGGAATTGATCCACGTTGTAGATGGCCTCCGGGCAAGGGATCAAGAAGTTGTTCGGATTGTCCCGGTCGCAGTGCTGCCCCTCGTAGGCGTCCGGATTGGCCGGGTCGAACGGCGGCAGCGTTCGGTTGGCCAAGGAACACTGCCAGGGAATGATGTGGAGCTGCTGGCATCCGGCCGGGGGAGGGTTTGGAGTCGGCACGGGGCAGTTGCTCTTGAACGTGTTGATGGAGCTGTTCATGATCTTGAGGCAGAGCCCGAAGATGTCATCTGCAGCGCCGCCAGGACGGCAGCTCCCCGCCTCGCCCGGTGGCGGGATCAGCGAGATGATCGCTTCCTGATATCCCACGATGTCGACGGCGAGCAGGTCCGTCGAGCCCTGGACGACCGTCGCGCGCGTGCGGCATTTCGAGAAATGGGCGATAGGGCCGGTCACGCGGCCGTTGTTCAACGTCGCATCGACCGGTGTCCAGGTCACGCCGTCATCGCTGACTTCGATGAGGGCGGTCTGATTGGCAGCCAGCGTCGGCGCCGGGAGATCCACCGTCGCGGCTATGGCGAAGGTCGTGCCCGCCGGTGCGAAGCTGTACACGTGAAAGACCGAGGGATCGCTCGGGTCGCCGCCCTGATCGAACATGCTGATGCCGATCGCAGCGCTCAGCGCCCCGGCCGGGACGGTCAAGGTGGGATTGAGCACTCCGCCCGCGGCGGCGACAACACAGCCGGCGGGTCCGCACGGCGTTGCACAGCCGGACGACGGCGTGCAGGTATCGGTCGAGCTGCTGCAAACGACGGGACTGCCGCCACAGACTCCGGCGCGACAGGAGTCACTGGTAGTGCATGCGCTTCCGTCGCTGCAAGATGTCCCGTCCGGGGCATTGATGATGGCCGGGCACCGCGGCGGCCCTCCGCCGTGGAGGCAGCCCTGCGACTCCAGGACCTGGCAAGAAGATGTCGGCTGCGGGCATACCTGCTTGTGGCAGGTCAGGGGTCCGCCCGGGGCGGCGGCCAACTCCTGCGCGGCAGCCAGGTTGAGGAACCAGGTACCGGTGAGCAACAGGACCAAAGTCAGAGTCGAACGTCGCATCATTGCAGATCTCCCTTATCGACCGCACCGCTGACGAGCAACGAGCACAAGCCGCCGCTCCAGTCTTCATCTGATTTCCCATGCCGATCCCGACGACGTGCCAGCCACCCTCGACGCGACCGGGCCTTCGGTCCGCGCCACGGTCGTCGCCAGCACGCCGTCGATCGCCTCCTTGAAGACGGAGTACGGCTTCGCACCGCTGATGACCTTTACGACCTTGACCTTGTCATCGGCACCCACCAGTCCGATTACGAAGGTAGGCGTGCCCACGATCCCGAGTGCATTGCCGGTCCCGACGCTTCGCCGAACGTCGGCCGCATGTGCTCCTCTCTCGAGGCACGAGCGAAATCTCGTGGTGTCGAGCCCTACTGCGGCCGCATGGCTGGCCAGCGCTTCGGCGTCGGCCGCCCTGGGATTGGCGAACAGGCGATCGTGCATCTCCCAGAAGCGCCCCTCGTCGGCGGCGCAGGCCGCAGCCACGTGCTCGCTGAAGGCGGCCGGATGGAGCGATTCGATCGGGAAATTCACGAAGGCGTAGCGCATCCTTCCGCCGTCCACGTAGTCTCGCGTGATCTGCGGGTAGGTGTTCGCCGCGTAACTGGCGCAGAACGGGCATTGGAAGTCCGAGTACTCCACGAAGACGACCTTGGCTTGCGCGGCGCCCTTGATCTGGGCGCCTTCCAGCGAGAGCTCCGCCCCCGCGAGCGGGGCAGCGTCGGTCGCTGCCGGCTTGGCCGCTTTCTGAAGCAGCGCCCTGAGCTGACGCATCTCCTCCTGCATGTCCATTTGCGTCGCGCGCATGGATTCGAGCTCCTGCCTGATGCTTTGCAGGTCGGCAACATCCGGGCTGGCGCCGTCGGCGACGCCGACCCAGAGGCCCAGCGCGACGGCACACGCCCCGATCATCGACTTGATCGAGTTGATTCCTATGGCCAAGGATCGGCGCGCGGGCGGGGTGTGCTCCGACGCGCCAGCCCCGTGACGGCACGGCCGCAGCCGTTGCACAAGTCTTTGTAGCGGCAGAAATTTCATCTTGTAGGACAATATCGATCGTCGCTCGAGGCGCATGCAGCCGCAATCCGCTGACTCCACGCCTTATCACGCAATACGTAAAATGAGGCGCGAACCCGACATGGACGCTCGTCAATCCCGTTTTCCCTTGAGAGGCACTGCGGCCGGTCCCGACCTGGAGTCGATCACCGAGCTGATCGAGCGCGCGAACGACGGCGACAAGGACGCGCTGAATCGGCTGTTCACCGGCTTATATGCGGAGCTGCATGCGCTGGCTCGCTCGCGCGTGCACCGCAATACGCCGATCACGCTGCTCGATACGACGGCGCTGCTGCACGAGTCCTACCTCCGGCTGACCAAGCTCGGCGTGCTCAAGGTCAGCAGCCGCGCGCACTTTCTTGCCTATGCTGCGCGAGCGATGCGCAGCATTATCGTGGACTACGGACGCCAGCGACTCGCCGAGCGACGCGGCGGCGGCGCGCACGAAGTCACGCTCGATACGGACGCCGCGCCGCTGCCTTCGGGCGAAGCGGAGGTGCTACGCGTGCATGAGGCGTTGGAGGAGCTGGCCGCCGTGGACGAGCGCGTGGTCCGCGTCGTGGAGATGCGCTACTTCGGTGGCCTGACCGAAGAGGACATCGCGGGGGCGCTCGGTGTGACCACACGGACGGTGCAGCGCGATTGGGAGAAAGCGCGACTGCTGCTGTCGATCGCGCTCAGATAGTGGGCCGTGCTCCAAGGCGGCTGATGTCGGATTCCGGGGCGATCTTGCGTAATACCCACTCATGAAGCTCCAGCCAGCAGAGTGGCGGTCGCTCTCGACGTTGCTCGATGAAGCGTTGGCCTTGCCGGAGGCCGAGCGCGTCTCGTGGGTGACGAGGCTCGCGCCCGAGCACGAACCGTTCAAGGCGCTGCTGCGCGAAGTTTTCGAACGTCCCGCAGCCGTGGCAACGGCCGACTTCGTCGGTACTCTCCCCGCGTTCTCGCTGCCTTCAACGGGCGAGTGGACGCCAGCCGCGACGGTCGGCCCGTACCGGCTCGTTCGGGAAGTCGGCCGCGGCGGGATGGGTGCCGTGTGGCTGGCTGAGCGTATCGATGGTTTGGTCAAACGGGCGGTCGCGCTGAAGCTCCCCATCTTGGCGGCTTCGCGGCAGACGCTGGCCGAGCGTTTCGCCCGCGAGCGCGAAATCCTGTCGCCGCTGGAGCATCCGCATATCGCACGCCTCTACGACGCGGGCTTCGCCGCCGACGGCCAGCCCTACCTCGCCCTCGAGTACGTCGACGGCGATCCGATCACAACCTATTGCGACGGTGCGCGATTGCCGATACGCGCGCGCATCGAGCTGTTTGGGCAGGTTCTCGCCGCGGTCCAGTATGCCCATGCCAATCTGGTCCTGCACAGGGATCTCAAGCCGTCGAACGTCCTGGTCACGCCGCAAGGCGAGGTGAAGCTGCTCGACTTCGGTATCGCCAAGCTGATGGCCGAGGGCGCCGCACACGAGAGTGCGTTGACGCGGCTTGCGGGGCCGGCAATGACTCCTGATTATGCTGCGCCCGAGCAGATCAGCGGTGCGCCGCTTACCACCGCGTCCGACGTCTACTCGCTCGGTGTCATCCTCTACGAGCTCCTGACAGGCCGCCGTCCCTACCGCCTCAAGCGCCAGACGCGCGGCGAGCTCGAGGAGGCGATCCTTGCGCAGGACGTCTCGCGTCCGTCTTCGACCGTGTCCGGTGGCGAGGTCGCATCGAAGAGGTCGACCAATGCGTCGAAGCTCGCCAAGCAACTCGCCGGCGATCTCGACACCATCGTGCTCAAGGCCCTGCGCAAGGCACCCGCGGACCGCTACGCCACCGCCGAAGCTTTCGCGCAGGACCTCGACCGCTATCTGCGCGGCCAGCCCGTGACCGCGCAGCGCGACAGCGCGTGGTATCGGGCGAGCAAATTCGCGGCCCGGAACAAGCTGGCATTGTCCACGGGCGCCGTCGCAGTCGTGGCGCTGCTCGCCGGCACGAGCGTTGCACTATGGCAAACCCACGTCGCTCGCCAGGAGGCCGTGCGCGCCAGCGCCAGCAGGGATTTCGTCGACCGACTTTTCCAGAGCGCGGCGCGCAGCAATCCAGGTGGCGCTGCAGCGGCGGACACGACAGCGCGGCAGCTCCTCTCCCTTGGCGGCCGTCAGCTCCTCGAGCAAACGCGCTCCGACCCGGACCTGCAACTCGATCTGCTGCAGTGGCTCGCGCGCATTAACGCCGAGCTCGATCTCCTCGAACCGGCATCGGCCCTCTCCGAGCGCTCGATTGCACTGGCCAAGGAACTGCATGGAAACGACAGTTTGCCATTGGCGCAGGCGCTTGCGCAAAAGGCCGAGAATCTTTTTCGCGCGGCGAGCTACGTCGAAGCAGCGAACGTCGCCCGTGAAGTGTTGCGGATCGCCGACAAGGACCCGGACCAGACGCTCGAGCTGCGCGCCAAGGCGCACATGATCGTCGGGAACTCCATCTTCCAGCTTGATTACACGAAGTCGGTGGAGTCGCTGCCCGAGCTGCAGACGGCGCTGGCGCTGATGAAGCAATCGAACGTACGCACCGAGGAGCTGTCACGAGTCGCTTACTCTCTTGCGTTCGTCATGGAAGTGCAACGCGAGTTTGCGAAAGCGGATTCGTACTACCTGGAAGGCATTACGGCGGGCCGTGAGAACTTCGGAGAGAAGAGCTTCATCGTCGCCTTCGGATACGAGAATCTCTCCGATTCGCTGCGCCAGCAGCAGAGATTGCCCGAGGCCCGAGAGGCGATCAATCAGGCGCTGGCCATCTACGAGTTCGTGCTCGGCCCCCGGCATGGCACGGTCGCGTTCGCCAAGACTAACCTCGCGCTGATCGAAGCTTCGAGCGGTCGTCGCGCCGAAGCCGAATCGTTGCTCGATCAGGCGGTGGCACTTGCGCAGGACGTGTTCGGCGCGGAGGCGCGGCAGGTAGGCTTTCCGGCCGCGTACGCGGCGCGGATCAAGGCAAATCGCGGGGAGTTGGAGGCCGCCGTGCCAGCCTATGAACGAGCCCTGAACGTGTTCGCTCGCAACGATCCTCCCTCATCGCTCTCCGTTCGGGCGATGCGGAGCGAATACGCCGGTGTCCTGATAGCCCTCGGGCGGACGAGCCGCGCGAAGGAGTTGCTGGACCAGTCGCAGGCCGCCTTCGATGCGGCGGGCGATTCCACAAGCGTACCCGCTGCGCGCATGAAGATTGTGCGCGCTGAGCTGGCCTATGCGCTAGGTGATGTGCAGGACGGCCAGGCTTGGCTCGATCGAGTGCAGCAGCAAGCCGACGCCTCGAGCGCGACTGGGAGTCAGGTGTTGCCTCAATTCGCAAGGGTCGTAGCGCGCATGCGACCGGATCCCGAGCGCGCACAGGCGATGCTCGAGCAGTTGCGCGGTGCCGATTTGCTGCCGTCTTCGCCGGACGACCTCAAAGTCGACATTGAAGACCACGCGCGGCTCGCCTTTGCCATAGGCCGTCTTTATCTCGCAGTCGGCCGGGGCGACGTCGCACGCTCGTGGCTGACACATGCGGTGGCACTGCGGGAAAGGATCGACGCTGCATCGAGCCCCTGGCTTGCTGAATCACAGGTAGCGCTGGCCGAGGCCCTCTTTGCCGGGGGTCAAGGCAGCGACGCGATAGCCATGCTCGATCGGGCTGCCGCGGTACAGGCAGCTATTCCTGGGCTGGGCGATGCATACCGGCGACCGCTTCAGGAGGCATACGCGCGCGTCAGTTCGCCACGCTAGGACCGGACCGACGCGGCGAAAGTCCGCGTGCAGCGCGCTGCCATCGCAACGCGGCTGCCGCGCGCCTTCAACCGCGAAGGGGCAGCGCAATCCCGATCGCCATGAACAGGCCTCCGCACGCCTGATTGAAGCGCCGTCCGACTCGGCGAAGCCAGGGACTGATGCGATGCGCCATGCTGGCGATGAAGATCTCGGTCGCTATCTCGATCGCCGCGAACGTTCCCGCCATGATCGCGAACTGCACGAAGAGGCTCCGGGCCGGATCGATGAACTGTGGGAGGAAAGCCGCGAAGAAGAGAAGCCCCTTGGGATTCGTCAGCGCCGAAAGGGCGCCTTGCCGGAACATCGACCCACCTGCCCTGGGTTGCGTGGCAGCGCGAACTTCGATGCCGATCGGCGGCGAGCGCCAGACCTGGATGCCGAGCCAGACCAGGTAGGCGCCGCCTACCCACTTCATGACCGTCAGCCATGCAAGGGAAGCCTTCAGCAGCGCCCCGATGCCGAACATCGAAAGAGCGATGAGGGTGACGAAGCCGAGCGCTCCTCCGAAGATCGTGTAAAGGGCCTTGCGCCGACCGTGCAGCGCGCCATGCGTCAGGGCAAGCAAGCCATTGGGTCCCGGCGACAGGGATAGGCCGATCGCCGCCAGGAGGTAAACGAGCCAGGTGTCGAGGTCCATCCCGCAATGCTGCGGGGCGCCACGTCGCCGGTCAAGCGTATGAATCGCGCGGCCGCGTTTGGACACGTTCGCCGTGAAAGGGTAGTGTGAGCGGCCGCGTTGGCGCCTGCTCCGAGTCCTGCAGCGCACAGCGGCCACGAAGCGTGAATCCACAACCGTTATGACAAGCGGGATGAAGACGAACATCGGCAATCTGCTGGCCGCCTGTGCTATTGGCCTTGCGTTCGGTGCGGTAGCCGGGCCCTTCGAGGACGGCACCGCGGCGTATCACGAGAAGGACTATGCCAAGGCGGCCGCATTGTGGCAGCCGCTCGCCGAACAAGGCAACGCGAACGCTCAATATTCTCTGGGCACGTTGTTCGCGGAAGGCAAGGGCGTCCCGCAGGATGACGCGACGGCGTTCATGTGGTTTCAGCGCGCTGCGGACCAGGGCAACGCTGCCGCGCAGTACAACGTCGGTGCGAGCTACGCCGCCGGCACGGGGGTCGCCAAGAGCTACGCCGACGCCGCCAAATGGTTCCGACGCGCCGCCGACCAGGGCATGACGTTCGCGCAGCTCAACCTGGGGCTTCTGTACGCCGCGGGGAATGGCGTCCCGCAGGACAACGTCGAGGCGCTGAAGTGGCTCGAGCTCGCATTTAAGGGCTTGCCTGCGGGCGGGTCGGCCATGGATGTCGCCCACGCCATCCAGGATGTCGCCACGAAGATGACGCGGGAGCAGATCGACGAGGCGAAGCTGCGCGAGCGCGATTGGAAAGCGGGCCGCAGGTGAATTGAAGCGCGGGGGCGCTGCGGCGCCCGCCGATTACGCTAGCCCGTCACGCTGTAGCGCTGTCGCCTTGCCGAAAGCAGAAGGTCCCTCGTGCGGCGGGATGCAAACAGCACGAGATAGTCGGTGACCCTGGCGACAGCTTTGAGGCGCTCGAATTCGTCTTCGTAGATTCGCTTGACGATCGGTATCGGATAGTGCACTTCCTGCGCGATGCTGCTAATGATGGCATCATGGTCGACGTCGCCCTTCAAGCTGCGTCGCTCGGACATCGGAACCCCCGGCAAGACATCGATGGATTGGACACGACGGATACGCGTTGGTGGGATATTCGCATTCACGAACGCACGTCGAAAAACATTATGCAACCGTTCCGGCGTCATGGTGCGGCAAATTCCCCGAAATATTTCTTGTTGCACAATCGTTGAGCAGTTCCGTAGAATTATTGACGAAACGTTAAGGGCTTAGAAGCGAAAACTGAATCGGTTCGGCAGGATCGGCGCGTAACCCGACCTCGGCGAAGGACGCCGCAGGTTCTGCGCTGCGTTTTCCTGGGATCGACGCATCCAAAATGGTGCGCCCGTGCCGCTCGGGTCCGGCGGCTGGCTGGATGTAAGCCCAGCTCACTTATGTCACGCTCGCGCGGGTCAGGGTCGAGGAGGACCGGCGCAGTGCGGTTCTTCTCCGGTGCCTTTGATCCAATTCGCGTCGCGCCCCGCAACGCCGGCCGCCAACGAGTGCATGAGACGCTGTAGCGCAATTCTCGCGCTGCTGCAGGGACTTCTCGCCGCATCGACAGCCCTCGCGGTGACGGGACTCAAGCCTGGCGGCTTGAGCCAATTCGAGGTCGAGCTGACGCCGGAGCTGCGACGAATCGCGGGGCGGGGTGAGCTGTCGCCGGTCAAGCATGCGCTGGTCGCGATCTCCGCGCCGACCGAGTTCGACGCGGCACGCGGCTGGCCGGTCATGATCATCAGCGCGACTGCCGACCGCCCCTACCATTCGAGCCGCGGCCTGCTCAGCGAATATGCCGCCGTCGCGCGCGAGGAAGGCTGGATCCTGCTCGCCGCCGATCCGGCAGAGGACGTTCCCAAAGCCCAGGATGACGCGACGCTGCGGTTCGCGCTCAATTTCGCGGCCCTGGCCGTGTTGCGAGCGCAATGGCCCGCAGCGGCTGACGCAGGGCTTGCATTCGGCGGATTCTCCGGCGGCTCGAAATATTCAGGCTGGCTCGCCGCGGCGTTCGCCAGTCAGGGGCGACGGATCATAGGGATTTACGTCGCCGGCATCAATCAGGACACGATCGCCTCGACGGCCCGGGAGCTCGACGTGCTGGACGACAGCTACCGGCGAGTTCCCGTTTTCCTTCAGTCCGGCGAGAAGGACCCGATTTCCACACCGGCCGAGCACCGGCAGGTTCAGAGCGAGCTGGAACGTGCGGGATTCAAGCGCGTCCGCATCGAGTATTTTCCCGGGCGGCACGAGGTCGAGCCCGCACTGCTGCGCACGGCGCTGAAATGGTTCAGCGAGTTGGCCGCGGAACCGCCGGCCGCACGCTGATTCAGGCCGCCGGCCTGACGCGAAGCACGTCCTGCGCCGCGTGCTCGTAGGCGCGGGCGAGCTTGAGCACGTTCGCGTCGCCGCGAGGCGGACCGACGAGCTGCATGCCCATCGGCAGGCCGGCCGCGCTGAAGCCGACCGGCACGCTGATGCACGGCAGCCCCGCGAACGTCGCGTAGATCGTCACCTCCATCCAGCGGTGGTAGGTGTCCATTTCGCGGCCGGCGATCGATGTCGGCCAGCGCTCCGAGGCATCGAACGGCCAGACCTGCGCCGAGGGCAGCGCGAGAAAGTCGCAGCGATCGAAGCACGCGAGCATCTGCTGGTAGAAGGCGCTGCGCTGCGCGCTCGCGCGATAGGTCTCGGCGCCGCTCAGATTCGCCGCCTGATCGTGCTCCCACAAGGCTTCGGGCTTGATGAGCGCGCGGTTCCGTGGATCGGCAAGGTGGGGCGTAATGCGCGCCGCCACGAGCCAACGCCGCCAGACAAGCCACGCCTGCCAGACTTCTTCGGGCGCGAAGCCTGAGGTGATCGGCTCGACCGCGCAGCCGCACGCCTGCAGTCGACGCAGCCCCTGCTCGCAGCATTCGAGAACGCCTGGCTCCATCGGCAAATGCCCCGACAGGTCACCCAGCCAGCCGACACGAATGCCCGCGCCGTCGAATGCAGACAAGGATCGCGCAAAACGCTCGCTGCTGCTCGGCAGCGACAGCGGTGCGCGCGCGTCGTAGCCGGCCTGCACGTCGAGCAGCAGAGCGACATCGAGCACGGTGCGACCCATCGGCCCTTCGGTGCCGAGCTGCGCGACCCACACATCCTCCACGGGCCATGCCGGCACGCGCCCCCGGCTCGGACGGAACCCGAACACGTTGTTCCACCCCGCGGGATTGCGCAGACTGCCCATGAAATCGCTGCCATCGGCCACCGCGAGCATGCGCGTGGCCAGCGCCACCGCGGCGCCGCCGCTGCTGCCGCCGGCGGACTTCGATGGGTCGTAGGCGTTGCGCGTCACGCCGAACACTTCGTTGAAGGTGTGCGAGCCCAATCCGAACTCGGGCGTATTGGTCTTGCCGATGACGATGCAGCCGGCAGCCTTCATCCGCTGCACCATCAGCCCATCCTGCGTCGGCACGAAGTCGCGTAATACGAGCGAGCCCAGGGTCGTGCGGATGGCGGCGGTCTGAGCCATGTCCTTGATTGCCTGCGGCATGCCGTGCATCCAGCCGATCGGCCCTTCGGATGTCGCGCCGCGCTTCAACTGCGCATCGCGCTCGTCGGCTTCGCGCAGCAGCGCGTCGCCGTCGCGCAGGCTGACGATTGCGTTGTGCAGCGGGTTGACGGCTTCGATGCGCGCCAGCGTCGCTTGCATCACTTCCCGGCACGAAACCTTGCGCGCGCGGATCGCCTCCGAGAGCGCGTGCGCGGGCAGGTCTACGATATCCATGCGCTCAGACGAGACGCGCCCGCGACACGTGAGGCCGGTCTTGCCGGGACGAGTTCCCGAATCGTTCCCGGCTTGCGCTTCATCGGGATTTTTGGGGCTTCCGGCGCGGCGTCTTGGCTTTTCCCGCCGTCGAGCCCTTGCCTCGGGACTTCGGTCGATCCTCCACTGCAGGCGGGCGAGCGTGCGCCAGCGAGGCGTTCAACGCCGTTGCCAGCGCAGCGTCGCCGCTGACCAGATCCATCCATCGGAGCTCCTGTCCCTTGCGCCGCCCCTTGGGCACGAGGTGCAGCCCGTCCGGCGAAATCGTAAGCGTGTAGGGCTCGCCCTGAATGCTGAGCTCGCGCTTGAGCGGGCCATCGAGCCTGGTGGTCACGACCGATTACCTCCCATGCGCCGCGTCAGCGCCGAAAGAGCAGCACCGCCCCGGACACGATCGCGAAGCCGAGCACGAGCGTCCGGAACGCGCGCCCGTTGATCCGATGATGCAGGTGACGGCTCATTATCGCGCCAAGCGCAAGCGGCGGCACGAGCAGGAGCGCCGTCGCGAATTGCCCTGCAGTCGTCCTGCCGGCCAGCGCGATCACTGCGATCGAGAGGATCTGCCCGACGAGGAAGCACAATGCGAGCGTCGATCGGAGCACCGACGCGGCATGGTGCTGATAGACCAGCGCCAGGGGCGGGCCGCCGATGCCGGTTGCCGTCTCGGTGACGCCGGTCACGAGCCCCGCCGTAATGAACGATCGCCGGCCGGCGCGAAAAGGAGGCAGAACGAGTGTCGCGATCGCCACGAGCACGGTCGCTGCGCCCACGAGCGCGGCCAGGCGGTCCGCGGGCACCGAGAGAAGAATCCACAGGCCGGCGAACGTGCCGCCGAGCCGCCCCAGCGTAATCCACGCCGCTCCACCGCGGTCGAGCGCGGCGCGCTCGCGCCACGCCACATAGGCGTTGAGCGGCAGCATGAGCGTCAGCAGGGATACCGGCAGCAGTCCCGGCGCGAGCAGACCGAGGATCGGCGCGACGATGAGCGCGAAGCCGACGCCGATGGTGCCTTGGACGAAGGCGGCCAGGGCGACGAAGGCTGCTACGATGGCGAACGCGGAGAGTTCCACGGCCGGCGTCTGACGGCGCGCTGCGAATGAACCTGTTGGCGGATGTCCAAATCCTACAGGTTGGACCGCGCTTACCCAAGAGCCAAGCCGAGAGCGCTTGTCAATATCGCCCGCACCCAAGGAGCCGTCGATGCAGAAAATCACGCCGTTTCTCTGGTACGCCAAAGAAGCCGAGCAGGCCGCAGCCTTCTATACCTCCATCTTCCCGGACTCGCGGATCGTCCGCGTCAACGCGCTGCCGAGTGAATCGCCGAGCGGCCCGCCCGGATCGGTAAAGATCGTCGAGTTCGTTCTCTTCGGCCAGAACTTCGTCGCGATGAGCGCCGGACCGCTCGATCCCTTCAATCATGCCATCTCGTTCGTGGTGAGCTGCAACGACCAGCGAGAGCTCGACCGCTACTGGAACGCGCTCCTCGACGGGGGCTCCGCGGAGCAATGCGGCTGGCTCAAAGACCGTTACGGCGTGTCGTGGCAGATCGTCCCCGCCGCGATGGACAAGATGATGACCGATCCGGACCGAGCCAAGGCCAAGCGCGCGGCCGACGCCATGCTGAAGATGGTCAAGCTGGACATCGCGGCGCTGCAGGCGGCGTTCAACGGAGCGTCCGGATAGCCCCGTCCGGTTGGCCGAAGCGCGATGCGGCTGGAGACGTGTGCATCACGACTTGTGTCGTCGAAGGCTAGGCGTCGGCTGTCGGTCGTTCTTACAACGCCCGCCGCGCGAGGCGTCGAACGTCTTGTCAACCCGCTGAAACGTCGTCCATTTCCCTGGACGGAACGTATCTTGCTGCAGTCGGGCGGGCAAAGAGTTGGTGTGGCACAGCTCGCTCGACAGGAGGAGCATGAAGTCGACCCATTCGAGGTCCATCGACCTGCGGCAGCTCACGACCGCCGAATTCGCCCGGATGAGCCGATCGCTGCAGCTCACGCTGCTCGTCATCCGCCGCGCGCAACTCGCCAGCCGCAAAGTTCTTGCGGAGACGCCGAAATGGAAAGAGCGGTACGGCGTTCGATAGCGGGAGATTCACCACCCCGCTGAGAACTTCACACACACCGGGGTCGGCACTTCAGTCACTTTGCCGGTCGGTCGAAGCTTTCCCGTCGCTGCATCGATGCGGAATGTCGCGAGGGAATCGCTGTCCTGGTTCGCCGCGACCAGGAAACGACCTGCCGGGTCGATCCCGAAGCTGCGCGGTGTCTTGCCTAAAGTCGGCTCGTGCGCGACATAACCGAGCCTTCCGGAAACCGGATCGATCCGGTGGATCGCGATGCTGTCGTGGCCGCGGTTCGACGTGTAGACGAAATCGCCGGAAGGATGGACGTGGATGTCCGCGCATGTGCTTTCCCCGACGAACGCGTCGGGAAGCGCGCGAACGCTCTGCAGATGTTTGAAGGTCCCGCTACCGCCGTCGTAGCCCAGCGTTGCCACGGTCGAATCGAGCTCGTTCGCGAGGTACGCAAAGCGTCCACCGGGATGAAACGAGAGCTGGCGCGGACCGGCTCCGGGTTTCATCTCGATCCAGGGCACTGCGTTAAGGTCAAGCTTGCCGCGCTTCGGATCGAAGCGGTAGATCATCAGCTTGTCGAGCCCCAGGTCGGGGACGAAGGCGAAGCGATTCGACGCGTCGAGCGTCACCGAGTGCGCGTGAGGGCCGCTTTGCCGACGCGGATCGATGCTGGCGCCCCGATGTTGAACGAAATCGCAGGCTTCACCCAGGGCGCCATCGTCGCGCACCGGCAGCACGCAAACGCTGCCGCTCATGAAATTGGCGACGAACACGTGCCTGCGCTTCCGATCCACTACAACGTGGCAGGGATCGGTACCGTGCGTGGACTGCAGGTTGAGTAATTGCAGCGTACCTGTCCGCGCATCGACAGCAAACGCACTTACCGTCCCGGTCGGTCGGCCTTTGTAGGTCTTCAATTCGTTGACGGCGTAGAGGAACCGCTGCGACGCATCGAATGCCAGGTACGAGGGATTCGCGATGTCGGTCGTCCTGCTGACCAGCTCGAGAGCGCCTGAAGATCCGTCCAGGCGGAAGACGTAAATCCCTTCGCCCTTGCCCTGCAGAACGCTGCCCGTGCCGAAGAGGATCGGTTCGGTGTACGTGCCGACGAAGACCAGCATGTTCGGCGCAGAACGGCGTCTCAATCGCGGTTGAGCCAGATGCGGCCCGACAGGTCGCCCGACTCGAGGCGCCCTGCCGCTTCCCGGATCCGGGTGAGCGGATACGAGGCACCGAGAATCGGCGTAATCCGTCCCTTGCGCACCAAGTCGACGACATCGATCAGATCCTGCTTGGTGCTGCCGCGGCAGCCGATGATCTGCTGCTCGTGTTTGAACAGCGGCAGGGACGGGATCTCGAACACCTCGTCGACATAGGCCACGACCAGAAACCTGCCGCCCGGCCTAAGCAATGCGAGCCCCTGGCGCACGCTTTCGCGCGTGCCGATATTGTCGGCGACGACGTCCACGCCTTCGCCGTCGGTCAGGTTGGCTACGGCCGCGTCGAGGGAACCGCGGGCCGCGTCGACAGCGACAGCGCCGTACCGCTCCGCGAGCGCGAGTCTCTGCGGGCGGCGGCTCGTCGCCAGCACTTCGGCGCCCGCGCTCTTCGCGATCTGCACACCGTGAATGCCGAGTCCGCCGACGCCGAGAATCAGCACGCGCTGTCCGATCCCGATGCCCCCCTGGTGGATCAGGCTGTGGTACATGCAGGCGACGGCATCGGGCAGGATCGCCGCACCTTCGTAGGAGATTTCGGCAGGAAGCGCGACGAGATTCGCCGCCGGCACCGCGACGTAATCGGCATGCCCGCCATCGCGCTCGAAGCCGATGCGCGTCATCGTGCGGCAGCGTTGCGTGTTCCCTGACCGGCAGTGCCGGCACCGGCCGCAGGTGACGTCGATCGCGGCGGTGACGCGATCGCCGTTGCGCCATTCCGTTACGCCGGCGCCGACTTCGACGACCTCGCCGGCCAGCTCGTGGCCCACGATCCGCGGCAGCTCGCCGAGCGGCTGCCGTCCCGAGAGCAAGTGCAGGTCCGTGCTGCAAAGCCCGCTCGCCCGCACGCGCACGAGGACTTCGCCCGGCGCGATCCGAGGCATCGGCCGCGTCGCCGCCTCGAGCGACCCGCCGTAGCGGGAAACCACCACGGCGCGCATCGTTTGCGACATACCGGGTTACTCCTTGAGCCCTGTTGCCGCAATGCCCTGGATGAACGCCCGCTGCAGGAAGAAGAACAGCAGGATCATCGGCAGCGTGCCGAGCACGGCGATCGCCATGAGCTGATCCCAGGATGTCCCGTAGCTGCTCATGAAGAGCGAAATCCCGAGCGGCAGCGTGCGCAGCGAATCCTTGGTGATGATGATGAGCGGCCAGATGTACATGTCCCACGCTTCGCGGAACGTGAATACCGCCAAGGCGACGAGCGCGGGCTTGCATAGCGGAAGCACGATCATCCAGAAGATCCGAAGCTCCGACGCGCCGTCGATGCGCGCCGAATCGATCAGGTCCTTCGGAATGCTCATCATGTACTGGCGCATCAGGAACACGCCAAATCCGTCGACGAGGAATGGCACGATGAGTCCCTGGTAGCTGTTCGCCCAGTCCAGCCGCTTGATGATCAGGAATAGAGGCACCATCGTCACTTCGAGGGGCAGCATCATGGTGCTCAAGATTGCGAGGAACATGACGCCGCGGCCGCGGTAGTGGAATTTCGTCAGGCTGTAGCCCGCCAGGGAACACAGCAGCAGGTTGGAGAGCGTGATCGCCACCGCGACGAAGCCGCTGTTCAGGAAGTAGCGGGCGAAGTCCTGGGCTTGCCAGGCGAGGACGTACGAGTTCCAGTTCGGCGGCCAGGGAATCCACTGGATCGGCAGGCTGAACATGGTCTCCATCGTCCGCAGCGACGAGGAGAACATCCAGTAGAACGGCAGCAGCGTGACGCACGCGATCGCCGTCAGAACGCCGGACGCGATCAGGATTCCGCGACGACGCATGGCCCGGCGTAGCCAACCCTGGGGCGCTGCGCTTCTGCGGCTTGGCGGCGTCGCAGTCCGCTCGGGCGATAGCGTCATCGCGATTCGTCTCCGCGGGTGAACAGGCGGACCTGGACGAACGAGAACAGCATGACGCCGACGAACAGGAATACGCTCATCGCCGCCGCGCGACCCATGTCGAAGAACTCGAAGGCCGTCTGGTAGATGAAGAGCGGCAGTACCCTTGTCGAATCGGCAGGACCGCCGCCCGTCATGATCATCGGGACGGCAAAGACCTTCATCGCGACGATCACGTTCATCACGATGACGAGCAGCATGGTCGGCTTGAGCAACGGCAGCGTGATGTGCCGGAAGGTCGCCCAGCTTCCTGCGCCGTCGATCTTTGCCGCATCGTAGTAGTCGGTGGGAATCGCCTGCAGCCCCGCGAGGAAGATGACCATGTAGTAGGGCGTGGCGCGCCAGATGCCTATCAGGATCACGGCCCACAACGCGGTCGCGCTGCTCCGCAGCCAGGGTATGGGATCGATGCCAAGAAAGCCGAGCAGGGTGTTGATGACCCCATCCTGCTGGTACATGAACGTCCATACGACCGCCATGACCACCGCGGGCATCACGACCGGCATGAAGATGGCGGAGCGCAGGACGTTCTTGATGAAGATGCTCCGGTTGAAAAGCACCGCCAGACCGAGCGACAGCGGCAGCACGGGAACTACGCTGAAGAGCACGTAGGTAAGCGAGACGCGAGCCGACTTGAGGAACAGCGGGTCCTGCAGCAAGCTCGAGAAGTTCGCGAGTCCGACGAATCTCGGAGGATGGACGAGATCGTAGGCGGTCACGCTAAGGTAGAGCGCCTGCACCATGGGCAGGAAACGGAAGATCGCCAGCACCGCGAGCGTCGGCAGAATAATCGCGACGCCGAACGCGGCCTGCTTCGAGGCGAGGCTCCACCGCGCACGCCTGCGTGCCGCCGGCCGCGGTCGGGCGATCGGCGGTATCCAACCTTGCTTGGCTGCAGGTGCTTGCGAGGCCATGTGCCGGGCGAGGGACGCGAGGCGCGGGCGTTCCGCGCCTCGCGCCCGGCTTGCTCCGTTAGTACTTCAGGATCTTGTCGATTTCGGCTTGCGCCTGGTCGAGCGAGACCTTGGGATCGACGCCGTCATACACCGTGCGTTCGATCGCACGGCCGACGGCCTGGCCGATCTCGTTGGTGAATTCCGAGCGGATATACCACGACGCAGTGGCGACATCCTTCATGTGCACGTCGAAGAAGGGGAAGCTCTTGGCCACGGCGGTCTCGTTCACGCCCTTGACCGGTTGCACGAACGCGACCTTGGACAGCCACTCGTCCGGCTTCGACAGCACGAAATGGATGAAGTCCCATGCGACGACTTTCTGCGCCGCCGGCTTCGCCTTGTTCACGCCCCACATCCACCCATAGACGATCGTGTGAGGCTTGGCCGGGTTGACCTGCGGATACGACACCACGGTGAAGCCATCCTTGATCGGCGACTGCCGGATCTGCGAGGTCGCCCACGGTCCGGTCACCCACATTGCCGTGCGGCCGTCGATGAAGTCCTGGTTCGGATTGCTTGGCGTATTGAGCGTCGTCTTCGGATCACCCGTGACCTTGGTCACGTCGCGCCAGAGCGTCAGCGCCTTCACGGCCTCGGGACTGTTGAGATACACCGTCTTGCCGTCGTCGCTCAGCAGCTTGCCTCCGAACTGCTCGACCAGAGGCTGGAACATCTGCACTTCCCAACGCGGGCTGTGGTAGGGGAAGTCGAAGGCCTTCTGCACGGTGCGGGTGCCTTGCACGATCTTGAGCTTCGGCCCCAGCGCCTTCATGTCGTCCCAGGTCTTCGGCGCGTCCTTGACCGGATCGAGGCCGGCCGCGGCGAACGCCTTGTTGTTGATGAAGAGGCTCATCGAATTGCCCTGATACGGCAGCGCGTACACCTTGCCGCCGAAGGTACCGGCGGCGATGCCGCCCGGTGTGTAGCGCGCCGTGAGCTCGTCGTAGCTCTTCGCGCCGAACACTTCGAGATTGAGCGGCTCGAGCACGCCCTTCGCGTAATACAGCTCGTAGAAGGACGCGTCCTGGTCCATGATGTCCGGCCCGGTGCCGGTGGCCAGCGCGACGGTGAGCTTCTGGTTGATATCGCCCGACGACGTGATCACCGGATTGACCGTCACGTTGGGCCGCACTGTCTTGTAGGCCTCGATCAGCTCCTTCATGTAAGCCGTGAACGGACCGTATTCGTGCCACCAGATCTCGATCGTGACCTTGTCCTTCGGGAAGTCGGTCGGCGTATCGGCGGCAGCCGCCGTTCCTCCGGCCATCAGCGTCAGCATCGCAGCCGCCACAAGCGACGACAGCGCGCGTTTCGTGCTCCACTTATTCATTTGACCCTCCATTTGTCTAACGTGAAATACCCAACTCAGTGCATGACCTTTCCAGTTGATGAGTCGAACACTTGGACGAGGTCGATCTTTGGTTGCAGCCAGATCGTCTCGCCCGGCTTGAATGCGAGGCGCTCGCCGAAGACCGCGCAGATCTGCGATCCGCACGCGTCACAGTAGAGGTGCGTGCCTGCGCCGGTCGGCTCGACCACCAGGATATTCGCCGCGATACCGTTGCCGGCCGCGCCGAACGTCAGATGCTCGGGGCGGAAGCTGTAGACGACCTCCTGGCCGTCGTGGCCGCCGTGATCCCCGCCGTTCGGCAAGACGGTCCCGTCGTTCGCTTCGATGCCGAACGCGCCGTCTCGATGATGTCGGAGGCGGCCGCGGATGAAATTCATCGCGGGCGAGCCGATGAAACCCGCGACGAAGAGGTTTGCCGGATGGTCGTAGAGCTCGAGCGGCGTTCCGACCTGCTCGACGCGACCTTCCTGCAGAACGACGATCCGGTCGGCCATCGTCATCGCCTCGATCTGGTCATGCGTGACGTATATCGAGGTCGCGTGGATGCGCTGGTGGAGCGACTTGATCTCCACCCGCATCTGGACGCGCAGCTTGGCGTCGAGATTGGACAGCGGCTCGTCGAAGAGGAAGACCCGGGGATCGCGCACGATCGCGCGGCCCATCGCCACACGCTGTCTCTGTCCGCCCGAAAGCTGGCGCGGATAGCGATCGAGGAAGGCAGCGATATCGAGCGTTGCAGCGGCATCGGCGACTTTCTTCTCGGCCAGCGCCTTGGCCTGCTTGCGCATTCGCAAGGAGAAACCCATGTTCTCGCTCACCGTCATGTGCGGGTAGAGCGCGTAGTTCTGGAACACCATCGCGATGTCGCGATCCTTCGGCGGCAGATCGTTGACCACGCGTCCGCCGATGACGATCTCGCCGGCGGATACTTCTTCCAGCCCCGCGATCAACCGCAGCAATGTGGACTTGCCGCATCCGGACGGACCGACCAGAACGAGAAATTCGCCATCGGCAACCTCGAGGTTGACCTCATGCAGAACCTGCGTTGCGCCGAACGACTTGTCGACGCCGCGAATCTCGATGGATGCCATAGATTGGGGCCCGGCGGGCTAGTGCGCTACCTCCGCGCCGTTGGGCTCGACGACGACCTTGATGGCGCCGCCGCGGCGATTGACGAAGGTGTCGAGCGCGTCGGCAAAGCGCTCGAGCGGGAACGTATGCGTGATCAGATCCTTCACGGCGACATGGCCCGAGGCCAGCATCTGGATGATCTTGCGCGAGACGTTGGGGTTCGCACGGGAGCCGAAGATCGCGATCTCGTTGTGCACGATGTATTTGAACGGCAGCTCCTCGCGCACCTGATCCGGTGGGACGCCGAGGAGCCCCACTTTGCCGCCCTTGCGCACCATGCCCACGGCCTGCGCGAAGGTGCCGGCAGCGCCGGAGCACTCGAATGCTTCGTCGACGCCCAATCCGCCGGCGAGCTCGCGCACCGCTTTGACCGGCTCCTCCTTGGCGAAGTCGACCACGGCATCGGCGCCCTTCGCCGCCGCGGCATCGAGACGCGTGCCGCGGCCGACGACGATGACCCGCGCAGCGCCGAGTGCCTTGGCGAACCGCATCGTAATGAGGCCGATGGGCCCGGGACCGATGACGACCACCGTTCCGCCGGGCGTGATGCCGGTGAGCTCCATCGCATGCAGCGCAACGCCCGCGGTGTCGACCAGTGCGCCTTCACGAAAGGAAACACTCTGCGGGAGATGATTGATGCTGCGCACGGAGTAGACGTTGAATTGCGCGTAGGCGCCTTGCGACACGAAGCCGTAGTGGCGATGCCCGGTCTCCGCGTGCCCATAGTTCTCGCAAAGGTTGTAGCGGCCCTGCAGGCAGTTGCGGCACTCGCCGCATCCCTTGTGCGCTTCGCCTGCCACGGCATCGCCGGGCTTGAAATCGAGAACGCCGTCGCCCACGTCGACGACCTCGCCGGACCATTCGTGTCCCGGGATGAACGGGTACGAGGGCGGCCACGTTCCCGCCAGGCCGCCGCGGATGATCTCGGGATCGCTGCCGCAAATCGCGACGCCGCGGATGCGGCACAGGACCTCGTGCGGAGCAGGTTTGGGAACCGGGACGTCCTGTATGGCGAAGGCTCCCGGCGAAGTCAGGACAAGCGCTTTCATGTTAGTTCTCGGTGACTCCCTGGCGACGAACTCGGCTTCCACCGAGGTGGGCGTCGCTACCGGAAGCACGCGCATTCTCCCGGCCGGCCGCGGCTGGAAAACGGTCAGCAATCGCTTCCGGCTCTTTTAGAGAGCGTACGCTGCCGTCCCGTTGGCCGGTTTGCGCAAGATCAACAAACGCGGCAAAGGCGGGTATCCGCCCGGGACCCCGGGGCGTTGATCGATTCCGGTCAGCCTCGTCCGCCTGAAGCACACAGGTTGCCTGGAAACGGCATGCGGTTCCGCGTGCAGAGCGGCTTGAAAGCTGCGACTACGGACCGCGCGCCTCGCGCAGACGACGAACGACTTCGATCAGCACATTTGACCCGTCGCGGCGGCGCGTGTATACGTACTGTCGCAGGTTCCTCAAGCGAAGTATTCGGTCGCTCGCGTCCGCCTCGGCGGCACCCCTCCGGTCTTCTAACCTCCTTGACGTTCCCGTGGGGATAGGCGTGTGCCCGTTCTCAGCAATTCGCGCGAGTACTCGCATGCTTACAGGCACTATCAGTGGTTTCGGCTTGATTCGCTCGGGTCACCAGTCGATCAGACGGCCAGGGCGCAATCCCTTGCGCGTCACCGCATGCGCGTCGTCGCGCGGCCGGCGTCGCGACGAGCAGCGAGCCGAGCGCCAGTAAGATGCGCACCGGAGAATCCGAGATGGAATCGCGGCTCGCGTATACAGCGGGAAGCATGATGGTTTGCACCGCCGAGGGAACGCCGATGCGCGTCCCTGCCGGTGCTTGCAGGATCGATCGACCTTCCGCGATGCAGGCCGTCTGTACCATCCACTGGAGCGAGCGGGGTATCGACTACAGCGCGCAACTGTCCAGTAAGGATCTGCGCGCCTATGTGCTTGGCTGCATCGTCCAGTACGCTTGAGCAGCGGCGAGCCCGCTTGAGCAGCGGCGAGCCCGCGTCGTCTAAGGTCGACCGCAGTCGAAATCGCGTATTGATCAGGAGTATTGACCAAGGTCAAGCCCGCGCGAGGTTGCGGTAGCTATCATGAGCGCTTCTTGCGACCGTGCTGCGAAAGCCGCAGCGAGGCAGATATGTCGGAGCAAAGGGCAACAGAAGTCACTCGGACCGGCGTCAAGAGCGTCGGACAGAGGTCGCGTGCGCCTCGGGCCGATGCGAAGCGCGGCAGCCTGAACGAGGCTGAGCTCGCAACGCAGGAGGCGTGGAACGCCGTCAAGAACGCCGTCAGGTCAAGCAAGGCTGAGCCGGTAAGCGCGGCCCGTGCGGCGAGCAAGGCGGCCCGCAACGTCGCCCGGTCCGGTGTGAGGCAGAGCAGCATCGCGGCGGGCACGATTGCACGCGCCGCGGATGAAGTCCTGCTATCGGCTATGAGCGAGGCGACCAAGGCGGCGCAAGCGGCTCGAGAGGCAGCGAAAGAGGTTGAGAGGTCGGTGCGCAGGGCACTAAAGGCTATCAAGAGCGCGTTGCGGAAGCGAGCGCGGGCAAACGTCTACGAGGCGACGCGGGAGCGCCCGAGCACGGCGGCCAAGAGAACCGCGCGAAGCCCTCGACGCGCGCGGCGCAAGTAGCCGGCCTGCTGGAAGACATCGGCAGTCGTGCAAAGGGCGCCGGCCGCAGCATCCGCCGGATTTAGCCGCCGAAGCCGCGGTCGTTGTGTACGTTCGCTGCATGGTCGGCGAGCTGTGCGGATCCGGACCCGCGGAACGGTGACCGGTCGTTACGTTCCAGAGATCTTTGTGCGAGGCTCGCCGGCGAGCCGGTGATTGTCCGTCGCGAACTTGCCTTGCGGATCGAGGTGATAGCAGTCATGAACGTGCTTCTCGTCTACCCGCGCAATCCCGACAGCTTCTGGAGCTTCAAGCATGTGTTGAAGTTCGTTTCCAAGAAGTGCGCTTTTCCGCCGCTGGGCCTGCTCACCGTTGCGGCAATGCTTCCGCGCGACTGGAACCTGCATCTCGTCGACCTCAACGTAGGCGTCCTCACCGACGATCAAATACGCGCCGCCGACTACGTGTTCATGAGCGGAATGATTGTGCACAAGGAATCGGCCCACGAGGTCGCCGCTCGATGTTCCGCGCTGGGTAAGACGATTGTCGCAGGCGGACCGTTGTTCACGACCGGCCACCGGGAATTTTCCGAGATCCGCCATTTCGTCCTCGGCGAGGCGGAGGGGGTGATCGATCAGCTCGTGGCCGATATGCAGCGAGGCGAGCTACAGTCCGTCTACCGCGCGGAGGCCTGGCCCGACGTGCATACGACGCCGGTGCCGCGCTGGGACCTCATCGATCTGCGCGATTACGTCACCATGCCCGTGCAGTTCTCGCGAGGCTGTCCGTTCGAATGCGAGTTCTGCGATATCGTCGTGATGAACGGCCGCGTCCCAAGGACCAAGGGGCCGGCTCAGGTCGTGCGCGAGCTGGAAGCTTTGCGCAGCGCGGGCTGGAGGGACATGGTTTTCATCGTCGACGACAACTTCATCGGCCATCGGAAGCATGCCAAGGAGCTCCTGAAGGCGCTGATCGCGTGGCGCGAAGCCGCTCGGCCGACGATAGGGTTCCTGACCGAGGCATCGGTCAATCTCGCGGACTACCCCGAGCTGTGCGAGCTGATGGTCCGGGCCGGTTTCAAGAAGGTATTCCTCGGTATCGAAACCCCGGCGGCCGAGAGTCTCGCGGAGTGCGGCAAGTCGCAGAACCGCAAGCGCGATCTCGCGGAATCGGTGCGGACGCTGCAGCACGCCGGGCTCGAAGTGATGGGCGGGTTCATCGTCGGTTTTGATTCCGATCCCGAGGATATCTTTACGCTGCAGTTCGACTTCATCCAGCGCACCGGCGTGGTCACTGCGATGGTCGGACTGCTTACTGCATTGCCGCAGACCGCGCTGTATAAACGACTCGCTCGCGAAGGACGGATTCTTGCCGAAAGCTGCGGCAACAATACCGATGCCGTGCTCAATTTCGTCACTCGCCTGGACCGCGACCTGCTGATCTCGGAATACCGCGAACTCATGCGCAAGCTCTATGCTCCTCGCAACTACTACCGGCGCATTCGTGCTTTTCTGCGTTCCTTCGAGCCACGGGGGCCCAGACTGGGGCCCTCTGCTGCGGACGTGAAGGCGTTTGTCAAGTCGCTGTGGCTGCTCGGGATATGCCATCCCGGGCGCAGCCGCTACTGGATGCTCATAGGCTCGACGTTGTTCGCAAGCCCGCGAAAACTGCCCGCCGCCATCGAGCTTTCCATTCTGGGGTACCACTTCCGTAAAGTCGCGAGCGGCCTCTGACCGCTTGAGCAGGAGCGCAATCGGCGCGATGCCGGGCCCGACAGCCGCCCCGCGCCTATGCAGCCTGCAGGTGCGGTTCCGTCGTCGAATCGCTCGTCCCGGTGCGCGTCTGATCGTCCCGGCGGAGCTTGGCCTGCGCGGCGGCGAGGCGGGCGATCGGCACCCGTGGCGCAGAGCAGGAGACGTAATCGAGCCCCGCGTCGTCGCAGAACGCGATGGACTCCGGGTGTCCTCCATGCTCGCCGCAGATGCCGATCACTAGGTCGGGACGCGCATTGCGCCCTTCGTCGATGGCAAGCTTCATCAGGCGTCCGACGCCCTTGACATCCAGCGCTTCGAAGGGATTGTCCGGCAGGATTCCGTCCGTGACGTACTGCGGCAGGAACTTGTTTTCGGCATCCTCGCGCGAGAACGAGAATGTCGCCTGGGTAAGGTCGTTGGTGCCGAATGAGAAGAATTCCGCCACCTTGGCGAGGCCCGATGCATCGAGGCAGGCGCGAACAACCTCCACCATGCTGCCGAACTTGAAGCGCAGCTCCACGCCGTAGCGCGCCTCGATATCCGCTTTTGCCGCATCGACGAGCGCCTTCACGCGCTCGAGCTCCTCGGCGTCGCAGACTTGCGGCACCATGATCTCAGGATGCGCTTCAATGCCCTCTTGCTTGCACTGGGCTGCCGCCTCGAGTATCGCCCGGATCTGCATCTCGTAGATTTCCGGGTAGGTGATTCCCAGCCGGACACCACGGTGACCGAGCATGGGATTGACCTCGCCGAGCAGGTGAACTTTCTTCAGCATCGCCTCTCGGTTGGCGAGGAGGGCGTCGTCGCGGTGCGTTTCCTGGCACTTCGCGAGGCTTGCCTGCAATTTGCCCAGGCTCTCGACATACTCGCGCGGCAATTCCGCATCGAGCAGCCTCAGCGTGTCGGGAAGCTCGGTAATCGAGCGGGCCATGCGCTTCAGGTGGTGTAGATGGCTGATCTCGAATTCCAGCTGCTCGGTCGTGGGGAGGAACTCGTGCATCGGCGGATCGAGCAACCGCACGGTCACCGGAAGGCCGGCCATCGCCTTGAACAGCGTCTTGAAATCGCCGCGCTGAATCGGCAACAGTTTGTCGAGCGCCGCGCGGCGCGCGTCCACTGTGTCGGCGAGGATCATCTCCTGAACGATGGGCAATCGTTGCGGATCGTTGAACATCCGCTCGGTGCGGCAGAGCCCGATGCCCATTGCGCCGTATTGCCGTGCACGAGCTGCATCGCGCGGCGTATCGGCATTGGCCAGAACGCGCAACCTTGCCGCGTCGTCCGCCCAGGACAGCAGCGTCGCAAGCTCTGCGAAGAATTCGGCCTCTACCGTAGGGATCTGCCCCGGATAGACATTTCCCGTCGTGCCGTCGATGGTGATGAAATCGCCTTCGTGGAAGGTGGTTCCACCCACTTGCGCGCACCGCTCGCGGACGTCGATCCGGATGGCGTCGCAGCCGGACACGCAAGGCTTGCCCATGCCGCGCGCGACGACTGCGGCGTGCGAAGTCTTGCCGCCACGAGCGGTGAGGATCCCCTGGGCGGCGAAAAAGCCGTGGATATCTTCCGGTTTGGTCTCCTCGCGCACGAGAATCACCTTCTCGCCTGCACGACCGCGCTGCTCGGCGGTGTCGGCGTCGAAGACGATCCGACCCGATGCGGCGCCGGGGGAGGCAGCCAGGCCCTGCGCCAGTGCTTGGACTCTGTGCTTCGGGTCGAGGGTCGGGACCAGCAGCTGATCGAGCAGCGCAGGGGCGATTCGCATGAGTGCCCGGGGCTTCGAGATGATGCCGTTGCCAACCATCTCCACCGACGTGACCACCAGGGCGCGCGCGTTCATCTTGCCGTTGCGCGTCTGCAGGCAATAGAGCCGTCCCTTCTCGATCGTGAATTCGAAATCCTGTACCTCCCTGTAATGCTCCTCCAGGCGGTCGCGAAGCTCGATGAGCTCGCGATACATGTCTGGCATCTCCTGCGCCAGCAGCGCAATCGGCTTCGGTGTGCGGATGCCGGCGACGACGTCCTCGCCTTGGGCGTTCGTCAGGTATTCGCCATAGATCACGTTCTCGCCGGTGGCTGGGTTGCGCGTGAAGCCGACGCCGGTCGCCGAGTCCTCGCCCATGTTCCCGAATACCATGGTCACGATATTGACCGCAGTGCCGTTCGCCATCGCCTTGGTGATCCGGAACTGCTTCCGGTAATCGACAGCCCGTTTGCCATTCCAGGAGCGGAACACGGCGCCTATCGCTCGCTCGAGCTGATCGTAGGGATCGGCGGGGAACGCTTCGCCGGTCTGCTCACGGCATATCGCTAGGAACCGCTCGGCCAGGTCTTGCAGCGCGGCCGCGTCGAGATCGACGTCTTGCAGGGCTCCATACTTCCGCTTGACCTCTGCCATCGCACCATCGAACGGCTCGTCTGCGACGCCCATGGCAATCTTGCTGTACAGCTGAATGAAGCGGCGCCAGGCGTCATAGGCGAAGCGGGGATTACCGGTGGACTCGATCAGACCCTGCAGCGTCCGGGCATTGAGCCCCAGGTTCAGGATCGTATCCATCATCCCGGGCATCGACATGGCCGAGCCCGAGCGCACCGAGACCAGCAGCGGGTTCGTCCCGTCGCCGAAGCCTTTGCCCGACTTGCGCTCGAGCCGCGCGATATGCGCTCGCACCTCGGCCATCAGCCCTTCGGGAAGGCGGTTGTGTTCCAGGTATGCGAGGCAAGCCGCTGCCGTGATGACGAAGCCGGACGGAACGTTGAGACCGATCTGCGTCATAGCGCAGAGGTTCGCCCCTTTTCCTCCGAGATTCATCTTGTCGCTTGGATCGCCCTCTTCGAACGTACAGACGAGTCGTTGCGGATTCATTTACACCACCGTTCTCAATCGGAGCTCTGCACGGGCGAGGGCCTTGTTTGCTCTTCGCGTTGCCTGCCGTGCGCTGCGAGCTCCGCCAGCTCAGAGAGCTCGGCGACAAATCTCGGCAGCAGATCATCGATGCTGACAATCCCTACCAGAATGCCCGCTCTATTGATGACCGGCAGCCGCCGGATCCCCTTGGCGTTCATGAGTCTCAGGGTGGCGACGTAGCTGTCCGACTCCTGCACTGTCACGAGACCGCCCCATGACATCAGGTCGCCGAGCGTTACCGTGTTCGGATCGACTCCGAGGGCCACGACCTCGACGACGATATCGCGATCGGTGACGATGCCTATGGGCATGCGCTCGGCGTCAGGCTTGTCGACAACGACCACGTCGCCGACGTGATGCTGGCGCATAAGCTTGGCGGCGGCCGCCACGGTCGTTTCAAGCGCCGCGCAAATCACATCGCGATTGCACAGATCTGCGATTGGCATATCGATACCTTTCGGCGCTCCAGGAGCGGCTTGATCGCGAACGGAAGGGAAGGACCGCCCCACTATGTTCAAAGTGTAGACGTCGCCTTGACGCCGCTGCTTGACGCAGATCAACGGCCGTTCGATGCGCCGACCTTTTTCAAGCAGTTTCGCCAGTGCCCGCGCTTCAGTTCGGGCGTAGGGAGGGTTCCTATGGCGCGTGCTCGCCGCGCTTACGCGAGAATCAGACTCGTCCCGGCGGACTTTCCCGCCGCCGGATCACAAGATACGTCGGCTGCCGCGGGCCCAGAGGGGCCTCATGCAGTTGAGGTCGCTCTCCATCGAAGCTCGGGTGCCGCGGCGTAACGTCGCTCGATTGCAGCGTGCTTCGAACACCTGCGGGAGCAGTGCAGATTCCGCGATTCCGGCGCGCCGTCGGCCGTGACGGAATTCGGGCTAGAATGCTGCCGCGATAGGCCGCCCGCTGGTGGGAGGATCGAAGCTGCCATGCGGCGCTTTCGCCGGTTTTTTCGGGGGAGTGAAGCTTGGTCGTGGCCAGGGAAACCGCTCGGAAAGAAGCGAAGCCGCAGCCGAGTTCGGAGGCGCTTACACGGCTGATTCGTGCTGGCCTCGACACCTTCGACTTCGGCTTCGCGATCTTCGACCGGAACCTCAGACTGGTCGCCAGCAACAAGGCTTTCCGGACATTGCGCGGGTATCCCGCCGCCTTGTGCAAACCGGGCACAGAGCTCGTCGAGCTGTATCGCTTCAATGCCCAGCGGGGCGACTACGGCTCGGGCGATGTGGAAATGCATGCGCTGTCGCGGCTGAACCGGATCCTCCGACGCGAGCCGCACGAGCTCGAATATGTGCTTCCCTCCGGACAGATACTGCACGTTCAGTACACGCCCATCGTGAGCGATGGCCTGGTACTCACCTATACCGACATCACCGCGCGCAAGCGCGCTGAAGCTCAGGCCGCCCGAAAGGAAGCCGAGCTCCAGGTCGCGCTCGACAACATGCCGGGCGCGCTCGCGTACACCGACGAGCAGCTCGACATCGTGATCTGCAACGATCGGTTCGCCGAGATGTACGATGCCCCGAAAGAGTTGCTTCAGCGCGGCAGGCCATATCCTGAGTTCCTGCGCTATCTCGCCGAGCACGGTTATTACGGCAAGGGCAACATCGAGGATCTCGTGGCGCGTCGGGTGGAGAGTCTGCGGAACCCCGCGGGCACGACCTTCGAGGACCGCACGCCGCAGGGCCGAACCTACGAAGTCTACCGGCGGCGCGCAGCGCCGGGCGGTACGGTGACGGCGATCGCCGATATCACCGAGCTCAAGCGAGCCGAGGAAAGCCTCGCCGCGAACGAAGCGAAGCTCCTCATCGCGTTGGACAATATGGCCGGAGCCCTTGCCTATACCGACGAAGACCTGAACATCGTCGTGTGCAACGACCGTTTCGCCGAGTTCTATCCCGTGCCGAGGGACTTGCTCCAGCCGGGTCGCCCGTATGCTCACCTGCTGCGTTATCTCGCGGAGCACGGCTACTACGGCGACGGCGACGTCGATACCCTGGTTGCCCATCGCCTGGAGAGCTTGCGGAACCCGTCAGGCGCTGCGCTCGAGGATCACACCCCGGACGGTCGCGTCTACCGCGTCGTCCGGCGCCGCATCGCTTCGAGCGGGACCGTGACGGTGATGACGGACGTCACCGAGCTCAAGCAGGCCGAGGAAAAGCTCCTGGAGGCAATCCAGCGAACCGCGGAAGCGAGCAAAGCCGTCACCGAGAAGAATCAGATGCTCGAGTCGCTCTCCTCGAAGCTGTCGAAGTATCTTTCGCCACAACTCTACCGGTCGATCTTCAGCGGCGAGAAGAACGTCGAGGTGACGTCGCAGCGCAAGAAACTGACGATCTTCTTCTCCGACATCGCGGGTTTCACCGAAACGACCGACCTCCTGGAATCGGAGGAACTGACCACGCTCCTGAACCAGTACCTGCGCGAGATGTCGTCGATCGCCCTCGAATACGGGGCTACCATCGATAAGTTCATCGGTGACGCGATCATGCTGTTCTTCGGCGATCCGGAGACCCGCGGACCGAGGGAAGACGCCATCGCGTGCGTCAGGATGGCGATCGCGATGCAGCAGCGCATGAGGGATCTGCAGGCGGCGTGGCGGGACCGCGGCCAGGAGCACGTCTTCCAGCTCAGAATCGGCGTCAATACCGGCTTCTGCACGGTGGGAAACTTCGGCAGCGACGATCGCGTCGACTACACGATCATCGGCAACGAGGTGAATCTGGCGGCGCGACTGCAGTCGCACGCCGATCTCGGCGGCATCCTGCTCGCGCACGAGACCTACGCCCTGGTCAAGGACTCCGTGATTGCCGAGGAGACCGGTACGATCACGGTCAAGGGCTTCCCGACGCCGGTGAAGACCTACCGCGTGGTCGGTCTTCACGACGAGACTCAGTTCAAAGGACGAGTCATCCGCCAGGAGCAGGACGGCCTCCTCCTCATCATCGATAAGGCTCGACTCAGCGACAAGGGCCGGGCCGACGCGATCCGGCTGCTGGAGGAGGCGATGGGACGACTGAAGGATTAGTGCGTATCGATCGGGCTCAGGCGGTGCGCCCGGGTCAACGCGGCGCGAATATCGCCCAGCATCGCCGCGACGGCCGTTCGGCCCTCCTCGATCGCGAGCGCCGCGCGGTGGTATTCGAAGGGTCCCAGCGGTCCGAGACGCGGCGTGAGAAGCACGTCCGGCGGCTCGACCGCGAGCCGTCGGTGGGCGATTCCTTCCTGCATGATGGCGATGGCGCTCAGGAAAGTATCGCTCATCGACGGCAGCGGGATGGAAGCACGCCGATGGCCCGCGGCGTCGACAGCACCGGAGCGCCAGCGCATGAGGGCACCCCGAAGCCAGCCTCGATACGAGCTGCCGCCGGAGGCAACCTTCTCGACAGGGGTGAAGCTCCTGATGCGGTCCGACCCGGGATCGACGGCGATGACCACGTCCGCGCCCATGGCGCGACACAGCGAGACGGGTATGGGGTTGACGAGGCTCCCGTCGACGAGGAAGGAAGCATCGCGCCACACCGGTTGGAACAATCCAGGGACGGCGCAGGACGCGCGCACGGCATCGGACACCTTGCCCTCGCGTAACCACACCTCCTCCCCGGAAGCGAGGTCGGTCGCGACCACGCCGAAGGACACCGACAGTTCCGAAAACTCGCATCCCGCGGCGACGTGCTCGTGAAAGAAATCGAGCAGCCTGTTGCCTTTGATCAGCCCACCGCGCAGCCCCAGGTCGATCAGCCCGAAGACGCCTATGCGGTCGAGCGCGAGCGCCCAGGTTTGGAGCTGTTCGATCCGGCCGGCCGCGTAAGCCGCGCCGACGATGGCGCCCATCGAGCAACCGGCGACGACGTCGGCGGCGATGCTCTGGTCGGCGAGCGCACGCAATACCCCGATGTGCGACCAGCCGCGCGCCGAGCCGCTGCCCAGGGCGAGCCCGATTCTCGGTCGCGGCTCGGTGGTCATTGCTCGGCACGAGAACCCGAGACGGGAACCGCCGCGCCGTTGATGGACCGCCCGTATTCCGAGGCGAGAAAGACGAACACCTGCGCGCAGTCCTCGGGCGCCACCCAGCGCGTCGGATCGGTGTCGGGCATTGCCGTGCGGTTCTCCGGCGTGTCGAGGATCGTCGGCAGGACGCAATTGACGGTGATCCTCTTGCCCCGCAACTCGGCGGCCATCGACTCGGTGACACGGAGGACGGCGCTCTTGGCGGCGCAATACGGCGCCATCCCCGCCACGCCCTCGAGCGCTGCATGAGCCCCCACGTTGATGATACGGCCGCCTCCGGCGGCGATCATGTGTGGCACCGCCGCGCGCACGGCATTGAGCAGGGAGCGCACGTTGATGTCGAAAAGAAAATCCCATTCGGCGTCGGCGGATTCATGCACGCTGGCGCCCGCGCGAAAGCCGCCGGCGATATTGCATACGACGTCGATGCGCTGGAAGCGCTCGACCGCTCCTCGAATGGCGGCGTCGACCTGAGCTCGATCGAGAAGGTCGACGGGCGCGAACAGGCGCCGTGCATCTTCGGTGCCGAAGGCGGATGCAAGGGCCTCACGCCGATGGCCGATGAGCACGAGGTTGGCGCCACGCTCGCCGAAGGCGCGCGCGACGGCGCGGCCGAGGTTACCCGTCGCGCCGGTGACGACGACCGTCGCCCCTCGAGGGTCCGCGTTCATCTCTCCAGAATAGCGCGAAATCAACGCTGCGGCTTTACTTGACCATCCGGCTCGTCGAGAATCGAGCCATGCGACAACTGGTTCTACTGAGGCACGGCGAGAGCACGTGGAACAGGGAAAACCGCTTCACCGGCTGGACCGACGTCGATCTCACCGAGCAGGGCATCGCCGAAGCGAAGAGCGCGGGAGCCGTGCTGCGCGGAAAGGGCTTCGCTTTCGATGTGGCGCATACGTCCGTCCTCAAGCGTGCGATTCGCACGCTCTGGCTGGTGCAGGACGAGATGGATCTGATGTGGATTCCGGTCCATCGGAGCTGGCGCCTCAACGAACGCCACTACGGCGCCCTGCAGGGTCTCAACAAGGCCGAAATCGCGAGCAAGTTCGGCGATCAGCAGGTGCTCGTCTGGCGCCGCAGCTACGACGTTCCGCCGCCGGCGCTGGAAGCTTCTGACCCTCGCTATCCCGGCGCGGATCCACGCTACGCGCGGCTCAGTGCGGCGGAGCTGCCGCGCACCGAATGCCTCAAGGATACGGTTGCGCGATTCCTGCCCTATTGGCGCGAGACGATTGCGCCCAGCGTCGCCGCGGGCGAAAGGGTGATCATCGTGGCGCATGGCAATTCGTTGCGCGCCCTGGTCAAGTACCTCGACGACATCGGCGACGCGGAGATCGTCGGGCTCAACATCCCCACTGGGATACCACTCGTCTACGAGCTCGCCGACGATCTGAAGCCGATACGCCACTATTACCTCGGCGACGCCGACAAGATCGCACAGGCAGTTCAATCGGTCGCGAATCAAGGCAGGGCCAAAGCCTGAACTCCGTCGTCGTGGGCCGTCCACCACGATGACAGCGGGCAGTCTGTCAGCGATCTTCTGACTCCACCTGCAGGGCAAGGCGCAATGCTTCAATTCCGGGCGCGAAATTTTCCGGTCCCGAGGGAAGGTCAATCGGAATGCGGATGTTCTCCTCGATAGAACTGACGGTCGGATTCTTCTTCGCGAACGGGAAAGGATGAAACCATGAAGCATTCGGCTACGGGGCCATCGACCGCGACGGCGTCCCCGGTCAAGAGTGACGCGGACTACGCCGCCGCACTGGCGAAGTGCAAGGACCTCATCGGAGCGACGCGGCAGGACTGCGTGCGGGATGCCAAGGCCGATTACGATCGCAGCGTGAACGCGATGCCTTCCGGCTTGGCCGCGGGTGGGGCCGGCAGGCCCGATGCGGGAGTGGGAACGATCAAGCGCAATTAGATGCGGCCGCGTCTGGGTGCGTCGCCCGGTGCGGGCGGCTCCTCACCCGATGTGGCCTGCGGTGGGTGGATTCGTCTGGCTGCAATGCAGAAAGATAATAAAATCAATAGGTTGTAGATAACCGCGGGATGCCCGACAGCCGCTTAGGCTTCGAACGTGAATATTCACCTTCCAGTGCGGACCCGGTTAGCTATACTGGGGACCGTCATCGTTCAAGACCCGGAAAGGGGAGCGCTCAAATGACACGAAATAAACAAACAATGCTGGTCGGGATAGCCGTGTTCGCGGTGGCGGGCCTGGCGATCTACACAGCCGACTTCAAGCCGGATGTTCTTAAGAGTTCGATGGGAACGCAGGCGCTGACGTCGAATGCTGCTAACGCATCGAATGCGTCGGCAGCTTCCAATGCATCCAACGCGTCGAACGCGTCCAACGCTTCGAATGCTTCGAATGCGTCGAATGCCTCGAATGCGTCGAATGCCTCGAATGCGTCGAATGCCTCGAATGCGTCGAATGCCTCGAATGCGTCGAACGCCTCGAATGCTTCGAATGCGTCGAATGCTTCGAACGCGTCGAATGCTTCGAACGCGTCGAATGCTTCGAATGCTTCGAATGCTTCGAATGCTTCGAACGCGTCGAATGCTTCGAACGCGTCGAATGCCTCGAATGCTTCGAACGCCTCGAATGCGTCCAATGCCTCGAACGCCTCGAATGCGTCCAACGCCTCGAATGCTTCGAACGCCTCGAATGCTTCGAACGCCTCGAATGCTTCGAACGCCTCGAACGCCTCGAACGCCTCGAACTAGGCAAGCACAGGCCCAGGTACTTCAGTAGCTCTGCGGAATCGCTGCCAGCGATTTCGGAACAGGCGAAAGCGGTAGTCGATTGACTACCGCTTTTGTTTTGTGTATGACGCGATCTGGCGACCCGCCACACGAGTGACCCTCAGTCGATGCCTCATTATCAGCCGATCAGTTACTCGATCATCATCGCCAGCGCGATTCCGCTGGCGTTCCTTTTACTGGTGAAGTGGCTGAATTTTTTCGAGACGCACAAAGCGCGACTCATCGTCCTCGCCCTCGTCTGGGGCGCCATTTCCGTGGAGCTCTCCTATCAGGTGAGCCATCCCATGGCGCTCGTGCTGGGCAAGCAGTTCGTGTCGACTCATACGGCGCCCTTCGTCGAGGAGATCTTCAAGTCCCTCGTGCTTCTCTACCTCGTTCGGCGTGCCGATACGACGTTTTTCGTTGACGGTGCGATTTACGGCTTCGCGGCCGGTATCGGATTCGCGATTGGCGAGAACATGCTCTATCTCAGCCGCGTGGACGTCGATACCGGGCTCGTCGTTGGCACGACGCGCGCTTTCGTATCCTCCGTGATGCATGGAAGTACATCGGCGATCGTCGGAATGGCCGTCGCCGGATTCCCGCTCGGTCCGCTGATGAAGCATCCGCTGCTCGCCTGGGTCGTGGGCCTGATCTTCGCCATCTCCGCACACACTGCCTACAACAACACGGCGTTCCACAACTTCGTCTTCGGCCAGACGGGCTACATCGTCCTGGCACTGATCGCGTTCGGCACGCTGCTGCTCGTGTGCGCGGCGATCATATGGGGCCTACGCAGGGAGCGCGCTCGCTTGCGCAAGTCGCTCGGAATGAAGGCTGGCGTCTCGAGGGGCGAGGCGATGCTGGTGCAACGAATGGAGGACCTCGACGATCTGCTGGCGCCGGTAGAGGAACGGTTCGGCGAAGTGAAGCGGGAGCAGGTGGCCAATGCGCTGCTGCTCAGTGCGCAGCTCGCGATGAAGCAGGACCTCATAAGAAAGACCAAGGATGCCGAATTGCGCGTCGAGCTTGCCGGACAGATCACCGAGCTCAAGCGAGATCTGAAGCAGGCGCGACACGACGTCGGCATCTATGTCATGTCGCACGTACGGTCGATCGTCGGAAAGACGTCATGGTCGCTCTGGGCTCGGCTCGGGAAGACGCTGGAGAAGCTGGAGCCGCCGCGCACGAACCTATGGACCACGCTCCAGGCGGCGCTGGTCGGGCATAAACCCGTCGGCGACAGTGTCCACGTCCGCGTTCAAGCCGCGCTGACCGCAAGAGCACAAGCCGCGGCACTGGCGACCGAAGGTGAAGAGGAGTAGAAGACGCGACCTGTGCCACAATGAGCCTAGCGCTCGCGGGCGCCGGAACAAGAACAGGGCAAACTCATTCCTTCCGGGAGGCAGCAGTGAAGTGTTTTTTCGACGATCACGAAGCCGTGGGGGTCTGTCGGTTTTGCGGCCGAGCCATCTGCAAGGATCACGCCGAGAAGCGCATGCCGTACATCGCCACGATCTTCGTCGGAGCCAACAGCACGCCGAAGGCCGTGGTGGTCGCCGACGCGCTGTGGTGCGGGCAGTGCAAGCCCGAAGCGCAGCCGGTGCCGATGCCGGAGATCTACTGACGCGCTGCTCGTTCAGCCCCGACGGCGCTGGACTGGGGCCGAAAACATGGAGCCCGGCCCGAGGCTTCAGGCATGCTGGGACAGGCTTCGCCGGGGTGACCAACGCCTGTGCGGCCAGCTAAAGCGGCGAGCTCTCGATCTCGGCGTATGCCTTACGCGCGCTCTGCAGGTTGCGCTGCGCCTTCTTCACCTTGGCAGCGTCTCCGCTCGCCTCCGCCTTCTTCAGCTCCGCCTCGCGACGATCGACCCGGCCTTGTGCCTGCTCCAAGGCCATTTTGCGCTTCTGCTTGAGCCCGTCGTCGCTGCAGTGAACCATATCGGCGCGCTGGCGCTCGAGCGCGGCGACCTCTCGCGCTTGACCTTTGTCCTTCGCGCGGGCGATCTGTGCGTCGAGACGGCAGGTTCGCGCGGCGCACGGCCCCAGCGAGTCGCACGCTGCTGCCGCCCAGGCGAGCGGAGCGGCGAGCCAGGCCGCGACGGCGATCGTGGCGTAAAGAGATCGTCGGCAGATTCTCATCGTTCTCCCCATGGAACGGACCGGCGGCGCTCATTCTAGTGCGCTTTTGCCGGAGCGGCGAACCGACACGATCGTCGGCCGAGTCGCCTCGGCCGCGGACGTTGTTGTTTCCTGCACGCGCGGGCTGTCGCGACTGATGCTTCGCTGACATCAAAGCTGACTAAGGCCGGCAACGTGGCCGCTTTGGTGCCAGGCTCCACGGCGCCGAAGCGACGGCCCCACGGGCGCCAGCCCTAATCACACTGAATCTGTGTTACACTATTCTCGTGTAATTGTGATTTCTTCCGCTATGAAGAACGTGACGATCACACTCGATGAAGAGACCGCCGCTTGGGCGCGCGTCTACGCGGCTAGACACAACCTCAGCGTGTCGCGTCTGGTTGGGGAAATGCTGCAACAACGCATGGGGGAAATCCACGCCTACGACGAAGCGATGCGCAGGTTTCTAGGCAAGGCACCGGTCAGACTTGGTCGGGCAGGCAAGCGTTATCCAGTACGGAGCGAGCTGCATGACCGCGCCCGTCTTCGTTGATACGAACGTTTTGGTCTATGCCCGGGACGCCCGCGACCCAAGCAAGCAGGAACTCGCTGCGGCCTGGCTCGAACGCTTATGGCGCGAACACTCCGGCCGCACGAGTATGCAGATTCTCGCCGAGTATTACGTGACCGTCACGCGCAAGCTGGAGCCGGGCTTGTCGCCGGAAGGCGCGTGGGACGACGTCAGCGCCCTGTTCGCGTGGCGCCCACAACCCATCGACGAAGCGCTGATGCAGCGCGGGCGCGAGAACGAACGACGGCATCGCTTGAGCTGGTGGGACAGCCTCGTGGTGGGTGCGGCCCAGGTGCAGGGATGTCCATTACTGCTTTCGGAGGATTTACAGGATGGGGGCGTCTATGGCGGCGTGACCGTGCGCAGCCCCTTTACGTTAGCGGCGAATGAGCCGAGTCCACCGTATCGGGTAAGCGCCGTGGCCGCGTCTAGGCATCCACCGCGAGGTCGTCCAAGACGGGTCGCGCCCTGAATGCGGACCGTTTTCAAGTCCGCTTTATGACCGAGCCGATCAGCGCCGGCGTCCTTCTCTACCGCATCCGCAAAGGGACGCTCGAAGTCTTCCTGGTGCATCCGGGCGGGCCGTACTGGCGCAACAAGGATGTCGGGGCGTGGTCGATCCCGAAAGGATTGCTCGACGAAGGTGACGACGAGCTGGCCGCCGCGAAGCGCGAGTTTCAGGAGGAGACCGGATCACCGGTCGATGGCGAGTTCATCGCGCTCGGATCGCTCAAGCAGCCGAGCGGCAAGATGGTATACGCGTGGGCGGTGGAAGGCGACATCGACGCCTCGGCGATCGCGAGCAACACCTTTTCCATGGAGTGGCCACCGCGCTCGGGCAAGATGCAGGAGTTTCCGGAAGCGGATCGAGGCGCGTGGTTCACGCTCGATGTGGCACGAGAGAAGATATTGAGCGGTCAGCGCGGATTTCTCGATCAGCTTCAGGAGCGGTTGCAACGACAGGCAAAAGACCGACGCCCGTGACTTGCGGCCGCGGCGGAGGAAAGTCATCCGGGCGAAGGTCGGGATCCAATAGAATGGTCCGGGCAATCTGCACAGCTCTCTGCACGCTCCTCACGGCATGCTCTTCGATTGCGCTCAACGGAGGCTTCACGCCTGATCCCCGCATCTGGGACGTACGCGCCGCGCGCTGGGTGACCGAGCCGGAGCTCATCGCCGCGCTCACGGGCGTCCGCTATCGATTGCTCGGCGAGATCCACGACAATCCCGAGCACCATGCGATCCGCGCGCGCTTGATCACCGAGCTGGCGGCGCGCGGGCCGCATCCCGCGCTCGTGATGGAGCAGTTCGACCTCGATCACGACGGCGCGCTGCTCGCCGCTCAGGCGTCGACCTTCGACGCGGAGAAGCTCGCCGACGCCGGCCAGCTCGATCGCAAGGCGTGGCTCTGGCCTATGCACAAGCCGATTCTCGAAGCCGCGGTCGCGGCGCACTTGCCGGTGCGTGCGGCGAATCTTGCGAGATCGTTCTTCCGGGTCGATCTTCAATCGCTGGTGGATAAAGACACGAACGCGATCTGGTACGCGCGCTTTCACGCGGCCAAGTGGACCGATGCGCAGGCCGCCGCGCTTCACGCCGACATTGTCGACAGCCACTGCGGCAAGGTGCCGGAATCGGTCGTCCCGCGCATCGTGCTCGCGCAGCGCCTGCGCGACGCGACCATGGCCCAGGCGCTGGTGAACGCCGCGACGCCGAGCGGTGCGGTCCTCATCGCGGGCGACGGCCACGTTCGCGCGGACCTGGGCGTCCCCGTTTACCTTCATGCCCCGGCCATGCCTGACGCGGACGCGCGCTCGCTCTCGGTCGGCTTCGTGGAAGCGACCAAGCAGGAACGGGAGGCGCAGGATTTCCCGCGAGAAATCGTCGCCGATCATCCGGGTTTCGATTACCTCTGGCTCACTCCGCCCGCGCAGCGTGAGGATCCCTGCGCGGGCATGGGTTAGCCGTCGCGTCGTTCAGCCTCGAATCCGTGTGGAGGCATCAGGACACCGGGTTTCTGGAGCAATCCGAACGGCAAAGCTGTCCTACAAAGCCATGATCCAGCCTGGCGCACGCTGCCGTACAACAACTCCAGCGACAAAGGACTAAGCGCGTGCAACACCTGTCAGTGACGAGCAATTAGGGTCGGCGGCATCGCGCGTCGGCGGGGCGGTAGAGCCGCCCTGCCTTTTTTTCCACCGCAGGATCATGAACTCCCTGACCTGGCCGAGGGTCGGGGGTGCGCTTTTGGAACTCCGGTAGGCGAACTGGGCTGCCCTCCCGCTGTCGCACATTCCGGAGGAGGCGATTTGCCGCGAAGCTGCAAATCCAACCCTTTGTTCCAAAGGAGGTCCACCCCATGAAGATCAGCAAGTGCATGACACGGGACGTGCAGTTGGCGAATCCGAAGCAGACCATATGCGAGGCGGCCAAGATGATGGCCCAGATCGACGCTGGCGTGCTTCCCGTCGGAGACGGGGATCGGCTGGTTGGCATGATCACCGACCGCGACATCGCGATCCGCGCCGTGGCGCAGGGCAAGCCGCCCGACACGCCGATCCGCGAGGTCATGACCGAGGAAGTCCTATATTGCTTCGACGATCAGGAAATGGAGGACGTGGCGCGCAACATGGCCGACATCAAGGTCCGCAGGCTGCCCGTACTGAATCGCGATAAGCGCCTGGTCGGCATCGTTTCTCTCGGCAACCTGTCCCAGCGCGAGGATCCACAGGTGACCGCCAAGGCGGTTTCGAATATCTCCAAGCCGGGCGGGCGGCATTCGCAGGCGACGCAGTAAGGAAAAATCGGGACGGGCCGCCGTAATCCTCCATTCGTCGAGCGGTCGGACGCCCCCCGGACGCCGCCGCGTGTTTGCGCCACGCGGATCGTGGACCGTTCCACGGAACGGGGTAATGGACCGGCGTCGGCCCGTCCCAAAGCGTTACCGGTTCGACGCCCGAATCTCTCCGCGGATCTCACCGCCAGGCGAAAGCGTCGTGTGGACGTTGGCGTAGGCGGCACCGGCGCGCATCGCCGCCACGACTTCGTCCAGCTCGCCCGCCGCGAGCTGCTGGCTTGCCGTCGCTCCGGCGATCACGTTCGCGGCCGTGATGTGTCCTGTGACGGTCCCCGCCTGCGGACAGAAGGGCGTCAGCGCAGCGACCGCAGCGGGAGCCGGCACCGCGGCCGTCTGACAGAGCCAGATGACGATGCTGCCGTTGACGCTCGGCTGGGCGACATGGATGTGGGACTGCAGCACGTCTCCCTGCAACCCGCCGAAGGTGAGCTCGTAATCGATTGAATCGTCCTTGTTTATCATCGCGCGGAACGTACCGCTGGCGACCGTCGATACGGCCGGGACCTCCTGGTAGCCGATCAGGCTGGCCTGGATCTGCTCGGCGTGGCTCAAAGCCGGCGCCGCAAGCGCGATTGAGAATCCGATCGCGACCGTGCTTGTTTTCATCATCGTTGCTCCTGTGCGGTTGGGGGGGACGTACCACGTGTCTAAAGACCACGGCGGTACAGCGAAGGTGAACAGCGGGCGGGATGCAATTATTCGCGGCGCCGCAGATGAGCCGGATCAGACAGGAACGCCGACGACGAGCTCGCCGTCAGATCTTCAGCGGCTTCCCGTAGCCGGTAAGCTCGAGATAGCCGCGCCCGATCGCCTGGCTCGCTGAGATGGCGCGCACCGCGCCTTCCCAGTACAGGACGCCGACGCCTGCCCGGGCGTCGAGCTCCTGGTCGTCGATAAGCGGCTCGAGCGCGCAGCGCACGTCGCCGGCGCGGATCGTCATCGCCACCGGATAGTCGACCTGAGTCCGCGGCGATCGCCAGTGGCGGGCGGCGACGAACTCGATCTCGTTCGGCTGGAATGTGCGTATGCGGCCATCCGCCGCGCGATGGCTGCCGCCCGCCCAGAACGCGCCGCCGGAACGATCACGCATGCGAAAGACCATCAGCGCGCCGCCGTCGTCGAGATTGATGCCGGTCCAGTCCCAGCCCACTGCTTGGGGTGCCATGTATTCGCTCGACCACTCGTGATCGAGCCAGGCGACGCCGCTTACTGCCATGTCCACGCCTGCGGTCCGGACACGACCTGTCACCGAAAGATGCGGCTCGCTGTAGTAATAGCTCGCCTCGCGGGGAAGGGGACCTTTGCGCGAGACGCCGGCGTCGCCTTCGAGCAGCACCGGCTGGGTCGGCGCGAACCGCAGATCGAAGCCGAAGTCGCGCGCCGCGATCTGCGCTCGATATCGGCCCTCTTCGAGCTTGAGCGACCAGTCGCCGATCCACACGTCGGTCGAGCCGGTCCGCGCGCCGGCCAGATCGAAGCCTTCCCGAGCCGCCCGCGCGTCGTGGCGCAGCCGTCCGAGACGCGGATCGGCGATGGCGGCATGCGCGAACAGGAGCTCGCGCGGAGCGAAGCGGCTCGGGCTCGCTTCCGCCACACCGGGTCGATTGCGGAAGAATGTGATCTGGAAGCCCGACTCGCCGCGCGCGTCATCTTCGAGCCAACCGGTGATGTACCACCATTCGTTGCGGAAGGCGGGATGACTGCCGAAATCCTGCGGAAAGCGCAGCGCATGGCCGGGCAAGACCTCGGGGTACGGAACGGCGGTGCGCGCTCGCGCAGCGAGCAACAGCAAGGGAGCCGCGATGAATGCCCGCCGCCTCATCGTGCCGACCGTCGCTGCGCGCCGAACCCGTTCACCAGTCCTCCCGGACGGCGCGCACGGCGCTCTCGCTCATCGCCTTGCGTCCGCTCGCCCGTGCGGTCGCGGTCGCCAGCGCAAGCACGCCGGCCGAGGCGAGAGCGAGCGCGGTCCATGGCACCGAGATCGACATGCCCCAATGGAACGACTGCCGGTTGACGACGTGGACCAGGACGAGGCTGATCGCGAAGCCGAGCGCGAGCCCGACCGCGAGCCCGACCCCGCTCACCGCGAGGCCCTCGGTCGCCAGCATGATCCCGATCTGCCTGCGGGTCATGCCAAGATGCCTGAGCACGCCGAACTCACGCCGGCGCGACAGCACCAGCGCGCCGAACGACGACGAGAGTCCCAGCAGTCCGATCGCTACCGCGGCGAGCTCGAGCGCGTACGTGACGGCGAAGGTGCGGTCGAAGATGCGCAGCGAGAACTCCCGGACCTCGCCCGGCGTGGCGACGTCCAGTCGGTCGCCGCCAGGCAGGTCGTGGGCGATGGCTTGCGTGACGTCCTCGATCTTCGCGCCTCGCGCGAGCCACAAGGCGGCGGCGTTCGCCGTGCGGTCGCCGGTGAGTGCGACGTAGCGCTCGCGCTCGATCACGATGGCGCCCTGCGGCCTGGCGTAGTCGCGCCAGATCCCCGCGACGGTGAACGAGACCGGCTTGCCGGCGATCGGCAGCTCGACGGTCTTGCCGACGGCGAAGCCGTACAAGTCGACCATCGCCTCGTTGGCCCAGAGCGGAGGCGGCGCTCCCGCGGGAGGCGTCCTCGCGGCCACCAGCACCAATCGCTCCTGCGGTGCCGCAGCATCGATCGGCCGAGCGAGCAGATACACGCGTGGTCGCGACGGGTCGAGCAGGAGCTGCTGTTCGCGCAGGAACTCCGCGCGCCGGACGCCGCGCAATGCCGCGATCTGTGCCTGATCGTCCGGCGAAAGGTACGCGGTATCGCCGGCCGAGCTGGTGCGCACATAGAGGTCGGCGGGCAGAATGCGCTCGAGCCAGAGATCGAGCGCGCCGCGGAACGAGTCGACCATGATCGCCATCGAGATCATCAGGCCCATGCTCGCGACGATCGCCGCGAGGCTCACCGCCGCCTGCCCCGGCGCGCCGCGAAGCTGCAGCAGGGCGAGTCGCGGCGCGGACGCGCGTGGCGGCGGAACGGCAGTGAAGGCGAGCGCGGCGATCGCCGGCATCAGCAACAAGGTGCCGCAGAGGAGCAGCGCAATCGCAAGGTAGCCGAACAGCGGCAACTCCGCGATCGGCGGCAGAAAAGCCACGAGGGTGCCGGCCGCGACGGCCATCAGGCCGGGCCAGACGGGACGCAGTCGAGCGAGCGCGCGTTCCTCGTCACCGGGCTTGAGCGCTTGTGCCGGTGCCGCTCGAGACGCTTCGAGCGCGGGCACGAGACTGCCCAACAATCCCGCGGCGACGCCGAGCGCGAAGCAGAGGGCCATCGACCATGGCGCGAGGTCGAGCGTTGGCGCCACGCCGCGGAAATAACCGGAGCCGAGATCCGGACCGATGATGCGCACGGCGCTCCGGGCCAGGACGTATCCCGCAGGGAGCCCGAGCGCCGCGCCGATCGCGCCCAGCGAGGCTCCTTCGGCGATGAGCCATGCGAGCAAACGACCACGGCGCATGCCGAGCACGCGCAGCAGCGCAAACTGCGTGCGTCGGCGAACGACGGCGAGCGCCTGGGTCGAAAACACCAGCAGCCCGCCGGTGAAGAGCGCCACGAGGGCAAGCACGTTGAGGTTCACGCGGTAGGAGCGCGACAAGCTCGCGCTCGCGGCGACATCGGCCTCCGGCCGCTCCACTGCGATGCCTGCCGGAAGGAGCCGCTGCAGCCGCTCGCGGAACGCGGCGAGATCGACGCCCGGCCGGAGCCGGAGATCGATCCGGGTGAGCAGGCCGACTCGATCGAAGAGCGACTGCGCGCCGGCGATATCCATGACCGCGAAACGCCGGCGCGAGCTCGCGGAAAGGCTTCCGCCGACGCGCAGGCGCACGCCCTGCAAACCGACCTGGAACCCGAGCGTCGCGCCCCGATCGCTGCCGAGCCACTGCGCTGCCGCGGGGGACAGGAACAGCAGGTCGGGGCGCAGCAGATCGAGGCGCTCTTCCGCATCGGGGACGAGACCGGGCTCGACCTGCGCCGCGCGGAACGCGTCGAGTCCGACGATCTGCAGCGTCTCGTCGCGGTCGGCGAGCCTGGCGTCGACCTCGACGACGGGGCTCGCCGCGGCGACCTCGGGCATGTGCGCGACGTCCGCGTACACGTTCTCGTCGAAGCCGGCGCGTGCCCCGCGAAGCTGGAGATCCGCTTCGCCGGAAAGCGTCTGCACCCCCAGAGCGAGCTCGTTGATCGCGGAGTGGGTGATGAGCTGGATCGCGTAGCCGAGCGCGACGCCGAGCGCGATCGCGAGCACGGCGAGCGCGCTGCGCGTCCGGTTCTGGGCGAGCGATCCGGCGAGCACCGCTCGGGCTTCAGCCGCGATCGCTCTTGTCATCCGCTACTCCGATTCGCGGGCCCGCAAACCGTCGGCCGTCAACAGCAGCGTGCGATCGGCCGTCGCCGCCGCGACGCCGGAATGCGTGACCAGGATGCCGGCCGCACGGTTCGCCTTGATCTGGTCGCGCAGCAAGTTCAAGACCTGTCGCGCGCTCTCCGCGTCGAGATTCCCGGTGGGCTCGTCGGCGAGCACCAGCTGCGGCGAATGCACCAGCGCGCGGGCGATCGCGACGCGCTGCATCTCGCCGCCCGAGAGCTCGCGCGGCGGACTGTCGCCGCGATCCGCGAGGCCGACGGCTTGCAGCACTTCGCGCACGCGCTGCTGCGCGGTCTCGCCGTCGATGCCGAGCAGCGACAGAGGCAACGCGACGTTCGCAGCGACGTCGAGATAGGGCAGGACATGGAAGGCCTGGAACACGAAGCCCATGCGCGCGCGCCGGACCAGCGTGAGCGCATCGTCGTCGAGCGCCGTGAGGTTGGATCCGTCCAGCTCGACGGAACCGGCGTCCGGGCGATCGAGACCGGCGATCAGATTGAGCAGCGTCGATTTCCCGCTGCCGGACTCGCCCATGACGGCGACGTAATCCCCGGCGTCCAGCTCGAGCTCGACGCCCGCAAACACGGTTCGCGGCCGGGGCGCGCCGTAGCGCTTGGTCAGGCCATGGACGCGCAGCATGAGACGACGTCGATTTCCGTCAATGCTAACACCCGAAGCCAAGGCGCGTCGGCGCCGCCGTCGACGGCGGGGCAGGGCCTCGGATTTGATCCAGCGCAAACAAAGCTCACGTGGGCGCGCCGGCGATTCCCCGACTTCGTAGAATGGCGATGACGGTCGTCGAATGGCGCGTCCGTCCGAGGAGGTGTCCAAGCACCACCTCGCCGTGCCAGCGATGGGAGTTGGCGATGAGCAAGGATTATCGCGAGATCACCCGATCGGTATCCGCATCCGTTTCCAAATTCCGGGCCGATCAACCGGACGTCATCAAGAACTTCAATGCGCTCTCCGCCGTAGCCCTGCGCGACGGCGTTCTCAGCGAGAAGACTAAGGAGCTTATGGCCCTATGCCTCAGCGTCGCCGGACACTGCGACGCTTGCATCGGTTTTCACGTCCGCACGCTGGTCAGGCTCGGCGTGACCCGCGCCGAGCTGGAGGAAGCGCTCGGCGTGTGCGTGTATATGGGCGGCGGCCCCTCGTTGATGTACGCGGCCGACGCGCTCGCCGCCTTCGAGCAGTATGGGGCGGCGACCCAGTCGGTTTCGGCCTGATCGATCGCTGACGTTTTTAACGTCATCCCGTCGAAGGCCGGGATTCCATGAGATGTCGAATCGCCGCGCCGGGACCGTCCAGGCCGGGTCCCGGCCGTTGGCTGGGCGATTAGGCTTCAGCGCGCGGCCTCGATTCCCGTCTCGCGGTAGACCGCTTCGAGGAGCGGCTTGCCGATCCGCGATTCCATCTCGCGGTGCACGGGCAGCAGCGCCTTCCGCCACGCCGCCTGTTCCTCCGCGGTCAGCGCGTAGACCGTGGTCTTGCCGGACGCCTTGACCTTGGCGATGGCGTCCTCGTTTTCCTTGAGCGAGAGCTGGTTCTCGAACTCCGTCGCCTCGCGCATCGCGCCTTCGAGCGTCGCCCGGATCTCGGCGGGCAAGCCGTCCCAGAACTTCTTGTTGGCGATGACCGCGTAGCCGTCGTACCCATGGTTCGACAAGGCGACGTACTTCTGCACTTCGTACATCTTCTGGGTGTAGAGGTTCGGGGCTGAATTCTCCGTACCGTCTACCACGCCGGTCTGCAGCCCATGGTAGACCTCCGAGAACGCCATGACCTGCGGCAGCGCTCCGAGCGCACGCATCTGGGCATCGAGCACCTTCGAGGACTTGATGCGCATCTTCAAACCCTTGAAATCGGCGACCGCGTGCAGCGGACGATTGGCGCTCATCACCTTGAATCCGTTGTCCCAGAAGTCGAGGCCGACGATGCCCTTCGACTCGAGACGCTTCAAAAGGTCGCGGCCGATGTCGCCGTCGAGCACTTTGCGCAAGCTCGTGCGATCGGGGAAGATGTAGGGCAGGTCGAACAGCTCGAACTCCGGAAGTCCCAGCGGTCCGAACTTGGACATCGACGGCGCGAGCATCTGGACCGACCCGAGCTGCAGCGCCTCCATCTCCTCGCCATCCTTGAAAAGCTGGCTGTTGGGATAGACCTCGACCCGGACCTTGCCGCCGGTTCGCGCTTCCGCGAGCTGCTTGAACTTTTCGGCCGCCTGGCCCTTGGGCGTGTCCGCCGCGACCACGTGGCTGAACTTGATCACGATCGGCGGCTGGCCGAAGCCGAGGCTGGCGAGCCCGAACAGTAACACCCCGAAAGCGATGCGCTTGATCATGGTTTTCTCCCTATGTGGTTGCGCGCGCCGTATCGCGCTGCGGCACCGTCAGTCGGGCAAGCCCGCCGCTGTCGGCGTTGGTCTCGAGCGCCCAGCATGCGGCCACGATCGACTCGATGGTCGACGCATCGAGTACCGCCGCACTCAAGTCCCGGAACTTCGCTTCGAGATCGCGATCGCTCATCGGCCGCTCGCGGCTGCCCAGCGCGTGCGCGACATGGCGCTCGAGCACGCGGCCGTCCTTCAGCCGGATCCGGACGTGCGCGGCGTCCTCGCTCAGGTTGGGATCGACCTCCGCGGCTACGCGCTCGCGCAGCGCGACGACGATCGGATCGGCGACGCGCGCGTCGGAATACTGAAGCTGTCCCGCCGCGCCGTCGGTGATCGCCACCGCGCAGCTGTGATAGACGCTGAACTTGCCTTCCAGGCCGGTGCGCGGGGCCTTCTTGCCGGTGAGCTCGAGGACCAGCGGATGGACGCGCAGCTCGATCGCTTCGATCGCGGTCGGCACGAGCCGGTGCTCCGCGCGGAGCTGCAGGCAGCCGTCGATGGCCGGGTGCACCACCACGCCGCACGCGAACGGCTTGTAGCTGTTGGCTTCGAGCTCCCAGGTCTCGCCCAACGCCTCGGTGATCCGGGATAAGTCGCGCTCGGCTGCGAGCACGTTGGCGAATCCGCGCCGGCCCTCGATAGGCTCCGCGCTGCTGGTGAAGTCCTGGCGCGCCAGCAGCGCCGCCGCGAGCCCGTTTCGCGCCGCGAGACCCACGTGAAGCGGCTTGCACATCGAGCCGAACATCTCGCGCAGGCCCGAGGCCTGCGTGGCGGCGATGCCGAGCGCCCAGGCGAGCTGCTTTTCGCTCAAGGCCAGCAGTCGCCCCGCGGCTGCGGCCGCGCCGAACACGCCGGCCGTTCCGGTGATGTGCCAGCCGACGTCGTAGTGCGAGGGGTACACCGCGTTGCCGATCCGGCACTCGACCTCCGTGCCGAGCACGAAGGCATGGACGAAATCGCCGCCGCTGACCGGCACGTGCTCGGCCAGCGCCAGCAGCGCCGATGCAACCGGACCCGTGGGATGGATGATCGTCTTGAGGTGCGTATCGTCGAAGTCGAAGGTGTGCGAAGCCGTACCGTTCAAGAGCGCCGCATTGAGGATATCGAAGCGCTCGCGCCGCCCGAGGACCGTTGCCTGCGGCGCACCCGCGAACGGCGCGAGCGCGGCGATGGCGCGCGCGATCGTTTCGTGACGCGAGGCACCGATTGCGCAGCCCAGCCAGTTCAGGAGCGCGCGTTTTGCTTCATGGCGCACCCGCGAAGACAGGCTGCGGGCATCCGCGGTGGCGACGAAGCGCGCCAGAGCGACAGTCGGTTCGGGATTCATGAGGGCGATCGGGCTGACCGATTTGCTTAAGGAGGCACTCCGGCCTATTTTATACGTCTTGCGCCTGCCGACCGCGGCGCTCCCGGTCGAGCCCCGCCGAAAAAATGCACAACGAGCCGTTAGCATGAACGCGCCGCGGGAGCCGACGCTTAGCGCACGGGGAGACCTTGCGCGCGCCGTCGACGCGTCGCTTCTGGCGCGGCGTCTTCGGGACGGCTGCCGCGGCGATGTCCTGTTCGACGTCGCTTCCCGCGGCCGGTACGCCACTGACGCGTCGATCTATCAGATCTTTCCGGTCGGCGTCGTGGTGCCCGCCGATGCAGCCGATCTTCGCGTCGCACTCGACATCGCGCGCGCGGAAGCCGTTCCCATACTTCCTCGCGGCGCGGGCTCGTCGCAATGCGGGCAGACGGTCGGCGAGGCGCTCGTCATCGATCACAGCAAGGCGCTCAGTACCATCGGCCCGCTCGATCGCGACGCCATGACGATAAGCGTGGACCCGGGCGTCGTGCTCGACCGGCTCAATGCGTCGCTGCAGCCGCACGGGCTGTGGTTTCCGGTCGACGTGAGCACATCGGCCCAGGCGACGATCGGCGGCATGGCCGGCAACAACTCCTGCGGCTCGCGCTCGATCGAATACGGCAACATGGTGCACAACGTGCTGGGCATCGATGCACTTCTCGCCGACGGCAGCGAAGTGGCGTTCGGGCCGATGGATGCGATGTCGCCCTCGGGCCGCTCCGGGGAGATCGTCCGCGCGCTGGCCGCGATCGGCGCGCGCGAGCATGACCAGATCGCGCAGACGTTTCCCGCGGTGTTGCGCCGGGTCGGCGGCTACAACCTCGACGTCTTCAATCCGCAGAGCGTGCGACCCTATACGTCCGACGGATCGGTCAATCTCGCGCATCTGCTCGTCGGCTCCGAGGGAACGCTCGCGTACTTCTCGCGCCTCAGGCTGCAGCTCGCGCCGCTTCCCGCATGCAAGGTGCTCGGCGTGGTCAGCTTCCCGACGTTTCATCGGGCGATGGAGGCGGCTCGGCACATCGTCGAGCTTCGACCCACGGCGGTCGAGCTCGTCGACCGTACGATGATCGATCTCGCGCGCGCCAATCCCGCGTTTCGCGCGATCATCGAGCGTGCGCTGGTTGGCACGCCGGAAGCGATTCTGCTCATCGAGTTCGCCGGCGCGGACGCGGGGACGCAGCACGCGCGGCTGGACGCGCTGGCGGAGCTGGCGGGGGACCTCGGCCTGCCGGATTCCGTCGTGAAGATCACGGAGGGCGCCTCGCAGAAGGCGCTGTGGGACGTGCGCAAGGCGGGTCTCAACATCATGATGTCGATGAAGGGAGACGGGAAACCGGTGTCGTTCATCGAAGACTGCGCCGTTCCGCTCGAGCATCTCGCGGATTACACCGAGCGGCTCACCGAGATCTTCGCGAAGCACGGCACGCAGGGCACCTGGTACGCGCACGCGAGCGTGGGGACGCTGCACGTCCGGCCGATCCTGGACATGCGCCGCGACGGCGCGGCGAAGATGCGCGCGATCGCCGAGGAAGCCTCCGCGATGGTCCGCGAGTACAAGGGCGCCTACTCCGGCGAGCACGGCGACGGCTTGTGCCGCGGCGAATGGGTCGCGTGGCAGTTCGGTCCGAAGATCGCCGGCGCGTTCGCGGAGGTGAAGGCGCTGTTCGATCCGGGCAATCGAATGAATCCGGGCAAGATCGTGTCGCCGCCGAAGATGGACGACGAGTCGCTCTTTCGCTTCTCGCCGAGCTATCGGCGCGTGACGCTCGTGCCCCGTCTCGACTGGTCGGCCTGGGACGTCGATCGCGATCCGATCTCCGGCTCGGAGACCGCGCCCGGCTCGGGCGGAGACTCGACGCAGGGGCTCGCCAAGGCCGTGGAGATGTGCAACAACAACGGCCATTGCCGGAAATTCGACGCGGGCACGATGTGCCCGAGCTACCGCGTGACGCACGACGAGCAGCACACTACCCGAGGGCGCGCGAACACGCTCCGCCTCGCGCTCAGCGGCCAGCTCAAGGATCACCTCGGAGAGGAGGGCCTGGGCGGCGAAGCGGTGCACGCGGCGCTCGAGCTGTGCGTTTCCTGCAAGGGCTGCAAGCGCGAGTGCCCGACCGGCGTCGACATGGCGCGGCTCAAGATCGAGGCGCTGGCGGCGTATCGGGTGCGCCACCGCCTGCGTCTGAGCGATCGGGTCGTCGCCTACCTGCCGCGTTACGCGCGCGTCGCTTCGCGGCTGCGCTCGCTGGCCAATCTGGGCGAGCGTATCCCGCGCCGGCTGTCGGAGCGCTGGCTCGGCATCTCGGCGCGGCGACAGCTGCCCCGCTGGCAGGGCGATTACCTGCGGGTGGCTGCAAAGGACCGATCGACGGCGCGCGACGAGCGCCGCGAGGTCGTGCTCTTCGTCGACACCTTCACCAACTATTTTGCCGTCGAGAACGCGCGCGCGGCGAGCCGCGTGCTCGATGCCGCAGGCTATCGCGTGCGCTTCAACGCGGTGCGCGGCGAGCGGCCGCTATGCTGCGGGCGGACTTTTCTCGCCGCGGGCCTGATCGAAGAGGCGAAGGCGGAGGCGCGCCGCACCCTTGATGCGCTCCTGCCCTTCGTGCGCCGCGGCGTCGCTGTGGTCGGGCTCGAGCCATCGTGCCTGCTCGGCATGCGCGACGAATTCCTGACCTATCGCTTCGGCGAAGACGCCGCGCTGCTCGCAAGTCATGCGCTCCTATTCGAGGAATTCCTGGTGCGCGAGCGCGAAGCGGGCCGGCTCGAGCTGCCGCTGCGTCCGCTCGCCGCCGGCGAGGCGCTGGTTCACGCGCACTGCCATCAGAAAGCCTTCGGCGCGGCCGCGTCGATGCAGGCGGTGCTCTCCTGGATCCCGGGGCTCGTGTCGCGCGCAGTCGAATCGAGCTGCTGCGGCATGGCCGGAGCGTTCGGCTACGAAGCCGAGCACTACGCGATCTCGATGCGAATGGCTGAGGCGGAGCTCCTTCCCGCGGTACGCAACGCCTCGCGCCAGACGCTGATCGTCACCGACGGGTTCAGCTGCCGGCATCAGATCCGCGATGGCACGCGGCGGCGCCCGCTCCACGTCGCGCGCGTGCTCGAGCGCGCGCTCGGCGCTTAGAGCACGCTACGCGGTGGACGCGGCAGAGCTCTGCGCCGCCCTGCCTTCCACGAACAGGCGTTTCGTACGGATCGCCGCGTTGTCCGGGGCAAGGGCTTCGGCCCGCGCGTAGTGTGCGGCGCTCTCGGCGAAACGCCCGAGCCGGAATGCGCACAATCCGACCGCGGCGTGCGCGTTGGCGCCGAAGATCGAAACGTCGTAGGCGAGCGTGCCCGAGTCGCTGCGATCGGGATCGATCGCGGCAAGCCCGGCGAAATAGGGGATGGCAGCCTCGAAGCGGCCGCTCTCCAGCAGGTGTCTTCCCGCGAGCCAGGCGAGCGCGTGATTTTCCGGGAAGAGCCGAAGCGACTCATCGATGAGATCGGCGGCGTCGCGGTGCCGGTCGAGAAGCAGCCGCGCGAGATGCAGGTAGGGCAGGCTGTCGGTCGGCGTGCGCGCGGACGAGCCGCGCACGACCGCGATGCCGCGCTGCCAGGCGTCCTCGGCGCCGGTTTCGTCGCCCAACGCGAGCAGCGCGGAGCCCAAGTGTGCCCAGCTGTAGACGTGTCCCGGTTCGACGCCCAGGCGTTTCCGCAGCAGCGGGATGTCCCGCGCGGTCTTGTGCGACGAATCGGGGCCATACCCGTGGTGGTCGAGCGCAATGGCGCTCTCGCCGACGGCGAGCCCTTCGCGGATCCGCAACGCATCCAGTGCCGGGATCAGGCTCTCGTGGATGACGCCCCGGAAGCGGAGATCCGGGCGGTTGCGAAACAGGCGGTGCTCGCGATATCGGGTATAGCCTGCGCTCGGGCGGAAGAGCACGGTGTAAGCGGCGTAGCGCGGATCGGCAAGCTCGCGCTCGACGTGGTCGCGATCGAACGCCGCTAGGGTTTCGTCGGCGTCGATATAGAGCACCCACGCACCGCGGACAGCGTCGACCGAAGCGTTGCGGGCCGCCGCGAAATCGCCCGTCCACGGACGCTGGAGCACGCGCGCGCCGTGGGCTTGCGCGATGTCGCGCGACCGATCGACCGAACCGGTGTCGACGACGACGATCTCGTCGACGCAGGCGCGAATCGAGCGAAGGCAGGCTTCGAGATGACGCTCTTCGTCGCGGACGATCAGCGCAGCCGAGAGGAGCGCTTGCAACACGCGCGTATCGGCGCGCCGCGCCGAGCCCTGCGGAATGCTTACTTGCCGCGCCGGCGCCGGAGCACGAACGCGCCCGCGGCGGACAATGCGCCTGCGAGGGCGACGAGGCTCCACCCGGAGGTCGTCGGGATCTGCGCCGGAACGGTCTGGTTGGCGGCCTGCGCGTGGGCGACGCCGTCGAGACTGTCCATCGAGAACGATGCGATCGTCGGTGCGGCGTAGATCGCGGCGCCGGCGAGAATCTTTTTCACAGCGTCGCGCCGGCTCGGACCGATGCGCTCGAGCAGGCGTTCGAAACCAGGATTCGTGGACATGGACGAGGCTCTTGGTGGGTCGGGAAGCATCGTCGCACAGCATCCGTCGGCCGGCAAGGGGCTGCGGCTAGCGAATGACAAGCAAGCCTTCCGCGAGCAGCTTGCCGACGCAGCGCTCCACGTCGGCAGTCGGCGTTTCGGGGAGCCGATAAGCGGCGGCGAGCAGCTCCGGAAGCTCGCGTGCCGAAAGCTTACCGTCGCAGACCTCGAGCAACATCACCGCCGTGGGATTAAGGAAGTGCAGCCTGTCCCGCGCAGGATCGTACGCGACGTACCCGTCGGTCACTTCGCGCAGCTCGATGCCGGCAGCGCGCTCCGGGCGGATGTCCCAGTCCATGCAGGCTCGGTCCCGTCAGGGTCAGGTGTGCCGATTGTAGCGGGCGTCGCGCCCATCGCTCGGACGCACCTTCAGCGCGCGAGCAGCAGCCCCGCCTCGTGCGCCGCCGCACGCAGCAGCGGCAGGAAGCGGCTCTCCATTTCGGCAATGGAGACGCGCGAGGACTGCGTGCCAACGTTGATCGCGGCGACGGCGCGACCTTCTCCGTCGACCACCGGCACCGCGATCGAGCGCAGTCCGATTTCCAGCTCCTGATCCACGAGCGAATAGCCGCTGCGACGCACGCTTTTGAGCACGCCGGCGAGCGCGTCGGGGGTATCGACGGTGCGAGCGGTGAGCCGCGTCAGTGTCGCCCGTGCCAGATAAGCGCGCAGATCGGCTTGCGGCAGCCCCGCGAGAAGCACGCGGCCCATCGATGTGCAGTAGGCGGGAAGCCGGCTGCCGATGCCCAGGTCGATCGACATCACGCGTGCATTCGTGCTCGAGCGCGCAATGTAGAGGATGTCGTCGCCCTCCAGCACGGCCATCGAGCTCGACTCGTGCAATTCGCGGGTGATCCGGTCGAGCAGCGGCTGCACCGCATTCGCGAGAGGCGTCGAGGACAGGTAAGCATGGCCAAGCGCAAGAATGGCGGGCCGGAGCACATACGCGCGGCCATCGTCGCTCGCGACGTAGCCCAGCCTGGTGAGCGTATAGAGACAGCGCCGGACCGCCGCGCGGGGGATACCGGTTCGCTGGCTCAGCTGCGCAATCGTCAGGTGCCGGCGCTGCTGCGTGAAGCCGCGGATCACCGCCAGCCCGCGGGCGAGCGAGGCCATGAAGTTGGGGTCGCCAGCATAGGCCTGCGCCGCCGATCCCGGCGTGACATTGCGCGCGTTCGGCGCGATCATGTCAGGCGCGTCGGTGCGCTGGGCTTCGATCGCGCCGCGCGCTCGCGCCGGTCCCGGCTTGACCTTGGCCATGGTGTCTCGGTGGGTGTTAGTAGGTGTTAGTGGGCGATAACCGCACCATTTAACGATAATCGCCCTTGACGCGTCAAGCAAGGCTTGCGTAGACTGGCCACTAAGTGTTCGTTGAACGAACAAATGTTCGATAATCGCCCCGATTCGTTCCGCTCACTGGACGGCCGGCGAATCCGGAGCTGACTCGGCAGGTCGAGATGATCAACAAGATCGTTGCTTCCGCGGCGGCCGCCGTCGCCGACATCCCGGACGGGGCGACCGTGATGGTCGGCGGATTCGGCACGGCGGGCATGCCCTCCGAGCTGATCGATGCGCTGATCGTTCAGGCAGCGCGCGATCTCACGATCGTGAGCAATAACGCGGGCAACGGCGAAACCGGACTGGCGGCGCTGATCAAAGCGCGGCAGGTGAGGAGGATCATCTGCTCGTTTCCTCGCCAGGTCGATTCATGGGTCTTCGACGGGCTTTTTCGCGGCGGAGAAATCGAGCTGGAGCTCGTGCCCCAGGGCAACCTGGCAGAGCGCATTCGCGCCGCGGGTGCCGGCATCGGCGCCTTCTACACGCCCACCGGGTACGGCACCCCGCTCGCCGACGGCAAGGAGACGCGGCGCATCGGTGGCCGCGACTACGTGCTCGAATATCCCATCCACGCCGACTTCGCGCTCATCCGGGCCTTGCGCGGGGATCGGTGGGGCAATCTCGTCTATCGCAAGACCGCGCGTAACTTCGGGCCGATCATGGCCAGCGCCGCGAACTGCACGATCGCCGAGGTGCGCGAAGTCGTGAATCTTGGCGATCTCGACCCGGAAGCGGTCGTCACGCCGGGCATCTTCGTCCAGCGGGTGGTCGAGGTGCCTTTGGCGGCGAGGGTGATGGCGCCCGCCGGTGCCGCGGCCTGATCCGAAAGAGAGACGATGAAACGCTTCACTCGCGAACAGATTGCGGCCCGCGTGGCGCGCGACATCCCGAACGGCGCCTACGTCAATCTCGGCATCGGCTTGCCGACGATGGTCGCGAACCACCTGCCGAAGGACCGGGAGATCGTGCTTCACACCGAGAACGGGCTCCTCGGCATGGGCCCCGCGCCGGCAGAAGGAGAAGAGGACCCCGACCTCATCAACGCCGGCAAGCAGCCGGTGACGACGCTGCCGGGCGCATCGTTCTTCCATCACGCCGATTCCTTCGCGATGATGCGCGGCGGGCATCTCGACTTCTGCGTGCTCGGGGCGTTCCAGGTTTCGGCGACGGGCGACCTCGCCAACTGGCACACCGGCGCGCGCGACGCGATTCCGGCAGTCGGCGGAGCGATGGACCTCGCGATCGGCGCGAAACGCGTGTATGTCATGATGGAGCACCTCACGAAGCAGGGCGAGTCGAAGATCGTCGCGCGCTGCACTTATCCGTTGACCGGTGTGGCCTGCGTCAACCGCATCTTCACCGACCTCGCGGTACTGGACGTCGCTCCGAGAGGGCTGGTCGTGCTGGAGCGAGCCGACGGGCTCTCGTTCGAGGAGCTTCGCGCGCTGACGGGCGTCCCGCTCATCGACGCGCTCGCGACGGTCGGCTGATCTGGAGCGAAAAGGACATGCCTCAAGCTTTCATCTGCGATGCGGTGCGCACCCCTTTCGGGCGCTACGGCGGCAGTCTCGCCGTCGTGCGCACCGACGATCTCGCCGCGGTGCCACTCAAGGCGCTCGTCGAGCGCAACGCCCAGGTGGACTGGACGGCAGTCGACGACGTCGTCTACGGCTGCGCCAATCAAGCCGGCGAGGACAATCGCAACGTGGCGCGGATGGCACTGCTGCTCGCGGGGCTTCCCGACGCGGTGCCGGGCTCGACGGTCAACCGGCTGTGCGGCTCGAGCATGGATGCGGTCGGCATCGCGGCGCGCGCGATCAAGAGCGGCGAGGCAGAGCTCGTGATCGCCGGCGGCGTCGAGAGCATGTCGCGCGCGCCGTTCGTGATGGGCAAGGCCGACACGGCGTTCTCGCGCAGCGCGAAGATCGAGGACACCACCATCGGCTGGCGCTTCGTCAATCCGTTGATGAAGGCGAAGTACGGCATCGATTCGATGCCCGAGACGGCGGAGAACGTCGCCGTGGAATTCAAGGTGTCGCGCGCCGACCAGGATGCCTTCGCGCTGCGCAGCCAGCAGCGGGCCGCGGCCGCCATCGCCGCAGGGCGGCTCGCCGAGGAGATCGTGCCGGTCACCATCGCGCAGAAGAAGGGCGACCCGATTGTGGTCGCGCGCGACGAGCATCCGCGCGAGACGAGCCTCGAGGCGCTCGCGAAGCTCAAGGGCGTGGTGAGGCCCGACGGCACCGTGACCGCAGGCAACGCGTCGGGGGTGAACGACGGCGCCTGCGCGCTGCTGCTCGGCTCGGGCGCCGCGGTGAAGAAATACGGGCTCACGGCCAAGGCCGAAGTGCTCGCTGCGGCGACCGCCGGCGTCGCGCCGAGGATCATGGGCTTCGGTCCCGCGCCCGCCATGCGCAAAGTCCTCGCGAAGAGCGGCCTCGAGCTCGGCGACATCGATGTGATCGAGCTGAACGAAGCGTTCGCCTCGCAGGCCCTGGCGGTTCTCCGCGATCACGGCATCGCCGACGACGCTTCATTCGTCAACCCCAACGGCGGCGCGATCGCGCTCGGCCATCCGCTCGGCGCGTCGGGCGGGCGGCTCGTCACCACCGCGCTGTACCAGCTTCGCCGCACGGGCGGGCGGCACGCGCTGTGCACGATGTGCATCGGCGTCGGCCAGGGCATCGCAATGATCATTCGCAACGTGTAGACCTCGCGCTCGCCGGCGCGACGACGTTTGCAGAACGAGGAGGAGGAGCATGACCCGCATCACCGGCTACCGCCGGCCCTATTACGAGACCCAGCCCGCGTACCTCTATCCGGGCTACCGCTCGACGGTCAAGCGCAGCCCGAGCCGTCCGCTGGTGGCGCTGCCGCACACGCTCACCGAAGTCACCGGTCCCGTGTTCGGCTACGACGACGTCAAGCCGACCGACAGCGATCTCACCCGGCAGCACGAGGGCGCGCCGATCGGCGAGCGCATCGTCGTGTCGGGGCGGCTCCTCGACGAGAACAGCCGCCCGGTCACACACGCGCTGATCGAGGTATGGCAGGCCAACGCCGCGGGCAGATACCGGCACACTGTGGACGACCACGACGCGCCGCTTGATCCCAACTTCACGGGCACGGGGCGCGTGCTGACCGACGCCGAGGGACGCTACCGGTTCACGACCATCAAGCCGGGTGCGTATCCATGGCGCAACCACTACAATGCGTGGCGTCCGGCGCATCTGCATTTTTCCGTCTTCGGCATCGGTCTGGCGCAGCGCCTCGTGACGCAGATGTATTTCCCGGGCGATCCCCTGATTCCCTACGATCCGATGGTCACCAGCATCCCCGACGAGAAAGCCCGGGCGCGGCTCGTTTCGGCCTTCGACTGGGAGAACACCATCCCCGATCTGGCGCTCGCCTTCCGCTTCGACATCGTGCTGCGGGGCCGCGACGCGACGCCCATGGATTCGACCCGGTCATGAGCCTGCTCACCACCTCATCGCAGACCGTCGGTCCCTACGTTCGCATCGGCTTCGAGCGTTTCTCCATCGCGGAGCTGGCACCGCCGGGCGTTGTCGGGGAAAGGATCACGCTCGCCGGTCGGGTCACCGACGGCGACGGCAAACCCGTCAACGATGGCGTCGTCGAGATCTGGCAGGCCAACGCGCACGGCAAGTACGCGCATCCCGAGGACGCTCAGGACAAGCCGGTCGACGCGCTTTTTCGCGGCTTCGGCCGCTGCCTCACCGACGCCGACGGCGGCTTTCGCTTCGCGACGATCAAGCCGGGACGGGTTCCCGCCACGGGCGGCGCGATGCAGGCGCCGCACATCGCAGTGACGGTATTCATGCGCGGATCGCTCAAACACCTCGTCACGCGCGTGTACTTTCCCGACGATCCGGCCAACGCCGAGGATCCCGTCCTGCGGCTCGTCCCCGCCGAGCGAAGGGCGACGCTGATCGCGCGCGCCGGGAGCGCGAAGGGCGCGTTCGAGTGGAACATCCGCGTGCAGGGGGCGGACGAGACGGTGTTCTTCGACATGTAGCCGGGATGAGGTGTAGCCCGGGATGAGCACAGCGAATCCCGGGAGAACGAAACCTAGCGTGCGGTCGTCGCTCCGATATGTAGCCCCGGACATCGCTAGCGCTCAGCCCGGGCTACGGCGATGAATCCGTATCTGGAATAATGACGAAAAGGCCAAGCGAAGGAGAAGCGGCCGTGAACGCACGCCGGTCGCACCGCATGCTCGATCCGCTGTTCACGACGGCGAAGATGCGCGCCATATTCTCCGACTACGGACGGCTGCAGGCGATGCTCGATTTCGAGGCGGCGCTCGCGCGCGCCGCGGCGAATTCCGGAGCGATTCCGGACAGCGCGGGAGCGACCATCGCCGAGCAATGCCGGGCCGATCTCTACGATGTCGACGCCATTGGCGCGGCGGCGGCGCAATCCGGCAACACGGCGATTCCAATGGTGAGGGAGCTCACCGCGCTGGTCGCCGCGCGCGACGCCGAAGCGGCGCGCTACGTGCACTGGGGCGCGACCAGCCAGGATGCGATGGACACCGGGCTCGTGCTGCAGCTTCGCGACGCGCTGACCCTGCTCGACGTCGATCTCGCGCGTCTCGCCGCGGGGCTCGCCGCACTCGCGAGCAAGCACGCAGCCACGCCGCTTGCGGGGCGCACCTGGCTGCAGCAGGGGCCGCCCGTCACGCTCGGTCTCAAGGCGGCGGGATTCCTGTCCGCCGTCGAACGTCATCGCGCGCGGCTGGGGGAGCTCAGGAGCCGCGCGCTCGTGCTGCAGTTCGGCGGTGCGGTCGGCACGCTCGCCGCGCTGGGCTCGCGGGCGATGGACGTCGCGGCCTCCACAGGCGAGGTGCTCGGGCTCCCCCTTCCCGATGTGCCGTGGCATGCGCAGCGCGACCGCGTCGCCGAAGTCGCGACGACGCTGGGGCTCGTCGTCGGCACGCTGGGGAAGCTGGCGCGCGACGTGTCGCTCCTGATGCAGACCGAAGTCGCCGAAGCCTCCGAGCCGTCCGCCTCGGGTCGGGGGGGCTCGTCGACCATGCCGCACAAGCGCAACCCAGTCGGTTCCGCGGTGATCCTGGCTGCGGCGACGCGCGTGCCGGCGCTCGCCTCCGTCATGCTCGCCGCGATGGTGCAGGAGCACGAACGCGGCTTGGGCGGGTGGCACGCCGAATGGGAAACGCTGCCGGAGATCTGCTCGCTCGCCGCGGGTGCGCTGGCGCAGGCTATCGTCATGGTCGAAGGGCTCCAGGTCGACGCCGCACGCATGGCAAAGAATCTCGAGCTCACGGGAGGCCTCGTCCTCGCCGAGGCGGTGTCGATGGCGCTCGCCGGGAAGGTCGGCAAGGCGAAGGCGCACGCGCTCGTCGAGGAGGCGGCCGCGCGCTCGATCGCCGATCGCAAGCCGATGCGGGAAGCGCTGGCTGGCGACGCGCGGGTCACGGCGCATCTTTCCGCCGCGGAGCTCGAGCGGCTCACCGACCCGCGTCATTATCTCGGCGAGGCCGAACGGCTCGTCGCGCGCGCGCTCGCAGCCCGCAGGAGCTGACCGACGATGCCTCCCCCTGCGATCGATCTCGGAGGCGAGCGCTTCAACGTGCGCGTCGACGGGCCCATCGACGCGCCGGCGCTGGTGTTCTCCAATTCGCTCGGCACCAATCTCTCGATGTGGGAACCGCAGATGGCCGCGCTGAGGCCGCGCTTTCGGGTGGTGCGCTACGACACGCGCGGCCACGGAGCGTCGGTCGTCTCGACGGCCGACTACGGCATCGAGACGCTCGGACGCGACGTCCTGCAGCTCCTCGACGCGCTGGCGATTCCGCGTGTACGGTTCTGCGGCTTGTCGATGGGCGGCGCGATCGGCATGTGGCTCGCATTGCATGCCCCCGAGCGAATCGAGCGGCTGGTGCTGGCCAATACGGCGACGAAGTTCGGCACAACGGAGCGCTGGAATGCGCGGATCGACGCCGTGAGCAAGGGCGGCATGGCGGCGATCGTCGACGGCGTGCTCGAAACCTGGTTCACGGCGGAATTCCGGGCGCGAGCGCCGGAAGCTGTGGCTCCCTTGCGCGAGATGCTGCTCGCCGCGCCGGTGGAAGGCTACCTCGCCGCCTGCCGTGCCGTGCGCGATGTCGATCTCGGCGCGGAGATCGGCCGCATCACGCGGCCGACGCTCGTCATGGTCGGCGCGCACGACGTCCCGACACCGCCGGCGCAGGGACGCTCGATCGCCGAGCGCATTGCCGGCGCCCGCCTCGCCGAGCTGTCCGCCGCGCACATCTCCAACGTCGAGGCGGCGTCGGCTTTCAACGCCGAGCTTCTCGGCTTTCTCGCTGCGGAGAAACCATGACTCGATCGATGCATGCGACGCGCAGGCTCCTCGCGACGGCGGTGCGACTCCGCGCGCTGGCGCTGCTCGGGTTCGCGCTGGTGCTCGTGGCGTCGACGGCGGCCTGGGCGGCGTATCCGGACGGACCGATCAAAATCATCGTGCCGTACACGCCGGGCACGGGCATCGACATCCTGGCGCGGGTGCTGGGCGATAGGCTGGCGCAGAAATTCGGCGTTGCAGTGGTCGTGGAGAACCGGCCCGGCGCGAGCGGCAATATCGGCACCGAGGCGGCGGCCAAGGCGGCGCCCGACGGCTACACGCTGCTCATGACCGCGAGCACGCACGTCACCAACCCAGCGCTGCAGGCGAGCGTGCCGTACGATCCGGTCAAGGACTTCACGCCGATCGGCCCGACCGCCATCGGCAGCCTTGCGCTGGTCGTGCATCCTTCCGTGCCCGCGCGCTCGGTGCAGGAGCTGGTCGCGCTCGCCAAGGACGAGCCGGGCAAGCTCAATTACGCGTCCCCCGGCAGCGGCACGCCGCATCATCTGGCAATGGAGCTGTTCAAGCAGCACTTCGGCGTCGATATCGTGCACGTCCCGTACAAGGGCTCGGCAGGTGCTGTGACCGATCTCCTCGGCGGGCAGGTGCAGGTGATGTTCCTTCCCGTCCACGTCGCGCTGCCGCACGTCAAGGCCGGAAAGCTGCGCATGCTGGCCGCCGGCGGCGCTCATCGCTCGCCGGTGACGCCGGACGTTCCATCGCTCGCGGAGGAAGGGCTCACGGACATCGACGTCGACATCTGGTACGCGCTGCTGGGTCCGCGGGGCATTCCCAAGGAGATTGTCACGCTGCTGAACCGAGACGTAAACGCTCTGCTCGACAATGCGGAGGTCCGGGACACGCTCATGAAGCAGGGTCTCAATCCCACGCCGGGTACGCCGGAAGATCTCTCGCGAAAGATCGAGACGGATCTCGAGCGCTGGACGCGCGTGATCCGCGCCGCCAGGATCAAGGCTGACTAGAGCCCGAGAGAAGCGAACCCGGGCAGGGAATGCGCCATGAAGCTCGACATCTTCAACCACATCTTCCCCAAGCGCTATTACGAGCGGATGTGCGAGGTCGCGCCGAACGGCAAGGACATGCACAAGCGCGTGCGTGCCATCCCCAGCATCGTCGATCTCGATGCGCGCTTTCGGATCATGGATAAGTTCGGCGACTATGCCCAGGTGATCTGCCTGGGCGCGCCGCCGCTCGAGGTGTTCGGATCGCCGCCTGTCTCGACCGAGCTGGCGCGGCTCGCCAACGACGGCATGGCGGAGCTGGTCGCGAAGCATCGCGATCGCTTTCCGGCGTTCATCGCCTCGCTGCCGATGAACGATCCGGAGGGCCTGCTCGACGAGGCCCAGCGCGCGGTGCGCGAGCTCCATGCGGTCGGAGTCCAGGTATTCACCAACGTGCTCGGCGCGCCGCTGACGGCGCCGCAAACGCTGCCGCTGTTCGAGCTGATGGCCGAGCTCGATCTGCCCATCTGGCTGCACCCGGCACGCGGCGCGGAATTTCCCGACTACCAGAAGGAGAAGAAGAGCCATTACGAGATCTGGTGGACGTTCGGCTGGCCGTACGAGACGTCCGCGGCGATGGCACACATCGTGTTCGAGGGACTGTTCGACCGGTTCCCCGAGCTCAAGGTGATCACCCACCACATGGGCGGCATGATTCCGTACTTCGAGGGCCGCGTCGGTCCGGGCTGGGACCAGCTAGGCGCGCGCACGTCCGATGTCGACTACACGGCGCTGCTGCGCAAGCTCAAGAAGCGCCCGCTCGACTACTTCCGGCTCTTCTACGCCGACACGGCGCTCTTCGGCGCGTGGGAAGCGACCAAGTGCGGGCTCAGGTTCTTCGGTCCGGAGCGGGTGCTGTTCGCGTCCGACTCGCCGTTCGATCCGGAAAAGGGCTCGATGTACACGCGCATCACGATCGAGATCGTCGACCGGCTCGACCTCTCGCCGGAAGAGCGCCACGCGATCTACGAAGGCAATGCGCGGCGCCTGCTCAAGCTGGCCTGAGAAAAGGAGCGACAACCATGGATGAGCGCGAACGTCACGACAAGGGCATGACCGTGCGCCGGGCAGTGCTCGGCGATGCGCACGTCGACCGCGCGGTGAGCCGCAAGAACGCGTTCAACGCGGAATTCCAGGAGCTGATCACGCGCTATGCGTGGGGCGAGATCTGGACCCGTCCGGGCCTGCCACGACATACGCGCAGCCTCCTGACCATCGCCATGATGGTAGCGCTCAACCGTCCGGAGGAATTCAAGCTGCACGTACGCGCGGCGTTCAACAACGGCGTCACGCACGACGACATTCGCGAAGTGCTGCTGCAGGCAGCGATCTACTGCGGCGTCCCCGCGGCGAATTCGTCATTCCACATGGCGGAGGAGGTATTCGCGCAGATGGAGGCGAAGAGCTAGTGGGGATGAAGCGACAGGGAAGAGGACCGGTCCGCAAACCGGAGCACGGTCCATCGATCGATAGCGGTCTTTTCAGGAGAAAACGATGAAATCGGGACGCATGACTGGCAAGCTGCTTGGCGCGCTTGCGCTGGGCGCGCTGGCGGGGGTCGCATCGGCGCAGGGCGTCGTCAAGCTGGGGATGGTGGCGCCGTTTTCCGGGCCGTTCGCGGAGTACGGCCAGCAGATGCTGGGCGGGATGAAGGCGTACATGAAGATCCACGGCGACAGCGTGGCGGGCAAGAAGATCGAGATCGAGCAGAGGGACTCGACCGGACCGGCGCCGGACGTGGCGAAGCGCCTGGCGCAGGAGCTGGTGACCCGGGACAACGTCGATCTGCTGGTGGGCTTCGGCTTCACGCCCAACGCGCTGGCGGCGGCGCCGGTGGCGACGGAGGCCAAGAAAGCGATGGTGATCATGAACGCGGCCACCTCGATCATCACCACCAAGTCGCCGGAGATCGTGCGGGTGTCGATGACCCTGCCGCAGGTGACCCAGCCGATGGCCGAATGGGCGGCGAAGAACGGGATCAAGAAGGTCTACACGGTGGTGGCCGACTACGGTCCGGGGATCGACGCGGAGAAGGCGTTCACGGAGGCGTTCAAGAAGGCGGGCGGGGAGATCGTGGGCAGCGTGCGCGCGCCGCTGCAGAACCCGGACTACAGCCCGTTCATCCAGCGGGTGAAGGATGCCAAACCGGAAGCGGTGTTCCTGTTCCTGCCGGCGGGCGCGCCGGGGATCGCGTTCTTGAAGGGCTACGAGGAGCGGGGGTTGAAGGAGGCGGGGATCAAGCTCATCGCCACCGGCGACATCACCGACGACACGGTGCTGGACAAGATGGGAACGCCGGCGCTCGGGCTGATCACGAGCTTCCACTATTCGGCCGATCACAAGAGCCCTGAGAACGACGCCTTCAAGAAGGCCTACGTCGAGGCCAACGGCACGGGGATGCGGCCGAACTTCATGGCCGTGGCGGGCTACGACGGCATGGCGCTGATCTACGAGGCGCTGAAGAAGACCGGCGGCTCGACCGACGGGGAGAAGCTGGTGGCGGCGATGAAAGGGGCGAAATGGATGAGCCCGCGCGGGCCGGTGATGATCGATCCGGAGACGCGCGACATCGTGCAGACGGTGTACATCCGCAAGGTCGAGAAGGTCGGCGGCGAGCTCTACAACGTCGAGTTCGACAAATTCCCCGATCAGAAAGACCCGGGGAAGTGACGCAACTGTCCGACTGCAAGATGCGAAGCATCGCTGCGATCGGAAACAGTTGCGTCATCCCCGCGAACGCGGGGATCCAGTGGCTTTTGGATAAAGGCCATTGGGTTCCCGCTTGCGCGGGAACGACGATTTGCCGCGCCACCGCGTGAGTAGCAGTAGCGAGACGAGACGGCGATGAGCACCATCACCAGCTTCGTCGGCGTGCTCTTCGACGGGCTGGCGTACGGGAGCCTGCTTTTCCTTATCAGCATCGGGCTCTCCGTGACGATGGGACTGATGAATTTCATCAACCTCGCCCACGGCGCGTTCGCGATGCTCGGCGGCTACGCAACCGTAGTCGTGATGTCGCGGCTGGGTATGCCGTTCCTCCCGGCGCTCGCGGTTGCTTTCGTCTTGAGCGGGGCGGCCGGCGCACTGCTGGAGCGCGTTCTGTATCGCCGCCTCTACCGCGCGACGCACCTCGACCAGGTGCTCTTCACCATCGGCCTCACCTTCATGTCGATCGCCGCCGCGACCTATTTCTTCGGGCCCGGGCAGCAGCCGGTCGTGCTCCCGGCCTTCCTTACGGGACAGGTGCATGCGCTGGGGCTCGATTTCGGCACGTACCGCTTGTTCCTCATCGCGATGGTCGTGTGCGTCACGCTGGCGCTCGTCTACCTGGTCGAGCGCACGCGCTTCGGCGCGCAGATTCGCGCCTCGGTCGACAACCGGCAGGCGTCAGTGGGTCTCGGGATCAACGTAGAGCGCGTGTTCAGCGTCACCTTCGCGCTCGGCTCCGCGCTTGCGGGGCTGGGCGGCGCGCTCGGGATCAACGTGCTCGGGCTGGATCCGACGTTTCCGCTCAAGTACATGGTGTACTTCCTGCTCGTCGTCGCCGTCGGCGGCGCCGGCACGATCCGCGGGCCGATGATCGCGGCGCTTTTGCTCGGCGTGTTCGATGTCGCCGGCAAGTACTACGTCCCGCAGATTGGCGCGTTCGTGATCTACGCCGCGATGGTGGCGATGCTGCTCGTGTTTCCCGCGGGTCTTGCGGGGCGCCGGACGTGACGCGTCTTCCCACGCTCGCGTGGAGCAAGGCGGAGATCGCATTCTGGCTCGTTCCGATCGCCGCGTTCTTCCTCTTTCCCCATTACCTGACCCTCGGCAGCCAGATCCTGATCGCCGGTCTGTTCGCGCTTTCGCTCGACCTCATCCTCGGCTACGCGCGCATCATCTCGCTCGGACATGCGGCGTTCTTCGGGCTCGGCGCGTATGCGGCGGGTCTGCTTGCGAAGCACGGCTACGGCGAACCGCTCTCGGGACTCGTTCTCGCCGCGGCCGTCGCCGCCGCGGCGGGCTGGATCACGAGCTTCCTCGTCGTGCGCGGGCAGGATCTGACGCGCCTGATGGTGACGCTCGGCATCGGGTTGATGCTCTACGAGACCGCGAACCAGGCTTCATCGATCACCGGCGGCATCGACGGCCTCTCGGGCGTGGAAATGAAAAAGGTTCTCGGCCTGTTCGGTTTCGGCCTCGACGGCAGGACGGCCTACATCTACAGCCTCGCGGTGCTGTTTCTCGTCTTCAGCGCGGCCCGCGTGCTCGTCCGCTCGCCGTTCGGTCTGAGCCTCAAGGGTGTCCGGGAGGGCGAGCGACGCATGCCTGCCATCGGCGCGTCGGTGCGGCGCAAGCTCGTCGCGGTGTATACCGTCAGCGCCGCCATTGCCGGCGTCGCCGGCGCGCTTCTCGCGCAGACGACGCAGTTCGTCGGCATCGACGTGTTCGGGTTCCAGCGCTCGGCGGAGCTGATGATCATGCTGGTGCTCGGCGGCACCGGCTATCTCTACGGCGCGCTTATCGGCGCCGCGGTGTTCATGATCCTGCAGGACTATCTCGCCAATCTGAATCCGGTCTACTGGCAGTTCTGGCTCGGTCTCCTGCTCGTGCTCCTGGTGCTCTTCGCACGCGGCGGACTGCTGGGCGGTCTCATCGCCTTGCGGCTACGGCTTTCGCGCGCATGAGCACCGTGCTGCAGACGCAGGCGCTGTCGAAGTCGTTCGGTGCGCTCAAGGCCAACAGCGACATCAGCCTCTCCTTCGAAGCCGGCGCGCGGCACGCGCTGATCGGGCCGAACGGCGCCGGCAAGACGACCTTCATCAATCTCCTGACCGGCGCGCTCGCGCCTACGGCCGGCGACGTCTTCCTCGGCGGAGAACGCGTGACCGATCTTCCCCAGCATGCCCGCGTCAAGCGCGGGATGACGCGGACCTTTCAGATCAATACGCTCTTCCCGGGCCTTTCCGCGCTGGAGTCCGTCGTGCTCGCGTGCTGCGAGCGGGGGGGGCGCGGCGGCGTGTGGTGGCGTACCGTATCCGCCGAGCGCGACGCGATCGCCAGAGCGAGCGAAATCCTGACGCGCTTGCGGCTCGACCGCGACGCCGACACGCCCACGCGCGCGCTGCCGTACGGCAAGCAGCGGCTGCTCGAGATCGCGCTGGCGCTCGCCACGAGTCCGACCGTGCTGCTCCTGGACGAGCCGGCCGCAGGGATCCCGGCCTCGGACAGCGCGGAGCTGTTTCAGGTGATCGCGCAGCTCCCGCGGGAAGTAACGGTCATCTTCATCGAGCACGACATGAACCTCGTGTTCCGCTTTGCCGAGCGCATCACCGTGCTGGTCGGAGGTACGGTGCTCACCGAGGGCGCGCCCGACGAAATCGCGCGCGATCCCCGCGTGCGGGAGGTCTATCTGGGAGAAGCGCAGCATGGCTGAGCTGATCCGCGCCGAGGGACTCACCGCGGGCTATGGTGACGCCGTGGTGCTCGACGATGTCTCGCTCGCGCTCGACGAGGGCGGCAGTCTTGCCGTGCTCGGCCGCAACGGTGTCGGCAAGACGACGCTGCTGCTCACGCTGCTCGGCCTGACGCGGGTGAAGCGCGGCAAGCTCGTTCTCCGAGGGCGCGACATCACGCGCCTGCCGACCTGGCGCAGGGCCCATGCCGGACTGGGTTGGGTGCCGCAGGAGCGGCACATGTTTCCTTCGCTGACCGTCGAGGAGCACCTCACGGCGGTCGAGCGTCCCGGACCGTGGAACCTCGAGCGCGTCTACCGTCTTTTCCCACGGCTCGAGGAGCGGAAGCGCAATTTCGGACTGCAGCTCTCCGGCGGCGAGCAGCAGATGCTCGCGATCGCGCGGGCGCTGATAACCAATCCCGCGCTTCTGCTCCTCGACGAGCCGATGGAAGGCCTCGCGCCGATCATCGTGCAGGAGCTGGTGAAGGTGATCGGCCAGATCGTCGGCGCAGGCGAATTCGCGGTGATCGTCGTCGAGCAGCACGCGCGGCTGGCGTTGGGCATCACCGCGCACGCGGTCGTGCTCGACCGCGGGTGCGTCGTGCACCGGGCGGCGAGCGAGGCGCTCCTGGCCGATCCGGCGACGCTCGACCGGCTCGTCGCCGTCGCCTGACCGTCGGGCGGCCAGCCTCCGCCCGGCTCCCGGTTGCTCGGCCGCTGCCCAATGCGCGCCGAAACGAACTGAAGGACGGTGTGCTCACGGTGCGCATTCCGAAGCGGGCGGAATTCCGCCAGCGCAAGATCGATGTGCGCGCGGGGTAGGTCGCCTCGCGGGCCGGGCCCGGAAGAATCGCGTCCGGTCCGCGCCACTTCACTCGGCCCGGGCGCCGTCCGACCAGAGCGCCACGGTCCCGAGAAATCCGGCCGGCACGTCGACGGCGTGGAGGCGCCAGCTGGGTGGCTCGTAGGGGGCGGGCCCTGCGGCCAGCTCGATCGTGTCCGCGAGCCTCACTTCGATGCGACGGAAGGGCGCCGACAGTCCATCGCCGGTGGCTTTGCTCATCGCCTCCTTGCAGGTCCAGTAGCGGAGGAACCTCCCGCGGCGGGCGGCCTCGGCCAGGGACGAGAGCGTCGCCTGCTCGGCCGGGGTGAGGAACTTGCGCGCGAGCCCGTCGGCGTTCACCGTCCGCTCGACGCGCTCGATGTCCACCCCGATCCTGCCGGTTCGCGTGACGCCGATGAGCGCCATGCCCTCGGTGTGGGAGATGTTGAAGTCGAGATCCGGCATGCCGTCGAGTCGCGGTCGGCCCCGCGCTCCGCGCACGATCGGCACATCGCCGGGAGCGATGCCGAGCGTGCGTCCGAGCACGCTGCGCAGTCCTGCACGCCCGATGACGTAGCGGCGCCGCAGATCCTCGCGACCGTAGCGGGCCGCGCGCGCGTGCTCCTGCGGCGCGAGCCACGACGACAGGCGTGCGAACGCATCGTCGCTCGCGGCGAGCGTCGCCCACCACAGCATGACGCCGGAGGCGGGTGATGGCAGCGCTTCGGGCAGATTGCCCGGGCTCGGGAAATCGTCTACGCTCGCTCGCACTTTGCGCTCAGGTTGAACCGCGGCCGTCGACCCGGGTGTTGGCTCGCGGCTCGAACCGAGCACCCCATGCCGGCTCGCGACGAGACCGAGCGCGCGTCACGCCCATGGTTCTTCTCCTCCGCTCGCTGGGCCGTCTGCCGCTCGCCTCGCTCTACGGCTTCGCGCGGTTCATGTATTTTGTCACGTTTCACCTTCTGCGCTGGCGGCGCGATCTCGCCGAGCGCAACATCGCCCGCTCGTTTCCGGAAAAGAGCGACGAAGAGCGGGCCACGATCCTCCGGCAGTCGTATCGCAACATGAGCGAGGTGTTCGTCGAGCTCCTGTGGGGCTGGCGCGCGAGCGCCGACGATTTGAAGGGCCGCATGGCGATCGACAATCCAGAATTGGTCGCGCGATTCGTCGCCGAGCGCCGATCGGTGATCCTGCTCACCGCGCACGTCTGCAACTGGGAATGGCTGCTGCCTGGGGGCGGGGCGCACTTCGGGATTCCGATCGATGCGGTCTACAAGCCGATCCGGGTAGCGAGCCTCGACGCCTACATGCGCGAGGCGAGGAGCCGCTTCGGCGGCAAGCCGATTCCCATCAAGAGCTTCGCCTTCGAGCTGATGCGGCGCGCCGGGGAGCCGCGCGCCTACGGCCTTGTCGCGGACCAGACGCCGCTCAAGAGCATGGCCAAGCACTGGACGCGCTTCCTCAACCAGGACACGGCGTTCTTCGTCGGCGCGGAGAAGATCGCGCGCTTTCTCGAAGCGCCGGTCGTGTACGTGGCGATGCGGCGGATCGAGCGCGGACGCTACGCAGTGCGCCTGCACGTGCTGGCGGAGCCGCCGTACGACGGAGCCGGCGCCCCCGGCGACGACGAAGCCTGGATCACGGAGGCCTACGCGCGCAAGCTCGAGCAGGAGATTCGGGCGAGCCCGGCGGATTGGCTTTGGGTGCACAATAAATGGAAGTACGCCAGGGCGCGGGAGAGCGGCTCCGGGTCGCCGGAGAATTTATCAGGGCGATAATCGCACGATATTTCGATTATCGCCCTTGACACTCCGGCGCGGTCGCCCATAAACTGTTCGTTAGCCGCACAACTGGGCGATAATCGAACAAGAGGTGCGCCTGGTTCAACCGGACCACCAGTCCGGTTGCCGGCGGAATGTCCGAAGTGACTGGAGGAGCCGGTTGTGATTCGCGGGACCACGACGATCATTGCGCACCTCGGCGATCCGATTGCGCCGGTGAAGGCGCCGATGATCTACAACCCCTACTTCGAAAGCGCCGGCATCGACGCGGCGGTCGTGCCGATGGGGGTCGGCTCCGCAGACTACCTTCAGGTGTTCAGGGCGTTGTTCCGCCTGACCAACATCCGCGGCGCGCTGGTTACCATGCCTCACAAGGTCACCACGGTGGGCCTGCTGGACGACTGCAGCATCGCGGTGACGGTCGCCGAATCGTGCAACGCCGTGCTGCGCCGTCCCGACGGGACGCTCTACGGGGATCTCTTCGACGGGGCGGGCTTCGTGCGCGGGCTCGCGCGCAACGCCTTCGATCCCCGGGGCGGCCGCGCGCTGGTCGTCGGCGCGGGCGGCGTCGGCTCCGCGATCGCGGCCGCGCTCGCCGAAACCGGCGTCGCGTCGCTCGCGCTCTACGATCGCAACGCTGCCGCCGTCTCCGCGCTGGCGGACCGGCTGCGCCGGCACTATCCGCGGCTCGACGTCGCGACCGGCTCGAGCGACCCGGCAGGGCGTGACCTGGTCGTGAATGCGACCCCGCTGGGAATGCGTCCCGACGACCCGATGCCGCTCGACGTCGCGCGGCTCGACCCCAAAACCTTCGTGGGCGAAGTCGTGATGAAGCAGGAGATCACGCCGCTGCTCCGCGCCGCGCGGGAGCGCGGCTGCCGCACCCAGGTCGGCACGGAAATGCTCTTCGAGCAGATTCCCCTCTACCTGGAGTTTTTCGGCTTTGGCACCGTGACATCCGATGAGCTGCGTAGCGTGGCGATGCTCGCCTAGCGGCCGATCGATCCATGCTCGAGCTTTCCCGCTTCGCCATGAATACCAATGCGCTGGCCGGCACGCTGGAGGAGAAGCTGCGCGCGGTGAAGAACGCGGGCTTCCGCGCGATCGTGCTCTCGGGCGCGGACCTTGTCGGACATCCCGACGGCGCCGAGGTCGCCTTCGATCTCGTGACCGACAGCGGGCTCGAGGTGATCGGCTTCCAGATGCTGCACGACTTCGAAGGCCTGTCGGGCCAGATGCTCGACTACAAGATCGACATCGCCCGATCGATGTTCGAGATGATGGCCTCGGTCGATGCCTCGCTGCTGATCGTCGCTTCCACCACGTCGCCCCATGCCAGCGGCGATCCGGACAAGATCGCCGCGGACCTCGCCATGCTGGGCATGCTGGCGCAGCCGCCGGGCATCCGCATCGCCTACGGCGCTCAGGCGTGGGGACGCTGGATCAGCGAATACACCGCCGCGTGGAACGTCGTGCAGCGCGCCGGCCATCCCAACGTCGGGCTCGCCATCGATTCGTTCCACCTGCTCGCCCGCGGAACGTCGCGTCAGCCCTTCGAGGCCATTCCCGGCGACCGGATCTTCCTCGTGCAGCTCGCCGACTACCTCTGGGATCTCGACGATCTGATCGAGACGTCGCGCCACAGGCGCGTTTTCCCGTCCGAAGGCAATCACAACGTGGCGATCGTCGATCTGGTCGCTCGCGTCGAGCGCGCCAGCTATCGCGGCGACTATTCGTTCGACGTCGTGAACGACGACTACCTGCACCTGCCCGCTGCGGCCGTCGCCGCGCGGGGCAGGAAGGCGGCGACTTGGCTCGCCGCCCAGACCGCGACGTCCGTGGGCCGATAGCGCCACGGTGCCCAAGAAATCCGATACCGAGCGCAGCAACGACCGTGTTTCGACACGGCGCGCTGCGGTGCAGTGGAAGGGCCGCCGGCTCGGCGGCGGAGCCTGATCGTGGTCCAACTTCAAGGAGGAGACACTATGAAGCGTTTGTTCCGTAATTCGGCCGCGGCGCTTGCGCTGGCGGCGTGCGGGGTCGGGTTCGCGCAGCAGGGACCGGTGCCGATCATCGGTCTGGTGGAGCTCTCCGGGACGGGGGCCACGGCGGGCACGAACTTCGACAACGGCGTCAAGCTCGCGGTGAAAGAGATCAACGCCGCCGGCGGCATTCTCGGACGCAAGATCGACTATCAGTCGTGGGACACGCAGACCGCGCCGCAGACCGCCAAGGCACTCGCCCAGAAGGCGGTGGATCAGGGCGCGTACGTGGTGATGGGCCCCGTGTTCTCCGGTTCGATCATCGTCAGCATGGCCGAGACCAAGCGCGCCGAGATCCCGAACTTCACCGGCGGCGAGGCAGCCAACATCACCCAGCAGGGGAATCCGTACATCTTCCGCACCTCGTTCACGCAGGCGACCGCAATGCCCAAGCTCGCCCGCTATATCAAGGACACGGTCACGGCGAAGTCGGTGGCCATCGTCTGGGTGAACAACGATTTCGGCAAGGGCGGCCGCGACGCGATGACCAAGGCGCTGGAAGCGCAAGGCGTCAAGATCGCGGCGGATGTCTCGACCGATCCCGGCCAGGTCGACTTCTCCAGCGCCGTGCTCAAGGTGAAGCAGTCGAACGCGGACGCCGCCTTCATCTACACCAACGAGGAAGAATCGGCGCGCGCGCTGCGCGAGTTCAGGAAGCAGGGCTACGACAAGCCGCTGATCGGCGAGACGACGCTCACCGGCCAGAAGGTGATCGAGCTCGCCGGCGACGCTGCGAACGGCGCGATCGCCCACGTCGGCCTGACCGTGGACGCGCCGCAGCCGGCGATCAAGGCCTTCGACGAGAAGTTCCAGAAGGAATACCACTACAAGAGCGACCACAACGGCATGAAGGGCTACAGCGGGATGTACGTGGTGAAGGCGATCACCGAGAAGATCGGCAAGTTCGATGGCAAGGCGTTCGCCAAGGCGCTGCATGGCGCGACGATCCACGTGAAGGACTATCCCGGGGTGCTGCTCGACGTGCACTTCGACGACAACGGCGATCTCGACCGCGAGAGCTTCCTGGTCAAGGTCGAGAAGGGCAGGCAGGTCGTGACCGCGACGCTGCCCCCCGTATCGCCGATCAAATAGCGCCGGCCCGCGCGCCCCGGCGGCGACTCAAGCCACGGGCGCGGGCCGAGGCCGATCAATCGACCGCGAGGCAAAGCGATGGCCGATTTCCTGCAGCTCATCATTTCCGGGACCGCGACCGGCGCCATCTACGCGCTGGCGGCGCTCGGCTTCACGCTGCTCTGGCAGGCGTCGAACACGATCAATTTCGCGCAGGGCGAGTTCGTGATGATCCCCGCGTTCGTGATGCTGTTCTTCCTGGGACCCACCGTCGGGGCGCCGCTCTGGCTCGCGTTCCTGCTCACCTGCATCGTTTCGATGCTGCTGCTCGGCTACACGTTCAAGCGTCTGATCGTCGACCCGCTCATCCGGCACGGCGTCATCCCGCTGGTGATAGCGACGCTCGGACTCTCGATCGGGGTGAAGCAGCTCGTGAAGGCGGGCGTTACCGCCCAGGCGATGCCCTTCAATAGTCCGTTTCCCGAAGGGCTGCTCGCGCTTGGGAGCTTCAAGGTCTCGTACGCGGACGTCGGGACGCTGCTCCTCGCCGGGCTCATCGTCATCGGACTGCAGCTCTTCCTCAATCGCACCGTGACGGGCCGCGCCATGCAGGCCGTGGCGCAGAACACCGATGCGGCGCGTGTGCTCGGCATCAACGTGCGGCGCATGGTGCTGTACACGTTCCTCATCAACGCCGTGCTGGCGGTGGTCGCCGCGCTGCTGGTAACGCCGACGTACCTCGCCAAGTTCGACATGGGCGAGTCGATCGGGCTCAAGGCGTTCTACGCCGCGATCATCGGCGGCTTCAACCAGACCCGCGGCGCGCTGCTCGGCGGCGTGCTGGTCGGCGTGCTGGAGAACCTGACCGGAGCATACGTTTCGCCCGCATACAAGGAGGGCGTGGCGTTGCTGCTGTTCCTCGTCGTGATCATCTTCCGGCCCGAAGGCCTGCTGGGCAAGGTCGAGGAGCGGAAAGTATGAGCAACCCGCAGAAAATCGCGCTGGCGGTCGGCCTCGTCCTCTACGCCGTCCTGCCGCAGTTCCTCAAGAGCTACGGCGTGTACCTGATGACGCTCCTGTGCGTCTACCTGATGGCGGTGTTCGGACTGAACCTGATCGTCGGCTACGCGGGTCAGATGTCGATCGGCCAGGCCGCCTTCTACGGTATCGGTGCCTATCACGCCGCAATCCTGCTCAAGCTCGGGTGGCCGTTCTTCGTCGTCCTGCCGATCGCGGCGGTGGCCTGTTTCGCGATCGGACTTGCGCTGGGCTTTCCGGCGCTGCGCGTGCAGCACCACTACCTCGCCTTCGCGACGCTTGGCTTCAACGTCCTCGTCTTTCTCATCATGCGTAACGAGGAGGCACTGACCGGGGGCACGTTCGGAATCTCCAACATCCCGCGGCCGTCGCTGTTCGGCTATTCGCTCGACGGCTCGTTGCCGTTCTTCTATTTTTCCTACGCGTCGGTGATCGTCCTAGCGCTGGTGCTCTGGTGGCTGCTGCGCTCGCCGTGGGGCCGCGCCTTCGCAGCTCTGCGCGACAACCCCATCCGCGCCGAGAGCACCGGCATCAACATCACCGCATATACGTTGCTCGCCTTCGCGATCGGCGCCGCCTGCGCGGGCGTCGGCGGCGTATATCTCGCCTCGCTCGTCAACTTCATCGAGCCCGGACAGTTCCACCTGTCGGTGTCGCTGATGATGCTGCTCGCGGTGATCGTCGGCGGCTCGGGCCGCTTCTTCGGTCCGATTCTGGGCTCGGTCATCGTGATCCTGCTGCCCGAGTGGCTGCGCTTTCTCCAGGACTGGTATCTCGCGATCTTCGGCTTCGCGGTCATCGTGCTGATGGTGTTCCTTCCGGGGGGCCTGTTGTCGATCGCGGACCGGTTCAGGCGCGGAGCCGACAAATGACGACGCGGCCCAGCTTCCTCGAAGTCAAGAACGTCCAGAAGCATTACGGCGCGATCAAGGCGGTCGACGGCGTGAGCCTGTCCGTCGGGCCCGGTGAGATCGTCGGCGTGATCGGGCCCAACGGGTCGGGCAAGACTACGCTATTCAACAGCATTCTCGGGCAGATCAAGCCGACCGCCGGAAGCGTCGAATTCTGCGGCGAGGACATCACGAGCATGTCGCCGCTGGAGCTCTCCCGCCGCGGCGTCGGCCGCACCTTCCAGACGCTGCAAGTGTTCGTCAAGCTTTCGGTGCGCGACAACCTGATCGCGGCGGCACAGGAGTTCAAGGGAACGATGCCGGGGAGGCTCTTCGCGCAGCCGGACGCCGGCCTCGGTCACCACGCCGACGAGATGATCGAGCTCTTTCGCCTGAAGCATGTCGCGCATCTGCCCGCCGGCAGCCTCTCCTACGGCCAGCAGAAGCTGATCGACATCGCGATGGCCTTCATGCCCGCGCCGCGCCTGGTGCTCCTCGACGAGCCCTGCGCCGGCGTGAATCCCAGCCTCGTCGACGAGCTGCACGACCGGCTGGTCGAGCTCAACAAGACACAGGGCGGAAGCTTCGTCGTCATCGAGCACAACATGGACTTCATCATGAAGCTCTGTCCGCACGTCGTGTGCATGGTGGAAGGCAAGGTGCTCGCCGAAGGGCCTCCGAAGGATGTGCAGTCGAATCGGCAGGTGCTGGAAGCTTATCTGGGAAACTGAGTTGGTAATTGAAGGGACGCCCGAACAAGGACGTCGTCCCGGCGAAGGCCGGGATCCAATTTGGGTGGATAGGGCATCCGAGATGAAATTAGGCCCCGGCCTCCGCCGGGGCGACCGCTATCAGGAACGATCGTGACCGAGAAGATCATCGAATTCGACAAGGTGGTCGCAGGGTATTCGTCGACCCTGACGATCCTGAACGAAACCACCCTGGACGCGCGCAAGGGCGAGATCACGCTGCTGATCGGACCCAACGGCGCCGGGAAATCCACGGTGCTGAAGACGCTCTTCGGCATGCTGATCCCGCGCTCGGGGGAGATCCGGTTCGAAGGCAAGCGCGTTAACGGCAAGTCGCAGCGCGAGCTGCTCGCGGAAGGCATCGCGTTCGTTCCCCAGGGCCGCAATCTGTTCGGGTCGCTGTCGGTGCGCCACAACCTCGAGCTGGGCGGAATCACGCTTCCGCGTGGCGAGCTTTCCGGGCGGATCGAGGAAGTGCTCACGCGCTTCCCCCGCATCCGCGAGCGCATCGGCAACCAGGCGTCGACCATGTCGGGCGGCGAACAGAAGCAGCTCGAGGTCGGGCGGGCGCTGCTCCTGCGTCCGCGCGTCATCCTGATCGACGAGCCGTCGATCGGCCTGTCGCCGAAGCTCGTGCAGGAGGTGATGACGCTTCTTCGCTCGCTCGCCGACGGCGGGACGACCGTGCTCATGGTCGAGCAGAACGTGCGCACGGCACTGAAGTACGCGAATCGTGCGCTGGTTCTCGAAATGGGGCGCCTCGCGCTCGATCGCCCGGCGTCCGAGCTCCTGGGCGATCCCGATCTGAACCGCCTGTTCCTCGGCGGACATGTGAAAAACCCCGTATGACGACCAGACAGCTCTCGCTCGGCGCGCTCACGGTGCTCGAGCTCGCGCCCGACGAGATGGTGACGTGCGCGGCCGAATCAGGCTACGCCTGCGTGGGACTGCGCATCCTGCCGGCGACGACGGCCGAACCGGCGTGGCCGGTGATCGGCGACACGCCGCTCGTGCGCGAGATCGAGCGCCGCCTTGCCGACACCGGCGTCCGCATGCTCGACGTCGAGATCTTCCGCCTGCTGCCCGAAACCAAGGTCGAAACGTTCCTGCCGGCGCTGGAGACCGGCGTGCGGCTGGGCGCGACGCAGGTCCTGGTCGCCGGCAACGACCCGGAGCCGCAGCGCCTGGCCGACCGCTTCGCCGCGTTGTGCGATCTCGGAGCGCCGCTCGGTCTGGCGATGAACGTCGAGCCGATGCCCTGGACCGAAGTGAAGAACATCGCACAGGCGCTGCGCCTGCTCGCCGCCGCGAACCGAACGAACGCCGGCCTGCTGATCGATCCCATCCACTTCGACCGCGCCGGCGACGTGCCGGCGAGCATCGCGACGGTGCCGCGCTCGCGCCTGCGCTACATGCAGATCTGCGATGCGCCCGCCGAGCGCCCTCGCGACACCGACACGCTCATCTTCCAGGCGCGCAACGAGCGTCTGATGCCGGGCGACGGCGGTCTCGACCTCGAGGGTCTCCTGCGAGCCATGCCGCGCGACGTCCCGATCGCGGTCGAGGTGCCGATGCGCAAGCTCGCGCAAACCGTCGGAGCGGTGGAGCGCGCCAGGCGCGTTCGACTCAAGACCGAAGCGCTGCTCGCCATGCTCTAGCAGGCTGATGCAAAACCCCTCGTGAGCCGCGTTTCGGACGAGATAGCCCCGGATGCAAGGCGCGAGCCGCGTCGAATAGCTTGCGCATATTCGCAAGGCGAGCAACACAGCAGCCGGGGCTATCTCGTCCGAAACCCGCATGGGCAGCGGCTTGACGGGCGGTCTGCTTTGTCGCGGCTCGCTTGTGTGCGGTCGAGCACACGTCGCTCGCCACTTCGCGCATCCCATCTCGCCAAGCCGCTGCGCGGCCAACGACGGGTTCTGCATCAGCCTGCTAGCGCTGCCGCGCGCAGGAGCCGGTGTAGCCCACGTATTCCACGATCTGGGGAAGATCAACGTGTGGTCAACACGCCCTTCCGTCGGCCCGGATTCCGGAACGAGACCTGCCATGACATGCTCGACGGGCGCGAAACTCATACTCCGTTCGGTTCCCATGAACCTCTATCCCCTGTTCGGCCGCGATCCGCGCGCCGAGTCGTCCCCGAGCGCGGCCGTCGCGGAAGGCGTGGCGTTGAGGCCTTCGCAGGGAACGTCCCCGATCAACGTCGAGTCGGACCAATATCAGCACTTGCGCAAGGCAGCGCCGATCGACCGGCCGCTGCTTCGCACGACGATGTGGTTTGCGCGTCTTCCGGAGGATGTCAGGCCGCATGCTCTGTTGCGCCGATACGCGCGGATCGTCAACGTGATCGCTGCGGCATGGGGAGACGCGAAGTGTTTCCGCGTCTACATGGAGAGCTTGTTCACCGACACCCGCGGCAACCGGCGAGGCTTTCCGCCCGACGTCCTGAGCGAGCTGGTGATGCTCCGGCGCTACTACGACTCGTGCGCTGCTCTCAAGTGAGGCGAGCCGGTCGATCTTCTACCGGAGCCCTGGCCGCTCAGCGCGCCTGCACCTGCGACGCGATCCGCGCCGGCGCATTGAGCGCGCCGTAGGCGTCGTACCCGCCGACACGTTGGACGATTTCGAACAAGAACCGGTCGGCGAAGGTTTCGGTGTAGATGTGAAAGTACTCGCCGTCGGCCGAGCGATCGTAGAGGATGCCTGAGGCCTGCATCCGCTCGACCAGAGGAGCGTCGAGCTCGAAGCGCGTGGGAAGGTCGTCGTAGTAGTTCGGCGAGATCGGCACGAAGCGCACGCCGCTGGCTCGCAGGTCTGTCACCGCCGCGAAGATATCCTCGCAGCCGAATGCGACGTGGTGCACGCTCGCGCCGCCGAGCGCCGAGATTCGGCGAGCGGTCTGCGTGCTTCGGCTTGTCGACACGTTGAGCACGACCCGGAAGTGGCGGTTGGCGCTCGCGACTCCGCAGCTCCGGACGAGTCCGTAGGGATCGGACAGCTCGAGACTGTCGCCGGGCTCCATGCCGAGCACGGCGCGATAGAAGAGAATCCAGCCATCGAGCTGGTCCACGGGCACGCCCATCGCGACGTGATCGATGCGCGACAGGATGGCCGCGGTTCCGCTCTCGGTCGCTTCCGCAACGAAGTCGACTTCGTAGAGGCTCTTTTCGCGGGGCGAGCGCGATACGAAATAGATGAGGCTCCCGTCGGGCGCGCGAATGGCCGGGATGCGCAGCTCGTGCGGACCGATCCGGCCATCGAACCGCGGACAGTGCAGAGCGGTGGCGCGCTTGAGCGCGCGGATGCCGTCGTCGGTGTCGAGACTCAAGGCGCAGATCGACGGCCCGTGCTCGGCGTAGTGCGCGCTTGCGAATGACTCCGGCTCAGCGTTGAGCACGAGATGGATGCCGCCCTGGGCATAGAGGGTGACGTTCTTGGAGCGATGGCGACCCGAGCGCCGGAAACCGAGCGCGCGCAGGAGCCCCGCCAGCGCGGCGCCCGTTGCATCGTCGACCGCGAACTCGATGAAGGCGAGCCCGTCGATCGACGGCGGCGCCGGCGGATCGAAGAGCTCGACGCGCCCGAGCACCGGCTCGCGATGCGCCGGTGCCTCGGCGTCGAATCGCGCGCGCGTCTCGCCTTCGAGAAAGAGCAGCGACTGCATCGCCTCCAGCGCGGTCCGCCGATTCGGCGACTCCCGAAACAGGTCGTTGAAGATTTCGAGCGAGAGCGGGCCGCTGTATCCGGCCAGCAGCACCTGCTCGAGAAAGCGGGGCAGATCGAGCTGTCCTTGCCCCGGAAAGCAGCGGTAGTGCCGGCTCCACTGCAGGACGTCCATCGTCAGCCGAGGCGCATCGGCGAGCTGCAGGAAAAAAATCCGCTCGCCGGGAATCACCGCGATGCCCGAGGGATCGTCGCCCAGGGAAAGGATGTGGAAGCTGTCGAGCACCAGGCCCAGATGGGGATGATCCGCCTCGCGGACGAGCGCGAGAGCGTCGGCGTAATGCCGCACGTACTTGCCCCATGCGAGCGCTTCGTAGCCGATGCGCAGGCCCCGCGCGGCCGCGCGTTCGGCGAGAGCGCGCAACTGCGCGGCGGCGCGCGCGCGATCGCCGTCGATGGCCGTCGCCACGTTGGAACAGACGAGGAGCATCGGTGCGCCGAGCTTCTGCATCACGTCGAACTTGCGCTCGGCACGATCGAGATTGCGCCTGAGAACGGCCTCCGGGACGCCTTCGAAGTCGCGGAAGGGCTGGTAGAGATCGACGCCCAGACCGAGATCGGAGGCCATCGCCGCCAGATCGGCCGGCGACCCGTTGAACGAGATGAGATCGTTCTCGAAGATTTCGACAGTGTCGAAGCGCGCGGCAGCAATCGCTTCGAGCTTGTCGCGCAGGGTTCCGCTGAGACAGACGGTGGCGATCGATTTGCGCACGGAAGGTTCTCTCGAGCAACTCGCGGAGTTTCGGATCGGCGTTGACAAGCGATTGCTCGAACTCTAGCATGTGACCGACTATCGCACAGCTGAGCGATTATCGCACAAACTGGAATCGCACGAGTGGAAACCTTACGCATCGCAGTCGCAGGCGCGGGCCTCATCGGCCGGACGCACATCGGGCTGATCGAGGCCAGCAAGGATTGCCAGCTGGCGGGAATCGTCGATCCTGCGCCGGCCGCGACCGGCACCGCGCGCGAGGCTGCGGTGCCACTGTATGGCTCGATGGCGGAGCTCTTTGCCGCCCAGCGTCCCGATGGCGTGGTCCTGGCGACACCCAACGCGCTGCATGTCGGCCAGGCGCTCGAGTGCATTGCCTCGGGCGTGGCCGTGCTGGTCGAAAAGCCGGTGGCTGATTCGGTGCGCGAAGGCGAGCGCCTCTGCGCGGCGGCGGAAGCTGCGGGCGCGAAGGTGCTCGTCGGCCACCATCGCGTTCACAGTCCGCTGCTCGCGGCCGCTTGCGCCGTCGTGCAGCGCGGTACGCTCGGGCGGCTGGTCGCGGTGACCGGCAGCGCGATGTTCTACAAGCCCGACGCCTATTTCGACGAGGCACCCTGGCGGCGCAAGCCCGGCGGCGGGCCGATCCTGATCAACCTGATCCACGAGATCGGAAACCTGCGCGCTCTCTGCGGCGAGATCGTCGCCGTCCAGGCGCTGGCGTCCAGCGCCACCCGCGGCTTCGCCGTCGAGGACACCGTCGCCATCAACCTGCGCTTCGCCGGGGGCGCGCTCGGCACGTTCATGCTCTCGGACACCGCGGCATCGCCGCGAAGCTGGGAGCAGACCTCACGGGAGAATCCGAGCTACGCGAGCTATCCGGACGAGGATTGCTACGTCGTGGTCGGCACCGACGGCTCGCTCGCCTTTCCGACCATGCGCCTGAAGACCTACGCGCACAAGGAAGACCGGTCCTGGTGGAAGCCCTTCCAGACCGCGGTCGTGCCGGTCGAGCGCGAGGACCCGCTGGCACGGCAACTCACGCACTTCTGCGCCATGATCCGCGGCGAGACGCCGCCGCGCGTGACAGCGCGCGACGGTCTCGCTAATCTGCGGGTGACGGAGGCGATCGCCGCCGCGGCACGGACCGGAACCACCATCCGACTGGACTGACATCGATGAAGACAGTGCTCGTGCTCAACGGACCGAATCTCAACCTGCTCGGGTTGCGCGAGCCCGCGGTCTATGGCGCCGATACGCTCCAAGACGTGGAGAAGCTGTGTCGCGACGAAGGCGCCCGCCTCGGCCTCGCGGTCGAGTGCCGGCAATCGAACCACGAGGGCCAGCTCGTCGACTGGATCCAGGAGGCCGGCCGCGAATGCGCGGCGGGCAGGATGGTCGGCGTCGTGCTCAACGCCGGCGCCTACACCCATACGTCGATCGCGCTGCACGACGCGATCAAGGGCGCCAATGTGCCGGTCATCGAGCTGCACATCTCGAACGTGCACGCGCGCGAGCCGTTCCGCCACCATTCCTGGCTGTCGGCGGTGGCGAAAGGCGTGATCGTCGGCTTCGGCGTTCAGGGCTACCCGCTCGCGATCGCGGGCCTGAAGCGCCTCGCGGAGAAGAGCGGCAACGGTTGAGTCCTTCCCGCATGACCGACCTCTATGCGGTGATCGGGAACCCGATCGCGCAGTCGAAATCGCCGCAGATTCACGCCGCGTTCGCGCGTCAGCTCGGACAGGATCTGCGCTACGAGGCGATCCTCGCGCCGCGCGAGGGATTCGCCGCCGCCGTCACGGCGTTTCGCTCCAAGGGAGGCAAGGGCCTCAACGTCACGGTGCCTTTCAAGCTCGACGCATTCGCGTTTGCGACGCAGCGCACCGAGCGCGCGGAGCAGGCGGGCGCGGTCAACACGCTCAAGTTCGACGGTGCGAGCATCCTCGGCGACAACACCGACGGCGCGGGGCTCGTGCGCGACATCCAGGTTCGGCTCGGCTATGCCCTGGCCGCCAAGCGCGTCCTTCTGATGGGTGCCGGCGGAGCGGCCCGTGGCATCGTCCTTCCCCTGTTGCGCGAGCGTCCGGCGTCGATCGCGATCGCCAACCGAACCGTCGACAAGGCTCTCGCGCTGGCGCGGCGGTTCGGAGAGCTCGGACCGGTCGAGGGCGGAGACTACGCGCGTCTTGCCGGCCAACAGTTCGACATCGTCGTCAATGCGACCTCGGCGAGCCTCACCGGAGACGTGCCGCCGCTTCCCGAAGGCGTGTTCGCGCCCGGATCGCTTGCCTACGACGTGGTCTACGGCGACGAGCCGACGCGATTTCTCGTTCGTGCGCGGGAGGACGGCGCCGGACGGACCGCCGACGGCTTCGGCATGCTCGTCGCGCAGGCCGCCGAATCGTTTCTTCTCTGGCGGGGCATCACGCCGGACACGGGGCCGATCATCGCGACGCTGCGCGCCGGGTAGCGCGGCGGGCGCGTCCCTCTACGATCTCGATTGCCATAAGAGGAGTCTCATCATGAACGACGCGGCTCGAGACATGCGCGTACTCGTCACGGCCGGCGCGGCTGGCATCGGCAAGGCTTTCGCCGAGACGTTTGCCGACGCGGGCGCCAGGGTGTTCATCTGCGACGTCGACCGCCCGGCGCTCGAGGCCTTTCGCGCCGCACGCCCCGCGATCGGGGCCGGCATCGTCGACGTCGCCGATCCGCGGCAGGTCGACGGCCTGTTCGACGAGGCGGCGGTTTTCCTGGGCGGCCTCGACGTGCTGATCAACAATGCCGGCATCGCCGGTCCCACCGCGCCGGTCGAAGACATCGCCATCGCCGACTGGGACCGCACCATCGCCGTGGACCTGAACGGGATGTTCTACTGCACGCGGCGCGCCGTGCCGCTGCTCAAGGCGGCCGGAGGCGGCAGCATCATCAACCTGTCGTCGGTGGCGGGCCGGCTCGGCTATCCGCTGCGCACGCCGTACTCGTCGGCCAAGTGGGCCGTCGTCGGATTCACCAAGAGCCTCGCGATCGAGCTGGGACCGTCGAATATCCGGGTCAACGCGATCCAGCCCGGCATCGTCGAGGGCGAGCGCATCGAGCGCGTCATCTCCTCGAAGGCGGACGCGCTCGGCATGAGCTTCGATCAATACAAGCAGCAGTTGCTGTCCAAGGTCTCGCTGCGGCGGATGGTGAGCCCGTACGACATCGCCAGCACGGCGCTCTTCCTCGCGACCGACGCGGGACGGAACATCAGCGGCCAGGCGCTGTCGGTCTGCGGCAACGTGGAATCGCTCGCCTGACCACGCAAGAGATCTGCATCGCATTCGCCGAGCGAACGGGCCAGACTGCGAAGGCGATCGAGTAATTCTTCGACGGAGAGACGAACATGGCAGCTCCTCGCGACAAAGTGATCATCACCTGCGCTGTCACCGGCGCCATTCACACGCCGACGATGACGCCGTATCTGCCGATCACGCCGGACGAGATCGCCGAAGGCGCGATCGGTGCCTGGAAGGCCGGCGCAGCGATCATCCATCTGCACGCGCGCGATCCGAAGGACGGGCGGCCGACGCCGGATCCGAAGGTCTTCATGCAGTTCCTGCCGCAGATCAAGGCGGAGACCGACGCCGTGATCAACATCACCACCGGCGGTGGGCACAACATGACCGTGCAGCAGCGCCTCGAGGCGCCCCTCGCGGCCAAGCCGGAGATGTGCTCGCTCAACATGGGCTCGATGAACTTCGGCCTGTTCCAGCTGGCGCCCAAGTACAAGGAATGGAGATTCGACTGGGAGCCGCAATACCTCGAGAACACGCGCGACTTCATTTTCCGCAACACCTACAAGGACATCGAGTTCTCGCTGAAGCACCTCGGCGAGGAGTGCGGCACCAGGTTCGAGTTCGAGTGCTACGACGTCGGCCATCTGTACAACCTGGCGCACTTCGTCGATCGGGGCCTTGTCAAGCCGCCGATGCTCATCCAGACGATCTACGGCATCTTCGGCGGGATCGGCCCCGAAGCGGAGAACCTCATGCACATGCGCCGGATCGCCGATCATCTCTTCGGCGACCAGTTCCACTGGTCGATCCTCGGCGCGGGTCGCCATCAGATGGGTCTGATCACCATGGGCGCGATCATGGGCGGCCATTGCCGCGTCGGCCTCGAGGACAGCATCTATCTCCGGAAGGGCCAGCTCGCCAAGAGCAACGCCGAGCAGGTAACGAAGATCCGCACGATCCTGAGCGAGCTGTCGCTGGAGATCGCGACGCCGGAGGAGGCGCGCAAGATGCTCGCCTGCAAGGGTCGCAATAACGTCGCGTTCTGAGGCACCGGAGCGTCCGCGCGTGACGTCAGGCATCGGACCGGCATCGCCCGGCCAGGGAGCGAACGCCGAAGCGCTGCTGACGGAGGCAGGTGCGCTGCTCGCGCAAGGCAAGCTCGACGCGGCGATCGCCTGCCTCGCGTCCGCGCTGGCGCTGCGGCCGGACTTCGCGCCCGCTCTCTTCACCCTGGCGGAGGCGCTATGGATGCAGGGCAGCCTCGAGGCCGCTGCCGAGAAGCTCCGCGAAGGGCTCCGGCAAATGCCCGAGCTCGCCGAGGGGCACAATAACCTGGGGCTCGTGTATCAGGCGCTGCGCGACCACGACGCCGCCGTCGCAAGCTTCAGGACGGCGCTTGCGATCAACCCCGGCCTGGCCTGGGTTCACTGCAACCTCGGCAATGCGCTGCAGGCCCAGAGCAAGCCCGATGACGCCATCGAGAGCTACCGGCGGGCACTGGCGATCGATCCTCGCCATGCCGAGTCCTACGTCAATCTCGGCAACGTTCTCAAGGCCCAGGGCGATCTCGACGGCGCCGTGGCGAGCTATCGGAGCGCGCTTTCGCTGCGTACCGACCACAGCCTGGCGTACGTCGGCCTTGGCAGCGCGCTGCAGTCGCAGGGCGAGCTCGACGCCGCGATCGCGAGCTTCCGCAAGGCACTGGCGCTCGACCCGTGCGACGCGGACGCGCACGGCGGCGTGCTTTTCACGATGAACATCCATCCGGGATTTTCCGCGGCGCAGCGGCTGGCGGAGGCCCGCCGCTACGGCAGCATGCTCGAGGCGCGCGCCCGGCCTTTCACGGACTGGACGGTCGATGCGACGGACCGGTCTCGCGGACGCGCGAGGCCCTTGCGGGTCGGTCTCGTCTCCGGCGATCTGCGAACGCATCCGATCGGGTTCTTCGTGGAGAGTGTGCTCGGGCATCTCGATCCTTCGCGCATCGAGCTCGTCGCCTATTCGACACTGCCGCACGAGGACGAGCTTACGGAGCGCATCAAACGCCGCTTCGCTGCCTGGAGCAGCCTCGGCGGCCTGGGCGACGAAGCCGCGGCGATGCGGGTCCGCGCCGACGGCATCCATATTCTCGTCGACCTGTCCGGACACACCGCGCACAACAGGCTGCCCGTGCTGGCGTGGAAGCCGGCGCCGGTGCAGGTGACGTGGCTGGGCTACTTCGCGACGACCGGCGTTCCGGCGATCGACTACCTGCTGGCAGATCGCGTGTCGGTGCCGGAATCCCTGCGGGAGCAGTTCACCGAGACGGTCTGGTATCTGCCGGACGGGCGGTTCTGCTTCACACCGCCCGCGGAAGGCACGCGGCTCGAGCCAGGCCCGCTGCCCGCGCTTCGCAGCGGAGAGCTCACGTTCGGCTCGTTTCAGAATCTCCTCAAGCTCAACGACGGAGTACTCGCGGCGTGGGGACGGATCCTGCGCGCATTGCCGCACGCGCGGCTGCGGGTGCAGAACGACGCTCTGGCACACGCCGGCACACGCGGACGCTTTCGGGATCGGCTCGACCGAGCCGGGATAGCATCGGACAGGGTAACGCTCGCCGGAGCGGTTCCGCGCGAGGCGTACCTGCGCGCGCACGCGGAGGTCGACATCATTCTGGACACGTTCCCCTATTCCGGCGCGACCACCACCTGCGAGGCGTTGTGGATGGGGGTGCCGACGTTGACCCTTCCCGGCGACACGCTCGTTTCCCGCCAGGGCGCGAGCCTGCTCGCATGCGCGGGGCTGCCCGACTGGATCGCCGGCGACGAAGGGGCGTACGTGGCTCGCGCCGTGGCCTGGGGCTCGGAGCTGGATCGACTGGCTCGATTGCGCTCGCGATTGCGCCAGCAAGTGCTCGCCTCAACGCTGTTCGATGCGCCGCGGTTCGCGCGGAACCTCGAGGACGCGTTGATCGGGATGTGGGATCGGATGCTCGCGCTGTGAAGCGAACCAGGCGAGCTTGACCCGCGCGGCGCGCTCGGCTCACTCATCGGCGCGGGCTCGGCTGAAGAACGCTCACCCGGTTGCCCTCGGTATCGACGAACGAGACATATTGCCCGATGCCGGGAATCTCCATCGGTTCGCCGAGCACCTTGCCGCCCGCGCTCGCGACTTTCCTGATCGATTCCTTGAGGTCGTCGACTGCAATCACGATCGACGGATATTGCGCGGGCCAATCCGCCTTTCTCGGGAAGAATCCACCATTGATCGCGCCGGGTTTCCGGGGGTCGCCCTCGCTTGCACCCGTTGTGTTGGCGACGACGTAGTTACCCATGTCCTCGCCCAGCTGCTGGGTCTTCCAGCCGAAAACCGACTCGTAGAACTTGGCCATCCGTGCTCGGTCATCGTAAGGCATCTCAAAATGCACGACAGGATTCATATGCTCTCTCCGCATCGGGTTAAGGGGCGGCGATCGGGTCGGGGGTGGGCGGAGTCGGGTTAAAGCTCGCCTCTCCGCACTTGGCGCCCGGGACGCGAAGCGCCCGTCGAGCCCGATATCGGGCCGCTCGCCGATCGGCCCTCGATGTTGGATGCAGACGCACGCCGGAAGGTTCGCGACCCGAAGGATCGCCCCGGCGGGCATCGCAAGCGGGGGTTCAGGCGCGACCAGGACGGTCGGCGCCGTCGGGACCGTGGAGGGCGGCGGTACGGGCCGGCGTACGACCGGCGGCGTCGGCGCGCCCGCCTGGGGCTAGATGACCGGAGGTACCGACGGCGGCGAGGTGCCGGCTGCCAGCAGCGCGATGCCGGCGATGACCGTCAGTGCAGGCGCGTCAGAGCCAGCCTTCCGGGCTTGGGAGTCGGCTTCTCCTCGGAGCCTCGGAACCCGGTCCGAGTTCGCGCGCGGCGCCGAAGCCTCCCCAAGCGCCTCGAAGCCCCTTCATTTCGGTGCCGATTTCTGGTAAGATGATGTTCTAAGTTTAGAGAAATGGGCTCGACAGCCCATTTTTTTTTGCCGTTGTTGATTTTGAGGCGTGTAGTGCCGGCGAGGCTTTTCGAGTTGTTGGAGCGAACGCTGCCCCCGATGGGCTACGAGATGGTCGACTGCGACTTCTCGCCCTCGGGTCGGCTGGTGCGCGTGTTCATCGACAAGCCTGGCGGGGTCGACGTGGAGGATTGCGCGCAGGTGAGCAATCATCTGACGCGGCTCTTCGCCGTGGAAGGCATCGACTATGGCCGGTTGGAAGTTTCGTCGCCCGGGTTGGATCGGCCGCTCAAGAAGGAAGCCGATTTCGTGCGCTTCGACGGGCAGGAGGCGAAGTTGAAGCTCCGCGAGCCGATCGACAATGCGCGGCGCGTGACCGGCGTGCTCCGCGGGGTCGATGCCGGCGTGGTCCGGCTGGAGACCGCGGAAGGGATGCGCGCCATCCCGCTGGCCAATATCGACAAGGCACGGCTGGTGCCGAAGATCGAGTGGAGAAATCCGAGATGAACCGTGAATTGCTGCTTCTCGTCGACGCGCTCGCGCGCGAGAAGAACGTACCGAAGGAAATCGTCTTTTCGGCGCTGGAGGCTGCGCTCGCCTCGGCGACCAAGAAGAAGTACGCCGACAACATCGACGCGCGTGTCTCGATCAACCGTGAGACCGGCGACTACGAATCGTTCCGGCGCTGGACCGTCGTGCCCGACGAGGAGCACGAGGAACCCGCGCACCAGATCGCGATCACCGACGCCGCCGAGCGCGATCCGGAGCTCGAGCTCGGCGACGTGGTCGAGGAGCCGCTCGAGCCGGTCGAATTCGGCCGCATCGGCGCCCAGGCGGCGAAGCAGGTGATCCTGCAGAAGATCCGCGACGCCGAGCGCGAGCAGATCCTGAACGACTTCCTCGAGCGCCAGGACAATCTGCTGACCGGCACGGTAAAGCGCATCGAGCGCGGCAACGTGATCGTGGAGTCGGGCCGCATCGAGGGCATGATTCCGCGCGACCAGCTCATCCCCAAGGAGAATTTGCGGGTGGGCGACCGGGTGCGCGCCTACGTCACCAAGATCGAAGCGCAGGCGCGCGGCCCGCAGCTCCTGCTCTCGCGCGTGGTTCCCGAGCTTCTGATGCGGCTGTTCGAGCTGGAAGTGCCGGAGATCGAAGAGGGACTCATCGAAATCCGCGCCGCGGCTCGCGATCCGGGCGTGCGGGCGAAAATCGCGGTCAAGTCGAACGATCCGCGCCTCGATCCGCAGGGCACCTGCATCGGCATGCGCGGCTCGCGCGTCACCGCGGTGACCAACGAGCTCGCCGGCGAGCGCGTCGACATCGTGCTGTATTCGGACGATCCGGCGAAGTTCGTCGTCAACGCGCTTTCTCCGGCGGAAATCTCCAGCATCGTCGTCGACGAGGAGAAGCACGCCATGGACGTCGTGGTCGACGAGGAGAATCTCGCGATGGCGATCGGCCGCAGCGGCCAGAACGTGCGGCTCGCCTCCGAGCTGACCGGCTGGGAAATCAACCTGATGGGCGTGGAGGAATCGCAGCAGAAGCAGCAGGTGGAGGGCGACAAGATCCGCGCGCTGTTCATGGACAAGCTCGACGTCGACCAGGAAGTGGCGGACATCCTGATCCAGGAAGGGTTCTCGACCCTGGAGGAAATCGCCTATGTGCCTCTCAATGAGATGCTGGAGATCGAGTCCTTCGACGAGGAGACCGTGAACGAGCTGAGAAGCCGCGCGCGCAACGCGCTGCTGACCGAGGCGATCGTGCGCGAGGAGAGCGTCGAGAACGTCTCCGAGGATCTGCTCAATCTCGAAGGCATGGATACCGAGACCGCGGGCGTGCTGGCCGAGAAGGGCATCACCAACCGCGACGCGCTTGCCGACCTCGCGGTCGACGAATTGACGGAGCTTACAGGCATCTCCGCCGAGCGCGCGCAGGACCTCATCATGAAGGCCCGCGCGCATTGGTTCGAGAGCACGGGGGAACCGCAGCAGGCGTAAGGCCCGCATCGGACGGGGCCGGAGAATGAGTATGGCGCAGACAACGATCGAAAGATTCGCAAGCGAGCTGAAGATGCCCTCGGGCGTGCTGCTGGAGCAGCTCGCCAAGGCCGGCGTGGCCGGCAAGAAGGAAGGCGACAAGCTCTCCGAGCAGGACAAGACGCGGCTCCTCGACTACCTGCGCAAGCAGCACGGTGGCCAGGAGCAGAAGAAGAAGATCACGCTCACGCGCAAGCAGACTTCCGAGATCAAGGCGGCGGACAGCACCGGCCGCGCGCGCACCATCCAGGTCGAGGTGCGCAAGAGGCGCGTATTCGTCAAGCGCGACGGCGCGGAAGCCGCGCCCGCAGCGGAGGAGGTCGCGGCGCCGCCACAACCGGTCGTCTCGGCCGCGGAAGTCGCGGCGCGCGAGGAAGAAGCGCGCAAGGCCCAGGCGCTGATCGCCAAGCAGCAGGAAGAGGTGCAGAAGAAGCAGGAAGCTCAAAAGCGCAAGACCAAGAAGGAGAGGGAAGCCGAGGAAGCTGCCGCGAAGGCCGCGGCCGAAGCCGCCGCGAAGGCGGCCGAGGCCGCCGCGCAACCGGTCGCGGAAGCCAAGCCCGAGGTCAAGAAGGAAGGCACGCTGCACAAGCCCGCAACGAAACCGGGCGCGAAGAAGGAAAAGACCTCGCGCAAGCCGTCCGCGACCGCGTTCCAGGAAGAAGCGGCGCGGCGCCGCGCGCTGAAGCTCCGCGGCGGCGGCGATGCAACCGGGGGCGCCACGGCCACGGGCTGGAAACAGCCCAAGACGGGGCGCCATCGGCACGAAGAGGGCGACGAGGAGGGCGATGCCGTTCGCGCCACGATGCCGGAGCCGGTCATCCGCGAGATCTCGATACCGGAGACGATCACCGTCGCGGATCTCGCGCACAAGATGTCGGTCAAGGCCGCCGAAGTCATCAAGGCGGCGATGAAGCTCGGCACGATGGTGACTATCAACCAGGTGGTCGATCAGGAAACGGCGATGATCCTGGTCGAGGAGATGGGCCACAAGGCGATCGCCGCCAAGCTCGACGATCCCGACGCGCTTCTCGCCGAGACGCACGAAGCTTCGACGGCCGAAGCCTTGCCGCGTCCTCCGGTCGTCACCGTGATGGGCCACGTCGACCACGGCAAGACCTCGCTCCTCGATTACATCCGCCGCACGCGCGTGGCGAGCGGTGAGGCGGGCGGCATCACGCAGCACATCGGCGCCTATCACGTCGAAACGCCGAAGGGCGTGATCACGTTCCTCGATACCCCCGGCCACGAGGCGTTCACCGCAATGCGGGCGCGCGGGGCCAAGGTCACGGACATCGTGGTGCTGGTGGTCGCCGCGGACGACGGTGTGATGCCGCAGACCAAGGAAGCGATCGCGCACGCCAAGGCGGGGAACGTGCCGATCGTCGTCGCCATCAACAAGATCGACAAGCCGGAGGCGAATCCCGACCGCGTCAAGCAGGAGCTCGTCGCCGAAAGCGTGCTGCCCGAGGAATACGGCGGCGAGACACAGTTCGTCCAGGTGTCGGCTAAGACCGGCAAGGGCATCGACGACCTACTCGACGCGATATTGCTGCGAGCTGAAGTTCTCGAGCTGAAGGCGCCGCGCGATGCGATGGCCAAGGGCATCGTCATCGAGTCGCGCCTCGACAGGGGCAAGGGTCCGGTCGCAACGGTATTGGTGCAATCCGGAACGCTCAAGCGCGGTGACATCGTGCTCGCCGGCGCGGTGTTCGGACGCGTGCGCGCGATGACCGACGAGCAAGGCAAGAGCGTCACGAGCGCGGGGCCGGCGATCCCGACCGAGATCCAGGGGCTCTCCGATGTGCCACTCGCCGGCGAAGAAGTGATGGTGCTCGGCGACGAGCGCAAGGCGCGCGAGATCGCGCTTTTCCGCCAAGGCAAGTTCCGTGACGTGAAGCTCGCCAAGCAGCAGGCCGCCAAGCTCGAGAGCATGTTTGCCGAAGGCGGCGAGCAGGAGGTGAAGACCCTCACGCTCATCATCAAGGCCGACGTGCAGGGGAGCTACGAAGCGCTTTCGAATGCGCTGGCCAAGCTCTCCACCGACGAGGTCAAGGTCAACATCGTTCATGCCGCGGTCGGCGGGATCACCGAATCGGACATCAACCTGGCACTCGCCTCGAAGGCGGTCGTCATCGGCTTCAACACGCGTGCCGACGTCGCGTCGCGCAAGCTTGCCGAGCACAACGGCGTGCAGATCCGCTACTACAACATCATCTACGAGGCGGTCGACGACGTGAAGGCCGCGCTCTCGGGCATGCTCGCGCCCGAGCGCAAGGAGAACCAGCTCGGCCTTGTCGAGGTGCGCGAGGTGTACAAGATCTCCAAGGTCGGCACGGTGGCCGGCTGCTACGTGCTCGAGGGGCTCGTGCGGCGTGGCTCGAAGGTGCGTGTCCTGCGCGACAACGTCGTAGTCCACGACGGAGAGCTCGATTCGCTCAAGCGCTTCAAGGACGACGTGCGCGAGGTGAAAGCCGGCTTCGAGTGCGGTCTGTCGGTGAAGGGCTACAGCGACATTGAGAAGGGCGACCAGCTCGAGGTGTACGAGATCGTCGAGGTATCGCGGACGCTTTAGCCGTCATTCCCGCGCAAGCGGGAATCCAGTGTCGTTGGTGCAAAGCCACTGGGTCCCCGCTTTCGCGGGGACGCCAGCGTATCGATTCGACGCCATGAAGAAGCACTCTGCCCGCCCGCAGCGCGTCGCCGACCAGATCCAGCGCGAGCTCGCCGATCTGCTGCGGCTTCACATGAAAGACCCGCGCATCGGCATGGTCACCGTGACCGCGGTCGACGTCTCGCCGGATCTGCACAATGCCAAGATCTTCTTCACCCATCTCGCCGGCGTCGAGCACGCGGCTGCGGCGGTGGAAGCGCTGCAGCACTCCGCCGGCTATCTGCGCAGCGAGCTTTCCCACCGGCTCAAGCTCTACACCGTACCGCATCTGTATTTCGCCTACGATGACTCGATCGAATCGGGCCTCAGGCTGTCGAAGCTGATCGACGACGCGGTGGCCGACGACCGCAAGCACTCGTCGTGAGCGCTCCCGCCGCACGCCTCGAACGCCGTTGCGTCGACGGCGTACTTCTGCTCGACAAGCCGCGCGGACTCTCATCCAACGCGGCGTTGCAACGCGCCAAGCGCATGTTCCGCGCCGACAAGGCGGGCCATACCGGGACGCTCGACCCGCTCGCTACAGGGCTGCTGCCGATATGCTTCGGCGAAGCGACCAAGTTCGCCAACCTCCTCCTCGACGCGGACAAGACGTATCTCGCGACCCTGCGGCTCGGTGTGACGACGACGACTGGCGATGCCGAGGGGGAAGTCGTCAACAAGCGGCCGGTCTCCGCCGCCCGCGCCGATCTGGAACGCGTCCTGCCGCGCTTCATCGGCCGGATCGCCCAGATTCCGCCGCGCTATTCGGCACTGAAGCGGGACGGTCGGAACTATTACGAGTATGCGCGCGAAGGCGTGGAGATCGCGCGCGAAGCGCGCACGGTGGATGTTCACGCCATCGAGATCGTCGACTGGCGCGCGACCGATGTGGAGATCTCCGTGCGCTGCGGCAAGGGAACCTACGTCCGGGCGCTCGCCGAGGACGTCGGAGAGGCGCTTGGTTGCGGCGCGCATCTTTCGGCGCTCGCGCGCACGGGCGCCGGCGAGTTCTCCCTGGCCGACGCGACGACGCTCGACGCGCTCGAGCGGCGCAGCGAGAGCGAGCGCGACGCGGCGCTCCTTCCGCTCGACGCTCTCGTACGCAGGCTCGAGCGGATCGACCTGCCGGCTGCCGAAGCGCAAAGGCTCTCCCACGGCCAGGCGCTGGTGTGCGCTACGCAGCCCGACGCCGTCGTACGGGTGTACGCGGACGGAGCGTTCGCCGGTCTCGGCGAGATCCGCGCCGGCGTCATGCGGGCGCGCCGCATGCTCGCCCAGGCGGATCCGGAGAGCGACGCGCCGATGCTCCCGAACGGGACTGCAACGCGGTTGAATCCAAAGCACTTTTGAGGTTAAAATCGTGGTCTTTCGGTTTTGGAGCAGAGCAACATGGCGGTAAGCGCGCAAAAGGTCCAGGAGAAGGCCAAAGTCATCGCCGAGCATCAGCGGGCGAAAGGCGATACCGGATCGCCTGAAGTGCAGGTCGCGCTGCTGACGGCGCGCATCAACGGTCTCAACGACCATTTCCGGATCAACGTCAAGGACCACCATTCGCGTCGCGGCCTGCTCCGGATGGTTTCGCGGCGCCGCAAGCTCCTCGACTATCTGAAAACGCGCAACACCGACAGCTATCGGACGCTGATCGAAAAGCTGGGGCTGCGCAAGTAGTGCGTTCCGCGCAGCAGCCGTCGCAGCGATTCGAGCCAAGAATGCCATCGCTCCGGCCCCCCCTGAATCTTCCTGCCAATGGCCGCCATCAGCTCGAGCTGAGGTGGCCATTGACGCTTTCGGACTCTTGAGGACTTTTCCGTGCCTACTGCCATCAAAAAATCGCTTTCCTACGGCAAGCACACGCTGACGCTCGAAACCGGCGAAATCGCTCGCCAGGCCGGCGGCGCGGTGCTCGCCAGCCTCGACGACAGCGTCGTGCTGGTCACGGTTGTCGCCGCGAAGCAGGCCAAGCCCGGTCAGGACTTTTTCCCGCTCACCGTCGATTACCAGGAAAAGACCTACGCTGCAGGCCGCATCCCCGGCGGCTTCTTCAGGCGCGAGGGGCGCCCGTCGGAGAAGGAGACGTTGACCTCCCGGCTCATCGATCGGCCGATCCGGCCGCTCTTTCCGGACGGCTTCTACAACGAGGTCCAGGTGATCGCCACCGTCATGTCGGTGGATCCCGAGATCGATCCCGACATTCCCGCATTGATCGGCGCTTCGGCCGCGATCGCGCTTTCGGGCATTCCGTTCAACGGACCGATCGGCGCCGCGCGCGTGGGCTACGTCGACGGGCAGTACGTCCTCAATCCGAGCAAGACCGAGCTCGGCGTCTCGAAGCTCGACCTCGTGGTCGCCGGGACCGAAGCCGCCGTGCTGATGGTGGAATCGGAAGCCAAGGAGCTGCCCGAGGAAGTGATGCTCGGCGCGGTGGTTTTCGGCCATCAGCAGCAGCAGGCGGTGATCGAGGCCATCCATTCGCTGGCGGAGGAAGCGGGCAAGCCGCTCTGGGAATGGCAGCCGCCAGCGAAGGACGAGGCGTTGATCGCCAAGGTGGCTGCATGCGCCGAAGCCGATCTACGCGCCGCCTACGCGCTGCGGCAGAAGCAGGCGCGCCAGCAACGCTTGAAAGAGATCAGCGCGAAGGTCGAGGCCGAGTGCATCGCACCCGATGCCGACGGCGACACCAAAAACCATGTCGTCAACCTGCTGTTCGAGCTGGAAGCGAAGATCGTCCGCAGCCAGATCCTTTCGGGCGACCCGCGCATCGACGGTCGCGATACGCGCACCGTACGGCCGATCTCGATCCGCACCGGCGTCCTGCCGCGGACGCACGGCTCGGCGCTCTTCACCCGCGGCGAAACCCAGGCGATGGTCGTCGCCACCCTCGGCACCGCGCGCGACGAGCAGATCATCGACGCGCTGCAGGGCGAATATCGCGAGCGTTTCATGCTTCACTACAACATGCCGCCCTATGCTACGGGCGAAACCGGGCGCGTCGGAAGTCCGAAGCGGCGCGAGGTCGGTCATGGCAGGCTCACGAAGCGCGCGCTCGCTGCGGTGCTGCCATCCGCGGAGGAGTTCGCCTATTCTCTGCGGATCGTTTCCGAGATCACCGAGTCGAACGGCAGCTCGTCGATGGCCTCGGTGTGCGGCGGCAGCCTCGCGCTGATGGATGCGGGCGTTCCGGTCAAGGCGCCCGTGGCCGGCATCGCGATGGGGCTGATCAAGGAAGGCAACCGCTTCGCGGTGCTGTCCGACATCCTGGGCGACGAGGATCACCTCGGGGACATGGACTTCAAGGTCGCCGGCACCGATCGCGGCGTCACTGCGCTGCAGATGGACATCAAGATCCAGGGCATCACCAAGGAGATCATGGCGGTGGCGCTGTCGCAGGCGCGCGAGGGCCGCATGCACATCCTGGGGCTGATGCATGCGGCGATGCCGCATCCGCGCAGCGAGATCTCGCAGCACGCGCCTCGGATGATGAGCTTCAAGATCAATCCGGAGAAGATCCGCGACGTGATCGGCAAGGGTGGCTCGGTGATCCGTGCGCTCACCGAGGAAACCGGCACGACCATCGACATCCAGGACGACGGCACCGTGACGATCGCGTCGGTGAATGCGGATGCGTGCAACGCCGCGCGCAAGCGCATCGAGGACATCACTGCCGACGTGGAAGTCGGCCGCATCTACGAAGGCACCGTGCTGCGTCTGCTCGACTTCGGCGCGATCGTGCAGATTCTTCCCGGCAGGGACGGTTTGCTCCACATCTCGCAGATCGCCAAGGAGCGCGTCAACAACGTCTCGGACTACGTCAAGGAAGGCCAGATCGTCCGCGTCAAGGTGCTCGAAGCCGACGAGAAGGGCCGCGTGCGGTTGTCGATGAAGGCGGCCACGGAGGATGCGGCGCATGCAGCGGCGCCTGCGCAGGCGCCAGCGGTGGAGACTCCGGCGACGCCGGCCACGTAGGTTCGACGAAGCGCACGACAGGGAGGCTGCGGCCCCTTTTCTTTCTGCCTTCCGGCGGCGTGCGCCTGAATCGATGCGTTCGGCAAGTCAAGTCGCCGCGCCTGCAGTAGGCGGGCGGAAAGCGCTATACTCCGCACCCGCGCCTACGCTCTCGACGGTCCGTTCGCCGGTCTGCGCTGTCGCTCTTGAAGACGATCCGAAGGGAAACGCAATGCCGGCGCAATCCGAAGGTCTCGCGACATCCCGCAATTCCTCTTCGGCCCGCAACCGGCACCCGCACAAGCCCGATCTCCCCGTCTATACGCGGCTGGTCCGGCCTCGCAACGGTGTCTGGCGCCGGCGCTGGCTCGACCTGATGCTGCGGCTCACCGTCAAGCGCAGCGCGGTCGGCGGGCGAAGCATCCGCGAGATCCGGGCGAGACAGGCAAGGATGGACGAGCGCTTTGGCCGCATCGATCCGCACACGAGCCGGACGCCGGTGGATTGCGACGGTGTCACCGCCGAATGGATCGACGTGCCGGAGACGCGCCCGAAGCGCACGCTGCTGTACCTGCACGGCGGCGCATTCGCGTTCCGCTTCCCGAAGATCCATGCGGGCATGGTCGCGCGCTGGTGCGCGAGCCTCGGCGCGCGCGCGCTGATGGTCGACTACCGGCTTGCACCGGAGCATCCGTATCCCGCGGCGGCAGACGATTGCCACACGGCGTATCGCTGGCTCCTGGCGCAGGGATGCGAGGCGCGGGACATCGTCATCGCCGGAGACTCGGCAGGCGCCAATCTCGCGCTCGCGACGATGCATCGGATCAAGGCTGCGGGCGAGCCGCAACCGGCATGCGCCGTGCTCCTCGCCCCCGTCGTTGATTTCACGCTGAGCGGGAAAAGCATGGTGACCAACGCCCGGCGCGACTCGATGCTGTCGCTCTCCGATTTCGTGTCGTTCCGCGCCCTTTACTCGTCGCCCGAGCGCTATCTCGATCCGTCGGTGTCGCCGCTGTTCGGTGATTTCACCGGCCTGCCACCTCTCCTCTTTCAGGCGGGCAGCCATGAGATGGCGGTCGACGAATCGACGCGGGCCGCCGCGAAGGCGCACGCCAGCGGCGTGCACGTCGAGCTCGAGCTCTGGCACCGCATGCCGCACGTGTTCCAGACGATCGCATCGCTGCCGCAGGCGACGCAGGCGGCCGAGCACGTCCGGCGGTTTGTCGCGACGCACGCCGGCTGGCGGATTCCTCCGGGTGAGGTGGCAGCGACTCGTCGTCGCAGAGGCCCGGACACAGCTCGGGATTAGCATGATTCGTTAGAGCGCGCATGCCGCCGGACGGGCAACATGATCTGGATCAAACAACGCCCGATCAACTTGCCGCCGGCGGCAGGATCGCTTATTGATGTAGGTTTCACGCCGCGATTGCCATGGAGAGCGGATAATGAAATTACGAATCAACCTGCGCTACGCGCTAACCGTAGTCACGCTGGCAATGGCGGGACCGGTGTGCGCCCAGACGACCGCCATGTCGAGCGACGCCTGGACTTGGCGCGCGACGATTTACCTGTGGGGCCCCTCGATCAATGGCACGTCGAACTTCAAGAACCTGCCGGGCGGAGGCGAGATCGACACCGACGTCAATACCGAAGGTTATCTGTCGCGGCTGCAGGGCGCGTTCATGGGCACGCTCGAGGCCAGAAAAGGGCCCTGGAGCATGTTTGGCGATGCGATCTACGTCAACTTCGGGGATCACTCCTCGAGCATCAGATCGATCAGCGGCCCGGGCGGCAGCGTGGCGGTACCCATCGACAGCGGCACCACGACCGATCTCGAGGGCTTCGTCGGGACGCTCGCCGGAGGTTATTCCATCTTTCAGCAGCCTGGAGCGCGCGCCGACGTGATCGCCGGGCTGCGCTATGCGCACATCAAGAGCAAGCTGAACTGGGAGTTGTCGGCGCCCGCCGGCGTGGTCGGGACGTCGGGCTCGGCCGAATCGTCGAAGTCGCTCACCGATGGGATCATCGGTGCGCGCGGCTCGCTCGACCTGTCCCCACAGTGGTTCGTGCCTTGGTACGCCGATGTGGGTGCCGGCTCGTCGCGTCTTACCTGGGAGGCCTTGGCTGGCATCGGCTACCGTTTCGGCTGGGGCGATGTGATCTTGGCCTACCGGCATCTGTCTTACGAGTTTCACGACAGCCGGATCGCTGCGGACGTCCAGTTCAGCGGTCCTGCGCTGGGTGTGGCGTTCAGGTTCTAGAGGCGGTCGGCACGATGAATCAGAGAGTGCACGAGAGGTGTCAATCGGGATACGATCCGCTGCGCAACGCGTGCGCTGAGGCGCCGCGCTTCGAAGACGAGGGGGGCAATCCATGGATATGAATCGATTGCGGTTCGCGCGACCGATACGGTGGTGGCTGGTGTCGCTTGCGGCATGCAGTGCCTTGATCGGCGCGCCGCTCGCCACCGCGCAGGCTCCGGCCGCGTCCGGCCAAGCCGCGCCTGCGCCCTCGCCCGAGGAGCTCGAAAAGCTCGTGGGTCCCATCGCGCTCTATCCCGACGATCTCGTGGCAGTCATCCTTCCGGCTTCGACCAATCCGCTCCAGATCGTCCAGGCGGACCGCTTCCTCGAGAAGCGAAAGAAGGATCCGAAGGCGCCGATCGACGACGACTGGGATGACTCGGTCAAGACGCTGCTTAATTATCCCGAAGTCGTCAAGCAGATGAGCAACGACCTCGACTGGACCGCGGAGCTTGGCGAGGCTGTGGTCGCCGACCAGCGCGCGGTGTTCGACGCGGTGCAGGCCTTTCGCCGCAAGGCTCAGTCGGCGGGCAACCTGAAGAGCGACGGCAAGCAGATCGTCGAGGTCGAGAAGGAGATTATCAAGATCGTTCCCGCCGATCCGCAGGTGATCTACGTGCCGCAATACAACCCGTCGACCGTCGTCGTGTATAGCTCGGCGCCCGTCTACGGGTACTGGCCATCGCCGTATCCCGTCTACTACTACCCGTATCCTCCCGGCGCGGCCCTTGCGACCGGACTGATCTGGGGCGCCGCGATCGGCGCGGCCTGGAACGGCGGTCACTACGGCTGGGGCGGCAACAACGAAATAAACATCAATCGAAATACCAATATCAATACGGGCGATATCAATCGCGGCAATCGCGGGCAGCAGAGGCCGTCGCAGGGCGGCAGCTCGGCGTGGAAGTCCGACAAGAAGCCGGGACAGGTGAGAAGCGGCGCCGGACGTCCGACGCAGACTTCGGCGCGGGTCGGCGATCGCCCCGGCGGTGCCGGCGGCGGGGCTGGCGGCGGGGCTGGCGCTCGTCCGTCGACGCAAGCTGGCGGTGGCTTCGGGCAGGGCGGCGGAGGGCGCAATCAGCCGGGCGCCGTGAATACCGGCGGTGCCGCAACGCGTACCGGCGGAGGCGACGCCTTCGGCGGCTACGGATCAGGCAGCGCGGCGCGTGCAGACAGCTCGCGCGGGGCGTCGAGCCGCAGCTCGATGTCGGGCGGCGGGGGTTCTCGCCCGTCGGCCGGTTCCTATGGAGGCGGCGGTGGTGGCGCCCGTGGCGGAGGCGGCGGGCGAGGCGGCGGCGGTGGCGGTCGTGGTGGCGGCGGACGTCGCTAGGAGGGACAACTCATGATCTCGACAAACGCACTCAACAGGGCGACCGACACGATGCTCTCCCATTCCATTCTCAGTATGGCGCGCCGCCTGCTGTTCGTGCTGGCGGTCGCCCTTCCTGTCGCGGTGTCCGCGGCCGAGCAGAGAACGTTCGCCACGCCCGACGAGGCCGTCGATGCATTGATGACGGCATTGAAGGCCGACGACGATGCCGCGCTGATCGCGATCTTCGGCGAGGCGCACAAGGATGTGGTCGTGACGCCCGATCGGGCCGCCAACTCGGCGGGGCGTGCCAAGGCCGCAGCGGCGATGCAAACCTATCATCTGCTCGAAGAGCAGGGCAACGACCGGCGCGTACTGCTCATCGGCGATCAGGCGTGGCCGCTGCCGATTCCGATCGTGAAAACGGGTGATCGCTGGCGGTTCGCCACGGAACAGGGCGAGGACGAGATCATCAATCGCCGGATCGGTGCCAACGAACGCAACGCAATCGTCGTATTGAACGCCTATCTCGATGCGCAGAAGGAATACGCTTCGCAGGATCGCAACGGCGACGGCGTGCTGCAGTACGCGCAGCGCCTCGGCAGCACCGCGGGCAAGCACGACGGGCTGTACTGGCCGGCCGACGCCGCCAAGGGCGAGGAGCCCAGCCCGTTCGGCCCCCTGGTGGCCGAGAGCGCTGCGTATCTCAAGGGCCACCAGGCCGGCGACGCGTATCGCGGATATCACTTCCGGATTCTCTCGCGGCAGGGCAAGAGTGCGCCTGGCGGTGCGTACAGCTACGTCATCAACGGGCGGATGATCGCCGGGTTTGCGATGGTGGCGTATCCCGCGCAATACGGCGAGAGCGGCGTAATGACGTTCATCGTCAGCCAAAACGGCAAGATCTTCGAGAAGAACCTTGGCAAGAGCTCCGCCGAGATCGGCGCCAAGATGACGGCGTTCGATCCAAGCACGGGCTGGAAGGAAGTATCGTCATCGCAGTGAAAATGAGCGGCAATTTCAACATTCGACAAGGTACGCAAATGCGCAACTTACTCGTAGGCATTGGTTTGATGGTTTTGGGCGCGATCGACTCGTCGAGCATCGCGCAAACCGGGGCAGTCGTCAGCACCGGGCCCGGCGTCGCCGCCGCCGCTCAAACGGCGGAGATCACGGCGACCATCACGGCGATCAATCATAAGACTCGGGAAGTGACCCTGAAGGGACCGGAGGGCCACGAAGTCACGTTGCAGCTGTCTCCGGAAGTGAAGAACTTCGCCCACATGAAAGTGGGCGACAGCGTCACCGCGAAATACACCGAGGCGCTGACGCTCGAGCTCAAGAAGGGCGGCAAGGAGGTTGTCTCGCGAAGCGAGAAAACCGGCATGGCGACGGCCAAGCCTGGCGAGAAGCCGGCTGGAGTGGCTGGCCGGCACATCAAGATCACGGCCGAAGTCACCGCGGTGGACCCAGCGACTCAGACGGTGACGCTGAGAGGCCCCAAGCGGACGGTCAACCTCCACGTCGACGATCCCGAACAGTTCAAGCTCGTCAACGTCGGCGATCATGTCGAAGCTAACTATACGGAGGCGCTCGCGATCGCGGTGGAGCCCGCGAAGAAATAGCATTCGACCGCCGCCGCGTCGACGCTTGCGCATCGGGCGAAGTCGACGCGGCGTTTTGACGCTCGGGCCTCTTGCGCACGCGCCGCGAGTCTACGAGAGGTCCGGCCATGAATGTACGCCTTCCTGTCGCGTTCGGTGCGGGCCTGCTGCTCGCGTTTTCGTTCGCCATCTGCCCGATCCACGCCGCCGCTCAGGCCGGCCCTCCATCGGAAGCGAAGCGCCCTAAGATCTGTCTCGTGCTTTCCGGCGGCGGCGCCCGCGGCGCCGCGCACGTGGGCGTGCTCAAGGTGCTGGAGGAGCTCCGCGTTCCGATCGACTGCATCACCGGCACGAGCATGGGCTCGCTGGTCGGCGCGGCGTATGCGACGGGGGTAACGATCCCGGAAATGGAGCAGCTTCTCGCGGGCATCTCCACCGAGCTGCTGTTCAAGGAAAAGCCGCCGCGCCAGGAGCAAGCCATCCGCCGCAAGCTCGATGACCGCAAGGATTACATCGGTCCGGAGATCGGGTTGAACCACTGGGAGCTGGGGCTCCCCAAGGGCTTCATCTCGGGCGTGCAGCTGGAGACGGTCCTGCGGGCGCTGGCGAGAGCGAGGGGCTATCAGAAGTTTGACGACCTGGGCATTCCGTTCCGCGCCGTCGCCACCGATCTGGTCACCGGGAAGGCGGTCGTCTTCGCCGACGGCGAGCTCGCGAACGTGATGCGGGCGAGCATGTCGGTTCCCGGCGCGATCGCGCCGGCGGAATTCGAAGGCAAGATGCTGGTCGATGGCGGGCTGACCGACAACCTGCCGGTCGACGTCGCGCGGGCGATGGGCGCGGACGTTGTCATCGCAGTCAATCTCGGCACGCCGCTCGCTCCGCGCGAACAACTCAACTCAGTGCTCGGGGTGACCGGTCAGGTCATCAACATCCTGACCGAGCAGAACGTGCAGCGCTCGCTGGCTTCGCTCAAAGCCACCGACATCCTGATCACACCCGAGCTTGGAGATTTCTCCTCGGCCGATTTCGACCACTTGCCGAAGACGATTCCGATCGGCGAGGCCGCGGCGCGCAAGGTCGCGGACCGGCTCGCGCGCCTGAGCCTCACCCCGGCGGAATACGCCGCGCTGCGCGCGCGGCAGCGCGTGGCCGCCGCGCCGGACACCCGGCCCGTCGACGAGATTCGCTTCGTCAACCTGCACCGGGTCAATGCCGAGGCGGCCGAGGCGGTGATGGACACCAAGGTCGGGCAGCCGATCGATCAGAAGGTGCTCGATGCCGACCTGCGCCGCCTCTACGGTACCGGCGATTTCGAGCACGTCAACTACCGCATCATCGAAGAGCCGGGCAAGCGGGTGCTCGCAATCGATGCGGTCGAGAAGTCCTGGGGGCCCGATTACCTGCGCTTCGGCCTGGGCTTTTCGAGCGACCTCAAGGGAGACAATTTCTTCAATCTGCTGACCACCTACCGCCAGACCTGGCTCAACTCGCTGGGTGCCGAGTGGCGCAACGATCTCCAGCTCGGCCAGACGATAGCGCTCGCGAGCGAGTTCTACCAGCCGCTCGATCCACGGCAATATTTCTTCGTCGCGCCGCGAATCGAGCTGCAGCGGCGGGTGATCGACCTGTTCCAGGGCAATCAGCGTCTGGCCCGGTACGATGTGCGCTACGCTCGCGCGGGAGTGGACGTCGGCGCCCAGGCAACGCGCTACGGCGAGCTGCGGTTAGGCTTGCTCGCGGGAACGCTCGACGCCTCGCTCAACACGGGTCCGCCGGAGCTCGCGCCGCCGACCGGCCGCATCAAGCAGGGCGCATTCACGTCGCAGGTGATCTTCGATCAGCTCGACAGCGCGATCTTTCCGCGCAGCGGCGCGGCAGGCTCGGCGCATCTGTTCGCATCGACGTCCGCGCTCGGCGCAGACGATCCTTATACCAAATGGGACGCCGACGGCACGGCCGTGTGGTCGTTCGGCGCTAACACCTTCAACGTGGGATTCAAGGCGGGCGGAAAGGCCGGAAACGATCCGCTGCCGCGCTACGATCTGTTCCAGTGGGGCGGCTTCCTCCAGCAATCCGGTTATCCCACCGGCGCGCTGATGACCGATCGATTCGCGTTCGGACGGCTCGTTTATTACAACAAGTTCGTCCGCCAGAGGCTGCTCGAAGGGGTATACGCCGGGTTTTCGCTGGAGGCCGGACGCTACGGCACGCCGCTCGTGCCGGGCTCGCCGAGCGGTTTCCTCAAGTCCGCCAGCGTTTTCCTGGGTGCCGATACGCCGATCGGACCGCTGTACTTCGGCTACGGTCACGCGGCTGACGGCAACAGCAGCTTCTACGTGTTCCTCGGACGGCCGTAGTTTCACAAACCATCGCCGCTCAAGGTCGGCATTCGGCAAGATCTATCCGATGTCCGTTCGGACGCCGTAATTTCCGCGCGGCAACCCGGTAAGTTTTCGAGGTCACTGCGTGCCTCGGACCGGTTAGTCTCGTCCGCATGGTCGCCGGTTACATTCAAGGAAGCCCCGGAGACGCTGGAGGACGAGGATCTGCTCGAGATGCTCAACGCCGGGCTCATCGCGCTCATCGTCCACGATGACGTCGCGGTACGTACGCGCGGCGAGGTCGCGTGGGCGTTCCGCAAAGGCAGCCCGCGGCTCAAGGTCGTGCTGGACGATTTCGCGACGCGCCACAAGGTCGGGACCGCGACCGGCGACCAGCTCCTGACGCGCTACCTCAAGAACGTCAAATACGTGAAGAATGCGGCCTCCGAGGAGAAGCGCAAGAAGTTCCTGGCGCTCGTCCGGTAGACAAGGGGTTGTTCGCGTTCGCCGCGTACAATGCGGGCCGGGCAGGATTTCGCAGTTGCGCAAGGAAGCCGCCAAGCGCGGACTCGATCCCAACGTCTGGTTCCACAACGTGGAGCATGTGGCGGCCGAGAAGATCGGCCAGGAGACGGTGACCTACGTCAGCAAGATCTACAAGTACTATATTGCCTACCGCCCGATTCTGGAAAGCCGGGCCGCCCAGAAGGAAGCGGTCGAGAAGATCAAGAGTGGCGCAAAATAGAGATCGCCGCGCGGGAATACCACGCGGCGTGTACCCCAGTCAGACGAAGAGAAGGAGATAGCGATGCGGGTCAGAAACAATGCACAGCGGGCACTCGCCCTGTTGATCATGGGGCTGTTCGCGACCGTCGCCTCGTCGCAGCAGTTCGTCTACCCGGCCAAGGGTCAATCGCCGGAGCAGCAGAAGAAGGACGAAGCACAGTGTCATACGTGGGCTGTACAGCAAAGCAAGTACGACCCCGCCAACCCACCCCAGCAAGCCGCGGCCGCGAAGCCGTCGACGACGGCAACGGGCACCACGCCGGGCGCCGGCGCGCGCGGGGCGGCGCGGGGCGCGGTCGTCGGAGGAGTCATGGGCGACGCCGGTGCGGGCGCTGCAGCCGGCGCGGTCGCGGCTCGCGGCCAGAGCCGGCGCCAGAACTCGGCGCAGGCGCAGCAGCAAGAGCAAGCTGCAACCCAGCAAGACCAGGCGGGCGTGGCCGCGTACCAGAAGGCGCGCTCGGCGTGCCTCGAAGGACGTGGCTATACCGTCAAGTAGACAGCTGCCACGCTGCAGTGGCGCATCGCGGGCCGTTAGCGATTTGACCGATAACGGGAGGAACGCAACGATGACTTCCCGCAGTCCGCAACCGTTCGGCAGCGCCATTTCGATGCTGATCTCGATCGTATTGCTCGGTGGCGGCAGCGTTTTCTGTGCGTCGGTTGCGACCGCGGCCGAGGGTGAGTCCAAGGTGTCGGCTGCCGAGGTCGCAAAGAAGCGCCACGCGCTACTCAAGATGCGCGACGGCGCGCTCGAGGACCTCTACGCCACCAAGCCGGAGATCAAGGAGGAGGTGGCGAAAGCCGTCGGTTACGCAGTGTTCGACGGCTCCCAGGTCAACATCGTGCTGTTCGTCGGTGGCCTGGGTGCGGGCGTGCTGGTCGAGAATGGAACCGCGAAGGAAACGTTCATGACGATGAAACGCGCAGGAACGGGCCCAGGCGTTGGATATAAAAAGTTCCGGCAACTGATGGTGTTCAAGGATCGTTCGCTGTTCGATCAAGTCCGCAAGTTGGGCGCCGACGTCGGCGCGTCGGCGGACGCAACGATGAAGATCGGCGGCCAGGGCGTCGCGGTCGACCCCAACGTGTCGTTCAACCCGCAGCTCTCCGTCTACCGGATCACCGACAGGGGCGCGTTGTTGCAGGCGAACTGGGGCGGCGTCGCGTATCAGCCCGATGCCGATCTGAACCGCTGAAGCCGGCATGAGCGAGCGTACGGACGACGGTGTAGAATGCGCGGCCGCGTGTAGTAGAAACGGAACGCGGCGGTAGCGAAGCGTCCGATAGACGCGTCATCAACGGGCTCATGATCGCGGGCTTCGCGATGGTGGCGTATCCTGCTCAGTATGGCGAAAGCGGCGTGATGACCCTCATCATCAGCCACAACGGCAAAGTCTTCGAGAAGGACCTTGGCAAGAATTCGACCACGATCGGCGCAAAAATAACTGCATTCGATCCTGGTGCCGGCTGGAAGTAGCGGCGCAGTAGCCGCTGACCATGGGTGTCGCGATGACAGGAGATGCGATGGTTGGTTCCAAATTCACCAACGCCCGCGCGGTCGGGGGCCGGCTCGCGGCCGCCGCGTGGCTGTCTGCAGCAGCCACGCCCGCATCGGCATCGTTCCTCTCCGGCGAGGCGCTCGACACCGCGGCGAGCGTCGTCGCCTGGGTCGTCATCTGCATCGTCCCGATCGTCGTCATCGTCCTGTTCTGGCTGGTTCACGTCATGCCGGAAAAGATCGCCGAAAAGCGGCATCATCCGCAGAAGGACGCGATCCATACGCTGTGCCTGCTGTCGCTCGCGTTCGGCGGACTGCTCTGGCCGCTGGCGTGGCTCTGGGCCTACACCAAACCGGTCGGCTATCGGCTTGCCTACGGCACCGAGAAGCACGACGACTACTACCTCGAGGTGGGGGAGAAAGCCAAGGCCGGTGACATGTTGCGCGGGGATATCGTTCATCTCCAGCACGAGCTCGATGTGATGGCGGCGAAGGGGACGCTTCCCGCGAACCTCAAGACGCTGCGCGAGGATCTGGCTGCCCTGCGAATCGAGCCGGTGGACGCAGCGAAGGCGGGAGGCGCGTAATGGACATTCTCCTGCTCGGAATCTATGCGTTCTTCGTCTGGCTGATCTTCATCAAGTTCAAGTGGCTGCCGTGGAACACGACGTCACAAGTCACCGTCGTCATCATCCCGATCGTCGCGCTCGCGACGATGATCCTGACGCTCAATGTGGTCGCGCCTTCGTCGAACGACGTGCGGGTAATCAAGTACGTCGTGCAGATCGTCCCGCAGGTCAGGGGACGGGTGCTCGAGGTGCCGGTCGAGCCCAACCGGCTGGTCAAGAAGGGCGAGCTCCTGTTCCGCATCGACCCGACGCCTTATCAGAACGATCTCAACATCGCCAAGGCGAAGCTTGCCGTCGACGAGGCAAAGCTGGCACAAGCCGGCGCCGGCCTGGCCGACGCGTCCGCCGGTGCGCGCGTGTTGGGCGAGCAACTCAAGTCCGCCAGCGCGCAGGTCAGCGCACTGCAGCCAAGGGTCGACCTCGCGAGGCTGCGGGTGAAACAGAACCGTGAATTGGTCGCCGCGGGCGCCGGGGATAAGTTCGCGCTCGAGCAGGCGGAGTCGAACGTGATCGAGCTCGAAGCCCAGCTTGCGACCGCGACGGCGAACGAAGCGCAGGTCACGCAGAAACTGTCGGGACAGGTGAATGGCGAGCAGGCGTCGGTCGCCGCGGCGCGGGCGCAGATCGCCACCGCGAAGGCTCAGGTGGACGCGAGCCGGGTCGAAGTCGCGAACAAGCAGTGGGACCTCGACCAGACCTCCGTCTACGCGCCGGCGAACGGCTACGCGATCAACGTCCAGCTCCGGCCGGGCTCATTCGTCGCGGCGCTGCCGTTAACGCCCGCGATGAGCTTCGTCGAGGAGACGTACCAGGTCATCGCGTTATACGGCCAGAACGAGCTGAGGGCGGTCGAGCCAGGCAACGAAGCGGAGATCGCGCTCCCGACCTATCCCGGTCGCATCATCAAGGCGACGGTCGACTCCATCGTCTGGGCGCAGGGCCAGGGCCAGGTCATGCAGTCGGGCGCACTGCCTCAGACGGGCGCCTATCCGCAGGCTCCGGGCCGGTTCCCCGTCAAGCTCAACGTGACCGACCAGGACCGCGAATTGTTCCTCGCCGCAGGCGCTACGGGCGACGCGGCGATCTACACCAATCACGTGGAAGCGATCCAAATCCTGCGCAAGGTGCTTATCCGCGTCGGGTCGATCACCAATTACCTTATTTTGAAGCTGCACTGATGCGCGCCGGCCACATCGTGTGTCGCTGGGCGGTGGCCATTGGCGCAGTGGGCGCCATCGTCGGCTGCGCCATCAAGGGCCCGCCGCCTGCCACCGATATACAGCGCGAGGCGCTCGCCAATGCGACGGTCCCCGCCGGCTGGAAGGGAAGTATCGGGCTTGCACAACCGGTCATCGATCGCTGGCTCGATTCGTTCAACGATCCGGTGCTGGTCGCGTTGGTCAACGAAGCGCTGGTCTACAACGCCGACCTCAGGGTTGCCGCGGCACGCGTCGAGCAGGCCGCAGGCTATGTGAAAGTCGCCGGCGCGACGCTTCTCCCCGCGGTGAGCGTGCTTGGTCACGGCGGCGGCAAGTCCGGCGGCGATGGTGGCCTGCAGGGTATTTTCCTCAACGCTTCGCTCGAGCTCGATGTCTGGGGCCGCATACGCTACGGCCAGGCGGCGGCGCAGGCGCAATACGCGTCAGCCGACGCCGACTATGCGTACGCGCTGCAGTCGCTCGCCGCCCTCGTGGCGAAGAGTTATTTCCTGGCCATCGAAGCCTCGTTGCAGCGGTCTATCGCGCAGGACGTGCTGGGGTCGTCGGGCGAGCTACTACGCCTGTCCCAGGACCGGCTGCGCATCGGGGCGGGCGACGAGCAGGCGGTCGCGGAGGCGCGTGCCAACGTAGGCACCTACCGCGACACCCTGCGGCAGGTCGAGTATTCGCGCGACCAGGCGCTGCGCGCGCTCGAGTTGCTGCTCGGTCGCTATCCGGCCGCCGAAATCGCCGTCGCGCAGCAACTGGCGACGATGCCGCCACCGGTTCCAGTAGGATTGCCGTCGGAGCTCCTCGAGCGCCGTCCGGACGTCATCGCCGCCGAGCGGCGCGTCGCGGTGGCGTTCGATCGCGTCGAGGAAGCGAAGGCCGCGCTGCTGCCGCGAATCAGCCTGACCGCGGGCGGCAGCAGCGTGTCGAGCGAGCTTTTGGTACTGAAGGACCACAGTAACCCGTTGTGGAGCCTCGGCGCCAATCTGATCGCGCCTCTGTATCAGGGCGGCGCGCTGCGCGCGCAGGTCGAGATTCGCACCGCCGAGCAGAAACTCGCCGTCGCCGACTACGGCCGAATCGCGCTGCGCGCGTTCAACGACGTCGAGGGCGCGCTCTCGGCCGAAATCGCATTGCGGGACCGCGATGCCATTCTGGTCGAGAACGTGAAGGACAATCAGCGCGCACTGGACCTCGCGCAGATCCAGTACAAGGTTGGCAAGATCGACTTGCGCGTGGTCGAGCAGCGGCAGCTTGCGTTGTACGGCGCACGCACCTCACGCCTGCACGTCCAGAGCGAGCAGCTCGCTCAGCGCGTCAACCTGCACCTTGCACTCGGCGGGAGCTTCGAGGCTGCCGACAAGGAAGCCACACGCTGACTGCCGATCCACGACATCGACGCTGCCGATACACGTGTCCTCGTGGCCGGCCTTCTCAGCGAATTGCAGCAGACCCGCGCCGCGCTTCGGGGCCTGCGTGACGGTGACAGCAGGGCATGACAAGCACAGCGTTTCTGCCAATCGAGTTCGAACTCGCCGCCACCTTCTTGATGGCGATGACTGGGGTATGGGCGGCGGGTAAGCGTGGCTACGACATCGTTGGCGCATTCACCCTCGCCTTCGTCAGCGGCGTGGGTGGTGGGTTGCTGCGCGATAGCATCTTTCTGTCTCAGCCGCCGGCGGTGATGCAAAACCCGCTTTACGTGTTCGCCGTGCTTGCGGCGGTTGCGGTCGGCGTTTTGTTTCACCGCTTCGCACGCCGTTTCGAGCGTCTCGTGGCTTATGTGGACGCAATGGCGTTGGCGGTGTACGCGGTCGTGGGAGCCGACAAGGCCTTGGTAGCGGGGATTGCACCGGTGGCAGCAGTCTTGATCGGAATGATCAATGCGGTGGGCGGAGGACTGCTGCGCGACATCTTTGTACGGGAGGAGCCGCTCCTGTTCAAGCCAGGTCAGTTCTACGTGCTCGCGGCCCTCGGCGGCTGCTTGCTCTTCGTCGGACTCGGTTATTACGGCCTGCCGGTCAAGCAAGCCGCCATCACTGGCATTTGCACGACGCTGTTGTTGCGACTGCTCGCAATCCGCTTTAACTGGAAGACCTTCGCGGTCACGGAATGGCCGAAGCCCTCGACAACGCCAGTGGGCGCGACCGATCGTCATCCGGACCCGACCGAGGAGGAGAAGTGAACGGGCAGCAGTGACAGTGTCGCCGGTCCTTGCTGCAGCGACGGGCGGGGCCTCAGTGTCTCTCGGCAACGAACTTGTACGGATAGTCCGGTTCGCGATAATCGCCGGCCTTCTGCCGCTTCGGCAGCTCTATCTTTTCTCGTCGCACGTCCTTGTACTTTATGCTCCCCAACAGGTGACTGATGATGTTGAGCCGCGCCCGCTGCTTGTCGTCGGACCGCGCGACGAACCACGGCGCCCACGCAGTGTCGGTCGCGGCGAACATCGCGTCGCGCGCCCTCGAGTAGTCATACCAGCGATTGTAGGACTTGAGATCCATGGGCGAGAGCTTCCAGATCTTGCGGCCGTCGTCGATGCGCGCCTCGAGTCGGCGCGTCTGCTCGTCGGGGCTCACTTCCAGCCAGTACTTCAGAAGGATGATGCCGGAGCTGACCATCAATTTCTCGAACATCGGAGCTACTTTCAGGAAGCCCTCTACCTCCTCCTCGGAGCAGAAACCCATCACGCGCTCGACGCCCGCCCGGTTGTACCAGCTGCGGTCGAAGATCACGATCTCTGCTGCGGCCGGCAGGTGCGGCAGATAGCGCTGCACGTACATCTGGGACTTCTCGCGCTCGGTCGGCGCAGTGAGCGCAACGACGCGAAACACCCGTGGGCTCACCCGCTCGGTAATCGCCTTGATGGTGCCGCCCTTGCCGGCGCCGTCGCGGCCCTCGAAGACGATGCAAACCTTGAGCCCCTTGAGCTTGACCCACTCTTGCAGCTTGACGAGCTCCACGTGGAGCTTTTTCATCTCTCGCGCATAGTCCTTCCGGGAAATCTCGGCCTTGGGCGACGCCGTGCCCCGTTTCTGCGCACCTGCTTTCACAGCGTCACCGCCGCCCTTCTTCCCCTTGCGCTTCTGCTCGGCCTTCCTTGTCGCGTTTTTCTTTCCCATCGTCGCCTCCCTAAGTTCGATGTTGCGAACCGTTCGCAGTTGCCTGCAACGCCTGATAGCGTTCGATCGCCGCGCGCGCGTTGAACAACATGCGGTCGCGGCCAAGTCGGTCGGCCAGCTCCGAGGTTCGCACGACCTCGAGTACGCCGGGATTCAACCCGGCCAGCCACACGATCGCGCCGCGTTCGGTCGCGCGTGCCTCTCCTTCCATCAGCGCCTGCAATGCCGAGTATTCGATGTCGGGCACCCGGCTCATGTCCAACGCAAGCACGCGCGGTTTGTACTGCATGACCAGCGCGTTGATCTGTTCCGCCACATTCTGGGCATTGACGAAGTAGAGGCGTCCCTCCGGCCGCACGATCAACAGGCCCTCGAACGTCTCGTCGTCCGGGTGTTCCGGCGACAAGGGTCGCAGCACATCGGCCCCGCGCTTGCGGCCGATGACGTGCACGCGCGGGTTGGCACTCTGGCTGGCCAGACCGATCAGCGACAAGATGATCGCCACCACGATGCCCTCGAGCGTACCGAGCATCAGCACACCGAGTGCGGCTACGATCGCCCAGCGGAACTCCATGGTGCGCACTTTGCGAACGGCAAGGAATTCCGCCGGCTGGATCAGCCCCACCGAGTAGACGATGACGATCGCCGCGAGCGTGGCGTGGGGCAGCAAGCCCAGCAACGGCGCGAGCAGCAGCATCGTGGCGACCGCGACGCTGGCGGTAACAAGCGACGCCAGTTGCGACCGCCCGCCCGCCGCGCGCACGACTGCGGTCTGTGAGGCGCCGCCACCGCCCGGCATCGCGCCGAGCAACGCGCCGCCGAGATTGGCAGCCCCGGTGGCGATCAACTCGCGATTCGCATCGACGCGAGGATCTCCCGGGCGGGCAAAGGCGCGACCCACCGCGATCGTTTCGGTGAAACTCATTAACGCGATCCCCAGCGCGCCGGGCGTCAACTGCCCGATCAGCGCGGGATCGGGCACCGTGAGTGACGGGAATCCTTGCGGAATCAGGCCGACCGTCGAGACCCCCAATGCCTGAAGGCCGAAGAACCAGGCCGCGGCGATGCCGCCGCCGAGTGCGATCAGCGGCGCTGGAGCACGCGGCCAATAGTGCTCGATTCCGATCAGCACGAGGAAGGTAGCGGCGGCCACCGCGAGCGTCATCAGCGAGGTCTCTGGAACGTGTTGCACGACGTGCAGCAGATCGACGAAGAACCCCTGCTTCGTTATGTGGATACCAATGAGTTTCGGCACCTGGTCCAGCACGATCACGAGTCCGATCCCCGCCTTGAAGCCTGTCAGAACCGGCGCGGAAATGAAGTTGGCGACGAATCCCAGACGCAATAGCCTCGCCAGCAGCAGCGCGGCGCCGACCAGGGCCGTCAGCGTGGCCGTCGCGGTGACAAGCTTCGCCGGGTCGCCGTCCGGGACGACCAAGCCGAGCTCGGTGCCGGTCAGGATCGCCAGCGTGGTCGTAGAGCTGACGCTAAGCACGCGCGACGAGCCGAGCAGCGCGTAGACCACCATCGGGACGAAGGCAGTATAAAGACCCACGGCGACGGGCAACCCGGCTACGGTCGCGTAGGCCATTGCCTTCGGCAGAACGACCGCCGCGGCCGTGAGACCTGCGACGACGTCGAAGCGGAGTGCAACGGTGCGTTGCTCGCTTGCCTTCGAGTCGGTCGGAGGCTGATTCATGCTGCCGGTTCCGGTTGCCGCGCGAATTCGCTCAGCCGAGTTTAGCGGCGCCCTGCGGGGCCAGCGGATGATTATAGTCTCGCGGTCATGACTGTGCATTCGCTGCACGGGCGCTACGTTGCACGTCGACGCATGGACGAGCAGAATCTCCCCACTCAAGGGGAACCGAATTGAAGGTTCGAATTGCGGGTCAGCTCGCAAACCGCGCACTTGCGCGCTGCTGGCTAACGATGGCAGCTCCACTCAACTGCAGGCGAGGATTCGCGTTTTCGCAGGTCAACGCAACGCGCGACTTCGAGCTGATGGTCTGGCTGTTGGCAAGGACCGCCAGGGGATGACAATGAACGGAGAGATCCAACCCGAAGAAGCGACCCGCGCGTCTGTGCTCAGTCCCGTCGACCGGGTATCGGAAATGCTCTTCGGCTTGTTCATGGCGCTCACCTTCGTCGGAGCCGTGTCGGTGGCGGAGGCCGGGCGCGCACAGATCCGGGACATGTTCGTTGCTGCCCTGGGCTGCAACCTCGCCTGGGGACTCGTCGACGCGATCATGTACCTCGTCCGCACTGTGACAGATCGCGGCAGGTCACTCATGCTCGTGCACTCTGTACGGGCGGCTCCGGACGAGGCCACCGGCCGCAGGGTCCTCGAGCGCTTGCTGTCACGAGCCGCGGCAAGTCTCGTCTCGCCGGCGGAGCTCGAGGCGATCCGCGGGCGAATCGTCGCGCTGTCCTCCGTACCGGCGCGACCGACTCTGGGGTGGGATGATCTGCTCGCTGCCCTGGCGATATTCCTGATCGTGGTCGCGGCCACGCTGCCTGTCGTCCTGCCCTTCGCCTTGATCCATGATGTCGGAACGGCGAAGACCGTATCTCGTGCCATCGCGCTCGCCATGCTGTTCTTCGGGGGGCTCGCTCTCGGGCGGTATGCGGGCTACGGGAGCTGGAGAGTCGGGCTCATGATGGTCGGGCTGGGCACGGCACTCGTGATCGCGATCAACGCGCTCGGCGGATGAAAGCCGCGCTTCGGGTCGTCGTCGCGTTCACCATCGTCATGGCCACGACAGCACTCGCGGGTGAGGAGGAGCTCAGTGGGCGTCGTGCCTCTCCTGCCACGAAACCCTCGTGGGAGTTCGCGATCACCGCGTACCCCACATTCGTCCGTGGCGGCGAAAACTACACGTCGGCGATCGCTGCAGCCGATCGCGGCCCGCTGCACCTCGAAGCGAGATACAACTACGAATCGGTCGGTGCGCGCTCGGCTTTCGTCGGCTGGACGTTTTCCGGCGGGGACGCAGTCACCTGGGAGTTGACGCCGCTGCTCGGCGGCGCTTGGGGTACGACACAGGCTTTCGTACCCAGTCTGGAGGCGAGCGTAGCATGGCGGCACTTCGACTTTTACGTCGAAGCCGAATACGTGCGCGATAGCAGCGAGCGAACCAGCAGCTATCTCTACGCCTGGAGCGAGTTGGGATTCCGACCGGTCGAGTGGCTTCGCGTTGGACTCGCTGGCCAGCGCACCACGGCTTACGGAGGCGACCGCGAACTGCAGCGGGGGCCGTTCGCGCAGGCGACTTGGGGCCGCGTCACGATAGGCGGCTTTTGGTTCAACCCGGGGTCGAGGGAACAGATTTTCGTCGGTTCGATCGGCGCCGCGTTCTGAAGTCATGAACGATGCGCGCGATTATTCGGTGAGTGAGGTAATGAAGGATGGCACGCGCGTGACGATCCGCGCGGTCCGGCCCGGCGACCGGAACCGTTTTCTGGAAGCGTTCCGGTTGCTGGAGAAGGATTCGATCTACACCCGTTTCTTCACCAACCGAGGCGATCCCTCCGACGCCGAGATCGATGGCGCGGTCAACGTCGATTTCGTGCGCGAAGTGGCGTTGGTCGTCACCACCGATACCGTGCGGGGCGAAATCGTCATCGCTTCCGGACGCTACTTCTTGACCGGGGGGCCGGGTACCGAACGCTCGGCGGAACTGGCGTTCGTGGTCGCAGAGGACTACCAGGGGCGCGGAATCGCGTCCCGCCTCCTCGCTCATCTGGCGGTCCTCGCCCGCCACCAGAATCTCGCCCGATTCGAGGCCGACGTTCTGAGTCAGAACAGGGCGATGCTCGCGGTCTTCAGGCGAGCCGGATTTCCCATGCAGCAACGGCGCGATGGCGGCGTAATACACCTCACCCTCGCGCTGGCCGCAGACAAAGGTGGGCCCGCTTAGAAAGCGCTGCGGGCTGCGACTCTATACCTTGCAATCCGCCTAGACCAGGATCACCATTCGGACATGCTCGATGCGATCGCAGCGGTGCTCCGTGGTGAGTCATACATCTCGCCGAGCATTCGTGGAAGCGCACCAGCCACTCCGCCAGGCCATTCCTAACGGGGATGGACGATGAGTCCGAGTACACGCGACGGAGGCATATTCCGTTGTTCTTGGAATTCGACAGCAACAAGCAGGCACTGATGCGCACGAGATCACGCGAGCGCATCAACTACAGGAGAAAACAGCATGGCCACATCATCCCCCGGCGTACCGAACCTGGATCATTTCTTCTCGAGTTCGGCAGCGAGGCTGGATCGCTGGCGCGAGCTGAATGCCAAGGCACAGGCCTGGGCGGCTGAGGCGCAAAGCGGCAAGCCGCGCGCCGGGCGCGCCGCCGTGGAAGCGGCGCTCGTGGAGCTGTATGCGCTCGAGGATTTCTTCGCCTATCCCGGGCCGCGGTTGATGAAGGCGCTCAGCGAACGTATCAGCAGCGAGGACGCGCTCGGTGTCGGACGGCTGGTACGGCGGATCAGCGGCGCGCTGTTGTCGGGCAGCTATCGCTACGACAGCGGTGAATGGGAAACGGCGGACGATGCGGATGACGCCGCACCAGATCGGTTGTCACCCACGCTCAGCGGCGGTGACACTCACCGGCCATATTTCGAGACCCTGTTCGTGAGCCCGGTGCCGGCTACAAACCGGGCGAAAATTGCCCGGGAGCTCCGCCATCTGCGGCGCGTCGAGGACGCGATGATCTACGAGCCCGTGCTCGTCGGCAGCGTGGAAGACGCCCTTCTTGCCACGATCATGAACGGCAAGATCGAGGCGGTAGTGATCTTTGACGGGATTCCGGTGCCGTCGCAGCACGACGTGCCGCTGCTGCGCAATCTTCTGGCCTCGCGTACCCAGCTGGATACCTCGAGCTTTGCGCCGGGCGAGGTCGGCGTGACGCTGGCGGGGCTGATCAAGCGCATCCGCCCAGAGCTTGACATCTACCTCCTGAGCGACCGGCAGGTTGAGAAGGTGGCAGGCGACCCGGCGGCCTCGATGATCCGGCGCGTGTTCTACGAGGTCGAGGAGCTGATGGAGGTGCACCTCAACGTCCTCGAGGGCATCGCCGACCGCTATTCAACACCGTTCTTCGACAACCTGAAGCGCTACGCCGCCCGGCCGATCGCAACCTTCCACGCGCTCCCGATCGCGCGCGGCAAGTCGATCATGAAGTCGAACTGGATCCGGGACATGGGCGAGTTCTACGGACAGAACCTGTTCCTCGCGGAAACCTCGGCCACCACCGGCGGCCTCGACAGCATGCTCGAGCCGACCGGCAACATCAAGGTTGCCCAGGAGAAGTTTGCCCGGGCCGTGGGCGCTGATCACGTGTTCTTCGTCACCAACGGCACCTCGACGTCCAACAAGATGGTCTATCAGGCGGTGACCGCGCCGGGCGACATCGTGATCGCCGACCGCAACTGCCACAAGTCGCACCACTATGGCATGGTGCTGTCGGGTGCCCAGCCGCTGTACGTCGAAGCCTTCCCGATGACCGAATACTCGATGTATGGCGCGGTCCCGCTGCGCACCATCAAGCAGGCACTGCTCAATCTCAAGGCCGAAGGACGGCTCGATCGGGTGAAGATGGTGACACTCACCAACTGCACGTTCGACGGGCACATCTACAATACCCGCCGGGTGATGGAGGAGTGCCTGGCGATCAAGCCGGATCTCATTTTCCTGTGGGACGAGGCGTGGTTCGGGTTTGCGCGCTGGTCGCCGTTCCTTCGGCCGCGCACCGCGATGGGCGCGGCCGCAGCGCTGGAGGAGTGGAGGGCGAGCCCTGCCGCCTTGGCCGCGTGGCAGGCGCAGGCCGCCGAACTCGGCGAGGACCTGGACCCGAAGGATGCGCGGCTACTCAAGCGGCATCTGGTGCCTGACCCGCGCAAGATGCGCATCCGGGTGTACGAAACCGACTCGGTACACAAGTCCATGTCGGCGCTGCGCCAGGGTTCGATCGTGGCGGTGCGGGACGAGGATTACAACCACCACGTCTCGGCCTTCCGCGAAGCGGTATTCATCCACGCCTCAACCTCGCCCAACGCGCAGATCATCGCGTCGCTCGACCTAGCCCGGCGCCAGATGGAGTTGGAGGGCTACGAGCTGGTGATGCGCGCGATTGAGATCGCGCTGGTAATCCGGCGCTCCGTGAGCGAACACCCGATCATCTCCAAGTACTTCCGTGTGCTTGGCGCGGACGCCATGGTGCCGGCCGAATTCCGTGCCTCGGGTTTTCGCGACTTCTTCACACCGGGCACTACCTGGGTCACGGGGCTAAAGTCGGTGCAAGAGGACGAATTCTTCCTCGACCCCACGCGCATGACGCTGGTGTGCGGCACCGCCGGTTACGACGGCACGTCGTTCAAGAACCTGCTGGCAGCCAGATACAACATCCAGCTCAACAAGACTTCGCGCAACAGCGTGCTGCTGCAGAGCAACATCAACAACACCCGCAGCGACGTTGCTCTGCTGATCAAGGTGCTGCTCGAGATCTCACAGGAGATCGACGCGCGGCTCGCCGAAGGCGGGGAGGCCGAGCGCGCTGCATTTGCGGCACGGGTGAAGAGCCTGATGGAAGACGTGCCCGACTTGCCGAACTTCAGCCGCTTCCATGACGGCTACCGCGACGACCCGGGCAGCATCACGCTCGAAGGCAACATGCGCGACGCCTTCTTTGCCGCCTATGAAGAGGATGACTGCGAGTACCTGCCCCTGATGAGCCCGAAGATCGACGAGCGGCTGAAAAGCGGCCCCGAGCTTGTATCGGCCAACTTCGTGATCCCGTACCCGCCCGGCTTCCCGATCATGGTGCCGGGGCAGGTGATCGAGGCCGACACGATCGGGTTCATGCGCAAGCTCGACGTCAAGGAAATCCACGGCTACAACAACACGCGCGGCCTCAAGCTGATCAAGCTCTCGGCCATCGGCAAGGCAACGCCCGGACAGGGTGCGAAGGTGCGCACCGCGCCGCCCAAGGGCAAGACGGCCGCAAAGATCGAGGGCTAGTGTTCTGTTCCGTTAATAACTGGCATATGTCTTGCATCGGATTTCGGTATCTTCATGAGTGGAGATACCGCCATGCCGATGGGACGTCCGAAAGCTGATCTGGTATTGGACTCCGTTGAACTTGCGCAATTGCAATCGATGGTGCGCTCCCGCTCGATTCCGGCGGCGTTGCGTGCGCGCGCGCAGATCGTATTGGCGAGCGCGAGTGGGGAGCCGAACAGCAGTATCGCTGCGCGCCTGGGCTATACCCACGCGACGATTGGCAAGTGGCGCCGCCGTTTCGTCGAGCGGCGGATCAATGGGCTGTACGACGAATTGCGGCCGGGTAAGCCACGTTCGATCGACGACGAGCGGGTGGCCGAGTTGATCCAAACCACCCTGCACAGCAAGCCAACCGACGGAGCGACGCACTGGAGCATTCGCTCGCTGGCCGCCGAGACCGGAATCTCGGGCACCAGCGTGCACCGCTACATCAAGCTGTTCGGCTTGCAGCCGCACCGCAGCGAGAGCTTCAAGCTGTCCACCGATCCGTTCTTCCTTGAGAAGCTGCGCGATGTGGTGGGCCTGTATCTGAATCCGCCGGATAAGGCTCTGGTGCTGTGCGTCGATGAGAAGAGCCAGGTGCAAGCCCTGGAGCGCACGCAGCCGTTGCTGCCGATGGGCTTTGGTTACGTCGAGGGCGTCACCCACGACTACAAGCGGCACGGCACCACCACCCTGTTCGCCGCCCTCGACATGCTGACCGGACAAGTGTTGGCCGAATGCAAGCCGCGACACCGGCACCAGGAATTCCTCGGCTTCTTGCGCGCGATCGAAGCCGCGGTGCCACCCGATCTGGACGTTCACCTGATCGTGGACAATTACCGCACGCACAAGCATGCCAAGGTCAAGGCTTGGCTGGCGGCACGTCCGCGCTGGCATCTGCACTTCGTGCCAACCTACAGTTCGTGGCTCAACCTGGTCGAACGCTTCTTCGCGCTCATTACCCAACGCGCGATCCGCCGCGGCTCGTTCCGCTCGGTGCGCGAACTGATTCAGCACATCGATCACTTCGTGGTCCATCACAACGTCAATTGCAAACCCTTCATCTGGACCGCGACCGCCGATTCGATCGTCGCCAAGCTCGAAAGACTTTGTGCACGAATCAGCGGAACGGCACACTAGATCATGCAAGCATTTCTTAACGGGCTCACCTGTCCGGGCGTCGGCGTGGCTGTAGCGAGTTTCGTGCCCAAGCAGATTCCGATTCACGAATTCACGACAGCCGCCTCAACGGAGCCAAAGTCAAAGGGAGATCAATATGATTGACTGGTTCTTCGCCACGCTAAAACAGTACCCGGAGATCGCGATTTTCCTCGCGCTGGGCCTCGGGTACTACTTCGGCAAGTTCACCTTCAAGGGGATCGGCCTCGGGTCGGTGACCGCCACCTTGATCGCCGCCGTCGTGATAGGGCAGATCGGGATCACGGTCAACCAGCCACTCAAGGCGTTTTCGTTCCTCATGTTCCTGTTCGCCGTCGGCTACGCCGTCGGACCGCAGTTCGTGCGCGGGATTGCCAGCAACGGCCTGCCGCAGGCGATCTTCTCGGCGGTGCAGTGCGTATTCAGCCTGGTCGCCTGCGTGCTGGTCGCAAAAGTTGCTGGCTACGACCTCGGGTACGCGGCCGGGTTGTACTCGGGCTCGCAGACGATCTCCGCCGCGATGGGGCTCTCGACCGACGCCATCAACCGGCTGGGCCTGCCCCCCGATCAAGCCAAGGCCCTGCTCGACTCGATGCCGATCGCTTACGCCGTGAGCTACATGTTCGGCACCATGGGTTCCGCAATCGTGATCGCGGTCCTCGGCCCCAAGCTCCTCGGCATCGACCTCGTGGCCGCCTGCAAGGACTACGAGGAGAAGTTTGGCGGCGGCAAGAAGGAGCTGGGCGGGGCTGGCACGGCCTGGTACCGCTGGGTGCTGCGCGCATACAAGGTGCAGCCGGGCGGCAAAGCCGCGGGCCTGCGCGCGGCCGAGGCCGAGTCGCTGGTGCCTGATGCGCGCGTCTTCGTCCAGCGCATCCGCCGCGACGGCCAGATCATCGATGCGACCGCCGACACGGTTCTGAAGGAAGGCGACGTGGTGGCGGTAGCGGGTGAGCGCGAGGTGCTGGTGAGGGTGCTGCAGAATGCGGTCGAGGTCGAGGACAAGGAGCTGCTCGCGGTGCCGGTGGAGGGCGTCGACGTCCTGGTGACCAACAAGGAGGTCGACGGCAAGACGCTCGCCGAACTGGCGACGCGCCCTGCGGCGCGCGGCGTTTTCCTGCGCAAGATCACGCGCGGCGCGACCGCCACCGACATTCCCATCCTGCCGAGTACACAGATCAACCGCGGCGACCTGCTGACCGTCGTCGGCCGCACGCAGGACACGGCCGCGGTCACCAAGCTGCTCGGTGTCGCCGACCGTCCGACCGACGTCACCGACATGGCGTTCGTCGGTGCCGCGATCGTGGTCGGTGCGCTGATCGGCGCGCTGGTCTTCAAAGTTGCCGGCGTGCCCCTGACGCTGTCGACCGCCGGCGGTGCGCTCATCGCCGGCATCATCGGCGGGTGGCTGCGCTCGGTGCGCCCTGCCTTCGGACGTATCCCGACGCCCACAGTCTGGTTCATGAACTCGGTCGGCCTCAACATCTTCATTGCGATCGTCGGCATCTCCGCCGGTCCGGGCTTCGTCAACGGTCTGAAAACGCAGGGCATCGGTCTCTTCCTCTGGGGCGTAGCGGCGACCACCATCCCGCTGGTTCTCGGCATGTTCGTGGCCAAGTACGTGTTCCGCTTCCACGACGCGCTCAACCTCGGAATCGTTTCCGGGTCGCGCACGACGACGGCATCGCTGGGGCTAGTCTGTGACCAGGCCAAGAGCCAGATCCCGGCGCTCGGCTACACCGTCACCTACGCCGTGGGGAACACCCTGCTGACGATCTGGGGGATGGTCGTGATTATGCTGCTTTCATGAGCCGCGCGTTTCCCGGTTATTGAATCCACGAGGAGAAATCGATGGACGACTTGAACCTCAAACAGTACGAGAAGCTCGGCCCCTTCGAGATCAAGGACTTCCTGGCCAAGGTGGCATCGAAGTCTGCGGAAGAAGCGTCCATCTCGTACCTCAACGCCGGTCGCGGCAATCCGAACTGGGTCGCCACGGCCCCGCGTGAGGCGTTCTTCCTGCTCGGACAGTTCGCGGTCACCGAGAGCAAACGCGTGCTCGACCTGCCGCCGGGCGTCGGCGGCATGCCCAAGGCACCCGGCATTGCCGGGCGGCTCGAGGCGTGGCTGAAGCAGCACAGCGACATGCCGGGTGCGCCGTTCCTGCTGGCGATGGTGCCGTGGACGGTGAAGAAATTCGCCTTCGACGCGGACAAGTTCGTGCACGAGCTTGTCGACTCGATCATCGGCGACCACTATCCCGTGCCGGATCGCATGCTCGTGCACAACGAACAGATCGTGCACGAGTACCTGCAGTGGGCGATGTGCGGCAACCCGCGGCCGAAGGGCAAGTTCAAGATCTACGCGGTCGAGGGCGGCACCGCCGCCATGTGCTACATCTTCAAGTCGCTGAAGAGCAATCGGCTCGTCAACCCCGGCGACACGATCGCGCTCGGCGTGCCGATCTTCACGCCGTACCTCGAGATGGCTCACCTCGAGGACTACGACCTCCACTTTGTCGAGGTACACGCGAAGCAGGAACACAAGTTCCAATACCCGGATGAAGAGCTCAAGAAGCTGCTCGATCCGAAGATCAAGGCGTTCTTCATCGTCAACCCGGGCAACCCGTTCGCCGTCGCGCTTTCGCCCGACACGATCAAGAACATCGGGGCCGTGCTCAAGAAACGGCCGGATCTGATCCTGCTGACGGACGATGTCTACGGCACGTTCGTCCCGGGCTTCCGTTCGCTGATGGGCGAGTTCCCGAAGAACACCATCGGCGTGTACTCGTACAGCAAGTACTTCGGTTGCACCGGCTGGCGGCTGGGCACGGTTGCGGTCCACGAGGACAACATCTTCGACGAGATGATCGCCCGTCACCCCGAGCCGATCAAGAAGAAGCTGGACAAGCGTTACGGCGGGCTCACGCTCGAGCCGCGCAAGTTCGCCTTCATCGACCGCATCGTGGCGGACAGCCGAGACGTCGCGCTGAACCACACGGCGGGCCTGTCGCTGCCGCAGCAGGTCATGATGACGATGTTCTCGCTGGCCGAGCTGATGGACGAAAAGAAGGACTATCAGAAAGCCTGCATCGGCATCTGCAAGAAGCGCGTCGAGGCGACGATCGAAGGCCTCGGCATCGAAGTCGGCCCGAACCAGTACTTCGACTGGTACTACGGCCTGATCGACTTCGAGTTCTTTGCGCGCAAGTACCTCGGCGAGGACATCGTCAAGTGGATGAAGGAGAACGTGCATCCGCTCGATATCGTGTTCCGTCTCGCCCAGGACCACGGCATCGTACTGCTCAACGGCGGCGGCTTTGCCGCTCCCGACTGGTCGGTGCGCATCTCGTTTGCGAACCTGGACGATCACGTCTACGACGACATCGGCCGTGCAGTGCGTGCCATTGCCCGCGGCTACCGCCAGGCCTATGAGGCGGCGACGGGCAAGAGCGCGAAGGCAACCGGGGTTGGGAAAACGTCGATGGCAAAACGTTAGCCTGAGGAGCGCCGCCGCTGGCGCGTAGCCACTCCTGCCGTGCCGAGAGCGCGGGAGGTCGACGGCGCGTGCCGTGGATCGGCTTACCGATTCGTTATCCCGGTGTCGGCGCCGGGCTGACGGTGTCGACTATGTCGCGATGGTCGCGTCGAAGTAACCGAGGAGGTCGTCATGGAATATGTTGTCCGTGCTCTGCAGCATAATCCGGAACTCGCGATCTTCCTCACGCTTGCGATCGGCTTCCTGATCGGGCGCGTCAAGTTCGGCAGCTTCAGTCTCGGAATAGTCGTCGGTACGCTCCTGGCCGGGGTCTTGATCGGGCAACTCGATATCAAGGTCCCGGCGATAGTGAAGACGGTCTTCTTCGACCTCTTCCTCTTCACCACCGGGTACAAGGTGGGGCCGCAATTCTTTCGCGGGCTGAAGGGCGATGCTCTTCCTCAGGTCGCGCTTACCGTTGTCCTGTGTGTGACCTGTCTACTTACGGCATTCGTTTTCGCGAAGGTTCTCGGGTACGACGTCGGGACGGCCGCGGGGCTCCTGGCGGGGGCGTTCTCGGAGTCCACGGTGATCGGCACCGCCGGCGAGGCGATCCAGCGCCTGGCGATTCCCGACGCGGAGAAGTCCGCGCTGGTCAACAACATTCCGGTCGCCTATGCCGTGACCTATCTGATCGGCACCGCGAGCCTCGTCTGGTTCCTGCCCACGATCGGCCCGAAGCTGATGGGAATCAACTTGAAAGAAGAAGGTGCGCGCATGCAGGCGGCGATTGCAGGCGCTGCCCAGCAAGACGTCGGGGTCTTCTCGGCCTCGAGAGCCTTCGATGTCCGCGCATGCCGCGTGACCAGCCCGGACCTGGTGAACAAGACTGTGGCGCAACTCGAGGCGCTGCCACAGGACGCACGGATCTTCATCGTGCGAGTCCGCCGCGGGGACGAGATCATCGAGGTCACGCCCGACACCGTCATTCGCCGCGACGACGTCGTGGCGATCATGGCGCGGCAGGCGGTGCATGCGCAGCAGGGCAACCGGATCGGCCCGGAAGTGCATGACGAGGCATTGCTCGACATCCCGATCGAAACGCTGGATGTCGTGGTCACGAACCGCTCACTGGCGGGGAAATCGCTGGTGGACCTGGCGCGGCTCGAGAGTGCGCGCGGGGTATTTCTGCGGCACGTCGTACGAGCCGGGCAGGAGATCCCCCTCTCGGAGGTAACGCTCGTCGACCGGGGAGACGTGCTGAGCCTCATCGGCACCAAGGCCGAGGTCGAGCGCGCGGCCAAGGAATTGGGATATGCCGATCGCGCCACGACGTCGACGGACATGGTATTCGTCGGAACCGGGATCGTGATCGGCGGGTTTGTAGGCCTGCTCTCGGTCACCGTTGCCGGCATCCCGCTCACCTTGACCGCCAGCGGCGGCGCCCTGGTCATGGGGCTCGTGTTCGGCTGGCTGCGGTCCGCGTATCCGTTCTTCGGAAGAATCCCCGAGCCGGCGATCTGGATCTTCGATACCGTCGGGCTGTGCACCTTCATCGGCATCGTCGGCCTGAGCGCGGGCCCCAGTTTCATCGCGGGGCTGCAGAAATCCGGGATCAGCCTGGTCTTCGTAGGCCTCGTTTCGGCGTTGCTGCCTCACACGGTGGGGATCCTGTTCGGGCGCTACGTGCTGAAGATGCAACCCCTTATCGTCCTCGGTGCCTGCGCCGGAGCCGGGACGATCACGGCGGCCCTGCGCGCCATTCAGGACCAGGCGCGCAGCAGCGTTCCCGCGCTTGGCTACACCGTGCCCTATGCCATCGGGAACATCCTGCTGACGGCATGGGGTCCGGTGCTCGTGGCGATGATGTGGATCGGAAGATGAATCCAGGGAGAAGCCCGTGAATTTGCAATCCGCGTCTGGAACGCGATCTTGCCGGCCTGTGCCACGCTGGGGGCAGCGCGGTCCATCACGGCGATAAGCGTCATGCTGGTGATCGGGGCGTGACCCCAGCCCTGGGCCAATCGCCAACGACCGAATCGGTCGACTTCCGACCCCTTGTCGGCGTACTCGCGCCAGACCTTCGCCGCCTTCCCGCCGATGATCGGGATCTTGTCGACGAATTCGGGCGGCGGCGGAAGCCTCACGTCGGGAAAGCCGATTCGCCCAGTCCACAATAATATCGGCGTTGGAGCCGATCGTGCCGATCGCAGCGGACAACGGTACGACGAAAACCAGCAGCAGCGCCGCCGTCATGATGGTAGTGGCGAGCCAGCGCTTGCCGCAGAGGCGCGACTGGAGCCCGCGCAGGATCGGCCATGTCGTCACGACGATCATCGTCGACCAGATGGTCGCCGCGAGGAACGGCCGCAGGATCCAGACCGAGGCCGCGATGAGCCCGCCGATGATCAGGATTGCAAACGGTGCGCGTGAGATCGCGCGGGAGGCTCTGTTCCATGGTTTAGTCTCGAATAGTGGCTCTTTGCAGCTACTGCATGAACCAGCCGTGGCTCACCACCAGCGATTGGCCGGTGAGTGCGTTCGAGGGGAACGCCGCGAAGAACAGCGCGGTCTCGGCAACGTCATCGACCGTCGTGAACTCGCCGTCGACCGTCTCCTTGAGCATGACGTTCTTGATGACATCCTGTTCGGAAATCCCAAGCGTTTTCGCCTGTTCCGGAATCTGCTTCTCGACCAGCGGCGTGCGCACGAAACCGGGACAAATCACGTTGGCACGCACGCCGTGCGCAGCGCCTTCCTTGGCGACGACCTTGGCGAGTCCGATCAGACCATGTTTCGCCGTGACGTAGGGGGCCTTGAGCAGTGACGCTTCCTTGGAATGCACCGAGCCCATGTAGATGATGCTTCCTCCTCGGCCGGACTTGTACATGTGCGGCAGGCAGGCTTTCGTGGTCAGAAACGCGCCGTCGACGTGGATGGCGATCATCTTCTGCCATTCGGCATAGCTGAATTCCTCGATCGGATGCACGATCTGAATGCCGGCGTTGCTGATCAGGATGTCGACACCGCCGAAGGATCGGACGACCGCTGCGACGCCATCGTTGACCGCCTTCTCGTCGGTGACGTCCATCGCGACGCCCATCGCCTGGCCTCCGTTCGCGCGGATTTCCTTGGCGGTGATCTCAGCCGCGTCCTTGTTCAGATCGGCGATCGCGACCTTCGCGCCCTCGCGCGCGAAGACCAGTGCGATGTCCTTGCCGATGCCGCTGGCCGCGCCGGTGATGATGGCGGATTTGTCGCGCAGTCTCATGGTGGCTCCAATCATGGTTGAGTGATCTCACGAAACGCCCTCCCGTGTTAGCGAAGGCGGGCGCGTCGGCCTCGCCGGCCAAGTGACACCTATTGGATTCCCTAGCGACGTCGAGCAACAAAATGCTGCGGATGGCGACGAACGTGCGTCGATCAGCGCGTCGTTGCGTCGTCGCCGGCCGGTCGCGCCGGTGGCGTATACCACTTGGCCTTCGGCACGACCTGCGGCTCCGCTGTGTCCGTCATGTAGTGCGGCGACATGATTTGCACCCCGTGCTCGTTGAACACGTCCTGGATGTTGGCGTGGAGCTGGCTCAGCATGTCGATGCGCTGCACTGGCCGCTCGATCGGCGCGTAGGCGATGAGCCGGTATTCCACGTAGAAGTCCGATAGAGCCGTTTGGCGCACGAACGGCGCCGGGTCGATCGCGATATCCGCGGTCCGTCGCGCCGCCTCCTCGAGCATCGCGTGCACCTGTCGCCACGGCGTCGCGTAGCCGATGGTGACGCCGGTGTTGACGACGAACCCGGTGCCACTGACCGAGCGCGAATAGTTCCTGGTCGTCTTCTGCATGGCGACGCTGTTCGGCATCAGCACTTCCTCGCCGAGGCCGGTGCGCATCCGGGTCGCGAACGAGCCTAGCGCCACGACCGTGCCTTCGACGTCGCCGATGCGCACGTATTCGCCGGCACGGAACGCTCGGGTGTACATCAGGATGAATCCGCTCGCCGCCTGACCGACGATTCCCGACGCGCCGATAGACAGCATCAGGCCGATCAGCACGGAGACGCCCTTGAACGCCTCGGTTTCGGCGCCGGGCAGATACGGGAATGCAAGCGCAATGGCGATTCCCCAGACGATGATCTGAAAGATGCGGCGCGTGGGCGCCGCGGTGTCTTCGTCCAGGCCGCCCATCGTGACGACGCCGTGCTCGACGCGGTCGAAGAACAGCGCAGCGATGCGGATGATCAGCCGCGCGATCAGCAGGATCACGATTGCGACGACCAGCCCGGGGACGGCCTTGATCATTGACAGCGCCAGGTCGCCCGCCAGACCGAGCAGGTTCCCCTCCATCTGCTCGCCCCACGGGCGGGTGTAGGGGAACTGCTTGAGGGTGAACGTGAGCCAGGTGTAGGTAGCGAACAGAGCGGCCGCCCACGCCAGCACCGCGGACAGGCGTCGCGCGACCCAGCGCACCTGCTGCGGGTCGAGCAGGCTCACGCCGTGAACATGGACCTTTTCCGCGCGAGCGCCGGCGACGACCGCGACGCGGTGGCCGGCCCAGCGATTAATCCGGAAAAGCAGCCACAACAGGCCGATGTAAATACCGGTCGCCAGAGCAACCCATCCCGACTTGACGAGCAGGTATTCCGGCGTGTGCTGCTCGCGGTACTCGGAGACAGCCCCTTCCAGCCTCTTCGCCGCTTCGCGCCCGACGTTGCGCGTTGTCTCCCCGACCTGCGGGTCGATGTCGATACGGGTCACCAGGAAGGCGAGCTTGCCGCCGAGCTGCACCTGTGTGCCGTCTTCGACGTCTTCGATGCTTACGGCGGCTGACTTGTCGCTCTCCAGGATTGTCTCGATGCGCTGCCTTACACTGTTGACACGCTCCTGCGCCGAGTACCCGGCGATCGGGCCGCGGAGAGTTATCACCACTCGGTTGGCGACGATCACCGGAGCGCTCTGCCGAACGGGCGCATTGGTGTCGAGCTGCTGCGCAACGGCGACCAGCGCCATGGCCGCGAGGCTCAGGCCAAGCAGGTTGCGTAGCGCATTCATGGTCCGCTCCCTTCCCCCGAAGAAGTGGCAGCGATTGGGATCGACGGCTCGACGCTGCGTATTCTATCCGACACGGTCACCCACATCGTAGGGTGATCGCCCGATGCGAATTCGCGGGCCGGAAAAGCCTGCTCCGGCGCGTGCGAGCGTGCTAGGTATACAGCACCCCGGTGCGTTGATCCCTTCCCCCCTTGCGGGAAACGCAGTTCTTTTCTCCTTCGGGCAAGGCTGTTAACCTTCGCCACTGCCTCGCGATCACCGTTGTCGCGATGGGGGGCTCCATCGGCAAGGTGCTGCACTGCGTCAGTCGCTCGTCGGCATGTAGCTCGTCGCGTGCAAGCGTCGGGAGACGGACCACCGGAGATCGGCTTTGGATCCTCGCCTGATCTCTTCCCTGGTCGCCTGTCCGGACTGCGACCTGCTCGAGCGCGTCGGGCCGCTTCCCCCGGGCGGAAAGGCAACCTGCGCGCGTTGCGGTTACACGCTCGCCAAGCGGCCCGCGGGTCCGCCCGATCTGGCGCTCGCGCTCACGGTCGCTGCCGTGATCGCCTTCATCATCGCCAACGTCTCGCCGCTGATGAACCTTTCGGTCGTCGGCCGCACGGCGAGCACGACCATTGCCGGCGGTGCCTATCAGATGTGGCAGGAAGGCGAAAGAATCACCGGCGCCCTGGTTGCGTTTTGCGCGGTGATCGCCCCGGGCGGCTACCTGCTGTTCATGCTGACGCTCCTCATTGCGGCGCGCCGACCGCCCGCTCCGCGCTGGGTCGGTGAGATGCTGCGCTGGGCCAACCATTTCCAGATGTGGTCGATGCTCGAGGTCATGATGCTCGGCATCCTCGTCGCGCTGATCAAGATCGCGGAGCTCGCCACCGTCGCGGCCGGAATCGGCATGTTCGCCGTCGGCGCGCTGGTGCTGCTCTTCCCGGCGATTGTGGTCACTTTCAACGTCCGTGAGCTCTGGCAGAATGTCGAGTGGGCCGACGGCGAAATGCCGCCTACGGCATCTGCCGGTGCCGGCGGCGCGGATCGGTCGCGATGACCACCGTTGTGACGGCCGCGCAGCTCGGACTGCTGTCCTGCGAGGCCTGTCAGCTGCTGTCGCGGCCCGCCGACCCAGCGAAGCCAGGCTTCTGTCCGCGTTGCGGCGAAAGGCTCGAATGGCGCCGCCACGCCTCGATCCAGAACACCTGGGCGCTGATCGTCGCGGCGGCGATTTGCTACATTCCGGCCAACGCCCTGCCGGTGCTGAACACGACCAGCCTTGGGACCACCGAGGGCGACACGATCCTGGGCGGTGTGGCGTTCCTCTATACGTCGGGATCGTGGCCGCTTGCGCTGATCGTCCTGATCGCGAGTGTGATGATCCCGCTCGGAAAGCTGGTTGCGCTGGCCTATCTGCTTATCACGGTCCAGCGGGGCTCCGTCAGCAGCAACCGCGAGCGCACCCGGCTCTACCGCATGGTCGAGTTCATCGGCCGGTGGTCGATGCTCGACGTGTTCGTCGACGCGTTCACCGTGGCCCTGGTGCAGCTTCAGCCGCTGATGTCGGTGGCGCCGGGCGCCGGCGTTCTGTTCTTCGCCGCCGTAGTGGTGCTCACGATGCTGGCGGCGGAGACGTTCGACCCCCGCCTGATCTGGGACTCCGGCTCCGCCCGATCAACTTCCCATGGCTGACGAAATCGATTCCGCAGAACTGCCGCAGGCGACCGTTGCGCCGAAGAAGCGTATGCGGTTGTCGATCATCTGGATCATTCCGATCCTCGCTGCGCTGGTCGCGATCGGGATCGCGATCCAGCGCATCCGGAGCGAGGGCCCCTCGATCACGATCACGTTCAAGGCGGCCCACGGCATCGAGGCCGGCAAGACGTTCATCAAGTACAAGGACGTGCGAATCGGCCAGGTGACCGCAGTGGAGCTGTCCGAGGATTACACCAAGGTCGTCGTGAAGGCGAAGATCGCCAAGCACGCGGCCGGGCTGATGGTTCAGGATGCGAAGTTCTGGGTCGTCGAGCCTCGGATATCCATAAGCGGGGTTTCCGGGCTCAATACGTTGCTCTCCGGCAACTACATCGGCTTCCAGGCGGGCAAGTCGGAGGAAGACGAGCGCGATTTCGTCGGCCTCGACGAGCAGCCCACGATCCCGGACCAGCCGGGGACCAAGTTCGTGCTGAGGGCTCCGACGCTGGGTTCGCTGGGGATCGGCTCGCCGGTCCTCTACCGCCGTCTGGACGTCGGTGACGTGGTTGCCTACAACCTTGCGCCCGACGGCAAGTCGATGGAGATCACGGTGTTCGTCAACGCGCCGTACGACAAGTACGTCACGACCACGACACGCTTCTGGAGCGCGAGCGGCGTCGACGTCTCCGTGGGTGCGGAGGGCGTGGACGTCCACACCGAGTCGCTCGCGGCGCTCCTTGCGGGGGGTGTCGCATTCGACACGCCCGCGTTCCTTGCGCCGGGCGAGCCGGCGCCGGCTGATACGACGTTCGAGCTGTATCGGAACCGGGCCATCGCGGTGAAGCAGCCCGACCCGATCGCGCGCCACTTCGTGCTCTACTTCGACGAGTCGGTACGGGGGCTGTCGGTCGGAGCGCCGGTGACGATGTACGGCGTACGAGTGGGCGAGGTCGCCCAAGTGGGCCTGAGCCTCGATCCGGCGACGCAAGCGATTCGTCCACGCGTGCTCATCACCTTCTTCCCCGAGCGACTGGTCGGGCAATTGGCGACGCAGCAGCAGGCCCCGGGCAAGGCCCAGCTCGAGGCGAGCCCCGAGGTCCGCCTGCGCAATATGCGCCGCCAGGTCGAGGAGCGGGGCCTCCGCGCGCAGCTGCAAACCGGGAGCCTGCTTACCGGGGAACTGTACGTCGGGTTCGAGTATTTCCCGGATGCCCCGAAGGTGAAGCTCGATGTGAAAAAGGACCCGCTGGAGCTGCCGGTGGTCCCGGGTGGATTGACCAATATCGAAGGCAAGCTCAACAGCATTCTCACCAAGATCGACAACATGCCGCTCAACGCCATCGGCACCGACGTTCGGAACGCGCTGGCGACGCTCAACCAGACGTTAAAGGACGCCGATACGCTGGTAAGCCGGATCGATGCTCAGTGGGTGCCCGAAGGAACCAAGACCCTGCAGGATCTGCGGCAGGCGATCGGCACCGCCGATCGAGTTCTCGGCAACGCCGATGCGGCGTTCCTGGCTAAGGACTCGCCGGCGCCGCAGGATCTTCGCGACACGTTGCAGGAAGTCACGCGTGCCGCGCGGGCGGTGCGTGTGCTTGTCGAGTATCTCGAGCGCCACCCCGAGACGCTGATCCGGAACAAGCCACAGGAGAATCGCTGATGCGCCGTATCGCCGCCATCGCGTACCTCGGCGCCGCGCTCGGCTATGGCTGCGCCGCTCCGCCCTCGCACTTCTACACCCTGAGCCGTGCCACGGCGACGCCTGCCGCGACATCCCCAGCGAGCCTGGCGGAAATCAGTGTCGTCGTCGGTCCGGTGTCGATACCCACGATCGTCGATGTTCCCCAGATCGTGGTGAGCACGAGCCCGAACGAAGTCACCCTGGACGAATTCAACCGCTGGGCATCGCCCTTGCAGAACAATATCTCGATCGTGGTCGCAGAGAACCTGGTCGGGATGCTCGGCACGCCGCACGTGTCGCAGTTCCAGCAGTCCCTGAACGCCAATGCCGATTATCGCGTGGCCATCGAAGTACAAGGCTTCGAATCGGCGCCAGGCGATGCCGCGACGCTGAATGCTACTTGGATCGTGCGTCGGACTCGCGATGGAAAGACGCAGACCGGACGCACGACGGTCCGCGAGCCGACTCAGGACAAGAGCTACGGTGAGCTTGCCGCCGCGCACAGCCGCGCGCTCGCGCGCCTGAGCCAGGATGTCGCCGACGCGATCCGGGCACTCGATCGTGCCGGACGATGATGCAGCGTGCCCGCAGCAGTACAGGAGCGGGACAAGCACTCGTCAGCACGAGTGGGCCGATGCTCGGCCACGCGTGACGACGTCGGAGACCGCGAGCCAGCTGTCGGCTGACCTTCTAAGAGGCTCAGCATCCGACGTTGTACAATGAAACGCCAACCATCCTTCGCGCGGGCGCTCGTCCCGCGATCTTCCGATGAGCTCATCTCCGACACGCGCCGAGCGCGACACCTTCGGTCCGATCGAAGTCCCGTCGGACCGGTTGTGGGGCGCGCAGACCCAACGCTCGCTCGAGCACTTCCGCATTTCCACGGAGAAGATGCCGCCGGCGCTGATAAGGGCGCTCCTCATCGTCAAGCGCAGCGCAGCGCGGGTGAACATCGCGCTGGGCACGATCGACAAGGCGAAGGCGGAGGCGATCATCGCCGCAGCCGACGAGGCGCTTGCGGGCAAGCATCCCGATGAATTTCCGCTTGCGATCTGGCAGACCGGATCCGGAACCCAAACCAACATGAACGTGAACGAGGTGCTCGCCAACCGGGCCTCGGAAATCCTCGGCGGGCCGCGCGGCGACGGCCGGCTCGTGCATCCGAACGACGACGTCAACCGCGGGCAGTCGTCGAACGACGTGTTTCCGACGGCGATGAACGTCGCCGCCGCGGAAACCGTGTCGCGCGATCTCCTGCCCGCGCTGACTGAGCTGCGCGCGACGCTCGCCGGCAAAGCCGCGGCGTTCGCCGACATCGTCAAGATCGGCCGCACGCATCTCCAGGACGCGACACCGCTCTCGCTCGGCCAGGAGTTTTCCGGCTACGCCGCTCAGCTAGAGCACGCGAAAGCGCACATTGAAGCGGCGCTGCCGCATGTCTTCGAGCTGGCGCAGGGCGGCACTGCGGTCGGCACCGGACTCAACACGCATCCGGAATTCGGCGCACGCGTCACCGCCGATATTGCGGCCTACACCGGGTTGCCGTTCGTCTCCGCCCCCAACAAGTTCGAGGCGATGGCGGCTGCCGACGCGCTGGTCAATCTCCACGGCGCGCTGAAGGCGCTGGCCGCGGCGTTGATCAAGATCGCAAACGACGTGCGCTGGCTGGCGAGCGGACCGCGATCGGGCCTGGGCGAGATCACGATCCCCGAAAACGAGCCGGGAAGCTCCATCATGCCGGGCAAGGTCAATCCGACGCAGTGCGAGGCGGTGACGATGCTCGGCACGCAGGTGCTCGGCAACGACGTGGCGGTCGGCGTCGGCGGTGCGTCGGGAACCTTCGAGCTCAACGTCTTCCGGCCGCTCATCATCCACAACGTCCTGCAGAGCATCCGGCTCCTCGCCGACGGGATGAAGAGCTTCGATGTGCATTGCGCGCGCGGCATCGAGCCGAATCGCAAGCGCATCGACGAGCTCCTGCAGCGCTCGCTGATGCTGGTGACCGCGCTCAATCCCCACATCGGCTACGACAAGGCCGCCGCGATCGCAAAGAAGGCGCATCGCGAAGGCACGACGCTCAAGGAAGCTGCGCTCGCGCTCGGCTACGTCACCGAGAAGGACTTCGACGCCTGGGTGCGGCCCGAGAAGATGATCGGGCCAGGCTGACGGTAGTTGCGCAGCGGTAGTGCGTAGCCCGGGCTACGCGCTAGCGCGTCGGCGGCTGGGATTGGTCGAGCACCGCGTCGCCAGACACGGTGACCGCTACTTCGGTCGTTCCGGCCTCGACCGTCACCGGCGCAGCACCGGCAGCCATGCCCATGGCCTGCGCGCGCATCTGCGGATAGACAGGACCACCCCCCGTGGTCTGCACGACGACGTGACCGACGCGCCACGCGCCGAACCCGAGCCCCTGCGCTGCCTGCTGCGCGCGGGCCTGCCAGCCCTTGATCGCCTGATCGGTCACGCTGTCTTCGGCTTCTCGCCGCACCTTGTCCGAGAGCGAAAAGCCCATGTTCGACAGGAGCAGGCCGTCCTGATCCTGAAGCCGGGACATGAGCGACGCGGCCTGGGTGAAGTCGCTCGAATCAAGGGTGATCGATTGTGTGACACGCCAGCGCGTCGGCTTTCCCTTCTCCGCGATCTGCTGGGTCGAATAGCCCGCCGTCGCGACCTTGACCGCGGGGTGGAGCTTCGCTTCGGCCAGCGCCTTGGCGATCAGCGCATTGGTCTGGCTCGCCGCCGTGGCGGGGTTCACGTCCTCGGCTTCCGCACGCAGCCACGCCTGCAGCCGATCGTTGGGTACGGTCGTCGTCACGACCGCGGTGACGGTTACCGAAGGCGGCAGCGCCCCTGGCGGGTGCACCTGCGCCCCGGCGTTCGCGGCAAGAAACGCCAGGGCGGACAGCGCGTACCGGCAGGCGACGGGCATCCGATCAAGGGGGTTCATGACCTTCTCATCGAGACCGCTGCGCGGCGCGGGAGTTCTTCGATCGCCGCCCGGTTGGACCAGGAGAAGCATTTCGGCGCCGCTTCCTCCCAGGGCAACCACTCGTAGCGCACGTGCTCTTGCGGGTTGACCGTGACGGCGACCGGCTTGGGCACCTCGAGAGCGAAGACATGCTCGGTGTTGTGCGTGGTCCCGGGCGGGTAGCGATGGCGCCAGCGCGGAAAGATCTCGTAGACATTCTGCTGCCCCCAATCGACGACGCCGCCGAAGGCAGCGGCATCGATACCGGTCTCTTCGCGCAGCTCTCTCCGGGCCGTCTCTTCGAGACTCTCGCCCTCTTCCTGACTGCCGGTCACGGACTGCCATTGCTGCGGATAGTCCGCGCGTTCGAGAAGCAGCACGCGAAGATCGGGCGTGTGCACGATGACCAGCGTCGAAATCGGAATCTTGTTCGGCAACGAACCGCCTAGGTGCCGCGGCCCGAGTGCTCGCTCGTCGGCGACGCATGCGCGGCAGTGATCGTCACGACACGAAGACCCAGAACGGCTTGTGCCGCTCCTGCCAATACTCGGACGCCTCGGAAAGGATGTCGGTCAGCGTCTCCCAGTCGACCCGATACGATTTCCGGTAGCCCGCCGCGTGCTTGAGCAGGATGGCAATACCGTGACTGCCGAGCCAGTCGTCGTCCTCGAGGCAATCGGCCAGCGCGTCCCAGTTGGCGCCGAAATGCTCCGGAAGCTTCAGGCCCTTCTCCAGGGCGCTCAACAGCGGTCCCTTGCCGCCAACGCCCTGGAGGTCGACCACGCAGCATTTGAGCTTGGCTGCGCTGGCTGCGCTCTTGAGCGCTTCGGGCGGGCCCGCCCATTCGTGCACGCCCGCGTCCGTGACGACGGCGAGATCCGGGATCTTCATGGCTGGATTTTCCGGAACGACTGGTAGTGGTCGTCGGAATAGTAGCACTCGGACAGCGTAGAAACAGGCCCTCCGCAAACGATCCGTCGGGCGCCCCGGCTTCGCGCGTGCGGGGTGGGCACGGTGTACTCGCGGTAGTAGCCGTGCGGCTTCGCCGGCAGCAGGTGCTCGCGGTTGTTGAACACGACGCCGTCGCGCGGATACGGAAAAGGTCCCCCGGCGCGGATGGTGGAGAGCGTGGTTCGCGCGTCGATCGGGAGCGCAGCGGCGCTGACGGTCGCCGGTACCGTCTCGCGAGCGATGCTCGACGGGGCGACTGCCGCAATCGCTGCGACGAGGAGAGCTCCGGCGGCGCGGCGGACAAGCGAGGAAAGGAACGGGCGCATGCGCGCATTGTAGCGGCGTCCCGGGTTGACGCTTCACTGTACCGTCCCTACAATCGCGCCGGCTGCCGCGTTCCCAGGGCGAGCTCACTGCACGACAAGGATCCTGACAAGGCATCGATTGGACCGCACGACGGGCGCAACGACCTTGATCTCGAGCTGGCGGCTCAAGCCGCTCGCCGCCGCCATCGTCGCCGCCGGCACGCTGGGGTCCACGGATGACCGGGCAGCCTCGCTCGTCGTAACCACCCTCGCCGAAAGCAGCGGCTCGGAGTGCACGCTGCGCGACGCGGTCGACTCGATCAACGCGGGAGCCGCTCAGGGTGCGTGCATCGCGAGCGCCGCCTACGGCAGCGGCGACACGGTCGATTTCGCGCCGGGTCTGATCGGCACGCTCACGTTTTTCAACGCGGATCCGCTTTCTCCCGCCTCCGCGCTTGTAATTCAGCGCTCGATGGCCATCCAGGGCCCCGGTTCCGGGTTGCTCACGCTGGCGTGCGGCAGCACTTCGTTTCGCCTGATCGAGGTCGATGCGGGCGTCGCCGCTGCGAACTTGAGTGGAGTGAGCATCGCCAATTGCTCCGTCGGTGGAAACGGCGGAGGCATCCTCGCCGACGTGCAGTCGGCCAACGTCGCGCTATCGCTGCAGCTCACCGACGTCACGCTCAGCGGCAATCGCGCCGTCGGAGGCCGGGGCGGCGGGCTCGCGGTCTTCGGCGGACCGCCGGGGGCGACGGTGACGCTGACCGCGTGCACGCTCCAGTCCAATATGGCGACGGCGCACGGCGGCGGCCTTGCGTTAATCGACAACAGCGGGGGCGCGGGCACGACCATAACCGTTACCGACAGCGTCGTCGCCACCAACGGAGCGTCGCAGTTCGGCGGTGGCGCGTACGTTGCGGGAGCGAGCGCCCAGGTGACGTTTACCCGCACGACCATCGACGGAAATGGCGCATCCGGCGGAGGCGCCGTCGAGGTCGATCTCGCCGACGTCGCGGTGCTCGATTCGACGTTGTCGGGCAACCAGGTGACGGGAGTTTCGGGTGAGGGCGGGGGCGTTCGCCTGTTCGGCCCCGGAACCCGCTTCGACGCCGTCAATTCGACGCTGAGCGGCAACAAGGCGACGATACGCGGCGGCGGCATCTATGCGCGCGGCATCGGCAGCGCGGGCGTACTTTCGCTTTCGAACACGACGGTGGCGAACAACCGAGCCTCGTTCCGCGGCGGCGGCGTCATGGTCGAGAACACCTATTTCGGCTCGCTGATCACGCCGGCCAACGTGGTTGCCACGGTCGACACGATCATCGCGGGCAACCAGCCCACGGACATCGTATCGAGCGAAGAGCAGATCGTCGGCGGCGTGCTGCCGTGGAACATGTCGTACAACGTGATCGGTGCGTCGGGCACCGTGACGCTCGTCGGCACGGGCAACGTCACCGACGGCGCGGTGCCGCCGCCGTTCGGCGCGGGCGGCTGGCTCGGGCCGCTGCAGGGCAACGGTGGGCTGACGCGGACTCACGCCTTGCTCACCGCCGTTCCGGATCCCGCCATCGACGCGGGCGATCCGGCGTTCTCCGGGCTCGCGTTCGACCAGCGCGGGCCGCCGTTCAAGCGCGTGCGCAACCACCGCGTCGACATCGGCGCCTACGAAAGCCCGAAGGCCGGCAAAAACCCCGGGCGCGGAGCGCCGACGCCGGTGCCCGGCCCGGGCGGGGTGGCGCTGGCGCTCTTGTCAGGCCTGCTCTCCTGGCTGGCCTGGCGGCTGCGCCCTCGACGATGACCTTATCAGCCCCGCCCTATAGTGCCACCATGCCGTTATGGCGAGTCACCACTGTCGGATCGACGTGAACGCGAAAGCCGAGCCGGCGCAGGGCATGGCAAACCCAGAAATCCTCCGACAGGTATTCGCCGTCGACCACACCTACCCGGAACACGTCGTATTGAATCGCGCCGCTACCTTGCGCGAGCGCGCTGAGCTCGTATATGCGCTGCGCGGCGCGAGCCTCCGCGACGAGCGCGTCCGCCGCGGCCCGCGAAAGAAGCAGCGCGGCAGTTCCCACGCGGTCGACCACGAGCAGCGGACCCTCCTCGCCGATCGTCCGGCCGACATTGAACAGGCGCCCGCCGTCGGGCGCCACGCCTTTCAGCGCTACCGGCGCTGCGACGACGTCCATCCGATGTCCGAGCATGCGCGCGAGGCCCTCGTGCGGGAGGTGCACGTCGCCGTCGAGAAACAGAAGATGCGTGAAGTCGCGGCGCTCGTGGAACGCCGAGATGATCGTGTTGCGGGCGCGGGTGATGAGGCTCTCGTTGCCGATGGTCATCAGCGTGAAAGGAATGCGCTCGCGCTGGAAGACGAGCAGCGCGCTCACGTAGTCGACGTGCACCTGGCCGGCGTAGGCCGGCGTGCCAATCATCAGGTTGACGTTCTCGGCCACGTTCGCGCGCGATGACGATCGGCGTCAAGTATATCGCTTACCCCAACGCGAGCGGCTACGGGCTCGCGGGTGTCGCCTATGTCCGCGCTCTTCACAACGCCGGCGTGCCGGTGTGGTGGCAGCCGTGGTTTCTCGGCGGCGAACCCCATCTGTGGCGGCCCGCGGATGGACTGCCGACGCTGCCGCTCGCGAGCGCGGCCGAGAAAGATGCGGCGCTTGCGGACCTTCAGGCGTTGATCGCCGCGACGACGCAGCCGATCGATTACGATACGGTCGTTCTGCATACGGTCCCCGAGCACTGGCCCCGATTCGTCGAACCGGGCAAGCGCAGGCTGGGATATACTGTGTGGGAAACCGACACGATTCCGAGGCATTGGCCATCGCTCCTGAACGCGATGGACGCAGTCGCGGTTCCGTCACGAATGAACGCCGAGCTTTTCCGCCGCGGCGGCGTCCTTCGACCGGTCTACGTCGTCCCGCATATTCGCCGGCATGCGTGGAGCGCCGCAGCGCGCAACGATGCGGTCCCGCTGCGCTTGCGCTTGCGCATCCCCGACGATCATTTCGTCTTCTACAGCATCGGCGCATGGGACCCGCGCAAGGCGCTGGGCGATCTTGCGAGCGCCTTCGCGGAAGCCTTTCGCACCGACGATCGCGTGACACTGCTCATCAAGACTTCGGCCGCGGTCAGCAATGCCGCAGAGCGCGGTGGCGTCGCGGTCGAAGGGCCGCTGCGGGAGATCATCGACGCGGCGGCAAGGCGGACGGGACGGGCCGACGCGAATTTCGCCGTGATCGCCGCCGACGACATCAGCGGGCGCACTATCGACGCCATTCACGCGATCGGCGACTGCTACGTGTCGCTGACGCACGGCGAGGGCTGGGGCATGGGCGCGTTCGACGCGGCCGCGCTGGGCAAGCCCGTGCTCGTCACCGGCTGGGGCGGCCACCTCGACTATCTCGGCGAGGACTATCCGGGGCTCATCCGGCATCGGATGACGCGCGTCAGCGGGTGGTTGCCGCATGCTTCGTACCAGCCGAATCAGCTCTGGGCGGAGCCCGATCGCGGGCACTGCGTGCAATTGATGCACGCGGCTGTCGCGCGAGATGCGGCGCTGTTCGAAGCGGCCGAGCGCGTGCGGGAGGAAATCACGAATCGGTTCGCCGAGCCGGTCGTCGCGCGGCAACTCCTGGCGGCGATCGGTGGCTGACGCGACGTTCCATTTCGTCTTCGGGCTCGCGCCGCAGCGCGAGCCGCTGCACCTGGTGCACTACCTCTGCCTCGAATCGTGCCGGCGGGTGAACCGGCCGCGTGCGATCTGCTTCCACTATCGCCACGAACCCTACGGGCCGCTGTGGGACCGCATCAGGCCGCACCTCGCGTTGCGGAGCGTCCCGGCGGCCAACGCGATCCCCGATGTCGGGCGCTACGAAACGTCCGACGAAGGCCGCCTCATCCGCGACGCGGGTTGGACCTACGCGCACGAAGCCGACTTCCTGCGGCTTTCGATCCTGCTCGACGAGGGCGGCGTCTACGCCGACATGGACAACTTGTTCGTCCGGCCGCTCCCGGCGCGCTGGCTGGACAAGCCGTTCGTGCTCGGCGAGGAAGCGCCGTTACCCGGCTCGGACGGCGTGCTGCGTCCGTCGCTCTGCAACGCGATGATGATTGCGCAGCCCGGCTCGAGCTTCGTACGCTGCTGGCTCGAGCGCATGCCGCAGGTGTTCGACGGGACGTGGAGCCGCCACTCGAACCAGGAAGCGGTACGGCTGTGGGCGGACATGCCGGAGGCGGTCCACATCGTCCCGCAGACCTGTTTCTACAAGCACGCGGCTACGCGGCGCGGCGTGCGCACGCTGCTCGAGGGTCACGATCCGGACACGACGGGCGTGTACAGCGTGCATCTCTGGGCGCACCTCTGGTGGGACGCCAGGCGCACGGACTTCACGAACGTGCATGCCGGAGAGATCGACGAAGAGTACGTGCAGACGCGAAGGACGACCTACGCGGTGCTGGCGCGGAGGTTCCTGGATTGAGGATCGGTGCAGGACGATTGCTTTGTCATCCCGGCGCAGGCCGGGATCTAATTTCCAAGGCAACTTGGGCCCCGGCGCATTTGCCAACTGAGGCCGGGGCGACCCGTTAAACGAACTCCAGCTTTCCGCCCGCAAACGGCAGCGTGAATGCGCCGAGCGGCGGATCGTATTCGGCGAGGTGGCGCCGGAGCGGCGCCTCGAGACGCAGCAGACGCGCGCCGCGAAAATGGTGATACAGGCTGATCGCCGCGTGATGCGCCTGGTCGAAGGTGTTGCGCCCGTCGAAGACGTAGACGTAGAGGTAGCCCTGCTCGCGTATACGCTCGAAGCTCCGTCCCTCGCGCAGCATGCCGACGACCAGCCCCGTGTCCTCGCCGCGCGGCTCCTCCGGATAGCGCGCCATCGCAGCGCGGCGCACGAAAAGCGTTCCCGGGACGAAATTCAGCGGATACGGCGAATCGTACCAGTCGTCCCAGTACATCTCGCGCGAGTCGGTGAACAGGTGGAGCTGGTCCGCGAGCACGCTCGCGTCGCTCCCGGCATCGCGCAGCGCCGCCATCTGGACTTCAATCCGTCGCGGATGACAGCGGTCGTCGTCGTCCCACTGGCAGACGTAGTCGCCGCGCGCGGCTTCGACTGCCGCGTTGCGTAATGCTCCCAGCGACAGTTTAGGCGCAGACGGCACCTTCACGATCCGGATCGCCGCGCGGTCGTGCGCACGAGCGATCGCCTGCACGCCCTCGTGGAACGAAGTGCCGGCATCGTGGACGATGACGAGCTCGCGATCGCGCTCGGTCTGATGCGCGAAATCGGCGACGGCGAGCGCGAGCGACGCGAGCCGGCCCTCCTGCGTCACCGTCAAACAGCTTATCATCGGCGCCACCATGCAAGGACTGAGCTATCTTCTCACCTATCGCGAGAGCGGCAGCAGCGATCGGCGCGACAATCTTTCCGCGGTTTTGCGCTGGCTCAGGCAATGGTCGCAGATCGAGGTGATCGTCGTCGAGCAGGACGGGTTGCCGCACCTCGACCGCAGCGCGTCGCTGCCGAACGGCGCGGCGCTGGCGTACAACCCGGGGCCGTTCAACAAGGCTTGGGGCTTCAACGTCGCAGCGCGCCTCGCGCGCGGCCCGTTACTCGCGCTCGCAGACGCCGACGTCATCGTTCCGCGGGCTCTGCCGGAAGCGGCCCGGCGCTGCGTAGCGGGTCAGGCGATCAAACCCTATCGCGCGATCGTCGATCTCACGCTGGACGAAACGATCCGCGTGCGCGGCGGCGACTGGCATCTCGCGCCATCGCGATCGCCGGGGACGCCGCCCAACCGCGAAGAACAGGGCGAGAGAGTCGTTTTTGCCGGCGGATTGTTCGTGATCCATCGCGACACCTACCTGACGCTCGGAGGCTTCGACGAACGGTTCGTCGGCTGGGGCGGCGAGGACGACGCGATGACGGTGAAGCTCGAGCGCGCCGGCGTGCAGCTCAGCGAGATCGGCGACGAGGCGGCGCTGCATCTCTGGCATCCGCGCTCTCGCGAATCGACGTACGAGCAGCCGCACTACGAGGCGAATCGTAGACTCCTCGCGGATTACGCGACCTACACCGAACTCGAATTCGCGCGCCTGTGCGAAGTGCAGCGGCAGGTGATGGGCAACCTGCACAAGTACCGGCCGGAAATGTGATTGTCGTCCCCTCGAAAGCATGCCCCCGAATGCCTGAATCGGGGGCGGGGACCCAGCGTCGTTCGGCGCCAAGTCACTCAGGTCCCCGCTTGCGCGGGGACGACGTCAAACTTCCTTCGTCGGATCCGACGCCCGCACCCGGATGTGCAAATCGCGCAACTGCTGCTCCGTGACGGGCGACGGAGTGTCGATCAGCAGGTCCTGGCCGCGCTGCGTCTTCGGAAACGCGATCACGTCGCGGATCTGCTCGACGCCGGCCATCAATGCGACCAGGCGATCGAGCCCGAACGCGATGCCGCCGTGCGGCGGGGCGCCGTAGGCGAGCGCATCGAGCAGAAAGCCGAACTTGCGCCGCTGATCTTCGGGCGAGATGTTGAGCGAACGGAACACCTTTGCCTGCACCTCGGCGCGGTGGATCCGCACCGACCCGCCGCCGATCTCCCAGCCGTTGAGCACGACGTCGTAGGCTTTGGCGAGCGCCGCTCCCGGGTCCGACTCGAAGAGGTCCTCGTGCCCGTCCTTGGGCGCGGTGAACGGATGGTGACGCGCGCCCCAGCTCGTGGTCTCGTCGCTGTACTCGAACATGGGAAAGTCGACGACCCAGAGCGGCTTCCATCCTTCTTCGGCGAGCCCGCGGTCGTGGCCGACCTTGGTGCGGAGCGCCCCGAGCGCGTCGTCGACGATCTTCTCGCGATCGGCGCAGAAGAAGACGACATCGCCGTTGCCCGCGCCGGTCCGCGCGAGGATTTCCCGCAGCACTTCGGGGGGGAGAAACTTCACGATCGGCGACTGCAGTCCCTGATCGTTCGGCTTGCTCGCGTCGTTGACCTTGATATACGCGAGCCCCTTCGTGCCGTACACGGCCGTGAATGCGCCGTAGTCGTCGAGATCCTTGCGGGAGAGCGCGCCGCCCCCCGGCACGCGCAGCGCGGCGACGCGTCCGTCGGCGAGCTCCGCTGCGGCGCGGAAGACCTTGAACTCGACCGCGCGCATGAGATCGGTGAGCTCGGTGAGCTTGAGGGGCACGCGCAGGTCCGGCTTGTCGGTGCCGTAGTCGCGCATGGCCTGCGCGTAGGTCATCACCGGGAAGGGCTGCGGCAGGTCGACGCCCGCCGCATCCTTGAACAGCGCGACCACCAGGCCTTCCATCAGCGGACGGATCTCCGCTTCGTCGAGGAAGGACGTCTCGATGTCGATCTGCGTGAACTCCGGCTGGCGATCGGCGCGCAGATCCTCGTCGCGGAAGCACTTCACGATCTGGTAGTAGCGGTCGAAGCCCGCCATCATCAGCATCTGCTTGAACAGTTGCGGCGACTGCGGCAGGGCGTAGAAGTGGCCGCGATGGATGCGCGACGGCACCAGGAATTCGCGCGCGCCTTCCGGCGTGGACTTGTAGAGCACGGGCGTTTCGATGTCGACGAAGCCGTTGGCGTCGAGGTAGCGACGCGCGGCCATCGTCGCGCGATGGCGGAGCATCAGGTTACGCTGCATCGCGGGCCGCCGCAGGTCGAGCACGCGATGGGTGAGCCGGACCGTTTCCGAAAGATTCTCTTCGTCGATCTGGAATGGCGGCGTCAGCGACGGATTGAGGAGCTCGATGTCGTGAGCGAGGATCTCGATCTCGCCGGTCGCAAGATCCGGATTCACGGTTCCCTCGGGCCGCGGCCGTACGAGGCCCGTCGCGCGGATGACGAATTCGTGACGCAGCTTCTCGGCCACCGCGAAAGTCGCGGAGCGATCGGGATCGCAGACGATCTGCACCAGTCCCTCGCGGTCGCGCAGGTCGATGAAGATCACGCCGCCGTGATCGCGGCGGCGATGCAACCAGCCGCAGACCGTGACGGTCTGGCCGAGGCGTTTGCGATCGATGCGGCCGCAGTAGTCGGTGCGATTCAAGTGCGTCTCCAGCTGCGCTTACTGCCGTCGCCCCGGCTCATTTTGGTAACTGAGCCCGAGCCCAAGTTGGGCTGCAAATTGGATCCGGGCCTGCGCCGGGATGACCAATGAAACGCAGCGCGAGTCGCCACTTCACGCGGCGGCACACACGGCAGCCCGATCAATTTCGGATTTCGGCTTCGTGCTGCGCGGCCGGCGCGGAAACGACAGGACCGAGCGACGGCGGAGCGCGGTGAGGTCTCGGCGCGACCACGCCCATCGAGATGATGTACTTCAGCGCTTCGTCCACGGTCATGTCGAGCTCGTGGACGCGCGAACGCGGCAGCATCAGGAAGAATCCCGACGTCGGATTCGGCGTGGTCGGAACGTAGACGCTCACGTGCTCGCCCGGGAGATACGTAGCGACTTCCGACGCCGGGGTGCCGGTGAGAAACGCGATCGTCCAGCTTCCCGGCGCGGGGTACTCGACCAGGAGCGCCTTGCGGAAGGCGTTGCCCTTTTCCGAGAGCAGCGTGTCGCTGACCTGCTTGACGCTGGAGTAGATCGACTTGACGAAGGGGATGCGTCCGAGCAGTGCTTCCCAGAAGCCGATCAGCCGCGCGCCGAAGAAGTTCGCGGCGACCGCACCGGTGAGGAGCAGGATCGCCGCACTCAGGACCACGCCGAGCCCCGGAATGTGGAAGCCGAACAGCGCTTCGGGACGGATGCTCTCCGGCAGCAGCAGCATCGTCTGATCGAGCGTGCCGATCAGGAACGCCAGCACCCAGATCGTGATGCCGAGCGGCACCCAGACGAGGAGTCCTGCGATCAGGTAGCGGCGGAGGATCATGCGTTCAGCAGGGGGAGGGTCATGCGTTCGGTGTGTCGTGCGTCACCGCGTAGCCCGGGGTGAGCGGAGCGAGGGCTCCCGATACCGCGTCGAATCGCGTCCCGGGATTCGCGCTTCGCGCTCACCCCGGGCTACGGAACACGCCGATCTCGCGCCGTTCAATGGCACGAGCAACCCCCGCCGCACGAGCCGCCGGACGTGCCGGTGCTCGCCGTCTCGGTCTTGGCGGTGCTCTTCGAATCGCCCGAGGACTCGCCCTTGCTCTCTGCCGACGACTCCGCGGGCTTCGCCGCGCCCTCGCCGTTCTTGCCCTCGGTTTTGGCGGCCGGCTTCCCCGAGCCCTTGAAGTCGGTGGCGTACCAGCCGCTGCCCTTGAGCTGGAATCCCGCCGCGGATACGAGCTTGATCAGCGCGGATTTGCGGCATTGCGGACAGTCGGAAAGCGGCGGCTCGGAGAGCTTCTGCAGCACTTCCAGCTCGTGCCCGCAGGCGCCGCAGCGATATTCGTAGATCGGCATCTTTCGGCTCCCTTGAACTTGCGCGAAGGGTTTGATGCAAAACGATAAGTATAGCCGAATCTGGGGTCTTTCCGACAGCTTGCAAGGCCTCGTCACCGGTTTCGGTACCGCGCTGCCCAATCCGGAGCATTTCCATTATCCTTGCCGGCCAGAGGGAAACGCTTTTGGCCACCTACTGGATCTGGTGGATCGTCGCGGCCGCGCTCGTCGCCGCCGAGCTGATAACCGGCACCTTCTATCTCCTGGTGGTCGGGATCGCAGTGGCCTGCGGCGGGGTGGTCGCATGGCTCGGCGGCGGTGCCGAGTACGAGTGGCTGACCGCCAGCGTGCTCGGCGTCGCCGGCGTCGTCCTGCTCGAGCGATGGAAGCGCGGCCGCGGCCGCTCGCCCGACCAGCCGTCGCTCGACGTCGGCCAGATGGTGCGCGTCGAGAGCTGGGGTCCCGCGCGCACGGCGCGCGTGAGCTACCGCGGTTCGACCTGGGACGCCGAGCTCGCGTCGCCGGAAACGCCGCAGTCCGAAACGATGTATATCACTGCGATGCGCGGATCGGTGCTGATCCTGTCGGACCGACGTCCGGCCGGCACCTGAGTCGAAAATCTCCTGGGGGACGCCATGCTGCAGATGCTCACCGGCTCCGCGCTCGTCGCGCTCGCCGTCTTCATCGTCGCGATCATCATCGTCAACAAGGCGATCCGGGTCGTGCCGCAGCAGCACGCGTTCGTGGTCGAGCGCTGGGGCAAGTTCCACGAAGTGCTGGAGCCGGGCCTGCGCTTCGTGGTCCCGTTCGTCGACCGCCTCGCCTATCGCCACGACCTGCGCGAGATCCCGCTCGACGTCCCGTCGCAGATCTGCATCACCAAGGACAACACGCAGCTCCAGGTCGACGGGATTCTGTACTTCCAGGTGACCGACCCGCGGCTAGCGTCGTACGGATCGTCGAACTACGTGGTTGCGATCACCCAGCTCGCACAGACCACGCTGCGAAGCGTGATCGGCCGGATGGAGCTCGATCGCACGTTCGAGGAGCGCGACCACATCAACGCCCAGGTCGTCGAGGCGCTCGACCAAGCGGCGGCGAACTGGGGCGTCAAGGTCCTGCGCTACGAGATCAAGGACCTCACGCCGCCGAAGGAAATCCTGCACGCGATGCAGGCGCAGATCACCGCCGAGCGCGAGAAGCGCGCAGTAATCGCCACCTCGGAGGGCAAGCAGCAGGAGCAGATCAACCTCGCCGCGGGCGCGCGCGCGGCGGCGATCGCGCAGTCGGAAGGCGTCAAGCAAGCCGAGATCAACACCGCCCAAGGCCAGGCCGCGGCGATCCTGTCGATTGCGGAAGCCAACGCCAAGGCGATCCGTCAGGTCGCCGAAGCCATCAGCTCGCCCGGGGGGATGAATGCGGTGAATCTCAAGGTGGCGGAGCAGTACGTCGCGGCATTCGGCAACCTCGCGAAGACAGGGAATACGCTGATCGTGCCGTCGAACCTCGCGGACTTGGGCACGCTCGTGACCGCGGCGACGACAATGTTCAAGGCGCAGGGCGGGTAGGTGGATCGTTTGGGATGGCGCCGGTCGAGCGATCGTGTTTTAGGCCCCACTATCGGGACCGACACCTTTGATTCTGGGTGGATTTTTTGCGACTCCGCGATCAGCCGACCGGATGAGCGACGGTTTGTTTTACGTCGCGTTTAGGATGGCTATTTTTTGTTAGGCGGCAGCCGCACACAGAGCCGACGCTGGTGGCCAGTTCGGTGCGATTGGAGGATGCAACATGAAAGCTGTTGTTATTGGTGAGCCGTCTGGAGCCACGATCGAGCAGATCATGACGGTGTTTCCTCGGCACAAAGCCGTTGTGGACCTCTTCGTTTCGAGAGGCGATCTCATCGGCATCGGTCCATTTGCCGATCGCGGCAATATGGCCATCTTCAGGACTCGCCAAGCGGCCGAGGCATTCACAAGCCAGGATCCCTTCATCCTGGAAAAGTTGGTGAAGTCGGTTGTGATTCGCGATTGGAACGACAGCATGTTGGCATGAGACGCAGGCATGCCGCCTAACCACTCGCTCAACCGGACCGCTCGCCGGCAGCGCTTGCGCGCCGTCCGCTCGCGCCCGGTTAGCTTGGTTCGTTAGGCCTCGGCCAAGCGCATGCCCATTGCGCCATTTCACTCCGGAGTCAGCTATGTCTCGCGAAATCATCCGTACCACCGACGCGCCGAAACCTCCACCTATGTACAGTCAGGCAGTCAAGGCGGCCGGCTTGGTGTTTGTCTCTGGCACTGGCCCGTTTGACCCTGTCTCCGGTGCAGTCACGGGCAACACGATTCAGGAGCAGACCGAGCAGTGCCTCCGAAACATTTCCAACATACTCAGCGCCGCGGGAACGTCACTCTCCAAAGTGGTCAGCGCAACCGTAATATTGCTCGACGACACCGATTTCGCGGGCGTGAACGAGGTGTGGGTCAAGTGGTTTCCTGCGGACCCACCGGCTCGTCAAGCTGCGAAATTGCCCGTGCGTATTCCCGGCATGAAGGTTTCCATTGCCGCTATCGCCGAGGCCTAACCGGGCGGTCAACCGGACGCGCCGGTTCATGACTTCCACTTGGCGAGCGTCTCCGCGGCGCGCCGGTTACCTTACACGTTAGGCGGCAGCCGCACACAGAGCCGACGCTGGTGGCCAGTTCGGTGCGATTGGAGGATGCAACATGAAAGCTGTTGTTATTGGTGAGCCGTCTGGAGCCACGATCGAGCAGATCATGACGGTGTTTCCTCGGCACAAAGCCGTTGTGGACCTCTTCGTTTCGAGAGGCGATCTCATCGGCATCGGTCCATTTGCCGATCGCGGCAATATGGCCATCTTCAGGACTCGCCAAGCGGCCGAGGCATTCACAAGCCAGGATCCCTTCATCCTGGAAAAGTTGGTGAAGTCGGTTGTGATTCGCGATTGGAACGACAGCATATTGGCATGAGACGCAGGCATGCCGCCTAACCACTCGCTCAACCGGACCGCTCGCCGGCAGCGCTTGCGCGCCGTCCGCTCGCGCCCGGTTAGCTTGGTTCGTTAAGCGTCATGAATCTTGCTGTGGCCAGAGAGCTTCGAGCCAACGGCAAGCACGCCGAGGCGAAGGCCCTGCTTGTCGCACTTGCGGCTCAGAGTCCAAGCGACGCTGAGCTTCAGTATGAAGCCGCCTGCGTCCATGACTTCCTCGGCGAAGAAGCTTCCGCAGTTGCCTACTATCGCTCAGCACTTCTTGGTCAGCTTTCCGAGGAGAATCTTCGCGGTGCTTACCTCGGCTTGGGTAGCACCTACCGGGCACTCGGTCGGTACAGCGAGGCAGAAGCGACCCTACGCCAGGGCCTAGAGCGTTTTCCGGATGCGAATGAGATTAAGGTTTTCCTGGCCATGACTCTTCACAACCTCGGGCAATCGAAGGCCGCGGTCGAATGCCTTCTTACCGTGCTTGCGCAGACGTCAAGCGACAGCGACATTCAGGCCTATCAACGGGCCATCGTCTTCTATGCGCAAGACATTGAACGCATTTGGCCGGCATGACGCCTCTAACCACTCGCTCAACCGGACCGCTCGCCAGCGGCGCTGGCGCGCCGTCCGCTCGCGGCCGGTTAGCTTGGTTCGTTATGCAGCTTCAGCTGAAGGGGTGAACCCATGAAGTGGACGCAGCCGGTCTATTCGGCGCAGATATTGACCGGAGTCGCGGGCATAGGGGCGGTTTTGGTTGCAGACAATATCACCAAGTGGCACATCTTGGTGTCAGCGATCTTGGCGAGTTCTGTCGTCATGTCTCTCATGGTGGTGGCTCGCGCCGAGGCCAATGCTGATCGGAACCGGTCACGCTTGGACACTCTACTACGTGCTATGGAGTTGCCTTACTTCATAATCGAGGCGATCAGCAAGGTGGTTGAATTTATCGCCAGAAGACGCAGCTGGCAGCTTACTCGGCAAGAGAACTTTGAGCAGGAGACCGTCTACCAGTTTAAATCGGCTGACCGTCAACTCGGCCGCCTTATCATAGCGGCCCAGGAATTCAAGGATCTGTGGATTCTTGACGAGGCGGCCCGTGAAAAAGCGATCGAAGCGCGACTCTTTGACGCAAGCCAAATCACGTCATCTGAAGCTGCTGAGCACTACGCGAGCGCTGCAGTACGCGAAGCCATAGCCAAACATATTAGGGGACCGCACTGGGTCTCACAGGCGGTGAAAGCCGACGGAACGAGGCTGTACGAACTGCGCCTGGACCAAAACGCCCAGCCGATCAAGACCGTTATCGTCGACAGGCAGCGCTTTGACGAACTGCTTTCGATGCTGCCGATTCGCCGCTACCAGGAGTTGGCCGAGGAAGTTGACCGTGTTTTCTCGACTGCATCATGAGCACGATTGTTTAGAGCGCCGCATAACAACGGCTTCAGCGGACGGCGCTATGCGCCGCCGCTGAAGCCGAACGTTAGGCGTCCAACCATAGCGGCGGCGTGCAGCCTTGAAGTCATCACCTGATCATCGTGGCGCCTCGGACTCAATGGCGGTGTTTGCTCCCCGTTTCATCGAAGGAAGGCTTGCCGGCTTCGAAAAGGACATGACAATCTGTCTTGCGTCGTTCGATTCACCGTCCTTGGGCAGGACGACACATGCCTACTTTCCGGCGCTTGCCGCTTGCTGCGCCACGTTGGAGTATGCAGTGGCACTTGAACGCGGAAACCTTACCCCCGCCGGATGGCGGCAGGTCGCAGGTTTCGCTGCGCGATATATGCGCCAGCCGGACTTCAGCTCGGAAACCGTCAGGGTCCTATTTCGAGCGTTTCGTCATCCTATTGCACATCGTGCAATTGCCAGCGGCATATGGATCGACCAAGCGCCCGGGTTGGGGCACGGCCGACGCATTGCGTGGGAAGTCTCGGCGGGCACTAAACGTCCTGCATGCCAGTTGGTCGAGGACCATGGAATCTTGACCAAGGATCCCCCTTGGCGCACGCCCTACACTCATCGATTTCATATCTTCCTCGGCGCGCTGTGGCGCGACATAAGCGAAGGTGCGCGTGCGTATGCAGAGGCCGTCTCCGTGAGCTCAAAATTGCAGTCTCGATTTCTCACCTGCATGCAATGCCTCTACCCATTGCCGACGGACGATGGCGAGGTCATTGCGTGACGCCTAACCACGCGGTCAACCCGGACGCCCACCGGCGGCGCTCCGCGCCTTGGTGGTCGCCGGTTCCCTTGTTTCGTTAGCCGTCGACGGACAACAATCTCGTGGCACCCGACGAGGTTCGGTTTGAGCCGTTGAGGGAGGACCGCGGATGGTATTTCGTTGAATACTATCCACCGCCCGATGGCTATCGCTTTGCCAGCGTTTATGTGGTTAGTGTCGAGAACAAAGATGGACCAATTGTCGCCGAGGCCATGGAGAACGAGGTACGTACTTGGCTTCGTCGCTATCCGGTTCCAAATATGGTGACTGCGTTTTCCGCCGAAGGCGATGTGTTTTCACTCAAAAGCGTTCGTCCAAGCGATCATTTGATGGCTTGGGATCAATACCCGGCTACCGAGGCGACGCTGCAGTGGAGATTGGTTCCGAACGAAGAACTGCCGGACATCGCACTTGACCGCGACTTCGTTAAGCAGCTTTTTGCTTCTGTGCCGCATCGCACTCGTCGCGAACTCGAGAAAGACGCAGAACAGTACGAAAGATCGCTGCGTATCGGCTGGTGGCTAGTTTTTGTTTGGGCGGTCGTTGTTCCGCTAGGTGTTGCGATCTTGGTATGGTGGAGCGATTTTCTCGGATTGGTTGTGGTCCTCTATGCCTTCTTCAAAGCGGGGAGACTTGCTTTGCGTCTCACGGCGGCGATCCAAAGCGCCTGCGTGTTGCTGAGCTCTCGAACTGGACCGGCAAGGCCGTTTCGGGCCCGAGAACTGAGTTTGAAGGCGTCCTTGGGCGCGACGAATGTGAAAAGTCGGGCATCTATCTGCTCACTGGTACTGATCCCGAATCTGGCAAGGCGGCAATCTACATCGGCGAAGCAGAGTGTATTCGAGATCGCGCCAAGAGCCACAACGACAGGGACTTCTGGAACCAGATCACCTTCTTTGTGAGTAAGGACGAGAACCTCACGAAGGCTCATATTCGGTACTTGGAAGGCAAACTCCTCGAACAGGCAAAGTCAGCTGGTCGGGCAGTCGTAACGAACGGTCAGGCCAGTGGATCAAGGCTCCCAGAGTCCGACCGTGCGGAGATGGAGGTATTCCTCGAGAAGGTGAATCAGCTTCTTCCAGTCTTGGGCATAGATCTTCTCGTCCCGATGGCCGGGTCGACAACCAGCGGTCCTACCAGCAGAGTGCTCTATTGTGAAATAAAGGGACTGAAGGCGACCGGGTTCAGGAGTCCAAATGGATTTCTGGTACAGAAAGGGTCAGAAGCTGTCGCCTCTGAGCGTCCATCTTCCGAGAAATGGCCATGGACTCGGAATCTTCGACAGAAGCTCAGGGATGATGGCGTGCTTGAGGTGAACGGCGATCGTCTGGTATTCGTCAAAGATATCGAGTTTGCTAGCCCCAGCGCCGCCGCCGCAGTCGTCCACGGCGGTCATGCTAACGGCCTCACGGCTTGGAAAGATGCCAATGGCACAACGCTTAAGGAGCTGGAGGTCGTCTAAAGGCCTCGCGCACGCCCACATACTTCAGGAAAACTCATGTTTGACCACGTCAAATTCGGAGTCAGCGACTATGCGGCGAGCAAAGCGTTCTTCCTCAAGGCACTCGAACCGCTCGGCGTAGCTGTTGTCTCAGAGGGGCCGCCGACGTACGGTGTCGAGCTTAGCCCAGAGGGTAAGGCTTCATTGTGCCTGTACCAAACCGACGAGAAGCCGGCGCATCTTCACTTGGCGTTCACGGCCGAGAATCGCCAGCAAGTCGAAGCTTTCTATCGCGCGGCTCTGGAGGCGGGTGGCAAAGACAATGGTGCGCCTGGTCTGCGCCCGCACTACCACGCGAACTACTATGCAGCTTTCGTCATTGGTCCGGACGGGCACAACATCGAAGTGGTTTGCCACGAACCCGAGGCCTAACTCTTCTATCGAGGGGACGTCCACAAGCGGGCTTCGCCCACTTGCGGCCGCCCCTCATGTCAAACGTTAGGCCGCACCGCACAAAAATGCGCAACGCCATCCTCGCCGCAATAATTGCATCTACCGTCCCTAGTTTTATTGCAAGCTGCGCTCAAGTTATGACGGCATCAGCTCCACAATCAGCCGAAGAGCAACGCGTCCTCGCCGTCGAGGACGAGTACATCGCCGCCGAGGTTGCGCGTGACGAAGCTACGCTTCGTCGGCTAGTCGATGACCGATTCGCGTTCAATTCCAGCAAGGGCACGGTCACGGGCAAAGAGGATTTTATTCAGACCGTCCTCAAACTGGCCATGGTTGGCCAGAAGGTTCGCGAACGTTCTGTGCTCATTGAAGGCGATATCGCCCTCATTTTCGGAACCGCGGAGCTGCGATTCGCAGATCCCGGCAAGGAAGAATCTATGGAGAACCTGCGATATACGTCCACATATGTGAAGCGAGAAGGACAGTGGCGGATGCTCGCACTTCAAATGCAGCCACGGGCGCCGAAATAAGGGTGGCAAAAAAGTGCGGCCTAGCCTCTTGCTCGTACCGCTTGGTTCGTCAGGCCTGCAGGATCCCGAATCGACGCAGAGTGGCATCGCAGTGTTCCTGAAACCGGGCGAGGAGGCCGCAAAAGTGTTGCAGCCACGCTACGCCGCCGCGACTTTCAGTTCTATCGATTTGTTCGCGAAAAATTGTCCGGCGGAGGCCCCTCCGGCGAAGCAATAGTGGCGAATCCTCATGGGCCTAACTGGACCGCTCGCCGGCGCGCTCACGCGCCGTCCGCTCGCGCCCGGTTAGCTTGGTTCGTCAGGCTGGACCATATATAAATACCCGCTTGCCCGCGAAAACCGGAGCGCACATGGAGCCTGTGATCGACCATATCCAGATTACGGTGAGAGATTTCCCTGTCGCAGTCGCGTTCTACGATCGACTGATGCCGCTCCTCGGATTCAACCCGGAAAAGAGATCAAGCGCCACGATTTCAACTCACGACTTCCAGGTCGTTGAGTACAGCCATCCTCGCCTGGCTTTCGCGATCACATCTCCTCGCCAAAGTCTCAAGAACGACGATGTCCACCGACGCCGACCCGGCTCTCTTCACCATCTTGCGTTTCGGGTGAGATCCCGCGAGGAAGTCGATAAGCTGCACCGGGAAGTCAAAGCAATCGGAGCCACGATCGTCTCGCCACCTCGCGAATACCCCGAATACAAGCCTGCCGGCTACTACGCGCTATTTTTCAAAGATCTCGAGGGCATCAAGTATGAAATCGTTACCCACAGTGAATGCCAATAATGGTTCCGCCTAACGACTCGCTCACCCGGGCCGCTCGCCGGAGGCGCTGGCGCGCCGTCTGCTCGGCGCCGTTAGCTTGGTTCGGTGGGTGGCAGGTCGACAGTGACGTGCGGGATCGCCCACAACCGGTCAGTCACGGGACCGGTGAAGCCCCGATCGCGGCGTAGAATCTCCGGACTTCCGATCATCGAGATGCGGGCTCAGTGATGGACCGGCGAACGTTCATTAGCCGCTTTGCGGGCGGGCTCTTCGCGGGTCCACTCGCCTGCGCAGCAACCGGGCCGGGCCCGCAGGCTAGGCGTCATCATCGCAGTGGGACAGACACCCGAGTACGTCGCCGCCCTTGCGGGGTTCGAGCAGGTCCTGGGGTCGCTGGGCTGGAAAGAGGGTGACAATCTTCGGATCGACGTTCGCTGGTCCGCCGGGGACCACGATCGCGCGCGCTCCGCCGCGAAAGAGATCCTCGCGCTCAATCCAGACGTTATCCTCGGACAGTCGGTGGCGGTAGTCGAGGCGCTGGCGTCGGCGACTGCGACCCCGATCGTTTTCCTGCACGTTGCCGATCCGCTCGGTAGCGGTTTCGTGTCGACCCTGGCGCGACCCGGGCGGAATATCACCGGTGTTACCAACATCGAGCCATCGATTGGCGGCAAATGGCTCCAGCTGCTCAAGGAGATCGCACCCGCTGTGTCGCGGTCAGCGCTGCTGGTCAATCCCGACACACAGGCGGATCGCGGCGCAATCTTCCTCGATCCGTTCAAGGCCGCTGCCCGCTCTTTGGGCGTGACGCCCGCAAATGGCGAGGTGCACGATCTTCACGGTATCGAGGCGGTAATGGCTGGCTTGACGACGGAGCCACGCGGTGGCGTCATCGTCACCCCCGATGCCTTTTTTGCCGGCCATAGCACTCAGATCATCGCCCTCGCCGAGCGGTTTCGGCTGCCGGCGGTCTATCCTTACCGCTATTACGTCGCGCAGGGCGGACTCCTGTGCTACGGGGTCAACAACGTCGATCTGTTCCGGCAGGCGGCGCCCTACGTCGATCGCATTCTTCGAGGCACGAAACCGGCTGATCTGCCGGTACAGCAGCCCACCCGCTTCGAGATGGTGATCAACCTGAAGACGGCAAAGGCGCTCGGGCTCACGATCCCGCAATCGATGCTGGTGCGCGCGGACGAGGTGATCCACTGACGTGCGGGCGAATGACCGGCCCGCGCTCACCGTCGAAACTCACACCCGATGCCGCGCCGGCATCGCGCCCGCCCGCTCGATCTCGCGCATCGATTCGACCGTGAACTCCGAGCTCGGCGTATCGCCGGCGATCACGACCATGAGGATCGAGTCCTTGTTCTTCGGCCCCTTGCTCACGTTCTGGAAGCGGCGTATGACGCCCGGCGGAAACGAGATGAGATCGAGGGGCTTCAGGTCCACGTGCTCGAGCTTGCCTTTGCCGTTCAGCCAGCTTGCGCGCCACGTTCCGGTCATGGCGATGAAGGTCTCGTTGGTGTCGTGGTTGTGGAGCATCGGGCCTCTGCCGGGCTTGGCGCGGCAGTACGCCAGATTGAACCCTTCGGAGATCTTGATCGCCGCCATGCGCGCGGCATCCACTCCGACGGGGGATTGCTTCCCGCCGCGCTCGACCTCGGGCGGCTGGAATCCGATGACGTTGTAGAGCGTGCGCTCGCAGCCGGGCATCCTGCTGTCGGGCAGGCCGCCGTCGGAGCCCTTCAGCTTCTTGAAGCGCGCGACGCGCTCGAGCATGTCCTTGCGGGACATGCCCTTGCGGGGCAGCGTTTCCTGGTATCCCATGGCATCCTCCTGTTGATCGACATCGCGTTTCAATCGCGGTAAGGGCGATTGTACGGCTGCGCGTCGACACGGGACGTAAGCCTGCGGCGCGTGTGACCGCGTAGGAACTCAGAGTCGGAAGCGCTGGACGGCTTCGCCCCCATGGCGCGCTGCGGGTAGACTATTGCACGCCCTCAAGGCTTCCGTTTCGCGCCGTACAGAGTCTATCGGGTCGTCTGCCCATCGAAGGCATGATGTTCAGGCTCTTTCGATCGCTCGCTCTCGACGAAACCGCTTCGGGCGAGGCGCGCTCGCGCCGGCATGAGCACGAGGCGCCCGCGGAACTCGACGAGGCGCCGGCCTCGATGTCGGTCGCTCACATCAAGTACGTCAACGGACTCCCCTATGCCGACTGGAAAGCGGTCGCGTCCTCGGTGGCCACCCTCCCGTCGGAGCAGCAGACTGCCGCGTGGTCATCGTGCTCCAGGGCATGGCTGCTCGAACTCAAGGACGCTCTGGGTTCGCAATACCGCCTCGACGAAGAGAAGAAAACGCTCCTTCTATCCAGCCTCGAACCGCCGCTTGCACGCGTCACGCTCGAATTCGTGGAGCGGACGTCCACGCGAATCGTGCGTCTGCTGGACGGCGTTGCCGCGGCTCCGGAGAAGGGCCGGAGCATCCTCATCGTATTCGACGACGAAGAGAGCTACTACAACTACGTCTCCTACTACTATCCGGAGAGAGGCGAATTCGCGCTCAGCGGCGGCATGTACATCGATTCGGGGCTCGGCCATTTCGTGACCGTCAAGTCCGACCTGCGCTCGGTCGAACCGGTCATCGCTCACGAAATGACTCACGCCTCGGTCTCGCGTCTGCCCTTGCCGCTGTGGCTGAACGAAGGGCTCGCGGTGAACACCGAGCGCGCATTGGCGTCGTCCGGTCGGGCGCTCCGCACGCCCGAGGAGATGCGCCGGAAGCACCTTGCATTCTGGGGCGTGCCCGAAATACAGCAATTCTGGTCGGGGAAGTCGTTCTCGCGCAGCGATGACGGCAACGAGCTGTCGTACGACCTGGCGCGGATCATGGTCGAGCAGATGGCCAAAGACTGGCCGGCATTCCGCGCGTTCGCGCTCGCGGCCAATCGCGCCGACTCGGGCGCGGAGGCGGCGCATGCGCACCTCGGCGTCGATCTCGGCAGCTACGTCTGTGCGCTGCTGGAGAAGGACGACACCCATCGCTGGGCGCCGGATCCCCGGTCTTGGCCTGGAGGCGAGGAGGCGGCGGGTCCGGCACAGCCGGCTGCCCTTCGGAGCTCGGAACGTTAAGGGAGGCCTGCGTGGACACCGACGTACTCATCGTGGGGGCTGGCCCGACCGGACTGATGCTCGCCAATCAGCTCGCGCGGCGCGGCGTGAACGCGCAGATCATCGACCGGCACGCGGGACCGGCGCGGGAGACGCGCGCGCTGGGCGTGCAGGCGCGCACGCTGGAGATCTACGCGCATCTCGGCATCGTCGATCGCGCGCTCGAGATGGGCAAGATCGGCTCGGGCGGCAACATCTGGGCGCAGGGCAAATGGATGGCGAACGTGCCTCTGAACGACGCCGGGGAGGGCGTGACCCCGTACCCCTACATCCTCGTGCTCGGCCAGGACGACAACGAGCTCATCATGGGCGATCGCCTGCGCGAGCTCGGGATGCCGGTGCTATGGAACACCGAGCTCACCGGTCTCGAGCAGCGGCTCGATCGCGTCGACGCGACGGTGAAGCAGCCCGACGGCACCACCCGCACGGTCACGGCCGCGTGGGTCGCAGGCTGCGACGGCGCGCGCAGCGCCGTGCGCGAAGCCTGCGGCATCACGTTCCCGGGCGCGCCCTACGAGCACGTGTTCTTCGTCGCCGACACGGTCGCAACGGGAAGCATGGTGCCGGACGAGGTCAACGTGTATCTGTGGCGCGACGGCTTCCATCTCTTCTTCCCGATGCGCGGCGAGGACCACTGGCGCGTCGTAGGGATCCTGCCCAAGGAGCTGCGTGCCGACAAGGACGTGGACTTCGACGCCGTGATCCCCTCGCTCGGCAAGGAAGCCGGCGAAGGGTTGTCGTTCAAGGAGTGCATGTGGTTCTCGACCTACCGCATCCATCACCGCAGCGCCGAGCACTTCCGCGACCGCCGCTGCTTCGTGCTGGGCGACGCCGCGCACATCCACAGTCCTGTCGGCGCGCAGGGCATGAACACGGGCCTGCAGGACGCGTACAACCTCGCCTGGAAGCTCGCCCTCGTCGCGCAGGGACGCGCGGACGCCGCGCTCCTCGATTCCTACGAGGCCGAACGCGTGCCGGTCGCGCGCCGTCTGTTGGATACCACGGACCGCGGCTTCCGGCTGATCGTCTCCGACAACCCGCTCGCCGGCATCTTCCGCACGCAGGTGCTCGCGCGGATCATGGCGTTCGCGATGCGCCAGAAGTGGATGCAGCGCATCGCGTTCCGCACCATCTCGCAGATCGGCATCCACTACCGTTCGGGCCCGCTGTCGCAGTCGCTCGACGCCTTCCGGTCGGACGCGCCGCAGGCGGGCGATCGTTTCCCCTGGCTCAAGCTCAAGCTCGAGCCGAACGGCGCCGTCGAGGATCTCTTCGCCAAGCTCGACGACACGCGCTTCAACCTGATCCTGTTCGGCCAGCCGGCGCCTTCGGAAGGCGATCCTGGCCTGGGCGAGCTTCTTCGGATCTACGCCGTGCCCGACGACCGAGGCAACGACGTGGAGCTCTCTCGCGCGCAGATTCCGCGACCGTCGTTCTATCTCCTGCGTCCCGACGGGCATGTCGGACTGTGCGGGACCCGGGTCGATCCCACGGCGCTGGCCCGATACGTCTTCGAGCGTCTGCGCCTTACCCGCTGACGGTGCGGCACGTGCCCGTAGGAGGTATCATCAGACGACAACGTGAACGGAGGAATCCGATGACTGCATTCAACGTGGTCCGCTTCAGGGTCAAGCCGGGCAGCGAGCAGGAATTCATCGACGCCCATCGCAGGGTGCAGCCGGGGTTCAAGGGCTTCGTGGGCGGCAGCCTGGTGAGGACCGGCGACCGGACCTTCTGCTTGGTCGGCGAATGGCGCACCTTCCAGAGCATCGTCGACGCCCGGCCGCAGATGATCTCGATGCTGGACCAGTTTCGCGGCATGCTCGAAGATCTCGGCAACGAGCTTGGCGTCACGGACCCGGTGTCGGGCGAATCGGTCGTGAGGCTGGGCCCGCCCAAGCCGGCGGCGAAGAAGCGTACGGCGGGGCGCCGGGGCGCGGTCAAGCGCGCGGCGGGCAAGGCCCCCGCGGGCAAGAGAGGGGCGGTCAAGCGCAAAGCGGGCAAGGCGAAGAAGAGCGCAGCCCGGAAGCGCAAGCGCTAGCCTGGTCGCCCGGGTTCGCGAACGATCGTCGTGCTCGGCATCCACGACTACGGGCTGTTCGTCCTCGCAGGGGTCCTGCTCAACCTCACGCCCGGACAGGATACCTTCTACATCCTCGGCTCCAGCATCGCGCGTGGCCGGCGGGTGGGCGTGGCTTCGGCGCTCGGCATCTGCAGCGGCTGCATCGTGCACACGCTCGCGGCCGCCGCCGGCCTGTCCGCGATCCTCGCCACCTCCGCGACTGCCTTCACGGTCGTGAAGCTGGCCGGGGCGGCCTATCTTATCTACCTGGGGATGCGTTTCATCGCCGCGCACGATCCGGCCGGCTTGCCCTCGGCACCCGCTGCGTCGGATGCCTGGAAGGCGTTTCGCCAGGGCGTGGTAACCAACGTGCTCAATCCGAAGGTGGCTCTGTTTTTCCTCGCCTTCCTGCCGCAGTTCATCGATCACGAGAGCCCGACGAAGATCGCCGCATTCATCGCCCTGGGGCTGACCTTCGTTGCGACCGGCACGGTCTGGTGCCTGTTGCTGGCGGTCGCCGCCACGTCGGTTCGCCGTTTCCTCGCCCGACATCCCAAGGCGTACACCCGCTTGTCGCAGGCGGCAGGCGCGCTCTTCGTGGTGCTCGGCATCCGCCTCGCGGTGGCCGAGCGATGATGCCGTTCGCTCCTTTCGCGCTCGCCGCGCGTTGCGCACCGTCATGACCGGCGCGGCGACCGACAAGGTCTTCGCCGGCGCGATCCCGAAGATCTACCAGATGTTTCTCGTGCCGCTGATCTTCCAGCCGTACGCCGACGACCTGGCGCGGCGACTGGCGTCGCGGCCGGTGCGAAGGGTGCTCGAGATCGCGGCCGGGACCGGCGTGGCGACACGCGCGCTCGCTTCGACGCTTCTGGCGGGCGCGGAGATCGTCGCCACGGACCTCAATCAGGCGATGCTCGATCACGCCGCCGTCATCGGTACGCAACGCCCGGTCGAGTGGCGCCGGGCCGATGCCATGCAGCTTCCCTTCGCCGATGGCGCTTTCGACGCCGTCGTGTGCCAGTTCGGCGCCATGTTCTTCCCCGACAAGGCGAAGGCCTTCGCCGAAGCGCGCCGCGTCCTCTGCAAGGGCGGTGTCTTCCTGTTCAACGTCTGGGATCGGATCGAGGAGAACGGGTTTGCCGACGCGGTCACGGCCGCGCTGGGAAGCATCTTCCCCGACGACCCGCCGCGGTTCTTGGCGCGCATGCCCCACGGCTATCACGACAAGGCCGCGATTGTCCGCGACCTCGCTCAAGGGGGATTCCAGGCGTCCCCGGACATCGTCACCATCGCCGAGCGGAGCCGGGCGGATTCGCCGCGCATTCCGGCCGTTGCGTTCTGTCAGGGCACCCCGCTGCGCAGCGAGATCGACACCCGGGACCCGTCCCGCCTCGGCGAGGCCACCGATGCCGCCGAGAGGGAGATCGGACGACGCTACGGCGTCCTCGCCGTCGAGGCTGGGATGCAGGCGCACGTGGTGAGCGTCCAGGCATGAAGCGGCGTCGTCGCCGGTGTGCGAGAATGTGCTCGCGGGACACGACGAAACGTTTCTCGGTCTTCGCGGTCGATTGGCAACAGGCGTAACGTAGAGACGGCAGATGGGGCGCGTGACGTTGTACAGCAGTTCCAGGCGGTCGCAACTCGCGGAGCGGCGGTCGCCGTTCAGGATTCCGGACGCGGGTGCTCCACCTGCTCAGCCGGAAGCAGACGCCGCGCAGTCGGCTCCAGCCGAACCAACTCGCCGGCGCTGGCTGGCGGCCATCCGGAAGGTCGACAAGCCCCTGCTGGTCATGCTGGGCGCGCTCCTGGCGCTCGGCGGATTCATGATCTACACCGCTCAGAAGCCCGCACCGCGCAACTTCACCCAGGCCGACATCGACGCCGCGGTGCTGCACACGCTCGAGACGAAGACGTTGCCGTCCACCGCCGCGCGCGCATACGAGGCGGTTCGCCCCTCGGTCGTGCGCGTCCGTCAGCTCGGCGAGCCCAAGGAAGGCGAGAAGGACATCGAGCGGAGCGTCGGCAGCGGCGTGGTGATCGTCGACAGCGGGATCATCCTCACCAACCTGCATGTCGTTGCCGGAGGCGACCGCCTCGGCGTGGTGTTCTACGACGGCACCGAATCCGAAGCGACCGTCATCGGCGTGCAACCCGAGAACGATCTCGCGGTGATCCAGGCCAAGACGCTGCCGGACGATCTCCAGCCGGCGACGCTGCGCGGCACTGGCGATCTGGCGCTTGGCGACGAAGTCGTCGCGGTCGGCTTTCCCTTCGGCATCGGCCCGAGCGTGACTTCGGGCGTGGTCTCGGGATTGAGACGCGTGCATCGCTCGCGCGACGGCACGCACGACATGGTCAATCTCATCCAGTTCGACGCGGCGGCGAACCCGGGCAGCTCGGGCGGCCCGCTGGTTACCGCGGACGGCGAAGTCGTCGGCATCGTCACGGCGATCCTGAACCCCACCGAACAGCACGTGTTCATCGGCATCGGCTTTGCGGTGCCGATCGAGAACGCCGCGTCGGCGATCGGCATCTCCCCGTTCTAGCAAGCGCAATCATTTCGCGAATCCGCGAGAGAAGGGAACCCATGGATACCTCCGAGCCCGGCCACGCGGGCGCTTCGGCGCCGATGGAGCGCATTCTCTACGAAGTGAAGAAGATCGTCGTCGGCCAGGACCACTTTCTCGAGCGCGTGCTGGTCGCGATCCTCGCTCACGGCCATCTGCTGGTCGAAGGCGTGCCGGGCCTCGCCAAGACGCTCACGGTCAAGACGCTGGCCCGGACCATTCGCGGCTCGTTCCGGCGCATCCAGTTCACGCCGGACCTCGTGCCTGCGGACCTCGTCGGCACGCGCATCTACAACCAGAAGACCGGCGAATTCACCACCTCGCTCGGGCCCGTGTTCGCGAACCTGCTCCTCGCCGACGAGATCAATCGCGCGCCCGCGAAGGTGCAAAGCGCGCTCCTGGAAGTCATGCAGGAGTACCAGGTGACGATCGCCGGCGAGACGCACAAGGTGCCAGACCCGTTTCTGGTGATGGCAACCCAGAACCCGATCGAGACCGAAGGCACTTATCCGCTTCCAGAGGCGCAGGTCGACCGCTTCATGATGAAGGTGCTGGTCGGCTACCCCAAGGAGGAAGAGGAGTTCGTCATCGTCGAGCGCGTGACCGGCAACGCGCCCGACGTCGGCGCGGTTTGCACGACCGAGGAGCTCTCAGCGCTGCAGCGCGAGTCGCGGGAGGGGTTCGTCGATCCCTCGCTCATCCAGTACGCCGTGCGGCTCGCCTCGGCGACGCGCCATCCCGACCGCTACGGCGCGAGCGGGCTCTCGCGCTACATCGCCTTCGGCGCGAGCCCGCGCGGGTCGATCCATCTCATCGAGGGCGCGCGGGCGCTCGCTTTCCTGCGCGGCCGCGACTACGTGCTGCCAGAGGACGTCACCGACCTCGCGCCGGACGTGCTGCGCCACCGGCTGGTGCTGACCTACGAAGCGCTCGCCGATGGCAAGACGCCGGACGACCTGATCATGGAAGTCATGCGCCGCGTGCGGGCTCCGGAAAAGCCGCTCGAGAGCCATGTCCGAGTTGCCGCGCAGTCCTGAGCTCATCCTGCGGCGGCTCGAGTGGACGGTGATCCGCCGTCTCGACGGGCTGCTGCACGGAGACTATCGGACGCTCTTCCGAGGCTTCGGCCTCGATCTCGCGGACCTGCGCGAGTATCAGTATCACGACGACGTCCGGCACATCGACTGGAACGTGACCGCGCGGCTCAACACGCCTTACGTGCGCGAGTATCACGAGGACCGCGACGTGACCGCGTGGTTCCTGCTCGATCTTTCGCCCTCGGTCGATTTCGGTTCGCGCGACGTGCGCAAGCGCGCGGTCGCCGCGGAGTTCGTCACGGTGCTCGCGCGTGTCCTCTCCGGCCACGGCAACCGTGTGGGCGCGCTCTTCTACGGCGACAAGGTCGACAAGGTCATTCCCGCGCGGGCGGGAAGGCGGCACGTGCTGCACATCCTTCACGCGATGCTCACCCGGCCCGAGCGCTCGGCCTCGGCGGCGACCGACTTGAGAGTGCTCTTCCAGACAGGCTTCGCGCTCATGCGCAGGCGCTCGCTCGTATTTGTCGTGTCGGACTTCATGAGCGCTCCGGGCTGGGACGAGGCGCTTGCGCGGCTCTCGCTCCGGCATGAAGTGATCGCGGTGCGGCTCTACGATCCGCTGGAGAAGGAGCTGCCCGACCTCGGCCTCGTGACCATCCAGGACGCAGAGACCGGCGAGCAGATCATGGTCGATACCCACGACCGCCGCTTCCGCAAGCGCTTCGCGTTCATCGCCGAACAGCGCGAGAAGGCGCTTCGATCGGCGTTCAGGCAGGCGGGCGTGGACGCGCTCGAGCTTTCCACCGAGGACAATCTGATCGACGCCGTGCTGCGTTTCGCCGACCTGCGCAAGCGCCGCAGCCGGCTCGCCGGCGGAGCGTCGCTGCCGAGCCATCTGGAATCCGCATGACCTTTCTGTGGCCCGAATTGCTCTGGTTGCTGCTGGCCGTGCCGGTGCTCATCTACGGCTACCTGGCGCTGCTGCGCCGGAAGAAACGGCTCGCGATGCGCTACGCGAGCCTCGGCATGGTGAGCAAGGCCATGGGCTCCGAAAAGCTGCGAAAGCACATTCCGCCTCTCGTGTTCCTGTTGGCGCTGGTCACGCTGATCGTGGCAGTCGCCCGGCCCAGCGCGACGCTCACCCTGCCGTCCCAGTACGAGACCATCGTGCTGGCGATCGACGTTTCGGGCAGCATGCGCGCGAGCGACGTTAAGCCCAATCGCATCGGCGCGGCGCAGGAGGCGGCGCGGAAGTTCATCGCCGATCAGCCGGCGAGCGCGCGCATCGGCGTGGTTTCGTTCGCCGCAACAGCTTCGGTCGTGCAGGCGCCGACGCGCGACCGCCAGGAGATCCTTGCAGCGATCGACCGCTTCCAGCTGCAGCGCGGGACCGCGATCGGCAGCGGCATTCTGGTCGCGCTGAAGACGATCTTTCCCGACGTCGAGTTCGACCTGCGCGCCTCGAATCCTCGAGGCGAGATCAAGGCCGCGCCGCTCGACAGCGCGAAATCGAGTTCCGCGGAGAAAGCGGAGCCGGGCTCTTATGCTTCGGCGGCGATCATCCTGCTCTCCGACGGCCAGACGACCACGGGTCCGAATCCGATCGAGGCCGCGCGAATGGCGGCGGAGCGCGGCGTGCGCGTATTCACGGTCGGCATCGGGACCGCCAAGGGCGAGATCCTGGGCTCCGAAGGCTGGTCGATGCGCGTCAGGCTCGACGAGGAAGCGCTGAAGAACATCGCAGGGGTCACGCATGCCGAATATTTCTTCGCCGACAACTCGGTCGATCTGAAGAAGATCTACGAGAGCCTCAATACCCGCCTCTCGATGGAGACGAAGCAGACCGAGATCACGGCGCTGCTTGCCGCAGCGGCTGCGGCGCTATCGCTGCTGTCGGCGTTCCTGTCGGTGCTCTGGTTCAACCGCATACTGTAGCCCGGGATGAGCGCAGCGCTAGGAGAAGAGAGCGGAATTCTGTAGTCGGGATGACCCCGGCTTCTTTCCGGGGGAATCGCGAGGCATAGGGAGAGGAAGTCGTGCAAATCAAGGACAGCGTATTCGTCGTCACCGGCGGCGCTTCGGGCCTGGGGGGCGCGACTGCGCGCATGCTCGTCGACGGCGGCGGAAAGGTACTCATCGCCGATCTGCAGGAAGACAAAGGCGTCGCCCTCGCCAAGGAGCTTGCGCGCGGCGTCCGCTTCGTGCGCACCGACGTCACCGACGAGGCGAGCGGGAAGGCCGCTATCGCGGCCGCGATGGAAGCCTTCGGGGCGGTGCACGGGCTGGTCAATTGCGCGGGTGTCGTGCATGGCGAGCGCATTCTCGGCAAGGAGCGCATCCACGCGCTCGCCAGCTTCGCGCGCGTGGTGAACATCAATCTGATCGGCTCGTTCAACATGACGCGGCTCGCGGCCGAGCAGATGGCGAAGAATGCGCCCAACGCCGGCGGCGAGCGCGGCGTCATCGTCTATACCGCGTCGGTCGCCGCATTCGACGGGCAGATCGGCCAGCCCGCTTACAGCGCGTCCAAGGCGGCGGTTGTCGGCATGACGCTGCCGGTGGCGCGGGAGCTGGCACGGGTCGGCATCCGCGTCATGACCATCGCGCCCGGTATCTTCGAAACGCCCATGATGGGCGAGATTCCCCCCGACTACGCCGAGTCGCTTGGCAAGATGGTCCCGTTTCCGCCCCGGCTCGGCCGGCCCGGCGAATTCGCCTCGCTCGTGCGCGAGATCATCGGCAACGAGATGCTCAATGGAGAAGTGATCCGGCTCGACGGCGCGATACGGATGGCGCCGAAGTAGCGGTCCGAGCAGCGAGAGGAGACCCGCGAGCGAAGAGCGAGCGGGGGTCGAGCGTCCGCGAGTGACCGCGGCGGACGACACGAAACATTGCGCTTGGCATGTGCCGATCAAGGAGGCCGCGGCAGCCATCCAAGAGCACGACGTAAAGCGTCGCAGCAATTGGAAGCGGCTGCGTCATCCCCGCGAAAGCGGGATCCAGCGTCTTATGACGAACGACGCTGGGTTCCCGCTTGCGCGGGAACGACGGCGCCAGGCGTAGCCCGGGATGAGCGAGAGCGAAGCCCGGGGCGGAGCAAACGTGGAGGAGATCCGCGATGTCCACCGTCCCGCAGTGGCAAGTCGAAGGCGATTGGTTCGACGTCTGCAAGTGCGATATTCCCTGCCCGTGCGAGTTCGCGCGGACACCAACATACGGTGACTGCGACGGCATCCTCGTCTGGCACGTCCGGAAGGGCACCTACGGCGGTGTTGCGCTCGACGGGCTCAACGTCGTCGCCCTCGGCTACTTCAAAGGCAATATCTGGGAAGGCGCCAAGGTGGCGATGGGCATCTTCATGGACGAGCGCGCCGACGCGAAGCAGCGCGAAGCGCTGCAGATGATCTTCGGCGGTCAAGCCGGCGGCTGGCCCGGCGAGTTCGCAAAGAATATCGCCGAAATGCGCGGGCTCGAGTTCGCGCCGATCGAGGTCGAGATCGCGGGCGATCTCGCCGAGTGGCGGGCGGCGATACCCGGCCGAGCGGAAGCCAGGGCCGAAGCGCTGACGGGGCCGACGACACCGCCGGGCAAGCGCGTGCAGACGATCAATCCGCCGGGCTCGGAGGTCGGTCCCGGCGGCGCAGCGACATGGGGAACCGCGAAAGTGGACCGCGCCGACAGCTTCGGGTTCAAATGGAACCGCAGCGGACAATCGAGCAAGCACATTCCGTTCAGCTGGCGCGGTCCGAATTGAGCTCGGCCCGGCAGGACACCGCAGCGCCGATCGCGGACAGCCCGCGCGGGGCGTTCGGCATTCTGTCATGGCGCGCGAATCTCGCGGTCGTCAGCGGCCTGCTCGCGGTTTCGATGCTCGCGTGGCGAAGCACGATCGCGGACTCGTTCTCGATGCGCGGCATGGTGATGGGACTCGGCCAGATCGGCGCTCTCGCGCAGGGCGACATGAGCGCCGGCGTCTTTCTCGCGATGTGGGTGACGATGATGGTGGCGATGATGCTGCCCACGATCGCGCCTATGGTGCTGGCTCACCTGGCGGTCTCGCGCCGGCGCGGGCGCGGGATCCATGCGACGCTGGTGTTCGTCGCGGGCTATCTGCTCGTCTGGTCCGCGATCGGCGTCTTGCCGTTCCTCGCCTACAAGACTATCGCACAGTTGGGCGGAGACACTGTGCAGTCGATCTGGCTGCCCGTGCTGGCCGGGGCAATCCTGATCGTCGCCGGCGCTTATCAGTTCACCCGGTGGAAGCGCCTCTGCTTCGATCACTGTCAGAGTCCGATGGCATTCGTCGCTACTCACGATTTCGATGGGGGCGCGCTGAGCGCCTTGCGCGCCGGCGCGGTCCACGGCGCGTACTGTCTCGGTTGCTGCTGGGCGCTGACCGCGGTGCTGCTGGCGGTCGGCCTGATGAATCTCGTCTGGATGGTCGGCATCTTCGCCGTCTTTCTCGTCGAGAAGAGCTGGCGGCACGGGCTGCTGGTCGCCAGAATCGCCGGGGTTCTCCTCATCGTCCTGGGCGCGGCCGTGATGGTGCGGCCCGCGCTGCTGGCGGCGATCTCTTTGTAAGCTCCGACCGCTGAATTTGCCGATCGCTACGCGGGCCGGTCGGTACCGGCCGATCGTGGCGAAGCTCCGTCCGCGATCCTGATCGCGGACGTCGTCGGCTATTCGCGTCTCATGGCACGGGCAGTTCGACGTTTCATTCATCGACATCGAGAGCAGCAGGTTCAAGAATGCAGCCGCGCTCACCCCTGGTTACGCATGGCGCACACAACGAGTCAGGGCCGCAGGCGGCGAAGCCGCGGTTGCTACCCCGGAATCTCGGCCTCGACGAGCTTGGCGAGCAGCACGAGGGATTCCTGCCATCCGAGATAGCACGCCTCCTGCGGAATGGCCTCCGGTATTCCTTCCTGCACTACGCTCAATTCGGTCCCGCAGGACACGTTCTTCAGGGAGATGGTGACCCGCATCGTTCCAGGCAAGTTGGGATCGTCGAACTTGTCCGTGTGGCAAATGCGTTCGTTCGGCAGCAGTTCGAGGTACTCGCCGCCGAATGAGTGACTGTGGCCGGTCGTGAAGTTCGTAAACGACATCTTGTAGGTCCCGCCGACCTTGGCGTCCAGATGGTGGACCTTGCCGGTAAAGCCGTTCGGCGGAAGCCACTTGGCCATTGCTTCGGGGTGGAGGAAGGCGCGGTAGATCCTTTCCGCGGGCGCGCGGAGCACCCGGTGAAGGCGGACGGTGTTGGTGGGCATGCTGAGCGTGCCTGTGTACGTTGTGACTGAAGAGGATGCGTTCTGGCGTCAGGGACGCCGAGGTCGGCTTCGCTTGCCTACGGGCTACTTCTTGGCGATCTGCTCGCGTACCCGCTCCTCCTGCGCGCGCAATTCTGGCGTGAACTCCGCGCCGAAGTCTTCGGCCTCGTAGAGCTGCCGGATCTCGATTTCGGACTCCTGGCCCGGAAACGGATTGGGCGAGCGCTTCGCCCATTCGATCGCCTCTTCCTTCGACTTGACCTGCCAGAGCCAGAAACCGGCGATCAGCTCCTTCGTTTCCGCGAAGGGCCCATCGATGACCGTGCGCTTGGTTCCCGACGCGGGAAACCGCACTCGCGCGCCGTTCGAGCTCGGATGCAGGCCTTCGCCCGCGAGCATCACGCCCGCCTTCGCGAGCTCCTCGTTGAACTTGCCCATGTCGGCGAGCAGCTTCTCGTCGGGAAGCATGCCCTGTTCGGATTGTCTGGTGGCTCTGACCATGACCATGAAGCGCATTGTCGTGTCTCCTTTGGATATCGATGTATTACAGAAGGGCTTCGCCCCTCATCGAACGCGGGTCGATCCCGCGCTCCTCGTTAGTCGATCGGGTGGGCGCGAAATCGACGCTGCGGCTGCGTCCGTACAGCGCCGGCTCCAGCTCCGCCTTTGGGGCGAGTCATCGCTGTCTCCTCGCGCCTATCGAGCGGGATGGGGATTCAACTCGCGCACCGGGCGGACCTCGATGCTGCCGACGCGCGCCGGCGGTATCGTCGCGGCAAGCTGGACCGCTTCGTCCAGGTCTTTCGCGTCGATCAGATAGAAGCCGGCGAGCTGCTCCTTCGTTTCGGCGAACGGCCCGTCGGTCATCGATACCTTGCCGTTGCGCACGCGTACCGTTGTCGCGGTGTGCACGCTCTGAAGCGCCTCCGCCGCGATGCGTTGCCCGCCTTTCTTGAGGCCGTCGCTGAACGCAAGGCATTCGCTGTCGGGGACCTGGTCGAGCTTCTTTTCGTCGAGATACACGAGGCACAGGTACTTCATGGCTTGCTCCTGGTCTGTTGGAGAGGGAAAGCTTTCGCATCGAGCATCTGGGCGAGTCCGTACAGGATCCCTGTCCAGCGTCCCTCGGTGCGCTCGAGCACGGCGAGAGGTACGTTATTCTGCGATAGAAGGAGCCTGCATCCCGCCGGCCTCGGGACGATGTCGATGGCCACGCGCGTCACGAGCCGTGGCCGGCCCTCCATCGAAAGCGTGAACGCGAGGCGCCGTGGCGGGGCGATGTCGAGATAGCGTCCGACGTGTTCGAAGATGCCGCCGCGTCGCTCCACGAAACGAAATTCACCACCGACCCGCGGATCGATGGTCACTTCGGCGATCGGATGCGACGCGGTCGCGAACAACCACTGGCCTGCGCTATCCGCATCGAGCCAGGCGGCAAAAACACGCTCCGGCACGTCGCGGAAAGCGCGGGCGACCTGGACCACGCCGCGACGCGGCGCAAGCCTGAGCGGCGCTCGGAGGCCGAACAAACCATCTTCGCCGACGGGCGACCGAGCTCTCGCAAGGTGTTCGACATCGAAATCGGCTCTCATGGCATCCTCGTTCTTCGCTAGTCGAACCGGTGGGGCGCAATTCGACATCCTGACCGCACGGCCGGCAAAAAATCGTGATTCAACCCCGCTTGCGCGTCCAGGCAAGGGCGGAGCCCAGACCGAACGGCAAGCGCTTTTGCTGATAAAGGAAAAGCAGCAGGGCGATCAGGCTCCCGCCGGGAAGGAGAATTTCCACGATGAGATAAGGGCCGAACGTCTGGACCAGCCGCCGCAAAAAACCCCAATGCCGCGTAACCCATTGCATTTGCCGCTCCTTCCTGCCGTTGACATGGGGTAGTCGAACGGGCGAGGTCGGAATCGACAGGCGGGCTGCCTGGGTGCCTTAAGCTAGTTGGACAGCTCCGCGAGCCGCCGTTCCAGGAAGCGCCGCTCGGGCTCCTGTCGCGCCAGCGCGAGCGCGCGCTCGTACGAAGCCCGGGCCTCCGCGCTTCGACCCAGCCGCCGGCACAGGTCGGCGCGTGCCGCGTGCGCAAGGTGGTAGTCGTCGAGCTCGCCCCGCGCAAGGATGGCCTCGACCAGGGCGAGACCCGCCTGCGGACCCTCGCGCATCGCTACCGCGACCGCACGGTTGAGCTCGACCACCGGCGAGGGATCGATCCGCAGCAGGACGTCGTACAGACCGACGATCTCTCCCCAGTCCGTGTCCGCGGAACTCGGCGCCTCGGCATGAACCGCCGCGATCGCCGCCTGCAGGGCATACGGACCGAAGCGCCGGCTCCCGAGCGCCCGCTCGACCAGCGCCGCGCCTTCGGCGATCTCGGCGCGGTTCCAGAGCGAGCGATCCTGGTTTTCGAGCAGCACGAGATCGCCCGCGGGCGAAGCGCGTGCCGCGCGCCGCGATTCCTGCAGCAGCATCAGGGCGAGCAGTCCAAGGACTTCCGGCTCCGGCAAGAGCTCGGACAGGAGCCGGCCGAGACGGATCGCTTCGCTGGAGAGATCGACGCGGGTGAGCGAACCGCCGGAAGACGCCGAGTAACCCTCGTTGAATACGAGATAGACCACGCGCAGGACGCTGTCGAGACGTTCCGGCAGCTCGTCGGGCTCCGGCACCTGATAGGGAATCCGCGCGTCGCGGATCTTCGCCTTGGCGCGCACGATGCGCTGGGCGAGCGTCGTCGCCACGCTCAGGAATGCCTGGGCGATCTCCTCGGTCGTGAGCCCGCAGACCTCGCGCAGCGTGAGCGCGACCTGCGCGTCCGGCGACAACGAGGGATGGCAGCATGTGAAGATCAGCCGCAGCCGGTCGTCCTCGATGTTCTCGGCCTCCGACGAGGCAGTCTCGTCGGGAAGGGCTTCGACCAGCTCGGCGACGTCGTCGATCGCGGTGAAGCGTGCGCGGCGGCGGATGCCATCGATCGCCTTGAACCGGCCGGCAGAGACGAGCCAGGCGCGTGGGTTGTCGGGGACGCCTTCGCGCGGCCATTGCTCGAGCGCCGCGCGAAAAGCATCGTGGAGCGCCTCCTCTGCCAGGTCGAAGTCGCCAAGCAGACGCACGAGCGTGGCGAAGACGCGGCGCGATTCGTTGCGGTAGACGCGCTCCGCGATTTCTCGTGCGCCCCGCGCCTGATCTTCACTCACGGACTTGCCTCTTCCGACCCTTTGATTCCCAGCGATGGGGCGAGCTTCAATCCCGGCGGATCAGCGCGAAGGTCGCGACGATCGTCGCAACGAAGAACACGAACGTCCAGCCTGCGATCGAGAGGTGCAGGAACTCCCAGCCCTTCTCGGCGCACTCGCCGCTGCCCTCCAGCACCTTCCGCAGCGTTTCGGTGAGCGGCAACGTATCGATCATGTAGGCGAGGCTCATGCCGCACGCCGGAACCTGGTCCTTGGGCAGCGACTGGAGCCAGAGCTGGCGCGACGCGAGCGCGGCGCCCGCGCCGCCAAACACGAGCTGCAGCACCGCATAGACCGTCGCGCCGAAGCGGCCGGGGTTGTGGAACGCGGCAATCAGGAACGTGAGCCCCATCGCGACCACCGCGGCGCGCTGGAAAATACAAAGCGGGCAAGGTTCGATGTCGAGGTCGAACTGGAGATACAGCGCGAACGCCATCAGGCCGGCGCAGACCACGAAGCCCAGCAGATAACCGATGCGTCGCGGAGGCAAGGCGATCAGCGCCAGGGACGTGACGCCGACCGCCATCAGCGTGACGCGGTACGCGGTGACCGGCGCGTCGCGTCCGATCGCCTGGAACATGTATTCCTGCCCGAGAAGCGCCAGGGACAGAATGAGCCCGACCCAGGGCCACGGCAGGGCGGGATACCTCGAAGGGCTCATCGGACCGAGGCTGCGAGCGCCTGATCGATGTCCCAGAGGATATCGTCGAGCGTCTCCAGGCCGACGGACAAGCGGACCATTTCGGGCAAGACGCCGGCGGCACGCTGCTCGCTTTCGTCGAGCTGGCGATGGGTGGTGGAAGCCGGATGGATCACCAGCGTCTTGGCGTCTCCGACGTTCGCGAGGTGGGAGAGAAACTGCACCGCCTCGATGAACCGCTCGCCGGCCTTGGCCCCGCCGTCCTTCCCAGCCTTGATCCCGAACGTGAGAATGCCGCCGGCTCCATGCGGAAGATAGCGCTTCGCGAGCGGCTCGTAACGGTTGCCCGGGAGCAGAGGATAGCTCACCCAGGCGATGCGCGGATCGGCCGCGAGGTGCTTCGCGATCGCGAGCGCCGACTCGCAGTGCCGCGGCATGCGCAGGTGCAGCGTCTCGATGCCCTGCAGGAGCAGGAACGCGTTGAAGGGCGAGAGCGCGGCACCGAGCGTACGCATGGCTTCCATCCGCGCCTTCATCGTGAATCCGAAGTCGCCGAAGGTCTCGTGGAAAATGACGCCGTGATAGCCGCGCGACGGGGTGGTCATCTGGGGAAACCTGCCGTTGCCCCAGTCGAACTTGCCGGACTCCACGACGACGCCGCCCATCGTCGTGCCGTGACCGCCGAGATACTTGGTGGCGGAATGGATCACGATGTCCGCGCCGTGCTCGATCGGCCGGCACAGGAAGGGTGATGCGAGCGTGTTGTCGATCACCAGCGGGATGCCCGCGCGGTGCGCCACCTCCGCCAGCGCGGCGAGATCGACGACGTTGAGCTGCGGATTGCCGATGGTCTCGGCGTAGAGCGCCTTGGTGTTGGGGCGCAGCGCGGCCTGGAATGCCTCGGGATCATCCGGATCGACGAAGGTCGTCTCGATCCCGAGCTCGGCGAAGGTCACCGCGAATTGCGTGTAGGTGCCGCCATAGAGCGTGCGCGCCGCGACGATATGATCGCCGTGCTTCGCGAGCGTCAGCAGTGCGGCGGTCTGAGCGGCCATTCCGGAAGCAGCGGCGAGCGCCGCGCGTCCGCCTTCCAGCGCGGCGACGCGCTCCTCGAGCGCGCAGACCGTCGGATTGGATATCCGCGAATAGACGTTGCCGAAAGTCTGCAGGTTGAACAAGCTCGCCGCGTGGTCCGCGCTGTCGAACACGAAGGAGGTGGTCTGGTAGATCGGCAGCGCGCGCGCACCGGTCGCGGAATCCGGGATCTGGCCCGCGTGCAGGCAGAGCGTATCGAAGCCGTATTTGTGGTCAGGCATATTCGATCAGCAGCCGCACGGGAGCGGCCGATGCCCGGCAGGCATCCATTGCGCCGCGCCGACCGTCACGGGTGGCGGGGCGAGGGAGTCGTGGGTTGACTCCCGACGCCGTGCCGGGACCCGTAGGTTGGCGCATGCGGCGCCAGGATGTCGGACGGGCATCGGCTGCTCTCAATGCGTACCTCATCGCTGACTCACACCGGCCGCCGCGCGGAGATCACGCCGGTGTTGACGCCGGCCCAGTTGAGCCCCCCGAGAATGCGGGCGTGCTCGATCTTGACGCAGCGATCCATCACCACGTCGAGGCCGGCGTCGAGCGCGATTTGCGCCGCCGCGTCGTTGCGGACTCCGAGCTGCATCCACAGCACCTTGGCTCCGATCGCCACCGCCTCGCGCGCGATCGGCGGGATATCCGCGGACTTGCGGAAGCAGTCGACGATGTCGATCGGCACGTCGGCGCCCTTGCGCGCCGAAGCGAGGTCCGGATAGCAGCGCTCGTCCAGGACCTCGCCGTACGCCGGATTGACCGGAATGATCCGATACCCGCGATCGCGCATGTACTTGGCTGCGAAGTAGCTGGGGCGATACCAGTTGGCCGACAGACCGACGACCGCGATCACGTGCGAGCGGGTCAGGATGCGGCGCAGGCCCGCGATGTCGTCGACCAGCGCCATGTCAGCGTTGCCAGTTCGGCGGGGCGTTGTAGGGGTATTGCTCATGTTCGGCGCGATCGTTGAACTCGGTCCGGTCGAGGTTGGGCATGGCGTTGCGCACCGTCATGCGCTGGCCCTCGAAGTTCTGGTGCTCGAACAGAATCGCGACGGCGCGTAAGCGCCGCAGGCGGGGCGAGGGATGCGGCGCTCGCAAGCAGCCACGGCAGGAACGTGGGACGCATGGGCACGTATCGTTCGCAAGTGTCGGACGCTCTCGAGCGGGCGGCGCATCCCGACCGCTGTAGTTTAATGCAAAGGCCAGCGCGAGGTCAGCGCCGCGCGAAGGTAGAATAGCGCCGCCATGCTGGTCTACGTCGTCCGTCGCAGTATCCAGGCGGTTTTAGTGCTGCTCGTCATGTCGGTGATCGTGTTTGTCGGCGTCTACGCGATCGGCAACCCGATCGACGTCCTGATCAATCCGCAGGCCGACCAGCAGGAGCGGGAGCGCGCCATTGCGGCGCTTGGTCTGGACAAGCCGATGTGGGTGCAGTACGCGGCGTTCCTGTCCGGGGCTTTGCACGGCGATCTCGGTCGTTCGTTCGTGCACAGCACCTCCGCGCTCGGGCTCATTCTCGAGCGCATGCCCGCCACGCTCGAGCTGGCCCTGGCGGCGATGCTGATCGCGATCGCGCTCGGGATTCCGCTCGGGCTGTGGGCGGGACTCAAGCCGAACTCGCTCGCCGGGCGCTCGATCATGGCCGGCTCGATCCTCGGATTCTCCCTGCCGACGTTCTGGGTCGGCCTGATGCTCATCATGGTGTTCTCGGTCATGCTCGGCTGGCTGCCTTCGAACGGCCGGGGGCCCACGACGGAATTCCTCGGCGTGCAGGTAAGCTTCCTCTCGCTCGAAGGGTGGCGCCACCTCATCATGCCGGCGACCAACCTGGCACTGTTCAAGCTTGCGCTGCTGATCCGACTGACCCGTGCCGGAACGCGCGAGGCGCTCACGCAGGACTACGTGCGGTTCGCGCGCGCGAAGGGCCTGACCGACGTCCGCGTGATCGGCGTTCACGTGCTGCGCAACATCCTGATTCCGATCGTCACCATCGTCGGGCTCGAGTTCGGCTCCGTGATCGCGTTTGCCATCGTCACCGAAACGGTGTTCGCCTGGCCGGGCATGGGCAAGCTCCTGATCGACTCGATCAACCTGCTCGATCGCCCGGTCATCGTCGCCTATCTCCTCGTCATCGTGACCCTCTTCATCTTCATCAACCTCGTCGTTGACGTGCTTTACTCCGCGCTGGATCCGCGAGTTCGGCTGGCCGAGGCGAAGGGTTAGCGCCAATGGCGCGCGAAGAGTGGCCGCTCCGGCGAGTGCTCGCCGATTTCGCCGCCGACCCGGCCGCCCTGGTCGGACTGGTCCTGCTCGCGCTCATCCTGATCGCCGCGCTCGCCGCGCCGCTCATCTCGCCTCAGAATCCTTACGACCTCGCGCAGCTCGACATCATGGACAGCCGGCTGCCGCCGGGCTCCACGAATGCCTCGGGCACGACGTTCTGGCTCGGCACCGACGACCAGGGCAGGGACATGCTCTCGGCGATCTTCTACGGGCTGCGCATCAGCCTCACGGTCGGCGTGACGAGCACGCTGGTGGCGCTGGCGCTCGGCCTCGCGCTCGGACTGACCGCGGCTTATCTTGGAGGACGCACTGAAGCGCTGATCATGCGCATCGCCGACATCCAGCTCTCGTTTCCGGCGATCCTGATCGCGCTCATCCTGCTCGCGGTGCTCGGACAGGGCACGCTCAAGATCATCATCGCGCTGGTGACCGTGCAATGGGCTTACTACGCGCGCACCGTGCGCAGCGCAGCGCTGGTCGAGAAGCGCAAGGAATACGTCGAAGCCGCCCGCGGGCTCGCGCTCTCGCCTTCGCGCATCGTCTTCCGCCACATCCTTCCCAACTGCCTTCCGCCGCTGATCGTGGTCGCGACCGTGCAGGTGGCGGCGGCGATCGCGCTCGAGGCGACGCTGTCGTTTCTCGGACTCGGACTGCCGATCACCGAGCCCTCGCTGGGACTCCTCATCGCCAACGGCTACCAGTACCTTCTGTCGGGCAAGTACTGGATCAGCTTCTTCCCGGGCGTCGCGCTGGTGCTCGCCATCGTCAGCATCAATCTCGTGGGCGACCGCCTGCGCGACGCGCTCAATCCGCATTTCCGGCAATGACCGACGTCCTGCTGTCCGTCGTCGGGCTGTCGACGCATTTCGCGACCCGCGACGGCGTCGCCAGGGCGGTCGACGAGGTGAGCTTCTCGGTTCGCCGCGGCGAAGTTCTCGGGCTGGTCGGCGAATCCGGGTCGGGCAAGTCGATGACGGCGTATTCGATCCTCGGCCTCGTCGATCCTCCGGGGCGCGTGGTCGGCGGCAAGATCCTGTTCGGCGGACGCGATCTCGCGGAAGCCTCGGGCGAGGAGATGCGGCAGATCCGCGGCAACCGCATCGCGATGATCTTCCAGGATCCGATGGCCACGCTCAATCCGGTGCTGCGCATCGATACGCAGATGGTGGAGGCGATTCTTGCTCACGAGCCGACCTCGCGCTCCGCCGCGCGCGAGCGGGCACGCGCCGCGCTCGCCACGGTTGGGATTCCGTCGCCGGACGAGCGGCTCGAGGCGTATCCCCATCAGTTCTCCGGCGGCATGCGGCAGCGCGTCGCGATCGCCATCGCGCTGCTCAACCGTCCGGATCTCATCATCGCCGACGAGCCGACGACTGCGCTCGATGCGACGATCCAGGGTCAGATCCTGTGCGAAATGCAGAAGCTCACCGTGGAGAGCGGGGCCGCGCTGATCTGGATCACGCACGACCCGTCGGTGATCGCCGGGCTCGCCGACCGCGTTTGCGTGATGTACGCGGGACGCATCGTCGAGCAGGGCGCCACCGCCGACGTGCTCGGCGTGCCGCGCCATCCCTACACCGGAGGACTACTGAGCTCCATTCCCCGCGCGACGTCGCCGCGCGAAAGGCTCAGGCCCATCCAGGGCATGACGCCGCCGCTCACCGACCTGCCGAGGGGTTGTCACTTCCGGCCGCGCTGCCCGCACGCGACGGCCGAGTGCAGCGAGATTCCCCAGACGCGTCCTTACGGCGCGGTCGGGCAGAGCATCCGCTGCTTCCATCCGTTGCAGGCTTCCGAGCGGGATTGAGGCCGTGGCCGACACCGCCCCGACGCCGCCCAGCGTTCCGCTGCTGGAGCTCAAGAGCGTATCGAAGCGCTTTGTGAAGCGGCTCGATCTGGCCGAGCAGATCGCCAATCTCGCCGGAGCCCGCATCCAGGAACAGGTCGTGCGGGCGGTCGACGGGATCGACCTCGCTATCGCCGAGGCGGAGGTCGTCGGACTGGTCGGGGAATCGGGCTGCGGCAAGTCGACGCTGGGAAGAATCGCTGTGGGACTGCTCCCGCCCTCGGGCGGAGAGCGCTACTGGCGCGGAGCGCTGTGCGATGGCGACGAAGCCGCGGCGCGCGAGCGTCGCCTCAAGATGCAGATGATCTTCCAGGATCCGTTCGGCTCGCTCAATCCGCGCCTGACCGTGCTCGACATCGTCGGCGAGGCGCCGGTCGCCCATGGTCTCATCGGCACGCGCCAGCAGATCGAGTACGTCGGCCTGCAGTTGAATCGCGTCGGCCTGGACCCCACGCTCATGCGGCGCTATCCGCATCAGTTCTCGGGCGGACAGCGGGCGCGGATCGGCATCGCGCGCGCGCTCGCCGTCAAGCCCGAGTTCCTGGTGTGCGACGAATCGATCGCGGCGCTCGACGTTTCGATCCAGGCGCAGATCCTGAATCTGTTCATGGATCTGCGCGTCGCGCTCAATCTGACGTATCTTTTCATCAGTCGCAACCTGCGCGTGGTGCGTCACATCAGCGATCGCGTCGTGATCATGTACCTCGGACGGTTCGTCGAGTCGGGGCCGACGGATCAGATCTTCGCGGCGCCGAATCATCCCTATACGCAGGCGTTGCTCGCGGAGATCGGCGACCTCGAACCGAAGAAGCGGGCATTCGTGCCCATCCGCGGCGAGGTCGCTTCGCCGCTCGCGCCGCCCGCCGGGTGCCACTTCCATCCGCGCTGTCCCTATGCGATGGACGTGTGCAGGGCTCGCGCGCCCGAGCTGCGCGGGATCGGCCCCGGGCGCTGGTCGGCCTGCCATCTCAACGAGCCCGAAGAATAGTCGTTCCATGCGCGCGTTCATCCGCCACGATCCAGTCGGACCGGAGCTTCCGCTGGTGCTCGACTCTCCCCACAGCGGGACGCACTATCCCGCCGATTTCGATCATCTGCCGCCGCGCGCGGTCGTCCGGAAAGCCGAGGATACGCACGTCGAGGCGCTCTACGCCTCTGCGCCTAGCCTCGGCGCGACGCTGATCGAGGCGCTCTTTCCTCGCGCCTACATCGATCCAAACCGGCATGTCTCGGATCTCGACCCGGCGGTCGTCGAAGACGCGTGGCCCGGTCCGCTGGCGCCATCGCGCAAGACCGAGCTCGGGATCGGTCTTGTCTGGCGGCTCGCCCAGGGCGGCGTGCCGATGTACGCGCGACCGCTGCCGGCGGCGGAAATCGAGCGGCGCATCGCGCTGTGCTACGAGCCGTATCACGCCGCGGTCGCCGCCGCGCTTGACGAGCGCCACCGCGCGTTCGGCGCGGTCTGGCACGTCAACTGCCACTCGATGCCGGCGGTGGGCGACGTGATGTCCGACGATCCGGGCCGAGCGCGCGCAGACTTCGTGCTGGGTGACCGTGACGCGACCACGTGCGAGCCCGAGTTCACTGCCTTCGTCGCCGCGAGCTTGTCCGGCATGGGGTACGACGTGGCCGTCAACGATCCGTACAAAGGGGTGGAGCTCGTGCGCAGGCATGGACGTCCCGCCGAACGGCGGCACAGCCTGCAGATCGAAGTCAATCGGCGGCTGTACATGAACGAGGCTACGCTGGAGAGGACGGCAAGTTTCGCTGCGCTGCAGGCGGATCTCGCGCGCCTCGTCGAAGCACTTGCCGACTACGTGCGGGCGCGCGCGTAGCGCGCTCCACCCTCGGTCGATCGATCGCCCGGCTGCCGATCCGAGACCTGCCGGCTTGATCGACCGCTGCGGCAAACCCCTGCCGGCGGTCCGGCGAGATCCATCGCGACGACGTCGATCGCGCCCGGGTTCGTGGCCATGACGGTCAGCGTCCAGCGAACGACCCCGGCGCTTCCATGCGCGGCGTACAGCGCCGAGAGGTCGTTCTCGGCGATCGGCGAAACCGCTTGCCCGGCCGCTTCCGCGAAAACGATGCGGAACGGCTCGTATCCATCGAGCACGTTGGTGACGAGCAGCGCGCCACTGCCGGGCGCGTCGAACGACAGAACCGCCTTTTGCGGCGCATTGCGGTTGAGCGGCCGGGGCATGTAGGTCGAGCCGTCGGCGAGCGGAATCGGCGCCCGGTTCAGCAGCGGCATCATGCGCCGCGTGAGGCCGAGCGACCCGACCCAGCAGTCCGGCTCGCCCTTCGCCGTCTCCCAGAACCGCCGGGTCATCGCAGCGTAATGGCGCGGGGCGCTGCTCGCCGCAAGCGAAAACCCCAGGCGCTGGCGGCATGCGAAGAGCGTATCGAGTCCCAGGTCCTTGTCGGCGATGTAGGCGAGATGTCCATGCAGAGCGCCTTCGCCCGCGTCGCACAGGAATCGCCCCAGGCGGTCGTGGGCGAAGGCCGGAAACCACACGTCGCGAAAGACGATCTGCGGGATCCGGTTCTTGATATCCATGACGCGTGAAGGCAGATGCCCTTCGCCTTCCTCCACCGTGACCGCCATGGCGCGCAGCATCGACAGGTTGAGGGCGACGGCTGCCGCGACGGCGATCCATACCCAGGTCCGGAGCATGGCGTACCGGGCGAGCGACCACAGGCCGATGGCGACGAGCGAAGCGACCAGCGGGCAGAGCATCCAGGTGAACTGAAACGGCGTGGTGGGACGCGCGCAGGCGATCCACGCAGCGAAGACGAGAAGCGCGCCGGCGAAGAGCAGCAGCGGCTTGCGCGAGGGCGCATGCAGGAACGCCGCGGGCGCGGTGCACGCCGCGGCGACCATCGCGGCGCCGAGGGCCGACGCCGCGGCGGGGCGCCAGTGAAGCAGGTATTCGGCGAGGACTTCGGGCCCGGCATAGACATAATCGGCGATCACGCTCGGCACGCTCACGATGTTGCCGGGCACGACTTGCGCATGCAGGTACGCCGACGCAGTGCGCCAGTCGCCGAATCCGCCGCGCACTTCACTCACGACGTAGGGCAAGAAAGGAGCGATGAAGCCCGCGGCGAGCGCGACAAGCGGAGCGGCGAGGCCGCTCCGCCGGCGATAGCGCGTCCAGAGCACGGGCGCGAGCAGGAGGAAGACCGGCGCGGCGGTGGGATGCACGTGAATAGCCACGGCGAGGCAGAGTCCCAGCGCGGCGAACGCCGGCCATTCCCGTTCGGGGTCTACGCTGCGCAGCGCGACCAGCAGCACGAGCAGTGCAGCCGCGGCGACGGCGTTCGGATTGAGAAAGACCAGCGGCTCGAGGCTAGGCCATCCCGGTACGAACATCGCGGCCGCCCAGAGCAGTCCGAACACCGGATCGAGCAGCCTGCGCCCGCAGAAATACGCCAGGGGAAACTTGAGGCTGCACACGAAGCCGATGAACAGCGCGACGGCGAGCCAGCGGTGCGACAGCCACAGGGGCAGCGCCGTCAGGTACCACCACACGGGCCCGAGATGCAACGCGCCGCCGAGAAAGGGGCCTTCGAGCGGATAGGCGACTGCGTGCCGGATCTCGTACGCGCGCAGCAGCTCGTCCGCGGTGTCCGCGCTGGGCGTACTCCACGCGTAGCCGGCCGTATAAGCCGCCATGAGGAAGCCAAGCACGACCAGGGCGATATAGGGCGGAAGCGCCGAAGCGGAGAAGCCCTCGGCGGAGTCGCGCCCAGGCGTGTATGGCGCTCGGATCATGAGTCTGTCGCGCGCTGTCGGGATGAGGAGGCCGCATCGTACTCCGCCGGGCAGCGCGCCCGCGCGGCGTCCTCAGGGCGGATCATGGGATCGCGTCGTCGCGATGAGGCTCCTCGCGCCGGGCCGTTGCTGCGCCGCAGCGCGTTGACCCGACTCGGCGCAGCGCGGTAAAATTCAGCGGTTTAAGCGCGGGTGCCCGTTGCCAGGCAGATGCGGGCGGGGCGCGCTCCTTTCCCGGGTGCGGCATGCGCGACAAGCTCGTCGTCGGTAACTGGAAAATGAACGGCGGCTTGAAGCAGAACGACGCGCTGCTCGGAAGCTTGCGTTCGGACTGGAAAGCGCCGCCCGCGCGGCGGCTGGCGATCTGCGTTCCCCATCCCTACCTGTGGCAGGCACAGGCTGCACTGTCGGGTTCGACGATCGCGTGGGGTGCGCAGAACGTAAGCGAGCACGAGGCCGGGGCGTTCACCGGTGAGGTTTCCGCCGCGATGGTTGCCGAGTTTGGATGCCGGTACGCGATCGTCGGCCACTCGGAGCGGCGCACGCTGTACGGCGAGACGGACGCGATGGTCGCCGCCAAGGCGGTTGCGGCGGTCGCAGCGGGATTGACGCCCATCGTCTGCGTGGGCGAGACGCTCACGGAGCGCGAAGCCGGCGCGACCGAGAACGTCGTGATGCGGCAGCTCGATGCGGTGATCGCGGCGCTGGGCCCGAGGCTTTCCACGATGGTGCTGGCGTATGAGCCCGTCTGGGCGATCGGTACCGGCCGGACGGCAAGCCCGCGGCAGGCGCAGGACGTACATCGCCTGCTGCGCTCGCATCTGGCGGCAGCCGAGGCGAGCGCGACGGACGTGTTGCTGTTGTACGGCGGAAGCGTGAAGGCCGATAACGCCAAAGCGTTGTTCGGGTGTCCGGACATCGACGGCGGCCTGGTCGGCGGCGCTTCGCTGAAGGCGGATGAATTTTTGGCGATCGCGCGTGCCTAAGGAGGTCCTGGGGACTCCCGGGACGCGCAAACGCCCGGAAGGACCTGAAAGCATGCTCTGGGAAACAGCTCTGTTGGCGGTACATGTGCTCGTTGCGGCGGCGCTCGTCGGATTCGTCCTTCTGCAGCACGGGAAGGGGGCCGACATGGGCGCGGCCTTCGGCAGCGGCTCCTCGGGGAGCCTCTTCGGCGCCGCCGGATCCGCCAACTTCCTGTCGCGCACGACGGCGATCCTCGCGACGGTGTTCTTCCTGTCGAGCCTCGGGTTGACCTATTTCGCCTCGACGCGCGCCGGTCCGAAGGACATCATGAAAGAAGGCCCGATCCCGACCGCGGTGCAGCCCGCTGCCAAGGATACGAAGGAGAACAAACCGGCCGATGTGCCGGGAGCCGCGCCGGCTTCGCCTTCGGCGCCGGCGAAGGAGCCCGATTCGAAGCCGGGTGACGTACCGAAGTAGGAAGCCGACGTGGTGGAATTGGTAGACACGCTGTCTTGAGGGGGCAGTGGCGTTAGCCGTGTGAGTTCGAGTCTCACCGTCGGCACCAGATTCGGCACGGACCGCGGAGAGCAGTGGTCCCGCGGCATGCAGGGGGAAGACGGTCGCGCTCAGTGTCCGTACTGAAGCGCGGCCGAAACGAGGAATCGATCCGATCATGCTGGAACAGTACTTCCCGATCCTGCTCTTCATCCTGGTCGGGATCGGACTCGGATTGCTGCTGCTCGGCGTGGGCCGGTTCGTGTCGCCCAACCGGCCCAACCCCGAAAAGCTCTCGCCCTACGAATGCGGCTTCGAAGCGTTCGAGGATGCGCGCATGAAGTTCGATGTTCGCTACTACCTGATCGCGATCCTGTTCATCCTGTTCGACCTGGAGATCGCGTTTCTTTTTCCCTGGGCGGTCGTCCTTCCCGACATCGGCGGCTTCGGATTCTGGTCGATGATGGTTTTTCTCGCCGTGCTGGTGGTGGGCTTCGTCTACGAGTGGAAAAAGGGAGCGCTGGAATGGGAATAGCGGCGCGAGCAGCGAGAGAGGATCCGCGCGCGAAGCGCGCGGAGGTCGAGCGTCCGCGAGTCGGCGCGGCGGGCGACACTCGAGAATACGCTCGCGCAAATCCGTATGAGGAGCCCGCCCTGAGCGCGAAGGGTACCCGCCATGCCCATTGAAGGCCTGCTCGAAAAAGGCTACGTCACGACCTCGCTCGACGCGCTCATCAACTGGGCGCGCAACGGCTCGATGTGGCCGATGACCTTCGGGCTGGCCTGCTGCGCAGTCGAGATGATGCACGCCGGCGCGGCGCGCTACGACCTGGACCGATTCGGCGTGGTCTTCCGTGGCAGCCCGCGCCAGTCGGACGTGATGATCGTCGCCGGGACGCTGTGCAACAAGATGGCGCCGGCACTGCGCAAGGTCTACGACCAGATGGCCGAGCCGCGGTGGGTGATCTCGATGGGGTCCTGCGCCAACGGCGGCGGCTACTACCACTATTCGTATTCGGTGGTGCGCGGCTGCGACCGCATCGTTCCGGTCGACATCTACGTCCCGGGGTGTCCGCCGACGGCCGAGGCGCTGCTCTACGGCGTGCTTCAGCTTCAGAACAAGATCTGGCGGACGAACACGATCGCGCGTTGATGGCCACCAAGATCGAGACCCTCGCCGCTGCGTTGCCGGCGGCGCTGGGCGGAGCACTGCAATCCGTCACGACGGCCCTCGGCGAAGTCACGGCGGTCGTCTCGCCCGCGGGCTTGTCCGAAGCGATGCGGGCACTGAGGGATCGTCCGGAGCTGCGCTTCGAGCTCCTGGTCGATCTGTGCGGCGTCGACTATGCCGCATACGGCGCGACGCGGCCCGACATCGACTACTTCGGCTCCGACGCCACGCCCGCGGAGCCTCCGGAGCCGCGCGCGCACGAAAAGCGCTTCGCCGTCGTCTACCACCTGCTGTCGCTCGCGCACAACTGGCGGCTGCGTGTTCGCACGTATGCCGCAGACAACGACTTTCCCGTTCTCCCCTCGATGATCGAAGTATGGCCGTCGGTCAACTGGTACGAGCGGGAAGCCTTCGATTTCTTCGGCATCGTTTTTACGGGCCATCCCGATCTCCGGCGGATCCTGACCGACTACGGATTCGTCGGCCATCCGTTCCGCAAGGACTTTCCGCTGTCGGGTCACGTCGAGATGCGCTACGACCCCGAGCAGGGTCGTGTGATCTATCAGCCGGTATCGATCGAGCCGCGCGAAGTCACGCCGCGGATCATCCGCGAACAGCATTACGCGGATTCGGAATGACCACCCAGGACTTTGGCCGTGGCTGAGATTCGCAACTACACCATGAATTTTGCCTTCGGCCGCGCGGCTTCGCCGCGCTTGACTTGCGCTCTGCGCAAGTTAGCCTGCGCCGAAATTAATCTGCGTTGAGTTGAATGGCCGAGATCCGCAACTACACGATGAATTTTGGGCCGCAGCATCCTGCGGCGCACGGCGTGCTTCGCCTCGTGCTCGAGCTCGACGGCGAGGTGATCCAGCGCGCCGATCCCCACATCGGGCTGCTGCACCGCGCCACCGAAAAACTCGCCGAGTACAAGACCTACGTCCAGGCGCTGCCGTACATGGACCGGCTCGACTACGTGTCGATGATGTCCAACGAGCACGCCTACTGCATGGCCATCGAGAAGCTCCTCGGCATCGAAGTGCCGATCCGCGCGCAGTACATTCGGGTGATGTTCGACGAGATCACGCGCATCCTGAATCATCTGCTGTGGCTGGGCGCGCACTCGCTCGACGTCGGGGCGATGACGACGTTTCTCTACTGCTTTCGCGAGCGCGAAGACCTGATGGACGTTTATGAAGCGGTGTCGGGTGCGCGACTGCACGCGGCGTACTACCGTCCCGGCGGGGTGTACCGCGATCTCCCCGATCGGATGCCGCAGTATCAGGTGTCGCCCATCCACAACGAGCGCGCGGTCACCCGGATGAACGAGAACCGGCGCGGATCGCTGCTCGACTTCATCGAGAACTTCACCGAGCGCTTTCCGACCTACGTCGACGAGTACGAGACGCTCCTCACCGACAACCGGATCTGGAAGCAGCGCACCGTCGGCATCGGCGTGGTCGCGCCCGAGCGGGCGCTGGCGCTCGGCTTTACCGGGCCGATGCTGCGTGGCTCCGGCGTGCCTTGGGACCTGCGCAAGAAGCAGCCCTACGAAGTCTACGACAAGATGGAATTCGACATACCGGTCGGGACCAACGGCGACTGCTACGACCGCTATCTGGTGCGCGTGCAGGAGATGCGCGAGGCGAACAGGATCGTCCGGCAGTGCATCGACTGGCTGCGCGCGAATCCGGGGCCGGTGATGGTCGAGAACCACAAGATCACGCCGCCGTCGCGCGAGGCGATGAAGACGAACATGGAAGAGCTGATCCATCACTTCAAGCTCTTCACCGAGGGCATGCACGTGCCGGAAGGCGAAGCCTACGCCGCGGTCGAGCACCCGAAGGGGGAATTCGGCGTCTACATCATCTCGGACGGAGCGAACAAGCCGTACCGGCTCAAGCTGCGCGCCGCCGGCTTCCCGCATCTCGCGGCCCTGGACGAGATGTCGCGCGGACACATGATCGCCGACGTGGTCGCCATCATCGGCACACAGGACATCGTCTTCGGGGAGATCGACCGATGAGCGCCATCGAATCCCGGGTCATCAATCTCGATGAGCTCAAGCTCGAGCACTTCGAGAAGGGCGGGACGTTCGCGTCCGATTCGGTGCGCATTGGTCCGCTGCTGGGCGCGAAGGAGCTCGGATATTCCTACGACGTCGTGCCGCCGGGCAAGCGCGCGTGCCCGTTCCACAGTCATCGCGCCGAGGAGGAGATGTTCTTCATCGTCAAAGGCGCCGGCACGCTACGCTACGGCAGCGAGACGCGCCGGATCCGCGCCGGCGACGTCATCTGCTGCCCGACCGGCGGCCCGGAGACCGCGCACCAGATCGTGAACGATTCCGATGCCGAGCTCGCGTACCTCTCGGTGAGCACGATGATGCCGGCGGAGGTCTGCGAGTATCCCGATTCGAACAAGGTCGGCGCGTACGGCGACGGCGGCTTGAGGCACATGACGCGCGCGGGCGACCACCTCGACTACTGGACCGGCGAGATCTAGACGATCATGACTGCGCCGATCATCAACCTCGAAGAACTCGAATTCAGCCGCGACACGCGTCATGGCGACCGCTTCGAAGCGAGGCTCGCACCCGTGGCCGCGGTCGACTACTGGCACGACGAATAGCGGATCTCATGCTGAGCCCGGAGTCCCTGAAGCGGATCGACCGCGAGATCGCCAAGTACCCGCCCGATCGCAAAAGCTCGGCCGTGATGGCGGCGCTCGCGGTCGCGCAAGACGAAAAGGGCTGGCTGACGACGGAGATCATGGACTTCGTCGCCGACTATCTCGGGATGCCGCCGATCGCCGTCTACGAGGTCGCGACCTTCTACGAGATGTTCAACACGAAGCCGACGGGCAGGTACAAGCTCACGCTCTGCACCAACCTTCCGTGCGCCCTGCAGGATGCGGCGAAGGCCGCCGCGCATCTGAAGGAGAAGCTCGGCATCGACTTCGGCGAGACCACGAGCGACGGGCTCTTCACCCTCAAGGAGGGCGAGTGCTTCGGAGCGTGCGGCGACGCGCCGGTGGTGCTGGTCAACAACAAGCGGCTGTGCAGCTGGATGCGCCCCGAAGCGCTGGACGGCCTGATTGCCGAGCTGTCGGCCGAAGGCAAGCGGTGAACGCGCCTGCGGAATTCCTCGACTACGGCCCGGAGGCGATCATCCTCGCGGGGCTCAACGGCCGGAACTGGCGGCTCGACGATTACCTCGCGCGCGGCGGCTACGAGGCGCTGAAGAAAGTGCTCGCCGAGAAGATCCTCCCCGGGACGATCATCGCCGAGATGAAGAAGTCGGCGCTGCGCGGGCGCGGCGGGGCGGGCTTTCCCACGGGGCTCAAGTGGAGCTTCATGCCGCAGCAGTACGCCGGCGACAAATACCTGGTGTGCAACTCCGACGAGGGCGAGCCCGGAACGTTCAAGGATCGCGACATCCTGCGCTACAACCCGCACATCCTGTTCGAGGGCATGGCGATCGCCGCCTACGCGATGGGGTGCCGGCGCGGCTACAACTACGTCCACGGCGAGATCTGGGACGCGTACGAGCGCTGCGAGGAGGCTCTCGAAGAGGCGTACAAGGCCGGCTTTCTCGGCGACAACATCCTCGGCAGCGGGTTCTCCTTTCATCTCTACAACCACCACGGCTACGGCGCGTACATCTGCGGCGAGGAAACGGCGCTGCTCGAATCGCTCGAGGGCAAGAAGGGGCTGCCGCGCTACAAGCCGCCGTTCCCGGCGAGCTTCGGGCTGTACGGCAAGCCGACGACGATCAACAACACGGAGACCTTCGCTGCGGTGCCGTGGATCATCAGGAACGGCGGCGAAGCGTTCCTGAACCTGGGACGGCCGAACAACGGCGGCACGAAGATCTTCTCGGTGTCGGGCGACGTCGAGCGTCCCGGCAACTTCGAAGTGCGGCTGGGCACGCCGTTCGCGAAGCTCCTGGAAATGGCGGGCGGCGTGCGCGGAAGGCGAAAGCTCAAGGCGTGCATCCCCGGCGGCTCCTCGATGCCGGTGCTGCCCGGCGAGATCATGATGGCGACCGACATGGACTACGACTCGATCGCCAAGGCGGGATCGATGCTCGGCTCAGGCGCGGTGATCATCATGGACGATACGCGCTGCATGGTCCGGTCGCTGCTGCGGCTGTCGTACTTCTACTTCGCCGAATCCTGCGGGCAGTGCACGCCCTGCCGGGAGGGGACCGGCTGGCTGTGGCGCATGGTGGACCGGATCGAGCGCGGCGAAGGCAGGAACGAGGATCTCGACGTACTCGTGTCCGTCTCGGACAACATCGCCGGACGGACGATCTGCGCGCTGGGCGACGCGGCGGCGCTGCCCGTGAAGAGCTTCATCAAGCACTTCCGCGACGAGTTCCAGTACCACATCGACCACAAGCGTTGCCTGGTACCCGACTACGTCTGATGCGCCCATGAGCACGGTCAACCTCGAAGTCGACGGCAAGCCGGTCCAGGTACCCGGCGGCAGCACCGTGATGGACGCCGCGCACAAGCTCGACATCTACGTGCCGCATTTCTGCTGGCACCCGAAGCTCACGATCGCCGCGAACTGCCGCATGTGCCTGGTGCAGGTCGAAAAGGCGCCCAAGCCGCTGCCGGCGTGCGCAACGCCGGTGACCGAGGGCATGAAGGTGTGGACGCACTCCGACGCCGCCGTCGACGCGCAGAAGGGGGTGATGGAGTTCCTGCTCATCAATCATCCGCTCGACTGCCCCATCTGCGACCAGGGCGGGGAATGCCAGCTCCAGGATCTCGCCGTCGGCTACGGCGCATCGAACTCGCGCTATCAGGAGCCGAAGCGCGTCGTGCTCAACAAGAATCTCGGCCCGCTCATCTCGACCGACATGACGCGCTGCATCCACTGCACGCGCTGCGTGCGCTTCGGTACCGAGATCGCCGGCATCATGGAGCTCGGCATGATCGGCCGCGGCGAGCACGCGGAGATCATCACCTTCGTGGGCAAGACGGTCGATTCGGAGCTCTCGGGCAACGTGATCGACCTCTGTCCCGTCGGCGCGCTGACCTCCAAGCCGTTCCGCTACACCGCGCGCACGTGGGAGCTCGCGCGGCGCAAGTCGATCAGCCCTCACGACGGCCTGGGCAGCAACCTCATCGTGCAGGTCAAGGGCGAACGCGTGATGCGCGTGGTTCCTCAGGAGAACGAGGCGATCAACGAGTGCTGGCTCTCCGACAAGGACCGGTTCTCGTACGAAGGACTCAACTCCGACGACCGGCTGACGAGACCCATGGTCAAGCGCGACGGCCGATGGATGGAAACGACATGGCAGGTGGCGCTCGACTTCGTTGCGGGCGAGCTCAAGCGCATCCGCGACACCCACGGCGGCACGGCGATCGGTGCGCTCATCTCGCCGCACTCGACGCTCGAAGAGATGCATCTCGCACAGAAGCTGGTGCGGGCCCTCGGCAGCGACAACGTCGACTTCCGGCTGCGGCAATCGGATTTTTCCACCGACGGCAGGCGCGAAGGCGCGACCTGGCTCGGCATGTCGATCGCCGATATCGCCACGCTCGACCGCGTGCTCGTGGTCGGCAGCTTCCTGCGCAAGGATCATCCGCTGCTCGCGCACCGGCTCCGGCAGCGGGCGAAGAAGGGCGCCGAGATCTCGCTCGTTCATGCCGCGGACGACGAGCTCCTGATCGCGCTCAAGCACAAGGCGATCGTCGCCCCGTCCGCGCTTCCGCGCATGCTCGCGGAGATCGCCGTCGCGGCTGCCGGCGACGCGCCAGGCGCGCTTGCCGGCATCGAGCCTTCGCCGGTCGCGCGCGAGATCGCCGCTAGCCTCGCTGGCGGGGGCAGGCGGGCCGTTTTCCTCGGCAGCTTCGCCGAGTGCCATCCCGAAGCGTCGCAGCTTCACGCGCTCGCGCAAGCTATCGCCGAATCGACCGGCGCGACGCTGGGGTTTTTCACCGAGGCGGCCAACTCGATCGGCGGAACGATCGCAGGCGCTTTCCCGCGCCAGGGTGGACTCAACGCCGCAGCGATGCTGGCCGATCCGCGCAAGGCGTACCTCGTCCTGCACGCCGATCCGGAACTAGACACGACCGATCCCTCCGCAACGCGTGCCGCGCTCGCCGCCGCCGAATTCGTCGTCGCGCTGTCGCCGTTCAAGTCCGGCGTGCTGGAGCACGCCGACGTCCTGCTGCCCATCGCGCCGTTCACCGAAACCGCCGGCACGTTCGTCAGTTGCGAGGGACGAGCGCAGACGTTCAGCGGTGTCGTCATGCCGCTGGGTCAGGCGCGCCCGGCGTGGAAGGTGCTGCGCGTGCTGGGCTCGCTCCTCGGTCTTGCGGGCTTCGGCTATGACAGCGTCGAGGCCGTCCGGGCCGAGCTGCCGCGAGCCGACGAGATCGGCGGCTGGCTTTCCAATGCCACCCGGACGCCGCTGCAGGCGCCCGCCGCGAACACGGGCGATGGACTCGAGCGGATCGCCGATGTGCCGATCTACGCCGCGGATCCGCTCGTGCGCCGCGCGGGCTCGCTGCAGAAGACACGCGATGCGCTGCCGCCGCGCGCCCGAGCTCATCCGGCGACGCTCGCGGATCTCGGCCTCGCGGACGGCGCGGACGCGCGCGTGCGACAGGGTGATGCGCACGCTGTGCTTACGCTCGTCGCCGACGCCGGCGTTCCGGAAGGCTGCGTGCGCGTCGCCGCGGCCCATCCTTTGACGCGCGTGCTCGGGTCCATGTTCGGCCCGATCGCGCTCGAGCCGCTTTGATGGACGCGATCGAGCAGGCGCTGGGACCGACGTGGTGGCCGCTCGTTTGGACGGTGGCCAAGATCGTCGCCATCGCAATTCCGCTCATTCTCGGTGTCGCCTATCTGACGCTCGCCGAGCGCAAGGTGATCGGCTGGATCCAGGTGCGGATCGGCCCGAATCGCGTCGGCCCGCTGGGACTGCTGCAGCCGTTCGCCGACGTCTTCAAGCTGCTGTTCAAGGAGATCGTCGTACCCACGGGCGCCAATCGCTATCTCTTCTTCATCGCGCCGGTGCTCTCTATCGGTCCCGCGCTCGCCGCGTGGGCGGTGATCCCCTTCGCCGACGGCATGGTGCTGTCCAACATCAACGCGGGGCTCCTCTACGTCATGGCGCTCTCGTCGATGGGCGTGTACGGCATCATCCTCGCCGGCTGGGCGTCGAACTCCAAGTACGCGTTCCTCGGCGCCCTGCGCTCGGCGGCGCAGATCGTCTCCTACGAGATCGCCATGGGCTTCGCTCTGGTCGGCGTGCTGATGGCGGCGTCGAGCCTCAACATCAGCGACATCGTCCATGGGCAGGAAGGCGGCGCGGCGTACTGGTACATCTGGCCGCTGCTGCCGCTCGCCGTCGTCTATCTCGTCTCGGGCATCGCAGAGACGAACCGGCATCCCTTCGACGTCGCGGAAGGCGAGTCGGAAATCGTCGCCGGATTCCACGTCGAGTACTCGGGTGTCGCCTTCGCGGTGTTCTTCCTCGCCGAGTACATGAACATGATCCTGATCGCAACGCTCTGCGCGATCATGTTCCTCGGCGGCTGGCTCTCGCCCTGGCCGCAGCTGAACGACGTAAGTATCGCGGGAGTTCATCCTTTGGGCGACAGCATCGGCTGGCTCTTCCTCAAGGTGTGTGCGGTGCTGTTCATGTTCCTGTGGATCCGCGCCACGTTCCCGCGTTACCGCTACGATCAGATCATGCGGCTGGGCTGGAAGGTGTTCATCCCGGTGACGCTGGTCTGGATCGTTTTCCTGGGCGCGATGATGCAGACCCGGTTTGCGCCGCTCTTTCACTAGAGGCCGCCCATGATCCAGCGCGTCAGAGACTTCTTCGGCTCGTTCCTCCTGGTCGAGCTCTTCAAGGGCCTGTGGCTTACCCGCGGGTATCTTTTCCAGCGCAAGGTGACGGTCCAGTATCCGGAGGAGAAGACGCCGCAGAGCCCGCGCTTCCGGGGCTTGCACGCGCTGCGCCGCTATCCCAACGGCGAGGAGCGCTGCATCGCCTGCAAGCTGTGCGAGGCGGTGTGTCCCGCGCTCGCGATCACGATCGAGTCCGAGCAGCGCGAGGACGGCACCCGCCGCACGACGCGCTACGACATCGACCTCACCAAGTGCATCTTCTGCGGCTTCTGCGAGGAGAGCTGCCCGGTCGACTCGATCGTCGAGACGCGCATCCTCGAATACCACGGGGAGAAGCGGGGCGATCTCATCTACACCAAGGAGATGCTGCTGGCGGTGGGTGATCGCTACGAGGCGGAGATCGCCGCCGACCGCGCGTCCGACGCGCCGTATCGCTAGGCCTGCTAACGATGGTCCAGACCGCCATTTTCTACGCCTTCGCCGCGATTCTTATTTTCGCGGCGCTGCGCGTCGTCACGACCCGCAACCCGGTTCACGCCGCGCTGTGGCTCGTGCTGTCGTTCTTCAGCGCAGCGGGCGTCTGGCTCCTCCTGCAGGCCGAGTTTCTTGCGATCGCGCTGGTTCTGGTCTACGTCGGCGCGGTCATGGTGCTGTTCCTGTTCGTCGTGATGATGCTGGACGTGAACTTCGAAAAGATGCGCGAGCGCTTCCGCAGCTACATCCCGGTCGCCGCCACGGTGGGCATCCTGGTCCTGGTGGAAATGGCGCTGGTGATCCTCGGCGGCTATCTCGGCGACCGTTCGTCGCCACCCGCTGCCTCCGCGACCTACAGCAATACCCGTGCGCTCGGACTGCTGATCTACACGGACTACGCGTATCCGTTCGAGATCGCGGGGTTCATCCTGCTGGTGGCGATCATCGCGGCGATCGCGCTCACGCATCGGAAGCGCCGCGAGACCAAGTATCAGAACCCGAGCGCGCAGATCCGTGTCCGGCGCGACGAGCGGTTGCGCATCGTGCACATGCCCGCGGAAAAACGGGAACCTTGAGCTCGAAAGAAAGGTAAGGCGGGCCGTCGCCTTTTGGTCGGCCCTTGAACGGGGGAATCGTGGCTTTCTGGTCGCAACAGCCGGTGCTGGCGCATTACCTGCTCCTCGGGGCGATCCTGTTCTCGATCAGCGTGATCGGCATCTTCCTCAATCGCCGCAACGTGCTGATCATCCTGATGGCGATCGAGCTGATGCTGCTCGCCGTCAACCTGAACTTCATCGCCTTCTCGCACTTCCTGGGCGATGCAGCGGGGCAGGTGTTCGTGTTCTTCATCCTCACCGTAGCGGCCGCCGAGTCTGCGATCGGTCTCGCCATCCTGGTGCTGCTCTTCCGCAACGTCGGTTCGATCGACGTCGAGGACATCGGCAAGCTGCGGGGCTAAAGCGCACATGGACCGGATGCGCATCCTGTATCTTCTCGTTCCGCTCGCGCCGCTCGCCGGAGCGATCGTCGTCGGTCTGTGGGGTTCCCGGCTCGGCCGGGCCGCATCGCACTGGATCTGCATCCTCGGCGTGACCATCTCGATGGTCGCTTCGGCGCTCATCCTGCGCGACGTGCTCGCCGGCAACGTCTTCAACGGCGACGTGTACGTCTGGATGACCTCCGGCTCGCTCAAGTTCGCCATCGGCTTCCTCGTCGATCCGCTGACAGCGCTGATGATCACGGTCGTCTCGTTCGTCTCGCTGATGGTACACATCTATACGATCGGCTACATGGCGGACGATCCCGGCTACACGCGCTTCTTTTCCTACATTTCGCTCTTCACCTTCAGCATGCTCATGCTGGTGATGGCGAACAACTTCCTGCAGCTGTTCTTCGGTTGGGAAGCCGTGGGGCTGGTGTCGTATCTCCTGATCGGATTCTGGTACACCCGACCGACGGCCATCTATGCCAATCTCAAGGCGTTCCTCGCCAACCGCGTGGGCGATTTCGGCTTCGTTCTGGGGCTTGGCCTCATCGTCGCGTACTTCGGATCGCTCGACTATGCCACCGTGTTCAAGTACGCCCCGGCGATCTCGGGCAGGACGCTCGACTTCGCCGGAGCCTCGCAATGGCCGGTGCTGACCGCCATCTGCATCGGCCTTTTCGTCGGCGCCATGGGCAAGTCCGCGCAGGTGCCGCTCCACGTGTGGCTGCCCGATTCGATGGAGGGTCCGACGCCGATCTCGGCGCTGATCCATGCCGCGACGATGGTCACCGCCGGTATCTTCATGGTCGCGCGCATGAGCCCGCTGTTCGAGCTCTCGGAGGTCGCGCTCTCGTTCGTGGCGATCATCGGGGCGACCACGGCGCTCTTCATGGCGCTGCTGGGTATCGTCCAGAACGACATCAAGCGGGTCATCGCCTACTCGACGCTCTCTCAGCTCGGCTACATGACGGTTGCGCTCGGCGTATCGGCCTACCCGGCGGCGATCTTCCATCTGATGACGCATGCGTTCTTCAAGGCGCTCCTGTTCCTGGCGGCGGGCTCGGTGATCATCGCGCTCCATCACGAGCAGGACATGCGCAAGATGGGTGGCCTGCGCAGGTACATGCCGGTGACCTACTGGACCGCGCTGATCGGCGCGCTGGCGTTGTGCGGCATCCCGCCGTTCGCCGGCTTCTTCTCGAAGGACGCCATCATCGAGGCTGCGCAGCTCTCGACCGTTCCCGGGCATGCCTACGCCGCCTTCGCGGTGACCGTCGGCGTGTTCATCACCGGGCTCTATACGTTCCGCATGCTGTTCCTGACTTTTCATGGCGAGGAGCGCTTCAGGCACGCCGAAGCGCATGTTCAGGGCGCGCCCGAAGAGGCCAGCCACGATCCAGCGCACGCCCACGGCGATCCACACGAGAGTCCGTGGGTGGTCACGGTACCGCTGGTGCTGCTGGCGATTCCGTCGATCTACTCGGGCTGGGCCCACGTGGATCGCCTGCTCTTCGGCAACTACTTCGGCGCATCGATCGTGATCGCTCAGCGACATGCCGGTCTCGCGACGATGACCGAGGAGTGGCGAGGGCCCTGGGCTTTCGTGGTTCACGGCCTCACGACGCTGCCGTTCTGGCTCGCCGTCGCCGGCATCGCCAGCGCCTGGTTCTTCTACATCCACCGCGCCGACCTGCCGGACCGGATCGCCGAACGCAGCGGCGCGCTCTACCGCCTGCTCGTTAACAATTATTACATCGACCGCTTCAACGACTGGTTCTTCGCCGGCGGCTTCCGGCGCATCGGAAGTCTCTTCTCGGACGTCGGCGACCGCTCGGTGATCGACGGCTTCTTCGTCAACGGCAGCGCCAGGCTCGTGGCGGCGACCTCGGCGCTGGCGCGGCAGCTCCAGTCCGGCTTTGTATATCAGTACGCGTTCGCCATGGTCCTCGGCGTCGTCGTCTTCCTATTCTGGTGGCTCACGCTGAGAGCCGCCTGATGCTGCCTTACCTGAGCCTCGCGATCTGGGTGCCGATCGTCGCCGGCGTGCTGGTGCTCGCCGTGAGCCGCGACCGCGACGCGCAGGCCGCGCGGTGGCTTTCGCTGGTCGGCGCGCTCGCCGGCTTCGCGGTCACGATCCCGCTCTATCTGCACTTCAAGCTCGGCACGGCGGAGATGCAGTTCGTCGAGACGATCGAGTGGATTCCGCGCTTCAACGTCAACTATCTGCTCGGCGTCGACGGCATTTCTGTGCTGTTCATCCTTCTCAACAGCTTCATCACGCTGCTTGCGGTCTGGGCGGGATGGGTGGTGATCGAGAAGCGCGTGGCGCAGTACATGGCGGCTTTCCTGATCATGTCGGGCCTCATTAACGGCGTCTTCGCCGCGCTCGACGCCGTGCTGTTCTACACTTTTTTCGAAGCGCAGCTCATCCCGATGTATCTCATCATCGGCGTGTGGGGCGGGCCGAACCGCATCTACGCGGCGCTCAAGTTCTTCCTCTATACCTTCCTCGGCTCGGTGCTGATGCTGGTGGCGCTGATCTACCTCTACACGGTGAGCGGGAGTTTCTCGATCCTGGAGTGGTATCAGCTCCCGCTCTCGCTGAGGACGCAGGAGTGGCTGTTCGCCGCGTTCTTCATCGCCTTCGCCGTCAAGGTGCCGATGTGGCCCGTGCATACCTGGCTGCCGGACGCCCACGTCGAAGCGCCCACGGGCGGCTCGGTGGTGCTGGCGGCGGTCACGCTGAAAGTCGGGGCGTACGGCTTCGTCCGCTTCGTGCTCCCCATCCTGCCCGACGCGAGCCAGCATCTGTCGGGTTTCGTCATCCTTCTCTCGCTCGTCGCCATCGTCTACATCAGCTTCGTCGCGCTGGTCCAGCCCGACATGAAGAAGCTGATCGCGTACTCGTCGATCTCGCACATGGGGTTCGTCACTCTCGGCTTCTTCCTCTTCAGCCAGCTCGGGCTCGAAGGCGGCCTGGTGCAGATGATCTCGCACGGCTTCGTCTCCGCGGCGCTGTTCCTCTGCGTCGGCGTGCTCTACGACCGGATGCACAGCCGGCAGATCGGCGACTACGGCGGGGTGGTCAATACGATGCCGCGGTTCGCGGCCTTCGCGATGCTGTTCGCCATGGCGAACGCGGCGCTGCCGGGCACCAGCGGGTTCGTGGGCGAATTCATGGTGATCCTGGCCGCGATCAAGGCAAACTTCTGGCTCGGGTTCCTGGCCGCGACGATCATGATCCTCGGCGCGGCCTATACGCTCTGGATGTACAAGCGGGTCTGGTTCGGCGAAGTGGCGAATCCGCGCGTCGCCGCGCTCGCCGACCTGTCCAGGCGCGAGTTCTGGCTGCTGGCCACCCTGGTTGCCGCGATTCTCGCCATGGGCGTCTACCCGAAGCCGTTCACCGACGTCATGCACGCGTCGGTTTCGAATCTCCTCGACCACGTCGCCCGGAGCAAGCAGTGACGAGCCTTGTCGGAACGAGCTCCATGGCGCTGGGCGCGGCCTCGCCGGAGATGTTGATAGGCGCCGCGGCCTGCCTGATCCTCATCGTGGATCTTCTGCTGCCCGAATCGCGCCGCCAGACGAGCTACTGGCTGACGCAGCTGGCGCTGCTCGCCGCTGCGGTGCTGACATGGGTCTCGCCCGACGAAACGCCGGTGCGCGCGCTCTCCGGCATGTTCGTCACCGACAAGCTCGCCGACGCGCTCAAGCTCTTCGCGTATCTGGCCGCCTCGCTGACGCTCTTCTACTCGCGCGGCTATCTTATCGCGCGCGGCCTCTTCCGTGGCGAGACCTTCGTGCTCACGCTCACCAGCGTGCTCGGCATGATGGTGATGATTTCGGCCAACAGCTTCGTGACGATCTTCCTGGGGCTCGAGCTGATGTCGCTGTCGCTGTACGCCCTGATCGCGCTGCAGCGCGATTCGGCGCGCGCGGTCGAGGCTGCCATGAAGTACTTCGTGCTGGGCGCGATCGCTTCGGGCTTGCTGCTCTACGGCATGTCGATGCTCTATGGCGCGACCGGTACGCTCGACATCTCCGGCGTCGGCGACGCCATCGTCGCCGGCCGAGGCAACAGCGTGATCCTCGTGTTCGGGCTGGTTTTCGTCGTCTCGGCCATCGCCTTCAAGATCGGCGCCGTGCCGTATCACATGTGGATCCCGGACGTCTACGATGGCGCGCCGACGGCCGTGACCCTTCTCGTCGGCAGCGCGCCCAAGCTCGCGGCGTTCGCGTTCGCGATGCGGCTCCTGGTCGGCGCGCTCTCCGCGCTGGCGTTCGACTGGCAGGGCATGCTGGTCGTTCTGTGCGTGCTTTCCATGATCCTCGGCAACCTGGTCGCGATCGCGCAGACGAGCATCAAGCGCATGCTGGCGTACTCGACGATCGCCAACATGGGCTTCATGCTGCTGGGCTTCCTCTCGGTGACCGGAGACGGCTCCCGGACGACGCTCGACGGCTACAGCGCGGCGATGTTCTACACGGTGACCTACGTGCTCACGACGCTGGTCGGGTTCGGCATCGTCATGTTGCTCTCGCGCGAGGACTTCGAGGCCGACCGGCTCGACGACTTCAAGGGTCTGAACCAGCGGGAGCCCTGGTACGCCTTCATGATGCTGCTCGCCATGTTCTCGTTGGCCGGCGTTCCGCCGACGGTCGGCTTCTACGCCAAGTTCTCGGTGATCGCGGCGGCAGTCGACGTCGGGTTCATTTGGCTCGCCGTGGTCGCCGTGCTTGCCTCGATCGTGGGCGCGTTCTACTACCTGCGCGTGGTCAAGCTCATGTACTTCGACGACCCCGTGGACACGGCGCCGATCGACGCGCGAGGCGATACGCGCGTGCTGCTGTCGCTCAACGGCCTGGCGCTGCTGCTGCTCGGCGTCTTCCCGCAGAGCCTCATGGGATGGTGCGTGCTGGCGCTGAGACACTCGTATTGAGCGGCACCGCGCGAGGGCCGTGCTACCATCGCGCCGTCTTCTCGCGAATCCGATGCGCGTCGGTCTTTTCGTCACCTGCCTGGTCGACCTGATGCGGCCGTCGATCGGCTTCGCCGCGATCCGGCTCCTGGAAGCGGGCGGCGCCGAAGTCGTCGTGCCGCAGGACCAGACCTGCTGCGGGCAGCCGTGCTACAACTCAGGCGACCGCGCCGGCACCCGGACGCTGGCCATGAGGGTTCTCGACCAGTTCGAGCAGTGCGATTATCTCGTCGCGCCGTCCGGATCGTGCAGCGGCATGATCAGGACGCACTACGCGGACGTTTTCCGCGACGACGCGGCGCTCGTCCGTCGCGCCGAAGCGCTCGCCGCCAGGAGCTACGAGCTCGCGAGCTTCCTGACCGACGTGCTCGAGCTGGAGGCGGTGCCCGGCTCTCTGTCGGCGACCGTCACCTACCACGATTCGTGCGCGGGACTGCGGGAGATGGGGGTCAAGAGCCAGCCGCGAGCGCTTCTGGCCAAGGTGGCCGGCCTCGAGCTCAAGGAAATGGCCGAATGCGAGAACTGCTGCGGCTTCGGCGGAACCTTCTCCGTCAAGTTCGGCGAGATCTCCACCCGGATGGCCGACAACAAGTGCCGGCATATCGCGGCGAGCGGCGCCGACGCCGTCGTGCTCGGCGACCTGGGCTGCATGCTCAACATCGAGGGAAGGCTGCGCCGCCGGGGCGACATGAAGACCCGAGTGCTCCACGTGGCCGAGGTGCTCGCCGGCGAATCGGGCTGAACGGATACCCGATGCAAGTCGCCTCGATGCACTTCAAGCAGCGCGCGCACGCCAGCCTGGCGGATGCACAGCTCCAGGTCAACCTGCAGAAGTTCAAGGGCAAGTTCGTCGTCAAGCGGCGCGAGTCGCTCGCGGAGCTCGACGACTTCGAAGCCACGCGCGAGGCCGCGCGGGCCATCCGGCAGCGCGCGCTCGACAACCTCGATGCGTGGCTCGAGATCTTCGAGCGGAACGCCACTGCGCGCGGCGCGACGGTGCTCTGGGCCGAAACGCCCACCGAGATCAACGCCCACGTGCTGGAGATCGCGCGCCGGCACGGCGCGCGGAAGATCATCAAGTCCAAGTCGATGGTGAGCGAGGAATCCGCGCTCGACCGCGCGATCGAGGCCGCCGGACTGACGGTCGTCGAGACCGACCTCGGCGAATACATCCTGCAGATCAACGACTACGAGCCGCCGTCGCACATCATCGGACCGGCCTTGCACAAGAGCAAGGAAGAGGTCGCCGATCTCTTCGCGAAGCGTCACGCCACGCCGCGCAAAGTCGGCATCGACGAGCTGTGCCTGGAAGCGCGTGGCGTGCTGCGCGAGCACTATCTCACCGCCGACATGGGCGTCTCCGGGGGCAATTTCTTCGTCGCCGAGACGGGCTCGGTCGTGCTGGTCACCAACGAGGGCAACGCAACGCTCACGACGACGCTGCCTCGGGTGCACGTCGCGATCTCGGGGATCGAGAAGATCGTGCCGACGCTCGAAGACGTCGCGACGCTGATGCGGCTGCTGCCGCGCTCGGCCACCGGACAGTCGATCTCGAACTACGTGGACATCCTGACCGGCGTCAAGGGTCCGGGTGAATTCCACGGTGCCGAGCACATGTACTTCATCGTCGTGGATGCAGGACGATCAGGCGTGCTGGGGGGCGAGCTGCGCGAGGCGCTGCGCTGCATCCGCTGCGGCGCCTGCATGAACCACTGTCCCGTCTACCAGAACGTCGGTGGCCATTCCTACGGCTGGGTCTATCCGGGTCCGATCGGCTCGATCCTGACGCCGGCCTACGTGGGCATCGAGAACGCGCTCGACCTGCCGCAGGCGGCGACGCTGTGCAACCAGTGCGGCGTGGTCTGCCCCGTGAAGATTCCGCTGCCCGATCTCCTGCGCAAGCTCCGCGAGCAGCAGTTCGCGCAAGGCTTGAGGCCATGGCACGAGCGCGCGGGCTTCCGGCTATGGGCGTGGCTCGCATCGCATCCGCGCCCGTACGCCCTCGCCACGCGCATCGGCGTCCGCGTGCTCGCCGCGCTGGGCGGTCGCGCGCGACTGCTCCACAAGCTGCCGCTCGCCGGCGGCTGGACCGGGGGCCGCGATTTCCCGGCGCCAGCGGGCCGGACGTTCCGCGATCTCTATGCCCAAAGGAAAGCGAATTGAACGCACCGCACGTCATTCCCCGCATCAGCCGGCGTGGCGAGAGCCTCGGCACGGAGAACGCCTTCGTCGTGTTGGCCGAAGTCAACGAGCTTCAGCGCCAGGGACGCGACGTCGTTTCGTTCTGCATCGGCCAGCCCGACTTCGCGACGCCGGTCAACGTGCAGGACGCGGCGATCGCGGCGATCCGCGCCGGCAAGCACGGCTACACGCCTTCGGCGGGGATCGACGAGCTGCGCGCGGCAGCGGCGCGCGACATGGGGACGCGGCGGCATCTCGCGATCGGCGCCGACGAGGTCGTCGTCGGGGCCGGCGCGAAGCCCTTCATCGCTTACGCAATCGCCTCGGTGACCGACTACGGCGTCGACGACGAAGTGATCTATCCGGTGCCGGGATTTCCGATCTACGAGTCGCAGATCGTCGCCAACGGCGCAGTGCCCGTGCCGGTGCATCTCCGGGAAGCGCGCGACTTCGCCTTCGATCCGCACGAGCTCCAGGCGCAGATCACCGCCAAGACGCGGCTTCTGATCCTCAACTCGCCGCACAACCCGACCGGCGGCAGCCTGAAGCGCGCCGACCTGGAAGCGATCGCCGAGATACTGCGCATGCATCCGCAGGTCTGGGTGTTCGCCGACGAGATCTACTCGCGGCTGCTCTACGACGGCGAGTTTCTGTCGCTCGCCTCGCTTCCCGGGATGCGCGAGCGCACGATCATCTCCGACGGCGCTTCGAAGACCTGGGCCATGACCGGCTGGCGCGTGGGCTTCATCGCCAACAAGGCACTCGCGCCCGTGTTCACGCGCTGGATCACCAACACCGAATCCTGCGCCTCGCAGATCAGCCAGTGGGCGGCGGTCGAGGCGATCACCGGCCCGCAGGACGCGGCGGAGGCGATGCGCCGCTCGTTCCTCGAGCGCAGGGATCTGATCGTGGGCCTGCTCAATCAGGTTCCGGGCATCGAGTGCAAGACACCTGGCGGCGCATTCTACGCGTGGCCCAACGTCACCGAGGCGTGCAGGCGCACCGGATGCGGCGATTCCGAAGAGTTCCGCAAGCGCCTGCTCTACGAGGCTGGCGTCGCGGTGCTCGCCGACATCCACTTCGGCCGTCGCGTTCCGGGCGACGGCCAGCACATCCGCTTTTCGTACGCGGCGTCGCCGCAGGCGATCAAGGAGGGTATTGCCCGCATCGACGCTTTCGTGCGCAAGGGCGGCAAATAGGGCCGGCGAGATGAGCGGCGCGCACGAAAACATCATGGGCCGCGTGCGCAAGGCGCTCGGCAAGCAGGGGCGCGACGAGGCGGCGCTGGCAGCCGCCGAGTCGTATATCGCCAGCCACGCGCAAGGTCCGCGTCCAAAGCCGCCCAGTGACCTCGTCGAGCAGTTCATGCGCCGCGCCCGCGACATGGAAAGCACGGTCGAGCGCGTCGGCGAGCGGAGCGAAATCCCGCAGCGCGTTGCGCGCTATCTGGCGCAACTGCAGCTTCCTGCGGCGTCGACAGCGGACAAGCCCAACGCCGGCGTGTGCTGGCCCGAGTTCGCCACGCTCGACTGGGCTGGCGCCGGATTGCAGATCGAGGCGCGCCCCACCACGGGCAGCGATCGCCTGGCGGTCACCGGCGCCTTCTGCGCCATCGCCGAGACGGGCACGATGGTGATCGTGACCGGAGCCGACACGCCCACTGCGAGCATCCTGCTGCCGGAGACGCATGTCGCCGTCGTGCCGGCGCACCGCATCGTCGGCGGCATGGAAGAAGCATTCGCGCTTCTGCGCGAAGAGCGTCGCGTGATGCCGCGCGGGGTGCATCTCGTTTCTGGCCCCTCGCGCACCGGCGACATCGAGCAGACGATCGTGCTCGGCGCGCACGGCCCGTACCGCGTGCACATTCTGATCGTCTAGCGGCGCCGGCCACGCGACGAAGCGCTTTACTGTCGCCCCGCGGCGACAGCAATCCAACATCACGGAGGGAACCTCGCGCTGTAGGAGCGGTGTCGAAAAATATGTCCTCTTGACTTGGAGGGATGGACATGACACTGCGTCACACGTTGCTCGGTTCGTTGCTGGCGACGATCGCGCTGCTGCCGGTCGGGGTGCAAGCGCAGAGTTATTACGAGGTTTACCGATCACCGACGGTTGTATACGAATCGGCGCCCCCGGTGGAAACTCGGGTCGAGCGGTACTGGGATAGCGACCGGGGGATGTGGGTCGAGCGTCGCGTCGTGGAGGAACGCCCCTCGACGCACTGGGTTCCCGAACGGCGCGTGATCCAGCCCGATGGCTCGGTGTACATCGAGAGCGGGTATTGGGAATACGATCGCTGAACGGGCCGCGACTGAAGTCCGCAGCGGGACCCCGGTCCTCGCTGCGGTCTTTTTGTTTCCGTCTGTTTCGATGGTGATCGGGCGCAGTCAACCGCCGCAAGGTATCGACCGTTGCTGGTTCACAAACGTCCAGCAAAACGAGATAAAACCATGACGTTACGTCGCAGCGCAGTTGGGCTGCTCGTGGCAGCGACGACCAGCCTCGCGGCGATGGCCGCGGAGGGCGCGGTGGTCGCAGTCGACATCGGCGTTGCACCGCCGCCGCCGCGGGTTGTCGCGGTGCCACCGCCCCGCCACGGCTATGTCTGGGTGGATGGGTACTGGCGTTGGAACGGCCATCGGCACGTCTGGGTGTACGGCTACTGGGTTCGTGTGCATCCGGGATACCACTATGTTCCCGCGCATTGGGTCCAGGTCGGCCCGCGCTGGCATTTCGTTCCCGGCGGCTGGGTGCGGTAGGAGGCCTGGCACGCAGACGTCAAAGCGTCGCGGATCGCGACCCGCTTCAATGCGTCAGGGCCGGAGCGGCGAGCGCGGTCTGGGGGCCGCTTTGCGGAGCCTCGTGCTTGGGCTGCGGATACCAGCCCTGGACGACGAGCATCACGAAGAAACCGATCACGTACGCCAAGGCGACGTGCCAGCCGCCGCGTACCCACGCTATCGCGTCCTTCGCGTCGGGGTACATGTTCGACAAAGCGACGCCTGCGGAAGATCCGAACCAGATCATCGAGCCGCCGAATCCGACGGCATAGGCGAGGAAGCCCCAATCGTAGCCACCCTGCTTGAGCGCAAGCGCGGTGAGCGGGATGTTGTCGAAGACCGCGGATACGAAGCCGAGTCCCAGCGCGACGTGCCACGATGCATCCGGCAGTTTCTCCACCGGCATCATCGACGCCGCGGTGACGAGTGACAGCAGGAAGATCGTACCCTTCAACGCCCCAGGCAGGACTTCCCAGTCGGGCCGGCGCAGCGGCAGCGACACCAGGATCGCCACCCATACCGATACGCCGATCAAGGGAAAGTGGCCGGCGACCGCCGGCCAGCGAAGATTCATCGTGACGTTGGCCCCGATCGCGCTCACGAGAATCAATCCCACGATCCCCACCCGGGCCCAGTCGACGCGGACATGGGCGTGGGTGTGCTTCAGAATGGGCGAATACTTCTGCTGCTGGATGGAGGCCGGGATGCCGAAGATCACCATCGCGACGCCGGCGGCGGTGTACGCCTCCAGGACCTGCAGCGGATTCACGCCGTCGATCCACATCATGGTCGTGGTGGTGTCGCCGACCACGCTTCCCGCGCCGCCGGCATTCGACGCAGCCACGATCGCCGCGAGATAGCCGATGTGCACTTTGGCGCGGAAGAGCTGATGCGCCATCGCGCCGCCGATCAGCGCCGCGGCGATGTTGTCGAGGAACGAGGACAGGACGAAAATCATCACCAGCAGCACGAACGCGCCCTTCCAGTCGTCGGGGAGGAAACGCGGCAGTTCCAGCGGCACATGGCTCTTCTCGAAATGCCGCGACAGCAGCGCGAAGCCCATCAGCAGGCAGAACAGGTTCGCGAGAATCACCCATTCGTGGCCGAGGTGGGCGACGAGCGCCGTGAGACCCGCGCCCTCGCGGAAACCCGTGAACGTCAATTTGTACGCGGAGATCGCGATCAGGCCGCCAAGCGCGATTCCGAGCGTGTGACGATGGAACAGGGCCACGCCGGCCAGCGTGGCGCCGAACAGGATGAAATCGACCGGGATGCCGGTCAGTTCCGGCGTATCGGCTGGCGCGGCCGAGGCAGGGCCGGCGGCGCACAGCAGAACGAGGGACAACAGGGCCGCGGCTAAGCGCACCGCGCGGGCTCCGAACACGGGCCTTTCTCCAAGGGTGCGCCGCGGGACGGGGTGCCGCCGGGCGTTTTTTTGTGACGCCGATTGTAGCCTGCATGAGTGGGGGAGCCAACGCGGGCAAAGCCGAGAATATCGCCGCGAGAGCTTTTGCCGGGCCGCAGCCCCCGCGTCGAGGCAGGACGGGTCGCGCGCCGGCTATGGCAGGCTCCTTGCTTGTCAGGTCGGGATTGGCCCCCTAGACTGCCCGCTCACCAGGGAGAAGCGGGCGGCCGCAACGACGGAACAAGCCCGTGGCGATGGCGCTACCAAAACAACTGAGCCGGCTCGATCAGCCGACGCTGGAAACGTCGGGCGAGGGGCGGGAGGGCCTGCTGGCGCTATCGCAGCGCAAGCTGAACGCGCTCGGGGTCCCGGTCTGCTATATCGACGCCGACCAGCATTTCCGCTTCGTCAACCGTGCTTTCCTCGACTGGACCGGCAAGGCGACCGCCGAAGTCCTCGGCCGCGAAATCGTCGAGGTCGAAGGACGCGAGCTCTACCAGCTCTACCAGGCTTACGTCATCGCGGCGCTTTCCGGCGAGCGGGTGAGCTTCGAGCGCCAGCTCTCGAGCGCCAAGCGCAACGCCTTCTGGATCCGCGTCGACTACTACCCGGACCGCGGGCCACGCGGCGAGATCCGCGGCTTGCTCGCGACGTACACCGACGTCGACAACATCAAGCGACTGGAGCTCGAAGCGGGGCAGCGCGAGCATCGACTGCGGGTGGTCACCGACAGCGTCGGACTGCCGATCTGCTATTTCGATCGGAGCCTGAGGCTGCGCTTCGCCAACAAGCCGTACGGCGAGTACATCGGCCGCGCGGTCGACGATCTTCTCGGCCAGCCGCTCAAGAATTTCGTCGCCACCGAGGCGCTCGCAGACCTCACGGGCTACGTCGAGCGCGCCTTCGCGGGCGCCACGGTCGCCTACGACCGGCGCGAGCGCTCCGCCTCGGGCGAGCTGCGCTGGGTGCGGATCACCTTGTTCCCGGACCGCGAGCCCGGTGGCCGCATCGGCGGCGCGTTCGCGGTCATCAACGACATCGAGGACGACGTCCGCATCCGCGAAGCTCTGAAGGCGCAGGAAGCGCAGCTCCGGCTCTTCGCCGACAACATCCCGGGCCCGATCGCCTATCTCGACAAGTCGCTGCGCTACACGTTCGTCAACCAGGCCTTCGCGAACTGGGTCTGCCGGCCGCAGGATCAGATCTACGGGAAGACGCCGTACGAAGTGATGCCCTCCGACGTCACCGCCTTCCTGCGGCCGATCATCAAGCGCGCGCAGGAAGGCGAGAACGTCGACTACGAGCGCGTCGGCGTTTCGGTCGACGGCCAGCGGCGTTGGATGCACGGGCGCATCGCGCCCGACGTCGACGGCACGGGCAAGGTGCGGGGGCTGTATTGCACCGAATACGACATCCACGACCTGAAGCTCACCGAGCAGGCGCTGGCCACGCGCGAGGAGCAGCTCCGGCTGTTCACCGACAACATCCCCGAGCCTGTCGTCTATGTCGATCAGGAGCGCAAGTACAGCTTCGTCAATGATGCATTCCTGCGTGTGGTGGGCCTCGATCGTGACGACGTGATCGGCAAAGCGGCCGAAGAAGTGCTTGGCCCCGAAGTCTCCGAAGCGCAGCGGCCTTACATCGAGCGCGCCGCCAAGGGCGAAAGCGTCACTTACGAGCGTGCGGGTGTCGACGCCAACGGCAAGGCGCTGTGGCTCAGGAACCGTATCGTTCCCGATTTTCACTTCGACGGCACGATCAAGGGTTACTACACCGTCTGGCACGACATCACCGACCTGAAGCAGGCGCAGGATGCGCTGGCTGCGCGCGAATCGCAGTTGCGCGCGATCATGGATGGCGTGCCGGCCCCGGTGGCGTACATCGACCGCGACGAGCGCTGCCAGTACGTCAACCGTACCTTCCTGCACTACTTCGGGCTTTCCGCGGAGAAGGTGACGGAGCTGCGGCTTCGCGACGTGGTCGGGCACGGCATCTATCAGAGCGCGCAGGTGATGCTCGGCCGGGCGCTGCGCGGCGAATCGACGTCCTTCGATCGCCTCGTGCCGGGCGCCAACGGCGTTCGCAGGTGGATGACCATCCGGGTGGTTCCGGACATGAGCGCAGAGCGCGAGATCGCCGGCGCGTTCGTGCTCATGAACGACATTCACGGGCTCAAGCAGGCGCAGGAGGCGTTGCGCGCGAGCGAGGCGGAGCTCCGGCTCATCATGGACAACGTGCCGGCGCGCGTGGCGTACATCGACCGCGACTTCCGCTTCCGGTTCCTGAACCGCCACAACGAGGAATGGCTCTCCGAAAGCCGCAAGGAGCTCACCGGACGGCGCATCGGCGAAGTGGTCGGCGAGGCGCGGGGGCGCCAGCTCCAGCCGCTCTTGACCCGCGTTCTCTCCGGCGAGACCGTTTCGACCGAGCAGCTCCTCGTGCAGCCCAACGGCGAGCAGCGCTGGGAATCGGTCCACTTCGCTCCCAACCGCGACAGCGAAGGCAACGTGATTGGCATCTACGCCGTGCACACCGACATCCACGACCAGAAGCGCAACGAGGAAGCGCTGCGCCGCGCGAACTGGATGCTCTCTTCGCACATCAACAATACGCCGCTCGCGGTGCTGGAATGGGATCGCGACTTCCAGCTCGTGCGCTGGTCGCCGCAGGCCGAGCACATCTTCGGCTGGCGCGCCGAGGAAGTGCTGGGGATGCCGCTCACCGGCAGCCGGCTCACGCACGAGTCCGATCGCGACCATGTCAGCGCGCTGGTCAACAAGCTGATCGCCGGCGAAGAGCCGCGTGCGACGGGGCTTACGCGCAACTACCGCAAGGACAGCGAGACGATCTGGTGCGAGTGGTACCACTCGTGTCTGCTGGACGAGCACGGCAGTATCGTTTCGATCCTGTCGTTCGTGCAGGACGTTTCCTCGCGCATCCTGGCGGAGGAACGGCTCCAGTACCTCGCCACGCGCGACGCGCTCACCGGACTTCCGAACCGCGTGCTGCTGCAGGAGCGGCTTACCCAGGCGATCGCCAAGGGCCGCCGGACCGGACAGCGGGTCGGCGTGCTGTTCATCGATCTCGATCGGTTCAAGAACGTCAACGATACGCTGGGCCACCGGATCGGCGACGAGCTCCTGAAGCGCGTCACGGCGGCGCTGTCGCACGCGCTGCGGGAGACGGACCTCCTCGCCCGGCTCGGGGGCGACGAGTTCATGGTCATCGTCGAGGATTTCGACGAGGCCGAGATCCTCGGTCGCATCGCCACGAAGCTGCAGGAGGCGATATCGCTGCCCTTCGAGGTCGAGGAGCACGACATCTACGTCACCTCCTCGATCGGGATCTCGGTCTACCCGGACGACGGCGATGCGCCGGAAGAGCTCTTGAAGCACGCCGACGTCGCGATGTACCGGTCAAAGGAGCTCGGCCGCAACACCTACCAGTTCTTCGATGCCGATCTGGCCGCGCGGCGGCTCGAGCAGCACACGCTGGAAACGGCGTTGCGCCTGGCGGTCAAGGACGGCGCGCTTTCGCTTCATTATCAGCCGGTGCTGCGCATCGCCGACCAGGCGGTGGTCGGCGCCGAGGCGCTGCTGCGCTGGCACGACGCCGAGCACGGCGACGTGGCGCCGAAGGTGTTCATTCCGCTCGCCGAGGAGTCGGGCCTGATCCACGTGATGGGCGAATGGGTGCTGCGCACCGCGGCGCTGCAGTGCGCGGCCTGGCACAAAGCCGGACTGCCCCTCATGGTCTCCGTCAACCTTTCGGGGCGGCAGTTCTATCGCGACGACCTCGCGCAGCGCATCTCCCAGATCGTGCAGGAAGCCGGCTGCAAGCCCGAATGGATCGAGCTCGAGGTCACCGAGTCGAGCCTGCTGCACGATCTCGACTCGATCAAGAAGGTGCTGCAGCAGCTGCGTGAAGAAGGCTTCGGCGTGGCGATCGACGACTTCGGCACCGGTTACTCCAGCCTCTCGCACCTCAAGCATTTTCCCATCGACACGCTCAAGATCGACATCTCGTTCATTGCCGACATCGAGACGGACCCCGGCGACGCGGCGATCACTTCGGCCATCATCGCGCTTGCGCGGGGCCTGGGCCTGCGCGTGATCGCGGAGGGGGTGGCCACGCGCGAGCAGTTCGATTTCCTCGGCGCCCGCGGCTGCGACTGCTTCCAGGGTCACCTCGTGAGCCGCGCACTCGCCGCCGACGATTTCGCGGCGTTCAATCGAGCGAGACACTGAAGCGAAGCAATCGTCGTCCGGGTGAAGGCCGGGGCCGAAGGCACGTCTCCTGCGGGCAATTTGGGCCCCGGCCTGCGTCGGGACGACACGCTATGCCCGCGTGCACGCGGACGACAACCTACGGTCCTGCTGCGACCTCCCGTTCCAGCCACGCCAGGAGCGGCTTCGCGGCGGTCTCCCAGGCCCGCTCGAGCATAAGCATGTGCGCCAGCCCCGGGACGATCGTCGCGCTGGTCTCGTAGAATGACGCGGTCGCCCTGACGTCGGCCGGCGTGGCGATGCGGTCGCCCGCCGCGCCGAGCACGAATGGCCGCACGGAGGCCTGCGGGCGCACCCTGTGCCAGGGCAGCGTGAGATCGAGGATCGCGCGCGGCGATTCGACGGTGAGATGCGCCACGGCCTCGACCAGAACGGCGGGATCGACGTCGGCGCTGAAGTACATCGGCCGCAGCGCGGCGAGCACGTCGCCTGCGAGGTGGGGCGCGTCGAGGCGGTGCAGGTTCACGAGATACTCGGGCTGATGCGCCGCCAGCCGATGCGCAATCGGACCCAGGCCCGCCGGCGGGATGGGCGCGAGCAGCGCCGCGCCTCGCGCCGGCTCCGACGCGAGAAGGTGCTCCACCACGGCCGCGCCCATCGAGTGTCCGATCAGGACCGGCGCCTCAGGCAGACGACGCGCGACCTGCGCCACGTCGGCGGCGAAGTCGTCCATACCGGCGACAAAGAGCGTTTCGTATCCGCCGCTGCGGCCATGGCCGCGCAAGGAGAGCGCGTGCGCCGCGTAGCCTCGCGCGGCGAACCAGGGAAGGAAATGCGGCTCCCAGCACCAGCCGTCGCAGTAGCCGCCATGGACGAAGAGCAGCGGCGGGCGCCCGTTCGCCCGAGCGGGAAGGCGCGACCGGACTTCAAGCTCGGGTTCGGGTGGTAGCATAAAGAGGGGTGCGAGCGACGGCGCGTCGGCGCTGTCTCCAGAGCGTGGCCATTGCAAAACGTCCTTACCGCCCCATTTCTCGAGAGCGCGCGATTCTACATGACCCGAACATTACGAGGTGAAAGCGGGGCGGTTCCCGCCTCTCTTCCGCCCGGTGCCTACAATATCGACTGCGTTCGCTGCGCGCGCCTCGCCGCCTTCCTAGCCCGGGTGCGTTCGGAGCATCCGACGTACTTCTGCCGACCGGTTGCGCCGTTCGGCGATCCCGCCGCGCGGCTCCTCATCGTCGGATTGGCGCCCGGCAGGCACGGCGCGAACGCGACCGGGCGGCCTTTCACCGGGGACTACGCGGGCATCCTGCTCTACCGGACGCTCTTCGAATTCGGCTTCTCGAGCGGCCCGGAGTCGCTCGGCGCCGCCGACGGGCTGCAGCTCATCGGCGCCCGCATCACCAACGCGGTCAAGTGCCTCCCACCGGCCAACAAGCCGCTGCCCGCCGAGATCCGCGAATGCAACGCTTATCTCGCGGTCGAGCTGTCCGTGCTGCCCGAAGGCGCCGCCATCCTCGCGCTGGGCCGCATCGCCCACGATGCCGTGCTGCGCGCTCTGCGGCTGCCTGCACGAGAGCACGCCTTCGCTCACGGCGCGAGCCATGCGCTGACGCGTGGCGCGAGTCTCTTCGACAGCTATCACTGCAGCCGCTACAACGCCAACACCGGGCGGATCACCCGGCCGATGTTCCAGAGCGTCTTCCGCGCGATCGCGCGCCATCTCGGCCGGGAACGAAGGGGCGAGCGCGCTGCCGCATGGTAACTGAGGGTAACTGAGGGTAACTGAGGGTAACTGAGGGTAACTGAGGGCAAACTGAGGCCAACCGAGCTCCGCTGAGCGCCCATGTCTTCCGCCAGACCCGATCAGGAGACCGCCGCCCGGCCGGCCTTCGACGCGCGCGAGCTTCTCGCGTCGCTGCCGAACCTGCCGGGCGTGTATCGGATGCTGAACGCCGCCGGCGAGACGATCTACGTCGGCAAGGCGCGCGATCTCAAGAAGCGCGTCTCGAGCTACTTCCAGAAGACCGAGCATGCGCCGCGCACGGCGATGATGGTGACGCAGGTCGAGCGGGTCGAGACCACCGTCACGCGCAACGAGGGCGAAGCGCTGCTGCTCGAGAACAACCTGATCAAGGCGCACCAGCCGCGCTACAACGTCGTCTTCCGCGACGACAAGAGCTATCCCTACGTGTGTCTCACCGGCGAGCGCTTTCCGCAGCTGCGCTTCCATCGCGGAAAGCTCGAGAAGCCGCATCGCTACTTCGGGCCGTTTCCGAGCGCCGGCGCCGTGCGCGACGGCATCGCCGAGCTGCAGAAGGTCTTCCAGCTCCGCACCTGCGAGCCGACCGTGTTCGCGAACCGCTCGCGGCCGTGCATGCTGCATCAGATCCAGCGCTGCACCGGTCCGTGCGTCGGCCTGATCGACGAATCGGCGTACCGCGAGGACGTGCAGAACGCGATTCTCTTTCTCCAGGGCAAGACGAGCGAAGTGCTCGCGCGGCTGCAGCGCAAGATGGACGAGGCCGCATCCGCGCTCGCCTTCGAGGAGGCGGCGCGCATCCGGGACAAGATCACGCGGCTCAACCGGCTGCAGTCGCGGCAGTTCGTCGAGAGCGCCACCGCGGGCGACATCGACGTCGTGGGCGCGGCGGCGGACCGCGGCTTCACGGCGGTCAACCTCGTGATGATCCGCGGAGGCAGGCACGTCGGAGACCGCAGCTTCTTTCCGCAGCACGCCGAAGGTGCGTCGATCGCGGAGATCGTCCCGGCGTTTCTGATGCAGCACTACCTCGAGCAGCCCGTGCCGCCGACGATCATCGCGCCTGAAGCCACAGACAGCGAGCTCCTCGCCGAAGTGCTCTCCGCGCAGTCGAGCCGCAAGGTGGAGATCGTGACGAACCCCGGCGGCGAGCGTCGCGTATGGACGACGATGGCGGCGCAGAACGCGGAGCTCGCGATCAAGCAGCGGCTCGCGCAGAAGGCGACCCAGGACGAGCGTCTCGCCGCGTTGCAGGAGGGGCTGGGGCTGCCGTCGAGCGTGCAACGCATCGAATGCTTCGACGTGTCGCACACGATGGGCGAGGCCGCGGTCGCCTCGTGCGTTATCTTCGATCGGCTGTCGATGCAGAGCGGCGAATACCGGCGGTTCAACGTCCGCCCCGAGGCAGCCGGCGACGACCTCGCCGCCTTGCGCGAGGCGCTTACCCGCCGGGTCGCGCGCATCGTCTCCGGAGAGTACCCGGCGCCGGATCTGCTGGTGATCGACGGAGGCAAAGGGCAGGTGGGGGTCGCGGCCGAGGTGCTCGCGGAGCAGGGGCTGCATGGCACGCACCTCATCGGCATCGCCAAGGGCCCCGAGCGCAAGCCCGGACTGGAAGAGATCGTCTTTCCCGATCGCGAGGCGGCGCTCAAGCTCCCCGCCGATCATCCCGGGCTGCATCTGCTGCAGCAGATCCGGGACGAGGCGCACCGCTTCGCCATCCAGGGGCACCGCGCCCGGAGGGGCAAGGCGCGCACGACCTCCTCGCTGCAGGAGATTGGCGGCATCGGGTCCAAGCGCCGCCAAGCGCTGCTTTCGCACTTCGGCGGGCTGAAGGGCGTCCAGGCCGCGAGCGTCGACGATCTGGCGCGCGTTCCGGGGATCAGCCGCGCGCTCGCCGAGCGGATCTTCGCCTCGCTGCACTGAAGGTCAGCGCTCCGGTCGCTTTTCCCAAGTAGAATGACGCCCCATTCCCAGCGGGACCGGCATCTTCGCGGGGGCGAAGGGCGAGACCCGTAACGGGCAACGATCATGTACTTCAACCTTCCCATCGCGCTGACCTGGCTGCGGATCATCATGATTCCGCTGTTCGTCGGCGTGTACTATTTTCCCGATTCGTGGCTCTCGATGCCGGCGAAGAATTGGCTCGCCATGTCGATCTTCGCGGTGGCCGCCATCACCGACTGGGCCGACGGATGGCTCGCTCGCCGCTGGGGACAGACGTCCGCGTTCGGCGCCTTCCTCGATCCGGTCGCCGACAAGCTGATGGTCGTGGCGGCGCTGATCGTGCTGGTCTGGCTGGGTCGGGCGGATGCGTGGCTGTGCATGATCATCATCGGACGCGAGATCGCGATCTCGGCGCTGCGCGAATGGATGGCGCAACTCGGCAAGTCGAAGAGCGTGGCCGTCGCGTTCGTCGGCAAGGTGAAAACGGTGGCGCAGATCACCGCCATCATCGCGCTCCTGCTCAATACTTCGTTCCTGCCGGGCTTCACGCCCGTGCTCGGCACGATCGCCCTCTGGGTCGCGGCCATCCTCACGCTGTGGTCGATGCTGCACTATCTGCGGCTCGCGGCGCCGCATCTCGAGCCGGGTTCGACGACGCCGTTCCTGCACACCTTCAGTCGCATTGACCCGACCGAGTCGAAAAAGCTAAAATAGTCGGCTGTCTTGCTCCGCGGTTTTGTAGCATTCCCCGATAGCTCAGCTGGTAGAGCGACGGACTGTTAATCCGCAGGTCCCAGGTTCGAGCCCTGGTCGGGGAGCCAAAATGATCAAGGTGCATTCCGGTCACATGGGTAACGGTTTATACCGGAGACATGGGTAACACTTTTGCGGCGAAGGGGTTCTCCGCGCACCCGAGACGACCGGTCTCGTGGTCGAAGAACCCCAAGTCGTAATCCATAAAGCTCACCAGCCAGATTTTATCGCTGACTTCCTTGACCCCGACATTCTGACCGGCAAACACCGTGCTCAGATTGATCTTGCGGCGTCCGAAGCAGATGCGGCCGCACTGGGTGACGGTGAGGGTGCGGTCGTGGAGGGGGTAGTCCAGCGCATCGAGCCCGTGATACGGGCGTGGTGAGCGTTGGTAGAGCTCCGCGGGATACTTCATATCGAGCGCTTGGTGCGGGCGCTCGTCGTTGTAGCAGTCGAGGAAGTCATCGAAGCGCGCCTGTTGCTGGAGGAAGTTCTGCGCGGCGGGTTTGGTGGTTTCCTTCTTCAAGGTCAGATGGATGCGCTCGTGGCGGCCATTCTGCGCCGGATGGCCAGGTTTGATGCGCTCGATGTGGATGCCGAGGCGCAACCACCACACGGCAAGCTTGCTCAAGCCGAAGAGCGCGTGGGGACTGGCGAAGGGCACGCCGTTGTCGGTGCGGATGGCTTTGGGCAGCCCGAAGTCTTTGAACACCCGCTCGAAGACGGTGAAGGCGTAGGTTTCCTTGGTGCTGGAAAGCGCCTCACAGCTGAAGAGGTAGCGACTGGCGAAGTCGCTGATGGTGAGCGGGTAGCAATAGCGTCGATCAGCGAGCATGAACTCGCCTTTGTAGTCGGCGCACCACAGATCATTGGGCAGCAGCGGCTTGGACAGGGCGGTGCCCTGAGCGTGGTAGCGGCGCTTGCGGCCGCGGCTGACCAGCCCATGGCGATTGAGCACCGCGTGCACGGTGCTGATCGCCGGGGTCTGGATATCGTGATGTCTGCGCCGGAGCTTGTCGCGGATTTTCGGCGCGCCCCAACTGGGGTATTCGCGCTTGAGCTGCACGATCAGGCTCTCGATCTGAAAGGGTAGCTGGTTCGCCTGCCGGTACGGCCGACGCGAGCGATCGGTCAGTCCTTCGAGCCCGCAATCCTTGTAGCGCTGGAAGATCTTGTAACCGGTCTTGCGCGAGACATTAAACTCGCGACACAGGGCCGCCATCTTCTCGCCCTCGAGCAATCGGGCCACGAATCGGAGCCGTTCATCCATCGGGCAACACTCCTTCCAAGGCACTTTGCGTTCTCCCCGCAAAGCGCAGAAGTGTTACCCATGTGCCCGGAATGAAGTGTTACCCGTGTCTCAGGAAGCACACAACGGCTTGTCACTCGACAGGCCGTTTAGGTGTTTGGTCGGGGTAGCGCCGGGGTAGCGCAAGTCAACGAGCGAGCTACGGGCAACGAGCACAGTGGAGGGGTCGGGTGCCATTCCGACCCTTCACGCACTTGACGTAGACGACGTTCGCATGCCCCTTGGGCTGGCCGCGAATGACAGCCAGCTTCTCATAGCCCAGCCGTTCGTAGAACGCTGGCGCCTGGAAGCTGTGCGTTGACAGGACTACTTGTTCGCAACCTCTGCGTCTCGCCTCGGCTTCCGCGGCCTGCACCAACGCTCGGCCGAGACCGCGGCCGCGCTGCGACTCGTGCACCCACAGATGAGCAACCACACAGCAACCTCCCCACGTGTGGCCGTTGAACGCAGCGATGACTTCGCCCGAGTCGCTCCGCAGCCGACCACCCACGAGCTTTCCGTCGAAGTAGCCGGTCGCCTGGGCGTTGAATTCGTAGATTCGCTCGACGAGGAATGCCTCGAGCTCGTGGCATTCGCTTTCATCGCAGAGTTCAATCGGCGGCGTATTCATGGCAGCTGACGCTCAAGCCAAGGCATGTCTGCAAAGTCGTTGCACAGCGGGTGCGCTGCCAGCCCGGCGCGGTCTCACTTCGTTCGTTGGGTCCTGAAAGGGGTCACCAGCGCAGCAGACGCGGCCCGAGCAGCGTCCCTATGACGGCGGGGATCAGCACGCCTAGCAAGTACCACGTGGCCAGAAACGGCGCACCCATTTCCCGGCAGTGCAGCGAATAAACAATGGCGCCGATCGCTCCCGAAGCGAGACCCACCGCTCCGCCGGCGAGTCCCAGCCGCGTCGGCGCCAGCCCCTTCATCGCCCACGTGATTGCAACGAAGACCGGCACGGACAGTGTAGCGATAAGGAAGGGGCAGGAATTCCACGTTCTTCCGAATAGCAGACTCTCGCGCTCTGTCGTGTTCGTACCAATCAAAGCGATCGCGGCGAGTGCCCAGATCAAGATCAGCGGTGCGGCCAGCGCGGGCGCGAGCCCTGCCATACTCAAGCCAGGCCGGGAAAGACGCGAGAGGACGAACAGGCTTGCCACGGCGAGGCTGATGACGTAGCCAAGCTTGGCCCAAAACATCGGTTGCAACGCCGCGTGGCCAAGGTCATCCCGCACACCCAGCAGGGTCGCCATGAGTAGCGTTGAACCGAGTGCGCCCCAGCCGATCGCCGTTGCATAGCGGCGTGTCATTGCACCCGGTTCGACGCCGTCGATTCCGGTGGCGAGCAGGGTCACGAGATCGTCTGTTTTCATTCGTCGCCTCTTATCTTCGCGGCTAGCGCCTTCAAGCCACGGTGCACGCCGACCTTGACCGCAGATGCCGACATCCCGGTGATCCGCGCTGTTTCCACTACCGACAGACCTTGCAGCTTCATGTAGAGAATAGGCAGCCGCTGCCGGTCGGGCAATTCCTCGAGCAGTTTGGCGACGTCGCGCCGCGCTTCGGCGGCGTCGGCGTCCGCCGAAGAAAATACATCGTTCTCGTCGTTCAACGGCTCGGTGAGCAGGTCGCGGCTTGCACGCCGCCGCACGAGATCCACCATCTTGTATTTCGCGATCGCGTGCACCCACGCCGTCAACGGTTGGTCCACGTCATAGGTGTGACGCTGGTTGTGTACGGCCAGAAGCGATTCCTGCACAACGTCCTCGATGTCGTCGGGCAAATGCGCGAGGCGCCGTCGGAGGAACGCCCGCAGGTGTGCACTCAGATCCCTAAGGAATGCATGGTAGGCGACCGGGTCGCCGCCGAGTCCGCGGACCAGAAGCTCGCGCAGACGCTCCTCGTTCGCGTCCATGCCTTCCCGTCTATCTATTCGTTGCATCGGAGCATCTGGTTACAGGCATGCGAAAAGAAAACGCTCAGTGTAACCACGCGTCGCGTTCCTGCGAACTTACTCGCACATGCCGCATGGCACCGAGACCCCTATCTGCGATGAATTGAGGTAGAACCATGAACCGACCCATCAGTGCGATCTTGGCAACTGCGCTTCTATCACCGGCGCTCGGCTGGGCGGCGTGTGACGTCGATAGCGGTCCGAAAACGACTGCGCTGGTCGAACTCTACACGTCCGAAGGCTGCTCGAGCTGTCCGCCGGCCGACAAGCGGCTCAGCCAGTTCCCTGGGCACGACTACAGCTTGGAACAGGTCGTCCCGATCTCGCTTCATGTGGACTATTGGGATGACCTCGGTTGGAAGGAGCCTTTTGCTCAACCTCAGTTCTCGGAGCGTCAGAGCTGGCTCGTTCACGCCAATGGCCACAAGACCGTCTTCACTCCACATTTCTTTGTCTCCGGGACGGAAGTTCGCGACTGGCACGGTGACCTTGACGATGAACTGAAGCGGATCGTCGCCCGGCCGGCGCGTGCCGTTATTCGCATCCACGCCGAATCCACCGGTCCCGAAACACTTGCCGTTGCAGTTTCGGCGACTGCCCCGCTACCCGCGGGTCAACTCGGCCTGTTTGTCGCGCTCACCGAGGACAAGCTTACGTCCAAGGTTTCGGCTGGCGAAAATCGCGGCGTGACCTTGTCGCACGATCACGTTGTGCGTGAATGGATCGGGCCCATTGCATTGAACGCCGGTCATGCTGATATCAGGCAAGCCGTGAGCACACGAGCGAATTGGAATCGGGCGCAGTTGGGGATCGTCGCGTTTGTCCAGGATCTGCGAACGGGCCAGGTGCTGCAAGCGATCGGTGCATCGCAATGTCTTCGGTCATGAAGATGAACGGCGGAGCCCGCTATCGGTTGCATCGTCGGACACGTCGGAGCTACAGACGACCTTCGGCCGGAAGCCCAGGGTTCGAGAGACAACCGCGCTGCTTGTTGGAAGGACAGCCTGCGAATCACGCCGTACCGGTTCGGTCGAAGCTGTTCGATCAGCTTCGCTGAAAATGCGGCATTGTGCCGCGCAAACCCTAACTTTCTTTTGGAGCCTTGAATGAACAAACTCGCTGCAGCTCTCATTTCCGCGTGTCTGATGTGTGCCGGCTCAGCCGTGTATGCACAGGATGCTATGTCCAAGGATGCGATGTCGCACGACGCGATGTCGCACGACGCGATGTCTAAGGATGCGATGTCCACGGATGCAATGACCAAGGACGCCACGGCCAAGAATGCGAAGGCCAAGGATGCAAAGAAAGGCAAGCCGTCCAAGGGCGCAATGAAGAAGGATGCGATGTCCCACGACGCGATGTCCCACGACGCGATGTCCAAGGAAGCGGTGGCGAAGTAAGTCGAGCAGCGCGCGGGGGGCCGGAATCACCCCCCGCGCCGCTACAACGTGACCTCGTTCCCGGCCGATTTTGCTGTGGATTGCGGGTCGCGCTCTAGGCTTCAGATGCAAACTATGAACATTCGCCTATGGATCGGCCGTGCCGCGCTTCTCGTAGGCGCGTTGCTGGCGTGTCTGCTCCTCCCTGCCGCGCACGCGGCCGACTTTCTCGACCCGGAGGATGCGTTAAAGTTCTCCGCTGCGATCAGCGATGACGGCAGCGCCGTCGAGGCACGCTTCAACATTGCCGAAGGCTATTACCTCTACCGCGAGCGCTTCAGCTTTGCCGCGAGCGATGGCGCACAGCTTGGTGTTCCGCAGTATCCGCCAGGCAAGATCAAGTTCGACGAAACCTTCAACAGGCGGCTTGAGATCTATCGCGGCGACGTAGTCGTGAAGCTTCCGGTGCAGGCCGCGAGTGGCCCGTTCACGCTGACCGCAAAGCTGCAGGGCTGCGCCGACCAGGGCATATGCTATCCGCCTGAGACGCGCACGGCCCAGCTTACGCTTGGCTCCGCTTCGAGCATCCTGCAGCCACCGGTCAAGGGCTCGGCATCGACCGCCTCCCCGTCGGCGACATCGACGGATGCAGGCCGCGTCGAAACCGCGTTGAGATCCCGGTCGCTGCTCGCAGTCCTGCCGATCTTCTTCGTGCTCGGCCTGCTGCTGAGCTTCACGCCGTGCGTACTGCCGATGCTGCCAATTCTGTCGTCGATCATCGTCGGACAGAGCAGGGATCAGCGCGATGGGGGCGATCATGGGCTGACCAAGACGCGCGGCTTCGTGCTGGCGCTCGCTTACGCGCTCGGTATGGCGATCGTCTATACCGCACTCGGCATCGCCGCTGGTCTCGTCGGTGAAGGTCTCGCCGCATCGCTGCAGCAGCCGTGGGTGCTGGCCTCGTTCGCTGCCCTCCTCGTCGCGCTGGCGCTATCGATGTTTGGCTTCTACGAATTGCAACTCCCTTCCGCGTGGCAAACGCGCCTCGCGCAGGCCTCGGCGCGTACGAGCGGCGGAAGGCTCGCCGGCGTGCTGGCCATGGGGGCGATCAGCGCCCTGATCGTCGGGCCCTGCGTTGCCGCTCCGTTGGCCGGCGCCCTCCTCTACATCTCGCAGACGCACGACGTCGTAATCGGCGGCAGCGCGCTGTTCGCGATGGCCACAGGCATGAGCGTGCCGCTGCTGCTTGTTGGCGTCAGCGCAGGCTCGCTGCTGCCGCGTGCAGGGCCGTGGATGGAGTCGATCAAGCGCGTGTTTGGCGTGCTGCTGATTGCGGTCGCCCTGTGGACGGTCTCGCCCTTGATTCCGGCCTTGGCTCAGATGCTCGCCTGGGCGGCATTGCTCATCGTCGGCGCGACGTACCTTTCCGTGCTCGACGCGCTTCCCGCGGATGCAGGCGGCTGGCAGCGCCTTGGGAAAGGTGTTGGGCTCGTGCTGCTCGTCCTCGGCGCTGTGCAGATAGTCGGTGCCGCGAGTGGGGGGCGCGATGTATTGCGGCCGCTGGAACGATTGGCTTCGGCCGCCGGCGCCTCGGAGCCGGGATCGCTGGCCTGGCGCCGCGTCGAGAGCATCGACCAGCTCGATGTGGCGCTGGCGGACACGAAGGGCAAGCCGGTGGTGCTCGACTTCTACGCGGACTGGTGCGTATCCTGCAAGGAGATGGATCGCTTCACCTTCAACGATCCGCGCATCGCCAGCAAGTTAGCCGGCATGCAGTTGCTCAGGGCCGACGTGACGGCGAACAACGCTGAGGACAAGGCGCTCCTCAAGCGGTTCGGTCTGTTCGGGCCACCAGGAACAATCTTCTTCGATGGCCAAGGCGTCGAGGTGCCGGGCGCACGCGTGATCGGCTTCGAGTCTCCGAATCGGTTCCTGACAAGTCTCGCGCGAGCCATGCGCCCAGCGACAGGCGCGGCGATCTGAACACACCATGAACACAAGCCGCAACCTCCCACAGCCGGTGGCGGATAACGCAACGACCCGTACCGGGCTGATCGTGCGACCGGGGTTTCCAAAATGCCTAACGGGATCGACGATATCTTCCAGCAGTTCCGCTCCAAGCCTGGGTACGGCCCTCCCGCTCCGCAGCTATCTGTATGACCGCCACACGCTCGCGGTGCGGATCATGCACTGGATCAACGTGATCGCGCTGACGGTCCTGCTCATGAGCGGGCTTAACATCTTCAGCGCCCACCCCGCGCTGTACTGGGGCAAGTCTTCGTATACGGGGAGGGGGCCGGTATTCGAGATCACGGCGCAGGAAAGCGGCGATGAGGTGATCGGTCTCACGCGGCTTTTCGGTCGCGAATGGGTGACCACCGGTGTGCTGGGCGCCAGCGAGGGTCCCGAAGGCGATGTCGTCGAGCGCACCTTCCCGAGCTGGCTGACGATACCCAGCAATCGCTGGCTGTCGATGGCGCGGCGGTGGCACTTCTTCTTCGCCTGGGTGTTCGTGATCAACGGCCTGTGCTATCTGGCGTATTCGATCGCGAACCGCCACTTTGCCCGCGACCTCGCCCCGACCGCCACCGATTGGCGCTCCATCGGGCGCTCGGTCGTGGACCATCTGCGCTTTCGACATCCGACTGGGGAAGCTGCGAAGCGTTACAACGTGCTGCAGAAGGTCGCGTATCTTTCCGTGATCTTCGTGCTGCTGCCCCTGGTCGTGCTAATGGGTTTCGCGATGTCGCCATGGCTGGACTCGATCATCCCGGGCTGGGTCGACTTTTTCGGCGGTCGCCAGTCAGCGAGGACCATCCACTTCATCGCCGCGTGGCTTCTGGTCGCCTTCGTTCTCATTCACGTCTTCGAGGTGATCATCAGCGGTTTCTGGAATCACCTGCGCTCGATGATTACCGGGCGTTATCGCATCAATCTGGAGGTTTCCAATGAAGAGGCGCGCTGAACTTTCACGCCGGCGCTTTCTCGCCAGTGCCTTCGGCGCTACCGGTGCTCTCGCGCTTGGGGGGTGTGATGCCCTGTCGCAGACGGAATGGGCTCCCAAGATACTGGAGGCCGGAGAGAAGCTCTCTAGCGTTACCCAGCATCTCATCGCACCGCGCCGTGCGATGGCGCAGGAGTTCGGCGAGGCGGATCTGTCGCCGCGCTTTCGCAGCAACGGCACCTCGATGCCGGCGAACCCGCAATACATGACGCTCGCCGCCGGCGGATTCGCCGATTACCGGCTCGCGGTGGATGGACTGGTCGAGAAGCCGGCGAGCCTGTCGCTGGCCGAGCTGCGTGCGCTCCCCAGCCGGACGCAGATCACGCGTCACGATTGCGTCGAGGGTTGGAGCGCGATCGGAAAATGGAAGGGTGCGCGACTCTCGGCGCTGCTCGAGGCCGTGCAGCCGAAGCCGCAGGCGCGATTCGTCATGTTTCACTGCGCCGACCGCACGAACCCGTACTACGAGAGCATCGACCTGGAGGATGCATTTCATCCGCAGACGATCCTCGCCTACGACCTCAACGACCGCACGCTGCCAATACCGAATGGCGCGCCGGTGCGTCTTCGCGTGGAACGACAGCTCGGCTACAAGCACGCGAAGTACATCATGCGCATGGAGCTCGTCGAGAGCTTCGAGAAGATCCGCGGCGGCAAGGGCGGTTATTGGGAAGATCGAGGCTACGAATGGTGGGCCGGCATCTAGCGGCCGCCGCGAGCGGACGACTTTGGACCGTTAAGAAGCGACAAATGATCAAGGTAGCGCTGCTATCGGGCATCCCAACCTCACGCGGGTCGGGCATTCATGACAGGAAGCACGGGATTCTCGGGTGGCGCTCGATAGCGCATCGCGACGTCTCGAGCAGGCATCCACGATCTCTCAAGCTTGAGGAGCTTATATGGCGTCATCTTCTACGGCACACAATACCGCTCAACCGACCGCGGCGCCCGTCGACCTTCGCGTGCTCCTCCGTCGATTGGCCCCCCTTTCCCTTCGCCTGATCGTCGGATACGGATTCATGGCGCATGGCTTCGCGAAACTGTCTCGCGGGCCAGAGACCTTTGCAGTCGTTCTCCACACGCTCGGCATTCCCATGCCGTCTCTGCTCGCGTGGCTGACAACCCTGGTCGAATTGATCGGCGGATTCTGCGTCTTGATCGGTGCCTTCGTGCCGATCGTAAGCTTGCCCATGGCAGTTGTGCTGCTGACAGCGCTGTTCACTATTCATCTGCCGTACGGCTTCTTCTCCGTGAAGCTCGCACAGGTCAGCGAAAGCGGTACGAAGTTCGGCCCAGTAGGATACGAGATCATCCTGCTCTATCTCGCCAGCCTGACTACGCTCGTTCTTGGAGGCTCGGGTCCATTTTCGATCGATCATTGGCTTTCGCGTAGGTCGCGATCGCGTACGCTGCCACTTGAAGGTCGATTGCCGGCGGCCACGAGACTCGGATGAGGATACTCGCTCTTTCCGGAAGCCTTCGCGCCGCCTCGGTCAACTCAGCCTTGCTGCGGGCGGCAGCCAGACTCGCACCCTCGGACGTGTCAGTAACGGTGTTCGATGACGCGGGCAATCTGCCCTTGTTCAATCCCGACCGCGACGCCGATCCTCCGGCGATCGTCGCGCGATTCCGATCTCAGGTCGCAAGTGCAGATGCGCTGATGATTGCAAGCCCGGAGTACGCGCACGGCGTTACCGGGACCATCAAGAATGCTCTGGATTGGCTAGTCAGCTTCGAGCCGTTTGCCCAGAAGCCGGTCGCCATCCTGAACGCTTCACCCCGTGCCTATCATGCCGACGCGGCTCTGGGAGAAGTGCTGCGAACCATGGCGGCGGTCGTTGTTGAGGGGGCGTCGATCACGATCCCGCTCCTAGGGGCGAACCTCGATGAAGAAGACATGGTCACCACGCCATCCGTGGCCACTCCAATTCGGGAGTCGCTTGCTGCGTTATCGGATGCAATAAGGCACCATGAGACTGAACCAGGTGACCCTTCCAGCCATTGACGTGGCCGCTTCGGTGGCTTTCTATCAGTGCATGGGATTCGAGCTCATCGTCCATGCCCCACACTACGCTCGCTTCAAGTCGATGGAAGGTGACACCACATTCTCGGTCCACAAGGTTGACCTCCTTGCTGAGGCATCACAGACCGTCGTGTACTTCGAAACTTCGTCACTGGACGAAACGGTCAAACGGCTTCAAAGCAAGGGTTTGCTCTTCAGCCAAGCGCCACGCGACGAACCGTGGCTTTGGCGCGAGGCACGACTTGCAGATCCTTCCCGCAACGTCATCTGTCTCTACTGGGCCGGTGCCAATCGTCTCGACCCGCCATGGCGAGTTGGAGCCTGACTCTATATGAACCTGATAAGAGACATCCCGCCGGCTTGGCGAGCCGGAACGGCGGCCGAAGGGCCCTAGCGCGAGCGACCCAAGTCCTGTCCGATTATCGCGACCCTGTCCGCCGACGAACGGAGCGACTCAAATGGCATTCGATGAAAATCTCGCAGAACGCGTTCGTCGGCCGATTCGAACGCGAACTCTTCGGTTGGCACACCGACGAAGCTGCTTGGCCACAGAAGCGTACACTCGCTTTATTCCGTAAGTGATTTAAGGTCGAGCTACATTTGGTTGTCGACGCAGACGCCAGCGACGGGCAATCAATGTCATGATCCTGAGCGATTCCTCAGCGCCAGCAACCGCACCCTTCTCGAAGTCGCCTTCGATCTGCGCCATCTGATTGGTGACATGGGCGATGCAGAGGACCTGGCGGCTGCGCGCCCTGGCGAATGCGTAGAGAGCTGCCGCTTCCATCTCGACGGCGAGGATGCCGGCCTCGCGCGCTGCCGCGATTGCCTCGGTCGTCTCACGGAACGGTGCATCGGTGGTCCAGGTGGCGCCCACCTGCACGGCCATGCCAGCCGTCGTCAGCGATGCTCTGGCAAGCTCGACGAGACGAGGGTCGGCCACACTGTAGTCGGCCGGCGGCAGATAGTGATAGCTCGTGCCTTCATCGCGCAGCGCGCGGTCGATCATGATGAAATAAGGAGGCGGCTGGACGGGCAGAATCTGGCCCGCGGAGGTCATGCTGAGAAGGAGCCGGCAGCCGGAGGCGAACAGCTCTTCGGCGACGAGGACCGCGAACGCCGCTCCGACGGCGCAGCCGACGATGCCGTACGCCAAGCCATCATCTTCGAACGCGTAGAGATCGGTGTGATAGCAGGGCCAGGTGAAGGATCGATGCGCGCGCTTCGTCGCCACGAGGTGACGCACGATATCGCCATCGGGATCGAGGATGCAGATTTCGGGCACGTCGGATGCGGTAATCCCTTTCTGGCGGCGTGCTTCGCGAAGCAAGGCCTCCGGCGTGAAAACCGATGCGGATCCATGATACTTCTGGGGCAGGATCGAGGGAGCCGTACGCGTATCGCGAATTTTTGGCGCTGTCATTGTGTACTCTCCGTCACCCTTGCAGGCCGGCGCTCCTTCATGACCAATGCAACCACTGCACCTGATATTGCGGCAAGCACGGCGACAGCGGCTATTGCCCACACGAAGCCGAACAAATCGGCCAACACTCCCGAAACCAGCGCGCCAATCGCATACCCCAGATCGCGCCAGAAACGGTAGACGCTCAAGGAACCTGCGCGCCACGAGGGATGGGAGGCGTCCGAGACTGCGGCAATCAGGGTCGGATAGACCATTGCGGTTCCCAGGCCCAGAAGGACGGCCGCCACAAACCACCAAGCGAAGCCGCGCGTCGCGGCAACCAGGAGCAGCCCGCTCGCCTGTACCCACATGCCGGTTGCGATCAATCCCTTGCGGCCCCAGCGGTCGCTCAGGGGCCCGGTGACGGTCTGGAATACGCCCCACACCCCGGGATAGACCGAATTAAGAATACCGATCCGGCCCACCGCCAGACCGAGACTGGCGAAGAAGAGCGGAAAGATTCCCCAGCTCACCCCGAAATTCAGATTGTTGACCAATCCAGCCTGCGATGCCGCGAACAGGTTGCGGTCGCCGATCGAAGCGCGTCGGAACACCTGCCAGAACGACATCCTCTCGGCGGTGGCTGCATGGCGAGAGATTTCAAGGCCGACATGCTGGCGGGTATCGCGGACGAACAATACCGAAAGCACCAGCCCCGCGATCGCATACCCCATGCCGAGGTAGATTGGCTGCGGCCGCAATCCGTAGCGCTGGGCGATGTAGCCGGCCAGGAATGCCGTGACACCGACGGACAAGTAGCCCGCGAATTCGTTGAGGCCGACGGCAAGCCCGCGCGACCTCGGTCCGACCAAATCGACCTTCATGATGACGGTCATCGACCAGGCGAAGCCCTGATTGACGCCGAGCAGCGCGTTCGCGGCGACGATCCAGCCCCAGCTTGGCCCCCAGGCGATCATGAACGGAACCGGCAAGCCGATCAGCCAGCCGAGAACGAGCATCGATTTGCGGCCGTACAGGTCGGCGAAATGTCCTGAGACCAGGTTGGCGAAAGCCTTGACCACGCCGAAACTGACGATGAACGAGAGGACCGCCGTGGTCGACGCGATCTTGAACTCTTGCGCGCCGATCAGCGGAACGACGGTGTTTTCCAGGCCGACCATGCCGCCGACGAAAGCGTTGATCACGACCAGGAGAGAGAACTGTCTCCAGTTCTCGCGCAACCCCAATCGGATACCCTCTGATGTGGATAAGTGCGCAGTCATGACCCACGCTCTGCAGCATCGGGCATCTTGCTGGCCGCGAGGGCGATGAAGGCCGCGCCAAAGGTTGTAAGACGGCCCAGCCAGAGATCGATGGGTGCCAGGGCTCGCGCGCAGAAGCCGACCGGCGGATAGAACACGGCGCCGCGGATCACGCTGACGCGAAGCTCGGCGTTTTCGGTGAGCGCACGCAGCCCGCCCGCAGTGCGGAAGCGTGCCGCCTTCCAGGTCGCCGCACCGAAGCGGCCGCGCAGGCGGCGGATTGCGGCCCACAGGCTCCATCGCCCGAGCTCGCCCAGAATAAGACGCCCGCCTGGCCGTAGCACGCGTGCCATCTCGCCCACAGCCCCGTGCGCGTCGGCGACGAAGCATAGAACGGTGATCGCCGCGACCACGTCGAAGGTCGCATCGGCGAAGGCAAGCCGCTCTATGCGTCCTTCCACGAAATCTACGTGGGTGCCGTCGTGTTCGGCGCGCGCACGGGCGGCGGCGAGCATCGCAGGATCGGGATCGACGCCGGTCACAACGGCGCCGCGTGCTGCAGCCGCGCAAGCGAGCACACCGTCGCCGCATCCGACATCGAGAACGCGAGCGCCTTTGAGGTCGCCAATGAGCTCCAGGATCAGGTGTTGCTCGATCGCGTCGGTCACGGCGCCGATCGAGGTCGCCCGCCACGAGTCATAAGCTCCCGGACCGATCGCCATCGGCGCAGCGGCCGCGCTCACAGGGTCATCTGGCGCAACGCATCGACGACCGCTCCGATCTCCTTCTCCGTCGTACCGCGCCCGAGGCTGAAGCGGATCGCGCCCAGCCCGATTTCGGGGGCGACGCTCATCGCCTCGAGGACCGGTGACAGAGTGATTTGGCCGGAATGGCAGGCCGAGCCGGTGGAAGCGGCGATCATCGGCATGCGTGCGAGGATCTCGGCGCCATTGTGGCCGACAAACGAGACATTGAGCGTATTGGGAAGACGCTTCTCGGGATGGCCGTTGAGCATGACGCGATCGCCGAACGCGGCGCGGAGATGCTCCCAGAACGCGTCGCGCAAGCGCTGCAATGCGGGCATGCCGATCCAGGCTTGCGCAATTTCGCAGGCCTTGCCGAGCGCCGCGGCCAAGAGGGCACTCTCGGTGCTGGCGCGCCGTCCGCCCTCATGTCCCGCGCCGTGGATCAGCGGCTCGATCGCAATGCCGCGCCGAACATAAAGCGCGCCGATACCCTTCGGTGCGTAGAGCTTGTGGCCCGCGACCGAGAGCAGGTCGACGTCGAGCTCATCGACCTTCGTCGAAATCTTGCCGACAGACTGCGCCGCATCGGTATGCAGCAGTATCCCGTGCGTGCGGGCGATGCGCGCGATGTCGGCAACAGGCTGGATGGTGCCGACCTCGTTGTTGGCGTGCATGACGCTGATGAGGCACGTGTCCTTGGTGATCGCTTTGCGGATGGCGTCGGGATCGACGAGTCCGCTCCCATCTACGGCAACATAGGTCACGGTGGCACCCAGCCGCTCAAGAAACTCGCACGGCGCGAGAATCGCGGGATGCTCGATCGCGGATGTGATGATGTGCGAAGGGCGGTCGCCGCGAGCGAAGAACACCCCTTTGAGCGCGAGATTGTTCGCCTCGCTACCGCCGCTCGTGAAGACGATCTCGTCGGCGGCGCAACCGAGCAGCGCCGCGACCTGGCCACGTGCATGCTCCAGCGCGGCCTTCGCCGGTGCGCTGGCCCAATGGCCGCTCGGCGGGTTGCCGTAGGCCGTGTCGAGAAGCGAGCGCATGACCGCCGCCACGGCGGGATCGATCGGCGTGCTGGCGTTGTAATCCAGATAGATCGGGTTTTCGATCAGTTCATTTCGCATCGGACGTTTCCTGTGGCTGGGCGCATCGGTGTTGCCTCTGGACGGCTTCAGAAAGGCGCGTCAGCAGCACTGCCGCCGCCTGGTTAGCCGGCCGGTCTGTAATAGGGCGCCGCCATCAGCGATGCTCTGGCGCCCGGGTATACCGGTGACTGCTAGGCAGCGAGACCGCAGTTGACGCGCACCATCCGCTCCATGTCGGGGGGCTTCGGTGGAGTCTCGCGCACCGCTGCGACGAATTCCTCGCGCGACTTGGACAGCAGCTGATTCCAGCGCTTTTCGAAGCCGAGCGTGGAGGAAGGTTTGCCTGAGAGGCCTGCGCCACAGACGCTTCCCGCCTGGTGGCCCGGAAAGATCTCGATCTCGTCGGGTAGCGAAAGGAGCTTCACGTGCAGCGTCTCGTAGAGCTGCGCCGCCATTTCGGCTTCGCGTCCGGCCAGATCCGGGCGTCCCACGGCGCCGACGAACAGCGTGTCGCCGGTTACGACGAACCACGGCGCGTTGCCGCGACGCAGGTCCGTGACGAGCAGGCAAACACTGTCGGTGGTGTGTCCCGGCGTATGCAGCACTCTCACCTTCACGTTGCCCAGATCGAGCAGCTGACCGTCGGTGAGCGGCAGGAAGTCGAAACGAACGTTGGCGCGGTTGCTCTCGTGCAAGCAGTACGGGGCGCCGATTAGCTGGGCGAGCTCGCGCCCGCCCGAGTAGTGGTCGGCGTGAACGTGCGTGTCGATGACGTACGCGATCTTGACCTTGGCCTTGTTCGCTTCTTCGATGAACCGCTCTTCGTCACCGGCAACGACGTCCACCGCGACCGCCTTGCCTGCGGTCGCGCAACCGAAGAAGTACGAGAGCGAGGCGTCGACGGTGGGGATTTGCCTGAAGAACATTGGAGACCTCCTGGATTCTGCAACCCGTGCGGGCGCGACAAAACGCTTGCTATCGATGACCTGATTCGAGCGGCAGCCCGGCAGCCATCCATTCGCTCACGCCGTCGGCGAGCTTCGAGACGCGGAATCCGCGCTTCGCGAGCAGTTTCACGGCCTCGTCCGACATCAGGCAGAACGGGCCGCGGCAGTACGCGACGATTGGCTTGTCCTTGGGAAGCTCGGCCAGCCGCGCGCGCAGTTCGGCGAGCGGTAGCGAGCGCGCGAACGGCAGATGCTGTTGCTCGTACTCGTTGCCCGGGCGCACGTCGAGCACCACGACTTCGCCCTTGCGTGCCTTGCGCAACAGCGCGTCGCGGTTCGCACCGTGCCACGCGCTGTCCGGTTCGCCAAGCTCGCGCATCGCCTCCTGGAGCTCGAACAGCCGATCCTCAGCAAGCATCCGCAGTGCGACCCACAGCCGCGCGATGTCCGGGCTTGCAAGACGGTAGATCACGTTCTTGCCCTTGCGCTCGGTCTCGACCAGTCGATTGGTCCGCAGCTCCTTGAGATGCGCGCTGGCGAGCGTGACGTTGATCTCGGCGTCGCGAGCAAGCATCTCGACCGACTTCGGCGCCTGGCTAAGCAGTTCGAGCAGCTCGAGGCGCTTCGGGCTCGCGACCGCCTTGGCGATGCGCGCCACAAGCTCGTAGAGGACGTTCTTGATCTCGCGGCCCTTGGTCATGGGGTGCGCTCGTCGGTATGGCGATTTATCGGTCCCTTGATCGGGATCAAGAGGCTGCAAGTCCAAACACTCTAACATTCATTGGAACGTTTGTAAAGACCAGATCATGTGCGCAAACCGGGAGGGACCGTGAAAACTCTTTTTATCCTCAACGACGCCCCGTACGGCACGGAGCGTCCTTACAATGCTCTGCGGCTGGCGGGGTCGCTCTCGAAGGTCGAAGGGGAAGAAGTCAAGGTGTTCCTCCTGGGCGACGCCGCATCGTGTGCCAAGAGCGGGCAGAAGGTGCCGGAGGGGTTCTATAACGTTCAGGTGATGCTCGGGCGGGTCGTCCGCAATCGGGCCGAGATTGGTGTCTGCGGAACGTGCATGGACGCACGCGGGATCGCGGAGGCGGAACTCATCGAAGGGACCCACAAAGGCACGATGGCGGAGCTCACCGCATGGACGCAATGGGCCGACAAGGTGCTCGTGTTCTGAGGACGGTGCGAGCGTGTCGCCGAGTGGCGTTCCGAGGCACGGGAAACAAAAGAAACGAGAATGGCCAGTCTGTGAAATCTTGCTGCCATGGGTGGTCAGTAGACTTCTTGTGCCATCGTAAGGAAAATCAATATTTCTGTTGTCCTTCGTAATCTTGCTGGCGTGTGGCGCAGCGGGGCATTGCCCAGTGCAACTCAGGTGCAGGCCCTGAGCCGCAACCAGGCTCGCCTCATAATCGCCCCGTTCTACAAGGTGCTCGACGCTGGGAACGACGTGATCGCGTCAATCATGCTTACCGACGGTAGCGTTACTCATTGCTGGTTACGGAAATCCGACCATCGAACTCGATCAGAACGCGTGCGCCGACTCGCCCATGCACGGATTCATTACCTCTGTGCAGGGTCTGAATGACTTTCTGTCATTGCTGTGCCAGCGATAAGGAGTTCGATCGCGGAAGAGCTCGGCGGGATGCGCGGCGGTTTCGTCGGCGCGGCCCCGATTCTGGTACTCAACAACTCCTGACCGCCATTCGTGAGGCATCGCTGCCACCCCACCCGACCCTCCTCGACATTGGAGGCGGCGTGGGCACGATCCATCACGCGCTCCTCGACCGGGGCTTTAGCCGGGCGACCCATGTAGACGCGTCTGCAGCGTACCTCGCGGTTGCGGACGAGGAGGCACAGCGCTTGGGCCATGCTCAGCGCGTGACGTTCCAGCACGCCGACTTTCGGGAAGTAGCTGCCTCCCTCCCGATCGCCGACGTGGTAACCCTCGACCGCGTCGTGTGTTGCGATCCCGACTACGGCAGCTTACTCGTGGCGGCCGCCGACCATGCCCGCCATCTTCTGGGCTTCACCTTCCCTCGGCCGCGTTGGTATAACCGAGCGTTTGTAGCCACGGCTAATGCCTGGCGACGCGTCCAGGGAACAGCATTCCGAACATACGTTCATCGTCCGGCGGCGATGACGGCCGTCCTTGAGAAGCACGGCTTGCGTCGCCGTTGGACCGGGGGTACATGGATTTGGGCAGTAGAAGTGTTTGAGCGCGCGGCATAGCCGCCGCGCCAAGCCGGGGATCGGTCCGCCGCCGTGCGCCGAACTGATTCACTCGGGCTACGTTCCGCGGGTCAACCGATTGCTCGGGAGGCCGTCCTTGACCTCAGTGCCCTGACGGTGGAGCATAAATAGTTGCCCTGCGAAGGAAACGCGATGGACACCTCGACTGCTCGAAAGCACCTTGACACCGCTGAACTCGAAGACAAGGTCAAGGCGATGTACCGCGCCGTTGCGACGCACCCTGAAGGAGAGTTCCATTTCGAGATGGGGCGAGCGCTTGCGGAGCGGCTCGGCTATCCTCCCGCCGATCTCGACGCCGTTCCCGCCGACGCGATTCGCTCGTTCGCCGGCGTCGGGTACTACTTCGACTTGGCCAACGTTCGACCTGGTGAGACAGTGGTCGATCTCGGCAGCGGCTCCGGCATGGACAGCTTTCTTGCTGCGCGTAAAGTTGGTGACGCGGGCAAGATCATTGGCATCGATATGACGGATGAGCAACTCGCAAAAGCAGAGCGCCTCGCGCAGGCGGGCGGGTTTCGCAATGTGCTCTTTCGCAAGGCCTACATTCAGTCGACCGGACTGGACGAAGCGTGCTGCGATCTGGTGATCAGCAACGGTGTCATCAATCTAGCGCCCGACAAAGCTGAGGTGTTCCGAGAAGCGGCGCGGGTTTTGCGGCGCGGCGGCCGAATCGCCCTGGCGGATATTGTGAGCGAGAGCGAGTTGCCCGAGGGCATCAGCTGCGACGCGACGCTGTGGGCCGCTTGCATCGGCGGCGCCGCGCAGATCGATCGCTACGCCGCTGCAGTCGAGAGTGCAGGTCTGCGCGTACGTCAGCTTCGCGACAACCCGCAGTATCAATTCACTTCAAAGAACGCCATCGGCGCGTCACGCAAGTACGGCGTCAAGAGCATTTCGCTGGTCGCGGACAAGGTGTAAATGGCGAGGGGACGCGGGGTATATTAAGTCGGCGTAACTGGACGTCCAGGGGCGTTAACTTCCGTTAAGTACCCAAAAACGGACCCCACCGAGAAGTAGGTAAATACTTGATTGCCGGTCTTATTTCGACCTTTGGATTGACGGACTGTTAATCCGCAGGTCCCAGGTTCGAGCCCTGGTCGGGGAGCCAAGCTACATGCGGGTTTCGGCGGTTTTTGCGGTTTGGTTTTGCTCCGCAATTCCGCCTTTGCTCCGCAATTCTGTGGATTACTTCGTCTGAGATCGCAGATTCGGAATTTCCGGACCGCTACTGCGGGTTCGTTCACTCCCGTCGCGTCGATGTCAATTGTCTTAACCGCGATTTGATCTGGCAGCAGTCGCAGATGAACTCTGATCTTGACGGGCCGAGTTCGGCCCAAGAGGAGACGGTCGGCAGAGGCGTAGAAAATCCCGATACCGGTCATCCAAACGCACTGAGTTGTCGTGATCCGACAGTCATTATTCCTTCGACCCACGTACTCCCTGCGAGCGCTCCTCCTCACGTAGCAACTCGCTCATTAATTCCCCGCCCTGATGAAAACGATTTGCCCACTCCGGCACTTCCGATCCCGTCACCCTCTGAATACCCATCAGCGGCCGCCCAGTCCTTTGAAGACACCCGAATTGCGACCACTCCAATCACACGATCGTTACGCACGAAGCGGTGTTCGAGAAATCCCCACTTGTGATCCCAGCCGAGTAAGCGCGTGTGAATCTCGAACCTCTGGAACAGCTTGAGATCCTGACGAAACTTGGCGATCGCATCGCCTATGATGGGAAACGCTTTATGCTGTCGTGCAACCCCCAGCACGCCGCTACGCACGAACCAATGAATGCGGCCAATGTCGGCAAGCGCGAGATGGCGACCGTTGTTAACGTGGCCGTTGAAATCCAAGTCGTTTGGCCAGACGCGGAAATGAAGACGCGTGGTCGCGAGTAAATCGACCTTGGGCTCGGAAATAAGGCCGAAGCCGACACGAGCCAAGCGCAACCACGGAAACACAGAAATGTCCCCCGCAAGGGTGCGTTGGTCGAGTCTATCCCAATGTCAGCTTTTTGAGGATCGAGCGTCAGATATGGAAAAAGCCCAAGACAGCTCAGAGTCGTTCTGCAATGCATGGTCGATCAGGCGGCTTGCGGCCATGTGCGGTCCACGAGCTGGCATGCGCGAGCGTCCGCAACAGACGGGGAGCCGCCATTCGGCGGGCGCGGGTCATCGGCGGTCACCGGCCACAAGCGCTCGTAGCGTAGGGCCCTCAAAAGCGGCCGCTCGCGGTAAGAGGTGAAATCGCTGTGGATGCGTAGTATGGTCGTGCTTCCTTTCGTCGGCGAAGTGAGTCCATGAATCGTCGCGGCGCTCTCGCAATACTCGGCGGCACGCTCCTTCTCGCGCGGACCGTCGGCACGAAGGCGCAAGCCGCGAAAAACGTCCGCCACATAGGTAGCTTGGGACCCGCCTCGGCGCCAAATCCTGCGTTCCTTCAACGGCTGTGGGCCCCCGCGCGCGAGCTTGGCTGGATCGAGGGCCAAAACTTAATCGTCGAACGACGTTACGCATAGGGCAAGATGGAACTCCTCAAACCCTATGCGGAAGAACTCGTCCGGCTCAATGTGGAACTTATCTTGACAAACGGCACGGCTGCGACCATCGCGGCAAAGAATGCCACGACACGTATTCCGATCGTGATGTATTCCGCTGGCGACCCGGTCCGCGCCGGCCTCGTTGCGAGTCTTGCTAGGCCCGGCGGCAATATTACTGGCTATTCGGTAGTTGCTCCCGAGCTCGATGCCAAGCGTCTGGGCCTTTTGCGCGAGTTATTGCCAACAGCGCAACGCGTCGCCGTGCTTGTCAATCCGGGCAATCCCTATAATGAAATCGCGCGTGAGGAGCGCGAACGGGTGTACCGATCGCTCGGCATGCAACCGATCATTGTTGGCGCTACACAGACCAGCGAACTCGAGGACGCCGTCGCGGAAGCGGCTCGACGTGGCGCGCAAGCGATGATTGTTGCAAACGAAACCCTGTTTTGGTCGGACCGAGTTTTGCTCATGCGCACTGCACTCGAGCATCGGCTTCCGACGATTGTCGGCGATCGAGACATCCTAGAGGCTGGCGCGTTGCTATCGCTCGCAATCGACGAGCCGGAGCAATATCGCGTCTTGGCCTACTTTGTGGACAAGATATTGCGAGGTGCGAAACCGGCCGACCTTCCCGTTCAACAGCCGAGGACGCTGCTGCTATCGGTCAACCTCAAGACGGCAAAGGCGCTGGGCGTCACGATCCCCCAGTCCCTATTGGTGCGCGCGGATCAGGTGATTGAATGAACGCTCAGTTGAACCGGATCGCCTAACGGCGCTGGTTCGCTTCGTGCGTCGTCGCGATCGATTTAAATGTCCGCTTCCGATCTGCGCTTATGTCGGCTCAGGGTCGACTGCCGGCGTTGAAGCAAATCGACCGAGTGGCAGCTCAATGGCGGGCAGGTGCCATTCAGGGCATGAACGGCCGGTGTCGCTCATCGAGCCGCCGCTCATCGCCGCGAAGTGAAGGACCGTGCCCGACCTATTCTGTTGAAAAACCCCCTTGAAAATGAGCGCCTTGTGGCTATGCTTGAAGCCAAGGTGATCGAGGGAGAGGCAAGGATGATGGGACAACGGCCTGGCGGACAGAAGCAGCTGTTCTACTCCTTCAATCTCGACGATCACGTTCCGTCCGATCATTTGCTACGCGGAATTGATCAGTTTCTTGATCTAGGTGAATTGCACCAGCACCTCGCCCCGTTTTACAGCCATACCGGCCGTCCCTCGATTGATCCCCAGCTGCTGATTCGCATGCTGATCGTGGGTTACTGCTTCGGCATCCGGTCGGAGCGGCGGCTATGCGAGGAGGTGCACCTGAACCTGGCGTATCGCTGGTTCTGCCGGCTGGGATTGGAAGACCAAGTGCCGGACCACTCGACGTTCTCGAAGAACCGGCATGGTCGTTTCCGTGACAGCGACACACTGCGTTTCGTGTTCGAGCAGGTCCTGGAGCGCTGTGTGCGGGAGGGGCTGGTGGGTGGTGAAGGGTTTGCCATCGATGCCAGCCTAGTTAAGGCCGACGCCAACCGTCAACGCGGCGTGCCCGGTGCTGAGGCCGACTGGTCTGACGGGCAATCGATCAGCCGCCCGGTGCGTGAATATCTGGCGGCTCTGGATCAGGCAGAGGTGGAGACGAGCACGCCTAAGAATATCTCGCTGACCGATCCGGCGGCACGGTGGAGTGCTGCGGGTGGCCCGGCCTTCTACGCCTATTCGGCGAACTATCTGGTCGACACCGCCGCAGGCATTGTGGTCGACGTTGAGGCGACACCCGCCTACAAGACCGACGAAATCAAGGCTACCAGGACGATGATCGACCGGGTTGAGACGCGGTTTGCTCTCAAGCCGCAGCGGTTGATCGGCGACACCAATTACGGCACGGCAGAAATTCTGGGATGGATGGTCGAGGAGAAGCAGATCGAGCCGCACGTGCCGGTGTGGGACAACACAAACCGCAACGATAAGACGCTATCGAGCAGCGACTTCAAGTGGGACGAGAAGGCCGACGAGTACCGCTGCCCGCAGGGCCACGTGCTGCGCCGCCAATGGCGCGCATTCAAGAACCTGCGCACCCACGTCACCAAGGCCGACACCATCATCTATCGAGCCAGCCAATTCGATTGCGCGACATGTCCGATGAAGGCGCGCTGCTGTCCGAACGACCGGGTTCGGAAGATCGTTCGCAGCGTTCATGAATCCGCCCGCGATGTGGCTCGTGATGTTGCCAAGACCGATGGTTACAAGCAATCGCGCAAGGACCGCAAGAAGGTCGAGATGCTGTTCGCTCACCTCAAACGGATCCTGAAGTTGGATCGACTACGATTGCGGGGGCTCAGTGGCGCAAATGACGAGTTCCTGCTGGCCGCGGCTGCGCAGAATCTGCGACGAATGGCGAAATGGTTAGCGCCGATAGCAGAAAAAGGAGAACTAGCGCCTGCCTGAGGAGTGTCTACGCGACTGACTCGATCGAGCACTGCCAAACGACCGCTCAAGCCCGGACCTTGGTCCTGTTAAACATCGAGTTCTTCAACAGAATAGACCCGTTGCTGCCTGTCGGGCTCTCGAGAAGCAGACATTCACGAAGATAGCTTACCGCTTATAAGCAGCTGTTCGTGCCAACCAATTCTCGGGATACTCGCGCTGCCCGCGAAAATCATTGCAGCGGCAGCGTGAACGCGAAGGTCGAGCCAGCCCCTAGCTGACTCTTGACCCAGATCCTCCCGCCGTGGAGTTCGATGAACTTCCGCGAGATCGCGAGACCAAGCCCAGTGCCTTCTACATTCTTCGCCGCGGTCCCGACCTGCCGGAACTCCTCGAACACCGCCTCCTGGTCCTCGGAGGCAATGCCCACTCCGGTGTCCGTGACCGAGATCTCTACCGTGCCGTCGCGAACAGCCGCCTGCACATCGATTCGCCCGGCCTCCGGCGTGAACTTCAGCGCGTTCGACAAGAGGTTCAGAAGGACTTGTTTCACCTTGCGTTCGTCGGCGCGAATCATTCCCAGGCGCTCATCGACCGCGCGCCCGAGCGTGATCCCTCGCTTCTGCGCGCGCTCCCGCACCAAGATCAGCGTGTTCTCGATCGTGCTGGGGAGATCGAAATCGCTCAGCTCCAGTTCCATGCGTCCCGCTTCGATCTTGGAGAGGTCCAGGATGTCGTTAATGAGGGACAGCAGGTGTTGTCCCGACTGGAGGATGTCGCCGATGTATTCGGCCTGTTTTTCATTTATCTCGCCGAACATTCTTTCTGACAGGACCTCCGAGAAGCCGATGATGGCGTTGAGCGGCGTGCGCAGCTCGTGCGACATATTGGCGAGAAACTCGCTTTTGTGCTGGCTCGCGACCTCGAGCTGACGGCTCTTGAGCTCGATCTCGCGGTAGAGGCGCGCGTTCTGAATCGCCAGGGCCGACTGGGTGGCGAAGGTTTTCAGCAGGTCGATCACCGGCGGCTCAAACTCGCCGGCTATCTTCCGGAGGACCACGAGGCCGCCGAGCAGGTGAGCCTCGCGCAATAGCGGCACAGCGAGAACCGACCGGTATCCGTACCGGACCAGGATCTCGCGGATTCGGCTGTCGTAGCTGCCGGTTTCGGCGATGTCATTGAACTGTACCGGTTCGCGCGTCGCTGCCATGCGCCCGACCGCCCCCTCGCCCTTGGCCACCGGTGCAGCCTGGAGTGCTGCGGCGAGCTCGTCCGGCAGATTGCTCGTCGTACGCAGATGGAACTCTCCACGCGCTTCGTCATACTCGTGGATAGCGCCACCATCCATTCGACCTAGTTGCGTGGCTCGAGAGGCGATCGTCGATAGCACGGTCTCGAGGTCGAGCGTCGAGCTAACCGCGTGCCCGACCTCGCCCAGCGCCTTGAGTTCGCCCACCGAGCGCGCGAGCTCGGCAGTTCGTGCCTCAAGCTCCGTGAACAGACGGACGTTTTCGATGGCAATGACTGCCTGATCCGCAAAGGTTTTCAGCAGTTCGATGTGTTTGTCCGCGAAGTGGCCGGGCTCGGTACGATAGATGACAATCGCGCCGATTGCATGCCCGCCACGAAGCAATGGCACGCCAAGTAGGCTGCGAAAACCAGCCGCCTTAACCCCCGTGCCGAGATATTCCTCGTCAGCCAAGACATCGGGCACCTGAATGGCGGCGCCTGTCAGGATCGTCCGACCCGAGACATGTCCGCGGTTCGGGGCCATCGGATACGCCCTCTGATCGCTGAAGTTATGGTGAGCAGCCAAGTGCACGAGGCCGCCATCCAAGCGGAACACAGCGCCGAAGCGCGCCTCGCACAGCCTTACAGCGCTCTTGACGATCGTGTCGAACACCGGCTGCACATCGGTCGGCGACTGGCTGATCACGCGCAGGATTTCGCTCGTCGCCGTTTGTTGCTCAAGAGCCTCGGTGAGGTCGCGGTTGCGCCCCTCCAGCTCCTTGAACAGCCGTACATTCTCGATGGCGATGGCCGCCTGACCGGCAAAGGTCTTCACCAGCGCGATCTGCTTGTCGGTGAATCGTCGCGCTTCCATGCGCCAGAGCGCGATCGCCCCGATTGCTCGATCCTCGCGCATCAGCGGCACGCCCAGCAAGGCGCGAAAACCGAATTTCTGCTGAGGCAGCCGCGCATCTGGGTATTCGGTGTCGAGCAACGGAACGATATCGGCATGGTGGATGGTCTCGCGATCGATGACGGCGCGACCCACGACCAACCCACGGCTCAGGGGGAAAGAGTCATTCTCCTCGGGGGTTAGCATGTTGCCGAAGCGCGCGGCGAACCGGAGCGTGTCTTGTTCGACCAGGAAGATACCGGCCTGGGCCGCGTCGCAAAGATTTAATGCGCGCTCGGCGACGGCGTCTAGCACTGGCTGCACGTCGCTCGGCGAAGCGGAGATCACTTGCAGGATTTCGCTGATCGCCTTGTGCTGTTCCAATGCCTCCGCAAGGCGTTGCTTGAGTTGCAGGCCGGGAGAGCTGTCGACCTTCCGCGACCTCCTGGTGACAGTTGGCCGTGCTTCGACCTTAGCCTTTGCAGATTTTGCGCCCCCTTCCACCGGCCCTCCTTGCCACACTCAGGCGCTACGACAGCGCAGCGATCGACGATAGCCTACACTGCCGTACCGTTTCGAGAAAGCGTGGCTTACTCTGTAGCGGGCGCCGCAATATATATGCGCGCCCGAACGGAGGGTGAAGCAAGAACCTGGAATGCCAGTCAGCGGAATGACTGGTTTAGAGCGGCGCGTATAACGGCTTCGGGTCGACAGCGCCATCGAGTGACCGCTATCGCCAACTACGCGAGACGGCCGGTTGTGGCCGGGTGCCGCCGAATGGCCGTCGCCCTCATTCGGCAGAAGACGACCCTGAGCCGCCGTTGCGCCATACAGGAACCGGACATTCAACCGCGATCAACTCGAGGCATTGGGCTACTGAATCACCTCGTCGGCGCGCAGAAGCAGCGACTGCGGGATCGTCAGGCGGAGTGTCTTCGCGGTCCTCAGATTGAACACCAGCTCGAACTCGGTGGGCTGCAAGATCGGCAAGTCACCGGGTCTCGCACCCTTGAGGACTTTGTCGACGAGGGCTGCCATGTTACGAGCCGTGGCGCCAGATTTGGGCGCATAGGATGTGAGGCACCCTACCGAAACGAACAGTTTGCCCTCTGCTATTGTGGGGAGAGCGTGCTTCAACGCCAAGCGAGCGATTTCATCACGGTTCGAGACAAAGAGCGGATCAGCGCGCACGATCAGCGCGTCCGCCCTCATTCGCGCGACTTCCGCAATGACTCTCTCAAGCTGGGTAGGATCGGCCACATCGACAAAGATCGGCTGTAGTCCGAGTGAGCGGTAGGCTTGCTCGTCTTCTTTCCGAATCATCCTGATGTACGGATTCGCGGGATCCGTGAGTTCGCCTACCCGCGTCGCTGTGGGGAGCAGCTCTTTCAGGAGTTCCAGACGCTTCGCGGCGAGCTCGGGGGCAACCGTCGACATGCCCGTGATATTGCCGCCCGGCCGCGACATGCTGGCGACGAGGCCAATGAGCACCGGGTCTCCAGTGACTGACACGATCGGAATGGTCGTCGTGGCGTTCTTGGCGGCCAGCGAAGCGACTGCACCGGTCGTCACGATCACGTCGGGCCTGAGCTGCACGAGCTCTTCCGCGAGACCAGGAACAAGCTCGGCCTTGCCGCCGGCACCGCGCCGTTCGATGAGCAGGTTCTGGTCCTCGATCCAACCGAGCTTGCGCAGCGCCTCGAAGAACGGTTGTGCTCCGCAAAAAACTCGATCTCGCTTGAGCTGACCTCGTGGCACGGTTATCGCCGACCTGTGGCATGATCGCAGCGTGATCGTTTTCGTTCGAGTCATCCTTCGGTTGCTGGCCGACTTTGTCGGCCTAATTGCGCTCTCGGTCAGACCTCGGCGATCCATCAAAGCGGAGAACCTCTTTCTCCGCCGCGAACTTGCGCTATACAAGGAACGCAACGTGAAGCCCAGGCGCGTGGATGCTGCAACGCGGGTGTCGCTGGCATTTCTTTCCCGGCTGTTTGATTGGCGCGATGCCCTGGTCGTAGTGCGCCCAGAGACCCTGATCCGCTGGCATCGAGCAGGGTGGAGACTGTTCTGGCGCTACAAGTCAATGCAGGGACGCCCACCGATTCCGCCGGAGCTGCGCCAGCTCATTCGGCGCATGGCGACTGAGAATCCGCTCTGGGGCGAAGAGCGTATTGCCAACGAGCTTCTGCTGAAGCTTGGGCTCCGGGTTTCCACGGACAGTCAGGAAATACATGCCCAAGCGGCCGCCGGGTCGCCCACGCGGTGATCAGCGCTGGTCGACCTTTCTTCGCAACCATGCGAAGGCGATCGTTGCCTACGACTTCTTCGTAGCCGTCACGGCGACGTTCCGGCTGCTCTACGTCTTTGTGGTGATCCATCATGGCTCGCGCCGATTGCTGCATTTCAACATCACGCGCGACCCGACGGCGGCCTGGACGCTGCAGCAACTCCGGGAGGCGATCGGTTTCGAGGATGCCTATCACTATCTGATTCACGATCGGGACAGCATTTTTTCCAGGGACCTGGACGAATCGATCAAGCGACTCGGATTGACAGTGCTGAAATCACCCCGCACAGTCCGATGGCCAACGGCATATGCGAACGACTGATTGGCACGATCCGCCGCGAATGCTTGGATTGGCTGATCCCGGTCTCGGAAGCCCATCTGCGAACGATTTTGACGTCGTGGCATGGCCATTACAATCGCGGCCGCCCACACATGTTTTTGGGTCCTGGCGTGCCTGATTTTCCCTCGAACTCGAATGTTCCTCTCAATTGCGAATCCCAGTATCGAATGAGCGCAGCACTTTCAGTGCGCGTCAAATCAGTGCTGGGTGGGTTGCATCACGAGTACTCGCTGCAACCCGCTCTCGCGTGATCGAGTTCTTGCGCAGCACAGCCACTTCCAGGCCTGCTCCGAGCTCGGAAGCAAACCGGCTTTGGGCTCGGGGCTAGCCGTGGCGCGCTCGAAGCCCTTAGCCACCAAGATCGCCGCGCATTGCGTCGTATTGACCTTTATCGAGCTCGCCGCTCGCGTATCTCCGGTCAAGGATCCGACGGGCCGTCTCGCCGCCTTCTCCGCGGCGATCCCGATGTCCGAAGCGGAACCGCATGCCGCCACAGGCGAGCATCATGACGACCATGAAGAGGAGGCAGAGCAGCGGGAAGATCCAAAATCCGTTCATATAAGGCATCCAGTTGAAGTCCATGGGCACTCCTCATAGAAAGTTAAGTGGTTGTAGGCGCCAGCGAAGCGTCTTGCTTCAGCTTCGCGATGATCTTGTCGGCCACCTGGCGCGCAACGGCCTTGCGCTCTTCTTCCGGCACATCGTCCATCAGAAAAACGTCGGTGTACTTCCGGTAGAAGGGGAGAGCGTCGATGTGCATGACCTTCTCTTCGCCGACGAGCTTATTGAGCACGCGCCCGTGGCACTTGAGGAAACAGCCGTCGATCATGATGACGCTCTTCTCGGCGCCTTTGACCCATGCCGCCATCGCCGAGTGCGGAACGAAGAACGTTTCGGCATGGCACGCACGCGCGAGCCCCGGGACTTCCCGAGCGATCAGGTTCGCGGCGAGCCGTGCGATCTCCCCCCTGATGCAGGGCCCTTCGCAAGACAGAACCGGACGGGTTCCTTGCGCGATCTGGTTCTTGGCGTAAAGCTCTCCGGCCGGGCAAGAACCCTTGATCCCTTGCACGTCGAGAGAAAAATCCGCGGTGTAGGTATCCATACCGATCTCCACGAGTTGTCCCTTTCCCTGCGTTAGACGGGACAGCTGCGGAAATGGATACGGCGCTTTAGCGGCGGGGAGAAAACCTGATGGGAGCGACGGCCGGCTTGCGGTCGCAGACGAGCTCGGCGTTATCGTCGTGATCAAAGCTGCATCCCGCCTCCAGGTCCTTGCGGAGCTTCTCGCGGGCCCGATGGAGGCGGATTTTGACGGTATCGACGCTGAGCGCGAGGATGGCGGCGATCTCGCCATTCTTGAACCCTTCAATCTCGCTCAGGATCATGACGGTCTTGTAATGTTCCGGAAGGCGATCGACGAACTCGCTGATGCACGCATTCATTTCGTCGCGAATCGCCGTTGTCTCGACCGATGGGCCGTACGCGGCGGGCGGGAGGTCATTCTCGTCGAATTCGTATCCGGGTTCTGTTACCGGGCCAACTGCCTTCTGGCGCAGCCTGTCGAGAGCTACGTTCGTCGCGATGCGGTAGATCCACGTCGAGAGAGTCGAATCGCCGCGAAACCCGGACAGTCCGTCGTTGATCTTCATCATGACGGACTGCGTAACGTCTTCCGCCTCCGCTTCACCGACCAGCCGAGTGACATAGCGGAGGATTCGCGGCCTGAATTGGTCGTGAACGAACTTGAAGTCGACGCTCGGAGCGCTCATCCACGCTTATGCTGCGGCTTGCAATCCCGGCATGCCTTGACCTGAGGCAAGGGTCATCGCCGGATTGGGGCGCGCGTCGCGGTTCATGCGCACCCTCTTATGGCCTTGAAAGAGACGCCTTGCGCACCGGGGTGCTACCCGTTTCGTACCAGCCCCGCGTGGCGTTGACCACCTTGACCACCAGCAGCATTACCGGAACCTCGATCAGTACGCCGACGACGGTGGCGAGTGCGGCGCCCGATTCGAAGCCGAACAGGCTGATCGCCGCGGCAACGGCCAGCTCAAAGAAGTCTGCCCGTCGACTCCTTGATGACGGAGCGCAGACCCGACGGTAGTTCGCAATGGCGGCTGCGTCGTCGCATGGCGCGCGCAGAAGCTCGCGACGTCGCCGCTCAGGCAGTTGCTGCCACTCGGCCAGCGCCAGCTTGATCCCGCACTTGTCGAGCTTGAACCGCATTGCCATGGGCATCTAGGTCAGGTTTGCTTCCAGCTCTGATTCGAACCCAAACAGGCGAGCATCGTCTGCACACGAAGGCGCGGCCCGCAGCCCAGGCGCATGAGCTCCTGAGCCTCTCGTTTCCGGTGCCCCTCGATCTTGAATATTCTCTCGCGGCAGTCCCCGCGGGCGCGTAGTCGGCGTCACGAAGCCGCCGCCTGGTCAAAAGGTAATTATTGCGGACGACAGCCAGAAACGACGCAATGGTAATATTTGACATTACTAATGTGACGTATTAGTATGCGAGTGTGATCCGTTCGTTCGCCGACAAGCTGACCGCGGCGGTATTCGAAGGCCATCGGGTCCGAGCGCTCGCGTCGCATGTGCAAGACGTGGCTCGGCGCAAGCTCAAGGCGATCGACGCGGCAAAGGCAATCGAGGATCTGCGCGTCCCGCCTGGAAACCGATTGGAGAAATTGTCGGGAGATCGCAAGGGGCAGTGGAGCATCCGCATCAACGACCAGTGGCGTGCATGTTTTCGTTGGGAAAGCGGCGACGCGCATGACGTCGAGATCACGGACTATCACTAAACGAGAGAAACATGACTATTCGACGTGACGAACTCGGCAAGATCGACTTCTCGGATGTCTCGAGCGGCAAGCGGCTCGCTCCGGTACATCCCGGCAGCGTGTTGCTCAAGGACTTTATTGAGCCGATGGGGATTTCCCGTTACCGCGTGGCCAAGAACATCCATGTTCCGCAGCGTCGAATCGACTTGATATGTCGCGGCGAGGCAGCCCTGTCGGCGGATATGGCGTTGCGCCTCGGGCGTCTGTTTGGCACGACACCGGAATTCTGGATCAACCTGCAGGCGCAATACGACTTGGAAGTGGCTGCGCGCGCGGCAGGGAAAGCGATTGCCAGGGCGGTCGTGCCGCTGGCAGCATGACCGCGCCTGGCCAAGGGCGGGCTCGGTAATATTGCGACGCCGAATTTAACCTTCGGACGGGAAAACGCGGCAAAATCGCCGAAAATATTACCGGCCATTTTGGCCAAGATCGTTGCCTGGCGGGGCTTTCCGGGCGATGAGCGGACGGACTGTTAATCCGCAGGTCCCAGGTTCGAGCCCTGGTCGGGGAGCCATCCAGCTTGGGTGCATTCCGGTCACATAGGTAACGTTTTATACCGGACACATAGGTAACACTTTTGCGGCGAACGGGTTCTCAGCGGTGCCGAGCCGACCGGTCTCGTGATCGAAGAACCCCAAGTCGTAATCCATAAAGCTCACCAGCCAGATTCTATCGCTGACTTCTTTCACCCCGACGTTCTGCCCGGCGAACACGGTGCTGAGATTGATCTTCCGTCGGCCGAAGCAAATGCGACCGCATTGAGTGACGGTGATGGTACGGTCGTGGAACGGGTAGTGCAGCGCGTCGAGCCCGTGGTAGGGGTGCGCTGAGGGCCGGTAGAGCTCGGCGGGATACTTCATGTCGAGTGCCTGGTGCGGGCGCTCGCGGTTGTAGCAGTCGAGGAAGTCGTCGAACCGGGCCTGCTGCTGGAGGAAGTTCTGGGCAGCGGGCTTGGTGGTTTCCTTCTTCAAAGTCAGGTGCATGCGTTCATGACGGCCGTTCTGCTGGGGATGGCCGGGCTGGATGCGCTCGAGCTGGATACCGAGCCGTAGCCACCACACGGCGAGCTTGCTCAAGCCGAAGAGCGCGTGCGGACTGGCGAAGGGCACGCCGTTGTCGGTGCGGATCGCTTGGGGTAAGCCGAACTCCTTGAACACCCGCTCGAACACCGTGAAGGCGTAAGTTTCCTTGGTGCTCGACAGGGCCTCGCAGCTCAACAGGTAGCGACTGGCGAAGTCGCTGATGGTGAGCGGATAGCAATAGCGCCGATCGACGAGCATGAACTCGCCTTTGTAATCGGCGCACCACAGATCGTTGGGCAGGCGTGGCTTGGATAGGCTCGTGCCCTGGGCCTTGTAACGGCGCTTGCGGCCACGGCTGACCAGGCCATGCCGATCGAGCACCGCGTGAACCGTGCTGATAGCTGGGGTCGGTAAATCGCTATGCAACCGCCGCAGCTTCTCGCGGATCTTAGGCGCCCCCCAGGTGGGCCGCTCCCGCTTGAGCTGCACGATCAGCTTCTCGATCTGGAAGGGCAGCTGGTTGGCCTGCCGATAGGGCCTTCGACTGCGATCGGTCAGTCCTTCGAGCCCGCAATCCTTGTAGCGCTGGAAGATCTTGTAGCCGGTCTTGCGCGAGACATCGAACTCGCGGCACAGCGCCGCCATCTTCTCGCCGTCGAGCAATCGGGCCACGAATCGGAGACGCTCATCCATCTTGTAACACTCCTGCCAGGGCACTTTGCGTTCTCCCCGCAAAGTGCAGAAGTGTTACCCATGTGTCCGGAATGAAGTGTTACCCTTCTCTCAGGAAGGGCAGGCAAATCTGGGCACTCCCGTGAAATCGTCCGGATCTCCCGCTACAACTTGCGCGAGCGCGGCGTAGCTGCCAGTGATTCGCACTTCGCGTTTGTTAACCCGGATCTCCTGCACGAGCAGGCGCAGGTATTCCTTGGCGAATGCGCCGTTCTCCAGGAGCTTCTCGCGTACCAGCCGGGTGAACGTGTCGATGTGCTTCTTCTGCAGGATGTGCGCGGGCACCGTGGCCTTGGTCTTGAGCCTGGCGATGTCGGTCAAGATTGCCTGGCGCTGCACTTGCAGTTTGTCGGTGCGTTGGCGCAGCGTATCGTCGAGCTTGAGCACGCCCCGCTCGACGCCTTCGTAGAGTCGTTCCATGCCTTGCGTCACCGCGGCGAGCTCCCGGTTCAGCGTTTCGAGCTGCCGCTGCTGTTGCTTGCCGCTCTCCTTGGCCTGCCGTGCCAGCGATTCGAGCATCAGCCGCACGCGGGCCGCGGTAAAGACGCGATCAGCGATCGAATTGAGCACCATGGCATCGAGCTTTTGCATCGGCAGGTTCTCGCTCTGGCAGTAGTCGATCCCTTTGCTGATGCGGGTGTTGCACTTGTAGTAGCGGTAACGCCCGCCCTTCCCGGTGGCCAAGGTCATGCCGGCACCGCAGCAGTCGCACTTGAGGAGCCCCGTGAGGAGCGTCGGCGAACTGACCACGCGCGGCGCGACGACCGCGGGTGCACGTGACCCGCGGCGCGATTGCACGCGGCGAAACATGGCCGGCTCGATGATCGGCTCGACAGCGAGCTTCACCCATTCGCCCGGGGGCTTGGGCTTTTGGCTCTTGCCGTCGACGCGGTTGAAGTAGTACTCGCCTACGTAAGCCTCATTGGCCAGCACCTCGTGGACCCGTGCGCGCGTCCAGCGCCGTCCGCGCCGCGTGATCCCACACTCGTTCAGGAAGTAAGCGATGCTCTTGCACCCCATCGCTGCGCCCCGGTGGCCGTGGAGATAGAGCGCGAAGATGCGCCGCACGATGTCGGCCTCGTGGGCATCGACGGCGAGGCGCTTCTTGCGCTGGCCTTTGTTGCCGAGCGGCGGTGCTTCCACCGCTCGAAAGCCGAAGTGTGGGCGTGAGCCGTTGCAGAAGCCCTGGCGCGCGTTCTCCTGCATCGCCCGCAACGTGTGCTTGCCGTTCTCCTTGCTCTGGTATTCGTCGAACAGGCTAAAGATCTTGCTCGCCATCTCGCCGGCGGGATCATCGGCGGTCTGCTGCGTGATCGACATCACCCGGACGCCGGCGCGCTTCAACCGCCGCTCGTAGCCGAGAAACGCGAACAAATCGCGGAAGAAGCGCGAGCGGCTAAGCACGATGATCGCTTCATAGGGAGCAGGGTCCTGACCCGCATCGGCAATCATCTGCTGGAACACGGGGCGCCGATCATCGGTCGCGCTCGCGCCGGGCTCGACGTACTCGTAGGCGATCGGGAGATCGCGCGCCTTGCAGTACTCGCGCATCTGGCGCAGCTGATCCGGGATCGACAGGTCCTTCTCGGCTTGGCGGGGTGTCGACACCCGCGCATAGAGCGCTACGGCCATGGCGTATCGTCTCCGTGCTGTGTTTCGGAATCGACTCCTGGCGCCAATAATCGCTCGAAGAGCCCCGCCAGATGGGTTTGGATGAGCTCGAGTTCGCCCGCGACCAACGCATCCTCCAGTAGCAATACGAAGAGCTTAACAGCAGCCGGCGGGCGCTGCCCGCCGGACGCGCTGTTACGCTGGCGCCGCTCGCTCGCCACGGCAACTTATTGCAATCGGCCGTCGTCGTTCAAGTCGCGCATCGGCGCCTCCTCCTGCGGGGACGCGGAGAGGGCGCGAGCGGCAGTGCATCCATCGCCGCGATCGCCTCCAGCGCCGTCGCCAAGTTCTCGAACGACGGATCCAACACCGGCACGCCGTTCTTGACCGGCTTGCCGGTGTCGCGCTTGCTTCGTTTCCTGCGCATGCTGCATTTCCCTTCGTAGAAGCGTCGTAGGAAGGCGCCAGAGCGCTGCTCTTTGTTGCCGTGGTGTCGAACCAGTCGGGTAAGTGTTTCTGCTCGCCTGAGGGCGCCGTAGCGACCCCAGTGGTAGAGTGCGAGCGACGAGAGACACCCTCTCGTTTCGTGCGGTTGGTTTGCAGCTCGCCGGCGCCGCACGGCGCTTTCTTGGCGTCGCGATCGCGCGCTCCCCGGGGAGCGCTACGATCGCGAGAGTCATTGACCCAGGACTCACGGAGCGCCGTTAAGGCGCGTCGGTCCATCCCGATCCGTTACGCGGATCACTCGTTGGGAGGCGTTGCACGTCCCGGCTTGCTGAACTGTGGCGGCCGCTCCAGGCGGCCGTCACGCACATCGGAACCCTGCGTCACGCGACGCACTGCTCTTGAAGGGCGCGCCGATCGTGGTATGCGCGCGTGCGTCACTGGCGGTGACCGCCCGCCAGTTACGACGCGCGTCCAGCGCGATGCGTACGCGCTACGGCCTCACGCCACGTTGTGCGCGCGCGAGCTCAAGGCTCGTGGCACACGAGCGGCGCGAATGCCTTCGCGCAGCACGCACCGTCTGGCGTTTCTTGGGGTAGGGCTCGGGTAACGGACGGCGGCGCGTGCGATGTTCTGCAGGTGCCGGCCGCTTAGGTGCTGCGCTCGATCGAGACTGGGAGCGCGGCGATCATCGTCATGAACAGAACGACGATGCGCCGTGAGCAGCGCGTCTTCGCGCTGCTCCCGCTAGATCGCGCTTGCACCGGGCGTTCCGATCCGCGTTCGGCGCGGAATCGGTACGCCGCTGTGAACGCTTTCAGCGTCCATGACCGGAGCAACGATCAAGTTGCTCGGTCCTTGTTGGCGCTCACGAGCGTGAACGCCTTCGTCACAGGTCGCTACAAGTTGCGACCCCGTGGAACTTCGCCGCCGACAGAGCGACGGTTATCGATTCGGCCGTCTGGGACAGGCCATTGCTGCAAGTGCGCGTCTTGCGACGCAGACCGGAATGGCTCCGATCACTGCAAGGCGAGTAACGATCGCAACGTCGGCACCGAAGCACCGAATGGTGAGCGCGATGCCCACGGAGAGCGATTCGAGTATTGCACTGCCGGTGTGCCACTTCAAGGGTCTGTACGATAAAATCGAGAGTGCAAGACGACAAGCCGGCATTTCGGGGCGCTTTCCGTCTTGACATCGCGCGGGTGTGATTGGGCGGAAAGAGGAGAACGTATCTGCTGTCGCTAATCTGCATCAAGCCACGTCGTTCAGCATGGATACACTGCTTGGCCAAACGCCAGGGTGCCCGACTCGACGCGAATGGCCGGACGCGGCCCAGAAGCTGACGTCTACGACAGGCCGCTAATAGCAGTGCTGTTCGAAGGACCTACAGATTTGGGCAGCGGAGTTCCCAGCCTCTCCGCACCACTGAGCGGGCTGAGATGAGTAGCGGTTGCGAGAGCCTATATTCGAGCCCATGAGCTTCGATGTGGCCGCCGAGTCCTACGACTGCTTCATGGGTCGATACTCGCGCCTGCTCTCCAGCCAGCTGGTGGACCTGGCGTCGGTGCGCGACGGGCAGCGGGTTCTCGACGTCGGCTGCGGCACCGGCGCGCTTACGAGCGAGCTGGTCGCCCGGCTTGGACCCACGGCGGTGGCGGCTGTCGATCCGTCCGAGGCGTTCGTTGCGGCGACCCGGGAGCGCCATCCGGGCGTCGACGTCCGCCGATCGGCAGCCGAGCACCTGCCGTTCCCGAACGACGCGTTCGACGCCGCCCTGGCACAGCTCGTCGTCCACTTCATGAAGGATCCGGTGGTTGGGCTGACCGAGATGGGCCGCGTGACGCGGCGGGATGGTGTCGTCGCCGCATGCGTCTGGGATCACGGCGGCGGTGAGGGCCCGCTGCGGATCTTTTGGGAGGCGGCACGGACGCTCGATCCGGAGATCGACGATGAGTCTCACCGCCCCGGCACGCGCAAGGGCCACCTGGCCGAGCTGCTCGAGGCCGCCGGGCTGCGCGAGATCGAATCGACCGCGCTCTCAGTGAGCCTCGAGCACTCGACCTTCGATGCGTGGTGGGAGCCGTTCACGCGCGGCGTGGGCCCCGCGGGCGCCTATCTGGCCAGCCTCGAGGCGGATCGACGCACGACGCTGCGCGAGGACTGCCGGCGGCGGGTGCCCTCCGAGCCATTCACGGTCACCGCCGTGGCATGGGCCGCACGCGGACTGGCATAGCGGGCAACGCGGACCGCGACTATACGGCATGCGAAGAAGGCCGACCATCGCGCCTCGATACGTCGGGCAATGCATGTCCGCCGGCCGTGATCGACCTGGGGTCGGCTAGTGTCTGCTCGGGCTTGTAAGACTTCTAGCAGTCCCGAATGTCGGCTTTCGGGCGGCGCATCGTGCGATCGCTACTTCCGCTCAGGGGCGCCTGCCGCCGGTCAGGGCATGGAAAAGACCTCGATCCAGTGCCCACCTTTGCCCGATTCGGGGAGCCAATATCCACGCGGGTTTCCGCGGGTCGGCGTTTTGCCTCGGCAATATTTCTCTCCTTCTCGGGTAATAAATTTTCCTCGCCTGTTTGCTGGCCAAAGGCAGCGTAAATCAAGAAGATAGAGATACAGAGAGCGACGGACAAGTGATCCGCAGATCCGCGTTCCTGCGAGCGTTGTCACTGGGTCACCGCGGCCAGCTTTGTGCGACGCCCCGCGCGACACCTCATTCTCGCCTGTACGCGTTTGTCGAGGCTTTCGCAGACGCGGAAAAATCCGCCCGCACTCGAACTATGGGTGCGGTTGAACGACGAGGTCGTTTAGCGCAGTATTAACGAGCCAGACGCGGTGCCTCGCGCGCATTCTCGACGCGCGCAAAGTCCTCATCGCGTCCGACGTTGGGCACCGCGGCCAGCGCCTCGGCAAGATGGCGCTTGCGCGGACCGCGCAACACGCTGGCGAGGATCTCCCGATGCTCGGCCTCGGCACTGCGGCCATGTCTCGCCGCTCGTTGCTTGAGGGCCCGAACCAGAGATTCATCGATGTCACGTACGATGAGATTCGCCGTGTTTGTCCACATCTGCGCTCAGGACGCGCGATCCTCTTCGAGATGGAACCACGCAGTGATCAGCGGATTCCGTCTCATGCGGTCTCAAGCTCCACATGAACTCGACGGCCAATCGACGTAGCGATGTTGACCAGCGCATCGATTGAGAAACGAGACACGCGGCCACGCAGCAAGTCGTTCATGCGCGGCTGGGTGATTCCGCAATGTCGCGCGGCCTCGGCCTGTGTCCAGCGGTTCTTTTTGACAATGGCCGCGATCTGCTGCATTAGTTCTGCGCGTGCGCGCAGATTCGCCGCTTGCTCTGGCGTATCGGCGAGCGCATCCCACACGCTTGCGTAGACCTTCGCTTTAGTCATCTGCGATCCTTCATCATTTCGCTGAATCGAGTTTTCGCAATTGCGATGTCGCGTCTCGACGTGCGCTGCGTTTTCTTCTGAAACGCGTGCAGCACGATTATGGCGTCGGCAAACCGGGCGGTATAGATCACTCGGTAGATCCCCGAGTCATCCCGGATCCGAATTTCTTCGACGCCCCTGCCGATCGTCGGCATCGGCTTGAAGTCGTCAGGCTGCAGACCACGTTGCACCTTGTCGAGTTGATAGCCGGCGTCTTGCCTCGCGTCCACCGGAAAATCCCGCAAGCACTGCAGCGAGTTCCCCAGGAACTGCACGGGCTTCATGAATCCATTATACTGATACGGATATAAGAGATCAAGTGCGCTCCCAAGTAAACCCGTGGGGGCCGGACGGCGTGGTGAACCGAACAGCGACGCACGGATTCCTAATCTGGAGGTCGTTGGTCCGAGACGAGCGGGACTCGGCGCCGCGTTGATCGTCTACGAGGGCAACGCTCACGCAACCATGTCGCCCGTGACGACGATAAAGCCTCCAAACTGCAGCCGCGCCGACAGCAGGCACTCGACGCCGCGTGGGAGCAGACCGCCACCAGGAAGCACCACCGCGGTTCGAAGCGCGAAGTTGGCCGCCGGCAATCCGTCGAGTAGCGCGCGAATCTCCGCGCTTGTGTGCCAATGAGCGCCCCGATACGCGTCCGTGCCGCCGTCGCGCCCTTTCTGCACGTACAGTAGGCTGCGCCGATTCAGCAGTCCAACCGCGAAGCGCTTACGAGTCACGCGCAGCATCTCGCTTCGAGGCAGCAGTCGAAAAGGTGACCGAAGCGTTGAAGAACGAAGGGTTCGGCGTGCTCACCGACATTGATGTCAAGGCGACAATGAAGGCTAAGCTCAACGTGGAGCATCGACCGTATCGGATCCTTGGCGCTTGCAACCCGCCGCTCGCCCATCGCGCAATCGAGTTTGATCCCGACATCGGTTTGTTGCTGCCGTGCAATGTCGTCGTGCGGGAAGAGCAGGATGGCACCGTGACCGTGGCATTCATGGACCCGGAGGCTGTCCTGCGGCTGGTCGAGAGACCAGAAATGCACGAGCTCGGCGGCGCGCGATTGCAACGGGTGTGCGCCGCTCTCGCACCATGACGTCACTCCGGAAGCGGTACCAGGATGGACTCAGAACCTCGCCGTAACTGAGAGAGGAGACGGGCGATGTACGGATTCGATCATGGCGGATGGATGTTCGGCGGCGGTCTGACGATGGTGCTGTGGTGGGTAGTCCCGATTGCGCTGATCGTCGCTGCAATCTATGTCTTTCGCCGGCCAGGGCAGGGCACTCGCGAGAAGAGCGCGCTCGACATTCTCAAGGAGCGCTACGCGCGGGGCGAAATCGGGAAGGACGAGTTCGAGCAGAAAAAGCGCGATATTGGCGGCTAGCCTGGCGGGAGGCGGGCGCGAGCGGCATCGCGCCCGCTGAATCGCGGGTGCACCGGCGACGCGATGGCGACGTCCATGCCGGCGCCGATGGCGATACCGAGGTCGGATTGCGCACGCCGGATGAAGAGGGCGGCGCCACGTCACAAGGCGATCCGCATGGCGAGCGGTTTCGAGCAGGCCGCGCTCCAGTTCCTGCACACTTACGGATATGTGGCGCTTTTCGTGCTCCTTGCGCTGGAGACGGCGATGATCCTCCATTTCGTCCCCAGCGAAGTGATCGTGACTGTCGCGGCGGCGACGCTTGCCACTAACGGTATCCAGCTCGTTCTCGTCATCGCCGTCAGCACGCTCGGGGCGACGGCGGGCAGCCTCATGCTCTACGGCTTCGCACGCTATGGTAGGTGCCGTTTCCTTGACCGGGACCCCCGCTTCTTTGGCCTGAACCAGAAGCGGCGTGCCCGCCTCGAATCGTGGTTCCAGCACCCGTCGGTGCAGCCGTGGTCCGAGGTGCTGCTGCGTGGCTCGGCATCCAGCTGGATGAAGCGGCAAACGATCGCGGCGGCCCGAAGATCAGCGCGCGGGCGAGCTCGGTCTCGGCGTGGATGCTCGCCACTGACGAGGAACTGATGATCGCCCGCCACACCGAAGCCCTCGTCAGGGCCCGTCGGTCGGCGGATGTCGTCCGGAAGGAAACGCAATGACGAAAGCACGCGAGATTTCACGACCTAGGCAGGAGCACAGCGTTCCCTGGTTCTGGCCCTTGGCGGCAGGGATCGAATGGGCAGACGACGGACTGAAGCTGTTTGCCGACAATCTGAAATTCGCCACCGAAGCCGCAACGATCGCCGCACCGCCGCCGCCTGAATGGGCGACGGGCAATCGGGTGTTGCTCGATCTCGACACGATGCGCCTGCGCGATTTCTCGCGGGTTGCCACCGGCCGCGATGACCTTCCGGTATTGATCGACGCTCCCTACGCCGGGCACAGCTCGACGATCGCCGACTACGACAAGGGGCAGAGCCTCGTCGAGACGCTGCTCGATTGCGGGCTCACGCGGGTCCTCGTCACCGACTGGAAAAGCGCAACCGAGGCGATGAAGGATTTCGACATCGATAAGTACCTGGCCGATCTCAACGTCGCCATCGACAGCCTCGACGGAAGAGTCCATTTGATCGGGCTGTGCCAAGGCGGCTGGATGTCAACGATGTTCGCAGCCCGTTTTCCAGGCAAAGTCGCGAGCCTGGTGCTGGCCGGTTCGCCGATCGACACGGGTGCGGGCAGCGGAGCAATCAAGAAGATGGCGCACAAGCTTCCGATCAGTTTCTTCGAGGAGATGGTCGCAGCAGGTGGAGGCCGCATGCTTGGAAAGTTCATGCTTGCCGGCTGGAAGAACATGCATCCGGACGAGCAGTACCTAGAGAAGTACATCGATCTATACCAGCATATCGAGGATAAGTCCTACATCAAACGCACCGAACGCTTCGAGCGTTGGTACGAAAATCCGATCGACTTGCCTGGGCGTTGGTATCTTCAGGCCATCACTGAACTGTTCAAGGAAAACCGGCTGGCGAAAGGCGCATTCGTCGCTAGGACAGACCGTTTCCCTCAGAGACATCAAGGTTCCGCTCTACCTGCTTGCCGGCGAGTCCGACGACATCACGACCAAGGAACGGGTCTTCAACGCAGAGGAACTCGTCGGAACCCCTAAACACGAGATCGTGAAGAAACTCGTGCCGGGCGGTCATATCGGGCTTTTCATGGGCTCGCAGGTGCTGCAGCACGTATGGCCCGAAATCGCCGTATGGATCAAGCGGCAAGAACTGAAGTCGAAGTAAGGTGAATTACTTGGTGACTCACGCGTCAACAATCTTGATAGGAGGGATTAGGCGATGTTCAAAATCATGCAGGGTTTCCCGGACGATGTTCTGGCGGTCGACGGCAAGGGCCGAATCGGTGCCGAAGACTATCGCGACACGCTGATCCCCGAGGCATTGCGCCGCATCACGCAGCACGGGTCGCTACGGCTATTGTGCTATCTCGGGTCAGAATTCGAGGGTGTGACGCCGGGTGCCATCTGGGCGGATACCAAGCTTGGGCTGACGCATTGGGGCGACTTTGGCCGGATGGCCATCGTCACCGACGTTGAATGGATTGCCAACGCCGTCCGGCTGTTCGCGCCGCTGTTCCACCACCCGGTCCGGGTCTTTCCCAAGGACCAACTCGACGACGCGAAGCGCTGGATTGTGCGAACTGACGCCTGATGTTCCGGAAATTCGTCTTTCGACAGCGGCGTAGATGGAACTCTAAGGGCCGATCGCGCAGCAAAGCCCACATAGAGAGGCAGTCTTGCCATGCGACATCTTCCTCGGTGTAAGCGCGGCTTTTCACGCAGGGCGCGCATACCCACATCGCCCCCAGCGCGCGACATGCCACCTGCCACATGGCGCAACAGCGCAAGAACCTCCTCAGTCGCGTCGGCGGTGCCGAATTCGCCGCCTGTGGGATAAGCGTATCGGCGGTCCATGCATGCAGCCCACCGACTCGCGCGTAAGATTCACAGGTCGGTAACTTATTCTGGGGGAGAGGACCATGTCCTTACGCGCGGTGTTCCTAGTGCTGATCTTCATCGTGCTGGCCATATTCACGCTCCTCAACTGGAGCGCGTTCATGACGCCGACGACGCTGTCGCTCGTGTTCACAACCGTGCAGGCACCTCTCGGTCTCATGATGCTTGTGGTCACGGCGCTGCTCGCCGCGCTGTTCTTGGCGTATCTCGTATACGTTCAGACCACCGTGATTCTTGATACGCGCCGGTCGGCGCGCGAACTCAAGGCTCAACGCGATCTCGCGGACCAGGCGGAGGCGTCGCGTTTCACCGAGTTACGCAGCTTTCTCGAATTGCGACTGCAGAAGCTCGAGTCGGACGTGATGGAAGCCCAGACTCGCACGGGAACTCGACTCGATCAGCTCGGCAGCGACTTGCGTTCCGCGGTCCAGGGTGCCGCAAACACGCTTGCGGTGTATATCGGCGAACTCGAGGACTGCATGGAGAAGCGAATGGGCGGCGGAGGACCGAAGCCCGCTACTTGAGTTGGCGTGCGCTCCAGATTTTCTGCAATGTTGTCAGGCAGCGTATGAAGCCTCGGTGCGAAGAGCACGTCCAATCGTGACGGGTCGCTAGGCTCGCAGTATGGGATGCCGACCGCTTCCACCTCGTGATCGACACCATCGACCACCAGCCGCAGACTTCGCGACAACGGCATCTACCTGAAGCAGCAGCTCAAGGACAGGCTCATCGAAGACAGGCAGTACATTGACAAGTACGACCAAGACATGCCGGAAATTCGGAACTGAAAGTGGAGTCCGGGTGAATCGCAAAAAGGGTGACCGCTGGTCAAGAAGACGCATATATCTGAACTAGAATGACGGTGGATCAGCGGAAACAGACATGGCAAACAAAACCAGCTTATCGAACCTCGGCGTGGTCGCCTCGGTGCGAGGCAGCGTTGTGGATATATGGTTCCATGAGCATTTGCCGCCCATTTATTCAGTGCTGCGCGCGGGATCGGAAAATCAGATCGTCATCGAAGTGCTGGCGCAACTGGATGCCAATCGCGTGCGGGGGATTGCGCTGACCCCCACGCAAGGCCTTGCGCGCGGCATGGTGGTGAAAGACACCGGCGGGCCGTTGCAGGCGCCGGTCGGCAAGGACGTTCTCTCGCGCATGTTCGACGTCTTCGGAAACGTCATCGACCGCCGGCCGGTGCCGTCGGATGTCCAATGGCGCTCCGTCCATCGGGCTCCGCCGCCCTTGGCACGGCGTTCCACGAAGTCCGAGCTCTTCGAGACGGGCATCAAGGTCATCGATGTGCTGATGCCGCTGGAGCGCGGCGGCAAAGCGGGCTTGTTCGGCGGGGCGGGCGTGGGCAAGACGGTGTTGCTCACCGAGATGATTCACAACGTGGTCGGGCAGCACGAAGGCGTGAGCATATTTTGCGGCATCGGGGAGCGCTGCCGCGAGGGGGAAGAGCTCTACCGCGACATGACCGCGGCGGGCGTGCTGCGCAACATGGTGATGGTATTCGGCCAGATGAACGAACCCCCAGGCGCCCGTTTCCGCGTCGGCCATGCGGCGCTGACGATGGCCGAGTATTTTCGCGACGACGAGCATCGCGATGTGCTGCTGCTCGTGGACAATATCTTTCGCTTTATCCAGGCCGGCATGGAGGTGTCCGGCTTGATGGGGCAGATGCCGTCGCGCCTGGGTTATCAGCCGACCATGGGCACCGAGCTCGCGCAATTGGAAGAGCGCATCGCCAATACCGACACCGGCGCCATTACCTCGATCCAGGCGGTGTATGTGCCGGCGGACGATTTCACCGATCCGGCGGCGGTGCACACCTTCTCGCATCTTTCCGCGTCCATCGTGCTGTCGCGCAAGCGGGCGAGCGAGGGGCTTTACCCGGCCATCGATCCGCTGCAATCGAGCTCCAAAATGGCCACACCGGGCATCGTCGGCGAACGGCACTACGGCTTGGCGCAGGAAATCCGGCGGACATTCGCGCAATACGCGGAACTCAAGGACATCATTGCCATGCTCGGCCTTGAGCAGCTTTCGCCGGAGGACCGCAATGTGGTCGCCCGCGCCCGCCGGCTGGAGCGTTTTCTCACCCAGCCGTTTTTCACGACCGAGCAGTTTACCGGCCTCAAAGGCAAGCTCGTCAGCCTCGAGGACGCGCTGGACGGCTGCGAGCGCATCCTGCACGACGAGTTCAAGGACGTTCCGGAAAGCGCGCTTTACATGATTGGGACAATTGGCGAAGCGAGGGCGAAGGCCAAACCCGAGCCGAAACCTCGAGCGGAAGTGGAACATGCAGCCAGCACGCATGAACCTTAGGATTCTCCTGCCCTTCAGGGTCTTCGCCGAGAAGACCGGTGTATTGCGCATCGTCGCAGGGACTCGGGAAGGTTCGTTCGGGCTCTTGCCCCACCGGCTTGATTGCGCGGCGGCGCTCGCGCCGGGGATACTGGCCTTCGAGACCGAAGCGGAAGGCGAGGTTTTCATGGCCGTCGACGAAGGCGTCCTGGTCAAGACCGGCGCCGACGTGCTGGTGTCCGTGCGCAACGCGATCGGGGGAATGGACCTCGGCAAGCTGCGCGAGGCGGTAGAGCGGGAATTCCTGAATCTGGACGAGCAGGAGAAGAGCCTGCGTTCGGTGCTGGCGAAACTGGAGAGCGGACTCATCCGGCGCTTCGCGGAGTTCCATCATGAGTGAAGGGCCGGAAGCGGAATCCAAGGCTGGCGGGACGCAATTCAGCCATCAGGTGGGCGAGAAGGCGGCGCGCAAGCTCAAGGCGCAACGTCATGTCACGCAGACCGTCTGGTCCGGCCTGGGCATGATGGGACTGGTCGGCTGGTCGGTGGCGGTGCCGACGCTGCTCGGCGCGGCGCTCGGACTCTGGCTGGACAAGCGCTATCCGGGGGGACATTCCTGGACGCTCACGCTGCTGGCCATCGGCTTGGCCCTGGGCTGCTTCAATGCGTGGCATTGGGTGGCCAAGGAAGGCAGGGAAATACGCGAGCAGGAGGAGAATGACGATGAATGAGCCGTTGAGCCTGGCATCCGCTTTGGTAGCGGGCGTCTTGCTCGGAACGTTTTTCTTCGTCGGTCTCTGGTGGACGGTCCGTCGGGGCGTGTCGTCCGAACGGGTGGCGCTCTGGTTTCTCGGCAGCATGCTGCTGCGGACGTGCATTGTTCTGGCGGGGTTCTATTTTGTCCTGGGAGGCGATTGGAAGAGGCTGCTGGCGGGCCTCACCGGGTTCATCATCGCGCGCGTCGTCGTGACGCGGCTCGCCCGGGTACCGAAACCGCCGGGCCCATTGGCACGGAAGGCCGGTCATGCGCCTTAGCCCCGACGACATCGTCTTCTGGCAATACGGATTTCTCAAGCTCAACGCCACGATCGCTTTCACGTGGGGACTGATGCTCGTGCTGGCGATCGGATCGAGACTCGTCACGCGCAAGCTGTCGACGGGGCCGCAACGTTCCCGCTGGCAGAACCTGCTGGAAATCGTCGTCACCGCCATCAACAAGCAGATCGGGGAGGTCGGCCTGCGGCGGCCGGAGAAGTATCTTGGCTTTCTGGGTACGTTGTTCCTGTTCGTCGCGACGGCGAGCCTGTTCACCATCGTTCCCGGCTATGAGCCGCCGACCGGTTCGCTCTCGACGACTGCGGCGCTGGCGATCTGTGTGTTCGTGGCCGTGCCGCTGTTCGGCATCGAGGATCGCGGGCTGGGCGGATATCTCAGGGCCTACTTGAAGCCGACGTTCATCATGCTGCCGTTCAACATCATCAGCGAGTTCTCCCGCACACTGGCCCTGGCCGTGCGCCTGTTCGGCAACATGATGAGCGGGACGATGATTCTCGCCATCCTGCTGACCATCACGCCCTTCGTCTTCCCGATCGCCATGAGTGCGCTCGGACTGCTGACCGGCATGGTGCAGGCTTACATCTTCAGTATCCTGGCCACCGTCTACATCGCGGCAGCCACGCAGGTCCGCGAGCCGGAACCGAGGCCCGAGGGCTGAAAAACCACGCCAACCACGCAAGGACGCACCATGGACAGCATGACGCTCATCGCACTCGCTTCAATCGTCGCCGCCGGCCTGACGATCGCGCTCGGGAGCATCGGACCTGCGCTCGGCGAAGGGCGTGCGGTCGCCACGGCCCTGAGCTCACTCGCGCAGCAGCCCGATGCCGCGACGACGATCACGCGCACCCTGTTCGTGGGCCTGGCAATGATCGAGTCCATTGCGATCTACTGTTTCGTGGTCTCGATGATTCTCATTTTCGCCAACCCGTTCTGGAACCACGTCATCGCCCAAGCGGCGGCAAAGTGAGTCATGCTGATCGACTGGTTCACCGTCCTTGCGCAAGTCGTCAACTTCCTCATTCTTGTGTGGTTGTTGAAGCGCTTCCTCTACCGGCCGATTCTCAACGCCATCGACGCGCGGGAGAAGCGGATCGCCGCAGAGCTCGCGGACGCCGACGCGAAAAAGGTCGAAGCCAAAAAGGAGCGCGACGAATTCCAGCACAAGAACGAGGAGTTCGACCAGCAGCGCGTCGCGCTCCTGAGCAAGGCGACGGACGAGGCGAAAGCCGAACGTCAACGGCTCCTCGACGAAGCGCGGAAGTCGGCCGATGCCTTGAGTGCCAAGCGACAGGAAACGCTGAGAAGCGAAGCCCGTAACCTGAATCAGGCGATCAGTCGGCGGGCCCGACAGGAAGTCTTTGCCATCGCGCGAAAGGCACTGACGGATCTCGCCACGACGAGTCTGGAAGAACGTCTGGGCGAGGTGTTCACTCGCCGCTTGCGCGAGATGGACGGCCAGGCGAAAGAAAGCCTCGGCGAGACCCTCAAGGCAGCGTCAGACCCCGCGCTCGTGCGCAGCGCGTTTGACCTGCCTGCGGAGCAACGCGCGGCGATACAAAATGCGCTCAACGAAACCTTCTCGGCTGAAATCCGCGTCCGCTTCGAGACCGCGCCGGACCTGGTCAGCGGGATCGAACTCACTACGAATGGAAAGAAGGTGGCGTGGAGCATCGCGGATTACCTCGCGTCGCTGGAAAGGGGCGTCGACGAACTTCTGAAAGAGAAGGACAAACCGCAAGCCAAGCCCGAGCCAGAAGCCAAAGCCGAGCCCAAGCCTGAAGAACTCAGGCCCGAAAGAAAGCGCCAATGAACATGGAACCCGATAGCCTGCAGCGCGTGTTTGACAGCGCATTCGCGGGAATGCGCCAGGCGCGGGAGGCCTTTGCGCCGCAACTCGCGCCACGGGAAGTGGGCACGCTCACCAGCATCGCGACAGGCATCGCAAAGGTCTCCGGCCTCCCCGGCGTGGGTTTCGAGGAGGTGCTGAAGTTTCCCGGCGATTTGTATGGCATCGCATTCAACGTCGATGAAGAGGAAATCGGCGTCGTTCTGCTGGGCGACTACTGGCAGTTGCATGCGGGCGATGAAGTGGAACGCAGGGGCCACGTGATGGACGTGCCGGTGGGGGACGGATTGATCGGACGCATCGTCAATCCATTGGGCCGGCCTCTGGACGGCAATGGTGCGGTGTCTTCCAGCGCGCGTCTGCCCATCGAACGCATGGCCCCGCACATCATGGATCGCGCGCCGGTCACCGTACCGCTGCAGACCGGCCTCAAGGTCATCGATGCGCTCATCCCCATCGGGCGCGGCCAGCGCGAGCTGATCGTCGGCGACCGGCAGACGGGCAAGACGGCGATCGCGCTCGATACGATTCTCAATCAACGCGACCAGAATGTGTTGTGCGTCTATTGCGCCATCGGCCAGCGCGCGTCCGGCGTGGCCAAGGTGGTTGCCGCCCTGCGCGAAAAAGGCGCGATGGATTACACCATCGTGGTCGTGACCGAAGGCAACGATCCGCCGGGGCTCGCCTACATCGCGCCATACGCCGCGACCAGCATAGCGGAGTATTTCGTGGAGCAGGGCCGCGACGTGCTGGTCGTGTACGACGACCTCACGCATCATGCGCGCGCCTATCGCGAGCTGTCCCTGCTACTGCGCCGCCCTCCCGGACGGGAAGCCTTTCCCGGCGACATCTTTTATATCCATGCGCGGCTGCTCGAGCGCGCGACGCACCTGCGGCCGGAACTCGGCGGCGGATCGCTGACCGCGCTGCCGATCATCGAAACCGAAGCGCAGGACATTTCCGCCTACATTCCGACCAACCTGATTTCCATCACGGACGGGCAGATCTACCTCTCGCCGTCGCTCTTCGAGTTGGGTGTGCTGCCGGCGGTCGATGTCGGAAAATCCGTCTCGCGCGTCGGCGGCAAGGCGCAGCGGGCGGCCTACCGCGCGGTTGCGGGCGACCTCAAGCTCTCCTATGCGCAGTTCGAGGAACTCGAGACCTTCGCCCGCTTCGGCGCCCGCCTGGATGAAAATACGCGCAAGATTATCGAGCATGGGCGCCGAATCCGTGCCTGCCTCAAGCAACCGGAATCCGCGCCGGTGTCGGTGGCCGCGCAAGTCGCCGTGCTGGTGGGGCTGACCGCGGAATTCTTCGACGGCATTGCGCTTGATCGGATGACGGATGCCGAACGCGCTCTGCGCGAGGCGGCGACGGACATTCCGGCCGAGGTTCGCGCGCGATTCGATACCGCCGAGAAATTGAGCGACGAAGATCGGGCGACGATCATCCGGGTCGCCCGCGATGCGCTCGCGCGCTTTCAGCCGCAGCAGCAACCCGGGGAAAGGCGGTGAGCGATACCGCCGCGAGCCTGCGCCGCAAGATCGCCAGCGCCGGAGAGCTCGAATCCGTGGTGCGCACGATGAAGGCCATGGCCGCTTCGAGCATCGGCCAATACGAGAGCGCGGTGCACTCCCTGGATGATTATTATCGGACGGTGCAACTGGGCCTGGCCGCGAGCTTCCGGCAGAGTGAGCGGCCCGGCGCGACGACGCGAGCGCAGCGCGAGGACACGGGGGCGATTGGCGCGGTCGTGTTCGGCTCCGACCAGGGACTGGTGGGCCAATTCAATGATGTGATGGTGGAGTTTGTCGTGAAGGTGCTGGGAAGTCTTCCGGGCAGGAAGACTGTCTTTGCGGTCGGCGAGCGCATTCAGTCGCGCCTCGCGGACACGGACCTGGTGCCGAAGGAACGCTTCATCCTGCCGAATTCCATCGGCGCGATCGCGCCGCTGGTCGGGCGGATCCTGATCGAGATGGAGACGCATCGCGAAAGGGGCGGCATCGCGCAAGTCTACCTTTTCCATAACCGCCCCGAGTCCGGGGCGATTTATGCACCCGTGAGCCAGCGGCTGCTGCCGCTGGACGATGCGTGGCGACGCGACCTGGCCGCGATCCGGTGGCCGACCGGAAATCTGCCCGAGGTCATGAACGGCGGAGAGCATACGCTGCTGGCGTTCGTACGCGAATATCTCTTTGTCTCGCTGTTCAGGGCGTGCGCCGAATCCCTGGCGAGCGAAAACGCCAGCCGCCTGGCTGCGATGCAACGCGCGGAAAGAAATATCGATGAGCTGCTGGAGGACCTGAAACGGACGTTTTACCGCCTGCGCCAGAGCGGTATCGACGAGGAATTGTTCGACGTCGTCTCCGGCTTCGAGGCGCTGGCAGGACCCGGGCGACGACAATGAATGAGACTCCACAGGTACTCCAAAGGCTCATCGATCTGGGGCGATCACTGGAGCCGGTTAGCGTGGAGATTCGCGACAGTATCTGCGATCAATCCGCTTGGCTTGGCATTCGGCTGGAGCCGGAATCCAACCGTGCAGGCGGACCGCGAATTAGCACAGGCGATAGTTCTGTCTCAGTGTGGGTGATACCGACTGACGAGGAGTTGATGGTCGCCCGGCGTACTTTCACGCTGACCAATCAATAGCAGAGATCGCTTTATCAAACTTAATCGGAGGCGAGTCATGACTACCCCGCCCCGTGTCACCCACCACCCTCGTCAGGAGCATAGCCTACCGTGGTTCTGGCCCTTCGCCGCCGCAATCGAACTCGGTGAGGAAGGTATGACGCTGTTTCAAGATAACCTGCGCTACGTGGCGGAAGCTGAAGAAATCGCTGCACCACCCAAGCCGGAGTGGGCAACATCGAACCACGTCCTAATGGATCTCGATACCATGCGTCTGCGCGATTTCTCGCGAGCTGCCCCTGGCGTCAATGAACTACCCATACTGATTGACGCTCCCTATGCGGGTCACAGCTCGACCATCGCCGATTACGACAAGGGCCAGAGCCTGGTCGAGACGCTGCTGGATAGCGGCCTGGGACGGATCCTCGTCACCGATTGGAAAAGCGCGACCGAGGCAATGAAGGACTTCGACATCGATATCTATCTAGCCGATCTGAATGTCGCGGTCGACACCCTTGGTGGAAGAGTTCACTTGATCGGCCTGTGCCAGGGCGGCTGGCTATCGGCGATGTTTGCGGCCCGATTTCCAGGCAAAGTGGCGACGCTCGTGCTGGCCGGCTCACCGATCGACACCGCTGCCGGCAATGGAGCGGTCAAGAAGATGGCGCACCAGCTCCCACTGAGTTTCTACGAGGAGATGGTCGCCGCAGGTGGGGGACGAATGCTCGGGAAATTCATGCTCGCGGGCTGGAAGAACATGCATCCGGGCGAGCAATACCTCGAGAAGTACATCGATCTATACCAGCATATCGAGGATAAGTCCTACATCAAGCGCACCGAACGCTTCGAGCGCTGGTACGAAAATCCGATCGACTTACCCGGGCGCTGGTATCTTCAGGCCATCGACGAGCTGTTCAAGGAAAACCGGCTGGCGAAAGGCACCTTCGTCGCGCTAGGGCAGACCATTTCGCTCAGAGACATCAAGGTTCCGCTGTACCTGCTCGCCGGCGAGTCCGACGACATCACGACCAAGGAACAGGTCTTCAACGCAGAGGAACTCGTCGGAACCCCCAAACACGAGATCGTGAAGAAGCTCGTGCCAGGCGGTCATATTGGGCTTTTCATGGGCTCGCATACGCTGCAGCACGTCTGGCCCGAAATCGGTGCGTGGATCAAGCAGCACCAACCTAAGGCGAGATGAGTCGACTCCTACCATAGAGCACGGCTGACAGAACCATGATCAGTTCGAGCATCCACGCCGAGATTCCCCAGAATTTTCCGGAGGAAGTCGAGGATCGGGTGCCCCTTCTGCTCGGCCACTTCGTTGTAACCATGTTCTTTCCGGCGGAGGGCCACCTCAGCTTGCGTGAGCCCAGTGTTGGCGTTGACATGGAGCGCCGCGAGCGTGTCGGGAATCGACGCGGAGGCGATGTCAGGGGGTTTGGCGTTGGCTGGCTTCGAGGGCGCCGCTCCGACAACGGATTTGTTGGGGGTCGTTCGCGTAGGGAACATGCTCTCTACCGTCTGCCCGGTTTACACCGATTTGCCTTGGCCGTATCCCATGGCGGGCGAGCTCAGCGTGGTCGCATTGCCCTGCGCGCCAGAGGCGACGAAGCCGATAATATCGCGACGCCGAATTAATCCTTCGCCCTGAATGAAGGGCGTCAAGTTATGAAGCTTCGCCATAGGGTTCATTCCGATCGGCGGTCACGAACCCATTGACAAGGCCGGTCATATCGAGATATCTTTGAGATATCTAGCCTCGACGCGAGATTCAAGATGACGACCCGCAGCGCTAAACTTCAGATCGCCTTTCGCTACCGCACGGTCGATAGCCCGTCCGGGATTACGCGCAAGACGGCGAAGCGCTTGGCCGAGCATCTGGGTGTCGACGAAACGCAAGCCATTCACCTTGCTCTGCACGAACTCGCTGCCAAGGTTCTGCCCCAATACGAGCGCGACGTGGGCCCCTTGTCAGCGGCGCAAATGCGGCAGATCAAGAAGCGAGTGCCGCAGGGGACCAGGCACTCGGTCCGATCGAGCCTGGTCGAGATGAAATCGTTGCCTAAATGACGCAATGGTGGGCCGAGCCTACGGCCGGCGACATCGTGTGGTGCCATTTCCCGGACAATATTAGCCCCCACCCAAAACCGCGCCCCGCCCTCATCCTGGTCGTCTTCGATGATGAAGCACCCCGATTCGAGGTCCGAGTCGCTTATGGTACGAGCCAGCGCACGACAACGTTGCATCGGGGCGAGTTTTCGATCCTGCGCAGTCGAAATCCGGCCGCTTACCAAGCAGCAGGCCTCAGTTACGACACCAAATTCGATCTGAAACAAACAATCGATCTGCCTTACACAACGGAGTGGTTCTCGGTGCCGCCGGCGGCGCCGCACGGACAATCACCCAAGCTGGGAACGCTGCATCCCTCCTTGGTACGCGCGCTGGAAGCTGCATACCGCGCCGCTGTAAATTAAGCGAGCGGCCGTTGTATCGTTGAGGTTTGAAGAGGCCGTCTACGTGCTCCACAGTTTCCAGAAAGAGACCCGGAAAACGAACCGGGGCGATGTCGAAATCGCTACGAGACGCTATCGGGCAGTGGTTCGAGAAAGGAAGACATCGACATGAGCATTGACACGAAATCGCGCCATCGGACCAAGGCCGGGGGCAACGTATTCCTGGATCTTGGGTTTCCACCCAACACCGTCAGTTCATGACCAGGAACACGGCGAGGAAGATAACAGTGCCGATCAGGACGCCCGCTAGAAAATGACGCGCGAGGAACAAAGCCCGTAGGTTGTTCGTGTTGATCGTTATCGTCCGCGCAGATTCGCGTTGCGATGGCGGTTGCCGAGAAAAGAGCTGCCGAGAGCTCATGTGTGACAGGCCGTTGGGCTGATTCATTGCATAACCCACTGGAAGGCGCATGACGAGAGGCGTCAGCCGAGCAGGGCTGCTGCTGCGATTATGTAAAGCGGCACCGGGAAGCGGGCGTCCGCCAGGGTTTCATCCGTCTGCTCGGTGAGCCTCTGGCATTGCTCGCCTTCGATGCGGTCGTACGCAGAGGCGCTGCGTGCCGACGCGAGGTCCGAGCCAATCCGCGTGAAGAGCGGTTCGTAAATCGTTTTCATGACTTGCACTCCTGTGGCGTAAATTTGCTATTGCGGGAAAGATGCAGTACCGGTTGGAGCGGGTGACTCTGCGGGCACCCTCCAGAAAGGCCCCGCGATCTGTTCCAGCGGTCGCCCTGGATCGTTCGGCCGCAAACCGTAGCGCAGCATGAGTTTCGTCGTTTCGGAAAAGAAGCCTAGCGGCTTCCCGATAAGCCACCTGCTCAAAGCGGACCTGATTCGTGGAACGCTGCTGCTCTGGTCGGCGTTTTTCATGAGCCTGCTGGTGATCTACCTGCTGTCGAGCTGGCTCCCCACCTTGATCAAGACCACCGGCGTGTCGCTCAAGACAGCCTCCATCGTGACCGCCATGTTTCAGGTGGGCGGCACACTGGGCGCACTGCTGTTTGGGTGGCTGATGGATCGAATCAATCCGCAATACGTCCTCGCGGTCACCTACGCCGCCGCAGGCGTGTTCATCGCCCTCATCGGCAGTGCGACGGCACAGCCGTACCTAGTGGCGCTCGTGGTGTTTGCCGCGGGGTTCTGCATTTCGGGTTCGCAAACCGGGGCCAATGCGCTTGCAGCGAGCTTCTATCCGACCGATTGTCGCGCAACCGGCGTAAGCTGGGCTAACGGCATCGGACGCATCGGCTCGGTCCTGGGTTCGATGGCCGGCGGACTGATGCTGTCGTTCAACTGGGATCTTCCCACCGTATTCGCCGTCGTCGCCGTCCCCGCGCTCGTTGCCGGTTCCTGCCTGTTTGCGCTGGGGAGATACCGCGCCGTGCGGCTGCAGCCGGGAGTCCTGGCGGCGTCTCACTAGCCGTTCTCGCCTCACGTCTCACTCAGAGCCAGATCCGAAGCGCGGCTACGCTGGCTGATTGGGTTGCTGGAAAGGTTGTCATGCTGAGCCATGGCATGCGGATCTCGCTGGCCTTTGAGCCGGTGGACATGCTGCTGTCGTTCGATGGGTTGGCGGCGCGTATCCAGCACGGAGATGTTGCGACGAGATTAATTTTCGCCGGACATAAAGCGGAATTGCCGCGCAAAACGAGGTCATCGATCGGCGGGACCGCGTGTGCCGAGCAGCGCGTCCTGTGCGTTCACTCAAAAGCCGGGTAGTCGCTGTATTGCTCCTCCGACTCCGATGACCGTCAGTTGATCGAACTAGCGTACTATGGGTCAAACCTGCGAGATGTGCCAGAACAATCAAAGGGTTGGCTCAACAGATCAGCTCGGATTACAGCGGGCGCATGGCGCAGCCCCTGAGAGGAGCCGGTAGAGGAAGCCCAGGGAGATGGACCGGGTTGCCCGGTCGGCACATCAAACTGGCCAAACGCTGACCTTTCGCGGACCACGCCAGAACCGCTCGCGCTGCGTTACAGTTTGTGGCGCAAGCAAGGGGAAGCCATGGAGCGCAAGCGCTTGGACAAGGAACCGGAAGCCGAGACACCGCTTCCGTACCCGCGTCGCGCGAGGTCGATGCCGGCGTCGACGAGCCCACTGGCACAAGGACCGCAGGAGCGAGAGGGAAGTTCCGATCCGTCGCCAAGACGAGATAGGGAACATTCCGCGTGGACCGGCGCCGGTCTCGCGATGGATCTGCCGGCAAGGATGCGAGATGTGCTCAAGCGCTATGGCCTTGCTGTGGCATTGGCCAGCCTCGCGCTGATCATCCGCGATGCGCTTCCTGTCCCGGAAGGGACCACCATCTACCAGCTTCCGACTGTCGCGGTGGTCATGAGCGCCTGGTACGGCGGACGCGGACCCGGGTTATTCGCATCGCTGATCTGCGTAACGGGAATATGGTACCGGTTCATCCCTCCGGTGAATACGTGGGAGCTGGCGCCGGAACATAGGCCTGCTTTACTCATCTTCATTGGTCTCTGCCTGTTCCTCACCGAGTTCAGCGCGGGACGTCGGCGCGCCGGGCAGGCGCTGCGCGCGAGCGAGGAGCGCTTCCGCGCGCTCGTGCAGTTCTCCTTCGACGTGTACTGGGAAAGCGACGCCGAGCATCGCTTCACTCGCCAGGAATTTTCCGAACGGCTGACCGACGCGCCGGCACACGGAGCCGAGATCGGCAAGACCCGTTGGGAGATCCCGTACGTCGAGCCCGACGAAGAGGCTTGGCGCAAGCACCGGGCCACGCTCGACGCGCACCTGCCATTCCGGGATTTCGAGCTCGCCCGCCCGACTCCGGACGGCGGCACGCGCTACGTCTCCGTTTCCGGCATCCCGGCGTTCGATGAGATCGGGCGCTTCCTGGGCTACCGCGGCGTTGGCCGCCACATCACCGAGCGCAAGCGCGCCGAGGCAGAGCACCGGGCGCATCTGCGGTTCCTCGAGTCGATGGACCGAGTCAACCGCGCCATGCAGGGGATCCAGGACCTCCAGCAGATGCTGAGCGACGTCCTTCTTGCGATGCTCGACATCTTCGCTTGCGACCGCGCGTGGTTGATCTACCCATGCGATCCCGATGCTCCATCGTGGCACGCAGTCATGGAGCACACGCGGCCTCAGTTTCCCGGGGCATTCGCCCTGCAAGCCGAGCTTCCGGTAGACCGTGACGTTGCAGCGGCTTTCGCGGCGGCGCGCGCGGCCCCCGGTGCGGTGTTGTTCGGTCCTGACTACGACCTAAAGATCCCGGCTCTGGCAGCCGACCGCTTCGCGGTGCGTTCACAGATCGCAATGGCGATCGATGTGAAAGCCGAAAAGCCGTACCTGTTCGGCTTGCACCAGTGCTCGCGCGCGCGCGTTTGGACCGCAGAGGAGCAGCGGCTGTTTCAGGAAATTGGCAGGCGCCTGAGCGACGCCATTTCGGCTCTTTCGATGTTGCGCGGCCTGCGTGACAGCGAACGCAAGCTCGACGCGGCCCAGCGGATCGCACATGTCGGCTGGTGGGAGCGCGACTATGTCAGCGGGCACGTCTCGCTTTCCGACGAGGCGTGCCGCATCTTCGGCGTACAGCCGCTCGATCTTCCGCAATGGCAGGAGCGCTGGGTGAGCCTCATCCACCCCGATGACCGCGAGAAGACGGCCGCCGCAAGCGAAATGGCGCTGAGCGGGGGTCCGCGCTACGACGTCGAGTACCGAGTCGTGAGGCCGGACGGCACGGTGCGGGTTGTCCACAGCCAAGGCGACGTGACGTTTGACGAGGAGGGGCGGCCCGTGCGCCAGTTCGGCGCCATGCAGGACATCACCGAGCGGAGGCAGGCAGAGGATGAGCTCTCCGAGATCAAGGAGCGATTCCGAGTCTTGGCGGAATCCGCGCTGACCGGCATTTACGTCACGCAAATGGACCGTTTCTCGTACGTCAATCCAGCATTTGCGAGGATGTTCGGCTACGCGGTCGAAGAGATCGTGGATCGCCTCGGTTCGCTCGATCTCACGTGCCCCGAGGACCGCCCGCTCGTCGGGGAGAGCATGCGGCGACGCCTCGAAGGCGAAGTGGAAGAGCTTCGCTACGAGTTTCGCGGATTGCGCAAGGACGGGTCGGTGTTCCCCGTCGAAGTCCATGGGCGTCGCGTCAAGTTTGGCGGCAAGATCGGTGTGTTGGGTACGCTGATCGACAATACGCAGCGCAAGCGTGCGGAAGAGGAACTGCGCGCGAGCGAGGCGCGGTTCCGCACGTTCGTCGATCACGCGAGAGACGCATTCTTTCTGATCGACGAGCATCTGACGGTCGTCGACGTCAATCGGCAGGCGTGCGAAAGCCTAGGTTGTCGCCGCGAGGAGCTGATCGGCATGCAGCCACGCGACTTCGATGTAGGCCTGGACGAGCCGTCCATCGGGCGCCTCGCGGAGCGCGCCGAGGGCGGAGAAATCGTTACCTTCGAGACACGCCATCGACGCAAGGACGGCACGACGTTTCCCGTCGAGATCCGCAGCGGCACCTTCCGGCAGGGAGGAAAGCTCTTCTACCTCGCACTCGCGCGCGACATCAGCGAGCGCAAGCTCGCGGAGGAATCTCTACGGCAGAGCGAAGCGTACCTGACCGAAGCGCAACGGCTGAGTCATACGGGGAGCTGGGCATTGGATGTGGCAAGCAACCGGTATGTCTATACGTCAGAGGAATTCGACCGCCTTTTCGGATTCGATCCGCAAGGGGAAAAACCGACCAGGGAAGCCGTCTTGGAACGAATGCACCCCGACGACCGGATCAGCTGGAAGCGGATTCTGGAGAAGTCGGTCCGCGAAAAGCTGGACACCACCAGCCAGTACAGGATCGTGCTGCCTGACGGCAGGGTCAGGCATATTCACACGATCCGGCATCCGATGGTGAATAGCGCTGGAGAAGTCGTAAGACTGGTGGGCACCTCGATCGACATTACGGAGCACAAGCGTGTCGAGGAAGAGCGCGAGAGGCTGCGTCGATTGGAGGCCGAGCTCGCGCATGCGAACCGCGTGAACATGCTGGGCGAGCTCACCACCTCGATCGCCCACGAGGTGAGCCAGCCCCTTGGCGCAATGGTCGCGAGCGCCGGGGCATGCGCGCGCTGGCTGGCAGCGGACCCGCCCGCGATGGCGGAAGCGCGCTCGGCGCTCGACAACATCGTCGCCGACGGGAAGCGAGCGCGCGAAGTCATCGCGCGGATCCGGGCGCTCACGAAGCGGCAGCTGCCGCGCACGGATTTGCTCGATCTCAACCGCAAGATCCTCGAAGTGCTCGCGCTTACGGAGCACGAGTTGCGCAGCCAGGACATCGTTGTCCGGACGCAGCTGGATAGAACGCTGCCGGGAGTAATGGGCGACCGAGTGCAGCTGCAGCAGGTGCTCTTGAACCTGATCCTGAATGCGATCGAGGCGATGAGCGGCGTGCACGATCGGCCGCGCGAGTTGACCATCGTTTCACGGGCGGATGGCAGCGGCGCTATTGTGGTCGAGGTACGCGATTCCGGCATCGGGCTCGATCCGGGTCGTGCGGAGCGGGTCTTCGAGGCGTTCTACACGACCAAAGCCGAAGGCCTCGGCATCGGCTTGTCGATCAGCCGCTCGATCGTCGAGGCGCACGGTGGGCGGCTTTGGGCGGCCCCGAGCGAGCCTCATGGGGCGGTCTTCCGGTTCTCGCTTCCGGTTGCGGAGAACCAACAATCATGAGCGAGGCGTCCCGAAATACACCGCACGTTCTCGCCGCTTCTCGCAGAGCTCAGTTTATGCCGCCGATGTCGCAGACTGCCGCAAGAGTGCCATGAGCGAGCGCGCAGTAGTCTTCGTCGTCGACGACGATCCATCCATGCGCCGATCGCGAATTCTGCTCAGTTTTGCCGGTACGCGGACCGCGATTGCGGCCACGCTGATCTGTTGCCTTATCTGCGGGTTGTTCCTGGCACGCCCGGCTCACGCCCTCGATCCGAACAAGCGTCTCACGCAGTACCTGCACACGTCCTGGCGAATACAGGATGGGTCCGCGCCGTCCGGCATGTTCACGGTGGCGCAGACTTCCGACGGCTTCCTTTGGTTCTCGACCTATTCCCCGGCGATCTACAGATTCGACGGATTCCGGTTTCTTCCCCGGCACTTTCCGTACAAGGGCGGCTCCGGCAACAAAGTATTCAAGGTCTTTGGCGGTCGCGCCGGTGGGCTATGGGCAGTAGGCAGCCGCGAGATCGCTTACATCAAAGACGGGGCGGTCGCGTCCGACGTTCAATTGGACGGCTTTTCGTCGTTCCAGAACGTGAGCGAGGATCCTGACGGGTCGTTGTGGGTCGTGCGGGCGGCCGCGAATATCTCGGACTCGGCTCTCTGCCATGTGGCCGATGGCAAGGTCAAGTGTTTCGGAAAGGCAGAGGGAGTACCGATCAGCCCGATCGATTCGATACTGGCCGACGGCAAGGGCGGGTTCTGGCTCGGAGGCCAGACGGCACTCGTGCACTGGCGTGACGGTGCGTCGGAGACGTACCCGATCGAAGCGCTCAAATCCAACGTGGGACAGCATGGGGTCGTGAGCGTGGCGCTTGGTCCGGATGGAACCGTGTGGGTCGGCATGCTCGCGGAAGGGCCGGGCCTGGGACTCGGACAATTGAAGGAAGGAGTCGTCAAACCATTCGTCACGCCCACGTTCGATGGAAGCAAAGTCGAGGTCTTCGCCATGACTGTCGATCGCGACGGCAACCTTTGGGTCGCCAGTCGAGGCAAGGGGCTGTATCGGATTCATGGCGACGTCGTGGATCACTATGGACGTACCGATGGCCTGTCCAGCGACGCGGTGAACCTTCTGTTCGAAGACAGGGAAGGAATCCTATGGGCCGGAACATCGAATGGAATGGACAGCTTTCGAGATCCACGCGTCACGACCTTCTCATCATCGGAAGGCTTGGGCAAAGATGCGGCGGCAGGGGTTCTGGCCAGCAGGGACGGCTCGATCTGGGTTGCCAACGACGGCTCGCTCGACCGAATCGCCAACGGCAGCATCTCATCCATTCGCACAGGCGCTGGTCTTCCGGGTCATCAAGTCGCTTCCTTGCTCGAAGACCGCGCCGGCAACTTATGGGTGGGAGTGGATGACTCGCTGTATGTGTTGAAAGACGGGCGCTTCCAACTCATTGCCGGACCCGATCACAAACCGCTCGGATTGGTGGTGGGAATCACCGAGGACATCGATGGGAACATTTGGGCGGCGTGTGCCGGGAATCCGCGAAAGCTCGTGCGCATCCGCGATTTCGAGGTGCGCGAAGAATTCCCGACGTCGCAGGTTCCGGCGGCCCGCACTCTCGCACCGGATCCACAGGGAGGCATTTGGATAGCCACCACAACGGGGGACCTTGCGCGCTTCCGCAATGGCGCGGTCGAGAAGTTCGCGCTGAACCTTAAGGGCAATCCGTTCATCCGCCGCATTGCCGCCAACGCAGACGGCTCCGTGCTTGCCGCATCGGAAGACGGGCTCGTCGGATTACGGCAGGGCAAAGTGCAGCGCATGACGACTGAAAATGGCCTGCCCTGCAGCGCAGTATTTTCCTTCGTCGAGGACAAAGAGAAACGGTGGTGGCTCTATACCGATTGCGGCGTCCTCGAGTTGGCGGACTCCGAGCTGCAGCGATGGTGGTCCGATCCAGGAGCGCTCGTGCAGACGCGCATCTATGACCGATTGGACGGTGCTCAACCGAACGCGCCGTATTTCAACTCGGCGGCGTACTCTCCGGATGGACGCGTGTGGTTTGTGAACGGACAAGTCGTGCAGATGGTGGACCCGTCGAGATTGTCGCTAAAGGCGCCGCCTGCGCCGACGTACATCGAATCCGTCATCGTCGACCGGAAGGAATTCGCGGCGACCGGGAATCTTGGACTGGCACCGCAACCGCGTGACTTGCAGATCGATTACACCTCCCCGACGTTCACGGTTTCGCAAAAGGTGAAGTTCCGCTACCGGCTCGACTCATATGACGGTGACTGGCATAACGCGGGCACGCGCCGGCAGGCGTTCTACACCGACTTGCCTCCGGGCAACTACACATTTAGCGTGATCGCCGCGAATAGCGACGGCGTCTGGAATGAAACCCCCGCCAAGCTGGATTTCTCCATCGCTCCGGCATACTTCCAGACGAACTGGTTTCGGGCTCTCTGCGCTGCTCTCTTCCTGGCAATGTTGTGGATGGCCTACCGGTTGCGTGTCCGGCACTTGCAGCGGCGGTTCGAGATGACGCTGCTCGCCGAGGAAAAGCTGCGGGAAAAGGACGATGCGCTGGAGATGGCGCGGACGGAGCTTGCTCGCGTGTCCCGCCTGACGACGCTGGGCGAGCTGACCACCTCGGTCGCCCACGAGGTGAGCCAGCCCCTGGGCGCGATGGTCGCGAGCGCCGGGGCATGCGTGCGCTGGCTGGCAGCGGACCCGCCCGCGATGGCGGAAGCGCGCTCAGCGCTCGACAACATCGTCGCCGACGGCAAGCGGGCGCGCGAAGTCATCGCGCGGATCCGGGCGCTCACGAAGCGGCAGCTGCCGCGCACGGATTTGCTCGATCTCAACCGCGAGATTCTCGAAGTGCTCGCATTGACGGAGCAGGAGCTGCGCAGCCACGACATCGTGCTCGAGACAAACCTGGACAGCACGCTGCCGCAGGTGATGGGCGATCGAGTGCAGCTGCAGCAGGTTCTTCTCAACCTGATCGTGAACGCGATCGAGGCAATGAGCGCCGTGAACAATCGCTCGCGCGAGTTGACGATCGTTTCGACCCAGGGCGGGGACGGCGTGGTGGTCGAGGTACGCGATTCCGGCATCGGGCTCGATCCGGGTCGTGCGGAGCGGGTCTTCGAGGCGTTCTACACGACCAAAACCGAAGGCCTCGGCATCGGCTTGTCGATCAGCCGCTCGATCGTCGAGGCGCACGGTGGGCGGCTTTGGGCGGCCCCCAACGAGCCTCATGGGGCGGTCTTCCGGTTCTCGCTCCCGGTTGCTGAGGACGGACAATCGTGAGCGGCTTCGGCGTCTATTCGGCGCTTGCCAAGGCCGGACTTCGATCCGCCGTCATTCCGGAGTGGCAATTGACGCCGGCGGTGTGGCAGACTGCCGCGAGAGTGCCATGAGCGAGCGCGCAGTAGTCTTGGTCGTCGACGACGATCCATCCATGCGCCGATCGCTTGAGACTCTCCTCAGGTCGGTAGGCCTCGACGTTCGCCTTTTCTCCTCGGCCCAGGAATTCATGCAGGCGGAGCGGCCCGACGCACCGGGCTGCCTCGTGCTCGACGTGCGGCTGCCCGGGATGAGCGGACTGACTTTTCAGCAGGAACTCGCGAAAGCAGGTGTCGCGCTCCCCGTCATCTTTATCACCGGGCACGGCGACGTTGCGATGACCGTGCGTGCGATGAAGGCCGGCGCGGCCGAGTTCCTCACCAAGCCGTTCGACGATCAGGTGCTGCTCGATGCGATCGATGCGGCCATCGAGCGCGATCGCGCAAGGCGCCTCGACGCGGCGAGCCTCTCGGCGCTGACGGTGCGTTATGACGAGCTCACGCAGCGCGAGAGGCAGGTCATGGAGTTCGTTGTCGCGGGACGGGTGAACAAGCAGATCGCGGCCGAGCTGGGCTTAAGCCTCGTCACCGTGAAGGTCCACCGCGGGCAGGTGATGCGCAAGATGCGGGCGAAATCGGTTGCCGAGCTGGTGCGCATGGCCGACCGGCTCGGCGTGCCGGGCACCGCTTAGCGCGTTATACCAAGGTGTAAGGCCAGCACGCTTGCGTACAATGGGCCGGCGGCACAGGTTGGGGTACGCTGGCCTCTCAACCGCGCGAGGCGAAATGCTCGAAGGGCCGCTCGTCGCCATCGTGGACGACGACAAGTCGATCCGCAACGCGACACAGGATCTGCTGAAGGCGGCGGGGTTCTCCACCGCCACGTTCGAAGACGCCGAGAGTTTTCTCGGCTCGGCGAGTCGCGCCAGTGCGTCCTGCGTGGTCGCCGACATGCGAATGCCGGGCATGACGGGACTGGAGCTGTATCAGAAGCTCGTCGCGTCGGGCCACGCCATTCCCACCGTTATCATCACGGCCCACCCGGAAGAGATAACGAACGCGCGCGCGCGCGAAGCGGGAATCACCTGCTATCTCATCAAGCCGTTCGCGCCGGACGAGCTTCTCGAGTGCGTAAGCGAAGCGCTCGCGAAGTCGCAGACGCGGCGCGCTATACCAAAGTCTTAAGCGATTACCCGGCGCGACAGTCGCCGGATGCCAACGCGCAGTGACGATGTACCTCGTCACAATGGCGCGCCGATCGGCATGCGCTTAACGTTGAGGCATGACTCTCACGGCCTCGCCACGGTGGTCCCGGCGCTTTCCTCCAACTCCCCGCTCCTCCTCCCAAGAGAGCGCCAGAGGTGGCGAGGCCCTTTTTGTATCCCATCCCGACAGCAGTGGAAGGAGTCCTCGCATGAAAACGGATCCATCTGTCGCGCACCTGCGCTTCGACCGTTTCGAGCTCGATGAGGTTGAGGCACGGCTGACGTGCGCCGGGGAACCCGTAGCGCTCGCGCCGAAGCCCTTCGCAGTGCTTTGCGCACTGGCGCGCACCCCCGGCAGCCTGGTGACGAAAAACGCGTTGCTCGACCTCGTCTGGGGTCATCGCTTCGTCACCGAGTCGGTGCTCAAGACGGCCATCAGCGACGTGCGTGCGGTGCTCGACGACGACCCGAAACAGCCGCGCTACATCGAGACCGTATCGCGGCGCGGCTATCGTTTCATCGCTGCCACGGTTGGCGCGTCGTCGCAACGCGCGCCTGCCATCGAGCGGAACGTCGCGGCTGGGCGCGACCACCCCGCCCTTACGGCACTGACGGCATTGTGCCGCGGCGACGCGGGGCTCGCCGAGCTCATCCGCGCGGTCGCCGCCACGCTGGAGCGCGAACCGCTTGTCCTCAACGAGTCCTAGAGAGAGAGTCGCATGAAACCCTCCGAGCAAGGCCTAAGCGAAGCGCGTCGCGACCACACCGAGGCGATCGTTGCCCGCCACATGCACGAACTATTCAAGCGTCTGCCGATGCTGTCCGGCTTCTGGCTGCGGCCCGACCTCGAGGTGGCGGAGCTCTCGGTCTTCACCTGGCCCGGCTACACCGCCGGCCGTGATCTGTACGAGGCCGTGATGCAGTCGCTCGACGAGTTCGCCGAGGAGCTCCCCGAGGCGGTGCAGCTCATGCGCGGGCGCACGTTCGCGCGCGCTGTGCATTGATGCTCATGCCGACGCTGATTCAACGGTGACTCGACAATCACCAATGCTAGATACAGAAGCTTGGGACGCGGCGACGGCACGAGATCGACGTTCGAGTGACTTATATGTCGCACAACCCGCGTTCGCGACGATGAAAGAAATGCGTTATGCCGACGAGTTGCGGCGGCAGTTGAGGGCGCGGTTGCTCCGCGATGCGCCCCCGACGGGGCCGTGGTCTGTCGGCGTCGACTGATGTCGATGTTCGAAGGAGGAGCGTCATGTTTGCGATGCCACGACGATGTCCCGAGTGCGGTGCCGCCGGTGGCGAGCCGCATGTTCAACCGTGCTCCTTCCACCAACGGTATGAAGCCGCCAGCGGCCCGCTGGTCGAGTGGCTTGCCAGTCTGCCCGCGGAATACGAGCGCCTCAAGGCGAGCGCGGCGGCGAACCACGTCGCGAACGTCGGATTCGACGAGGTTGCATGATCTGGAAGCGTGCCACGCTGCGGGCGATGAGTGCCATATCGGGCCTGCTGGAGCATGCGCGTGATCGCGTGATCCGAGCGCTCACGCTCTATCTCGCAAGACCGTTCGAAGAATTTTCGACGCTCACGACCGCGGACCGTCAGGCGCTCGCCGCGATACTGCGTTGTGGGGACGTGCTGCTCTGCGCCGGCAACACGCGCTGCGCCGAACTGGTCAAGCGCCTTACGCGATCGACGTGGTCGCATGTATCGATGTACGTCGGCCCGTTGGAGGATGGCCCCGACCCGCTTTGTATCGTCGAGGCCCACATCGCGGCTGGCGTGCGCGCGATACGACTATCGGATCTCGACGCGCGCCGCATCTCCGTGCTGCGCCCCGTGCGTCTCGACGACACGGAGCGCGCACGGCTGGCCGAATCCGTGCTGCGCCACATCGGCAGCGAATACGACCTCGCCCATGCCTGGGCGCTTTGCCGCCGGTTCCTCAACCTGCCAGCGCCGCGCACGATGGTGCAGGACGCGAAGCGCTTCATCTGCTCGAGCCTGCTCGTGCAAGCGTTCCTCGTTGTCGGTCACCCGATCGCGACGAGCCAGGCGAGCCACATGGTGCCGCGCGATTTCGAGCGCGCTGCCGGTTTCGAGGTCGTGAAGGCATCGCCGGCCTGACATGCCCGATTCGAGCAACGCTCGCTCGGCGCTTGCCGCGCGTTCTACACCAAAGTCGTAGCGAACTCACGCCAGCCGTCAATGCCGCGACGCGCTCGTAGGGCGACGACTTACGGTTGTGCAATAGCGTAGGGTCAAGGATTCGCCTACGCTGATTGCAGTACAACTCCTCCGTGAGGTTTGGAATGAACGCTGCCAATGTTATTCCGCTCAGCACGCCTCAGCGAACGCCATTCGGGCTGCTTTGCGCGCTCGCGCGACGACTCGGATCCCTGTTCACCAAGCACATGTTGCTCGCCGACCATCCCAGGCGGCCGCGCTTCATCGACACCGTGTCACGGCGTGTCTATCGCTTCGTTGCCGCAACGACGGCGATACCGAGTACTGCGGCGATAGCCAGTGCGGCGCCTGTGCGGGAAATCTCTGTGCAGCCATCGTTCAATAAAGGCTCTGAAGCGTCGCCGCGTCCGCGCAGCGCGGGGGATGCCGGTTTCAGCGGCAAGCGTGCCGTTGTCTGTTCTATTCGAAACGTCGACACGTCGAGGCGCGAGACAGGTTGTGTGCTGCCGCAGCCGGTATTCGCAACGATGGAAGAAGTGCTTTACGCCCACGAGTTACGGCTGCAACTGAGGGCGCGATTGATGCGCGATGCTGCGGCGCCGACCCAGCCTTGGTGCGTTGGCGCCGATTGACATGCGGCTTAACCGGTGTTCGGGTCTTACCCGGCGCCTACGCTTCGCTCATCTACCGGCGTGCTTGTGGGTAGCGCAGTTCCATTCGACCAAAATGCTTCTTGGAAGGAGGTGATATGAGATCGATGCCTGATTCAGAGTTTGATGACATGCACGGCGTGGATGTCCTTCAGGACTTCGACCCCGTCTTCTTCGAATCTGACTCCCAAGAGAACGAGGCCGACCGCGACAGCGTGTTGCTGGAATGCAACGGTGAGCTGCTCGATGTCGGTGCAGTGAGGCTCATGGGAGTTCGCAAGTCGGCGTGCGGCTTTGAGACACTGCTGTTCACTTGTCCACGGTGCAACGCGCCTCACGAGTCGCTTCGCTTTCGGTGACGAAAGCTCGAACCCGTTACGGATAGGCCGGATCGGCGTCGTGTTCTCGCGGCTTGTCTCTGGAACCTTCAGCCGCGTCACAGGATCTGCTGAGGCGGCGGGGTTCTCCACCGCCACGTCTGATTTGCTTGGCTCGATTCCGAGCACGACCAAATTCGGACTCAATCCTGACGCTTCCCTGACCCTAAGCGGAAGCGGCGGGCCTACGCTTGCGCGGACACGTCTGTAACCGTGTCACCGAAAGGAACGATCACGATGCCAGAAGCACCCTTGGTTGTACGTCGGCGCGAAGCCGAAGACGCAGTGAGCCTGTCCGGCAAAGTGGCGTTGGTCACCGGCTCGACGAGCGGCATCGGGCTCGCCATCGCGCGCGCCCTCGCGGCCGCCGGAGCGCACACGGTGCTGAACGGCTTCGGCGACAAGGCACTGATAGACAAACTCGTCGCCGAGTTCAGGTCCCAATACAAGGTGAAGATCGACTACAGCGCAGCTGACATGTCGAGGCCCGTGGACGTTGCGGCGATGGTGGCGCAGGCCGCGCGCGGTATCGGGCGCGTGGACATCCTCGTGAACAACGCGGGCGTCCAGCACGTCGCTCCCATCGAGGAGTTTCCGGTCGAGAAGTGGGACGCGATTCTCGCGATCAACCTCTCGGCTGCATTCCACGCGATCCGCGCCGCCCTGCCGCATATGAAGGCGCGCAACTGGGGGCGCATCGTCAACATCGCCTCGACCCACGGCCTGGTGGCGTCGGCACAGAAGTCGGCCTACGTCGCGGCGAAGCACGGCATCCTCGGCCTGACCAAGGTCGTCGCGCTCGAGACTGCCACCACCGGAATCACGTGCAACGCGATCTGTCCCGGTTGGGTACTGACGCCGCTCGTACAGAAGCAGATCGACGATCGGGCGGCTCGGGAAAAGATTTCCGTCGAGAAGGCGAGGGCGGAACTCCTCGGCGAGAAGCAGCCCTCGCTCCAGTTCGCGACGCCGGAAGAGATCGGCGCGGCGGCGCTCTTCCTGTGTTCACAAGCCGCGGCGCAGATCCGCGGCATCGCACTGCCAGTCGACGGCGGATGGACGGCCCAATGAAAATCATTTCCCTCAAAGACGCCGTGGCGCTGATCCCCGACGGCGCAAGTGTGATGATCGGCGGATTTATGGGCGTCGGCACGCCCGAGCGCGTGGTGGACGAGCTGGTACGCCAGGGCAAGCGCGGCCTCACTGTGATCGCGAACGACAATGCGATGCCGGGCGTCGGCATCGGCAAGCTGATCAGCGCCGGCGCGGTGAAGAAGACGATCGCCAGCCACATCGGCCTCAACCCCGAGACGCAGAAAAAGATGCTCGCGGGGGAGCTCGAGGTCGACCTCGTGCCGCAGGGCACGCTGATCGAGCGCATCCGCGCTGGCGGCTTCGGCCTGGGCGGCGTGCTCACGCCCACGGGCGTCGGCACGGTCGTGGAGAACGGCAAGCAGCGCATCGAGGTCGCGGGCAAGCCCTATTTGCTCGAGATCGCGCTGCGCGCTGATTTCGCGCTGGTGCAGGCGTTTGTCGCCGACTACATGGGCAACCTGCACTACGCCCTGACCGCGCGCAACTTCAACCCGGTGATCGCGATGGCGGCCGACACGGTGATCGTCGAAGCCGACAACATCGTGCCCGTCGGTGTGATCGCTCCTGACGACGTGGTCACGCCCGCGCCGGTCGTCGACTACATCGTTTCACAGGCCTGACCATGGACGCACAAACCATCATAGCCAAGCGAATCGCGCAAGAACTGCGCGACGGCATGCTCGTCAACCTCGGCATCGGCATCCCGACGCTCGTCTCGAAGTTCGTGCCGGCCGGCGTGCACGTGTACTTCCAATCGGAGAACGGCCTGATCGGCACCGGCGCTCCGCCGGCGGAGGGCATGCAGCACCGGCTGCTCACGGACGCGGGCGGCAAGCCGGTCACTGCGCTGCCTGGCGCCTGCACCTTCGACAGCGCGATGTCCTTCGGGCTGATCCGCGGCGGGCATCTCGACATGACGGTGCTCGGCGCGCTGCAGGTGGACGGCGCGGGCCTGCTCGCCAACTGGATGATCCCCGGCAAGATGGTGCCCGGCATGGGCGGCGCGATGGACCTCGTGGCCGGCGCGAAGCGCGTGATCGTCGCCATGCAGCACACGGCGAAGGGCCAGCCCAAGATCGTAAGACAGTGCTCGCTACCGCTCACTTCCGTGCGGCCGGTGGATCTCGTCGTCACCGAGCTCGCGGTGATCGCCTTTCCGGGCGGACGCGCGACGCTCCTCGAAACCGCGCCCGGCGTGACAGTGGGCCAGGTGCGCGAGGCGACGGAAGCCGAGCTCGCGGTGTCCGAGCGCGTTTGCACGATGGTGCTCTAGTGCGCGCACGCCTGCACTCGCTCGAGCAGCTCATGCCGTTCGCGACGGCCGGCGAGCTGATCGCGCACCAGCGCCAGCTGCTCGTGAGCGTCTCGCCGAGCGCTACGGCGAGCGACGCGCTGCGCGAAATGGAGGAAAAGGACATCGCGTTTATGCCCGTTCTCGAAGGCGAGAAGCTGGTGGGCGTGGTGTCGGAACGCGACATCGCTCGCGGCGTGATCCTGCAGCATCGCACCTTCGTGCATGAAATCATGACCACGCGCGTCCACACGGTGGCGCCGGAAACCAAAGTGCCCGAGTGCGTGGTGCTCATGCACCGCAGCCGCATCCGCCATCTTCCCGTCGCGAGCGGCGGCACGGTGCACGGCGTGCTCTCGGTGCGCGACCTGATGGGCTCGCTCGTCGAGCGGCACGAGCGGCTTCTGCGCAGGCTGCATGACGAGCGCGTGACGCTCCTCTTCCCCAACCCAAGCAGCTACTGAGAAGGCCCGCATGAGCACAATCATCGTGGTGGCGGCGCTCGCGCTTCTGATGTTCGTCGCCTACCGCGGCTTCAGCGTCATCCTGTTCGCGCCGATCTGCGCACTGCTCGCGGTGCTCGCCACCGACCCGGCGCTCGTGGCGCCGGTGTTCAGCGGTGTGTTCATGGACAAGATGGTGCTCTTCATCAAGTCCTACCTGCCGGTGTTTCTGCTCGGCGCGGTGTTCGGCAAGGTGATCGAGCTCTCGGGCTTCGCGCGCTCGATCGTCACGGCGGTGATCGGCCTGGTCGGCCGCGAACGCAGCATGCTGTCGATCGTGCTGGTATGCGCGCTCCTGACCTACGGCGGGGTGTCGCTCTTCGTCGTGGTGTTCGCGGTCTACCCGTTCGCGGCGGAGATGTTCCGGCAGGGAGGCATTCCGAAGCGCCTAATCCCCGCAACCATCGCGCTCGGCGCGTTCACGTTCACGATGGACGCGCTGCCCGGCACGCCGCAGATCCAGAACATCATTCCCACCGCGTTCTTCAAGACCGACACCTGGGCAGCGCCCTGGCTCGGCATCATTGGCGCGCTGTTTATTCTGGTCGCCGGCCTCGCGTACCTGGACTGGCGCCGGCGGCAGGCCGCGGCGGCAGGAGAAGGCTACGGCACGGAGCTCGTCAACGAGCCCGAAGCGTTCCCCGAGGAGAAGCTGCCCAATCCCTGGCTCGCCGTCTCGCCCCTCTTCATCGTCGGCGTGATGAACAAGGTATTCACGCTGCTGATCCCTCACTTCTACGGTGCGACCCATACCTTCACGCTGCCCGGCCTCGCGAAGCCGGTCGTCACTCAGGTATCGTCGGTGGCGGCAATCTGGGCGGTCGAAGGCGCCCTTTTGCTCGGCATCCTGACGGTGGTGGTATTCGCCTTCCGGGCGCTCAAGGAGCGCCTCGCCGAGGGAAGCAGAGCGGCGGTCGGCGGCGCGCTGCTCGCGGCAGCCAATACCGCGTCGGAGTACGGCTTCGGCGCGGTGGTCGCGGCGCTGCCCGGCTTCCTTGTCGTTGCTGACGGGCTGAAGGCCATCCCGGGAGTGCTGGTCAACGAGGCGGTCACCGTGACGGCGCTCGCCGGCATCACCGGATCGGCCTCCGGCGGCATGAGCATCGCCCTCGCCACAATGGCTGACAGTTTCATCTCGGCGGCCCAGGCTGCCGGCATCCCGCTCGAAGTCCTGCACCGCATCGCCGCCATGGCGAGCGGCGGCATGGACACCCTGCCGCACAACGGTGCGGTGATCACGCTCCTCGCCGTCACGGGCCTGACGCACAAGCAGGCCTACCGCGACATCTTCGCGATCACGCTCACCAAGACCGCCGCCGTGGCCGTGGCGATCGGGGTGTTCTATCTCACCGGACTCTATTAGTGATCACAACTGAAGACCATTGCCACCGAACCGCTCGAGAACATCAACCAGATCTTCGCCCGCATGCACGCGGGCGACATCGAGGGCCGCATCGGCATTGACTTTCAGAAATAGGGGAATGCCATGAATACCGATCCAATCGTCATCGTTGGCCTCGCTCGCACGCCCATGGGCGCGTTCCAGGGCGAGCTCAAGGGTTCCGCCGCACCGGACCTCGGCGCCGCTGCGATCCGCGCAGCGGTCGAGCGCGCCGGGATCAGCCCAGAAGAAGTCGACGAGGTCATCATGGGCTGCGTGCTTCCGGCGGGGCAGGGCCAGGCGCCGGCGCGCCAGGCCTCGCTCGGTGCCGGGTTGCCGCTCGCCACCGGCTGCACCACGATCAACAAGATGTGCGGCTCAGGCATGAAAGCGGCCATGTTCGCCCACGACCTTTTGATTTCCGGAAACGGCAACGTCATCGTCGCGGGCGGCATGGAATCGATGACCAACGCTCCGTACCTGCTGCCGAAGGCGCGCGCCGGGCTTCGCATGGGTCACGGTCAGGTGCTCGATCACATGTTCTCCGACGGGCTGGAGGACGCATACGACAAGGGCCGCCTGATGGGCACGTTCGCCGAGGAGACCGCTGCGAAGTACGAGTTCTCCAGGCAGTCGCAGGACGACTTCGCGATCGCGTCCCTCACCCGTGCACAGAAGGCGAACAAGCAGGGCATGTTCGCCTGGGAGATCACCCCGATGGCGATCAAGGTCGGGAAGGAAGAGAAGTTCGTCGAGACCGACGAGCCGCCGTTCAAGGCGAACCTGGAGAAGATTCCCACGCTGAAGCTCGCGTTCCGCAAGGACGGCACGGTGACCGCAGCCAACTCGAGCTCCATCTCGGACGGCGCCGCGGCGCTCGTCATGATGCGCCGCTCGAGCGCGGAGAAGCGTGGACTCGCGCCGCTCGCCACCATCGTGGGGCATGCCACGCACTCGCAGGAGCCCGCGTGGTTCACCACCGCCCCCGTAGGGGCCATGAAGAAGTTGTTCGAGAAAACCCGGTGGAACGCAAGCCAGGTGGATCTCTACGAGATCAACGAGGCGTTCGCCGTCGTGACGATGGCTGCGATGAAGGAGCACGGTCTGCCGCACGACAAGGTGAACGTGCACGGCGGCGCCTGTGCGCTCGGCCACCCCATCGGGGCCTCCGGCGCGCGCATCGTGGCAACGCTCATCGGCGCGCTGCGCACGTATGGGTTGAAGCGCGGCGTAGCCAGTCTGTGCATCGGCGGCGGCGAAGCCACCGCGCTGGCGCTCGAATGCCTCTGACCGGGTGAGCGCTACTTCGAGACCGCATCGCGGCGCGGCTGTCGCTTCATCGCTGCCACGGTCCCACGGGACGGCCTAAATCGCACTGCCGATGACGTTGATGCTCATCGCGAGCACGGCGATGTTGAACAGGAAGCTAAAGACCCCGTGGGCCAGCGTCGCGCGTCGCATTTGCGCCGTGGTCACCGACACGTCGGAGACCTGCGATGTCATTCCCAGGACGAACGAGTAATACGCGAAATCGAAATAGTCCGGCTCATCCACTCCAGGAAATTTCAATCCGCCGGCCGGGCCCTCGCGTACCGACGCCGGCGCGTAATAGCGGCGCGCGTAGTGAAACGCGAAAACCGTGTGAATCAGCATCCAGGACAGCAGGAGCGCGGCGATCGACAGCCCGAGGTGCAGCGCCTTCGGCCAGAAATCCAATGACTTCACGTCACCCATCACGAATCCGATGGCAACGACGCTTGCGCACGCGGCCGTCGTTACGAGCAGCAAGATGATGTACGCGGCCTGATCGTACGTCCCGGCACGCCGCCGCGTGAGAACTGCATCGGCTTGTATGATCGTCAGCCAATACAGGGCCAGGTACGTTAGCGATGCCGCATTCCACGTGACGAGCACCCGGTTGGCGACCGGAACAACGGCAGGCCCCATGGCGTAAACGACAATGGCGACCAGAACCACGATCGCAAGCCGACGCGGCGCCGACAAGCGAATTGTCCAGGGCAAGCGTCGCGCATCATTCATCGATCAGACGCGCGCGGATCATGCCTACCGCATGCTCGACCTGCATCGCCTTCATGACACCTCCACGGGGCCGGTTCGCCTACCAGCCATCACGGTAGATCGATACGCGGTCGCTGTCGTGGCGTTTCGGTCATCGTTTGGTCAATCCTCGGTCGCGGTTTCTCGCCGGCGCGCCGTCCGAGTGACACAACCGGGCGGCAGGTGCAGAATCGCGCAGCGAAATCGAAACCGGTGGCGCGGGGCCCAGGACATTGGCCCCGACCTGTCGGCCGCGGGCGAATACTCGATTACAAAAGTCGGATATCCGCGTCATACCGCCGTTTTGACGCTTGGCGAGAGAGGCAAGATTGTCTCGACGACGAAGTACGCTCAGCTTTGCCCGGACGCCGACCGCGATCCCCGCCATGTTGATCGTGCTGGTTGCTGTCTTCGGCTCCCAATCGGCGCCAGCGCAAACGGCACCGTCGGCAGCTCAGCAACTCGTTCACGAAAGCTGGACGTTCAAGGATGGCGCTCCTGAGCCGTCGGCTTTCGCGCAGACGGCCGACGGTTACCTGTGGGTGGGCTCTCCAGCGGGACTGTTCCGGTTCGACGGCGTGCGCTTCGAGCTTTTCCGCTCACCCTTCGGCGACTCCCTCCGGTCGACAAACATATCCGCATTGCTTGCTGCCAACGACGGCCTGTGGGTCGGCTACGTTTTCGGAGGCTTGAGCTTCCTGAAGAATGGCAAGGTTACGAACTTCGATGTGTCCACCTCAACCGTCACCGGATTCGCCCAGGACAAGCATGGAATCACATGGGCGGGTTCAAACAGGCGTCCCGACGGCAGCGGCCTGTGGCGATTCGACGGCTCTTCGTGGCAGCACATCGGCGCGGAGTGGAATATGCCCGATCGACCCGTCGCGCATATCGGCTTCGATCGGGATGGCATCCTGTGGGTCTTGACGGGGTTGCGGGGGCCGGGGTTCCGGACGGAACTCCATTTTCTCGCCCCTGGCGAGCGGCGATTTCGAAAAATCGCCGACAACCTTTTCGTCCTGGGATTTACGCGGGACGCCGACGGCAACGTCCTGACGACCCGTGAGAGAAGCCGGAGTGAACCCGGTTCTTTCGTGGAAATGGAAGGCCCGATTCCGGCCTATCCGATCCTGAGGAAGGAATCGGTTCAGATCGTCGACCGCGCGAATGCCATCTGGGTCATTTCCAAGGACAGCGTGGTCTTTCGCCGTGCCGCGACCGAGCCGCTCGAGGAAGCCATCAGCAAGGTCTCGCTCGGAAACTCGGAGGTGCTTCCGATCAATCCGGTGATCGACGCGAGCCTGGTCGATCGCGAAGGGACCGTGTGGTTGGGTGCCGCGGGCGCCGTTCACAGGTTCTCGCACAGTCCCCTCGCGCGGCTGCAATTGCCAGCGGCGCCGGCTCCCTGGTTCATGCTCGCGCCCGACGACGACGGGGTGGTGTGGATTAATGCGGGAGATGGGGTAGGAACGTCCGCCCTCTACCGTGTCACGGAGGGGAAGGTCGATCTCCAACGGTCGATGCCGGGAGTGTCCAGCTTCGTTTACCGGGCACCGGACAAGGCCCTGTGGTTCGGCGGCGAAAGCGGGCTGTGGCGAATGGCCGATGGCCGCCTCGCGAAAGTCGAGCTCCCGAAGGAGGTGGCCGAGGGAGCGAAGTTTTTCACGACGATGACACACGATGGATCGGGAGGATTCTGGGTCGGCGGCTACGGACTCCATCACCTGAAGGATGGCGACTGGACGACATATGAAAGGCGCGGCCCGCGACCCGAAGGCACCAGGAGAAGCTGTCCTGAGACGGCCGTCCTCAGCATGTTCACCGATCGTGCGAACCGCGTGTGGTTCGGCTGCTGGAAGGGTCAGGCGAGTCAGCTGATGGTGCTCGAGGCCGGCCAGGAACGGAATTTCGGCCCAAAGGACGGCCTCGAGGTTGGGAGCGTCATGGCGATCTATGGCAGAGGCTCGGAAATATGGATCGGGGGCGAATTTGGCCTGCAGCAGTTCGATCGCGGCCGCTTTCATACCGTCAGGGCGATTGGCGACGAATCGCTGCGGGGAATCGTCGGAATCGTCGAGACGGCCAATGGGGATCTTTGGCTGAACGGCCTGGGCGGAATTGTCCACATACAGCGGGAGGAGATCCTCAAGAGCCTCGGCGACGCCTCTTACCAAGTCACTGTGGAGCGCTTCGACAGGCGGGCCGGGCTCCCGGGCCTGCCGCCACAGCTGCGGCGCCTGCCCACGGCAATCGAAGGCACGGACGGGCGGCTGTGGTTCGCCGTGAACAACGGCGTCGTGTCGGTCGATCCAACCCGAGCTTCGAACCGGACCCCGTCGCCTCCGGTATCAATCCAGTCGGTGACCGCTGATGACAAAGTCTATGAAGTGGATCAACGCCCGGAATTCCCGGCGGGCACCTCCAACATCCAGATCAGCTACGCCGCCGTTAGCCTCCTGAATCCGGAGGCGATTCGATTTCGCTACAGGCTTCAAGAAATGGACGACGAGTGGCACGAAGCCGCGCGGTCCACCCCGGTGAGTTACCACAATCTGGCCCCAGGGCCTTATCATTTTCAGGTCGGCGCCGGCGATGCCAACGGGCCATGGTCGGACAAGACTGCAACGGCCGAATTCACCATCCTGCCGGCGTACTACCAGACCAATTGGTTTCGCGCGATGTGCGTCGTGCTGCTTTTGGTTCTCGCGTGGTTGGGCTACCAGCTACGCATCCGGCAATTGCGCCGTCAGTTCGAAATGACGCTCGACGCGCGCGTAGCCGAGCGCACGCGCATCGCGCGCGACCTGCACGATACGCTATTGCAGAGCTTCCATGGGTTGCTGTATCGGTTCCAGGCGGTCCTCATGCTCCTGCCCGGCGAGCCGGTGAAGGCCCGCCAAGTGCTCGAAGGCGCGGTCGACCAGGCGTCGCAGGCGATCACCGAAGGGCGCGACGCCGTGCAGGGATTGCGTGCGTCGGCAACCGAGATGAACGACCTCGCCGACGCCATCCGGGTGCTCGCTGGCGAGCTTGCGGCCGAGGCTCCGGACCCCGCGGCCGTGAGCGTTCGCATCGAGGTGCAAGGCGCGTCGCGCGCGCTGCATCCGATCGTGCGCGACGAGACCTTCCGCATCGCCGACGAGGCGTTGCGCAACGCGATCCGGCACGCAAACGCGAAGCAGGTCGAGGTCGAGATCCGCTACGACGTGCGGGAGTTCCGGTTGCGCGTACGCGACGACGGCGCGGGCATCGATCCGGCGGTCCTCGAGGCGGGCGGTCGCGAAGGCCATTTCGGCTTGCGCGGGATGCGCGAGCGAGCACAGGCGGTAGGCGGCAAGCTGCGGCTGTGGAGTGCGCTCGATACCGGAACCGAGGTCGAGTTGATGATTCCCGGCTCGCGCGCCTACGCGGCGTCGCCTTCGGCGCGCTCCCGTCTGGCCGACAAGCTCTTCGGGCAAACCATTTCGGAGGATTGATGAGCGACGAACCCCGCATCCGCATCCTCTGTGTCGACGATCATCCGATGCTGCGGCAGGGTCTCGCCGCGTTCATCGGCAGCGTGCCGGACATGGCGCTGGTCGCCGAGGCGACGAACGGGCGCGAGGCGATCCAGCAGTTCCGCACCCACCGTCCCGACGTCACGCTGATGGACCTGCAGATGCCGGAGATGGGCGGGCTCGACGCGATCATCGCGATCCGCAACGAATTTCCCGAAGCGCGGATCATCGTGCTCACGACCTATGCCGGCGACACGCAGGCGTTGCGCGCGATACGCGCTGGCGCACGCGGCTACCTGCTGAAGAACGCGCCCCACACGGAAGTGCTCGACGCCATCCGCGCCGTTCATGCAGGACGGAAGGCTATGTCGCCCGAAGTTTCGTTCGAGCTTGCCGAACATGCCACCGACGAAGCGCTCTCGCCCGCCGAGATCCGCGTGCTGCGCCTCATCGCGCAGGGAGAGGCGAACAAGGAGATTGCGTCGCACCTCTCGCTCAGCGAGGAGACGGTGAAGCGGCATGTGAGCACGATCCTGTCGAAGCTCGGCGCCAAGGACCGCACGCATGCGGCGATGATCGGATTCAAGCGGGGCATCATCGATATGTAGAAGTGCTGCGTCGACCGTTTGTTTCCGGAAGGCGCAGCCCTTCGGTGCCGCTGTGGTGGTCGATGCGTCTGCGGAAAGCGACGAACGTGATCCGCCCATACGGGGCTCAGGCTTTCTCGATCGCGGTGAGAAACGCTTCGGGAGCGATGATGCGAAACCCGACTTTGTCCGGGATATCGAGCAGGTCCTTGTCGCCGGTCACCAGATAGTCCGCTTTGCCCACGATCGCGAGTTGCAGGAACGCGACGTCGAAGGCATCGCGGCAGGGCGTGGGCGTCCTGGGTGGCTTGGCTGGCATCCGCACCGTCGTGCAGTAATGAAGATAGTCGCCGAGGAGTTCGCGCTGATCCTCCGAGGTCAGCTTGAACTTGCGATACGCAAGCGCGCGCATCAGTTCTTCGATCGTGGGTTTCGACACGAGCGGATGAAAGACTGTTCGTTGCCATGCCAAACGAAGGGGCGCCAGGCGCCCCTGGCTGAACAGCAGCGCGGAAAGCACCACGTTGGTGTCGAGCACCACCCGTGGCGCCGATCTCATTTCCGAGTCTTGCGGACAGCCCGGCGAGCCCAGGTTACGGCATCGGCGATGTCCTCCACCCGGAGCTTCAGCTCCGCGAGCTTGGCCCGCACGGCGTCCGCCCGCTGGATCCGCACGGGCGTGAGGACGATCACCCCTTCTTTGGTCTGAACGTCGAAGTACTCGACCGGACCGATAGCGTTCGTGATGGCCTTGGGTAGCGTCAGCTGATTCTTGGCGGTGACCTTGGCGAGCATAGTGGATAACAAGGAAGTAAGGTTTCCTTACTATACCATATCGGGGGGTATCGCTCAACAGGCCGCGGTGCCGTCGAGAACGTCCGGATTCGGTTAAGCCTGCGTGCCGCTGCAAGGCGATTCGGCCAGCGTCGGCCCCGGGCCGAGATCATACGCGCGCGCCTGAAAGGGCACGCCTACCCCGGCGCGCGTCGTCAGCGCGGGTCGCGCTGGCCTCATGCCGTCCGACCGATTGGTCGTTTCTCGCGCCCCAAAGGTGTTAGTGCGGTTACGCCTTCCGCGTCTTCTGGTCTTGCCGCCCCTTCCGATAAGCTCGGCGGGTGAGAAGACTCTTCACGACGTTCGCACACGGTTCGCCCGGCATCGGCCTTTTGCTGATGCGCCTTGGCGCGGGCACCGCGCTGATCGTTCATAGCTGCGCCGCGTTCGCGGCCGGCTCGAGCCTTGCCGGCGGAGCCGTTCAGGCACTCTGCGCGTTGCTCGGATTGCTGCTGGTCGCCGGCCTGTGGACGCCGATCGCAGGCGTGCTAGGCGCCGCCGTCGCGGCGTGGTACGCCTACGCGAGCCCCGGAGACATCGGGTTCTACGCGCTTCTCGGCACGATCGCCGTCGCGCTGGCGCTGGTCGGCCCCGGCGCGTGGTCGATCGACGCCCGACTGTTCGGAATGAGGCGAATCAGAATCCCGAGCGGCAGACAAAAGAGTCAATGACGATCTCTCTTTTGGCGCGCGCACGCGTCGTCGAATGGGTGCTGCGGCGGTTCCCTCTCGTTACTGAACGACACGCCATCGTGGGGTAGCACGAACAGGCGGCGGCGCGCGATAGTGATGCCGTACCAACCGCGCCATGGAGAGTAACCGTGAATGCCGCCACGCTCGATCGATCCGCCCTCGCTGAGGCCGTCGACCGTTATGAACCCGACGCGTGCGACAGCTCCCCGCGCGACGTCTCGCCTGCTGCGCGCCCCGGGAATTTGCGGATGGCCTACACGGCACGCACGGCTGCGCGGCAGTGCGAGCCGACTCTCCGCGCACCGCTGTCCTCGCCGGCGTCGCGTTCGAAGCGCAACGTCTATCCACGCCCAACGCATCCCATCGAGCTCGATGAAGCGAATGCGCGCCTGATCTGCAACGGACGGCCGGTCACGGCCGGGCCAAGATTGTTCGCCGTGCTTTGCGAATTGGCACGACATTCGCGCACGCTGATGACCAAGAACGCGCTGCTCGACGCGGTATGGGGACAGCGGTTCGTGTCCGAGTCGGTCCTCAAGACGGCCATCGGCGACCTGCGGGCAAGCCTGCACGACGATCCGAGAGAACCCCGTCATATCGAGACGGTGTCGCGGCGCGGCTACCGCTTCGGCGCCGCGACGGCGCCGATACCGAGTACTCCGGCAATAGTCGGTCCGGCGCCGGTCCGGAGAATCGGTTTCTCTGGACAGCCATCGTTCAATAACGGCTCTGCAGCGCGGCCACGTTCGCGCAACGTGGAGGACGCGCGTTTCAGCGGCAAGCGTGCCGTTGTCTGTTCTGTTCGAAACGTCGACACGTCGAGGCGCGAGACGGGTTGTCCCTTGCCACAACCCGTATTCGCGACGATGGAAGAGGTGGGTTACGCCCACGAGTTACGGCGGCAACTAAGGGCGCGATTGCTGCGCGATGCCGCAGCGCCGACGCAACTTTGGTGTGTCGGCGTCGATTGATATGCGGGGCGTGCTCGTGGGCAGCACAGTTCGATTCGACCAGGGTGTTTCTTGAAGGAGTGTTATATGAGATCGATGCATGATTCAGCGTTTGGTGATATGCACGGCGTGGAGGCGAGGCTGCCCTTTCGTCCGATGCCGGGAGGATTGGAAGGAGCACCTCGCATGAAAACGGATCCATCCGTCGCGCGGCTGCGCTTCGACCGTTTCGCGCTCGATGAGGCTGAGGCACGGCTGACGTGCGCCGGGGAACCCATCGCGCTCGCGCCGAAGCCCTTCGCAGTGCTTTGCGCACTGGCGCGCACCCCCGGCAGCCTGGTGACGAAGAACGCGTTGCTCGACCTCGTCTGGGGTCATCGCTTCGTCACCGACTCGGTGCTCAAGACGGCGATCAGCGAAGTGCGTGCGGCGCTCGACGACGACCCGAAACAGCCGCGCTACATCGAGACCGTATCGCGGCGCGGCTATCGCTTCATTGCTGCCGCGGTTGGCGCGTCGTCGCAACGCGCACCCGCCATCGAGCGGAACTTCGCGGCTGGGCGCGACCACCCCGCGCTTACGGCACTCACGGCGCTGTGCCGCGGCGACGCGGCGCTCGCCGAGCTCATCCGCTCGGTCGCGGCCACGCTGGAGCGCGAGCCGCTTGTCCTCAACGAGTCCTAGCGGGGAGTGCGACGCATGAAACCCTCCGAGGAACGCCTAAGCGAAGCGCGTCGCCAGCACACCGAGGCGATCGTCGCCCGCCACGTGCACGAGTTGTTCAAGCGTCTGCCGATGCTGTCGGGCTTCTGGCTGCGGCCCGACCTCGAGGTGGCGGAGCTCTCGGTCTTCACCTGGCCGGGCTACACCGCCGGCGCGGATCTGTACGAGGCCGTGACGCAGTCGCTCGTCGAGTTCGCCGAGGAGTGGCCCGAGGCGGTGCAGCTCATGCTCGGGCGCACGTTCGCGCGCGCGGTGCACTGATGCGTCCGGGAGGAGCGTAATGTTTACGATGCCACGAGAATGTCCCGAGTGCGGCGCCGCCGGTGGCGAGGTGCATGTTCAAGCGTGCTCGTTCCACAAACGGTATGAAGCTGCCCGCGGTCCGCTTTTCGAGTGGCTTGCCAGGCTGCCCGCGGAATACGAGCGCCTCAAGGCGCGCGCTGCGGCGAACGCCGTCGCGAACGACGGATTCGATGAGGTCGCATGATGTGGAAGCGAGCCACGCTGCGGGCGATCACTGCCATATCGGGGAATGGTTCGCTCCTCTCCCTCACTCGGGCGCACGTGGCACGCGCTCTCGCGCGCTTTCTCGCCGAGCCGATCAGCCGCCCTGCGGCGAGCGGTGACGTGCTCGCGCTCTCGGCATTGCTGCGTCCCGGTGACGTCCTTCTCACCGAAGGCAATACGCGCGCTGCGGCGCTGGTGCGCCGCGTGACCCGCTCGCCGTGGGCGCACGTGTCGATCTACGTCGGCCCGCTGGAAGCGGGCAACGATCCGCGCTGCATCGTCGGAGCGGACATCAGCGCAGGCGTTCGTTCGGTGCCGCTCTCGGAATTCAAGGGACAGCAAGCGCGCATTGTCCGTCCGCTCGGCTTGAATGAGGCCGATCGCCGACGCCTGGCCGACTGGCTCGTCGCCCACATCGGCGCTCCCTACGACCTCGCCCATGCCTGGGCGCTTGGCCGCCTCCTCCTCAAGCTGGCCCCGCCGCGCACCAAGGTGCAGGACGCGAAGCGATTCATCTGCTCGAGCCTGCTCGTGCAGGCGTTCCTCGTTGTCGGTCACCCGATCGCGACGAGCCCGGCGCGCTACGCGGTGCCGCGCGATTTCGAGAGCGCTGCGGGTTTCGAGGTCGTGAATGCGCCGCCCGCCTGACGTGCCCGGTTCGGGACGAGTTATGGCCGCAACGGGGGGTGGCAGCGCAGTTCGATTCGATCTGGGTGCTTTTCTTTGAAAGGAGCTTGATATGAGATCGATGCGTGATTCAGAGTTTGATGATATGCACGGCGTGGATGTCCTTCAGGACTTCGAACACGTCTTCGAACCTGACTTCCAAGAGAACGAGGCCGACTGCGACAGCGTGTGGCTGGAATGCAACGGCGAGCTGCTCGATGTCGGTTCAGTGAGGCTCGCGGGAGCTCGCAAATCGGCGTGCGGCTTTGAGACGCTGGTGTTCATTTGTCCGCGGTGCAACGAGCCTCACGAGTCGGTTCGCTTTCGGTGATGAAAGAGCCCCGTTCATACCCGTTGCACGCTTTCGAAGTGGCGTGCCCGATTGTTGAAGACAGCTGCTTGCATGTCGCCGACACTTCGCCGTCGGCAGGGGCATCGGATTCGTGCGAAAACCTCTCGAGCGTTTTCGCCGCGAACGTCCCGACGTTACGCAGGAGATCGATATGTCGGATTCGACTTGGCTGCTAATCCAAGTTTGCGTCGCCGGATGGACCGGGCTTCTCATGTGGGGCCTCCTCCGGTTGGCCGGGAACATCTGGCACAGGGCTGTCCGCGCTCGACGCGTTCCCGCGCATGCGAGAACGACAAATCGCATCCGACGCCCCGACCACGCGTGATCGGAGCTCGCGCCCGCCGTAATCACGCTCGGGCGCGCTCGGGTCGCTCCGACCCGAGGGCAGATGCTTACGCCATGATGTTCACGCCGCCGTCGACATACATCGTCTCGCCGGAGATCCGCCGAGCGTACGGCGTCGCAAGGTAAGCGCAGGCGAAGCCCACGTCCATGATGTCGACCAGCTCCCCGATCGGGGCCCGCTGCGCCGCTTCGTTCAGCAGAAGCTCGAAATCCTTAAGTCCCGAGGCGGCACGTGTCTTGAGGGGTCCAGGCGAGATGGCGTGCACCCGGATGCCCTTGCTGCCGAGCTCGTAGGCCAGATAGCGGCAGCACGCCTCCAGCGCGGCCTTCACCGGTCCCATCACGTTGTAGTTGGGGACGACCTTGTTCGCGCCGTAGTAGCTCATCGCGAACAGCGTCCCACCGTCTTTCATCAATGGCGCCGCCAGCCGCGCCATGCGTACGAACGAGTGGCAGGAGACGTCCATCGCCTGCTTGAAGCCTTCGGCGGAGCAGTTGATAAGCGGCCCGCGGAGATCGTCTTTCGGTGCGAACGCGATCGAGTGGACGACGATGTCTAGCTCGCCCCATGTCTTCGTGATCCTCTCGAAAACCGCTTCGAGCTGTCCGGGAACGGCGACGTCGAGCGGCATGAAGATCGGGGCGTCGAGCGCTTTCGCCAGCGGTTCGACGTAGGTCCTGGTTTTTTCGTTGATATAGGTGATGGCCAGTTCCGCACCCAGCTCGCGAAACGCCTTTGCGCAGCCGTAAGCGATGGAATCCTGGTTGGCGACCCCGACCACAAGCGCTTTCGAGCCTTTGAGCGGGACAGGCGGAAGCTCACTGGACATGACCGGCCCTCGACTTGACGGTACGTTGGCGCGTCGCGGTGAAGAGCAGCGCCAGCGTGTGGCGAGCGATCATCAGCTCTTCGTTGGTCGGAATGACCCAGGCGGCGACGCGACTCGCCGGCGTGCTGATCCTGGAAGCATTCGCGTGGTTCGCGGTCGCATCGAGCTCGATGCCGAGCCAGGCGGCGTCCTTGCACACGCGCTCGCGCAACGAGCGGCTGTTCTCGCCGATGCCCGCCGTGAATACGATCGCGTCGACTCCGCCGAGCGCCGCGGCGAGCGACCCGAGCTCGCGGCCGATGCGATATGCAAAGAGCTCGATCGCGATCTTCGCGTCCGGCTCGGCGCTCGCTTCGAGGATGCGCATATCGCTGGAGACTCCGGACACGCCGAGCAAGCCCGACTGCTGGTAAACGAGCTTCTCGATGGCGCGCGAGTCCATCTTCAGCTCGTCCATCAGATATAGCATTACCCCCGGATCGAGGTTGCCGCAGCGCGTCCCCATCGGCAGCCCGTCGACCGCAGTGAAGCCCATCGTGCTCGCAACGCTTCGCCCGCTGGAGATCGCGCACATGCTCGCACCGTTGCCGAGGTGCAGCACGATCGCCTTGCCGCGCGCAGCCTTCGCGTCGTACTTCGGAAGCGCTTGTGCGATGTACTCGTAGGACAATCCGTGGAAACCGTAGCGACGCACGCCACGCTCGGTAAGCCACTTGGGCAGCGCGAACAACTGCGCCACCGGCGGCTGCACACGATGGAAGGCCGTGTCGAAGCATGCAACCTGGACCAGCTCCGGCAGGCGCTCGAGCAGCAGCCTGATTGGCGACAGGTTGTGCGGCTGGTGCAAAGGCGCCAGGGGAACGTACTTCTCGAGCGCCGACAGGATCTTCGCATCGACGCGTACCGGCTGCGCATACTCGGTGCCACCGTGCACGACGCGATGGCCCACACCGGCCAGCCGGAGCTGTCCGAACTCGCCGCGCACGAATCCCATGAGATGGTCGAGCGCGCCGGCATGCCCGAGCTCGACGCCGTCGCCCCAGGATTTTTCTGCGACAAGCGCGCCGGCGCTGTCCTTGGCGACAAAGCGCGGCGCCGTATGGATGCCCTCGATCTGGCCGCGCGCCTTCAGCTCGAGTTGGCGATCGGCTTCCGCGAAAAGCGAGAACTTGATGCTCGAGGAACCTGCATTGACAACGGCAATCGCGTTGGACATTTCAGGCCACCGCCTTGCCGCTCGCTTCACGGCGTGCTTTCGCCATTAGCGCCGCGACCGCGCACGAAGCAAGGCGGGTCATGACCGAGTCGGCACGGCTGGTGAGAATGATCGGAACGCGCGCGCCGAGCACGATGCCGGCCGCATCGGCATTGGCGAGAAACGAAAGGCTCTTCGCCAGCATGTTACCGGCCTCCAGGTCGGGCACCACCAGCACGTTGGCCCGACCCGCCACCGGCGAATTGATCTTCTTGATCTTCACCGACTCCAGGCTGATCGCGTTGTCGAGCGCGAGCGGTCCGTCGAGGATCCCTCCCGTGATCTGTCCGCGGTCGGCCATCTTGCACAGCGCGGCGGCCTCGATCGTCGACGGCACCATGGGGTTGACCGTCTCCATCGCCGAAAGTATCGCAACGCGGGCCTCCGGGGCGCCAAGCGCATGCGCCAGGTCGATCGCGTTCTGGACGATGTCGACCTTGTCGGCGAGCGTCGGTGCGATGTTTACCGCCGCATCCGTGATGATCAAAGGCTCCGGGTAGGTCGGCACGTCCATCACGAAGCAGTGGCTTACGCGTCGTGCAGTGCGCAATCCGGTATCGCGCTTGACGACGGCGCCCATCAGCTCGTCGGTGTGAAGGCTTCCCTTCATCAGCGCCTCGGCCCTGCCTTCGCGTACGATCGCGACCGCCTGCTCGGCAGAGGCCTGACTGAAGGGCGCGTCCTCGATCGGCAGCCCTGCGATGTCGAGCGCGAATTGCCTGGCTACCGCTTCGATGCGTGAACGCGGTCCGACCAGGATCGGCGAAATGAGGCCAAGACGTGCCGCGTCGAGGGCGCCCTGGAGCGAGCTTTGGTCGCAGGGGTGCACCACGGCAGTAGGCGTGGGCGGCAGCGACTTGCAGGCGTCCAGCAGGCGCTGGTATTTATCATGAGGGCGTTCCGGAACAGGTTCTCTCTGGGGCATGGCTGGTTCTCCGCTGCCAGTTTGTTGACCACGATGACGCGCTGCGCGCAAGGGCCCGGGCCGGCACGGTGGCGCCGATGCCGTCGCCAGCTCACATTGAGCAGGCGTAACGGGACCGACCCAAGGCGACGTGCTTGTGCGCGCGTGCTTGCCGCGTCCCAGCCGTCGGCCTGGAGGCTCGCTCCGAGATGCTCGATCTTGGCCAACAGCGGGACATTTGCATGAGTGGGGTCTCAACGATTCTCGGGTTCGGCCGATTCGCGCGTCCAGGGAAGGACCTGAGCTATTTCGCGCATTGCGAGCGCAAACCTGGGGGCCAGCATAGCGACTGGCTCGCACCGCGTCGTCAGCGAATCGTCGCGATTTCGTCCAGAACGGGTAGTCGCCGCGCCGCTATCTATTCTGCGTGACCCCTCGTTCGGAGGTGGTGGCCGCGAGAGGCGCCATCACCCACTGAGTCGATGCAAACGGGGCCCGAATCCCGCTCATGGCGCCGCGCGGCTCGGATGAGCGCATACGAGCCCGCACGAGTTCGGCCAGATGCCCCGCACGCGCCCTGGCCTCGTCCCGACGGTCAGCTACGAGCCGAGCGCCAAGTTGCTCGATCTTTGCGAGCACCTCGAGCTGAAGCTCCTCGGGAGCGCCGACCTGCAACGCCAATTGGAGCCACGCGTACGCCTCGACCAGGTCGCGGCTGCCGCCCACGCCTCGAGCATAGTCGTCGCTCAACTTTATCATCGCAGCGCCGTATCCATGCTCGGCCGCTCGGCGATACATCGTTCGCGCGAGCCGCACGTTCCGCGCGGTGCCGAGGCCCTCGTCCGCCAATACGGCAACGCTATACATGCTGTGAACATTGCCGCCCGCGGCGGAGCGTGCGAACCACCGAAAGGCGTTGGAGTAATCGCGTGGGACGCCCGCCCCGAGCACGTACATGCGGGCCAGGTTGTTCATCGCATTGCTCGACCCGCCATCGATGGCCTTCTGGAACCAGAACAGCGCCTCCGAATAATCGCGGGACACTTGCCCGCCCATTACGTACAGCACGCCGAGATAGTTCATCGCCTCGAGGTCGCCGCCCTCGGCTTCGGCGACCAGCACGTCGAAAACAACCTGGTTCGCCGCGGCAGCCGCGACGGGAGTCGACGCGTCCAGCGCGTACCACTCCGAATCGCCGGCAACTGCCGCCTCGGCCTGCGATACCGACAGCAAAGCGCCCGCAGCAGTCGCGGCGGCGAAGTTACGTAATGATTTCATCGACGTCTCCTCAATTGGAATGGCGCTGGTCCATCGAGGCACGTCGGCAACCGGAACTCGATTCGCCAACGGCCTCCCCTGCATCGGCGCACGTATCCGACGTGCGGCGCAATATGGGATCCAGTACGGGTTTCATGCGGTCAGTGGCGAATGCAGTTGCGGAGACAGCGCCGCAGTGACGTTGCTGCTGGTTAGACGTGCAGCTTCCGCGACACGGCCCGCCACTGCGACGTTCTCGATCATGGCTTCGGACCGGTTCCAGAGGTCGTAGGCGAGCATCCCCTCGTACGCTTGCTTGTTCGGCTTCGCCACCTTGCATCCGACGAAGTACTGGCCTGACCGGAAATCGACCTCCGGCCGCCCTTCCGCGAGGAACACGAGCGTGTCCGCGCCTTGCTCCGGACTGACGGGCCAAAGGACCTTCGATCGGCCCACGGCCCAGCCAGCGAAGCACAGATCCGGCGTGGTAGAGGAGGCGGGACGCAACGTTGCCCGGGTGAAATGCCGCCGCGTCTAGGCCACGCCGTCCGTAACGCCTGTACAGCTCGCGCGTGAACATGATCTGCGCAAGCTTGCTGTTGCAGTACGCCTTCGTCGCGCTGTAGTGCCGTTCGCTTTCCAGGTCGTCGAGGTCGATGTTGCCAAATCTGTTCGTCATGCTGGACGTGCAGATCACCGTCGCCCGCGACTCGATCAGCCGATCGAGAAGCAGCTTGGTGAGGAGGAAGCCCGCGAGGTAGTTCACCTGGAATGTGACCTCGTGTCCGTCCACCGTGATGCGGCGCTCGCGGCTGAAGAAGTCACCGGCGTTGTGGGCAAGGACGTCGATCCGCGGGTAGGTCTCGAGCAATCGCTTCGCGAGCGCCTGAACGTCGCTGAGTCTTGTGAAGTCGGCGACGAAGTGCTCGGTATTCAACTCTTGGCCCACGGCTGCAGTCTTGGTGGCCAAGCGTCCGACGACAACGACGTGGTGCCCCGCGTAGGCAAGGCGCCGCGCGGCCGCAGCGCCGATGCCGCCGCTGGCGCCGGTGATGACGATGACCTTGCTCTTCATCGAGCCTCCCATGGTCAATCGGGTGATCGCGCAAATGACTTTGGTGAGTGGCCCTGTAACGACGTATCGCACGCTTTCTTCGTCAGCGGACGCACGTTGCTCCCGACGTTCTTCACGGCGGCCTGGGCCGTGGTACAGCTGCGCATGACTCTGGCGAAGGTCTTGCGAATGTCCGTTGCGGCACTGTTTGTGTAATGAAATGTCTGCGCGTTGAGAATGCTGTGCGCGGGTGCGGAACTCAACAGCGGTTTGTAGTCCTTCACGGTTTCCCTCGCATCGCTGATCGAGCTGTCCCTTCAACTTCGTGTCGGTATGGCGACCGACCGGATTCCAGCGTATCGCTCCGCTCGCCGCGCGTCGTTAGTGATTGGTCGGCATTCCGTCCGGATTTGGTGAAGCCCGCGCAAATCGATCCTCGGGAGCTTCGGGCGGGCTCACGCCCTGCGCCGTCCGCGAACTGTCGCGATTCCGTCTGGACTCCGTTGGAGTGCATCTCGGCCCGCGACCGCGCGGTCTGGATCTACGCTGCTTGCGTCAAGCAAACGCCACCCAAACCAACAGCACGATCGTTCCGCCGATGAGAACGCCTTTGGCGAAAGCGAGCCCATGCTGCAGCGCACCCACTGCCCGGTAGTGCCCGATTGCGGCTCGTCGCTTCGCGTCCATGGTCTCGTGGTCGTACGATCAATCAAAAACGATATGAAACGCGCACCTCGCCAACGGTAAGTCCGTAATTCGGCTCCTTGATGCAGCCGTTGGAAATGTGCTGGAGTCGGATTCCGATGGCATATTGCCCATGGTCACCGAAGTTGGCGCCGCCACCGACCAGTTCGCCGAATTGGAATGCCGTGCTCAGCACCCGCCCGTCGATTTGCGTATGGGACAACAGGTGAACGCCGATGCCGGCTTCGACGTAGTAGGTCATGCTTGATTCCGCAGCAGAGCGCAGGGTGAACACAGGTGTCAGGCCCACTTCCCAAAGCGATGAGCTCGACCCTTCGTGGTTTCGCGCCCACCAATAGGAAAGGTCACTGGCCCAATGGAGAGCCCACGACCATTGGTCGGTGAATGTTCCACGGTAGTCACTGGGGACTTGCGCTTCGACGCCAACCACGTTCACGTTGTTGCCGTAGCCGCCGACGCCGCTGAGCGTCCAGTCGGCGGCCGCTGTAAGGCTCGAATAGGCACACAGACAGATCAAGACGCATCGGCGAGCGATGTCTGTCGTATGCGTCATTTTCGCGATCATCGCTCTTCGGCGACAAAGCCCGAGGTCGGGAGGGCAGTGTTGGATCGATGCGATGTACGTTAGCGCCCGGCGTCTCCCGAGTCGTCAGCGAAACGTCCACATTGCATGGGAATTCGGTGAGGGCTTCTTTTCACCGGCTTCCGCGCTGCCTGATCGGCCGCAATACACCGCTGTCGCGCCATCGTCAGCCATTCAGGGCCAGGTACGTTGGCGATGCCGCATTCCAAGTGACGAGCACTCGGTTCGGCGACCGGAACAAAGGCCGGCTCCATGGCAGAAAGACAATGGCGACTCCAACTACGATCGCAAGCCGCCGCGGCGCCGACAAGCGAATCGTCCACGGCAAGCGTCGCGCACATTCATCCAAATGCATTCCGATGACGCCGGCCGTGATTCAGCGCGGCCCCGGTGGGCGGGGTGGTCCTCCGCGTGGTGGGCCGCCGGGCAGACCACCGCCTCCAAGCATCGGCGGACGGCCCGCTCCGAAATTCGGCGGACCGCCAGCTCCGAGATTCGGCAAGCTGGCAGGAGGGGTCGAGGGCAGACCTGGCAGCCCTTCCGGCGGTTGCAAGGGTGCTGACTGCGGCGGGCCGGGCAGCTGAAAGGGTCCATTCGGAGATGGTCCATTCGGCGACGGTTGGCCAGCGACATTGGTCGGAGCACTGGGACCCGCTGGTGAAGGCGCAGGGCTGCGGTTACCGTCGCCGGGACGGATGCCGCCGATGTCCGCGCCACGAAAGCGGTCGCTCATGGCGGAGGTCGGATATGCCACGCCTCCCCGATGCGACGGGTCGTGCTGCCAGGCGCCTTCTGCCGCCTGCGCGCGTCCTGCACTGTTCCAGAAGCGGTTGTTTCGGCCGTCCACGCCGACACGACGCTGGCGCCAGTCGGCGCGTGCCCAGCCCCAGTGGTTGCGCGAGATGTTGTACGACGTATACGAAACACTGACGTTGTACGAGTAGCTCCCGTAGTAGCGGTTGTAGTAGTCGTACGCCGCCGCGTACCACCACGAGCCGTAGACTACGGCCGGATCGTATTCCGCAACGTAGACGACCTGGGTTTGCGCCGGCTCGACGATGATCGTCTCCTTCTCGTGGACGACCGTTTGCTCGGCGGAAGACTTCAAGTTTCCGGCGGCCTCCGCGCGGCGTCGCAACTCCTGCACCGTTTCCATCACGCGCCCTTGGTCCTCGAGGAAGGCGTTACCCAGGCGTACGGTCCATTCGAGCTTCTCGCTCATCGTGATGAGCACCCTCGGATACGCGGCGAGCGACTGCACGCTCGGGTCCCAATTCTTCTTCGCGAGCTGCTCGTCAAGCGCCTCGCCGCGAAGGTCCGGCTTCTGCTTGAGGAAGCGCTCCGCCTCGACCACCTCCAGCGGGTATGTCGATGCGATAAGGACTTGGCTGAGCAGGCCGTCGGGATAAAGCGCTATGGGGGCGAGCAGGGCATTGAGTTCGTCCTGCGAGAACGATGAATTGGTGGCCGGCTGTGTCGTCGCCGGCGCTGCGCCGAGAAGGGCGAATGCAAGGGCGCCAACGAGAAACGCTTGCGCGATGCGAAGCCAAAAAGGGTGAAGCACCGACTTCGTCATGTGAAGCACCAGAGCAGTCAGGTCATGCGGATCTTCGGTTGCACGAACGCGTTGATGCGTTCGGCCAGCCACAGCAGCGCGGCGCGGCCCGAGCCGTGAAGCGCCAGCTGATGACGGCGGTAGAGCAGGGCGTGGCTCAGGCGCGCGAACTGACCCTTGATGAAGCGTCCCGTGAAAAAGCCGAAGCGGCCGAGCGTGCCGAAGGCGTTGTAGTCGCTCAGCGCTACCAACGCGCCGAGGTCGCGAAAACGGAAGGATGGCACTGGCTTGCCTTGCTGCAGCCATGCCGGCAGATGGCGTATCAGATGCAACGCCTGCTGGTTCGCGACCTGCGCGGTCGGCGGCAAAGGCCGATCCGCGCCTTCCGGCATGAACGTGGCGCAGTCGCCCAATGCAAAGATCGACGGGTCGTTCTTGGTGAGCAGGTTCCGCTGTACCACGACCTGGCCCGCGCGATTGAGGTCCAGTCCGCTCTTGTCGAGCGTTGTGGACGCGCGCACGCCTGCTGCCCAGACCTTCAGCGCCGCCGGGATTCGTTCACCGCCGTCGAGCAGGAATCCGTGCGCGTCGGCGGCCACGACGCGTACTCCCGTGCGCACGTCCACGCCAAGCGCGCGAAGCTGTGCGGCGGCCGAAGTGGAGACCACATCAGGGAATGCTCCCAGAATGCGCGACGCGCCTTCGAGAAGCGTCACCCGCAACCGACGGCGGATATCGGCTTCGCCATAACCCGTCGCGAACTCGACCATGCGGCTCAACTCGGCGGCCAGTTCGACGCCGGTCGCGCCACCACCGACGATGGCGATGTCGATGGTCCGATTTTGAAACGCGCTGCGCGCTACGTGTGCACGCAGTCGCGCATTGAATGCGTCAGCCTGATCCTGGCTGTCGATGAAGTGACAATGCTCGGCAACCCCTGGTGTCCCGAAATCGTTCGCGCGACTGCCGAACGCCAGGATGAGCACGTTGTACTCCAGTTCACGCGCCTCCGCGATCACTTCGCCTGCACCTTGCATTGGCGCGAGACGCACGCGCTTGGCTGTCCGGTCGATCGCGTCGAGCTGTCCCGGAACGTATTCGAAACTATGGGTTCGTGCATGCAGCAGGTACTGGACCTGCTGCTGATGGACATTCCAGGTACCCGCGGCAAACGTATGCAGCATCGGCTTCCACACATGGGTCCAGCTGCGGTCGACCAATGTGACTCGGCCTCGCATGCGGGCGACACGTTGTCCGAGGTGCGTGGCCAACAGCAGCCCGGCAACGCCGCCACCGACGATGACGATGCGCGGGGTGTCGCAGGGAGGCAGCTTCATGAGTGAGCGAGCTCCGGACGAGGTCGTTCCACGATTTTCGGGCTCGTCGAGCGAGCCTCGCGCGCAAGCCTTCGATGGCGCTTGTCCCCGGATGGTGCCGTCACGCTGCAGCGGGTGCCTTTGCAAGATCACCGCAAGTCCTCGCACATCTGCGCTTGACCGTCCTGGCATCCCCACGCGCATGTGACCTTCCCGTACGAGTCCCTCGCGACCGTGCCGCCCGGCCTCGTCGAGCACAGCACGCGGCCGTTGTCGTCCACCGCGCAATAGCCAACGCCGCACAGCACGTTGCCGAACTGGTCGCGCATCACACCGCCGCATTGTTTCGCACAGTGCGCTTTGCCGTAGGGGTCCGTCATGCAGTCGGCTCTTCCGCAGTAGACGGTTGCGTATTGATCACGGATGCCGTCGGCGGCGAAGACGGGCAAAATGACACCGACGGCCAAAGCACAGGCTAAAACGACGCGAGAGATCATGGCATCTCCGATGCGGCGAGCCCGGAGGGCGTGTGCCGCGGTTGATTTAGGGAAACTAAATGACGCCGCCGATGACATTGATGCTCATCGCGAGCACGGCAATGTTGAAAACGAAGCTGAGAATGCCGTGGGCCAGCGTCGTGCGCCGCATTTCCGCGGTCGTGACCGAGACATCCGAAACCTGCGAGGTCATGCCCAGGACGAAGGAGTAATACGCGAAATCGAAGTAGGCGGGCTTTTCGATTCCGGGAAAACTCAATCCGGCGGCCGGACCCTCGGCTACCGATGCCGGCGCGTAATAGCGGCGAGCATAGTGAAATGCGAACACCGTCTGGATCAGCATCCAGGACAGCAGGAGTGCGGCGATTGACAGCCCGACGTGAAGCGCCTTCGGCCAGAAGTCCAGCGACTTGACGTCGCCCATCACGAAGCCGATGGCGACGATGCTTGCGCACGCCGCGGTCGTTACAAGGAGGAAGATGACGTGCGCAGCCTGATCGTACGTGCTCGCGCGCCGACGGGTCAGGTCGGCGTCCGCGTGCAGGATCGTCAGCCAATACAGGACCAGGTAGGTCAACGACGCTGCGATCCATGTCACGAGCAGCCGGTTCGCAACGGGAACGACGGCCGGTCCAATAGAATAGACCACTACCCCGATGGCAACGACGATCGCAACCCGTCGCCGGGCAGACAAACGGATGGCCCATGGCTCGCGTTTCCTGTCATTCATCGAGGTGGATTTCCTGGAACGAGTGCCGGCATGGCGCAGACACTAGATCCGATAGATGTGGCCGTCGTCGATCCGCACCCGGTCGCCCACCCGCAGGTCGAGCTCGCGCGTCTCTTCGACGATCAGCGAGCTGCCCGAATCGAGCCGCACGGTGACGCGGTATCGTGTCGCCTGCCGCTGCTTCTTCGCGATTTCGTTTCCGACGACCGCGCCGCCGAGTGCGCCGGCGATGGTCGCCGCCGTGTTCCCACGGCCGCTTCCGATCTGGTGACCGATCACGCCACCGGCGATGCCGCCGATCAAGGTTCCGCCGTTGACCGGGTTATTGTCGGCCGCGCGATAGATTTCGATGGCCTCGATCTTGCCCTCGTCGGCGCGAACGGGGGTTTCGGCCATCACCGCGTTGCCGGCTGCCGCGAGCAGGCATACGGACATCGAGAGACCCAACCGTTGAATGAATCGAATCAGCATGTTCATTTTCCTTTGCGTAATGTTGTATCGAGTCGATCAGCCCGAGGATCTTCGCAGCGACGCAAGCGTATAAGGCGGTGGCATCGCGTCGATCCGATGCTTCGTCAATGTCCGAACGTTCGTCGCGGTGCTCGGCAGGTTTTGCTTTGACGCGTTGCGTCGGAATCTCGCGAACGTCTCGCGGATATCGGTACTCGCGCTGTTCCTGTAATGGAACGTTTGCGCGTTGAGGATACTGTCGGCGGGTGCCGAGCTCAGGAGGGGCTTGTAGTGTTTCATTGTCAGGCCGGCATGTCGGTCGGTTTCGGTGAGGCGATCGTTTGCATGGATGTCATGGGGCGTACATTAGCGCCCGCAATCTGGGGAGTCGTCAGCGAAATGTCTGCGTTGCGTGGGAATTCGGTGCAGATTGCCAGTGCCACCGCCGCGGGCGTGACGCTCGGCCTGGAGGGCTCCTAGGCGCCGTGCCGCCGCCGCGACGCGTCCGAGCGCTTGCCGTCGAGTCAAAGCGGGACGCAATCCCGACGTTTCGCTTATGACTTGGACCAGCGCGGCGTCTAGCATGACTTGCAATGGCGCTGATGCACTACCCCCGCGAACAGGGAAAGATCAGCCGAACGCGTCCAGCCCAGGCGGCCGCCGCGGAACGGCCAGTTCTGCATAAACCAAGGAGCGAACCGCATGCGCAATGCGAACGACAGGGCAATCCCAGGGCTGCCGAAGACGATGACCATGAAGCTGCCGCCAGGTTGGTTCTATGCCGCGTTGATCATCGTCCTGGCGGCTTGGATCCTGCACAGCTTCCTGCAGTCGATGCTCGCGGCGTGCGTGACCGCGATCGCGAGTTGGCCGCTCTACACGCGGTTTGCGGCCCGCCTGCCACGACGCATCGGCCGAAGCTCGAGGTCGCTGATCTTCACGCTCGCGATGACGGTTTTCGTGCTGGGACCGTTGATGTTTGCGTTCGGCGCACTGCTCACCGAAGCGCAGGCGATGCTGTTGGAGATCGCTGCTGCGGACACGAAGGGAATCGCCGTTCCTCAGGGGCTGGAGAACGCGCCACTGATCGGGCCATGGCTCGCCGCTCGTTGGCAAAGTCAGCTCGGCTCTCCCGGCGCCCTTCTGACGTGGACGCAACGGACCGACGCGACCTCGATCCTTGCGTGGGCGCAATCGCTCGGTCAATTCATGGTGCGGCACGCCTTCATCATCGGCTTCACGATCCTGCTGTTGTTCTTCCTGTATCAGGACGGTGAATCGCTGGCGGAGGGTTTCAGGCGAGTCCTTCGTCGCCGCATAGGCGAGCACGCCGACGGTTATGTCGACCTCGCCACGCGGGCTGTGCGCGCCTCGGTGAACAGCATGCTGGTCGTCGCCCTTTTCGATGGCTTCGCAAGCGGCATCGCCTATGCGATCGCCGGCGTGCCGCACGCCGCCGTGTGGGCCGCGATTACCGGTTTGCTCGCGCTGGTCCCGTTCCTTGGATATGTGGCGGTCGGGGCGTTGACGTTGCAACTCGCGATGATGGTTACCGCCACACCACCGATTCTCGCGTTCGGGCTGGGCTGCTGCGTTCTGTTCTGCGGCGACAAGGTCGTCCGGCCGTTGGTCGCGCGTAACGGGATGCGGTTGCGCTTCGTCTTTGTCCTCATGGGTTGCCTTGGCGGCTTCGAGGTCCT
>CAWBUD010000002.1:0-4327592 GCA_963791945.1 uncultured beta proteobacterium | reverse complement strand
GATTGGTGCCGGCACCAGGAGTCGAACCCGGGACCTTCGGTTTACAAAACCGCTGCTCTACCTGCTGAGCTATGCCGGCCGCGTGCGATATCGCCGAGCGGTTCGCGGCAGTCGCGGCTCGAACCGCTTGGCGCGACCGTTATTTTACAACCTGCAGGTGCTTGCCCCGCCCGCGCGGCTTGGCGTCGGCTTGCTTGGCCGAGTCGAGTGGCGCGGTCGCGGCATCGAGCGATGCGGCCGGATCGGCCTGCACCGTGAATGCGAATCCGTAGCCGGTCTCCTTGGCGAAGATCCCCGAGATTGCGGGAACCGGCACGGAGACTTCCTGCGACACGCCGTTGAAGCGGGCGGTGAACTGCACGCGCTCGTTGTCGATCGTTAGCTTGCGCGTGGCGCCCGAGCTGATGTTGAGAACGATCTCTCCGTTCTTGACATAGCTCGGAGGGACGCGCGTCTCGCCGTTCACCTTGACGGCAAGGTACGGCGTCAGGCCGTTATCCGCGCACCATTCGCAGATGGCGCGGATGAGGTACGGTTTGGCGGACTGCTCGGACATGGAGATAGGATATCACCACCCGGAATGGCGTCGAGTTCCCCTGTGCCCGGGGTTCGCCTGCGGCTCGGCCCGGGCTACTTCCTATTTTCTCATCCCCCGTTCGGCCGAGGTGAGCGCCTCGATGAACGCCGGACGCGAGAACAGCCGCTCGGCGTATTTCATCAGCGGCGCCGCCGGCTTGGGAAGCTGAATGCCGTAATAGTCGAGACGCCACAGCAGCGGCGTGATCGCCACGTCGAGCATCGAGAAATCCTCGCCCAGCATGTACTTGTGCTTGGTGAACACGGGCGCTATCTGCAGCAGGCTGTCGCGAACCAGCCCTCGGGCCTTGTCGAGCTGCTTCTGATTGTTGCCTTCGAGCGTGTCGACATGCGAGAAGAGCTCCTTCTCGAACCGGTGCAGGAACAATCGCGCGCGGGCCCGCATCAACGGGTCCGCCGGCATGAGCTGCGGATGCGGGAAGCGCTCGTCGATGTACTCGTTGATGATGTTGGACTCGTGCAGCACCAGGTCGCGCTCGACCAGCACCGGCACCTGGTTGTAAGGGTTCATGACCGCCAGGTCCTCGGGCTTGTGGTCGAGGTCGACGTCGATGATCTGGAAGTCCATGCCCTTCTCGTGCAGGACGATGCGGCAACGCTGGCTGAAGGGATCGGTGGTCCCGGAGTAGAGGGTCATCATGATGGCGGTTTCCCCAGCGACGCCATATTGGGGCGCCGCGCTCGAAAGCAATGTCCGGCGGGCCCTCGAGGCCCGGCCTCATGCGTCAGTGAAGGTCGTCCCAATAACTGCGCTTGAGCGAATAGACGAGCGCGAACAGCACGCCCAGAAAGATCAGGACCACGATGCCGATGTTGATGCGCTCGCTCTTGACCGGTTCGCCGATGTAGTCGAGATAATTGACGAGGTCGCCGACGAACGCCTTGTACTCGACGCCGGAGAGCGTCCCCGGGACGTCCTCCGCGAGCGTCTTCACGACGTACTTCCCGCCCTGCGCGGGCTCGACCTGGGCGAGTCCCTTCGCGGCTAGCGCGGCGGCTTCCGCCTTTTCCTGATCCTCATATTCGGTTTCGACGAGCTTCTGCGTGCCCTGCAGGTTCCACAGCACGTGCGGCATCGCCACGTTCGGAAACACGAGGTTGTTCCAGCCGCTGGGCGTCGTGTCGTCGCGGTAGAACGACAGCAGGTAGCTGTACAGCCAGTCGCGTCCCCGCACCCGCGCCTCGACCGACAGGTCGGGCGGAGCGGCGCCGAACCACGAGACCGCATCGTTCCGATTCATCGCCACCGTCATCGCGTCGCCGATCTTGTCGGTGGCGAACATCAGGTTGTCCTTGATCTGCTCTTCGCTGAGTCCCAGATCGGTCAGCCGGTTGTAGCGCATGAACTGCGCGCTGTGGCAGGTGAGACAGTAATTGGCGAAATCTCGCGCGCCGCGCTGCAGCGATGCTTCGCGCTCGAACTTGCTCACCTCCGGGGCGCCGATCAGACGAGCGCCTTCCGCGAAGGCGAGGCCCGCGGCGGCGAAGAGCAGAAGGCCGGCAAGGATGCGCGCGCGCCTCATTACCTCACCCGTTCCGGTACCGGCTTGGTCTTGTCGCGCGCCGTGTACCACGGCATGAGCAGGAAGAACAGGAAATACAGCAACGTCAGCGCGCGCGCCACCCACGTCGCGCGGTCCTTGGTGTCGAGCGCGTCCGCCCACCCGCCGGTGAACTGGCCCCAGAGGGTCACCGGCACAGTGCCGAGATAACCCAGGATCAGGAACGATACGACGAAGACGGCGAGCCAGCTCTTGTAGAGCGCGCCGCGGTAGCGGATCGACTTCACCGCGCCTCGGTCGAGCCACGGCAGGAAGACGAAGATGATCACCGCCGCGGCCATCGCCAGCACGCCCCAGAACTGCGAGGCCATGAAAGACGGTACCGCGCGCAGGATCGCGTAGTATGGCGTGAAATACCAGACCGGCGCGATGTGCTCGGGCGTTTTCAGCGGATCGGCCGGAATGAAATTGTTGGATTCGAGGAAGTAACCGCCGACGTCGGGCATGAAGAACATCACGATCGAGAACACGATCAGGAAGAACACCACGCCGACCAGGTCCTTCACGGTGTAATACGGATGCGAATAGATGCCGTCGAGGGGGATACCGGTCTTCGGGTCCTTGGGCTGCTTCTTGATCTCGATGCCGTCGGGATTGTTCGACCCGACCTCGTGCAGCGCCATGAGGTGCACCGCCACGAGGATCAGCAGTATCAGCGGGACGGCGACGACATGGAAGGCGAAGAACCGGTTGAGGGTCACGTCGGAGATGGTGTAGTCGCCGCGGATCCACGTACCCAGCGCATCGCCCACGTAGGGCACCGTCGAGAACAGGTTCACGATCACCTGCGCGCCCCAGTATGACATCTGGCCCCACGGCAGCAGATAGCCGAAGAAGGCTTCGGCCATCAGGGCGAGGTAGATGAAGCAGCCGATGATCCACAGCAGCTCCCGCGGCTTGCGGTAGCTCCCGTAGAGGAGCCCTCGGAACATGTGCAGATAGACGACGATGAAGAACGCCGACGCGCCCGTCGAGTGCATGTAGCGGATGAGCCACCCGCCCGAGACGTCGCGCATGATGTACTCGATCGAGTCGAACGCCTTGGTCGCGTCCGGCTTGTAGCTCATCGCGAGGAAGATGCCGGTGACGATCTGCATCACCAGCACGAAGGCCGCGAGCGAGCCGAAGTAGTACCAGAAGTTGAAGTTCTTGGGCGCGACGTACTTGCCCCATTGCTCGTTCCAGAGCTTGGTGAGCGGAAAGCGGTCGTCGATCCAGGTGAGGAGTCTTTGCATGGCTGCGCGCTAGCTTGGGGCCGAGGCGGCTGCGCCCTTTGCGTCCTCGCCGATCTGGATCCGGGTATCGGACAGGAAGCGGTACGGCGGGATGAACAGGTTGGTCGGCGCCGGAACGCCCTTGAAAACCCGCCCCGCGAGATCGAACTTGGACTGGTGACACGGGCAGAAGAAGCCGCCGAGCCAATCGGACCCGAGGTCCGCGGGGGCGATGTCGGGGCGATACGTCGGGGAGCAGCCGAGATGCGTGCAGATGCCGATGGCGACGAAAATCTCCGGCTTGATCGAGCGGTCCTCGTTCTTGGCGTACTTGGGCTGGTGATCGACCTCCGACTTGGGGTCGACGACGCGGGAGTCGAGCTTCTCGATGTTGGCGAGCATCTCCTTCGTGCGGTGGATCACCCAGATCGGCTTGCTGCGCCACAGGACCGTGATCTGCTGCCCGGGCTCGATCTTGCTGATGTCGACTTCGACCGCAGCGCCGGCGGCTTTCGCTCGCTCGCTCGGCCACATGCTCATCACGAACGGCACGGCAGTCGCGACGACCCCGACGGAGCCCACCGCGGTCGCCGCGCCGAGAAGAAACCGGCGTTTGTTGCTGTTTACGCTTTCGTCGGTTGCCATTCGGGAGCGATCCCGGCCGCAAAGCTATCAATTATAAATGATTCGCCGCACCGGCCGAAAGCCTCGCGCCCTGAACCCTGCCAAAATCTTCGATGAAACAGCCCATTACCAAGCGTGCGGGACGCCGGCAGGAGCGGCGAGCCGGGTGTCGATGCTGCAATGCGGGGTCAGTCTATAATGCGCGATCGACCGGATTAACCTCCCCATGAAGAGGACCCTGCACCATTTCTGGCTGTTATTCGCTCAGATCGCGACGGTTTGCTTGGCGGTGCTCTTCGTCGTCGCCACGCTGCGACCCGATCTGCTCGCGCGCGTTTCGGGTCACAACAACGTCGTGCTCGTGCAGGAGGCGGCGCCGCTGATCGAAGCGCCAAAGGTCGAGAGCCTCGCCGGCGCCGCTAAAAAAGCCATGCCGTCGGTGGTGAACATCTACACCAGCAAGGAGGTGCGGCAACGCAATCCGTTGCTCGACGACCCGCTGCTGCGGCGATTCTTTCCCGGGTTCGGAAGCGGCGAGGCGCGCCGCGCCACGAGCCTCGGCTCCGGCGTGATCGTGAGCAGCGAGGGCTACGTGCTCACGAACAATCACGTGATCGACGGCGCGGACGATATCCAGCTCGTGCTCGCCGACGGCCGTCGACTAGGGGCAACGGTACGCGGCAATGATCCGGAATCCGATCTCGCCGTGCTGAAGGCCGAAGGCAACGACCTGCCCGCAATCACGTTCGGCTCGCTCGACCATGTCCAGGTCGGCGATGCAGTGCTGGCGCTGGGCAATCCATTCGGCTTCGGCAATACGGTAACGCACGGGATCGTGAGCGCCCTGGGACGCAACCATCTCGGGATCAATCGCTTCGAGGATTTCATCCAGACCGACGCCGCGGTCAATCCCGGCAACTCGGGCGGAGCACTGATCGACGCGGGCGGCAATCTCATCGGCATCAACAGCGCGATCTACTCCGAGAACGGCGGCTCCCAGGGGATCGGGTTCGCGATTCCCGTGTCGCTCGCGCGCACGGTGCTCGAGCAGATCATCCGCGATGGCGAAGTGACGCGCGGCTGGCTCGGCATCGAGCCGCAGGAGCTCACGCCGGAGATCGCTGCGGCGCTCTCGCTGCAGAACGTCGAAGGTCTGTTGATCCGCAGCGTGGTCAAGAACGGTCCCGCCGATCGCGCCGGACTGCACGTGCGCGACGTGGTCCTCGAGATCGACGGGAAGCCTACGCGCGACAGCGCCGCCCTGTTGTCGCAAATCGCATCGCTAACTCCCGGCCGCGAAGCGACGCTCAAGGTACTGCGCGACAGGAAGCCGCTGCAGGTGGCGGTGGTCGTCGGCCGGCGTCCGAAGCCGGCGGGCTGAGCGTCCTTGTCGCGCCGGCGGAGGCCGCCGCTGAGATACCATCCCGGCGCAGGCCGGGATCCAGGTTGCGGTGCAGTCGAAATTGGGCCCCGGCCTTCGCCGGGGCGACAAACTACACTGCCGCGGCGACAGCTACGGCGCGGCTTCGCCCCGCTCCTCCCCGGTTTCCGGCTTGGCCACCGCGACGAAGCGCCCGACGAGAAGACCCAGCTCGTAGAGCAGCCAGAGCGGCACCGCGAGCATGCACTGCGAGAGGATGTCGGGCGGTGTGAAGACGGCGCCGACGACGAACGCGCCGACGATGACGTAGCCTCGGATCGACTTGAGCTTCTCCACGCTCACCACCCCCAGCCTGACCAGGACCACGACGACGACCGGCACTTCGAAGGTGATGCCGAAGGCGATGAACATCGTCAGCACGAACGACAGGTATTTGTCGATGTCGGTCATCATCTGCACGCCGGCCGGCGCGTAGCCGGCGAAGAAGCCGAAGGCGATCGGGAAGACGATTAAGTACGCGAATCCCATCCCGAGCGCGAAGAACAGCACGCTCGAGACGATCACCGGCAGCGCGAGCTTCTTCTCGTGCTGGTACAGGCCCGGGGCGACGAACGCCCACATCTGATACAGCACATAGGGAAGCGCGATCAGGAACGCGGCCATCAGCGTCACCTTGAGCGGCACGAGAAACGTGCCCGTCACGTCGGTGGCGATCATCGTGCTTCCCTGCGGCAGAGCCCGCAGCAGCGGCCTCGCGAGCAGCGCGTAGATATCCTTGGCCCAGGGAAACAGGGCGACCAGCACGACGACGACGGCCACGATCGACCGCAGCAACCGGCTGCGCAGCTCGATCAGATGCGAGATGAACGTTTCCTGCGTGCTGTCGGGCGAGGCGGACGGTTCGGTCATGACGGCAGGTGCGCGCGAGACGCTCGGCGCGGCAGTCATTGTAGCGCGGCCCGAGAGCCGGACCGTCGAACGGGACTAAATGCGCTCGATGCCGGGCAGCGTTGCCTGGCGCGCGGCTCCGGCCGAATCCTCGCTCGCTGCGGGTCGCGACGCGACGTCAGGGGCGCGAGGCGGCGGTGATGGTTCAGCCCCCGCGCTGCCCGCCTGATTGAGCTCCTGTTCCACCGAGCGCACTCCGCTTTCGACGCTTTGCGCCGCGTGCGTCACCGACTGCTCGATCTCGCGTGCGGCGCTTTGCACCTGCGACTGGAGCTTTCGCAGCTCGTCGAGCTCCATTTCGCGGTTGATGTCGGCCTTGACCTCGTTCACGTACCGCTGCAGCCGGCCGAACATGTGCCCGAGCGTGCGCGCCACTTTGGGCAGGCGCTCGGGGCCGATGACGATGAGCGCCACCACGGCTATGACGACGATTTCGGAAAAGCCGATGTCGAACACGGGTGCAGTGGATCGATGCTGTCGCTCACCCGTTCGCCGCGGGACGCTTGCCTGGCGCCTTGTCCTCCAGCGCAGGGACCCATCGAGCGAGCGGGTCGTGGCGATCTACGATGTCTTTTCCTTCTTGACCTCGCCTTCGATCGTCTTGCCGCCGATCTGCTGCGCTTCTTCGGCGGGCGGAGACTCCGAGTCGCTGGTCTTCATGCCTTCCTTGAAGCCTTTCACGGCGCCGCCGAGGTCCTGGCCGATATTGCGCAGCTTCTTCGTGCCGAAGATGAGCACGACGACCAGCAGTACGATCAGCCAATGCCAGATGCTCAGTCCACCCATATCTGCTCTCCTTTGGACCTCTAATGTGCCCTCGGCAGCATCGGGCCGAGGACGTTCGGGCCGCCGATCACGTGCACGTGCAGGTGCATGACTTCCTGCCGGCCGATGCGGCCGGTGTTGACGATGGTCCGGAATCCGTCCGGGGAACCGTTCTCGCGAGCCAGCCGGCCCGAAAGCGCGAACAGTCGTCCGATCATGCCGGCGTCTTCGGCGCCGAGATCAGCAAGCGAATCGATGTGCTTCTTCGGTATGAGCATGAAGTGCACCGGTGCCTGCGGACGGATGTCGTGAAAGGCGAGGATTTCCGCGTCCTCATAGAGCTTATCCGCCGGGATTTCGCCGCGCACGATCTTGCAGAAGATGCAGTCGTCCATGGTCCTCGTCGCCGATCCGGTCGCCGGATGCACTCGCCCGTCTAGAGGCGCGATGCCTTCTCCTCGAGGCCCGATACGCCTTCGCGGCGCGCCAGCTCGCTCAAGACCGCGCCGGGTCCCAGCCCGTAGCTCTCCAGCACGACGAGGCAATGGAACCAGAGATCCGCGATCTCTTTCGTTAAGCGAATTTTATCACCGTCCTTGGCAGCCATGACCGCCTCGGTGGCTTCCTCGCCCAGCTTCTTGATCATCGCGTCCGGGCCCTTGGCGAAGAGCGTCGCGACGTAGGAGGTCGCCGGATCGGCCCCGCGCCGCGATGCGATCGTGGCGGCAAGCCGCTGCAGCACTTCACCTTCGGTCACCGTTGCGCCCGCGAAAGAATGAGTCATGTCGTTCGTCCCGCATAAGTGGCGAGGTCAGGGACGGCCGCGACCGCGTCAACGGCCGTAGATCGACGCCGGATCGCGGAGCACCGGTTCCACTACCCGCCAGGCTCCATCCTCCAACCGCTGAAAGAAACAGCGGTGCCGGCCGGTATGACAGGCGATGCCGCCGCTTTGTTCGACCAGGAGGAGAATCGTGTCGTTGTCGCAGTCGAGCCGGATTTCCCGCACGTGCTGCACATGTCCGGATTGTTCGCCCTTGCGCCAGAGCTTTCCGCGAGAGCGCGACCAGTAATGTGCCTCGCGGCTGGCGGCGGTGCGCTCCAGCGCTTCGCGATTCATCCACGCCTGCGTCAATACCTCACCCGTGCCCGCCTCCTGCGCGATGGCAGGCACGAGGCCGTCGGCATTCCAGCGGACTTGGTCGAGCCATTTCATGAGGTCATGGCGCGTGAGGCGTCGTGTCTCGATTCTACGCTCACGCCGGTTCAACGGATTTCGATGCCGGCCGCCGCCATGGCCTGCTTGGCCTGGCCCACGGTGAACTCGCCATAGTGAAAGATCGACGCCGCGAGCACCGCATCCGCGCCGCCGACGACGATGCCATCGACGAGATGCTGAAGCGCGCCCACTCCGCCCGACGCGATCACGGGAACATCCACCGCGTCGACGACCGCGCGGGTGAGTGCGAGATCGAAACCGGCTCTCGTGCCGTCACGGTCCATGCTGGTGAGCAGGATTTCACCCGCGCCCAGGCCGGTCGCGCGGCGCGCCCACTCGACGGCATCCAGGCCCGTGGGCTTCCGTCCGCCGTGCGTGTAGACCTCCCAATGTCCCGGTGAAGACCGCCGCGCATCGATCGCCGCGACGATGCACTGCGCGCCGTAGCGGCCCGATGCTTCGGCGACGAACGCGGGATTCTGCACCGCAGCAGTGTTGATGCTCACCTTGTCGGCACCGGCATTCAGGAGCGCCCGGATGTCGTCCACACGCGACACCCCGCCGCCGATCGTCAGCGGAATGAACACCTGGTCGGCGACTGCCTCGATCATGCCGTAGAGGAGCCCACGCGTTTCGACGCTAGCCTTGATGTCGAGGAAGGCGAGCTCGTCCGCGCCCTCACCGTCGTAGCGGCGTGCGATTTCGACCGGGTCGCCCGCGTCGCGCAGGTTGACGAAGTTGATGCCTTTGACGACGCGGCCGCCGGCCACGTCGAGGCAGGGGATGATGCGCTTGGCGAGACCCATCTCTATTGGAAGACAACCGCGGATGCGTAGCCCGAGGTGAGCGAAGCGAACCTCGGGGCCCAGGTCAAGCGAACCTCGCGGCCGATGTCAAGCGCGTGCTTCGTCTCGGTGTCCCGCTCGAGCTCCCGGGATTCGCTGCCGCTCATCCCGGGCTACGGGCTACTTGCCCTTCGCCGCCTTGAGCGCCGCCTTGAAGTCGAGCGTGCCGTCGTAAAGCGCGCGGCCCGCGATCGCTCCGCTCACGCCTTCGCTCTCGTAACCGGCCAGCTCCTTTATGTCCTTCAGGCTGTTGATCCCGCCGCTCGCGATCACGGGAATCTTGAGCTCGCGGGCGAGCTTGACCGTGGCCTCGATGTTGACGCCGGTCAGCATGCCGTCGCGGCCGATGTCGGTGTAGATGACCGCCTCGACGCCGTAGTCCTCGAATTTCTTCGCGAGGTCGACGACGTCGTGTCCGGTCAGCTTCGACCACCCGTCGGTGGCGACTTTTCCCTCGCGGGCGTCGAGCCCGACGATGATGTGCCCCGGAAACGCGTAGCACGCGTCGTGCAGGAACCCGGGGTTCTTCACGGCGGCCGTGCCGATGATCACGAAGCTGATGCCGTCGTCGAGGTACCGCTCGATGGTGTCGAGGTCGCGGATGCCGCCGCCCAACTGTACCGGAATCTCCTCGCCGATCACGCTCACCACCTCCCGGATCGCCATTTCGTTCTTCGGCCTGCCCGCGAAAGCGCCGTTGAGATCGACCAGGTGCAGTCGCTGCGCGCCCAGCTCGAGCCAGTGCTGAGCCATCGCCGCGGGATCCTCGGAGAAAACCGTCGCCGACTGCATCTCGCCCTGCTTCAGCCGCACGCAGTGGCCGTCCTTGATGTCGATCGCAGGAATGATGTGCATGGCGGCGAGAGTGACGACGGGAGGTCGCTGCCGTGGCGACGTGCGGTGGAGGGAAGGTAGCTCCCGCGCTTGCCGCGAGAGCTAACGTTCAGACGCGCCCGTTCCAGGCGACGAAATTCGAGAGCAGCTGGAGACCTGCGCGGTGGCTCTTCTCTGGGTGGAACTGCACGGCGAAGATATTAGCGCGGGCAATGGCGCAAGTAAACGCCGTCGGGTATGCAACGCTGGCCGCGGTCACGCCCGGGTCGTCGGGCGCCGGATAGTAGCTGTGCGCGAAATAGAAGCGCGTGTCGTCATCGATGCCCTGCCACAGCGGATGCTCGCGCGTGCGGCGGATCCGGTTCCAGCCCATGTGCGGAACCTTCAGGCGGGCGCCGTCCGGCCCGATCATTTCCGCCTCGCGAAAACGCACCACGCGGCCGGCGAGAACGCTCAAGCCGGGAGTGGGCCCTTCCTCGCTCTCTTCGAAAAGCATCTGAAGCCCGAGGCAGATGCCCAAGAACGGGCGATCGGCGCAGGTCTGGGCAACGACTTCCGCGAGCCCGCTTGTCTGCAGGCAGCGCATGCAGTCGGGCATCGCGCTCTGCCCGGGCAGCACGACGCGCGCCGCGTTCCGGATCGCCGCGGGGTCCGAGCTCACCACGATGGTGCGCTCCGGGGCGACGTAGCGGAGCGCCTTGGCGACCGAGCGCAGATTGCCCATGCCGTAGTCGACGACGGCGATGTCGGTCAGAGCGTTCCCTTCGTCGATGGGACGCCGCTCGCCCGCGAATCCTGCGCGACCGCCATCCGGAGCGCCCGCGCGAACGCCTTGAACACCGTTTCCGCCTGGTGGTGGGCGTTGTCGCCCCGCAGGTTGTCGAGGTGCAGCGTCACGAGCGCGTGGTTGACGAAGCCCTGGAAGAACTCGTGCACGAGATCGACGTCGAAGGCGCCGATCATCGCCCGCGTGAACGGCACGTGGTAGGTGAGCCCCGGCCGGCCGGAGAGGTCGATCACGGCGCGCGACAGCGCCTCGTCCAGCGGCACGTAGGCGTGCCCGTAGCGGGCGACCCCGGCCTTGTCGCCGAGCGCCTTGGCGAGCGCCTGGCCCAGCGTGATGCCGATGTCCTCGACAGTATGGTGCGCATCGATATGCAGATCGCCCTTCGCCTGCACCGTCAGATCGAGCATCCCGTGTCGCGCCACCTGATCGAGCATGTGATCGAGGAACGGGACGCCGGTGGCAAGCTCCGCCCGGCCGTTGCCGTCGAGACCGACCTCGGCGTTGATGGTCGTTTCCTTGGTGCGACGCTCGACGCGCGCACGGCGCGGCGCCAGCGCGCCCGCTCTTGGTTTGGTGTCGTTCATCCGCAGGCTTCCGCGCAGGCCGCGAGCAGCACGTCGTTTTCCTCGGGCGTTCCAACCGTTATCCGCAGGCAGTTCGCGAGCAGCGGATGCCAACCGTGCAGGTTCTTGACCAGTATCCCGCGAGTCCTGAGTCCCTCGAACAGCGCATTCGCATCGCCGACCCGGATCAGCACGAAGTTCGTCTGCGTCGGATATATCATCGCCCCGGGCAGGCGTCTGAGCGCTGTTTCGAGCCGCGCCCGCTCGGACCGGATCGCATTCGCCTGTTCGGAAATCCAGCCCGTGGCCGCGAGAAGCTCCACCGCAGCCGCCTGGGTCAACGCGTTCACATTATACGGCGGGCGGACTTTGTCGAGCTCCGCGATCCACTCCGGCGCGGCGACGGCGTAGCCCAGCCGCATGCCGGCCATGCCGATTTTCGACACGGTGCGCAGCAGGAGCAGGTTCGGATAACGGGCGATATCCGGCAGGAAGCTCGCATCCGAAAACGCGTAATACGCCTCGTCGACGACGACCAGGCCGGGCGCGGCGGTGATGACCGCCTCAACGTCGCGGGCGGCGAACAGATTTCCGGTCGGGTTGTTGGGGTAGGCGATGAAGACGAGTGCCGGCTGCTCGCGCTCGATCGCTTCCCGCATGGCCGGGAGATCGAGGCTGAAGTCGCTCTCGAGCGGCACGCCGATGAAACGCATTCCCGCGAAGAGAGCGCTCCGGCGATACATGACGAACGACGGCTCGGGGGCGAGCATCGTCGCGCCCTGCCGCGCCAGCGCTGAGGCGATGATCTGGATGAGCTCGTCCGAGCCATTGCCGAGCAGCACCTCGTGGCCGGCAGGGATCGCCAGCGCGCGTCGGAGCGAGAGCCTCGTCGCGTCGGCGCTGCCGTCGGGATAGCGGTTGACGCGTACCCGCGCGAGCGCGGCGTCGAGGCGTGCTCGAACGGGTGCAGGCAGCGGATACGGATTCTCCATCGCGTCGAGCTTGATCATGCCCTCGGCCTTGGGCACCGCGTAGGCCGAAAGGCCGCGGATCTCCGGACGCACCAGCCGCGCGACCAAATCGGCGGCCCTCGAATGCTCCTGGACGCCGGTCGGCGTGGATGATCGGGTCATCGTTCGAGCGAAGGCTGTCGGCGAGCCACTAGGGCCTGTTAACGCTATGGACACCAACGCGTTGCACAGCCGAAAACGCCCAGCGCAAGGCGCGAAGGCGAAGACGGGTTGGGCACCCGGCGAGCCTTCGCAACACAGCGATCGGCGTTTTCGGCAGCAACCCGAAGGGAACGGGTGGCCTGGGGCGCCACTCTTTGTTGCTCTCCTTGCCAAGACCTCTAGTCTTGGCTTCCTCATTTGGCAAATGAGCTGCCGCGATTGGCGCCCCATGCCACCCGTTCGCGTTTGCGCCCATAGCGTTAACAGGCCCTAGCCGTGCAACCGGTATTCCGCGCTTTGCGCGTGGGCGGAGAGCCCTTCGCCTCGCGCGAGCGTGATCGCCGTCGGCCCGAGCGTGCGCGCGCCTTCTACCGAGACCGCGATCACGCTCGTCCGCTTCTGGAAATCGTAGACGCCCAGGGGCGACGAAAAGCGGGCGCTCCGCGCCGTCGGCAGCACGTGGTTCGGACCCGCGCAATAGTCCCCCAGCGCCTCCGAGCTGTGATGGCCGAGAAAAACCGCCCCGGCATGGTGTATCTCGGCGAGCAGCCGCCCGGGATCGGCCACGGCGAGCTCGAGATGCTCGGGTGCGATCCGATCGGCGATGGCGCACGCCTGTCCGAGGTCGCGGACGCGGATCAGCGCGCCTCGCCGCCGCAGCGAGGCGCCGATGATGTCCTTGCGCCCCATCGCGGGCAATTGCCGCGCGATGCTGGCGGCGACGGCATCGAGCAAGGCCGGATCGGGCGAGAGCAGGATCGCCTGAGCGTCCTCGTCGTGCTCGGCCTGGGCGAAGAGATCCATCGCGACCCAGTCGGCATTGGCGCTGCCGTCGGCGATGATGAGAATCTCCGACGGGCCGGCGATCATGTCGATGCCCACTCTGCCGAACACCCGGCGCTTGGCCGCGGCCACGTACGCATTGCCGGGACCGACGATCTTGTCGACCGGCGGAACCGTCGCGGTGCCGTAGGCGAGCGCGCCGATCGCCTGGACGCCGCCGATCGCGTACGCACGCGTGACGCCTCCGAGATGCGCTGCCGCGAGGACCAGGGGATTCCTCGCCCCGCCGGGCATCGGCGAGACCATGACGATCTCTGCTACGCCAGCCACCGCCGCCGGCAGCGCGTTCATCAGCACCGAGGAGGGATACGCCGCCCTGCCCCCGGGCACGTACAGGCCGACGCGATCGAGCGCTGTGATCTTCTGCCCGAGCTGCGTGCCATCGTCCTCGGCGAGCGTCCACGATTCGCCCCGCTGCCGCTCGTGAAAGCGGCGAATGCGCGCGGCTGCGACGACCAGTGCGTCGCGTTCCTTTGCCGCGAGGGCGTCGAGGGCGGCGCGGCAGTCGGCTGCCGGGATTTCGAGCGCGGCGACGCTGGCGGCGCGAACGCGATCGAATCGCGCGGTGTACTCCAGTACGGCGGCATCCCCGCGCGCCTGCACATCGGCGAGAATCGCCTCGACGGTCGCGCCCAGCGCGGCATCTTCCTTCGCATCGAACGCGGTGAGCTGCGCCAGCAGGGCGTCGAAGCCCGGAGCGGACGCGTCGAGCCTCCTCACGATCTCGCCGGGCTCAGGCATCGGCCTTCTCTTTCACAGCCGCGGCGATCGCGTCCAGCAGCGGCTGCATCGCCGCTCGCTCGAGCTTTAGCGCGGCGGGATTCACGATCAGCCGGGCACTGATCGGCATGATCTGCTCTACCACGACCAGGTCGTTCGCCTTGAGCGTATTGCCGGTACTGACGAGATCGACGATGGCGTCGGCCAGACCGACCAGCGGCGCGAGCTCCATCGACCCGTACAGCCGGATCAGGTCGACGTGCATGCCCTTGCCGGCGAAGTGCTCGCGGGCCACCATTACGTACTTGCTCGCGACCTTGAGCCGGGCGCCCCGCTTCACGGCGCCCGCATAGTCGAAGCCGCGTGGCGCCGCGACCACCATCGCGCAGCGTCCGATCTTCAGGTCGATCGGCTGGTAGAGGCCCTCGCCGCCATGCTCGAGCAGCACATCCTTGCCCGCCACGCCGAGATCAGCCGCGCCGTACTCCACGTAGGTCGGCACGTCGGTCGGGCGCACGATGACGAAGCGCACGTCGGGTTGGCTGCTGCCGATGATGAGCCGGCGCGAGTCTTGCGGATCCTCGGCCGGCTCGATCCCGGCGCGCGCGAGCAGCGGGAGCGCCTCCTCGAGGATGCGGCCCTTGGGCAGGGCGATGGTGAGCGAAGCCATGACGCCGAAGAATGAAGGGAGTCTCTCATTCTACCGGACGGGGACGCGCGCCCCGGCCGCCGTTCACTCGGCGCCGCTCGCGCTGACGCGGCGAATCCTCGCTCCCAGCGCTGCGAGCTTCGCTTCGAGCCCCTCGTAGCCGCGATCGAGATGATAGATGCGATCGATCGTGGTCTCACCCTCGGCCATCAGGCCGGCGATCACGAGGCACGCGGACGCGCGCAGATCGGTGGCCATCACCCGCGCGCCATTGAGCGCTGTCACGCCCTTGACGATCGCGGTGCTGTTCTCGACTTCGATGTCCGCGCCGAGCCGCTTCAACTCCTGGACGTGCATCATCCGGTTCTCGAAGACCGTCTCGGTGATCACCGCCGTGTCGTCGGCGAGCGTCATGAGCGCCATGAGCTGCGCCTGCATGTCGGTCGGAAACGCGGGATAGGGGGCGGTGCGCAGGGCGACCGACTTCAGGCGCGCGTCGCGGCGGACGCGGATCGCGCCGTCGTCGATGGCGAGCGTCACCCCGGCTTCCGCGAGCTTGTCCAGCACGGCTTCGAGCGTATCGGCGCGCGTGCCCATGAGCGTCACGTCGCCGCCCGCGGCCGCGGCGGCGGCGAGGAATGTTCCGGTCTCGATCCGGTCCGGCATGATGGCGTGCGAGGCGCCGTGCAGACGCTCGACGCCTTCGATCACGATGCGATCGGTTCCCGCGCCGGCCACCCTCGCGCCCATGGCGTTGAGGCAGAGGGCGAGATCGGCGACTTCGGGCTCGCGCGCCGCGTTCTCCAGGATGCTGACCCCGTCGGCAAGCGTGGCCGCCATCATCAGATTCTCGGTGCCGGTCACCGTCACGACGTCGAAGACGAAGCGGGTTCCCTGGAGTCGCGGCGCCTTCGCGTCGATGTATCCGTGGTCGAGGTCGATCTCCGCACCCATCGCCTGCAGGCCCTTCACGTGCTGATCGACGGGTCTGAGCCCGATCGCGCAGCCGCCCGGCAGGGACACACGCGCTTCGCCGCAACGGGCCAGCAGCGGTCCCAGCGCGAGGATCGACGCGCGCATCGTCTTCACCAGCTCGTAGGGGGCCAGCGGCCAGTCGACGCGCTCGGCGGTGACCGTGAGCGTGCCGTCGTCGCGCTCGGCCTTCACGCCCATCTGTCCGAGGAGGGTCTGCATGGTGCGCACGTCGTTGAGCCGCGGGGCATTGGCAAGCACGAGCGGCTCGGGCGTGAGGAGCGCGGCGCACAGAATCGGCAGCGCGGCGTTCTTCGCGCCGGAAACGCGGACAGAGCCTTCGAGGCGCGCCCCGCCCTCGATCGTCAGACGGTCCATTCAGCGCGGCTCGCTGCGCGCCGACCACTCGGCGGGGGTGAGCGTCGTCATGGACAGCGCGTGGATCTCCTCGCGCATGCGAGTCCCCAGCGCGCCGTAGACGAGCTGGTGCCGGCGCACCTTGGACAGCGCCTCGAACGCCGGGCTCACGATCAGCGCCTCGAAGTGCTGGCCGTCGCCGCGGACCTCTATACGCTCGCAGGCGAACCCGGCCTCGATGGCGCTGCGGATCGATTCGGGCGTGGTCATGATGATTTTCTGCCGGGCACTTGGGCGATTGCACCAGGGTCGAAGGGACCCGGGGTGTCGCCTTCGAGGCGAAGCGACGATCGAATCGGGCGAAGAGCTGGCTTCCCGGGCGGTCAGTGCCGCAGCTTGTATCCGCGCTTCAGCAGCGCCAGCGCCAGCGCAGTGAGCGCCAGGCAGAATACCGCCACGACGGCGAGGCTCGTGGCCGGAGCTATATCGGACAGCCCGAAGAAGCCGTAACGAAAGCCGTCGATCATATAGAAGAACGGATTGAAATGCGACAGCGCCTGCCAGAACGGCGGCAGGCTGTGGATCGAGTAGAACACGCCGGAAAGGAACGTGAGCGGCATGATCAGGAAATTCTGGAACGCGGCGAGCTGATCGAACTTGTCCGCCCAGATCCCGGCGAGCAATCCGAGAATGCCGAGGATGGCGCTGCCCAGGAGCGCGAACGCGAGCGCCCACAGCGGATGCTGCAGCGAGAGCGACGCGAACCAGCCCGTCACGAGGAAAACGCCTAAGCCCACGACGATCCCGCGCACCATGGCTCCGAGCACGTAGGCCGCGAACATGTCCAGCGGCGAAAGCGGAGTGACGAGCACGAAGATGAGGTTGCCGGTGATCTTGGACTGGATCAGCGACGACGAGCTGTTGGCGAACGCATTCTGCAGCACCGACATCATGACCAGGCCCGGAATGAGGAACGACGTGTAGCCGACCCGTCCGTCGAAGACCGAGATCCGCGTCTCCAGCACGTGCGAGAAGATGAGCAGGTACAGCAGCGCCGTGAGCACCGGCGCGAGAATGGTCTGAAAAGCGACCTTCCAGAAGCGCAGCAGCTCCTTGTAGAGGAGCGCGAGCCAGCCGCTGCCGAAGGCGGGGATCATGCGCGGGCTACCGGTGCCGCGCCATGATGCGCAGGAAGACCTGCTCGAGGTCGGCTTCCTGCAGCGCGAGCTCCTGAATGGTGACGCCGGCTTCGCGGAGCGCGGCGAGCAGGCGCTCCAGCTCGGCATAATCGGCAAGCGACAAGAGGTACATGCCGTCGGCTCTGCGCACGACGCGCGGCTCCCATTCTCCCGGCAACGCGGCGACAGCCAGACGCACGGTCAGGCCCGCGAAGCTCGACAGCAGGTTCTGCTTGGTGTCGAGAGCGACGATCCTGCCGGACTTCAGCATGGCGATGCGGCCGCAGAGCGCTTCGGCTTCTTCGAGATAGTGAGTCGTGAGAATGATGGTATGGCCGTCGCGGTTGAGCTGGCGAATGAACGCCCAGAGACTCTGCCGCAGCTCGACGTCTACACCCGCCGTCGGCTCGTCGAGCACGATCACCGGCGGCTTGTGCACGAGAGCCTGCCCCACCAGCACCCGGCGTTTCATTCCACCCGACAGCGCGCGCATATTGGCATCAGCGCGCGAAGCGAGATCGAGATGATGCAGGATCTCGTCGATCCAGGCGTCGTTGTCGCGGATGCCGAAGTAGCCCGACTGGATCCTGAGCGTTTCGCGCACGGTGAAGAACGGATCGAAGACCAGCTCCTGCGGCACGACGCCGAGAAGGCGGCGGGCGCTGCGATAGTCCGCGACCACGTCGTGGCCGAGCACGCGTGCTGTGCCTGCGTCGGCATGGGTCAGTCCGGCGAGGATCGAGATGAGCGTGGTCTTGCCGGCGCCGTTGGGGCCGAGGAGCCCGAAGAATTCGCCCGCTTCGACGGCCAGATCGACCCCGGCAAGCGCCTGCACGGCGCCGAAGCGACGAGCGACGTTGATGATCTCGACGGCGGGCGGCATGGTGGGCCGGCGGCCGAGACTTCCGTCGGGGCCGGAAGCGTTACGACTCGAGAAGAGCCTCGACGCCGTAGAGCTCCGCGAGGGCGACGAGGTTCGGCGGCACGTCGACAAAAGCGAGCTTCTTGCCTTCGGCGGCGGCCCGCCGCCGCCAGGAGAGCATGACCGCCACGGCCGCCGAATCGACCGCGCGCAGGCCCGACAGCGACACGACGCCTGTCTCCGGCAGCGCGGCGTCCTCGCTCGCAGCGAGCACATCGGCGGCGCTGTCGACGGTCAACGCGCCGGCGATGATCCATCGCCTGTCGGGTGTGAACGAGGCGCCTGCCTCCGCGGCCGGGCCGGTGGCTGAGTCGTTCATTTCGGAGCGGGACCGCGGTTCTTCGCCTGGAGCGCCTTGATGAGGCCGTCGATCCCCGAGCTCCTGACCGTGTCGTTGAACTCGTCGCGATAATTGGTGACGAGACTCACGCCGGCGACGATGACGTCGTAGGCCTTCCAGCCCTCCGGCGTCTTTTCCATGCTGTAGTCGATCGGTATCGGCGCCTGACCGGGGCGGGTGACTTCCGTGCGCACCATGACGTCGGTATCCCCCGGATTCGCGCGCAGCGGCTTGTAGGTCATCGTGTTGTCGCGATAGTTCGTGAGCGCATTCGAATAGGTGCGGATGAGCAGCGTCTTGAACTGCTCGATCAGCTCCTTCTGCTGCTCCGGCGTCGCAGCGCGCCAGTTGCGCCCCATCGCAAGCGCAGTCATGCGTGCCGTGTCGAAGTGCGGCACGAGCTTCGACTCGATGAGCTCCTTCACCTTGGCGGGATTGCCCGCCTGGAGCTCCTTGTCGGAGCGGATCGTCGCGAGCGTTTCCTCGGCGATGCGCTTCACCAGCGCCTCGGGCGCCTCCTGCGCCCAGGCGAGCGGCGCGGCGAAGGCAAGCAAAAGCAGAGATCGGGTCAGAATGCGCACCATCGTGGTCCTCATTTCGCGGGTGTGCCGGGCGCGGGCGGCGCGGCTGAGTTGTCGTCGTCCTCCTCCGGCGGCGGCTTGCCCTCGTAGACCTGGAAACGTCGGTTCTGCAAATAGGCGTTGCGCAGGAACCGATAGCGGTCGAGCGCAGCGGCTTCGAGCACCGATTCGGCGGACAGCGCCTGAGCGCGCAAGTCCAGGTAACCGAGCCCATAGAGCGAGTTGCGAACCGGTATGTCGTTGATGTAGCCGACGGGACCGAGAAAGTACCGGACCAGCACGCCGCTTCCATCGCGAAGGGTGGTTGGCCCGAACAGCGGCACGAAGAAATAAGGTCCCTGCGGTATTCCCCATTTGCCGAACGTTATGCCGAAATCCTTCTTGTCCTTGGGGATGCCCATCATGGACGCGAGGTCGAACACGCCGCCCATGCCCATCGTGGTATTGAGCAGGACTCGACCGAAATCGTCGCCGGCCTGGTTGCCGCGTCCTTCGAGCACGTTGTTGATGCCGGTAAAGACGTCGTCGATGTTGCCGAAGAAATTCGACACGCCCGTCCGGATCAGCTCCGGCACGACGGCCACGTATGCCTTAGCGACCGGCTTGATGACGGCGCCATCCACGGCCTGGTGCACTTCGTACATCGTGCGGTTCCACGGCTCGAAGGGATCGTCCTTGTTCGGCGCCGCGGCGCAAGCTCCGAGCAGCGCGGCTGCGAGCGCAAGAGCGGCGCCACGCGACAGCGACCCGACGCTATTCATTTCTTGGCTCCTTCCGTGGCTTTGCCGGTCGCCGGAGCGGCCGCCTGATCCTTGCCGCCGGCGTTTTCAGACGCCTTTTCGAACAGGAACTGGCTGATCAGCTTCTCGATGACGACCGCGGACTGTGTCTTCGTGATGCGATCGCCGTCCTTGAGCATCGCAGGATCGCCGCCGGCATCGAGCCCGATGTAGACCTCGCCCAGCAGGCCCGAGGTGTTGATGGCGGCGATCGTGTCTTTGCTGAACTGGTATTCGCTGTCCATGCGCATCGTGACCACGGCCTCGTAGGTCTTGGGGTCCAGGCGCACGCGCTCGACGCGACCGACGACCACGCCCGCGGCCTTGACCGCCGCGCGGAGCTTCAATCCCCCGATGTTCTCGAAGCTCGCCTCGATCCGGTAGCCCGGCGACCGGTCGAGCGTGAGCAGGTTGCCGACCTTGAGCGCGAGAAAAAGGATCGCTCCGAAGCCGATCGCCACGAAGATCCCGACCCACAGATCGATCGTCGAGCGGTTCATCCTGCGTTGGCTCCGCGGAACATGAAGACGGTCATGACGAAATCGAGCGCGAGGATGGCGAGGGAGGAGATGACCACCGTGCGCGTCGTCGCGCTCGCCACGCCTTCGGCGGTAGGCTTCGCGTCGAAGCCCTCGAACACCGCGATGAGCGATACCGCTATACCGAAGACGAAGCTCTTGATGATGCCGTTGGTCACGTCGGGCCAGAAATCGACGCCGGCGTGCATCTGTCCCCAGAACGCGCCGGCATCGATCCCGATCAGCCGGACGCCGACGACGTAACCGCCGAAGATGCCGAAGGCCGAGAACAGCGCGGCGAGGAGCGGCATCGAGATCACGCCGCCCCAGAAGCGCGGCGTGACCACGCGCGCGACCGGGTTCACCGCCATCATCTCCATCGCCGCGAGCTGCTCGGTGGTCTTCATGAGACCGATCTCGGCCGTGATCGCCGACCCGGCTCGGCTCGCGAACAAGAGGCCCGATATCACCGGACCCAGCTCGCGCACCAGCGCGAGCGCGACCAGGATCCCGAGCTGCTCGTCGGCGCCGTAGCGCTTGAGCGTCTCGTAGCCCTGCAGCGAGAGCACCATGCCGACGAACAGACCCGACATGAGAATGATGACCAGAGACAGCACGCCGGAGAAGTAGATCTCGCGCAGCGTGAGATGGATGCGCCGGAACGCCGCCGGCGTCTCCCAGAGTACGGCGAGGAGAAAGCGGCTCACGTAACCCAGTTGACCGACCGTGCCCGTGACGCCGCCACCGAGACGGCGCAGCCAATACGCGATCCCGCGTGCGGCCTCAGCCGACATCGGCAAAAAGCTCGTCGCGATACGACGGCGCCGGGTAGTGGAACGGCACCGGGCCGTCGGGCGCGCCGTCGACGAACTGCCGGACGAACGGGTCGCTCGAGGCCCGCACCTCCTGGGGCGTTCCCGAGGCGACGATGCGGCCCTCCGACACGAAGTAGAGGTAGTCGACGATCTTCAACGACTCGTAGACGTCGTGCGTCACGACCACCGAGGTGATCGACAGAGCGTCGTTCAGGCGCCGGATGAGCTGTCCGACCACGCCGAGCGAGATCGGATCGAGCCCGGCAAACGGCTCGTCGTACATCACGAGCATGGGGTCCAGCGCGATGGCGCGTGCGAGCGCGACTCGGCGCGCCATTCCCCCGGAGAGCTCGGCGGGCATCAGATGCGCGGCCCCGCGCAGTCCCACCGCATGCAGCTTCATCAGCACGAGGTCCCGGATCAGCTCTTCCGGCAGCTCGGTGTGCTCCCGCATCGGAAACGCGATGTTCTCGAACACCGACATGTCGGTGAACAGCGCGCCGAACTGGAAAAGCATGCCGTACTTGCGGCGCAGATGGTAGAGCGCCTCCGGATCGAGATCGGGTACGGAAAGCCCGCCGACGCGGATCGTTCCGGATTGCGGCCGCAACTGTCCGCCGATCAGTCGCAGAATGGTCGTCTTGCCGGAACCGCTCGCGCCCATGATCGCCACGATCTTGCCGCGCGGGATCGTCATCGTGATGCCCTTGAGCACCGGACGCGCGTCGTAGCCGAACGTGACGTCGACGAGCTCGACTGCCGCGGCGGCGGGCTCGACGCGCCAGGTGGCGATCCCGGCAGGAGCGCGGGACGCCGGCGGCTTCACGGTGGGGGACATGCAAGTCGGGGGAAAACGGAAGGTCGATTGTAGCCGGTTGATTGCAACGCCACAATCGAGGCAAGTCAGCCACGCATGAGTCGTCGTTCGGCGACAGCGAGGTTGCCGGGTCGCCCCAGCAGCACCACGACATCGCCCGGCTCGAATCGGAAATCGGCCTCGGGCACCGCCGAGCGCTCGCCGCGACGGCGCACGCCGGTGACTTCGACGAGGCCGTCGAAGTCGAAATCGGCGAGCGTTCGTCCGATCGCCGCCGAGCGATCGGTGAGCATCACCGACTGCAACCGCGGCTGCAGATTGTCGGCGGCGTCGGCGGCATCGGTGACGCCGTGATAGAAGCCGCGGAACAGGCTGTAGCGCTCCTCGCGGACCTCGCGGATGCGCGCCAGCACGCGGTTGACCGGGACGCCGAGGAGCAGCAGCGAGTGCGATGCGAGCGTGAGGCTGCCCTCGAGCACTTCGGGCACGACCTCGGCCGCGCCCGCCTTGATCAAGCGATCGAGCTCGCTGTCGTCCAGCGTGCGCACGATCACCGGCACTTCCGGCCGCAGCCGCTGGACGTGATGCACGATCTTGAGCGCGGTCGCGGTGTCGGCGAACGTTACGGCCACGGCACGCGCCTTCGGGAGCCCTGCGGCGATCAGCGATTCGCGCCGGCCTGCGTCGCCGTAGACCACGCTCGCGCCCTCGGCCGCGGACTCGCGCACGCGCTCCGGATCGGCGTCGAGCGCGATGAACGCGATTCCTTCTTTCTCCAGAAGCCGCGCCAGGTTCTGACCGCTGCGCCCGAAGCCGCAGATGATCAGGTGTTCCTTCCGGGTCATCGTGCGCGAAGCGATCTGAGTGACCAGCGCCGCCCGCGCGAGCCAGTCGTTGGCGGTGAGCTTGCGCACCAGCGGCTCGGCGAACTGGATCACCAGCGGCGCCGCGAGCATCGACAGCACCATCGCCGCGAGAGCGAGCTGCACGAACGTCGCACCCAGAATGGACAGATCGCTCGCGAGCGCGAGCATGACGATCGCGAATTCGCCGGCCTGAGCGAGGAAGAAGCCCGTGCGCAACGCGGTTCCGAGCGGCGAGCCGAACGCGCGAGCGAGGATCACGATCAGCACGAGCTTCGCGAGCACGGGACCGACCAGCAGCAGCGCCACCCAGCCGAGATTGGCGCCCACGACCCTGAGGTCGAGGTACATCCCGACCGTGACGAAGAACAGGCCGAGCAGAACGTCGCGAAAGGGCTTGATGTCCTCCTCGACCTCGTACCTGAACTCCGTCTCGGCGATGAGCATTCCGGCGAGGAAGGCGCCGAGGGCGAAGGAGAGCCCGGCCATCTCGGTGAGCGATGCGAGCCCGAGCGTCACCAGCAGGATGTTGAGCATGAACAGCTCGGGCGAGCGCAGCCGCGCCACCAGCTGGAACCAGGCTCGCATCGGCACCTGTCCGAACAGCAGGATCACGCCCAGCGCGATTGCCGCCTTCCCGGCCGCGATCGCCAGCGGCAGCCACAGGTCCGCGCCTCCCGCGGCGAGCGTGGGTACGGCGATCAGGAAGGCGACGACGGAGAGGTCCTGGAACAGCAGGACGCCCATCACGTCGCGGCCGTGCTCGGAATTGAGCTCCGCGCGCTCGGCGAGGAGTTTGGAGACGATCGCGGTCGAGCTCATCGCAAGCGCGCCTCCGACCGTGAATCCGGCGAGCCAGCCGAAGCCGAACAGGCGCAGCACGCCCACGACCGCCACGGTGGTGATCGCGACCTGAGCGAGTCCCAGGCCGAAGACCGAGCCGCCGATCGCCTTCACCTGCGGCAGGCTGAATTCGAGCCCGATCGAGAACATCAGGAACACGATGCCGAACGCGGCGAGGTCGCGCACTCCGGCGGTGTCGGGCACCAGCGCCATCGCGTGCGGTCCAAGCGCGATGCCGACCGCGAGATAGCCCAGGATGGGAGGCAGCCGTGCGAGCCGGCAGACGATGACGGCGACCACCGCAGCCGCGAGCAGCAGCAGGATCAGCTCGAGCGTGTGCGACATGAGGCGAATCTAGCATAGCGACGCGAGCGGCGAGCGAGCGGCGGTCGAGCGTAAGCGAGTTGCCGCGCGAGCCCGCAGCTCGGGGCGTCGCGCCGGGCTTCCGGTATACTTTGAAGCATGACTGCAACGATGATGGCCGCGCCACCGACCGCGCGCGGCGTCGAGCCGAAGCGCGCGCTCGCGCTGGGTCGCGACGTCCTGGCCACGGAGGCCGCCGCCATTCGCGCGCTCTCGGACCGGCTCGGCGCCGCTTTCCTTGCCGCGGCGAGAACGCTGTTCGATTGCAGGGGACGGGTCGTCGTCATCGGCATCGGCAAGTCCGGCCACATCGCGCGCAAGATCGCCGCGACGCTCGCGTCGACCGGCACGCCCGCGTTCTTCGTCCACGCTGCCGAAGCGAGCCACGGAGACCTGGGCATGATCACGGCCGAGGACGTCGTGCTGCTGCTGTCGAACTCCGGCGAAACCGACGAGCTCGTGTCGCTCGTTCCGCACTTGAAGCGCCAGGGCGCGCGGCTCATCGCGCTCACCGGCAACGAGCAGTCCTCGCTAGCAACGACCGCAGACGTGCATCTCGATGCGAGCGTGAGCGCCGAAGCGTGTCCGCTCGGTCTCGCTCCGACCGCGAGCACGACCACCGCGCTCGCGCTGGGCGACGCGCTCGCGCTCGCGCTCCTCGATGCGCGCGGCTTCTCGGTCGAGGATTTCGCGCGGTCCCATCCGGGGGGGTCGCTCGGCCGGCGCCTGTTCACGCACGTCGCCGACGTCATGCGCAGCGGCGCGAACGTGCCCGCTGTTCCGCTTACCGCCACCTTGGCCGAGGCAGTCGTGGAGATGAGCAGCAAGGGCATGGGCATGACCGCGGTGGTCGACGCGGACGGCCGGGTCGAAGGCATCTTCACCGACGGCGATCTGCGCCGTTGTCTGGCTCGCGTGCCCGACTTCCACTCCGAATCGATCGCCGGCCTGATGACTCGAAGCCCTCGCAGCATCGATCCGGATCGGCTCGCGATCGATTGCGTCGAGCTCATGGAAACCGTGCCCAAGATCAGCGCGCTGCTCGTCGTCGACGGCGAGCGCAAGCTCGTCGGCGCGCTGCATCTGCACGACCTGTTTCGCGCCCGGGTGGTCTGATGCCGGCGGCAGATCTCGCAGCTCGCGCGCGGCGCGTGCGCCTTCTCACCTGCGATGTCGACGGCGTGCTGACTGACGGCAGCGTCTACGTCGCGCAGGATGGCAGCGAGCTCAAGGCCTATTCGTCCCTCGACGGGCTCGGCATGAAGTGGCTGGTGCGCTCCGGCGTCGCCGTGGCGTGGATCACCGGCAGCGATGCGCCCTCGGTGACGCGGCGCGCGGCGATGCTCGGCGTGACTAGGGTGTACCTGGGCGCCGACGACAAGCTCGCGGTCTGGGAGCGCATTCGCGCAGAGCTTTCTCTCGAGGCAAGCCAGTGCGCGCATGTCGGCGACGATTTCCCGGATCTCGCCATCATGGTCCGCTGCGGAATGGGCGTGACGGTGCCCCACGCCCCGCAGGCACTGCTGCAGCGCGCGCATTACGTGACCCGCCGCGAGGGAGGCAAGGGCGCGGTGCGCGAGCTCTGCGAGCTGATCCTGGCCGAGCAAGGCAAGCTCGAGCCGCTGCTGGCTGGCTACGGCGACGAACCGGAATCCGGCACCGACAGCAAGGTGAGGCGGCTGTGATCTCGCGCGCCCAGACGTGGCTCGATCGGCTCGTCGCCTGGTCGCCGGTTCTGCTGCTCGGCGGGCTCGCCGCGCTGACGTACTGGCTGAACGCCCAGATCCGCGTCGGCGAGCCGGCGTTCGACGGCTCGAACCGGCACGATGCCGACGTCTTCGTCGAGAACTTCAAGGCGATCAACCTCGGCAAGGACGGCCGGATCCGCCAGGCTCTCGACGCCAGGCGCGCCGAGCATTTCCCCGATGACGACACCACGGTGCTCGATCAACCGCGGATCGCCTTCACGGAAGCCGACAAGCCGCGGCTCGACGTCTCCGCGGATCGCGCGACGGTCACGGGAAACCGCGAACACGCCTACTTCTCGGGCCACGTGAAGGCAGTGCGCGAAGCGACCACCGATGCCTCAGGCAAGGCGGACGGGCCGGTCACTTTCGAAAGCGAATTCCTGCACGTGATCCCGAAGGAGGACCGCATCGTGACCGACCGCGCGGTGAAGATATCGGAGCCGCGCGGGACGATCAACGCCACCGGGCTGGAATACGACAACCGCAGCAAGCTGCTCAAGCTCAAGTCGCACGTGAGCGGCCAGCTTGAGCCGCAGAGCGTCCCGCAATGACTCGGCCGTCCCCCGGTCGCGCGCTGCGGGCGCTCCTTCTGATCGGCGCAGGCGTCGCGGCGCTCGCGCCGCCGGCGTCCGCCGAGAAGGCCGACCGCGACAAGCCGATCAACTATCAAGCCGACAGCGGCGACGTCAACGTGCAGACCAAGGTCGGCACGCTCACGGGCAACGTGATCCTCACCCAGGGCACGCTTACCATTCACGCCGACAAGATCGTCTTCCATCAGAATCCCGACAACTCCGTATCGGCGACCGCGTGGGGCAACCCGATCACGTTTCGCGAAAAGCGCGACAACGTCGACGAATACTACGAGGGCGTCGCGCAGCGCGCGGAATACGATGGAACGAAGCGCCTCCTGGAGCTGTTCGACCGGGCGATGCTGCGCAAGGGCAACGATGAGATCCGCAGCAACTACATCTCATACAACGCCGACACCGAGTTCTTCAAAGCCGAGGGACGCCCGGACACTCGTCCCGAAGCTGCGGGCGAGCAGCTCGGCGCGCGCGTGCGCGGCGTGTTCCAGCCGCAGCCGAAGGACGGCAAGGATGCAGGCAAGGACGCCAAGGCAGCGCCGCCCGCGAAGAGCAATCCTCCCGCGCCCCTCAAGCCGGACGGCAGCTTGTCGCCCCAGCCGGCCCAGTGATTTCCGCACCGGGTGACGCGCGATGAGCACGCTGTCGGTCGCCGCGCTGAACAAGCGTTACAAATCCCGGATCGTCGTCCACGATGTGTCGCTGGCAGTCGACAGCGGCGAAGTCGTGGGGCTTCTCGGTCCCAACGGCGCCGGCAAGACCACGTGCTTCTACATGATCGTCGGGCTGGTCGCCACCGACGGCGGCACGATCGAGCTCGACGGCGACGATCTGACCCGCATGCCCATCCATGCGCGGGCGCGGCTCGGACTGTCGTACCTGCCGCAGGAAGCATCGATCTTCCGCAAGCTCACGGTGGGCCAGAACGTGCAGGCGATCCTCGAGCTGCAGGGGATCGACACCGACGAGATCGCCAACCGTCTCGATGCGCTGCTTGAGGACCTGTCGATCTCGCATCTGCGCGATGCGCCGGCGCTATCGCTGTCCGGCGGCGAAAGGCGCCGGGTAGAGATCGCCCGGGCGCTGGCGACCCGGCCACGCTTCATCCTGCTCGACGAGCCTTTCGCCGGGATCGATCCGCTCGCGGTGCTCGACATCCAGAAAATCATCGGCTTCCTCAAGGAACGCGGAATCGGCGTTATGATTACCGATCACAACGTTCGCGAAACGCTGGGCATCTGCGATCGCGCCTACATCATCAGCGAGGGGCGGGTTCTCGCGTCGGGGACGCCGGACGAAATTGTTTATAATGAAAGCGTCAGGAAGGTCTACCTAGGGGAGCACTTCCGCCTCTGACCCTGCGCGTTCAATGAAACCGACGCTACAACTCAAGCTGAGCCAGCATCTCACGCTGACGCCTCAGCTGCAGCAGTCGATCCGTCTGCTACAACTCTCCACGCTGGAGTTGAACGCCGAAGTCGAGCGGCTGCTGCAGGAAAACCCGCTGCTCGAGAAGGCCGACGACGAAGAGTCGAGCGGTCCGCCCCGCGAGTTCCTGGCCACGGTGACGCCGACGACGACCGAAAAGGCAGCGGACGGAAGCGACGAACGCGCACCGGATGCGTCGGAGCTGATCGTCGGCGGCGACGGGGACTGGGGTTCGCCCAGCGGCGCCGGCGACGACGACGACGATACGTTCCTGCCGCAGCAGGTCGCGACCAACTCGCTGCGCGACCATCTCAACGCCCAGCTCGCGCTTCTCAACCTGCCGCTGCGTGACCGGCAGATCGTCGCGGCCCTGATCGACGCGCTCGACGAGGACGGGTATCTCCAGACCACGCTCGAGGAGCTGCTGGAGCTTTTCCCCGAGGAGCTCGAGATCGACGCGGACGAACTCTCCATCGCGCTCAAGCACCTGCAGAACATGGAGCCGGCGGGGGTCGGCGCGCGAGACGCCGCGGAATGCCTTTCGCTGCAACTTAAGACGCTCCCCGAAGCGACGCCGTTTCGCGGAGACGCGCTGAAGCTCGTGCAGCATCACCTGCCGCTGCTGGCCGCGCGCGACTTCGGCAAGTTGAAGCGCCTGCTGCACGCCGACGACACGTGCCTGCGCGGGGTGCGCACGCTCATAACAAGCCTCAACCCGCGGCCCGGCGCGGGGTTCTCCAAGACCGAGGCGAACTATGTGATTCCCGACGTGGTCGTACGCAAGCTGCGGGGACGCTGGATGGCGGCTCTCAACGAGGCGGCGATGCCCAAGCTGCGGTTGAACCGCATCTACGCCGACATCCTTACCCGCAACCGCGAGGCATCGAATCAGCAGCTCGCCGCGCAATTGCAGGAGGCGAAATGGCTGATCCGCAACGTGCAGCAGCGCTTCGAAACGATCTTGCGCGTCTCACAGGCCATCGTCGATCGGCAGCGTCACTTCTTCGAGCACGGCGAAGTGGCGATGCGGCCGATGGTCTTGCGCGAGATTGCCGAGATCCTGGGCTTGCACGAATCGACCATCTCTCGCGTGACGACTCAGAAGTACATGCTGACGCCGCGCGGGACCTACGAGCTCAAGTATTTCTTCGGCAGTCACGTCGCGACCGATACCGGCGGCGCGGCCTCGGCAACGGCGATCCGGGCGCTGATCAAGCAACTCATCGGCGCGGAGGATCCCAAGGCCCCGCTGACCGACAGCCGGATCGCCGATCTCCTGGGCGATCAGGGCATCCTGGTGGCGCGCCGGACGATCGCCAAGTACCGGGAAGCGCTGCAGATTCCTCCCGTCAACGTGCGCAAGGCGGTATAGCGGGCAGCGGCCAAGCGCTCACAGAGCGCAAAGCATCGTGAGGAGGCTTGGAACGATGAATCTCAATCTGAGCGGCCATCATCTCGAGATCACCCCGGCGATCCGGGATTACGTCGTCAGCAAGCTCACGCGGGTGACGCGGCATTTCGATCACGTCATCGACGTGACCGTCGTGCTTTCGGTCGACAAGCTCCAGCGGCAGGTGACCGCCAACCTGCACATCCGCGGCAAGGATATCCACGCCGAATGCGTGGAACCGGACATGTACGCGGCCATCGATGCGCTTGCCGACAAGCTCGATCGCCAGGTGGTCAAGGCGAAGGAGAAACGCAACGGCCACCGCCATCCGCCACGTGGCGAGAGGCCGCCCGCCCATTCCGCGCACCGCCGGGGCAAACCGGCGGGCGGCGTATAATCCTCGCCCCATCCCGCCGGCGGGCTCTCGTCACGAGCCGACCGCCCGCGGCTGGCTCTTTCCGGGGCCCGCGTTGAACCAGATCGCGCAACTCCTACCCGAATCGAACATCCTGCTCGACATCGAGGCGACGAGCAAGAAGCGCCTGTTCGAGCAGCTCGGGCAGTTGTTCGAAGACCGCGCGCATATTGCGCGCTCCGTTGTGTTCGACAGCCTCTTCGCCCGCGAAAAGCTCGGTTCGACGGGCCTCGGGCAGGGCATCGCCATTCCCCACGGCCGCATCAAGGGACTCGACCGCACGCTCGCTGCGTTCGTCCGGCCACGACAGCCGATTCCTTTCGACGCGCCCGACGGGAAGCCCGTCGGGCAAGTGTTCGTTCTGCTCGTTCCGGAACAGGCAACCGAGGAGCATCTGCAGCTCCTGTCCGAGCTGGCGGGCATGTTCACCGAGCGCGCCTTCCGCGATCGACTCGCTGCGGCGACCGATTCCGCCAGCCTGCATCGCCTGTTCTCGACCTGGGAAGCGGGCGAATCGTGAACGACGCCGTTCCGGTCCGACAGGTAAGCATCGAGAAGCTCTTCGCCGAGAACGAGACGCGGCTCGGGCTCGACTGGCTCGCGGGGCGCCAGGGCGGAAACCGCGTGCTCACGGGCGAGATGGAGTTGAAGCCGACCATCGGCCAGGTCGGCCACATGAATCTGATCCATCCGTTCCGGGTGCAGATCATCGGCGCCGCCGAAGCGGCTTACCTGCGCGGACTGCCGGCGGCGGCGCTGCGCGAGTCGATCGGCAGGCTCTTCACGCGGGAGCTCGCGGCGATCATCGTCGCAAACGGCGAAGAGGTGCCCGCGCACTTGCTCGAGGAGTGCAATCGCCACCACATGGCGCTGATGACTTCGCCGCAGCCTTCGCCCCACATCGTCGATGTGGTCCGGCTCTATCTCTCGCGCGTACTCGCCGAATCGACGACGCTGCACGGCGTGTTCCTCGACGTGCTGGAGATGGGCGTGCTCATCACCGGAGCTTCGGCGATCGGCAAGAGCGAGCTCGCGCTGGAACTCATCTCGCGCGGCAACGGCCTTGTCGCCGACGACATCGTCGAGCTCTACCGCATCTCGCCGGACACGCTCGAGGGCCGCTGCCCGATGGTTCTCAAGGACTTCCTCGAAGTGCGCGGAATCGGCGTGCTCAACATCCGCACGATCTTCGGCGAGACGGCGGTGCGCCCGCGCAAGCTCCTGAAGCTCATGGTCAACCTCGAGGATCACAGCAACGAGCAGTTCTCGGATCTCGATCGGCTCCAAGTCGACGCGACCTACCAGGAGATCCTCGGCGTGCCGATCCGAAAGGTCACGATTCCTGTCGCGGCCGGCCGCAATCTGGCCGTGCTGGTCGAGGCCGCAGTTCGCAACTTCGTGCTCAATCAGCGCGGCATCGACAGCACCAAGGAATTCATCGAGCGGCAGCAGAAGCTGATGGAGGACGGAAGCTAGCGAGCACGCCGCTCCCGTTGCCCCGACTTCGCCCCCATCGACGTCTTCAGCAGCCGACGCATCGCGATCCATGGATCTGTTGCTCATCGGCGGCGTGTCGGGTTCGGGAAAAAGCGTCGCACTCACGGCGCTCGAGGACAGCGGGTACTACGCAGTATCGAATCTGCCGCCGGAGCAGCTCGGCGGCCTGCTCGCGCACCTCAAGACCGCCGCGACCGACCGCGTCGCGGTCGTGCTCGACTTCAAGACCGGTCGCGTCGCCGACGTCGTTCCGGCGATCGATCGCGCGCGGGCGGACGGCTGGACCGTGCGCTTCCTGTATCTCGATGCCCGGACCGACACGCTGGTAAAGCGCTTCGCCGAGACGCGCCGACGGCATCCGTTTTCGAGCGACCAGCGCACGCTCACCGAAGCGATCGAGTACGAGCGCTCGCTCTTCGAGGATCTGCGCTCCTTGGGCTACAGCATCGACACGAGCGACTTGCCCGCGGCCGCGCTGCGAGCCTGGGTGAAGGACTTCATCAGCGTCGATCCGTCCAAGCTCACGCTGCAGTTCCAGTCCTTCGGCTACAAGCACGGCGTGCCGCTCGACGCCGATCTGGTGTTCGACGTGCGCTGTCTGCCCAACCCCCACTACGAGCCCTTGCTCGCCAGGTTGACCGGGCTCGATCCGGAGGTGGTCGCCTACCTCGAGCAGCACCCGGAGGTCGAGCGCATGTACGGCGACATCTACACGTTCGTGGCGAGCTGGCTGCCGGACTACGCGCGCGACAACCGCAGTTACCTCACCGTGGCGATCGGTTGCACAGGCGGACAGCATCGTTCGGTCTACCTCGCGCAGCGGCTGGCCCGTGCTTTCGGCGTTCGCTATCAGGTGCTCACTCGCCATCGCCAGCTCCCGTAGCCCGGGGTGAGCGCGACGCGCGAACCCCGGGGCTTACGCCGTCCCGGGTATCGCCGCTACGCGGCTCAACCCGGGCTACAATCCTTCGATGAGCTCGCCCCGAACGATCACGCTTGCCTTCACCGGCGCCTCGGGACTTCCGTACGGCCTGCGGCTGCTCGAATGCCTGCTTGCCGCACATGCGCGGGTCTACCTGTTGTACTCGCCGGCCTCGCAGATGGTGGCGCGGCAGGAGCTCGACCTCACGCTGCCGACGCAGCCGCACGCCGCGGCGACGTTCTTCGCGCAACGCTACGGCGCAGGCCCCGGCCAGCTGACGGTCTTCTCCCGCGAGGACTGGCTCGCGCCGATCGCATCGGGATCGAATCCGGCTGACGCGATGGCGATCTGCCCGTGCAGCATGGGCACGGTGGGCTCCATCGCGGCAGGGCTCGCCGACAACCTGATCGAACGCGCGGCGGACGTGATGCTCAAGGAGCGCCGTCCGCTCGTCCTGGTGCCTCGCGAGACGCCGCTCTCCACGATCCATCTCGAGAACCTCACCCGGCTGTCACGCGCAGGCGCCGTCATCCTCCCGCCGGCTCCGGGCTTCTACGGCCATCCGGCGAGCGTCGGCGACCTCGTCGACTTCATCGTCGCGCGCGTTCTCGATCAGCTGGGTGTAGCGCACAAGCTGGGGCCCCGCTGGGGCGAGGCGCGCGTCGTGCCGCCCACCGTCGAGCGCGCCTGAAGCGGGACATGTTCTCGTTCATGCACGGCGCGACTCCGCGGGAGTCCGTCACGCTGCCGCTCTTTCCGCTCAAGACCGTTCTCTTCCCGGGCGGCGTGCTGCCGCTCAAGGTCTTCGAGCAGCGCTATGTGACGATGACCAAGACCTGTCTCAGGGACGACACGTCGTTCGGCGTATGCCTGCTCACGAGGGGCGAAGAGGTGCCAAGGTCAGCCTCGGCAAGCAACGAAGTGTCGTTCGCTCCGATCGGCACGCGCGCACGGATCACCGCCTGGGACATGCCGCAGCTCGGAATCCTGCACATCCGGGTGCAGGGCCTCGCGCGCTTCCAGGTGCGATCGCACGCGGTTGCCGATGACGGGCTGGTGGTCGGGCAGGTCACCGATATCTCGGCGGAGCCGTCGCTCGCGCTGCCGGAAGCGTTCGAGCCGCTGGCGAAGTTCCTGGAGATCCTCATCGAGCGCGTCGGCAAGCAGAGCTTCCCCGCCGATCTCGCGCTCACCGACGCATCCTGGGTGGGCTACCGGCTCGCCGAGATCCTGCCTCTGCCGCTGTCGATCAAGCAGAGCATGCTCGAGATCAACGATCCGGAAGTGCGGCTCTCGACGCTCGCGCAATTTCTGAAGAAGCAGGGGTTGATTTAGCGGGGCGAAGTTTCGCTCGCTTTCGCTCGCACGATACTTCGCCCCGAACTTAATCTGCACGAATGGCTTGGGGCGGCCCTGCGCCATTCGTGCGACAAAAACCACGCAAAAACGGGCGCGTATAATTTCGGGCGTTGTCACGATAAGAAACCGCCATGGCCGGCCACAGCAAGTGGGCGAACATCAAGCACCGCAAGGCGGCGTCCGACGCCAAGCGCGGCAAGATCTTCTCGCGACTGATCCGGGAAATCACCGTCGCCGCGAAGCTCGGAGGCAGCGACCCGAGCGCCAACCCGCGCCTGCGCCTCGCCGTCGACAAGGCCATGGACAACAACATTCCGAAGGACACGATCGAGCGCGCCGCCAAGCGCGGGGCGGGCGAAACCGAAGGCGTGAACTATGAACAGATCCGCTACGAAGGCTACGGCGTCCGCGGCGCTGCGGTGATCGTCGACTGCCTGTCCGACAACCGGACGCGCACGGTCGCCGATGTTCGCCACGCCTTCGTCAAGCACGGCGGGAACCTCGGGACCGATGGCTCGGTATCCTTCCTGTTCAGGCATTGCGGACAGCTCGTGTTCGCGCCGGGCACCGACGAGAACAGGCTCATCGAAGTCTCTCTCGACGCAGGCGCCGAGGACATCGTGGACAACGACGACGGTTCGATCGAGGTGATCACGACCCCGAACGAATTCGTCGCCGTCCGCGAGACGCTCGCGAAAGCGGGGCTCAAACCCGACTTCGCCGAGGTGACGATGAAGCCGACGATCGAGGTCGTGCTCGCGGGCGACGACGCCGCCCGCATGCAGAAGCTTCTCGACGACCTGGAGTCGCTCGACGACGTCCAGGACGTGTACACCAACGCCGTGATCGACGGAGCGTAACGCCGGTGAGTCCGTCGGCGACCGCGCGCCGCATCCTGGGCATCGATCCCGGCCTGCGGGTGACCGGGTTCGGGCTCATCGTCGCCGTGGGCGGAAAGCTGCAGTACGTCGCCAGCGGTTGCGTGCGCAACACGGGCGGCGAATTGCCGGATCGGCTGCACATCATCATCCGCGATCTCGGAAACGTGATCGTCGAGCACCGTCCGACCGAGGTCGCGGTCGAAAAGGTGTTCGTCAACGCCAATCCCCACTCCACGCTGCTGCTCGGTCAGGCGCGCGGCGCCGCGATCTCGGCGGCCGTGCTCGCCGATCTTCCGGTCGCGGAATACACCGCGCTGCAGATCAAGCAGGCGGTGGTCGGCCACGGCAAAGCGGCCAAGGAGCAGGTGCAGGAGATGGTCCGGCGGCTGCTTGCGCTGCCCTGCGCGCCGTCGAGCGACGCCGCCGATGCGCTGGCCTGCGCGATCTGTCACGCGCATGGTGGTGAAGGTCTGCTGGGCTTGAGGCGCAAAGGCTATCGCGTGCGCGGCGGCAGGATCCTGTAAGGCGCTCGAAACCGCCGTGCGATAATCCGCCGGTAGTCGCCGCCTCCCGCCCATGATCGGCCGCCTTTCCGGAAAGCTCGTCGAAAAGAACCCGCCGCAGATCCTGCTCGACGTGCAGGGCGTGGCCTACGAAGTCGACGTCCCGATGAGCACGTTCTACAACCTGCCGAATCTCGGCGAAGCGCTGACGCTTTTCACCCATCTGGTCGTGCGCGAGGACGCGCACCTGCTGTTCGGCTTCGGCTCGGAGCCCGAGCGCCGCGCCTTCCGTCAGCTCATCAAGATCAGCGGCATCGGCGCGCGCACCGCGCTCTCCGTGTTGTCCGGCCTGTCGGTCGCGGAGCTCGCGCAGGCGGTGACCATGCAGGATGCGGGCCGGCTCACGAAGATCCCGGGTATCGGCAGGAAGACGGCGGAGCGGCTGCTCCTCGAGCTCAAGGACAAGCTTGGCGCCGACGTCGCGGCCGTGGTCGGCGTGCATCGTCCGTCCCCGGTGACCGCCGATATCCTGCACGCCCTCGTCGCCCTGGGCTACAGCGACAAGGAAGCGATCCACGCGGTGAAGCAGCTTCCCGACGGCGTGGCGGTCGCCGACGGCATCAAGCAGGCGCTGAAGCTCCTCGCCAAGGCATAATCGGGTTCCGGATGCCCGCGCAATGATCGAGACCGACCGCCTGATCGCCGCAGCGCCCGTCAGCCCGCAGGAAGAGGCGCTCGAGCGCACCTTGAGGCCGCGCGCGCTGGACGAATACGTCGGCCAGGAGAAAGTCCGTGCCCAGCTCGCGATCTTCATCGAGGCCGCGGTGAAGCGCAAGGAATCGCTCGATCACGTTCTGCTCTTCGGTCCGCCTGGGCTCGGCAAGACGACGCTCTCGCACATCATCGCCCACGAGCTCGGCGTGAACCTGCGCCAGACGTCGGGCCCCGTGCTCGAGCGCGCCGGCGATCTCGCCGCGCTCCTCACTAACCTCGAGCCGCACGACGTGCTGTTCATCGACGAGATCCATCGGCTGTCGCCGGTCGTGGAGGAGATCCTCTACCCCGCGCTCGAGGAATTTCAGATCGACATCATGATCGGCGAGGGTCCCGCCGCGCGCTCGGTGAAGCTCGATCTGCCCCCGTTCACCCTGGTCGGCGCAACCACGCGCGCCGGGATGCTCACCAACCCGCTGCGGGATCGTTTCGGCATCGTGGCGCGCCTGGAGTTCTACAACGCGGAGGAGCTCACGCGCATCGTCGCACGCTCGGCGAGACTCCTCGACATCGCGCTCGAAGCCGATGGGGCGCTGGAGATCGCGCGCCGCTCGCGCGGCACGCCCCGGGTAGCCAATCGGCTCCTTCGGCGCGTCCGTGATTACGCCGAAGTGCGCGCGGCGGGTCGCATCACGCGAGCGGTCGCGGACGCCGCGCTGGCGATGCTCGACGTCGATCCATCGGGCCTCGACGTGATGGACCGCAAGCTCCTGCGCTGCGTGCTCGACAAGTTCGCTGGCGGGCCCGTCGGGATCGATAACCTTTCGGCCGCGATCGGCGAGGAGCGCGACACGATCGAGGACGTGCTCGAGCCGTTTCTCATCCAGCAGGGCTTCCTGCAGCGCACGAGCCGCGGCCGGATCGCCACGGCGCTGTCATACAGACACTTCGGCCTCGTCCCGCCGACCGCCGCCGGGGAGCTCTTCGCGAGCGAATGAGCTTTCGCTGGCCCGTTCGCGTCTATTACGAGGATACCGATGCCGCCGGAGTCGTCTACTACGCCAACTACCTGCGCTTCCTGGAGCGCGCACGCACCGAGTGGCTGGCGTCGCTCGGGATCACGCTGACCGGCCTCGAACGTGAACACGGCGTCGTATTCGTGGTCCATCGACTGGAAGTCGAATATCGACAGCCCGCGCGCCTGTACGATCCGCTGGAAGTGACTCTGGTACCGACCGAGATCGGAAGGAGCCGCCTCGTTGCCGCTCAGGACGTGCTTCGGGACGGCGTCCCGCTGGTGCGTTCCAAAGTCACGCTCGCCTGTCTTCGCCGAGCGAGCTGGCGGCCGGCGCGCATCCCGGCGAACGTGGTCGAACGCATGGAGAGACAAGGTTGAACCTGCATCCCGATCTTTCGTTCGTCGCGATGGTGGTGAACGCCAGCGTCGTCGTGCAGGGCGTCATGGCGCTGCTGCTCCTCGCCTCGCTGTGGTCGTGGTGGCAGATCTTCCTCAAGCTCTTCGCGCTCAGGCGCGCCGAGCGCGATACCGATCGCTTCGAGGACGACTTCTGGAAGGGCGGCGACCTGAACGAGCTGTTCCAGCGCGCCACGCAGAGCCGCGGCGGCGCGCTGGAGCGCGTGTTCTCCGCCGGCTTCCGCGAGTACGCGAAGCACCGGCGCCAGGGTACGTCGGTGGGCGCGACAATGGACAGCGCGCGGCGCGCCATGCGGGCTTCGTACCAGCGCGAGATCGACGCGCTCGAAGCGAATCTCTCCGGACTCGCGACTGTAGGCTCGGTATCCCCATACGTGGGACTCTTCGGCACCGTGTGGGGGATCATGAACGCCTTCCGTGGCCTGCAGAACGTGAGCCAGGCGACGCTCGCCCAGGTTGCGCCAGGCATCGCCGAAGCGCTCATCGCCACCGCGATCGGGCTCTTCGCCGCGATCCCCGCGGTCGTCGCGTACAACCGCTACACCCACGACGTGGACCGGCTCGCGACGCGTTTCGAGACGTTCATCGAGGAGTTCACCAACATCCTGCAACGACAGGGTTGAGCGACAAGCCATGAGCCGGCCGCGAAAATCGATCAACCAGATCAACGTCGTCCCCTACATCGACGTGATGCTGGTGCTGCTCGTGATCTTCATGATCACGGCGCCGCTGATGAATCCGGGGGCGATCGAGCTGCCGAGCGTCGGCCGCCAGCTCGCCGCTCCCTCGCAGCCGCTGACGATCGATCTGCGCACGGATCATTCGCTTTGGCTGCGCGAAGGCGCAACAACGGCGGTGCGTGTCTCGCGCGACGAGCTGATTGCGCGAATCCGCGACCGGCAATCGAAGAATCCCGATCAGGCGGTCGTGATCGCGGCCAATAAAGACGTGCGCTATCAGGAGGTAGTGGACCTGCTCGAACTCCTGCAGCAGAAAGGCGTGCGCAAGGTCGGACTGCTGGTCCAAACGCGGCCGAGCTGATGCCTCCTTCGCGAGAGCGCCCGCGCTGGTCCGCGGCCAAGTGGACGGCTGCGATCCTTGCGGTCGCAGTCCACGTCGGATTCGTACTGTTCCTCGTTTTCAGCGTGACCTGGCAAAGCCGGAAACCGGAGCCGGTTACGGCTGAGCTGTACGCACCCGAGAAAGCCGAGCAGGCGAAGGTGCCGCCGCCGGCGCCCAAGCCGCCGCCCGAGGCGCCCAAGCCGCCACCGGAGCCGGCCAAGCCGCCGCCGGAGCCGCCCAAGCCACCGCCGGAGCCGCCCAAGCCACCGCCGGAGCCGAGCAAGGCCGACATCGCACTCAAGGAAAAGCAGGAGCGCCTGAAGAAGGAGCAGGCCGAACGCGAACGCAAGGAAGCGGAAAAGCGTGAAGCCGAGAAGAAGGCGCAGGCCGAGAAGCGGCTCGCCGAAGCGCGCGAGCGGCAGGCACGCGAAGCTTTAGCGCTCCAGGCGCAGGCCGAACGCGAACGCGAGAAGCAACAGAGGATCGCCGCGGACCAGGCGCGGGCGCGCGCAGACGCCGACTACATTCGGCGCATCCAGGCCAAGATCCGCGGCAACGTGATTCTGCCGCCCGATCTGAACGGCAACCCAGAAGCGATCTTCGACGTCGTGCAATTGCCCACGGGAGAGATCATCGACGTCCAGCTCGGCAAGTCGAGCGGGGTGCGCGCTTACGACGAAGCCGTGCTGCGCGCGATCCTGAAGTCCTCGCCGCTGCCGCGTCCCGACTCGCCCGACATGTTCCGCAGGAGCCTGACGCTCAAGTTCCGGCCGCTGGACTAGGTACAGCGCAGCTTCCGGAGCACCGCTCACGCTCGATACCCCACTCGCGCCCGCGGCCCTCCGGAGGCTGCGCTTGGTGGTAAAAGGGAAGAGCCGAGGCGGGTGAGCCGCGGAAGTGAGTGGGATATCGAACTTCTGCGGCTCGCCCGCCTCGGCTCGGCGCTTCCAGCTCCAGCGGGCGCGAGTCCTACGAGCCGCGCACGTGCTTTTCCACGATCTGCACCGTCGCCCAGCTCCAGTCCGGACGTTGCTCGACCAGATGCTTGAACGCGAGCGTGTAGATCGAATTGGCGGTCGTGAGAATGACGTTGCGCCCGTCGGCGTACTCCGGCGTCGGCACGATCAGGGTCTTCATCGCGAGCGGCTTGTCGGGACGCGACGGCGGCGGCAGATAAAGGCCTTCGAAGCGCTCGCCCATCGTCGACAGATCGAGGCCGTCGACGACGTAACCCATGTCTTCGTTCGGGCGCTGTTTGGTGGTGAGGGTAACCGCCACCACCCGCTCGGCGATGATGTTGACCCCCGCTTCGACTTCCTCGTTCGAGAGCTTGTTCAGCCGGCGCACGACGCCGAGCAACCATCCATCGGCGTCCGATTGCCGCACGGCGACCAGCGCGCCGAGGGTGAGACTCTGCCCGATCCCTCCGGTGGCGGAGATGCGCAAACCCGCGACACTGCGATCCTTCACCTCCCACATCGGATCGCTCCAGTTCGACAGGCTCGCGGCAAGCGAATCGTCCTCGGCCGGCATCTTGCGCCGCACCCGCGGGGCGCCGGCGACGGGAAAGACTTCGATCTGCTCTCCAGCGGTCTCCGCTGCACCTTGATCGCCGGCCTTCGCTGCGAGGTCGCGGCAGATGCGCGACAACCCGATCCGCACGCGCGCCGATACCGCCACGGCCGTGCGCGGATCGCGCCGGAAGTCCATGAACGCGGACGGCGACAACACGGGCTCGATCTTGCGCAGCACGGCCAGACGCTGCTGGTTGATCGCCGCAACCGGCCCCTGGTCGGTAGCCTCGGAATCGCGCAATGCAACGACGGCCCGGCTCATCGCTTCCGCGAGCGGCGTCGTATCGAGGTAGCGCAGCACCGAGCCGCGATCGTTGCCGTTGCGCCGGATGAGACCCGTGCGCCCGGCCAGATCGACGAAGAAACCCTCCAGCGATTTCGGAATCGGATCCAGCGCGAGCCGGCGGCTCCAGGCGCGCAATTGCGAAGCCGCCCAGTCGATTTCCGCCGGGCCGAGATTGCCCGTGTTGAGCTGGTGTACGAGCAGCACGTAGACGTATTCCTGCTCGACCGACCAGGGTTGCGCTCCCGCTCCGGCCGCCGGCAACGCCATCGATTGCCGGTCCAGACCGAGCTCGCAGGCACGCAGGTAGATCTGATGCAGCTCCATCCACTTGGCCGGAATCCAGCGCTCGTACTTGAACACACGGAGCTTCGCGTCGGTGCCATGAAAGTGCACCAGGCGTACGAACAGCAGCGGCAGCACGGACTTCCAGCGCGCGTTCGCACCTTGCGCCAACGCGCCTTCCAGCGCCGACTGATAGACCATCGTGAAGGCCTGGCTCATCTCCCACAGCGCCTGCCAGATGCGGTCGGCGAGCTTGGGTGACATCTCCGCGTTCTCGATGTACTGCTTGATGAGCTGACGCCGATCCGCGCCCAGGGCGGCGTCGACGAATTCGATCGCACCGACGCGGTGCAGATCCATTCCGGAGCCCTTGCGGGTGGCCTCCAGCGCCCGTACGACGTGCTGCTGCCTGCCGATCACGTCGAGCGCCGGCAGTTGGCGCAGCCATGCCGCAGCGCTCTTTGCGCTGTGCAGCGGGTCGTCCTCGTTAACCTGCGGCGTAAGGAAACCGAGCATCGCTTTCATGGCTAGGATCTATCGGGGCCGGGCCTGTGCGCGTCCGGAGGCCCACCACGTAAGGACGTTGCGCGGGGAGTGCGCGGGTCCCGCTTGGCCGGGCTGCAGTTTATAGATCATAATCTCCATCGGAGCAACAAGTCGCCGCGAATCTTCGGAAGACAACAGCCAGGCGTAGGACCGCGCCAGCTCGCCACCGCAATCATCGCTCTCGTCATGTCGCCACAAATGTTCCTGTCACGCTCGCTCGCGCTGGCTTCGGCCGTGGCCGCCGTGTTCGTTTCGCCGTCGGGGATGACCCTGGCTGTCGCTGCCGATACCGCGCCCACCATGCCTCAAAGCAAGTTGGATGCCACTATGTCGCAGCTGCAAATCACCGATACGACCGTCGGCACCGGTGCCGAGGCGGTGAAGGGAAAGACGGTTGTTGTTCACTACACGGGTTGGCTCTACGATCCGGCCAAGCCCGACAAGAAAGGCCGCAAGTTCGACTCGTCGGTCGATCGCGGGACGCCGTTCACCTTCCCGCTCGGCGCTGGCAAGGTCATCAAGGGCTGGGACGAAGGCGTCGCGGGCATGCGTATCGGCGGCAAGCGCACGCTGGTCATTCCGCCCGCCATGGCGTACGGCAGCCGCGGCGCGGGCGGCGTCATCCCGCCGGACGCGACGCTACTCTTCGAGGTCGAGCTCCTCGCCGTTCGCGATAGCTGAATCGGCGGGACGCAGAGAACGCCCGCTCAAGCCGTCGCAGCTGTCATGAACAGGCGGACGAGCGGATGCGGAATGAGCCGCCGAGCCGGGATGACCCGCTGCGGCAGACCGGACTGCAAATTTTCGCTCGTCTCGGGCCGCTCTTCGAATCTGCGCTGGTTGCAAACTACCAGTACGCCTCGAGCGTGAAGTGACCGGGCTCGCGGCGCCGATGTCGGCGCATGCCGCGCTGCTCGAGAAGCGCCTGCATGTCGCGCAGCATGTCCGGGTTGCCGCAGAGCATCGCGTGCGCGTTCTCCGCAGTCAACGGCACGCCCGTCCACGCTTCGAGCCGTCCATCGCGGATGGCGTCGGGAATGCGCCCGGCGAGCGCGCCGCGATGCGTCTCCCGGCTCACCAGGGGCGCGAAGGTAAAGCGCCCCGAGCGCTCGCGCGCAATCCCGGCGATCGCATCCCCGTAGGAGAGATCCTCGGCGTGCCGGACACCGTGGACGAGCACGATGCGCTCGAACTTCTCCCACGGCTCCTCGGTGCGAAGGATGGAAAGATAGGGGCCGAGGCCGGTGCCGGTCGCGAGGCACCATAAGGCCCCGGAATCGGGCAGCTCGGAGACGACGAAGAAGCCGTTGGCGCGGTCCAGAAGCCACACCGGGTCGTCAGCTTGCAGCGCGGCGAGGCGCGGCGACAGCGGCCCCTCGGGCAGCACGTTGAAGTAGAACTCATGCGGGTCGCTTTGCGACGGGTTCACGAACGAGTAGGGACGGCCGAGCATCGGCTCTTTCGACCCCGGCGGCGCAGGCAAGGCGAGGCGCGCGAACTGGCCGGCGACGAAAGCGACCGATGGCGCCGCGACCTGCAGCGAAAAGAGTCGCTCGGTCCATTGGCGCTTGCCCACGACCTTGCCTTCGACCCACTTGCTCATCGTGCGAGTGAAGCGCGCGGTAACATTCCGGCCATTATGCCAGCCCCGAAATCAGCGCTCGTTGCCGGCGACTCCATTTACCTGCGCTGGCCGCGGCGCGCCGATACCCGACCATTCGTCGCGGCAGTGCGGGCGAGCGCGCACCTGCATCGGAGCTGGGTTCAAGCGCCGGCGACGCAGGCGCGGTTCGCGGACTATCTCGCGCGCTTCGCGGGCGCATCGTCGCGTCGCCTCGAGGGCGCCGCCCACGTCGGACTCGTCGCCTGCCGGGTCGACGATGATGCGCTGGTCGGCGTTTTCAACCTGAGCGAGATCGTGCGCGGCGCGTTTCAGAGCGCCTATGTCGGGTATTACGCTCTCGCTCCGCACGCGGGCCGCGGCTACATGGCCGAGGGACTGGAGCTCACGCTGCGCTTCGCCTTCCGAGTCATGCGACTGCACCGCATCGAGATCAACATCCAGCCGGGGAACTCGCGCTCGATCAAGCTCGCGCGGCGCGCAGGGTTCACGCGCGAAGGCTTCTCCCGCCGGTACGTGAAGCTCGCAGGGCGCTGGCGCGATCACGAGCGCTGGGCGCTCGTGGCCGAGGATTGGTGCTCGCCGCGCGGGCAATGAGCCGGCGATGAGCGGGCGTCCAGGAAGCGCGCTGTTCGTCGCGCTCTTCGCGTGCGGTTGCGCGACGCCGACCGATCCATATCGCCTCGATGGCCCCCGCAGCGGCGCCGGCATCGAAGTGGCGCCCTACGCCGTGCGCGAGGAATGCTTCACCCTCGACGCCAACGATCGCATCGACTTCTACTTCGCGAGCACCGCGGAAGTGGCCTTCAACATCCACTACCACGACGCCAACGCCGTCGTCATGCCGTTCGCGCGAGAGCGCGCGAGGGAGGCCTCGGGCGAGTTCGTCGCCGATCGCAAGGAGACCTATTGCATGATGTGGGAAGCGGGGGCCGAACCCGCCCTGATCGACTACCGGGTGCGGCCGCTGCCCAGACGATAGCGCGGCGCGAGCGAGAGGCCCGCGCCGCCGCTCGGCATCCTACAGTTCCTGGTAGCTGTACGTTCGTCCGTGCTCGACGTCGCCCACGACGAGCTTGTCGACGATCTTCGCGCCGACCACGGCGGGCGCAACCAGACGCCCATCGCGGTGAAACCCGCGGAACAGCTCCACGCTCGGCAGCACCTCCGGCGGTTGCGAGCGGGCGAACCTCTGCATGTCCGTGTCGATGACGCCGGGACGCACGGCGATCGAGCGGAATGTCTCCGCCTGCTGCTCCGCCGCCAGCGCCTTCGTCAGCATTTCCATGCCCGCCTTGGCTACGCAGTAGACGCTCTCTCCCGGAAGCGCCGTCTGAGCTGCGCCGGACGACACGTTGACGACGCGCCGCGGCATGGCCGCATCGGCGAAGACTCGACAGAAGAGATTCGTGAGCGCCACGACGGCAGCGAGATTCACGGCGAGCGACGAAGCGACGTCTCTAGCCGCGAGCTTCCCCAGCGTCCCGACCGGCCCGGCAAGCGCGGCGTTGTTGATCAGACATATCGATTGAGGCTGCGACTTCGAGAGCTTCGTGAAGGCGGGAGCCAGTGCGTCGTCGACGCCCGCCGCATCCGCAAGATCGAACCGCGTGAACGAATAGCTGGAACCGGCGAGATCGGCTTGGCTCGAGCGGCCGATGCCGAGAACTGCGAAATGGCGCTGCAGAAGGGCGGCGGCGAGGGCAGCGCCGAGTCCGCGCGAAACGCCTGTGACGATGGCTGCGTGCATGATCCCACCTTCCGATGGAGCGTTTAGCTGATGCCGCTCCAGGGATTCGCGCTGCGCGCTCGTCCCGGGCTGCGGGTCATCGATGCGATCCGAGCGACAGAGCGATCACCACGACGACGATGATCGCGACCACGAGCAGCGTCACCTTGATCCAGCTCTTGGGATACTCGCCCTGGATCGCGCCCGTGAAACCGTTCATCGCGGCCTGGTACGCCTTCGTGCCGTAGTTGTACGTGAGCAGCCAGATCGGCGCGAGGATGTGCTTGAACGTCTGTCCCGAGTAATCCGCTCGCACCTCGAGATTGCGATAGGTGTCGCCCGGTATCTGCGCCGCGCACATCTGCCGCAGCTCAGCGTCCATCGCTTCGCGCGCCGCCCTCGCCGCCGCGACGAGATCGATCTGGTAGCGCTCCACGACCCAGCCGGCCACGTAGCCGGCATCGTACGGCTTGAGCTCCTTGGTCGGGAACGGCTCAACCCCGCGCACCAGGTTCGGGTGCACGCCGACGGACGCGCATACGAGGTCATCGTCGAAGAAGTGCGAGATCCGACCCGCCGCAGGCTCCCAGCGCACGTGCTGGACCTGGCGGGTCTGCACGCGGCCGCTGCCGTCGGTGTAGCTCTCGGTGGTGTAGTAGTAGTGCCCGGCTTCGGCAGTCCAAGTCGCCTCGACCTGCGCGTCGAACGTCCAGTAAGGAAGGTAGACGCCCTTGACGGTATCGGTCAGCGCCCGGCGCTTCAACGCATTGGGCGCGAGCCAGAGCCTGCCGTACCACGCGCGGATGCCGTCCCGGGCGCGGTCCTCGGCGATCCTGAACGGCAGTACGCTTTCGGGCCGGAACGATTCCTTGTTCTGCTCGTAGGGCACGAGCTGAGCCGAGCCGCAGAACTCGCAGCGCTGCGCCTGCCGCGCGGGATCGAGCACCGAGATCGCCTGGCAGCTCTGGCATTTGACGTAGCGTTTCTCGATCTTCCAGCCGCGCGCCTCGTCGCCGAGTCCCCGCAACGCGGCGGAGAGATCATGCTCGAGGATCTTGCCGCTGTCGGCATCGAGCTTCGCCGGCGAGCTCGTGCCGCAGAAGGGACAGACGAGCGCCTGCTTCGCAGGATCCCAGAGCGCTTCGGCGCCGCAGGCCGGGCAGGCGAACTTCTCCTGGGCGTCCGTTTCGACCGGCAGCGCCGCGCTCATCACCCGCGGGGGAAATAGCCGATCACCCGCCACTGGCCATCCGCTTCGCGCTCCAAGCTCAGCGTTTCGCTGCCGTTGGACCTGTTCGCGAAGCTGGTCCTGAACAGGATCTGCGCGTATTCCCCGTCGGGCATGCCGGCCAGCCGGCTCTGGAATCGGGTCGGCCCGACGGTGCGTTGCGTGGCCCTTCCGTTCCGGCTCTGCTCCTTCTTGAGCTCCGCCTCCCACAGCGGGGCCGTCAGCGCCGCCTGGAATTTCTTTCCGCCCGCGTTCCATGCCGCTTGCGCGTCGCCGCGATCGACCAGCGCCAGCCATGCGCGCGACGCGCTCTGCACCGCGATCGTCCGCGGATCCTGGGCCAGCGCGCTGCCGGCGACACACATCAGGCACAGCGCGCCGCCGAGCCGCAACAAAAGGCGGAGCATTCGCGCTTGCCGCTTCAGGAATGGAGGAACTGATCGACGGCGGCTCGCGTAACGCGCCACTGCGTCCCGATCTTCTTGCCTTTGATGTCGCCCGATTCGAGGCTCGCCAGCACGTCCGCCTCGCCCACGCCGATAAGCTGCGCCACCTGCGCGGGCGTGAACAATTCTGGCGCGGCGGACGCCGCCGCTCCGGTCTGGATGCCGGGCGTCGCCTGTGCACCCAGGATGCCGCCGGTCTGGTTCATCATCTGCTGTGCCATCGCCATGCCCACTGCCATTTGCGCCCCCAACCCGCCTACTCCGCCGCCGTCGCCCTTCGAGAGCCCCTGCGCCATCTGGAATTTGACGTAATCGTTGAGATTGCCGACCGCCGCCATGCTCGAGCGCTTGTCGATCGCCTCCTCGACTTCCGGCGGCACCGAGACGTTCTCGACCACGAAGCTCGTCACCTCGAGACCGTATTTCGACTTGGTCTGCGGATTGATGAGCGGCAGCAGCGCTTCGCCGAGCTCGGCGTAGCGCGCGGCCACGTCCAGCGCCGGGACCTTCGACGCGGCCAGCGCTTCGGAAAAAACGCTGACGATGCGCGAGCGCATCGTGTCGTTGAATTCGTCCAGACGAAAATGATCGTCGGTGCCGGCGACTTCCTTCAGGAACAGCTTCGGCTCGACGACGTGGAAGTCGTAGATGCCGAAGGCGCGCAGGCGTACGACGCCGAAGTCCTGGTCGCGCATCATGACCGGGTTCGCGGTCCCCCACTTGTTGCCGGTGAAAAGCCGGGTGACGACGAAATAGACGTCGGCCTTGAACGGGCTCTCGAGACCGTACTTCCAGCCCTGGAGATCGGACAGGATCGGTATGTTGTCCGTCGTAAGCGAATACTTGCCCGGACCGAAGCTGTCGCCGAACTGGCCCAGGTATACGAACTGCGCGGTCTGCGATTCCCGGACGACGAGCTGCGCGCCGCGCTTGATTTCCTTGTCCTCGTCGGGGAAGCGATAGGAAAGCGTGTCGCGGGAATCATCCGTCCACTGGATGATGTCGATGAACTGCTTGCCGATGAAGTCGAGAATGGCCATGGCCTGCGGATTCCCGTCGTCCCGCCTACTTCTTGGCGGCGAGCTTCTTCGCCTCGGCTTCGCCCTTGTTGATCTCGCTCTCGAGCTGGGCGAGCGGGATCGCGCCGGGGATGATCGATCCGTCGGCGAAGACGAGCGTCGGCGTCGCGGCTACATGCAGCTTTTCGCCCAGCGCCGCGGTCTCCTTGATCGGCGTCGGACAATCGCCTTTGTTGTTCGGGAGCTTGCCCGAGGCAAAGAACTCGTCCCACGCCTTTGCGCGATCGGGCGCGCACCAGATGATGGCCGACTTGCGCGACGCATCGGGATGGAGCTGATCGATCGGGAAGAGGAACGTATAGATCGTCACGTCGTTCAAGCGGCTGATGTCGCCTTCCAGCCGCTTGCAGAACGGACAGTCGGCGTCGGCGAAGATGGCGAGCTTGCGCGAGCCGTTGCCCTTGACGCGCTTGAAGGCGAGGTTGAAGGGCAGCGAGTCCCAGGCGACGCGGTTCAGCTCGCGCTGCCGCGCCTCGGTCAGGTTCTTCTTGGTGTTGGCATCGTAGATCGCGCCCACCATCACGTAGGTCACGCCCGCGTCGGTGTAGACGACCCGGTCGTCGAACTGCGCCTCGTAGAGCCCGAAGTACGGCGATTTGGCGACGTTGCTGACGGTCGCGCCCGGAAATTTGGCTTCCAGGAGCTGCTTTACCGTCGCGGCCTCGGCTGCGGTGTCTTTCGCGGGGCTTTTCGCGGCGTCTTTGGCGGCGTCGGGACGCGCTTCCTGTGCGAGGGCTGCCGGTGAGAGCGCCGTCAGAAGCGCCGCCAGCATGAAGGTGGACAACGTGGATCGCATCGTGACTCCGTAATCGAGTGGGGCGACAGTTTAACGCAGTGCGGGCTGCGCCAGTAGCCTGCGCAGGGGGCCCAGTGCGCCGACGGCGCGCATGCCGCTGTTGCGCAGGCGCTTGAGCGACGGCGGCTCGAACAGCCGGATGAGTGCGTCGGTCACGAACTGCATCGCCAGGACGGGCGCAGCGCGCTTGCGCGCGTAACGCTCCAGGACGAGCGGTGCGCCCGGATCGCCTACCGCGCGTCCCGCGGCCAGAACGAGCGCCAGCGTCGCGGCATCGCCGAAGCCCAGGTTGACGCCCTGACCCGCGAGCGGATGCACACCGTGCGCAGCGTCGCCGGCGAACGCGAGTCGATGGGCGACGACCGACGGCAGCCTGAGGAACGACAGCGGAAAGCTCGCCGATGGCGTGATCGTGATGAGCGCTCCGAGCGCGTGCCCGCCGGCTTCCGCCACCCGCACCGCCAGCGAGGTCGGATCGAGCGCAGCGAGCTCCGCCGCGAGCGCTTCGGGCGCAGACCACACGATCGAGATCCGCCGTCCTGGCAGCGGCAGCCAGGCGAGCACGCCTCGGCCGTCGAGAAACCACTGGAAGGCTCGGTCGCGATGCGCTCGCTCGACCGCGAAGTTGGCAACGATCGCGGTCTGACGATACGGCCTGGGTTCGCGTTCGATGCCGGCTTCCCGGCGCAGCCAGGAGCGCACGCCGTCCGCGCCGACGACCAGGCGCGCCGACAGGACGCGACCGTCGGCGAGCGTAAGCAACGCGGCGTCGACGCGCCAGGCGATTGCTGCGGGCTCCGCCGGGGCGAACATGTCGACAGCACCGCCGGTGCGAGCCGATTCGACGAGCGCCCGGCAAAGCTCGCGATGCTCCACGATCCATGCGAGCGCGCGTTCGCCGAGCTCGTAGGCGGAAAATCCAAGCGCGCCGCCGTCGTCGCCCCGCACGTCCATGGTTTCGATGGGGGCGAGCCGCTCGCTCGGCAATCGCTGCCAGGCGCCGATGGAGCGCAGGAAGTCCGCGCTGCCCGGACTGATCGCATAGACCCGCGCATCCCAGTCGTCCGCGCTGGTCGGAGCATCGAAGCCGATCGGCGGCGCGCGGTCGACGAGCGCGACCGAGAAGCGCTCCCGCGCGAGCGCCGTGGCGAGCGCGAGCCCCACCGGACCCGCACCGAGGACGAGCACGTCGTAGTCGGGCGCGGTCATGGCGTCTTCTGCTCCAGCACTTCGATCACATGATTCTGGTTGGTGTAGATGCAAAGATCGCCGGCGATGATGAGCGCCTGCTTGACGATGTCGGGGGCGCTCAAGCTCGTGTGCTCGAGAAGCGCGCGCGCCGCGGCTTGGGCGTACGCGCCGCCGGAGCCGATGGCTACGATGCCGAGCTCGGGCTCGAGAACGTCGCCCGAGCCGGTGATGACGAGCGAAGTCCCTGCATCGGCGACCGCCAGCATCGCCTCGAGCCGGCGCAGGACGCGGTCGGAGCGCCAGTCCTTGGCGAGCTCCACCGCCGCACGCTGGAGCTGACCCTGGTGCTTGTCGAGCTTCGCCTCGAAGCGCTCGAATAGCGTGAAGGCATCCGCGGTGGCTCCGGCAAAGCCGGCGAGCACGCGATCGCCGAACAAGCGACGCACCTTGCGCGCCGTGGCCTTGATGACCACGTTGCCGAGCGTCACCTGGCCGTCGCCTCCGAGCGCTACGGCTGCGCCGCGGCGGACCGAGAGGATCGTCGTGCCGTAGAAATTTTCCATGAGTCCGTGAAGCCGCGCGGGATCCGCCGAGCGGCGCCGCGCCCGTTACTGGACGGCCTTGACGAAATGCCGCGGCGAAATGCCGATGAGCAGCAGCAGTGCTCGGATGATGGGCGATGCGCCGGCGATCTGCACGGTCTTGCGCTGGCCCTCGGTACGGATGATCGCGTTCAAGAGTGCGCCAGCGCAAACGAAGTCGACGCGCTCGACCGCGGCCATGTCGATCGGCACGACCGTACGACCCTCCCGGAACTCTGCGAGCCTCGCGAGCTGCGGATCGGAGGGTCCGATCATGACGCCGTTGAATGCCAGTGCCTCCGGACGCTCAGCGGCCGCAGGTGGCGCGTTTTCGACGGGTGCGGTCGCATTCGTGGACGGCGGCGGCTCCCAGGACGGCGGCGAGACCTCGAAGGCAACGGCGAAATCGACGGCCCGATCCTCGAACTCGGTCCGATCGTTCTGCCATTGCAGCATCTCGAGCAGCAGCGTCCAGTAGCCATCGCCCGCATCGCGGCCCTGCTTGACCGCGCTCTCGAGGGCGCGGCGGATTTTCTCGGGGTGTTGCAGGACCAGCGCGTAGTGCCGCTTGCGCAGGATCGAAAGCGCATTGGCCAGCAGCTTCGCTCCGGCATCATCGGCTCCGGTAAGGGACCCGAGATCGAGCCGGATCTGCGGCTGCTTCTGCGACCCAGCGAGCATATTGTCGATCTGCGGCGCATTTGCGGTCGAAAGTTTTCCCGTCAGCGCGAAGTAGCCTCCCGCCGGGGGACGGGTTCCCGGTCGCGCCTGCGGAGTGCGCTCTTCCCAAGCGGGCGCGGAACGCTCGAATGCGACCACGTATTGCATGGCGAGCTGATCGAATGCCGCGCGTTCGTTGGCACGCTGCAACAAGTCGAAAAGCGCGAGCCATGCCAACGGCGAGCTCTTCGCGTCGTGGTCCTCGGCGATGCCCTGCGCGAGCACCGACCTCGCCGGTGCGGCCTGTCCATTGGCGTAGAGGAGCGCGGCGTTTTCGAGCACGGCGCACAGGCCCGGGTTGGCTTCTGCGACTTCGATGCCCTGCTGCCCGGCGCCGGCGAGGTCGATGAGGCTCGACGGTCCCGTCACCGTGACCTCGCGCGGATCCAGTATGCTGGGCTCGGGCGTGGGCGAAGATGGCGCGCGAACCCGCCCCTTGACCGACGCCGCGACCTCCCGGGCCGAAGCCGGGCCGTGCGCAATTTTGGCTCCGGAATCCTGGCGGGGCGTCAAGTCGGGCTTGACCCGACGTTCGCTCGCCTTGTTCTTGCCCGGAGATTTCGGAAACAGCGGAAATGCCATCGGAGACGGAGCCGGCCCTTGGCGGGTAGCCGGCGCCCATTATCGCCCCTTCCCCTGGGCGTAACAAGGAGCGACGGCTGAAGGCCCACTGCTCCAAAGCCGTATCCGCGGGCCGAAGACCCCGTTTCGGGGAGTCCGGATCAGGCGCGGGACAGATTTTCGGCGGCGAATTCCCAGTTGAGCAGCTTGTCGATCAGCGCCTGCAGGTAATCCGCACGCCGGTTCTGATAGTCGACGTAGTAGGCGTGCTCCCACACATCGATGGTGAGCAGCGGCGTGCTTCCGCTGGTGAAAGGGACCTCGGCGTTCGGTGTGCTCAAGACCTTGAGCGCATGTCCATCGGTCGCGAGCCAGGCCCATCCGCTGCCGAACTGCTTCACCCCGGCCGAAGCGAGCTTCTTCTTGAGCGCCTCCAGGCCTCCAAACGCGTCGATCTTCTCGGCAAGGGCGCCCGTCGGCGCCCCGCCTCCCCGAGGCTTCAGCGAGCGCCAGTAGAAGGCGTGATTCCAGGCCTGGGCGGCATTGTTGAACAGCTCCGAGTGCTCGGGCTTCCCCGCCGTCGCAAGCACGATGCGTTCGAGCGCCTGTCCTTCGAATTCCGTTCCGCCGATCAGCTCGTTGGTCTTGTCGACATAGGCCTTGTGATGCTTGCCGTGATGGAGCGCGACCGTGCGCGCGGAAATAATCGGAGCAAGTGCGTCCTCCGGATAGGGTAGACGCAGGAGCGCGTGAGGTGTTGCCGTTTCCAGTGCAGCCAGTGTTGCCATGAGTGCTCTCCGGTTGGTAAAGCGCGATCTGCGGTTGAAGTAGGACCGCGGACGACAGGACACGTACGAGGTGCGGTGCAGGCCACGTGCGACCAGCGGCCGGTAGATCGCCCCGGCCGCGCTTGCTACAATCGTCATCGACAGCGCCGCGCGTCTGGAGTTTCGCGGCGCGTTCCGCGCGTTTCGGCTGTTACCAACGGCGCAAGGGGGAAAGCATGAAGAATCCGCTCGACTCGCTCTGGGGCACGATCATCTCGGGCCTCGTGCTCACGGTCATCCTGTATTTCGTCGTGAAAGCCCTTCTCGTCTGACGGAGGTCAAGGCAATGGACTACGTTCCTGCAATGGCAAGGTGGATCCATTTCATGGCCGGCGTCATGTGGATCGGCCTTCTCTACTACTTCAACTTCGTGCAGGTCGCGGCGCTGAAGGCCGCGACGGCCGACGGCACCGCAGCAGGCATCACGAAGCACGTCGCGCCGCGGGCGCTGCTCTACTTCCGCTGGGCGGCGGTCGTGACCTGGCTCGCGGGCGCTGCGCTCCTTTCCGACAAGTTCGTGGATGCCTTCACGCTTCGCAACGGCATGGCGGGCATCGGCGTCGGTGCATGGCTCGGCACCATCATGCTGTTCAACGTCTGGGCTCTGATCTGGCCCAACCAGCAGAAGATACTCGGGCTCAAGCCGGCAACCGACGAAGAGAAGGGCAAGGCCCGGCGGGTGGCGTTTTTGGCGTCGCGCGCCAATGTGGCCATGTCGATCCCTCTGCTCTTTTTCATGGCGGGCGGCTGGTCGCACCGCGCGATCTTCTTCGGGATGTAGCCCGGGTTGAGCCGCGCAGCGGCGATCCCCGGGAACGACTGGAGTCAGCGCCTTTCCAGCGGTCCCGGGATTCACATTCGTTCATCCCGGGCTACAGCTCTGCGGCGGCGCGAGCGGGGATCCGCGAGTGGGATATCGAGCGAAGGCGGGCCGCTGCGTGCGGACCGGCGCTCGCTCGATTCCAAACAGAACGGCCCGGAATTCCGGGCCGTTTTGCCTTGCGGCGCGTCGCTTCGGTTCAGTCGCGCTCAGTCGCCATAGAGCTTCTGCACGCGCTCGCGACGCTCCTGCGCTTCGAGCGAAAGCGTCGCCGTCGGTCGGGCCAGGAGCCGCGGAATGCCGATCGGCTCTCCGGTCTCCTCGCAGTAGCCGTAACTGCCGTCGTCGATCATGCGCAGCGACTTCTCGACCTTCTTCAGGAGCTTGCGCTCGCGATCGCGCGTGCGGAGCTCGAGGGTATATTCTTCTTCAAGAGTCGCGCGGTCCGACGGATCGGTAGTGATCTCGTTCTCCCGCAGGTGCTGGCCGGTGTCGTCGGCGTTATTGAGCAGTTGCGCGCGCAGCTCGAGCAGGCGCTGCTTGAAGAAGGCGAGCTGCGCCTCGTTCATGTACTCGCGCTCAGGCGCCTTCAGCAGGTCCTGCTCGCTCAGATCCTTGACTTTTTTTGCGACGCTTTTTGTTGCCACGCTCCCACCTTCCCGCAACAACATCGTTTCGCTGCGTCCCACGAGAACCCCCAATTTCCGAGGCGGCCCGCGCGACGCGACCGGTTCCTCCGGGGCCGAAAGCCCACCGTAGCCCACCGCAAGAAACCGCGGATTATAGCGCCAATGGCGGTTTGCAAGCCACTATACGCCCCGAGGAATGGTCCTCAGGCGATGCAGCGTCGAGCTGCAGCGATCTGTAGTCGACCAGTGGGCGACGGCGCACCCGAATGGGGCCGCTATAATCGCCTGGTTGTAAAAATTGCCGATGACCACCTCGACGCTGACGCTCACCCGCCCCGACGATTGGCACCTGCATCTGCGCGACGGCGACCTGATGCGCTCGGTGGTAAGCGCGACGGCGCGGGTGTTCGCTCGCGCCGTAGTCATGCCCAATCTCGATCCGCCGATCACGACGGTCGCGGCGGCGGCGGCCTACCGCGAGAGAATCGCTTCGGCAACGCCGTCTACGTCGCGCTTCGCGCCGCTGCTGACCCTCTATCTCACCGATGACACGCCGGCGGCGGAAATCGCGAGCGCGAGGAAGAGCGGTTTCGTCGTCGGCGTGAAATACTATCCTGCCGGCGCAACGACGAATTCCGCTTCCGGGGTCACGGCAGTGGAGCGGGCTTATCCTGCGCTCGAGGCGATGCAGGCGCACGGATTGCCCCTGCTCGTGCACGGAGAAACGACGACGGTCGACGTCGACGTGTTCGATCGCGAGCGGGTGTTCGTCGAAACGACGCTGGCGCGCCTGGTTCGGGATTTTCCCGCACTCAAGATCGTCCTGGAGCACGTCACGACGCGCGAAGCGGTCGAATTCGTCGCCGCTGCACCGGCCCACGTCGGCGCCACGCTCACGCCGCAGCATCTCACCTATTCGCGCAACGCCCTCTTCGCGGGCGGTCTACGCCCGCATCGCTACTGCCTGCCCGTGCTCAAGCGCGAGGCGCACCGCAAGTCTCTGATCGAAGCCGCCACGGGTGGCAGTCCGAAGTTTTTCCTGGGCACCGATTCGGCGCCGCATGTCCGGGGAGCGAAGGAGTCGGCGTGCGGCTGCGCCGGTTGCTACACGGCGCACGCCGCGCTGGAACTCTACGCGGAGGCGTTCGAGGCGGCCGGTGCTCTCGATCGTCTGGAAGCATTCGCGAGCTTTCACGGCGCGGATTTCTACGGCCTGGCACGCAACCGCGACACCGTCACGCTCGCGCGCGAGACATGGACAGTGCCGGGCGAATACGCGTTCGGCAACGATACGGTCGTGCCGCTCAACGCGGGCGCGACGATGCGCTGGCGAGTCCTGTGAGACGAGTCCGGAGCCCGCGCGCGTGCTACTATCGTGGTTCGAAGTCGGCCAGACCGTCGCTGTCGGCCCGGAGCAATCCGGTTTGCCGGCAGAGGAAAGTCCGGGCTCCGCAGAGCGGGATGCTGGGTAACGCCCAGCCGCTATAAGCTAAGCCGCGCGAGCGGCGAGCGAAGGCGAGGAACAGGGCCACAGAGACGAGTCGCATCCCGTCAAAAGGATGCGGGTGAAACGCGGCAACCTCCATCCGGAGCAACACCAAGTAGGCGGACGCGCATTTGGCATCACAGGCTGCTCGCCTAGTCCGCGGGTAGGTGGCTCGAGCGTCACGGCAACGTGACGCCCAGATGAATGACGGTCATAGCGCGCCTTACCAGCGCGCCGTAACAGAACCCGGCTTATCGGCTGGCTTCGACTCGTACGACCATGACGCCCCGCGATGACGAGTTGCGGGGCGTCGCCATTCTTGCTCCTCCGTACCAGCTCTGCGCTGATGACATGCGGTGGCTACGGCGCTGGCGGCGCAAGCATGTCGTCGAGCGGGTCCCGGCTCGTGCGCGGCGACTCAACCCAAGAGGCGCCGCGCACGAGCCACCCGCTAACGACGACTGCATCGCCTGATGCGCCTCAAGCCACCGCATGTCACCAGCGCTGCCGATCGGAAGCGGCGAATCGCCGGCGAGCACCCGTGCGCAGCGACCGCCGTGACGGGTGGCGCGGCGAGGGAGTCGTGGGTTGACTCCCGAAGCCCGCGCCGGGCACCCGTAGGCGGGGCGTATGCGGAGCCCGGGTGCGAGACGGCATTCGCCGCCTTCGATCACGGGAGCGAAGTCACCGCTTGCCGCGACGTCTCGCGCCTATCCGCCGCGCGTCGCGCAGGATCTCGCGTGCCGCGTTATGTCCGGGCAGGCCCGAGACGCCGCCGCCCGGATGCGTGCCTGCGCCGCACATGTACAGTCCCTTGAGCGGACCGCGATAGTTGCCGTGGCCGAGCACCGGCCGGGCCGAGAACAACTGGTCGAGTCCGAGCACGCCGTGGAAGATGTCGCCGCCGATGAGCCCGAACTCGCGTTCCAGATCGAGAGGAGAGAGAGCGCGCCACGCGATCACGCTGTCCCGGAAGTTGGGCGCGTGGCGGTCGACGGTATCGAGCATGAGACGCGCGACTTCCTCTTTCGCCTCGTCCCACGAGCGGCCATCCGGAAGACGCGGATTCGCATGCTGGCAGAAAAGGCTCGCGACGTGCTTGCCCGGCGGCGCGAGCGAGGGATCGACCAGCGACGGAACGAGCATCTCCACGATCGGCTCGCGCGACCAGCCTTCGCGCCGCGCGTCGAAATAGGCGCGCTCCATGTAGGAGAGCGAAGGCGCCATGATGATGCCCGAGCGCAAGTGCGGTCCGTCGCCCGGCAGGCACGCGAACTCCGGCAGCGCGTCGAGCGCGACATTCATGCGGAAGGTCGCCGAAGCGCAGCGATAGGCTTCGATGCGGCGCCTGAAGTCGGGATCCAGTGCGCTCGCCTCGATCATGTCCAGATACAGAACTTTGGGATTGACGTTGGCGACGACGCGCCGCGCCGCGACCTCGCGGCCGTCCGCGAGCACGATGCCAGTCGCTCGCCCGTTTCGCACGGTCACGCGCTCGACGGGATGCTCCGTGAATATCTCGACGCCGCGCGCGAGCGCTTCGCGAGCCATCGCCTGCGTGATCGCACCCATGCCGCCGCAGGCGTGGCCCCATGTCCCTCGCTTCCCGTTCACTTCGCCGAACACGTGATGCAGGAGCACGTACGCCGAGCCGGGCGTGTAGGGGCTTGCGAAGTTGCCGACCACGGCATCGAACCCGAACGCGGCCTTGATCGGGTCGGATTCGAAGTGAGCGTCGAGCACGTCGCCGGCGCTCTTGGTGAACAGATCGAGCACATCGCGCCGCTCGGCCAGCGTGAGGCGTTTAAAGCGGCCGCCCACTTTCCACAAACGCAGCCAGTCGGCGATGCCGCCGCCGACATTCGGCGGCGTTTCCAGCGCAAGCGCGCGCAGAACGTCGGCGACGCGGTCGAGCATCGCGTAATAGTCTGGAAGGGCTTGCGCGTCTCTGGCGGAGAAGCGGGCGACATCCGCCTGCGTCGCCGCGAGCCCGCCGCCGACCTTGAGATAGCGGTCGCGCGAGAGCGGCAGGAAATTCGCGAGCGGCCGCTCGACGACGGACAATCCGTGGGCCTCGAGCCTCAGGTCGCGGATCACCTTCGGGTGCAGCAGGCTGACCGTATAGCTCGCGGTCGAATTGCGGAATCCCGGATGGAATTCTTCGGTGACCGCCGCGCCGCCGACAACGTACCGGCGCTCGAAGACGGCGACCTCGAGGCCGCCGCCGGCCAGATAGCATGCGCACACGAGGCCGTTGTGGCCGCCGCCGATGATCACGGCGTCGTACGTCGCCCCCGCTCGATTACTCCTCACCCATCCCCGCCGCGACGATGGAAAAGCCGCAGTCGACGTAAATGATTTCGCCGGTCATGGCGCTCGCGAGGTCGGACAGCAGGAACGCCGCCACGTTACCCACCTCGTCGATGGTCACGTTCCGTCGCAGCGGCGCGGACTTTTCGACGAAGTGCAGAATCTTCGAGAAGCCGCCGATGCCGGCGGCCGCCAGCGTCTTGATCGGTCCGGCCGAGATCGCATTTACGCGAATGCCTTCCGGTCCGAGCGCTTGCGCGAGATAGCGCACGCTCGCTTCCAGGCTTGCCTTGGCGAGGCCCATCACGTTGTAGTTCGGTATCGCCCGGACGGCGCCCAGATACGTCAGCGTGAGAAGCGCTGCCCTCCGGCCAACCATGAGCGGGCGCGCGCACTTCGCCAGCGCCGCGAAGCTGTAGGCGCTGACGTCGTGCGCGGTGGCGAACGCGGCGCGCGACAGCCCGCCAAGCAAGTCGCCGACGAGCGCCTCGCGCGGAGCGAACGCGATCGAGTGCAGCATCCCGTCGAGGCCGCCCCACTCGCTGCGCAGCGCCTCGAACAGCTTCGCGATGTCTTCGTCGCGGGTCACGTCGCAGGGAAGCACGGGCACGGTCCCGAAATCCGCCGCGAGCTTCACCACCCGGTCCTTGAGCTCGTCGTTCACGTAGGTGAAAGCAAGCGCCGCGCCCTCGCGCCGGCAAGCCTGCGCGATGCCATAGGCGATCGAGCGGCTCGAGAGCACGCCAGTGATCAGGATCTTCTTGTCGGCGAGAAATCCCATGCCGTTCGTCTTCCCGTCGGGCGACAGACGCTAGAGGAGATTTTTGAGATCGAGCCCCGTGCTGGGTTCGATCACACCGCACGCGAGCCTGTCGTTCGGCACCCCGAACTGTGCCTTGGGGTCCGGATCCACACCCGCGTAAATGACTACCGAATGGCCCATGACGTCGTCCGGCCTGCCGGTCGCCACCGAGATCGTGCGCAGCGACATCCAGATGTTGGCGCGCCCTTCGGAACCGGCGAAGATCTCCGGGAGCGATCCCGTGCGTTTGCCGGTGTTGCCCGGTACATTCCACACCGGCCCCGCGCTCGCGGCGTTCGGAGAGCTGCAGTTACCTCCTTCGTGGATGTAGATACTGTGAGGGCCAGGGAAGAGCTCATAGAAATCGCCGGCGATCGCGACCTTGTCGCCGACCTGGGTGAAGGAAATCAAGCCGCGAACGGTGCTCCCGTTCTTCGACACCAGGCGCGCGACGCCCATTATTCCTTTCTTTCCGGCGGCCTCTTCCTTGGCCGGCGTTCCGCCGCATCCTGCAAGCAGCAGCACGGCTGCGATAGCGGCGATCCGCCTCACGCGATCAGGACTTCCGGATGACGCCGCGGCCGATGCGCGGACCCGAGTTGCCCGCCGGCTGCGTCTTGTAATCGTCGGCGTCCCCGGTTCGTCTCATTGTTCCCTCCTGGAAGACGGCGTCCTGTGGCGCTCGTCACTTGGACCATCATAAGCGAACCCCTGGGCATTGCCAAACGCGCTACACTCTCGACCCGGCGCGACGCAGCGCGCGACGACGCCGGACCCGCGGCGCGGAAGGAGCGCCCGCAACGGCGCTTCGAAGCGCCCTGAGTGTGGACGTGGCCCGACGTCGCGCCGCGGAATCGCCGACCCGCAGATTCCTCGTGTACGGGCTTCACGATGCTTGTCGGAGGACTTGACAGTCGATCGACACTGACCCGGCGTTCAAGCAGTAAGTGCATGATCATCCTGGCTCGGCGCGAGTCTTGCTGTCCGGCAAAGATCGCACCGCGTTTCACGCTCGCTTCATTCACTCGGAGGAAACGATGTTCGTACGAAAGGTTTCGTTAGCCGCAATCGCATTCGCCATCCCGTTCGCATCGAGCGCGGCCACCTGCGAACAGGTGCTCAAGGCGTTCGGGAATCAGCTCGCCGACGCCACCTGCTACGTCAAAGGCGACCTAACGACCAACGGCGACCTGACGGACCCGAATCCGACGACGCCGCCCGACAACGTATGGCAGCCCGGCCTCCCGTTCCCGCTGCCCATGTTCGCTTTCACGCCCAGGGGCGATCGGGCGATCCTCATCAATGCCAATCCCACGCCGCCGGAGGACAAGACGCCGATCACGCAAGCCGTTCCCGGCATCCAGATCAATGCCCGGATCGCGTCCGATCCGACGGGCGAAGCCCGCTTTCTGCTGCGCCTTCCGGACAATTGGAATGGTCGCCTCGTCGTTGCGGGCACGCCCGCCCAGCGCAGCGAATTCAGCAGCGACTACGGCTGGAGCGACTACGTGGTGCAGAAGGGTTATGCGTTCGCATCACAGAATAAGGGCGTGCTCAATTTTTACCTCACGACCAGCGCCGACCCCTTGGGCTGCCGGCTGAACCCGTTCTCGCCAACCTTCGTGCACTTCTACGATGACGATCCTGGCAAAGAGTTCACGACGTGGGCTCAGTACATGATCGACGCGGCGAATCTCGCGCGCAAGGGCATTCAGGCGGCCTACGGCGGCTTGCCGCGTTTCACCTATGCCGTCGGCACGTCCAACGGCGGGTACCAGGTTCGCCGCGCGGTGGAACTGGCGCCAAACCTTTTCGACGGCGGCGTCGACTGGGAAGGCACGTATGTCGACGAGCACGCCCCGAACATCATGACCGACCTTCCGCCCGGAGTGCTCAACTTCCCCGACTATCAGACCTCGGGGTTCAGCGCCAGCACGACGGCGGCGAAGAATATCCGCGGCGCCGGGTATCCTCCGGATCTGATCAATCCAGCGATCGCCTTTCCGCTCGACTCGATGTGGGCCAGGTACTACTACTCGTACTGGGAGCTGACGATGTGCCAGTGGCAGAAGCGGCTCGATCCGACGTACGACACCTATGTGAGCGGGCTCGACACCTACAACTACGTGCAGCGGCTTTCGTTCTCGGATGTGGGCGACAACATGGCCGACTTCGCGACCACCGGGCTGATTCAGGCGCCGCTCATCACGGTCCAGGGTACGCTCGACGCGCTGCTGCCGATCGACCACCACGGGCGCGCGTACGCACGTGCGGTCGAGGCCGGCTTCGAGGCGCAGCCGGGCTTCCCGCACCGGCCCACGCCGGCGTATCGGCTGTACGAGGTGCAGAACGGCAACCATATCGAGAACTACAAGTCGTTCTATCCGCAGCTCGAATACATCCTGCCGCACGCGCAGAAGGCGTTCGACCTGCTCGTCGCCAACGTCGAGCAGCGTGCGCCTCTGCCGCCGAGCCAATGCGTCGCGCGCAGCGGCGCGATCGGTGCGCCGAGCTCGACGCCTGGGCATTGCGCGAATCTTTTCGCAGGACCGTGACCGACCCGCGAATCGCCCGACCATGACGCTGCGACGCCGAATCCATCGGCGCCGCAGCGAACGGGTAAAATACAATGGCCGCTCCCGACGGGGCGGCCGTTTTCTCGTCCGCGAATCAGCCCCTCCGCCATGTCGTTCATCATGACGCCATCCGAGATCGTGCACGAGCTGAACAAGCACATCGTCGGCCAGGACGCGGCCAAGCGCGCGGTGGCGATCGCCTTGCGCAACCGCTGGCGGCGACAGCAGGTGGGCGAGCCGCTGCGGCAGGAAATCACGCCCAAGAACATCCTGATGATCGGTCCGACCGGGGTCGGCAAGACGGAAATCGCGCGCCGGCTGGCGCGGCTCGCCGACGCGCCGTTCATCAAGGTCGAGGCGACCAAGTTCACCGAAGTGGGCTACGTCGGCCGCGACGTCGACACCATCATCCGCGATCTCGCGGAGACCGCGATCAAGCAGACGCGAGAGCACGAAACGCGCAAGGTACGCGACCGTGCAGCCGAAGGGGCCGAGGAGCGCGTGCTCGATGCGCTGCTGCCGCCTGTGCGCGAGGTCAACTTCGAGGACATGAAGCCGATCGATTCGGCGACCCGGCAGAAATTCCGCAAGATGCTGCGCGAAGGTAAGCTCGACGACAAGGAGGTCGAGGTCGAAATCTCCGTGCTGCCGCCTCAGATGGAGATCCTCGCCCCGCCCGGAATGGAGGATCTCACCAGCCAGATCCAGGGCATGTTCCAGCAGATGTCCGGCGGACGGCGCAAGGTGAAGCGCCTCAAGGTCGGCGAGGCGATGAAGGCGCTGATCGACGAAGAGGCCGCGAAGCTCGTCAACGACGACGAGCTCAAGGCGAAGGCGCTGGCCAACGTCGAGCAGAACGGCATCGTGTTCCTGGACGAGATCGACAAGATCGCGAGCCGCCAGGAGACCTCCGGTGCGGACGTGTCGCGCCAGGGCGTGCAGCGCGACCTTCTTCCTCTGGTCGAGGGGACCACGGTGGCGACCAAGTACGGGATGATCAAGACCGATCACATCCTGTTCATCGCGAGCGGAGCGTTCCATTTCGCCAAGCCCTCGGACCTCATTCCGGAGCTGCAGGGCCGGTTTCCGATCCGGGTCGAGCTCTCTTCGCTTTCTGTGGCGGATTTCGAGCAGATCCTGACCGCGACCGACGCTTGCCTCACGCGCCAGTACCAGGCGCTGCTCGCGACCGAGCGGGTCGAGCTCGATTTCCGGCCCGACGGCATCCGCCGCCTCGCGGAGATCGCGTTCGCGGTCAACGAGAGGCAGGAGAACATCGGTGCGCGGCGTCTCTATACAGTCATGGAGCGCTTGCTCGACGAGATCTCGTTCGACGCGGCCAAGCTGGACGGTCAGACGATCTCGATCGACGCGCAGTACGTCGACGAGCGGCTCGCCGGGATCGCCAAGGACGACAATCTGTCGCAGTTCATCCTGTAAGGCGGGAGCCGCATCGTCGGGACCTCCGCTCGGACGCTCTTCATGTACGACCTTCTCTTCAGGAACGCTCTCGTCTTCGACGGCACCGCGGGGCCGCCATCGGTGGCTGACGTCGCCGTCGACAACGGCCGGATCCGGAGCGTCGGCCGCAATCTGTCCGGCCCGGCGCGGCAGTCGATCGCAGCGGACGGGCTCGCGCTGATGCCCGGCATCATCGACAGTCATACGCACTTCGATGCCCAGATCACGTGGGACCCTTTCGTGCGGCCTTCGCCGGCGCTGGGCGTAACCACCGCCGTGATCGGCAACTGCGGCTTCACCATCGCGCCGTGCAAGCCGGAGCATCGCGACATCACGATGCGCAATCTGACGCACGTCGAAGGCATGTCGCTCGACGTGCTGCGCCAGGGCATCGCCTGGGACTTCGAGAGCTTTTCACAGTACCTTGCCCAGGTTCGCCGCAATGGCAGCGCCGTCAACGTCGCAGCGTATGTCGGACACAGCGGCGTGCGAACGTTCGTCATGGGCGAAGACGCCGCGCGCCGCGCCGCCACCGAAACGGAAATCGCCGCAATGCAATCTCTCGTTCGCGAGGCGATGGAAGCGGGTGCCGTCGGCTTCGCGAGCAGCACCTCTCCGGCGCACAACGGCGAAGGCGGTCTGCCCATGCCCTCGCGGCTCGCCGACGAGCGCGAGATGAGCGCGCTGGTCCGGGCGATGGGTGAGGCCGGGCGCGGCGTCTTCATGCTGACCAAGGGGGGTCAGACCGCCGTGCCGTTTCTGGAATCGCTCGCGGCCGAGAGCGGCCGCCCGGTGATGGTCGCCGCGCTGCTGCACAACGGCACCAATCCGCAAGCCGTATTCGACGATCTGGACGCAATCAGCGCCGCCAATGCGCGCGGCCGCAAGCTGATCGGCCAGGTCTCGTGCTGTCCTCTGACGATGGACTTCACGCTGCTTTCGCCGTATCCGGTCGAAGGCCTCTCGAGCTGGAAGCCTGCGCTGGGACTACGCGGCGATGCGCTCGAGGCGATGCTTGCGAGCCCAGACTTCCGCGATGCCGTGCGCGCGGAGCTCGCGTCACCGAGCAGCTTCCGGCTCTTCAACGGCGAGTGGGACAAGGTCGAGGTGGTCGAGACTTCGCCGGCCAACGCGTCGTACGATCAGCGCACCATCGCGGCGATCGCCGCGCTCGAGCATCGCGATCCGCTCGACGTCATGCTGGACCTGGCGCTCTCCGAAGACCTGCGCACGGTTTTCACGGCGCTTCTGCTCAATTCGGACGAGGAAGCGGTCGGCCGCATGCTCAACCACCCGCACAGCCTGGTAAGCCTGTCCGACGCCGGCGCGCATCTCACCTTCTTCAACGATGCGGGCTTCGGCCTGCACCTGATGGGGCACTGGGCGCGCGAGCTGAAAGCGATGACGATGGGCGAGGCAGTGAGGCGACTGACCAGCCATCCCGCGCAGGTGTTCGGGATGCCCGGCCGGGGCGCGATCCGCGAAGGCTTCGCTGCGGACCTCGTGCTCTTCGATCCCGCGACCGTCGCCCGCGGACCGAAGCGCCGGGTGTTCGATCTGCCGGGCGGCGCGCCGCGCCTGACCACCGACGCCATAGGGGTCCGCGGCGTCTGGGTCAACGGGAATCTCGTCGCCGACAAGAATGGACTTGTCGACTCCGCTCCGCTCTGCGGCGAGCTGCTTACGCGCTTCGCGGCGTGACAGCGTCAAACACTCGCGGGGCGCCCGCGAACGTTCGACACCCTTACTCATGCTCGTGAACGCCCTGATAGCGCGGGCACACGGGCGGGGCCCCGCGAACGTGAGTGGGGTATCGAACGTGCGGGGGGTCCCGCCCGTGTGCCTGTGCTCGATAGCTTAGCGACGGGTCACGGCGGCCCGCGGAAGCGAGTGCGATTCCGAGCGCTCGCGGCTTGCCGCGACCGGCGGCAGCGGGTGACCGCGCTCAGAGCAAGCCGCGCCGGGCGAGATTCTCGGCGAGCGCCCGCGCGCCGAACGTCCATGGCGCGATGCGATCCGAGCGGTTGACGCGGTTCACCAGCGCGCCGAGGCGCGGCGCGGCCACGGTGACGATATCGCCGAGGACATGCGTGAAGCCCTTGCCTGGTCCGAGGCGGTCCTGGGTGGGGGCGAACATCGTGCCCAGGAACAGCATGAGGCCGTCGGGGTACTGGTGATTGGCGCCGATCGCCTGACCGACGAGATCCAGCGGATCGCGGCTGATCATCGCCATCGAGCTCGCCCCTTCCAGTGCGAAGCCGTCGGGCCCGTCGACGCGCATGCCGAGCTCGCAGCGGCGCACGTCGTCCATCGTGAAAGTCTCGTCGAAGAGCCGGATGAAGGGGCCGATCGCGCAGGAAGCGTTGTTGTCCTTGGACTTGCCCAGCAGCAGCGCGCTTCGGCCTTCGAGGTCGCGCAGGTTGACGTCGTTGCCGAGCGTCGCGCCCACCGTCTCCCCGCGGCTGTTGACCGCCAGCACGATCTCCGGCTCGGGATTGTTCCATTCCGACTTCGGATGGATCCCGATCTCGGCGCCGATGCCCACGGCGGACATCGGCTGCGACTTGGTGAAGATCTCCGCGTCCGGCCCGATGCCGACCTCGAGATACTGGGACCACGCGCCCTGCGCGATGAGCACCTCCTTCAGGCGTGCAGCCTCCGGCGAGCCCGGACGCACGTTCGCGAGGTCTTCGCCGACGACGCCGACGATCGCCTTGCGTATCGATTCCGCCTTCGCCGGGTCGCCGCGCGCCTGCTCCTCGATGACGCGTTCCAGCATGCTCGACACGAACGTGACCCCGCTCGCCTTGATGGCCTGCAGGTCGCACGGCGCAAGCAACCACGGCAACGCGGAATCGCGCCGATTCCAAGCCGAGTTGGCGAGCGTCTCCTCGAGCGACGCGATCCGCGGCAGACCGGCCGCCGCTCGCACCGTCGCGGTCGCGTCGTCGCGTTCGAGCAATGCGCTCGTGGTGGCGGCCACGCGCGAGAGATCGAATACGCCGTCGGCGCGCAGGGCAACGACCGCCGGTCCGTCGACGTCCGGCAGCCACGCGCGGCCGATGAGCAGCGCGCGGTCCGGGTCTTCGGGCAGGCAGCGGGCAACGGTCAGCCGATCGTTCATCGGTTTCTACTCTCGGGCGGTATGATAGGAGGCGTCGTTTCCTGCAAGCGGAAACCGGTGACTTGCTCGCAAGCCGCCGGACTGCCGCTTTTGCGGGCGCGGCGGCGTCAGTTTCCCGGCGTTTTCAAACTCGGAGCTTCCGGATGCCGCTCACCGCCGCCCAGATAGACCAGGCCGCCCGCCATCTTCTCGCGGCTCGCCGCGCCGGGCAAGCGGGCTCGCGCCTGCCGGAATCGTGCCGCCCGACGGAACTCGAAGATGCGCTTTCGATCCAGCAACGGGTGCAGGCGCTGCTGGGATCGACCACGGGCGGATGGAAATGCTCGCTGCCGACGGTGGAGCGTCCCCTTTCTTACGCCGCGATCTTCGCCTCGTCGATTGCGCGGTCGTCACCGTGTCGGGCCCGGGCTCGTGCCGGCATCGCGCGCATCGAGCCCGAGATCGCCTTCGTGCTCGGACGCGATCTTTCTCCGGGTGCCCGTCCCTACCGCGAGGACGAAGTGCGCGCGGCGATCAGCGAGACCCGGCTCGTGCTGGAAATCCTCGGCAGCCGCTACGCGGACGCCGCCGCGGTCACGTTTCCCGAGCTGCTCGCCGACCAGGTGTCGAACGAGGGCCTGTTCGTCGGCCCGGTGCTGGAGCACGCCTTCTCGCATCCGTTGGAGGCGTTTCCGATCGCCGTCGACCGGCCGGCGGGACCGTTGCACCGTCGCGACGGCCGCCACCCCGACGGCCATCCGCTGCGGCCGCTATTCTGGCTCGCGAATCATCTCGCCACGCGGAACCCGGTCGGCGGCCTGAGGGCCGGACAGATCGTGACCACAGGGTCCTACGCGGGCGCGCTGGAGGTACCGGTTGGCATGCCGCTGCGCGTTGGCTTCGGCGGGTTGGGCGAAATCGCGGTGGAGTTGACGACCGCAGCGCTCTGACGGGTGAGCCCGGGCGCGGCTCGCCGGCGATTCGGCGGGTTACGAAATGCCCCCGGCGCCCCCGCCAACGAGGGCGCCGGCGGACGAGGAGCCCGGATGTACCCGCCGCGCTTCAGGACTTGCCGTAACGAGCCTTGGTGTCCTCGATGCACGTGCTCCGCTCTGCACTGCCCAGGTCGTCGCACTTCCGGATCGCCGTCCGATACTCGGCGTCTCGTTTCATGTTGGCCATCGGCGATTCGGGCTGATTGGCGCAACCGGCAAGCGTCAAACCTGCACCGACGAGCAAGGCAATCATCAATCTGGACACGGCCTCCTCCATGTGAAACAGCCAGACTGTACGAGCGTCGGCAAATGCTCAGTCGGCAAATGCTCAGCAATCAGAGAAGCTCTCATTCGTGTAGGACAAAGAGAGGGGTCTGTAGGCCATAGTTCCCCGATCGATTGCCGCGCCCGATCCGCGGCGTTATGCTGTACTTTGCAGCGGATCCTCCCTCAGGCGACGGGACGACTGCGGAAACAGATTCCGTCATGAACGAGAAGCGGTCCGCGCCGGAAGATCCGGGCGGCGCGGAAAACACATCGCACGCAGGCCCCACGAGCGAAAGGACCAATGCGTTTGCCGTTGTCGGCATCGGCGCATCGGCGGGCGGCCTCGAAGCCGTAAGCCAGCTCCTCGAAGCCTTGCCCGGCGACACCGGAATGGCCTTCGTCGTCGTGCAGCATCTCGATCCCAGGCACGAGAGCAACCTCGACAGGATCCTCGCCAAGACAACGCCGATACCCGTGCACGAGGCGGCGCACGGCATGAAGGTCGAGCCGGACAACATCTACATCATCCCGCCCAATTCGACGATGACGATCGCCGGCGGCGTGCTGCAACTGGCGCCGCGCGGCGAAGTGGCGATCCATCACCTCCCCGTCGACGCGTTCTTCAAATCGCTCGCGGAAGACCGCCAGTCGGGCGCCATCGGAGTCGTCCTGTCAGGCACCGGTTCCGACGGCACGCTCGGCCTGGAGAGCATCAAGGCCGCCGGCGGCATCACCTTCGCCCAGGACGAAGCATCGGCCAAGTACGCAGGGATGCCGCTCGCCGCCGTGCGCAGCGGCTGCGTCGATCTCGTCCGGTCGCCGGCCGAGATCGCAAGGGAGCTTGCCCGGATCGGCCAGCACCCGTATGTCGTCGCTTCCGGGGCCACGGCCGATGTCGCGCCCCCCACGGTCGACGACGGAAGCCTTCGCGGGATTCTGGATCTGCTGCAAGCCACATTCGGCGTCGACTTCAGCGCGTATCGCGACAACACCGTCCGGCGGCGGATCATGCGCCGCATGGTGCTCAACGTCATGCATGACCTGACGGAGTACGCGCAGCACCTCTCGGTGGATCGCGAGGAGCTCGACGCCCTCTACCACGATCTGCTGATCGGCGTCACAAGCTTCTTCCGCGAGCCGGAGACGTTCGAGGCGCTGAAGCAAAGCGTCTTCCCGGAGATCCTGAAGGGAAAATCGCAGGGAGCGCCGCTCCGCATCTGGGTTCCCGGCTGCTCGACAGGGCAGGAGGCGTATTCGCTGGCGATGGCATTGCTCGAGTATCTCGATGACAAGGCCGTCACCTCGGTCATCCAGATCTTCGCGACCGATCTCGCCGATACCATCGCTTTGCAGAAGGCACGCGAAGGGCTCTACCCCGAGAACATCGCCGGAGAGGTCTCGCCGGAACGTCTGCGCCGGTTCTTCACCAAGGAGGACGGCAAGTACCGCATCAACAAGACGCTGCGCGAGATGTGCCTGTTCGCCAAGCAGAACGTCGCCGCGGATCCGCCATTCTCGCGGGTCGATCTCATCAGTTGCCGCAATCTCCTGATCTATCTGGCCGCGCCGCTGCAAAAGCGGGTGATCCCCACGTTCCACTACGCGCTCAATCCGGAAGGCTTCCTTCTGCTCGGCGCCTCCGAGACCATCGGCAACGCGTCCGATCTCTTCGCTCTGGTCGATCGGCAGCATCGCATCTATCGCAAGCGGGAGGCCGCCGTTCGCGCTTATCCGCACTTCGCAATCATCGAAAGGCAGCGCGGCTCGCCCGCGCGCCCGCACGACCGGGAGGCGGCAGGCGCCCCCGGCGATTGGCTGCGCGAGGCCGACCGCATGGTATTGAGCCAGTATTCCCCGCCGGGCGCGCTGGTCAACAACGACTTCCACGTCCTGCAGTTCCGCGGCGAGACTGGTTTCTATCTCAAGCCCGCGCCGGGCGAGGCAAGCCTGAACCTTCTCAAGATGGCCCGTGAAGGACTGTTCCTCGACTTGCGCAACGCGGTCGCGGAGGCACGCTCCCGCAAGACCGAGGTGAGGCGCAAGGGCGTCAGGGTGCACGGCGAGTCCGAGACCCGCGAGATCGATCTGCGCGTCCTCCCGGTGCTGCTGCCGGCCAGGAGCGAGGAATGCTTCCTCATCCTGTTCGAGGACGAGCGAGCGCGAGAGAAGGCGTCGGCCGAAGCTGCCTCGGGCGCCGGGCGACGCCGGCGGGTCGCCCGGTGGATTCGGCGGCTGTTCGCCGGCGACGACCCGGCATCAAGCGAAAGTGCGGAAGCCAGCAGCCTCCGGCACGAGCTCGGCTCGACCCGCGACTACCTGCAATCGCTGATCGAGGATCAAGATGCGGCGAACGAGGAGCTCAAGTCCGCCAACGAGGAGATCCTTTCCACCAACGAGGAGCTGCAGAGCACCAACGAAGAGCTGGAGACCGCGAAGGAAGAGCTGCAATCGGTCAACGAGGAGCTCACCACCGTCAACGAGCAGCTCCAGAAGCGCAACACGGATCTTTCGCGTCTCAACGACGATGTCACCAACCTGATCGCGAGCACTGGCCTGCCGATGGTCGCGGTCGGCGTCGACCTGCGCATCCGGCGGGTGACGCAGGCCGCGGCGAAGCTCTTCAACATCGTTCCGAGCGACATCGGCAGGCCGATCGACAACCTGAAGCCGACGGTCGACATCCCCGACCTGGAGGCAGTGATCGTCCAGGTCATCGACACCGTGAAGGCGTACCAGCGCCCGGTCCTCGACCGCCAGGGACGCCAGCACCTGCTGCGCATCCACCCGTACCGCACCGCGGACAACAAGATCGGCGGCGCTGTCCTCGTCCTGTTCGACATCGAGGAGGTCACGGCCCAGGCGGCGCGCCTGCGGGAAAAAGCGGGGCTCCTCGATCTTTCGCTGGACGCGATCATCGTCCGCGACCGCGACAGCGTAATCAAATTCTGGAATCACGGCGCGGAGCTCACCTACGGCTGGAAGCCGGACGAAGCCGTCGGCAGGAACTCGCAGGGGCTTCTGGAGGGCCACGCGACGGTTTCCGGCGCGGAGATCGACACGATGCTGCGCACCCAGGGGCACTGGCAGGGCGAGATCGCGCACCGGCGTCGCGACGGAACCGAGATCGTCGTGGAGAGCAGGCAGGTCGTGCATCGAGCGTCCGGCGGCGAGATCCTGGCGATTCTCCAGATCGATCGCGACGTCACCGACCGCAAGCGCATGATCGACGAGCTCGGCGCGGCGGACCGGGCGAAGAACGATTTCCTCGCCACCCTCGGGCACGAGCTGCGCAACCCGCTGACGCCCATTCGCAACGGCATGGAAGTGCTGCGGATGGTCGGCGGCCAAGCCCCCGAAATGATCGAGGTCCGCGAGACGATCGAGCGCAATGTCCGGCGCATGACCCGCCTGATCGACGACCTGCTCGACGTGGCGCGCATCACCCACGGCCACATCGACCTGCGAAAGGAAACTGTCGACATCGGCACCGTCGTCGGAGAAGTCGCCGGCGAGCTTCGCTCGATGGCGGACAGCGCCGGCGACAAGATGGCGATCCGCCTGCCTCCGAAGCCGGTGGTCGTCGACGCGGACCCGGTTCGACTGGCCCAGATCGTAGAGAACCTTCTCCACAACGCCATCAAGTACACCGACGGCGGAAAAATCGATGTCGTACTTGCGACGGAAAGCAGTCACGCGGTCCTGCGCATCCGGGACTCGGGCGTCGGCATCGAGAAGGAGAATCTCGCGCGTATCTGGGAGCCCTTCGTGCAAGGCGACACATCGCTCGAACGCAGGCGCAGCGGCCTGGGACTAGGCCTGACGCTGGTGCGGACCCTCGTCGATCTGCATGGCGGCACGATCTCGGGAGCAAGCGAGGGCCAGGGCAAGGGCAGCGAGTTCGTCGTGACGCTGCCGCTGGCGCCGTATCAGGCGCGCGAGGCTGCGGCGCCCAAGCCGAAGGCATCGCTCACGAGGCGCCGGATAATGATCGTCGACGACAACCACGACGCGGTCGCGAGCTTCGCGGCACTCCTGCAGCTGATGGAAAACGACGTGCGCACGGCGGCGAGCGGCCCCGAAGCGCTTCGCGTCGCCCGGGAATACCGTCCCGAAATCGTCCTGCTCGACATCGGCTTGCCGGGAATGAGCGGGTATGACGTAGCGCGTGCGCTGCGCAAGGAGCTCGATGGCGGGACGGTCATCGTCGCGGTGAGCGGCTACGGCGCCGAGCAGGACAGGCGGCACGCCGCCGAGGCAGGCTTCGACGCGCATTTCGTGAAGCCGATGGCGATCGACGACCTGCAGGAGTTCCTGGGCTCGCGCGAAGACGGCTGAGGCTGGCGGCCCGCCTTCAGTAGCAGCCCGTGGCGCGCGCGATCTCGGCGAACCGGTGCTGCGGCTCGCGATAGTTGTCGTCGGGGTCCTGCTCGAGGGAGAGCACCGTATCGCTCACCACCGCCCGGCGAAAGCCGAGATAGACGCCCTGCTTGTTCCTCGCGTTGAATTCCGTGCAGAGCGTCGCGCCGTCGCTCGCGAGGCGGGGGTTGCGAATCTGCATCGACGAGGGATCGACCAGCGCGCCGCGGAGCCTCTCTTCCAGTCGCGCCATCGTCGCCTGGCGCTCTTCCTGCCGCGCCGTCTCCCGGTCGATCTCGGCCTGTTCCGCCTCGCGGCGCGCAAGCTCCTGGGCGATCGCGCGCTCGCGCAGCTGGCGATCGGCTTCCTGGTCTTCGAGCCGGGCTTTCTCGACCGCCGCGGCGATCGCCGACTCTTCCTTCGCGCGGTTCTTGGTCTTGTCGCAGCCGTCGATCGCAAGAAGAAGCGCGAACCCGGCGATTGCGGCCACCAGCCACCGTCCGGCGCGGCCGCCCGTGGCCGCCGCGGCTACGTTGGCGCTTTTCTGTGACGGTACTTCTCGGCGCACTGAATCACTTGCATGTTGTTGCTGAATTCCAGGCAGACGCGCGCGTCCGCGGGCGTGTCTGAAACTCTCTTCGGTCGAGAAGCCGCCTTGGCGGGGGCGCTCGGCGCGCCCGCGGCGGGTGCGGCAGGCGCCGGCGAAGGCGTTTGAGCGGCCGACGCCACGGCGAGGAGCGTGGAAGCCGCGATAATCGCTGCTGCAGTAGTGCGTCTCATGATCCCTTGCCTCCCTGGCTCGGAAACGTTCGTGAGCAGCCCTCGACGGCGCGGCTTCGCCCTCAACGCAGGAAGAAGCCGCCTACCTTGCCGTCCTTGACCGCCATGGTCACCAGCCGGTCGTCCTTGCCGTCCTTGAACTCGAGCTTCCAGATATAGACGATGTATCCCTGCTCGTTGACGGTGCCGAAGAACGTCGGCGTGTAACCTTGGTTGAGACGAGGTCCAAGCTGGGCGCTGACGCCGGCGAGCATTTCCTTGGTCATCTTGGATTTGAACGACGCGTCGCCTGCCGCCACGAAGTCGGCGAGCGAGCCCGACTGGATGGCGCCGAGCATGGTCTTGAGCGTCGCGTCCATCGACGCCGGCGGTGCCTGGGCGAACGCGCCGTGCAGTGCGAAGATCAGGTTGAGCCCGACAGCCAGACGAAGACCCGGCAGAATCCAGCGGAGAAGCGCGCGCGGAAACGGTCTCATGCTCGATCGGAAAAAAACAGTAGGCATGATGATACGCCGGACCGGGGGCGCCCGTGCCGGCAGCGCGGCCGCCGGACGCTAGTTCGCGGACTCCCGCGCGGAAAAGGCGCCGCCGTCGGGCGCTTCGGGCTTCCTGCAGGACCAGAGCGAAGCCAGCAGCCCCGTCAGGGCCGTCGGCTCGATCGGCTTGACGATGTGATAGTCGAAGCCGGCGCGCTTCGAGCGCAGGCGATGCTCGTCCTGGCCGTAGCCGGAAAGCGCGATGATCAACGACCTGCCGCTCCCGCGGCCGGCGCGTATCTGCTCGGCGACCTGATAGCCGTCCATCTTGGGCAGCCCCAGATCGAGCAGCACGACGTCGGGACGCAGCGCGTTCACGACTCGGATCGCCTCCTCGCCGTCGTAGGCGAGATCGACGTTGCAACCGGCGGAACGGAGCAGCACGGCGGTGCTGTTGGCCACGTCGCGATTGTCGTCGACGATGAGAACGCGCAGATCGAGCGACGCTCCGGGTTCCGCAACGGAGAGCTCCGGGGCCGGAGCTTCGACGCGTGCCGCCGGGTCGCCGGGAAGGCGCACCGTGAACTCGCTGCCCCGATCCGGGCCGTCGCTGTACGCCAGGATCGTGCCGCCCTGCATCTCCACGAGGCGCTGGGCGAGCGTCAGACCGACGCCGAGCCCGCCCTGCGAGCGATCCAGGGTGCGCTCGATCTGCCGGAACGGCTCGAAGATGGACGTCAGGAGCTCTTTGGGAATGCCCATGCCCGAATCGCGCACGCGGAATACGATCTCCCCGCCTTCATTGACCGCCGTGACGACGATGCGTCCGCCTTTGTCCGTGTATTTCGCCGCGTTGTTGATGAGATTGGCGAGGATCTGGGCGACGCGGGCGAAGTCGCCTTTCAGCCGAAGCGGCTCCGAGGGAACCGATACGACCAGCGTGTGCTGCTGCGCGTCGACGTAGGGCCGGCTGGTTTCCACCGCCGCGGCTATCACGCGGGCGACGTCGATCGATTCGATCTTGAGGTCGATCTTGCCGCGCGTGATGCGGCATACGTCGAGGAGGTCGTCCACCAGCCGCACCAGCTGGCGCACCTGGCGCGCGATCACGTCGCCCGCCCAGGCAACGGTCGTGGCATTGTCGCTGCTCTCGCGCAGGACGTGCACGGCGTTGCTGATCGGCGCGAGGGGATTGCGCAACTCGTGCGCGAGCATCGCCAGGAAATCGTCCTTCCGGCGATCCTGGTCCTGGATCTTCTCGTAGAGCCGCGCATTGTCCAGCGCGATCGCCGCCCGTCCCGCGAGCTCGGTCGCGGTCGAAAGCGTATCGGTGTCGAACTGGCGTCCGGGCGCTCGCAGGCCAAGCGACAGCGCCCCCAGCGTGTGGCCGTGCGCAACCAGCGGAACCACGGCGATGCTGGAGACCGTGCCGCCCGGCGCCCCTCCCGCAAGACCCGGTCGCGCCTCGCGCGGCGTCGCGACCCGCGCAAGATCGGTGAGTACCTCGGGCCTGCCGCTCGAGAGGACGCGGTCGATCGTCTCCCGCAGCCATGGGTTGGCGGCCTCGCCCACCAGGTGCCCCGGGAGGGCGCCTTCGGGGCCGTTCGCGTCAGGCTCGGGCCAGCACAGCTCCGTCGCCGCCTGCTCGGGTGCCTCGGCGACGATCGTGAGCGCGCATGCGTCGGCCACCGACGGAACGCAAAGCTGCACGAGCTCGCGCGTGATCGCGGCGAAATCGAGCGAGCCCGCGAGGGTAGCGCTCGCCTGCGCGAGGAACGCGAGGCGTTTGGTGGCTTGCTCCGCGGTCGCCCGTGCGACCCGCTCCTCGACCAGCGCCAGGTGTTGCCGCGCCTGCCGCTTGGCCTGCTGCGCCAGCAGATACAGGTCGACGAAGACCTTGACCTTGGCGCGCAGGATTTCCGGCACGACCGGCGAGCCGATGTAGTCGACGGCGCCCAGCGCGTAGCCGCGCGCCATGTGCGCGTCGTCGTTGTAGTCCGCGGTGATGAAGATGATCGGCACGTGGGCGGAGCGTCCGCGGTTGCGGATGAGCGCCGCGGTCTCCAGCCCGTCCATGCCCGGCATGTTGACGTCGAGCAGGATCACCGCGAACTCGCGCTCGAGCACGTGCTTCAACGCCTGCCGGCCCGACTCGGCCATGAAGATCTTGGGGCCGAGATCTTCCAGGATGGTCTGGTAGACCAGGCGCTTGTCCGGCCGGTCGTCGACGATGAGGATGTCGACGTGCGCTTCCTCGGCGGGCCAGACCGAGGCCAGGTCCCCAGGCGGATCGGAATTTCGAGCCATCAGCGCTCCTGTGGCCGCTCCTCGTCTTACTCTACCCCAGCCAGGCGCGGAGCACACCGACCATCAGCTCGGTGTCCACGGGCTTGGAAAGGTAGTCCCACGCGCCGGCCTCCATGCACTTCTCGCGGTCGCCCTTCATCGCCTTGGCCGTCACGGCGATGATAGGCACGTGCTTGCATGCAGGAATCTTCCTGATCTCGCGGATGGTATCGATGCCGTCCATCTCGGGCATCATGATGTCCATCAGGATCACATCGACGTGCTGCGCCTCGCGCAGCGCCTTGACCGCGTCGCGTCCGTTGTCGTGCGACGACACGATCATCCCGCGGTCTTCCAGCAGCGAAGTCAGCGCGAAGATGTTGCGCATATCGTCGTCGACGATCATCGCCTTCTTGCCCTGCAGCACCTCGTTGGCGTCGCGGAGCTCCCGCAGGATCTTGCGATGGGTCTCCGGCATGCTCGACGGGGGCCGGTGCAAAAAGAAGCTCGCCTGATCGAGCAGATCCTGCGGCGAGCGCGCTTCGCGCACGACGCGGTCCTTGGCCAAGCGCTGCCAGCCGGAAAGGCGCCCGGGATCGGTCGCGTTGCCGAACAGCACGACCGGCAGCGCCTCCGTGCCGTTGCCGTTCGTGCCGGCGGGCATGAGCGCGTCGCCGTCGGGCGGCGGCAGGTTGGCGTCGACGACCAGGCAGTCCACGGCCTTGCCCTCGATCATCGCCACCGCCGCTTCGTAGCCGGGCGATACCGTCACCCGGACATCGTCGGCGCCGAGATATTCGACCAGCCAGTCGCGCCGGGCGTCGTCCGCGGTGACCGCGAGCACGTTCTTCGGCGTGCGCTGGATGAAGCGCATGACATGGTCGAGCAGTCCGTCGAGCATTTCCCTGCTCTGGATCGGCTTCGCCAGGAACGAGAACGCGCCCGCGTTGAGCGCGCGCTCGCGCGCGTCGTCGGTGGAGACCACCGCCACGGGAATATGCCGGGTCTGCACGTCATGCTTGAGGCGGTCGAGAACGCGCCAGCCATCGATATCGGGCAGGAACAGATCGAGCGTCACCGCCGAGGGCTTGTACTCGGCCGCGAGCGCCAGCGCGGACACGCCCAGCGAAGTGACGATTCCCTTGAAGCCCTTCTCGCGTGCGGCATCGAGCACGAACCGCGCAAACGCCAGGTCGTTCTCGACGATGAGCAGCACGGGCGCGCCGAGCGTGAGATGCTCCCGGTCGTCGCCGACTTCGTTCACCGCCCCGCCGCTCTCCGCCGGTTCCGGATCGGGTTGCGCTTCCTCCGGCGGGCCCTCGCGGCGCACTCGCGCGTCCGGAGGAAGCAGCGCTTCGCCATTCGACGGCGCCGCAATCGTCAGGGCGGGAGTAATGACCGGCAACTTCGCCGGCGCACTCTTGCGCGTGAAGCGCGGCGGCGTGTAGATCTGGGGCAGGTACAGCGTGAACGTGCTGCCCACCCGCGGCGCGCTTGTAAGACGCAGTTCGCCGCCGAGCACGCGTGCGAGCTCACGGCTGATCGCGAGCCCCAGCCCCGTGCCGCCGTATTTGCGGCTGGTGCTGCCATCGGCCTGCTGGAATGCCTCGAAGATGATCTGCTGCTTTTCCGGAGAGATGCCGATGCCCGTATCCATGACCGAGAGGGCGATCACGTCGCCGGCGCGGTTCAGGTTCTCGTTCTCCGGATCCCAGCCCGTCCTCGCCGGCTCCACCGTGAGCGTCACGTGGCCGCGGTGGGTGAACTTGAACGCGTTCGACAGCAGGTTCTTCAGCACCTGCTGCAGCCGCTTGGCGTCGACCAGCATGGAAGGCGGCAGGCGCGAATCCATCCGGATGAAGAAGTCCAGCGTCTTCGCTTCCGCAACGTGACGGAACGTCCGCTCCACGTAGCGCTCCATGTCGTCCAGCAGCAGATCGGTCGGATCCACCACGACGGTGCCCGACTCGATCTTGGAGAGATCCAGGATGTCGTTGATCAGCGTCAGCAGGTCGTTGCCCGACGCATGGATGGTCTTGGCGAAATCGACCTGCTTGTCGGTGAGGTTGCCGCCCGGGTTCTTGCAGAGCTGATCGGACAGGATCAGCAGGCTGTTGAGCGGCGTCCTGAGCTCGTGCGACATGTTGGCCAGGAACTCGGACTTGTATTTGGAGGTGAGCGCGAGCTGCTCGGCCTTTTCCTCCAGGGCCTTCCGTGCCTGCTCGACTTCCTGGTTCTTGCGCTCGACCTCCTGGTTCTGGTGCGCCAGCAACCCCGCCTTCTCTTCCAGCTCCTGGTTGGTCTGCTGCAGCTCCTCCTGCCGGCTCTGAAGCTCCTTGGCGAGCGATTGCGACTGCTTGAGCAGGTCCTCCGTGCGCGTGTTCGCTTCGATCGTGTTGATGACGATGCCGATCGACTCGGTAAGCTGATCGAGGAACGCCTCGTGGGCGGGGCTGAACCGCGCGAACGACGCGAGCTCCAGCACGCCCTTGACCTGACCCTCGAAGATCACCGGCAGCACCAGGATGTTCTGCGGCGGCGCCGATCCCAGACCCGAGAAGATCTTGATGTAGTCGAGCGGGACGTTGGAAAGAAGGATCTTCTCCTTGTCGACCGCGCACTGGCCGATGAGCCCTTCCCCGAGCTCGAGCCGGCTGCCGAGCGCGCTCTGGCCCCTGGAGCCGTAGCTCGCGAGCAGATTGAGCCGGCTCGTCTCGCCGCTGGAATCGAGCACGTAGAAAAGCCCGTGCTGCGCGGAAACGACGGGGGCGAGCTCGGTCAGGATCAGCCGGCAAACGGTGTTCACATCCTTCTGCCCCTGCAACATCCGGCTGAACTTGGCGAGGTTGGTCTTGAGCCAGTCCGTTTCCGTGTTCTTGCGCGTGGTGTCGCGCAGGTTGCGGATCATCTCGTTGGTGGTGTCCTTGAGCGCCGCCACCTCGCCGCGCGCCTCCACCGTGATCGAACGCGTCAAGTCGCCCTGCGTCACCGCGGTGGCCACTTCGGCGATCGCGCGCACCTGCGTGGTGAGATTCGCCGCGAGCTGGTTCACGTTCTCGGTGAGCCCCTTCCACGTACCGGCGGCGCCCGGCACCTTCGCCTGCCCGCCGAGCTTGCCTTCCACGCCCACCTCGCGCGCGACCGTCGTCACCTGGTCCGCGAAGGTCGCGAGCGTATCGATCATGCTGTTGATCGTGTCGGAAAGTGCCGCGATCTCGCCCTTGGCTTCCACGGTGAGCTTCTGCTGCAGGTCGCCGTTGGCCACCGCGGTCACCACCTTGGCGATGCCTCGCACCTGGCTCGTCAAGTTGCCGGCCATGAAGTTCACGCTGTCGGTCAAGTCCTTCCACGTGCCCGCCACACCGCGCACGTCGGCCTGGCCGCCGAGCATGCCCTCGGTGCCCACCTCTCGGGCCACCCGCGTGACTTCGGAGGCGAACGACGAGAGCTGGTCGACCATCGTGTTGATCGTGTTCTTGAGCTCCAGGATCTCGCCCTTCACGTCCACCGTGATCTTCTTCGACAGGTCACCGCTCGCCACCGCCTTGGTCACGTCGGCGATGTTGCGCACCTGGCTCGTCAGGTTCCCCGCCATGAAGTTCACGCTATCGGTCAGGTCCTTCCAGGTGCCCGCCACGCCCTGCACGTCGGCCTGGCCGCCCAGCCGGCCCTCCGTGCCCACCTCCCGCGCCACCCGCGTCACTTCCGAGGCGAACGACCGGAGCTGGTCGACCATCGTGTTGATCGTGTTCTTGAGCTCCAGAATCTCGCCCTTGACGTCCACCGTGATCTTCTTCGACAGGTCGCCCGTCGCGACCGCGGTGGTCACGTCGGCGATGTTCCGCACCTGTGCCGTGAGGTTCGACGCCATCGAGTTCACGCTCTCGGTCAGGTCCTTCCAGGTGCCGGCCACGCCCTGCACGTCCGCCTGCCCGCCCAGCCGGCCTTCGGTGCCGACTTCGCGCGCCACCCGTGTGACTTCGGAGGCGAACGACGAGAGCTGGTCCACCATCGTGTTGATGGTGTTCTTTAGCTCCAGGATCTCGCCCTTGACGTCCACCGTGATCTTCTTCGACAGATCGCCCCGCGCCACGGCCGTCGTCACATCCGCGATGTTGCGCACCTGCGCCGTGAGGTTCGACGCCATCGAGTTCACGCTCTCGGTCAGGTCCTTCCACGTGCCGGCCACGCCGCGCACGTCCGCCTGCCCACCGAGCATGCCTTCGGTGCCCACCTCGCGCGCCACCCGCGTCACTTCGGAGGCGAACGAGCGGAGCTGGTCCACCATCGTGTTGATGGTGTTCTTGAGCTCCAGGATCTCGCCCTTGACGTCCACCGTGATCTTCTTCGACAGGTCACCGCTCGCCACCGCCTTGGTCACGTCGGCGATGTTGCGCACCTGCGAGGTCAGGTTCCCCGCCATGAAGTTCACACTGTCGGTCAGGTCCTTCCAGGTGCCCGCCACGCCCTGCACGTCCGCCTGCCCGCCGAGGCGGCCTTCGGTACCCACCTCCCGCGCCACCCGCGTGACTTCGGAGGCGAACGAGCGGAGCTGGTCCACCATCGTGTTGATGGTGTTCTTGAGCTCCAGGATCTCGCCCTTCACGTCCACCGTGATCTTCTTCGACAGGTCGCCGGTCGCGACCGCAGTGGTGACATTGGCGATATTGCGCACCTGGGCGGTGAGGTTCGACGCCATCGAGTTCACGCTCTCGGTCAGATCGCGCCAGGTACCCGCCACGCCTTTCACGTCCGCCTGCCCGCCGAGCATCCCTTCGGTGCCTACTTCCCGCGCCACGCGCGTCACTTCCGAGGCGAACGACGAGAGCTGGTCGACCATCGTGTTGATCGTGTTCTTGAGCTCCAGGATCTCGCCCTTGACGTCCACCGTGATCTTCTTGGAGAGGTCCCCGCTCGCCACCGCCTTGGTCACGTCGGCGATGTTGCGCACCTGGCTCGTCAGGTTCCCCGCCATGAAGTTCACGCTCTCGGTCAGGTCGCGCCACGTTCCGGCCACGCCCTTCACGTCCGCCTGACCGCCGAGCCGGCCCTCCGTGCCCACCTCCCGCGCCACCCGCGTGACTTCGGAGGCGAACGACCGGAGCTGGTCGACCATCGTGTTGATGGTGTTCTTGAGCTCCAGGATCTCGCCCTTGACGTCCACTGTGATTTTCTTCGAGAGGTCCCCCGTCGCCACCGCGGTGGTCACCTCCGCGATGTTGCGCACCTGGGCGGTGAGGTTCGACGCCATCGAGTTCACGCTCTCGGTCAGATCCTTCCACGTCCCTGCGACGCCCTTCACTCGCGCCTGGCCGCCGAGCTTGCCTTCCGTGCCGACCTCGCGCGCGACACGCGTCACTTCCGCGGCGAACGATCCGAGCTGATCTACCATCTTGTTCACGGTCTTCGCGGTGCGGAGGAACTCGCCCTGCAGCGGCTCGCCGTCGACCTCCAGTGCCATGGTCTGCGAAAGATTGCCCTGCGCCACCGCGCCGATCACGCGCGCCGTCTCGCTGGTCGGATGCACGAGATCGTCGATGAGCTGATTGACGGCATCGATCGAGTCCCGCCAGAAGCCCGTGACGTCCCCCAGCGTGCCGCGTTTTCCGAGCTTTCCTTCCTTGCCGACGACGCGCGACAGGCGCTCGAGCTCGCGCGCCATGCGCTCGTTGCGTTCGACGACGTCGTTGAATGCGTCGGCGAGGCGTCCCAGAGGCCCCGTCCAGTCCGGAGGCAGGCGCACCGACGCGTCGCCGCGTTTGAGAGCGTTCAGCGCGCCCACGATGATGCTGATCTCATCCGCAGGGACGACAGCGCGTTCGGCAACTCGCATGTTCGTGCTCCTTAACGTGCAGGAATAGCGCCCGGGCGCCAGCCACGGTCTCGACGCGCGGCTCGTGCGTGAATTGTCTGGAATCGGCGCTGCGGCGTCACAAACGCTTTACGCGACCAGGTAGCCGACCATGTCTCCTCCAATCGACACGGCGAGGCGATGATTGCCGAGCATTCTTGCTCTCTTTGGCTGCCTTGCGCAATGGGATTCGATCGAGACAAGCTCGCCTTTCCGACCCCGATGCGAGCGATTCGCGCATATAGCGATAAAACAGTGGGTTAGAGCCGGGAGACAAGAGCGAAGTCCGTTTGTAAGAATTACAACTTTTCGTCCGACCAACGCAGCGCCCGCGAGGCGCGCTAAGATAGTCGCGGATCCAATGCGAGACCCGCGGGGTCGGGCATCGCGTGCACGTTCCTGGCGGGCATTCCGAAATGAGCGGCGATCTTCTGCGGGCACTGGCGCACGAGCTGCGAAACTCCATCGCGCCCATCGTCAACGCGGTGCATCTGATTCGATTGCGCCACGGCAACGATCCCGAGCTGCCGGGGATTCTGTCGATCATCGACCGGCAGATCGCCGGCATGACGCGGGCGCTCGATGCCGTCGGCGAAGCGGACCGCCTCGCGCGCGGCGAAGTCTCGCTGCAGCGTCAGCGCATCGATCTGGTCGCTGCGGTCCAAAGCGCCGTGCAGGGCAGGAACGCGCTGATCGACAGCCGTCGGCAGCGCGTTAGCGTCGTATCGGGACCGCGTCCGATATGGGTCGATGGCGATCAGGCGCGGCTCGCTCAAGCCATCGGCAACGTGCTGGACAACGCGGCGCGCTACACCGGCGAGGGCGGGGAGATCACGATCGAAGTCGCGTCGAGCGAAGACGAAGCCGAGGTCCGCGTAAAGGACAACGGCCCGGGCATACCCGCCGAATTGCTCCCGCACGTGTTCGAAGCGTTCGCGCAGCATCACCCCGCCCGCGCCGGTCTTGGCCTTGGACTCGCCAATGCCCGCGCCGTCTGCGAGCTGCATGGCGGCCGCATCGCCGTGCGCAGCGACGGCCAGGGCCGCGGCAGCGAATTCTCGATCAGCCTTCCGATCGCGGTCCGGGCTGGAGATCGACCGACAACCCGGAGCGACGCGAGCGACCGCACATTCCCGACGAATCACGCTCCGGGCACTCGGCGCATTCTCGTCGCCGACGACAATCAGGCCGTGCGCAATTCGTTCGCTGCCATTCTGAAGGAGATGGGTCACGACGTGCGCCTGGCGGCCGACGGCGTGCAAGCCGTCGAAGTCGCTGAAGCGTGGTCGCCGGAGTTCGTCATCGTCGACGTGCACATGCCGAAGATCGACGGCTACGCCGTCGCTCGCAAGCTTCGCGCGCGCTTTCCGCCGGCGGTGATGCAGCTCGTCATGATGAGCGGCACCGACCTCGATCAGACGACGCTCTGGGGCGCCAAGCAGGCCGGCTTCGACCACTGCGTCGACAAGACGCTGGCGGTGAAGAGCCTCGACGCGCTCCTGCGCGGCGAAGCGCCCCCGCTTCACGCGTAGCGGCTACGCTCTCTCGATCGCCGCCAGCACCTTGCCCGGCGTGAAAGGCACCGAGCGAAGCCGCGCGCCCGTGGCATCGAAGATCGCATTCGCGATCGCCGAAGGCACCACCGCCGCCGTAGGCTCTCCCGCGCCCCAGGGTTTTTCCGTCGGCCGGTCGATCAGCTCGATCGCGACCTCGGGCACGTCGGGAAACTTGAGTATCGGATAGGTCTTCCAGTCCACGCTGGTCACCCGCGAACGGTCGAACTGCAAGTCTTCGAGCAGCGTGCGGCTCGTCGTCTGGACGACGTTGCCCTCTATCTGGTTCTTCAGTCCGTCGGGATTGATGATCTGCCCGCAGTCGTGCGCGACGTGGAACTTCTTCACGGTGACCTTGCCGGTCTTGCGCTCGACACTTACGTCGGCGACGACGCCGACGTAGGTTCGCACCAGTTCGTACTTGACGTACGACAGGCCGCGTCCCGTCATCACGTCGCCCGTCTGGCGAGCCGCCGCGCCGCGCGGCGACCAATTCGCGAGCTTCGCGAGCCGCTGGAGGAGCTCGACGCCTCGCGGGTCGCTGAGATTGCGCAAGCGGAACTCGAGCGTGTCGACTCCCGCGACGGCGGCAAGCTCGTCGACGAAGCTCTCGTTCGCGAACGTGTTCTGCATCCGTCCCGGCGTGCGGATCCACGATGGACGGAACGGGGTCTCGGCGAGCCAGTGCGCCGTCGCCTTGACGTTGGGGAAGGTATAGGGGATCGCAAGCGACTGATGGATGTTGCCCGGATGCGCCTCGTCGCGCGGCAGACCGGCGAGCTCCGCCGGCAGCAGCGTCACGGCGATGTCCTTGGGACGGTCCGGAATGAACACCTGGGACTCCCAGGCGTGCACCGCGCCCTTGTCGCCCAGCGCGGCCCGGAAATCAAACAGCGTCGGAGGCCCTTTCGGATCCCATCCGTGCTCGTCCTCGCGCATCCACTGCACACGCACCGGCAGACCCGTCTCCTTCGCGAGAAGCGCGGCATCGGCTGCGGCATCCTCGTGGCCGTTGCGCCCGTAACAGCCCGACCCCTCGATGTAGATGCAGCGCACGTCGTCCGGCTGGAGGCCGAGCATGTTGGCGATCTGCTTGCGCAAAAGATGCGTCGCCTGCGAGGCGCTCCAGACCGTGAGCTTGCCGTCCCTGTATTCCGCCACCGCGCAGGACGGGCCGATCGAGCCGTGCGTGTGGATGGCAAAGTCGTAGCTCGCCGAGACGATCTTCGCGTTCGGCGTGGCCATGCCCTGCGCGCTGTCGCCGACCTTCTGCAGCTCCTCGTCCTTGTTGATCTTCACCGCGCGGACGTACTCCCAGAGCTTCGCCTTGTCGGGCAGGCCCTGCCAGTCCGTCCACGTCGTCTCGACCGTCCGGCTCGCCCTGATGGCCGCCCATTCGCTGCGGGCAAGCACGGCCAGGTAATTGCCCTTGCGAATCGCGCCGATGTAGCCCGGGATCTTGCGCGCCTCGAAGTCGTTCCAGGCGAGCAGCGCCGCCTTCATGGCGTGCGGCCGGATCACGCGCGCATGGACCATGCGCTTCACCTTGAAGTCCTGCATGTAAGTGAATCGCCCCGCCACCTTGTTCGGGATATCGAGCCGGGCGATCGGCTTGCCGACGATCGCGTAATCCTTCGGATCCTTGAGCGCCGCCTTCGGGTCGAGCTTGAGCTGGAAATCGCGTCCCCCGACGAGCTCCGCGTAAGTCCAGCCCTTGCCCCCGGTCTTCGGGACGACGACGCCATCCCTGACCGTGAGCGTTTCCTTGGCCACACCCTGGCCTGCGGCCACCTGCGACACGAGCGCATCGCGCGCGGTCGCGGCGGCCTGCCGGATCTGCATGCCGCCGTTCTGGATCGACAGGCTGCCGAAGGTCACGCCCTGATCGGGCGTGAGCGCCGTATCGCCCTGGATCACCGCGACGCGATCGAGCGGTACCGACAGCTCGTCGGCGGCGATCTGCGCCATCGCGGTCTGCACGCCGGTCCCGAGATCGACCTTGCCGGAGTAAACCGTCACGCGACCCTTCGCGTCGATCGCGAGAAAGCCGTCGACCTGGTCCGGAGCCACGGTCTTCGCGGGCATCGACGGCACGGCGGCGGCATCGCCCACCGCGAAGCTGACCACCAGCGCGCCGCCGGTCTTGAGAAAGTCGCGGCGCGATTCGTTCATGCGCCGGGTCGGGATTCGATTCGTCATGGTGTCCCCCTCACGCCATCTTCCCGGCCGCGCGCTTGATGGCGCGGACGATCCGCAGATGCGTACCGCAGCGGCAGAGATTCTCTGCGAGCGCTTCGCGGATCTGCTGTTCGGTCGGATTGGGCGTGGTCTGCAGGAACGCGGCCGCCTGCATGATCATGCCGTTGATGCAGTAACCGCACTGCACGGCCTGCTCATCGATGAATGCCTGCTGCAGCGGATGCGGCTTGGCCGGCGTGCCCAATCCCTCGAGCGTGGTCACCTTCTTGCCGGCGACCGCCGACACGGGCATCACGCACGAGCGCACCGCCTGGCCGTCGACGTGCACCGTGCAGGCGCCGCACTGGCCCAGGCCGCAGCCGAAGCGTGGTCCGTGCATTCCCAGGTCGTCGCGCAGCGCGTAGAGCAGCGGCATCTCCGGATCGTCGGCCGCGACCGACGCCGGCTTGCCGTTGAGATTGAATGCGACTTTCATCGAGGGCCCCCTTCCTCCGTGACAAGCGTGCATTGTGAGCCGGTGCGGACGCTTTGCAAATACGGTTCGCCGACAGTTGGCGAGCAGGTGGGTCGCGGTGACTCCGGCGCTGGCGGCGCAAGCGCGTCCACGATCACGGCGAGTGCCCGCGTCGCGCCCGCGCCACAAGCGCCCGCCCACGGGTGCCCGGCGCCGGCTTTGGGAGTCAACCCACGACTCCCTCGCCGCGCCACCCGTGACGGCGGGCGCGGCGCAATGGGCGCTGATCGGGCACCCGCCGCGGTGTCGCGCCGACACGCGGTGAGCCGCGATCACGAAGGCGCATCAGGCGGCGCGGTCGTCGTGAAGCGGGTGGCTCGTGCGCGGCGACTCGTGGGTTGAGTCACCGCCGCGAGCCGGGACCCGCTCGACGATGCGTTCGCGCCGCCAGCGCCCGAGTCATCGTGGCTCATCGTCAGCGCTCTCAGCGCCGCTAATCCAGCGTGCTCCTGAACGCGCGCAACCCGATCAGCAGGACCACGATCATGAATGCGGCCATCGGCCAGGCCTCCTGCCCGATCTCGCTCCAGCCGTTGCCTTTGAGCAGCACGCCTCGCACGATCCGCAGGAAATGCGTGATCGGCAGGAGCTGACCGACGTACTGCGCCCAGTCCGGCATGCCGCGGAACGGAAACATGAAACCGGAAAGCAGGATCGACGGCAGGAAATAGAAGAACGTCATCTGCATCGCCTGGAGCTGGTTCTCGGCGACCGCGGAGATGGTGAGGCCGAGCATGAGGTTTGCGGCGATGAACAGCAGCACCGAGACGTAGAGGACGGTGTAGCTTCCCTGCATCGGGACGCCGAACAGCAGTTGCGCCAGCGTCACGACCAGCGTGACCTGGATGAGCCCGATCCCGATGTAGGGCATGATCTTGCCGGTCATGACCTCGAGCGCGGTCGCGGGCGTGGCGAGCAGGTTCTCCATCGTGCCGCGCTCGCGCTCGCGGGTGATCGCGAGCCCGGTCATCATCACCATGGTCATGGTCAGGATCACGCCGAGCAACCCGGGAACGATGTTGTACGCCGTGACCGCTTCCGGGTTGTAGCGGGCGTGCACTCGCACCTCGAAGGCATTCGACGTCGGCGTGAGCGCGCCCTGCGGGGCGTTCGCGGCAGACAGCGGCGAAAGGGAAGCGAGCGGGCCGATCAGGTCTCGCGAGAGCACGGTGCCCGCGAGCTGGTTCACCGCCGAGATGGCGTTGCCGGTCGCGGTCGGATCGGTCGCGTCGGCCTCGAGCAGTATCGCCGGCCGCTCGCCGCGCACGAGGCGCTTCGCGAAATCCGGGGGTATGGTAACGACGAATTGCGCCTCACCGGTCCTGAGCATGCGATCGGCGTCGGCCTCGTCGCGCGCCTCGCCGATGAACGCGAAGTAATCGCTGTTCCTCAAGCCCGCCATGATGCTGCGCGAGAACTCGCTGCGATCGGCGATGAGCGCGGCGGTGGGCAGGTGCTTGGGATCGGCGTTGATCGCGAATCCGAACAGCACGAGCTGGATGATCGGGATGCCGACGATCATCGCGAACGTGAGCCGGTCGCGCTTGAGCTGGATCAGCTCCTTGCCGACGATGCCCAGCCAGCGCGAGATGGAAAAGTAGTCCCCCATCAGTGAATCTCGCTGATCGGCTCGGTCGACGCGCCCATGAGATGGATGAAGACATCCTCGAGATTCGGCGGCACCTCCGTCCACGTGTATGCCGCGTCCTGCATCAGCGGCTGGAGCTCGCGTTGCAAGCGTTCGCGATCCGTGCCGGTGACGTGCAGCGCGTTGCCGAAAGCCGCGACCTGCTCGACCGACGGCACGTCGCGAAGCTTGGCGGCGAGCGCCGGCAGATTCTCGCCGGAGACCGCCCAAGTATGCAGAGACTGGCTGGCGATCACCTCGTGCGCCGTGCCCTGCACCAGGAGCCGGCCGTACAGGATGTACCCCAGCTTCATGCAGCGCTCGGCCTCGTCCATGTAATGGGTGCTCACCAGCACGGTGATGCCGCGCGCGGCGAGTGCGTGCAGCTCCTGCCAGAAGTCGCGCCGCGCCTTGGGATCGACGCCGGCGGTGGGCTCGTCGAGAAGCAGCAGCTGCGGCTCATGGAGCAGGCACGCTGCGAGCGCGAGCCGCTGCTTCCAGCCGCCCGAAAGCGTCCCGGCGAGCTGATTGCCGCGCTCCTTGAGACCGAGCTGATCGAGCGACTGCTCGACCTTGTCGCGCGCGTCTCGCATTCCGTACATGCGCGCGACGAAGCGCAGGTTCTCGCGGATGGTGAGGTCGTCCCAGAACGAGAAGCGCTGGGTCATGTAGCCGACCTCGCGCTTGATCGCCTTGGTCTCGCGGACGATGTCGTGGCCCAGGCAGGTGCCCTCGCCGCTGTCGGGCGTAAGCAGCCCGCAGAGCATCCGGATCGACGTGGTCTTGCCGCTGCCGTTCGGGCCGAGGAAGCCGAAGATCTCGCCGCGCCGGACGGTCAGCGATAGATCCTTGACGACGTGGTTCTCGCCGAAATGCTTGTTCAAGCCGCGCACGTCGATGACGACGTCGTCGGCGCTCGGCGCGCTCATTGCTGCGCGGGCAAGGTTACGTCGACCGGCTGTCCCGGGTTGAGGCGTGCGGCGACCTCCGGCGCCGGCCTCGCTTCGACGAGGAACACGAGCTTGGCGCGACTGTCCCTGGAGTAGAGCACCGGCGGCGTGAACTCGGCGCGGTCGGCGATGAAGGAAACGGTCGCGCTCATCGCCGCCCCGCAACTGTCGCAGGTAAAGCTGACCGTCTCGCCGGCTCTCAGCCGGCCGAGCATCGGCTCGGGAACGTAGAAGCGGATCTTCACGTTCGGCGCAGGCAGCAGGCTTACCACCGGGCTTCCCGCCGGAACGAAATCTCCGACCACGTAGTAGGTGTCGTTCACGCGGCCCGCCTGCGGCGCTTCGATCGCGCGCTGTGAAAGACGCCAGTCGGCCATCGCAAGCGACTGACGCGCTGCGTCAGCATCGGCTTGCGCGGCGCGGATCTCGTCGGGACGGCCGGGAAGTTTGGCGGTTACGACGGAGGCCTTGAGCTGCTGGACCGCGGCTTCGTCGCTCTTCAACTTCGTGCGCGCGTCGTCCAGCGCCGCGCTGCTGATGAAGCCCGACTTGTAGAGCGATTCCTGGCGCTTGAAGTTGGCCTGCGACAGCTCGCGCGCCGCTTCGGCCTGGCGGAGCTGCTCCTCGACGGTCTGCACTTCCGGCGGACGCTTGCCGGTCTTGAGGTTCTCCAGGCGCGCCTCGGCGCTCCGCAGTTGCTCCTCGGCCTGCCGCCGCGCGGCGATCTCGTTCTCCTGCTCGAGCGCAAAGAGCGGCGCGCCCGCCGCGACGGGGTCGCCCCGCTGCACCGAGAGCTTTTCCAGCGTGCCCGCGAAAGGCGCCCCGACGCGCGCGTATTCCCCCTCGACGTAGCCCTGCAGCGGCCGTTCCTTGGCCGGACCGCAGGCGGCCAGCATGAGAACGACAAGCGCCGGGCCGAAGCGGCGGACGAGAGCTGCGGTGTTTATCATGTTCTTCCCGATGGCTCGGCCAAGGATAGCGCAAGCGCCGATCGCGGCGCGCCGACCGGCGGCGCAGAGCAACCCTGCGCGCTGCGCTACCTCGGCGCGCCTGCGCTCGCCGAAGAGCGAATCGAGCCGCCCGAGCTATGAGCAGGAGCTAGTACTTGATCGAGCAGCCATACGGCGTCGTCGCCGCAATCGCCACGGGCATGCCCCCGGTCGCCTGCGTCAGGGCGGCGCGCACGTAGTTGTTCGCCGCGGGCGGATCGGCGGGACGGGTCGACGGCCGGTCGTCGATCGCACCCGCGTAGACGATGGTTCCCTGCGGGTCGATCACGAACATGTGCGGCGTGGTCTTCGCCTGGTAGAGCTTCGCGGTCGCGCTGTCGGGATCAACGAGGACCGCGCTCTGAGCCGCGCCGCGCGAGCGCATCCAGTCGTCGAGCTTCGCCGGCGCAACGAAGTTGAAGCTGGTCCGGTTCGACGAGTCGATCGACAGCCACACGACGTCCCTAGCCGTCCACTCCGACTGCAGGCCCTGCATGTTGCGCGTATTGTAGTGGTTGCGCACGAACGGACAGCCCGGATTGGTCCATTCGAGCACGACGTATCTGCCCTTGAAGTCGGAGAGCTGCACCGCGTTGCCGTGAGCATCGCTCAGTATGAAGTTGGGAGCGGCTTGTCCTGCCGTCGCGGCGAGCGCCGGCAGAGACAGGGACAGCATCAGCGGAACGAAAGCCGTCGAGAGCTTCATTTGGCCTCCGTAAGTCGAGCGGACTCGAGGTTCGCCAGCGCGTCGGTGATCGCGCTCTCGCTCAGGACTTCGGGAAAGAGCAGAGGCTCGCGCCCCGGACGGTACAGCACGTACACCGGCACGCCGCTTCTGCCGAGCGCGGCCAGCGCCTTTCCGATCGTCGCGTCGCGCCGGGTCCAGTCGGCGCGGAGCAGCGCGACGGCATGCTGAGCGAACGCTCGCTGCACTGTGTCGCTGTTGAGCACCAGGCGCTTGTTGAGCTGGCAGGTGACGCACCAGGCCGCGGTGAAATCGACGAATACCGGCCGGCCAGCATCCGTGAGCTGGCGCACGCGGCCCGGCGCATAGCTCTGCCATCCGTTCTCGCTCGCCGCCGCCTTGCCAGTCGACTCGCCGCCGACGGGTGCGACCGCAACCGGGGCGCCTACGAAGATCGCCGCGACCAGGGCGCCCAGCGCCGCCCATCGCCAGCGCGCGGTTGCCGCCGTGCGCGACGTCTGCCACGCCCAGAGCGCGACCGCGATGAGCAGCAGTGCTGCGCCGAGCCGCGCCACGGCGTCGTTGTCGAGCTGCGCGCCCAGGACCCAGGCCAGCCATATGACCGTTGCGTAAAGCGGGAAGGCGAGCAGCTGCTTGAGGCGAATCATCCATTGTCCCGGCCGCGGCAGGTACTTGCGCCAACCGGGGAAGAAGGCGAGCAGGACGTAAGGGAGCGCCATGCCGAGCCCAAGCGCGGCGAACACCGCCAGCGTCGACGCCACGCTGTGCGCCAGGGCATAGCCGATCGCAGCGCCCATGAACGGCGCCGAGCAGGGCGACGCGATCGCAACCGCCAGCACGCCCGATAGTGCATCGTTGACGAACGTGTTGCGGGCGCTCCACGTCGCAACCGCGGAAGGAAGGATCTGCCCGACTTCGAACACGCCCGAGAGATTGAGCGCGAGCACGAAAAAGAGCACCGCCAGGCCCGCGATCACGGCCGGCGATTGCAGCTGGAAGCCCCATCCGAGCTGCACGCCTCCTGCCCGCAGCGCGATCAGCAGACCGGCCAGCAGCGCGAACGACGCGATCACCCCGCCGCCGAAGGCGAGTCCGTGCGCGCGCATCGAGCCGGTGTCGAAGCCCCGCGCGGCGAATCCAAAAACCTTGAGCGAGAGCACCGGAAAGACACATGGCATGAGATTCAGCAGCATTCCGCCGACGAACGCGAAGGCAAGCGCGATGCCGAGCGACAGAGCGCCGCCGCTCGCATCGAGCACGAGCGGCTCGACCGCGGGAGCGGCCGACGCGCGTCCGGCGACGACGCTTCCTGCGAGCGGCACGTCGACGGTCGCCGCGCCTCGATCGCCCGCGCCCCAGCCGCGACTCGAGGTGAGCACGCCGGCGACGCGGGTGAAATCGCCGACAGGCTGGCTCGATACCGGGAGCGTCAGCTTCAGGCTCGAGCCTTCGCGCTCGAGCGACTGCGGCGCGCTCGGTTCGATCCTGCCTTCGGCGTAGGGAAAGAAACGCACGTCGCCTGGATCGCTCGCCCCGGCCTGCGGCGTAAGGACGAGATCGACTCGATCGCCCTGTCCGCTCGCCGCGACGTTCCAGCCCTCGAGCGGCCGCGGCATCGCCTGGCGCGCGCCGGCGACCGCAGTAGCCCAGCGGGGGTCGGATTCGGCGCGTTCGGTGACGGCAAGGATGAGCGAAAGATCGGCGCCTTCGGGAATGCAGATTTCCTTGCACACCAGCCAGTCGGCGCGGGCGTTGACGTTGACCGTCCCGCCGGTCGCGAGATTCGCGGGAGCGACCAGGTCGGTGAGCAGGAAGACCTCGCCCTCGTATCCGTAATTGACGAGCGGACCCGCGGGCAGCGCGCGCGGCGCGGGCCACTGGATCGGACCGGCCTGGATGCCATCGGGCAGCGCCCACTTGAGCGTGGTCGGCAATCCCGATTCGCCCGGATTGCGCCAATACGTGTGCCAGCCGCGCTCCATCTCCAGGCGCAGAGCGACGGTCAACGTGCCTCCCGGCGTGATCGCGGTCTTTTCCGGAACGAGCTCGGCCTCGACGTGTTCCGTGCGTACCGGAGCGGCAATGACCGGCAGCGCGGACGTCGCGGCCAGCAGCACCACAAATTTCATCCAGCGCGGCATGGATCGAGAGCTCGGCCTTTCGGATGCGTGCTTGGGTGGTCTTCGGGTGAAGAGGTTCCCGACCAGTAAGCTAGAATTGTAGCAGTCGCCCCCCGCACCCTCGGGCACGTTGCCCTTGTCCGGATGAGCGGCGGCTCGTACCAGCCGACGAAAGGCCCGACCGCGCTCGCGCGAGCGCGCTTGCCAGCGCGCATCGCCCGCATGGAAGCATTCCTGGTCTCGATGGTGCTCGTCGCCGCCGGTGAAATCGGCGACAAGACGCAGCTCTTGGCGTTGCTGCTCGCTGCCCGCTTCCGGCGCCGGCTACCCATCGTCTTCGGCATTCTGGTCGCGACGCTTGCGAATCACACGCTCGCAGGTCTGCTCGGCGTATGGCTGCGGAACCTGGTCCCGGCGGAATGGCTGCGCTGGCTCATCGCCGCGTCGTTTCTCGCGATGGCGCTGTGGGCGCTGAAAGCCGATCGCCTGGAAGAGCGGCGGCACGAAGACGGCGGGCCATGGAAGGTGTTCGCGGTCACCGCGGTGGCGTTCTTCATGGTCGAGATGGGCGACAAGACGCAGATCGCGACGGTCGCGCTCGCCGCGCAGTTCGCGAACCTGCCCGCGGTCATCGCGGGCACCACGATGGGCATGCTCGTCGCCGACGTGCCCGTCGTGTGGCTGGGCCGCGCCATCGCGGCGAAGATCTCGTTGCGCGCCGCGAGGTTCGTGGCCGCAGCGCTGTTCGTCGCGCTCGCGCTCGTAGCCCTCCTCGCGCGCTAACAGCCCCGCGGGCCGGGTTCATCCTCCCGGTATAATTCGCCGTTCCGGTTCCACCGACTTTTTCGAAGAATGAAGCCGTATCGCCCCGCCGAGATCGATGCCGCCGCCCAGGGCCACTGGCGGGCAATCGACGCCTTTCGCGCCGTCGAGGATCCCGCCCGGCGCAAGTTCTATCTGGTCTCGATGCTGCCCTATCCGTCGGGCGTGCTGCACATGGGTCATGTGCGCAACTACACCATCACCGACATGATGTACCGCTATCTACGGATGAAGGGCTGCAACGTCCTGACGCCGATGGGGTGGGACGCCTTCGGTCTCCCCGCGGAGAACGCCGCGATGAAGGTCGGCATGGCGCCCGCGAAGTGGACCTACGACAACATCGCCTACATGAAGCAGCAGATGTACGCGGTGGGGCTTGCGATCGACTGGTCGCGCGAGCTCGCGACGTGCAAGCCGGACTATTACCGGTGGAATCAGTGGTTCTTCCTGAAGATGCTCGAGAAGGGAATCGCCTACAAGAAGACCGGCTTGGTCAACTGGGACCCGGTCGACCACACCGTGCTCGCGAACGAGCAGGTGATCGACGGCAAGGGCTGGCGCTCGGGCGCGCCGGTGGAGAGGCGCGAGATCCCGATGTACTACCTGCGGATCACCGACTACGCCGACGAGCTGCTCGACAGCCTTCCCAAGATGACCGGGTGGCCGGAACGCGTGCGCACCATGCAGGCCAACTGGATCGGGCGCAGCGAAGGCGTGCGGTTCGCGTTCCCGCACGACGTCCGGGGGCAAGGCGGCGCGCTCATCGGCGACGGAAGGCTGTGGGTGTTCACCACGCGCGCCGACACGATCATGGGCGTGACGTTCTGCGCGGTCGCCGCCGAGCATCCGCTGGCGACGCACGCCGCGCGGTCGAACCGCGAAGTCGCGGCATTCGTCGACGAATGCAGGCGCGGGACGGTGATCGAAGCGGAGCTCGCGACGATGGAGAAGAAGGGCGTGCCGACCGGGCTCTTCGTCACGCATCCGCTCTCGGGCGAGAAGATCGAAGTCTGGGTCGGCAATTACGTGCTCATGGCGTATGGCGACGGCGCGGTGATGGGCGTGCCCGGTCACGACGAGCGCGACTTCGCGTTCGCCAGAAAGTACCGGCTGCCGATCAAGCAGGTGATCGCCGTTCCGGGCCAGACGTTCGGGACCGACGCCTTCCAGATGTGGTACGAGGACAAGGAACACGGGCGCTGCGTGAACTCGGGCAAATACGACGGGCTTGCGTACCGCGAGGCGGTCGACGCGGTCGCGGCCGACCTCGCCGCCAGGGGCCTGGGCGAGAAACGCGTCACGTATCGCCTGCGCGACTGGGGCATCTCGCGCCAGCGCTACTGGGGAACGCCGATCCCGATCATCCACTGTCCCGCCTGCGGCGACGTTCCCGTCCCGGAAGCCGATCTGCCGGTCGTGCTGCCCGAGGATTGCGTTCCCGACGGCTCCGGCAATCCGCTCGCCAAGCGAGCGGACTTCGTCGACACCCGCTGTCCGAAGTGCGGTGGTCCCGCCAAGCGCGAGACCGACACCCTGGACACCTTCGTCGACTCGTCCTGGTATTACATGCGCTACGCCTGCCCGGGCGCGCAGACCATGATCGACGCGCGCAACGATTACTGGAATCCGATGGACCAGTACATCGGCGGCATCGAGCACGCGATCCTGCATCTGTTGTACGCGCGCTTCTGGACCAAGGTCATGCGCGACATGGGAATGGTGAAATTCGACGAGCCTTTCATGCGCCTGATGACGCAGGGGATGCTGCTCAATCATGCCTGGTTCCGGCGGACCGATCGCGGAGGCATCGACTATGTCTCTCCCGAGGATGTCGAGCCCACGCACGATGCCGAAGGCCGGATCACCGGCGGCATCCTCAAGACCGATGGCAATCCGGTCGAGTACGGCGGCACCGGCACCATGTCCAAGAGCAAGAAGAACGGCGTAGATCCGAACGAATTCTGCGCGAAGTACGGCGCCGACACGGCGCGGCTCTTCGTCATGTTCGCGGGCTCGCCCGAGGACTCCGCGCTCTGGTCCGACGAAGGCGTCGAAGGACAGTTCCGGTTCTTGAAGCGGCTGTGGGCGTACGGTCAGGCGCATGCCGAGGCGTTGGCGCGCACGCCAGTGGACGTCGATTGGACGCGCGCGCCTGCGCCATTGCGCGAGATCCGCCGCGAGCTCCATGTCCATCTCAAGCAGGCAAGCGACGACTACGAGCGCATCAAGTACAACACGGTCGTCTCCGCCTGCAACAAGATGCTCAGAGCGCTCGAACGGGTTTCCGAGGACGGTTCGCTCCCGGCAGCCGAGCTCACGCGCGAGGGCCTGTCGATTCTCTTGCGCGTGCTCAATCCCGTCGCGCCGCACATCACGCACGTGCTGTGGGAGCAGCTCGGCTACGCTGCGCGATATGGCGACATACTCGATGCGTCGTGGCCCGCGGTCGACGCCGCGGCGCTGGCGCAGGACGAGATCGAGCTGGTGCTGCAGGTGAACGGCAAGCTGCGGGGCAAGCTCCGTGTGCCATCCGCCGCGGATCGGGCGGAGATCGAGCGCGCCGCGGTCGCGAGTCCCGAGTTCGCCAGGCACGCCAACGGCGCGCCGCCGAAGAAAGTGGTCGTGGTCCCGGGACGCCTGGTCAATGTCGTGGTTTGATCGCCGTCGTTCCCGCGAGCGCGGAAACCCAGCGGCGTTCGCAAAGACACTGGGGCCCCGCTTGCGCGGGGACGACGAGCGCGCATTCCGGTCGGCCAACTTGGGTCCCCGCCTTCGCGGGGACGACAGGCCCGCTGTCCAATCGCTCGTCGCGCGACTCGTCGTCGCGCTCGCGCTCTTGGGCGGGCCTGTCGCCTGCGGCTTCCACCTGCGCGGCGAAGCGCATTACGCCTTCGACACGCTGTACCTGAACTCGCCGGCGTCCCAACCACTGACGCTCGACCTGCGCCGTTCCCTGGAGGGCGCGGGCAGCGCCAAGCTAGTGCCCTCGCCCGATCAGGCGCAGGCGATTCTCGACATAACGAGCGTCGAGAACAACAAGCAGATCCTGTCGCTGTCGAGCGGCGGGAAGGTGGCCGAATACCTCCTCACCAAGCGCATCCTGTTCCGGGTACGCGACGCCGCGGGCAACGACTGGCTGCCGACCTCCGAGCTGCTCGTGCGGCGGACCTACACCTACAACGACACCGAGGCGCTCGCCAAGGAAGCGCAGGAGCAACGCCTCTGGCACGAGATGCAGGACGACGCCGTGTCGCAGCTGGTGCGCCGGCTCCAGGCGGCGAAGAAGCCCGCGTAACGGGTTTCGATGCAGCTCCGTTCCGCCCAGCTCGCTGCCCATCTTGCCGACGGACTCCGGCCACTCTACGTCGTCCATGGCGGCGAGACCCTGCTCGCGCTCGAGGCCGGGGACCAGGTCCGAGCCGCCGCGCGCGCCGCAGGCTTCGACCAGCGCGAGATTTTCGTGGCCGATTCCGGCTTCAGGTGGGACGCGTTCGCCGCCGCGCAGCGCAATCTCGGCCTGTTTGGCGAACGGCGCTTGATCGATCTGTCGCTGCCTTCCGGCAAGCCGGGCGTCGAAGGGGCCCGCGTGCTGGAGGATCACGCGGCGCATCTCAGCGACGATACCGTCACGCTGATCACCCTGCCGCGGCTCGACCGCGCGGCGCAGGGCGCGGCCTGGTTCGCGGCGCTCGAGCGGTCGGGGGTCAGCGTCGAGGTATATCCGGTCGAGCGCGACCAGCTGCCTCGCTGGCTATCGGAGCGCCTCGCGCGCCAGGGCCAGCGCGTCGGCGATGAAACGCTGCAATTCCTCGCCGACGCGACCGAAGGGAACCTGCTCGCGGCGAAGCAGGAAATCGACAAGCTTGGACTGCTTCTGCCGGAGGGCGAGCTCGAGCACGAACGGGTGCTGAGGGCGGTCGCCGACGTGGCGCGCTTCGACGTGTTCCAGCTCTCCGAGGCCTGGCTCGCGGGCGACCCCGCGCGGGCGCTGCGCATACTCGCTGCGCTCGAAGCCGCGGGAGAGGGCGTGCCGCTCATCCTCTGGCAGCTGGGAGAGGATCTGCACTCGCTCGCGGCCGTGCTCGCGGCCGCAGCAACGGGAACACCGATCGCCGTCGCCGTGCGCAACGCCCGCGCGTGGGGCAAGCGTCAGGCGGCGATGGAGCGTGCCGCACGCCGCATCGACCCCGCGACGCTGCGCGAGCTTCTGTTACGACTCGCGCGACTCGACGCGCTCGCCAAGGGGATCGGCCAGGGCAGCGTCTGGGAAGATCTGGCCGAAGTCGCGCTCGCGCTTTGCGGTCGGTCGCTCAACGTCGCCGAACCCGCGTCGGCCTGAGGCCATTTCGGCGTTGTTCCAACACCGGGCAGGAGTCGTCGCCGCCGTCATGGTCGGGACCGTGGCCACGGTGCTGGCGGCGACGATCGTCAATGTCGCCTTTCCCGCGCTGCTCCGCGAGTTCGGCATCGGCCACGATTCACTGCAATGGATCGCGACGGGATTTCTGGCAGCGACGACCGCGACCATGCTGGCGACCGCGTGGCTTGTCGATACCTTCGGCCAGCGGCGAACGTTCCTCGCGACCATGGTCGTGTTCCTGGTCGGCTCGCTCCTGGGCGCGGCGAGCTGGAACGCGGCGTCGATGATCTTCGCGCGCGTGCTGCAGGGCGCCGCGGCGGGCGTCATGCAACCGCTGTCGATGATGGCCCTGTTCGCCGTGTTCGCGCCGGAAGAGCGCGGCCGGGCGATGGGGCTTTTCGGATTCGGCGTCGTGCTTGCGCCGGCGATCGGGCCCGCGGTCGGCGGCGCGCTGATGCAGATGTTCGGCTGGCGCGCGATCTTCCTCCTTTCGGTGCCTTTCTGCGTAGCCGCGTGGCCGCTCGGCATCCTGTCGCTGTCGGATGCCAAGAGCGGAGCGGTGCGACGCCCGTTCGACTGGACCGGGGCGGTGCTGGTCATCGGCGCGCTGATCGCGCTGCTCGATCTGCCCGTCGTCGGTCACCGCGCAGGGTGGACGGCGCCTCTTACGCTCGTTCACGCCGTGGTGGCCCTTGCGTTGACCATCGCCTTCGTCGCCTGGGAGAGAAAGGCCAAGGCGCCGCTGCTTACCCTGAGCATCTTCGCGAGCCCGAGCTTCCGCGCGGCTTCGATCGTCGCTTTTGCATACGGAGTGGGACTGTTCGGCACGACGTACCTGGTGCCGGTGTTCGTGCAGGATATCGCGGGCTATTCGCCCGCTCAGGCCGGCAACCTGCTGTTCGTGCCCGGCCTGGCGCTGGCGGCAGCGATTGCCCTGGCCGGGCGGCTGACGGACCGTGCGCACGCGAGGCATGTCATTGCCGCAGGCCTCACCTGCTTCGCCGTGTCGAGCCTGCTGCTCGCCCTCGCGACGGGCTCCACCGGGTTCTGGGTGCTCGCCCTCTGGCTCGCCGTTGGCCGCGTGGGGTTGGGGCTCATCATCCCCTCCCTCAACGTCGGGGCGGTACAGGCGCTTCCGCCCGAGCACCTGGGTCACGCGGCGTCGGTGGTGAATTTCGCCCGCCAGCTCGGGGGCGCCATCGGCGTGAACCTGCTCGCCGTGCTGCTGGAGTGGAGGCTTGACGCCTACGCGGGGTCGGGCGAGGCCGCCCCGGCCTTTCGCGATTGCTTTTTGGTCGTTACGATCGCGTTTGCGGCGGCCGTGGTTCCGGCCCTCGCGATCAGAAAACAGGTACGAGGCTAAAGGAGGGACTGGCCATGTACGGAAAGATTCTCGTCGCCTACAACGGCACACCGGGATCCCGATCCGCCCTCGACGAAGCGGTCCGTCTGGCGCCCGAGGCATCGGTCGAGATACACCTTGCCGGCGTCGTGCACTACCCCTCGGCGTACCTGCTGGCGGGAGAGTACGTTCCCGAGGTTGCGCTGGCCGACGAGCGCGAGCACATGGAGGCGGACTTGAAGGAGGCGCATGCGCTGCTCGCGTCGAAGGGCGTCAACGTCGTCGACCATCTGGTCGTGGGCGAGCCCGTCGACGTGATCACCAAGCTCGTTTCCGAGCTGGGCATCGACCTGCTGATCCTGGGCCACCCGCGCAGCAAATCGTTTGCGTTGCGCTGGTGGCGCGGCTCGGTCGACGCGATTCTGCTCGAGCGCGTCCGCTGCAGCATCCTGGTTGCCGCGGACACGGTGAGCGCTCCGGCGCCGAAGCGCTGAAATTCTTGCGCAGGCCGCGTCGACCCGGACGTGAAACGCGGAGCTTTTCGCTTTCGGATGTCTCCCGGGATTCGCGCTTCGCGCTCATCCCGGGCTACGGTTCACCGTTTCGCGGCGGAAACGCTGATGTCGCCGTAGTAAGCCTGAGCGTCTGCGCCGGTATTGTCGGTGTCGGTCATTACCTCGATCGACATCAGGCGGCCAGGTTCCTCTCCGAACGCGCGCTTGAAGTCCTCGACCAGGTTCCGGTTGTAGGTCTGCCAGCGGCCGACGCCCTGCTCGTCGACGGCGACGGCGAGCATCCGGATTCGCGCACTGCGGCTGCTCGTGGTGATCGAATCGAGGGCGACCTTCCCGCCCCAGACGTACATCAGCGTCGCATAGGGCAGCCCGATGCCGGAGATCGACTGTGCCGCCTTGGCGGCGAAGCGGTCCTTGGCCGAGAGCTTCGACACGTCGCCGTCGAACGCGACCATGATGCGCGCCGGCGCATCCTCCTTGCTCTGCTCCGCGGTGTTGGCCGCGGGAATCGCCTGCTTCACCTTCCACCGCCATGAGAGCATCGGAAACTGATGCGGATCGAAATCGACCTTCGTCGCGAGGAACGAGGCCGCATTGCGGGCGGTCGCCTGGACGACGACGGCGCCGTCCTCGCTGACGAGGCTGTATTCGGTATTGTTCTTGAAAGAGGCGAGCGGAAGGTGCTTCCATCCCGCGGGCAGAGCGGCCACGGCCGTGGCGCTGGAGAAGCGTGGAATCTCGGGCGGGCCCTCGCCCCATGCTGCGCCGGTCGCGACGGCACAGCACAATGCGCAAAGCAGTCGTTTCACGCGATGGTCTCCAGCGCCGAGCAAAGCGATCGCGAGGAGAATCCCTCAGAGCCTCGCGCATCGGTTCTTTTTGTACCCGCCCCGGCTCACCGCCAGTCTCCCCAGAGGGCGTTCAAAGCCGCAAGCATAGCCGGTCCCGCGGTTTCCGTGCGCAGGATTCTCGGACCGAGCCGCACGGCGCGAAACCCCGCGGCGATTGCGACGTCTTCTTCTTCCGGCGCGAACCCGCCTTCGGGTCCGACGAGAAGCTCGACCGGGCTCAAGGGCTCCGATACCCGGGCGAGCGAGTCGCCTGCCGAAGGCGCGAGCACCAGGCGCGAGCGCGCCTTCGAAGGCTGCGAGAGCCACGTGCGAAGCTCGCTTGGCATATGCACGGCCGGCAAGCGATTGCGGCCGCACTGCTCGCACGATGCGATCCCGATCTGTCGCCAATGCTCGACCCGGCGCCGCGCGCGATCGCCCTCGAGACGCGTGACGCCGCGCGCACTCAAGACCGGCGCGATTCCCGCCGCGCCGAGCTCGACCGCCTTCCGGATCACGTCATCCATCCGGTCGGATGCGATGAGCGCCTGCACGAGCGTGACTTCGAGCGGTGATTCGCGTTCGACCGGCCGATGCTCCGTCAGCATCACGACGACCGCGCGCGAGGTCGAGCTCACGATCTCCCCGCCGTATTCGCCACCTTCGCCGTCGAACAAGTTCACCGGATCGCCGCGCGCGAGGCGCAGGACCTGGGCAGCATGATGCGCGGCGCTCGAGGGAAGCGTGATCTCGCGCCCCGTCGCAAGCGGTGGTGTAACGAAGAAGCGCGGGACCATGCGGAAAGCGCGGCGCGGTATCGTGGCAACGCCGCGGCATGCTAGCATTTTGCCACAGCGAGACACCAGGAGACTCATCGTGGCGATTCCAAGCGATATCGGCGCGCGGGCGCCGGATTTCGAGCTTGTCGGCACCGACGGCCGGCGCTACCGCCGCGACCAGCTGGCGGGCACCAACGGACTGCTCGTGATGTTCATCTGCAACCACTGTCCTTACGTCAAGGCGGTGATCGACAAGATCGTCCGCGACGCCGCCGCGCTCAAGCCGCAGGGGATCGGCTCGGTGGCCATCTCCAGTAACGATCCGACGGACTATCCCGAGGACTCGTTCGAGAACATGAAGACCGTCGCGGCCCGGCTGCATTTTCCTTTCCCTTATCTCTGGGACGAAACGCAGGACGTGGCGAAGGCATACGGCGCGGTGTGCACGCCGGATTTCTTCGGATACAACGGGAAGCTCGAGCTGCAATATCGCGGCCGCCTCGACGATTCGGGACGCTCGTCGAAGCCCGATGCGCCGCGCGAGCTCTACGACGCCATGGTGCAGGTCGCGCGTACGGGCAAGGGCCCGGCAAGTCAGACCGCCTCGATCGGCTGCTCGATCAAGTGGCGTAACGGCTAGCGTGTAGCAAACTCGCGCAGCCCGTCGAGCACGGTATCGGGCGCTTCGACCATGAGGCTGTGCCCGCATTCGGGAACCGTGATCACGCGCTTGTCGGGGAGCGCAGCGATGAGCGCCGCCGCGTTCTTCGCCGGCGCCATGCGGTCGCGCACGCCGAGGACCACCAGCGCGGGGCAGCGCACCTGCGCCGCGGCGCTCAATCCGTCCGCGTAGCGGTGGCACGCGAGGAGGTCGGTGTGCAGCACGCCGGGGGCGCAGCGCTCCATGAGCCTCATGCCGTTACCCGTCATCCATACGCCCGGCATGCGGTTGCCGCCGAGCTGATCCGAAGGCGAGAACGACCAGCCGTTGATCATCTCCAGCGCGGCATGGTCGTCGCGCTTCGCCGCGTCCAGGAGCGCCTTGGCCACCGGCATCGGAACCGCGGCGCCGAAGAGCGCGAGCTTCGCGATCCGGACAGGATGACGCGCGGCGGCGTCGAGCGCCGCGAGCGCGCCCATGCTGTGACCCGCGAGAACGGCGGTTTCGATCGAGAGCGTATCGAGCAGCGCCACCAGCCAGTCGGCGATCTGTTGCACCGAGGCGAGCGGCTCGCCCGCGCTTCGCCCGTGGCCGGGCAGATCGACGGCGAGCACATTCCATCCGTGATGCGCGAAATAGCGCGATTGCAGCGCCCACACGCCGTGGTCGCCGGCGGCGCCGTGCACGAACGCGATGGTCGCTCGCGCGGTTTCGAAGGCGCGCGATCCCGTGTAGGCATAGGCGTCGCGGCCCGCGACCGGTACGCGCATCGCGGATCAGCCCTTCTCCGCGGCGTGCAGCGCCCGGCTCAAGTCCTCGATGAGATCGTCGGGATCCTCGAGTCCGACCGACAGCCGGATCGTGCCTTCGGTGATGCCGGCGGCGCGAAGGTCCTCGGTCGCGACGCGGAAATGGGTCGTCGACGCGGGATGGATCACCAGCGACTTGGCGTCGCCGACGTTGGCGAGGTGAGAGAAGATGTTCAGACGCTCGATGAACTTGCGGCCCTGTTCGCGCGTGCCCCGGATCGAGAAGCTGAACACGGCGCCGCAGCCGAGCGGCAGAAGCTCTTTGGCGAGCGCGTGGTCGGGATGCTGGGGCAGCTCGGGATAGCCGACCGATTCGACGAAAGCGTGGCCGGCGAGGAAGGCCACGACCTTGCGCGTGTTGTCGACGTGGCGCTGCATGCGCAGAGGCAGCGTCTCGATGCCCTGGAGGATCTGGAACGCCGTCATCGGCGCCATGCAGGCGCCGAAATCGCGGATGCCCTCGCGTCGCGCGCGCAGGAGAAAGGCGGCGGTCGTCGATTCCTCCGCGAACACCATGCCGTGAAACCCCGTGTACGGCTCGGTCAGCGTCGGAAATTTCCCTGCGCTTCGCCCGGGCTCGTCCCAGGCGAAGCGTCCGCCGTCGACCAGCAGCCCCCCGATCACCACGCCGTGGCCGGACAGGAACTTGGTCGCCGAGTGATAGACGAGATCGGCGCCGTGCTCGAAAGGACGGATGAGATACGGCGTGGTGAAGGTCGAGTCGACGAGCAGAGGCAGGCCGTGCTCGTGAGCGAGCGTCGACACGCGCGGGATGTCGAGGACTTCGAGACCGGGATTGCCGAGGGTCTCGCCGAACATGAGCCGCGTGTTCGGCCGGACGGCTGCGCGCCAGGCGTCGAGATCGCGGGGATCGACGAAGGTCGTCTCGATGCCGAAGCGCGGCAGCGTGAAGTCGAGCAGATTGTGCGAACCGCCGTAGAGCGAGCGCGAGGCCACGATGTGCGATCCGGCGCCCATCAGCGTGACGATCGCCAGGTGCAGCGCAGCCTGGCCGCTCGCGACCGCGATCGCCCCGACGCCACCTTCGAGCGCACTGATCCTCTCCTCGAGAACCGCGCACGTCGGATTGGAAATCCTCGAGTAGACGTGCCCCGCGCGCTCCATGTTGAACAGCGCCGCGGCGTGATCGCTGTCGCGGAACACGAACGACGCCGACTGGTAGATGGGCGTCGCCCGCGCGCCGGTCGCAGGGTCGGCACGGGCCCCTGCGTGCAGCGTCAGTGTATCGAATCGGATGCCTTTGGGATCGGTCATCGTCGGCTCACCATGCGTGGGTGCCGCGAGAAAGCGCGCGGTCTTGCGATGCGGGTATGTTAACGCATGGCGCGAGCGCGGCGAGGTTCGCCACTTGGCGCGAAACGCGCATGGGCCTACACTCGCTTCCTCGAGGGAGAAGGAAACGAAGAACCGAGGAGACGACGAATGCAACGCAAAGCCTCCGCCCGCTGGCAGGGCACGGTGAAGGAAGGCGCAGGGACCATCGCTACACAAAGCGGCACGCTCAAGGACACGCCCTACTCCTTCGTCGCCCGTTTCGGCGACGGGAAGGGGACCAACCCGGAGGAGCTGATCGCGGCGGCGCACGCCGGCTGCTTTACGATGGCCCTTTCCTTCATGCTCAACAACGCAGGCTTCACCGCGGACGCGATCGATACCGAGGCCACGTTGACGCTCGACCAGGCGAACGGCGCGTGGACCATCACCGCGATCCACCTTACGACCCGCGCCCGCGTCGTCGACATCGACGCCGCGAAGTTCGCCGAGATCGCCGGTAATGCCAAGGCGAACTGCCCGGTCTCGCGCGTACTCAACGCGACCATCACCATGGACGCGCGCCTGGTCGGGTAGGAAGTATCGCGATGGCCCAAGCACGACGCGAGGCGGTGAAAGGCCGCGGTGCGACATTCAATCCGGAGAACCGATTCCGCCGCGAGAGCCGTGAAGCGGTCGACGACGGCTGGCAGCCCGCAGCCGCGGGCGAAGACGAGGGAGCTCCTCCGCCCAGGACGATCGTCACGATTCAGAATGCGCGGACCATCATCGCCCGCAACGAATCGCCGGACATTCCGTTCGACCGCTCGATCAATCCCTATCAGGGTTGCGAGCACGGCTGCATCTACTGCTACGCGAGACCTTCGCACGCCTATCTCGACCTCTCGCCCGGGCTCGATTTCGAAACGAAGCTCTTCGCCAAGCCGAACGCGGCGGCGCTGCTCCGCTCCGAGCTTTCGAAGCCGGGGTACCGCTGCGAGCCTATGGCGCTGGGAACGAATACCGATCCGTACCAGCCCATCGAGCGCGAGTGGCGGATCACGCGACAGATCATCGAGGTGCTCGCGGAATGCGAGCACCCCATCACCATAACGACCAAGGGCGTCCTGATCGAGCGCGACCTCGACCTGCTGGCGCCGATGGCGGCGAAGAACCTCGTCCACGTCCAGGTGTCGATCGCGATGCTCGACAGGGAGCTCGCGCGAAAGCTCGATCCCCGCGCCCCCTCGCCGCAAAGGCGGCTGGAAATGATCAGGACGCTCGCCGCTGTGGGCGTACCGGTCGGCGTGAACGTCGCTCCGGTCATTCCGCAGCTCACCGACAAGGACCTCGAAGCGATCCTCGAGGCCGCGTCCGCGCACGGCGCGCGCTCGGCGATGTGGGTGATGCTGCGGCTGCCCTGGGAAGTGAAGGACCTTTTCCGGGACTGGCTCGCTCAGCACTACCCGTTGCGGGCGCAGCACGTGATGAGCCTCGTGCAGCAGCTGCGCGGTGGAAGAGACAACGATCCCGGGTTCGGCTCCCGCATGCGCGGGCAGGGTCAGTTTGCCGAGCTGATCGAGCGCCGCTTCGAGATCGCCTGCAAGCGGCTGGGTCTCGACGCGGGTCGCGCGATCGCGCTCGACCGCACGCGCTTCCGGGCACCGAAATCCCGCTCCGAAGCCGGACAACTCGATCTGTTCTGACGGCGATCCACCGGGCGCGGCGCACCGTCCCAGGCGGCTCTACGCTCCGACCGATGTCTCGAGGCAACGTGGGTCGAACACGAGATCGGGGTGATTGGTGAGCCGCTGCAGGACGAACTCCACGAATACGCGCGCCCGCGCGGCCTGCAGGCGACGCGCAGGGTAATACAGGGAAACCGGAAACTGCGGCGGCGCGTAGTCGGCGAGCACCGGGACCAGCCGGCCTTTGCGGATGTGCGGCGTGGCGACGAAGGTCGCGAGCTGCGCGAGCCCCAGCCCGGCGATCGCTGCGTCGCATACAGCCAGGATGTCGTTGACTACGAGGTGCCCGCGCACGTCGTAGCCTTCGAGGGCCGCCTCGCGGCCGAACTCCCACCGCGAAGGCTGGCCGCTCGCGATCGAGCGATAGCGGATACACTCGTGCGACGAGAGCTGGCTCGGGGTCTGCGGGGCGCCGTGGCGCATCAGATATTGGGGCGACGCGCATACGAAGCGCGGCACATCGGCGAGCTTGCGCACCACGGCGTTCGACTCCGGGATCTGGCCGAGGCAAATGCCGACGTCGTAGCTCTCGGCGACCATGTCGATCAGCCGGTCGGCGAGCGAGAGCTCCACTTCGACCCGAGGGTAGCGCGCACGGAATTCGCCGAGCAGCGGCAGCACGTACATGCGTCCGAAGACCGTCGCACTGGTCACGCGCACCAGCCCGGCGGCCTCAGACCGGCGCTCGGCGATCGTCTCGTGCGCCGCTTCCAGTTCGGCGAGCGCGCCGCGGCTGGTTTCGAAGAGCGCTCGGCCCTCTTCCGTCAGGCTCACTCGGCGCGTAGTCCGATTGAGCAGCCGGACGCCGAGCTCGCTTTCCAGACGCTGGACGTTGCGACTTACGGCGACCGTCGACACGCCCAGCTGTCGCGCCGCCTGCGAGAAACTGCCCGCGGCCGCAACCCGTACGAACGAGGTAATGCCCCGGATGCTATCCACCTTGGACCATTAACGTTTGGCTAATGCTGTTTCGACTTGGCGGGCGACGAAGAGTTGCAACCGAGCGTTCGTCCGGAAGGTCCTACCCAAGAGTACGCGACAAGCAGCGCGATCAACGGACAGGAGCTTCCTATCGATGAACAGACGAAGCAAGCAGGTAATGCGTACGACTCCCTGTTCGTCGGAGTTGCGCCGCCGAGCAGATTCAATGATGCGACCGGGCAGTAAGTAGGAAGCAGCAACGCTCGCACAAACCGGTCCTCGTCTAGAGGGTTCGGGAAAGGGGGCGGTGCGATACCCGCCCCCTTGTTTTGCGCTGTCCGCTGCGCGCAGCGATAATGGTCGTCGGAGCCGCCTTGGAATGCCGACGACCGATCTGACCGCGCGACTGGGCCGGTGCTACACGGGCGCGGTGCACGACGTGCTGCGGATGATGGGACACGAGAACATCGTGCTCCCGCCCGAGATCAAGCCCGTCGCGCCCGTGTTGCGCACTGCAGGTCCGGCGTGGACGGTGAGCGGACACATCGATCGCACCCTTTCGCGCGACGAGACCCTGCGGGCCTGGTGCACGCTGCTCGCGCGCGCCCCAGAGGGCCACGTGATCGTCTGCCAGCCGAACAACCGCGAGCTCGCGTTGATGGGCGAGCTTTCAGCGCAGACGCTGCAAGCACGCGGCGTCCTGGGCTTCGTCGTCGATGGAGGATCGCGAGACACGGAGCTCGTCGTCGAGCAGGGTTTTCCGGTCTTCTGCTCATTCCTGACGCCGGCCGACATCGTGTCGCGCTGGCTGCCCGACCGCTACGGCGAGCCCGTAACGATCGGCGCCGTGACGATATCGACGGGGGATTACGTCCTCGGGGACCGCGACGGCGTTGTCGTCATTCCGGTCGCGGTTGCCGCGGAGGTCGTCGCGAAGACCGAAGAGGTGGTCGCGACCGAAAGCGAGATGCGGCGTGCGCTCGTTGGCGGCATGGATCCGGTCGCCGCCTACGACAAGTACGGCAAGTTCTGAGCGCCGCTCGTGCAGATCGAATCCCGTTTGCGCGAGCTCGGACTGGTGCTGCCCGGCCCCGTGATTCCGCCGCCCGGCGCGCGACTGCCGTTCGCCTTCGTACGAATCCGCGGTAACCGCGCCTTCGTCTCCGGCCACGGTCCGCAGAACGCCGATGGCTCGCTGGCGGCGCCGCGCGGCAAGCTGGGACGCGATCTGGGCGTCGAAGAAGGCTATCGCGCGGCGCGGCTCACCGCGCTGGCGATCCTCGGAAGCCTCAAGCGCGAGCTCGGCGATCTCGACCGGGTCCACGCGTGGCTGCGCGTGTTCGGCATGGTCAATTCCGCAACCGGATTCAACCAACAGCCCGCCGTGATCAACGGCTTTTCCGATCTGATCCTGGAGCTCTACGGACCCGAAGCGGGACAGCATGCGCGCTCCGCCGTGGGGATGGCGGAGCTGCCGTTCGACATCCCGGTCGAGATCGAGGCGGAAGTCGAGATTTCGTAGCGCGGGTCGAGGCCTCAGGCCGAAATCCGGGGCTCGTCGCGCTCATCCCAAAACCGATACCCAGGTTCCCTGCGCTCACACCGGCGATGCCCCGAAGAGATCGCCGCCGCCGTAGGTGAGCTCGCCTGATGCGACACGGGCCGCGGAGGTATAAGGATGCTCCGCCGCCGCACCCTGCGCGTCGATGTTCCACACGGCCGTGCCGCAGGTCTTGAAAGCGTCGCCGATCAGCGAGCGGTGACAGCGCCACCACAACGATTCGGCGCACATGATCGCGCAACGCGCTGCCAGCGCCTCGCGCGCGAGCTCCGCTATTGAGGCAGCGAACTCGGGTGTCTCCATGTAGTCGGCGTAGCCGCGAAATGACTCGTTGTGCCAGTTGGTGTTGCGCGAATCCGGACGAGGCTTGCGGCGTCCGCCCAGCGCCGCCATCGCGACGTACCGCATGCGCTCGCTTCCCAGCGCCGCCGCCAGCGCGGGCGGATTGAACTGCGGATGACGGCGTGATCCGGCGTGACGGCGCACGTCGACGATCGTCTCGATCCGATGCCGCGAGAGGTGCGCGATGAAAGTCTGGACGGCCAGCGTCGAATGGCCGATCGTCCAGAGCTCGCGAGGCGGAACGGGGAGGGCAAAGCGCACGGCGCGGCCTTAAGAGTGATCACCAGCTCGAACTCGCCTTCCCCGGGATCCGCTCGCGCTCATCCCGGGGCTACGGCTCCTGGCGCTCGTTCCGGGCTACAGCCGCGCTTCCAGCAGGCAGCCGAATTCGCGCGCGAAATCCAGCGAAACGCGCGCATGCACGGCGCCCTGCCGGTCTAGAAAGCGCTGCGATCCGCGTACCGCGAATACTCCCTCGTGCCACACGTCGGGATGGATGTAGAGACCGCGTCGGCCATCGAAACGGAAGCACACGAAGTCCTGTGGCTTCACGTCGTCGCCCGGCAGGGCGAGCGGCACCATGAACGGCGCGCCGTCGAGCGGAAAGAAGAGCTGACCGCCATCCGGGTGGTAATTCGCGTGCCAGAGGAGGATCCGGTCGGGATCGCGGCGATGGTCGCGGCCGGCTGTCGCCGGGTCGGTCGCGTACGCAAGAACATACTCGCCGCCTACGGCGTCATTGCGGCCGAACAGCACATCGCCCTGCCATTCACTCGCGAAAACACCTTCGGTCGTGCCGCCCTGGTTGCCGGTGTCTTCATCGACCGGCCGCCGGCCTTTAGCCGGCCAGCGCACGATCTCGATCGGGCACGCCGCAGGATCGTCGACGAGACGTCCGTAGCCTTCCAGCGTTTCAGCGGTCGCGTCGATCACAGGCATCGTGACCCGAGAGAGTCCCGCAGGCAGCGCGGGGTTGAGGTAGTCGAATACGGGCACGGCGGATGACAAGCGCTACGGAGCGCAATCGGCCACACGATGGGCGACGATGGTCTCCTCGCGGGTCCGGCCTTGATGGGTCTCCCGCACCTCGAGGCGATAGGCGTCGTCGCTATCCGCGGTGAGGATCGATGTGGCGCTCGACGAATACACTCCGGAAGGAAGCTTGATCGCGCACTCGCTCGTGAAGGTGTACGTCGATCCCTGTTGGATCAGCGGGGAGAGCTTGCATCCGAGCTTACCGAGCGATGCGTTGTGCGACCGCATCTCCTGGGAGGGATTGCCGCATTCCTTGGCGACGAACTTGCTGCTGCCGAGCGTGCGCTCGTACTCCCACACCCCTGGACGGAATGCCGGCATCTCCGCGGCGCCCGCCAGGGTTGCAAGCGTCATCGCGACCGGCGCCAGCCACCTCTCGCAACGCCTCGACCGCGGTCCAGGGCGTTGGACGCGGGAGATCGCTGGCGCGCCCCGGTAACCCATGCGATTGAAGCCCTAGTGGCTTTCCCGGCCGACTTTGGCGCCGGATTTGCCGACCAGGAAATCGAGATCCACGCCACGATCCGCCTGCATGACGGTGTCGCAGTAGAGCTGGACCCAGCCGCGATCCGCGTGCGGAGGCGGCGGCTTCCAGCGCTTCCGACGACGCTCGAGCTCCTCGTCGGTCACGTGCAGAAGCAATTTGCGCTTGGCGACGTCGAGCTCGACGACATCACCGGTCTGCACTAGCGCCAGCGGTCCGCCCGCCGCGGCTTCCGGCGCTGTATGCAGCACGACGGTCCCGTAGGCTGTCCCCGACATGCGCGCGTCGGAGATGCGCACCATGTCCGTGACGCCCTGCTTCAAGAGCTTGGCCGGAAGCGCGAAATTGCCGACCTCGGGAAATCCCGGATAGCCCTTGGGCCCGCAATTCTTGAGCACCAGCACCGAGCTCGCGTCGACGTCGAGCCCGGGATCGTCGATGCGGCGGTTGAGATCGTCGATGTCTTCGAATACGACCGCCCGCCCCTTGTGCCGCATGAGCTTCGGCGTCGCCGCCGACGGTTTCAGCACCGCCCCATCGGGAGCGAGGTTGCCGCGGAGCACGGCGATCCCTCCGTGCGGCTTGAACGGCTTCGCGAGCTTTGTTATCACCTTCTCGTTGTAGTTGACCGCGTCTGCGACGTTCTGCCAGATCGTCCGCCCGTTGACGGTCAGCGCGCCCTTGTGCAGGAATTCGCCGATCTCGCGGATGACGACCGGCAGTCCGCCCGCGTAGTAGAAATCCTCCATCAGGTACTCGCCCGACGGCATGAGATTCACAAGACAGGGAATCTCCCGTCCGAGGCGGTCCCAGTCGTCGAGCGTGAGCGTGACGCCGATCCTGCCGGCGATCGCGAGCAGGTGGACGACCGCGTTGGTCGAGCCGCCGATCGCGCCGTTGACCATGATGGCGTTCTCGAACGCCTGCTTGGTGAGAATCTTAGACATGCTGAGATCCTCGCGGACCATGTCGACAGCCCGCCGACCCGCCATTCGCGCGAGCACGCGCCGGCGCGAATCCACCGCCGGGATTGCGGCGTTGGTCGGCAGCCCCATGCCCAGCGCCTCGACCATCGACGCCATCGTCGAGGCGGTTCCCATGGTCATGCAGTGGCCGGCCGAGCGCGACATGCACGATTCCGCCTCGATCATGTCGCCTTCGCTCATATCGCCGGTCTTGAGCATCTCGGTGAACTTCCACACGTGGGTCCCCGAGCCGATGTCCTGGCCGCGGAACTTGCCGTTGAGCATCGGCCCGCCGGATACCCCGATCGTCGGCAGATCGCAGGACGCGGCACCCATCAGGAGCGCCGGCGTGGTCTTATCGCAGCCCATGAGCAGCACGATGCCGTCGAACGGGTTCGCCCGGATCGACTCCTCGACGTCCATCGCCACCTGATTGCGGAAGAGCATCGTGGTCGGGCGCATGAGCGTCTCCCCGAGGCTCATCACGGGAAACTCGATCGGGAAGCCGCCCGCATCGAGCACGCCGTCGCGCACGTGTGCGGCGAGCTCTCGGAAATGCGCGTTGCACGGCGTCGCCTGCGACCAGGTGTTGCAGATGCCGATCACCGGCCGGCCGTCGAACTGATCGTGGGGAATCCCCTGGTTCTTCATCCACGACCGATGCACCAGGCCGTCGCGGTCGTGGCGGCCGAACCAGGCGGTGGACCGCAGCTTGCGCCTCGTCTTGGTCATGATGGGTTTCGGTGTCGGAGGTTCACGGATGGTTCCCGGTGGCTGCGACGACCACGGGAATCGTCGTTGTCGCGTTCTTCGCGGCCTTGGCCTCCGGCGTGCCCCTCCGTGGAAATGGTCGACTCGCGCACTGGATTCTGCGCACTTGTCACGCGACGATACGCTGCCCGCTCGCCTGATCGAACACGTGCACCATCGCCGGATCGACCGTGAGCGCGATCTTGTCGCCTGGATTCACCACCGGCCGGCCATGCGTGACCAGCACGAGCTGCGCCTCTCCCGCCTTGACCAGCAGCTCGGTCTCCGCGCCTGTCGGCTCGACCACGATGACCTCACCCTGCACCGCGCCGTTTGCATTCGCGACGGACAGCTCCAGATGCTCGGGCCGGACGCCGTAGGCCACGCGCTGGCCTTCGGTCCCCGACGCACCGCCGAGAGGCCAGCGCACCCCGCCCGGGGCCTCGACGTGCGGCATGCCTCCGTTCCTGCGCACCGTGCCCTCGATCACGTTCATCGCCGGAGAGCCGATGAATTGCGCGACGAACAGGTTGCCGGGGCGATCGTAAAGCTCGAGCGGCGTGCCGATCTGCTCCACGCGCCCGTCGTGCATCACAACGATGCGGTCGGCCATGGTCATCGCTTCGACCTGGTCGTGGGTCACGTACACGGTGGTGGTCTTCAACCGCTGATGCAGCGCCTTGATCTCGCCGCGCATCGCCACCCGCAGCTTCGCGTCCAGGTTGGACAGCGGCTCGTCGAACAGGAACACCTTGGGGTCGCGCACGATCGCTCGACCCATCGCCACCCGCTGCCGCTGCCCCCCCGAGAGCTCGCGCGGGAAGCGCTTCAGATACGGCTCCAGGTTCAGGATCCGGGCCGCTTTCGCCACCCGCTCCTGGATCGTCGCCGGGGCGGCCTTTCGGAGCTTCAGGCTGAACGCCATGTTGTCGGCGACCGTCATGTGCGGGTACAGCGCGTAGCTCTGGAACACCATCGCGATGTCGCGGTCCTTCGACTCCATGTCGTTGACCACCTTGCCGTCGATGGCGATGGTGCCGGAGGAGATCTCCTCGAGTCCCGCGAGCATGCGCAGCAGTGTCGACTTGCCGCAGCCCGACGGGCCGACCAGCACCATGAACTCGCCGTCATGGATGTCGAAGCCGATGCCGTGGATGACTTTGGTCGATCCGAAGTTCTTCTCGATGCTCTGGAACGATACGGATGCCATGAGGGCCTCTCGCAGGCTAGCTCTTCACCGCGCCGGCGGTGAGTCCGCCGACCATGTAGCGCTTGAACACATAGTAGATCGCCGCCGGGGGCAAGGCATAGAGCAGTCCTACCGTCATCAGGAGCTCCCAGGGCGAGTCGTCCGCGGCGAGGAAGTTGCCCAGCGCGACCGCGAGCGTGATCTGGCGGTCGTTGGACAGCAGCAGGAACGCGTACAGGTATTCATTCCACGCCAGCAGGAGCGCATACGTGCCGATCGCCACCAGCGACGGGGTCATCAGCGGCAGGTACACGAGGCGGAAGAGCTGCATGGGCGACGCCCCGTCCATGCGGGCCGCTTCGTCGAGCTCGTAGGGCAGCTTGTCGGAGGCCTGCTTCAGCACCCAGATCGAGTACGGCGCGGCGATCGTCACCATGGCCAGGATCAGCGCCCATTGATTGTTGAGGAGCCCGTAGAGCCCCATCGTCTTGTACATGGGCACCGCGAGGAAGGCTGCCGGAATGAAGTAGGTGAAAAGCGCCAGGTTCATCATCGCCCGCCCCCCTTTGACCTTGAGCCGGCTGATCGCGAAGGCTGCGGCGGTGGCGACGAGCAGCGTCAGCACGCCGACCGTCACCGCGATGATCAGTGAGTTGCCGAGCTGCAGCCAGAAGTGGCTCAGGTAATAGTGCTGCTCGCGGAACACGACCTCGAAGTTGTGCAAGGTCGGGTGATCGGGCCAGAGCTTGCCGCCGAAGGCGGATTCCTTGGGCGAGATCGAAAACAGGAACAGGTGATAGATCGGCAGCAGCGTCCAGATCAGCACCGGAATCCCGATCAGGAGGAGCTTCGCCTCGGTGCTTACCTGCTTCCAGGAAGGAGTCTTCATCGCGACAGCCGTTTCATCATGAAGTACACCAGAGGCAGCACGAGCGGCAGCGCGCAGACGATCGCCGCCATCGACAGGTCGACCTGGTCGAGACGCAAGTAGCGGATTCCGAGTGTGGCCAGCACGTGCGTCAGATCCGCAGGGCCTCCGCCCGTCAGCAGGTACACGCTGTTGAAGTCGCCCAGCGTCCATATCATCGACAGGATCGACGAGGTGAGGTAGAGCGTCTGCAGCGACGGCCAGGTGATGAACCTGAACCGCTGCCACTGCGATGCGCCATCGACCGCAGCCGCTTCGTAGAGCTCGCCCGGTATCGCCAGTCGTCCGGCGATCAGGATCAAGGTCCAGAACGGCAGCGATTTCCAGATATGCACGAGGATCGCCATCGCCAGCGCGAGCGAGGGCTCGTTCAGCCAGTTCGGCCCGTCGGCCCCCGTCAGGCGGAAGATCACCGAGTTGACCATTCCCCATTCCGGATTGAGCATGAAGCGGATCGAGAGGATCGTCGGGATCGAAGGCATCGCCCAGGGCAGGATGAAGACCAGCGACAGCCACTTGATCCAGGTGCGCGCCTGCACGAAGAATCCCGACAGGAGCAGTGCGACCGCCATCTTGAGGTTGATGCCGACGACGAGAAAGATCAGCGTGTTGACGACCGAGCGCGCGAACACGGGATCGGCGACGAGGTGCTCGTAGCTCGATGGATGTCGCGCGAGCCATAGCCCGTAGCCGATCGGGTAGAGCACGAAGACGAAGAAGACGAGCACGTACGGGGCGAGCAGGATCATGCCCCACGCCTGCCAAGGCGACAGGCGCTTCTTGGCCGGGCCGGCGGGAAGCGCGGGCTCGGCTCGCGGGATGGTCAGCGTGGCCATGGATTCGGTGTGGCCGCGTTCGAATGGGTGCCGCCATCCCCGCGCAAGCGACAGACCCAGTGTCTTTCGACGACGCTGGATTCCCGCGCGGGAATGAGGGTACGGCTCTAGCCCGCGACCGCCTTGATGCGGGCAATCAACTCGTCGACCGCCTTGTCCACGGGTACCTTCTCGTTCACAACGCGGTTCATCGCCTTCGCCCACACGTTCTCGTTGTTGAGAATGGTGAACTTGTAGTTCTTGGTGAACTCGAACGTCACGGTTCCGGCGTGGAACTGGTTGTAGACTGCCTGTCGGTGCTTGTCGGCCTTCCAGAAGGGACTCTCGGCTGCAGCCTTGGTCACGGGGTACCAGCGCCCGAGCGAGCCCTCGACGTACGGCCTAAGATTGTCTCCCTCCAACAGGAACGCGACGAATTCCTTGGCGCGCTTCTTGTTCTTCGCCGCAGCGAATACGACGCCCGTCTTCACAGCCGCCCGATACACCATCTTCGACCCGTCCGGCTTGCTTGGGAAGCCCGAGGTCGCGATCAACTCGGTGTAGTTCTTCTTCGCCTGTGCACGCTGGTCCGCGGGGAGGGTCTCGTTATTCATGTCATCGAGCCATTTGGCGGCGATCGAGATCGTCGCGTTGTGCGTCATGATGATGGTCTTGTTGTGAAACGCGACGTTGTTGTCCGGATCAGCCCAGCTCGTTGACGACGGCGGCGTGCATCCCTTCACATATGGGTCGGTGTAGTCCTTCATCGCCGCGATCAGGCCCTGCCGTACCTTGGGGTCGTCGACCAGCAGCTTGCCGTTGTCGTCGACGAGCTTGACGTTGTGGGCATCCATGAACGTGAGGAACGAGTAGAACGAGTCGCTGCCGTTGACGCCCATTGGAAACCCGGTCGCGTAGACGCGCGAACCCGTCGCTTTTCGGTATGCGGGTTGCACCTTGTCGCACCAGAACGACCAGTACTCATTCCACGTCTTGGGAATGTCGGACTCCTTGAAGCCCGCCTTCTCCAGCATGTCGATCCAGTACTGGATGTGCATCGTCTGCTGCTTGAGCGGGAACGCGTAGTACGCGCGCTTCTTCGCCTGATCGTTATACAGATACGTCGTCTCGATGGTGTTCGGAAGGAACCGATCCTTCATGGGCGTGAGGACGTCGGAGAGATCCTCGAGCTTGCCGTCGAAAGCCCATTTGCCGGTGACCTGGAAGTCGTAGACGTCGCCATAGGCTACGTCCGGCGGCGTCCCAGCGTCGAGCGCCGCAACCGTTTTGGGAATCGTGTCCTGTACCGGATATTGCGACAGCTCGACCTTGACCTTGGTCTTCTGCTCGAATTTCTTGATGGCCACGAGGAGCGCGTCGTCCTCGGACTTGTAGAAGCCCTTGTTCCACCAGACATTGAGCGTTTCCTGCGCCACCGCCTGGCCGGCGAACGCGATGGCGCCGCACGCGAGCAGGCCGGCAAAGAATCTGTTCATCGATCTCCTCCTTGGAATAGACCTGCTTGAAGTTCCTGTGCTTCTTTCCGGGACTGCGGCATCACCGTCACCGACTACGCTTGCGGATTCCTACATCACCGCTCCGAGATACCACGGCACGAACTCGTTCTGCCCGTAACCGTGCAGCTCGCTCTTGGTCTTCGCGCCCGAAGCCGTCTCGAGTATCAGCCTGAAGAATCTTTCGCCCATCTGCTCGACGCTCGACGTGCCGTCGACGATCTCGCCGCAGTTGATGTCGATGTCTTCTTCCTGACGATTCCACAACGCGGTGTTCGTGGCAAGCTTGAGCGAGGGTGCGGGTGCGCAGCCGTACGCCGAGCCGCGCCCGGTGGTGAAGCAGATCATGTTCGCGCCGCCCGCGACCTGTCCCGTGGCGGAGACCGGGTCGTAGCCCGGCGTGTCCATGTAGACGAAGCCCTTGGCCGTCACGGGCTGCGCGTATTCATAGACCTCGACGAGGTTGGTCGTGCCACCCTTCGCGACCGCGCCGAGGGATTTTTCGAGAATGGTCGTGAGCCCGCCCGCTTTGTTGCCCGGCGACGGGTTGTTGTTCATCTCGCCCTTGTTGCGCGCGGTATAGTCCTCCCACCACTTGATGCGCTCGACGAGCTTCTCCCCGACAGCGCGCGACACCGCGCGGCGGGTGAGGAGGTGCTCGGCGCCGTAGATCTCCGGGGTCTCGGAAAGGATCGCGGTGCCGCCGTGGCGCACGAGGAGGTCCACCGCCGCGCCGAGCGCCGGGTTGGCGGTGATGCCGGAATAGCCGTCGGAGCCGCCGCACTGCAGGCCCAGCACGAGGCCGCTCGCCGGCACGCTCTCGCGCCGCACGGCATTGGCGTGATGGAGCATCTCCTCGATCATCGCCACGCCTCTCGCGATCGCCTTCGCGGTGCCTCCGGTGTCCTGGATGCTGAACGTACGCAAAAGCGGCCCTTCTTCGAGCTGCTCCGCGCCGAGCAGCGCGCTCACCTGGTTTGCTTCGCAGCCCAGACCCACGATCAGCACGCCGGCGAAGTTGGCGTGCCGGGCGTATCCTCCGAGTGTCCGCCGCAGCACGTGCATGCTCTCGCCGTTGACGTCCATGCCGCAGCCGCTGCCGTGGGTGAGCGCGACGACGCCGTCGACGCTGGGGAAACCCGCGAGACTGCGGCCCTTGAACGCATCGGCGATGCCGTGCGCCACCGTCGCCGAGCAGTTGACCGTCGAGAGAATGCCGAGGTAGTTGCGGGTCGCGACGCGGCCGTCGGCGCGGACGATGCCCTGGAAGATCGCCGGGGTGTCGACGTAGCGCGTCGGCTTCGCATCGACGCCGAAGGCGTAGTCGCGCGCGAAGTCCCCCATCGCCAGGTTGTGGAGGTGCACGTGCTCGCCCGGCTGAACCGCGCGCCTCGCGAAGCCGATGATCTGGTTGTAGCGCCTTACCGGCGCGCCCGCGGCAATACCCCGCGTCGCGATCTTGTGGCCCGGCGGTATCAGTCCCGACACCGTGACGTTTTCGTCGATCAGCACAGTGCCGGACACGAGCTGCGCTCGCGCGATCACGACGTCGTCGTTGGCGTGCAGGCGAATGGTGAGCGAGGTCTTGGTGAGCATCGGACTCTCCCGCTTTTGCAGAAGCGGTGACGCCATTTTAGACGGCTTCGAACCGCTCCGGGTCATCAAGTGAAGCCGGCATCCGCAGCGAACTGGCGTCGACGGCAAGGCATCTCGACGCGAATCACGCCGCAACCAGCTGCACCTTCGTGCTGCGCGTCTTGTCCCGGGCGAGCTCGAATGCCTCGACCGCCTGAGTGAGCGGAAACTGGCGCGAGAGCAGCGGCCTGACGTCGACCCGGCGCGAGGCGATGTATTCGACCGCCCAGTCGAACTCGATCCCCCAGCGGAACGCGCCCTTGAAGTCGAGCTCCTTCGCCATGATCTCGTTCACCACGAACGGCAGCGGTTCGTGGGGCAGCGTGCCGACCTGCACCACCGTGCCGCCGCGCTTCACCGACCCGATGCACGCGTTGAGCGCGGCGAGACTGCCCGAGGCTTCGAAGGCGACGTCGAACTGCGGTGTCGCGAGCACATCGCGCTCCTTGTCGGCGCGCATCGTTCGCGCGGCCCCGACTGCGCGCGCGGTCGCGAGCGGGCGGTCGAGCACGTCGGAGGCGGCGACCGAGGTCGCGCCCTTGAGCTTCGCTGCGATCATGGTGAGACAGCCGATCGTTCCGGCGCCGGTGACCAGCACGCTCTTCCCGAGGAGATCGCCCGCGCGATTCACTGCGTGCAGACCCACCGCCAGGGGTTCGGCAAACGCGAGCTCACCCAGCGTCACGTCGCCGGAGACCGGATAGCACTGCCGCTCGCCAAGCACGAAGTACTCCGCGAACATGCCCTGGACGTGCGGGTAGACGCTGGCGCTGCCGAGAAAGCGCATGTGCCGGCAAAGATGCTCGCGGCCGGCTCGGCAATAATCGCAGCGGCCGCAGGCCTGCGAGGGGCTCACGGCGATCTTGTCCCCAGCCTTGACGCGCGTCACGCCCTCGCCGATTTTCGCCACCACGCCCGAAGCCTCGTGCCCGGGCACGAGCGGCTCGCGAATGACGAAACTGCCGTTGCGGCCTTCGTAGTAGTAGTGAAGATCGGAACCGCAGATGCCACCGGCCCCGAGGCGGATCAGCACTTCCCCGGGTCCGACGGCGGGCTCGGCGTCGGTGTCGACGCGCAAATCGTCCTTGGCGTGAATACGGCAGGTCAGCATGTCTTTTCGCTCCTCGTCGCGGCGCGCCTCGCCGCGTTCAGTGTTTCGCGTCCCAGCTTCGGCTGAAGCGCTTGTATGCCTTGTCCAGGTGGCGCTGCATCGCCGCGCGCGCCGCGTTCACGTCCCGCGTGGCGATCGCATCGAGCACGACGCGATGCTCGGCGATCGCGCGCGCCCACTGGTCGGGGCTGTCGTAGTGGTGTTCGAGCTGTGCGAACAGCGGTCCCGTGCGCTCGTCCCAGAGCATCTTCACCACCGCGACCAGCGCTCCATTGCCTGTCGCCTCGGCGATGCGCAGGTGGAACAGCCGGTCCCCCGCCAGAGGCTGACGGTGCTCGACGCTGGCCGTGTTTTCCATCTGCTGCAGCGCGTCGGCGACAGCCTCGATCTGCGCGCGTTTGGCATGCTTCGCTGCCAGCGCCGCGCATTCGCTTTCGATGACCCATCGAGCCCGCAGAAGCTCGAACGGACCCATTGCCGCCTGCACCGCCGTCGCGGTCTCGCCATCGCTGCCGGCCCCGAGCACGTAGATGCCCGAGCCGATGCGCACCTCGACCAGCCCCTCGACTTCCAGCGCGATCAAGGCCTCGCGTACCGACGGGCGCGACACCCCGAGCTGGCGGGCGAGATCCCGCTCCGGCGGCAGACGGGCGCCCGCGGGAAACTCCCGCGACCGGATCAGCGACCGGATCTGATCGGCGATCTGGCGATACAGCCGGCGGGGTTCGATACTGTGGATAGGCATGCCTGGAGGCGCGGCCGGGCGCCGGCCCTCATGGAGACGCTTAGCCTAAGCAAATCCGCGGTCTTTGGTCAAGTGGTCTTACCAATTCCGCGCGACCGGTTTGGTAAACTACGAGTTTTGGGGACGGCGAAGCATGCAGCAACGGGGAGTGGGCGGACGGCTCGCGGGCAAGACGGCGCTGATCACCGCAGCCGGACAGGGCATCGGCCGGGCGAGCGCGCTGGCGATGGCCGCGGACGGCGCGCGTGTCTACGCGACGGACGTGAACCCGAAGGCGCTGGCGAGCCTCGACGGCGAGCGCAACGTGGTCACGCGGCCGCTCGACGTGCTCGACGACGCGGCGATCCGGGCGACGCTCTCGGAGCTCCCGCCGCTCGACGTTCTGTTCAATTGCGCGGGCTACGTGCACCACGGCACGATTCTCGACTGCGAGCCCGAGGACTGGGACGCGAGCTTCGCGCTCAACGTGCGCGCGATGTACGTGATGATCCGGGAGGCGCTGCCGCGGATGCTGGAGCACGGTGGCGGCAGCATCATCAACATGGCTTCGGTCGCGGGATCGATCAAGGGCCTGCCCAACCGTTTCGCCTACGGCGCCTCCAAGGCTGCCGTCATCGGGTTGACCAAGGCCGTCGCCGCGGATTTCGTCGCGCGGGGTGTGCGTTGCAACGCGATCGCTCCGGGCACGGTCGACACGCCGTCGCTCGCCGAGCGCATCAACGCCCTCCCGGATCCCGTCGAGGCGCGCAAGTCGTTCGTCGCCCGGCAGCCGATGGGCCGGCTCGCGAAGCCCGAGGAAATTGCGCCCATCGTCGTATTTCTCGCCTCCGACGAGTCGGCCTTCGCGACCGGCAACGTGTATTCGATCGACGGCGGCATGACCATCTGATTCATCCGACCCGATTTCGAGACCCGCCGCTCGTGCTTCGATCAGGCTCGGCACGAGCGGCGCCGAGAAAACCGTCCGCCCTGAGCCGACCGAAGGGCGAACCAGCCGAAAGAAGACTCGATGAAACTCGTCCGCTATGGCCCGCCCGGCAAGGAAAAGGCGGGATTGATCGACGCCGAAGGAAAGCTCCGCGATCTGTCGCGAAAAGTGAAGGACATCACTCCTGATGTTTTGGCTCCCGCGAAGCTCAAGGAGCTCGCCCGTCTCGATGCGAGGAAGCTCCCGCTCGTGAAAGGCAAGCCCCGCTTTGGGCCCTGCGTCACCGGTGTACCCAAGTTCGTCGCGATCGGGCTGAACTACGTCGATCACGCCAGGGAGTCGGGCAATCCGATCCCCGAGCATCCCGTGGTGTTCTACAAGGCCGAGACCTGCATCGTGGGCCCCAACGACAACATCATGCTTCCGCCCGATTCGACCCATACCGACTGGGAAGTCGAGCTGGGGGTGGTCATCGGCAAGACCGCGCGCTACGTCGACAAGAAGGATGCGTTCAAGCATGTCGCCGGTTACTGCGTGATCAACGACGTGTCGGAGCGCGAGTACCAGATGAAGCGCAGCGCGTCGCAATGGAGCAAGGGCAAGGGCTGCGATACCTTCGGACCCATCGGCCCGTGGCTCGTCACCGCCGACGAGATCAAGGACCCGCAGAACCTCGACATGTGGCTGGACGTGAACGGAGAAAAGCGGCAGCGCGGCAACACGCGGACGATGATCTTCGGGGTAGCCGATCTGGTCGCCGACGTCTCGAGGTACATGACGCTGCTGCCGGGCGATCTCATCACCACCGGCACGCCGCCGGGCGTAGGTATGGGCATGAAGCCCGAGCCGCAGTACCTCAAGGCGGGCGACGTGGTGACGCTGGGCATCAAGGGCCTGGGCGAGCAGCGGCAGAACGTCGTCGCGTTCAAGGGCAGAAGGTAGCCGCGGTCCGGACGTGTCACCGATGCGAGTGTCGGCCAAGGCGAGCGGCGCGGGTGCCACGCGCAATCTGTCGCGGGACGATTTTCTCTATCCGGCGCTGGTGCCTCACCGCACCGGGCGGCTTGCGCTCGATTCCTTGCACACGATGCACTGGGAAGAGTGCGGCAATCCGCGCGGGCTCCCGGCGGTGTTCCTGCACGGCGGGCCCGGCGGCGGCATCGCCCCGGATCATCGCCGCTACTTCGATCCGGCGTTCTACCGCATCGTTCTTTACGACCAGCGCGGCTCAGGCCAGTCCACGCCGCTGGGCGAGCTCACTGACAACACGACGCAGCATCTCGTCGCCGATCTCGAGCGCCTGCGCGTCCATCTGGGGATCGGCCGCTGGCTGGTCTTCGGCGGATCGTGGGGCTCGACGCTGGCGCTGGCGTACGCCCAGAGCCATCCGGACCGAGTGCTCGGCCTCGTGCTGCGCGGAGTCTTCCTCGCCCGGGATTGGGAGATTCGCTGGTTCATGACCGAAATGGGCAACGTGTTTCCTGAAGCGTGGAACGCTTTCGCCGGGTTCCTTCCCGAAGCGGAGCGCTCGGACCTGCTCGGTCACTACTATCGCCGCCTGACGAGCCCGGACCCCTCGGTGCACATGCCAGCGGCGCACGCCTGGAGCCGCTACGAGAGCTCGTGCTCGACGCTGCTGCCCGATCCGGACCTCGTCGCTCACTTCGACGAAGATGCGGTCGCGCTCAGCATAGCGCGCATCGAAGCGCACTATTTCGTCCACGGTCTATTCCTCGAAGGCGACGCGCTGCTTCGAGGCATCGATCGGCTGCGCGGCATCCAGTGCACCGTCGTTCAGGGCCGCTACGACATCGTCTGTCCAATCCGCAGCGCGGACGAACTGCATCGCTCGTGGCCGGAAGCGCAATACGTGGTCGTGCCAGACGCGGGCCATTCGGCGCGCGAGCCGGGCATCGCCCGGGAGCTGGTCGCCGCGACCGACCGCCTGCGCGCGCGGCTCCGCTGACACATTTGTCATTCGACAGGCCGCCGACTCGCGGCACCCGCGGACGTTCGATACCCTACTCACGTCCGCAGGTGCCTGCTCGTCGGCGGCTGATGGATTGACTGGAAGAGTATCCGCCCAGCCGTCCGCGAGCACCGGCCCGCAGCGAGCGCGCGCCGCGTGAGGGGACGGCGCAACACTACGGCGAGACGCGGTGCGCGGTGAGATGGAACGACAGGTCGATGTCGTCGCCGACGAAAGGCAGCCCGAACGTCATGCCGAAGTCCGAGCGCTTGATCGACGACACGACCGCCACGCCGCAGCTATCGCCGCCGGCGCGACCGTCGCGACGGCATTCCATCCCCTCGACCTTCACCGCGACAGGTCGCGTGACATTGTGCATCGTCAGCTCGCCCTTGGCCCCGACCAGGCTGGCCTGGTCGAAGGCGAGCTCGGTCGAGCGGAAGCGTACTTCGGGGAAGCGCGAGGCGTCGAACATCCGTTCGCTGCGGATGAAATCGTCGCGGATCGACCAACCAGTGTCGACCGAATCCGCATCGATGCTGAAGTCGATGCTGCCCGCCCGGCTGTCGGCGTCGAGCACGATCGTGCCGTGCGCCCGGCCGAAGCGGCCGCGCAACGTGGAAACCCAGAAATGGTCGACGGCGAATTCCGCGCGCGTCTGGGCGGGATCGATCCGGAAGACCTCGGACCCGGCCGCCGCGTGCGCGCCCTGCATCAGTAGCGCACAGGCAGCCAGCCCGAACAGCAGCCGCATGCGTGCGCTCGTCTGCGCGCGTCGCGAGAACATCATCCCGCGTCGTCGCGATACGCCTCGATCGGAATGATGATCCTCACATCATCGCTGCTCGAATTGGGAATGCCCGTCTTCATTCCCCACTCCGAGCGCTTGATGGTCGCCGTGGCCTCGCCCCCGCACATCGGTTTCTTGTTGAAAGGATTCTCGCCGCACGTGAAGTTCACGACCTTGAGCGAGACCGGCTTGGTGACGCCGATCATCGTGAGCTCGCCGTCCGCACCGACCAGCTTGTCACCGTCGAAAACGAGGTTGGCGGACCTGAAGCTCATCGTCGGATACTTCTCGACGTTGAAGTAACCCTCGCCCTTGACGATCACGTCGAGGTGCGAATCGTGGGTCCGGATCGAGGTCGTGTCGATCGTCACGTCGATCGTCCCCTTCTTCGCAGCGCGATCGAGCGTCACTTTGCCGGCGAGCTTGCCGAACGAGCCGACCTGGGTCGACAGCCCCTTCATGTGGTGGATCTCGTACCTGGGCTGGGAGTGCACCGGATCCAGCGTGTAGCTCTCGTCGGCAAAGGCGATGCCCGCTGAAAGGACCCAGACGAATCCAAGCTCGGCGGCCAGGCGCCGAGAGATGGCGTTACTGCGCTCTGTCAACATGGCAGCTCCTCCGGTGGGGCGTCGGAAGTCGACGGCGAAAACATCGTAAACATCTGCCGGACGGTTTGATTCCACGCCGCCCTATTGCAAGGGTGGCAAAACCATCCGCACCCTGACCAGCACGTCGTTGGCGACCGTCGTCGGATCGGCCCATTCCCCTTCGCCGACGTGGAAGTCGAGTCGCTTCACGGTGAACGTGCCCTCGGCGACGCTGTTGCCGGCGGCGTCCTTCTTGAGCGCAACCGGCACCACGGCGTCCCTGGTGATGCCCTTGATCGTGAGCGCGCCGGCGATTTCGTACTTGTCCGGGCCGGCCGCCCGGATCGCGGTGGACGCGAATTTGGCCATCGGGAATCGGGGCGTGTCGAACCAGACGCCGCCCTTCGCTTCCGCCTCGGATTCTTCGCTCGCCAGGTCGATGCTGGCCAGATCGATCTCGAGGTCCGCCTTCGAGTGTCCGAGATCCTTGGGCATGAACGCGATGTTTGCTTTCCATTTGCGAAAGCGCCCCTCGACATTGACGCCCATCTGCCTGGAGACGAACCGGATCTCGCTCTTGTCGATCAGCACGCCCTGAGCGCCCGCCTGCCCGGCCGTCAGCAGGAGCGCCCCGAGTGTCGGTACGAACGAGCGCAGCAGCGCCATGGTCACAGGGTTCCTCTCGAGCGGGCGCGCAGGCTCGGAACGGGCAGCATGCGCCAGAGCAGGGTGTCGCGATCGACGAAATGGTGCCTGAGCGCGGCCGCGGCATGCACACAGACCAGGGTGAACAGCGTGAAGTTCAATGTGACGTGGCAGGCGCGGAGCACGGCCGCGAGCGCCTTGTCCTTGGGCACGAGGTCGGGCAATGGCACGAGGCCGAGGTAGACCACCTGCACGCCCGTCGCCGAGCTGTACACCCAGCCGGATATCGGAACCAGCAGCAACAGTGCGTACAGCAACAGATGCACCACCGACGCTGCCCGGCGTTGCCACCGCGGCATCGCCACGGGCGGGGGTGGGGGACGCGCCCAGCGCCAACCGAATCGCGCGCAAGTCAACAGGAACACCGTTATCCCGATCCACTTGTGGCCGATGTACCACTCGAGCTTCCGCGGACTGATCGGTAACGGAACCATCGACAATCCCAACACGATATTGGCCAAGATCAGCATGGCTGTCAGCCAGTGCAGAGTTATCGCCGCACCGCTGTATCGCTTTGCTGTCTCGCCCACCGCCATCGGTCGCCGCGCGTTTGGTAGCTCTGGTATCACGGCAAACAGGCAGCTAAGCGACGTTCTTCCGGAGCCTCCGGTCCTCCATGCCGCCAGTATAACGGCGCGAACGCTTGCGGCGCCACGTTGCGCTCTGCTCCCGCTCGCCATGCGAGGCCCGCCGGTATAATGCCGCGAACACTCATCGCTCTTTCTCGTGATCCGCAGCTCGCGCGCCGCCACCGTTCTGTTCCTGCGGACGAGCGTTGCCGCCGTCGCGCTCGGCGGTTGGCTCGCCGCGGCGGCCGCAGGTGCCGCGTTGCCGCGCACGGTCGCGCGAGCCTTCCTCGACGAGCACATCCCGCTCGCTTCGGTGAGCGTGTTCGCGCAGGAGGTCGGCGGGAAGCGGCCGCTGGTGTCGCATCAGCCGTCCAAGCCCATGAACCCGGCGTCGACGATGAAGCTCGTCACGACGTTCGCGGCGCTCGAGCTGCTCGGTTCCGACTATCGCTGGAAGACGGAAGCCTACGCCGACGGGCCGGTGGCCGACGGCGTGCTCGACGGCAACCTCGTGCTCAAGGGCTATGGCGACCCGAAGATCACGATCGAGCAGTTTCAGTCGCTCGTGGCGGCGCTCCGCGCGACCGGTCTCGCCTCGATCCGCGGCGATCTGGTGCTCGACCGCAGTTACTTCGCGCCGCTTGCGCTCGATCCCTCAGCGTTCGACGCGGAGCCGCTCAAGCCCTACAACGTCGGCCCGGACGCGCTGCTGCTGAACTTCAAGAGCGTGCGCTTCGTTTTCGCGCCGAACGCCACGGGCGACGCGGTCGACGTGCGTGCGGAGCCGCCGCTCGCGGCGATCGCCCTCCGCGGCGCACCGCGTCTCGCCGCGGGCGAATGCACCGACTGGCGTTCCGGCCTCATCGCGTCGTTCGTCAACCGCGGCGAGCGGGCGGAGGCGACCTTCGGCGGCCGCTATCCGGTCGCGTGCGCCGAACGCGACTGGTACGTCGCACTTCTGGATCAACGGCATTACGCCCTTGCCATGTTCAGCCACTACTGGAAGGAGGCCGGCGGCGACTTCGCCGGCGGGGTGCACGAAGGCCGGGCGCCGGCGGGCGCGAAGCCGCTGGCCACGCTATGGTCGGCGCCGCTCTACGATGCCGTCCGCGACATCAACAAGCTGTCCAACAACGTGATGGCGCGGCAGCTTTTTCTGACGCTCGCGACCGCCGCGTACCCCCCGCCCGCCACCACCGCGCATGCCGCCGCAGCAGTGCGGCGCTGGCTCGCCCGGCGCAAGCTTCGGTTTCCGGAGCTCGTGATGGAAAACGGTTCGGGTCTTTCGCGTCGTGAGCGCATCTCCGCGCGAAGCATGGGAGAGCTCCTGCTCGCGGCCGACGCCAGCCCCGTGCGCGGCGACTACGTGAGCTCGCTGGCGGTGGCCGCCACCGACGGCACGCTGCGCAAGCGCTTCATCGACGACGACGTCGCCGACCGGGCGCTGCTCAAGACCGGCACGCTGGAAGGCGTGCGCGCGCTCGCCGGCTACGTCCTCGGCCATGGAGGCAAGCGCTACGTCGTCGTGTGCTTCGTCAATCATCCCAATGCGGCGCGCGCGCAGCGCGCGCTCGATCTGCTCGTCGAGGGCGTTTACGCGGGTGCTTTTGCAGGAGCGGGAAAATGAGCCTTCTTCCTGCGCTGGACGCGCTCGCCGAAGAACGCATCGAGGACGCGATGCGCAGAGGCGAGTTCGACGATCTCCCTGGCGCAGGCAGGCCGCTCGTCCTCGACGACGACCGCGTCGTGCCGGAATCACTGCGGGCGGCGTACCGAATCTTGAAGAACGCCGGATTCGTGCCGCCGGAGGTCGAGGCGAGGCGGGAGCGCGCCGCACTCGCGACCCTCGTCGCGGCACTCGACGACAGCGAGGCCCGGCGCCGGGCGCTGGCGAAGCTCGCGGTGCTCGATGCCTTGCTTGACGCGAGGTCGCGGCGCTCGCGGCGCGCTTCGGAGTACGAAGCGAAGCTCGCCGCGCGCCTCGGCAACTCGTAGCTCACATGCCCGGCACCGGCTGGCTGTCCTTGAACAGCAGATACCCCTTGATCAGGCGATAGAGCACCCAGATCGTGGTCGCGATCCAGATCGCGTAGGCGACGACGATCCCGACCAGGATGATGAACAGCACCACGAAAACGATTCCGCCCAGGACGCCCCAGAGCACCGAGAACCAGAAGGTCCTGATCAGCCACCGGTAATGCGACGCAAGCCACGTGCCAGCGGCATCGCCACGCTTCACGTGCGCCATGATGATCGCGACGATGCCCATGATCCCCCCCAGCGGCGCAATCGGCGGAAAGCCGTGGGCCGCCAGCGCGATCACCGCGGCGAGACCGTAAAGGCCGTAGATGATGAGCGTCGTGGAGATCAGCGACGGCGCGGGTGCGCCCGGCGCTGGCGAAGCCTGGACGTCGATCATGCGAGCCTCCCTGGTTATCTGATTTCCCTGCCGGTCGTCGACCGGGCGCGGCAGGCGCGGGCGCCGCGCTTCACTCGAGGTAGCGTCTGCCGTCCTTGTGCGCGCCGTACTGGCCGTCGCCGGCGTCGCACCACATGAGATCGTCGTCGGGATAGAACGCGTTGTCGCCGTCGATCCGGTTGCCGATTTCCAGATACCGCGCCGGCGCTCCGCTGCGGTTGATGAAATGATGCGCGTCTCGCCTGCCCGCGGGATAACCGGCGCACATCCCCGCGCGAAGCGTCTGCTCTCCGGCATCGCTCACCAGCACGACCTCGCCCTCGAGCACATAGACGAATTCGTCCTCGAGCGTGTGCCAGTGGCGCAGCGCCGACTGCCCGCCGGGACCGAGCGTGACGAGGTTGACGCCGAAACGGGTGAGCCCGCAGGCATCACCCAGGCGCCGCTTGACGCGGTCGCCCATGCGCGAGCGGAACGGCTCGGGATAGAGCGAACCGCGCCGTTCCGGCACGTCGGCGGGATCGAGGGCGGGCAGCTTCGGTGGCGGCATGTCGTTTGCGGCCGTCGGACGGCGGCCGATTGCGGTCGCATGGCGATGGTACATAATACGTCATCCGGCGCGAAGGTCGACCGCGCTGCCATGCTTCATTCTGGAGGGAGAAAAGCCATGAACGCCGCACGATTCGAACGCAGCCGCGATGCGCTCGTCAAGGACTTCGCCGAGGTGCTCGCGGAAGCCGAAACGCTGCTCAAGCAGGCCGCCAAGGAGACCGGCGACAAGGCCACCGACCTGCGCTCGCAGGTCGAGACCAAGCTGCGCTCGGCCAAGATGCGGCTCGCCGATCTGCAGGACGACGCGCTCGACAGCGCCAAGGCGGCGGCCCGCGCAACCGACGATTACGTGCGCGACAATCCCTGGCAGGCGATCGGCGTCGCGGCCGCGATCGGTTTCCTCGTAGGACTTGTCGTCAGTCGCCGGTAGTCCAGTGCCTGATTCGCGCGAAGGACGGCCCATTGTCGGGCTCGGCGACGCGCTCTCCGGGCTCGCCGCGACCGTCGTGGCGATGCTGCGGACGCGCATGGAGCTCGCGACCGTCGAGTTCGAGGAGCAACGCGAACGGACCAAAACCATGCTGGTCCTGGTCGTGGTCGCGACGGTGTTCGGATGCTTCGCGCTGATCGCGCTCTCCGCGTTGGCCGTGGCGCTGCTGTGGGACAGCCATCCGCTCGCGGCGCTCTTCGGCGTCGCGCTGACCTATGCCGTCATCGCCGCGGTCGCATTGTATGCGCTCAAGCGCGACTCGCATTCGCGGCCGTTCGCGGCGACGCTGCACGAGCTCGAGCGCGACGTGGAGGCGCTGCGGAGAAAATCATGACCTCGCTCGCCGAACTCGATGCGCGCAAGCAAATGCTCATCGCGGAGCTTAATCTGCAACGCATGCAGCTCTCCCTGCATGCAGGCGACGCGCGGGCGGCGCTGCGGCCCGCGGGAATGCTCGGCGGCGCGCTCGCGCGGCCGGCCGCAACCGTTGCGCTGGTCGAAGCGATCGCGCCGCTGTTCGGCTGGCACCGGCTGGCGCGGATCGTGCGCCTCGGCGCCCTCGCTCTCGCCGCGTACCGCATCGCCCGCGTGTGGCGGTCGCGGGTGCCGCAGTCGCCTCCTCCGCTGTAGCCCGGGATGAACCCGCGCTCTTGCGGGTGAATCCCGGGGCACCGCACCGGTTATGGCTCGTATGTCCCGGGATTCGCGTCGCTCATCCCGGGCTACAGTCCCAGCTCGCCCCAAAGCGCGTCGACGCGGCGCTTGACTGCTTCGTCCATGGCGATCGGACGTCCCCAGAGGCGCTGCGTTTCAGCGGGCCATTTGGACGTCGCGTCGATGCCCATCTTGCTGCCCAGGCCCGCGACCGGCGAGGCGAAGTCGAGATAGTCGATCGGCGTGTTCTCGACGATGAGCGTATCGCGCGCCGCGTCGACGCGGGTGGACAGCGCCCACACGACCTCCTTCCAGTCGCGCACGTTCACATCGTCGTCGGTGACGATCACGAACTTGGTGTACATGAACTGCTTGAGGAAGCTCCACACGCCGAACATCACGCGCTTGGCATGCCCGGGATACTGTTTCTTCATGCTGACGACGGCCAGACGATACGAGCACGCCTCCGGCGGCAGATAGAAGTCAACGATCTCCGGAAACTGCTTCCGCAAGAGCGGGACGAACACTTCGTTCAACGCGACGCCGAGCACCGCCGGCTCATCGGGCGGCTTGCCGGTATAGGTACTGTGAAAGATGGGGTCGCGGCGCATCGTGATGCGCTCGATCGTGAGCACGGGAAAGCGCTCGGCTTCGTTGTAGTAGCCGGTATGATCGCCGAACGGCCCTTCGATCGCGGTCTCGTAGCCCGTCGGATCGGTTGCATCGGGCTGGATGAAGCCTTCGAGCACGATCTCCGCCGACGCAGGCACGCGCAGCGCGTGCGTGATGCACTTGGCGATCTCGGTGCGCGCCCCGCGCAAGAGCCCTGCGAACTGATACTCGGACAAGGTATCGGGGACGGGCGTCACGGCACCGAGGATCGTTGCCGGATCGGCGCCCAGCGCGACCGCGACGGGAAAGGGTTCGCCAGGGCTGCCGAGCGCATGATCGCGGAAATCGAGCGCACCGCCGCGATGGGCCAGCCAGCGCATGATCACCTTGTTGCGCGCGAGCACCTGCTGCCGGTAGATGCCGAGATTCTGTCGCTCCTTGTGCGGCCCGCGCGTGACCGTGAGTCCCCATGTGATCAGCGGCGCAACGTCGCCCGGCCAGCAGGTCTGCACGGGAAGGCGCGCGAGATCGACGTCGGCACCTTCCCACACGATTTCCTGGCACGATGCCGACGAGCGTTCTTTCGGCGCCATGTGCATCACCTGCATGAACACGGGCCGCGTGTTCTGCCACGCGTCGAGCAAGCCCTTCGGCGGCTCGGGTTCCTTGAGAAACGCGAGCAGCTTGCCGATCTCGGCGAGGCTCGCGACCGATTCCTCGCCCAGGCCGAGCGCCACGCGGAGCGGCGTGCCGAAGAGGTTGCCCAGGACCGGAATCGCGTGCCCCTTCGGTTTTTCGAACAGCAGCGCCGGGCCGCCGGACTTGAGCACCCGATCGCAGATCTCGGTCATCTCCAGCCGCGGATCGACCTCGACAGCGATGCGCTTGAGCTCGCCGCGGCGCTCGAGTTGCGCGATGAAGTCGCGAAGGTCTGCGTATTTCATGGTCGAAGCCGGCGGCGAGCCGCGGGCGGAGCATCTTACCAAAGCGGCGCCGTTCGGCCGGACCCGCGATCCGCCGGCTTTTCCGCGCGGTTTTCCGACAAACCGCCGCAATCTGTCGGGCGATGGCGACAGTCGCCGTCGTATTGATGCGACAGGTGGTCGAGAACGGGGTATTATCCGCGGCCACAGCTGGACCCCCGCATTTGCCTCCCGCTATGCTGGCTTCAAGCGTGGGCTTCGGTTCGATGAAGCCCGTTTCGCGCCACGGAGATCACCGCTTGCACAACGTCGCGGCCGCATTCAAGGCCTGTCTGGGAGTTGTCGCCCTGTCGTGGGCGGTCGGCTGCTTTGCCCAGTCCGCGGGGACGCAAGACGCCGTCGCCGCGTACCACGCTCCGACGATCAACAAGTCGCCGGCTATCCTGCTGCTCAACCAGCAGACTTCGCTGGCGTCGACCTGCGGCGGCAGCGCTTTCGACGTCAACACCTTCATCAACGTGGATGGGGTGGCGTCGGCGGACGTCAAGGTCACGGCGCCCGGCGTGGGGCTGATCGAGGAGTTCACCGACGAAACCGGCGCGAATATCGGCCCGTACAATGCCGCATTCCCGAGCTTTCATATTCTGGCTTTCGGCGGCGGACTGCCGCCGAACACACCGATCACCATCATCATCACGACGTATACGGGCGCGAACCTTACCGGTTCCATCAGCTCCACGAGCTCGATCACATTCAATTGCACCAGCGGGGCCGTTCTCGCCGCGCCGGTGAACACCGCTCTGCAGGTCCCCACGCTCTCGTTCTTCGCGCTGGCGGCGACCGCGGGTCTTCTTCTGCTGCTCGGCGCCGTGTCGCTCCGGCGCATTCGTCGAGATTCATAACGCCAGCCACCTCGGGGGCCACTGCGGCAACCGGAACGCGTAGTCGGCAACGGTCCCGACAAAGATCGCCAGCCCGACCCAGTGGTTGCTCAGGAATGCACGGAAGCAGGCCGCGCGCTCGCGCTTGCGGATGAGCACGTAGTGCCATAAGGCCAGCAGCGTCGCGACGAGCACGCCGACGTAGAAGAACGGGCCGAGCGCCTGCATGCGTCCCACCCGGACCAAGAGGGCGAAGTAGACGGCGTAGCACGCCATCACGGCCAGCACGTCGAATCGGCCCAGGGCGATCGCGGAGGTACGTAGTCCCAGCTTGCGGTCGTCGTCGCGATCGACCATCGCGTACTCGGTGTCGTAGGCGACCACCCAGAAGAAATTGGCTGCGAAATGCCACCAGCCCGCAGGGGGAACCGATCCGTAAACGGCCGCGAACGCCATCGGAATGCCGAACGAGAAGGCGATGCCCAGGAACGCCTGCGGCAGGACGAAGAAGCGCTTGAAGAACGGATACACGATCGCGATCAGGAGCGCCGGCACCGAGAGCAGAATGGTGAAGCGGTTGAAGCGGACGATGAGCAGGAACGCGGCGAGCGCAAGCGCCGCGGCGAGAGCGAGCGCCTCCCACGGCTCGATTTCGCGGCGCGCGAGCGGACGGTTGCGGGTGCGCTCGACGAAGGCATCGAAGTTGCGATCGGCGTAGTCGTTCATCGCGCAGCCCGCGGAGCGCATGAGCAACGTCCCGAGAACGAAGATGCCGACGATCACGGCGGACGGCGAGCCCGAAGTCGCGATCCACAGCGCGGTGAGCGTCGGCCAGAGAAGCAGCAACGTCCCGATCGGCTTGTCGAGGCGGATCAGCCGTTCGTAGGCATCCAGCCTCGCGGCGATCTTCGCCCAGCGCGTTTGCGCAATCGCAGGGGAGTCCCGATTCACAGGGGGAGCGTCATCTGCCTTCTGGGCTCGCGCGGCGCGACCTCGTCGAGCAGCGCAGCCGGCGTCGGATAGCGCAGGCGCACGCGAAGCTCGCGCTTCATGCGCGCGTTCGACAGGCGCCGCGACTCGCTCATGAACGAGAGCAGCAGCGGCGCGATGCGGGTTTCCGCCTCCTCCCACGACACGCGTGGAGGACGCGGAAGGTGAAACGCGTCGGCGACCGCGTCGAACCAGTCTCCCATCTTCAGCTCGGCATCGTCGGCGACGTTGTAGGCGCGGTTGGGCTTGCCGCGAAACGCAGCGGCGATCGCGGCGCGCGCCAGATCGTCGGCGTGGATGTGGTTGGTGAACACGTCGTCCTCGGGTCGCAATACCGGCGTGCCCTGCTTGAGACGATCGAGCGGCAGACGCGTCTCCGCGTAGATGCCCGGCGCACGCAGGATCGAGAGCCGGACACGAAAGCGCCGCGCCCAGTGGCGCAGGCGCTCCTCGGCGGCGATGCGGCGACGGGCGCGAGGCGTCTGTCCGCGCCGTGGCCGCGTTTCGGTGACGCGCGCCCCCGTGCAGTCGCCGTAGACGCCGCTCGTGCTGATGTAGACGAAGCGCTGCGGTATAATTCGCGCCTTTGTCAGCGCCGCAATGAGGCGCGCCGTGCGTGGATCATCGCGGCCTTCGCCCGGCGGCGGCGCGAAATGCAGCACGGCGAAGGGCGCCGTACGCAGCCGCTCGAGGCTCCCGCAATGGTCGAGGTCGCCGAGGATGGGGACGATCCCGGCTCTCGCGAGCCGGGCGGCGTCTTCGGGCCGCCGCGTGAGACCGTACAGGCGGACTTTGCCGCGCAGCAGTTCGGCGGTACGCAGGGCGATGTCGCCGCAACCAATCAGCAATACCCTGATCACTCTCGCACTTAGTGTCCTGCTCAGTTTCGTGCACTGCCACACGGCACCGATGCCGTTCGAGATTACCATAAAACCCAGCGGGCACGCCTTCGGCTGCGACGAAGGCGAGACGGTGCTCGCGGCTGCGATGCGCGCCGATCTCATGATTCCCTACGGCTGTCGCAACGGCGCGTGCGGCACGTGCAAGGGAAGGATCCTCGAAGGCCAAGTCGACTACGGCGCGCACCAGCCCGGCACGCTGACCGATATCGAAAGGGCGCGGGGCCTCGCGCTGTTCTGCGTGGCGAAGCCGAAGACGCCGCTCGCCATCGAAGTACGCGAGGTTCGCAAGGCCGGCGATATCCAGATACGGAAGCTCCCGTGCCGTATCGAGAAGATCGACAAGGTCGCGCCCGACGTGGCCATTGTCTCGCTCAAGCTGCCGGCGAACGAGCGCCTGCAGTATCTCGCCGGGCAGTACATCGATCTGCTGCTGAAGGACGGCCGGCGGCGGAGCTTCTCGATCGCCACGCCGCCCGAGAACGACGCGCTGCTCGAGCTGCACATCCGTCACGTTCCGGGCGGCGCGTTCAGCAGCCAGCTCTTCAACGAGTTCAAGGGCCGCGAGATCCTTCGCTTCGAAGGGCCGCTCGGCACGTTTTTCCTGCGCGACGACACCGACAAGCCGATCATTCTCGTCGCCGGGGGCACGGGGTTCGCGCCGATCAAGGCGCTGATCGAGCACGCGCTCAACCACGACGTGCAGCGGCCGATGGTGCTTTACTGGGGCGCGCGTGCTTTGCGCGATCTGTATCTGCCCGATCTGCCGGGTATCTGGCAGAAGGCACGTCCGGACTTCCGCTTCATCCCGGTGCTGTCCGATCCGCTGCCGGAGGATCACTGGCCGGGACGGACCGGCCTCGTGCACCAGGCGGTGATGACCGACTTCCCGGACCTCTCGGGCTATCAGGTGTACGCATGCGGCGGCCCGGCGATGATCGACGCCGCGCGCAGCGACTTCACGACCCGATGCGGGTTGCCCGAGAACGAGTTCTTCGCCGATTCGTTCACCTACGCCGCGCAGCCCGAGGCGCCGGCGTGACCGTCGCGTCGCGCCCGGACATCGCGGTGAAGAGCTTCGACGACTCGCTTCACGTCGCATTCTTCGGCGACGCGCAGTGCTTCGCCGCCGATCTCTTTTATGAGTCGTTCAAGATTCCCTTCCCGGTGCCGCGCGAGAACGCGGGTCTGCCGATCCCCACGCCTCCGGAGAACTGGCGGCAGGAAGTCGCGTTCTACAAGTGGCCGGACGAGCGCATCGAAGCGGTCGGCTTCTGCAACTGGATCCGGTACGCGGACTGCTATCTCTGCGGCGGCATGTGCGTCAGCGGCAACTTCTACCGCCGCCTGCCGCGCGAGCACTGGGTCGCGTGCCGCGATCGGGGCGGCGTGGCGCAGATCGTTCTCGAGACGGCGTTTCGCGAGCTCACCGACTGCGTCGCCTGGTTCGGCTACTGCGGCGACCGGAAGGCCTACATTGTCGACACCCGCGCCGGATACCAGCCCACACGGCACAAGTATCTCATCGTCAAGTGGAACGCCGATCTCACCGAGCCGCAGAAGCGGGCGTTGGAGGATCGATTCGCGGCGATCGGGCCGTTCTGAAGCGAACGCACCCGGGATTCGCTGCGCTCATCCCGGGCTACGCCCGCGCACCCACCGCCGTAGCCCGGGGTGAGCCCTTCACGGCGAACCCCGGGGACCGAGCCTCAACCGTCGAGGATCGCGGCGAGCTCGTCCGCGCTCTTCCAGTGATGGCCGCAGATGTAGCGCGGCAGGCGCCAGCGACTCTCATCTCCGGTCACCGGCCTCGGCTCGTCGGTGAACGCCGCCTCGAGCCCGAGCCTCGCCGCATGCGTCGGCAGGTATTCCTCCGCCAGGAAGCGATTGGACTGCCCGAAGGGATAGGCGAAGAAGGGCGCGCTGCGCGCACCAGTACGCGCGGCGATGAACGCCCCGGCCGCAGCGATCTGTGCGTCGGCATCGGCCTCGGTCAGCACCTGCGTGAAGTCCGCCTTCACCTGACGTGAATGCGCGACCTTCGGCAGCGCCGGATGCAGATGGTCCCAACTGTGATTGGCGATGGTGATGAGTCCGTCGTCGATCGCGCGGTTCCACCAGGCGTCGGTCATCGCGCCGGGCCGGACGTAGGTATACGCGGCATCGTAGGTCGCCTCGATGACGGCCCTCGCCTCGGGCGACGCGATGACGAAGCTGGTCGCGCTCAAGCCGGGCTGCGCTTCGGAGCCGTGGCGCTCGATGAAGTCGCGCATGATGCCGAGGAATCCCGGCTGAGCGCCGAATTCGGGATGGGTGAACGGCTCGACGTCGTAGATCGGACCGTCGTCGAACGTGAGCGCCACCTGCGCTCGCCGTCCGTCCCTCGGGCCCTTGCCTGAACCGTAGAACGTTTCCACGAGCGCTCGCAGCGGAACGATCTCGCAGCCGAGACTGGTAATCAGCTCGAGATCCGTCGCGAGCGCGACGTGGTCGTTGCGCGCGTAGTCGCCACCGACGACGTGGTGCGAGTGATACGCGAGGACGAAGCCTTTCATCGCTGCGATGTTACTCCAAGCGCCGCGAGGTCGAACTCGGCGAGCTGCCGGCGGATCCTCTGTTCGTACGCGGTCACATTGTTCTGATCGATCCGATCGCGGCCGGTGCACGCAGCCCGCACCACCCATTCATTGACGGCAGGATCGAAGTGATAGATGTCGTCGTAGCGGTCGAGATCGTGCGTTATCGTGGTCTCCGCCTGCAAGTCCGTAATATGGACATTGGTCAGGCCACGAACGGCTTCGGCGACATAGCGTTTGAACTCGAACGTCACATCGAGTTGCTTTCGCTGCGCAAAGTCAAGCCAGACGAGGATCGAGTACGGTGGCCACACCAGGTCGAATTCGGTCTCTGAATGAGCTCGTAGAATCGGCAGAAGGTTGTGCTCGAAGCTCGCGCGCATGCCTTCGAGCGTGCGCGGCGGCTGCTGGTAGCGCGCGTTGAGGTGCGCGAGATCCAGACCGCGCAACACCTGGTCGCGGCCGAAGCGCACGACGTTCCCCCAGAACCACGCCGCGTTGGGGTCTGACGTGAAGCGCTCGGTCGTGTCGCCAGTGACGATGCGCCACGCTTTCACGAGCACGTCCGCCGACAGCAGGTACGGCAGATCGTTGAACGGATTCCGGTCGTAGAGATACCGCGGCAGCGGTCCGGCGACGTCCTGGCGCTCGTCGACCGAACCAGAGAATTCGTTGAAGTCGAGCACGGCGATGACGCGCCTGAGCGGCCGGTTGGCGAATGCTGTTTCGATCATGAGCCGCTGTTCGGAGGCGCTCATCGCCGGCATCGAGAGGTTGACCGCCGAGCCCCCGCACGTCTTCGCGACGAAGTCGTTGCGGGTATTCTCCATGATCGACGAGCCGCTCACGATCGTGTCGTAACTCTGATTCCTCGCCAGCCCCGGATTGATGTAGCGATGGTGCAGGAAGTAGAACCGCGGCGGATAGCGGGAAGCGAGGTGATATTGCTGGAACGGATCGACCCAGGCGACCAACGCGCCCGCGGCGCCGAGGCATGCGAAGGCGACCGCGAGCACCGCCCCAACCCAGCGCGCGGCGGCGCGTTCGACGGGTCGTCCGGGAGACGGAGGCAGCTCCATCGCCAGGCGTTAACGACGCTGGGTTCCCGCTTGCGCGGGGACGACGAAGGCGAAAACGCGCGCCATGCTCGATGCCAACCGGGGATCAAAAATTGAAATACAGGAAAGGCGTGACCTTGCCGAGTTGCAGCACGGACCATACCAAACCGACGGTCACCGCGGCACCGCGCGGCCACGTGGGGCGGAAGTCTTCGGTCATCGCGTTGGAATTGCGGCGGAGCGCGACCACCACCAGTCCCGTGATGAGCGCGCCGACAGTGAGCGCAAGCGGGCTCTGCGCATCCGGCGCAAGCGCGTGCGCGAGCGCTTCCCGCCAGGGTTCTCCGCCGGCGTTCGTGCCGACCATCGCGCCCAGCATCGCGCCCGCCGCGGCCAGCGAGCTCGCGCGGAAGAACACCCATGCGACCATCACGAACAGGAAGGTGACCGCCCACGCGAGCGGGCGTGGCAGCCGCAGGCCCGTACGCTCCCAAGCGCGCACGCAAACCAGCGCCGCCCCATGCAGTCCGCCCCAGATCACGAACGTCCACGCCGCACCGTGCCACAGCCCGCCGAGAAGGAACGTGGCCAGCACGTTCACCGCGGTGCGCGCCTCGCCGTGCCGATTGCCGCCGAGCGGAATGTACAGGTACTCGCGCAGGAAGCGCGACAAGGTCATGTGCCACCGCCGCCAGAATTCGCGGATGTCCGTCGAGTGATAGGGCGAATCGAAGTTCACAGGCATCCGGATGTTGAACATGCGCGCCGCGCCGAGCGCCATGTCGGTGTAGCCGCTGAAGTCGAAATAGATCTCCAGCGTGTAGGCAAGAACGGTGAGCCAGGCGGTCAGCGCCGAGAGGCTCTCCGGATGATCGAAGCCGGCGGCGACGACCGGCGCCAGCGGATCGGCGATGCAGACCTTCTTCACGAGCCCGATCGCCAGCAGAAAGAGCCCGGCCGCGATGTGGAAAGGCTGCGGCCGCTTGTTCGACTTCGATGCGAACTGCGGCATCATCTCGCTGTGGTGCAGGATCGGACCGGCCAGAAGATGCGGAAAGAAGCTCACGAAGAGCGCATAGTTGAGCAGGCTCGGCTCCTTCGCCCGCCCCCGATAGACATCGACCAGGTAGGCGATCTGGGTGAAGGTGAAGAAGCTGATGCCGAGCGGCAGCACGATCTGCGGCAGGCCGATCGGCCATCCCGTCATTCCGCTCACGTTGCGGACGGCGAAATCCGCGTACTTGAACACCCCCAGGACGAGCAGGTTGGCGCCGACGCCGAAGGCGAGGAGCGCTTTCGCACGGACACTCGACGGTCCCGGCACGGACTCGGCACCGATGCGCAGCATGCGACCGACCGCGAAGTTGAAGCCGATGCTGCCCAGGATCAGCGGCAGATATCGAGGGTTCCACCAGGCGTAGAAGAAGAGCGACGCCGCGACGAGCGCGCCCACGGCGAAGCTCGCCCGGATGCGCCCGAGCAGGAAGAACGCGCCGAGCGCGAGCGGCAGGAAATAGATCAGGTATTCGTAGCTGTTGAAGAGCATCGCTCGAGGCTCGCCGCGTGCGAGATTGAACACGGGAATGGGAGACCGGGCAAGCGATTCCGGGCCGCTCCCTGTATCATCGCTCGGACCTAAGCATCGTGCCGTCCGCGGACGCGGCGGCCACCACCGGATGCTGCACGGAAAGAAGATCGCCGTTGTGATGCCCGCGTACCGGGCCGAGAGGACGCTCGAGGAGTGCTTCCGCGCGATTCCGCTCGATGTCGTCGACGCCGTGCTGCTGGTCGACGACGCCAGCGACGACGCGACGCTCGTGGTGGCGAAGCGGCTTGGGCTGACCGCCTACCGGCACCCCGAGAATCGCGGCTACGGCGCCAACCAGAAGACCTGCTACGCGCTCGCGCTCGGCGCGGGCGCGGACATCGTGGTGATGCTGCATCCGGACTATCAGTACGACCCGCGGCTGATCACGGCGATGGCGGCGATGGTCGCCTCCGGCGTCTACGACGTCGTGATCGGCTCGCGCATCCTCGGCAATACGGCGCTCGCGGGCGGGATGCCGCGCTACAAGTACGTCGCCAACCGGGTACTGACCGCGCTCCAGAACCTCGTCGTCGGCACCAAGCTCTCCGAGTTCCACACGGGCTATCGCGCGTTCGCGCGCAAGGTCCTCGAAACCCTCCCCCTGGCGGCAAACTCTCAGGACTTCCTCTTCGACAACCAGATGCTCATCCAGGCGCACGCGTTCGGGATGCGCATCGGGGAGATCTCCTGCCCGACCCGTTACTTCGAGGAGGCGAGCGAGATCAGCTTTGGCCGGTCGATCGTCTACGGCTTCGGCGTACTGTGGACCAGCTTCCAGTACCGGCTGTGGCGCTGGGGGCTCGCCCGGCCCCGCATCTTTTCGAGCGAACCGAAGCTCAAGCTCGGGCCGGTCGCCGACGCACGACCCGCGACGACATGACGGACGCGGGTCGGCCGCGCCCGCCGCAGATGCTGTGGGCGATCGTCGCGGGAATCGCGATTCTCGTCGGCGCATGGCTGCGCTGGTACCAGCTTCCGATCCAGGTGCTGCTCGACGACGAGTGGCACGCGCTGCACCAGGTCATCCATTCCGACGCCTACCGCATCGCCACGAGCTTCGGTTTCGCCGATCACAGCATTCCACTCACGCTCTACTACCGCTTTCTCGCATTGCACGGTGGACTCACCGAGTGGGTGATGCATCTGCCACTGCTGATCGCCGGCATCGTGCTGCTCGTTGCGGCCGCGCTATCGTTCCGGCGCGACGGCGAGACTGCGCCGGCCGTGCGCGCCGTGTGGGTGACGCTGCTCGCGATTTCGCCGCTTCTGGTCTATCACAGCAAGACCGCGCGGCCGTATGCGCTGACGAGCCTCCTCGCGTTCGTCGCGATAGTCGCGTTCCGGCGCTGGTGGCAAAGGGACGGTTCCTCGGGGGCGTGGGGCTCGGCCTACGTCGCGGCGACTTTTTTCGCCGGCTGGCTGCATCCGATCACGCTCCCCTTCACGCTCCTGCCGTTCGTCTACTACGGAGCGCGCGTGCTCCTGTTCACCAAGCGCACGCCGGAAACCCTGAGCGTGGCGCTCACGCGCCTGCTCCTGCTCGGGGGCATCACCGCAATCCTGCTGGCCGCGGCGCTCGGTCCGCCGCTCGTCAACGACTGGTCGAGATTCGCAGCCAAGGCCGGGCGGGATACGGTCACGCTCGAAAGCCTCTACCGCACGCTGCTGATGCTGTTCGGGATCGCGCAGCCTCCGTTGCTCGCCGTGCTCCTCGCTTTGAGCGCGCTCGGGATCTGGCGTCTGTGGCAGCGGGAGCGCGAGCTCGTCACGTATCTCCTGATCGTGACGCTCGGCGCGGCCGTGGCGATCGCGCTGGCGCAGCCGCAGTGGATCCACCATCCGGGCGTGTACGCCCGATATCTCCTGCCGGCGTTGCCCTTCCTGCTGCTGTTCCTCGCGGAAGGCACCGTCGCCTGCCTGGAGCCGCTGCGACGGCCGGTCTGGCAGGCCGGCGCGACGATCGGCGGCGCGGCGCTGCTGTGGTGGGCAGGGCCGATGCCGGATTATTTCTACCGGCCCAATCAGTTCATGGGTCACTTGCGATTCCAGTACGACTACGACCCGGCGCACAACCCGTACGTGCTGGAGATTCCGCGCGACCCGATTCCGGATTTCTATCGCCAGCTCGCGCAGCGACCGCCGCGCACGCTGACGCTGGTCGAGGCGCCGTGGCGGCTGGAATCGAACTTCAACCCGCAGCCCTGGTACCAGGAGATCCATCGCCAGTACGTGAAGATCGGGCTCACCACCCCCGTCTGCGGCGTGCGCGACTTCGGCGAATATCCTGCGACGGTACGCGCATTGCGTATGCGCGAGTTCGTCCACTTGAGCGAGATATTGGCGGGAAAGTCCTACGGCGCCGACTATCTCGTGATGCACCTCAAGGCCTGGAAGACTCCGCCCGACGCCGAAGTGGAATGGCCGGACGTGGCCGCGTGCCTGCCTGGCATCGAGGCAAAGCTCGGGCGCCCGGTCTACCGCGACGACCAGATCGTGGTGTTTCCGCTCAAGCGGTCGCGCTGAACCGCGCGCACAACTGCGGCGTCGCATGAAGTCGTCATTCCCGCGCAAGCGGGAATCCAGCGTCGTTCGAACTTAAAACACTGGGTCCCAAGCTTTCGCGGGGACGACGTCACAAGCCCTACCGCCGCTTCAGCTCGTCGGTCGCGAGCCGCAGCGCGGCGACAAAATGCGCGTTGGCTTCGTCTCCTCTTCCGAGCCGGCCGAGCATCTCGCCCAGCGTGAGATGCGTGCGCCAGCGATTGTCGAGCGCGAGGCTCGCCTCGAAATACGTCTGCGCCTTGCCCCAGAGCTGGGCCCGCTCGCAAAGCGTGCCCAGCACCTGCAGGAGCGTGGCGTCGTGATTGTGGCTCGCGAGCCAGCGCTCGGCCTGCTCCAGCTGACGGGTCGCGTCGCCGAGCCGGCATTCGCCGTAGAGCTCGACGAGCTCCGAATCCCATTCGCGCTCGAGGCTGCGCACCGCGATCTCCGCCGCCTCGCGATCGCCTCCGAGCTGGAGAAAGCTTCGCGCGGCAGCTCGGGCGATGCGGGGTTCGGTCCGCGTCGATTCCGGCAGCCGGCTCCACGTCTCGCGCAATCCCACCGCGTCGGTCGCAAGCGCCCTGAGCTGCTCGCGCTGCGCGGCGAGCTTCACCTCGCCGCCTTGCGCGGCATCGAACACGCCGCGCTTGACGAGCTGGTCGACGAGAGGCGGGATGTCAGCGAAGCGGCGCGCGGCCTGCGCCGCGCGAAGCTCCAGGCGCAGCGCCGCCGTGTGCAGCCCCGCCTCGCGCTTGAGCGAGCTCAGGATTCGCAGCGCTTCCTGCGGCTGCCCCTGCTCCAGGGCGCTCTCCGCGGAAAGCGTGAGCCGGGATACGGCGAGACTTCTCGCCTGCGCTTCCGGCCGCGTGAGAAGCTCCTCGGCGGCCGCATACTGGCGCACGTCGATCGCGGCGCGCGCGCCAATCAGCGCCGCCAGTCCCGGTGCATCGGGGAACGCCAGCGCCTCGTTCGCCTGCTGCTGCGCTTTCACGTAGCGTCCCTCGAGCAGAGCGACCGTGGCGGCGTCCTGCTTGGCGCGCGATCGCGCCTCGCGTTGCCTGCGCCGCCATTGGCGCACTTGCGCCGGCAGCCGCGCGGTGTGCACGATCATCCGCAACGCCAGATAGAGCGAGGCGAAACCGACGACGATGATGAACAGAAGCAGGTTGAGCGAGAGCTCGATGCGGTACGGCGCGGCGACGATCAGCGCATAACCGTTGTTGAGCTTCGCTGCCAGCGCCGCGGCGACGGCGGCGATCGCGAGCAGGAGAAACCAGAACAGGACGCGCATCGGCTCGCTGCGATTTGAAGCGTGCTAGCGCACCCGCTTCTCGCGCTGGAGCTGCAGCACCCGCACGGCGTCGAGGCTGCCGGCAAGAGCCGGCAACTCGATGGTCATGTCGGTCTTGCGCAATTCCCTCACGAGAGTCTGCAGGGCCTGGACGCTCTTCGCGCGGGTATCGAAGTACTTCTTGAGCCACGCGTCGGCCGCGCTCAGATCGGCGCGGAAGTTCGCCTGATCGCGGAACAGCAGGTCGAAGCGCGCGGCGAGCAACCGCAGCTTGAGGTTCTCGCGCAGGAAATATTGCTGCGGTGGGGTGAGCAGAGGCGCTTCGGGGCGGTCGAGATTCTCGATCCGCACCAGACCGCGCAGATCGGCCCAGGCTTCGAGCAGGAAGCGGCGCCAAGCTGGCTCGTCCCTGGGCGGGGTCTCCTCCGCTGGCGGGGGCAGCCTCTCCTCCATGGCGAAGGGCAGCGTTTCCACGGCGACGATCGCCTGATCGAGCCGCAACGACAGCCCCGGCACGTCGACGAACGGCACCGCCTTGAGCCGGTCGATGTCGCGGCCGATCGCGCGCCGCAGCGGCACGAACTGCGGCCGATCGAGGCGCTGCAGCTTCTGGTCGGCGACCTGCAGGGCGGCCAGCGCATTCGACACGTTGCCGGCGATCTGCAGCTGCTGGCTCGCGAGCAGCAGCACCTGCTCGACTTCGGTGAGCGCCCATTCGTCGCGCGACGGAGCGAGCTCGCGATACAACGCCTCGAGCGCGGCCTGCTGCGACTGCGACTCGGCAAGCCGGCTCTCCAGGAGCGCAATCTTCGCCTGGGCGTCGCGCAGATTCTCCTGCGCGCTTTTGAGCGTCTCCTGCGTCACCCTGTCGCTGACCTCGAGCTGTGCGAGATGTTGCGCCACCTCGAGGCGCAGCTCCCGCTCGCGATTGCGCGCGTCCATCCACGCCGCCGAGATAGCAACCGCGAGCGCGAGCGGAATCGCTACCCTGAGCCAGCGCAAGGGGCCGCCGGATCGGCGCTCGGGTGACGGCGCGGCAGTCTGAGGCTCGGCGGCGGGCGGCGAGCGAACTTCGTCGTGGGGATCCGGCATGATCGAATGCGCACCGGGCGAGTGGCATCGCCGACGGTCCTCGCAATCGCGTCGATTGTAGCAGGATGAGGGGTAGCCCTCTCCCACGAGGGTTTAAGTAGAATGGCCGGGCGCGGCCTTGAAGGGGAGGCCGCGCGCCTTCCGCCGCCTCATGACTTTCGCTCTGCTCGTCATCATTGCCGCGCTGGCGGCGCTTGTCGGCTACGTCGTCGGCGCGCGGAGCCGTCCACGCGCTGAACCGGCACCCGCATCGACATCGATTCCGGCAGCGCCTGCGATCGCCGAGGATCGGCGGGGCGGCGACGATGGCTTCGGCGCCGAAAAGGCGCGACTCGTCCGCAGCCGCGATGGGGAAGCTGCGCGGTTGCGCGCTGATTGCGCGGCGCGCGAAGCGCCGCTGGAGCAGCTCGCGGAGCTCGCGCGCGAGCGCGAACGACTCTTTCGCGAGCTCGCCGACGCGCGCACCGACACCGCGCGCTATCGCCAGATCGTGATCGATATCGAGAATCGCGCTCCCCCGCCGATCCTCGCCGGCGTGGGCGAGCCCGATGACCTGAAGCTCATCGTCGGCGTGGGTCCCGTGCTCGAGCGCATGCTGCACAACCTGGGCGTCACCACGTTCCGGCAGATCGCGCGCTGGACGGAGCGCGAGATCGCGGAATTCGACGCCAGGCTGCCGGAATTCCCGGGACGCATCGAGCGCGACCAGTGGGTCACCCAGGCGCGTGCGCTGCACCAGTCCAAGTACGGGCAGAGCGTGCCCGGGATCCGCACCGGCGGATGAGCGCGGAGCCCGCGGAGGCGCCACGCCCGGGTCTGGCGTCGAGCCTCGCGCTGGTCGCCGTTCTCGGGCTGACGTGGGGATGCAACTGGCCCGTTCTCAAGGTCGGGGTTACCGAGCTCGCGCCGCTCACGTTTCGTGCGACCACGCTGCCGTTCGCGGCGCTCGGTCTGCTGGCGATCGCCAAGGTCTCGGGCGAGTCGGTGCGCATACCGCGTGCGTGGTGGGTGCGCGTCGCGCTGCTCGCGCTGTTCAACATCACCGCGTGGAACGTGCTGATCGTTTTCGGCGTGCAGCAGATCCCGGCCGGCCGCTCCGCGATCATCGCCTATACGCTGCCGATCTGGAGCGTGCTGTTCTCGCTGTGGCTGCTGCACGAGCCGCTGTCCGGGCGCAAGATCGCGGGACTCGTCCTCGGCATCGCCGGAATGGCGGTGCTGCTGGGCGAGGAAGCGCTCAGCGTGCGGCGCCCCCCCGTGGGCACGCTGCTCATCCTCGGCGCGGCGGTCGCGTGGGGCTTGGGTACCGTCCTGCTCCGACGCTGGGCCCCGCCTCTGCCGCACAACGCCTTGACGGGCTGGATGATGCTGCTCGGCTGGATTCCGGTCGCGCTCAGCGCGCCCCTGTTCGACCCGGGCCTGGGCTCGCTCGCCGGAATGTCGGGCGCGGCCTGGTTCGCGGTCCTCTACAATATTTTCATCTCGGGCGCGATCGCCAACTGGGCGTGGTTCCGCATGGCGCGCACGCTCCCCGTGGCGGTGAGCTCGCTCTCTTCGCTGCTGGTGCCGGTGGTCGGCGTCTTCTCGGGGATGCTGTTTCTCGGCGAGCGGCCCGGCGCGAGCGAATTCCTGGCCCTCGCGCTCGTGCTCGCGTCGGTCGCTTCTGTGATATGGCCGGCGCGTAGCGCGCGGTGAATCGGACGCCGTCGGTGATGCGCGGGGCCGCAGGAACGTCTCGCGGACGCCTACGCGAGCTCCGGGATCAGTGTCAGCACGCCCTTGCCCGCGAACCAGGCGTCGAGATTCGCCTTGCACAGGTCGCCCATCGCCTGCCGCGTCTCGCGGGTCGCGCTGCCGACATGCGGCAGCAGCACCACGTTGTCCAGCGCGAACAGCGGCTCCGGGATGCGAGGCTCGTCGGCGAACACGTCGAGACCCGCTCCCTTGATCGTGCCGGAGGCGAGCGCCGCGACCAGCGCGGGTTCGTCGACGATCGAGCCGCGGGCGATATTGATGAGCGTGCCCTTCCTGCCGAGCGCCGCCAGAACGCCGGCGTCGACGATGTTCCGGGTGGCTTCGCCCCCGGGGCACGCGACCACGAGGAAATTCGCGCCCGCCGCGAGCGTCTTCAGGTCGCGCACATACTCGTAGGGCACGTCCTGCGGCCTGCGTCCGGTATAGGACACCCTCATCCCCATCGCGGAGACGCGCTGCGCGATCGCCTTGCCGATGCGTCCCAGGCCGAGGATGCCGACCTTCTGTCCGCCTAGCTTGGTCGTGAGCTCCGGGCTGCGCTTCTCCCACTCGCGCGCCTGCACGAAGCGGTTGAGACGCACGAATCCGCGGCCGGTCATCAGGATCAGGCCCAGCGCGACGTCGGCGACGTCGTCGGTCAGCACATCGGGCGTGTTCGTGACCTTGATGCCGCGCTCCTTGCAGTAGGTCACCGGAACGCCGTCGTAGCCCACGCCGAACACCGAGATGATCTCGAGCTTCGGCAGCTGGTCGAGCAACGCCGTGAGCGTCATCGTTCCGCCGCCCTGCACGAGCCCTCGAATGCGCGCGCCCTCGGCAGCTAGAAGCCCGGGCTTGTGGCTCGACTGGTAGTAGTCGTGGCAGCGGTAGTCCGCCTTCAGCGGGTCATAGAGGAAGGGCGGGAGCGGGGCGGTGACGAGGATGTCGGGTTGCATGGCGTCAGGTCGGATGATGAGCAAAGTATTCTAGCAACGATGCGACCAGCCCCGCGTCGGCCGGCGGCGTGACGATCGTCTTGCGCAAGCCCAGCGCTTCGGCACGCTCGGCGATGCGCGGATGGGGAACGAATGCCGGCGTCGCGGCGAGATAGCGCCGTCCCTCGGGGTCGAGGATCGCCCACAGGTTGTCGAGGCCTTCTGAAGACGTGAGCGTCACCGCGTCGATCCGTTTCTCCCGCCACGCCTCGATCAGCCCCGCGGCGCCTGCCTGCGGACGCGCCCTGCGGTAGCACTCGACCTGAGTGACGTGCGCGCCGCGCGCTTCCAGAGCGCTCTTCAGGAGCTCGCGGCCGGAATCGCCCCGGAAGATGGCGACTCGCTTGCCCGCGACCGTCTCGAGCTCAGGCAGCGCGAGCAGTCCTTCGCTGTCCATCGTGGTCGCCGGGATACGCACGTTGCCGATGCCGACGGCAGCGAGCGCTGCGGCGGTGCCTGGACCCGGCGCAAGGGTCAGGAGATGCGCCGGCCAGGCGGCGGGATCGCCGACGCCGTATTCGACGGCGTTGGCGCTCACGAACACGGCGATGTCGTAGCGCGCGAGCTGCCATAGCACCTCGCGCAGCGCGCTCGCGTCCGCGGGCGGCAGGATCGCGATCGCTGGAAAGATGAGCGGTTGGCCGCCGAGCGCGGCGATCTCGCGCGCGAGCCCTGCGGCCTGGCGCGCGGGCCTCGTGATCACGATACCCGCGCCGCTCAAGCGTCCGCTCACGACGTTCCCGCCAGGATGGCGGCCGCACCGCGGGCGGTCAGGTCGGCGCCGAGCGCTTCACCCAGCGCTTCCGCATCGCGCGTGGCCGCGGCCTTCGCTGCGCGCTCGCCGCGCAGCACGGCGCGTCCGTCACGGCTCGCGACGAGCCCGCGCAGCCACAGCTCGCCATCCCTCGCAACCGCGTACGCGGCCAGCGGCGTGCGGCAACTCCCGGCGAGCTTCTTGCCGAACGCGCGCTCGGCGGCCGCGGCAAGCGTGGTTGCGGCATCGGCGAGCGGCGCGAGCGCCGCGATGACCTCCGGCCGATCCGCACGGCACTCCAACGCGAGCGCGCCCTGGCCCACTGCGGGCAAGCTCTCTTCGGGATCCAGGATGGATGCGATGCGATCGGCGAAGCCGAGCCGTCTCAGGCCGATGACCGCGAGAATGATCGCGGCGTGGTTCCCCTGATCGAGGCGATGAAGACGCGTGTTTACGTTGCCGCGCAGCGGCTGCACGTCGAGCTTCGGATAACGTTCGCGCAATTGCGCCTCGCGCCGCAAGCTCGAGGTTCCCACGCCGCTGCCGGACGGCATGTCGGCGAGCGAGCGATAGGCGTTGGACACGAACGCATCGCGCGGGTCCTCGCGCGTCATGATCGCCGCCAGGGTGAAGCCCGAAGCAACGTCCATGGGAACGTCCTTGAGCGAGTGCGCGGCGAGATCGGCGCGGCCCTCGGTCATCGCGTGCTCGAGCTCCTTGATGAACAGCCCCTTGCCGCCGATGTCGGCGAGCGGCAGATCGAGCCGGCGATCACCCTGCGTGGTGAGCCCCAGGATCTCGACGCGGCATGACGGATAGAGCACGCGCAGCCGATCGCAGACGTGCTCGGCCTGCCACAGTGCGAGGGCCGACTGGCGCGTGGCGATGACGAGTCGTTCGGGAGGGAACATGACGAGGAAGATACGGATGCGGCGACGTGAGCGCCCGCGGTCGCGCATCGATTGTAGCCCGGGATGAGCGCACGGCGCGAATCCCCTGACGCCAACGAAACGCTGCGCCGGGCATCGCGCTTGCGCGCTTAGCCCGGGCGCCGTCGCCGGAACCAGCCCGCGACCGACAACCTTTCCCTTGCCGTCGGCAGCACCTCGTGCTCGAAGCGATCGGCGAGAAAGCACACGAGCGTGCCGCCCGCGGGCAGAACATCGCGGGTCTTTCCGTCCGAAAGATAGATGCGCAGCGCGCCGCCATCGTTGACGGTCCACGCTTCGTTCAGATACAGGACCCATGAGAGAGCCCGCGCGTCGTCGTCGCGAAACCGATCGCGATGGCGCTTGTAGAACGCTCCGGATGGATAGATCGCGTAATGCGCTTCCAGCGAGAACAGGCCGAGCAACGCCCTGCGGTTGAGCGCGATCCGAAGGGCCTCGAGCGTATCCCACAAGCTCTGCTCGGGGGCGCTAAGCGCGCGTTCGTCCAACCAGCAGATGCGATCGCCGCGGATATCGGGGCGCTGCGTGCGCTCGATGCCTCGGCCGATACCGCCCGCGTGAAACTCCCTGGCCGCGTCGCGTCGGCGCGCTTCGGCCGCGAGCGCGCCTACCAGCAACGCAGCGGCGAATCCGGCGACGATCGCCAGGCCGTCGTTCACGATGGCCGCGCAGGCTCGCTCGACGCACGCTCGGGTTATCGAGGTCGGGCCTGTTTTCGCGTCGCAGATCACGGCGGCATCCACAGAAGGCGGCTTATAATTCCCGCGAACGGAGGAGCGCGTCCATCGTCCGTTCGCCTTCTCGAGGAGATTCTCTCATGCGGGTCGTGATCACCGGCGGCGCAGGCTTCATCGGAAGCCGCCTGGCCAGGGCGCTGCTCGAGCGCGGCTCGCTCACCGACGCTCGCGGCAGTACGCGCGGTCTGCGCGAGCTGGTGCTGCTCGACGTCGTCCCTGCGTCCGTCACCGATCGACGGGTATCGGTGATCACCGGCGATCTCGCCGATCCGGCCATGATCGAGCGCGTGGTGACTCCGGAGACCGATTCGGTCTTCCACCTCGCGGCCGTGGTGAGCGGCCAGGCCGAAGCCGAATTCGACATCGGCATGCGGGTCAACGTCGATGCGACGCGAGGCTTGCTCGAGCGCTGCCGCAAGCTTCCGCAGCCGCCGAAGCTCGTCTTCACGAGCTCGCTCGCGGTATTCGGCGGGTCGCTGCCGGATCCCGTGCCCGACGACGCGCAGCTCACGCCGCAAACCTCGTATGGCACGCAGAAGGCCATCGGCGAGCTCCTGGTCTACGACATGACGCGCAAGGGCTACATCGACGGTCGTAGCTTGCGCCTGCCGACCGTCACCGTGCGGCCGGGCAAGCCGAACAAGGCCGCGTCATCCTTCGCGAGCGGGATCATCCGCGAACCGCTGTCGGGGGTCGATGCGATCTGTCCGGTCTCGCGCGATACCCGCGTCTGGGTCACCTCGCCGCGCGCGGTCGTCGCGAACCTGATCGTCGGTCACGAAGCGCCGGCCGCGAGCTTCTCGCATACGCGCTCGGTCAATGTCCCTGGCATCGAGGTGAGCGTCGCGGAAATGGTCGAGGCGCTGCGAAGCATCGCCGGCGACGCGACCGCCGAGCGCGTCAAGTGGCAGCTCGATCCGGCGATCGATCGCATCGTGCAGACCTGGCCGGTGCGCTTCACGCCCGTGCTCGGACCGAAGCTGGGCATGCGTGCCGACGCGGATTTCGACAGCATCGTACGCGCCTATATCGTCGACGACCGGCCGAAATAGCGACGCGCTTCAGATCACGTCGGCCATGGCGGGCTCGACCTCGCGCAGCGCAACCCGAAACAGCTCCGCACCGGAGCCTTCGAGCCGTGCGGCATCGGAAAGCATCCGGCGCCATGCCCGCGCGCCGGATGCTCCGTGGTACAGGCCCAGCACGTGGCGGGCGATGGCGCGCAGGCTTACTCCGCTCGCGAGCTGCTCCTCGGCGTAAGGCACCAGGGCTTCGACGATCTGCGCCCGGGTCCGCTGAGGCGCCGGGACCCCGAAGGCGTATTCCTCGGCCTCGGCGAGGAGATACGGGTTGTGGTAGGCCGCGCGACCGAGCATGACGCCGTCGACGTGTTCGAGCTCGGCCGCGATCGCCTCGTGGGTCGCAAGACCGCCGTTGATCACGATGGTGAGACCGGGAAAGTCCCGCTTCAGACGATGCACGTAATCGTATTTCAGCGGCGGGATCTCGCGGTTCTGCTTCGGCGAGAGCCCCTTGAGCACCGCGTTGCGGGCGTGCACGAGGAAACCTGTCGCGCCGGCTGAGGACACCGTTCCGACGAAATCGCGCACGAAGCCGTACTCTTCCACGGCGTCGATGCCGACGCGATGCTTCACCGTCACCGGCAGCGCGACCGCGTCGCGCATCGCACGCACGCAGTCGGCCACGAGCCGGGGCTCCGCCATGAGGCACGCGCCGAACGCTCCCGTCTGCACCCGCTCCGACGGGCAGCCGACGTTCAGATTGATCTCGTCGTAGCCCCACGCTTCGGCGAGACGCGCGCAGTAGGCAAGCGCCTGCGGGTCGCTCCCGCCGAGCTGCACCGCGACCGGATGCTCGGCAGGGTCGAAGTCGAGATGCCGCGGCACGTTGCCGAACTGCAGCGCGCCCGTCGTGATCATCTCGGTATAGAGCCGCGCGTGCGGCGCCACCAGGCGCAGGAAGTACCGACAGTGGCGGTCGGTGCAATCCATCATCGGGGCCACGCACAGTCGATGCGATGAACGAGTCACTGCGCTGTCTGGGGGACGCACGGAGAGGGAGCATACCAACAATGCCGCCCGATCGTTCGTCCGGCCTCAGCCACTCATGGTTCGATCGCGAGCGAACCGTAGAATCGCCGCGGGCGGCTAATATCCCGAGACACAAGCACGCGCCCTCCTATCCTGCGGCCGCCGGCTTGGACCGTCGCGCGAAAAGAACCGTCATGCCGATCCCATTCGTAGCGCGCTCGTCGGCATACTTCGTCGAGCTCGGGCTGCTGTTGCTGCTCGCCGCCCTCTGGGGCGCCTCGTACACTTTCATCCGGATCGGCGTCGAATCGATTCCGCCGGTGACATTCATCGCCGCGCGCACGGGTATCGCGGCCCTGGTGCTGGTGGGTGCTCTGCGCTGGCGCGGCGTGGCGATGCCGCACGACCCTGTGCTCTGGCGCCGCTTTCTGTTTCAGGCCTGCCTCAACAGCGTGATCCCCTTTACGTTGATCGCCTGGGCCGAGCAGTTCGTCGACGCCGCGCTCGCTACCATCCTCAACGCGTCCGCGCCGATCTTCGCGTTCCTCATGATGCGTTTTGGCGGAGACCGAGCAGCCGCGACCGCCCGCCAGTTCCGGAGTGTCGCCTGCGGACTGGCGGGCATCGTGCTGATCGTCGGCGTCCAGGCGCTATCGGCGTTCGGCCAGCAACTGACGGCTGAGCTCGCGATCGTCGTCGCCACCATCTGCTACGCGGGCGCGGCGACATTCGGCCGAAACTTCCAGGCACTCGATCCGATGGTGCCCGCCGCGGGCTCGTTGCTGTGCGGCGCGATGGTGCTGTGCCCGATCGGCCTGGTGGCCGAACACCCATGGACGCTCGCGCCCTCCGCACGGTCGATTCTGGCTCTGCTGGCGCTGGCGATCCTGTCGACCGCGCTCGCGTTGACGCTCTACTTCCGTCTCATCAGGACGCTCGGCACCGTCGGCGCCACGGCGCAAGCCTACCTGCGCGTGCCGATCGGCGTGGCGATCGGTCTCGCCTTTCTGGGCGAAGCGCTCGCGCCGACGACGCTGATCGGCCTCGGCCTCGTGATCGCCAGCGTGGCTTGGATGACCGTGCCCGCGCAGACGCGCTCGGACGGCTCGCCCGGCAGCCGCTAAGGACCGGTCGAACGTTGCCGGCGGAGCGCCGGCGCCGCTCCACGCTTCATTCCGGAAGCGAGACGCCCGAGCCGCCCATCTCGCTCGGGAGGTCTTTCAACTTGGGCAACCCGTCCTTGATGGGCAGCTTCGTCTCCTGGTAGTTGACGTGGACGCCAGGCTGGTACGGGAAGCCGGGAATCACCGCCGCGTACACGTCGGTGAGCCCCCAGATCGGGTGCTCGGTGAAAAGATGACCGCCGCACGTCTTGCACCACTTGCGATAGCTCTTCGGCGTCTTGTTGTACGTGCCGATATTCTCGGCGCCTCTCGTGACGCGCACGGCTTCAGGCTTCCACAGACTGAAGGCGTTGACCGGCCCGGCAGACCAGTGCCTGCACGACTCGCAATGGCAGTACCCCATCGCGGCGGGCTCGCCGCTGACGGTGAACTGAACTGCGCCGCAGAAGCAGCTTCCTTTGTAGCTCTTGCCCTCGACCGCGTGAGCCATGGACTGAGGATTGCTGACGGGTTCCATACCATGAGTCCTTCCGTGTAGGTGGATCATCCAAGCGCGCCGGGCACAAATTGTTCTGTGCTCCGGGCGCTGCTAGTATCCACGTCCCCCCGCCCTCGCGTATTCGCTGAAACGCCGCGCTTCTTGCCCGAAACCCCATGGATGCACTGTCGAACGTTCTGAAATCGGTCCGCCTCGAAGGAGCGCTCTATCTCAATGCGGAGTTCACCGCCCCATGGTGCATTCGCGGGGAATGCGGGCTTCCGAGCGTCCGGCAGCGCCTGGCAGGCGCGGAGCACGTCGTGTTCTTTCATTTCGTCACCGAAGGCGGGTGCAAGGTGCGCCTCGCCGACGGCGCGGAAGTGCACGAGGCGGCCGCCGGCGATCTCATCCTCATTCCTCAGGACGACAGGCATCTGCTCGGCAGCGATCTGCACATCGCGCCGCTGGAATCCGACACGCTGTTCGCCGCGGCGGTCGCAACCGACGACGAGATCGTGCATCTGCGCCACGGCGGCGGGGGAACCCCGACGCGTTTCGTATGCGGCTACCTGGCTTGCAGCCGAAGCGTATGCCGCCCGCTCCTGGAAGCGCTTCCGCGCGTGTTGCGCATCCCGATCGGCGATGGACCGGCGTCGGCGATGCTGCGCGAGCTGCTGCGAGTGGGCGTGCGCGAATCGTCGGCATTGCGGCCGGGCGCGGGATCGCTCCTCGCCAAGCTCTCGGAGCTCATGTTCGTGGAGGCGCTGCGCCGATACGTCGAGCATCTGCCGCCGCAGGGGATGGGCTGGCTCGCGGGTCTACGCGACGCGCAGGTCGGGCGCGCCCTCGCTCTGCTGCACGCGGAACCGGGCCGGCCCTGGACCGTGGACGAGCTTGCGCGCGAGGTCGCGCTCTCGCGTTCCGCGCTGGCCGAGCGCTTCGCCGGGCTGGTCGGCGAGCCGCCCATGCAGTACCTGATGCGCTGGCGCCTGGCACTGGCGGCGCAGATGCTTCGCGCCGGCCGGGAAGCGGTCGCCCGCGTCGCCGAGCGCAGCGGTTACGAGTCGGAAGCCGCCTTCAATCGAGCGTTCAAGCGCGAGTTCGGCATGCCTCCGGCGGCGTGGCGCAAGGCGGCACCCAGGTAGGTCGGCTGCGTCACTTCACGGGTGATGGGCGACAGGAGGAGCGCGGCCCGGAACCCGGGACGATTGTCGCTGAACTCCAGCGTGCCTCCGTGCAGGCTGGCGACTGCTGCGACGAGGCTCAGGCCCAGCCCGATGCCCGGCGTGCCCCGGCTCGCGTCGCCGCGATAGAAGCGCTCGACCATTTTTGCCTTCTCGTCCTCCCGGATGCCGCATGGGCGGCACATTAAGAAGCGTTAATCCCGCGCGGCGCGCGGTTCCGAACCGGCACATTTGCGGGCGGAAGCGTTGGCGACTAGCATTCGGAGCCACGTAAACAAAGGAAGGCAACCCGTCCGGACCTTCAGAAGAGGCATAAGCAACAGGAGGATTCATGCACGCCACGTACCGCATTCTGATCATGGGTGCTTCGTACGGTTCCTTGCTCGGGGCAAAGCTGCTGCTCGCCGGGCACACCGTAAAGCTCGTCTGCCTGCCCGCCGAGGCGGAGCTGATCAATGAGGAGGGCATCCGCGTACGGCTGCCGATCAAGGGTGGCAACGGCCTCGTCGAAGTCGATTCGCGCCGCGCGCCCGGGCATTTGTCGGCTTCCGTTCCACAAGCGGCCGAACCGGCGCGCCACGATCTGGTGGTACTGGCGATGCAGGAGCCTCAGTACCGTTCGCCCGGCGTGCGCGAGCTGATCGACAAGGTCGCGAAGGCGCGCGTCCCCTGCATGTCGATCATGAACATGCCGCCGCTGCCGTTTCTCGCGCGCATTCCGGGTCTCGCGATCGAGGCGATGCGGCCGTGCTACGCCGATCCGACGGTCTGGGACGGATTCGATCCTAATCTGATGACGCTCTGCAGCCCCGATCCGCAGGCGTTTCGTCCGCCCGAGGAGAAGATCAATGTCCTCCAGGTGAGCCTGCCGACCAACTTCAAGGCGGCGCGCTTCGACGACAAGGCGCACACCGGCATGCTGCGCGCGATCGCCGCAGGGATCGAGGGAATCCGCTTCGAGGACCGCGGTCGGGAGATCGAGCTGCCGGTGAAGCTCAAGGTCCACGATTCGGTGTTCGTGCCGCTCGCCAAGTGGAGCATGCTGCTCGCCGGCAACTACCGGTGCATCCAGGAGGACGGCATGCGCTCGATCCGGGATGCGGTACACACCGACCTCGAGCAGTCGCGCTCCGTGTACAACTGGGTCGGCGGCGTATGCCGCGCTCTCGGAGCGTCCGACGAGGATCTCGTCCCGTTCGAGAAGTACGCCAACGCTGCGCTCGGCCTGGGCAAACCCTCGTCCGCGGCCCGCGCGCTCTTCGGCGGCGCGACACACATCGAGCGCGTGGACCGGCTGGTGCAGACCATCGCCGCGCAGAAGGGCATGCGCTGCGACGCAGTCGACGAACTCGTCGCGCGGGTCGAGGCGCGCCTCGCCCAGAACCGGCGCGCGGCCGCCTAGCACAGTGTCGAACCCGTCAGCGCATGGCGTGCGCCGCGTTCAGCGCGGACGCGAAGAGCGCGAGCGCGCCGGCTTGATGCGCAGCCGCGAGCGGAAGCGGCACGACCAGAAGCAGCGTGGCGATACCCAGCGCGACCTGGATCGCTAGAAAAAGGAGCAGCACATGCGCGCCGCGACGCGCAGCGGTTGGCACCTTTTCCGACCGCACGGTCCGCCACCAGAACACGGGGACCACGAGCGCGAGCAGCCAGGCAATCGCTCGGTGGTCGAATTGCACGGTCGCCATATTGTTGAAGAAGTTCGCATACCAGGGATCCAGGGCCATGATCTCGCGCGGGATCAGCGCGCCGTTCATCAGGGGAAAGCTGTTGTAGGCGAAGCCGGCGCGAATGCCGGCGACAAGTCCGCCGGCCAGCGCCATGACGAAGACCATCGCGGCGATTGCGCCCGCGAACCGCCGGAGCGAAGCCGTCCGCGCCGAATCCGGTGCTGAGGGCGCGCGCAGCAGCGAGAGCGCGGTCCAGAACATGGCCCCGAAGATGACGAAAGCGAGCCCGAGGTGCAGCGTGAGGCGCAGCTGGGAAACGCGCGGATCGTCGACGAGCCCGCTTTGCACCATGTACCAGCCGATCGCCCCCTGCAAGCCTCCGAGGGCGAAGATCGCGAACAGCCTGGGGCCGAGGCCCGGCGGGAGCCGGCGGCGGACCGCGAACCAGAGGAGCGGCAGAAGAAATGCAGCACCGATCGCGCGACCCAGCAGGCGATGCGCGTACTCCCACCAGAAAATGCCTTTGAACGCATCGAGGCTCATGCCGCGATTGACCTGCTGATACTCGGGCGTGGCCTGATATTTGAGAAACGCTTCGCTCCAGTCGCCGTCGTTCAGCGGCGGCAGCGTGCCGACGATGGGCTGCCATTCGGTGATCGAGAGTCCGGAATGCGTAAGCCGCGTGACTCCGCCCACGACGACCATCGCGAACACCAGCGCGCAGCACACGAAAAGCCAGGCGGCGACGGCGCGCGCGTCGCTGCCGGAGGACTCCGCGCGCGCCGCTGCGGGGAGCATGTTCCGACGATCGATCCACTCCATGATGGGCGATTTTGCCACATCGCCGGATGCGGCTAGCTCGGCAGCGGACGCGCCGCCTCTTGCGGCGCTCTTGAATCGTCGCTTCGGCACCGCTATGATGACGGCGTTGTTCGGGGATGACGCAGACTCCCCGCTCGAAGACGCTCCGGCGTCCAAGCTCTGCTCCTTGATCGGGCTTCCATCGCCTGGAAGGAGTCGTGCCTTGGCCGCCACCGCCGTCGCTCCCTCGTCTCCCGGCTTCCTCGCGCACGCGACCTCCGCGTTTTTCCGCGCGGGGCCGTTCTCTTGCCTCGCCATGGGTTTGATCGTCTTCAACCTGACCGGAGAAATCGCCATGGCTGAGATCATTCATTTCGACAACGATCGGGTCGGCACGCTGCCGCCGGGCTGGAGCGCCGGCGTCACCGGCCGCGGATCACACCACTGGAGCGTCGAGGCGGACCCGTCCGCGCCCTCGAAGCCGAACGTCCTCAAGCAAAGCGGCCGCGGCGACTTCCCATGGTGCGTCGTTCGCGGCGCGACGCTCACCGACGGATTCGCGGAGGTACGGTTCAAGCCGCTCGAAGGCAAGGAAGACCAGGCCGGCGGCGTCGTATGGCGCTGGAAGAGCGGCGAGAACTATTACGTCGCTCGCGCCAACGCGCTCGAGAACAACGTCTCGCTCTACTACACGAAAGACGGCCGGCGCAACACGATCAAGTACGTGTCGGCGAAGGTCGCCACCCGGAAGTGGCACACGCTTTCGGTTCGCTTCGCTGGCACGCATATCCGCGTGGCGCTCGACGGCACGTCCTACATCGAGCTCGACGACGACCATATCGCGGGACCGGGCTCGGTCGGCGTATGGACCAAGGCCGACAGCGTGACACTGTTCGACGACTTCGCCTACGGTACCTTGCAACCTGAATGAGCGCGCGAATGAGCGCGGCCGCGACTCCACCGGCCGTGCGCCGATTGTTGTGCGCACGGGGCGTGCGCGCGTTCGCCGACGGATTCGTGAGCCTCCTTCTGCCGGCCCATCTGCTCGCGCTGGGTCTCTCGCCGCTGGAAGTGGGCGCCATCGCCACCGGAACGCTGCTCGGCTCAGGCGTGCTCACGCTTGGCGTGGGACTCCGCGCCAATCGCATCGGCTCGCGCATTCTCCTTACTGCCGCGGCGGGGCTGATGTGCGCGACGGGCCTGGGCTTCGCGAGCCTCACTTCGTTCTGGCCGCTCCTGCTGGTGGCGGTCGTCGGGACGCTCAACCCGTCGAGCGGCGACGTGAGCGTCTTTCTGCCGCTCGAGCACGCGGTGCTCGCGCGCGTGGTCAGCGACCGCGAGCGCACGGCGGTGTTCGCGCGTTACAGCCTGGTCGGGGCATTCGCCGGCGCGTTGGGCGCGCTCTTCGCGGGCGCTCCCGAGATCGCGCACGCTTCGCTCGGCGTAGAGCTCCGCGCGCTCTATCCGTGGATGTTCGCGCTCTACGCGCTACTCGGGCTCGTCTCCGGCATCATCTATCGGGGGCTTCCCGCGGCCATCGCGATCGATGCGGCGCCCGCGGCGTCGCTCAAGGAGTCGAAACGCATTGTCTACACGCTCGCAGCGCTGTTCAGTCTCGACGCGTTCGGCGGCGGCTTCCTCGTCCAGTCGCTGCTCGCCCTGTGGCTGTTCCAGAAATTCCAGCTCTCGATCGCGATCGCCGGGACGATCTTCTTCTGGACCGGCGTGCTTTCCGCGCTTTCCTACCTGCTCGCCGCTCGCATCGCCCAACGCATCGGTCTCGTCAACACGATGGTGTTCACGCATCTCCCGGCGAACGTGCTCCTGCTCCTCATGCCCTTCGCGCACGATCTCGGCTGGGTCATCGTTCTGCTGCTCGTCCGCAGCGCGCTGTCGCAGATGGACGTGCCGACGCGCAGCTCCTACGTGATGGCGGTCGTCGCGCCTTCCGAGCGCGCGGCTGCGGCCAGCATCACCTCGGTGCCGCGCAGCCTCGCCTCGGCCTTGAGTCCGCTCCTTGCGGGTTATCTGCTGGGACTCTCGGCCTTCGGCTGGCCGCTCATCCTCGCCGGGAGCGTAAAGATCGTCTACGACCTGCTGCTCCTCGCGACGTTCCGCGCGGTGCGCCCGCCCGAGGAAACGCCGGTCCAGCCCTGATTCCTCGGGCCTCCGCTCCTCCTGGGCGCGATCTCCGGCCGGCTCGATCTAGAGGCGATGCGAACGGTCTCCCTCGCGAAATCCGAGGAGCTCTGGCTCGATGCCGCGGGTCAGCGCCAGCACCTTGACGAGTTCCCCCATCTCCGCCGGAGAAGTGAGCCTCTGCACCGCGCCCGCCGCGCGCAGGTAGACGCTCGATTGCGGATCCCCGGAGCGCGCCAGAGCCTCAAGAATCCCGCAGTTGACCAGAAATTGCGCCTGACCCGCGAAACCCGCGACGGTCATCCCCGCTGCGACGCCCGCGCGCGCCATGGCGGTGAAGTCGACGTGCGCCGTCAGGTCGGCGAGCCCGGGCCGGAAGAAGGGGTCGGGGAGCATCCTGTGCCGGTAATGCGTCATCAGCGTTCCTCGGCTGCGCTGCCGATGGTAGTACTCGGCTTCGGGAAAGCCGTAATCGAACAAGAGCATGAGACCTCGCTCACAGCGCTGCGCGAGGCTCGATACCAGCGCTTCGGCGCTCGGATTGATCTCGGAGAGGTAATCATCCGCGTCGGGAAAGCGCGCCCGGGCGCGTTCGCGCAGCGCCGACGAAGCGAGGCTGCGGTCGTCGAAGCCGAGCGCGCCCGCCGCATCGACGCTCACGCCGCGCTCGAGCCACTCGCCTCCCTGCCGCAGCACAAGGTGCACTGGCACCGCGTCGAGCACTTCGTTGGCGAGCACGGCGCCAGACCATCGTTCCGGCAGCACGTCGATCCAGCCGACGCGCGGAAGATAATCGGGTGCGGCCGCGTTCAGATGCTGGCGCTGCCGCTCGCGCAGGTCCGGACTTACTTCGAGCAGCCAGTAACGGGCCGGGAGGGCATCGCGCTCCGCCAGCGCCGACAGCACGTCCCCGCACAGACGACCGGAGCCGGGACCGATCTCGATGACTTCCGCGCGTTCGAGCTGACCCAGCGCCTGTTCGAGCTGGACCGCTACGGCCTTTCCGAACAACGGGCTCAGCTCGGGCGCGGTGACGAAATCGCCGCTCGCGCCCAGCTTGGGCGTACCGGCTGCGTAATAGCCGAGGCCGGGCGCGTAGAGCACGGTGCTCATGTAGTCGGCGAACGAAATCCAGCCGCCCTCCTCGGCGATGGTGCGTCTCACATACGCGAGCACACGTGCTGCGTGCGCGACCTCGTCCGGGGAGAGCGCAGGGAAATGGCGGGAGGAATCGTCCGGTGGAGCCGGGAACATCGATGTGCTAGATTCGCCAGTCTCAGGGGAGTGTAGCGGGAGCGGCGCGTGCAGGGCAAAGTCGTGCTGATCACGGGTGGTGCCAAGCGCGTCGGCGCGTCGATCTGCCGCCGGCTGCATGCGGCCGGTGCGAACCTGATGCTGCACTATCGCTCCTCAGCGGGGGAGGCCCGGTTGCTGCAGGCCGAGCTCAACCATCAACGCAAGGAATCGGTCGCGCTGATCCAGGCCGATCTGCTCGACCTCGGCAAGCTTCCTTCGCTGATCGATCAGACCGTGCAGAGCTTCGGTCGGCTCGACGCGCTCATCAACAACGCTGCGAGCTTCTACCAGACTCCGGTAGGCGAGATCACGGCCGAGGATTGGGACAACCTGATCGGCTGCGACCTGAGGGCGCCACTCTTCATCGCCCAGGCCGCTGCTCCGGCGCTGAAAAAGACGCAAGGCGCGATCGTCAACATCACCGACATCCACGCCGAGCGACCGCTCAAGAACTACGTCCTTTACAGCATCGCCAAGGCAGGGCTCGTGGGGCTGACGCGCTCGCTCGCGCGCGAGCTCGCGCCGGAGATCCGTGTCAACGCCGTCGCGCCCGGACCGATCCTCTGGCCGGACGACGACGAATCGTTCGACGAGCTTTCGCGCCAGCGGATCATCTCGCACACGCCGCTCAAGCGCGAAGGCACGCCCGAAGACGTTGCCCGCGCGGTGCTGTTCCTCCTCGTCGATGCGCCCTACGTCACCGGCGAGACGATCAGCGTCGACGGCGGGCGGCACGTGGCGCTGTAGCCCGCCGGAGAGCGCGCAGCGCGAACCGCGGGGCGCCGCAAACGACGGTTCATTCTCCCCCGGGGTTCGATCTGCTCACCCCGGGCTACGAGGTGTCATCGCGGCGCCGCCAGCGCTCCGCCTCGCCACCAGCCGCGCCAGCCGTTCGAGATAGGGATCGACGATGCCGTGGGTGACGAGCGCCACCCGCGTGCGCTCGAGATAGTCGGCCGAGCTGCCGAATGCCCCGCAGGCAGTGGCGATCACGTCGGCCTGCTCGCTCATCGTGAGCTTGCCGGCATACTGCCTGTGTGTCCGGTCGACGACGAACGCGAGCGCAACCAGCGGCTCGCAGGCGCACCGCAGCGTCAGCCACTGCGGCTTGTAGGCGCCGAGCACCATTTCCCGGCGCCACAGCAGCTTGAGCTCGTCGTGCGCGGACCGCGCGGGCAACCGGTAGACGACGCCATGGCACGAGCCGCCGCGGTCTAGCCCGAGCACGAGCCCGGGCTGGTTGCACGTTCCGCGCGTGGCGAGCGACCAGAGGCAGAACCGGCGATGGCGGCCGGAGAGCGTCGCGGGGCGCGCGTCTTCGAAGGGAAACAGCGGATTCCAGAGCAGCGAGCCATACGCGAACACCCACCAATCGGAGCCCGAAGGCTTGGACTTGAGCGCCGCGCCGAGGGAAGCGGCCAGCTCTTCGTCGGTGAGCGGATGGCGAGGGTCCACGGCCTCCATGTAGACCGCGCGCATCCGTCCTTCTTCGAGATCGCGGCGCGAGAGCGTCACGGCTTGGCATCCGTTTCGCGCACAAGCTTCTGCAGCTCGACGTTCGCCTGGCGCCGCTTGGCACGCGTCGACTTGCCGTGCGCGCCGCCCTTGCCGAGCAGCGGCGAGCGGGCGACCGGATTGCGCGGCTTCGGCGGGAAGTGTTTCTTCGCTCGCTTCACACGAGTCCTCTGAACGGCAGGCGCTCGGCGCACCAGCGCGCGATCGCGACCAGGCGATCGTCGTCGCCCCGGAGCGCCGACAGCTGCAGGCCTAGGGGCAGGCCATTGTCGGCGAGCGCAATCGGAATCGAAATCGCGGGGGCCCCCAGCAGCGACCACAGCGTGCAGCACGCCGGATCGCCGGTCTGCGTGAGGTCCGCGGGCGCCGTGCCGGGAGCCGGAGGCGACAGGATGGCGTCGAACGGCGCGAGCCATGCGCGCGCTTCGGCGACGAGCGCATCGCGCCGCTCGAGCGCCGCGCGATAAGGTTCGGCGCCGATGGCCCGTCCTTCGTCGAGCGCTGCGTTGAGCTTGGTCGACATGCGGCCCCGCTCATGGTCCTGCAATTCCGCCAGCGCTTCCGCGCCCTCGCGCAGCATGATCGTGCGCAGGCAAAGATGCGCTTCACGCCAGCCTGCCGGCAGCGAGACCTCCGCCATCGTCGCCCCCGCGTCCTGCAGGCCCGTCGCGGCCGCGCGCATCGCGCGCGCCTGATCCCTGCCGGTCGCTACCCACGGAAATGCCGGGAGGAAAGCCAGCCGCGGCGGTTCGACGCGCGCCCCTTCGGGCGCGATCCGGCCGGGATCGGCGAGGCAAGACGCGAGCAGCGCGCAGTCCTCCACGCTCCGCCCGAACACGCCGAGCGTGTCGAGCGTCGTGCTGAAGCGATTCGCGCCCGTGAACGGGAGGGCATCGAGCGTCGGCTTGAAGCCGACCACGCCGCAATAAGCCGCCGGGCGGATGATCGAGCCGTTGGTCTGCGTGCCGATCGCCGCGGGGACATGACCGAGTGCGACCGCGGCGGCCGAGCCCGATGACGATCCGCCAGGCGTATGCGCGGCGCTCCATGGGTTGCGCGTCTTTCCCGGATGCAAGAAGGCGAACTCGGTCGTCACCGTCTTGCCGAGCGCAAAGCCCCCGGCGCGCCTGAGGCCCACGACGCATTCGGCGTCGAATTCGGATCTTGCTCCCGCATAGATCGGCGAGCCGAACTGCGTAGGCTGGTCCGCCGTGGCGATGATGTCCTTCACGCCGACGCCGATCCCCGCGAGCGGACCGCCAGCCACGCCGGCTTCGCGCTCGCGGTCGCTCGCTCGCGCGACCTCCAGTGCGGCGGCCGGGTCCAGGTGCGCCCAGGCTTGCACGTTGGCATCGCTCGCCGCGATGCGATCGAGGAGCGCTCGCGTGTAGGCCTCGCTCGAGAGCTTGCCGTCGCGGATCGCCTGGGCGGCGGCGGCGAGACCGAGCGCGTGCAGCGGAACGCTCACGGATGCAGCGCGACGGGCACCGCCGGCTTCGAGTCTCGCTGCGGCTCGGGGGGCAGGAACAGCGCCTGCAGATCGTTCAAGAAGCGCCGTCCCAGCGGCGTCGCGCAGATGCGCCGGGGATCGCCAACCAGAAGCCCGCGCCGCTCCGCCTCTTCCAGCCCCCTCGCTACGATGGCCGGAGGAAAACCGGTGCGCTCGGCGAAGAGCGATGTCGCAACGCCCTCGGTCAGCCGCAGCGCGTTGAGCATGAACTCGAAGCCCAGCGCTTCGCGAGCGACCTCATGCTCCTCGAGCAGCGGCGAGCCGTGCGGAGCGCGCTCGAGGTACTGCTGCGGATGCTTCACGCGCATCTGACGCACGACGCGGTCCGGAAACGAGAGCTTGGAATGCGCGCCCGCGCCAATCCCGAGGTAGTCGCCGAAGCGCCAGTAGTTGAGATTGTGGCGACACTCGCGGCCCTGTCGCGCGAACGCAGAAGTTTCGTAGTGCACGTAACCCGCGTCGGCGAGCGCCGTCTCGACCATGTCCGTCATGTCGGCCGCCGTGTCCTCGTCGGGAAGCGGCGGCGGCTTGCGATGGAAAAGCGTGTTGGGCTCGAGGGTGAGCTGGTAGAACGAAAGATGCGGCGGCGCGAACGCGAGCGCGGCGGCGACGTCGGCGCGCGCCTCGCCGAGCGACTGCCGCGGCAGCGCAGTCATGAGATCGAGGTTGACGTTGCCGAAGATGTCGAGCGCCGCCGCGGCGGCCTCTTTCGCTTCATCGGCGCCGTGGACGCGCCCGAGCGCGGCGAGGTGCTCCGGGTCGAAGCTCTGCACGCCGAGCGACAGTCGATTCACGCCGGCGTCCCTGAAGCCCGCGAACTTCGCGCGCTCGAAGGTGCCGGGATTCGCCTCCAGTGTGACTTCGGCGTCCGGCGCGAGCGGCACGCGTGCCCGAACAGCCGCGAGCAACCGATCGACCGCATCGGGCGAGAAAAGGCTCGGCGTGCCGCCACCGAAGAAGAGCGATCCGACGCGCCTTCCCCAGATCGACGGCAGCGCGAACTCGAGGTCGGCGACGAGCGCGTCGACATACGCGCTCTCCGGCACCTCGCCGCGGGCCTCGTGCGAATTGAAGTCGCAGTACGGACACTTTCGCAGACACCAGGGCAGGTGGACATAGAGCGAAAGCGGGGGCGGCGCCGGGAAGCTCGGCGCGGTGGGGAGCGCGATGGAGGCCGTCGACGAGCTCATTCGAGAGCTCCTTCGAGCCGCGCGAGCAACGCCCGCAGCGCCTTGCCCCGATGCGAGCGCGCGTTCTTCTCCGCGGCAGGAAGCTCCGCGCCGGTGAGCCCGGTCTCGAGGTCGAGAAAATGCGGGTCGTATCCAAATCCGCCGCTGCCTCGGGGCGTGTCGATGATTGCGCCGTCCCAGCGTCCTTCGGCGAGGATCGGTTCCGGGTCCTCGCCGTGCCGCATCAGCGCCAGCACGCAGTAGTAATGCGCCCGGCGATCGGTTGTGCCGGCGAGATCCGCGAGCAGCTTCTCGTTGTTGCGCCGGTCCGACTTCGGCTCGCCGGCGTAGCGCGCGGACTGGACCCCCGGCGCGCCGGAGAGCGCCGCCACGCAGATGCCGGAATCATCGGCCAGCGCGGGCAGCCGCGCGAGGCGGCTCGCATGGCGCGCCTTGGCCAGCGCGTTCTCGACGAACGTCGCGTGCGGCTCGTCGGCCTCGCCGATACCAAGCTCGGCCTGGATCACGACGTCGATGCCGATCGGCGAGAGGAGGCGCCGGAACTCGCGCAACTTGCCTTCGTTGGCGGACGCGAGAACGAGGCGGGACAAGGCAGGCATGGCGGCACTCGGGCGGTGCTCAAGCCTCGAGCGATCGCTTCTGCGCCGCGACGAGCTCGCGGATGCCGCTCTCGGCGAGCGAGACGAGCTGGTCCATTTCGGCGCGAGTGAAGGGCGCGCGCTCCGCCGTGCCCTGGATCTCGACGATTGCGCCGCGGCCGGTCATGACGACGTTCATGTCCGTGTGGCACGCCGCGTCTTCGGCATAGTCCAGGTCGAGCGCCGGCACGCCGTCGACGATTCCGACCGACACCGCTGCGACGCAGTCGACGAGCGGTTCGCCGGTCACGAGCCCCCGCGCCCTGCACCAGTCGATTGCGTCGCGCAGCGCAACCCACGCGCCGGTGATCGAAGCGCAGCGCGTGCCGCCGTCGGCCTGGATCACGTCGCAGTCGACGCGCAGCGTCCGTTCGCCGAGAGCGGAGAGGTCGGCGACGGCGCGCAGGCTCCTGCCGATGAGCCGCTGGATCTCCTGCGTGCGCCCCGACTGCTTGCCCTCGGCCGCCTCCCGCCGCATCCGCGTGTTGGTGGCACGGGGCAGCATGCCGTATTCGGCCGTGATCCAGCCCTGTCCGCGGCCCTTGAGGAAATGCGGGACGTCCGGTTCGACGCTGACCGTACAGAGAACGCGCGTCTGGCCGCATTCGATCATCACCGAGCCTTCGGCGTGACGCGTGTATCGGCGCGTGATCTGCACCGGCCGCAGCTCATCGGCGGGCCGGCCGGCAGAGCGTCCACTCATTGCGAAATCCGGACCATGAGACTGCAGATTATAGCGGCGCCGCGCGGGCCGCTTCTCAGGAGGCATCAGCTCGACTGGCGCTTGCGCCACCACGCGGCGGTAGCGACGAGACCTTGATCGAGCGAATGGGGCGGCGTCCATCCCGTAAGACCGCGGAAGCGCAGCGCATCGACCTCGAGCGAGTCGAGGAGCCGCGTCGCATAGCCGGCGCGGCCGATCATCATCGCCGCTCCGCGGAGGAACGGAGCGGGCAGCGCGAACAGGCGCGGCTCGACGCCGAGCGCCCGCGCGAGCTTGGCGACCAGCTCGGGCGTCGAGACGGTTTCCGCGTCGGCGATCGGAAGCGCGTCGCCCGAGAGGCCCGGCTTGGAGAGCGCCACTTCGATCGCCGCGACCGCGTTGCCGACATACAGGAGGCTCCGCCGGTTGGCGATGCCGCCGAGCGGCAGCCGCCGCCCGCCGGCGATGCTCGCGAGCAGCGAGCGGAAGTTGCCTTTCACACCCGGGCCGTAAGTCAGCGGGAGTCGGAGGACGACCGCTTCGATGCCGCGTGCCGCCGCCAGCTCGCGCAGCACATTCTCGGCCTCCGCCTTGCTGTGCGCGTAGGCATCGCGGGGCGCGGCGGGGTCGCCCGCGCGAAACGGGCGGCCCGGTGTCGTCATCTCGCCATAAACCTTCACCGTGCTCGCGAATACGATCCGGCGCACGCCAGCGCGCGCGGCGGCATCGACCAGACGCCGGGTGACATGAACGTTCGCGACGATGAAAGGGGTGGGCGCTTCGGCTTCGCGACCGGTGACGTGAGCGCGCCCGGCGAGATGGACCACCGTCTCGACGTCCCCCAGCACTTCGTGCCAGTCGGCGGCCGCGAAGTCGCCGAGCGCCACGTAAGCCGGCTTCCTGGCATCGTCGGCGGCGACCGCGCGCACCGCCGCGACGTGCGGAACGCCTGCCTGGTCGAATCGCGCGCACAGCGCGCGGCCGATGAATCCGCCGGCACCCGTCACGAGGACCTTGCCGCTCATGCCTAGCGTCTTCATTCTAGATCCACTTCCACCCGTGCTTGCGATAGAACCGCGCCGCGCTTTTCGCGAACCAGGCGATGTGCCGCCAACCCTTGCGCGCCGCCCCGCCTCCATGGTGGACGATTCGTACCGCCGGGACATACGCGCTTCCCGCGACGCGGTTCAGGCGCACGCTCCAGTCGAAATCCTCGAAGTAGAGGAAATAGCCGGGATCGAACCCGCCCGTCGCGTCCACGACCTTGCGCCGCGCCAGCATGAAGCAGCCGCTCATCACCGGGATCGGGGAGACGAAACCGTTCGTCCCGGCCGCGATCGCGTCGCGCATTTCGAAGCGATCGAGGCGTCTCCTGAACCAGCGGCGGATAAGCGCAGGAGCGAAGCCGCGCAACGCGAGGTCGAGCACGGCGGGATAGCGTTTGCACAAGAACTCGCGCTGCCCGCCCGGACTGTCGACGGCCGGCGCGAGCACGCCGATGTCACGATGCGCGTCGAGAAACGCGAGGCCCGCGACGAGCGAGTCGGGAGCGAGCTCCACGTCGGGATTGAGCACCAGGTGATAATGCGTATTCCCCCCATGCATCACCAGGTTGTGCGCGCTGCCGTAACCGATATTGGTGTGACGATGCAGGTAGTTCATCGTCACGCCGGAATGCCTGAAGCGCGCTTCGCCGAGATGGACCACGGCCTCCGCGGTCGTGCGCGATTCGGTGTTGTCGACCAGCACGACATTGGCATCGCGCAAAATGCCGGCGTCGCGCGCGGCATCGAGCGCCGCGGCGAGCGACAGCAGGCAGCGTTCGAGAAGCGCGAGATCGGGCTGATACGTGACGATGCTGACCGTCAGCGTTACGGGAGCCAAGGCGGAGCGGTACGAATCGCGGGGTGGGTTAGAATCGTCCCCGATTGATGCGCCCGCGTCAATTATCACCGCGACACCATCATGAGCGAACCGCCCGTCCCGCGCTACGCCGCGGAGGATCTGCGCAGCTTTGCCCGCGCGCTCGCGGAAGCCGCGGGATGCCGCGCGGACATCGCCCGCGACCTCGCCGACGTGCTGCTCGAAGGCGATCTCCTGGGCCACACCACGCACGGGCTCGCGCTGCTCGCGCCGTACCTGAAGGAGCTCGCGCTCGACCGCATGGCGAAAAGCGGCGAGCCTGTGGTGCTGTCGCGCCGCGCGGCCGCCGAGGTCTGGGACGGCTGTCGACTTCCCGGACCATGGCTCGTCCTGCGCGCGCTTCAGGCGGCGACGGCGATGGCACGCGCGAGCGGCACGGGTACCGTCGTGATCAGGCGCTCGCATCACATCGCCTGTCTCGCCGCGTATCTCAAGCGCGCGACCGACGCGGGACTCGTCGCGATCGTCGAATGCTCCGACCCCACGGTCACCGCGGTCGCGCCTCACGGCGGATTGACGCCGTTCATCACGCCCAACCCGATCGCCGCAGGCCTGCCCACCTCGGGCGACCCGATCCTCATCGACGTGTCGACGTCCATCACCAGCATGGGATACGCGCTGCAGCAGATGCGCGCGGGACGAAAGCTGCCTGGCGCTTGGCTGATCGATTCGCAAGGGCAGCCGACCGACGATCCGGGCGCGCTGGTGAACGAGCCCAAGGGCGCGCTGCTCCCGCTGGGGGGCGTGGATGCCGGGCACAAGGGCTTCGCGCTGGGCCTTCTGGTCGAAGCGCTTACTGCGGGACTCGCGGGTCACGGCCGCGCCGATCCCCCGGAGGGATGGACGGGGACGACGTTCGTGCAGGTGCTCGATCCGGAAGGCTTCGGCGGTCTCGCGGCGTTCTGCAGGCAGATGGATTCAGTGGCAGCCGCGGCGCGCAATACCCGGCCGCGGCCGGGCGTCGATCGCGTCCGGCTTCCCGGCGAGCGCGGTCTCGCGCAATATCGCGACGCTCTCGAGCACGGCGTTCCGCTCTACCCGAGGATCCTGCCGGCACTCGCGGAGTGGGCGGAAAAATACGGCGTGCCGATGCCCGCGCCCCGTAGCCCGGAGTGAGCGAGCGAACCCCGGGAAATTTGCGTCCTCAGAGGAATTCCCCCGGCATCGCTCCACTTGTGTCGAGCGCGGCACGGGCCCTTGCGAGGATCGCTCAGCCTGGGCTACGTCAACGTACCGTAAGTCACGCGCGGGATGCCGGCCAGATCGCGCGCCGACGCAACCGATTGGAATCCCGCATCGCGCAGCAGCGCCTGCACCGCGTCCGCCTGATCGTGCCCGTGCTCCAGCGCAAGATGCGCCCCCGATGCGAGATAGGCAGGCGCAGCCGCGACGATCGTCCGAAGCGCATCGAGCCCGTCCGCCCCGGCGACGAGCGCGTCCGGCGGTTCGAAGCGAAGGTCGCCCTCGGTAAGGTGCGGATCCTCCCGGGCAACGTAGGGCGGGTTGCCGACGACGAGCGCGAAGCGCTCGTGCGGTACATCCGCGAACCAGTCCGATTGCGCGAAGAGGACGTTGTCGACCGAGAGCCGTTGCGCATTGCGCCGCGCGAGCTCGACCGCAGCGCCGGACACGTCGACGCCGAGCACGCCAGCGTGCGGGCGCTCGTGCGCGATCGCGACCGCCACGGCGCCGGATCCGCAACCGAGGTCGAGAATCCGCGCGTGCGCGTCCGAGGCGACCCACCTCAACGCCAACTCGACCAGCAGCTCCGTCTCCGGACGCGGAATGAGCACGTCGGGCGTGATCTCGAGATCGAGCCCGAAGAACTCGCGCCGGCCGGTCAGATAGGCGACGGGCTCGCCCTCGCTGCGGCGGCGCACCAGCGCGTCGAACGCGCGTGCTTGAGCCGGCTCGAGCGGGGCGTCGCCGTGCGCGGCGATCCAGGCGCGATCGCGGCCCAGCACGTGGGCGAGCAGCAGCTTGGATTCCAGCGGCACGAGCCCGCTCAGGGCGAGCGCTGCGGAAACCGTTGGCGGAAGACGCATCAGCCGGCCTTATGCTTCGATAAACAATGCGTCTGCGGGCAGTCTTGCAGTGTATAACGGCGCTGCATGATAATGGCCGCCGGCCCTGGATAACGCCAGATCGAAGCACCGGAGCAAAAGCGTCCGGGCGTGAGCGACGGCGGGGCATCGGCGGATACTGCGGAGGGGCTCATGTCACGACGCGATTTTCTCAAGACGACCGGCGGCCTCGTGCTCGCCACCGGAGGAGCATGGCTCGCGACGCACGCGCGCGGCGCCGTACCGAATCCACCGGGACTCAGCCCTCTGCCGGCGGGCACCGTGGCGGAGAGCGATCTCGAAGCCATCGCCGGCAAGGTGCCGCTCATCAAGCGCACGTGGCGGCCGCCGAATTACGAAACGCCGCTGGAATACTTCGCCGAGGACTTCACGCCGAACAAGGCGTTCTTCGTCCGCTATCACCTCGCGGGCATTCCCGCCACGGTCGCCGCCGACAAGTGGACGCTCAAGATCGGCGGCGACGCCGCGGCCACGCCGTTCGAGATCAACTACGATCAGTTGCGCCGAGATTTTCCCGCGGTCGAGCTCGCCGCCGTCAACCAGTGCTCGGGCAATCGCCGGGGGCTCTTCGACCCGCACGTGGCGGGCGTCGAATGGGGCGCGGGCGCGATGGGCAACGCGCGCTGGAAGGGCGCGCGCCTCAAGGACGTGCTCGCCAAGGCCGGGCTCAAGAAGGAAGCCCTCGAGATCGCCTTCGACGGCGCGGACGGTCCGATCATGCCGGCCACGCCCGACTTCCAGAAATCGATTCCCGTCTGGAAGGCGCTCGACGAGAACACCTTGATCGCCTACGAAATGAACGGCGAGCCGCTGCCGCACTGGAACGGCTTTCCGGCGCGCATCGTGGTGGCCGGGTGGACCGGAACGTACTGGATGAAGCATGTGACGTCGATCAGCGCGTTGAGCAAGCCATTCGAAAACTTCTGGATCAAGACGGCGTATCGCGTCCCCACCAACCGCTTTCCGCTGGTCGAGCACTTCGCGTCCCAGATGACGGAGGCCAACGAGCCGATAACGGAGATGGTCGTCAATTCGATCATCACCAACGTCGCCGCCGGGCAACAGGTTTCCGTCGGGAAGACCTTCGAGGTTCGCGGTCTCGCCTGGGACGGCGGACGCGGGATCGCGGGCGTCGACGTTTCGATCGACGGCGGGCGTTCCTGGCGGAGCGCGACCCTGGGAACCGATCACGGCCGGTTCTCCTTCCGCAGCTTCAGCCAATCGTTCACGCCGAGCGAGCGTGGAGGATTGATCGTCATGGCGCGCGCCAGCAATCGCGCGGGCGCGACGCAGACGATGGAGCTTATCGCCAATCCCGCGGGCTACCATCACAACGTCGTCCAACGGATTGCCGTCAACGCGGTTTGATGGAGAGCCGGATGAAGACCATCGTTGCCTGTCTCTTGTTCGGCTTGGCGCTCGCGGCCGGTCTCGTAATCGCGCAGGAGCGCCGCATCGAGCTGAAGGATGGTCCGGGACGCGCCCAGGTCGAGGCCAACTGCGGCGCCTGCCACAGCCTCGACTACATCCCGATGAACTCGCCGTTTCTCGATCTCAATGGCTGGAACGGCGAAGTGACCAAGATGATCAAGGTATTCGGCGCGGAGATCAGCGCCGAGGACGCGAAAGCGATCGTCGACTATCTCAACGCCAACTACGGCAAATCCTGAGCGGCCGCGACGAACAGCCTCAGCCGCCGACCGTAGTAGCGCCCCCAGCCGCCGTCGGCGAGGCCCGCCTTCCGAAGCACGCGTTGTGAAGCGACGTTGTCCGGGTGCGTCAGCCCGATGATGCGTTCGAGGCCGAGCTCGCCGAAGCCATATTGAACGACCGCTCGCGCGCCCTCGGTCGCGTAGCCTCGACCCCAGGCCTCGGGCGACAAGCGGTAACCGACTTCGATCTCGACCGTCTGCGGAACGTACTTCAGACAGAACCAGCCGACGAAGCGGCCGGTCGCGCGATGCTCGGCCGGCCACACGCCCAGGCCCGGATACATGTCGTAATACTTCATCGAACGCGCCACGGCGGCCGCGACCGACGCGCGCGTGCCGACGGAACCGTCGCCGATGTAGCGCATCACTCGCGGATCGGAGTCGAGCCGATACAGAGCATCGACGTCGCCTTCGCGAAACTCGCGTAAGCCGAGGCGCTCGGTGATCAGGATTCGCCTCGCCGCTTTCCGCCCGGCCATCGCGAACGCTCTTTAGCCGCCTTCGCCCAGCGCGGCCAGTTGCTCGGCCTGGAATTCCTGCGCGAGTGCGTCGACAAGCTCGGCAAGATCGCCGTCCATGATCTGGTCGATCTTGTAGAGCGTGAGATTGATGCGGTGATCCGTGACGCGACCCTGCGGGAAGTTGTAGGTGCGGATGCGCTCCGAGCGATCGCCGCTGCCGATGAGGCTCTTGCGGGTCGCCGCCTCTTTTTTTTGCCGCTCCTGGCGCTCGCGATCGAGTATCCGCGAGGCGAGCACCGCCATCGCCTGCGCGCGGTTGCGGTGCTGCGACCGATCGTCCTGGCATTCGACGACGATGCCGGTGGGAAGGTGGGTGACCCGCACGGCGGAGTCCGTCTTGTTGACGTGCTGGCCGCCGGCGCCCGAGGCCCGGAAAGTGTCGATGCGCAGGTCCGCGGGGTTGATCGTGATGTCGGCGATGGGATCGGCTTCCGGCAGCACGGCAACCGTGCACGCCGACGTGTGGATCCGGCCCTGCGCCTCGGTCGCGGGAACGCGCTGCACGCGATGCCCGCCGGATTCGAACTTGAGCCGCCCGTAAACGCCCGCGCCGGCGATCCGGGCGATCACTTCCTTGAAGCCGCCCATGTCGCCGGGGCTCTCCGACACCAGCTCGACCTGCCAGCGGCTGCGCTCGGCGAACCGGGCGTACATGCGGAAGAGATCGCCTGCGAAAAGCGCCGACTCGTCGCCGCCGGTGCCGGCGCGGATCTCGAGGAACACGTTGCGCTCGTCGTTGGGATCCTTGGGCAGCAGTGCGCGCTGCAGATCCTCTTCCAGCCGCTCCATGGTCGCGGTCGCCGCCTTTGCCTCCTCCTCGGCGTACGCCTTCATTTCCGGATCGGCCTGGAGATCGCGTGCGGCCGCCAGCTCGCGCTCCGCCTGCTGCCAGTCGCGGTGCAGCGCGACGAGCGGCGCGATCTCCGCATGCTCGCGGGTAAGCGCGCGATAGCGGTCGAGATCGCGGGTCGCCTCCGGCGCCGCGAGCAGCCGGTTGAGCTCCTCCAGCCGGGTATCGAGCTTGCCGAGTCGTGTGCTGAGCGAGGCCTTCATCGTGAACAACGGTACCGGAATCGTCGTCGCCCGGCTTGCTTTCCAAGCGAGCGATGCGTAGCCCAGGGGTGAGTCGTCGCGCGGGCTTTACCCGGGGTTGGAGACCACGTCAGTGTGGCGCTCCCGGGGTTCGCGCGTCGCGCCCGCCCGGGGCTACGTCTCGTCGGGAAGGTGATACACGCGCTGGAACAGCGCCAGCAACTCCGCGCGCTCCGCTTCGCCGGCGCCGTTGAGCGCCTGCGTCGGCGCGTGCAGGAACTTGTTGGTCAGCCCGCGCGCCAGCTGATCGAGCACCTGCTCCACTGGCGTTCCGTTGGCGAGCAGCCGCCGCGCGCGCTCCAGCTCGGCCAGCCGCAGCGCGTCGTGATGGCCATGCAGCGCGGTGATCATGGGCACGACCGTGCGGCCCTCGAGCCAGCGCAGGAAGCTCTCCGCCTGCGTCGCGATCATCGCCTCCGCCTCGCGCACGGCTTCGACGCGGATCTGCAGATTGTCCTTGACGATGTTCGCGAGGTCGTCGACGCTGTAGAGGAACACGTCGTCGAGCTCTTCCGCCTCGGGCTCGACGTCGCGCGGTACGGCGAGATCGACGATGAACATCGGCGCGTGGCGACGCACCTTGATCGCCCGTTCGAGCATCCCCTTGCCAAGGATCGGCAGGGAACTCGCGGTCGACGTGACGATGATATCGAAGTGCGCCAGGCGCTCGGGCAGCTCGTGCAGGGTTATCGTGTCGGCCTGAACGCGCGAGGCGAGCTGCGCACCGCGCTCGAGCGTGCGGTTGGCCACCGTGATCGACTTCGGTCCCCGCGCCGCGAAATGCGTCGCGCACAGATCGATCATCTCGCCGGCGCCGATCAGCAGCAGGCGCTGCTCGGCGATCGACGGAAAGATGCGCTCGGCGAGCTTGACCGCGGCTGCGGCCATCGAAATCGACGCGCTGCCGATATCGGTCTGGGTACGGACGTCCTTCGCCACAGCGAACGTGCGCTGGAACAGCCGGTTCAACACCAGGCCCAGCGAACCCGCCGACTCTGCGGTCTTCACCGCCTGCTTCATCTGGCCGAGGATCTGCGGCTCGCCGAGCACCATGGAATCGAGGCCGCTTGCCACCCGGAACGCGTGCGCCACCGCCTCATCCTGCGGTAGCGTGTAGATGTGCGGGGACAACGCCGATTGGGGTACGCGATGGAAGGCCTCCAGCCAGTGCACGACCGGCTGAGCATCCGCGCCGTTGAAGTAGACTTCGGTCCGGTTGCACGTCGACAGGATCGCGGCTTCCTTGACCCGCGGTTGCCCGAGCAGGTCGCGCAGCGCGGTCCCGAGCGTGTCGAGCTGGAACGCAACCCGCTCCCGCACCGAGACCGGTGCGGTCGTGTGGTTCAAGCCGAGGGCGAAGAGCGGCATGGCGGTGGGCTACAAGTCACTGATATTCTAACGCAATACGATCCTGTCCTAGCCCTGGATGCATATTCGATCGCCTCCCGTGCAGAACCTGAAGCAGGCTCCGGCTGCATGGTGCGGAAGGCGTCGATCGGCGGATTGAACCACCCCGAAGGACCAGGGTCATTGACCTTGCGCAATGAACGAGCTCCATGGGCCCCACCACCGCTCGTCCGCACCGGGGTCGTAGGACGATCGGAGCCCCATTGCCCCAGAGAAGGGAGTGAGCGCTTGAGTCGCATGTCCGGTCGCTCTGTATGAGTACGGTCGTGCCGCGCCGCGCGAGGCGCGGAGCATGGTCTGCCGGCGTCTGCGGTCTAATCTTGACCACTTTGGCGACACCGAGCCTGCAGGCTCAGCCGGCATACTCCGCGGCCTTCGTGTCGCAATCGACGCCCGCCTTCGTTCAGTTCCAGACTCCCGCGGCAGCGTCGGTGACGATGCGCAACACGGGCGCGGCGACGTGGTACCGCGCGGAGGGTGATGTCTTCCTCGCCACCCAGGAGCCACAGGATAACTACTACTGGTGCATCCAGGGCAACGCTTACGGCAGCCACAGCGGCAACCGCGTCCTCCTGCCGTACGACGTCGCGCCGGGTCAGGACGTGACGTTCAGTTTCGTGATCAAGCCGCTCGCTTGCGGTTTCACGGCCACGCCGCCGTTCAAGTTTCGCATGCTTTCTCAGCTCCACGGCACGTTCGGCGAGGAGACGCCCGGCGCCTCGATCGTGGTCTCGACCGCGGCCGAGTTCGTCTCGCAGCAGGTGCCATCCACCGTTCCGGCGGGCGCGACGATTCAGGTCACGGTAACGTTCAAGAACACGACCATTGTCACTTGGCTGCCGACCGACGGATATTCGCTCGGCTCGGCCGCACCGACGGGCAACACGACGTGGGGCGTCGCCAACGTCGCCCTGCCTTCAGCGGTGGCGCCCGGGGAGACGGTCACCTTCGAATTCGCCGTCGTCGCCCCGTCGAGTCCCGGTTCGTACAACTTCCAGTGGCAGATGAATCTTCCTGCCGGCACACCGTTCGGTCTGGTTTCTCCAGCGACGTCGGTCCAGGTCGTCGCCGCGGGTCCGCCCAACTACGAGGGTCTGTGGTGGAACAATCCCCCCGAATCCGAGGCCGGCTGGGGGCTCAACCTGGCGCACCAGGGCAATGTGATATTCGGGACGTGGTTTACCTACGATGCGACGGGCAAGGGATGGTGGCTGTCGATGATCGCCAACCTGACGACTTCGACCACGACGACCGCGACGGTGTACACGGGCACGCTGCTGCAGTCCACGGGGCCTGCGTTCGACTCCGTCCCTTTCAGTTCCACGTTCGTTCGCAGCGTCGCCGTCGGCACAGGCAAACTCAGTTTCAGCGACGCGGACAACGGCACGTTTACCTACACCTTCAATGGCGTCCCGCAAACCAAGAACATCACGCGCGAGGTGTTCGGTCCGTTGCCGACCTGCACGTTCGGCATCCTCGCGGACCTGACGCAGGCCTACAACTACCAGGATCTGTGGTGGGCCGCGCCCGCCGGCTCGGAATCGGGGTGGGGCGTCAACCTGACTCACCAGGGCGATACGATCTTCGCCACGTGGTTCACGTATGGGAAGGATGGTTCGCCGTTGTGGCTGGTCGTGACGGCGGGCAAGACCGCGGCGGGCACCTATAGCGGCACGCTCTACCAGACGAGTGGGCCGCCCTTCAATGCCGTGCCGTTCGATCCGACGAAAGTCGTGGCGACCGCGGTCGGCAGTGCGACATTCACCTTCACCGACGGCAATACCGGCACGTTCGACTACACGGTAAACGGAGAGACGCAGAAGAAAGCGATAACCCGGCAGGTGTTTACCGCGCCGGGCACGGTGTGCCAGTAAGGGCGAATCTTGTTCGGGAGGCGGTGTAGCTGCGGATCTATTCGCACGTGACTGCGCCGAGCGGACGAAGGCCGCCGGATGAGTCGGGTCGACTCTCTAGACCTTGATGAATTCCGCCTTGCCGCCGAGCCAGCGCTCGAGGTGGGCCTTCGCCGTGCCGGGTTCGCGGCGGAGGATCTCGTCCGCGGCCGCGCGAGCCGACTCGATCAGAGCGACGTCGCGCTCCGGATCGGCGAAGCGCAACAGCGGCACGCCCGACTGGCGCGCGCCCAGGAATTCGCCGGGTCCTCGGATCAGGAGGTCCTGGCGAGCGATCTCGAAGCCGTCGTTCGTGCCGTAGATCACCTTGAGCCGCGCCTTCGCGGCTTCCGACATCGGCTCTTCGAACAGAAGCACGCATGCGCTCTCGTCCGCGCCGCGGCCCACGCGGCCGCGAAGCTGATGAAGCTGCGCGAGTCCGAAGCGCTCGGCGTGCTCGATCACCATCAGCGACGCGTTGGGCACGTCGACGCCGACTTCGATCACCGTGGTCGCAACCAGCACCGCAATCTGTCCGCGCGTAAACCGCTCCATGGTCGCCGCTTTCTCGTCCGGCTTCATGCGACCGTGCAGCAGTCCAACCGCGAGCTCGGGAAGGGTCGTGGTGAGCTCGGCGTGGAGCGCGACGGCCGTCTGCAGCTCCAGCTTCTCCGATTCCTCGATCAACGGGCAGACCCAATAGACCTGGCCGCCGGAGTCGCAGAGCTTCCGCGCGCGCTCCACGATCTCGGATCGGCGCCGCTGATTCACGAGCCGTGTGGCTACCGGCGAGCGCCCCGGCGGAATCTCGTCGATCACCGACACGTCGAGGTCGGCATAGAAGCTCATGGCGAGCGTTCGCGGAATCGGCGTCGCGCTCATCATCAACTGGTGCGCGTCGGCGATGCCCTTCTGCCGGAGCGCGAGGCGTTGCGCGACGCCGAAGCGATGCTGCTCGTCGACGATCGCGAGCCCGAGCCGGGGCAGCGCCACCTCGTCCTGGAACAGCGCGTGGGTGCCGATCGCGAACCGGGCTTCTCCGCTTTCCATCGCCGCCTTCGCCTCTCGTTTCGCCTTGGCGCTCATTCCGCCCGACAGCCATGACAGCCGCACGGGCAATCCATCGAGCCACGCAACGAGCTTGCGGTAGTGCTGCTCGGCGAGAATCTCGGTCGGCGCCATGAATGCCACCTGATACCCCGACTCGATCGCCTGCAACGCGGCGAGCGCCGCGATCACCGTCTTGCCGCTGCCGACGTCGCCCTGCAGGAGCCGCTGCATCGGTTCGGCGCGCGCGAGGTCGCGCCGGATCTCGGCACCGACGCGTTCCTGCGCGCGGGTCAGCCGGAACGGCAGACGCGAACGCAGCGCGCGGGTGAGCGTGCCATCGCCGGGAAGGCGCGGAGCTCGCCGCTTCGCTCGCGCGCGGCGGTGCATCTTGAGCGAGAGCTGCTGGGCGAGGAGTTCGTCGAACTTGAGCCGTGTCCACGCGTCGTGCGAGCGCGCTTCGAGCGCCGACTGCGAAGCGTCGGGCGGCGGATGGTGCAGGTAGAGCACCGCCCGCCCGAACGGCAACAGCGCCCGGGGCTCGCGCGTCCAGGGCGGCAGCGTCTCGGCGAGATACGCAGGGTGGTCCATGAGCGCGCGGTGCACGAGCTTGCGCAGGGTCTCCTGGGCAAGACCGGCCGTGGTCGGATAGACCGGGGTAAGGCGGTCGGGAAGCGGCGTACCCGGAGCGACGATGCCGAAGCTCGGATGAACGATCTCCGGTCCGAAGCGGCCTTCCCTCACTTCGCCAAACGCGCGCACGCGACGGCCGACGGCGAGCGCTTTCTGCTGGCTGGGATAGAAATGGAAGAAACGCAGGACGAGCTGGGCATCGCCATCCTCGATCAGGCAGACGAGCTGCCGACGTGGTCTGTACTGGATCTCGGTGTTGGCAACGATGCCTTCGACTTGCCACGCCTGGCCGGACCGGAGCGCGGCGAGGGGGCAGAGGTGCGTGCGGTCCTCGTAGCGCAGGGGAAGATGCAGGATCAGATCGGCGTCGCGGACGATCCCGAGTCGCGCGAGCTTGTCGGCGAGGGTGTTGCCTGGCTTCGCTTCGGCAGGCGGCTTCTTTCCTTTCGGCATGGAGCGAGATGCTTCCGCGCGGAATGTGGCCCGGAGGTGAGCGCAAGCGGGCCCCGGCATGCGGCGTCCCCGGGCATCGCTCTCGCTGGAGCCCGGGCTACGCGTCCCAGAGCGGACTACCCCTCGCCACGCATCAAGGCAGGACCAGCACCGCGTCGATTTCGATTCGTGCACCCTTGGGCAGCGCCGCGACCTGGTAGGTCGCCCTGGCTGGGTAAGGCTTTGCGAAGGCGCGCGCCATGATCTCGTTGACCTTGGCGAAGTCCGCCATGTCGGCCAGAAGCAGCGTGAGCTTCACGATGTCGTCCAGCGAGCCTCCGGCGGCTTGCGCCACCGCGCGCAGGTTCTCCAGGACCTGACGAGCCTGCGCCTCCGTACCTTCGCGCAAGCTTCCGGTCGCCGGATCCAGCCCGATCTGACCCGACAGATAAACCGTATTGCCCGCGCGGATCGCCTGGGAATACGGACCGATCGCCGCCGGCGCGGCTGCGGTGTGTATTGCTTGTTTGCTCATCGCCCGCCGACCCTGTTTCGCTCCTGAGGCACTGTAGCACGGACGCGTGCTACCGCTCGACCTCCAAGCCGGCTTCGATCCAGGCGTCGATGCCGCCCTGGAGCGGACGGATCCGCTTGTAGCCGACTTTCTTCAGCTTCTGCGCGACTTTGACCGCGGTCGCCTCGTTGGGGCAGGCGCAGTAGAGAATCACTTCGCCGTCGATGGGCACGCCCTTGAACGAGGCTTCGATCTTCTGCATGTCGATCGCAAGGGCGCCTGGAATCCGACCGGTCGCAGCCTGCGTCAACGCCGAGCGCACGTCGACCAGCGCCTGGACCTTCTTCTCCTCCAGCATCTGCTTGAGCTCGTCGACCGAGACCCGATCCATCCTCAGCTGCTTCGCGAAGAGATAACGGCGCCACCACTTGATCAGTATCCAGACCGCGAATCCTGCGATCACGAGCATCAACCCGTACTTGCCGAGCGACGCGAGCTTGGCCATGACATCGCTGATCGCGTCGCGGAAGAGATAGCCCAGGCCGACGGCCAGACCGACCCAGAGACCGGCCCCGATCGCATCGAACAGCACGAAGGTCGCGTAGCGGAGGCGGATCGCGCCGGCGAGTGCCGTGGCGACCGAAGCGAACCCCGGGACGAACTTCGCGAACAGCATCGAAGCGGGCCCGAAGCGCTGGAAGATCGACTCGGTCTGCCGGACGCAGGAATCCTGCGACAGCGACACGCGACAGAGCGTGGCGAGGATGCGCATGCCGAACCTGCGTCCTGCCGTATACCACCCGGTATCCGCGACGATCGAAGCGAGAATGCCTACGCCGACGAGCTGCCAGAGCGGGCTGCCGCCGGTCGCCGCGAACGCGCCCGCGACGATGAGCGTCGGATACGCGGGCAGCGGCAGGCCGGCCTGCAATGCAAGCACGTTGACGAAGACGAAGCCCAAACCGTATTGCTGAAGCAGCGCAATCAGATGATTCACTCGATCTCCACTGTCTAGGATGCAGGTCTCCTATGGGGGCGATTCCCCGCCGCATCAAGTGGCCTCGCCGTGTGATACGGCGTCGGCCAGGCCCGGCGCTACCGGCGCTGGTGTCTGTCGTGCCGGAGCTTCGCTACGCTAGTGTACGTCGTGCCGGAGCTTCGCTACCTGACAGCGCTCTGGGCGGGCGCGCACCTGGCGCAGGCCCCGTACAGGCGCGGTTTGCGGCGCGCACCGAGCACCGCTATAATTTTTGGTTCAGGGGACGTAGCTCAGCTGGGAGAGCGTCGCGTTCGCAATGCGAAGGTCGAGGGTTCGATCCCCTTCGTCTCCACCAGTTCCAAAGGCCGACGGCGTACCGTCGGCGCTTAGTTGCTCCCGGCTGCCCGGATGACTTCGTCGCCGTAAGACTGACGGCGCTCGGGCGAACCCCTGACCATCAGCCGCCGTTTTCCTACGGAACGCCCTTCGCGGCAGACGGTCGTTACCAGTAGCATGTCGGCCAGCCCGTCCTCCCCGCTTATTGCCGTGCTTCCGCGCCTCGCGTTCGCGCTCGTCGCGCTGCTCCTCGCGGCCTCGTCGCGCGGTGCACCCCCGACCGCTCCCGCGGACGACATCGCGGTCGCCGTGCAGAAGAACGGCGAGGAGATCGTCGTTCACGTCGACTGTCCGGTGCGCGCGCCTCATGCGGTAGTGTGGGAAGTGCTCACCGATTACGATCACATGGCGCGGTTTGTGACGAACCTCAAGGTGAGCGAGCTGCGCGGGCGCGACGGCGATACGCTGCAGGTGTTCCAGCGCGGAAACGCGCAGCGCGGGCTGCTGTCGTTCAGCTTCGAAAACCTGCGCGAGATTCACCTCCTGCCCCAGCAGGAGATACGCTCCCGGCTCATCAGCGGCACGCTGAAATCATCGGAATTCACGACCCGCGTCGTCGACGACGGCAACGAAGTGCACATCCTCAACAGCGGGCGGTTCGTGCCGGAGGTCTGGGTACCGCCGCTCATCGGACCCGCGGTCATCGAGGCCGAAACGCGCAAGCAGTTCGACGAGATCAGGACCGAGATCCTGCGCCGCAGCGCGCTCGCGAGCAGCGCCCGCTAGTCGTCTCACCGTCGCGCAAATTCGCCAATGCCGCGTCAGTGCACGCTGGCCGCAGTGAAAGAGCCAGCCTTCGCGGGCCGTCCTTTGTCCGCTTAGCGCGTCCGCTTCCGCGGCACGCGCGCCCTTCCCGTCAGCAGTCCGTCAGCTGCGCTTCAGCTGCGCGACAGCTCGCGCGGGTAGGATCAGCTGCGGTCGCGAAGGCGCGCTGTCGAGCTCATCGCGCCGCCAAGAAGAAGCGATCCGATAGCGGCACAACGTCAACGATCCTAGGAGGAGCCCGATGAACGTGAAGCTCATGCTGATCACCGCGGTCGCGACTTCGCTCGCCCTGGCCGCGCCCGCACGCGCCGACGTGACGTCCGATCTGCAGGCGCAGGTGCAGACGCTGCAGAAGCAACTCGAAGCGATCAAGGCGCAGCTGGATCAGGTGACGACGGAGATGAATAAGCAGAAAGAGGCCAAGCAGAAGGAGGAGGCCGAAGCTGCGAAGGGCGGCGGACCGTACGTTGTACGCAAGCCCGGCGACGCGCTGACGTTCCTCGTTCCCGGCGGCGGCGAGGTGTCGTTGTACGGCAATCTCGACGTCTCCTTCGACTACACGACCAAGGGTCTCAAGAGCGACTACGGGGAAAACGGCGGCATGCCGGTCGGAAAGATGGGTTGGCAGCCGGCGATCGCGACCAATCTGTCATATCTGGGGATCAAGGGGATTCATCCGCTGCAGCCGGATCTCAATCTGATCTGGCAGCTGGAAGCGGGGATCGATATCTCCGCAACGCCGGGAACCAAGCAGTCCACGTCGAACATCAGCGATACGGTCAACGGCGCGTTGTTCTCGCGCAACAGCTTCGTCGGCTTTTCCGGCAAGGACTGGGGCGCCGTCATGATCGGCAAGAACGAGACGCCGTACAAGACCTCGACCGATCGGCTGAATCCTTTCTCCGGCATGCTCGGCGATTATCGCGTCATGATCGGCAATACGGGCGGAGACAATCGCGTCGAGTTCGGCCTGCGCGCGTCGCATGCGATCTGGTACGAGTCCCCGAGCTGGAGCGGCGCTTCGTTCAAGGCGATGTACTCGCCGGGCCAGAACCGGGACGACACCAGCAGCATCGTGCCCTCCTCCGAGCCGGACTGCGCGGGCGGCAACATACCGGGGAGCGGGGCGCTGCAGCCGACGTGTAACGACGGCTCGTTCGGCGACCTCTACAGCTTGAGTGCCGCCTACACGGGCGGCCCGCTCTACCTAACCGCCGCGTTCGAGAGGCACAAGGACGTGAATCGCACGAGCGATCTTGCCAATCTCGATCCCAGAGATACGGGCGACGAAGATGCTTTCAAGATCGGTGGCCAGTACACGTTCGCGACCAAGACCACCGTGAACGCGCTCTGGGAACGCACGAAGCGGCATATACCCTCCGATCTCGAGTTCCAGGACGAGCGCACGCGCGACAACGCGACTTGGCTGGCACTGACGCAAGTGCTGACCGCCAAGGACAACGTGAGCTTCGGATGGGGGCACGCGGGCAAGTCCAAGGGCTTCCTGGGGGGGCACAACACGCCGCCCGACCAGACCAGCTTCGACAATTCCGCCAACATGTACTCACTGGCGTGGAGGCATGCGCTCGACAAGTACACGACGCTCTATATCGACTACGCGATGACGGACAACCATGCCGATGCGCACTACGACCTCGGCGCAGGCGGTCATGGCGTGACGACGGACTGCCACGACTCGACACCGTTGGCGGCGTTCGATCCCACGACCGGCGGCGTGACCAACACCGGCCCGCATTGCTTCACGGGTGGCAGGTTGCAGGGCGTCTCGGCAGGGGTAGCGTTCAAGTTTTAAGGACAGGTCTCAAAGACGCGGGCGGCGTCCGTTCTCCGCGTACGCCGCCCGGATGTTTTACGTAGTGAATTAAACGCTTAGGAAGCGTAGAGGCGACAACCGAGGACGATCATGGCACGCCCATATGGCCTCGCTCGCGCTCTCCTCTGCTGCTTGCTCTATGCAGGAGGCTCGTTCGCCGGCGTCGACCACGTAGTGAGCTTCGACGAGAGTGGCATCTGGAAGCGCAGCTACCAGCAGGCGCTGGTTTACACGCTGGTCGGCGGCGAGATCGCCGGTGCGGTCTGGCTGGGCGGAGAGGATCGACTCGGCAAGACGTTCTGGCAGTCCATCGACTCTTCGGCTCTCGGAGCGATCTCGTCGGAGGCGATGAAGCACATCTTCACCCGCGCCCGTCCGACGCAAACCAGCGATCCGAACGAATGGTTTCAAGGCAGCGGGCACTACAGCTTCCCGAGCGGCGAAGTAACCGCCGTGACCGCCATCGTCACACCGTTCGTGCTGGAGTACGGCCATGATTACCCCGCCGTCTACGCCCTGGAGCTGCTACCCGCCTACGACATGGTCGCTCGGGTGAAGTCGCAAGCGCACTGGCAGACCGACGTGCTGGCAGCGTTCGGGCTCGGAACCCTCACCGGCTACCTCGCCCATCAGCGCGAAACCCCGGTCATTCTCGGGATCCTGCCGCACGGATTCATGGTCGGGCTCCACACCCAATTCTAGCGGCGGTGCGCGGTAGAATGACCTTGCGGGAGCGGTTTCTTCGCCGGCATGTACCTTCACATCTCACTTGAAAAACTTCTTCGCGTCCGCGCGGATCGGATACGGCGTGGCAGGCGAACCAACATGGCGACCCATTAGGCGATGCGCATTCTTGTCGTCGAAGACGATTCGCTTCTTGCCGACGGCCTCACCCGCGTTCTGACCCGGGCCGGCCACGCGGTCGATCACGCGGAGACCGGGGCGCAGGCGGACAAGGCCCTTCGCGCCTCCGCGTATGCCCTGGTCGTGCTCGACATCGGACTTCCGGACATCGACGGCTTCGAGGTGCTGCGACGGTTGCGCGGTCGCGGTCGCCACTCGACGACCAACGTCCTGGTGCTGACGGCGCGCGACGCCGTCGAGGATCGCGTGCACGGGCTCGATCTCGGCGCGGACGACTACCTGACCAAACCGTTTTCGATCACCGAATTCGAAGCCCGCGTCCGGGCGCTGTTGCGGCGGATTTCGCTCCCGGCGGGCGCCGTATCCATCGGTCAGCTCACCGTCGATGTCGAAGCGAAAAGCATCCGCTGCGGCGGTGCGGCGATCGATCTGACGGCGCGCGAGTGGGCGCTGCTCGAGCTGTTCATGGCGCGCCCGGGACGCGTACTCGGCAAGGAGCAGATCGCGCAGCAGCTCGCCGACTACGATGCGCACTTGAGCCCGAATGCGATCGAAGTCTACGTTTCGCGTCTGCGTTCCAAGATAGAGTCCGCTGGCGTGCATATTCGTACCGTCCGTGGATTCGGCTATCTGTGGGAGGCGCCCGATGGATAGCGGCCCGGTCCGGCGGGGAAGCATTCGTAGGCGCCTGCTTCTGTTTCTGATTCCTTCGCTCCTGCTTCTGGTCATCGGAGCGTCGGCCGTGACCTACTTCGTCGCACTGCACGTGGCAAAGTCGGCGTACGACAGATCGCTCCTCGATCCCGCACTGGACATGGCGGCCAACGTAACGATGGATGCGAGCGGGCCGCACCTCGCCATGCTTCAGCAGGCGCAGGAAGCGCTGCTGTACGACCACGAGGACACGCTCATTTTTCAAGTACGGGCACCGGATGGCGCTGTCGTCGCGGGCGACGAAGCGCTCGGCATGCCGCCCAGCCTGACCCGCGGCGAACGCGCCTTTTTCGACAACCGTTATGAGGGCCAGCCCGTACGCGTTGCCGCGATACGGTCCGACAACGGTTTCTACGTGCAGGTTGCCGAGACGCTTCACAAGCGCAACCGCCTGATCTGGGAAGTGCTCGCTGCCGGGCTTCTCCCGGTGCTGCTCATCGCCCTTGCGACGCTCGCGCTGGCCTGGACGGGCGTGGCGCGAGGCATCGCGCCGCTCGCCTCGGTGCGCACGCAGCTTCTCGGGCGCTCGGCGCACGAGCTGCATCCGCTCGACGAGACGTCCGCTCCGAGCGAGATCGCGCCGGCGATCGAAGCTCTGAACCGGCTCCTCGCGCGACTGCGCGAGTCGAACCAAATGCAGCAGCGCTTCCTCGCCAATGCCGCGCACGAGCTCCGCACGCCTCTCGCCGGATTGCAGATGCACCTCGAGCTCCTGTTGCGGCGAGATCTTCCTGCCGATGTGCGCAGCGAGATCTCGGGCATGCACAAGGCGACCGTGCGCACGGGTCACCTCGCCAATCAGCTCCTCGCGCTCGCCAGGGCCGAGGCCACCGCGAGTGATTCGATCCGCACAGCTTCGGTCGATCTCTACGCAGTCGCGGATACCGCCGCGGACGAGTGGGTGCAACGGGCCATCGCTCGCGACATCGATCTGGGCTTCGTGCTCGAGCACGCGCAGATCGCGGGGGACCCGGTTCTCCTGGGCGAACTCGTTGACAATCTTGTGGACAACGCCCTGCGCTATACGCCGCCCGGCGGCGCCGTGACGGTTCGCTGCGGTCCCGATTCGGGTAGCTCGTACCTTAGCGTCGAGGACACGGGACCCGGTATTCCGGCGTCCGCGCGCGGGCGGGTCTTCGAGCGCTTCTATCGGATCCAGGGCACGTCGGGAGACGGAACGGGCCTGGGATTGGCGATCGTCAAGGAGGTGGCGCAAAGGCATGGCGCTTCCCTGCTTGTCGAAACGCCTGATGGCGGCCGCGGCGGGACGCGCGTTGTGGTCCGGTTTCCCCAGCCTGTGCCTGCAAGCGCCTGAATACTAAGCAGCCTCGCCGCGGCACCCGCGTCGCTCGTCGATCGTTCTGAACCCGCCGACGACGGCCGCGTCTAATTGCCTTAGAGCCGTCGCGAGGTGAGTACTTGCGTCACCATCCCCATCAGCGACTACCGAATCCCAAAGACCTGGGCCGCCGCGTGCACGATCTGCTGCACGGCAATCCGCCCTACCACGGCGGCAGCCTGCCGCTGTCCGCCCCCCACCTGCGGGCTCTTCTCGAGCTCCTCGAAGCCGACGGTCACGACGTCGTCGAGTTGCGCGAAGAGCTTGCGCACCTGCTGCGCGCGCTCATGCGTGCGCGGCACATCACCGTGAAGCCGAACGGCGCGAGAGCTGCCCGGTGAAGCCCGGAGCGTCCATGGGACAAAGACATGCCGTTGCCAATTCCCGCCGCGTGCCCCGAGGCGAAATTCGCCCTGGGGCGATCGTGCGCTTGCGCGATCCCGAGGGTCGGTTGCGGGAGGGCGTAGTCCATCACCTCAACGCCTGTCACGAACCGTTTATCTTGCCGAGCGAGGCCCTCATCGAGCCGTTCTACGCGCACCCGGCGGATATCGAGGAAGTGCTGGGATTCCATCCGGAACTGGTCGCCTCCGGCGCGGATCCCCCACCCGGCCGCCGCCGACGGGCGTCGAGCCGGCGACATCGGCTTCGCTGACGCGGAACGGTCAGCCGTCGTGCCGTAAAATCGTCGGCGCCTGGCACGACCCGGATCGATGCCGACAGCGATCGAGGCCGCATCGCGCCTTTTCGACGCCACGTGGACGTGTCCATTCGATGCCCCGACGTCGCAGAAAACGACTCTACTCGGTCCGCAAGTCAGCGATTCACGGCCGCGGCGTATTCGCGCTGACCCGACTTTCCAAGGGCGCGTGCATCCTCGAATACAAAGGTCGCCGCACGTCGTGGGAGGAAGCGACGGTGCGTCCGGACAGCGACCCGAATAATCCTGCCCATACGTTCCTGTTCGGCCTGGACAACGGCAGGGTGATCGACGCACGCCTCGGGGGCAACGCCGCCCGCTGGATCAATCACTCGTGCGATCCGAATTGCGAGGCGGTCGAAGACGCCGCGTGCCGGATCTTCGTCGAGGCGCGGCGCACGATACGCGCCGGCGAGGAACTCACGTACGATTATCGCCTCGCCGTCGACGGACCGATGTCGAAGCGCGAGCGCGCTCAGTACATCTGCCGCTGCGGCGCGCGCAACTGTCGCGGGTCGCTGCTCGATGAGGGGCGCTAATCCAGGCTCGGCGCCCAAGCCTGATTCCGACGAGCCCGACGGCGATCATCAGAAGGAACAGCGACCGCGGGTCGAGCGTCGGGATGGGCCGTGCGGGCCCTGAGGGACTGCCCCCGCCTCCGCGGCCGCGACTGACGGTGTCCGTGTCGCTCGCCTGGTCGTTGGCGCTGTTCGGATCGGTAACGCCCGACGGGGCCGCGACGCTGGCGCTGTTGGAGACCGTTCCGCCCGTGGCGGTGACGTTCGCCGCCACCGTGAACGTCACGCTTCCGCCCGACGGAAGTACGGGGATCGCGATTCCCGACTCCAGCTGCGCGATCGTCGGGCTGATCGGACATTGCGCGCCGCCGGTGGCGTTGCCGCAGGTCACGCCGGTCTTCGCGAGACCGGCCGCCACGGGATCGGTAAGGACTGCGCCTCCGGCGGCCTGCGGACCGGGGTTGCTCACCACGATCGTATAGATGGTCGCGCCGCCGGCCGTGACGCTCGTAACGCCGTCGGTTTTGGTGACGGCAATATCCGCCATGGGCGCGCCCCTTCCACCGCTGAGCGTATCGCTGTCAGTTGCGCTGTTGTCGCCCGGATTCGTGTCGGTCGCGCCTCCGGGCGCGCCGACGCTCGCCGTGTTGCTCAAGGTTCCAATGGCGGAAGACGAGATGGCAGCGAGCACGGTGTAGGTAAGGGTCGCACCGGCCGGCACGTTCACCGTATCGCTGAGGTTGCCGGCTCCCGAGGCCGTGCAGCTCCCGCCCCCGCTCGTCGCGCACGTCCACGAAGCGCTGGTAATGGCCGCGGGGAACGTATCGGTCACCGTCGCGCCGGTCGCATCGCTCGGACCGGCGTTCGAGACGACGATCGTGTACGTCACGGTCTGGCCCGGAGCCGCCGTGGTCACGCCGTCGGTCTTGGTGATCGCGAGATCGACGCTGACGGCGGGCGTATCGCTGTCGGTCGCGGCCGCCGGCGATCCGCTGGGATCGGTCGCGGTCACGGTATTGGTGAGCGGATTGCTGGTCAGGTTCGAAGCGAACGCCACGGGCACGGTAAAGGTCAATGAATTGCCCGGTCCGGCGGCGATCGACGCGCCGGCCGTGCCGAAACTCGATTGGCCCGTCGTGCCGCTCACGGTGCCACAGGCCGCGGTGCCGGCGGCCACACAGCTTGCATCGGCGCTGAGCGTCACGCCAGCGGGCAGGGCGTCGGACACGGTCGTGTTCGTCGCATCCGACGCTCCCGCGTTGGTCACGACGATCGTATAGGTTGCCGTTCCTCCGGGCGTATAGGTCGTACTGCCGTCGGTCTTGGTGACCGTCAGCACGGCTTGCGCCGCGAGCACGTCGCTGTCCGAGCCGCTGCCGCTCGCACCCGACGGTGCGTCGTTCACGCTCGCGGCGTTCACGAGCGGGTCGTCGACCAGGTCGGAGGCGAACGCGACGGGCGCGGTGAAGACCAGCGTATTGCCTCCGCCTGCGATAACCGTCGCGCCGGTCGCACCCAAGCTCGTCTCGCCGGTCGCTCCGGTCACGGTGCCGCAGGTCGAGCTGCCGTTCGGCGTGCACGCGACGTCGCCGGTCAGCGTCACGCCCGCAGGCAGGGCGTCGTCGACCGAAACGTCGAGCGCGTCGGTCAACCCGGTATTGGCTACGGTGATCGTGTACGTCGCCGTGCCGCCGGGCGTGTAGCTCGGGCTGTTGTCGGTCTTGGTGACCGCCAGCGAGACCTGCGGCGAGCGTGCGTCGCTGTCGGCATCGGAACCGCTCGCGGCCGATACGACGTCGGTCGCCGTCGCCGTGTTGACGAGAGGATCGGTCGTCATGCCCGCTGCAAACGCGACGGGTGCAGTGAACACGAGCGAGTTGCCCGGACCGGCCTCGATCTGCGCGCCCGTCGTACCGATGCTCGTCTGGCCCGCGAGGCCCGTGACCGTGCCGCAGCTCGCGCTGCCGGTTGCCACACACGTGGCAGTGCCGGTAAGCGTCACGCCTGCGGGCAGCGCATCGCTGACGGTGACGTTGGTGGCATCGGACAAGCCACCGTGCGTAACGGTGATCGTGTAGGTCGCCGTGCCGCCGGGCGTGTAGGTCGAGCTGCCGTCGGTCTTCGCGACCGCCAACGTGACCTGCGGCGCGAGCGCATCGCTGTCGGACCCCGAGCCCGTCGCATTCGTCACGAGGTCGGTCGCGGTCGCCGTATTGACGAGCGGATTGGCGGTCATACCCGCGTCGAAGGCAACCGGAACGGTGAAGACGAGCGAGCTGCCGAGTCCCGCGCCGATCGCCGCACCGGTCGTGCCGAAGCTCGTCTCACCGATGGCGCCGGACACGGTGCCGCAGCTCGCGCTGCCGCTGCCGACGCAGGTCGCGCTCGCGGTGAGCGTCACGCCGGACGGCAGCGCATCGGCGACCGAGACGTCGGTTGCATCGCTCGCGCCCGTGTTGCTGACGGTGATCGTGTAGGTCGCGGTGCCGCCGGGCGTGTAGGTCGCGCTGCCGTCGGTCTTCGCCACGACAAGCGTAACCTGCGAGCTGAGCGTATCGGTGTCGCTGGCGCTGTTGTTGGAGAGGTCGGGATCGGTGACGCCGGCGGGCGCGCTCACCGTGGCCGTGTTCACAAGATTGCCCGTCGCGCTCGAGCTGATGCCGCCTATCAGCGTGTAGGTGATCGTGCCGCCCGCCGGCATGTCGACGGTGTCGTTGATGTCGCCGCTGCCGCTCGCGGTGAACCCGGACGCGCCGCCGCTTCCCACCGCGGTGAACGTGTCGCTGCTGATGGCAGCCGGCAGGACGTCGCTGACCGTGGCACCTGTGACGCTGCTCGGTCCATTGTTGCTGACGACGATGGTGTAAGTCGTCGAGGCGCCGGGCACGGCGCTTGTCGCTGCATCGGTCTTGGTGATCGACAGATCGGCGACCGGCGTGGCCGGCGTAACGCTGTCGCTGTCGGATGCGCTATTGTTGGCCAGGTTGGTATCGGTTACGCCGCCCGGTGCGGTCACCGTCGCGGTGTTCACCAGGCTGCCCGTGGCACTCGAGGTGATGTTGGCAAGCAGCGTGTAGGTGATCGAGCTCCCCGCAGGGAGGTTTACGCTGTCGTTGATGTTGCCGCTGCCGCTGGCGGTGAAACCCGATGCTCCGCCGCTAGCCACCGCCGTAAAGGTGTCGCTGGTGACCGCGGCCGGAAGGATGTCGCTTACGCCGGCTGCGGTGGCGCCACTCGGGCCGTTGTTGGTCACGACGATGGTGTAGGTCGTGCCGCCGCCGGCGCTGACGTCCGTCACCCCGTCGGTCTTGCTGATCGCCAGATCGGCCTGCGGTGTCAGGGTATCCGTGTCTGTGGCGCTGTTGTTGGTGAGATCGGGATCGGTCACGCCGCCCGGGACCGTCGCTGTCGCCGTGTTCACCAAACTGCCCGTCGCGCTCGACGCGATGTTGGCCTGCAGCGTATAGGTAATCGTGCTGCCCGCGGGGAGGTTGACGGTGTCGTTGATGTCGCCGCTGCCGCTGACAGTAAAGCCGGACGCGCCGCCACTGCCGACCGCAGTGAAGGTGTCGCTGCCGATCGCCGCAGGCAGGATGTCGCTGACGGTGGCACTCGTGACACTGCTCGGACCGTTGTTGGTGACGACGACGGTGTAGGTCGTCGAGCTGCCCGGCACCGCACTCGCCACGCCGTCGGTCTTGGTGATCGCGAGATCCGCAATCACGGTGATGGTATCGGTATCGGCCGCGCTGTTGTTATCGGGCGTCGGATCGATGACCACGGCTGGAACGGTCACGGTCGCGGTGTTGGCGACGCTGCCCATGGCGCTCGCCGCGATGCTCGCCGGCACGCTGTAGGTGATCACCGCGCCGCTCTTCATGGTCACGGTGGTATTGATATCGCCGGAACCGCTGGCGGCGCCGCAGGCCGTCGTGACGCTGCCCCCGCTGCCCGGGTTGGTGACGGTGCAGCTCCAGGCCCCGAAGGTCATGCCCGGCGGTGCGGTATCGACCACGCTTGCGCTCGTGACTTCGGCGGGACCATTGTTGGTCACCGTGACGGTGTAGGTCGTGCCGCCGCCGGCCGTGAGGCTGAGCGCACCGTCATCCTTGGCGATGGCGAGATCGGTGACGACCGAACCGATGCTGTAACTCGCGGACGATGGGGTTGTGCCAACCGGTGTCCCGCTATTGGACCCGTGCCCCGTCGCGGTGTTCGTGGTGGTGCTGCCCGCCGCACCCGAGGCGACCACAGGACCGACCACGCAGGTCGTCGCACCACTCACGGGGAGCGGGTCCGTGAACGTGCACGAAGCCGTATCGACCAGTGCATCGGTGACGCCGATCGAGCTCAACGCCGTTGCGCCGGTGTTGATCAGCGTGAACTTGTAAAAGACGTTGTCGCCCGCTGCCACGCCGATCGCGGACGCCCACGGGCCGCTCGCCGACGTTCCGATCTGCTTGAGAAGACTGAACCCGGGAATCGCGCCGATGTAGTCTGCGCTTGCCGGACCCGAGTCGTAGACGGTGGCGTTATAGGTGCCGTGCGCGGCCGCGGTGTTGGGGTGATCACCGTTTGCGGCGCTGACCGGGCCGACCACGCAAGTGGCAGCAGGATCGATGGTCGCCGTCGCAACCGGCAGCGCCGGCAGGGTCGGCGGCGCGTTAGTCGTCTGCCAGACGCAGCCGGCCGGATCGGCGGCGGTTCCGGCCAGGGTCGGATCGCTCACGCTGAACGGATCGAGCGCGACATCGCCTGTGTTCTCGGCCATGAACTGGTAATACAGCGGCGTGCCCGGCGCGACACTCAAGAACTTGAACCACGGCCCGCTGACACTGATTCCCACTTGCTTGAGGACGCTGATCGCAGGATGCGGCGGATTAGCGGCCAGGCTCGCACTTGCCGTATTACCCGTCCCGGCGGTGCTTGCCGAAACGGCGCCGCTGGTGTTCGCGTACACGCCAGCCGTCGACGCCGTCACCGTGACCGAGACGGTGCAACTCGACCCGCCCGCCAGCGAGCCGCCGCTTAGACTGATACCGTTGCCGCCCGCACTCGCCGTCACGCTGCCGCCGCACGTGTTGGCGACCGGAGGCGACAGGGGATTCACGTTCACAAGCCCAACCGGATAGGTGTCCGCGAACGCGATGCCCGTCAGCATGTCGTTCTGGTTGGGATTGGTGACAGTGAACGTCAGCAGCGACGTTCCGTTCGCCACGATGGGATCGGTGCCGAACGACTTCGCGATCGTCGGCGGGACGATCGCGGTGAGCGACGCAGTGGCCGAGCCGCTCGCACCCGCGTTCGTTCCGCTCTCCGTCGTCGACAGAAACCCGCTGACGTTGGTGTGCGGGCCCGCGGTCGTCGCCGTCACGTTGACGCTTGCCGTACACGACCCGCTGGCCGGAATGTTCGCCCCGGTCGCCTGCCCGAAATCCAGGGTCGTCGCTCCTGCGCTCGGTGCCCAGGTTGGCGAGCCGGCGCAGGTAGTGCTGGCAGACGGTGTGGCCGCGACCTGGAGTCCCCCGGGCAACGTATCGGTGAATTTGGCTCCGGTGAGCTGCCCGCTGTTGGGATTGGTCAGCGTGAAGGTGAGCGTGGAGGTGCCGTTGACCGCGATCGGATTCGTCGAAAAAGCCTTGGTGAGCGTCGGCTGAGCCGGCTTGCCGCAGCCGGTGAATGCAATGTTGTCGTAATTGAGCTGCGCGGCCGAGTTGTCATTCTTAGCGCCGGTCGCGGTCAAGCGGAAGGTCGTCGAGCCCGTGGTGCTGGTGAGACCGGTGAAATCGATGGTGTGCTGCGTGAAGGCGGCAGCCGGATTGCTGATGGTTAGGATGTTGGTGAACCCCGAGCCGTTGTCGTACGCGAGTACGAGCGTGTCGGGGCCGTTCCCCGCGCCGGGGTTGGCCACGTAGAAGCTCATCTGCACGCCGCTGTAGTTCCGGGTGTCGACGACGAACTGAATGTACTGGCCGGCGTTCTTGTAGCCGAATGTCTGCCATGACGTCGTGTCGTTCTGGCCGCTGGCCACGGCAATCAACGTGTCTGCGGGCACGTTGGCCGATGCGGTGGCCGTCGAAACGTTGGAGGCTTTGACCGTCGGCACGCCGCCCGTGAGGTCGGGCGGATTGGCGGTCGTCCCATTCGGAACCGTCCAGTTCGCCAGCGTCAATCCGCATGCAACGGAGCCGGGGGAGCCCGACGTCAGACCGAGGCTCGCAGCGGCGAAATGGCCGGTATCGTCGCCGCCGATGAAAAGGTCATCCGAGGTATTTGCGTACGTTCCGCTCGTCGGCGTCGCGGGCACGCTGACCAGTACGCTGACGACGCAACTGCTGTTCGCCGCGACGCTGCCTGTGGAAAAGGAGATCGAGCTTGCTCCTGCGGTCGGCGCGAAGGTCGGCGAGCCGCATCCCGACGTGGAGAACGTCGCCGGAGTCGCGACCACCATCTGATTTCCCGAAAGCGCGGGCAGCGGATCGGCGAAGCTCGCGCCGCTGACAGAGGTCGGGTTCGGATTCGAGATGATGAATGTGAGGGTCGAAGTCCCACCCGCGACAGCCGGCGACGGCGAGAATGCCTTAGAGATCGTCAGCGCCGCCGGATCGATGACGTTGGCGATGACTGCACTGACGCCGAAATCGGCGTTGTAGTGATAGCTGCTGCCGGAAAAGTCGTAGAGCAGGCTGTTCAGGGTCTGCGAGGTTCCGCCGCCGCTGATGATCTTGATGGTGTAGGTCGTGACGACAGTGCTGCCGCCGGCCTTGAAGTCGCCGCCCACGCAGCTGCGATAGTTCGGACTGGTCGGATCGTTTTCCCACAGGCAGGCGTCGGCGTAGAGCTTGTCGCTGGCGATCGGTGCCGGTCCCGGCACGTAGGGCGAGTTGTCGGCGGAATACGTCGTGCTCACCGACAGGACTTGAAAGATCGTGTTCGGAAAATTGATGAACGCTTCGAACTGGTTGTAACCCTGCGTCGCCGTGCCGCCGTCGAGCTCGATCGTATAGGTGTTCCCGACGACGAGATTCATCGATCCGCCCGCCGGAATCGACGTCCCGTTCAGCTTGATGCCGGTGATGGAGTTCCGGTTCTGCGAAATCAGGTGCTCGACGTAGACCTCGCGCGGACTCGGCGAGGAGGCGGAGCCGGAGCCGTCGGTCGCCGTGATGTGATAGCGACGCGTCGTGTCGTAGGCGGCGGGTACCTGGTTGATCTCGATTTCGAAATAGGCATCGGCACAGGCGCCCGCGCCGATCGACGGCAAGGTGATCGCGCTGAGCGACCCCGCCCGCAGATTGATATTCGCGTTCGGCGAGTCCCAGATCCAGTCGACAGCGACGTTCGTGGTCGCGATGCTGCTGCAGACCCGCGCGCCCACCGGGAAGAACTTCGGGCCGGAGGTCGGATTGTTGCTGTCGAGGCCGACGACGTTCCAGGTGATGGGCGTGACCGTCAGCGCCGCGTGCGCGAACATCGGCACAAATAGGCCGAAAACGGCAGCACCAAGCTTGGCGATCCTGCTTCGCCCCATCCCTTCCCTCACAGCTTTCCCCTGGAGTCGGGCTACAGCGGCTCGCCGCTGCAATATCTATGCCATATCGCCGAAAAAAATCGAGCCGGAGTGACCGGCTCGACGTCAGAGCGACAGGGGAAAGGCGTGATCAGCCGGTGGTCAGCGTACCGTCCTGGTAGTCGCGGATCGCCTGCTCGATCTCTTCCTTCGTATTCATGACGAACGGGCCGTACTGCACGATCGGCTCGAGCAGTGGACGCCCGGCAAGCAGGATGACGCGAGCGCCGTCCGGCCCCGCGGTCAGCGTGACCGCGTCGCCGTCGGAGAGCACGCCCGCACTGTGCGTCGAGAGTCGCCGCTTCGCGGTGTCTTCACCGATCTCGACCGTACCCTCGAATGGATAGACGAAGGCGTGGTATCCGGCCGGAATCGCGTGCGTGAACGTCGCGCCGGCAGGCAGCTCGACGTCGAAGTACAGCGGATCGGTCGTGAGTCCGCGGATCGGACCGGGGATCGTCCGGCCGTCGAGCGCGAGCGTTCCCGCGATCACCTTGACGTGGCCTCCACCCGGCAGCGCGGCGACGGGGATCTCGTCCGGCTGGATGTCGCGATAGCCCGCGGGTTTCATCTTCTCCTTCGCCGGCAGGTTGATCCAGAGCTGGAAGCCGCGCATGCGGCCCTTTTCCTGCTGAGGCATTTCGGAGTGCACGATTCCGCGCCCTGCGGTCATCCACTGCACCCCGCCGCTCTTGAGATCGCCGGTGTGGCCGAGATGATCTTCATGCCGCAGATGACCGTCGAGCATGTAGGTCACGGTCTCGAAGCCTCGATGCGGGTGCGCCGGGAATCCGGCGATGTAGTCGTCCGGATTCTCTGTGGAGAAGTGATCGAGCATCAGGAAGGGATCGAGCCGTGCCCAGGCCGATTGACCGAGGCTGCGCCGGAGCTTGACGCCCGCGCCGTCGGACGTGGGGATCGCGGCGATGGCGCGCTGCAGGGTGCGTGAGGTCATGATATCCACGATATGCGGCCGCGGGACCGCCGAGTCAAGCTGCGCCGTGGCGCTGCAGCGGATTAAGAGAGCGCAGCGCCTGCGTAGAGCCGGCTGGTGCGAGGAACGCCGGCGAGCAGGTATTCCATCTGGTCGGCGAGGATGCGCCGGTTGCGCAGGATGAAATGCTCGTGCCGGTTGGGCACATACGGCACGTACAGCAGAGGCATGTCGGCGACCTCGGGCGAGCGGTTCGCCTTCTTGGTGTTGCAGCGCCTGCAGGCGGTCACGGAGTTGGTCCAGACGTCTCGACCCCCCCGCGACACCGGGATGACGTGATCGCGCGAGAGGTCGCGCAGCTGGAAGCGCAGCCCGCAGTAGGCACAGAGCTGGCGGTCACGCGCGAAGAGCAGTGCGTTGGTCAGTCCCGGGGTGTGGAAGTGCCCGCCCGGAATGCTGCCCTTGATGGCCAGAATCGACTTGGTCGCAATGCGCGAGCGCGCGCCGCTCTTCTGCCAGCCCCCGCGGAACTCCCGTACCACGTCGCCCAGCGACCAGGCCACGAGCTGCTTGGCGTGATAAGTAATGGCGTCCTCCAGGGCGACCCACGCCTGCGGCAGGCCGGCCATGTCGACGGTCAGGACCAGCGGTTCCATGTTTCTGTTTCCTCGAGCGCCTCGGCAGAGCAATTTTCGTGCTCATGCTACCGGGGATGGTCCCGCACTGTCCAGAGCGTAAGGATTTCGCCACGGCCCCGGCGGGTCGCCCCGCCGGGTTTCCGCGACTGCTGACCGCACTTCTGTCGTGCGGCGGCGATCCCGCAATGCCGGTTAGCAGAGCCGCGCACGACCCTCGCAATCGCCGTTTCTTCTCGCCGGAGCAAGAAGAGCTCGAGCACTCGATGCGACGCTACTTTCCGCCCGCGTCGCGACAGGCGAGCGACAGCAGCTCGCGCTGCTCCGCCTCTGCGACGTGATCGCTTTCGCCCGCGGCGAGGCGCACGATCAGGCCATCAGGAGCCTGCCAGTACGTGCCTTCGCGAGTTCCGCGCACGAGAACCAGGTCTTCCCGATCTCGCGGAGGGGCCGGTGTTTCCGGATGCCGTGTCATTTCATGTGCCTCGTTGGCGTCAAATTCCATGGCCTTGGGCAACAAAAAAGCCCGGTACCTTGCGGGCGGGCCGGGCTTCTCAGCGGGAAGGGACGATCGCCTTACGGCGGATCCCTCCCGGCTCGTGCCCAGCCCGGCGCGCTCGCGCCGTCGATGCTGTTCCGAAACGCCATTGTCCACGCGCCGCCGCGCATCGTCGGCGCGGCGCTCGTCGCCCGCCACAGGACGACTGCCGCCAGATCGGCGACGAGCGTCCAGCGCGGCTGGAGTCGGCGGTTGTGCGTTGCGGTCGGCATTGAGGTCTCTGGCGCTTCCTCGGTGTGTACAGTTGCCCGATGCACTTAGTTGAGGCAATGTTACCGCCGCGGAGCGCGCCGAGGCAAGGAAAGACCGCGCTTTCGCTTGGCACACGTTGGCATAAATGCAACACACACGTCTCGACTGGATCGATGCTCGCGAGCGGCGCCTGGCAGAACGCTGGCGACCGCGCAGGAGCGCGGCGTGACGCTGGGCGAGCGTCTCAAGCTCGTCCGGGGGACGTCGAGCCAGAAGGCGTTCGCCTCGGAGCTGTCGCTGCATGAAAATACCGTGTCGAACGCCGAACGGCGGAACTCGGCGACGCTGGAATATCTCCTCAAGCTCGCCACGGTGCGCAACATCAACCTGCATTGGCTGCTCACCGGGCAGGGGGCGATGCGCGTGGGCGAGGCCGACGGCTCGCTCCTGCAGGAGAAAATCCATCTCGCGCTCGCCGATGCCCTGCGCGTCGCGTACGGTTCGCGCTACGCCGGCGTGCAACTGGAAACGCGGGCTCGGGCGATACGAGCAGGCGCGAGCTACCTGCGTGCGATCGGCGTCACCGCGGAAACGCTCCCGCAGCCCGACGCGCTGGCAAGGCTCCTGCGCCTCACCATCGACGTGATGCGCGCGGCGGAGTGAACCCGAGGATCGTCACCGTGCGCCGCGCAATCCGCCACGCGATCGGTCTCAGCGTGCTTGCATGCGCGGGAGCGTCGCTCGCGCAAACAGTCACCGTGGTCGAGTACTACGATCCGGCGCTGGACCACTACTTCATCACGGCGCTGCAGTCCGAAATCGATGCACTCGATGCGAACCGGTTCCTGGGCTGGTCGCGTACGGGCCTGACCTTCCAGGCGTTCGCGGATCCCTTGAGCGGCGCGGGAGCGAGTCCCGTGTGCCGCTTCTATATTCCCCCGCCAGCCGATTCGCATTTCTTCTCCGCATCACCGGCCGAGTGCGCCGCGGTGCTCGCGAAAATTCCGATCGATCCAAACTACCGCGGCTTCGCCTACGAGACGCCCAGCGCGTTCTACATCGCGCTGCCCGACGTCGCCACCGGCGCCTGTCCTGCAGGAACCCTGCCCGTGTATCGCCTGTGGAACCAGCGCGCCGACTCGAACCATCGCTACACCGCGGATCCGGTTACGAAGGCGTTGATGGTGGCGAAAGGTTACGCTTCCGAAGGCTACGGTCCGGAGGGCGTGGCGATGTGCACGCCGGCCGCGGCCAAGGGCGACACGACGGCGCGCGTCACGGGGTTTTCGCCGCTCGCCGGGGCCTGCGACGGCGTGCCGCCGACCGGCGTGCTCTACCGCGGCGCCGAAGTCGAGCCCATGGTCGCGCGCGATCCCGGCGATGCCAACCACCTCATCGGCGTCTGGCAGCAGGACCGGTGGTCGGACGGCGGGGCGCCGGCCTCGCTCACCGGCGTTTCATTCGATGGCGGCCGAACGTGGTCCTATGGGCGGGCCCCGTTCTCGCGCTGCGCCGGCGGCAGCGCAGCCAACGGCGGCAACTATCCGCGTGCCAGCGATCCCTGGGTCGCCATCGCACCCGACGGTACCGCTTACCAGATCGTCATCGCCTTCGGCGGCGCCCTGTTTCAACCCACTTCGTTCGGCGCGGTGCTGGTAAGCCGCTCTTCCGACGGCGGCAAGACATGGGGCGTCGCGACAACGCTTAAAAGCGACGGCAGCGATGCATTCAACGACAAGGAGTCGATCACGGCGGATCCGACCAATGCGAACCTCGTGTACGCCACGTGGGACCGCGGCGTGGGCGGCGAGACTGGCCCCGCGCCGACCTGGTTCGCGCGTACGGCGACCGCCGGAGCGAGCTGGGAAGCGGCCCGACAGATCTATGATCCCGGCGGAAACAACTCGACGCTGAACAACCAGATCGTCGTTCTCCCTGACGGAACGCTGGTGCTTTTCTTCTCGGAATTCGACTCCGTCGGCAACGCAACGAACGTGCTGCTGCGCGTCATCCGATCGCAGGACAAGGGCGCCAGCTGGTCGGCACCGGTCACGATCGCCCAGGTGCAAGCTCGCGGAGCGCGGGTCCCGGAGACGGGGACCGCGATTCGCGACGGTGCCAATCTGGGGTCGATTGCCGCAGGCAAGGACGGCTCTCTGGTGGTCACGTGGCAGGACGCGCGTTTCTCCGGTGGCGCACGCGACGGGATCGCGTTCTCGCGTTCCACCGATCGCGGTACTACGTGGTCTGCGCCCGTCCAGATCAATCCCGTCCCGGGCGTTCAGGCGATCCTGCCCGCGGCGACCATCCGCGACGACGGCCTGATCGGCGTGACCTACTACGATTTCCGCAACCACGCGCCCGGGGCCCCCACGCTCGCCACCGACTACTGGCTCGCGATGTCGCTCGACGGCGTAACGTGGCATGAGAGCCACGTCGCGGGTTCGTTCGATTTCAACGCCGCGCCGTTTTCCGAGGGACTATTCCTCGGCGACTACCAGGCGCTGAGCTCCAGCGGCAGCGCGTTCCTGTCGTTCTATGCCACGACCAACGGTTTCAGCGAGAACAACCTCACCGACATCTTTTCGACCTTGCTCACGACCTCGGTGATCATTCCGTCCGGGACGGGCGTGCTGAAAGCGCGCGCGGCGCCGCTGGCGGCGATGACGCCCGAGCTCCAGCAGATCCTGACCGACTCGGCGCGTCTGACGTTGAAGCGTCGCTTCTCTGGGCGATTGCCGGCGTCGGTCCCGGGTCCGTAGCCAGGGAGGAAGCGGGGGATTCCGGCGCCAGCTTCGAGACTCCCGGTTCGCTTCGCTTTGTATGGTTGGTACGGCGCTTCCCGTAGAGTGGAGGTGCCAGGGTGGAGGGACTTCGCTTCGCATCTGCCGCGTAGTCGACGGACAGACCGGGCAAGACATCTTACCCCGGGCCACGGTCGTACACGGGCTCGTTCGCCGCAGAGCTGGCGTCGTTGCGCGCATCGGTGAAGGCCGTGGCGACGTCGAGCGTCTCCCGCACGCCGAGATCCGATCCGTGCCGGGCGATGAATCCCTTGGCGGCCACCCGACCTTCGGCGCGCAGGCGCTCGAGCCAGATGCGCGAGCGCTCGAGCGCCGAGCCTTGCTGCAGCAGCTCCCTTCGCGGAGGTCCGATGCGATGCAGGCGCACGTCGCTGACCGGCGCACGGCGCGAGCCCGCCGCGTCGCGCATCGCCGCGATGGTTTGCATTTCCGCGACCAGGCTCGAATTGAACACGATCTCGCCCACGCGTCGCCGGATCGACGCCGCGTCGCGCGGCACATCGTCGGGTCCGTCGGGCACCAGCTGAACGACGATGAGGTCGCCCGCGACCCCGCTCCGGATCATCGGCCCCAGCGCAGGATTCCCCAGGTAACCGCCGTCCCAGTACGGCTCGCCGTCGAGCTCGACCGCCTGGAACAGCTGAGGCAGGCACGCCGACGCGAGCAGCGCATCGATCGTCATCTCCGCATTGGAGATCAACCTTGGCAGCCCCGTCCTCACATTGGTCACGGAAACGAACAAAGGCGGAGCGGACCTGCTGCGGATCGCATCGATGTCGACGCACGCCTCGATCGCATTGCGCAGTGGATTGATGCCCAGCGGATTGGCCTGGTAGGGCGAGAGTGCGCCGGTAGTGAGGAGCCACACGCCCATCGATTCGCGCCACGCCCGCTCCACCGGCCCGCCGAGCCCCACGTCGCCCAGCGTAGGCGAGGCGATGCGCGCCCAGAACGTGGAAAGCGCTTCACGCGCCCGAGCCGCAGACCCCTTCGCAAGGGCGCCCGCCACGATAGCCGCATTGATGGCGCCGGCGCTGGCGCCCGAGAGCTGCGCGATCGCCACGCGGCGACTCCCCAGCAGGACTTCAAGGACGCCCCAGGTATAGGCACCCCAGGAGCCGCCCCCCTGGAGAGCGAGGCCCACGGGTTGACGTTCGGCTTGTTTGAGCGGTCGCAGTCGGTCGAGAAATGTCATCATGCAAACTCACCTTTATCGCGTTGCACAACGACAACATACGGACCAGCCTACAGCTAATCCAATCGTAAATTCTGAATGTTAGGATCAAGCGCAACGATGGAACCATTGCTTGTTGTTGCGATGCAATATAGGATCTGTGGTGTAAGCGAGCGCTTACATCGCAGACTGGAAATAAAGAGCAGGTGGCAGCAGCGGCGTCGAAATCTTGGCGCACGGTCCTGGGCGGGGCCACGCGCGGACCGGGTCAGACGACTCGGCGCAGACCCTTGATCTCGACCGGCTCGATGCGGGTCCAGGCCGAGGTTTTCATCCACTCGACGACTTCGCCGTGCTCGAGGGGACGGCTCAGCCAATAGCCCTGGGCGAGGTCGCACCGCAAGGCGCGCAGCTGATTGAACGTATCCTCGTCCTCGACGCCTTCGGCCACGACCGCGAGCTCCATGTTGTGCGCGAGGTCGATCGTCGAGCGCACGATCACCGCGTCGCTGGGATCGCGCGCCATCCCCATCACGAAGGTCTTGTCGATCTTCAGCTCGTGCACCGGAAGGTGCCGCAAGTACGCGAGCGACGAGTAGCCGGTGCCGTAGTCGTCGATAGCGAGCCTGCAGCCGATGGCATTGAGTCGCTTCATGTTGCCGATGGCATGCGCGGGATCGTCGAGAATGGCGCTCTCCGTGATCTCGAGGGTGAACCAGCGTGCGGCGCAGTAGCTTTGCCCCAGCATCGCCTGGAAGCGCTCGGGCAGCTCCGGATCCATGAGGTCGCGCGCCGACAGGTTGACCGAGACGTTCACCGGCAGCCCTTCCGCGCGCCACGCGGCGCATTGCTTGACCGCATTCCCGAGAACCCATCGCGTGATGGCACGGATGTAGCCGGTCTGCTCGGCGAACGGGATGAATTCCAGCGGCGAAACGATCCCGCGCACAGGATGCTTCCAGCGGACCAGAGCCTCGACGAAATACTCGCCGCTGCCGCCGAGCGCGACCTTGGGCTGGAACACCAGCGCGAGCTCGTCTCGGTCCACGGCCTGCCGAAGATCGCTCATGAGCGTCAGGCGCTCGCCGCTGTGCAGGTCCAGGCGCTCGTCCCACGTGGCGACGCCCAGGTTTTTTCGCTTCGCCTCGTACATCGCGATGTCGGCTCGCCGGAGCAGCGTGGCGCTTTCCTCTCCATGCTCGGGGTACACCGCGAGGCCGATGCTGGCGCGCACGTCGACGAGGTGGCTGTCGAGTGTCATCGGCGCCTCGAGGACCTGCAGCATCTCGCCGGCGACGTACTCGGCGTCCTTCGCGGTCGACCCGGGCAGGAGAACCGCGAACTCGTCTCCCCCCAGCCGCGCCACGGTATCGGCCGACGTTCCCACGACGCTCTGCAATCGCGAAGCGACTTCGCACAGCAGCATGTCGCCGATCGGATGTCCGAGCGAATCGTTGACGTCCTTGAAGTGATCGAGATCCATGAGCAGCACGGCGACCGGCAGACCGAGTGGCGCGGCGGTCGCGAGCTCCTGATCCAGGCGCTCCGAATACAGTGCCCGGTTCGGAAGCGCGGTCAGCGCATCACGATAGGCGAGATCCATGATGCGTGATTCGCGTGCGACCAGGCCCTGCTGCATGGTTCGAAACGCGTTGGCGAGTGCACCGATCTCGTCTTGCCGTCGAGCGGCGGGCACGGTCGAGTAATTGCCGGAGGCGATGCGGCGCGCGACCCGAGCGAGCTCGCGCACCGGCCGCACGATGCCGCGCGCGATCATCAGGCTGGCGATGATGGATACGACGACGGCCAGCGCCGAGATGAGGGCAAGCTGTCGCTGCAGTCGGCGGAAGGGTTCGAGCGCGGAGGAAAGCGGCTGCTGCAACACGGCCACGACTGCTTCTTGAGGCCGCGAAGGGAGCGAGCGCACGCGTGTCACGGACGCCTCGTCGTAAAGAGCGTTCCCCGTGGAGTCGGTAGCGGCGAAGCGATTCGCGGCGACGTCGCTCAACAGACGGTCGCGATCCGCCTCAGGCAGCGTGCTCGCCTGGAGCCGCCATGGCCCGTCCGCCTGGCGGCTCAGGAACGACACCTGTAGCGCCGTGACGCGATTCAAGTCGCGCGCGAGAGCGTCGTCGACGTGTACGCCGACGGCCACCCAGGCGATCGGCAACGGCGCGAGCACGGGAACAAGGACGAGCTGATAGAGGTCGCCGCGCAGCAGCACCATCGCGGCTGCCTGGTGAGACGCTTCGGCGCTTTCGAGAAGCGCCGGAAAAAGGAAGGGTTGTCCGGTCGAGCCGTCCAGCGTATCGGCAAGCACGCGCTGATCCAGGCCCACGAGAATCATGAGATCCGCGTCGATGCGCTTGCCGTGATTGGCGAGCGCCGAGCGGATGGTGTCCGCTTCGCCCGTGGCGATGGCGCCGCGAAACGCGTAGTCGGCGGAGAGCAGGCGCGCGCCCTGGACGAGCCGCTGCGCGTCCTGATCGAGCAGGAGCTCGATGACGCGCGCGCCGCCCACGAGCTCGACGCCGACCGTCTTTCGCGCCGCAGCGATGCCGACCGTATTGATCAGGACGAATCCGCCGACCTGCACCGCAATCATGAGGAGCAGGAAGAGGGCAAGGATTCGCGTTTGTAGACTTTGGCCGATCATCGGAGGCAGGCACAGCAGGGCCGGCGTGTGGCCGAAGCGTTCGTCGGATCGGGGCGGCGACACGGTCGGCGCCCGGCTCGCACGACAAAGACGCGTATGACGCGGTTCGGCACTTCGCCTCGACGGCGCCTCACGGCGCGGGTCGACATGGGCCGATACCGGGCCGTGCGGGTCGCGGCGAACGCTCCTCGGAGCGCATGCGAATGCGGTGCAAACTCAACGACTTGGACCAAGACTCGGATCCCCCCGCCGTGGTGCGCCCCAGCGGATCCCTTTCCGCATCAGCGCGTGGCGAAGGAACGAAGCAAGTTCCTTGCCTCGGTGTTGTAGACTGCCTCCGACCTTGACACGCCGGCGCTTCATGTATCGCACAGCACATCGACGTATTCGCACCGCCTGCGCCGCGGCGTCAGTCGCGCTGCTCGCTTGCGCGGGCGGCGTCGCACACGCCGCCTGGCAGCTCGACGTCGACACGGGATTTCTGTACGACAGCAATCTCACGCGTGCGTATGCGCCCGCCGACATCCGAGCCGGTGCCGCGTTTGCGCTCGATGCAATGGCGGGATGGTTCTCGGCAATCTCCGGCACGGACGGCTTGACGCTCGCCGGCGACGCGCGAACGGAGCTTTACGATCGCTTCAGCGGGCTCGATGTGATCGGCCTCGGCGCGAAAGCGACCTACCGGCACAAGTTCGGGCTGGGTTACGCCGCGCCGTGGATCGCCGTCAGCGTCGAGGGCGCATACGACGACTATCACAGCGAGCTTCGCGACGGCGGCCGCCTGGAAGTAGGCGCCGAGCTCGGGCAACGCTTCACGCCGGAATTCGACGCCGCGTTCGGTGCCAGATACGAGCGACGTTACGCCAACAGCGACGAGCCCGTCGTCCCGGGTATTTCAGGAAAGGTATTCGCGCTTCGGGGGCAAAGCATCTACGCACGAGCCGGCTACGCATTGAACGACCGATGGCTGTTCGGAGCCAAGCTGGCGGTGCGGCGAGGCGACGTCGTAGCGACCACGCGCCCGGACCTGGAAATCTTCGTAGCCTCCGCCGCGATCGCCGCCGATCCGACTTTCGGCCCGGACTTCTTCGCCTACCGTCTGCGCGGCACGACCGACACCGCCACGGTCTCGGCAAGCTGGGCGCTCGACGATCGTTCGTCGATCAACGCGGTCTATGTGGAGGAGCGTACAGACGCAGCGGGCGGCGTCTATTACCGCAGCCATGGCGTGAACCTCCTGTACGCATGGCGCTACTGAAAGGGTCTCGATCGGTGCGCCGGATCACTGGCGTGGCTTTCCTCCTGCTGGTCCTCGGCACTGCCCGGGCGCAGACGGGCGAGATCACGGTCAAGGTGACCGACGATCAGGGCCGCCCGGTCGAGGATGCCGTCGTAGTGGCGGTTCCGGTCGACGCAGCGGCACGCGCGCCGGCGCATCCGCGCGAAGCGATCGTCGATCAGGTCGACCAGGAGTTCACGCCGAAGGTCACGGTGGTCCTCGTCGGCACGCCGGTAAGCTTTCCCAATCACGACAACATTCGCCATCAGGTGTATTCGTTCTCGCCTGCGAAGCGCTTCGAGTTGCCGCTGTATGCCGGCGTTCCGGCAGAGCCCGTCGTGTTCGACAAGCCGGGCGTGGTCATCCTCGGCTGCAACATCCACGACTGGATGATCGGGTACATCTACGTTTCCGAATCGCCCTATTTCGCCAAGACGGGCAAGGACGGCACCGCGCTGATTGCCGAATTGCCGCCGCGCGCCTATGCGGTTCGTGTGTGGCACCCGCAGCTCGACGGCTCCGAGCAAGCGACGCGCAAGACCGTCGACGCGACGCGCACCGGCCCTGTAGCCGTCGATTGGGTTCTCAGGCTCAGGCGCGAAGCGAAGGTGCGCCGGTCTCCGGCGGCCGACGGCCGCGGCCGTTATTGACAAGAGGCGCGCTGATGCCCGTGGAAGACGATCCCATCCACCTGTCGCTGAGCGAACTAGCCCGGGAGCTCGCGCGCGGCAACTTGTCCTCTCGCGAAGTCACGGTCGCCTACCTCAACCGCATCGCCGCTCTCGACGAGCGCTTGCACGCATTCGTCGATGTGTACCGCGACAGCGCGCTCGCGGCCGCGCGCGAGGCCGATCGCGAGCGTCAGGCCGGACGCGCGCGCGGCCCGATGCACGGCCTTCCGATCGCACTGAAGGATCTCCTGCACATCCGCGGCCGCATAACGACCGCCGGATCGAAGGCGCGACCCTTCGGGGTCGCTCGGGAAACAGCGACGGTCGTCGAGCGACTGCTTCAGGCCGGCATGATTCCGCTCGGCAAAACGCATCTGGTCGAGTTCGCCTTCGGAGGCTGGGGCCGCAACGAGCCGATGGGCGCGCCGTGGAATCCCTGGGACACGATCAGGCATCGGGTCGCCGGAGGATCGAGCAGCGGGTCGGCGGTCGCCGTTGCGGCAAGCCTCGCCCCGGCGGCGCTCGGCACCGACACGGGCGGCTCGGTGCGCATCCCGGCGGCGCTCTGCGGGCTCACCGGGTTCAAGCCGACCTACGGCGTGGTGAGCCTCGCGGGCGTGTTTCCGCTGGCGAAGACGCTCGATTCGGTCGGGCCGCTCACGCGCCAGATCGACGACGCCGCGCTGCTGCTCGCGGCGATCGCCGGCGTGGATCCGCGTGATCCGACGACGCAGGGCGCGCCACCGATCGATTTCGCCGGCGCGCTCGCCGCGTCGCCCGACCTGACCGGCGTCCGGATCACAGCGCTGCCGATCGAGCAATTCGCGTGGCCTGCGGAAACCGCGGTGCTGGCCGCGCGCGAGGCCGCGATAGCGACGCTCTCGGATCTGGGCGCCACGATCGACGAGGCACCCGCACCGTTCGATCTGCAGGGTGTCATGGTCAGGAACGGGCGCATCATCGCCGCCGAAGCCTACGCGCTGCATCGCGACTACATCGGCGACGAGACGCTGGAGATCGATCCCTGGGTACGCAGGCGCACGCTGGCCGGAAAGGACATCGCTCCCGCGGACTACCGCGCGACGCTTGCCGCACGCGAGCGCTCCGCGGCGGCTTTCGCGGCATGGATGCGCGACCGGGACGCGCTGCTCACGCCCACGCTGCCGATCACCGCGACCCCGCTCGACGAAGTCGACGAAACCACGACGCCGCTGGCCACGTTCACCCGCGCGGTGAATTACGTCGGCGGCTGCGCCGTATCGCTCCCTGCTGGTTTCTCGGTCGGCCTGCCCATTGGGATCCAGCTCGTGGGCGCCCCGTTTTCAGACGCAACGCTGGTTCGCATCGGGCGCGCCTTTCAGAGCGCCACCGACTGGCATCGCCGCCGCCCCGACCTGACCGCATGGGAACGTGCGACGCGCACAACGCAATGAGCACCATGGTGCGTGATCTGATCGCGCCGCATTGCCACGGTGCCACGCGATCGTGGCCGTGCTCTGGATCGTCCTGTCGCTGGCTCTTATCTGCTACGCGACGATCGAAGGCGAGCGCGCGCTCGCGGAGCTCGACGGATTCAATCTGGTCGCGACGTATGTCTCTCAGCCGCCAGGTGTGCCTTGAGGAATCGCGCGGAGGCTTTCCGCTTCTGCCGGCTCAAAGCGTGAGCGCCAGCCGCGTCCCCTGATCGATCGCGCGCTCGGCGTCGAGCTCCACCGCGAGGTCCGCGCCGCCGATCAGCTTCGCCTCGATGCCCGCCGCCCCGAGCGGCTGAACAAGGTCGCGGCGCGGTTCCTGACCGGCGCAGATCACGATGGTATCGACTTCGAGCACGCGCGGCGCGCCATCGATCAGGACGTGCAATCCCCGATCGTCGATCTTCACGTAGTCGACACCGGCGAGCATCCTGACACCCCGGCGGCGTAGCAGCGTCCTGCGAATCCAGCCCGTCGTCTTGGCCAGGCCGTCACCGACCTTGGTCGTCTTGCGCTGCAGGATCCACACCTCGCGCGCGGACGGATGGCCCGCGGCAGGCTTCAGTCCGCCGCGGCGGACATACGCCTCGTCGATGCCCCATTCGTCGCGAAACGCGGCGATCGCAGGATCGGCCGCACGCGCTTCGCTCGAATGCCCATCCGATCCACCGCTCGTAAGGAGCTCAGCCACGTCGAAACCGATGCCGCCGGCGCCGATCAGCGCGACGCGCGCGCCCGCGCTCCGTCGTCCCTCCACGATCTCCACGTAGCTGGAGACCTTGGGATGGTCCAGACCCGGGATCGCAGGTCGGCGCGGGACGATGCCGGAGGCGAGAACCACCTCGTCGAATCGCCGCAGGTCTTCGACGCGCGCCGTGTGATTCAGCCGCACCTCGACGCCAAGCTTCGCGAGCCGGGCGCGAAAATAGCGCAGTGTCTCGGCAAACTCTTCCTTGCCGGGAATGCGGCGCGCCAGATTGAACTGCCCGCCGATTTCGCGCGCCGATTCGAAGAGCGTCACGGCGTGCCCGCGCTCGGCGGCCGTCGCCGCGCAGGCCATGCCGGCGGGCCCCGCGCCGACGACTGCGACTCTTTTAGGCGTTGCCGCGGGCAGCAGCCTCAGCTCGGTCTCGCGACACGCGTAAGGGTTCACCAGGCAGGTCGCGGTCTTGCGCGCGAAGATCCGGTCAAGGCACGCCTGGTTGCAGCCGATGCAGGTATTGATCTCGTCGGCGCGGCCGGTCGCGGCCTTGCGCACGAAGTCCGGATCGGCGAGAAACGGTCTCGCCATCGACACCATGTCGGCGTCGCCGCCGGCGAGCAGAGCCTCCGCGGTCGCCGGATCGTTGATGCGGTTGGTCGCGATGAGAGGAATCGCCACTTCGCCCTTGAGCCGCCGCGTCACCCACGCGAACGCCGCGCGCGGCACCATCGTGGCGATGGTCGGAATCCGGGCCTCATGCCAGCCGATGCCGGTGTTGAGGATCGTCGTGCCGGCCGCCTCGACCGCCTTGGCGAGCGAAACGACCTCGTCCCACGTGCTGCCGCCTTCGACCAGGTCGAGCATCGACAGCCGATAGATGATGATGAAGCGCTCTCCCACCGCCTCGCGCGTCCGCCGCACGATCTCGATCGGCAGTCGCGTGCGATTCTCGAACGAACCGCCCCATTCGTCGTCGCGATGATTGGTCTGCGGGGCGACGAACTGGTTGATGAGATAACCCTCCGAGCCCATGATCTCCACGCCGTCGTAGCCCGCGGCCTGCGCGAGCCTCGCGCAGCGAACGAAGGCCGCGATGGTCCTGCGGATGCCCCAGCGGGTGAGCGCGCGCGGCCGAAACGGCGTGATGGGCGATTTGATCGCGGACGGGGCGACCGACAGCGGATGATAGGCGTAGCGGCCCGCGTGCAGGATCTGCAACGCGATCCTGCCGCCCGCGGCGTGCACGGCTTCGGTAACGAGCCGATGCCTCGCCACATGCGATGACGACGAGAGTTGCGAGGCTCGGGGCTCGAGGCGTCCGACGAAGTTCGGCGCGATGCCGCCGGTGACGATGAGACCCGCGCCGCCGCGAGCTCTCGCCGCGTAGAACGCCGCGAGCTTCTCGAAGCCGTTCGGCGCTTCCTCGAGTCCCGTATGCATCGAGCCCATGAGCACGCGGTTGGCGAGCGTCGTGAAGCCGAGGTCGAGCGGCGCGAGAAGTCGGGGATAGGCTGCCATGCGTGGAGGGTGCTCCGGGCCGAGCCGCCGTAGTGTACATTCACCTCGGGGCCGGCCGCGGAGAGAATGCTCATGACAAGAATCGCTCGGTCGGCGTCGGTCGCGATGGCCGCGCTCTGCGCCGCGGCCACGGCGGCGACGCCGGAGCTTCACGTCGGCTCGAAGCGCTTTACCGAGTCGTACATCCTCGGCGAGATCATCAAGCAGACGGCGGCCTCGGCGGGGGAAGCGACTGCCGTGCACCAGCAGGGGCTCGGCAACACCGCCATCGTGCTCAACGCGCTGACGAGCGGTGCGATCGACATCTATCCCGAATACACCGGAACCATCGCCAAGGAAATCCTCAAGCTCGATACGGTGCCGGCGCTTCCCGAGCTCAACTCGAGGCTCGCCTCGATGGGACTCGCGGTCGGCGCGCCGCTGGGATTCAACAACACCTACGCAATCGCGCTGCGAGGCGATGATGCGCGCGCCAAGGGAATCGCACGGCTCTCCGATCTCAGAGCGCATCCCGAGCTGAGACTGGGACTTTCGCAGGAGTTCATCGGCCGCGCCGATGGCTGGCCGGGATTGAAGCGAACCTATGACCTGCCCTTCGACACTCCGCGCGGTCTCGATCACGGTCTCGCCTACGAGGCGATTGCGCAGGGTCAGGTCGATGCGATCGACATCTACTCGACCGACGCCAAGATCGACAAGTACGGGCTCGTCGTCCTCGACGACGATCGCCGGTACTTTCCACGCTACGACGCGGTCCTCCTCTACCGCGCCGATCTTCCGCAGCGACTGCCGAGAACCTGGGCGGCGCTCGAGAGGCTCGAAGGCTCGATCGACGATGGGTCGATGCGCAGGATGAACGCCGCTGCGGAGCTGGATGGCCGGCAGTTCGCCGCCATCGCTGCGGACTTTGTCGCGCGGCGCGCCGGCGAGGCACGTGCCAAGCCCGCAGCTCCCGGCGGGCTCTGGAGCAGGCTTTTCGGAGCCGACTTCGGCCGGCTCACGATCGAGCATCTGGGCCTCGTGTTCCTTTCGCTCACGGCGAGCATCGTCATCGGCGTGCCGCTCGGCATCCTTGCCGCCAAACAGCCGTCGACCCAAGGCGTAGTTCTCGGCGCGACCGGTGTGGTGCAAACCATCCCGGCACTGGCGTTGCTCGCCATGCTCATTCCTTTGACCGGCCGCATAGGCCCGGTGCCGGCGTTCATCGCGCTCGCCCTCTATGCCTTGCTGCCGATCGTGCGCAATACGCATGCCGCGCTCACGCAGGTCACCCGCGGCATGCACGAGGCAGCGCAGTCGCTTGGCATGACCGCGGGCACGATACTCGCGAAGATCGAGCTGCCCCTTGCCGCACCGACGATCCTGGCCGGGATCAAGACGTCCGCCGTCATCAACGTCGGCACCGCGACCATCGCGGCGTTCATCGGCGCGGGCGGCTACGGCGAGCGGATCGTCACCGGGCTCGCTTTGAACGACCACGCGATGCTCCTCGCCGGGGCGATTCCCGCCGCGGCGCTGGCGCTCGCGATCGAAGCGTTATTCCGCGCCGGCGAGCGCTGGATCATCCCCGAAGGGCTCCGGCAGACGACGCGCTAGCGCCGTAAACCCGAATCCCGATCGAAGACGTGAACCGCGGACCCCGGGCAGGTCAGATGCACGGTCTCGGACTCACGAACCTCGGGATGATGCGACGTCCGGATTTTGACGAGATGGCCTTCGACCTGCACATCGACGATGCTCGTTTCTCCGAGATCCTCGACGAGATAGACCTGGCCCGGGATGCCGCGCTCGGCGATCGACAGCGCGCCGGGACGCATGCCGACGGTGACCGGTCCGTCCGCCCCGGGATCCCGTGCGACGTCGAGTTGCGTCCCCGCGACGGATAGCTTGCCCCGGTGCACTTCTCCGGGCAGGAGATTCATCGGCGGGCTGCCGATGAAAGCGGCAACCGACGTCGAAGCCGGGCGCTCGAAGATTTCGTGCGGCGTGCCGACCTGCGCGATGCGGCCGTCGAGGAATACGGCGATGCGGTCGGCCATGGTCATCGCTTCTTCCTGATCGTGCGTGACGTACACCGTCGTGACGCCGAGCGAACGCTGCAGCTTGCGCAGCTCGACGCGGGTTTCCACGCGCAGCTTCGCGTCTAGGTTTGAAAGCGGCTCGTCGAGCAGGAACAGCCGCGGCTTTCGGACGATGGCCCGCGCGAGCGCACAGCGCTGCTGCTGGCCGCCCGAGAGCTGGCCGGGCCGGCGGTCGAGCAGGTGATCGATGCGCACGCGCGTGGCAGCGTCGCGTACCGCGGCGTCGATCTCCGCTCGCGGCGTACCGACCATGCGCAACGGAAATGCAATGTTGTCGTACACGCTCATGTGCGGATAGAGAGCGTAGCTCTGGAATACCATCGCGACGTCGCGATCGCCCGGCCCGCGCTGCGTTACATCGAATCCGTCCATCGTCACCCGACCCGCGTCATGCGATTCGAGCCCCGCGAGGATGCGAAGCGTGGTGGTCTTTCCCGACCCGGAAGGACCGAGCAGCGCGAAGAACTCTCCGGGAGCGATCGCGAGATCGATGCCGTGCAGCACCGTGACGGCGCCATGCCGCTTGACGATTCCTTCCAGCGCAACGCTGCCGGATTCGGTCATCTCCGTCCGCCGCCCTTGACCGCGCCGACCGTGAGCCCCTTCACGATGTGCCGCTGCGCGATCAGGCCGAGAACGACGACCGGAGCCATCGCGAGCACCGCGCCGGCAGCGAGCTTGGCCCACAAGGTCTGCTCGACCGAGATGAAGTTGAACATCGCGACGGTCACGGTACGCACGCGATTCCCGCCGAGAACGACGGCGAACAGGAACTCGTTCCAGGCGTTGAGGAAGACGAATATCGTCGTCACCGCGATGCCGCCCCGCGCCTGCGGGAGGATCACGTACCACAGCGAGCGTACGCGTCCGGCGCGGTCAAGCAGCGCCGCCTCCTCCATTTCGCGGGGAATATCCTCGAAATAGGAGACCATGAGCCAGATGGCGAAGGGAAGCGAGAACGTAAGGTAGATGACGACAAGGCCCGAGTAGGTATCGAGCGCGGAGAGCCTCTGCAGGACGAGATAGTAGGGGATGATCAGGCCCACCGGCGGGAGCATCTGGGTGGCTAGAACGTAGAAGCCGGTCCCGCGCTTCGCCGGGAACTCGAGGCGGGCGAGGGCGTACGCCGCGGGCACCGCGATCAGCATGGTCAGCATCGTTGCCAGGCTGGCGACCACGAAGCTCGACCAGAGGTTGGGCAGCAGCGTCGAAGGGCCGAAGAGCACGTCCGCATAGTTCGCCAGCGTCGGCGTGAAGATCAGCTTCGGAGGGTAGGCGAGCACGTCGCGCTCGGTCTTGAACGACGTGAGCAGCGCCCACAGCACCGGAAACGCCCAGCCCGCGAGCACGACCAGCGCCAGCGCGAGCATGCCCGCGCGGCGAAGCTTCATCGCGCCCTCCGCAGCCGGAACATCGCGAAGGAAATCGCGAGCGTGATCGCGAGGAGCACCACGGCGAGCGCCGCTCCGTAGCCGAGATTCAGCTCGCTGAACGACGTTCGATAGGCGTACAGATTGAGAATCTCCGTCGCGGTGCCGGGGCCGCCTCCGGTGGCGGCGAAGATCGCCGCGAATGCCGAAAGCGCCACCATCGTGCGCATGATCACCACGATGACGATCGCCGGACGGATCAGCGGCAGCGTGATGCGCACGAAGCGCTGCCAGGCGTTCGCGCGGTCGATGCGCGCCGCCTCGACGATATCGGGCGGGATCGAGGCAAGGCTCGCCAGGATCACCAGGAAGGAGAACGGCGTCCACTGCCATGTGTGGATCGCGATCACCGAGAGCAGCGCGAGCTTCGGGTCGCCCAGCCAGTTGTGGCTGCCCAGACCCAGCGCGCGGGTGACGATATCGACCAGCCCGAAATCCGGCGACAGCACGAATGTGCGCCAGAAGAGGCCCACGACGACCGGCGCGAGCACGATCGGGAGGATCGCTACCACCCGCAACGCGCCCTGACCGCGCGGAATCTGCAGCACGAGAAGGGCGAGCGTGAGACCGACGGCGACCTGGAGGACGACCGTGGAGAGCGTATAGATCAACGTCAGCCCGAGCGAGCTCCAGAAGCGCGGGTCGCCGGTCATGCGGACGAAATTGTCCAGGCCGGCAAAGCCCGACAGCCAGGGCATCGACAGGTCGATGCGATTCAAGCTCGTCCACAGCAGATAGACGAGCGGCGCCGTTGTCGTCAGCACCAGGATGACCACCGCCGGCGCGAGCAGCGCCAGCGCAAAACGGCGCTCCTGCTGACGCAGGGTTCGCGAGCGGGCTCGGGCGGTCGTCAAGGTTCCGGCGCGGCCCGTGCCGTCGCGCGCATGAGGTTCGTGTCCGCTCAGCTCTTCAAGATCTGCTCGATCCTGGTCTGCGCCGTATCGAGTGCGTCCTTCGCCTTCGCCTGTCCGACCAGCGCCGACTGGATCGCGGTAGCCACCGTATCGCCGATGGCCGGCCATTGGGGCACCCGTGGCCGCCAGTCGACGTCGGTGTCCTGCTCGAGCGATTCCAGGGCGGCGGGCACGAAGTTCGCGCCCTGTGCCTGCATTGTCTGGATGAACTCCGGCGCCTTCCAGAGCGACGTGCGATTGACGCCCGAGCGCTTGCCCGCGCCTGCGAACTTCCACGACGTGCGGGCCTGCGTTTCCGCAGCCGCCGCCCAGGAGATGAAGAGCCAGGTGGCCTTCTTGGCGCGCTCGGAAAGCGCCGCGTTCACCGGGAATCCCCAGTTCCAGATCGACGTCACGCGCTTTCCGGTCGGTCCCTTCGGCCAACGCGCGAAGCCGATCTTGCCGACGACCTTCGATTTCTCCGGATTGTTGAGCACCGAAGCCGACGAATGCGCGTCGATGTACGCGCCGAGCGTACCTTGCGAGAACGCATCGGCGATGTCGGGCCAGTTCCAGTTGCGCACCGCCGGCGGGGCGTAATGCGACAGCAGGTCGACGTACCAATCCAGCGCCCGCACGGCCTCTGGCGAATTGACCCGGATGGCGGAGCCGGCGAACCAGGAACCGCCGAACTCGCGAAAGATCGACGGATAGATGTACATGTTCTGGCCCGCTCCCGCGAAGCCGCGCAAGGCAACGCCCCACAACCGGTTCCCCGGATCGTTCAGCGCTTTGGCGTTATCGACGAACTGCTCCAGCGTTTCCGCCGGCTTGAGTCCCTTGGCGTCGTAGAGGTCCTTGCGGTACACCTGGACCGTCATCTCGCCGTCGTACGGAATGCCATAGGGCTTGCCGTCGATCGAGTCGGCATCGCGCCACGCCTTGACGATGTCGTCGTAGCGAAACCAGGTCGGGTCGGTAAGGGTGGGATCGTTGAGATAACGATCGAGCGGATCGACCCATTTGTTCGAGACGTACAGCGGGTAATACATCGGATCCGCCGCATGAGTGCCGTAAGTGGCGGTCTTCGACGAGAGGTCGAGCATCGCCTTCTGGCGGATCTGCCCGGGCGGCACTTTCTCGAACCGCACCACAATCCCCGTGAGCGCTTCGAACTGCGGCGCGAGTCCGATCAGATTGTCGAAATACCCGGCCGGAATGACGGCGACCGAGATCTGCTCGCCTGCGACCTGGCGCCAGTCGATCTTCGCTTGGCTGTACGGAGCAAGATCGCCGCCTTGCGCAGCGACGCGCCGGATGACGTACGGCCCGCCGATGAGCACGGCTCCGGCGGCAACGGCGTTCTTGAGCAAGCGCCGGCGTCCGGGCCGCGCGATTTTCCTGCTCGCATCATCGGTCATGTCGTTCCTCCTCGTTGACTCGTTGTCACCGGATCGCCGCGAACGGGCTGCATCCGGGCGCGTCCTCCGCGCTCTCGGCCTGAAGCAGGAGATACTCCGGGAAACGGCCGCCCGCGTCCGCTTTGCCGATTTCGAACAGCCGCTGCACGACGTCGGGACGCTGGTCGGCAAGATTCGGGGCATCGGGTTTCGGCCGCGGCGAGTCGTACAGGAAAGGACCGCGCCCGTTGATCTTGCAGTTGAGCCACCACTGGTCGTCGATCACCGTCATCGCGCTGCCCCACCCTATGGTGACGTGATCGCGGATCGGCGCCCCGCCACGGAAACCTGTCCTCCAGAACGACTTGCCGTCGATCGGCGCCGGAGGCTCGACGCCCGAGGCTTCGAGCAAGGTCGCCGAGATGTCGTGGTGCTGCACGAAGGCGTTGCACACGCTGCCGGCGCCGAGCTTCTGCGGGTGACGCACGAGCAGCGGGATTTCGTAGCTTTCGGGGTCCGACGGGTAGCCGCGCTTGCCGATGTATCCGCGCCGCTCCCACAGGCTGTGCCCGTGATCGGAGGTCACGACGACCAGCGCCTGGTCGAGAAGGCCGGTCGCGCGCAGCGAATCCATCAGGTGACCGAACCAGCGGTCGCACATCTCGACCAAGCCCGCATAATTGGCGCGCGTGCGCTTGACGAGTGCCGGCGCGAGCCGCGGCATCTCCGCATAAGGCGAGATCACCTGCTCCTGACCGTCGCTCGCGTCGTGCCGCCTGCGGTAGTGGTCGGGGACGAACCACGGCTCGTGCGGATCGAACGATTCGACCGTGAGGAAAAGTCGCTTAGCATCGAGGTTCTGCTCCAGCCAGCGCGATGCCTCCTGCATGACCTGCGCGTTGAACCACAGCTCTTCGCGGACGCGATCGCGCATGTTGAGCAGGATGCGGCTCGAGAACCAGTGCGCGCCGTAACCCGGTTGCTCGAGCCCCGTGGCCTTGCCGCGCAGCTCCTGGAGCTCACGCGGGACCCAGCGGTCGATCTCCTCCTGGCTGGGGAAGGGGCCGCTGCGCGCCGCGTCCGCTTCCTGCCCGCGGATGAACGTCCATTGATGGAAGCCGCGCCAGAAATTCTTCGACGGTTTGAACTCGTGATACAGGTCGGAGATGAGCCCGGTCCGAAACCCCGTGCCTTCGTACATCTCCGCGAGGGTGGTCTGGTCCTCGGGAATGGGTCCCCAGCCGGGCGCGATGCCGACGAAATCGCCCTTGATGTGCCGGAAGTCGCCGTTGTGGAAGGGGAAAGTGCGCAGACCCGTGTAGATCGTGCGTCGCGCGCACAGCGTCGGCAGCGCCTCGGGATAGGCGCGATCGAACCGCACCGACTCGCAAGCGAACGCATCGAGGTTCGGCGTCGAGATCGGCCCCCATTCCGGCGGTGCCCCATAACATCCCACCGCGTCACGCCGGAGCGTATCGAAGATGACGAGGACGATATGCCTGACGGGCAACGGCGCTGCGGCCATGAGTGCTGTTCCCCCCGACCCAGCGGCCGGGCGCCGATGTATTCGATTACATATATTCCTGGTCGCGACCGGGCTTGTCAATCCTCCGCCACCTCGCATGAGGACGGCCGGGCCAGCATCCGATGGGTGAAAACGATGACACCGAGGAGTATCCTTGGCGGGCCATGCCGCGAGCTCGCAGATTCGTCCAGAGACCGCGCCGCAGGGCGAGCGCGAGCGACGTCGCGCGGCTCGCGGCGGTGTCCACGGCGACCGTCTCGCGGGCGATCAACTCGCCCGCAGACGTCGATGCCGATACGCGGCGGCGTGTCGAGACTGCGATCCGGCAGCTCGGCTACGTCCCTCACGGCGCCGCCCGGGCGTTGCGCAGCCGCCGCAGCAAGATGATCGGCGCCGTCGTCCCGTCTTTCGACTACGCGCTATATGCGCGCACGACGAGCGCGCTCCAGGCGGTGCTCGACGAACGAGGCTACGGCCTCGTGCTCGCGACCCACTACTACGATCTCGGCGCCGAAGTTCGAGTCACCGGAGAGCTCATCACGCACGGCGTCGACGCCTTTGTCTTCGTGGGACTCGATCACGATCCGCGCCTGTATGCGCTGCTGGGCGACTATGGGCGTCCCTATGTGCTTACCTGGGGCGTCGACCCGAGCGGCATGCATCCGTCGATCGGCTTCGACAACCGTGCCGCCACCCATGCCATGACGAGCTATCTGGTCGAACTCGGCCATCGACGCTTCGGCCTCATCAGCGCGCCGACCGCAGGCAACGACCGCGCGCGCGAGCGCGGAGCCGGCGTGCGTGCGGCGCTGGCGGCACATGGGCTCGATCTGCCCGAGGCCAACGTGCAATACGGCTCGATCTCGCTTGCCTCGGCCGCTCAGTGCATGGGACGGATGCTCTCGCTGCGGTCGCGCCCGACCGCGGTGATCGCCACCAACGACGTGTTCGCCGTCGGCGCGATGCTGAAGTGCCGGGAGCTGCAGATAGCGATCCCCGAGGAGGTGTCGATCAGCGGCGTCGACAACACGGATCTCGGCGCGACGCAAACCCCGCCGCTCACGAGCATCAGCACGCCGATCGTCGAGATCGGACAGCGCGCCGCGTTGCAGCTCGTCGCTCGCCTGGAAGGCGATCCCGTGGAGTTGCAGCAGACCTTGCCGTTCGAGTTGATCAGGCGGGCCTCTACCGGGCCGCCTCCGGCGAGCGCCCCGGTACGCACCGCACGACGCAGGATCCCGGCCTAGCCGAGGGGCCGGGCGCTTTCGCCCGGTACGCCATCGCGCTCGGTCGCGCTCTCCGCGCCCCGACGGTGAATCTGACGCGTGCGAAAAGGACGCGACGCGCTTCGCGAACCTCGGCCAGCTATCGGCTCGCGACCCGGGGCTTTTGGTCGGCTCGGGGTTGCACGTTTTGCAGCGCCGCCTCCATCAAGCCGTCGCAGTTGGCGTCGGTGCCGTGGCCGAAATCGATGAATGGAATGAGTGCCACCGGGGGCGACAGTGCCCCGAGCGCAACGGCGCTTCCGACGCGGGCAGCGATCGGTCCGATGGCGGGATGAACCTGCGGCGACTTGAAGGTGCCGTCGATCAGGATCGGACCGCGCAGCGCAATCAGGCTCGGGTGCTCGGATTGCGCCTTCAGCTTGAGGTCGTAGCGCTCGGCCTTGAAGTCGATCGTCCCCTCGCCGAAGATCTTCTCGGCTTCGGTATCCACCACCATGCTCCTGGGCGAGAGCCGGCCGTTATCGGCAACGACGTCGGCGACCACGCAGCGGATCGGCGTGTTCTCGTCGCCCTTCATGAGCAATGGCACGGCTCGGGCGAGATCGAGGTTGGTGAGCACGATCGCGAGCGCGCTTGCGTCGCCGCCGCGGCTGATGAGCGCCGCCTCGCCATCGCTCGAGGCGAGCATCTGCGCCATGGAATTTCCAGTCGCGGAAAAAACCGCGCGCCCGGCAAGCTTTCCGGCGCTGCCGTTGGGCGGCTTCAGCGCCGGCACGATTTGCTTGAGCTCCACGTCGTGCACGCTGACGTCGGCGTTCGTGTGGATGACATCCTTTCGCGCGTCGAGCGTGACGCTGGACACGACGTGCCCGCCGGCGATGCCGAAGTCGAGAGGCTGCAGGCGCAGGACGCCGTCCTTGAGATCAAGACCTGCGTTCAAGTTGTCGAGCGGCAGATCGGTCGTGAGGAAGCGCTTGCCCTTGAAGGTTACCTTGGCATCGACCGCGCGCAGCCGCTCGAGGTCGTAGGGCTTGGTCGGCAGGGCGCGGGCGGAAACGTCCCGCTTCGCGGCTTCCTTCTTTTGGGAGGCGGCTTTCCTGCCCGTCGCCGGCTCGCCCGGTGGCAATCCCACGAAGCCTCCGAGATCCTTGTAGTCGAGGCGGTCGGATACCACGTCGGCTGTGATCATCGACCGGGGCTTGCCGTTGTCGAGCGCGAAATTCCCCGCGAGATCGCTGTCTCCCACCTTCCCCTTGAACTCGCGGAACGTCCAGAGCGACGCTTCATGATCCAGATTTCCGCCCAGGCGATACGCCGGCGTCCAGGGCAGCGGCACGGGAATCAGAGGATACAGATCAGAGGATACAGGTGTGAGAGGTCGGGGCCCTCGAGGGTCAGCGCGCCGTGCACGTTGTCGATCCGCGCGGGAACGACCGTGCCGTCGAAATGCGCGCTCGTGGCGCCCGCTCGCGCCCGCAGGTCGAGACGATACGGCCGATCGCCGTTTTCCAGCGCAAGGAGCGATGCGCCGGTGCCTTCCATCGTGAACGGATTTTCGCGCCAGCGGCCGGACCCGGAGAACGACACCGGTCTCTCGCCGTTCGGACCGGGCGCCGAAGAGCTGACACGGATCGTGATATCGGCCGCGGCGGCCGGATCGCGGTAATGGATCACGCCATCGTCAACGGCGAGCGTCCCGATCTTCGGCGCATCTCGGACATCGCCGAAATCCCAGTTCGCCCGGCCGCCGCTATCCTTTTCGAGCACGACCTGCGGCCGAACCAACGCGACTTCCGTCAGCGCGACAGGCCGATGCCACAAGGATGGAAGATCAAGCCTGACGCTGACCTGATCGGCGCGCGCCATCACAGGATCCTTGCTCCAGGACGCATTGCCGAACGACACGCTGTGCGCGACGAGCCGGGGGCTCATCGAGAGTTCCACGTGCAAATCCCCGTCGATGGCGACCGCACGACCCGTCCGATGGCTGAGGTAGCTTGCGAGCGGCCCGCGCAACCAGTTCCAATCGAACAGTGCGATCACCGCCGCGATCAGCGCTACGACGGCGAGCAGGATCCATGCCCCGGTGCGTCTCCTGCCTGTGCCGACCTCCTTCGCTGCGCCCTCCATGGCCGTTGGAACGGCCGCGCGCACGAATGGTTCGCCGTCGACGGCGATGTCGGCGATCGGCTGACGGAACCCTTCGCGCTTCGGACGAACAGGACGATCACCTGACGGTGACGGTCCCCTTCATCGTCGGATGCAGCGTGCAGACATAGTCGTAGACGCCCGACTTGCGCGCCGTCCATTTCCAGGACTTCCCGGCCGCGATCTCTTTCGAGTCGAACACGCCCGAGGCGGTGGCCGTGTGTGGGAAGGGGTCCTTGTTGACCCATCGGACGGTGTCGCCGCGCTCGACCGTGATCGTGGGCGGTTCGAATTTCACGCCATCGATCACGACGAGGCGCTCCGCCGCGCGTGCATCCGCGGGGTTAGCTACGGCTGCGCCGACGATCAGGAGCCATGCCGCACGGGCGGCGAGCGCCCTACTTGAGCTTCCCCTGGATCTGCTTGGCATGATCGAGGTGCGCGACGAAGGCCGGGCCGACTTTGACCAGCAGCGCCTTGAGCTCTTCGTTCTTCGCATTGGGGATCAGAACCTTGTCGATCGCGTCGAGCACCTGCTCGTGATACGCGACTTCGTGGTCGATGTACGCCTTGTCGAAACCTGTCCCTTTCAGCCCCTTCAGATGCTTGAGGTTGTCCTCGCCTCCCTTCTTGAGGCTCTCGCTGGTCGGGTTGTCTTCGGGCTTCACGCCGAGCTTCTTGACCAGCGCCGTGGCTTCCTTGTTCACGCCGCTGTGGTCGGTGACCATGCGCTTCCCGAAAGCCTTGACCTCGGCGTTGCTGCCTCGCGATTCCGCGAGCTTTCCGGCGTCGATGTCGACCTGGTTGGCCGTTACGACGATGTGCGCGATCTGCGGATCGGTGGGTCCCGCGCCCTGGGCCAGTGCCACGCCCGCTGCGAGCAGGAATGCGCTCGCGCATGCAGTCAGCAGAGATTTCATCCGTTGTCTCCTGTGAAAGGTTTAACCACCAGGGGTTGAACTACCTTGCGTCGAACACGCGCGCGGCTCGCAGAACGTTCGCTACGATGCGGTCGCAACGCTCGCCGGCGAAACCGAATGCATCGACGGTGGCGGCGTCGATCTCTCGCGAGAGCGAATCTCGCAGCAGCGCACGGGCGCGAAACGCCCGCGTACGCACGGTCGCCGGCGGCAGATCGAGGCAGGCCGCGGTCTCTTCCACCGACAGCTCCTCGACCTCGCGCAGCATGAACACCGTGCGGAACTGTTCGGGAAGCTCATCGATCCCGCGCTCGAGCATCCGCCGAACCTCGGCACGCATCGCCGCGGCCTCCGGCCGCTCGACGGTCTCGTCCATGACGCCCTCCTCAAAACGTGAGCCACCGTCGTCGCCGCTCCGAGCAGCGGATTCCAGCGGTACGACCGAGGCCATGCGCGGGCGCTTGCGGAGCCGTGCGTAGGCCTCGTTGATGACGATGCGGGCGAGCCACGTGGAAAGCCGGGCTCCGCCGCGGAAGCTGGCGATGTTGCGGTATCCCGCGAGATACGCCTCCTGCAGCGCGTCCTCGGCCTCCGCGTCGTCCTTGAGGATCGAGCGGGCGAGCCGAAAGAGCATCCGGTTGTGCGCCCGCATCACGGCCTCGAACGCCCGCTCGTCGCGTGCGCCGATGCGGCGCGCGAGATCGAGATCCTGGTCGGGCCTCGCGCCCGCGCCCGGCAGATTCATCGACATATGTTCGTGTACGACATTCGTGGGGCATTGGATGAGCCCCCCAGGCGCCGCGTTCCCGAAAATCCGCCATACTTCCGCTCCAGGAGAGATCCGACCGGCGAGGGACCGGGCTTTCGGGATTTCTCCCGCCCCGGCACCTGTCCTACATCAAAGCTCTCCCCAAAGCTCTCCCGCCAACGCTAGCCCTGAAACGGTCCGGAATCGATCGTTGCACAAAGGTTGAAGCCCTGGACTTCGCACCCTCCGACGCGCTGGTGCTCTTCGGCGGCACCGGCGAACTCGCGCGCAAGAAGATCTATCCGGTGCTGCTGGCGCTCGCCGAGCACGGCAGTCTACGAGCAAGGCGAAGGGCCGGATCCCTACGAGCGGCTGATCCGCGATGCGCTGGACGGCGACGGAACGCTCTTCGCCCGTCAAGACGGTGTCGAGGCCGCGTGGCGCATCGTCGAGCCGGCGCTGCCAAGCAACCGACGGCCGCTGGAGTACGAACCGGGAACCTGGGGACCGGCGGCGGCCCAGGCGATGACGGCGCAGTTCGAGGGATGGCACGACCCGGCCCCGGAGACTCCATGACCCGGCGCGCGGGCAAGCGGCGCCGGCGCATCGCCCAGGCGGGTCCCTATACGCTGGCGGTCGACATCGGAGGCACCCATCTCAAAGCCTCCGTGCTCGATTGGGCGGGCGCCGAGATCGTGCCGCACGTCGAGGTGACGACGCCGCATCCCGCGCCACCCGAGCGCGTGCTCGCGCTCCTCGATGGCATGACGCGTGCGCTTCCGGCTTTCGATCGCATCTCCGTCGGTTTTCCGGGGGTGGTCAAGGACGGCCGCGTGCTCACCGCACCCAACCTGGGCTCGGCGGACTGGCACGGTTTTCCTCTCGTCGCGCAGCTCGCGCACCGCTGGGGCAGGCCGGCGCGCATGCTCAACGACGCTGAAGTGCAGGGACTCGGCGTTATCGAGGGTAAGGGCCTCGAATGCGTGCTCACGCTCGGGACCGGATTCGGCAGCGCGCTCTATCGGGACGGCGAGCTGACGCCCCATCTCGAGCTCGGGCAGCATCCGGTCTGGAAGGGAAAGACCTACGACGAGTACGTCGGCGCAGCCGCGTTGGAGAATAAAGGCGTCGACAAGTGGAACCGGCGGGTGCGCCGGGCGATCCACTTCGTCAGTACGCTCCTCAACTATGACCGGCTCTATCTCGGAGGCGGCAATGCGGCGCGTATCGATTTCGAGCTGCCGTCGAACGTGACCATCGTCTCCAACGAAGCAGGCATCACGGGCGGCGTCCGCCTCTGGGATGCCGCGCTCGATCGCTTCTTTGCCGCGGCGGAGTCCCATGGCGACCGTTGAAACCAGGATGCGGACCAAACCTCGGCCTCACGCGTCCCTCGCCCGAGGATTGCTCGACCGGATGGACGCGTACTGGCGCGCGGCGAATTACCTGTCGGCCGGACAGATCTATCTCTACGACAATCCGCTGCTGCGGCGAGAGCTCAAGCTCGAGCACATCAAGCCGCGGCTTCTGGGCCACTGGGGCACGACACCGGGGCTCAATTTCATCTACGTGCACCTGAATCGAGTCATCAAGGAACACGACCTCGATGTGATCTACGTCACCGGTCCCGGCCACGGCGGCCCGGCCCTGGTCGCCAACACCTACCTCGAAGGAACCTACAGCGAAATCTATCCCGAGGTCTCGCAGGACGAGCAGGGCATGAAGCGCCTGTTCACCCAGTTCTCGTTTCCCGGGGGCATCCCCAGCCACGCGGCACCCGAAACGCCCGGATCGATCAACGAAGGCGGGGAGCTCGGCTACAGCCTCGCGCACGCCTACGGCGCCGCGTTCGACAATCCCGACCTGCTGGCGGTCTGCGTCGTCGGCGACGGCGAGGCGGAAACCGGGCCGCTCGCGACCGGGTGGCATTCGAACAAGTTTCTGAACCCCGTCACCGACGGTGCGGTGCTGCCGATTCTGCATCTCAACGGCTACAAGATCGCCGGACCGACGCTGCTCGCCCGGATTCCCAAGGAGGAGCTGCAGGCGCTGCTCACGGGTTACGGCTACGTTCCGCACTTCGTGGAAGGCGACGAGCCCCAGGCGATGCACAGGACGATGGCGAGCACGCTCGACGCGGTCGTGGCGGACATCCGGCGCATCCAGCGCCATGCGCGGCGGCACGGTTTCTCCGGACGCCCGCGCTGGCCCATGATCGTGCTGCAGTCGCCCAAGGGCTGGACGGGACCGAAGATCGTCGACGGCGAAGCGATCGAAGGCACCTTCCGCGCGCATCAGGTGCCGCTCGCCGACTTCGCGACGAAGCCCGAGCACCTCAAGATCCTCGAACGCTGGCTCCGCAGCTACCGGCCGGAGGAGCTTTTCGACAAGGCGGGGAAGCTCGTTCCGGAGCTTGCCGAGCTCGCGCCCGAGGGCGAGCGGCGCATGGGGGCGAACCCCCACGCCAACGGCGGCATCCTGCTGCGCGATCTCAGGCTGCCGGACTTCCGCGCCCACGCCGTGGCCGTGCCCAAGCCCGGCGGCGTCATAGCGGAAGCGACACGCGTCCAGGGCCGGTACATCCGCGACGTCCTGAAGGCCAACGCACAGGCCCGCAACTTCCGCGTGTTCAGCCCGGACGAAACGTCATCCAACCGCTGGGGCGCGGTGTTCGAGGTGACCGATCGCTGCTCGACCGCGCAGGTGCTGCGAACAGACGATCACGTGGCGCCTTCCGGGCGGGTGATGGAGGTCCTGAGCGAGCATCAGTGCGAAGGTTGGCTCGAAGGCTATCTCCTGACCGGCAGGCACGGCGTCTTCTCCTGCTACGAGGCGTTCATCCACATCGTCGACTCGATGTTCAACCAGCACGCCAAATGGCTCGAGGCGACGCGCGACATCCCATGGCGAAGACCGATCGCATCATTGAACTACATGCTCTCTTCGCATGTCTGGCACCAGGACCACAACGGGTTCAGCCATCAGGACCCGGGGTTCATCGACGTCGTGGTCAACAAGAAATCGGACATCATCCGCGTGTATCTGCCGCCGGATGCCAACACGCTGCTCTGCGTCACCGATCAGTGTCTGCGCAGCCGGAACTGCGTGAACGTCATCGTCGCCGGCAAACAGCCCCAGCAGCAATGGCTCGACATGGATGCGGCCATCAGGCACTGCGCCGCCGGCATCGGCATCTGGGAGTGGGCGAGCAACGACGAAGGCGCGGAGCCCGACGTCGTGATGGCGTGCGCGGGCGATGTGCCGTCGCTGGAAACGCTGGCGGCCGTCGAGCTTCTGCGCGCTCTTTTTCCCGAGCTCAAGGTGCGCGTCGTCAACGTCGTCGATCTGATGACCCTGCAGCCCCATACGGAGCACCCGCACGGACTCAAGGACGCCGACTTCGACGCTCTGTTCACCCGCGACAAGCCGATCATCTTCGCCTATCACGGCTATCCCTGGCTCATCCATCGCCTCACGTACCGGCGCACGAACCACGAAGGCCTGCATGTCCGGGGGTACAAGGAAGAGGGAACGACGACCACGCCGTTCGACATGGTCGTACTCAACGACCTCGACCGATTCCACCTGGTCGGCGACGTGATCGACCGTGTCCCGGCCCTGAGCCCTCGTGCCGGCTATGCGAAGCAATTCCTGCGGGACAAGCTCACCGAGCACAAGAGCTACATCTACACCCATGGCCAGGACATGCCGGAGATCCGGAACTGGAAGTGGACGCCGCGGCGCCCTGCCAAACGGCGGATCGCGCGCCCTTGAGCCCAGCGCCTCCGGAGATCAGATCCTGAACGCCTCGGGGCGATCGATCACCTCCGCGCGGGCAATCTCCGGCTTGGGCAGCGGGTCGAGGCGCGCCTCGGCGTCGCCGTACATATCGCCCGGATGTGACTAGAAACCGACTCTAGGCCAGCCTAGGAGCGCGTCCGACGACTTCGCAGGCGTGCTTTCCAATCAACGCCGGAAAAGGCACGACGATCGGCGCCAGTCCACCCAACAGCGCTCGCGGTAGCACGCGCGCCGCCATCGCTTTTCCCCGCGAGAGGAAGCATTTTGCACCGTCCCCGCACACCGCGCCGAGAGCCGCACCGCTTTCGCACAGCGAGCGACGCGAACGAAGCAACGCATCCACCGGTTCGATGTCTAATTCGTCCCAATGAAGCGACGCATCCGACTCGGTGACGCGGGTAATTGTTTCCCAGGCCGTGTAACGGCCGCCGGAGACGGAACTTCTTGCAAGCTGCGATCCAAAGGAGAACACTACGCTAACTCCCCGTGCCGTGCGATGAACTTATGCGGAACGCCGATCGGGGAATGCTTCTTGCTTTGGCGAATGCAGCGACGTTTCAGCATCGGAGGTATGCATGTGCCCCGATAATCAGAGCGAATCCTATCCGCGAACAGCGGCCCTGATCTCGGCGGATCGCCTAAACGAGCCCCCCGGTCCGCCGACGCGTTCCCTTCCGTCGCGGGAAGCAGAGCCCGAGTCCGGGGAAACCGACGCCGAACCTGGGGCGAAGGGTCGCGAGGAGACCTTCCTCGGCCAGCTTGCGGATTTCGCCCAGCAGCGCCAGGCGAGCCGCTGGTCCGGGACGCTCGCCACGTACCTGGAGACGGTGGTCAAGGCCGATCCGCAGCGGTGCACGCGCACCAGTCACCAGTACATCTGGGACATGTTGCGCACGCAAGGGAAGGAAGACGAGAAGGGTGCGCTTCGCTGCGCACTGCTTTCGAACGATCTGTTCGGCATCGACGATTCGATCGCGCGCGTGCTCGACTATTTCAAGGCCGCGGCGGCGGGCTCCGAAGTCGGACGACGTCTGTTGCTCCTGCTGGGACCGCCGTCGGGCGGCAAGTCCACCGCGGTCATCCTGCTCAAGCGCGGGCTGGAGGAGTACAGCTACACCGATGCCGGCGCGCTCTACGCCGTGGCAGGCTGTCCGGTCCACGAGTCGCCGCTGCATCTGATCCCGCAGTCGCTGCGCGCGTCGTTCCGCGACACCTACGGCGCCGAGATCGCGGGCGAGCTTTGCCCGGCGTGCCGAATCCGCGTCGACCAGGAGCTCGGGGGCGACTTCATGCGCATGCCGGTCGAGCGCATCTTCATCAGTGAGGCGGGGCGCGTGGGCGTCGGAACGTACGCACCGCACGATCCAACCACCGCCGACCTGGCCGACCTCGTCGGCTCGGTCGACCTGTCGAAGGTCGCGGAATTCGGCGACGAAGGTGATCCGCGCGCATGGTCGTGGTCGGGCTCGGTGTACGCGGCGAGCCGCGGCGTGCTGGAGATGATCGAAATCCTGAAGGTGAAGCGCGAGTTCCTCTATCTGCTGCTCACGCTGACGCAGGAGAAGAACGTCAAGGTGTCGCGCTTCCCGCTGATCCACGTCGACGAAACGATCGTCGCGCACACCAACCTGGCGGAGTTCCGCAAGTTCCTCCAGGAGCGGGAGAACGAGGCGCTGCTCGACCGCATGGTGGTCATCCAGGTGCCGTATACGCTCGACTACCGGTCCGAGGCGAAGATCTACCGCAAGCTCATCTCCAGCGCCGAGCCGACCTTCCGCGAAGTGCATCTCGACCCGCACGTGCTGCACACCGCCGCCGTGTTCGCGATTCTCACCCGGCTGCACGAGGGCGAGGACAAGGGCGCGGATTTCAGCAAGCGCGTGCGGCTCCAGGCAGGCGAGGACGTCGAAGGGGTGAACCGTGCCGACGCCGAGCGGCTGCGCGAGCGCTTCCCCGACGAGGGCCTCGCGGGCGTGTCCCCGCGGTTCGTGATCAACGCGCTTTCCGCCGCGATCAGCAAGTCGAACGCCCGGAGCCTCACGACGATGGACGTGCTGCTGGCGCTCAAGGACTCGATCGAAAGCGACGCCCGCATCGATCCCAAGGAGAAGCGGCGCTGGATCGACTTCCTGGTGCTCGCGCGCAAGGATTTCTACAACCGCTGGGTGAAGGAAGACGTGCACAAGGCGCTGTTCGTTTCCTTCGAGCAGGAGGCGCAGGAGCTCCTGGACAAGTACGTCGACGAGGTCGAGGCGGCGCTCGACAACCGCAAGCTTCGCGATCCGATCACCAGCGAGGAGCGTGATCCGGACGAGCGGATGCTGCGCGCTGTCGAGGAGAAGATCCAGATCTCGGACGCCGGCAAGCATTCGTTCCGGCAGGAAGTCGTGCGCAAGGCCATGGGCGCGTACAAGCGCGGCGAGAAGTTCACGCTCGACAGCCACGCCCCGCTGCACGACGCGATCGCCCAGTATCTGTTCGAGCAGCGACGCGACGTGCTGCGGCTCGTGAGCTCGACCACCCGGCCCGAGCAGGAGACGCAGCAGAAGATCTCGACGGTGGCCAAGCGGCTGGTCGACGACTACGGCTACGACGAACACAGCGCGCGGGAGGCGCTGAACTACGTGACTACGCTGCTCGCGCAGGAGTAGCCGGCCCGGCCGCCGTCGAGGCGAAAGCCATGATGAGCGACAGCCCCAGCGTGACGAACCGGATACGCTTCGGCGTCGAATCGCCATGGTACGACCTGTTCTCGCGCGGCGCGCGAGACTGGCTGCGGCACAATCAGAAGGTGCGTCAGGCGGTGCGCGAGCAGCTCGTGGACCTGCTCGCCGACGGCGACTATATAACCCAGCCCGACGCGCGATCGGTGCAGGTTCCCGTGCGGCTCCTCGAGCACGCCCGGTTTCGCCTCTCCGATCCACCCAAGCAGACCGGCGCCGGGCAAGGTAAGGCCAAGACCGGCGACAAGCTTCGTCCCGCGGATGCAAGCGTCGACCGCGGCAGCGGCGAGGGCGAGGGCAGCCAGGATTCGGGCGGCTTCAAGCTCCTGCTCGAGTTCAAGGTCGATGACATCGTCGACTGGCTCACCGACGAGCTGAAGCTTCCCGACCTGCGGCCGAAGGCGGGCGCAACGATCGAGAACGATCAGATCGTGCGCGAGGGCTCGGGCCGGCGCGGCATCCGCGCCCGCCTCGACCGCCGGCGCACGCTCAAGCAGGCGCTGAAGCGACGCGCGATCCAGGAAGACCCGGCGCCGTTCGTCGATGACGATCTGCGCTTCCACCAGCTGCGGCACAGGCCGCGGCTCGCGGACGACGCGGTGGTGCTCTTCCTGCTCGACGTCTCGGTGAGCATGACCGCCGCGGAGCGCAAGCTCGCCAAGACGTTCTTCTTCTTCTCGCTCTCCGGCCTGCGCAGGCAATACCATCGCGTCGACGTGCGCTTCATCGCCCATACGACCCAGGCCTGGGAGTTTCCGGAAGGTCAGTTCTTCGAGGCCGCGGGCAGCGGCGGAACCGCCGCGTCGTCCGCGTTCGTGCTCGCCAACCAGATCCTCGAGGAGCATTACGCGCCGTCGCAATACAACGCGTATGTCTTCTATGCCTCCGACGGCGAGAACGCCGGCGAAGACCGCGCGCCGGCGGCTGCGGCGCTCGCCAAGCTCGCCGAGCGGCTCAACTATCTGGGCTATATAGAAACCCGGCTCGGAACCGTCCGTTTCTCGCAGACCGACATGCGCAGCCTGATCGGCGCGCTGTCCGACGCCGGCGTGCGTGCGGACACCCAGGTCGTGGCCGACATCAACGACGTCTGGCAGGCGATCCGCCGCTTCTTCGTCCATCAGGCCCGCCAGTCGGATCGATCGGAATGACCGGGCTCGCCGACTACGCCGCGCGCATCGAGGCCGACGCGCGAAGGCTGGGTCTCAACTACAGCGGCGTCGACTTCGAGCTCGTCCCCGAGCGCTTCATGATGGAAACGGCGGTCTACGGGCTGCCCGTGAGGATGCCGCACTGGTCGTTCGGCGTGCGCTACATTCGCCAGCTCGTCCAGCGCAACATGGGTCACTCGCGCATCTTCGAGGTGATGTTTCCCGGCGACCCGTGCAAGGCTTATCTGGTCGACGTGAACTCTCTGGCCGAGAACGTGCTCGTGGTCGCGCACGTGCTGGGCCACGCCGACTTCGCGCACCGCAATTCGCTTTTCCAGCGCTCGCTCGCAATGGCCGGCGGGAAGATTCTGGAGCAGGCGGCCGCCCGCGCGCATCGCATCGAGGCGGCGCTCGCGAAGCACGGGCAGGAGCGCGTCGAAGCCGTGCTCGACGCGGCGCTCGCGCTCGAAGCGCACGTCGACGTCAATCGCCCGCTTTACCGCAGGCCCGGCGAGGAGAACGGGGAGGAGCCTCCGGAGATCGACGACGATCCGTTCCGGCGGCGCTGGGAAACGCTTCCCGGAGAACGGGCGCGTGAGCCGAGCAAGGACCCGGCGCCGCGGCCGACGCCGCCGCGGCCCGCCTACGACCTGCTCTGGTTCATCGCCCACTACGGGCCGGAGCTCGAGGACTGGGAGCGCGATGCCTTTCTCGCCGTCCGTGAGGAGTCGTTCTATTTCTATCCGGTGTTCGCCTGCCAGATCATGAACGAGGGCTGGGCCTCGTACTGGCACGCGCGCCTGCTCCGCGAAGCCGACCTTCTGCCTTCGGATCTCTACGTCTCCGCGATCAAGACCCATTCCGACGTCGTGCAACCCCATGCCGCGGGGCGCACGCTCGCGCTGTCCATCAACCCGTATCATCTCGGCTTCTCGATGTGGGAGCGGATCGTCGAGACCAAGGGACTCGATGCCGCGCGCCGCATCTGCGCCGAGGAGGACGACTTCGGCTTCGTCCGCAATCACCTGGACCAGGAGCTGGCCGACCGGCTGGACCTCTTCGTCTACGAGGCGTCGGCGGACGGATCGATCTCGGTGGCTTCGCGCGACATTCATGCGGTGCGCGAGGCGATCCTGGCCCCGCGCTTCAATTTCGGCGTGCCTCGCGTCGCGGCGACCAAGCTCGATGTCGACGGGAGCTTGACGCTCGTGCACGACCATCAAAGCGACGGCCGCGGCTTGGATCTGAAGCGCGCCGAACGCGTACTCGACTACGTCGTGCGCGTGTGGCGCCGCCCGGTCACGCTGCACACCGTGGATGACCAGGGCGCGGCTCGCTCCCTGAGCGTCCGCCCGCACTGACCTGCGCGACGCTCACGGCTCCGGCCGGACGTCCTGCGGCACGACAGCGCGCGCCGCGAAACCGAGGAGCGGCTACTCACGCCAGTCCGAATCCGCCGGCGGAAACGCCTTCGCCCACACCAGATCGGGCCGCAGTCCCTGGTGCAGACCCAGTCCCAGCCAAGCGGATTGCAGATCGCGGATGCTCTGCATGTTGCGCCGCGCTTTCGCCGGGTCGTGCTGGCGCTGCGCGGGATGAATGCGGAACGCCGACAGCGCCTCCCGCAGGTACACGCCGTCGCCCTTGAGCAGCAGCGCAGCCCAGGTCACCATGTCGATGATCCCGTGCCCGGCCACGTCGTCGAACCCGAAGTACTGCGCTGCCCGATCGGCAAGGTCCGCACGGCGGAACAGCACCGTGCTGGGCTCGCCCACGATATTGAGCCCCGCCATGATCATCGCGTTGGCGAGCGTGCGTCAGCCGATGATCGTATCGCGCGACACGATCGGCACCGTGGCCGGCTGATCGGCGGCGGGGCATGATCCGGATCGGCCGGGACGGGTACGCGGCAAGCGGCTGTCCCTCGGCAGCGGGGAGCCAGCCGAGCAGAGCGACGCAAAGCGTCACTGTTGTACGCGCAATGTCGTTCACATGGCGGTCGAAACGCGGTGTCGCACAAGCTTACCAACGGCCGTTCCAAGCCGTCGGCCAAGGTTAGCTCATTAGCGATTTTCCCTCTGTATCCAACGAGTCGCCGAACGTACTCGGACGCACCGGGTACTGCGCTCCGGGGGATGCTGGTCTGGAAGTTGCTTTGCTCTCCCGCAACCTTGATAAACGCTACGCAGATGCGCACTCTGCCGCTGACCCTGCGCACGGGTACTTGTTCCACCATGCCCGCCCCTCTATGGGGGCGGGCATGATTACCCCTCGGTCGATCCCGCGCTACAGTGCTTGCCATGGCCGATCGCCCGACCACCACCGACGACGCACTGCAGCATCTGATAGGAGGCAACGCGCGCTTCGTCGGGGGCCAGCCGCGCTTTGCCGTCGCATCCAAGGAGAAGCTCGCCGATCTGTCTCGTGCCGCCGAGCGAAAGATGAAGCTCGTCGGCGCGGTGTACGAAATCGCCACGGGGCGCGTGCAGTTTCCGGAGCCTTAGTCGTCCCGGTGCAGACCCCGGGAGACGATGGCGATGCATCTCACACGATGCCCGTGGCACAGGACAGAAGGACCGCAACAAGGCTGATCAGTCCCGCGAAGCCGACGAGGTCGATCGGCCTGGCGGGCATCTTCCAACGCGGCTTCGACCATAAGCAGGTGCGCCACCCGACGCCGATCGGCCTGAACCGCGTCATCCGTTCCTTTGGGGTTGTGCGAGCCATGTCGGTATTGGACGCGTTCCCACACGTGCGTTCCATGGCGTATTCGGCACGCGCGAGCGTCAATTTTCACTACAAAGCTTTCGACGGTACCGTTCGAGGAGATCGCTCACATGAACCTAGATACGCTTTCTCGCAAAATGCGCCGGATACGCGCTCTCGCGCTGGGTATCGCGCTCCTGGCCGCATCCGCCGTGTCGACGGCGGCCGTGTTCCTGTCGGTCAACATCGCCCCGCCGCCGCTGCCGGTGTATGCGCAGCCCTTCGCCCCGGGTCCGGACTACATGTGGACTCCGGGATATTGGGCCTGGAACGGCGCGACCTACTACTGGGTACCGGGCACCTGGGTCCTCGCGCCGTACGTCGGCGCGCTGTGGACGCCGGGTTACTGGGGCTGGGGCGGCGCCGCCTACATCTGGCACCCGGGCTACTGGGGGCCGCGCATCGGCTACTACGGCGGCATCAACTATGGGTTCGGCTATTTCGGCACGGGTTACTACGGCGGGTACTGGGAGCGCGGCCACTTCTTCTACAACACCTCCGTGAATCGTGTCGACGTAACGCGCATCCACAACACCTACCACCGCACGGTGATCGAGAACAACGTTCGCACCAGCTACAACGGCGGCGCGGGCGGGGTCGTTCACACTGCGACAGCCGAAGAGCGCCTTGCTGCACGCGATGCCCATCAGCGCGCGACGCCGGTCCAGGTGCGGCATGAACGCTTCGCGAGCACGAATCGCGAGCAGTTCGCGTCGACCAACAACGGGGCGCCGGCGATGACCGCGACGCCGCAGGCGTACGGCCGCCACGCACAGACCGATGGGCGCGTCACCCGTAAGGCCAACGTGAACCGCGGTCAGGGCAGCCCGCAAGGCCAGCACGTCGACACATTCCGCGCCGAACGCACGCAGGCGGGGCAGCCGCAAATCCACCAGGAGCGCGTCGAACGCGGGCCCGGCGGACCGCAGGGCCGACCCGGAGGCGGCGGTGGCGCCCGGCCCGAAGGTGGCGGACGTCACGAGGGCGGGGGCGCGCATCACTAGGGCCGCTGGAGCGCGGCGCATGCGACACCGCACAATCGCGGCGATGCGAGCCGCCGCGATCCTTTTTCTTGCAGTTCAAGCTGCTCCCGCGACGGCATTCGACCTCGAAGGCCATCGCGGCACGCGGGGGCTTGCGCCCGAGAACACGCTCGCTGCCTTTCGCAAGGCGATCGAGATCGGCGTCACGACCATCGAGACCGACATGGCGGTCACCAAGGACGGCGTGATCGTGATCTCGCACGAGCCGTTCCTCAATCCCGATGTCGTGCGCGATGCGGACGGCCATTGGCTGACCGCGAAGGGTCCGCCGATCCACTCCCTGCCGCTCGCCGAGCTGCGCCGATACGATATCGGGCGTCTCAATCCCGCGAGCGCGTACGCGCGGCAGTTTCCCGAGCAACGACCCTCCGACGGCGAGCGCTTTCCGGAGCTGGCGGAGCTTTTCGCGCTGGGCAAGGCGAGCGCGAAGCCGGTGCGGTTCAACATCGAGACCAAGATCACGCCGACGAGCGGCGCGGACACGCCTGACGTTGCGACGTTCGCGCGGCTCGTCGTCGCCGCGGTGCGCACGTCGGCGATGACCGAGCGCGTAACCGTGCAGTCGTTCGACTGGCGAACGCTGATCGAAGTGAAGCGTCTCGCGCCCGAGCTCGAGACCGCGTGTCTGACGATCCAGGCGAAGGATATGGACACGGTAAGCGCTCCGGACGGCGGACCGTCGCCCTGGCACGCCGGCCTCGCGCTGCGCGATCACGGCGGGTCGCTGCCCGCGACGGTGAAGGCGGCAGGCTGCGGCGTATGGTCGATGTTCTGGCGCAACCTGACGCCGAAGGACCTGACGGAAGCGCACACGCTCGGCCTCAAGGTGCTGCCCTGGACCGTCAACGACCCTTCCGAGATGCGCAAGCTCATCGAGCTTGGCGTCGACGGCATCATCACCGACTATCCCGATCGATTGCGCGCGCTGATGGCGGAAAAGAAGATGGCGCTGCCTTGAATCAGCGCTCTGCAAGAAAACGCGCGACCACTTCCCAGAACGCGTCGGCGTCTCCAAGATCGTTGTGGCCGGCGTCCGGAATCGCCTGCCACCTCTTCGGACCGGCCCACGCGTCGTAGAGCGCCCGCGAGCGCTCCGGCGGAATGATCAAATCGGATTCGCCGACGATCGCCAGCAGCGGCATGCGGTTCCGCCTCGCATCGGCCGTCGCCTCGAACCGATGGCGGAGCAATAGCGACACCGGCAGCCACGGGTAATGCAATTTGCCGATCGCCGTCATGCTGTCGTACGGCGAGACGAGTACGGCGCCGGCGACTGGCCGCTCGGCGGCGAGATGGACCGCGATCGCAGTGCCGAGGCTCCGTCCGAACACGACGATGCGACGCGGATCGACGGCGTTGCGTTCCTTCACCGCATCGTAGATCGCCAGCGCGTCGCTCGTGAGCTCGCGCTCGCCGGGCTTGCCCTCGCTCGCACCGTAACCGCGATAGTTGACGCCGACGATCGACCATTCGCGCGGCCAGCGACCGTCGAAAAGGGTCAATGAGACTTCTTCGGCGTTGCCTCCGAAGTAGATGACGACAGGCGCCGGCTTGGCCGTTCCGTCGACGATCCAGCCTCGCAGGTGCGTACCATCGGCGGCGACGATCTCGAGCGGCGAAGCGCGCGCCGGCAAGTGCGCCGTGGAAGCGACCGGCTGCGGAAAGAACAGCATCCGCTCCTGCGTGAACCAAGCCCACGCGGGCACGCCGAGCACGATGACGGCGATGATGAGGAGCCATTCCATGATGGGACGCCGCCATCGCGGTAGTGCGGGCGCCATGCCGCGATTATAGGCGGCGATGCAGCGGCATCATGAGCTACTGGCCGTGCTGGCCGACTACACGATACAGCGAGGTCGCCTACGCAGCTTAACCAGCCACCACATGGACCGGTTGCGGCTGTCGGCATTGGTGTTCGCGCAAGGCCGTCTCGCCGGGGTGCGCGACGCCTGGCGCGGCGGCCGCTTTCGACCCCTCGTTTCATCCGCCACTGCGAGCGAGTTGGTACGGGCCCTTGCGTACCCGAAGTTCAGGCTGGCCGCAGACGAGCAGCGTGAGTTGTTGGCAGACTACTTGCCCTATTGCGCGACCGTGCGGATACCGCGGAAGCCACCGCGAACGCCTGCATGCCGCGATCCGGTCGATGTCCAGTTCCTGCAACTCGCCGTCGTAGGAAAGGCAGAGTGCCTCGTCACCGGCGATCGCGACCTGCTCGCGCTTTCCGGTCAGCTCTCATGCCCGATACTTACGGCCGAAAAGTGGTTGGGCACGCTCGAGATCCCGTGAGGCGACCCGTCAACCGTCACGCGCGTACCCAGCCGCGACAGCCGTTCAGGAACAGGTTCACGACGTCGCGCACCCAGGCATCGATCTCGGCGGAGGTCATCGGCGCGCCGAATCCCATGGCCCGGCGCTGCGGCAGCGCGATGATCATGTAGAGAAACTGCTGTGCCGCGAAGGTCGGGTTGTCCAACGCGAGCTTTCCCGCCCGGGCTTCGCGATCGAGGACACCGGCGATGAACCGGATCGCTTCTTCGGTCACTCCGCGCTCGGTCACGATCGCGGCCAGCTTGGGGAATCTCCCCGATTCCGCGACGATCATTCGATTCAACGCGATAGCCTGCGGCGACAGCGCCGCGCAAAGGATCAACCCCGCCAGCCGCCGCAGGATCTGCTGAAGGTCGCCCGCGAGCAGCGGGAGATCGGCAGGCGGGCGCAGGCCATCGACGATGCGATGGACGACCGCGACGAAGAGCGCGGGCTTGTCGTCGAAGCGATGGTAGAACGTGCGTTTGGAAACGCGCGCCCGTCGCGCGACCGCTTCGATGCTCGTTGCACCGTAGCCCTGCGACATGAACAGATGCGTTGCGGCGTCGAGAATCCTCTCGCCGAGTCGCGCCGCTTGCTGCCGCGAAGGGCGACCTCCGCGGCCTGAAGCCGTCGCGGCGCCGTCGCGAGCTGCCTTCGTCGTACGAGGTCGAGCTCGCGGTGTCGAACCGCCCCCGGCCGATCGCCTCATCCGGCGACGCGATCAGTACTGATTGTCGTAGTAGCGCGGAGCGCTCGGCGCTTGCTGGTTGTAGTAATCCGGCGGCGGTCCATATTGAGGCGGGCGAGGCTCGTAGTTAGCCGCAGGTGCGGGTTGAGCGTAATAGCGCGCAGGCGGCGCGTAATAGGCGGGAGCCGCGCGGTAATACGCCGGGGCTGTAGGCGGACCGTAGTAGGTCGGAGCCGCAGGCGCCCCGTTGTAATAGCGTGCAGGCGGCGCGTAATAGGCGGGCGCCGCGGGGCCGTTGTAATAGGTAGGCGGTGGCGCGTCGTCGTACCGGGCAGCCGGCGGACCATAGTAAGCCGGTGCCGGCGCGTAGTAAGGCGCGTTCGCCACAGCGTTGAGCGCCACGAACGGCGCGGAGACGACGACAGCGGCCGTGTTGACGACCGCGCCGACAACGGCACCCGCCACGGCGAGCGGCCAGAAACAGCCGTAGCAGCCGTGACCACCGTAGCCGTGACCACTGTAGCCGTGAGCCACGTAACCGCCATGGCCGCCACCCCAGTGGCTGCCATGACCCCAATTTCCGTGGAATCCATTGTCCGCGAAGGCGGAAGACAGCGGCGCGAGAGCGAGAGCGACGCCAACAAGACTGCCGAGCGCGACAACGTTGGACCTGCCCATGTCTTGCTCCTTCGTGGTGGCGCGGACAAGGTGCATCCGATTGACGACCACGCTAACAGGTTCCGCAACATAACGCAACGCAACCGTAGCGTATTGTTACAATATCTGACCCTGCTTATCTAGCGGATTTCAACCGCGCCGTTCACCGTGACGTGAAGCTCCTCGTTCTGGACGACAAGGTTATCCAGCTTCAGCGCGCGCACCGCGATTGCGTAGGGACTTGTTCTCTCCGGGGTCGTTAGGACCCGGACCGCTTCGAGAAGATCAATGTGCAGTCGTGAAAGCGACTTGCCGCCGATCAGGTTTTGCAATGCTGCGGCCACCATCGGCTTGTCCGCGGCTTCAATGCGCACGTCTTCCAGGGCAGCTTCCTGCAAGCGCAGGACAGGCCGGCCCGAGAGCGTGATCGCGCTGGGCTCGGTTGCCGATTGGCATACGCCCCCGATCAGCGCGCCGATCCGTCCGGCAAAGTGCGCTCCGATATAGACGCGGCCCTGCTTGAACGACACCGTGGGATTCTCCAGATACGGATCATTGCAACGGTCAGGTTTCTGCAGGTAATAGCGGCCCTTGTCCTTGAAGACCTGCGCCTTCAGGGCTTTCAGGACCACCGACGAGTGCACGACGAGGTCGATGGCGTGCGCGCTCGTCGCCGCAAGAGCGACCGTCGAGGCGAGTAACAAGGTCGACAGTTGCAGTTTCGCGAGCGGTGTCACAGGTCATTCCTTCACGATTGACGGACCTTTGTCCGGTAAGGGTGCGCCTTCGTTCCCGCGAAGTCGATTGCCATATTGGGACTATGCCGTCGTCCGTTTGACAGTCCCCCCCACGGTTCCTATCATCGCCCCACCCTGCCAGGCGGCGGAACGACGGTGCCGCGCCGAAGCATGAGGGCAGATCGATCTTCACGCCGTCGCCTTGAGGAGGGATCTCGCCATGGTTGCCAAGTTGCTCTGTCGCGTCATCGTCGCCGCCGCTCTCGCATTCGGGCTGATCGGTGCCAGCGAGGCTCAGCAGGTGGTGCGCGTTGGCTCGACGCCGACCGGGATTCCCTTCACCTTCCTCGACACCAAGACCAACCAGATCTCCGGGATCATGGTCGACATTATCAAGGAGGTCGGCAAGGATCAGGGCTTCACGCCCGAAGTCACTCCAATGACCTTCAGCACGCTGATCGCCGCACTGCAGGCGAACAAGATCGACGTCATCGCGGCAGCCATGTACATCACCGCGCCGCGCCAGGAAGTCGTCGACTTCAGCGACCCGATCTACACCTACGGCGACGGATTGTTCGTATCCGCGAAGGACACGAAGGACTACAAGAGCCTGGAGGATCTCAAGGGCGAGGTCGTCGGCGCGCAGATCGGCACCGCCTACGTGAAGCCGCTCCAGGATTCGGGGCTCTTCAAGGAGATCAAGGTCTACGACTCGATCCCCGACATCATCCGCGACGTGAACGTCGGCCGGATCAAGGCCGGGTTCGCCGACTACCCGATCGTCGCCTACCAGCTCGCGCAGGGCGGATATCCGGAGACGCGGCTTGCGAAGAACTACAAGTCGATGCTCGTCGGCAGCGTCGGTATCGCCGTGCGCAAGGGCGACAAGGCGATGCTCGACAAGGTCAACGCGTCGCTGCGCAAGATGAAGGCCGACGGCACGATCGACAAGATCCTCGCGAACTGGGGACTGAAGTAAGCCCGCAGCGCGGCGCGGAACCTTACCAGCCGAGATCGTACCAGCTGACCCCCAGGAAGGGGTCCGAGTAGTCGCGAGCGGTCGCCTTCTTCATCGCGTCATCCTGTTTTTGACGGTACGCGCCGGCCTGTTTCGCTCCCGCTTGGCCGGCGAGCGTGCTGTCCGAGTGGGCCTGCCGATACGCCGCATATTCGTTCGGGCCGCCGACGTAGATCTGCTTCCTGGACGCGTCCGGGACGATGTAGAACTTCTTGCCCGTGCGCTGCATCGCCCTGATCTGGCCGGGCGCAAGGCGCTTCACCCAGTCCTCCTGAGCCGTTGTCGTCGGGACGAGCACCTTGAAGCCGAGCGCCAGCAGCTCGCTTTCGTCGATCTGCGGCGGCTTGGTCGCGGCAAGGGCGCCCGCAACGAACATCATCAGCGCCAAGGCCCCCAGCGCCTTCAAGTTCGCCGGACGAGAGTTCAGAGTGCGCGCGGCGGATTTCCGGCTGGGATTCGCATGTTCGAGCGTCATGACCGGAGTGTACGCGCCGGCCGCGGCGGGGTACAGTCGCTGGCCCATCATCACCTGTCCAGCCGTGATATCCCGCAACGACCTCGCGGAATACCTGCCGCTGCTGGCGAAGGGCGCGCTGATCACGGTCGAAGTGTTCGTATGCGCGCTCGCGGTCGCCACGCTTCTCGGCATGGTGTGGGCGCTGATGCGCGTGTCGGGGGTGCGCGCGCTCTCGCAGTTCTCCAAGGTGCTGATCAACGTCATTCGCGGCATCCCCATCCTCGTTCAACTCTTCTACATCTATTTCGTCTTTCCGGAGATCGGCATCCGGCTTTCGGCGTTCGAAGCGGGCGTCATCGGCCTGGGCTTTGCCTATTCCTGTTACATGGCCGAGGTGTTCCGCGCCGGTATCGAGGCGGTCGATCCGGGGCAGGTCGAGGCCGCCCAGTCGCTCGGCATGCGCCGCGCGCTCATCCTCTGGCGCGTGGTCCTGCCGCAGGCCTTCAAGATCTCGCTGCCGCCGTACGGCAACACGTGCATCATGATGCTCAAGGACACCTCGCAGACATCGATCATCACCGTGGCCGAGCTCTCCTTCCAGGGGAAGCTCATCGCCTCGTCGACGTTCAAGAATACCGAGATCTTCACGCTCGTGGCGGTCTGGTACCTGGCGATGTGCGTGCCGCTGATCCTGCTGGTCGGCCGGCTCGAAAGGAAGTTCGGACGCAAATGATCGCGATCCGGGAGTTGCGCAAGTCGTTCGGCAGCAATCTGGTGCTGGACGGCATCTCGCTCGAGGTGAGCCAGGGCGAAGTCGTCTGCGTGATCGGTCCGTCGGGGTCCGGCAAGTCGACGCTGCTCCGCTGCGTGAACGGTCTGGAAGCGTACGACGACGGCGAGATCACGGTGGAGGGTCAGCGGGTCGATCGCGATCAACGCCACATCGTCGCGATCCGGGAAAAGGTCGCGATGGTGTTTCAGCGATTCAATCTGTTCCCGCACCGCACGGCGCTCGAGAATGTGATCGAGGGCCCTGTCTACGTGAAACGGGAGGACCGCGCCGAAGCGAGCGAGCGCGCGCGGGCACTGCTCGCGCGCGTCGGGCTCGCCGGCAAGGAAGACGACTATCCGCATCGGCTTTCTGGAGGCCAGCAGCAGCGCGTTGCGATCGCGCGGGCGCTGGCGATGCGTCCCCGGGCGATCCTCTTCGACGAGCCCACGTCCGGCCTCGACCCGGAGCTCGTCGGCGAAGTGCTTTCCGTCATGCGCGTGCTCGCGAACGACGGCATGACCATGATCGTAGTCACGCACGAGATGGGCTTCGCGCGCGAGGTGGCGGACCGCGTGATCTTCATCGACCGCGGGAAGATCGTCGAGCAGGGCAAGGCGCGCGAGCTCTTGAGCGCGCCGCAGCAGGAGCGCACGCAGGATTTCCTGCGAAGGGTGACGCATCCGATATGAGTGCGGTCAATTTCGTCATTCCCGCGCAAGCGGGAATCCAGTGTCGTACAAGCAAAGACACTGGGTCCCCGCTGGAGCCTGCCCCGAGTGCTCAAATCGGGGGCGGGGACGACGATTCGCGTCGCGATCATGACTGCTGGATAACTTAGCTTGGCCAGCGAGCTCCCACTTCCCCCTTCGCTGTGGGCATCGACCGCGCGGCCGGCGCCGGAGACACCCGCGCTCAATGCATCGCGCGAGGCCGACGTGGCCATCGTCGGCGCCGGCTACTCGGGACTCGCCGCGGCGCTCCATCTCGCGGAAGCCGGAGCCTCGGTCGTCGTGCTCGAGGCGGGCGAGCCCGGCTGGGGCGCCTCCGGTCGAAACGGCGGGCAGGTCATCCCTGGTCTGAAGTACGATCCTGACGAGATCGTCGCGATGTTCGGCGCCGAGGCGGGCGAGCATTTGGTGCGCGTCGCCGGCGGCGCGGCAGATCTGGTGTTTTCGCTGATCGCGCGCCACGAGATCGAGTGCGACGCGCGGCAATGCGGCTGGATCCAGCCGGCTTTCGCACCCGCCGACGTCGGCGTCGTAGAGCGTCGCGCCGAACAATGGCTACGGCGGGGCGCACCCGTCGAAATCCTCGACCGCGACGCCGTGCGGCGGCTCGTCGGAAGCCCTCTCTACCACGGCGGCCTGATCGACCGCCGAGCCGGGTCGGTGCAGCCGCTGAGCTACGCGCGCGGCCTTGCGCGCGCCGCGCAGAAAGCCGGCGCGACGGTCTGCGGCGGATCGCGGGTCATCGCGCTCGCCCGTGATGGCGCGCGCTGGAAGCTGACGACGGCGCACGGGCCGACCGTGTCCGCCGAGCGCGTGCTGCTTGCGACCAACGGCTACACCGATGCGCTGTGGCCGCGGCTGCGCCGCACGGTGATCGCGGCGAACAGCTTTCAGGTCGCGACCGCCAGGCTTTCGGACCGGCTGCGGCGCACCGTGCTGCCCGAGGGGCACGTCGCCTCGGATACGCGGAAGCTTCTGCTCTACTATCGCTGCGATCACCATAGCCGCCTGATCATGGGCGGCCGGGGAACGTTCGACGAGCCTGCAGGACCCTCCGCCTACCGCCATCTGGAAATGGTGATCGAGCTCCTGTTTCCCCAGCTCAAGGGCGCACGTTGCGAATTCTACTGGAGCGGCCGCGTCGCTCTCACGCGCGATCACGTTCCGCACGTGCATCAGCCTGCGCCGGGACTTACCATTTTTCTCGGCTACAACGGCCGCGGTGTGGCCATGGCCACGACCCTCGGCACGCTGATCGCCAGGAATCTGATCAATGCGGCCGACAATCCCCTGCCGCTGCCCATCACCGACATCCGCCCGATCCCGCTGCACGCGCTGCACCGGGTGTATGCGACCGCGATCCTGCAGACGTATCGCCTGCGCGATTACCTGGCGCGTTGACGATACCAAGCGCCAATGAGTTGGGACGACGGCGGAGCCGCGACGCGAGGCTCGCCGGACGACAGTTACCTGATCCCTCGCGGTAGCTGAGCGCTCAACGACCTGAGCTCGGCTTCCAGCTCGCGCACGCGATCGATGAGCGCCAGCGCCACGGCGAGCCCACGCTCGTCGAGCTCGAAGTCGTGGCGCAGCCGGAAAGCCGTCCTGGCGATGACGATGCACTGCGCGCCGAACGTTTGCGTCACGGCCGTCGGGTCGGCCGGGGCGATCGCGCCGCAGTCCTCCAGCTCGCGCAGCTCAGCTTCCGACAAGCCCGACAGTTCGGAAAGCTCGGCGAGCGTGAGCTCGCGATGCTCGTCCAGCCAGGTAAGTTCACCGAGTTCAACTCGCATGGGAAAGCTCCTGTGCGAAATGGGCGCGAGGGTTGAAGGTCGAGCGCTCGGCGAGCTGGCTGTACAGCGCCTTCTCCGCCTCGCTCGCGACGCTGGGCACCGCGACCTGCACGATGGCGAACAGATCGCCTTCGCCGCCGCGCGGCTTGGGCAGTCCACGCTTGCCGAGCCGCAGATGCTGCCCCGCATGCGTGCCCGGAGGCACTTTGAGCATGACCGCGCCGCTCGGCGTCGGCAGCTCGACGGTCGTGCCGAGCACTGCTTCCCACGGTGCAAGCGGTAGATCGAGGTACAGGTCGTGCCCGTTCACGCGGTAGAGCGGATGCGGCTCCAGCACGATGTCCAGATAGAGGTCCCCGTCGCGCCCGCCGTTGAAGCCTTTGCCGCCTTTGCCCGGAATGCGCAGCCGTTGTCCGTCGGTCGCGCCCTTGGGAATGCGCGCCTTGAACGAGCGCTGCACGCGGCGGACGAAGCCCTGCTCGTCGTATTCCGGTACGGTCAGGTCGAGCCCGACTTCGGCGCCGTGATACGCCTGGTCGAGCGTGATGTGCGCCGTGACTTCGTAGTCCTGTCCGCGGAGCGGGTGCTTCTGCGCGCCAGGCCCGGCGCGCGCCCTGGCGCCGCGAAACGCGTCGAACAGGTCGGAGAGATCGATATCGTCGAACGAGAAGTTCGTATCGCCGAAGTGCTGCTGCCAATCCGGCGGCGGCTGGAAGTCCTGCCCCGGTCGATGCGTGCCCAGTTGATCGTAGGCCGTGCGCTTTTCCGGGTCCTTGAGCGTCTGATAAGCTTCCGCGACTTCCTTGAACTTCGCCTCCGCGTCCTTCTCCTTGGACACGTCCGGGTGATATTTCCGGGCGAGCTTGCGATACGCGGCCTTGATCTCGTCGGCGGTGGCGGATTTCGCGACGCCGAGGATGGCGTAATAGTCCTTGTATTTCATGGGCGCGGCTTCGGTGAGGAGTCGATTATCATCATATCGTGGCCGCCGGCCGATTTTTCACGGCACCATTGGATCTATCGCCGGTCGATGCCGAAAGAAACCCGCGAACCTTAAGATGACATGAGACTCGATCTGCGACGCACGGCCACCGTCGCCGGGCTTCTTCTTGCGCTGTTGACCGCGGGCTGCGGCGGCGTGAAGCGTAGCCCTGCGGTCCCGCCTCAACCGTCGGCGACGGAGGCCCCGGCGGCTCCGCCCGCGGCGGTTTCCGCGCCGGAGGCGCAGCCCGCCGCACCGCCTGTCGCTCGGGCGGAGCCCGCTCCATCCGCGCCCGAGCGTGTGGCGCAACCCGCATCGGCGAACGAGGCCGCAAACGCCAAAGCGCCGCCGGCCGCCAAGGCTCCGGCCAAGTCGGTGGCGCCGGCCGGGCAGCAGCCCGCGAAGACAGAGACCGCTCAGGCGCCGGCGAAAAAGCAGACCGCGCAGGAGGCGCCGAAGCAGAAAGCCGAGGCTCCGCTGGACCTGGCATCGCTGGAGACGCGGCTGAAGGAAACCAAGGCGATCGGCGTGCTGACCAAGATCGCGCTCAAGAATCAGGTCGACGATCTTCTCAACCAGTTCCGCGCCTTCTACGCCGGCAAGCTGAAAACGACCCTGGCCGAATTGCGCCGTCCGTACGATCTGCTCGTGCTCAAGGTGCTGTCGCTGCTGCAGGACAGCGACCCCTCGCTCGCGGCTGCGATCGTCGCGTCGCGCGAAGCGATCTGGGGCATTCTTTCGGATCGGGTGAAGTTCGCCGAATTCGCATCGAACTGACCGAATCATCGAAGACATCATGAGCAAATACTCCGCCTGTGCACTGATGATCTCGACGGCGTTTTGCGCCGCCCCTTGCTTCGCCGCCGACGACGCGGCAACCCGGAAGGACCTCGCGGCGGTGATCGCGCTCCAGGGGCTGCCCTGCGGCGAGGTCGTCAGTGTCAAGACGCAGGGCGACAACGATCACGTCGCGACCTGCAGCAACGGTACCCGCTACCACGTCTTCCTGAGCTCCACCGGACGCGTGGTGGTGGAGAAGCAATAGTCCAGGCTGCCCGGGCGAGCGCCGGCCGGCGGACGGAATTCAGACCGGCACTTCTCCCAGCACCGTGCAGCGCCTGATCACGCGGCCCTGGGTCGCGGGGTCGTACGGCGTCGCGCGATGCATCACGCAGCGGTTGTCCCACAGGAGCAGCTCGCCCGCAGTCCAGCGATGCTCGTAGGTAAGGTCCGGATGGATGGCGAGCGCGTTCAGCTCCTCGATCAGCACGCGGCCCTGGTCGTACGGCATGCCGACGATGTATTCGGCATGATCGCCGAGGTACAGGCACTTGCGCCCGGTTTCCGGATGGGTGCGCACGATCGGATGATCGACGGGAGGCTTGGCGCGCTTCTGCTCCTCGGTCATCGGATCCTCGCCGTGCCGCCGCGTGCGCGAGAAATCGAGGTTGTGCACGGCGCGAAGCTGGGCAATGCGGGGCTTCCACGCGGCGTCGAGCCGCTCGTAAGCGCCGTACATGTCGCAGAAATGCGTCTCGCCGCCGGTCTCCGGCATCACCTCGCCGTAGATGATCGTCGCCTGGCCGGTCATGCGCTGCCACGAGCCGTCGGTGTGCCAGGCGAGCGTCCCCCGGTCGGGATGCCTGCCGTTGGGCTTGCCGTCGGCGCCCAGATTGGACAGCCGGTAGAGCTCCGGATAGCCGTCGGCGTGATACTGGTTCATGACGTGAATCTGCACTTCGCCGAAGTGCCGGGCGAACGCGACTTGCCGCCCGGGCGGCACATCCTGCGGCGCAAAGAGCAGGACCTGATATCGCAGGAACGCCCGGTAGATCGCACGGAAAAGATGGTCCGAAACCTCGTCGGCGAGCCGCACGCCGCCGATCTCGGCGCCGAGCTTCGGCGAAAGGGGACGGATCTCGAACGGCCAATCTTGGGCCGATGTCGCGTTCATGATACTAATCTCGCCCTCGATACCTTCATCGCTCCGCGCGCGAGGAACCTAAGATGCCAGCCCGTTCAACCTCGGTCAACCGAGGCGTCGACTCGCACTGTCACGTCTTCGATACCGGGCGCTTTCCCTATTCGGCTGAAGCCACGTATCGGCCGCCGGAGCACGAGCAGGGGACGCCCTCACAGTTTATCGCGGTGCTCGATGCGCATGGGCTGTCTCACGCCCTCCTGGTGAGCCCGACGAGCGGCTACGCTTACGACAACCGCTGCATGCTCACCGCCGTTCGAGAGAGCAAAGGTCGCTTCAAGGGGATCGCGCGCGTGCGCCCCGAGGTCGACGAGCGGTCGCTCGCCGAGCTTGGCGACGCCGGCGTGATCGGCATCCGGCTCGATCTCGTTGGGGACGGCCTCGGCTCGCTGCAGCACCCCGCCGTCGGGCAACTTCTCGGACGGGTGCGCGAGATGCGGTGGCTGCTCCAGGTCCAATGCGAGCGCGACCAGTTGCACGAAGCCGCTCCGACGCTGCGCGCCGCGCGTGTACCGCTTCTTTTCGATCATTGCGGCCGGCCCGACGCCGAGCGCGGAACCGACCAGCCCGGATTCAAGGCGCTGCTCGATTTCGGCCGCGACGGTCATCACGTCAAGCTCTCCGGACCCTTCCGCTTCTTCAACGCCTTTTCGCCCAGGGCGCGCATCGAGCCGTTCGTCGCTGCGCTGCTCGATACCTTCACGCCGCAGCGCTGCGTCTGGGGATCGGACTGGCCGTTCCTTCGCATGCCGATGCGCATGGACTACGGTCCGGTGCTCGCCAACCTCGAGCGCTGGATCCCGGACGAGCGCGACCGGCAGCAGGTGCTCTGGGACACGCCGGCGCGGTTGTTCGGCTTGGCATGACCTGCCCGGTCGCGTGGAGCCGTCGTGCGGCTCACGGAGGACAGATGTAGCCCGCGCCCGTCGGGCTCTTGAAGCAGCCCACCGACTCGGGCAGGAGCTGTTTCGGCAGCCAGAGCACGACCTTGGGAAACATGACGGTGAAGGCGATGGTCAGGAAGAACACGATGTACAGCGGCAGCGAGCGCAGGAGCGCTCGCCCGAAAGGAACGCCGACGTATTTCGACGCCACGAGGAGAGAGAGCCCGTACGGCGGCGTGATCAGGCCGAACACGAGCGTCGTGATGATCACCACGCCCATGTGCACCGGGTTGATGTTGCCGATCTCGGTAAGCTTGTTGATGATCGGCATGAAGATGATGATCGCCGGAATCGCATCGATGAAGTCGCCGACGATCACGAATAGCACGACCAGCAGGAACATGATCATCGCGCCGTCGGTGCCGGCGTGGGCGGTGATGTAACCGGCGACGAGATCGGGGCCCCGCAGGTACGCGACCATCCAGCCGAAGGCCGAAGCCGCCGCTACCGCGCCGAGCGGAAGCGAGTAGAGCAGCCCCGCGTACATGAAGTCGCGCGGCAGCTGGAAGATGTGCCGCGGACGCAGCGCCGGTATCAGCACGATGAGGATATAGACGGCGGCGATCATGCCCGCCTCGGTCGGCGTGAACCAGCCGGTGAGGATGCCGCCCATGATGATCACCGGAATAACTGTCGGCAGCACCGCGCCGCGCGCCGCGGCAACGACCTCGGTGAACTTCGCCCGCTTCTTCATCACGCCGATCGGCCCGAAAAAATAGCTGTAGATCATCAGCCCGATGCCGATCAGGACTCCAGGCACGACGCCGGCGAGAAACAGACCGCCGATCGAAACGTTGCCGATCGCGCCGTAGACCACCGCCATGATGCTCGGCGGGATCAGGTTCGCCATCGTGGACGCAGAGGCGATGAGCGCGGCGGTGAACGCGCGGTCGTAGCCTTCCCTGTCCATCTCCCGCGCGACGGTGCGGGAGAGCACGGCGACGTCGGCGACCGACGAGCCGGAAATCCCGGCGAAGAACATGCTGAACAGCGTCACCACCTGCGCGAGCCCGCCGCGCAGATGGCCGACAAGCGTCTGCGACAGCCGGATCATTCGCTGGACGACCTCGCTCGATGCCATCAGCTCGCCGACCAGCAGGAAGAACGGGACCGCGAGCAGCGTCTCGGCATCGATGCCGTGGAAGAGCTGTCCGATCATCGACTGCATGCTGATCGGCGTGAAGGAGGTCGCCACCAGCACCCCCGCGAGCAGCGCGAAGGTGACCGGCACGCCCATGTAGCCGAAGACCAGGAACAGGGAGCCCATCAGGCACAGGATGAAACCGCTGCTCACTTGATCGGCTCCGCCAGGTCTTCGCTATCTTCCGGACCTTCGAAGCCGTGCTTCCAGCCGTTGACGATCTGCTCGACGGTGAACAGCGCGATCAGCACGCCGGAAACAGGCACGATCGCGGTGTAGACAGTCAACGGAATCAGCGAAGGCATGCGGAAGCTGCCGAGATCGAGCAGCGTGTTTTTCCACCCGAACCAGGCGATCATGACCGCCACGGCCAGCACGATGAGACGGTTGACGAGCTCGATCGCCTGACGCGGCGCGCCGGTCATGCGTTTGGTGATCTCGGCCAGGTAGAAGTGATCGAGCCGGCGCGTGGCCGCCGCCAGGCCGATGAATACGCCCCAGGCGAAGAACGCGGTCGTCACCTCCTGCAGCCACAGCCACGGCGCGCCGATCGTGCGCGTGACCACGTCGCAGAAAACGGTCAGCGTGAACATGGCGATGCAGACGCCGCACAGGATCATCAGCAGCGCCTCGAGTGGGTCGAGCGCCTTCCACTTCAGGCGGCGGTGGCGCTGCAGAATCAACGCCCGCATGTCGGCCATGGCATCCCTCTCTCGGCGGGAGCGACGCGCAGCATGCCGGGCGGGAGCGCGCCTCAGGCGCGCTCCCGGCCGTGGGATGCGTGCCGGTTACTTGACCTCGCGGACGAGCTGCAGCAGCTTGACCGCGTGCGGGCCCAGCTCCTTGGCGAGCTCGTCCTGCACCGGCGCCGCCGCCTTCATGAATCCGGTCTTGTCGACGTTATCGACGATCTTGACGCCCATGGTCTTCAGCTTATCGGCCGAATCGCTTTCCAGCTTCAGCGCCATCGCCGGTTCCTTCCTGCTCACTTCGTCGGCGGCCGCCTGCACCCACTTCTGCTGCTCGGGCGTGAGGCTGTCCCAGGTCTTCTGGCTCACCCAGATGCAGTTGTTGTTCGCTTCGTGCTCGGTCATCGACAGAATCGGCGCCACTTCGTAGTGCTTGTTGGCGAGATAGACGTTGACGCCGTTCTCGGCGATGTTGACCACGCCGGTCTGGAGCGACGTGTAGACCTCGCCGAAGGGCATGTGCACGGTCTGCGCCCCGTACGCGGGAAAAAGCGTGTCCTCGGTCTTGGTCGCCTGCACGCGCACCTTCTGGCCCTTGATGTCGTCGATGCTGTGCACTTCCTTCTTGCTGTACATGCTGCGCATGCCCATCGTGAGCAGGCCCAGCACCTGCGCCCCCTGCACCGAGTCCTTGATCATGGCCCGGAATTCGGCCGAGACGGCGGGATCGGCGAGCACGTGCTGCAGATGCGCCTGGTCGCGGAAGATGAAGTGCAGCGAGAACACGCCCGCCTGCGGTGCGAGCGTCGAAGCGTTCGCGGTCGAGGTGATCACGAAGTCGATGTCGCCCGCGCGCATCTTCTGCAGCATCTGCGGTTCCTGTCCGAGCTGCGCGCCGGGGAACTGGTTGATGCTCATCTTGCCGCCCGAGAGCTCCTTCAGCTTCGCGTCGAAGATGTTGGCCGCGATGCCGTACGCCGTCGTCGTGGGCTGATCGTAGGCAAAGCTGAACGTGCGCGTCTGCGCGGCCGTGCTGCCGATGCCTGCGGCAGTCAATGCGGCGGCCAGGAGGGTCGACAAGACCCAGCGGCCGAAGATTCCGGTTCTCATTTCGTTACTCCTCCTGGTGAGTGACTGCAATGGACGCCGGCCCACTCGAAACGGTGGCTTCGCCTCCAGCGCCGTCGCGACATCCTACACGTTCACAGGCAGACGAGACAGCTATCCGCTGCCGGCGGCTCTCGAAGCGGATCCTGCCGCGGCCTCGCGGCTTACGCGGTTCCCAGGATCGCCATCGCGACTTTCGCGACGGCCTCCCGCGCGCTTGCGACGTGCAGCACGCCCTCCACGCGCGCGGCATTTTCGACACCTACGACGAGCTTGCCGAACTGGCGTCCGAGCGCGACCTCGGACAGCGTCCCGAGGCTGTTGCCGATCGCGATCAGGCAGAACGACGCGCGGGCGATCAACGCGTTGCGCGCCTCGCCGATGCCGGTTGCGATCGCCACATGGACGAACGGATTCGCCTGCGATGCGTCCGTTTCCGGCAGGAGGCCGATGGCCAGCCCGCCGACGCGGGCCAGGCCCTCGCACACCGCCTGCATCACGCCCTGCCGGCCGCCGCACAGCACGGTGAGCCGGCAATCGCCCAGCAGCTCTCCCACTTCGAGCGCAGCCGCGAGCTGCGCTGGCGTGGCTTCGCGCGGGCCGATGACGCCGATCGGCTCGCGCAGCGGGTAACCGCTCTCGCGCTGCAGCCAGCCGACCGCGGCGATCGCGTCGAGCATTTCCGCCAGGCCGCCGCTCGCCTTTTTTCCGGATGCGGGATGCCATTTGCGCTCTCCGGCATCGAAGCGCCGCCCGTTCTCATCGAAGAGAAAGTTGCTTTCCCGGTCGAGAACGAAAGTAGCCGTCATGCTGCATCGTCCAGTGCGCCTTGGATCCCGGCCTTCGCCGGGATGACGACTTCACAGATGCCGCTCATGCTTTGCTCCAATCCATTCGCCCGTGGTGATGATCGCCGAGCACGCGGCGGTGATCAAAAGCGCCAGCGCCGCGGCCGCCGGAAAATCGGAGCCCGTTTCCGAGATGAGGCTGTAGAGGCGCAGCGGCAGTATCGGCAGTTGGGTACCGACCAATGCGAGCGCGGTCCCGTAAGCGCCGAACACGACCGCTGCGACCAGGCAGAAGGACGCGACGAGCGGCGCGGCGACCTGCGGCAGCAGCACCTGTCGGAACGCCTGCGCCGGCGTCGCGCCGAGCGATTCGGCCGCGGCGAGTTGCGCGCGGTCGAAGTTCACCAGTACCGGAAGCATGCCGATGACCACCCTGGGAATGAGGTAGTACGACGAAGCGAACGCGAGTCCCGTCGGAGTGAAGAGCGCTCCTCCGATCGTGGCGGCGTCGAATCCGATCCGCGCGAGGAGCTGGGTGATGAAACCCGCGCGGCCGTAGCCGAGAATGAAGCCGTAGGCGACGATGAGCCCGGAGAAAGTGAGCGGCAGCGCGATCACGAACGACAGAACGGTGCGCCGCCGCGCCGACAGCCGCGACAGGTGCAGGGCGACCGCGACGCCGACGATGGTCGAGAGGCACGCCGCGAAGAACGTGAGCACGCTGCTCCCGGCGAGCGCGTTCCAGAAGCCTGCGCCGGAAAACACACGGCCGAACGCGGCGCCTCGGTCGGAGAGCGCGTCCACGGCAACCCCGAGCACCGGCAGCGCGAAGAAGAGCGCGAGCAGCAGCGCGCCCGGCAGCGCGAGTGCGGCGTTCTTCGTCATTCCCGCGAAAGCGGGAAAACGGGCGCGAAGCGCGAGGTTTCGAGGAACCGCCATCCAGGGTCTCCCTCGCAGCGTCCAATCAACGCCGCTGCCGTTCCCGCTTGCGCGGCGACGACGACTTTTATTTCGTCCCCGTAGCCGCGGCCCACGCCTTGTCGATGTCGGCCTTCTTCGCGGCCGCGCTCTTCACGTCCAAGGGTCGCACCTGCGGAGCCGCCGGCAGCTTGTCGGCGACGTTGTCGGGCAGCTTGACCCCCGGCACCGACGGACGCACGAAGCCCTGCGCGAAAATGCCCTGGCCCATGTCGGTCATGATGAAGTTGAGCCAGAGCTTGCCCGCGCTGGGATTCGGTCCTTTCTCCACCAGACTGATCGCGTACGGCGCCGCCGCGGAGGCTTCCCTGGGAATCACGACGGCCACGGCGTCGCCGAGCCCGTCGGTGTACTTGGCCTTGAGCCCGTCGTTTTCGTAGCTGATCCAGATCGGAATCTCGCCCTTCACGAACTGCGCATAGGGCGTCGTGCCGAGGACGCGCAGGACGTTGCCGGAGTGGTGGAGCTTGGCAAAATAGTCCATGCCGGGCTGAATGTTGTTCATGTCGCCGCCGGCCGCGAAGTTCGCCGCGAACGCGACGACCTGGCCCACGCCGGTCGACCGTGGATCGAGGTAGACGATTGCGTTCTTGTACTCGGGCTTCAAAAGATCCGCCCACGACTGCGGCACGTTCTTCACCAGCTTGGTGTTGACGATGAACGCCACGGTCAGGGTGTGAATCGTGAACCACCTGCCGTCGGGATCGCGGAACACCGGTGTGAGCTTGTCGAAGTTGACCGGCTTGAACGGCGCGACCACGTTCTTCGCTACCGCGTCGAACGCGGAACCCGCGAAGTAGTACGCGGTGTCGGCCTGCGGCCGGTTGCGCGCCTTGTCGAGCGCAACCACGGTCGCCGCCGAGCCGATGTCGTTGTAGACGATCTCGACCTCGGGATAGCGCTTCTTGAACGCGGCGAATTCCGCCGCCCAGTTGGCCCAGGTGGGCCCGGTATCGAAGCTCACGACCATGCCTTCCTTCTTCGCGGCGTCGTAGAGCGTCTTCTCGCCGGAATAGAGCTCGGGCGAGTCGAGCACGCTCTGCGCCGTCACTCCGGCGGCAAAAAGCGCTGTGGCGAGCGCCGCGGCCAGGCGAGCGGTGGTGCGTACTGTCGTTGTCATGGCTTTCCTCCTCTGTCAGCGAACGTTCAAGAACTGGATGGCTTCGCGCGGAACGCGTACGTGCTGCACATGATCGCGCAACGCCGTTTCTATTTCGAGACGCCCCCCTCCCGCGGCGACCTCGAGCTGGCGCGTCGCACCGAAGAAACGGTCGCGCAGCACTTGCGCCGCGAACACGTTCTCACCCGAGGCGTCCCGGGCGACTTCGACGCGCTCCGGCCGTACGAGGAGCTTGAGGGCAGAGCCCGACGCGCGTCCGTGCGGGGGGGTTGCGAGCCGGCCGATCGGCGTCTCGACCGTCTGAGCATCGACGACCCGCCCGTCGATGACGTTGGCGCGCCCCACGAACCCCGCGACGAAGGCATCTCGAGGGGCGTCGTAGATCTCGAGCGGCGTTCCCGTCTGCACGATGCGGCCTTCACGCTGCAGGACGATGCGATCAGCCAGCGAAAGCGCCTCGTCCTGATCGTGGGTGATGAGGAGCGTCGCGATGTTGTGCTCGCGCTGGATGCGGCGCACCTCGTCGCGCATGATAACCCGCGTCGCGGCGTCGAGCGCGGAGAGTGGCTCGTCCAGAAGCAGGGCGCGGGGGCCGAAGACGAGCGCCCGGGCAAGCGCCACGCGCTGCTGCTGGCCTCCGGAGAGCTGCGCCGGCAGGCGCTCGGCGAGGCCGGAGAGGCCGACCAGCTCGAGCATCTCGCCGGCGCGCCGACGACGCTCGGCGAGCGGAATCTCGCGCACGCGCAAGGGATACGCGACGTTCTCCCACACGCGCATGTGAGGAAAGAGCGCGTAGGCCTGGAACACGACGCCGCACTCGCGCTCGCGGGTGGGCAACGAGCTCACATCGGCGCCGCTCAGGCGGATCTCGCCGGCGTCGGGTCTCAGGAATCCGGCGACCAGCCTCAGGAGTGTGGTCTTGCCGCAGCCGCTGGGGCCGAGGCAGACCACGAGCTCGCCCGGCGCTATCTCGAGCGTGGCATCGAGCACGCCGGCCTGCGTTCCAGGATAGCGGTAAGTCACACCTCGGAGGGATACGGCCGGCGCCGCGCTCATGCAGCGCTCGCCTTCCAGCGCGTCGCGCCACCGGTGGTCACGGCGCCCGCAGCAGCCGCGAGCAAAGCGAGGGCGAGGAGCACCACGGTGGCGGCGCAGGCGAAACCGGTCGCGCCGTAGAACGCCTGCAGGAGCACGACGGGATACGTGCGGTTGAGAAAGCCCGCGACCAGATTGGAGAACTGGAACTCGCCGATCGAGAGCGCGGCGACGATGATCGAGCCCGCGAGGATCGATTGGCGCAGGGCCGGCAGCACGATGTGCATGAAGCGCTGCCAGCCGCGGCTTCCCAGCGATTCGGCCGCGTCCTCCAGCGTGCGCAGGTCCAGGCGTTGCATGTCGGCGATGACCGTCTGCAGGAAATACGGCAGGCACAGCACGACGTGGCCGGCAGCGAGAAGCCACAGGCTGCCGAGCCAGGGCAGCGTATCGGACGAGAACACCAGAATGAAGCCGAATGCGAGCACCAGCGGCGGCAGCGCGACCGGCATCTGATAGATGATGCGAGCGAGCGAACGCACGCTCCTGCTCTCGGTGCGGAACACGGCGTAGGCGAGCGGCAGGCCGATGACCAGGCACGCCGCACAGGTGAGCGCGACGACGGCAAGGCTGGAGGTGAAGGCGCGGCGGAAGCTCGGATCGGCCGCGACGTCGCGGTACCACTCGCCGGTAAAGCCGGTCGGAAGCAGCGTGTTAAGCCACAGCTCGCCGAACGATCCGACAACGAGCAGCGCGATCGGCACGGCGAGGTACGCGAGATACGCGGCGGTGACCCAGCGAAGGAACATTTGTCTTCTAGCTCGCGTCGGGCCGACGACAGCCGTCTCCGGATTCGCGAGCGAGAATGATAACCGCTGCCACGCTCAACGGGCGCCGCGGCGGGTGAAGGCGAGCGACCTGCGGAACCGTGGCCATCTCCCGTCGCGTGGGAGCCCTATCCGCGAAGGACGACATCCTTCACGGCGAGTCCCAGCTGCGCACGCAGAAAGACGTGCCCGGGGTCATCGTGGCGGCTCGCGTGCCAGAGCAGCCTGATCGGAATCGCCGTCTCCCTCGGAGCCCAGCCGATCGCACGCAAGCCGAACGTCTGACGGGCGGCCGCTTCCATGCTCTTCGGGATCAGGCCGAAAATGTTCGAGTGCTTCGCCACCATGAAGATCTCGAGTATCTCCGACACGTCGAGAGCATAGCCGAGCTTCAACCGCTGCCACTCGCGCATGCCCTCGAGAGGATGCTCGCCTTCGACGCGCGGACGCAAACGGACGAAGGAACCGTCCTCGAGGACCTGCCGCGACAGCGGGCGGCGTAGGGCTGGATGACCTTTGCGGGCCACAGCCACCAGCGTGTCTTCGAACAGCACAGCCTCGTTGAAGTGCTCTCCGACGACGGGCAGCCAGTCGACGGCTGCTTCGCGTACGAGCCCATGGCCCCGCGCAACCGCGCGTAAATCCGATCGGCGGCCGGCGTCGGCAACACGCCTCTCGCCTGCCGCACGAAAAGCTCGTCCTTGAACAGCGCCCGCAAACGCTTAAGTGCGTGGCTCACCGCCGATTGGGTCATCGCCAGCCGCTCCGCTGCGCGCGACAGGCTTTGCTCCTCGTAGGCTGCCTCGAAGACGGGCAGCAGATTGAGATCGACGGCGCGAAGGTTGAGCACGGTGCATATCTTACTTCATAAATATTCAGTAGCGTGCACATCTAAATCGCGCCAGGATGGCGATTGATCTCACGTCTGAAGTAAGGAACGGGTTGGGCGATGAACGAAGACCTGAACGCGGCCAAAGGCATCATCTACGGCGTCCTGCTGTCGCTGCCGTTCTGGCTGCTCCTGCTCATCGTGCTGGCTCTCTACGAGCTGTACAGCGACTAGCGGCGCGGTTTCCTCCCGGGCACCTCGTCTACGGGATGCGCCCGGAGTAAGATACCGCCCTTCCCGGCTCGCCCGACCCGCGGCGGGCGTCCCGCGCGAGGCAGGGCCCCGGATGAATCGTCGGCGGCGAGCTGCTTCGCGCCCCTGAAGGCGACGGAGACCCCGGGTGCTTGCGTTTTTCGAACGACTCGTCGATCCGTATCCCGAAGCGACTCCGGTCACGCCGCCGCGCGGATTCTTCGCGTTCCTTTGGGCGTGCTCGAAGGGTCTCCGCGGCTACCTTCTCGCGACCACGCTGCTGACCGCGCTGATCGGCGCCTTCGAGGCGCTGCTCTTCAGCATGATGGGGAGCATCGTCGACTGGCTCGCTAAAGTGGAGCCCGCGCGGCTCTGGGCGCAGGAAGGCACGCGCCTGCTGCTGCTGGGCGCGGTCCTGGCCGGCAGCATCCTGCTCATCGCGCTGCAGTCGACGATCAAGCAGCAGACGCTCTTCGGCAACTTCCCCATGCTGCTGCGCTGGAACTTCCACCGCCTGATGCTCGGACAGAGCATGAGCTTCTACCAGGACGAGTTCGCGGGCCGTATCGCCACCAAGGTGATGCAGACCGCGCTTGCCGTGCGCGATACCTGGCTAATCGTCACCGAGCTGCTGGTGTTCGTGGTGATCTACTTCGTGACGCTGCTGGCGGTCCTCGGGGCCTTCGACGCGCGGCTTCTCGTGCCCTTCGTCGCCTGGGTCGCGCTATACATCGCGTCGCTCACCTACTTCGTGCCGCGACTGGGACGCGTTGCGCGGCAGCAGGCCGACGCGCGCTCGCTCATGACCGGACGCATCACCGACGCCTACACCAACATCGCGACCGTCAAGCTCTTCTCGCACGCTCGCCGCGAGGCGTCCTACGTGCGCAGCGCGATGCAGGAGTTCCTCGGCACGGTGCACAGCCAGATGCGGCTCGTCACCGGCTTCGAGATCGTGAATCACATGCTCTCGATGGGACTCATCGCGGCGAGCGCCGGCGTCACGCTCTGGCTCTGGATGCAGGGAAGCGTCGGCGTCGGCGCGGTCGCCGCGGCCACTGCGATGGGCTTGAGGCTGAACGGCATCTCGCACTGGGTGATGTGGGAGATGGCGACGCTGTTCGAGCATATCGGCACCGTGCAGGACGGCATCAACACGATCGCGCGCCCGCACACGGTGGTCGACGCTCCCGACGCCAAGCCGCTCGCGGTCGAGCGGGGCGACATCCGGTTCGAGCAGGTGCGATTCGCATACGGCAGCCAAGGCAGCGTGATCGAGGGCTTCGATCTGCACATCCGTCCCGGAGAGAAGATCGGGCTGGTCGGCCGCTCCGGAGCGGGCAAGTCGACGATCGTCAACCTGCTGCTGCGCTTCTACGACGTGCAGGCCGGGCGCATCCTCATCGACGGCGAGGACATCGCTCACGCGACCCAGAACAGCCTGCGCGAGCAGATCGGAATGGTCACGCAGGACACCTCGCTCCTGCACCGGTCGGTGCGCGAGAACATCGTCTACGGCCGGCCCGACGCGACCGAGGAGGCCATGATCGCCGCGGCGAAGCGCGCCGAAGCCGCGGAATTCATCGCCGGCCTCGCCGATGCCAAGGGGCGCAAGGGCTACGACGCCCACGTCGGCGAGCGGGGCGTGAAGCTCTCCGGCGGCCAGCGCCAGCGCATCGCCATCGCCCGCGTGATGCTGAAGGACGCGCCGATCCTGCTCCTGGACGAAGCGACCAGCGCGCTGGACTCCGAAGTGGAGGCCGCGATCCAGCAGAGCCTGTATCGCCTCATGGAAGGCAAGACCGTCGTGGCGATCGCGCACCGGCTGTCGACCATCGCCGCGATGGACCGGTTGATCGTGCTCGACGCCGGGCGCATCGTGGAAGAGGGCGACCATCGCAGTCTGCTGGCCCGCGACGGACTCTACGCGCGGCTGTGGGCGCGGCAGAGCGGCGGCTTCCTGGGCGACGACGTCGCCGAAGCGACCGCCGGCGCCGTGGAAGCGATCGCCGTGGCGCGCGGAGAACCCGAAACCGAAGAACCTCCCGCGCGCCGCCCCGAGCCGACGCTGATCGGACACGATCTGCCGACCGGGTCCGAGCCGCCTTCATAGCCCTCGCAGCCCGAGGTGAGCATAGCGAGCCTCGGGGTCTTCCCGATGTCGGGGTCTTCCCGATGTCGGGGTCTTCCCGATGTCGGGGTCTTCCCGATGTCGGGGTCTTCCCGATGTCGGGGTCTTCCCGATGTCGGGGTCTTCCCGATGTCGGGGTCTTCCCGATGTCGGGGTCTTCCCGATCTCCGGGGGGTCTTTCCGATCGACCCCGGGTTCGCTCCGCTCACCCCTGGCGACCTCATTCACTCGCCCAGGCGTACCGGGGCGAGATAGACCTGGCGGAACGCTTCGAAGGGCAGCAGGTCGGAGGCCTCGATGCGTTTTTGCTCTTCGATCGACTCCCAGGCCATGCGGGCGAAACGCTCCTCGACGTCGGCCGGGAATGGCAGCGCCATGATCGCTTCGCGGTGGGCGCGCGACCGCGCAAGTGCGAACCGGACATAAGAGTTGCCGTGCTCGCGCTGCATTGTCTGCAGCACGCGCGCCGAAGGCGTGGAATCCGGCTCGGCGAGAGCTTCGGAGGCCGACGCGAGCGCCGCTGCGTACCCGTGGCCGCCGTTCGCGCGGTCCAGCGTCGCCGCGATCGGGCCGCAATCGGTGAGCAGTTCGTCGGCCCATTCCTGGAACGTCACCTCGTCACCCTCACGAACGAGCCTCAAGCCCGGCTCGCGGCCGCGGGAGGCAGCGCGCAGCTTGTTCTCGATCACCGCGCCCAATTCTTCCTCGTTGTCCGGCGGGCTGTCGCAGAGAAGGCAATGCAGCAGGAAGACGTCCAGAAAACGCATCGTGTCAGCCGTGATGCCGATCGGGACGAACGGATCGAGGTCCATCAGCCGCACCTCGACGTATTCGACGCCGCGGTCGCGTAGCGCATGCAGGGGCCGTTCGGCGGGTCGGATCACGCGCTTGGGCCGGATCGCGCTGTAGAACTCGTTCTCCATCTGCAGCAGCGTGGTCGCGAGCTGGAGGTAATCGCCATCCTTGCGGACGCCGATCGCCTCGTACGGTGGATAGGGTTTAGTGAGCGCTTCCTGCAGCGAGGCGGCGTAGCTCCGAAGATCGTTGTGGCTCACCGCGAGCGCGGATTGCGCGTCGCTCTGGTAGCCGAGGCGCCCCATGCGTAGCGACGTGGCGTACGGCAGGTAGAGTGTGTCGCCGGACAGGCGCTGGAGCTCGTGCTTCCTGCCCGCTACGAAGCTCGAGCACACCGCGGGCGAGGCGCCGAACAGGTACAGCAGGAGCCACATATGCCGGCGGAAATTGCGGATCAGCGCGAAGTATTCGTCGTCGGAGCGGCGGTCGGGCAGCGAGAAGTTGTAGTGGATGCCGGAGATTGTCTGCATTCGCCGGCCGTAGCGTTGCGAAAGACCGATGCGGTACACGGTCTTCATCCGGCCGATGTTGGACGAGCCGTAGCGGCCGATCGGGATCTCGTCCTCGGCCGGCAGGCGACAGGGCATGCTCGACGCCCACAGGAGCTCGTCGCCGATCGCTCGGTAAACGACTTGATGGATCTCGGTGAGCTCCTTCACGCAGCTTTCGGGATCCGAATGCACGCCGGTAATGAGCTCCGGCTGCGATTCGCTGAAATCGGTCGTGATGCGCGGATGCTTGAGCGCCGATCCAAGCGCTGCCGGATGCGGGGTCGTCGCGAGCGCGCCGTCCGGCCGGACACGCAGGCTTTCCTTTTCGATGCCGCGGAGGAGCGTCTGCAGGACTTCACGCGGCAGGGCGTTCAGCCGCTCGCGGCAATGAGCCGTCGTGACCGCGCGCGACGGAGCGAGTGTGACGGACATGGAATGGTTCTTCCGGGGAGCGCAAATTGTATACCCCGAGTTCATTTGTGACGATGCATCAGGCGAATGCCGGACATGAATGGCAGGCATGCGAACGCCGCCCGCGGCAGGATAGCTTCTGCCCGTCCCGAAGCTCCGCGCCGGGCGCGCGCAGCTGGAATCGGTGGCACGCGGAAACGTCCGTACGCATGGAGTGGCCCGCAGGCGATGGCGGCGAAGGACGGCCACCCGTCCGCTTGACCGCCCCCCGCTCCCCGCGACACAATCGTTCGCGTTTCGATAAGAGAAGAGCGCGCGCTGTCTGCGCCGTGCGGATTTTCCGAAGGAGGAGCGATGAAGCCTGTTCGAATCGGTTTTCTTGGCGCCGCCGTCTTCGCGGCCGCGCTCGCCGTCCCTGCCGCCGCTCAGCAGGTCACCATGATGACCGGGCCGCAAGGCGGATCATGGATCCCGCTCGGCGGAGCGTTGAAGAACATGTGGGAGACCGCCGTCCCCGGACTCCAGATCCAGCAGCAGCCCGGGGCCGGAATCGCCAACGTCCGCGGCATCGACGAAGGCAAGGCGCAGATCGGCTTCGCCAACTCGTCGACCACGGTGGACGGCATCGAGGGGCGACCGCCCTATCCGAAGAAAGTCACCAAAGTCTGCCAGGTTGCGAACCTCTATCCCCAGTACTTCCAGGTCGTCGCGCTCGCCGACGCCAAGGTGAATTCGTTCGCAGACTTGAAGGGCAAGACGCTGGTAACGCAACCCAAGGGCAACACCTCCGAGATCCTGACCGCAGACGTGCTCAAGCTCAACGGCATGAGCTACCAGTCGCTCGCCAAAGTGAACTTTCAGGCGGCGTATACCGACGCGGTGGACATGATGAAGGACGGTCACGTGCAGGTGTTCACGCTCGGCACGACCGCGCCCGCGTCAGCCGTCATGGATCTCGCCAGCGCACGCGACGTCAAGCTCGTGCCTGTCGATGATAAGACGATGAGTGAGCTGAAGAGGATGAATCCCGGCTACAACAAGCTCATCATCAAAGCGGGCACGTATCCGAAGCAGGACAAGGACGTGCCGGCGATCGGCTATACCACGCACATTGTCGCCGCCTGCGACCTGCCCGAGGACGTGGTTTATAAGATGACCAAGGCGATGGCCGCGCACGTCGACGACATGGCGGCTGTAGTGAAGCCGATCGCTGGATTGACCACCAAGGACATGGCGGTCGATATCGGCGTTCCGTTCCACAAAGGCGCCCTCAAGTACTACAAGGAAGTGGGCGCGATGTAGTGCGCGGACGTTCGTTTCCGCGAGCGACGGGGCGGCGCCAGACCGCCCCGCTTGCTATCCATGAGAGCGCTGTGTCCGAGATAACCGGTGCCGTCGTCGTCTCGGAGGAGGCGCAGTCGACCACGCCGACCAGCGTGGCGTTGCGGTGGCTGATCAATATCGTCGCCGTGGCGATGTCGCTCTATCACATGTATGTCGCCGCGTTCGGCCCTCCCGAAGCGATCATCTTCCGCGGGACACACCTGTTGTTCGCCCTGACCCTGGTCTTCCTGCTCTATCCGTTGCGTCCGGGCCGGTCAGCGGCCTGGCGCACCGCCGACCTGCTGCTGCTCGCGTTGGGCTACGGTTTCGTGCTGCACATCTTCCTCAACTACGATTACTTCATCAACCGCATCATCTACATCGACGACCTGACCGTTTGGGACAAATTCTACGCGGTGGTCGCCGTTGCGCTCGTGCTCGAAGCGACCCGGCGGATCATCGGTTTGGCCCTGCCGCTCACCGCGATGGCGTTCCTGATCTACGCCGTGTTCTTCACGCGTATCGCGCCGCAGGTGCTGATGGAGCAGCTTTATCTGTCCACCGAAGGCATCTTCGGCTCGACGCTCGGCGTGTCGGCGAGCTACGTGATGTTGTTCGTGCTCTTCGGCGCGTTCATGGAGCGCAGTGGCACGGGCCAGCTTTTCATGGACTTCGCCATGTCCATCACCGGACATACCGCGGGGGGACCCGGCAAGGTGTCGATCGTGTCCTCCGCGCTGTTCGGCACGGTCTCGGGCAGCGCGGTGGCGAACGTCATGGTCGACGGACCGATCACCATTCCGCTGATGAAGCGCACGGGCTTCCGTCCGCCCTTTGCCGCAGCGGTCGAGGCGGTCGCATCGACCGGCGGTCAGCTCATGCCACCGGTCATGGGCGCCGCGGCGTTCGTGATGGCGGAGTTTCTTGCCGTCCCGTACGCCCAGGTTGCACTCTGGGCCGCGATCCCGGCGCTGCTGTACTACGTGGCGCTGTTCTTCGCCGTGCACTTCGACGCCAAGCGCTACAAGCTCGCCGGCGTGCCGAAGTCGCAACTGCCGCGCTTCTTCGCGGTAATGGGCGTGCGCGGCCACCTGTTCGTGCCGATCTTCGTGGTGCTGTTCGGGTTGATGCTCGGCTATTCGGCACCGCTGTGCGCGCTGACGGGCGCCCTGACGTGCATCCCCATGGCGCTGCTGCGCAGCACCACGCGCGGCGGCATCGGCTGGCGCAACGTCTTCGATGCGCTCGTCGATGGCGCGCGCAACACCCTGGCCGTGGCGATGGCGTGCGCGTGCGCCGGCATCGTCATCGGCTGCGTCACGATCACCGGGCTCGGCATCACGTTCACTCAGTTCGTGATCGTGCTCGCGCAGAATTCGCTGATCCTCGCCCTGGTCCTGACCGCCCTGGCGGGCATCGTTCTCGGCATGGGCATGCCGACCACCCCCGCCTACATCGTGATGGTGTCGCTGCTCGTGCCGGCCGTGATCAAGATGGGCGCGCTCACCCCCGCAGCACACATGTTTGCCTTCTATTTCGCGATTCTCTCGGCGATCACGCCGCCGGTCGCGCTCGCGGTGTTTGCTGCGGCCGGGCTCGCCAAATCGGACCTCTGGAGAACCGGCTGGGAATCCGTGCGCATCGCCGCGTCGACATACATCGTTCCGTTCATGTTCGTCTACGAGCCGTCGATCATGATGATCGGCGACTGGTTCACGATCGTCACGTCGACCCTCTCGGCCGTCGTCGGGGTCATGTGTCTCGCTGCCGGCTTGCAGGGGTATCTGCTGCGAGTAGCGAGGCCGTGGGAGCGCGTCGTCCTGGTGATCGCGGCGCTTCTGCTGATCAAGCCGGGGTATATCTCGGATGCGATCGGCGCCGCATTGCTTTCCGTCGTGCTGCTGGTGCAGCGGCTGCCGGGGCGCGTGGCCGCGAAGTAGGATCGCCTCCCTCCCGCGGAAGAGCCCACTCGCGCGTTCAACGAACGCCGCCCGCCCGCCGTTGTCCATCCAGAGCGCGAAGGACAGACGTCCGCCGGACGGTTCCGTCAGGGCTTTCGGCTGCGGCTATGACGCGCACGTGGTCTACAAGGAGGTAAGGCGATGAAAGTTAAGGAAGCAATGTCCAGCGACGTGCTGCTCGTGAATCCGGACCGGAGCATCCGCGAGGCGGCAGAGATGATGATCGAGATCGACGCCGGCATCTTGCCTGTCGCCGAGAACGACCGCCTGGTCGGCATGATCACCGATCGTGACATCGCGGTCCGCGCCGTGGCTCTGGGCAAGCCGCCCGAAACCAGGGTCCGTGAGGTCATGAGCGGCGAAGTCCTCTACTGCTTCGAGGACGAAGAGTTGACCCATGTGTCGCGCAACATGAGCGACATGAAAGTAAGGCGCCTGCCCGTGCTCAATCGCGACAAGCGCCTGGTGGGCCTGATCTCCGTCGGCGATGTCGCGCGGCACGAGCAACCGACGACGGTAGGGCGCATGGTTGCCCGGGTTTCCGAGCCGGGCGGGAAGCACTCGCAGGCGGCGCACTGAAGCGCGGAAAAGCGCGCCCGCCGGCGGCGCGACGGACGAGCGAGCGCTCGCCGCGAAACCCCCCGCGCGTCGTTGCGGAGCGCGCTACGGGTGCGCGTGGGTGGAAAACCGGCGCGCGCATCCCCATGTTCTCGTTGTGAACCGACGAAGTACCCGGCTTCTGGTCGACGCGCTCGCGTTCGCGGCGTACAAGCATCGGCGGCAGCGGCGCAAAGACCTGGAGGCGTCGCCTTACATCAACCATCCGATCGCGCTGGCTCATGTGCTCTGCGACGAGGCCGGCGTGACCAACGCCAAGGTTCTGGCCGCGGCGATCCTGCACGACACGATCGAGGACACCGAAACGACCTACGAAGAGTTGTGCGAGCGTTTCGGCAAAACCGTCGCCGGCGTGGTGCGCGAGGTATCCGACGACAAGAGCCTGTCCAAGGCCGAGCGCAAGAGACTGCAGATCGAGCATGCCGAGCATCTTTCGCGCCGGGCGCGGCTGGTGAAGCTCGCGGACAAGATCTGCAACGTGCGCGACATGACCGCCAGCGCCCCGCACGACTGGCCGCTCGCCCGCCGTCGCGAGTATTTCGACTGGGCGAAGTCCGTGGTCGATCGCATCCGCGGCACGAACACGAAGCTCGAGGCGGCATTCGACGAAGCCTACGCAGGCCGACCGTAGCGCATCGGCGGGTCGGCGGTGCTCGTCAGACGCTTAAGACGCGGTGTCGGATCCAATCCGACAAGCGGCAGCCGGCGGCCGGCACGGCGCCGCTCGGGTCAACTCTCTTCGCACAGCGACGGTCTAATTGTGCATTGCCCTCGTCCAATGGTAGATCACGAACATGATGATGAGCGCCGTTAATGCACTCGTCCGGCCGCGAAGGATTCGTTGCCTCGTTATTTCGCTTGCTTTGCTCTCGGCTGCGTTCTCCACGTCGGCGTCTGTCTTCGTGTCGGTGAGCTTTGCGCCGCCGCCGATTCCCGTCTACGAGCAGCCGCTGTGCCCCGGCCTCGGCTATATCTGGGTCCCGGGCTACTGGGCCTACGGACCTTATGGCTACTATTGGGTGCCGGGGACGTGGGTGCTCGCGCCCTTCATCGGCGCGTTATGGACTCCGGGCTACTGGGGCTGGAGCGGCACGGTGTATGTCTGGCATCCCGGCTACTGGGGACGCCATGTCGGCTTCTACGGCGGTATCGATTACGGCTACGGCTATTTTGGCATCGGCTATAGCGGCGGGTACTGGAATCATGGCGCCTTGTACTACAACGCTGCGGTGAGCCATGTCGACGTAACGAGGGTCCGCTACACTTACCGAAGCAGCGTGCCGCACGGGGCGCGCCTCTCCCGCGTGAGCTACAACGGCGACCCGGGTGGCACGAGCGCGCGGCCGACCTCCGCGGACCGGATCGCCGCGCATGAAACGCATCGGCCGCCCACACCGGTCCAGGTGCAGCACGAGCGCCTTGCGAGCAGGGATCGCTCGCTGTTCGCCTCCGTCAATCACGGCTCGCCGCCGCTGGCCGCGACGCCCAGGCCAGGCGCTTTCGGGCGATCCAACCTCCGCGCAGGCACGGTCGGCGAGACTCGTGCCTCACATGCGGCGCCTGCGCCAGTGACGGAAGTCCACGGAAGACCGGGAGAGGCGTCGAGTGCGCGGCGCGAGTTCGGACCCGGATCCGAGTCGCGTGTGGCAACGCCGCATGGCGGGCGTGAAAGCCGCGCGGAATCTCGTGCGCCCAATGTTGCGGCGCCGCAGCACGCGTTACCGCGAGGCAACCGGGAATTCCGTGCAGCGTCGCCTGGCGCATTCGAGCGTCGCGGCGAACACCGCGCGACTCACGCGGCGCCGCGTGTCGCCTCGTCGCAAGCGAGCGGCGAATACCGCGTCGAGCGCGGCGGAGCGAATCGAGGCGACCGGATGCGGGCCCCGCCGAGGCCGGAGATGCATGCGCAAAACGCGCCTCGTCCGCAAGGCCCACCGCGCGAAGGCCATGGCGGGGATGGCCGCCATGAGCAGCGACGCGGTGGCTAGGTGCGCCCCTCTGCCAGCCGATACGGCTCGAGCTGCAGCGATTCGAGCTCGGATCCGAGCATGACGACGCTGCCGCTGCGGCGGCCTATGCCATCGTCGGAGAAGTCGAACAGATAGGTCCGCCGCAGCCGCGTGTGTCCCGCGGCGTCGCGCGCAAGCCGCGTTCGAGCGCCCTGCACCGTGTAGTCCAGGAACTGAAGTCCATGCTCACGGCACGCCTCTCTGGCGATCCGGATCGCCGTCTCGCGGACCCGGAGGCCGTCGAAGAACAGGGCGGCGCCGAGAAGCGTAACTGCGATCGCTAGGGATTCCCACATGAGCGGAGCTTGCGCCGGCCCGGCAGCGAGTGTCGGCCTTCGGTCCGAGCCAGTTGGGGGTGACCTCGATTATCGCAATACCGTTTTCCCGCGGCCAGCCCGTGCGTCGGCGCCGCGTGCGGTGTAACCTTGCTTCGGCTCTGCAGCGCATCAGACCGCTCACATGGCCGAGAACATGGGCGCGCTCTACGGGAAGTTGCCGGACGCGCGGACGCGCGCCCGGATGGCTCGACGCTGGGAGATGCTGTAACGGTCTTCGAATCCGACGTCCCGGCGCGGCTCGATCGGCTTCCGTGGGGGCGCTTCCATTCGATCGCGGTCGCGGCGCTCGGCATCACCTGGGTGCTCGACGGGCTCGAAGTGACGCTTGCCGGTGCCGTCTCGGGTGCGCTCAAGGCGAGTCCCGCGCTGCAGCTTTCCGACGCCGAAGTGGGCGCGTCGGCCAGCGCCTACCTCGCCGGCGCCGTGCTCGGCGCATTCTTCTTCGGCTGGCTCACCGATCGGCTCGGCCGGAAGCGCCTTTTCTTCGTCACGCTCGGCGTGTACATCGCCGCCACCGCGGCCACGGCTCTCGCGCAGGACTTCACGGCCTTCGCGCTGTTCCGGTTTCTGACCGGCGCCGGGATCGGTGGCGAATACACCGCGATCAATTCAGCGCTGCAGGAATTGATCCCGGTGAAATATCGCGGGCGGACGGATCTTGCCATCAACGGCAGCTTCTGGCTCGGTGCCCTCGCCGGCGCGCTTGGGACGACGGTTCTGCTGGAGCCGGGTCGATTTCCACCGGACCTCGGATGGCGGCTCGCCTTCGGGATCGGCGCGACGCTGGGCCTGAGCATCCTCTTCTTGCGCCGTGCGCTGCCCGAGAGCCCGCGCTGGCTGCTCGTCCACGGCCGTCCGCACGAGGCCCACGCAATCGTGACGGCGATCGAACGCGCGGCGGGCGGATCCCGTATCACCCAGGCGCCACGTCGCCTGAAGATGCGCACGCGCGAGCATGCGATCGGCTTCGTCGACCTGGGCGTGAGCCTCTTCCGGCGTTATCCGCGGCGCGCCGTGCTCGGGCTCGTCCTCATGACCGCGCAGGCATTTTTCTACAACGCGATCTTCTTCACCTACGCAATGGTGCTCGGCCGCTTCTTCGCCGTGCCGCCGGAAAAGGTCGGGCTCTATCTCGTCCCGTTCGCGCTCTCCAACTTCTTCGGTCCGCTGATCCTCGGACGGCTGTTCGATACCTGGGGCCGCAAGCCGATGATCGCATCGACGTATGCGCTGTCGGGACTCCTTCTCGCCGGCACCGCGGTCCTGTTCGTGCAGGGCGCGCTGACTGCGGTGACGCAGACCCTCGCATGGACGGCCGTCTTCTTCTTCGCCTCCGCGGCAGCGAGCTCGGCATATCTCACGGTGAGCGAAAGTTTTCCGCTCGAGATACGCGCGCTGGCGATCGCGCTGTTCTATGCGCTCGGCACCGCGCTCGGCGGCATCGCCGCGCCGTGGCTTTTCGGCGCGCTGATCGGCACCGGCGAGCCGGCCGCCATCGCGTGGGGGTACGCCGCGGGCGCCGCACTGATGCTCGTGGCGGCCGGCGTCGAGTTGTGGCTGGGCGTGGCGGCCGAACGGCGCGCACTCGAGGACGTGGCGCGGCCATTGTCGTGCATCGACGACGAGCCGTCGACCTTCTGAACCCGCAATCGACTGCTCTGTATTCGGATCGCGTCCGACAGTCGGTGTCGGAAACGCTTCGCAAGCGGAGCTAAGACCCCGTCAGCGCTGTCAAAAATCGCAAGTCGAGCGCGAGAAGCGTCGGTCCCAGGCATGAGGGACGCCCGGCGCGGAGGTGCGCGCCGGTGCCCAAGAGCCGGACCTTCTTCTGGAACCGAAACGAAAGGACTTGGCTATGAGATCACCGATCACGCTGGCATTGTTGGCCGGCGCATTCGCGTTCGCCGGCGCGGCCTCGGCCGTCACCGCCGCAACGGACGTAACCGTGACCACGAACCAGCCCACCATCGATTACAAGGCGCGCTACAAGGAGTGCAGCACGCTCCCGGGAAGCGACCAGGCGGTGTGCCACGACGCGGTCGGCATGAGCGAATCGGAAGTCGATCGCACCGGCGTTCCCACCGAGGAGACGGGCTCGCTGCAAAGCAGAGACAAGTGCGAGCTGCTGAGCCCCGACGCACGGCGCGACTGCCTGCTCAACGACAAGGCCGGCTGACCGCTCGGAGCTGAGCTTCGGCGCTACCGCCAGGGATGGCGCCGGACAGGCCGCGACATCGGCTCCGGGCGCGCCCGACACCCGGGGCCGCGAATGCTCGGATAGACGCTCGTCCGAGACTCGGCGCTTCAGCGCGCTTTGCGCGCGGTCCTGCGTTTGTTTTTTACCGCGACCGGCGAAGGCGCGGCGTCGAGCGTCGAGCGTTTCTTCTTCGAAGCGCCTCGACGCACTCCGGAGGCGCGGGGCTTGGCTCGCGCCTCTCGCGTCAATATCGTCGCGAGCGCCCTGAACAGATCGGTTTCCGTGATGATGCCCAGCACCTTCCCGCCGTCGTCGACGACCGGCAGACCGCCGATCTTGCGCTCGATCATCACCGTCGCCGCATCGACGACCGACGTTCGCTCGCCCACCGTCACGACCTGTCGGGTCATGATCTGGGCGACGTCGACCGGCGAGCTGAGGTAGCGGTCCGCGGCCACGAGCAGGTCCCGCTCGGCGACGATGCCGGCAAGCGCTCCGCGCGCATCGACGACGGGAAGGCGGCGGATGCGATGCCGCTGCAGCAGTCCCATCGCCGTCTTGAAATCCGTATCAGGCGAAATGGTGATCGGAGGGGCGCTCATGTGCTTGCGGATGATCATGCGGGAATCCTTTCGCGGCGCGAGGCGAGCGGAATGCGATGCGGACGCTCGCCGCGAGCGTCATTGTCCGGCGCGCAGTGTCGCGGAAGCTTGACCTCGATCAAGCGCGCGCGGGGACAGCGCGCTTGAAAGCGGCTTCTTTGCTAGCGCTTGGGCGGGCGCCAGGTCGGTGCGACGGCGTAGGGAGGCCGCAGCACCCGGATCATCCGGATCGCCATCTCGCGGCCGCGATAATAGCCGGGCAGCCGGAGCGTTTCGGAAAACCCCAGAGTGCGATAGAACGCGAAGCCGTCCTTGTTCTGCGCGCGAAGCTCGAGGTGAATCGACGCGATGCCCGCGGTCCAGGCGGTCTCGATCAGCCACTGCGTCATCCGCCGAGCGATGCCACGGCGCTGACCGGCCGGCCTGACCGCCATCAGGGCGAGGTGAGCATATTCGTCGCGGAAGCTCATGATCGCGAAGCCCATCACGCGATCTCCATCGCGCGCCACGAGCGCGACGGTGTCGCGAGCGGCGATCAGCTCGCGGATGCGCTCCGGCCGGTATTCCCAGCCGAGGCCGCATTCGATAAGGTCACGCGACATCGTCGCGATGGCCTGCGCGTCGCCGCGCGAGGCGAGCTGCACGGCGATGTTCTGCGAGTTCACGGGTAATATTGTGCCATCGTCCGCTCGTATTGCCAGGGGAACCCGGCAACGGGCACTCCTGTCTTTCCGCCATATTCCCGATCGACTCCGCCCATGCCCGTCGTTCCCGATTCCGCGCCTGCCGGCCGCCTCTTCACGCGGCGCGAGCTGCTCGCACTCGCCGGCGCCTCGGGCGCCGCGCTCCTCGCGCGCGCGGCGAAGGCACGTGGCGAGGCGCACGGCGCCGCGGTCGTCTCGTGCGTGGCGCGCCCGCGGCAGACCGAGGGTCCGTTCTTCGTCGACGAACCGCTGAACCGGTCCGATATCCGCTCGGATCCGCGAAGCGGATCAACCCGGGCCGGCGTGCCGCTGCGTCTCGTGTTCCGCGTCTCGCGTCTTACCGGTGCGAGTTGCGCGCCTCTCGCCGGTGCGAGGATCGACGTATGGCATTCCGACGCCGAAGGGCGCTATTCCGACGTGCGCGGATTCGGCTCCGGCGCGTCGACTGCCGGCCAGCAGTGGCTTCGCGGCTACCAGCTGACCGATGCGACGGGCGCGGCGCAGTTCCTCACCATCTATCCCGGTTGGTACGGCGGTCGAGCGGTGCACGTGCACTTCAAGATCCGTGCGACCGACGCATCGGGGCGGACGCAGGACTTCACGTCGCAGCTCTATTTCGACGATCGGCTCACCGAGCGCATCTTCGCGGTCGAGCCGTATGCGAACCGCGGAAGGCGCTGGCTGCGCAACGCGCAGGACGGACTGTATCGCGACGGTGGTTCGCAGCTCCTGCTCGCGCCGGAGGCCGAGGGCGACGGCTATGCGGCTAGCTTCGACGTCGCGCTGACGGCGTAGCTACTTTTCGAATCCTGCAGCGCGTCGCACGCTTGCCGTATCGGGCGACGCGAGCATGACAACGAAGCGACGCGCAAGCTCGGACTCGCGCGCCGACGCGCTTGCCGCCGCAGCGTACGTCGTGGCCAGATCGAACGGCGCCGGCAGCGGACCGACGAGCGTCACGCCGGCGGTGTACCGGATCTCGGTGACCTGCGTACAGCCGAGGCAGCCGTTCTCTCCGGCGGCGGCGAGCGCCGCCATGGCCGCGGCGCCGTTCGGATGCGAAGCGAGCCGCGGCGCGAGGTCCTGGTAGAGGCCCAGCTCACGCAGGACCTTCACGAAATGAATGCCGGCAGTCGCGCGCCCGGGGTCGGGCAGGTAGATGCGCCGCGCTGCGGACAGTGCGGCGCGCAGGCGATCGGCGTTGTCGATCCTCGGCGAGGGTTCACCGGCCCGGACCGCGATGCCCGTGTGCACCTCGCCGAGCCGCGCGATCGTAGTGCGGTCCACTCGCCCTTCGAGCGCGAACCGGTCGAGCATCGTCTCGGTCGACACGATGACGTCGCATGCTTCGCCGGCGAGAACCCTCTCCAGCAGAACGCCGACGGGCATGAAGCTCGCATGGAGCTCGCGATGCGTTTCCATCTGGAACTTGGGTGCGAGCCCGCTCGCCACGCCTTGCGCTGCGCCGGCGGAGAGCAGCCGCAGCGCCGGATTCATTCGCCGCGGACTGCTACTGGTCGGGCTTCGCGCCCGAAATCTTGACGACGCGCTCCCACTTGACGATGTCGTCGCGGATGTACTTGCCGAACTCGTCGGGCGTCATGGTCATTGCGACAGCACCCTGCACCGCCCATTCGCGCTTCACTTCGGGGCGGGTCACGATTTTCGTGATCTCGGCGTTCAGGCGATCCACGATCGCCGGTGGCGTCCCTTTGGGCGCGACGATGCCCAGCCAGATGGTCGCCTCGTAGCCCGGAACGCCGGCTTCGTTCAGTGTGGGCACGTCCGGCAGGACGGTGGAGCGCACCTTGCCGCTGGTGGCCAGAGCGCGCACCTGGCCGGCCTTGACGTGCTCGCTCATCGTCGTCACCGCGTCGAACATCATCTGCACCTGGCCGCCGAGGATATCGGTGCGCGCGCCGGAGCTGCCCTTGTACGGTATGTGCACGATGTTTACGCCGGCCATGGCCTTGAACAGCTCGCCGGCCATGTGATACGGCGTGCCCGGGCCGGACGACGCGTAGTTGAGCTTGCCAGGCTGCGCTTTCGCCAGCGCGATGAATTCGGCCAGCGTCTTCGCCGGCACCGATGGATGCACCACCATCACCAGATCCGAGTAGTTGATCGGCGCCACCGGAACGAAGTCTCGCGTGAGCGAGAACGGTTTGTTCGGCATCAGCGATTCGTTCACCGTATGGGTGTTGGACATGATGAGCAGCGTGTAGCCGTCGGGCGCGCTCTTGGCGACTGCGTCGGTGCCGACAACCGAGCCCCCGCCTGGACGATCCTCTACGACGAAGGGCTGCCCCAACGTCTCCTGCAGGCGCTGGCTCAGAAACCGCGCGTAGATGTCGGCTGGGCCTCCCGCGGCGAACGGAACGATCAGCTTGACCGGCCGGCTGGGATAGTCCTGCGCCTCGGCTGTGCCGAGCGACGCGAGGGCCAGAAGGATCAGGGCTGCCGCCACAAGCCTGGGAAGTCGTGCTCTGACGACCGGCCGCATGGATTTTCTCCTCTGCATTCGATTCGTATAGGACGCTGGGACGGAATCTACCCCAAGCGAGGCCCTGACGCCATTCGGACGGCAGCCCGCCGCCGGAGGGTGCCGCTCGACCGATTGCGCGCTGTCGAGGCGTCGCTCGCCCAAGCGAATCGCGCCTGAAACCGCGGGGGAAAATAAAACGGGCCGTAGACCGGCCCGTCGGAGTGCCTCAAGCCATTCGGGGGGAGAACGGGCTCAAGGTGAGATCAGCGTTATTCTTGTTCGGGGGGGCTTGTTGTCGTGAAGCGATCGGGTGTAGGGACAGGGCCTTCAGTCAACTCGAATCCAGGTCAGTAGTTGAAGTTGATGCTTGGTCTCCCTACACGGACGGGAGTGTGTCCGAGTCCCCGGGGGCGGAGAATCAGCCTTTGTCTGATTTTGATGTAGGACACAATGGAAGACCCTCCGGTACAATTCCAGGTCGGTCCGCCATGAAAGCCCGCTGCCGATTTCCCGCCCGCGCCCGACCGGGGGCCCTGCTCGGCTTGGCGCCAGCAGCCTTCGCGCTGGGCACCGGCGCGGCGGGTGCCCAAAGCGTGAGCGGCACCATCGCCTATCAGGCGAAGACGGGCGCGATCGTTGTCACGCCCCGCTATGCTTATCTCGACGGCCGCGCGGCGGGCGGACCGCGCATCCAGCTCGAGTTCGACGCACCGCTTGCCAAGAAAGTGACGCGGGCCCGCTAGCCGCCACATCGCTACGTATTTTCCGGATCGAGGGTTCCTTCGATGAGCCGCAAACACGAAAACCTGCTGAGCGCGATTTTCAAGGATCCGGTCAGCGGAAACATACAATGGCGCGAGGTCGAGTCGCTGCTGCATCACCTGGGCGCCACGACCGAGCCGTTGGCCAAGGCGCGGTTGCGCGTCCGGCTCAACGGCGTGGAGGGTACGCTGCATCGGCCTCATCACGGCGATGCGCTCGGACGCCAGGATATTCTGCATATCCGCGAATACCTGGCGCACGCCCGCGCGACGCCGTCGCAGTACGAGGCATTACGCAAGGGCTGAACGCGGCGCGGCGTGAAGCGGCGCGCGCACCCATCAGCCGGGAAAGCGAGGAGCTATGTCCGAGATGAATATCGAAGTCGCGGCCGAGGATCGGCCGATGCTGCACCCGCGCCCCGCGGCACGCTGGGGCATTGTCGCGATCGGCGTCCTTCTGATCGCGGTCGGCGGCGCCGCGTACTATTTCTGGCAGCGCCAGCCCGCGCCCGAGGTCGCCGTCTCTGCGCCGGCTCCCGCACCGGCGCCGCAACCCGCGGCGCCCGCGAGCACCGAGCCGCGCATCGAACATCCCCTCGAGGCCGCAAGTGCGCCCAGCCCTCTGCCGCTCCCGGCGCTCGGCGAAAGCGATGCAGCCGTGCGCGAGGCGCTCGCTTCGATCTTCGGGGCGACGACGTTCGACGCGCTCTTCCGTCCGCAGGAGCTTATTCGCAATGTCGTCGCGACCATCGACAATCTGCCGCGCAAGAACCTCGCCCTGCGCGTGATCCCGCTCAAGCCCGTGCCGGGCTCGTTCCATGTCACGGGGGCGGGCGGCCCGCTCGTCATCGGACCCGACAATGCGGCGCGGTATACGCCCTACGTGCGAGCGATGGAGGCGGTCGATTCGACTCGACTGGTCGCGCTGTACGTGCGTCTTTACCCCCTGTTCCAGCAGGCGTACGCCGATCTAGGGTACCCATCGAGGTACTTCAACGATCGCTTGTTCGAGGTCATCGATCATCTGCTCGCTACGCCCGAGGCGCCGGACTCCATCGCGCTCGTGCAGCCGAAGGTGCTCTACGACTACGCCGACCCCGCCTTCGCGGACCTCTCCGCGGGGCAGAAGATCCTCCTGCGCATGGGGCCGGAGAACGAGACGAAGGTCAAGGCGAAGCTGCGCGAGATCAAGCGAGCGCTCTCGAAGGGAATCTGACGGGCGCGATCCCCGGCCGCTCCCGGTCCCGGGGTTCGCTCCGCTCACCCCCGGGCTACGGATCTACGGATCGCGCGATCTCGCTCTAGCTCACCCCGCGCTGCGGTCGTCGAAGAGCGAAAGGGTCGAGTCGTTTGGCTCTGCGGCCAATGGCGCGCGCTGGACTACGTCGTCGTGGCGGCACAGCCCGCTGATCCGCACGCCGAGGAGCCTGATGCGCCGTTCCAGAGGGACGCGCTTCAGGCATTCGCCGGCTGTCCGACGGATGGCGATCGCATCCCGGGTCGGTTCGGGAATCGTCCGGTCGCGAGTCACGATCTTGAAGTTGCCATAGCGCACTTTCACGCCGATCGTCCGGCCGACGTAGCCCTTGCGCTGCAGATCGCCTGCGAGGTCCTCGCAGAGCTCGGTGAAGATCGCCGAGAGCTCGGCGCGGTCGCGCTCCGCCGAAAGGTCCCGCTCGAACGTGGTCTCCCGGCTGATCGTCACGGGCTCGCTCTCCGTGACGACCGGTCGCTCGTCGCGCCCGTTCGCCGCCTCGTGCATCCACGCTCCGGCCGCTTTGCCGAAGTTCTCGGTGAGCCATGCCGGATCGGCGCGCGCCAGTTCGCCGATCGTCGCGATCCCGAGGGCCTCCAGGCGCGCCGCGGTCTTCGGTCCCACGCCGTTGATCTTGCGAGCCGGCAGCGGCCAGATGCGCGCCGGAATCTCATCCGCGAAGAGCACGGTGAGCCCGTCGGGCTTGCCGAACTCGGAGGCGATCTTCGAGAGCAGCTTGTTGGGTGTGACGCCGATCGAGCAGGTGAGACCCGTCGCCTCCCGCACCGCCTCCTTGATCGCCAGGGCGACGCGGCGCGCCCGCTCGTTTGCCGCCGGTGGCGTTTCGTCGGACCTCGAGCTTCCCGGCGGAAGACCGACGTCGGTCAGGTCGATGTAGATCTCGTCGATCCCGTTGTCCTGAACCTTTGGGGCGATCGCGCGCACGGCGGCTTTGAAGCGGCGGGAGTATTGGCCGTAGGCAACGAAGTCCGTCGGGAGCAGAAACGCGTCGGGCGCGAGCCGCGCGGCTTTCATGAGCCCCATCGCCGAGTGCACGCCGAGCGCGCGCGCTTCATAGGTCGCCGTGGTAGCCACGCCGCGGCCCACGTAATCGGCGAGCCTCGCGAAGCGGCGCATCGTGCGCCCGGTCTCGGGATCGACGCTTTCCTCGGGCTGGTGGCGGCTGCTGCCACCGATCACGACGGGAGCGCCGCGAAGCTCGGGATAGCGCAGCAGCTCGACCGACGCGTAGAAAGCGTCCATGTCGAGGTGAGCGATGAGGCGATCGGTCACGGCCAGACGAGGCTCCGCCGCGGGCGGAGCGCCGGCGTCAGTGTAACCCCAGGCCGCGGGCCTACGACTTGGCGCTGCGCTGCCTGGGCGCAGAGGGCTTGAGGCCGAAGAGCTCCTTGAGGGCTGAGCGATACGCCGACGAGCCGACGCGCATGCAGTTGTTGTGCGTGGCGCCGTCGACGAGAAGGAGCTTCTTCGGCTCGGGCGCTGCAGCGTAGAGCTCCTCGCTGAAGCGCGAGGGCACGTAAATGTCGCCGGCGCCATGCACGATCAGCACGGGCATGCGCAGCTCCTGCATCTTGGACAGCGAGTCGAACTTCTGCGTCAGGAGCAGCTTGACCGGCAGCCACGGCGAGGTCACGACCTGAGCGATATCGGCAAGCGTGGTGAAGGACGACTCGACGATGAGCCCGCGCGCCGGCGCCGCCGTGCCGGCCCTGGCCGCTTCATCGCTCAGCCAGGCAGCCAGATCGATGGCGACCGCGCCGCCGAGGGAATGCCCATAGATGAAGCGCCGGCTCGCGTCGGGCTGCAACTCCGTGAGCCGATGCCACGCCACGCGCGCATCCTCGTAGACGGTCTGCTCGGAAGGCAGCTTGCCGTCACTCTTGCCGAAGCCCCGGTAGTCGATCGCCAGGACGGAAAAGCCGAAGTTGTGCAGCTCCTCGATCCGGAACGCCTGACCGGTGAGGTTCCAGCGCGAACCGTGGAGATAGAGCACGGCGGGCGCGTTCGCGCTCACGGCCGGCCACCACCACGCGTGAATGCGCTGGGGCTTGCCGTCGGAATCGATCGAGAGGTCGCTCTCCTGGACGCCCGACGGCAGGCCGTCGAACCAGCTCGCCGTCCCGGGCACGACGCGGAATGTCAGCTCGCGCTCTTTTTCGGCGAGCTGGGCGCAACCCGCGCCGACGAGCATCGCAGCGCCCACCGACGCCGCGATCCATCGGGCGTATCGGCCACGCTGCGCGCCCCGTCTGGCGTTCCACATGAGCCTTCTCCTTGTTGCACTTGGGGCCTGAGCAACAAGCGTGCCGGGCCGAACGGAGGAAAGACCGGAAAATTCCCGCGCGGTTCCCGCCCGGCGCCCTGCTCAGCGATGAGGCCGCGAACGGTGGTACGCTCGCACGCGTCCAAAGCAAGGTGAAGTCCCGGATGAGCCTTTCGCGCCCGATCATTTTGGCCCTGGCCTTGGCCATGGCGGGCTGCTCCCAAGCTCCGGAGCCGGCCAAGGCACCTCCGGCCAACGTGAGTGCCCGGGGGCCCGACGCCGCCGCGGCCGCCCACGGCGAGGGAATCGCCTGGCGAAAAGGCGACGTCGACGCGGCATTCGTGCAGGCCAGGACGGACCACAAGCCGCTGTTCCTCTACTGGGGCGCGGTGTGGTGCCCGCCGTGCAACCAGGTCAAGGCCACGCTCTTCAACCGGCGGGACTTCATCGACCGCTCTTCTCATTTCGTCCCCGTGTATATCGACGGCGACAGTCCCGGGGCTCAGAAGCTGGGCGAGCGCTTCAAGGTGGTCGGTTATCCGACGATGATCCTGTTCAGCCCCGAGGGGCGCGAGATCGTGCGCCTGCCCGGCGAAGCCGACCCCGAGCAGTACATGCAGGTCCTGACGATGGGGATGAACGGCGCGCGCCCGGTCAAGGAAACGCTCGCGGCCGCACTGTCGGCCGGTGGTACCCATCCCGCGCTTTCCGCCGACGACTGGCGGATGCTCGCCTACTACTCCTGGATCACCGACGAGCAGCAGCTCGTCTCCGGGAAGGACGTCGCGCCCACGCTGAAGCGCCTGGCCCAGGGCTGTCCGGCCGATCAGAAGGACACGGCGGCGCGGCTGCATCTGAAGGCGCTGGCCGCGGCAGCGACCGCCAAGGACGCAAAACCCTCGGCGGATGCCGATTCGGTCGCGCGGCTGTCGGCCGTGCTCGACGACCCCCGGCTCACTCGCGAAAACTTCGATACCTTGACCGAGTATGCCGACAGGATCGCGGCCTTCGTCACCGAGCCGAAGTCGCCGGAGCGGGGCCGGCTGGTGATCGCCTGGAGCGCAGCGCTCGATCGCATCGTCGCCGATCCGACGCTTTCGACGACGGACCGTCTCACCGCCGTCGGCGCGAAGGTCGCGATGGCCCGCCTCGATGCCAAGGACGCGGCCCTGCCGCCGGCCCTGGAGAAGACCGTTCGCGACGAAGTCGCGCGCGCGGATAAGGAAACCTCCGATCCTTACGCCCGGCAGGCCGTGATCGACGCCGCCGCGGATGCGCTCGTTCAGGCGGGACTCCTCGACGACGCCGAGAAGCTTCTCAGGGCCGAGCTCAAGCGGTCGCACTCGCCTTACTACTTCATGGTCGATCTCGCCGAGGTCGCCAAGAAGCGCGGCGACACCGCTGCCGCGCTCGACTGGTACGCGCAGTCCTATGCCGCGGCGAAGGGCCCGGCCACGCGCGTGCAATGGGGCGCGCGCTACGTCAACGCGCTCACCGAGCTCGCACCGCAGGACGTTGCCGGCATCGAACGCGCGGCCGGCAGCGTGATCGGCGAGCTGGAGCCGCAACCTGACACGTTCTACGATCGCAACCTGCGCGGTCTCGAGCGGATGGGCAGAAAGCTCACGGCATGGAGCAAGGAGCCGGCGCAGCAAGCGGCGCTGGAGCGCATCCGCGGTCGGATGGATGCGGTGTGCGCGAAGCTGCCGTCGGGGGATTCGGCGCGCTCCAAGTGCAGCGGAGCGCTGCGGCCGCAGAGCGCGAGCGCATAAGAGAACTACCGGCAATCGCCGCTCTCAGCCCGGGCTACTTCAGCGCTGCGCCTCACGCTGGCGGGCGAGGTCGATGTCGAGATACTTCCAGTAGTTGGTGAAGCGCATCGCGCTGTAGCCCCGGACCCAGGGCTGCGTGAAATCGTTTTCCTGGCGGAAGATCGTGGGCATCGTGGGGACGTAAGTCGCCGCGAGCTCCGAAGCCCTGCGTGCCGCCTCGATGCGTCCCGCCTCGTCGCTGCTCGCAAAGAACGCGTCGACGAGCTTTTCGGCTTCCGGCGATTTGAATCGCGACACGTTGACCGTCGTCGGCTGGCGACCATCGAGCTGCAATAGCATGGGATAGCCGAACGGCACGCCGCCGTAACCCCCCCAGTACATCTGGAAACCGCCTCCTTCCAGCTCCTTGATCACGTCCTGGAACGGCGTGATGTGAAAGTCGCTGCGCAATCCGATCGCATCCATGTTCTTCTTCCACAGGATCGCGATCTCGCGCGAGATCGCGCCGGTGCGCAGCGAGAGCGTCAGGGTCAGAGGCCTTCCGTCCGGCGACAAGCGGAAGCCTTCCGCGTCGCGCGCCTTGAAGCCGAAGCGATCGAGCAGCGCATTGGCCGCAGCAGGATCGGCCGGCGGCGCCGGCGGAAGCTTGGGATCATGGCCCGCTACGCCAGGCGGAACGAGCTGATTGGCGGGTAGGGCCTGCCCGGCGTAGACGACATCGATCAGCGCCTTGCGATCGAACGCGAGCGCCATCGCGCGGCGCAGCGCGACGCGGTCGTTCTGCATCCCGCCGATGACCGGATCGGCGATGTTGAAATACATCCCGAAGAAGTAGGGCTCGGTAAAGACGTGGCGCACGATGCCGCGCGCGACGTACTCCGGCCGCAGCTTGTTGTCGGCGAGAAGCCTCGCAGCGATCTCGGCGCGCAGCACGACGACGTCCAGCGCGCCGCGCTCGAATTCGAGCAGCCGCGTGATGTCCTCCTCGATGAACGCCACCTCGATGACGCCGATCTGCGGAAGCGTCTTGCCGTGCATGGTTTTCTCGAGCGCCGCCTGCGCAGGGTCGTCGCTCGGCGGAAAAACGAGCTTCCGATAGTTCGGATTCGCTTCCAGCACCAGACGGGAGCCGCGCTTCCATTCCCGCAGCCGGTACGGACCGGTCCCGACCGGATGCGCACGAATATCGCCGTGGGCCGCCTCGACGACTTCGCGCGCGCACACGAAGTAGTTGAGGATCGCCTGCGCGATCGGATAGTTCCGATGCGTGAGCTTGAGCTGCAGCGTGTACCGGTCCAGCGCGCGCAAGCCTTCGATCGGGCGGTCGTAGTCGAGCTTGCCGGTCGCGCGTGCAGCGTCGACCACCGCGCGAGCGCCGACAATGAGATCGGTCGACTGCGGTGCGCCGCCACGGCGCAGATTCGGATCGAGCCAGCGGGTGATCGAAAAGACGAAATCTTTCGCGACCAGCTCGCGTGGCCTTCCCTTGAACGCGGGATCGTCGGTGAACACGATGCCCGGCTTGATACGGATCGTCCAGGTGAGGCCATCGGCGCTCACCTGCGGCGGCCCGGCGGCGGTGACCGGCGTGAGCGTCGGCGTGGCCGCGAGATAATCCCACTCGTAGAGACCTTCGAAGATCGTGGCGATGATCTGGAACGATGGATCGTCGTTGTACTGCTGCGGATCGAGCGTCTCGATATCGGCGCTCGCGACGTGCAGGACCTTCGCGGGATCCGCGGCGAGCACGCAGCACGACAGCGCCAGCGCGCACAGCGGAATGAGCCGCAGCAGCGACGCGCGTTTCGCCTCGATTCGCATCCATCCTCTCCGGCGAGCGACAGCGTCCGGATTATGCCCGACGCGCGCTGTGCGGGAAGGGTTGGAATCTGTGGATCAGATAGGGCTCGCGAACAGGGATTCGCGAGCCGCGACGGAAGTCGCGCACGGTTCGCTCGCGATGGGAGATTTTCTGCGCACGTCGGAAGGACCTGCGCACGTGAAACGCGTACAGGTCCTCGCGAGGCTCTGCCTCAGCCGATCAGCCTGAGGGCGGAGGAACCCAGTCGGGCGGCGGACCGTACGGCGCCGGGCCATACGGTCTTGGGGCGTAGCGACGGCCCGCAGGAACCTGGTTGCCCTTCGCGTACATGCACTGCAGATAGGCTGCGTCATAGCGCCGCTGCAGGTCGTACGAAGTGTATCCGGCAGCGTTCGCGCCCGCGGCGCTGCCGAACAGCAGACCGGTACCGGCGCCAATCGCCGCACCCGCTCCTGCTTGCCCCGACGCGGCCCCGATGGCCGCGCCCGCAGCCGCACCCAACAAGGCGCCGCCGGCGGCATTGGCCGCAGCGACGTCGCCCGGCTGACCGTATATCGGGCCCATCGAATACTGCGCATAGTCGCGGCACGACATGTCGTCGGCGCGGAAAGCATCGAAGTTCTTCGTACTTCCCGGTAATGCCATGACGGCGGGTCCGGTAGGTACGGTCACGCAGCCGGCCAGAGCGAGTGCGGCGACAAGCGGAAACAGCAAATGAAAGCGGGTGCTCACGTCAACTCCTCAGTGCGGTACGGGATTCGCGGGTCCAGGCGCGTTCTGGGGAACGACGCGGAGCCAACCCTTGGCGCACGTTGCGACCTGCGGGTAATACCCCGCCGGATCCGGGCAGTAGTACGAGTACGAGGGGTATTGGCCAGACTGGAATTGGCCCGACTGCGGTGCCGGAGCCGCCGGCGCGGCTTGCCCTTGCTCTACATATTGCCCTTGCTCTACATATCCGCCGGAGTCGTCATACCCGTACGGGTAGCCGTAGGAGTAGGGATACGAGTAGGCCGGGTAGTAGTAGCTCGGGTAGTAGTACGGATAGGAGTAATACGGCCAGCCCCAGCCCCAATAGGGCCAACCCCCAAAGCCGACGCCGACCACGAAGTGCGAGCCGCCGCCGTGGCCATGCCAGTTGCCTCCGCCACCGTGCCAGCTGCCGCCCCCACCGCCGTGCCAGCTGCCACCGCTGTGCCAGCTGCCGCCCCCACCGCCGTGCCATCCGCCACCAGCGGATCCGCCGCCGTGTCCGCCACCGCCGTGACCTTGCGCGCTGGCGATGCCCGCGCCGCCCACGAACATCGCGGCGGCACAGATAATCGTTGCGAAACGTTTCATAGAAACCCTCATAGTAACCTCCTGCAAGCGCTCGTTAGACTAGACCGCTACTAACAGGTTCGTCCAGTTCGGCGATTCTCAACCTTAAGCCCAAGCCGCGTATTGATCCCGAACAACCATCAATAACGTATGAAACCCCGCAGAGGTAAACAGCGCCAGCGGGAATAAGCATCCGCTCTTCGATCGAACCACGGTTCGTACGAGGCGATTTGCTAAAATAGTACGTTTCAACCAGCGGAGCCAGCCATGGCCGAGCAGAGTGGCGCTCGCGCAAGCGACGCGAGGATGGACCCGACCTCGCTCTACCGCGAGGAGATCTACACCGATCGCGCCGCGGGCACGTTGCGCGTCATGATTCCGGTCAAACCCGATGGTTCGCCCGACGGAAGCCGGCAGACCCTTTTCATCGGCGAGGCGCAGATTCTCACCAACATGGGTCCGCTGCCGATCAGCTTCGAAGTCGATGCGAAAAATCTCGCCGAAGCCATTGCCGCTTACGGCGAGGCGGCAAAGACGGGCGTCGAACGCGCGGTGCACGAGCTGCAGGAGTTGCGCCGGCAGGCGTCTTCGTCGATCGTGCTCCCGGGAAGCCCCGGTGCGGGCGGCCTGCCCGGTGGCCTTCCTCCCGGCGCGCTCGGCGGGAAGATCAAGCTGCCCTGACTCGCCAACCGAGGAACCACTTCGGCGCGGTGCGAAGCGAACCCCCCGCGGCCGCTCACAATGCGCGCGCCATGAGGACCCGTGTGCCCTTCGTCGCGATGCTGTTCGCGGTCTCCGCTGCGCCGGCAGCCGCTTCCCTGTACATGAACGAAGGTCTCTGGGAAACGACGATCACGGCTGATGGCCGCGCGCGGCCCGCAGGCGTCAAATGCTACACGCGCGCCGACATCGTCGAAATGGAGAAGCTGCTGCAGGGCAAGTCGTCGCGAGGCGACGGCCCATGCCGCTACTCCGGCTTCACGCAGTCGGGCAACAGCGTCAGCTACACGATGACCTGCCGGCTCGGCGACGACGAGCACACGAGCGCCGTATCCGCGATTTACCGCGGCGATTCCGCGACCGGCACTATCCGCTCGGCCGGCGTTACGGTTACGGCGTCGAGTCGGCGCATCGGCAACTGCGCCGAGAGCTCGTTCGTACGGTAGGCGGCGATGTCCGACGACCCGACACGCGGCCTCTCTCGCGGCCTGACCCATTACGGCGATGCCGGCTTCGCGGCGTTTCTGCGGCGGTCCTTCGCGCGCTCTATGGGCTATTCGAGCGCATTGCTGGCGAGGCCGACGATCGGCATCGCGAGCGCGGCCTCGGATCTCAACAACTGCCATCGTCATTTCCCGGAGCTGATCGATGCGGTGAAGCGCGGTGTGCTCGCGGCGGGCGGGTTGCCGCTCGCGTTTCCCACGATCTCGCTGGGCGAAGTGTTTCTGCATCCGACCAGCCTCATGTACCGCAACCTCATGGCCATGGACGTCGAGGAAATGTGCCGTGCGCAGCCGCTCGATGCGGTCGTGCTCGTCGGCGGTTGCGACAAGACGCTTCCGGCGCAGTTGATGGGCGCCGCCTCGTCCGGCGTTCCCGCCGTCGCGCTGGTCGCGGGTCCGATGCTGACCGCGCGGCACGAAGGAGAGCGCCTCGGCGCATGCACCGACTGCCGGCGCTTCTGGGCGAAATTCCGCAGCGGGGAGATCGACCGCACGACGATCGATCGAGTCGAATCCCGGCTCGCGACGACGGCCGGCACGTGCGCAGTCATGGGAACCGCGAGCACGATGGCGTGCATCGCGGAAGCGCTGGGCATGATTCTTCCGGGCACCGCGGCGATTCCCGCGGTGCACGCCGACCGTCTCAGGGCGGCGGAGGCGAGCGGCGCCGCCGCGGTCGCGCTCGCGCACTCGCGCCTCACGATGGCGAACATCGTCACGCGAGCCTCGGTCGAGAACGCGATGCGCGTCCTGCTCGCCATCGGCGGCTCGACCAACGCAGTGATCCATCTGACCGCGATTGCCGGTCGCCTGGGCATTCCGGTACCGCTCACGCGCTTCAACGAGCTCTCCGACGCCACGCCGGTGCTGGTCGATCTCAAGCCGACCGGCAGCCATTACATGGAGGACTTCTTCGCCGCCGGCGGCATGAGTGCGGTGCTGCACGAGCTCAAGCCCATGCTCGATCTCGATTGCCTGACGGTCACGGGTGAGCGCCTCGGTGAACGGCTCGCGCACGCTCCCGAATGGATCGATCGCGCGATCGTGCGGCCTCTGGAGGCGCCGTTCCATCCGGTCGGAGGCCTGGTGGCGCTGTTCGGAACTCTGGCGCCGAACGGCGCGATCCTCAAGCGCTCGGCGGCGGATCCACGACTGTTCGAACGCACCGGACGCGCGGTCGTTTTTTCCTCGCCTGACGATCTGGCCGCACGCATCGACGATCCCGCGCTCGACGTCGCCCCCGATGACTTCCTGGTCATGCAGAACTCCGGGCCTCGGAGCGGTTACGGCATGCCCGAGTCGGGGTACCTGCCGCTGCCCGCGAAGCTCGCCCGCGCAGGGCTGAAGGACATGGTGCGCATCTCCGATGCGCGCATGAGCGGGACCGCGTACGGCACCGTGGTGCTGCATGTCTCGCCCGAGGCGGCCGTCGGCGGTCCGCTCGCCCTGGTGCGGACCGGAGATTCGATTCGCATCTCCGTGCGCGAACGGCGGATCGATCTCGATGTCGGCCCATCGGAGCTCGAGCGGCGAAGGAGGCTCTGGCAGCCGCCCCCGTTGCCGCAGCGCGGTTATCGGCGCCTCTACGCCGAACGCGTCATGCAGGCCGAAGATGGCTGCGACTTCGATTTCCTGAAGTAGCTGTCGCCGCGCTGCGACGCCGAGGTCGCCCGACAAGGCCGCCCTCGTTCTCCTACGGGCAAATCAGACGATCACCGATTCCGGCGGGTGCTCGCTGCGGGCTAGATTGACGCTGCCTACCTTCAGGAGCGAATCGATGAGCAACCGTACGCGACGAACAAGAGACACCCTGCGACACTGGCGCAATTTCCTCACCGGGATCGCCATCGGGGCGGCCGTCCAGACGCCGGTATTCGCCGCCACCGATTTCATACCCAGCGGCTGGACCACGCGGATCACACACGGCGACTGGCCGACGCTGCTTCTGATAGGCGCAGTGATCCTTCTGGTCGTCGGCGTCGTGCTGCGCGTCCTGACCCGTGACCGGGGTCCCAAGTCCCCGCCCCCGGATCGCGAGGATTCCATCGGCCGCCACCGGCCCAACGTTTATCGCTAGCTCGAACGGCGCGCCGGCGTTCAGTGCAGCCGCTGGCGCACCTTGCGGCTCGCTTCGCGCCGCTGCGCGCGACGTTCCGCGCGGCTCACGCCTTCGCCGCTGCGTCGTCCGATCCAGAAGCGATGGATGAGCACGGCGGCGACCGGTAGCTCGTCGATCAGCCCCTCTCGCTTTTCGTCGCTGTCGACCCAGTCGAGATATTCGGGGTCGTGGTCGCCGTAGGCGAGCGCCTCGACGGGCAGCATCCAATCGCGCGTGGCCTCGGCGGCGTAGATCGGCTCCCACGCTTCCTCCCGCAACAGCACGCCGGTCATGTAGCCTTCGCACCACGCGCTCGCTTCCGGCGGCGCCGATTCCTCGCGACGCGCGACTTCGGCTGCGCCTTCGCGGCCCTTGAGGCCTTCCTCCGGACGATAGAGCAGAGGCTTGAACCGCGTGGGCGATTCGTTCAGCGTGCGGGCGATGTTGCTCTGGAGGCGCAGCAGCAGCGACAGGACGCGCTCGGCCTGCTCGTTGTTCGCGAACACCGGCGAGACGCTGCGCTGGCTGTCGCTCCAGACGACCGGCAGCCACTCCGACGGCTGGATCAGCTCCGGACCGCTGACGATCGCGGTGAGAAATCCGTCGAGCATTTCAAGGTCCATGCAGTCCTGCGGAACGGCATTGGAGCCGAAGAACGCTTCGAGATCGTCGTATTCGCTTTCCGAAAGCGGTTCGTCGAGTTTGTTGGGCTCAGCCATGAGATCGTCGGCGCGAAGAATTAAGAATGATCGCCCGAGACGTGTCCGAATGCAACCGAGACGCCGGCTCAACGCCGTTTGCCCGGCACCGCGCCCATCTCCTCGACCGTCACCATGGTCGTGACCGTGCCGATGCGCTCGAAGGTGAGCGTGAGCGGAAACCGCTCGCCGGCCCTGAGCGGCTGCTTGAGATCGATCAGCATGAGATGGTAGCCGCCGGGGCCGAGCTCGAGCCTCGCCCAGGGCCCGATTTCCAGCGAGGGCACCGCCCTCATCCTCATCATGCCGCCGGACTGCGCCATCTGATGCAGAACCACGCCGGCGGCCACCGGTGTCGAAGCGCGCAAAAGGCGCTCGGAGTCCTTGCTCGCGTTCTCGATGGTGAAGAATACGATGCCGGTCGTGGCTCCGGGCGGCGTCGCGCGAGCCACCGGTTGCTCGATCCGCAACGGATCGAACCGGTACTCCTGCGGCGCGTCGGGACCGGCAGCTAGCGCCGCCGTGACGACCACAGCGAACAGGGCTGACATCCAGCGCATCGCAAGCCTGCCCGGCAAAGCGGTTGACAGCATCTGCGTGCCGGGGTTGAATGTGGTCGGGCCACTTTACCAGATGGCCGCATCGCCGTCACGGCCTCGGAAGCTCGCCGTGCGCGCCATGAACCCGAAATCTGCAGGAGGAACCGATGCGCGCATTCATTCGTGTGCTGTTGCACTGTGCCGCTCTTCCGGCGCTCGCCTTCTCGGTCGCAGTCGGCGCGCAGCAGCCGATCACGCTGCACGGGGCAGTGCAATTCGACGACAGCCATCCCTTCAACAAGGCGTTGCTCAAGTTCGAGGAGCTGGTCAAGAAATACTACGGCAAGCCGATCAACTTCGTCCTGCACAAGAACAGCGAGCTGGGCATCGAGCCCGATTATTTCCAGTACATGAGCCAGGGCGTGTCGGTCGACTATGCCATCGTCTCGCCGGCTCACATGTCGAAGTTCGCCAAGGCGGCGCCGCTGCTCGACATGCCTTTCCTGTTCCGCGACCTCGACCACTGGAACAAGGTGCTCGATTCCGACGCGTTCCAGCCGATCGTCGATGACGTATCGAAGAAAGCCGACGTGATGATCATCGGCTACGCGGGCGGCGGCACGCGCAACATCATCGCCAACAAGCCTATCCGGAACATGGCGGAGCTGCGCGGTTTCTCGATGCGCGTCATGGGCGCTCCGATCCAGACCCAGGTGTTCCAGGCGATCGGCGCCAAGCCGTCCGTCATCGCCTACAACGAGGTGTACAACGCCATCCAGACCGGCGTGATCCAGGGCGCGGAGAACGAGGCCGCGGGCCTGAACGCGATGAAGTTCTACGAGGTCGGTCCGAACATCTCGCTGACTCAGCATGCGATCACGGTGCGGCCGATCTGCATCGCCGGCAAGACCTTCCGCAAGCTGCCGCCAGACCTCCAGGCGGCGATACTCAAGGCGGGCAAGGAGGCGGGCAAGTACGGCCGCGACATCGAATCTTCCGAAGATTCGGCGCTGCTGGCGAAGCTCGAGAAAGAGGGCAAGCTCAAGACCTGGAAGTTCACCGATCGAGCGAAGCTCCTCGAGCTGGCCGAGCCGGTCAAGCAAGCGTACGCCAAAGAGATCGACGCCACCGCGATTCTCGACAAGGTCAACGCGATCAAGTGACGCAGCCGTCCGAGAGCCAGACGCGAAGCGTCGCAGCGATCGGAAACGGCTGCGTCATCCCGGCGTACGCCGGGATCCAAGTTGGAGCGCGGCGTCAACACCAAGCTTGCGTCCCAGCCGAGGTCCGTCCTGAGCGAAGTCGAAGCGCCGAGTGGACCGGCTGACCGATGCGCGCCGTCAACGCGCTCATCTACCGCGTTCTGCAGTTCCTGATCACGCTCCTGATCGCGGTCATGCTCGTGCCGGTCACCCTCCAGATCGCCTCGCGGTTCATCGACTTCATCCCGATGTATATCTGGACCGAGGAGGTCGCCCGGTTCTGCCTCATCTGGCTCATCATGCTCGGCGCCACGATCGCGGTCCGCGACGGCACGCACTTCGACGTCGACGTGCTTCCGACGCCCAGGAGCGCGCGCGGCAAGGCGATCGCCCGGCTCGTCGTCCACGTTTCGATCTCTCTGGTCGCGCTTACGTTCGCGTTCTTCGGCGTGCGCTTCACCGGGTTCGGATACATCCAGAATTCGGAGATGACCGGCATCAACATGGCGACGCTCTACGTCGCGTGGCCCCTCGCGGGCATCGTGTGGATCCTCTTCCTGATCGAGAACATTCTCGACGATATCAAGCTCTACGTGGACGGACGCAATGGGGCCGGTTGAAGTCGCGGCGATCCTGTTCGGAGTCTTCGCGCTGCTCGTCGTGCTCCGCGTCCCGATCGCGTTCGCTCTGGGATTGGCCTGCGTGCCCGTCTTCTTCATCGACGACCGCATGACGCCGTTCCTGCTGATGAACGAGATGTTCAAGGCCTACAACTCGTTCCTCCTGCTGGCCATTCCGTTCTTCATGCTGGCGGCGAACCTGATGAACGCCGCGGGCATCACGGAGAAGTTGATCGCGCTTTCGCGCGCGCTGGTCGGTCATCTGCCCGGCGGCCTGGGACATGTCAGCGTCCTGGTGTCGATGCTCTTCGCGGGCATCTCGGGCTCGTCGACCGCGGAAGCCGCGGGGGTCGGCGGCGTGCTGATCCCGGCGATGAAGAAGCAGGGCTACGACGCCAGATTCACGGTGGCACTCATCGCCTGCGCAGCGGTCATGGGCGTCATCATCCCGCCGTCGATCCTGATGGTGGTGTGGGGCGGCGTGATCTCGGTGTCGATAGGCGGATTGTTCCTCGCCGGCGTGCTACCGGGGCTGCTGATGGGGCTTTCGCTCATGGTGACCGTGTATGTCTATGCCAAGAAGCGCGGCTATCCGGTCTACCCGCGGGCGACGCTGCGAGCGTTCGTGCTAGCGGCGGCTCGCGCAGTGCTGCCGATCCTGACCCCGGGCATCATCGTGGGCGGCATCGTCGGCGGGTTCTTCACGCCGACCGAGGCTTCGGTCGTCGCGGTGCTGTACGCCATGCTGCTCGGAGCGCTGATCTACCGCACTCTGCCGCTGAAGGTTCTGAAAAAGACGTTCTACCACTCGGCCCGCTTCGCCGCGATCGCCCTGTTCTGCATCGGGACGGCGTCGGCCTTCGGGTGGCTGCTCGCGTACTTCCACATCCCTCAGCTCGTCGTCAATGCGGTGGCCTCGTGGGGCGGCGGAGTCACCAGCGTAGGCTTCATCACCGCGGCGGCGTTCCTGTTCATCGGCTGCTTCATCGACGCGATCCCGGCGATCATCATCGTCGGCACGATCCTCGCACCGCTTGCCGCGAAGGTCGGGATGCACCCGATCCACTTCGCGATCATCGGGGTGATCTCGATCGCCTACGGGCTCGTCACGCCGCCGTACGGCCTGTGCCTGATGATCGCGTGCTCGATCGGCGGCATCAAGATCAAGGACGCAGTGCGCGACACCGCGATCCTGTTCGTGCCGATGTTGCTCGTGCTGCTCGTTGTGATATTGTTTCCCGACCTGATGCTGTGGCTGCCGCGCAAGCTCATGCCGGCGTACGTGAAATGACCTATTGGTCCACGCAGCCGCTCTTCTCCGGTTTCGGCCTCGAAGCGCGCGGCGTCGACGCGTCGCAGCCGATCTCGGATAGCGAATTCGCCGAGCTCGAGCGCACGTTCTTCCGCGCGCAGGTCCTCGTGCTGCCCGGACAGTCGCTCAGCCCCGCGCAGTACGTCGCTTTCGCCGGCCGCTTCGGCCCGCCGGAGCCGCACGTCATCGACCAGTTCCATCATCCCGACGACCCGAACATCCTGATCCTCTCGAACCGCAAGCGCGGCGGCCAGCCCGTCGGGCTCGCCGACGCCGGCACGTACTTCCATACCGATTACTCGTACCTCCAGGTGCCGGCACGGGCCACGATGCTGTACTCGATCGAGGTGCCGAAGTTCGGCGGCGAAACGCTGTTCGCTAATCAGTACGCGGCCTACGACGGCCTGAGTGGAGCCATGAAGCAGCGCGTCGAGCCGCTGGTGGCGGTCCACCACTATGGGAACCGCAAGGTCGCCGACGAAATGAGCCGCGTGGCCGCGTCGCCGCTGACCGACGAGCAGAAGGCGAAGATGCCGCTCATCACGCATCCGATCGTGCGCCGGCATCCGGTCACGGGGCGCAAGGCGCTCTACGCCGTTTCGGGAAGCTCCTATGGGATTGTCGGCATGCCCGAGGACGAAGCGGTCGCGCTGCTCGACGAGCTCGCCGCGCATGCCACGCAGACCGACTACGTCTACCGCCTCGCCTATCGCGTCGGTGATCTCGTGATGTGGGACAACGCCTCTCTCCTGCATTCTGCCACGCTCACCGACCCCGACGACCCGCGCACGCTGTGGCGGATCACGGTGAAGGAGCCGTCGGCTGCGCTCGACGCGCTGGAAGTGCTCGCGCCGACGTTCGCAAGCGGTGCGATGTAGCCGCCCGGGGCTGCGCACTCACCGCAGCTAAGAACCTCGGTGTCCGTGCCGATGATGCAGATCCGGCGCGTGCACGTGCGCATGCGTGAAGGGCTCGTGCGCGTGCTGATGGGCGTGCGGCTCGGTTCCGTCCCACGCGAAGTCGTGCGCGTGGCGATGATGCTCGTCGTGCCGGTGCGGGTGATCGTGCACCAAGGGCTCGTGTGTATGCCGATGGCGGTGCCGCTCCGTCAAGTGCAGCCACACACCGAGCGCGATCAGCGGCAACGCGATCCAGAACACGCGGTCGGGCCGCTCGGCGAGGATCGCGAAAGCGACCGCCACGCCGAAAAACGGCGCCGTCGCGAAATAGGCGCTTGCGCGGGCGGTGCCCAGACTGCGCAATGCCACGACGAACAGGGCCAGGCTCACGCCGTAACCGAGGAATCCGACCGCGCCTGCGCCGACGGCTTCCAGAGCGGCCGGCGGCGGACCCGCCAGCGCTGCGGCGAGCGCGAGATTCACCGCACCCCCGCACAAGCCCTTCGCCATGGCGATCACGAGCGCGTCGCTGCCGGCGATCTTTCGCGTCAGGTTGTTGTCGAGCGACCAGCCGAGACAGGCGAGCGCGATGAGGAGCGCGCCTCGTCCCGCCCCGGGCAGATCGTGGCCGCCCCACCCCAGGAGCGCGCACGCGGCCACGATGAGCGCCATGCCGACGACCACGCGGGCGCTGTAATGCTCGCGGAACGCGAACCAGGCCAGTGCCACGGTCAGCACGGTTTCGAGATTGAGGAGCAGGCTCGCCGTCGCGCCGGGCGTGCCCTGCAAACCGAAAGTGAACAGGAGGGGCGCGACGATGCCGCCCGAGACGATGGTCGCCGCGAGCCAAGGCAGATCGCGACGCGACACCGGCGTGCCGCGCTCGCGTCCGATCGCGCGCCTCAAGGCGAACACGATCGATAGCCCTATGCCGGATCCCGCGTAGAGGAAACCCGCGAGCCACAACGGATCGATCGAACCGACGAGCGCACGCGCCAGGGGCGTGCTCGCGCCGAACAGGATGGCCGCGACGAGCGCGGGCGTGATGCCGGGGACCAGGCTCATCGCGGGCGGCGACCAACCGCTCCGCGCGCTGAGGTCAGTACTTGCGCGCGCTCGATGAACCGCTGCGCGCGGGTGCCGCAGCCCGCGCAGTGCCGCCACGGCCGGCCGGAGGGGTCGAGCCGACCGCGCCAGCGCCGTAAGGCCGGATACCGGCGACGATGTCGTCGACGCTCGCCGGCTGGTAACCCGTCGCGCCCACGGGAGCGCTTACCTGCGGGCAGCGATCGGCTTCGGAGATCGTCAGGAACTCGTGGCGGGCACGCAACGTGCGGCGTGCCGCAGGGCCGCCTTCGGTGCTCAAGTCGAACGGCGGCTCGGTGCCTTGATAGACCGTGGCATCGGTGCGATCGAGCACCGTGTAGCAGGTGATCGCCTGTGCGGCACCGGGGAGTGCGACCACGGCGAGCGCGGCGGCGAGGATCGATAGTCTGCGCATGCGAGCCTCCAAGCGTTAACGGCCCTTCGCCGACGATTATAGTCCACTTGCCCTGGAGCGAGATGTAGCCTACTTGCGGAGGAGCGCCATGCCGCGGTTGATGCCCTCGAGGGTGAGCGGAAACATGCGCGGACCGAGGATGCCGAGCACGACCTGCGTCGAGCGGGTATAGCCCCAGCTTCGCTCCGGCTCCGGATTGAGCCAGATCGCGTGGCGGTAGGCGTCGACGAGGCGCTGCAGCCATGCGACCCCGGACTCGTCGTTGCCGTATTCGACGCTGCCGCCGACTTCGGTGAGCTCGTACGGGCTCATGGCCGCGTCGCCCACGAAGATCAGACGCCAGTCGGGACCGTACTTGTGGAGGATGTCGAAGGTCGCGATACGCTCGTTCCGCCGCCGCGCGTTGTCGCGCCAGACGTGGTCGTAGACGCAGTTGTGGAAGTAGAAGTGCTCGAGATGGCGGAATTCGCTTTTCGCCGCGGAGAAGAGTTCCTCGCAGACCTCGACGTGCGGATCCATCGAGCCGCCGACGTCGAGGAACAGCAGCACCTTGACGCGATTGCGGCGCTCCGGGACGAGGTGCAGATCGAGCCAGCCGGCGTTCTTCGCGGTCCCTTCGATGGTCGCGTCGAGATCGAGCTCTTCGGGAACGCCTTCGCGCGCGAAGCGGCGGAGCCGGCGCAGCGCGATCTTGATGTTGCGCGTGTTGAGCTCTACCGAGTCGTCGAGATTCGCGAACGTGCGCTCGTCCCACACCTTGACCGCGCTGCGGCTGCGGCCGCTTTCCTGGCCGATGCGGATGCCTTCGGGGTTGTAGCCGTACGCGCCAAACGGGCTGGTGCCCGCCGTGCCAATCCATTTCGAGCCGCCCTGATGCCGCGCGCGCTGCTCAGCCAACCTCTGCTTGAGCGTCTCCATGAGCTTTTCCCATCCGCCGAGCGCCTTCACCAGCGCCTTCTCCTCCTCGGTGAGCGTGCCTTCGATCGCCTTGCGGATCCACTCTTCCGGAATCTCGGCGCGGATGTCGAACACGCCTTCCACGCCGTGGAAGTACGCGCCGAACGCGAGGTTGAAGCGGTCGTACAGCGCTTCGTCCTTGACCATACATGCGCGAGCCAGGAAGTAGAAGTCGTCGATGCTGTTCGACACGACCTTGTGCTCGAGCGCCTCGAGGAGCGTGAGGAACTCGCGCGTCGAGACCGGGAGCTTCGCCGCCTTGAGGTGGAGGAAGAAGTCGACGAGCATAGAACAGGCCTAATCCGCCACGCACATGACGACGCCGTCGGGGCCATAACCCTCGGGCAAATAGCCTCTCGCGATCATCTGATCGCGCACGATTCGGCTCGTCGTGTAACGGTGATTCGAGTCGGCTCGATTGTTCCAGACGCGATAGACGGGGATCGTTCCCGGTGCGCAGTTGCCGGTTGCCGAATCCGGTACGCCGACATGGAACACGTCTGCCGACTCGTACACCAGCGTCGGGAACTTCTGCCTGGTCGCGGCGCACTCGGCAGGGGACGCCGAATAGAAATGCGAGTCCCCATTCTGGGGCGGAATGTAGAAGCGACACACTCCGCTGGTGACAGACGTATCCGGCGCATAGGCCTTGAAGCCCGAGCCGGTTCGGGTCCACCCGGGGATGACTTGGTTGTCGAGCGCTGCGATCTCCTGCGGATCGGCGGAGATGAAATAGTGGTCGAGCGACACGGCATAGAATTCCACGACGGGCGTCGTCAAAGGCCCGGGCACTGGGACGGCCGGACCCCCAAGCCCGGACATCGTGCCCAAGCTCGCGAGGTCATCGTCACCCCCTTGGCCCTTCAGAAGCGAAACGCGAATCGTATCGCCGTCGACAGTCGACGCAGTCTCGTACCAGTGCGGCACAGGGTTGTCACGTGTCGGTCCGTAGTTCGCGAACACCGTCCCAGGAGGCAACGGCGCCGGCACCTGCACGACGAGCGTCTGGGAGAGCGGCGGCGGCCCAACGAAAACGACACCATGGTAGAAGCACGTGTCCAATCGGTAGCGCAGCAATCCGTACGGGAAGGTGTAGGGCGAGGATTGCGCATCCGCACCGGCCCCGGTCGCCAGCTCCCAGTCGGCGCTGACGAAGCTGCACGACGACTGATCGACGCCTCCGGTCGCGCCGATCGAGCTGTCACCGGCCCCGCTCGCGGTCGCGAGGACAAACTGCGGAATGACGTTGATGGTCTCTGGAGCGGACGTGCTGGCCGCGAAGGCCGGGTCCGCCTCGTAAGTTGCAGTGAGCTGCGGCTGACCGAAGGGAAACGCGTCGGTGCGAAAGAAGAACGAGAGGGTCGGCACGGCGCAGTCTTTGCAGAGACGAAGGTACCACTGGAAATCGAGTGGAGCAGCGGCGATAGCAGTGCCGTTGACTCGTAGCGTCACCGTACCCGTCGGTGGAGGCACGCCCTCGGGTACGGGCAAAACGAGACCAGGAAACTCGACCCATGCTCTGACCCACAATGGCCGGCCGAACTGGACGGGAGTGCCGGCGAGAGCCGTAAACGGATCGTCGGGATTGAGCGCCTGCACGTACGCTTGCGTCGTCCAGGCGTCGGCGGAGCGCATATCGAACGGTGGGACCGCCGCGCCGGCCGGCCCGAATGTCGCGAGCGCTCCAAGAGCCATCGCGGCAAGCTCGATTCGAAAGCCCTTCATCGCCTGAGCGACATAGCGAAAAATCCAAGCGGTGCGAAGGCTAGCGATCCGACCCGTTTGTCCATCGCGAACCATATCGCACGCGCAATTTCGCGCGCATTGGATGCTGCGGTGAGCACTACGGCGCGGCGCACATCGCGACTCCGTCCGGCCCATAGCCTTCGGCCGCGTACCCGAGCGCGACCATCTGATCTCGCACCGCGCGGCTGGTGGCGTAGCGGTGGTTCGAATCGGCGCGCTGGTTCCATACCCGGTACACGGGCACGGTGCCGGCCGCGCAGGCTCCAGTCGTCGTATCGGGTAAAGCGATGCGGAATACCTCCGGCGACTCGTAGGCGTACTCTGGAAATCGGGCGCGGGTGAGATCGCACTCTGCCGGCGATGCGGAATAGAAATGAGAGTCTCCGTCCTGCGGTGGAATGTAGAAACGGCACACGGGCTGCGTACCCGAGAGCGCGTCCGCATAAGCGCTGAAGCCCAGCCCGGTACGCGTCCATCCTGGAATCATTTGTTGATCCAGCGCGTCGATCTCGCGCGGATCGGCGGAGATGAAGTAGTGGTCGAGCGAAGCCGCATAGAACTCGACCACAGGGTGCGTGTTCGGGGCGACAAGGGGTGCGGCCGGGCCTCCCGCTCCAGCGATGAGCCCGGACACCGCGAATTCATCGTCGCCGAGGCCGTTATCGGTCAACCCAACCCGCATCGTGGAGTCGTCCACCTGAGCCGGCACTTCGTACCAGTGCGGCGTGGGGTTGCTGCGTGTTGGTCCGTAGTTGGCAAATACGGTTCCCGGTAACGGCGGCGTAGGGAGCTGAATCGTCAGCGTCTGAGAGAGCACCGCGGGTCCCAGGATTTGCACACGACTCGAGCACTGATCGAGCCGGTAGTGCAGCACGCCGTAGGGAAAACGATAAGGTGCAGCCTCGACGGCGCCGAGCTGGTCAGGCGTTCCCCATGCTGCGTTCGCGAAAGTACAGGACCACCCATCGGGGAAGCTGCGGGCGCCGACGAGGCTTTGCCCGGCCTGCACTGTCGGGATGGCGAACTGCGGGGTGACATTGACGGTCTCGGGAAGGGAAACGCTCCCGTCGTATGCCGCGTCGGCTTCGTAGGTGGCAGTGAGCTGCGGTTGACCGAAGGGAAAGGCGTTTACGCGAAACTGGAAATCGAACGTTGCCTGAGCGCAAGTCGCGCATGCGTACAGATAGTAGAACTGATCGAAGAACCTCCAATCCACAGTGTTTCCGTTGACGCGCACGGTCACCTTGCCGTTCGGCTGAGGCAATCCGGATGGCGACTGATTCGACGGCACCGGAAGACCGGGAAAAACGACCCGCACGTGAATCGGTATGGTCTGTCCGAACATGATGGAAGCGTCGGCCAGGGCACTGCTCGGATAGTCCGGGTTGAGCGCCTGGACAGAAACCTGCGTCGCTCCCGCGTTGATGAAGGGACCGAGCCTCACGCTGGCGACACCCGCGGCGCTCGCTGTAACGTAGAAGCTTCCGACCTGCGAATTCGCAATCACGTCGGGAGCAGTCGCTTTTCCGAATGCATCGCTATACGCGGTTGCCGAAAGCGTGCCGTCTCGAAATGTGGCGCTCGGCGCCGAAGCCGGCAGAGTGAATACAACAGGTACTCCGGCGATCAGGAAACCGTCCGCGGTTCGCACCCGGACCGACATCGGTGCAAACGCGCTTCCGATGTGCGCGATACCCTGGCCGCCTGGCCAATCGACGGTCAGGGATCCCGGCGGCGTAGGCGGCGTGTTCGCCGCGGGAATGATCAGGTTGCTCGATGTACCCCCGGCCGATGCGACGAATTGAAAACTGCCGACGATCCCGTTGGCAACCGAATAGACCGTCGCGCCTTGGCAATTATTCGCGGTGGTTACCGTGATCTGGAGCGGATCCGGGGCCGGCGTGAGAACGTAATTCGGACCGCTCGTATAGAAGATGGCGCTCGGTCCTGCCGCCGGAGCTTGAACGGTGATCGGCACATTCGCGAGTGGATTACCCGCCCAGTCGAACGCTTGGAGCTGGAACGTTGACAGCGCGGAGTTGATCGAGCCGTGAACATCGACGGGATACTCGAGCGCGATGCTCGCGGGCACGCCCGACGCGCAATTGAGAATCGGGGGCGGTGGCGCGGGGCTGTTCTTTGCATAGAGCAACGCCAGCGTACCGAGCGCCATCACGGTCAAGCTGCGTCGCACGTCCCCTACTCCCGAAATCGCTCCAACTCAGGAACCGGAGCGATATATATTATACCCTAGTAGGGGTATATCCGTATCTTACCGCGGCCGCTCCAGCATGTAGCCGAGATGCTGCTTCGCCGCCGGCCATTCGCTCTCGATGATGCTGAACACCACCGTGTCGCGGTAGCTGCCGTCGGGCGAGATCTGGTGGTTGCGCAGCACGCCGTCCTGCTTCGCGCCGAGCCGCAGGATCGCCTCGCGCGAGGCGTGATTGAACCAGTGGGTTCGGAACTCCACCGCGATGCATTTCAAGCTCTCGAACGCGTGCGTCAGCAGCAGCAGCTTGCATTCTGTGTTAAGCGCTGTGCGCTGCACCCGTCTCGCGTACCACGTGTAGCCGATCTCCAGCCGCCGGTTCGGCGCGTCGACGTGGAAATAGCGCGTGCAGCCGACAATGTCTCCGCTCGCGTTTTCGCGAACGACGAAGGGCATGGCGCCCTCGCGCTCGCGCGATTGCAGCGCGGTGTCGATATACGCCGCGGTCTTTCCCGGCGCGGGCACCGACGTATACCAAAGCCGCCACAGCTCGCCGTCGGCGGCCGCGCGTCTCAAGCCCTCCTCGTGTTCGCGGCCGAGCGGCTCAATCGTCGCGTGGCGGCCGCTCAGCGTGATGGGCTCGACGAACGCCACGCTAGCGTCCCGAGCGCGCCATGAACGCGACCCGCTCGAACAGGTGCACGTCCTGCTCGTTCTTGAGCAGCGCCCCGTACAGCGGCGGAATGACGACCTTCTTGTCCCCGCTTCGCAGCGCCTCTGGAGGAATGTCTTCCGCCAGCAAGAGCTTCAGCCAGTCCAGAAGCTCGGACGTCGACGGCTTCTTCTTGAGCCCCGGCACTTCGCGCAGCTCGAAAAACACCTCGAGCGCCTCCTTGAGCAGCGCCTTCTTCAGCCCCGGGAAGTGCACGTCGACAATGCGCGTCATCGTCTCCTTGTCGGGGAAGCGGATGTAGTGGAAGAAGCAGCGCCGCAGGAATGCGTCGGGCAGCTCCTTCTCGTTGTTGCTGGTGATGACGACCAGGGGTCGATGCCGGGCCTGGATCGTGGTCTGCGTCTCGTAGACGTAGAACTCCATCCGGTCGAGCTCGCGCAGGAGGTCGTTCGGAAACTCGATGTCGGCCTTGTCGATCTCGTCGATCAGCACGACCGCCGGCGTATCCGACTCGAAGGCCTCCCAGACGACGCCGCGCTTGATGTAATGCGCGATGTCCGCCACGTGCTCGTCGCCCAATTGCGAATCGCGCAGCCGCGACACGGCGTCGTATTCGTACAGGCCCTGCTGCGCCTTGGTGGTCGACTTGACATGCCACTGGACGAGCGGACGGCCGATCGCTCGCGCGACTTCCTGCGCGAGCATCGTCTTGCCGGTGCCCGGCTCGCCCTTGACCAGAAGCGGCCGCTCGAGCGTGATCGCGGCATTGACCGCGAGCATCAGGTCCGGCGTGGCGACGTAGGTATCGGTGCCTTCGAAGCGCATGGCGATTCCGATATTAGCCCACAAGATAGCGCAGCAGCCAGAGCGCGCCCATGCCGACGACGATCGTCGTCACGGCGCTCTTCGACCACCAGGCGACCGCGCCGGCGACGAGCGCGGCGGTCAATTTGGGGTTCCCCCAGTCGAGCCGCAGCACGCCGGCGGGCATGAACACGACCGCGGGGACGACGATCGCGGTGAGCATGGCGACCGGCACATGCTTGAGCGCCTCGGCGAGCAGCGGCGGCATGTCGCGGCGCGCGAAGAGCGCGATGAACGAGAGCCGCGCCGTGTAGGTGATCGCGCCGACGGCGAAGATCAGGAGCCAGATCGTGAGTTGTCTACCCACGCTCGGCCTTCAGATTGTCGCCGAGGATGCCTGCCGCGATCCCCAGGAGTCCGCCGCAGATCATGGACAGCCGCAGCGGCATCGCGTCGAGAACGATCACCGCGACCGCGGCGACGGCGAAGACCAGCACCGAGACGCGGTCGCGAAGCACGGGGGCGAGCACGGCGAGGAAGCAGAGCGGCACGACGAAATCGAGCTGCCACGACGCAGGGATCACCTGTCCGGCGACGATGCCCAGGACCGTCGCGAGCTGCCAGGTCACCCAGAGGAGCGAGCCGCTGCCGAGGAAATACGAGGCGTTGGCGGCAAGATCGTCGGATCTCCTGAAGCGCTGGATCGTGCCCGCGAACGCCTGATCGGTGAGCACGAACGAGAGCAGAGCGCGCCAGCGGTGGTCGAGCGGACGCAGATAAGGCGCCATCGCGGCGCTGTACATCAGGAGCCGCAGGCTCACGACCAGGCACGAGACCAGGATCACGGCGAAGGGCGCGCCGTCGACGAGGAGCTGCGTGGCCACGATCTGCGCCGCGCCGCTGAACATGATCATCGACATCGCCAGCGCGGCGATCGGCGACGCGCCTGCGGCGACGGCGCCCACTCCGCAGACCATGCCGAACGGAATCACGCCCAGCATCATCGGCGCGATGTCGCGAATGCCGTCGATGAATCCGGAGCGGGAGAAGTGCGCGCGCATAAGGCCGAACCGAAGACAAAAACAAAGGGCTTGCAGCCGGAAGCCGCAAGCCCGCGACGAGATGCGGCGATTATAGCGCGAGCCCCGCGCGGTTGCTCGCTTCCGGATTCAACCCCGGCCGCGCGTCCGCGCCGTCGTCGACGTCCTCGGGCGCGAGGCAGGCACGGGGCGACTTCGCTGTGAACCCAGACTACAATGACGTCCTGTAACGCCAGAGGACTTTCGATGGATCTTCCCGTCAATCACTTCAAGCGCGCGATCGTCGCGGGCAGGACCCCGGTAGGCGCATGGCTGGTCAGCGGTGCGCCGTCGACCGCCGAGGCCCTCGGCTGCGTCGGCTTCGATTTTCTGGTCGTCGACATGGAGCACACCCCGATCGACGTGCCGCAGATGACCGAGATCCTGCGCACGATCGCCGGTACGCCGGCTCAGGCGATCGTGCGCCCGCCGTGGAACGACATGGTATGGGTGAAGCGGCTGCTCGACGCCGGAGCGCAGAGCCTGCTTTTTCCCTTCGTGCAAAGCGCCGAGGAAGCGAAGCGCGCGGTGGCGTACACGCGCTACCCCGCCGCCGGCGTGCGCGGCGTCGCGGCGATGCACCGAGGCAGCCGCTACGGGACGATCGCCGACTACCAGAAGCGCGCGCAGGAGGAGATCTGCGTGATCGTGCAGATCGAAACCTCGGCCGCGTTCGACCAGATCGAAGCGATCGCGGCGGTGCCCGGGGTGGATTCCATCTTCATCGGGCCGGCGGACCTCTCCGCATCCATGGGCCTTTTGGGCGACATGGGCAACGCGACCGTCCAGGAGAAGCTCCGCGCCGGCGCTCGAGCCTGCAGAGACCTCGGCAAGCCCTGCGGCATCGTCGGCGCCAATCCGCAGATCGTCGAGCGCTTTCTCGACTACGGGTTCTCCTGGGTCGCGGTCGGATCGGACCTCGCGATGCTCGTCGGACGAGCCCAGGAATTCCTGGGCGCCGTGCGCAAATCCGTCGGGAGCGCGAAAGCGTAACGCGGGCGGTGGGGGCGACGCTCGAGCTCCATGCCGGCGCGGCGCGCCTCGTGCTCGCGCCGGAGGTCGGCGGTGCGATCGCGTCGTACGAATGGAATGGCCTCGCAGTGCTCCGGCCCACGTCGCCCGGCACGCTGGCGAGCGCGCAAGTCCGCGACTTTGCTTCGTATCCGCTGATCCCCTTCTCCAACCGGATCGCCGACGCGACGCTCCATTGGCTGGGCGCGGCATATCCGCTGCCTCGCCACCTGGCCGGGCATCCCCATGCCATCCATGGCAACGGCTGGCAGCGCGCGTGGGCCGTTGTCGAACAAACCCAGGAGCGCGCGACGCTCGAGCTCGTGCACGATGCCGTCGGAACGCGCGCGCTCGAATGGCCGTTCCCGTACCGCGCCCGACAAACGTTCGCACTCGCCGCAAACCGTCTCGTGCTTACCCACGCTATCGAGAACACCGGCGCCCGCGCGTTTCCGTTCGGCCTCGGCTGGCACCCTTTCTTTCCGCGCAACCGCGCGACCGTGCTCGAGTTCCATGCGCGAGGCGTCTGGCAGACCGACCCGACGCAGCTACCCACCCGACTCGACCCCGTACCCGCGGAATGGGATTTTTCCACGCCACGCGCGATCGGCGACACGACGCTGGACCACTGCTTCTCGGGATGGCAGCCTGCTGCGATCCTGCGCTGGCCCGAGCGCCCTATTTCCGTGTCCATCGGCGCCGACGCCGCATGCGGCCACCTTGTCGTGTATGTGCCGCGGGACAGCGACCATCTCGCGATCGAGCCGGTCACGCACATGACCGACGCATTCAACCGCGCGAACGCAGGGGAGGCCGACACCGGTACGCGCGTGCTCGCGCCCGGCGAGACGTTTTCTTGTACGATGCATCTTTCGGTCTCCACCGCTTCCGCCGATGCCACCCGCGTTTGAATGCGTGCTCGACATCAAGGCGAGCCTCGCTGAATGCCCGGTGTGGTCCGTCGACGAGCAGGCGCTCTACTGGGTGGACATCAATGCACCGTCGCTCAACCGCTTCGATCCCCTCACCGGCCGCAACACCGCGTGGCCGATGCCATCGTCGATCGGCTGCTTCGGATTGCGCCGCAGCGGCGGCTTTGTCGCGGCGCTGCGCGATGGATGCTGGCTAGTCGACGGCGGCGGCAAGCTCGAGCGCAAGGTCGCCGACGCACCGTACGACCCTGCGCACCATCGGTTCAACGACGGCCGAGTCGATCCCCGGGGCCGCCTCTGGGCCGGGAGCATGAACGAGAAGCGCGACGCGAGCACGGCCAAGCTCTATCGCCTCGATCCGGACTTCAAGCTCACCGCGATGATTCCCGGCATCATGATCTCCAACGGCCTCGCGTTCAGCCCCGACGCGCGTACGCTCTATCACGCCGACACCCCGACGCGGACGATCACGGCATGGGATTTCGACGCCGCGACGGGCGGAGTCGCCAACCGCCGCATCTTCGCGCAATTCGCCGGGGAAGCCGATCGCCCCGACGGCGGCGCGGTCGATCACGAGGGCTGCTACTGGAGCGCCTTCTATCGCGGCGGGAAGGTCGTGCGGCTTTCTCCGCGCGGAGAGCTGCTGGCCGAATATCCCGTGCCGGCGATGTGCCCGACGATGTGCGCCTTCGGTGGTCCCGATCTCAAGACGCTGTTCGTGACCACTGCGCGCCAGCATCGCGACGCCGACGAGCTCGCGCGCCTGCCACAGTCCGGCGGCATCTTCGCCATGCGCGTGACCGTGCCCGGCCTGCCGGAGCCGAAGTTCGCGGGCTAAAGCGCCGCGAATCCGGCCTTCCCCGATGCAGCTCGACCCCGCCGCGTACATCCGACTCACGGCGCCGAACTGCCTGGATACATCGGCGTCGGGCGCCGCGTTCGCGACCAGCACCGGCGACGTGCTCGAGATCGCCTGCTTCGGCAGCGGCGTGTTCCGGATGCGCGTCGGGGCAAACACCAAGCCGGACTACGGGATCGTCGTTGCGCGGGCGCAGCGCTGCGAAATCACGCGAGGCGATCCCTGGTCGTTCGCCGCAGGCGGCGCGCGCCTCGAGCTCTCCGGCGAGCCGTTGCGGTTCCGGCTTCTCCACGACGCGCAACCGCTGCTCTCCTCGATCACCGACGAGCATTTCCGAGGCTTCACCAGGCTTCCGCCGATCGGCCGCACGCGCGACGGCAGCCAGTGGCTCGCAGCTTTCGCGCTCGCGTCCGGCGAGCCCGTGTACGGGCTGGGCGAGCGATTCGGCCCGCTCAACAAGCGCGGACAGCTCGTGATCTCGCAGGTGGAGGACGCGCTGGGCGTCAACACCGGCCGCGCGTACAAGTGCGCGCCGTTCTGGTGGAGTCCGGGCTCGACGAAAGGGGGCGCCTGGGGCGTCTTCGTCAACACGCCGGGTCGCGTCGCGCATGGCATCGGTCACCCGGACTGGTCGCACCGCTCCTGCGTGGCGATCGTCGACGACGAAGCGCTCGACCTCTTCCTCATCGCGGGACGCGATCCGGCGCAGATTCTCGACCGCTACACGATGCTGACCGGACGCGCGCCGGACGTGCCTCTGTGGAGCCTCGGGCTGTGGGTTTCGCGCGCGTACTACCGGACACCCGACGAAGCGGCCGCGGTCGCGGAGGACCTGCGCGCGCGGCGCATCCCTTGCGACGTGGTGACGCTCGACGGCCGCGCCGTCTGGGACGTGCAGACGCGTTTCGATTTCCGCTGGGATCCCGCGCGTTATCCCGATCCGCCCGCGGCCCTGGAGCGGATCAAGCGTCATGGACTCAAGGTCTGCGTCGGGGAATATCCGTACCTGTCGGTGCATTCGCCGCTGTTCCCGGAGCTCGCCGTGAAAGGCTATCTGTTGAAGACCATGACAGGCGAGCCCTGCATCTTCGAGTGGGACACCTCCCCGGCTACGTCGCCGTTTTCCGGCGTGCTCACGCCCCTGCCGCCGTCGGCGATCGTCGATTTCACGAACCCCGACGCATACCGCTTCTGGCGCGACGCGCACGAGCCGCTGTTCACGGCGGGCGTCGACGCGATCGAGAGCGATTGCGGCGAGCACGTTCCCCAGGATGCGATTGCCTTCAATGGCGACAGCGGGGCGCGCCTGCACAACGTCTACCCGCTGCTCTACAACCACTGCGTCTACGACGCGACCAGGAAGTTCTCGGCCGCCGAACCGCAGACTCCGGTCGTCTGGGGCCGCGCGGGGTGGAGCGGCAGCCAGCGCTATCCGGTCCAGTGGGGTGGCGATCCGCAGAGCGACTGGGAAGGTCTTGCGGCGAGCATCCGCGGCGCGCTCTCGTGGGGCATGAGCGGCGCGCCGTATCACGCGACCGACATCGGCGGATTCTACGGCTCGGAGCAGCCCTCGCCCGAGCTCTACGTGCGCTGGCTGCAGATGAGCGTGTTCAGCTCGCACATGCGGCTGCACGGGCTCGGGCCGCGCGAGCCCTGGGCCTTTGGCGAGGAAGCCGAGCGCATTGCGCGCCAGTGGATCGAATTCCGCTACCGCCTGCTGCCGTACCTCCGATCGGTGACGAGGCAGGCGTCAGTCACCGGGATACCCGTGATGCGCGCGATGCCGCTCGCGTTTCCGGCCAACGCACTCACTCGCAGCTTCGAAACGCAGTTCATGTGCGGCGATGCGCTGCTGGTCGCGCCGATCGTCGCCCCGGGGGGCGAAGTCGACGTGGCGCTGCCGCCGGGCGCGTGGTACGACCTCGGGAGCCGTCAGCGACTCGCGGGCCGGCAGGTGATCCGCTATCGCGCGACCATGGAGCGCTTTCCAGTGTTCGGGCGCGAAGGTTACGCCCTGCCGCTCGGGACCATCGTGCAGAGCACGCGCGAGATCGATGCGGCTGCGCCGCTCGACGCGCTGTACGTGTTCGGGAAGCCGACGCAAACCCTCGATGGATTCGCTCAGGCCAACATCGCGCCGGGAGAAGGCGAATCGGTCGTCACCGCGGGGGCGCGTGTCGCGGTCGAGGTCTTCGGTGACGCAGCCGGTATTCGAGTCGTGCGGCCGGAATGACGCGCAGGACCACCATCGCGGTAACCATCGGCGAGCCCGCCGGCATCGGACCCGATCTGTGCGTTCGGCTTGCGGAAAAGAGCTGGCCTGCACGCCTGGTGCTGATCGGCGACATCGAGCTCCTGCGCGAGCGCGCTCGCCGTCTAGGCGCCGGCGTTCAGTTCGTGCCGTACAGCCTCGGTGGCGCGCCCGGCTCGTCCGCGCTGGATGTCGCGCATTTCCCGCTTGCTGCGCCCGCCGTGCCCGGACGGCTCGACCCGGCCAATGCCAAGGCGGTGATCGCCACGCTCGATGCCGCCCTGACGGGCTGCAGCTCCGGCGAGTTCTCGGCCATGGTCACCGCGCCCGTTCAGAAGAGCGTGCTCAACTATGCCGGGTTCACATTCACCGGCCACACCGAGTTCCTCGCCGAGCGTACCGGTACGAAGCGCGTGGTCATGCTGCTCGTTGGCGGACCGCGCGAGCGCATGCTCCGTGTCGCGCTCGTAACGACGCATCTGCCGCTCTCGGCGGTTCCCGGAGCGATCAATCAGCCCGGTCTGGAAGAGATCCTACGCCTCGTCGCCGCGGATCTCACGCTCAAATTCGGCATCCCCCGGCCGCGGATCGCCGTGTGCGGGCTGAACCCGCATGCCGGCGAGGGCGGCTTCCTCGGTCGCGAGGAAATCGAGATCATCGCGCCGGCGATCAAGTCCGTGCGCGCAGCAGGGCTCGAAGTCATCGGACCGATACCGGCCGACACCGCGTTCGTTCCGCGGCTCCTCGCGGAACTCGACTGCGTGGTGGCGATGTACCACGACCAGGGCCTGCCGGTCCTCAAGCACGCGAGCTTCGGACACGGCGTCAACGTGACGCTGGGCCTGCCGATCCTGCGTACGTCCGTCGACCACGGCACCGCGCTCGATCTGGCGGAGGACGGCAACAAGGCGCGACAGGCCGATCCCGGTAGTCTCTTCGCGGCGGTCGAGCTGGCGATCGATCTGGCATGGCGGGCGGTCAAGCATTGAATGGACGTCATTCCTGCGAAAGCGGGAATCCAGCGTCTTTGATCGAACGTAACCGGGTCCGCGCTGGAGCCTGCCCGGAATGTTTTAATCGGCGGGCGGCGACGACGATACAATGGTTGTGACGTTCCGAAGCACACGCACATGCCAGACGGCTACCTCTCCCACGCCGACGCCATCGTAGATCAGATCCGGGCGGACGGTTTCTACAAGACCGAACGCGTCATCGCGAGCCCGCAGGCCCCGGCGATACAGCTTGTCGATGGCCGCGAAGTGCTCAATTTCTGCGCCAACAACTATCTCGGGCTCGCCGACGATCCCCGGCTCGTCGAGGCGGCGAAAAAAGGGCTGGACCGGTTCGGATTCGGCATGGCTTCGGTGCGTTTCATCTGCGGCACCCAGAGCGTGCACAAGGAGCTGGAGGGCGCGCTCTCGGCTTTCCTCGGCACCGACGACGCAATCCTCTATTCGAGCTGCTTCGACGCCAACGGCGGCTTGTTCGAAACGCTGCTCGGCGAGGAGGACGCGGTGGTGAGCGACGAACTGAACCACGCCAGCATCGTCGACGGCATCCGTCTATGTAAGGCCGAACGCTACCGCTACCGCAACAACGACATGGCGGACCTCGAGGGGAAGCTCGCCGAGGCCGATGCGGCGGGAGCGCGCTTCAAGCTGATCGCGACCGACGGCGTGTTCTCGATGGACGGCATCATCGCCAACCTGAAGGCAATCTGCGATCTTGCCGATAAACATCGCGCGCTGGTGATGGTCGACGACTCGCACGCAGTCGGCTTCGTCGGTGCCGGCGGGCGCGGCACGCCCGAGCATTGCGGCGTCGCTTCGCGCATCGACATCGTGACCGGCACGCTGGGCAAGGCCCTGGGCGGCGCGTCGGGGGGATATACCGCAGGCAGGAAGAGCATCGTCGAGCTCCTGCGTCAGCGCTCGCGTCCGTATCTTTTCTCCAATACGCTCGCGCCTTCGATCGCGGCGGCGTCGCTCGAAGTGCTGCGGCTCCTCGCGAGCGACGAGGGGGCGAATCTCCGGAAGCGCGTGCGCGCGAACGGCGAGCGCTTCCGTCGCGCCATGACCTCGCTCGGCTTTCAGCTCGTCGCCGGCGAGCATCCGATCATTCCCGTGATGCTCGGCGATGCGGCGCTCGCGACCCGCATGGCCGACCTGTTGCTCGCCGAGGGCGTCTACGTGATCGGCTTTTCCTACCCGGTCGTGCCAAAGGGCAAGGCGCGCATCCGCACCCAGATGAGCGCCGCGCACACGGACGAAGAGATCGACCGGGCGGTGGCCGCGTTCGCGAAAGTGGGCAAGGCGCTCGGCATCGTCCGATAGCGCGTCTGCCCGCCGCGAAGACCCGGGCAGGCTTCGACAGGCCCAGGACGAACGGGTAACCTTGCCGATTTCGCCCCGGCCGAAGCATCAGATGAAAGCACTCGCCAAGCTCGAACGCGCTCCCGGATTGACGCTCACGCGCGTCAAGAAACCCGAAGTCGGCCACAACGACGTGATGATCCGGATACGCAAGACGGCGATCTGCGGGACGGACCTCCATATCTGGAACTGGGACGACTGGGCGCAGAAGACCATTCCCGTGCCGATGCACGTCGGCCACGAGTACGTCGGCGAGATCGTAGAGATCGGGCAGGAGGTGCGAGGCTTCAAGATCGGGGACCGAGTCTCGGGCGAAGGCCACATCACCTGCGGCTACTGCCGCAATTGCCGCGCCGGTCGCCGGCATCTTTGCCGTAATACCGTCGGCGTAGGCGTCAATCGCGAAGGCGCGTTCGCAGAGTATCTGGTGATCCCGGCGTTCAATGCGTTCAGGATCCCGGACGATATCTCGGACGACCTCGCCTCGATCTTCGACCCGTTCGGCAACGCGACCCATACCGCGCTCACGTTCAACCTGGTGGGCGAAGACGTGCTCATCACCGGCGCCGGGCCGATCGGTGCGATGGCGGCGGCGATTTCCCGCCATGTGGGCGCGCGGCATGTCGTGGTCACCGACATCAACGACTATCGTCTTGGCCTGGCCCGGCGCATGGGCGCGACGCGAGCGGTGAACGTCGAGCGGGAGCGGCTTCGCGACGTCATGACGGAGCTCCACATGACCGAGGGCTTCGACATCGGCATGGAGATGTCGGGCGTTCCGCAGGCGTTCCGCGACATGCTGGAGCACATGAACCACGGCGGAAAAATCGCCCTGCTCGGCATTCCGCCAGCGCAGATGGCGATCGACTGGAACCAGGTCATCTTCAAGGGGCTCGAGATCAAGGGGATCTACGGCCGCGAAATGTTCGAGACCTGGTACAAGATGGTGGCCATGCTTCAGAGCGGGCTGGATCTCTCGCCGATCATCACCCACCATTTCCTCGCGGAGCAGTACGCGGAAGCCTTCGAGACGCTGCTGTCGGGCCAGAGCGGCAAGGTCATCCTGGACTGGACCGCTTAGCGCGGCTGAAGACGCGTACGGGCGGCCGCAGGAACCCCGCGATTCCATGCGCACGGCCGATCAACGGGCCCGCGGTCACGTCGCGCGCAAGCGCTTCGGCCAGCATTTCCTGGTCGATCGGCATTACATCGAGCGCATCGTCGGCGCGCTCGCTCCGAAAGCCGACGACAACATCGTCGAGATCGGTCCGGGCCTGGGCGCGCTTACGCGGCCGCTGCTGGAGCGCGTAACGCACCTGAAGGTCATCGAAATCGATCGCGACCTCGCTGCCAGAATGGCCACAGAATTCCCCGCCGGTCGGCTGAGCGTACACGTCGCCGACGCCCTGGCGTTCGACTTCTCCTCGCTGGGCAGCCATCTGCGGGTCGTCGGCAACCTGCCCTACTACATCTCCTCGCCTCTGCTCTTCCACCTCGCGCAATACGACGCGAACGTGCGCGACGTCACGGTCATGCTGCAGAGGGAGGTTGTCGAGCGCATGGTCGCGCTGCCTTCGACGCCCGAGTACGGCCGGCTCTCGGTCACGCTGCAGGTCCGGTTCCGGATCGAGCGGCTGTTCACCGTGCCGGCCGGGGCGTTCCGTCCCGCCCCGAAGGTCGAGTCGGCCGTTGCGAGACTCTCGCCGTTGCACGACGCGCGACCGCCGCTCACCGACGAGCGCCTCTTCGCCGAGATTGTCGCCGCCGCCTTCGGCCAGCGGCGCAAGACGCTACGCAATGCGCTCAAGACGCTCGTAAGCGCGGTGCAGCTCGAGCAGGCGGGCATCGATCCGGCGGCGCGCGGAGAGACGTTGGCGGTCGCCGACTTCGTCCGCCTCGCCAATTCGGTCTCGGCGCGTTCGGCGACGTGAACACGGCCGTCGCGTTCCGCAACGCGCTGAGCCGATTGCGCCGTCGGCTCGCTCCGCGCCGCGGAGCCAAGGCGCTCCTCGATGCGCGAGTCTGGACGCCGGGCGTCCTTCCGCCCGATCCCGCGCCGGCGCCCGCCGGAGAGACCGATCGGCTGGATCCCGAGCTGGCACCGTTGCTCGGCGAGTTCGCCTGGCATTCGCTCACGCTCGATCCGACGCTGCGCGAGATGAGCGAGTCGCACTACGCGGCCGTCGCGCGGCTGCTCGCGGGAGAGCACCGCAGCGCTGCTCGCGACGCGCGCGTGCTCGAAGTCGCCGCTTACGCCCACACGACCGGGTATCTTCTTTGCCAGCGGCTCGGCGCGCGCACCGATCTCCTCGACATCTCGCCGAGCGCGCTCAGGCTCGGCCGCCGAATGGCCCGCGAGCAGCAGTTGCCGGTCGAAGGCACGCGATGCGTAGCGGCGGATTTTCACCATCTACCCTACGCGGACGACCAGTTCGACCTCGTCTACATCTGTTCGGCGCTGCACCACACGTGGCGGTGGCGGCAGGTCCTGAGCGAGATGGTGCGCGTGCTCGCGCCCGGCGGACTGCTTCTGCTCGAAAACGAGCCGTGCCGGCGGCGGTTCTGCCATTACCTGTTTCGCGCCAACCGGGCGGAGCGCAGCGCGTTCGAGCAGGCGCTCGACCGGCTAGGCATTCTGCGCACGATCGCCGAGCCCTTCCCGGGCACGCGTCCGGAGGCGCTGTTCGGCATGGTGGAGAACCAGACCATTCCGATCGGCACGCTGTGCCGGATGCTGGCGGCCGACTGCACGCCGGTCGCCTTCGCGATCGAGCCTGAAGTCTGCATGGGCGCGCTCGAGCAGGCGATGGTGGCGCGCCGGCGCGACAGCGCGTGTGCGCAGTGGCTCGTCGGCGAGGTCGCGCGGCGCGTCGACGAAGCGCGCACGAGCTTAAGCGACGCGGACCGCGGCATGGGGTTCGCGCTCCCTTCGCGCGCCGCGATCGAGAAACTCTGCACGGAGAGCGTCGCCGCGCTGGCCGAGCTGCCGTCCGGCGCGGATTCGCCCGACTTCCGCGTCGGCCTCGCCGACCTCTTCGGCGCGTCGATGCACATCACCGTTCGCAAGAACGGCGCGCGGCGGCTCGCGCCCGCGGCGCGCATGTCGCGCGACTACGCCACGCGCGAGGACGTCGTCTACGCGTTTCCGCCACGTATCGCGCGGCTCCTCGATCCTCGTACGGCGGCGCTGCCGGACATCCAGTCCGCCCCGGCCGACATGCTCGACGCCGCGTTCCCGGCCAGCGACTGGACGCTCACCGTTTCGGCGACGGGGCTGCGCGCGCTCACGCCGACCCGGGGAGAGCCGGGACTCGTCGTCCCCGTGGCCGAGCCGGGTCCGCTCCTGGTGGTGGTCCGGCTCCACGTGGTCGTTGACGGCCGCCCGTATCGTGTGATGCTCTGCGCGGGCGACGTCGAGCTGGCCGGATTCGACGCCTACCATACCGATTCGCTGCTCTTGAAGCCGATCGTCGCGTTTCCGCCCGGTGCCTCGCGGCTCAGGCTTTCGATCCGCACGCGGATGCTCGACGCGACCGCCGTCGACGACGCACGGATCTTCAACGTCTCCTACGCAGGGGCGTTTCCGCTCCAGGAGGCCGCCGACGCGGGCGCCGTCAGCCCTTCCGTCAAGGACTGACGGCGAACACCTCCACCGGCTGGGCCTTGCCGCGAATCGCCACTGGGCCAAGCGCCTCGACAGCGATGTCGTCGCGCAACCCGGCGCGCGTCTCGCCGTCGATGAGGATCGCACGCGCGGCTACTTTGGTGTGCGACTCCAGCCGCGAGGCAACGTTGACCGTATCGCCGATGCAGGTGTACGTCGCGCGCTCGTTGGTGCCGGTGTACCCGGCGACCATCTCCCCCGACGCGATGCCGATGCCGATGCGGATCTGCGGCTTGGCGGCGGAGGCCTGCTCGACGTCGAAGAGCTCGATCATTTCGATCATTTCCAGCGCGGCCCTCACCGCCGCGTCGCAATGATCGGCGAGCGGAAGCGGCGCGCCGAAAACCGCCATCAGGCCGTCGCCGGCGATCTGGGTGACGATGCCGCCGTGGACGCTGATCGCGTTGAACATGAGCGTGTAGTAGGTATTGAGGAGCTCGATCGTCTCCTCCGGCGGCTGCGACTCCGCGAGCGGCGTAAATTCGCGGATGTCGGCGAACAGCACCGAGCCTCGCACCCGCTTGCCGCCCAGTGAGAATCCCGTCTGCTGCAGGTCTTCGGCGACTTCGGCGGTCGCGAAGCGGCGCACCAGCTCCTTCTGCTGATCCCGCAAGCGCTTCTTCTCGAGGCTCGCCCCGATCCGCGCCTTGAGCAGCACGGGGTTGACCGGCTTGGTGAGGTAGTCCTCGGCCCCGAGCTCGATACAGCGCACGACGTTGTCGAGACCTTCCAGCGACGAGGTGACGATGACGGGCAGATCGCGAAGGTTGAGATCGTTCGCCATCTCGCCCAGCACTTCGAAGCCGTCCATCTCCGGCATCTCGATGTCGAGCAGCATGAGGTCGAACGCCTCACGCTTGAGCAACTCCAACGCGACTCGACCGTTCTCGGCGGTGGTCACGCGATGGCCCATCAGCTCCAGATTGCGGGTGAGCAGCAGGCGATTGACCTTGTTGTCGTCGACGACGAGGAGCCGCGCGCCGCCGTGACCGCTCTCACGCACCTTTGAGCTCCGTCAGCGCTTTGGCCACGCGCGCGTATTCGCCGGACAAAGCGGAAAGCGGTTCGCCGCCGCCGGCGCGCGCTGCGCCGACCCCACCCAGCTCGAGATTCTTGGCCATAGCGGCCAGCGCGGAAGCGCCAAACGTATTGCTGTTCGACTTCAAGGAATGCGCGGCGCGACGGAAGCGATCGGCATCGTTGGCGTCGAGCGAGCGGCGCAGCTCTTCGAGCATGCCCGGTGCTTCGCTCAAGAAAGTCTCGACCAGCTCGCGTACGAAGTCGGCGCCGGCAGTGACCTTGAGCTCTTCGTAGACGGTGCGATCGATCGTCCCTTCAGCCATGTCAGCGCATCCTTCGCGGTTGCACCTGATTGAGCGCTTCGACCAGGCGCTCGACCCGGATCGGCTTGGTCAGGTAGTCGTCCATGCCTGCCTCGAGGCACATGTCGCGGTCGCCCTGCATCGCGTTGGCAGTCATCGCGACAATGCGTGGCCGTTCGTTCGGTTGCCAGCGCGCGCAGATCTGGCGCGCCGCGTCGAGCCCGTCCATCTCCGGCATCTGGACGTCCATGAGGACGACGTCGTAGACCTGACGTCCGACGGATTCGATCGCTTCGATCCCGTTCGACGCGAGGTCGGCGCGATAACCCATCTGCTGCAGGATACGCAAAGCGAGCTTCTGATTGACGACATTGTCTTCCGCGAGAAGGATTCGCAGCGGGTGGCGGCTCGCCATTTTCGGATCGAGCCGCGAGCTCGCCGCGGTAACCGGTGCGGCCTTGGGCGTCTCCTGCGCGAAAAGGCCGACCAGCGTGTCATAGAGCTGCGACTGGCGGATCGGCTTGGTGAGATGCGCCGTGAACAGATTCTCGCCGTCGCCCGCTTCGCGTCTGCCCAGCGAGCTGAAAAGGACGAGCGGTAGCGCCGCGCTTCGGTTGCGGATTTCCCGGGCGAGCGCTACGCCGTCCATTTCCGGCATGTGCATGTCGACGATCGCCACGTCGAAGCCCTCGCCCGCTTCGAGCCAGCGCAACGCTTCGTTCGGCGACTCGGTCACCCGGACGGCCATGCCCCATTTCGCGCTCTGCAGTCCCAGGACGCGGCGATTGGTGGCGTTGTCGTCGATGACGAGGACGCGCTTTCCCTGGAGCGCGGGCTGGATGCCCACGAAGTCGCGTTGGCGCGCCGGCGGGAGCGTGCCGATGAGAACCACGATGCTGAAGAAGAAGGTCGAGCCCTTGCCCACGCCTTCGCTTTCCGCCCACATGCGCCCGCCCATGAGCTCGGAGAGGCGCTTGCTGATGGCGAGCCCGAGTCCCGTACCGCCGTACTTGCGCGTGGTCGACGAGTCGGCCTGCGAAAACGACTGAAAGAGCCGGCTCATGCCCTCGGCGGAGAGGCCAATGCCCGTGTCGCGCACGGCGAACGTGATCTCGGCCTTGCCCGCAGGCTCCGGCCGCGACGAGACGATGAGCACCACCTCGCCCTTGTCGGTGAACTTCACCGCGTTGGACAGGAGATTCAGCATGATCTGCCGCAGGCGCGTCACGTCGCCGACGATCGCCTCCGGCACGTCGCCTTCGAACATGTACGCGGTATCGAGGTCCTTCTCGACCGCGCGGGCGGCGACGAGGTCGAGCGCCGACTCGACGCACTCCCGCAGATCGAACGGTTGCGCCTCGATGTCCATGCGCCCCGCCTCGATCTTCGAGAAGTCGAGGATGTCGTTGATGATCGTCAGGAGCGCGTCGCCGGACTCGCGGATGGTGGCGACGTACTCGTGCTGCTCGGTGTCGAGCTTGGTATCGAGCAGGAGCCCGCTCATGCCGATCACGGCGTTCATCGGCGTCCGGATCTCGTGGCTCATCGTCGCCAGGAACGAGCTCTTCGCCTCGTTGGCCGCCTCGGCCGCGGCGCGCGCTTCCTGCGCCTCGGCGAAGAGCCGCGCGTTCTGCAGCGCCACGCCGACGTTGGCGGCGATTGTCGAGAGCAGGCGCTCGTCGCCCGTGTCGTACATGCCCTCCTTACGCGTGCTTTGCACGCTCACGACGCCAAGGCACGTGCCACCCACGAGGATCGGCACGCCGAGGTAGGAGAGCGCCTGCTTGCCGATGACGACGGTGCCGAGCTCGAGGTTCCGCCGGTCGGTTTCGCGGTTGATGATGAGCGGCTTGCTCGACTCGATGATCCTGCTCGTCAGACCCTCGCCGTACTTGAGTGGCGTCAGCCTGTCGCCGTACTGATAGGGGAAGTCGATGATGCCCGTGCGTCGATCGAGCAGCGCGACATAGGCGATGTCCGCCTTGAAGACGGTCCGCACCTGCTCGCCCACCAGCTCGAGCAGATTGGCCAGCTCGAGCTTCCCCGAGAGTTGCTGCGAAACGGTGTTGACGGTGGCAAGCTCGGCGGCGCGCTGCTGCGACTCCGCGAACAGACGCGCGTTCTCCATAGCAACCGTAGCTTGCAGCGACAATCCGACGAGGAATTCCAGCTCCGTGTCCGCGAACGGCTGACCCCCGGTGCGCCACACGGCCATCGCGCCCTTCACCGTCTTCCCGGCGAGAAGCGGCGCCACCATCAGGCGCTCGTGCTCTTCGTTCTCCGTGCCGGGAATCAGGATGGCGCGCTTGTCGGAGCTGGCGTCGTTGACGAACTCGGCGCGGCCACTCTGGACGATGTTGCCGATGATGCCTTCGCCGACGTTGATCACCGTCGACTGGATCTCCGAGGCTATGTCGCCGACCGCGACGATCGCGCGGTAGCTTTGGCCGTCCGGTTCGGGCAGGAAGATCGCGCTGCTGCTGGCGTTGAGGAGATTCCTTGCATGGCGGGCGATGCGGTCCATGACCGTGGAGAGCTCGAGGGTCGACGAAATGTCGCGTCCGACCTCGGCAAGCGCGGCGGTTTCGCGCGTCCGCCGCTGCGTTTCGTCGAACAGCCGCGCGTTCTCCAGCGCGACGCTCATGCTGTTGGCGAGCGTCTGCAACAGGCGCACGTCGGAGTCGCTGAAGGCGTGCTCGTGCTCCATGTCCATCAGCCTGATGATCCCGCGCGCCTGATCGCCCGCAACCAGCGGCACCATGATCAACGATTTCTCCATTTCCGTGCCGGGCAGCAGTGAAGACCCGTACTTCTTGACGGCCTCCGCCATGTTCTCGTTCACGACGATGACTTCTCGAGTGCGCAGGACGTGCGCCGCAAATCCCCGATCGCTCAAAAGGCCCGAGTCGATTTCGAGCCGTTTGCCTTTTTCGTACGTATATGGGTAATGCACCATCCCCGTTTCGGGATCGTAGATACGTATGCCTACGTCCGCCTTGTTGAAGATATTGCGGATCTTGTCGCCGACCGCATCGTAGATTCCCTGGATGTTGAGCTCGGCCGCAAGGGCGGCCTGCACGCTGTTGATGATGGCTAGCTCGGCGTTGCGCTGCTCGGTCTCCTTGAGCAGGCGCTGCGTCTCGTCGAAGAGCCGCGCGTTCTCGAGCGCCACGCTCATGCTGTTGGCGAGCGTCTGCAGCAAACGTACGTCGGAGTCGCTGAACGCGTGCTCGCGTTCCATGTCCATCAAGCCGATCAAGCCCCGTGCCTGGTCGCCCGCCACCAGCGGAACATAGATCGCGGACTTTTCCATCTGCGAGCCGGGCACCAGCGTCGCTCCGTGCTTCGCGACCTCTACTTCCATGTTCTCGTTGATGACCAGCGGCTCGCGCGTGCGCAGCACGTGCGCCGTAAATCCTTTCTCGCCCAGCGCCTGCGATTCGAGGATGAGGCGCTTTCCATTCTCGTACGTGTACGGATAGTGAATCAGGCCGGTCTCGGGATCGCAGAGGCGAATCCCCACGTCCCGATTGCCGAAGATCTCCCGGATCTTGTCGCCGACCGCGTCGTAGAGGCCCTGGATGTTGAGCTCGGCCGCGAGCGCCGCCTGCACGCTGTTGATGATCGCGAGCTCGGCATTGCGCTGCTCGGTTTCCTTGAGAAGCCGCTGCGTCTCGTCGAAGAGCCGCGCGTTCTCGAGCGCCACGCTCATGGCGTTGGCCAGCGTCTGGAGCAGTCGAACATCGGAGTCCGAGAACGCGTGCTCGCGCTCCACGTCCATCAGGCTGATGAGTCCACGAGCCTGTTCGCCGACGACCAGCGGCACGAACACGGCCGATTTCTCATCTTCGGTACCCGGAAGCGTGAAGCTTCCGTAGCGCGCTGACACCTCATCCATCTTCTCGTTGATGACGAGGGTTTCGCGGCTATTGATGACGTGCCGGGCAAAGCCCCGTGCGGCCAGCCGGCGGCTTTCGATCTCGATGCGCTTGCCTTTCTCGTAGACGTACGGGAAGTGCATCACGTCGGTCTTCGGATCGAAAATGCGGATGCCTACATCGCGGTTCTTGAAGATCTCCCGGATCTTGTCGCCGACCGCGTCGTAGATGCCCTGGATGTTGAGCTCCGCGGCGAGCGCCGCCTGCACACTGTTGATGATCGCGAGCTCGGCGTTGCGCTGCTCGGTCTCCTTGAGCAGGTGCTGCGTCTCGTCGAAGAGACGCGCGTTTTCGAGCGCCGTCCCGAGCGAAGCGGCGATCGTGGTCAACAAGCGCAGCTCGGATTGACCGTAGGCATTCTCGCGCTCGTAGTTCTCCATGCTCATCAATCCGAGCACGCGGTCGCTCCCGATGATAGGTACCGAGATCATCGACTTGCTCTGGTCCGTACCAGGGACGGGAGTCGTACCGGTTTTCTCGTAGTCCGCAGCGGTGTTGAGGACAAGCGGCTCTCGCGTCCGGGTCATCGTCTCGAAGCTTCCACCCGGAGTCGGCGGTCGAGGTTCTATGATCAGGCGCTTGCCGTGCTCGTAGTTATAGAGGTAGTGGAGCAGACCTGTCTTCTGCTCGTGCCACATGATCCCGAGGTCGGGCGTACCGAACACTTCTCGCAGCTTGTCGCCGACCATATCGACGATGGCCTGGAAGTCCAACTCCGAGGCAAGTCCCTGCTGGATCGAGTTGATGATGGCCAACTCGGCGGCCCGCTGCTCGGTCTCCTTGAGCAATCGCTGTGTTTCGTCGAAAAGTCGCGCGTTTTCCAGCGCCACACCCATGCTCGACGCGACCGTGCTCAGCAGCCGCACCTCGGCTTCGCCGAATGCATCCTCGCGTTCGTAGTCTTCCAGCACGATCACGCCGAGAACGCGGTCACTGCCCAGAATGGGCACGAAGGCCGACGATTCGCTGTCGTCGGTGCCGGGCAACGCGCTGGTGCCCATGGCTTGCGCCTCGGCAGGATTTCTCAAGACGACCGGCTGCCGCGTGCTCGAAATCTTCGACCAAGGTCCGCCGACGAGCGGCTGCCGGGGCGCGACCGTTTGCCTGACGCCATGTTCGAACTGATACAGATAATGCATCAGCCCGGTCCCATGGTCGAACCAGCGGATCCCGATGTCGCCGGTATGGAAAACATCGCGCAGCTTGTCGCCGACCAGGTCGACGATGGCCTGGAAGTCGAGCTTCTCGGCCATACCCTGCTGGATGCTGTTGATGACTGCGAGCTCGGCGGCACGCTGCTGCTCGGCCTTGAACAGGCGCTGCGTCTCGTCGAAGAGACGCGCGTTCTCCAGTGCGACGCCCATGCTCGCCGCCACGGTGCTCAAAAGCCGGACCTCGCCCTCGCCGTAGGCGTTTTCCCGCTCGAGGTCCCAGATGTTGATCACGCCAAGCACGCGGTCACTGGCCAGGATCGGGACATAAACCGATGAACTGGACTGGTTCGGGGTTAGCGAGTGGCCCACGCTCGCTGCGACCTCGGACCGGCTGTTGTAAACGACGGGCTGGCGCGTCCTCGCGAGTTTCGACCATATTCCTCCGGGCGTTGGCGGCAGCGGCGGATGGCTTAGCCGCTCGCCGCGCTCATAGTCGTACAGGTATTGGATCAGGCCCGTCTTATCGTCATGCCAGCGGATGCCAATGTCGCCGGTCCTGAACACCTCACGCAGCTTGTCGCCGACCAGGTCGATGATCGCCTGGAAGTCGAGCTTCGAGGCCATGCCCTCCTGGATACTGTTGATCACCGCCAGCTCGGCGGCACGCTGCTGTTCGGCCTTGAACAGTCGCTGCGTCTCGTCGAACAGCCGCGCATTCTCCAGCGCGACGCCCATCGATGCCGCAATCGTGTGCAGCAGGCGGATGTTCGACTCGTTGAAATAATCTTCGCGCTCGAAGCTTTCGACCGAAATGCTTCCGATCACGGCGTCGGCGGCGACGATGGGAACCTGGGCGATCGCCTTCGACTGCTCGGTGCCCGGCACGAGCTTCATGCCGTAGGTCTTCGTTATCTCTGCCGTGGATCCGAATATTGCGCGCCGGTCCGTCGACAGCTTCTCGCACAGGGCCGAAGGCGTGGAGGGCAGGATCGTCAGCCGCTCGCCGTGCTCCATCTCGTAGAGGTAATGGATCAGGCCGGAGTCCCGGTCGTACAGGCGGATGCCGATGTCATCGGTATCGAGAATGTCGCACAGCTTTTCGCCGACGAGATCGACGATCGCCTGAAGGTCCAGCTTGGAGGCCAGGCCCTGCTGGATACTGTTGATGATCTGCAGCTCGGCGGCGCGCTCCTGCTCGGCCTTGAACAGCCGCTGCGTCTCGTCGAAGAGCCGAGCGTTTTCGAGCGCCGTGCTGAGCGAGGCGGCGATGGTCGTGAGCAGCCGCAGCTCGGATTCGCCGAACGCATTCTCGCGCTCGTAGTTCTCGATGCCGATCATGCCGAGCACGCGATCGCTGCTGATGATCGGAACCGAGATGAGCGACTTGCTCGGATCGGTCCCGGGCAGAGCGCCGCCGCCCATCCGCGCATAGTCCGCCGCGGTATTGAGAACGACGGGCTGGCGCGTCTTGCTCATTGTTTCGAACATGCCGCCCGGATTCGGCGGTCGAGGATCGATCTTCAGGCGCTGGCCGTGCTCGTACACGTAGAGGTAGTGGAGAAGCCCCCTCTTCTCGTCGTGCCAGGTGATGCCGAGCTCCGGCGTCGCAAAGACTTCGCGCAGCTTGTCGCCGACGATATCGACGATCGCCTGGAAGTCGAGCTCCGAGGCCAACCCCTGCTGGATCGAGTTGATGATCGCGAGCTCCGCGTTTCGCTGCTCGGTCTCCTTGAGCAGCCGCTGCGTCTCGTCGAAGAGGCTCGCGTTCTCCAGCGCGACACCCATCGTCGCGGCGACGGTGCCTAGGAGGCGCAGGTCCCCTTCCCCGTAGGCGTGCTCGCGCTCGAAGTTCTCGAGCGCAATGTCACCCAGGACTCGATCGCTGCCGACGATCGGCACGGAGACCATCGACAGGCCTTGATCCGTCCCCGGCACGGGGCCCGCTATGCTGCCACGCTTGTAGTCGTCGAGGCAGTTGAATACGGTCGGCTGCCGCTTGAGCGTCCGGGTTTCGAACATCCCTCCTCGGGTCGGTGGCCGGGAGATGACCGGCAGCCGCTTTCCATGCTCGTAGGTGTAGAGATAGTGAAGCAGGTTCGCCTTGTCGTCGTACCAGGTGATGCCGAGGTCGACGCCCCCGAAGACCTCGCGCAGCTTGTCGCCAACGAGATCGACGATCTCGCTGAAGTCCAGCTTGGAGGCGAGGCCGCTCTGGATGGAATTGATGATGGCGAGCTCGGCGTTGCGCTGCTCTAGGCTGGCGTTGGACGCAGTCAGCTCCGTCGTGCGCTGCTCCACCTTCTGCTCGAGCCCCGCCGACCATTGCGCGTTGTCGAGCGCAACCGCGGCCTGATTCGCAAGCAGCCCCAGCATGTCGCGGTCCGTCTCCTCGAAGCGGCCATAGGAACCGTCCATATCGGCGTAGAGATAGCCGAGAACCTTGCTCTGGACGATGAGCGGCGCGACGACTCGGGAGCGCTGTTTGAGTTCCTGCGCTTTTTCCGGCGTGTGGATAAGGCTGACGACACCCGTGCGGCGCGCAGTTTCGAGGTAGGGCTCGATCGTCTCGAGCAGGTCGCGCGGATCCTCGCCGAACGGCACGAGCGCACGCGCGACCTCGCGCATGCCATCGCGATCGATGACCAGCAACACGCGCTCGCCGCCACAGAGCTCGGTGGCTTCCTCGACGATGAACTCCTGGATCTCCTCGGCGGTATGCAGGGCATTGAGCCGCAGACCCGTATCCGCGAGCCGCCGGAACGGCTCCCGCACATTGGATTCGATGGCGAGGTGCGCGAGCAGGCGTTTCTTCGGAAGCTTGCGCTTCGCGCCGCCGGCGAGCCATGCGGCGATGATTTCGCGGTTGACGGGAACCTTGTTCAGGTAGTTCCTGCGCAAGCCTTCGTCCCGCAGATTGGCGATCCGCTCGAGCAGCAACTTGTAGGCCCGATCGAGCGCTTGATGTGCTTCCTTGCTCTTCTTGTTCGAGAGCAGCGCCTGCGCGTGTCGCCACCATATTTCCTGCGAAGGCAAAACGTCGGTCTTGGCGAACGCTTGCGCCCGGTGCAAGTCGGTGGCCTTCGATGTCGCCTTGAGCGCCGCCGCCTTGTCGCCGTGGGCAAGCTGCGCGTGACCGGCTAGTGCCCAGAAGGCAGGCTCGGCGCCGAGTCCCGACTGATGCGCGATCTGTACCGCCGACTGATAGCGCCGCGCGGCGGTCGCGAACTCGCCGTCCGCCATGGCCAGATCGCCTTCGTACCGCGCGAGGCCCGCATCCATGTTCGGTTCGCCAAGTCCGGATACCAGCCTCGCGAATTCCCGTAAGCGTTCTCGTGCGAGGTCCAGCGAACGGAGCTCGATCTCTGTGTAAAGCAGATTGCCTACGGCGTAGGTCAATTGCTGCTTCGCACCCATGGCCCGGCTCAGGTTCGTGACCTCGCCATACAGGCGCCGGGCGTGCTGATGTAAGCCCATCTCGGTGTAGGCGCTCGCGAGATTCGCGAGGGCGACCGTCCGGCGCTCGGCATAGTCCGCGGCCTCGAAGGCTTCTTTCGCCTGCTGCAGCCGCCGGATCCCGTCGGCGATGTCGACGTCGCTCTGCGACAGGATGACCAGCGCGTTGCCGACGCCGTATCGATCTCCCGCCTTCGTGCATAGCTCCAGCGCTCTCAGTCCGGCGGCGCGCCCTTCCTTGGTCCGGCCGATGAGCTGGCAGGCGAATGCCGCGACCCAGTGCGCCCGACCGGCACCCCGGAGATCGCCGGCCGCCTCGAAGAGCCGGACGGCTTGGCGCGCGGTCTCGAGACCCGTCTTGTGGTCCCCGGCGCGGTTGTGCGCTTCGCCGAGACGCAACAACGCTGTTGCCCGCAGCGGATTCTGCCTTGATTGCTGAGCGGACTTCGCGGCGGCGATTCCGGTCTCGACTGCGGCCTTCAATTCGCCCCGGCGCATCTGCACGAGCGCCTGGCGGCTCAACGCTTTCGCCTTAAGGGCAGCCGAATTTCCAGAAGCGGCAAGGCCGATCATCGCCGCGGCGTCTCCGGCAGCCAGATCAACCTTGCCGAGGGCGATGTACGACTCCGCGCGCAGATCGAGCAGATCCATTTGCGCGGCAGTCGGCAGGGGCTTGCCTTCGATGATGGTACCGAGCGCCCGACTGCACTGTTCGATGGCTCGCGCATGCTGTCCGGTCCACGCCATCTCGCGTATCGTCGACACAAGGTCCGCCGCGAGCTGCGTCGGTTTGGGCGACGGCCTGCCTTTGGTCACCGCTCTGCGTGACGGTCGACCTAGCGGTTTACGCGGGGTCGTTTCCACAATCGCCATTGCTACTCCTTCCCTCCCAAAAACCGCATCGCACAAACGCGCGACCCGGCCTTCCCAAGGCGAATCTTACAGCCCCCAATCACGATCGGGCCGCGCCACGGGCGCGGCGATGCGTACGGTCTTGCTCCGCCCGCGCTCGCCGCGAACCAAGGTGACGTTGCGCTGCGGCACGCCGAAGCTCTCGGCAAGGAACGCGATCAGCGCCTCGTTCGCGCGCCCTTCCGCCGCGGGCGCCGCGAGACGGATTTTCAACGCCTGTCCATAGATCCCCGCGACTTGCGTGCGCTTCGCGCCCGGATGGCAGTGGAGCTGGAGCACGATCGAGCCGTCGGCGTCGATGCGCCGCCAGCCTGGCGAAGCCGCATTACCGGAAAAGGCCCGCAACGGTCTGTTCCAGCCATGCCACCGGCAGCATCAGCACGAGCTGGGCGAGCACGATCACGATCAACGGCGAAAGGTCGAGCGCCCCGCCGATCGGCGGCACCAGACGTCGCACGGGGGCGAGCAAGGGAAAGGTCAGAGCATTCAGCACACCCGCCAGCGGTCCGTCCGGCGCGATCCAGGAAAGCAGCGCCTGGACGAACACGGCGACGATCACGATCCACAGCGCCGCCTTGATAAGCTCGATTACGGCTATGGTGGCGATCAAGCCTGCCGTCGTGCCGCTGAGCATCGTCCCGACCGGTGCCGTGAGCGCGGTGATGGCGACCAGCCACAGCACCTGCAGAAGCCACGCCACCGCGAGCGACGCCCAGTCGTAGCCGCCGAAGCCCGGCAGGATCTTGCGCAGCGGCTTCACCGCCCAGTCGGTCAACGCGGTGACCGCCTGCCCGACGGGATTCCGAAACGGTGCCCGCATCCACTGCATGATGAAGCGCAGCAGGGCCGTGTAGACGAAGAGCCCGAAGATCACGTTGAGGAGGAAGCGAAGCGCGTCGGTGAGCACGATGGGCCTTCGGTCTCGCAGGTCAGTTATCGCCGCCGAAAAGCTCGCCCAGCTCCTGCGCGCGAGCCGCCGCCGCTTTCACGGCGGCGAGGATCGCCTCCTTGACCCGCGCATCCGCCATCGTCGCAATCGCGCGCTCGGTGGTACCGCCCTTGGAGGTCACCTGCGCGCGCAGAAGCGCCGGTTCGGAGTCGCTTTGCTCCACCAGACGAATCGCACCGGAAAACGTCGCGAGCGCCAGCCGGCGTGCCACCGCGGGCGCAAACCCGAGCTCGCGCGCGGCCGCATCGAGCGCCTCGAGGAAATAAAACACGTAGGCAGGACCGCTGCCCGAGATCGCGGTCACGGCGTCGAGATCTTCCTCGCGTTCGCACCAGAGCGTGCCGCCGACCGCCTCGAGCACGGACGCCGCGCGCGCGCGGCCGTCGCTGTCCACGCCCGGCAGTGCGAACAAGCCGGCGATCCCGGCGCCGATCAGCGCCGGCGTGTTCGGCATCGCCCGCACCAGCCGCCGATAGCCATGGAGCCAGCGCGACAGATCGGCGAGACGGATACCGGCGGCGACGGTCAGCACCACTTGGCTTGCGAGGAGCGTCGCGAGCTCGCGCGCCACCGCGCGCACATTATGTGGCTTGACCGCAAGCACCACGACGTCCGCACTCGCGACGGCCGGCCCTTCGATCGCGGCGAATGTCGTCACGCCGAATCGAGCGGCGACCGTCGCACGCGCCTCGGCGTCGATCTCGACCACGCTCAGCGTGTCGGGCTGCTGGCCCCGCGCGATGAGTCCGCCCAGGAGCGCCCGCGCCATGTTCCCGCCGCCGATGATGGTGACGTTCATCGTCCGGCCGCTACTTGTGCCGCGGGCCGAAGAGCGCGGTTCCGATGCGCACCATCGTCGCGCCCTCGGCGATCGCGGATTCGAGGTCCGCCGACATGCCCATCGACAATGTGTCCAGCGCAACCCCCCCGGCGCGCGTGGCCTCGAAGAGATCGCGCAGAATGCGGAACTGGCGGCGCACGCGGTCTACGTCGTCGGTCTCCTCGGCGATGCCCATGAATCCGCGCAGCACGAGACGCGGCAACGCTGCCACCGCCCGCGCGAGCGCCGCCGCGTCGCCGGGCGCTGCCCCGCTCTTCGCGTTCTCCGCGCTGATGTTCACTTGCACGCAGACGTTGAGCGGCGGAAGTTGCACATCGCGTGCGCCCGCGAGTCGCTCGGCAATCTTGAGCCGGTCGACGCTCTGGACCCAGGCGAAGCGCTCGGCGGCCACGCGCGCCTTGTTGGATTGCAGCGGCCCGATCATGTGCCATTCGATCCCCGGCAGATCGGCGAGCTCGGCGCCTTTCCCGACGGCCTCCTGCACGTAGTTCTCGCCGAAGGCCCGCTGGCCCAAGGCATAGACGGCCCGGACCTTCTCGGCGGACTGTCCCTTGCTTACCGCGAGCAGGCGGACGGACGCGGGATCGCGTCTCGCTCGACGGGCGGCCTCGGCGATCCGCGATGCCACGGCTTGCCACGCGTTCTCGTCTGGGCTCATAATCGGATGACGTCGGCATAGCGCGCCCTGGATGTAATCAACAACTCGCGGCCGGCGGTCGGGGTGACCGCCGCGGCCACGCGAGACAAACGTGCTTCTCCCGCCGCGCGACGCCCGCCGGGATTATAAATGGACATTGCCGAACTCTTAGCGTTTGCGGTCAAGAACAAGGCCTCCGACCTGCACCTCTCCGCAGGTCTGCCGCCGATGATCCGCGTTCACGGCGACATCCGGCGCATCAACCTGCCGCCGATGGAGCACGAGGACGTGCACGCCATGGTGTACGACATCATGAGCGATGCCCAGCGCAAGATGTACGAGGAAATGCTCGAGTGCGACTTCTCGTTCGGCATCCCGAACCTGGCGCGCTTTCGCGTCAACGCCTACAACCAGCAGCGCGGGGCGGCGGTCGCGTTCCGGACGATTCCTTCGAAAGTTCTCACGCTCGAGGAGCTCAACTGCCCCAAGTCGTTCTCCGGGATGACCGAGCGCCCTCGCGGCCTGATCCTCGTGACGGGCCCGACCGGATCGGGCAAATCGACGACGCTGGCCGCGATGGTGAATCACGTCAACGAGAGCGAATACGGCCACATCCTCACCATCGAGGATCCGATCGAGTTCCTGCACGATTCCAAGAAGTGCCTGATCAACCAGCGTGAGGTCGGGCCGCACACGCTCTCCTTCGCCAACGCGCTGCGCGCGGCGTTGCGCGAGGACCCCGACTACATCCTGGTGGGCGAAATGCGCGACCTGGAGACCATACGTCTCGCGCTCACCGCCGCCGAGACGGGGCACCTGGTGTTCGCTACGCTCCACACCAGTTCGGCCGCGAAGACCATCGACCGGATCATCGATGTCTTTCCCGCGACCGAGAAGGACATGGTCCGGGCCATGCTCTCGGAGTCGCTGGTCGCGGTGATCTCGCAGTCACTGCTCAAGACCAAGGACGGGCAGGGCCGCACCGCCGCCTGGGAGATCATGATGGGCACGCCGGCGATCCGCAACCTGATCCGCGAGAACAAGGTCGCGCAGATGTATTCGGTGATCCAGACCAGCCAGGCAGCGGGCATGCAGACGATGGATCAGTGCCTGACCGAGATGGTCCGCCGCAACCAGGTCCAGCTTGCCGAAGCGCGCATGCGCGCCGTCAACAAGGAACTCTTCGGCGGCTAGGCAGCCCTTACCGGAGCTCTTCCCCATGGAACGCGAAACGGCGACCAAATTCATCCACGAGCTGCTCGATCTCCTGGTCAAGCAGAAGGGCTCGGACCTCTTCATCACGGCCGCCTTTCCCCCCGCGATCAAGATCGACGGCAAGATCGTTCCGGTGTCCAAGACGCCGCTCACGCCGCAGCACACCATCGAGCTCACGCGCAGCGTGATGAACGACAAGCAGGCGGCGGAGTTCGAGTCGACCAAGGAGTGCAACTTCGCGATCAGTCCCCCCGGGGTCGGTCGCTTCCGCTGCAACGCGTTCATCCAGCAGGGCCGCGTCGGGATGGCGATGCGCACGATCAATACCACGATCCCGACCTTCGAGGAGCTGAACCTGCCGCCGGTGCTCAAGGACGTGTGCATGAGCAAGCGCGGCATCATGATGTTCATCGGTGCGACCGGCTGCGGCAAATCGACTTCGATGGCGGCCCTTCTCGGCTACCGCAACGAGAACAGCTACGGGCACATCATCACCATCGAGGACCCGATCGAGTTCGTGCACGAGCACAGGAACTGCATCCTGACCCAGCGCGAAGTCGGCGTGGATACCGACAGCTGGGAGATCGCGCTCAAGAACTCGCTGCGGCAGGCGCCCGACGTGATCCTGATCGGCGAAATCCGGGACCGCAACACGATGGACTACGCGATCGCGTTCGCCGAGACGGGACACCTCTGCCTCGCCACGCTGCACGCCAACAGCACCAACCAGGCGCTCGACCGGATCATCAACTTCTTCCCCGAGGAGCGCAGATCGCAGCTGCTGATGGATCTCTCGCTCAACATCCGGGCCTTCGTCTCGCAGCGGCTCATTCCGCGCCGCGACGGGCGCGGCCGCGTTCCGGCGGTGGAAGTGATGCTCAACTCGCCGTTGATCTCGGATCTGATCTTCAAGGGCGACGTGTCGGGCATCAAGGAGATCATGAAGAAGTCGCGCGAGCTCGGCATGCAGACGTTCGACCAGGCGCTGTTCGACCTCTACGAGGCCGGCATGATCAGCTACGAAGACGCGCTGCGCAATGCCGACTCGCTCAACGACCTCCGGCTCGAGATCAAGCTGCACGGCAAGGACGCGAAGAACCGCAACGTCATGGCCGGCATCGGCAACCTCGATATCGTGCAGTAACGGCCCGAGCAGCGAGAGGGGACCCGCGAGCGCGTAGCGAGCGGGGGTCGAGTGGCCGTAGCGGCCGACGCTCCACGACAACTTTACCCGTATGGGTACAAGGAGGCGGCCGCGGGGTAAGCGCAGCGAACCCCGGGGCGGCGTAACAACCCAGCTCAAAACCGGCGGCTCTTGTACGGCGAAGGCCCGCCGACGTCCCGGGCGCCGCAGACGCCGACCTACGGGTCCCGGCGCGAATTCGGGAGTCAACCCACGACTCCCTCGCCGCCCCACCCGTGACGGTCGGCGCGGCGCACGGAACGCCTGTCGGGCATTCGCCGTACAATAAGCTCTATGCCCGACGATCGCACCACACCCGTTCCCACCGAGATCAAGCTCCATCAGTCTTCCCGGGCGATGGAAATCTCGTTCGCCGATGGGACGAGCTTCCGGCTCTCGTACGAATTCCTGCGCGTGTACTCGCCTTCGGCCGAAGTGCGCGGGCACGGTCCCGGGCAGGAGACGCTGCAGGTGGGAAAACGCGACGTTGGAATCGTCGAAGTCGAAGCCGTGGGGCATTACGCGATCCGCCCCAAATTCTCCGACGGCCACGATACCGGCATCTACTCCTGGGACTACCTCTACGGGCTGGGCGCGGAACACGATGCTCTGTGGCAGCGCTACCTCGAGCGGCTCGCAGCGGAGGGAGCGAGCCGCGAGCCGGATCCGAACGCCAAGCCGAGCGCTCCGGCGCACGCCTGCGGCCACCGGCACTAAAGCGCCCGCGCTTCGGCAGCGAGCGCCCAGGCGCATGACCGAAAAAACGCACTTCGGCTATCAGCAGCTGCCCGCCGAGGAAAAGGCCGGACGCGTCCGCGGCGTGTTCGATTCGGTCGCCGGCAAGTACGACCTCATGAACGACCTCATGTCGGTCGGCATGCACCGGCTGTGGAAGCGCTTCACCGTCGAGCTCTCCGGTATCGGCCCCGGAGACCGGGTGCTCGACGTGGCGGGCGGCACGGCGGACCTCGCGCAGCTCTTCGCCGATCGCGCGGGACCGATGGGCCGGGTCGTGCTGAGCGATATCAACGCAGCCATGCTTTCGGTCGGCCGCGATCGGCTGCTCGACCATGGGCGCCTCGTGCCCGCGGTCCAGTGCGACGCGGAGGCGCTGCCCTTCGCCGCGCGGACCTTCGATTGCGTGTCGATCGCCTTCGGCTTGCGCAACATCACGCACAAGGAGCGGGCGTTGGAGGAAATGCGCCGCGTGCTCAGGCCCGGCGGGGCGGCGCTCATTCTCGAATTCAGCCGGGTGGCGCCGCCGTTCCGGGCGGCTTACGACTGGTACAGCTTCAACGTGCTCCCGCGACTCGGCAAACTGGTCGCTCACGACGAGGCGAGCTATCGCTATCTCGCCGAATCGATTCGAATGCATCCCGACCAGGCCGGATTGAAATCGATGATGGAAGCTGCCGGCTTCGAGCGCGTCGAGTGGTTCAACCTGACCGCCGGCGTCGTGGCCGTGCACCGGGGCTACGCGTTGTGACGCTTGGACTCGACGCCGTCAATCGCGCGCTCGAGCGCGAGAGCTGGGCGCGCGACAAGCTGGCGGCCCACGCCGGGCGTACCGTGCGACTCGTCGTCGGACCGGTCGAACGCGTTTTCGCGATCGATTCCGGCGGACGAATCGCGGCCGGCGCCGAGCAGCCGGACCTCACGTTGAAGCTTTCGCCTTTGCGACTTCCTGCGTTGTTGGCCGCGCCGGAACGCTGGTCGGAGCTGGTCGGCTCCGAAGGAGATCCGGCGCTCGCCTCTACAGTGGGGGAACTGGCAACGACCCTGCCGTGGTTCGTCGAGCGTGCGCTCGCTCAATTCCTCGGCCCGATCCTGGGTCAGGAGGTTGCGGACGCGGGTCGGCGTTTGCTGGCGTTTCCCGGCTACGCAGGCGAACGCTTCGGCGAGAGCGTCGCGCGCTATGTCACGGACGAGGCGAAGCTCGCCGTCGGGGCAACGGAGGCACGGACCTTCGGCGCGGACATCGCCGCACTCGCCGCAAAGGTGGACGCGCTCGCGGCTCGAATCGACGCGCTCGACCCGACCCACGCCGGCTGACCCTGCCGGACGGCCTGGTCCCGCGTCCGGAATCAGTGCTTCAGCACGTTCTCGACGGCGCCCGTGTTGGCGTCGAGAATCACTGACAGTCCGCCGTCCTTGTTGTCCTTGCTGTAGTTGATGTACCTCGTGGCATGCCGCGTGCGGGGCGCCGCGGCGGTGTCGATCATCACGACGTAGCCTTGCGCGAGCAGCGCCTTGCGGTGCTGCTTCGCAGCCGCGTAGAGCCTGGCGCCGTCGGTGGCCGCGGCGAGAAGCAGCATCGCGAATCGTCTCATACCGATATCCTCCCGATGGTTGATGCAGGCGCGCGAGCAAATTTTCCGGCGATCGCCGCGACGGCGGCGAAAAACAGGACTGCGAGAATCCCGACCGCGGCTTCGACGCGAAGCATCCCGCCGGCGCCCCAGCGTGCGGCGGCCCATCCGTCGACCGCGGTCATGTAGCCGATGGGCATGTTGGAGAGCGACGCGAACAGGCTGTACTTGGTCGCTGCGGCCCCGCGACCGATCGCTTCGAGCGCCACCGCCGAGAAGGCGGCGTAGTTGAATCCGTTGACGACCGCGTACGCCATGGTGAACACGACGTACATCGTCTCGGTGCGCGGCGCGAGCGCCATCGCCACCGCGCAAGCGGCGAGCAGGACCCCATAGAGGGCGTAGGCAAGCTTGCGGTCCATGCGATCGCACAGGTAGCCGCCGACGAGGCAGCCGATCGCCGAGACGATCCCGCTGAATACCCCGGTCACCAGTGCGACGGTATTGGTCGATGCGTGCCAGTCGGCGGCGACCGCTGCCCAGAGGTTCGACGCCGCGCCGGTGCCGATCGGCAGGAAGCAGATCAGCAGTGCGAGGAAGCCTCGCCGCGAGCGCGCGACCCGCCACAGGTCCCTGGTCAGTTCCACCAGCGTGCGCCGGTAATTCTCGGCGTGAACATGCGCGGGCGGTTCGGCGACGAACGCGAGCGCCGCACTGCACAGAAGGCACAGAGCCGCGAGCGTCGCGCTGCCGATCCACGCCCGCGGCAGGGCTTGCGCGAGCCACAGGCCGGCGCCGCCGCCCAGTCCGTAGCCGCCGAGATTCCCCGCCTGGAACCATCCGCCCGCACGACCCTTGGCGTCATCCGGCGTGCAGTACGCCATGAGGCTTTCGACCGCCATGGCGAGAAACGTCGAAGCCACATTCGAGAGCAGGACGACCCAGGTGAGCAACGTGAGCGAGCCCGATTCGGCCGGTACTGCTCCCGTCGCGTAGATCCCGATCGCGCTGACGACCGCCGCAGAGAGATACCACGTCTTGCGCGTGAACGTCGTGTCGGCGATCGGAGCCCAGAGAAACTTCCAGGTGTGCGGGACGTAGCTCAATGCGACCAGCGCGGCGGATGCTTCGATGCTGACGCCCCCCTGCGTCAGCAGATAGACGACGGTCACGCTCAGGTAGCCCGACATCACCCCGAAAGGGACGATCAGGAGCATGAACACGACCGGATGCGGCGTGCTGCTTGCAAGGGGGAGCCGGAGGGGCATCGGACGCTTCCTTTCGCGCCACGCGATTGTTCCTCAGGCCCGGGAGATCCACAACATCGTCAAGCCGGAGGCGAGCAGCAGGCCGTCCATCAGGTGCCGGAAGCGCTCCGGTTCGAGCTTGAGCACGAAGCGCCGGGCGACGAACGAGCCCGCCATGAGCGACGAGCCGATCACGAGTCCCGCGACCACGAGGTCCCACGGCAGCGCTCCCAGCACGCGAAACGTCGCGGCTTTCGACAGATAGATCGCGAGCGACGCGGCAGCCTCGGTGGAGAGAAACGCTCCCTTGACCAGACCGAGCGCGAGAAACACCGGAACGCTGATCGGTCCGGTCGAGGCGACGATCCCGGTGAGATAGCCGATCGCCGCACCCATGATCGCGAGCTGCCACAGGCTAACTCGCAGGTTCCGCGCGGCCAGCGCGCGCCGCGCGGGAATCATCGCGAGAAAGAACGCTCCGAGCGCGGTTTCGACGACACGCGGCGAGAGTTGGAGCAGCGTTCGAGCGCCGAGCGCGGCGGCCGGCGCCGCGGTCGCCGCGTAGACCGCGCAGTGACGCCATGAGATCTCGCGCCACCAGACGAGGATCCGCGACAGGTTCGCGAGAATCGACACGATCGCCATGATCGGCACCGCCCGCTGCGGCCCGAACAGGATCACCAGCACAGGCATCACCATGATCGATGCACCGAAACCGACGATGCCGCTGATCGTTCCGGCGACGAGACCGACGGCGAGCACCAGCGCGAACTCGGAGGGGCCAGGCATGCGCGTCGCCGGTTCGAAGAGAGCGGCGAATCTACGCCGAGGGCGCGAAAGCGTCAAAACGGACGCCGTCCAGAGCCCCGGGTCATAGGCGCTTCGCCGATCCCTTACAATCGCCCGCATGCGTTGGCTTCGGCTCGCGAAAATCTGGCTCGTTGCGCTCAAGTACGGGCTCGACGAGTTTTTGCTCGGGCACGAGCGTTTTCGCTGGCTCAGGCCAACGGCCCGCGCACTCACCTTCTGGCGCGATCTTTCCACGCCGCGGGCGGTCCGCCTGCGCCTGGCGCTGGAAGCGCTGGGGCCGATCTTCGTCAAGTTCGGCCAGGTGCTTTCCACGCGCCGCGATCTTATTCCGCCGGACATCGCCGACGAGCTCGCGCTGCTCCAGGACCGCGTGCCGCCGTTCCCGAGCGAACATGTCGTCGCGACGCTCGAGCGCGTCTACGGCCGCCCGGTCGGACAGGTGTTCCGGTCGTTCGACCACGAGCCGGTCGCGAGTGCCTCGGTCGCGCAGGTCCATCTCGCGGAGTTGCCCGACGGAACCCCCGCCGCGGTCAAAGTCCTGCGGCCGAAGATCGCGGCGACCATCGACGAGGACCTCGCGCTCATGCAGATGGGCGCGTGGGCGGTGGAGCATCTATGGAGCGACGGCAAGCGGCTGCGGCCGCGCGACGTGGTCGCCGAGTTCGACAAGACGATCCACGGCGAGCTCGATCTCGCGCGCGAAGCAGCCAACTGCTCGCAGCTCCGGCGCAACTTCCTGCATTCGCCGCTGCTGCTCATCCCGGAGGTTTACTGGGACTGGTCCTCGAGCGAAGTGATGGTGATGGAGCGGATGTCGGGGATCCCGATCAGCCAGATCGAGCGCTTACGCGAGCACAACATCGACATCCCACGGCTCGCGCGTGCGGGTGTCGAGATCTTCTTCACCCAGGTTTTCCGCGACGGTTTCTTCCATGCCGACATGCACCCGGGCAACATCTTCGTCGCGACCGACCCGGCGAACCTCGGCAAGTACATCGCGCTCGACTTCGGAATCATGGGGACGCTCTCGGAGACCGATCAGAATTACCTGGCGCAGAACTTCCTCGCGTTCTTCCGCCGCGATTACCACCGCGTGGCGACCGCGCACATCGAATCGGGATGGGTGCCGGCGGATACGCGGGCCGACGAGCTCGAGAGCGAAATCCGAGCGGTGTGCGAGCCGATCTTCGACCGGCCTCTCAAGGAGATCTCGCTGGGCCGCGTCCTCGTACAGCTCTTCAAGGCCTCGCGCCGGTTCAACGTGGAGATCCAGCCGCAGCTCGTGCTGCTGCAGAAGACCCTGCTCAACGTGGAGGGCTTGGGCCGCCAGCTCGATCCGGACCTCGATCTTTGGGTTACAGCCAAGCCGTACCTCGAGCGCTGGATGCAGGATCAGGTCGGCTGGCGCGCGCTCTCCCGGCGGTTGCGCGACGAAGCGCCCTTCCTCGCCGCGGTCGTTCCCCGGCTTCCGCGGCTCATCTACGAAAACCTGAACCGGCCCGCCCCCGCGTCGTCCGAGGCCCTGCGGGAGCTCGCGACGGCGCAGCGCGTGCGCAACCGGTGGCTCGCGGTCATCGCGGCTCTCCTCGCCGCGGTGCTGGTGGCGCTAGTGCGGCGAGCGTTTCTCGCCTGAGACCGGACAAAGCCCGGTTGCGTAAAACGCTTGTAATTTCCTTGACGTCGATGTAACGTTTGTAACATGACGCAGACGGCTTCCACTCCTGCGGCGCCGGAAGTCGTCGAGCGGCTGCGCTCGAATTTCGACGCGCTCAGCCCCGAGCTTCAGCGCGCGGCGCGCTGGATCGCCGACCATCCCAACGAGACCGGACTGTGGTCGATGCGCCAGCAGGCCAGAAACGCCGGGGTTTCCGCGCCAACCATGGTGCGCCTGGCCCGCGCGCTCGGCTTTTCCGGCTACGCGTCGCTGCGGCGGCCGTTCCAGGAGGCGTTGACGGGCCGGCCCGCTAAATACGGCCCGCGCGCCTCCGCTCTGCAGGCGGCGCCTCAGGCGAAGCGCATCGAGCGCCTCGCTCGCGACATCGCGGCTTCGCAGATCGCGGATGTCGAATCGGTGCTGGCGCTGAACTCGCCGCAGAGGCTGGCGGCCGCCGTCGCCGCAATCGCCGGCGCGCGGCGCGTCGGCTTTCTCGGCGTGCGCGCGCCTTTCGGCATCGCCTTCCAGTTCCGGTACGCCTACAACCTGATCGCGCGCAACGGGGTGCTGTTCGACGGCGTGGGTGGAACCGTGCACGACCAGCTCGACGCCCTGGAGCCGGGCGACGTGCTGATCGCGATCAGCCAGGAGCCCTATTCGACGCCGACCGTCGAAGCGGTCGTAACGGCGGCCAAGCGCGGCGTCGCCGTCGTCGCCCTCACCGACAGCGCGCTCTCGCCGCTCGCGCGCAACGCCACGCACTTCCTGCTCTTCCGTGCCGACTCGATCTCGTTCTTTCCCTCGATGATCGCGCCGCTCGCGCTGGTCGAGCTGCTGGTTGCCTGGCTCGCCGCGAAAGGCGGAAAGGCGGTCTTGAAGCGTCTCGCCGAAGTCGACGCGCGACTCGCGGCGCAGCGCGCCTACTGGAATCGCTCGCGACACAACGTTGTTCACCGGACTTCATCATGAGCCACATCCTTCATCGGAGCCTCCGCGGCAAGCTGCCGCTCGCTGCGGGCGGACTTGGGCTGTGCATTGTCGACGCTTCCGGCCGCGAATATCTCGACGCGTCCGGCGGCGCGGCGGTGTCGTGTCTCGGGCACGGCCATCCCGACGTGATCCGCGCGATGCACGAGCAGATCGATCGGATAGCCTACGCGCACACGCGCTTCTTCTCGACGGCGGTGGCCGAGGAGCTCGCCGATCATCTCGTTGCGCATGCGCCCCAGGGCATCTCGCACGTGTATCTCGTCTCCGGCGGGTCGGAGGCGATCGAGGCTGCGCTCAAGCTCGCGCGGCAATATTTCGTGGAGATCGGCCAGCCGCAGCGGCGCCACTTTATCGCCCGCCGCCAGAGCTACCACGGGAACACGCTCGGCGCGCTCGCCGTCGGCGGCAACGAATGGCGCCGGCGCCAGTTCGCGCCGCTGTTGATCGACGTCGCTCACGTCGCGCCCTGCTACGAATACCGCGATCGCCGCGCGGATGAAACACCCGAGGCCTACGGCGCGCGGCTCGCTCGCGAGCTCGAGGAGGCGATCGCGCGGCTGGGCGGCGAGAACGTGATCGCGTTCTGCGCCGAGACCGTGGGCGGCGCAACCTCAGGCGCAATACCGCCTGTGCCCGGGTACTTCCGCCGCATCCGCGACATCTGCGACCGGCACGAGATCCTGTTCATCGCCGACGAGGTGATGTGCGGGATGGGCCGCACGGGCACGCTGCACGCCGTCGAGCAGGAGGGCGTCGCCCCGGACCTGATGGCGATCGCCAAAGGCCTTGGGGGCGGCTATCAGCCGATCGGCGCGGTGCTGGTCGGCGAGAAGATCATCGCCGCGCTCGACAAGGGCAGCGGTTTCTTCCAGCACGGTCACACGTACATCGGCCACCCGGTGGCTTGCGCCGCGGCGCTGGCGGTGCAGAAGGTGATCCAGCGCGACAATCTGCTGGCCGCGGTGCGCCGGCAGGGGGCGGGCTTGAGCCAGCGGCTCGCCGCGAGGTTCGGCAACCATCCGAATATCGGCGACATCCGCGGGCGTGGGCTCTTCATGGCGCTCGAGCTCGTCGCGGATCGCGCGACCAAGGAGCCGTTCGACCCGGGCTGGCGCCTGTACGCCCGAGTCAAGGCCGAAGCGATGGCACGCGGGCTGATGGTCTACCCCATGGGCGGGACGATCGACGGCCGACGCGGTGATCACGTGCTGCTCGCGCCGCCGTTCATCGTGACTGATAATGACCTCGACGAGATCGTCGGCCGGCTTGCCGGCGCGATCGAGGCCGCGCTGGCTTCTGCGCGCGAAGCTCGAGGCACGACACGTGTCCCCGAGCCGGCCTCTGCGCCCGCGGACGAGGGCAGCGTCGCGTAAGACTGCCCGAGGCTTCGGGTTTTCCAGCGTCTTGCTTCTTTACCGGAGGAAGAAATCATCATGCAAAGCAATCCCTGTCGCAGCACATTGATTGCAACCTCGCTCGCGTCCGTCGCGTTGGTCTGTGCCCTGGCTGCTCCGTCGGCCGTGGCGCAGCAGAAGTTCGTCACCATCGGCACCGGTGGCGTGACCGGCGTCTACTACGCGGTCGGCGGCGCCATCTGCCGCCTGGTCAACAAGGACCGCGCCAAGACCGGGCTGCGGTGCTCGGTCGAATCGACCGGCGGCTCGGTCTACAACGTCAACGCGGTCAAGAGCGGCGAGCTCGATTTCGGCATGGCGCAATCGGACGTTCAGTACCAGGATTACAACGGCACCGGGTCCTTCAAGGAGCCGGACAAGGATCTGCGGGCGGTGTTCTCAGTGCATCCCGAGCCGTTCACGCTGGTCGCCCGCAAGGAAGCCAACATACATTCGTTCAAGGATCTCAAGGGTAAGCGTGTCAACGTCGGCAATCCGGGGTCCGGAACGCGCTCGGCGATGGACGAGCTGCTGGCCGCCGAGAACATGAAGGTGACGGACTTCGCGCTCGCCTCCGAGCTCAAGGCTGACGAGCACGGGCCGGCACTGTGCGACAACAAGATCGATGCGTTCTTCTACGGCGTCGGCCACCCCTCGGCCAACATCCAGGACCCGACGACGACCTGCGGCGCCCAGCTCGTTCCGCTATCGGATCCTGCCGTTGACGAGCTGGTCAAGAAGCACTCCTACTACGCGAAGGTCGAAATTCCGGGCGGCATCTACGCCAACAACCCGCAGCCCACACCGACCTACGGCGTGACCGCCACGATGGTGACCTCCGCCAAGGTGCCGGCGGACGTCGTCTACATCATCACCAAGGCGGTGTTCGACAATCTCGACGAGTTCAAGAAGCTGCACCCGGCGTTCGCGCATCTCGAAGCGCCGCACATGATCAAGGACGGCCTCTCGGCGCCGATCCACGAGGGCGCCTTGCGCTACTACAGGGAAAAGGGCTGGATGAAGTGAGCCGCGAGGCTCGGGGCGGCGAAACTGCGGCCGCCGCGCTGGTCCAGGAGGCCGACCTCGGAGGGCGGACGCCCTCCGGGGCGCCGGCGCGCCTTATCGGCTGGACCTGCCTCGCCTGGTCGCTGCTGCAGCTCTGGTACGCCTCTCCGCTCCCGTTCGCCTTCAACGTCTTCGTCCTCAACTCGACCGAGATGCGCTCGCTGCATCTCGGCTTCGGGCTGTTTCTCGCCTATCTCGTCTTCCCGTTCGCCAAGCGCTCGCCGCGCAAGTACATCCCGCTTCAGGACTGGATCCTCGCCGCCGTCGCCGCATTCTGCGGCGCGTACCTCTTTCTGTTCTACCGCGAGATCGCGGCGCGGCCGGGCGAGCCGACGACGATCGACATTGCGGCGGCGGTGGTCGGCGTCCTCCTGCTGCTCGAGGCGACGCGGCGCGTCATCGGTCCGCCGCTCGCCATCATCGCCATCCTGATGCTGGGATACGCCTTCGCCGGACCGTACATGCCCGAAATGATCTCGCACAAAGGCGTGTCTCTGTCGAAGGCGGTCTCACACTACTGGCTCACGACGGAAGGCGTGTTCGGTGTCGCGCTGGGCGTATCGGCGAGCTACATATTCCTGTTCGTGCTGTTCGGCTCGCTGCTCGAGAAGGCAGGGGCGGGCAACTATTTCATCAAGGTCGCCTTCGCGCTCCTGGGCTACATGCGCGGCGGCCCCGCCAAGGCGGCCGTCGTGTCGTCGGGGCTGATGGGCATGATCTCGGGCTCGTCGGTCGCCAACGTCGTCACGTGCGGCACGTTTACGATCCCGCTCATGAAGCGCGTGGGCTATTCGGCGGAAAAGGCGGGCGCCATCGAAGTCGCCGCCGGCGTGGACGGGCAGATCATGCCTCCGGTGATGGGTGCGGCCGCTTTCCTCATGGCGGAATACGTCGGAGTGCCGTATTCCGAGATCGTGAAGAACGCGTTCCTGCCGGCGATCATTTCCTATATCGCGCTCTTCTACATCGTCCATCTCGAGGCATGCAAGGCCGGCATCGCGGGCATTCCGACCAAGGCTGGATTCTCGCCGTGGCGGCGGCTTGCGGGCGTGGCGATGACGATCGCCGGGATCGTCATCGTCGCCAACGTCGTCTATTACGGCCTCGGCTGGCTCAAGCCGCTGCTGGGTGAGGCGGCGAAATGGGTGGTACTGGCGGTCCTCGCAGCCGCCTATGTGCTGCTCGTACGGCTCGTAGCGGCCGAACCGGATCTCACCGTCGATGATCCGACTGCGAAGGTCGTCGCGCTGCCGCCGCTCAAGGAGACGCTGCTGGCCGGCCTGCACTTCCTGCTGCCCGTGGTCGTGCTCGTGTGGGCGCTGATGGTGGAAGAGCTCTCCCCCGGGCTCGCGGCGTTCTACGCGACTGTGCTCCTGATCGTCATCCTCGTGACCCAGAAGCCGCTGCTCGCGTTTTTCCGGCGGCAGCCGATCTCGTTGCTGCTGTTCGGCGCGGGCTTCCGCGACCTGGTCGACGGCCTGGAGCGCGGCGCGCGCAACATGATCGGCATCGCGCTCGCCACCGCCGCGGCGGGCATCGTCGTCGGCACGGTGTCGGTGACGGGTCTCGGCCTCGTCATGACCGAGTTCGTGGAGACGGTATCGGCAGGCAACATCATCGCCATGCTGCTGCTCGTCGCGTTCATCTGTCTCCTGCTCGGCATGGGTATGCCGACAACCGCGAGCTACATCGTCGTGTCCACGCTGATGGCGCCGGTCGTCGTCGAGCTGGGCGCGCAGTCAGGCCTGGTCGTGCCGCTGGTCGCGATCCACATGTTCGTTTTCTATTTCGGGCTGATGGCCGACGTGACGCCGCCGGTGGGGCTCGCCTCGTTCGCGGCGGCGGCCATCTCGCGGGCGGATCCCATCCGCACGGGGATCACCGCATTCTGGTACAGCAGCCGCACGGCGATCCTGCCCTTCATGTTCATCTTCAATCCGCAGCTCCTGATGATCGGCGTCGACGGCTGGTGGCAGCTCGCGCTGATCGTCGGAGCCGCGATCGTCGCGATGCTGGCCTTCGCCGCCGGCACGCAGGGCTGGTTCATCGCCCGCAGCCGCTGGTACGAGTCGGTGCTCCTGCTGCTTGTGACGTTCACACTCCTGCGCCCCGGGTTCTGGCTCGATCTAGCGCTGCCGCGCTACAAGGTGCTTCCGCCGCAGTCGCTGGTCGAGCAGGCTACGTCGGCGCCGCCAGGGGTCGGCTTGCGCGTGCGCATCGAAGGCACGACGCTCGAAGGCAAGGACGTCCGCAAGACCGTGCTGCTCCCGCTGGCCGCGGAGGGCGACGGTGCGCGGCGCATCGCACGCGCGGGGCTGCGGGTGATGAGCCTGCCCACCGGGACGCAGATAATGTCGGTGGCGCTCAAGAGCCCCGCGGACAAGGCCGGGTTCGAGCAGGGATTCATGGTGACGGGCGTCGAAGCCGAGCGGCCTCGACCCGCGAAGGAATGGCTCTTCCTCCCGGCGCTCGGGGTGCTCGGGGTGATTCTGCTGCTCCAGCGCCGGCGCGCGGCTGCGCTGCCTGCGCCCGTCGTTCGCGAGGCCTGAGCGCCGTCAGGGCCGGCATAGCCGGAGCGGACTCCAGAACCCCGAGGCCGCCGGACGAGGCCCGCGAGGGATCTCCGTTCGCGCACGGCGATGACTGGCGTTTTCTGCAATAATCGACTCCCGTACCTGGATTCAGCGAGGCATTTCGCGTGAAGACCGTGAAGGTCTTGCGCTTCGCAGCATTCGCGCCCCTCGTCCTCGCGGCGGCGGTCGTCGCCGCCCCGCCGGCCGTGGTCGTGCTGCCCGTCACCGGAGCGATCGGCCCCGCCACCGCCCAGTTCGTCACCCACGGCCTGGAGCGCGCGGAAAAGGACGACGCTCAGCTCGTCGTTCTGCAGATCGACACCCCGGGCGGACTCGATACGTCCATGCGCGAGATCATCAAGGCGATGCTCGCTTCGCGCGTGCCGGTGGCGGTGTTCGTCGCGCCCAGCGGCGCTCGCGCCGCCAGCGCCGGCACCTACATCCTCTACGCGAGCCACATCGCGGCCATGGCGCCCGGAACCAACCTCGGTGCCGCGACGCCGATCCAGATCGGCATGCCATCGCCATCGCCGTCGTCACCCCAGCCCCAGGCCGACAAGGACAAGGGCAAGAGCGCGGACGACCATCTCGATACGCTCAGCCGAAAGCAGATCCACGACGCGGCGGCCTACATCCGCGGGCTTGCGCAGCTTCGCGGCCGCAACGCCGACTGGGGTGAGCGTGCGGTGCGCGAGGCCGTGAGCTTGTCCGCCGACGAAGCGCTGGCGCAGCACGTGATCGATCTCGAGGCACGCGACGTGACCGATCTCGTCGCCAAGGTCAACGGACGCAAAGTGACGACGACCGCCGGCGAGCGCACGCTTTCGACGACAGGCGCCGAAGTCGTCACGCTGGCCCCTGACTGGAAGACCCGATTCCTCGCCATCATCACCGAACCCTCCGTCGCGCTGATCCTGATGATGCTGGGCGTGTACGGGCTGTTCTTCGAATTCTCCAACCCCGGTTTCGTGCTGCCGGGCGTGGTCGGCGGGATCGCACTTCTCATCGGACTGTTCGCGCTCAACATGTTGCCCATCAACTACGCCGGCCTCGCGCTGATCCTGCTCGGTCTTGCGTTCATCGTCGCGGAGGCGTTCGTCCCGGCGTACGGGTCGCTCGGCGCGGGCGGCCTGATCGCGTTCGCCATCGGTGCCATCATGCTCATCGACTCCGACGTTCCGGGTTTCGCCGTGCCGCTGTGGTTCGTCGCGGCGCTGACGCTCCTTTCGGCCGCGTTCGTCTTCTTCGTCGCGCGGCTCGCGCTGAAAGCTCGCAGTCGACCCGTCGTCACGGGGTCCGAAGAGCTGATCGGCAGCGTCGGCGTGGCGCTGGAGGACGTGCAAACCGAGGGCTGGGCGCGCGTGCACAGCGAGCAATGGCGCGTGCAGAGTCCGGTCCCGCTGAAGCGCGGCCAGAACGTCCGCGTGACCGGCCGCGATGGCCTGGTGTTGATGGTCGCACCGCTCGAACGAGCGAACGAAGGAGCGTAAGCCATGTTCTTCGGAATGGGTTTTGGCGCCTTTCTCCTGATCTTCATCATCGTGCTCGTCGCGGTCTCGCTCAAGATCCTGCGCGAGTACGAGCGCGCGGTCGTCTTCCAGCTCGGCCGCTTCTGGAAGGTCAAGGGCCCGGGCCTTTTCATCCTGATCCCGGGCGTCCAGCAGATGGTGCGGGTGGATCTGCGCACGGTGGTCATGGTCGTGCCGCCGCAGGACGTGATCACCCGCGACAACGTCCCCGTCAAGGTCAACGCGGTGCTCTACTTCCGCGTGGTCGATCCGGCCAAGTCGGTGATTCAGGTGGCGAAGTTCCTGGAGGCGACCAGCCAGCTCGCGCAGACGACGCTGCGCTCCGTGCTGGGCAAGCACGAGCTCGACGAGCTACTCGCCGAGCGCGAGAAGCTCTCGCTCGACATCCAGCACGTGCTCGATTCGCAAACCGACGCCTGGGGCGTCAAGGTATCGAACGTCGAGATCAAGGATGTGGACCTCAACGAATCGATGGTGCGGGCGATCGCGCGGCAGGCGGAAGCGGAGCGCGAGCGGCGCGCCAAGGTGATCCACGCCGAGGGCGAGTTGCAGGCCTCCGAAAAGCTCCTGCAGGCCGCGCAGATGCTTGCGCGCCAGCCGCAGGCGATGCAGCTGCGGTACCTGCAGACGCTGACGGTGATCGCCGGCGACAAGACCTCCACGATCGTCTTCCCGCTGCCGATGGAGTTGCTGAGCGCGCTCGCCACCAAGGCCTCCCCGCCCGCGGCGCCGTAGCGCGCTCGTGCCGGCTCACGCGCCGGTTGCCCCCCGGTCGGCCGTAAGCATCGGCCGGAAGTGTCACGCACGATCGCGCCCGCGCCGCGACAGTGCGGGCATGACCGCCGAACCCGCCGAGCACCCGACCACGCAGCACTTCTTCACCGCAGGGCTCGAGGAGGGGCAAGGCGGCGCGCTGACCGACCATGTCGACACCCTGCAACTCGCCTGGCGAGCGTGCCGTGACCGCTACCCGTTCACCCTGATAGCCGGCGTGATCCTGCCCGATCACATGCACTGCATCGTGGCGATTCCGGCGATTGACAAGCAACGAGCAGCCAGGTGGAGCCTGCTGCAGGAGCTGTTTCAGCACGTGGTGTGCGGGCGTCCGGCCGGCCTATGGATCGAGGAGCGTCCGCTGCGCGATGAAGCCGTTCAGCGCCACGTCGATCTCATCCACGCCGATCCGGTGCGCCACGGATTTGCGCGCTTGCCCCGGAAGTGGCCCTACTCGTCGCTGCACGCGTACGTCGCACAAGGGTTGCGACCGATGTACTGGTCCGGCGACCTCGATGCGGATTACGGCGCGCGAGCGGCGAGCCGACGCGCAGGCATGTAGCGGAGCAGCCCGGGCTGAGCGGGAGCGAACCCGCGGGACGACCTCGCCGGGCCTCGCTCCCGCTCAGCCCGGGCTACGGCCTCTTCCCGGCAGGCTTGGCGCCGACCGTCGTCTCGTTCCAGACGATCGCCACGTCGGGCTGACGCTTCACCAGCCGCTCGAGCGCGCGCTTCTGGGCGCGGCTCCGAACGCAACCCTGAAGCGTCACGAACTTGCGCATCGTCGTGACCCAGACGCTGGTATCGCGGAAACGCCGGTCATCGCGGACCGCCTTGGCCACCCGCTCGTTGATCTCCGGGTCGTGCTTGTACGCCCCGCCGCATTCGCACGTGCCCGCGAGGCAGCACGACGTGCCGCGCTCGGCGCGCTCGTGCGCGCTGATGCGCATTTCCTGTTCGGTGAGGATTGGCGGCTTGCCCACCGGACATCCCGCGTAACCGCCGGTCGCCTGCGTGAACGGATCGAGCTGATAGGTGCGCGGGCCCTCGGCCCACGCGGAAGCCGCGAGCGTGCCGATGCCGAGCGCGATCGCCGCCAGCGCGGGCGAGAACCGTTCGAGCAGCGAACCGGTCTGCCGAAGGATCACGTCTCATTTTGCTACAATCCGCGGCTACGCGAGGGGGCGAGTCGAAAGGCGATGGCGCTGCTCGAGATCCAGAACGTCACCCGCCGCTTCGGCGATTTCACCGCAGTCGACGACGTCAGCATCGGCATCGAAGCCGGAGAATTCTTCACTCTCCTCGGGCCGTCGGGCTGCGGCAAGACCACGCTGCTGCGCACGATCGCGGGATTCGAAACGCCGGACAGCGGGCGGATCCTGCTCAACGGCGAGGATCTCGCCGGCCGCCCGCCAGAGCGACGGCCGATGCGCATGGTCTTCCAGAGCTACGCGCTCTTCCCCCACATGACCGTCGAGGGCAACGTCGCCTTTCCGCTGCAGATGGCCAAGATTCCCGGAGGGGAGATCGGCGCCAAGGTCGCCGCCGCGCTCGAAGACGTCCGCTTGCAAGGTTTCGGAAAGCGCTACCCCCACGAGCTTTCCGGCGGGCAGAAGCAGCGCGTCGCGATCGGCCGCGCGCTGGTGACGCATCCCGCCGTGCTGCTCCTCGACGAGCCGCTGGCGGCGCTCGACGCGAAGCTCCGCGAGGAGATGCAGATCGAGCTCATCAACCTGCAGAAGGAAGTCGGCATCACGTTCGTCTACGTAACGCACGACCAGACCGAGGCCCTCGCGCTCTCGCATCGCATCGCCGTGATGAACAAGGGCCGCGTCGAACAGCTCGACGAGCCGTCGAAGATCTACGGCTTTCCGCGGACGCGCTTCGTCGCGGACTTCATCGGCCACTGCAATCTGTTCTCCGGGCCGGTCAGGGCCCGCGAGGACGGCGTGGTCACGCTCGACGTGCCCGCGCTGGGACCGGTGCGCATCGCGACCGATTCGACGATCGCAACCGGCCGCCCGGGCACGATTGCGCTGCGTCCGGAAAAGATCCGGATCGACGGCGCGGCGCCGGCGGAAACGCCCGGCAACCATTACCGCGGCGCGGTCCAGGAGCTGCTCTACATGGGCGACGTCACCGTGTACAAGGTCGGCATGCCCGGCGGAGCGCAGATCGAGGCGTTGCTCGCCAATTCGCAGATCGGTCGTGCGCGCTTCTTCGAAGTCGGCGACCCGGTCGAAGTGAGCTGGGCCGTGGACGCTGGGCACTTCATCGAAGAGTAGCCGATGACGGCCCGCCGCCTCAGGCTCGGCCGCTGGCTGGTCAGCGGCCCGCCGATCCTGTACCTCATCGTCTTCTTCGCGATTCCCTCGCTCATCATGGTGCTCGCCTCGTTCCGCACCCCGGGCGAGTTCGGCGGGCTGGCGCCGCTCTACGAGGACGGCAAGCTCGACCTCAACCTCGACAGCTACGCCCGCTTCTTCGAGGAGACGGTCTACGCGCGGATCTTCGTGAAGTCGGTGGTCTACGCACTCGCCACCACGTTCTTCTCCCTCGTGCTCGCGTACCCGCTCGCCGCGCTGATCGTGCGGAGCTCGAAGCGCTATCGGGACCTGCTGCTGCTGGCCGTCATCCTGCCGTTCTGGAGCAACTTCCTGATCCGCATCTACGCCTGGATGATCATCCTGGGGCCCAACGCGGCGCTCGCACGCACGGTGAACAGGTTGCTCGCGTGGTTCGGGCACGAGCCGGTGCCGCTGCTGTTCAGCTCCTTCGCGGTTCTCGTTTGCCTCGTGTACGTGAGCCTGCCGTTCATGGTGCTGCCGCTCTACGCCAACCTGGAGAAGCACGACCCGGCGCTGCTCGAGGCGGCGCAGGACCTGGGTGCGAGCGCGTGGCAGCGCTTCTGGCGCATCACGTTTCCGCTGTCGCTGCCCGGCGTGTACGCAGGCGCCGCGCTGGTGTTCATCCCGGCGCTCGGCATCTTCGCGATTCCCGACATCCTCGGCGGACCCGAGGACAGCCTGATCGGCAACGTGATCAAGCAGCAATTCCTCGAGACGCGCGACTGGCCGTTCGGCAGCGTACTCTCCATCGTGCTCACGGTCTCGGCGCTCGCGATTGCTGGGCTCGCCGCCTGGGTCGCCCGCGGCAGCCTGGGAACGCCGTCGAGCGCAAGGCGCTCGCGTGCCTAGCACGCGCGGCCCCCTCGGGCTGTGGCTCGCCGCGGGATTCGGCTACGCCTTTCTCTACGTTCCGCTCGCGATCGTCGTGGTGTACTCGTTCAACGATTCGCGGCTCAACGCCGAGTGGGTCGGCTTCACGCTCAACTGGTACCGGACGCTCTTCCGCGACGACGCCATGATCTTCGCGGCCGGCAACTCGCTCATGATCGCCACGACGGCGAGCCTGGTGTCGACGGTGCTCGGGACCGCCGCGGGCGTGGCGATGTACCGCCATCCGACGCGGCTCCTGTCCTTCCTGGTGCTGGCGCCGATCGCGATTCCGGAGATTCTGATGGGCGTGTCGCTGCTCATCTTCTTCGTGCTGCTCAACTTTACGCTCGGGCTGGTTTCGGTGGCACTCGCCCACATCGCGTTCTGTATCGGCTTCGTGGCGATCGTCGTGCGCGCCCGCCTCGCCGGGATGGACGAGAGCCTCACCGAGGCCGCCCGCGACTGCGGCGCCACGCCCTGGAACGCCTTCCGCTACGTCACGCTTCCGCTGATCATGCCGGGAGTTATCGCGGGGGCGCTCATGGCCTTCACGCTGTCGATCGACGACTTCGTCATCACCTTCTTCACCGCCGGAGCCGGCACCGTGACGCTGCCGCTGCAGATCTACTCGATGATCAAGATCGCGGTGACGCCCGAGGTGAACGCCGTCTCCAGCCTGTTGATGCTCCTGACGCTGGCGCTTATCATCGTCGCATCGAAGGTCTCTCCTACGCTGCTGCGCTCACAAGAGGAGTTGGCGAAATGAAAAGCTCGTTCTCAGCCGGGCGTCGGACGCTGCTGGCTGTGCTGTCGCTGGCGCCGTTGCTCATCTCCGCCCCGACGCTAGCCAAGGACGAGTTCCACCTCTACAACTGGAACAACTACATCGCCCCCGAGACAATCAAGCGCTTCGAGGACTTCTGCAAGTGCGACGTCGTCCAGAGCTATTACTCGTCCAACGAGGAGCTCTTGGCCAAGCTCGCCGCCGGCGCCAAGGGCTACGACATGCTCGTGCCAACCTCCAACGCGGCCGATGCACTGATCAAGGGCAAGAAGCTCGCACAGCTCGACCATTCGAAGCTGCCGAACCTGAAGAACATCGACCCGCGCTACCTCAACACGCCGTTCGATCCCGGCAACAAGTATTCCGTGCCGTATGCGATGTCGACCACGATCATCGGGTACAACGACGTGAAGATGAAGGAGCTGGGGCTCCCCACCGACACCTGGGCGGTGATCTTCGAGCCCAAGTACCTGGAGAAGGTGAAGGGGCGGGTCACCGTGCTCGACGACGAAAACGAGCTTTTCGCGGCCGCCCTCAAGTATCTCGGCTATTCCGTCAACGACACCGACGAGAAGCACTGGAAGGAAGCGCAGGCGCTCATCAACAAGGCGAAGCCGTACTGGGCGGCCTTCAACGCCTCGTCCTACATCAAGGAGCTCACCGTCGGCAACATCTGGCTCGTGCACGGCTACTCCAACGACATCTTCCAGGCGAATCTCGACGCGCAAGCCGCGAAGCGCCCGTTCCACATCCTGCAGGGCATGCCGAAGGAAGGCGCGGTGCTCGCGGTCGACAACATGGTGATCCCGAAGGATGCGCCCCGGCCCGATCTCGCGCTCGAGTTCATGAACTTCATGCTGGAGGGCAAGAACTCTTCCGAGCTGACGAACCTGATCGGCTCGGGCAATCCCAACATGGATGCGGTGAAGTACATCAAGCCCGAGATCCTGAAGAATCCGGCGATCTTTCCCAACAAGGAGGTCGCGGCCAAGCTGGAGCAGCTCAGGGATCTGACCGTTGCGCAGCGGCGGCTGCGGAGCCGCATGTGGACGGAGATCAAGGCGGGGCATTGAGGATTCCGGCCCATGACGTCCTGACGCTGCACTTGCTGACCGGCCAGCCGGCCGAGATGGCGGCGCTGCAGTGCGTTCTCGAATCGGCGCCGGCGTATTTTCAGAGCGTGACCGGCGCGCTACCGAGCCATGCCGAAGCGCAGAGCACGTTCACGGCGCTCCCTCCGGGGAAGACCTACGGCGACAAGTTCGTGTGGGGGCTGTATTCGGGCGACGCCATGATCGGCTGCGCGGACGTGATCCGCGGCTACCCCGTGCGCGAATCCGCAGTGATCGGTCTCCTTCTCCTTGCGGAAGACTGGCAGCGTCGCGGCCTGGGCCGCGCGTTCGCGGCGCTCGTCGAGCGGCGAATCGCGTCCTGGCCTGAGATCGCCCGGCTGCGTATCGGCGTCGTGGCATCGAATGGGGGTGCGCTCGCCTTCTGGCGCAAGCAGGGGTTCAGCGAGACCGGCGAAGTCAAACCGGCGCACTCCGGGTTCGTCAGGGAAGTGATCGTTCTCGACAAGCCTCTCGTTCGAGAAGCGCCGCGGGGCGCCTGATCAAAGCCGGCGCGGCCATGTCCGAGTCCCTGGCGATCGCGACGCCTGCGCAGCCCGCGAGCCGCCTGCCGCAGTATCTGGCGCTCTTCTACGGGCTCATGATCGTCTACGCGAGCCTCGAGCCTTTCTCCGGCTGGATGATGCCGCTTCCCGGGACCGCCTACTTCCTGTTCTCGCCGGAGAAGGCGCGCTTCACGCGATTCGATGTCGTCATCAATTTGGTCGCCTACGCGCCGTTCGGCTTTCTCCTCGCTTTGATCGGCGACCTGCGATCGGCCGCGGCCCGCTTCGCCAGCGGCGCGGGCATCGGCGCCCTGCTCTCGCTCGCCGTCGAGTCGATTCAGATGTTCCTGCCGACGCGCGACGCCAGCGTGGTCGACCTCGCGTCGAACACCGTCGGCGCCGCGCTAGGCGCCCTGGCCGGGCTTGCCTTCGACGGCGTCCCGGGATTCCGCGCCCGCATCCGCCGATGGCGTCATCGCGTTTTCATGAGCGACCGCAGCGGCGACCTCGGGCTGGCGCTGCTCGGCATCTGGCTGCTGTCGCAGATGAATCCGGCCATTCCCCTGTTCGCGGCGACCTTCGATCCATCGCTCGAGCTCGCGCGCGATTTTCCCGGCACGCTGCTGCAGGCCGCGCAGAGCGCATTCAACGTGCTCGGCGTCGGTCTCTTCCTGGCGCTGCTGCTGCGCCGCCGACACGACTTCGGGATCGCGGTTCTGATCCTCATCGCCTGGGCACTCATGCTCAAGGCAGCCGCGGCGACGTTGCTGCTCAAGTCGGCGGCGTGGGAGACGTGGCTGCAACCGGGCGTGTCGCTGGGCGTGGCGGTTGGCGCGGTGGCTCTGCTCGCCGCGGCGTGGCTGCCGCGCCCCGCCCGCACGACCGTATGCGCGATCGCTCTGCTCTCGTCGCTGATCGCTCCGCTGCTCGCGCCGGATCTCTGGCACGTGCGAGCGCCGCTCGCGTTGTTCTACTGGCCGTACGGGCAGCTGCTCAACTTCAACGGACTCACGCATGCGGTGCTCATCGTCTGGCCGCTGTTCGCCAGCGTCTATTTGTTCTGGCTCGCCGGCAAACCGGGCTGGGGCTCGCACGCGGGCCGCGGCGATCCGCCATGACGCGAGGCGAATCGCGCACGACGATCGCCGGCCCCGCGGGCGCGCTCGAAGTCGCGCTCAACCTGCCCGCGGGGGACGAGACAGGGCTACGCGGCATCGCGCTGGTCGCGCACCCGCACCCCCAGCAGGGCGGCACGCTCGACAACAAGGTCGCGCAGACGCTCGCCAAAACGTTCGTCGCCCTCGGCTACGTTGCCGTAAGGTTCAATTTCCGCGGCGCGGGCAAGAGCGAAGGCGGGTTCGACGACGGACGAGGCGAGACCGACGACGCGCTGGCCGCGCTCGCGTACGCGCGCGGCGGATTTCCCGCGCTCGCATCCCGCCCGCCGGTACTGGCCGGTTTCTCGTTCGGAACGTTCGTGCAAACCCGGGTGGCGCGCATCGTCCCGCCGGAGCGCATGGTGCTGATCGCGCCCGCGGTCGCGCGCTTCTCGAGCGAGCCGGTCTCCGCGGACACGATCGTCATCCACGGCGAGGAGGATGACGTGGTCGCGCTCGCGGAGGTATTCGCGTGGGCGCGGCCGCTCGAGCTCCCGGTGCTGGTCTTTCCCGGGTGCGGGCACTTTTTCCACGGGCGGCTGCCGCAGCTCCAGCGGGCCATCGTCGGCATGTGGCGGTGATGAACCCGGTCGACGGCGTCGTCCTCTCGGTCGCCGGCTTGCGAAAGTCGTATGACGGCAACGAAGTCGTGCGCGGTCTCGACTTCACCATCCGGCGTGGCGAATGCTTCGGCTTGCTGGGGCCCAATGGCGCCGGCAAGACGACGACCCTGCGATGCTGCCTCGGTCTCACCGATCCGAACGCCGGAACGATCACACTCGTGGGCGAGCCCGTGCCGCGGGCCGCGCGCGAAGCGAGAATTCGCGTCGGCGTGGTGCCGCAGATGGACAACCTCGACCCGGACTTCACGGTGGTCGAGAATCTCTTGGTCTACGGGCGCTATTTCCGGATCGCGGACGATCTGATCAATGCGCGTATCCCGCGCCTCCTCGACTTCGCCGGGCTTTCCGGCAAAGCCGACGCCAGCATCCGGGCGCTTTCCGGCGGCATGAAGCGGCGGCTGATCCTCGCGCGAGCGCTGGTCAACGATCCCGAGCTTCTGATCCTCGACGAGCCGACCACCGGCCTCGATCCGCAGGCGAGGCACCTCATCTGGGATGGCTTGAGGCAATTGCTGACGCAGGGCAAGACCATCCTGCTCACGACGCACTTCATGGACGAGGCGGAACGATTGTGCACCCGGCTCGCGGTGATCGACCGCGGCCGGATGATCGCGAGCGACGCGCCCCGCGAGCTGATCGCCGCGCACGTCGAGCCGGAGGTGATCGAGGTCTACGGCGACGCCGCGCGTGATTGGGCGGAGGCACACGGACGCGCGCTGGCCGATCGACTCGAGCTCGCGGGAGAGACCGCGTTCTGCTATGCGCGCGACGCTGCGCCGCTTCTCGCCGCGCTGGCGCACGTGCCGGGCGTGCGCTATCTGCACCGGCCGGCAAACCTCGAGGATCTCTTCATCAAGCTCACGGGCCGCGAGCTGCGCGACTGAGCCCTCACGATCGCAGGGTCGCGATCAGGCGCTTGGGGTGGCGCAGCAGATCGAGCGCATCGAGAACGCTCGCGGCCACCACGTCGGCCGCGGCGACGGTCTCGGCCGCTGCGCCTTCGGCCTGGACGAGCGCGACGCCGACCGCCGCGGACTCGAGCATCTTGCGGTCGTTGCGTCCGTTACCGATCGCAAACACGGCCGCGGGACCGAGGTGCTCGATGTGCGCGAGCTTCGCCTCGGCCTGCTGCGCCTCGGAGATGATGGTGAGATTCACCGGCAGCCCAGCAAGCTCGATGCCGGCGAGACCGAACGTATCGGCCGTGATCACGTGAACCTCGAGACGTTCGGCGAGCGCCGCGAGCGCATCGCGCACCCCCGGGATAAGCTTGCCGTCGACCGCCAGCGTCCCGTTGTAATCGACTACCAGATGCCGGAGCTCCAGCGCGCCAAAGCCGGGAATCGTGAGCGCGATCATGCCGGGCGCCCGAAGACAGACGCGGAGCGGTCTACGCGGCAGGCTTGCGCGCGGTGATCGTCCACGAGCCGGAGCGCATGAAGATCTTGCCGTCGCGCTGGTGCCGGGCCAGCTCGGCGCGCAGCCCGGCCTCGATCTCCGGCCGCCGCTTTTCCGCGAGCGCCCCCGCTTCGCGAAAGATTTCGCCGGCGGGGCCGAGCGCAAGCTGAAAGTCCAGCGCCTGGTCGACCGTGGCGCCGACCATCACGTCGCCGTCGACCCGCTCGAAGCGCGGGTCCTCGAATCCGGCGGCCTTGAGCTGCGCACCGACCACGTCCGGGCTCGCCATCGAGAACGGTCCCGGTCCGCAAGTCTGCGCGTCCTCGCTCGGAGGCGGCAAGAAATCGAGCACCAGCTTCTTGGGGATCTCCGCCCAGGGATTGTCGCCGATGGAGCGCCAGGTGATGAACATTAATCTGCCGCCGGGCTTGAGCGCGCTCCGGATGTTGCGCATCGCCGCGACGGGATTCGCGAAGAACATCATGCCGAAGCGCGAAAAGCAGAAGTCGTGCTCGGGCTCGAAGCGATACGTCTGTACGTCGGCAGCGACGAAGCGGACGTTGGCGAGGCCCGCTGCCGCGGCGTCCTTGCGGCCCTTTTCGAGAAATGCGTCGCAGCAGTCGAGCCCGAGCACCGATCCGGTAGGCCCGACTTTCTTCGCGAGCTCGATCGCGGTGTCACCCCAGCCGCAGCCGACGTCCAGCACCTTCGCCCCGCGGGCGATCTGCAGCGTTCGCAGAGGCACATCGCTGTGGTAGCCCAGCCCGTCGAGCAGGATGTTGCGGAAGCGCTCGAACTTGGCGACGAGCACGTTGTTCCAGAAGGCCGTGAACTCGTCGTTGGTCTCGGTGGTCACCGCGGCTTCGGTCATGGCACGACTCCCATAGGATGTTCCCACGCACCCCGTCTTGACGCGAGCGGCACGCACAACGGAGGCCAAGAAAGATACTCCAATCCGCCGCTGGTCGCACAGGGCCGTCGCGTATACTCTTGCAAGATCCCGGGCTCACGCTGCCGCGTTCACCCTGAGCTACGGGCTTCCATTCCGCACCGCGCGCATGACATCCGCCACGGTCGTACGCACGCCCGAGCTGTCGCTGCGCTGGATCCCCGTCTGGCGCCGGAATCTGCTCGTCTGGCGCAAGCTCGCGGTGGCGTCGGTGCTCGGCAACATCGCCGATCCGCTGCTCTACATGCTCGCGCTGGGCTACGGCATCGGCGCCTTCGTGCCCGAGATCGGCGGCATGAAATACATCGCCTTCATCGGCACGGGCATGGTCTGCCAGAGCGCGATGTTCACCTCCTCGTTCGAGGCCATGTACTCGGCGTTCTCGCGCATGCACGTGCAGCGAACGTGGGACGCGATCATCAACGCGCCGATCTCGCTCGATGACGTCGTCTTCGCCGAATGGATCTGGGCCGCGACCAAGAGCGTGATGTCCGTGGCCGCGATCCTGGTGGTCATCCTGTTGCTCGGCTTCGGCCATTCGTGGCTCGCGATCTGGGTGCTCCCGCTGGGATTTCTCACGGGCCTTACCTTTGCCGGATTCGGGCTGGTCATGACGGCGCTCGCGCGCAACTACGACTTCTTCACCTATTCGCTGACGCTCTTCCAGACGCCGATGCTGCTCCTTTCCGGCGTGTTCTTCCCGGTCGACCAGATGCCCGCGCCGCTGCAGGCGGTCGCCACCGTGCTGCCGCTGTCGCACGCCATCGACATCGCCCGGCCGCTGCTCGTCGGAAGGTTGCCCGACGGTCTCGTCCTGCACGTCGCCGTGCTGCTCGCTTATGCGCTGGCAACCTATTACGCCGCGGTGGTGCTGACGCGCAGACGGCTGCTTAAATGATGCTGCCCTCGCCGTCATCCCGCCGAAGGCCGGGATCCAAGTTGTATCGCGCCGCGCCGCAGTCGAACTTGGGCCCCGGCTTATTTTGGTAAATGAGCCGGGGCGACAACCGATCTTCGACCGACGCGTAACCATGCTCTGGGTCAAGTCGTTCCACATCGTCTTCGTGGTGAGCTGGTACGCGGGACTGTTCTACCTGCCGCGCCTGTTCGTCTATCACGCGATGACCGACGACGCGCCGGGCAACGAGCGCTTCAAAGTCATGGAGCGCAAGCTCTACTACGGCATCATGGCGCCGAGCGCGATCCTCACGATCGCGACCGGCGCGTGGCTCTGGCTCGGCTACGGCATCGGCGGCGGCTGGCTCACTGCGAAGCTCGCGCTCGTGGCGATTCTCGTCGCGCATCATTTGTGGCTGGGCAAGCTGATGCGCGACTTCCGCGACGACCGCAATCGGCACGGCCACGTGTTCTATCGCTGGATCAACGAAGTGCCGGCGCTCCCGGTGCTCGTGTTCGTCGTATTGCTGGTAGTGTTCAAGCCTTTCTAGCGCTGAGCGCAGGCGGTTCGCGATGGTGATGGCATTCGCGAATCCGGTGCTTCGATAATGGAACGTTACTTCGCACCGTGCCCGCGGGGACTCGAGTCCGCGCTCGCCGGCGAGCTGACGGCGCTCGGCGCCGGTTCGATCGCGACCGTCGACGGCGGCGTCGCTTTCGATGGCGCTCTGTCGCTCGCCTATCACGCGAATCTGGAGAGCCGGCTCGCGAGCCGCATCCTCTGGCATGTCGGCGGCGGCGCATACCGCAACGAGCGCGACGTGTACGACCTGGCCCGCGGCCTCGACTGGCCGCGCTGGTTCCGGGCGGACCGCACCCTGCGGGTCGACGTCACCGCGACCCGCTCACCGCTCAAGAGCCTGGAATTCGCCACGCTCCGCATCAAGGACGCCGTCTGCGATTGTCACCGCGCGGCGAGCGGGAAGCGTCCGAGCGTGAGCAAGGAGCGTCCGGACGTTCGCGTGCAGGCGCATCTCACCGCCGATCGCGCGACCTTCTATCTCGATACGTCGGGCGAGCCGCTTTTCAAGCGCGGCTACCGCCGCGAGACTGCCGAAGCGCCTCTGCGCGAGAATCTCGCCGCGGGACTCCTGCGTCTCTCGGGCTGGCAGCCCGGAAGTCCTCTGCTCGATCCGTTCTGCGGTACTGGGACAATCGCGATCGAGGCGGCATGGATCGCGCTCGACATGGCGCCCGGTCTCAAGCGGACGTTCGGATTCCAGAAGCTCGGCTGGTACGACGGGCCGACCTGGCAGCGCATCAAGCAGGCGGCCCAGCGGCGCGCTCAACCGGCCGCGCCGGCGGGCATTTTCGCGAGCGATGACGACCCGTCGGCCATCAGGCAGTGCGCGATCCATCTTGCGGCTGCGGGCGTCGAAGGCGCCGTAGTGCTGGAACGCGCAGACGCGCTTTCGCGCGGCGCGCCGGCGAGTGCAGGAACGATCGTCACCAACCCGCCATACGGCGTACGACTCGCCCAGTCCGCAGAGCTGGCTGCGCTCTATCCGCGCCTCGGCGACGCGCTGAAGCAACGCTTTCCCGGCTGGACCGCGTATATCCTGAGCGGCGATCCGCGGCTGCCGAAGCTGATCGGCCTCAGGGCGAGCCGGCGCACACCGCTCTACAACGGCGCCCTCGAGTGCCGGCTGTACGAATATCGTCTGATCGCGGGCTCGGCTCGAATGGTAAGATGAGCGCCCTTGATCGACGCCTTCCTCCGAGCCGCGCCATGATGCTGCCCAGCCGCCTTTACGAATCCGAGCACACCAAGTTCATGCGCGAGCTCATGCGAAAGCACCCCGATCTCGCCGAAAAGCAGCGCGAAGGTCGCGCGATGTGGTGGGACAAGACGCCGCGGGAGCTCGCCGAGGAGCGCGCGATGGACGAGGGACGCGTGCCTCAGTCGCCGTACGTCTACTCGGACCTCCCGTAGCCCGGCTGAGCGCGGAGCGCGATGCCCGGGAGCGACGTTCCGATCGAGCTGTTCCCCCGGGGTTCGCTCCGCTCACGCCGGGCTACGTCTCGCATCTCCGTGGATGAAATAATGCTCGGTCTGCGCGATGTTCGAGCGCCAGCCGAGCGCAGCAAGGTTCGCCGCGAGTTCGTCAGGCCGGTAGAAGAGCTTCACGATCCGGAACTCGCGCCCGTCGTTGAGCTTGCGCGTGACGACGCCCGCCTCGCGACGCGGCACGGCGTGGTCCTTCGCCGTCGAGCTGGGATCGAACGCCGAGTCGATGAGATACGCCGCGCCGCCCGGACCGAGCGCGGCGGCGACCGTATCCCAGAACGCCCCGAAGCGGTTCTCGGGCACATGCGACAGCCAGAAGCTGAAGAACACCATGTCGTAGGGGCGCGCAGGCCGCCAGTCGAAGACATTCGCTTCGACGTATTCGACGTTCGTCGCGGCGACCAGGGCGCGGTTGATCGCAATCACCTCGGGTGAGGCGTCGACCGCCGTGACCTCGCCGATACGCGGCGCGAGATGCCGCGTGAAAAGCCCCGTGCCGCACGCAAGCTCCAGCACCGACTCCGGGCGCCGCGCCGCCAGCCACGCCGCCAGCGCATCTTCCACCGACGCGACCTCGCGCCTCCAGCGCTCGTTGAACTCGCGGCCGCGATCGTATCGGCCGGTCCGGAACCACCATTCGTCGTACTCGCCGGCGCGTGCCCGATAGTAGTCGACCTGGTCCTGAAGGATCTCGCTCATTACGTGCGGATGATACAACCGTTGCGGCAGTTACAATGGCTTGAGGCGTGACAGATAGTCGTCATGCAAGACAGCAACGACCACGTTGAACACCGCGTGACCCGCGACGACAAGGCAGCGCTCCAACGAGGCGCATCGGTGGCGCGCCCGCATCATAAGGTCGCCGCCGGCGCGCTCATCGTCGGCGCGATCGCCATCGCGGCAGCCATCGCGTGGCGACAGGAGCGGCCGTCGCCCACGCCCGCGGCGCCTTCGCCCGCGACTGCGCTGCCGGCGGTTTCGCGACCGATTGCTCCGCAGGCTCCCCTCACCATCGGCGCAATCGATACGCCGGTCGAAGAAGCCGTGATCGGCACAGCGATCCACCTGTCGGGCTGGACGCTCGCGCCGGATGGCATCCGCGGCGTCGAGGTGCGCGTCGACGGCAGGCGCTACCCTGCGCAATACGGAATCCCGCGCGCGGATGTCGCCCGCGAGAAGCCGGGTTTCCCCGACACCGAGGCCGCGGGCTTCGCTTTCGACGGCGAGTTCGGAGACGCCGCCCCCGAACGTCACGACGTAGCGGTGGTCGCGATCAGCAAGAGCGGCCGCGAGACCGTTCTCGGCGACAAAGGCCTCGTGCCTCCCGCCGCGCTCGAGCAATGGCGGCCGCTCTACGAGCAGCGAGGCGCGAAGCGGATCGCGCCCTTCTACATCGTTCCGGCGCTGTCCGGGATCGCGCTCGGCGGCGCGTCGGAGCTCGACACCGCCTATGCCGCGTATCTCTCGCCGACCTTCAGGAAAGGCATGCGCGTGCCGATCCTGTATCTGCGCACCACGCTCGGCGCCGCGAAGGACTGGGTTTTCGATCCGGACTGGGACATCGAGCGGCGCTGCGGAGACAAGCGCATCGCCGAGGATTCGCTGTCCACCGTCCTGCGCTATTCGCTGGAGCACAAGCTGCCGGTGCTCTTCACGCTGAACGGTGGCGTCTGGGCCGACGCGGGCTGCGACGTCCCGGACTGGGACGTCAACGACCATCTCGAAGCGGACCCGGCCAACTGCCAGTGGAACGAGAAGAACGAGGTGATGCCCGACGATTACCTCAGGCACCTTCCCGGCTCGACCGACGCGCCGGAGCTCGCGCGATCGCTCACGTTCAACGCCTACGCCACCCAAAACCGGCATTACAAGCGGCGAAACCTCCAGGCGGCCGCGCGCATGGTCATGGCGTTCGTGCGCGCGCATCCGGAGCTCTTCATCGGCATCGCGCTCGACGCCGACACGTACATGAATCCGTTCTTCGACGAGAAACAGTGGTACGACTACAACCCGGGCACGCTTCGGCAGTTCCGCGAATGGCTCGCCGGCAGCGGCCCGTACGCGGGGCGACCCGCGCCCGATGTGCCCGATCTCTCGCGTTATCGCCGGAAGCATCCGCTGTCGCTGGACGACGTGCGCAAGCTTTCGGGCAAGCCCTGGCGCACCTGGGAAAGTGTCGATCCGCCGCGCGCATTTCCGCGCGAAGGCAAGCCATTCTGGGAGGATCCGTGGACGCACGAATGGGAGGTGTTCCGCCGCCATATCGTGCACCTGCACTACGACGATCTCGCGCACTGGCTCACCGAGGTCGGCGTGCCGAAGTCGAAAATCTTCTCCTCGCAGGGATTCATCGCGCCGTATCCCACGGCCCTGCCGTTCGCGCTGCACATCGAAAGCCCGTCGAAGAACTACGACACCGGCGGCATGTCGGTCGAAGGCGCGATCCCGCGCGACGGGCACCTCGGCGCGATCGTGTACGGCGAGAGCGCGTGGAACGACATCCGCGTCGAAGGCGGCGCGAATCTCTTCGCCACGTTCCACCGGATGGATCCCGGGTGGGCGGTCGGCGAGTTCAATACCGCCGACTTCCGCCATCCCAAGGAGCTGCCGACCTACGCGATGGGCTATCGCAGCTTGCGCGAGATGTTCAACTACGGCGCGCGGTTCGCTTCGCCGATGGCCTGGAACGGCTCGAACGGCGTGAACGCCGGGCAGCCGGGCTATGTGTCGTTCACCGCGTGGCGCAATACGCCGCTCGAAGATGCGCTGCGCGACTTCGCCGTTGCGCATGCCTTCGTTCCGGCCGGAACGCGGTTGTGGACCTTCGGCTCCGCGCGGTACGCGGACGCCGACGGGTGGACCGCGTCCGCAGGCACGCTCGCGCCGGGCAACGGATACATCGACGTCAGCCCTCTGATCGGGACCGCGACGCTGCTGTCGCCCGCTCCCCTGGCGCTCGCCCGCGGCGAGTCCGATCTGATCGTGGTAGGGGCGGACGCGAAAACCGTCGATTCGGTCGCCGTCGAGGCGCGGGCGCCGTCGGGGGCGTGGGTCGCCATGGGACCGCCACGCCCGTCGGCCGAGCTCGCCGCCACGCCGGCCGGTCTTTCCGTGCCGCTCGTCTGGCCGCCGAAGCTCGCGGCCACCGATCAGATCCGCGTCACCTTCGCTCTGCGCGCCGGGACGCGCATTCGGCATCTCGCGCTTTATCCGCGCGCGCACTGAGGTTTCGTAGCCCGGGCTGAGCGCGAAGCGCGATGCCCGGGACGTTGTCGGGCCCCGGGGTTCCCCCGGATCCCCGGGTTCCCCGGATCAGGTCCGGGGTCACCGCCGGGCTATGCGCAGGCCGCATCCAGGCGTGATCACCTTCCGTATATCGGGTACGACCCGCGTCGCGACGCCCGGCACAAGGGTGTGCGCCTCCCGGGCGGCTGCCGGCGGCGGCCCACGAACGGTCGCCGCCTCCAACGAACGTTCGAGGAGTGATTCCATGTCCAGCGATTTCCTGCAACGCCCGGTGCCGAAGGCGATTCCCGCGGTGCTTTTCGCCGCCGCGCTCACGGCACCGTGGGCCGGTCCGGCGCAAGCATCCAGCCACCGCGAAGCGCCGTTCATCGCGACGCTGCCACAGGTCGACGCCACCGACTTCTACATGTTCAACAGCTACGAGCCGGGCCGCAATGGCTACGTCGTTCTGGTCGCCAACTATCTGCCGCTCCAGGACGGGTACGGCGGGCCGAACTACTTCCATCTCGACCCCAACGCGCTCTACGAAATCCATATCGTCAACGACGGCGGCGCGGTGGAGAACATCACCTTCCAGTTCAAGTTCCAGAACACGCTCGACGACAACCAGCTTGCCGTCGGCGGCAAGAACGTCTCGATTCCACTGGTGCAGAACGGCTCCGGCGACGTGGCGACGCCCCACTCTTCCGCCTTGAACGTGCACGAGACCTACACGATCAGCGTGATCAACGGCCCGAGGCGGCAGGGAACGCCGATGCCGGTGATCAATACCGCGACGGGCGGCACGACGTTCGACAAACCGGTCGACAACATCGGCCAGAAGACGATATCGGACTATCTGACCTATTCCAACCATCATGGCTGGGACATCCGCATCCCGGGCTGCGACGGGATCGGCCGCGTGTTCGTGGGCCAGCGTCACGATCCGTTCGTCGTCAACCTCGGCGAAACCTTCGACCTCGTCAACATCAAGTATCCGGCCACCGAGCTCAATCCCGCCGCGGAATTCGCAACCGCTGACTCGATCGTGGATAACAATGTCACGGCCATCGAGCTCGAAGTGCCGGCGACGTGCCTCACGCAGGGCAAGGGCACGATCATCGGCGGCTGGACCACGGCGAGTCTTCCGGCAACGCGCGTGCTCGGTGCGGTGACGCCGGGACTCGACGGCGCTCAGCAGGCCTCCGGCAGCTTCGTGCAGGTCTCGCGGCTGGGCATGCCGCTGGTGAACGAGATCGTCATCGGTCTCAAGGACAAGAACAAGTTCAACGGCAGCGAGCCGAAGGATGATGCGCAATTCGCCGACTACGTCACCAATCCGACGCTGCCGGCGCTGCTCGAGATCCTCTTCGGAAGCGCAGGCGTGAGAGCGCCGACCAACTTTCCGCGCAGCGACCTCGTGACCGCTTTCCTGACGGGCGTGCCGGGCTTGAACCAGCCGGCGAACGTCACGCCCTCGGAAATGCTGCGGCTGAACACTTCGATTCCCGCGGTGCCTGCCGCCCAGCAGAGCCGTCTGGGCGTGCTCGGCGGCGACAACGCAGGATTCCCGAACGGACGCCGCCCGGGGGACGACGTGGTCGACATCGAGCTGCGGGTGGCGATGGGCGTGCTGTGCACGCTGAATCTGGGCGGCTGCACGCCGTCCGACGCGCCCGCGGGATCGCTGCACTACACCGACGGCGCGTTTATCTACGCCGGTTACTTCCCGTCCGCGTTCCCGTTCCTGCAGGCGCCGCTGCCCGGCTCTCCGAACGAAGACAACGCGATCAAGCGTATGGCGCCGTAAGCGCGTGACGAGAGATTGTCGTCCCCGCGCACGCGGTGACCCAGTGGCGTTGAAACCAAAGACGCTGGGTTCCCGCTTTCGCGGGAACGACGCCCCTGACCGCGATCCGCGGTCATGAGCACGGACCTGATTCGACGAGAGTAATGTCATGAGGAGCTACTGCTCGGCGTGCGCGTTGGCTGTCCTTGTGCTCGTCGCCCTGCCGACCATCGCGAAGCCGTACACGCCGGCCGACGACGCCGTCGTGCTGGAGCGGCTGCCCGAGAGGACCGATCCATCTTTGCGCGACGTGAAGCGTCTTCGCGTCGCGCTCGACCACAATCCCGGTGATCTCGCGCTCGCCGCGCGGCTCGCCCGACGCGCGATCGAAGCGGCACGCGAGACCGGCGACCCGCGTTTCCTCGGCCAGGCGCAGGCTGCGCTCGCGCCCTGGTGGACGCTCGCCGAGCCGCCGTCCCAGGCGCTGCTCCTGCGCGCGACGATCAGGCAGAGCGCGCACGATTTCGAAGGCGCGCTCGCCGATCTCGACCGATTGCTAGCGAAGCAGCCCGCCGACGGCCAGGCGCTACTCACGCGCGCCACCGTCCTCACGGTCCAGGGACGCTACGCGGAGGCACGCGCCGATTGCGCGCACGTCGCGCGGCTCGCGATCCCGCTCGTAGGGATCGCTTGCGACGCGGCGCCGGCTAGCCTTTCCGGGGAATCCGCATCCGCTTATCGGGCGCTCAGGACCGCGCTCGCCGGATCACCCGGCAATCCGGATCTCGTCGAATGGGGCGACACGCTCGCTGCCGAGATTGGCGAGCGCCGCGGGGAATTTGTCGCGGCGGAAGCGCACTTCCTTGCGGCGCTCGCGCTCGATCCGCGCGATCCGTATCTTCTCGCCGCGTACGCCGACTTCCTGCTCGAGCGAGATCGTCCCGGCGAAGTCGTGCCGCTGGTCAGGGATTACGTGCGCAACGACAGCCTGCTTCTGCGCCTGGTGCTGGCGGAATCGCGCATTCCCGAAGCGCGCGGGGCCTTCGCGACCCATCGCGCCGATCTCGATGATCGCTTCGCCGCGGCCCGCCGGCGCGGCGACAGTCTGCACCGCCGCGAGGAGGCGCGTTTCGCGCTCGAGATCGTCCGGGATCCGCCCGCTGCGCTCAAGCTCGCCCGCGAAAACTGGACCGTGCAGCGAGAGAGCGCGGATCTGCGCATCCTGGCCGCGGCCGCGAAGGCAGCCCACGATGCCGATGCGCTGCGTGAAGTCGACGAATGGCTGCGGCGCACCCGTCTCGAAGACGCAAGGCTGACAGCGCTGATGGCGATGCGATGAAGATCCGCTTCACGCTGCTGCTTCTGCTCTTCGCGGCCGCCGCCTCCGCGCACAAGCCGAGCGACAGCTATCTCACGCTGGAGCGCAACGGCGCAGACGTGCACGGGCAGTGGGACATCGCGCTGCGCGATCTCGACGCCGCGATCACTCTCGACGTCAACGGCGATGGCGACATCACCTGGGGCGAAGTGCGCGCGAAGGACGCGGCGATCCGCGACTACGCGCTCTCGCGCCTGACTCTCGTCTCGGCGGGCGTGCGCTGTCCGCTGCAAGCCGCGGACATTCTCATCGACGAGCACAGCGACGGGGCTTACGCGGTGGTCCGGCTCGCGGCGAGGTGTCCCAAGCCGGACCGTCTTCTCGCGGTCGACTATCGCCTGCTCTTCGATGTCGATCCGACGCACCGGGGCCTCCTGCAGTACATCGAAGGCGGGCACAGCCGCAGCGCGATCTTCGCCGCCGGAACGCCGATGCAGACGCTCGGTGCCAACACCGCATGGCAACAACTGGCGGCCTACGTCCATGAAGGCGTGTGGCACATCTGGCTCGGCTTCGATCACATCCTGTTCCTGCTCTCGCTTTTGCTTCCGGCGGTGCTCTCGCGCCGCGACGGCGTGTGGCGGCCGGCGGAGAGCTTCCGCGCAGCGTTCTGGGACGTCGCGCGCATCGTCACCGCATTCACCGTCGCGCATTCGATCACGCTCACGCTGGCCGCGCTGCAGATCGTCGCGCTTCCTTCGCGCTGGGTGGAATCGGCGATCGCGCTCTCGGTCGTTCTCGCCGCGGTCAATAACGTTTTCCCGCTCGTTGCCAGCGGCCGCTGGCTGGCCGCGTTCGCGTTCGGACTGATTCACGGTTTCGGCTTCGCGGGCGCGCTGCGCGACCTTGGGCTCCCTTCCGGCTCGCTCGCGCTGTCGCTCTTCGGCTTCAACGTCGGCGTCGAGCTGGGTCAGCTCGCGATCGTCGCCGTGTTCCTGCCGGCCGCGTTCCGGCTCCGCGGGACGTGGACCTATCGGCGCGTCGTGCTCGCGGGAGGCTCGGCGCTGATCGCGACGATCGCCGGCATCTGGCTGGTCGAGCGGGCGTTCAACGTAGCGATCCTGCCGGCGATCGCTTGAGTTCCGGACCCTCAGAACGGCCCGAGCGCCACCACTTTCGCGAGCCGCCGTTCCTTCTCCTCCTCCGGCAACTCCCTGTTCCAGCAAACCATGATGTGGGGATGGTTCGTGTGCCGGAATCCGGCGCGGAGATCGACCTTCTCGGCGAGCGCGTCGCCCACGTAGCCCCAGATCGCGGGGGCGTCCTTGAGCCGCGCGAAGGTTGCCCGCAGGAGTTTCTCGGAGATGCCTCCAGCGGCCTTGATGACCTGGCGGTGCTCCGGAGGCATCTGGCGATAGCGGCGCTCGTCGATCAGCAGGCCGCCGCACAGGTACGTGTCCTCGTGCGCGAGGTAATGGACGAAACCGACAGCTTCCAGGCGCCCGCGGACAGGCTGGTAGAAAGCCACGAAGCTGCGGGGATAATTCGGCGGATCGCAGTGGAATCGCCGGCGAAAGAGATCGCCGACGAAGAACTCCGCGTCCGCGACTTCTTCCACCCGGATGATGTCGTCGATCGATGCGGCGGTGACATAGGGCGGTTCGATTGGATCGGTCGCGGCGGGTTTCGACGCGATGGCTTGCGGTTGCGCAGTCGAGCCCGTGTCCGTCGGCGGAATATCTTCGCGCGCCGGGTTTTCGGCCGAGACAGCCCGCGGCGACGCCTTGCGGAGGATCCGCTGCAGCCACGGGGAATTTGCGTGCGACATCGGCGATGACGGCGTCGAGGCTGGCGCCCGGTGCAGAAACGGCATGCGACCAATGATACTACGCGAGACCGAGACGATCGCCGATGCGGCTCACGCGCCGCGGAGGATCTTCTCGAGTCCTTCCGGATTCTTCCAGTGAGGACCGCACACGAAGCGCGGGATATTCCAGCGGTCGCTCTGCGCGGTCGCATAATCGCCCGCGGTCGAGAACGCAGCGAGCATCCGGTGCCGAGCGATCTCTTTCGGAAAGTACTCGCGCACCAGGTAGTCGGGCGTCTCGCCGTACGGATAAGCAAACAGCGGCGCGGCTCGGCCGCCCGTCAACCGGTTGATGTATTCGTGAGCCTGGATGATCTGCGCGTCCGCATCGGCTTGATTGTCGATGCCGTGGAATGTGCCTTTCCGCTGCTGACGCTGCGCGATGGTGTCGAGCGTAGGATGCGCGTGGTCCCAACTGTGATTTCCGATCTCGAAAATTCCACTCTCGGCGGCCTCCTTCCACCAGACGTCGCGCCAGTGGCCGAGGCCCGCCATGCAGGTCCGGTCGAGAACGGTCCGCGCGTCCGGAGACGCGATCACGAACGACGTCCCGCTCGGCCTGGGCCAGTCCCGCCCGGCATTCGCCGCGCTTTGCTTGAGGATCGTGTAGAAGCTCTTGACGTCGCCGAGATACTCGTGGGCGACGACGTCGAAGTAATCGTGATCGGTGCCGTCGTCGAAGCTCAATCCGACCCAGGAACCCGAATCCAGCGGCGACGGCGCGCGACTCCACGTCAGGCTCGCGATGTCCACCAGGCGCGCGACCTTGAAACCGAGTCGCCGGATCAGAGCGAGATCCTGCTCGAACGCGACGTGATCGTTGGATGCGTAGTCTCTCGCCTGGGCGTTCAGCGCGTGATAGGTGAGGATCGGGATGGGTTTGCGCGCTCGGCGGCGACGGAGGAACGGCAGAGAGAGGGCCATCTCAATGCCGCGACGGCTTGCGCAGCAGCACCGCGCCTTCCTGCGCCAGCTCGCGGCGCAAGTCGTCCGACATGCTCGCGTCGGCTTCGTCGATCACCGACCAGGCCCACGCGGGAAGCGCGTCGCCGGTGAGACCCGCGCCGAGCCGCAGATGCACCGTGGCCTGGTCGCGCAGCCCCGTCGGAGAAACGTTCAGCGCATAGGTGATCAGCTCGGCCCAGCCCTGCTCCGCTCGAAGCCGGTCGAAGTAAGTGCGCGTGAACATCCATTTGTCGTCGAGCTCGCGATAGGCCGGATCGGAGCGCGGGCGCTCGCGTCGCTTGTAATCCTCGACCATCCGCTCGATGAAGCGAAGTCCGGCGGAGGCGCGCTCCTCTGGTGAAGCTTCGGCGAGAATCCGCCGATACGTGAATTTGAGCAGTGCGTTGCCGGACTCGAAGGGCTCGAAGAAGATCGCCCATCCGCCCGGCACGAGAGCGTGGAAGCAGGCGGCGAGCACGCGCTCCGGCTCCAGGATGTGATGCAGGATCGCCGCGCCGACGGCGAGCTCCGCGATCCCGGAGCGGTAGCGCGCCTCCATCGCGTCGACGCAGACAAGGCCGAATCGTCGATCGCCGTCCGGGCGCGTGCGCAGGAAGTCGCGCAGGATCGCGAGGAGCTGCGGGCTGATGTCGGTGGCGACGATCTCGGCCTCCGGGAAGCGGTCCGCCAGCGGGATCACCGAATTGCCCGAACCCGAACCGATGTCGATGATCCGATGTGGAGCGCCCGCGATCCGCGCCGCGGCGAGCGCGTTGCCGAGCAGGAAATTCCAGTATCCCGTGTCGAAATACGCGCGGTGATAGGCTTCCGCATTCTCGAGGAACTGGCTGGTGACGCCGATCTTCACCGCGCCGAGCGTGCTCTCCGGCGCATAGACGCCCGCGAACTCCGGCGTCTCCGAGCCGAGATCGACGAGCGGCTCGGCGAAGACCGCGGCCAGGTCCATGGGGTCTTCTGATCCGATCGCGATTTGGAACGCACTGGGTCCCCGCTGGAGCCTGTCCCCGAGTGCCTGAATCGGGGGCGGGGACGACGATTGCCTATTTCTCGTCGAGGCGCACTTCCACGTACGCCCGGTCACGGGTCTGACGGACCCAGTCCTGGAAAGCCTCGTCGGACTTGCGCTGGCGAATGGCGAGCTGCGCCTGCGTGCGCGCCCGATCTGCGGTCACGTCCTGCTTGCGCCGCCCGAGCACCTCGATCAGATGCCAGCCGAACTGCGTGCGCACGGGCGCAGATACCTGGTTGGGGGCGAGCTTGTTCATCGCTTCCTCGAAAGCCGGCACGACGTCGCCGGGACTGAGCCAGCCCAGATCGCCTCCCTTGGCCGCGCTCGGATCCTCGGAGTTGAGCTTGGCGAGATCCTCGAACTTCGCGCCGGAATCGAGCCGATCCTTCAGCCGATCGATCTTGGCCTTCGCATCGGCTTCCGACGTCGTTTCGTTGACGCGCACCAGGATGTGCCGCGCATGAGTCTGATCGACGACCGCCGGCTCGTCGCGGCTGCGGCGATCGATGAGCTTCACGATGTGAAAGCCGGCGGCGCTGCGGAGCACCGGAGAAACCTCGCCGACCTTCATGTTGCGCACGACTTCCGTGAAGACGGTGGGAAGCCGCGCACCGGGACGCCAGCCGAGGTTTCCGCCCGAAAGCGCGTCGCTCGCGTCGGAAAAGCCCGCGGCCACCTGCGCGAAGTCAGTCCCGCTCTGGATGCTCTTGAGCGCTTCTTCCGCGCGGCGCCGCTTGGCCTCGATCTGCTCCGCGCTCGCCTGCTCGGGCACCAGAACCAGGATGTGCGCCAGGTTGTATTCCGCATCCCCTCCCGACTGGGCTTTGATGGTCGCGAGGTAATTGTCGACCTCGGCGTCGCTCACGGTGATCCGGCTTTCCACCTCGCGCTCGCGCAGGCGCTGGACGATGATCTCGTTTCGCACGTCGTCGCGATACTTGGCGTACGGCACGTTGTCCCTGGCCAGCGCCTCCTTGAGTTGCGCGACCGTGAGCTTGTTCTCATCGGCGATGCGCTGGATGGTGCGCTCCACCTGGTTGTCGTCGACCTTGATCCCGCTCTCCTTGGCGTATTGCAGGAGCGCGTGCTCGGTCACCAGCCGCTCGAGCACCTGTTTGTCGAGCACCTCAGACGCCGGTTGCTGCACCTTCTGCTGCTTCAGCTGCTGCAACACGATGCGCTTGGCTTCGTCGAGCTCGTACTGCGTCACCGCCTCGTCATTGACGATGGCCACCACGCGGTCGAGCTCGACCGCGCGCACGGGCGCGGGAACCCCCGCTGCGGCCGCCAGCGGGGCCGCCGGAGCGGCTGCTTTCTGCGCCGACGCGGCGATGGTGGCCAGCGCGAGTATCGCGAATACGATGATGCGAACGAACATGTTCAGAACCTCGGGAAGTATTCGGCGGCCGCGGCCGCCGGCGCGGTCGGCTCGTTGACGGGCTGGTAACCCGGAACGCTCCGCCGCAGGACGTCGATCGGATTCGTGCCCAGGCGCGCGAGACCGTTCAACTCGAATTGCACGAACACGGAGCTGCTCGCCTGCTGCACATTGGTGATCAAACGCTGGCCGACGACCCGGAACGCCCAGCAGCCGCCATTGTACTCGGCGCCGATCACGCCCTCCAGCGTCTTGCCGTCGACGACCGAATAATTCCACCGACCAATCAGCGACCAGTTGCCGATCGGCCACTGTCCCGCGAGGTCGATCTGTTTCAGCGTCGTGAGGCTCCCGGTCGTCGGGTCGATCTGCTCGCGGTTGTAGCGGTAGCTCGCGTTGAGCACCTTGCCGAGGGCCGGCTGCCAGCGCACGCCGATGTCGAACTCCTGCGTCTCGCGATGATTGACGTTGACCTCGTAGGTGGTTGCGGCAGTGAACGTTTCGGAGAGCTTGCCCTCGCCGGAAAAGAGCACGTCGGAGCTGTTCGCGCTGCGCGGCGGCTCGGTCAGGGTCACGCGCTGGCTGGAGAAATAGTAGCGCTGGCCGAGCGCGAAGCGCAGCCGCTCTTCGCCGCTCGTCGGGTCGATGAGGCGCGAAGTCGCCGCCAGCGTGAGCTGATTCGCATCGCCGATCCGGTCGCTTCCCAGATAACGGTTTTCGGTGAACAGCTGCGAAAAGTTGAAGTCGTCGATCGCGGTGTCGAACACCGGGATCTGACTCTGGTTGCGGAACGGGATGTAGACGTAGTACGCGCGGGGCTCCAGCGTCTGCAGGAAGTCGCGGCCGAAGTAACTGGTATCGCGCTCGAACACCAGCCCGGAGTCGAGGCTCGAGATCGGCACCGAGCGATTCAAATTCTTGTCCGGAGCGTTCGGATCGTCCAGGTTGTAGCTCGACAGGTGCAGCCCCGTGCGAGCGGTGAAGAACCACGCGTTGCCGCGCTTGGTCCATGCGACCGTCGGGTAGAGCACCGTGCGGTCCGCGTTAGTGAGCGCGGGCTGGCGGAAGCGCACGTATTCGCCGTTGCCGGAAAACTCCAGTCCCGCCCCCTCGACTGGACTGAGCGTGGCCAGGATCTGCGGCTCGCGGAAGTACGGCGGCGTGATCGGATTATTGGGGTCCTGCAGCGTCTGGAAGGTCTGCATCCGGACGAGGATGCCGAACGGGCCCTTGCTGTACGCGAATCCGCCTTCGCGCGGCAGGTTGGTCTGAGAGGTGATGGTGAGCCGGTCCGAGAGATCGGCGAAATAGGTGTCGTCGGAGACCTTCTGCAGGTTGAGATACGCGCCGAGGCCGGGCACCGCACTGATGTTCTGATTGTGCTTCCACAGCAGGCCGTAGCGGCCGGTGTCCGAGACCCGGTCCCGCAGTCCTTCCACGTCCGCCTCGCCGGCGATGTCGGGGAAGAGATACCGGAACTGACCATTGAGCTGGAGCCCGCGCTTGGTCATGTAGCGCGGCGTGAGCGTCGCGTCGTAGTTCGGCGCGAGATTGAAATAGTACGGCAGCGACATTTCGATCCCGCGCGTGGAGTTCGACCCGAGGATCGGCGTGAGAAAGCCGGACTTTCGCGCGTTGGAAAGCGGGAAGGAGAGATACGGCGAATAGAGAATCGGCGCGCCCTTGAAGTAGATGGTCGCGTCGTGCGCCGTGCCCACCAGGCGCGAGCGGTCGAGGTCGACGTCCACGGCGCGCAGGTACCAGTCGTCGTCGCCGGCCACACAGGTCGTGTAGCTCGCGTCCTTGATGTCGTACCGGTCCGGACCGTTGAACTGGATTTCCTTCGCGCTGCCGCGCGAGGCGTTCTCGCCGACGTGAAATTCGGGCTGGGTGAAAAATCCGATCTGGGTGTCGCGCTTGAACTTCGCTTCGGGCCCGGTGATCCAGTCGATGCCCTGCCGCAGCGTCACGTTGCCCTTGCCCCACATCTCGTCGGTCTCGACGTCGTAGCGCAGCCAGTCGGCGATCACCGTCTGTCGCCGCGTGCGCAGCTCCACGTGGCCGCTCGCTTCGATCGAGTTCTGGCTCGTGCCCTCGAGCCGGTCAGCGCGCAGGAAGATCGCGTCGCGATCGGTGCCCAATCTCGCCGCCTGCTGCGGCGGTCGGAGCGGCGGGGGCTCGAGCGTCGGCGACGGCTTCAATCTTGGCGGCGGTTCGATCGGCTCCTCGGCCGGGCTCTGCGCCGCGGCGCTGCCCCAGACGGTCGCGCACAGCGCAAGGCAGATGAAGCTGGAGCAACGCGACATCGGAGGGTTCGACTTGACGCAGGTACCGGCTGCTAAAATGCCGGCGCCTAGTGTACTCCACGATGCAAGATCCACCTTCGGACGATGCGACCGGCGATGCGCGCCTGACCGCGCTCTCGAGCTGGCTGTCGTCCATCGTGCCGGCGCCTGTCGTCGCGATCGAGCGCGCATCGGAGGACGCGAGCTTCCGGCGCTACTTTCGCGTCATGCTTGGTCACAGCATGGCGGTTCCCGATCGAAGCGAGCCGGCGGCAACGCTGATCGCGATGGACGCTCCGCCGCCGGGCGAGGATTGCCGGCCTTTTGTCACCGTCGCGGGTTTGCTCACGGCGGCCGGCGTGCATGCGCCCGCCGTGCTCGCGAGCGATTTCGAGCGGGGGTTTCTCCTTCTCTCGGATCTGGGGACGCGGACGTATCTGCAAGTGCTGGATGCGGCGAACGCGTCCCGGCTCTACGGCGATGCCTGCTCGGCGCTCGTGCGCTGGCAACGCTCGAGCCGCGAAGGCTTACTGCCTCCTTACGACCGGACGCTCCTCAAGCGGGAGCTCGATCTTTTTCCCGACTGGTACCTCGCCAGGCACCTGGGCTTCGCTCTGTCGCCGGCGCAGAAGACGATCCTCGACGAGGCGTTCGCGAAGATTCTCGGCAACAACCTCGCCCAGCCGACGGTGTTCGTTCATCGCGACTATCACTCCCGCAACCTCATGCTCTCCGAGCCCAATCCCGGCGTGCTGGATTTCCAGGACGCGCTCTTTGGTCCCATCACCTACGATCTCGTGTCGCTGCTGCGCGACGCCTACATCGAATGGGAGGAGGATCGGCAGATCGACTGGGCCGTGCGCTACTGGCAGTCTGCGCGGAGAGCGGGCCTTCCCGTCAACCCGGACTTCGCCGATTTCTGGCGCGATTTCGAATGGATGGGCGTGCAGCGACAGCTCAAGGTGCTCGGCATCTTCGCGCGGCTCTGGCACCGCGACGGAAAGGACGGCTATCTGAAGGACGTGCCGCGAGTGATGCGATACTTGCGCGGAGCTTGCGCGCGCTATCGCGATCTCGCGCCGCTTGCGAGACTCCTCGACGCGCTCGAGGACCGACGACCGGCCGTCGGCTACACCTTCTGAAGCCACGGTCGATGAAAGCGATGATCCTCGCGGCGGGACGCGGAGAGCGGATGCGTCCGCTGTCGGACGCCCTGCCGAAGCCTCTGCTGAAAGTCGGCGGCAAGCCTCTCATCGTCTGGCAGATCGAGCGTCTGATCGCCGCGGGGTTCACGGATCTCGTGATCAACGTCGCCCACCGCGGGGAGATGATCGTCGAGCGTCTCGGCGACGGATCGCGCTTCGGCTGCGCGATCCGCTATTCGCTCGAGCCGGAGCCCCTCGACGTGGGGGGCGGCATAGCCACCGCGCGCGCGCTTCTCGGGTCGGGGATCGCGCTCATCGTCAGCGGCGATCTCTATACCGAGTACGCCTACGCAAGCCTGCGAGAGCGAGCGGCGACGATGGCGGCGACCGCGTCGCCTCCGCATCTGCACATGGTGATGGTGCCCAATCCGTCCTATCATTCCGCCGGGGACTTCGAGCTGGTCGACGGGAGGCTCGCGCTCGACGGCCCTGACCGACGCACCTACGGCAACATCGCCCTGTACCGCACGGAGCTGTTCGCTGAACTGCCGCCCGGCGAGAAGCTCCAAATTCTGCCGCTCTACCGCGCCTGGATCGCCCGAGGGTGGGTGAGCGGCGAACTGTACACGGGTCCCTGGGCGAACGTCGGCACCGCCGACGAGCTGGCGGGGCTCGATCGCAAGCTCAACCAACAACGCATCGCGCCATGAACGCTAACAACGAACCGCTCGCCACGAATCCGCTGCTCGACTTCGAGGACCTGCCCCGTTTCGGCGAGATCGTCCCCGAGCACGTCGCTCCCGCGATCGACTTTCTGCTGGGGGAAGCGCGCGCGACCGTCGAGCGCGTCGCCGCGAGCGCGGGCGCGCCCACATGGGAAAACTTCGTCGAGCCGCTCGCCGACGCTTTAGATCGCCTCGACCGCGCGTGGGGCCAGGTCAGTCACCTCAATGCAGTGGTCAATGCGCCGCCGCTGCGCGAGGCCTACAACGCCAGCCTGCCGAAGATCACGGCTTTCCACACCGAATTCGGGCAGGACGAGCGGCTGTTCGCCGGATTTCGCGCGCTCGAAGCCGCGGCGGACTTCGATCGTCTCGAGCCCGCGAAGAAGAGGCTGATCGAAAACGAGCTTCGCGACTTCCGCCTCGCCGGCGCCGAGCTCGACGGCGCCGCGAAGGCGCGGTTCAAGGCCGTGGAAGAAGAGCTCGCGAACCTTGCCGCGCGCTTCGAGGACAACGTTCTGGACGCGACCAACGACTACGGTCTGTTTGTCGAGAACGAACCAGAGCTCGCGGGCGTGCCCGCCGACGTGCTCGCCGCGGCTCGCGAAGCGGCTGCCGAGAATGGCCGACCGGGGTGGAAGCTCACCTTGCGCATGCCCTGCTATCTGCCGGTCATGCAATACGCGGAAAACCGCGCGCTGCGCGAGAGGCTGTATCGGGCTTTCGCCACGCGTGCCAGCGAATTCGGCAAACCCGAATGGGATAACACCGATCTGATCGTTCGCATACTGAAGCTGAGGCGCGAAGCCGCGACCCTGCTGGGCTATCGCGATTTCGCGGAAGTGTCGCTGGTGCCGAAGATGGCGCGCACGCCCGACGAAGTGCTCGGCTTCCTGCGCGATCTCGCCGCGCGCGGCAAGGCCTACGCCGAGCGCGACATGAGCGAGCTCACCGGTTTCGCGCGGGCGGAGCTCCGGCTCGACACGCTCGCCGCGTGGGACCTCGCTTTCGCTTCCGAGAAGCTTCGCGAGGCGCGCTACAGCTTCTCCGATCAGGAGGTGAAGCAGTACTTTCCCGAAGATCGGGTCCTCGCCGGCATGTTCCGTGTCGTCGAGACGCTCTTCGGCGTGCGCATCCGCGAAGCGCGGGCCGCGGCGTGGCATCCCGCCGTGCGCTTCTTCGACGTTCGCGACTCGAAGGAAACGCTGATCGGCCAGTTCTACCTCGATCTCTACGCCCGCGCGAACAAGCGAGGCGGAGCTTGGATGGACCACGCGATCAACCGCCGCCGGCACGGGACGCGGGTTCAGCATCCGGTGGCGTACCTCACGTGCAACTTTTCGGCGCCGGTCGCGCAAGGCGGAAGAATGCGGCCTGCGCTCTTCACCCACGACGAGGTGCAGACGCTGTTCCACGAATTCGGCCACGGCCTGCACCTGCTGCTCACCCGGGTCGACGTGCCGGGCGTCTCCGGGCTCGAGGGCGTGGAATGGGACGCCGTCGAGCTTCCCAGCCAGTTCATGGAGAACTTCTGCTGGGAATGGGACGTGCTGCGACACATGAGCGCTCACGTCGACAGCGGCGAGCTGCTTCCGCGACCGCTTTTCGATCGGATGATCGCCGCGAAGAACTTCCAGAGCGGCATGCAGCTGGTGCGCCAGCTCGAGCTCGCGCAGTTCGACATGCGGCTCCACCGCGACTTCGATCCGGACTCGAAGGTCGGGCCCATGGATCTCCTGCGCGCGATCCGGCGCGAGATTGCCGTGGTGCCGCGGCCCGACTACGATCGGGCGCCGAATTCGTTCTCGCACATCTTCGCCGGTGGTTACGCCGCCGGCTATTACAGCTACAAGTGGGCGGAAGTGCTGTCCGCTGACGCGTACAGCCTGTTCGAGGAGCAGGGCGTTCTTTCTCCCGAGGCCGGCACGCGCTTCCGGGACGAGGTCCTGGCGCGGGGCGGCAGCCGGCCCGCGCTTGATTCGTTCGTGGCGTTCCGGGGCCGCCCGCCCCAAATCGACGCCCTCTTGAGGCATAATGGGATGTCAGCGTCATAACAACCTCGAGGGAGGTGTCATGGCAAGCACCGGTATACGGCCCGTGGCCATGGGGGCGCTCGCCCTGCTGTTGGTCGGCTCGCTTGTCGGGGCGCAGACCCAGCAGGTCTACCGCTACGTCGATACCGAGGGGCGCGTCGTGTATTCGGACAAGCCGCCGCCCGCCGACGCTCGCGAGGCGCAGGCCAAGCGCATCGGCAGGAACACCATCGAGACGAGCTCGCTTTCCTACGCCTCGGTCCTGGCGGAGCAGCGCTATCCCGTGACGCTGTACACCTTCGGCTGCGGGCTCGTCTGCGACACGGCAGCAGGGCTGCTCAACAAGCGCGGCATCCCGCACACCGTGGTCGACGTCGGACAGAACGACGGGGCGGAAAAACTCAAGCGGCTGACCGGCGGACTCGACGCGCCGGCATTGCAGGTCGGCGACCAGTACACCACGGGCTACAACGAAAGCCGCTGGCAGAACATGCTGACCGACGCCGGATATCCGCAGACCCCCGCGCCGCGAACCGCTCCGATCGGTCGGGCGCCCTCGACGGCGCCGCCGGCCGCGCCGAGCGCTGCCGCGCAGACCGCCACGCCGCCGACCGAGGGCGAATACCCGAAGTAGGCGCAACGCCGCTCGTCGCGGCAGCGGGAAGCGTCGTCCGACGGTCCCTACGCTCCGTCGGAAGCGCGTACGTCGGCCGGCGCGCCGCTGGACAGCAACGATTCCTTGGCGCGTTGTTCGAGGCGGCGCGAAGCGACGATCGTGCGATCGCGAGCATAGGCCTCGTGATTGGTTTCCACCTCGCCCAGCCGATAGACGTAGTTCGCCATGATCCCCGCCGACTGGCGCATTCCCGTCGCCGAGATATCGCCCAGCCAGTTGAGCCTCTCCAGTCGCGCGCCGTTGAGCAGATGGAATCGGGCCACCGGATCCAGCGGCTCCTGATCTTCCTTTGCAAAGAGCAAGTAGTGAGCCGCGAGCGGCAGCAGCTGGCGCTGGAGCGCAGTCGAGAGGCCTTCGTCTTCTAACCAACGTGGCGCTTGGAGCGCCGCGAGCAGGCTCGAGATGTCGGCCTGCAGCGAATCGCCTTCCAGTTCGCCGGGCAGGTTCGAAAGCCAACTTCGCAAGCCAGGAATCGGCGAAAGAGTGGCGAAGCTCTTGAGCCGCGGCAGCTCGCGGCCGAGATCCTCGACGACCTGTTTGATGAGGAAATTGCCGAAAGAGACGCCGCGCAGGCCCTGCTGGCAGTTGGTGATCGAATAAAACATCGCGCAGTCGGCCGCAGCCGGATTGAGCACCGGCGAATCGGGATCGAGCAGCGGCTGGACTCTGGCACTCATGCCGCGCGTCAACGCGACTTCGATGAAAATCAGCGGTTCTTCCGGCAGCGCGGGATGGAAGAATGCATAGCAGCGCCGGTCAGCCTGCAACCGCCGGCGCAGATCGCCCCATCCCTGGATTTCATGAACCGCCTCGTACTCGATGAGTTTCTCGAGCACGAGGGCGGAGGTGCGCCAGTCGATGCGCTGCAGGCTCAGGAAACCGCGGTTGAACCACGAGCGCAGCAAATGGGTAAGATCGGCTTCGGTGCCGAGCCATCGCGCGTTCGTGCCGATATCGCGCAGCACCTGGCGATGCATGTCGACCAGCAGAGCCGTGCCGCCGGGCGCCATGTTGAGCCTGCGAAAGAGCTCCTGCCGGGGGGGCTCGGCGGCCTGCTGCAGCAGAATAAGGTTCGCCTGGGAGGGATCGTCTCGATAGGCTTGCGCGCATCGACCCACAACTTCGGGATCGGGAGAGAATTCGTCGGCCAGGAGATCGAAGAACGCGGCCGCAGCCGCCGGATCGAGCGTCTGATAGGCGGCGAGGGCTTCGCGCGCGAGCCGGGCACCCGACACTTCGCCGCGCTCGGACATCAGGGCATGGCAGAGCTCGATGGCCCGCCGTGCCGCGCGCACGGAGCCCTTGGAAGGGGGGGTCGCGGTCGCAGCGCCCTTGGCGCTGAACAGGCGATGGAGGAAGGAGGCCGGCTTCACGCCTGTATACTAAACGTCATTATATGCATACAATATGTCATGTTTTGTGTCCGTTGCCAATAGAGACTATAAATAAATCCAGGGGGGTAGCTCATGAAATCAAAGCCAAGGACACGCAGGGATCGAGCGGCGACCCGGACGCAGGCGTTGCGCGAGGCGATCGAGGACAAGATCGCCACGGGAGCCTTCCCTCCGGGCATGCGGCTCGACGAGTCCGAGCTGACCCAGCGGTTCGGCGTATCGCGGACGCCGCTCCGCGAGGCCCTGATCCAGCTGTCTTCGATGGGCATCGTGTCGATGCGGCCCCGACGGGGCGCCGTTGTTGCCGATGTCACGCCCCAGCGCCTGCTCGAAATGTTCGAGGTGATGGCCGAGCTCGAAGCCATGTGCGCCCGCCTTGCGGCGCGGCGGATGTTCGGCCCCGATCAGGAGGCGCTTCTCGCTGCGCATAAGGCGTGCGAAGCGGCCTGCCTGGCGGCGGACCCCGACGACTACTATCACAAGAACGAAGGTTTCCACTACGCGATCTATCGCGCCGCCCACAGCGGTTTTCTCGCCGAACAGGCTACGGCCCTGCAGCGCCGGCTGCGGCCTTACCGCCGCCTCCAGCTTCGAGTTCGCAATCGCATGTCGGCTTCCTTCAACGAGCACACCCAGATCGTGGAGGCGTTGCTGCACGGCGATCCGGACGCTGCCGCGGAAGCGCTGCGACGGCACATTCTGGTGCAGGGCGAACGGTTTGCCGACCTCCTCGCGTCTCTAGCCAGCCTGCGCGCCGCCCAGCCGAGCGCGCCCGCCGAGATCTCGGATACCGCACACGCCGCCCTGAGCTGAGGCGGCAGCGCCGCCCCCGGCAAACGCCGACTGACACCGGACTGCGGCGCGCTGGCGAACGCAGCCTGGTCGCAGCCGTAGTAAACAACTGTTGACATGGCACGCGAAACCCCCTAGCCTGTATACGAAAACGCGCTATAAAGAGCTGCTCATTGGGCTCTACGTATATGAAAGCGCGCTTGTAACACCGTTGAAAACGGGTCAGGCGTCAACCCGAGGTCTAGGAGGAGCACCATGGCAAGCAACGTGACGAGCGCGGTCGCATCCAGCGGCGCGCGCCCACGCTCCATGGGACCGCCCCATCAGGCGCCTCCTGTCGTCGCCCACCGGCCAGGCGTGTCCGGCGCTCGTGGCACGCACCTCCCGGCACCCTTAAGCCGTTAGCGGCTCTGACGGAGGCTACATCCGGCGCATTCGAGCCAGGCGGAACGCACTCTTCTCATCTCATCCGCACTCGCGATGGCGATCCATGCCGCAAGCATGATCGGATCGCAATGGAAAGCACAACCTTCAACGCAGCCAACAGCCAAGACGTTAACAGAGGAGAGCGACCATGCTTCAGAGACATTCGATGCGGCTACCCATCGCGGTCTGGACGGCCGCGGCGATGGGCACAGCAATGCTCGCCTGGGCACCAGCGACTCAGGCGCGGGTGACGAGGATCATCGTCGATACGACGACCGCCATCGCGGGGCAGCCCTATCAGGAACTCACCGGACGCGCGTTCGGTGAGCTCAATCCCAACGATCCGCACAACGCGCTGATCACGGACATCGCCAACCCGCTCGCGCTGAACGCGAACGGCAAAGCCGAGTACATCGCGAGCTTCCGCCTCCGCATGCCGACGGACATGAGTCTGGCGAGCGGCGTGATGTGGCACGACGTTCCCAACCGCGGCGGCAACGTCGCGTTCCCCCTAGACTCGTTCGCCGCCTACGACGTGCAGTTGCTCAGTGGCTGGCAGGGCGACAACGCCGGGGGCACTTCCGTTCCTGACAACGTGGACTGCGTGCCTCCGTATGTCGCACCGTGCGCCGCACCGGTGTTTGCCCATCACTACGTCCAGACGCCCGTACTGACCGGCGTGACGGGACAGGTCCTCGGCCGCATCATCAACCGCAGCGGCACGAATCAGCCGCTGAACGTAATGGGCAATCCGATCCCCTATTTCCCCGCGAACTCGGCCGACAACAGCAACGCGACGCTGAAGGAGCATCTGAGCGAGACGATCAACGGCGTGGTGACCGAAGGGGCGACGATACCCAACAGCGACTGGAAGTTCTGCTACGGCGCGGGTGCGACGTTTGCGTTGCCCGGATTGCCGTCGGCCGGCTTGCCCGTGCGTGTGTGCCTGGGCAACGGTCGCAGCTTCGACCCCGCGAAGCTCTACCAGCTCGTCTACACCGCGAAGGATCCGTACGTGCTTGGTGCCGGCACGGCGGCGTTCCGCGACGTAGGCTCTTTCTTCCGTTATGCGACGGCGGACGACTTCGGCACGGCCAATCCGCTCGCGGGCAAGATCAAGTGGGAGATTGCTCGCGGCGTGTCGCAGTCGGGCAATTTCGTGCGGCACTACCTCTTCCTCGGCATGAACCAGGACGAGGCGGGCAGGATCGTCCATGAAGGCGCCTGGCCGCTGATCGCGGGGCGGCGCGTCGCGAACGACTCCCGCTGGGGCCAGCCGGACGGCGTGCTCGAGCTCTACCAGATGGGCAGCGAAGGTCCGCAATGGTGGCAGACTTTCCCCGATCGCGTACGCAACCTGCATCCTGGGGGCATTCTCGACCGCTGCCGCGTGACCGGCACGTGCCCAAAGATCGTCGAGACGTTCGGCGGCGCGGAAGTGTTCGCGCTCAAGATGACAACCTCGTGGGTCGGTACCGATCCCAAGAACGACATCCCGCTGCCGGACAACGTCCGCCGCTATTACCTGCCGAGCTCGACGCACGGCGGCGGCAATGGCGTGATGGATGAGAATCCACCCGACACCGGTGTCAGTTGTCCCGGCAACAACTGGGGCAGGGGCACGCTGCGTGCGAACCCGGTGCCGTCCACCGCGCTGGTCAACCGGATGCGCGTCGCGCTGCGCGACTGGGTCGTGAACGGAACCCAGCCGCCGCCCAGCGTCTGGCCGCACCTCGTAGGCGCCAAGAGCCAGCGCGCGCTGGTCGAGCCCACTATGGCCGCCATGGGGTTCCCGCAGGGCATACCGGGTATCCCGGATTCGGTTTTCGCCCCTGAGAATTTCGTCTTTCCGATCTTCGATTACGACTGGGGCCCTGACTTCGACGAGTTCAACGCGACCGGTGTTCCGACCAACGAGCCGCCCCCGATCAAGAGCGTGATCAAGATGCTCGTGCCGGCCGTCGACTCGGACGGCAACGAGCTGGGCGGCGTGCCGACCGTACTGCGCGACGCGCCGCTGGGTACGTACCTCGGCTGGAACATCACGGCCGACTCGACCAGCGCTCAGTACGACGGCCGGCCGTTCCATGCCGGACAGGTCTGCAACTACATCGGCGGCATGGTGCCGTTCGCCGTGCACACGGCGGACAAGCTGCCGGGAGATCCACGGCCGTCGCTGGAAGAGCGATACGGGACGCACGACGGCTATGTAGCGGCCGTTGTAGCGGCTGCGAACAACGCGGCCTGCAAAGGTTATCTGTTCGCCGGGCAGGATGCAGTGAACCTGAACATGGGCGCCCAGTGCACGACCGCACTGCCGCCCGGAGTCGCGGACGATTGGGCGCAAATAGTCGGCCAGGCAATCAGCAGCAACGTCCTGCAATGAGGGTAGCCTCGGGCGGAATCCAGGCTTAAGGCATCTGCAGAGGCACGGATCCCACGGCATCTCTAACCGCGAAAGGGCCGCCGATTTCGGCGGCCCTTTCCTGCCGGCCGCCACAGCGGCAGGTCGCGCAAGAAAGGACTGACGTCATGGCTAGCTCCAATACGGTTTCTCGCAAGCGTCTGGACATTCTGCAACTGACCATCGCAAGCGCTCTTGCCGCGACCAGCGTGATGATTGCGGCGCCCGCAGCCGACGCTCGAATCACGCAAATCAACATCACGAGCCAGACTCCCGCCTTCGGCGGCGTTTCTTTCGGCAGCGTCGGCCCCTACGAAAACCTCGTCGGGGTCGCCTATGGAGAGGTGGACCCCAACGATCCGTTGAACGCGATCGTCACCGACATCGGGCTCGCGCCGCGCAACGCGCGCGGCATGGTCGAATACTCGATGAATTTCTCGATCTTCGTGCCGACCGATCCGTCGAAGGGCAACCACACGCTGCTCTACGACGTCGTCAACCGCGGCAACATGAGCATCCCCGCGCTCAACATCGGCAGCAGCGGCAACAATCCTGGCGACGGATTCCTCGAGAACCAGGGCTACACGCTGGTTTTCAGCGGCTGGGAAGGCGACATCACGACCGGCATCAAGATCAACCTGCCAATCGCCACGAATCCCGACGGCAGCGCGATCACCGGCCGCGTGCGCGCCGAGTACATCCTCAACAGCGCCCCCGCGTCCACGGTCGACGTCACTGCGCGGCCAGCGTACGCGTCGGTCAGCACCGACAACACCGGCGCGACGCTGACCCAGCGTGTCCATCAGGACGACCCGAAGGTGCCCATCGACAACAGCGAGTGGGCATTCGCCGATTGCACCTCGACGCCGTTTCCGGGCGCGCCCGATCCGACGAAGGTCTGCCTGAACGGCAACTTCGATACCAACCACATCTACGAGCTCGTCTATACGGCGAAGAACCCGACCGTCGCCGGGCTGGGATTCGCGGCGACGCGCGACTTCATCTCCTTCCTGCGCAACAGCAACGGCGCCGGCAAGGGCAACGGCGTCGGCAACGGCAACGGGAACTGCAAGCCGGGCAACTCGAGCGGCAACGGCAATGGCAAAGGCAGCACCTGTCCGCCGACCGGGTCGACGCCGACCAATCCGTTGGACAACTCGATTCAAAACGCGATCATCTACGGCTCGTCCCAGAGCGGCCGCTGGATCCGCACCTTCATCGAGCTCGGCTTCAACCAGGACGAGAACCACCATCAGGTCGTCGAAGGCGCGATCCCGCACAAGGCGTCCAACCGCGGCGCCTTCAACATCCGCTTCGCGCAGCCGACGCGACTGTCCGGCACGCAGCACACCGAAAAGCAGTTTCCCGGTGCGGAATCGTCGCAGACGTGGGGCGTGAGCCACGACGGAATCGCCGGCATCACCGCGAGCCAGCTCGATCGCTGCCGCGCGACCGGTACCTGTCCGAAGATCTTCGCGACGATGACGGACACGGAGTACTGGCAGGCGTACATGGCGCTCAATACGACCGATTCCTTCGGCGTCCATGACCTGCCCATTCCGAAGGAAGTGCGCATCTATCACTTCGCCGGAACGATGCACGGCGGCGGAAGCCCCACCGCGCTTCCCGGCACGGTGCCGAATGCACCAGGCAACTGTCAGCTCCCGACCAATCCGAACCCGTTCATCCCGGCCCAGCGCGCGCTCCTCGTGGCCCTGCAACAGTGGATCGTCAACGGGACCGAGCCGCCGCCGAGCACGTATTCGACGCTCTCTGCCGGCACCCTCGTGCCCGCGAGCGCGATCGTTGCGCCGTATGTTCCTGCGGTGAACTTCACCGTGGCGGGCCTGGCGGCGCAAAAGTTCTATCTGGATCGCGGTCCGGCGTTCAACGTCGCGGACATCTCCGGCGTGATGGCGGAGCCGCCGGTCGCAGGCGGCGCGTACAGCCTTCTCGTGCCGGCCGTCGACTCCGACGGCAACGACGTCGACGGGCTGCGGGACGTGTTCATGCAGGTGCCGCTGGGAACCTACACCGGCTGGAATCCACGCAAGGCAGGCTTCAGCGAGGGGGACTCGTGCGACTTGACCGGCGGCTACATCCCGTTCTTCCACACGCTTGCGCTACGCAACGCGGCCGGTGACCCGCGACCCTCGCTCGAGGAGCGCTATCCCACGCACGCCGACTATGTCGCCAAGGTCACCGCGGCCGCGAACAGCCTCGTCGCGCAGCGCTTCCTGCTTCCGCAGGATGCGGCTCTGGCGATCAGCCAGGCGAATTCCGCCTTGGTGCCCTGATCGGCAGGAGCGAACGAAGACGAAGAGCAAATCCGGCAGTGCTGCGCAGCCCGAACGCTGCGCAGCATTGCATCTCGCATGATTCACGGTGGTAGAACCCATCGATCGAAACAGAGGAAGCACATCATGGTTGAAACAGGCTTGAGCACAATCTTTCGCAGGCGTTACGGCGTACTCCACCTCAGCATCGCCGCCGCGGTGGCGGCCGGGCTGCTTGGCGGCGCGTCCGTCGCGGATGCACGCACGACCGGCATCCAGATCCTCACGCGCACCACCGCATTCGGCGGGTATTCGTTCCCCGGTGTCGGCCAGTACGAGGTAATCACCGGCATTGCGACCGGAGAGGTCAATCCGAACGACGCGAACAACGCGGTGATCACCGACATCGCCCGCGCGCCGAGGCTTCCGGACGGCAACGTCATGTACCAGCACAATTTCTACATCCTGAAGCCCGTCGATCTCAGCAAGGGCAACCACAAGATGATGTACGAGCCGCCGAACCGCGGCAGGAAAACCTATCAGGAGCTGAACCGTACTCCCGACGGCGGGAACGACCCCGCGGCGCTCACTGAAGCGGCCTTTCCCGGCGAGCTTGCGAACTCGTTTCTCTGGTCGCGCGGCTACACGACCGTGTGGAGCGGCTGGGAAAACAATCTCGGCGCGCTTACCGGTCTGACCGCGACAGCGGCATTGCCGGTCGCAACGAATACTGACGGCTCGACGATTACCGGACCCGGGTACGAGTACATCGTCAGTCCGGGTGCCACCTATACGCTGGTTTATCCCGCTGCTTCCGGCAGCCAGGACCCACCGAATGCAACGCTGACGCATCGCATTCACCTGGACGACACCCCGGAGGTCGTTCCCGCCAGCGGCTGGGCATACACCGATTCATCCAACACGGCGATCAAGCTGACATCGGGGAGCTTCGTCGCCAACGATATCTACGAGTTCGAGTACATTGCGAAGAATCCGACCGTCAACGGCCTCGGCCTCGCAGCGATCCGCGACTTCAATTCGTTCCTGCGCTACGCGACTGCGGACGATTCCGGAACCCCCAATCCGTTGGCGGGAGACGTAACCCGAATTTATACCGAGACGTCTTCGCAGCCGGCGCGCACGCTCAACGACTTCGTGCATCTCGGCTTCAACGAGGATGAGGGCGGCAATAAGGTCTTCGACGGGATGATGCAGTGGATCGGCGCCGGCGACGGCCTCAACATGAACTACCGCTGGTCGCAGACCAAGCGCACCAACCGCAACCGCCAGGATCTGCTCTATCTCGAGGGCTTGTTCCCGTTCGCGAACCAGACGACGTTCGACCCGATCTCGGGCCAGACCGACGGCCGTTACAAGAAATGTAGCGAGACCAACACCTGTCCGCTGGCCATGGAGTTCTATTCGGCCAACGAATTCTGGGTGAAGGCAGGATCGCTCATGAGCACCGACCCGACGGGCGCCTACGATCTGCCTGATCAACCCGAGGCGCGTGTATATCTGTTGTCGAGCAAGCAGCACGGCGGCCCGGGTAATCCGGCCTCCAGGGGAAGCTGTCAGCAGTTCCTCAATCCGCTCGCCTCCGAACAGGTGCAGCGGGCGCTCTGGGAGGATCTTGACGCGTGGTCGACGATGGGCACCGCGCCGCCGCCCTCGCGGGTGCCAAGACTCGATGACGGCACGCTCGTGCCGCCGCCCGATCCGTCACTGACCGGCGGCCGGTATGTCGGCATCCCCGGCGTCACGTATACCGGTCTCAAGACGACGCGCTACCGCTTCGATTACGGATCGGCCTTCTACCAGACCGGCATACCGACGATCAACCCGCCGTTCATCACGCCGCCGTACGAGGACAACCCGGCCAACGGGCCGATCTATCCGAGCTACGTGCCGAAGGTCGACAGCGACGGCAACGATATGGCTGGCGTCCGACTGCCGGAGCTGACCGTTCCGCTGGCGACCTACACCGGCTGGGGCTTGCGCTCCGGCAAATGGGCCAATGACGGTTGCGAAGCGTCCGGACAGTACATACCCTTCAAAGCCACCAAGGGCGAGCGCATCGCCTCCGGCGATCCGCGGCCTTCGGTCCAAGAGCGCTATCCGTCGTTCGCGATGTATCGCGCCGCCGTCATGAATGCCCTCGACCAACTCGTCAAGCAGCGATTCGTGCTGTGCGAGGACACGCAGGACATGGACTCGCGGCTCCTGCAAGCGGGTCTCGCCGCCGGCGTGCCGCCGCCGAAGGGCAATCCTCTGCCCCAGGACGTGATCCCGTCATGCAAGGCGCAGGGTAAGGGCAGGTAGACAGCGAACAGCGTTTCGTCACGCGCATCCGTTGGAGGAGGAGGCCGAGCTTACCGTCGCGGCAGCGTGACGGTGGGCTTCGCTCATCAGGGTTGGCTTGATCGGCAGGGCCCGCTTACAATGGGGTCGGGCGCGACAAAGCGGCGGGGCGGTCCTGTGCTCGCCGCACAAAAACTGGAGGAGACATTCATGAGGCGATTCACGATTGGCGGCGTGCTTCTGGCCGTGACCGGCACGTTGTTCGCCGTGTCGGCAATGGCAGCGCCGGTGGTTTTGCGCGCGTCACACCAGTTCCCGGGCGGGAAGGGCGACGTGCGCGACGACATGGTGCAGATGATCGCGCGGGACGCCAAGGCGGCGGGCGTCGACCTGCAGGTCCAGGTGTATCCCGGCGCATCGCTGTTCAAGCCGAACGACCAGTGGAACGCCATGGTCAACGGCCAGCTCGACATCACGCTGTTTCCGCTCGACTACGCGAGCGGCAAAGTGCCTGCGTTCAGCGCTACGCTCATGCCGGGGCTCATCCGCAGCCAGGATCGCGCGAAGCGCATCAACGACTCGCAGTTCATGAAGGACATCCGCGCCGAGATCGAGAAGCACGGCGCGATCGTGCTCTCCGACGCGTGGTTCGCGGGCGGCATGGCATCGAAGGCGAATTGCATCGTCCACCCGAAGGACATGCAGGGCATGAAATTCCGCGCCGCCGGACCGACTTTCGCGGCCATGTGGGAAGCGGCCGGCGCAAGCATCGTCAGCCCGCCCTCGAACGAAATCTATAACGCGTTCCAGAGCGGGGTGGTGAGCGGCACCGACACCAGCCTAGGCACCTTCGCCTCGATGCGCCTGTACGAAGTGACCGATTGCCTGACCGCGCCCGGCAACAACGCGCTATGGTTCATGTACGAGCCGGTGCTGATGTCGAAGAAGAGCTTCGACAAGCTCGACAAGCAGCAGCAGGCGGTCATCCTCAAGGCCGGCAAGGCCGCGCAGGCCTTCTACGAAGCCAAGGCAGACGAAGTGAACAAGGAAGCGATCAAGGCGTTCGAGGATCACAAGGTGAAGGTGGTAACCCTGAGCGATAGCGATTATCAAGCCTGGCTGGACGTGGCGAAGAAGTCGAGCTACGCGCGCTTCGCCAAGGATGTCCCGAACGGCCAGAAGCTGATCGACGAAGCGCTCGCGGTCAAATGACGCGGCGCGGCGAGGGCCGGCGTGCCGGACACGCTCGCTCGCCGGCTCCCTCCGCGCGACAGCCGGCGCCTGGAGAGCGCCCGGACGAGGGGCTACTGGACGTCTACACCGCGATCGTAAGCTTCCTGTCGCGCGTCGCAGGCGTGGTGGCTGCCTGCCTCATCGGGGCGGGCGTGCTCGTCGTGTGCGACATGGTCATCGAGCGGTTCGTGCTGAACCGGACGACGATCTGGCAGATCGACGTGGTCACGTACAGCGTCGTCGCCGCAACCTTCGTCGGCAGCGCTTACGTGCTGATGCTGCGAGGCCACGTGAACGTGGACGTGCTTCCGCTGCATCTCGGTCCGCGCTCGCGTTACTGGCTCGCGCTGTCCACGATGCTCGTAGCACTGGCCTTCTGCATCGTGCTTTTCGTGCTCTGCACTCAATTCTGGTATCAGGCCTACTCCGAATCCTGGCGCTCGAACACCGTCTGGCGCGCGCGTCTCTGGATTCCGTATCTTTCGATGCCGGTGGGCCTGGGGCTGCTCGTTCTTCAGTACGTCGCGGAGCTGCTGTGTCTCGCGACCGGGCGAGCGCCGCCGTTCGGGATCAGACAGGGTGTGCACGCCGACGACGTGGCTCTTGCCCAGGCCCGGCAAGCCCTGAAGGACGCGCCATAAGTCCGACCGGCCAGGGAGCGGTGGTGCTGGTGGTGACGCTCCTCGTCCTGCTCTCCGGCATTCCCGTCGCGTTCGGCCTCGGCGCGATCTCGATCGTCTTCCTTCTGCTCTTTCAGGGCATCGACTCGCTGCACGTGGTCGCCGAGACATTCTGGTCGGGCCTGGACGAATTCACGCTGGTCGCGATTCCGATGTTCGTCATGATGGGCGCGGCGATCGGCTCGTCGCCGGCGGGGAAGGACCTGTACGAAGCGCTCGACCGGTGGCTCTACCGCCTGCCTGGCGGGCTGGTCATATCCAACCTGGGCGCCTGCGCCATCTTCGCAGCGCTGACCGGATCCTCGCCGGCCTGCTGCGCGGCGATCGGCAAGATGGGAATCCCGGAGATGCGCCGTCGCGGCTATCCGGACGACGTCGCGACAGGCTCGATCTGTGCGGGAGGAACGCTCGGAATCCTCATCCCGCCCTCGATCACGTTCATCCTCTACGGCATCGCGACCGAAACCTCGATCGGTCGCCTGTTTCTCGCCGGCGTCATGCCGGGCTTGATGCTCACCGGGCTGTTCATGCTCTGGACATTGTTCATCATCTGGAAGCGGGGCTTCAGGTCGCATGCCCCGGGCTTTCGCTACACGTGGACGCAGAAGCTCACCTCGGTCCCGAAGATCGCGCCGTTCCTCGCGATCATCGTCGGCGTGATGTACGTGCTCTATGGCGGCGTCGCCACGCCCTCGGAAGCGGCCGGCGTGGGCGCGGCGCTCTGCGTCGTATTCGCGGTCACGATCTATCGCATGTGGCGACCGGAACAGTGGTGGAGCATTCTGCGGGACACGGCGCGCGAATCGGTGATGATCCTCACGATCATCGCCGCCGCCGTGCTGTTCGGCTACATGCTCACTTCGCTCTACCTCACGCAGACGCTGGCGCAGGCGATCGCCGACGCGAACGTCAACCGCTGGGTGCTCATGGCGATGATCAACGTGTTCCTGCTCGTGTGCGGCTTCTTCATCCCGCCCGCGGCGATCATCCTGATGACGGCGCCGATCCTCTATCCGATCATCAAGGCGGCAGGCTTCGACCCCGTATGGTTCGGCGTGATCCTCACGATCAACATGGAGATCGGGCTCATCCATCCGCCGGTCGGGCTCAACATCTACATCGTGAGCGCCATCGCGCCGGACGTGCCTGTGACGCGCGTCATGTGGGGAACCATTCCGTACGTGCTCTGCATGATGCTTCAGATCGTCATCCTGTGCATTTTCCCGGAGATCGCTACCTGGTTGCCGGACCGCCTGATGGGCGCCGGATACTGAGCGGGGGCTCAACGCGGCGTGATTCCGGCGGGGCCTGCCCCGACATGCTTAAAGGCGGGGGTCCGGAATCCGATCTGATGAGACGATCGCCTTGTCGCGGGAACTTGGGCCTCGGCTCAGCTACCAAGGCCATTGGGGGCGATGGACAGCCGTGAAGCTCGCGACCTGGAACGTCAACTCACTCAACATACGTCTGCCGCGTCTCGTCGACTGGCTGGCCGCCAACCAGCCCGACATCATCGGCTTGCAGGAAACGAAGGTCGAGGATGCGCGCTTTCCCGCGCTCGAGATCGCTGCGGCGGGATACGAGGCGATCTTCTACGGCCAGCGCACGTACAACGGCGTGGCGATTCTTTCCAAGCGGCGCGCGACAGAGATTCGGCCGGACATGCCGGAGTTTCCCGACGACCACAAGCGCGTGCTTGCCGCGACGATCGATGGCATCCGCTTCGTGTGCTTTTACGTGCCGAACGGTCAGGCGGTCGGTTCGGAGAAATACAGCTACAAGCTGCGTTGGCTCGAGGCGGCTACCGCCTACCTTCGCCACGAGCTCGGGCGCTTCCCCCGGCTCGCGCTCGCCGGCGACTTCAACATCGCGCCGGAGGAGCGCGACGTCCACGATCCGGAGCTCTGGCGCAACCAGGTGCTGTTCAGCGAGCCTGAGCGCGCCGCCTTCCGCGACTGGCTCGCGCTGGGCCTCAAGGACGCCTTCAGGCTGTTCGACCAACCCGAGAAGACGTTCAGCTGGTGGGACTACCGCCTGCTCGCCTTTCCCAAGAACCGTGGCTTGCGCATCGACCACATCCTGCTTTCACCGGCGCTCGCGGATTCGTGCGTGGGTTGCCGCATCGATCGCCAGGCACGCAAAGGCGACAAGCCGTCCGATCACGCTCCGGTCCTCGCGGAACTTGCTTGAACCTCGCGGCTAGCGCTTGTCGAGGTCGAGCTTGAGCTCCTGAATCTTGCGCGTCAGGGTGTTGCGGCCCCACCCGAGCCACTGCGCGGCCTCCATGCGCCGCCCGCCGGTGTGCTGCAGCGCGCGCAGGATCAATATCTTCTCGAATTCCTTCTCCAGGCGATCGCCGATCCCGCGCTCGCCGCGGGCGAGCGCCTGCGCGAGCGCCCGATCCAGTGCCTGTTGCCACTGGCTGTCCTCTTCGGCGCTTCCAGAAGCGGGGCCACGCAGCTCCGGGGGCAGGTCCGCCACGTCGATACGCACGCCCGGCGCCATCACGGTGAGCCAGTGGCAGATGTTCTCGAGCTGACGCACGTTGCCCGGGAAGGAAAACGTCGTCAGCACGCGCAGCGCCGCTTCGGAAAGGATCTTGGCCTCGACGGCGAGATCGCGCGCGCTTTTCTGCAGGAAGTGGCGAGCGAGCGGCCCGATGTCCTCGGCGCGCTCGCGCAACGGCGGCAGCCGCAGGCGAACCACGTTGAGGCGGTGCAGGAGGTCTTCGCGGAAAAGTCCGTGTCGCACCCGTTCGTCGAGATTCTGGTGCGTGGCGGCGATGATCCGGACGTTCGCCTTGAGCGGCGCGTGGCCGCCGACCCGGTAGTACTCGCCGTCGGACAGCACGCGCAGCAGCCGGACCTGCAGATCCGGCGGCATGTCGCCGATCTCGTCCAGGAACAGGGTCCCGCCTTCCGCCTGCTCGAAGCGACCCCGGCGCGCGCTCTGCGCGCCGGTGAACGCGCCGCGCTCGTGCCCGAAGAGCTCGGACTCGAGAAGGTCCTTCGGGATCGCAGCGGTATTGATGGCGACGAAAGGTCCGGCCGCGCGGGGGCTGTGACGATGGAGCGCCCGCGCGACGAGCTCCTTGCCGGTGCCGGATTCGCCGGTGATGAGCACCGTGACGTGCGACTGCGAAAGACGGCCGATGGCGCGGAAGACCTCCTGCATCGCTGGCGCCTGTCCGAGCATCTCCGGCGCCTCCGCCAGCGTCGCTGCGCCTGCGCCCGTCGCCGGGACTTCGGCGCTGGCTCGCCGGATGAGCGCGACCGCGTGATCGACATCGAAAGGTTTCGGCAGGTACTCGAACGCGCCGCCCTGAAACGCCGACACGGCGCTATCCAGGTCGGAGTACGCCGTCATGATGATCACCGGAATCTGCGGAAAGCGCTCCTTGATGTTGTTGAGAAGAGCGAGACCCGATTCGCCCGGCATGCGGATGTCCGATACCAGCACCTGCGGCTGGCTCTGCTGCAGCGCCTGCAGCACTTCCCGCGCGGAGGCGAACGTCTGGTAAGCGATGCCTTCGCGGGCGAGCGCCTTCTCGAGAACCCATCGGATCGATCGATCGTCGTCGACGATCCAGACGGGTTTCAAGAGCTCTCCGGGCGTGGCTTGATGGGGCGCATAAGCTTGCATGACGATGGGGATCCTTCCTCACTCTACGCGGCGGAACGACTGAATTCCAGCGGAAGCAGAATCGTGAACACCGTATGACCCGGCACGCTTTCGCATTCGATCGTCCCGTTGTGCTGGGCCACGAATGTCTGGGCGATCGTGAGGCCCAGACCGCTGCCGCCTTCCCGGCCTGACACCAGCGGATAGAAGATCTTCTCGCCCAGCTCCGCGGGGATGCCCGGACCGTTGTCCTCGATCGATACGGCGAGGGCGAGTCGATACCGCCGCTTGGCGAGGGTAACGCTGCGGGCGACACGGGTCGTGAGGCGGATCTCGCGCCGTCCCGTCACCGCCTGCAACGCCTGCGCGGCGTTTTTGACGATGTTGAGCAGCGCCTGGGTGAGCTGCTCCGCGTCCGCTTCGAATTCCGGCAGGCTGATGTCGAAATCCGACTGGATCGCGACGTCGGGGAACTCGGCTTGCACGACGCTCGCGACGCGCGCGAGCAGCTCGTGAATATTGGTGCGCCGATACGTCGGCAGACGGTGCGGCATGAGCAAGCGGTTGACGAGCGTCTGCAGGCGATCGGCCTCGCCGATGATGACCTGGGTGTATTCGATGAGCGGCGGGCGGTCGAGCTCGCGCTCGAGAAGCTGTGCGGCGCCACGAATGCCGCCCAGCGGATTCTTGATCTCGTGAGCGAGGCTGCGGATCAGCTCGCGATTCGCCTGCTGCTGCTCCAGAAGACGCTCCTCGCGGGCGATCTTGAGCTGCTGGTCGATATGACGGAATTCGAGAAGCAGCGTCGCGTTCCGGGCCTCGATCACGGACACGGTGCACGAAAGATGCAGGCGCGCCCTGCCATTGAGGCCGACCTCGACCTCCTGCTCGGTATACGACGCGCCGCTCGAGAGCGCCTTGTCGATCGCATGAAACAGCGCGGGCGCTTCGCCGAACAGATTTCGTAGCGAGTTGCCGACGAGCTGACGACGGGACAGCTCGAACAGATTCTCGGCAGCCGGATTGGCATAGGAAACCTCGAGCATGTCAGTCAGCAGCAGCACCGACGTCGCCAGCAGTTCCAGGCCGGGATAGTCGGCCTGTTCATCGTCGGCTTGCGTGGAGAACGGGTGCACGGGATGCGGTCCTGCGGAAGCGTTGCCGCAACGAACTTGCGCATTCTTAGCAAGTTCCGCGCCCGCGGCACGCGCCGCGGCCGCATCAGCGCTTCGCGGCAAGCTCCTTCTTCAGCGCCTCGATGTTCTTCTCGTGCAGGCTCACGGCCTGGCGAAGGCGGACGACGCGCTCGGTGTATCTCTGTGGCATGCTTTGCTCGTCGGCGGTTGGCGGCGGCGCTCCGTTGGCATACGCGGCCCGCGCCTCGTCGAGCAGCTTCTGCTCCGTGGCGAGTTCCTCGCTCAGCACTCTGCGACGAACGTCGTCTCGACCCTTCTGAGTCGCGGCGTCGACCTTGGGGAACCCCGATGGCGTCGGAGCAGCTCGCATCGACGCCGCGCCACCCTCCGTCGCTCCGCCAGGCACGTTGAAATAATGGATGCCTCCCTGAGTCGGACAGCGATAGAGGCCCGTTCCCTGGACGAGGGTCGGCTTCCCGGTGCAGCCCTCATCCCTCGCTTTGGCGGTGAGGTTCGCAGCCACCGCCGTCGCGCTCGCGAGAATGCACCAGCAGCATGCAGCGGCGCACCAAGTGGCAGCGACGGGAGGGAAAACGCGAAGCATGGCGGCAAAGTCTAGCAAACGCGTACAAGAAAAGAGGCGGACCGTCGCCGACCCGCCCCTTTTTTTTCCGCGTCGCCGCGGAGGTGCACCGGCTACAGACTGTAATACATCTCGAACTCGATGGGATGCGTCGTCATGCGGAAGCGCGTGACCTCCTCCATCTTGAGCGCGATGTAGGCGTCGATCATGTCGTTCGAAAATACGCCGCCGCGGGTCAGGAATTCGCGATCGCGATCGAGATTGTCGAGCGCTTCGTCGAGCGATGCGCACGGATGCGGGACCTTGGCGGCTTCCTCGGGCTCGAGGTCGTAGAGATTCTTATCCATGGGGTCGCCGGGATGCATCTTGCTCTGAACGCCGTCCAGACCGGCCATGAGCATTGCGGCAAACGCCAGGTACGAATTGGTCGTGGGGTCCGGAAAGCGAACCTCGACCCGGCGACCCTTCGGATTGCTCACGTAGGGAATGCGGCACGCCGCCGAGCGGTTCCGCGCCGAGTAGGCGAGGTTGATAGGCGCCTCGAAGCCCGGAACCAGACGCTTGTAGGAGTTGGTCCCCGGATTGGTGATCGCGTTTAGGGACTTGGCGTGCTTGATGATCCCGCCGATGTAGTAGAGCGCGAACTCCGAAAGGCCTGCGTATCCGTTGCCGGCGAACAGATTCTGGCCGCCCTTCCAGACCGACTGATGCACGTGCATGCCGGAGCCGTTGTCCCCGACGATCGGCTTGGGCATGAAAGTCGCCGTCTTGCCGTAAGTGTGCGCGACCATGTGCACCGTGTACTTGAGGATCTGCATCCAGTCGGCGCGCTTGACCAGCGTATTGAACTTGGTGCCGATCTCGTTCTGGCCGGCCGCTGCGACCTCGTGGTGGAACACCTCGACTTCGACGCCCTGCTCTTCGAGGGCGAGCGCGATCGCGTTACGGATATCCTGCAGCGTATCGATCGGCGGGACGGGGAAATATCCGCCTTTCACGGCCGCCCGGTGCGCCATGTTGCCTTCTTCGTACTCCTCTCCCGAGGACCACGGCGCTTCCTCCGACTTGATCTTCACGAAGCAGCCGGACATGTCCACGCCCCAGGTCACCGAATCGAAGATGAAGAATTCCGGCTCCGGGCCGAAGTACGCCGTGTCGCCAAGACCCGTCGATTTGAGATACGCCTCGGCACGCTTGGCGAGCGAGCGTGGGTCCCGGTCATAGCCCTTGCCGTCCGACGGCTCGATGACGTCGCAGGTGATGTTGAGAGTCGTCTCGTCGGTGAAGGGATCGATGCGAGCGCTGTCGGGATCCGGCGCGAGCAGCATGTCGGAAGCCTCGATGCTCTTCCAGCCGGCAATCGAGGAGCCGTCGAATGCATGGCCGTTGTCGAACTTGTCCTGGGTGAAAACCTTCGCCGGCACCTGGACGTGTTGTTCCTTGCCGCGTGTGTCGGTGAACCGGAGGTCGACGAACTTGACCTCCTTGTCCTTGAGCGTCTTCAGTACATCGGCCGGTGAAGCCATGCGTTTTCTCCTGTGGGACTGTGGGTGATGCGTATGGATAAGGCAGGAAAAAGCCGGATTTTCTGCAAGAACACGAAAAGCAGGATCTATGCCATAGCTTTCGACCGACTAAACCGGCGCTTCGCAGGGCTAAACTCCCGGTACGCGAGAAGATCGCCGATCCGAAGGCACTGAATAGGTGCGGCTCCCGCCGGCGCTGCCGCTCCGTGGTGCAGCATGGCAGTCGGACCGGGATCCGATCCGTCGGCTCGCCGGTTTGTGCTAAAGTGATTTAACGGTCCGGCCCGTCGCGAGTTGACCCCGAACCCAGAGTTTCCCAACGCCGGCGAGCCCAGTCAAGTCGATTTCATGCCGCAGACCGTCGCCGAGCTTCTTACCGCAGCGCAACAGCGCGCAGTCGCCCAGGGCTTGGGCTATTTTGGTGCGATCACGCCCGAAGAGGCCCATGCCTTGGAGGCGGGCCTGCCCGGGGCGCGATTCATCGACGTCCGCACGCGCCCTGAATGGGATTTCGTCGGGCATATTCCGCACAGCGTCTTGATCGAATGGAACAGCTATCCGGCCGGCGCGCGCAACCCCGCCTTTCTGGAGGAATTGAAGGCGGTAGCGCCCGATCCCGAGACTCCGCTGTTCTTTCTGTGTCGCAGCGGGCAGCGCTCGGACAGCGCGGCGCGCGCGGCGGCGGCGGCCGGATATCGCAAGGCGTTCAACGTTCTCGAAGGTTTCGAAGGCGCCCGGGATGGCGAAGGCCATCGGGGGGCGCTGGGCGGCTGGCGCAAGGCCGGCTTGCCCTGGGTCCAGAGCTAGGGATAGAACAGATACACCTGGTATCCGGCTTGTGTCGTCGCGCTGGCGTCGATGAAGAGCTTGACGTTGAGCTCCGAATTGGCGGGGATGCCGCTGTCGAGGTCGGCCGCTCCGCTCACATATTCCTGCGGCGCAAAGGCGCGTCGCACCACCACCACGTCCTGCTGGGTCTGCTTCTGGACGTCCGAGAGCGTCAGTTCGAGATAGGGGTAGCGAAGTGCGTAGGGCATGCGATTTCTGATGGTCGCCGAGAGAATCAACAGTCCCTTGTGAGCAGGATCAGCCTGAAGGTCGGAGGCTTCGATCGACAGTCCGTTGACCTCCTGCAGCGCGCGCAACTGACAACCGGCCGCCGCGCACAGCGTGGCGAGCGCCGGCTTGGTCTTCGGCCAGTGCGCAGCGATGGCGTCACGAAAGTGAAACAGCGCCTGCGCGGCGAAGATCACGACGAGAGCGGGCACGGCAGTGGCGTAGACCCAGGCGGACGGGCGTCGTCTGGCGCCCTCTTCCTGCCACGAAAATCGCGCCGCGTAGGCCGACTCCGCCGCGGTTAGGTCGTCCGCCTCGTCCGACGCGGCGCTTTCTTCGGACGCCTCGTCCGACGCGGCGCTTTCTTCGGACGCCTCGTCCTGCCCTTCGGCTTCCTTGCCGTGCTCTGGAGCTGGCTCGAGGGCATGGGCATTGCGCAGCGTCACCGTCGGCGGTCCAAGCGCGGCTTCGTCGAATTCCGGTTCGCGTTCCCGCGGTCGGGGCGCGAGCGACAGCAGCGCGGCGACGCCGTCGAAGACCGTGTGACAGTGACCGCAGCGCACCTGCCCATCACGCAGCGCGAGCTGCTGCGGCGTCACCCGGAAAATAGTCTTGCAGGCGGGGCAGCGCGTGAACTTCTCTTCAGCCATCGCCTCGCTCGATCAGTTCGACGATCTGCGTGCGCGGCGCACACCGGCCAGCGCCACCCAACCCTCGATCGACCCCCATGGCCCGATATTAAACCACCGCTCGTAGGCTGCGAGCACGGGCGCCGCCTGCGCTTCCAGGATGCCCGAGAGAACCACATGTCCTCCTGCACGAACGCGGCCGGCCAGGAGCGGGGCAAGCATCTCCAGCGGACTCGCCAGGATGTTGGCGATCGCGACATCGAAGGCCCCGGTCGCGAGATCCTTCGGTTTCGTGAACGCAGCGGTCACCGCATTCGCCTTCGCGTTGTCCCGACTGGTTACGAGGGCTTGCGGATCGATATCGACGCCGGCGACCGCGACCGCCCCGAGCTTCGCCGCTGCGATCGCCAGGATTCCCGAGCCGCAGCCGTAGTCGAGCACCGAGGCTCCCGGCGGCAGATGCGCGACGAGCCAGCGCAGGCACAGCAGCGTGCTCGGATGGGCGCCGGTGCCGAAGGCGAGTCCCGGGTCAAGGGTGATGGCGATTGCCGCAGAATCTGGCGGCGCACACCAGGAAGGGACGATCCACAGGCGCTTGTCGACACGGATGGGTTCGAACTGCGCTTGTGTCCTGCGGACCCAATCGGCATTCGGGATCGATGAGGTCGAGTACGCCGGCAAAGGCTCGCCGACCGTGGCGGCCGCGCGCGCGAGCATGGCTTCCCATGGCGCGGTCTCGCCGAAGAGGGCCGTCAGCCGCACGATGGGCCACGGATGCATGGCCGGCGCCCCGTACACCGGGATCTCCGCAGCGGTGCCTGCGCTCGCGTCTGTCGCATCGATCGAAGACGCGCCGGAAGCCAGCAGGGCGTCCGCCCAGCTCTCGGCGACTTCGGCGCGCGCGTCGAACGTCACTGCGAGATAGCGCGACGGCAAATGCTCAGGCACCGGTTTTGCGCTTCGCCATCCGCTGTTCGAGATAGTGAATCGAGGTGCCGCCGCGCAGGAACGTGTCGTCGAGAAGCAGCTCCTGATGCAGGGGAATGTTCGTCTTGATGCCTTCGACGACCATCTCGGAGAGCGCGATGCGCATGCGCGCGATCGCCTGCTCGCGGCTGTCGCCGTAGGCGATGACCTTGCCGACCAGCGAGTCGTAATGCGGCGGGACCAAGTAGTTCTGATAGACGTGCGAGTCGACGCGAATGCCCGGGCCGCCCGGAGCGTGATACGACGTGATGCGGCCGGGCGAGGGAACAAAAGTCTCGGGGTCCTCGGCGTTGATCCGACATTCGATCGCGTGGCCGCGGCGCGCGATGTCGCGCTGCCTGAACGCGAGCTTCTGCCCTGCCGCGACGCGAAGCTGCTGCTGGACTAGATCGATGCCCGTGATCAGCTCCGTGACCGGGTGCTCGACCTGGATCCGCGTGTTCATCTCGATGAAGTAGAACTCGCCGTCCTGGTAGAGGAACTCGAAGGTGCCGGCACCGCGGTAGTCGATCTTCCGGCATGCCTCCGCCGCCCGTTCACCGATCCGGGTCAGCAGGCGAGCGGGGATGTCGATCGCGGGCGCTTCCTCGATGATCTTCTGATGCCGGCGCTGCGTGGAGCAATCGCGCTCGAAGAGGTAGACGGCGTTCTTGTGCTCGTCGGCGAGAATCTGGATCTCGATGTGCCGGGGATTGTCGAGGTATTTCTCCATATAGACGGTCGGATTGCCGAACGCCCCGCTCGCCTCGGCCTTGGTGAGGCTCACCGCGGGCAAAAGCGCTGCTTCGGTATGCACGACGCGCATGCCGCGTCCGCCGCCTCCCGCCGCAGCCTTGATGATCACGGGATACTTGATTTCCCGCGCTATTTTGACGATCTCGCCGGTGTCGTCGGGCAATGCTTTCTCCGACCCGGGCACGCATTGAACGCCGGCCTTGGTCATCGCCGCCTTGGCATTGATCTTGTCGCCCATGAGCCGGATGGTCTCCGGGCGCGGGCCGATGAAGATGAACCCGCTCTTCTCGACTTTTTCCGCGAAGTCCGCATTCTCCGAGAGAAACCCGTAACCCGGATGAATGGCCTGCGCGTCCGTCACTTCCGCCGCGCTGATGATCGCCGGAATGTTGAGATAACTGGCCGCCGAGGCGGGCGGACCGATGCAGACGGACTCGTCGGCCAGCCGCACGTATTTCGCGTCGGCGTCGGCTTCCGAATGGACGACCACGGTCTTGATGTCCAGCTCGCGGCACGCGCGCTGCACGCGCAACGCGATCTCGCCGCGGTTGGCGATGAGGACCTTGTCGAAAAGCTGGCCAGCGGTCTTGGCGGGCACGTCGTCAGGCGTTCGTCGAGGGCGGCCCCGGCCGCACAATCGCGCGGGAGCCCATTCAACCGATGACGATCAGCGGCTGACCGTACTCCACCGGTTGACCGTTCTCGATGAGGATGGCCTTGACGGTGCCCGCCTCGTCGGCCTCGATCTCGTTCATCAGCTTCATCGCCTCGATGATGCATAGCGGATCGCCCACCTGCACCGAATCGCCTACTTCAACGAACGGTTTCGCTCCGGGCGAAGCGGAGCGATAGAAGGTGCCGACCATCGGAGACTTGACGACGTGGCCTTCGCCTTCGGCAGGGGCCGGCGAGGCGGTTGCCGGAGCGCCATTGGATGGTACAAGCGAAGTGCCCGCAGCAGGTACCGGCGTGGTCGTGGCCGGTGCTGCAGCCGGGCCGGGCAGTGAGCGCGTAATTCGGACCCGCTCCTCACCTTCCGAGATCTCGAGTTCTGCGATGCCTGAGCTTTCGACGAGCTCGATCAATGTCTTCAGTTTGCGCAGATCCATGGAGCCTGCCCCCTTGCCCCGAATGCGGTCTGGAAATTCGCCGGTGCGCGAGCTCATCGCCGCCGTCTTGCCCGCGGCAGGCCGGAAGTTTGCCGGAGTTAGGCGCAGATTGTCTAGCTTTACGCTAAATTCACGGCACGGGCGAGGCGCTCGAGGTCAAACGACGCCTGGCGCGGACGAGCCCTCCGCTCGTGCAGGCCCTGCACACGGCCGGCCCAGCGTTGAATGCCGGTCCTGGTGGTCGAGCTAGAGGAGATTACGCACAATTGTCCGCAATTGTGCGGGCTTCATCGGTCCTAGCTGGGTGTGCGCAACTCGCCCGTGGCGGTCGAGAACCACCGTAAAAGGTAGACCCAGAAGCCGATCGCCCAACGGCTTGGTCAGGTCCATCGTCTCGTAACTGGCGATCAGGGCAGGGTAGTTCAAATCGAGCTCCTTGGCGAAGCTCGCGACCTTGTCCGGCTGGTCGATGGCGATGCCGACGACCTGCAGACCCGCAGGCCCCAAGTCTCGTTGTGCGCGAACGAACTCGGGCATCTCCTCCCGGCAGGGTCCACACCATGTCGCCCAGAAATTGACGACGAGGACTTTGCCTTGCCACTGCCTAAGGGATTGCTGCGCACCGTGCGTATCGGGAAGCGACAGCGCCAGAAGCTCATTCGCGTCCGGCGGAGGCCGATCCCAGAGGGCGAGCCCGGCGCCGGCGGCGAGTGCGACCGCGGCCGCAACGCCCAGCAGCAAGGTTCGACGAGAGCGACTCAACCTGTCGAAGTGAATACCCACTGTCGCTCAAAGTCAGTAAAACCAAGACTTCTTGGGAGCCTCGCTCGAGGGAGCCGGCACGATGCTGCCCTCCGGCACAGGGATGGTCACGCGCTGAACGGTCGGTGGATAGCAAATTCCGATATCAGCACAGCCCTGTGACTCGGCGGCGATGACTACCTCCTGCCCCGGCTTGGCGTCCTTGAGGGCGAGCTTGACGACCACCGCCCCGCGATACGTTTCGACGTGACCGAAAAACGGATCCTCCTTGGCGGCGCCGCTGGGCAGGACGGGCACGGACAGGCCGGCCGTCGCGGGCTCCGCGGCAAAATGGATCCTGTCCCGGTAGAGGTAGTACCCGTCGGCGATGCTGAATCGCGCTTCGACGGTTCGGGGATCGACCATTCGAGCGCTGAACCGGAACGCGCGATCCGGCGGCAACGGACTCTGGGCGAGAACGCCGAAGCCGAGGAGGAGCACTGCCGCGCCCAGGGCAGCCGCTGAGCGCGTCCCCTTATGGGCGCGCGAGATCCGCCGTCTCTGCGGTGATCCAGTCGACATAGGCCGGCAATCCATCGGTGATCGGGACAGCGACGATCTCAGGAAGTTCGTACGGATGACGTGCGCGGATGACCGCTTCGACGCGCGCATAAAGCTCTTCGCGCGTCTTGATCGCGATCGGAATCTCGGCGGCGGTTTCGATTTCGCCGCGCCAGTGATACAGTGATCGAACGGTGCCGCCGATCTGGATGCAAGCCGCAAGACGCGCGGCGAGAAGCTCGCGCGCCAGCGCTTCCGCACCGGCACGTTCCGGCAACGTGGTCAGAACCAGGATGGCCGGCTGCGGCGTGGAACGCTTCGGCCGTGCCGGTGATCTGCTTCCTGCCGGCGGCAAGGAGCCCCCATGCGTTTCATCGTGCTGTTGATTGTACTCAGTTTCCCCGTCCTCGACGTGTTGGCGACGATTCGCTTCGCCCGCTGGACCGGTATTCCGGCGGTTGTATGGTTTCTCGCATCCGCGCTCGCCGGCGTCCTGCTTCTGCGCAGCGAGCGGAACACGTTTCGCGCCAAGACACTGGCCGCCCTGCGCGGCGATCAACCGCTGTTGCGCGGCCTGCTCGACAGCGGTCGCAGGGTGCTCGCTGCCATGCTCCTGATCCTTCCGGGACTCGTGTCCGACGTGATGGCCCTGCTGCTGCTCCTGCTGCCCATCAACATGGGACAGCCGCTCGCGACACAATCCGCCGGATTCGCGCGCAAGCCGATCGAAGCCGACTACCGTCGCACCGAATAGGCCAGGGTCGCAGCGCTAGGGGCCGAATAGCGTCGGCTCGGTCTTTCCGGCGCGCCGGTAGGACCAGACCATCAGCGCGATGCCGGCCGCGATCATCGGCAGCGAAAGCCATTGACCCATCGACAGCCCGAGCGCAAGCACGCCCAGGAAGTTATCGGGCTCGCGTGCGTATTCAACCACGAAGCGGAACGTGCCGTAGCCGACGAGAAACAAGCCCGACACGGCGCCGACCGGTCTTCGCCGCCGTGCGTAGAACCAGAGCAGCGCGAACAGCACGAGGCCTTCCAGCCCAAGCTCGTAGAGCTGCGACGGATGCCGCGGCAGCGCATCGACCTGCGGAAACACCATCGCCCATGGCACGTTGGTCGGCCGTCCCCACAGCTCGCCGTTGATGAAGTTGCCGAGACGCCCGGCCGCGAGGCCGAGCGGGACGAGCGGCGCCACGAAGTCGGTCACCTCGAGCCAGCGCTTGTGCCGGCGATGTGCGAACAGCGCGAGCGCCAGCAGCACACCGATGAACCCGCCGTGGAAGCTCATGCCGCCCTGCCACAGCGCGAATACCTCGAGCGGGTGAGCGAAGTAATAGGACAGCTTGTAGAAGAGCACGTAGCCTAAGCGCCCGCCGAGGATCACGCCGAACACGCCGAAGAACAGCATGTCGTCGACATCGCGTGGGTGCCAGCCGGTGAGCAGATTCTGCCGCGCGCGGTACTTCCCGAGAACGACGAAAAGCACGAAGCCGATCAGATACATCAGACCGTACCAGCGAATCGCCAGCGGTCCGATGTGGAAAGCGACGGGATCGAACTGCGGGTGAATGAACATCGTTGGGGGCGAGCTCGCGCGAGAACGGCTTTGTTAAAATCCGGTCGATTATACGAGAGAGGAAAGCCCGATGCCGAACAACCGCCGCAGCCGCATCATCACGCAGGGAGTGGCCCGTTCGCCGAATCGCGCGATGCTCCGCGCGGTGGGCTTTGGCGACGAGGATTTCGACAAGCCGATCGTAGGCGTGGCCAACGGCCACAGCACGATGAATCCCTGCAACGCGGGAATCCAGCCGCTCGTGGACCGCGCGCTGGAGGAGCTCAAGGCCGCGGGCGCCATGCCGCAGGTGTTCGGCTTTCCGACGGTCACCGACGGCATCGCGATGGGCACGGAGGGAATGAAGTATTCGCTCGTTTCGCGCGAAGTTATCGCCGATTCGATCGAGGTGGCCGTCAATGGTCAGTGTATGGACGGCGTGCTCTGCGTGGGCGGCTGCGACAAGAACATGCCTGGCAGCGTAATGGCCATGGCGCGCCTGAACGTGCCAGGCATCTTCGTCTACGCCGGCACGATCAAGCCGGGCTTCTGGAAGGGCGAGAAGCTGACGATCGTGAGCCCGTTCGAGGCCGTCGGCGCGTTCACCGCCGGTAAGATGGCCAAGGAAGACTTCGAGGGCATCGAACGCAACGCCTGCCCGAGTGTCGGCGCCTGCGGCGGCCAGTACACCGCCAACACCATGTCCTCGTCCTTCGAGGCACTTGGGATAAGCCTTCTCGGCAGCTCGCAGATGGCCTCGCCCGATCCGGAGAAAGCGGATTCCGCCGCGGCTTCGGCTCGCGTGCTGGTGAACGCGGTGAAGAGCGATCTGAAGCCTCGCGACATCATTACGCGCGAAGCGATCGAGAACGCTGTGACGCTGGTGATGGCGACGGGCGGTTCGACGAACGCCGTTCTGCACTACCTGGCGATCGCCGCGGCTGCCGAGGTCGAATGGACGATCGATGACTTCGAGCGCGTGCGCAAGCGCGTCCCCGTGCTGTGCGAGCTCAAGCCGTCGGGTCGTTTCGTCGCGACGGACTTCCACGCCGCGGGCGGCGTGCCGCAGGTGCTGCGCATGCTCCTCGACCACGGATTGCTGCACGGCGAATGCATGACCATCACGGGCAAGACGCTGGCCGACGAGCTGGCGCATGTTCCCGAGCGGCCGCGCGAGGGGCAGGAAGTGATCCGGCCGTGGTCGAAGCCCATGTATGCGCAGGGGCACCTCGCGATCCTCAAGGGCAATCTGGCGCCCGAAGGCTGTGTTGCGAAAATCACCGGGCTCAAGCAGTCGGCGATCACCGGGCCCGCACGCGTATTCGATTCCGAACCGGCATGCCTGGAAGCGATCCTCGCGAGGAAGATCCGCCCGGGCGATGTGATCGTGATCCGCTACGAAGGGCCGAAGGGCGGCCCGGGCATGCAGGAGATGCTCGCGCCGACGTCGGCCTTGATCGGACAGGGACTCGGCGAGACCGTGGGTCTGATAACCGACGGGCGGTTCTCGGGCGGCACCTGGGGCATGGTGGTGGGCCATGTCGCGCCGGAGGCGTACGTCGGCGGCCTGATCGCCCTCGTGCAGGAGGGAGATTCGATCACCATCGACAGCGGTCGACTGCTGGTGCAACTCAACGTGGACGACGCCGAGCTCGCGCGCCGGCGAGCGCAATGGAAGCCGCCCGCGCCGCGCTATACGCGCGGCGTCCTGGCCAAGTACATGAGGCTGGTGTCGACAGCCAGCCTGGGCGCCGTCACCGACGGAGCGGCTTAGGCGATCACCCGTCCGCGTCACTCGTCTTTCGCGGCTTACGGATTACGATGGAACGGCGCGTTGTTCGCTCCATCAAAGACAGTGTCGTCGTCGAAACCTCCCGCTCTCGCTCGAAAGCCGAGGCTCCCATGCGGTCACCAGTGCTCGCCCACGCCGCCTCCGGCGTCGCCTTGTCCCTGCTCGTCGGACTCTCCGGTTGCGCATCGGCGCCCGTGGGAGCGCCAGTCGAAGCCCCCCGGTTGGCGGTGGGTGACCACTGGCTATACCGCGTCACCGACAATCTGCGCCGCGGCAGCGTTTCCCGGCTCGACGCCGAAGTGATCGCGGTGTCCGGCCCGTCGGCTCGGGTCCGGCTGGCCGTAACCGACAACGACGGACGCGCCGAATGGGTCGACGAGATCGAAGGCGGCGGTGCATTGCGTGTCGGCTCGCTGTGGCGCGAACCGCCGCGCCCCTTCAACCCGCCGGTCCAGCTGCTTTCCTTCCCCCTCGACGACGGCAAGACGTGGCGTCAGTCGATCGACACGGTTCGTCGCGATCTCCAGATCGGGGACCAGATCCTTGTCTACGGCAAAGTCGACGGCCGCAAGGCGACCAGCGTGCCGGCTGGCGTCTACGACGCCGTGTACGTCTACCGAGTGGTGCAGCTCGACGACGAGGAGTTTTGGCGCACGCGCACGACGCGACGCGACGCCGTCTGGTACGCGCCGGAGGTCAAAGCGCCGGTGCGCGAGGCACGGGAGGCGGAATACACGGAGATCGGCGGGCCGGACGTGGCGACCGTGCGTACCGAGTCGAAGGTTATCGAGCTCGTATCGTTCCGCCCCGGTCGGTAGCGTTCGCCTGTTTACCCGGCTTCCTGCCCGGCGCGAAGGCCGCGGGCGAGGACGCGATTACGACAATCCGAGGCGCTGCCATATCGTCTTCGTCAGGCTCGCCTGATTCAGCGTGTAGAAGTGCAGCCCCGGCGCCCCGTGCGCGAGAAGGTCCGCGCACAACTCGGTGACCACGTCCAGGCCGAAAGCACGGATCGATGCCGAGTCGTCGCCGAAGCTCTCGAGCTTGCGCCGGATCCAGCGCGGTATTTCCGCCCCGCACGCGTCGGAGAATCGCGCAAGCTTGGAAAAGCTCAGGATCGGCATGATGCCGGGCACGATCGGCACGGCGACGCCGACGGCGCGCGCGTCGTCGACGAAACGGTAGTAACCGGCGGCATTGAAGAAGTACTGCGTGATCGCGGAGTCAGCCCCGGCGTCTATCTTGCGCTTGAAGTTGGCGAGATCTTCGTCCGGTGTGCGCGCCTGCGGGTGGTACTCGGGATAGGCAGCAACTTCGATGTGGAACCAATCGTTGGTCACGACGCGGATGAACTCGACGAGCTCGTTCGCGTAGCGGAATTCACCTACGTCGGCGGTGCCCGAGGGCAGATCGCCCCGGAGCGCGACGAGATGTCGGATGCCGTGCTCCGTGTACGTGGCCAGCGTAGCGCGGACGCTCTCGCGCGTCGAACCGATGCACGAGATATGCGGCGCGGCGTTTTGACCCGAAGCTTTGATCTCCAGCACCGCGGCGAGCGTCCGGTCGCGCGTCGAACCGCCCGCGCCGTACGTTACGGAGAAAAACTTCGGGCCGAGCCGGGCGAGCTGCTCGCGCGCGGCCCGCAGCTTGGTCGCGCCTTCCGGCGTGGCGGGAGGGAAGAACTCGAAGCTGAAAATGCGATCGGGCTGTGCCATAGGCCGCCGGCTTCAGTCGCGTTTCTGAAGCAGGAGCGCCGAAAGCGCCCATGAGATGATGCTGTAGAGGATCGCGCCGAAGAACGCCGACCAGAAACCTGCTACGTGGAAGCCCTGGACGAACGAGCCGACGAGCCAGAACAATAGCCCGTTGATCACGAAGATGAACAACCCCAGCGTCAGAAGCGTCGCGGGAAGCGTCAGCAGAACCAGCAGCGGGCGGATGAACGTGTTGACGAGGCCAAGGAGCAGCGCCGCGATCAGCGCAGTCGGTATCGAGTCCACCGTGATCGACGACATGAGATAAGGCAGCGCGAGAAGCGCAACCGCGTTGATAAGCCAGACCAGCAGCAGCCGCATCGTTGCCTCCTTCGCGGCTGGCGCTCCAGCGCGCGCCGCTGCAGAACGAATCAGTAGCGATAGCTCTCCGGTTTGTACGGCCCGCCGACGTCGACGCCGATGTAGCGCGCCTGCCTGTCGGAGAGCTCGGTGAGCATCGCTCCCAGCTTCTTCAACTGCAACCGGGCGACCTTCTCGTCGAGATGCTTGGGCAGGACGTAGACGCCCACCGGATATTTCCTGCCGCCCGACTTCGCATCGCTCCACAGCTCGATCTGGGCCATCACCTGGTTCGCGAACGAGCTGGACATCACGTAGCTCGGATGTCCGGTCGCGCAGCCGAGATTCACCAGCCGGCCTTCCGCGAGCAGGATGATCCGCTTGCCGTCCGGAAAGATGATGTGATCGACCTGCGGCTTGATGTTTTCCCAGGCGTACGCCTTGAGCGCCGCGACGTCGATCTCGTTGTCGAAGTGACCGATATTGCAGACGATCGCGTTGTTCTTCATCTGCCGCATGTGATGGTGCGTGATCACACCGATGTTGCCCGTCGCGGTGACGAAGATGTCCGCCTTGTCGCAGGCGTAATCCATCGTGACGACGCGGTAGCCTTCCATCGCCGCCTGCAACGCGCAGATCGGATCGATCTCGGTCACCCAGACCTGCGCGGAAAGCGCTCGCAGAGCCTGCGCCGATCCCTTGCCGACGTCGCCATAGCCGTTCACCACCGCCACCTTGCCCGCCACCATGACGTCGGTCGCGCGTTTGATGCCGTCGACAAGAGACTCGCGGCAGCCGTACAGGTTGTCGAATTTCGACTTGGTCACCGAATCGTTCACGTTGATGGCCGGGAAGGCGAGCCGCCCCTCGCCGTGCATCTGGTACAGGCGCTTGACGCCGGTCGTCGTCTCCTCGGTCACGCCCTTGACGCCGCTCTTCCGGCGCGAATAGAAGTGCGGATCGGCCGCGAGGCGGCGGGCGATCGCGGAGAAGAGCGCCGACTCTTCCGCGCTCGCGGGATGGGCGATCAGCGCCCGGTCGGTCTCGGCCTCGGCGCCGAGATGCACGAGCAGCGTGGCATCACCGCCGTCGTCGAGGATCATGTTCGGTCCACTTCCGTCAGGCCAGTCGAATATCCGATGTGTGAACTCCCAGTATTCGTCGAGCGACTCGCCCTTGTAGGCGAAAACCGGCGTGCCGGACGCGGCGACCGCGGCCGCCGCATGATCCTGCGTCGAATAGATGTTGCACGACGCCCAGCGAACTTCGGCGCCCAGGGTCTTGAGCGTCTCGATCAGCACGGCCGTCTGGATCGTCATGTGCAGCGATCCGGCAATGCGGGCGCCGCGCAGCGGCTGTTGCGGCGCGAATTCCTCGCGGATCGCCATCAGCCCCGGCATCTCGGTCTCGGCGATGGCGATTTCCTTGCGGCCCCATGCCGCGAGAGCGAGGTCCGCGACTTTGAAATCGGCGAAGTTCCTGGTGTCGGTCACAGCGTTCATCGCATCACTCCTTGTCGGGGACTCGAGTCGCGGTGACGGAAGGGCTTTCTCGTCAGCCGCGGGCGAGCCGCGGGTCAACGAGCGCCGTTGCAAGGTGAAGCCCCGAGCCTGGCAGGGCGGCAGGATGCGACGTACCGAAGCGCCGCCCCGTTGCAACGCTCCTCGGGGAACGGCAGATTATAGCAGGCCGCGGGAGCCGGGCTACGACGGGCCCGCCTCGCCTGGCGTCTCGACCGCCGCGGCGCGCTGCGCGAGCAAGGCGGCAGCGAGACTCGATTCGCGCTTGTAGAAGCCTTCGGTGTGGAAGGTTTCCTCGAGCGCAAAAAGCTCGTAGTCGAGGTGGTGGCAAAGCTCGTGGATCAGCGTGCGCAGAAAGGTCTTGAAGGCGACGACCTGGCGCCGCTGCGCAGTGCGCATCCAGGCGGTGATCCGCGCGGGCGCGCGTCCTTCTCCGGGCTCGTACAGCCCATGAAGCTCTCCGTCGCCTTCCACGGGTCGACTGGCGAGAATGCGCACCCGAGCAGGAGGCACGCGGTAGCCGGTGTTGAGCGCGTCGATCAGCCTATGGCATTCACGCTGCACGGCGCCCCGGTCATCGGCCGCCAGCGCCGACTCGATGCGCCGCACCGTATCGCCGAGCTCCAGACCGGGCGGCAAGCCGAGCGTGACGATGGCGTCGCTGCGGCGGTAGATCTTCTGGCGCGCGCCCGACAGGCGATCGTAATAGGAGAAGCGCATCGCTCGGACGCGGCGGGTTGCCAGGATCGGATGTTCGACCGGCCTGGGCGCGCATCGAGCGCGCGCGACCGCGCGATTTTTCCCTATACGCCCTGCCGCGCGTCGACCAACGAGGCAGTCAGGTCACGCTTTGCCGGGACGTGCGCCGCGCGGACGCTGCGATGGCGCGCGCAGGACGCTCCGCCTCCCCCTTGAGCCCAGACGCGGCGCGAAGAGCCTCGGCCCGGTCGGTCGCTTCCCACGTGAACTCGGGCTCGTCCCGGCCAAAGTGCCCGTACGCCGCCGTCTTGAGATAGATGGGCCGCAATAAGTCGAGCATCTGGATGATGCCTTTGGGCCGAAGGTCGAAGTGCGCGTTGACCAGGGCGGCGATGTCCTCGTCCGGTATCCTGCCGGTGCCTTCGGTGTAGACCGTGACGTTGATCGGCTGGGCTACGCCGATCGCATACGAGAGCTGGACCTGGCACTGCCGCGCGATGCCGGCCGCGACGATATTCTTGGCCACGTAACGCGCGGCGTAGGCGGCCGAACGGTCGACCTTCGACGGATCCTTCCCGGAGAACGCGCCGCCGCCATGCGGCGCTGCGCCGCCGTACGTGTCGACGATGATCTTGCGCCCGGTGAGCCCGGCGTCGCCGTGAGGCCCGCCGATCTCGAACCGTCCGGTCGGATTGACGAGATAGCGCGTATCGACGAGCATCGCCTTCGGCAGCACCGGCTTGATGATCTCCTCGATGACGGCTTCGGAGAGCTCCGATTGCTTGTGATTCATGCTCGGATGATGCTGGGTGGAAAGCACCACCGTCTCGATGCTCTGCGGCTTTCCGCGGACGTAGCGCACGGTCAGCTGCGATTTCGCATCGGGCCGCAGCCAGGGCAACCGGCCGTCTCGGCGCACTTCGCTCTGCCGCTGGACGAGGCGGTGCGCGTAATAGATCGGGAAGGGCATCAGCACCGGCGTCTCGTCGCAGGCGTAGCCGAACATCAGGCCCTGGTCTCCCGCGCCCTGATTCATGTACTCCTCGGAGGTGCGATCGACGCCGCGCGCGATATCTGGCGATTGCCTGCCGTAGCAGACCATGACCGCGCAGCCCTCGGCATCGAACCTGAGCTCCGGGTCCGTGTAGCCGATGCGGTGGATCGTGTCGCGCGCGACACGCGCGTAGTCGTGCTTGTGATCGGTCGTGATCTCGCCGGTCATCACCACCAGCCCGGTCGACACCAGCGTCTCTGCGGCGACCCGGCCATGGGGGTCCTGCGCTAGAATCGCGTCGAGGACCGCGTCGGAAATCTGGTCGGCGACCTTGTCCGGATGACCTTCCGAAACCGACTCCGACGTGAACAGAAAATCGCTCATTGGTGCTCCGTAGAAGCTTTTTCGTGAATGGTCGCGCGTCGTGGCTCCCGTCGGTTCCCCGTGCGCAAAGTCCGTTATTCTACCAAATGGAATGCGTGGGAGATGTCCCACGACACAGGTCGCCGCGTGGAGCCCGCGCCGCCATGATCGCCGAACCGACCGCAGAGAATCTCGATCGCGCAGCGCGTCTGCTGCGCGACGGCGCGCTCGTTTCCTTTCCCACCGAGACCGTATACGGCCTGGGTGCCGACGCGAGCAACGAGGCCGCGGTGCGGCGTATTTTCTCGGCGAAGAGGCGTCCGGCGGAGCATCCCTTGATCGTGCACATCGCCGATGCGTCCGCGCTCGATCGATGGGCTCGCTCGGTACCCGCGGGTGCGCGTGCGCTCGCTGCCGCTTTCTGGCCGGGCGCGCTGACGCTCATCCTTCCGCGCTCGGCCGCCGCGGGCGATGCGGTCACCGGCGGTGAGGACAGCGTCGGCCTGCGCGTCCCGAGCCACCCGATCGCCCGCGCGCTGCTCCAACGGTTCGTCGCGCTGGGCGGCGACGGCATCGCCGCGCCGTCGGCGAATCGCTTCGGCCGCGTGAGCGCGACCACGGCGCAGCACGTCGCCGAGGACTTCGGCGAGGGGGTCGCAATGATCATCGACGGCGGAGCCTGCACTCACGGCATCGAGTCCACGATCGTCGCCTTCACGGAAGAGGAGCCGAGGCTGCTGCGCCTCGGCGCCGTTCCAGTCGAGAGGATCGCGGCCGTGCTGGGGCGAGCCCCGAAACTCGGCGGCGAACACGGCCCGCGCGCCTCCGGCACGCTCGCCTCGCACTATTCGCCGCGCACGCCGGCGCGGCTTCTCGCGTCCGGGGATCTGCGCGCCGCCGTGCTTCGGAGCCCCGGAGCACACATCGCAGTGCTCGCGCATTCCGTCGCGCAGCCACCTGCGTTCGAAGGGGCATGGTTCGACGCACCCGCGCACGATGCTGCTTACGCACACGAGCTCTACGCAAACTTGCGCGCGCTCGATGCGCTCGCCGCGGACGAGATCTGGATCGAAGCACCTCCCGACGGGCCGGAGTGGAGCGCGGTGCGCGATCGGCTCCGCCGCGCGACGCATCGCGGTTGACCGATGGCTGCTCGCGGACCGGTCGTCGTCGTCGCTCCGAATTCGTTCAAGGGCTCGCTCTCGGCGCTCGATGCGGCCACCGCGATGGCCTCCGGAATACGCCGCGCATGCCCGCAGGCCGAGGTGCGGCTGCGTCCGATGGCCGACGGCGGCGAGGGAACGCTCGACGCCGTATTGAGCGCGGGGGGAGAGCGTCGTACCGCCCGGGTCAGCGGTGCCGCGGGCGATCCGATCGATGCCGCCTACGGGCTGATTGCGCCGGACACCGCGGTCATCGAAAGCGCGCAAGTGGTCGGCCTGACGGATACGCGCGCAACGTCCCACGGCGTCGAGGGGCGGACAACGCGCGGCCTCGGCGAGCTGATCGGATCGGTGCTCGATGCCGGCGTGAAGAGATTTCTGGTGGGCCTCGGTGGAAGCAGCACCAATGACGGCGGTGCGGGTCTTCTCGCGGCGCTCGGCTTGCAGCTGCTCGACGGCTCCGGGCGCGCGATCGAGCCTACACCCGCGGGTCTGGCATCGCTCGCGCGCGTGGACGCGACCCGAGTCGATCGCCGCCTCGCGCACGCAAGCTTCACCATCCTGTCCGACGTCGACAATCCGCTGTGCGGAGAGCGCGGCGCGACTGCCATCTTCGGGCCGCAAAAAGGCGTGACGGCGGAATCCGTCGCGGCGATCGATGCGAGCCTCGCTCGATTCGCCGCTCTTGCGGAGGCGGCTTTCGGTCGCAGCGCAAGCGACCGCCAGGGAGCCGGGGCAGCAGGCGGTCTCGGCTTCGCGCTCCTGCTGATCGGCGCGGAAATCCGTTCCGGCGCCGAAGTCGTGGCCGAACTGCTGGGTCTGGACGCCGCGCTCGCCGGAGCCGACTGGCTCATCACGGGCGAAGGCCGTACCGATCGGCAGACGCTTCTGGGAAAGGCGCCGCTGGTCGCTGCGCGGCACGCCCGGGCCTCGGGCGTCCCCACCACGCTCGTCTCCGGGGCGATCGATCGCGGCGACCTCGCGGAGCTCTCGCAGGTCTTTGCCGGGTGCGAATCGATCGTGTTCGGACCATGTACGGTCGAGGCGAGCGTCGCCGACGCGGCGGCACTCATCGCCGATCGCACGGAGCAGCTCGCGAGGCTTTTCGCCGCTGCGCGCGGCGAATCCCGAGCTTAGTCTGCGGCCGCCGCCTGGCCGCCGTAACCCAGTGTCGCTGTCGACGTCCCCCCGGGGAACACGCGCACGGCGCAATACTTGAATTCCGGGATCTTGCCGAACGGATCGAGCGCCGGGTTGGTCAGGAGATTCGCCGCCGCTTCGTAGAAGCAAAACGGGATGAATACCGCACCGCGCGGCGTGCCGTCGTCCGCGCGCGCGAAGAGCGTAATGCTGCCGCGCCGCGAGGCGACGCTGATCGTGCCGCCGGGCGGCACACCGAGCGCTTCGAGATCGGCGCTGTGCAGCGATGCGACCGGAGCAGGCTCGATCGAATCGAGGACTTCGGTGCGCCGCGTCATGCTCCCGGTATGCCAGTGTTCGAGCTGCCGGCCGGTGATGAGGACGAACGGATACTCGTCGTCGGGTCGCTCGGCCGCCGGGATGATGCTCGCGGGGACGAAGCGACCCTTCCCGGTAGACGTCGGAAACTGATCGGTGAACACGACCCGCTGCCCAGGGTCGTCGTCGCCGGCGCACGGATAGGTCACCGCTGAATCGCGCTCGAGCCGCTGCCAGGCAATGCCGGCGATCGAGGGCATCGCCTGGCGCATCTCGTCGAACACCTCGCGCGGATGGGTATAGCGCCAGTCGAGGCCAATCCGTTTCGCCATCTCGACGATGATCCACAGGTCCTGGCGCGCCTCGCCCGGGGGTTCGAGCGCCTGGCGGCCGAGCTGCACCGAACGGTCGGTGTTGGTGAAGGTCCCGGTCTTCTCGGGAAAGGCCGACGCTGGAAGGATCACGTCGGCGAGATAACCGGTCTCGGTCAGGAAGATGTCCTGCACGACCAGCATCTCCAGCTCGGCCAGCGCCTCGCGAGCGTGGCGCACGTCCGGGTCGGACATCGCCGGGTTCTCGCCCATGATGTACATGCCGCGGATCTGGCCCGCGTGGACCGCGTTCATGATTTCGACCACGGTCAGTCCCGCTTCGGGATCGAGTGTCTTGTGCCACAGCGCTTCGAACTTGCTGCGGGCGTCGGGAGTATCGACGCGCCGATAGTCTGGATACATCATCGGTATGAGTCCGACGTCGCTCGCGCCCTGCACGTTGTTCTGGCCGCGCAACGGATGGAGGCCCGTTCCCGGACGCCCGACCTGGCCCGTGACGAGCGCGAGCGCGATCAGGCAGCGCGCATTGTCGGTGCCGTGCACGTGCTGGGAGATGCCCATGCCCCAGAGGATCATCGATCCCCGTGACGTCGCGTAGAGGCGCGCGACTTCGCGAATCGTCGGTGCGGGAATGCCGCAGATCGCGGCCATCGCCTCCGGGCTGTAGCCTTCGACGTTCTTCCGGATCTCGTCGAAGCCGCTGGTCCGGTCCTTGACGAACGCGCTGTCGACCAGACCTTCCGCGATGATCGTGTGCAGCATCGCGTTGAGCAACGCGACATCGGTGTCGGGCTTGAGCTGCAGGAAATGCGTCGCGTGGCGCGCGAGCTCGGAGCGGCGCGGCTCGGCCAGGATCAGCTTGGTGCCGCGCTTGACAGCGTTCTTTATCCAGGTGGCCGCCACCGGGTGATTGACGACCGGGTTGGCGCCGATGAGGAACACGACTTCGGCCTGCAACACGTCCATCACGGGGTTCGACACCGCGCCCGAGCCGATGCCTTCCAGCAGCGCCGCGACGCTCGACGCATGGCACAGCCGCGTGCAGTGGTCGACGTTGTTCGAGCCGAAGCCGGTGCGGACGAGCTTCTGGAACAGGTACGCCTCCTCGTTGGAGCCCTTGGCCGAGCCGAAGCCCGCGAGGGCATGAGCGCCGTGCTCGTCACGAACCTTCTTGAGCTTCCCGCCGGCGAGGTCGAGCGCTTCCTCCCAGCTGGCCTCGCGGAACACCGAGAGCGGGTTCGCCGGATCCATGACGAAGTCGGCCGACTTCGGGAACCCCGACTTGCGGATCAGCGGCCGCTTCAGCCGCTGCGGATGGTGCACGTAGTCGAAGCCGAAGCGTCCCTTGACGCAGAGTCGCTCGTGATTGGCGGGCCCGTCGCGGCCTTCGACCCGGACGATGCGATTGTCCGCGACGTGGTAGGTGATCTGGCAGCCCACGCCGCAATAGGGGCAGACCGACGCGACCTTGCGATCGACCGGCACGAGATAAGCGTCGTGCGCGGGCGCGAGCGCGCCCGTCGGGCACGCCTGGACGCACTCGCCGCACGCCACGCAGGTCGACGCACCCATCGGGTCGCCGAGATCGAACACGATCTGCGAGTTGGCGCTCCGGAACGCGTAGCCGATCACGTCGTTGACCTGTTCCTCGCGACACGCGCGTACGCAACGCGTGCATTGGATGCAGGCGTCGAGATTCACCGCCATGGCCGGGTGCGAGACATCGGCGAGCGGTTGCGCGCGCGATTCGAATCGAGGCTGGCCGACGCCGAGCACGCGCTGCCAGTGGTCGAGCTCCGAGTCGTTCCGATACTTCCTCGACGGCATGTCGCTCGCGAGCAACTCGACGATCATCTTCTGCGAATGAACGGCACGAGCGCTCGAGCTCGACACTTCCATACCTTTGGCCGGGCGTCGGCAGCAGGAGGGCGCGAGCACGCGCTCCCCCTTGATCTCCACCATGCATGCGCGGCAATTCCCGTCCGGGCGCATGCCGGGCTTGTAGCAAAGCCTTGGGATCTCGCACCCCAGGCGGTCGGCGACCTGGATGATCGTCTCATCGGCGAACGCGCTCACCTGCTCGCCGTTGAGCGTGAAGGTGATTTGCTCGCGTGCCAGCGCGTGAGTCAGCGGGGCGTTCATGCGCAATCCTTGGCGTCAGTCGCGGCGGGCTTCAGCGAGCTCGTGCGGGAAGTACTTCACCACGCAGGCGATGGGATTCGGCGCCGCCTGTCCGAGCCCGCAAATCGAGGCGTCGGCCATCGCCCGGGACAGGTCCTCGAGCAGCGGCACGTCCCAGCGCTCCTTCGCCATGAGGCCCGCCGCCTTCGCCGTGCCGACGCGGCAGGGCGTGCATTGGCCGCAAGACTCGTCGGCAAAGAAGTGCATCAGGTTGAGCGCCGCGTCGCGCGCGCGATCGTGCTGCGAAAGAACGATCACCGCCGCCGAACCGATGAAGCACCCATGCGGCTGCAGTGTGTCGAAGTCGAGCGGCAGATCGGCGAGCGATGCCGGAAGAATGCCGCCGGACGCGCCGCCCGGAAGATACGCGTAGAGCTCGTGACCCGGGAGCATGCCGCCGCAGTGCTCGTCGATCAGCTCGCGTACCGAAATTCCCGCCGGCGCAAGGTGCACGCCCGGTTTGGCGACCCGGCCGGACACGGAGAACGAGCGCAGGCCCTTGCGTTCGCGTCGCCCGTGACCGGCAAACCATGCAGCGCCCTTCTCCAGTATGTCGCGGACCCAGTAGAGCGTTTCCATGTTGTGCTCGAGCGTCGGCCGCCCGAACAGGCCGACCTGGGCGACGTACGGCGGACGCAGGCGCGGCATGCCGCGCTTGCCCTCGATCGACTCGATCATCGCGGATTCCTCGCCGCAGATGTAGGCGCCGGCGCCGCGTCGAAGATGGATCTGCGGCAGTGCGCACGGCGGATCGCGAGCGAGCGCTTCGAGCTCGCGGGTGAGAATCGCGCGGCAGGCGGCGTACTCGTCGCGGAGATAGACGTAGATACTTTCGATGCCGACAGCCCACGCGGCGATCAACATGCCCTCGAAAAAGCGGTGCGGATCGCGCTCGAGGTAGTAGCGGTCCTTGAACGTTCCCGGCTCGCCTTCGTCAATGTTCACCGCCATCAGGCGCGGCGCGGCTTCGGCACGAACGATCCGCCACTTGCGTCCCGCCGGAAAACCCGCGCCGCCCAATCCGCGGAGAGCCGAATTCTCGAGCTCGGTGATCACCGCGTCGATTCCACGCTCGCCCCTGATGCACGCCGCCAGCGTGCGATACCCGCCGGCACGCCGGTACGCGGCCAGCTCCGCATACGCGGGGAGCTCGGGTTCCACACGGCGCTTCTCGACCGCATCCACGATCTTCTCCCGGGACGCGGCGTCGATCGGATTGCGGCCGACCACCGCCGCGGGCGCGTGCTCGCAGCGGCCGATGCACGGGGCGCCGATGACCCGGACGGCGCGTCCTTCGAGCGCCTTGAGCTCGCCCCGCAGCGCTTGCGAGCCGGCCATCTGGCACGACAGCGTTTCGCACACGCGCACGGTAATGGCCGGCGGCGCGGCGTCGCCTTCCTTGATGACGTCGAAATGGTGATAGAAGGTCGCGACCTCGTAGACCTCCGTGAGCGCGAGACGCATCTCGTGCGCGAGCGCGACCACATGCGCGGCCGAGATCGAGCCATGCGCGTCCTGGACCCGGTGCAGGAACTCCACCAGCAGGTCCCGGCGCCTGGGCGCCTCGCCGAGCAGCGCCTTCACCTCGGCGAGCGCCCGGGCGTCGACCTGGCGGCCCTTCGGCGCGCTGCGCGCCCGTCTCGGACCGAGGCGCGAGGTATCGATGACCGAGGGCCCTTGCATGCGGTTATCCGGCGGTTTGCGTGTCGATCATCGGTGAGACAGCTCCGCCGACGCCTCGTTGCAGGATCTTCCTGGCCATCGGTTCAATCGAGATAGTCGCAATACTTCTCGACGTAGCGAGCTAGATTGAGCGAGTGATCGCGGACCAGGCGCTCGGCGAGCTCGGTATCGCGCCGCTCGAGCGCTTCGATGATCTGCATGTGATCGATGATCGAGCGCGCGGCGCGGTCGCTCTGAGAAATGGTGAGACGGCGAATGGCGCGAACGTGGATGAACAGGTTCTCGATCGTCTGTCCCATAAGGTGCGACCCCGAAAGCCGGATGATCCCCTGGTGAAACGCGATATTGGCGTCGGAGTACTCGTCGATGTGCTCGCCCGGCGCCGAGCTCAGGAACTCATCGAACATGTGCCGCAGCGACGCGATGTCCTCGTCGGACGCGTTGAGCGTGGCGAGCCGCGCGGCCATGCTTTCCAGCGCCGCCCACATTTCGATCATCTCGATGATCTGCTTCTTGGTCTTGCGGACGATGAAGACGCCGCGCCGCGGCACGGTCCGCAGGAAGCCCTCCTGTTCGAGCAGCGACATCGCTTCCCGGATCGGTGTGCGGCTCACCCCGAGCGCCTGGGAGAGCTGCCGCTCGTCCAGGCGGATCTCCTCGCGATGGGCGTAGATGTCGGCATCCATGATGGCCTGCTTGAGCGCCGCGTAAGCCTGCTCGCGAAGGCTCAGGTTGGTGTTGAGCGGCTGCAGTCGGAGCTTGGGCGGCGTCGCCGCCACGGCGGAGTTCGTCTCGCCGACGGAGCCGATGCCCGCAGGATCGCCCCTCGGCTCGGCGGCGATGGTCTCGGCCATGACCTTATCCGTCTTGGCCCGAGCGATGGCGTGGTGCATCCGCCTTGCCGCGTGGCTCATTGCAGGGTCTCGCCGCGCGTGCGCTGCCGCAGGAGCGCGAGCACCACATCGATCGTGGGCGTCGGCACGTCGAGGAGCCGGCCGAGCTCCTGAACCACGCCCACCAGCGGCTCGATTTCCATCGACCGTCCGCGCTCCAGGTCTTGCAGCATGGACATCTTGTGCCGACCCAGCCCGGCCATCCCGTCGATACGGCGGTCGGCATCGACTCGCAAGCGCAGCCCCAGGCGCTCGCCAATCGCTCTCGCCTCGGCCATCATTGCCTTGCAGACGGTGCGGGTTTCCGGGTCCGTCGCGATCACGTCGACGGTCGCCAGGGTAAGCGCGCTGATCGGGTTGAAGCACAGATTGCCCCAGAGCTTGAGCCAGATCTCGTCGCGGATGTCGCTGCGTATGGGCGCCTCCAGGCCTGCGTCGGTCAGGATGCGATGCAGCTGCTCGATTCTCGCGCTCCTCCGGCCGTCCGGCTCACCGATCGGGAACTTCCGCCCGTGCTCGTGCTGGATCACCCCCGGGGCGATCACCTCCGCGGCGGGAAAAACGACGCACCCGACAGCCCGCTCCGGACCGAGCAGGCGCCACTGCCTGCCGCCAGGGTCGATGCTGTTGAGCGTCGTACCCGCCGGCGGCGTGCTGGCACCGTAGAAATACCAATAGGGCAACCCATTGCTGGCGGTCACGATGCAGGTTCGCGACCCGATCAGGGGAGCCATCGCATCGACCGCTTCGGAAATCATGTGAGACTTCAGGGCGATGATCAGGTAATCCTGCTCGCCTAACTCGCCGGGCTCATCGGTGCACCGCGGATGAGCCACGCGGTCTTCGCCGTCGATCCGGAGGCGCAACCCGCCTTCGCGCATCGCCGCCAGGTGCGCGCCGCGGGCAACCAGGCTCACATCGACGTCGGTCCGCGCGAGTTCGGCACCGACAAATCCGCCGATTGCGCCGGCACCGAAGATGCAAACTTTCAAGCCTCCTCCCGATTCTCGGTCACGGAAAAAAGCCTTTCCGCCGCAGCTTACGTCAGGTTCATGGTATACCACACACCATAGATCAACAAGTTGGCTGCGGCCTGACTCCCGACCGCATCAGCCGATCGCTTGGCCGGCCGAATGACTAGTGAAACCTGATCCCGAGGCCGATTAATGGGCTATTGACTTGGCCTGATATACCACATACGTTATACGAAAACGAATAATCCGGCCCGCCACAGTCGGCCGGAAAAAACCCAGGGAAGACGCTGGACGTCCCGGAGGAAAGTCAATGACCTCGACCGCTGCAGCAACCCCAAGCAAGCCCGTTTTCGCAAATCCGTGGACTCAACTGATCGTCGGCATCATCTGCATGGCGATGATCGCGAACCTGCAGTATGGCTGGACTCTGTTCGTCAATCCCCTCGACAGCAAATATCACTGGGGCCGGGCTTCGATCCAGATAGCTTTTACGATCTTCGTGCTCCTCGAGACATGGCTGGTTCCGGTCGAAGGCTATTTGGTTGACCGATTCGGGCCACGCTGGATTGTGGTGGTCGGCGGGATCCTCTGCGGAATCGCCTGGGTCATCAACTCGGCCGCCGACTCCCTTGGGATGCTTTATTTTGCCGCTGCACTGGGGGGCGTGGGCGCAGGAGCGGTGTACGGCACGTCGATCGGCAACGCCGTGAAATGGTTTCCCGGCCGCCGGGGTTTGGCCGCCGGACTGACTGCTGCAGGCTTTGGCGCGGGCTCGGCGCTGACGATCATTCCCATCGCCAACATGATCAAGACGAGCGGCTACGAGCACACGTTCCTGACGTTCGGGGTGTTCCAGGGCGTCGTCGTCGTCGTGCTCGGCTTCCTGTTGTTTGCCCCGCCCGCGACGATGGCGGCGGCCGCAAAGATGGCGCCAGGCGCGGGGCGGTATCAGGCGAGTCCGGTCGAAATGGTGAAGACGCCGATTTTCTGGCTGATGTACGTCATGTTCATATTGATGGCGGCCGGCGGCTTGATGGCGACGGCACAACTGGGTCCGATCGCAAAGGATTTCAAAGTGGCCGACGTGCCGGTGAGTTTGATCGGGATCACGTTGCCGGCCTTGACTTTCGCGCTCTCGCTCGACCGCATCCTGAATGGCGTATGTCGACCGTTCTTCGGGTGGGTGTCCGACCATATCGGCCGTGAAAACACCATGTTTCTTGCCTTTGCACTGGAGGGTGTCGGCATCTTCGCGCTGGCCCAGATCGGCGATAACCCGGTCGCGTTTGTCTTGCTCACCGGGATGGTCTTTTTTGCCTGGGGCGAGATCTTCAGTCTGTTCCCCGCGACGGTCACCGATACTTTCGGCGCCCGCTATGCAACGACCAATACCGGCCTCATGTACACGGCCAAGGGCACCGCAGCGTTGCTCGTTCCGTTCGGCAATGTCCTGATGTCGCACACCGGGAACTGGCACGCGGTCTTCGTGACCGCGGCGACGATGGCGATCCTGGCGGCATTGCTCGCCTTGTTCGTGCTCAAACCCATGCGGGCCGCCTACGTGAGCAAGGCGCCCGCCGCGCATCCGGGATCCAAGTGGGCCATTCCGGAGGACACGCAGTAATCTCGCTAGAGCGAGGCCCGACGTGCTGCATCCGCGTGACCGGTCCCCGATCGGTTGCGCGGGATGCGAGCCGCATCGATCGAAGCAAGAGAGACCGCCATGCCTGACACCGCCACCCAATCCGTTGCGAAGCCGGCGACGCCCACCGCCGAAGGCGCGTCGAAAATCGCCGGCGAGAGCAATGCCCAGTCGCTAGGAGAGACCGACGGCTTTCAGTTGGTCATCGATGCCCTCAAGCTGAACGGCATCGATACGATCTTTGGTCTGCCCGGCATCCCGATTACCGACCTCACCCGCCGGTTGCAGGCCGCAGGACTGCGCGTGATCGCCTTCCGACATGAGCAGAACGCCGGGTATGCCGCTTCCATTGCCGGCTTCATGACGCAGAAGCCGGGCATCTGCCTCACGGTGTCCGCGCCCGGCTTTCTCAACGGACTGACCGCACTCGCCAACGCCACCACCAACTGCTTCCCGATGATCCTCGTGAGCGGCTCGAGCGAGCGCGAGATCGTCGACTTGCAGCAGGGTGACTACGAGGAGATGGACCAGCTCGCCATCGCCAGGCCGCACGCCAAGGCCGCGTTCCGGGTCTTGCACGCCGAGGACATCGGCGTCGGCGTGGCGCGGGCGATCCGTGCTGCGCTCTCCGGTCGTCCGGGCGGCGTCTATCTCGACCTGCCGGCGAAGCTGTTTCCGCAGACGATCGACGCGGAAGCAGGAAGGAAGTCGCTGATCAAGGTGGTCGATCCGGCGCCGCGCCAGATCCCCGCGGCGGAACCTGTACAGCGCGCGCTCGAACTGCTCAAGAGCGCCAAGCGCCCGCTCATCATTCTCGGCAAGGGCGCGGCGTACGCTCAGGCCGATGCGGACATTCGCGCGCTGGTCGAGAAGACCGGCATCCCTTACCTGCCCATGGCGATGGCCAAGGGCCTGCTGCCCGACACCCACGAGCAATCCGCGTCGGCGGCGCGCTCGTACGTGCTGCCGGAAGCCGACGTCGTGATGGTGATCGGCGCGCGCCTGAACTGGCTCCTTTCGCACGGCAAAGGCAAGACGTGGGGCGGCGCTTCGCCTAAGGCATGGGGCGGCCAGCAGTTCATCCAGATCGACATCTCGCCACAGGAGGCGGACAGCAACGTCCGCATCGATGCACCGGTCGTCGGCGACATCGGCTCGTGCGTGTCGGCGATGCTCGGCGCGATCAACGCAACTGCGGGAGCGTGGCCTGCGCCGCCCGCCGACTGGCTCAACGCCATTGCCGAGCGCAAGAGCAAGAACGTCGCCAAGATGGCCGAGACTCTGGCGAAAAACCCGACGCCGATGAACTTCCACAGCGCGCTCAACGTCGTGCGCGAGATCGTCAAGGCGAACCCCGACGCGATGCTGGTGAATGAAGGCGCCAACGCGCTGGACTTCACGCGCAGCATCGTCGACATGTACAAGCCGCGGAAGCGCCTGGACGTCGGCACCTGGGGGGTGATGGGCGTGGGTATGGGCTTTTCGGTCGCGGCGGCGGTAGTGAGCGGCGAGCAGGTGATCGCGGTCGAGGGCGACAGCGCGTTCGGCTTCTCCGGCATGGAAGTCGAGACGATCTGCCGCTACAACCTTCCGGTCTGCGTCGTGATCCTGAACAACAACGGCGTATACCGCGGGGACGAAGTGAATCCGACCGGAGGACGCGATCCATCGCCCCTGGTGTTCGTCAAGGGCGCGCGCTACGAAAAACTGATGGAGGCCTTCGGTGGCGTGGGTGTGCTCGCCGCGACGCCGGAGGAGCTCCGCAACGCGATGGAAGAAGCGATCCGCTCGCGCAAGCCCACCCTGATCAACGCCGTGATCGACGAAAAAGCGGGTACCGAGAGCGGCCGCATCACGAATCTCAATCCGGCTGCGAAAAAGAAATCGTGATGGCTCGCCGCGTTGGAGCGTCGTCGGTTCAAGCGGGTTCGCGCAGGGCATGGTCGGCGCGACGACGCTCAACGCGGCTTGGCCATGCTGCGTCGGAAGCGCTTTCGCAGGAATGACGGCACTACATAGAGGACTGTAATGGGCAAGGCATTGGACGGGGTGCGCATTCTCGATTTCACGCACGTGCAATCGGGGCCGACCTGCACCCAGCTTCTGGCATGGCTCGGCGCGGACGTGATCAAGGTCGAGCGCGCCGGCGAAGGCGACATCACGCGAGGCCAGCTTCGAGACATCCCCGGGGTGGACAGCCTGTATTTCACGATGCTCAACCACAACAAGCGATCGATAACGGTCGACGCCAAGCACCCGAAGGGCAAGCAGGTTCTCGAAGCACTGGTCAAGCATTGCGACGTGCTGGTCGAGAACTTCGCGCCGGGTGCGCTCGACCGCATGGGGCTCACCTGGCAGCACATCCAGGAGCTCAATCCGCGGATGATCGTGGCTTCGGTCAAAGGCTTCGGACCCGGTCCGTACGAAGACTGCAAGGTCTACGAGAACGTCGCGCAATGCGCGGGGGGTTCAGCGTCGACGACGGGGTTCGACGACGGCCCGCCAATGGTCACCGGCGCGCAGATCGGCGACTCCGGAACGGGGCTGCACCTCGCGCTCGGCATCGTCGCCGCGCTGTATCAGCGCAAGACGACGGGACGCGGGCAGAAGGTCCTCGCGGCGATGCAGGACGGCGTGCTGAATCTTTGCCGAGTGAAGCTCCGGGATCAGCAGCGCCTCGACCGCACGCATGTCATGGAGGAATACCCGCAATATCCCAACGGCACGTTCGGCGAAGCCGTGCCTCGCGCCGGCAACGCCTCGGGCGGCGGCCAACCGGGATGGATCCTCAAGTGCAAGGGCTGGGAGACCGATCCCAATGCCTACATCTACTTCATCACCCAGGCGCCGGTGTGGAAAGACATCTGCGAGGTCATCGGACGGCCCGAATGGCTCACCGACCCGCGCTACGCAACGCCCAAGGCGCGCCTGCCGCACCTGATGGAGATCTTCGGCGAGATCGAGAAGTGGACCATGACCAAGGATAAGTTCGAGGCCATGGACATCCTGAACAAGCACGACATCCCCTGCGGGCCGATCCTGTCGATGAAGGAGATTGCCGAGGAGGCGTCGCTGCGCAAGACCGGGACCGTCGTCGAAGTCGATCATCCCAAGCGCGGCAAATACCTCTCGGTCGGCAACCCGATCAAGATGTCGGACAGCCCGACCGAGGTGACCCGCTCGCCGCTCCTGGGCGAGCACACCGACGAAGTTCTCTCCGAACTCGGCTTCGGCAAGGACCAGATCGCGACGTTGCGCGCCGAGAAGGTGATCTGAACCGTTTCACGGCGGCTCCCCGCCGACTTTCGCAATCCGAAAGGAAGATTGATGGCAGCCAACAAGACTGCGGTGCGCCAGATTCTCGACAAGGCGAAGGCTGAAGGGCGTAATTCGTTGACCGCGCCCGAAGGCAAGCTCGTCTGCGACGCGTACGGCATCCCGGTTCCCAAGGAAGGCGTCGCGACATCGGCCGCCGAGGCGGCGAAGCTCGCAGCCGGGATGGGATTCCCCGTCGTGCTCAAGATCGTCTCGCCCGACATTCTGCACAAGACCGAAGCCGGAGGCGTGCTGGTGGGCGTGAAAGGCGCCGAGGAAGCGCAAAAGGGCTTCGACACCATCATGGCCAACGCGAAAAAGCACAACGTGAAGGCCAATCTCCTGGGCGTTCAGGTGCAGCAGATGCTCATCGGCGGCCAGGAGGTGATCGTCGGCTCGGTGACCGATCCGTCGTTCGGCAAGCTGGTCGCCTTCGGATTGGGCGGCGTGCTGGTCGAAGTACTGAAGGACATCACGTTCCGGCTCGCTCCGGCCTCGAAGGAGGATGCGCTCGGGATGCTCGACGGCATTGCCGCGGCGCCGATCCTAAGAGGCGTGCGCGGCGCGGAGGCTGTTTCTCGCGACGCGCTCGCCGCGATCATCCAGAGCGTCTCTCAGCTCGTCTCGGAGTTCCCCGAGATCGCGGAGATGGATCTCAACCCCGTGTTCGCCACGCCCAAGGGGGCGACGGCAGCCGACGTGCGCATCGTCTGCGACTGGAATCCCGCGCCAGCGCGCTACCGGCCGAGCCAGGAAGAGATCGTCCGGCAGATGAACCGGATCATGAAGCCCGACGCGGTCGCCGTGATCGGTGCCTCCTCGGAGGACGGCAAGATCGGCAACTCGGTGATGAAGAACCTGATCAACGGCGGGTACAAGGGCGAGATCTACCCGATCCATCCCTCGGCTACCGAGATCCTGGGCCGCAAGGCGTTCAAGAGCGTGAAGGACGTGCAGGGAAAGATCGACGTGGCGGTGTTCGCCATTCCCGCACCGGTGGTCGCGAAGGCCCTGGTGGAGGTCGGCGAGAAGGAGATTCCCGGCGCCGTGCTGATTCCGTCCGGCTTCGCGGAGACGGGCAACGTCGAAGGTCAGAAAGAGATCCAGGCGATCGGCCGCAAGTACAACGTGCGCCTGATGGGCCCCAACATCTACGGCTTCTACTACACGTGGAAGAATCTCTGCGCGACCTTCTGCACCGCGTACGACTTCAAGGGCGGCGCGGCGCTATCGTCGCAATCTGGCGGCATCGGCATGGCGATCATCGGCTTCTCCCGTTCGGCCAAGATGGGGGTTTCCGCCATCGTGGGGCTTGGCAACAAGTCCGACCTCGACGAGGACGATCTGCTCACCTTCTTCGAGCAGGACGACAACACCCAGATCGTCGCCCAGCACTTCGAGGACTTGAAGGATGGGCGCGCATTCGCCGAGGTCGCGAAGCGCGTGTCGAAGAAGAAGCCGGTCGTGGTGCTGAAAGCAGGCCGCACCGCGATGGGCGCCAAGGCCGCCAGCTCGCACACCGCCGCGCTCGCCGGCAACGACAAGATCTACGACGACGTGCTCCGCCAGTCGGGCGTGATCCGGGCAATGGGCCTGCGCGATCTGCTCGAGTACGCGCGGGCGATTCCCGTGCTCGCCACGCCCAAAGGCGAGAACGTCGTCATCATCACCGGGGCCGGCGGCTCCGGCGTCCTGCTCTCCGACGCCTGCGTCGACAACGGCCTGACGCTGATGCCGATGCCGCCCGATCTCGATGCTGCGTTCCGCAAGTTCATCCCGCCGTTCGGCGCCGCCGGCAACCCCGTCGACATCACCGGCGGTCAGCCGCCGAAGACCTATCAGGAGACGGTTCGGCTGGGGCTGCAGGACGAGCGCATCCACGCGCTTATTCTCGGCTACTGGCACACGATCATCACGCCGCCGATGGTGTTCGCGAAGACGATGGTCGAAGTGATCGAGGAGATGCGCGGCAAAGGCATTCACAAGCCCATCGTCGCCTCGCTCGCCGGCGACGTGGAAGTCGAGGAGGCGTCGGAGTATCTTTTTGATCACGGCATTCCCGCCTATCCCTACACGACCGAGGTCCCGGTCGCGGTGCTCGGTGCCAAGTACAAGTGGGCACGGGCCGCGGGGCTGGTCCGGCACGCGTAGTGAAAGGAAGCACCAAGTCGCGAGGCGCTTCGCCGGAGCAACGAGCGCGCGAATCGCCCGAGGCGCGAGGACGTAACCAACCGGAAAGGCTTTCTTGGAGGAGCACGGATGAAACCGAATCGAATTGGCGCAACGCTGTGGGTCGCCGGCGCGCTGGCCGGCTTCGCGGTCGTTCAACCGCCCGCCGCATGGGCTTGGGAGCCGACCAAGCCGGTCGAATTCATCGTTCCGGCCGGTACCGGCGGTGGCGCGGACCAGATGGCGCGGTTCCTTCAAGGCGTCGTGGCGAAGCACAACCTGATGAAGCAGCCGTTCGTCGTCATCAACAAGTCCGGTGGCGCGGGCGCCGAGGGCTTTCTCGACGTCAAGAACGACAAAGGCAACCCTCACAAGATCATCATCACGCTATCGAACCTCTTCACGACGCCGCTGGCGACCGGCGTTCCGTTCAACTGGAAGGACCTCACGCCGGTGGCGATGCTCGCTCTCGACGAGTTCGTCCTCTGGGTGAATGCCGAAAGTCCCTACAAGACCGTGCAGGACTACATGAAGGCGATCAAGGCCGGCACGGATGGCCAGTTCAAGATGGCGGGGACGGGATCGAAGCAGGAGGACCAGATCATCACCGTCGCCCTGGAGAAAGCAGTCGGCAAGAAAATAACCTACATCCCGTTCAAGGGCGGTGGCGACGTGGCGGTGCAGCTGGTGGGCAAGCACGTCGATTCGACGGTGAACAACCCCATCGAAGCCATCGCCCACTGGCGCTCGGGTGCTCTGCGGCCCTTGTGCGTATTCGATGCCAAGCCCATGCCTTATCCGAACAAGGTGACGACGACCATGTCCTGGGAGGACATCCCGACCTGCAAGTCGCAAGGCCTGAACGTCGACTACGTGATGCTGCGCGGCATCTTCATGCCGCCTGGAGTGACGCAGGACCAGGTTGATTTCTACATCGATCTTTTCAAGAAGGTGCGAGCGCTGCCGGAGTGGAAGAAGTTCACCGAGGACGCCGCATTCAACGACTCGTTCATGACCGGCAAGCAGTACGTCGACTGGGTCGCCAACGCCGAGGCCACGCATAAGACGCTCATGGAAGGAGCCGGCTTCATCGCCAAGAAGTAGCCCATGGCAAACGACAACGGGTCAGCGAGCGCGGCGACGACTCGTTGGGTGGAGCTGGTCGTCGCGCTGCTGATCGTCGTGGCGGGTGTCGTCGTACTCGTCGACAGCTTCCGAGTAGGCGCCGGCTGGGGCCCTGACGGGCCCCGGGCCGGTTATTTCCCGGGCATCATCGGCTGGATTTTGCTGGTATCCGGCGGATGGATCGCCGGCTTGACGCTTGCCCGCTGGAAATCGCTCGCCGGCAAGAGCTTCGTCTCTCGCGAAGAGCTGAAACCGGTGTTGGCGGTTGCGATTCCGACGCTCGTCTACATCATCCTGCTCACGTTCATCGGCATCTATGTCGCCTCCGCGATCTACATCGCAACCTTCATGATCTGGCAGGGAAAGTATCGACTGCTGCCGGCGTTGGTCATCAGCATCTCCATCCCCGTTGCGATCTTTGCGCTGTTCGAGATCTGGTTCCTCGTCCCCCTCCCCAAGGGCCCGCTCGAGCACCTGTTGGGCTATTGAGAGCGGCGACGTCGCCATCAGGCGCTCGACAGAGCATCGACCGGAAAAGGGATAAACCGCGTGGAAGATTTCGGCAATCTGCTGCAGGGCTTCATCGTCGCGCTGACGCTGAAGAATCTCGGGTTCATGATGATCGGGATTCTTCTTGGCGTCCTCATCGGGGTGCTGCCGGGCCTCGGCGGCGCCAACGGCGTGGCGATACTGCTGCCGCTCACGTTCACGATGTCGCCGACGTCAGCCATCATCATGCTGTCGTGCATCTACTGGGGCGCGCTGTTCGGCGGAGCGATAACGTCGATCCTTTTCAACATCCCCGGCGAGCCCTGGTCGGTGGCAACGACCTTCGACGGGTATCCGATGGCGCAGAAGGGTCGGGCCGGCGAGGCGTTGACGGCGGCGTTCACGTCATCATTCGTCGGTGCGCTCTTCGCAGTGCTGCTGCTCACGTTTCTGGCGCCGCTCGTCGCGCGCTTCGCTCTCAAGTTCGGGCCACCGGAGTACTTTGCGATCCAGCTGCTGACCTTCTGCAGCTTCGTGGGCATGGGTCGCGAGCCGCCGGCCAAGACGATAGCGTCGATGATGCTCGGCTTCGCGCTCGCGGCCGTCGGCCTTGATACCGTGACCGGGACTCTGCGCATGACCTTCGGGTTCACAAACCTGCTGCAGGGCTTCGACTTCCTGATCGCGGTCATCGGCCTGTTCGGCCTGGGCGAGATCTTCCTGACGATGGAGGAAGGGCTCTCGTTCAAGGGAAAGAGCGGGAAGATCGACGCCAGGATCGTGCTGCGGACGTGGGCGAAGCTTCCGCAGTACTGGGCAACGTCCCTGCGCGCCTGTCTCATCGGCTGCTGGATGGGCATTACGCCGGGCGGCGCTACGCCCGCGTCGTTCATGAGCTACGGCATCGCACGGCGATTCTCCAAGAATCGAGACAAGTTCGGGGAAGGGCAGATCGAAGGCGTCGTCGCACCCGAGACGGCGGCTCACGCCGCAGGCACGAGCGCGCTGCTGCCGATGCTTACGCTCGGCATACCCGGCTCGCCGACCGCCGCGGTACTGCTGGGCGGGCTGCTGATCTGGGGCCTGCAGCCGGGCCCGCTGCTGTTCGTGGAGAAGAAGGACTTTGTCTGGGGTCTGATCGCCAGCATGTATCTCGGCAACATCGCCGGGCTGCTTGTCGTGCTCACTACCGTTCCGTGGTGGGCCGCGATCCTGCGCATACCCTTCGCGATCATCGCGCCGGTGATCGTCGTGATCTGTGCGATCGGCTCGTACACGGTCCACAACAACCTGTTCGACATCGTGATGATGCTGGTCTTCGGTGTGGTCGGCTACGTCTTCAAGAAACTTAAGTATCCGCTCGCGCCGATGGTCCTTGCGCTGGTGCTCGGCGACATGGCGGAGACGGCCTTCCGCCAGTCGATGCTGCTGTCCGGCGGAAGCCTGGGGATCTTCTGGTCCAACGGCCTGGTCGGATCGATCGTTACCTTGGCCCTGGTTCTTCTTTCCTGGCCGCTCGTCGCTCGCGGCTTCGCGCTCTGGCGCAAGCGCCTCGCGGCCGCGTGACAGGGCTAGTCCGGCTGCACCGCGAGCACGATCTTGCCGATATGCTGCGATGATTCCATGAGCGCGTGCGCCGCCGCGGCTTCGGCGAGCGGGAACACGCGATAGATCACCGGCTTCAGCTTCCCCGCGTCGAAAAGCGGCCAGACCCGGTCGCGCAGCGTCCGCGCGATCGCGGCCTTGCGCTCGTGCGGACTCGCTCGCATGGTCGAGCCGGTGATCGTCTGGCGTTTGAGCATGATGAACCGCCAGTCGATCTCGGCGCGACTGCCACGCAGGAAGGCGATGAAGACGAGCCTCCCGTCGACCGCCAGGCACTTCAGATTCTTCTCGATGTAGTCGCCGCCGACCATGTCGAGAACGACGTCGACCCCGCGCTTCGCCGTGATGGCCGCTACTTCGGCGACGAAGTCCTGTTGGCGATAGTTGATCGCATGATCGGCGCCGGCTCGCCGGCAGGCTTCCGCCTTCTCGGCGTTGCCGACGGTCGTGATCACCTGCGCTCCGAACGCCTTGGCGAGCTGGATGGCGGCAAGCCCGATCCCGCTCGAGCCGCCGTGGACCAGCAACGTCTCGCCCGCGCGAAGCGCGCCGCGCTCGAACACGTTGTGCCAGACCGTGAAGTAGTTCTCCGGCAGGCTCGCCGCCTCGAGCGAGGACAGCCCCCGAGGTATCGGCAGGCAATAGGCGGCGGGCGTCGTGCAATACTCCGCGTATCCGCCTCCAGGGGTCAGGGCGCAGACGCTGTCGCCGGTGCGCCACGCTCCGACGCCTTCGCCAAGCGCGACGATCGTTCCGGCAATCTCCAGTCCGAGGATCGGCGATGCGTCGGGCGGAGGGGGATAGCCGCCCGCGCGCTGCAGGCAGTCCGGCCGGTTCACTCCAGCATAGGCGACCCTGACCAGCACTTCGCCCTGGCGGGCGACAGGCAGCGGGGCCTGCGCGAGGCCCAGGACGTCAGGAGGACCGGGCTCGCGCACCGCCACGTGGCGCATCGTTGCGGGTAATTCCATTTCGCGAGAAACGCGGGGCTTCGGGAATCGTACAATTGTAGCCCACGGGCCCTGGCCATGAACGCCAACCTCTACGCGCTGCTACGCAGCCACTTCCCCGAGGATGCCGAGCAGCCCTGCATCCTCATTCCGGGCGGACGCGTCATCCACTACGACGATCTTGACGCGGCCTCCGCGCGCATCGCGCAGGCGCTGGCCGATGCGGGATGCAAACCCGGCGATCGCGTCGCGGTGCAGATCGACAAATGCTGGCAGGCGCTCGCGCTGTATCTCGCGTGCCTGCGCGCCGGCCTGGTGTATCTGCCCCTCAATACGGCGTATCAGAAGAACGAACTCGCCTACTTCTTCTCGGATGCGGAACCGTCGGTGATCGTCTGCCGGCCCGAAGCTGCGGAGATGGTCGAGGCGCTGCGCCCGCAAGCGACGGCCCTGACTCTCGACGCCTCGGGCGGGACTCTACTCGCGCGCGCCGAAGGCAAATCCGACACCTACGAAACCGTGCCGCGGGGGCCCAACGAAGCGGCCGCGATCCTGTATACCTCCGGCACGACCGGGCGTTCGAAGGGCGCCGTGCTTTCGCACCGCAATCTCGCGAGCAACGCTCTGACGCTGGTCGAACAGTGGGGATTCACCCGCGGCGACGTTCTGCTCCACGCTCTGCCCGTCTATCACGTGCACGGGCTCTTCGTCGCTTGCCACTGCGTGCTGCTCTCAAGCAGCCGGATGCTCTGGCTGCCTAAGTTCGACGCGAAGGAAGTGACCGACCTGTTGCCGCACGCGACCGTCATGATGGGTGTGCCGACGTTCTATACGCGGCTTCTCGCCGAGCCCGGGTTCGATCGGCGCGCATGCCGGCACATGCGCCTGTTCGTGTCCGGCTCGGCGCCTCTGCTCGCCGAGACCTTCGCCGATTTTCGCAAGCGCACCGGGCATACGATCCTCGAACGCTACGGCATGACAGAGACGGGAATGAATACCGCGAATCCCCTCGGCGGTGAGCGCGTAGGCGGCAGTGTCGGTCCACCGCTGCCCGGCGTTTCGCTGCGCATCGTCGACGAGGACGGGCATCCTTGTGCGCCGGGCGTGGTGGGCGCGGTCCAGGTCAAGGGCCCGAATGTTTTCGGCGGCTACTGGCGCATGCCCGACAAGACCCACGAGGAGTTCACGGCCGACGGTTACTTTCGCACGGGCGACATGGGCGAGTGGCTGCCCAACGGCTACCTGAAGATCGCGGGACGCGCCAAGGATCTCATCATCACCGGCGGGCTCAACGTCTATCCCAAGGAGATCGAAGAGAAGATCGATGCTCTGCCGGGGGTCGCGGAATCCGCGGTGATCGGCCTTCCCGACCCCGATTTCGGCGAAGCCGTGACCGCCGTGGTCGTGACACGCCCGGGCCACACACTCACCGAACCGGAGCTCATTGCCGCTCTCAAGTCGGAGATCGCAGCCTTCAAGGTGCCCAAGCGCGTGCACTTCGTCGCCGCGCTCCCGCGCAACGCGATGGGCAAGGTCCAGAAGAAGGTGCTGCGCGAAACCTATTCCTGCGACGCTTAGCCCGGTGCCGGCGGTTCGCGCGGGCCGACGATCGTACGAAGGCGCCTCATGGGACGAGACCCGCGAAGCTCGCCCCCTTCCAGAACATGTAACCGCAGATCGCGAACAGCAGAACGGCGAAGGCGCGCCGGAGTCTCAGGACCGGCCAGCGATGCGCGAGCCTCGCTCCCAGCGGCGCCGTCACGACGCTCGCTATGACGATGCCCGCGAGCGCAGGGAGGTTCACATAGCCGATGGTCAGCGGGGGCAGCGACTCCTGCCGGAGCCCCGCAACGACGTAGCCGACCGTGCCTGCAGCTGAAATGGGAAAGCCGATCGCGGCCGACGTGGCGACGGCGCTGCGCACGCGCACGTTGCACCAGATCATGAACGGCACCGACAGAAACGCCCCGCCGGCGCCCACCATGCTCGATACGACGCCGACCGTCGCGCCGACGCCGAAGAGCCCCAGCCTGCCCGGCAGCTCGCGCGTGGCTTTCGGCTCCCGGTTCAGCATGATCTGGACCGCCGCGATACCCGTGAACGCGGCGAACAGCGCCGCCACCACCGCCGACGACATGACGGCGACGATCTGCGGCCCGACGAGCGAGCCGACCACGATGCCCGGCGCGAGTCCCCACACCACGTGCCAGAGCACCGCGCCGCGCCGCGCGTGCGCGCGCATGCTCGAAAGCGACGTGAACATGATGGTCGCGAGCGACGTGGCGACCGCGATGTGAACGACGTGCTCAGTCGGGAAGCCTTCCCGCGTGAAGATGACGGTGAGCACCGGGATCATCGTCATCGCGCCACCCACGCCCAGCAGGCCCGCCAGGAAGCCTACGACGCAGCCGATCGCGAGGAGAAGCGGGAGGAGCTGCCAGTGCACGGTCCGGTCCGGATCCGGAATGCTAGCTTCGCAGCAACGTGCCGGTGATGAACTTCCAGTCCTTGGGATCGACCGGGGTGATCGACAGGCGATTCGCCCTCTGCAACACGCGCATGCCCATGAGCTCGGGACGATCGCGCAGCTCCGCGAGGGGAATAAGTCTCGTCTTCTCGACGAACGTCACATCGACGTTGAGCCAGCGCGGCGCCTCGCGCTTCGATTTGGGGTCGTAATACGGGCTCTTCTTATCGAATTGCGAAGCGTCGGGGTACGCGAGGCGGCTTACCCGGACGATGCCGGCGATGCCCGGCTCCGGACAGCTCGAGTGATAAAAGAAGGCCAGGTCGCCCACCTCCATCTGGTCGCGCATGAAGTTGCGCGCCTGGTAGTTGCGCACGCCGAACCAGGCGATCGTCTTTCCGGGCATTGCCGCGAGGTTGTCGATCGAAACCTCGTCGGGCTCGGATTTCATCAGCCAGTAGCGCATGTCTCGGGGCGCGTCTCAACAAAAAACGCGGCGCCGTTTCCACAGCGCCGCGTCCACATAAGGCCCCCCGCCTGTGCCGTCCTGACCGTCATCTTGAACCTAGGTTCAAGAGGGTCGCCTGCCGGGATCATCAGGCGCTTCCGCGTAGGGAGCGCACACCGATCCGCTTAGGCTCCGGCAACCTCGCTAACGTAGCATTGGTCCAAAGAGTATAGGGCCAGTTCGAACACCGCAGGGGACGACCGTTGCCGCAGGACGACGCGCTGACACAACCGACGCTAGAAGAGCTTGTCCTGCTCCGCCATCGCACGATCGATGGCTGTCTGCATCGCTGAAATTCTACGCTGAACGCCCGAGCTGTCAAAACCGCTCGTCGATTGTGCGCCGACTCGCGCGCCGAGCAGCTCGTGTGCCATATTTAGCGCCGCCATCACGGCGATCCGCTCGCTGCCGACGACCTTGCCCGCGTCGCGGATCTCGCGCATCCGCCGGTCGAGAAACGCCACCGCCTGGAGCAGCTCCTCGCGCTCCGACTCCTTGCAGGCCACTCGGTAGTCGCGGCCGAGGATCGAGACGTCGAGCGTGAGCGAACGATCGTCCATCAGCTCGCGGATTCGGGAAGCTGCTGCAGCAGGGAATCGAGGCGGCTAGTCGCTGCCGCCATGCGCGCCGCCAGCGCTCTGTACTGCTCCTGCGCGCGCACGAGCTCGCGCTTGAGCGACTCGTTTTCGGCGCGTACACGGTGATAATCCGCAAGGAGCTTGGCGAGTTTTTCCTCGAGTCCCGCGAGGTCGGAGTCCATGAGGCACTATAGGCGGAACGTTTCGGCGGCGTCAACCGCCGTTCCTGCGTGCAAGACGGGAAGCGTGGCCTCTGGCGAAGCTCAACCGGTCTCGAGCGGCTCGTAGCGCACGTCCACAATCTCGATGAGCTCCACGCCGCCGGGACTCCTGAGGGTGACCGTGTCGCCCTCGCGCGCCTTGATGAGCGCGCGCGCCATCGGCGACATCCAGCTGATGTATCCGCGTACGGTGTCGATCTCGTCGATACCCACGATGCTTACGGTCCATCGCCTGCCGCGCGAATCGCTCACCGTGACCGTCGCGCCGAAATAGACCTGATCGGCGTTATCGGCCTCGCGTCGGGCAAGGGGATCGACGACCTCGGCGTGGTCCAGCCTGCGGATGAGGAAGCGGATGCGCCGGTCGATCTCGCGCAAGCGCTTCTTGCCGTAGATGTAATCGCCGTTCTCCGACCGGTCGCCGTTGCCCGCCGCCCAGGCCACCGCGGCGACCACTTCCGGCCGCTCCTTTTCGACCAGAGACGCGAGCTCGGCCTTGAGCCGCATGAACCCCCCGGGCGTCATGTAATTGCGGCTCGCCGCAGGCAGCGGCGGAGCTTCGAACTCGTCGTCGAGCTCGTCGTCGCGTTCGCGAGTGAAAGCTTTGCTCATGCGCGTTCGACCACGGATCGGTAAAACGGCTCCCGAAGCCCCGAATCCGAGCGCCGATTATAGGCCGGCGCCCAGCCGGCCTATAATCGTTTGGTCCTTCGCTTCTTCGCTGCCTTCTCCCGTTCGCCTAGACGATGCCCCGGACGTTCGCTGTGGCCGCAGTGGTGCTCCTCGCGATCGCGGCCGTCGCCTTCGCCCTGTCGCTCTCCTTGGGAAGCGTCGCGATCGATCCCGCCTCCGTCCTACGCGCGCTCGTGGCCCCCGTTGACGAAACGCAGCGAGCGATCGTGCGCGAGCTTCGCCTGCCGCGTGCGATCGCGGCGTTCGCCACCGGCGGCTGCCTTGCGCTGGCGGGCGCGCTGCTGCAAGTCTTGCTGCGCAATGCACTGGCCGACCCGTACGTGCTGGGGGTCTCGGGAGGCGCCGCCGTCGGCGCGCTGGCGATGATGCTGCTTGGCGCGATGGGATGGCTCGTCTCGGCGGGAGCGTTCGGAGGCGCCTTCGTATCGACCGTGCTGGTATTCGCGCTCGCCCGCGGGTCCGGACCGTGGTCGCCGATGCGGCTACTGCTCATTGGAGTGGTGATCGCCGCCGGGTGGGGCGCGGTCGTCGCGCTCATTCTTTCTCTCGCACCCGAGGCACAGCTGCGCGGGATGCTGTTCTGGCTGATCGGGGATCTGTCGGCGCCGCCGGTAGCGTGGTCGACGCTCGCGATCCTTGGATTTGGACTCCTGGCGGTATTGCCCTTTGCGCGCGACTTGAACGCGCTGGCTCGTGGAGACGCGCTCGCCGCGGCGCTCGGCGTCGACGTCGCGCGGTTGCCGTGGCTGCTGTTCGCCCTGTCGGCTTTGCTCACGGCGGTCGCGGTAACCACGGCTGGCGCCATCGGTTTCGTCGGTCTGATCGTCCCGCATGCCGTGCGCCTCGCGATCGGCAACGATCAGCGCGTGCTTCTGCCGGCCGCGACGCTTGCGGGCGGCGCGCTGCTGCTGATCGCCGATACGATCGCCCGGCAAGTTGCGGCGCCAACTCAGCTTCCCGCCGGTGTGGTGACCGCCCTCGTCGGCGTGCCGGTGTTCGTCTATCTGCTGCGCCGGAGCGCCGCCGAATGAGCGCGTCGCTGCTCGCCGCGCGCGGGCTGCAGGTCACGATCGCCGGGCATCCGGTATGCGACCGGCTCGATTTCAGCGTCGAACCCGGCGAGCGGTGGGCGATTCTGGGCCGCAACGGCGCGGGCAAGACAACACTTCTGCACACGGTGGCCGGCCTGCGTCGGCCCGCGGCGGGTACCATCGAGCTCTTCGGGCGCCCGCTGGACGCCTTGGCGCGGCGCGACGTCGCCCGCCTGCGAGGCATCCTCCCGCAGGACGACAGCGACGTCTTCCCGGCAACGGTGCTCGAAACCGTGCTCGTCGGCCGCCATCCTCACCTCTCGCGCTGGCAGTGGGAGGCGGCGGACGATATTCGCATCGCGCGCGAGGCGCTCGCGGCGGCCGACATGGCGGGTACCGAACGACGCGCGATCGACACGCTCTCGGGTGGCGAACGGCGCCGGGTCGCGCTGGCGGCGCTCCTTGCGCAACAGCCGAGCCTCTTCCTCCTCGACGAACCCGCCAGCCATCTCGATCTCGCGCACCAGCTCGCCCTCCTCGATCGCCTGGTCGAGCTGGTCCGCGCCGAGGGCAAAGGGCTGGTCATGGTCGTGCACGACGTCAATCTGGCGCTGCGCTACTGCGATCACGCCTTGCTCCTTTGCGCAGGCCAGGCGGTCGCAGGTTCTGCGCACGAATTGCTGACTCCCGGGCGCCTTTCGGACCTTTACGGCGTGCCGCTGTGCGCCTTCGCCACGTCGCGTGGCCGGTTCTTCGCTCCAGAGTAAGCGGCCGCTCTCTTGAGCGCTGCGCGCCTCCCGCGTGCCCGGTCGAGCACTGCGCACAGCTGCTCAGCGCCGTCGATAAAACGCGGACCGGCACGGTGCAGCAGATTGGCGTCGACCACGAACAGATTCCCGTGCACGACGGCCGGCAGCTCACGCCAGCGCAGCCAATCGTCGAGCCAAGCCGGCCGCACGGCGTCGTCGGTGCCCGCTACGATCGCCCCAGGACGCGCGGCGAGCACATCCTCGATACCGACCGCGGGCGCCGGCTCCGGGACGTGCTCGAACACGTTGCGGCCGCCGCAGAGTCCGAGTGCGGCGCTGATGAGATGTCGGCCGCCGATCGTATAGAGCGGCTTGGGCCAGATCTCGTAGAACACGGAAATCGCCTCGGCGCCGCGCTCCCGTTGGACGAGCGCGGCGAGCCGAGCGCGCAACGCCGCGGCGGCGGCGGATGCAATCGCCTCGGTACCGGCAAGGACGCCAAGGCGCTCGAGGTCCTGCGGAATGGCCTCCGGCGTGTGCGGATCGGAGACGAAGACAGGCACGCCGAGGTTGCGAAGGCGTTCGATCTGACTCGGCGCGAGGTACGGCCACACGACGGCGAGATCGGGCTTGAGCGCGACGATATGCTCCAGATCGAGCCCCAATGCGTCGCCGACGCGCGGAAGGCGCGTCGCTTCCGGCGGCGCATCCGCCGGCGCGAGCACCCCCACCACGCGCTCACCCGCGCCGGCCGCGAAGAGGAGCTCGGTCGCGTGCGGCGCAAGGCTGACGATGCGCCTCGCCGGCGCGGGCAGCTCGATGCGCTCGCCCGTCGCATCGATCGCGGCCACGGGCGCGGCGCGGATCGCCGCACTCCCGGCGGCGAAGAGCGCGATGCACGCGCAGCACCTGGCAGCGATGCGCATCGCGCTCACTCAATACCGGTAACGCACACCGGCGAAGAGAGCCGCGCCGGCGGTGTTGTAGTCCGCGGCGAGCTCGTAGTGTTTGTCGAGGACGTTGGTGAACCGGACAAAAAGCGTCCAGCCCGCCGCGAGCGCGTAGTCTGCGGTGAGATTGACCAGGGCGTATCCGCCCATGCGTCGGGTGTTCGCCGCGTCGTCGAATCTCGCCGACGACGCGATGACCTCGGCGCCAACTCGCAACGCGCTCCACGATCGTCCGATGGTGAGCGAGCCGTGGCGGCGCCCGCGCCGCGGGAGCAGATTCCCGGTTGTGTCGTCTTCCGGTCGCTGCAGGTCGACGCTTGCCGTCAGGTCGGCGTCCCGGACCTGGGTCTCCAGCTCGAGCGTCACGCCTTGGAGCGTAGCGTTGGTCACGTTCTGCGGCGCGCAGTTGAACGACGCGTCGCACTGGAAAACGATGAGATCGCGCACGCGGCTGCGATAAGCGACGACGCCGGCAACGAAACTGCCCGCCGCGTAGCGCAGCGCAACTTCCGCATTGCGCGCGGTTTCCGGTTGGAGATCGGGATTGGAGAAGCCGGGGAAATAGAGGTCGTTGAAGGTGGGCGCCTTGAACGCTGTCCCGTAGCTCGCGCTTGCGCGAAAACCGCCGCCGAGGGCGTAGCCGTAGGCGAACGCGCCCGTGGTGCGCCCGCCGAACTGCGAGCTTTCGTCGTGCCGCAGATTGGCCTGCAACGTGTGCGCACCGCCCGACCACTGCCAGACGCCGACGACGGCGTTCGTATTGCGTGCCGTGACCGCGAAGCCGGCATCGCTGGCGACGCGCTCCTCGCGCCGCTCGAGAGCGATGGAGAGCTGGCTCGAGGGCAGCGTGAAATCGTTCTGCCACGCGTACTGACGCTGCCGTGTCTTGAAAGGCGAAACGCCGAAACCGGTCTCGGAAACGCTGTCGTCATCGCCTTCGCCCGCCTCCAGACGGCTGGTCCAGAAGGACGCGAGGCGATTGCGGCTCGCGATCGAATAGGCATCCAGCGTCGTGATCGTGCGGTCATCGAAGCCGGGACCCGCATCGAACTGAGCGTTGAGCCGGCTGTGAAAGAACTGCGCCGAGAGCTCCTGCTCGGGGGCGAACCGATAGGCGAGGCTGCCGCTGCCGCTGTCGCCGCGATAGCCGTCGCGATCCGGGTTGTAACTGAAATTCGCCGGGTTGCCTATGGCATTGAATCCGTCGCTTCGGCTCGTGGCACCCTGTGCCGCATAACGCCACCCACCCGCTGCACCGGATATTCCCGCCGTCGCCGCCGAGGTCGCGTAAGTACCGTAGCCTGCGGTCGTGTTCGCCGACAACGCGCCCTCGCCGCGACGGGTGAAGACCTGAATGACTCCGCCGATCGCATCGGCCCCGTACAGGCTCGACGCCGGACCACGCAGGATCTCGACGTGGTCGATCTGCGAGAGCGGGATCGCTTCGAGCGCCGTCGCCCCGTCGCTCGACGATCCGACGCGCAGGCCGTCGATCAGCACGAGCGTGTGTCCGCGGTTGGCGCCACGCAGGAAGATCGAGGTGGTCGAGCCGGGTCCGCCGTTGGTCGCGATTTCCACGCCGGGCACGCGCGTGAGAAGCTCCGCCAGACTGTCGACGCCGGCGCGGGCGATATCCTCCGAGGCGAGCAATGTCACATCGGCGATGAGATCGGTGAGCGGTTGCGGATAGCGTGCCGCGGTGACGACGACTCGATCGAGGTTAGCGGCCTTGGGCTGGATCTGCGCCCGAGCGATGTCCGAATTGACAACGATGAGACCAGCCCCGACGAGCGCCAGGCACCGGCTCACAAAAGGGAACATTACCGCTCCTCCGCGTAGGCCGTGCATCCCCGCACAGCGAATGGATCAATACAACGCGGAACGCCGGGACGGCGGAAGTCGCGGATGGCGGGTGCGCGACGGTCCGGCCGCGACCCGCCACCCGCGGTGCGTCTGGTTGCCGGCACGCGCCGAACTTACCGCGCCGGGTGCAGGCCGGTCTCCGGGCTCGTCGACGAAGCAAAAGGACCGTGTTGCCTTCCCGTCCGCCTTTCGGCGAACAGTGGCGTCACAAGAACGGCCTGCATCGACCTACCGTTGCGGGGGCAGCGCCGGCATGACCGCGTCTCGCGCTCGAGCGGCTTCACCGGCTTCCCGTTTCACCCGCCGTGCAAAACGCACAGCGGACACCTGCACGCTGATTATAGCCGAGAGGCGCTGGAGCCCGCTCGGGCGAATGGGAACTGCTATAATCCCGCCCCCTTCGACACGCCCATCATCCGACGCTTCGAACGCCCAGTGACGCCCAGGCTGTACATCCGCACTTTCGGCTGCCAGATGAACGAGTACGACTCGGACAAGATGGCCGACGTGCTGCGCGAAGCGGAAGGGTTCGATCTGACCGATCGGCCGGAAGAGGCCGATGTGATTCTGTTCAACACCTGTTCGGTGCGCGAAAAAGCGCAGGAGCGCGTCTATCATGACCTGGGCCGCGTGCGCGGCCTAAAGGCGGCGAACCCTGGGCTGATCATTGGCGTCGGCGGATGCGTTGCCAGTCAGGAAGGCGCGGGAATCGTGCGCCGCGCGCCTTACGTCGATGTCGTTTTCGGTCCGCAGACCCTGCATCGCCTGCCGGCGCTGATCGCCCGCCGCCGCGAGACCGGCCGACCGCAGGTCGACGTGAGCTTTCCCGAAGTCGAGAAATTCGATCATTTGCCGCCCGCCCGCGTCGAAGGCTCAAGCGCCTTCGTGTCGATCATGGAGGGTTGCAGCAAGTACTGCAGCTTCTGCGTGGTCCCTTACACCCGCGGCGAAGAGGTATCGCGTCTCTTCGAGGATGTTCTGACCGAAGTCGCGGATCTGGCCGACCAGGGCGTGAGCGAGATCACGCTCCTCGGCCAGAACGTCAACGCCTACCGTGGCCGCATGGGGCGCGGTACCGCGACCGCGGGCCAGCCCGCCGATTTCGCCACGCTGCTCGAATACCTGGCCGAAGTCCCTGGGCTCGAGCGGATCCGATTCACGACATCGCACCCGAAGGAGATGACGGGCCGGCTGATCGAGGCGTACGGCAGGATTCCCAAGCTCGTCTCTCAGCTGCACCTGCCTGTGCAATCCGGATCCGACCGCGTGCTCGCCGCCATGAAGCGCGGCTACACGGCCCTCGAATACAAGTCGATCGTGCGCCGCCTGCGGTCGATTCGGCCGCAATTGTCGCTCTCGTCCGATTTCATCGTCGGCTTTCCGGGGGAAACCGAAGCTGATTTCGAGCAGACGATGCGGCTCATCGACGACGTGGGCTTCGATGGCAGCTTCAGCTTTGTCTACAGCCCGCGACCCGGCACGCCGGCCGCGGAGTTTCCAGACGCGGTCCCGGCGGCGATCGCACAGGACCGGCTCGCGCGGCTGCAGAGCGCCATCGACGTCCGCTACGCCGAGTACAGCCGCCGCATGGTCGGCAGCATCGAGCGTGCACTCGTGACCGGCCATGCGGCCAGGCGAGCGGGCGACCTCGCCGCACGCACGGAGAACAACCGGGTGGTGAATTTCCCCGGGGATCCGGCGCTGATCGGACGTTACGCCGTCGTACGCATCACGTCCGCCCAGCCGCATTCGCTGCGCGGTGAACTCGTGGCCCACTCCAGAAGTCTGTGCTAGTCGCGCGGAACGGAAAGCAGGCGGACCGCGCTTTTTTCGTGCTTGAAGAGGTGTACTGCAATGGTTGAACGCGAACTGCGGGGCTTCCCTAGACTGCTGCTCCTTCCCGCCGCCTTGTCGGCGCTCGTTTACGGGTGCGCCACGGTCCCCGCGCCCGACTCCGCCACGGTGGCCGCGGCCGCGGTCGCCGCGACGGCGGCCGCGTCAGCCGATGCCAGCCCGAGCGATCCATCCGTCCCGAATCCATCGCCGACCGCGACCTCCCCTCGGCCCAACAACAGCACGACCGCGGTGGCCGCGGCGGCTGCTGCGGCCGCTGCCGCCGCAGCGGGTCAGCAGAAGCCCTTCGCCGATGTTGTCAAGGACGCCAAGGAGCAGAGCGGGCTGTTCGACGTCTACACCAAGGATGACAAGGTCTGGCTGGAGATCAAGCCGGACCAGTTCGATCATCCGTTTTTCCTGCACATCAACCGCACGCACGGTATCGGGCAGCGCGAGCCCTTCCCGAGCCCGATGCTGCGCTCGTACATCGTCGAGTTCCATCGGCTGGGCAATCTCGTGCAGATGCTCGCCAAGAACACCCAGTTCTTCGCCGCCGAGGGCACGCCGCTTGCGCGCGCCGTCAGGGAGTCCACGAGCGACAGCCTGCTCGGCTCCGTGCAGGTCGCGAGCCAGCCGCATCCCGAGCGCAAGTCGGTGCTGATCGAAGCCAGCGCGCTCTTTCTGACCGACATTCCGGGCGGCGCGACCTCGCTCGATACCGCGTACCGCATGCCCTACGCCCTCGACGCCCGCAACTCGAGCATCACTTCCGCGCGGGCGTTCCCCGACATGGTGGGTTTCGCGGTCTCCGCGCATTACGCCGTTCCGAGGATCGCCGCGCCGCCGCTCGTCCACAACCCGTCCGCGCCGCACGTGCCGCCGCCCGCGCACCTCGAAGATCTGCGCAGTCTCTTCCTCGGCTACTACTACAGCTTGACGGCGCTGCCCCCGCCGATGCATGCCCGCGTCGCGGATGACCGGCTCGGACACTTCGTCGCCCATCGCTTCGAGTTCTCCGACGATATCGCCGCGTTCCCCGACGTCTACTACGTGAAGCGCTGGCGGCTCGAGAAGAAGGACCCGGATGCGGCACTTTCCGAGCCGAAGGAGCCGATCGTGTACTGGCTCGATCGAAACATTCCGGAAAAGTACCGCGAGACCGTCAAGGCCGGGATCCTCGAGTGGAACAAGGCGTTCGAGAAGATCGGCTTCAAGGACGCGATCAAGGTCGAGGTTCAACCGGACAACGCCGAATTCGACACGGCCGACGGGCGCCACTCCTCGGTGCGTTGGGTCGTGCGCGACGAGCCCGGAGCGCTCGCGATCGGTCCCAGCCGGGCCGACCCGCGCACGGGCGAAATCCTCGATGCCGACATCGAGATCGAAGACGGCTGGACCCGCCTCCTGCGACGCCAGGCTTCCGAGCAGTTCCCCTCGCGAAATGTTCCGGCTGTCGCCGACGAGTCGTTCTGCGATTATGGTGAGGTGGCCTTCGACGAGCTCGCCTTCGCGCTCGACGTGCTGGTCGCCCGCGGCGAGATCGATCCCGACGGCCCCGAGGCGGACGCCTATGTGAAAGCCACGCTCAAAGACGTGGTGACGCACGAAGTCGGCCACACGCTGGGTCTTCAGCATAACTTCCGCGCTTCCACGATCTATACGCAGAAGCAGCTCGACGACCCCGCGTTCACCAAAGCCAACGGCATCGGCGGCTCGGTGATGGATTACAACGCGATCAACCTGGCGCTCCAGAACGAGCAGCAGGGCGATTACGTGATGCACGGCATCGGCCCGTACGACTACTGGGCGATCGAATACGCCTACAAGCCCATTCCCCCGGAGCGCGAAAAAGTCGAGCTCGACAAGATCGCCTCGCGCAGCACCGAGCCGCAGCTCGCCTTCGGCAACGACCTCGATGCCGGATTCGGCGGCTCCGCGGAGGGCATGGACCCGCAGGTCAACCGCCGCGACCTCGGAGCCGACCCGCTGGAATACGCGACGCGAAGGCTGAAGCTTTCGCGCGAGCTCTGGGACCGCCTGCAGACGCGTCAGCTCAAGCAGGGAGAAAGTTACGAGATGCTGCGCCGGAACTTCCTCGCGGGTCTTACGCAGGTGGGCAACGCAACGACCCTCGCCGCAAAGTACGTTGGCGGCGTGGTCTATGTCCGCGACCACGCCGGCAGCGGTCGGGAGCCGTTCACTCCCGTTCCACCGGAACGCCAGCGCGAGGCGCTCAAGCAGATCGCCGAAGGCCTGCTGTCGGTCGACAGCTTCCGCCTGCGGCCCGAGTTCGTCCGCCGGCTGACGGTGAACCAGTTCGACCGCTTCCGCAGGGACGCGGACGTGAGCGCGATCAATCCCGACATCTCGCTTACCGGCCGGATGTTTTCGATTCAGCGCGCCGTGCTCGATCATCTGATGAGCGACGCGGTCGCGACCCGCATCGAGGAAGCTGCTTACAGGGAGCCGGGGACCGGACGCAGCTTCAGGCTGTCCGAGCTCTACGACACGCTGCAGAACGCGATCTGGAGCGAGCTCAAGACCGGGCGCGACATCTCGGTGTTCCGACGCAACCTGCAGCGCGAGCATCTGAAGCGCGTCGCGGGAATGCTCGTGCGGCCTTCGCAGACGATGCAGGCCGATGCGCGCGCCCTGCAGCGTGAGAATGCGAAGGAGCTGCTGGTCCTCATCAAGGCGGCCAAGACGAAGGCAACGCTGTCGAAGGAAGCGCGCGCGCATCTCGCCGAATGCGAGAATACGCTCGAGGAGGCACTGAGGGCTCCGTTGCAGCGACCGGGCGTGTAGGCCCGATACTTCGTGAGACAAGCGACCGCCGATCTGGAGCTCTCACCGCTCGACAATCGCGCGCTCGCGAACCTGTGTGGCGCGCTCGACGCCAATTTGCGTCAGATCGAGGCCGCGCTCGACGTGACCATCGCCCGACGCGGCGCCGCGTTCACGTTGCGCGGCGGAGCGCCGCAGATCGAGCGAGCGGCGGAAGCGCTCGAGCGCTTCTACAGACAGGCGAAAGAGCCGTTGACCGTCGACGATATCCAGCTCGGACTGATCGAGCTCTCCGGCGAGACCGCAGCATCGACCGACATGCCACCCGCGAGCGCTGGCAGCGAGTCGCCCGTGCTGCGTACGCGCAGGGCCGACCTCCACGGCCGGACGCCGAACCAAATCACGTACCTCAAGCATATCCAGTCCCACGACATCGCCATCGCCATCGGCCCCGCCGGGACCGGAAAGACCTACCTCGCCGTCGCCTGCGCGGTCGACGCGCTCGAGCGCGATGCCGTCAAGCGGATCGTGCTGGTGCGGCCTGCGGTCGAGGCGGGAGAGCGGCTGGGTTTCCTTCCCGGCGACTTCGCGCAGAAAGTCGATCCCTACCTGCGCCCGCTCTACGACGCCCTCTACGATCTCATGGGCTTCGACAAGACCGCGAAGCTCTTCGAGCGCAACGCGATCGAGATCGCGCCGCTCGCCTACATGCGCGGACGCACGCTCAACCATTCGTTCATCATCCTCGACGAAGCACAGAACACGACGCCCGAGCAGATGAAGATGTTCTTGACCCGCATCGGCTTCGGCACGAAGGCCGTGATCACCGGAGATGTGACCCAGATCGATCTCGCGCGCGGCCAGAAGAGCGGGCTGATCGAGGCGCGGCGAATCCTCGCCGAAGTGCGTGGCATCGCCTTCACCGACTTCACCAGCGCGGATGTCGTGCGCCACCCGCTGGTGCAACGAATCATCAGCGCGTACGAGAAGCACAGCGACAACGAGCGCAACGACGCTTCGCCCGCCTCGCGCCGGCGCAAGCGATGAGCCGCGGCCGGCCGGCGCGGCTGTCGCTTACCGTGCAATATGCCGTCGCAGAGACTGGTCTGCCGGCACGCACCTTGCTTCGTCGTTGGGTGCAGGCCGCCCTCGTGCCGTCCACGCGAGGCGCGACCATCACCCTGCGCTTCGTCGATTCCAAAGAGGGTCGCGCCCTCAATCGGCGCTACCGCTCGCACCGCGATGCGACCAACGTGCTCTCCTTCGTGTACGATGACGAACCTGGGAGGTGCGGAGGCGACATCGTGTTGTGCGCTCCGGTATTGCGCCGCGAAGCCGCCGCGCAGAGTAAGCCGCTGAAGGCCCACTGCGCACACCTGGTCGTCCATGGGGTTCTGCATTTGCAGGGCGAGGACCACGAGGATCCGGTCGGCGCGGCGCGCATGGAAGCGCAAGAGGCCGTCATCCTCGCGCGCCTGGGTTTTTCCGATCCTTACGAGCCCGGGACCGCTGTCCGACAGGGATGACGCCGTCCGACGATCGAGACGAGAGAGAGCGCCCCACGCTGCTCGAGCGGCTGACGGCCTTTCTGACCCGGGAGCCTGAAGACCGCGAAGAGCTTCTCACGCTCCTGCACGGGGCATTCGAGCGCAAGCTTCTCGATGCCGATGCGCTTTCCATCATCGAGGGCGCGCTGCAGGTCTCCGAGATGACGGTGCGCGACATCATGATCCCGCGGGCGCAGATGGACGTCGTATCGATCGAGGACGATCCCGCACAATTCATCCCGTTCGTGCTCGAGACGCGGCACTCGCGTTTTCCGGTCGTCGGCGAGAACAAGGACGACGTGGTCGGGATCATGCTCGCCAAGGAGCTGCTGAACTATTACGCCAATCCGGAAGGGTTCAATTTGCACGACACTCTGCGTCCAGCGGTGTTCGTGCCCGAATCGAAGCGCCTCAACGTGCTGCTGCGCGAGTTCCGCGCCAACCGCAATCACATCGCGATCGTAGTCGACGAGTATGGGGGCGTCTCGGGCCTGGTGACGATCGAGGACGTGCTCGAGCAGATCGTGGGCGATATCGAGGACGAGTACGACTTCGACGAGGCGGAGGACAACATCATCCCGGAAGGGGGAGGACGCTACCGGGTCAAGGCGCAGACCGAGATCGCCGATTTCAATTCCACGCTTGGAGCAGGCTTCAGCGAAGAGGAATTCCACACGATCGGCGGCGTGGTGCTGCAGGCATTCGGCCGGCTGCCGAAGCGCGGCGAAACGACCACGATCGACAACTTCCGCTTCAAGGTCGTGCGTGCGGACAGCCGGCGCATTTATACGCTGGAAGTCGAGCGGCCGGCGCCAGCGCCCGAAGCGCAAGAGCCTGCCGACGCAGGAAAGCTCTAGCAAGCCAGGCCGGAAAACGCGGCTCACGTGGGACTTGCCCTGAGGTTCGTCAGCGCTTCGCCGCTCGTGCGGGCCGCCGCGTCATTCCTGCTGGGCGCCGCGTCGGTCCTGGGCTTCGCTCCGGTCGGTCTTTCCCCGCTTGCGGTCCTCGCGCTCGCGGCGCTTATGGCGCTGTGGAACGGTGCCGCGTCGGCGCGTGCCGCCGCCGGCATCGGCTTCGCCTTCGGCCTCGGCCTCTTCGGCGTCGGCGTCTCGTGGGTGTATGTCGCCCTGTCCACGTTCGGCGGCATGCCCGCCCTGCTCGCGGCGTTCGCGACGTCGATCTTCTGCGCGTATCTTGCGCTCTTTCCGGCGGTCACGGGTTGGGTGTGCGCGCGCCTCGCCGCGCCGGCGAGCGGCGAACGTCTGGCCATAGCCGCGGCCTGCTGGACGCTGACGGAATGGCTGCGGAGCTGGCTTCTGTCCGGATTTCCATGGTTGTCGGTCGGCTACGCTCTGACCGACTCGCCGCTCGCGGGATACGCACCGATCGGCGGGGTTTTTTTCGTCGGACTGGCCACAACGCTGACCGCTGCCTTGCTCGCGTACCTCGCATTGGCGCCGCGCTCCATTCGCCATGTCGCCACACTGTTCGCGATGGGCGCGTTGGCGGGCATCTGGATCGCCGGAGCCGGCCTGCGGGTCATCGAATGGAGCCGCCCGGCGGGCGAACCGGTCACCGTGAGCCTCGTTCAAGGCAATGTCCGGCAGGAGATCAAGTTCGATCCCCAATACCGCGATCAGACGCTCGCCGTCTACGCGGATCTCGTCGCCCGAGCGAAGGGCCGTTTGACCGTGCTTCCCGAGTCCGCGCTGCCTATGTTCGCCGATGAGGTACCCGCCGAGTACGTGGCGCAGCTGCGCGCCGCGGCGCTCTCCCGTCACGGTGATCTGTTGCTCGGGTTGTTCTTCTTCGAGCCGCGGGGCCCGGGAGAGAGCGAAGACCACTACTTCAACAGCGTCGTGAGCATCGGCAGCGCGCCGACCCAGGTCTATCGCAAGCGCCACCTGGTGCCGTTCGGTGAGACGATTCCGCTGAAGCCCCTAGTGGGCTGGTTCATCCACAGCGTGCTGCACATTCCGCTCGAAGATCAGACGGCCGGTCCACCGGGCCAGCCGCCCTTCGCGGTCGCCGGCGAACGTGTCGCCGTCAACATCTGCTACGAGGATGCATTCGGGTCGGAGCTCGCCCAGGAGGTGCCGGAGTCGACGCTGCTCGTGAACGTCACGAACGACGCCTGGTACGGTCATTCGCTCGCCGCCGAGCAGCACGAGCAAATCGCGGCCTTCCGGGCGGTCGAGACGGCGCGCCCGATGCTGCGCGCCACCAATACCGGCATCACGTCGATCATCGATCATCGTGGCGGCGAAATCGCGCGGCTGCCCTGGTTCACGCGCGGCGTGCTCGAGGGTTCCATCGCAGGTCGCACCGGGGATACGCCCTACGTGCGCGTCGGCGATACACTCGCCGTTGTCTTCGCGCTCGCATTGGGCGTCGCCGCCCTTGTCAGCAGACGCCGTTGGTGAATATTCTGCAAGCCGGCCGACGATTCCTCCCTCCCGCGCACTGAGCCGCGCGCCTAGAGTTGCGTCGTGTGGAACTAGGGGTGCAGGAGACGAAGATGTCGAGGATTCTCGCAGCGGACGTTCCGACGTTTGCCCGCCTGGTCGCAGGAACAGTTACGCTGCGCAGCCTTGCTCGCAGCCTGCGCCGCATTGCCGACGAGCAGGCGCTCGCTTTTCATGCAGCCGTGAAAGCGGAAGGGCCGCGAAAGTGGCAGACCGAGCTGCGTCGTCTCTACACCAGCGGGAAGCGCAAGCCAGCGCGTTGAATCGCGCCACGACGAAACATCTCCATCCTGACGCCCGGCTGCGATCGCACCCGGGCGTTTTCATGCTGTGCGCTGAGGGCGCGCGGCGGTGGCGTGGGGCGCCGGCCATCCAGTAGAATCAAGCCCCTCGCCGATTCGGACCCCGAATGCTTACGTTTCAGCAGGTGATCGCCACGCTCAACGGCTACTGGGGGGCGCGGGGCTGCGCGCTGCTGCAACCGTACGATATGGAAGTCGGCGCGGGGACTTCCCACACCGCGACTTTCCTGCGCGCGCTGGGTCCCGAGCCATGGCGCGCCGCGTACGTGCAACCGTCGAGGCGGCCGAAGGATGGTCGCTACGGGGAAAACCCGAACCGTCTGCACCAGCATCATCAGTTCCAGGTCGTGCTCAAGCCCTCGCCTGCGGATATCCTCGACGTGTACCTGGGCTCGCTCGAGGCCCTGGGTCTCGATCTCGCGAAGAACGACGTTCGCTTCGTCGAGGACGACTGGGAGAACCCGACGCTCGGCGCGTGGGGTCTGGGCTGGGAAGTCTGGCTCAACGGCATGGAAATCACGCAGTTCACGTATTTCCAGCAGGTCGGGGGCCTCGACTGCAACCCGATCACCGGCGAAATCACGTATGGCCTCGAGCGGTTGAGCATGTACCTGCAGAATGTCGAGTCGGTGTTCGACCTCGTGTACGTCGAGGGCATGTCGTACGGCGACGTGTTCTTCCAGAACGAGGTCGAGCAGTCGAAATACGCGTTCGAGGCTTCCGACGTCCCCAAGCTCTTCGAGCAGTTCGCGTTCTTCGAGAGCGAGGCGAAGCGCCTGCTCGGCGCCAGCTTGTCCCTGCCGGGCTACGAGATGATCCTGAAAGCGGGGCATACGTTCAATCTGCTCGATGCGCGGGGGGCGATCTCGGTCACAGAGCGCGCGTCATATATCGGCCGCATACGCACATTGTCACGGCTCGTGGCCGTCGCCTACGTGGCATCGCGCGAAGCGCTCGGCTTTCCGATGTTGGCCGACGATCTCAAGCGAAGCGCCGCATGAGCGCGGGCGCCGCGACTCTGCTGGTCGAACTGGTCACGGAGGAGCTGCCGCCTAAGGCGCTCGAGCGCCTCAGCGAGGCGCTGGGAGACGCGCTGGTCGACGGGCTTCGGAAGGAGGGATTCCTGGCGCCTGCGAGCGAAGCGACGTTCTACGCGACGCCGCGGAGGCTCGCGGTTTCGATTACCGACGTCTTGCCCGTTGCGCCCGACAGGGAAGTGGTCGAACGCCTCCTGCCCAAGGCTCTGGCACAGGACGCGGCGGGGAAGGGCACGCCCGCGCTGCTGGGGCGGCTCAAGAAGATGGGGCGCGCGAAACTCGCTTCCGGTTATCCCGACGCGTGGGATGGATCGGACCATCTTTACGTCGAGGCGGATGGAAAGGGCGACTACGTCTGGCTGCGCTCCGTGGCGGCCGGTGCAGGGCTCGCGACTGCGCTGCAGAGCGCTCTCGAAAGCGCGCTCGCCGGACTTCCGATTCCGAAGGTGATGAGCTATGCCGGCCCCGGCGGCTACTACAACGAGCACAAGTTCGTCCGCCCCGCGCGCCGGTTGGTGGCCCTGCATGGCAGCGAGGTCGTCAACGTGCACGCCTTGGGGCTCGACGCCGGCCGGGTGACGTCCGGTCATCGTTTCTTGAGCCGCGACGACATCGAAATCGCGGCGGCGGAGGCTTACGCGCCGACGCTCGAAGCCGAAGGCAGGGTTCTACCTGGGTTCGACATGCGCCGCGGGCGGATCGCCTCGGAGCTGGAAACGGCGGCGGCCGGGGCAAAGGTGATCATGCCCGACGCTCTCCTCGACGAGGTCACTGCGCTCGTGGAGTGGCCGAAGGTCTATACCGGCGGCTTCGATACAGCGTTTCCTCGAAGTGCCGCAGGAATGCCTGATCCTCACCATGCAGCAGAATCAGAAATACTTCGCGCTGGCGGGCGAACGCGGCCGGCTGCAGAACCGGTTTTTGCTGGTCAGCAACCTGGATGCGCGCGATCCCGAGCCGATCATCCACGGGAACGAGCGCGTGCTGCGGGCTCGCCTGGCCGACGCGAAGTTCTTCTACGACCAGGACCGCAAGGCCAAGCTCGAATCGCGCGTGCCGAGACTCGGCCAGGTGGTCTATCACAACAAGCTCGGCAGCCAGCTCGACCGCGTCGGCCGCATGCGAGCGATCGCCAAATTCATCGCCGAGCGGACCGGCGCCGACGAGCGTCTTGTGGATCGCGCCGCCTATCTGGCGAAGGCAGACCTGCTCACCGACATGGTCGGAGAATTTCCGGAGCTGCAGGGGCTCATGGGACGCTATTACGCGCTGCACGACGGCGAGCCCGCTGCAGTGGCGAACGCCCTAGGCGCGCAGTATCTGCTGAGACAGAACGAGGAGGATTGGGCAGAAAACCTGACCGGCGCCGTGCTCATGGCTGCCGATCGGACCGAAACACTCGTAGGCATTTACGGCATCGGGCTCGTGCCTACCGGAGACAAGGATCCCTACGGCCTCAGGCGCGCGGCGCTCGGGCTGATCGAGGCTTTTGGAGCGTTCGGCTTTATGGCCCGGAGGAAAGGCCGGCCGCTGACCCTCAACCTGCGCTCGCTCCTGGAGTTCGCCGCGTCTGCCTTTCCGGCCGGGACGCTTGCTCCAACGGTCGTCGACGACCTCGAGGAATTTATCTTCGAGCGCTATCGCAATCAACTCGCGCCGCTATTCCAGCACGAGGTCGTCGACGCGGTCGTCGACATCCGCCCTCCGCTCAACGAAGTGCCGGCGAGAGTCCAGGCCGTGAGTGAATTCAAGACGCTGCCCGAAGCCGAAGCGCTGGCCGCGGCCAACAAGCGCATCGTCAACATCCTCAAGAAATCTGGCGGGGAAGCAGCCCCGGCGATCGACCGCTCGCTGTTCGGCGACGGCGCCGAGCACAACCTGTACGCCGCGGTGCAAAAACTCCTGCCGGTCGTCCACGGGCACGTGCAGCGCGGGGAGTACACCGAGGCGCTGCGTGCGCTCGCCTCGGCGCGCTCGAGCGTCGACCGCTTCTTCGACGAAGTGCTGGTCATGGCCGACGATCCGGCCGTGCGCGCGAACCGGCTCGCTCTGCTGCGGGGGCTTGCGGAGGCGATGAATCAGGTCGCCGACATCTCGAAGCTCGCTGCGTGATGACCGACGTCTCGCGAGGGCGCTGATGGTCCAGTTCGCTTCCGAGCCAGCTCCGCATACGCGCCAGGCGAGGCTCATCATCCTCGATCGGGACGGCGTCATCAATTACGACAGCGACCAGTACATACGGACGCCGGAGGAATGGCGCCCCATTCCGGGCAGTCTGGAAGCGATCGCGCGGCTGAATCATGCGGGTTTCCGCGTCGTCGTTGCGACCAATCAGTCGGGCCTGGGCCGGGGGCTCTACGACACCGCCACGATGATCGCGATCAACGACAAGATGCACAAGGCGCTGGCGCACGTCGGTGGACGTATCGACGCCGTATTCTTCTGCCCGCACACCGCCGAGGCCGACTGCGACTGTCGCAAGCCCAAGGCCGGCATGCTCTCCGAAATCGGCCGCAGGTTCGGCGTCGAGCTGACCGGCGTACCCTGCATCGGCGACTCGCTTCGCGACCTGCAGGCCGCGGAAGCCGTCGGCGCGCAACCGATCCTCGTCCTGACCGGAAAGGGCGAGAAGACGCTGCGCGAAGGCAAGTTCGCCAAGAACACCGTCATCTTCCCCGATCTCGCTTTCGCCGTGACGGCGCTGCTCGGCGGCGAATAGCAACGGCTGGCCGATGTCGGCGCTGCGCTCGCTCGCCTTCGCGCTGTTCCAGGCAATCGTCACGCCGGTCTACGCACTTCTCATCCTGCTCATGTTCTGGCTGCCGCCGCTGCCGCGCTTCCGGTTCATCACCGGCTGGTGTTGGTTAAATCTCTTCGCGGCGCGCTGGATCTGCGGCATCAGGCACCGCGTCATCGGCGCGGAGAACATTCCGCCTCGCGCGTCGCCGCACATCGTCATGTCGAAGCACTCATCGACCTGGGAGACCCTCGCGCTCAACTTTCTTTTCCCGCCGCTCGCCTTCGTCGCCAAGAAGGAGCTGCTTTCGATTCCGTTCTTCGGCTGGGGCTTTTCGCTGGCTTCGCCGATCACGATCGATCGCAAGGCCGGCAAGGACGCGATGGCTCAGATGGCCGAACAGGGCCGCGAACGGCTCGCACAGGGTTTCTGGATCGTCATCTATCCCGAAGGCACGCGCATTCGCGCCGGAACGCGGGCGCATTACAAGACGGGCGGCGCCAGGCTCGCGATCGCGCTCGGCGTCCCGATCGTTCCCGTGGCGCATAATGCCGGCTATTTGTGGCCCAAGGGCGTCCTCGGCAAGCGTTCGGGCACGATCACGGTGTCGATCGGCAAACCGATTCCGCCCAAAGGCGGCGACATGCAGGGACTGACGAACGAGATCGAACGATGGATCGAGAACGAAGTCGCGCGGCTGGGAAATCCGGTCCGTCGCCCGGGCGCAAAGTCGGATTGATACGCGCGTCCGCGCTCGAGCCGGAAGGAAAGCTCCGCCGCGTCGTGCTCGCCGGAGAATCGGTCGAGTACCGGCTGGTCCGCGCCCGCCGGCAATCCATCGGCATGCAGATCGACCAGCGCGGGCTTGTCGTGCGCGCGCCGCGCTGGGTCTCGGTGCGAGACATCGAGCTCGCGTTGTGCGAACGGGCAAGCTGGGTCATCGAGAGCCTCGCCACGTGGCGCGCGGGCAACCGCGAAGTGCTGCCCACCGAGTGGCGCGCAGGTGCGCCGCTGCTCTACCAGGGGCGGCCGTTGACGCTGGCCCTGTTCCCCGCGCGCCGCGAGGCCATCGCCGCCGACCTGCTGAATCTCACCGTGCTGCATCCGACGCCTGGAGATCAGGCGGAGATCGGTGCCTTCGTGTGCGGCTGGCTCAAAGAGCAGGCCCTGGCTCTGTTCGTGCCGCGCGCATTGCACTTCGCGCGCCGCCTCAGGGCGACGCCGCCGGCAGTGAAGCTCTCCAACGCCCGGGCGCAGTGGGGGAGCTGCAACGAGCGCGGCGAGATCCGGCTCAACTGGCGGCTGGTGCAGCTTCCTCCGCGGCTGGCCGACTATGTCGTCGCGCACGAAGTCGCGCACTTGATCGAGCTCAATCATTCGCCGCGGTTCTGGGCGCTGGTCGAGTCGCTGCTGCCCGATCACGTCGAGCAACGCCGCCATCTCGACGCGCTGACCCCGCTCCTCGATTGATCGCGGCTTCAGGTCGGCAGGGCGGGGATGTCGATCCCTGCCACGTCGTGCTCCTGCAGCAGACGCCGCAGAGCGGCAGCGAGCTCCTCGCCGCTGCGCGTGTCCCGCCACTTGCCGTCCGCCGGTCGAAAGTGAAATCCGCCGGACCGGGCGGCGACCCACAGCTCGCGGTTCGGCACATGGCGATTGACGATGATACGTCCGCCACCGCACTCGATAGTGAGCACGCCGTCGTTCTCGGACCAATCCACGTCGCTCTCCGCGGCGTCCAGCGCCGCTCCGATCGCGCCCAGAACGCGTTCGGTCAAAGCGACGAAAGCACTCTCTTCCTGCATCAGCTTGAGCTCGTGCGTGGCGTGATAGACTCGCCGGAATTCCCGCGCCGGTGTCGTGTACAGCATTTCGATGTTACCCCGTTCCATCGTCATCATCATTATCGCGGGGGCGTGCATCCTCCTTGCCGGATGCGGCATCAAGGGACCTCTGAGACTGCCGCCCGGGAAGACTGCGCCGGATCCCACCGGACTGCCACCCGGCGCGGTTCCCCCGACGACGCTGCCTCCCAAGTCGCCCGACGCGACGCCGGGAGCGGACGTTCCTCCGACCAAGGACAACACGCAGTGACGCCGCTCGCCGAGTGCGACGGCGCGCTGTGCGTGGAAGGCGTGCCCCTTGCCGAAATTGCGGCGCGCTACGGCACGCCCTGCTTCGTTTATTCGCGCTCGGCACTCGAGCGCGCGTACCGCGAGTTCGACGGCGCGTTTTCCGGCATGGAGCACCTCACGTGCTATGCGCTGAAGGCGAATTCCAACCTGGGCGTACTGGACGTGTTCGCCCGGCTCGGGAGCGGCTTCGACGTCGTATCCGGAGGCGAGCTCGCGCGAGTCGTCGCGGCCGGCGGAGACCCGGCCAAGGTCGTCTTTTCCGGCGTCGGAAAAACCCGCGACGAGCTGCGACAGGCGCTCGAGCTGGGAATCCGCTGCTTCAACGTCGAGTCCCAGAGCGAGCTCGAGCACCTCGATCGGATCGCGGGATCGCTCGGTAAGCGGGCACCCGTGAGCCTTCGGATCAATCCCGACGTCGATCCGCAGACGCACCCCTACATCGCGACCGGGCTCAAGGAAAGCAAGTTCGGCATCGCTTTCGCCGACGCACTGTCACTCTACCGCCGCGCCGCCACGCTGGCCCATATCGCGCTCATCGGAATCGACATCCACATCGGCTCCCAGATCACCGCCCTCGCGCCGTACCGGGAGGCGGCGATGAAGGTGCTGGAGCTCGTCGACACGCTTGCCGCCGACGGCATCCATCTCGAGCACGTCGACCTCGGCGGCGGCATCGGCATCCGCTACCGGGATGAGACGCCGCTGGAGCTCGCCGAATACGCCGCGACGATCGGGGAGCTCTTCCGAGGTCGCCGGGAATCGCTGGTGTTCGAGCCTGGCCGCCGCCTGACCGGCAACGCCGGGGTTCTGCTCACGCGCGTGATCTACCTCAAGCCCGGCGAGGAGCAGAGCTTCGCCGTCGTCGACGCGGCGATGAACGACCTCCTCCGGCCCGCTCTGTACGACGCATGGCACGCAGTGCATCCGGTTCGCCCCCGGACGGAGCGTGCGCGGCTCTGGCAGATCGTTGGCCCCGTTTGCGAGAGCGCCGACTTTCTGGCGCGCGACCGCGAGCTCGCTCTTCGCGAGGGCGACTTGCTGGCGATTCTCTCGGCGGGCGCCTACGCGATGGCGATGAGCTCGAACTACAACTCGCGGCCGCGCGCAGCCGAGGTGCTGGTTGACGGCGCATCGATGCATCTGGTCGGGCGACGCGAGAGCGTCGCTGAACTCTTCGCACGCGAATCTCGCCTGCCTTGATGCGTCGCTAACTCGGAGCGCGCGACGCGCGAAAACAGCGAAAACATGCGCCGCGCTTTGGTGTGCTAATTCGCAACAGTGACGCTGCGCGTCACCCGAAACTGCAATTAAATCTTGTATTTCGAAAAAATTTGGCTAGAATTCAGGCAGCAGGTGTCAATGGATTTGTCAAGGGGTCGAGAAAAATGCAGGACGACTCCGAAGCAAAACCGGCGGGACCTGCGCTGAAGCGGTAGCACTGATAACAGTTTCAGCAACTCAGACAGGAGACCTGAAGATGATGGCTGACATGATGTCCATGGCGCCGGCAGCACCGGCTGCGCCGACGAAGAAGGCGAAGAAACGCAAGGCCAAGAAGGCTGGCCCGAAGAAGGCAGCCAAGAAGAAGACGGCGAAGAAGAAGACCGCAAAGAAGAAGACCGCAAAGAAGAAGGCGAAGAAAAAGACGGCGAAGAAGAAGGCGAAGAAGAGGACCGGCAAGAAGAAGGCGGCCAAGAAGCGGGTCGCCAAGAAGCGCAAGGCAGCCCCGAAGAAGAAAAAGGCTGCCAAGAAGAAGGCCAAGAAGGTCTAAGCTTCTTTCGGCCGAACGGCTGTCGCGAGAACTCGCGATGGCCCACAAAACAGGCGACGCGCAAGTGTCGCCTGTTTTGTTTTGGGACCGGCTTGCTAACGGAGGGCGGGTGGATGTTCCCGGGCGGAGGCAGCCCTGGTGCCCCCATGCTTGGCGGACGCCGGCCGGGTCGCATGGGTGCCCGTGCCGCGCTTTGATTTCTTGCTCCGAACGGAGCCGGCATCGCTTACCACGCGCAGCCGCTGACCCGGCACAACCTTGGCGGAAAGGCCTCTGTTCCAAGCCTTGATCTCCTGCGTCGACACGTCGTAGCGCGCCGCGATCGAGGCGAGCGTCTCGCCCTTGCGGACCCGATGATAGATCGTTCGCCCGCTCGGGACGCTGGTGAACATGGTGTTCTGAAGGCTCGCCACCGTCGCGTCCGATGGCGCCTGCGACGGCACGAGCAAGGCGTGTCCGACGGGCACCCTTGCGTGCGGACCGATTCCGTTCACCGTGCGCAGCGTCTCGAGTGGCAGCCCGAAGCGAGCGGCCACCTGCGGCAACGTTTCGTTGGGCTTGAGCTTGTATGCCTGCCACGTGACCATCGGCTGATTGGTGAGCTCGAGCTTGGCGGCAAAGAGCTCCGCCTTGTCATAGGGAAGGAGCAGCGTCGCTTCGTCCGCCCCCGCGATCACTGGCCGGTTGTGCTGCGGATTGAGCGAAAGAAACTCGTCCAGCGGCATCTCGGCCAGGTCCGCGGCGGCCTTGACGTCCATCTTCCGGCTGGTGTGCACGACGGTGAAATAGGGGGCGTCGGGTATGTCCGCAAGCGCCAGGTCGTAGAGCTCGGGGTCGCTCACGATGTTCTTGATCGCCTGCAGTTTCGGAACGTAGTTGCGCGTCTCGGCCGGCATCTTGAGGCTCAGGTAGTCGGTCGGCTTGCCGCGTTTCTGATTGGCGGCGATCGCCCGATGCACGGCCCCTTCGCCCCAGTTGTATGCGGCAAGCGCCAGGTACCAGTCGCCGAAGTCGTCGTACAAGGCCTGCAGATAGTCGAGCGCCCCCTCGGTCGCCGCGACCACGTCACGTCGCTCGTCGAACCACCAGTTCTGCTTGAGGCCGTAACGCTTGCCCGTCGAGGGGATGAATTGCCAGATCCCCGAGGCGCGGCTGCGCGAGTAGGCCATGGGGTTGTACGCGCTTTCGATCATCGGCAGCAGGGCGATTTCGAGCGGCATGCCGCGCTTTTCGACCTCGACCACGATGTAGTAGAGATAACGGCGGCTGCGCTCGATCATCCGGGCGACGTAATCGGGACGCGCTGCATACCAGTTCTCCGCGTTCTGGACCAGCGGACCGTCGATATCGTCGAGGACGAAGCCTTGCCGGATCCGGCTCCACAGGTCGCCGTACTCGGAGCGCAGCTGCAGCGTGGCGTTGGTCACCGAGTCGGGATCGCCTCCGGTCGCGATGTGGGCCGGGGGTTCGGGCGGCAGCACGATGGGCATCGGCTCGGCGGCGATCTCCGCAGCCGAGATGGGCTCGTCTGGAGATACCGGCCGGTCGGCGTTCGTCGCCGGCGCGACGCCGGCAGCGGGCGAGGGCGCTGCGACCGTCGCGACGGTCGACGGAGGAGGAGCGACGGCGGTGGCTTGCAACGTCGTGCCCGGTGCGACCAATGGCGCGGTCGCGCACGAAGCCAGTACCAACGCGAACGCCGCGATGGCGATCGAAACCCCGTCCGCGAAGATGAGTCGTTGATCACGCAAAACGGCCGGATGGTAGGGGTCGGCGCGGGCGCACGTCAAGTCGGCTCGTCGGGTTAGAACGCGTTCTTCCAGGCCCGGATCTCCGCGAACACCGCCGCACGGCCGTCGAGCGGGTGACCGGCGTGCCGCTCAGCCACCGCTCGGACGGCTGCCTCGTCGATGCGCAGGAAGGGATTCGTCGCGTGTTCCTCGCCAATGGTGGAGGGGAGCGTCGGCACGCCGCGGTCGCGCTTCGCCTTCTCGCGTCCGAACCGCTCCCGCAGCAGGACGTTGGCGGGTTCGACCGCGCTGGCGAAGCGAAGGTTCGCGAGCGTGTATTCGTGGCCGCAATAGATCTCGGTCGAATCGGGCAGTGCCGAGAGCTTGGCGAGCGATTCCACCATCTGCTGCGGCGTGCCTTCGAACAGCCGTCCACATCCGGCGGCAAAGAGCGTGTCGCCGCAGAAGAGCAGCGGCCGCTCCGCGTGATGCGACACGTACGCGATGTGTCCTGCGGTGTGCCCGGGAATGTCGAGGACCGACAACGCCAGCCCGATGCCGGGAACCGTGATCGCGTCGCTCTCGGCGAGCGCGTGAGTTCGCCCGGGAATCGTCTCGCGCGCGGGGCCGAAGACGGGCACCTGCCAGCGCGCGAGGAGCGCTCGAATTCCGCCGATGTGGTCGCCATGATGATGCGTGGCGAGGATCGCAGAGAGCTCGAGGCCTTCGCGGTCGAAATGCGCGAACACCGGCGCCGCATCGCCCGGATCGACGACGACGCCGTTGATCCCGTCTCGCAGCAGCCAGATGTAGTTGTCTGCGAAGGCCGGGATCGGGATAATCGTGAGCATGGCGGAATCTTCGACAGCGCCGGTGAACCTGTCAACGGGGACGCTGGCCGAATGGTTCGCGACCCCGCTCGGCCATTACCTTCTCGCGCGCGAGCTGGCCTACTTCGATCGCACGCTTTCCGACATCTTCGGCTTCCACGCGTTGCAGATTGGCTTGCCCGAATACCCGTTCCTGCAGGGATCGCGCATCAGTACGCGACTCACTGTCGACCTCGAAGAGCCGGCCCAGGTGCTTGCCGATCCGCATTGGCTGCCGTTCGCCGAAAATGGCATCGATCTCATCGTGCTGCCGCACACCCTGGAGTTCACGGACGAGCCTCACCAGCTCTTGCGTGAAGTCCACCGGGTGATCAGACCGGAGGGGCAGCTGGTCATCGTCGGATTCAATCCCTTCAGCCTGTTCGGCGCCAAGCGATATTTCGGACGGCAGCAGACCATGCCGTGGAACGGCAATTTCATCGCTCTGTATCGCCTCAAGGACTGGCTCTCGCTGCTCGGGTTCGAGGTCGCGGGCGGCCAGCTCGATTGCTACGTCCCGCCCGTCGTTCAGGAAAAGTGGCTGCAGCGCTTTCACTTCTTCGAGAAGGCCGGCGACCGCTGGTGGCCGATCGCGGGGGGCGTCTATTTCCTGCGCGCGACCAAGCGGGTGCTGGGCATGCGGGTGATCACGCCCGCGTGGTCGCGCCGCGTGCGCAAGAAAGAGCTTGCCGCGCCCGCGCGACAGGCACGCGAATGCGCGGAAGTGCTCGACTCGCGCGCCGCATGACGGCGCCGGTCGTGATCTACACCGACGGCGCGTGCAAGGGCAACCCCGGGCCAGGCGGCTGGGGCGCCGTGCTGCAGCATCGGGGCCGCGAGCGCGAGCTCTTCGGCGGGGAGGCGCTGACCACCAACAATCGGATGGAGCTGACGGCCGTGATCAGGGCGCTGGAAAGCCTCAAGCGCCGTGTCGCGGTCGAGGTCTATACCGACTCGCAGTACGTCAAGAACGGCATCGAAACCTGGATCGGGGTCTGGAAGAGGAACGGCTGGAAGACCGCGGATCGCAAGCCGGTCAAGAATGCCGATCTCTGGCTCGAGCTCGATCGGCTCGCTCGCGACCACGATATCGCCTGGCACTGGGTCAAGGGCCACGCCGACACGGAAGGCAATCACCGCGCCGATGCGCTGGCCAATCGGGGCGTAGACGCGGTGCGCGGACTTCTACCCTCGCCGTAGCGCCGTAGCCCGACGGTGAGCGGAGCGAACCTCGGGTCATCGACCTCCGGCGCAACGCAACCCCGGGTTCGCGAACGCTCACCCCGGGCTACAACTGCATCGGCAGGATCACCATGTGCAAGCCGGACAGATGCAACCGCCGTTGCATCGTCAGCGCAGTCTCGCGGTGCACAAGCCGCATCACCGGTTATAGCTGCGGAAGACGAGCTTGTTGGTGAACCTATTCCCGGCCCTGCTCTTTGGCAAGGCGGCGGGCGAATACCTGCATCTCGCGCATCGCCTGCTTGTCGCCCTTGCGCTGCGCGGCGGCGATGCCCTCGTTCCACGCTGCCAGCGCGTCATCGTGGCGCCGATCCAAGGCGAGCGCCTTGCCAAGCATCTTCCAGGCCGCCGAGTACGCGGGATCGAGCTCCACGGCGCGCCGAAAATGAACGACGGCGGGCGCTGCGTCGCCGCGCTTGAGATATTCGCTTCCGAGGCCGAAGCGAAGGAGAGCGCCGTCCTTTCCGGCGGCGAGCAACCGCTCGAGGCCGGCCAGCGCTGGACTCTCGGAGGACATCGAGCCGGGCCTTACTCCTTCAGCCGCGCATCGGTGGCGCAGTCCACGTGCTGCATCGGATAGACGACGTCGCTGCCTGCGACTCCGGCCTTGCCCGTGACCTGGGCGTACAGCCACCCTTCTTTGCCGCGGCGGTAGATGAGGCGCTGCGGAAATTCGTCGACGACGTTGGTAAAGGTGAAGACCTTGGCGCCGGATTCCTCCGATACGTCGCTCAACTTGAACGCGACCTCTTTCTTGCCGGAAGGGACCGCGACGTAATAAACGCCGTCCGCCCGCTGCTCCAGACGGAGGTATTCGAAGTCCTGGGTTCGGTCCTTGCCGGGATCGGCCGGAGGCTTGCCCGCCGCCTCCATCTTGTCCTTGAGCGCGCCCTCGAATTTCGGCGCAACGACGGTATGGCTGAAGCCCACCATCATGCCGCCCCGCGGCGGCGACCATTGCTCGAGGAATTCACGGCGATTGACCTCGCCCAGCCAGCAGCCGCGCAACCACGCGAGAGCATCGAGCGATGAGCTCTCGGACGAGGCCGCTGCACCGGTGGCCGGCGTTTGCTGCTCTGCCGGCGGCGCGGTCTGGGCGGTTGCGATCGAACACGTCCACGCCGCCGCGCCGAGCGCTACGAGCACGACCGGAGGACCGATTCGGGTGTGGTACTTGAGCATGCTTCTCCTCACTGTGGCCGCGCGAGCGGCAGATTAAGCAAAAGGTTCTGAGGCTTGAGCTTCAGCCGATGGTCGCGATCCATCGCCATCGCCAGGTAAACCGGTCGGCCCGCCATCGACGGCCGCATGTCGCTGATCTCGGCAAACGTGAGCTCGAACAGGCAGAGCAGGCGCTGCCTTCGGTCCTCGCCGACATCGATCCGATTGTACAAATCGTTGAGCAGCGCGCTCGACTCGGCGTCGAGCCCGACATGCCAGACCCAGCGCGCGTCGTCCACTTCGCTTCGCGGACGGATGGTCACCTTGACGGCGAGAAAATGTTCGATCCAGCGCTCCAGCACGCCGCTGAGCGCTTCCAGGGCGCCGGCGCTCCGATTGAGGCTGATGGCGAAATCATGACGCTCGTCCCGGTCCCAGTACACCTGGGCGTTGTCCTCCGACAATACGTCGAGCTCGATGGTTCGCGCCGGCGTGCGGTTCTGCGCCAGCAGCTCGCCGAGGCTTCCGAATCCCGCGGTGCTGAACCGCTCGACCGTTTCGAGATCAGCCGCCATGACCGCGCCGTCCGGAAGCACGCTGACCCTCTGAGTGCGGAACAGGATTTCGGCCGCGCGGGCATGCATCGGCGGCGCCGACTCCCCCAGGATGTGGCGCAGCACGATCTGTGTCAGCTCGTGCACGAAGAGCGGCGGCACGTCGACGCCGTCGCCCTGGAAGAGCGCGACGTAGGCGGACTCCAGATCGGGCGCGGCGAGCAGGCGGTCGCGGAAGCGCAGCCAGACACGGTAGTTCTGGCGCGCGTCCGCGTCGGCCAGGGTGTCGATCTCGGCCTCGCGCACGCCGCGCGCCGGATCCTCGAGTAGGCTTCGGTGCAGCGCTCTCTCGGCGGCGCACGACTCGGGGACGAGCGAAAGCTCGGGGCGGGCGAGAAATCTCCGCAGGAACGCGTCGCCGACGCAGAGACGCCCGGCCGGCGTCGCGCCGAGCAGGCCGTAGCCGCAGGAGGGCCAGAAGTCGGGCATCGATCGGATTCGACGGATAGCGCGCGGCTGCCGCAAGACGGGTCGGATCTGCCGCGAGCGGGATAGTATGATCTGACGTGCACAACATTCAAACCGCGGGTGGCGCCTTCGCGTCTTCTCGCGCCTCGAACGGAGCGTCGCCCCATGCCGACTTCTGAATTCGATCTCGACGGCAGGATCGCGCTGGTCACCGGCGCGAGTCGGGGCATCGGAGAAGCGATTGCCCGCACGCTCGCGGCGCACGGCGCTACCGTGATCGTATCCAGCCGCAAGGCGGATGGCTGTGAAAACGTCGCCCGCTCGATTCGGGGCGAAGGCGGGCGTTCCGAGGCACGCACGTGCCACATCGGCGAGCTGGAGCAGATCAGGGCTCTCATGACGGCGGTCGAAAGCGAGCATGGACGGCTCGACATTCTGGTCAACAACGCGGCCGCCAACCCCTATTTCGGTCCGATCGTCGACACCGAGCCCGCCGCGTTCCAGAAGACCGTCGACGTCAATATCCGGGGCTATTTCTTCATGTCTTCGCTGGGCGCGAAACTGATGGCCCGGCACGGCGGAGGCTCGATCGTCAACGTCGCCTCCGTGAACGGCATCGTCCCGGGACACTGGCAGGGGATCTACTCGATCACCAAGGCCGCCGTGATCGGCATGACCAAGGCGTTCGCCAGGGAATGTGCGCCGATGGGCGTGAGAGTGAATGCCATCGCACCGGGCGCAACCGATACCAAGTTCGCCTCGGCTCTCATTCACAGCAACGACGAGACGATCCGTGCCATGACGACGACGCGCGTGCCGATGGCCCGCGTAGCGCAACCCACCGAGCTGGCTGGTGCGGTCCTGTATCTCGTATCGGCGGCGGCCAGCTACACGACCGGGGCCTGCCTGGTGGTCGACGGCGGTTATCTCACAGCTTAGCGAATGGTCGGCGGGCCCGTGGAAGCATACGTCGGCACGATGCCGGTGCCGGAGAAGCATCGTGTCCAACCGGAGCGGCTCGAGGCTTATCTGCGGGCGTACATTCCTGGACTTGCCGGCCCCCTGTCGCTCGAGCAATTCCGAGGCGGACAATCCAATCCCACCTACCGCGTGACTGCGGGCAACGCTCGCTACGTTCTGCGGCGCAAGCCGCCGGGCAAGCTCCTGCCGTCGGCGCACGCGGTCGAGCGCGAGTATCGCGTGATGACGGCGCTCTACGGCAGCGGCGTGCCGGTGCCGAAGACCTGGTGCCTGTGCGAGGACGACTCCGTCATCGGCACCGCGTTCTACGTCATGGAGCACGTCGATGGGCGGGTCTTCTGGGACCCGGCCTTGCCCGGCATGAGCCATAGCGAGCGCAGCGCCATCTTCGCCGAAATGAACCGCGTGATCGCAGCGCTGCATCGTACCGATTTCGTCGGCGCTCGGGCTCGACGATTACGGCAAAGCCGGCGGATATCTCGCCCGCCAGATCGCGCGCTGGACCAAGCAGTATCGCGCGTCGGAGACCGAGCACATCGAGGCGATGGAGCGGCTGATCGAATGGCTGCCACAGCACATCCCCACAGGGGACGAAACGGCGATCGTCCATGGCGACTACCGCCTCGACAACCTCATCTTCCACCCCCAGGAGCCCCGGATCCTCGCGGTGCTCGACTGGGAGCTCTCGACGCTCGGGCATCCTCTCGCCGATTTCGCCTATCACTGCATGAGCTGGCGCATTCCAGGCGGCACGTTCCGGGGCATGCTAGGGCTGGATCTCTGCGCGCTCGGCATCCCGGCGGAGCCCGAATACGTCGCCGAGTATTGTCGCCGCGTCGGGCGCCGCGCCATCGATTCCGCCGAGTGGGAGTTCTACATCGCGTACAACATGTTTCGCGCCGCGGGGATCGCCCAGGGCATCATGGGGCGGGCACGCGACGGCACGGCGGCGAGCGCGCACGCGCTGGAAGCGGGACGCTCGGCGCGCGACATGGCCGAACGCGGCTGGCAACAGGTGGAGAGGTTTCTGGCCCGTCAGTGAGCAGCGCGCCCGTCGATCTTTCGTCAACGGCAACTTCGGAGAATGCGATGGACTTCGAATATTCGGCTAGAACCCGGGAACTCGCGGCGCGGCTCGCCGCGTTCATGAGCGAGCACGTCTATCCGAACGAGGCGCGTCATGCGCTCGAGGTCGCCGAGGGCGACCGGTGGCAGCCGATCCGGCTGGTCGAGGAGCTCAAGACTCGGGCGCGCGCCTTGGGACTGTGGAACCTCTTCCTGCCCCAGTCGAAATCCGGCGCGGGGCTTACTAACCTCGAATACGCGCCGCTCTGCGAGATCATGGGACGGGTGCCGTGGGCGCCCGAGGTCTTCAACTGCTCCGCGCCGGACACAGGCAATATGGAGACGCTCGAACGCTACGGTACGCCCGAACAGAAGCGCGAATGGCTCGAGCCGCTCCTCGCCGGCACTACCCGTTCCGCGTTCGCGATGACCGAACCGGCCGTAGCCTCGAGCGATGCGACCAATATCGAGAGCCGCATCGTAAGGGACGGAGCCGACTACCTCGTCAACGGCCGCAAATGGTGGATCTCCGGAGCGAACGATCCGCGATGCAAGCTCTTCATCTTCATGGGGCAGACCGAGCCGCAGCATCCGGACCGCCACCGGCGACAATCGATGATCCTGATCCCTCGCGACGCTCCGGGTGTCCGGGTCCTGCGGGCATTGCCTGTATTCGGCTACGACGACGCGCCGCACGGCCACGCGGAGGTCGTGTTCGAGAACGTCCGCGTGCCGGCGTCGAACATGCTCCTCGGCGAGGGCCGCGGATTCGAGATCGCGCAGGGCCGCCTCGGCCCGGGCCGCATTCACCACTGCATGCGCTTGATCGGTCTCGCGGAGCGCGCGCTCGAAGCCATGTGCCGCCGCACGCTCGCGCGCGTCGCGTTCGGCAAGCCGATCGCCGAGCGGACGGTCACGCTGGAGCGCATCGCGGAGTCTCGGATCGCCATCGACCAGGCACGGCTGCTCGTGCTCAACGCTGCATACCGGATGGACACGGTCGGCAACAAGGCCGCCGCGAGGGAGATCGCGATGATCAAGGTCGCGGCGCCGACGATGGCCTGCACCATCCTCGACTGGGCGATCCAGGCGCACGGCGGCGGCGGGCTCTCCGACGATTTCCCGCTCGCGTACGCCTATGCCCATGCGCGCACGCTGCGTTTCGCGGACGGGCCGGACGAAGTGCACAGGAATCAGATCGGCAGGATGGAGCTGGCCAAGTATCGCTGACTCGCGGCCGACCTTTCCTAGCCGCCCAGCAGCTTCTTCTTGAGATCGGCCTGCACCGGCTTGTCACCGAGCCAGATCCGGGTCAACGCGCGATTGAAAGCCGCGCCGGGAATCCGTCCGCGCGGCTTGCCGTTCCACCCCAGATTCGTCCCGCCGCGGACGAAGTCGAGCGTGACGACGTCGCCCTTCTTCACCTCCTTGAACGGCCGGATGAGAGCGACCAGCCTGTCGGTTTCGGGCTTGACGGCGGCAAGCTCGGCGGGGCTGCTGTTGTCCGCCATCGTATCGAGGAGCGCATTGACGATCTCACCGGACGGGACCGTCATGAGCATGTTCATCTGGATCCGGCGTGGAGCGCTCGCGAAAGCGCCGCGCAAATCCTTCGCGGGCTTGGGCAGATAGAGCGCCACGACGTACACCTTGAGCACGAGTTTCGCGCGCACGCCGGCGCCATTGAGCACCAGCGTGCGGCCACCCAGCGAAATCCGGTCGTCGAGGCGGACGCCCTCGACTTCGGAGCCCATCGCGCTTACTGCCGCGACAAACGCCGTGATGAGCACGCACACGGCGCTCCCCAACTGAGCTCATCGCGAACGCGATCCGTCGGCGCGGGCGATGCTCAGCCTCCCAACAGCGCTTTCTTGAGGTCCTGCTGCACCGGCTTCTCGCCCAGCCAGATGCGGGTCAGCGCCTGATTGAAGTCCGCGCCGGGAATCGTGCCCTTGGTTTCGCCGTTCCAGACGACACGCGTCGTAACGTCCGCGAAATCCAGGGCGATCATGTCCTTCTCCTTGACCTCCTTGAACGCTCTCACGATTCCCGAGAGCTGATCGATCTGGGCCTTGACCGCGGCGAGGTCCGACGCCGAATTGTTTGCTTCGAGCCCTTCGTTGAGGGCGTCGACCCGCTGATCGGCCGACAGACCGCGTAGCATGTCCAACTGAATCCGTCTCGGTGCCTGCCCGAGAACCGCCTGGGTATCGCTTGCCCGCTGCGGCAGGTACAGGCTCGCGACGTAGACCTTGAACACGAGCCGGGTCCGGATGCAGGCGCCATTGAGAGTGAGCTCGTGCCCTGCGACAGCGGCCTTGTCGTCGAGCTTCACGCCTCCGACGTCCGCGGCACGGCCAGCGCTCGCCACGAGCAACGCGCTCGATGCGGCGAGAGCCAGGCGAAGTGAAGCGTTCATGGTTCCTCCGGGACGATTCCTGAAGACGATTCGAAATTTGGTTGCCCCAAAACGGCCGCGCCGCAGCGTGGCTGCGGCGCGGTGGCGTGGCGGGGTCAGCGCGCTGCCATCATTTCACCGTATAGGTCAGCTGCATGCCGACGATGTTCACGCCGGTCTTGTACGAACCGCTGATCAAGCCGTTGGCGGCCGTGCTTCCTGCGTTGTTGTTGATGCTCGGATCGCTCATATACTCGTACGCATAAGCAACATCGAGCGAGAGACTGGGCGAAAACTTGTATTGCACTCCGAACGCAAACCAGGTGCGACTGTTGTCGGGGAGCCGCGGACCCCGCGAGTCGTTGCGAACCGGCGTCTGGTCGTAGGCGAGGCCGCCGCGGAATATCCATTGGTCGCTGTAGCGGTAGTTCGCCCCACCCGAGATCCGCCATGTGTTGCGGAAGTTCTGCGGTATGTTCTCCAATACAACGCCCGTGTCGCGAACGACCGTCAGATTCTGGATCGAGCTCCAGCCCACCCACTGGAGGTCGGCCATCAGATCCCACTTGTTGTTGAACTGGTGGAAGACCGAGACGTTCGCCACGTCGGGAAACTTGACCGAGAGGCTGACGTCCTGGCTGCAACCCGATCCAGGGTTGGGAGGCGAAGTCAGGCTACCTCCGCAAATCGCTCCGTTAGTTCCGGCCACGACCAACGCTCCCACCGGCGCCAGCGGCGCCGGAAGCGCTCCGAGCGAGGCGCACGTCGGGTTGGTGAAATTGGCCGAACCGCTGACGTCGAACTTGACCTTCGAGCGATACGCAGCGCCGAATCGCGTCTGGTCGTTGGCCTGCCAGAGAACGCCGATGTTCCAGCCCCAGCTGTAGTCCTCGCCGGAGACATCGGCATTGGATTCGAGCCCCGCGGCCGAGCCGATGAGAATGGGCGCATTGGCTGCCGGGTAGCTGCCCGGCCGCGACCAAGCCGCCGACGCCCTGAGCGAAGAGACCGGCGTAATTCACTTTCTGAGTCAGCGTCGCCTTCACACGCTGCCAGCTCACGCCCCCGCCGACGGTCAGATGCGGCGTCGGCTCCCACGAGAGCACGGGATTGATATTGACCGTCTCGAGCTTCGATTTGACGCCCTGGAAGCGTCCGAGCCAGTCGGAGCCGTATTCGGTCATCAGCCCGAATGGGACGTTGACGCCGAGCCCGAACGACCACTTGTCCGTGAATGGGATGCCCAGGTACATGTTCGGCAGCACTTCGCAACCGCCGGCGTCACCGCCGGTGCTGCCAAGCGGCTGGAACGCGGCGGGTTGCGATCCGCTGTCGTGAAACTTGATCGATGGACAGACGACATTGGCGGAAACAACGAACTGAGTCGACGGCAGGCGCACCAGCCCGGCGGGATTGTAGAAGATGGTGCTGACGTCCTCGGCCGCTGCGGCGCCGCCCGAATATGCGTGGCCCAGCCCGCTCGCGTTCTGGGTTTGCAGTCCGAACGCGGCTCCGAACGCCTGACCCGTGGTCAACGACAACAGCGCCGCGCCGACCGCCGCAGCCACACGCGTACGACGCAATGCCTGGGATTTCATCTTGTTCGCCCTCCTATCAGTGGTTAGTCGAGCTTGTTCGAATCGTTCCGTCAGCACCGCAGCCCTTGGCAACGCGCGGCAAAACTATACACCGCGAAGCGTGCGACCGCCTATTCCGCGGGCAACGGGACCGGCCGACGATCGGGCCCTACCGCAACATAAGTGAGACTTGCTTCGGTCACCTTGACGCAGATCATCTTCCCGGGGTTGCGCTGGGCGTAGACCTGAACGTCGACGGTGATCGACGTCCTGCCTACATGCGTAATGGTGGCGTAGAAGCTCACGACGTCGCCGACGAGCACCGGCTGCTTGAACACGAAGGAATTCACCGCCACCGTGGCGACCCTTCCGCGCGCGCGGCGCGCCGCGGGAACCGCGCCGGCGACGTCGACCTGCGACATGACCCACCCGCCGAAGATATCGCCATGCTGGTTCGCGTCGGCCGGCATCGGCACGACGCGCAGCGCGGGCTGGTCGATCGGCAGCGAGACGTTTTCGTCGCTTGCGGTCACGGCGGGCAGAGGTTCGGAGAAGCGGGCAGACTGAGCTTTCCGCGACTCGTGTTCGGACCTCGATAAGGCATCCTAGGCCGCTTTCCGTCGCGCCTCGTCGCGGAGCTCCCGGCGCAGAATCTTGCCGACGTTCGACTTCGGCAGCTCCGTCCGGAACTCGACCTCGCGCGGACACTTGTAGCCTGTCAGATGCGCCCGGCAGTGCGCGAGCAGCGCATCCGCCGTCAGCTCCTGATCCTTGCGAACGACGAAGAGCTTCACCGCCTCGCCCGATTTTGCGTCCGGCACGCCGATCGCCGCGCATTCGAGGACGCCGCCGTGCATGACCACGACCGATTCGATCTCGTTCGGGTAAACGTTGAAGCCTGAAACGAGGATCATGTCCTTCTTCCGGTCGACGATGCGCACGAAACCGCGCTCGTCCATGGTCGCGACGTCTCCAGTGGCAAGCCAGCCCTCCGCGTCCAGAACCTTGGCCGTCTCACTCGGCTGGTGCCAATAGCCCGCCATGACCTGCGGACCCTTCACGCAAAGCTCGCCCGCCTCCCCGAGCGTCACTTCGCGTCCCGAATCATCGCGCAGCATCACGTCGGTCGACGGAACCGGCAGTCCGATGGCGCCGTTGTATTCCGGCAGGTCGAGCGGGTTCATGGTCGCGGCGGGCGAGGTCTCGGTGAGCCCGTACGCCTCGATCAAAGGTGTGCCGGTGACCTGCTTCCAGCGCTCCGCCACGGCCTTCTGGACCGCCATGCCGCCGCCGAGTGTCATCCGCAGGCTCGAGAAATCGAGCTTCACGAAATCCGGATTGTTGAGGAGCGCGTTGAACAGCGTATTGACGCCGGTGAGCGCGGTGAAGCGATGCCGGCGCATTTCCTTTACGAAGCCCCGGATGTCGCGCGGATTGGTGATCAGCACGTTCTCCGCGCCGAGCGTCATGAACACGAGGCAGTTCGCGGTCAGCGAAAAGATGTGATAGAGGGGCAGCGGCGTGAGTACGACGTGGCGTTCGGTGCCCAAGACCGGCTTCACCCAGGCGCCGGCCTGCAGCAGGTTGGCCACGATGTTCCGGTGCAGCAGCATGGCGCCCTTGGCCACGCCCGTCGTGCCGCCGGTGTACTGCAGGAAGGCGATGTCGTCGTGCCCGATGGGAACGTGCTCGAGCGGGCGACGGGCGCCTTCGTCCAGCGCCTCCGACAGGCGAATCGACCCCGGCATGCTCCAGGCCGGAATCATCTTCTTCACCCGGCGCAGGACGAAATCGACGAACCGCCCCTTCAACCCCAGCATCTCGCCGATGCTGGTGACGATGACCTGCCTGACCGCCGTGCGGCCCACGACCTGTTCGACGGTGTGCGCGAAGTTCTCGACCACCACGATCACTTCGGCGCCGCTGTCGGTCAGTTGATGCTCGAGCTCCCGCGGCGTGTACAGCGGGTTGGTATTGACCACCGTGCAACCCGAGCGCAGCACGCCGAAGAGGCACACCGGGTATTGCAGGATATTGGGCATCATCAACGCGACGCGGGCGCCCTTCTCGAGCCCGCGTCCCTGGAGGAATGCGCCGAAGGCCGCCGATCTCGCGTCGAGCTCGGCGAAGGTGATCGATCGGCCCATGCAGGTGTATGCCGGACGCGAACCGAATCCAGCGACCGCCCGTTCGAACACTTCGCGCACCGACGCGTAGGCATCGACGTCGATCTCGGCCGGCACGCCTTTCGGGTACGACTTCAGCCAGATCCTGTCCACGACGTTCCCTCCCCGGCCCTCTCGTTCTTGTCGTCCGGGCCTATGCTAGCAGAGGGGATCAGGCGCCGGAACTCGCGGCATAGCGCAGCGGACCGCCGCGGAACGGCGCGAACCCAGTGCCGAAGATCGCTCCGGCGTCGACCAAGTCGGCGTCGGACACGATGTGATCGGCGAGCGCAGCCTTCGCCTCGGCGACAAAGGGACGGATCAGCCGCTCGACCAGTCCCGGGGGTGAGGGGCCGGCACTTGCTTTCGCCGCCTTGCCGGTCGACCAGTCGTAGAAGCCGCGCTTGGTCTTGCGGCCGAGGTGGCCGGCGGCAATGAGCTCCGTGAGCTTTTTCGGCGGCGCCGCGCCCGGATCGAGCATCTTGCCGACTTCGAGGCAGATGTCGAGGCCCACCGTGTCCGCAAGCTCGATGGGACCCATCGGCATGCCGAACTCAACCGCCGCCTGATCGATCGTCTCGGGCTGCACGCCCTCGTCGACGCAGCGCATGGCCTCGTTCAGATAGGGAGCGAGGATCCGATTGACCAGGAATCCCGGCGCGCTCATCACGGGCAGCGGCAGCTTGTCGATCTGCCGAACGAACGCCGCGGCCCGCGGCACGAGCTCCGCGCGCGTCGCAGCGCCGACGACGATCTCCACGAGCATCATCCGGGCCACTGGGTTGAAAAAGTGAAGGCCGATCAGCCGGCTGGGGTCCTCGAGCGCCGTGGCGATGTCTTCGAGCGGAATGCTCGAGGTATTGGTGGCGAGCAGTGCGCCGGGGGGCGCCTTGGCTTCCAGCGCTTTGAAGACGCTCCGTTTGGCCTCGAGGTTCTCGAAGATCGCCTCGATGATCACATCGGCACGCGCGACGCCGTCCCCGGCCACGTCGGGGATCAAGCGATCGAGCGCATCGCGCACCCGGCGCGGGTCCTTCAGGCGATCGGCAAAGAGCTTGGTGGCGCGCTCCATCGCGGGCTTGAGCCGTTGCGCGCTTTGGTCCTGCAAAGTGACCGTCAGACCGCGCAGCGCGCACCACGCCCCGATGTCGCCGCCCATCGTCCCCGCGCCGACGACGTGCACATGCCGCGCCCGCGAAGCGTCCTCGCGCCCGAAGGACTTGAGCCGCTCCTGCAGCCGGAACACGCGAATGAGGTTCATCGCGGTCGGCGTCTGGATGAGTCGGGCGATCGAAGCGGGATCGGACGCCGGGACCGCAAGCGCGTCGCCGTCGTGCTTGACCCAGATGTCGAGGATCGCGTACGGCGCCGGATAGTGCTCCCGCCGCGCCCGACGCGCGACCTGCTTCCGCGCCTGCGCGGCGATGACCGGACGCGCGAAGCGATTGAGCGTGAGCGACAGCGGAAAGGGCAAGCGGCGCGGGGGCGGCGCTGCGAGAATCATGCCCCGTGCCGTATTCATCATGATCCGCGGCGGAACGCACTCGTCGGCTATGCCGAGTTTTTTTGCCCGGCGCGCGTCGATGGTCCTTCCGGTCAGCAGCAGATCGAGCGCCGCCGGCGCGCCGGCCACCCTCGGCAGGCGACGCATGCCTCCCCACGCCGGCACGATGCCCAGCATCACTTCGGGCAGGCCGAGTCGGGTCGATGGATCGTCGACCACCACGCGATAGCGGCACGCGAGCGCGATCTCGAGCCCGCCGCCCAGGCAGAACCCGCGCACCAGCGCCAGCGTCGGAAAAGCCACGGCCGCGAGCTCGTTGAAGATGTCCCAGCCGCGGCGGACGATCGACAGCGCATCGTCGACGGTTTTGACCCGCTCGAACTCCTCGATGTCGGCCCCGGCGATGAAGCCGCTGTCCTTGCCGGAGCAAATGACGAGACCCTTGGGTGGCGCGCTCGACAACTCGCGCAGGATCGAGCGGAATTCCTGAAGGGCTTCGGCGGACAGCGTGTTGGTCGACGCGCCCGCCTTGTCGAAGGTGAGCCACGTGATGCCGTCGGCGTCGCGTTCGAGCCGCCAGTCCCGAGTCGCCGCTGGCGCATTCATGGCTTCGTTCACGCCGCCTCGAGAAGCATCGCGCCGCCGAGGCCGCCGCCGATGCAGATCGCCGCCAGTGCGCGCTTGCCGCCGGTGCGCTTGAGCACATTGAGGGCATGGAGCACGATCCGCGCGCCCGATGCGCCCACCGGATGCCCCAAAGCGATCGCGCCGCCATCGACGTTGAGCCTGGAGTCGTCGAGCTTGCCGAGCGCCGCGTCCACGTGCAGCTCGTTCCGGCAGTAGTCGTCGTCCGCCCAGGCCCGAAGGCAGGCGATCACCTGCGCTGCGAACGCCTCGTTGATCTCCACCGCGTCCAGATCGGCGAGCGCGAGACCGTGGCGCTTGAGCAGCGGTGTCGCAGCGTGGACCGGCCCGAGGCCCATCTCCGCGGGATCCAGACCCGCCCATTCGCTGTCGACGATCGTGCCCAGCACGGGGAGCTCGTACTTCGCCACCGCATCTTCCGAGGCGAGTACCAGCCACGCCGCCCCGTCGGTGATCTGCGAGCTGTTCCCCGCAGTGACGTTGCCGTACTTGCGATCGAAGAACGGCTTCAGCCTGGCCAGGTTCTCCGGCGTCGAATCCTCGCGCACCCCGTCGTCGGCTTCGTAGAGATTGCCGGCGCGATCGAAAAGCGGGACGACCTCGCCGGCGTAGTACCCGGCCTTCTGGGCGGCGAGCACGCGCTGATGGCTGCGCGCCGCGAGTGCGTCCATCTCGGCGCGCGTGATGCCGAAGCGGAACGCGAGGTTCTCCGCGGTCTGTCCCATCAGCAGGCCGACCATCGGATCGGTCAGCCCCTTCATGATGCCGATGATCGGCGTCAGCGCCGCGGCAGGGTTGAGCGCGAGGAAGGCCGATGCCTTTTCGCCGAAGGTCCTGGCCGCCGAGAAGCGCGCGAACCAGAGCACCATTTTGTCCGAGTACAGGAGCGGCGCGCGAGAGAGCGCATCGACGCCGCCGGCGAGCACGAGGTCCGAGCGCCCGCCACGAATGTTGGCGATCGCCGAATCGAGCGCCTGCATGCCCGATGCGCAATTGCGCATCACCGTCCAGCCCGGGACCTTGGGACCGCAACCCATGCGCAGCGCCACCACCCGGCCGATGTTCACCTCGTCCGGAGACGGGCTCGCGCAGCCGAGGATGACCTCGTCGAGGTCCGGGGGCGCGAAGCGCTGCCGCAACAGGAGCGCTCGTCCCGCCTGCGTCGCGAGATCGGATGCGGCGAACGGACCTGGGCGGTTGCGCGCCTTCAGAAACGGCGTACGGGCGCCGTCGACGACGAAGATCGGTTGAGCCATGGCTGCCCCGACGAGTTCACGATGGATGCCGGCGAAAGAACCCTACGGCGTTTCAGTCGCGACCTTGTCCGCGGCGACGTGCGCGGATACGTCCGGCGCCCGATGGGTCGCGGCTCCGCCCGAAGCCGCGCCGACCTCCGGATGCATCTCGGAGAAGCCGAGGTCCGGCGCGAAATCGTCGACGCGGATCACCTGATCGGTGAGGCGCTTCGCCCGTCGCACGAGGCTGAGCTCGGCGGCCGTGATGATGCTTGATGCGAGTGCCGCGGCTGCGCGATCTTCGCCGACCTTGACCGAGAACCGTCCCGCTTTCTGCGCCTCGCGCATCCGCGCCTCGACCGGCTCGGCCGCCAGCGTCGCCTCGAGCGCCGCCTCGATGGTCCGCAGCACGTCGCCCTCGGCCCTGGGGAAATACATGCCGGAGGTCAGACGGTCGCGCGTCGCCGACGGTTCGATGAGCAGTCTCGCGACCTCGTGACCCAGCCGATCCGAGGGCACGACATACGGACGACCGAGCGGAAAGACGGTTCGTCGCATCAGCGTCGCGATCAGCCGGTTGGGAAAGTTGGAAATGACGCCCTCGAGCGCCGTCTGCGTCTTGAACATCGCGTCCCAGATTGCCCAGTGCATGAGTGGCGCGTCGGCCGGCTGCCGGCCCTCGTTCTCGTAGCGCTTCAGGGTTGCTGAGCACAGGAACAGGTATGAAAGGACGTCGCCGAGGCGCGCCGAGAGCTTCTCTTTGCGCTTGAGCGACCCGCCCAGTACGCCCATCGACACGTCGGCGAGAAAAGCGAGCGCTGCGGAAAAGCGCGTCAGCTGCTGGTAGTAGCGGCGCGCCTCAGGCGCGACGCGGGGCACGCGCACCGGATGCGACCCGAGCAACCCGAGCACGAACGTCCGGGCGAAATTCGAGAGCGCAAATCCGATGTGTCCGAAGAGCGCCTGATCGAAGGCGATCGATGCCGCGCGTTGATCGCCTTCGCGCGCCGCCGCCATCTCCGTGAGCACGTAAGGATGGCAGCGGATGGCGCCCTGCCCGAAGATGATGAGGCTGCGCGTCAGAATGTTGGCCCCCTCGACCGTGATCGAGACTGGGACCTGCATGTACGCGGCGCCGAGGAAGTTCGACGGGCCCATGCAGATGCCCTTGCCGCCGGCGATGTCCATGGCGTCGATGATCACGCTGCGCCCGCGATCGGTCAGATGGTACTTGGCGATGCCCGACAACACTGCAGGTTTCTCCCCCGAGGCCACCATGCCGGCGATCAGCGTCCGCGTGGCGTCCATCGAGTACAGGTATCCGCCCATGCGCGCCAGCGGCTCCTCGATGCCTTCGAACTTGCCGATCGGCGTCTTGAATTGGCTGCGCACGCGCGCGTAGGCCCCGGTCGCCCGAACGACGAGCTTCGACATGCCGGTCGACAGCGACGGCAGCGAGATGGCGCGCCCGGCCGCGAGGCACTCCATCAGCATCCGCCATCCCTTGCCGATCATCGGCTGCCCGCCGATCACCCACTCGAGCGGAATGAACACGTCTTTGCCCGAGTTCGGACCGTTCTGGAAAACGGCATTCAACGGCATGTGCCGGCGGCCGATGACCACACCCGGATGATCGGTCGGGATCAGCGCGCAGGTGATGCCCAGGTCTTCCGAGTCGCCGATGAGATGGTCCGGATCGAAGGCTCGGAAGGCGAGCCCGAGGAGCGTGGCGACCGGCCCCAGCGTGATGTAGCGCTTCTCCCACGTCACTCGCAAACCGAGCGTCTGCCGACCCTGATACTCGCCCCGGCAGACGATGCCGAAATCGGGGATGGCCGCCGCGTCGGAGCCCGCGTGCGGGTTGGTGAGCGCAAAGCACGGGATCTCGAGGCCCTTGGCGAGCCGCGGCAGGTAGTGGCTCTTCTGCTCCTCGGTGCCGTAATGGAGCAGCAGCTCACCCGGGCCCAGCGAGTTCGGCACCATCACCGTGACCACCGAGGCGCTGCAGCGGGAGGCGAGCTTCGCGACCACCTGCGAATGGGCGAACGCCGAGAACCCCAGGCCGCCGTACTGCTTCGGGATGATCATCCCGAGAAAACCCGCGTCCTTGATGAACTGCCAGACCGGTGGCGGCAGATCCTTGTAGATGTGCGTCGTTTCCCAATCGCTGACCATGCCGCACAGCTCTTCGCATTCATGTTCGATAAAGCGCTGCTCGTCTGCCGTGAGCTTCGGTGCAGGCAGAGCGACGAGCTTCCCCCAGTCCGGCCGCCCCGAGAAGAGCTCGCCGTCCCAGCCGACGGTTCCCGCTTCGATCGCCTCGCGTTCCGTGGAGGTCATCGCGGGCACGATCCGGCGGAAGAGCGCGAGCACGCCGTCGCTGATCAGCGCGCGACGCAGCGGAGCGTAGTTGAGTGGAATCGCCAGAACGAGCAGCACCGCCGCGGGCGCGATCACCAGTGGAGGCCAGAGGAGACGGCCGGTCCAGGCGACGGCCAGCGCAATCGCGGTCGCGCCGACCCACGACCAGCCGGGCGCGTTGGCGTATGCGAGGGCAAGGAAGGCAAGGACGACCGCGATCAGCCAGAGAAGGGTCAACATGCTCGAGCTCCTACCGCGTGAACGAGTCGGCGGCCGTTTCGCCGTCGAGTTCCGAAAGATCGGGCAACGGCGCCTTGAGACCCGCGATCAGGAACGGCGCCAGGCGCCGCAGCAGCGTTTCGTCGTTCGCCGCACGCCCTTGCGAGAGTGCGGCGATCAGTTTGAGCGCGTCGGTGCCCGCCAGCGTGAAGGACAGCGCGCCCATCACGAAGTGCAGCCGCCATGTGAGCTCCTTCTTAGGCAGGTGTGGCAGCGCCCGTCCGAACGCCGCCTTGAAGCGCGCGATCATCACGGCGTACTGCTCCGACAGGAACTTGCGGATGAATGGCGCGGGATCGGCGTAAGCTCGACCCAGCAGACGCAAAAAGTTCTTCCCGCCGCGCTCCGGATCGCGCGCGAGCTTGAGCGCCGGGATGAACATCGCCGCCAGGATCTTCTCGCACGAGAGCGCCCGGGGCGCCGATTCGCTCTCGAAGCGCGTGAGCAGCGCGAGGCGCTCGAGGTTCATCGGATCGAGCCTGCGCCTCAGCACGGCTTCGAACAGCTCCTCCTTGCTGCCGAAGTGATAATGGACCGCGGCGAGATTGACGCTTGCCGCCGCCGTGATCTGACGCAGCGAAGTGGCCTCGAAGCCGTGTTCCATGAACAGCGCCTCCGCGGCATCCAGGATGCGGTCCTTGGTCGCGGAGCTCTTGGGGGCTTCGAAGGGAATGACTCGGCCGCGCATCGGTGGTACTTGCCTGATTGCCGTTCGAGGCAATCATTCAAACGTTCGTTTGAATCTCCAGTTTAGGCTGATCGACTGCCAGCGTCAACGGGCGATTCCGGCCGGCGCCGGACGCGCCTCCGTGGCGTAGATTGCGTCGAGCGCGCTCTTGAACCTGGCGAATACCAGCGGACGCTTGAGCTTGAGCGTGGGCGTGAGCAGTCCGTTCTCGATGCTCCAGGGCTCGCGCGTGGCGATGACGCGGCGCACGCGCACCCAGCGAGGGAACGCCTTCAGCTGCTCGTTGGCCCGCGCGATCAGCGTGTTTTCGTCGCTTTCCTGCGTGACCGCGAGGAGCGTAAGAAAGGGTCGCCCTTCGCCGACGAGCATCACCTGCTCGAAGACCGCATCATGGAGCAGCGCAAATTCCGCGTCCTGCGGGGGGAGCTTCTCGCCATTGGACATCACCACGATGTCCTTCAACCGGCCCCGGATGTAGATGCGGTTGTCGCGAATCTCGGCGATGTCGCCGGTATGGAGCCAGCCTTCGGAATCGACCGTTGCGCGCGTCGCTTCCTCGTTGCGCCAGTAGCCTCGCATCACGTTGCCGCCGCGCGCCAGGAGCTCGCTTCCATCGCCGATCTTGACTTCGATCCCCGGCAGCGGCGGCCCGACCGAATCGGGATCGTTATCGTCGTCGCGGTTGACCGAGATCACGGGCGAAGCTTCCGTCATGCCGTAGCCCTGAAGCATCGGCAGCCCGAGGCCGATGAACGTGTGCGCTATATCCGGATCGAGCGCGGCGCCACCGACGACCGTGAGGCGAAGCCGCCCCCCCAGACGGGCGAGGATGGGCTTCGCGACCAGCGCCCGCAGTGCGGGTGTAGCGAGTTCGTCCACGGCACGGCCGCGCCGTTGCTCGACGCGCCAGCCGCGCGTGGTGCACTGCTCGTAGAGCCAGCGCTTGACGGACGAATCGGCCAGCGTCTGGTCGATGCGCGCCCTGAAGCGTTCGAAGACGCGAGGCACGGCGAACATGACCGTCGGCGCCTGCGAAGCGAGATCTTCTGCGATCTGCGCGACGCCCCGCGCATAGACGACCTTGGCCCCGAGCGAGAGCGGAAAGTAATAGCCGCCGGTCCGCTCGAACATGTGTGACAGAGGCAGGATCGACAGAAATACGTCCGTCGGACGCGCCATGGCTGTTTCCTGGCACGAACGCACGTTGGCGATGATGTTGCCGTGCGAAAGCATCACGCCCTTCGGCCGACCCGATGTTCCCGACGTGTAGCAGATCGTCGCGACCTCGCTCTCCGGAAGGGAACGGAATTCGGGCGGACCCGCGGTGGCGGGAAGCAGCGACGCGACCGACGCCGAATCGCCGGCGGTCTCCGGACGAAGCACGTAGATCGGAGGCAGCGCCCCGCCGGTCTCGCGCAGAGCTTCCGCCATCTTGCTGTTCTCGACGACGAGAAGCTTCGCTTCCGCGTTCGCGACGCACCACGAGACACTGTCCGGGTTGTCGTCGACATAGAGCGGCACGACTATCATGGCCAGACCCAATGCGGCCAGGTCGATGGCAACCCAGTTGACGCCGTTTCTCAGGCACACCGCAACACGATCGCCTGCGGCCAGTCCGAGGCCTCGAAGGGCAGCCTGCCAGCGCGCGATCAGCAGCGAGAGCTCGCCGACAGATACGTCGGACCACCGGTCGCCGTCGAAATGGCGATATAGCGCCTTCTCCGGCGTCGCTAGATGTTGAGCGAAGTAGTCCCCCAGGTTGGGCATGTTCTCCCTCCGATACCGGTCCCGGCAACGCGCTTCTGTCGAGCGCTCGCTTGGATTTTGCGCCGGCGCCGGGCCAGGGTCCATCGGGCGACGGCGAGGCCCGCGCCTCCGGCGCTTTCGCTATACTCGCGCTCCGCGATCCTTCGAGTGAGCCGCAGTGTCGAGCATCTCGATCAAGCGCCGTCACAGTCTCGACCACAAGAAGGCCAAGAACGCCGCGGAGAAGATCGCCCGCGACCTCAAGGCCCGCTTCGATCTCGACTATGCCTGGGAAGGTGACCATATCGCGTTCCAGCGCCCCGGACTGTCGGGTACTCTCCACGTGGGCAAGACCGATGTCCGGCTCGAAGTGCAGCTCTCGTTCCTGCTCACCGCGCTTAGGGGACCCATCGAGCAGGCGATCCACCGAGAGCTCGACGGCTTGTTCAAGAAGACGTAGCCCCGCGGTGAGCGCAAGCGAGCCGCGGGAAGATTTCGCGGCCCGTTCGCCCCTCGCGCCTATCCGCGCTCGCTCCTCCGGAGCTAGGTGACCTCGTCCGGTTCGGGAAAAGGCACAGAATCTCCGGCGAAGACCGCATCCATCAAAGCCGTTTCGCGCCGCTCGATGACCGCCAGGAACTCGCTGGCGCCGTGCATGCTCCGGAACGCGCCGAAGCCTCGCTCGAGGAAATCCTGCAATGCGCCGAAGCCCGCGAGACGCGCCGGCTGGCGCATCGCCGCCAGCGCCGAGCGGATCAGGGGCCTGCCCACGTAGCGATCGAGCGCGCCGCCGACGCTGACGATGAGGGCGATCTGGCGCTCGCGCGAGGCGCGATCGTCGACCGCGCGATAGGCCTTGCAGTAGCTGGCGACCGATAGCGGCGCTCCCGGATCGAGGTGCTGGAGCAGCGCGCGATCGAGCTCGTGGGAGAGCACCGAGAGCTCCATCGCGCCCGCGACCGTGACGAGCACGGCTTCGGGCAGCATCCTGCTCATGAGCGGGACGATCCGGGCCAGATCGGCATCGCGGCGGGAGAAATCACCGGGACCATACAAATCGGTGCCGAAGAACGAAACGGCATTCGCGTAACGGGGATTGCGCGCGAGATCGGCATAAGTGGCGCGCAGACGACGCGATTGCCAATGTGCGACTCGGTCGAGCGCCGCCGCAAGGAGCGCAGATGCCGCGCGCTCCTCGTGCAGCGCCCGCGCGCGCTGCACCTGGCGCACGAGCGCGCTTTCTCCGGGGCTGGGCATGGTCGGCGACCTGGCACGGACCGTCAACGCGGCAAATCGGCATGATATGCCACGGCCCGCGGGGCAGCGCCGCATCGACATCAATCTAGGTTGTTTGATCTAACCAAAGCGGACTACAGTGGACGCGGATCCCGTGTTCCGCGCGGGAGGCATCGAACGTGTCGAACTCCGCCCCGCCTCGCTCTCGCATCAGCCGCCGCACGTTTCTCAAAGCAGGCATCGCCGGCGGCGCGGCGTTGCTCCTCGTGCGCTGGCTGAACCCGCCGACGGCCTTGTCTCAATCGACTCGCGCGGCTGTAACGCCGGCCGCGCGCGCGACCCTCGCCGCCATCATCCCGGTGTTCCTCGACGGCGCGCTGCCGACCGGCGCGGAAGTCTCCACCGCCCGCGCGCAGACCCTCGCCGCCATCGAGGAAGCGATCGCCGGCCTTCCCCCCGCGAGCCGCGACGAGCTGGCGGAGCTTTTCTCCCTGCTGGACTTCGCGCCGACGCGCTGTGTCGTGGCTGGCGTGTGGTCGCCCTGGTCCGAAGCGTCGACCGAATCCGTCGCCGCATTCCTCGAACGCTGGCGCAACAGCCGCCTTGCTCTCCTGCGTTCGGCCTACGGCGCCCTGCACCAGCTCGTACTCGCCGCGTGGTATGCGCAGCCGCGCGCATGGCCGGCGACGGGCTACGGCGGGCCACCCGCTTTGGCGCTCGAATGATGGGCGATCTCCGGCAAAGCGGACGTCCGACCGATCCATTCCGTGCGGGCTTGGATTCGGGCTGGAAGGTGATCGACGCCTCGACGATCGCCGAGGATCGCACCCTCGAGGCTGATGTCGCGATCATCGGCACCGGTGCCGGCGGCGGGACGGCCGCCGAAATCCTTTCGGCTGCCGGTCTGTCCGTCGTCATGATCGAGGAAGGGCCGCTCGCAACGTCGTCGGACTTCCACATGCGCGAGAGCGAGGCGTACCCGCAGCTCTACCAGGAATCCGCCGCGCGCAAAACCCGGGATCGCGCGATCAACATTCTGCAGGGACGCTGCGTGGGCGGCGGCACGACCGTGAACTGGACGTCGAGCTTCCGCACGCCTGCGGCGACGCTCGAGCACTGGGCAGGCGAATACAAGCTCGTGGGCTTTAGCGAGCGCGATCTCGGGCCGTGGTTCGAGCGAATGGAGCGGCGGCTCGGCATCGCCGTCTGGTCCGTGCCGCCGAACGAGAACAACGATGTCCTGCGCCGCGGTGGCGAGGCGATCGGGATCAGGGTCGATTCGATCCGCCGCAACGTCCGCGGCTGCTGGAATATCGGCTACTGCGGCATGGGCTGTCCCACCAACGCGAAGCAATCGATGCTGGTCACGACGATACCCGCCGCGCTCGAACGCGGGGCGACGCTCGTCACGCGCGCTCGGGCTCTGGCGGTTGAACACACGGGCCGTCGCGCAAGCGCGCTCACCTGCGCCGGAATGGACGCCCGCGGCACCGATCCGACATCGCGCCGCGTCACGGTCCGCGCCCGGACATTCATCGCCGCGGGCGGAGCGATCGGCACCCCGGCGCTGCTGTTGCGCAGCAGGGTTCCCGATCCCTACGGCGTGGTCGGCAAGCGCACCTTCCTCCATCCGACCGTGGTATCGGCGGCGTTGATGGCCGAGCGCGTCGAAGGCTTCTCCGGCGCGCCACAGGCGATCTACTCGGATCATTTCCTCGCGGGCGACGTGTCCGGCCCCATTGGCTACAAGCTGGAAGTGCCGCCGGTCCACCCCGTGCTGGCAGCGATCACGCTTCCCGGCCACGGCATCGCGCATGCGCGCTGGATGCGCGAACTCGCGCACATGCAGGTGATCATCGCGCTCATGCGCGACGGCTTCCACGGCGACAGCGCCGGCGGCACCGTCACGCTGCGCGGCGACGGCACGCCGCTTCTCGACTATCCGCTCAACGACTACTTCTGGGACGGCGCACGCCGGGCATTCGCGACGATGGCGGAGGTCCAGTTCGCCGCGGGCGCACGCACCGTGATGCCCGTTCACGCCTCGGGGACGACCTACGGCGCTTGGGCCGAGGCCCGCGCCGGTCTCGCGACGTTGCCTCTCGCCCCGCTGATCGCGTCGGTATTCAGCGCCCACGTCATGGGCGGATGCGCCATTGGCGCGGATCCACGGCGAAGCGCGGTCGACGCGAGCGGCCGCTATCACCATCTCGACAACGTGTACGTGCTGGATGGATCGCTGTTCCCCACCAGCATCGGCGCGAATCCACAACTGTCGATCTACGCCATCGTCGCCAAGCTCGCGAGCGGTCTGGCCTCGACGCTTCGCGCATGACGATTAGGGCGATTGCTCTAAAGCTCCGCGCTACAGTGTTCCCTCGATTCCCATTCAACAGGAGCATGAAATGCTTAAGGCAACTGCGGGCAACTCGAATGCGATGCGAGTGACGGACGCTGCGCTGAGCGCGTCGCGTCAAGTCTGGCTCGCCGGTCTCGGAGCGGCGAGGGTGACCCGGCAGTGGACGGCGAACGAGGTCGGTCAGGTGTTCCGCTCGCTGGTCAAGGAAGGCGAAGTCGTCGAAGGCCGCGCCCGCCGCGTGATCGGCAGACAAGTCGGCAATTCGTTCGCCCTCGCGACGGTCGCCTGGAACAAGGCGCGTCACACGGCGCTGACAACCGCCAACGGACTCGTCGACGCCGCGGCCGCGACTCTGCCGAGATTGCGCACACCGGCGGCCGCCAAGCCGGCTGCGAAGACGACCAAGCGCTCGCCGACGAAGGCGCGGAAGGCACGGAAGATCAAGCGCTCGGCGCGCAAGGCGTGAGCACCCGGCGGGTGGTGTAACATCGCCCCCGCCGAGAGCAACGACGAAGGGAGAAGCATGCCGGTAGGGGCGTCGCCCCGGGCCGCGGGCGCCAGCGCACGACCCCGGAAGGGCCGGTCGGCGCGCGCGCGGATCGGGCTCGCTCTCGCCGGCGGCGGGCCCCTTGGCGGGATCTATGAAGTCGGCGCGCTGCTCGCGCTCGGCGAGTCGCTTCAGGGCGTCGACCTCAACGATCTCGACGTCTATGTCGGCGTATCGTCGGGCGGCTTCGTCGCCGCGGCGCTCGCTAACGGTATCTCGCCGGCGCAGATGTACCGGCTGTTCATCGCCGAGGGCCGCGATGCGGCCTTGCCGCCTGCGCTCTTTCTGCGGCCCGCGCTCGGCGAGTTCTGGCGCCGCGCGATCTCCGTGCCGCGGCTTGCCGGAGCATCGCTCTGGACCTTCCTGCGCGATCCGCTGCGTCATGGAGCGCTCGAATCGTTCGCCGCCCTCGGCAGAGCGGTACCGACGGGACTCTTCGATCAGCGGGCGATCCACGCCTTTCTGACCCGACTGCTCGGCACGAGCGGGCGCAGCAACGACTTCCGGCGGCTCCGTCGCAAGCTCCTTCTGGTGGCGACGAACCTCGATACCGGAGGGTCGGTGACCTTCGGTTCGCCCGGCTTCGATCACGTCCCCATCGACAAGGCGATCGCGGCCTCCGCGGCGCTTCCGGGGCTGTTTCCCCCGGTCGAGATCGACGGCGAGCACTACGTCGACGGCGCGCTCAACAAGACGCTGCACGCCTCCGCGGCGCTCGACTGCGGGGTCGACCTGCTGCTGTGCGTGAATCCCCTGGTGCCGTTCGACGCCAGTGCCGCGGCCCGCCGCCGCCGGCTCACGGTCGAGAAGATCGACCATGGCGGACTGCCGCTGGTGCTCGCGCAGACGTTTCGCGCCATCATTCACTCACGGATGCGAGTCGGGATGGAAAAGTACCGGCAAACGTACCCGCGCTCCGACGTGCTCCTGTTCGAGCCCGATCGCGAAGACGCCGACATGTTCTTCGCCAACATCTTCAGCTACACCCATCGAGCGCGCTTGTGCGAGACGGCGTATCGCAACACGCGGGAGCGCCTGCTCGCTCAGCGGCGTATCCTCGCGCCGCTGCTCGCGCGGCATGGCATTCGCCTGGACATCGCCAAGCTCGAAGAGGAGCACCATCCCATTCGCGCCGCCCTCGAGGATCCGCGCACGCTTTTCTTCGACCGTCCGAGCGTGAAGACCGCTGCGCGCGCCCTGTCGCGCGCGCTCGACGCCCTCGAGAGTTGTCTCGGGAGCCTGCCCACCAAGGCCGGGCCGATGCCGAAACACCGACGCGCGCCGGCATAGAACCGTCCGGACCAGGCCTGCCGAATCCCTGCAAATCATGGCGGAGCGCAAACGCCCGCGCCGAACGCGCGAGCGCATCCTCGAAACAGCGCTCACCCTGTTCAACCGTTTCGGCGAGCCGCACATCACGACGGCGGACATCGCCAATGAAATGGGCATCAGTCCGGGGAACCTGTACTACCATTTCGGCAACAAGGACCAGATCATCGCCGAACTCTTCGGCGCTTTCGAGCGACGGCTCGATACGCTGTTGCTCCTGCCCGCGGGCCGCATGGCTGACGTCGAGGACCTGTGGCTCGTGCTGCATCTTCTGTTCGAGGCGATGTGGGACCACCGCTTTTTCTTCCGAGACCTCGACGAGATCGTCTCTCGCAATCGCAAGCTGGCATCGCGCTGGGCGCTCATGCTGCGCCGCGGCGCGCGTACCGTGATAGAGTTGTGCCGCGCGATGGTGGCCACCGGAGCGATGAGGGCGTCGGAGTCCGAGATCGCCGCGCTGGCCGACAACGTCGCGCTGGTCGCGACCTACTGGATCTCATACCAGAAAATCTCCAGCGGTGAGCGCTCGGACGGGCCGGTGAACCTCGATCGAGCTGCCTATCAGGTCCTGTCGCTGATCGCGCCTTTCCTGCGCGGCGACGCGCGCACGCTGCTCGACCGCCTGAGCCGGGATTACCTTTAGTCAAGCATCGGGGAGGAGCGGAATGGCGAAGGGATGGACGAAGTTTCCCCATACGGACAAGGCGTACGCGTACGACGCCCCCGCGCTCAAGAAGCATTGGGACCGGCTTCATCGCGGCGACTGCGAGCCGTTTCCCAGGGACGCGGCGGTCGTGGAGGCGTGGCGCCACTACCATGCGGGTGAATTCCACGCTGCGGTCGACGCCGGCATCGCCACCGGCGGAGCCGGGATCAACGCGGCCGTCAAGGCACAGGCTATCTATGCCAACTACCTCGAGAAGACGGAGAAGGCGAAGCTCGCGCTTCTCGAGGAAGCGGCGGACTGGGCAAACGATCGTCGCGCGCGCGCATCCAAGGATGCCAACGCGCACTATCTTTACGCCTACGCGCTGGGCCGCTACGGGCAGGGCATCTCGGTCGTGAAGGCGCTCGCCCAGGGCTTCGGGGGCAAGATCAAGGACGCGCTCACGACCGCGCTCAGGCTCGCGCCGTCGCACGCCGACGCGCACATCGCCTACGGCGCCTACCAGGCGGAGGTCGTCAACAAGGTGGGCGCGCTGGTCGCCGGAATGACCTACGGCGCAAAAAGGGACTCCGCGCTCGAGCACTTCCAGAAAGCGATCAGGCTCAATCCTGATTCGGCGATCGCCCGCATCGAATACGCCAATGGGCTCATCCTTCTGTTCGGCAAGGAGAAGCTCGACGAGGCCACCGAGCTCTACGAGCACGCCGCCAGGGCCAAGCCGATGGACGCGATGGAAAGGCTCGACGTAGAAATGGCGAAAAGCGAATTGACCTAGGGATCGGTTCGAGCACGGAGAGCGGTCGGGCAAACCGCTCCCCAGGCTGCCGCGCTAGATCATCCGCTTGCGCCGTTCCTCGAGCACGTGCTCGAGCAACTCGATGGTGCGCTTCATTCCATCGAGATTGGGATTGATCGCCAGCGCCCGGCGCGCGTAGTCTAGAGCGCGCTCGTACTGCTCGAGTCGAATGTAGATCTGCGCATAGCCGGCGAGCGCGCCGAAGTGGTACGGATTGCGCTTCATGACCTCATCGCAGTCCGCAAGAGATTTGCGCAGGTCGCCGGCAAGAAAATACAGGGTCGCGCGCTTGTTCCATCCTTCCGCGAAATCGGGCTTGAGCTCGATGATCCGGGTGAACGTGGCGATGCTTCGGTCGAGCTCGCCGGCGCTCATCTGCTCGATGCCCACCTGGTAGAGTCTGTCCACGTCGCTGTCGCCGGAGCGCGACCAGATCTGCCACAGCGCCTGTTGCGCCTCGGCGCGAGCATCCTCGTCCGGATCGCGCAGCGTTTTCACCAGAGGCGGCACGTCGGCCATCGTCCCGATTTCCCCCAGGCGACTGGCAGCCTCGCGGCGCATCTGTGGATCGGCGCGAGACAGCGACTCCAGCGCCTGCTCGCGACTGAGCGTCTGCGTCGCGGCGGCCGTGCCGACGACCCACAGCAGCGCCGTCAATGCACGCATTGCTGCACCGAGCGATTCGGGTTTCATGCGAGGGCCACGCGCTCCAACGCCGCCGCCGATGGCGCCTCGTGCCAGGGCCACGGTGCCATCAGCGTAGCGAGCACGAGCTTTTCGAATTCGGGCGCGAAGCTCCGGATCACGCGCTCCGGATCGGGACACAGGGACCGGTCGGTGATCAAGCCGAACTGGACGTCGCCGGCGTAGGTCATGATCGATACGCCCATCCCGATATCGCCCGATTGCGGCACCCAGAACATGAGGCGGTCGATTCTCGTGCCCGCGAGATACAGGGGCTCGCGCGGGCCCGGCACATTGGTCATGACCGCCGTGGCATTCTTCGCGAGGAGCGCGAGGAGTCTCTCCTGCAGGACGTGCGGGCCGGCACCCATCGCCGCCAGGATGCCCAGCGCGATCACCGGCTGATACGAACCCTTGAGCGAGCGCATGTTGGCGCGCACGGCGTACAGACGCTCCACCGGGTTCGCGATGCCGATGGGCAGCTCGAGAAAGACCAGCCCGAACTTGTTACCGAGCCGATGCCCTTCGCTCTGCGGCCTCAGGTTCACCGGCACCAGCGCCCGAATCACGACGCCGTCCACCGGCTCGCCTCGCGCGACGAGATAGGCCCGCAGCGCTCCGCATACCGACGCGAGGAGCACGTCGTTGATCGAGCAGCCGAGCGCCTTCCCTAAAACCTTCACCTCCTCGAGCGGAATCGGTTCCGCCCACGCCACCCGTTTGGCGACGCCGGGTTTGCCCTTGAAGCGCGTGCTGGAGTCTTCGCTCATCAAGGCGAGCCGCGCCAGCTCCGCGGTGAGCGCCCCGCCCTGTTCGGCGAGCGCGAGCGCCTTCGCCGGATCGCGCAGCAGCGCCACGCCCTTGTCCAGGAGCGTCGACCCCGCCTTCGACGCCATTTCCAGCGCGCCCGCGAGCGGCGCGATGAGCTGCGCGAGTGGATCCACGTCCGCATCGCCGCGTCGTGGCCGGGGCGACGGTGCGGCCGCTACACCAGCGCCGCCGCGCTCGGCGTCGGTCATCGACAGCAGCACCTGGATCAGCGCGATGCCGTCGGCGTAGCAATGATGAATCCGCAGGACCACGGCCGAGCCGCGCTTGTAACCGGCGACGAGAAGGAACTCCCACAGCGGCCGATCCACAGCGAGCGGCGTGGAAACGAGCTTGCTCACCAGTGCTTCGAGCTCGGCGTCGCCCGCATCCCGCGGCAACGGGACCCGCTTGACATGCCGCGCGAGATCGAAGCTCTCGTCGGTCTGCCATTCGAATCCGGTCAGCGTCGCCACCGGTCGCTGCCGGAAGCGCGCAAAACGCAGGAAGCGCGAACGTATCGTCTGGCGCAACGCGGCGACACCCATGCGCTCGCGCAGCAGTAGTACGCCGCAGATCACCATGAGATTGCTCGGTCGATCCATGCGCAGCCAGGCGACGTCGACGCTCGACATGCTTTCGCGCTTTATCTCGGCCATGGCGATACGGTTTGCCGTCAACTCGCGGGTCGCGCTAAAGTAGCATAGAAGAGCGGGGCGTCGAAACGAGCGTGTCGCCGCGCGATCGATCACGAGGAGGGTTCATGTCCGCCGCACCGAAGGACCTCAAGGCGAAGTTCGAAGCCGCAGCCGCGGCCGCCAAGCAGACCAAGAAGCGCCCCGACAACGCGACGCTGCTAAAGCTCTATTCGTATTACAAGCAGGCCACCGAAGGCGACGCCAAGGGCGATCGCCGCGGCGGCTTCGACTTCGTGGGCGGCGCCAAGCACGACGCATGGTCCAAGCTCAAGGGGATGAGCAAGGACGAGGCGATGCAGAACTACATCAAGCAGGTCGAGAGGTTGAACCGGGAGTAGCGCGTGATAAATGAGTAGCCCGGGATGGGCCGGAGCGAATCCCGGGAAGATCGCGGATCCCGGAAAGATGCGTCGGTAGAGTTGTCCCGGGTATCGCGCTTCGCGCTCAACCCGGGCTACATCGGCTGCCGGGACTACTTCGCCGCAGAGCCTGTAGCTTTGGCACTCCGCTTCACCTTCGCGCGTTTGCTCGCGCCGCGGCTTCGTCCCGCAGACGACGAGCGCTTTGCGCCCTGCGCCTTGAGCAGCGCGTTGACTGCCTCGGAAAGCGCGTCGACGCGCTCGGTCAGACGCTTGACGTCCGCGGCCGAATAGACGCCCAGCCGTCCGAGCGCACGAGCGACGCGATTTTCGAACACCTGTTCGAGCTTGTCCCACGTGTCACCCGCGATCGATTGCATCTCCCTGGCCTTGGCCTTCGCGGCGCCGCGCGCGGCCTCCGCGGTCTGCGCCGCCGCGACTCGCGTTTTCGCTTCCAGTCCTTCGCCCTGCTTGACCAGCGTTTCGAACACTTTCATCCCGCCACCCTGTGCCTTGGCAAACGCGCCCAGACCTGCCAGCCAGATCTGGTGCGACGAATCCAGGATCGCCTGTGCCAATCCCTTTGCTTCGCCTGACTGCCCGGAACCAAGCTCGGCCTTCGCTTTCTTCAGCATCTTCTCTCCTTCGCGCATCGCGTTTGGAACGTTGGACCGATTCTAAGCCGATGCGCTAGAGGAATCATACTAAACGCTGCCTGTCGCGCTCCGCGGTGGGCGGCGAGCGCCGCCGTATAATGGCTTTCCGCATTTCGCGCCGCGGTTGGAGCGCAATCGGGTGGAGCCGCTCCAGGGGAGCACCGAGAAAGCGAATCGAGGAGGCATTCGATGGCCTATTTCGTCACCGGCGGCACGGGGTTCATCGGCCGCTTCCTGATCGAGAAGCTGCTGAAGCGAGGCGAGCCGGTCTACGTCCTCGTCCGGAAGGGTTCGCAGAAAAAGCTCGACGCCCTGCGCGAGACGTGGGGCGCGGAAGAGACGCGCGTGATCGGGCTTGTCGGCGATCTCACCAAGCCGAACCTGGGCGTGTCGGCCGCGGACGTCGCGAAGTTGAAAGACAAGGTGAAGCACCTGTTTCACCTCGCGGCGGTCTACGACCTCGCCGCGAGTGCCGAAGCGCAGGAGCTCGCCAACATCGACGGCACGAGGAATGCCGTCCGGTTCGCCGAAGCCGTCCGCGCCGGCTGCTTCCATCACGTGAGCTCCATCGCGGCCGCGGGCCTCTACGAGGGCACGTTCCGGGAGGACATGTTCGAAGAGGCCGAGGAGCTCGACCACCCCTACTTCAAGACCAAGCACGTCTCCGAGGGCATCGTCCGCAGCGAATGCCGGAGGCCGTGGCGGGTGTATCGGCCCGGCTTCGTCGTCGGCCATTCGCAGACGGGTTACATCGACAAGATCGACGGCCCCTATTATTTCTTCAAGCTCATCCAGAAGATGCGCCGGATGCTTCCCGCCTGGGTGCCCACGATCGGCATCGAAGGCGGGCGCATCAACATCGTCCCGGTCGACTTCGTCGCGGCGGCGCTGGATCACCTCGCGCACAAGCGGGGCCTCGACCGCAAGTGCTTCCACCTGACGGACCCTGCGCCGCACCGCATCGGCGAAGTGCTCAACATCTTCGCCAGGGCCGCGCACGCGCCGCAGATGACCATGCGCATCAACGCGCGCATGTTCGGGTTCATTCCCGCGCCGATCCTCTATGGCGTGGCGTCGCTCGCACCGATGAAGCGCATGATCCGCGCGGTGCTCAAGGATCTGGGCATTCCGAAGGACGTGTTCCAGTTCGTCAACTGGCCGACCCGCTACGACAACCGCGAGGCGGCGAAGGCGCTGAAGGGTTCGGGGATCGAAGTCCCGCATCTCGAGACTTACGCTGCCCGGCTGTGGGACTACTGGGAGCGCAACCTCGATCCGGATCTGTTCATCGACCGGAGCCTCTCCGGCCGGGTCAAGGACAAGGTCGTCGTGATCACCGGCTCGTCGTCGGGCATCGGCCGGGCCACTGCGCTCAAGCTCGCCGGGGCTGGCGCCAAGATCATGCTGGTCGCGCGCGGCGAGGAAAAGCTCCTGGAGACCAAAAGAGAGATCGAAGCCGCTGGCGGCAGGGCGTGGATCTATACCTGCGACGTCTCCGACATGGCCGCAGCCGACGCGCTGGTCGCGAAGGTGCTCAAGGACCACGGTGCGTGCGACTATCTCGTCAACAACGCGGGCCGGTCGATCCGGCGCGGGATCCTGAATTCGCTCGACCGCTTCCACGACTTCGAGCGCACGATGCAGCTCAACTACTTCGGGTCGCTGCGGCTCATCATGGGCTTCCTGCCGCGGATGCTCGAAAAGAAGACCGGGCACATCATCAACATCTCCTCCATCGGCGTGCTGTCGTATGCACCGCGCTTCTCGGCGTATGTCGCGTCCAAGTCGGCGCTGGACGCCTTCTCGGCCTGCGCCGCGTCGGAGTTCCTCGACAAGGGCATCAACTTCACGACGATCAACATGCCGCTGGTGCGCACGCCGATGATTGCGCCCACCAGGATGTACGAGAGCGTGCCTACCCTATCACCCGAGGAAGCAGCGGACCTCGTCGTCGAAGCGATCGTGTACAAGCCGGTGCGCATCGCCACGCGGCTCGGCGTCTTCGGTGCGGTGAGCCATGCGATCGCCCCCAGGCTCACGCAGATCCTGCTCAACACCGCTTTCAACATGTTCCCCGACTCGGCGGCCGCGGCCGGCAAGAAGGAGGGCGAGCCTCAGCCGCTCACCGCGGAGCAGATGGCGTTCGCGCAGTTGACTCAGGGGATACACTGGTAGGACCCGCGAGGGCTGTCAGGACCGCGACAGCCGGGCCATTCGCGCTTCCGACGCGGTCGGATAAACTGGGGCGATCCACCCAGGGTACGTTCCCATGCGGGCATCGCCCGGCGTCGTCACCTATCTCTTTACGGACATCGAAGGGAGCACGCGTCTCTGGGAGCAGGATACCGAGCGCATGCGGCGCGCGCTCGCGCGGCACGACGAAATTGCCAGAGGCGTCGTGCACCGCCATAGCGGTGAGGTCGTCAAGACGACGGGCGACGGAATCCACGCGGTATTCGACGATCCGTCGAACGCGGTCGGCGCCGCGGTCGCCATGCAACAGGCGCTCGCCGACCCCGATGCGACGGCAGGTGTTCTCCTCAAGCTACGGTGCGGCATGCACGCGGGTGTCGACGAGCGTCGCGACAACGATTTCTTCGGCCAGGCTGTCAACCGCGCAGCGCGAGTCACAAGCGTCGCTCACGGAGGTCAGGTGCTGCTCTCCGAAGCGGTCGCGGTGCTGGTGCGCGAGAGCCTGCCCGAGGGAGCCACATTGCGAGATCTGGGCACCGTGCGCTTGCGCGATCTCGCGACCTCCGAACGCATCTACCAGGTCGTTCATCCGCAATTGCGGCGGGACTTCCCCGCGCTGCGCTCGTTGGAAGCCACCCCTAACAACCTTCCGCAGCAGGTGACGTCGTTCATCGGGCGCGAGCACCCGCTGGACGAGATCCGAAAGATGCTGGCGAACAGCCGCCTGCTGACGCTCTACGGCGTCGGCGGCATCGGCAAGACTCGTCTGTCGCTGCAGGTCGCGGCCGATCTGCTCGACCACTTCCCCGACGGCGTCTGGTTCGTCGAGCTCGCCCCGCTGACCGATGCGCAGTCTGTGCCGCAAGCGGTCGCGTCGGTGCTGGGAGTCAAGGAAGAACCCGGACTGACGGTACTCGACGCGCTTAGGAAGTACGCCAAGGACCGCCGGATACTGCTTATTCTGGACAACTGCGAGCACATGGTACGAACCTGCGCGGCGCTCGCGAAGCATTTGCTCGAATCCGGTCCGCACGTCAAGATCATCGCATCGAGCCGTGAGCATCTGCGCCTGGCCGGGGAAGCGGCCTATCCGGTGCCGGCGCTGGCGGTTCCGGATCGATCGGACGTGGTAACGCCCGAATCATTGGGCCAATACGAATCCGTCCGGTTGTTCATGGATCGGGCTGCCGCCGCGCAGCCTGCGTTTCAAGCCAACGAACAGAATGCCGCGGCCATCGCCGACATCTGTCGTCGGCTGGACGGCATCCCTCTCGCGATCGAGCTTGCGGCCGCGCGGGTGCGCGCTCTTTCGGTGGAGAACATCGCCGCGCGCCTGCATGATCGCTTCCGCCTGCTGACCAGCGGCGATCGCACGGCTTTACCGCGTCAGCAGACCCTGCGTGCCTTGATCGACTGGAGCTACGATCTCCTCGACGAACGGGAGCGCGTCGCGCTAAGACGACTTGCGGTGTTCGCCGGCGGCTGGACGCTCGATGCCGCCGAAGCGGTGTGCGTCAGTGATGACCTGCGTGAGTCCGAAGCGCTCGACGTCTTAACCGCTCTGGTGGAGAAGTCGCTGGTCGTTCTTGAAGCCGCCGGCGCGCGCTATCGGCTGCTCGACACGGTGAACCAGTATGCGCTGGAGCGCTTGCGCGATTCGGGAGAAGAGAAACAAGTTCGCGCGTGCCACCTAGACTTCTATCTGACGCTCGCGGAGAAGGCGAGGCCTCAGCTCGTTGGTCCCGAGCAGGGTGCATGGCTCGCGCGACTGGATCTCGAACGGGAGAACATCCTGTCGGCGCACGTCTGGGCAGGGAACGTCCAAGGAGGTGACGAAAGAGGGTTGAGACTTGTTTGCTCGGTGAAGCATTACTGGATCATTCGTGGGCTGCTGGCCCTGGGACAACGTCTGATTATCGAGGCACTTGCACGCCCCGGCGCACGGCAACGAAGTATCGCGCGCTCCAGCGCGCTGTGCGATGCCGGCCAACTGGCCTGCGTGATGGGCCACTATGCGGATGCGCAACCCTACCTATCGGAGAGTCTGGCGATCTCGCGCGAAATCGGGGACAAGCGCATGGTCGCCGCAGTGCTCCAGCCACTGGGAGTTGCATCCCTCGGACAGGGAGACCTGGAAGGTGCCCGCGGACATTTCGAAGAGGCCCTCACCTTGGCGCGGGAGTTCGGGAGCAAGCGAGACGTAGCGGTCGCGCTCACTGCGCTGGCGCAGGTATATCGCGTTGAAGGCTCCCTCACCATGGCAGAGCCGCTCTACGAGAGGGTCGTGGAGCTTGCCCGCGAGCTCGGGGATCGGGAGAGTATAGCGATCGGTCTTCTCAATCTCGCCATGGTGGCGATCGGTCGACGCGCTGCCGATCGTGTGCGACCGAAGCTGCTCGAGGTACTCGCGATCGTCGAGGAGATCGGTTCGAAGCCTGCCGGAGTGAGCGCTCTGGAGGTCTCCGCGGGCTTCGCAGCACTTGCAAACGAATGCGAACAGGCTGCGCGGTTTTTCGGCGCTGCGGAAGCGCAATTGGAGCAAACCGGCCTGCATCGCGATCCAGCCGACGAGGCGTTCCTCGCGCCACTGATCGCCACGGCGCGCGATGCGCTGGGGCCGACGGCATTCGCAGCGGCGGAAGCGCCAGGCAGGGCGCTTTCGTATGATCAGGCGATCACCGAGGCGCGCTCGTGGCTCGATCGTCGCGCTTGAACGGTCGCCATCGGCCGCCAGCCGCAACGCGGTTTAGTTGTTCCAGATGAACGGATCCCAGGTCACCGTATCGGTGCCGTTGGTGACGTTGATCTCGTACTTGTAGATCTGCCGATCTTTCCTGTTCCATGCGGTGTATTGCGTGTCGCTTACTTCCTGCTCGTGCCACCCGCCGCCTCTGATCTTGATCCCCTTGTTGTGGACGAACTTCCATCCCTGGGTTACGAGGGTCCAGGGAATGGTGACCGGGTCGGGATCGTGGCTCAGATCGATCGGATCCTCGCTGAGGCATATTGTGAATCTGCCCTTCGTCGTGCACGTCCAGCCCCCGGGCGTGGATGATCCGCTTGAGTAAACGGCAATGCTAACTGTCGAATGGGTCGATGCCGGGCCAATTCCTCCATCGATTCCCTGAGTCGAAGCGCAGCCATAGATCAAGGCAGCCGAGCCGACGGCTGCAAGCAAGCAACTGACATCCCGAAGTGAAAGGCCGCTAGCCCTCGACGATTTTGATTTCATTTGTCCCTCTCCCCTGATTTGAAACGATCCCCGTTGCCGCTCCCGTCACGAATCGCCCATGATCTGGCGTGGGGCGGCGCTGCTAACTCGCGCGCGTGTCACGAGCCGTCTGTAGCCTACCACAAGGATGTGCGTGCCGCGCGCCTGTCGCCGGTCGAAACCTGACGGAGAGCTGTCAATTTCCAATCCTCAAGGCGCGGTCCCGCCCGAGCGAATGTGCAGACTCGCGACGACGCATTCCCGGACCTTCCGATCCGCCAGCAGCGCATTATGCGCGACGCCCACGAGCGCGACATTGTCCGCGTGACCGAGCACCGAGCTCGCCTGCGGCGCGACCATGCTGTCGTGCCGCGACCAGATCGACGTGATCGGCACCGGCGGAGCGCCGTTTTCGTCCCGGTTGAGCTCGGCGAGCCACGCGTTCCCAGGGCGGAGCTGGGCGAGGCTTCGTCCCACGAACAGGTATGCGTGCACGCTGCCGTGATGCGGCGTCCCGAGCGTGATCAGGCGCGCGACACGCCCGCCTCCGAAACGGCGGAGATAGGCCCGGGCGACGAGCCCGCCCATGCTGTGCCCCACGAGCACGATCCGCTTTGCCCCGGTGGCGGCGCAGATCGCCTCGACCTTCGTGTAGAGCTGTCCGGCGAAGACTTCGATATCGGCAAGCGGAGGTCCGTAATTCACCGTGTAGACCGGCCCGATGCCGCTGAGCCGAAGATATCTCCGGAATGCGATCCATACCCCGTCGTTTACCAGTACGCCGTGAATCAGGAGGACGGGACGCCTCGCCGGAGCCGGCTGCGGGTCGCGTAGCAGCCAGCGATGCAGCGCCATCAGCGGCCAGGAGATCGCGACGACCCACACTTCCACGCAGTACATCCGCAGCGTCACCGCCAAGCCGATGCGCGCCTCCTGGGGCCGAGGCGTGCGCCAGATCCACGCCATCGCGAATGACAGCGTCACGAGCACGATCGCCGGCGTAAAGTAGGCCAGCGGAGCGCCGAGCACGAACCACCACAGCGCAACCCCCTCGCTGATCCAGTGCGCGGCCCAGCGGAGGTATGCGCCGGTCCCCACCACGAGAGCGAGCGTGAGCACGAACGCGGTCATCAGCGGCTTTTTGCGCTTATCGCGCGGCGGAGGAGCCGGAATCGGCGCGCCAGCTCTGGAGCGCTGGAAGCACGTCCGCGATCTCGGGCAGAAGTCGCACCCCCGACGGCGTCCTGCGAAGCCGGCGCGTGACCTCGCCGCCTGCCCACAGCGCGACGGTGGGGGACAGTGTGCGGCGCAGGGTACCGATCGCATCTCCCACCTGTCGTAGCGGGAACGCCATCGAGAACGAGACCGCCACGACCTGCGCCTTGTACGCGAGCGCCGCTCGGCGGATATCGTCGAACGGCGTATGCGTTCCGAGCGAAACGCAGTACGCGCCCTCGGACGAGAGCAGCGCCTGGGTCATGAGCAAGCCGATGCCGTGCTGCTCGCCCGGCACGGTGGTCAGCAGGATTCTCGGCCCGCCCGCGCCCCTCGGAATGGCGTTGATGGCGACGCGCAAGGCGAGCTGGAGCGCCTCGCTGTACACATGCTCCTCGAACACCTGCAGCTCGCCGCGCATCCATGCCTCGCCGACAGCGCCGTTGAGCGGTGCGACGGTATCGACCACGAAGTGCCGGATGCCGTTTCGCAACATCAGGCTCGCGAGCGTCGCGTGCAACGCGGCTGCATCGTGCCCCTTGAGCAGCGCCAGCACATCGCTCTCGACTGCCGGCACCGAAGCCTCGCGCCGAGGACGGATGCGCTTTTCCGCGAGCGCATTCAATTCCTCGAGCGATTGCCGGATAAGCTTGCCCGGCCTCAAGCCCGTGTCCATCAGGCGCTTGATGGTGCGCAGCCGCGCGAGCTCTTCGGCGGTATATTGGCGTTCCGCGTTCTCGTCGCGATCCGGCCTCGGAAAGCCGTAACGCCGCTCCCAGATGCGCAGGACGTCCTTCGACAGCCCCGTCTCTCGTTCCACGGCGCTGATGTTGAAGCGCGCTTCGTTGCCTTCCATTTCGCGCATTCGTCCAGGACAGCCCTGCGAACTTACCACACTGGGTCGACGCCGCAGCCGCCTGTCCAAGACAAACAGAGATGCTATACTTTCTTGCTCGAGGGAGGCGATGATGATATCGAAGCGAACCCTTTCCATCCTCGTCGCGGCGCTGTTTGCGATGACGTCGCTGATGATCGCTCCCATAGCGCTCGCCGATCCGCCGCAGGTCGCCGCGACGACATCATGCCCATCGCTGCTCGATCGCGAATTCAGCCGCCTGCAGACCGGCAAGCCCGAGTCGCTTTGCCAATATCGCGGCAAAGTGCTCCTGATCGTGAATACGGCGAGCTACTGCGGGTACACGCACCAGTATGAAGGGCTCGAAGCGCTCTATCGCAAGTACAAGGATCGCGGCCTGGTCGTGCTCGGCTTTCCATCCAACGACTTCGAGCAGGAGCCGGGCAGCAACAAGGACATCGCCGAATTCTGCCGGCTCACTTATGGCGTCCAGTTCCCGATGTTCGAGAAGTCGAGCGTCAAGAGTCTTTCGACCAATCCCCTGTATGCGGACCTCGTCGCCCGAACGGGTCTGGGGCCGAAGTGGAACTTTTATAAATACGTCATCGACCGCAACGGCAATCCGGTGGGCACGTTCGCCAGCCGGGTCGAACCGAGCGATCGCGATCTCGTTGCGCTGCTCGAAAGGCTTCTCGCCGATAAACCCGGTGCGCCCAAGGGTTGAACGCTCGTCCCACGGCGGCATATGGTTCGGCCGGAACGTTGACGACCAATGATGCATCTCATGAGCTCGACGCGGATCCGCATCCCGCCTGAGGAGCCTGCTTGAACGCCCCCGAATACCTGCCGCTGCCCGATACCCAGTCACTGCCCGACGCGCGCGAGCTCCCGATCGAGCGCGTCGGCGTGAAGGGACTGCGCTATCCGCTCGCACTTCGCACGGCCGACGGCAGCGTCCAGCACACGATCGTCGAGCTCGGCATGTATGTCGGCCTCGCGCACGACGTGAAGGGCACGCACATGTCGCGGTTCATCGAGATTCTCGAGGAGCGCCGCGAGGCGCTCGACCTCGCGGGGCTTCGCGCCATGCACGAGCGCATGCTCGCCCGGCTCGGCGCCAACACCGGTCGCATCGATCTGCACTTCCCCTACTTCGTGCGCAAGGCCGCACCGGTCTCGGGTGTCGAGAGCCTTCTCGACTACGACGCGCGATGGGCGATCGAGACCGGAGCCGACGGCCGGACCCGGGTCGCGATCGAGCTGGTCGCTCCGGTGACGAGTCTTTGTCCCTGCTCCAAGAAGATCGCCGACTATGGCGCTCACAACCAGCGTTCGCACATCACCGTGCGCGTCGAGCTTGCCGGCGGCGAGCTGTCGCTCGAAGAGCTCGCGCGCATCGCGGAGGAGGAAGCGTCCTCGGAGCTTTACGGACTCCTCAAGCGCTCGGACGAGAAGTTCGTGACCGAGCGCGCCTACGACAATCCCAAGTTCGTCGAGGATCTCGTGCGCGACATCGCGCTGCGGCTCCAGCGCGATCCGCGGATCGGCCGGTTTCGCGTCGCCTCGGAGAATTTCGAGTCGATCCACAATCATTCGGCGTACGCCGAAATCGCGGGCACGGGCGCCGCGCGGCTCTAGACTTTCGCGGCAAGCCCAAGGCGCTGTCGGAACAGCCTCGATTGGCCGCGGCGCTTTGACATCGTCGCCGCCGATCGCCGATAATCTTGCCCCTTTGGGCGAGGTAGCTCAGCTGGTTAGAGCAGAGGAATCATAATCCTTTGGTCGGGGGTTCGAGTCCCTCCCTCGCTACCACTTCCCACGGAACGGCCGCACAATGCGGCCGTTTCTGCTGCGCGCGATCATTGCCATGCCGCGGCGCACCTACGCAGCCCTTCAGGGGGATGCACCCACGAGGCGACGACCGCCTGGGCCGACGCGCAACTGATCGCTGCGACCTTCGAAGTATCGCTGGTTGATTTCGGCGAATCCGCAATCATCGATGCGACCAAATCCCATCTGCCGCAAATCGGCCTCCAATTTGAGAGGATCAAGAAAGGTTACGAAGGGCTCGCCGATGGCGGCCGCGTTCCGCGCGGCGGCCTCGCGTACCACCCGCTGATTCTGGTCCAGGGCACTGTCCAGCATGCCGTAGTCGAAGACGATGCCGCTTCCGTTAGGTAAGCTCGCAACGAGGTTCAGGATTTGCTTCAGTGCATGCTCGGGCATGTAGATGGCTACTCCCAGCATGCTGAAAAACGCTGGCTGCTCCGTCTTGAAGCCGGTCTCCCGCAAACTGTGAACCAATGCATCGCCAACCAGATCCACGGGCGCGAAGCTGAGCCAGTCGGGTGTTTCTATGCCGGCTTCGTCGGGTCGGCGCCGGGTTTGAATGGGCGTTGGTGTTAGAGTAAGTCGTATCGGCGCGATTTCGTAATCCCGTGCTGAACACATCGCGAAGGCTCATTTAGAACGCGATCGGGCTAAACCCGGGAGGCCAGATTCCGCGAGGTCAGTCATGGCGCAGTTGACACCGCAACTCTCGCACTGGAACAAGCATGCGCAGCACTGGCGTTACGTTAAGGCACCGTTGCGCCCGTGCCCTGAGGATATCGCGCTGTTCGGACGGGCATTGGCCGAATGCTTCCCGACGCAGACGATATTGGACGCGCTCATGCTGGGCGTGACGCCGGAATTGGCGAGCGCTCACTGGACGCCCCCTCTGAATCTGATCGCCGTGGACAACACCCTCGCCATGATTCAAAGCGTCTGGCCGGGAAACGATGCGCACCGAACGGCACTCTGCGGCAACTGGCTGCAATTGCCGTTGCGCGCTGCGTGCATGGATCTCGCGATGATCGACGGCGGCCTGCCGGCCATCTTGTTTCCGGACGCCCATCGAAAACTGGCGCTGGAGCTGCGTCGCGTTCTGAAGCCCGGCGGCGTGTTCATGGCGCGAATTTTTGCGCGGCCGCTCATTACAGAGTCCATTGACGACGTGCTGTCCGCCGTCCAGGCTCGACAGATCGGGAGCTTCGCCGTCTTCAAATGGCGCCTGGCCATGGCGCTACAGGGCGACGACGCTGAGAGAGGCGTCCGCCTCGACGACGCATGGCGAACCTGCGACAAACACTTCGGTGAACATGCCCGCCTGGCGGATCCGACGGGCTGGCCGATCGATGAGATCAGCACGATCGATGCGTATCGAGGGAGTTCGGCGTCGTATCATTTTCCGAGCGTCCGCGAAATGATCGACGTATTCGAAGACGGTTTCGAATGCGTGTACGAAAAGCGCGCCTCGTATGAACTGGCTGAGCGCTGTCCGGTGCTGGTCTTCAGGCGAGCGGGGGCACGCTGAGCCTCAACTCAACATCGCCGGTCTTCAAGACCACCGTGCCGGACGTCGTCTGGCCGTCGATGCCGTCCACCAACGCGGCGGCCCTGCTCGCGCAGCTCTTTCAGCTCGAACAGACTCAGTGGCTCAGCGGTCCGGCTCTGCTCGAGCGGCAGTTGCTGCAGCTGGAACAACTGGCGACCCACGCTCATCGCCACTCGCCCTTCTATCGCGAGCTTTTCGATCGATGCGCGATTCGAGCCGACGACCCTTGGTCCGAGGAGAAGCTGAGTAGCGTTCCGCTGTTGACGAGGCGGACGCTCGTCGAGCAGGCAGCGACGATCCATTCCAGCGTCGTTCCTAAGGCGCACGAACCGTCGCAAACCGTTCAAACATCGGGATCCACCGGGCAGATTGTCGAGGTCAAGCACACCGCGATCAACAACCTGATGTGGATGGCGCTTACGGTGCGGGATCATCTGTGGCATCAACGCGACTTCTCGCAAAGCGCCGCTTTTGTCCGCGCCAACTTGAAGCCACAGGACGACGACACCGTTGCCCGGAAGGAGGGCTGGGGAATACCGGTATCGATCTTGTTCGAAACCGGCCCGGGGTATCGGCAACCGTTGTCGCTGAGCGTGAGCGAGCAGGCGGCATGGCTGCTCCGGCGCAATCCCCGATACCTCTTGACCTACCCCACGAATCTGAGCGCGCTGCTCGACGAGTTCGAACGGATGGGTCGCTTCCCACCGCAGTTGAGGGAGGTGCGCACCATCGGGGAGACTTTTTCAGCCAGCCTCAAGGCGCGCTGCGAAGACGATTTCGCGCTGAAGACAGTGGACGCATACAGCGCACAGGAGGTCGGCGCGATCGCGCTGCAGTGCCCCGTGAGCGGGCTCTACCACGTGCAGGCAGAAAGCCTGATCGTCGAAATCCTGGATGAGGAGGGCGTGCCATGCAAGGAAGGCGAAGTCGGTCGCGTCGTGATCACCGATCTGCATAACTTCGCCACGCCGATTGTGCGCTACGAAATTCGCGATTACGCGGAGGTGGGCGGTGCGTGCCCCTGCGGCCGCGGCCTGCCCACTTTGAAGCGCATCCTCGGTCGGAGTCGCAACATGGTCACGCTGCCCGATGGTTCGAGGCATTGGCCCTCGGTGGGGTTCCACGCCTTCCGTGAAATCGCGCCGATCCGGCAGTACCAAGCCGTCCAGCACACTCTGGACACCGTCGAGATGAAGCTCGTCGTCGATGTTCCTCTGTCGCCTAGCCAGGAAGAGTTGTTGCGTACAGTCATTCTCGATGCGCTCGGCCATCCGTTCACACTGCGGTTCAGTTACCACGACGCGGAGCTGCCGAAGACTCGGGGCGGCAAGTTCGAAGAGTTCATTTCGTTGCTGTAGCCTCGCGGTCGAGCACTGCAGCGTATTGTCGATGGATTTGACAGTGCATCGGCTTCTGCCGCGGCAAACATTGAAGTTCCGTCGCAAACTTAGTGGGTTACGTGTTCGGGAATGAAGCTTGCTAACCACTTCCTCCTCGGGGTAATGACGGGACGAGCTGTTCGCGACGTCTCATTCGTAATCGCGACCGCGTCGGTACCATGGCGAAAAATGCTTGTCGCATATTCAGTGGGTTTGCTATCTTTCGGGGTCGGATGTGGAATCCCGCGCGCACGTCCACATTGGTTCAGGTTGAATAAAGAATCCATAACTGGGCAAGAGACCAATCGGCAACTCTTAGAGCAGAGATAAGGAGGCACCATGTTCAGTCCGACTCGCACCGCCCTATGCGTCGCTATTTGCGCAACGCTGGGCCTGGCGGCCACCGAAGCGAGCGCAGGATGCAAGTTGATCAACGGCGCGAAGTTCTGCGCCTCGTGGATTACGGGGAGCGAGATCTGCCAGGTAGCTGTCGACTCGAACCAGATCACTAACCCTGAGACAGCGACCTGCTTCGTGAGAGGGTTTGAGTCAGGCGATGGGACAGAGTTTACCCCGTTTGTTTGCGACGATGGCACCCTGACTGGCGAGCAAACGTGCGGACCGGCACCTACGTTCACGGCGTCAACCACCGCCAACACGAACGGCAACGGTTGGGCGGGCACGAACCCCGCTCGCCAAGGCCCGAAATGCGACCACGACAAGAAGAATAAGAATCCGGCATGCGTCCAGGGCATGCCCAACCTTGGAGGGGATATTCTCAGCAGTCCGACCGTACCGCTGAACTGCAACGGCAACGGCATCTGCACCGCTACTGCCGAAGTGGGCGTTCCGGAGGACGCAACGTGCAGTACCGGCGGCGCTCTCCTCGATTTCACGGCCGACAGCTTCGTTGGCGTGGTCGAGATCGATACTTCGGATGGCACCTTTTTCTTTGCCCAGCTCTGCACCCTGGATCAAAACGGGCACAGCTACACGTGCACCGATCCATCGGAGAATGTAGATTCGAGCTGCGAACCACCTTCTGATTGACAGGCGATTGGCAGCGGGTTGAGGGTGGCATCGCTCTAGCGAGCCGCCCTCGACCCGACCTCTGACAGCGGTCCTTTCGACCCGTCAAACGCAGCGCTCGATGGTTTGGCATTGGGCTGCGGGGCGGCGGAGCCCGGAATACTGTCGGCGGCTTGTAGGTGAACCCCAAGGCCCGATTGTTGCGGCCTGCAATTCCGTCCGGTCGAGCCGCGAGTCCGGTGTTCCTCCCCGGGCTACGCGACCTCCTGCATTCGGTGTGGGTTAGAATCGGGGCCCCTTAGCTTCCGCAAAGCCATGGCAGCCAACGCAAATGAACGCCCGCCTTGTCGTGCGGTAACCACTAGCGATCCGACGTCCGGCGCCTTGGCAAGTCAAGGCGTCATGCGGGACTGGGTCTCGGCCGCCCTCGGCGCCCTCATCATGGCAGCTGCGCTAGCCATTCCGGAGGCCCTCGCCCAGGCCACTGCCAACGAGGCCCTCGCCGAGGTCAATGGCGAGACGATCACCGCCAAGGATCTCCAGACTAGAGCCGGCGCCAAGCTCTCCTCCCTCGAGGAGCAGATCTACGCGCTCAAGCGGGCGGAGCTCGATGCGCTCATCGCGCAGCATCTTCTGGCGCAGGAAGCCGCGAAGCGGGGTATCGCGGTAGCGGCCCTGATGGACGACGAAATCACGTCCAAGGTGGCGCTGGTCACCGAAAAGGAGATCGATGAATACTACAACGCCAACAAGGCAAGGCTGCGTGGTGACGAAGCGACCGTACGCCCCCGGATCCGTCAGCTCCTTCAACAGCAGAAGCTGAACGCCCGCCAGGAGGTCTTTCTGTCGTCGCTGCGGTCGAATGCGAAGATCGTCGATCGCCTCGAACCTCCGCTCGCGGCACGCGTCGATGTGCCCGTGGCTGGAGCGCCTGTACGCGGCGCGCCGGATGCTCGCGTGACGGTCGTCGAATTTTCCGATTTCGAATGTCCGTTCTGCAAGCGGGCCAATGGCACCATGGCAAGCCTGTTGGAGAAGTACTCGGGCAAGATCAAGCTCGTCTACCGCGACTTTCCGCTCGAAAACATCCATCCGCTGGCGCGGCGGGCCGCCGAGGCCGCACGGTGCGCCCGGGACGGCGGGAAATTCTGGGAGTATCACGACGTGCTATTCGCCCAGTCGCCCAAGCTCGCGCCTGAGGATCTGAAGCGCTATGCAGTCCAGGTGGGCCTCGACGCCGAGAAATTCGACGGCTGCCTCGCGAGCGGCGCCAATAGCGCCGGCGTGCAAGGCGATATCGACGAAGGCCAGCGCCTCGGCGTCACGGCGACGCCCGTGTTCTTTATCAACGGGCGGTCCGTGCGAGGCGCGCAGCCGGCCGAAACGTTTGCGCGGGTCATCGACGACGAGCTGGCACGAACCTCTCGCGTCGCCGCCAAGACCCAATAGCCGCACCGCCAGGCGCCTACGCCTTGACCAGGTGCTCGAACGCACCGTCCCAATTCTCGGGCAGCGGCTTATCGCCCATCATCCGGCACCGCTCTCCCATGACGCGCGACGGGCCATCGTCCGGGGATAAGTCCAGGCATTGCCTGAAGATCTCGGAAGCTTCATCCCAATGCCGGCCTCGATAGGCCTTCAGCGCGGCGGCATAACGCGCGAGCATCTGCTCCTGAATCGGAGGCAGCACCGCGTCGGCCACTCCCAGAAGCTCGTAAATCCGCAGCGCCTGCGTGCGTCCCACGACCTGCACCTTGTCGAGCTCGCGCAGCCGGAAAGCGTTTCCGATCAAGTCGGCGGTCTGCTCGCCGATCATGATATCGGTCCGGTACACCTTGTTCAGCTGCTCGAGCCGCGACGCTAGGTTCACCGAGTCACCGAGCACGCTGTAATTGAAGCGATACTTCGAGCCGTAGTTACCGACCAGCATCGGGCCCGAGTTGATGCCAGTGCGGGCTGACAACGGAGGCCGGCCGAGCTTCGCCCACTCGCGCGCGAGCACAAGGCGCGCGTCGCGCATGCCGAGCGCTGCAGCACAGGCGAGCTTGGCGTGGTCGGGCTGCTCGACCGGCGCGCCGAAGATCGCCATCAGCTCGTCGCCGACGTAGGTGGCGATCGTGCCGCGGTTGGCGAACACGAGCTCGGTCATCCTGTCGTAGTACTCGCTGAGCACGCCCATGATTTCGGTCGGCGTGTAGTTCTCGGAGTACCTTGTGAAGCCCGCCAGGTCGGTGAAGAGCACCGAAAGCACCCTCTCCTCGCCCCCAAGCTTCAGCCGCTCGGGATCCCTAAGCACCTGCTCGATCACCTCGGGCGACACGTACTGCTGGAAGGTCTTGGTGATCCGCCTGCGCTCGCGCTCTTCGGTGAGGTAACGGTGGACGGTGAGCATGAGATAGGTCGCGAAGATAGCGAAGACCGGATAGACCATGTTCAACCACACGTGGGCGCTGACGAAAAGCTCGTAGGCGGCCCCCACAAAAAGGACGAGGAGCCCCGCGACCAACACGAGACCGCCGAAGGCGCTGACCCGAGGCACGACGGCCCAGACGAGCAACGACAGGATCACGATCGCCAGCAGATCGAAGACCTGCGACCAGCGCGGCCGCGCGATGAAATCTCCTGTGAGGATATTGTCGATGACCGTGGCATGGATTTCAGGGCCGGAATACACGGGCCCGAACGGCGTGCTGCGGATGTCGCCGATGCCGATCGCGGTCGCTCCTACCACAACGACCTTATCCATGAACGTGCCGCTCGGCAGCCTGCCTCCCAGGATGTCGCTGATGGAGTAGTGGGGGAAGGTCCTGGCTGGCCCACGGTAGTTGATCAGGAGCTGGCCGGCCTCGTCGGTCGGAACGAAACGATCGCCCACCTGAACGCCCTCGACGCCCTCCGCCCCTACGCGGACCGAGAGCTGAGGTTTGCCCAGGTAGTGCCAGACGCTCAGTATCGACAGCGGCGGAAACAGGTTTTCTCCGTCCTGGATCACCAATGGCATCCAGCGGACGACACCGTCGGGATCGGTGGCCACGGTGAAGTAGCCTGACGACGCTGCTGCTGCGGTGAAGATTTCGAGGTTGCCCTGCGGCGCGTAGGCCTTCATTAGCGGTACCGAGGCGGCGCTTTGAGCGGTGTAGAAGACGAGGGGATACTTGGAATCGACGATTCCCCGGAGTTGGCGCTCGATGCCGGCTTCATTGAGCTTGTACCCGACCTCGGCCTCGCTCATATGGAAGAAATAGCCGAGCACGATCGCCGCCTTCGATCGCTCCAGTGCACGCACCAGAGCACGATCGTTGTCCGCATCGATCCGGCTCTCCCGGATGAAATCGGCAAGCTGCGGGCTCTCCACGTGCAGCGAGTCGACCTTTCGAGCCAGCTGATCGACGAGCTTAAGCCGCGAGTTCTCGTCGGGTTCGGAGAAGGTGACGTCGAACGCGATCACCCTGGCGCCGTCGCGCGAGAGCGCGTCGATGAGCGCCGCAATCCTCGACCTCGGCCAGGGCCAACGTCCCTCGGCCTCGACGCTCTTTTCGTCGATCGCCGCCAGCACCACGGTCGGCTTGGGCGCGATCGGGCCGCGGGTGCGGAATCGCAAGTCGAGCCAGTTCAGCTCGATCCGGTCGAGAACCGGAGTCCCGGCCGCGAAGAGAGCCACCACGACCGCGATCGTCCCAAGCGTCAGCCATATGGGATTGTGCAGCAGCGACTTGAGCAGCGAACGCGTGAAACGAAGGCGGGCGAGGAGGCGCTTCATGGGGTGGTGATGCTACGCGTCACCTCTCGATTCGGCATGGGACGCCTCCCGCGACGAACAAGCTCGCGGGAGGTTCTCGACCGGGAAGGCGGTGACCGACGGCTAGGGCAGTGCCAGAGAGACTCGCGCGAAGACCATGCGAGTCGGCTGCATCGTCGGGTTGCGAACGTCCGTGTCGAAGAAATTGAACTTCTTGTCTGTCAGATTCGCGCCGCCGATCGCGATGAATCCGTAGCGCTTGGGCAAGCGATACGTCAGCATCGCATCGAAGACCGTGAACGATGAGCTGACGTCGGTTCCATCGACCAGAGTCCCGTTCTGATGAACGTAGGTGGCGCTGGCGGTCGCGCCGAATCCGGAGGGATGGAAGAACTTCGCAGCCACAGGTACCCGGTTCGTCTTCAAATCGATCGGCACATCGGTCAATGCCTCGGATTTCACCCGCTCGTAGAGGTACTGCGCGCTCAAGGCCCACCAGGGATGCGGCGTCCAGAACGCATAGGCACGACCGAAGTATTCCTTTTCTTTCTCGCTATCGAGGACCGGGTTTTCGGGGTCCTCGCCATTGATAAATGGGGACTTGAGGTCTCGCTTGGAGGCCTCCGCACCGACGAACAGGTTGCTTGCGAATTTCTGATCGATTCCCACCCCATAACGCCACGATGACGCACCGTTGACGTCGTCGAAAAACTGCTCGAAGCCGGCAACCTGGGTCGGCTCGAGCGTCTGGTCGGTGACCAACGTGCGCTTCAACACCCTGAGCGCGGCGGCGCGGATGGTCGTGGCCGGGACAGGGTTCCAGATCACGCCGAATTTCGGGTTGACCTGGTTCTTGTTCGGGATCTCTATGCTGTCGCCATGCACAAAATCGCCGCTGACGCCGGCCGTGAAGGTCACCGTGCTCACGGGCTTGAAATAGCCATATGCGTACGCGTTGAAGTGCCGGATATCGGTGCTCGACGTGTCCATGGTCTCGAAGTCACCCGGACCATCGGGCGGCGGAATGAAGAAGTCGACCGTCGTGTCGAGATGCCCGTTGACGTCGGCGAACCCCAGGCCGCTCACGAGATTGAACCGTGGCGAGCGGAAGAGATACTGCAACTCGCTGCTCAGCGATCGGGTGGGGTTGCTCAACTTGAGGAGCGTGACCGGCTCGCCCAGCGAATCGTCGGTGACCGTCGCCTTCGTGTTCTGATAGATGACCGACGCGAGCACGATGGAAGACGGCGAGAAGGTGTACCGGAAGCCGACGCGGCCGGTGTCGGTCTCGGTCTTGTCCCTCTCTCCAGGGGAGAAGGCGTCCTCGAAAAAGCGCAGGGCCACGTCGCCCGTCTTTAGGTCGCGATGCCGGTATTCCGCCTGTATGCTCGCCTGCGGCGAGAAGTCGTACTGGGCGAAGGCGTCGAAGATCTGGTCGTTCTGGTCGGCGTTGGTCCGGAACCCGTCGGTCTTGAATCCCGAGTACCCGACGCTGAAGGCGCCCTTGCCGGCGATCCCGGCCGCGATGGCGTCGCCGGCGTACGTGCCATGCTCGCCGCCCATGCCGTTCAATTGCGCGGTGTAACCGTCCCCGGTGAACAGCGGATTGAATTCGCTGAAAGACGCCGTGCCGGGACCGCCGGAGCTGATCAGGAGCAAGTTGCTCACGGCCGCGGTCGGCTGCAGCGGCGTCATGTTGATCGGCTGCAGGAGCTGCGACTGGAGGAGCTCGCTTACCCGGCCGATCTCGTGCCGCGGCAGCACCGAGTAGCTGTCGGACAGGAACCGGTGGGCAGAGAAATTGGTCGGGTCCGCGTCGACCGACTTGAACCCTTCGTTCAGAGCGAGCTGCTGGAAGCCGAGATCGGTATAGATGCGCGCGAGACTCGCGCTGCGCGCTGCATTGTCCGAGTCGAGCAGAAGCTCCGAGCGGTAGACCGCCCGGTTGTCGTTGAGGGCGATGGCTTTTTCCATGTCCTGCAGCGCTTCAACCGGCCGGTTCGTTGTCTGCTTTTGAATCGCGTCGTAGAAGTACGGCGTCGGATCCTTGGGATCGAGCTCCTTCGCCACCTTGAATTCGCGCTCGTCACGCGGATAGAGCTTCTCCTCGTAGTAAGCCTTGCCGAGGTAGCTGCGCACAAGAGCATTGCCCGGGTCGAGGCTCGCGGCGATCTCGAGGTCGCGTGCCCCGTCGCCGAGCCTGCCGTCCCGGATCTTCGAGAGGCCGAGGCCGAGCCTTGGCAGCGGATCGGCTTGGTCGAGCACGATCGCCTTGTCGAAGGCCTGGGTGGCCTCTGCAGTCCTCACCTGAGTCAGGTAGGCGAAGCCGAGCACCGTCTGGGTCCGCGCGAGATTCGGATCGAGCTCGACGGCCTTCTGCGCCGCGGCGAGGGTTTTGTCGAGCTCGCCGAACGACGAATCGAGTTCCGCAAGCCGCGCAAACGCCAACGCACTCTGCGGATCCAACTCGACGGCTTTCTCGACGCTCGCCCGGGCGCCCGGCAGGTCGAACCGGGCCTGTTGCGCGTACGACAGCGCGATCCACGCGGTGGACGAGCTCGGATTGGCGGCGACGTTCTTCTGGGCAATATCGAAGGCCTTGTCCTTGTCGTTCTGGACCAGCGCGATGACCGCCTGGAGGCTCAACGCGTTGGCGTCATTGGGGGTCGTCTGCAGCGCACGATCGATGTCCGCGCGGGCCGTGTCCACGCGGCCGACTGCGAGCAGCAGATGCGCGCGATACGCGAAGAACCGCGGGTCCCGAACGTCGGCAGGAGCGTTCTCGAGGTCCTGCAGCGCCTTCGCGAGGTCCCCCTTCGCGTAGGCTTCGCTCGAGCTGCGCACCATCCCCTGCCACCCGGCACCCGCCGGGAACTCGCCGGGACGGACGTAGACAACGGGCGGATAATAGAGCGCCCACTGCACCGCGTCGCGCGGCCGCACCACGGTGCGCAGCACAGGCGCCTTACCCGCCTGGGCTACGGCCGACTGACCGCTGGTCAGCGACAGGCTGCCCGCCGAGTTCTCGGCCGCGACCGTACCTTCGAATACCGTAATCAAGGTCTGATCGGGCTCGAGGTTGATGAAGAACTCAGTCCCGCGGACCCCGGCGACGGTGAATGGCGTGTTCACCTCCAGACTGCGGGGACCCCGGCTGAAGATGTTGGTCGCGCCACGAATGAGATCGACAACACCGGTGCTCTGCTCCTTCGGCGCCTCGACGGTGATCGTCGAATTGGCGTTCAGACGCAGAAGCGATTGATTGAGGAGCGCGATGTCCGCGCGGCTGTTCGCCTGGACGCGAATCGAATCGCCCGGGCAGAACAGGTCGTTCAGTTTGACCGGCCGCCACTGCGGCTCGGCGGCTCGTTTCGCCTCGACGATGCCCTGGACCGAGACAGCGCGGGCTGGCGCGGGATCGCACGACCTCGCGGGGGGCGTGCCCTGAGCGTGGAGGGCGCCAGCCGGAAGAGCCCCAATCGCGATCACCGCAAGCATCCGCAGTCCGGCTCGGAAGCTCAGTGAACCTCCGCCACGCGTCGAATGGCTCATGTCCCCTCCTTGAGGCCCAGACTCTGCAATAGTGCCGGAACACGTGTCAAGCGATGCGCCAGGCGCACCCGTCGGCGCACGGTGCCTGGTCCCGCCCCTCCAGGCGAGCAAGTTAGGGATGGAAGGACATGGCGTGCCATTCTTGCGGCATGGCCGCACGGGGACGAGGCGGCGGGCGCTCAAGCTGCAACTCTCTTGACTTCGATCAAATCGTGGACGTGCGCCCCCTAGCACTGTAAGGATTTCAGCGATCCGCGTGCGAGGTCAGGACCGGTGCACGCCGCATCCAGGGCGGTCAACCTTTTCGCGGCCTTAAGGACGAGAGCCTTTGAAAACTCTTGGCGTTTTCTACGCGACGCGCGAAGGACAGACGCGGCGCATCGTCGAGCGCCTTGCGCATGCGCTCCGCGCTCGCGGGTTCGCGGTCGACGTCTTCGATGTACGCGGAGCACTGCCGCCGAAGCTCGACGCAGCTCGCTATAGCGGCGCGATCGTCGCGGCGTCGATCCATATGGGGAAGCACGAACGCGAGATGGTCGAATTCGTGACGACCCATCGCAGCGCGCTGGAACGCGTGCCGACGGTGTTCCTTTCGGTGAGCCTGTCGCAAGCCGCGGTCGAGGATGCGGGCGCGAGCTCGACTCGAAAATCGCGCGCAGCGGCCGAGGTCGAGAAGACGATCGACCGGTTCCTGCGGACGACTCGCTGGCGGCCAAGCCGAGTGCATCCGGTCGCAGGCGCCCTGCTCTACCGCCAGTATGGCCCGGGCTTGCGCCTTCTCATGCGCTTCATTTCGAAAGTGGTCGGCGCTTCGACCGACACCTCGCGCGACCACGAGTACACGGACTGGAAGACGCTGACGCGCTTCGCGGACGAGATCGCGGCGGACGTGGCGGAGCGCTAGTTCGGAGCACGGGCTGGCGCGCGGTATGGCGTGCGGTCCATCCCGGCTCTCGCTCAGGACCGGTGTTTGCCCGTATGATGGCGCCCAATCGAAGGCACCTGGCGCCGATGACCGACTCCGACTTCGCGTCGCGCTGCAACAGCCATCGCAGCTATCTGCTGCGCGTCGCCGTACTGCAATTGCGCGACAACGATCTCGCCGAGGATGTCGTCCAGGACACGCTGGTCGCAGCGCTCGCCGGTGCGCAGGGGTTTTCGGGTCGCTCCAGCCTCAAGACCTGGCTCACGGGGATCCTGAAGCACAAGATCATCGACGCGATACGTCGCAAGACGAGGGAGCCCGCGCTCGCGCCCCTCGACGAGGAGACCCAGGTCGAGGACATGGATGCGCTGTTCGACGAGAGCGGGCACTGGGAAAATCCGCCGGCCGACTGGGGCGATCCCGAGTCGTCGCTGTCGCGGGTACAGTTCATGGACATCCTGCAGCTCTGTCTGGAAAAGCTGCCTCCGAACACCGCTCGGGTGTTCATGATGCGCGAGGTGATGGAGCTCGACAGCACGGAGATCTGTAAGGAGCTGGCAATCACCTCGACCAACCTGTGGGTCATCCTGTATCGGGCCAGGATGGCGCTCCGCCAGTGCCTGGAGCAGAACTGGTTCGCTGCGGGCGGCGGCCGATCCTGACCCCAGCGATACCGCGCAAATTGGGCCGACTGATTTCGTGCAAGGAGGTGAGCCGGGCGATCTCCCGAATGCAGGACGGGGACGTTTCCCTGCCGCTGTATCTGCGCATCCGGCTGCATCTCCTGTGGTGCGAAGCGTGCAAGCGTTTCCTCCAGCAGGTGCGCTTCATGCACGGCGCGATGCGCCGTTACCGGCAATAACGAGGCGTTGCTGCTACCGGATGTTCGCCGTCGGGAGCGTGCTAGAATGAGCGCTGGTACCTGCTGCCCGGTCGAGTCGCCGTGCTCTCCATCGTCGTCAACGGCTCCGCGCGCACCTGCGGGGACGGGGCAACCGTCGCCGACTTGATCCGCGACCTGGCGCTCGAGGACAAACGGATAGCGGTCGAGCGCAACGGAGAGATCGTGCCGAGGAGTCGCCACCGCGACACTCCCCTCGCCCCGGGCGACCGCATCGAAGTCGTCCGAGCCGTCGGCGGCGGCTGACTCGAACGTCCTATGAACGCACCCAAAGACGCCATCCTGGCTCATGCGGACCCGCTCGTGATCGCGGGACGGGCTTACCGGTCGCGGCTCCTCGTCGGAACCGGGAAGTACCGCGACTTCCGCGAGACGCGCACCGCCATCGACGCCTCGGGCGCCGAGATCGTCACCGTGGCCATCCGCCGCACGAACATCGGCCAGAACCCCGACGAGCCTTCGCTGCTGGACCACCTGCCGGCGAGCGAGTTCACGCTCCTGCCCAATACCGCCGGGTGCTACACCGCGGAAGACGCGATCCGCACGCTCAAGCTCGCGCGCGAGCTTCTCGACGGCCAGACGCTCGTGAAGCTCGAGGTGCTCGGCGACCCGCACACGCTCTTCCCCAACGTTCGGGAAACGATCCACGCCGCGGAGATCCTGATCAGGGACGGCTTCGAGGTCATGGTCTATACCTCGGACGATCCCATCGTCGCGCGCGAACTGGAAGCGCTCGGCTGCGTCGCGGTGATGCCACTCGCCTCGCTCATCGGCTCGGGGATGGGCATCCTCAATCCCTGGAACCTGAGGCTCATCATCGAGCAGGCCAAGGTTCCGGTGCTCGTCGACGCGGGCGTGGGTACGGCCTCGGATGCGGCCATCGCGATGGAGCTGGGTTGCGCGGGGGTGCTGATGAATACCGCCATCGCGCTGGCCCAGGATCCCGTGCTCATGGCAGGCGCGATGAAGAAGGCCGTCGAAGCCGGACGCGAAGCATTCCGCGCAGGGCGCATGCCGCGCAAGTTCTACGCCGCGAGTCCGAGCTCGCCGACCGCCGGTCTGATCGGCTGACGTCGCATGCGTCGCTTTCGCGCGCTCGTCGCAGCCGCCTGCTGCGTCCCCGCGGTCGCGCTCGGCGCACCGCTATCGAACAGCGAGCTCTCGGAGATCTGCGCCCAGGCCGACGACGCCGAGCACTGCGGCCGGCTGGTCGAAACGGTCCAGTTGAAGCGTCTCCCCAATCTCGCCCGGCGCGAAGGCAAGGTGCTCACGGTAACCCTCTATCCGGCGGGAAGCGCAAGCTTTACGGACGGCGAGGACCCGATCAACGGACGTTCCTACAGTCTCTGGGATTACATCGACGGCATTAATGCCGTGCTGCTGTACACAACCGTAGGTGACGCCACGACCTTCACACTGCTGCAACGTACGACCAATCGCCGGACCGAATTGCCGACCGAGCCGCAGCTCGCGCCTGATCGAGCGCATCTCGTGACCGCGGACGTCTGCGAAGCGCATTGCACCAACGAGATCGCGGTGTGGCGCGTCACGCGCGAGGGGGTTCGCAAGGAGCTCGCCTGGTCGCCCGGCGCGGCATGGACGGACGCGGCCGCCCGGTGGAAGGACGCCGTCACGTTGATTTTCGAATACGTGGGAGCGGAAGGCCCCGGCACCGCGCAAAAAAGCCTCGACGACCCGGCGTGGAAGCGGATACCGTGAGCGCGTTTTCCCCGGATCGAGACGAGGAAAGGACCGCGGAAGGTGCGCGTGCCCGCGTAGCTTCGCTAGGCGCGACACGTTCTGCCCAGCGGCGGCCGATCCGCAGTTACGTGCTGCGCCAGGGCCGTTTTTCGCCCGCGCAGCAGCGCGCAAGGGATCGGTTGCTGCCTCGCTTCGGCATCGACTTCAGCTCGGCGCCGATCGACTTCGAGGCGACGTTCGGGCGCAGCGCGCCAAGTATCCTGGAAATCGGCTTCGGGATGGGCGAGACCACGGCAACCATCGCGCAGGCCATGCCGCACTGCGATTTCCTCGCGGTCGACGTTCATGGACCGGGGGTGGGAAGCCTGCTCCGGCGGATCGAAGAACAGGGGCTCACCAACGTGCGGATCGTGCAGCACGACGCGGTGGAGGTCGTCGAGCGGATGATTCCGCACCACACACTGGCCGCGATCCACGTATTCTTTCCCGACCCATGGCCCAAGAAGCGGCACCACAAGCGCCGCCTGCTGCAGGCGCGGTTCGTGCACGAGCTCGCGCTGCGGTTGCAACCCGGAGGATGGCTTCACGTCGCCACCGACTGGCGGGACTATGCTTCGGCGATTCTCGCTGCGCTCGCCGCCGAGCCGCTCCTTGTGAACACCGCCCAGAACTACGCCGAGCGACCCGCGTATCGACCGGTGACCAAGTTCGAGCGGCGAGGGCAAGGACTGGGGCACCCCGTGTGGGACATCGTGTTTCGCGGGCGATGAGGCCGACCCAGCGGGAGCAGGGACCGCCCGCCGCGGCGCCTGCCGTCCCAAGCCCATGACTGCCGGCATTCCGAGCTCGCGGCTTTCGGCGCGGCTTTCGGGCGCTCTGCAGAAGTTCGCCCACCTGGGGCACCGGCGCCCGGACGTCGTCCCTGGCGAAAAGGCAGACTTCCGCTGCAACGTCTGCGGCGCCGCCTGCGCCGCGCCCGTGCATGCGCTGCAACGCGAAATTCCGTCCTGCCGTCGTTGCGGATCCACGGTGCGTACGCGCACGATCGTGCATCTGCTGACCACGGAGTTGTTCGGTCGCAGCATCGCCATCCCCGAGCTGCCGCTGCGGCGGGACCTCATCGGAATCGGGCTGTCTGACTCGCAGAACTACGCCTCGCGGCTGGCGGAGAAGCTGGGCTACACGAACACGTTCTTCCATACCGAGCCGAGACTCGACATTGCGGCCGCACCGGCCTCGCTCTCCGCGTGCTTCGACTTCATCATCGCCAGCGACGTGTTCGAGCACGTCGCGCCACCGGTGTCCCGCGCTTTCGTCAATGCGCGCCGCCTGCTCAAACCTCACGGCGTGCTCATCTTCTCCGTTCCCTACACGCTCGATCCCGAAACCCGCGAACACTACCCGGAGCTGTACGACTATCGCGTCGTCGAGGCCGCGGACGGCTGGCGCCTGGAGAACAGGACGGCCGATGGCGCGACCCAGGTCTTTGCCGATCCGGTTTTTCATGGCGGTCCGGGATCGACCCTCGAGATGCGGCTTTTCTCCCGCAGCGGCCTGATCCGCGAATTCGCGGATGCCGGCTTTGCGGGCGTGCGCATCGCCGAGGAGCCGCAATGGGCGTCCGGCATCGTATGGCCGGAGCCCTGGTCGATTCCGATGGTCGCCTATCCCACGCTCGACCGATGAGGCGGATGGGCGAGATCGAGTTTGCTCGATATCTGCCGCACCGGGAATCCGCGGCGTGAATATCGAGCGGGTGTTCGATCCGCGCAATTATCCGATCCGCGTCGACCACGGGCGCGACATCGGCGCGGGCTATCTGCGGGGCTGGGGCCTGGAGTTCGGCGGGATGTACGATGACCACGTCGACAAGGATTCCGTCTTTCGCGGAGCCCTGGACTACGCCAAGCGGCGGGGGACGCTCGTCACTCGGCACAAGCTCGCCAACATCTTCCTCATCCTCAAGTACGGCTGGTCGGGTCTGCACGGCGATATCTTCGAGTTCGGCAGCTACCGTGGGGGCTCCGCCGCGTTCATCGCCTACGTCGTGAGGGCGCTGGGGAGGCGCACCAAGGTCTACGCCTGCGACACGTTCGAGGGGCTGCCTAAGACCAATCAGGCGCGCGACCTGCACAGCGCCGGCGACTTCGGAGACGCCGACCTTCGCGGGTTTCGCGAGTTCATCCGCTCCGAAGGTCTGGAGGGCCAGCTCGTGCCGGTCGCCGGTCTGTTCGAGCGCGCGCTCCCTTCGATCCTGCAAGCGAAACCGTCGATGGCCCTCATCCACATCGATTGCGATATCTACGAGCCGATCAAGTATCTGCTTTCGACCTGCGAGCCGCACTGCGAACGCGGCGGCTACGTGGTGTTCGACGATCCGATGTTCAGCTCCTGTATCGGAGCGTTCGACGCCATGGCCGAGGAGTTCCTGCGCGAGCGAGCGCTGCTTCCCGAGCAGGTTTATCCGCACCTCGTCTTCCGTCCCAGAGGCGTGCTCGCGCAGGCCGGGCCGGCTGACTAGCCTATCCAGCCGGGCGCCGCGCTTCCTCGCAGAGCGAGCAGCCGGGTGATCGCGCCCAGCGCGACCTCCTGCGAAAAGTGGGCGCGAATGTTCTCGCGTCCGCCCTCCGCCAGTGCGCTCCACAGCCGCTCGTCGTTGTATACGCGGACGACGGCGTCGGCGAACGCTTCCGGATCGGCGCCGACCATGACGTCGACGCCGGGCGTCAGATACATGCCTTCGATCGACGACGGCGTCGCGACGACCGGCACGCCATAGCTCATCGCGAGGTTGATCTTGCCCTTGACGCCCGCGCCGTAGCGCAAGGGCGAGATCGAGACGCGGCAGCCGGTGAAATAGGGTGCGATGTCCTCGACGTAGCCCGTGACGATGAAATCGTCGAAAGCGAGCTTCCTGATGCTCGCCGGCACCTCGCTCCCGACGATGTAGGTCTTGACGCCCGGCAGCCTCTCCCGCACACGAGGCAGGATCTCCTGCGCGTACCAGAGAACGCCGTCGGTATTCGGCGGATGACGGAATCCGCCGATGAAGATGATCCCCTGGCGTTCCGCGAACGCTTTGCCCGGCGGGTGAATTTCGTGGATGTTGGACAAGACCATGACATTCGATTCCGGCGCGAGCTCGCCGAGAAGGTTCTTCTCCACAGGGCTCACGACCAGCGTCACGTCGACCTTGCGGATCAGCGCGAGCTCGGCCTCTCGCGAGCTCGCGGCGCTCGCCTCGGCCGCCCGGCTTCCCTCGAGCGCCGCGAGCCGCTCCTCGCGCAGGAAATGAAGGTCGTGCGTGTCGAATACGACCAGCGCGTTCGGCACGAGCGCCCGCACGGCATCGATGTGCTTGGCCGCAATGTAGTGCCGCGCGATCAGGACGACGTCGAACTCGCTGCCGTGCCGGCCGAGGAAATCGGCGATCGAGCGGGCATAGGGATGGAACTGGACTTCGATGCCGGCCTGTTGCAACGCGGTGACATACGGCTGCCGATACTCGAGGTTATCCGCGATGAAAGTCACTTTGCAGCCGAGCTTCACCAGCAGCGACAGCACGCGCTGCGTACGTTGCGATCCGGAATCCTGGTCCGGCGTCAGCATGCACGCATCGATCGCCAGGATGCGACGCCTCGCCCAGCGGTCGCGTTCGAGTTCCGGCGCGAGACCATTCGGTCGATGCCGGGCCAGCGCGTCGGCCCACTTGTCCAGGAACACGCTCTGATGGGCCGCCTGATAGCGCTTGGTGCCACTCCCGAGGTCGGTGCCCGAGGTGACGCCCTCGAAGTGCGCGACGATGGCGAGCGGCTGATAGAACACCTTGCGACCGGCCTGCCGCACGGCGAAGGCGAGATCCGAGTCTTCGCCATAGGCGGGCGCGAAGCGCACATCGAAGCCGCCGATCGTTTCGAACAGCGCGCGATCGACAGCTATGCATGCGCCGGAACAATAGTCCGCTTCGCGAAGGTAGTTGTATTCCGGCTTGTCCGGATCATCGTGGCGGCCGTAGTTCCAGGCCGAACCGTCGCGCCATACGACGCCACCGGCTTCCTGCAGCCTTCCGTCGGGATAGACGAGCTTCGCCCCGACCAGCCCCGCTTCGGGATGATCGCGCAGAACTCCTGTCAACGCGTCCAGCCAGCCGGGTGTGACGATCGTATCGTTATTGAGGAATACCAGAGTCCGAGCGCGGGCGAGCGCGGCTGCCCGATTGCAGCTATGGACGAAGCCGACATTGGTCTCGTTGCGGACGAAGCGCACGCCGGTGATCGCCCCGAGCGCCGTCGCGGCGATCTCCGGCGATGCATCGTCGACCACAATGACCTCATACGCGCCGGGCGCCGTCGCCGCATGGATGCTCTTCAAACATGTATAGGTGAGCAGCGGCTTGCCATACATCGGAACGATGATCGAGGCCCGGGGATCGGCGCTCTCCGCAAAAGCGAGCGGGAGAATCTCCTTCTCGAGCGCGAACACTTTCGCGCCCGCCGGCCTGAACCGATTCCTTCGGGCGAGGCGGCGCCAGACGCGGCGAGCGAGCGCCTGCGGACCCTCGTTGCGCAATATCGTAGCGGCCAGCGAAAAGTAGCGGGGCGACTGGCGCATGGCCGCAGACAGCCCGCGCAGCCGCGCCACCGCGATCTTCGCTCGATGAGCGGCGTTGCGGACGGGCTCGGTCGCTCGCCAGGTCGTGCTCGATTCCAGCGCGTCGACACGCGCCCGAGCCGCCGCCAGCGCGGTCTCGAGCTGTCCGAGGCGCATTTGGGTGACGCGTTGTTCGCGCTGCGCCGCGAGAAGCTGCGCCGCGATCTCCTCGCGATCGCCTCGTGCGCTATTGCGGATGGCGCGCGTTTGCTCGAGCTCTTCATCCGTGGCGGCGATGCGGCGCTTGAGCTCCGCGCGCGCTTCGTCGTGGCCGCATTCCACGCCCGCGGTATAGAGCTGCGCGAGCGACAGCTCGACGGACCGGCTCTGCCCTTCGGGCAGATAGCAATGCCTAGCCTCGATCACCGGAGGAGAAGCGACCGGCCCGCGCGTCGGGCTCCTGCCCCCCAATGGCGCAAGATAGCGCTCGCGGTAGATCTCCACTTCGGTCACGACACGGTCGCTTTCGAATGGACCGGCCGCGGGGGTTCGACGCGCCCGCCCTGGCCCGCGCGAAGCAGCGCGTCGTTCCACACTTCGGGCTGGGCGTCCCACGGCACGAGAAGCGCGCAAGGATGATTGGCCAGTCGTTCGGGCAACGCGCCCAGCGCCGCAGCGACGATCGGGATGCCGGCAGCGATGGCGACGGACAGCGTGTATGAATACGTTTCAGGGACCTGAACAGGGAACCAGATGACGTCCGGTCGCTCTTCGGCGAGCAGCATGGTCAAGCCGCCTTCCGGGTACTGGCCGTGGATCGACAAGGGCGCCTGCGGCCGCTGGGGCAAGGGCTCCGCCGTGGAGCCGAGCACGCGGAATGCGAGAGGCAGATTGCGCGCCGCCGCTTCCTGTGCGCAGGCCGCTACCGTATGCAGCCCCTTCTCCGGCGAGAGATTGCCGAGGGTGACAACTCTCGTGATGCGCGACGACGCCGCAGGAGGTGTTTCCGGATGCGGAAGCACGGTCACCTCCAGCTCCGGGAAATACCGCGCCATCCGCCGCGCCACGTCACGCGAAGGCGCGATGACCCGGTCGGCATCGCGCAGCAGCCGCCCGAAGCCGCTTCGCCATGCGGCGATGTCCAGGCCCCAGCGATGCGGGCGGCGCGCAAGGCATGCGGCGCATCCCGCGGCGTCCGGCTCACCGCAATAGCGGCCGTCCTCCGTCACGAGGTGGTATTGCGGACAGATCGCGTAGTAGTCGTGGAGCGTGCAGTCGTAGGGTACGCCGACCGCAGCGGGCAGATCGAGCACCGCTCGCGGCAGGCCGTGGACATGGTGGAAGTGCATCCGCGCGACGCCCGCCGAGCGCAGCAGGGACGCCAGCTCCGCCAAGTCGCCAGGCAGCGAAAAGTAGGCCGTAAACGCTTCGCCGTGCCAGGAAAGCTTCACCGTCTCGGCGCTGGCCGGCTCCAGCAGGAGGATGTTGCAGCGCTCGCCGACCATCGCCGCAAGGTCGTTCAGGTGCCGGCGGATGCCGCCGCCCCACGCATGCGCGATGAAGAGCAGCAGGTGCTTCGGTGATTCGGCCAGGCGAAGCAGATCGACTCGCCTCTGATAAGGCCGCGCCGGATCATTCTTCGCGAACTCGCCGCGGAGCGCACGATACTTAGGAAAGAGCTTGTCCAGCGCGCTTTCGGATCGTGCCGCGAGGTCGAGCGCCTGCGCTTCGCCGAAAGACTGCGCGCCGCCGTGAGCGACGTACACGTCCGCGGCGAGCACGTGCCGGAAGCCCGCTTCGGATGCGCGCAGCGCGAAGTCCCGCTCCGCGCCGTAATCGCTTCCCAGAGGTACGCCGTCGAACGCGCCGGCGGCCGCGATGCACTGCCTGCGCAGATAGATGCACGGACCGCGCGCGACGGGCACCGAGATCGATGCGCCGCCATTCGCCCGGCGAAAGAGACGGTCGAGCGATGCGAGGCTATAGCCCTCCGGAAGCGCGTTGCGGGCTCCGCTGCGCGGATATCCGGCGACGCCGCCGTAGCTCGCGAACGGGGCCACGGTTCCGACGTCGCTCCCGGCTTCCGCATGCCGGACGAGGCGATCGAGCCAGTCGTTGGCCACTTCGGCGTCGCCATGCAGAACGACCGCATCGCGATCGGGGTGCAGCGCGAAGGCCCGATTGATCGCAGCGGCGAACCCTGAGCGCGCGGGCTGCTGCAACAGTGTGACGCGCTTCTGCTCGCGCTGTTCGTGCAGCCACCGGACAAGGTCGGGTTCTGGCGAAGCATCGTCGACGACGATGAGCTCGAACGGAGTCTGCTGGGGAGCCGACAGCAGGCTTTCGATGCACCGTCTGACCGCGTCAAAACCACGATATACCGGGACGACGACGTCGACGGTCACCGGAGGCTCCTGCCAGGTCGCGCGTTCACTCCGGGGCGCGAGGCGGCCACGAGCGTCACTCGAGCTCGATCAACACCGGTTGATGATCCGACGCCTGCGTCTGCTGATCGACGCGGAGCTGCTTCACGCGTGACACGAGGTCGGCCGAGACGAAGATGAAGTCGCAGTGCTGCTCGGGTTCGTCCGGCGCTTCCTTTTCGTAGATCTTGAAGGTCGCTGCGTGCGGCTCGCCCGGATGCGCGACTTCCCACGCATCGGCCAGCGGCGGCGTTCCGTCGTCGAACGGCTCGAGCAGGCGCCCGTGCAGCGGATCGGTCGGCTCCAAGTTGAAGTCGCCGGTGATGATCGTCGCGGCCGGCCGCGGCCGCGTATGGAAGGGTCCGCCGCTCGTGTCGACGATTGTTCCGAGGCGTGCATGTCCGCTGCCTTCCGCATAAATCGCGCGCAGCGCCTCCACCTGGGCCGCGCGCTTCTTCGTGCCGTAGTACTCGAGGTGGGTCGTGATCACGCGCACCGGACCGATGGGCGTTTCGATCACCGCTTCGAGAGCGATGCGCGGCATGCCGTTCACGCCCGGATCGACCGGGCACGGCAGCAAGTGGCGGAATATCTGACCGACCGGAAAGCGCGACAAGATCATGTTGCCGAAGTGGCGGCGCCCGCCTCTGTCGTCGGGCACATCGACGATCGAGCCCGCCACCGGCTGGTATTCGGGCAGGCGCGTGCCGATCTCGGCGAACTGGTTCTCGCCGCGACTCCCGGCGAGTCGCGGGTCGGGGAAATTGCTCGCGATCTCCTGCAGGCAGAGCACGTCGAAGTCGGCGATCGCCTTCGCGTGCTGGACGATGCGACCCGGATCGACCCTGCCGTCGACGCCCCGGCACCATTGCGCGTTCCAGGTAATGAGCTTCATTGACCGTAAGTGCGTCTTCTCATTTGATGCCGGCCCGCATGAACGACTGCACGAATTGCCGCTGAAACAGGAGAAACCCGATCAAAAGCGGCGCGGTCGTGAGCAGCGTCGCCGCGGTGACGATCGACCAGTCGATGCCCTGATCGGTCGCGGAAAATACCTGGAGGCCGACGGTGAGCGGCCGCGATTCAACCGAGTTGGTTATGATCAGCGGCCAGAGGAAATTGTTCCAGTGGTAGCTCACGCTGACGAGCGCATAGGCGAGGTAGACCGGGCGCGCGAGCGGCACATAGACCTTCCACAGGACCTGCAGCGGCGAGCAGCCCTCGATGCGGGCCGCCTCGTCGAGCTCCGCGGGCACGGATTTGAAGGTCTGCCGGAGCAGGAAGATGCCGAAGGCGCTCGCCATGTAAGGCAGCCCGATCGCGACGATTGTATCGCGCAACCCGAGCCCGCTCATCGTCCGGTAGTTCTGGACGATCAGCACATCCGGCGTGACCATGAGCTGCAGCAGGACCAGCGCGAAGAGCAACGCCCGGCCCGGAAAAGCGAAGCGGGCGAACGCGTAGGCCGCGAGCGTGCAGAGCACGAGTTGCCCGGCCAGGATCAACGCGCACAGCGCGACGGTGTTGACGAAGTACCGCGCGAACGGCGCCGCGTTCCACGCCCGCGTGAAATTCTCCAGCGTCAGCGGCGCGCCGAGCACGAACCGGGTGGAGAATTCGCCCGGATGGAAAGCGGTCCAGAATGCATAGGCGAGCGGGAGAATCCAGAGCGCTCCCAGGAGCCAGGCGCCTGCGGTTTCGAAGCTGCGGGCGACGGCGCCCGCGCGATAGACGGTCGCGCTCATCGGTAATGCACCCTGCGCTCGAGGATGCCGAACTGCCCGAGCGCGGCCAAGCCCAGCACCGCGAGCAGTACCATCGTCAGCGTCGCGGCGTACGCCGGGTCCCAGAAGCGGAAGCCGATCTCGTAGATGTAGTAGAGGAGAAGCTCGGTGGCGTTGTCAGGGCCACCGCGGGTCATCACCACGACGTGATCGACCAGCCGGAACGCGTTGATGACCGCGTTGACCAGCACGAAGAGCGTCGTCGGCATCAGCAGCGGAAAGGTCACGCGCCGGAAAAAGTACCAGCGCGACGCGCCCTCGATCGCCGCGGCTTCTGCCAGATGGGGCGATATCTGCTGCAACGCCGCGAGGTAGAAGATCATGAAGAAGCCGGCTTCCTTCCAGACGGCGACCGCCATGAGGCAGCCCAGCGCGGTGTCCTTGCTGCCGAGCCAGTTGTGCGTCGGAAACCCGAGCGCGGCGGTGAGCTTTTCCAGCAGGCCGTATTCCGGCGTATAGAAGAAGAGCCAGATGTTCGCGACCGCGATCATCGGAAGCACCGTGGGCGTGAAGTATGCGAGCCGCAGGAAGGCCCGGCCCGGGATCTTGCCGTTGACCCAGGCCGCCATCAGCAGGGCCAGTGCGATCGAGAGCGGAATCGTCCCTCCGGCGTACCAGAGGTTGTTGCTGAGCGATTGCCAGAAGATCGGATCGTCGAGAAGCTGCCGGTAGTTGTCGGCGCCCACGAACACGCTCTCTCGCCCAGCGCGCGGCGTCGAATGGACGCTCTGCCAGAGCGTCGCGACCGTGGGATAGTGCGTGAAGAGCGCCAGCGGCGCCGCGGCCGGCAGGAGCAGCAGCCAGCCGTAGAGCCATTGCGTCGTGCGGGTCATTTCGCCAGAGCGCTTACCGACAGCTGTCCATCGTCCCCGCGAACGCGGCGACCCAGTGGCGTTCGCGGCTAGACACGCTGGATTCCCGCTGGAGCCTGCCCCCGAATGCTTGAATCGGGGGCCGGAATGACGGCGTCGAGGTCACTTGCGATACGGCCGGAGCAGCCGATCCGCTTCGCGCTGGGCGTCCTTCATCGCCTGGTCCGCGGTCTTCGAGCCGGTGAGCGCGGCTTGCAGACCGTCGTTCAGCGCCTTCGTGACGCGTTGGCTATCGTGCGTCGACAGCTCGGCAACGGCGTATTGCAATTGATCGCGCGCCACGGCGGCGGCGGGAAATTCCGTGACATACTTCTTCATCGCCGGCGTCTCCCAGGCGTCCGGCCTCACGGCGACGTACCCCGTGTCGATGCCCCACTGCGCCGCACGCGCCGGCGACGTAATCCAGCGGACGAACTTGACCGCCGCGGCCTGCTGCTCCGGCTTCGCCTGCTTGAAGAGGTAGAAGTTGCCGCCGCCGGTCGGGCTGCCGCGGCGCTTGTTGGCCGGCAGCATCGCCACGCCGAAGTCGAACTTGGCATTGGCGCGCACGTTGGTGAGGTTGCCGGTCGTCGTCCACATCATCGCGATCTTGCGCTCGAAGAAGTCCTTCGGCGTCGTGCCCCAGTCGACGATGCCCTCCGGGTGCACCCTGTATTTTCGAACGAGATCGATCCAGTATTGCAGCGCCTCGATCACGCCCTGTTTGTCGTAATAGGTTTCGGTCCCGGCGCTGTTCATCAGAATCACGTCGTTCTCCGTCGTGAGCGCCTGGAACAGCCAGTACGGAAAGCCTGTCGACGGGATCTGGACACCCCACTGCGTAACCTTGCCCGATGCGTCGTGCTTGGTGAGCTTCTGCGCGTACGCCGTCATCTCGGCCCACGTCGATGGCGCCTTGTTCGGATCGAGCCCGGCTTCCTTGAACATCTCCTTGTTCCAGTAGAGCACGATGGTCGAGCGCTGAAACGGAATCCCCCAGGTCTTGCCACCGGTCTGGCTGTTCTCCATGAACGCAGGATAAAAGCCCTTCAGCCACACCCGATCTTCCGCGGTCTTGATGTAGCCGTCGAACGGCACGATCGCGTCTTCGTCGATCAGCGTATACATGTCGGTCGACAGCAGCACCGCCATCGTTGGGGCATCGCCGCCCTTAACCGCCGTGAGAGCCTTGGTGAGCGAGTCCTGGTAGCTGCCCGAATAGATCGGCTTCACCTTGATGCCGGGGTTTTCCTTCTCGAAGTCGGCCGCGAGCCCGTCGACGAACTTGGTGATCGGACCGCCGACCGCGATCGGATAGTAGAACGAGATCTCGACCGGCGCCTGGGCCAGCGCGAGCGCCGACAACGTCGCAACGATCAGGCCGCCGAGCCAACAAGAAAACCGTTTCATCGACTTCCCCCTTTGTTTAAAGTGTCATCCTACCCCGGGGTCGCTCGCGCTCGCCCCGGCCTACGCTAGCTACGCAAGCATCGTCGCGCGGTCATGAGGTTCCTGCTCTTCGATGCGCCGGCCGCTTGCGCCGTCGAAGAAATGTTGCGCCCCGCGGGCCCACGCGAGCCGCGTCGTGTCGCCGCGGGAGAGCCCCACCCGGCCCGCGACGCGTACGGCGGCGGACTGGCGCGCGATGCTGCAGGTCAGCAGTGAATCGGCGCCGAGATATTCGACGGCTTCGACTTCCGCCTCCACGCCGCTCTCTCGCCCGATGGCGATGTGCTCGGGGCGCACGCCGAGTCTCGTCCCTGCACGTTCCGCCGGCGCGACGACCGGGCCCGCCGCTCCCGCGATCACGGCGCCCCCATGACCCGGCTCGAGAGAAAGCAGGTTCATCGGCGGCGTGCCGATGAACCGAGCGACGAACACGTCCTCGGGGGTCTCGTAGAGGTCCGCTGGCGTTCCGTTCTGCTTGATCCTGCCTGCGTCGAGCAGAATGACACGGTCGGCCATCGTCATCGCTTCGACCTGATCATGGGTCACGTACACCATCGTGATGCCCAGCTCGCGCTGGAGGTTGCGGATCTCGGCCCTCATCTCGGAGCGCAGCTGGGCATCGAGGTTCGACAGCGGTTCGTCCATCAGACAGACCGGAGCCTCGGCGATGATCGCGCGTCCCAATGCGACCCGCTGCTGCTGACCGCCGGAGAGCTGCGACGGCTTGCGGTCCAGGAGTTTGGAAAGACCCAGCAGGCCCGCTACGCGCTGCAAACGCCGGGCGCGATCGGCTGCCGCGACCTTTCGTACCTTCAGCCCGAAGACGATGTTCTCGGCCACCGACAAATGCGGAAAGAGCGCGTACGACTGGAAGACCATCGCGATGTTGCGCTGCGCGGGAGGCATGTGCGTCACGTCGCGTCCGCCGATGAGGATGCGGCCCCGGTCCGCCGGCTCGAGCCCCGCGATCAGCCGCAGCGTCGTCGACTTGCCGCAACCGGACGGCCCGAGCAACACGTTGAGCGTGCCCTCGTCGAGCGCGAACGACAGGCCGTCGACCGCGCGGACCTCGCCTTCGGCGGTCGTCCAATGCTTGGCTATGTTCTCGACGACGATCGCCGACACGCTTGGCCTCTCGGACGCTAGGAGCGAATGCCCGCAGCGCAACTTCTGGCCGGCAATGATAACAAACCGCGCCGCACTCAGCCCAGGCTCAAACGAACGGTTCGTAGCCCGGCGGTGAGCGAGAGCGAACCCCGGGTTGCCATGCATGTGACGGGGGAGGCCCCGGGCATCGCGCTTGCGCGCTCAGCCCGGGCTTAAGCGAACAGCGCCCGCAGCGCCGCCCCTGGATCGGCGGCGCGCATGAAAGCTTCGCCGACAAGGAAAGCGTGAACGCCCGCGTCGCGCATGCGCGCCACGTCGGCCGGCGTCAGGATCCCGCTCTCGGTCACGACCATCCGATCGGCAGGAATCGTGGGAAGCAGCTCGAGGGTGGTCTCCAAAGCGACTTCGAACGTCCGCAAATTGCGATTGTTGACGCCGATGAGCGGCGTGGAAAGCCGGAGCGCGCGGTCGAGCTCGGGCACGTCGTGGACTTCGGCGAGCGTGGCCATCCCCAGAGTCGCGGCGCAGGACTCGAGGGACGCGAGCCGAGCGTCATCCAGAACCGCGACGATGAGCAGGATGCAGTCGGCGCCGAGAGCGCGCGCTTCGAACACCTGATACTCGTCGACGGTGAAATCCTTGCGCAGCGCGGGCAGTGCGCACGCGGCACGGGCGGCGCCAAGATGCTCCGGCGCTCCCTGGAAGTAGTCGCGATCGGTCAGCACGGACAGGCACGTCGCGCCTCCGGCCTCGTAGCGCGCGGCAATGGCAGCGGGGTCGAAGATCGGCCGCAGCACACCGCGGCTCGGGCTCGCCTTCTTGATCTCGGCGATCACCGCGGTGCCGCCGGAATCGATTCGTGCTCTCAACGCGCCAACGAAGTCCCGGACGGGCGATGCGGCGAGCGCTTCCTCGCGCAGCGCAGAAAGTGGCTTCGCTGCGCGCGCGGCGGCAACCTCCTTCGCCTTGGTCGCGATGATCCGCGTGAGGACGTCGCCGGCCGGTCGCTCGCCACTCACGAGACCGGCCTGCCCAGCTTCTGAGTCATCGCGACGAACGCGTCCAGCTTCTTCTTCGCCGCCCCGGACGCGATCGATTCCCTCGCCTGCGTGATGCCTTCCGCGATCGACGAGGCGATGCCCGCCGCGTAGAGCGCCGTTCCGGCGTTGAGCACCACGATCTCGCGCGGCGTCCCATCGACGTTGGAGAGCGCTTCGAGCACGAGCTCCTTCGACTTCGCCGCGTCGCTTACCTTGAGCCCTCGATTCGATTTCATGTGCAGGCCGAAATCTTCGGGATGGATCTCGTACTCGCGCACCTCGCCATCCTTGAGCTCTCCCACCATCGTCGCCGCGCCCAGCGAGACTTCGTCCATGCCGTCCTTGCCGTAGACGACCAGCACATGCCTGCCCCCGAGACGCTGGAGCACACGGACGTGGATGCCGACCAGATCAGGGTGGAACACGCCGACGAGCTGGTTCGCAGCTCCCGCGGGATTGGTGAGCGGCCCGAGGATGTTGAAGATGGTACGCACGCCGAGCTCCTTGCGCACCGGCGCCGCGTGCTTCATGGCGCCGTGATGGCTCGGCGCGAACATGAAGCCGACGCCCGTCTCGGCGATGCACTGCGCGACCTGGGCCGGAGTGAGCATGATGTTCGCCCCGAGCGCCTCGAGCACGTCCGCGCTGCCCGAGCGCGACGACACCGACCGGTTGCCGTGCTTGGCCACGCGCGCGCCGGCGCCCGCCGCGACGAACATCGCCGCGGTCGAGATGTTGAAGGTATGCGAGGCATCGCCGCCCGTGCCGACGACGTCGAGCAGCGCTTCCCGGTCGGGCACGTCGACCTTGGTTGCGAATTCGCGCATCACCTGCGCCGCGGCGGCGATCTCGCCCACCGTCTCCTTCTTCACGCGCAGTCCCACGGTCAGCGCCGCAATCATCACCGGCGTTGCCTCGCCGCTCATGATCTTGCGCATGAGCGAGAGCATCTCATCGTGGAAGATTTCGCGGTGCTCGATGGTGCGTTGCAACGCCTCCTGCAGGGTGATCGACATGATCGTCTCGCTCTAGTGAGCCTTGAGGAAATTGGCGAGCAGCTCGTGCCCCTGCTCGGTCAGGATCGCTTCAGGATGAAACTGCACGCCCTCCACGGGAAGCTCGCGGTGGCGCACGCCCATGATCTCGCCGTCCTCGCTGGCGGCGGTGACCTCGAGGCACGGCGGCAGGCTCGCGCGCTCGATCACCAGCGAATGATAGCGCGTCGCAGTCAGCGGGTTCGCGAGTCCTCTGAAGACGCCCTCGCCACGATGCGTGACCTGCGAGAGCTTGCCGTGCATGACGCGGCCCGCGCGGACGATGCGGGCGCCGAACGCCTGGCCGATCGCCTGGTGGCCGAGGCAGACGCCGAGGATCGGTATCTCGCCGGCGAAGCGCTGGATGAGCGGGACGCAGACGCCCGCCTCGGACGGCGTGCAGGGCCCTGGAGAGAGGACGATCTTCGAGGGCTTCCACGCGGCGATCTCGGACAGCGTCAGCGCGTCGTTGCGATACACCTGCACGTCCTCGCCCAGCTCGCCCAGGTACTGGACGAGGTTGTAGGTGAAGCTGTCGTAGTTGTCGATCATCAGCATCATATAAGTGCCTAACGAATTGATTAGATTGACTATAAATCCGAGATAGTTTGGTGAATGCCCCCTCGGATGCCCCCGAATTCACTTGCTGCCCGCTGGGGCGCGGGTGCACTAAGGCGACTTAAGGACGCGGCGGACTACCGCCACCAACGGGAGGAGGAAAGCGAACGTGCGAGGGGAAATGGCTGCTGCATACGTAATCATTCTACCAGTGCAGCATCCAAATCGAGCAGCCTATGGCCCCGCGTGGCGTATCCATGTCGCGCCGATGATGTGCTGGGTGTGCCAGCATTCAACCTCGCATTAACAAGCTACCTGAAAATTGGCGAGCTTGAGAGAGTCCCCGGCGACCACCTCACGACCCGCCCCCTACCGGGGACATTGGCCCGCGAGCGCGAGCGCGAACCCCTGGACATTTTTGCAGCGGGAACATCGCGGGTATGATCGTTGCCCATCGAACGTGGGCGCGATGCCCGGATGGGTGGGGGGAGTGGTCCGATGAGTCTCGAAGCGAAGAGATCGAAGCTGGTAGCGGAGTTGCGAGCACTGCCTTCTGAGATGCGGCTGAAGCTCGACGAGTCGAAAGCGCATGCAAGCGAACTCAGAGGCCGCCCCGATCTACTCTGGTACCAGCTACTCTCAAGCGCGGCAACTATGGGTAACTCGCGAGGTTTTGCAGGCCTATGCGGCGACCCTGAGACCCTCGCGTCGGTCGCATATTCAGTACTCGCGCCACTAGCCCCTGTTGAACGAGAAAGCCGCCTTCTGAAGGCCCTTCAGAAGGCTAAGGTGAGGATGCCGACAGTCAAGGCTCCAAGGCTCGCGGCAAACCTGGAAAAGATTGCATCACTTGGTGGTGCTGAGGCAGCAACTAGGAAGATGCTTGCCCTTCCGAGCCGTGAAGAGAAGCTCGCGTTTGCCAGGTCCTTCGACGGCATCGGAGAGAAGTACGGTCGCGACATTTGGATGGATATCTACGATCCGGCGTTCCGAGACGCGATTGCCGTAGATGTGCGGGTGAAGGACATTGCGGAAGCATTAACCTTTAGTGGCCAGCACTACCGTGACTACGAGTCTTTCTTCGTATCGGTAGCTCGCGATGCGAATTTGGAGCCTTGGGAGCTGGACCGTTTGCTGTACACCTTCACTGACCATTTCTTGTCCGTGATCCGAAAGCCAACCCGCAAAGGGGGGAAACGCGCTACTAGGGCGAAGCGCGTGTTGCGCCGATGACGCACTCCAATGCGTTATTGGCTGAGTAGCTCAATCGAATCGCATCACTTCCTCGGAAACCTGCATCCTGCTTGGACTTGCGCCCGGTAGCGCCCAGTCGCAACTACGGACTGTACGGCGCTTGGGTGGGACTCTGGGTGGGACTTGCCGGTATCGTGGCCAGCATCTGCGCTAAGATCACGATGCGCTCTGGCTCTGCCGTCGGTGAAGGCAGCGATTGAGCGATTGCGGCAAAGGTACAGATGGTCGAAGCGTGGCGTCGATCACCACCGGCGGCAGGAACGCCTTGTCGTCGGCCATGTCCAGCGTGCGGTGCGCCGCCAGATTCCATTCCCGCCGGAAGCAACCTTCTTCGCGCGCTTGGGTGTCGCGGAGATCATCGGCACGAAGAGCGCGCAGTCCTTCATCTGCCTGCGGATCGACGCATCCGATGCGTCCCCGCGGCGGAGTTTGGCCGCACGTAGCCCCGAGGATCGGTCAAGACCGTATGTCGCGATCGAACGCGCCATCAAATGATGTCGTCAAAGAGATGGCAGGCAACAAATTGGTCACAACGGCGCCGATCGCCACGTCTCTTATGGCACCGGTGAGCCCGGTCGACTACGCTAGGCGGAGCGCCAGACGACGCACCTGACCAGAATTTATGCGGCGAATCTACAAGTGCTTCGATCCAGCCGACCTTACTAGGCCGTGGACAGCGCGGGTCAGTGGAATGAGGCTGAATTTTGCGCAATTCCAAGAAATAGAGGTCTTTCGTTTGGGACATCTCACTTCGACCGCTGTCTTGGAGAATATCCGCACGTGTGGACTTACGCCTTTGGCCGGCGCCCGCAACGGCATTGTCGACGGTCTCCCGTCGTACAATGGTGCCGTTTACTTATGCACACGAATCGATCGCCTCTATTTCGATCGGGCAAGGGGACATCACGGAGGCGAAGGTCTGCTGGTGCTAGTAGACGCTTCGCGCGAACGGCTAGAACCCGATGAAAATGCCATTGCTCGGGGAACGCCACCTGAGCAGGCTCTTTACCAGTCGATGTGCTTTGGGCAGTGTAGACATCGAGGAGCGATTGCTCCTCGCTCCATCTGCGGCCTCTATATGGAAGACGGGCGACTGATTATTTAGTGCCGCGATTATTTAGTGCCGCCGGGGCCGATCTCGGGATGCAGATGAACTTCAGGAGCCTTCATCTCGCCTAGTCCTAGTAGCAGCACGTTTAGTTCGACAACCCCGAACTCTTGTAAGCTACGGCAGAGCTTCCCTGTTCGACCTGCGAGCGATAATGTGCTCCTGGGAGGCTACTGGGGCACTTGGTTGCGACGACGCGTTGGCAACTGGTGGCTGGGGGAACGTCGACCACGAACGATGATAGCGGCGCATTTCGGCAACCTCATTGCCCAAAGTGTTGGCGCCGACCGAATATTGACCACCCGTGCCGATTGAATATTGACCAGGGATGGAAAGCCGTCCGTTACACGGTCGGCTGTGGATAAGTGTAGCTGTTTGCTGGGTTGGCGACCTCAGTAATTATCGGTGTGGTGGGGCTCAGTTCTCCGACGGTGGTGTCTTGCCGCGGCGCGTTTGTTCCCGTGCCTTGATGCGCTGCTTGGCCGCCGTACTGCTGTGTCGAAAGCGATACGACTCGTTGCCGGTCTCTACGATGTGACAGTGATGAGTGAGTCGGTCGAGCAGCGCGGTGGTCATCTTCGCGTCACCGAACACGCTGGCCCATTCGCCGAAGGTCAGATTGGTGGTGATCATCACGCTGGTGTGCTCATAGAGTTTGCTGAGCAAGTGGAATAGCAAGGCGCCGCCGGCATGGCTGAACGGAAGATAGCCGAGCTCATCCAAGACGACGAGATCGGCACGCATCAGGTTCAAAGCAATACGTCCGGCCTTGCCTTCGGCTTTCTCGCGCTCCAGCGCATTGACCAGATCCACCGTCGAGTAAAAGCGCACCCGCTTGCCGTGGCGCGTGATGCCAGCCACGCCGATGGCAGAAGCCAGATGCGTCTTACCCGTGCCCGGGCCGCCAATGAAGACGGCGTTGTGCGCACCTTCGGTGAACGAGAGATCGGCCAGCTGTTCGACCAGTGCCCGATCGACCTTGGACGAGGCGAAGTCGAAGCCGGCCAAGTCGCGGTGGGCCGGAAACTTGGCCGCGCTCATCTGGTAGCTGACCGAGCGCATGACGCGATGGGTGGTCTCGGCCTGCAGCAGGTGTTCGATCAGCCAGCGCGACGGTTCCAGCGACGCCAGCGTCCCTTGCCCGACCAGATCGGCCCAGGCGCCGGCCATGCCGTGCAGACGCAATGCCTTGAGTTCAGTATCGACTTCACGCATGGCCGATCTCCTCGCCGCTATCCTGCGCGCGCAGGCGGTCATAGCGGCCGGTGTCGGCACGCGGTGCCTCGGTGAGCTGGAGTGCGGTCTCGGCCTGCTCGAGGGGAGGGCCGGCGCTCAGCCGCCCGAGCACGTTGAGCACATGTTCGGCGCTCACCGCACCGGTCTCCAGCACCAGCTCCACCGCCACCAAGACGCTTTCCAATCCGGCCATCGGCACCGCGGCCAGGACCTGCGCCATGACCCGATCACCGCCCGCTCGACGTACCAACGCGCGCTGGAGCTGCAGTAATGCCGGTGGCAGGTCGGCAAACGGCGCGCCGTTCCTGAGCACCCCTGGCTTCCTCTGCACCAGCGGGATGTAGTGTTGCCAGTCGTAGCGAGTTTGCCCGCGATCGGACAGCCGCTCGTGACTGGCGACCATCGCGTCGCCGGCAACGACTGCCACGCGCGTCGGATACAGTCGCGCGCTGACCATCTGTCCGACCAGCTCGCAGGGGACCGAATAACGGTTGCGCTGCACGTTCACCAGGCAGGTGCTCGACACCCGTGCCGGATGCTCGACATAGCCATCGAAGGGCTCGGGCATCGGCATCAGGTGCGGCTGCTCGTGTTCGAGCATTTCTGCCACGCTGAATGGAGGATGCTCGGGGTGCGCGATCTCGCCCCACAAGGTGCGGCAGCGGTCGCCTAGCCAGGCATTGAGTTCGACGTAGGAGCCAAAGCGCTGCCGCCCGGCGTCCTGCCAGATGCGGCGCCGGCTGTCCTGCACGTTCTTCTCGACCACCCCTTTCTCCCAACCACTGGCGACGTTGCAGAAGTCGGCATCGAACAGGTAGTGTGCACACATCGCGGCGAAGCGGGCGTTGACCGTGCGGCCTTTACCCTTCTTGACCTTGTCTACCGCGGTCTTCATGTTGTCGTAGATCCCGCGCCGGGGAATGCCGCCCAGCGCCGTGAACGATCGCGTGTGGGCGTCGAACAGCATCTCGTGGCCTTGGCTGGGGTAGGCCACCAGCCAGAAGGCGCGGCTGGCACACAGCTTCAGGTGGGACACCTGCAGGCGGCGGTAGATGCCGCCCACCACCAGTGGCTCTTCGCTCCAATCAAACTGGAACGCTTCGCCAAGCCCGAACGTCAACGGCACGAAGGCGTTGCAGCTGAAGGTCTTGCCTTCGGCATGGCGCCAGTCGCGAATAAAATCGGTCAGCCGTGTGTAGCCGCCGGCATAGCCTTGCGCTTTCAGCTGGGCGTGCAGCGCACGCGCGGTGCGACGCTCTCTCCGCGGCCGATGGGCGTCGGTCTCCAACGCCTTCGTCAACACCGCCACGAACGGCGTGAGCTTCGTCGTCACTTCGCCCCGGCGGTACTTCGGTTGCGTCCCCGGCGCCGTCCGCAGCCACCGCTTGATCGTATTGCGCGACAAACTCGTCAGCCTGGCGATCTCGCTGATCGACTTCTTGTCGCGGAAGTACATGCCGCGAATCTTGCCCATCAAGGCCATGGTGATCACCCTCGGTTCTCCTGCCCAAAAAAGCAGCAGGGTAGGTTGAAACACCCTGGTCAATATTCAGTCGGCATTACCCTCGTTTGCTGGTCAGTTTCCGGTCGGCGGCAACACTATTGACTTTCTGCGACAACTGCCCAATTGCGACCGCGTGTACTTTGAGCTGCGGCTGCTGCAACAGCGGGAGTCGATTCGAGATTCGATCAACAAGCAGCTTGAAAAATGTGGCGTCTACCGAATCTTCATGGGGGCGGGCGATGATCAGAATGAAGTCGTACGCCTACAGAGCGTCATCCTCAGCAAAGTTCAAGACAAGAAAGGTCGCCCGATCAAATTTTTCGTCGTCGCCCGCGAAGTGCTTAATATCGTTGTCGTCGATGTGACCGACATTATTCTTGGGGCCGTTGACATTTACGACTGCATGCTTGCGACCTACGGCGATCCGGGCGTTGAGGAGGTTTATCGCAGGCAGGTGTTTGGCTTATTTCAAGAGGATCGTCCCGAGTATCCACAGTCGATCCATGATCTTGCGGCGCGATACCGCTACGTCCGAACCATGTTGCACGGTGTACTGTTCCTTTTCAGGGTGCGAGATTCTGGGATTCTGGCGTATCAGTTAGAACAGTATCTGATGTGGAATCCAGCGCTAATCGACGAAGCCAGAGCAGGACCTGTCGCAGCCGACCTAAACAGAGCAATCCCCGTGAGACGGCAACGGTGAAGGTAAGTGGCGCTTGAAGTAACCGGTTCCCTTGACGAAGTCCATCCCGGTGGAGCGCAAACGTATGGGAAAGATAAAGAAGCGACCCGCATTACCGAAATCCGATGCCTCAGGAGTCCCTGAAGGACTAAGTGCACCACACCATACGCATTCGCGGACCGCGGTCGACAAAGCAAAGTTATGTCCGGTTGACCTGACACAGGAGAATGCAGCGCCTCGCGTCGGAATCGTCTTGGCAACCGGTGTAGATGAGATGGGTTGGGCGGCCAAGGGCTATGGAGGTGAAGTATTTGGTCCATCCAACGTGGCCCGTTCGTTCAGTCTCCTCGCCAATGAACATGCAGAAGAGGCACTTCTACGCCAGCTGGAAGACGTGGACCTATCCCGAGCCACGGCTTACGTAACCCTTGAGCCTTGCACTGTTCGAAATACAGGTACGCCGTGCGTTGAACTTTTGATTACAAGAGGAATACGGACCGTCTTTGTAGGGAATTGTGATCCGCACCCAGACATTAGCGCTGGGGCTTGGAGAGTCTTGCTGCCATCAGGCGTACGCGTATTGGACTTTGCGCCGGAGCTTCGCAATGAGGCGAGGCGCGACAACGCCGCCTTCTTCGACAAATTCACTGTTTCTACGGCCCTCAGAGGCGCTGGGGCATTCGACTATATCCGGGGCGACCGCATCCTTGGGGAACCGGGGAGACAGTTCAGGACGCATTGGAGTCGTCGCGGTGACAACGCTATTTGGGCATACGGTGACCGGGACAATGTATGCGTGGCGAAGAATTGCAAGACCTTTTCGCAAATCGACGACCCGGGGCGATGGTTTGAAGATAGCGACCGTGCCAAGTCGGTGGAAGCAGGGGAAATCGTCATCTTTAAACGACCCTATGGTTACGCACTCGTTCTGGTCAGATCAGTTCGCTACGGAAGGAAAGATGAAAACCCTAAGTTGAGCTTTCGATACGAAATCCGCTACAACCAATCTCAGACAAGCCCATAGTTTGGGATTTCGTACTAGATGTGATGCTGAGAACGAACAAGTGCCATGAGCACAAGCTGGGGGTTGATCACGCAAGCACTCTTCCAAGCAATCCGTGACGCCGTGTTTGAATATTGATAAGTGAGAGTTATCGCTAGTAATCACGGTGTCTTTAGGGCAGCCAACGAGGTGCTGTGAACAGCGCCGATGACCCGTGCCCTTATGGCGTCGATTAGCGACTGGTGCTGGCGCAACCATGTGCGGACCTTGGCTGCGCCTTCCGGGCTTTCAAATCCGACGCTCTCGGCCTCAGCATTCTCGACCTGTGCCTGCACCGCCAAAGAGGCTGGCGACTCGACACGTCGGTCGAGCACCGAGCCTTCAACGTGGAACATGAGCATCCCGACGCAATCGACAGGATCGCCATGTGGCGCATATCGCTGGAGCATTGCTGTGAGCCGAGGCGCGAGCGACAGCGCTCGCCGGTACGCCGTCCGACCCACTCGCGTGTACATATCGAGCGCACAGAGCATCACACCGCCTGCGACTCGTCCCCTGACTCGCAAGTTTTGTCGCGGCTTGATGACCACGTCCGAAGCCGGGTGTACCAACTCGTATGCGAGGGCCAGCGCGGCGTGGAGGTTGTGCGTGCCTGTCCCTGCATGGATCGCCGTGACAAGCTCTGCCGTGAGTCGCATCGCTTCAGCCGCTGTGGACAAGGCAGCGTTGCGACTGGCCACACTAATGCTCGGACGCTTGCCGCCAGCACTTAGGCCGAGGATGAAGCGCCAAGCAACTGCTCTCCTAATCAATGGTTGCGTCGTGGCCGTCGCGGCGTTTATCCAGTCCCCGAAGCTGGCTCGACAAAGGTCGTCGGCATAATGCGTGGCTTCCGTCGAGCAGTCGGTTAGGCACAAAATGTCGCACGCTGTCCGAGACTTCGGAGAATCAGCTAGGCGGCCGGCGATGGCAGTCGCAATCTTTCGACGCTCCGCAACACTCTGAACTGGGATTGCAGCGGCGGCCTGCTTAGTCCACAGCAGGGCCGGTACATCGGCGACGCCTACATCCTCATAGGCGATAACGGGAAGGCGACTAGCTACGTAGTCAGGCTCCAACAGGACGAGGCCATCTGCTGCTGCAACCGCGTAGTCAATACAGCCACGGCGAATCGCCTTTTGTAGCAGGCTTGTGAGAAGCCACTGGTCCCGTGGCAACGCAGCTACGATCTTAGGACAGGGGAAATACTCGGCTCGGTTATCTTCTTGGAACGGATCGAACAGACTCCCGGTCTTCGGCGTGCAGCGTGACGTATTTCTACTGGTTGATGCTCGTCGTCGGTCAGTCCGCACCCGCGCACTTGATGTTGTTGGACATAAACGTATCGTAACTTGGAACCGAGCGAGGTCAAGTGGATAGCGCGGGGCGGAACGAGAGTCTGTCTATTAGAGACTCGACGGCTTCGAGTTCGGCCACAAGCGGTGCTCGGGGTCTCCTGCTCGAACGTCCGCAACAGACGGGGGAGCAGCCATTCGGCGGGCGCGGGTCATCGGCGGTCACCGGCCAGGAGCGGACCAATGGCAGTCGCCCTGATAGCGGACATACAATAGCCCTTGCTGGCGCTATTAGGCAGCATCACTTATCTATCATGTAAGCTGGCGAGCCCCTCGGGGAGGGACGCTTGACACGGGACCAGCGACGACTGGCAGCGATTGTGTCGGCCGATGTGGTCGGCTATTCCCTGCTCATGGGCCGCGACGACAGCGCCACGCTCGCCGGCTTGAAGTCGCACCGGCGAGAGCTTATTGATCCGAAGATCGCCGAATACGGTGGCCGCATCGTGAAGACTACCGGCGACGGCCTGCTGCTGGAATTCCCGAGTGTCGTTGACGCGGTGCGTTGCGCGGTGGACGTGCAGCGTGGCATGGCCGACCGCAATGCCGGTGTGCCTCCAGAACAGCGGATCGAGTTCCGGATCGGCATCAATCTCGGCGACATCATTATCGACGGGGATGACATCTTCGGCGATGGCGTCAATGTTGCTGCCCGGTTACAAACGTTGGCCGAGCCGGGCGGGATTTGCGTCAGCCGCATGGTGCGCGACCAGGTGCTCGACAAGCTGAGCTTTGCCTTCGAGGGCCTTGGCTCGCAGCAGGTCAAGAATATTGTTCGTCCAGTCGAGGCGTACCGGGTGGACTTGGTCAGCGTGGCGCTGCCAACGCTAAGCCCGGGTCGCAGGCAATGGCTGCGCTTGACGCGAGGTCCATGGCGATGGATTGCCGTGGCCGCTCTTGCCCTCTGCGTCGCCGGCATCGCTGTGTGGACGTTGTCGCAGTTGTGGAAAGCCGGCGTAGTTCCGAAGTCATCCCCGGCAGCGGTTACGGCGGACGCAGGCCCCCTCTCGATCGTGGTGCTGCCATTCACGAACCTCACCGGCGACGCCAGCCAAGCCTACGTTGCCGATGGGCTGACCGCCAGTCTGACGGCTGACCTATCCCGCATACGGAACGCATTCATTGTCAACGCCGCGACCGCTTTCGCTTACAAGGACAAGCCAGTAACCGCGGAACAGGTCGGCAAAGACCTCGGCGTGCATTTCGTGTTGCATGGAAGTGTCCAGCGCAACGGCAACAAGATTCGCATCAACGCCCAACTCGCGGATGCCAATTCCAACGCGCAACTGTGGTCGGAGAGTTTTGAGGGTGACCAGTCCGATCTATTCGCGCTACAAGACCGGGTCACCACGCTTGTTGGCAACAGCATCGGACGCGAGATGGTCATCGCGGCGGCGCGCGAGAGCGAGACCCGCAAGACCAGCTCGAAGGTTGCCGATCTGATGCTACGTGCGCGGGCGATTGGCCTGAAGCCTGAGTCGCTGGAGAACACGCAGAAAGAGCGGGACTTGTACCGTCAGGTGCTGGCGCTGGAGCCAAACAATGCCAGCGCTATGGTCGGACTGGCTGGCACGCTGATGTTCGAAGTGGAAATGTTCTCCGAGGGAATGAATGACAGCGTCCAGGAGAAGCAAATGGCCGAAGGCTATGCCCTCGCTTTGAAGGCCAAGGAACTCGATCCAGATAACTCAGGGGTTTACGGACTCATTTCCATGCATGCCGCGTTCCGTGGTGACTGGGAAGGATCTCGACATGCGGACGAAACCAGGCTCGCGCTTGACCCAAAGAACCCAATGGCGAGTAACAATCTGGCGGTTGCCTACTTCATCTTGGGGGAACCGCAAAGAGCAATCGACCTTGAGACCCAGGCAATCAAGTTGAATCCAAAGCATCCCCATGAGTATGTTTATTTTGTGATGGGTATGGCGTATTTCATGCTCGATGACAACGATGCTGCGATCGAGTCGCTCTTGAAGTCCTTGGAAATCAATTCGGGAACCGGCAACTCAGGCGCCTACTCTTATCTGGCAATGGCGTACGCACTCAAAGGGGAGGACATCAAGGCGCACGCAGCGGCGGCACAGTTTCACCAATTGGAACCGAATTCGACCTTGTCTACAGAACGGAAAACGGGTGTCTGGCATCCGCCTGCCAAGTACAACGAATGGTTTGAGAGCAAGTTTGTTCCAGCCTGGCGCAAGGCAGGACTGCCGGAGTAATCCGGCTGCCCGAATCGGATGCTACGAACGCGGCGCAATGTCGGCTTAGGATTTCCGACGGTCGCCTAAGAGTCGCATCGCGACAGTCGGTTGACGGACCCAGAGCTGCCGGTCGCACTCAACAAAAGCGGACGTTTGCGCATCCGCTGAGCGGCCAAGCGGAGTCCTCCCTGTCGCTACCTGTCTTGACCGTATCAGACGGCGCGCACAGCAATACCGCAAGGAAACGAGTCTTGTAGGCCTGTTATCACGTTGGTGGTAGAAAATTAGGCGTGGTGTTTTTTGGCAGCGTCGCGTCAAGCATTGGTGGCGAGCCGGTAACCTGGAGCCACAGTAGCGTAGTCGGGATGGTAGTCTCCCACGAGTCGACCTGCACTCCGTCGTCGGGTCTCTGCTCCCGTGCCTTGATTTCATCGGCGACCGAGAGGTAGTTGGGATCGCCCGGGCCAGGGGGCTGTCCGCCGCCCCAAAGGACCCCAAGCTCCGCGTACAAGTTAGCCTGTGCGGCGAAACTTGGCCTCGCCGGCACGACCACGCGGGCAGCCCCTGCACGCAGAAACCGCGTGAAATCTTGGTCCACCCCCTCGATACCTGCCATCCCATCCCACCGCGTTCGGTGCGCCCAGTAATAAGGATACAGAACGTAGCTCAGATTCTCCCATTCGAATGCTTGCTCGAGGAACGCAATCTCCGCCCCATGCGACGCAGCAGCGCCAACGTCGATCTCTGGGCCGGTATCGTCGACCTTAGCGCCAGTAAATGGGTCAGAAAGAGGGGTGCTCTTAGCGATGGCGTTTCGTCCGCTAAACGGGCTTCCAACGAGGAACTCAATGACTTGACGCTTGAGCTCCTCGGTCATCAATTGTTTATTCCAGCTCGGGCTGCTGCTATCGCCGAAAGACTTCCCGGCCCCCGCCAACTCGGCATTCGCCACATCCTGATCGTGCTGGCGTTTCATTGCGAAATAGGTTCCCTCGATAGTCTCGAACGTGCCGATCCTCCATGCGGCAATCCCCTGTCCGGTTGGTTGGAACGTCACGAGGACGCTAATCGAGTACCCATCGATCCCGTTTCCGAGCACGCTGATCGGGACTGTCCCTTGTGAGATTGGGCCAATGGCTAGGTGGGGGTCCATCTTTATGAGTTGCTGATACGGAGAGTTGTCACTCTGGCGTGTATCGGGATGTGCGGTGGCTTGACTTTCTCCAACGGAGATCGTGATGAAGCTGCCCTTATTGCCGGGATCGGTCCAGGAAAATACAGATGCTTCCCACGAATCAGGTGCGTAACCGTCGGGAGCGTTCAGACTGGCCGCTGCATAGTGGATCGGTTGCGTCACCTTTTCCGGCTTGTGGTCTTCTCGACCGTCCTTCTCTAGGTTTATCCCCAGCGCTTGAGGCCCCGGCGGGGGCTCAATGCCGGTCACGGCATACCGAGCTGCAACTTTCAAGTAGTACCTGTCGGAATCCTTGTCTATGTCGAGATATAACAGGTCATTTGGTGTTAGAGGCTTCCCGTTGGCCTTGCCAGTGTCCGTGAATGGTATAGGGTCGACCGAGGTGATCCCTGTCGCTTGATCTTGCCGGTGGAGCCAGCGCATCCAAGCGCCGGGCTCCGGTATCACAAACTCCAATAAGAACCGATGGGGGTACTTCATGACCCTCACGGCGGATCGCCTGTTCACCCAACGGTAGATGCCAACGATGGCACCAGATTGACCCTTGTTGTCTAGCGCGTGCCGTTCCAGGTCAGTGGTTCGATTCAGCGTCGAAGTGGTTCGGATATTGCGCACGGTTTCGGTGACGCTCGTTACGGCACGAGCCACCGTCTCGCGGGCCTGGGTCGCTGCTCTTTCCGACGACTGATGGGAACTGAAGTCCAGACTGCCACCGATGTGCGTGTCGACATGCGTCGGCCCATACTGGCCGCTTGTATCCAATTTGCCCTCGATATGGGCAGCTAGGCTGACATCGTTCGCCGATTGCGTTCGAAGCTCGCTGCGATCCGTCGCTTGGACTGTGTTCTCTTGTGTGGTCGACTTCGTAGTGTCGGTCGTAATCGTCTGCGCGAACTGGTTGAGATCAAAGTGGCGGCGCTCCTTGAGCTCTCCCGGGAGGATGTTCTCAATGAATGCAACCTCGCCGGCTTCAAAGTCCAGCCATTCCTCCTCGGTGACGAATAGGTCTGCGAGTCCGCTGCGAATCGCGAATAGCCCACCGGGCGCATGGATCTTCTTCCAGTCTGGCCCCATGCGCTTAGTGTTTACGCTGTCGCGGAGCGTTTGAACAAGCGCATCGGGCAGCACAACCGTACGCCATCGCAACGCGTTGTACACCTCGAGGGGCTTGGAGAGTTGGTCGGGATGGCGCGCCCAGAGTTCGACCAAGCCCATGAGAAGGAGTAGTCGCACGAGTAGATCGAGCAGGTCCGCCGGTGCGTCCGTCGTCATCATGTTCGCTAGCGCCGCCTCGAGTTGGGCTCGGAACTGCCACCAATGCTCGACAAGCGGCAGGATTGTTGTTGTGATGGTGTCGGCCAACTCTTGGACGTCGGGTGTGTTGGATCGCGCCGTGAGGAATTCATCTAAGGAGACCAGCGCGATGTAGATCGGGTCATACGAGAAATCGGCAATGAGCGCCCCCATTGATGCGCGGGCACCCGAGCTCGATCTTGGGACAGTAAGCGCCGGCGCTTACCACGATCGGGCGCATTAATCGCAACACCTTTGAGCTTGGTCTTGGTCCAATCCAATACGGCGCCAGGGCCTAACGTGAGAGTCGTCTTCGGATCGGGTACGCGTCGCTGCGGAGACCGCGCGACTCGAAAACGCATGAGTTCTGGCATCTTTGTCTCCCTCAACTAGCAGCGTAGTGATCTCGTAGCCGCTGCGTCGTCGGCGAAAGTCACTGTCACACAAGCAATTCCGTCATTGGGGGCGAGTCAAACTCGGTACTTCCAGGACGTAACCATCTTTGGCACTAGGCTTAATAGTTTGCGGGCGCCCCTTAACATCATCTCTGTCCGAGAGTTCGCAGTACTGACCAATCGCTTTGCCATCTGCCGTAATTATCGTCGCTCTGCGAAATTCGAAGAATTTTGGGCCGACCGGATTCAAATGACCGGTAAAAGTTAGCAAGTACGAAAGCGGAAAGGCATTGCCAAACGTAGTGCCATTGAACTCTACGCGCGCCTGATTATTGAACAGTGAGCCAAAGCCACAAACGTGTCTCGGGGCGACGTGCCCAGCGTAGATCTCGAGCCCGTCCGACCACCACACCGCTTCAATTTCGGCCACGGAAGGCACCGCCTGAATGGCTTGCTTTATGAGGGGAAGCTCTCGATTTCTTTTATTGCGTCTTGGAATGACTTTAAGGTGGGTAGGGTTCGGGAGGTGACTGAATGTAATAGCCTCACTCGGATTTACTGTCCATGCGGGGAGGTGGGCCAGGATTTCAGCATAAAATCCCAGGGTCACAATTCCAGATGTGTTCAAATATGCGGAATAAGTAATTTGGTCTCGCATTGCCTCACTTGGGCTCGTGATAGATATCTTCAGTATCGTCTTCGTACGAATTTTGACGTTTCCCCTTTTCTTCTCGGGAGGCATTAACTCGCGCCCCGGCCCATAGTCTTCCTTCGATTTCCATCGGCCTTCAGACTCAACCGCTTGGAAGGTGTGTGCGCTAGCTTCGAAGCCCTCAGTCGGACTAAGGGCCCTAATCATTTCCGGTGATAGAAACTCCTTGAGCGCCTCAAGAATCTTAGGTCCGCCACCGCCGGGTGCCTCAGCCATACTCTGCCCCCCAAAGCGCTAACCTGCCGAGTCCGAGAAAGACACGTAGGTAACCGAGAATCCTTTGAAGGAGTGGCGCAACCCGCGAAGACCAGTGACAGGGAAACAATGATTGCGGATTGACTTCGCATACGCCTCCCTTGTACAGCTTATGCCGTGGACCCTATACCAACCTCCGTGGTCGGGATTTGCGCCGCATCAATAAACCTGTACGTTACGCAACTCCGCTAGCGAAATAGGACGCATGCGCATTCGCGAGAGCATCAGCTCCTCTCTGGCAGTAAGCCGTCGACGGCGACCTTCCTTCCATCAACGGACGCGCCCCTGCCCTTCGGGTCGAGGCCTATCTCACGCACCCGGACGAGATGTTTGATAGACCGCTCGTGGCCGACGAGCACCGATCAATGACTGCAATGGAGCGCAACGCGCTACGACTGCTTTTGGCCGGTCAGAGACTTCCGCCTCTCCGATACGAACGGCCGCTGCACAACTCACACCGGCCATCGAGGCATGAACGGCCGGTGTAGATCGTGGAACGGCCGCTCATCGCTAGGGACCGGGCGGCCGTGCCCAACCCGTTGCTGACGCTCGGGTCAGCAAGAAGCGGTCATTGGAACAACGCCGCTAAGCAGCCTCTGAAACTGCGTCCGTGTCGAGCGGCAAACCATGCCGGCCGCTATTTCGGCATGAACATGAGAATCCTGCACTCTGAGGTGCCAATGTTCTTCAACGCAACAGATTCTCGAAGCGCGATGCTATAGGCCAGCCCTGAGGGCCGCATTGGAAAATCCAACCCCACACCGTTCTTAGTATAGATTCCTCTGTGCGTGCAGTCTGTCAGGTAGAAGAACAACGCGGGGGGCAATGAGAAGAACTCGGTCTGTTGACCGGGCTTCAGGACGGCTTTGACGAGGACTGAGCTGTCGTTCTGTGCAATAACACTACAAATGTCAGGTGAAGCCGCGAAGCAGCGAGGCGCCTCCTGAGGAAATTGAGTCGCCGCTACGCTTGCTGAAGGCGCCTTCGGCTCGAAGCTGATCATCCTGCAGTTGGACTTGCCGATGTTCTCTAGCGAGATCGCTTCAGTGGCGGCCGAACTCCCGGCGCTGCCCGCTGCCATTTTCCAGTGCGCGGTCTTTCCGCTTCGTTCGATCGTGCGGTATTCGCAATCGGTGAGAAAGTAGTTCAACCGCGCTGGAGCAGATACGAATGCGGTGCGCTTCCGCGGCTTCAGAATCCCAAGGACAAGGACGGCTTGGTCGTTTTCCGTCATCACGCTATAAGTGTCGGTTGCGGCGATGTACTCACGCTGGGCGGGCTGTGCTGATGCGACGCCAGCTCCACCCAGGGTCAATGTCGCAACCGTCATACCGACAGCAAATTCGAGAAGGATCGTTCGCTTGTTGAACATCGCGTTCTCCTTTCTCTGACGCCCGTCACCTCGTCGCGTAGCGCGATGCGCTGGCCCGGGTTAACGCACTACGACGACTGGCACCTTGGCCGCGTGCACAACTTTGTACGCGACCGAGCCGAGCAGCGCCGCTCCCAATGGTCGCAGGCCGCGTGAGGCGATGATGATCTCGTCGACGCCGAGCTTTGTTGCCTGCTCGAGTATAGTTGCGGCCGGTTCGCCTGTTACGGCATGTCTCTCGACCTCGGTTGTCTGGTCGAACTGACCCGCGCCTGCGTCCAGCACCTCTTTGCTCTCAAGCTGATGCACGTTTGACGCAGCTTCGGCCGATGAAACCGGCCCGACCTCCCAGGCCATCACCGGTTTCTCCACATGCAGCAGGTCAATCTTGCAGGGCACTTCTTTGGCACGCCGCGCTGCGTAATCCACCGCGCGCCGCGAGTGCTCCGAACCGTCTACCGCGACGAGAATTCTGTACATGTCGATACCCGCTACTCTAGCCTTTATCGCTGATTGAAATAGCCATGGCGCACAAGTCCTCAGCGTCCAAACGGAAACGCGTGCCAAATGTCCTCACCAGAGTAAGCAAGATAGCCGTATTGGGTAGGCTCTGACGCTCCTGATGTCAGCGCCTTCGGCTCCGAGAGCTGCTGCCATATGAGTGCAGCAAGCAAGAGAATACCCAATGCCACTACGACCCGAGCGGCGATGCGAGCTGCTGACTTGCGCGGGATCCGATTCGTCATCGTCGAATCCTCCCATCAGCAACGCGACGGCTGTTAGCGTCGCGCTATACGAGGTAACCCGACGCTATTGTGTGAAGAACTTTCGATAAACGTGTTGATCAGCGTCAACAAGACGTTTCCTACACTGCCGCTCAGGCCGATAGCTGCCAGTCGGCCATGTCTGTCCCGAAGAAACCCGATGCTTCAGTGTAGAAAGTTTCCTCGTTTAAGCAACTTCCGCGTTTTCACACGCCCTCGACCCCTTGCAGACGTTGCTGGAGAGCGGGAGCCGTCATTCGCGGGGCGTCGAGCACTCGCCGCGCCGTCTCACGCGACGACTTGCCACCAAAGGCGGACCAACTTTAGGCGCCTAATTGCACCGTGCTTGATTAACGACAAGACCTTTCCGCAAGTCCCGGCGTAGGTTTTGCTACAAGCAGACGTGTGTCACCGTTGGTGTTTGTTAACGACGTCTTGCCGCACGCCGCTCATCGGCGCGTCCTGAGAGGACTACGACGGGTGGCCCGTGCTAACTGACGCAGCGCAACACCAAGCGGTCGTGTAGCTGGATCGTCATGACGACCTTGACCGAGGAGCAAACCATGCGCGACGAAACAATCAGGGGGCTTCGCGTGGCTGTATGCGCAGTCTTTGCTACGGCTGCGACGTTCGGAGCGATGGCCCAACATCAGACCGCGAGTCGGCCCGACAAGATCAAGGCGACGCTGCTTCGACCTGCAGGATGGATAGCCAACTGGCGTCTAGCCGGAGATGAAGGCCAGTCGGAAATCATATTTGAGGCTCGCGGAGACAAGGTCGTTGCAAAGATCCGACAGCTAGAGCACATGACGACCTGTGAACATGAAGTCAAGATCACTTCGGCAACTGTCAAATTTGACGGGTGCTACGATTGGGATATAACACTCCGCTTCGATCCCAACGACCACAACTATCCATTCAAGGGCAAGAGCGGGAAGGGCTACGACTATAAGGTTCAGCCGAAAGAAGTTCGGTAACGGGCAGCTCCTCGTCGGAATTGCGTCGACAACGCAATCGAACGTCCGCGGTCGGCGACTTTGCGGTACGGGAGCTCTTGGCCGAACTCGGCCGATGGCTGCGGGATCAGATCTCGGTTGGTAAGGTCTGTGCCAAACGGATGATGTGCAGCCGCGCCGCCGCGTGCTACCTATGTGCGCGCCCGTACAGACCGTAGACGGCGCGGCGCTGTAGGATATTTTGAGTAATAGATGATAGGAGCCCGAGAGCGCGAATCCAATGCGCCAGAGCAACGCCACCTGAACGAGCAGTGCAGTCTAGTGGGCAAGTGCGGTAGGTGAACTTCACCGAGAGGCCATTCTTGATGCCCACGGCACGCGCGTTGATCCTTTGGTGATTTGACCCTGGTCAAGGCGCTTCCTGCTTTCGTGCAGTACAAAGAAGGTGCATCTGTTCTATTGAGGGGGTGATGATGTCGGCGATTGTCGTCGCACGCGAAAATTCCTCTCGGTCATTGAGCACAGAACTGCTCGAACCGGATGACGCCGTCGATGCAGCTTGCATTGCGCGAGCAATTGCGCAACGCATGGATCCCGAGTGGCGCGAGTTTGTCGCTCAAGAACAGTTCGAGCGCATGATTGCTTCGTTCAGGCTTTCAGAGGTCGAACCGCTCCCATAAGGGATGGGGCGGTTGCTGTGCGCGAGTTCGAGCGGGCTTGCCCCCGTCAATGCCGGCATGATGTCACGCTCCGGAGACTCGAGACGGCTTCGCAGTTGAGCGAGGACAGCGCGAGCGTCGGCCACGGTCGACTTCGGCTGGTCAATGATTTCCTCTGCAATGATGTCGAGCAGCTCACGCGCGTAGAGCACTAGCTCGGCGATCGTGTGCGCCTCCGCTGTGCTCCGACAATATTCGCGTCGCATCGAATTCAGACTGATTATCCGATTATCCCCATCCACGATCAGGCGACGCTCGGCGCCAGCCGGGTAACTAGCTGCCGCCAGTCAATGACCGCAATCCGGAAATTTTCAAACCCAAGTCGAATGTCCGGACCTGGCCGGAAGCGCCCATTGATGAGCCGCGACTGAACGGCCGCTCCCGCGGCGATGCGGACGGTCGGCTTCGCCGAGCGTACGACCGAGAAAGGGTTGAGAGCAGCCGGTTGAGAGCAGCCGGTTAAGGGGAGGCCGGTGGAAAGGGGCAGTTGACCTCTTAATCGGCCATAGCGCCTCTTCACGGCGAGAAGGAATGGTAAGGGACCAGTAGTAGCAGCGTGTAGCCGGTAAGGGGTTTGCGGTTCGGTGCAATTAGGATTGCGCGGCCTCGGTCCAAGCCGACCCTCTAAGAGTCGGCAATCCGTAGGTTGGCTTGCAACCTCTCTTTTATGCGATTGATCCGGCCTTGCAGCTCCCGCTCTTGGGTTTCGTGATCGACGAGCGCAGCATCTCGCCGCTTTTGAACCTCGGCCACCGCTTGCCCGCGATGCTTCGCGTATAACAGCGAAGGCGACCGGGCACTCACCTGCCATGCGACGTAGAATGCGCCGCCGATAGAGAGCAATGCCAAAAGGACGTGTAGCTCTGCCGGAACCAGCGCCATGTACAACATAGTGAAGATGATGAGCGCCACGAAGAAACCCGCAATCCCTACCACTAATTGAACCAAGCCCTGATTTGGACCTTTCGCTTGTGCGGCGAGGCGCTGGGCCTTCGACCAAGCCGCAACCTCGTCGTCCCAATGGTCACGCAGTTCCGCCCGTTCGCGCTCCAGCATCTTGATCTCTTCGGATAATCGCCGAATTGCAAGCTCTGCCGCCGTTCGATCCGCCCCACGCTGCACGCCAGCTATCGCGTCTGCGACCAAACTCAATGAGATCGAGCCTTGGGCGTGGTCAACTCGCAACGTCACCCCGCAATACCTGCATGCGTGTGTCCTAGCCTGTTGCTCGACACTGAGCGCCGCCCCGCATCCCGGGCATTTGAGCGCAACGACACTGGAATTAGTCAATTGTCGGCCTCCACGTTGAAGCGCCGGAAGTCATCACTCGAAATCAACGGGAGCCTATGCTCACGCCTTGCTTTGCCATGCGCCTAGCTTTCTCAGGTGGACTGACGAGCATCTTCCCACGGGCCTTTCCTACTCCACCCGCTGGGACTTGGATTATTTCTGAACCCTCATCGAGTCGAAATTCGTCTTTGTCGTAGAGCGTAAACGTGACTCGAACCGTCCGAGCCTCGTCGCAGGAGCTGGAGACATCAACTTTCCATGCCACTTCCGTGTAGACACTGTTCGAGCTTAGGACGCTTGAGTCAAAGGTATCGATCTTTAGACACTTTGATGTGGACAATGCTACCGGCGCTCTTGCGGCTGAGGACGCTTCCGGTTTCACTTCCGGCTTCGCTTCTTCAGGCTTTGCTTCCTCAGGCTTTGCCTCTTCAGGTTTCTCTGCGGTCCCATTCGTATCCCCCAAAGCCTGCTCGACTTCTTCTGCTATTCCCACGCCGTCCGTTTCTGTGGTGGCGTCACTGGGGAACGATAGTCAGCGGCATCACACCAGCTTACGATGTTCCCTTGAGCGTCGGTAACTACCCACCTGTTCGGTGTCCACTGCTCTATATCGCCACGGTCACTACCTGAATTGCTATAGGACTTATGCGCTCGCTCATACCCCCATTTCTGGACGGCACGAATCCATGGCTCACCGAACTTGTAAAGCGTGGCTCCTGACTCACTATCGGGAAACCGTGCCGACCACGAAACCAGTTCGCCTTTGTAGATGAAGGCAGTTCGAAGATCGCAGTAGTGGAAAAATACAGAGTCTGGTTCGATGACATTGATCTCGTGTGGACGGCCCCAGCGTCTAATTACGTCGTTCCCGCTCATTCCGACCGCTAACCCGTAGCCGGACGCCGGATAACCGTCCAGACGGCCGCGGGCTTCCGCAGGCGGCGTAGCAGGAAGCGCTGGTTTAGATGGAGCAGCAACCGCAGGGACTGCGGGAGCGGCAGGTGCGACTGCCGAAGTACCGGCAGCAGTTGGAATGGGAACCGATACCGACTGCGTGTCTGCCGGTCTTGGACTGGCGGACTTCGTCGTTATTTGTGTGCCCGCACCACTATCGCAAGGCCGCTGCTGGTACGCGACCCGCCCGTTTCCATCGACGCACTTGTAGAGGGTGTCAGCAACCGGAGAGCCGGTCCCAATAGCTAACAGGACCGCCGAACCCGCAATCAAACAGAACCGAGCCCCCACGAATCGGTATCGACCCGTCGCCATCGGAACCCTCCCCAGATTACCAATGCGAGGCATTACTCTCTTAGATTACCACGGTGGCAATCCGTCGTTTCTTGTTCTCACTAAACTGGCCGTAACTCTCCAACTCGACCTGTGCGATCTGCTCCGACGAGAGAAGGAGGATCGTCGTCGTTAAGTAAAACCTGTCCGTGTTCTAACAAGACCTTCAAAGCCATTTATTCTGTCCGCAGGAATGTATGTCTAAAATCGACATTTGCCGACACCATAATCAGACGACGGTCGCTTGGTTCCAAAGGCCTTCCAAGGATGTGTCCATAGTCCATAGTCTGATAGCTTCGGGGCCTTGGCTCGGAATTCCCCCACGAAAGTGGGCCAGTTTGCCAGTTAGACCACCACGTATTTATCAGTGCCAAGACGCAGTGCACACCCGCGTAGCTTTCATCATGTCCGCAGGCGGCAAAGACATGTCCATAATCGACAAGCTTCGACATTCAGACCTCTCTACCTACCGCCGCGTCGAGCTTCGCCATTAGAGCAGGGATCGTATCGGCGCGATATCTGCGAAGCTGGCGGGCGAGAGTCTCGGTCTTGACCTCAGTGAAGACGTTCCAGAAGACCTGAATCTTTTCCGCGAGCACGGGCGTCGGCTCTCCACAGAGTAGAAATGCGTTCAACTGATCGACGCGTTCCGTCCCCAAGGCCAAGATTCGCTGGTATTTGGATTGGACGTTCATAGGCAATAGAGAAGGGTGCGTAGATAATGGCTGTAGCTCGCTGGGCGGGCTCATGAGCTTGTGGCCGCAAGAGATTGGGTAAGAATAGTCACCTTCCGCGCGACTTAGACGAAATTGTGGTTTCCGTTGGTGATTCCGCAATTGTGGGCACGCTGCCGTGCTGCGAGCCTGTACCGTGGTACGTGCGTGTATCGGAAATGAAACGGGACGCATACCCATGCGCACTGGAGATGTCCGGGCAGTCCACATAGTCCACGCTCACATAGTCCATTCAAGCCCATCTCCGGTACAGAATTCACCTGCCGATTCATTCTTCCTCTCTTGACTGTCCTTCGCACCCTTGGCGCTCTGTTTTGAACTGAAAAACACCCTGGACTACTTGGACTGCTTGGACGCTGATAGACAGACCGCTAATAGGTCCTAGGTCCATGTTCTTCTCGGCGTTGTGTTTCCCTTAGCTAGCCCGCCCAGATTTCGCTCCCACACTTGCAGCTCACCTGAAGCAGGGCACGGCAGTCGGCGAGTGCCGGAAACTTGAAACAGCGGGGCCGTTCGCCATTCCACTCGGCTTTGTTCGGGCGATAGTCCTTCAAGTTTGGTACAAGCTTGCGGAGTTCCGTGCTGAAGGTTTCTTGCGATTCTGGATGTTGCTCATGCAGGTCCTTACACCAAGCGAGGTACTTCGCGTGGAGGTCCTTCTTCTTAACTGTTGGCAACCATAGAGACGCCTCGGCGTCGCGGAGCATTTGATACCACCACCGACAAACAGTGCTGGCGGATTTCAGCTTTATATCGAAGGCAGAGCTAGTCTTGGGCATTGCGCGAACGTTGAAGCTCGAAAGATTCTTCTGCTGCAAGTACTGCATCAGCCCGCTGAGGCCGCCGTTGTCTAGCTCGGCCTGCAGCGCCGAGAAATATGCGGTGTCTTCCTTATGTGCCTCGCTCACGTCAAGCACAAGAAAACGCCTGTCATCAAGATCGAGTGGCACGGCCCAGTTCGCATTACTTGCCACGATTAGGCGCGTGTAATTGCGGACGTGAAAGATGTCTTTGCCTTTCTGTTCGATCGAGATGGTGGGTTCGGTGATCAGCGCTTTCAGCGCTCCTTCGCTGTGCTTGTTGCCTCCCCACAATGCTTCGTCGGCGAAAACCAGTAGCTTGCCGGCAAGGTGCGCGTTGAACCTCCCTACGATTTGGTTGATCGAGGTCAGGTGGGCAAAGTGTGCGGATCCGACCAATTTGCCAAGAGCACGGGCAAACATCCCCTTGCCTGTTCCTTGCAATCCCCGGAGTACCACGGCCACTTCCGGCAACTCGGCAGGGCGCTGAACCAAGTGTGCGCACCAATTCAGCACGTATTCGGCCACAGCCTTGTTGCCTCTACAAATCACCTCCTCAATGTGCTTCAGAAATCTAGAGCAATCGCCATTGCCTCCCTTTACGTGGAATCCTCTCCAGAGGTTATAAAGGCCGGGTGTCGGTTCGCCCGGTGAGAACACGATGCCATCGTACTGGCGTCTGTTTGATCCTTTGAGCCACACATCGGCTAAAGGCTTCCCATCCAGCATGCGATTCTTGAGCCACAGGCGAAAGTCGCCAACCCGCATGAGCTGGAGAGTCGGCTCCTTGGTACTGGAATCGACGGTTTCCCGCAGCACGACTACGCTGCTACCGGCGTGGACGACCGCATATTCTTGGTTCAGCTTCTCGATTTCAGCATCAGCATGGTGTCCGGTACTAGGGAATTCATCAGTTCCCACTAGTTTCCCCAGCTCCGAAGCGACCGCTTCCCCGAAGGCGTTACCGATTTCCGGCAGACCGGTTAACGGCTCGCATTGCTCGGGCGATTTCGTCTTATTGGCCTCGAACTTGGCATACGTATCCTTTGCAGCCCCTAACCTCTTGTCCAAGTCGTTAATGTCGTCGTGACCTAGTGCGTGGATCAACCTGATCGCCAACACAGCCTTGCCTAGAGGCCATGCTCGCCTAGCTAGATACCCAGAGAGCGCTAAACAGGCGTGCTGGCGTGATGACACTTCACTCCAGTGCGCCGACATTAAGTTGACGACCTTGCACAGTATTCCGTCTGTTGTCCACGCCAGCAGATCAACCAACCACGGCGGGCACGGCGAGACAGGGGCGGACTCATCGACCCATTCGTATGGCTTGCCATCCACAATAGAAGGAGGGGCCATGAGTTTGGCTTCGGCAATCAGCTCGACGCCCGGGAGGATTTCCTTGTGCGGCAATGGCCCTCCGGGATGCTTGAAGTACAAATGCCGCCCACCGCTTGGGGTAGAGCACGTTCGCGTATTCATCGAACCATAGGTCGATTCGAGTACCGCCAGCACTTTCAATCCCGGCTTGTTATTCTTGGTGTCCACATCGAGCACAACGATGCCCGCCGTTTGTCCGGGGACGATAGCGATATTGGAGTTCGGATGCGTAGCGAAGGCTGCCTGTACCTCTGCCGGATCGCACATCGCTGACTTGACAGTGCCACCGAAGTAGGCGTCCTTGGTGTTCGGCTTGGCCAGCAACACCGGCCAGCCGTGGTCGATATACTTCAGTGCGAACGAGAGCATCGGCTGAGTCGTAATCGCGCCAACGTTCGCGCTTGTCGAATCCTTCGATGTGGTTGAGGTGACTAGTTCTAGCTTGGCGGGTTCACACGCGCCATCGGTGCTTGGTGCTTGATCTGTGTGGACAGGCAGCTTGATTACATTGTCTGTGGCGCCCATCGCTGGCGCGGGGGCTGTTTTCTTGATAAGCTTTACGGGCATTTGAGTCGTCCTTATAGGAAGCCGCTGGCTGCAACCGTCCGGCTTTCGTTTTCTGTAGCGAGCCTTTTACTGCTCAGCGGTCCGGCGACGACGATGTCGGCGTCTGTCTAAGACCACCTGAGCTTCGCGTGGCAAGAAACTCGTCGAGGTCGCGCTTCTCGTACCGAACGTTCTTCCCCTCTTGGAAGAACCTCGGACCCTTACGTAACTCAGGTTTCCCTTCTTTCTCTGCCTGCCGCCAAGCACGCCGATGGTTCTCAAGAGTTCTTCGATGGAGACTGACGTACTCGGCGGCAGCGTTGGGCGACAAACTTTCTGAAGCAGCGGCACGTTGCGCTATGTATTCGTCAAGGTCGCGCACTTCGTACTTCACATGACCATTCTTGAACTTTAGGAATCTCGGCCCCTTTCGTAGCGCCGGATCGCCTTTCTGTTCCGCTTCTCGCCACGTCGCACGCATCTGCCCCAGCTTCCACTCGGGCACTCCCGTGTACTTCGCGGCCGCCCTGGGTTTTATGCGCCGCTCCGGAGAAGCAGCAAGCTTTTGAAGCTCAACCAATTTGTCGCTCAGTGTTGTCATGACTATTCATCTCAATGCTCGTTAATACGCAATTGAATTTCCGTTCTGGTGACGGATGACCACAAAATTTGGTCGGAACCCGCGTTCTGCTTTGGCCGTCATGCTTCAAGGAAGGCCTTCACGCTTGATGTTTTCCAGAACGGAAACCGTCCGTCGTGACCATCGGGCTTTGGATACATGCCCGCGTTCAACCGGACGTAAAATGTTGCACGGCTCACCGAGAATAGGGCGAGTAGATGGGCTACCCGCAGCCTGCCCGGTTGGTCGAGGCTAATCACCGGAGCCTGCGGCCCTTTGCGACGAAATTTATGTTCCGCTATCTCGGCGGAAATGGGAGGTTGTCTGACGCTCATGCTCTTGCTCCACGCTGTGGCTAGGCGCAAAAGCACCCGCCGGGTTCAACTTTCCCGGCGGAATCACGTCACAAAGGATTATCGCGTCGCCGGAGTCACTCGTTGCGGGCTTTGCACCCACACCGTCAGGCTGGTACTCGACCAGCCCGTCAGTCACTCCATTGAACGATCAACAATATTCTATAGGACCACGCTGGCTACTGCAAGGCAATTCAGATCGTGACCTTGATCTTGTGAATCGTCGCACCATCGCGCAACCAGTACACGTAATTGGCCCAGTCCTGCATCATTTTCGTTCGTTCAGCTAGATACTCAGCGTGATTGTAAGCAGCCTTCACTTTGTTACGTTCTGCGTGCGCCAGTTGGCGTTCTATCCACTCCGATGTGAAACCCTGTTCATGCAGCAGCGTCGACGCTGTGCTTCTGAACCCATGTGCCGAAAACTTCCCGCCGTAACCCATGCGCTCAAGCGCACGATTGATGGTCGTTGCGCTCATGCAGTCGGCGGACCTTCTGTGGTTTGGAAATAGCAAATTGCGATTCCCCGTCCATTCCCGAAGCTCGTTCAAAAGCGCCAACGCCTGCGACGAAAGCGGAACAAGGTGCTCGGTCTTCATCTTCATACGCTGCGGAGGGATTCGCCAGAGCTTCTTCTCAAAGTCAAATTCCTTCCATTCTGCTTTTCGCAATTCGACGGTTCGAACAAAAGTAAGCATCAGCAATTCGATGGCAATTGCGGTTGTGCGGTAGCCACCCCACGCACCAAGCATCGCTAGAAAATTCGGTATTTCGCCAGCCGTCAGCGGTGCATTGTGCTTGACTTTGGGCCGAGTTACCGCGCCCTTGAGCGCGACAGCGGGGTCTGAATCGGTTTGAAGATTGGCCACAGCGTACCGGAAGACTGCCGAACACCACTGGCGAATCAGAAGCGCAATCGTCTCTGCGCCTCTGCTTTCCGCCGCTTTCAAGATCTTCAGCAGATGTGCCGAAGTAACCTGTTTGATTGCGAGTGCGCCAATGTCGGGGAATACATCGGACGCCATGAACCTCTCTACCTGCCGTAAATAATACGGCGACCACCGGGTCTTATTTTTAGCGATCCAATCCGTCGCAATGGCTTTGAACGTGTTATTCGCGTCGGCGACCTGTTTGAGTTTCTCAGTTATCCGTCGATGCCGCGGGTGAATGCCTTGTCGCACCAATTCCCGGCTCGCGGCGTGCTCGGCGCGTGCCTTGGCTAATCCGTATTCGGGATAGGAACCGATGCTATACGTGCCTTCCTTCTTGGCGATTCGGTATTTATAACGCCAGACCTTCGCGCCGGTCGGACTGACATACAAGTAAAGGCCGCCGCCATCAGAAATCTTGTGCGGCTTCGTCTTCGGCTTGGCATTCTTGACCGCTGTATCAGTGAGCACGTATTTCATCTTGGGGGCATCGCTGTGTGTGAACGCAGATACCCCCTAACGTGCCCCCTCGCGTCCGAGTTTACAAGAGACGCCGCGAGGCGTTGCTAGTCGAAGCGTGCTGTATGGTCAGAGAGTGCACAAGGATGAATAGACCACGTCAGACGCCGCAACACGAAGCTGCGGTTTGTCGATCATCAGCATCATGCGAGCACCTAAGCCTCGTCGTCCAGGCCGGACTGCGCCATCTCAGCCGCGCGCAGCACGGCGCGCGCCTTGGAAAGCGTTTCGCGCCACTCGTTTACCGGCACCGAGTCGTGAACGATGCCTGCGCCCACCTGCGCGTAGAGCATGCCGCTCCTGATCACCGCGGTGCGGATGGCGATGGCGAGATCCATGTCGCCCTGAAAAGAGATGTAGCCGACGGCGCCGGCGTAGATGCCGCGCCGCGAAGGCTCGAGCTCGTCGATGATCTCCATCGCCCGCACCTTCGGCGCGCCGCTCACCGTGCCTGCGGGGAAGGAGGCGCGCAGCACGTCGAGCGCGGTCAGGCCAGGACGCAGCGTCCCCTCGACGTTGGACACGATGTGCATCACGTGCGAATAGCGCTCGACCGCCATCTGCTCCGTGACCTTGACGGTTCCGACCGATGCGACCCGGCCGACGTCGTTCCGGCCCAGGTCGAGGAGCATCACGTGCTCGGCCCTCTCCTTGGGATCGGCGAGCATCTCCGCGGCGAGCGCTTCGTCGGCCTCCCGGCTCGCGCCCCGACCGCGGGTGCCCGCGATCGGCCGCAGCGTGACCACGTCGCCCTCCTTGCGCACGAGGATCTCGGGCGAGGCGCCCACCACGAAGAGATCGCCGAAGTCGTAGTAGAACATGTAGGGCGAGGGATTGAGCGAGCGCAGCGCCCGGTAGAGCGAAAGAGGCGACGCCGCGAACGGCATGGACATGCGCTGCGAGAGCACGACCTGCATGATGTCGCCGGCGGCGATGTACTCTCTGGCGCGCGCCACCGCCGCCTGGAAGCGCTCGACGCCGAATTCGCTCGCCGCCTCGCTCGTGACCGTGGCGGACTGAAAGGGAATATCGACCGGCTCGCGGAGCTTGCGGCGCAGCGCCTGCAATCGATCCAGTGCGTCGCGATAGGCGCGCGGCTTCGCGGGATCGGCGTAGACGATGAGCGAGATCTTCCCCGAAAGGTTGTCGACGACCGCGAGCTCCTCGGTCAGGAGCAGCAGGATGTCGGGCACCTGGGCGAGACCGTCGCTCGGCAAGGGCGCTGACGCGGTGAGCCTCGTCTCGATGTAGCGCACCGTGTCGTAGGAGAAATAGCCGGCGAGCCCTCCGCAGAAGCGCGGGAGTCCTGGAACCGGTGCGGCGCGGTAGCGGCGTTGAAAATCGGCGATGAAATCGAGCGGGTCGCCCCGATGCCGCTCCACCACCGTGTCGCCTTCGAACACCTCGACACTCTCGCCGCGCGCGCTGATACGCGTCGAGGCCGGCAGTCCGATGAAGGAGTAGCGGCCGAAACGCTCGCCACCGACGACCGATTCCAGCAGGAACGAGAACGGACGATTGGCGAGCTTGACGTAGAGCGACAGCGGGGTGTCGAGGTCGGCGAACGACTCGAGGGTAAGCGGAATGCGGTTAAAACCTTGCGCGGCAAGCGCGCGGAATTCGGCTTCGGTCATGATGCTTCAACGATTCTCGACTGCTGCGAGGGATTACTTTAGGTGCGTCGCTTCCGGCGCGCGACGCGAGCGCGGCTTTAAATGCGGCGCCAGCAGCGCCAGCGATTGCCGCGCGACCAGAGAACCTGGACCCGCTTGTTGCGGTCGAGAGCGTTGAAACTCATTGCTTCAGGCGACTTTCGAAGCTGTCCCGAAGGGATCGAACCTTGCAGAATATAGCACCCTTGCGTGCCGCTTGCCCAGCGTCACCCGGAGCGTTAGCCGGAGTTGGCGCACGCCGCCGCGGTGGCTGCTCGCATCGCCGCGATCGTCGCAGCATAGTCGGACGAGCCGAAGATCGCGGATCCGGCCACGAACGTATCTGCACCGGCCTTGGCGATGATGCCGATGTTATCGACCTTGACCCCGCCGTCGACCTCCAGCCGGATCTCGCGACCGGTCCGCGCGCGCACGGCGTCGATGCGCGCACGTGCGAGCTTCAGTTTCGCGAGCGCCTCGCTGATGAACGACTGGCCCCCGAAGCCGGGATTGACCGACATGATCAGCACCAGATCGAGCTTGTCGAGCACGTGGTCGAGCCACACGAGCGGAGTCGCCGGATTGAAGACGAGACCCGCCTTGCAGCCGCAATCGTGGATCAGGCCGATCGTTCGGTCGATGTGCTCCGAGGCTTCCGGATGAAAGCTGATGATGGACGCGCCGGCTTTCGCGAAGTCGGGCACGATGCGGTCGACCGGTTTCACCATGAGATGGACGTCGATAGGAACAGCGGTATGGGGCTTCAGGGCCTGGCAGACCGCGGGGCCAACCGTGAGGTTCGGAACATAGTGGTTGTCCATCACATCGAAGTGGATCAGGTCCGCGCCGCCGGCGACGACCGCGCGGATCTCTTCGCCAAGCCGGGAAAAATCGGCGGAAAGAATCGAAGGGGCGATGAAGCACGAGGCCACGGGCTATAATCGCGGTTGGCGATCCACGCTAGATTCTAGAGATGGCTGAAAGCACGCGCTACGAGATCACCGTCGTGCCCAAGGCGAGCTACGTCGAGGACCAGTCGGACCCGTCGAAGAACCAGTACGTCTTCGCGTACACGATCACGATCAGCAATACCGGCACGGTTCCCGCGCAGCTCGTGAGCCGGCACTGGATCATCACCGACGCGAACGGCAAGGTGATCGAGGTGAAGGGGCTGGGGGTCGTCGGAGAGCAGCCCTTGCTCAAGCCCGGCGAGAGCTTCGAGTACACGAGCGGCACGCATCTGGAGACGGCGGTCGGTACGATGCACGGCACCTACCAGATGGTCGCGGAGGACGGCCGGCAGTTCGACGCGCCGATTCCGTCGTTCACGCTGTCGGTCCCGCGCGTCCTGCACTAGTGTTTTCCCCTGTCGTCGCCGTTGGGCGGCGGCTTGCGCCGGCCGCCCATCGTGAACCAGACGATGAAGACTGCAAGCGCGAGCGCCACGCCGGCCTCGATGAAAAACCACACCATCGCCTTGTCCGCTTCTCCCTCGCGCTGCTCGCCGCTCTTGGCGCGGCGTGCACCACGGCACCGCCTTCTCCGCCCGGTCCGCCTCAGCCCGGGGTCCGTGCCATCCTGAAGCCGGTACCGTTCGCGCAGCTTCCCGGTTGGGCGGACGATCCCGCGGCCGAGGCCTGGCCCGCGTTCGTCTCCGGCTGCGCGGTTCTGGTCTCTCAACCCGCGACCGCGGCGATCTGGCGCGAGCCCTGCGCTGCTGCCGCGATCGCCACCGACGCGCGTGATCCGTCGAGCGCGCGGGCGTTTTTCGAGCAGTATTTTAGCGCATACCAGGCGCTCGCCCCGGACGGCTCGGACGCGGGCCTCGTCACCGGCTACTACGAGCCGCTTCTCGAAGGAAGCCGGATCCGGAGCGCGCAGCACCGCTATCCGCTCTTTGCTCCGCCGGACGATCTGTTGACGGTCGACTTAAGCGAGCTTTACCCCGAGCTCAAGGACAAGCGAGTGCGCGGCCGCATCGAAGGCAAGCGCGTCGTTCCCTACTGGGCTCGCGCCGACATCGAAAGTGGGAGGGCCTCGGTCGCCGGCAAAGAACTGGTGTTCGTCGACGATCCGGTGGAGGCGTTCTTCCTGCAGATCCAGGGGTCCGGTCGGATCCGGCTCGCCGAGGGCGGCATCATGCGGTTGGGCTATGCCGACCAGAACGGCCAACCGTTTCGTTCCATCGCGCGCATCCTGATCGAGCGCGGTGCGCTTGCGCCGGGCGAAGCTTCGATGCAGGGCATCAAGGCGTGGGCTCGAGACCATCCCGAGGAGCTGCCGGCGCTGCTCAACGAGAACCCGAGCTATGTCTTCTTTCGCGAAGTCATCCCCGATCCGAGCGTGTCGATCGACGGGCCGATCGGCACGCTGGGCGTGCCTCTCGCCGCGGGCCGCGCCATCGCCGTCGACCCCCGCTCCATTCCGCTCGGGACGCCGGTGTTTCTCGCGACGACCTGGCCGCTGTCCGACCGGCCGCTGAATCGACTGATGCTCGCGCAGGATACAGGCGGCGCGATCCGCGGCGCGCTGCGGGCAGACTTCTTCTGGGGCTTCGGCGACGATGCCGCGTGGCTGGCCGGCCGGATGAAGCAGCAAGGAAGGATGTGGGTGCTGTGGCCGAAGGGCGCGGCGTTGCCGTAGCCGCGGAAACATGAATTCAACCCGCGCTGCCGCGGGATCGGAAAAAAGGACACCGGACGCTCCGCGAAGAGACGTGCCATTTGTCCGGTGGCGCGCACATCACCACGCCTTCGTTGACCCAGCCCATGGCGAGCGTCTGGTCGAACGCCTGCTGAGTCACCGTGAAGCGATGATTGATCGCGCCCGCCGTGCCCGGGTTGTTGAAGAAGCGGTTCAGGGGCCATGCCCGGCATGTCGCCGGCTTCCGTGGTCGTCTCGATCATGGACCCGCGCCAAAAGAAGTCGGCAGCGCCCGGCCACGCCAAGGGCCGGCGGGTGCTGCATCAGGAAGCCGCCGCGTGGGCGGCTTCCGCTTGCCGATCTGCATGATACGACGAGCGGACCAGCGCGCCGACCGCCGCATGCCGGAAGCCGAGCGCGCAAGCTTCGCGCTCGAACATCGCGAAAATGTCGGGGTGCACGTAGCGCGCGACCGGAAGATGGGCAGGCGTAGGCTGCAGATACTGGCCGATCGTGAGCATGTCGATCGCGTGCGCGCGCATGTCGCGCATCACCGCGAGGATTTCGTCGTCCCGCTCGCCTAGGCCGACCATCAGGCCGGATTTCGTCGTCACGCCCGGGAAGCGGCGCTTGAACTGCGCCAGCAGCTCGAGGGAGTGGGCATAGTCCGAACCGGGTCGCGCCTGCCGATAGAGGCGGGGAACGGTCTCGAGATTGTGATTCATGACGTCCGGCGGCGCTTCGGCAAGAACATCCAGTGCACGCTCGAGCCGACCACGGAAATCCGGCACGAGGATTTCGATCTGCGTTTGCGGCGAGACCTCGCGCACCTTGCGGATGCAGTCGCGAAAATGGCCCGCACCGCCGTCGCGCAGGTCGTCGCGATCCACGCTGGTGACGACGACGTAGGCGAGCCGCAGCGCGGCGATCGTGCGAGCCAGGTTCAGCGGCTCGTCGGGGTCGAGAGGCAGCGGTCTTCCGTGCGCCACGTCGCAGAAAGGGCAGCGCCGGGTGCAGATGTCTCCCATGATCATGAACGTCGCGGTGCCTTTGCCGAAGCACTCCCCGATGTTCGGGCACGACGCTTCCTCGCACACGGTGTGCAAGTTGTGCTCGCGCAGGATCTTCTTGATCTCGTGGAAGCGCGGGCTCGACGGTGCGCGGACGCGGATCCACGGCGGCTTGGGCAGCCTCTCGCCGGAGATGGCCCTGATCGGGTATTTGGCGAACACGCGCGCCGTCTTCGCTTCGCCCTTGTGCTTCACGCCCGCGACGTGGGCGGGCGGCGCCGGATCGCTCATCGCGCGGCTTCCGGTGTCATGCGGGCTTGGAGAATCGGCGCCAGCTCGGCCCCTGCTTCTTCGACCGTGCGCGCGACCCCGAAATCGGCGAGCTGCGTGACCGCCAGACCGGGATAGCCGCAGGGATCGATGTCGGCGAACGGAGAAAGGTCCATGGCGACGTTGACGGCGAGGCCGTGGTAAGTGCGGCCGTTGCGCACCCGGAGACCGAGCGCGGCAATCTTGGCTTCCGCGGCGGCCCGAACGTAAACGCCGGGCGCCGACGGCTTACCGTACGCGGCGATGCCGAGCGAACCGAGCCATTCTATCACTCCACTTTCGATGCGCCGGACCATCTCTCGGATGCCGAGGCCCGCGCGCCGGAGATCGAGCAGCAGATAGACGACCAGCTGCCCGGGACCATGGTAGGTCACCTGGCCGCCGCGATCGAGCTTCAGGACGGGAATGCCGTTGTCGCGAAGCAGATGTTCCCGCCGGCCCGCGAGTCCCAGCGTATAGACCGGTTCGTGCTCGGTCAGCCAGAGCTCGTCGCTCGTGTTCCCGGCGCGGGCCGCGGTGAAGTCCTGCATCGCTCGCCACGCGCTCGCGCAATCGGTCCGGCCGAGCCGCCGGACGATCCACGGCGATGCGTCCGCGAGAGAGCTTTGCGACGGTGACTCGAGCGGGACGGTGCTGCCGTTCGTGACGGGACCCTCTACAGCACCATCGTGACCATCGGGTGCCCCGACAGCTCGCGATAGAGCGCATCGAGCTGTTCGCGCGACGTCGCGTTGACAGTGCAGGTGAGCGACAGGTAACGACCTTCGCGCGACGCGCGCATTTCCATCGACGCGCTGTCGAAGTCCGGCGCATGGCGCAGCACGACCTCGAGCACGGTCTGGGCGAAGCCGTCTTCGGTGCGACCGACGATCTTCATCGGAAACGCACAGGGAAATTCGAGCAAGGTTTCGGTCGACATGGCTAGGTCGAATATGCGGCCGGGTCGAGGGTTTCGCAACCCACTCTCAGGCGCGGTACATGTATTCGCGTGTCGCCGGATGCGGCAGGCTGCCGTCGGGCAGCGGTCTGCCCACGAGCAACTGGAAAATCGACAGCCAGCCGCGATCGAATGCGTGAGCCGAGCCGGCGAGATAGATGCGCCAGACGCGGAAGCGCTCCTCGCCAACCTCGCGTCGCGCGGCTTCGGCGTTCCTCTCCAGTCGATCGACCCAGTGCCAGAGCGTGCGCGCATAGTGCTCGCGCAGCGCTTCGGCGTCGATCAGCTCCAGCCCGTCGGCGGCGAGCCCCTGGATCACTCGGGAGACGTGCGCGAGCTGACCACCCGGGAAGACGTACTGATCGATGAAGTCGCCGATTCCGCTGCCGAGGCTCGTGGCGCCGAGCCAGTTGTGCGTGATGCCGTGGTTAAGAACCAGCCCGCCCGGCTTGAGCACGCGACGTATCTTGCCGAAGTAGCGCGGGTAATTGTGGATGCCCACGTGCTCGAACATGCCCACGCTGGCGATCTTGTCGTAGACGCGATCCTCCGGCAGGTCGAGATAGTCCCGGAGCTCCACCCGCACGCGCTTCTCCAGTCCGGTGTCCGCGATCTTCCCCTTGACGTAGTCGTGCTGCTTCTGCGACAGCGTGATGCCGGTCGCGTTAACCCCGTAGGTTTGCGCCGCGTGCATGATCAAGGCGCCCCAGCCGCAACCGATGTCGAGAAACTCCTCGCCGGGAGCGAGCATCAGCTTGCGGCAGATATGATCGAGCTTCTGCGCCTGCGCCAGGTCGATCGAGTCGGTCTCGGTGCGAAAATAAGCGCACGAGTACACCATGCGCTCATCGAGCCACAGCCGATAGAACGCGTTGGACACGTCGTAGTGGTGCTGGATGTTCGCCTTGTTGTCGCGCTGCCGATGCAGCCATTGCCGGGCGCGCGCAGCCATCCGCTCGCGGCCGTGGTTGATGCCGCCGACCAGCGTTTCGGCTATGCCGAGAATGCGTCGCGCGCCGCCCGTGAAATCGATGTCATTGTGAACGTAGGCACGCGCGAGCGAGCCGAGCTCCGGCGAAGCCAGCGCCTTGAGCCCTTGCCAGGTGCGCGCGTACACGTCGACCTCGGGACGCTCCGACAAAGGAACGCGACCGCCGTCGGGAAGCACGAGCGCGATGGGAATGTTGCGGCCGCCGTAGCGGCTGGCGATGATCTTCGAGAGCGGCGGTGCCATGCGCTTCGCGGGACTAACGAATGGACGGAATTTTAGCAGCCCCGGCGCAGTTGGTCGCGTCGGACCTGGCGCGGTTTTGACACGCCGCTACCTTGGCCCCTAAGATGCGGCGGCGCTTCTTCGGCCTTGTCGGGGGCCGCGCACTACGATGAAAAACCACCAGCGCAAGCCGCGCCCCACCGTAGCCGAGCGGCAGTTCCGCGATGCTTTGGCGCAGTTCGCGACGGGGGTGACCATCATCACCGCTCGCGCACCGCACGGATTCGTCGGCTTCACCGCGAACTCTTTCAATTCGGTGTCGCTCGATCCGCCCCTCGTGATCTGGAGTCTCGCGCATCATTCCCGCAGCCTCGCCGCATTCGAAGCCGCCGAGCGCTACGCCGTCAATGTGCTGGCAAGCGATCAGGTCGCACTGGCCCGCCGGTTCTCCCGGCCGCATCTCGATCGGTTCGCGGGCGTGGCGTTCCAACTCGACGAAGCGGGCGCCCCGCTGATCGAAGGCTGCGCCGCGTGGCTCGAATGCCGCCATCATGCGCTGCACCCGGCGGGAGACCACATGCTGTTCATCGGCGAAGTCCTGTCAGCCGCGCATCACCGGATGCCGCCGCTCCTGTGGCACAGCGGCAGATACAGAGTCGGCGAGCTCGCGCGATCGCGGTGGCGGAACGGACCCGCGGCTTGAGCGTCGCGCCTTCAGGCCGCGATGCGCGCCGCCGGCTTGCTACCCTGGAACAAGCGGTACATTTCCTTGTACATCGGCCCCGGCTTGCCGCTCGCGAACGGCTTGCCGTCGAGCGTCGTGACCGCCAGCACCTCCTTGGTCGAGGAGGATAGCCACATTTCCTCCGCGTCGAGCGCTTCCGCCCGCGGCACCGGACGGATCTCGAACGGCAGCCCGGCCTCGCGGGCGAGATCCCACGTCGCATCGTAGGTGATGCCGGGCAGGATCAGGTTGTCCTTGGGCGGTGCCACGATCCTGCCGCTCTTCACGATCAGCACGTTCGAAGCCGAGGCCTCGGTAAGGTAACCATCGCGGAAGAGCACCGTCTCGACCGCGTCGTGATCGACGGCGAGCTGCCGCGCGAGGACGTTGCCGAGGAGCGAAATCGTCTTGAGGTCGCAGCGCAGCCACCGCTGGTCGTCGGCGGTGACGACCGCGACGCCGTTTTCGATCTGCGCGCGCGACGGAAGCGCAAGCGGGTTGCTCATCATGAACACGGTCGGCGACGTGTCCTTGGGGAACGCGTGGTCGCGCTTGGCGGCGCCGCGCGTCACCTGGAAATACACGCCCTGATCGTCGAAGGGCTGCCGCGCGATGAGCTCGCGGATGATCGATTCCCACTCGGCGTCGCGATGCGGATTCGTGAGCCGGATGCCGTCGAGACTGTGCTGCAGGCGTGCGAGATGCTGCCGCAGCCGGTACGGCTCCCGTCCGTACACAGGCACGAGCTCGTAGACGCCGTCGCCGTAGATGAACCCGCGATCGAGCACCGAGACCTTGGCCTCGGCGATGGGGAGAAACAGGCCGTTGAGGTAGACCGTCATCGCCGTCCTTTTTTCCTGGTCATCGGAACCACAGCCGCACCGTGCCCCACAGCCTCCCGAAGAACCCCGCGGGCTCGACCGCGGCGAGCGCCGTCAGAGGATACTCCCCGACCGGCTTGTCCTCGAGCGTCACCTTGACCACGCCCACGCGCTGTCCCTGCGTGACAGGCGCGACCAGAGGTTCGACCGCCTCCATCGTCAGCTTGAGCTTTCCGGCCTGGCCCTTCGGCAGCGTGACGTACTGATCGGCGACGAACCCTGCCGGCAGGGAATCGGTTGCCCCTTTCCACACCTTCAAGGTACTGACCGGCTGTCCCGTCTGATAGAGCTGCACCGTATCGTAGAACTGGAATCCGTAGTTGAGAAGCTTCTGCGATTCGATGGCCCGCGCCGCGTCCGATCCTGCGCCGAGGACGACCGAGATCAGGCGTCGCGGTCCTCGCCGCGCCGAAGCGACGAGGCAGTAGCCGGCCGCGTCCGTGAACCCGGTCTTCATGCCGTCGACGAACGGATCCGTCCAGAGGAGCCGGTTGCGGTTCGGCTGACTGATGTTGTTGTAGCGGTACTCCTTGAGCGAGTACAGGGGATAGTATTCGGGAAAATCCCTCACGATCGCGCCTGCCACTTTCGCCAGGTCCGCGGCAGTCGATACGTGCTCCGGAGACGGCAACCCGGTCGCGTTGACGAAATGGGTGTTCTTCATGCCTAGCCGGGCCGCCTCCTGGTTCATCCGGGCGACGAACGCCTCCTCGGAGCCCGCGACGGCTTCGGCGAGCGCGATCGCCGCGTCGTTTCCCGACTGCACGATCTCGCCGCGCAGGAGCTCGTCGACCGAGACCGCTTTCCTCGGCTCGATGAACATCCGCGATCCCTGGGCGCGCCAAGCCTTCTGGGACACCGTCACCATCTGCGACGGCGTGAGATCCCGGTCCTTGAGCGCGCGGAAGACGATGTAGGCGGTCATCAGTTTGGTGAGCGACGCCGGCTCGCGCAGTTCGTCGGCGCTCTGCGCGACGATCGTCTGCCCGCTCAAGGCATCGACCAGCACATACGCCTTGGCTGCAATCGCCGGCGGCGGCACGGCGGCCGGCACGACGGTCTGCGCGAGCGCCACAGGCGCCAGCGCAAAGGCGAGCAGAATCCAGCGGGAAAGAAAGCGGAACATCGGGAAAGCGGCGTGCAGGGCGCACATTATACCCCGCGTCCTCATGGGCCACGCGGGCCGCAGACGAATCGAAGCACGGGCGGGCGGCGCTCCGCTTATTCGAGTGCCGACGCGACGTCGCGACCGGGAGAGCGACCGGAGACGATCTCGGCGAGCGCTTTTCCCGAACCGGCCGCCATGGTCCAGCCAAGCGTCCCGTGTCCCGCGTTCAGGTAGAGGTTCGGATACCGTGTTCGCCCGATGAGCGGCACGTTGGACGGCGTGGCAGGCCTCAAGCCGGCCCAGTATTCTGCACGCGACGCGTCAATCGCGTCGCCGAACCATTCCACCGCGCGGCGCGTCAGCGCTTCGCAGCGCACGGCGTTGAGCGCGAGATCGTAGCCCGCGAGCTCGGCCGTGCCCGCGACCCGCAAGCGCTCGCCCAGCCGGGTGAAGACGAGCTTCATCGCGTCGTCGGTGATGCTCACGCCGGGAGCGTGCGCTGGATTCACGATCGGCAGCGTCGCCGAATACCCCTTCGCCGGATAGATCAGCGTACGCACGCCGATCGGATCGAGAAGCTTCGGTGTGTAGCTCGCCAGACAGGCGACATACGCGTCGGCGGCCAGCACCTCTTTGCGGCTCGCTTCGTTGACTGCGCGCACGCCGCGCACCGCGCCGCCCTCGATCGCGATCGACTCGACGGCCACGCCGTAGCGAAAGACGATCCCCGCCTCGGCTCCGAGCGCTGCCAGCGCCTGCGTGAACTTGCGCGCGTCGCCCGTCTCGTCGGTCGCGGTGTACGTCCCGCCCACGATCCATTCCCGGCGCGGGCCGAGAGCGGGTTCGAGAGCGACGCACTCGTCCGGGGTCTTCACCTGGCGGGTGATGCCGTAGCGGCGGACGATCTCGGCGGCTCGCGCCGCAACGTCGAATCCCTGCCGTTCGGTGTAGATCTGAAGAATACCGCGCTGCAGATCGTCGTAGGCGATGCCGGTGGCGGCGCGAAGCTCGCGCAAGGCGGCGCCCGAATACTTGCTGATCGCGAGGATCCGCAGCATGTTGCGTCGGGTCCTCCACGGCAGACATTCGATCAGGAACTGCGCGCCCCAGCGCCACTGGCGAGCGTCGAGGCGCGGGCGGAAGAGCAGCGGGGCGTCGGGCCGACCCAGCCAGCGAAGGATCTGGAGCGGCGCGGCCGGATTCGCCCATGGCTCGGCGTGGGATACCGAGATCTGGCCGCCGTTGGCGAATGAGGTCTCCAGGCCGGCCGCCGCCTGGCGCTCGAGCACGGTCACGTCGTGGCCCGCGGCGCGAAGGAACCACGCCGTCGTCGTGCCGATGACGCCGGCGCCGAGAACGAGGACGTTCACGCGTAGTCAGCGACGGGTACGCAGCTGCAGAAGAGGTTACGGTCACCGTAGACGTTGTCGGCGCGGCCGACGGGCGGCCAGTATTTGTCGGCCTTCGCGGCCGGCATGGGATAGGCGGCGAGCTCGCGGCTGTAGCCGTGCTTCCACTCGGCCGTGATCAACGCGGCGGCCGTGTGCGGCGCGTTCTTGAGCGGATTGTCGGACGGGTCCATGCGGCCCGCCTCGATGGCGCGGATTTCCTCGCGGATCGCGATCATCGCGGCGATGAAGCGATCGAGCTCGAGCTTCGATTCGCTTTCCGTCGGCTCGATCATCAGCGTGCCGGGAACCGGGAAGCTCATCGTCGGCGCATGGAAGCCGTAATCCACGAGCCGCTTGGCGACGTCGTCCACGGTGACGCCGCTCGATTCCTTGAGCGGTCGCAGGTCGAGAATGCACTCGTGCGCCACCAGTCCGTTGGCGCCGGCGTAGAGCACGGGATAGTGCGGAGCGAGCCGCCGGGCGATGTAGTTCGCAGCGAGAATGGCCGACTCGGTGGCCGCCGTGAGCCCGTCGGCGCCCATCATCGCGATGTACATCCAGGAGATCGGCAGGATGCTGGCGCTCCCGTAAGGCGCCGCCGAGACGGGACCGATGGCGTCGGGTGCTGGCGCAAGCGCCCGATGTCCCGGAAGAAATTTCGCGAGGTGCGGCCCGACGGCAACCGGACCCACCCCCGGTCCGCCGCCGCCGTGCGGGATGCAGAACGTCTTGTGCAGGTTCAGGTGCGAGACGTCCGCCCCGAACGCGCCGGGCGCAGCCAGACCGAGCAGCGCGTTCAAGTTCGCTCCGTCGACGTAGACCTGGCCGCCGTGAGCGTGGACGATGTCGCAGATCTCGCGGATGCCGGTTTCGAATACGCCGTGGGTCGAAGGATAAGTCACCATGATGGCCGCGAGCTCGTCCTCGTGCGCTTCGGACTTGGCGCGAAGATCGCCGAGATCGACGTTGCCATGGTCGTCGCAGGCAACGACCACCACGCGCATCCCGGCCATCTGCGCGGAGGCGGGGTTGGTGCCGTGCGCCGAGGCGGGAATGAGACAGACCTTGCGACGGGATTCGCCGCGGCTCGCGTGATAGGCGCGGATGATGAGCAGCCCCGCGTATTCGCCCTGCGCGCCCGCGTTCGGCTGCAGCGATACCGCGGCGTAACCGGTCACCGCGCAGAGCATGCGCTCGAGCTCCTCGATCATCTGCCGATAGCCTGCCGTCTGCTCGGCGGGAGCGAACGGATGCACGTGCGCGAACTCCCTCCACGTGACCGGGATCATCTCGGCGGTCGCGTTGAGCTTCATGGTGCACGAGCCGAGAGGGATCATGGCCCGATCGAGGGCGATGTCGCGATCGGCCAGCCTGCGGAGGTAGCGCAGCATCTCGGTTTCGGAATGGTGGCTGTTGAACGTCGGATGGTCGAGGAAAGGCGACGTGCGGCGAAGACCGGCAGGAAATGCGTCCTCGACGCCCGCTTCGAGCGCGGCGAAATCAGGCGGCGTCGCGCCATCCGGGGCGAAGATCGACCAGAGGTGCTTCACGTCCGCACGCGTGGTCGTCTCGTCGAGCGCTATCCCCAGGTGAGCCGCGTCGATCCGCCGCAGGTTCGCTTCGCCGAGCGACCGGGCGAGGATCGCTTGCGTGCGCTTTCCTGTGGCCACGGTGAGCGTATCGAAGAACGAGCCGTTCACGACGGAGATGCCCAATTCTTTGAGTCCCGCGGCGAGCACGCCGGCGAGCCGATGCACGCGCGCCGCGATGGTCGCGAGCCCCTGCGGCCCGTGGTAGACCGCGTACATCGAGGCGATGACCGCGAGGAGCACTTGCGCGGTGCAGATGTTGGAGGTGGCCTTCTCTCGCCGGATGTGCTGCTCGCGTGTCTGCAGCGCGAGCCGGTACGCAGGTTGTCCGTCGCTGTCGATCGTCACGCCGACCAGCCGCCCGGGGAGATTGCGCTTGAACTCGTCGCGCGTGGCGAAGAAAGCCGCGTGCGGGCCGCCGAATCCCATCGGTACGCCGAAGCGCTGGCTCGAGCCCACGACGACATCGGCGCCCCATTCTCCCGGCGGAATCAGCAAGGTCAGCGCGAGGAGGTCGGCGGCCACGAGGACAAGCGCGCCCCGAGCGTGCACTTTGCTTGCGAGCGCGCGATAGTCGCGCACCTCGCCACCTGCGCCCGGGTACTGCAGCAGTGCTGCGAAGCAGTCGCTTTCGGCTGCGGCCGCGGCAGGTCCGACAACGACCGAAATCCCCAGCGGCGCGGCGCGGGTCCGCACGACGTCCAGCGTCTGCGGGAACACGTCGTCAGCGACGAAAATCGTGCTGCTCGCGCTCTTGCCTGCTCGGTTGGCGAGCGCCATCGCTTCGGCCGCCGCGGTCGCCTCGTCGAGCATCGAGGCGTTCGCGATCGACATGCCTGTGAGATCGCACACCATCGTCTGGAAGTTGACGAGCGCCTCGAGCCGCCCCTGCGAGATCTCGGGCTGGTAGGGCGTGTAGGCGGTGTACCAGGCGGGATTCTCCAGGACGTTGCGCAGGATCACGCCCGGAGTGAGCGTCCCGTAGTAGCCCTGGCCGATGTGCGACTTCACCACCCGGTTTCGCCGCGCTATCGCCTTCAGGAGGTCGAGAGCCTCCTGCTCGCCCTTGGCCGCCGGAAGGTCGAGGGCTTTTCTCGAGCGAATCGATGCCGGCACGACCGCGTCGATCAATGCCGCGCGCGAAGGATAGCCGAGCGCTTTCAGCATCTCCGCCTGGTCGGCGGCGCTCGTCCCGATATGTCGGTCGACGAAGCCGCGGTGCTGTTCCAGCTCCGACAGGGGCCGTCGACCGCCAGGCGCGACCAGGGGTGATCTGAGCTCGTTCATCTTCATCGTAATTCTCTTTCAGGATTCGCCGACCAGCTTGATATACGCCGCCGCATCGAGAAGCTTGCCGACGTCGCCAGAGTTCGTCGGCTTGAGTTTGTAGAGCCAGTGCGCGTAGGCGTCGGCGTTCACCGTTTCGGGCGCATCGACCACCCCGCTGTTGGCGGCGGTCACTTCGCCTGCGACGGGCGCGTAAATGTCGGAGGCGGCCTTCACCGATTCCACCACCGCGATCGCTTCCCCCGCCTTGGCCTTGCGCCCCACGGCGGGTAATTCGATGAACACCAGGTCGCCAAGCGCCTCCTGAGCGTGATCGGTGATGCCGACGGCGAGCGTCCCGTCCGGCTCGGTGCGGACCCACTCGTGGCTTTCGGTGTACTTGAGCTCGGCAGGTACGTTCATCGCGTGTCTCCGTGGTTGTCGACCGTTTTCACTGCTCGACCAGCACCGCACCGTTGCGCACGAAGGGCGGTTTGACGACGCGGGCGTCGAGACGCCTGTCGCGGATTTCCACCGCGACCGTGTCGCCTGGAGCGCAACCCGCAGGAACGCGCGCCAGTGCGATCGACTTGCCGAGCGTGGGCGAGAAGGTGCCGCTCGTGATCTCGCCCTCGCCTTTCGCCGTCATCACCTTCTGATGGCTGCGCAGGACGCCGCCCTTGTCGACCAGCAAGAGGCCGACCTGCATGCGCGCGGGGCGGGCGGCCGAAAGCGCGGTCTTGCCGACGAAGTCGCGTTCGCTCGCCAGGTCGACGGTCCAGGCGAGGCCTGATTCGAGCGGCGTTTCGCTCTCGGTCATGTCCTGTCCGTAGAGATTCATGCCCGCCTCGAGCCGCAGCGTGTCGCGCGCCCCCAGACCGCAGCATCGCACGCCGGCGGCGGCGAGCGATTGCCATAGAATCGCCGCGCGATGTCCGGGCAACGTAATCTCGAAGCCGTCCTCGCCTGTATATCCGGTGCGGGCGATGAAGTATTCGCCGAACTCGGTCGCGAAGAACGGCTTGAGCGCTTCGGAAGCCGCGCGGCTTCCGGGCAGCGCCTGCCAGACCTTGTCGCGAGCGCGCGGACCCTGCACGGCGATCATCGCGAGATCGCGGCGGGCTTTAAGCGAAACACCGGCCGCGCGTTCAGCGGCAAGCGAGGCGAACCACGCGAGATCCTTGTCGGCGGTCGCCGCGTTGACCACGATGCGGAAGGCGTCCTCGCGCAGGAAGTACACAATGAGATCGTCGAGCACGCCGCCGTCGGTCCGGAGCAGGCAGGAGTAGAGCGCCTTGCCGGATGACTTGAGCTTATCGACGTTGTTGGCGAGCGCGAAGCGCAGAAAGGCTCGCGCGGCCCCGCCCGCGAGGTCCACGGCGAGCATGTGCGAGACGTCGAACATGCCGGCGTCGCGACGCACCGCGTGGTGCTCCTCGATCTGCGAGCCGTAGGAGACGGGCATGTCCCAGCCTCCGAAGTCGACCATCTTCGCGCCGGCGGCGCGGTGCACGGCGTTGAGCGGAGTCGTTCGGAGCACGGTTTCTCCCAGTCGAACAAAAAAAGGGCGAAACCGTCGAGCGGCTTCGCCCCATCTGTCCTTGGACCTGAGAGATTGCGGCGCGTCACTTCACGCGCCGGATGCCCCTTCGGTGGGTCGGCCTGCCGGCCGACCGCTCTCCAGATTGGTTACTGCGCCCGCGCAGTCCGTGGTGCCTGAGCGGTTGCGGGAGTTGCGCCTTCGGCGGCGGCTCGATTCCGAAGTCGGGCCGCACTCTCCTGCGCGGGAAGCCAAAGGTTACCGGCGGCTACCCAGAATGTCAAAACCAGTCGGCAAGCTGCGCGGGCCGGCGGGTGCTCGACCCCGCTCATCGCGTTCGCCGGCCGCTCTCAGCGCTCGCGGCGCTACTTCTTGAGCGTCAGGATCCAGTCGACGAGGGTCTTGATGTCCGCATCGGACACCTGCGCGTTCGGCGGCATGGGAATCTGGCCCCAGACGCCCACGCCCCCCTTCTTGACCTTGTCGACGAGCTTCGCGGCCGCGCCCTTGTCGCCCTTGTACTTCGCTGCCACGTCCTGGTAGGCCGGCCCTACGATTTTCTTGTCGATCGCATGGCAGGCGGCGCAACCGTCTTTTTTCATGAGATCTTCGGCCGCCTTGGTGTCGAGCGCGGCGTTCGCGCCGCCCGCGACGAACAGGCCGGCAGCAAGGAGCAAACCGTGACTTTTCATTCGCATCTCCTTTTTTTTGCGTATCGAGGCAAGAAAAAAACGCCCGCCATCCTACCGCATGCGTCGATGCGATGCCACCGACACGTCATTGGCTGGCAGAGAGCGCAGCCTCCAGAGCTCGGATCGACTGGATCGGCGGCAGGCACGATGTCCCGGTGCACACCCACGCCGTCGCGTCCCTCGGTCCGCCCGCAGCGGGACGGGAGAGCGCTCCCGGCAAATCGCTCGCTTCGGAGAGGTCCAGTACGTGGACGCGTGGTCGATACGCACGCTCGAGTTGCCGCTGCCATGCGCTGCACGTCGACGATTCGCCGCGAAGCATCACCGTCGTCGGCGGAGCGAGGGTGTCTTCGAGAGCGAAGAGGAGCGAAGCCATCCCCGACGGCTGTTGTCGGAGCTCCGCCGCGAAGGCGCGGAGCGTGAGCTCCGCCGCCGCGAGATAGCGTGGCTCTCCCAGCCAATGCCCGAGCGCGACGAGCGCTCTGGCGGCCACGCCGTTGCCGGCCGGCGTCGCATTGTCATGCGCAGGTTTCGGCCGATGGATGAGAGGCTCGTGGTCGTGGCTGGTAAAGAAAAATCCGCCGTTCTCACGGTCCTCGAAGCGCTCGAGCAGCGCTTCCGCGAGCGCGATCGACCAGTCGAAATCCACCTTCCGGAACTCCGTCTGCATGAGCTCGATCACTGCCGCGAGCAGATAGGCATGATCGTCGAGATAGGCGTTGAGATGTGCGCGGCCGTCCTTGTACGTGGCGAGCATGCGTCCGTTGTTCCATAGAGCGATGCGCAGGAAGTCGATCGCTCCGCGCGCGGCGTTGGACCACGACGGCTCACCGAACACTCGAGCGGCGCGCGCCAGCGCTCCCGCCATCAGCGCGTTCCAGCCGGTGAGCACCTTGTCGTCGCGGCCCGGATGGATGCGTCGCTCACGAGCGGCGAAGAGCTTGGATCGCGCGCTCTCCAGACGGGTTTCCGCCTCGGCTAACGTCAGACCAAGGTCGTGCGCGACTTCCGCCAGGGGGATCGCGATGCGCAGATGCCACGCCGAATGTTCGAAGTTGGGCGATCGGTCGAGTCCCCAGTGCCGCCGCACGACGTGCCATTCACCGGGCGTGACGAGCGCTTCGACGGCGTCGGGCGTCCAGACGTAGAACTTTCCCTCCTCGTGCTCGCTGTCGGCGTCGACGCTCGAGAAGAAAGCGCCCTCGGGCGAGCGCATGTCGCGCAGCGCCCAGGCGGCGATGCCGCGCGCCGAGCGCTCGAAGGCCGGCTCGGCGGTCGCGCGCCACGCGTCGGCGTAGAGCGCGAGCAGCGCCGCGTTGTCGTAGAGCATCTTCTCGAAATGCGGGATCGTCCATTCGGCGTCGACGCTGTAGCGGCAGAACCCGCCGCCGAGCTGATCGTGGATGCCTCCGGCGGCCATGCGCTCGAGCGTCGTTGTGACGATGCGAAGCGCCTCCTTGTCTCCAACTTCGGCGTAGCGGCGAAGGCACAGCTCGAGCTCTGCCGCATGCGGAAACTTCGGCGCGCCGCCGAACCCCCCGTCGACCGGATCGAACGAGTGCGAAAGCCCAGCGTAGGCGGCGTCGCCCGCATGGGCGGGCAGCGCCGCGCCGGCCTCCGGCGGATCGGGATTGGTCAGCGCGAGCGCCGCCTTGAGCCGTTCGTTCTGATCGGCAATCGCGCCTCCCTGATCGCGATAGGCCGCGGCGACGCGCTGCAGAAGCTCGGTGAAGCCGATCAGCCCGTAACGCGACTCCTTCGGAAAGTACGTGCCGCCGAAGAACGGCGCCTGATCGGGCGTGAGGAACATCGTGAGCGGCCAGCCGCCGCTCCTCCGGTTGAGCATCGCCTGTGCCGCCTGATAGATCTGGTCGAGGTCGGGGCGCTCCTCGCGATCGACCTTGATGTTCACGAACTCTCCGTTCATCAACGCGGCAACCCGCTCGTCCTCGAACGACTCGTGCGCCATGACGTGGCACCAGTGGCACGCGGAATAACCGATCGATAGCAGGATCGGCTTGTTTTCCGCCCTCGCGCGCGCCAGCGCCTCGTCGCCCCAGGGATACCAGTCGACGGGGTTGCCGGCATGCTGCAGCAGATAGGGACTTGTTTCCCCTGCCAGGCGATTCGGCATTGGGGTCGGACCTTCCGATGCGCTACAGCGGCGTTTCCTCGAAAGCGAGCCGCTCGAAGTCGGCGCCGCGCTGCATAAGGCGCGTGAGTCGGAACCGGCGCTCGGGCGAATCGAGGGTGCGCAGCATGCGACCGGCGTTGAAGGTGCGAGGCGGCGTGATGAACGTCGGCTTCTCGTCCGGCGTCGGGCCGATCAGGATCCCGGGCATGGGCGGTTCTTCAGACAGCATCGTCGTGTACGGCCGCACCACCAGCGCGGTCGGTGCGCCGCTCCAGAGCTTGATCGTGACCGAAAGATCGCCGTGGGCGTCGAGCGCCACGCGAGTGACGTAGCCGCAGCGTACGCGCTCCTCGTCACGCAGCATCACCAGCTGCTCGAGATGCCATCGATGATCGGCGCCGCCGATGCGGCGAATAAGCGCCTCGTCTCCGTCGTAGCTCCCCTGCCAGTGCTCCCATCCCCACGCCTTCTCGGCTTCTTCCTTGTTGCGGTCATAGTCGGTGAGCGCGCCGAGAGTGGCGAGGTGCTGCGTGCCATGGTAGGAGAGCCTTCCAAGCGGATCCTGGCGATTGAAGGTGCGCCCTGCGACGCGGAAGTATGCCGCCCCTAATCCGCCGACGCACAAGTCCAGGCGGGTTTGCGTCGCGTTCGCCGGTTTCTTGGGCGGTGCATACCAGCGCGCATCCAGATGCGAGAGCAGGGCCGTGGACGCCTCCGGCGAACTGTCGTGGCCGAGTTGCAGCTCCGCCGGGCTCGCGCCGGTGGCAAGCCGCTTCAGCCGCCCGCGCACACTGGTGGCGAGCTTCGCCGGATAGCCGAAGCGCACGCTCTCACCGACCTGGCGCGGGGCCACCGGGACCAGGGTCGCTCCGACGGCCGCATCGAGGTCGATCATGAGCACGGGCCCTTCGGTTTCGCGCTGCTGGGCGTAGGGAAACACCTTCCGTGCCCATTGCCCGAGCCACCGATCCGTCAGCTCGATCTGTCGCACCGTCAGCGAGCACGGGTCCGCGAGCTGCAAAAGGAGCGCATGCGCGTACGTCGAATAGCACGAAACGCCGATCGCGCTCGGCATCAGATCGTCCGATACCGCCGTCACCGTGCATTCCAGTATCTCGGCCAGACGGTAGTACGCGTGCAGCTCCTGCCACACCGCGGGCGCCGGCAGCCTTCTCGCGAGCCCATAGACGAGCACGAGCTGCTTGCCGACCCAAAGTCCGCGTTGCAGGACTTTGGCTTTCACGCCCTGGAGGTCGGGATCGCCTTCGAGCAGCGGCTTCAGGCAGGCCGAATACTGGTTCCAGAGTCCCTGCCACAGTGCGATCGCGTGCTCGGCGGCTTCTTGCTCGCGCTCGGTCGCCGGCTGAGGCTTTCCGGCATAGCGGCGGGCAAGCTCCGTGTGGAGGTAGAGAACCGCTTCGCGCAGGATCTCGGCGATGCGCGCCCTCTCGCGCGGGCTTAAGCCAGCCTCGGACAGCAGGCTGAGCTGGCCGTGGATCGCTTCGAAGTGCTTCGGAACATTGGATAGCGGCAGCCCCCTCAGCCACCGCGCGCATCCGTCGGCGTCGGTGAAGGCCAGCTCCACAGGTTCGGTGCTGGTCTGCGTGAGCGTGAAGTCGTTGGTCACCCTGCCTCCATGGCCCATGCGCCCACCAGCCCTGCTAACGGCTTCCGTCGAGCCGGTTCGCGGCATCCCACCGAACTTATAGCACAAACATCGCCGGCCACGGTCGGCGAGCCGAAGGCCGGACGTAATGCTTCCGACACGTTCGAGCGCGAATATTCGGCAATTCTCGGGCGCAATCCGCCGCCGCGCCGAGGGTGCCGACAGGCCAGACTGTGCAACATGAACACGACACCCATTCTGGTCGGACACCAAGCCCAGCCTCGCCGTTCGTTCGGAACCCGCCGAGCTCCCGAGTACACCGGGCTTGCCGTTCACGGCGTGAACTTGCCGGATCATCCGTTGCCTCCAACCCGCGCTGCGCGGCCGCCGCGCAGTCGCGGGGTCTTTTTCGCAGCGAGCGCCCACTCGCGCCTCGGTCACTGGATAGTCAACGCCTTGTGCATCGCGCTGGCGGCGGTGTCGATACTCGCCGGCGCCGAATTCGCCGAACCGGTCCTGAACGGCAAGTTCGTGACGAACAATGCGGGGCCGGGGCTCGTGGCGTCGGCCATGCGTGCTCCGATCTTCCCCGCCCCGCGGCGACATTAGCGGGCTCCGATCCTCCGGAAGGGCTACAGCAGGACGCGCTCGATCCCGCCGTTGCCGGCAGCGGCGACGTACTCCGGTAGCCACTGTTCGCCCAGGACATGACGGGCGATCTCGACCACGATGTAGTCGGCCTGCGTGCCTGAGTCGTCATCGAATCGAGCCAAGCCCTGGAGGCACGAAGGGCACGACGTGAGGACCTTGACCGGCCCCCCCAAACCCATCGGCGCGCAGACGCGCAGCGCCCTCTTCCATCGCCTGCTGCTTGCTAAAGCGCACCTGGGTGGCCACATCGGGCCGTGCCACCGCGAGCGTCCCCGATTCACCACAGCACCGTTCGTTCTGCGGAACGTCGGTGCCCATGAGCGCGTTCACCACTTCGCGCGGCGCATATGTCTTCATCGGCGTATGGCAGGGATCGTGGTACATGTAGCGCGCGCCCGAGAGTCCCTCCAGCCGGATGCCTTTCTCGAGCAGGTACTCGTGGATGTCGAGCAGCCGGCATCCGGGAAAGATCCTGTCGAACTGGTACTTCTGCAGCTGGTCCATGCACGTCCCGCAGGAAACGATCACGGTGCGGATGTCGAGATAGTTGAGCGTGTTCGCGAGGCGGTGAAAGAGCACCCGGTTGTCGGTGACGATCTTCTGTCCGCGATCGTCGTCGCCGGCCGCCGTCTGCGGGTAGCCGCAGCACAGATACCCGGGCGGCAGAACGCATTGCGAGCCGATGTGATAGAGCATGGCCTGCGTCGCGAGCCCCACCTGCGAGAACAGCCGTTCGGATCCTCGATGTCCAGCAGCGCCCGCGCCGTGCGCTTGGGCAGTCCTCCGGGCATCGGCTTGTTCAAGAAATGCAGGATCTGCGCCTTCACCGGCGCGGTGCCGACCGTACTGGGCGGCTGAAGGATCTGCGAGCGCACGAGCCCGAAGCGCTGCGCGGTGCGGTGCGCCAGACGTTGCGCCCGGTAGCCCCAGTCGACCATGGCGCGGCGTGCCAGCCTGACCGTCGCCGGATCGGTGGCGTTCAGGAGCAGCATCGCCGCGGCGGCGGCCGGTCGGAACGCGCGCCTGCCTTCGCGGCGGAGGAGATTGCGCATCGCGATCGATACATCGCCGAAATCGATGTCCACGGGACAGGGATTCGCGCACCTGTGGCAGACGGTGCAGTGGTCGGCGACATCGGCGAACTCGTCGAAGTGCCTGAGGCTCCCGCCGCGCCGGGTCTGCTCCTCGTAGAGGAATGCCTCGATCAGGAGCGAGGCCGCGAGAATCTTGTTGCGCGGGCTGTAGAGCAGATTCGCCCTCGGCACGTGCGTGGCGCACACCGGCTTGCACTTGCCGCAGCGCAGGCAATCCTTGATCGAATCCGCGATCCGGCCGATCTCCGACTGCTCGAGGATCAGGCTCTCGACGCCGATCAGTCTGAAGCTCGGCGTGTAGGCGCGCGCGAGGTCCGCTCCCCGCAGGAGCTTGTGGCGGTTGAAGCGCCCGTGAGGATCGACGCGCCGCTTGTATTCGGCGAAGGGCAAGAGCTCCTCGCGCGTGAGGTATTCGAGCTTGGTGATACCGATGCCATGCTCGCCCGAGATCGCGCCGCCCAGCGAGCGCGCGAGCGCCATGATGCGCGACACCGCCGCGCCCGCCCGCTTGAGCATCGCGTAGTTGTCCGAGTTGACCGGGATGTTGGTGTGCACGTTGCCGTCGCCCGCGTGCATGTGCAACGCCACGAAGACTCGGCCGCGCAGGACTTCGTGATGGATGTCGTTGCAGCGCGCGAGCATGGGCGCGAACGCCCGGCCCGCGAAGATGTCCTCGAGCGGCGCCTTGAGCTCCGCTTTCCACGATGCGCCGATCGAGCGCTCCTGAAGCGCTGGAAAGGTTTGATCGATCCGATCGAGAAGGCCCCGCCAGCGCGTGCGGGTGGAGTCGACGAGAGCGCGCGCCTCGTCGACTTTCGACGCGAGCTGGTCGGCCGAGGGCGCGCTCTCCGCGTCCGCGCTCCAGAGGCTTGCCGGCAAAGGCGAAGCCAGGAAACTCGCGAGCGCGTCGGCCAGCGCGAGCTTGTTGGCGATCGAAAGCTCGATGTTGATGCGCTCGATGCCGTCTGTGTATTCGCCCAGGCGCTCGATCGGGATGACGACGTCCTCGTTGATCTTGAACGCGTTGGTGTGGCGCGCGATGGCCGCGGTGCGGGCACGATCGAGCCAGAATTTCCCGCGCATCTCCGGCGAGACGGCGACGAACCCTTCGGCGCCCCGCGCGTTGCACAGGCGCACGACGTGCGAAGCGGCCCGCGCCACCGCATCGTCGTCTTCGCCCGCGATGTCGCCGATCAGCACCATCTTGGGCCGGCCGTGACGCTTCGCCTTGGTGGCGTAGCCGACCGCCTTGAGGTAGCGCTCGTCGAGATGCTCGAGGGCGGCCAGGCACGAGCCCCCGGGGCGGGAATCGAGGTAGTGCTTCATTAACGCTACTGGCGAGCGGTGCGCACAAGAGCCGGCGGAGCCGGCTCGAAATTGCTGCGGAAGGGATTGATGTCGATGCCACCGCGGCGCAGGAAACGGGCATAGACCGTGAGGTCGCGCGGGGCGCATCGGCGAAGAACGTCGACGAATATCCGTTCTACGCAGCTTTCGTGGAAGGCCGCGTGCCGGCGATACGAAATCAGATACCGCAGCAAGCCTACGCGATCGATGCGCGGACCGCGATAGCGGATCATCACGTCGGCATAGTCCGGCTGCCCGGTGACCGGACAGCGCGAGCGGAAGAGCGCCGAATGCAGCGTTTCCTCCACGCGGGGGCCGCCGGCGGCAAGGAAGGCGGGCTCCGGCTCGTAGGCATCCGCGGCAAGCTCAAGATCATCCAGCGATTCGCCCGGGAGCGGCACGATCTTGGCCGCGAGGCCGGCGCTTACCGGCAGAAGCTCGACCGCAACGGCTGCACCGCAGGCAACCGCCAGATCCGATTCGATCTTCCGCGCGACCTCGTGGCGGCCGGCGATCTTCTCCTGCGTGAACGATCCCAGGTAGAGCTTGAGCGACTTCGACTCGACGATCCGCGGCGAGTCGAAGGGCACTGCGAAGCGACCCACGGCGAGCTCCGGCTTGCCGCGTGAATCGAGCCAGGTGATCTCGTAGGCGGTCCAGGCATCGGTGCCGCCGAAAGGCAGCGACTCCGCGAGGCCGAGCGCCTCCCGCTGCGGCGCGCGCGGCATAGCGAACAGCAGCGTCGGATCGTAGTGCTCCGGATAGTCGGTCGACTTGCCGAGCGGCGATCCTTCGGTCATGCGGGTCGGCACGTGATGCCCGCTAGTCCAGCACCAGCTCGAAGGTTTCGTCCCCCACCTCGATGCGATCGCCGTGGCGCAGCGCCCGGGGTTCCAGCCCGATCGACTGACCGTTGACGCGGGGATGGCGCCGCCCTTCCACGTGCGTGACGAAATAGCCGTGCGGCCGGCGGGTGATGACCGCGACCTGTTCGCCCGGCTTGCCGAATGTGGCGATCACTCGGTCGAGCGTGACGATCTGGCCTGCGTGCGCCCCGGCAGTCACGCGCACCCGGCCGCTGGGTAACCGGAGATTCGTTCGTCGTGCGCGCAGCGCATCGGCCGTTGCGGAGCCTTGGGAATTTTCCGCCAGGTGTTGCAGGCCCTCGATCAGCATCGTCCGCTCCAGGTCAAACTCGGACGACGCCCGCGGGTTCAGATACCTCAGATAGAACGATCCGAGCTGGATCACATCGCCATGCTGCAGGATGTGACGCGAAATCCTCACGCCGTTGACGAGCGTACCGCAATCGGTCTGCAGATCCTCGAGGATATGATCGTTGCCGACCGGAACGACCGTGGCGTGCCTTGCATTCACCGCCGGATCGTCGACGACAATCTCGTTATGCGGTTGCCTGCCGATGCTGACGACCGCTTTGTCGACAAAGCACTGTTGCACGATCGTACCGGCCGAGCTCAGAACCAGTTTTGCCATGCGGTCAGCGCCACGCTCGGCGAAGCCAGCCGAACCAGCGCAGCGTCCATCGCTGCTGGCTCACCGCCGGAAAAGGTCGAAGCACCTTGGCGAGTATTACCGAAACGTTGTCGTAGCCCCCGTTGTCGTTCGCGGCCTGGACGAGGTGACTCGCTGCGAGCGGCAAATTGGCGTGGAGTCCTGCGAGGATCAGCTCGATGTCCGCATCGTCAACCAGATCGTTGAGCCCGTCCGAGCACAGCAGGTAGACGTCGCCTCCGCAAGCTTCGTCGTCGGCGAGATGAGCGCGCACGCGCTCCTCGATACCCAACGCTCGGGTCACCAGACTGCGGTTGTGCGATTCGCCCGCCTCCGCGGCGGAGATCAACCCGACCTCGATCTCGTCGCGCAGCAGCGAGTCGTCGCGCGTGAGAAGCCGCAAACCACCATCCCGCAGTCGATAGATGCGCGAGTCGCCGATGTGACCTAGCGCGACACGGTTGTCGTAAAACAGCGTCACCGCAAGCGTCGTCCCCATGCCGTGATAGCTCGATTGCGCTCGTGAAGCGTCGAACACCGATTGGTTGGCTCGATTTATGCTTTCGTCGACTGCTCGCAGCGATGAATGCGAACCCGCAGTGGACCTGAACTCGGTGACGCGCCCCTGCAAGCAGTCGAGGATGATCTGCGCAGCCATGCGGCTTGCGACCTCGCCCGCGCGATGGCCACCCATGCCGTCGGCGAGGATTGCCACCCCGAGGTCGGGGTCAACCGCGATGCTGTCCTCGTTGAACTGACGCACGCTGCCCGCATCGGTGAGAGCGGCCATTTCGATGAACCGACGCGACATCGTGCTGTGAATGACGGGATCGTCTTGAGTCGAAGACGCACGCCGGGCACGAAGGCGCCGTGTGCGCAGGCTTGAAGTATCACACGCTGGCGGTCCACCGATCGAGCATGGCGCGCAGTCGCAACGCATTGCAGGCGCCTTGACCGGCCGGGGGAGGGAATCTAAGGTTGCGCTCGCGCCTCTATGCGCCGGGGCGGATTTTTCGAATCGGTAGGGTTACAGCATATGCCGCTCGAGCAGCTGGGTCGCTACGAGATCATCGAGGAACTGGGCCGCGGATCGATGGGCGTCGTCTATAAGGCGCGCGACCCTCTGCTCGACCGCACGGTGGCCCTCAAGACCGTCGGGGTCGAGCTCTCGCGCGAGGAAACCGAGGCCTTCGAGCGACGCTTCTATCGCGAGGCGAAGTCCGCCGGACGGCTCAATCACTCGAATATCGTCACGATCCACGACGTAGGCAGGAGCGATTCTGTCGCCTACATCGCCATGGAATTCCTGCAAGGACGGTCGCTGCGCGAGATCCTCGACTCGGGCGTCGTCCTTCCCCTCGACAGGGTTGTCGACATCGTGACTCAGGTAGCGGACGGCCTTGCGTTTGCGCACGAAAGCGGGATCGTGCACCGCGACATCAAGCCCCGGAACATCATGGTTCTCGACAACGGCGTCGTCAAAATCACCGACTTCGGCATCGCTCTGCTTCCGACCGGGTCGCGTACGCTCGCCGGAACGATATTCGGGTCGCCCAAATACATGTCGCCCGAGCAGGTCGTGGGCCGGCAGGTCGACGGCCGCGCGGACATCTTTTCGCTGGGCGCGGTGCTCTACGAGATGCTCACCGGTTTCGGGCCGTTCTTCGGCGGGGATCTCGAAGCCGTGCTCTATCAGGTCATCAATGAAATGCCGGCGGCGCCGACCCACCGCAACGGTGCTGTGCCTCCGGCGTTCGACTACATCGTCGCCAGGGCGTTGGCCAAGCACCCCGAAGACCGGTATCGCGACGCGCGGGCGTTTGCTTCCGACGTGCGCAATTTTCGCGAACTGCGGGCGCCGGTCGAGCCGTCGCAGGAACAGCGCACGCTGGAGCGCAGAGCGATACGCCGGCGCAAAGGAGAAATCCCGACGCGCGCGGCCGGTCCCGCTGCCGCCGAAGAAGGGGCTTCCGCCGCCGTTTCCGCCGGCCTGGCAATGCCCGCCGCTGGCGGGACGACCGGCGCCGCCGTCGCTGGCGCAAACGCGAACCGGTTGCGAACGATGCTTCTCATCGGCGTGCCTGCCGTCGTGCTCTTCGTCGCCGGGGCGACCGCGTTGGTGCGGTTCGTTTCGAACCGCGCGTCACCCGCCCAAGAGCTGCCTGTCAGCGTTTCTGCAGCCGAACCCGCGGCCATCGCGACGACCGTGTCCCCGCCCATACGCCCCGCCGAGCCGCTGCCTCAGCCGGTCCAGCAAATCGAACCTTTGTCCCCTTCGACGACCCGGAATGCACCCGCCGACCGGAGTCGTGCGGCGGGCAGACAATCCGCCGCCAAACCGGCCGCTCGGTTGGGCTTGGCTGTGTCACCGTGGGGCGAAGTCTACGTCGACGGCAGGAAGAGAGGCCTATCGCCCCCGCTGACGGAGATCAGGCTCGCTCCCGGCAGGCACACCATCGAGATCCGCAACGCACAGTTCACGCCCTACGCCGAGACGGTGAACCTCGAAGCCAATGCCTCCGTGAAAATCAAACACAAGTTCCGGTGACGAGCATGATCACCTCACGCGCCAGGAGGTCGATGGCCTCGTTGCTGCTCATGGCCTGCGCCGGCTGTGCGGCGCCGGTCGCACAGCAAGCGGTCGAAGCTCCCAGGCCTGCGACGTCGAAACCGAAACCCGCCCCGCCCGCGCCGCCCCCGGCGCCACCCGCCCAAAGCACGCCCGCGTTCGCCGCGGCCCTGGGCAAGGGCGAGCAGCAGCTCGCCCTGGGCGTCCAGAGCTACGACGACGGCGAATACAGACTCGCGGCCGCGCAGCTGAAATCTGCGCTGGAACTGGGCTTGGATGCCAAGCGCGACCAAGCGAAGGCGCACAAATATCTCGCCTTCACCGTCTGCGTCTCGGGTCGGGAAAAGCCCTGCCGCGAGCAATTCCAAAAGGCTCTCGACGCCGATCCCGGCTTCGAGCTCGAACCCGCGGAATCGGGAAACCCGATCTGGAGTGCCGCTTTGCGCAGCGTCAAGGCCCAGCGCGCCGCCAAGGCCAGGGGCAAGTCCAAGTAGCCCGTCCCGGGACGCAGGTCTAGCCGCGCATGCGATCGAGTCGGCGATAGCCGATCGCTTCGGCAACGTGCATGGCGCCGATGTCGTCGGCTGCGGCGAGATCGGCAATCGTGCGGGCGACCTTGAGGATCCGGTGATACGCGCGCGCGGAGAGCGACAGGCGCGCAAGCGCGCTCCTGAGCAGCGTTTCACCCGGCACGTCGAGGCGACACAAACGCTCGATCTCCCTGGGCTGGAGGTGCGCGTTGGGCTTGCCCTGTCGCGCGCGCTGTCGCGCCGCAGCCTGCGCGACCCGCTCGCGTACCGCCGCGCTGGTCTCGCCTGACGAGCCTTGATGGCCCGGCAACGCATCCGCAGGCAACGCGGGCACCTCGATCTGCAGGTCGATCCGGTCGAGCAGTGGCCCCGAGATGCGACTGCGATAGCGTGCGACCCCATCCGGCGTGCAATGACATCGCCCGCTCGAGTGACCGAGATAGCCGCAAGGACATGGATTCATCGCCGCGACGAACTGAAAGCGCGCCGGGAAGCTCGCCTGGCGCGCGGCGCGCGAGATGTGGATGCGCCCGGCCTCCAGAGGCTCCCGCAGCACTTCCAGTACGCGGCGGTCCCATTCGGGCAGCTCGTCGAGGAAAAGCACACCATGATGGGCGAGCGAGATCTCGCCCGGACGCGGATCGCCACCGCCACCGACCAGCGCCACGGCCGAGGCCGTGTGATGCGGCGCGCGCAGCGGACGCCGCCCCCAGTCCTCGAGTCGGAAACGTCCGGTGAGCGAATGCACGGCCGCGGATTCGAGCGATTCCACCTCGGACATCGGTGGCAGCAATCCGGGTAGGCGCTGGGCGAGCATCGACTTGCCCGTCCCAGGCGGACCAAGCATGAGCAAGCTGTGACCGCCCGCAGCAGCCACCTCCAGGGCACGCTTCGGCGCAGCCTGACCCTTGACGTCGGCGAGGTCGGGCGCTGCGTCCTCGCGCGTCGGAGCACGCGGGGCGAACGATCGCGGCAGGAGCGTCCGACCCGTGAGATGCGCGCACACCGCGAGGAGGTTCGGCGCGGGGTGTACGACCGCGTCCTTGACCAGCGCGGCCTCCTCGGCGCTCCCGCTGGGCAGGATGAATGCGCGTCCGTCGCGGTGTGCCTTGAGCGTCATCGCCAGCGCGCCGCGAATCGGACGCAAATCGCCGGTCAGGGCGAGCTCGCCGGCGAATTCGAAATGGGCGAATGGCGCTGCGGGAAGCTGTTCCGTCGCAGCGAGGATGCCCAGCGCGATCGGTAGATCGAACCGTCCCGATTCCTTGCGTAGATCGGCCGGTGCGAGATTGACGGTGATCTTTCGGCGCGGAAATTCGAATGCGGCATTCTGGAGCGCCGCGCGCACGCGGTCGCGGCTCTCCTTGACTTCGGTGTCAGGCAGGCCGACGAGGTTGAATGCGGGCAGACCGTTCGAAAGGTGGACTTCGACCGTCACCGGAGGAGCGTCGAAGCCGGACAACGCGCGGCTATGAAGAACGGCGAGAGGCATCGCGATGCCGTGCCGCCCGGAAGACCGCGGGCGCCGGCGGTCTTCTAGCGCCCCTTGGGACCTGACGCTCGCGCCCTTCGGGCCTCGATTTCTACCACCCGCGCTTCGAGCGCTTCCAGCTTCTCGCGCGTGCGCGCCAGGACCTGTGTCTGAATTTCGAATTCCTCGCGTGGGACGAGATTCAACCGTTGCAGCCCGCTTTGCAGCATCGCCCTGACGGTTCGTTCGACATCCTTGGCCGGTGATTCCTTAATGGCCTGGCTGATCTTCCTGGTCAGTTCGTCCAGCGTTTCACTCTTGAACATCGCGCTTCCTTCGATCGTCTTGCCGGTCGGACCCCCGGGCTCGATTCGAGTCTAGCAAGTTGCGGCGCTTGGGGATTCGGCCAGACGGCCGAGGGTCGCCCTTTTTTCGTGCTCCTGCCATCGGATCACGCACCACATGGGTGCCTTCAGCTTATCGGAGGTGTGGATGACGGCCAGAAATCTATTCTATGTTATTGATTCATAGCATTTTTGTGCAATGGCACAAGAAATGCTGACTGCCGCCTGGCTTCTTTGTCTTTCCTTCATAACAACCTCGATGGATTCCGACATGAACCTCACCTCCCGTTGCAAGTTGCGTCTGCTCAGTGCCGCGTTCGGCGCCCTGGTGGCTGATGTCGCATGGAGTCAAACCGCAACGCCACCGGCGCCACCGGCGCCTGATTACACGCTGACAGGAAACTTCGGTATCTACAGCCAGTACATCTTCCGGGGCCTGACGCAGACCGACGAGAAGCCCGCGTTCCAGGGTGGCTTCGACTTCACGCACAAGAGCGGCATCTATCTCGGGACATGGGGTTCGAACATCAGCTGGTTGCACGACGCAGGCGTATGCAATCACGGCTGCAGCCTCGAATGGGATCTGTACGGCGGCTGGCGGTATGCATTCAACGACGACTGGGGAATGGATGTCGGTCTCCTCTATTACTGGTACCCGGGAAGCTACGTCTCCGGCGTAACCAAGCCGGACACGACCGAGGTCTATATCGCCGGCTCGTGGAAATGGGTGTCGCTCAAGTACTCGTACAGCGTCGATCACACCTTCGGCGTGCCCGATAACGCCTGGTATCTGGACCTGTCGGCCAACTATCCGATCACGGATGCATGGACGTTCAACGCCCACGTCGGACGGCAGGAGTACCAGGGCAGCACCGCCGGCGTCGACAACAGCGTACTCAACTACACCGACTGGAAGCTCGGCGTCACGTACGCAGTGAGCGGCTGGAACATCGGCGCCTACTACACCGACACCGACGCCAACAGCTCGGTGTACACCCTCGCCGGCAGGGACATCAGCAAAGCGACGGGGACGGTGTTCGTGCAGAAGACTTTCTAAGGTCCGCGTAGATCGAGTAAGCGCGAGCTCGCGTCAATCACCGAGGGGCGAAAAATGAAATTGGTAACCGCAATCATCAAGCCGTTCAAGCTCGACGAGGTCCGCGAGGCCCTGTCGGCGATCGGCGTTCAAGGGATCACCGTAACGGAGGTGAAAGGGTTCGGGAGGCAGAAGGGGCACACCGAGCTGTATCGGGGCGCCGAGTACGTCGTCGACTTCCTGCCCAAGGTCAAGATCGAAGCGGCGATCAAGAGCGACCTCCTCGATCGCGTCATCGAGGCGATCGAGAAGGCCGCCAATACCGGGAAGATCGGCGACGGCAAGATCTTCGTTTTCGAGCTCGAGCAGGTCGTGCGCATCCGTACCGGCGAGACCGGCGCGGACGCCCTCTAAGGGGAACATCATGAAGCGAATGCTAGCGTTGATCGCGCTGATCGGCGTCTTAGGCGTGTGCGGGGGCGTCGTAGCGCAGGAGAAGGCCCCAGATCAGAAAGCGCCCGCGGCCGCGGCTGCCCCGTCCGCGGGCGCACCCTCGGCTCCGGCGGACGCGAAGTCCGGCGAAGCGCCGAAGGCCGAGGCGGCGGCTCCGGCCGCGGCGCCACCGGCGCCCGACACGCCGCAGCTCGTCGGGGCCGACAAGATAAACAGCGGTGATACGGCGTGGATGCTCGCGTCGACGGCACTCGTGCTTCTGATGACGATCCCCGGTCTCGCGCTCTTTTACGGCGGGATGGTGCGCAAGAAGAACGTGCTTGCCACGCTGATGCAGAGCTTCGCGATCACCTGCATTGTCACGGTGCTCTGGGTCGTCGTCGGATACAGCATCGCCTTCACCAAGGGCGGGGCGTTCATGGGCGGCTTCGACCGCTTCTTCCTGAACGGAATGGCGTTCATGAAGGAGGCGGGCAAGCTGACGGTATCGCATCTCGGCCTCACGATCCCGGAATCGGTGTACATGACGTTCCAGATGACCTTCGCGATCATCACCCCGGCGCTGATCGCGGGCGCGTTCGCCGACCGGATGAAGTTCTCGGCGATGCTCTGGTTCATGGGGCTTTGGTCGGTCCTGATCTACTCGCCTATCGCCCACATGATGTGGGAGCCTTCGGGCTATTGGGCCACCGCGGGCGTGCTCGACTTCGCGGGCGGCACGGTCGTGCACATCAACGCAGGGATCGCGGGCTTGGTGTGCGCGCTGGTTCTCGGCAAGCGCGTCGGCTACGGCAAGGAAGTGATGATGCCGCACAACCTCACGCTGACGTTGACCGGCGCTTCGTTGCTATGGGTGGGCTGGTTCGGGTTCAACGCGGGCTCGGCGGTCGCCGCCGACGGCCGCGCCGGCATGGCGATGTTCGTCACACAATTCGCGACGGCTGTCGCCGCGCTGGCGTGGATGTTCACCGAATGGATCGTCAAGGGCAAGCCTTCGGTGCTGGGCATCGCTTCGGGTGCGGTGGCGGGACTCGTTGCGATCACGCCGGCGTCGGGCTTCGTCGGCGCGACCGGTGCGCTCGTCATCGGCATCGCGGCCGGAGTGCTCTGCTTCTTCGCCGCGACGACCGTCAAGAAGGCCTTCGGCTACGACGACTCCCTGGATGCGTTCGGCGTGCACTGCATCGGCGGGATCGTCGGTGCGCTTCTGACCGGCGTGTTCAACGTCAAGGAGATCAGCGGCGCTGACGGCAGCGTGCTCACGCAGAGCGGCGCGGTGCTGACGACGCTGCTCTACAGCGGCATCGGCAGCTTCATCATCCTCAAGATCATCGACATGGTCATCGGCTTGCGCGTCTCCGAGGAAGAGGAGCGCGAAGGCCTCGATGTGAGCCTCCATGGCGAACGGGTGGAGTGAGGGGCAGGCACGTTCGATCTCGTTTCTCCTCAGTGGCTATTGGGGGCGCGTGACAAGCGCCCCGTTTTTTTGTGGCTATCGGCTTCAAAACGAATGGGCTGCGCCGGCGGACGAGCAATGTGGCGCGGTCGCCGTACGCGGGTGGCTCGTGCGCGGCGACTCGTGGGTTGAGTCGCGGCCGCGAGCCGGGCACCCGCGCGGCGACCGTTTTGCGCGAGCCGCGCCGGCGCGACCCATCCGTACTGCAGGAAGCAATCCGATACAATCGACGCATGATCACGCCCGCATACTGTCGCCTCATGGCGCAGTACAACTGCTGGATGAACGAGCGGCTCTACGCCGTGTGCGCCACGATGCCCGACGTGGAGCGCAAGCGCGACCGCGGCGCTTTCTTCGGCTCGATCCACGGAACCCTCAATCATCTCCTGTGGGGCGATCGCATGTGGCTCGGCCGCTTCATCGGGCCGGCTTGCACTTATCCACCCTATGGCGCCGACATGTTCGCGCCCTTCGAGACGCTCGCGAGCGAACGCGGCGCGACCGACCTTGATATGGTGAAATGGGCTGAGGACGTTTCGCAGGCTTGGCTCGCGGGGCCGCTTTCCTATACGAGTGTCGTCGACGGCAAGGCGCGTCGCTTGCCAGCGTCCGTGGCCGCGATCCACCTGTTCAACCATGGCACGCATCACCGCGGGCAGCTCACCACGCTGCTGAAGCAGGCAGGCATCGATCCAGGCGTCACCGACCTGCCGTGGGTTCCGGGAATCGCGACGCTGCAGGACTAAGAGGCCGCGTAGAAACGCGCGAGCCAGCAAGGCAGACAGCCCGGCTACTTCGAAGCCTTCGCTTCCTTGCGGATCTTCTTCGCTTTCGCGCGCGGGTGCGCCTCGTCGTAGACCTTCGCGAGATACTGGAAGTCGAGGTGCGTATAGACCTGCGTACTAGAGATGCTTGCGTGCCCGAGCATCTCCTGGACGGCGCGGAGGTCGCCCGACGACTGCAGGACGTGAGAGGCGAAGGAATGGCGAAGCATATGAGGGTAGACGTGCCGCGCCACGCCGCGCCTGATCGCCCAGGTTCCGAGGCGCGCTTCGATCGCTCGGGGAGAGATCCGCCGTCCGGAGCGCCCGACGAAAAGCGCATCCCCATCGACGTGGGGCAACCCTGCGCGTAGCGCGAGCCACGCGTGGATGGCGTCGCGAGCCGCCCGACCGACGGGCACGATGCGCTCCTTGGAGCCCTTGCCCCAGACTCGCACCTCGCCGGTCGTCAGATCGACGGCGTGCACGTCGAGGGCGCAGAGCTCCGAGAGCCGCAGGCCGGACGAGTACGCTAGCTCGAACAGCGCCCGGTCGCGGACCGACAGGGTGTCCTCGCCGTCGATCGCGACCAGATGCGCTGCCTCGTCCGGCGACAGCGCCGCAGGCAACCGCCGAAGCGCCTTCGGCGCCTTGAGGCCGGCGCACGGATTGTCCTTCAGCGCGGGATCGCACTCGAGCGCGAAACGATAGAACGCCCGCCAGCCCGAGAGTATGCGAGCGAGGCTGCGCCCGGAGAGCCCGCGCGCGTGCAACGTCGCGAGGAATCGGCGCAGCATCGCGGGACCGAGGCTCGCGATCGGGGTCTCGCCCGCGAGCGACTTGAGCATGTCGACGTCGCGAAGATAGGCCTCGCGTGTGCGCGCAGGTCGGGTTGCGAGATGCTTCGCGTAGCCCGCCAGCAGCGTCGCATCGGCGCCCGAGGGCGTCGGCGCGGCATCGCTCGTTGCCGCGCTCATCGCCGGTCAGGGCTGAGGCAGAAAGCGCGCGGTCGCGACGCTCGCAAGCTCGGACAGACGCGTCAGGTAGATCGTGCCCATGCCCGCGTAAAAACGGCCGGGCGTGTCGCTTCCCAGCCCGAGCAGGCCGAACGTATGCACGGTGCGCAGGGGGAGGAAAGCGAAAGACCTCAACGTCGCGTGCGGATCGAACCAGTCGTGTGATTCGAACGGCGCCTTTGTCCCGCAATAGGGCTCGCCCAGCGCAGCCGCGTACTCCCGCAGCTCCTGGCTCGTCGCCGCGAGCTCCGAAAGGTAGGACTGTTCCGGAACCTTGCCCCATAGCCGCAAGGCGACCTGCGGTACGCGGAAGTCGTCCTGGAGACTGTGGTAGAGCACGCCCAGCGTGGTCTCCAGGTCGGGCGCCGCGAAGAGCGCGAGCGTCGAGCGGTGCAGCTTCTCGCTGGTAGCGTCGTTCTCGGCTCCGAACTGAACCAGCTCCTGGAGCTTGGTCTCGAGCTGCGCATTTTTCTCGCGCAACGTGACGATCTGCCGCTCGGCGATGGGAATCGCGCGCCCTCCATGCGGATGGGGCACGAATATCTCGGCCAGCAGATCGGCATACTGCTCGAAGAATGCAGGGTGCTCCTTGAGATAGGAAGCCACCGCGCTCGCTTCCATCGATTCATCGCCGTCCATCATTGCTCCGGGACGCTCCATTCGCCTTCGAAAACCGTTTCGGCCGGGCCGGTCATCATGACCGGCGAGCCGCCCCCCTCCCACGCGATCGTGAGCACGCCACCGCGCGTCGCGACGCGCACCGGCGAGTCGATCAGTCGTCGACGAATGCCGGCCACCGCGGCCGCGCACGCGCCCGTGCCGCAGGAGAGCGTTTCTCCGGCGCCGCGCTCCCAGACGCGCAGGCGAATGTTAACGCGATCGACCACCTGCATGTAACCTGCGTTGACGCGGTTCGGGAATCGCGGATGCATTTCGATGCGCGGGCCCTGGCTCGTCACCGGCGCCGCGCCGATGTCCTCGACCTGCTGTACGGCGTGCGGATTGCCCAGCCCAAGTACCGAAACCATGATGGTCTCGCCGTCGAGCTCGAATGGCTCGACGACCGATTCCGATCCCCCGATGTACGGAATCTCCGCTGGGCGAAACACCGGTCTTCCCATGTCGACCGTCACCTGCCCGTCGTCGGCGAGGCTCGGCTCGATGATGCCGCCCGCGGTCTCGACGCGAATCGTCCTCTTGTCGGTGAGCCCGTGCGCGCGGACGAACTTAAGCAAGCAGCGCGCTCCGTTGCCGCATTGCTCGACTTCCTCGCCGTCGGCGTTGAAGATGCGATAGCGAAAATCGGCGTCGGACCGGGCCGGCTTCTCGACCAGCAGGACCTGATCGCAGCCGACCCCGAAGTGGCGATCGGCGAGGCGTCGGATGGCCGCGGCGTCGAGGTCGATTCCATCGCGCGTCGCGTCGAGCACGACGAAGTCGTTCCCGAGACCCTGCATCTTGGTAAAGAAAAGCCTGCGGACCATCAGGGTCGTGCGCCCATTGCGCCTTCGAAGCGCAGCACGGGAATCTCTCCCTTGCGCGAGAACGACAGCGCCGCACCTCCCTTAAGCGTGAGCGTGCCGCTGACGACGTAAGGAACAGGCAGCTGCGAGCCGAGCGTCATCAGGGCCGTCGCAACCGCGGCGACGTCGACCCGTCCTCCCAGCTCCACTGTCGCTTCGCCGCCCGGCGGCAGGGCGTCGATGCGCACGCTGCGCCCGGTGACTGCGGGGCGGCCGTCGAGGCTCACGTCGAATTCGATCCGATCGATGTCCAGCTCGAAGTCATTGCGATTAGCGAGCGTGAGCTTCAGCGTCAGGTCGGCCCTCGCATCCGCGATCCTGCCCACGCGCACCGTATCCAGGTTGATCGCCGGGGGCTCGATCTTGGGCCGGGCGGACGTGCAGGCGCTCGCGAGAAGGAGCACGCCGCAGGCGGCGAGGAATCTTCGTCGGGGCGTGGCGTTCAAGCTACGAGTTCGTGCTCGGAGACTCGCACGAGCCGCGATCAGACATTGAACCGAAAATGCATCACGTCACCGTCTCGGACGATGTACTCGCGCCCTTCTAGACGCATCTTACCGGCTTCCTTTGCGCCCTGCTCGCCCTTGCACTCGATGTAATCGGCGTAACCGATCACCTCGGCTCGGATGAAGCCCTTTTCAAAATCGGTGTGGATGACGCCGGCGGCCTGCGGCGCAGTGCTGCGTTGCCGAACCGTCCAGGCGCGCACCTCCTTCGGTCCGGCGGTGAAAAATGTCTCCAGACCGAGGAGCCTGTAACCGGCGTGGATGAGCCGGTCGAGACCGGCCTCGGCCAGCCCCATGTCGGAGAGGAAGATCTGCTTGTCCTCGGCGTCGAGATCCGCGATCTGCGCCTCGAGGGCGGCGCAGATCGGGACGACCGGCGCGCCTTCGCGCGCGGCGTAATCCTCGACGGCGGACAGCAGCGGGTTGTCCGCGAAGCCGTGCTCCGCGACATTGGCAGCGTACATCGCCGGCTTCATGGTCAGAAGAAAGAGCGGGGCGAGCAAGGCTCGCTCCTCGGTCGACAGAGCGACGGAGCGCGCTGGCTTCGCCTCGTTCAATGCCGGTACGATCTTCTCCAGCACCGCCACCAGGCGCTGCGCCTCCTTGTCCCCTCCCGCGCGCGCGACCTTGACGTACTTGGCGAGCTGCTTGTCCACGCTGGCGAGATCGGCCAGCGCGAGCTCGGTGTTGATCGTCTCGATGTCCGAGACGGGGTCGATCGCTCCGGTGACGTGAACCACGTTGTCGTCGGTGAAGCAGCGCACGACGTGGGCGATGGCATCGGTCTCGCGAATGTTGGCGAGGAACTGGTTGCCCAATCCTTCGCCCTCTGACGCGCCAGCGACGAGTCCCGCGATGTCGACGAACTCCACCGCCGCGGGGACGACGCGCGCCGGTCGAGCGATCCTCGCGAGCGCTTCGAGCCGCGGATCGGGCACCGCGACCACGCCGATGTTCGGCTCGATCGTGCAGAACGGATAGTTCTCCGCGGCGATCCCGGCCTTGGTCAGGGCATTGAACAACGTGGACTTACCGACGTTCGGCAGTCCGACGATGCCGCAGCGAAGGGTCATGGCGCGGGGCTGCCCTCGCCGCCGGACGTGCGAGCTGCAGGGCGCCGGGTGTGCAGCGCGAGCATCGCCCGCTCGGTATCTCCTGAGGCGAGATCCGGCCAGACCGAGAGCGCGCGGGCGATCGCGTCGTCGATCTGCGTCTTCTCTTCGGCGCGCGGCGGATGCAGGACGTAGTCGACGACCTCCGCTTCCGCGAGCTCGGTGTCGCGCGGGTGACCGATGCCGATGCGCAGGCGCCAGAAGTCCCCGCCTCCGAGTTGCTCGACGACGTCGTTGAGACCATTGTGTCCGGCGCTGCCTCCGCCGAGCTTGAGCTTGACGCTTCCCGGCTTGAGATCCAGCTCGTCGTGAGCGACCAGGATCTGGGCCGGCGAGATGCGGTAGTAGCGGGCGAGCGAGGCGACCGGATTGCCGCTTTCGTTCATGTAGCTCTGCGGGAGAGCGAGCCTGAAGTCGCCGCCATCCGGTGCGCGGCCGCGGGCCACGAGGCTCTGGAACCGGGGCTCTGACCGCAGCTCGAGGTCGAGCGCCCGGGCCAGCCGATCGACGAACCACGCTCCCGCGTTGTGACGCGTCGAACCGTAGCGCCGGCCCGGATTACCGAGCCCGACGAAAAGGCGCAAGGGAAGGGCCATGGCGAGGCGCGAACGATCTCCGGCCTCGGAACAAAAAGCCCGCCGGATTGCATGCGGCGGGCCCGGCCGAAGGACGCTGTGGCTACTTCTTCGATTCCTTCTTGCCGCCGCGCTCCGCGCCCTTTTCGGCACCCTTCTCCGCGGTCTTCTCGGCGCCCTTCTCGTCCGGCTTCTCGCCGGCGCCGGCCGCGGCCGCGGCCTCGCCTTCGGGCGCCACGGCCTCTCCTTCGACGGCCTCGGCGGCGACTTCCGGGACCTCTTCGACGATCATCTTCGGAATGATCGCGGTTGCAACGACGGGATCCATGCCGGCGCGCGCGACGGCGGTCACCCCCGCCGGCAGCTTGAGATTGCCGACGTGGATCGACTGATTCAGCGCGAGTTCCGACAGATCCACCTCGATGAAGCTCGGCAGATCCTTCGGCAGGCAGGAGACATCGAGCTCGGTCAGCACGTGGCTGATGATCGCACCCTGCAGCTTCACCGCGGGCGAGTTCTCGCCGTTGATGAAGTGCAAGGGGACCTTCATGTGAATGCGGCGGTTCGCGTCGACGCGCTGGAAGTCGACGTGCAGGATCTCGCGACGGAACGGATGCATCTGCACGTCACGCAAGAGCACCTGTTGCGATTGCCCGTCGAGCTTCATCGTGAGAATCGACGAATGAAACGCCTCGGCCTTCAGCGCATGAATAAGCGCGTTGTGGTCGAGCTCGATCGGCTGCGGGGCGGTGGTTCCCCCATAGACGACGCCCGGTGCGCGCCCCGAGCGGCGCAAGCGGCGGCTCGCGCCGCGCCCTTCGGTGGCGCGCGGAAAAGCGGTGAATTCGTTGGCCATGGCAACTCCTTTGTCTGCGGCCTTCCTTGGCGCCCGAGGGCGCGCCGGTCGTCCGCGGTGGCGACAGTCCGGCCGATAAGGGCATTCGCCCGGGCCGGAGAAAGCTTTGAATTATATGCGAAAAGAGTGTGGGGTCGCAACAATGAAGCGCGCCCGCGAGCGAGTGCGCGGGGCGACAGCCCTATTCGGTGAAAAGCGTGCTCACCGATTCCTCGTTGGAAATGCGGGTCATCGTCTCGGCGAGCAGCTGGGCGCAGGAAAGCGCGCGTATGCGCTTGCACGCCCTCGCCTCGTCGGAAAGCGGAATCGTATCGGTGACTACGATCTCGTCGAGCTCGGACTCGGCGATCCTGCCGACCGCGCCTCCGGACAGGACCGGATGCGTGCAATAGGCGAGCACCTTCCGCGCGCCGTTTTCCTTGAGCGCGGAAGCCGCCTTGACCAGCGTGTTCGCGGTGTCGACGATATCGTCCATGATCACGCAAGTGCGCCCTTCGACGTCGCCGATGATATTCACGACTTCGGCGACGTTCGCCTTGGGGCGGCGTTTGTCGATGATCGCAAGATCGGAATCGAGGCGCTTGGCGATGGCCCGAGCCCGCACGACGCCGCCCACGTCAGGCGAGACCACCAGGAGGTTGTCGTAGTTCTGCTTCCACAGATCGCCGAGGAGCACGGGCGTGGCGTAGATGTTGTCGACGGGGATGTTGAAGAAGCCCTGGATCTGGTCGGCGTGCAGGTCCATGGTCATGACCCGGTTTACGCCGGCGGACGTAAGCATGTCGGCGACGACTTTGGCGGTGATCGGTACGCGGGCCGAACGTGGCCGGCGATCCTGGCGCGCGTAGCCGAAGTACGGCACGGCCGCCGTGATCCGGCCGGCGGAGGCGCGCTTGAGCGCGTCGACCATCACCAGGATTTCCATCAGGTTGTCGTTGGTCGGCGCGCAGGTCGACTGCAGGATGAATACGTCGCGTCCGCGCACGTTCTCGAGCAGCTCGACCATGACTTCGCCGTCGGAGAACCGACCGACGATACACCGTCCGAGGCTGACGTTGAGGTGCTTGACGACCGCTTCGGCGAGCTTGGGATTCGCGCTGCCGGTAAAAACGCGCATCCGCTCAAACGCCATCGCGGCATCCCGGAAACAGCGAGGCCCGGCCACCGGCGGATCGAGGACGCGCGACCCGCCGGCTGTTGAGACTGGCTGGGGAGGTAGGGATCGAACCTACGAATGCCGGAATCAAAATCCGGTGCCTTACCACTTGGCGACTCCCCAAGGGAACCGTCGCGCTCGCGCTTTCAGGGCGCGGCAAAATGCTGCAGCGGATGCCGGTCGAGCGCTCGAGCCACGAACCCCGCAATCCCGCACGCCCGCGCGGCACGCGATAACGTCTGCACAGCGGCAACCTCGTCGGCGAACGCCGCGAATACGCTCGCTCCCGATCCGGACATCGCCACCCTGACACCGCGGGGGGCCTCGCGCGAAAGGGCCGCCAGCGGCGCCGATATTTCCGGGAACCGCGAGACCGCGACCGCTTGCAGATCGTTGCCGCCGTACGCGTCGGGGAAGGCTTGTATTCTCGCGGACGGGGTCTGGCGTGTCAATTCGGGGGCGGCGAAAATCAGCGCAGTCGACACCTGCGCTCGCGGCGTCAACACGACGAACCAGGTCGACGGCACGGTGAAGGCTTCCAGCACCTCGCCGATGCCACGCGCAAAGGCCGGGGCGCCGAATACGAAGAACGGCACGTCGGCGCCGATCTCGAGCGCGAGCGCCATCAGTTTGCGCCGATCGAGGCCGAGCTCCCACAGTCGATTCAGGCCGAGCAGCACTGTCGCCGCATCGGAGCTGCCGCCTCCGAGCCCGCCGCCGATCGGAATGTGCTTTTCGACGGCGATCTCGGCGCCGTGCTCGACGCCACAGCGGCGCTGCAGGAACTGCGCCGCACGGACAACGAGATCGTCCTGTGGTGCGACCGCGTCGTTGCCGCGGGTGCGCGAGATATCGGGTCCCGCGCAAGCAGTGAGCGTGATCCAGTCGCAGCGATCGATCGGCACGAGCAAGGTTTCGAGGGTGTGATAGCCGTCGCTCCGGCGGCCCGTCACATGCAGGAACAGATTGATCTTCGCGGGCGCAGGCAGCCTGAGCGAAGCGAGTTTCCCTACTGCCATCGATCGATAGCGAGGCGAAGCTCCACCTCGGGGTACGTAGCCGTCAAGCGTGAAGGTCGCCACGCATCACCGCTGGACTGGGCGTAGGCCTGATACACGATCGTCCAGCCGTCCTGGCGAAGCACCGCGACCCGGCCTTCGGCCCCGGGTTCGATGGTGAATGGAACACCGGCGCGCGGGGCGCCCTGGATCCAGTACTTGAGGCCATCGACCGGCAACGGCCAACCCAGGCCCTCCTGGGTGAGCTTGGTCCAGCTATCGGCGCTGAGAACGCGGCCGTTGGAGGCCTGCAGCCGCGCGCTCCGGCTGTTGCCGGTCAGGACCGCGATCGTCTGGCCGAGGGGCGACACGAGCTCGAGCTCGTCGCGATCCGCTGTGTGGCGCCACTGGAAATTTGCGCTGAGCGCGTCCGCGCCGTGCCTCGCGCTCAACCGTCCGGACGCATCGAACGCTTCCTGCAGCGGGGGCGGAGCCGCGGTGGTCTCGCGCTGTAACGCCGTCGGAGCACAGGCTCCCAGGAACGACGCCGCCGCTGCGAGAAGCGCCGCGATTGATCCCGCCCGCATCCAGTGACGCGGCAGACACTGGTCCATCGGGAAAATCGCGCCGCTCAGGGCGCGTGACGCCGGACGGTGTTGAGCAGCACCGGGTTATCGGGCGTTTCCTTGAGCTGCGATTGCCATACTTCCTGGGCGCGTCCGCGGTCGCCCTTCGCCCACAGTACTTCGCCCAGGTGCGCGGCGATCTCAGGATCGGGCCGCTCGGAAAGGGCGCGCCGGAGATACTTCTCGGACTCTTCGAGGTTGCCCAGCCGGAAGTGCGCCCAGCCCATGCTGTCGAGGATGAATGGATCCTCGGGCGAGAGCGCGTGCGCCTTCTCGATGAGCTTCAGGCCTTCCTCAGTCCGGGGCGTACGGTCGACGAGCGTGTAGCCCAGCGCATTCAGGGCTTGCGCATTGTCGGGCTTGAGCTCGATCACACGCCTCAGGCGTGATTCGACTTCGTCGAGCCGATCGAGCTTTTCGGCAACCATGGCGACGTCGTAGAGGAGCTCCGTCGAATCTGGATCACCCGCGAGCTCCGCGCTGAGCAGGTTGTACGCGCCTTGGTAGTCGTGCGCGTCCTGCAGGAGCTGCGCCTCGGCCTGCTTCGCCTGGACCTCTTCCTCGCGCCCGTCCGGCTCGAGCCCCGCCAGGAAGCGCCGTGCCTCGTCCGTCTTACCCTGCTTGCCCATCACGGCCGCGATGCGCAGCTTGGCGGCCCAGGCCCTCTCGCCCTCGGTGACCTGGCGATAGCGCGCGATGGCCTCGTCGTAGCGGTGCGTCTCTTCGGCGATTTCCGCGAGGTAGAACGCGACGACACCCGGCTCGCCGAATCCGGCGCTCTTGAGCTCGGTGAACAGACGCTCGGCGGTCGGGTAGTCCTTCATCTGGACCGAAATCGCCGCCACGGCGTATTGCAGTTCCCGGTCCGAAGGCGCGGCGTCGAGCAACCGCTGGAAGACCGCTCGAGCTTCCGCGTAGCGCTTCTGCTCAACGTAGAGCTGTGCGAGCGCACCGGCGGCGGCGCGGGATTCGGGCGCTTCCGCGACGAAGCCGACGAGATACTTGATCGCGCTTTCCGGCGAGCTCTTGGCGAGAATGTCCGCCTTCAGCAGCACGCCGCGTTCCCAACCGGGCTTGAGCTCGAGCGCCCGGTCGACCTCGCGGGTCGAGTCCGCGAGGATCGCGAGATCGCTCAGACCGGTGTTGTACCCGGCCAGCGCCACCGCGAAGTGAGCTTCGGGGACAGCCGGATAAGGCTTCGCGAGATCAGCGACCAGCTTGTAGACGGCGGTCTTGTCCGGCTGGCTGGAGAGCGCGCGATTGAGCTGCATGAAGGCGTCGCCGAGCGTCTTGCCGTTGGCAGCGGCATCGGCGAGCACGCGCTCGAGATCGCTCTTCAGGTCCCCGCTCGTGCCGGACTGGCCCAGCATGGCGACCATCTGCCGCGCGCGGTCGGACGTCGGATCGAGCTTCTGCCACAGCGCCGCGGCGTCGGCCGCGAGACCGCGCTGCCGAGCGAACAGCGCGATCTCGGTCGCTCGCTGGGCAAGCGCGGCGTCCTGAGCCTCGCGTGCCGCTTCGTAGTAGGCACGGGCCGCCAGCGCCGGTTCGCCGCGCTGCAGCGCGATCTCGCCGACGAGGATCCTATACATCGTGTCCGCGCTCAGCCCGGACGGAGCCTCGCTCGTGCCGGCATCGGGCTCCTGCGCTGGAGCCGGAGGGCTGACCGCGGCAAGCGTCAGGGCCAGCAACGCGGCTCGAAGACAGTTACTCACGCTGGGAACAGCCACGCTACGAATCGCTTTCTGAGGGGCGGACGTCGGCCCCGCCGGGAAATTTAGTATCTTAGGGTATAGTCTGCCAAGCCACAATCCGCTGCACCGCCGCAAAACGTTCCATGCCCGAGCTTCCCGAGGTTGAAACGACGCGGCGCGGCGTCGCACCGCACGTGGAACGGCAGAAAGTGACCGCGGTGCGGATCTACGACCACCGCCTCCGGTGGCCGGTTCCCCGCGACCTGCCCCGCCGACTCGTCGGCCGCACGGTCGATCGGGTGGACCGCCGAAGCAAGTATCTGCTGTTCCGCATCGGTCCGGACACGCTGCTGGTTCACATGGGGATGACCGGCAGCCTGCGGGTTTTCACCGAGCCGCCACAGAGGGAGGCGCATGATCACGTCGATCTGGAATTCGCCAACGGCGTGGTCCTGCGTTACCGCGATCCGCGACGCTTTGGCGCGATGCTGTGGTCGCCGGGCGCGGCCGCCGCGCACCCGTTGCTCGCCCGGCTCGGCGCGGAGCCGTTCGCTCCCGAATTCGGCGGCGAGTATCTCTACCGCGCCACGCGAGGCCGCCGCGCAGCGATCAAGCTCGTCCTCATGGACAGCCACGTGGTCGTCGGAGTCGGCAACATCTATGCGAACGAGTCACTGTTCCGCGCAGGCATTCGCCCGGAGCGCGCCGCACACCGCATCGGACGCTCGCGGCTTGGCCGACTCGCCATGGCGGTGCGCGACACGCTCGCCGAAGCCATTGCGAAGGGCGGAAGCACGCTGCGCGACTACGTGGACAGCCGCGGCGAGCCGGGCTCTTTCCAGCTCGACTACTACGTCTACGGTCGCGAAGGCGAGCCATGCAGGATCTGCGGCACGCCGATACGCATGCGCCGGCTGGGCGCGCGGGCGACCTATTACTGCGTCCGCTGCCAGCGTTAGGCCCTTGTTTTGGCGCGATTCGTGCTAGGGCATGTGCTACATTTCCCCGTCTGGGGAAGACAGGGGCAAAGGGGGCTGCTGCCATGACCCACGGAAAAGAGCTGGCCGCGCGCTTCGAAGCTTATACCGACTGGCGACGGCGTCTGTCCGCCGGCATATCCGGACTGCACGAGTGGCTGTCGCAGCAGGAGCTCGCCGATGCGCAGGTGGATCTCAAGATCCAGCGCCTGCTCGAGCGCCTGCATCAGGACAAGCTGGTCATCGCTTTCGTGGCCGAGTTCTCGCGCGGCAAGTCGGAGCTCATCAACGCCATCTTCTTCGCGGACTTCGGCCAGCGCCTGCTGCCTTCTTCCGCGGGGCGCACGACGATGTGCCCGACCGAGCTCCTCTACGACCCGACGCGGCCGCCGTCGATCCGGCTGCTCCCGATCGAGACGCGCGCCCGCGATGGTTCGGTCGTCGAATTCAAGAATTACGCCGACGAATGGGTCACGCTGCCGCTCGACCTGTCCTCCGCGGACAAGATGGGCCAAGCCCTGTCGCAGGTTTCTCAGATCAAGCGGGTACCCGCGGCGCTCGCGCGCAAATACGGGCTCTACGACCAAGACGACGTGCTCGCGCCGCTCACCGCAGCCGACGAAGCCGCGGTCGACATCCCGTGCTGGCGGCACGCGGTGATCAACTTTCCTCACCCTCTGCTGCAGCAGGGGCTGGTGATCCTCGACACGCCGGGCTTGAACGCCATCGGCACGGAGCCCGAGCTGACGCTTAATCTGCTGCCCAACGCCCACGCGGTCCTGTTCATCCTCGCCGCCGACGCCGGAGTCACGCGCACCGACATCGAGGTATGGCAGAACCATCTTGTCGGCGCCGACGCAGCGACGAGGGAAGGGCGGCTCGTCGTGCTCAACAAGATCGACGGGCTTTGGGACGATCTGAAGAGCACGGAGGAGATCGACGCGGAGATCGCGCGGCAAATGCGAAGCTCGGCGCAGATTCTCGGTATACCGCCCGCGCAGGTCTTCGCGGTTTCCGCACAGAAGGCGCTGCTGGCCAAGGTCAACGGCGACGACGCGTTGCTCGCCAGAAGCCGCATCCCCCAGCTCGAGCGGGCGCTCTCGAAGGAACTCATCCCTGCGAAACGCGAGATCGTCGGATCAGCGACGCGCAGCGAAGTGCGCGCGCTCTCAGCGGCCGTGCGTCCCATCCTCAACGCCCGCGTCGCAGGCATCCAGGAACAGCTCGCCGAGCTTCGCGGTCTGCGCGGCAAGAACCAGGACGTGGTCGAGCACATGATGGAGCGCATTCGCCAGGAGAAGGAGTTGTTCGAGCGCGGGATGCAGCGCTACACCGCCTTGCGTACGGTGTTCACGCAGCAGACCACCGGACTGTACGAGTCGATCGGACTCGAGACGCTGCGCGAAACCGCGGGCCGGACGCGTCGGCGCATCGAAGACAGCCCGTTCACCAAGGGTGTGCGCGGAGCGATGAGCGATTTCTTCGAGTCCATCCGGGGCAGCATCGAGAGCGCGGCACTGAAGACCCAGGAGATCCACGACATGATGGCGGCAATGTATGGACGGTTCGCCAAGGAGCATGGCCTCGAGCCCTTCATGCCGCCTGCATTCTCGATGCTCAAGTACCAGAAGGAGATCGATCGCCTCGAGCGCGCCTATAACGCTCATTTGAACACGCTCTGGAACATGGTGAGCAAGGCGAAGTTCGCCCTGATGAAGCGCTTCTTCGAGACGATCGCGATCCGCGTGAAGCACGTCTTCGACATCGCTAACCGCGATCTCGAGAGCTGGCTCAAGGCGCTGATGGCGCCGCTGGAAACGCAGGTGCGCGAGCATCACCTTCAGCTGCGCCGGCGGCTGGAAAGCGTCAAGCGCATCCATCGGGCGAGCGAAGAGCTGGAGGAGAGGCTCGCGGAGCTCGAGCAGGCCGAAACCGCGATTCGGGCGCAGATCGACGCGCTCGCCCGCGAAGTGGCAGCGATCGATGCGGTGATCGACCAGCCGGACTCGTTGCCGCTCGCGGCCAACGCCTAGCGGCGCGAGCGGCGAGAGGGGAACCCGCGCGGGAAGCGCGGCGGGCGCAACTTGCGCCTAGGTCTCCGAGCGCTCCGCGCTGGACTGCGCCATCCCCATCAATCCTTCGTACTTTGCGCGCAGCTCGACATGGGTTTCCGCGTGGTTCGGGTCGACGTGGATGCAGTCGACGGGACAGACTTCGACGCACTGCGGCGCATCGAAGTGCCCGACACATTCGGTGCACTTGCCCGGATCGATGAGGTAGATCTCGACGCCCTGGGAGATGGCGCTGTTGGGGCACTCGGGCTCGCAGACATCGCAGTTGATGCATTCGTCAGTGATGATGAGCGCCATGCCAGCTATCCCGTCCTTCCCCGCCGCACGCTCGAGCGGGCACCGAATTTGGCCGCAAGTCGCGCCTCCACTTCCGGGCTAACGAAGCTGCTGACATCGCCGCCCAGGCTCGCGATTTCCCGCACGATCGTCGACGACATGAAGAGATATTGCTCGGCCGGCGTCAGGAACAGTGTTTCGACCTCAGGATAGAGGTTGCGGTTCATCCCCGCCATCTGGAATTCGTACTCGAAATCGGACACTGCCCGCAAACCGCGGAGAATGACCGTCGCGTCGATCGAGTGCACGAAATCCATGAGCAGCCCCGAGAAACCCATGACCCGCACGTTGGAATACGCGGCGAGGACCTCGCGCGCCATGGCGACGCGCTCGGCCGCGGTGAACAGCGGCGCCTTGCGCTCGCTGTCGGCCACGCCGACGATAATCGTTTCGAACAGGCGCGACGCGCGCCGTACGAGGTCTTCGTGACCTCTCGTGAACGGATCGAACGTTCCCGGGTAAACGACCTTGAGCATCGCATTCGATTAAGCCGCGCGGCGCAGGAGATGATAATGCACGCGTCCTGCTTTGTCGCGACGCAATATCTCCAGCCCCTCCGGCGCCTCGATTGGTGTGCGCGCCTCGATGTAGAGCCTTCCCTCCTTCGCGAGTCGCCCCGCGGCGGCCGTCAACAGGCGCGGCCAGTCGTCCTCAGCGAACGGCGGGTCGAGGAACACCACGTCGTACAGGCGGCTGTCGCGCGTGAGGAAGGCGGCAGCTTCGTCGCAGTGCGTTTCCAGCGCGCGCGTCCCGAGCTGCGCTGCAGTCGCCTGGAGCGCGCGCACGAGTTTCGGATCATGGTCGACGGCCACCGCGAGCGTCGCACCCCGGGAAAGCGCCTCGAGGGAGAGCGCTCCGCTGCCGGCAAACGGGTCAAGCGTCGCCCGGCCGGTCAAATCCTGACCGAGCCAGTTGAAGAGGGTTTCGCGAACGCGGTCGGGCGTGGGTCGCAGCGCGGACGTCCGAGGGAAGTGCAACCTGCGGCCGCGCCACCGACCGCCGATGATGCGAAGCGCATTGGCGGGCATTGATCTGCAGAGAGCTGATGCGCCGAGACGGTAGAATTATAACGTTCACCTGTCGAGCTCCCCCGATGTTCGATCTGTTCAAGCGCGGCGGCACCGAAGAGCGCCGCTCCTGGAGCGAGCGGCTGCGCGCCGGACTCGATGCCACACGCCAGCGCTTCGCGCGGCCGCTTTCGGTCCTCATCGGCCGCAAGGATCTCTCCGAGGAAGCGCTCGATGAGCTCGAGGCGGCGCTCCTGAGCGCCGATGTCGGCGTGCCCGCTACCGAGCGGTTGCTCGCGGATTTGCGCGCGCGCTGGCAGCGCGCCGGTTCGGAAAGCGATCCTCGCGAATTGCTGAAGGCGTCTCTGTCCGCGCTTCTCGCCCCCCTTGAAAAACCGCTCGTCGTCGGCGACGAGAGGCCCTTCGTCATCATGCTCGCGGGCGTGAACGGCGCGGGCAAGACGACTTCGATCGGCAAGCTAGCCCGATGGCTCCGGATGCAGGGATACTCGGTCCTCCTCGCCGCCGGCGATACGTTCAGGGCGGCTGCACGCGAGCAGCTCCAGGCTTGGGGCGAACGCAATGGGATTCAGGTGATCGCCCAGCATGGCGGCGACCCCGCGGCGGTGATGTTCGACGCAATCGCCGCAGCGCGTGCCAGGGGCGTGGACGTCGTGCTCGCCGACACGGCAGGCCGACTCCCGACGCAAGCCCACCTAATGGAAGAGTTGAAGAAGATCCGGCGCGTGATCGCCAAGGCGCTGCCCGGAGCGCCCCACGAAACGCTCCTGGTACTCGATGCGAACACCGGTCAGAACGCGCTCGCCCAGGTTGCCGCCTTCGATACGGCGCTGGGCCTCACCGGCTTGGTGTTGACCAAGCTCGACGGCACCGCCAAGGGGGGAGTCGTCGCCGCGATCGCGGGAACCCACCCGGTACCGTTGAGGTTCATAGGAATAGGAGAGGGCGTCGAAGACCTCCGTCCCTTCGTCGCCGCGGACTTCGCCGAAGCCCTCGTTGGCTAGCTCGGCCGGGCGTGGAGGGCGAGCTAGCGAGCGCCCACTTTCGATCCGGATGCGCCACCTCTTTGGGTATGGGTAGATGCCCGAAGTCACTTGCCTAGGCCGGGAACTCAGGGCATCATTAGCACTCTTAATCACCGAGTGCTAGGATCCAACGCAGCTTTTCCAAGGAGACAGATTCGATGGCGACCGCCACTTTGGCGTTTCCCACCCCGGCTTCGCTGGGGAGCATTGATCACTATATCCAGGCGGTGAACCGGTTTCCCCTGCTTACCGCTGAGCAGGAGGTGAGCCTTGGCCGCCGGTTGCGCGACGAGAACGACCTCGACGCGGCGCGGCAGCTGGTGCTGTCGCACCTGAGGCTGGTCGTCTCCGTCAGCCGCAATTACCTGGGCTATGGGCTGCCGCAGGCAGACCTGATCCAGGAGGGCAATATCGGCCTGATGAAAGCGGTGCGCCGGTTCGATCCGGAGCGCGGCGTGCGCCTTGTCTCGTTCGCGCTCCACTGGATCCGCGCCGAGATTCACGAACACATACTGCGCAATTGGCGCCTGGTGAAGATCGCGACGACCAAGGCACAACGCAAGCTCTTTTTCAATCTGCGCAGCCTGAAGGCGGGCCCCGGAGCGCTGACGCGCAAGGAAGCTTCCGGCATCGCGAGGGACCTGGGCGTCAAGACCTCGGACGTTTTCGAGATGGAGACGCGGCTGTCCGGGCAGGACATCGCCCTCGAACCGCCGCTTGGCGAGGAAGGCGAGACCTTTGCGCCGATCGGATACCTCACCGACGCGGAAGCGGAGCCGGCCCAGATCCTCGAACGGGCCGAGAAGGCGCACAATCGCAGCGATGGGCTGCGCCAGGCGCTGACGAAGCTCGATCCGCGGAGCCGGGAAGTCATCGAGGCGCGGTGGCTGCGGGAGGACGACAAGGCCACGCTACAGGATCTGGCCGACCAGTATGGAGTGTCTGCGGAGCGCATCCGCCAGATCGAGAGCAAGGCGCTCAAGACCATGCGCGGACAGATGAGCTCGATCGAGTAACGCCGCTTAGCAAACCAAGAACGCCGGCTTACCGCCGGCGTTTTTTGCTCGATCGCTGCGGCGAACCCTCACCGGCTTCGCGCGTCTTGCTCTGTGCGTTGCTCCCGGCGCTACAGCTCGACCTGCGTGCCGAGCTCCACTACGCGGTTGGTGGGAATCCGAAAGTACTCCGTCGCCTTGGTGGCATTCTTCGACATCGAAGCGAAAAGCTTCTCGCGCCACAGTGCCATTCCCGGCGCGACGCTGGGAATCAACGTTTCGCGCGAGGCGAAGAACGATGTATCCATCATGTCGAACGAGATTCCCCGACGCCCGCATTCATCCAGCAGGGCCGGAATGTCCTGATCCTCCATGAAGCCGTAGAAAGCCTCAATCTGGTGGAAGTCGCAGCCGAGATCACGGAGCTTCAATCGATCCGTGCGGGAGACCCTGGGGATGTCGCGCGTCTTCAGCGTCAGCAGAACGACGCGCTCGTGCAGGACCTTGTTGTGCTTGAGGTTGTGCAGCAAGGCATGCGGCACGCGCCCTTCGGTGCTGGTCAGAAATACGGCAGTCCCCGGAACCCGGATGGGCGGATTTTCGCTGACGCTCGAGATGAAGAGGTCAACGGGCATCGTTTCCTGCAGGAGCCGTTCGTGCAGTATGGCGCGTCCGCGCTTCCACGTCGTGAGCAGCGTGAACACCGCGATGCCGATGGCGATCGGGAACCAGCCACCCTGCGGAATCTTGAGCGCGTTGGACGCGAGGAACAGCAGGTCGATGGCGAGCAGTGGAACGACGATGGCGAGCGCGGCGAAGCGGTTCCACCGCCAGAGCCGCGTCAGCACGACGTAGATGAGCAACGAGTCGATTGCGAGAGCCATCGTGACCGCGATGCCGTACGCCGCAGCCAGGTTGCTCGAACTCTGGAAGCCGATCACGAGCAGCATCACCGCGCCGAGCAGCGTCCAGTTGATGAACGGGATGTAGATCTGGCCGATGTGGCCTTCGGAAGTGTGCGTGATCGTGAGGCGCGGACAATATCCCATCTGGATCGCCTGCCGAGTGAGCGAAAAAGCGCCCGAGATCACGGCCTGCGAGGCGATCACCGTTGCGCACGTCGCCAGCACGACCAACGGAAGCAGAGCCCAGCTCGGAGCAAGGAGATAGAACGGATTCTTGATCGTCGCCGGCTCGTGGATGATCAGCGCGCCCTGGCCGAAATAGTTAAGCACCAGCGCCGGGAGCACGAAGAACAGCCAGGCACGGCGGATCGGTGTGACGCCGAAGTGCCCCATGTCGGCATACAGCGCCTCCGTTCCCGTAACCGCGAGCACCACGGCGCCGAGGGCCAGGAATGCGGCCAGTGGGTTGTCCATGAGGAAGCCGATCGCGTATCCGGGGCTTAGCGCCAGGAGCACGGCGGGATCGCTGGCGATCTCGATGGCCCCGAGGAGGGCAAGAACGGCGAACCACACGCACACGATGGGGCCGAACAGACCGCCGACACTCGCCGTGCCGTGCCGCTGTATCCAGAAGAGCCCGATCAGGATGGCGAGGGTGAGCGGGACCACGTAGGGCGTGAGCGCGGGAGCCATCACGTCCAGACCCTCGACCGCGGAAAGGACCGAAATCGCAGGCGTGATCATGCCGTCGCCGTAGAACATAGCGGCCCCGAAGATCCCCAGGCCCACAAGCCACCATCGTGCGCGCCGTTCGCTCAACCCGCGCGAGACGAGCGCGGTCAGCGCCATGATGCCGCCCTCCCCGCGGTTGTCGGCGCGCATGATCAGGGTCACGTACTTGAGTGTCACGATAATCGTGATCGCCCAGAAGATGACCGAGAGGATGCCGTAGACGTTGGGCTCGGTAAGCGGCAGACCGTGCGGGCCGGTGAAGCATTCCCTCAGCGTGTAGAGGGGGCTCGTGCCGATGTCGCCGAAGACGACGCCGATCGCCCCGACGACAAGTGGCGCGAGCCGTTTGCGTTCGGGACGTGGACTGTCGCTTTCGACGCCGGCGGATCGCGCCATCAGCTCGCGATTTAGAGCGTTCCCTCGTCGGAGCGACGCGAGAAGCGGATGTTGAGCTGTTTGAGCTTGCGATAGAGATGGGTGCGTTCGAGGCCGGCCCGCTCGGCCACCCGGCTCATGTTGCTCTGCTCCTTGCCGAGCAGCTGCTCGAAGTAGACCCTTTCGAACGCCTCGCGCGCCTCGCGCAGGGGAAGCTCGAAGAAACGCGCCGTGAGCTCGGGCGCAACCGCCGCCGGCGACAGCAGCGCGGCATCGCCCAGGAGGCGCCGTACGTGTTCCGAGGTGATCTCGCTGTTCACCGTGAGAGCGAGATTCGCGATCACGCTGTGGAGCTGATCGAGGTTGGCGGGCCAGTAACCGGCGGCCAGCGCGGTAACGGCGCCAGTCGCGAGGGTCGCCTGCGTGCGCTGGCTCGCGGTGATTTCCCGCCAGAAACGCTCGACGAGCACCGGGATGTCCTCGCGCCGCTCGCGCAGCGGCGGCAGCATGACCGCACCCGCGGACAGCGATGCGAGTAGCGCGGGATCGAAGCGGCCGTCCGCGGCGAGATTGCCGAGTTGCTCGCTGCTGCTGCACACCAGGAGCGTGTTGTGGCGCTCGAGTTTGGAAACCAGGAACGCGAGGCCCTTCTGTTCCGCGCGGGAGTAGGCACCGATCTCGCTGCAGTAGAGGACACCGTCGCGAGCTTCGTCGAGGGCCTGCAGCGGGTTCGCCACCAGCCGCGCGCCCCCCTGGAGCGCGACGAAGGGCGTATCGGGGACGTGCACCGCGCGAGCGGCGATGTCGTGCCCGGTACCGGACTCGCCGATGATGAGGATCGGCCGCGCGGCGCGGACGAGCTGCTCGATCGCGCGCTCGGCTTCGATTACAGCTGTGCTCGTTCCCAGCTGGGAGAGCGAGATGTGACGCGGCGCGTGGCCCGCGCCGGTCTTGAGCGCGCGCGTCACGGCGGCAAGCAGTTTCTGCAAGCCCACTGGCTTCTCGAGAAAATCGAAGGCCCCGATCTTGGTCGCCTCGACGGCGGTCTCGATGGTTCCGTGTCCGGACATCATCACCACGGGCATCGTCAGCTGTCCACCCGCGGCCCATTCGCGGAGCAGCGTGACGCCGTCGGTGTCAGGCATCCAGATGTCGAGCAGCACCAGCGCGGGCTCGAAACGCAAGCGATAGCTCCGAGCCTGGCCTGCGTTCTCCGCGAGGCTCACGCGATAACCCTCGTCCTGGAGGATCTCGGATAGGAGCTCCCGGATGCCGACCTCGTCGTCGACGATCAGAATTTCCTTCGGTGGCGCCATCACGAGCTCAGGTCCCTTCTCGCGGGAAATGCAGGGTCACGCGCGCGCCGCGAGGCTGGCGGTTCTCGATCGTGACCCGGCCGCCATGCTCATCGACGATCTTCTTGACGATCGCGAGCCCAAGGCCCGTTCCTTTCGCCTTGGTCGTCACGTAGGGTTCGAACGCGTGTCGCATCATGTCTTCGGGAAACCCGCCGCCCGCATCCGCGAAAGACAGCGCCACCCCGTCGTCCTCCGCTTCGATCGCGAATTCGTAAGCGGGCTCGGCTACGTCGGTCTGCGCATCCAGCGCATTCTGGATCAGATTATGGAACACCTGGCGGAGCCGCGTGGGCTCGCCCTGGATGAGCGCTTCGTGGTCGGTGAGTTTGAGAGTCACATGGGGCCGCAGATTTTCGTACAAGGCAAGCACATCTAGCAAGAGGGCGTTCAAGTCGACCTTCTGCATCGCGCCTGCTCTTGGCTGCCGAGCGTAAATCGCGAAATCATCCACCATGTGCTTCATGGCCGCCACCTGCGCGACGATGGTCTGCGTCCCGCGGACCAGCGATTCCCGATCGGGCCCGTCGAGCTTGCCGGCCAGCTTGATGGCCAGCCTCTCCGCCGAGAGCTGGATCGGTGTCAGAGGGTTCTTGATCTCGTGCGCAAGACGACGCGCGACTTCGGCCCAGGCGGCGTCGCGCTGCGCCTGGACCAGCTCGGAAACGTCGTCGAACACCACCACACAGCCGGGAGCAGGCTCGCCTGGCAGTCCCGACCCGCGCATCAGCAGAGCGCGTGTGTGGTTGTGGACCGAAACCTCGGCCTGACGCTGCCAGTGCCCGCCGCGGCTCGCGCGGAATCCGTCCGCGACCAGCTCTGAAAACGAGCCGAGGGCTGGAATCCGGCGAGCCCAGTCGGCGAGCGGCACGCCCACCAGATCCACCAGAGGTTGCTGCAGGATCACTGCGGCGCTGGGATTGGCGGTCCGCAGCCGGAAGGCACTGTCGAAGGCGAGCACGCCCGCGGACAGGTTGGCAAGCACGCTTTCGAGGTATGCCCGCGTCGTCTCGATCGCGCGCCTCTGCTCCTCCTCCTTGTGCTGGGCTTCCGCGAGTTGCGCCGTCATGGTGTTGAACGACTCGGTGAGCACGCCCAGCTCGTCCCGGCTCTGCACCGGGTTGCGGCGGCTGAAGTCGCCTTGCGCGACGGCCCGCGTGCCTTCGGCAAGCAAGCCGAGGGGACGGCTGAAGTGCTCCGAGAGCACGACTGCAAGGCCGAGCGCAGAGAACAGGGCGAGCAGCAGTGTCAGCGTCAGCGTGAGCGTGTAGAGGCGCTTCAGCGCCGTACGCGAGAAGGAGATCTCCTGGTAGTCTCGATAACCCGACTGCACCTTCTCGGCGTCCTGCTGCAGCTGCCTGGGCACGGGCTCCATCACTTGCAGGAGGCGCAGCGGTTCGGTCGGATCGGCGCTATTCACCGGAACGACCACGCGCAGCATGAGTCCCTGATCGCCCATCTGGTCGATGGCCGAATACGGCTGCTGCAGCCGCGCGCGACGCAACGCCTGCGCCGGCGGCGGTTCGGGGGTGAGCGTCGACCCCGAGACGCCCGCCACCGCGAGCACCCCGCCGGATGAGGAGAACAGTGCCGCCTCGTAGATTCCGGCCTGTTCGCTGGCGCGGTTGAGACGCAACGCCATGCCGCCGGGCTCGCCTTCCTGCAGCGTTAGCGCAAGCTGGGTCGCCTTGTTCGTTGTTTCCTTCAGCAGGTAGTCGAGCGCGCTTCGCCCCAGGTTGAGCCCACCCTCGAGCGCGCGATCCACACGCACGTCGAACCAGGACTCGATGCTTTTCCCCAGGAATTGCACCGATACGCCGTAGAGCAGCGCCCCGGGCAGGACCGCGACCAGCGCGAAGAGCAGCACCAGCCGCGCCGCGAGGCGCGAGCCGAACACCCCGGCCTTGAGGTTGCGCCGAAGCCTCAGGAGCTGGTAGACGACGAGCCCCATCAGCAAGACGACCATCGCACCGTTCAGTACAAGCAGCAGATCGTAGCCGCGCGCGAAGAGCGCCGTGTTCGCGCTCGCGGTGGCTAGCAGAAAGAGAAAGATCACGCCCAGGCAGGCAAACGCCAACAGCACGTAGCGGATCGTGCGCGGCGCGCGAAGGCCGTTCACGGCGTGAAGCTCCAGCGGTACCACTCGGATTGCAGCGACCACTCCCGCGAGGCGAGTGCGTTTACCTGAAACGGCTTGGGAAGCTGAGTGACGTCGAGCCGCAGGCGCACGGCGGCCTCGTAGCGCGCGCCCTTGGTCAGCTCGTCGGCGGCAACGACCGGGCGCGATGCGACTCTCGAAAGCAGGTGCTCGACCTCGTCGAGCGAAGCGAACTGCTGGGACAGCAGGCCGGTTGTCACTCGATACTGCTGGGTGAGCGGCGAATAGCTGATCCGATACTGGATCGACCGGGCCACGACTTTTTCGTCGAGCCAGTACCGGCGCGGCCGCGTGAGTTCGAACTCGAGCACGAAGTACAGCGACACGCCTTTCTGCAGCGCCTCCTCGAGCGTGGGATTGAAGGCAACCTCGAACTGGGCGTCAAGTGCGTAGCTTTCATCTTCGGCTCTGAGCTCGGCGGACTTGACGGGGATGGTGTCGGCGAGAGCCGGAGGAATCCATGACGCCCAGCACAGGCACAGCGACGCGGCCAGGCAGACCAGGCCGAGTAAGCGGTTCGTTGGCGACATGCCACGGTGGCGGCTAAGCCGCGCGATCCGGTGGGTCTTTAGCTTTTCTCGATGAGGGCGTAAAAAAACCCGTCGTGATTGTGCTCTGCGTCGCCCTCGACTGGCAAGAGTTGACCGTCGAACGCCGCGAACGTGTCCGGCAACTCGAGACCGACGCGCACAGCGTCGTCATGACGGGCGATAAGCGCGTCGACCTGATCCTCATTCTCGGCGCAAAACAGCGAGCAGGTCGAATAAAGCAATCGCCCGCCTTGCGCGACGAGCGGCCACAACGCGTCGAGCAACCGACGCTGCTGCAGCGCGAAACCCGCGACGTCGCTCTCGCGACGCAGCCACTTGCCGTCCGGATGCCGGCGAACCACGCCGGATGCCGTACACGGGACGTCGGCGAGGACGCGATCGAAAGGCCGGTCATCCCACCAGGACTCGGGCTCGCTTGCGTCACCGACGACGAGTCGCGACCCGAGACCGAGCCGGGACAGATTGTCTGCAACACGCTCCATCCGCGCGGGATCGACGTCGACAGCGGTGAGATCGAGATCCGCGATCTCCGCGAGATGGGTGGTCTTTCCGCCCGGCGCCGCGCACGCATCGAGCACCCGCATTCCGCTGCGAACGCCGAGCAGGGGAGCCGCGAGCTGGGCCGCAGCATCCTGCACCGAGAAAAGCCCCTGGACGTAGCCGGGCAGAGCATCGACGGGCCGGGGCCGCTCGACGATGACGCCTGCGCGCCCCGTCCGGGACGCGGCGATGTCCTGACTGTGGAGCAGGGCGATGAAAGCCTCCGGCTCGATCTTGCGCACGTTGACGCGCAGGCAAAGAGGCGGTCGCGCGTTGCCTGCATCGAGCACTTGCGCGAAGCGGGTCGGATATTCGGCGCGTATCCGGTCGATCCACCAGCGAGGATACGAAAAGCGCGCTTCGGCATCGCGCTCGATCTCGGAGAGCACGGAGCGCTGGCGGCGAAGGAAATTGCGCAGTACGGCGTTGATCAGGCCCTTCGCGGCCGGCCGCCTCAGCAGGGAGCTCGCTCGCACGGCGCAATCGACCACGGTGTGGACCGGTGCGCGCGTGTGAACGAGCTGGTAGAGCGCCACCCAGAGAAGCGACTCGACGCTCGCGTCCGCGGGCGCCCGGTGCGCAAGGGCGCGGACGATGGCGCGGAGCTGACCGAGGAAGCGCAGCGTCCCGTACGTGAGTTCGTGGAGGAGCGCGCGTTCGCCACCTGCTTCAGCGGTCGCGAGCGCGCTCGCGAGCGTCGACCCGGCGAGGACCTGCCTTACCGCCTTGGCCGCGAGGTGCTGTGCGCGCTCCACCGCGGCTCGGGCAATCGTCTTACGCGGCCATCGCAAGCAGCCGACGGACGCGCTCTTCCGTTGGCGGGTGCGTGGCGAAGAGGCGCGACAACCCTTCGCCGGACAGTGGATTGATGATCATCATCTGTGCGGTGGCCGGATGCGACTCCGCGGCTTCGAGCGGCAGACCTTTCGCATAGCGCTCGATCTTGGCCAGCGCGTCGGCGAGAGCGCGCGGATCGCCGGAGATTTCCGCGCCGCCGCGATCGGCCTCGAACTCCCGGGCGCGAGATATCGCCAGCTGGATCAGCATGGCCGCGATCGGAGCGAGGATCAAAACCAGCACCGCGAGAACCGGGTTGCGGTTGTCGTTATCTCTGCCGCCGAAGAACATGCCGAATTGCGCAAGCGTCGAGATCGCGCCTGCGATCGACGCCGTGATCGTCGACGTCAGGGTGTCGCGATGCTTGACGTGGGTGAGCTCGTGTCCGAGAACCGCGCGCAGCTCGCGGGCGTTCAGCAGCTGCAGGATGCCGGTGGTCGCGGCCACTGCGGCGTGATCGGGATTGCGCCCGGTCGCGAAGGCGTTCGGTTGCGCTTCGTCGATGAGATAGACGCGCGGCATCGGCAGACCCGCGCTCTGCGCGAGCGACTTCACGGTCAGGTAGAGCTGCGGAGCGGTACGCTCGTCGACTTCCTGCGCGCGATAGAGTCGAAGCACCACCTTGTCGGAAAACCAGTACGCCCAGAAATTGATGCCCGCGCCGAGGACGAGCGCGAGCAGCATGCCGCGGCCTCCGCCAAGGAGCGCCCCGACGGCGCCGAACAGCGCGATGATCGCGGCCATCAGCAGACCCGTTTTCAACCAGTTTCCTACCATCTGTGTTGTCCCCAGCCCCGTGCAGCGGGGCAAGCCCTGCTAAGATTGCGTCCGCGACGCGGGATTCAACCGTCTACGGGGTCCAGGCGGGAACCGATCGCGAGCGGATGACCGGCGAGGAAAGCGCTCGCTTCCATCCGCCGCCCTCCCGCACGCTGCAGCTGGGAGATGACGAGGGCGCCGTTGCCACAGGCGACGACGATGCCGCTCGCGTCGGCTCGAACGACAGTTCCTGGCGGGCCGAACCGGCCCGCGATGGGCGCGGTTCCCCAGATCTTGAGAGCCGTCCCGCCGAGGTTCGTCTGCGCGCCCGGCGCGGGGTCGAAAGCGCGCACCTTACGATCGATCACCTGCGCGTCCGCGCTCCAGTCGACGCGCGCCTCGGCGCGTTCCACCTTCGGGGCGTAGCTCGCTGCGGAAGCGTCCTGCGCGATCGCGCGGAGTGGCGCGCCGCGCGCGAGCGCTCGGAGGGCGTCGACGATGGCTCGCGCCCCCAGCGTCGCAAGCTTGTCGTGCAGGCTGCCCGCGGTTTCCCGCGGATCGATGGCGACTGGGTGCCGTGCGATGACGGGGCCGGTGTCCAGGCCTTCGTCCATGCGCATGATGGAAACTCCGGTTTCCGAATCGCCCGCGAGGATCGCGCGCGCAATCGGCGCGGCGCCGCGCCACCGGGGCAACAGCGATGCATGAATGTTCAGGCAGCCGTAACGCGGCCACGACAGCATCGCCGGCGGCAAGATGAGGCCGTACGCGGCGACGATCAGCACATCGAGCGGGACGGCCACCAGAGCCGCCCATTCGCGTTCGGGCTTCAAGGTCGCCGGCTGCCGAACCGGTAGGCCGCGGGCGAGCGCCAGCGCCTTGACCGCGCCGGGGGCACGTTTCAGGCCGCGACCGTGAGGCCGGTCCGGCTGAGTGAGCACCAGCGCGACCGGGAAGCCGGTGCCGAGAATCGAGTCGAGGGCCTCCGCGGCAAACGCCGGGGTCCCCGCGAACCCGATGCGCATTGGACGCTGGGTCAGACCGCGATCCGCTGCTTCTTCCTCATCTTCGTCGCGAGCCGCGCACGCTTCAGCGGCGAAAGGTAGTCGACGAAGATCTTGCCGACCAGGTGGTCCATCTCGTGCTGGATGCACGCCGCGAGCATCCCTTCCGCCGCGAGCTCGAAGGGCTCGCCGCGCTCGTCGAGCGCCCGCACCCTGACCCGGGCCGCCCGGCGCACCGGCTCGTAGTACCCCGGAAGCGAAAGGCAGCCCTCCTCTTGGTCGCATTCCCCCTCGCGCGAAACGATTTCCGGATTGATGAACACTTTCAGGTCGTCGTGCGCGGCGCTCACGTCGATGACGACAACGCGCTTATGCACATCGACCTGGGTGGCCGCGAGACCGACGCCCGGCGCTGCATACATCGTTTCGGCCATGTCGCGCACCAGCTTGCGGATCTCGGCGCTGACGGCGGGGACCGGCGCAGCGACCTTTCGCAGGCGTGGATCGGGGTATTCCAGGATGTCCAGGATCATAATAGCTTGCAAAATGCATGTACCGGATGCAGAATCACGCCTAAACCCTTATTTTGCGGTGCTTTAGGACGTTAGCAAGATCCGATGAACTTTCCGTCTCGGAGAGTCACCATGCGCGCGAAGTCTAGCATAGCGTCGTCACTGCTTTCGGCTGGCCTGCTGATGTTCGTGCTCGCTTCCGGCCCTGGCCAAGCGCAGCCGATCCAGCTCCAGGACAACCCTCCGGACCGCTACACGGTACAGAAGGGCGATACGCTCTGGGGCATCGCGGGTCGATTCCTGAAGCAGCCTTGGCGCTGGCCCGATCTCTGGCGCATGAATCGCGAGCAGATCAAGAATCCGCACTGGATCTATCCCGGCGACGTCATCGTCTTCGACCGTAGCGACGGGCAGCCGAGGCTCACGCTCGAGCGCGGCGCGGCTTCCAATGCGACGCGCCTATCGCCGACAATCCGCGTCGCTCCGCTCGCCGCCGAGCCGATCCCCAGCATTCCCGCGGGCGACATCGAACCATACCTGAGCCGGCCGATCGTAACCGGTCCCGAAGGATTGCCCGACGCGGGCAAGATCATCGCGGCCCGCGATCAACGGGTCGTCCGCGGCGCGGGCGATGCGGTCTACGCGGTCAACGTTCCCGAGAGCTCGGGCACGGAATGGCTCATCTATCGTCCGGGGAAGGTCCTGCGCTCGTTCGACAGCAACGAGTTCCTCGGCAACGAGCTGCACTTCCTCGGAACGGCCCACGTCGAGCGCTTCGGCGAGGTCAGCACGTTGCGCATCACCTCCGCGCGCGAGGAGATCGTTTTCGGGGACCTGGTCGTCCCGGCGCCGCGGGAAGAGCTCGTCAACTACGTGCCGCACGCCCCCGACCGCGCGGTCGACGGCCGCATCATCGCGCTCGCTAACGACTCCGTCGAGACCGGCCGCGGGTACCTCGTGACCCTGGACCGCGGCAGCCGCGACGGTATCGAAGTCGGCCACGTGCTCGCGATCTACCATCCCGCGCCGGTGGTACCGGATCCCCGGCCTTACGAGGGCCCGGACATCCTGTCCAAGCTCGTGGACCAGACCCGAGCGATCGTGCCGCCTTCTCACTATCTCAATCTGCCTGCCGAGCGCTCCGGTCTGCTTTTCGTGTTTCGCGTGTTCGACAAGCTCTCCTACGCCATCGTGCTCAACACGACCGAGCCGATCGTCGTCGGCGACGTCGTGCGCAAGCCCTAGCTTCGGCGGTTCATGGACGTCGACGCCCGCGTCGAAGCCTGGGCGTCGCTGCAGCTCGTTCAGGCGTTGAGCACGCGCGCGTTCTTCGACCTGCTCAAGGCCTTCGGAGGGCCGGTGGAGGTCCGTGGGGCGTCCCGCGCGAGCCTCATGCGCTTCGTATCCACCGAAATCGCCGAGACGATCCGGGGCGGACCGGAGGCGGGGATGCTCGATCGCACCCTCAAGTGGCTGGCGGTCGATGGGCACTGGCTCGTCGCCTGGGACGATCCCCACTATCCCGCGGCGCTCCTCGCCCTTTCCGATGCGCCGCCGGTGTTTTCCTACGTGGGCCAGCGCGAATTCCTGAACCATCAGGCGCTCGCCATCGTCGGCAGCCGCAACGCGACGCCGCGCGGCATGGAGCACGCCGAAGCATTCGCAACCGCGCTTTCCGACGCAGGGTTCACGATCGTCAGCGGGCTCGCTCTCGGGATCGATGCCGCCGCGCACCGCGGCGGCCTCGCCGGGGCGGCCCGCAGCGTCGCGGTGGTGGGAACGGGCCTCGACACCGTTTATCCGCCCGCAAACAAGGCGCTGGCCAAGCGGCTCGCAGTGCACGGCGGGTTGCTCTCGGAGTTCCCGATCGGCACGCCGCCTTTGCCCTTCAACTTTCCTCGCCGCAATCGCATCCTCAGCGGCCTTTCGCGGGGCGTGCTCGTCGTCGAAGCGACGCTGAACAGCGGGTCATTGATCACCGCGCGTTTCGCCGCCGAACAGGGTCGCGAGGTTTTCGCCATTCCGGGCTCGATCGATTCGCCCTTCTCCAAAGGCTGCCACCGGCTGATCCGCGATGGCGCCAAGCTAGTCGAGACCGCCTCGGACGTTCTGGAAGAGCTCGGCCTCCCCGCACCGAAGGCGTCGGCAGACTCGGCGTCCTCCGGCTGGCCGGCAGGAACCGCGCCCGCAGAGCGCGTTCTGGCGGCTCTGGGTCACGACCCTGCCGGCGTCGATCTTCTCTGCGCTCGCACCGGCCTGCCCGCCGAGGTGGTCACTGCGGCGCTGGTTGAACTCGAGTTGGGCGGCCGGGTCGCACTGCTGCCGGGTGGTGCCTACCAGCGGTCGAGCTGATCGCGTCCTGCCGACGACCCGGCGCGAGAAGCGTTTCTTGTTGCGCCCCCGGTCCTTGCTTATCATTGCCCCCTCTTTACGGGCGGCCTCCGAGCACCCACTTCCTTGACCATGACCAAACGCCTGATCATCGCCGAGAAGCCTTCCGTGGCGAGCGACATCGCCCGCGCGCTTGGCGGCTTCTCGCGTCACGACGACTACTTCGAGAGTTCCAAGTACGTGCTCTCGTCGGCGATCGGGCATCTTCTGGAAATCGGTCCGCCCGACGAGGAGGAAGTAAAACGAGGTAAGTGGACATTCACTCATCTGCCGGCCATCCCGTCGCGGTTCGCATTGCGGCCCTTGGAGAAGACCGAGGCGCGCCTCAAGCTGCTCTTGCGACTCATCAAGCGCAAGGACGTCACCGAGCTGATCAATGCGTGCGACGCCGGTCGCGAGGGCGAGCTGATCTTCCGCTATATCGTCCAGTACGCGCGCGCCAACAAGCCGATCAGGCGCCTCTGGCTGCAATCGATGACGCCCGCGGCGATCCGGGACGGCTTCGAGGCGCTTCGATCCGATGAGACCATGCGGCCGCTCGCCGATGCAGCCGTCTGCCGGTCGGAGTCGGACTGGCTGGTCGGCATCAACGGCACGCGCGCGATGACCGCCTTCAATTCCAAGGCGGGCGGTTTCCAGCTCACCACGGTGGGCCGAGTGCAGACGCCGACGCTCGCGATCCTGGTCGATCGGGAGGAGAAGATCCGCGCCTTCAAACCGCGTGATTACTGGGAAGTCTTCGCCCGGTTTCGTGCCAGCGGTGGGGACTACGAAGGCCGCTGGTTCGACGAGAAATTCCGCAGGTCCGATGACGACCCGGACGCGCGCGCCGAGCGACTGTGGGACGAAGCGAAGGCCCGGACCGTCGCTGCGAAATGCGAGGGGCGGCCGGGCACCGTGGCGGAGGAGTCCAAACCGTCCACGCAGAGCCCGCCGCTCCTCTACGATCTGACGAGCCTTCAGCGCGAAGCGAACGGCCGGTTCGGCTTCTCGGCGCGCACCACGCTATCGCTCGCCCAAGCCCTGTACGAGCGCCACAAGGTACTGACGTATCCGCGGACGGATTCCCGCGCCCTGCCCGAGGATTATCTCCCGACCGTCAGAGCGACCCTCGAAGCGCTCAGGGAGAGCAATGCCTACGCGGCATTCGCCGGCCAGGTGCTGAAGGCGAAATGGATCAAGCCCAACAAGCGCATCTTCGACAATGCCAAGATTTCTGACCACTTCGCGATCATCCCGACCCTGCAGAAACCGAAGAGCCTCACCGACGCCGAAGCGAAGCTCTACGATCTGGTGGTCAAGCGCTTCATCGCGGTTTTCTATCCGGCCGCCGAGTACCTTCTCACGACCCGCATCACGCGCGTGGCCGGCGAGCCGTTCAAGACCGAGGGCAAGGTGCTGGTCAATCCGGGCTGGCTCGCCGTGTACGGTAAGGAGGCTCAGTCCGACGAGCCGATGCTCGCCAAGGTAGTGCCGGGAGAGGAGGTGGCGACCGAAGAGCTGCGGGTCGTCGCCAGTCAGACCAGGCCGCCGGCGCGCTTTACCGAAGCGACGCTGCTCTCCGCAATGGAAGGTGCCGGCAAGACGATCGAGGACGACGAGCTGCGCGAGGCGATGCGCGAAAAGGGCCTCGGCACGCCGGCGACGCGCGCTCAGATCATCGAGGGTCTGATCCAGGAGAAATATGTGCTCCGCGATGGTCGCGAGCTGACGCCCACTGCGAAGGCGTTCTCGCTGATGACGCTCCTGCACGGGCTGGGCGTGCCGGAGCTGTTTTCGCCCGAGCTGACGGCCGAGTGGGAGTTCAAGCTCGCGCAGATGGAGCACGGCAAGCTCAAGCGCGAGGCGTTCATGCGCGAGATCGTGCGCATGACCAAGCACATCGTCTCCCAAGCGAAGCATCACGAAAGCGACACGATACCGGGCGACTTCGCGACCCTTTCGGCCCGCTGCCCGAAGTGCGGCGGCGAGGTGCACGAGAACTACAAGAAGTTCCAATGCCAGTCGTGCGATTTCGGCTTCTGGAAAATCGTCGCCGGACGGCAGCTCGAGGTGCCCGAGGCGGAGTCGCTCCTGACCGAGCGGGCGGTCGGGCCTCTCGAAGGATTCCGCAGCAAGCTCGGCCGCCCGTTTGCAGCGCGGCTCAAGCTGACCGAGAGCAACGAGGTTCAGTTCGACTTCGGGGACGGCGGAGACGGCGGCTCGGCCGGCGAAGCGCCCGACTTCACCGGCCAAGAGGCGCTCGGCGAATGCCCCAAGTGCGGTGGCCGGGTCTTTGAGCTGCCCGCGGCATACGTCTGCGAGCGGGCCGTCGGACAGTCGCGCAGCTGCGACTTCCGATCCGGTCGCGTCATCCTGCAGCGGCCCATCGAGCGCGAGCAGATGAAGAAGCTCCTCGCGTCAGGCAAGACCGATCTGCTGCAGTTCGTCTCGGCGCGGACGCGGAGGCCTTTCTCGGCGTTCCTCGTCCGCCAGCCGGACGGGAAGATCGGTTTCGAATTCGAGGCCAAGGATCGAGGAAAGAGCGCGAGGGGGAAGGGCGGGCGCAGCGCAGCGGTTCTGCGGGTGCTCGGGCCCCATCCCAAGGACAAGCGCCCCGTGGAGCTGCACTCGGGACGTTACGGCCCGTACGTGAGACACGGCGGAATCAACGCCACGCTTCCCGACAAGGATCGTGTCGATGCGGTCACGCTGGGCGAGGCGGTCGAGCTGCTCGCCGCCAAGGGCGGCAGGGCCAAGGCCGCGAAGGCGCCGCCGAAGCCCAAGTCCGCGGGCAAGACCACGCAACGCAAGCGCGCGGCGTAGCCGCTTAAGCGAGCGGGGATCGGCGAAAACGAGTGGGGTATCGAGGGCCCGAGGGTCCCGCGACCGAAACGAGTGTCGTCCGCGCGGCTGCGCGGGTCGTCATGCTCCGCCGAACTTGATGCCCTGCGCGAGCGGCAGCTCGCGGCCCCAGTTGATGGTCGTGGTCTGCCGGCGCATGTACGCCTGCCAGGCGTCGGAGCCGGCTTCCCGGCCGCCGCCGGTCTCCTTTTCGCCGCCGAAAGCGCCGCCGATCTCGGCGCCCGACGTGCCGATGTTGACATTGGCGATGCCGCAGTCGCTGCCCGACGCGGACAGGAAAGCTTCGGCATTGCGCACGCTCCCGGTGAACATCGCCGACGACAGCCCTTGCGGCACCGCGTTCTGCAGCGCGATCGCTTCGCCGAGCTCCCGGTACGAAAGCACATAGAGGATCGGCGCGAAGGTCTCACGCTGAACCACCGGCCAGTCATTGCGCACGCGGCGAATGATGGTGGGTTCGACGAAGAACCCCGGCCCATCGTGCACGCTGCCGCCGCAGACCAGTTCTCCTCCCGCGGCCAGTGCTTCATCGACCGCCTTGCGGAAGCTCGTCACCGCCGCGCCATCGATCAGCGGGCCCATGAGCGTCGAAGGCTCCAGCGGATCGCCGATCCGTACCTGCTTGTACGCGTCGCGCAGACGTCGCACGAGTTCCGGTTCGATCGACTCGTGCACGATCAGGCGGCGCGTGGTCGTGCAGCGCTGACCCGCCGTTCCAACCGCGCCGAAGAGCACGGCGGGGACGACGAGGTCGAGGTCGGCATCTTCCGCCACGATGATCGCGTTGTTGCCCGAGCACTCGAGGAGCGTGCGTCCGAATCGGCGCGCCACCGTTTCGGCGATCTGGCGCCCCACTGCGGAGGAGCCCGTGAACGAGACCAGGGTCACACGCGGATCGGCGGCGAGCCGCGCTCCGGCTTCCCTGCCGGCATCGACGAGCAGCGTGAATATGGGAGGAAGCCCGAGCTCGCGGATGATCCGGTTGCAAAGATGCTGCACGGCGATCGCCGAGAGCGGCGTCTTCGGAGAAGGCTTCCAAACGGTCGCGTTGCCGCACACCGCCGCGATCAGGGCGTTCCAGGCCCACACCGCGACAGGGAAATTGAACGCGGTGATGACCGCCACGACGCCCAGTGGATGCCACTGCTCGTACATCCGGTGCGCGGCGCGCTCCGAATGCATGGTCTTGCCGTAGAGCATGCGCGCCTGGCCCACTGCGAAGTCGGCGATGTCGATCATCTCCTGCACTTCGCCGTCGCCTTCGGCCTTGATCTTGCCGTTCTCAAGCGCCACCAGGGTGCCCAGTGCGTCCTTGTGGTCGCGCAGCAGGAGACCCAGCCGTCTCACCGCTTCTCCGCGCTTGGGCGCCGGGACGTCGCGCCACGCACGCGCGGCGGCCAGCGCACCCTCGAGCACGGCGTCGTAATCCGCAGGCGATGCAGCCGCCACCTGGGCAATCGCGGAAGCATCGCTCGGCGCGACCACACCGAGGCTCGGCCCGCTCCCGCGCCAGTCGTCCGGCGCGACGCAGGCGCCAGGGTTCGTGGCCCGCAGTCCGAGCCGCCCGAGGAGCCTCGTGCGATCCAGATTCATGGCTTGGGAAGCGTCGCGTGCGAAGTAAGGCGCCGCCCGCAAGCGGTGCCGACTTTCAGACGTCGAGGTTGCGCACGCCCAGCGCGTTCGATTCGATGAACGCGCGCCGCGGCTCGACTTCGTCGCCCATAAGCGTCGAGAAGATTTCCTCGGATGCGACCGCATCCTCAATGCGCACTCTGAGGAGCCGCCGGACCTCGGGGTTCATGGTCGTCTCCCACAACTGTCCGGGATTCATCTCGCCCAGGCCCTTGTAGCGCTGGATGGCGACGCTCGCGCGCGCTTCCGCCAGGAGCCAATCGAGCGCTTCCTTGAACGACTTCACCGCCTGCTGCTTGTCGCCGCGCTTTATCACCGCACCCGGCTGGATCAGCCCTTGCAATACGTCCGCTGCGGCGCGGATCTGCGCACCGTCTCCGCTCGCCAGGAAGTCCGCGTCGAGCGAAGTCACGTGCGCCGTCCCGTGATGGGTGCGCACGATCGCAAGGCGACGCGTTTCCGAAGCTGCGTCGTAGCGGGCTTCGACACGCACCTCCGGATCGGCGATCGCGTCCTGGACCGCCTGTGCGCTCCGCGTGGCCGCGATCTCGGTGTCGAGCTCCACCCGCGCGCCCCCGAGCATCGCGTACAGCGCGGCGGGCTCGATGACCCGGGCGACGCGCTCCACCACCGCTTCAGCGAGCAGATACTCTCGCGCCACGTTCTCGAAAGTCTGCGCGGCGAGCGGCGGCGACCCGGTGCCCGGCGTGAGCTCTGCTCCGTTCAAGGCAACCTTGAGCAGGTGCTGCTTGAGCTCGTGCTCGTCCTTGAGGTAGCTCTCCTGCTTGCCCTGCTTGACCTTGTACAGCGGCGGCTGGGCGATGTAGATGTGGCCGCGCTCGACGAGCTCGGGCATCTGGCGGTAGAAGAACGTGAGCAGCAGCGTGCGTATGTGCGAGCCGTCGACGTCGGCGTCGGTCATGATGATGATGCGGTGATAGCGCAGCTTCGTGATGTCGAAGGCATCCTTGTCCTCCTTGTCCACCCCGGGCTTGCCGAAGCCCGTGCCGAGCGCCGTGATGAGCGTCACGATCTCCTGCGAGCTGATCAGCTTGTCGAAGCGCGCGCGCTCGACATTGAGGATTTTGCCGCGCAGCGGCAGGATCGCCTGGAATTTCCGATCACGACCCTGCTTGGCCGACCCTCCCGCCGAATCGCCCTCGACCAGATAGAGCTCCGAGAGCGCGGGATCGCGCTCCTGGCAGTCCGCGAGCTTGCCCGGCAGGCCCATGCCGTCGAGGACGCCCTTGCGCCGCGTCAGCTCGCGAGCCTTGCGCGCCGCTTCGCGCGCCCGCGCGGCGTCGATGATCTTGCTGCAGATGATCCGCGCGTCAGACGGGTTCTCGAGCAGGAACTCACCGAGTTTTCCCCCGACGATCTCCTGCACGATCGGCTGCACCTCCGAGGATACGAGCTTGTCCTTGGTCTGCGACGAGAACTTCGGCTCGGGCACCTTGACCGAGAGGACGCAGGTCAGGCCTTCCCGCATGTCGTCGCCTGTGGTCTCCACCTTGGCCTTCTTCGCGAGCTCTTCTTTCTCGATGTAGCTGTTGAGCGTGCGCGTCATCGCCTGCCGCAGACCCGTGAGGTGCGTGCCACCGTCTCGCTGCGGGATGTTGTTGGTGAAGCACTGCACCGACTCGGCGTAGGAATCGTTCCACTGCATGGCCACTTCGACGGTGACGCCTTCCTTCTCGCCGCTCGCATAGAAGATCCGGGGATGCAGCACCGTCTTGCTGCGGTTCATGTATTCGACGAAGCCCTTGATGCCGCCGGTGAAGGCGAAGTTCTCGCTCTTTCCGTCGCGCTGGTCGAAGAGCTCGATCTTCACGCCGTTGTTGAGGAAGGAGAGCTCGCGAATCCGACGCGCCAGGATTTCGTAGTGAAACTCGATGTTCGAAAAAGTTGCCGACGACGCCTTGAAGTGCACCTCCGTCCCGCGCCGTTCGGTCGACCCCACGATCGCCAGCGGCGCCACGGGGACGCCGTCGCGGAACTCCATCTGGTAGACCTTGCCATCGCGCCAGATACGAAGCTTCAGCCACTCCGACAGTCCGTTGACGACGGATACGCCAACGCCGTGGAGTCCACCGGAAACTTTGTACGAGTTCTGGTCGAACTTGCCGCCGGCGTGCAGCTCGGTCATCACGATCTCGGCGGCCGAGCGCTTCTGCTCGTCGTCCTCCTTGATGTCGGTGGGAATGCCGCGCCCGTTGTCGATCACGGAAATGGAATTGTCGGCGTGGATGATCACCTTGATCTCGTCGCAATAGCCGGCAAGCGCCTCGTCGATGGCGTTGTCCAGCACTTCGAACACCATGTGATGCAGGCCGGTGCCGTCCGAGGTGTCGCCGATGTACATCCCCGGACGCTTGCGCACCGCCTCGAGGCCCTTGAGGACCTTGATGCTCGTGGAGTCGTAGGCGCCGTTGTCGACGGCCTTCGGATGAGGTTCGTTCATTCGCAATGTTCCCGTTTATCGCGGTCCATCAACTGCCGGCACCGCCGGGGAGTCGGCGCCGCGGACGCGTTGAATGCGCTGAAGGATCTAACGACCCGGACCGGTGGTAAGAAGGCCCGCTCGACCGACGGAGCCCACGGATGGCGGGCCGATATCTGGACCGACGCGCAATATTCGAGCTGGGAGAGCAAGGAGGTCAAATCCGCATCGGCATGACGACGTACTTATAGTCGCTTCGCTCGGGCATCGTGACCAGCGCACTCGAGTTGGCGTCGCCGAGCGCGAGAACGATGCGATCCGCCGACAGATTGTGCAGCACGTCCAGGAGATAAGTGATGTTGAAACCGATATCGAGCGGCTCGCCCTTGTAGTCGATTTCCAGCTCTTCTTCGGCTTCCTCCTGCTCGCTGTTGGTACAGATGATCTTCAGCTGGTCTGTCGCGAGGACCAGGCGTACGCCGCGGAACTTCTCGTTCGAAAGAATCGCGGCGCGCTGCAGCGCCTGCAGGAGCTCTGAGCGCGAGATCTCGATCTGCTTCGGATGCCCGCTCGGAATGACGCGGTTGTAGTCGGGAAACTTGCCGTCTACGACCTTGCTGACAAGCTCGATGTTGGAAAACCTGAAGCGCACCTGATTGGCGAGGACGTCGATCGTTACCGTCGCCTCGCTGTCCTCCAGGAGCTTCCCCAGCTCGAGCACCGTCTTGCGCGGCAGGATCACTTCTTGGCGGGCGTAGCTCCCGGGCACGGAAATGCTTGCGTAGGAAAGGCGGTGCCCGTCGGTGGCAACTGCCTGCAGCGATTCCTTGTCGATCACGAGCAACATGCCGTTCAGATAGTAGCGGATGTCCTGCTGCGCCATCGCGAACTCGGCGAGCTTGAGGAGTCCCTTGAACTCGCGTTGGGGCAGCGTGATGTTCTGCAACTGTTCCTGCGAAAGGCCGATGCGCGGATAGTCCGAAGCCGGCAAGGTCTGCAAGTTGAATCGCGAGCGGCCGGCACGCACGGTCATCTTGCCCGCGGCGGTATCGAGGTTGAGAGTCGACTCCTCCGGTAAAGCCCGCAGCAGGTCCTGCAGTTTTCGCGCGCCGACCGTGACCGACTGGTCCTGCTTGCCGGCGAGCTCGCTGCTCGCTGTGATCTGCATCTCGAGGTCGGTTGCCGTGACGAACAACCGGCCGTCTTTCTGTTCGAGCAGAACGTTGGCAAGAATCGGAAGCGTCTGCCGGCGTTCGACAATACCCGACACGGCTTGCAGCGGCCGCAAGAGCAAATCCCTTGAGATTTGTTTTAGTTGCATTATTTAAACCTGATAATAGCTAATAGGATGCTCGTCGATACGCAGGAGAAACGGGAAAAGATGAATCCGGTCCATCGGTTGGCGCGGGAGCAACCGTACGGCCAAAACCTGTACGGCCTGTGGACGGATTGGGGACGAAATCGCGGGTTTCACGGAAGCCGGGTCAATTCAACAAATTATAGACTGCTTTAACCTTCATTCATACCGCATCGAGCGTCGTCGCACAGTCAATTACGGAGCACCTGCAGGAGAAACGTCACGTCGCGGCCGATCTCGGGTATGGTGTCGCGAAGCTTCGATATCTGACGGCACGCGTGCAGCACGGTGGTGTGATCCCGGCCGCCGAAGTTGCTTCCGATTTCCGGCAGCGAGAGCTGGGTAAGCTCCTTGGCAAGCGCCATCGCGACCTGACGCGGCCTGGCGACCGCGCGAGAGCGTTTCTTCGAGTGCATGTCCGAAACCCGGATCTTGTAATAGTCCGCTACCGTCTTCTGGATGTTCTCGATGGAGATCTGTCTGTTCTGCACCGCGAGAAGATCACGCAGCGCCTCCTTCACCACGGGGAGCGTGATTTCCTGTCCGTGGAAGCTCGAATAGGCAAGCACTCGCTTGAGCGCTCCTTCCAGTTCGCGGACGTTGGAGCGGATGTGCTTGGCGATGAAGAACGCGACCTCCTCGTCGAGCTTGAGTCCGGTCGTCGCGGCTTTCGACAGCAGGATGGCGACCCGCATTTCGAGCTCAGGAGGCTCCAAAGCCACGGTGAGCCCCCAACCAAAGCGCGAGATCAATCGTTCCTCGATGCCCGCGATTTCCTTGGGATACGTATCGCAGGTGATGACCACCTGCTTGTGCGCTTCGATGAGGGTATTGAAGAGATAGAAGAACTCCTCCTGGGTGCGCGACTTGTTGCCGAAGAACTGGATGTCGTCGATGAGGATCAGATCGAGCGACCGGTAGTAGCGCTTGAACTCGTCGAACGCCTTGTGCTGGTACGCCCGCACAACGTCGGAGACGTAGGTTTCGGCGTGGATGTAGCGGATCCGCGCGTTGTTGTTGCTGTCCAGAATGTGATTGCCGATGGCCTGGATCAAGTGCGTCTTGCCGAGACCCACGCCGCCGTACACGAACAGAGGATTGTAGGAAGTCGGATGCTCGGCGACCTTGAGTCCGGCGGCGCGCGCGAGCTGATTCGCCTTGCCAGCGACGAACGCGGCGAAGGAAAAAGCCGGGTTGAGGCTCGCCTGTTCCCCGCGCCGGTTCTCCGTGACCGCGGACGGAGCCGCCGGCTTGGCGACGGATGCGCCGGGCCGCTCGGACGTCCCCTCGGCGACCACGAGTGCGATCCGCGGCGGTCGGCCGAGCGCCACGGTGGCAAGCTCCTCGATCCGGGACGCGAAACGCTCCTTGACCCATTGCAACACGAAGCGATTGGGCGCGATCAGGACCAGTCCATCGCCGCTCGTTTCCAGCCGCAGGGGGCGGATCCAGGTATTGAACTGCTGCGGCGTCAACTCGCGCTGGAAGGCTTCGAGACAGCTGGGCCAGAAGGGAGCGGACGGCATCGTGACGGGAATCGGAGCGAGCAGAGAAAAAATGCGGGCACCGCGATGGAGCCCGCCGGATCGTAATTCTACGCCCAGCCGGGCAAGTTATCCACAGCAGCGAAGCACGATTTGCCTTGACAGCCCGGTGCGCTAAACGCTCTAATACAAAGCTTTTTTCGGCAAGGTCGCACCATGAAACGCACTTACCAACCTTCGGTGATCCGCCGCAAGCGGACCCACGGCTTTCGCGCCCGCATGAAGTCCATCGGCGGGCGCAAGGTCCTGCGCGCGCGCCGCGCCAAAGGGCGCGCCCGGCTCGTCGTTTAGGCGGGAAGGCGCGTATCGGCTTGACCGGCCGCTACCGTTTGCGCGGCACCGCTCGGTTCGCCGCGGTGTTCCGAGAGGGTCGGCGCTTCGACGGGAAACGGGTTCAGCTCGTCGCAGTCCCCGCTGCCGGACCGGTAGGGTGCGTCGGCTACGTGGTCGGCAGCAAGCATCTCAAGCGCGCCATCGACCGGAATCGGCTCAAACGCATGTTGCGCGAAGCGATCCGGGCGCGCCGCCCGGCAATGACGGCCTTCGACGTGGTGCTGCGGCTGCGTACGCCGTGTACCCGCGCCGAGCTCCAGGCCGCGGCGGTCGAGGCCGCCGCGCTGCTGGACGCGCTCGGACGCCAGCGGCAGCTGACGCGATGAGAGCCGCGCTGCTCGTCGCGCTCCGCGCCTATCAGTACGCCGTGCGGCCGCTGCTCGGTGCGAACTGCCGCTTCTATCCGAGCTGCTCGGAGTATGCGCGGGAAGCGATCGAGCGCCACGGCGCCGCGCGCGGCTCGTGGCTCGCGGCGCGCCGGCTCGCTCGTTGTCACCCTTATCACCCGGGCGGTTACGACCCGGTCCCGTGACCGGCGGGCCGGCTCGCTCCCCATGGACACTCGACGCCTCATCCTGTTCGTGATCTTTTCGTTCTCGGCACTCTTCCTTTGGGAGCGGTGGCAGGCCGAGCATCGTCCGCCCCCGAGCGCTCCGGCGCAGGGCGCGACCCGATCGCCCAGCGAGACCGCGGTGCCGTCGGCCGGCGCCCCTTCCGCTTCGCCCGGAGCGCCGAACCTGCCGCCGGAAACGAAAGCGGTCGCGCAGAAGGGCGAGGCGATCACGATCAAGACGGATCGTTATGTCGCCGAGGTCGATACCCTCGGCGGCGTCATCGACGAAATTGCGCTCAACGAGCACCGCGACACGGACAACGCGAACAAGCCATACATCCTGCTGCAGAAGAACGCCAACCGAACCTTCGTCGCACAGAGCGGGCTGATCGGGGATACGCTCCCGAACCATCACACGCTCTGGCACGCGGAGCCCGGGCCGCGCGAGCTTGCCCCCGGCAAGGACTCGCTCGATCTCGTGCTCACGTCGGACGGCGTCAAGCAGACGCTCACGTTCCATCGCGGCAGCTACGTAATCGATGTGGCCTACGAAGTCACAAACACCGGCTCCGCGCCGATCACGCCGACCGCGTACTTCCAGCTCGCCCGCGACAGCAAGGCGAGCGAGCCCAAGAGCTGGGGAGCGCCGACTGCCTACACGGGGCCCGTGCTCTACAACGAGAGCGACAAATACAAGAAGATCGACTTCGGCGAAATCGACAAGGGCAAGGCGAAGTTCACCGACAAGACCGATAACGGCTGGGTCGGCATGGTCGAGCATTACTTCGTCGTCGCCTGGCTGCCTTCGGACGCGAAGAAGCTGCCCCGCGAGTTCTACGTCAACAAGCTCGATAGCCTCTACTACGACGGCGTCAAGATTCCGCTCGGGACGATCGCGCCCGGCGCCAGTGCGCGGATCGATGTGCCTCTCTACGCCGGTCCGCAGGAGCAGGACACGCTAAAGAAGCTTGCCCCGGGGCTCGACCTGGTCGTCGACTACGGCATCTTCACCGTGATCGCCGCGCCGCTCTTCCTGCTCCTCAAGTGGCTGCATTCCATCATCGGCAACTGGGGCTGGGCCATCATTGCCATGACCATCATCATCAAGAGCGCGTTCTATCCGCTCAATCACGCGAGCGCGCGCTCGATGGCCAAGATGAAGCTAGTTGCGCCGAAGATGAAGGCGCTCCAGGAGCAGTACGCGAACGACAAGCAGCAGCTCCAGATGAAGATGATGGAGCTCTACAAGACCGAAAAGATCAACCCGCTCGGCGGCTGTCTGCCGATACTGGTGCAGATACCCGTGTTCATCGCGCTCTACTGGGTGCTGCTCGGCGCGGTCGAGCTTCGGCACGCGCCGTGGTTCGGCTGGATCCACGATCTCTCGGCACCCGATCCTTACTTCGTGCTGCCCGTCGTTTATGCCATCACTGCTTTTCTGCAGGTCAGGCTCTCGCCGACGCCGATCCAGGATCCGGTGCAGGCGAAGGTGATGCAGATCATGCCCATCGCCTTCTCGGTGTTGTTCCTCTTCTTCCCCGCGGGCCTCGTGCTCTACTGGCTGATCAACAACGCCATCCAGATCTTCCAGCAATGGCACATGAATCGATTGCTGACCCGCGAGGCGGCGGCGGCCGCAGCCAAGCGGCGCTGAGTACGCCGAGCGTCGTTCCCGGCGGGGCTACGCGGACGCCCGTGAGCGACGTCATAGCAGCCATCGCGACGGGCGGCGGCCGCGCGGGCATCGGTGTCATCCGAGTCTCGGGGCCCGACTTGAGCCGCATCATCGCCGCGGTCGTCGGCCGAGCGCTCGAACCCCGCCATGCCACGTTCACGACGTTCAGGGGCGCCCACGGCGAAACGCTCGATCAGGGTCTAGCGCTGCTGTTTCCGGCGCCTTCGTCGTACACCGGCGAGACCGTGCTGGAGCTTCACGCTCACGGCGGACCCGCGGTGCTATCGCTCCTGCTCGGCCGCTGTCTCGATCTCGGCGCGCGGCTCGCGGAGCCAGGCGAGTTCACCAGGCGTGCGTTTCTCAACGGCAAGCTCGACCTCGCGCAGGCCGAAGGTGTCGCCGATCTGATCGAGGCCGCGACCGCGACGGCGGCTCGGGCGGCGGCGCGAAGCCTCTCCGGGGTCTTCTCCCGCGAGATCCGCAGCGCGGTCGACGCGTTGATCGAGCTGCGCGCGTTCACCGAGGCTACGCTCGATTTTCCCGAGGAGGACATCGACTTCCTGCGCGCTGCGGACGCGGCCGGCAAGCTCGCCTCGCTGCGCGAGCGCCTCGCCGCGATCGTCGCGCGGGCAAGGCAGGGTGCGCTTCTGCGCGAAGGGTTGAACGTCGTGCTCATCGGCCGGCCCAACATCGGTAAGTCGAGCCTGTTGAATCAGCTGGTGGGTGACGAGCTCGCGATCGTCACTCCCGTTCCGGGCACCACGCGCGACGCGATCCGTGGCAGCATCGAGATCGACGGCATTCCGCTGCACGTGATCGACACGGCCGGCCTGCGTCCGACAACCGACGCGGTCGAGAAGATCGGGATCGAACGAACGCACGCGGCGATCGGCGGCGCCGACCTGACCCTCATCGTCACCGACGCGCGCGAGCCGGCCCACCCCGACGACCGGGCCATTGCCGTGGGACTGCCGTTGCAGCTTGCCCGCATCGTGGTGCGGAACAAGATCGATCTCGCAGGTCTCGAACCCACGTCGAGCGAGCACGAAGGCGCGCCGGCGGTCGCGCTTTCGGCCAAGACGGGTGCCGGGATCGATCTGTTGCGGCAGGCAATCCGCAGGCTCGTCGGGGCGCAGGAAGACATGGAGGGGACATTCCTTGCGCGCGAGCGGCATCTGCGCGCGCTGGGAGATGCAGCGGCGCACCTGGACGCAGCCGCAGCGCATCTCGCCGCGAGCTCTCCGCCGTTGGAGCTCTTCGCGGAGGAGCTGCGCCTGGCCCAGCAGGCGCTCTCGACGATCACGGGAGAATTCACGGCGGACGACCTCCTGGGAGAGATCTTCGGGCGATTCTGCATCGGAAAGTAGGCCGGCGTCCGACCTGGGTCGGAAGCGTATCCGCGGCGAGCTGCGGTCCCGCGTAAGATTGGAACGCGGTGAGGGGTCGCGGGTCCGAGCGCGTAACACATCCTTACAACTTGCCTGCGAACACTGCCCGTAGAATCAAGACAGAAGAAAAACGCGCCGCTTGAGCCATGGACGCACCGGGATCACCGCCCAACGCGACATCACCAGGACCCGGGCCTTCGCACCGAGCGCGCGCAGGCGCGTCTGGTTCATGGTCGCGATCCCGCTTGCCGGGGTCGTTGCGTATTCACCTCGCGGGTCGAATTTCGTATCTCTTCGGATCGACGATTTTCCACAGCGCACGATCGGAGCGCTGCGCCGCTTTGTATCTAGGGAAGCAGTTACGCTTGGCCACCTGACCCGGACGGTCCAGCCTACAGGACTCCATCCATGGAAGATCCACCATCGTCGTCCGCCGCGACGCCTGCGACCGGCGCGCCGAACAACGGTTCCGGGCGCGGGCGGTGGCTGGGCCGCGTCGGCTCCGTCGTCGCGCTGGCTGCCCTCGCGGGCCTGGCCTGGTACCTGACGCACCGGGCGTCGAGCCCCGCGACGGGCAGCTTTGGTCCACCGGGCACTGCCGGTGCCCGCGGCGCGCCGCCGAGCACGGTCGGCGTCGCGACGGCGCGGAACGGCGACATTCCGGTGATCATCGAGGCGCTGGGCACCGTGACCTCGGCCGCCAGCGTGACCGTCACGCCGCAGGTCTCGGGCGTGGTCACTCAGGTGTTCTACAAGGAAGGCCAAGTCGTGCAAAAGGGCCAGGTGCTCGCGACGATCGACCCGAAGGCGTTCCAGGCGGCGCTCGACCAGGCGGTCGGGGCGCGCATGCGCGACGAGGCGCAACTCGACGCGGCGCGCGTGTTGCTGGAACGCTACCAGGTGCTGCTCACGCAGGATTCGATCGCGCGACAGACCGTCGACACCCAGAAAGCGCTGGTGGACCAGCTCGTCGGTACCGTGGCGCTGGACCGCGCCAACGAGCAGAGCGCGCGGCTCAGCCTGCAGTGGTCGCGCATCGTCGCGCCGGTTGCCGGCCGCGTCGGCCTGCGGCCGATCGACCCCGGCAATTATATCGCCGCAGGCAACGCGAGCGGCGTCGCGACGATCACCCAGCTCTCGCCGATCGATGTCGTGTTCTCGATCCCTCAGGAGCGTGTCCCCGACGTGAAGGAGCGCATTGCGGCCGGCGCAACGCTACCGGTGACGGCCTGGGACAGCGGGCGCACGCGCCAGCTCGAGGCCGGCAGCTTCCTGACACTGGACAATCAGATCGACACCCAGACCGGCACCATCAAGGCCAAGGCGCGCTTCGCGAACAACAGCGGCACCCTTTTTCCAAACCAGTTTGTCAACGTGCGGCTGCTGTTGCGCACGATCGACGGCGCCGTCGTCGTCCCGGTGATTGCGCTGCGGCACGGCCCGAGTGGTGACTTCGTCTACGTCGTCAACGCCGACCACACCGTGACGCTGCGAAATGTAACCGCCGGTATTTCCGGCGTGAACGACGTCGCGATCGCGAACGGGTTGGCGCTCGGCGAGGAGGTCGTCACCGAGGGCGGCGATCGGCTCAAGGACGGCGCGCGGATCCAGACCAGCGCGGTTCAGCCGGCGGGCGGGAGCGCGGGTGCGCGGGCAGGCCGTCGCGGCGTGCCTGCTGCCGGTGCGCCCGCTAGCGGCGCGGCGGGCGGCAACCGCACGTCCGGTGCATCGACTGGTAATCGGTGATTTGAAGGAGCCGCGGGCATGAGCCCATCGCGTCCCTTTATCGAGCGACCGGTCGCGACGTCTCTGCTGATGCTGGCGATCGTGCTCGCCGGCGTCGTCGGCTTCCGGTTTCTGCCGCTGTCGGCGCTCCCGCAGGTCGACTACCCGACGATCCAGGTGCAGACACTGTACCCCGGGGCGAGCCCCGAGGTAATGGGCAACACCGTGACGGCGCCCCTCGAGGGGCAGTTCGGCCAGATGTCCGGGCTCGATCGCATGAGTTCGACGAGCGCCGCCGGCGTGTCGGTGATCACGCTGCAGTTTTCGCTGAACCTGTCGCTCGACGTTGCCGAGCAGGAGGTGCAGGCGGCGATCAACGCCAGCGGTTCGCTGCTGCCGGCCGACCTGCCGGCACCGCCCGTGTACGCCAAGGTGAATCCGGCCGACGCGCCGGTGCTCACACTCGCGGTCAGCTCCGACAGCATGCCGCTGACCGACGTACAGAACCTGGTCAACACGCGGCTCGCGCAGAAGATCAGCCAAGTCTCGGGAGTCGGACTGGTGTCCCTATCGGGCGGGCAGCGACCGGCGGTGCGCATCCGGGCCAACACCCAGGCGCTGGCGTCGTACGGCATCGGACTGGACACGTTGCGCACTGCGATCAGCGCGGCCAACTCGAACGCAGCCAAGGGGAGTTTCGACGGCCCGAAGCGGGCCTACTCGATCAACTCGAACGACCAGCTCCTGACCGCCGACGACTACCGGCGCCTGATCGTCGCGTACCGAAACGGTGCGCCGGTGCGCCTGGACAACGTCGCCAGCGTGGTCGAAAGCGCGGAGAACAACCAGCTCGGCGCCTGGGCCGGCATGCCCTGCCACGACGCGGCGCCCGCTCCCGACTGCCGCAGTGGCGCCGACACGGCGCTGATTCCGGCGATCATCATGAACGTGCAGCGCCAGCCGGGCGCCAACGTGATCGCCACGGTGGACGCGATCAAGAAGCAGCTGCCGGCGTTGCAGGCCGGGTTGCCGGCTTCGCTCACGGTCGAGGTGCTTGCCGACCGCACGAACGGGATCCGCGCGTCGGTCGACGACGTCGAGAAGGAGCTGCTGCTCGCGGTGGTGCTGGTCGTGCTGGTGATCTTCGCGTTTCTGGGCAGCCTGCGCGCGACCGTGATCGCGAGCATCGCGGTGCCGATCTCGCTGATCGGCAGCTTCGGATTGATGTACCTGCTGGGCTACAGCCTGAACAACCTGAGCCTGATGGCGCTCACCATCGCGACCGGTTTCGTCGTCGACGACGCGATCGTGATGATCGAGAACATTGCGCGCCACATCGAGGACGGCGAGCCGCCGATGCGCGCAGCGGTGAGGGGCGCGGCGCAGATCGGCTTCACCATCATCTCGCTGACGATCTCGCTGATCGCGGTGCTGATCCCGCTGCTGTTCATGAGCGATGTGGTCGGGCGCCTGTTCCGCGAGTTCGCGGTAACGCTGGCGATCACGATCCTGATCTCGGCGATCGTCTCGCTGACGCTGGTCCCCATGATGTCGGCGCGGTGGCTGAGGGCTCACGGCGACGAGCGCGCCGCGGCCGACCTCGCGTCGCGCACAAAGGCGCTCTTCGCCCGCGTGACGCGCGCCTACGACCGGATGCTGGTCTGGGTCCTCGATCGCCAGTCGATGACACTGATCGTCGCGTTCGCAACCTTCGCGCTGACGGTGCTGCTCTACGTCACGATCTCCAAGGGCCTGTTCCCGACCCAGGACACCGGCCAGCTCCAGGCGCGCGTCGACGCGGCGCAGGACGTATCGTACGCGCGCATGGCCGAGCTGCAGGGCCAGGTCGCCCGGGCGATCCTAGCCGACCCTGCAGTGGAGAATCTGAGCTCGATCGTGGGCGTCGACGCAGCCAACAACACGATGCTGCACACCGGCAGCATGCTGATCAACCTCAAGCCCTCGCACGGCGACCAGCAGCTCGTCATGGACCGTCTGCGCGACAAGGTGAAGGCGGTGCCGGGCGTGACGCTGTACCTGCAGCCCACGCAGGACCTGACGATCGACGCCGAGACCGGCCCAACCGAGTACCGCGCATCGCTCGAAGGCGTCAATGGCGCGCAGATCACGCAGTGGATGGGCAAGCTGATCGCCCAGCTGCGCGACTCGCCGCAGGTGCGCAATGCCAGCAGCGACGCCGGCGCGCAGGGGCTCGCGACCAATGTCGCCGTCGACCGCGACACCGCGTCGCGGCTGGGCATCACCGCGAGCTCGGTCGACGACGCGCTCTACAGCGCGTTCGGCCAGCGCATCGTCTCGACCATCTTCACCGATACCAACCAATACCGGGTGATCCTCGAAGCGCAGCCGGGACTGGCGACGAATGCCGAAGGGGTGGGCAAGCTGAACCTGATATCGAGCAGCGGCCAGCCGACGCCGCTGTCGGCCTTCGCGACGATCACCGAGCAGCTCGCCCCGCTGCAGATTACCCACGTCGGCCGGTACCCGGCGAGCACGCTGAACTTCGACACCGCGCCGGGCGTCGCGCTGGGCCAGGCAGTCGACGCGATCCGCGCGGCGGCGCGCGCGATCGGTCTGCCGCCGACGATCACGCTGACCTTTCTTGGCGCCTCGGGCGCTTACGAAAAGTCGCTGGCCAACGAGCTCTGGCTGATCCTCGCCGCCGTCGTGTGCGTCTACATCGTGCTCGGCGTGCTCTACGAGAGCTACGTGCATCCGCTGACCATTCTCTCGACGCTGCCCTCCGCCGGCGTCGGCGCGCTGCTCGCGCTGATCGTCACCGGCAACGATCTTGGCGTGATCGGCATCATCGGCATCATCCTGCTGATCGGCATCGTGAAGAAGAACGCGATCATGATGATCGACTTCGCCATCGACGCCGAGCGCCAGCAGGGCAAGAGCGCGCGCGACGCGATCCACCAGGCCGCGCTGCTGCGACTGCGGCCGATCCTGATGACGACGATGGCGGCGCTGTTCGCCGCGGTGCCTCTGATGCTGAGTTTCGGCGTGGGCGCCGAGTTGCGCCGTCCGCTGGGGCTGGCGATCTTCGGCGGTCTGATCGTCAGCCAGCTGCTGACGCTGTTCACGACGCCGGTGATCTATCTCGCCTTCGACCGCCTTGGCGGCGGGCGTACGCGCCGCGTCGTGCTCGACGACGGGGGCGGCAGCCCGCCGCGCGACCCCGCGGAGAGCGCGGCGTGAACCTGTCGCGCCCGTTCGTACGCAGGCCCATCGGTACGGTGCTGCTCACGGCGGGGATTGCGCTCGCGGGCATCGCCGGCTTCTTCGGACTGCCGGTGGCGTCGCTGCCGCCGATCGAGCTGCCGGTGATCTCGGTCAACGCCAACATCCCCGGCGCGAGTCCCGAGACAATGGCCAGCAGCGTCGCGACGCCTCTGGAGCGCCATCTTGGCACGATCGCCGGCGTCAACGAGATCACCTCGGTCAGCTCGGTCGGTGCGACCCGGGTGACGCTGCAGTTCGACCTCGCCCGCGACATCGACGGCGCAGCGCGCGACGTGCAGGCGGCGATCAACGCCACGCGCGTCGACCTGCCGACGACACTGCGCCAGAACCCGAGCTACCGCAAGGTGAATCCGTCGGCGGCGCCGGTGATGATCCTGGCGCTCACCTCGAAGACCAAGACGCCGGGCCAGATCTACGACGAGGCTTCCAACATCCTCAACCAGCAGCTGCTGCAGATCAGCGGCGTCGGCGACGTGCAGATCGGCGGTGGGTCGCTGCCAGCGGTGCGCATCGAGCTCAAACCCTCTCCGCTGAACCAGTACGGCATCAGCACCGAGGACGTTCGCGCCGCGATCCAGGCGAGCAACGCGAACCGGCCGAAGGGCATCGTTCAGGGCGAGGGGCGCCGGCTGCAGATCTACACCCAGACGCCGGGGCTCCGCGCGAGCGACTACGCCCCGATGGTGATCGCGTGGCGAAAGGGCGCCGCGGTGCGGCTGCGGGACGTCGCCGACGTGATCGACGGCGTCGAGGACACGCGCACGCTGGGGCTCTATAACGGCGAGAAGGCGATCATCGTGCTGATCCGCAGCCAGCCTTCGGCGAACGTGATCGAGACCGTCGACTCGGTGCGCGCGTTGCTGCCGGCGCTCCAGGCCGAGCTGCCGGCCGACGTCGAGCTGCACGTTGCCTCCGACCGCACCCATTCGATCCGCGCCTCGCTGCACGAGGTCGAGATCACGCTCATCGTCGCGGTGATCCTGGTGGTGCTGGTCGTCAGCCTGTTCCTGCGCAGTGCGCGCGCGACGCTGATCCCGGCGGTCGCCACCATTACCGCCCTGCTCGGCACCTTCGGCGTGATGTACCTGCTTGGATTCAGCCTCGACAACCTGAGCCTCATGGCGCTGACGGTCGCCACCGGTTTTGTCATCGACGATGCGATCGTCGTCCTGGAGAACACGAGCCGGCACATCGAGGCTGGCATGACGCGCATGCGGGCGGCGCTGCTCGGCGCGCGCGAGGTAGGCTTCACGGTGGTTTCGATCAGCCTGTCGCTGGTCGCCGTGTTCATCCCCCTGCTGTTCATGGCCGGGCTACCCGGGCGCCTGTTCCGCGAGTTTGCCGTGACGCTGTCGGTCGCCGTGCTGATCTCGCTCGTCATCTCGCTCACCACGACGCCGATGATGTGCGCATGGCTACTCAAGCCCGGCGGAGAGGCCGAAGCGCGTCGTCCGGCGGGCTGGCTCTCGCGTCAGGCCAAGCGCGGCTTCGACTTGGTGCTCGCGGGCTATGCGCACAGCCTGGACTGGGCGCTCGGGAACAAGTGGCTGGTGATGCTGATCCTTCTCAGTGTGATCGCATTGAACGGGTATCTGTTCGCGGTCGTGCCGAAGAGCCTGTTTCCGCAGCAGGACACCGGCCAGCTGCTGGGCGGTCTGAGCGCCGACCAGAGCATCTCGACCAAGGCGATGGGCGAGAAGCTGCGCGAGGTGGTCGACATCGTGCGGCACGATCCGGCGGTCGGCTCGGTGGTCGGCTTCATCGGCGGATCGCGCGCCGGCGGCGGCTTCATGTTCGTCGAGTTGAAGCCGGTGTCCGAGCGCAGCGAGCACGGCCTCGCCGTGATCGCGCGCCTGCGCCCGCAGCTCGCGCGCGTTACCGGCCTGCGCCTGTTCCTGCAGCCGGTGCAGGACGTTCGCTCCGGCGGACGTTCGAGCAGTTCGACCTACCAGTACACCCTCAAGGGCGAGAACAGCGCCGATCTGCGCGAGTGGTCGCGCAAGCTCCTCGACCGGCTGAAGGCGTACAGCGCGCTAACCGACCTCGACAGCGACCAGCAGGAAAACGGCGTCCAGACCATGGTCAACGTCGACCCGAACGCGGCAGGCCGCCTCGGCATCCGGGCCAACGCCATCGACGCGGCGCTCTACGACGCTTTCGGCCAGCGCCAGGTAGCGACGATCTACACCGAGCTGAACCAGTACCACGTGGTGATGGAATGGGCGCCGGAGTACACGCAGAGCCCGAACGCGCTCGCCGGCGTTTATGTGCCGGGGACATCGCTGGTGAATAACGGCGGGCAGGTCGCCACCATCGAGAGCACCACGGCGGCCTCGTCGATGGCATCGGGCGCCGGCAGCGCCGGCGCGACGACGGTGCCGGTCTCACCGAACCCGGCGCTGCGCAACGCATCGAGCGGCAACGTGCTCAGCAACAACCCGGCGAACCTGGTGCCGCTGTCGGCCATCGCGCGCTTCGTCGAGGAGTCGACCGCGAGCTCGGTCAACCATCAGGACACCGAGCTCGCGACGACGATCTCGTTCAACCTCGCCGGTGGCGCGACGCTGGACGACGCGCGCCGCGCGATCGCCGAGGCCGAGGCGGCCATCGGCATGCCGACGACGGTGCGCGGCGCCTTCGCCGGCACTGCGCTGCTGGCGCAGCAGACGAGCAGTCAGCAGTTGCTGCTGATCGCCGCGGCGCTGATCGTGATCTACATCGTGCTCGGCGTGCTCTACGAGAGCCTGGTGCACCCCTTCACGGTGCTGTCGACCCTGCCATCGGCAGGCGTCGGCGCCGTGTTGGCGCTGCTGCTGTTCAGGATGGATTTCTCGCTGATCGCGCTGATCGGCGTGTTCCTGCTGATCGGCATCGTAAAGAAGAACGCGATCCTCATCATCGACTTCGCGCTCGAGGCCGAGCGCGCCCGGGGCCTCGCTCCGCTGCAAGCCGTGCGCGAAGCCTCGTTGCTGCGCTTCCGGCCGATCCTGATGACGACCCTGGCCGCCACGCTGGGTGCGCTGCCGCTGGCGATCGGGTTCGGCGAGGGAGCGGAGTTGCGGCAGCCGCTCGGCGTGGCGATCATCGGCGGCCTGATCGCCAGCCAGCTGCTCACCGTGCTGACGACGCCCGTTGTCTACATGCTGCTCGACAGACTGCGCCGGCGCGGCGCCGACGAGCGTTACCTGAGCCGTGCCGGCGGCGGCGCGTTGCAGCCGGCGGAGTCGACATGAACACTCGCCCTGTGGTGTCAGCGGGCGCTGGCTCGCCGCGGCACGAACCTCGCCGCGGACGCGGCGGACTAAGCCTCATGCTCGATCAGCTCTGCCGGGGCCGGCACTTCCCCCAGCGCTGCGTCGCGCGCGCCGCGCTCATTGTCTCGACGCTGGTCGCCACAGCGTGCACGGTCGGACCGGACTACGTTCGGCCCGCCGTCGAGACCCCGCCCGCGTTCAAGGAAGCGCAGGGTTGGAAGCCCGCACAGCCGCGCGATGGCGAGCCGCGCGGCAACTGGTGGCAGGTCTTCGGCGACACGCAACTCGACGAGCTGATTGCGCAGGTCGACATCAACAACCAGAACATCAAGCTGGCGGAGGCCAACCTCCAGCAGGCGCGCGCATTGACGGCGCAGGCGCGCACGGCATTCTTTCCCACGGTCACCGGGAACGCTTCGGCCACACGCGCCGGAAGCGGGCGTGGCGCAAGCGCGGCCGGCGGTGGAAGCACCGGGTCCGGTGTGGGTAATGCCTACAACGTGGCGCTCGACGCGACCTGGGAGCTCGACCTCTGGGGACGCGTGCGGCGCAACGTGGAATCGGCGCAGGCCAACGCGCAGGCGAGCGAGGCGGACCTCGCGGGCGCGAGGCTCTCCGCGCAGGCGCTGCTCGTGCAGGATTATCTGCTGCTGCGGGTACAGGATGCGCAGATCCGGCTCCTCAACGACACGGCCGAGGCATACGACCGATCGCTTCAGCTCACGCGCAATCAATATGCCGTAGGGGTGGCCGGTCGCAGCGACGTCGCTCTCGCCGAGACGCAGCTCAAGTCCACGCAGGCGCAGGCGATCGACGCCGGAGTTCAGCGCGCGCAACTCGAGCACGCGATCGCGCTGGTCATCGGAAAGCCGCCGGCGGAGGTTTCCATCGCTCCGGCGCCGATCGAGCGCAAGTTCCCCGACATTCCACCGGGGCTGCCGTCGGAGCTCCTCGAGCGCCGGCCCGACATCGCGGCCGCCGAGCGCCGGGTCGCCGCTGCGAACGCCCAGATCGGCGTTGCGCAGGCGGCGTTCTTTCCGACCGTTACGCTATCCGCAACCGGCGGCTTCGCCAGTTCCACCGTGGCCAACCTGCTCAGCGCGCCGGCGCGCTACTGGTCGCTCGGCGCCGCGCTGGCGCAGGTGATCTTCGACGCGGGCCTGCGTCAGGCGCAGACCGAGCAGGCGATCGCGGCGTACGACGCGACGGTCGCGACGTATCGCCAGACCGTGCTGACGGGATTCCAGGAAGTCGAGGACAACCTCGCGGCCTTGCGCATTCTCGGGCAGGAGGCCGCGGTTCAGGATGAGGCGGTGAAGGCCGCGCGCGAGTCGCTGGCGATCACGCTCAATCAATACCGCGCCGGCACGGCGAACTATCTCGCGGTGATCGTCGTTCAGGCGCAGGCGCTCGCGAACGAGCGCGCCGCGGTCAGTATTCTAGGCCAGCGACTCAATGCGAGCGTCGCGCTCATCAAAGCGCTCGGCGGCGGATGGATGGAGGAGCCGGTCGCAGGCGACAGCGATGGTTCTTCCCGCAAAGGGTGAGCGACGAGCCGAACGGTCGCGCGGTTCGCGGACTGGCCGCGCGCTTTGCTGCGATCGTCAACAGGCCCGGTGGCCTGACCGCTTGCCCTTTGCCGCACCGCAACTTACGCGGGACCGCAGCGGCATGCTAGAGTAATCCACCCCTTCCCTCGCGCCGGTCGAGGCATTCTGGATCGCGCGCGCTTCCGCTGATCACCTATGCCATGAATCATCCCGACTCCACTTTAGCCGTCGCCGCCGCGGTGCAGGCACCGCGCTGGGTGCGCCATCCCGGCCTCATCGCCTGGGTGCGCGAGGTGGCCGAGCGTACGCAGCCCGAGCGCATCGTGTGGTGCGACGGCTCGACCCAGGAATACGAGCGTTTGTGCAGCGAAATGATCGCCGCCGGCACGCTCATCAGGCTCAACGAGGAGAAGCGCCCCCGCAGCTATCTCGCTCGCTCCGACCCGTCGGACGTCGCCCGGGTCGAGGATCGCACCTTCATCTGCAGTGAGCGGCAGGAGGACGCCGGGCCGACCAACAACTGGGTCGCGCCGGCGGAGATGCGGGCCACCCTGCAGAGGCATTTCCAGGGCTGCATGCGCGGGCGCACGCTCTATGTCGTGCCTTTTTCGATGGGTCCGATCGGAAGCCACATCGCTCACCTCGGCGTCGAGCTGACCGACAGCCCCTACGTGGTCGTGAGCATGGGCATCATGACCCGCATGGGGCGCGCTGTCATCGAGGCACTCGGCGCCGACGGTACGTTCGTGCCCTGCGTGCACTCGGTCGGCGCGCCGCTACGTCCCGGGGAACGCGATGTCGCGTGGCCGTGCAATCGCGAGCACAAGTACATCGTGCACTTTCCCGACACTCGCGAGATCTGGAGCTACGGCTCGGGCTACGGCGGCAACGCGCTCCTCGGCAAGAAATGCTTCGCGCTGCGCATCGCCTCCGTCATGGGTCGCGACGAGGGCTGGCTCGCTGAGCATATGCTGATCCTTGGCGTCACGGCGCCGTCTGGGGAAAAGACGTACCTCTGCGCGGCATTTCCCAGCGCCTGCGGCAAGACCAATTTCGCGATGCTGATTCCGCCGAAGGGATTCGACGGCTGGAAGGTATCGACCATCGGCGATGACATCGCCTGGATCAAGCCTCACGCCGACGGCCGGTTCTACGCGATCAATCCCGAGCTCGGTTATTTCGGCGTCGCGCCGGGTACGTCCTACGAATCGAACCCCAACGCGATGGAGATGCTGAAGGCGAACGTGATCTTCACCAACGTCGCGCTGACGGACGACGGCGATATCTGGTGGGAAGGGATGACGCGCGAGCCGCCGGCGCATCTCACGGACTGGCAAGGGCGGTCGTGGACGCCGGACTGCGGGCGCAAGGCTGCGCATCCCAATGCGCGGTTCACGGTTCTCTCCACGCAGTGTCCGTCACTCGATCCGCAGTGGGACAATCCGGAGGGCGTCCCGATCTCCGCGTTCGTCTTTGGCGGACGGCGCCGCGACACGATGCCGCTCGTCGTCGAAGCGCGAAGCTGGGAGGACGGCGTGTACAAGGCCGCGACGATGGGATCGGAAACAACCGCGGCCGCCAGCGGCGCCGTCGGCGAAGTCCGCCGCGACCCGTTCGCAATGCTTCCGTTCTGCGGCTACCACATCGGCGATTACTTCCGGCACTGGCTCAAGCTTGGCGCCGCCGTGCCGCGGCCGCCGAAGATCTTCAACGTCAACTGGTTCCGAACCGACGACAAGGGCAAGTTCGCCTGGCCCGGCTTCGGGCAGAACATGCGCGTCCTGAAATGGATCGTCGAGCGCTGCCGTGGCCGCGCGCACGCCGTGGAAACCGCACTCGGCCTGCAGCCCGAATATGGCGATCTCGATTGGGGCGGTCTGGATTTCAACGCTGCCCGTTTCGACCAGGTCATGCGCTTCGACCGCGATTCGTGGCAGCGCGAGCTCGTTGCGCACGATCGGCTGTTCGCGCAACTTGGCGCGAAGCAACCGCGAGCGTTGGCGGAGCTGAGGCGCGCCTTGGGCTCGCGCCTGGCGAGCTAGGCCGTCGCCGCGGGGCGCTGGTCGCTTGTCAGCAGATCGTCGACTTCGACTCGCGCCGGCGCGCCGTTGCGACCGCCGTGCCGCGTGCACTTGAGAGCCGCTGCCGCGTTGGCGAACGCGGCGGCGTCTGAGAGGCTTCTCCCCTCCGCGATCGCGACGGCGAACGCCGCATGGAAGACGTCCCCGGCGGCCAGCGTGTCGACGACATCCACCCGCGGCGCCGCCGCGTGGTGATCGCGACCGGATTCGAGCCAAAGGAATCCATCGGCTCCCAGGGTCACGCCGACCGCACCGGGCGCGATCGGCTGCATCCGTCGCAGGCCCTGCGCGGGGTCCGAAACCCCGCTGGCCGCTGCGAGCCCCGGCTGCGAGAAGATCGCGTAGTCGCAGCGCGCGCACAAGTCGCGCAGCGACTCCGGCGGTGCGATATCGGCATCGAGTACGGTCGGCACGCGCGCCGCGCGCGCGGCTTCGAGCACGCGGGCGGCGCCGGTACGCCATCGCGCATCAGCGAGCACCGCGCCGCACCCGGCGACAAAGGCGAGGGGAAGCCATGACGCGTCATCGTCCAGCGCAGGATCGTTGTACGTGCAGATGAGACGCTCGCCCTGGTCATCGACGAGGACGGCCGTGCGCGGCGATCGCGCGCCCGTGATAAACCGAACCGCGTCCGTGCGCACACCCTCGGCGCCGAGCCAGGCCACGATTTGCTTGCCGAAGGCATCGTCGCCCACCCTTCCCCAGTAGGCCACTTGCGCACCCAGGCGGGCTGCGGCGACGCTCGCATTCGCGGCCATGCCGCCGCCGGCCTCGGTGTAACCGGTGGCAAGAACCTTGGTGGCCGAGGTCGGAACCTCCGCAACGCGGTAGATCGTATCGACGCTGGCGTGACCGACGCAGATCAATCGTGTCATGGTTTACAGAGTACCCTCAACAGACCTATGATGTCTGGAAAGCGACTTCGGCAAACGATTACTGCAATCGATTACTGTAAGCGACTTCATGCGAAACCGAACGACTTTGCGGGATGTGGCGAGGGCCGCGGGTGTTTCTACGGCTTCCGCCTCCCGCGCCATGGCTCGCCCTGGGGGGGTCAGCGGGGAGCTTCGCGCTCGGATCATGGCGGCTGCGGGGCGGCTCCACTATCAACCCAATCTGGCGGCGAGGGCGCTCGCTTCGAGGCACTCGGGCCTTGTCGGTCTGGTCGCGGACGACCTGCGGGACGGGCTCGTCATGGCCATCGTCGAAGCCGCCCAGCGCTCGTTGGACCGCCGCGGCTATGGTGTGCTGATATCGGGCAGCCGGGACGGGGGCACGTCGGTGACGATCGAGAGGTTTCTCGCCCGTGGTGTCGAAGCCGTCCTGTTGGCTGGCCGAGAACCGGGCCGGGCAGAGATCGAAGCGCTCACGGCGCGAGGCGTACCATGGATCGCGGTAGCCGAAAGTCGGGGCGATGATCCTTGCCACTGGGACATCGGTCGCGCTCGGGGCGCGGAGCTTGCCTGCCGGTATCTCCTGAACCTCGGGCACCCGCGGCTTGGCGTGCTGTGCGACGGGGCTGGATCGCCACGCCTGGCGACGTCGCTTGCGGGAATCCTCGCTACGATTACTTTCGCTGATGCTCCACCGGGCGGGGACGCGGCGGTTACCAGAGATGCCGTACGGAGGCTTCTCGATGCACCGGCTCGTCCCACCGCCATCGTATGCCCGGGGGACAGCCAAGCTCTGATTGCCTTGCGCGAATGCGCGATGCGGGAGATCCGGATCCCCGAAGAATTGTCGGTGGTCGGATTCGGCGACGAGCCGTTCGCGCGCTACAGCCATCCTGCCTTGACCACGGTCCGCGTAGCGATGGCAGAGCTCGGCAGTCGAAGCGGGGACGCCCTGGCCGATATGCTCGTCGGGGGGAGCCCCGAGCGCTACACCGCGGGCCTGAAGGTGATCGTCCGCGAAACAACGGGGCGAGGGTCGGGATAGCGATGGTTTCACGTGGAACAAGGAACCCCCAAAGGTTTCACGTGGAACCAAGCGAGACCTTCTCCGCCCCCGTCCCGATCCCGTATGATCCTTCGTTTAGGCGGTAGGGCGGTCTTCCGAGCGCTTCCATGCTATTCCCAACCCGATTCGACGTCATTGTAGTCGGCGGCGGCCACGCCGGCACGGAGGCGGCGCTCGCCGCCGCCCGGATGGGCCGCAAGACGCTTCTCCTTACCCACAGCATCGAAACGCTCGGGCAGATGTCATGCAATCCGTCGATCGGCGGGATCGGGAAGGGTCATCTCGTCAAGGAAGTCGACGCCCTCGGCGGCGCGATGGCGCTCGCCACCGACGAAGCCGGCATTCAATTCCGCATTCTCAATTCCAGCAAGGGTCCGGCGGTGCGCGCGACGCGCGCGCAAGCGGATCGTCTCCTTTACAAGCGGGCCATACGAACGCGCTTGGAAAACCAGCGCGACCTGACGCTCTTTCAACAGGCGGTAGATGACCTGACGATCGAAGGCGATCGGGTCACCGGCGTGGTGACCCAGATCGGGGTGCGCTTCGAAGCCGACGCAGTCGTGCTGACGACGGGAACCTTCCTCGCCGGGCTGATTCATGTCGGGCTGCAGAACTATGAAGCGGGACGTGCCGGCGATCCGCCAGCCAAGACTCTGGCGGCGCGGCTGCGCGACCGAAAGCTCCCGGTCGGACGACTCAAGACCGGGACTCCGCCTCGGCTCGACGGAAGAACCATCGATTTCTCCGCTCTGTCGGTCCAGCCCGGCGACGATCCCACGCCGGTATTCTCGTTCGTGGGCGAGCGGTCGATGCACCCTCGGCAGGTGCCCTGCTGGATCACGCACACGAACGAGCGTACGCACGCGATCATCCGTGCGGGGCTCGACCGCTCGCCGCTATTCACCGGGGTCATCAAAGGCACCGGGCCTCGATACTGCCCATCGATCGAGGACAAGGTCGTCCGCTTCGCGGAACGAACCAGCCATCAGATTTTCCTGGAGCCGGAGGGCCTCACGACGCACGAGGTCTATCCGAACGGCATTTCGACCTCGCTGCCGTTCGACGTGCAATTGGCGCTCGTGCGCTCAATCAAGGGCTGCGAGCACGCGCACGTCCTGCGCCCGGGTTATTCGATCGAATACGATTACTTCGATCCGCGCGCGTTGAAGGCCTCCCTGGAGACGAAGGCATTCCAGGGCCTGTTCTTCGCCGGACAGATCAACGGCACGACCGGCTACGAGGAAGCGGCCGCGCAGGGACTGCTGGCCGGAATCAACGCCGCCCGCTATGTGCGTGGCGAGGAAGGCTGGTGTCCGCGCCGCGACGAGGCGTATCTCGGCGTTCTGGTCGATGATCTCGTGACCCGCGGCGTGAGCGAGCCTTACCGGATGTTCACCAGCCGCGCGGAATACCGGCTGCAGCTGCGGGAAGACAACGCCGACCTCCGCTTGACCGACGTCGGCCGCTCGCTCGGATGCGTCGACGACGCCCGCTGGGACGCCTTCTCCCGCAAGCGAGACGCGATAGGTCGCGAGCTCGAGCGGCTTAAGTCGACGTGGGTCGACGCCAGGGCCCTCGAATCGGCGCTTGCCGAGCGCGTCCTCGGGCAGCCGCTCGAGCGGGACGCGACACTTGCCGAGCTCCTTCGGCGGCCGGGCGTGTCCTACGCCGCTCTCATGTCTTTGCCGGGCGCGGGTGAAGCCATCGACCTTCCACTGGCAGCCGAGCAGGTGGAGATCGCAACCAAGTACGCGGGTTATATCGAACGGCAGAGGAGTGAGATCGATCGGCATGCGGCGCACGAGTCGGAAAGGTTGCCGGCCGAGATCGATTACCGGTCGGTGCGAGGGCTTTCCGTCGAGGTGCAGCAAAAGCTCAACCAATACCGTCCGGAGACCATCGGGCAGGCTGCGCGCATTTCCGGCGTGACCCCGGCGGCGGTCTCGCTGCTGCTGGTCCATCTCAAGCGGGGGTTCAAGGACGCTCAACGGCGTCCGGAAAAATTGCGGGCATGACGGTCGAGGCGGCGCTCTCCGCCGGTGTCCGGGCGCTCGGCCTCGAGATCGACGCAGCGACGCAGGGCCGGTTGCTTACCTACGTCGCGCTGCTGGAGAAGTGGAATCGCACGTACAACCTCACGGCGATCCGAGAACCCGAGCGCATGGTCAGTCACCATCTGCTCGATTCGCTCGCGGTTCTGCCGTATTTTCCCGAAGCCGCGGTCCTTCGGATCGTCGATATCGGAAGCGGCGGAGGTCTGCCTGGGATTCCGATCGCGCTTGCGCGGCCCGCGTGGTCCGTCGTGCTGGTCGACAGCAGCCAGAAGAAGGCAGCATTTTTGCGCCAGGCTCGAGCCGAATTGCACCTGTCAAACGTCGAGGTCGTGGCGACACGCGTCGAAGACTACCAACCGCCCTCGCCGTTCGACGTTGCCGTCAGCCGCGCTTACGCCGATCTCGATCGCTTCGCGGGCGACGCGGGGCGCATCACCAAACCGACCGGTCGATGGCTAGCGATGAAAGGGACCTACCCCGCGGACGAACTGGCCAGGCTGCCGGAAGGCGTTCGGGCGGTGGCGGCTCGACGGCTCGACGTGCCGGGCCTCGGGGCGGAGCGCCACGTGGTGATCATGGAACGCACGGCATGACCAAGATCATCGCCGTTACCAACCAGAAGGGTGGCGTCGGCAAGACGACGACGAGCGTCAATCTGGCCGCGAGCCTGGCCGCCATGAAGCGTCGCGTCCTGCTGGTCGATCTCGATCCGCAAGGTAATGCGACCATGGGAGCCGGCATTGATAAGCGAGCGCTTACTGCCACCGTATATCAAGTACTACTTGGGGAGAAGAAAATTGCCGATGTGCGAGTGCCATCGACCTCGGGAGGTTTCGACCTCGTGCCGTCGAACCGGGAGCTTGCGGGTGCGGAAATCGAGCTGGTCGACCTTCCGGAGCGCGAGATGCGGCTCAAGGATGCGCTTGCCGAAGCGCTTTCGCAGATGCGCAGCGCGATTTCTGAAGTGGTCGACGAGTACGACTTCATCCTCCTCGATTGCCCGCCATCCCTCTCCCTCCTCACGCTGAACGGCCTGTGCGCTGCCGACAGCGTACTGATCCCGATGCAGTGCGAGTATTACGCCCTCGAAGGCCTATCCGACCTCGTGCAGACCATCCGCCGCGTGCGTGCCCATCTCAACCCGCGTCTCGAGATCGAAGGGCTGCTGCGCACGATGTACGATCCGCGAAACACGCTGGCCCTCAACGTGTCGGCGGACCTGCAGAAGCATTTCGGCGACAAGCTCTATCGGACCGTGATTCCGCGCAACATCCGCCTCGCCGAAGCGCCGAGCTACGGCATCCCCGCGCTGCATCTGGACAAGGCGTCCAAGGGCGCGCAGGCGTATCTCGCGCTTGCAGGCGAGATGTTGCGGCGTGACGAAGCCACTCATCCGGTCGAAGCCATCGCTGCCGCCGGAACCGCCGGTGGCTAAGCTCAAGGGACTCGGGCGCGGGCTCGATGCGCTCCTGTCGGGCGCGGACGAAGCGCGGCCGGACGCGCTTCGCTCGCTGGCGCTCGACCAGATCCGCTCGGGCCGCTACCAGCCGCGAACGCGCATGGATGAAGCCTCGCTCGACGAACTCGCGGCGTCGATCAGGAACCAGGGCGTCATGCAGCCGATCCTCGTGCGTCCCATCGACGCCGGGCGCTACGAAATAATCGCCGGCGAGCGGCGCTGGCTCGCCGCTCGGCGCGCGGGGCTCCTCGAGATTCCGGCGCTCGTGCGCGACGTTCCGGATCAGGCGACCCTCGCGCTGGCGCTCATCGAGAACATCCAGCGCGAAGACCTGAATCCGCTCGAGGAGGCGCAGGGCATCAAGCGCCTCATCGATGAATTCGGGCTCACGCACGAAGCTGCGGCTCAGGCGATCGGCCGTTCGCGCAGCGCCGTGACCAACCTGTTGCGGCTCACTCAGCTTGCTCCGCCCGTCCAGTCGCTGCTTCTCGCCGGCAAGCTGGACATGGGGCACGCGCGCGCATTGCTCGCCCTGCCTGTTGCGCAGCAGGGCGCGGCGGCGGCGAAAGTGGTCGACGACGGTCTGTCGGTGCGCGAGGCGGAGCGACTCGTGCAGGCCTCGCTCAATCCCTCCCACAAGCCACGGGGCGCGAGGGGACGCCGCGCCGATGCCGACGTCGCCCGCCTGGAAAGCGAAATGGCGGAAGCGCTCGGCGCCCCGGTGCGCATCGAGCACACGCGCGAGGGCGCCGGTCGAATCGTCATCCGCTATTCGAGCCTGGAGCAGCTCGACGGCATTCTCGCCCGGCTGCGGCGCCGCGCCTAAAGTCCGAGCGGGACAGATAACGGGAATGCTCGGCCTCGGAAACGAAAACGGCGGCTTTCGCCGCCGCGCGTTCGACTGAAGTCGCCGTCAGTCGAGCTGTTGCAGCATCGTGTCCGCGCCCGAAACCTCGTACTTGCCGGGGGCCTCGATGTTGAGCGCTTTCAGGACGCCGTTGTCGATAAGGGCCGAGAATCGCTGACAGCGCATGCCCAGGCCGCGCGCCATCAAATCCAGCTCCAGACCGAGCGCTTTGGTGTACGTGCCGCTGCCGTCGGCCATCATGCGCACCTTGCCGCCTGTCTTCTGGTCCTTCGCCCACGCGCCCATGACGAACGGATCGTTGACCGACATGCAGAGAATCTCGTCGACGCCCTTGGCTTTGAGCTTGTCGTAGTTCGCGACATAACTCGGCACGTGCTTCGCGGAGCACGTGGGCGTGAATGCGCCGGGCAGACCGAACAGCACGACCTTCTTGCCACGCACGAGGTCGTCGACCTTGAATTCGTTGGGGCCGAGCGTGCAACCCGCGGTTTCGACTTCGATGAATTCGCTCAGCGTGCCGGACGGAAGCCGGTCGCCAACTCGGATGGTCATGGGGGGCTCCTCTTTTTGCGAAGCGCGGCGATCGCCGCGCTCTCGAATCCGACCAGTCATTGTAACGGAAATTCCCGGGAGATCTTGTCGTCACCGGCGCGAAAGCGTAACTTTTGACACCCGCGCGCAGGCGTCCCAAAACCCGGGAGAAAAATATGGCGGCAGCCAAAGGATCGAAGAGCCGCGGCGCAACGCTTCTCGTCGCGACGCGCAAGGGACTGTGGCAGCTGAAGAGCGACGCGGCGCGACGCGCGTGGCGCGTCGTCGGCCCGCAGTTCCTCGGCCACGTCATTCATCATTGCGTCGCCGACGCGCGCAACGGCAAAACCGTCCTGGCTGCTGCGCGCACGGGCCATCTCGGCCCGACGATCTTCCGATCGGGCGACCGCGGTCGCACCTGGCACGAAGCCAAGCGACCGCCCGCGTTTCGCGAGGGCAGCGGCCGCGTCGTCGAACACACCTTCTGGCTCACGCCCGGACACGCGTCCGAGCCCGACGTCTGGTACGCGGGCACGTCGCCGCAGGGATTGTTCCGCTCCGCCGACGGCGGCGCAACCTGGGACGGCGTCGACGGCTTCAACGAGCACCCTTCCCGCAAGGCCTGGTGCGGGGGTGATAAGGATGGCACGCCGGACGGCGCCAAGCTCCACTCGGTGTTGATCGATCCTCGCGATCCGAAGCACATGTACATCGGTATGTCGAGCGGCGGCGTGTTCGAATCGACCAATGGCGGAACCGGCTGGCGTCCGCTCAATCGCGGCGTGCGCGCGGATTTCCTTCCTGACCCCGACCCTGAATACGGGCACGATCCGCATTGCGTCCGGTTCCATCCCGCGCTGCCGGATCGGCTCTACCAGCAGAACCATTGCGGCATCTACCGTCTCGACCGGCCCGCCGAGCGCTGGCAGGACATCGGCGCAACGATGCCCAAGAGCGTGGGACCGATCGGATTTCCGATGGTGCTGCATCCGCGCGATCCGGATACCTTGTGGGTCTTTCCCATGGACGGCTCGAAAGTCTGGCCGCGGGTCTCGCCCGGAGGCAAGGCCGCCGTCTATCGTTCGGTGAATGGCGGCCGGAGCTGGCAACGACAAGCACGCGGCTTGCCCTCGACGCAAGCATGGCTCACGGTCAAGCGCCAGGCGATGACTGCCGATGCGGGCGAGCCGGCAGGTGTTTACTTCGGCACCACAAGCGGTGAGGTCTGGGCGAGCCGCGACGAGGGTCGGACGTGGAAATGCATCGTTTCACATCTGCCGGAGATCTACGCCGTCGAGACTGCTTAATCGGTACGGTGCGTTTGGCGTGGCCGCGATGCGCGTACTGATTCCCAACCCCCTTCGATCGTACACGGCGGACGCACCGTCGGTCAGCGGAGCCGGCGCGACGCTGCGCGAGCTCGCGCTCGACCTCGACCGGCGCTACCCGGGCATACGCTTTCGCATGATTGACGAGCAGGGAAACATCCGCCGGCACATCAAGTTTTTCGTCAACGGTCTGCAAAGCCGCGACTTGAGCGTGCCTTTGACGCAGGCCGACGAGGTGATGATCGTGTGCGCGCTTTCGGGCGGCTAGAGCGGCTCTGCATTGGGACGCCGACGCTATATTTGCGCGGTGCAGCATCGTTGACGCATCGCGGCGAAAAGCCCTACAATCCAAAAGTTTGCTTGGGGTCCGGTGTCGACCGCTCCGCGTCCTCCCCCACCGCGTTATCCGGCGTCTCGCATTGCCTTATGGCAGGCATTAGTGAGTGCCTTGATCGCTGCGCTTTCGGGCTGGTGGGCAGGCTGGCACGGCGTGGTTTCCGGGTTGCTGGGAGGCCTCGTCAACGTTTCGGCCGGCGTCGTTTTTGCGATGCTGGTCGGTCTCGGCCGGGCTGCGACCGGGACGGGGACTCTGCGTGCGATGATCCGAGCCGAAGCGGCAAAGATCATGGTCATCGTGCTGCAGCTGTGGTTCGTGCTGAGCGACTACAGGGACGTGGTGCTTGGAGCATTTTTCGCTGCGTTCGTGGCTACCCTGCTGGTTTCACAGGCTGCGATCCTGATCCGGAATTGAGCCGATCGAGCCCATGGCGGACCGGATGCGATTGATGCGCGTCAAGATTGGGGCTTGCGGCGCCAGCTAGTATCGGCGTCCACGCACAGGAAAGCTTAATGGCTTCGGAACACGAACTCGACGCGTCGTCGTACATTCAGCACCATCTGACGTTCTTCGCCCGCCCGGTGTCGGAGGAGGGCGGATTCTGGACGCTCCACTACGACACGATCATCACGTCCGCGATCCTCGGCGTGCTGGTGCTCGGTTTCCTCTGGCTCGTCGTCCGCAAAGCCACCCCCGGCGTCCCATCCAAGACGCAGGCGTTCGTCGAGCTCGCGATCGAGTTCGTGAACGATCAGGTCCGCAGCATGTTCCATCACGATAACCGGATCGTCGCACCGATCGCACTCACCGTCGGTCTGTGGGTGCTGTTCATGAATCTGGCGGACCTGCTGCCGGCGGACATCATGGCGTGGATCTACGCCAACGTGTTCCACCTGCACGCGTGGCGCACCGTTGCGACCGCGGACGTCAACACCACGTTCGCGCTGTCGCTGTCGGTGCTCGGCCTGATGATCTTCTACAACATCCGCATAAAGGGCCTCGGCGGCTGGCTGCACGAGCTGTATGGATCGCCGTTCGGGCTGCGGCCCTGGTGGGCGGCGCCGCTGCTCGTCGCGTTCAACTTGCTGTTCAACCTGATCGAATATGTCTCGAAGCCGCTGTCGCATTCGCTGCGGCTGTTCGGAAACATGTATGCGGGCGAGATCATGTTCCTGCTGATTGCGCTGCTCGCTTCCAGCGGCTACCTGGGCGCGATCGGCGGCGGCCTTGCCCAAGTCGCATGGCTGCTCTTCGACGGGTTCATCGCGGTATTGCAGGCCTACATATTCATGATGCTGACCGTCGCCTACATCTCGATGGCGCACGAGCATCACTAGATCGATCCATCGTCCAATCTTCGTCAGAAAGGGAATGCGAAATGGATAAGCTGCAACTGGTAGCGCAGATTCAGGCCTACACCGGTATCGGCATCGGACTGATGATCGGCCTTGGTGCGCTGGGGGCCTGCGTTGGCATCGGCATCATGTGCTCGCGCTTCCTCGAAGGCGCGGCGCGCCAGCCGGAAATGATTCCGGCGCTGCAGGCGAAGGTGTTCCTGCTCCTCGGGCTGATCGACGCGTCCTTCATCATCGGGCTGGGCATCGCGATGCTGTTCGCCTACGCCAACCCGCTGATCCCCGCCGGGCTCAAGTAGCCGACGCCGCAGCCGCGCTTCGAAGGCACGCTCATGAACATTAACCTGACCCTGCTCATGCAGGCGGTCATCTTCGCTCTGTTCATCTGGTTCTGCGCCAGTTTCATCTGGCCCGTCCTGATGCGCGCGGTCGGAGCCCGGCAGAAGGAGATCGCCGACGGGCTCGCCGCGGGCGAAGAGGGTCGGCAGAGCCTGTCGCGGGCGGAAAGGCAGATCGCCGAGATGCTGACCGAGGCGAAGACGCGCGCTTCCGACATCGTCGCCCAGGGCGAGAAGCTCAAGCACGAGACGATCGACCAGGCGAAGAACGACGCCAAGGCGGAGGCCGATCGCATCCTCGCTGCCGCGAAGGCGGAGATCGAGCAGGAGGTCGCCCGCGCGAAAGAGTCGCTTCGCAACCAGGTTGCCGATCTCGCGGTAGCGGGCGCCAGCCAGATTCTGAAGCGCGAAGTCGACGCCAAAGCGCATTCCGAGCTTCTCGCCTCGCTGCAGAAACAGCTGTAGACATCCGATGGCCGAACAGATCACGGTCGCCCGACCCTACGCCGAAGCGGCGTTCGCGCTGGCGCGCGAGCAGAATGCGCTGCCGGTCTGGGCCGAGATGCTCCGGCTCGTGTCCGCGGTTGCGGACGATGCGCAGATGCGCGCCGCGCTGGACAACCCGAAGCTCTCTGCGAGCGACAAGGAAGCGCTGTTTCTCTCGATTTGCGGCGACCGCCTCAACGCCGAAGGCCGCAATTTCGTCCGTGTCCTGATCGCCGCCGATCGGATCGGCCTGCTCTCGGAGATCCGCGATCTGTTCGGAGCGCTGAAGGATGCCGACGAGGGCCTCGCCCGCGCGAGCATCACCAGCGCTTTCCCGTTCTCCGAAGGCGAGCTCGCCGACCTCAAGCGCGCGCTCGAGCGGCGCTTCGGCAAGAGGATCGAAACGACCGTGAGCATCGACCAGGCGCTGATCGGCGGCGCCAGGATCGCGGTCGGCGATACGGTGATCGACGCCTCGGTCAAGGGCGAGCTCGAGGCGATGGCGAACCATTTGCGAACCTGATCCCACATCGGCGGCGCCGGAGGAAAGCAACGTCCTAAGGCGAACCGCGAAGGAAAATCGATGCAGTTGAACCCATCGGAAATCAGCGATCTCATCAAGAGCAAGATCCGGAATCTCGACACCCGTGCCGAAGTGCGCACGCAAGGCACGGTCGTGTCGCTCACCGACGGCATCGCCCGGGTGCACGGACTTTCCGACGCGATGCAGGGCGAGATGATCGAGTTTCCGCAGAACACCTTCGGCCTGGCGCTCAACCTGGAGCGCGACTCCGTCGGTGCGGTGATTCTGGGCGCTTACGAGCACATTTCCGAGGGCGATCCGGTCAAGTGCACCGGTCGGATTCTCGAAGTGCCCGTCGGGCCTGAGCTGATCGGCCGGGTGGTCAACGCGCTCGGCCAGCCGATCGACGGAAAAGGGCCGGTCGAGGCGAAGATGACCGACGTCATCGAGAAGGTTGCCCCCGGCGTGGTCTGGCGGCAAAGCGTGTCGCAGCCGGTGCAGACGGGGCTCAAGCCGATCGACGCGATGGTTCCGATCGGCCGCGGCCAGCGCGAGCTCATCATCGGCGACCGTCAGACCGGCAAGACCGCGGTGGCGATCGACACGATGATCAACCAGAAGGGCAAGGAGCTCATCTGCATCTACGTCGCGATCGGCCAGAAGGCCTCGTCGATCATGAACGTGGTGAAAAAGCTCGAAGAGCACGGGGCTATGGCCTACACGATCGTGGTCGCCGCGTCCGCGTCGGAGTCTGCGGCGATGCAGTACATCGCGCCGTACTCGGCCTGCACGATGGGCGAGTACTACCGCGATCGCGGCCAGGACGCGCTCATCATCTACGACGATCTCACCAAGCAGGCGTGGGCGTACCGGCAGATCTCGTTGCTGCTTCGCCGTCCGCCGGGCCGCGAGGCCTACCCGGGAGATGTCTTCTATCTGCACTCCCGGCTGCTCGAGCGCGCTGCACGTGTGAATACCGATTATGTCGAGAAATTCACCGATGGCGCGGTGAAGGGCAAGACCGGGTCCCTGACGGCTCTGCCGATTATCGAGACGCAGGCGGGCGACGTCACTGCCTTCGTACCCACCAACGTGATATCGATCACCGACGGCCAGATCTTTCTCGAAACCGATTTGTTCAACGCGGGCATCCGTCCGGCGATCAACGCCGGCATCTCCGTATCGCGCGTCGGCGGCGCGGCGCAGACCAAGGTGATCAAGAAGCTCGGCGGCGGCGTGCGACTTGCGCTGGCACAGTACCGCGAGCTCGCCGCCTTCGCGCAGTTCGCGTCCGACCTCGACGAGGCGACCCGCAAGCAGCTCGATCGCGGGCGGCTCGTAACCGAGCTCATGAAGCAGCCGCAATACGCGCCGCTTTCCGTGGCCGAGCAGGCACTGACCCTCTTCGCGGTGAACCGGGGCTACTACGACGACGTGCCGGTGGAGAAGGCGCTCGCCTTCGAAGGCGCGCTGCGGGCCTTCGTGAAGAGCAAGTACGCCGCGATCTACGACAAGATCGAGTCGACCAAGGACCTCGACGCCGACGGCGAAAAAGCGCTCGCTGCGGCGATCGAGGACTTCAAGAAGAACGGGACCTGGTAGGGACGGCGGCGATGGCGGGCTCCAAAGAGATCCGCAACAAGATCAAGAGCGTGCAGAGCACGCGCAAGATCACCAAGGCCATGGAAATGGTTGCGGCCTCGAAGATGAAGAAGGCGCAGGATCGCATGCGCGCCTCGCGCCCCTACGTCGGACGCATGGTGGCGATCGCTCGGCACCTGGCGGACGCCAATCCTGAATACCGGCACGAGTTCCTGCTCAAACGCCCCGCGGTGCGCAACGTGGGGCTCATCGTCATCACATCCGACAAGGGTCTGTGCGGCGGTCTGAACACCAACGCTCTGCGACTCGCGCTGTCGAAGATGAAGGAATGGCAGGCCGCCGGCATCGGCGTCAAGGTCACTCCGATCGGCACCAAGGGGTTCGGTTTCATGCAGCGGCTCAAGGCGGAGATCGCCTCCTACACGACCAACCTCGGCGACCGGCCTTCGCTGGAGAAGGTGATCGGGCCGGTGAAGGTCCAGCTCGATCTCTACATGGATGGCCAGATCGACGAGTTGCACGTTCTCGCGACGCGCTTCGAGAACACGATGAAGCAGACGCCGCTCGCACTGCAGATCCTGCCGATCGCGGACCTTGGGCGGGAGTCCGAGAAGCGCGAATTCCCGTGGGACTACATCTACGAGCCCGATGCGAAGAGCGTGCTCGACGAGCTGCTGCGACGGTATATGGAAGCCGTCGTGTACCAGGCGATCAACGAGAACATGGCTTCCGAACAGAGCGCGCGGATGGTGGCCATGAAGGCCGCTTCCGACAATGCGGCGACGATCATCGACGAGCTGCAGCTCATCTATAACAAGACGCGCCAGGCGGCGATCACCAAGGAGATCTCGGAGATCGTCGGCGGCGCGGCGGCAGTCTAGGCCGCGGTTTGTCTAAGACGGATCCGAGGATCACAAGATGAACGAAGGAACGGTTGTCCAGTGCATCGGCGCGGTGATCGACGTCGAGTTCGCTCGCGAAGCGCTGCCCAAGATCTACGACGCGTTGACCCTCGAGGGCACCGATCTGACGCTCGAAGTGCAGCAGCAGCTCGGCGATGGCGTCGTGCGGACGATCTGCCTCGGAAGCGCCGAGGGCCTGCGTCGCGGCATGAAAGTAAAGAACACCGGCGCGGGCATCTCGGTCCCGGTTGGTCTGGCGACGCTCGGACGCATCATGGACGTGCTCGGAAGGCCAATCGACGAGCGGGGCCCGGTCAAGGCCGAGCACACCATGGCGATCCATCGCGACGCGCCTAGGTTCGAGGAGCTATCCCCGTCGACGGAGCTGCTGGAGACGGGTGTCAAGGTGATCGATCTGGTCTGTCCCTTCGCGAAGGGCGGCAAGGTGGGGCTGTTCGGGGGCGCGGGCGTAGGCAAGACGGTCGCCATGCTAGAGCTCATCAACAACATCGCGACGCAGCATTCGGGTCTGTCGGTCTTCGCAGGCGTGGGCGAGCGCACCCGTGAAGGCAACGACTTCTATCACGAGATGAGGGAAGCCGGCGTCATCAAGCTCGACAATCTTCCGGAGTCCAAGGTTGCGATGGTTTACGGACAGATGAACGAGCCGCCCGGAAATCGTCTGCGCGTCGCGCTGACCGGCCTGACCATGGCCGAGTACTTCCGCGACGAAGGCAGAGATGTGCTGCTGTTCATCGACAACATCTATCGGTACACACTGGCCGGGACGGAAGTCTCGGCGCTGCTCGGGCGGATGCCGTCCGCGGTCGGCTACCAGCCGACTCTGGCGGCGGAGATGGGCGAGCTGCAGGAGCGCATCACCTCGACCAAAACCGGATCGATCACGTCGGTTCAGGCCGTCTATGTTCCCGCCGACGACTTGACCGATCCGTCGCCGGCGACGACTTTCGGCCACCTCGATTCGACGATCGTGCTCTCGCGCGACATCGCGTCGCTCGGCATCTATCCCGCGGTCGACCCGCTCGACTCCACGTCGCGCCAGCTCGATCCGCACGTGGTCGGCGAGGAGCATTACACGGTGGCGAGGCGGGTTCAGCAGACGCTGCAGCGCTACAAGGAGCTGCGCGACATCATCGCGATTCTAGGGATGGACGAGCTCTCGCCCGAGGACAAGCTGGTCGTCGCGCGGGCGCGCAAGATCCAGCGCTTCCTGTCCCAGCCGCTCCACGTCGCGGAGACATTCACCGGCACTCCGGGCAAGTATGTCGCGCTCAAGGACACGATCCGGGGCTTCAAGGCGATCGTCGACGGCGAGTACGATCAGCTGCCCGAGCAGGCGTTCTACATGATCGGCACGATCGAGGAAGCCGCCGAGAAAGCGAAGACGCTCCAATAATGGCGCATACCATTCACGTCGACGTCGTCAGCGTCACCGAGTCGGTCTTCAGCGGGGAGGCCGAGTTCGTCGTGCTTCCGGGCGTCATGGGCGAGCTGGGCATCTATCCCAAACACGCGCCGCTCATCACCCAGATCAAGCCCGGCGAAGTGCGCATCAAGCTGCCGGACCGTGAGGAGGAGCAGATCGTCTTCGTGCAAGGCGGGTTTCTCGAGGTGCAGCCCGACGTCGTGACGGTGCTCTCCGATACCGCGATCCGCGCGCACGACCTCGACGAGGCCAAGGCGCTCGAAGCCAAGCAGCGCGCCGAGGACGCGATGCAGAACAAGACCTCGAAGGAAGAGGTCGCGATGGCGGAAGCCGAGCTCGCGGGCGCCGTCGCGCAGCTCGCGGCGATCCGCCGGCTCCGTCGCACCCGAAGTTAGGCCAGCACGCTGCTTAGGCCGAATCCTGTAGGCCCGTAGCCTGAGGTAAGCGCGGCGAACCTCGGGAACTTCCCGTCGAATCCCCGGGCATCGCCGCTTTCGCGGCTCAGCCTGTACTACACCGCTAGCTGCTGCTCGGCGAGCGTCACCCAGTAGCTCGCGCCGATCGCCAGCACCTCGTCGTTGAAGTCGTATTGCGGGCTGTGGATGTTGGGCGTTTCGGCGCCTCTGCCCGCGCCGAGCCAGACATAGCAGCCGGGCCTCGCCTGCAGCATGAACGCGAAGTCCTCGCTTCCCATCTCCGGTGTCGGGTTCGTGTCGACGTTCGCTTCGCCGACCACCGTGCCCGCCGCGGCGACCGCGTGTCGCGTCTCCGCCTCGCTGTTGATCGTTGCGGGATACCGGCGCTCGTAGCGGACAGTCGCCGTCATATCGAAGGTGGCGGCCACGCCGGCGACTATCCCGCGCATGCGCTCCTCGATCAGGTCCTGCACTTCGCGCTTGAAGCTCCTCACGGTGCCGCGTAGCACAACCTCCTGCGGGATCACGTTCCAGGTATCGCCGCCGTGGACCTGCGTCACGGTGACCACGCCGGCATCCTGCGGATGGAGGTTCCGCGCGACGATTGTCTGCAAGGCGCTGATGCAGTGCGCCGCGAACATCATCGGATCCTTGCCCATGTACGCCATCGCGGCGTGAGCGCCTTTCCCGGTCGCGACAATCTCGAACACGTCGTACGCGCCCATGAGCGGGCCGGCGCGCATCGCGAACGTGCCGGCGGCCATGCGCGGCCAGTTGTGCATACCGTACACCGCGCGCATGGGGAAGCGCTCGAACAGGCCTTCTTCGACCATGACGCGTCCGCCGCCCTCGTTCTCCTCGGCAGGCTGGAAGATGAAGTAGACCGTGCCGTCGAGCTTCCTGCGTCGCGACAGCGCGCGCGCCGCGCCGAGGAGCATGGTCGTGTGGCCGTCGTGTCCGCAGGCGTGCATGCGGCCCTGACTGCGGGAAGCGTACGGCACACCCGAGCGCTCGAGGATGTGCAGCGCGTCGAGATCGGCGCGCAAGCCGATGGCATTCTTGCCATGCCCGTGGCGCAGCACACCCACGACGCCGGTCTTCGCCAATCCGCGATGGACTTCCAGCCCGAACGATTCGAGCTTCTCGGCGACGAGCTTGGCGGTCGCCTCCTCCTCGAACGCGGTCTCGGGATGGGCATGGATGTGGTGGCGCCATTCTTTCATCTCGGGGACGATGGCGGCGACTTCAGGCGGGATATTCATGCGGTTCCTCGGGCGACGCGGCGATGCTCGCGGGCAGGACTGGATGGTAGCAAAAGAACGGCGTCGGAGCGTGCGGTAGAATCCGCGTTGCTCGCTCGCACCCTTCATGTCCGGAACCGACACCGCGCACTACGACCTTGCGATCATCGGCGGAGGCATCAACGGCGCGGGCATCGCCCGCGACGCCGCCGGGCGAGGGCTCAGAGTTCTGCTTCTCGAGAAGGACGATCTCGCGTCGCATACGTCGTCCCAGAGCACCAAGCTCGTTCACGGAGGCCTGCGTTATCTGGAGCACTACGAATTCCGGCTCGTCGCCGAGGCGCTGGCCGAGCGCGAGGTGCTCCTGCGGGCCGCGCCGCACATCATCTCCCCGCTCCAGTTCGTGCTGCCGCACGAGCCGCATCTGCGTCCCGCGTGGATGATCCGCGCCGGACTCTTCCTCTACGATCACCTCGGCCGGCGCGAGACGCTGCCTTCGTCTTTCGGCGTGCGCCTGCGCGGCAGCAAGTGGGGCGCAGGGCTCAAGCCCGAGTTCGAGCGCGGATTCGTCTACTCGGACGCATGGGTGGACGACGCCCGGCTCGTCGTGCTCAACGCGATGTCGGCGCGCGAGCTCGGGGCGGACGTTCGCACGCGCTCGAGGGTGGTCGGCGCACTGCGGGAGAACGGCGCCTGGCGCATCTCCTTCGAGGATCCCTCCGGTATCGCGTCGGAGGCCAAGGCGAGAGCGCTGGTCAACGCCGGCGGACCATGGGTGAAAGAGCTCCTCGACGAATTGGCCCGCTCGCCCATCGATGCGAACGTGCGTCACGTCAAGGGAAGCCACATCGTCGTTCCGCGCGTGCATCGCGAGGAGCATGCTTACATCCTTCAGAACGCGGACAACCGCGTGGCGTTCATCATTCCGTATCAGGGTGAATTCTCGTTGATCGGAACGACCGACGTGCCCGTGGATGAATTCGACGCGCCGGCCATCTCGCAGGTGGAAATCGAATATCTGTGCCGGATCGCGAACACATATCTTGCGCACCCGATTGACGCTGGCGACGTGGTCTGGAGCTACAGCGGCGTACGGCCGTTGTACGATGACGGCTCTGCCGATCCCGCCGACGTGACGCGCGACTATGTGCTGGAGCTCGATGTCGACGTTAGCGCGAGCGCCCCGCTGCTCTCGATCTTCGGCGGCAAGATCACGACCTACCGCCGGCTCGCGGAGGCGGTGGCCTCCGAGCTGAAGCCCTTCCTGCCCGGGATGAAGGGCGAGTGGACGCGGCGCGAGCCTCTGCCGGGCGGCGATCTGCCGCGGGGCGGTATCGCGGCCTATGAGCGCGAGCTCGCCGCACGCTACCGTTGGCTTCCGGAGAGCTTGAGAACGGCCCTGATCCATCGTCACGGGACGCGCACCCCGCGCCTGATCGGCGAGGCGAAAGACGTCGGGGAGCTCGGGCTGCATTTCGGTCACACGCTCTACGCGGCGGAAGTCGACTACCTCGTCGCGCAGGAATGGGCACTCACAGCCGAGGATGTGCTGTGGCGCCGGACCAAGTGCGGGTTGCATCTCGATGCGGGCGCGCGCGACGACGTGGCCCGGTACTTGCGCGAACAATACGGGCGGAGATGAGCGCGGAGAGCCTTCAGCCGCTCGCGGCTCTGCCGGACGCGGCGCGCCGCGCCTTTCGCGGCGTGCTCACGGACATCGACGACACGCTCTCCACTCATGGCCGCGTCAGCGCGGCAGCCTACGCCGCCATGGAGCGGCTGCGCGCCTGCGGTCTGCTGGTCATTCCCGTCACCGGGCGTCCGGCGGGCTGGTGCGACCACATCGCCCGCATGTGGCCGGTCGACGCGATTGTCGGCGAGAACGGCGCGCTGTACATGATCCACGACGAAAGCCAGGGGAAGCTGAGGAAACGCTATGCGGACGACGCGGACCCCGATGCATCGCGTGCGCGATTCGAGCGCATCGCGAGCGCGATCCTGCGCGAAGTGCCGGGCGCGGCGCTCGCCTCCGATCAGCGCTACCGCGAGACGGATCTGGCAATCGATTACTGCGAAGACGTGCCGCCGCTTGCGCGCGAGTCGGTCGATCGCATCGTCGCGCTCATGCGCGCCGAAGGCATGACCGTGAAGGTCTCGTCGATCCACGTCAACGGCTGGTTCGGCTCCTACGACAAGCTCAAAACGACGCAAAGGCTGTTGAGCGATGAATTCGGCATCGATCTCGATCGCGAGCGGGACCGGTTCGTGTTCGCGGGCGATTCGCCGAACGACGAGCCGATGTTCGCCTATTTCCCTTATTCGCTGGGCGTAGCCAACGTAAGGCGGTTCAGCGACCGCATGACGGTCCTGCCCAAGTACGTGACGCGATGCGAGGGGGGCGCCGGTTTCGCGGAGCTCGCCGAGTTCCTGGTGGCCTGCTGAGGCGAGCCGGTGGTGGCCGCTACCCGCCCATGCGGCTCAATGCTCGCGCGCCGATAAGCCCGAGACCGCCGACCGCGCACGTGGTCAGGGCTGCGATCGCGACCCAGGCGACGATCGCGCAGATGAGTGTGACGACGGCATAGCTCACGGATCTGTCGCGCGGACAACGCATCATCACGGGAAGACCGAGATAAAGAAGATAGAGGCCGTAGAGCGCGCCGACGATCGCGAGCACGCCGAGAATCGGAACGATGTTGAAGACGCCGGCAATCCAGGCCGGCGTGAAGCTATAGACCATCAGCTTCAGCGCTGCGAGGGCGTCGCGCGTCCCGCCGAAGCTCGGCGCGAGCAGATCCACGATCAGCGCGATCAGGAATACCCCGAGAAAGGAAAGCGCATAGGAGAAGACGGCGTGCGCCAGCCCGACGCCGATGCCCACCCGGCCGATGAGCGGCAATCCGACCAGGGTATGTCCGATGAAGGTGGCGACGACGCCGATGGCGACGAGCGGCGCGACCCAGCGGAGATAGAGCGCACCCGGCGAGGAGGGCTCGGAGGCGATCACCGGCCACTCGGTCGCGGGCGAGAGCAGGATGTTGCGCACGCGTCCGATCAGCCCGCCCGTCGCGGGGCCGAGCTTTTCAGGTTCCGCGCTGCCCGAAGCGGCCGTCCCGGGCCCGGACGGCCCCCCGCCGGGCATCGACCCGGCGACCGTCGAAGCGGTCGGAAGGGCCGCGCCACAATGGTTGCAGAACCGGGCCGCGTCGAATACCGGCTCGCCGCATTGCGCACAGAACATCGCTACTCCGTCCGGGCACGAGGCACCGCAGCTTCGGCCCTGAGGCATTTTGCCCCCGCGTTCTTGAGCATTCAACGACGGAAGATCCGCCCGCGTCGGCGTTCGTCGCCAGGCCTGCGACGGTACGACGGCCTGTCCCGCTGGCCGGGCGAAAATGACGTTCCGCGTCAGGCGCGGGCGGACTCACTCGGGCGACGGCGCGATTCGAGGCCAAATGGCCGAGTTAGACATAGTAAGCACACGCTTACTCTGGAAACCAGTTGGGCTGGGCTCCTCCACGGTGGTCTTTCGAAACAGCGAGATTTCTCGCAGCCCACGTGAAAATTCACGCCGCTGCGACAGGCCGCCGGTACGTTATTTGCGTCGCGTTGCCACCAGGGCGACGCGCGCTGGGCCGGACGTGCGCTGCGGCCGCCCACAGCACCGGGGACAGGTCGCTAGGTGGGAGGCACCCGCAATGATTCGATACGGCTTCAACATCCGGACCCGCAGTGGCCAGCGGGTCGACAACATCTGCATCATGGCGGCCAACCAGGCGGACGCCGAGCGGCGGCTCCGGCAGATGTATCACCACTGCGAGATCGTCCACTGCCAGAGCGAGCAGGTCGTCGCGCGCAATGACCCGCTCGATCTCGAAGGCGTGATCGGCATCATCAGCAACGAGCCGCCCACGGTACCGTCGGTGGCGCGCTCGATGCTACGCAACAAATCCGGCACGCACTAGCTCGTCCACCAGCGTTCGGTAATCCTGCGCGCCGCGGCTCTGCGGCGCATGGCGGAAAATGTCGAGATGCCGCGCCGGGCTCTCAGCGAGGCTCACGTTCTCGGCGATCCGCGTCTCGCAGATCTCATCGGGCCTCAACGCCAGCGCCATCAGATCGGCGACTTCCGAGCTCATTTTCCTCCGCGCGTCGAAACGCGTGAGCACGTAGCGCCGGGGGAGCCGGCGCTTGAACACGGGCTCGAGAGCGCGCAGCGCCCGCTCGACCTGCTGAGCGCCCTCGAGCGCAAGATAGTCGGCCGACACGGGCACGAGCAGCAGGTCGCAGGCGAAGATTGCGTTGAGCGACAGCACGCCGAGCAGCGGACAGCAGTCGATCACCACGGGACCCGTCCGCTCGCCCTGCCTGAGCGCGATGCGCAGCCGCGTGACCACGTTCACGCCCTTGCCGAGCAGCGTATCGAGCTTGGTGAGCTCGAGGTGAGCCGGACACAGAATCACGCCGCTCGCGGTGATCTGCGCCACGTCCGACAGGGGCCGCTGACGGACGAAGAACGAATAGATCGAATCGTCCGCGAGCCGGGGGCGAGTGTCGAAGATGCCCGAGAGGTGAGCCTGCGGATCGAGATCGATGCCGAGCGGATGCGCGCCGCGCTGCGCGATGCCGGCGAGAAGATTGAGCGCGGTCGTCGTCTTGCCGACGCCGCCCTTCTGATTGAACACCGCAATAACCGTCATCGCGCCAGCTTACAACACTCGCTTCGCGCGACGTTTGTTGCGTACATTGCCCGCAGCCGCTCGGCGGAGGGCAAAAATGCGATAATTTGCGGCCAATGCAACCGCTTCAGATAGCGATTCTCGCCGCCGGCAAGGGCAAGCGGATGCACTCCGGGATGCCGAAAGTGCTGCACTTGCTCGGGGGCAAACCGCTGCTCGCGCACGTTCTGGCGGCAGCGCGGGCGGTGAAGCCGCGCGCGATCTGCGTCGTCGAAGGCGCAGGAGACGAGGTGCGCCTGCGCTTTCCTGATCCCGACCTGACCTGGGCGCGGCAGGATCCGCCGCGAGGCACCGGCGACGCGCTGCGCTGCGCGCTGTCGGCGCTGCCGGCCGACGGCGTGACGCTGGTGCTCTTCGGCGCCGATCCGATGGCGCGCGCGCCGACGCTCAAGCGCGTGGTCGATCACGCGCAGCGCGGCGCGTTGTCGCTGCTCACCGTCGACCTCGATGATCCCACGGGCTACGGGAGGATCGTCCGGTCCGCCGACGGTACCGTCGCAGCCATCGTCGAACACAACGAGGCGACGCCCCAGCAGCAGGAAATCCGGGAGGTCAATACCGGGGTGATGGCCGCGCCCACGACCGCCTTCGCGCGCTGGCTTGCCGAAGTGGGCGCCGACAATTCCAGCGGTGAATACTTTCTGACCGACGTGATCGCGATGGCCGTTCGCGACGGCGTGACGGTCACGACCACGACGGCGCCGGACGCGGGCGAGGGCATGGGCGTCAACAGCCGGCGAGATCTGGCGCAACTCGAGCGGCGCCATCAGAAGCTGCAGGCCGAGGCGCTGCTCGATGCGGGAGTCGCGCTCCTCGATCCCGACCGCATCGACGTGCGCGGGACGCTCACGTGCGGCCGCGACGTGACGATCGACGTCGGGTGCGTCTTCGAGGGCAGCGTGACGCTCGCCGACAACGTGGTCGTCGGCCCGCATTGCGTCATCCGCGACTCGAAGATCGGTGCCGCCACGGAAATCGCAGCGTTCTCGCACCTGGACGGTGCCCAGGTCGGCGCGCGGTGCCAGATCGGCCCTTATGCGCGTGTCCGGCCCGCCTCCACCTTCGCCGACGAGGCGCACATCGGGAATTTCGTGGAAGTGAAGGCGAGCGCCTTCGGCGCGCGAAGCAAGGCGAACCATCTTTCCTACGTGGGCGACACGACCGTCGGCGCCGACGTCAACATCGGCGCTGGCACGATCGTCTGCAATTACGACGGCGCCAAGAAGCACCGCACGGTGATCGAGGACGAAGTGCACATCGGCTCTGACACTCAGCTCGTCGCGCCGGTGACCGTCGGCCGCGGCGCGACCATCGGCGCAGGCACGACAGTATGGAAGGACGTGCCGCCCGGAACCCTGGCGCTCAACGAGAAGACGCAAGTGTCGCGCAACGGCTGGAAGCGGCCGAAGAAAGGATAGGGCTATGTGTGGCATCGTCGGCGCGGTCGCGCGCGAGAACGTCGTTCCCACCCTGATCGAGGGCATACGCCGGCTGGAGTATCGCGGTTACGACTCGTCCGGTCTCGCGGTGATCAACGGCAGCCTGCAGCGGTTGGTCAGCACCGCGCGCGTCGCCGATCTCGCGGCGCAGGCGGCTGCGACGCGGATCTCGGGGACCACGGGCATTTCCCATACGCGCTGGGCGACGCACGGCGCACCGACCGCGGCGAACGCGCATCCGCACGTGAGCCACGGCGAGATCGCGGTCGTGCACAACGGCATCATCGAGAACTTCGAAGCGTTGCGCGAACGGCTTCAGAACGAGGGGTACCGCTTCGACACGCAGACCGACACCGAAGTCATAGCCCATCTGATCCATGCCAACTACCGCGGCGATCTGCTCGATGCAGTGAAGAGGACGGTCGGGGAATTTCGCGGCGCGTACGCCATCGCGGCCATCACGACGCGCGAGCCGGGGCGGCTGGTCGGGGCGCGCGCCGGGAGCCCGCTGTTGATCGGCATCGCCGACAACGATCACTACCTCGCTTCCGACGCCAACGCGATCTCCTCGGTGACGCGGCGCGTCGTCTATCTCGAGGAAGGTGATGTCGCGGACGTGACTCGCAGCTCCTACGCCATTTACGACACCAGCGGAGCGTTGGCGGCGCGTCCCGTTATCACGGTCGAAGTTTCGCGCGATGCCGGCGAGCTCGGACCGTATCGCCACTTCATGCAGAAGGAGATCTTCGAGCAGCCGCGGGCCATCGCCGATACGCTCGAAGCGATCGACCACATCGGTCCGGAGATCTTCGGCGAGGGTGCCGAGGAGATGCTTTCCCGCGTCGACCAGGTGCACGTGCTGGCCTGCGGGACGAGCTACTACGCCGGCAGCGTCGGACGGCTCTGGCTGGAAGGCGTGGCGGGACTGCCGGCACTCGCCGAAATCTCGAGCGAGTATCGATATCGCGACAGCGTGCCGCATCCCGGCGGCCTGGTGGTGGTCGTTTCGCAATCGGGCGAAACCGCCGACACGCTCTCCGCGCTCAAGCACGCGAAGGCCCTCGGTCACGGCAATACGCTCGCGATCTGCAACGTTCCGACGAGCTCGATGGTTCGTCAGACCACGCTCACCTTTCTCACTCGCGCCGGGACCGAGATCGGCGTGGCCTCCACCAAGGCGTTCACGACCCAGCTCGTGGCGCTGTTCCTGCTTACGCTTACGCTCGCGAAGCTGCGAGGCAGGCTCACTCGAGAGGCCGAAGCGCACTGGCTCGCGGGGCTGCGCCATCTGCCCGCGGCGGTGCAGTCGGTGCTCGCGCTGGAGCCGGCGATCATCGCCTGGGCGGAAGCATTCGCGAAGCGCCAGAACGCGCTCTTCCTCGGCCGCGGTCTGCATTACCCGATCGCCCTCGAAGGTGCACTCAAGCTGAAGGAGATCTCATACATCCACGGCGAGGCGTATCCCGCGGGAGAGCTCAAGCACGGGCCGCTGGCGCTGGTCGACTCGAGCATGCCGGTTGTGGCGATCGCGCCCAACGACGCGCTGCTCGAAAAGCTCAAGTCGAACCTGCAGGAAGTCCGCGCGCGCGGCGGCGAGCTCTACGTGGTGGCGGACGCCGACAGCCACATCCAGTCGAGCGAGAGCGTGCACGTGCTGCGCCTGCCCGAATACGCCGGCTTGCTCTCGCCGATCGTGCATACGATCCCGCTGCAGCTCCTCGCCTACCACACGGCGGTGATCCGGGGCACGGACGTCGACAAACCGAGGAATCTGGCGAAGTCGGTGACCGTCGAGTAGCGAAGAGGACGCGAGCCGGCGATTGAAGAGCGTTCACGCCCAGTTCCGCCTGCGGATCACCCGCGGATCCGACATCGCGGTCGGTCCCGGCAAGATCGATCTCCTCGAAGCGATCGCGGCGACTGGCTCGATTACCGCCGCAGCGCGCGCGCTCGGCATGTCGTACCGCCGCGCGTGGCTGCTGGTCGACACGATGAACCGCTGCTTCAGGAATCCGGTCGTCGAGACCGAAGCGGGCGGCAAACGTGGCGGAGGCACGCGTCTCACTGCGGCTGGGGCAGAAGCGCTGAGACGGTATCGCAAGGTGGAAAAGCTTGCCGAGCGCGCAGCAGCGGCGGAGCTGCGCGCGCTTCGGCGGCTCCTGCGCTGAATTGCCGTAGCTCCGCCTGTAGCCCGGGATGAGCATAGCGATCCCTGGGGACGTCGCTCCCGAGGTTCGCGCTTCGCGCTCACCATTGGGCTACGCGTAGCCGACGCTGCGTCGATCGAACGACACGGCCTTGACCATAGCGTAAACGCGCTGCCCCGTCGCGAGCCTCATCTGATCGCGCGAGCGGCGCGTAATCCGGGCGAGCAACGACGCTTCACCTATCTTAAGTTGCACGTCGACGATCGGGCCGTCCTCGACGCTGAACGCGACCACCGATCCCTCCAGCACATTGACGATGCTCAGTTGCTGGGGCCTCGCCAGGGCCAGCGATACGTCGCGGGCGCGGATTCGGACCCGGACGCGCTCGCCGACAAGTCCTTGGACGCTCGGCACGACCAGCTCGCCGCCATCGAAGCGCAAGGTCGTCAGCTCGTATGCGGTGTCGTGTGCGGCGACCGTGGTGTCGAGCACCGCGCCCGCCTCGTAGCGTCCGGTCTGCGGGCGCAGGTCGATCCTGCTCATCACGCTCTCGACGTCGCCTACCGCGATCGCCTTGCCGTCGGCGAGCAGCACGACTGTATCCGCGAGGCGGGTGACCTCCGCGACCGAGTGGCTCACGTACACGATCGGGATGGCGAGATCGTCGCGCAGCAGCTCGATGTAGCGCAGCACCTCGTCGCGACGCTGCACGTCGAGGGAGGCGAGCGGCTCGTCCATCAGAAGCAGCCTCGGCTGGGCAAGCAGCGCCCGGCCGATCGCCACGCGCTTCTTCTCCCCGCCGGACAGCGCATCGGGCAGCCGTCGAAGCAAATCGCGCAGTCCCAGGAGATCGACGACATGCTCGACGGCGATCACGCGCGCGGCGGGCGGCGCGCGCCGATAGCCGTACAGCAGATTGGCTTCGACGTTCAAATGCGGGAACAGCAGATCGTCCTGGAACACGTAGCCCAGCCGGCGCCGCTCGGGTGCGACGTCGATGCCGCGCGCGGCATCGAACAGTGTCTGTCCGTCGACCACGATGTGCCCGCGCCGAGGTCGGGCGATGCCGGCGAGCATGTCCACGAGGCTCGTCTTGCCCGAGCCCGAGCGGCCGAACAATCCCACGACCGGCGCTTCGGCGCGAAACGCGACGTCGACTTCGAACGTGCCGAGGCGACGGCTGACGTCGACGTCGATCATGCGTCCGGGTTCGACGTAACGCTCGCGCGTCGCCGCGCGATCCACTCGGCCGCCACAAGGGCCGCGAACGACAGCACGACCGCGATGATGGAAAGCCGCAGCGCCTGGAGATCCCCGGTCGGAGTCTGGGTGTACGTGTAGATCGCGAGGGGCAGCGTCTGCGTCTCGCCGGGAATGTTCGATACGAACGTGATCGTCGCGCCGAACTCGCCGAGGCTGCGCGCGAACGAGAGCACGGTCCCGGTCACAATGCCCGGAAGGGCGAGCGGCACCGTCACCGAAAAGAATACGCCCATCCGCGACCCGCCGAGGGTTCGCGCGACGGTTTCCAGCCGTCGATCGATCGACGCGAACGACAGACGGATCGCACGGACCATCAGCGGGAATCCCATGATCGCGGCGGCGAGCGCGGCGCCGGTCCAGCGGAACGCGAACACGATGCCGAACCAGCGGTCGAGCCAGGCGCCGATCGGTCCGTGCTTGCCGAAGAACACCAGCAACGCGAAGCCGACCACGACGGGCGGCAGCACCAGCGGGAGATGAACCAGCGCGTCGACAAGCGTCTTGCCCGGGAAATCGCAGCGATCGAGCAGGTAGGCGACGCCTACCGCGACCGGAAGACTGCAGGCCACGGCCGCCAACGCCACCTTCAGGCTGAGAAGGATGATGCCGAGCTCGTCGGCGGAGAGTGTCGGCATCCGCTAGAAGAACTCGAAACCGTATTCTTCCCAGATCGCCTTCGCCGGCGCCGACCGGAGCGCGTCGAGCAAAGCCTTCGCTGCCCGCGTGTCGTGACCCGCGATGCGCGCTGCCGGATAGACGATCGGAGGATGCGAAGCCTCCGGGAATGTGTCGACGATGCGCACGCCTTTCTCGGCGAGCGCGTCGGTGCGATAGACGATGCCGAACGCGGCCTCGCCTCGTGCGACAAAAGCGAGCGCAACGCGAACGTTCTCGGCGCGCACGACCTGTTTCTCGACCTGGCTCCAAACGTTCAGCGCCTCCAGGGCCGCCCTCCCGTACTTCCCGGCCGGTACGCTGTCGGGGTTGGCCATCGCGAGCTTGGCGCCGGCGAGCGCGCCGGCCAAGCCGAATCCAGGTGCGATCCTGACCGAAGCGGCGCTCGCGGCGGGTGCGATGAGGACCAGCGCATTGCGCACCAGGTTCACCCGCGAATCCGGTGCGAGCAGCTTGCGCCGCTCGAGATAATCCATCCAATCGAGATCGGCCGATATGAATACGTCCGCCGGCGCACCAGCCTCGATCTGCTTCGCCAGCGTATTGCTTGCGGCGTAAGACACGATCACCTTGTTGCCCGTGTCCGCCTCGAAGCGCTTGCCTTGCTCGTCCAGAGCCTCCCTGAGGCTCGCCGCGGCGAAGACCGTGACGTCAGCCGCCAATGCGGGCGTGCCTGCCGCGGTGAGGCATACGGTCAACGCAATCGCCGCGACGATCCTGAGCACGGGCTGATCCGGACAACGAATTCGACGGAAGGGAAATATACTGCGGTATATAACGCGCCGCAACGCGAGGCTGGCCTTGACGTTCGCGGCGCTATCGGCTCGTCTTCTCGTGGGCCGAGCTCTTCTCTCACCGATTGGCGACGGCGTCCTCGGCGTCTACGAGCGCGACGGCGCGTCGCTCGACGACAACGAAGGACGCATTGCCCTGGTTTCGCTCAAGGACACGCGCCCGGGCCCGCGCCACGTCAAATGGCTGCGGTCGATCGAGTTGCGCGCGCTGACCGAGTAGCGTGTTCTAAGGCGCCGCGACGGGCGTGAAACCGTGCTGCGCCAGGATTTCCTGGCCGCGGATCGAGAGCATGAAGAGGGCGAAGCGCTCGGCGCCGTGCTGCGGCGGATCGACGACCGTCAGGGCATAGCTGGCACCCACCGCGAGCGCCTGGGGAATCTCGATCACGCGGGCGCCGACCTCGCGTGCAGCCTGTGCGGCGTTCGTGCAATAGGTGAGGAATATATCCGCCTTGCGCTCTGCGATCAGCCAGCTGTAGACGGAGCGACCCTGGGGCGGGTGCGACGAACCGGGTCCGCCCGTGAGCTTCAACGCCTTTGCATCGAGTGCTGCGAACGCGCCGGGACGCACCTTCTCCGCCTTCTCGAAAAGCTGCCAAGCATAGTCGCCCGACGGGTCGGCCTTGGGCGTCGATGTCCCGAGCTTGATGTTCGGATCGAGCATCCGATCGAGAAGGGCTACCGGCGCGACGCTCAATCCCGGCGCGGCGAGCGCGCACAGGCGATTGCGCGCGAAAATGATCGGCGGCCCGGAGCGACCCGCGCGAGCGAGTGTCTGTGGATGCTCGAGATCGGCGGAGGCGAAAACGGCCGCGGGCTCGCCCTTCTCGATTCGCTCGCGTAGCAGGCCCGAGGGTCCCAACACGGTAACAACCGGAGGCCCGCCCGACGCGGTGAACGCGGCAGCGATCGCGGTCATGGCGGCGCTCGAGCTTCCCGCCGCGTAAAAGCGCAGCCGCGGCTCGTCCGCATGCGCAGCACCGACGAGCATGACCGCTGCGAGACCGAGCCCGGCAAACCGCCTATGCGTTCTGATCCGTCGCATTGGGGTAGAACAGCTGCTCGCCGTTGATCTTGTATTCGGCGATCGCCTTCTGCCCCGCCGAAGAGATCAGCCAATCGATGAACTGCCGGCCGAGCTCTTTCTTCACGGTCGGATGCTTCTCGGGGTTCACGAGCATCACGCCGTACTGATTGAAGAGGCGCTTGTCGCCTTCGACCAGGATCGTGAGATCGCCGCGGTTCTTGAAATTGAGCCAGGTGCCGCGATCGGACAGGATGTACGCGCCCATGGCTGCCGCCGTATTGAGCGCCGGCCCCATCCCCTGCCCGGTGTCGCGATACCACGGGCCCTTGGCCTTGTCGATGTCGATACCGGATGCTTTCCAAAGTGCGAGCTCCGCGATGTGGGTGCCGCTCCTGTCGCCGCGCGAGACGAACGGCGCATGCGCGGCTTCGACCTTCCTGAACGCGGCCAGGATGTCCTTGCCGCCGCCGACCTTGGCCGGATCGCTCTTCGGTCCGATCAGCACGAAGTCGTTGTACATCACCGGGAAGCGCTTGACGCCCTGGCCCTCGGCCAGGAATTTCTCCTCCGCCGATCGGGCGTGCACGAACACGACGTCGGCGTCGCCGCGGCGCGCGACGTCCAGGGCCTGCCCCGTGCCGAGCGCGACCACGTGGACCTTGACGCCGGTCTGCCGCTCGTAGATCGGCAGCAAATATCCGAACAGGCCCGACTGCTCGGTCGAGGTGGTCGACGCCACCGTGATGAACTTCTCCTGCGCGATCGCAATCGACGCGACCGCGAACAGCGTCAGAGCAATAAAGCCGCGACGCGCGATTACCATGGCAACTCTCCTTCCAGAAATTGCGCCGCTTCGCTCGAAGCGGGCTGCTTGAAAAATCGTTCGGCCGGCGCGCGCTCGAGCACGCGCCCCTGATGCACGAAGAGTATTTCGTCGCCCAGGCGTCGGGCCTGGCCGAGGTTGTGCGTAACCATCACGATCTTGGTGCCGGCGGCGTGCATCGCGGCGATCACCCGCTCGATTTCGTGGGTCGCTCCCGGGTCGAGATTGGCCGCCGGCTCGTCGAGGAAAAGGACTTCCGGGTGCAGCGCCCAGGCGCGCGCCAGCGCGACCCGCTGCTGCTCGCCTCCCGACAGCACGCGAGCGGAGCGACCTGCCAGCGGCTCCAGGCCGACCTTGCGCAGCGCCTCGCGCGCTCGCCCCTCGCGCTCGGCGCGCGGCACATGCGCCACGGCGAGCGCGTGAACGACATTGCCGAGCGCCGACCGGCGCAGCAGCACCGGGCGCTGGAACACCATCGCCTGCCGTCGCGCTTCGCCTGGCAGCTCCGGTGCGCTCCACGCGACCTTCCCGGACGTCGGCTGCAGCAGTCCATGGCACAGCCGCAGCAGCACGCTCTTGCCCGCCCCGTTGGGACCGATCACGACCGTGCGCACGCCGGCTCCGAGCGCAAGCGACACGCCGTCGACGATGCGGCGGCCGCCGACGGCGAAAACGAGCGCCTCGAGGCGTAACGGAAGGAGTGAGCGCGGACCGTGCATGAAGTCGCCACTCATCCGTAGCGCCGCTGCGCCGTTTCCTTCACGACGTACGCGGCGGCATTGAGAGCGAGAACGATCGTCACGAGGACAATGCCGAGCCCCAGGGCGAGCGGCAGGTCGCCCTTGCTGGTCTCCAGCGCGATGGCGGTCGTCATCACCCGTGTGACGCCGTCGATGTTGCCGCCGACGATGATTACCGCGCCGACTTCCGCGGCGGCTCGCCCGAATCCGGCGAGCACGATCGTGACCAGCGAGAAACGCAGATCCCACAGCAGCGTCATCGCGGCTCCCAAACGCTTCTGCCCGAGGGAGCGGAGTTGCTCGCGATACTCGATCCATGCGTCTTCGACCACCTGGCGCGAGAGCGCCGCGATGATCGGCGTGATCAGCATCGCCTGGGCGATCACCATCGCCGTCGGCGTGAACAGCAGGCCCAGGGCGCCCAGGGGCCCCGCGCGCGAGAGCAGCAGATAGACCGCCAGGCCGACGACGACCGGCGGCAGTCCCATCAGCGCGTTGAGCACCACCACCACGGTCTGCCGGCCCGGGAAGCGGCTCACCGCGATGGTCGCGCCCAGGGGCAGACCGACGAGGCAGGAAATCGCGACCGCCGTGAGGCTCACGCGCAGGCTGAGCCATACGATGCCGGCGAGCTTGGGATCGCCGCCGGCGACCAGACGCAGCGCTTCGCCCGCGGCTTGGCCGACCGAGCTCATCGCCGTTGCCGCGACGGCCCCGCCTGTCTAATATATGCAGCTTGAGACATATGCGCGGGCGAGCTGTCCCTCGCCATGAAGAAATGATAGCGTTAGCCGCCGTGCAGCCAAATATGCAAATCGGCGCATAATGCGCATCGTTCCTGCGCTGACGTGGATGCTGGCGACCGATCCCGCCGAGCCGCTCGATCCGCGACTCCTGCCGCTGCTGCAGGCGATCGCCGCGAGCGGCTCGCTCGCCGCCGCGGTCGAACGCTGCAACCTTTCGTATCGCGCGGCGTGGGGCGTGCTCAAGGACGAGCAATGCCGGCTCGGCTCGGCGCTCGTGGTGCTGGAACGAGGTCGCGGAGCACGGCTCGCGGCGGCCGGCGCCCGGCTCGTTTCGGCGCAGCTAGCCGCCGAGCGCAGGCTCGCCCGGTCGTTCTCGACGCTGGCCGTGGAGCTCGCCCGCAGCCAGGCATCGGGATCGGCGCCGCCGGGGCTGCGGCTCGCCGTCGCGGCAAGCAGCGACCCGGCGCTGGCGGCATTGCGCGACGCGCTGCCCGCGGCCGCGCAGCTCTCGCTCGATCTCGCCTTCATGGGGAGCCTCCACGCGCTCGAGCAGCTCGGGGCCGACCGCACCGATGTGGCGGGCTTCCACGTCGCGTCGAGTCCGCATGCGCTGGCCGATCTTTCGCCCTTCCGGCACCTGCTGCACCCCCGCCGCGATCGCCTCGTGCGCTTCGTAGCGCGTGATCAGGGTTTCATCCTGCCGCGCGCGAACCCGCAGCGCGTGCGCACCTTCGTCGACGTGGCCCGAAAGCGGCTCCGCTTCGTCAATCGGCAGCGAGGCTCCGGCACCCGGCTTCTCATCGATCGCGTGCTCGCCGACGAAGGCGTCGAGGCGACTTCGGTGGCGGGGTACGCGAACGAGGAGTTCACGCATGCGGCGGTTGCCGCCACCGTGGCTTCGGGCGCGGCGGATGCCGGCTTCGGCCTGCGCGCCGCGGCCGCGGACTACGGGCTCGCATTCGTGCCGCGCGTGCGCGAACGCTACTACCTGGCGGTCCACGCCAGGGCGCTGTCGGCGCCGGCCATCGGCCGCCTTCTCGAAGCGCTCAAGGGTCCGGTCTTCGCTCGCATCCTCAAGCACCTGCCGGGCTACCGGGGTGCCTCTGCCGGAACGATTCTCACGATCGACAAGCTGGGGTCATAGCGCGGGGTGAGCGGGAAGCGAACCCCGGGGCTGCGGCTCTGACTCTCCCGCGGTTTGCGCGCGGTTCGACCCGTGGTTCGCGCAAGGCGCTCACCCCGGGCTACATGCTTCGCTGGTCCCGGGGTTCGCGCTTCGCGCTCGCCCCCGGGCTACGGTACGATGGCGCTCCGCCGAGCTTCTCCCACGCATGGAATTCGCTTTCATCCTCGATCCCCTGCCCTCGCTCAAGGCTTACAAGGACACGAGCGTGGCGATGATGCGCGCACTCGAAAAGCGCGGTCACAGCCTCTTCGCCTTGGAGCAGCGCGACGTGTCCTGGCGCGATGGGGAAACGAGCGCGCACGTGCGGCCGCTCCAGCTCCATCCCGACGAGCATCACTGGTTCGAGGCCGGCCAGACCTCGGTTCGACCCCTCGAGTCGTTCACCGCGGTGCTGATGCGCAAGGACCCGCCCTTCGACCTGGAATACGTCTATTCGACATATCTCCTCGAGGCGGCCGAAGCGCGCGGCGCCCGCGTCTTCAACCGGCCGCGGGCGCTGCGCGACTACAACGAGAAGATGTCGATTGCGCGCTTCCCCGAGTACGTCGTGCCGACGCTCGTGACGCGTGCCCCGGAGCTCCTGAGCGCGTTCATCGACGAGCACGGCGACGTGATCCTCAAGCCGCTCGACGGCATGGGCGGCGCGTCGGTGTTTCGCGTCCGCGACGACGATCCCAACCGCAACGTGATCGTCGAGACCGTGGGCCATCATGGCGGGCGCACCGTCATGGCTCAGCGATTCATCCCCGAGATCGTCGACGGCGACAAGCGCGTCATCGTCATCGCCGGCGAGCCGATGCCGCACGTTCTCGCGCGCATCCCCAAGCCGGGCGAGACGCGGGGCAATCTCGCCCAGGGCGGACGTGGCATCGCCCGCCCGCTCTCGCGGCGCGACCGCGAGATCGCGGAGCGCGTGGGGGCGAAGCTCTGGGCGGACGGGATGCTGGTCGTCGGCCTCGACGTGATCGGCGACTACCTCACCGAAGTCAACGTGACCAGCCCGACGGGATTCGTCGAGATCACGAAGCAGACCGGCTTCGACGTCGCGGACCGCTTCGCCGAGGCGCTGATCGGAGCCTGCCGCTAGGCGCCTGATGCGCTTCGCAGCCACGCTCGTCGCGACCGTTCTGCTAAGATGGACCGCAAGGGGGCATGATCCATGATCGGCATCCTGATCGTCTGCCACGGCACGCTGGCGAGCAGCCTGGCCGCGGCGGTGACGCATGTGCTCGGCAGCCGCCCAGGGCAATTCGAAACGCTTTCCGTCGGCGCGAAGGACGACCCCTCGCAGCTGCTGCCGAAGGCCCGCGAACTGGTCCATAACCTGGACACCGGCGACGGCGTGCTCGTCTTCTCCGACATCTACGGTGCAACGCCGTGCAACCTTGCGAGCAAGCTCCTGGTCGCGGGAAGGGTCGAGGCGGTCGCCGGCGTCAACCTGCCGATGCTCGTGCGGGCGCTCACTTATCGCGACCGCGACCTCGACACGATGATCAAGAAAGCCATCAGCGGAGGCTGCGACGGCGTGCTGCACGTCGAAGTCGATCCTCTTTATGCGGCAGCAAGAAGTTGAGATCGTGAACAAGCTCGGGTTGCACGCGCGGGCTTCGGCCAAGCTCACGCAGCTCGCCGCGAAGTACCAGTGCGACGTGTCTCTGGCGCGAAACGGCCGCAAGGTGAACGCCAAGAGCATCATGGGCGTTATGATGCTGGCGGCGGGCAAGGGCAGCCGCATCACGCTCGAAACCGACGGACCCGACGAGGGCGAGGCGATGGATGCGCTCGTAGCGCTCATAGGCGATTGCTTCGGCGAGGGTCAGTGATCTTGCACGGGCACGCATCGTGCAGAGCGGTCGTCGATCGGCGACACATGAAATTTCACATCGACCGGAACCAATGTCGGAGCGGACCGATCAATGGAAAAGCGCGTACGTCCCCCGCATGCGCGTTTCAGTCCGGGCACGGGTTTTGCCAGCCATGCAAACACGCCTCATCGAGATCACCAATCGCTTCGGGCTCCATGCGCGAGCCTGCGCGAGGGTCGTTCAGGTCGCGTCTCAATTCCGCTGCAGCGTATCGCTGATATGGAATGGACGGCGCGCGAGCGCGCGCAGCATGCTGGCCGTGATGCTGCTCGCCGCGGGGGTCGGCGCGACGATCCGGGTGGAAACCAGCGGCCCGGACGAATCGGAGGCCATGACGGCCATGGTGCAGCTCATCGCGGGACAGTTCGGCGAAGAACAATAGAACGCCACGTCAGAGGAGCGGGTCGACGCGTGAACCCGACAGGAGGACCGGAGACTTCACGGTTGTCGCCACCTGACGGGCGGAGTCGCCGATGAGCTTCGTGCTGCACGGCATCGGCGTGTCCGGCGGCATCGCGATCGGCCGGGCGCAGCTTATTTCCCATGCGACCCTCGAGGTCGCCCACTACTCGATCTCGCCGGAGCAGGTCCACGCGGAGATCGACCGTCTGACCCAGGCGCTCACCGCCGTGCAAAAGGAGCTCGAGGGCCTGCACGGCACGATGACCTCCGGCGATGCGCCCGCGGAGTTCGGCGCCTTTCTCGACGTTCACTGGATGATCCTCACCGACCCCACCCTGCACGAGGCGCCGAAGCGCACGATCGCCGAGCAGTTGTGCAATGCGGAATGGGCGCTGACGCAGCAGTTGGGCGTGCTCATCGAACAGTTCGATTCGATCGAGGATTCCTATCTTCGCGAGCGCAAGGCCGACGTCGTCCACGTCGTCGAACGCGTGCTCAAGGTGCTGATGGGCAAGCCGGGACCGCTGCGATCGGTCCAGGACCACACCATCCTCGTCGCTCACGATCTCTCTCCGGCCGACGTGATCCAATTCAAGAACCAGCACTTCGCGGCTTTCCTTACCGATCTGGGGGGCGTGACTTCCCACACGGCGATCGTCGCCCGCAGCCTGAACGTTCCCGCCGTGGTCGCGACGCACAACGGGCGCGCGCTGATACGCGAGAACGAGATGCTGATCGTCGACGGCGGACGCAACGTCGTCATCGTCAATCCCGACCGATCGGTCCTCGCCGAGTACCGCCTGAGGCAGGAAGAGTTCGAGCTTGACTTGCAGAAGCTGCGCCGGTTGCGCACGACGCCGGCGACCACGCTCGACGGCTGCAGGGTCGAGCTGATGGCGAACATCGAGCTGCCCGAGGACCTCGAGCCGGCGATCGAAAACGGCGCGAGCGGGGTCGGATTGTTCCGCACCGAGTTCCTGTTCCTGAACCGGGACGGGCTGCCGTCGGAGGACGAGCAGTTCGAAGCCTATCGTTCGGTTGCGGCAGGCATGAAGGACAAGCCGGTGACGATCCGCACCTTCGACCTGGGCGCGGACAAGCACAAGGAGGGCCTCGACGGATTGACGCGCGTGGCGCCGAACCCGGCACTCGGCCTGCGCGCGGTGCGCTTCTGTCTCGCGGAGCCGCGGCTTTTTCTCACTCAGCTTCGCGCGATCCTGCGCGCCTCGACCTACGGCAAGGTGAAGATCCTGCTGCCCATGCTCTCGTCGGTGGGCGAAATCGAGCAGGCGCTCGCGCTCATCGCGCAGGCGAAGGAGGGCTTGCGCGAGCAGAAGGTCGACTTCGATTCGGGCATCGAAGTCGGCGGCATGATCGAGATCCCGGCGGCGGTGCTGTCGCTGGGCGCTTTCGCGACCCGGCTCGACTTCCTGTCCATCGGCACCAACGATCTGATCCAGTACACGCTCGCGGTCGATCGCTCCGACGACGCCGTGTCGCAGCTCTACGATGCGCTGCATCCGGCGGTGATCAAGCTCATCGCGCTGGCGATCTCCACCGCCCACAAGGCGGGCGTGCCGATCGCGGTGTGCGGCGAGATGGCAGGCGACGTGCGCTTCACGCGGCTGCTCCTCGGGATGGGGCTCCTCGACTTCTCGATGCACCCGGCGCACGTACTGTCGGTGAAGCAGCGCGTGCTGACGAGCGAGCTGCAGGCCGCCAAGGCCATCGTCGCCCGGATGCGCAACGTCGACGAGCCCGCCAAGCTGGTCGCACTGCTGGCCAAGCTCAACGCATGAACTGGCTGAATTGACAACGCGCTGCGCGCCGCTAAACTACGCGAGACGCGCCGATTTGACGATCAGCTTGCGGGCGCGAAGGAGGTCCCAAGCGCGACGGGCCTTCGACAAATACGGCTAAAGCGGCGAGGTTTCTTCGTTCCGACCGACCCGATTAGCGACAAGCTGATCGGGTTTTTTATTGCGCCCATGACCCCAGCGCCCGGCTCCGTCGGCATCGTGCGACCGCAACGCGCGTCGTTCGGGGAATCGCTCCGGCTCTCCTCCGGCGCGGCGCTCCCCGCTTTCGAGCTGATGTACGAAACCTACGGCACGCTCGATGCCGCGCGCTCCAACGCGATCCTCGTCTGCCACGCGCTCAACGCTTCCCACCATGTCGCCGGAACGTACGCGGATCGCGACGACAGCGAAGGCTGGTGGGACAACATGGTGGGCCCCGGCAAGCCCGTCGATACGAATCGCTTCTTCGTCGTCGGTGTCAACAACATCGGCAGCTGCTTCGGCTCGACCGGTCCGGCGTCGATCAACCCGGCGACGGGCGAGCCCTGGGGCTCGGATTTCCCCATCGTCACCGTCGAGGACTGGGTCGACGCGCAGGCGCGGCTCGCCGACCGGCTCGGCATCGAGCGCTTCGCCGCGGTGATGGGCGGCAGTCTCGGCGGCATGCAGGCGCTCTCGTGGGCGATCCGCTATCCGGAGCGCATCGGCACTGCGCTGGTGATCGCCGCCGCGCCCAATCTCTCGGCGCAGAACATCGCATTCAACGAAGTCGCGCGCGCGGCCATCATGACCGATCCGGAGTTTCACGACGGGCATTACTACGCCCATGGCGTGAAGCCCGTGCGAGGTCTGCGCGTGGCGCGGATGATCGGGCACATCACCTACATCTCCGACGAGCAGATGGGCGAGAAATTCGGCCGGGCGCTCCGCGAAGGCCTCAATTACTCGTTCGCCCCGGAGTTCGAGATCGAATCGTACCTGCGCTACCAGGGCGAGAAGTTCTCCGAGTACTTCGACGCGAACACGTACCTTCGCATCACCAAGGCGCTCGACTACTTCGATCCCGCGGCGGCCGCCGGCGGCAGCCTCGCCAGGGCGCTCTCGCCGGCGACCTGCCGGTTTCTCGTCGTCTCCTTCACGACCGACTGGCGATTCGCGCCCGCGCGTTCGCGCGAGATCGTGAAGGCGCTGGTCGACAATCGGCGCGACGTCTCCTATGCGGAGATCGTTGCGCCGCACGGCCACGACGCGTTTCTCCTCGACACGCCGCAGTACCACGCGATCGTGCGCGCCTACCTCGAGCGGTTGCCGCGATGACGCGCATTCTCCGGCCGGATTTCTCGACCATCGCGGGCTGGATCAGGCACGGCGCGCAGGTGCTCGACCTGGGCTGCGGCGACGGAAGCCTCTTCGCCTACCTGCGCGAAGCGCGGGGCGTGAGCGGTTACGGCATCGAGATCGACGATGCCGGCGTGCTGGCCTCGATCGGCAACGGCGTCAACGTCCTCCAGAGCGACCTCGAGTCCGGCCTCGCGGGCTTCGACGACCAGAGCTTCGACAGCGTCATCCTTTCGCAGACGCTGCAGGCCATGCGCCACACCGAAGAGATCGTTCTGGAGATGCTGCGCGTGGGCCGCGAGGCGATCGTCACCTTTCCGAACTTCGCGCACTGGTCGCATCGCGTGCAGGTGCTTTTCGGCCGCATGCCCGTCTCACCCAGCCTGCCGTACCAGTGGTTCGACACGCCCAACATTCACCTGTGCACGGTCGCTGACTTCGACGCGTTCTGCGCAGCGCACGCCTTCGACGTGCTCGAGCGCGTCGTTCTGCACGACGCCCGGCGAGTGACGGTGCTCCCCAATCTCTTCGGCTCGCTCGCGATCTACCGGTTCCGGCGCAAGTGAGCGCGAGGTCGCGCGACCGCGCTGGAGCCCGAGCGCGGGCGGACCTCGGCGAGCGGCTACAATGCCGCCGATGACCCAGTCGCCGATCGGCTGGCGGGCGGCGCTGTTCAACCGGCGGATGCTGATCTGCGTGTTCACCGGGTTCAGCTCCGGGTTGCCGCTGTACATCCTGCTCAACCTGTTGCCGGCGTGGTTGCGCTCCGAACAGGTCGAGCTGCGCGCGATCGGACTTTTCGCGCTCATCCAGCTGCCGTTCACGTGGAAGTTCCTCTGGGCGCCTCTGGTCGACCGCTATGCCGTGCCCGTATTGGGCCGGCGTCGCGGGTGGATGCTCGCCACGCAGGTGCTGCTTCTGTTGTCGATCCCGCTTTTCGGCGCGCTCTCCCCGCAGCTCGACCTGTGGACCATCGCCTATCTCGCCACGGCGGTGGCGTTCTTCGCCGCGACCCAGGACATCGTGCTCGACGCTTATCGGCGCGAGCTGCTTCCCGACGCGGAGCTGGGCCTGGGCAATTCGATCCATGTGCAGGCGTATCGCATCTCGAGCTTGGTGCCGGGCGCGCTTTCGCTCATTCTCGCCGACCTCCTGCCGTGGCAGACGGTGTTCACCGTGACGGCGCTCTTCATGTTGCCGGGCATCGCCAACACGTTGCTCGTGTCCGAGCCGACGCTCTCGCGACCCGCCCCACGCACCCTCACCGAGGCCGTTGTGGAGCCGTTCCACGAGTTCGTCACGCGCGCCGGCGTCGCGCAGGCGCTGCTGGTGCTGGCATTCGTCTTTCTCTACAAGCTCGGCGATTCGATGGCCACCGCGCTCGCGACGCCGTTCTACCTGGACATGGGCTTTTCCAAGACCGATATCGGCCTCATCGCCAAGAACGCCGGCTTGTGGGCCAGCGTGATCGGCGGGCTCCTCGGCGGCCTCTGGATGCTCAAGATCGGCATCAACCGCGGCCTGTGGCTGTTCGGCGCGGTGCAGGTGGTGTCGATCCTCGGCTTCGCGTGGCTCGCCTACGTGCACCAGCCCGACCGTGCGCTGCTCGCGCTGGTGATCGCCTTCGAAGCGCTGGGCGTGGGGCTGGGCACCGCGGCGTTCACCGCGTTCATCGCCCGCGCGACCGACCCGCGCTACACGGCGACGCAGTTCGCTCTGTTCACGAGCCTCGCCTCGGTTCCGCGCTCGCTGGTCAACGCAAGCACCGGCTGGATCGTCGAGCAGACGGGCTGGTTCGCGTTCTTCATTCTCTGCACCATGCTCGCCCTGCCGGGGATGGCGCTGCTGTTGCGCGTGGCGCCGTGGAACGAGGCGGCCCCGGCCGCGGCGCCGGGGTCCGAATGAATCGCCACAAGTTCAGCGCGATCGCCCACCGCGGTCACGACTTCTGCAACCCGATATCGGCCGCCAAGATCGATCGCATCCTCGACCTGGTACCGTTGCACGCGGATGCGCATGTGCTCGATCTCGGTTGCGGCCGGGGCGCGCTCGCGCTGCGCGTGATCGAGCGCTCCAGCTGCCGCGTGACCGCGATAGACGTCTCCGCGCCGATGCTCGGCGCCGCGCTTGCAGCTCCTCGAAGCGGACATCGCCGATTTCACGCCCGAAGCCGAGGCGTTCGATCTCACCGTCATGTTGGGCGGCGGCGGCATAGCGGGTGGCATCGGAGGAATCTGCGCGAGGCTCGCGGGCTGGACGCGCCGCGGCGGCTATGTTCTGATCGGGGAAGGCTATTGGCAGCAGGCGCCGTGCGTTGAATACCTCGCTCACCTGGAAGCGACACAGGGCGAGTTTCGCGATCACCGCGGGAACGTGCAGGCGGGTATCGAGGCCGGGTTCGTGCCGCTCCATGCCAGCGTCGCCTCGCCTGACGAATGGGACGAATACGAATGGAAATACAGCGCCTCGATCGAGCGGTATGCGATCGAGCAGCCCGACGATCCCGACGATCCCGACGTTCCGGCAATGCTGGAGCGCATCCGGTGCTGGCGCGATGGCTACTTGCGCTGGGGGCGTCACACGCTGGGCTTCGGTCTGTATCTGTTTCGTCGGCCGGCGACCTCGGGATGATCGCTCCGTGAGATTCGCTCCGTGAGATCGATGCGCGCTCGCTCGCGCCTCGCCTGCTCGCTCCTGGCGGCGATGACCCTCGGCGCCTGCGCCGTCGCGCCGAGCGGGCCGGACCCCGCTCTCGAGGAGCTCTTCGCGGCGGAGCGCGGCTTCGCCAAGGATTCGACCGAGCGCGGCATCCGGGCCGCGTTTCTCGATCATTTCGCGGCCGACGGCGTCGACTTCCGGCCGGGACCGGGCGTGATGCGCGAGCGCATGCTCGCCAAGCCCGCACCGGCGGATCCGCTTGCGCTCACGCTCGACTGGTCGCCCCAGGCGGGCGGCGTCGCGCGCGCCGGCGATCTTGGCTACACGACCGGGCCATTCTCGCTTTCCAACCAGCGCGACGCGAAGGCGCCAGCGCATTACGGTTATTTCTTCTCGGTGTGGAAGCGCGAGAACGGTGTCTGGCGGGTCGCGGTCGACGCCGGCGTCTCGACGCCTGCCGCGCCTGCACCCGACTCGCTGGCGGCGCGCGCCGACGCGCCAGCGCGTGGCTTCGGATTCCAGTGGACGCGCTCCAACGGCCACGGCAAGGAAGCCCTCCTTGCGCTCGAACGTGGCGCGCGCAGCCTCGATCCTGATCCCGCCAAGGGGTCTTCGTACTTCGATCTGCTCGCGAATTCCGCGCGCATTCTGCGCGAGGGCAGCTACGCGCTCGTCGGAGTCGACGCGGCGCGCAAAGCGCTTGCCGCGACGGGTCGTTGGATCGTGTGGACGCCCGCCGGCGCAGGCGCTTCGGCGAGCGACGATCTCGGCTTCACCTACGGACGCTACGTCCTCTTCGTCGGCAGCTCCGAGGAAGCGTCCGGCTACTATGTGCACGTCTGGCAGCGCGACGATGGCGGGGCGTGGCGCATCGCCGCGGAAGTGCAGCTTCCGCCGGATTGATCGTCAGCATCGGGTTTCGATCTGATCGAGCGTTTCCGCACGACCCAGTCGGGTTCGCGCCATGCGCTCATCCCGGGCGACGGTCGATGGCTTCGAGTTGCGATTGCAGCTCGAGCCACGTAGCTTCCGCGCGGGCGAGCTGCCACGTCAGGTCGCCCTGACGCTCGAGCGCTGCGACGAGGCTCTCCTTGCTGGCCTCCGCGTAGGCGTCCTCGGTGGCGAGCCACGCCTCGAGCTCCTGTTTCTCGCCTGCTAGCGACTGCATCTCGGCTTCCACGGCGGCCAGCTCCTGCTGCAGCGGTTTCTTAAGCTCCGAGAGCCGCCGCCGCTCTGCCGCTTCCGTGCGACGCCGCGCCTTGCGATCCGTGGGTGCGGCGGCTTCGCCGGTCGTGCCGTCATCGGCCGACCGTCGCTCGCGCACCCAATCCCGGTAGTCGTCCAGATCGCCGTCGAAGGTCGAGAGCGCTCCGTCGGCCACGACCCAGAGCTCGTCCGCGGTCGCGCGCAACAGGTGGCGGTCGTGCGCGACGACGATGAGCGCACCAGCGTAATCCTGCAACGCCTCGGTCAGCGCTTCGCGCATTTCGATGTCGAGATGATTGGTCGGCTCGTCGAGCAGCAGAAGATTGGGCTCCTGGCGCACCAGCAGGGCGAGCGTAAGGCGCGCCTTCTCGCCGCCGGAAAATTCGCCCACCGCCGCGGCCACCCGATCGCCGCGGAAGTCGAACCCGCCGAGAAAGTCGCGCAGCTCCTGTTCGCGCGTGTCGGGCTCGAGCCGCCGGACGTGCCACAGCGCGTCGTGCTCCAGCCGGAGCTGCTCGACCTGATGCTGGGCGAAATAACCTATGCGCAGGCCTTGCGCGGCGAGACGCCGCCCCGCGAGCGGCGCCAGCTCGCCGGCGACCGCGCGCAGCAGCGTCGACTTGCCAGCGCCGTTCGGTCCGAGCAGTCCGATGCGCTCGCCAGCGAGGATCGACCGCTCCACGCCCGTCAGTATCGGATCGACCCCGTAGCCGAGCGTCGCGTGCTCGAGCTTGACCAGCTGGCGTTCGTGGATCTGCCTCGACGCAAAAGCGAAGGAGAATGGACTGTCGACGTGCGCCGCGGCGATCAGCTCCATCTTCTCCAATGTCTTGATCCGGCTCTGTGCCTGCTTGGCCTTGGTCGCCTTGGCGCGGAAGCGGTCGACGTACGCGCGCAGATGCGCGATTCTCCGCTGCTGCCGGGCGTACGCCGCCTGCTGCTGCGCGAGCGCCTGAGCGTGCTGGCTCTCGAACTGCGTGTAGTTGCCGTTGTACGTGCGCAGCTTGCACGCGTCGATGTGAACGATCGTCGTGACGACTGCGTCGAGGAAGTCGCGGTCGTGGGTGACGAGCAGCAGCGTGCCGGGATAGCGCTCGAGCCACTCCTCGAGCCAGAGGACCGCATCGAGATCGAGATGGTTGGTCGGCTCGTCGAGCAGCAGCAGATCGGAGCGCGTCATGAGCGCCTGCGCGAGGTTGAGCCGCATTCGCCAGCCGCCGGAGAAGCTCGCGACGGGATCGTCGTGGCGCGCCGCGCGGAAACCGAGACCGGCGAGCAGCTTGGCGGCACGGGCGCGGGCGCTGTAACCATCGATCGCGTCGAAGCGGTGATGCAGATCGGCGAGGTGCTCGCCGGAAACGTGCGGCTCGGCTTCCGCGACTGCGAGCGCGCGCATCACGGCGCGCAGCTCGGGGTCGCCGTCCAAAACGAATTCGATCGCAGGCGTGTCCGTCGCGGGCGTTTCCTGGGCGACATGGGCGATCACCCATGAAGCCGGCAGCGACACTTCGCCGGCATCGGCATCGAGCTCGCCGCGCAGCAGCGCGAAGAGCGAGGACTTGCCACTGCCGTTGGCGCCGACGAGGCCGACCTTCTGGCCGGCGTGCATCGTCAGAGCCGCACCCTCGAGCAGCCTCTTGCTGCCGCGCGCCAGCGTGACATCGGTGAGGCGGATCATGTGCCGGAACTCGCGGGGCTTCAGTGCCAGGGCATCGGCGCCGCAGGCACCATAGCCACGACAGGCTTCGCGCTCACGCGAGCTCGTAATCGTAATCGACGATGACGGGCGCGTGATCGGAGAAGCGCCGGTTCTTGTAGATCGACACCGCGCGGGCCTTCGCTGCGATGCCCGGCGTCGCCACCTGGTAGTCGATGCGCCAGCCGACGTTCTTCTTCCACGCCTGCCCCCGCGTCGACCAGAACGTGTAATGGTCCGGCTCCTTGTTGATGGTGCGGAACACGTCGACGAAGCCGATCTCATCGAACACCCGGGTGAGCCAGGCGCGCTCCTCGGGCAGGAACCCCGAGAGCTTCTGGTTGCTGCGCCAGTTCCTGAGGTCGATCGCCTGGTGGGCGATGTTCCAGTCGCCGCAGAGGATGATCTCGCGTCGGCGGCGGCGCAGCTTGAGTAGATGCGGCAGGAACGCCTCCATGAACCGGTACTTCGACGCCTGCCGGTCCGGTCCCGACGAACCCGACGGCAGATACACGCTCGCCACGGCGACTCTGCCGAAGTCGGCCTCGAGATAGCGACCTTCGGCATCGAACTCGGTGGAGCCGAAGCCGGTCGTGACCCTGGGCTCCCGCTTCGCGTAGAGCGCGACGCCGGCGTAGCCTTTGCGGCCGGCGGAGAGGAAAAAACCGTGCGACTTGCACGGGGCGAGCAGGGCGCGGGGCACCTCGTCCGCGGTTGCCTTGATCTCCTGCAGGCAGACGACGTCCCACGGCTCGACACGTTTGAGCCAGCGCGACAGCCCCTTCTTCTCCGCCGCGCGGATGCCGTTGACGTTGAGCGTGACGATGCGCACGGGCGGCCGGGAAGTTTACAGGTAAAATTCCACGCCGATGACCGGCTACCGGCAGGATTTTCTCGCGTTCGCCCTGTCGCGTGGCGTATTGTGCTTCGGCCGCTTCGTGACCAAGGCCGGGCGCGAGACGCCGTATTTTTTCAACGCGGGCTTGTTCAACGACGGCGAGAGCCTCCGCCGCCTGGGCGGTTTCTATGCCGAGGCATACCTCGCTTCCGGTGTGGCCTGCGACCAGCTCTTCGGCCCGGCGTACAAGGGCATCACGCTGGTGGCCGCCACGGCCATCGCGTTGGCGGAAAAAGGGCACAATCTGCCATATAGTTTCAATCGCAAGGAGGCGAAAGATCACGGCGAGGGCGGCTTGGTCGTGGGTGCGCCGCTTACGGGCCGGGTGATGATTGTCGACGATGTGGTGACGGAAGGTGGGGCTAAGCGCGAGGCGATCGAGCTCATCCGGGGACAGGGGGCCGAGCCGGCCGGCATCCTAATTGCATTCGACCGGATGGAACGGGGTCGGGGAGCGCGATCGGCAGTCCAGGAACTCACGGAAGAGTTCCGGCTGCCGGTCTTCGCTATTGCCTCCCTCGACGATCTGCTGGCGTTCCTGGCGGTGCGGCCCGAGCTCGCCGGCGAAGCAGCCGAAGTCACCGCCTACCGGGGGCGATATGGCGCCGCGGCGTAGGGGCCGACGAAAGGGCGGTCCGGCGCGGGTAGGAGTGAAATGATGAAGGATTCGGATCGGCAAACGCGAAATGCAGGCGCGCTGTCCTGCGCGCTGATGCTGCTCGCCTTCGGGTTCGCTTCGACGCCGGGAGCGGCGACCTACAAATGGACCGACGAAGACGGCAAAGTCCACTACAGCGACAAGGCGCCGCCCGAGGCGCCGAAGGGCGCAGCGGTGCTCGACAAGCAAGGGAGGCAGGTCAAGAAGATCGAGGCGCCACTGACGCCCGAGCAGATCAAAGCCAAGGCCGACGAAGACGCGCGGCAGCGGGCGACGGCCAAGGCGCGCGACGATCAGGCGCGCAAGGACCGCGCCCTGATGCAGTCGTACACCAGCGAGAACGAGATCGAGCTCGCGAGGAACCGAGCCGTCTCGACGCTCGAAGCGCAGATCGCCTCGGCCCAGACATTCAGCGAGACGCTGCAGCGGCAGCAGAAAAACCTTGCCGCGCGCAAGCAGGCTTACGCAGGCAAGCCGATTCCGATCGAGCTCGAGCGCGAATCCGCGAGCGTCGACGCGGAGCTCTCCCGACAGAACATCCTCATCCGCCAGAAGCAGGAAGAGCTGGCGATGGTGACGAGCAAGTACGACACGATCAAAGAGCGCTGGCGCGAAATCCTGGCCGACAAGGAGCGCGCCGCGGCCGCGGAAGAGGCGAAGTCGGCCGCTCCGAAGGCGGCCCCCGCGACACCGGCCAGGCCCGTCGCCAAGCCCGTCACCACCGTGGCGCCCAAGTCCGGCAAATAACCGTTCGTCCCCCGGGGAGGGATGGTGATCGTCCGAGTCCCCGGGTATCGCGCCGCGCGCTCGACCCGGGCTACGCGATCCACGCGATCGACCCGCTCCTCGCCGACCTGCGATAATTACAGCTTTCGCTTCTTCCTCGCGTTTCCCGATGGCCCAGTACGTCTACACCATGAACCGGGTGGGCAAGATCGTGCCCCCCAAGCGGGTGATCCTCAAGGACATCTCGCTCTCCTTCTTCCCCGGCGCCAAGATCGGCGTACTCGGGCTGAACGGCTCGGGCAAGTCGAGCCTGCTCAAGATCATGGCCGGCGAAGATCGCGAGTACGACGGCGAAGCGACGCCCATGCCGAATATGCGCATCGGCTTCCTGCCGCAGGAGCCGCAGCTCGACCCGGAAAGGACCGTGCGCGAGGCGGTCGAGGAAGGCATGGGCGAGGTTCTCGGCGCCAAGGCGCGGCTCGAGGAGATCTACGCCGCGTACGCGGAGCCCGACGCCGACTTCGACGCGCTCGCCGCGGAGCAGGCGAAATACGAGGCAATCCTCGCAGCGTCGGGTGCCGATTCCGACGTGCAGATGGATATCGCAGCGGATGCGCTGCGGCTTCCCTCCTGGGACGCGAAGATCGCGACGCTTTCCGGCGGCGAGAAGCGCCGCGTGGCCCTTTGCAGGTTGTTGCTCTCGAAGCCTGACATGCTGCTCCTGGACGAGCCGACCAACCACCTCGACGCCGAGAGCGTGGAATGGCTGGAGCAGTTCCTGCAGAAGTTTCCCGGCACGGTCATCGCGGTCACGCACGACCGCTACTTCCTCGACAACGCGGCCGAATGGATCCTCGAGCTCGACCGCGGTTACGGCATCCCCTGGAAGGGCAACTACAGCTCGTGGCTCGAGCAGAAGGAGCAGCGCCTGGCGGTCGAAGCGAAGCAGGAGGCCGCGCGCATCAAGGCGATGCACAAGGAGCTCGAATGGGTGCGCAGCAACGCCAAGGCGCGGCAGGCGAAGAGCAAGGCGCGGATCGCGCGCTTCGAGGAGCTTTCCTCCTACGAGCACCAGAAGCGCAACGAAACGCAGGAGATCTTCATCCCGGTCGCCGAGCGGCTCGGCGATTCGGTGATCGAGTTCAAGAACGTCGCCAAGGGCTACGGGGACCGGCAGTTGATCGACGATCTCTCGTTCAAGATTCCCGCGGGCGCGATCGTCGGCGTGATCGGTCCCAACGGCGCCGGCAAGACCACCCTCTTCCGCATGATCGCCGGCAATGAGAAGCCCGATCGCGGCGAGATCGTGATCGGACCGACGGTCAAGCTCGCGATCGTCGACCAGACGCGCGAGGCTCTGCCCAACGACAAGACCGCGTGGGAGGCGATCTCCGGCGGGCAGGACATTCTCAGGGTGGGAAAATTCGAGATGCCCTCGCGCGCGTATCTCGGCCGCTTCAACTTCAAGGGCCCGGATCAGCAGAAGCGCGTCGGCGACTTCTCCGGCGGCGAGCGCGGCCGCTTGTATCTCGCCGCCACGCTGCTCGAGGGCGGCAACGTGCTCTTGCTCGACGAGCCGGCGAACGATCTCGATGTGGAGACGCTGCGCGCGCTCGAGGACGCGCTCACCGAGTTCGCCGGCAGCGCGCTGGTGGTGTCGCACGACCGGTGGTTCCTCGATCGCATCGCGACGCACATGCTGGCCGCCGAGGACGAGGGCCGCTGGGTATTCGTCGAAGGCAGTTACCAGGACTACGAAGCCGACAAGCGCAAGCGCCTCGGCGAGGAAGGCGCGCGCCCGCATCGGTTGCGATACAAGCCGCTGATGCATTGACCTTGCGCGGAAGACCGGGATGGCGCAGAACCCTGCGCTAATCCCCATCCGGAAGCTCGATCACCTCCAGCGCCGCCTCGATGACGCCGTCGTCGGTCATGCCGAGCTTGCGCGCGGCGGCGAGGGAAACGTCGGCGATGCGCCCGGGCACCGCGGGACCGCGATCGTTCACGCGCACTTCGACGCTGCGGTGGTTCTTGAGGTTCGTGACGCGCACCCGCGTGCCGAACGGCAGCGTACGGTGCGCCATCGTGAGCGCGGCGGGGTCGAAGCGCTCGCCGCTGGCGGTTGTCTTTCCCGCGAAGCCGACGCCGTAGAGCGAGACGCGGCCGATCTCGATCGGGACGGCCGGCGCTTCGCGCGGCGGCGCGGGCTGGACCGGAGCGGGCGCCGGAGCCGGGGCAGGCGGTGGCGTGGGCGCTTTGGGCGGCGCGGGAGACGGAGCGGCCGGTTGTTGCGCGCAGCCCGACGCGAGCAGCGCGAGGACCAGCGCTCCGACACAGCCACGGAATGGGATGCCGGCGCGTTCAGCCAGCAACGAGTTTTCGCCTGAGGATCGCGTTGACCTGCGCGGGATTCGCCTTGCCCTTGGTCGCCTGCATGACCTTGCCGACCAGCGCGTTGAACGCCTTCTCTTTCCCCGACTTGTATTCGGCGACGGTCGCGGCGTTGGCGGCGAGCACGTCATCGACGATCTTTTCGATCGCGCCGGCGTCCGAGATCTGCTTGAGTCCGCGCTTCTCGATGATCGCGTCGGCGCTGCCTTCGCCGGCCCACATCGCTTCGAACACGTCCTTGGCGATCTTGCCGGAGATCGTGCTGTCCTGGACGCGCGCGAGCAGCGCGCCGAGGTCCGCGCCCGACACCGGCGCGAGCGCAGGATCGATCTCCGCCTTGTTGACCGCGGCAGAGAATTCGCCGAGCACCCAGTTCGCGGCGAGCTTAGCTTCCGCTCCGGCGCGAACCGTCGCTTCGAAGATGTCGGCGAGAGCGGGCAAAGCAGTGAGACTCATCGCGTCGACAGGCGTCAGCGAGTACACACTGACGTAGCGCTGTCGCTTTGTCTGCGGCAACTCCGGCAGCTCGGCGCGCACCCGCTCGATCCAGGCCTCGTCGATGGCGAGAGGCGGCAGGTCCGGGTCGGGGAAATAGCGGTAATCCTGCGCGTCTTCCTTGGTGCGCATCGCCCGCGTCTCGTTGCGGTCGGCATCGTACAAACGCGTCTCCTGCTCGACGGTGCCGCCGTCCTGGATCAGCTCGATCTGGCGGCGGATTTCGAACTCGATCGCGTGCTGCAGGAAACGGAAGCTGTTGACGTTCTTGATCTCGCACCGCGTGCCGAGCTTCGCGTCGCCCGTCCGGCGCACCGAGACGTTGGCATCGCAGCGAAAGCTTCCCTCCTGCATATTGCCGTCGCAGATGCCGATCCAGCGCACGAGGCCGTGCAGCGTCTTGGCGTAGGCGACGGCTTCCTCGGCGCTGCGCAGGTCGGGCTCCGACACGATCTCGAGCAGCGGCGTGCCCGCGCGGTTGAGATCGATGCCGGTCATGCCCCGGAAATCCTCGTGCAGGCTCTTCCCGGCGTCCTCTTCCAGGTGCGCGCGCGTGAGCCGGACCTTGATCTCGCCACGCGTGGGCGAAAGGATCGCGACTTCGCCGCCTTGCACGACGGGAATCTCGTATTGACTGATCTGATAGCCCTTCGGGAGATCGGGATAGAAGTAATTCTTGCGCGCGAAGACGCTGCGCCTGTTGATCGTCCCGCCGACCGCGAGCCCGAACCGGATCGCGCGCTCGACCGCACCCCGGTTCATCGACGGCAGCACGCCCGGGAGCGCGATGTCGACGGCGGAGGCGTGGCTGTTGGGCGCCGCGCCGAAACCCGTCGAGGCGCCCGAGAAGATCTTCGAGCGCGTCGAGAGCTGCGCATGGGTCTCCAGGCCGATGACCGACTCCCAGCTCATCGCACGGCCTCCAGCGCGAAGTCGGCGGGCTCGCGCCTGTGCCAGTCGGTCGCCTGCTGGTAACGATGCGCGACGTTGAGGACGACGCTCTCGGTGAAAGCCTGGCCCTGAATCTGCAAGCCGATGGGCAGGCCCTTGCGGTCGAAGCCGCACGGAATCGATATCGCCGGCGCGCCGGTCAGATTGCCGGCGACGGTGAAAATGTCGTTGAGATACATCTGCACCGGATCGCCGGTCTTTGCGCCGATCGGAAACGCCGCCGACGGCGCCGTCGGGCCGACGATCACGTCGCACTTCGCGTACGCGCGCTCGAATCCGTCGGCGATCAGCCGCCGGACCTGCTGCGCCTTCAGGTAGTACGCGTCGTAGTAACCATGGGAGAGCACGTACGTGCCGACGAGGATGCGCCGCTTCACTTCCGCGCCGAAGCCTTCCGCGCGGGTCTTCTTGTACATGTCGGTGAGATCGTCGTACTTCGCGGCGCGATGGCCGTAGCGCACGCCATCGAAGCGCGCGAGATTCGACGAAGCTTCCGCCGGCGCGAGGACGTAGTAGACCGGCACGGCGAGCTCGATATTGGGCAGCGTCACACTTACCGCGGTCGCGCCGAGCGCGACCAGCTCGCGCACAGCGGCTTGAACGGCCTGCGCGACGTCGGTCTCGACGCCGGCGCCGAAGTACTCCCTCGGCATGCCGACGCGCAATCCCGCGAGGGGCTTCGCGCCCGCGGGCGCGGCGAGAAGCCGCGTGTAATCTTCGCGAGGGCGATCCAGGCTGGTCGAATCCCGGGGATCGAGTCCCGCCATGAAGTTGAGCAGCAGCGCGCAGTCCTCCGCGGTCCGCGCCAGGGGACCCGGGGTGTCGAGGCTGGACGCGAAGGCGACGAGCCCGTAGCGTGAGCACACGCCGTAGGTCGGCTTGAGACCACAGACCCCGGACAGCGCGGCGGGCTGGCGAATCGAGCCGCCCGTGTCGGTGCCGGTCGCCGCGGGAACGAGCCGCGCCGCCACGGCCGCGGCCGATCCGCCGGAGCTGCCGCCCGGCACGTAATCGACGTTCCACGGGCTTCGGACCGGGCCGAAGTACGAGCTCTCCGACGACGAGCCCATCGCGAACTCGTCCATGTTGGTCTTGCCGACGAGCACCATGCCGGCCTCGGCGAGCCGTTCCACGACGAACGCGCTGTAGGGCGCGACGAAATGCTCGAGCATGCGCGAGCCGCAGGTCGTCGTCCAACCCGCGGTCATGAGCACGTCCTTGTGCGCGACCGGAATCCCGGTGAGCGGTGTCGCGCGGCCCGAGGCGCGAAGCGCGTCGGCGCTTTTCGCTTCCGCGAGCGAGCGCTCGCGGTCGCGAGCGAGGAAGGCGTTGAGCTTCGGGTCGAGCGCCTCGATCCGGTCGAGTAAACCTGTGGTCAGCTCGACGCTCGAAAGGCGCTTCGAACCCAGCGCCTCCGCGAGTTCGGCGATGGTACCGGTGATCACGCGCTCTATTCGACCACCTTCGGAACGAGATAGAGCCCGCTCTGCACGGCCGGCGCCACACTCTGATAGAGCTCGCGCCGGTCTTCTTCGGTGACGACGTCGTCGCGCAGCGGCAGCACGACTTCCTGCGCGTGCGCCATCGACATGATCCCGCGGGTATCGACCGCGCGCATCTTCTCGATGAGCTCGAAGATACCGTCGAGCTTGCCGCGGACTTCCGTCGCCTCTTCGGGCGTGATCTCGATCCGGGCGAGATGGGCGAGGCGCTGGACGTCGGCGGAGGAAAGTGCCATTTTCGGCGCTTTAGACGACTTTTACGGAGAGAAGCGGTGTGGAGGCGAAGCATATTAGGTTATCATATTCGGATTGCCCGAGCCGGCTTGGTGAGGTACCGAGCCGCTCGGGCGTTGTTACGACAGACCCCATGCTCGAATTCTTCAAGGGTTATTTCTCCAGCGATCTCGCGATCGACCTGGGGACGGCCAATACCCTGATCTACGTCCGAGGCAAGGGCATCGTGTTGAACGAGCCCTCGGTCGTGTCGATCCGCCAGGAAGGCGGCCCGAACGGCAAGCGCGTGATCCAGGAAGTGGGGCTCGCGGCGAAGCAGATGCTGGGACGCACCCCCGGCAACATCACCGCAATCCGGCCGATGAAGGACGGCGTGATCGCCGACTTCACCGTGACCGAGCAGATGCTGAAGCAGTTCATCAAGAAGGTGCTCGATTCCAAGCTCTTCAGCCCGAGCCCGCGCATCATCATCTGCGTGCCGTGCGGCTCGACGCAGGTCGAGCGCCGGGCGATCCGCGAATCGGCGCTCGGCGCCGGCGCCTCGAAGGTGTACTTGATCGAGGAGCCGATGGCCGCCGCGATCGGCGCGGATCTGCCGATCTCGGAGGCCACCGGCTCGATGGTGGTCGACATCGGCGGCGGGACGACGGAGGTCGGCGTGATCTCGCTCGGCGGCATGGTGTATTCCGGCAGTGTGCGCGTGGGCGGCGACAAGTTCGACGAGGCGATCGTCAACTACATTCGCCGCAACTACGGCATGCTGATCGGCGAAACGACGGCCGAGCAGATCAAGAAGACCATCGGCTCGGCCTTTCCGGGCTCGGAAGTGAAGGAGATGGAAGTCAAGGGGCGCAACCTCGCCGAAGGCATCCCGCGCAGCTTCACGGTGTCGTCGAACGAGATCCTGGAAGCGCTCACCGATCCGCTGAACAGCATCGTCTCGGCGGTGAAGAGCGCGCTGGAGCGCACGCCGCCGGAGCTCGGCGCCGACATCGCCGAGCGCGGCATGGTGCTCACCGGCGGCGGCGCCTTGCTTCGCGACGTCGACCGGCTATTAATGGAAGAAACCGGCCTGCCGGTGATCGTGGCCGACGATCCGCTCACCTGCGTCGTGCGCGGCTGCGGCAAGGCGCTCGAGAACATGGAAAAACTCTCCACCATCTTCACCTCGGATTGAGGCGGATCGGCCGGAGCCCGATTACCGGGATGCGACGCGGACACGGCTTCCGACGCTCGGGTGGTAATCGGGACCCGGCCCGATGAACGATGCGCCATTTCCCGGTCGAGCCGCCGCCGTTCTTCCATCGCGGACCTTCGCCGCTCGCCCGCCTCACGTTCTTCGCGCTCGTGTCGCTGGCGCTGATGTTCGCCGACACGCGCTACCGCTATCTCGAGAACGTCCGGCACGCCGTCGGCGCCGTGCTCTACCCCATGCAGCGGGCGCTGCAGCTGCCCGCCGATGGGCTCGCGTACATCGCGACCTATTTCGGATCGAACCGGGCGCTCGCCGTCGACAATCGGGAGCTCAAGCAGCAACTCCTCGCGGAAGCGCCCGCCATCCAGGGCTACAAGACCCTCGAGCAGGAGAACGCGCGGCTGCGCTCGCTCATCAACGTCGGCGTGCGTTTCACCGGCGCGTCGACGCCCGCCGACGTGGTCTATTCCGGACGCGATCCATTCTCGCAGAAGCTTTTCGTCGACAAGGGGGAGTCGGAAGGCGTACAGCTCGGACAGGCGGTGATCGACGAGGCCGGCGTGGTCGGTCAGGTCACGCGCGTCTTTCCTTCGATGGCCGAGGTCACGCTCGTGACCGACAAGGATCAAGCCGTCCCGGTGAAGGTCGAGCGCAGCGGCGTGCGCAGCGTGATGTACGGCGCGGGGACAGGCCGACTGCCCGAGCTGCGGTTTCTGTCGCCCAACGCCGAGATTCAGGCAGGAGACCGGTTAGTGACATCCGGCATCGACGGCACGTATCCGGCCGGGCTCGCCGTCGCCCAGGTGGTGTCGGTCGAGCGCGAGACGGGGCAGATTTTCGCGCGAGTGCTCTGCAAGCCTCTCGCCGGGGTCGACAAGAGTCCTCAGGTGCTGATCCTCGGACAGGCGGCTGCGACGGCTCGTCCCCGTCCCGAGGAGCCCGCGGAAACCGACGCTCCGCGCAAGGGCCGGGGCAAACGACGGCCGTGAGATCGTCAGCGCTCCGCATCGATCGGGCAGGCTCGCTCGGAGCTTGAAAGCGCATGGGGCAGCTTTTCACCTTCGCTCCCGCGCGACCCGAGGAGATCCTGCTCCCGGTCCAGCCGTGGTTCGTCGTGCTGACGCTGTTCCTGGGGCTGCTCGCCAACATCGTTCCGGCAAGTGCCCTTGCGCAGGCGCTGAAGCCCGATTTCCTCGCGCTGGTGCTCCTGTACTGGTGCATTCGCGAGCCGCGGCTCATCAGCGTGGGCATCGCCTGGTGTCTGGGCTTGCTGATGGACGTCGCCGACGCCACCGTCTTCGGCCAGCACGCCCTCGCCTACGCGGTGCTCGCCTATGCCGCCGAGTACTTCCGCCGCCGCGTGCTGCGCTTCCCGCTGTGGCAACAGGCGGCGCAGGTCGCGGTGCTGCTGCTCTTCTGCACCGGGCTCGTGATGCTGGTGCGCGTGGTCGGCGGCGCGCCGATGCCGCGCTGGACCTACGCCATCGGTCCGCTGGTCGGCGCGTTCCTCTGGCCCGTCGTGACGGTCCTGCTGCAATCGCGGCAGCGCCCGCGGCGGTCGAAGGAGCCTTGAGATGCGCCGCCTCTTCGCCCGCCGCCAGAGCTCCTTCTCCGCGCTGGGCGTACAGGAGCTCAAGAATCCCGAGCGCGAGCTTTTCCACTTCCGTCGCCGGCTCATCGTCGCAGGCGCCCTGATCGTGCTGGCCTTCGGCGGGCTCCTCGCGCGGTTCGTCTACCTGCAGGTCTACCAGCACCGGCACTACCAGACGCTCGCCGAGAGCAACCGGATCGCGATCGTGCCGATCGTGCCCAATCGCGGCGTCATCACCGACCGCAACGGCATCGTGCTGGCGCAGAGCTATTCGGCGTACACGCTGGAGCTGACGCCGTCGCGGATCAAGAATCTCGACGCGACCATCGACGAGCTCGCGCCGCTGGTCGACGTCCAGCCGCGCGACCGGAAGCGCTTCAAGCGTCTGCTGGAAGAGACGCGGAACTTCGAAAGCCTGCCGCTGCGCACGCGGCTTTCCGACGAGGAAGTGGCGCGCTTCGCGGTCAACCGCTACCGTTTCCCCGGCGTGGAGATCAAGGCGCGGCTCTTCCGCCAGTATCCGTTCGGAGCGCTCGCCTCGCACGTGATCGGCTACATCGGCCGGATCAACGACAAGGACGTGGAGCGCATCGACGAATGGGGCGACACCGCGAACTACAAGGGCTCGGACTATATCGGCAAGGTGGGGCTGGAGCTTTCCTACGAGCGTGAGCTCCACGGCACGACCGGCGTCGAGGAGGTCGAGGTCGACGCTGGGGGCCGCGCGGTGCGCACGCTTTCCCGCACGCCGCCGATCTCCGGCAACAACCTGAAGCTCTCGCTCGACATCAAGCTGCAGCAGGCGGCCGAAGCCGCGTTCGGCGAGCATCGCGGGGCGCTGGTGGCGATCGATCCCGCGAACGGAGAAGTGCTCGCCTTCGTCTCCAAGCCGGGGTTCGATCCGAACCTCTTCGTCGAAGGCATCGACCCCGCCAACTGGGACGCGCTCAACACCTCCATCGACAAGCCGCTGCTGAACCGACCGCTCCGCGGCGCGTATCCACCGGGGTCGACCATCAAGCCGTTTCTCGCGCTTTCGGCGCTCAATTCGGGCAAGCGCACGACCACTCAGCAGATCTTCGACCCGGGGTTCTATCAGCTCGCCGGCAGCGCGCACCGGTTCCGCGACGACAAGCCGGGCGGTCACGGCTACGTCGACATGATGAAGTCGATCGTCGTTTCGTGCGACACCTACTACTACATGCTCGCCGGCGAGACCGACATCGACGTTACCCACGATTTTCTCGCCCAGTTCGGGTTCGGCGAGGAGACGGGCATCGACATCGAAGGAGAGCTCAAAGGCGTGCTGCCGTCGCGGGAGTGGAAGCGCAAACGCTTCGCCGGCGCGAACTACCGCGAGGAGCATCGCAAGTGGTACCTCGGGGACTCGATCTCGGCCGGCATCGGCCAAGGCTACAACGCGTTCACACCGGTGCAGCAGGCCGTGGCGATCGCCACGATCGCCAACGACGGGCACGCCTTCTGGCCGCATCTCGTACGCTCGATCGAGAACGTCCGGACCGGAGAGACGCGCGCGATCGAGCTGCGCGAGACGCACACGGTCGCCGTCAAGCCCGAGTACCTGGCGTTCCTCAAGAGCGCGCTGGTCGGCGTGGCGCGCGAGGGCACGAGCGCTCGTGCCTTCATCGGCGCGGGTTACGTTTCCGCGGGCAAGACCGGCACCGCGCAGCTTTTCACGATCAAGCAGGGCGAGAAGTACCATGCCGGCCAGGTCGACGAGCGGCTGCGCGACCACGCGTGGTACATCGCCTATGCGCCGGCGGATCACCCGCGCATCGCCCTCGCCGTGCTGGTCGAGAACGGCGGCTTCGGCGCGCAAGCCGCGGCGCCGGTCGCGCGCGCGGTGTTCGATTACTACCTCCTGGGCCGCGCGCCGGGCAAGGAAGGCGCGCCGGATGTCTCGCGCATCGGTGACGACGAGTCCGACTAGTGTCCCGTTCCGTAAATTCGCTTGATAGTTCGCGGCGCTCAGTTGCCAATGAGTGGCCGCCATGCTGCGTTGCTCGACCTCACCGTAACCCGAGCTACGCTGTCGGTCTCGCGCCTTGCCTGGCGGCCGATTCCGCGCGCTCCTTTATCGTCGGAACTTACGGGACGGGACACTGATGCAGCGCTTCTTCGCTCTCTGCGCGCGCTTCGGGGAGCTCCTCTCCCGGCGGGTCGACAGCTTCCTGATGACCGGAGCGCTGGCGATCGTCTGCGTAGGGCTGGTGACGCTGTTCTCGGCGGCCGATCAGAACGTCTCGCGGGTGGTGAGCCAGGCCGGTGCGCTGGGCCTTGCGCTGGTGCTGATGTGGCTCGTCGCGAACGTCGCCCCGCAGCAGCTCGCGCGTGCCGCGCTGCCGCTCTATGCCGCGTCCGTGCTGTTGCTCGTCGCCGTTGCGCTCGGCGGCACGATCGTCAACGGCGCGCGCCGCTGGCTCAACCTCGGAGTCGGGCGCTTCCAGCCCTCCGAGCTCATGAAGATCGCGCTGCCGCTGATGCTCGCCTGGTACTTCCAGAAGCGCGAAGGACGCGTGCGGCTGGTCGACTTCGTCATCGCGGCGGCGCTGATCGCGCTTCCGGTATGGCTGATCGAGCGGCAGCCCGATCTCGGGACCGCGCTCATGATCGGTGCGTCGGGGTTCTTCGTGCTCTACCTGGCGGGGCTGTCCTGGAAGATCATCATCGGGCTCGTCGCGCTCGCGGGCCTCGCCGTGCCGCTGGTGTGGCCTCATCTGCACGCCTACCGTCAGGCGCGCATCCTCACCTTCCTCGATCCCGCCCGCGACCCGCTCGGCGCCGGCTACCACAGCATGCAGGCGTCGATCGCGCTGGGCTCCGGCGGCGTGATCGGCAAGGGCTGGCTCAACGGGACGCAGGCGCATCTCGACTTCCTTCCCGAACGACACACCGACTTCATCTTCGCGGTGTTCGGCGAGGAGTTCGGGCTGATCGGCGCGGTCGTGCTCCTCGTGCTCTACCTGCTGCTCATCGGCCGGGCGCTCGTGATCACCGCCAACGCCTCGACGCTGTTCACGCGCCTTCTCGCCGGCTCGATCACGCTGACGCTTTTCACATACGCGTTCGTCAACATGGCCATGGTGAGCGGCATCCTGCCCATCGTCGGCGTGCCGCTGCCGCTGGTTTCCTACGGCGGAACGGCGCTCGTGAGCCTGTTCGTGGGCCTGGGCATCCTGATGAACGTCCAGTCCAACCGCAAGCTGATCAAGACGTGAGAGCGGCGGGAGCCGCCGCGATCGTGCTGGTGCTTACGGCGTGCGGCGCGGCGCCGAAGCTGGGGACGCAAGGGGAAGGGCCCGCGGCGGGCGTCTCCCGGGCTCCGTCGCCCGCGCCCGAGCGGCGCGGCGGCTACTACAAGGACGACGGGCCGGGCGAGCATCCGCCCGGCAATCTCGATGTGCTGCCCGACGCGGTGCCGCGGCTCGAGCCCTTGAGCCGCTTCGCGAATCGTCCGTACTCGGTGTTCGGCCGCGACTACGTACCGGCGACGAGCCTCCGGCCGTACAGGGAGCGAGGGCTGGCCTCGTGGTACGGCCGCAAGTTCCACAACCAGAAGACCTCGACCGGCGAGTTCTACGACATGTACGCGATGACCGCGGCGCATCCGACGCTCGCGCTCCCCTCGTACGCCCGCGTGACGAGCCTCGCCACGGGCAAGAGCGTGGTCGTGCGCGTGAACGATCGCGGACCGTTTCACGCCGGACGCATCATCGATCTTTCCTATGCCGCCGCGTATCGCATCGGCATCGCCCAGAACGGCAGCGGCGAAGTCGAAGTCGAAAGCGTGTTCCCGGGCGGCGCGCCGCCGCAACCGGTGCTGCCGCTGCCGACCCTCGCGGCGAGCGAGCCCGCCGTCGAGGCGACGATTCCGGTCGGGCAGGCCGCGGGCGGTTTCGTGGTGCAGCTCGGCGCGTTCGCCAACAACGTCAACGCGCAGGCGTTCGTCGAGCACGTCGCGAACCAAATCGCGCCCCTCGGCGTCGAAGCGAAGGTACACGAGCAGGGGGGGCTCTACCGCGTGAGCGTAGGACCATATCCCACACGCGATGACGCCAGGCGGACCGCCGACCGGCTGCGCTCCGCGCTGGGACTCGACAGCACCATCAAGGCGCCATGAGCCGGATTCAGGCGCGTGACCCGGATCGCGGCGCCCGTTCGTTATAATTCCAATCCGCCAACGTCCCGATGATCCACACGCTTCGCTTCATTTCGCTGCTGGTTGCAGCCGCAGCAGTCGTGCTCGCCTCCAGCGCGCGCGCCCAGCTCACCATCGAGATCATCGGCGGCGGCGGCACGACGATCCCGATCGCCATCGTCCCGTTCGCCGGCGAAGCGAACTACCCGTATCCCCTGACCGAAATCGTCGCCGCGGATCTCAACCGCAGCGGACTGTTCAAGCTCGTCGATCCGACCGGCGTGAGCCCGCGGCCGGTGCGTACCGAGGACGTTCGCCCCGGCGACTGGACCGCGCGAGGCGCCGACGCCGTCGTGGTCGGGAACGCGACCCCGCAAGCCGACGGCCGCGTGGAGGTGCGCTTTTTCCTGGTCGACGTCGTCAAGGCGACGCAGCTCGCGGGACTCTCCTATGTCGTCGCTCCGGCGCAGTTCCGCGCCACCGCCCACCAGATCGCCGACGTTATTTACGAGAAGCTGACAGGCGACCGCGGGGTGTTCTCCACCCGCATCGCCTACATCACCAAGCAGGGGCCGCGCTACGAGCTGCTGGTCGCCGACGCGGACGGCTACAACCCGCAGACGATCGTTACCTCGAACGAGCCGCTGCTCTCGCCCTCGTGGTCGCCCGACGGCACGCGGATCGCGTATGTGTCGCTGGAGAACCGCAAGCCGGTCATCTACATCCAGTCGCTCACCACCGGACGGCGAAGCCTGCTCGCGAATTTCCGCGGCAGCAACAGCGCGCCGAACTGGGCGCCGGACGGCCGCAGGCTCGCGGTGACGCTCTCGTTCGAGGGCGGATCGCACATCTTCCTCATCAACCCCGACGGCACGGGCGCGCAGCGGCTGATGAGCTCGCCGGGCATCGACACCGAGGCCAATTTCTCGCCCGACGGCAAATCGATCCTGTTCACTTCGGATCGCGGCGGCAGCCCGCAGATCTACCGGTTCACGCTCGGCACCGGAACGGTCGAGCGGATGACCTTCGAGGGCAACTACAACGTTTCGCCGCGGCATCTTCCCGACGGCAAAGGATTCGTATTCGTGCGCCGCGATGGCGGCCGCTTCAACCTGGCGATCGAGGATTTCGCGACGCGCCAGATGCAGGTGCTGACGCAAGGCCAGCTCGACGAATCGCCGTCGATCGCGCCGAACGGCAAGCTGATCCTGTACGCTTCCGAGGTGGGAGGGCGTGGTATATTGGCCGCGGTCTCCAGCGACGGTCGCGTGAAGCAGCGGCTCACCGCCGCGGCGAGCGATGTGCGCGAGCCCGCGTGGGGGCCGCTCACGAAGTAGCGACTCGCACGAGAGCAGCAAACAAGAACAGGAGATCGACGATGAGAAAGCACGATTTACGCATTTCCAGGCTGGCCCTCTGGACGGGCATCGCTCTGGCGGTGGTGCTGGCCGGATGCCAGCAGAATCCTCCGGCCGAAAAGGCCGCCGCCGTCGAAGAGCGCAACGTCGCCACCGGAAACAACGCGGGTGCCGCGACGTCCGGCACGACCGGCGCGAACGTCTCGGGCACGGCGACCGGCGAAGGCAATCCGCTGCGCGATCCGCGCAGCATCCTGTCCAAGCGAAGCGTCTTCTTCGACTTCGACAGCTACGCGGTCAAGGACGACTACCGGCCGCTGATCGATGCGCACGGCAAGTACCTGCAGGCCCATCGCTCGGCCCGGATGACCATCCAGGGCAATTGCGACGAGCGCGGCAGCCGCGAGTACAACATCGCGCTCGGCCAGCGTCGCGCCGACGCGGTGAAGCGGATGATGCTGCTCGACGGGGCTACCGATCAGCAGATCGAGACCGTCAGCTTCGGCAAGGAGAAACCGCGCAATCCGGGACACGACGAAGGCGCCTGGGCCGAGAACCGGCGTGACGACTTCGTGTACGCGGGAGAATAGAGAGCCGCGGTGAGAGAGAGGGGGCAAGCGCTTGCTCGCGCGTAGCCGCGTGAGGCCCCAGGGCCGTGCGAGTCGTCTTCTCGCGCCGCTGGTGCTTGTGTTCGCGCTGGTTGCCCAGCTCGCGGCGACGCCCGCCCGGGGCGCGTTCTTCGAGGACGACGAGGCCCGCCAGCGCATCGAGCAGCTCCGCGGCCGCGTCGACCGACTCGAAGGTTCGCTGCAGGAACGGCTGCGCTTGCTCGAGGACACCGTCAAGGGCCAGGGCCTCGGCGATCTCTTGCGCGACGTCGAGCAGATCAAGAGCGATCTCGCCAAGCTGCGCGGTCAATACGAGGTGCTCTCCTACGAGCTGGAGCAGGCGCAGAAGCGCCAGCGCGACCTGTATCTCGATCTCGACGGCCGCCTGCGCAAGCTGGAGACGGCGGCGGGCGGCTCGCCGCCGGCTGCCGGACAAGGCGGTCCGCCTTCCACGGGAGACAATGCGCCTTTGCCGGGCAGCCCCGCGCCACCCGGTGCGGGCCCGCTCCCACCCGGCGCAGGCCCGCCGCCGCCCGGCACGCGCGGCTCGCTCTCGTCCGCGGCGGACGTCGTCACCGAGCAGCGCACCTACGACGCCGCGCTCGATCAGTTCAAGAACGGCAACTACGCTGCAGCGGTCGCGAGCTTTCAGACGTTCGCGCGGGCGAACCCGAAGAGCGCGCTGGCGCCGTCTGCGATGTACTGGGCGGGCAACGCGCAATACGCGCTTCATGACTACCGCGCCGCGATCGCGACGCAGCGGCAGATGATCGCGACCTATCCGGACAGCCAGAAAGTGCCGGACGCGCTGCTCAATATGGCGAGCTGCTACTCCGAGCTCCGCGATAATGCCGGCATGCGACGCACGCTGGAGGAAATCGTCGCGAAATATCCCGGTACCGAAGCCGCCGGGAAGGCACGCCAGCGTCTCGCGGGCCGGTAGGCCGCAGTTTGCCTTCCTCGCCGCCGAGCTTCGCATCGCAGTTGATCTCGTGGCAGAGGCGGCACGGCCGGCACGACCTGCCGTGGCAGCGCGAACCCGATGCGTATCGCGTCTGGATCTCGGAGATCATGCTGCAGCAGACGCAGGTCTCGACCGTGATTCCCTACTACGAGCGGTTCGTCGCCGCGTTTCCCGACGTCGCGGCTCTCGCCGCCGCATCGGTCGAGCGGGTGCTCGAGCTCTGGAGCGGGCTCGGGTACTACCGCCGCGCGCACCTGCTGCATCGCGCGGCGAAGACCATCGTCGCGGAGCACGGCGGCGCGTTTCCGCACGACACCGGGGCCATCGCGGCGCTTCCCGGCATCGGCCGCTCGACGGCGGCGGCGATCGCCGGGTTCGCATTCGGCGAGCGCGGCGCGATCCTCGACGGCAACGTCAAGCGCGTGCTCGCGCGGCACGCGGGCATCGACGGCTTTCCCGGCGACGGGGGAGTCGAGCGCAGGCTGTGGCAGCATGCCGAATCGCTCCTGCCCGAGCGCGAGATCGAAACCTATACTCAGGCGCTGATGGACCTCGGCGCGACCGTGTGCCTGCGACGCTCGCCGCGCTGCGATGTTTGTCCGGTCGCCCGCGACTGCAGCGCGCGCCGCGAAGCCCGGATCGATTCGCTCCCCGCGCCGCGGCCGAAGCGGGCGTTGCCGCAGCGCGTGGTGTCGGTGCTGCTGCTGCAGCGGCACGGAGAAGTGCTGCTGGAGAAGCGTCCGTCGACGGGCGTATGGGCGGGATTGTGGAGCCTGCCGGAGCTCGCGCCCGATGCGGACGTGGTGGCGCATTGCCAGGCGCGCTTCGCCGCCGAAGTCGCGCCGCAGGCGCCGCTGCCGGCGATCGAGCACGGGTTCACGCACTTCCGGCTGACGCTGCATCCCCGGCCCTGCGCTGTGCTTGGGCTCCCGCGGCGCGCCGAGGAGCCTGGACTGCTCTGGCTGCCGCTCAGCGAAGTCGGCGGCGCGGCGCTGCCAGCGCCGATCAAGAAGCTGCTTCGGGAAAGGGCGTCGCAATGATCCGCAGATCACTCCCGCTCGTCGTCGCGATCCTCGCGCTCGGCGCAGCCTTGTCGTCCGCCGCGCAGGAGTATCCGGCGCGCCCCATCCGCGTGGTCGTGCCCTTCTCGCCGGGCGGCGCGGTCGACGGTCCGATGCGCATCATCGCCGAGGCGATGTCGAAGTCGATGGACGCTCAGATGATCGTCGACAACAGGCCCGGCGCCGGGGCGACGATCGGCGCCGACGTCGTGGCCAAGTCGGCGCCCGACGGCTACACGCTGCTGCTCGCCTCCCAGACCAACGTCATCAGCGCGACGCTGTATTCGAAGCTGCCGTACGATCCGCTCGAAGACTTCGTGCCGATCTCGCTCATCGGCCGCGAGCCGGGCGTGCTCGTGGTGAATCCTTCCCTGCCGGTGAAGACGTTCCAGGAGTTCGTCGCCTACGTGAAGGAACGGCCCGGCAAGGTCGACTACGCTTCGTCGGGGAACGGCAGCGGCCAGCATCTGTTCATGGCGCTGCTCGCGTCGATGACCGGACTCGAGATGAACCATGTTCCGTATCGCGGCAGCGGCCAGGCGACGACCGATCTCATCGCGGGCGTGGTGCAGGCGGCGATTCCAGGGACAGCGGGCATGGTCGGACACATCAGGGCGGGCAAGCTCCGCGCGCTGGCCGTGACCGGCGCGAAGCGCTCGCCGCAGCTTCCCGACGTGCCGACGCTCATCGAGTCGGGCGTGCCGGGCTACGAGGCGTACGTGTGGATGGGCTTGATGGCGCCGAAGGGCACGCCGGCGCCGATCGTGGAGAAGCTGCAGCGCGAAGTCCTGAAGGCGCTCTCGACCGAAGCGGTGAAGACGTACATGGCGAACGCGGGCATCGAGATCGTCGGCTCGACGCCGGCCGAGTTCGGGACGTTCTATCGCGTCGAGAAAGATCGCTGGGCGAAGGTGATCCGCGAGACCGGTGCGAAAGTGGATTGAGGGCACCATGGACAAGGCAACGCAGGTCGCGGGCGCCGAGCACTGGGCGCATAAGCGCACGCCGGACGGCGACGTGCGGCTCTTCCTCTGGGAGAAGTACGTCGACGCGCCGGACGGGAAGCCCGCGGTGCTCTTCGTCCACGGCTCGTCGATGGCCTCGCAGCCGACGTTCGATCTGCGCGTTCCCGGGCGGGCCGATTCGTCGGCGATGGACTGGTTCGCGCAGCGCGGCTTCGTGTGCTGGACCGTCGACATGGAAGGCTACGGCCGCTCGGACAAGAAGCGCGACATCTATTGCGACATCGCCAACGGCGCCGACGACCTCGCCGCCGCGACCGACTACGTCGCGGCCAAGCGCGGCGTGCGCTCGTTCCTGACCTACGGCATTTCGTCGGGCGCGCTGCGCGCGGCGCTGTTCGCGCAGAGCCACCCCGAGCGTGTGTCGCGCCTCGCACTCGACGCCTTCGTCTGGACCGGCGAAGGCGCGCCGACGCTTCGCGAGCGCCGGAAGAAGCTCCCGGAGTTTCTCGCAGCCAAGCGCCGGCCCATCGACCGCAAGTTCGTGTATTCGATTTTCGAGCGCGACCATCCGGACACCGCCGATCGTCGAACCATCGATGCCTTCGCCGACGCGATCCTCGCGCTCGACGACTCGATGCCCAACGGGACCTACATCGACATGTGCTCGAGGCTTCCGATCGTCGATCCGGAAAAGATCACGATGCCGACGCTGATCCTGCGCGGACAGTACGACGGTATCGCCGCGTTCGACGATCTGATCGAGTTCTTCAAGCGCCTGCCGCATCCCGACAAGCAGTTCTCGGTGATGGCCGGCATCTCGCACGCGAGCTTCCAGCAGAAGAACTACCTCTCGGTCTACCACATCCTGCACGCATATTTCACGCAGCCGGCGCCCCTGTACGTCGGGCCGGCGCGCTGACAGCGTAGCCCGGGGGTGAGCGGGGCGAATCCCGGGGCCGCCCCCTGGGGTTCGCGCCTCGCGCTCTCCCCGGGCTACGGCCTGGGCGGTTGCGCAGCGTTCTCGCGCAGATCCGCCGGCAACAGCGCATCGGCGCGCTCGCCGTAGGTGGCGCGGAACGTCGCGAGCTCTCTCGTCGCGGCATCGAGCTGGCCGCGGTTTCGCAGGTCGCGGATGCGCGCGATCCAGGCTTCGACGCTGTCGGCCCCGGCCTGCTTCGCCTTCGCTTCGTCGAGGTTCGTAATCTCGGCGACGGCGACCGGCGCGGCGGCGAGCGCGCGTTTCGGTGCGTTCGTTGACGCTGCCATGGCCGGGGCCGGCCGTTCGGGCTCATAGGCCGAGCCTGCGGATGCCTGCTCCTCGGTCTTCGGCGCCTGGGCAAGGACGTCGCGCTGCGCCTGATCGCCGCGCGCTTCGGGCGATGGCAGGCTCGCGCCGGCCGCGTTCCGCGGCGCGGTTGCCGCGACGTTGCCCGAGTCCGGCGCGCCGGGAGCAGGCGACGCGGCGAATCGCTCGCCCGATGCACTTTCTTGCCTGCGCGGCGCGGCCTTCTTCGCTACGATCTCCGGCGCGATGTGCTCGGGCGGGATCATCTGCGCGATGCCGAACGCGAGCAGCGCCACGGTCGCGGCCGCGGCGGCCGGATAGCGCCACTGCCGGTGGCGATGCGCGCCTCCGGGTCTGGCGCCCACCGCGCGGCGCGCTTCGGCGCGGATAGCGGCGTCCAGCGCGGTCGGTGGCTCCTCGCGGCTCGCCGCGCGCCAGGCCGCATCGACTTCGCGTGCGCGCTCGGTCTCGCTCATCCCAATTCTTCCCGCATCCCGCCGTCGAGATCGCGCAGCTCGCCCTTGGGGTCGCCGCCCAGCTGGCCGCGCAGCTTGACGATCGCATACCGGAGCCGGCTCTTGACGGTCTCGGCGCCCACGCCGGTCAGCTCCGCGATCTCGGAGAGCGACAGGCCGCCTTCCTGCTGCAGGAGGAAGGCGTCGCGCTGCGCCGGCGGCAAAGCCGTCACCGCGGCACGCAGACGCTCGCCCAGCTCTCGGGTTTCGGCGCGTTGCTGCGGCTCGTCCGCGCGCGCGGCGGGAATCGAGGCCACGACGTCCTCGTGTGCGTCGTCGTCGACGGAGACGAGCGTCAAGTGGCCGTCCGCGCGGACCTGGTCGATGCAGCGGTTATGCGCGAGCCGATACAGCCAGGTCGTGAACTTCGCCGTGGGCGCATAGCTCGCGCGGGCGCGGATCAGGTTCGACCACACGTCCTGGAAGAGCTCGTCGGCGATTGCGCTCCGGCGACAGTGCCGCAACAGATAGCGGTACACGCCGCCCTTGTGCCGGGCGTAGAGCAGGTCGAACGCCGCGGCGTCCCCGGCGGCATACGCGAGCATCAGTTCTTCGTCGCTCGAGGAAGACGCGGGCATGGCCCACCCAGTATGCGAGGCGTGCCATGGAACGGCAAGCTGCGCGGCGCGTCGGTTCTCCTCGATGGGGCCCCGGGGTTCGCTCGCGCTCACCCCGGGGCTGCGATCGATCGTCGATGCGTGCAGCGCGGCGCCTTCGGCGTCACGCGTACCCCGGGGAAGAACGTTGGCCGACCGCGTTTCATTGCGCTCTCGGATCGGGCACGAAGCGTCCCGATTCGGGAAACGGGTTGGGACGATAGCGCGCGATCGGCGCCGGCGCGACCGGCACGCCCTGTGCGAGCAGATTCTGGAACGAGTCGTAGTAGATCGCGATCGTCTCCGCCGGCGTCTCGCTTGCGCGCTCGAAGCGGGTGTAGCTCGCGTACGACGTTTCACTGCGTCCGTAGCCGGTGCCGAGCTTCGCTGCCTGGTCGCGCGCCGCACCGGCTTCGTTCGCCGACGATGCGGGCGCGGAGGGCATCGGCGCCTGTGCGGTCTTCGCGTCCGCCCGCGCGGCTTCCTGGCGGCGCAGCTCGCCCAGCGCGATCGGCCGCGGGCGCTCGGCGAAGATCGCCACCCCGATCACGCCGACGTCGTCAGGGCGTCCCGTGCGCGCCGCGTACGAATCCGGAAGGGAGGTGAAGTAGAACGCCGCCGTGCGGGAAAGGCTCGTGCGCCAGCCCGCGATTTCCGTGCTCTCGTAGGGCGACAGGACGTAGCCGGACTGCTGCGGCGACGCGGTGTCGCCGGTGATCACGTTGACGCCGTCGACGCTCATCACCGCGAGCACGCGGCCGGCGCTGCCGTTGCGCACGCGGATCGCGTATTCGTTGCCGGGCTTGCCGACGACGTAACGGCGGCCGTCGTGCCAGTAGATCGGCAGCACGCGTCCTTCGGTGCGATCGAAGATCTCGACCGTCGATTGCGTCAGCGGGGGGCTGTGCGCGGCGGCCGTGCCGGCGAGGGCCGCGCAGAGGGCGAGCAGCACGGCGGCGCTGGAGCCTTTACTCGGTATCGTCATGGTGTGTCCTTGGCAGGTCGTGGATGGGGGCCGGGGTTCGCTCGCGCTCACCCCGGGCTACGGTAGCTTTCGCGACCGTGCTTCCCCTATGAACGGCCGGCGGTGAGCTTCGGGGTTAACGCGGCCAGCTTCGTCGCACCGGTAGCCTACACGGTGGAGCTCCCGATGCTGTGGAGCGACCAGTCGCGGATCGTCACTTCGGGCCTCTCGGCCTTGGCGATCGGGTCGTTCATCGCCGTGGGTGGAATCGTCGGGGGTTGCATTGCCGCGCTGAAGTACCAATACTGGCGCTCGGGATAAGGATGTCATGATCGTTTACGACCTCGTTTGCGCTCGGCAGCACCGGTTCGAGGGCTGGTTCGGCTCCGCGGACGATTTCACGCGTCAGCGCGACGACGCGCTGATCCGCTGTCCGCTGTGCGACGACGCCGCGATCCAGCGCCGCCCTTCCGCAAATATCCAGGTCGGCCGGACGCCTGAATTGCCGGTGGCCACTGACGCGAAGGATGCGGCGGGCGGCGAGGGCAAGAGCACGGACAACAAGAACGGCGACAGCGCCGAGCCCAGGCACGCGATGCTCCCGCCCACGAACGCCAGAATGCTCGGACTGCTTCGCAAGCTCGTCTCGGAAACCGAGAACGTCGGACGCGCGTTTCCGGAAGAAGCGCGCAAGATCCATTACGAGGAAGCGCCGAAGCGCGGCATTCGCGGTCAGGCCACGTCCGAAGAAGCCGACGCGCTGCGCGAGGAAGGCATCGATTTCATGTCGCTGCCGAGCATCCTCACGCGCGACCTCAACTAGCCCGTTCCGATCTCGTCCCAGGGTTTTTTTGCGCGGCTACGTCCGAACGGCTATAATTTTTCTGTTGCGGCGGGCCGTTAGCTCAGGTGGTAGAGCAGCGGACTTTTAATCCGTTGGTCACTGGTTCGACTCCAGTACGGCCTACCAGTGCCCGAGGGAAAGCACGACCGACGTGAAAGCTATTCTGAGTCCCGAGCTCCTGCAGGTGCTGCAGGACGCGACCAATTCGCAGAAAGTCCGTCGCCTGCTCACCGCGAGCCACGGCCCGCGCGCGACCGACTCGGTCGACGTGACCGTGGAGGGACGGAAGAGACGCCTCACCCTCTCGCCGGTGGCCGCTTCCACCGGGAAGCTCGCCGCGCGAGGCTGAACGCCCGCCGCAAGGCGCCGTGAACGTCGCATTCTCGGCGCTCCTCGTTTTCCTGCTGCTGCTTCCGGGCTTCCTTTTCCGCACCTATTTCAAGCGGGCGGAGAAGGTCGTCCTCGACGTCAAGCCGTTCGGCCAGGCCGCGATCGACGCGTTCCTCGCGGCGATCGTCCTCGATCTCTTCTGGTACTGGCTGACGGTGCTCGCCACCGGGAGGCGCGTCGATTTCGCGTCGCTGCTGACGCTGATCGCCGGAGAAAAGTCGGCGGAGCTCGAGAGCGCCATCGGCAGGCTCGCGGCCGACCCGTGGCATCCGGGACTCTTCTTCGGCACGCTGTACGCCTTCTCGATCGTCGCGGCGTTCCTGCTGCGCCACCTCGTGACGCGCTGGCGGCTCGATCGCCGCAGCGCGCCGCTCGCGAATTTCCTGCGCTTCGATACGCCGTGGTACTACCTGTTCACCGGCTACGACCGGCCGAGCGCACCCAACGGCGTGGCGATCGGCGCGGTGGTCTCGCTCGGCGGAACCGCCTACCTCTATACCGGCGTCCTGGTCGAATATTTTCTCGACGAACAGGGGCAGCTCAACCGGCTCGTGCTGACCTCGGCCGCGCGCCGGCCGCTGTCGGAGGATGCGCTGCAGGATGACGAAATGCTGACGAGCGAATGGGTCGAGACCGAACGCCGGCTCGGCGAAGGCGTCACGCCGGCGGACGAGCGCTTTTATCCGATCGAGGGCGATTATTTCGTGCTGCGGTATTCCGAGGTGCTGACGCTGAATGTCAGGTACCTGGACCTGTCGCCGTGATGGGCTGACGCCGGACTGTTGCGCTGCGAAATTGCTTCGCGCGAGGGATCGTCTTCGCGCGGCGATGGTCGAAGGATGTTGTCCGGCCGGCTCCGGCGGAGGCGCGTTCTGCAGGCGCTCGGACCGCCCGGCGTAACACGCGGGTCACACGAAAAAGATGCATAATGGCATCTGCTCGCGCGACCGGCGAGCGAAGTACGGAGGAAGGGTGACAGTGCGCATCAACATCGAATCCGTGTTCGAGCAATTCGACAGCCAGCTCTCGGCGGCCTTGGCCAAGGCCGCGCTTCAAACGGTGCCCGGAATGACGACCAAGGCGGCGCTCCGTCTCTACCGGACATTCCGCCGCAACGCCATCGTTGCGCTATCGCCGTGGGAGCAGGTGCCTGCGGCGGCGCTGAGCGGCGACACGATCCCCGGCGCGATGCCGCAGTCCGATCGCATCACGCTGCCGGACGAATCCAAGTCGCATCGCTAGACAGCGCTGCGTAAGGAATCCTTCCCGAGGTTCGCTCGGGCGGAGCCGCGGCTACGCGGCGCGCATCGTTCCCGCTGCAACGCAGGCATTCGCAGCCTGGGTTGAGCACGAAGCGCGATGCCCGGGACTGCATCAATATCTGGGCGCGCACGTCGGCACTTCTCCTACACCCAAATCGGACCCAGACCGATAGCGGCTTCGGCGATTTTGTCCGATAGTCGACCCACCGTTCGGGTGCCTCGAGAAGGGACCGAAGTGCTTCGAAACCCTTGGAGAGAACCTATGACATCTCACCGTTATCCGACGCTGCTCGTCGCCGCGCTGGCCGCGACCTTTATCGGCGCCGCCACCGCACAAACCCAGAGCGGCGACGCGTCGCGCCTGTCCGCGAATAAAGGTATGCCGCAAGCCGATCAGACCCAGCCCTCGCAAAACCGGCCCGACAAGATGAAGGGCGAGCAAGGCATGAACGGCCAAAGCCAGAACAGCCCGATGAAACAGGAGGCCAAGAACAGCGCGACGACTGGCCAGAGCGAAAAGAGCGGGATGAAGGAACACCAGGCGATGTCGTCGGATCATCCGGCGATGACCTCCGAGCACAACAACTCGAAGGCCAGGCACGCAGCCTCGGAGAAATCCGGCATGCAGCACGAGGCGATGAATTCGACCAAGACCGGCAAACATGCGAGCAAGTCGAAGCAGCACTCGGAAGAAGCAGCGGCCCCTGACGAAAAAGCCTACCGCGAGGCGCTGCGGGACTGCGTTAAGGAGCAGAACGACAGTCAGCGCGATAGCTGCCTGGACGGCGCGATCGAGCGCTTCCATCGCAACGCCTGAACCGCCGCGTTTCGACGTCTCGAACCCCGCGCTCGCGCGGGGTTTTTTTGCGCGCTCGTCGGAGAAGCTTTCGCGCGAGCGGCGAACCCTGTAGGCTGGCCGCTCCTCGCTTCGATCGAATCCACCCGATGCGCGCGCTCCTCTGGTCCGTCTCCCGCCTGCGTACGTCGCTGCCCGTGCTTTTGCGGGCGGGCGTCGCGATCGCCGCCGCCCTCTTTCTCGCGCTCCCGGAAAGCGCCGCTGCGCAAGCGACGGCTCCGACCGCGCCGCCCCCCGAACGATCGCAGCTCGCGCACGAAGGCGACGTCGACAGCGTCCCGAAGCGGGGCATTCTCTACGAGGTGAAGTCGGGCGCAGCGACGCTGTATCTCTTCGGGACGCTGCACGTCGGCAAGCCCGATTTCTACCCGCTGGACGCGCGGACGAATCGCGCGTTCGCCGCATCGACCACGCTCTACCTGGAGCTCAACCTCGCCGAAGCGACGCTCGCGCGGACCGCGACCGAGCTCGCGGCCTATCCGGAAGGCTCGAGCCTCGATCGCGCGCTGCCGCCGTCGCTCATGACGCGGGTGGACACGGCGCTCAAGCGCTATCAGATTCCCAGAGAGGCCGCGGTCCGGATGAAGCCGTGGATGCTTGGTCAGACGCTCCTGCTCCTCGAGGCGGCGCGGAGCGGCTACAGCCCGGCGTTCGCGACCGAGATCCATCTTCTCGGGTTGGCCGCCGCGCAGAACAAGGAGGTGCGCGGCCTCGAGACGCTCTCCGAGCAATTCTCGATCTTCGACCGCATGCCCGAAGCCGGGCAGGAGCGCTTCCTGGCCGACATCCTCGATGCGCTCGACGATCCGCGGCTCAAGACGCACCTGGATGCGCTCGTCGGCGCGTGGGCGCACGCCGATGCACGTGGTCTCGAAGACGAGCTCGCGCGGGAGCGCGCCGAAGGCACCGCGTTCGCGCGCGACGTGCTGCCGCGCCTCGTCGACGTGCGCAACCGCACCATGGCGGACAAGATCGCCGATATCGCGCGCTCCGGGCAGACGACATTCGTCGCGGTCGGCGCGCTGCACCTGGTCGGGCCGGAAGGGATCGTCGCGCTGCTGCGGACGCGCGGGTTTTCGGTGCGCGCGTTGTAGCCCGGCTGTAGCTGTAGCCCGGGTGTGCGAAGCAAATCCCGGGACCATCAAATCCGGACAGTGCACAAATCCCGGGGTGCGCTCGCGCTCAACCCGGGCTACGGTATAATTCCGGGCCCGCATCACTCCCGCACCGAACGCACCCGCCGCCGAAACAAATCGAAAGAACCTGCAACACCACGGACATACTGTCACCCGAGTGCTTCCGTTTGAATGTCGACCGTAGCGTCGGCACTTCGCCTTTGGAGATCCCGATCATCCTGCGCCGCCTGCTGACCGTCCTGGTCTGCCTCCTGGGGCTGGCGCTCGCGAGTTGCAACAGCGGTAACGGCGTCGGCGCCACGCCCAATCTCACGCGGATCCGCGTGATCAACCTGGTGCCGAACGCGCCGTCGATCCAGGTGCAGCTCGACAGCGATCAGCCGTTCGTATCCGGTTTGCAGTTCGAGCAGGTCACGCAATACCTGGAAGTGAAACAGGGCACCCACGAGTTCAAGGTGAGCGCCGACGGCGGCCAGACCAACATCATCGACTTCACCGCCACGCTGGGCATGGCGCAGGATTTCACCTTCGTCGTCTACGGACCGGTGGAGGCGGTGAACCAGAGGCTGCTCTTCGACACCAACACCACCATCCCCAACGGAGGCACGTTCCTCGTGCGCGTGCTCAACGTCGCCACCGGGGTCACCTCGGTCGACGTGTATCTCACGCAGCCCGGCGTCGATCTCGGCGTGACCGCGCCCGTCGTGTCGGGCGTGAGTGTCGGCGCGACGAGCCTGTATTTTCCCGCGACGACCGGCAACGCGGAGCTTCGCATTACGCCCGGCGCCAGCAAGGAAGTGATCTACGACGCGCAGGTCGGCGCGGTCGCCGACAAGTCGCTGGCCGAAATCGTCGTCTTCGGCAAGGGCAGCGCCAAGCTCGTCAACGCCGCGGTGCTTAACATCGATGCGAGCGGCACGGGGCAGGTCTACGACAGCACGCTGGCCGAATTCAAGGTGCTCAACGCCGCGTCGCTCGACGCGCCGCTCAACGTCTTCGCCGACGGCGCGCTCACGCTCGCCAACATTCCTTTCGCCGGCGTCTCGAATTACCAGAAAGTCGGCGTCGGAACACGGATCATTACCATGGAGTCGGCGGCGAGTCCCGGTGCGACCCTGCTCACGCTCGAGGTGAGCCTCGCTCCCGCCACCGATACCTCGATCGCGGTGAGCGGACCGGGCGGAGCACTGCGCTCGCTGGTGCTCTCCGACAACAACCTGCCGTCGGCCGTGAACCGGGCGCGCGTGCGCTTCGTCAACGCCTCCCCCGACCTGGCCGCGATGGACGTCTACGTCAACTTCGCCCGGCAGTTCTCGAACGTCGCGTCGAACGCCGCGTCACCTTACGCGGAAATCGTCGCCGACATCACCGGCACCGTCTACGAATTCGACTTCAACATCGCCGGGACGACGACGCCGGTGCTCAAGCTGCCCGGCGTGACCCTCATCTCCGGCAAGACCTACACCGTCTACATCGTCGGTCCGGCCGCCGCGCCGCAAGGCGTGATCTCGGAAGACGATTGACGCCACACGAACGATGCCGAACATCCGCCCGTGGAGACAACGATGAACTCGCGCCGCGTACTCACTTTCGTGCTGTTCCTGGTCACGGTCGCCCTCGCGGGCTGCGGCTCCAAAGGGGGCGGCGGCGGCAATGCGCGCATCCGCGTGTTGAACGCGATTCCCGACGCCAACTCGATCAGCCTCGCCTTCGACACCAACCCGCCGGTCGTGAGCGGGCTCGCGTTCGAGCAGACCACGCAGTACATGGGCGTGGACAGCGGGTCGCGCGAGTTCAAGGTGAGCGCCAACGGCGGCGCGTCGAACGTGATCGACACCACGCTCAACATCGGCAGCAGCGATTACACCTACATCGTCTACGGGCCGGTGTCGGCGGCGGTTGGCGGGCTATTCCAGGACACGGGCTTCAATGCGCCCGCGTCGGGCAATTTTGCCCTGCGCTTCATCAACAGCGCCGCCGGCGTGGGCCCGCTCGACCTGTACCTGACCGCGCCCGGCATCGACATCAACACCACTTCGGCGACCGTCGCCAACGTCGGATACGGCAACGCCTCCGCATTCGCCACCGTGCCCAACGGCAGCTACGAGATCCGGGTCACGGCCGCCAACACCAAGGACGTCGTCTTCGACACGGGAGCGCAGACGTTCACCGACCAGACGTTCTCCAACATCGTGGCGATCACCAAGGGCAGCGCGCGCCTGGTCGACGTCGGCGTGCTCAAGATCGACGATACCGGCACCGGCCAGGTGTTCCAGAACCTGTTGGCGGAATTCAAGGTGATCAACGCCACGTCGGTCAGCTCGCCGCTCAACGTCTCGGTCGACGGCGCGCTGACGCTGTCCAACGTGCCCTACACCGGCATATCGAACTACTCGACGACGACCGCGGGCACGCACACGTTCACCGTTCAGGCAACCTCCACGCCGGGGGCCAATCTGACCTCGCTGATCAACACGCTGAATCCGGCCACCGATACGTCGTTCGCGTTCTCGGGCCCGGCGGGCGCGCTCCAGGCGCTGGTGCTGCACGACAACAATCTGCCGCCGGCGGTCGGGCACGCGCGGATCCGCTTCGCCAATGTGTCGCAGGACTTCCCGTCGCTCGACGTGTACGTGAACTTCGCCAAGCAGGTGTCGAGCCTGACGAACCAGTCGGCCTCTGGCTACATCGACGTGACGGCGGATACCACCGTCGGCACCGCCTTCGAGTTCGACTTCAACACGGCGGGCACGGTGACGCCGGTGCTCAAGGTGACCAACGCGGTCATCATCGGCGGGCACACGTACACGGTCTACGTGATGGGCCCGGCGGCGGCGGCGCAGGGCGTGATAACGAAGGACGATTGAGGAGGCGGCGCCCGAGGCGGTGCGGGGCGCGGACCGTGTAGCCCGGGGTGAGCGAAAGCGAACCCCGGGGACCGTCGATTGTGCTTCGTTTCTGCGACGGCGCCAGCTTAAGGCCACGCAGGACGCCTCGCGTTGCCGCGGTTCTCCCCACCGTCGTATAATTTGCGTCGCCGCCGGATGCGCCGTTTGGGCCTCCGGCGACGCCTGCAACAGCGTCGCTCCCGTGGGTCGTTAGCTCAGCTGGTAGAGCAGCGGACTCTTAATCCGTTGGTCGAAGGTTCGATCCCTTCACGGCCCACCATTTCTGCGGTTCTCCACGGTAGCGTCCACTGACACTGTTAAATAAACCGCGTGCTGTTAAATATTCTTAGGCAGTGGCTTCACGATGGTCACGTTTTTTGAGCGGAGGTAAGCATCTGTACTCGACTTGTTTTTCTGCCCCAACCGTTCCTGCGCATGTTCCTTGTCGGCGCTCGCCGTGGTAGCTCGGATGTCGTGCTCGCGAAATCGCTCCTTTAATACACCGTCCTTTAGCGCCCGGCGCATAGAGCGCTGCCAAATCGAGTCGAATCCGCTCTCGCTATACGGTTGCCCGGTTCGGGTGGCGAACAGGTAGAAGCTCCCGATCCGGCGTTTGATCGCTTTGGCGCGCTTCACTGCGTCTTCCAAGTCGGGGGTCCAGGCGTAGACCATGCGCTTGCCGTTTTTGCTGATTCGCAGGTCTATCCCGTCTGGCGTGAAGTGCTGATCCAAGCGCAGCTTGAGCATGTCCCCCTTACGTATGCCCGTCATGTACTTGATGTCGATGTAGACGGCCAGAAATAGAGGGCAGACAGCCTTGAAGGCAGTTAGCTCCGCAGGCTCAGGCAGCCGCTCGCGCCGCATCTCCGGGTTGCGCTTGACGTGCCGACAGGGATTGTCTTTAGCGACGCCCCACCGAATCGCATAGCTGAAAACGTGGGAGAGAAGCGCCTTTTCCCGGTTCGCGCGCACCGGTGCACCTCTGCCGTCTATGTAGGCGTAGACGTCTGGTGGAGTAATCTCGTGGGGCTGCATGTGCCCGAACACGGAACGGAGCAGTTGCATGTCCCTGAGCTTGTCCCGATGCGTCCTGGGAGCATTTTTTGGCGCCACCTCGAGTAAATAGCGGTCCATGATGGCTGCCATCGTGTTCATGGTCGCCGGCCGATCAATCAACTTGACCCACTCCGCCATTGCATGAGGGTAATCGCGTCCAAGGTGGATGGGCCTCCGGTCCTTGGGGAAGAAGTAGTACGCCCCATGGAGGAAATAGACCCGCTTTGGCAAGTCCGTGCGGGTTTTTCGTCTTCTTCCCATGGACGATAGTTTAGGACGCTTTCTTGAGGGCGGCCAAGTTAGGGGTCCGGGTCTTAGGCGAGCTGACTGAGAGGCCTCGTTCAATGAGCACCTCGCGCAGCACTCGCGGGTAGCCGTCAGCGGCAATGCCTAGGATTGGGTAGCCGTACCTGCTCAGCCATTCGATGATGCTCTTCTGGCGCTGGTAGCCGGTGAGCTCGGCCAATTCTTCAGCAGTGAGAAAAAGACTCATGCCCATGCTTCCATGGGAGTGGCTACCAATCTCTCGCTCAAATACGGATCTGCTGGCATCCCGTCGCCCGTGTCGCAGGTTGCCCGCGAGGTTGGACAGTCCATCTGATACCCAAGCCGACGCAGCAGAGTGAACGAGCGGACGAGCGATGTCGCCCGGTCGCGCATAGTCTTGTTCGATACGCCTTTGGGCTTGCGACCGTGTTGCCGGTTGTACTCGTTGATCTTGTCCTGAAGGTGGCGTTTCCACAGGTGGTTGTCGCTCATCGCAATCTCCCATAGAGTCGGACGTCGAACGAGTAGCGGCCCGCTGCGGCGGTCGAGCGCGGTCGAAAAGTTGTGCCCACGGCGCGGGTCGTAGCGGGTGCAGCTTGCGAATAGTCTAGCGATGGCATCGTCGGCTCCAATGACGGTTACGCTCTCGTCGGTGCCAGAACGCGAGCAAGAAATCCGGCCGGGTGCTGTCACGCGAGCGAAGCGCTTTACCGTGAGCGCTTCGAAGCGGGGGCATCGACTGAATCCGGAACGCGCGAGCCCCGCGGGCGTTCGGAAAGTGGATAGGGTTTATCGCGCAAGGCGATCGGCGAACTTAAAAACGTGCAAGCAGTGCGTGTCTCGTATTTCTACGAGGCAAGCACTTCCGCCATCAGGGCGGACGCGACGGCATCAAAAACGCCAGCGCGGCATCCGAGTCAGTGCTCGGATCCGGAGTTCCGGTGTTCTGTGGGGGATGTCTCTTCCACGATCGCATCCTCGGCCCTGCCACCAGGCCGTCTGATCGTTCGCGTACTTAGCGGTGGTTGCGAAGCCTCAAGGGCAACGCCACGCCACGCCGAGCGCTCACAACGAGCGCATCACTCGCACGCGGGAAGAAACAGCTTCGAGAAGCAACGGTCGGCATCGATCGGGTCGATGCGGCGATAGGTCTGGCCCATCGCTGATGCGAATCGCGCTCTAAAGGCGGCGATTCGTGGGATCGGTGGCAAAGGCCGCTACCGCGACCTTGAGATACGGGGCCTTTGAGGCCCGGGACTGCGTGAGGCGGTTATCGCCCGCAACGCTCGGCGTTCATCTCCGAGATCTGTTCGCGATGAACAGGAACAAGCAACGGAGCGAGTATTGACGGGCGCGACGAACACGTCAAGAGCGCCGCGGCAAAGTCGGCTTGACAAACAAGATCCGTCCTAATTGGTGCTCGAACAGGTTTCCTTCGCAACCGCAATGCCACGCGAAGCCGCGCCAGGCTTGACATTGGCGTGTGGGGTGATTCCCTCAGGTTCTACGCCTATGGAGCGCGGGAGGGTGCGGGACGAGGCGAACGGCGATCCAATCGCCCTTGAGTACGACTCTGGCGCGCGTTCGACCGTCCAGAGGAGCTTGGAGGACGCGTGAAGTCTCTCTGTAGTCGCAGCGGAGTGCGCCTGCAGTGGGACCTGATGCGGAAGCCCCCGTCGAAGGCGCGCGATTACGTCCGGAGCGGCAGATTCCATTCGTGACGGTTTTGCGAAAGGTGTTGCAAAGAATCGGGACGGACACAACCGCTTTCAAGGCGCCTTCACACAGAAAGTGCGAAAAGGAGGTTCGTCGACTGCTCGACCCGTATCGTCCCAAGTTGCCGCCGGACGGAGGAAGCGCTGCGTGCTCTCGGCAAGCGTCTTGTCCTGAGCCTTGAGCTCGCAGTCAAATTAGCGACGCCGGCGGTCTCTGCGCGGGGCAACGAACCCTTGCATCAGGCGCGAACCGGTCAGGCAAACAAGCGGCTGCGTCAGGTACCGCGCAGAAGAGTGTCCGTGGCAGCTTTGATCAACGGCGGCCGTTCTTCGGCCGATAGGTTGCTGCGAATCAGGTTCTCAATGGGGCAGCACTGGGACGCTCTGTCTAGGCACGGCTGCAGGAAGAGTGCGCTACGCTATACTCGCTCCGTGATTCGACTGGGCAACTCGGCGCGCTTTACCCCGCACGAAGTCGACGAGTTCCGGCAAGTCGGACTCGACATGGGAAATGTGAAGCATGCGCGACTACGTGGCTTCGACTGCCGGCCGCATTCAACTCCATTTCCTGCCCGGCTATGCACCTGAGCTCAATCCGGTCGAGTTCCTCTGGGGCTGGCTCAAGCGGCACGCGCTGGCGAACTTCTGTCCCGACACCTTCGGTGAGCTGCAACACACCACCCGGGGCAAGCTCAAATCGGCCCAGCGGCGCAACGTCATCATCGCTTCGTGCTGGCAGCAAGCGCAGCTGTTTTGATGTCATGCAGTTAGGTAAGGCTCAATAGATCACCGACCGAATTTCGTTTTGCTTACCACGCTCGGTTCCGCAAAGGACTGGGCGCAGTCCTTGGCGCTCACTTACACGGTCCTGGAGGAATGGGTAAGCGAGCGCGACGGGCCACCGACCGCGGTGCCGAGCCTAGAGCACGACACTCGGACTTACCCGGCGCGAAGCGCGCGCAGGCGTTGCGCGAAGACTGCGGACCAGTCATCGAATGCGCGCTTGGCGTAATTCCACGTCGAGAACGAGTTGAGGTAGCCGTTCGCCCACTTCTCTGCGGCATTCGGAACGCCTTTATCGAGGTCGGCGGCGTACTTTCGTCCGACATTCGTATCGGCGCATTCGCCTATCACGGCGCCGGATGCGCCATCGCGGATCTGCACCTGCATGCCGGTTTCTCCGAGATACGGTGTCGAACCGGCGGGCCGGCCGGTCGCCGCGCCTGCAGCCATTTCGCCTACGAAACCGTACGGCACCACGGTCCCGACCACGCTTTGGGCGACGTCTGTCGGTATGAGATCGGTGATCGCGATTCGCACGCGCAGCACGCCCGGGCCGGTCCGACTGACCTCCTGCAGCTCCGGCTTCAACGCCTTGACGAGTGCGCCGTGATAGTAGTCGGTTAGCGCCTTTAGGTCCGTCGGATCGATGCTCTTGTGTTTGGTGTCCTCCTTGACGGAGACTCCGATGCGCTCGATCAGCACCTTGTCGTAATGTTCTTGCCGCGAGGTTGCTCTGCGCGCCGACCGATAGTCTGGAGTCGGCTCGCTAGTTCTTCGCCGGCTCGACGGCGATCGCGACGGCCTCGGTATACGTTGCCTCTACGCGGTCGCCCTTCGCGACGCGCTTGAATTGCTCCGGATCGGCAACCTTCAACTCCACGGTACGCTGCGGCCCGCGCAGCGTGACCGTCTGGTTGACTGCGTCCAGATCCGTCACTTCGGCTGTCACGGTCACCTGCCGACCGACCACGCCGGCGGGACGATCGCCGCTCTTTGCGGTGTGGAGCGCAGTGCTTTCGCTACGCGCAACCGGTGCGGTGCTCCCCTTCTTGAGTTCCAGCGTGATGGACTCGACGTACTCGGCGTTCACCCGGTCGCCCACCTTGATCTGGGCGAAATTCTTGACGTCCGGGCCCGCCGTCACCGTCAGTTCCTTGCCCTGCGGCCCTTTCAGCGTGACGCTCCGCGTGGCCGGATCGATTGCGGTGACAGTCGCGGTGACCTTTACGCGCTGGGCGGCAGTGGCGACTCCGGGACCCTGCGAAACGGCGGTTGTCGTGGTCTGACCGGAGGCGGGAAACGCGAACGGCAGGGCAATCACAATCGCTGTGAAGATGTTGAACGGCTTTTTCATGACTTTCGCTCCTTGGGGCTTTGCGCAAATGAATCTGAATCGCGCCGCCGAAGCGACGTTATCCGCTGCATTGAAGATCCGCATGGCTTCGTCAAGGCGGCAATGCTGCGCTATCGAAGCCTCGTCGACTATTGGGCTTTGGTCCAACGCGGGATGCCGCCTGCGAGCGTTAGCTTCGGAATCCGTGAACCGGTCGGACAGTGGCGGGCGCTGACGGGTGGGCCGGCTGCGTCCATTGGCTGTGCTGTTGGGCCAAGGCCCAATGTCTCCGGCGAGTGCTGGTTGCTGAATTGAGAACTGACGAACGACGTTAATGTGGGGTCGCCGTGCCTCTGGCAGGGCCCGGATCCACGGCGAGCGTCGCGCCGGCGCCTTGCAGCAGCCGCCGGAAGTCGGGCGATGAAAGGATGATGGTCGTCGCGGCGGCACGCAGGCGGTCGACGGCCTCGGGAGGCAGGACGAACGATGTCGGCAAGCCGTTGAGGTACTCGAATTCCGCCTTGTCCTTGAGCGCCGGGAAGGACACGTCGATAACGTAGATCTCGATGTTCGGCGCCCTCGCGAGTTCCGCCAGTTCGGGATCGTGATTCCCGGGCAACGATGCCGATTCGCGGATCCGCCGCAGGTTCTGCCAACGGGGGCCATGGTGTCCTTCAATTGCTCGACCGCTTCGTAGGAATAGTGGTCTATCGGGACGCCGGTCGCCTTGATCAGGAGCTCCACGTTGCCGGGTGCGCGCTCGATCTCGTCCCAGTTGGTCTTGGGCGCGGAGCGCGAATTGACGACGAAGAAGATGATTCTGCGCACCTGGTCGAACGGTGTTGGCTGACCCAGGACATTCAGCGCCTCGAGGCCCTCCAGCGTCTCGAGCGCGGCGCGCATGCCGAGGTTATCTGCCAAGCCGCCGTCCACGAGATGTATGTACGGTCGGTGGACGCTGTCCTGGAACGCCTCCAGGTCTTGGCGTGTCTTGAGGACACGAGCGGCAGGACGAGGCGCGGTCCCGGGATCGCCGAACCTCTCGGTCCACGGCGGCGCAGCGAACTTGCACTTGCCGCCATAGTTGTTGAGCGTCACCGGCGAGAGCGCGAACGGTACGGCCGACGATGCAGCGGCGGCGCGTGCGAGCGGCACCGCGTTCAGGTCCGAGCAGAGATAGTCGAAAGCGCCTTGCACGAAGCCCAGACGAGCTCCGGTCGAGATGTCGGTGGTGCTTACGAGAATCAGCGGTCCGCTGCCGCGATCGAGGTCGGCGAAGGTCGCGCCGTGAAACAGGATTTCTTCGTAGAACTGCGCCGCCAGTTCGGAGCGGCCCCAATTCTCGGACGACAGCGCTGTCCAGTTGCCCGGGTTCAGCGCGCGCGCGCGATCAGCTCGCCCTGGACGTCGCGTTTCAGGAAGCCCGCCTCGTAGATGTCGAAGAGCTTGTCGCCGTACAGACCGTAGGCGAGCGCGGTGAAGCTGCCACCCGACACGCCGGTGACGAGGTCCACCTCGTCAAGCATGCGAATCTTCCTGCCCTTGGGCCCGGTGAGCTCCATTCGTCGCAGGGTTTCGAGGACCCCGTAAGAGAAGGCGGCCGCACGAGTGCCCCCTCCCGAGAACGCGAGGACGACCAGGTTTTCGGCGTCATAGTTGCTGCGGTGCTCCCAACGGGTATCGAAGCGATACCCCGTTTTCAGGTCGACCTGCTCGATCGGGGATTGATCGGGCGCGTCGCGCAGCCGAGCATCATGAGCACGAGAAGCAACGAGAACGGAGAGCGCCATCGATTCATGTCTTCGTCCGCATAGATAGTTTGAGAGGTCACTCGCGAACGGAAAATTGGACCAAGGTCCAATGCCTCCGCGCTGATGCGGGCATATCGCTGCAGTGGAACCCTCAGGGCGCCCTACGGGGCGTATCCACCGCGCCGCTCACCCAGGCGATGGCGTCGAGCAGTGCCTGGTCATCGACCGGCTTGCGCAGGAAGAACTGCGCGCCCAATTCGCGCGCCATGGCGCGAGTCTTCTCCTCGTCGCGCGCCGAGAGCGCGATAAACGGCACGTCGTCGCCTCTTTTCTTGAGCCGCGCTTGCAACTCGTGCGCGGACGCAAGCGACATGTCGATATCGAGCAGGACGCAGGCGGGGCCTTCCTTGACGACGGCAGCGAGAAACGCGCGGGCCGACTCGAAGGGCTTCGGCTCGAGTCCCGCGGAGCGAAGGACCCGCGCAAGGCTTGCGCGCACCGAAGCATCGCCATCGATGACGTATACGATCAGTGGTCTCACTACCGGCACATTCGGGCACAGATGCGTCGAGCCGTCGGGAGGCTTCCCCCGGCCGACGCATCGTTGCCCTACAAACTATGCCTTCCGTCCGACGTGTGACAGTGGACCTTGGTCCAATGCGGCGCGGACGACGGCGATTCGAGGGAACGCATCAACGCTTCAGCGCTTGTCGGGGTGGTCGAGATGATGGTGCTCACCGTTCATCGCAGCCGTGATCGCCCGCAGCAATGCGTCGTCGTCGAACGGTTTGCAGATGTACGCGTTGGCGCCATCTTGTAGCACACGCGATCGCGACTGGGGCGAGTCATGGCCCGTCATGATCACCACGGGAATCGTTGCCCCAACGCGCCGCAAATGCGCGTGGACATCGAACCCGTTGACGTCGGGCATGTGAAGGTCGAGTACGAGGCAGTCCGGCTCGTGGCTGCGCATCGACTCGAGAAATTCGGCGCCGGACGAATACGTCTCGACGCTGAAGCCGACGGAGCGTAGCAACCGCCGAATAGCCTTGTGCACAAACGCATTGTCATCCACAACGGCAATCAGCGGGGGCACAGGCGGCATTTCGCGAGCGGATAAGGAATGGTGGAGAATTGGACCATGTCCAGTCCCCGAGCGGATTCTCGGTGGCTGCGCGAGTCCGGTCGGTCACTGTGCGGTGCAACGGAGCGTCGTTCAGAGCGCGATGTCCTCTCGCGCTCCCGCTGCGCGCTCGATCCGCGCACGCTCGGCGAGCCTTACTAGTTCGGCAAACGAATGCGCGCGCATCTTCTCCATCACTCGCGCGCGATGGACCTTGATCGTCTTTTCGACGGTACCGAGATCCGCTGCGATTTGCTTGTTCAGCCTGCCGGACACGATGTGCGCAAGCACCTCGCGCTCGCGCGGAGTGAGCGTTCCGAGGCGTTGCTCGATCTCATTCGATTCCGCCCGTGCCGCGCGCAGCGCGCGGTTCCTGTCGAACGCTTTTGCAACCGCCGCAAGCAGGTCCTTTTCATCGGCAGGCTTGGTCAGAAAATCGGCGGCCCCGCGCTTCATCGCCTGCACGGTCGTCGCGATGCTGCCGTGCCCGGTGAGAAATATGATGGGCAGCAGGCAGCCTCTATCGACCAGCACCCGTTGCAACTCCATGCCGTCCAAGCCGGGCATTTCGATATCGAGGATCAGGCAGCCGCAGCTGTCGAGATCATGCGAAGCCAGAAACTGCTCGGGCGAGTTGTACGTCACGACGTCGAGTCCCGAGCTCGCGAGCAGTCGACGCAATCCCCTCAACACCGAAGCGTCGTCGTCGACCAGGACCACGGTGGGTTTCGTCATGTTTCGTTTGCTCCCTGCTCTGCAGGCATGCTGAAGCTGAAGGTGGCACCGCCGCTCGCATTGTTGGCGGCTCCAAGGTGCCCGCCATGCGAGTTGATGATCGTCTTGCAGACGGCAAGCCCCAGTCCCATCCCCAGGGGCTTGGTTGTGAAAAACGGCTCGAATATTCGCTCCATCTCCGCTGCGCCAATGCCTCTGCCGTAATCGGTTACCGCAACCTCGACCCCGTTGTCCTGAGCAAGGCGGGTTTCTAGGAGCAGCCGGGCACGGTGATCACCGACGCCCTCCATCGCGTCGCAGCCGTTCACGATGAGATTGAGCAGCACCTGCTGCAACTGTATCCGATCGCCCCTGACACTTGGGAGATTGGGTGCGAGGTCGGCGTCCACCTTCACGTCGCGGTTCACGAAATCACTGCGCATCAGACCCATGACGTCCTGCACGATCTCGTTCACGTCCACGAACTCATGATGCGGCTCGCCCTTCTTGAACAGCACGCGAAGGCGTCTGATCACGTCGCCGGCGCGCTTGTCGTCGTCGACGATGTCCTCGAGGATATCCCGCAACTCGTCGACGTTGCCGGGGTCGTTCGCAAGAAATCGCAGCGCGGCCTGGGCGTTGCTGAGAATGGCCGTGAGGGGCTGGTTCAACTCGTGAGCGAGCGAACCGGACAACTCTCCCAGCAGGTTCACGCGCGACAGGTGAGCAAGCTCGCTGCGCTGGCTCGCCATTTCCACTTCCATCCGGCGTCGTTCGGTAATGTCGACGATCGAAGCGAGGATGAACGTGCCCTCGCTCGTATGGATGGGACTGAGACCCACCTCCAGCGGAACCCTGCTCCCGTCCTTGCGCTGCCCGTACAGCTCCCGGCCCATTCCCATCGGACGCTGTCCGGGGTTCAGCCAATACGCGTCGCGATGCGCCCGATGCACCGAGCGTAGCGCCGCCGGGACGAGCATTTCGATCGGACGACCGATGATTTCTGCCTGTGCGTAGCCGAATAGCGCCGTGACCCTTTCGTTGACCAGCGCGATGCCGCCGGCTTCGTCCACCATGATCACTGCGTTCGGCGCGGCCTCGACGACGAGGCGCAAGCGCTCCTCTGCGCGCCTGAGCTCGGTCACGTCAAAGCACGAGCCGATGTATCCGGCGAAAGTACCGTCCGCCGCAAATCGAGGCGCGCCGTTGTCGACGATCCAGCGATATTCGCCATCATGCCGGCGCAAGCGATATTCCATTGCGAAATCCCGGCGCGCATCGAACGCGTCGGTATAGGTGCGCAAACACCGCTCGGCGTCGGCCGGATGGATATCGTCCGTCCAACCGTTCCCCAACTCCTCCTTCATCGTGCGCCCGGTGAATTCCAGCCACGCGCGGTTGAAGAACGTGCACGACTTGTCGGTACCCGCCATCCACATCATCACGGGCGCCGCATCGGCCATGGTGCGAAAGCGCCCTTCGGTCTCGAGAAGCGTCTGATCGAACCGCCTGCGCGCCGTGACGTCGAACGAAACACCGCACATCAGCGCGGCAGCGCCATCCTCGCCAGGCTCGACGCGTCCGCGCGATGCGAGCCATCGCGTGCCGCCGTCCGGCAGCACGATGCGGAATTCCTTTTCGTAATGAACGCCTCCACGCAGCGATGCGTTGATCCCTTCGCGCACATCTTCCCGGTCGTCGGGATGGATGCATGAGAGGAGCTGTTCGCGACTGATACCCTCATCCGGGGCGAACCCGAATAGTTCACGGCCTATGCTGCTGATCGACACCTCGTCGCGACCGACCTCCCATTGCCACAAGCCGAGTCCCGCCGCATCCGCGGCCAGATCCATCTGCCGATCACTGTCACGCAAGCGGGCGTTGCTCGCGCGCAACAGCCTTCCGAGCCAGTCCGAGCGAACCACATCGGCGCTCAATTCGTAGCCCATCGCGAGAAGCACGAAAAAAAAGGTCGGGGCGATGATGTACGGGGGGCTGATGACCTGCTCCAACACCAGAGCATAGTCGGTCCCCGCTGCGAGAACGCACACCGCGATGCTGCCGCCGACGTTCGCCGCACGCCGTCGCGCATCGCGGTCGCCCCGTCGCCACGCGGTAACCGCGGCATCAAGCACATACACGACCAGCAGCAGCAAGGTCAATTGCCCGAGCCACGTCCACGGATTCAACACCCCGTCGGCGGCGGTCACCACTTCGCCGCCCCAAAGACGGATCTGCCTCAACGCCGTGATCTGCCGGTAGTTGAGGTTCGCACCCGACGAGAAGTTGACAATCAGGGCCACCAGGCGAAGCGTGCATATCGCGTACGCGAGCCACAGTCGCTCCGCCCCGATAAAGGTCCGGACGAACCAGACCATCGAGACCACGATGATGAACGCGGGAACCTGCATCCAGCGCTGCGCACTGCCGAACTGCTCGATGGTTTGCGCCCGCATCATCAGCATTTCGCATACCGCGACGCCGGCCACTGCCAACGCCATGAATGCGAAAAGCAGATAAGCGAGCCGAGCGCGCTCGATCGCCGAGACTCTAAGGCTGATGGCCGCCAGGATCAGGCATGCCCCTGCGATCATCGGCCATACGGCTGCCAGCGAAATCATCGTCTCCCTCGAGCAATGCGGCAGCCCACCGGCGCGCTCGACGCAGCTGTCGCCCCCAGCCTACACCCCTGAAAGCCGGATACGATTGTACCCTCCGGTCGCCGATGCAATGTAGTCATGATATGACTTCTTGACTTGGGTCAATCAGCGCGCTTGGATATGGGACCAAGGTCCAATGTCGCCCCGCTCGCGGTCTCGCTATCCTCCCCTCGACCGTCAACGGTTCGCGTATCAACGCATCGAGGGAGATTCCATGATCAACAGCGCATCGCACAGTGCAGGGTGGCGCGGCGTCGCTTTGGTAAGCGCGCTGATCACGCTATTCACGCTCACCGCTGCCGCCGGTGCGGCAACCAAGACCGAGAAGCGTGACGAGGTACGCAAGGTCGCGCAGGAAACGCTCGCGCGCCTCTACCAACTGCAGCCCTCGGCGAAGAACGCGATCGACAAGGCCGCGGGCTATGCGGTGTTCAGCAACTTCGGGATGAAGATCCTGGTCGCCGGCGGTGGCACGGGACAGGGCGTCGCCGTCGATAACCGAACCAAGCGCGAAACGTTCATGAAGATGGCGGAGGTTCAGGCCGGGCTTGGATTCGGTGTCAAGAAATTCCGCTTGATCTGGGTCTTCGAAACGCCGCAAAGCCTCAGCAACTTCGTCAATTCCGGCTGGGAGCTCGGCGCGCAGTCCACTGCTGCCGCGACGGCGGGCGGTCAGGGCGCGTGGGCCGCGGGCGCGATGTCGATCGCACCCGGCGTATGGCTCTATCAGATCACTGACGACGGACTTGCGCTGGAGCTCACCGCCAAGGGCACCAAGTACTACAAGGACGCTGCGCTGAACTAGGGTGCCGTCGACCTGACGCCCACGGACCGCCAGCGCGCACACCTCGCCCGGCGTGGTGAAGGGCGATGAGCGTGTCGGATTTGAGCATGGATATTGGATATCGCCAGAAGGAGAGTGAGATGGCCTTGCTCCAGTGGTCCCGGAAAGGGCGGTCGCGGGCTTGGGCGGTGGCGGCGCTCGGGGTCGTATCGTTGGTCCTCTCGCTGGCCGCCTGCGACCAGAGCAAGGAAGCCGACAAGGCCAAGCAAGCGGTCACCGCCCCGCCGCCTCCGGCCGTAATCGTCGCCGAGGTCATCCAGAAGACGGTACCGATCTACAGCGAGTACGTCGCGCAGATCGACGCCAAGGAGACGGTAGAGATCCGCGCCCGGGTGCAGGCGTACCTCGCGGCGCAGCACTTCACCGAGGGTACGATCGTCAAGAAGGACCAGCTGCTGTTCACGCTCGACCCGCGCGAATACGAGGCGAAGCTGCTGCAGGCCAAGGCGCAGCTCGAGGGTGCCCAGGCGAGACTCGGCAAGGCCGAAACCGACGAGCGCCGCCTGAAACCCTTGGCCGAGCGGCGCGCCGTTCCCCAGCAGGACTACGACAACGCCGTCGCGAATCTGCAGGCCGCCCACGCGGGAATGTCGTCCTCCAAGGCCGCAGTTGTCGAGGCGGAGCTCGCCTTGAGCTATTGCACGATCCGCTCCCCGATCACGGGCCTTATCGGGCAGCGGCAGGTCGCTCCCGGAAACCTCGTCGGCAAGGACGGGGCCACGCTGCTCGACACCGTGTCGAGTGTCGATCCCATTCGCGTTTCGGCCACAATCAGCGAGGCGGAATATCTCAGGCTTCGTAGCCACGCAGAGCGACGGGGATTCGGCGTGCCGCTCGATTTGGTTCTGGCCGACGGAAGCGTCTTCCCGTACAAGGGCAAGCTGGTCATCGTCGATCGGGCTGTGGATGTCAAGACCGGCACTCTCACAGGCATCGCCGAGTTTCCGAACCCGAACGCCCTGCTGCGCCCAGGGCAGTTCGGCCGCGTGCGGGCGGCTATCGAGACGGCCGAGAACGCGATCCTCATACCCAAGCAGGCGGTTCAGGAAATCCAGGGGACGAAGACCGTGCTAGTGGTGGGTCCCGACAACATGGTGGCGCTGCGTACCATCAAGCCGGGCGGAACCGTGGGGCCGTTGCTGATCGTTCAGGACGGTCTCAAACCGGGCGAACGGGTGATCGTGGATGGGATCCAGAAGGCCCGGCCCGGGACCAAGGTTAACCCGTCTGCTGCGCCCGCGGTCAGCCCATCGGTAGCGAAGATGGCCGAGAAGGCCCAGGGCAAACAGGCCGAGCCCACGCCGGCGACGAAGGCAGGAGGGAAATAGCCGTGGGCGAGTTCTTCATCCGCCGTCCGATCGTCGCGATCGTCATCGCGATCCTGACCGTGCTGCTCGGCACGATCACCATCACCGGATTGTCGGTGGAGCAGTATCCGTTTCTCGCCCCGCCCAACATCCGCGTGACGGCGAATTATCCGGGTGCGTCCGCGGAGGCCGTAGAACAATCGGTAGCGACGCCGATCGAGCAGGAGGTCAACGGCGTCGATCGGCTGATCTACATGAAGTCCTCGAACACCAGCGATGGCCGCATGCAATTGGATGTGAATTTCGAGGTCGGCACGGACCAAGACATCGCCAATGTCCTCACGCAGAACCGCGTCTCGGCGGCACAGGCGCGCCTGCCGCAGGAAGTCGCGCAGCAAGGGGTCACCGTCAAGAAGCAGAGCCCGAGCGTCCTGATGCTGATCTCGGTCTACTCGCCCACGGATGCCTACGACGCCAACTTCCTGATCAACTACGCCGGCATCAACCTGCGCGACCAGCTCCTCCGCATTCCCGGGATCGCCCAAGTCGACCTCTTCGGAGGGACTGACTACGGCATGCGGATCTGGTTTCAACCCGACAAGCTGGCCAAGCTCGGTCTCACCCCAGCGGACGTCATCTCGGCGATCAAGGACCAGAACCTGCAGGCGCCCGCCGGCAAGGTCGGCGCCGCGCCGTCGCCCAAGGATCAGGAATTCACCAACACGGTCAGCGCTCCGGGCCGTTTGGTCACGCCCGAGGAGTTCGAGAACGTTATCGTGCGGCAAAGCTCGACCGGGGCCGTGGTCCGGATCAAGGACATCGGCCGCGCCGAGCTTGGCTCGCAGGACTACAACGCATTCGGGCGGCTGAACGGAAAGCCGGCCGGCGCGATGGCGGTTTACCTGCTTCCGGGCGCGAACCAACTCAAGGCTGCCGAGACGATTTACGCGACGATGGAGCGGGCGAAGGCGCTCTTTCCGTCGGGGATGGATTACAAGATCGTCTATGACACGACGCCGTCGGTTCAGGCCTCGATCCACGAGATCCTGAAGACCTTCGTCGAGGCGCTGGTCCTGGTGACGCTGGTCGTCTTCATCTTCCTGCAGAACATCCGCGCAACGATCATCCCGTTGCTGACGATCCCGGTCTCGCTCATCGGCACATTCATCTTCTTCCCGGTCCTGGGATTCTCGGTCAACACATTGTCGATGTTCGGCCTGGTGCTGGCGATCGGTATCGTGGTCGACGACGCCATCGTCGTGGTCGAGGCGGTGATCCACCACCTCGAGCACGGGATGACTCCGCGCGAGGCGACCGTTCAGGCGATGAAAGAGGTTTCCGCGCCGGTCATCGGTATTGCCCTGATTCTCTCCGCGGTGTTCGTTCCCGTCGCCTTGCTCAGCGGACTGGTTGGCAGCATGTACCGGCAGTTTGCCTTGACCATCGCCATTTCGGTGCTGCTCTCGGCGTTCAACGCGCTATCTCTGACGCCCGCGCTCTGCGCGATGCTGCTGAAACAGCCGAAACCAATGCGCGGGCCGTTGGGGGGGTTCTTCCGGGGCTTCAACAAGGTGTTCGACGTTACGACGAGCGGCTACGTACACGTGTCGCGCCTGCTCGTGCGCCGAGCGTTGCTCACGATCGCGCTCGTCGCCGCAGTGGCCCTCGGTGCCGGTTTGTTCGCGCGTATGCTCCCAGCCGGGTTCATCCCGGACGAGGACCAGGGAATTCTCGGCGTCGCCGCCCAGCTCCCGCCCGGCGCCTCTCTCGAGCGGACCAGCGTGGTACTGAAGAAAGTCGAGGACATCCTCGCCCAGACAGACGGCGTCGAATCCTTTCAGACCATTGGCGGCTACGGTGCCGTGACCAGCACGTATCAGCCGAACTATGGAACGGTCTTCGTTCGCTTGCACCCTTGGGAGGACCGCAAAGGTAGCGCTCTGCACGTTAAGGGCATCATGGCGGGGCTGCAACGGCAGTTCGCGACCATCCCCGAGGCGGTCATATTCCCGTTCAATATTCCAACCTTGTCCGGGTTCGGGGCCGCGTCGGGGTTCAATTTCCTGCTGCAGGATCGCAGCGGTTCGCTGACCATCGACCAGCTCGGCGGCGAGGCGCGGAAATTCATCGCCGAAGCAAGGAAACGGCCGGAGCTCGGCACGCTCTTCACCGCGTTCGATCCAAACTATCCACAGGTCAAGGTCGAACTGGACCGCGAGAAGGCACGCACGCTCGGCGTCCCGGTAAGCGACGTGTTCCAGGCGTTGTCGGCGACGCTGGCAGGCGCCTATGTCAACGACTTTAACCGCTTCGGGCGGCTGTACCGCGTCTACGTGCAGGCCGACGCGGACGCGCGGCTGAAGGCCGAGGACATCGGGAAGATCTACGTCCGCTCGAAGACGACCGACGTGATGGTTCCGCTGTCCACGCTGGTCACTATCACGGAAGTTGCGGGAAGCGAGTTGACGACGCGGTTCAACCTGCAGCGTTCCGTCGAGATCCAGGGCGCGCCCGCGCGCGGCTACACCTCCGGACAGGCGCTCGCGGCGCTGGAGCAGGTGTTCGCGGAGACGATGCCCAAGGAGATGGGCTTCGCCTACTCGTCGATGGCCTACCAGGAAAAGGTGGCACCGGCCTCCGCACCGACCTTTATCCTTGCCATCGTGTGTGTATTCCTGTTGCTGGCCGCGCTCTACGAGAGCTGGCGCCTGCCGTGGGCGGTCCTGCTTGGATCACCGCTGGTTGCCTTGGGCGCCTTCTTCGGCGTGTGGCTGATGGGCTACGACAACAACGTCTACGTGCAGATCGGCCTCGTGATGCTGATCGGGCTGGCGGCCAAGAACGCGATCCTGATCGTGGAGTTCGCCAAGGCAAAGCACGAAGGGGGGGCGTCGCTGGAGGAATCGGCGCTGGAGTCCGCCCGGCTGCGCTTCCGGCCGATCCTGATGACGGCCTTCGCGTTCATCCTGGGCGTCGTGCCAATGATGTTGGCGTCCGGCGCCGGCGCAGGCGCGCAGAACGTTATGGGCACGGGCGTGTTCTGGGGCATGTTGGTCGCGACCGGCCTGGGCGTCTTCATCATCCCGGGCAACTTCACTTTCGTTGAGGGACTCGGCCGCAGGCGACACGCCGCGAAGCCCAAGCCTGCGGTGCCGGAAGCGGAGAGCGCGACCGTCGTCTCCAGCGCGGAAGGAGCCGGAAGGAGCCGATTGACATGACCCGCCGACGCATTCTCGTTGCGTGCGCGGCAACGCTGTTGGCGGCCGGCTGCACCGTCGGGCCGAATTACACGCGCCCCGACGTTTCGGCGCCGCCGGTTTATCGAGGCGCCGGAGCGGCTTCGGAGGCCACGAGCTCGACGTACGGCGATCTCGCATGGTCCAGCGTCTTCCCCGATCCCGAACTGCAGGCATTGATCCGAACCGCCCTCGCGCAGAACTACGACGTGCGCGTCGCCGCATCGCGCATCGCGCAGGCGCAAAGCCAGCTCGTCATCGCGCGGTCGCAGGAATTCCCGACCGTCGACGGCAGCGTCACCGCGCCGTATGCCGGCTACGCGGGATCCGACCTGCCTTCCGCTTATCCGCACCATAGCTTCGCACCGCAGGCCGGCGTGACTGCGGCGTGGGAACTCGACCTGTGGGGCAAGCTGCGCCGCGGTACGGAGTCTGCGCAGGCGGACCTGCTCGCCACCGAAGAGGATCGCTACGCGGTCATGGCGACACTCGTCGCGCAGCTCGGCGAAGCGTATCTCAACCTCCGGGCGCTGGACCTCACGCTCGAGATCTCGCGCCGTACCGTGGACTCGCGCGTGCAATCGGTCGATCTCGTGCAGGCTCGCCTGGACGGTGGCGTCGCCGGCGTGCTCGATCTGCGGCAAGCCGAAACGCTCCTCTACGGCGCGACGAAGACCATCCCCGACCTCGAGCGCCAGATCGAGGAGAACGAGAACGCGATCAGCATCCTGCTCGGACAGAACCCGGGCCCCATCAAGCGCGGGCGTCCGCTGGAAGAGCAGATCGCCGCCCCGACTTTGCCTCCGGGCCTGCCGTCCGATCTCCTGCAGAGGCGGCCGGACGTTCGCCGGGCGGAACAGCAACTGGTGTCCGCGAATGCGCAGATCGGCGTCGCCATGGCGCTGCTCTATCCGGAGATCAGCATTTCGGGATTTGGCGGCGGGGGCAGCGCGACGGTCAACGGTGCCAACTTCGGACCGTTCTGGATCTTCAATGTGCTGCCGCAAGTGACCCTGCCCATCTTCAACATGGGCCGTCTGCGGGCCAACGTGGAGTTCAACGAGGCTCGCGCGCAGGAAGCAGTCCTGCGCTATCAGCAGACGCTTCAGCAGGCGTTTCGCGAGGTGTCCGATGCCTTGGTCGACATCCGCAAACGACAGGAATTCCGGCAGCAGCAGGAGCTGCTTGTGAGGGCGCTCGAAGACGCGAGCCAGGTCGCCAAGATGCGCTACGAGGGTGGCGTTTCCAGCTACCTCGAAGTCCTTGATACGGAGCGGCAGCTGTTCGACGCGCAAACGCAGCTGGTGCAGGCGAAGCGTGACGAGGCGGTAAGCGTAATCGAGCTCTACAAGGCCCTTGGCGGGGGATGGCACACCGACCCCGCCGCAGCGCTTGCCGCCCACTGAACTGGACTTCGCGGACAGTGAATCCGAGCACCCGATCAAGTCTCAAGCCGACAATCGAGAAAGGAACTCATGCCATGACAACCCAACCGCAAAGCGTTACTCGACTGGATCACTTCTTTTCGACTTCCGCGGCACGGCTCGACCGCTGGCGCGAGCTGAATGCCAAGGCACAGGCCTGGGCGGCTGAGGCGCAAAGCGGCAAGCCGCGCGCCGGGCGCGCCGCCGTGGAAGCGGCGCTCGTGGAGCTGTATGCGCTCGAGGATTTCTTCGCCTATCCCGGGCCGCGGTTGATGAAGGCGCTCAGCGAACGTATCAGCAGCGAGGACGCGCTCGGTGTCGGACGGCTGGTACGGCGGATCAGCGGCGCGCTGTTGTCGGGCAGCTATCGCTACGACAGCGGTGAATGGGAAACGGCGGACGATGCGGATGACGCCGCACCAGATCGGTTGTCACCCACGCTCAGCGGCGGTGACACTCACCGGCCATATTTCGAGACCCTGTTCGTGAGCCCGGTGCCGGCTACAAACCGGGCGAAAATTGCCCGGGAGCTCCGCCATCTGCGGCGCGTCGAGGACGCGATGATCTACGAGCCCGTGCTCGTCGGCAGCGTGGAAGACGCCCTTCTTGCCACGATCATGAACGGCAAGATCGAGGCGGTAGTGATCTTTGACGGGATTCCGGTGCCGTCGCAGCACGACGTGCCGCTGCTGCGCAATCTTCTGGCCTCGCGTACCCAGCTAGATACCTCGAGCTTTGCGCCGGGCGAGGTCGGCGTGACGCTGGCGGGGCTGATCAAGCGCATCCGCCCAGAGCTTGACATCTACCTCCTGAGCGACCGGCAGGTTGAGAAGGTGGCAGGCGACCCGGCGGCCTCGATGATCCGGCGCGTGTTCTACGAGGTCGAGGAGCTGATGGAGGTGCACCTCAACGTCCTCGAGGGCATCGCCGACCGCTATTCAACACCGTTCTTCGACAACCTGAAGCGCTACGCCGCCCGGCCGATCGCAACCTTCCACGCGCTCCCGATCGCGCGCGGCAAGTCGATCATGAAGTCGAACTGGATCCGGGACATGGGCGAGTTCTACGGACAGAACCTGTTCCTCGCGGAAACCTCGGCCACCACCGGCGGCCTCGACAGCATGCTCGAGCCGACCGGCAACATCAAGGTTGCCCAGGAGAAGTTTGCCCGGGCCGTGGGCGCTGATCACGTGTTCTTCGTCACCAACGGCACCTCGACGTCGAACAAAATGGTCTATCAGGCGGTGACCGCGCCGGGCGACATCGTGATCGCCGACCGCAACTGCCACAAGTCGCACCACTATGGCATGGTGCTGTCGGGTGCCCAGCCGCTGTACGTCGAAGCCTTCCCGATGACCGAATACTCGATGTATGGCGCGGTCCCGCTGCGCACCATCAAGCAGGCACTGCTCAATCTCAAGGCCGAAGGACGGCTCGATCGGGTGAAGATGGTGACACTCACCAACTGCACGTTCGACGGGCACATCTACAATACCCGCCGGGTGATGGAGGAGTGCCTGGCGATCAAGCCGGATCTCATTTTCCTGTGGGACGAGGCGTGGTTCGGGTTTGCGCGCTGGTCGCCGTTCCTTCGGCCGCGCACCGCGATGGGCGCGGCCGCAGCGCTGGAGGAGTGGAGGGCGAGCCCTGCCGCCTTGGCCGCGTGGCAGGCGCAGGCCGCCGAACTCGGCGAGGACCTGGACCCGAAGGATGCGCGGCTACTCAAGCGGCATCTGGTGCCTGACCCGCGCAAGATGCGCATCCGGGTGTACGAAACCGACTCGGTACACAAGTCCATGTCGGCGCTGCGCCAGGGTTCGATCGTGGCGGTGCGGGACGAGGATTACAACCACCACGTCTCGGCCTTCCGCGAAGCGGTATTCATCCACGCCTCAACCTCGCCCAACGCGCAGATCATCGCGTCGCTCGACCTAGCCCGGCGCCAGATGGAGTTGGAGGGCTACGAGCTGGTGATGCGCGCGATTGAGATCGCGCTGGTAATCCGGCGCTCCGTGAGCGAACACCCGATCATCTCCAAGTACTTCCGTGTGCTTGGCGCGGACGCCATGGTGCCGGCCGAATTCCGTGCCTCGGGTTTTCGCGACTTCTTCACACCGGGCACTACCTGGGTCACGGGGCTAAAGTCGGTGCAAGAGGACGAATTCTTCCTCGACCCCACGCGCATGACGCTGGTGTGCGGCACCGCCGGTTACGACGGCACGTCGTTCAAGAACCTGCTGGCAGCCAGATACAACATCCAGCTCAACAAGACTTCGCGCAACAGCGTGCTGCTGCAGAGCAACATCAACAACACCCGCAGCGACGTCGCTCTGCTGATCAAGGTGCTGCTCGAGATCTCGCAGGAGATCGAGGCGCGGCTCGCCGAGGGCGGCGAGGCCGAGAAGCGCTGCTTTCGCGGCTCGGGTGAAGAGCCTGATGGAAGACGTGCCCGACTTGCCGAACTTCAGCCGCTTCCATGACGGCTACCGCGACGACCCGGGCAGCATCACGCTCGAAGGCAACATGCGCGACGCCTTCTTTGCCGCCTATGAAGAGGATGACTGCGAGTACCTGCCCCTGATGAGCCCGAAGATCGACGAGCGGCTGAAAAGCGGCCCCGAGCTTGTATCGGCCAACTTTGTGATCCCGTACCCGCCCGGCTTCCCGATCATGGTGCCGGGGCAGGTGATCGAGGCCGACACCATCGGGTTCATGCGCAAGCTCGACGTCAAGGAAATCCACGGCTACAACAACACGCGCGGCCTCAAGCTGATCAAGCTCTCGGCCATCGGCAAAGCGCAGTTGGGAGGACAGGCTGCGCCCGCCCCGGCGGCCCCACCCAAAGGCAAGACGGTCGCCGCGCAGGGCAAGACAGCAACCAAGCAAGGGAGATAGCCCATGCAAGCATTCCTTCAATGGCTGGCCGGAAGTCCGTTCATTCTGCTGTTCGCAGTGGTCGCCGGCGCGGTGCTGCTCGGCAAGGTCACCGTGAAGGGTTACGGCCTCGGCATGGTGGCCTCTGCCATTATTGTCGGCGCCGTCATCTCGGCATGGGCCTCGACCTACGGCATCAAGATGGGTATAGACAACTTCGCCAAGTCGCTCTTCTACTATCTGTTCATGTACGGCGTGGGCCTGCGCGTTGGGCCCTCGTTCATCAACAGCTTGAAGGGCGATGGGCTTAAGTTCACGGTGCTCGCCGTGTTCTGTTCAGTCCTTGGCCTTCTCGGCGCAGTCGCCTTTAGCAAGCTGTTCCACCTGCCGGCCGGCGCCGCGGGCGGCATTCTCGCGGGTTCGATGACCATGTCGGCCGCGATCGGCTCGGCGGAGGAAGCAGTTCGACAAGGCGTATTCAAGCTTACCGAGGGCCAGACCTTCGAGCAGGTGAGCGGCATGATTGCGCTGTCCTACGGGCTGACGTACATCTGGGGCACGGTAGGTATCATCCTGATTTGCAAATACCTGCCGCGCTGGTGGGGTGTCGACGCAAGAGCGGCCGCGAAGCAGTACGAGGAAGAAAAGGGCGTGCCGAACGTGGACGATGCCGGGCTGACCGGCTACCGTCCGCTGGCGCTGCGCGCCTACCAGCTCACGAACGACGCCGTGGTCGGGAAGACCGTCGGCCAGTTCCTGAAGGCCTATCCCCAGTACAAAGTGGTCAATCTCGCCCGCGGGGAGGAGCGCATCGAGCCGCTGGACGATGTGACCTTGCAGAAAGGCGACGTGATCGCGCTTGGTGGACGGCTGGAGGCCATGACCGAGAACGTGGGCTTGATCGGGCCCGAGGTGCCGCATGCGAAAGTGCTCAACATCCCGATCGACCAGGCCGAGATCCTGGTCACCAACAAGGAGATGGAGGGCAAGGAGCTCGGCGAATTCCGCAACGCGGAATTTGCAGGTCAGATTGCCCTGCGCCACATCGAACGCGGCGGCGTGACGATCCCGTTCGGGCTCAAGACCAAGCTCGAGCGTTTCGACGTGCTCTTCGTCGCGGGAATGAAGTCGGCGGTGGACAGGGTGGCGGCGCTGATGGGCAGGGTTGCACGTCCCAGCACGGCCACCGACCTACTGACGCTGTCAGTCGGAATGATCCTCGGTTTCCTGATCGGGGCTATTTCGTTCCCTCTCGCAGGCTCCAATGTCGGCCTCGGCAACGCCGGCGGGCTGCTCGTCTCCGGCATTATCGTGTCGTCGGCGGTGTCGCGGCTGCGGTTCTTCGGCAACACGCCGAACGCCGCGCGAAACATCCTTGAGGATCTCGGGTTGGTCGTCTTTATCGCCATTGTCGGCATTAACGCCGGTGCGGGCCTGGTCTCCCAGCTTACGGGTTCGGTTGCGATTTACATTTTCATAGCAGGCTTTATCTGCACAACGGTCCCACCTATCCTCGTGTGGGCGATCGGCTACAACCTCATGAAGATCAATCCAGCGGTCCTGATGGGTGGCGTGGCAGGGGCGCGTTCGCACTCCGGTCCGGCCCGCGAGGCGGCGAAGGAGATCGACAGCTCCGTACCGTGGATCGGCTTCCCGGTCGGCTACGCGGTTTCCGGCGTCCTGCTCACCGTGTTTGGCTATTTCGCGATGACACTGTCGCAGTAATCGGCGGGGCAACGCTTGGCGGCTCCAGACGTGGACTCCCTCGATTGGGCGCAACGGTGCGGTCGTAAGCCCGGCCCCGGACAAATGGATGGCCTTTCGTGAGGCCCTTTCCGCTTCGCTTCGCGGACTTGGTGCTCGGCCGTCCCTTCGTTGTCGCTTTGGTGCTCGCGACGGCAGCGTGCGGGCCGACGCCGGAGGCGCCGAAGTCCGGTGCAGCGCCCGGCGAGTGGCGGGAATTCGCGGGCTCGTGGAACGCGAGCGGCACGCGCCAAACCATTCCCCTCGGCGCGGATCGCCGGGCTTCGATCATCGACCTGACGGGAACCATGCTGCTCGCGGGGCCGGGGCGCCCGGGCGTCGGATTTCGCTCGGAGGTGATCGGGCTCGTCGACAGCGGAACGGGTATGTATGGCCGAAGCGTCTGGACCGACGAGCACGGCGACCAGGTGTTCAGTGAACTCAAGGGCGAGGGCACCGCGGCGCGAAACCGCATCACGGGAACGTTGCTGGGTGGTACGGGACGGTATACCGGCGTGACGGGCTCCTATGAGTTCTCCTGGCAATCCGTGATCGAGGCCGAGGATGGCTCGATCCAGGGACGCGCCGTCGATCTGAAGGGTCGGGTTCGGCTCGGCCAGCCGGACGCGGGCGGCGTATCCAAATGATCGCGCCCGGTTTGCTCCTGAAGCGCGCCGCGCCTTTCGCGATCGCGATCGCCATCGCCATCTGGTTTACCCCGGTGCCGGCCGGCCTCACGGCGCCGGCGTGGCACCTGTTCGCGGCTTTCGTCGCAGCCATCGCGTGCGTGCTCCTGGGCTCCTTCCCGCTCCTCACGGCCTCAATGATCGCCGTCGGGGCCGTCGTTCTCACCGGGACGATCACGCCGGCACAGGCCTTCTCCGGCTTCGCCAATAACAGCGTCCTGCTCGTCGTCATCGCCTTCATCGTTGCGCAGGCCGTGGTGAAGTCGGGGCTCGGCCGGCGGATCAGCCTATTGATGGTGAGCCGCTTCGGCGGCTCCCCGCTCGGTCTTGCCTACAGGATCGTGCTGACCGACGCGGCCATCGCGCCTGCGTTCCCCAGCAACACGGCGCGCGGTGGGGTGCTCTTCCCGATCGTGCTGTCCGTAGCCAAGGGCGCGGGCTCCGAACCCGACGACCCCGAGGGACGGCGGCTGGGCTGCACGATGGCGAGCCTCGCGGTCTCCTCCGCCCTCTGGCTCACGGCCACCTCCTGCAACCCGATCGGGGTTGCAGATCGCACAGAAAATCGGGGTCGAGATCGGCTTCGGAAGCTGGCTTCTCGCCTCCTCGGTACCAACGCTCATCGCGATCCTCATGCTGCCGCTGCTCGTTTCGAAGATCCTTTCGCCCGGCGTCGGGGCGACGCCCGAAGCCCCCGCGGCGGCACGCAAGGACCTCGCCGGCATGGGAACGATGTCGCGACACGAGTGGATCACCGCCGTGACCTTCGTGGTAATGGTCGCCGGCTGGGTGTTCGGCAATGCGCTGCATCTCAACAGTGCCGCCGTCGCGTTCATGGGGTTCGGCACGCTGCTGGTGACGGGCGTGCTCACGCTCGACGATATCGCCCAGCAGGGCGACACGCTGGCGACCTTCCTCTGGCTCGCGGTCCTGTTCGTCCTGAGCGCGGAGCTGAACGAGCTCGGCTTCATGGGCTATGTGGGCGAGCGCCTTGCCGCGCGCCTGGGCGGCCTGTCATGGCCGACCCTGTACATCACCCTGATTGCCATGTACGTCGGCCTCCACTACTTTTTCGTGAGCCAGACCTCGCAGATGCTGGCGCTGCTTGCCGTCTTCCTCGATGTCGGCATTCGCGGTGGGGTGCCGGCGCCGCTGATGGCCCCAGGCCTGCTCTTCGCGAGCAGCTACTTCTCGGTGATCACCCCGCAGGGCGGAAGCCAGAACATCATCTTCGTGGCGAGCGGTTATCTCAAACAGGGCGAGCTCTACAAGCTCGGGCTTCTCACCACCATCGCGTTCATGGCCGTGTATCTGGTGATCGGCACGCCGTGGATCCTGTTCGTCAGTAATTGATACGGAACGTGGACTACTTCGTACAGGCGCTGCGGAACAATCCCGAGCTGGCGGTCTTCCTGACGCTGGCGATCGGCTTCGTAATCGGGCGAGTCAAGCTCGGAAGCTTCAGCCTCGGGATCGTTGTGGGCACGCTGCTGGCCGGGGTTCTGATCGGGCAGCTCGAGATCAAGGTTCCGTCGGTCGTGAAGACGGTCTTCTTCGATCTCTTCCTCTTCACCACCGGATACAAGGTGGGACCGCAATTCTTCCGCGGGCTGAAGCGCGACGCTCTTCCCCAGGTCGCGCTTACGGTTGTGCTGTGCGTAACCTGTCTACTCACGGCATTCGTTTTGGCGAAGCTTCTCGGATACGACGTCGGGACGGCCGCGGGGCTCCTGGCCGGGGCGTTCTCGGAATCCACGGTGATCGGCACCGCGGGTGAGGCGATCCAGCGCCTGGCGCTACCGGATGCGGCGAGGACCGCACTGCTGAATAACATTCCGGTCGCGTATGCCGTGACTTACCTCATTGGCACCGCCAGTCTCGTCTGGTTCATCCCGACGATCGGTCCCAAGCTGATGGGGATCAACCTTCGGGAGGAAGGCGCACGGATGCAGGCCGGGGTTGCGGGAGCCTCCGACTTGGGACTCGGCATGGTGTCAGCAACAAGGCTCTTCGATGCCCGTGCCTACCGCGTTACGAATCCGGAACTCGTGAACAGGAGCGTGGCCGAGATCGAGGCGATGCCGCAGGATGTCCGAGTCTTCATCGCGCGAATCCGCCGCGACGGCGAGATCATCGAGGCCGCGCCCGCCTCGGTCATTCACCAGGGCGACGTCGTCGTGATCATTACCCGCCAGGAGGCGCACGTGGAGCGCGGCGCCCGGGTCGGCCCCGAAGTCGACGACAAAGCCCTGCTCGACCTCCCGGTCGAATCGTTGGACGTGGTGGTCACGCGCCGGTCACTGGTCGGAAAGACGCTGGCGGAACTGGCGCGACTCGAGCCTGCACGCGGGGTGTTCCTGCGAAAGCTCACGCGAGCCGGGCAGGACATCCCCGTTGCCGCCGGTACGCGTATCGACAGGGGAGACGTGCTGCGCCTGATCGGCACGACCCCCGAGGTCGAGCGGGCGGTGAAGGAATTGGGCTATCCCGACCGCCAGACCACGACGACGGACATGGTCTTCGTCGGGACCGGCATCGTGCTCGGCGGCTTCGTCGGCCTGCTCTCGGTCACTGTAGCAGGTATCCCACTCACCCTCACCGCCAGCGGTGGCGCCCTGATCATGGGGCTGGTGTTCGGCTGGCTGCGGTCGGTGTATCCGTTCTTCGGCCGCATCCCCGAGCCGGCGATCTGGATCTTCGATACCGTTGGACTGTGCATCTTCATCGGCGTGGTAGGCCTGAACGCGGGCCCGAGCTTCGTTTCGGGGCTTCAGAAGACCGGCACCAGCCTAGTCGTAGTCGGCCTCGTGACGGCGCTACTGCCTCACACGATCGGAATCCTCTTTGGCCGTTACGTCCTGAAGATGAATCCTCTCATCGTTCTCGGCGCCTGCGCCGGAGCCGGGACGATCACGGCCGCCCTTCGCGCTGTCCAGGACGAAGCTCGGAGCAGTGTCCCCGCGTTGGGCTACACGGTGCCCTACGCCGTCGGCAACATACTGCTCACGGCCTGGGGACCGGTCATTGTGGCGATGCTAACGATCGGAAAATGAAAGGAAGTCTCATGACCCTCTGGGCTGATCTTCGAGCGCGATCGTCCTGGTCTTTGCCGCGGGTCGCGACGACGTGGTCGGCGACCCTGATCAGTCTGATGCTGCTTCTCGGCGGCGCGACGGCGGCGCAGGGGCAGGAGCAACCCGCTGACTCCACAGACCAGAAAGCCACGCCCATGGACCAGATGGAGATGCTCGAACCCCAGCCCGGGCAAGCCCTGATCCCGGCACCTGAAGGACCGGCGGAGACATCGCCGTTCATCCGCGACTCAAAGGTCAGCGCTCAGTTGCGGACCTTTTATTTCAACCGCGATAAATACGACAACACTCACAGCGAGGCCTGGGCGCTCGGCGGCTGGATCGCGTACAAGTCCGGCTATCTGGCTGATCTTTTTCGGATCGGCGCTGTCGCCTATACCTCGCAGCGACTGTACGGGCCGGATGACCGCGACGGCACGTTGCTGCTGCAGCCCGGGCAGAAGGGTTACACCGTCCTCGGCCAGATCTACGGCGAGATCAAGTTCACCGATCAAGTCTTCGGTGCTTTCGGGCGCAAGGAGTACGACACCCCTTACATCAACAGGAACGACGTGCGCATGACGCCGAATACGTTCGAGGGGATAAGCGTCTATGGCACCGCAGGCGGCACGGCGGGTGCGCCGGAGTGGCGGTTCGGGGGCGGTTACATCTCGAAGATCAAGGAACGGAATTCCGACGAGTTCGTCTGGATGTCCCGCGACGCGGGCGCCAGCGTGGACCGTGGCGTATATGTCGCGGGCTTTAATTTCAAACAGAAGGATTTTTCGATCGGTGCGATCGATTACTACTCGGACGACATCATCAATATCGGTTACACGGAGGCCAAGTACCGGCTGCCTCTGGGCGAAGGATATCGATTGAGCCTCGCGGCGCAGTTCTCGGATCAGCGGAGTACGGGCGACGATCTGCTCAAGGGGTTTGGATTCTCCACCCATCAGTGGGGACTCAAGGGCGACTTGAGCGCAGGCGCGGCGTTGCTGACCCTGGCTTATACGGATACCGGGCACGGAGCTGACATGCAGAGCCCGTGGAGCGGCTATCCGGGTTATACGAGCGTGCAGGTGCAGGACTTCAATCGCGCCGGCGAGTCGGCAGTCATGTTCAGAGGGTCATACGATTTCTCCCGCCTGGGGGCGGAGGGCTTGAGCGCCTATGCCCTCTACGTCCACGGCACCGGGCGCGCGGCCCCGGCGTACAACGAAGACGAGACCGACCTCAATCTCCAGTGGACCCCCAAGGGAGGCGCGCTGCGGGGCCTGTCGTTCCGGCTGCGTTATGCCCACGTGGCGCAGCGAGGCGGAGGCGATCCGTCCATCAACGACTTTCGTTTCATCGTGAACTACGATTTCCCGCGACCCTAGATACCCCGCTCAGGACATCGATTTCTTAAACGTCCGGAGCCAACGGCTGTAGCGTGGCGTCGGCGCATGTAGGAAGCGTTCTGCTGCGCAATCTCATCCGCCAATTGTCGCTTGCTCGCAGCATCATCGCCGCGACCTAGCAGGTCAAGCGCGTCAGCCCATGCGCGCATTGTCTGCGGATCATGCACATCCAACGCGGCAGCGCGTTCAAGCCTTTCGATGGCGTCGCCCGCGCGTCCAAGCTTCAACATCGTTTCGCCAGCACCGCGCCACGCTGGCCCCCACCGCGGATTCAGTCGTATGCTTTCCTCGAAACGAAGGAGAGCTTCCGCGTCCCGGCCGGCCGCCATCAACGCGTTGCCGAATGTTCCCTTGCACCGGCAATCGGACGACCACAGCTCGTCCGCGCGTTGGAGGGCCGTTACCGCGCCTTCGGCATTGCCAGAGGCAAGCTCCGCACACCCCAACCCCCAGTTGGCCATGTACGAGTTCGGCGTACGCGCCACCGCCTCGCGCGCCTTCGCGAGCGCCTCTCCCGCTCGGCCCGCCTGCGCCAGCGCAATGATCAGTGCTCCCACAATGGAGCGATTCTCCGGATCGAGTTCGTCGGCGCGGCGCAACGCATCTACGGCCTCGGCGGGTCGGTGCAGATGGGCCAGTGCCAGACCCCTGCGGTGGTGCGCCACCGAGCTGCGGCGGCTGATGGCGATCGCCGCATCGGCCGAGTCCAGCGCACGGTCGAACATCCCCAGCATGGTGTAGGCAACGGCCGCCGCCGCGAGGTTGCTTGCGTCGCGCGGTCGGCGCGCTTCGACCTCCTCCACCGCGGACTGCGCCTCGCTATCCCGTCCCGCAAGGAGGAGACCCATGGCGTAGTTGGCGAGGACCACCGTCGATGCGACGCGATGATGCGCCTTGAGAGATTCCGCAAACAACCTTGCAGCCGCATCGTCATTTCCCTTGCCGGATTCGATCAGGCCCAAGTCAGCTAACGCGCGTGCGCGTTCGGGCGCCTTGCCGTCGCGGATTACTTGTCGCAACACGCGCCGCGCCAGTGCCTCGCCCTCTTCACCCGGAGGCCCGTCCGTCGTGAAGTATTGGGAAAGAGTCAATGGGTCCACGACCTGCAGGAGGTCGAGCGCACCCTGGTGCAATACGTCTTCCACGCTTGCAGCGGGCTCACGAGGTCCGCCGACTGGTTCGATCGCCATGCCGCGCAGACGGAGTCGAATGCCGTATCCGCGTGTGTCACGAATGATCTCCCCGCCAATGGACGTGGCGGGACGGCCGACCATCGCACGCGCGAACTTTACTACGGCTCGGACGGACAGCTTTCCGCCGGGCAGCTCCAGATCGGCCAACGCCGTGATATTCCCGAGAGGCCGGCGGCTACTTGCGCCGGTGGAGTGCCTTTGGATAGCACGTGCCTCGTCGAGCAGTCGGGCAGCGGTAACGGGCGGCGAGTAGCCGCGGCGCACGAGATCGAGCGGGGCTTCGATGGGCTCCAGGAATACGATGTCCTTGCGAATTTCGCGCCAGATCGCGATAACAATCCCAACGACCAGCGCGGCTAGCGCTACCGACAGGACTGTCGACACAATCGCATCGACGTGCGGCAGCGACAACAGACCAAGCATCGCGCCAAGCGGCACTGTCGGCGCTGATTCGGAAGGGGTGGGCAGAAATCCGGCGTCGCCGGCTCCGGGTGCGGCGGGCGCGCACGTCGCGACCGGGATCGAACTCATTGTTGCTCCACGTTCATATCCGATTGTGGACTTACCCATGCGCGCGTCCCTTCCGCGACACTATTCGGACGAAGACGAATACGAGGACGTCGATGAGCGTGGAATTCATGGAGCAAACCCTCTGCGGCAGATTGGTAAATTCGTGCGGTTGGCCCGTCCGGGCTACCTCCCAGCTGGGGTTTTCTAGACGCACGTATCCGTGACGATGACCCGGAAGCCAGCGCAGTTGTAGCCGAATGGTCGCTCAGAACTTGATTGAGATGGCTACTAACCGGAGCCAATCTCAGCGGGAGTCGACCAACAACCGCCATACATCGAAGTCACTGAGAGCGGTCGATGGTCCGACCTACAGCGCCTTAGAAGTTCCCGAAATCAGGTCCACAGCTTATGGCTATGAGAGCCGGGCGATTTGATTTCCGTCAATGAAGGATATATAAGGCGGCGTAGCCTAGTCAGCAGGCAAGTGCGGGTTCTGTCAAATCGCGATCAGTCTTCCTCATTGGAGAAGCGCACCGAGGCCGGGGGCGGGCGCGCTGCGTATTGCAAGCACGATGCGCCTAACTAAGCGTGGATTCGGCGTCAGCAGACAGGAGGTATGAAATGAAACGTGGTTATCTTTATTCGAGCGCAATCGTCCTGACGGTCGCGATAATCTTGCCTGCGGCGCTCGCCAAGCAGTTCGTCTATCCGGCCAAGGGCCAGAGCGCGCAGCAACAACAGAAGGACGAGGCCGAGTGTTACACCTGGGCCGTCAAGCAAAGTGGCTTCGATCCGGCCAAGCCGCCGCCGCAACAGCAGGCGGCCAAGCCGGCCACAACGGCGACGGGCACGACCCCGGGTGCAGGCGTTCGCGGTGCCGCGGGTGGCGCGGTTGTGGGCGCAATCGCCGGGGATGCCGGTGCCGGCGCAGCCGCGGGCGCAGTTGTTGCTCGTTCGCAGAGCCGCCGGCAAAACACGGCGGCGGCGCAGCAGCAGCAACAACAACAGCAGGCGAACACTACACAGGAACAGGCTGCCTTCGCGAAGGCGCGCGCTGCGTGCCTTGAAGGCCGCGGCTACGCCGTCAAATGAGCGCGGATTCGGCTTCGCTTTTTGTGAGCCGTTTCGCTCGGTCCTGTTGCCCATCGCCGCTGTGACGCTTCCCCGAGTGACACTGCCGGCCGGGATAGCCGTCAGGGAGTCGCACAATGATTGAAGTCCGCTTGCTAGTGGCGATTGCGCTGGCCGCGCTGCTCGGCCTGGCCGGGTGCGCGACCACGTATCCGATGATGCCGACGCCGACGTTGTACACCGGGGCGCAGGCTAAGCCGCTGTTCACCGAGGCGCCCGCCGAGGTCCGGACACCGCCGCTGGATCTGCTGTTCATCACCGACCGTGCGCCCGCGACGAGCCCCGACGAGCCGGAACCGTACACGGCGGATAGGTCGCGCTCGATGGCGTTCGGGTCAACGACGATCCTGTTCGGCGAAGGCATGACGTGGGACGCTCTGGTGAAGCAGAGCCTGCAGGTCGAGCGGAAGCCTCCGGTGGATCTCAAGCTCGGTCCGACAAAGGAACTCGGGCGCTACCCGCGCATTCCTTACGCGGTTGTGGTGACGCCCGAGGGGCTGACACGCGCTCCCGCCGTCGTCGATGCGCACGAAGCGGCCAACCGGGCGCTGCAGGCCGAGATCGCGCGCCGCCTTGCCTCGAGTCCGCGCAAGGAGATGGTGCTGTACGTCCACGGCGTTAACAATTCCTTCAGCGAAGCGGCCTTCACGATGGGTGAGATGTGCCACTACCTGGGCCGCGAGTTCGTTTGCGCGATCTTCAGCTGGCCCGCGGGCGGAAAGCACGGCATCCTGTTCGGCTACGAAGAAGACTACGAATCGAGCACATTCGCGGTCGAGCACTTGCGGAAGGCGATCCGCACCATCGCGGACACGCCGGGGCTCGAGAGACTTCATATCCTGGCCCACAGCCGCGGGACCGACGTGCTCGCCACCGCGCTGTCCGAGCTTTCCTTCGAGTCGTACATGCAGCGGACCACGCTGCCCAAGCGCTTCAAGCTCGGCAACGTCGTGCTGCTGGCACCGGATCTGGACGTCGAGGTGGCTCCGGAAAAGATCTTGGCGATAATCTCCGATCCCGACGTGCCGCACGGTCTGACGCCGGACCCGCATGCGGTGTTCCCGGCCTTGCGCCCGTTCCACCTCACCATTTACGTTTCGCCGGACGACAAGGCCCTCGCCACGTCAGGCTGGCTGTTCGGTAGCCTTGCCCGGCTGGGGCGCGTCGATACTTCCGTACTGACCCCGGAGCAGATCAAGCTGACGGCCGCGTTGGGCTTCCTCGACGTGGTTCAGGTTCGCGGGACGACCGACCTGTTCGGACACGGCTACTTCGTGTCGAACCCCAGGGCGAGCGCGGACCTGATCTCGATGATTCGATACGGCTTGAAGCCCAACGAACCGGGCCGGCCGCTGGTGGAGATCGAGCGGCCGTTCTGGCGGATCCGGACGGAAGCCGAGGCGAAGGGTAATGCCGAAGGGGCTCACTGAGCCGCGCGTGCGGCGCCCGGCTCGAGCGGACCGTTCGGATGCCCATGCGACGTTTGCCTGTGCGAATTGCCCGGGGTGCGGGCCTCGCCGCTCTGGCTCTGCTGATCGCGGGGATCGGAGTCTGGGGCGCGCTGCTCGAGTATGCGGGGCCGTGCAACGTACTGCTTCGTCGGGTGTTGGTGGTCGGCTACTCCCTGGCTGCTGCGGGGACGCTGATCGCGCTCTTCGTTCGCCGCTGGCGCTGGCGTGCGATCGGCACGTATGGGGTTCTGTGCGCAGGCCTTGCGATCCTGTGGTCGAGCATCGAGCCGACCAACGAACGCGACTGGGAGCTGGAGGTGGCAGTGCTGCCGTACGCCACGATTGAGGGCGATCGCGTCACCGTCCACGACATCCGCAATTTCGGCTATCGCAGCGAGACCGACTTCATCCCCGCGTATTACGACAAGTCCTTCGACGTGCGGGAACTGCGATCGGTGGACCTCGTGGCCTCCTATTGGACGGGTCCGGCGATTGCCCACGTCTTCGTGAGCTTCGGTTTCACGGGCGATGACTATCTCGCCATTTCCATCGAGGTACGCAAGCCGAAAGGAGAAGGTTACTCGACGCTCAAGGGCTTCTTCCGCCAGTACGAGCTCGTCTACATCGTGGCCGACGAGCGGGACCTCATCCGGCTGCGCACCAACTATCGCCACGATCCGCCCGAGGATATGTACATCTACCGCGTGAAGGCTTCGACCGAGGTCGGGCAGCGACTGTTCCTGGAGTATATGCACAAGATGAACGAGCTGCGGACGCAACCCGAGTTCTACAACACGCTGACCACCAACTGCACGACCAACATTTGGATGAACAACCACGTCAATGCGGGGCGCGTGCCGCTTAGCTGGAAGATCCTCGCGAGCGGCTATGTGCCGGAGTATCTGTATGAACAGGGACGGTTGGAAACGATGGGCCTGTCGTTTCCAGAATTGCAGCAGCGGGACCATGTCAATGCGCGCGCCCAGGCGGCTGACGGGGCGGTCGACTTCTCGCGGCGAATTCGCGCTTGGGGCGAAACGGGGTCCGCCGACGGGAAGGAGATCCCGCAGTCACACTGAACTGTAGATTGGGCCACGCTGCCCGCGATCGCTGGCGGGTGGCCCGGCAGTCAGTGGTCTATTCCGGGCGGTTCGATGATCGAGACGCAAGGCCATTGGGAGGTTCCCGCCTATTTCGACGTGGATGCGCGCGGCCTCGCCTTCTCCACCTACTTCTGCCCACCGGCCAAAACGGGTTCCAGCAGCTTCTATCTGAACACGTTCAAAGACAGCAGCGGCAGTCCGCTGGAAGGCGGGAACACCTAACGCCTGCACGTTCCGGCCAACGTTCCGGTGCGTGAGTTCGGGTCGGTCACCGTTTACAGCTTGGAAACATCGAGCTTCATCCTCAACTCGAGGCACCTCACGCTAGGTTCGCTCGACAAGGATTTGAAGAAGAACGCCGACGGCTCGGCGGACATCTACAGCGGTCCGATGGCGCCCGCCGGACAGGAATCCAACTGGCTCTTAACCCCGGCCGGTCAGAAATGGTTCCCGTGGTTCCGCTTTTATGGCCCGGAGAAGGCGATCTTCGATAAGGTCTGGAAAATGCCGGACATCGAGTTGGTGAAGCAGTAGCGGACGGGGGCACGGCGCGCGCCTCGTCGTCTCGGTCCCAATGTGAAATAACCTTCGACCAAAGCCTAGTCGGAACAACGGCCGTTTGGCTGTGCGTTGGACGGCCGCTTTTGAGAAACGTGTACGGCCGCAGAGGGTCGATGGCCGCCAGTCACTTGCGCCATCCGAATGACCGTAGCCACGCGATTGCAGACTTGCAGACCGGAAGTCACGCCGCAAAGGCAACGGCGGTGCGCAGCAAGCGACACCGCGTGGACACCGTGCTACGTCGCAAGCTCGGAGGACAAGAACCGTGTCCGGCTCAACATCATCTCTCAACTGCTATCGCGCATCCCCTACGAGTCGCCGCCGCGCGAAAAGGTGAAGCTGCCGAAGCGCAAGGTGCGCGCGCAACCACCGGCCGATTCGGTCAAGCGTGTTCCCGAAAAGTTCTGATCGTGGTCGGCGCCGCTGCCCGCCGCATCTGACAACTGTGAGACGCGTCGTGTATGCCATCGGGGGAACGGCACGCATGCCAACCTGATCCCAGATGGCGAGCCGCATCACCCTCGCGCTGGGTTGCCAAGCCGCTCGCCGACGCTCTTGCGTAGCGACGCGACGATCTTCTCGACGAGCAGCCGTGTCTTCTCGCTGCCGAGGGCTTTGAGGGCGTCCTCCCGCACCGAGTAGTGCATCATCATCAGCGCGCGCAGTTTGTCGAACGCGACTTTATTCGCTGTGCCGCAGACTGAGGCGTCGTTGCGCAGCACGCGCTCGATGACCCTTGTATCGAGAATCCGCACGTTGCAGATCGTTGCGAGCCGCGCGATTTCATGGCCGATGTCGTCGAACTTCCTTGCCCAGTATTCGGTTTGAAAGTCTCCTGGTTGGTCTGGCATGTGTGGTTTCCTCGGTAATTTGCTGAAGTAAGGCTGCGTCAAGGTTGCCCGCGCCGACACCCGCTTCGGTGTAATCAAGACACGGGAGATTGCGCCATGCTGCCTGGATCTGCCTGCAGCGCCTGATAGCGTTCGATCGCCGCGTGGGCGTTGAAAAGCATGCGCTCGCGGCCAAGTCGCTGGTCCAGCCCCGCCCTGCGCACGACCTCGAGCACGCCGGGATTCAGGCCCACCAGCCACACCACGACGCCGCGTTCGGTCATGCGCTTTTCGCCCTCCATCAACGCCTGCAATGCCGAGTATTCGATGTCGGACACCCCGCTCATGTCCAGCGCCAGCACATGTGGCCTCTGCTGCGAGGTCAGCGCGTCGATCCGCTCCGCCACATCTTGCGCATTTGCGAAGTAGAGGCGCCCCTCCGGCCGCACGATCAGCAGGCCCTCGAAGGTCTCGTCATCGGGGTGTTCAGGCGACAGCGGTCGCAGCACGTCGGTCCCGCGCTTGCGACCGATGACGGATACACGCGGATGGGCGGTCTGGCTCGCGAGCCCGACCATCGACACGATGATCGCAACCACGATGCCATTGAGAGTGCCGAACACCAGGACGCCGACGCAGGCGATCAGCGCCCAGCGGAACTCCATGCGGCGCACTTTGCGGATGGCCACGAACTCCGCGGGCCGGATAAGCCTGGCCGAGTAGACGATGACGACCGCCGCAAGCGTCGCCTGCGGCATCAGCCCCAGCACCGGCGACAGCAGCAGCATGGTTCCCAGCGCAGCGGTCGCTGTGACCAGTGACGCCTTCTGCGACTGCGCGCCCGCGGCGCGAATGACCGCGGTCTGCGAGGTACCGCCGCCGGCCGGCATCGCGCCAAGCAGCGCACCGCCCACGTTGGCCACGCCGGTCGCGATCAGTTCGCGGTTGGCATCGATGGGAGGATCGCTCGGGCGCGCAAAGGCGCGGCCGGCAGCGATCGTTTCGGTGAAGCTCATCAGCGCAATCCCGAGCGCCCCCGGCGCTAATTGCCCGACCAGCGCAAAGTTTGGCATGGTGAGCGACGGAAATCCTGGCGGGATCAGGCCAACCGTCGACACCCCCGCTGCGTGCAGGTCGAACAACCACGACGCGGCGATGCTGCCGCCTACGGCGACCAGCGGCGCCGGAGAATGCGGCCACAGTCGTGCCATCCCGATGAGCACGATGAACGTCGCCGCGGCCACTGACAGCGTGAGCAGCGAGGTCTCTGGAATGTGCTGCACGACGCTGAGGAGATCGAACAAGAAGCCATGCTTGGAGATATGGATACCAAGAAGTCTCGGCACTTGGCTGAGCACGATCACGAGGCCGATACCGGCCTTGAAGCCGGTCAGCACCGGCTTGGAAATAAAGTTGGCTACGAACCCCAGATGCAGCAGCCGCGCCAGCAACAGCATCGCGCCAACCAGTGCGGTCAGCGTGGACGTTGCCGTGACGAGCTTCGCCGGATCGCCGTCTGGCACCACAAGGGCGAGCTGCGTGCCGGCCAGGATCGCCAGTGTGCTCGTGGAGCTGACGCTGAGCACGCGCGAGGAGCCGAGCAACGCGTAGACCGCCATCGGGATGAAGGCGGTATGGAGACCTACCGCAACCGGTAATCCGGCCACGGTGGCATGGGCCATGGCCATTGGCAGAACGACCGCGGCGGCCGTGAGACCGGCGACGACATCGAAGCGAAGCGCGGCGGTACCGGGCAGACTCGAGTTCGCGTCCATGGTTGGCTATGCGGTTGATTCCTGGTTGTTTGCCGCGGCCCATTAGCGGCCAATCTGCGCCAGCGCGTGCCTTATCGGTGCGCTGGACAATTGCATCAGTCCGCTGTACGGCCGATTCATCTCCAGGATCAAGAAGATCGCGCCCGCGACGGTCAGAGCGCCGAGGAACAGCGCCGTAATGACGGTGGCGTTGCGGCGCGCATAGAGACCGTAAGCGGAGAAGAGCACAACGAGCCAGAACACCAGCACGACGAAGAATGGCCAGGACAAGGAGCCTCCGGCTTGTTCGTACAGCAGGCGGATGGTCGTACCCGTGGTCGTCATGAGCTGCAAAGCACGGCCCTGGGCAGATCGCTGGGCCTCGGTTTTGGGCCTCAGGGCGGCGACTGTGTCGAACAGGTCTTCTGTCGGGCTGTAGATGGCTGGTCGTGCGGCGCCCGCATCGGGCCACAGCCGCGCGAGCTCGGCCTCGACCATGCGACGCAGCTGCGCGCGGCTGTCGTTCGCTTCTGGGCCGTAGTGGGCGAACAGTTCATCGAGCTGAACAATTTGCGCGCCGAGTTGCTGCACTTCGCTCTCCTGCCTGTCGTATGAATTGTGCGCGGACGCTATCAGCAGGCTCAAGACCAGGGCGGCGATAGTTGCAACCAGCCCCATCACCAGTTTGACCGTGTCCTTCGTTTCGGTATCCTGATGATGCGCGGGGACGCGGATGGCGATGCCCGCCAGCGCCCCGCCGAAAACGAAAACGAATACGAGGATGGCGATGAGTGAGGAATTCATGGAGCAACCCTCTGCGGCAGATTGGTAATTCGTGCGGTCGCCGTCCCGGGTCGTACGAATCGCCGACGTGGCTTACCGAAGGTTCGATGCCGCCGCCAGACGCTCGGTATAGCGGATCGACAGATAGCGACTGCCGGTCGTGCGGCGGGCAGCGGCGTCGGCCGCCATCAGAACTTCTCGGGGACGAACTTGACCGATTGGGCCGGCGGTTGCGCGCGCACCTTGCGCTTCGGCAGCTTCACCTTCTCGCGCGGCCGGGACTTGTACGGGATCCGGGAGAGCAGGTGCGAGATGATGTTGAGCCGCACGCGCTTCTTGTCCTCGGAGCGCGCGACGTACCAGGGCGCCCATGCGGTGTCGCTCGCCGCGAACATGGCGTCACGCGCCTTCGTGTAATCGTCCCAGCGCGTGTACGACTTGATGTCCATCGGCGAGAGCTTCCAGAGCTTGCGCCCGTCGTCGACGCGCGACTCGAGCCGCCGTGTCTGCTCTTCGGGGCTCACCTCAAGCCAGTACTTGAGCAGGATGATCCCGGAATTGACAATGAGCCTCTCGAACAGCGGCGCCACTTTCAGGAATAGCTCCGCCTGCTCGTCGGTGCAGAAGCCCATCACTCGTTCGACACCGGCGCGGTTGTACCAGCTGCGATCGAAGATCACCACCTCGCCTGTGGCCGGCAGGTGCGGCAGATAGCGCTGCGCGTACATTTGTGACTTCTCGCGCTCGGTCGGAGCCGGTAGCGCGATGACGCGAAATACTCTCGGGCTCACGCGCTCGGTAATCGCCTTGATGGTGCCACCCTTGCCAGCGCCGTCGCGGCCCTCGAAAACGACGCAGACCTTGAGCCCCTTGTGTACGACCCACTCCTGAAGTTTCACGAGCTCGACGTGCAGCTTCTTGAGCTCGCGGTTGTAGTCCTTGGCGGACAGCTCCGTGCCGGGCGCCGAAGCGTCGCGCTCGTCCGCCGCTGCCTTCGCGACGTAACGTTCGTCCTTCCTCGCCTTGCCCTTCGCCGCGTCCTTTTTTTTCGCTTTGTTCTTTGCCATCGTCATCTCCATCGAGTCAGTGCCTGCGACCGGTCTACCGACAGCGTGAGGCGGGCCAAGTTCGTGCCGTGGTTACCCCGTGTCCGCGAAGTCAAGTTCAGTGGGCGCCAACCCGCGACCGCCCTTTCCGGGACCACTGCAGCACGGCCATCTCACTCTCCTTCTGGTGATATCCAATAACTTCCGCTCAAATCCGATATGTCGATCGCCTTCACCGCGCTGGGCGAGGTGTACGCGCTGGCCCCCGTGGTTCACTTGACGATGTACCGGCGACGCTCCGGACACGCCGCGCCTTGCTTTGCAGGCGAGAACGGATCCATGAGCACGCGTCCGGCGCCGTTGCTGCCGCCGCCGGCTTCTGGGCGACGCGCCTTGCCCCGCGATGCGAACACTCAAGTATGCGACATGAAAAAATAGGTGTGCCGGCAAACATCGGCCTTGCTCCAGATCAATGAAAATAAGTGCTCGTGCCGGACGCCGCGTGAGCTTCGATGGCACATCGCTAAGTCCTGCGCGGCAGGTCCTCTACAGCGCGTTGTCGACGAAACGGCTACGCCACGCCCTGTCGCGCTTCATCCACTACGCAAACCGATCGACGGTCAGTCCAGAGCAGGTAAACGCCGAATTCCTTGCCTGGTTCGCCGCGGACCTCGAGGCGAGCGGCGAAGTGGCAAACGTACATCTTCGTCATCGCGAGACAGCAGTATCTTGGAATCAGTGTAGCAGGATGATCGCCAGTTGGCTGCACACCGTCCTGCCCGAGCCCCGAATTGATCGCGTTCGTCGCAATCTCGCCTGGAGTGAGTTCCCCGCCACGTCCTGGCCCGATAGCGGACGTTCGATCGACCGCCAGTACCAGCTTAGGCTCGATCTGATATCAGCCGCTTACTGGAGGACGATCAAAAGGACCCTGGAGTGGTGGCCAGCTATCGAAGTGTCGCGAGAAGTGCGCGAGTGCCTCGCAAACGTCCCGTTACGTGCCCAAGGGTTTGCCCGAAGGTTGACCTAGCGCAAGACGCCAGGTTGCGCCGTTGCGTAGTCTCACGAAGATTTCGCATTACTACTACGTCTCGGGCGGTATCCGCTTCCCCCTATTGTGCATTACGCAAACGCTCGCAGGTGCGACCCCGATAGCGGTTATCGGCTAATCCAGACACACGCGTCGAACCGTTCCGATCAATCGGTCACAGATCGCGTTGCTCTTCGGGCTTTGCGGTGTTGACTTGAGCGCGATCAGGCAGAGATTGTCGATCGATTCGTCCAGGCTCTCGGCGAAAGTGCTGTCGCGACCATGGATGAGATATCGAAGATCACTGGATTAGGCCGAACGCTCGTCATCGGCGGCACGATGGCCGTGCAGTTACCCACACGCGCATATCCTCGCAGATCATGATGCGCCGTCGCCTCGTTCCCGGCGGCAAGATCAAATCGCCGCGCCGGCGCTCCTTCCGGTGGCTCCTCGTCGGCCTGCTCGTCACCCTTGTCGCGGCCACGCTCGCTGTGACGCTGACCCTCGTGAACGGCGAGGCAGCGAAGGCGGCGATCGAGCGGCAGCTCGCGACGCATACCGGCACGGATATTCGTTACGAGACGCTTGATCTTCGCGTTTGGCCCGGTCCGGTGGCCGAGCTTCACCAAGTGACGTTTCGCGTCACCCCGGATATCGAAGGCACCGTCGAGCGCGTCGCGCTGGAGTTCGCGTTACTGCCGCTTCTGAAGGGCGACGTGCGGATTTCGCTCGCGCGTATTGAGCGGCCGGCGCTGGTGGTGCGGATTTCGGCGTTCCGCGATGCGCCCGCCCCGGAGGGCCTCGTCGCGGCGTATCGGGACGCGGTCGATCCGATACTGGGATGGCTCGCGCTGTATGCACGCGAGGTCGCGTTCGTGGTGCGTGATGGCACGGTCGATCTCGCCGCGCCCGGGTGGCCCACCTTAAGACTCGACGCCCTCACGGTGGACGGCGAGGTGTCGTCCGAAACGCTCGAAGCGAGAATCGAGGCGCACGCGAATATCTGGCGCGACGCGCACGCACATGCACGGATCGAGACGGGCTCTCTCGCGGCAAGCCTGGAATTGCAGATCGACCAGCTGGAAGCGGCACCGCTCTTCGAGCGCGCACTCGCTGCGTCGCCGGTGAAAATCGCTCCCGCCGCGTCCGCCATAACGCTCCTGGTGGAGACAGACGGCACTCGAGCAGCCACCGCGCAGCTTTCCGTTGCCATGTCGGGGCTGGGCATCACGCGCAATGGGTCGCGGCTCGACGTCGGCGCGTCGCGCGCTCGCGTTCGGGCGACCTACTCACCACCGGAGACGGCGCTCGCCGTGGAAGAGCTCAGGGTGGGCGATCTTCTGGCAGGCGCGACTGGCAGTCTCAAGTTCCGGCCAGGTGAAGGGGGCACCGTCCTCGACGCCGCAATCGGACGCGTAGACGGCGGCCGCCTACGTGCCGCGGCCCTCGGGCTTGCGAACGACCTTGGGCTGGTGCGCACGCTCGCGACGTCCGTGCAGCGCGGCATCGCGCTCGATCTGCGCGCGCACGTTGCTGGCGACGGGCTCGAGATTCTTGCCGATCCTCTCGCCTACGAGCTGTCTACTGACGTCGAAGCCGCCGACATCGACGTGCCTCCGCTGGCGCTCCGGCTCTCCGGGACGTCGGGCAGCGTGCGTATTGCGCAACGCGTGTTGAGCGCGCGCGGCGTCGCGGCGACAATCGGCCGCTCCAGCCTGCGCGACGGGAACATGGTCCTCGCGCTCGGCCCGACGGTCGCCTTGCGCGAGCTGTCTGCCGCACTCGACGTCGACCTGGCTGAGAGCCTCGAGCTCGCCAAACGCGTGCTGCGCAATTCCGCCAAGCCCTCCGTGTTCAGCCGCATCCAGTCGATCACGGGGCGTGCCAAGGGAACGCTGGTGTTGCGCGAGGCGGGCCGCGGATTTCACCAGACCTACGACGTGACGAGCCTACAAGGAACGCTGCGGCACACCGCCGTGCCATTGCCGATCGTGATCGACGGCGGCGGCCTGCGTTACGAGACTGGTGGGCGGTTCGCGCTGCGTGGCCTCGCCGGCGCCGTCGGCGCTTCGCGCATTGAGCGGATCGACGCCGCGCTTGCATTGACCCCGGAGCCCGTCGTCCTTTCGGCCGCGGGTGCCGCGATGCTGGATCTCGACGAGCTTTACCCGTGGGCCGCAGCGTCGCTTATCGCCCGTTCGCTTCGCGACGGTGTTTCCGCGTTGACCGGAACGATCGGCGTCAAGCTCGCGCGACTCGCCGGGCCGCTGAGGGCGCCCGAGCGGCTCGACTTCGTGGCTGCGCTCGTTCCGCAGCAGGTTCGCATCGTCTCGCGGCACTTGCCGGCACCGTTGAATATTGCGGGCGGCACGATCCGGATAGACGGCGCAGACGTCGGTGTCGACGGCGTCAGCGTCGCGCTGCTGGACGCGCGAGGCAGGTTGTCGGGATCGCTGCGCGCGTATGCGTCACCGGCACGAGCGCTCGACGTCTCCATCGCGCACGCCGCGATCGGCCCGCGCAGTCTTGAATGGACGGAAGACGCCGTGGGAATCGCCCCCGATGCCCGCGTGCGTGCGCCGATAGCGATTGAGCGCGCGCGCATAAAGTGGCCCGCGCCGCCGCCGTGGCGGCTCGAGGTCGACGCCGCTGCCGTCTTTCCTTCCGGTGCGCACTCGGACCTCGATTTCAGCTGGCGTCCGGGAATCATCGCGGTACGCCAATTCACGCTCAAGGATCAGGATAGCGACTTCCGCGTTGTGCTCGATCGGGAGCCGGAGCGCGCCGAGGTGATGTTCCGTGGTGTCCTGTCGGGGCGCTCGGTCGGGCGGATACTGGTGGCGCCGCTGGGGGCCTCCGGGACGCTGCGCGGCGATTTCGAGGCCGCGGTCGACCTGCGGGATCCCATCCGCTCCCACGCAACGGGCAAGCTCGAAGGTACCGACATCGGTATCCCCACCACCTTCGCCACGCCGCTCCTGATCGATCGCATTGCGATCGAGGCCGATGGCGACCGCTTCTCCGCGCGCGATACAGTGCTTCGCTTCGCCGGCGAGCTCCTCACGCTGACCGGCACCATCGCGCGCGTCGGGGACGAATTCGATGTCGATGCCGACATCAAAGTGAACAGCATCGACGCCGAACGGTTGCTTGCGGAGCTGCGCAATATGAACGCGATCGCCTCGCCGTGGGCGTGGCCGCTGCGCGGGCAGATCGCGGTGCGCGCCGGGCGCGTCGACGTGCTCGGCTACCGCGTGGAGCCGTTCGTCGCAGCCGTGGCGCTCGGTGATCGCAAGGTCACGGCGAACGTCAGCGAGGCGGGCCTTTGCGGGCTTGCGGTGCTGTTTACCTTGTTGGCGACACCGGAGACCGTGGAGGTCAAGGGCCGCGCGACCGCGCAGGACCTGCCGGTGGCCGGTGCCACCACGTGCCTCACGAAGAACATGCTCCGCGCGTCCGGCACGATGGATATCAGCGCGGACTTCGCAGCGAGCGGAGCGCCTGCGGCGCTGCTCGCCTCTGCGCGGGGCAGCGCACGGTTGCGCGCCCGCAACGGTCGCGTTGGTGGCGTGGCTGTTCTGTCAGAGGTTCTCACGCTCGAAGAGGTGAACGAGCGCCTGGCGGGCGCCGACCTCGACACCGGCCGCGACGGATGGCCGTACCGGGCGATCGAGATCGACGCAAGCCTGGTGGGCCAGCGGGTTGTCGTCGATCGCGCGCTGCTGGAAAGCTTGGCGCTAGACATCGCCATCCAGGGCGAGATCCGGATCGACGATGGGCACATGGCGCTCACCGGCGTCGCGCTGCCAGTCGTGAACGCCATCGTCAGGCAGGCGCCGCTGGTCGGCCGCGCGGCTGGGGGCCCGATCGTGGGCATCCCATTCAGCGTAAGGGGCAACCCCGGAAACCCGGAGGTGAAACGGGTCGGCGCGACCGCCATCGCCGGCGCGCTCCTGGGCACGCTCCAGTCGGTCGTCACGCTGCCAGTGCAACTCCTGGGCGCAGGCCCCGGTGATGCCGGGGGCGACCCGGGTGCGTCTCCGCGCGATCCGCCTTGAGGTCGGCGGGTTGGCGATCGGAGCGAACGCGACTCCTTTTCCGGCGGGTACGAGCGGCCGTTTTGGTGGATACGCACCGACAGATTCGGCGCGGCACTTGGAGTCGGACTCGCATGGGAACCGCGTGTTGCAGACTCAAACTGTCAAATATTTTTCGGCATCCTTAGTATATACGCGGCTCCCAGAGCCGCTATCTCGACATAATATTTAACAACCAGCCTCTAGAATTCAGAATTTACTCAGGAAGATACGCGATTTCTTGGGGCGGACTCTTAATCCGTTGGTCGAAGGTTCGATCCCTTCACGGCCCACCAGTCACTCATGGGTGCATTCCGGTCACATGGGTAACGGTTTATACCGGAGACATGGGTAACACTTTTGCGGCGAAGGGGTTCTCCGCGCACCCGAGACGACCGGTCTCGTGGTCGAAGAACCCCAAGTCGTAATCCATAAAGCTCACCAGCCAGATTTTATCGCTGACTTCCTTGACCCCGACATTCTGACCGGCAAACACCGTGCTCAGATTGATCTTGCGGCGTCCGAAGCAGATGCGGCCGCACTGGGTGACGGTGAGGGTGCGGTCGTGGAGGGGGTAGTCCAGCGCATCGAGCCCGTGATACGGGCGTGGTGAGCGTTGGTAGAGCTCCGCGGGATACTTCATATCGAGCGCTTGGTGCGGGCGCTCGTCGTTGTAGCAGTCGAGGAAGTCATCGAAGCGCGCCTGTTGCTGGAGGAAGTTCTGCGCGGCGGGTTTGGTGGTTTCCTTCTTCAAGGTCAGATGGATGCGCTCGTGGCGGCCATTCTGCGCCGGATGGCCAGGTTTGATGCGCTCGATGTGGATGCCGAGGCGCAACCACCACACGGCAAGCTTGCTCAAGCCGAAGAGCGCGTGGGGACTGGCGAAGGGCACGCCGTTGTCGGTGCGGATGGCTTTGGGCAGCCCGAAGTCTTTGAACACCCGCTCGAAGACGGTGAAGGCGTAGGTTTCCTTGGTGCTGGAAAGCGCCTCACAGCTGAAGAGGTAGCGACTGGCGAAGTCGCTGATGGTGAGCGGGTAGCAATAGCGTCGATCAGCGAGCATGAACTCGCCTTTGTAGTCGGCGCACCACAGATCATTGGGCAGCAGCGGCTTGGACAGGGCGGTGCCCTGAGCGTGGTAGCGGCGCTTGCGGCCGCGGCTGACCAGCCCATGGCGATTGAGCACCGCGTGCACGGTGCTGATCGCCGGGGTCTGGATATCGTGATGTCTGCGCCGGAGCTTGTCGCGGATTTTCGGCGCGCCCCAACTGGGGTATTCGCGCTTGAGCTGCACGATCAGGCTCTCGATCTGAAAGGGTAGCTGGTTCGCCTGCCGGTACGGCCGACGCGAGCGATCGGTCAGTCCTTCGAGCCCGCAATCCTTGTAGCGCTGGAAGATCTTGTAACCGGTCTTGCGCGAGACATTAAACTCGCGACACAGGGCCGCCATCTTCTCGCCCTCGAGCAATCGGGCCACGAATCGGAGCCGTTCATCCATCGGGCAACACTCCTTCCAAGGCACTTTGCGTTCTCCCCGCAAAGCGCAGAAGTGTTACCCATGTGCCCGGAATGAAGTGTTACCCGTGTCTCAGGAAGCACAATGGGTTCTGTCGATAGCGATCACTAACCTTGAAATTTAGGGGTTACGCCGGGGTTACGTGTTCCCTGTAATTACAGTCCCCGACGATTCTGTAACCCTTGTGGAGCAAGTCGGGACCAGACCCAAGTTCTGGTTCGACAATGAAACGCGTCTGTTCAAAGAAGGTCGGCCTGACACAGGGGAAAACTGGGCTGAGGTCGTAGCTAGCAGCCTATGCGCTGTCCTCGAGTTGCCTTGTGCAGCTGCGACACAAGCACCTGCCCCCCGTGCGCAGCATTCATGATGCGCGCCGCACGGTTGACAGGACCGCCAAAGAAATCGCCGTCGCGGCCCGCAGTCACGCCAGCGTGCATGCCGCAGCGCACTCGCAGCGGAAGGCCACCGGTCGATCCAGGGTCCGCCAGCGCGCGCTGGACTTCGACCGCGGTGGCAAGGGCGTCACGCGGATCGCGAAATACGGCGTGCAGGCCGTCGCCCGTCGGCTTCACCACAACACCGCTATTACGCTTGACAGCCGAGCGAAGAATCGCATCATGCCAAGCGAGTGCCTGCCGCATCTGCTCAGGCTGCTCCTCCCACAGTCGGGAGCTGCCTTCGATGTCGGTGAAAAGAAAGGTAAGGACGCCTGCGTGTTCTCCCGAGGTCACCGCAACGCTCTGAATATTAGTGGGATGTGTACCCCCTATTATCCTCTCGGAGGACGGAGCGCTCGCCAAATCCGCGCTGTGCTTCGTTCGGATGCTGGAGAAGACCGGCTCTCTAGGTTCTCGCCCTCCGCAACGCGGTGTTACCCGCGATGTACGCTTCGAGAGGGCGTTTCCAGAAGGACGTGGAAAATCGAAGAGCACCGCGACGTAGCAGGAAGGGTGTCGCTGGTCATTCCATCCCCCAAGTCACGATCGCCACTCAGGGCAGGCCGCGGATCCGGTACTCGGGGGGAACCCTCGCGAAGTTTAGCGCGGCGAACCGGCCGTCCTTGCTGAAGCCCGCGCCCTTGTTGTCGATCGCATCGGCGATCTCGGCGTTGTCGCCGACGATCGCAGCCACCTTTGCCGATGCGGCGGCCACGTTGGCATCGAACGGCTGGGCGTTGGCCACGCGCAGCTCGACCGCGCGCCACGGCCCCCCGGCCTCTCGCCACGCGATGAACGCCGTCTTTCGATTCAGCTCTACCGCACCCTCGACCGGCGCGATGATCAGCACCAGGTCGGGGTCGATGTCATCCTTGTGCTTCGACTCGACGACCGCCGTCAACAGCAGCGCGGCCTCCAGAGAGCTTGCCTTGTTCAGCCGGTCCTCGATCAGATCGACGGGCCGCCGGATGCGCTGCCGATTTCCAGCGGGAAAACTGATCGGAGTTTCGCTGACCAGCGCACGATTGCCGGTGAATAGGCGCAGGTAGCAAGCCCTGATCGCTTCCTCCCGCTCGAGCATGACTTTACTCGTCGGCGTCGTGCGGCACGCCCGGCCAAGATCCTCGATCTTGGGCGGCGACTTGAGGATCCAGGCCTTCAAGGAACCCAGCAGGAACTCGCGCTCCACCGGTACGCGTTTCCCGGGCGCAACGGGCTTCTGCAGGTCCCATGCGATCGTCAGGGGCGGGACGATCTCAGTTTGGATGTAGTCGGCGCTGATCTTTGTGTGTTGCTCGTCCTCGATCGACCAGGCGATCTTGACGCTGTCGGGGGGCCGATCCATGGACTCAAGCCGGGGATTGAACGTGCGATCCGCCTTATCGCCCTTATGGACCGTGAAGGGCAGCAACTGGGGCGGGTTCTCCAGACCGACATCGTTGCTGCTCTCAAAGCGCAGCGTCATGATGCGGTCCTCGCCGCAGTCGTTTTGGGCCACGATTCGCAGCCAGTACGGGAAGTTCTCGGAGCCGACCGAATTCAGCAGGTAGTGCGGGATCACGTTCGGCGAGAAGTACTGGACCTTCACGCAGTACTCTGCCGCAGCCACCGCGGGTCGCATCGCGGGCGAGGCGGTGCCCGGTGGCGCCCCCACGTATCTGTTGAACGCATTGATCAATACCACCGCGGATTCGTGATCCGCCCGGTCCGGCTTGACGATGTCGATGTGATTGGCAGGGATTGCACTTGGTGCGCCGTCGCAGAAGCGCGTCGCGCTTGACCAGGGAACGACCATAACGCCGCCGGTGGCGATCTTCTCATAGCTGCAGACCACACGCGGCCGCGTCGGAAGCAGCCCCCATTCGTCATTTAACTGTTGCAGATAGCCGTTTCGATCGGCTGGAAACATCTGCACCAGCGCCGGGTTGTTTGCCACTTTTTCGGCAATCGTGGCGATCTGCGCGCCTTCCTGTGGCGTCGCGTACAGAACGATCAATGGCACTTTTTCCAGCAGGTCCCGATACATGAGCAAGTGTTGCAGCACTACCAATCCGCCCATGCTATGAGCCACGAAAACGACCGTGGGATATTGCAGGACCCCCTTGAATTCCAGCGACTCGTGCAGTTTGTTAGCCGCTTCTCGAATGTCGAAAGATCCCGACTTGATCATGCTCGACGTGTACCCGAATGCAAAGACATCAACCTTTGGCCCGACGCCAGGGTCTTTTTTCAATAGTTGAAAGAAGGTCGTTCCGTTTGCGCTGGTCCAAGTGCCTAACGTATCGCCGAAGATTCCATGCACGAAAACGACCGCAACTTTTGCATGCGGAGTCGCCTGTTCCACCCATTGCGGGTCGGTGGTATTAGCTTTCGAGGGGGGTGCCGCCGGAGGTTCTTTGTTGCATGCGGCCAGCAGTAGCGATACGCCTACGATGAGAATTAACGTGGATTGGTGTTGTCTCCGGAACGTCTGTGCGCGTTGCCGATCACTCTCCTGGTGTCCGGCCACCCTGTGTAGTAGTTTCATTCTCTTCTGCCCAAGGTTCATTGTAAGCGGCTCGCTTCACCACATCGCTCTTCCTGCGTCAGGCGCGCTTCCTGTCAGAGCAACCCAAGATACGTTTTCATGCTCTGAATCGATATCCAGCCGCACCAACGGAGGTTTTCAATGGAATAGTTTGCTACCCTGCGCCGCCTGTCAAATCAAATGGGAACTTGGACAGCATGCGCTTCGAGCAGCATGGGCACCGCGGTGGCGGGAATGGTGGGACGATCCTTCATGGCGCAAGCCGAAGGTGTGTGGTAGGTTTGATTGAAGATGGATCGTTCATAGATGGGATGCGGCGCAATGGCCGATCACACGAGCCGCTGTCGAGATGCCGGTGCCAGCTCGGTGCCAAGTTGGTGGAGCGCGCTGCTCGTGGGCTTGGGCTTGCTCCTTATGGGCTTGGGGACGGCGAGTGCGGAAGACTTGTCGCCCCAGGAAATAGCGCGGCTTCTCGCGCACACCACAAGCGGGGTCGCGGAACCGGAGGGCGCTGCCGCAGACGCCAGGCTCGCCGACAAGCTTGGCAGCGTCGCCCGCGGCGATGCCGCATGGCCGCTCTACACTTTCCTGCGCGGCGAGCTCTTGCTGCAGTTGCAGCGCGCGAAGCCGGCGGCCGAGGTTTACCGCAGCGTTGTCGAACACGCGGCATCGAACCCATACAAGGACACTTGGGGCGGCAACGGCCTGACCGCCTTCGCACTGTACCGCTGGCTGCAGCTGCATGCCGCTTCCGGCTCGACCGAGCGAGCGCCTTTCGAGGAGATGGCGGCTTGGGCCGACAGCGTACTCGAGACGCGCCTCGTACGCTCGGCCTTTCGACCCTTCTCGATCCTCTCGAGTATGCCACTGCTCGAAGAGGAGCTCTATTACGCCCTCGCAACCGAAGCCCTGCGCGTTGGGGCATCGAAGCGCGCCGCCACCTACTTCCTTGGCTACTTGACCCGCATGCGGTCCAAGGGCCTCGCGCCCGAATCCGACCCGCTTTACGCCGTGCTGTTGGAGCAGGGCATTTCGACGCCCCACCGCATTGCCTTGCTGCGCGGCAAGCGCCTGGTTTCGCTCAACGAAACGACCGCCGCGCTGCCCTATCTGGAAACCGCGGCGCATTCGACGCACGATCAGACCCGGCTCGAGGCCCTGTACCTGCGCGCACGCGCTGCGAGAAAGACGATGTCCCGGACCGAGAGGTCAGCGATCTACGAGCAGGTTCACCGCTACAGTACAAACGACGAGCTGGCGCAGTCCGCGTTGTTGTCGGAAGGGCTGCTGTTCGGGCCTAAGGAGCCGGGGTTCGCGAACATCCTCGGCCGCGTCGTGCGCGAGTACCCTAGCGGCTCGCGCGCCGACGAGGCACTGTACTGGCTGGCGTGGGGTGCACGGATCACCGGCGACCTAGAGGGCGCCCTGTCCTGGCAGGGCAAGCTGAGGGAACGCTACGGCCAGAGTCCCTACCTGAGCCGCGTCGCGATACACACGGCGCTAGCGTACATCTGGCGGGGCCGCCCAGAGGACCTCGATACAGCCTCAGGCGTGCTAACGGGACTGCTGGACCAACAGCCCAATACCGACGAGCGACCGAGGGCGCTTTTCTGGCTGGGGCGCATCGCCGAGCAGCAGGGACGCGAGGCGGAGGCCCGCAAGCGCTTCGAAGACACTGCGAAGGCGGACTTTTTCGACTATTACGGTCTGCGCGCCCGTATGCACTTGGCGAGCGGTAGCACCGCGCGTTCGCAGCTGCTCATCGAGGACCCAACGCTGGCAGGCGAGATCCGCGCTGCCTACAAGGTCTTGGGCGCCACCGCGCCGTCTGCCGGCCTCGGAGTCTACCGACAGCGGTTGGAGGCGGCCTTAGGCAACGGGCTGTATCGGCTGGGACTGGGCGCTGAGGATTCGCTGCGCCGCGCCGCCCCCTCCAAGCGGGTGCAGGAGATGACGTTCGACGAGCTTGACCATGTGGGCTTCCTGGCTCCGATTGCGGTGACGATCGCGCTGCGCCAGGATGCGCTGGCCGCGGCCGACAGTGACGCCTCGTTGCAAGGCCGGCTGGCATTGGCCCGCCAGCTCGGCGCGAACGCGGGCGACTGGCCGGTGCTGTTGAGTCTAGTGCATCCCGCATTGGTGCGCCCGGCCGCAAAGCATGCCGAGCTGATGCGCGAGCCCGGTTACCTGCGTGTCGCCTATCCGCTAGTGTTCGAACCACTTATCCGCGAGGCGTCGACGCGGCAGCACGTTGCTCCTGCACTGCTCTACGCGATCATGCGGCAGGAGAGCTTCTTTTACACGGCGGCGCTGTCTCCGTCCCACGCGCTCGGCCTGTTCCAGTTCACCCCGAACACGTTCGATACGCTGGACCGCGAGTGGGGATTGCTCGCAGGGGGTGCGGCATCCGACCGGGCCGCCTACCTGATGAACGAGCGGCTGTCTATTGAACTCGGCGCGCGCTGGTTCGCGAAAAAGAAGCTGCCCGTGTTCGGCAACAATCTGTTGCTCGCGATCCTGGCCCACCACTCGGGAGACAACCGGGTCAAGAAGTGGAATGCAGTGTGGAACGAACACGGCTGGAGCGACGATGTCGAGACGATGATCGAATCGTTCCGCATGCACGACTTCATCCCCGAGGCTGACGAGGACTGGGGCATCGAAGCGCGGGACTTCGCACGTCACGTGATGACCGACATCGCGATTGTTGATGCCTTGGGGCTATACGCGGATCGCCCGCGATGACGGATTCTCGTGGACGCTGGCGACTACAAATGGAGCTTCTTAATGGCGGCACACCGGCACGGACCACGAGAGGGCCGAGGCTGCACGAACAGCTAGCACAGCGTCCCCAGGTATAGCAACGAAAAACTGGAAGTTTGACGACGATGACTTTATGCGAGCGCGCATTCGCCATCGCCAACATTCACGACCTACGCTCACTGTTAAGGCGGTGCAGACACGCATAGGTTCGCGGGCCCCCGCTTTTGTGCCTCGCTAAGATTGACTGTGCCCAAATTGTGACTGGATTACATTGATTTCGAGGTTGGCAAGCGCTGCAAGTACTTGATTAACAGAACACACATGGGGGCCTTCGCCGCCTCTTAATCCGTTGGTCGAAGGTTCGATCCCTTCACGGCCCACCATTCCATGCGGTTCCGTGAGATAGCGACTGCTAACTCACTTCCTCACTGTGACCAAAACGTGCCATCAATTTTCGCCAATGGCACGCAATGCGCACAATTTCTTCGCAAATGGAGCAAGGTGCTCCGCGCCGAGATGCGCATAACGGCGCACCATCTCGGGTGATTCCCATCCGCCCAACTCCTGCAACGCGTACAGCGGCGTGCCGTTCTGCACGTGCCAGCTCGCCCAGGTGTGCCGCAAGTCGTGCCACCGAAAATCTTCGATGCCGGCCCGCTCGAGCGCCCCGTGCCAAGCCTTGGTGCTGACCCAGCGCACGGGCTTTCCCCGGAAACTGAACACGTGCGTGCGATGCTTCCCGACTTGCTTGCTCACGACCGCCAAGGCCTCCGTGTTGAGCGGCATGGCGATCGCTCTACGCGCTTTCGCCTGATCGGGGTGAATCCACGCCAACTGTCGCGCCAAATCCACTTGCGGCCACTGCAGACCGGTGACGTTGGCCGCACGCAAGCCGGTCGCGAGCGAGAACACCGCCATGTCCGCCAAGTGCTCCGGCAACTCGGACAACAGGCGCTGCGCCTCTTGCCGTGTACAGTCAGGCAGGGGCAAGTAGAAGGGGGCGCTCAAACAAGCACGGTTTCTTAATCCGTTGATCGAAATGTCAATCTCTCCACGGCCGAGCGCTCCCATGCGATTCTTCATGAGAGCGCTAGCTGACTCGAGAGGCTCACTGTGACCAATCTGTGCCTGCCTACCAGTCATCAATGCACCGGGGCGCCAAGATTCAGGCGCTGAAGGTAGTCCCAAACACGTGGTACGCGGCACCTAAACCCTACGGAAACCGAGCCTTTCGGCGAGGCTTACGAGGGTAGGCAGCGTCGGGACAGCCGGCGGAAAAAGGTTCGGCTCACCAGCGGCGACGATGCCGAGAAACGGGATGCCGAGCGCCGCCGCAGCGTCGTACTCGGTCGACGCATCGCCGATCGCCAAGACCTCGTGCGGCGGGTAGGCGCCTCGGGAGACGATGCGCAGGAAGGCTTCCGGTTTGGTCTGAGGCGCGCCATGCAAGCTCGCGAAGTAGTGTCTCAGTTGGCGCTGGCGAACGATGTCAGTAAGCTCCTCAACGGGTGTTCCAGAGACGACGTGCATGTCGGCTTGGCCGTAGACTATGCTTAGAAATGCCGCCGCTCCCTCGACCAGCGGACACGCGAGCACGGAGTCGTGCACCAACTCCGTGTAGCGGCGCGAGAGTTCTTCGATACGAGCGTCGTCTGCCGGTCGACCGAAGATCCGTTCCTCGAAATACTGGAACTTGACTCGGCGAGTCACCCCGCCGTGAGTGCTCTGGTAGGCGAGTAACGCGGCAAGCTTGGCAGGATCCTCATCGGTGTAGATCCGCAGGAAAGCGTCGGCCTTGAGTTGGACGGACTGGACGATGACGCCATCGAAGTCCAGCAGCACCGCGACCGGACGCGTCGGCAGCGAGCGATCGACGACCATCGGATCAGACAGGGTGCAGGCGCAAAGCGCTGCTGACGCTGAGCGCGAAGCCGGTCGCGAACGGCAGCGGCGCTCGGCGAGCTCCGGCGGCATAGAGTTTTCGCATTATGGAAGGCGTCGCCTTCGTCATACAGTAGTCGTGTGATCGACGCCGCCGGACAGTCGCGGCGCGGCGAGCCACAACGGCCCGCGTGGATGAGCTTCAGCCCCCGAGCTGCGGCACGCTGTGGGGGTTCTGATCGCCGTCTCCTACCTTGCGAAGCTGCTTCATCACATCGTCGTAAGCGCCGCTAATATGCGCCTTGATCAGCCGGGCGCAGGTTGCCGCGCGGCCTGCCTTGAACGCATCGAAGAGTGCGCGGTGGTCGCCAAGCGCCTTTGCCTTCGCTCGCGGGGTCTCGATCTGCAGGCGCAGGTACCGGTCCGTGGCCGTGTACAACGACAGCAGTATCGCCATCATGCGTGGTCGCTGCGCCGGCTCACACAGCGCGGTATGAAAGGCCCAGTTGAGACGGCTGAGCGTCTCAGGACTCGACGCGTTCCTCACCGCACGTTCGTATTCCTTCATGCATGCTTCGACGCGAGTGATGTCGTCCGATGTCGCCGCGGCAACCGCTTTCTTGAGCAACAGCGTCTCGAGGACCAGCCTCGCCTCGAACAGGTCGACAGCGTCCTCTGCGCTGAGCGAAGCGACAACCGCACCCTTGTGCGTATGGATGACGACCAGCCCTTCCGCTTCGAGTTGCAGCAGGGCTTCGCGGATCGGGATGCGGCTCACGCCAAGTTCCTCAGCGACCGCCTCCTGACGGATCTGATCGCCTCCCGCGTATTCGCCGCTCACGATGCGTCGCCGAAGCTCCTCGGCGACCGAGCCGGTGACGGTCTGGCGCTTGATGATGGCTGCGGCAGGCTTGATCCTCATGGTTCTCCCGCGCTGTGCATAGTGTCACAGTCAGCCGTCGCCGTTGACACGACTGCATGCAACTTGCATTATTGTATCCAATATGCGATCGGTGCGCACGTCCGCAAACCGCGCGGAGACGATCCAGTCCGCGCGAACCGCCCTCCTACCCGTGGGGCCGCGAGCATGAGGCTTGAACGCCTCGTGACTGTTGTCGGCGCACACGCGGAAGGGGAAGTGGGACGCGTGATCACCGGCGGTGTGTTGCCGCCCCGGGGAGCGACCATGTTCGAGCGCATGGTGAACCTCGAAAAGGACAGTCCCTGGCTGCGCGACATGCTGCTCTTCGATCCACGCGGCAGTGTCAATGCCGCGGTCAGCCTCATCACTCCGCCGTGCTCACCCGCGGCCGACATCGGCGTCATCGTGATGGAGTCCGACTACTTCCCGCCGATGTCCGGATCGAACCTCTTGTGTACGGTTGCCGTCGCGCTGGAGACCGGCATCGTGCCCATGCAGGAGCCGGTAACGACCGTGCGCGTGGACACGCCCGCAGGACTCGTCGAAGTGCAAGCGGAGTGCGCGGGCGGACGCTGCAGGCGCATCATCTTCCGCAACGTTGCGTCGTTCGTGATGCACCGGGATGCGCGGGTCGAGGTTCCCGGGATCGGCACCCTGCGCGTCGATGTCGCCTACGGCGGCATGATCTATTGCATCGTGGACGCCGCCGATGTTGGCTTCGTCCTTTCCCGCGACGAGGCGCGCGACCTGGTCAGCGTGGGCGAGGCGATTAAGGCCGCGGTAGCAGAGCAGCTTCCGTCGGTCCATCCGGAAAACCCGGGCATCCACACAATCAACCAGACGGAGTTCGCCGGGCCGGTGTATCTCTCGAACGGCGTCAAGACGTCGAAGAACGCCGTTGTGGTCTCGCCGGGACGGCTCGATCGCTGTCCCTGTGGCACCGGCTCGTCCGCCCGGCTCGCGCTGCTGCACGCGCGTGGCCAGCTGGGGGTTGGCGAACCCTTCCGTCACCTTTCGGTCCTCGACACGGTCTTCGATTGCACGGTTGCCGCCACCGGCGTCGTCGGGAACATCACTGCGGTCATTCCGCAGATCGCCGGACGGGCTTGGCTCACCGGCGTGTCGCACTACGGCATCGATCCCGAAGACCCGTTTCCACGGGGCTACCGGCTGCCGGATACCTGGTTCAGATGAAGAGCGACGAGATCGAGGACACACGGCTGGGATTCGTCGGCACCGGGACGATCACAACCGCAATCGTCACAGGCCTGCGTGCAGCGCCGGGCGCCACGCAGCCGATCTACCTGTCGCCGCGCAATGCCGAAGTGGCGCAGCGTCTTGCCGCGGCTCATCGCGCTGTTCACATTGCTTCGAGCAACCAGGCCGTGGTCGATGCCAGCGACATTGTTTTCCTCGCCGTGCGGCCGCAAATCGCCACCGGCGTCCTTGAAGCTCTGCGGTTTCGGAAGGACCAGCTGATCATCAGTCTCATCGCCACGTTTTCGCGGCAGCGCGTGGCGTCGCTCGTCACGCCGGCAACGACGGTGAGCTGCGCCGTTCCGCAGCCGACGGCTGCCATGCGGCTCTCACCTACGGCTATCTTCCCGTCCGATCCGGTGGTCGCTGCGCTGTTCGCTCGCGTGGGCACCGCATTCCAGGCCGCAACGGAGGAAGAATTCCGCGCGCTGTTCACGACCACCGCTGCGATGGCGTCCTTCTTCGCCTTTCTCGACACGCTAAGCTCATGGCTGGCCGCTCACCAAGTCTCCTCCGCGACGGCCCGCGAATACGTGGCACGGATGTTCTGGGGCCTTTCTGAGGTCCCGTTGCACTCCTCGCTTCCCTTCGCGGAGCTGTCTGCCGAGTTCAAGACGAGGGGCGGGCTCAACGAGCAGTTCGCCAACGATCTCGCGAATCACGGAGTCTTCCCGGCCTGTTCTAAGGCCCTCGACGCGATCCTAGCGCGGATCGAGAAGAGCGAAAATGCCGCTTCGTGACGGCGCTAGCGAACAGGCGACTCATGCGAGTCTTGTACTTGCGCCTCACGCCAACTCGTTCTTGTAGAACCGTCCGTCCTTCATGATGGCCTTGAGATGCCGACCCTGGTTCTGCAATAGCTGAAGGTTCTCCGTCGGATCGCCATCGACCACGAGCAGGTCTGCCCGCGCCCCTTCGGCGACGACGCCGATCTCACCGCTCATCTGGAAAAGGTCGGCAGCGATCGAGGTCGCCGACCGGATCACCTCGATCGGCTTCTGGATCTCGGCGCGAATCAAGAATTCCTCGGACTGGCGATCATGCATCGTGCCGAGGAGGTCGGTTCCATACGCGATTTTGACGCCGCGGCGATGGCAGATGTCGAGCGCACGCGTGCCCGCCTCTAAGACCTCTGGAACTTTGGCAATGACATGTGGAAGCAATCCGTGCTTCTCGCCTTCCTTCGCCATGGTGAACAGAATTACCAGCGTAGGCACGAAGAACGCGCCTTTCTCGACGTATAGTCCCGCGGTCTCCTCATCGACAAGGTTGCCGTGCTCGATCGAGCGCACCCCGCACTCCAGCGCCCGGCGTATCGCCCGTGCAGTGTACGCGTGCCCCATACAATAGAGATTGGCGGCTTCGGCCTCCTCCACCGCCGCCCTGATCTCCTCCATCGAGAACTGCGTGCTCGCGATCCGATCGGTCGGCGACGCGATGCCACCCGACACCATCAGCTTAATGTGCGTTGCGCCTTTGCGTACCTCGTCGCGCACGGCGCGGCGCACCTCCGCGACGCCATCGCAGATACGGCCGAGACCCGGGCAGCAGAGACATTGCTCGAGATTCTCGCCCGGACGGCGCATGTCCCCATGCCCGCCGGTCTGCGACAATGCCTTGCCACAATGGAGGATGCGGGGCCCCTCGACGTAGCCCTCCTCGACCGCCGCCGCGATGCCGAAGTCGGCGCCGCCGGCGTCGCGCACCGTTGTGAAGCCGCGGTGCAGCATGCCCTTCAGCACGCCGATCATGCGGCTCGCCGCGTAGAACGGCGACCACGTCTGGAGCTCGAGGAAGCTATTGGTCGAGCTGACGGTGTGCACGTGCGCGTCACATAGCCCCGGCATCAGTACACGTCCTTTGACGTCTATGACGGCGGCACCGCTGGCTTTGATCGGAGCTTCCGAAATCTCCTTGATCCGACCGTCGAGTACCAGCACATCGTGCTCGGCAAGCACTGATCCGCCGACCACATCAAGAACGCGTGCATGGCGAAAGAGGATCGGGGTCACCGGCATGTTAGCTCCGTGTCCTAAACGAGGTGGAGCTTGATCTTAGCGCACGAGCGACGTAGCGCCGGGACACTCGTCAGCCCCGGCGCAGCGTCGACCGCGGTGAGGCCATCACAGCGTCGGCAAAGGGTCCATGTGCCGGCCGAGCCACTTCATGTGCAGCTTGTCGAGCTCGCCGTTGATCTTGTTGAAGAAGATAAACGAATTGAGCCACTGCAGCATGTTCGCCTCGCCCATCTTCACACCCATGTGACCTGGGCTGGGACGAATGACGAACTTGAGATCAAACTCCTTGTTCGGGTTCTTCTTCGCAAGCTCGACGGCGACAAAGCTGCTGCACGCGAAGAGCTGCGCCTGCCCCGATAGATACGCCGCGGCGGCCGCTGAATCGTTTTCCATCCGCATGATGTCGGCCTGGGGGTTCATCTCGGTCAACGCGGTCTCCTCGGTGTTGCCCTTCGCCGCCGCGACTTTGTAATTCTTGAGTTCCGCCGCGGAATGGACTGCCAGGTTCTTCGGCCCAAAAACCGCCAACGAGGTGCTCGCGTACGGCGCGCTGAACCAAACCTGTTTTGCACGCTCCGGCGTGAGACCCATCAGCGAGACGGTGATGTCGACCTTGTCGGTAAGGAGGTACGGAATGCGATTTGCGCCGGTCAGCGGCACGAGCTCAACTTTCACGCCGAGCGACTTGCCCACCATCTGCGCCAGATCGATGTCGAATCCCTCCGGCTCCCGACTCGCACTCTGGAAACCGAACGGCGGGAGGTCCGCCGGTATGCCAATGCGAATCACGCCCTTGGAGAGCACGTCCGCGAACTTGTCTGCGTGTGCGGGGCCCGCGAGCCCGATCGCCATACCCACGAGCGCCATTGCCTTCACTATCTGCCGTATCATCGCTTGTCTCCTCCGTTTCACTCTCACGAAAAGTACCCTCCGATCGCCCTTGTCATGCGGCAGCCGGACCCGACATCAATTGAGGACTGCGCCGAGGAAATTGCGAAGCTCCTCGGTCTTCGGTGCTCCGAACAGCGCGCCCGCCGGACCTTGCTCCCATATCTTGCCCTGATGCATGAACAACACACGCGAGGCGACCCGGCGTGCGAAATTCATCTCGTGTGTGACCAATAGCATCGTCATGCCCTCCCGAGCCATCGACTCCAGAACGCGCAACACCTCGCCAACGAGCTCGGGATCGAGCGCGGACGTAATCTCATCGAGAAGCATGAGCATCGGTGACATAGCGAGCGAACGCGCGATCGCCACACGCTGCTGCTGGCCGCCGGAGAGCTCGTCTGGGTAGGCGTGGATCTTTTCTGCGAGGCCAACCTTCCTCAACGCTTCGCGCGCAAGTTCAGCCGCTTTAGTGAGCGGTAAGCCCTCGACGATCGTCGGACCGAGCGTGATATTCCGCTCGACGTTGAGGTGCGGAAAGAGGTTATAGCTCTGGAAGACGAAACCGATGCGCGCCCGCAGCGCGCGCAGGTTGGCATTTGGCTCGTGCACCGCAACGCCGTCCACAACGAGCTCACCCGACTGGATCGACTCGAGGCCGTTGACGCAACGGAGTAGCGTGCTCTTGCCGGAACCCGAGCGGCCGATGATCGCGATGAGCTCGCCTTTCTCGACGGAGAGGTCCACGTTGTCGAGCACGACGTGATCGCCGTAGCGCTTCACCACCGACCGCAGCTCAACGAGCGCCACGTAGCCTCCGTTCCAGCAATCGACTGCATCGGGTGAGCGGATAGCACAGCGCGAAGTACAGCGCGCCGACCATTGTGTACACGGCCAGCTGCGAAAGTGTTGCCGCAGCGGTCATCTGTCCCTCGCGCGTCAGCTCGACGAAACCGATAACGGAGGCGAGCGAAGTGTTCTTGATCAGTTGCATGACGAAGCCGACCGTTGGCGGGGTCGCGATGCGGACGGCCTGTGGGATGATGATGTGGCGCAGTTGCTCGAAATACGACATGCCCATCGACGCAGACGCTTCCCATTGAGTCTTAGGGATCGACTGCAGCGCTCCACGCCAGATCTCGCCGAGAAACGCTCCCGTGTAGACGGAGAACGCGCACGTCGCCGCGAGCCACGCGGGCATATCGACGCCGAAGATAGGGAACCCGAAGAAGAACAGGAACAGCCACGCGAGCAGGGGGATCCCCTGAACGAGTCCGATGTAGGCCCGTGATATGAGACGCGCGGTCGCATGGGCCTGGTTGCCTAGGGAGGCGACTAGCAGCGCGAGCGGAGCTCCCCCGAAGAGCGCGAATAGGGTCAGGAGCACTGTCCAGCGCAGTGCGAAAACGAGGTACAGCGGGTCGACCCAGCTCAAGTCGCGGATCATCGGCGACGCCGGAACAGCAATCGATAAGCCAGCATCAACAGGACGCGCAGCAACAGTGCGAGTAGAAGGTACACGATCGCGATCACGGTGTAGACCTCGAAGTCGCGATATGTGCGGGATTGAATTATGGAGCCTGCGTAGAACAGCTCCGGCGTGGCGATCTGCGACGCGACGCTCGTTGCCAGCATCAGCAGGATGAACTGGCTCGTGAGGGACGGGTACACGTTCCTGAGCGCCGGAATGAAGATGATATGGCGGAAGATTTGTGCGCGCGTAAGACCAATCGCGACGCCTGCCTCGGCTTGCGAGCGGGGGATGCTTTCGATACCCGCTCGCAGGATCTCGGCGGCGTAGCCGCCGAGATTGATAGCGAGCCCGATCGTCGCGACAGGAATCACGTCGAGCTTGAGTCCGAGGCTCGGGAGACCAAAAAAAACGATGAACAGCTGCACCAGCAGCGGCGTGTTGCGGATCATCTCGACATAGCCTTGCGCAACCGCCTTCGCCCAGCGCGGGCCATACACGCTGGCGACCGCTACACCCAGGCCGATCAGGAAGCCGAACACGATGGTCGTGGCGGTAAGCTGAACCGTCAGGGCGAGTCCCGCGAGCAGGGCATCCTGCGCGGCAAAGACGTCGCGGAAGTGGAAGGTATAGCCCATGCGCCCGGCGCAGGCGGCCGCGTGCGGAGATGTAGCTCCGTCACACTGAGGGTAGCGGAGTCGAACGAAGCCCTTCGATCGCTGCCTTGATGATCGAGGACACGCGTTCGCGCTCCTCGCCAGCCAGAGGCAATCGGGGCGCGCGCACCCATTCCGGCGCCCCGCAGACCAGATGTTCCGCGAGCTTGATGTACTGCACGAGCTTCACGTGCGTGTCGAGATGGAATGCCGGGGTGAGAAGCCGATACAGCTCCCGCGCCTGCTTAAACCGTCCAGCGGTGCAGGCGCTGAACAGTGCGACGCACTCCCTGGGCCAGGCGTTGGTCATTCCCGACACCCACCCGGTGGCGCCCAGCGCAAGGCTTTCCACGATCAGGTCATCGACACCGCAGAAGACGTTGAAACGCTCGCCGAGGGCATTGTAGATGTCAGTGACGCGTCGGATGTCGCCGGATTCCTCCTTGATGCACTGGATCGTCGGGGTGCCGACCAACTCGCGGAGCACCGCCGGTGTCACGTCCACCTTGTACGCGAGCGGATTGTTGTAGATCATGATTGGGAGGTCGCTCGCCGCCGCGATCGCCTTGTACCACTGCGCCGTCTCGCGTGCGTCGGTCACGTAAGCGAGGCTAGGAAACACCATGAGCCCTTCGGCGCCGTAGCTCTGGAACGACTGCGCCGTGCGCGTCGCGCTCTCCGTCGAGATTTCGGCGAGTCCGGAGAGGAGCGGGACGCGTCCTGCTGCAGCTTCCTTGCTGGCCCGGATCACCGCTTCCTTTTCGCGCGGTTCCAGCGACGCGTTTTCGCCCAGCATGGGAAGCACGATGACGGCCGAGACGCCCCCCTTGATGAGCCGGTCAATGCTTGCCTGGGTAGCCGGCAGATCGAGCGATCCGTCCGATCTCATCTTGGTCGTGACGGCCGGAAAGACACCGTTCCACTGCATAGGAACTCCCCGGATGTAAGGTCAAACGCGGCAGCGCGCTAGCCCGCGATGTATGATTGCATCCAATCATAGGATCAGGCAAGTGGAGCCTGGTGTCAAGCAGCAGGGCGCAGGCATGTCGGCGGCGCGCGGGTTGATCGTTGAGCGCTCGAACGAGCACCCATGGAATGTTTGGGTCCACGTGGCGATGGCGCCACGGCAACCTTCAGCACAGCTTGGACTCTGCCTGGAGTGGCGATGGTGGCGACACGAGCCCGGGCGCGCCACGTACCGCGCGCTCCGCGTCCATGTCGACTGGGCGCAGGCCGCAAGCGAGATCCCGGACGTGGTCGTGGGATGGTTCCTCGGCCCGACGCTCAACCAGTACTTGAACGAGAAAGCGCTGAAGACGTTCGTCGCGCCAGTACTGTTCGGGACGGGGATTTACTACGTGCTGACGTAAGCGGCACGAGCTGCGCGACAACCGTGCTCATTTGAAGCGCCGGTAGATGTGGCCGAGATCGCTGGCCGCCCGCTTCAAGAGGCCGACATGCTCGAGCGCATGCTTGAGGCTCATTCGCGCCGTTGGCGCGTGGACGGCTACGGTGCCGATGACCCGGCGATTGCGGCCCCAGACCGGGACGGCGACGGAGATCAACCCCGCCAGATAGCCTTCGTCATCGGTTGACACCCTGGACCGCCGAATCCTTGCGAATTCCACCTCCAGGCGGGCAGGGTCTGTGATGGTCTTGGCGGTGTAGCGCTTCAGGGGCACCTCGCCGACCAGGCGTCGGCGCTGCCGCGCCGGCATGTAGCTCAGGTACAGCTTGCCGCTAGAGGTGCAATGGATCGGCACCCGGGAGCCGGGGTGCAGGCTAAGCCGCAGCGGCCACGCGGATTCGACGCGATCGACGTAAACGACATCGGTGCCATCGAGCGTAGTGAAGTTGCATGTTTCGCCGATCTGCTCGACGAGATTCCTGAGAATGGCGTGGCGCTCGTTGCGCAGCGACGCATGGTCGGCGATGCCGTTCGCGATGGCCCACAACCGCTCGCCCGGCGAATACGTCTTCGCATGCGGTTCGCGCAGCAACACCCCGGCTTCCACCAGCACGCCGATCAGGCGGTGCAGTGTCGGCTTCGGAATGCCGGTGGCGTCCGCGATCGCGCCGAGGCTCAGCGGATTCGCCGAGCGCGAGACGGTCTCGGCGATTTCGATGGTGCGCAGGCTCGGCGGCGCGCGCGGGCGTATTGCCCTGTCAGGCATCGGAAGGCATCGGGGTGTGCGCCTTGAAAATTATAAGAAAAAATCCCTTCCGGCGATTATGCGCGAAATAATGGAATTGTTGGCTCTCATTTTTGCACGATCGTATTGAAACGCGCGGCGCTCCTGTGAAAGACTGGCGCGACGAAATCGACTCGGCAAATCGAAGCCAACGGTGGAGGCATGGAAATCCATTACCTGCCTTTCGCGAGCCTGCCCCGGGTAAAGCGCTGCGAAGGAATCGTCAACCTGGTCATCGCCAGCCCGAAGCAGGGAACGAAGAACATCAAATCGGGCATCACCCGCATGGACCCGGGGACCGCGGTGCCCCGGCATCTCCATAACTGCGAAGAGCAGGTCACGGTTCTCGAGGGCCGGCTTAGGATCACTCTCGCCGATCAGGTCTTCGACTGCGGGCGTTACGATTCGACCTACATTTCGGCCGGCGTGCCGCACGAGTTCACCAACGTCGGCGACGGACCGGCGTTGGTGATGGTGATCTACGGAGCGGCCCAGGCGACGCGCACCTTCGCCAGCACCGGCGAAACGGTCGATGTGGGCTCCGAGCGCGACGTCTTTCCTTCGCCGTAACGATAACGCTTCGTCCTCTGTAGCCGAAGACGGTGTTTCCGAGCAAGCAGACCGAACATGAACCTCATGTCGAGGAGCGAGCTACAGTGAGGGCGCAGGAGAACGAGAACGGGCTCTTTTGCTACATCGCCACGCCCTACAACGAGGGCGGTGATGTCGATGCGGAGGCGCTGAGGGACTATGCGTCGGCGATGGTCGCCACGGGCGTCGACGGCATCACCTGCATCGCGAGCACGTGCGAGGGTCCGTACCTGAGCGAAAAGGAGCGCCAGCTGGTCGCGACCACCATCGGCAAGGTCGTGTCCGGAAGAGTAAGCCTCAACGTGGGCATCGGCGCGTTATCGACCCGGCAGACGATCGAGTACGCGAAGCAGGCGGAAGCGGCCGGAGCGACGAACCTGATGCTCGACATGCAGCAGTACTTCGCCATTGGCTTCGAGGACGCCTATCGGCACTTCGAAGCCGTCGGCTCGGCGGTCGAGGTGCCCATACGTCTCTACAACATCACGGCACCGACGCGCTTCGATTTCACCCCGGAAAAGATCGCGGCGATGGGAGCGATCCGTGCGATCCGATCGGTCAAGGAGGCCTCAGGCGACGTGCGTCGCATTCGCGATATCAAATCGCTCTGCGGCGAGCGCTTTGCCCTTCTCTGCGGATTCCATTACCAGTGCGTGGACGCCTTCCGCCTGGGTGCCGTGGGGTGGGAGGCCATGCTGCACCCGCTCATCGCCAAACCCTGCGTCGAGCTCTACCGCGCTCTGGCGAAGGATCCCTTCGCGCCGCAGGCCGAAGCGCTTTACCGGCGAGTGCAACCGCTTTTCGATTTCTTCCGCTTTCACGGGGTACCGCAGTCGATCAAGGCGATGTCGCAATGGACCGAACTGAAACTGGGCAAGCCACGGCCTCCATTGCCCGAACTGGGCGCGGAGCCGGCAAGACGGCTTAAGGAGATATTGGTCGAAATGGATGCTCTCCATTGACGAGAGCGTGTTGAAGGAGGAGAACAGCGATGGATACGGCGAAGACAAAACGCAGGCAGGTGGTGCTCGGAGGTCTTGCAAGCGTCGGCTCGCTCGTTTCGTGGCCGCTGCTTCGTACTTCCGCGCATGCGCAAGGAAAGCCGGATCACACCATGATCCTGGCCCACACCTTTTCGGAAGCGACGGAGAAGTACGTCGTCACGGGCATCGATCAATTCAAGCAGGCCGCAGAGAAATACAGCCAGGGCAAGCTCCTGGTGGACGTGCATGGCAGCGGCGAGCTCGGAGGGCAGAACATTCTGCCGCAGAAGGTCCAGCAGAACGCCATCCAGGCGTGCCAGCTTTCGATGCAGAACTTCACGCCATTCTCCGAATCGTACAACGTGCTGGATTTCCCCTATCTGTTCGCCTCCAACGACGCGTTCGAGAGATTCCTGCAGGACCCGTACTTCATGCAGTCGAAGCTTGGCACCGAGCCGGCGGCGAAGGGCTTCAAGGTGCTCGCGGGCATGTGGGCCAACACCGGATTGCGCGTGTTCGGGGTGAGCAAGAAGGTCAACCGCGAAGTGCGGCTGCCGTCCGACTTGAAGGGTCTGAAGATCCGCGTCACCAGCTCGAAGATCGAGCAGCAGGCCTTCGGGCTTACGCCAGGGAATCCGGTTTCTGTCGATTGGGCGGAAACATATCAAGCGATGCAGCAAGGTGCGGCCGATGCATTGAACGTCGGTCTGGGTCCTCTGACTTCGGCGCGAATCCAAGAGACTATCGGAACGGTGACGCGCATCGGCATGAGCTTTAACGCCCACGTCGTCGTCGTCGGGAAAAGGTGGTTCGATGCCCTGCCAGAGGACGTACGCGGGGCTATCGAGCGGGCTGCCACCGAAGCGTGGCACCACGAGCAAGTAGGGCAGCGCGCGGCGAATGACCGGATGTGGGCCGAATGGAAGGCGCTGGGTATTAAAGTTATCGACCTCAGTCCTGATGAGCGCAAGCAGTGGGTAGCTGCCGTTGGGCATCAACGCCCCGAGTGGGGCCAGTGGAAGGAGCGTTACGGGAAGGAACTCTACCAGCGCGTCGCGGAGCTCGGTCAGAAGCTTGCCTGACGCTTGTCTGCTAGGCTCTCGATACCTGCCGCCATTGCGCTAGAGCGGCGGGGGACAACATGACACGGACCACGTGGGCCACAAGGCTGGCCCGGAGAATGTTCGTGCGCACTATCTCACATTAGAACGAACCGCTGGACCTATATGCGAAGCATATGGTCGCGCGTTGATCAGCAGCTTGAGCGCTGGTTAATGACGCTCTTCTATGGCTACTTTTGCCTGATCATTTTGGTGGAAGTTGTTCGGCGTTACGTTTTCGGCTCGTCCAGCCAGTGGGGCGAGATGACGGCCCGCTATGCATTCGTATACTTGGTCTACATTGCTGCGGCCGAAGTCGCGAAGTCCAACGATCACATTCGAATCGATATCGTGCCCCGTCTTCTGGGTCCACGTGGTCGGCTTATCTTGTACCTGTATTTCGACCTCATCTGTCTCGTCCTAGCAGCGCTCGTCATCTACTACTCGCTGGGTGTCGTGAAGCTATCGATTGCTACTGATACCCTGATGACAGGGTTCGATTTGAATATGGCTTTCGCTCAAGCGGCATTGCCGATCGGCTGGGCCTTGTTAGCTTACCGCGTGGTTCAACGTTTTCTACGAAGCGTCAAAAGCTATAAGCAACGCGGCGAAGTACCGCTCGGCGGAGGGGGGTTCGGTGAGTCATAGTGACGCCGTCGTGCTCGTAATCGGTGTGCTGATGCTCGTGCATCTGGCGATCGGGCTACCGCTATTCATCGTTCTCGGGGTCGGGTCGTTGGCGATGGTCTCCATCCTAGGGATCTACTCTCCGACAGTGCTAGGTGAAGTGCCTTTTACGGCTATCGATAACTGGGCATTGCTCGCGATGCCACTGTTTATCTTGACAGGAGACATCATTGCCACAGGTCGCATCGCGCGACAGCTCGTACGCCTCGGACAAGCGGCGGTCGGTTGGGTTACGGGAGGCCTCGGGATGGCAACCATTATGGGTTGCTTTTTCTTTGCAGGCACGAGCGGATCCAATTCAGCCGACACTGCCGCAATTGGTAAGATCATGATCCCATCGATGGTGGAGCATGGTTACAAGAAGCCCTACGCAGCGGCGCTCGCTGCATCGGGGGGATGTCTCGGTATCATCGTCCCACCAAGCTTGATCTTCATCATCTACGGCGTCATTACCTCGACCTCGGTGGGCGATCTGTTCCTTGGCGGGGTCATGCCGGGCGTGCTCATGGCGGCGCTGATGTGCGTAGCTAATTATTTCGTTTGCCGCAATAGCAACTGGGGTGCAGCAGACCGAGTGCCGTTTCGCTTGAGGGAGCTCCTTAAGGCTACTTGGGAGGCGCGCTATGGGCTCGGAGCGCCAGCCGTTATCTTGGGCGGAATCTACAGCGGTGCATTCACACCGACCGAGGCCGCAGCAGTTGCAGTCGGCTACTGCCTGGTCGTCGAACTATTCCTGACGAGAGGCGTGACGTGGAAGGACATACCCAAGCTCCTCGTGCGCAGTGGTGCCATCACAGGAATCATCGGCACAGTGATTGCATTTTCAGTCTTGCTAGCTGAAGTGCTTGCGGTGCTTCGTATCCCCGATCGGTTGGCCGGATATATGCTTTCGATACCCTCCGGGTATGTGACCGGAGTACTGATGATCTATCTTGTTCTGTTTGTCCTCGGTTGCTTTTTGGAGACGATCGCTGCGCTGATCATCATGATGCCGATTCTTCTTCCTATTGGGATGAGTCTCGGATTCGATCCGGTACATCTGGGCGTCTACGTCGTATGCGCGTTGACGGTCGGGTTCATAACCCCGCCAGTAGGCATCAACCTATTTGCTGCATCAGCGGTTAGTGGCGTTCCTTACCTCACCATTGCTTGGCGCACTTGGCCTTTGTGCGTGGCCCTGACGGTCGCGGTCATGATTATCGGCTTTGTGCCGTGGCTATCCCTATGGTTCCGATAAGCTAAGAGCAGCTCGATAATTGAAGAGTCGCGGAACTGCAGACACGGCAAGATTAGCCCGATAGTCAGGTGATGAAGACAGCGCTCGCCATCCGCCACGTGTCCTTCGAGAATCTGGGGAACCTTGAACTGATTCTGCGAGCCGACGGATACAGCATCGAATACCGCGAAGCAGGCAGGGACGACCTGAGCAGGATCGATTCGAATGTCGATCTACTTGTGGTGCTTGGTGGGCCCATCGGTGCCTACGAGGAAGATACCTACCCTTTCCTACTCAAGGAACTCGAGCTCGTCGAAAGCCGCCTTAGGAAAGACCAACCAACCCTGGGGATTTGCTTGGGGGCGCAGATCATGGCTCGTGCGCTCGGTGCGAAAGTCTACGCTGGGCCAACAAAAGAAATCGGCTGGCACGAGTTCAGGCTTACCCAGACCGGGAAGGAATCTCCTTTGAGGCAGCTGGACGGAACGAAGGTGCTGCATTGGCACGGGGATACGTTCGATATTCCCGTGGGAGCGGTACTCTTAGCTTCGACGACCGCGTATGCCAATCAGGCGTTCTCGTGGGGCAGGCGGGGGCTCGCCGTCCAGTTTCACCCGGAAGTCGACTCATCGATCCTGGAACAATGGTATATCGGGCATGCGTGCGAGCTGGCGGGAGCGCATATATCGGTTAAGTCCTTACGAGAGGATGCGCGTAGGTTCGCCCCAGTTCTGCAGGCGCGATCGGCGAACTTCTGGCGTGACTGGCTCTCCGAGAGTTGTAGTTAGGCGCCTAGGGCCGGACAACTTCGATCGCGAGCGGTGCAACCATGTCGCTGATGCGGGGCAGACTCGTGCTCGTAAGCTTCCCCGTCAAGTAGACAGTCCTAAGCTGGAATTTCCGCTGCGAGCAAACGCTCGCGATAGCGCGCTGGCGGCAGGCTTCCCAGCGCATCGTGGGGTCGGATTTCGTTGTAGCGTTCGATCCAATCGGTCGTGATGTCGCGCACCTCGTCCAATGAGTCGAAGAGGTACGCGCTCAACACCTCCTCGCGGTAGGTGCGATTGAAGCGTTCGATGTAGGCATTCTGGTCGGGCTTCCCTGGCTGGATGAACCGCAACTCGATGTCCTGTTCCTTGCACCAGTCAGTGAACGCCTGGCTCGTGAGTTCGGGGCCGTTGTCGCATCGAATGGCTGCCGGTCGGCCATGGAGGTCGATCATCTGCGTTAGGAAAGTGGTCACGCGGGTGGCCGGGATACTAACCGCCACGTCAATCCCCAATGCCCCGCGATTGGCTTCGTCAATCACGTTCAAGGTCCGGAACACGCGACCGCTGTAGAGCGTGTCGCGCATGAAATCGAGCGCCCACACCGCATTCATCCGCGGCTCGACCAGGAGCGGCTGCCGTTCGCGCTGCGGCACCCGTCGCTTGGTTCGGCGCGGGAGATTGAGGCGCAGTTGGCAGTACACGCGCCAAATACGCTTGTGGTTCCACCCGTAGCCCTGGGCGCGCAAGCGATCGTGGCATTTCCAGAATCCCCACCGCTGCTCCGTAGCCACAATGGCCTGCAGCGCGGTGATCACTTCCGCATCCCGCGCATTGCGATCAATTCCCGGCCTGTAGTACGCCGCCCGCGATAGCCGGGTTGCTTGGCAAGCGCGCACGATCGGTACGCCGTGTTCTTCGGTCATGATCCGGATCGCTTCACGCTTGGCCGACGGCGTCAGAGTTTTCGGCTGAGAACATCCTTGATCGCGGTGTTCTCCAACGCCAGGTCGGCATACATCCGCTTCAACTTGGCGTTCTCGCCCTCGAGTTCACGCAGCCGCTTGAGCTCCGACACCGCGGCTCCGCCGTACTTCGACTTCCAGTGGTAGTACGTCGCGGCGCTTATTCCATGCTTGCGGGTGACCTGTGCCACCGCAACCCCCGCTTCCCCTTCCTTGAGAATCGCGACGATCTGCGATTCGGTAAATCGTGACTTCTTCATCAGGACCTCCGGCGAAATATCCTGCCAGAAAAATCCAGTTATTGCTGTCAGAAGTGGTCCCGCGTAATCGGACAGGCGGCTAAGTGATAGCTCTGCTCTAATAGGCGACCTTGTCGCCGAGGAGCAGACGAGATGAAACGACCGCGTCGGAACCATTCAGCGAAGTTCAAGGCCATGGTGGCGCTGGCTGCGATTCGGGGTGAAAAGACCCTGGTCGAGCTCTCCGAGCAGTACAAGGTCCACCCGAACCAGATCGGGCAATGGCGTGCGGAGCTGCTGGAGCGCGCCGCGGAGGTTCTGGAACGGACGAACCGACACCAACCATCGCTTCACGATCGATCCTCAGGTAAGACAGGACATGATCGGAAAGGGCTGGATTTCGGAGGGGTATGGCCCCACGGGCATAGTTATGTGCGCCCCCGCTGTCTAAGCGTGCCGACGGCGTCTCGATTCCACCGTGTCGTTCGCGCCAGGCAAGGCCTGGACTTGTAGACGGGTCCGGTTGCAGCCCCGCGCAACCATTGTTAGTGACGCCCGCAGAGACACCCGCCCATCGCACAGCAAAGGCTATCGGCGCGGGTTCCATTTCCGCGTACACCACTGCGTCGCCTCGGCAACGAGGCGCTGGCTTCCACGCCGATGGACCCGGGGCGAAGGTTCTCCCCGGGATGATGGGGTTGACCTGCTCCCACCATGGGAGCATACTGCATGCGATGCGAGTAATCGCGATCTCGACGCTGCGTCGGTTCTGGCAGAAGGACCCGACGACGGAGATCCCCTTACGGGCTTGGTACGCTGAGGCGCGCCGAGCGCGCTGGGAACGCCCCGCAGACGTCAAGGCGAATCGACGCAACGTTAGCATCCTCGCGAACAACCGCGCGGTCTTCAACATCAAGGGCAACGACTACAGGCTGGTGGTCGCGATGCGATACGACAAGCAAATCATGTTCATCCGGTTCATCGGCACGCACGCCGAATATGACCGGATCGACGCAACGACGGTGTAACCATGGACCTGAAGCCAATCAAGACCAAGCGCGACTACCAGGCGGCGTTGAAGCGCGCCGAGCAACTCTGGCACGCTGCCGCGGGCAGTACTGAGGCTGACGCGCTTGATGTCCTGACTTTGCTTATCGCCGATTACGAGACAAGGCAGTTCCCGATTGCCGATCCTGACCCGATCCAGTTCCTCGAATACGTGATGGAGTCACGCGGGCTGACGCGCAAAGATCTCGAGCCGTATCTGGGCTCGCGTGCGAGGGTGGCGGAGGTGCTGAACCGGAACCGCGCCCTTACGTTGGAGATGATTCGCCGGCTTTCTGAGGGACTCGGGCTGCCAGCCGATGTGCTGGTACAGCGATACGCGTTACGCCACGCCGCGTAGGAAATAGGGGAGCTGCATCTGCCGATTTTGCTGTGCCGTAGGTCTAAGCACTGGAGCAAGGCATGAAAGTGAATTACGACGCCAAGGCCGACACGTTGACGGTCGTGTTCCAGCCGCCCCGTCTATCTGCCCGCTGCGCTGCGGACGCTCGGCCGCCGAGTGACCTGCCCAAAGGACGGATGGATATTTCGCAAGGGTAGTGCGGCCCAAGCCGTGTTCCTCGTGCTTGACGGTGAGGTTCGCCTTTCGCGCTTCGCCAAGGATGGCAGCGAAATCACATTGCAGCGCGCAGGACGCGGTGAGTTCTTCGCCGAGGCGGCGCTCAACGCGCCACGCTATAACTGCAATGCGAGAGCCTCGCAGCCGTCGGCGGTGCTCGCGTTCCCGGCCGAGACGATCCGCGAGCTCCTCGAGAAAGACCTGGAGTTCGCCCGCCAATGGGTAGCGCTCCTCGCCCGGCAGTTGCACGACGCGCGGGCGCGGCTCGAACGGCTGGCGCTCAAGTCGGCTGCCGAACGCGTATTGCATTACCTGCACATCGAAGGCAAAGGACCGCGTTGCGAGGTTGCGCTTGCCGGCAGCGTCAAGGATCTTGCCAAGGAGTTGGGACTGACGCATGAGAGCTTGTATCGGACTCTGGCACGGCTGGAGCATGACGATGTGATTGTCCGCAGCGACCGTCGCCTTCGGTTGGTGTAACAAGACATATCCATGTGATTTGAGTCATATACATCGTGAGTCGTCAACGCGATAATGCCTGCACGACCGATCTCTCGACGTATGCGCAGCCAACGCACCGCTGGGGACTGGCGATGAATCTCCCGCGTCGGTGAATGAATCTGAACGCCGCCCTTGATCGCCTTCCACTACGCCATCCAGGAACTCGGGTTCCGCCGCAGCCGATCGCTGATCACCATCGCCAGCGTGGCGATAGCCGTACTCGCGGCCGTGCTTCTCACCGCGCTCGCAAGCTCGTATGCGCGCGCCATCCATGCGCCCATCGAGACGGTCGGTGCAGACATGGTGGTGCAGATCACCGGTGACATTCCACCCAAACTCGAAGGGCTGGTGTTCCCCCACCCCAACGCGCTCATTCCCGCCGATGCCGTCGCGGCGATAGGTCGCATGGAAGGTGTGCTCTCGGTTACCCGTGGGGTCTACCTGTGGGAACTCGCCCCGGACCACTATCAATCGGTACTGGGAATCGATAGCGGAGAGGCGGGCTTGCAATCACTCGCCGCGCGCCTAGTCGATGGCAGACCACTCAACCCCGGCGATAGCGCCGTGCTCCTCGATAGCGACTTCGCCGCCAAGCGGGGCCTCAGGATCGGCGCCACGCTTGATGTGGGCGGCAAAGAATTTCCCGTGGTTGGCATCGTCGATGCAGCGCGCGGCGGAAAGGTCGTCCGCGCCGATGTCTACATGCCGCTCGCCCCGGCGCAGCATTTGGCTACGACCGCCCCCCAGGTACGGGCCCTCTATCCGTTCGGACCGGACGACACCAACCTGCTGCTCGTCAAGGTCGACCGCCAAGCCCTGGAAAGCGTGGTGCGGAAGGTCGGCGCTCTTCTTGGCAAGAAGGGCATCGTATCGAGCGAGCTGTCGTTCCGCGAGGCGTTGAGCGGCGTCGTGTTCCTGTCGCAGCGGATGGGATTGATCGTTGCCGCGGTCATCGCGCTCTTCGCAGCGGCATTCGTGCTGCGCGCTACGGCCTCGGCGGTCACGGAGCGGCGGCGCGAGTTGGCGGTACTGCAAGCAATTGGTTGGCCCTGGCGTCGGATTCGACAACAGGTCCTGATCGAGAACGGTGTCCTTGCCCTAGCTGGCGTGCTGCTGGGCGTCGTCATCGCAGTTCTAGTTACGCTTACGCTTGGCAGCATTTCGGTGACCGTCGATTTACCGTGGGATTTGAGCTCGACACCGCATTTCATCCCCGAGGCGACAATCGACCGGACTCAGACGATTACCGTTCCGATTGCCATTCCATGGCTTGCGGCCATTGTGGCCGCCGCGGGTGGGCTCATCGTCGCAATCGTGGTCGCCGCGTTCCTGGTCGCCGCCCCGCAACGGCAGCCGTGGGCACTACTGCGCAGCGAGTAGAAAATGAACGACACAGCGATACGCGTCGAAGGCGTGACCAAGCGCTACGGCGCTCTTGAGGTTTTGCGGGGAGTCGATTTCTCGGTTCCAGTTGGCCAACTCGCCGCCGTCATCGGCAAATCCGGCTCCGGCAAGAGCACGCTACTTGGAGTGGTCACCGGGCTCGAAAGACCGGACTCGGGCAAGGTCCTCATCCAGGGCCGCGACCTATCCCGCCTGGACGAACGTGAAGCAGCCGATCTGCGCCGTGAATCCATCGGCATCGTGTTCCAGAATTTCAGCCTTATTCCGTCGCTCTGTGCCCTCGACAATGTTCTGCTGCCGACATTCTTTGACGAGCGGACTTCCGTCGACGAGCGACGTGCACGAGCCACGGATCTTCTCGAACAGGTGGGGCTGCGCGACCGCGCTCTCCATCGCCCCTCGGAGCTGAGTGGCGGCGAACAACAGCGCGTTGCCATCGCCCGGGCTCTCGTTAACAGACCATCGATCCTCCTGGCGGACGAACCAACCGGCAATCTCGATACCGAGACAGGCACGGCCGTGCTGGAGCTACTACTGGCAATGAGTCGAGCGCGAAAGACAACGCTCCTGATCGTCACCCACGATCTCGACATCGCGTCCAGGGCCAACATCGTCATCGAAATGAAAGACGGGAGAATCCATGATGCGCACGCGTAGGCAATCCATTTTCATGCTCGTGGCGGCCTCGATTGCGTTGAACGCTCCCGCGGCCCGCGCTTCCCAGCCCACGGTGGAGGTGATCGCGATGGGACATTCGCCGGTACAAAACGCGCTGAAGCCCGTCCGCGAGGTTCTGGCGAAATACGCCGGTAGAGTCCGGGTTGTCGACCTGGATGCGGAAAGTCCAGAGGGCGAGAAGCGCCTGAAGGCCGTCGGACTCAAGGGACACATCCCGATTGCCCTACTCATCGACGGCAACAAGTCATTCAAGTTGCCTAGCGGCAAGTCCATCGAGTTCGTCAACTTCCCTGCGGCCGCCGGCAATCCAATGGGACTCAACGGCGCCTGGACCGTCCCCGACTTCGAGACAGCCTTGCGTGCGGCGCTGGGCGAGAAGTAGGTCACGCTGTGCCCCGGTTCGTGCACTGGCGGTATCTCGCGAGCGAACTGGGCTATCGCTGGAAGCGGACCGTTCTTCTCGTCGGGGGCATTGCGCTGGCGGTCACATTGGTGGCCATGCTCGACATCCTCGGCCGCGGCTTTGCGGACGTTGCAACGGTACCGTTTCGCAATCTTGGCGCCGACCTCATCGTCCAACGGGGCACGGTCGAGAAGGCCATTCCCAAGGCGATGGGCATCATGCTGCCGTATTCGGCGCAACCGATTCTGCCCGAGGAGTTGGCGCGACTCGGCGCAGAGCCGGGTGTCTCTCGGGCGGAGGGCTTCGTGCTCCTTTGGAATTTCGGCGCTGGCCGGTTTTATTCGATCAGTGGCATTCCACTGGACCCAAAGGCGCCTGCGCTGGGCCCGGCCCGAGTGCGCGAGTGGCTGATCAAGGGCCGACTGCCGGTCCCCGGCAGCAACGAGATCTTGGTGGAACGCCATTACGGCGCCTTCTATCGGCTCGACCCGGGTAGCACGGTCGAATTCGGCGACAAGCCATTCACGGTGGTCGGGGTGGTCGACATCAAGGAAGGCAGCCAGATTGCCGCCAGCAACTTCTACATGGACATCGATCAGGCGCGCTCGCTCGGGGCCCTGCCTGCGGACGCCGTCAATCAGGTGTTCCTCAAGGTGACCGATATGGCCGAAACCGAGAACGTGAAGCGACAAATTGCCGGGTGGATGCCGCGCGCTTCGGTTGCGTCGCCGGGAACGATGCTCCAGTTGTTCGGTGGCGTATCACAGGCGATTGGGCGCTTTGGTCCACTTGCTGTCGGTGTCGGCGCGCTGGTGGCATTAGCTCTGGGCGCTGCACTGGTTCTTGGTGTCGTATCTGAGAGGCGAAGGGATCTGGCGCTACTCAGCGTGCTGGGTTGGAACCCAAAGCAGGTCCGCCGCCAGATGACCGTCGAGATGATCGTTCAGGGATTACTCGCTGGCCTCATGGCAGTGGCGTTGATCGCGCTCGGCCTCAAGCTCATTGGTCAGATCCCGATCACACTGCCCGGTAGCCTCCCTGGCGAGAATCCGGTCGATTTCGCCAAGGGAGGCTTCCACGCAGCGAGCAGCAGCGTTCTGTTGCCTGCGGTCGCTACGATCTGGGACTGGGCCGTGCCGCCGATTGGAGCAGCCCTCGCGTGCGGCTTATTGGGATGGATAGCATCGCACGTGGCCGCCGCCCGCGGCTTGTGGGTCGCGATCAAGTCGGCTTAGTTACGTAGGGGAGTTACTAGGCGAAGCGGAGTCACCCGAGACATTGCAGCTCCGCTGCCGGGGCACATCAGCGCCTCTCCACTTCGTCCGCGCTTCCCAAGAAACGTAGCCGAGGCGAACGGCTGCTTCTTGGAAGACTGGAGGACAACGTCGACCGACCGAAACTGGCCGCACTGAGACGTTGGAAATTGGTCGATGCAGAATTTCAGGCGATGACGCGACTGGTGCGGCCAGAGGCGAAGGGTGTGTCAGTGCCAGGGGTTTGCGTGCAGCCAGGCGAACCTATTGTTGGTGGCCGTCATCCGCACGGCCTCGGGCACGAGCGCGGCAAGTATCTGCCCGTCTCTGACCCGGTCGAACGTCGCCGCTGTGGCGTGCAACCCATCTGGACTGATGTCCAGCACGAACGCCGACGGCTCCGCCACCGCCGGATACCGCACGTATACCGAACCGTAGCCGGTCTCCAGTCGCACCATGGAGCCATTCCCCGGCGAGATCACGCGGGTGATGCCCACGGCTTGCAGCTGTTGGACATAGGACTGGGCCATCTGGGCAAGCTGCGGCTGGTCGGCGGTAGGCAGTTGCGCCGTGGATGCACAGGCGCCTAGCAGAAGGAGCGGGAGCGTTTTGGCGAGCATGGCGACTGTAGGCCCTCTTCGATGCCCTTAGTTCGTCGCCTCAAGATGTAGGGCGGCTCTGGCCGAACTGCGACAAGGAACAGGTCAATACTTAACTCGCTGGGCGAGGTTAAATCCTTTTGCGACCCACCGATTCTTAATGTGTTGGTCGATGGTTCGATGCCTTCACGACAGCCAAGCTCCACGCAACTTCGCATGATAGCAACAGCTAACTGTCGAACCCCACGGTGACCAACTTGTGTCATTCGGAAATGGCGGCACGCAACGTGCTGCCGCGAGAGCGCAAGACCGACCTTAGTTTCCTCAGGCGTTGGAGCTTTGACGATCTGTGGGATGTACTGGGGTAAACTTTGAATAGTTCCCTGAATGCGGCCGAGGATTTCTCCGCTTGGATGAATGCCCGCTCACGGGCCGACTGAAGACGTACGTCTGACGCGCGGCCTACAACCGCATCCCCATTGGGCGCGTGGCTTCATGCGTGGCGGTCCGTATCTCGAACACCGGGCGAGGCATTCGCAACGCAGCCGCAAGCCCTCCGCCGTCAGAAGTACCGCGTCACCTTGAACAGGATGGTGTTCGCCTGGGGCAAGCTGCCGAAGTTGGAGCGTCGGCCTCCGGTCGTTGCGGTCGCAAGGACGCCGAAGCTCCAGAAGTCGGAGGCTGCATAGTCGGCGGTGAGTTGCAGCAACGTCGAGCCGTCGCGCGCGTCAGCCAGGGCGAAGCCGGTGAGCTCGAGCTTCGGCACGAGGAAATCGACCCAATCCGCACGCAGGAACACCGCATGCCGCTGCAACGGCTCCTGGTGGTCGGCCGCATAGGCTCGTATATACCAGAGCTGACGCGCGATCGGCGACGAAGCGGACTGCCCCTCGCTGGCGCCGAACCATCGGCTCCAATCGTCGCCCGAGAGGCCGGCGCCGTTGTAGTGATACTCGAGGTTGAAAGTGATCTTGCTCTCGGTCGTGTACGAGGCGCCGATCGCGGCCTGGCTGCGGAATCGTTCCTTGCCGCCTTGGTCGATGACGTTCGGCGCGAAGTCCGGGATCGCGCCGGTCTGTCGCCCGAACGCGAGCGCCTCGTCGACGATCCCAAGTCGCCGACCTCCGGCCCACTCCAGATACGCGACCGTGCTCTGGCCGATGCTTTCGGTGAAGTTCGCGCCGATCTTCGTGCGGCCGTTCTCGCCATACAGCAGCAATTCCGGGTTGATATCGTCGCGAAGCCGGGCACTCCCCTTCACGAGCCAGCGATTGGACGCGTTGGTGCGACCGAAGAGCGGACTGAATCCGCGATCAGGATCGTCGCCGATGGGGGCGGCGTCCGTGACCTTCGGTGCGTACGCCAGCGAGAGGGATCCGCCATCGCCCAAGTGCTGGCCGCGAACCATCAGCGCTCCCAGCCGGTTCTCGCGCTGAACGCTCGGATCGGCGGTGAGCGGATCGACTACGGCACGCGCCTTGAAGAAGTCCGTCGGATTGAATCCGAGCGCCACGCCGCTCTTCACGTTGATGCGGCCAAGGTCTAGATAGTTGCGCGGCCGCGGCTCGACGCTCAGGTGCAGCTCACGCAGATCGTGCGTCAGGTTGCTGCTGTTCGGAAAACCGAGGTTCTCGCGCGCCACGATGTTCAGCCGGCCGCTGTAAGCGACGATCGCGCTTGGGCCGAGGGGCCATTCCACGCGCGCATCGCCTAGCAGCCGCTGCTCCCAATGCGGTGGGAGCGGCGGAGGCGCCGGAACGAGGAGATCGTTGCGTAGCGTGTTGAAGGTTAGCGCGTCTTCGAGGTAAAGGCGTGCAGTGGAATCCGCCGGCCGGGTCGCGGCTGGCGGCTTAGCCGCCGGCTCGGTGCGTGGGATCAGCTCGAGGTCCCTATCCTCGTCCGCCGCAATCGCCGTCGAAGCCAGGCCCAGCCATGCGAGCCAGGCCATCACCCACTTCATCGCACCTGCAGCCGCGGCAGATAATCGCGCTGGAACCACGCGTCGGGCACGTCCTGGAAGCGCGAGTCGCTGAAGGTGGCGATCGTAGCGAGCGAGCTGTCCACCGCGTCGATGATCACCGCCTCGGCGGGCCGTACGCCGCCGAGCCGCTCGATGAAGTTGCGGTAGTAAATGATCTTGAGAAGCCGGCCGCTATCCGAGTAGAACTTGCCCTTCACCGGACGGTACGTTCCCTGCTCGACCCAGTACTCGACGCGGTTGTATACCGCTGTGTCGGTCGCCGCCTTGAGCTCCAGGTGCCAGCAGTTGCGCTTCTGCCGCGCCGCATCGTCGATCGTCTCGGTGCCGGTCAGGCTCGCCGTGTAGTCGGCCGCGAGATTCACGGTGAGCACGTCGCCGATCGCCGCCTGGCCGACCAGCCGTTGCTGTGCGGAGATGCGCACGCTCGACTTCGACGCCGGGTCGTAGAACCAGAACGAGCGCCCGTCGAGCAGCACGCGCTTTCCGGCGTCGCGCGGCGGCTCGACGTATTCGAGCAGGTTGCTGAAGTGCGCCGAGGCATCGAGCTTCGAGAAGAGCACGAACGCGCTGTGCGAACGCTCCTGGCCGCTCACGTACTCGGTGAGGACTAGTGTGGACCGGAAGGGTTCGGTGGGATTACGCACTCGGTCGGTCGCCGCGACGATCTCCTGCGCGCTTTGCGCGACGGCTGACACCGCCGACAGCGCGAGGGATGTCGCGAAGGCGGCCGCGAGGAAGAGCTTCGATTGTCTAGACATGGCGGAGGGCATCCACGACGGAAAGGCGGGCAGCGCGGTTGGCGGGAATGAGTGCCGCAGCGACGGCGACGAATGTGAGGACGAGCCACGCGACGGCGATCAGCAGCGGGTGTTTCAACACGTCTACCTGGAACGGCACCGCGCCCGAGTTCCCCGGCGGCACCCAGCTGAGCCCCGCCGAGTTCACCAGCGCCGCGATGGCGATGCCGAGGAGGGCGCCGGCCGTGGCGCCGATCGCGCCGATGAGTGCGCCTTCGAGAATGAACTGCGCACGCACGCCCCTGCGCCGCACGCCCATCGCACGGATGGTGCCGATCTCGTTGGTTCGTTCCATCACGTTCATCGTCATCGTGTTCACGACGGCGAAGAGCACGATCACGCCCATCACCAGGGAGATGAAGATGAAGATGGTGCTGAACATGGCCACGACCTGCACGTAGAAAGGCGCGAGCTCGCCGAAGTCACGCACCTCGAGGTCGAGGTGGTTCTGCTCGAAGAGCTGCTTCAAGCGCACGCGCACCGGGGGCATGTCGGCGGTGTGCTTGAGCTGCAGCACGATCGCGGTGACCTTGTGCTCGCCGCGCCCGTATACGAGCTGCTGCGCGAGCGCGAGGTGCATGGCGATGTAGTTGTCGTCCAACTCGCGTACGCCCTGGGGCTCGGCACCCGCGACGGCGAGGCTCACGACATTCGGGGCGCCGCCGGCGGTAGCACCGAGGAGCTCGAGGTGCGGCGCTCCGTCTTTCTTCTCCTGGGTAGACGACCCGGTCTCGAGCTGCGCGAGGCCGATGAGATCGGCGCGCGTCTTCGACGATTCGCCCTTCGCCGTGCGCACCGGCGCGGCGGGGCAGTCACGCACCTGGAGGGGCGCGCACAACCCGAGGATGCGCGCGAGCCCCACGCCGACCAGGCCGCGTGTTTCGTCGCTGTCGGAGAGGCGGTGGTCAGGTGCGCGCACCTGGCCGGTTCCGTGCTCGTCCCATTGCCGCATGCGGTCGCGCTCCGAGGGAATGAGCCCCACGCCGAGAAACGTCTTCGAAGCTTCGTTGCCGTCGGCGAAGTTGCCCGCGATGCCGACGAGCGATTGCGTCGGTGTCTCGACGTTGAGCAGCGGACGGATCACGGGATCTTCGGAGATGAGCTGCATGACGCTGCGGTAGTCGTCGATGCCATAGGCCGACGGATTGCCGCTGCCAAACAGGAAGTAGCCGGCGCGGAACACGCTCAAGTGTCCGATGCGCTGCACGTTGCTCGTCTCCAGGCCTGCGAAGATGTAGGCGACGAAGCCACCGAAGAGCAGCATTGCCATGGCGCCGGCCGCAACTGCCGAGCCGGTCATGAGCGAGCGGCGCGAATTGCGCAGGATGTTGCGCGCGGCCGTCTTGATCAGCAGCTTCATGCGTCGTCCCTTCCATTGCCGTGACGATGCTCGACGAGCGTGCCATCGCGGATCACGAAGATCTCATCGGCATGCGACATAAGATGCGGATCGTGCGTCGCGAAGACGAAGGTTGTGTGCGACTCCGCCTGCACGCGGCGCATGAGCTCGACGATCGCCGCACCGGTCTCCGAATCGAGGTTGGCCGTGGGCTCGTCGGCGAGCACGATCTGCGGCCCCTTCACCAGCGCGCGCGCGATGGCCACGCGCTGTCGCTGGCCGCCCGAGAGCTCGTTCGGCCGGCGGTGCGCGTGGTCAGCGAGCCCGACGGCTTCGAGCATCGCGGTGGTCCTGCGGCGGCGCTCTGCTTCGGGTCCGCCGACCAATAGCAGCGGGTATTCGACGTTCTCGTAGGCCGAGAGCACCGGCACGAGGCTGAACGTCTGGAAGATGAAGCCGATGTTGCGCGCACGGAAGTCCGCGAGCCCGTCGTCGTCGAGCTTGCCGACCGCCTCGCCGCACACTTCAAGGCTGCCCCGCGTCGGTGCGTCGATGCAGCCAATCAAATTGAGGAGCGTCGACTTGCCGCTGCCCGAGGCGCCGACCACCACCGAGAAGCGGTCATACGGGATGTCGATGCTGATGCCGCGAAGCGCGGGGACCTCGATGTCGCCCGTGCGGTAGGTCTTCGCCGCATCGCGCAGGCGCACAGCGCTGGAAGGGGACGCGGCTACCGCCTGTGTTTTGAGTTGATTCATGGCTCGGTCTCCGGTACCATTCGGTACCATGGCACGCAAGCTTACGGTACCGAACGGTACCATGTCAACCCCCCTCTCGGTGCGCGAGCGTATCCTCGCCGCCGCGATGGAGACCTTCATGGAACGTGGCTTCGCGAACGCGACGACGCTCGAAATCGCCACGCGCGCCCGAGTGTCGAAACGCGAGCTCTACGCGCTGGTGGGCAACAAGGAACAGATGCTCGCCACCTGCATCGCTTCACGTGGGGATCGCATGCGGCTCCCCGAGGGCTTTCCCGAGCCCACCAACCGTGCGAGGCTCGAGACGGCGCTGCGGCGCCTCGGCGAGACGATGCTGCGTGAGCTGAGCGACCCCGGCGTGATCGCCGTCATGCGTCTCGGTATCGCCGAAGTGCAACGCTCGCCCGGCATCGGCAAGTCACTCGACGCGATGGGCCGCGTGCGGGCGCGTGCCGCGCTCGAGGCTTTGCTGCGCTCGGCGCAGGCATCACGGCTCCTCGCCAACGCCGACATGGAGGAGATGGTCTTCGATTTCTACGGCCTGCTGTGGGGCATTCGCCTCACCTGGATTCTGCTCGGCGTCGACAAAGTTCCCGCGCCGAAGCAGATCGAACGGCGGGCGGCGCAAACAGCGTCACGCTTTCTCAGCATCTACGGGCTCAGCGAAAAAAAGTGAGCACGATCTCAGCGATGATGAGGAAGACAATGCTCACCTCGAGCTGCACCAGGCGGTACTCGCGCGATATGTCGAGCACAAGCTCGAGCGCCTTCTGCACGGCGCCATCGCCGACGACGGAAACAAACATTCAGACTGCCCAACCGTTTCGTGGCGCGATACCTGCATTTAGTGGAGTCCTTGCATATCACGTATCCACGGGCGGCACGCCAAGGACGACACTATAAGGGGGCTCGCAACGATAGAACGGCCGCGTTGGCGTGAACTCAGGCCAAGGATCGGTTATGGGCGGAATGCGGTCACGCCAGTTGCTCAACACCGATCTTGAATCCGTTGATCGAAGTTTCCATCGCTTCACGGCGGCCGATCCGCATGCGATTCTTCATGAGAGCGCTGGCTAACTCGCGAGGCTCACTGTGACCAATTTGTGCCTGCGTTTTCTCCGCCAGCCTCATTGAGGGCGACCGGCGACACCTGGCGTGAGGTGACCTCGCGCGGCGAGAGACTGGAGTTCCCCGCGCCAAGTTTCATAAGTGCCGCGTCGTGAATGATCGGCTGAAACTTGAATCCCGGCTTCAGTAGTCCGCGTTCGTTTTGCAAGAACGCCAGTACCGTTGCGGCTGAATGCGCCCAGTTGCGAGCACCGGATTCGGCGAAACCCGGCCCGCCGGTCGAACCGCGCTCGCCCAGGGGATGGTCTTTCGAATCCTTCCCCATCCAGAATCCCAGCATCACCCCCTTCTCCGGATGGTCCGGTGGTCCTGGAACGAAGAGAACGAGCCACACATCGGAGGTCTTGCCGTCCGCATTGGTTGCCGTACCGGTCTTTGCTGCGATCTCGCCGGCTTGATCGACAGGAAACGCAAGCCTTCGCTTCACCTTTTCGGCAGGCTTCAAGTTCCACAGTTCGTTGCTCAACGGGTCCATGCCAGGAATGACTCCGCTCCTCAGCGAGGCGGCGGTGCCCGTACTTCCGATATCAACGGGGGCCTTCAAGAGCTCGGTCATCGCCGCGGAGACGGCGGGATGCATGAGCCGCTCCTGCGGAGGATGATTCTCGCCCTTGGTGTCGCAATCCTTTGGATTACCTTGCTCATCGCTGTAGAGAAGCGATTTGCCGTCGCGGCAGACATCGTTCGCGAACCGCGGCGTCACTCGAAAGCCGCCGTTCACAAAAGCCGCAGCGGACGCCATCGACAGCGGATTGACCTCGGAGGCGCCGATCGCCGTTGTCGGGTACGGCTGAAGCATGTGCTTCGAGTCCCTGGGCATTCCCAGGCGGTAGGCGAGTGCGATGACGTTCTTGATCCCAGCCCGCGCTCCGGCACGCATCGCCGCCGTGTTGCGCGACTCGCCCAAAGCGATTTGACAACTAATGTCTCCGCGGTACTCCGGCTCCGAGCGCGAGTGGAAGTTCTCGATCTTCTTGACGCCGCGACCCCGACCAAGCGATACGAAGATCGGCTCATCGAGGACGGTACAGCGGCGCAGCACCTCCGCCGTGATCTCCTCGAGAGTCTCCGGCGCGGGCTTGGCGGCGAGGACTTCCTTCGTGAGCTTCTCGACCAACGCGCCATAAGTGAAGATCTTGAAGGTCGAGCCCGGCTGTCGCCAGCCGGTCGCGATCACGTCGTACTTCAGTTGGCTGAAGTTGACATTTCCTACCTCGGCGAGCACGTCGCCCATGAAATCAACCGCGAACGCTCCCGCGCGCAGTTGGTTATTGTCGACATCCTTCGGGTGACGGGCCAGGTATGTGTGGAGCGTCAGATCGACTGCCTTGGCAAGCACATCCTGGAGCCCGTCGTCACGGGTGATCGAGATCGTGAGGCCACCTTTGTTGATCGGGAAGCGGTCCTTGTACAGGATGCGCACCCGTTCGAGGAAGTGGTCATGCGCTCCACAGCCCATGGGCCCTGAAACAATTTCCCCGCGCAGGGACTTCTCAACGAGATTCGCAGCTCGGGCGTACTCCACGTCGGTGATAACGCCCTGATCCAGCATGAGGCCCAGGACGCGAGTCGTGCCGCGTGCCGCCTCGCTCCAATTCGCATCGCGAATCTGGTCGCGTGTCTTGAGGAGGGGATCCATCGCAAACGCCCGGTCAGGCAGTGCCGGCCTGTTGATGAGGGCTACGATGAAAGCCGCCTGATGCAGCACGAGATCCTTCGCGGTTTTACCGAAATAGGCGCGGCTCGCTGCTTCGATGCCGTATTGCCCGCGGCCGAAATAGGGCATGTTGACGTACTTGAGCAGAAGCTGGGGCCTGGGAAACTCACGCTCGATCCGCAGCGCCATGACGATGTCGCCGATCTTGTCCATCTCGGTCGATGGACGACCGGTGCCGCCGCGAAGATGCTTGGCGAGCTGCATCGTCAGTGTCGATGCGCCTGAGCGGCTCTCCTGCAGGAGTCGCCTTGCGAGCGCGCGCAAAATGGCAACCTTGTCGATCCCCTCGTGTGTGAAGAAGTTCTTGTCTTCGGAGGCGAGGATCGCCTCGGCGAAGAGCGGCGGTATTCCCGCCGGGTCGTTGATGAGAATACGATGCTCGGGCGACGAAATGCAGGCGACCTCCTTTTGATCTTCAGAGACAATCACCGATTCCTGGGCAAAGTAGGCCGGGTCGCGCAAGCGCGCAATTGCATTCTTGTCGATGCCCAGATAGGCATCGATTTGCTCGGAATAGTGAGCATCGATTATTTCGACGATGGATTCAAACTCGACGTAGGCCACGATGACCAACACCACGAGTACACCGAGAGCCACAAAGAAACGCCTGACGATTCTGCCCAGGAAACAAAGAACCCGCCACGGCAGCGTCAAAACGGCACGCTTGAGGTTTTCGCCGTTGACCTTCTCCATCGTTCCACTCTCTTCACCTACCCGCGGCTGGACGCCTATCGTTTGAAGCGCTGCCGCAAAAGTACGGGTGTACCAATGCCACCATCGCAATGGTTCTCAAGCAATACATGGTATCTACGGACGATGGGACGCATCACGCCGGGTGGCCTGCAAGGCGCGCTCATCGTCCGCGGCGATTGTATGCCAAACAAGAGACAGCGCAATTGCACTGTCGGAACGAGGCACTTATCCTTGAAGCCTAGCCGCGAATGGGTACGCGGAGTGCTTCGATGGGGGGAGAATTCATGCGCACTGGCACCCCACGCACCCGGCCGCTCGGGCACCTTATAGGCCACCCACCCGCCTGCGCGCAGGTAGCGACGCACCGTGTTCTTCGAGCAACCCATCTTGCGCGCGATGTGCTTGATCCCCAGCCCCGCCGCCCGCAGGCGCAGCATCTGCGCCACGTCTTCGGGCATTTGCATCATCTCTCTCCCCATCCATTGCGTGACGGGGAGAGTTTGCGATACTCCGATCATCAGAAATGTTCCTCCAGGTTCTGGAGGTCAATTCCTGGTGTCGTCAGGGGGTCAATTTACCGTGTCGCCTGACAGCCGCGGGTGTTCTCCGTTCAACTGGACACGTTGATCAAAGCTGCACGCGCTTTCGCGAAGGAAATCGAGATCAAAATCAAGCCGACGCAGAAGAAAGCAGCGTGAGCTGGGTTACGACTCGCGTGGCGAAGCATCGGGTAAATGATTTCGCCTAATGGGGTAAATCAACCCGCAGTGGATCGGCTGGCGGTGAAGCTTCGATCCCGATTGGAAAGCCATTTTTTCCTCGCGGTCATTGTCAGAATTAGTCTGACAGCTACGTAGCAAATTCTTTCGGATTTGTTGCGCACAAATTATTGGCAGGGTCTAGAGTCTCTCTCACCCGCCACGAGTGACAAGCGTCGGAGGAACGTCCACTAGGGTGGCGGGCGTCGCGCGCGACAAGCTGCCGACAGCTGACCGTAGAGCACCTACCAGGTAAGGAGGAATCATGATCAAGCAAGAACGAGCCAGCGTACTCGCAATAGCGGCCGTCGCGTCGCCAGGTCTGTTGCTCAGCGCTTCTATCGCGTTGGCAAAAGAAGTTTCCGGCCCATTGACCGGGTCGGTGCCCAGGGCCATTTGTGGTCCTGGGGATCATACCGAAAGCGGATTACAGGGCCAGACGACGCCGCAAGAATGTTCCAGCGGCGATTCCGAGCGGGCCTACAGCTGCAATCTGGAACTCGTCGGGCAGTTCCAGGGCGAGGGCAATTATTCGCAGGATGGGATCGGTTAGTAGCTGGTTACCCACGCTTCTACACGCGCGTTCCCGGCAACGGCAAGGCCAATGGCATTGGCAACGGGATTGGCCAAGGGAACGGCAACGGTACGCAGTTGGAGATCTGGGTCGTCAGTGCTGATTCTGGTTTTCAGATCCTTCGTTTTACAGATCAATTTCAAAGCGCTCACAAGGACCTTTTTGGCAACTCGGGCGATTGAATAGTCGTCGGGCAGATAGCGAGCCAGGCAACTCGCACCGGTCTCTTGGACACTTCGACGTCCGACTGGCTCGGTGCGAAAGACACCGGGCCAGTTTTTCATTCATGGGCACATCGCGAGGGCGCGCTGCCGATGCCGCGAAACGGCGCTCGTGGTCTGGGACCGTCCGATATGGGTCGAGGCTGTATGAAAACTCAGCGTGAGATAAACCGCCAGGTGAGAAGTACCCCGCCACTCGTTGGCGATTCTGGGTCGCAAAGTCTCGCTATTGGTGCGCGGGTTGAACGGTGGCTCCTTCCAATCATCGGCACGGGATGGAAAGCGCTTTCGAAGGGTACGCTTGGAGCGGCCACGGGAGTCGAGGGAATAAGTGCCCGAATAGCGTCCGTTGCTTTGAAAGACATCGGTGGCCGGCCCAGGGAGGCGCCGGCCAGCCTTTCGACGAACCGCGCATTGGAGCGTAGTCACAATCATCACAGCCTCGACGCGTAGGGGTCGCGTTGACCGGCGAACAAGAACCTTCATTGTTCGTGTGGCTTAGGATTTCACGAGGAGCAAGCTATGTTGACCCCGCAGAGCATAGGAGCTCTCCCGGCTCCGCGCAGCATCCTGCATACCCTTCCCGCCCCCTTATTGTCGAGCCATTCCCGGCAATGGAATGGCATCGTCGTCGAACTGCGCCGTGCTCGCGATACCGATGTGGTCATTCCATATCGCGATCATGCCATTGCGGTGATCCTTGCCGGCGGCGCGACCTTGTATCAGTGCCGCAATGCCCGCAGTTCGCTGCGTACTTTGCGCTCCGGCGATGTAATCGTGACCCCGGCGGGCGAACCCAAACGGTGGCAGCACACCGAGGAAATCATAGGAATTGTGCTGCGGCTCGCGCCCGCGTACGTTGAAAAGATCGCAGAAGAGCATGCAGCGGAGGCAAAAAGCATAAAGCTACAGGACAACTTCGGTATGCGCGATACGCAAATCGAAGAAATTGCCTTACGGTTGTTGAAAGCCATCGAGTCAGAAGACATCGCCACGCGGATTTACGTCGCATCGCTGACGGGTCAACTGTCGCTGCATCTTCTCCGGCATTACACCAAATCGGAACTTGGGACCGAGAAGCGTTCAGCCGCACTTTCCGAGCACAAAATGCGTCGCGCGATTGAATACGTTGAGGCGCATCTAGGTGACGAGTTGACACTCTCCGACATCGCGCGGGCGCTGGCTATGAGCCCTGGTCATTTTGCGCATGCGTTTCGGCAGACCGTGGGAGTACCGCCACACCGATACTTGCTCGACCGCAGGATTGAGCGCGCCAAGTCCCTGCTCCGCGGCTCTGACATGCCGATTAGCCTGGTCGCACAGCGCATTGGGTGCCCCAACCCGAGCTGTTTCTCCTCCCTGTTCCACCGCACTACTGGGGTCACGCCAGGAGACTACAGAAAAGGTAGAACGCGGTCTTCGGACGGCAATGCTCGAAGTCGAGGGCGAGCACCCGGAGCGGCGGCGTCATAGCGCGCTGAGCGCCACTCTGCCTCCGTCTGTTTGCGGCTGTGGTACGTCGCATAAGGGCGGCCGCGATGTTTCGTCCCCGGCCGTTCTAATCCCGGCAGCGGCGAAAAAATCGCAAGGTTACGACATTTACTCGCAGAAATACGAAAGCCGCAGGTACTCGGTGGGTATTAGAGTTTTCACGGCAGGGAATTTCAGGAAGCAGTCTTACGAAGGCGATGTGACGCCGCGCAGGCATGCGAAAAACTGCCACCGCTCTTTTAAGGAGGTCGTCATGAGGAAGTCCCGGATCGCGACGTTCACCCTGGGTTCGCTGCTGCTTGCCGGAGCGACGCTCGCCGCCCCGCCGACACCGCCGCCGCCATTGCTCACCAGCGGCAGCCCGCTGCTTACCCGTATCAACAAGGCGTTCATGATCACGCCGCAGCAGGCGCAGCAATGGGCAGTCTTCAAGTCGCAGGTTGGACCGACCTACACTGGTAGCGCGGGCGGCAACGAGTGGCTCAACTTCATCGAGACGACGATGCAGGAGTTCGGGGCCATCGACCTTTTCATTCAGGACCTTCCCTACAGCTTCTACACCGTGAACGACTGGCCGAATCCGCAGACTCACGTCTCCGGCTCGGGAGTGGAAATCGAGAAGCTCATCTCGAACGGCACGGCAGTTCCAGTCGTGGCGTCGTACGGAATGACGTCCGGTTCGACACCCGATGCGGGGATCACGAAGCCGATGGTCTACTATGATGCGTCCAACCCGCCGCCGCTCGCTAGCCTGGCCGGGAAGATCGTGGTTTTCCAGACCAAACCGTACCCGGATCCCGTTCCGAACGTCAACCCGCCCTATTCCTACACGGGCCAGATCCTGCCGAACTACACCTACACCGACTACGAATACCGGAGTCCCGGCGATTGGTCGTTCCCGATGTTCACGCCGGTGCCGCCGACGGTGAGCAGCTCGTACTGGTATCGCTGGGTGTGGAGCCAGCTCAACGGCTTCGCCACCACGGCGATGAAGGGCAACGCAGCAGGCGTGATCATCGTCTACGACCTGTCGCCGGCCGGCGCCTTCGGCCTCATCCAGCGCAGCGTCTACAGCCTCACCGGTAACGGTGGCCCCGGCACGCAGTACCAGAACGTTCCGACGCTGTGCCTTGACCGCGTGAACGGCGCGAAGGTGATCACCGACGCCAAGAACGGCGCGGCGGCGACGCTGACGCTGAAGGCGAACTTCCTCCCGGTGCAGGGGCAGTACGTCATCGGCTACCTGCCGGGCAAGTACTACGGCACCGACAAGGACGAGCAGATCCTGCTCGCCACGCACACCGACGCGATGTCGCTGGTGGAGGAGGACGGCAGCTTCGGGATGCTCGGCATCCTCTACTACATGAGCCACATCCCGAAGCAGCAGCGGCCGCGCACACTCGTCTTCTGGTTCGACAGCCGTCACTTCATGCCCGGCGCGGAAAGCACGTGGTCGCAGTACGACTACTACCTCAACAATCCCGACAAGCTGAAGCCGATCGTGGCAACGATGGGCATGGAGCACATGGGCGGGCGATCGACCTTCGAGACGGGCCCCGGCGGAGACGACTACGTTTATTCCTCGGCGGCGCCGCAGGACGGCGGCGTGATCACCAGCTTCATCGATGTCAACAACAACAACCCCTGGTTCATCGACACCATCGCCAAGGCGGCCCAAGACAACAACTGGCCGCGCGTCGAGGCGAGCTCGGGCAACGTCGCCCCGGGTGTCAACGGCGGCTTCCAGAAGCAGGTGCTGAGCCCGGTCAACAAGGGCCGCTCGTACAACCCGCAGATCCCGGGCATCGGTCTGGCCGGAGACTGGCCGGGCGCGTGGACGCAGGAATACTCGCAGCTCACCACCGAGGCGGGCTACCCGGGCTTCGACCAGAACTATTTCGTCACGCAGGTCGCCGGACTCGCGGAGATAGCCGGGTTAATTATGGCGCAGAACAACATCCGGATCGTCCTCGACTTCGGCTGGGGGCAGATCGCGTCGGGATTGACCTGCACGCTGCCTTCGATCTGCACCAGGTCGCCGCCGACAGGCCTGCTTCCGGATTCGAACTTCGTCAACCCGGCGAATGCATCCGCACAACGCGCAGAGCTGGTCAACGAGTACGAAACGGCGTTCCACTACGTCGAGCGGAGCCAGTACGGCAATGCGATCAGCGAGCTCCAGACGCTCGAGCAAAACGTGTCGAGCTGGATTAACGACCCCAACCAGACACTACTAACCCTCCTCATCAACGGTCAGATCTCCAAGCTGGCCGCACTGTGAAGTCGGAGGAGTGCGGACAACCGCCTCCGGGGACGCTTCCCCGGAGGCTTTTCTCCAGTGCGCGCGGCGTTCCTGCAATCGCGTGGGACGGGAGTGGTGTGGTGCGGTCAGCAATACTCTTGCTCCTCGGCCTTCTCCTCTCCGCCACAGCGGTCCGCCACGCAGCTGCGGACGATTGGCCGATCGCCCCGCCGGACCCCCTCAAGGACATCGAGATGGTCCTGGTCAAGGGCGGCTGCTACACCATGGGCGACACCTTCGACGATGGCGACGGCGACGGCAACGAGAAGCCGGCGCACCAGGTTTGCGTGAAGGACTTCTACATCGGGAAGTACCCGGTCACGCAAATGCAGTGGACGGGCACGATGGGGACCAACCCCTCGCGCGAGCCCAACTGCGGAATGAACTGCCCAGTGGAAAACGTCACGTGGGACGACGTCCAGGAATTCATCCGCAGGATCAACCGGCGCACGGGGAAGGCCTACCGGCTGCCGACCGAAGCGGAGTGGGAATACGCGGCGCGCAGCGGCGGGAAGAAGGAGGAATGGGCCGGCACGAGCAGTGAGAAGGATCTCGCCGACTACGCCTGGTTCTACAACAACGGCGGGTTCCAGACCCATCCCGTGGGCCTCAAGAAGCCGAACGGCCTGGGGCTCTACGACATGACGGGCAACGTTTGGCAGTGGATGTCCGACTGGTATGACGACGGCTACTATGCGACGAGTCCGGAGGACGAGCCCACGGGGCCGGCGACCGGCCGGGCGCGCTCGCTGCGCGGCGGCTACTGGGGCGATCTGCCCAGCTTTGTGCGCGTGACGCGTCGCGTCGGCCTGGTGCCCACCGCGCGAGGAGGCGGTTACGGATTCCGTCTTGCCCTGTCCGCCCAATGAATGCCCTACGCGCAATCGCGCACGCGACATTTCCATCGTTCGCCAAAAGTGCCTGCTGCACCCTAGTCGGGGCAGTCTTGTGCTCCCCGCCGGCATTCGGACAGGCTACTGGACGGATCGCCCCGTTCCTGCGCAAGGCGCTCGCGCAGCAAAGCGTCGAGCTGGTCGCCGACACCGCGCGCATGCCGGCCGACCAGTTCGACCTGAGGGGCCCGCCCGACAACCTGACCTTCGGCTACCTCACCCTGCACATCGCCGACGGCAACTACCTTTTCTGCTCCTCCATCGGCGACGTGCCGGCGCCGCAGGTCCCGCAACTCCACGAGACCGATCCCAAGCAGAAGCTTATCGAGCGGCTCAAGGCGTCGTTCGACTTCTGCACCCAGGCGCTCGCCAGCCTCGACGACTCGCGGATGAGCGAGCAGCTCACCATGGGCGCCACGAAGATGTCGCGCTCGATGGCCGTGCTCACGCTGGCCGGAAGCTGGATCACTCATCACGACCAGCAGCAACAGTACCTGCAGCTCGCCGGATCCGCGCCGGCCGCCCGGAAGTAGGGGAAACAGCGTGAATAGTCGCGCCATTTCGCCGAGGAATCTGGGCGGCCGCAAGTGGCTCGGGCGCTGCTTGTGCCCAGGGCAACGCCGATGAGGATAGGACGCCTGCTAGCGCCTCACGCTGCCTGGGCAGCCACGACCGCCGTCTTACGTGCTGTCGCCTTCGTGCTTGCGCTTGCCGCGTGCGGCCTCCCACCGGGGCCTGCGTTCGCCCATGCGCTGCCCACGAACACGATCCTCAACGCGTTCGTGAAGATCGAGCCTGCACAGGCGGAGCTCGTGGTTCGCATCCCGATGGATCTGCTGCGCGGGCTGCCCTTCCCGCGCAAGGGCGCAGACTACGAGGTCGCGGCGTCCGAACCGGTGGTCGAGCTTGCGCTGCAGGCGCTTGCCGACGGCCTCGTCCTCGAGGAGGACGGCAAGCGGTTGACGCCGAGGAAAGCGAGCGCGCGACTTTCGCCGAGCTCGGACCGTTCCTTCGAGAACTACGATTCGGCCGTCGCGCATGCCGACGCGACCCCGGACCCGTCGGTGCAGGTGCCATACGACCGCAGCGACCTCGACGTTCATTTCACCTATCCCATCGCCTCGCCGCAGTCGGTCTTCAAGATCCAGTCGCAGGTCGCGGCCGACCTCGGCAACGCGACCAAGCTCCTGCTCCGCTTTGTTCCGCTCGGCGCAAGTGACCGGGCCATGATCATCCCGGGCGGCTCCGAGCCGGTGCCCCTGAATCCCACCTGGTACGGCGCGGCCGCCAGTTTCGTCGTGCTCGGAATCGAACACATCCTCAGCGGCATCGATCACCTGCTATTCCTGTTCTGCCTGGTCATCCCGTTCCGGCGCGTCCGCGGCCTATTCTCGGTCATCACCGCCTTCACGCTCGCGCATTCGGTCACGCTGTTTGCTTCGGCCTTCCACGTAGCGCCGCAAGGCGCCTGGTTCCCACCGTTCGTGGAGATGGCGATCGCTGTTTCGATCGCGTACATGGCGTTCGAGAACCTCATCGGGCCCAATCTGCGGCGACGCTGGCTGATCACGGGCCTGTTCGGCCTGGTCCACGGCTTCGGGTTCGCCGACGTTCTCACCGAGCAGCTGCAGTTCGCTGGGTCGTACCTGCTGCTGTCGCTGTTCTCGTTCAACATCGGAATCGAGCTCGGCCAGATGCTGGTGCTCGCGTTGACACTGCCCGCGCTGTTCTTGCTGCGGCGCATCGTTGCTGAACGCGCGTTCGTGATCGTCCTTTCGGCGGCAGCCGCCTGCGTCGCGCTGAAGTGGATGCTGGACCGCTACCAGGTTCTGCAGCAGCAACCGTGGCCAAGCGCGGCGGATCTACTAAGCCTTGCGCGCTGGCCAGCCCTGTTGCTGGCGGTGGTGGGTATCGGGAGCCTCGTCGCGAAGTGGTTCAAGCGAAGGGTGTTCAGTAGTTCTGTGCCCGGCTAATGCGGCGCGCCAGTTGTCACTCCAGTCTGGATCGCAAGTAGCGTCCTGAGCGAAGCGATTCCCCGTTCAGCAGAGGGAAATCAAATTTTTTGCAGGATTTCTTCCGCGTAATTATTGACAGGAGTTTCTCGTGAACCGTACCAGTTACGAGCGCGCTCGAGTGAAGTAAAGAGTCGCGTACCTCACCCGAGCAGCGAGTCACGAGCGTGGACAGATCATTCGCTAGGTGACCGGTCCTCGCCGCACTGGTTGCGCGGGCTTTTCGCTAGACCCCTTGAAGGAGGTAATCATGGCTTGGCAACTCGACGCCTTTAGAACGACCGAGTCCTCTCTGTCGACATTTCGGGGGGCATGCTGCATGGCCGCGCTCTTATCCGCATCCACGCTGCTTGCCTCCGGCACATCTCAAGCGGCACCGCCAGCCGGCCAAAACCACCATTGGTATGTAAGCGCTGCCGCTTCACCGGGCGGTGACGGCACGATTCATTCGCCTTTCAATTCGCTTGCTGCCGCAGAGCTGGCATCGTCGCCCGGCGATACGATCGTCGTCGAGGCTTCGCCACTCAACGTGCCCCCGCTCGACGGTGGGATCGCGCTGAAGCCCGGGCAGCGCCTAATTGGGGACGGGCCCCCGGTGGTCCGACTGGGCCAGCCGTTCCTGCAGGGTGGACCGCCGCTTGCCACCAGCACCGCCCTCGCGTCGCAGCCCAGGATCGCGAACACTTCCGGCGCTACACACAACGGCGATGCGGTCGAGCTCGCCGATGGAACGGATGTCGAGAACATCGTCATCGCGAGTGCCTACCGGGGAGGAATCTACGGAAGTGACGTCGTCGACGTCACCATAAGCGGCAACGACGTCGGCAACTTCAACACGTCGGGTGCGACGGGCTTCGTCGTCCAACCGTTCTACCTCAACTCTTACACCGCGGGACTGGCTAATTGGGTGTCAGCCGGCATCCCGGCAGGGTGGGCGGCCATACTGGTCGACACCGCGTCCGTCGAGACGAACATCTCCATCGAACGGAACTACGTCCACGACGGCGTGTGCGGCGACGGTATCGACCTGCGCTCGATGGGCAACGGAGAGGCCACCGCGCAGGTGAACCGCAACTTCGTCACCGGGCTGCACCAGTGCAGCGGCGTCAGCGTCCCGGGCAGCGTCGTCCGAACGATCGAGGGCATCGGCACGCAGGTGACGGGTACCGGCATCCTCAGTGTAACGATGGATGGGAACACTGAGGCGAACACCGGCAGCCCGGGCGCCAACATGGACAGCCTGTTCGTGAATCCCGCGGAATCCGGCAAGCTCGTAGAGTCGATCAGCCACAATCTCTACACGAGCGGCATCGGCGGCGCATCGACTAACGGGATGGAATTCATCATCAGCAACGGCAAGCCGTACAGCTCGCTGACCATCTCCGACAGCGCGTTCTACGACAATCCCGGTGACATGCTGGAGCTGTTCAACCGCGGCGAGCAGGGCTCCACCGGCATTCTTACCCTCGATCACGTGCTGGTCGACGGAACGACCATCAGCCATGGGCTTCCTACCTACGCAATTCCGCCAGGAGGAGCGAACGGGGTGCCACTCGCCTCGACGGGCGACAACACCGGCGAGTGCCTCGGGATTGCGTCCGTTGGCGCCAACGATGTGACCATGCTCGTGATGCGGGACAGCGAGTTCGTGGGCTGCGGCAACAACGGCATCGAGATCACGAATAACCACTGTACGAATCCGCCGACGCCCGGGCCGGCGTGCGGCGCGGGTAACCCGCACACCGTCTCTATCGACATTCAGCGTAGTCGCATTTCCGGCAGCAACTACTACAACCTGTGGATGAACGACGTCACGCCGCTCACGGAGCTCGAGGTGCGCGTCGAGGACAGCGACCTGTCAACGTCGCTCAGCGGTGTCGCAGTTGCGTTCGACCAGCAGCCGACCGGATCGACGGGCAGCTACACGATCGACCTCGGCGGCGGCGCGCTAGGGAGCAAGGGCCGTAACTGCATCTTCGGCGGCGCCATTTACGACCTCGAGACCGCGGGATACGCGGTGACGGCCGAGAACAACTGGTGGGGTACGCCGTCCGGTCCGGTTCCCGGCAGGGTCGTTGCCATGGCTGGCGGCAGCGTTGACGATGCGAATTGGCTTTCGGAGCCTGCATCCGCCTGCACACGGCAGTAGCAAGCATGAGGTCTGGCGCGGCGCCTCTGGTGGTCGTGCCAGACCGTGCGAACCGAAGGTGACGTGACCGGGGTGTACTTAGCGAAAGGGCTTCAGAAGAGAAAAAAACCGAGCACTGCAATACCAAGACGTTGTGTTGTCGCCAATCGCTGACGCATAGTCTGGTATGGCGTCCATTAGCGCTTTGATCGTATACGTCGGCACGATCGCGAGGAAGATGAACCGCGCTCACGTTGCCTCGTAGGTCATGTCGGCGACCCAGAGCTGGTTCGGCGCATCGGCAACGAGTTGGCGGTTCACCAGATTCGACGCCGGACGTTGCTCGGGATCTCGCCGGGCTCCAAGCGCTCGTCAAGAACGCGCCGTTGACGGGTCAGCGCACATCATTTCGTCATGAACAGGCCGTCACTGAACTCGGACGTCGCGCCGGCGGGATGCGCCACCTAGCGGATCCTGCGCCCAGCGCGGTCGAGGCGATCACAACGTAACTCCAGGCGGTTCTCGTTCGTAGTTCTTGGTCCGGTGCCTGAGTCCCAGACGCTGGGACGCGGAGCTAAAAATTACGACTGCGACGGGCGCTCGTCGGCGATTGCCAAGAGCCCGGCTCGGACATTTGCGGCGACTTTCTGCTGCATGGCCCGCCGTCGACGCTGAGATGACGTAACGTATCTTTCGCACATTTCGAGGCGGTGGCCTCGATCTGGTTCAATGGTAGCTGCGAGGCAATCAATGATCCAGACCACAGCAAGGCCACCATAGCAGAGGATACAGCGGAAGGACTGAAGGACGCGATTCGAGTCGATACAGCGGAGCTGCGCGGGCACGTCGACGCAGTGGTGCGCTCGAGCGTCGCGGAGACGCTCAACGCGCTGCTGCAGGCGGAAGCCGATCAGATCTGCAAGGCGGGACGCTACGAGCGCTCGCCGGAACGGGTCGATACGCGGGCGGACACTACGAGCGGAAGCTCGAGACCAAAGCCGGCGCCGTTGTGCTCAAGGTGCCGAAGCTGCGCTAGGATCACGCGATGAGTGTGCGCGCCCCTGCGCTCTTCAGCCTGAGCAGGCGAGGAGAGCTCAGACCGCTAAGGCCGTCGCGACGTCGTAGCCATCACTGAGAGTGAATTGCAAAATGCACTGCGGTCTGCCCAACTGAGGAATCCTCGGGGTAGCCCCATGTCCGATGATGGCTCGCGGCCAGAAGGCAGCCAGCGGCTGGAACACTCGGTTCGGTATAGACTGGTGATCGTTTCGGATCGAGGGGAGGGGAGTGGAGGTCCCGGTTCATGCTCGTTCGTTTCTGGGGAACCCGCGGGTCCATTGCCAAGGCCGGTCCGAGCACCACGCGCTATGGCGGCAACACGTCGTGCGTGGAGATTCGATCTTCGCGCGGGACGCTCGTCGTGCTCGATTGCGGTACGGGTGCCCACGGTCTCGGCCAGGCGCTGATCAAGAGCGAACCTCGGCCGCTTAACGGGCACCTTCTGATCGGCCACACGCATTGGGACCATATTCAGGGCTTCCCCTTCTTCTCACCACTCTTCGTTCCCGGCAACGAGTGGCACGTGTACGGTCCGCGCGGCGTTGGCTCTTCGCTTCGCGAGTCGTTGGCGGGGCAGATGCAGTACACCTATTCTCCGATCACTCTTGACGACCTCGGCGCAACGCTGCACTACCACGATCTCGTCGAGGGCATGCTGGAGCTCGGCGACGTTCATATCACCACGCAGTATCTCAACCACCCAGCACTGACGCTCGGTTACCGGCTGGAGGTCGACGGCGTGACCGTCGTCTATTCGACGGACCACGAGCCGCACTCTCGGCGCTGTGCCGATGGGAATCCAGAACCATTCACCGGCCAGGATTCCCGTCACGCACAGTTTCTCGCCGATGCGGACCTCGTCATCCACGACGCGCAGTACACGGCTGCAGAATACCCGTCCAAGACTGGATGGGGTCACAGCACCATTGAGTACGTCGTGGTCATGGCGGCCTCGGCGGGTGTTCGTCGCCTGGCCTTGTTCCACCACGATCCGACGCGGGACGATGATGCGATCGACCGATTGGTGGCCGGCGCACGTGATCGGGCCGCCAAGGCCGGCGGCGGTACGGAGGTGTTCGCGGCCGCCGAGGGAACGGTTCTCGAGCTCCACGGAGACCAGGCAGGTACATCGTCGATCGGCGCGACTGTAGAGTCGGCGCGGACGGACCCCGCGTTGATATCGTCGGATCGTCGCGTGCTGGTCAGCGTCGCCAACCCGCTGGTGGATCGGCTTCTCAGCGGGGCGGTCCACGCCGACGGTCTGCGGTTGCTAACGCTTCCTGAAGGAAATACGTTTGCCTCGCTCGTCCACTCGGAACCGCTCTCGCTAGTCCTTTTGCAACGCGGCTTGCAAGATGATGAGGTCCTTAAGTTCTGCCGCTCCTTGCGTCGTGATCCTGCTTCCAGCGCGAAGGACGTGCCGATCGTGCTCGTAAGGGAAAAGGAGAGCCCGGCCGAGCAACAACGGGAGGCCGAGGCGGGGATTACCGACTGGCTGATCTGGCCGTTCTCCGAACCGTACGCTCGGACGCGCATACGCGCCTGGGTGCTTGGCGAGGCGTGTCGCTGGAAACCTGCCCCCTTGCCGCCCGACGAAGAGCGGCGCCTCCAGGCACTCTGGGCGTGTGGCGTGCTCGACACCGAGGCGGAGGAGCGATTCGACCGTTTCACGCGTATCGCGGCCGCCTTGTTCGACGTACCGATTGCCCTGGTGAGTCTGGTCGACCGTGACCGCCAGTGGTTCAAGTCTCGCAGGGGCCTGGACGCCAGGGAGACGACCCGGGATTCGGCCTTCTGCGCTCACGCTATCCTGGGCGAAGACGTGCTCCAAGTGCCTGATGCCCTGCAGGATGATCGGTTTGCGGACAATCCACTGGTCACGGGTGAGCCACGCGTGCGCTTCTACGCGGGCGCGCCCCTCACCCTGAAAAACGGAACGCACGCAGGCACGCTGTGCGTAATCGACCACCGCGCGCGGAATCTCGACGAAGGCCAGCTCCAGTTATTGCGCGACCTCGCGAAACTGGTCGAGCGCGAGTTCCACACGAGTCCGGCTGCCGTCCGAGAATGATCGGCCAGGCCAATGCAGGCCATAACAGTTTCAGCAGGCGATTAATTTTCCCCTCCCCCTACCTTGAATCGATAGGGTCCCCTTTTGCCAATTCTTGCACTGGGGAGCGGCCGCTTTCGGAATTTGGTGACAGGCTACCTTCGAGCCAGAGCCGTCCTTTGCGCCAATGTTTGTTGGAAGCCGCAAATCAGAGCTGTGGCTTTTGAAAGCGGTCACTGCCGCGCACGGTCGCTTCCTGGGATCGCAACTCTTCGCGTGGCGAAACCAGGCACTCGCGACCGCGGGGCATTCCTTGACCCTCCTATAGCAACGGCGTAGCGTGCCGATGTCCATTTGGACGAACGCTCGGTGGGAGAGATGTTACGAAGAGCTGCACTTGGGCTAGGCGTCCTCCTGAATTTATGCGCATTGTCCTCTCGGCGTTCCCCGAACGACCGGCAGCGGCCCCGGTTTCCACAGAAGCAGCCTGCCGGCTTGCGCGTCGCCGTCGTGGCGACGCTGCTTAGTCTGGCGACACCGACAGCATCGGCGGCGCAAGACACGGGCACCGGAGCCGCGGCTCTGCCCGGTCCGGCGGCCGGCGGCCCGGGCCAACCCTCTCTCTTCGGCTCGACCCCGCCCATCGTCGATCGCGTGCAGATCGAGCTCGGCTACACCTACGACGACAACGTCACCCGGGGCCGTGCCCACGACGAGATCCTGTGGGACCAGTCGCTCGGGCTCGACGTGAGTGCAAGCCGGGCCCTGCGCATCGATGACCACATGCGGCTGGTCGTGACCGGTCTCTTGAGCGGCGAGAAGTTCAGCAGCTACAACGGCCTCTCGAACCTGTCGGGCGGCCTCGAGGCGGAGCTTCAGTACCGCCAGTCCGGCGCTTTCGACGCGATAACGTTCGCGGCCTTCGCGCGTGGCTGGCTGGACAACTACGCGTCGCACCTGCGCGACGGCAGCCATTATTCGGTCGGGGTCAGTTCGCGTGGCGCGCTGACCGATCGCATCGCCCTCTTCGGAGAACTGGCATGGAACCAGCGCCATGCCCAGAGCGAAGTGTGGGACCTGACCGACTATTCCGCGCTCTTGAATCTCGACTATTCGCTGGGCCGCAGCGGAACGCTGTATCTCACCGGCGGGTACCGGCGCGGCGACACGGTTTCGGACGGTCACGCCACGCTGGTGAACGTGAGCCTGGCGAAGGTCTTCGTGCTCGACGACGCGTTCCCCGACAAGCAACTGTTCGCCTACCGCTCCGACGCTCGTACCTGGCTTAGCACCGTCGGCTACAACCTGCCGCTGGGTCAGCGGACATCGATCGACATCTCGTGGCGACGCGTACAGTCGACACCGACCGCTCACCTGGACTTCGATGTGCAGGGCTCGCTGCGCTACGTCGACAACCAGTACTCCGTCGTTCTGCTGAAGCTCTTCTAGGCGATTCGATCATGGCATTCACGCGCACTATCGGCTGGGTCTCCGCGGCGGCTGCGGCGCTCGTGCTTGCCGCGTGCGGAGGTGGAGGGAGTCCGGGCGATGTTCACCCGGGAACCGATCCCACCATTGTGCCGGGCGAGCCGAACGCATTCCTGCTGTTTCCCAACCCGCAGGTGCAGCCGGACGGCTCCCTGCAAACCAATACGCCTGCCTACGCGCAGGCCTACTACGCCGCCATCGATCCGAACAATACGAAGGACACGCTTGCCAAGTGGAGGGCCGCCAACGGCTTCGACTCGGGGACGGGCACGCAGGTCACCGTCGTCTTCGGCGATGCGCGCGACCTGGGCTTCGGGCGCCGGCTGACCGCGCGGCAGAACGTCGACGGCACGCTTGCGTTCTACGTCGAGAATTACCTCATAAAGACGGGCGCGGCCTACGGCTTTTCCCCGGTCAACCTCGAGGCCGCGATCGTGCGCGACCCGAACGCGTTGGTGTACGTTGCAGGTATCGAGTTCAGCCCGGGCCCGGCGGGCGGAGCGAGCTTCGCGAAATACTTCAACTTCAACGTCGCGACCGGCGTACGTGAGAACACGGCGGACATCGACGGCCGCGGCGACAAGGCGATGCCGGGACCGTGCATCGTTTGTCACGGCGGCCGGGCCGATGCGCTGACGCCACCCGACGCCTCGGGCAACCCGCGCTTCAACCTGCTCCTGAACGCGGTCTCGGGCGCTCGCGGCGACGTCCTCGGACAATTGCCTCCGTTCGAGGTGTCGACTTTCCAGTTCTCCGACACACCCGGGTTCACCCGCGCCGAGCAGGAGCCCCTGCTCAAGACGATGAACAGGATGGTCCTGTGCTCGTACCCGCTCCCCGCGCCGTCGACGTTTCCGGAGGACGCCTGCCGACGCGCGGCGAGCTCGGGCGAATGGCAAGGCACGGCCGCGGCGCTCATCAAGGCGGCTTACGGGGGCGATGGCCTGCCCAACCCGGTCTACGTGGAACCCGCTGCGCCCTCTTCGTGGGCGGCGGCTGGACAGACCTCGCTGTATGAGAGGGTGCTCGCGCCGGCGTGCCGCGTTTGCCACCAGGTGCGCGGAACGGGAAGGCAGTCGGACATCGATTTCACGACCTTCGAGAAATTCCAGTCGTATGCGAATCGAACTTTTGCGACCGTCGTCGATCGCGGAAACATGCCGCTCGCGCAGCTCCTGTACGAGACCTTCCACGCGTCCTCCGGTGAAGCCACGCTGGCGGACTTCCTCGTCGGCAAGGGCTTTCCGGCGCGTGACGCCGGCGGCGCTGTGCTGAGGCCCGGGCGTCCGATCGCCGATCCCGGGCCGGATCGGGTTGTCCGGCAGGGCGCGACGCGGCTATCGGGCAGCAACAGTCTGTTTGCCGATACCTATGTCTGGTCGATCGTCTCGGGCCCGAACGGCGCTGTCCCACCCACCGGCGCTACGCTGACGGATGCCAACACGGCGCAACCCACGTTCAATGCAACGACCGACGGGACGTACGTGCTGAGCCTCGTCGCCAGCAACGCGTCCGCCCGGAGCGCGCCAAAATTGCTTTCGCTGGTGGTCCAGAACGCGTTGACGCCGGATCCGACCGCCATCCGCTTTTCCGATATCAAGGCGGCCTTGCAGGACGGGAACGAGTGCCAGGGCTGCCACAATCGGGCCACTCCGCTGAAGGCGCCGATCGATTTCACCAATTACGACCGCGATGGCGACGGCGGGATCACGCCGACGGACGACGCCTGGTTCTATGCCGAGGTGAGGAGCCGCATCAATTTCGCGGAGATCGCCGCCAGCCCGCTTCTGCAGAAGCCTTCAGGGCAGCATCACTTCGGCGGCCTCGGTCCAGGCTTCGACACGAGTCTGGCGCCCGGGCAACCGGGGCGCGCGAAATACGATCTCTTCCTCAACTGGATCGTCAACGGCGCGCCGCAATAGCATGCCTCCGCGGGATCAGTACCTGCGCCGCCGCGGTTGCCTGTAGTCGTCCCTCGGAAACACGAAGGGCGGCGTACGGCCCACCAGCGCTTCGATCAGCATCAGCTCCTGGTCGGTGTGATTGATGAACGGCGCAAGGCGGATGTTCTGCCCGGCCTGTTGCCCGGTCAGAATGTACAGAGGCCGATCGTGGTGGCGCGATACCACCGTCTCGCGGCTCGTCGGATCGCTAACCGACGCGATGTCGGCGGTCCCGTAACACGTGCAGAAGTACGTCTGCTCCGGATCCGACTCCATGTAGACACCGGTTCCGCGGATGCCGATGGACGCGTTCTTCGTGGTCATGCGCACGGGTTTGCCGCTCGGGAACACCGAGAGGATCTTTCCGGTCAGCAGCCGAAGGCCCGATACGACCATCGAATCGGCTTGCTTCGTTTCCAGCGTCACCTCGCTGTCGCTGCGCTGGAGGTGGGCGGTCTCGCCGACTGCGTAGACAACTTCGCTGTCCTTGCCGGTCTGGACGGTCGAGTTTGCGCCGATCTGGGTGTCAGTCGTGGCCGGTTTGCCGTCGACCAGCACCTGTCCTTCGATCCGGTAGATCGACTTCCCGGGCGGCAGCGGTCCGGGCCTGCTGCCGAGCGCCTGTGCAGTCGCCAGACGGCTGCCTACCGCGCTCGAGAAAAACCCTGCCGCGAGGGCCTTGACCAGAAGGCGCCGCCGCGGGTCCTCGATATTTTTATTCCCATTCATCGTTGCACTCGCATGAAGTCAATTTGCCATTCTGGGCCGGCCGCCGGTCTCGGTCAAAGCGGAGAGTGCGGCAGCAGGGCGCGGAAAATTCACAGAAGCTGCCTGGCCATCGGTTTGCGCCACGCCATCAGGCGCACCCACTCGGCCCCAAGTTTAAGACCGCCTCCCCAAGTCGCAGACCATCCCCTATGCTTCCCGTTCTGACAGCATAGCGGTGGTGACCATCGTCCGCTGGATGCCGAAGTTCTCGCTGAGCGCCCTCGTTCGCGTTGCGATCGGGCTGGCGCTGGTCGCTTTTCTGCTGGCCGACGCCGCGGGCTGGATCGAGATCCGTGCGCTGACCCAGCTCGAACGCTGGGCCTACGACGCGAGGGTCGGTCTGTTCCTGCCGCGAACGCGCGACCCACGGATCGTGATCGTCGACATCGACGAAAGAAGCCTCGGCGCCGAGGGACACTGGCCCTGGGGTCGCGACAAGCTCGCACTGATGCTGCATCAGCTCTTCGCGCGCTACCGGGCGCGCGTCGTCGGCTTCGACACCGCCTTTTCCGAAGCCGACCCGAACTCCAGCCTGCCGGTTTTCGAAGCGGCCGCCAGCGGCGAATTGCGCGACGACGCGGCGTTCAAAGCTTTTTTCGAGCGAATGCGCCCCTCGCTCGATCACGACCGCCTCCTCGCCGAAGAGATCCAGAAGCATCCCGTAGTGCTCGGGTTCCTGGTGAGCGCGCAGGCGGGGCGATCGGGCGTCTTGCCGCCACCTGCGTTCGAGGCGAGCGCTCTCGCCCACGCGGAGTACACCTATTTCAGCGCGCCCGGCTACAGCGGCAACATCGCGCCGCTGCAGGCGGCCGCGACCGCCGCGGGGCATCTGTACGCGGCGCTCGACTCGGACGGTGTCACGCGCAGCGTGCCGATGTTCATGCAGGTCGGAGACGGCTTCTTCGAAGCGATGTCGCTGGCCGTCCTTCGCGTCTACCTCGGCAACGCGCCGATCAAGCTCGAAAGGACCATCGTCGACTCCGGCGGACGGAAGCTGGGGTGGATGCGCTCGGTGAACATCGGCGACGCTGTGCGCATTCCACTCGACGAGAGGATGGCGGCGCTCATCCCATTCCGCAGCGAGGGTAGCTATCGCTACGTCTCGGCGACCGACGTGATCCGGGGCACGCTCGGCGCCGACGAGCTCAAGGACCGGATCGTCCTCGTCGGCACCTCGGCCCGGGGTCTCGTCGACGTCCGCGCCACGCCGACGCGGGAAGACCTCCCGGGTGTGGAGATCCATGCGAGCCTCATCTCTGGCGCGCTCGACAACGCCGTGAAATCCCGGCCCACGGAGACGCTCGCCATTGCCATGCTCACCATCCTGCTCGTCGGCGTTCCGCTCGCGGTGCTCCTGCCGAGGCTGTCGGCGTTGGCCGCGACGCTCGTTGTGGCGGGCCTGCTTGCAGTCTTGTTTGGCGTGAATGCGTGGGCGTGGCAGGCGCGCAATCTGGTGCTGCCGCTGGCCGGCCCGCTGGTTATGCTGGCTGGCCTCTACTTTCTCGACGTCGTGTGGGGCTTCTTCGCCGAAACCCGTCACCGGCGGCTGCTCACCGACCTGTTCGGAACCTACGTCCCGAAGGAAATCGTCGCCGAGATGGCGGAGGATCCCGATGAGTACTCGATGCACGGCCAGAGCCTGGATATGACCGTGCTTTTCGCCGACATTCGCGATTTCACGTCGATCGCGGAGACCCGCACGCCCCAGGACCTGAAGGACCTGATCAACACCTACTTCACGAGGATGACCGTCTGCATCCAGGACAAGCGCGGCACCGTCGACAAGTACATCGGCGACGCGATCATGGCCTTCTGGGGGGCGCCGGTGCGCGATGCCCACCATGCCCGGCGCGCGCTCGAATGCGCGCTGGCCATGCAGAAGGCGTTGCGCGAGCTGGACCCCCTGTTCGCGAAGAAGCGTTGGCCCGCGCTGCGCATTGGCGTCGGCGTCAATTGCGGCACGATGAGTGTCGGCGACATGGGCTCGCACTTCCGCCGTTCCTACACGGTGATGGGCGACGCGGTGAACCTCGCCTCGCGCCTCGAAGATCTCACCAAGGAATACGGCGTGGGCGTCCTCGTCTCGGAGAACATCGTGCGGGCGGTGCAGGACTTTGTCTACCGGGAAGTGGACAAGGTGCGCGTGAAGGGCAGGCAGGAGGGTGTCGCGATTTTCGAGCCCATCGGCGCGCAAGATGAGGTCGGCCGCGACACGCTTGCGGAGATCGCCTGCTTTCACCAGGCCCTGGCGCACTTCCGCGGGCAGCGCTGGGACGACGCCGAAGCGCTGCTCAAAGAGCTCGCCGCCGCCGCGCCGGCAGTGAAGCTCTACCGACTCTACCGCGAGCGCGTCGCCCACTTCCGCGCGAGCCCGCCTGGCGCCGACTGGGACTGCGTTTTTGGCTTCACTACCCGTTGACGTTGGCGGCCGAGGGCGCAGCGGCGGTGTCCTGGCGAGGGCCGGTGTTCAGTACCCCCGCGCCCGATGGCAACGGGAATTGTCCCGCGGACAGGGCCTGCTAGCCTGAAAGCCGATTTCAGAAACTGGCGAACGGCCGCAACCGAAGGCGGCAGCGCCAGCCGCTCGCCGGTTGCGACGCACGAACCGAGGTTTATAGTCTTAGGCTTGCAGCCAGTGCGACAGCGCAAGCTGTCACCGGTCGATTGCGATTTCCGATCGACTTAAACGCGCTCAGGGAACGTTTGTCATGATCCTGCGGAACGTATCGCTCACCGACAAGTACACTCTGGAAAAAGGCCGAGTTTTTCTCACCGGCACCCAAGCGCTGGTGCGCCTGCCGCTGATGCAGCAGCGGCGCGACGCGATCGAGGGCCACAACACCGGTTGCTACATTTCCGGCTACCGTGGCAGCCCGCTTGGCGGTTTCGACCAGCAGCTGACCTCGGTGTCGAAGCTGTTGCAGGAACATCACATTCACTTCCAACCGGGCGTCAACGAGGACCTGGCGGCCACCGCCTGCTGGGGCAGCCAACAGACCCAGCTCAACGGGCAGAGCAATTTCGACGGCGTGTTCGCCCTCTGGTACGGCAAGGGTCCGGGGGTGGACCGTACCGGCGATGCCTTCCGTCACGGCAATCTGGCCGGCACTTCGCCCAAGGGTGGCGTGATCGCGCTTCTGGGCGATGACCACACCTGCGAATCGTCGACCACGGCGCACCAGAGCGAATTCGCGATGGTCGACGCGATGATGCCGATCCTCAACCCGGCGGGGGTGCAGGAACTGCTCGACTATGGACTCTACGGTTGGGCGCTCTCGCGCTACTCGGGTTGCTGGGTGGCCCTCAAGAGCATGAAGGACACTATTGATGCCACGGCCTCGGTGGACGTCGATCCCGACCGGGTGAAGATCATTGAGCCGACCGATTTCGCCATGCCGCCGGGCGGAGTCCACATTCGCTTCCCCGACCCGCCGCTCGAGCAAGAGGCGCGTCTGCACAACGTGAAGATCGAAGCCGCGAAGGCTTTCGCGCGCGCCAACCGGCTCGATCGGATCGTCATCGACGCGCCGGCGGCAAAGCTGGGTATCGCCACTTGCGGCAAGTCGTACATGGACGTATGCCAGGCGCTGCAATACCTCGGTATCGACGATGCAAAGGGGCAGCGGCTCGGGTTGCGTGTCTACAAGATCGGCATGACCTGGCCGCTCGAACCCGAAGGTGTACGGCGCTTCGCGCAGGGCCTCGACAAGATCATCGTGGTCGAGGAAAAGCGCGGGCTGATCGAGCCGCAGCTCAAGGACATTCTCTACGCGGGCACCGATGCACCGCCCGTGATCGGCAAGCGCGACGAGCAAGGGGCGGCGCTGTTCCACAGCAGCGGCGCGCTCGATCCGAACCATATCGCCATCGCGATCGGCGAGCGCATTCTGGAGCGCCACGCCGATGCGCAGCTCGCCGCACGTATCGCAGACCAGCGGGCGCTCGGCAGCCGCCCGGCGCAAAAGCCGGCGATGGACCGTACGCCCTATTTCTGCTCAGGCTGCCCACATAGCACCGGGACCAGGGTGCCCGAGGGAAGCCGCGCGCTGGCGGGCATCGGCTGCCATTTCATGGCGCAATGGATGGATCGCAGCACGGCCGGCTATACCCAGATGGGAGGCGAAGGCGCGAGCTGGATGGGCGAGGCGCCGTTCGTCAAGACCAAACACATCTTCCAGAACATCGGCGATGGCACCTACTTTCATTCCGGCTCTCTGGCGGTACGAGCGGCGGTGGCTTCCGGTGTGACGATGACGTACAAGATCCTCTACAACGACGCGGTCGCCATGACCGGCGGCCAGCATGTCGATGGCGAGCTGACGGTGCCCCAGATCACTCGCCAAGTTTCGGCCGAGGGCGCGAAGCGCATCGCTGTGGTCACTGATGAGCCGGAGAAGTACGGCGGCGATGCGGGATTTGCGCCCGGCGTGACCGTGCATCACCGCGACGACTACGACGCCGTCCAGCGCGATCTGCGCGAAGTCGGGGGCATCAGCGTCATCGTCTACGACCAGACCTGCGCGGCAGAAAAGCGGCGACGGCGCAAACGTGGCCAGTATCCCGATCCGTCCAAGCGCGTTTTCATCAACGAGCTGGTCTGCGAAGGCTGCGGCGACTGCGGCGTCAAGTCCAACTGCGTGTCGGTCACGCCGCTCGAGACCGAGTTCGGCCGCAAGCGGGTGATCGATCAGTCGGCCTGCAACAAGGACTACTCGTGCGTGAACGGGTTTTGTCCGAGCTTCGTGACTGTGCACGGCGGCGGTGTACGCAAGGCAGTGAGCAAATCGGTGAGCGAGAAGACCGATGTGTTGTTCGAGGCGCTGCCCGAGCCGGTGTTGCCGACGCTTGGCGAACCGTACGGCATCCTGGTGACCGGAGTCGGTGGGACCGGTGTCGTGACCATCGGCGCGATCGTGGGCATGGCAGCGCATCTCGAGGGCCTCGGCTTCAGCGGGCTCGACATGGCCGGGCTCGCTCAGAAAGGCGGGGCAGTCTACAGCCATCTGCAGATCGCCGCGCATCCCGATCAAATCAAGACCGTGCGGCTCGGAGCGGGCGGCGCCCGTCTCGTGCTCGGTTGCGATCTGGTGGTCACCGCCAGCCCGAAGGCGATAGACACCGCGCGCAACAGCACCCGAATGTTGGTCAATCTGCACGAACAGATGACCGGTAATTTCACTCGCAACGCCGACCTCCTGTTTCCGTCAGGTTCGCTTCAGGAAACCATCGTCAACGCTATCGACGAGGGGAATGCTGAGTTCGTCAGTGCCACCCGGATCGCGACCGCGCTGATGGGCGATTCGATCGCGACCAACATGTTCTTGCTCGGCTTTGCCTATCAGCGCGGCCTCTTACCGGTGTCCGCCGACGCGATCGACAAGGCGATCGAGTTGAATGGCGCCAGCGTGAAGATGAACCGATCTGCGTTCCACTGGGGACGTCGCGCCGCGGTGGATTTCAAGGCGGTGGAAAAGGTCATCGCACCGAGCGTCGAGAGAGCGCAAAGTACAAAGGTGTCCCAGACCCTCGATGAACTGGTGGCGCGGCGGGTCGAGTTCCTGACGCAGTACCAGGATGCGGCCTGGGCTGCCCACTACCGTAAGCTCGTCGATGAGACGCGCCTCGCGGAGGCACAAAGGACGCCAGGGAAGACGGGGCTGGCGGAGGCGGTCGCGCGCTACTTCTTCAAGCTAATGGCCTACAAGGATGAATACGAGGTGGCGCGCCTCTACACGCACGGCGAGTTCCGCGACAAGCTCACGGCCCAGTTTGAGGGCGACTACAGGCTCGCGTTTCATCTGGCGCCGCCGCTGCTCAGCAAGCGTGACAAGGTCACCGGCGAACTGAAGAAGTCGCAGTACGGCGCATGGATGTTCCTCGTGTTTCGCGTGCTAGCGAAACTGCGCTTCCTACGGGGTGGCTTATTCGACATCTTCGGCCATACCGAGGAGCGCAGAATCGAGCGCGCACTGATAGGTGAATACGAAACCACGATGCGTAACCTGCTCGCCGGGCTCGACCGTGATAAGCATTCACTCTGCGTGCAAATCGCCGCCATTCCGGAAGAGATTCGCGGCTTCGGGCATGTCAGGCAGCGCCATCTGAAGGCAGCAAAGGCGAAGGAGGCGGAATTGATCGCGGCGCTGCGGACGCCGGCGGAAGGGCGGGCGGCCGCTTAAGTCCTTACTGCGGGAGCATGTGCGGTGAGCCGAGCACCGGTAATCACGCTGATCTCTTCCAGCGACTTACCCATTGCACGCAATCCGATCACCTGGCGGCGCAGTTCGATTCGCGCTTCAGTACTCGTTCGCCGCCGATCTTTTCGTTCCACAAGACAGCATAGAACGGCTTTCAGCGTTCGGATCGTGTTCTCCGACAACGCGAACTTCTCGGCAATGCGTTTGGGCCGATCTCCTGCGAGAAGTGCCTGAGCGACGCGGCCTTCGGCTGGCGTCAGTCCGAACCGTGCACTGCAAACCGCTCGTCAGATTCACTCCAACATCGGCGCTGTCCGCGGGATCTACATACCACGGATCGTTTCCGCTTCGGCAGGTACAGCGGCAGGGTCCGCCCGATCCGGCGATCGCCTGGCGACGTGGCCGAGATAGGTCTCGAGCTTGTCCGCCAGCACGCGCACCATCGGTTCCTTGACCATCGCGCTGTGCCCGCAAGGAATCACGCAGATCTCGATCCCGGCTCGAGCGAGCTTTTCCCAACCGAGGCTGAGGCTGCGTGAATCGTCGGCGTTCGCCGCTCTGAACAGGACCGCGTGGCCGGGATAGGGCTGAGGCCGATAGCTCAGGAAAGCCCAATAATGCGCCTCGGTGACCGTGCCAAATTTGCGCAGGCGACTGAGGCAAAGATTCTGCAGCACGAATCGATACAGCCTCTGCTGCACGAGTCGCACGTTTTTCAGTCGGACAAAATTCCAAGCCGTCCGCGCGAGCTCGAGCGGATGAAAGCCGGGACCGAGAGTATCGCAGAGCGCGAGCAGCTCGACTCTCTCGCCTGCTGTATGCAGTTGTCGAGCCATCTCGAAAGCAATCAAGCCCCCGCTGCAGTAGCCGGCGAGCGAGTACGGCCCGCTTGGCTGCACCCGCTTCATCGTCTGAATGCAATGTCTCGCCATCACCTCGATTTGCGAATCGGGGGCGGCCTTGCCGTCAAAACCGCGAGCAGGAAGTCCGTACAGGGGCTGGTCGTCGTCCAGATGGCGCGCCAGATTGTCATAGAAAAAAAGATGGCCGCCGACGATATGCGGGCAGAACAACGGCGTGCGCGCGCCGCTCGCCTTGATCGGTACGGCGCCGGACCACACCGGCGGCCCGCTGTCGTCGACCAGCGCACGCGCGAGCGCTTCGATCGTTCCTTCCTGGTACCACAGGATGTCCGGCGGGAGCTGCCTCCCGAAGAGCTGTGACACCCGGTCGATGACGCGAACCGCGGCGAGCGAGTCTCCGCCCAGCGCAAAGAAGTTGTCCTGCATCCCGATCGGCGATACGTCGAGTATTCGCTCCCAGATCCGCATGAGCTGCACTTCGACCGCGTTGCGGGGAGACACGTGCGACCGCGTCGCAAGCTCGAACTCGGGCGTGAAGGCCGGCAGCAGCTTGCGATCGATTTTGCCGCCTGCGCCCAGCGGCAATGCCTCGAGCTTAAGGAACGCGGTCGGCACCATGTAATCGGGCAGCTTGCCCAGCAGAAAGGCTCGAAGCTCGTTGGCCCTGACCGACCGACTTCGCGCCGGGACGATGTAGGCCAGAAGGCGTTTGTCTCCCGGTCCGTCCTCCGATGCGGACACGACGGCGTCCTGTATCGCCTCGTGCTGTCTCACGACGGCTTCGATCTCGCCGAGCTCGACGCGGAATCCGCGCAGCTTGACCTGCTGATCGCGACGCCCGAGGAATTCCAGATTGCCGTCGGGGAGACGCCGCACCCGGTCGCCGGTCTTGTATACCCGCGCTTGCGCATCCGCGCTCCACGGGTCGGCGACGAAGCGCTCCGCGGTCAGCGCCGGCCGATCGAGATAGCCGCGAGCGAGACCCGCACCGCCGATCCAGAGCTCCCCAGCCACCCCTTCGGGAACCAGTTGCCCGGCGCGATCCACGACCATGACTCGCGTATTCGAGATCGCATTTCCGATAGGCACAGTTGTCCGGGGAAGCTCCGACAGACTTTGCCAGAACGTCGACGAGATCGTTGCCTCGGTCGGTCCGTAGAGATTGACGAGCTCAGCATCGGACCGATCGCGCAGCCGGCGTACCAGCTCGGGAGAAAGCGCCTCACCGCCACAAAGAATCAATCGCAGTGAAGCGCATCGCTGCAAGGCGTCCTGCTCGAGCAATGTGGCCAGCAAGTTCGGCACGACCTGGAGAACCGTGATTTTCTCCGCCTGGAGCACCTTCACCATGTCGGACATCGCCCGATGGGGATCCGCTCCGGCAATGACCAGGACCGCGCCGCTCGTCAACGGGAAGAAGATCTCCTCGACCGAAGCGTCGACGCTGATCGGCGTTTTCTGGAGAACTCGATCGTTGCCGGTCAGCGGAAAAACCCGGCCGATCCAGGACAGGTAATTCACGACCGAGCGGTGCTCGATCATGACGCCCTTGGGCTCACCGGTGGAGCCGGACGTGTAGATGATGTAGGCGAGGTTCTGCGCGGTGGCGCCGGGCGATGGGTCGTTGTCCGGCTGCGCCGCGAGTGACGGGTCGTCGCGGTCGAGGCACAGCGTGCGCCCGGCGTACGAGCGCAGCTTCCCGAGCAGACGCCGTTGCGTGAGAAGCACCCGAGCGCCGGTGTCCGAGAGCATGAAGGCCAGGCGCGCAGCGGGATAACTCGGGTCCAGCGGTACGTACGCCCCGCCCGCCTTGAGAATGCCCAACAGCCCCACGACGAGCTCCAGCGAGCGCTCCATGGCAATCGCCACCGGCACTTCGGTTCCGACGCCGAGGGTGCGCAGGTAGTGCGCCAGCCGATTGGCCCGCGCATTGAGCTCGGCATAGCTGAGATGCTGTCCCTCGAACACCACGGCCGTCGCCTGCGGAGCGCGCCGCACCTGCTCCTCGAAGAGCGCGTGCACGCTGCTGTCGCGCGGATACTCGGCCGCCGTGGCGCTCCATTCCGCGGCGAGCTGCTGCCGCTCGGCTTGGGTGAGCAGCGGCAAGTGCGAGATGCGCTGCTCCGGATCGGCCACGATCGCTTCGAGCAACACCTGGAAGTGTGCCGCCATGCGCTCGATCGTGGTCGCATCGAACAAGTCCGTCGCATATTCGATGCCGACGTCGAGGTTCTCGCGCCCCTCGGTCACCGAGAGGTTCAAGTCGAATTTCGCCGTGTGACGATCGACTTCGATGCGCGACGCGTCCAGCCCCGCCAAATCCAACTCCCGCGGCGGCGTGTTCTGCATCGCTAAGGAAACCTGGAACAGCGGATTGCGCGACGCGTCGCGGCGGGGGCGGAGCTCTTCCACCAGCTTCGCGAACGGCACATCCTGATGCGCATACGCCGCCAATGCCCGCTCCCGCACACGGGCGAGATACGCCCTGAAGGTCGGCTCGCCCGAAAGGTCGCCACGCAGCACCAGCATGTTCACGAAGTAACCGATCAGGCCTTCGAGCTCGGGCCGCTGGCGCCCGGCGGTCGGCACTCCCACGGCGATATCTTCCTGTCCGCTGTAGCGATAGAGCAGCACCTGCAAGGCGGCCAGCAGCGTCATGAAGAGCGTCGCCCCCTCGCGCCGGCCGAGCTCCTGCAATCCGCCGGTGAGGTCCTCTCCAAGCTCGATCCGCACCCGCCTGCCCGCGTAGCTCGCCAACGCCGGCCGCGGCCGATCCGTCGGCAATTCCAGCACCGGCAACTCCGCCAGCGCCTCCTTCCAATAGGTGAGCTGCTCCTTCAGCACGTCGCCCCGCAGCCACTCGCGCTGCCACACCGAGTAGTCCGCGTACTGCACCGGCAGCTCCGGCAGCGGCGACGGCCGCCCTTCGCGGAAAGCGTCGTAGAGCTGCGACAGTTCCCGCCGCATCACTCCGGACGACCAGCCATCGGTGACGATGTGGTGCAACGCGAGCACCAGCCAGTGTTCCGACTCGCCGAGGCGCAGGAGCCGCGCACGGAAGAGCGGACCGCGCTCGAGATCGAATGGCTGCGACGTCGCTTCGAACGTCCGCCGCTGCCCCTCGGCTTCACGGTCGGTCGCCGGCAGCGCGCCCAGATCGTCGACCTCCAGCACGAGCTTCGTCTCCGGCGCAATCACCTGCACCGGCGCGCCATTCTCCGTCGCGAACGTTGTGCGCAACGCTTCATGCCGCCGCACGATCTCCTGCAACGCGCGCTGCAATGCGTGCACGTCCAGCGGACCCGTGAGACACACGGCCGCCCACACGTTGTACACCGGCCTGCCTTCCAGCAGCCGGTCCAGGAGCCACAACTGCTGCTGCGCGAACGAGAGCGGAAACGTGTCCGCGGCCCCGGTTGTTTCTTCCGAGGCGGCGGTTCGCGGGTTGCGTCCGACCTCGGCAACCACAGTGGGCGTTCGATGAAACGAGGTCGATCCGCGTTGCGCTTCGAGCTCACGCGCGACCTGCGCGACCGTAGGGCCGGAAAAAAAGCTCCGGATGGAGATCGTCGTGCCGAACACCGCCTGGATGCGCGACAGCGTCTGGACCGCCAGCAGCGAGTCCCCGCCCAGCTCGAAGAAGTCGCCGTTCGTCTCGACGCGATCGAGGCCGAGCGCCTGGCCGAAGATCGCCGCCACCTGCTCGTCGATGCCGTCGCGCGGCGATATCGACGGCGCGTCATCGGCCGCGAAATTCGCGCGCTGCGGCGCCGGCAGACGCTTGCGGTCGATCTTGCCGTTGGTGGTAAGAGGAATCCGGTCGACGCCCATGAATGCCGAGGGCACCATGAAATCGGGCAGTCGCTCCTTGAGATACGCATGCAGCTCGGTGATCAAAACGGTTCCAAGAGAGATGCCTCTCACCGCGTCGGACGTGACCGGCGAACCTGAAGGCACGACGTAGGCTATGAGTCGAACCGCGTCATGTGCATCGCTCTTATCCGCGATGACGACGGCTTGCTGAATCTTCGGATGCCGCGACAACGCCGATTCGATCTCGCCCAGCTCGACGCGATAGCCGCGAATCTTCACCTGCTGATCGATTCGACCGAGGTAGAGTAGATCGTTGCCGGAAGTGCGTCGCGCGAGATCGCCGGTGCGGTAGAGCCGCGAGGCCGGATCGCTCGCGAACGGATCGGCAATGAAGCGCTCGGCCGTCAGGTCCGGCCGGTTGAGATAGCCGCGGGCGACACCGGCGCCGGCGACGAAGATCTCTCCCGGGATGCCGATCGGGACCGGTTGCAGGTGACGGTCGAGCAGAAGGATCTCCAGATCGGGGAGCGGTGCGCCGATCATGCTGCCCGTTGCGTCCAGATCGGCGCGAGTGACCGGACGGCAGGTGGCATGAACCGTCGTTTCGGTGATGCCGTACATATTCACGAGTCGCGGCTTCACGTCGCCGTGACGCTCGAACCATGGCCGCAGCGACGTGAAGTCGAGCGCCTCGCCGCCAAAAATGACGAAGCGCAAGGCTGGATTGTTGCTATCACTTCGCTTGGCATCGAAGGCCATCAACGATCGGAACGCCGACGGCGTCTGGCTGAGCACCGTGACGCCTTCGCGGATCAATAGCGCGTGAAATTGCTCCGGGTCCCGGCTGACGAGATACGGCACGAGCACCAAGCTGCCGCCGTAAAGCAGCGCCCCCCACATCTCCCAGACCGAGAAGTCGAAGGCGAAGGAATGGAACCCGCTCCACACGTCGTGCTCATCGAATCCGAAGTACCGCTCGGTTGTCGCGAAGAGCCGCACGACGTTGTGGTGCGTTACGAGCGTACCCTTGGGCTGACCGGTGGAACCCGAGGTGTAGATGACGTAGGCGAGGTTCTCCTCAGTGGCGCCGGACGTGGGGTTGCTCGCCGGCTGCGCTGCGATGCTTGCGTCGTCACGATCCAGATATACGGTGCGCCCTGTGTACTCGGGCAGCCGCCCGAGCAGATGCTGTTGCGTGAGCAACACGGGCGCCAGCGTATCGGTAAGCATGAAGGCCAACCGCGCCGCCGGATAACCCGGGTCGAGCGGAACGTACGCTCCGCCTGCCTTGAGGATGGCGAGCAGCCCTACCACGAGCTCGAGCGAGCGCTCCATGGCGATCGCCACGAGCACCTCCGGCCCCACGCCCAACGAGCGCAGGTGGTGCGCCAGCCGATTCGCGCGCGCGTTGAGCTCGGCATAGCTGAGCCGCTCTCCCTCGAACGCGACCGCGGTGGCTTCCGGCGTGCGCCGCACCTGAGCCTCGAACCGCTCGTGCAGGCAGCCACGACGCGGAGCATCGCGCGCCGCGGCGCGCGATGGCGGCAGCAACTGCCGCCGCTCGGCGGGTGTGAGCAGCGGCAAGTGCGAGATGCGCTGCTCCGGATCGGCTGCGATCGCCGCGAGCAATACGTGCCAGTGCGCCGCCATGCGCTCGATGGTGGCCGCGTCGAACAGATCCGTCGCGTATTCGATGACGACGCCGATCGTTCCGTACTCCTCGGCGACCGAGAAACTCAAGTCGAATTTCACGGTCTCGGGGCCCCTTATGTCCATGTCCTCGACGACGAGACCTTCGAGCTGCGGTCTTTCGTCCGGCTCGGTTCCCTTGACGAGCGACACCTGGAACAGCGGATTGCGCGACGGATCGCGCGTCGACGCGAGCGCCTCCACGACCTTCGCGAAGGGCACATTCTGATGCGCGTACGCTTCCTGGGTCCGTTGCCGCACCTGCGCAAGGTACTGCCTGAAGGTCGGTTCACCCGATAGGCTTCCGCGCAGGACGAGCACGTTCACGAAGTAACCGATCAGATCCTTCAGCTCTGATCGGTGGCGCCCTCCGATCGGCACCCCCACGGCGATATCTTCCTGCCCACTGTAGCGATACAGCAGCACCTGGAAAGCCGCCAGCAGCGTCGTGAACAGCGTCGTTCCCTCCTGACGGCGGAGGGCTTTCAGCTTGCTCGTCAGATCCTTTCCCAGCGTAAACGCGACGCGTCCGCCTCGATAGCGCGGCACCGCCGGTCGCGGCCGATCGGTCGGCAATTCGAGCGCCGGCAGATCGGCCAACGCCTGCTTCCAATAAGCAAGCTGGTCTTGCGCTTCGTTCCCCCGCATCCATTCGCGCTGCCACGAGGCGAAGTCCGCGTACTGTGTCGCCAGTTGCGGCAAAGGCGACGGTCGTCCGGAACGGTACGCGCTGTAAAGAGCCGACAGTTCGCGCGCGAAGACCGCGCTCGACGTGCCGTCGCGGATGATGTGGTGCATCGTGAGCACGAACCAGTGCTCGTCCTGCGTCACGCGCAGCAACCGCACGCGGATCAGCGGACCCTGTTCCAGATCGAACGGCGCGCGTACGTCGTCGCGTGCCCGCCGGAGGGCATGCGCTTCGCGCTCCGCTTCCGCCACCGCGCTCGAGTCCACGATCTCCAGCGGGACCTCGAGCTCAGCGAGGATCTCCTGCATTGGCGCGCCGTCCACGATGCGAAAGCGGGTACGCAGCGACTCGTGCCGGCGAACGATCTCGTCCAGCGCCTTCGTCAGCGCTGCGACATCAAGCGTCCCCTTCAGCCGGAAAACGTTCGACTCGTTGTAGACGGGCTGGTCCGCGATCAGCTGGCAGAGCACCCACAGGGCTTCCTGGGAGAAGGAAGGCGCGGAGATCCGCGCGACGTTATGGGACTCGCGAGCGGACATACGGGCATTTGGCGTGGTTCGATCCAACAGCGGCACGCATAATCTACGCACAAAACAACTGCCGAGGGAAGGCGCCTGCTTCGGTGGCGCGTTGCTAGCGACGCGTTGTGGAGAACAAAAGCGGTCGTTCCGCTTTTCAAACGGCCCCATCGCGCCGCTTCCGGCTTCGCGGAACGATCGGTGATGAGGCTGCGCTCTGCCCGGCGTTCGCGGCGGATTTGATTCCAGCGGAAAGCTCCGCGACGGTCGGCCACTTGAACAGACTGTCGGCGGCGAGACTCACTCCGAAGAGCGTGTCGACTCGAGCGAGGGCGCGCATGGCGCTCAGTGAATCGCCGCCCAGCTCGAAGAAATTGTCGAATACGCCGACACGATCGATGTGGAGCACATCGGCGAAAACGTTGGCAACGAGCTCTTCCTGCGCATCCCGCGGCGGGACGAATGGCTGCCGGAGCGAGGCGCCGAGCGTTCTCCGAAGCTCGCTGCGATTGACCTTGCCCCGCGGATCCCGGGTCAACTCGGCGACCGGAACGATGGTCGTGGGAACCTTGTAGTGCGCGAGCCGGTCGAGCGCGAAGTCGCGCAATTGCCGCACCGTTGTCGTCGCCTGCTCGCGCAGCACCACCGCGGCCGCCACGTCCTCGCCCAGAGCGGGATGCGGCACTCCGAACGCGGCGGCTTCGCGAACATCGGGATGGCCCAGCAACACGGCGTCGATTTCCGCAGGGGAAACCTTGAGCCCGCCGCGATTGATGATGTCTTTGATTCGCCCGGCCAGGAAGAGATATCCCTCTTCGTCGAGATAACCGATGTCGCCGGTGCGGAACCAGCCATCGAGGAACGCGAGGCGATTGGCTTCGGGATCGTTCTCGTAGCCGCTCATCACGCCGGGACCTCGAACGACAACTTCGCCGACGCCGAGGGGCTGGAGAAAGCTCCCCGCATCGTCGACGATCGCCACTTCCGCCCCCACGGGCGTTCCTACGGATCCCGGTTTGCGGCGATGCGGAGGGAGCGGATTCTGGGTAATCGCGCTGGCTTCGGTCGTCCCGTAGCCTTCGACGACCGGTACGCCCAACGCGTTTTCCAGGCGGCTTTTCAGCGCTGTCGATAACGGACCGCTGCTCGACCTTACAAAGCGCAATGTGGTTGGAACGATGGACTTCTCATCATCCAGCGCTTCCACCAGCGCCGAATAAAATGCAGGGCTGGCCGAGAAATAGGTCGCCCCGAACATGTCGATGGCTTCGATGAGTGCCTGCGCCCCGGGCTCGCGCATGAAACCGATGCTCGCTCCCGCTGCCAGAGGCGCGAGCAGGCTGTGCGCAAGCCCGGTCGCCGTGAAAAGGGGCGCAACGCAAACGCAGCGGTCGGTATGGGTGATGGGCTGCGCATGCGCGCGGGCCATGTTTTGAGTGTGCGTCAGCGGCACCGCTTTCGGCCGGGCCGTTGTTCCCGACGTGTGCAGGACGAGTGCGATATCGTCGAGATTGGGCGGTACCTGCGGGACCGCCGAGCATGGCGTTTCGGTCTGCAACTCGAAGATCCCCGAAGCGGCTTGCACCTGCGGCACAAGCCGGAGCACGCGAAGGCCCAGCCTCCTAGCGGCCTCAACGGCGGGCGTGTCAGCGCCTTGTGGCGCGATGAGCGCGACAGCGCCCAGGTTCCTCAGCAGCCACTCACAGGCATTCCGATCGAGCGCAGGATTCAGCGGGGCGCAAGTCGCCCATACCATCGCCGCCAGGGTCAGCACCGCTGTTTCCGGCCCGTTGGCCAGCGCCAGGGCGACGCGGGCGCCGCGTCCGATTCCCATCGCGGCGAGCGCAGCACCGGTGCCCTCGATCTGCGCCGACAGGGCTTCGTAGCTGAGGGTTTGCCGGCCCGGCGACAGCATGGCGGCCGAAGAGCCGCGTGTACGCGCCTGCTCGACGAGCAGGTCGAGTATCGTAGCGTGGTCAAGCGAGCCGATCATGGGCGGCGTTTACCTCGATAACAATGTAGAGGAAGGTCATGTTGCTGCCGCAGACGCTCGCCGTCGGGTGAACACCGCGTCGCTCGAGGCATGTCGATACCGGAGCATAGCGCTCCACCGTCGGGCTTGAGAAATAGCGGGTAGGCGGCTCCGCCCTGGGCTTGCGGGGATGAACGACGTACTTGACCCGGAGAACTATACTTAGGCAGTCGCGTGCGGCGCGCCGTCGGACGTACGCATTGTGCGTGTCGACGGACACGAGGAAGCGTGCCCCGCGAAATTCCTCACCACGGTCAACGCGGGCGAGTGCTGAAGGTGCGGCTGTCGGGCGGCGGCGGTCACGGCAATCCGCTCGAGCGCGATCCGGCCGCCGTGCTGGCCGACGTCGTAGAGCAGAAGCTGTCGATAGCGCATGCAGGCGCCACGTACGCGGTCGTGATCGCGGGCACGCCGATCGCCATCGACGAGGTTGCGACGGAAGCGCTCCGCGCGAGCAGGCAGTTCCAACCGTGACAAAAACGTGCAACATCTTGGCGTGCTTTGGCGCGCGAGGGCGGGCCTCTGCACTAATTAAACATCAGTAGAATCAACCTCTTAATCCGTTGGTCGAAGGTTCGATCCGTTCACGGCCCACTAATCTCCAAGTCGCAAACCCCACTGTGACTAAAACGTGCTATTAATTTTCGCCAATGGCACGCGATGCGCACAATTTCTTTGCAAATGGAGTGACCCGAGCCCCGAATCCTAGCCCACGGGAAGGTGCACAATTCGCCGTTCTGGGGTGCTCGTCAAGTCTGCGAAATTGTCGGCGTAATATATATGGCCAGGATTCCTGGTAGGTCCGGCGGCCGAACTAAATGTACGTGCGCCCTTGCTTTCCGATGCACCGGCCTCACTAACGATGAATTCGTAAGGCCCTGTCTAGTCACCGCAGCAGCGGGCGCGCACGGGGCCTACGTCGAAGGGGTTACGGACGAACGTGTTGGCGCCTGTTACAGGCCTAGCTGCATTACTCGCGGTAACGGCTTGCGCAGTTCAGCCACAGGTCCAAGCCATCGATGTCCGCGCGATAAGCGCCGTGCAGGCTGAGATCAAACGCCAAATCGGGATCTATATGGTCGCTTCCCGTGCAAATCCCCGGCCAACAGTTAACTTTGATTATCGACTTAAAGAGCAACGAGAGCGCGCGGACAAGGGGTCGTTCTGGTGTGGCCAGGGTGCAATTGGGTTCGATGTCGTGAGTGTCAGAACGGAATTAATAACAACTCTTGATACGACACTTGGAGCAAGCGCGGGGATAAAGACGCCGATCATTACCTTAAGCGGTGGGACGAAGGAGGAAGCAGTTAACGCTCAAACGCTGGACTACAATCTCTGGCCCCAACCATGGTCGGAGCAGCCCGAAGAATTTAGAGTGCAGAAATATGAGCCTGGTGAGATTGAAAAAGCACCTATCGCGAAGGTATTGCTTTCGCTACGCGATGCTCTGATACTAAGCGCGCTGAAATACGAATACCCTTTGGCTCCGAATAAGCTGCGACCGCCGCAGCCGTGTTTTCTTGACTACGATCCGGAAAAACCCGGTGCTGACGCCGGTCACTTTTTCAAGATCGCCCTAACTTTCATCAATGATCCATCCGTCGGAATCTCGGTGGCGTTGGCCACACCGATTTCACCAACCTTCTCCTTAAGTGGAGAAAGCAAAACTACAACAGGAAATTCAATCACAGTATCGTTCGCTCAGCAGGGAGTGGCGGTTCTGCAGGCGAAGAAAGACGCTGTTGAAAAGGCTTGCGCGGAGCCAGTTAGAGATCCAAAGCGATGTGCAAAAGCAAAGGACGAGTATCAAAAGGCTAAGGACGCGAATGCGGGCCTAGGGCAAAGCATCACGATCCAATGACAGTACCACTAGGCGCGCCGGGCATACTCTTGGGCAACCCGCAGCAGCTTCTTGAGAGCCTCCAATAGTACCGCTGGGTCCACGCGAGCTTGGACAGAGGAAGGAGCGACCACGAGCAGTTACGCCAGTGGTCGCTTTATTCTGCGATCCCGTTCCTACGGCTAATGGGCTCAAAGTCACCGCACTAATTGATCCCTAACTCGGGCTCGTCATGCGATCAGTCCAATGATCGAAGGTAACCCCAACATACGCCGCCGCCGCTACATGCTTCTGCGAGTTGCAGATCAACCCGTACTCGATATTCGACGATTCTTGGAGGGTAGAGTAGAGCTGCCCGTGGCGACCAGATGCACGTTGCTGTGTCCGGTACATGGTAAGTCACTGCCATTGACGGCGGCGGAGCTCGGCCTGGTCATGACCGTGCCATCCGATCGCTGGCTAACGACGACTGAACTCCGGAACTTGGAGAAAAAAGCGCGAACCTCACTCATTGATCTTGCGAACCGTGGCGTGCTGGTGGCCGATCCGGCAGCCGAGAGCTGGGCAGACCTGGGAGAAGGCGAAGAGTTGCTTGAGAAAATGCAATGGCACGACCTCGCGGCGGTGTATCAATCGCATACCGGCTGGAAAGGGGTTCTCGGGGATAAACCGTGGCTCAAGGAGGGGGTAAGTAGCCACGAGACATGGTTGGATGGGTTGCGTAAGCTAAGGGGCGAACTCCCCCCGCACTTTGTCGAACGCGATGACGCCAAGCAGCACGTGCCCCTGCGGATCCCGGCGATGGACGGGCCGTTCTTTGCTGCGCTGCTTTCGCGCCGTACGACGCGCGCGTATCGGACCGAGCAATCGTTGCCGGTGTCCGCGCTCGAGCTAATGCTGTACGCCGTCTTCGGCACCCATGGGATTAAATTTTTTGCGAAGGACATCGCGGCCATTAAGCGCACAAGTCCGTCAGGCGGGGCTCTTCACCCTATCGAGGCGTATGTGCTGGCGATAAACGTTGATGGGATACCAGTAGGCATGTATCACTATGAGACCGGATCGCATTCGTTGGCGCTGCTTGAGAGCATGGAGCGCAGAACTGCACGGGATATGGCGGGACAGTTCACAGCGGGGCAGAAGTATTTCGCAGACGCGCACGTTTTGGTGATCCATGTGGCGCGCTTCGATCGCAGTTTTTGGAAGTACGCGCAACACCGCAAGGCCTACAAGGCTGTCTTGCTGGACTCCGCGCACCTAAGCCAAACGCTTTACCTTACGGCGGCCCATCTCGGCTTGGGTGCGTTCTACACGGCCGCGATTAACGACGTGGATATTGGAGCGCGGCTGCGCTTGAAGCCTCTTCGCGAAGCAGCGGTCGCCATCAGCGGATTCGGCATCGCCGATAGCGGTCACGAGGAGCTGCATTTCGTTCCGGACCCCTACCGGCCGGCCAGAATGGCATGAGGCAGCCGGTTAAGGAAACGCCCGAACATCAAAATTCACCGCATCTGTACGAGAAGGGAGTGGCCGATGGACAAGGAGCAAATTTGGAGCTTGGCGCACCGTGTTGCCAAAGATCGCGATTTTCGCGCCCGATTGGAGAATGATCCCGTCGCGGCGTTGGCGGAGTTAGGCATAACAGTGTCTCCAAATGACATACCGGACCCTGTCCAATTGCCGTCGGCTCAGGAGATTGAGGCAGCGCTCGACGAGTTCGCGGAGCATGTACTGTGCCACACACCCCAGTGGGTATTCATCTTCCTCGATCGTTAACCTCGGCTGCGTGTGCCTTCTGCCCGACGCCGGTCTGTCGCTAGTCCTGACTCGGCCTCATGCACCGCGAGCGCTCGCGCCTGCTGCCCTAGTAACTGATCAGTCCATTGGCCGAGTGCAAGGCCACGGTGTGCAACCAGCCACCGTAGCTCGATCAGCTGGCCATCGGTGTCGCCGAGTACATCTAGAGCACGCGCTCGAATCTCATGGAACTCCCATAGGTCATTGCCGGATTTAACGGATTGGAATCGCTCGGCAACGCGGTCGGCGTGACCGGCATGCAGATCTAGCTCTGCCCGCGCGAGAGCGGCGAGTTGGGCGCGCACTGGAAATCGATCAAGCGCGCCGTATTTCTCGGCGAACGCTATAGCATCGCGCACCTCCTCCACCATACCAAGGCGGGCAGCCCAGCCTGCGGCGTACAACAGTTCCTCCATCACCTGCAGATTCCCGTCGGGCCGAGCAGGGTTCGACGATAGTTCCGCGAGATGACGGCCGGCGAGATCGCGAGCGACCTTTTCATCTCCTTGTGCTGCCCGTAGCGCCACAATCGCGGCTTGCGCGCGCCATCTCGCGTTGGGTGAAGGCAGCCGAGCTGTATCCGGTAAGCCTTCCGCAACTGCGCTTGCGGCAGCGTCGATCTGGCCTTGCGCAGCGAGGAGGGTGGCCCGCCGCATTACTCGATCAACCTCAACGTCCGCAGGTTGGCGACTCGTCTCATCAAGATAGCGCACAGCATCGTCGAATTTGCCCTTCGCAACGAGGGCATCGGACATTCCAAAAAGATCTGGCGCCGGAGCGGCGGCTTCTGCTGCTCTGAATTGAACCTCGGACTCATCATACTTCTCCTCGGATAGCAAGACATGGCCCAAAGTGTGCAGTGTGTAATTTCGCATCGGAATGCGAGTTGCGGCGGCCTGGAGCAGCGCGGCTTCGGCAGCGGCATAATCGTGCAGCTGCATGTAACAGACGTTGCCCACATTGTGCTGACCGTGACCATCGTCGGGATAGAGACTTTGATACATACGCCAGACGTCCAACGCCGACCGCGGGTCCGAATAACCGGCAAGGATGCCACGAACAAACAATCGCTCCCGGTCAGTCAGGCGTCCCTCGATGGCCAATGCCTTCTCTAGTGCAACGCGAGCTTCGGCATATCTCTCTTGTGAATACAGCATTGAGCCCAATCGAGCGTAAGCAGTTGCAAAGCTCGGATCGAGTTCGGTGGCATAGACGAGAAGCTTTCCCGACTGCTCGAAATCACCATTTCGCGCGACCTCGAGAGCGCGCGAGAGGGTCTTCAACGCCTCGAGGTTTGGAGTAGCGACTCTGTCGAGGGGTTGCGACGTCGACCGGATCCGCTTTAGCGATTCGCCGAGACTTGCCCGCGTTCCGCTCAGCAGTCGGTCGATCGCTGGCAGGGCGTCATTCGGGTCGTCGACATCGGCGGTTTGGATCGCCACCGTCCGAGCGCCGAGGGGATCTATCAGCTCAGCGCTCAGGCGCAGCTTGCGACCGAACTGAGCGATCGAAGGGATTATGAGGGCGCGTGCTTGCTCGCGAAGCGCAATCTCCGAGCCGACTTCTCGATCGATACGGGTCGTCTCGTTGCGCTGCATGCGCACGAGCGCCTGGTGCGTCTCGACTTGCGATACCACGTTGATGAAGCGCGACTGCTCCATTCCGATCCGGAATGCCGTGCCCAACGGAGCGTCGAGCGTCTTGTCAGCATTCACGTTGACAAGGTCACCGAGCACCACCCAATCACGCTCGGCGAACGGGAGCGCCGGCTCGCTGCGAACGTACAAGTAGGCTGCCGAACCAACTGCTGCCAGCAACGCTACGCTGCCCATCGCGACCGAACGCCGCCACGATAGCATTGGCCGCCCGCCCTTGGCTGAGTCAGGAGGAGCCCGAAGCGGCGCTACCCCCGGCTCCCCAATCTCATATACAGCAACCAGCTCAGGAATCCCTTTCAGATGATAGCGCCCGTGAGATAGCCATCGCACATTCAGTGCATCGGGCTCCCGCTCGCTCCGCTGGGCGAGGCTATACGCGACGCCGGATACGAGAATCTGACCGGGCAGCGCCAGCGACATCAGGCGCGCCGCGATCGGCTTCGCCAAGCCCTCGACCTCCATCGGCTTGGCGCCTCTTTCTATATCGCCGGGCGCGTTGTCCCAGACGACGACGTCGCCGACGTGGATGCCCACGCGAGCGCTCAATGCGTGCCCGGTCTCTTCGGCGAGCGCACGGACTTGGCGCTGGTACCGCAGGGCGAATGCGGTCGCCTGCGCGGGCCGGTCAAAAAGCAACAGGAAACCGTCGGCCTTGTCGATCTCGCGGCCGCCGTTGCTGCGCACGGCCGCTCGCGCGAGCTGGTCGTGCCGCCGGATCAGATCGGCGGCGGCCCGATCGCCGAGCCGCTCGACGAGGGCCGTGGAATCGGCGAGATCGCACACGACAAGGCAGCGCAGCAGCGTCCCCAAGGGATCGCTGCTGGCAGCGTTCTTGAATGAACCCGCTTCCGCGTTCATGCGGCAGTTCGCAGCCGTTGCGACCGGGGGATTATGCTCCTCAGCCAGCAGTCGTGGGAACGCGATGACCGGCGGGGCGCTTAATTCGTCAGCACTTGGTCTCCAAGTGTCCGCCCCCCGCGTATCGGACTCGGCAGCGCCCGGAAACGCAATCAGATCCCAGGTGGCAAGCTTGTCCGGGGTGACTTCCCGCAGATCGACCAGCATCGGCCGCGGTTCATTGCGGGATGGGTACAGCGAATCCCTGCCGAGGACGACGCCGCGCTCGAACCCCGTGCCCGGTTGCGATTCGATTCGCAGCGCCTGCGCGTTCATGTTGGCCGGATCCGACGGCACGACATCGTAGGACGGTGTCGGGGCGCGTCTTGAAGGGTCGACCAGAGAGCGATCTTCCGCCATGGATTGTCGGGTTCCATGTTGCCCGGCGTTAGCGAACGCTGCAGCCATCGGGAAACGCAATGAGATCCCAAGCGGCGAGCTTGTCGTAGTTGCGGTAGACGACTTCGCGCGATACCTGCAACGGTTGCTAAGAGGTGACAAACCACCGCACTCCGGGAGCACTTTCCAGCGCTTGGCTGAGCGAGCTCAATCATCTTTGCTCAAGCGTTGCCTAGGACCTACTAGCCGGAGGGCCGCTTGCGCGAGCGATTCGGCGCGTTGCGCGTAGAACGCGGCATTTGTCAGCACTTGGTAGATCGGCCTAAGGCCAGGCGGGAGTGCCGAATAGACCGCGGCGACTCCGGCCAGGAATAATAGTTGTAAGTTCTGTCTCATGATGGACCTTCCGCTTGGACGACACCTGGTTTCGATCGGACTCGACTGCCCGCCGCTGGCTTCTGCACCAGGCGACCATTGCGCGAAATGTAGGGCGCGACGTAGCCCGCGTCGCCACCTGGTCAGGTGGGAAACGTCGCATCAAGAGATAGGGACGACGCGCGATGCCCGTGCTGCCTGCGGCGCGTTCCACACGGAAGTTGCGTTCCGCGCCAACTCGTGCTGCTCACGCCGTCCTAACGCACTCGGCGGTTTGTGTTATGCGCGGTGACGGCGACGGCGCCACGCGTCAATACGCGGTCGCCGCCTGGGCCAAATGCAGGAGTTTGCTCGCTACCGCCGAGCGTTCGCTAACGTCTAGGCGAGCGTAGACCTGCTTCACGTGGTAGCTTGCTGTGTTAAGGCTCAACCCAAGCTGCTCAGCAATTTCCCGGTTTGTCTTGCCTTCCGCCAGCAAGAGCGCTACCTCTCGCTGCTGCGGCGATAGCGCCGCCATTCCGGTCCCGCGAACAAGCGAAACCGATCGGGGTTCCTCTCGACGAATAAGGAGCCCTACCTGGTCTGCGCTCCCTCCTTGCGGATGGGGTAGACGAAATGCGCGGATCACGAACCGTCCCCAGGCGGTGTCGCGAACAGCCTCGCGCGACGCCGGCTGCCGGTGCTGCTCGGGCAGGAGCTCCTCGAGGAGCTGTCGCACGAACAATTCGATGGCCGCGTGCTCCTTCAGCGCATGCCGCGGAGAAACCTCCGAGAGCGCCGCAAGCCGCAGCGATCGTCGCCAGCCCTCGGGCGCGCTGATCGCTGTACCGGTGAGACTCACGATACCCAGATTCTCTTCCGCCACGAGCGCTGCCTCCTCCACAGCGGTGTTTGATGCGCTTGCGCCAAGCCCTGTCGCGAGATATCGGAGTACGGACCGAAGCATCTCGGCACTTGCCCTGTCGAAGGGTTTATCGCCAGATCCTCGGTACAGGCTGACTTGGGCGAATGCTCGAGTGCCGTCTTTCAGAATGCCATAGAGGATGTGGTACGCATCGAGAGGCTGCATGACGTCGCGGAAATAGTCCGTGTTTTGCTCGGCTCGGCTGAACGAGTGAAAAGAAATCGGATCGGCACTTTGCGCGCGCCTTCCGAACGCGTCTGAAAAGCTCTTCGCCTTGACCGCATAGTGCTTCTCGAAATAGGCAGCCATCGCGTCCGGCGGCAGCAAGCGCTCCGCGTAGAGATTCGTCATGTCTCCCTGCCGATCGACCCAGAAAGCCGCCGCGGAATGAGACCGGATCAGTCTGCGCAGTTCAGGCAGCAGACATTGCGCAACGGTCTGCGGCGGAAGCCCGAGCGTGCACAACTTTCGGATAAACGAAACGTCACGGACGCGCGCCATCAATCCCTCCCAGGGCGCCTCCCCGCCTTTTCTCACCCATTCGGGTGGCGATCCGCAGCTTGGACACGGCTATCGTGGCATCCACGCAAAGAGCACTTTCTCTTCCAACGACGAGCCGGCCCGATTGCAGCAGCCTTGCAGTCAAGCCAGCGTAGCAAAGGAGCATCACATGAACAAGTCAGCATGTAGCGCGAACCTTCTGGGACCCCTTGCATGCGCGTTGCTTCTAACGACAGCCTCGGCCGACGCCGCGGACATCGCCGGCTTCGGTGCGGACATGACTGGCGCTACTGTCTATGCGGGCCCCGTCCTGTCAGCTTGGAGTCCTGCAAGTTCGGATATTGGGTACGGCTTCGCAGGGCTGGTAGATCGGTTCGCTGACAACGGTGCGAAGCCCTTGAGCATCCTTACCGTGGGCGCTCAGATCGTCGCCACCAACCACGCGGGGGTCCATCAGGTTGCCTTTGGGATTGCGACCGAAGCGGGAGCGGATTTTGGAAGCTTCTCCGCGGTTACGGGCATCGAGGCTACTGCGGTCAACCGCGAGCCCAATAACCCAGGGCGGAAAATCAGCATGTGGTCGACCTTCAAGAACCGGCCCGATACGGAGTATTTCATGCCGCCTGTGGATCCGGCAAACATGAACGCACAGGCGCTGCGAATCGAAAGCCAGCTTGGAACAGGGTTCGAGCGCGGCATCGTCTTCGCGCAGATCAGCTTGCACGCCTCGCGAAACCTGGCCCGGCCAGTGGCGATCGACTTCGCGGAAATGGACGAAGCAGCAGTTGAAGGCGTGGATGTGATGCGTTTTCCCGACGGCTGCAGCCTGGTTTATCTGGGGCGCGGCAAGTTGCGCACGCGATGCGACGAATGAGTCACGAACCCGCGTTGCTGGCGACTCGCGGGCGGTTTGGTTGGACAGTAGAACGAACCCGGCGCCACTTTCCACGCTGCCTAAAAGTATGTCGACGCGGTATGTCGACGCGTGACCGCGCTTCCGCCGTTCGCAGCCCTCTCACTGAAGTACGCAGGCGAACACCCTGGTGTTCCCGTTGCCCTCGAAGAGCCACCCCGGCGCGGCCATCGGCTTGAAGACTGTAAGGCTTGTCGTATCGAGCTAGGACTTGACCTACGAGACCAACTGTGTATTCTAATTTGCTCGTGACCGCAGTGTCGTAGTTCTTGCTCCTGCGCTATATTGACAGCGGCGGGCACGCTTCCCTCGAGTTGGCCCGAGTCGCGTTGCTCAATTGAGGAGACGAGATGGCCGCCGAATTAGCCGCCCAAGCTAAGTCCAAGGGGAGCACCTCCGTCAATTGGCGCGAGGGGCTCACGATCATCGATGCAGATGGCCATGTCGGCTCTACCGCCGAGACTTGGGACCGTTACCTTGAGAAGCCGTTTCGTGAATTCGGACCACGTATCGTCAAGGATAACCGCGGCAGCGAGCGATGGATGGTCGAAGGCATTCTCTATCCGAAGCCTGAAGGAATCGCCTCGGGACAGCCTGAGGGCATTCGCGGGTCGATGCTCCATCCCGGCGTATCCGATCCCGTCGCGCGGCTCAAGGACATGGACTCCGAGGGCATCGATCTGGCCGTCGTTTTCGGAAACCTACCGGAACTTACGCTTGCGGCCGTGCGGAACAAAGCGCTTGCGGCAGCGATGGCGCGGGCCTACAACAATTGGGTCGTAGACTATTGCAAGGCCGACCCCCGCCGGCTAAAGGCGGTGGCCGTGCTGCCACTTCAGGACGTCGAGGCAAGCGTCGTCGAATTGCGTCGTGCGACGCAGGAACTTGGCTTGGTCGCCGCCATGCTGGCAACCAATGTATACGGCAAGGACCTCGATCATCCGGATTTTCTTCCGGTGTTCGCCGAGGCGGAGCGGCTGGGTGTGCCGTTGGCAGTGCACGGCGCGCCGTCTACGGGCTCATTCGCTGGCGCCGAGCGGTTCGAGAACTACTTCTACACACACAGCGTCGCGCATCCGTTCGAGCAGATGATCTCATCGATGTGTATTATCTGTGGCGGTATCCTCGAGCGCTTCCCGCGGTTGCGCGTCGCATTTCTCGAGTCAGGCGTCGGCTGGGTACCTTATTGGCTTGACCGGCTCGATGAGCACTACGAACATCGGGCCGCGTTGGTGCCGAACATCAAGCGCCGACCAAGCGAGTACGTCGACTCTGGTCGCGTTTGGTTTTTCTGCGAACCTGAGGATCCGACGTTGCCCTACGTCGCAGAACGCTATCCAGACGCGATCGTATTCACTTCGGACTATCCGCACTGGGACGCAAAATTCCCGGGAGCAGTGTCGTCGCTCGCGGACCGCAGCGACCTCTCGGTCGAATTGAAGCAGAAAATTCTATCCAAGAACGCCGCCCGCTTTTACGGTTTCAAAGACGTCTAATCCATCGATATGACGGAGGGCCAGATGGTCAAGCCAAGGATTTCGGTCGTTGTCGCGCTGATCGCGATCGCAGCTTGCAGTGCAGTAGGTTCCGTGATGGCACAGGGAAACGACGTTAGGTCCCAGCTCATCGCCTCATCAACCCTGACTAAGGCGACGAAGGCGAAGGAACTTCGGGTTGGCTGGTCTGCGTGGTTCCCGTTCATGTATATCGATCCGAAAACAGGGAAGCTCACTGGATTTACGGTCGATCTCTACGAGCAACATCTGGCAAAGGCGCTCGGCGTCAAAATCGTCTGGGTCGAGCAACCGTGGAGCACAATGATGGCCGGCCTTCAGGCCGATAAGTTCGACGTCGTGTCCAATGGCAACCGTTCGTTCCAGCGCTTGCTGGCTGCCGAGTATGCTGGCCCGATAACGCAGACTGGCAAAGCCCTGATGACAACGAAGGAGAAGGTCGGCAAGTACAAGGACTGGCACGCAGCTAACAGCCCCGCGACAAAGATCTGCGTTGCGCTAGGGACGTCGGCCGACACTGAGGTAACTGCCTTTTTACCTAATGCCAATATTCTTCGCCTCGAAGGCGATCCTGCCTGTATTGCGGCGCTGGGCGGACAGCGGGCCGACATCTATGCAACCGACATCGGCAATCTCGTCTCGCTTGCTAAAGAACATCCCGAATTTGTCGTGATACCGAACAGCACATTCACGAAAACGGAGCTCGGTATTTTCGTGAAGCAGGGTGATGAGCTCATGCTCAATTGGCTTAATCAGTTCATTCGCGATGTGAAACTCAACGGAGCGGTCGATGAACTGATCAAAAAGTACAATCTGGCGGGCGTCGAAGTCGCCTGGTAGCTTCTCGCGACGTGGCATAACAGTCGCGCCTGAGGCGCTATGTATCAATTTCGCTTCGATGTGGTCTGGGAATATCTGCCTTATTTGGCGCAGGGCGTATGGATTACCTTATACGTCACGCTTGCCTCGACGGCGATCGGCCTCGTCTTCGGGGTAATGATCGCCGTTCTGCGCCTTTCGAAGAACTCAATACTATCGTGGCCAATGCGGGCCTACATCGAGTTCTTCCGCAATACGCCGACGCTTGTGAAGCTTGTTTGGGTCTTCTATCTAATCCCTATACTTTTTGGTCTCGGAACTGACGCGGTCACGTCTTGCATAATTGCATTGGCAGTGGCGGCTGCAGCCTATATCGCCGAGGTGGTTCGCGGCGGCATTCAAGATGTCGCGCGCGGAGATATCGAGGCGGCGGAGGCCATTGGAATGCGGCCTATTACGGTTCTTCGGCGGATCGTCCTGCCTCAGGCAATTCGCAAAGTCTTGCCTCCTTTAGCTAACACCTTCATCGTCTTTCTGAAGTATTCATCCTTGGTTTCGGTCGTCGGAGTGAACGATCTCATGTACCGGGCGAATGTCATTTCGACGACGACGTTTCGCCCGATCGAAACCTATACTGTACTTGCGCTGTTCTACTTTGTGTTGTGCTACGGTCTTTCCAAATTATTTAGCCTCTTTGAGGGGCGAATGGCTGTCGATGTGTAGACCGGACAGGACCATTGATGGCCGGGATCGGGCGAGCTCCGCTTAGCGCGCATGCACTAGGACGAATCACCAACGACGAGGTCGCGAAGACCGAGAATCGAGAAATGTTGGTGGTCGAGGACTTACACAAGTCCTATGGTGCGGTTCACGCGGTGCGAGGGATAAGTCTATCCGTACGTCGCGGCGAGGTCGTTTGCATTCTTGGCCCGAGCGGTAGCGGCAAGAGCACATTTCTTCGCTGCATCAATTTCATTGAGCAACCGACAAGTGGCCGGGTCTATATCGACGGCCGAGTAATTGGCCGGGGGCACGGGGAGGGCGGGAAGAGGCAAAAGCAAGCCACGCTGTGTGCTATCCGATCAGAGATCGGCATGGTGTTCCAGCATTTCAACCTTTGGTCCCATATGACCGTGCTCGGCAACGTCATAGAGGGTTTGATTGAAGTGAAGAGGATGCCGCGCCAGGAAGCCGTCGAAATAGGCATTCGACTGCTTGGCAAGGTGGGTCTCTCCGACAAGGTGCATGAGCGACCCACACGACTGTCTGGCGGGCAGAAGCAGCGAGTTGCCATCGCCCGGGCGTTGGCGATGCAGCCGAAGCTCATTCTCTTCGACGAACCGACATCGGCGCTGGATCCCGAACTTATCGGCGAGGTGCTCGATGTAATGAACGATTTGGCGCGTGAAGGCATGACGATGGTCATCGTGACGCACGAGATCGGCTTTGCGCGTGCGGTGGCGACCCGGGTCGTTTTCATGGACCAAGGCATCATCGTCGAGGAGGGGTTACCGAACGACGTGTTCGATCGGCCGCAGCACGAGCGCACACGACGTTTCCTCGGGCGCATGCTCCGGTATGCGCCCTGATCACGATTGCAGCAAACGGGCCAAAGCTTTAGGCGTTCCACGGTAATCGGATAGGCGATGGATTGTCTTACAGCACTCATTACCCGTCGCTCGGCGCTGGAACTCACCGAGCCCGCGCCTTCGGGTGAGACGCTGGACGCAATACTGGGGGCTGCGTTCAATGCTCCAGATCATGGTTTGCTCCAACCTTGGCGATTCCTTCTTGTTCGGGGCGCGGCACGGGAGCGACTGGGTGCTCTAATGGCGCGTTCACGGGCTGCCGGCGAGCCCGATTTGCCTCAAATGGTATTGGAGCACGAACGCTCAAAACCGATGCGTGCTCCGTTGATCATCATTGTGGCGGCACTACCTAAGGCAAATCCGAAGGTGCCGGAAATCGAGCAGATTATGTCTGCCGCCACTGCTGCACAAAATATTCTCGTCGCCGCACACGCCTTGGGTTTTGGCGGGTTCTGGCGCACCGGCGCACCCGCGTACGATCCGATCGTCAAGACTGGTCTCGGCCTTCGGACCGGCGACGCTATCGTAGGTTTTCTCTACCTCGGAACGGTTGCGCGTCCAGGTCCACCGAAACGCAAGCGGGTGGCACCGGAGCTCGTGGTCCACGAATGGAAGGCTCAGGATAAGGATATGGACCCATGATCGCAAATCCGATTCAGTGGCCCGATGGCGCGCGCTGCGCTGTCGCAATGACTTGGGATATGGACGCAGACAGCGCGTTCAATTGGTACAATCGCGACACTGCGGATAATCTTCTCGCGACACAATCGTACTGTCGGTACGATCCGCTGATCGCCATTCCGCGCTTAGTAGAGCAATTTGCGCGGATAGAGATGCGCCAGACCTTCTTCGTGCCCGGCTGGTGCATAGAGAAGTATCCAGCGCAGATCGATCTTCTACAAAAAAACGGCCATGAAGTCGCACTTCATGGATATCTGCACGAGCGATCGAACGAACTTACAAAGGAGGACGAACGCTATTGGCTTGGTCGTGCCGTCAATGCTTTTGTTAAGCATGTCGGGAGGAGGCCGCGCGGTTGGCGGGCTCCTAGTTTCGCGTTCTCGAAGTACTCTTTGAGCTATCTCCTCGCTGAAGGTTTTGAGTACGACTCTTCCTTGATGGGCGATGACATCCCCTATGCGGTATCCGATGGCAAAGGGTCGCTATTGGAGTTTCCAGTCGATTGGACGCTCGATGATTTTCCGCACTATGCACACAACCGCGATTTCCGTTTCATGATGCCGATCTCCTCACCGCAAAGGGCAATGGAAGTGTTCCGAGCCGAATTTGATGCCGCCTGGGAACACGGGGGGCTTTGGATTTCGGTTTGGCACCCGTTCCTTTCCGGCAGGCTCGCGCGTTTTTCGGCAGTCCTGCAGCTGATCGAATACATGAGATCGAAGGGCGGAGTGTGGTTTGCTCGACTCGAGCAGATCTGCGACCACGTCAACACGCTGGTGGCGGGAAAAAGCTGGCAGCCGCGGACGGAGACGCTGCCCCTCTATCACAGCCCGTTGCCCGAATTTTCGCGGGACCGATAGCGTACGCGGGAATATCGAGGGAAAGACGACCGTCAGACGACGAGCGGGCGGAAATGGCACTTCACTTTGCGCGTGAGGAATTTGCGGCGAGACAGAAGCGTGCCTGTCAAGAGATTGCCAAGGCCGGTCTGGATGGTCTTCTTATCTTTCGCCAGGAGAGCATGTATTACCTGACCGGCTACGATACGAGCGGCTACAGTATGTTTCAGGGAATGTACCTGGGCGCGGATGGCGCACTGGCGCTGCTCACCCGCAGCGCTGACCAGCGCCAATCGCGCCTTACTTCGGTGATCGAGGACGTTCGGATTTGGAAAGACCGTGAAGGAGCCAATCCAGCCGAGGAGTTGCGGGATATGCTCGGTAGCCATGGTTGCCGTGGCAAGCGAATAGGCGTTGAGTACCATGCCTATGGACTGACCGCGCAGCGCGGAAAAATGGTTGATGCCGCTTTCGTGGGATTTTGTGAACTTGTAGATGCCTCGGACATCGTGCGTTTACTCCGGCTCGTGAAGAGCCCTGCCGAGATCGAATATTTCAGACACGCTGGGCACTTAGCCAATGAAGCGCTGGCGGTCGCGCGGCGGTCGACAGTTCCCGGTGCGAGTGTCGGCGGGATCTATGGCGAGATGATGAACACGATCATGCGGGGGGACGGAGATCCGAGCGCCAGCCGTTGGCCGATGGGAGCAGGCGAAGAAGCGCTGCTCATCCGCTATCACACCGGTCACGGGAAGGTGGCCGCACAGGATCAGGTCCAATTCGAGATCGCCGCTGCCTATCGCCATTACCATACGGCACTCATGTACGTCATTTTGACCGGGAAGGTCGATCCACGCCATCGTGAGATGTTTGCTGCCTGCGTTGACGCCCTTCAGGCCTGTGAGGAAACGCTAAGACCCGGAAATAGCGTCGGCGAAGTATTCGATGCGCACGCTCGGGTCTTCACGGCTGCCGGCTACGCCGGTCATTTCCTGAACGCTTGCGGCTACACGATGGGGGCCTGTTATCCGCCTACGTGGATGGACTGGCCAATGATCTTTGCTGGTGAGCCGCAGATCCTTGCGCCGAATATGGTCTTCTTCGTGCACATGATCCTGCTCAACAGCGACACGGGTCTGAGCATGTCGCTTGGCGAGACGGCGCTCATTACCGAGAGCGGCTTTGAGAGGTTGAGCAACGCGCCGCGCGAACTCATCGTAAATTGACATCCCAAACAACCGTCGCACCGATCACCAACGTCGTCGCAGAACTTGACGACGGCCCAGGCCCGCGTGGGCGCATTGGTTTCATTGCGCTCGCGAATGGCCACACGAGCGAGCTCGAGCTCCGGGAAATCCTTCCTTACCCCGCGATCGCGTTGTATGTGAATCGAATTGACAGCAGGAACGAAATAACAATAGACACACTGCGCGACCAAGAACGCGACTTGACGCGCGCCGCGTCGCTGATCCTGCCGGCGGGTCGGCTGGACGTCATGGTTTATGGATGCACGTCCGGGACAATTGCGATGGGGGAAGCGATTGTTGCCGCTCGGATTCACGAGGTTCGTCCGGGAATTCCGATTTCGACTCCGTTCACGGCGGCACGTGCGGCTCTTGCAGCGCTGCATACGAAGCGCATCGCACTGATGATGCCGTACACGGTCTCGGTCGCGAGGATGATGAGCGATTGTCTTGAGAACAATGGAATCTCTGTGGCGCGCGTGACAACATGCAATATTGAGCGCGACTCAGACATGAACCGAGTGTCACCCGCGTCAATATCCCGCATTGTTTGCGATCTGAATGGCCCCGACGTGGAAGCGTTTTTCATTTGTTGCACTGCGCTGCGTGCAAATGGAGTCATCGAAGGACTCGAGCGCGATCTCGGCAAACCGGTCATCAGCAGCAACCAAGCGCTCGCCTGGCACGCGCTACGGACTGCGGGCTTTACCGACCAAGTTCCGAATTTTGGTCAATTGCTGCGTACATAGCGTCACCCATTGTTGGCGCGATCGGCGCTTTAAGTTTGGCTGGTGAGGGAGTTACCTTGCTTGGCCAGGTCGCGAAGGTCAGAACAACAACGATAGCCAAGGACCTAGAGCGGCGCGGCTATATTCGCGCTGTCAGACTGGCCTTAGCATAACCGCCTAATAGATCGGAAACCATCGCGATGACTTTGCATCCCCCGGAGGTCTCAATAAATGTCGATCCGGCCACCGGTGTGTGGACGACGGACAAGCTGCCGATGATCTACATGCCTCGTCACTTTTTCATCAACTATCACATGGCAATGGAAGAGTCGCTTGGCGCGAACGATTATTCACGTGCCGTTTGGAAAGTCGGATACCAATCGGCGTGGCAATGGTGCGAGCGCGAGTCGGCGACGCATAAACTGCGCGGGATTGACGTATTCCGACACTACATGCGGCGTCTCTCGCAACGCGGGTGGGGGCGGTTTTGGATTCAGAGTATCGACGAGGCGACTGGTAGCGCTTTGGTTCGCGTTGACCACTCCGCTTTCGCACTTGGCACGGGCCCGAACACCGGTCGGAAAACGTGCTATGTCTTTAGCAGTTGGCTTCCCGGCTCCCTTGAGTGGGCTGCCCGAGATATGGGGTCTTCATGGAATCTGACCTGTTCGGAAATTCAATGCTGCAGTGAAGGAATCCATGATCACTGCATTTTCGAGACACGACCCTTGCGGTAGACGGATCATCGCGTGGACGGGTGCTCTGGCAACGACTTGGGGGCTGTGGACAATGCGCCGCACCAATCGGCAATTATCGCACTGAAGATGTCAACTGCTTGGGAGATGCGCGTGACTTCGCACCACTCATCTGTTTGGTGAGCCTGCGTGGGCTCTCCAGGGCCGAGAATGAGAGTTGGAACATCGCCAAGCGCAGGTGTTAGGACTGACGCATCGCTAAAGTAAGTTGCGGTCTGCTCCGTTAAGGCGACGCCGGTAATTTTGCTTGCAATGTCCATAGTCCGGGCTACCCATGGAATTTGCGGGGCAGTCCAGACGCCCGGTAAATCTATCAAGACTTCGATATCCGTGTTCTCCCCCATAGCTTTTCGGACGGTTTCCTTCAGGACGACGTGATCGATGGAAGGTATAGTACGGATGTCGATTCCGATTTCAGTCCGATCGGGTACCGAGTTGATGTTCATTCCGCCATGTATGGTGCCAACGTTGAGGGTGGGCGAACCCAATACGGGGTGACGTGAGACCTTGAAATCCAGATCGCGGAGGCGCTCAATAGCTTTCGCTGCCTTGTAGATTGCGTTGTCTCCGCGCTCAGGCATAGAGCCATGGGCGGAGATGCCGCGGGTTGTCGCCTTCAACCACAGCGCCCCCTTGTGGCCGATAAAGGGTCTGTTGCCGGTTGGCTCCGCAACAATTAGCGCCCCAGCCGGCCCAAGACTACCGTCTGCACAGAGCGCAGCTGCCCCCTGGCAGCCGGTCTCTTCGCCTGCAGTAACGATGAGCATAATGCCGTAATCATCGCCAAGCCAATCAGAAGCGGCGATGGCTGCTACGGCAAAGGCCGCCACGCCACTCTTCATGTCGCTCGAACCACGTCCGTAGAGGCGACCATCAACAACTTCTCCACCGAACGGATCACGTGTCCATGGGGTAGTTCCGAGCGGAACTACGTCGAGGTGTCCCGTGAAGACTAATGGCGGCTTCTTGCGATTTCCGCCGCGCCTCGCGACAATACTTGCGCGATCCGCACGCAAAGTGTTCAGCGATACATCGAATTTTGCGTTGGCAAGCAAGGCCGCCAGGTATTCTGCGCAGGCTCGTTCTCTTCCAGGCGGATTAATTGTCTCGAATGCGATCAGCTTTCGAGTCATCTGAACAGCATCGGACGTCTGCAACTTGGTCTCGTGACTTAACGGCACTCCGGTAGCGTTAGTTGTCATATCGTTTAGGGGCCTCTATGAATGATTTGCGCAGGGCTAGTGCCGAGCGGCGAGCCCAGGTAGGAGTGAACCGCCCCGGCTTTTCCGGAGAGTGCCGAGTTTGAGTCAGGCCCCCGCCATCGCCGCCTGCAATTGCATGATGGTTGCTTCGACGAAGGGAAAATCCGTGCTGGCACTTGCGCTCTCCTTGAAGAGCGACGGAACCGATGCCGCGCGATAAGTTACGGACCCGGCGGTGGTTTTCTGTCGTCCGAGTTAGGCGATGGAGAAACGGCGAGCTCGCGCGCGATGAGACGTCGCGTTTCGATCGCATCTCGCTCGGCCTGCTCTTTCGTCCGGCCTTTGGTGGCCGCGCGACGGGGGTCGTTGGTCTCGCTGGTGTCGCTGGTCTTGGCCGTTCCGCCAGCAAGTGATTCCGCCGCCCTGGACCGGGACGGTACTTGCGCGTCAGCGCTCTCCGGCACGTGCGGGGCCGCCGGCGGCTCGGCACCCGCGTCAGGCGGTGTTGGCTCGCGGACTGTGGCCGGCGCTTCGGATGAAGCCTCCTTCGAGGGCCCGGGCTCCTCGCTCGGCGATATCGGTTCTCCCGCTGTGGCCTGCGATTCGGGTGAACCCGCAGACAACGGTAGCGGACCGGCGCTCGGCAGCCGATCTGCGGTTGGCGATGGGTCTTGCGTGCCGGCATTCTGCGTCCCGCCAGCGGCTGCCTTGGATGCAGAATCGGCGGCGATACTGCGTGCTCCGTCCGCCATGGTTCGTCGATCCGGCCAATACGTGGGGTCAACGGACATCCAATAGACAGCAGCCGCGGCAGCCGCAACAGCGACGAAGACCACGACAAGGAAGAATCCGCGTGCGCGACGGCCAGGCTCGCGTCCACCATAGGTCGCATGAACAGCGTGAGACGCGCGCAATGGACCCTCATCATCATGACTGACAGGATCGGCGGCTGGCGCCGCCGCTCGAGACGGCGGGTCTTCGACTGTCGCTTTGAGCTCAGATGACAGGGCCACGGGATTCGCCCAACGCTCCGCAACCAATATGGGAACAGGATCATCCCTGGTCGGAGCCCTTTCCGCACTCTGGGCGATTTCCAACAGTGCCGTCGCGGGGATTTCCATCTCCTCCGGGTCGCCTGAAGACAATGGCGCACCGCACTGGTGACAGCGCCCGGCCGAGACCGCATTGATTGCCTCGCATCGGCAGCACGGAATGAGGTTGAGCGGCGATCCGCACTCGTTGCAAAACTTTGATCCTTCAGGATTGCCGTGAGCGCAGAAATTGCAGGCGAGGCCGGGCATCAGATATGGCGGTGTCGCGTAATAGCTCCACTTACGGCATAAGATTAGCCCCTCTCAACAACTCGCGGGAAAAAGATCGCAAGAAAATCGGGAATTTGGGAAAAAATCGCTGTCGGACAAATTCCGACACCGACCCATCCGCTCAGCCAGCGGAACCCCAGCGACCGAGGGTGTGGAATTGATCGGGACTGACGATGTCGGTGAGATGCATCGGCGAGTCCGGGACTGGCAGCGAGCGTTCCAGCATCGCCGGCACCGTGGCGAGCAGGGCGGCGCGAGTGTCGGGATCCGACAAGGCCGCCTCCAACGCCGGGCGATCGGCCCAGGCCGGCCGGCCCCCCGCAACATTCAGGTAGACGCGGCCCGTCGCCTGTTCCGCGAAGCTGATCTTGGGAAATCTGTCGAAACATTTCCTGAGAAAGCCGGTGTTCCTTTCCGGCGCCAGCCGTTCATGGTCCAGGTACAGGAGCTCCGGACCACGGGCATCGATATCGATTCGCCGGTAGCGCTCGACATCGAGCAGGCATTTGGCGTCGAGCACATTGAGCGTGTCGTTCCACCCGAACGCAACCGTTCGCGGCCGCTCCCCGAGCCGAACGCTGTTGTCGAGAAACTCGAAATGCACGCGCTTGTCGGCGCGTTGCACCCACGTGAAGAACAGCTCCGGCATCCCCGAATAGGCCTCGACGGCGTGGGCCAGCGTGTCGTCGACCGCCTTGTAGCGGCCGAACTCCAGCCCGCGGTTCCAGGCGCGCTCCACGAGCGAAGCCGGGGGCGTGATCATGAAGAACAGGTAGATGATGTGGCCGAACCGCGTCAGCAGGTTGCTCCCCGCCTCGTCCGAGTCGGGCGCGAAACTGTCGAACCGGAAGCGGTCGATCAGCAGATGCGGCATGTGGCCGCGCTCGGCCTTTCGCGCCATGTAGCGGTCGAGCTTCTGGTCGACGATCCGCAGCTCGTCCCCCGAGAACGCGCCTGCGTACTTGTAGGCGGGCCCGAGGCTCGCGTAATCGAGCAGCTGCTTGCGCCAGATATCCGGACTGATGACCGCGAAGTCGGCCCAGCTCACGCCGATTTCGCCGGCGAGCGTCCGTTGCAGCGGCCGCAGCGTGCTCTTGCCCGAGGCGGACGGTCCCTTGGTGTTCATGACCATGGGCCGCTCCTGCGGCGGCAGCAGCCGATAGCCTTCCGCCGCCGCGGCCGTCCTGAGACAGGGCTCGATCAGTCGGCCGACTTCGTCGCTCCCGAAATCGTTGCACGCGATATCGGTCGCGACCGCGGCGATCAACTCGCGGCTGCCCCAGATGCGACCGTGCCGAACGACCAGCGCGTTGACCACTTTCGCGAGCGCCCGGCAGGCCGCGCGTTGCGCGTCATCGGAGGGTGCCCGTGCTTTCGCCTCCAGGTCCGCTATCCATCGGCGTTCCCTGTCGGGGGATGGTTCAGCGGCCGCGGGACGAATGGGGTCCCGGGCGAAGCGCGCCAGAAGCCTGGCGATCGACCTTCCGGATACCGGCGCGGCGACAGCCGGCGGTTCGGTTGCGAGCGCAGCGAGCTCGCTGTCGATGATCGCCAGGAGGCGGCGCCGGGCGGCGTCGCAGGCCGAGGCGATCGTGGGCATTTCCGGGTCGATGTAATTCGCGAGCACCCGGCTCACGATCCGACGAAAGTTGATGCCGAGATCCTCGATCCGCGGTCCGTCGGGCACCGAAAAATCGGCGGTTACGCGGATCAATAACTCATGCAGGGCGAGCCGCGAGGGCCGGAATGCGGCCAGCTCACTCAGCTCCAAACCTGTGAGATCGCGCAGCTCGCGTGCCTTATCGACGCTCGTAAAGCTGTTCTCGGGGCGGAAGATCGTGCACAGCTGACGCAGATGCTCCGGTACCTGTGATTCGATCCCAGGGTTCCAGGGCCCGAACTCGGCAACGCTCGGATCGGCAGCGTGAGTCACGGCATCGGCCTCGTTCCTGGCGCCTGATCACGCCGCCGCGATGCCGTAGCGCGAGCGCATGGAATCGGCGAGCGTCTTTCCGGCGATCGACACCAGGAACACGAGCACGATGTAGATCGCCGCGGTCGCGGTCAGTATCTCGATCGGCTCGTACCAGATGTTGACGATCTTCTGCGACTGGAACATCAGGTCCTGGACGGTGATCACGGAAACGAGCGTCGAGGACTTCACGATCACGGTGAACTGATTCACGATCGACGGCGAGGCCGCGAGCACGACCTGCGGCACGGTGACGCGCCAGAACGTCGCGAACGGCGACATGCCGACGGAGTACGCGGCCTCGCGCTGGCCACGCGGCACCGCCTCGATGCCGCCGCGGAACGTTTCGGCGAGGTAGCCGCTGGACTGCAGCCCCAGCGCGAGCCAGGCGGCCGCGAAGAAGCTGTCCGGAAAGCCGAACAGCGACGGCCACACGTAATTCACCCACAGGAGCTGCACGAGGATCGGCGTCGCGCGGAAGAACTCGATGAGGACGATCGCGACCGGCCGCAGCGGCTTCACGTACATGCGCAGGAGACACAGAGCGAGCCCGCCGACGACGGCGAAGACGAACGCGATCGCGCAGACTTCGACGGTCACGCCCAGCCCGGCGAGAAGAGCGTCGCGCTGGTTCCAGACGAGGCGGTGCCAGTTGCTCATCGCGCTGCGCCGGTCATGCGTAGATCTTGCTGCGCCAGCGCTCCGAGAGCGCGCGCAGGATGGTTCCCGCCGCCAGGATCACGGCGAAGTACACCAGCGCGGCGCCGGTGTAGAGCGGCAACGGCTGCATTTCCTGCTGCGTCACCATCGTGACCTGGTACATCAGGTCCGGTACCGCGATCAGCGACACGATGGTCGTCGCCTTGAACAGCGAGATGAACTGGTTGAGCGATTCGGGCAGCATCCGCCGCACGACCTGCGGAAGCACGATGCGCCACAGGATCAGCCGCTCGGACATTCCGCAGGCGCGGCCGGCCTCGATGTGCGCTCTTGGAATCGCTTCGATGCCGGCCCGGAACGTCTCCGCGAAGTAGCCGCTGTAGACGAAGCCCAGCGCGATCACGCTGGATACGAACGGATCGAACTCGAGCCGCCTGGCGAGGAGCAGGCTCAGCAGCAGAGGCAGCACGAAGTGCACCCACACCACCATGATGTATTCGGGCGCGTTGCGGAAGATCTCGACGTGCACGGTGCCGATCCAGCGTACCGGCGGCAGCCGGCTCACGCGCATCAGCGCCGCGGCGAGCCCGACGCCGAGCGCGACAACGGCCGAGGCCGCGAAGACGTAGAAATTGACCGCGAGCCCGTGCAGCAGGACGACGCGATACTCCCAGAACACCGACAGGTCGAGGGATTGCCTGAGCGCGTCGGACACGAGTTCGCTCTTCGGGACAGGTTTGCCGGAGATGGCGGAGGCCGGTGGCGTGTCGCCTGTACCGGGCTAGGGCACTAGTGCAGGTACTTGGAGATGAACTGGCGCAGCCGCGGCGAGGCCGGCGCGCCGAACAGCTGCTGCGGCGGCCCTTCCTCCTCGATGAGCCCGTCGTTCAGGAACATCACGCGGTCGGACACTTCGCGGGCGAATCCCATCTCGTGCGTGACGACGATCATCGTCGTGCCGTCGCGCGCGAGCTCGCGCATCACGCCGAGCACCTCCTCGGTGAGCTCGGGATCGAGCGAGCTGGTCGGCTCGTCGAACAGCATCGCCTTCGGTTGCATCGCGAGCGCTCGCGCGATCGCGACTCGCTGCTGCTGGCCGCCGGACAGGCGCGCCGGGTACTCCTGCGACTTCTCACCGAGGTGGACGCGGCGCAGGCATTCCTCGCCGAGCTCGATCGCTTCCTTGCGCGCCATCCGGCGCACGCGGATCGGCGCCTCGATCACGTTGCCGAGCGCCGTCATGTGCGGCCACAGGTTGAATTGCTGGAAGACCATGCCGAGCTCGCGCCGCATGCGGTTGATGTCGGCGAGCGAACGCGGAGCGCGCCTGCCGTTCGCCTCCTTGTAGAGCAGCGACGTGCCTTCGATCAGCACGTCGCCAGAGGTCGGCGCCTCGAGATGGTTGATGCATCGGAGCAGCGTGCTCTTTCCGGACCCGCTCGCGCCGATCATGCTGAGCACGTTGCCGCGGTGAACGTCGAACGAGACGCCGCGCAGCACCTCGAGCGCGCCGAAGCGCTTGTGGAGGTCGACGACGCGGATGTTCGGAACGTCGGCCGCTGGAGCTGCGGCGGCTTGCGCGGGTGTCGGCACGCCAATGCTTCTTCGATCGGTGGAATGGTTTATCATCCCCGAGTTCCAGGCAGATTGGCAAGGCACGCATGTACCGCATCCCCGCGCAGATCGGCGCGGCGGTCGACGAAATCGACACGCCGGCACTGGTCGTCGACCTCGGCGCCTTCGAGCGCAACGTGCGCAAGATGGCGGAGTTCGCGCGCGGGCACCACATGCGGCTGCGCCCGCACGCGAAGACGCACAAGTGCCCCTCGATCGCGCTGAAGCAGATCGCCGCCGGCGCGATCGGTCAGTGCTGCCAGAAGGTCGGCGAGGCCGAGGCGCTGGTGCACGGCGGGGTGCGTGACGTGCTGGTGAGCAACGAGGTCGTCGGCGATGCGAAGCTCCGCCGCCTCGCGGCGCTCGCGGCGGAGGCCCGCGTGGGCCTGTGCTTCGACGCGGCCGAGGAGATCGACGCCGCGTCGCGGGTGGCGCGCGATTTCGGCGTCGAGATGGACGCGATGGTCGAGATCGACGTCGGCATGCAGCGCTGCGGCGTCGCGCCCGGCGAGGCGGCGAGGGAGCTCGCGAAGCGCATCGCCGACGCGCCGGGATTGCGCTTTCGCGGTCTGCAGGCGTACCACGGCACCGCACAGCACCTGCCGACGTGGGAGGAGCGCGAGCGCGCGATCCGCAGCGCCGCGCAGGGCGTCCGGGCGACGCTGGAAGCGCTCGATCGCGCCGCGATCCGCTGCGACATCGTGAGCGGTGCGGGCACCGGCACGTACGCGCTCGAGGGGACGAGCGGCGTCTGGAACGAGCTTCAGGTCGGCTCCTACGTGTTCATGGACGTCGAGTACGCCAGGATCGGCGACCGCGAGGGCGGCCGCTACGCCGACTTCGAGCACAGCCTCTTCGTGCTCGCGACCGTGATGAGCGTGCCGACGGCAGAGCGTGCCGTCGTCGACGCGGGACTCAAGTCGTACAGCGCGGAGAAGGGCATGCCGTGGGTGCACGGGCGGCCGGATCTCGAGGTGTTCGGCATCGCCGACGAGCACAGCAAGGTCAGGCTCGGCACCGAGTCGGCGCGGCTCAAGCTCGGCGACAAACTGATGCTGATTCCGGGCCACTGCGATCCGACCGTCAACCTTCACGACTGGTACGTCGGCGTGAGAAACGGTCGCGTCGAGGCGCTGTGGCCCATCGCGGCGCGCGGCGCGAGCAGCTAGCGACACCATGGACGGCGCTCGCGAGGCGAGCGCCGATGACCGCAAGAGGAGGAGAGAGCACATGGATGACAACCTGCAGGACGGCAAGCGCAATTTTCTGAAGAGCGCGGCATTGCTCGGCGCCGGAGCGGGCCTGCTCGCCGCCGGTGCCACCGCACCGCGTGAGGCGATGGCCCAGATTCTCGAGACGGGCATTCGCGAGGACTCGACGCTCGCCAAGGTGCGCAAGGCCGGCGTGATCCGCGTCGGCTACTCGCAGACCGGTCCGTGGTTCTACAAGGACGCCAAGACCGGCGAGCTGGGCGGCATCTACAAGGACGCGGTCGATCGGCTCGCGAAGGAGATGGAGCTCAAGGTCGACTACAAGGAGGTCACGTTCCAGAACTCGACCGTCGGCCTGCGCCGCGACGACTACGACCTCTACGGATCGTCGCTGACCTACACGATGGCGCGGGCCATGGTCGTCGACTACGTCGGGCCGCTGTGGTCGAAGGGGAGCCTGCTGCTGGTCCACAAGGACAACGCCAGCAAGTTCAAGACGGCCGCCGACTTCAACAGCCCCAACGTGACGTTCTCGGTGACGGCCGGCGGGAGCGAGGAGCCGCGGATCCCGATCCTGTGGCCGAAGGCGAAGCTGATCACGACGACGGGGCAGATCGTGCTCGGCGCCGAGCCGGTGCGCGCCAAGAAGGCCGACGTGTGGATGAGCGGCGACAGCGACGTCCTCTTGTTCGCGAAGCGCAACAGCTGGGCGCACGTCGTCGATCCGGACCATCCGATCGACAAGCGCCCCAACACGTGGGCGGTGCGCTACGGCGACACCGAATGGAAGCACTTCCTCGACTTCTTCGCCGTGTTCATGACGGTGAACGGCGAGACGGAGCGGCTTTTCCAGCACCACATGGAGAAGCTCGCCACGTGAGACGAGAGCCGTTCGAACGCGGGCGGGCGCCCGCCGGGCGACCCGCCGCGTGGATCGAGCACAACGCGGGGGCGCCGCTGAAAATGGGACGAGCGGCCGCGCAGCCATTTTCACCATGATCGTCGACTGCCACGCTCACGTCTTCCAGCACTGGCAGGGTGCGTGCGGCCACCCGTCGGCCGCCGTTCACTTGAAGTACCTGCAGAAGACCGTCACGCGCCCGGCGGCGCGCGCGTTTCGGGCGCGCGACGGCGCGGAGATCAGGCCGACGATGCTGTTCCGCCCCGACGACAACACGTGGGCCGGGCTCGCCGAGGTCGACTTCCGCGTCGGCCGCCATGGGCAGCTCGCGTTCACGTGGGAGGGCGAGGACTACTACGTGCAGTACATGCCGGTCGGCATGCAGGAGCTGGTGTGCCCGCCGGAGCTCCTGATCGCGCAGATGACCGTGGCCGGCGTCGATCGCTGCATCCTTCAGGCGGGCGGCGGCTACGGCGCGATGAACGACTACAACGCGTTCGCTCAAGCGCAGCATCCGGCGAAGTTCACCGGGCTGCTCAACGTCGACGAGCCGACCGCCGATCGCGCGGAGACGCTCGCCGAGGTCGACCGCGCCGCCGACACGCTGGGGCTGAAGGGCGTCTACTACTCTCAGGATTTCTCGCGCCACGGCTACGCGCGCAATGTCGATCACCCGGCGTTCGAGCCGTTCTGGCAGAAGATCGTCGCGCGGCGGCTGCCGGTGTTCATCGAGCTCTCGTCGGCGCCGACGTACGATCGAGCCGGCTACATCGCGAATCTCCGCGCGCTCGACGCTCTGCTGCGCCGCCATCCGGCGCAGCGCTTCGTGCTGGTGATGGGGCCGCCGGTCGCGCACTTCGGCGCCTCGGGAGCGTGGGATTTCCCGCCGGACATCGCGGCGATCTACAAGCGCGACAACCTGCTCATCGAGGTGATGTTCCCGATCACCTGGGGCGGCATCTGGGACTATCCGTACAGGGAAGCTCAGGCGCTGATCCGCGGCATGCGCGATTTCCTCGGCGCGTCGAAGCTCGTCTGGGGCTCCGACATGCCGAACGTCGAGCGCTTCTGCACGTACAAGCAGTGCGTGGACTACGTGCGCAGCCACTGCGAGTTCCTCACGCCGGGCGAGAAAGACCGCATCCTCGGCGCCAACGTTGCCGCGCTGATGGGCCTGCAATGAGCGTGCGGCACGACGGCGGCGGTGCGCAAACGCGGCGCGGCGCGGAACGGCGATCCCGCGACGGCACGCGCGTCGGGATCGACATCGGCGGCACCTTCACGGACCTGGTGTTCCTTGCTCCGGGCGGCCGGATCATGCGCTCGAAGGTTCTGTCCACGCCAAGCGACTACGGGCAGGGCATCGCCAACGGCCTCGAGAGCGGCGCCGCCGACGAAGGCGTGCGCCCATCGCTCATGTCGCAGATCGTCCACGGCACAACGGTCGCCACCAACGCGGTGCTCGAAGGCAAGGGCGCGCGCGTCGCATTGATCACGACGGAAGGCTTCCGAGACGTGCTCGAGATACGGCGGCTCCGGATGCCGGTGCTCTACGACATCCGGTTCCGCAAGCCGGCGCCGCTCGTGCCGCGGCGGCTGCGCTTCGAGGTCTGCGAGCGGATCGACGACACGGGGCGGGTCGTGCGCCCGCTCGACGTCGAAGGCGCCCGCCGGGTGATCGACGCGATCCTCGCCGAGCACGTCGACGCGATCGCGATCTGCCTGATCAACGCCTACGCGAGCGGCGTGCACGAGCGGCGGTTGCGCGAGCTGATCCGGGAGCGCGACGCCGGGATCCCGATCTCGCTCTCCAGCGAGATCCTGCCCGAGATCCGCGAATACGAGCGCACCAGCACGACGGTCGTCAACGCCTACGTGCTGCCGCTCGTGCGCAGCTATCTCGCCGGGTTGCAGGAGCAGCTTCGCCGCCGCGACATCGTCGCGCCGCTCACCGTGATGCAGTCGAGCGGCGGCGCGATGAGTGCGGCGGCGGCGAGCGAACGGCCGATCCACATCATCGAATCGGGACCCGCGGCGGGTGTGGTCGGCGCGGCGGAATTCGCGCGCCGGTTGGGCAACTTGAGCGTGCTCAGCTTCGACATGGGCGGAACGACCGCCAAGGCGGCGCTCGTCGACCGCGGAGCGTTCCTGCGCGTCAATGCGCTCGAAGTCGGCGGCGGCATCAACGTCGCAGGGCGGCTTCTGAGCGGCGGCGGTTATCACGTGCGCGCGCCGGCGATCGACATCGCCGAGGTCGGCGCCGGCGGCGGCAGCCTTGCGCGGCTCGATGCGGGCGGCGCGTTGCGCGTTGGACCGGAGAGCGCCGGTGCTGCGCCGGGTCCCGCGTGCTACGATCGCGGCGGCAGCGTGCCGACCGTCACCGACGCGAACGTGGTGCTCGGATTCGTGAATCCCGAGGCGCTCGCCGGCGGGGGCTTACGGATCCGGCGCGAGCTCGCAGTGCAGGCGATCGATCGCGCCATCGCCCGTCCGCTCGGGCTTTCAGTGGAGGAAGCGGCTTGGGGCGTGCACCGCGTTGCGAACGCCGCGATGGCGCGCGCGCTGCGCGCGGTTTCGACCGAGCGGGGCCTCGATCCGCGCGAGCTGGCGATCTTCGCGTTCGGCGGCAACGGTCCCGTGCACGCGGCCACACTCGCCCGCGTGCTCGACATCCGCAGGATCCTCGTGCCGCCGCTGCCGGGACTCTTCAGCGCGCTCGGCATGCTGTTTCCCCAGACGGAGCACCACTACGTGCGCACGCACAAGCGGCACCTGGACGAGCTCGATGCCGCCACCCTCGAGGCGGATTACGGCGCGCTGGAGGCGGACGGCCGGTCGGCGCTCGGAGCCGAGGGGTTCGCCGCCGCCGATCACCGCTTCGAGCGGCTGATCGACTTGCGCTACGCGGGCGCCAACTCCGAGATCACGGTGTCGCTGCCCCAGACGCCGACACCCGACGTGCTGCGCGAGCTGTTCGCGCAGGCGCACGAGCAACAGTTCGGATACCGCTCCGACGAGGAACGGGTCGAGACGATGAGCGTGCGCGTGATCGCGCGCGGCGCGCGCGAATCCTCGCTCGTTCCCGGCCGCCTCGGCTTTCCGGCCGAACGCGAGCGAGCGAATCGCTCGCGCCTCGTCTATTTCGGTCCGGAGATCGGCGCGGTCGAGACCGCCGTGTGCGCTCGCGGCGAGATCGACGCGGCGTGGCGCGCGGGGCCGGTGCTGATCGAGGAATTCGACAGCACGACCGTCGTGCCGCCCGATGGCCGCGCGCGCCGCATCGGCTGGGACACGATCGAGGTGGATCTCGCGTGAACGCGCCCGATTCGTCGTCGTTCGGTCCGGGGCTGCGACCCGAGCTCGCCCGCAGCCGCGATCCGTTCGCGCTCGAGCTCGTCAAGAACGCGCTCGCCGCGCTCGCCGACGAAATGGCGCTCACCGTGTACCGCACGGCGCGCTCGTTCGTCGTGAAGGAGGCGCTCGATTTCTCCACCGCGCTGTTCCTCGCCGACGGCCAGCTGATCGCGCAGGGCACGTGCCTGCCGTTCCACCTCGGCGCGATGCCGTTCGCCGTGCGCGCGGTGACCCGGCAGTACCAGGACCGGATCCGCCCCGGCGACCTCTTCATCACCAACGACCCGTACGACGGAAGCACGCACCTGCCGGACATCGTGCTGGTGCGGCCGATCTTCATCGATGCCCGCCTCCTCGGATTCTCCGTGGCGCTTGCCCACATGACCGACATCGGCGGCCGGATCGCGGGCGGCAACGCGAGCGACTCGACCGAGCTCTACCAGGAAGGGTTGCGCATTCCGCCGGCGAGGCTCTGGCGCGAGGGCGAGCCCGACGAGCTCATCTTCCGGCTGATCGAGCGCAACGTGCGCGTGCCCGACAAGGTGATCGGCGACCTTCGCTCGCTCGTGGCCGCCTGCATCGTCGGCGAGCGGGAGCTCGTCCGCCTCGCGCAGCGCTACGGGGTCGAGCGGTTCGAAGAGCTTTGCCGGGAGCTCCTCGACTACACCGAGCGCTTCACGCGCTCGGAGATCGCGCGGCTTCCGAAGGGCACGTGGCGCTTTGTCGATCACCTCGACGGCGACGGCATCGATCCGCGTCCGATCCGTTTCGAAGCGGCGGTCACCATCCGCGCCGACGACATGACGATCGATCTCACCGGCTCGTCGCCGCAGGTGCGCGGCGCGATCAACTGCGTGTACCCCTTCACGCTGTCGACGGCGCTCGCGTGCGTGCGCTCGATCATCGACCTCTCCATTCCGAACAACGCCGGATACTTCCGGCCGATCGAGGTCATCGCGCCGGAAGGAACGGTCGTCAATCCGCGACCGCCCGCCGCGGTCGCCGCGCGTGGCATCACGGGGATCCGCATCGCGGACACGATCTTCGGAGCGCTCGCGCAGGCGGTTCCCGACATTGTCCCGGCGTGCGGCTCCAACGGACCGGATGCGGGCGTGTCCTACGGCGGCACCGACGCGTCAGGCAAGCCGTTCGTCTATCTCGAGTTCCTGCTCGCGTCGTGGGGCGGCGGACCCGATCGCGACGGCATGGACGCGTGCACCGGAACGCTGGTCAACTACTCGAACGCGCCGGCGGAGCTGGTCGAGGCCGACCAACCGCTCGCCGTCGAGCGTTATGCGCTGGTGCCCGACAGCGGAGGGCCTGGCCGCTTTCGCGGCGGCCTGGCGATCGAGCGCCACCTCAGGTTCAAGGCGAATGGTGCGACGCTGCAGATCCGGTCCGACCGCCGCGACCACCCGCCCTACGGCCTGCAGGGCGGAGGGTGCGGCGCGCCGTCCGACGTGCGCATCGTGCGAGCCGACGGACGCGAGGAAGCGTGTCCCGCGAAATTCCTCACCACGGTCAACGCGGGCGACGTGCTGAAAGTGCGGCTGTCGGGCGGCGGCGGTCACGGCCATCCGCTCGAGCGCGATCCGGCCGCCGTGCTGGCCGACGTTGTCGAGCAGAAGATGTCGATCGCGCATGCCCGCGAAGCGTATGCAGTCGTGATCGCGGGCACGCCGCCCGCCGTCGACGAGGCTGCGACGCGGGCGCTCCGCGCGAGCAGAGGAGCGCCCTAGCTTGTCGCTGCGCTACGCCGCGTCCCTACGCGGCCCTGCGATCGCGAACGGCACGATCGGCCGCTTGGCCGAGGACAAACCGCGCGATCGCCTGCGCGACGGGCGTCGCGTGGGTGACGGGCCCCAGATGACCCATGCCGCTCAGCGTCGCGAACTCGGCGTTCGGGAGCGCATAGGCGAGCAATTCCGTGATGCGCCGCGCTGAGGCGCGCGTGTCCCGCCCGCTGAGATGGAGCACGGGGAGCGCGAGACTCGCGTAGTCGCGCAGCCGCACGACGTCGCGGAAGAGCGAGACGAAATGCGCGTGGATCACGGGCATCCGGCGGGCGAGCGCTTCCTGGCGCTCGGGCGCGAGCTTGGCCCACTGCTCCGCGCCGGACCAGTAATCGACGAAGCGCTGGGCTGCGCGCTCGAGCCTTCCTCCGTTCAGCTCGCGCCGGATGCTGCCGGCGAGTTCCGCCACTTCGGCGGCCGGCCGGTGCCCGCGGTTGTAGTCGAACAGAAGGCGCAGCGCGACCGGCTCGTAGACGGCGACGCTGGCCACGATCTGGGGGCGAAGGAGCGCAACGCGCAGCGCGATCACGCCGCCGTAGGAGTGGCCGACGAGGTGCACCTCGCCTCCGACCTTTGCGGCGAGTCTCGCAATGCGCGCCGTGTCGGCCGCGACGATGTCCACCGGCTCGCCCGGCCACTCGGGCGCAGCGCCGTGGCTGCAGAGATCGGGAGTGAGCACGCGGAAGTCGTGGCGCACCAGGTCCGCGAAGGCGTTCCATTGCGCGCCCGATCCGCCGCTCGCGTGCAGGCAGATGACCGCCGGCTTGTCCGTCGCGGCCGGCGTGGTGATCGTCGAAATAGTCGCAGTCATGACGCTTTCTCCATGGGTTTGCGTGCGTAGAAATTCACGGCGTGGACCTCGAGATCCTGCGCGACCTTGGCTTCGGCCGACGTGTTGCGGAAGCAGTCGAAGCGCCCCGCGATGCGGGGGTTGCGTAATCCGGTCGCGAGCGCGAGCGTCGCGAGCTCGGTCTCGGGCAGCGCCCCGGCGATGCAGGCGGCCCACAGGTCCGGGTTGTTGCGCACTTCGTATTTGAGCTCGCGCTCGACGACCACGTCGGCGAGGTACAGCCGGCCGCCGGGCTTCAGCACGCGATAGATCTCGCGGAACACCTGCGTCTTGTCGGGTGACAGATTCACCACCCCGTTGGACAGCACGACGTCGACGCTCGCATCCTCGACCGGGAGCTGCTCGAAGAACCCCTCGCGAATCTCGACGATCGGCGCGAAGCCTGCCTTACGCGCGGCCGCCGCGGCGGCCGCGCGCATCGCCGGCGTCATGTCGACGCCGATGACGCGCCCGGTGGGCCCGACCCGGCGCGCCGCGAGGAGCGCGTCCATGCCGCCGCCGCAGGCATGATCGAGAACCGTCTCGCCGCGGTGGACCGGACCGATGCGCAGCGGATTGCCGACGCCGGCGAAGCGCGCCGTGCACTCCGCCGGCAGCAGCGCAAGCTCCGCCGGGTCGTAGTGGAGGTACTGCGCGGCGTAGCGGGCGCCGCGGTGAAAGTGGAACTCGCCACCCGGATCGCGCGCCACGCGCTCGTAGGTGTCGAGCACCTGGGCGCGCAACCGGTCGGTGTCGAAGCCGATGGGACAGGTAATGGCCATGGAAATCGTCCTCGGAAGCCGTTGCCCGATCAGGAGACGAGCGGCGCCAGCGCTTCGGCGATGCGCGCACCCTGCTGGTCCGTTACGAGGCCGGCGATGATCTCGGCGAAGCGCGGCTCCTGTACGCCCGAGAGGATGTATTGCCAGCGGTACGCGGCGAGCAGGCCGGCGCGCAGCGCTTCCACCTCGGTCGCGTTGAGCGGGCGGCCGCAGATCTCGACGAAGTAGTGGGTGTCGGCGGCCGCTTGCGCCTGCAGGATGCCGTCGACCGCGCCGGCCAGCGCGATCAGGTCGTCGACCGCCGCGTCGCGCGCCTGCGGCGTGAGCTTCGCGTCTTCGCGCTTCCACTCGAGCTCGTCGAGGATCGCGTGTTGCGACTCCTCCTTCCAGTGATGCAGGAAGACGTCCTTCCACAGCGGCGAAAGATCGGGATCGGGTTCGATACTCGACCGGTAGTGCGCCTGCGTGAAGAGCTCGATCATGCAGGTGAGCGCCAGCACCGCCCAGCTCGACTTGCCGAGGACGACCGACGCCACGTCGTTGGGCTGCGACAGGAACTGGTAGCCTGCGGGCATGCCTGCGGCGATCATCGCCTCGATGCGCCGAAACAGCTCCTGGTGCTTGAGCTCCTCGTCGGTGAAGCGCACCAGCGCCTCGAGGGCGATCTGGTCGCCGAGCCAGTGGTCGCGGCTCAGCTCCAGCATCTTCGCACCGATGAAGCGCTCGACCAGGCCGAACATGTTGGCGTAGGTGCGGCCCTGGATCTGGGAGACGAGCCGCTGCTCGGACGCGGACAGGAAGCCGAGCGCGGGCACCTTCGACAGCCCGTCGGGCAGGAATTTCTTCGCGAAATCGAATTCGCGCTGCTTTATGACGTCTCGATCGATCTCCCAGCGGATGCGCTTGGACACTTCGACGGCCCTCGCGTAACGCTTGGAATCGGGGATGGCTGCAACATGCGGCATGGGTTCTCTCCTCGGTTGTGGCGGTGGTCCGCCGGGGTCGGCGCGTCTTCTGAGGGGAAGCGCCGTGACACGCTGCGCAGTCTGGGCGACGCCGGTAATCGGCGAACGTCCGTCCGGAAACGGTTTGTTTCGGTATGTATCGGCGGCACGCTCGCGCCATGACGCTTGAGCCACGGACAGCGCCGCCGGCGCTATACTGCGTTCGCTCGCACATTGCCGCCCACCGCCGACTTCATGCCAGGCCATGGCCGCATCCTGATCGTCGAAGACGACGGCTCCGTCCGGAAAATGCTCGCTGAGTACCTGAGCACGCACGGCTACGAGGTCGCGCAGGCGGATCGCGGCACGGCGATGCGCGAGGCGGTCGAGGCGAGCCTCCCCGACGTCGTCCTGCTCGACGTCAACCTCCCGGGCGAGGACGGCCTCACGCTGGCGCGGTTTCTGCGCGAGCGCTTCGACGTCGGCATCATCATGGTGACCGCCGCAGCGGAGGTCGCCGATCGGGTCGCCGGCCTCGAGGTGGGCGCCGACGATTACGTGATCAAGCCGTTCGATCTGCGCGAGCTCCGGGCCCGGGTGAAGAGCGTATTGCGGCGCAGGCAGGCGCAGCCTCCCGCGGCGCAGGCACCGGGCTCGCCGAAGCCCGGGCCGTCGTCACGCGTGGCGGTCGGCGCCTCCGTGCTCGACCTCCTGTCCCGCTGTCTCGAAGGCGCCGATGGGCGCGAGATACCGCTCACCAGCATGGAGTTCGATCTGCTGAAGGTGTTCGTGGAGCGGCCGAACCAGGTCCTGAACCGGGACCAGCTCCTGACGCTCACCCGCAACCGCGAGTGGGAGCCTTTCGACCGCTCGATCGACATCCGGATCGCCCGCGTGCGCCGCAAGATCGAAGCGGATCCGGAGCACCCGCAGGCGATCCGCACCGTCCGCGGCGCCGGCTACATGTTCGTGCCGTCGCGCGAGGGCGTGTAACCCGCGCGTATCCGTGTAACCGGCAGGTAACAGTCCCGCCCGGCCCCTCCTCCGAGGTTAGACTTCCGGCAAGGCTCTTTCCCGAGCACCGCCGATGACCAGCGCCTCCGCCTCGCCCGCCGCGCTCGATGCGCAGTCGCAACTGCAGCAGATCGTCGACCATACTTCGGCGGCCGTCTTCGTGAAGGATCTGGAGGGCCGGTACCTCTTCGTCAATCGCGAGTTCGGGCGGCTGAAGGGCGTTCCGATCGAAGCGATCGTCGGGCGCCGGGACCAGGATATGTTTCCTGCGGCCGCCGGAGCGTTCCGGCGCAACGATCAGCGCGTGATCGAGGAGCGGCGCGAGCTCGAGTTCGAGGAAACCGTCGAGACGGCGCAAGGCACGCGGATCTACCTGTCGCACCGGTTTCCGCTGGTCGACGTCGCGGGCCGGGCGTACGCCGTCTGCGGCATCGCGACCGACATCACCGAGCGCAAGCGCAGCGAAGAGGCGCTGCGCGCGGCCGCGCTGGCCGTCTCCAGCGCCGAGGGCGAAGGGATCTTCGGGGAGCTCGTCCGCTACCTCTCCGAGATCCTCGGCGTCGACGTCGCGATGATCGCGGTCTACGCCGACCGCGAGCGGACGAGAATGCGCACCCTCGCGGCCCGTCTCGACGGGAAAGCGCTCGCGACCTTCGAATACGCTCTCGAAGGCTCGCCCTGCCGGCAAGTCGTCGGCCGTGCCTTCCGCTTCGTCGGCCAGGGCGTGCATCCGGAGTTCCCGCCCGGGACATTGTTCTCGGCGAAGGGCATGGACAGCTATGCGGCGCTGCCGCTCAACGACTCCGCGGGCGAACCCCTCGGACTCATCGCCACGATGGACCGCCGGCCGATGCGCGACCGGGCAACGGCGGAGGCGATGCTCAAGATCTTCGCGGCGCGCGCAACGGCGGAGGTCGAACGCCTGCGCGCGCTCGCGGCGCTCCGCGACTCCGAGGCGAGCTACCGCGCGATCTTCGACGCGAGCGAAGATCCGATTTTCGTGCACGACTGGGATACCGGGGCGATGCTCGACGTCAGTCCCAGAGCGCAGGAGGTATATGGCTACACCGTCGAGGAGCTGCGGCGGCTGCGGATCGCCGACGTCAGCTCGAACGAGCGGCCGTACACCGAAGTCGAGGCGCGAAAATGGCTCGAGCAGGCGAAGTCGGGACGGCCGGTGCGCTTCGAGTGGCGCGCCCGCCACCGGGACGGTCACCTCATGTGGCACGAGGTACGGCTCAAGCCGGCGACCATCGCCGGACAGCGGCGCATCCTCGCGTTCATCCGCGACATCACTGCGAGCCGGGAAGGCGAAGACGCGCTGCGGGTCAGCGAGGAACAGTACCGCGCGATCTTCAACGCCTCCGCGGACGCGCTCGTGCTGTGGAACTCTCGCCTGCAGCGGGTCGACGTCAACCCCGCCTACGAGCGAATGTACGGCTACAGCCGGGACGAGGTGCTCGAGGGGGTTCGCGCCCGCGATCTGCCCGAGCAGTACCGCAAGCGGCAGGAGGAGATCGTCGCTCGCACGCTCCAGGGCGAGCGCTGCCAAGAGGAGCTCGAGACGTTCCGGCGGACCGGCGAGCGGTTTCCGATCGAAGTGCGCACGATCCCGATCCAGCATCGCGGCGAGCCGCACGTCCTGGCGATGATCCGCGACTTGACGGAGCGCCGGCAGATCGAGCGCGATCGGGAGCGGCTCGAAGCGCAGCTGCGCCAGGCGCAGAAGATGGAGGCGATCGGGCACCTGACCGGCGGCATCGCGCACGACTTCAACAATCTGCTCACCAGCATCATGGGCTACGTCACGCTTGCTGCCGAGCGGTCGTCGGGAGCGGATGCCAAGGTCGCAACGTACCTCGAGCAGGCGGACCTGTCCTGCAAGCGCGCCCGGGATTTGATCCAGCAGATGCTCACTTTCAGTCGCGGGCGCCGCGGCGAACCCCGGCCTCTGGCGCTCGCGCCGCTGGTGCGCGAGTCGGCGAAGCTGCTGCGCTCGTCGTTTCCCGCCACGATCGACCTGCGCACCGAGCTCGACGAGGACGCGCCGCTGGCACTGATGGATCCGATCCAGCTCGAGCAGGTGCTCATGAATCTCGCGATCAACGCCCGGGACGCGATCCGGTCGATCGGCGAGATCCGCATCGCGGTGCGCTGCTCCGGTCCGACGAAAGGGGATTGCGCGAGCTGCCGCGGCAACGTCGAGGGCGAGTTCGTCGAGCTCACGGTAGCCGATAACGGCAGCGGCATCCCCGCGGAGGTGCAGGAGCGGATGTTCGAGCCGTTCTTTACGACCAAGGAAGTCGGGCACGGTAGCGGCATGGGGCTCTCGACCGTGCACGGCATCGTCCACGAGCACGGTGGCCACATCGTCGTAGAGAGCGGCGCGGGCCGCGGCGCGGTCTTCCGGGTCCTGCTGCCTGCGCTGCAATCGCGCGAATGCGCGGGCGCGCAGCCGCTGCCCGCCGCGCGCGACCGCGCGCTTCCGCGCGCCGCGCTGACCGGTCGGGTCGCGGTCGTCGACGATGAGCTGTCCGTCGGCCGCTTCATGCAGGACCTCCTGACGCAGTGGGGTCTCGAGGTCGCTCTGTTCGAAAACGCCGGCAAGGCCCTCGACGCGCTCGGCGCCGGCGACGAATTCGATCTCGTGATCACGGATCAGACGATGCCGGGGATGACGGGCATCGAGCTCGCCCGCGCCGCGCGCGCCCTGCGTCCCGGCTTGCAAGTCATCCTGTATACCGGGTACGGCGAGGGCGTTGCACCGGCCGAGATCGAAGCTTCGGGCATCGCCGGTCTTGCGGGCAAGCCCATCGAGCCCTCCGAGCTGCTTGCCCTCCTCGCGAGGCATCTCGAGCGGAAACCCCCAACGTAGGCGACGCGGGCAAGGGGCGCGAAGGCGAAACAGGAGCAGCGCGCCGCCGCCGAGCAGCTCGAGGATGCCGTCCGCTGCGGCCGCGCTATCTGAAGCGCAAATTCTCCCGCGAAAGCTGCCCGATCGCGCTGCAGCCCATCAGCCGCATTCCTCGCTCGACTTCCGCACGCAACTGACCGAGAGCGCGCTCGACGCCCGCCTGGCCGGCCGCGGCAAGGGCGTAGAGATAGAAGCGGCCGATGCCGACCGCCTTGGCGCCCAGCGAGAGCGCCTTGAGGACATGGGTGCCGCGCTGGACCCCGCCGTCCATCAGCACGTCGATCCGGCCGCCCACGGCGTCGACGATTTCAGCCAGCTGATCGAACGCGGCGCGCGAGCCGTCGAGCTGCCGGCCGCCGTGGTTGGACACGATGACGCCCGTGGACCCGATCTCGATGGCGCGCTTCGCGTCCGCGGCCGACATCACGCCCTTCAGGCAGAACTGGCCATTCCACTGTCGGACCATCTCCGCCACGTCGTCCCAGGTCATCGACGGGTCGAGCATCTCGGTGAAATAGCGCCCGATCGACATGGCCCCGCCGCTCATATCGACGTGCTCCTCGAGCTGCGGCAGCCGGAAGCGCTCGTGCGTGACGTAGTTGATGCCCCACATCGGCTTGATCGCGAACTGCAGCGTGCCGCTCAGCGTGAGCCGGAACGGAATGGAAAATCCCGTGCGCAGGTCGCGCTCGCGGTTGCCTCCGGTGATGCTGTCCACGGTGAGCAGCATCACGTCGATGCCGGCTTCCTTGGCCCGTTGCATCATCGCCCGGTTGAGGCCGCGGTCCTTGTGGAAATAGAACTGATAGACCTGCGGCGTCTTGTGCCTCTTGCGCAGCTCCTCGAGGCTCACCGTACCCAGCGAGGACGCCCCGAACATCGTCCCGAACTTCGCGGCCGCGGCCGCGACGGCGTGCTCGCCCCGATAGTGGAAGAGACGCTGGAGCGCCGTGGGAGAGCAATAGAACGGCACCGCGAGGCTCTGGCCCAGGACGCTGGCCGACATGTCGACGCTCGCCACCCCGCGCAGGACGTTCGGCACGAGGTCGCAGCGCTCGAAGCTCTCGGTGTTCCGCCTGTGGGTCACCTCGTCGTCCGCCGCGCCGTCGATGTAATCGAAGATGGGCGCCGGGAGCCGCCGCCTGGCGAGCTCGCGGAAATCGTGGAAGTTGTGGCAATCGCGCAGCCGCATGGATGTGAACACGCCCGGGGCGGCCGCAGTATAGCGCGCGGTCGCGGCTCTTGACTTTGCGTTATGATCCCAACTTCAAGATTCCGAGCCAGGGAATGACCGCGCTGAGGCGCTGCATTCGCGGCGCTCGGCAAAGGCGATCCCGGTGCCCCCGTCAAGGAGATAGCGATGACCGACTCCGCATTTCGCATCCGCAATCGATCGGCTTCCTGGACGATGTTCGCCGCGGTGGTGGCGATGCTCTCCGTGCTGGCGCTCGGTCCGGCCCACGCGCAAAGCCTCCAGGACAAGATCAAGAACAAGCAGCCGGTCGTGGTCGTCACGGAGGACGACTATCGGCCGTTCGAATACATCGAGAACGGCAAGCCGGTCGGGCTCGACAACGAGCTCTTCCAGCTCATGAAGGCGGAGGCGAAGTTCGACCTCCGCCAGGAGATCATTCCCTGGACGGGACTGCTCGCCGGCGTGAGCAGCGGCAAGTACGACGCCGCGGTCACCGGCGCGCTCATCAACCAGGAGCGCCTGAAGGCTTTCGATTTCGCCATGCCGGTGGCGGCCAACATGCACAAATACCTCAAGCGCAAGAACGACAACAGCATCAAGAGCATCAAGGATCTGTCAGGCAAGACGGTCGGCGTGCAGTCGGGGAGCGTGCTGCTCGCGCGGCTGCCGGAGCTCGAGAAGATGATCGAGAAGACCGGTGGCAAGATGGGGAAGATCGTGCAGTACGCCTCGTATCCCGAGGCCTACCAGGACCTCGCCAACGGGCGCGTCGACTACGTCGTCAACGTCGAGATCAGTCTGCTCTCGGTGATGGCGGAGCGCCCGGGCGTGTTCGAGATCGGGCAGCCGGTGGTCGAAAGCCCGTCATACGTGGGCTGGCCGGTGAAGAAAGGCAACAAGGAGATGCTCGACTACCTCAACAACTTCCTTCGCGAGGTCCGCGCCAACGGGAAGCTCGAGGAGTTGCAGAAGAAGTGGCTGAAGACCAGCTTCAAAAATCTGCCGGAGCACGTCGAGCCCAAGTTCTGAGGCCAAGACTCCAGCCGCTCGGTAACGACAAACTCAATTCGCGAGGCGGCGCGGCGCCGAGTGGCTGACCTGCCGTTCCTCCTCCAGGGCGCGCTCGTCACGGCGTCGGTTTCGCTCGCGGCGATCGTTCTCGGCGTGCCCCTGGGGCTCGCGCTCGCCATCGTGCGCTGGCGGCGCATACCGATCCTATCGCATGTCGTCGCCGGCTACGTCAGCGTGATCCGCGCGACGCCGGCCATCACGCTGGCGCTCTTGATCTTCTTCGGCAGCCCGAGCATCGGCGTCGTTTTCGGGGCGACGACGGCGGCCGTGCTGACGCTCCTCATCAATACGAGCGCCTTCAATTGCGAGATCTGGCGCGCGTCGCTGATCGACTTTCCGCGAGACGAGCTGGAGGCCGCCCGCGCCTACGGAATGACGCCGGCGCTCGCCTTCAGGCGCGTCATCTTCCCGCAGGTCTGGCGCACCAGCCTGCCGGCGCTCGTGAACGAGATGACGCTGCTCATCAAGGCGAGCCCCGCGCTGGCGGTGATCGGCATCGTCGACCTCACGCGCGCCGCGAGCCGCATCGGGGCGGCGACGTACAAGCCGCTGCCGCCCTTCCTGGCTGCGACCGTCATCTACATGCTGCTGGTGATGCTCTTCGTCACCGCCCAGCGGTTCGTCGAGCGACGGGTCCGGCAGAAGTACAACCTGGCATGAGCCGCGATTTCCTCGTCGCCTTCGCGCACTACGATCAGTACCTGAGCGGCCTGTGGAACACGCTCTGGCTCTCGGCGGCGACGCTGGTGCTGGCGTCGATCACCGGCTGCATCGTCGCCGCGCTGATGCTCGCGCCGCAGAAGCTCGTCCGATTGGCGGCGGCCTGGTTCGTAGACGCCATGCGCTGCGTGCCGTTCCTGCTCTTCGCCTATCTCGTCTACTACGGCCTGCCGGAGCTCGGCTTGGAGTTCGACAGCTGGGCCTGCGGCCTGATCGCACTCGTCGTCTACCATACCGCCTACATCGCCGAGATCGTGCGCGGCGCGTGGAAGAACCTGTCCGGCGAGCAGATCGAGGCCGGGCGGGCGTTCGGGTTCGCGGGATTCCCGCTGTTCGGGCGCATCATCCTGCCGCAGCTCTTCTTCGCCTCCGTCCCGGTGATCGGCAACCAGAGCATCTACATCCTGAAGGACACCGCCTTCCTGATGATCATCACGGTGCCGGAGCTCACTTTCGCGGCGAGCTCCGTGCAGTCGACCTATTTCGTGCCCTTCGCCTCGTTCGTCATCGCGATGCTGCTCTACTGGCTGGTGACGCTCGGCATCGAGGCGACGGTGAAGCGCGTCGAGCTCGCCGCGGAGATGCGCCGTGGCTAGCGGGACCGCCGACCTCGCGGTCGAAGTCCGCCGTCTGGGCAAGCGCTACGGCTCGCTGCAGGTCCTCACCGCCGTCGACTTCAACGTCGCGACCGGCACGACGGTCTGCGTCCTCGGCCCGAGCGGATCCGGGAAGTCGACGCTGCTCCGTTGCATCAACTTCCTGGTGCGCCCCGACGAGGGCGAGGTCTACCTGCACGGCGAGCGCGTCGGGGTGAAGAACGGCACCTGGATGACCGAACGCGAGCTGTGCCGCTACCGGGTGCGCATGGGTATGGTGTTCCAGCACTTCAACCTCTGGCCGCATCTCACCGTGGTCGAGAACATCATCGAGGCGCCGGTGCACGTCCTCGGGCGCGCGCGCGCGGAAGCAATCGAGCGGGCGAGCACGCTGCTCGGGAAAGTCGGGCTCGCCGAGAAGCGGGACGTCTACCCGCACACGCTCTCGGGCGGGCAGAAGCAGCGTGTGGCGATCGCGCGGGCGCTCGCAACCAATCCCGACGTGCTGCTCTTCGACGAGCCGACCAGCTCGCTCGATCCCGAGATCATCGGCGAAGTGCTGTCGGTCATGGAGGAGCTCTCAACCGAGGGCATGACGATGATCGTGGTGACGCACGAGATGGGCTTCGCGCGCGAGGCCGCCGACACAGTGATCTTCATGGACGCGGGCCGGATCGTCGAGACCGCGACGCCCGAGGCTTTCTTCACCCGGCCTGCGACCCCGCGCGCGCAACAATTCCTCCAGCGCTACATGAGGTAGGACCATGGCGAAGACGAACATCCCGGCCGAGCGCATTCTCCAATCCACGGTCGTCCAGCCGGGCGGCGACTGGTCGGGCATCGTCAAGCGCGGGCAGATCCTGCGGCTCGTCGATCTGGAGGGCCGGCAGGCGGTCGATTTCCTGTGCTACAACGCCGCCGACCCGTCGGAGCGCTACAACGCGGCAGACACGATGAAGATCAACGGCTCGCTCTTCATCGAGAAGGGCACGCGCCTCTATTCCGACATGGGCAACGTGCTGTTCCGCGTGATTGACGACACCTGCGGGCGTCACGACACGATCGGCGGCTGCTGCTCGCGCGAGAGCAACCGCGTGCGCTACGGTGTGCAGGAAGGGCCCAACTGCCGCGCCAATTTCCTGCGCGCGCTTGTCCGCCACGGGCTCGGCAAGAAGGACATCGTGGCCAACATCAACTTCTTCATGTACGTGCCGATTGGCGACGACGGCCGGATGACAATCGTCGACGGACTTTCGAAGTCCGGCGACCACGTCGACCTCGAGGCGGAGATGGACGTTCTCGCGGTGCTGTCGAATTGCCCGCAGATCCACAACCCGGCCAACGCCTACAATCCGACGCCGATCGAGGTGATCGTCTACGACCCGGCGTAGCCGGGCGCGTGCATCACGCCAGCGCGAAGGTCTAGGCGCGCGCGGCGACGGCCTCGATCTCGACGGTCCAGTCGGGATGGGAGAGCCGCTTCACGGTGACCATGGTGATGCCCGGGCCGCCGTTCTTACTGATCTTGCGCCACGAGTCGCGGTTGAGCTGAACGTCCGCGGGATCGGTGATGTAGACGTTGACGTGCACCAGGTCCTCCGGGCCCATGTTAGCCTCGGTCAGCACCTCCAGGACGTTCTGCCAGGCGCGCTCCACCTGTTTCTCCGAGTTGCCGGAGACCGTGCCGTCGGGATTGACGCCGACTTGTCCGGCAATGTAGAGCCAGCGGGCATTCGGCGGAACTTCCACGCCCTGGCTGTACGACGCGAAGGACTTGACGATGCTTTCGGGGTTGTATTTTCTCAGTGCTGGCATGATTTCGAATAGGGAGAAGATCGTCTCGAGTCTAGCATGGGCGGTGAACAGTTCGTCTCATCGCCGGCACGACTCGCGGGCTGGTGCGCTCCTCCGCCGGAGAGAGAAAATGTCGCCAAGGACGTCACCGGCCAAGGGACTGTTCTAGGGTAGATTGACGCTGCTCCCAACATGGGAGCGATCGCAGCCTCTGCGTGGTCACCGCGCGGCATCCATCGGCAACTGGCCGGCGAAGTGGCAGCGAACCAGCCGTCCTTCGATCTGCTTGAACGGCGGCGCCTCGCGACCGCAAATCTCCTGCCGATAGCGGCAGCGGGACGCAAAAGAGCACCCCGGCGGCAGATCGATCGCACTCGGGACTTCACCGGAAACAACGACGCGACGCCTGCCCCGGGTCGTCGCATCGGGATCGGCGACCGGCATCGCGGAAAACAGCGCCTGCGTATACGGATGCATCGCCTGCTTGCGCAGCGCCGCGGCATCGGCGAGCTCCACGATACGGCCGAGGTACATCACGGAGATGCGATCGGCGATCTGTTGGACGAGCCCGAGATTGTGCGAGATGAAGAGATAGGCGATGCCGAGCTCGCGTTGCAGCCGTTTGAGGAGGTTGATCACCTGGGCCTGGACCGAGACATCGAGCGCGGACACGGGCTCATCGCAGATGAGCAGCTGCGGCTCGACCGCAAGCGCCCGGGCGACGGCGACGCGCTGCCGCTGTCCGCCCGAGAGGTCGCGCGGGAGCCGATCCATGAACGCGGCGCCGAGCCCGACGCGGCGAAGCAGGGCCTCCACGCGCGCCCGCCGCCCGCTGCGGTCGCCGATGGCGTAGAGCCGCAACGGATCGGCGATCGTCTTGGCGATCGTGCGGCGCGGATTGAGGCTCGAATACGGGTCCTGGAAGACAATCTGCACTCGCTTGCGCACTTCGCGCAGAGGGCGGCCGCTGAGGTGCGTGATGTCGCACCCGGCGACCAGGATCGTGCCGCTGGTCGCAGGCTCCAGCCGCATGATGCAGCGCGCGAGTGTGGACTTGCCGCAGCCCGATTCGCCTACCAGCGCGTGTGTTTCCCCCGCCCTGAGGACAAGCGAGACGCCTTCGAGGGCATGGACGATCTGTGGCGCACCGAAGCTCGCGCGACCCGCCATGTAGTGCTTGACCAGGTCGCGGACCTCGAGCACGGGTTCGGTCATCGCACGTTCTCCGCGGCGCGAAAGCAAGCGACTTTCCGTTCCGGCGCAGTGTCCTCGAGCGGCGGGGCGAGCGCGAGGCACTTCGCCACCACGCGGGGACAGCGTGGAGCGAAGCTGCAGCCGACGCCCCGCGGCGCCGACGGGAGCGGCTCGGGTATTTCCGCGAGATAGCCTTCCGCGGAAAGCTCGATTCGCGAAGCATCGAGCAACGCCATCGTATACGGGTGGCGCGGCGAGGCGAATACCGCACGCACCGGCCCTTCCTCGACCTTGCGTCCGCCGTACATTACCACGACGCGATTGGCGATCTCCGCGACCACGGCGAGATCGTGCGTGATGAGCAGCAGCGCCATGCCGAGACGGCGTTTGAGGGACGCGAGAAGGTCGAGCACTTGCGCCTGCACGGTGACGTCGAGCGCACTCGTCGGCTCGTCGGCCACGAGGAGCTGCGGATGGCACATGAGCGCGATCCCGATCATTGCCCGCTGCCGCATGCCGCCCGAAAGCTGGTGCGGATACCGGGCGAAGATTTGCTCCGGCGACGGCATGCCGACCAAGCCGAGCATCTCGACCGCCTGGTGCTCGGCGGCGAGAGCGGACATCCTGCGGTGCCGCCGCAGCATTTCCACCATCTGCGCACCGATCGTCTGGATCGGGTTCAGCGCGGCGAGCGGATCCTGAAATATCATCGCGATCTCGCGACCGCGCACGTCGCGAAGCTCGCCGTCGGGAAGCGCCGCGAGGTTCCGGCCGGCGAACACGATCTCCCCCGCCACGATCCGTCCGGGCGGATCGGGCAGCAACCGCAGCAGTGCCAGCGCCGCCGTGCTCTTGCCGGACCCGGATTCGCCGACGATAGCGATCGTCTCTCCACGATCGATGGTGAAAGCTAAATCGTCGACCGCGCGCAGCACGCCGGCGCCGGTGCGGTATTCCACCGAAAGATCGCGCACTTCCAGCAAGGAACTCATCGTTCCCTGAGCGCCGGGTTCAGCGCATCGTTCAGCCCTTCGCCCACCAGATTGATCGCCAGCACGGTCGCCAGGATGGCGAGGCCGGGCACGGCGATCATCCACGGAGCGACGAAGAGCGCGGTGCGTGCGACGCCGATCATGTAACCCCAGGTGACCACGTTGGGATCGCTTAAGCCCAGGAACGAAAGCCCGGACTCGGTGAGAATGGCGGTGGCGACCGTTAGCGAGGCCACGACGACCACCGGGGGCAGCACGTTGGGGAGGATCTGGAAGAGAATCACCTCGAAGTCGCGCATGCCGAGCGCGCGACACGCCTGGACGTAGAGCTGACCGCGTTGGGCGATGAATTCGCCGCGAACGAGGCGCGCCATCGACGGCCAGGAGACGATGGCGATCGCTGCCGTGACGCTGGTCACGGTCGGTGAGAAGATCGCGACAAGAACCACGGCGAGGACGAACGACGGAATCGTGAGGAAGAATTCGGTGGTGCGCATCAGCACGTCGTCGATCACGCCGCCGTAGTAGCCGGCCAGCGCTCCGACGGCGACGCCTACGGTCGTGGCGGTGAACGCCGAAATGACGCCGATCAGCAGCGATACGCCCGCGCCATGCACGATGCCCGCGAGAATGTCCCGGCCCGATACGTCCGTGCCGAGCGGAAACTCGCCGAAGGGCAGCGAGAAGGGCGCGCCGACCATCTCGAATGGGCTCGTCGCGTACACGAGCGGCCCGATTACGGCCATCAGAACCACCAGCGCCAGAAGAGCGGAGGCGCCTGCGGCAGCCCGATTGCGCCGGAACCGGCGCCAGAAATCACGCAGCGGCCTCATTGGTGAACGATGCGGGGATCGAGCAAGCCGTAGGCCAGGTCGACAAGGAGGTTGGCAATCACGACAACGAGCGAAGAGACGAAGAGAATGCCGAGCAGGAGGTTCAGATCGCGCTGCAGGAGCGCGTCGAAGATGAGGCGACCGAGACCCGGCCACCCGAAGACCGTTTCGACCAGGATCGACCCGCCGAGCATGTTGCCGAACATCACGCCGGCGATGGTCACGACCGGGAGAATGGCGTTGGGCGCCGCGTGCGACCAGGCGATGGTGCGTTCGGCGAGCCCCTTGGCCCGTGCCGCCGTGACGAAATCCCGTCCAAGCACCTCGAGCATCGCGCTGCGCATCAGGCGTGTATAGACCGCAACATAAAAGAGCGCGAGCGTGATGGCCGGCAGCACGAGGTGGCGAAGGACGTCGAGCGCGTAGGCGAGGCCGCTCTCGCTCGTGCGGGTGTCGGTCATCCCGTCGGGCGGGAGCAGCCGCAGATCGACCGAGAAGAGCACGATCAGCATGAGCCCCAGCCAGAACACCGGGGTCGCGTAAACGACGAGCGCACCCACCGAGATCGCGTTGTCGAGGAGCGATCCGAAGCGCCTTGCGGCGGCGACTCCGAGCGCCACTCCGAGCCCCAGCGCCAGGGTGATCGCTGACACCATCAGCAGCAGCGTGGCAGGAAGCCGATCGACGATCAGCGTGAGGACCGGTGTTTGCTGGACGTACGAGTAGCCCAGATCGAAGCGAGCGAGCCGGCCGAGATAGATCACGAACTGCTCGGCCAGCGGCCGGTCGAGGCCGAACTCGTGGCGGAGCTGGCTTACGTATTCCGCGCTGCTCTGGCCCGACTGGCCGGCGAGCAGCTGGGCGACATCGCCGGGTGCGAGATGCACCAGCACGAAGTTGAGCGCGGCGATCGCCGCGACCACGGGAACGAGCTGAAGCAGCCGCCGCGCGACAAACCAAAGCAGGGGCCGGCCCATCGCGTGTCGCTCAGAGGGGCGGCAATCGTCTCGCCTCTGCCGCCGGCGCTCCCTGCCCGGTCTTCACCGCGCCGGCCGGGGCACGCGCGCCGCTCGCCGGGTTCGAATCATTCGACCCATACCGAGTCCCAGCTCGAGTACATCGATATGCCGTTCGTCAGCAGGCCGTGCACGCGCTTGTTCCAGGCGTTCGTGTAGTACTGGTCGATCAGGAAGATCTCGGGCATCTCGTCATGCAAGATCGCCTCGGCCTCGAAGTACAGCTTCTGACGCTTGGCCACATCGGATTCGCTCGATCCCTGAGCGAGGATCTGGTCGAGCTTGGGGTTGCGGTAGTCCATGTTGTTGTTGAACGTGCCGCCCTTGTTGATCGCCGACGACGCGAATTCCTGCTCGAACACGATCGACGGGTCCGAGTAGTCGTGGAAAAAGGTGCTGGCGAGATCGTAGTCCCAGTCGGTATAGACCTGCTTGAGCCAGCTGCCCATGTCCTGGTTCACGAGCACCACGTCGATGCCGACGGTGCCGAGCGCGAGCTTGACGTATTCGCCGAGCCGGTCGTAGGACGCGCCGTAAGGAAGATTCGCGAGCCGCAGCTTGAAGCGCATCTTGTCGGTGCCGCGCCGATAACCGGCCTCGTCGAGAAGCTTGTTCGCCCTGGCCGGGTCGAATTCGTAGGGCTTGAGCTTCTTGTCGTAGTAGATCGAATTCGAATGCACGATCGGATTGGTGGCGGGCTCGCCCTGGCCGTAGAACATCACGGCGGCGATCTTCTTGCGGTCGAGTGCGAGGCTGATCGCCTGGCGCACCCGGAGATCGCTCAAGGGCTTCTCGCGCAGATTGACCACGAGCCCCATGACCGGCCCCAGACCCTCGCTGCCCTCGTGCGACATGACGAGGCTCTTGTCGCTCTTCAGCGCCGCCAGCATCGCGCCTGGGATCGCATTCATCGGTGCGAGGTCGATCTCCCCGTTGCGCAAAGCCACGACCCTGGCGTTATCGTCGGGGATGACGCGCATGACGATCCGGTCGAGATAGGGGTGACCCGCGCGCCAGTAATTCGGATTGCGCTCCAGGATGATATAGCTGCCCTTCTTCCACTCCTTGAGCATGAACGGCCCGGTGCCCACCGGTTGGCGCATGAACTCCGACTGGCGGAACGTGCTCAGGTCGGTCGTGCCGAGCAGGTGCTCCGGAAACATCGGCGTCTCGCTCGGCTGGAAAGCCTTCAGGAAGAATGGCACCGGCTGGTCGAGCCTGAAGACCGCGGTGAGCGGGTCCGGAGCGTCGACTCCGACCAGGTGCTTGTAGTAGATCTTGCCGCGCGCGTGCAGCGGCTTGACGATCTTCTCCACGCTGAACTTGACGTCTGCGCTGGTGAAGGGCGCACCGTCCTGCCACTTGACCCCGGGACGAAGCTTGAACGTGTAGACGAGCTGGTCCGGCGAGACGGTCCACGATTCGGCCAGACCCGGCTTCGGTTCGAGCGACGGGCCCTCGTAGGTGAGCAGGCTCTCGAAGATCTTCGTCGCGAGGAGGGCGGTCGGCACGGCGGTGGTCGCGATCGTCGACAGCGCCGTCGGCTCCGGGGTGAAGGAGTAGGTGAGCGCACCTCCGTGTTTGGGTTCCGCGGCCGTCGCCGTTCCGGCCTGAGACACGGTCCAGCCGAGGACCACACCGAGCACCACGTTGATGACGGATCGCAGCATCTTCTTGCCTCCTCCGGTGACCGCCGGTTGCACGGCGGTATCGATGTTGACTTCCCGGTTCCCGATGACCGTTATTCTAGCCTCAACGCACGCCCGGCCGATTGCCCTCGGGCTCGCTGTTGCACCAGCCGCAGATGAACTCGATCAGGTAGTCGATACAATCGAGATACTGCTGGATCTCGATGAGCTCGTTCGGCTTGTGGATGTGGGCGACGCTTCCCGGACCGAAAACGATGGAGGGGATGCCGCCCTGATTGACGAGATGACGCATGTCGCAGGCGAAGGGTCCGAGGCCGATGCGATCCGCGGCGCCGTGGGCGGCCAGCACCTGGGACATGGCGAGCGCCGTCGGAATCCCGGCACTCTGTCGGGTGCTGTCGTCGTGGTGCAGGAACTCGAGGCGGGCAGGATGCTCCCGCAGGAACGCATCCTCGCCGCTCGAGGCGATCACCGCGGCGCGGAAACCGGCCATCACCTCATGAACCGTCCCGACGGTCGGTGCGAAATAGGCGCCGCCGCGCAGGACTGCCTCGCTGGCCGTCACCGTTTCGTAGTGGCCGCCGCTGACCTTGCCCATCACCAGCGAGAAGGCTGCCATCCCCGGCTCGAGGACGTTCTCGGCCCTAGCGTTGTAGCCGGCCTCCATCGCGATCAGGGCGTCGATCACGCGCGGGAGCTTCTCGATCGCGCTTACGCCCTGCTGCACGCCGCGCTCCCAGCGCGCGCCCGGGGCGCGGGCGATGCCGGGAATTGTGACCTGCCAATACAAGCCGCCATAGTGGCTCACGGCGACGAGGTTGCCGGTGGGCTCCAGCACGATCGCCGCGTCCGCGCGCCAACCGCGTCGCACGAGGTCGAGCGTGCCGTTTCCGGCGTGCTCCTCGTTGACCACGCTCTGCACGATGACGTCGCCGCGCAGAGCCACACCGGCCTCGCGCAGGTAGGCCACCGCAAGGAGAGCGGCCATGAGTCCGCCCTTCATATCCGACGTGCCGCGTCCGTACATGCGACCGTCGACGAGCTGCGCGCCGTACGGCTCACGATCCCATTCGCGGCGGGGTTCGACGGTGACGGTGTCGATATGGCCGTTCAAGACCAGCGAGCGGCCTCCGCCGCCGCCGCGGAAGACGCCGACTACGTTCGGCCGGCCACGGTAGTTGAGCACGTTTTCGAGTCCGCTCGCCCGCAATCCCTCGTAGGTCGGCAGCTCCTGGTAAGGCAGGATGAGGTCGTGCTGCCAGTGGGTCGGATACTGGGCGACCAGGGGAAACTGCGCAAAAAGCGCCGCCATGTCGGGTTCCTCGACGACGGTCTCCGCGCCCAGCCCGCGCAGCATCTCCGCCACGTGCGACTGTGCGTCGCCTTCCTCGCCCGTCGGGCTCGGAATCCGGACGAGCCGCCGAAGCTCGTCGATGCTGCGCTCGCGGTTCGACCCCGCGACGCGCTGCGCTGTCCGGGCGAGGTCCGTCATCGTCGAGCCCGACCGGAGCAGACGACGTGATGCGGATCGTTCCTTAGGGATGCGTGGGGTAGGAGGGTCATCGCGAGCCCAAGATCGTCGGCGCGTACGTTGTGGTGCGCGACAGCCCGGCAAGAATAGCCGACTGCAGGAATAGCGCAAGCGAGCATACTTCGGCTATTCGGTCGGCGTCGCTGTCGAAGAATTAGCGCGACCACGCACGTCTATCCGCAGCCGCTGCCCCAGTACCGGGTCCAGACGAACGCCGAGCCCGGGCACGTGGGGCACGCGCACTTCGCCGTCCACGGCTTTTGGCAGCGCACCCGCCACGAGCGCGTCGAACAGCGTCGTCTCGTCGTATTGCATCTCGAGACGTTCGAACTGAGGCACGGCCGAGCAGATCTGAAGGCTGGCGGCGTGGCATACCGGCCCGCTCGGATTGTGAGGCGAGAAGCCGACCTCGTGCCGGGCGAACGCTTCGGCCACCGCGAGCGAGGAGCGCGGGATCGGCCTTCCGGTCCGCGTCGCCGTAGAGCTCGATCCGGTCGAACGGTGCGATCTTCACCGCTCGAAAGCCGTCGGCGACCGCGCATGCCGCGCGCTCCGCGAAGCCTTCGGGCGTGCGCACCACCGTTCCGCGATTGATGTTGGCGTAGACCTTCACGGATCCGCGCCGCCTCCCGCCGAGCGTGCGCGCGAGGCTCAAGCCGGTGCCCTGCGCGCGCAGATCGTGCGCGGCCTGGTCGAGCGCCGACACGATGGCGAAATCGGCAAGCGAGCGCGCCGCGCGCACGTCCGGCTACTTGCCCCAGCGAAGGGCGAGCGGCTGGAGCTCGGCCGCGAGCTCGAGCAGTCCCGCTCGGGTCGTGGGATGGAGCGGCGCGAGCGGATGGCGTATTGCGTCGCTCTTGATCACGCCGCCGGCGGCCATCACCGCCTTGGTCGCGCGCAATCCGCATTGCCGGTTCTCGTAGTTGACGAGCGGCAGGATGCGCGCGTAGGTTCGCGCGGCATCCGCCCTGCGGCCCGCGAGATGGTCGATCACGACGGGCCGGATCAGGTCCGGCAGGAGCGCGCTCGGCATCGTACCGGTCGCGCCGGCGTCGAGGTCGGCCATCAGCGTAATCGACTCCTCGCCGTCGAACGGACCGGCGATCGCTTCGCCGCCCGCCTCGATCAGCGCGCGCAGCTTGGCCGCCGCGCCCGGCATCTCGATCTTGAAATAGCGGACCTGCGGCACCTCGCGCGCGAGGCGGGCGAGAAACGCGACGGACAAAGCGACACCCGAGAGCGGCGCGTCCTGCAGCATGAGGGGAACGCCGCCCGCCTCGGCCACGCGCGCGAAATGCTCGAGCATGGCGCTCTCCTCGGCGCGCAGCGTCGCCCCGTGGTACGGCGGCATGAGCATCAGCATCGCCGCGCCCGCGACTCTCGCTTTGCGCGCGCGCTCGACCGCGATCCGGGTGCTGAAATGGCTGCACGTGACGATGACCGGCACGCGCCCGGCGACGTGCGACAGGCACAGCTCGATCAGCGTATCGCGCTCGGCATCGGAGAGCGCGAACTGCTCGGAATAGTTGGCGAGGATGCAGATGCCGTCGACGCTCTGTTCGATCATGCAGTCGAGCACCCGACGCTGCCCGGCGAGGTCGAGCTCGCCCGATTCGCTGAACGGCGTGGGGGCGATCGGAAAGACTCCGGTCAATACCTTCCTGGGTGCGGCGGACATGGCTCAGCTCCGGAGTGGACGCTCGCGCGGACGAGCGAATTATGCGCGCGCTCCGCGTCCCGCATTCGGCGCCGCATCGCCCGGGGGCACCGGCGCCTCCGCGGCGACGAGCCCCTCGTGCTGGAGCTCTTCCCAGAACGCGGCGAGCGCGACGCGGTGCCGCGCGCACACGGCTTCGATCCGCCGGGTGCGCTCCGGCCGGGGCGATGCCTCCCGTCAGCGGTTTCATCAGACGCGATCCTTAGAATCACCTGCAGGTGGAGCTGCTGCGGCGGTATCGCTCGGGTGAGACGGACCAGCGGACGAAGCGCGGGATACATCTGACGATCAATGGGCTGGCGGCGGGGTTGAGGAATAGCGGGTAGGCGGACTTGCCCTGGGCTTGTGGGATGAACGATATACTTGACTCGCAGGACCTATACCCAAGCAACGGCGAGCGGCATCCATGACGGAAATCGACGCCGAAGAGATGACCGGGTGGATCGTGCGCGCCGCAGTCGCGGGCGACGGTGAGGCCGAAATCCTCGCGGGCATCTGCGATCGGCTCAACGCCGCGGGCTTGTCGCTGGTGCGCGCTTCCGTTGCGTGCAACCTGCTCGACCCCACGTTCGATGCGCGCGGCGTTCGCTGGCTTCGCCAGACCGGAGGGGTCGAGGAGGCGTTCCCTCGCGACAATCAGGACTGGTCGGCCGAGAACTGGGACCGCAGTCCATTCCGCTTTCTCGTCGAGAGCGGCGAACGAATGTTCCGTCGTCGTCTGGATGCGACCTATCGCCGCGGCGAATTCCCGCTGCTCGATCGGTTTCAGAGCGAAGGAGCCACCGACTACGTGGCATTCGTCTGGCGCGTGGGCAAAGGCGTGCTCCTGGGCGGAGGCGAGGGACTTGTCGCGTCGTGGAGCACCGATGCTCCGGCCGGCTTCACCGAGGCGCAAGTCGAGTTGCTCTTGCGAATCCTGCCAGCGCTTACCCTGGTCATCATGTTTCGGACCAACCATCGAGCCGCGCGCACGCTGATCACGACCTATCTCGGGAGCGACGCGGCGGAGCGCGTGCTCGCAGGCAATATCGTGCGTGGCCGTGCCGACCCGATCCGCGCCGTCGTGTGGCACAGCGACCTCGTCGGGTTCACGCGCATTTCCGACACCGAGAGCGCCGCGACGGTGCTGGCGCTCCTGAACGACTATGCGGAGGCGCAGGTCGAGGAGATCGAGGCGCACGGCGGGCACGTGCTGAAGTTCATCGGCGACGGGATCCTGGCGATCTTCCCTCAGGACGACACCGCGCTCGCATGCAGGCGCGCGCTGGACGCCGCCGCCGGGCTGCGTGATCGACTAACTGCATTGAACGTGCGGCGATCCGGCGCCGGCCTGCCGGTGACCGCCGCGCACGTCGCTCTTCACCTGGGCGAGCTGCTCTACGGCAACCTGGGCAGCGCGCGGCGGCTCGATTTCACGGTGCTGGGGCCGGCCGTGAACGAGGCGGCGCGGATCGAGGCGCTCTGCGGCTCGCTCGAGCAACCGATCATCGTATCGTCAGCATTCGCCCAAGCGGCGGGCGACGCGCGAAGCCGGCTGGTGAGCCTGGGCCGCTACGCGATGAAGGGCGTGGGGCGACCGCAGGAGCTGTTCACGGTGGATCTCGCTATCACGTAAACGCGCTCGTCTACGAGACGCGCGAGCTCCCGGCGTTCTTCCACGCCTCCACGCCGATCGCCGAAATCCCACAGCTCAACCTGGGCAGCCGGCCGGCGTCGCACAAGCCCTCGGCCCGGATCGAAAAGGACTCATGCTCAGGTGGGCTCCTTAGCTGCTCGGAAGCGAGGTCCATTGGAGCGCTTGATCATCGCGTCAACGCGAAATCGGGCAGATCATCGATCTTCCGGCGAATGGCGCGGTTGCGCTGGGATGACGCCTGGAACTGGACCGGCGCCGCTGCGGTCGCCCTGTTGAGCACTCGCGCGAGCGTCGCCAGCACCGTCGCTTTGTCGTCGTCGAAATCCCCGTGATGCTTCGCTCGCGAAGCCGTCGCCGACTTTTCCGGTTCGGTGTTCGGCGCGACGACCCAGTCGGCCTGTCCGTTCGCTCCGAACAGCCTGCTCAGCGTCGGATCGGCCTTGATGCATTTCTGCATGCCAAGGATGGGTTCGCCGTCCGGATGGACCAGCGGAACCCGAAACGTCTTCTCGAACGCGTCGGAGACGAGATAGAGCAGGGACTTATGGTAGATCGAAGCACAGTCGTCGTCCTGCTCGGTCTTGTCGTCGAGGGTGAAGATAGCGAATCGCGACACGGCCGACAGCGCGGGAACCCACGCGTCCTTGAAGAGCTGGGTCGTGATCGCCGGCGCCCACAATGTGGCGGAGGCCACGCCCAGGCCCAATCCGTTCTCGCCTTGCATGGGGCCGCTCCGGATCGGGCCTTTGGTCGCCAGGTACTGGACCAGCGGCGCGTGGAAGATGCTGCCGGCGCTGTGGCCGATGACGTGGAACTCGTATGAGGAATCGGTTCCGGCGAGCTTCGCCAGCTCGTTGAGCACGAGCCTCGCGCCTCCCTGCACCGAGACGGTCGCCGCCATCGCGTTCTCTTTCATCTCGCTCCACACGGTGAGCCCGCCGAGACCGCGAGCGAGCGGCTCCAGGGCGTCGTCGAGGCGATCGAGCATGAAGTCCTTCGTGGCGTCGAGGAAACCTTCGGGCCGGCGATGGTCTGCGGCATCCTTCAGCAGGTCCTTGATCGTGCTCCAGAAGTCGCTGTGCCAGATGAAAGCGAGCGGATAGCACTGTGCGTCGAGCATCGGCTGGCGGTAATCCGCCACCCGCTGCAGCGCCGAATCTTCGGAGACGAGGCCGCCATGCGCGTATAGAACGATGCGCTTCTTCTTCCACCCGTTGGTGATGCGCGGAATGTCGTTCTGGACGATCTCATGCACGAGCTCGGGCGTCGTCCCGATGTTGCCGGCAGGGTCGAGCCGGCCATCGTTGCCGATGCTGATGACGTGCGGGCGCAGATCCGTGTACGAATAAGCCTGGCCCCGAACGGTGCCCGCGAAGACCGCACTTTGGGTCGAGCCCCGCGTCGCCAATTCGACGGCCACGGCGAGCCTTGCGACCCACGCGTCGGTGCCATTCTGCAGCCAGTCCTCGTAGGTGATGTGCGCGTAGCCCGAATGCCCCCAGCTCGGGCCCCACGAGTTCTGCAGCCAGAAACCGTTTTCGTCGTAGGCGACGAGCGCGAAGGCGTGACCGCCGACGTTGTCGTCGACGAGCTTGATGCGTCCGTCTTTCCCAACGTTGTCCCAACCGGAGTGCACGTTGCCGCTTACATAGAGGACCCCGACCTCCGTGATCGCCGAGTGCATCGCGACGAGATCGAGATGGTTCACGCGGAAGTAGGCGCCGAGCGGGTGTCGCGCGCCGTCGCTGGTCTGCGATTCGGAGAGCGGTTGATGACCGGACTTCGGCCACAAGCCGAGCTTGCAGACGCCATGCTTGTGCCATCCCTTCATCGCGCCGCGGCAGCTCGATCCTTCGTAATTCTCGCCGGCCCATTCGTCGTAGCGGCGCGCCATGTCGTAGAGCATGTAGGGGCTGATGCGCTCGCCGTCGGGAATGATTTTGCGCACCCGCATAAGGTAATGCACGACGGTCGCTAAACCGAACCCGGTGCACGCGCCTTCCTTGCCTTGATCGAGGATCGGAACCTTGGCTTTCCTGTATTCGGAGAGCTCGCGAAAGGTCGGCACTTCGACGAGTGTCGGCCTGTACATCAGGTCCCGGAAATCGACGGTGTCGGGCCGCACGTCCAGACCGCGTTCGCGAGCGGCGATCGAGACGGCTTTTCTGGGCTTCTTAGGCATGGTTCCTCCTCGGTTCGTCTCCGCGCGAGACGGTTTCGCGCGGCTAAAAGCTGCTTCACTCCATGCTTGGTTGCATCTCCTGTTCCACGATGAGTGGCTTCGTACCGATCATTGAGCCGCTTCGCCGCCCGCGCTCGATCAGGCGCGGGGACGCGCGGCTTCGCGTGCGAGCTTCGTGACGGGCATCGTGGCGGGGAAAAGCGTGTTCGTGCTGTGCCAGGCGTCGATGAGGCGCTCTGGCAGGTTACCCCACGAGTTCAACCATCCCAGGCCGTCCATCCAGCCCATGGTCTGGCGATAACTTGCGCCGGTCTCCTCGGTGATGGCGCAACCGAACGTGATGACCTCGATGCGCTCGGCGCGACCCTTGCCCAGGCTTCGAAGCGCATTCTCGATGCACAGCGCGCCCCTGCTATGTCCGCAGACGCGGATGATGGTCTCATCCTCGAGAAGAATGGCGTGCAGGATGTCGGATTCGGGAGACCCGGCGCGGAACGGAAGAGCGTCGCCCGGCAGATCGCGTTCCGCTCGCTCGGGCACCGACATCACCAGACGGCGACCGGCCGTCGCAAACAGCGGCGCCATCAGGTTGATCCACTCTTGACTGAGGCGGCGCAGCTCATCCTGAACGCCGAACCCGAACCAGCCGCTCAACGCCTGAGGCACGATGTCGGCGAGCCCGTAGCCCGGGACGATCGCGGCGACCGGTTCATCCAATGCCGACGAGAGGTTCCACGCGAAAGCCGCCGATCCCCACGCCGAGCTGCCGACGCCGGTGACGCTCACCGTGGCAACCTTGCGGTCCGTTGAACCAGGTGAAGCCTTCTGAGCCGCCAGGAATTCGTTCACGTCGGCATGGCGCGTCACGTAGGGCGCGCGGTTCGCGTCGACCACGAGGATCACGCCTTCGGGATCGGCTTGCGCGCTCAGGTTCAAGACATGCTTCGCGACCGCTTCGGCGGGCGAGGTGTCGCGCTTGTCTGCAACTTTGTGTTTCCTGCTGGCCGTTCTTACCTCGTAGCCGTCCTTCGCGAGCTGCTCGCACAGCACTCCGACGTCGTAGAACAAGGCATCGGCCGCGCCGTTGACGAGGCGGAGGCAGGAGAGGAGAGGGCGGACGGCTTCCTTCGGGAGCTCGAAAAATGCGAGCATTCCGTCTGGTTTAATCGGCATGGTGTCCCCGCGATCGGTACTGGTGAGCGACGCCATAGTAAGAGTTGGGTGGCTCGTGGCGCAATGGAAGATTCACGATGCGTCACACACGGTGCGCGGCTCCACGATTCTTCCGCAGAGCCGCGGCATAGAGTGTTATTCGATGGTTGCCTTTACTCGAGCACCGATTGCTGAAGTCACCTCGCCGCTCGCGCCACTCGCTCCAGCCCTAAGTGGAATTCGGCTCACAACTCTAGCTATGCCAATAAGCCGACCTTCCCCAGGATCCCCAGAATCTGATCGACTAATCCGAGCACCTTCGTCGCGCCGTCGATCGCCTGCTGCGCCGTCTTCATCTCTCGCGTGACCTTGGCCATCCGTTGACTCAACATGGCGAGGTTTTGAACCGCGTCGACGATGTTCGGATCCTGGTCGATGACCTTCAGATCGCGCAGCATCAGCTTCTGCTGGCGGCTGACCAGCTTCTTGTACTGAGCGAAGAGACTGTCCCTGTCGTCACCGGAAGCTGCAAGCGCCTGGGAACGAACTGCGGCCAGGGCGTCGCCCAGCTCATCGCTCGCGCTCGTGAGGACGTCGGACGGAGCTAACGTGTCGGTATTCGGCATGGTGAACCTCCTGCGAACCGTTGCTGTTTCAAACCCGGACTGACATCGGGCAGCCGTAAGCTTGGATCTCTCTTCGTCGTTACTGCCCCTGGGCGCTGTCGGCCCTCGCCTTCTCGAATGCATCCTGCGCGGCCTTGGCCTTGTCGGCGAAGTCGCTGATCGCCGCGACGACCGACTCGTACTGTCGGCTCGGGTCGGCGAGCGCGAGCGTGAGCGCGTGGTGTGCATCGGCCATCGCCTTGAACACGGATGTCGGACTCGTCGCGAAGATCGACAGGTAGCGTTCCCGGGCGGCCCGAGTCTTGCCGTATGAGACCGCCCACGCATCCGCGTCCTTGGCAGGCTTCCTTGGATCGGGAAACGACTCGAGGTAAGCCGTCCCTGCATCCTGCAACGCGAGCGCCGTCATGGGCATGGCCACGTTGGAGAGGATCATCGCGGCCTTCGTGACGATCGGGTCGGCGTTTGCAGTGACCTCGGCAAGCGCGCGATAACGTCGCTGATCGAGAATGGTCACCAGCGCCGTACCCACCAGATCCGCCACCGGCCCGATGGTCGAAACGAAAGGCGAGGACTTGCCATCCAAACTATCGATCGTCGTGCCCAACTTGGTCGCCTGGTCCTTCGCCTTGCCGACGGATTCCTGCAACGCCGCGCGATCCTGCGCGTCGGCAATTCCGACCAGGGCTGCGGCATAACCCTTGAGCGCGGGGAGGAGCTTCGGCGCATTGGTCAGCAGAACTTCGGTATCGTCGATGGCCGCGGTGTCGATTCCATCGCGCGTCTTGATTCCGATCTTGCAAATCACGGCCTCTTTGTCGCCGACGCCCGCGAGATCGTAGAAGACGTAGTCGCCTCCGCGAATGCTCTCGCTCGCACCGGTGCACGCCGGCTTGGAAGGCTTCTTGCCTTCCGGCGCGGCGCGGTACGCCGCCCACGCCGCGAGACAGCTCGTATCCTTGACGAGCTGGCCCTGGACCACCGCTTTCGTGCAATCCGACGAGACGACGATAACGTCCTTGTTGTCTGCGAATTCCTCGAATTTCAGGCTCTTGTACCTCTCCAGCGCTTTCGCATGGAGCGCATCGAACGCCTCGGCCGTGTCGTCGACCCCCTTGCTGAAGGTAGCGATGTCGTCCTTGTAGACGTATGGCGAGCAAGCGGTGACGAGCAGCCACGAGGACGCGACAAGCAGCATCGCAACTGTCGTGAGGTGCGGTCTAGGTACTGTACGCATGGTTGCTCCCTTCTGGCCGAATGGGGTCTGCGTAGGCATTGTTCCCGGTCACGCGCTGCACTGGTCGAGTGTGGCGATGCTAGGCGATGGGATCGTCGACTCCCTACGGAGCATTCCACATCAAGGCGCCGGAATTTTCTGCACGGATGGTCGCTGCGACGAAAATCCTGCCAGAACAGGTAGGAAATGCGAAGGGACAGCGATCGGACGCGATGTGTGGATGCATCGTGTCCGGCTCGACGAATATTCACGTGAAAGCGAATCGGTCTCTCTCTATACTGATCGCCGCTGTCGTCGATGTCTTCATCACTCGCCTGGAGGTCAGCCATGGCCGCGAACACCAAAGCGTCACGCTATATCCTTCTTCCCGCGCGGGGCATACGCGCCGCCGCGACGAATGCCAGTCCTGCCACAGCCCAATTCCTTTCCTCGCTACACAAGCAGGTAGGCGCGGCGGCCAAAGCGGCTGCTCCGGGCGCGCCGGCCGTCAAAGTGATCGAATCGGTCCACGACGATGGCGCCAAGCTCGTCGAGCTCAAACCCGCCGAGCTTGCGAAGCTGCACGCCGCCCAGCCTGGCTTGCGCATCGTCCCCGAAGTCTTCTATTACCCGGCGGTTGCGCCGCGGCCGGTCCCGATCGCGACGCCGGCGGCTGCGAAAGGGGCGAAGAGCGCAAAGAAGAAGACCGGCAAGACTGCGAAGACCGCGGGCGCCGCCAAGGCGGCCAAGGCGCCGGGCGCGTCCATCACGCTCACCGTCGCCTCGAAGACGGGCGGCACGCCCATCAAGGGCTGCATGGTGGTCGCGTTCACCGATTTCGCGAATCGCATCGGTGCGCAGGGAACCACCAATGCATCTGGACAGGTCTCACTGAATCTGGGCGCCACGTCGAAGAAGCTGGAGCGTCTCTATATTTATGCGCCCATGAGCTTCTGGAACGGGCTCAAGATGAACTTCACGTTGACCACGGGCACGACGATCAAGCTCGTTCCGATCGATCTCGGGTACCAGGACTCTCTGCGTCACTTCTACGGCAATGCTCCGTTGACCTCTGGCACCGGCCTCAAGGTGGGCGTCATCGACACAGGCATCTCGCCCGAGCCCGATCTCGCCATCCAGGGCGGCTTCAACGCGGTGACGGGCGAGAACCCGAACGACTTCGGCGACAATGGCGAAGGCCATGGCACGCACGTCGCAGGGATCATCGCCGCACGCGGCACGCCGCCGAACGGGATCCGCGGGCTCGCACCGGCGGTCACGCTCCGCAGCTATCGCGTATTCGGCAAGAACAAGCCCGGGGCATCGAACTTCGACATTCTCAAGGCGCTCGACCGCGCGGTGACCGACGCCTGCGACCTGGTCAACATGAGTCTCGGTAGCCAGGGTCCCGTCGACGCCGCGACCCACGACGCCATTTCGCACGCGCGGGCTGGCGGAACGCTGGTTTTCGCAGCGGCGGGAAACGACGATCGCATGCCCGTAGGCGCACCCGCCAAGGACCCGATGGCGCTCGCGGTTTCGGCGCTGGGCAGGAAAGGCACGTATCCGTCCGGCTCGGTCGAGGTGGGCGACGTGATGGGACCGTTCGGCACCGACAAGAAAAACTACATCACGTCGTTCTCCGACATCGGGCCGGAAATCGATCTGACGGGTCCGGGAGATGGCATCATCTCTACCTATCCGGGGGGCTATGCAGTCATGGATGGCACGTCGATGGCCTGCCCGGCGGTCTTAGGCGCCGCGGCGCAGCTGCTCGCCGGACAGGCGGCGATTCTGGCGATGCCGCGCGATCAGGCGCGCTCCGACGCCATGGCGCAGTTCGTGTTGCAGAAGGCGAAGGGCCTCGGCTTTCCGTCGCAGCTGCAGGGACAGGGCATGCTTAGCTGATGGGTACGCGCGGGCGCTTCATCTTGCGATACACCGGTGCCGGGTCTGCGCCAGCCGCAGACGTCGCACGCCTGAGCAATGTGCCCGGCACCAAAGTTCTCGAGCATTCCGACAGGATGCTCCTGGTCGAGGGCGCTCAGGATGAGCTGGAAGCGGCGACGCGCGCGCTCGACGGCTGGGTGTTGACGCCGGAGAAAACGATGTCGATTCCCGATCCGCGGAAGAAGATCAGGGACGAACCCGGATAGTTGGTGCGCTTGGCACCCGTACGAGGACGGCAGCAGTGTAGGTGCGAATTCATTCGCACGACCGTCATAGGCTGGTAAGCGATTTAGCTATAACTGGGGGAGAGCATGGCGAAGATCGACAAGCTGATCGTCACCAACGTGCAGGCGTTGCGCGGCAAGTACGGCACGCGTGGCCTCGCCGAGATCAGTGCGGCCGTCGACGCGATGATCGCGGCCGATGCGGCGCGCGGACTCCTCACCAGGCTCATCGACCTGTCGAGGCGCAGCCAGATGCGCGCGCTCCGCGCCAAGGCCGTGCTCGACCCCGATGCGCGCAAGGCGAACAAGGATGCCATCGACGCCGCGTATCGCGCGCTGATGCCCGACTATCTCGTGATCTTGGGATCCGTCGACATCGTTCCTCATCAGAGCCTGCTCAATCCGCTTTACAGCACCGATCCCGACGGCGACAACGATTTTTCCGTCGGCAGCGATCTCCCGTACGCGTGCGAGGCGCCGTACAGCCGCAACATCCGCGACTTCCGCGGGCCGACGCGTGTCGTCGGACGGCTGCCCGACGTCACGGGCGCGAAGGATCCGCGCTTCCTGGTCCGGCTGCTCGGCACCGCAACGCATTACCAGACGCGGCCGCCGCAGGCCGACGATCCGTACTTCGGACTATCCGCACGCGTCTGGCGCGCCTCGACCGCGTTGAGCCTGCGCGCGATGTTCGGCTCTGACAACGCCATGCACCAGTCGCCGACCGAAGGGCCGAGATGGAGCGCGGCCCAGTTGCGTGGGAAGATCCACTTCATCAACTGCCACGGTGCGCCCGCCGAGCCGGAGTTCTACGGTCAGCGCACTTCGAACAGCGACGACTTCCCCGTTGCGCACGACACCGAGCATGTGCAGGGCCGAATCCGCAACGGGACCGTGGTCGCGGCCGAATGCTGCTACGGCGCCGAGCTGTACGATCCCAGCCATGCGAAGGGTCGGTACGGCATCTGCTACGCCTACCTGGACAGCGGCGCGTACGGATTCTTCGGCAGCTCGACGATCGCCTATGGACCGAGCAGCGGCAACGGCTGGGCGGATCTTATGTGTCGCTACTTCATCGAGGGCGTCCTCCGCGGAGCGTCGCTCGGCCGCGCCGTGCTCGAGGCGCGCCACACATATCTGCTCGGCATGTCCGTGCTGCAGCCCGAGGATCTGAAGACGATCGCCCAATTCAACCTGCTCGGCGATCCGTCGATCCACCCGATCGGGCGCGTGCCCCAGGCGCTGGAGCTGACGAAGATCTTCCAAAAGGCGCTCGCCGACGCGGGCCTGCTGCCGCCGGGACGCGGACTGCGTCGCGATCGACTGTTGCGCACGGGCCTGCTGCTCGCCGATACGCTCGGCAGCGTGCGTCACGCGCCCCGCCAACGTCCTTCAGCCAACGTCAAGGCGGCGCTGCAAGCCTCGGCTCGGGAAGCCGGGGTGCCTACCCGCCGCCTGCGTCTAAGCTCCTTCACGGCGCGCGATCCGGCTGCGGCCGGCATCTACCGGCGTGCCCGGCTGGAGCGCGTGCCTCCCGCCACGGTGCATACCGTCACCGGCACGCTGCGGCCGAAAGATGGCGTGAAGCGCATTGTCATCGTCTCCGCGAGAGTCGAGCGCGGTCGCATCGTCAGGCTGCGAAGGCTGCACAGCCGCTGAACGATGAAATTTCGTGGTCAGGTCGTTTTGCAGTCTGCCGCGCGCGGCTCCAAGAGCGAGCGCACAGCGGTGATGCTGAAGACCGCCGACCGCGACTACGTGCTCCGGCGCGAGGGAGGGAATCCGTTCCGCGACCCGGAGCTCGATGCGCTGGTCGGCCACACGATCGAGGGCGAGGGCATCGTGCACGACTATGTGCTGATCATGTCGAAGTGGCGGATCGTGGAGTGAGCAACAGATAGCTGCCCGCCGCACTCGCTCCGCGTTTCAATCGCCGTGATCCGCGTAGTCGTTCCAGATGTCGGTCGCGTAACCCCGCGCAACGCGCCAAACGCCCGCAAGGCGCGCCAACTCGCGGACGAGCTTGCGGATTCATTACCCACCGACGGTCCTGCAAGATGCAGAAGGGCGCCCCTGGCTCGCGTTTCCATGTGGCTCATCTCCTCTCGAAAAAGGCGAGAGTCTAGTGAGCCTGCGCGTCAGGAAAATCTCGCCGAGCGAGCAGATTTGTTTCGTTTGTTTCGTCGACTCGAACAGAGTCGACCGGAGGACCTCAACTCACCTGCTCCGATGCGATTGGCAGTGCCGGCATGCCATTACGCTACTCGCCTCAGCAGCACGCTTCCGCAGATCAGGCAAGCCGTTCCAAACACGAGGAATCCGGCGCGGTAGCTGTCGGTGACGCTCGCCAGGAGTGCGAACAGCGGGGGGCCCGACACGACGCCGGCGAAAGTAACGAAGCCCGACGCCCCCGTGATGGCGCCAGCATGCCCTGCGGGGGCGTGGCGGGCGACCTGCGATATCTGGACTCCGTTCCAGCCGATTCCCGTTGCACCGAAGAGTGCCGCTACCGCGAGCGCGCCCGCGAGCGGCCAGCTGGCACTGAAGGATGCCGTCGCGAACGCACACACCGCGGAAGCGATTCCGATCATGCCGAGAAGGCGCCGCGGGGGAATCCAGCGGTCGGCGACGGCGCCCCAGGCGATGCGTCCGACGATGCCTCCCACGTTCGCGATGGTCAGCGCCAATCCGGCGGTGATGAGCGGATAGCGAAGCGCCTCCGTGAGGTAGACGACGAGGAAGCTCATCAGGCACATCTGCATCGCGGCGTATATGAATCCCACGACCGAAAGCTCGACGAGCGCACGGTAGCGCATCACGGTGCGCAGCGGCGCGAGCAGCGCCGCGAGCGAGAGAGAGCGATCCGCGCCGCGTACGTCGAGTCTGCGACGCGTCGGCTGGGCAAGCGCGGCGACTGCCACACCGCACGCCGCGACCGCGAGCAGGGCGGAGCGCCAGCCCGCGGCGAGCGCGAGTGCAGGAAGCGCAGCGCCTGCCAGAGCGGCGCCGCCCGGAACGCCGGTCTGCTTGATCGAAAAGGTCAGCGCGAGCCGGTTCGGCGGCGCGGTACGCGCGAGCACTTCGGACGAGGCGGGCGTTATGGCGCCGTAGCCGAGACCGATGATGATCGACGCAAGGCCGAGCATCGGCGCCGCGGACGGCGGAAGCACGGCGACGAGCCCGATCCCGGCGGCGCAGATCAGCACGCAGATCTGCGACACTCGGATGGCACCGTGGCGCGCGATGAAGTGCCCGGACAGGAGGCTCGTCAGCATGGATCCCACATAGACGAGGCCGACGAAAACGCCGATGAGCTTCGCGGGCACGTCGAACTCCGCGGCGATCTCGGGTGCCAGCACGGCAGTGGCCGAGCCAGCCAGCGCGGTGAACACCTGAATGGCGAGCGTCGCGGCCAGCGCGATCGTTGCCGTATAGGCGGACGGTTCGGGCGTCGACTTACCTCGCCGGTTCATGGACCTCGCGCGCAATGGCGAGCTCCGTCACCGCGCGCTCGAGGTATTGAACGGTGCGATCGACATGCCGCAGCTTGTCGATACCGAAGAGGCCGACCCTGAACGTCCGGAAATCGGGCGGCTCGTCGCATCGCAGCGGCACGCCTGCCGCCGTTTGCAGACCCAGTCGAGCGAAGGCTTTTCCGGACTGGACATCGTGGTGGTCGGTGTAGCTCACGACCACGCCTGGCGCGCCGAAGCCGTCGGCCGCGACGCTGCGTATTCCTTTGGCCGCCAGCATGTTCCGGACCTTGTCTCCCAGCTCCTGCTGAGCCGCGCGGGCGCGGTCGAAGCCGAAGCCCTCGGTCTCGTTCATCGTGTCGCGCAGGCGGACGAGGGCGTCGGTCGGCAGCGTTGCATAGTAGGCGTGGCCGCCGCCTTCGTAGGCTTCCATGATCTGGAGCCATTGGCGCAGGTCGCATGCGAAGCTCGTGCTGGTTGTTGATTCGATGATCTCGCGGGCGCGCGGGCTCAGCATGACGAGCGCACAGCAGGGCGAGCTGCTCCACCCTTTCTGCGGCGCACTGATCAGCACGTCGACGCCGGCGCTGGCCATGTCGACCCAGATCGCGCCCGAAGCGACGCAGTCGAGAACGAACAGCCCTCCGACCTCGTGCACGGCTTGCCCCAGCGCGCGGAGGTATGCCTCCGGAAGGATGATGCCGGATGCCGTTTCCACGTGAGGTGCGAATACGACCTCGGGACGTTGCTCCCGGACCGCATGCACCACTTCCTCGATCGGCGGCGGCGCATAAGGGGCGTGCCTGCCGGCTCTCATCGGCCGGGCCTTGAGGACTGCCGCATCCGCAGTGATCTTGCCGATCTCGAGAATCTGGCTCCAGCGAAAACTGAACCAGCCGTTGCGCACGATCAGGCACTTCTTGCCCGAGGCAAACTGGCGCGCGACCGCTTCCATCCCGAAGGTTCCGCTGCCGGGCACGACGATAGCCGATCGTGCCTGGTAAACCCGCTTCAATGTGCCCGAGATGTCGCGCATGGCGTCCTGGAAGCGGCGCGACATGTGGTTGAGCGCTCGATCGGTGAATACCACCGAGTATTCGAGCAGACCGTCGGGATCGACGTCCGGCAGCAGGCTTGGCACGGTCAGTCCCTCATCAAGGGCACGATTACGCGCGAGCTTAGCACGCCTCCGGGCGACCGCTGCGGAAGACTCGTCTTGAAGGCTGCGGCGCGGAGGTTTAGTCTAATCCCAAGCACCGCTATGCCGGCCTCGCTCCTGCATGTCGACACCAAGACGCCCATGGGTGCGACGCTTCTCGGCGACGGCGCGACGTTCCGCGTCTGGGCGCCGCACGCCCATACCGTACACGTGATGGGCGACTTCAACGGCTGGACGCGCGACGATCGCAGCCTTCTGACGCGCGACGATCGCGGACACTGGCGAGGTTTCCTTGCCGCGGTCCGCGACCGCCACCGCTACATGTTCTACGTCGTGGGTGATGGCGGTGAGGGTCCGAAACGGGATCCCTACGCGCGCGAGCTCGAGACACCGTTTCCCGGCGAGTGCATCGTGCGCAGCGCTGATTTTCCGTGGCACGAAAGCGGATACCGGACGCCACGGTTCGAGGATTTCCTGATCTATCAGCTTCACGTGGGCACGTTCTATGCACCGAACCTGCCGCGCAAGGGCGGCACCTTCCTCGATGTCGCTCGCAAGCTCCCGCACTTCGCCGAGCTCGGTGTCACGGCGATTCAGTTGCTGCCGATACAGGAATTCGAGACCCAGTTCAGCCTTGGCTACAACGGCACCGACTATTTTTCGCCCGAGATGGACTACAGCGTCTCCGACGCGGATCTGCCGGCTTATCTGGCCGAGCTCAACGCGCTCCTCGACGCCAAAGGACAGCGGCGTTACGCGTTGGAGGATCTGCGCGGGGAGATGGATCAGCTCAAGGCCCTCATCGACTTGTGCCATCTACACGGCGTGGCCGTGCTGCTGGACGTCGTCTACAACCACGCGGGCGGCGACTTCGGCGACGAGAGCCTTTACTTTTTCGACCGCCAGTCGACCGCGGGAGGCAATCGCAGCTCCCTCTACTTCACCGACAAGGGTCATGCGGGCGGGCTGGTGTTCGACTTCGGTCAGCCGGAAGTACGGGATTTCCTCATCCAGAATGCCAAGTTCTTTCTCGATGAATACCGCGTCGACGGCTTTCGCTACGATCAGGTGAGCGTGATCGACCACGACGGCGCGCCCGACGGCTGGAGGTTCTGCCAGGATCTAACGTCCACCGTCCGCTTCGGGGGGCCGAGCGCTCTGCAGAAGGCCGAGTACTGGGCGGTCAATCCGTACGTCGTACGCTCCCCGCCGGACGGCGCGGGATTCGACACGTCGCTCACCGACGGATTGCGCATCGCCGTGCGCAACGTCATCGGCGCAGCGAGCATCCCCGACGAGCGGCCGCTCGACGTGACGGGGCTCGCGCGAAGCCTCTGGCCCGAGGGCTTCAGCGAGCACTGGCGTTTCGTGCAGGGACTCGAAAACCACGACATCGTCTACGACGGGCGGGAACCGCGCATCGCGAGGCTGGGCGATCCCGCCAATCCGCGCTCCTGGTACGGGCGCAGCCGCGCTCGCGTGGCGACCGGGATCAGCCTGGCGGCACCCGGGATTCCCATGCTCTTCATGGGCCAGGAGTTCCTCGAGGACAAGCAGTGGTCGGACAACTTCGAGATGCACGGCGACCTTCTGCTCTACTGGGCGGGCCTCGACAAAGGCGACAAGCAGATGCTGGACCATCTGCGTTTCACCCGCGAACTGATCGGCCTGCGCAGGCGGACGCGAGCCTTGCGCGGCCAGGGATTCCGCGTGATACACGTCCATGACCAGAATCGCGTGGTCGCGTTCCAGCGCTGGGTCGAAGGCGAAGGCAACGACGTCCTCGTGATCGCGCATCTCGCGACATTCGACCGGTTTGGGTATCGGATCGGGTTTCCCGCCGGCGGCGAGTGGCGGGAAATCTTCAACAGCGACGTCTACGAGAACTGGGTCAATCCCGACGTCGTCGGCAACGGCGGCCGCGTTGTCGCCGAAGCCGAGCCGCTGCACGGACTTGACTACTCGGCTGCGCTCGTCCTCCCGGCCAACAGCGTGCTGATCTTCGCGCGGTAAGGCGAGGACGTGGTCGATGGCCCGGTCGTGGGTTGGCTCGCGCTCGAGCCCGCGACCCTGGAAGCTGTCAAATCACCCGAATGGGATCGTCGGCGCGCACGCAACATATCCAAACTGATGCCGCGTTTCTGTCCACGATCAATCGATTGATTCCCGCCCGGATGGCGCGCACGCCGGACGCACCGTACTTCGACCGAAGCGCGGTGAAGTTCGTAAGAATGACTTTATCGACCTTCAATGGCCGCTCTCACGCTACTCGTCACGCGCCGACGCGCGTCTGCGCAGGCCCGTTCGCGCCCAGGCGGGCTACGGTGATCAACGCCGACTCCGGCTGGTCGTCCCCAATTTCTCACGATAGCATGCCGGCTCTCCCGGGTCTTCTTCTCGATCGTGCCGACCGAACGCGTCTCGTCGCCCGTGTGGATCACCGTGGCGCTCCTCTGGCTCGCCGGCAACGCGTTGCGGCTGACCATCCTCGCCGTGCCGCCCGTCATCGCGATGATCCGCGACGAGTTCGGGATGAGCGCGACCGAAGTCGGCCTGCTCTCCAGCATCCCGCCAGCGCTATTCGCGGTCGCCGCCCTGATCGGCTCGCTGCTGGTGGCGAAGCTGGGCGTGAGGAGGGCGCTGATCGGCGGACTGCTGCTCGTGGCCGCAGGCTCGGCGTTGCGCGGCGCGAGTCTGAGCTACGCGGCGCTGTTCGCGACCACCGTCGTCATGTCGGCCGGCGTGGCGATCATGCAGCCGATCATGCCGACCACCGTGCGACAGTGGCTGCCGCTGCGCATCGGACTGGGCACGGCGATCTACACCAACGGCCTGCTGGTGGGCGAGATTTTCCCGACGCTGCTCACCATTCCGTTCGTCCTGCCGCTGCTCGGCGGGAGCTGGCGCCTGTCGCTCGTATTCTGGTCGCTGCCGATCGCGGTCATCGCGGTGGTCATCTGGCTCTTCGCGCCGCGGCTCCGCGGAGAGCACGCGGCAGCGCCGCGCAAATGGCTTCCCGATTGGCATCGCGGGCTGGTCTGGCGGCTCGCGGCGCTCTTCTGCTGCATCAATGCGATCTACTTCAGCGCCAATGCCTTCATCCCGATCTATCTCACGAGCGCGGGCCGGCCGGATCTGATCGGCGGCGCTCTGGCCGCGCTCAACTTCGGACAGCTTCCCGCCTCGCTCCTGCTGCTGGTCGTCGCCGGCAAGCTCGAGCGCAGGGCGTGGCCCTACGTCGCGTCGGGACTCGTCTCGCTCCTGGCGATCCTCGGGCTGGTCCTGATGGTGGGTCGGGCGACCATCGTCTGGGCTGCGCTGCTCGGGTTCTCGGACTCGGCGGCGCTCATCGTCGGTCTCACGCTGCCGGCGATTCTCTGTCGCCCCGAAGACGTCGCGCGCACCTCGGCGGGGATGTTCACCGTGAGCTATGGCGGGGCGGTGGTCATCGCCATCGTGAGCGGCGCAGCGTGGGATCTGAGCGGGATTCCGGCGCTCGCCTTCGTGCCGCTGGGGGCGTGCGCGATCGGCCTGGCCGCGGCCGCGTTCAGCCTGCGTGCGAAAGACGAGCTCGTCTGACCGCCGCCCGCCCTGCGTCCAGCTCTGTGCGGCCGACGTCTCGCGGGCCGCTCACGTCCTGCGCAGATCGTGATGCTTGAGCGGCAACGATCGCACGCGCTTCCCCGTCGCGGCGAAGATCGCATTGCACACGGCTGCCGTGAGCGGCAGGATGGCCGGCTCGCCGTGTCCGCCCCAGAAGCCGCCTGTCGGTACGAGCACGGTCTCGACCTTCGGCATCTCGCCGATCTGCGGCAAGCGGAAGTCGTGGAAATTCGATTCGACGACTCGACCGTCGTCGATGTTGATCTCCTGATAGAGAATGCTCCCCAAGCCGTACACGACGTTGCTCTCGGCTTGCGCACGGCAAGTGTCGGGATTGACCACGTAGCCCGAGTCGATCGCGACGACGATACGGTGCACCGTGAGCTCCCCGGCCGCGCTCACCGAAACCTCCGCTACCATCGCCGCGTAGCTGCCGAAGCCGTCGGCGACGGCGACACCGCGGTGCACGCCCGCTGGTAGCGCCGACCCCCACCCCGCGGACTTCGCCACGGCTTCGAGCACGCCGCGGTTCTTGTCGCCCTCCTTGAGCATCGCGAGCCGGAACTCGACCGGGTCCTTGCTGGCGGCCAACGCCAGCTCGTCGATGAAGCACTCGCGGTAGTACGCGTTCTGCTGGCCCGGTGCGCGCCAGAAGCCCACCGGCACGTGGCCGTTGCGCATCGCATAGTCGACCTGCTGATTCGCCACCGCGTAGGGCATGTCACTGAAGCTGCGCACCGCGGTGAAGTCGACGCCGTCCTTGATCGGCATGGCGGGGGCGAGCACCTTGAGGATCGACGGACAGGCGATCCGCGTGCGCATCGCGATCACCGTGCCTTTGGCATCGAGACCGGCCTTCATGCGTACGATGCTCGCCGGACGATAGAAGTCGTGCTGCACGTCTTCCTCGCGCGACCACATCATCTTCACTGGCACGCCGGGCATCGCCTTGGCGATCGCCACACCCTGGCGGACGAAGTCCTGCGGCCCGCCGCGGCGCCCGAAGCCGCCGCCGAGCATCATCTTGTGCACCTCCACCCTCTCGAGAGGAAGCCCGGCGACTTCCGCCGCGGCCGCCATGGAGGCCTCGGCGTTCTGCGTCGACGTCCAAACGTCCAGGAAACGGTTCGGCTTGAGCCACGCCGTGCACGTCTGGGGCTCCATCGTCGCATGGTTGAGGTAGGGCGACTGGTACTCCGCCTCGATCACTTTCGCCGCCGCGCCGAATCCGGCTTGCGTGTCACCGATCGTGCGTGCCTGCGGCAGATTCGGATCGGCGAGACCTTCGCGCAGCATCGCCGCGATCGTGCCATTGTCGGCGTGCTCCTTGCCGTCGAAGTCCCACTCGATCTTCACTTGCTTCAGCGCCTGGTTGGCGCGCCACCAGTTGTCGGCGACCACCGCGACGAAGTCCTCTTCGCGCACCACCTTCTTGACGCCGCGCATCTTGAGCGCGGCGGTGTCGTCGGCGCTCTTCACTTTGCCGCCGAAGACGGGACACTGCGCGATCGAGGCGTGCAGCATTCCAGGCAACCTGACATCGACGCCGAAGACCGGCTTGCCCCGGACCTTGTCGGGAATGTCGAGACGATGCACAGGCTGGCCGGCGATCTTCCACTTCGCGGGATCGCGCAGCGTCACGTCCTTGGGCGGCGGAAGCTTCGCCGCCGCCGCGGCCACCTCGCCGTACCGAAGCTTCCGCCCGCTGGGCGCGTGCGAGATGACACCCTTCTCTGCGCCGCACTCCGTAGCCGGCACTTTCCACTCCGCCGCGGCCGCGGCTACGAGCATCTCGCGCGCGCTCGCGCCGGCCTTGCGCACGTAGTCCTGCGATGCGCGCACGCCCTGGCTGCCGCCCGTGGACATCGAGCCCCAGATGCGGTTGCGCCGGATGTGCTCGTTGGGCGAGGCGAACTCCGCGCTGACCTTGCTCCAGTCGCAATCGAGCTCTTCGGCGACGAGCTGCGCGAGTGCGGTGTAGGTTCCTTGCCCCATCTCGGAGCGCGCGATGCGGATCACGACGCGATTGTCCGGATGAATCACGATCCAGGCGTTGACTTCGGTGGCGCTGTCGGCCCCTGTCGCGGCGGACACGAGGGGAAACCTGAACTGGAGCGCAAAGCCGCCGCCAACGGCCGAGGACACCTTGAGGAATTCGCGACGCGAAAGAGCGATCGTCATGGTCGGTCTCCTCAGGCCTTCTTGGCCGCCGGCGCGGGGCTGCCCTCGGCGAGCGCGTGGATCGCTTTTCGCACACGTGCGTACGTGCCGCAACGGCAGAGGTTGGTGATGCCGCCGTCGATATCCGCGTCGGTGGGCTTGGGATTCTTGGCGAGCAGCGCGGCGGTCGCCATCATCATGCCGGTCTGACAATAGCCGCACTGCGGGACTTCGTGCTCGATCCATGCCTTCTGAACGCGATGCAAGCCCCTTTCCGACAGGCCTTCGATCGTGACGATCTTCTTACCGACGGCCTCCGATACGGGCATCGCGCAGGACCGCGTGGCCTCGCCGTCGACGTGCACCGTGCACGCTCCGCAGAGACCGACGCCGCAGCCGTACTTCGTACCGGGAAGATCGAGCTCGCCCCGCAGCACCCACAACAGCGGCATCTCCGGCTCGACATCGACGGTGCGGGTGCGACCATTCACAATCAGCTTGAGCATGGGGACCTCCGGAAGAATCGAGGTCGAGGCGGGAAGCTCGCGAGCGAACTCGCGTCGGCGCTCGGTCGGGGTGGCGATTCGATGGGTAACGCATAGTCTAATACTCTGCGCGCGGGCCTGCGCAAGATCGCGTTCGACGCCACGTCGCGTCGCCCGGTTCCAAGACCTTGGGCCCCACTCGGGTTTTTCGGCAGAATAGGCCGGGAGCCTGGCTGCGGTCGCGCTGCAGCGACGGACCCTCGGCCCGGCGCGCTGTCAGCAGGCGGAAAGGATCAGGAGACGACGATGGCTCATCTCGATGTGTCGCTCATTCGGAGCTGGCACGCACACGTCTATTTCGACACTGCCAGCCGCGACGCCGCATGGGCGCTTCGCGAAGCGGTGACCGCGCACTTCCGCGACGCGGTCGAAATGGGCCGCTTTCACGAGCGGCCGGTAGGCCCGCATCCGCAGTGGAGTTACCAGATCGCTTTTCAGCCGGGCCGCTTCGCCGAAGTCGTGGGCTGGCTCGCGCTCAATCACGGCACGCTCGACGTGTTCGTGCATCCGAACACCGACGACGAGCTGCGGGATCATCGGGATTGTGCGGTCTGGATCGGGAAGGCGTATGCGCTGGACTTGCGGGCGGTGGGCGGGTGATTCTCACCACCCGAGCGCCCTCGCGCCCTGATAGAACACGAAGCTCGCGAGCCACGCGAGCGAAAGCGGCCACGCGACCGCGAGGAGCGTGAAGCGGAGGCTCTTCGCCTCGTCGCGCAGCGTCGCGATTGCCGACAGGCACGGCGTGTAGATCAGCGTGAAGACCATGAAGCTCGTGGCTGCGACCCAGTCGAGGCGCGCGGCGACCACGCCTGCGAGCTGATCGGTTCCCGCGCCGAGGACGACCGCGAGTCCGCCGAGCACGATTTCCTTGGCGACGAAGCCGAAGATGAGCGCGATCGACATCAGCGGATCGATGCCCAGCGGCCGGAACAGCGGCGCGAGCGCCGCGGCGAGGCCGCCGGCGAGCGTGTCCGGTCCGGCCGGAGCGGTGCCCGGCGGCAGGTGCGTGAGCAGCCAGATCGCCAGCACGCCGGCGACGATGAAGCCGGTCGCGCGCCGCAGGAAATGCGACGTCGCGCGCCACGCTTCGCCCGCCACCATGGCGAGCGTCGGGATCCGATACGGCGGCAGCTCCATCATCAGCGGCTCGTGGCTCGCGTAGCGGCGGCGCCACACGAACGCGGTGAGGAAAGCGGCAGCGAAGCTCAGGAGATAGAGCGCGAACAGCGCGACGGGCGCGGCCCGTGGACTGAACACCGCCGTGATCAGGAACAGGAACACCTGAAGCCGCGCCGAGCAGAGCGCAAACGGAATCACCAGCATCGACAGCAGCCGCGTGGCGCGGTTGCGCAGCACGCGGGTGGCCATCAGCGCCGGCACGTTGCAGCCGAAGCCCATGAGCTGCATCACGAAGGTGCGGCCGTCGAGCCCGAGGCGTCCCATCAGCGCGTCCATCAGCCACGCGGCGCGCGAGAGATATCCCGAATCCTCGACCAGCGCCATGGCCGCGAAGAACACCGCCATGAGGGGCACGAACGTGATCACTGTGCCGACGCCGTCGACGATCCCGTCGAGCACGAAGCTGCGGACGAGCGGCGGCGCCGCGGCCAGCGCCGGCGCCACCGCGCCGTTCTTGAGCACGTCGAGCAGCCACTTCATCCCGTCCTGCAGCGGCACGCCGATGCCGTAGACGGCCTGGAACACGCCGAACATCGCAAGCAGGAAAAACGGCACGCCTAGCCACGCGTGCAGCAGGGCGCGGTCGAGCCTTGCGGTCCACCCGGCGGGCAGGACGGCAGGCATGCGCACCGCGAGCGCGCACAAGCGCGCCGACTGGCGCTCGCGCACCTCGCGTGCGGGTATCGTGTCGAGGTTTGCCGCGGCCGGCACGGGATGCGCGTCGAGCAACGCAGCCAGCGCGCGCTTCGCTTCGTCCAAACCCTGAGCGTACTTGGCCGACACGGCGACGACCGGCGCGCCGAGCTCCAGGGTGAGTCGCGCGGTGTCGATGGATACGCCGAGATGCGACGCTTCGTCGGCCATGTTGAGTACGACCATCAGCGGCGCGCCGGTGGCTTTGAGCGCGAGCACCAGTGGAAGCTGCAGCTCGATGCGCGTTGCGTTCACCAACGCGACGATCGCGTGCAGCGGCACGTCGGCGAGAAAACGCTGCACCAGCGCTTCGTCGTCCGAATGTCCCTCGATCGAGTAGATGCCGGGCAGATCCGCGAGCCGCACCATCGAACGTCCGATGAGCACGCGCGCGGCGAGCACATCGACAGTCATCCCGGGCCAGTTGGCAACGCGCGCGGACGCCCCGGTCAGCCGGTTGAAGAAGGTCGACTTGCCCGTGTTGGGCGGCCCGACCACGGCCACGCTGCGCACGTTTGTGCGCTGCACGGGCCTGGCGCGCCCGTCGCTCAGAACCAGCGGTTCGGCTTCCACCGGTGAACTCGATCCAGCACCACGGCGCGCGCATCGGTGCGCCTGATCATCAATTCGTTCGGCCCGATCCGCAAATGCAGCGGCCCGCCGAACGGCGCGCGCCGAAGCATCGCCACCCGCCGGCCGACCGTGAGACCGAGCGCGGCCATGCGCTCGCGCGCCATCCCGGTAGCGTGGACGGCGGTGATGGCGGCCGAATGGTCGGGGAGAAGATGGTCGAGCGTGAGATTCATCGGCTCAGTCGTTGCTAATGATTCTCATTTTGCCGCACGAGCACGCCCTTGCAAGCCGCGGTTGCGCTGCGCTTGATCCAGATCAAGCTAAAGGTGAGGGTGGGGCGACGCGAAGAGCAATCGGCCCGTCGTGCAGCGCGCCGGCCGATCGGTTAAGGTGCAGGCCCCCGGAAGCTCGCCGCTGCCGTCGCAGGGCTCGTAGCGAGGGCCTTCAGTTGCGGCGAATCAACCCCCGTGCGTTCGCAGGTAGTCGAGACCCTTGGGCGTCACCGTGAGCACGCCCGCCACGCCTTTCTCCGCATAGCCGCCGTGAACCAGCGCGTCCACGATCTCCCATCGTTCGAAGCGCACTGAAATGCCTTTCGCGCAACGGCTCAGGCACTGAAGCTGCTCGTCGGTCAACCGCGGCGTGAATGGAGCAACGTTTTCTGACGAGTTGGAACCGTCTGAGGATTTCATCGCGCGTTCGTGAGTCACGGGCAGGGTCGTGGTAATGGCGACCCATGGTCCCATGCGCGACGCGCGGCTTGAATGACCGGCGAACGAACGGCGCTATTTCAGGTACGAACGAATTGTGATGAACATCGCGTCGTGCTCGGCGCGCCAATTGCTGCGCTCAACCGCGCATGCGCGATCGAAACTTCGGGTCCAGCGCGATCAGGCACATCTCGGTGAACAACACCTGAGCCGCGACCTGCGCGGTATTGGTCGTGGCGTCGTACTGCGGCGCGACTTCGACCACGTCCGCGCCGACGATGTGCGCGCCGGCGAGCCCGCGCAGGAGCGCGAGAACTTCGCGCGGCGTCAGCCCGCCGACTTCGGGCGTGCCCGTGCCCGGCGCGAAGCCGGGATCGATGCCGTCGATGTCGAACGTTATGTAGGTCGGTCCGTCGCCGATCACCCGGCGCGCTTTTTCGACGACGGCTGCGACGCCCATCTCGACAACCTCTTCGACATGCAGCACGGTCATGCCGCTCTCGACGGAGAACTCCCACAAATACTCGGCACCGCCGTGGATGCCGATCTGGATCGATCGCTCGGGGTCCAGAACGCCGTCGAGAACGGCCTGGCGGAATGGGCCGCCGTGATGGAACTTGGATCCCTCGAAGGTTCCGGCCGTATCGCAATGCGCGTCGATGTGGGCCATCCCTACCGGCCGGTCTCGACCGAGCGCCTTGAGAATCGGGTAGGTGATCGAATGATCGCCGCCCACCGCGAGCGGGATCACACCCGCCGCGCGAATCGTCGTGAAGAACCTCTCGATGTCGGCGAGACATTCGTCGAGGCTGAATCGGCTGCGCATCGGCACGTCGCCGACGTCGGCCGCCGTGAGGTGCAGCAACGGCGCGATGTCCAGCGCGTGCTCGTAAGGACCGATGCGCTCCACGGAGCGCACCGCGCGCGGTCCGAGACGCGCCCCGGCGCGGTTGGTGACGCCGAGATCCATCGGCACGCCGACGAGCGCCACGTCGAGGTTCCCGAAGTCCGCGGATGTGGCCGCCGCCGGCGCATACGGCAGGCCGAGAAAAGTCGCCGCGCCCGCGAAAGGCCATTTACGCTCGCCGGGTTTGGAAAACACCTGCGCCGCGACCGCGGCGAACCGTGGCTGGTAGATATCGCCGCCTTTTGCGCCGCTGTACTTCCGCCTCAGGGCCTCGAGCTTATCGGCGTCCATACCACGCTCCGGTGCCCATCATGTACGACGCACCGACCTCGGCGTGGCCTGGCGTCAGCGTCCTGAGTGTCATCGTGCTGATCGAATGTCTTCGCGGGACGGGTTCAGTGATGATCGACGCCGACGTCGTGTGCCGGTCGATGCAGCAAGCGTGGAAGGCTGCTGCGAAAGCGCCTCCGCGAGGCGGGTCGCTGCATTCTTCAAGGCGGGCACGAGCCTCCGCATTTTGGCCTTCCCGGTCCGAACCGCGGGCGCCGCGATCGAGACCGCGCCGAAGAACGTGCCGTCCTTGCCGACGACCGGGACCGCCGCGCCGACCACGTGGAGCACGTATTCCTGGCTCGTCACGGCGTAGCCCTGAGCGCGCACGCGGCGAATGATGGACAGAAGTCGGCGCGGATCTGTCACCGTGTGGCGCGTGAATGCCGGGCGGCGAGCCGCCCGCAGGTAGCGCGACAAGCCCTCGTCGTCGAGCCGGGCAAGGAACAAGCGGCCGCTCGAGGTGCAGAAGAGCGGGGCCTTCCTACCGGCCCGGAACGAGAGCGTCAGCGCATGCGGCGATTCTACGCTCGCCACGTAGAGAACTTCTTCGCCGCTCTGGACGGCGAAGCTCGAAACTTCGCCGACCTTGTCGGTGAGCTCCCTCAGGATGGCGTTCGCAGCGAGGCTGCCTACGGCGGCCGACAGGGTGTGTGAGGCGAGGCCGACGAGGCGGTGAGCCACGGTCCACAAGCGGGTCCCCGGAACGCGCTGCAGATAACCGAGGCGCTCCAGCTCGCTGCAGATGCGGTGCGTCGTGGCGACGGGCAGATCGAGCCGCTCGGCCAGGACGGAAACGGAAGCCGCGTGCAGCCGCGCCACCGCGGTCAGGATGGCCAGGGTTCGGGCCGAGGGCGAGTCGAGCGCGTTCGGCGCCATTAGTGTGCTGAGTCAGAAATTCGCTTGATAGTTCGCGGCGGCTTTGTCCGCCACGCTGCGTTGCTCGTCCTCAGGGTAGCCCGAGCTACGCTTTCGGTCTCGCGCCTTGCCTGGCGGCCCAATCCGCTCGCTCCTTTATCGTCGGAACTTCAGACTCAGCACACTAGCTTGCCAGGTAATCGCCTTGGTAACGGCGAAGAAAGAGTCTGAGCCGGGCTCCGGACGCGTTGGACAGGATGCGCTCCGGCGCGCCCTCTTCGACGATCACGCCGTCGTCCATGAAGATGATGCGGTCGGCGACGTCGCGCGCGAAATGGATCTCGTGCGTGACGATGATCATCGTCATCCCTTCCTGCGCGAGCTGGCGGATCACGCGCAGTACCTCGCCGACCAGCTCGGGGTCGAGCGCCGAGGTGACCTCGTCGAACAGCATCACCTTGGGCTGCATGGCGAGCGCGCGGGCGATCGCGACGCGCTGCTGCTGGCCGCCCGAAAGCTTGGCGGGATATTGATCCGCCTTTTCGGCCAGTCCCACTTTGGCGAGAAGCGCCCGAGCCAGCTCCTTCGCCTCCTGCTTCGCGACGCCTCGAACGTGCACCGGGCCCATCATGACGTTGTCGATCGCGGTGCGATGAGGGAAAAGGTTGAAGCTCTGGAACACCAGGCCCACCTGCTCCCGGAGCCGGGCATTGACCGCCTCGGAATGAGCGTTGCGTCCCTGCGCGCCCGTGCTGTAGCCGACGGTGACGCCGTCGATACGGATCTCGCCGCCCTGGTAGTCCTCGAGCTGGTTGATGCAGCGGAGCATCGTCGACTTGCCGGAGCCGCTCGGACCGAGGACGACGACGACCTCGCCTTTGCCCACGCAGAAGCTCACGCCCTTCAGCACGTCCAGCGTGCCGTAGGATTTCCGAAGATCGCGGACGTCGATCATCGGAGAGGGGTCGGCGGATGACATTCGGCGCGTCTAGTGCGAAAAGGACAGCCGGCTCTCGCTCCAGCGGGCGGCGAGCGACAAGGGATAGCAGATCAGAAAATAAATCGCCATCACGCCGAGGAAGATCTGGAACGCGGCGAGCGTTCGCTCCACGATTTCGCGCGCCGCATAGGTGAGCTCCCACACGCCGACCACCGATGCATACGACGTCTGCTTGATCGCGGTCAGCGCGCTGTTGAGCAGTGGCGGAATCGCGATCCGCGTCGCTTGCGGCAGGATCACCTGGCGTAGGATGGCGGACCGGCGCATGCCCAGGCTGCGCGCCGCGGCGATCTGGCCCGCCGGAATCGAGAGGATCGCGCTGCGCGTGATCTCTGCCACGAAAGCTCCGAGATAGACGATCTGCGCCAGCCCGACCGCGACGTAAATGTTGACTCGAAGGCCGAAGGCGGGAAACGCATAGTAGCCGAGGAACATGACCACGAGCACCGGGATCCCGCGGAGCACGAAGATGTAACCGGTGACGAGATTCTGCGCGACGCGCGATCTCGTGGTCGCGAGAATGCCCATGCCGACCCCCAGGAGCGTTCCGAGGCCGACGACGGCCACCGACATCCAAAGCGTCACGACCGCGCCCTGGAGAAGGTACGGAAGATTCCCCAGGAGTACGTTGAACATCAGTGTCCTGTTCCGTAAGGTCCGACGATAAAGGAGCGAGCGAAATCGGCCGCCAGGCGAGGCGCGAGGCCGCAACCGTAGCTTGTGTTACGGTGAGGCCGAGCAACAAAGCATGGCGGCCGATTTCGCCGCGAACTATCGAGCGAATTTGCGGAACAGGACACTAGATCCGCTCCGCAACCCGCTGCTCGATCAGCCGGAATGCGGTGCCCAGGACGCTGGTGAGAAAAAGATAGAACAGCGCGACGGCGACAAAAATCTCGACCGATGCGGCGCTGCGCTCGATGATCACCTTTCCGGTCATCGTCAGCTCGGCCACGCCGATCGCCGAGACCAGCGAGGTGTCCTTGATGAGAACGATCAGCTGGTTACCCAGCGGACCCAGGATGCGCATCATCGCCTGCGGCAGGATCACGAGGCGAAAGGCGGTGAAGCGGCCCATGCCGATGGCCCGGGCGGCCTCCCGCTGCCGCTCGCTGATCGATTCGATCCCGGCGCGGTAGGTCTCGACCAGGAAGGCCCCGTGCTGGAGCGCGATGCCGGCCACCCCGCAGGTGAATTCCGAAGGAAAGAAGCCGAGCACCGGCAGGCCGAAATAGATGAGGTAGATCTGGACGAGCAGCGGCGTGTTGCGCAACAGATCGATGTATCCGACGGTCGCACCCCGGACGGGCCGGCTCTTCGCCAACCGGGGCGCGAGCAGCGCGAGGCCGAGCGCCAGTGCGAGCGGTATGGCCGCGGCCGCGATGCCGACGGTGATGAGGAATCCTGCGAGGAGCTTCGGGAACTGGGCAAGCAGGAAGACGGCGGTCTGTGCAGCATAGTCCATCGCGCGCACCCGGAAACAATTGGCCGCGCGCGTTGCGAACGCGGCCGCACTCCCCTTATGCGTTACGCACGAGCTCGAACGACGCGCCGCCTGCGCTGTCGCTCGCCGCGGCGGGCCGCGGGTCCGTCGGCAGCGTCAGCGCCCCGACTGCGAAATCCGCGTGCTGCGCGGCTCGACGCCCAGCCACTTCTTGTAGATCGCCTTGTATTCGCTGAAGCGGCTGCCGCCGGTCATCTCTCCGACCACGGTGTCCAGGAACAGCCACCACTTGAAATCGTTCTGGCGGAGGAAGACCGCGTTGCCGGTCACGTCGGTGAGCCACTGGTCGAGAATCCGGATGTCCGGGTTGTCCTTCACGTACCACAGCGCGACCGGCGCGTCGAGCTGGGCGGCGGTGGCGCGCCCGAGCTTGACCGCATTGAACTGCGCCGAAATCGAGTCGAAGGTCAGGAACTTCGCCTTGGGGTAGAGCCGCTTGCCGCGTTCCTCCTGGACCGGAGCGGTCAGGTGGGCGACGGTGTTCGCCGCCGTGTTGAGATCCGCGACCGTCTTGATCGGGCTGTCCTTCTTGACGACCAGCACGATGCCGCTGTCGACGTAGGGGCGGGTGAAGGCGACGCGCAGCGCCCGATCCGGGTAGACGGTCGTCACCTGTGCGCCGAAGTCGACCGTGCCGTTCTCCACGTTGGGCCAGCGCGCGGCGAATCCCTGCTTGAACAGCTCGATCTTGTTCTCGTCGCCGAAGATCTCCTTCGCGAATAGCTTCGCGATGTCGATGTCGAATCCGACGAGCTGACCCTTGTCGTCGATGAATCCGAAAGGCGGCGCTTCGCTCGTCACGCCGACGATGATCTTGCCGCGGGCGAGGATTTCGTCGAGCTTCGACTTGCCCGCCGCGCCGGCGGGTTCCTGGGCGGCCGCCGGGCCGGCTTGCGCAACGACAAGGCCGGCGCCTGCGACGGCAGTTGAGGCCTTCGTGATGAAATCTCGCCTGGAGCCCATCTTCTCCTCCTCTCGCTGGACTGAAGCCCTCTGTCGGCCGCTGCCGCCTCCGTCAGGCCGTGGTCGCTTCGTGCTCCGTCGCCACCGGTCGGTTGCCGACCGCGAGCGAGCCCGAGCGCCGGAAGTCGACGTTCTTCGGGAACCCGTCCATCGCCCGCTTGATCGCGATATCGAGCCGGCCGACGATGTCCTTGATCTCCGCTTCAGTGATGACGAGGGGCGGGCAGAAGCGCACGTAATGCTTCACCGCGATAGTGGCCACGCCCTCGAGCAGCGCGTTGTGGCGAATGCGCTCGGCCATGATCGGGTCCGGCGTGCGGGAGTCCGGATCCTTGACGATGTCGAGCATGCGATAGAGGCCTTTGCCGCGGATGTCGCCCACGACCGGGTATTTCGCCTTGAGCGCTCCAAGCTCCCGCATTGCGATCTCGCCGAGGATTTCGGCGCGTTCCGCGAGCTTGTCCCGGAGCACGATTTCGAGCTGCTTGAGCGCCACCGCTGCGACGAACGGATCGCCCGAATACGTCCCCGCCCACGGCAATCCGGCATCGCCCCGCACCTTCTCCGCGATCTCGGGCGTGGTGATGGTGCCGCAGATCGCGAGCCCCGCCGTGAGTCCCTTGCCGAAGGTGACGATGTCGGGCGTCACGCCATAGTGCTCGAGCGCCCACATCCTGCCGGTCCGGGCGGGCGCGAGCTGCGCCTCATCGAGGATGAGGAGCGCGCCCCAGCGCTTGGCCATGTCCGCGAGACGCGGCAGCCATTCCTGCGGCGGGACGATCATGCCGCCGGCGACGGGAATTGTCTCCTGGAGGATCGCCGCGATGTTCTGGCTCGTGACCAACTCCAGCATCTCCTCGCTCTGCTTGAGGCAGGCGATGTCGCAGGCGGGGTAGGTCTTGTTGATCGGGCAGCGGTAGCAGAACGGCGGCAGGAGCGCATTGGCCCTGGCGGGAAACATGAGCGGGCCGAGGCTCTTGCGCCGATTGCCGCCGACGGTCGTGAGCGCCTCGACGGCCAGCGAGCCGCCATGGAGCCCGCGGATCATCGAAACGATGTCGTACTTGCCGGTCGCCGCCAGCGCCATGCGCATCGCGACTTCGTTGGCTTCCGAGCCGGTGACCGCGAAATTGACGACCTTGAGATTGCCGGGAAGCGTGCTCCCGAGCAGCTCCGCGAACTCGATAATCCACGGATTGGAATACCAGGAAGAGGTGTGAACGAGCTGCCCCGCCATCTCGCGCATCACCTCGGTCAGCTCCGGGTGCGAGTGGCCGAGCACCATGCACATCATGCCAGACGTCAGGTCGTAGTACTCGTTGTCGTCCATGTCGACGAGCTTGGTTCCCTTGCCCGTCTTGAAGATGAGGCGCGGGGTAAAGCGCCACCCGAACACGGACCGGGCATCGCGCGCCTGCAAATCCGCATGGGCTTTCGAGAACCGGATCGTCTTTTCTTCCATGGAGCTTGATCTCCTCGTCGACCTCCCGCCGCCCGCGTGCAGCGCTCGCATGGGTCGGAAGGCGATTCCATTATACAGAAAGCAGACGCTCGGAAAATGAAAAGGGGGGACGGTCCGGGCGGGGCGGGTGCCGCGCTCGGCCTGTCCGAGCGTAAGAAGCTCCCCGGCGGCTGCGGATTCTCAAGGCCGCCTCCCCGTACTATCATCCTTGTCCGCCCGCTGCGACAACGGCGCTCACTGACCCCTGGAGGAGCGATGACCCGCCTTATTTCCACGGTACGCAGCATCGGTTGCGCGCTTGCGCTGTGCAGCATCGTCTGGCCCGGCGTGAGCCATGCTCAGCAAGCAACGCCGCAGCGCGGCGGCACGCTGGTGATGGTCGTGCAGCCGGAGCCACCGACGCTCGCGTCCTACCAGAGCACGGCCGGACCCATCGGCCAGGTTTCGACCAAGGTCTACGAGGGACTCCTCGAGTACGACTTCAACCTGAAGCCGATCCCCGGGCTCGCCAAGTCGTGGACGGTCTCGCCCGACGGCAAGACCATCACCTTCAAGCTGCAGGAGGGGGTGAAGTTCCACGACGGGCAGCCGTTCACCAGCGAGGACGTCAAGTTCAGCATCCTCGACGTGCTGAAGAAGGTCCATCCGCGCGGCATCAACACCTTCCGCGCGGTGGAGTCGATCGACACGCCGGATCCGATGACCGCGGTGTTCCATCTCTCCGAGCCCGCGCCGTACATGCTGATGGCGCTCTCCGGCTACGAGTCGCCGATGATTCCGAAGCACGTCTTCGGCACGGGCGACCTCGCTAACCACCCGAACGCCAACAAGCCGATCGGCACCGGGCCGTACAAGTTCGTCGAGTGGCAGAAGGGCCAGTACATGCGCTTCGACCGCAACCCGGACTACTGGAAAAAGGGCCGACCGTACCTCGATCGCATCGTCGCGCGCTTCATCGCCGACGGCAGCACGCGCGCCGCGACGCTCGAGACCCAGGAAGCGCAGATCGCCGGTTTCAGCGCGGTGCTGCCGCTCGACGTGAAGCGCCTGCAGGCCCTGCCGCACATCGGCGTCACCACCAAGGGCTACGAGATGCAGTCGCCGATCGTCGAGCTCGACTTCAACACCAAGAAGAAGCCGTTCGACGACGCCAAGGTGCGCCAGGCCATCGCCTACGCCATCGACCGCAAGTTCGTGATCGACAACATCTGGTTCGGCTTCGGCAAGCCGGCGACCGGACCGATCAGCTCGAACTTCAAGGCGACCGGCATCTACACCGCGGACGTGCGCAACTACGACGTGCCCAACGGCGTGGAGATGGCGAACAAGCTGCTCGACGAGGCCGGCTACAAGCGAGGCGCAGACGGCACGCGCTTCGAGATCGTTCACGACATCACGCCCTACGGCGAGGAATGGCGGCGCTTCGGCGAGTACGTGCAGCAGCAGCTGGGAAAACTCGGGATCAAGGTGAGCCTGCGCTACGAGGACGTGCCGACGTGGCTGCGCCGCGTCTACACCAACTACGACTTCGAGCTCACCAACAACTGGATCCAGACGCTGGCCGATCCGGTGATCGGCGTGCACCGGCTCTATCATTCGAAGTCGATCAAGCCCGGAACCGTGTTCGTCAACGAATCGCGCTGGAGCTCGCCAGAGACCGACAAGCTCATGGACGAGGCGACCGTCGAGACCGATCCGAAGAAGCGTGCGGCGATCTATCACGAGTTCCAGAAGAAGATCGTGGAGGCGAGCCCGATCGTGTTCGTGCTCGAGCTCGATTTCACAACCGTCTACAACAAGAAGGTGCAGGACTGGCTCGTGAGCCCGCTGGGCCTGTACTCCTCGTTCGACCAGGCCTGGCTCGCCAAGTAGCGGGGCCGCCGGACGTGCTCGGGTGACTGCGAAGGGTTTGCGGTATGTCGTGCGCCGCCTGGCGCTCGCGATACCGACGATCCTCACCATTGTCGTCCTGAATTTCGCGCTGGTGCATCTGGCACCCGGCGACGCCGCCGACGTGCTCGCCGGCGAGGCGGGCTCGGCCACGCCGGAGTACATGGCGCAGCTCCGGCAGAAGTTCGGTCTCGACCAACCGCTCCACGTCCAGCTCGCCGTCTATCTGGAAAGGGTCCTCACCCTCGACCTCGGCTATTCGTTCCGGCACGGCATGAGCGTGCCGGCGCTCATCGCAACACGCCTCGGGCCAACGCTGCTCCTGATGCTCACGGTGCTCGTGCTTTCGGTGGGCCTCGGCGTGCTGCTGGGCGCGATCGCCGCGCGCAACCTGAACCGCTGGCGCGACAACGTCATCTCGATCCTGGCCGTTCTGGCCTACGCAACACCGGTCTTCTGGGCGGGCCTCATGCTCATCGTCGTTTTCTCGGTCAAGCTGGGATGGTTTCCCGTAAGCGGCATGGAAGAGGTGGCGGCGTTCAAGGAGGGTTGGCCTCGCGTCGCCGACATCGCGCGTCATCTGGTGCTGCCCGCGGTCACGCTTACGCTGTTCTATCTCGCGCTCTACACGCGCCTGATGCGTGCCTCGGTGCTCGATCAGTACGCGATGGATTACGTGGTCACCGCCCGCGCCAAGGGCCTCACCGAACGGCAAGTCGCGCGGCGACACGTGCTGCGCAATGCGCTGCTGCCGGTTCTCACCATGGCCGGGGTTCAGGTCGGCGCGTTGCTCGGAGGGGCGGTGGTCGTCGAGACCGTCTTCGCGTGGCCGGGGCTCGGATTCCTGGCCTACGAATCGCTGTTCGCGCGCGACATCAACCTGCTGCTCGGCATCTTCTTCATTTCGGGCTGCCTGGTCGTCGTCGTCAACCTCGCCGTCGATCTGCTCTACTCGCTGCTCGATCCGCGGATCGAGCTCCGCTGAAACTCCCGTGCGCGAGTTCGCCCGCCGCTTCTCCCGCAATCGCCCGGCGCTGGCGGGCCTGGCGATCCTCCTCGCCGTGATCGCGATCGCGCTCCTCGCGCCGCTGCTCTACCCGGGGAGTCCGTTCGCCCTGGTGGCGCGGCCCTTTCAGCCGCCTTTCGAAGGTCACCTCTTCGGCACCGACCAGCTTGGCCGCGATCTCACCGCCGAAGTCGTGCACGGGGCCCGCACGTCGCTCTTGATCGGTCTCCTCGCCACCGCCATCGCGGTGCTTGTCGGAGCCACGATGGGCGGGCTGGCGGGCTACTACGGCGGGCGGATCGACGCCCTCCTGATGCGCTTCACCGAGATGTTCCAGACCATCCCGTTCTTTCTGTTCGCCATCGTGCTGGTGACGGTGCTCACGCCGACGATCGGCAGCGTCATCCTCGCCATCTCCGTGGTGTCGTGGCCGCCGATGGCGCGCCTGGTGCGCGGCGAGTTTCTCGCCATGCGCGGGCGCGAGTTCGTGCTTGCCTGCATCTCGATGGGAATGAGCGATGCGCGCATCATCCTGCGGCACATCCTGCCGAACGCGCTCTCGTCGATCATCGTGACCGGCTCGCTGATGATCGCCACCGCGATCCTCATCGAATCGGGCCTTTCGTTTCTCGGCCTGTCGGATCCGAACACGATGAGCTGGGGCTACATCATCGGCGAGGGCCGGACGGCGCTGCGCAGCGCGTGGTGGGTGTGCACGGTGCCGGGCGTGGCCATCCTCCTCACCGTCATGGCCATCAACCTCGTCGGCGAGGGCCTGAACGACGCGCTCAACCCGCGGCTGCGGATGGCATGAGACGCGCAGGGCCGTCCCAAGCGTGGAATTCCGCCCCCGCGGGGGGCAGCGCAGCGGCGAAGCCGCCAGCGCGGGGGGGTCATTCATGCGGCCACGAGACCGTTCTCGCGATCGAGGGGCTCACGGTGGATCTGCCGTCGTGGGCCGATCGGCCGCACGCGGTGGAGGACGTGACGCTCGATCTCAAGCACGACGAGATCCTGTGCGTGGTCGGCGAGTCGGGCTCGGGCAAGTCGGTGATGGCGCGCGCGATCCTGGGCCTATTCCCCTCGCGCCACGTGCGACCGAGCGCCGGGCGCATCCTCTACCGCGGCGAGGACCTGCTCGCGGCGGCGCCGGAGCGGCTGCGCGCGCTCCGCGGGAGCCGCATCGCGATGATCTTCCAGGAGCCGATGACGGCGTTGAATCCGGTGCTCACGATCGGCCGGCAGATCGAGGAAACGATCGAGGTGCACCGACCGGTCGCGCGCGAGGCGCGGCGCCGCCGGGTGATGGAGATGCTCGCCGCGGTGCACCTGCCCGAGCCCGAGCGTATGGTCGACGCCTATCCGCACCAGGTCTCCGGCGGACAGCGCCAGCGGGCGATGATCGCCATGGCGCTCACGCTCGAGCCCGACGTCCTGATCGCCGACGAGCCCACGACCGCCCTCGACGTGACGACCCAGGCGCAGATCCTGGCGCTGATCCGCGAGATACAGGCGACGCGGCGCATGGCGGTGCTGTTCATCACGCACGACTTCGGCGTGGTCGCGGAGATCGCCGATCGCATCGCCGTGATGCAGCACGGCAGGCTGGTCGAGCACGGCCGTGCCGACGCGATCCTCGCGGCGCCGCGCGAGCCGTACACGCGGGCGCTGCTCGCGGCGGTCCCCGATCTCGCGCCGGCGCCGCCGCGCAAGGCGTTCGCGCAGGAGCGGGTCGCGATGCGCGTGTCGGGGCTCGCCAAGACCTACCGGTCCGGCGGCGTGCTCTTCGGCGGCGCGGCGCGCGTGGTCCACGCGGCGAAGGCGGTGAGCTTCGAGATCCGCCGCGGCGAGACGCTCGGCATCGTCGGCGAATCCGGTTCGGGCAAGTCGACGGTCGCGCGCTGCGTGGCGCGTCTCGTCGAGGCCGACGCGGGCGAGATTCGCGTCGGCGATACCGACTTCGGTCGGCTCGCGCATGGCGCCCTGCGCGAAGCGCGCCGGCGCGTGCAGATGGTGTTCCAGGATCCCTACGGCTCGCTCGACCCGCGGCACACGGTCGGCAAGCTCATCGCCGAGGGCCCGATCGTGCACGGCACGGCCCCGGCGGCCGCGTGGGAGCGGGCGCTGGAGCTGCTCGAGCTGGTCGGGATCGAGCGGCGCGCCGCGACGCGCTATCCGCACGAATTCTCGGGCGGACAGCGGCAGCGCATCGGGCTCGCGCGCGCGCTCGCGCTCGATCCGGAGGTCCTCATCGCCGACGAGCCGGTGTCCGCGCTCGACGTATCGGTGCAGGCGCAGGTGCTGCGCCTCCTCGCCGACATCCGCGAACGCCTCGGCCTCACCGTTCTCTTCATCACGCACGACCTGCGCGTGGCCGCGCAGGTCTGCGACTCGATCGCGGTCATGCGCCAGGGCGAGATCGTCGAGTACGGGGCGACAGGGCAGGTATTCGCCGCGCCGCGGCACGCCTACACGCGCGAGCTCTTCGCCGCCGTGCCGGGGCGCGCTAAGACTTCTTCGGCTCGTACACCGCCGTCCTGACCGGGGCCCTCCGGCCGACCTTCGACCAGGCTGCGATATCGAACGAGAAATCGACCACCGCGCAGGTGGGCAGGTCGCCGACCGTGCCCGACAGCTCATGCGCGAGCTCGCTCAACTCGGGGTTGTGGCCGAACAGCATCACGCACTTCGACCGGTCGTCGACGGCGCGGATGACTTCGAGCAGCGCGGCGGGCGAGGCGGCGTAGAGCCGTTCATCGACCACGATGTCGTCCGCGTCGTAGTCGAACTCCCCGGCGAAGAGGCGCGCGGTGGTGAGCGCCCGCACGGCGGGGCTGGAAAGGACGAGATCGGGCCGGATGCCGCGCTTCGCCAGCCGCGCGCCCATCTTGGGCGCGTCGCGCAGACCGCGGTCGTTGAGCGGCCGCTCCCGATCGGCCAGGCTCGGATCGTCCCGGCTCGACTTTGCGTGGCGCACGAGGATCAGCCGCTTCATGGCACGCCGCGCCTTCAGCCAGCAACGGTGCCGGCGCGGGCGACCACCGCGTGGAGCAGCACGTTGGCACCTGCCTCGAGGTGCTCCGGCTTCGCGTCCTCGATCTCGTTGTGGCTGATGCCGTCCTTGCACGGCACGAAGATCATCGCCGTCGGGGCGACCCGCGACAGATACACCGCGTCGTGCGCAGCGCCGCTCACGATCCTGCGGCTCGAATAGCCGAGGGCCTCCGCCGCGCGCTGCACGGAGTCCACGCAGTCGTCGCTGAAGTGCGACGCCGGGAACTGGACCACCTGCCGCATCTCGCATTGGAGCTTGAGGTCGCGCGCGATCTGCGCCGCGGCGTCGCGGAGCTCGCGGTCCATCGCCACGAGAGCCGCATCGTCCGGATGCCGGACGTCGATGCTCATCGCCACCTCGCCCGGGATCACGTTGCGCGAATTCGGCCTGACCTGCATGAAGCCGACGGTCGCCCGGCCGTCCGGCGCGTGGCGCAGCGCGGTCGCGTTGACCGCCTCCACCATGCGCGCCGCGCCGCGCAGCGCGTCGTGCCGCGCTTCCATCGGCGTCGGACCGGCGTGCGCGTCCTGGCCGGTCCAGAGGCAGTCGTACCAGCGCTGGCCGAGCGCGCCGGTGACCACGCCGATCACCCGGTCTTCCCGCTCCAGGACGGGTCCCTGCTCGATGTGCGCCTCGAAGTAGGCGTCGACGGCCCGCCCGCCGACCGGCGCGCTGCCGGCATAGCCGATCGCGCGCAATGCGTCGCCGAACGAGACGCCGTCGATATCGCGCTGCGCGAGCAGGTAGTCGAGCGTGAAGACGCGGGCGAATGCGCCCGAGCCGCCCATGGTGGGAATGAAGCGCGTGCCTTCCTCGTTGGTCCAGATCGCGACGCCGACCGGCTTCTCGGTCGCGATGCCGGCATCGTTGAGCGTGCGCAGGACTTCCAGGCCGGCCAGCACGCCGTAGTTGCCGTCGAACTTGCCGCCCGAAGGCTGTGTGTCGACGTGGCTGCCCGTGAGGACCACCGGCGCCGATGCATCGCGGCCCCGCCGCACGGCGAAGACGTTGCCCGCGGCGTCGACCTCCACCGTCGCATCGGCCGCGCGCAGCCAGCGCACGACCAGGTCTCGCCCCTGCCGATCGAGATCGGTGAGCGCGAGACGGCGCACGCCGCCCTTCGGCGTGGCGCCGATCTGCGCAAGCTCCATGAGCGATTGCCACAGGCGTGCGCCATCGACGCGCAGCGCGTTCGCTTCCCGCATGGCGCGGGTCTCGAAAGTCGTATGCATTTGCAGTGCCTCCAGTCCCGATTTCAATCCTGGCCCAGCCCGATCTTCGCCTCGATCCAGTCCGCGGCGAGCAGCGTCGCGCGGTCGGCGCCGATCGGGCCGGCGACGGTGACGCCGACGGGGAGCCCCTGCGGACCGCGGGCGGTGGGCACGTGCACGCAGGGCGTGCGTAGCAGGGTCCAGATGCGGTTGAACAGCGGATCGCCGGTCGCTTCGATGCCTGCAGGCGCTTCGCCGACCGTGCTCGGCGCGAGCAGAACGTCGCAACCCTCGAAGACCTTCGGCAGAAGGCCGCGACAGGTGCGGGCCAGCGATTGCGCGGCGTCGTAGGGCTCCGGGGACACCCCGAGGCCGGCTTCGATCATCGCGACCATCTCGCCGCTCAACTTGCCGCGCTGAGACCGCCACTCGTACGCCAGGCACTTCGCGACCTCGGCCACCATGATCGTAACCTGCGCTTCGGCGAGCGCCGCGAACGCGGGCGGCAGCGTGACGTCGCGTACGCTCGCGCCCGCGGCGCGCAACCGCCGCTCCGCATCTTCGAACGCCGCGACGGTCTCGGCGCTCGCGCGATGCCATTCGTAGGTGCGGCACAGGCCGATGCGCGGAGCATCGGGGCTCGCGTGCGCGATCAGGAGCTCTCGCCGCTCCGAGAGCGCCGCGACGAGCAGCGCGGCGTCCGCCACCGTGCGCGCCAGCGCGCCGACCGTATCGAGCGTGTCGGAGATCATCCGCACGCCGACCCGGTTGAGCGTCCCGTAGGTGGGCTTGTAACCGACGACGCCGCAATACGCGGCGGGACGGATGACCGATCCCGCGGTCTGCGTACCGAAGGCGAGCGGCACCATCCAGTCCGCCACTGCCGCCGCCGAGCCCGACGACGAGCCGCCGGGCGTATGCAACGGATTGCGCGGGTTGCAGGTCGGACCGGGATGGAAGGTGGCGAACTCGGTGGTCACCGTCTTGCCCACGACGACCGCGCCCGCCGCTCGCGCGAGCGCGACGCAGGCCGCATCGGCCGCGGGCCGGTGGCCGTCGTAGATCGGTGAGCCGTAGGCGGTCGGCATGTCGACCGTGTCGAACAGGTCCTTCACGCCGATCGGCAAGCCGTGCAGCAGCCCCTGCGTCGGCTGCGCGTCGAGCGCGCGCGCCTGGGAAAGCGCCCCCTCGCCGTCCAAGAACGTCCAGGCGTGAACGGTCGGCTCGCGCTCGCCGATCCGTTCCAGGCAGTGGCGCAGCAGCTTCTCCGCCGTGATCTCTCGTGCGGCGAGCCTGCGCGCCGCTTCCATCGCGCTCAAACGGTTCAACGGACTCATGCTAGGGACTCCTCTCCTGCGGGACGCTCGGCGGCTGCCACGCGCTCGCGGGCGCGCTCGGCGCTTCGCGCAAATGACACGCGACGCGATGCCCGGGCGCCGGCTCCTCGAGCAGCGGCTCCTCGACCCGGCAGCGATCGAAAGCATACGGGCAACGGGTGTGGAAGCGACAGCCCGGCGGCGGCGTGATCGGGCTGGGCACGTCGCCCGCGAGAATCAGGCGCTTGCGGCGGATCGTAGGGTCGGGTATCGGCACCGCCGCGAGCAGCGCTTCGGTATACGGGTGCAGCGGATGCTCGAAGAGCTCGCGGGTCGGGGCGAGCTCGACGATCCGGCCGAGGTACATCACCGCGACCTGGTGGCTGATGTACTCGACGACCGCGAGATCGTGCGCGACAAAGAGATACGACAGGCCGAATTCGCGCTGCAGGTCGACGAGCAGGTTGATGACCTGCGCCTGCACGGACACGTCGAGCGCGGACACCGGCTCGTCGCACACGATGAGCTTCGGCCGGGGCGCGAGCGCCCGCGCGATGCCGAGGCGTTGGCGCTGGCCGCCGGAGAACTCGTACGGATACTTCGGCATCTGGTCCGCGCGCAGACCCACCTTCTCGAAGAGCGTGCGCACCCGCTCGGCAATCTCCGCCGGCGCGCGGCGCTCGAAATTGCGGATCGGCTCGGCGACGATGTCGGCCGCGCGCATCCTCGGGTTGAGCGACGCGTAGGGATCCTGGAACACCGCCTGCAGCTCGCGGCGATAGCCTCGCATCGCGCCGGCGCTGAGCCGGTCGATGCGCATGCCGCGCCAGGAAATCGTTCCCGCCGTCGGCTCGACCAGGCGCAGCACGGTCTTGCCGAGCGTGGACTTGCCGCAGCCGCTTTCGCCGACCAGCCCCAGGGTCTCGCCCTCGCCGATCGCGAAGCTCACCTCGTCCACCGCGTGCACCTGAGCCCGCGTACGGCCGAACACGCCGCCGCGCACGGGGTAATGCTTGGTGAGCGCGGCGACTTCGAGAAGCGGCGCCGCGCCGCTCGCGCCGGGCGCGCTCATGTCGCGGACTCCGCCGCCACGCGCTCGGACTCCCAGCAGGCGGCGCGATGCCCCGGGCTCTTCTCCTCGAGCGGCGGGTAGTCGCTGCGGCAGCGCGCGGTCGCATAGGCGCAGCGCGGCGCGAAGGCGCAGCCCACGATAGGCTCGGCGAGCGAGGGCACGGTGCCGCTGATTTCGCTCAGCCTTCGGCCGCGGTCGGCGCTGCGCCTGCTCGCGCCGAGCTTGGGAATGGAGTCGAGCAGTCCCCGCGTGTAGGGGTGGCGCGGGCGCGCGAACAGCTCGCCGACCGGGGCCTCCTCGACCTTGCGCCCGGCGTACATCACCACCACCCGCTGCGCCATTTCCGCCACGACGCCGAGGTCGTGGGTGATCAGCACGATCGCGGCGCCGGTTCGCTCCTTGAGCTCGCGCATCAGGTCGAGAATCTGCGCCTGGATGGTGACGTCGAGTGCGGTCGTCGGCTCGTCGGCGATCAGCAGCCGCGGCTCGCAGGCGAGCGCCATGGCGATCATGACCCGCTGGCGCATGCCGCCCGAAAGCTGGTGCGGATACGCTCCGACCCGATGCTCCGCCTCGGGAATGTGCACCAGGCGCAGCATGTCGACCGTGCGGCGCATCGCTTCCTCGCCGCCGAGGCCGCGATGCAGCGTGAGCACTTCGGCGATCTGGCGGCCGATCGTGAGCACTGGATTGAGCGAGGTCATCGGCTCCTGGAAGATCATGGAGATGGCGTCGCCGCGGATCCTGCGCATCTCGGCTTCGGAGAGCGCCAGCAGATCTCGGCCTTCGAACAGCACCCGTCCCCCGACGGTGCGCCCGGGCGGGGAGGCGATCAGGCGCAGGATCGAGAGTGAGGTGACGCTCTTGCCGCATCCGGATTCGCCGACGATGGCGAGCGTCTCGCCACGCTCGACCGAGAACGATACGCCGTCCACGGCGCGCACCACGCCGTCGCGCGTGAAGAAGTAGGTTCTGAGCTCCTCGACCTCGAGCAGCGGCCCATCGCGTCGCTCCGGCGCAGGGCGGAGACCGATTTCGTTCGGCGCGGCCATCAACATCACATCCTCCGCGCCAGCCTCGGATCCAGCGCGTCGCGCATGCCGTCCCCGAGAAGATTCACCGCCAGCACGGTCAACGAAAGGCAGATGCCGGGAAAGAGGATCAGGTAACTCGCGATCTGCACCAGGCTCCGGCCTTCGGCCATGATGTTGCCCCAGCTCGGAATGTTCGGCGGGGTGCCCGCGCCGATGAACGACAGGATCGCCTCGGTGATCATCGCCGAGCCGCAGACGTAGGTCGCCTGGACCAGCAGTGGCGCCACGATGTTCGGAAGGATATGCCGCATCAGGATGAGGGGCAGCGTCGTACCCGAAGCGACCGCCGCCTCGACGTACGGCTGCTCACGAAGGGTCAGCACGAGGCTGCGCACGAGGCGCACGACGCGGGGCACCTCGGCCAGCGTGATCGCGGCGATGACGTTGCCTATGCTCGCCTTGGTTAGCGCCATGAGCGCGATCGCGAGCAGCACGGAGGGGATCGACATCAGCCCGTCCATCACGCGCATCACGACCGCATCGACCCGCCGGAGGTAGCCCGTGACGAGCCCGATCGCGAGGCCGAACAGCGTCGAGAGCGCCGCGACCGCGAGACCGACCGCGAGCGACACGCGCGCGCCGTACACGACGCGGCTGTAGACGTCGCGGCCGAGCATGTCGGTGCCGAACCAGTACGTCGCGGACGGAGCCTTGAGCCGCTTGATCGGCGAGACGGCCTCCGGATCGATGGTTCCCAGCCACGGCGCGAGCAGCGCCATGGCGATCATCGCGAGCAGGATCGCGCCGCCGATGAGCGCGGTCGGGTGGCGCCGGAACGCGTCGCGGAAGCGCCGCCAGGTCGGAGATACCGAACGGCCGGTGCCGGCCGGCGTGGCGGTGACGGTGGCCATTAGGGAACCTCTGAAATGGCCCCGCGCGGTTGCGACGGCCGCGGTTCGGGATGGGATGCGCGAAGCAGCGAGTGACATGTACCGAGCGTACACGAGCGAAGCTGCGACAAAGCAGACCGCCCGAAACGCGGCCGTCCCTTCTGGCTGTGGCAAAATGCGGCGCCTGCTTCGCGGCCCTCCTCGGTCATAGGTTCGACTATTGCCCTCGTCGGGCGTCTCGCATTCATCCGCATTTTGCTCACAGCGCAATCCACGTGGGGCTGTTTCAGGGGTTCCTTAGTAGCGGATCCGCGGATCGAACAGCACGTACGAGAGGTCGACCAACAGGTTTACCAGCACGTACACCGCGGAGAAGATGAGGATCACGCCCTGGATGACCGGGTAGTCGCGGCGGAGGATCGCGTCGACCGTGAGCCGTCCGATGCCCGGCAGGGCGAATACCGTCTCGGTCACTATGGCGCCGCTGATCAAGAGCGCCACGCCTATGCCGATGATCGTCACCACGGGAATCGCGGCGTTCTTGAGCGCGTGGCCGACAAGCACCTGGTTCGGGGCGAGCCCCTTGGCCGAAGCCGTGCGGATGTAGTCCTGCGCGAGCACGTCGAGCATGCTGGCGCGCGTGATGCGCGCGATCAGGGCCACGTACACGGTGCCCAGCGCGACGCTCGGCAGGATGAGATGGCGCAGCCACTCCCAGACGCCGTCGCCGATATTGCGGTAGCCCTGCACAGGCAGCCAGTCGAGCCGCACGGCGAAGGTGAGGATGAGCACGTAGGCGAACACGAACACCGGAACCGAGAAGCCGAGCACCGAGAACGACATCACGGCGCGATCGAGCCAGGTGCCGGCCCGGGCCGCGGCCACGACGCCGAGCGGGACCGCGACCAGGATTGCCACGATCAGCGTGCACAGGGTGAGCGACACCGTGGGTTCGATGCGTTGGGCGATGAGCTGCGTGACCGGCAGATTGGTGAAGATCGAGGTGCCGAGGTCGCCGTGCGCGAGCGCCCACAGCCAGCGGCCGAACTGCACCAGGAACGGCTCGTCGAGGCCCAGGCGCACATGGATCCGGCGGATGTCCTCGTCGGTCGCGATGTCGCCGGCGATGACCGCGGCGGGATCGCCGGGCGTCAAGTAGAGCAGCGAGAACACGACGAACGCCACCACGCCCATCACCACGATCGTGGAACCGAGCCGGCGGACGATGTAGGCGATCATCCGCCGGCCCTGCGTGGAAGGGCGCTGCGAGGAACCGCTAGCGCTTCTCGACGTTCCACATGAGCGTCATGGGAGCGATGATCACGCCCGAGAGATTCGTGCGGTACGCCGTGGGCAGGATGAACTGCGCCGTGGGGACATAGGGGACGAACTCGAAGGCGCGCGCCTGCACGGCTTCCGCCGCTTTCTTCGAGGTCGCGGCATCGGTCGCGTTGAACCACGCCTCACGCAGTTCCTCGATCTTCGGGTCGTCCGCCCAGCCGAACCAGCCTTTCTGGCCGTTGCCGCGGACCGCGAAATTGACCGCTGGCGACGTAAGGTCGGGGCCGACCAGCCAGGTGTGAAAGATCGACCAGCCGCCCTTGTCCACGGGCTCCTTGGAAGTCCGGCGCGTGATCAGCGTTCCCCAGTCGCCCGCCTGCACCTCGACGTTCAGGCCGAGCTTCTTCAGCGTCTCCGCGGTGAGCAGCGATTGCGAGTGGACGATCGGCTGGTCGGTGGCGTCGATGATGACGATCTTCTCGCCCTTGTAGCCGGCCTCCTTGATGAGCTCCTTCGCCTTCGCGAAGTCTCGCTTGCCCTTCATGGGCCCGGCTCCGACCTCGCTCGACAGCGGCGTGCCGCAGGTGAAGTAGGAGTAGCAGGTGCGGCCGTTCTTCGGATCTCCCGCGATGCCGAGCACGTAGTCGTTCTGGTCGACGACATAGAGCAGCGCCTGGCGCATCTTCTCGTTGTTGAATGGGGGATAGAGGAAGTTGAACCGGATCATGCCCATCGAGCCGAGCGGATCGATGTTCTCGACCTTGATGTCCTTGTTCTTGGCCAGCACCGGGATCAAGTCGGGCGGCAATTGCTCCCACCAGTCCACCTCACCGGCGTTGAGCGCGGCCGCAGCGGTGGCCGAATCCGGAATATAGATCCATTCGACGCGATCCACCTTCACCACCTTGCCGCCGGCCGCCCAGGAGGGCGGCTCCTTGCGCGGCACGTAATCGGTGTTCTTTACGTAGACGACCTTGCTGCCCGGCACCCACTCCTCTTTCACGAACTTGTAGGGACCGGAGCCGATCGCCTCGGTGATGTTGGTCGATGCGTCCGTCTTGGCGATGCGCTCGGGCATGATGAAGGGCACGTTGGAGGACGGCTTCGCCAGCGCTTCGAGCGTGAGCGGGAACGGGCGCTTCAGTTTGAGGGTGAAGGTCTTGTCGTTGACCGCCTTCCACGCCTCGGTCACCTCCGCGAGCTTCTGGCCGAGCGCATCGCGCTTCGCCCAGCGCTCGATCGAAGCGATGCAATCGGCCGAGCGCACCGGCTGCCCGTCGTGAAACTTGAGCCCGTCGCGCAGGGTGAAAGTGTAGGTGAGCTTGTCGGCGGAGAGCTCGTACTTGTCCACCATCTGCGGCTGGACCTGGAACTTGGCGTCGGTGGCGAACAGGGTGTCGTAGATCATGTACCCGTGATTGCGCGTGATGTACGCCGTGGTGGTGATCGGATCGAGAATCCGCAGGTCGGCCTGGGGAATGAACTTGAGCACCTTCTGGCCCTGCGCCATTGCAGGGGAAGCGCCCAGCGCGACAGCCACGGCGAGTGCGCCGATCACGGCCGTCATCGAAAGCAACGGTAAGGAACGTAGGTTCATCGAGAGAGTCTCCAGGGCGGGATAAGCGGGCGTCAGGTCGGAAACATCGCGTCGGGCGCGTCGGCGACATTCTAGTCCGCCTTGGTGTCGGCGTGCGTGCCGCGGGGCGACGGGCTTCCGGAGCGAGCCCGCGCCCCGTTGCGCGCGGCGGCGGGACGCCCGGTCTTTAGGCTCGGACCTGGATCTCCGTGGAGCGCGGCAGGCGCCACGACCGGCGTCGCCGTGAGCCGCTGCGAGCGCGTTATCGTTCGCGGGAATCCCGGATCGCCCGAGCCGCGGCGCTTGACTCGGCCCGCGCCCGATGGCGAAATCGCGGAATCCTGCGTCGGTACCGCGGTTTGGAAGTCGGCAGTCGCACGGAAATCACGGACGGCTTGCGATGGCGAACCTCGAACGTACTCGGTTTTGGCTCGGTGCCGTCGAACTGATCCTTCGCGCGCTGGGACGGTGCTTTTTCGCGGTCCTCGCCGCCGCCGTCATCATCGTATTTTTTACCTTGCCGCCGCAGGGCAAGGAACTCCTGGCGCTCGTCGTGGAGGACGCGGACTGGAGCAGCTTCTGGTCGTTCTCGCTTATCGCAAGCGCGGCCGCGGTGGCGGCGATCGCGTGGTATTCCAGCCGCGTGCTGATGGATTTCCAGCATCTGGTCGACCCGAACGTCGAGACGCCGCAGCTCGACGCGTTCGCCCGCCGGCTGGAGACGTGGCTCCCGCGCATTCTCGGCGCGCTGTGCATCCTGCCGCTCGCGTTTTTCCTCGCCGACGTCGGCGTGAAGACCTACGTGCTCAATTCGCCGCTCCTGATCGTTGCGGCTTTCACGCTGCTCGCCGCCATCGATACGCAGCACGGTTGTCTTCGCTGCCGTCTGTACCGGTGGGGATGCGTATCCAGCCTCGCTTTCGTCCTGGTGTCGCACCGGTGGGCGACCGAAGTGCCGTATGGCGACCCGCTGACCGCGTCCACGCTCGCCGCGGCGCTGTTCACCGTGAAGGAGGCCGTCAGCTTCAAGACCACCGGCTTTCAGTTGATCGTCGGCGTGCTCTCGTGGGCGATACTGGACTTCATGTGCCGTCGCTGGTCCCGTGGCCAGCGCGACGGAAGCCTCGATCCCGACTCCCGGAGGCGGGCCTTCATCGCCAGCGTGATTGCAACGTGCGTCGCTGTGGCGACATGGCTGGCGACTTTCGGCCCCGAGATGCTGCCGCGCACGCCGATGGTGGTTCCGATCGCGCTCGTCGCAGCCGTCGCGATCGTCAGTTTTTTTGTTCACCGGCGCGACTGGTTCCCGCGCATGGTGAAAGGATCGTCGGTGTCGAGGATCGAGCGCGCCGAGCCGGAGGAGGGCGAGCAGCGCCCCGTGGGACGGCCCGAAGTGCGGATCGCGCCGATCACCCAGATCCTTCTGTGGGGCTCGTTCGCGGTGGGCGCGATCGTCTTCCTGCTCGTCTATCTTCAACCCATCGGCGTGGGACGATTCGTGGGAACGCCTGCGCTGCTTCTTCTCGCTCTCGGGATCTGGATCGTCTTCGGCGGCATCGTCCTCGGCGTCCTGCCCAAGGCTTATGGACTTCCATCGCTGGGACTCTTGCCGCTGATCGTCGGTGGCTGCAACGCGCTCGGCGATTCTCCGATCATGATTTCCAAGGTCGGAGAGGGACAGAAGAGCTCCGCAGCACGCGCCGCTGCGGTCGCGCGACCCGACGTCTTGACTGCGTTCGAGGCGTGGCTCGCCGGTCGTGAAGAGCTCGGGAGCGGTCCAATCTACCTCGTCGCGGCGGCCGGCGGTGGAATCCGGGCTGCGTTTCTCACCGCGTCCTATCTCGCGGCGGCCGACGACGTGTCGGACGGCGAGTTCGGCAAGCGCGTTTTCGTGGTGAGCGGCGTCTCGGGTGGTTCGCTCGGGGCCGCCGCTTACGCGCTGCTCGCGGGCGCTGTTTCGAACGCGTCGTGCCCGGAGGCGTACCACCAGAGCGCGGCGATCGGACCGAGACAGCGGCGGGTGGTTTGTGCGCTCGACGAGGATTTTTTGTCGCCGACCGTCGCCACGCTGCTCTTCCCGGACTTGCTGCGCGGCTTCTGGATTCATCCCCTCTTCTACCGCTATCTGCACTGGCAGGATCGGGGCCGGACGCTCGAGCAGACGTGGAAGGAGAGCATCGACTCGCTGCGGCCGGGAGCCTTCGACGGATCGTTTCTCGACTATGCCGGGGCGGCGAGTGCGCCAGGCGAAGGCGCCGCGCCGAGCGTCAACCTCATCCTCAACTCGACCGGGGTCCAGAGCGGCGAGCGCGTCATCACTTCGACGTTCTCCTGGCAGGCGGCCAGCGCCATCGACCTCCTCAGCCCCGCCTACGACACGAGCGACCTGTCGCTCGTCGGTGCCGTCCACAACAGCGCGCGCTTCACCTACGTGAGCCCGGCGGGCGCGTACTATTACGCTGCGCTCGAGCAACGGAAGCTTGCCGGTCAGGTGGCCGACGGCGGGTACTTCGACAACTCCGGCGTGCTCGCGCTGCTGGAGATCCTCGGCGAGCTCAGCGCGAATGTCGCCCCCGACATCGTCTCCAGGCTCCGCTTCATCGTCATCACCAACGATGGCGCCGAGCGAAGGATCTGCGACTTGACGGATCACAGGGACGCGGTAAGCGAAGTCCAGCTCACGGCGCCGATTGCCACGTTCTTCGCGGCTCGCACGGCGCGCGCCGAACTGTCGAAAGCCGAGCTGCGGCGGATGCTCGGCGACCTCCATGAGGGCGTCCCGTGCAGCGGTGGCGAGCCGGTCGGCCCGCTCGTCGAAGTGTCGCTGAACAATGATCGGGTCGCCGCCTTTCTCCGCCACGAGGCGCAGAACGGGCCCGCGGCAAGCGGCTGCGACGACTCGACCTCCGAGACCTCCGGCACGCCCGATCCCAGCCGGCCCGTGAGCAACGAAAAGGAAATCGCGGTCCGGGTGACGGAGGCCCCGCTCGGCTGGACGCTGTCGGCGGCGACCGTCGACTGGCTGACGCGCTACGCGCGCCAGGAAGCGTGCAACCTGCGACCGCAGTTGGCGAGCGGTTCCAGCGGTGGAGGCAACCGATGATCCAGACGAGGGAAGTGCGACCTTTGGACACCTTCCGGATCCTCCACATCAGCGATCTACATTTCGGATTCACCGACCAGCAGCCGGTGTGGGGATCCTTCGTCAATTTCATCAACGGCGACGACGAGCGAAAGCCGTCTCTGATATTGGTTACGGGCGATCTCGCGGACACTCCGAGCAAAAAGCTCTATGCCGCCGCCGCGACCGGACTGGGCGGCATCCAGCTACGCAACGGCAGTCCCGACTATTCGTTTCTCGTCTGCCCCGGCAACCACGATCGCCACCCCAAGGGGAACACGGCCCGGATTCTGCGCAAGCCGCTGGATTGGTTTTTCCCGTCGGAAGGCTTTTCCAGCGCGTTCCAGAACCGCATACCGGGCCTCGATACCCGATACAGGATTCCGCTCGGGCCGATGCAAAACCGCTGGAATCTGCTGGTGATGGGTGTGGATTCGAGCATCGACGCTTCGTACTTTGCCCAGGGCTTTCTTCGGGTGGACGAGCTGGACAAGGCGTTCGACGCCACGCGGCAGACGGCGAACGTCGATCTGGTGATTCTGATGATCCACCACCATCTGCTGCCCATCCCGCTCACCGAGCGGGCGGGCTCGCACCTCGCGGACAATTTCCAGCCGACGATCATCGGCAACGCCGGCGTCGTGCTCGAGAGCATCTGTCGCGCCAACATCGATCTCGTTCTTCACGGCCACGAACACGCGCGCAACCTGGCGAGATACGGCAGCGTCCGGGAGGAGGGAGCGGAGACGGTCGTCCTCGGCGCCGGATCGGCGACCGGTGTCGTGACGTTCGAGAACACCTGCATGAGCAGCCGCGCGCATGCCAATCTCATCGAGCTGCGGCCGGATCGCAGCGTCTGGCTCAGGGAGATCACCAACGACGGCGTCCAGTGGCGTCTGAGCACCGAGCCGGTCGAGCTGCTCAGCAATTACGCGGTTCGCCGCGCCCGCTTCAGCCGGAGATCCGACCGGAAGTCGCCTGCGACCAGCGAGCTGGTGAAGCACGTCGTGGTGACGGCGCACCGCGACGCGATCATCCGCGAAGAGCGCTCCGACTGGCTCATCAAGGGGGGAAGCTGGACCGTCATCGCGCGCAACAGGACCGGCACGCTGATCGGCCCCGAGCTCGAAGTGCCGAAGCAATTCGCGGAGGGCATGAAGGTTTCGCGCTTCCAGCCATGGCAGAAGGAGGATCACGCATACATCGCCAACGTCGAGTTCAATACGACCCAGCCGCTGCTGCTCCCGCTGATCAAGGTCCAGTATCAGTGGCTAGACGCGATCGTGCTTACCAAGCAGGATCTGCAGCTCTACGACAAGGCGACGCTGGGGCCGTTTCGAAGGGACGAGTGCGAGTTCATCGCCAGCACCGTCGACAACTTCGTGCATTCGCTCACGCTGACAGTGGCCCTACCCAAGGAGTTCGCGCCCGAGCCGGAGAAGGTCAGCGTCTACTTCCAGGACACGAGCGACCTCAACAAGGAACCCGAATACAGCCACTCGCTCACCAAGCGTCTGATCGCCAATCGCGAAGGGCTCTTCGTGCTCACGGTACCGTATCCGCTGCAGGGATATCGTTATGCCATCGTCTGGCCTCTGGCGGACGTCGCTCGCGGCCGATCCAGCGCGCGGCTCACCTCCGTCGTGGAAAGGAACGGCGACGAACTCGCCAAGGCGTTCTTTTCCGGGCTCGCGGACATGGCATGGGCGAAATTCGCGCAGGTGGCGCTTTATGTTCCGCGCGTTGCGGCTTCGCCGATGCTCGAGCTCGCCGGAAGATGGCCGGCGCAGGGAGACGGTACGCCACTACCGACTCTGATCGCACTCAAGTCGTCCAAAGGCTTCTATCTGCATGCGTGGTGGGGCGAAGCGGGCTATGCCATCGCCGAGTATCCCGGGGGCCAGTTGGAGGAAGAGGCCAAGGAAGCCGGCATGGTCAACGGCGAGAGAGTGCTTGTGACTGCGCCAGTTCGCGTGGAAGGACAGGACCCCACCGAGCCGCCGCTGGCGATCCTCAGGCTGGGCATACGTCAATCGTCGGAATTGACCGACAAGCAGGATTACCAGCAGATCGCCGAGAAGCTGGATGCCGCGGTTGCCGAGAGCAGGACTTTCATGTTAAATAAGCTGATCGAACTGAATCGAGCGACGAATGAAGGTCATATTGCGCAGTCCCAGTAACGGGGCGCCGCTGCTGCTGGACCGCCTGTCGGGCAAGACCGGCAAGCCGGTGGACATCGAGCCCGCTCCGGGACAACCTTGGTCCGAAGCGTCCCGCGAAGAGCGGCAAACGCTCCTTGGCAAGGCGAGCTTCCAAGTCGCGGCCTGGCCGCTGACGCTGACCCGGATATTGAGCTCGGACTGAATCGGCTCCCCGGTTTGCCTCCACGAAGGCCCGCCAGCGTGCGGGCCTTCGTGTTTTCGCCTCTTCCAGCGTCCTATCAATACTCGAACTGGTAGGACAGTCCGACGCTGCTGCCAGGATCGTTCTCCGGCGTCGCACCCTGCACCGGCACCGTTCCTCCCGTGCCCAACGTAGCCTGCAGCTTGAGATTCTTGGTCAGATCCACCTGCACCTGCGCCTGGGTTCGTCCCTGCGTGCTCTGCTTGGCGCCGACGTAGACCCGATCCGAGACGTAGCGTCCCGCTTCGACGACGGTTCCGCCGGTCGGCGTGCTGCCTGCCGAAAGCCGGTCGAGTCCCAGACTCTTCTGGATGGCCGTCAGCGGATTGTTCTCTCCGCCGACGCCTGCGATCGTTGCGACGGCGGCGGCGATCTGCGCGAGCTGCAGCGGCGAGAGCTGCTTGGCGCTGACGCCGAAGAGCAGCCGCGCGAGGATCTCGTCCTGCGGCATCTCCGGCGTGCTGGAAAGCGCGATCCTGGGCGCATCGGCGTAGCCGGTGATGGCGAGCCTGGCCGTGATGTCGCCCGACGTGGTCTCCGCCAGGAAGTCGAGCGTGGGATCGATCTTCTGCGAAAGCCCGGTGCCCGCGAAGCTCACCTTGCCCGAGGTGAACTTGAGCGACGCGCCGCCGAGATCGAAGCTTCCCCGCCGCATGTCGAACCCGCCGCTCACCTGCGGCGCCGCGGTCGTGCCGCGAATGCGGAGCTCGCCGCCGGTTTCCGCGTCGACGCCGCGGCCGTGGACGAACACGGCCCGCGGCGCATCGACCTTGAGATCGAGGCCGACGACGGGACCCGGAGCGGCCGAAGGCGGCGGTTTCTGTCCCGGCCGGCGAACGTCGAGCACCGCGACGGTCGGCGGCAGCGCTTTCGGAATCGTGATTTCGGCGCGGTGGATCGTGATGCTGCCCGCGGCGTCCACTCGCGCCTTCGATTCGCCGCGCAGCGTGATGTCCGCGTCGAGGTTGGCGGTCAGGAGATCGGTCGCGAGAGGCTTCGCGTCACGCGCGGTGATCTTCACGTCCACGGGACGCCCCGGCGCGAACACGCCGACGGTGCCGGTCGCCGAAACCGTGCCCGGACCGGCGTGGGCCGTTAGGCTCGCGATGCGCACGGTATCGCCCGCCGCCTCGAGCAGGGCGTCGACTTTGGTCAACTGCGCGCCGAGAGCGTAGTCCTGGATTTCGCCGTCGGACACGCGAAGCGTGCCGCCTGCGCGAGGCGAGGCGAACGTGCCCGAGATGGCGAGGTCGACCGTGATCTGGCCTTTGACGCGCCGCCCGTTCACTTCCAGGATCGGATTGGCGACGGTCGCGTCGACGGTGCCGCTCGTGCGCAGATCGATCGGGCCAGCCGCGGAAAGAGGAACGCGGCCGCTCGCGTCGAGCCGGACCCGGCTTCCCGCCGAAATCTTCGCATCGACCCGCGCCGATTGCCCTTCGAGCTGGGCGTTCGCGGTGACGTTCGCCGCGGGAAGCGCGCGCGCTGGTCCCGTGCGCATGCGCAGCCCGCTGGCGGCAAGCTTCACGGTGCCCCGCGGCTCGCTCAGCGTCCCAGTAAGCCGCGCGTCCATGGTCAGCGTACCGTCGGCTTGCAGGTCGGGCTCGACGCTCCGGGCGAGCGCCGGCGTCGCGTTGCGCAACGAAGCGGTCAGATCGAGGGTCGGTGAAATGCGGCCGGCGATTTCCAGCACGGCCTGTTGCATGCCGATGCGCAAATGGTCCACCGCGATGCCATCGCGAAACGAAATGTGCACCGGCGCGAGGAGGCGCACGTGTTGCCCTCGGTACTGCGCCTGCAGCGTGGCGAGCGACACCCGCCCGCCGGGCGCATCGAGCGTTGCAGTGGCGTCGAGCGGCACCTCGCCCTCGGTGGGGTGGTGAAGCTCCGACGAGAGCTTCAGCTTCAGCGCGTCCTGCGGACCGTTCGCTTCGAGGCGCGCGTTCCCGGTCACGCCATTGCTTGCGATGCCGGAGGCGACGATCTGCAAGGCCACGGTCGGCCGGCGCGTCGCATCGTCCACCGTGCCGGCTACCGTCAGGTGCTCCATTTGCGCGCCCGGGACGCCGACGTTGCGGGCGTCCACTTGGACCGTGCTCTCGATGTGGCCGCCCGACGGCGTGAAATTCACGTCGGCGGTGAGCGAGCCCTGCACGGGCTCGCCGATCCAGGGTCGCAGGTCGTCGAGTTGCGCGATGCGCAGGGCGACGCGGCCATGAGGCTGTCGATCGCCAGCACGCAGCGTTACTTCACCCTCCGCATGCGCGCTCTTCCAGTCGGCATGCTCGATCGTGCCGCGCAGAGCCCCATCGCGGCCCCGCTCCAGCGCGACCGCGAGCCGCAGCGGCGAACCGTCGAGCGTCGCGCTCGCTTCGAGCTTTCCCGAAGGCGAGCCGGGCAGGCCGCGCACGCGCGCGGAAGCGCTGAGCGGTCCGCGCGGGAAGCCGTGCGTGGCGAGCTCCCCGGTCGCATCGGCGGTGAGTTCCAGGTTCGCGCGCGGGCCCTGAACGCGACCCTGCGCTTCGAGCCGCCCCGAAGCGGTCGCGGTCAGCACCGCGAGATCGGACAAGGCGATCTTCCAATTGAAGTCGAGCCTGTCGCGCGCGCTAGTCCCCTCGGCAGAGAGGCGCAAGGTCTTCCCGTCGACCTGCGCCCGCTTGACCGCGATGCCATCGCCGCTGAGCATCGCGGCAATTTCGATCTTCGCGGCATTGCCCAGCAGCGCCGGCGCGGGCGCGGCGCCCCCGGTAACCGCGAGGGTGCCGATCACGGCCACGTCGGTCGTGCGGTCGTGCACGGTCAACACGGTATCGAACGTGGCCTGGCCCCTGAGATCGAGTCCTGCGATCGCTGCGAACGGGGCGATCGACGGCGCGGTGACCTTGGCCTCGCCGCTGATCGCGCCGCCGGTGTTGGCATGGCCCCGGAGCGAAAGCAGCGGGTGTGAAACGACGAACGCCACCGGTCTCGCGGGATCGTCGAGTCGCGCGTCGGCGCGAAGGTCCACAGGCGCCGATTCGAAGGCGCCGGGGTTCAAGCCCGGCACGCGCAGTTGCTCCAGCACCGCGTGCAGGGCGACCGCGCCGCGATTGCCCTGGACTTCGGCGCGCACGCTCCTCACGTATCCGTCGCCGGCTGTGAGCTCGTCGATGCGGACGAGCCCGCTCGCGTCGGGCTGGTCGAACGGGCCGTGAACGTGCGCCTGTAACGACAGGCCCTTCCATGAAACGTCAGGCCGCGGCGCCATCGCCGGCGCGCTCGCCGTGACGTCCATGTCGACCGTTCGGCCGACGAGGTCGACGAGTCCATGGCCTTCCGCGCGCAGCGCTCCGGCGGCGAGCGTAATCCGCGTCGCTTCGGCGTTGCGCGGCCCGTCGATGGCGAGCCGCGCCGAAAGAGGTCCGAGATCGGGCAAGCCGGCGAGGCCCGAGAGCAGGCCATGCGTCGGCTCGTCGACGACCAGCTCGGCTTTGATCGCCGAGGCATCGATGCGACCCTGCAGCGCATACGTTCCCGGAGCATCGATTCGCGTCACGGCCAGCGCTATTTCGGCGTCGGCCAGGGATGCGGCGTGCATGTTTCCCTGAACGGTCACCGAAGCGGCCGCGCCGGCGATCGGCGCGCCGATATCCAGCCGGTTTACTTCGAGGCGGCTCACGTCGACTCGTCCCGGAAGCTCGGACGGTTCGGTGGCGCTTTTTTCCGATGGCGGCGGCCGCCGCAAGAGCTGCACGCGATCGGCGCGCAGAAGCTCTACCGCCACGTCCCGGTGCGCGAGCCGCGACGGCGACCATTGCAGCGTAACGTCGTCGGCGCTCATCCACGGGCCCTCGCCGTCGCGAACCTCGACATGGGCGAGGCGCAAATCGTCGGGAAAGCGACCCGACATGCCGGTCACAACGACCTGGTTGCCGGACAGCCGGGCGATCGTCGCTTCGACGAGACGGCGTCCCCAATCCAGGTTGGCGGCTGCGACGAAGAGCGCGACCAGCACCGGGACGAGCACGATCAGCCCCCCGGCGGTCCAGGCCAGAATCTTCGCCGTCGTTCGCATCAGAAGACCTGGCCCAGGCCGATATAGATTTCGAAGCGATCGCCGTCGGGTTGCCGGTTCAGCGGCAGGGCCACGTCAAGGCGGACCGGCCCGATCGCAGTGTAATAGCGCACGCCGATGCCGGCGCCCACGTGCACGGTGCCCGTGAACGGCTCGCTGGTCTCGCCCACCTGGCCGGCGTCGACGAACGCCGCGACGGCGAAGTTGCCGGATAGACGCTGCCGCAACTCGATAGTTGCAGCGTCGATCGATATCCCGCCGATCGGCTTGTTGTCGGGAAATTGCGGACCGATGGACTGGTACTTGAACCCCCGCACCGTGGCGCTCCCCCCGGCATAGAAGCGCTGATCGGGCGGCAGAGAAAAAAGCGACGCCCCCTGCGCCGATCCGATCAGGCCGCGCCAGGCGATGACGCTTCGCCCGGGCGCCGTCGCGCCGAAGGACGCGAGGTCGATGTACCCGGACGCGCTGCCCTGGAGGATGAAGAAGGTGGCGCTGCTGTCACCGAAGGACTGGGTGGGCGTGACGGTGACGGCTGCGCGGATCCCGTGCAGCGGATCCTCCAGGGGATTCGTGATGCCCGTGCTGTCGTACTTCGCATTGAGCGGGAATCCGACCAGTGTGTAGTAGCGCGTTTCGCCCTCCTGCACGATGCGCTCGCGGATCGCCGCGATGCCGATGCTGCCGCTCCAGAGATCCGAGAGCTTGCGCCGCAGGGAAGTCCCGGCGGTCACCGCCTCTTGATCGTAGGCCTCGAGGCTTTGGTTGAGCGCGCCGACGTTGAGCTCGAGCTGCTGATCGCGCTGCAAGAACTCGGGCTTCACATATTGCGCGCTGACGTTATAGCCCAGCCCGGTCGTCGCGCTCCCGCTGATCCCCTGCACGCCCGCCAGGAGGTTGAGCTGCTCGGCATTGCCGAAGAGGTTCCGATGCGACCACGTCGCCTTGGCGATGATGCCGAGATCGGTCGAGTACGCGGCGGTGAGCCCTACGGCGTGGCGAAGGCGCTCCTGCACGTCGAAGACGACGGGAATGCGGCCCTGCGCGTCCAGTCGATCGCCCGCGCGCACGCTTATGCCGGAGAAGACGCCCAGGGACATCAGATCCTGGCGCGCCTTCTCGATCCTGCTGGGACTGTAGCGCTCCCCGGTGTGCACCAGCAACCGGTTCCGGACGAGGCTCTCGTTCACCTGGCGCAGCCCGTGCACGGCGATCTCGCCGATGGCGACCTGCGGACCGGCGTGCACCTGGTACGACACGTCCAGCACGTGCGCGGCCGGATCCTCGTACGCGATCGGAGCGCTGACCGTGGCCAACGCGTAGCCGTCTTCCTGCAATGCGGTAAGCAGGCGCTCCCGCGCCTTCAGCACGTCGGCGGCGACCGCCGGGTCGCCCGACGTGATGCCGAGCCTGGCGCGGGCGCTATCGGGCATCTCGCCCTCGAGCGCGACTTTGCGCAGGTGGTAGAGCGGGCCGACTTCGACCGCGACTGCGACGTTAGCGCTCTTGTCGGCGGGGAGTGACTCGATCTGGTCGGGCAAGGCAGGATCGTCCAGCGGCCGGTCGTCGATGGTGATCGTCACCTTTCCCTGGTAGTAACCGAATCCCTGCAACACGGTCTGCAGGCGTTCGACATCCTGCTGCGCCCGTCCGACCAGCGCGAAGGGCGCGATCGCCCCCGCGGGCTGGAGCGACTCGAGCTGCGAGCCGGCTTTGAGCGCCGCGTCGAGCGCGCGGTCGCCCGTCGACGCGATGGCGACCGCGTAGGACTGCGGGTCCGCTGCGCGAGCGAGGGGCAGCGCGAGCATCGCAGTCGCGGCGACCAGGACCCAGCGATGACATGTCGAAGCGCCGCTACGCCACATGCGACAAACTTACGCGAAAATCGACGGCTTGGCTCTCGGAACGCGAAAGCGTAGCCCGGGTGAGCGCTGAGCGCGAACCCCGGGTCGTCGGGCGCGGTTGACAAGCGCGGCCAACACGCGCAAATTGTGCGCGTCCACTCGCGAGGAGATTGGCGATGAAGAGCCTGGTGACAGTAACTGCACTCGCGTTCGGCCTCGTGCCGTTGACCGCGGCAGCGTGCGGGGCCTACGACGAGGCGATGGCGACGGCTACACCGCCGGCGGCCTTGGCTTCGGCGCAGCCCGCGGCGTCCATCGCAGCGTCCAAAACGCCCGCCGCGTCCATTGCGAAAGCGAACGTCCCGAAGGCGAAGAAGCAGGTGGCCAAACCCGACGCCCGGGTATCTGACGCGAAGGTCGCTGCCGCGGCCGCGAACTGACCGGCTCCGCGGCTACTCTCCGAACGGCGGCTCGAGGCCGCCGTTTTCTTTGATGGGTCGTGATGGCCATTCCTCGACGCCGCACCCTCCGGAGCCGATGACCCACCCCCTGCCGACCCAGGCCGCGCTGTACTCGCGCTGGCGGCACCGCAGGCAACGGATCGCCGACGATTGCGCGCGCCTCGTCGTCGCGGCCATGATCGTCGCGAGCGTCCTGCTCCTGCTCATCCCTCTCGCGATGACGGTTTCCATGTCGTTCGATGCGCGCGACTACCTCGGCGCCTTCCCGCCCTCCGAGCTGTCGCTCCGCTGGTACGAGCAATTTTTCTCCGACCCTTATCTCCTGAAGGGGCTGAAGACGAGCGTGCAACTCGCATCGGCGACGGCCCTGATCGCGACCGCCCTGGGCGTTTCCGCCGCGGTCGCGCTGGATCGATTGCCGAGCCGCTTCGCTGAGCTTGCGATCTCGCTTTTCCTGTCGCCGCTCATCGTACCCGGCGTCGTCATCGGCTTCGCGCTGCTTCTTTTCTACGCCCGTGCCGACGTGCAGGACCCCTTCCTGCGTCTCCTCGGCGGGCACGTGCTCATCACCTTTCCCTACGCCATCCGCACGGTGCTCGCAGCGCTCGCCGGCATCCGCCCTTCGCTCCCGGAGGTCGCGCAGTCGCTCGGCGCGAGCTCTGCGCGCGCCTTCTGGACGGTGACCTTTCCGCTCGCGAAAACCGGCATCGCGGCCGGCGCCATCTTCGCCTTCGTGTTCTCGCTGGACGACGTGGCGGTGAGTATCTTTCTGTCCGATCCCGATCGCTATACGCTGCCGGTGGCGCTGGTCAGCATGCTGCACGCGAACTTCGATTTGACCATCGCAGCAGTGGCGGTTCTGATCATGGCCACCTCGGTCGCGCTGATGTTCGCGCTCGACTGGATCGCCGGCCTCGATCGGGTCGTCGGTGCGGGCTACTACAAGGCTTGACGATGGCGCGCCCTGTTCTCGAACTGCGGCAGGTGAGCAAGCGGTATGGCGGCATGCCGGCCGTCGCCGACGTGTCTTTTTCCGTGCGCAGCGGACAGATCCTCGCGCTCCTCGGCCCGAGCGGCTGCGGCAAGACGACGACGTTGCGCATGATCGCCGGTTTCGTCGAGCCCGACAGCGGCTCCATCGAGATCGGCGGCCGCGATATGCGCGACGTTCGCCCCCACGAGCGCAACGTGGGCCTCGTGTTCCAGGACTACGCGCTGTTTCCGCACCTGACGGTCGAGCAGAACGTCGCCTATGGGCTGCGCCAGCGCGGCGACGACAGGGATGCAATCGCACGGCGGGTGGGCGAGATGCTCGCCCTCGTCCACCTGGAAGGCTTCGGCGATCGCCGCCCCGCGGGCCTGAGCGGCGGGCAGCAGCAGCGTGTCGCGCTCGCGCGTGCCATGGCGATCACCCCGGAGGTGATGCTGCTCGACGAGCCGCTGTCCGCGCTCGACGCGAAATTGCGGCAGGAGCTGCGGTTCGAGTTGAAGCAGATCCTGCAGACCGTGCATTGCACGACGCTGATCGTGACCCACGACCAGGAAGAGGCGATGAGCCTCGCCGACGAGATCATCGTGATGGATCGCGGCCGCATCCTGCAGCAGGGCGACGCGGCGGCGATCTACCACGCTCCGCGAACGCGGACCGTCGCGGAATTCATCGGCCGCACGAACTGGTTCGAGGGCAGACTCGGACCGGCCGTCGCGCCGGCGTTTCGCCGATTCGTCTCCGGCGAGGGAACGTTCACCGTGCCTGCCGATGCCTCGAGCGAAGGCGTGATCCAGTTCTGCGTGCGCCCCGAGCGGTTGCGCATCGTGGCCACGGACGAACCGCTCGCCGACGGGCTCAACACGCTGCGTGGCACTCTGGCGAGCGCGGCGTATCTCGGCTCGGAGATCCATTATGCAGTCAGGCTCGATTCGGGCCGCACCGTGGTCTGCGTGGAGCAGAGCCGCGATCAGGCGCTTCCCGCCGTCGGTACCGAGCTTCGGGTGGTGTTCCGGCCCGGCGATTGCATCCTGACCGCGGAATCGTGATGCCCGACCGGCCTAGCGAGCTCGCGATGCCCTTCGTGACCGCCAACGGCGTGAGGACGTATGTCGAAACGACGGGCGAAGGCGAGCCGCTCATCCTCATCGCCGGCAACGGCATGGACCACACCGCGTTCCGCGACCAGCTGCTCTCGTTCGCCGCGCATTTTCGCTGCATCACCTACGACCTGCGCGGGATCGGTCGAAGCGACATTCCGGAATCGGGCTACACGGTGCCGGACATGGCCCGCGATGCCTTGGCGCTGCTCTCCGCGCTGGATATCCCGGGCGCGCATGTGGCGGGCTATTCGCTCGGTGGCGCGATCGGCCTGCAGATGGCTATCGACGAGCCGCAGCGCGTGAAATCGCTCTCGCTTTATTCCACCTTCTCGCACGTCGAGGCGTACCTTCGCCGGCGCTATGAGATCCTGATCAAGGTGCTCCTGGAGACAACGCCCGAGCTGTGGGCGATGTTCACGGCGTTCAGCGCGTTCGGCGAGGAGTACATCAACGCGCATGACGCCGAGATCGACAAGGAGGTCGCGTTGCGCGTCGCGCGCTGGCGCGGAGCGGACGCACCGTCGAAAGTCGGCCTGCTCGGGCACTATCGGGCGATCCTCGCGCACGACGTGCGATCCGGGCTGGCGGGGATACGTTGCCCGACATGGATCGCCGTCGGCAGCTCGGACCCCGTGGCCTCCCCCTCGTACGCGAGCTACCTTCGCGACCACATCCGGGGATCGCGGTTGTCGATCTATCCCGGCGCGCCGCATCGGCTGCTCAACTTCACGCCGCGCTTCACCGAGGACGCGCTGGCCTTCCTGCTCGAGGCGCGCGGCGGGGCCTGAGGCCGCGCGGCTTCGAGACGGCGAGCCGGGTGTATATTCCGCGATGCGAACCGCAGCATTCTTCGATGACTGATTCCCCTGCGAACCTGATCATTTCGGCCGACTCGCACGTGCTCGAGCCGGGCGACCTTTGGACGAAGGCCCTGGGCGGGCGCTTCGGCGACGCGCTCCCGCGCATCGTCAAGGGCTTCGGCGGCCACGAAGGGACATTCTTCTACCTCGGACGCCCCGGCGAAGCAGCGCGAATCGACGAGCTGGTCAATGCCGTCGGAGACGACGCCCGCGTAAAGGAGCTGGTACAGGCCGGCAGCGACCCGGTCTTCCGGCTCAAGCTGATGAAGGCCGATGGCGTGTCCGCCGAAGTGCTCAATCCGACGTTCGCCTTGTGGGTGCCGCGCATTCCCGATCCTGCGATGCGCCGCGCCTGCGCCGAGGTATTCAACGACTGGATCGTCGAGTACTGTGCGGCCGAGCCCGCGCGACTGCTGGGCGTCGGCATCGTTCCGATCGACGACGTAGGCTGGGCGGTGAAGGAGGCCGAGCGCATCGTCCGGCGCGGCGTGCGAGGCATTATGGTGCCGACGCAGCCGATCGAGGACGCGGCGCCGTACCGCAGCGCCGTCTACGATCCGTTCTGGGCGATCGCCGAGGAAGCGCGTGTCCCGGTGACGCTGCACATCGTTACAGGCCGCGTGCGCGACCCGTTCACCTATCACGGCGCGGACGAGCGCGGCGAGGTTCCGCGCTCGTTCCTGGAGCTCTTCGGCGAAGCCGCACCGGTGCTCGCCAACGAATTCATCTTCGGCGGTATTCTCGATCGCTTTCCGAAGCTCACGATCTTTCTCTCCGAGTACGACGCGTCGTGGCTGCCGATCCTCAAGTACCGCGTCGAGCGCATCGAGCAGTTTCCCGGCCTCGCGCCGCTCAAGCGGCCGGCGCGCGCCTACATCGACGAAAACGTCTTCGTCGGCATCATCAACGACCCGTTGGCCGGCAGGCTCCGCCACGAGATCGGTGTCGATCGCATCCTGTGGGGCTCGGACTTCCCGCATCCTCCCTGTCCGTATCCCCATACGAGGCAACGCATCGGCGAGATCCTGGCGGGGATTCCGGAGGAGGATCGAAAAGCGATCGTCTTCGGCAACGTGATCCGCCTCTACGGCATCGACGCCGCGGGGCTCCAGGCATGAAAGGAACGCTGGACATCGTCGGCGGCAATCTGATCGACGGCATCGCCGACGAGCCGCGCAAGAACGCTTCCCTTCGGGTCCAGGACGGTCGGATCGTCGGGCTTTGGGACGGCCCGCGGCCGCCGCCCGAAGCCGCGGAGCGCGCCGACCGAGTGATCGAAGCCGCGGGCAAGACCGTGATGCCCGGCCTGATCGACGCGCACTGTCACATCAGCTATGGCGAAGGCCGCACCGCGGAAGAGGTCGACGTCTATGGCGGCGCGGAGTGGGCGGCCGTGCGCGCCGTGTGGAACTGCGCCAAGGTGCTGCGCTCGGGCGTCACGTCGTTCTGCGATCCCGGCTCCACGTGGCTCGTGGCCGTCACCGCGCGCGACGCGATCGCCAGCGGCATGTTTCCGGGTCCGCGGATCTTCGCCGCGGGACGTCACATCGTCGGCGACGGCGGGTTCGCGGATTATTTCCCATCGTGGCTGGGCATGCCCGTCTCCGCCGAAGGCGTGCTGTGCCATACGCGCGAGGAGATGGTGCGCGAGGTGCGCCAGCAGGTGAAGAACCGGGTCGATCTGGTGAAGATCAGCGGCGACAGCCAGGCACAGGAGCGGCTCGATCAGGCGGGTGCGTGTCTCTCCAACGAGGAAATGCACGCGATCGTCGCCACTGCGCACGGGCTCGGACGCAAGACCACGATCCATGCGCGCTACGCCAACACGGTTCTCGGGGCGGTGCGCGCGGGTGTGGACTGGGTGATACATGCGTCGTACATGCGGCGCGAGGACCTTGGCGTCCTGCGCGATGCGCGCACCCCGATCTGTCCAACGTTCACCTTTACCGCCAACATTGTCGAATGGGGCAGGGATGTGGGCGTCGATCCGAACTACATCGAGGTCAAGAAGCGTGAGCTCGACGCGCTGGCCGACATCCATCGCCGTGCGCACGAGGCCGGCATCCCGCTGCTCGCCGGTTCGGAAGCCGGCTTCTCCGTCACGCCGTACGGCGACTGGCACACGCGGGAGCTCGAGCTGTTCGTCGAGCTGGTCGGCATGAGCCCGATGGAGGCCATCAAGTCGGCGACGAGCCGCAATGCGGCCGCGTTCGGATGGGCGGGGGAGGTCGGTACGCTCGAGAAGGGCGCTCGCGCCGATATCCTCGTCGTCGACGGCGACCCGCTCGCCGATATCGGCATGCTCGCCGATGCGAGGAAGATCTCGACGATCCTGTACGATGGGGATGAAGTCGATCGGACCAGACCGATTCCGGAACGCAAACGGATGGCCCACGAACGGGGGTTCAACGTATCGTCGACCCGCCTGGGTCGCGCGGAAGCCAAGAGGAGGAGATCGCAATGAGCCATTTCACTCGCCGTAGCTTTCTTGCCAGCAGCGCCGCTCTCGTCGCCGGAGCAAGCTTGCCCGTCCGCGCGCAGGCCGTCGCGCTCACCGGCATCGACTGGGGAGGACCGCTGATCGAGGCGACCCGCAAGATCACCGCCGGCGACAAGAACGTCGACATCACGTGGGACCTGCATTCGGGCGGCGCCGGAACGGTCCTGCCGAAGATCAAGGCCGCATGGCCCAATCCCAAGTACGACATCGTCGCGGCCTGGAACCCCGTGTACGTGACGATGATCAACGAGGAGTGGCTCGAGCCGCTCACGCCGGACGACATGCCGAACTTGAAGGACGTGCCGAGCGAGTACTTCTTCAAGGATAAGAACGGCGCGATCGTCAACGTGCCGCGCAGCCTCGCCGGCATGTTCTGGGGCTATCGCAGCGACAAGGCGCCGGTCAAGGTCGAAAAGATCGAGCAGCTGTTCGATGCCAAACTCAAGGGCCAGATCTGCTGGCCCGGCCCGAGCATCAATTCCAATCTGCAGCTCCTGTCGCTCGCGCTTTCGGGGGGAGGCAGCGAGAAGAACATGGAACCGGGGTGGGAGCTCCTGAAGAAGCTCGCCAAGTCCGGGAACATCGGCCGGGTCGCGAACACCGAGACCGACTTCATCAATTCGATCTCGACCGGAGAGACCTCGGTTGCCTTCTGGAACATGTCGCCATGGAAGAAGGTGTCGGCCAATTTCCCCATCAAGGTGCTGACGCGCGTGCCCGACGAGAAGGGGATGAAAGCCTTCATGTACCAGGACGGCTGGGTGGTGCTCAAGAGCTCGCAGAAGAAAAAGGCCGCCAAGGACTACCTCAACTTCTTCATAAGTCCCGAGAACAACCAGGCGTTCAACGAGATGCTGGGGCAGGGCGCGACCAACCGGAAGGCGAAGTCGAGCGGCTTCGCGGAGAACATCGCATTCAAGGGCGACGAGCTCTCGAAGTACGCCTATTTTCCGGACTTCACGGCGTTGGCGAGTCAGCTCAACGACACGGTCAAGCGCTTCGAAACCGAGATCGTTTCGCTGCTGTAACGTCGCCGACCCATAATGAGCGCGCCTCGCGGTCGCGGGCTGCTGCTGCCGGCGGTCGCGGTCGTCGCGGTTTTCCTCATCGTCCCGCTGCTCCTCGTTGGCGACGAGAGCCTGCGTCTGTTCGTGCCGGGTCATGTCGGCTCCGCGCGCGACGCACCGTTGACGCTGGAGAACTACGGTGAGCTCTTTCGACCCGCCTACGCGCGTTTTTTCGCCGATACGTTCGTCTTGAGCCTGATCGCATCGCTGCTGGCGCTCGTGCTCGCTTATCCGATCGGCTACAAGGTTGCGCGCGAGCACCGGCCGCGGGTGCGCCGCGCGTGGATCGCATTTCTGGTGGTGATGCTGTTCCTGAGCATCCTCATCCGCGTCTATGCCGTGTCGCTGGCCGTCGGGCCGTCGGGCTTCGGGCGCGAACTGGCCGGCTTGCTGGGGCTCGCGCTCAACAGCCGGGGCTACGCCGAGATCTCCATCGTGCTCGGCCTCCTGCACTGCCTGATCCCGATGGCGGCAATCGTCCTGCTCGCGCCGCTGCAGGCGCTCAATCCCAGGCTCGTCGAGGCCGCGCAGGCCCTGGGCGCACCGAACTGGAAGGCGCATGCAACGATCACCGTACCGCTCTCCGCGCGCGGCCTGCTGGCGGCGTTCATGCTCTGTTTTACCTTCTCCATCAGCGCCTTCGTGATCCCGATGGTGCTCGGCAAGGGCCGAGTGCTGTTCGTGTCCAACCTGATCTACAGCCGGTTCGGCGAGATCGGCAACTACCCCGGAGGCGCGGCGCTTTCTATCACTCTGCTCGTGCTTTCGCTGATCGTCGTGTACGCCCTCGACCGCGCGGCCGGGAGCCGGTGGCGCAGGCCCTGAATCGCGCATCGCCTTTCCTGAGACAGCCATGTCCAAGCAATTCCACAACCCGGAGCCCTTCAAGTCGGAGAACCGCCCGTATTCGATGGCGGTCAAGGCGGGCAAGCTCGTATTCCTCGCCGGCCAGCTCGGCGTCGAATTCATCGACGGCAAGCGGATGGTCGTCGCGCCTGGCAACGCCGAGCGGCAGATCGAGACCATCTTCCTCAACATGCGCACGATGCTCCAAGACGTCGGGGCGAGGCTGCGCGACGTCTGCTGGCTTCAGATCTTCGTGACCAACATGGACGATCGCCTGGCGATGGACCCCGTGCGCCGCCGGTTTTTCGGTGAGACGGAGCTCCCCGCGGCGACGATGGTGGAGGTATCCCGGCTCGCGCTGCCGGGCGCGGTGGTCGAAGTGAACGCGATCGCAGTGATCGAGGAGCGCTGAATCCCGGCTAGAGTACCGCCGTCGCCTGGAACTCGATCAGCAGTCCGGGGTCGGCGAGATGATTGACTTCGACGATCGTGCTCGTCGGCAGCTTGTCCTTGAAAAACTCCATCCGCGCGGCGACGATCTCCTTGAACTCGCGGATGTCGGTGGTATAGACGACGATGGAGACGATATCCGCGAGCGTCCCGCCGGCGGCTTCGAGCACGGTTTGCATGTTGCGGATCGCCTGGCGAGCCTGCTCCGCCATGTCGCCGGGGCCGACGAGATTGCCCTCCTCGTCGCGCGAGAGCTGGCCCGACAGGAAAATCAGCGTGGACGGATTGTCGACGCGGATGTAGTGGTGGTAAATGCCGGCGCGCACGTTCTTCAGATTCGGCGGGTTGCCGCGCGTGATCTTGGTCATGCACCCTCCTCTTCAGGCCCGGCGATGCGGGTACGCAACGGATCGAAGCCCTCGATGGCGATCTCGACGACGTCACCCGGCCTCAGGTAGAGCTCGTCGGCGTTCGGCTGGCCCACGGCGACGCCGGCGGGCGCTCCCATCGCGATCAGGTCGCCCGGCTCGAACGGCATCCAGCGCGAGAAATGCTCGAGCACGTCGCCGATGCGGAAGATCATGTCTCCGGTATGCACCCGCATGCGCTGCTCGCCGTTCACGCGGCAAGTGACCCAGAGATCGTGCGGGTCCGCGATCTCGTCGAGCGTGATGATGTACGGTCCGACGGGGCCGAAGCCAGGCATGTTCTTCGACGTCCAGAAGCGCGTACCCGACGCGACTTCCTGCTTCTGGATCTGGCGGGCCGTGAGGTCGTTGGTCAGGGTGATGCCCGCGACGTAGGAGAGCGCATCGCCCTTCGCTACGCGGAACGCGCGCTCGCCGATGACGAACGTGAGCTCCGGCTCGTAGTCGAGCGTCGTGATTCCCAGCGGGCGGACGACATTGGCATCGTCGCCGACCATGACCGAGGAAAGCTTGACGAACCCGGTCGGTTCCCTGGGAATCTCCTTGATCAACTGATTGCGGACCAGTTCCTCGAGGTGCGACTTGTTGTTCTTGCCGACGCAGAAGAAAAGTCGGGCGTCGGGGATCGGCGGAAGAAGGCGGACCCGGTCGCGCCGGAAGCGGATTCCATCCCCGGAACGCGAGTCCGCGGCCGAATCGATCGCTCGTCTCGCTGATGCCAGGCCGGCAGCCCCCGCGGCGATAAGCGATCGCAGCGAATCTGGAAATCCACAGTCTTCGGGATCAGCCCGTCGCAGACTGGCGTCGAGGTCGACGATGTCGCCATCGAGCCATGCACCGGTCCGCGGCTTCGCGCCCGTTTCCATTCGGCTGAACGTTAGGAGCTTCATTGAGGAGTTTCCACGTCGGGCCACTCGACCACATGAGCGGAAACATCCAACGGCTCCGGCGGCGGCGGGGACTTCGAGTTGGTGCCCAGGTACAGGAAGCCGACGATCGCATCGTTCGGCACCAGATCGAAGGCGGCCTTGATAGCCGGGTCGTACGCAGCGTCGCCGGTCTTCCATGCGCAACCGTAGCCCAGAGCGAACGCCGCGACCATGACGTTCTGCGCTGCGGCGCCCGCGGACAGTATCTGCTCGATGACGGGTATGTTCGATTGCTCGTTGACTTTCGCGGCGACGACGACGACCAGTGGGGCGCGCAGCGGCTTGCTCGCCTCCTTCTCGATCTGCGTCGGGGTCGCGTCGGGATGCCGCTGCCGGTAGGCCTGGGCCATCAGGGCCCCGAGTCGCTGGCGCGCGGCGCCTCTCAGGACGACGAAGCGCCACGGACGCAGGCGCCCGTGGTCCGGCGCGCGCAGGGCCGCGGAGAGGATGGTGTGCAGCTCGAGCTCGTCCGGCGCAGGTTCGACCAATCCGCTGCCTGAGACTCGCTGAGTAAGGGCGTCCATTGCATCCATCGCTCGAGCTCCCGTCTATTGCATTGCGACGATCATCGTGTCTGAATCGACGCGGCGTCAGCCGCGGCGCATCCAATCGTCCACCGGATCGTGCAGCGTGGAGTCGCCGGGCACGGAGGCCGCGCTACCACGGCAGCAGCGTGTCGTTGAACGCGAAAAACGAGCCGGTCTCGTGCCGGCTGCAGCGCTGAATCACGGCGCGCATGCCTGCCACGCTGCGGTCCACGTCGACGCGCGCCCCGGGCTCCGTCTTCGCCCAGCCCGGATGCAATGCGAGCACCAGGATGCCTCGGGGCATCAGATCGACCGCGAGACTCTTCACGACCGCATTCAGGCCGGCCTTGCTGGATCGATAGGCATACGAGCCGCCGGTCATGTTCAGCGCTATGCTGCCCATGCGGCTGGAGACGAACGCCATCACCTTCATCGGGCTCGCCGCGACATGCTCGACGAGGGCCTCGGCGAGTTTCATCGGGCCGATCAGGTTGACGTCGAGGATGCGGTGCCACTGGTGGTAGTCGGTATCGCCGAAGCCGGGATGATGCTTTCCGAGCCCGGCATTGCTGAGAAGGATGTCGATCGGCTCGCTCTCGAGCTCGCTTGCCAACGAGTCGATGGCATCGAGATCGGAAACGTCGAGCTTGAGCACCCGCACGTCTCCCCTGATCTCGCGCGTCGCTCGCGCTGAGCCGGGGTCGAGACAGGTCGCGAGGACACGGTAGCCTTCGGCCGCGTACTGGCGCGCGAACTCGACGCCGAGTCCCGTATCGCAGCCGGTGATGAGAACGGTGGGCATAGGCGATGGCCGTTTTACTTCGGTTCAGTTCGAGGCGGCAAGCACCAGCGGCTCGCGCAGCTCGATGTCCTCGGCGCGGAAATAGAGCCGCACCGGTATGCGCGGCGAGCGCCCGATACCCGATTTCTCGGCCGCCAGGCGGATGTTGTGAGAATCGTTGTCGGTGATGACGAAGCGGCCCTGCGAATCCGTGGTCGCGCGGGTCTTCTCGACATAGGTCGTGAAATTCAGCACCCACAGCACCACGGTCGCGCCGGCAACCGGTCGCCCGGCCGTATCGACCACCCGGCCCGCGACGACACCGTGATCGTGGGTCGAAACGTACACGTTCCATAGCGCGACGGCTACCGCGATGCCCGCGGGGACGAGCACGAAGCGATTGAAGACGAACCGCCGCCAGCGCGGAGTTTCGACGGGCTCGCTCATCCCTTGGTCGCCCCGGAGGTGAGGCCGCGGATGAATTCCTTCTGGGCCATGAGGAATAGAAGGATGCCCGGCGCCAGCACCATGATGCAAAAGGCGTAGAGCGCCCCGGTCGTGTCCTCCTGGTACGAAAGGAAACGCGCGAGACCCAGCGGCAGCGTCTGCATCTCCGCGCTGCGGGTCACGATCAGCGGCCAGAGAAAATTGTTCCATGACCAGATGAAGCCGAGGATGACGTTGGTCGCGATGGCCCCCTTGGCGAGCGGCATCATGACCCGCCAGATGATCCGCCATTCGGAGAGGCCGTCGATGCGCGCCGCGTCGATCAAGGATCGCGGCACCGCGTCGAAGCTCGCCTTGAACACGAAGATGCAGACGATGGTCGAGCATTGCGGCAGGGCGAGCCCCCAGTACGAATCGAGGAGCCCGAGCTTCCCGGTGATCAGGTACGCCGGGATGATGGTCGCCTGAAACGGCACCATCATGCAGGAGAGAAACAGCAGCAGGACGAACCGTTTCGCCGGAAAGTCGCGCGTCAGCGCGTAGCCCGCCATGGCGTTGAAGGCCACGTTGGCGATGACGGCGATAACCGAAACGATGACGCTGTTCAGGAAGTAGCGGGCGAACGGAATGTAGTACCAGACGTCGACGTAGTAGAACGGGTGCGGCGCCTTGGGCAGTACGCTCGGCGGATAGGCGAAGATGTTCTCGCCCGTGACGCTGGTCTTCAGCACCCAGTAGAACGGAATCAGCATCACGAAGCTGACGCCGATCAGCGCGAGGTGAATCGGCCAGCGCGGATAGCGGTGCATCAGTCCCGCTCCACGGCGCCGACGTTGCCGCCCGACAGGCGATCGGCCATCCAGGCGATCGACACCAGCAGCACGAAGAAGACGACGGTCACCGCCCCGGCGTAGTCGAATCGCGTCTGGGAGAACCCGAGCTTGTAGATGTAGGTCACGAGAAGCTCGGTCGCGCGCCCCGGGCCGCCGCCGGTCATCACGTAGACCAGATCGAAGCTGGTGAACGAGTTGAGCATCCCGATCACCACGCAGAGGAAGAGCGACGGCTTGAGCAGCGGAACCGTGATACGCAGGAATCGGCGATACGCGTTGGCGCCGTCGATCGCCGCGGCCTCGTAGAGGTTCGGCGGGATGTTCTGCAGCCCGGTCAGCAGGATGATCATGTAGAAGCCGAGCATCTGCCAGATGTTCGCCACGATGACCGAAGGCAGCGCCCAGACGAAGGAGTTCAGAAACTGGATCGGGCGGTCGACGAGGTCGAGCGATCGGGCGACGTAGTTGATGAGTCCCACGCGCTCGTCGAACAGCCACCGCCAGATGATCGCGACCGCGACCGTCATCAGCGGATAGGAGATGAAGACGATGGTGCGATAGACGTCGCGCCCGCGAATCTCCGAGCTGACGAGGAGCGCGAGGCCGAGCGCGATGACGATTCCCACCGGCGCGCTGGCGATGAAGATGAGCGTGTTCCAGAGCGATTGCCAGAACACGTCGTCGTGGAGCAGGTCCTCGTACTGATCGAGCCCGGCCCAGCGCATCGCCTTGAGCGGGGACCAGTTCGAGAACGAGAGCGCGACGTTCCAGAGGAGCGGGATGATGCGATAGAGCAGGAAGATGGCGAGCGAGGGCGCCAGGAAGCACCACACCAGCACCGCCTGGCGGACGCGCTTGCGCGCCAGGCGGGGCGGACGATAGGCGAGCGCCGGAGCGACTGCCACGAGGAGGGCCGGCCGGCGCGGACGGCTAACAGGCTGATGCAGAACCCGTCATGGCCGCGCAGCGGCTTTGCGGGATGAGATGCGCGAAGCGGCGCGCGCCGTGTGGCAGGCCGCACACAAGCGCGCCGCGACAAAGCAGATCGCCCGCAAAGCCGCTGCCCATCCGGGTGTCGACGATATGGCCCCGTCTGCCGCGTTGCTCGCCTTGCGAATATGCAGGAGCTATTCGACGCGGCTCGCGTCTTCCATCCGGGGCCATCTCGTCCGAAACGCGGCTCATGAGGGGTCCTGTATCAGCCTGCTAGATGTTCCGGCTCAGCACCTTGTTGACCGCGCGTTCCGCATCGGTCAGCGCGGCCTGCGCGCTCTTGCGGCCGAGCACCGCGTTCTGGATCTCCGGATAGAACGCATCCTTGAGCTGCGCGTCGAAGGGCAACGGCCAGTTGCCCGTGAACTTGTCGGTATGCTCGAGCTGCGTCTGCAGCACTTGCGCGCCGAGCGAATCGTCCTTGCGCAGGTACTCGAGGCCCGCCCGATCCGCGGCGATGTTCCCGGTCAGGAGCTTGCGACTCTGCGAGAAGCGGGTCGCCCACTTGGTTCCCGTCACATGCTTGAGAAAGGCCCAGGCGAGATCGGGATTCTTGGTGGTCTTGGAGATGCCGAAGCCGTGATTGGTCGGCGTGGCCCAATAACCCGGCGCCTGCGCCACGCCCAGCGTGCTGTCGTTGATCCAGGAGCCCTGGCCCTTCACGAAGAAATATGACGACGAGTGGGCGTGCAGCATACCGACGGTATTCCCGGCGAAGGCGCCGTTCGGCTCCACCCAGCGTCCGGTCCAGGAGACCTTGTTGATCGCACCGCTGTCGGTGGCCTTGGCGAGACGCTCCAGGACGGCGACCGTCTTGGGCGTGTTGAACGCCGCCTTCTTCATGTCCGGCGTGAGCAGCTCGATGCCGTTCATCTTGAACAGCGGCCAGTACAGCCAGTCGAAGTTCAAGGTGAGGAAGCCGGTCTTCTCGCCCTTCGTCATCTTCTGCGCGTAGGCGAGGAGCTCGTCGAAGCTCTGCGGTGGCGCCGACAAGCCCGCTTCCTTGAACATCGTCTTGTTGTAGTAGAGCAGCGTCTTGGCGATGTAGAAGGGAAGCATGTAGTTCTTCCCCTGGTACCGCCAGCTTGCGAGATAGTCCGGATTGAAGAGCTTGGCAACCTCCGGCTCCTTCTTGAGATAGGGGGTGAGATCGAGCAGCGCACCGTTGGCCGCGTATTCGACCCAGATCGCGCCCTGCAGATCGACCACGTCGGGCGCCGTACCCGCGACGAGCTGGGTCTGATAGAACGCGGGCAGGTCGGGACCCTTCTTGTCGAGCCATTCGATCTCCACGCCAGGATGCGCGCTCTTGAAATCCGCGAACTCTTCCTTGAAGAGCTGCTCCTGGTCCGCGATGTTCCAGGTGAGATAGGAGAGCTTTCCTGGCGCTTGCGCGCGTGACGCGCGAGGCAAGGCGAGGGTCGCGGCGCCAGCGAGGCCTGCCTGCAATACGGTCCGGCGCTTCATGGCTGCTCCTCCGAAGGGGTCCGTCGAAATGATAGCGCTTGCCGACCCCAAGTCAATTGAACCTCCGCTCCCGTGCTTCTCGCGGCCGCGCACGAATCCGCGTTGACGGTGCATCCCAAACCGATATCATTCCCGGCGTGGAAACTCGCCACGCCAGGGACCGGCGCTGATGGCGTCGCTGTCGCTCACCGAAGTCACGAAGTCGTTCGGTTCCGTCGAAGTCCTGCGCCCGTTGAGCCTGGAGATTCTGCACAAGGAATTTCTCGTGCTCGTCGGCCCGTCCGGCTGTGGCAAGACGACGCTGCTGCGGATGATCGCGGGTCTCGAGGACGTCACGTCCGGCACGATCGCGATCGATGGCCGCGTCGTCAACGAGCTGCAGCCGAAGGACCGCGACATCGCCATGGTGTTCCAGGACTACGCGCTGTACCCGCATATGACCGTGTACGAGAACATGGCGTTCGGCCTGGTCTATCGCGATCATGCCAAGGACGAAATCCGGCGCCGCGTCGAAAACGCGGCGCGGATCCTCGGCATCGAGGATTACCTTGCGCGCAGGCCGCGGCAGCTTTCGGGCGGCCAGCGCCAGCGGGTGGCCATGGGGCGCGCGATCGTCCGCGATCCCAAGGTGTTCCTGTTCGACGAGCCGCTGTCCAATCTCGACGCGAAGCTGCGCGTGCAGATGCGCACCGAGATGAAAAAGCTGCACAAGCGGGTCGCGACGACGATGATCTACGTCACGCACGACCAGGTCGAGGCGATGACGCTCGCGGATCGCGTGGTCGTGATGCGCGACGGCCGCGTGGAGCAGATCGGCACGCCCGACGCGATCTACAATCAGCCCGCTTCGACCTTTGTCGCGGGATTCATCGGCGCCCCGACCATGAACCTGCTCGATGCCCGCCTCGAGGACCGGAGCGGCACGCTCGTCGTGGCGCTCGGCGGGCAGACGGGTTTCGCCGTGCCCGGCGAGCGAGCGACCGCGTGCCGAGACTGGGCGGGTCGGGAAGTGATCTTCGGTTTGAGGCCGGAACACCTCGTCTGGAGCGAGAGCGAAGCGGATTCGAGGGCGATCGAGGTCGTCGCATCGCTCGTCGAGCCGCTGGGCACCGATACGCTCGTCTTCTTCGAGATCTCTGGGCTCGAGATGGTGGCGAGGCTTCCTCCCGAAGCGGTGCGCGATGCCGGAGACCGCGTCCGCCTGCGACCCGACCTCCGGCGCATGCATCTGTTCGATCCAGCAACGGGAGCGCGGATCTAAAGCCCGCGCGAGCCTCGATTCGAGGAGCCATGGTCTATCCGATAAGCTACGACGTCGAGCCGCAGTTGCACAATCGCAACCGGCTCACGACGTTCTTCCGGATCATTCTCGCCATTCCGCACCTGATCCTCGTGGGCGGGCCGCTCTTTGCATTCAGCGGCTGGGGCCATCACTGGGGGATGGGCGGGATTCTCGGCTTCGTCGCGCTCCTCATGGCGATCATCGCATGGTTCGCGATTCTATTCGCCGACACGCATCCGCGCGGGCTGTGGGATTTCGCGCGCTACGTCATGGCGTGGCGCGCCCGCGCCGTCGCCTACGTGGCGCTGCTGCGCGACGAGTACCCGCCATTCGGCGAGGGCGCGTACCCCGTAACCTACGATGTCGCCTATCCGGATGGGCCGCGCGACAAGTGGTCGGTGGGGCTGCGCATCCTGTTCGTCATTCCGCACGTGATCGCGCTGTTCTTCATCGGCATCGCCTGGTTCGTGGTCACGCTGATCGCATGGTTCGCGATCCTCTTCACAGGCTCCTATCCGGCGGGAATGTATCCGTTCGCGATCGGATGCCTGCGCTGGTCGTTGCGGGTCGAGTCGTACCTGCTGCTGATGCGCGACGAGTATCCGCCATTCTCCTTCGAACCTTAGAAGGGAGTACACCCATGAGCAGACGAATTGCGGGGTCTGGGCCCGATGGTGGGCGCTCGAGACTGAAGGCTTCGAGGTCGCTTCCCGATCCTAAAGGAGCTTGGCGATGACGAGACTTACCCTGGAGCTGGCGCTGCGAGTGATCGACGGCGCGTTCGCCAAGGCGGCCGAGCTCAAGTGCGTGCCGCTGACCGTGGTCGTGCTCGATGCCGGAGGACACGAGGTTGCGGTACAGCGTCAGGACCGTTCGGGCATTCTTCGCGTCGACATCGCGCGGGCCAAGGCTTGGGGAGCGCTGGGCATGGGTTACGCGAGCCGGGAGATCGCCGAGCGCGCGCAGAAGGCGCCGGCGTTCTTCGGCGCGCTGGCCGCGGTCGCGAAAGGACGGATGGCGCCCGCCGCCGGCGCGGTGCTCCTCTACGACGAGGAGCGCAACGTGATCGGCGCGGTCGGTATCAGCGGCGACACATCCGACCGCGACGAGGAGTGCACGCTTGCCGGTGTCGCCGCGGCGGGTCTGAAGCTCTGAGCGCGCGGTCCGGATCGAGCGTGTAGCCCGGGCTGAGCGCGAAGCGTGATGCCCGCGAGAAGGTCGCGTGGCGCAAAGTCCCCGAGGTTCGCTACGCTCACCGTCGTGCTACGCTCACCGTCGCACTGTGCTTACCGTCCGGCTACAGACGCAACAGTCTCGCCGCGGTGTGCCCGACGATAAGCTCGCGCTCCGCAGCGGTCAGAGCTTCCAGCCGCTCGATGTCGCCGAGCGGGTCCGTGAGGCCCATGTCGAAGCAGTAGTCGCTGCCGAGGATCACGCGGTCGGCGCCGACCATGCGGATCAATCCGAGGTTGATTGTCGCGTTATGCCCGATGGTGTCGTAGGTGAATCGCCGAAGATACGCGCTCGGCGGCGCCTTCATGTGGCGAAGCTCCGGCCGCACGCGGGTGCCGTGATCCAGGCGGCCGATGAGCCACGGGAACGTCCCGCCCGCATGCGGAAGATTGATCTCGAGTGTCGGGAACGCATCGAGCACGCCGCCGAAGACGAGGGAGGCCGCCGCCACGCCGGTATCGTAGGGATTGCCCAGCAGATTCTTGAGGTAATACTGCGTGGTCCGCTCGCGACCGATCGCATCGACCGGATGCAGGAAGATCGTCCAGCCGAGCTCTTCCGCCTTGGCATATACATCCCAGAAGCGGCGATCGTCGAGGTTCGTGCCGTTGACGTGCGTCGCGAGGTACAGCCCGCGAATTCCCGGCAGGCCGGCCGCACGCTCGAGCTCCTTCAGCGCGAGCTCCGGCGCCTGCATCGGCACCATCGCGAGTCCGACGAACCGGTCGGGATGGCGCCGGTGCGCCGCGCTGGCGGCGTCGTTGTAGGCTTGCGAGAGCGCGAGGCCGAAGCCGGGCGAGGCCCAGTAGACCATCGGCGCGGTGAGCGACAGCGCGTGTACGTCGACCCGCTGCCGTTTCATGCCCGCGAGCCGCAGCTCGAGATCGATGAATTCGTCGTCGAACGCATTCACCACGCGCTGCGTACGGAGGGTGTAGCCCTTCGCCGTGCGCTCCAGCGTGGTCCCCTCCGCGGCGCCGTCGCGCTGGAAAAGCTCGAGCCACTCGCGCGGATACCAGTGCGCGTGGGTATCGATGACCCTGCGTGATTGCGCCAGCGGCGGATGACGGTGCGGATCGGCGGCGTCGGTCATGAGCAGGTTGCGCGCGAGTCGCTCGCTGCGGGCCGCCATGCCGAAAACGTATGCCTCGGATGACCTTCCGGCATTGGCCTGGGGTGCGGCGCGGAGAGTACCATAACAAAAACGATTCGCTTAGAGGAGATCATGATATCGCTCGCTCGCGCCGCGCGAAATCGTTCGCGGGGACTCGCTCCGCGGATGCTCCGGAGCACGGCGATCGTTTTCGCCGCAGCGCTTCCCCTCTTCGCTGCAGCGCAGAGTGAAAACTACCCGACTCGCCCGGTGAAGCTGCTGGTGCCGTACGCGCCCGGTGGCGCGACCGACATCATCGCGCGCCAGCTCGCGGCCAAGCTCGAAGAATCGCTCGGTCAGCCGTTCGTCGTCGATAACCGCGCGGGAGCCTCGGGGAACATTGCGCTCGAGGCGGCGGCGAAGGCGGCGCCGGACGGCTACACCCTCCTGGTCGGGAACGTGTCGACCAACGCGATCAACGAAAGCACTTTCGCCGGCGTGATGCAGACCAAGCCGTCGCGCGACCTGGTCGGCATTTCCAAGCTGGTCGAGATCCCGCACGTACTGGTCGCGGCGACGTCCTTTCCGCCCAACACCGTGGCCGAAGTGATCGACTGGGCCAAGAAGAACCCCGGCAAGGTCAACTACGCCTCGGCCGGCGTCGGAACCTATCCTCAGCTCGATATGCTGCGCTTCGCCAAGGCCGCCGGCATCGAGGTGACGCACATTCCCTACAAGGGCGGAGCCGGCCAGATGCTGCCGGCACTCCTGTCCGGCGAAGTGCAGCTTTCGTTCATCAACCTGGCTTCCACGATCGAGCAGATCCGGGCCGGTCGAATCAAGGCGATCGCCACGACCATGCCTGCGCGGCTTTCCGAGCTGCCTTCGGTTCCGACCATGGCCGAGCAGGGCTTTGCGGGGATCGGCACCAACGCCTGGCAGGGGCTGTTCGCGCCCGCGGCGACGCCGAAGCCGATCCTCGACAAGCTCCATGCCGCGGTTGTCGCCGTGCTGTCGCGACCGGAAATGAAGGAAGCGCTCGCCAAGCAGCTGATGACCGTCGCGCTCTCGCCTTCGCCGCAGTCGTTCACCGAGGAGGTCAAGGGCGAGACGCAGGCCTGGTCGCAGGTGGTCGCCGAGCACAAGGTCAAGATCGACTGATCGTGCCGGCGAGTCGTCGGTCGGGCGGGCTCGGATGGATGGCCCGGGAATCCGGCGTCGTTGACACCGCCATGCCCTGCCGATAGCGTAGGCAACGGCGACCTCGCTTCAGATCCGTATCAGGAGAACTCATGGACATCAAGCGCATCGACCACTACTCGATCCGCACCCTCGACGTCGAGGCGTCGCGCAAGTTCTACACCGAGGTGATTGGCCTCAGCGTCGGGCCGCGTCCAGAATTCAAATTCCCCGGCCTTTGGCTCTACAACGGTAAGCCGCCGGCGGACCTCGAGCATTCGGGAGGAAACTACGGCATCGTCCACGTGATGGGCGTCGATCCGAACGATCCGCAGGGCCTCGTCGACACGGTAGGCTACGTCGATCCCGAGACGCTGAGCGGCGGCACGGGGTCGCTCGACCACATCGCGCTCTCGGTCACGGGACGCGAAAGCATGGTCGAGCGCTGCAAAAGAGCCGGCTTGAAGTATTTCGAGCGCAGCGTCCCGACGCTCGGGCTGCATCAGATGTTCCTCAAGGACCCGAACGGCGTCATGATCGAGCTCAATTTCCCAGCGTCGGAGGCGCCGAAGGAGAAGGACGCGGCGACCACCGAAGCGTTCCGCTGAGTGTTCTCTTCGGCAAGTTCCGATTCCGGGGGAGCGAGCGAAATCGGCCGCCGAGACACTAGCTTGGCCGCGCCAGGCCAGGCCGCCTCTGCAGCAGCCGGCGTCACCTACGAGCAGGCGCTCGCTTCCGTTCGCGCGCTCGAGCCGAAGCTCAAGGAGCGCGCCGCCCTCGCCGACCGCTTGCGCCGGATTCCCGACGAGACGTTGCGCGAGCTCCACGCCGCGGGCCTGATGCGCGTGCTGCAGCCGCGCCGCGTCGGCGGTTCCGAGCTGCCCTGGGTGTCGCTGATCGACATCGGCTCGGAGCTCGCGGCGGCGTGCGCCTCGACGGCCTGGAACTGGGCCAACTACGCGGTCCATCACTGGATGCTCGCGTTCTGGCCGGTCGAGTGCCAGAACGAGATCTGGGATGCCGACCCCGACATGCTGATCGCCTCGTCGGTGGTGTTTCCGGCGGGCAAGGCCACGCGCGTGCCGGGCGGCTATCGACTGTCGGGGCGCTGGCCGTTCTCGAGCGGCGTCGATCCCAGCCTGTGGAACATGCTCGGCGGCATCGTGCGCGACGGCGATAGCCCCGAGTACCGCATCTTCCTGCTGCCGCGACACGACTATCGGATCATCGACAACTGGCACGTCATGGGCCTGCGCGGCACGGGCAGCAACGATGTCGAAGCGGAGGATGTGTTCGTTCCCGAAGCGCGCACGCTCGCGGTCGACGCGACCCGAGGCGGCAGCAAGCATCCCGGCGCGGAAGCGAACACGGGTGCGCTCTTCCGCATCCCGATCTTCGCGACTTTTCCCTATATGCTGACCGGCATCGCGCTCGGCATCGCAAGCGGCGCCTACGATGATTTTCTGGAAACGGCACGCGATCGAGCGGCTCGCTATTCGGGGAAGCCGCTGGCCGATATGACAGGTATCCAGGTGAAGATCGCCGAGGCTGCCGCGTGCATCGATACCGCGCGCGCGATCATGCGCCGCCGCTGCGAAGCGGCGCAGGCGTTCGCCGAACGAAATGAAGTTCCGGATATGATGACGAAGGTCACATGGCGGCGGGACGGCGCGTATTCCGCGGGCTTGTGCGAACGCGCGGTCGACGTGCTGTTCAAGTGCGGCGGGGGCGCGGCGCTCTTCGACGATCACCCGCTGCAGCGCGCGTTTCGCGACGTGCACGCCGCCACGGCGCACATCTCGATGATCTGGGATCCGCAGGCAACGACCTTCGGGCGCGTGGCGCTCGGGCTGCCGTCCGACAATCCGACGCTGTAGGTCTTGTTGTCGCCCCGGCTCATCTTGGTAACTGAGCCGGGGCCCAAGTTGCGCTGCGAGTTATGGTGGGCGAACTTGGATCCCGGCCCCCGGCTTTAAGCATGCCAGGGCAGGCTTCGCCGGGATGACATGCTTTTTACATCCCGAGATAGAGCTTCCGTACCAGCTCGTTGTCCGAGAGCTCGTCGCGCGTGCGGCCCTCGTAGGCCATCCGGCCGTGGACGATCACGTAGCCGCGGTCCGCGATCTTGATCGCCTGGTGGAAGTTCTGCTCCGCCATGAGCACGGTGAGCTGGCGGGCGGCTTTGAGCTCGCGGATCTTGTCGATGGTATGTATGACCAGCAGCGGCGCGAGGCCCACCGAAGGCTCGTCGATCAGGAGGATCTTGGGAGCGGTCATCAGCGCGCGGGCGAGAGTCAGCATCTGCTGCTCGCCGCCGCTCATGCTGCCGGCGAGCTGCTTGCGGCGCTGCGCCAGTACGGGGAAGGTAGCAAAGCAGAACTCCAGATTCCGGGCGAGCTGGGCGCGAGCGTAGCGCCTGTGCGCGCCGAGCAGCAGGTTCTCCTCGACGTCGAGGCGCGCGAAGAGCCGTCGCCCCTCGGGCACGAGCGAGATGCCGAGCTCGACGATCTCTTCCGGCCGTCGGCCGACGAGATCGTGCTCGACGTCGTCGATCGTGGCGGTGATGCGGCCGGCTCTGGGCACGACGATACCCATGATGCACTTCATGAGCGTGCTCTTGCCATTGCCGTTGGTGCCGAGCAATGCCACGGTCTCGGCATCGTTCACCGAGAGCGAGATGCGGTCGAGCACCTGGACGGAGCCGTACCCGGCGCTCACTTCATGGACGAGGATGCTATTCGCCAAGGTAGGCCGTCACCACTTCCATGTTGTTGATCACCGCCTTCGGGTCGCCGTCGGCGATCTTGCGGCCGGCGACGAGCACGGCGATGCGGTCGGAGAACTTCATCACCGCGCGCATCACGTGCTCGATCATGATGACCGCTACGCCCTGCGCCTTGAGCCCGAGCAGCAGCGCGAGGATGTCGTCGGTCTCGGAGGCCGAAAGACCCGCCATGGCTTCGTCGGAGATGAGCAGCGACGGCTTCGCGGCGACTGCGCGCGCGAGCTCGAGCTTGCGCATATCGACCTGGGTGAGGCCCCCGGACATCGCCTGCGCCTTGTCCTTCAGGCCGACCTGCTCGAGAACGTGCATCGCCTCGTCGACGATCCGCTCGAGCGGCAGCTTCTCGTGTTGTCGTGCCGCGTATTGCAGCGGAATGCGCAGATTGTCGAGCACCGACATGCTCGCGAAGGGCTTGGGAATCTGGAAGCTCCGTGCCAGGCCGAGGCGCACGCGCCGGTGCGGCGGCTCCCTGCCGATATCGTGCCCGCCGAACCGGATCGTCCCCGAGTCGTTGCGCAGCGTTCCCGAAAGGCAATTCACCAGCGTACTCTTCCCCGAGCCGTTCGGCCCGATCAGGCCGAGGCGCTCTCCGGGAGCCACTTCGAGGTCGACGCGATCGACGGCGGTGAAGCCGCCGAAGCGCTTGGTGAGTCCGGAAACGCGCAGCAGCGGGTCGGCCATCAGCGTCCCCTCCGCCGCCAGGCATCGATCCATCCCATGATGCCGTTCGGCGCGAGCGTGACGAATACAACCAGCAGCACGCCGACGATGAGCAGATTCCACGCCGACGAGACGGTAACCTGCACCACCTGCTGCACCGTGCCCAGCAGTACCGCGCCGATCAGCGGGCCGAGCCAGGTCGTCATGCCGCCGATCAGCGGCATGGCGATGCTGTTCACCGCGTATGAAAGGTTGAACGCAGCGCTCGGCTCGACATACGAAAGGTAGTACGGCAGCGTCGTCCCGGCCATACCCATCAGCGCTCCGCTCACCGTCGCGGAAAAGAGCTTGAGCCGCAAGGTCGGCACGCCGGCGCATTCGGCCGCGATCTCGTCGTCGCGGATGGCGGCGAGGCCGCGTCCGATGAACGACGTCTCGATCGCACGCGCCACGATGAGGGCCAGTGCAGCCATGAGCACCATCGTGAAGTACAGCAGGTGAATGTAGCGCGGCAACCCGAACGGGACCTGTCGCGGAAGAATGATGTAGGCGCCGCGCGCGCCGCCGACGTAGTCCCAGTTGACGACGAACGTATACAGGACGACCGCGAGCGCCAGCGTGGCGATGGCGAAGAACACGCCGCGCATGCGCAGCGTGAGATAGCCGACACCGAGGCCGAGCAGTCCGGCGACCAGCGTGCCCGCCGCGATCATGAGCGGAAGCGGGAGCTGGAGCGCCTTGTGGAGGAATATGGTCGTGTAGGCGCCCACCGCGAAGAACGCCGCGGAGCCGAAGTTCACATAACCCGTGTAGCCGCCCAGCACGTTCCAGGCGGTGGCCAGGACAATAAACTGCAGCACCGTGTACGCGGCGGACAGGAAATAGTCGTTCGCGACCAGTCGGCTCGCCACCATGAGGGCGATCGCGACCGCGAGCGCGATCGCGGCGAAGGTTCGATTCCTCATCGACCGAGGAGCCCCGACGGCCTGAAGGCGAGCGCGGCGAGCAGCGTCCCGAACGACACGGCCGGCGCCCACGACGGGCCGAAGAACGTGGACGTGAACGACTCCGCCAGCCCGAGCACGAAGGCGCCCAGCAGCGTGCCCCAGATCGACCCCATGCCGCCGAGCACGCAGACCGCGAACACCAGCCCGATGTATTCCCGGCCGATCGACGGCTGGACGGGCTGGATCACGATCAGGAACGCGCCGGCGACGCCCGCGGTCGCGATCGACAGCGCGAAAGCGAACTCCTTCACGCGGATCGGATTGATCGCCATCAGCCGCAAGGCGAGCTGATCCTGGGCGACCGCCAGCACGGCTCGGCCGAAAAACGTGCGCGCGAGGAAGATTTGCAGACCGATCACCATCGCAAGTGACACCGCGAATGGCACCACGAGCCGCAGCGGGAAGTCGACCACGCCGAGCCGCAGCGTCACCGACGAATACGGCGTCTCCACCATCCGGTAATCGACACCGAAAATGAGCACCAGGGTCACTTCGGTGATGAACAGGATGCCGAAGAAAAACGCGAGGCCGCGAAGCGACTCCTGCCCGCGGCGCTCGAAGCAAAGATAGTAGACGCGATAGATCAGCATTCCGAGCGCGAAGAACAGCGGCGACAGCACGATCGAGGCCGCGATCGGATCCAACCCGAACCGGTCGTTCACGATGTAGGCGACGTACGAGCCGACGATGATGAACGCCGGGTGCGCGATGTTGACGACGTCCAGCATCCCGAACGAGATCGAGATGCCGACGCTCACCGCGGCATAGAAGCCGCCGAGCAGGATGCCGGCGACGATGGCGTTGAGCACCAACGCCGTCGAAAATTCCATGGGATCAGGCGGCGGCGTGCCTTATCGGTCGCGCCGCCCCGCCCTTATTTCTTGTTGTCCTGGTACGGGGTTTTCACGTCGCCGGTCTTGTACGCGGCCGGATAAAGCACGGTGACGTGGCCGGGCTTCATCCACTGCTCGAGATCGTTGCCGGCGACGCCATGATACTGCACGGTCAGCATTCGCGGCACGGACCACTCCCCGTTCTTGGCGAAGCGGACCTTGCCGACGAACGTGTCGAACTCGAACTTGTGCATGTAGTCCGCGAGCTGCGCCTGGTCGAGCGAGCCCGTCGCCCGGATGGCCTGCTCGAGCACCTGCATCATCGCGTAGGCGTACGGCGGCAGGTAGAAGCCGAGCGGGTCGACCCCTTCCTTGATCGCCCTTCCCTGATACTTCGCGAGAAACTGATCCAGGAACGGATACTTCGCGGCGACTTCGGGCGTGTACGACTCGTAATTGACTATGCCGTTCAGGAGCGGCCCCAGCTGCGTCTTGAGCGACGCGAATTGCGGACCGACCAGCCCGCCGCCGAACATCCGGGTCTTCAATCCCACTTCATTCACCGCGCGAACCATGCCGGCCGAGTCGGGGGGGTAGGAGGCGAGGAACACGAGATCCGGATTGGTCGCCTGGATCGCGCGCACGATCGGCGAGAAATCGACCGTGTTGGGCGGATAGCTCTTGTCGTAGACGACCTTCAGACCTGCCTTCTTGGCCTGCGCGCGCGCGCCTTCCAGCGCCAGCGCCGGATATTCGGCGTCCGCCCCGACCAGCGCCACCGTCTGGGGCTTGGGATTTAGGCCCATCGCGATGGTAAAAAAGCCCTCCGTCCAGCCGAGCGCGGGCTCGGGCCCCGCCGGCATGATCTGGAAGTACCGGTCGTAGTTGAATTTGGAATTGACGTTCAGGCCGAAGAGCGACATGAACACCATATTCCGCTGCATCATGATCGGCATCGCCGGAGCGATGACGTTCGTGCCGTAGCCGGATACGACGAGATCCACCTTGTCCACATCGAGCAGCTTGTTGTAGATGCTGGGCACGGTCGACGGATTGGTCTGGTCGTCGTAGTAGACGAGCTCGACCTTGCGACCCAGGAGCCCGCCCTTGGCGTTGACGTCCTCGGCCCAGATCTGCATCGAGATCAGCGCCGCCTTGCCGTTGCCGGCGAGCGGTCCGGTGAGGCTCATTCCGAAGCCGATCTTCAGCGGCTGCTGCGCCTGCGCGGAGCCGGCGAGTGCCATGACAAGTGCGATGAGGCCGTTCGCGAGCCAGCTCTTCAGTCTGCTCATTGTGGTGTCCTCCTCCTATGAATCGCCGATGCTTACACAGCGGTTTCGGGCCGTCAATTGACGGGGACTTGGGTCAGGTACCAGTCCGCGATCTGCCCGCCGGTCCAGTGCAGCACGCCCGGCCTGGCCATGATGTAGCGATACAGCTCCTCCACGTAGCGGATGCGGTGGGGCACGCCCGAGATGTAAGGGTGCACGCTGATCGCCATGACGCGGGGCGAGACCGCGCTGTCCTCGTACAGGCGATCGAACTGATCGCGGCCGCGGCGCAACATCTCCTCGGCCGGATGGTGCTGGACGAGCATCATGACGATGTCGTTGATCTCGACGGTGTAGGGCACGGAAACGACCGGTCCGTGCGCGGTCGAGATGGTGACCGGCTGATCGTCGAGCACCCAGTCGGCGACGTATTCGATGCCGGCCTCCGCAAGGTGGTCGATGGTGTCCAGCGTTTCGGTGAGCCCCGGACTTTCCCACCCGCGCGGCGGCTTGCCGGTGAAGGCGCGGATCGTTTCGATGGTGTCGCGGATCGCTCCGCGCTGATCCTCGAGCTTGTGCATCGGCTGCTGCAGCCATCCGTGGCCCAGGAATTCCCAGCCCGCGTCCTTCGCGGCCTGGGCGACGCGCGGATAGTTGCGGCAGACGATGCCGTTGAGCGCGAACGTCGGCACAACGCCGAATTTTTGCATGCAATCGAAGATCCGCCAGAAACCGACGCGCATGCCGTACTCGTGCCAGGCCCAGTTCGGGAGGTCCGGAAGCAGCGGCTGACCCATCGGCGGCGGGAGGACGGCACGGGGCATCGGCCGCTCGATGCTCCAGTCTTCGACGTTGACGATCGTCCACACGATCATGCGCGCGTCGCCCGGCAGCTTGAGCGCCGGCCGATCGGAAATCGCCGAGTAAGGAACGCGTTCGCGCGGGGTACGAGGGGCGCTCATCGGTCGTCATTCCGGCGAAGGCCGGAATCCAATTTTGCGGATCTACGCTCACGCGTTACCAACTTGGGCCCCGGCCTGCGCCGGGGCGACGGCGATTTGCGGCCCCCCTGGAGCGACGATAGATGCAGCTCGATATCCTGCAGCACCGGATCGCTCTCGCGCGCCACTTCGTTTTCGACCAGCGACCCGCAGCCGGGACAGAAGAACTGGCGGAACACCGGCCGATCGTCGATATACCGCCGGTAATCGCCGATGTTCGGGTTGGCCGCCGTGATGTCGGCGTCCCGGCGCACGCAGCAGTCCTTGTAGTTGCCGGCTGCGAGCCCGAGATCGGCCTTGCAGCGCGAGCAGGCGATGTGCACGCCGTCCCTCTCGCGGCGGAGGTCGAGGCTGTCCGTGAGATGCGAGACGAGGGTGCCCTCGCTCCGCATCACGGTGCCATCCTTCCTGCGATTCGCCTCGCGCCGGCTCGCGCGAAGGGCGCGAGTCGCCGCCGTATCTACGGCGCCATCGTCGCCGATCACCACGCCGTAGATCTCGCGCGCCGCCCCGGTCGAGACGCAGCGATCGTCCACCGCGTCCGCCCGGACCTTCTCAGGATCGCGTTCGAGCGGGTCGCCGAAGCCACCGGCCGCGGACCAGACGACGGCGTAGACGTCACGAGGCTCCTGCAGGAAGTTCTCCTGGCGCAGACCCAGCGTGACGTCCGTGCCGTGAAGCTCGGCGATGTCGCCCGGTATCTCCCGGGAGCCAAAGCGCTTCAGGACGTCACTGTCGCGCTTGAACTTGTACGCGTTGGTGGCGCCCGGGTATCCGCCCATGAGACCGGGCGAGGTGGGAATCGCATTGCCCGAGGACAGCGTGTCCTGCGTGATCACGTCGGTGCGATGGGGGATGAAGCATGATTCGGCGGAGAGCCCGCCCCGCCAGCGCCCGGCGCCGCCCGAGTCGACGACTTCCTTGCGGTAGAGGAAGAGCAGCGGAAACGTCTGCTCGGTGTGCTCGACGTTGGGAAGCTTGCAGATCGGGGTGCGCGACTGTCCTCCGGTCGAGATGCCGTCGCCGGTGGCGAACGCGCCGATCGCGCCGCCGATCGGATCGACCAGGATGTAGCCGTAGCGCTCGCCCCACTGATCCAGCCCCCGGAAGATCGTCGCCGGCCACTGGCTGGTGCCGCCGATGCACATGATGTCGTTGCGCAGCTCTCCGTCCGTGTGGATCATCTTCGAGAGCACGTTGTACGCCGGATAGAGCGAGATCTCCATCGCCTGAATCGGCGCCGTGGAGACGGAGGCCGGGAAATCGGCACAGTTCAACGTGCCCGGCGTCGGATCGAAGTCGACGTGCCGAAGCGCGCCGCCGATGCAGAAGTACTGGTCCCAGCACAGGAGCTCGTTGAGCGCTACCATGATCGACCCGCGCCAGCCGGAGTAGGTGGCGTTCATCGCGCCGTCCTGGGGGGCCGTGCCCTCGTTCTCGAACACGAGTCGGTTGCCCTGCTTGCGCAGCGTCAGCGCGACGCGATGGGTGCGGCGATCGCCTGGGCGGCAGCACTCCACGTACGAGCGCTCGCGCCATACGCCGTCGGGCAGGCGCTTGAGCTTGCGCAGGAACGCGGCCTCCGCGTTGTCGATGATCTTTTTCATCACGCCCTTGACGACTTCCGGCCCGTAGCGCCGGATCAGCGCGAGCACGCGATCGCGGGCGCTGATATTGCCGGCAAGCTGGGCTCGGAAGTCGAGCGCGACGGCCTCCGGCTTGCGCGACGACCGGAGATACACCTCCTCGATATCGCGCCGGATGGTGTTGTCCTCGACGATCTTCACCGGCGGGATGCAGATGCCTTCCTCGAAGGCGTTCTCGGCCGAGCCGCAGAACGAAGACGGCGTGATTCCGCCGAGGTCGTACTGGTGAAGGCAGTTGGTCACCCAGCAGAAGAGCTCGCCCTTCCAGAACACGGGACAGATCAGCATCACGTCCTGCTGGTGCGCCGCCCCGACCCAGGGATCGTTGGCGAGGAACATGTCGCCGTCGCGGATGCCCGGGTTGTCGCTGCGGTACTCGAGGATCCATTTCACCTGCGTATCGGTGACGCCGGACATGTACTGCATGTACGGCCCGAAGTACACGAATTCGCCGTCCTCGGTGAGGATCGACGGGTTCAGGTCGAGCGCGTACATCGCGACCGGCGACCCGGACAGCCGCTGGATGGTCGCGCCGTGCTCTTCGTTGACGTGCCACAGCGCGTGGCGGATGACTTCATAGGTGATCGGATCGAGGGTCCGTGCGGCGCGGCGATGCAACGCCAGTCGCGGCGAGATCGCAAGCTTCTTCGGCGGCACGTAACCGGTCTTTCGACCGTCGAAGGCGGTGTTCTTCATCGCACTTACTTTTGGCATGGCGAGTCGCTCCTGTCCGTCATTGCCGCTTATTTACGTAACTGAGCGGGAATCCAGTGTCGTGCGCATTGGTAAAGACGCTGGTCCCCGCTTTAGAGGGGACGACGAATTGCGCCGTCGCGGACTGGAGCCTCATTTGCCGAATCCAATCTCGAAATTGCCGAACGCATCGACCGCGAGTGCGCGTCCCGGGTGCACGACGACGGTCGTATCGGTGGTCTCCACGACCGCCGGACCGACGAGTCGGTTGCCGGGCACCAGCAGCGCGCCGTCATAGATCGGCGTCGGTGCCGCGCGCTTGAGATCCGCCCAGTAGATGCTCCGCCCGCCCACGGCCGCCTTTGCGCCGATCCGTGCGCGCTTCGCGGCCTTCGCCAGCTTCGGGCGGGGCGTCGCGGCCGAAGCGCGCAGACGCACCGTCACGATCTCGACCCGCGCCTCGCCGTACGACGAGCCGCGTCCGTAGAGCTGCTCGTAGCGAGCGGCAAACCGCCGGCGCAGGGTCTGCTCGAAGGTATTGCGGAGGCGTTTTTCGCGCAGCGGCACCTCGACCTCGTTGATCTGGCCGCGATGGCGCATGTCGAGCGAAAAATGGAAGCGCCGCCGCGGTGCCGCTATGCCATCGCGCGCCATCTGCGTGCCAGCCTTCCTCTCGAGCGCCTCGAGCGCCCGATTGACGCGCGCGAGGTCGAACGGGCTCGTCTGGATGTCGACCTGCTCGTACACATGGAGGATGTCGGCCGATGCCGCGCCGAACGCGCACCACGAGGAAGCGATCTCCTTCTGCGGCACGATCACCTTCTGCACGCCCAGCTCGTAGGCGAACACGCCCGCGTGCACGGGACCCGCTCCGCCGAACGCGAACAGCACGAAGTCGCGGGGATCGAAGCCCTTCTCGACGGTCATCTTGCGAATGATGTCCGACATCTTGAATTCGGCGATCCGCGCGATGCCGCTCGCCGCTTCCATGAGCGAGAGTTTCAGCGCATCGGCGACTTCCTGCACCGCCGCGACGGCCAGGCTTCGGTCGAGCCTGATCCGCCCTCCGAGAAAATTGTCCGGGTTGATCGTCCCGAGCACGACGTCGGCGTCGGTCACGGTCGCCGTCGTGCCGCCTTTGCCGTAGCAGGCCGGTCCTGGATCGGCGCCCGCCGACTCCGGACCGACAAGCAGCGTCTTCGACGCGTGATCGACGCGCGCGAGCGAGCCTCCGCCCGAGCCGATGGCATGGATGTCGACTCTCGGCAGGAAATATTCGTATTGCGCCACGTTGGAGACGAACGAGTACGCGGGCTCGCCGCCGAAGATGATGCCGACGTCGAACGAGGTTCCGCCCATGTCGGTCGTGATGACGTTCGGGCAGCCCATCAGCCGGCCGAGGTATCGCGTGCCGGTCACACCGGACACCGGCCCCGAATCGAGCGTGAGCAGCGGCGACTCCATGGCCTTGTCGACCGAAATGGAGCCCCCGGCACATTGGGTGATCTGGAGCGGCTGCGCGTAGCCCGAAGCTTTAAGCCTGCGATCGAGGTTGCCCAGATACTTCGCCATCACCGGGCCGATGTAGGCGTTGAGCGCGGTGGCCGTAACGCGCTCGTATTCGCCCCATTTGGGCGCAAGCTCCACGGAGCACGACACGAATAAATGCGGAGCGAGGTCGCGAACCATCTCCTTCACCTTGAGCTCGTGCCGGGGGTACTTGAACGACCAGAGAAAGCAGACGCCGATCGCCTCGACGCCTTGATCGATGAGGCGCCTGATCGCCGCTTCCGCTTCGGATTCGTTGAGCGGGACGACGACGTCGCCGAAGCAGTCGACGCGCTCCGAGACGCCTTGGATGAATCGCTTGGGCACGATCGGATCAGGCTTGCGACTTTCGGGGAAGTGCACGACCTTGCGGATGTCGCGCGCCGTCACGCCACGCGAGCCGCGCATGATATGGATCGCGTCCTCGTGGCCGCGCGTCGTGATCAGGCCGACCTTGGCGCCCCTCCTTTGCAGAAGCGCGTTGGTGCCCACGGTCGTGCCGTGCGTCAGCATTGCCACGCTTGCGCAGAATGCTTCGAACGCGAGGCCGCGCCGCTCGGCCGCGAGGCGCAGCGCTGCGAGCATGCCTTCGGCGAAATTGTCCGGTGTCGACGGGCACTTGGTCGCGGTGATCCTGCCGCGTCGGTCCAGCACGACGCAATCCGTGAACGTCCCGCCGATGTCGACGCCGACGAGCAAGTCGGGCATCTGGCCACGTTTGCTCGACGAGTTTCCCGCCCGGGCTTCAGGCTGGGGCATGCGCGGGACGGCTCATCATTCCTCCTCTGCGCTCGGCTTTACCCGGATGCGCGCTCTCCTGGATTCGGGGAAGCTTAAGCCCGGCCTTCGGCGCGCGGCAAATCGCGCCAGCGCATCCGACCCATAACGGAATCGCATGGCGCGTCGCTACCGCCTGATCTTCAGCAGCCGCGCCGCGTTGCCGCCCTCGATCAGCGCGCGCTCGTCGCGCTTGAGGCGCGGCACGGAAGCAATGAAGCCGAGCGGATCGTCGACACCCATGTCGTAGGGATAGTCGGAGCCGAGCAGTACCCGTCGCGCGCCGTACCGGTCGACCATATGCCGGAGCATGGCCGGGTCGAACGCGATCGTGTCGAAGTACATCTTCTTGAGATAGCTCGAAGGAGCACGCTTGATCACGGTGCGACAGTCGGGCCTCGCGCGGTAGGCGTGGTCCATGCGCGCCCAGTAGTGCGCGAGGTAGCCGCCCGCGTGCGGGAGAATGACCTTGAGCCGCGGGTTGCGCTGGAGGACTCCGTCGAAGATGAGATGGCTCGCGGCGATGGTGGTCTCCATCGGATTGCCGATGACGTTGTTGAAATAGTGGTCGACGAGCCGGCCGCCCTGGGTGAAGCCGATCGGGTGCATGAAGATGACGACGTCGAGCTCCTGCGCTTTCGCGAAGAATTTTTCCAGCCCAAGCACCGGGTCGGTGAGATCGAGACCGTTCACGCTCGGATTGATCTCCACCCCGCGCAGCCCCAGCTCTTTCACGCAGCGCGTGAGCTCGGCGACCGCGAGGTCGGCATGCTGGAGCGGCACGGTCCCGAGGGCGACGAAGCGCCGGGGCCAGGCGGCGACGATCTCGGCGAGACGGTCGTTGACGGCTCTCGCAAGCTCGACGCCCAGCTCCGGATCGGTCCAGTAGTAAGTCTGATTGGGCGCCGGCGACACGGCCTGGATGTCGATGCCCATGCGATCCATATCCTTCAGGCGCGTCTCGATGGTGGAGAGCTTCCGGCCGCGGTCGCGGATCTGCTTGACGTTGACTTCGCGCGTCAGCGCGTTGGCGAACTGGACCGAGGGCTCGTACTGCGCCGGGTTCAGATGCGCGACCTTGGCGGCGACGTCCTGGTTGAGATAGTGGCAATGGATGTCGATGCGCAGGCTCCGGCCCTTGCGGTCGCGAACCATCTTTGTGGAGCGCGGCTTCGCGGCCCGCGCGGCGCGAGTGCGAGGCCGGGACGACGCAGCGTGCTCGTGCCGCCCATCGGTGCAGCCCGGTACAGCGCAGCAGAACATCATGGTGGTTGGTCCTTTCCAATTTCGCGGATCGCGCGACCCCGGGGCTTCGCTGCGCTCACCCCGGAGCTACGGCTACGACACGCCGAGGTGCTGGCTGATCAGCGCGTGGTCGTTGCGGGCGTCGGCTGCGGCTCCGGCGAAGACCACGCGCCCAGTGTTGAGCAGCACGACGTCGTCCGCCAGCGAGAACGCGAGATTCACGTTCTGCTCGACCAGCAGGATCGACTGTCCCTCCTGCTTGAGCCGCGCGATGGTGCGCCCCAACTCGACGACGATGACCGGGGCGAGGCCCTCGGAGGGCTCGTCCATCAGCAGCACCCGCGGGTTGCCCATCAGCGCGCGCCCGATCGCGAGCATCTGCTGCTCGCCGCCGGAAAGCGAGCCGGCGGCCTGCTTCTGCCGTGACGCCAGCGCCGGGAAGAGCTCGAATACGCGCTCCATCGTCCAGCCGTGTTCGACGCCCGGCCGGGTCTGGCGCGCTACGATCAGGTTCTCGCGAACAGTGAGGCTGGAGAAGATCCGTCGCCCCTGCGGCACGAAGCCGACGCCCTTGCGCGAGATGGTCTGGGGCGGAAGCCGCGCGATCGATTCTCCGTAAAGCCGTATGTCGCCGTTTCGCGGTTCAAGGAAGCCGACGACGGTGTTGAGGCACGTCGACTTGCCGGCACCGTTGCGCCCGAGGAGCGCCAGCACGCGCCCGCTGCGCAGCGCGAAGGAGACGCCGTGGAGCACGTGGCTTTCCCCGTACAGCGCGTCCACGCCTGAGAGCGCAAGCGCTTCCACGGGCTCCGCGGCCGTGCCGAGGGTCGCCCCGCTTGCCGGCCCGGTTGCCAATGGAGTCGCCAGCCTAGTTGCCAAGATAGACTTCCCGCGTCCGCGGATCGGCCACGACCTCGCTGCGCGTGCCCTCGACGATCACGTTGCCATAGTGGAGGACCGTGACGCGCTCGGCGAGATCGAGCGCGGTATCCATGTCGTGCTCGATCATGACCACCGTGACGTCGCGCGATATGCCATTGATCAGCGCCTTGATTCCGGCGCGCTCCTCGCGCGAGAGGCCGGCCAGCGGCTCGTCGAGCAGCAGCAGCTTCGGCCGCTGCGCGAGAGCCATCGCGATTTCCACTCGCCGTTTTTCGCCGTAAGAGACCTCGCCGATCGGTCGCGCGGCGCGTTGCTCGAGCCCGACCAGCCCCAGGACGCGACGCGCCTCGTCGCGCAGGGTCGCCTGGCGCGCGAGAGGCCGGAAAGAGTCCCAGCGCGACTTCGACAGTCCGAGAAGCGAAAGGATCACATTGTGCTCGAGCGAATCCCTCGGGAAGAGCGTGATGATCTGGTAGGTCCGCGCCAGGCCGCGATGCGCCCGCTCGTGCGGCTTGAGTCGCGAGACGTCCTGGCCGAACAGTCGGACGGAACCGGCGTCCTGTCGCAGCGTGCCGGTGATGAGATTGAAGAGCGTCGTCTTGCCCGCACCGTTCGGGCCGATGATGAGGCGGCGCTCTCCGGCCGGGACCTCGAGCGAGACGTTGTTGGTCGCCGGCAGGCCGCCGAACGCCTTTTTCAGGCCCTCCAGCTTGAGCGCCGGCGTCATGGCTTCGCCCACCGCGCCCACCATCGCCGCACGCCTGGCACGACGCCGTCGGGCATGAAGATCACGATCAGCACGAACACGAAGCCGAGCAGCATGTTCCAGCGCTCGAAATACGCCGAGACGTAGTTCTTCAGGATGAGCACGATCGCCGCGCCGACGACCGGCCCGGCGAGCGTTCCGGCGCCGCCGGCGATCACGCCGAGCAGCGCTTCGGCCGAAGCGGTGAGCGACAACGTCGTCGGATGAATGTACTTGTTGTAATAGACGAAGAGCAGTCCCGCGACCGCGCCCCAGAAGCCGGAGTAGACGAACGTTATCCAGCGCACCATCCAGACGTTGTGACCGAGCGCCGCCATTCGCCGCGGCTCGTCGCGCGTGCCGCGCAGCGCGGCGCCGAACGGCGAGGCGGCGAACTTGCCCATGAGCCAGAGCGCGAAGATGGTGATCGCCAGCGCGAAGTAGTAGAACGCCGCCGGCGTATCGAGACTCAGGCCGAAGGGCGCCGGTCGGGTGAGTCCCGACAGACCGTTGTCGCCGTTGGTGACCGCGGCCCAGCGGTACGCGGTTCCCCAGAGAACCTGCGTCAGCGCGAGCGTGATCATCAAAAAGCCCAGCCCGCTCGCATGCAGAGCGATCCAGCCGAAGAGCGCCGCGACGAGCGTCGTCAGCAGGAGCGCGAGCGGCGCGGTCGCGAAATGCGGAAGACCGAGGCGCAGATACAGCCATGCCGACGTATACGCGGCCAGCCCGATCCATGCGGCGTGGCCCAGCGAGACGAGCCCGCCGTAGCCGACCAGAAGATTCAGGCTTGCCGCGAACAGCGCCGCGATGAAGATCTGGCTCGCGAGGTTGACGTAGAAATCGCCGCCGAAAAGCGGGAAGCCCGCCAGCATGGCGCCGAAAACCGTCCACGCAATCCACTTCACGAACTCTGCCTTCCGAACAGTCCCCGCGGGCGGTAGGCGATGACGGCGATCATCGGCAGGAAGAGGATGACGTACGCGAGGTCGGGGAGCAGCGCAGAGCCGAAAGTATAGATGATGGCGATGATGAAGCTGCCGACAAAGGCTCCGAGGAGACTCCCCACGCCGCCGAGAATGACGACGACGAGAGCGAGCGGCAGCATGTCGCCGTCGAGCCCCGGATAGGCGGACATGATGGGTCCGGCAATCACGCCGCCCGCGCCTGCGAGCGCCGCGCCGAGACAGAAGACGAAAGTGAAGAGCTTGGACACCGGGATGCCTACCGCGCGCGCCATCGGCATGTCGTCGACCCCCGCGCGGATCATCGCGCCGAGCCGCGTCCAGTCCATGAGCGCGTGCAAGCCGAGGGCGGTTGCGATCGCGATGGCAAGCACGACCAGACGATACGAGGGGAAAGCGATGCTGCCGAGAATGAGCGGCCGCTGCAGCGCCGCTGGCGCGGCAAGCGGGATGGGATCTCCGCCCCAGACGATCAAGCAGAAATCGGCGACGATGAACGACACGCCCAGGGTCACCAGCACCTGTCCGAGCGCATTGCCCGACAATGGACGCAGGATGAACCGCTCCAGCAAGCCGCCGAACAACGCGACCGTTACCCCGGCGAGCAGCGCGGCAATCCAGAGGTTCGGAACGAGCTTGAGGATCGTGACGCCCACGTAGGCGCCGATCATGAACAGCGAGCCGTGCGTGAGGTTCGCGATGCGCATCAGGCCGAAGATGAGCGAGAAGCCCGCAGCGAGCAGAAACAACAGAGCGCCCAGGGACAGGCTGTTCAGCGTCTGGATGATCCAGAACTGCATGTCAGGGCGTCGTCGCGGGAATCGGAGCCCGGCCTACGCCGGGATGAGGCTGACGTTTCCGGCGTCGCCCCGGCTCATTTTGGTAGCTGAGCCGGGGCCCAATCTTCGCCGCTCCAAATTCCGTCCCGCCCGCAGCACGCCTGAGCGAGGCGCAATGCCAACACTCAGTTCTCCAGGTTCTTCGCCGGCGGCCAGTCGCGCGAGTAGACCGGATTCTTGAGGAACTCCTTCTCGTCATACTTCCAGAACTGGCTCACGTTCGGATAGGTGTAGATGACCGAGTTTACGAGCCGGCCTTCCTTGCGCTCGACCTTGCGGATGTAGACATTGCCCACCACGTTGCCGTACACGTCGAACGCGACCGGGCCGCGCGCCGTCTCGACCTTGATGTCGCGCAGCGCCTTCATGAAGGCATGCTTGTCCTCGATCTTGCCCTTGACCGCCTCCAGTCCGGCCTCGAGCACGGCGCCCTCGACGTACGTCGCCGCGGCGTAGAAGCCGGGATCGTACTTCCAGTCGTTGCGGAAGGCGGCGGCGAATTTCTTGTTGATCGGGTTGTCGAGCTCGGCAGAATACCAGCACGACGTGATGATGCCGAGCGCCTCGTCGCCCATGTTGCGGAGCACCGCTTCGTCGAACGCGGTCATCCCGCCGACGACGTTGATCTTCCCCTTGAGACCGTATTCGTTGAACTGCTTGTACCAGCGGAAGCCGTTCGATCCGGCGAAGCCGAGGAAGATGCCGTCGATGTTCGTCTTGAGCTGCGCGAGGTAGGTCGCGTAGTCCGGAACGGTCAGCGGCGGGAACATCTTCTGCACGATCTTGCCGCCCGCGTCCTCGAACACCCGCTGGAAGCCTGCGCACATCTCCTGTCCGTAGGCGATGTCGTCGGCGATGGTCGCCATGCGCTTGTACTTCAGCGTCTTGGCGCAATAATCCGCGAGGGGCTGCGCGCATTGCGACGAGGTTGACGTGCCGCGCACGAACCAGGGGTTGGGCTTGCGCTGCGTCATGTCCTCCGCCGCGGCGACCGACAGCGTCGGTAGCTGCTGCTGCGAGATGTAATCGTCGGCGGCGAGCGCCGACGCGGCGTCGAGCGGCCCGATCATGACGTGGATCTTGTCGCGCTCGACGAGCTCCTGCAGCTTGGTCCGCGCCTGCGCCGGCACGCCCGCGCTGTCGGCGACGAAGAGATCGATCTTGCGACCGGCGAGCGTGTTGTTGCGCTCCTTGAGGAACTGCACCAGCGCGCGCTCCATGTCGATGCCGCCGGAGGCGAGCGGGCCGGTCTTGACGGTCATGAGACCGACCCGGATGGATTCGCTCTGGGCGCGCGCCGGAAGCGAGGCACCGAGCGTGGACAAGGCGAGAACACTGCCGGCGGTCTGAACGAATCGTCTACGCGTGAAAGCCATGGTGATTCCTCCTCGAAGATCCAGGCAATGAGACTAGTGAGCGGGGTTCTTGGGTGCGTCGGGTTGCTTGAGCGGCTGCGACCGATCGAAGGCGTCGATGTTCATGCACTCGGCGAAGATGCGCGCGACCGTGGGAACGCCGGTCGTCGCGACGTTGAAATAGCCGGCCGCGAACACCTGGCCTGCCAGGCAGATGTCGGCCATGGTCGGCGCGTCACCGTGACAGAGGCGTCCCGTCTCGCGCTCGCTCGAAAGGTGCGCCTCGAGTGTCTCCAGCGCGAGCAGGGTCCAGTGCTGCAGCCACTGGTTGCGCGCGGCCTCGTCCACATGCATCTCGCGCTCGAGGTAGTTGCGGACGCGCGGCACGATCAGCGGATGCGCGTCGCAGGCGACGATCAGCGCGAGGCCTCGCACCCGCGCGCGCCCGCGCGCATCCCGCGGCAGGAGTGGCGGCTGCGGGTGCGTCTCCTCCAGGTACTCGAGGATCGCGAGCGACTGAAAGAGCGGCGGGCCGTCGTCGATGGAGAGCGCCGGCACCACGCTCTGCGGATTGACGGCCTTGTATTCGTCCTTGTGCTGCATGCCCTGCAACAGGTTGATCGAGACTTCCGGGGCTTCGATCCCTTTCAGCGCGAGCGCCGTGCGTACGCGGTAGGTCGCGAGCGAGCGCCAGAATCCGTAGAGCTTCATGGCCAAGTTTCGACTCCTCTGATAGGTCGATCAGCGCCCCGCCGGAACGACCGGTACGAGGACATAAGCCGGCTGTTCGGGGCCGGCATGCAGGCTCGTCCTGCCGCCGAATATCGCAGCGGGCCGATCGCGCGGATCGTCGTGCAGAAACGGCCCGCAGCCTCGCAGCTCGTTCTTGAAGTTCGACAGCCGCGCTCCGGTCGATTTGCTCCATTCGTAGTCGCGGCCGCGTATCGTCAGCGCAAGCCTGTGGCCCGGAGGCACGACGATCGACGTGGGCCAGAGCTCGACGTCGAGCGCGACCACTTCACCGGGCTCGAGCGGCTGCGGTGTGTCGTGGGTGTGATACGGCCGGTACTCCGTCGACAGCCGGGGATCGAGCTTGCGGTGCGATGCGCGCAGCCACCCTAAAGCGATGGGCGTGTGCGGATCGATCGCGCCCATGAACACGACTTCGCGCAAGTCGGACGTGAACACGCGGAACACGACGAAGAGATCCGCATCGGTCGTCGACGACGAAACGAAAAGCCGCGCCGCGAGCGGCCCGGTGATCTCGGTTTCGTGCTCCAGCGGGGCGCTCAGGAACGTCACGCCCTCGCCCTGCGCGTCGAAAACGATGCTGGAGGTCGTTGTCGCAGGCTCTCGCGCGAGCCGGTGGCCGGCGGGATCGAGGTAGTAAGGCGTCCATTGCGTGCGCGCGATCGGCCACTCGTCCTCGTGCCGCTCGACGAAACGGTCGATGTGACGCACCTGAAGCTGGACACGCGGCTGGCGCATCCAACCGTTGTCGTCGCTCTTGAGGAAGCAGTCGAAGAAGCGTTTCTGCAGCGCGACGCCATAGTCGGTATAGAAGTGCGTCCAGTGCTCGAGGCCGTGCGCCTCCAGCCACTTGTGCTTCGAGGCGGCGCGAACGAAACCCTCGAAGTTGCCGCGCGGGTGGAGGCCCTGGCCGCCCCAGTTCGCGGCCGAGAGAATCGGAACGCTGATCCTGTCCCATCGCGGCGAGCGGGCGCGGTGGTATTCGTCGTCTAGAGGATGCGCCCGGATCTCCTCGCCGAAGTCGCAGCGGTTGCGGTAGAGCTCGCCGTCGGACAGCGTCTCGTCGCCGCACACCGGTTTGCCGGTGACGCGGCTCTTCGGTCCACGTTCGCCGCGGCCGTACTGGACCGTCGTTACCTGCATCTCGTACCAGTTCGCCCAGAACGTGCAGAGAATGCCGCCATGGTGCGTCATGTCGCGATACCAGTCGGCGGCGCCTTCCCAGATGCACATGGCGGCGAGATGCGCCGGCTGCAGGGAGGCGACGTGCCACTGGTTGATGCCGTAGTAGGAGATACCGTTCAAGCCGACCTTGCCGTTCGACCACGGCTGCACGCCGGCCCACTCGATGCAGTCGTGGAAGTCCCGCGTTTCCCGCGGCGAGAAGTGGTCGATGAAGCCGGGTGAGCGTCCCGCGCCTCGCGAATCGACGCGGACGCAGACATAGCCGTCGGGCACCCATTTTTCCGGATCGACGACCTCCCAGTTCTGGTACCGGTTGGTCGAGCCGTAGGCGACGTCCGGATGCTCGGCGATCATGCGCTGCCAGGCGCTGGGATAGCCGTCCTGGAATGCGAGCCCTTTCGCATAGGGGCCATAGCTCAGTAGCACCGGATAGCGGCCGTCCTTGGCCGGAGAGAAGACGTCGGCAGAGAGGACGATCCCGTCGTCCATCGGAATCGGCGCATCCCACTCGACGCGCATTTCGCCGCTCGCCGGCGATGCCATGGATCTTCCTCCGGAGACTGTGCACGAGATCGCAGCACTTGCGCTGCGATTCATTCTGGTTATCGCGCTTTATTTGACGCCTTGGTCTTCGACGTGTCAACGTAAGTGTCAAGTCATACCGCAAACGATGGAGGTGGCATTGAAAATCGGTATCGCAGGCGTCGGCCGGATGGGCGCGGCGATCGCCATGCGGCTCCTCGCGTGCCATCACTCGGTCAGCGTGTGGAACCGTACGCGAGAGAAGGCGCAGGCACTGTTTTCGGCTGGAGCCGCACCGACCGCGACGGCTCGCGCGCTGGCAGACGCCTCCGACATCGTGATCAGCGTGCTCACCGATGCCGCCGCGATCGATGCGACGTATCGCGGGGCGGACGGGCTGCTCGAAGGCGGCGTTCGAGGCAAGCTTTTCATCGACATGAGCACCGTGCGTCCCGAGGTCGAGAAGGCGCTCGCTGCGAGCGTGACCGCCAAGGGCGCTTCGCTCATCGAGTGCCCGGTGGGCGGAACCGTCGGCCCGGCGAAGGAGGGCAAGCTCTTCGGCTTCGTCGGCGGCAATGCCGCCGATGTCGAGCGCGCTCGACCGCTGCTCGACCAATTGTGCCGGCGCGTCGAGCACGTCGGACCGGTCGGCGCTGGAGCGAGCATGAAGCTCGCGATCAACCTTCCGTTGCTCGTGTATTACCAGGCTCTTGGCGAAGCGCTGTCGCTGTGCCGCGCGGTCGACGTGGATCCGCAACGGCTGATCGACATCTTTGCCGATACGTCGGGCGGGCCGAACATGCTGAAGGTGCGGGGCGCCGCGATCGCGGCCACGCTGCGGGGCACGGAGACCACGCCCGTGACCTTCGACGTCGATCTCATCCGCAAGGACCTGCGTACGATGCTCGAGGAGGCCGCGGGCCTCGGCATGAGGCTGCCGCTCACTTCGCAGGCGCTGGAGCGTTACGACGAGGCGGCGCGGAACGGTTTCGGCGCCAAGGATGCGACCATGCTGCCGGTGTACTGGCTGCGCCACAGCCGGGCGTAAGCGGAGCGGTCATCCTTCGAGGATGCACCCGCGGCGCAGGGGTTTCGGACGGCGAGCGATGCGAGGGGGCGCCATGGCAACACGGGAGGCAGTCGGCGTCATCGGGCTGGGCATCATGGGATCCGCCATGGCGGCGAATATCGCCGCCGGCGGATTTCCCGTCGTCGGCTACGACGTGCTCCCGAGACGCCGATCAGTGCTGTCCAAAGCCGGAGGCCGGGCCATGCGCAGCGCGAAGGAAGCCGCGACGCGCTCGACGGTCGTGATCACGTCGCTTCCCAGCGAGCAGGCGCTGCGCGATGTCGCCGCCGAAGTCGGGGAGGCCGGCGAGCGCGAGCAGATCGTCGTCGAGACGAGCACGCTGCCGATCGCGGTCAAGGAGGAGGCGCGAAGCGTCCTCGCGCGGCGTGGCGTCACGCTCCTCGACTGTCCGTTGAGCGGCACGGGAGCGCAGGCCAGGGTCAGGGATCTCGTGGTTCTCGCGAGCGGCGATCGGCGCGCCTATCGCCGTTGCGTGCCGGTGCTGGAAGCATTCGCGCGTGCGCACTACTTCCTGGGCGCGTTCGGCGCGGGATCGAAGATGAAATTCGTCGCCAATCTGCTGGTGGCCATCCACAACGTGTCGACGGCGGAAGCGATGGTGCTGGGCATGAAGGCAGGCCTCGACCCGGCGACGATGGTCAGGGTTTTGAGCGACGGCGCGGGGTCGTCGCGCATGCTGCAGGTGCGCGGGCCGATGATGGTCGAGGGCGACTATTCCGCTGCGGCGATGAAGGTCGGCATGTGGCAGAAGGACATGAGGATCATCGGCGAGTTTGCGCGCGAGCTCGATTGCCCCACGCCGCTCTTCGCCGCGACGACCCCGATCTATAACGCGGCCATGGCGCTCGGTTTCGGGGAGGAGGACACGGCGTGCGTATGTGCCGTGCTGGAAAAATGGGCGATGGTCCGCCGGCGTACTTGATCCTCGCGGGCTGCATCGCCGAATAAAGAGCGTACGGGGGGCCGATGAAGTGTTCGAAGTGCGGCAACGAAAACCGCGCAGGGGCGAAATTCTGCGAGGAATGCGGCGAACATCTGGCGCTGAAGTGCGACGGTTGCGGAGCGGACCTTTCCCCTAGCGCCAAATTCTGCTCCGAGTGCGGTCAACCGACGGCGCGGGCGGCTGCCGCAAGACCGTCCTCAGCGGCGCGCTTCGCCGCGCCGGATGCGTATACGCCCAAGCACCTTGCCGAGAAGATTCTGACTTCGAAAGCCGCCCTCGAAGGCGAGCGCAAGCAGGTGACGGCGCTCTTTGCCGATCTGAAGGCTTCGATGGACCTTTTCGCGGATCGCGATCCGGAGGACGCGAGGAAAATCCTCGATCCGGTTCTGGATCATATGATGGAGGCCGTTCATCGGTTCGAGGGAACCGTCAACCATGTTCTCGGCGACGGGATCATGGCCCTGTTCGGAGCGCCGCTTGCGCACGAAGACGCCGCGATCCGCGCCTGCTATGCCGCGCTGCGGATGCAGGAGACCGTGAGCCGCTATGCCGAGGACGTTCGAAGAACCGAAGGCATCCCGATCCAGATCCGGGTGGGACTGAATTCCGGCGAGGTCGTCGTGCGCTCGATCGGCAGCGATCTGCGAATGGACTATACCGTCGTCGGCCAGACGATGAACGTGGCGGCGCGAATGGAGCAGATGGCGGTGCCGGGATCGATCCTCATATCCGCCGATACCCTGGCGATGGCCGAGGGGTTCATCCAGGTCAAACCGCTGGGGGCGATGAAGGTCAAGGGCCTCGACAGTCCGCTCGAGGTCTTCGAGGTGACGGGAGCGGGAACGGCGCGCTCGCGGATGGAGGCTGCCGCCGCCCGTGGGCTGACGCCCTTCGTCGGTCGCGAAGCCGAGCTCCAGACCCTCAATCGCGCGCTGGAAAAGGCCCGCGCGGGACAGGGTCAGCTGGTCGCTCTCGTCGGCGAGCCGGGGGTGGGCAAGTCGCGGCTGTTCTGGGAGTTCATTCACTCGCATCGGACCCATGGATGGCTGGTGCTCGAAGGCGGCACCGCGTCGTACACCAAGTCGAACGTGTATCTGCCGGTGATCGATCTGCTTAAGAGCTATTTTCAGATCGAACCGCGGGACGAGCCGCGGAAGATCCGGGAGAAGGTCACGGGGAAGATTCTTTCGCTGGATCGCTCGCTCGAGCCCGGGCTGCCGGCGTTCCTGACGCTCCTCGACGTGCCGGCGGACGATGCCCACTGGGAGCATCTCGATCCGCCGACGCGACGCCAGCGCACGCTGGACGCGCTCAAGCGCCTGCTGATCAGGGAAAGCCAGATCCAGCCTCTCGGTCTCGCGCTGGAGGACCTGCACTGGATCGATTCCGAGACCCAGGGGTTGCTCGACAGCCTGGTCGACAGCATGCCGATGGCGTCGCTGCTGCTCATCGTGAATTACCGCCCCGAATACCAGCACGGCTGGGGCGGAAAAAGCTATTACACCCAGCTGCGCATCGATCCGCTGCCGCCGCAAAGCTGCGAAGACTTGCTGCGCGGGCTTCTGGGGGCCGACGAAAGTCTCCGGCCCTTGAAGCAGCATCTGATCGGTCAGACGCAGGGCAACCCGTTCTACCTCGAGGAGAGCATTCGGACCCTGGCGGAAACCAAAGTTCTGGTGGGCGTACGCGGCGACTATCGGCTGGCGAAGACGCTCGCGGGCATCCAGGTGCCCGCAACGGTGCAGGCCATACTCGCCGCGCGGATCGACCGGCTCCCGCCGGAGGAAAAGCGCCTCCTTCAGGCCGCGGCGGTGATCGGCATGGACGTACCCTTTTCGCTCCTGCAGGCGATTGCCGATCCCTCGGACGATGCTCTGCAGCGAGGCCTGGCGCATCTGCAGGCGGCCGAATTCCTGTATCAGGCCCGCCTCTTTCCGGACGTCGAATACACGTTCAAGCATGGGCTCACGTACGAGGTCGCGTACGGCAGTCTGCTGAACGAGCGGCAGCAGGCGCTGCACGCGCGCATCGTCGAGGTCATCGAAGCGCTGTATCCGGATCGTCTTGCCGAGCACGTGGAACGGCTGGCTCATCACGCAACCCGGGGGAAAGTGTGGGAAAAAGCGGTGCGATACCTGTCACAGGCCGGCGCGCGGGCACTGGATCGGTCGGCGCATCGGGAAGCGGCGCCCTACTTCGAGCAGGCGCTGGCGGCGCTGACTCATCTTCCCGAGACGCAGGAGACGCGGGGGCAGGGCATCGATCTTCGGCTCGGACTCCGAAACTCGCTTTTCCCGCTCGGAGAGATCGATGCCGTCCGAGGCCACCTTCGTGACGCGGAGGGGTTGGCCTCCGCGCTGGACGATCAGGAACGGCTTGCGCGGGTGCTGGTCGCCACCAGCCACCATTTTCTTGTGACCGGCGACGCACGGGATGCGCGTCAGTTCGGAAAACGCGCCTACGCCATCGCCGACGAGCTCGGGAACCGCGCGCTGCAGGTCGTGACGAACCTCTATCTCGGCGCCGCGCTCGTCGCTCTGGGCGAATTCGACGAGGCCCGCGAGCGACTCGAGAAGACGACGCATCTGCTCGAGGGCGATCTGGTTCGCGAGCGTTTCGGCCTCCACGGATTCCCCGCGGCCATCGCCAGGAGCTACCTGGCTTGGCTGCTCGCCGAACGCGGGCACTTTGCGGACGCGAGGGCCTGCGGGCAGGAAGGCATCGACATCGCCGACGCTGCGCATCATGCCTATAGCCAAGCGTATGCGTCATGGGGCCTTGCGTTCTCGCACGTCGTGCGCGGCGATCTGGCGGAGGCGGCACGCATACTCGAAGGTGCAGCGACGCTGGTGCGCGAATGGAACCTGCCGCTCATCGGCGCGCTCGTCTCGGCGCTTCTCGGGCTCGTTCGCGCGCGTTCCGGACGCGCCGCCGAAGCCGTCGACCTCTTGCAGGAGGCGGAGGCGGGCTATGAGCGCTTGTTCGGAAACGGAGTCTGGCACTCGTTGAGCGTCACCTGGCTGAGCGAAGCGCTTCTGCTGTCGGACCGCGCGCAGGAAGCACGGGTCGCCGCCGAGCGGGCGCTCGCGCTTACGCGCAAGTTCAACCACCGGGTCTGCGAACCGTGGACCTTGCGCGTGCTGGGCCAGATCGCCGCCGGGCGCGGGTCTCCTGACGAGGTGACGGCAGCAGGCTACTATCGCGAGACGCTGGCGTTGGCCGGCGAGCTGGGGATGCGCCCGCTGGTGGCGCACTGCCACGTCGATCTCGGCCGCCTTGGGCTCCGGGTGGGCAAGGGACAGGAGGCCCACGAGCATTTTGCGAAAGCCGCCACGATGGCACGCGAGATGCAGATGCACGCCTCTTTTCTGGAGGTCTAGCCGCAGCCGCGAGGCAAACACGCCAGACCCGCGGGCCGGGATCCGGTTATGACGATTGCATGCGCCCGCGTTTAGCGCTAGCCTTCGAGGCCCATCCACCCGATACGTCCTAATGCCATGGCCATGTGGAAAGACAACACCGTATCTCGCCCGGCACCCGTGCCCGCTCCGGAAGCCAAGGAACCGGTTCGTTTCGAGCCTGCGCCGAAACCCGAATACACCCCGGTCGCTGCCGCCGTTCCAGTGGCGCGCGCCGACCCGAGCGCGCCACGAAAGGAATCGCTGATCGCGCCCGACATCACCATCGAAGGCAAGATAGAAGGCAGCGGCAGCGTACGCGTCGCCGGCAAATTCAAGGGCGACGTCAACGTCCAGGGCGATCTCACCATCGAAGCCGGCGCCAAGCTGACGGGCAGCGTGCGCGCCGACAAGGTCACGATTGCCGGTGAGCTGGAGGGCAACATCGAGGAATCGTCACGCGTCGATCTGCAGCAGACGGGCGCCGTGACCGGCGACGTGAAGGCCGGATCGCTTACGGTCGCAGCGGGCGCCCGGATGCGCGGCCGTGCCGAATTCGGCTGGGACGACAGCGGTCTCAAGACCGGCAAGCACGGCAACGGCCACGGCTCGGAGGGCGGCACCCTCTCATGACCAGCGTGCGCCCCGGCATGCCGGGCGCGACCCGCGAGTGTCCGCACTGTCGGGAGACGATCCTCGAGAGTGCTGCGGTGTGTCCGTCGTGCCGGCATTACCTGCGCTTCGATGCCGGCACCGAGACGGCACCGGAGCCGGCGCTCACGCCGCTTCGCATCGAAGGCAGCATCCGGCATCCGGCCGACGGGGAAGCCTGGGAATACACCGTCGTCGTGTCGATTCGCAACGATCGCGACGAAGAGATCGCGCACAAGCTCATCGGCGTGGGTGCGATGAATCCGAACGAGCAGCGAACGTTTACGTTGTCGGTCGAAGCCGTGTCGGCCAAGGCGAAAGGGCCTGGCAAAGGCGGCACGCGGCATTGAGCGACGCGGGCACTGCCGCCTGCCGTAGCTCAGCCGCGGACCGATCTCGAGCAAGCCGACCGCGCTGCGCGAAAACGCGCTCCACGCTTCGACGGCGTCAAAAAACAGAGGGCCGGGTGTGCCGGCCCTCCCGCTGACCAGATCAGCCCCGGCGTTTAGGGAATGGTCCCCGACGCCGTGACCACGTCTTCCTGATTGATCAGCGTCGGCGCGAACTCGAAGCCGTAGAACCACACGACTTGCTGCTTGTTGTTCGTGTCGGTCCAGAACGCGTGGAAGACATTATCGGAACCGACTGCCAGACCGGTGTAATCGCCGATGAACCCGCCACCGAATCCGTTGCGCGTGTTGATCGGATGGGTGCTCACCATCCTTTCGACGCCAGAGCCGGGACGGGTGACGTAGTAGTCGAGCCGCGCATTGTGGATGTAGTTGCCTAGCGTAAGACAGTTGATGCGGCCCTCGGGCGGCGGCGGAGCATTCGCGCAAGTCTGCCAGGGCGATATCACGTCCGCGCCGTACGCGGACATGTAAACGACGCCTGATGGCGAAACCGCGATGCCTGGCCATTGCGTGTCGATGCGCCGCGGCGTCGCAGGCGCGTCGAGCGTGCCGCCGCCCGGTTGGGCGACCGGATAACCGACTGCCGACTGCGTAGACGCGTCGAGCGCAGCGAAGATCGGCACCGGCGCGGTCCAGGTCGCGCCGCCATCGGTCGACTTGCTGTAGACCGCCACCGCGTGGCAACCGTTGTTGGTGCGGGTCGGGCACAGGCTGCCGTCGCTGTCGCGCAGGAGCGTCGTCCAGGCGACGTACACATCGCCGTTCGGTGCCACTGCGCCGGCGGGGAAGCTGTCGTTCCTGAACGCGGTATTGGCGAGCGGGATCACGGTCTGGACATCGGCTATTTTCACCGGCTGGCCGAAGGTCGCGCCGCCGTCGGTCGACTTCACGACGTAAGTGCTTGCAAGCGACGCGAGTCGCGTCGAACCGTCGAAGACGACGTACACGGTGCCGTCGTAGCCAACAATCGGACGCGATCCCTGGTCGTACAAGACGTTGCCGCCGATGTTCTTGGGCGAGCTGAACGTCTGGCCGCCGTCGGTCGAGTAGGCGAAGAAAATCGGCGACTGGACGTAGCCGCCGTTGTGGGGGTTGAAGAGAAAGCGTGTCCAGCTCACGTAGACTCGGTCCTTGAACGGGCTTGCAAGGTTCGAGTCGGCAGCGATCCACTCCTTGTCGTTGAGCGTCGAGGGTGAAGTCGTCTGATTGATGAACGTCGGTGGTCCCCAGCTGAGTTGGCCGCTACCATCGAATGTGCCCTTGTTCACAGCCACCGTATTGGGCGGTGCGGCGCGGTCGAATCCGAGGCCGGCGTAGTAGACATTGCCTTGGCTGTCGAAAGCCAGCGCCGGATCGCCGCCGGCGTCGTACTGACCACCGGTCAACCGATTGATGCCCGGGATCAGCGTTCCGGGATGCTGGGGATCCGAGCTGTTGCAGCACCAGGTTTGGCCGCCATCGTTGGAGAAATAGGTTCCGGAAGATCCTTCGCCCAAGGCACTGCACGGCGTGCCGTTGACGCTGCACGTCCAGCTGCGCGTGACGTAGTCATTCGCCGCAGCGACCACCCGATTGGGATTGTTCGGATCGACGGCGATGGCCGTTTCGTTCTGCGGGGCGCCGGCGGTGTCCTGATTGACCGTGACCGCCGGGGGCTGGACCGTCGTGCCGTCGAGCGGGCTGCCCAGCACGAAGCTGGGCACAATGGGCGCGGTGGGCGTGAGATTCGGCACTTCGGGCTCGGCCTCTTCCTCGATAAGGGCGGAGAAGCGAATCTGGAGGCCGGCCGTGCCGTTCAACGAGGCGACCTTGCCCGCGAGCGTGCTGATGTCGTAGGTCGTCGACGCAGCCTTGCCCTCGGCGAGCGCGGGCGAGACAGCGGACGTCGGCAGCAAGGCAACGATCAACGAGCCGATCGCTGTGGCGAGCACCGGTGCGGTGAGACCTTTCATGTGATTCCTCCACTGGTTCAGTGGTTGCTTGGGACGATTCCTGCTTCTTAAGCAGGACGTTGAGGACACACTGGACTCCGCCGGACTGAGGTAAGCCAATGGCGTTCGTCCGCCGCTAGTTTAGCAAGGCCGCGGCGATGGTCGTCAATTCGATCTGCGCGTGTCCTACAAATGCAGCTTCGATCGAAACCTGCCGCATTTCACCCGCAACGCGCCCCATCGCGCGATCCTCTCGAGGCGGGCGAGGTCGCCGCTCGTAAAGCGTTGCGGTTCCTTGCCGGCTGGCGGCGGTCCGGCGCGTATCGCTTTCGCGCGCGCCGCGAGCCGGCGACGCATTTCTTCGAGCGTCGCTTCAGCCGGTCTTTCGCTCAGCCAGCTCGAATGCCATTCGCTCACCAGTCGCGCATTGCGCAAGCCGGCGTAGGCTCGGGTCGCCTCGGACGTGCTCTGGTGCCACTTGTGCCGCACGAGAGACTGCGACAGCGTCTCGACGATCCACCCGTGGCGCGCGATCCGAATGCACAGATCGAAGTCGACATAGCCGAGCGGGAACAGCTCCGGCGAAGGACCGCCGGCGTCATCCCACGCTCGAGCTCGGATCAGCATCGATGCCGACGTGCAGAGATCGACCGGAGCCGGCTCGGGGTCCGCCGGGGGATGCAGCCAGGTCAGACCACCGAGCAGATACAGACCGCAAATGTGGTTCCCGCCGGGCAGCTGGACGCGGCTCCCGACGATGCCGACCCACGGATCTTCGTCCATGCGCTCGACCAGCCGATCCAGCCAGCCTTCCACCACCACGACGTCGTCCTGCAGTGTGGCGAGGTACTTGCCGCGCGCCATCGAGCGAGCGAGGCGCAAGCCTCCCGGAAGGCCGAGGTTCAGGCGCGTGTGAGCGACGCGCGCAGCGGGGGCGATGGCCTCGACCCGTTCCGCCGTGCGCGCCCCGCCGTTGTTCACGATCACCAGCTCGAAAGGGACGACAGGCTTCGCCGCCGCAATCACCTTCAGGCATTCTTCGAGCAGATCGATCCGCTTCCACGTGACGAGCAGGATCGAGACGACCGGGTCAGTCATCGAGACCGGCCAACCGACGCAGCTCCGAAATTCTCCGGACCGCCTCGATGCCGTCGCGGCCCGAGGACTTCGGCGGAGGGCCGCCGTCGAGATGACGCACGAAGGCCTCGAGCTCGCGCTTGAGCGGCGGCTCGCTCGCGACGCTGATCGTGCGCTCGCCGGCATCGGACCGGACCTGAATCGTCGTTTGCCGGTCCCCGTCGAGCACAGCCACGGCGGTGTCGAAGACGAGCTCGATTCGGCGCCGATGCTCGGGACGGCGAGCGGAGACCTCGATGGTGCACGCCGGATCGGTTCCGAGGCGCGCGGTGATCCCCCACACGCGATCGATATCGCGCTCGGCGACGGCGTGCACTGCCGGCGGCACAACGCCGAGGATCTCGCGCACGATGGAAAGATCGTGCGGCAATAGCGTCCAGATCGGATCGACGTCCTCGTGCGCGTGACCCGATCCGAGTCGCCAGGTCCGCAGAGCGCGAACCGGCCCGAGCGCGCCGCTGCGCGCGAGTCCCGCGAGCGCCTCGATTCCGGGGTGGTAGCGCCACTTGTCCATCACGAAGAGCCGATCTCCGGTCAGCGCAACGGCCCGCTCCGCGTCTTCCTTCCGGGTCGCGAGCGGCTTCTCGACGAAAATGGGCAACTGCCGTCCAGCGACCTGCTCGATCGTCGCGACATGGTCCGTCGCCGGCGTCGCGATGACGATGCCCGCGACCTGCTCCTCGACGTCCAGGCGTTGTCGCGTCGCGCGGGCGAACGGCGCGGCTGCGGCGAGCGCTTCCGGCGATGCGTCCACGACGACCACGGGGCGCCCGATGAGGGCGAGATCGCGCAGGATATTGCGCCCCCATCGGCCGCAGCCGATCAGGAGCACCGGCAAGGGCATCGGTCAGGTAGAGGCTCGCAGCGCCGTGATCACGTCGTCGAGTGAGCGTGCCCGGTCGTCTCGCGTGCCGACGACCGATTCGTCCAGGTCGAGCGGAGCGTCCTGCCATCGGCACTTGATGTCGTCGTCGGGATCGTACTCGTGCGTGTTGCCGACCAGGACCAGCGTGGGCTCGGTCGCAGAGTAGAACGCGTGCATAACCCCTGGAGGGATCCATACCAGCGCGGGCGGGCAAGTGGAAAGCGTGACCCGGAACGCCCGCAGGAACGCAGGTGATCTCTGGCGGAGATCGCGCAGGCCGATCTGCAGCTCGCCCGCCAGGACGATGACGGCATCGGAGTGCCTTCGGTGCACGGAGGGTCCGCGGATCACGCGTGTCCCGAGAGTCAGCGCGGTCCATTGACGTATCGCGCCCATGCCCCAGGTCCCGCGGAAGATTTCTGTCACGGACCCGCGGCCGTCGTTATGCGCGGTGAGCTGATGGACCCTCAAGTCCGGAATTGGAGTCAGCGCCAGGTCCGTCGCTTCGAGCGGACTCAGGAGAGAAGCCCTCGCAGGACTGACCATGCGTCCCCTACCGTTCCATCCGACGCTGTTTCGACGTGGTAGACAGGATGAGAATCTCACGTCCACCGACGAATCAGGTTAGCACGGGCGGCTGCAATTGGGCAGATCGGGAGGGCGGCCCTCATCAAGCCAACGCGGTCCGCGATATCCGCTCGAGCGTATGGATTTTGCTGGAGACGAAGACGGTGAGGAATGCCTGTCTTCGCACTTCAACAAGCAGCTGCTTTCGCCGATTCGTCACTCGCCTTCGTCGAAACAGCTCGCGATCAGTGCGGCGAGGGCCTCCAGAGCCTCGGTTTCGTCGGGTCCGTCGGTTTCGAGCAACACGCGACTTCCTTTTCCCGCCGCCAGCATCATCACTCCCATGAGGCTCTTGGCGTTGACCTTGCGCCCACGCCGCGCCAGCGATACTTCGCACTGATATTTCCCTGCCAGCTTGCTGAGCCTGGCGGATGTGGGCGCGTCCAGTCCAAGCGTGTTGACGATCTCGACCTCGCGCTGCTGCATGGTTCAGATCTCCCCGATGGGCGCCGGTTTCTTGGAATGCCGCCGGATCAGCGAATACGCTTCGGATGTTGCGCCCCAACTGAAGAAGTTTTAACATTAACTTTTGATGTCTAAAACGTCAATATATACGGATCGTCCTTGATCTCCGCGGCTCAGCTCCGGGCAGCTCGCGCGCTCGTCGGGATGGACCAGAAAGACCTGGCGGCCGCATCCGGCCTTTCGCTCCCCACGATTCAGCGCATGGAGGCGAGCGAGGGGGTGATCCGCGGCAACGTCGATTCGCTGATGAAGCTGATCGCTGCGCTCGAGGCTGCCGGCGTCGAGCTCATCAACGAAGGCGCCGTGAGCGAACACGGCGGACGCGGCATTCGGCTCAAGACGCGCTGATCTCGTGCCGCGTACTCCTCGGTTCTGCTTCCACGTCCTGCCCAAGCGGGCTTCGCCATGGCGATAGAGGTGATGCTCTGGTGCGTTCTGGCGCTGCTGATCGCCGCACCGACAGCCGTCGCAGGCGTGCGTCGGCGCACCACGAGCACATTCGTATACGCGCTCGCACTTGTCATTTCCATGGTTGCATTGAGCACGGCCCTATGGGCCCTCGTGATCGACACGGCTCCGGACCAGACCGTGCGCCTGCCGATCGGCCTGCCCTGGCTGGGCGCGCATTTCCGCCTCGATCCGTTGTCCGCGGCGTTTTTGATCGTCGTCAACCTTGGCGGCTCGACCGCAAGCTTGTACGGGCTCGGCTACGGCCGGCACGAAGAGGAGCCGGCGCGCGTGCTCCCGTTCTTCCCCGCTTTTCTAGCCGGCATGAATCTCGTCGTGCTGGCCGACGACGCATTCACGTTTCTGCTGACCTGGGAGTTCATGTCGCTCACTTCCTGGGCGCTCGTTATGGCGCAGCATCGTCAGCCGGGCAACGCACGCGCGGGCTACATCTACCTGCTGATGGCGAGCCTCGGCACGCTTTCGCTGCTCCTGGGCTTCGGGCTCCTGGCCGGCCCCACGGGCGGCTATACCTTCGATGCGATCCGCAGCACGCCGCTCTCGACGACGCTTGCCTCCGCAGTTCTCGCGCTGACCCTGCTCGGCACAGGCTCCAAGGCGGGCCTCGTGCCGCTGCACGTCTGGTTGCCGCTCGCGCACCCGGCTGCGCCGAGCCACGTGTCTGCGCTCATGAGCGGAGTCATGACCAAGGTCGCGGTGTACGGCTTCGTGCGCATCGTCTTCGACCTGATGGGCCCGCCGACCTGGTGGTCGGGCGGCGTCGTGCTCCTCTTCGGGGGCGCCAGCGCGGTGCTGGGCGTCCTGCACGCGTTGATGGAGCACGATCTCAAGCGCCTGCTCGCGTATCACACGGTCGAGAACATCGGCATCATCTTCATCGGGCTCGGTCTCGGATTGGCGTTCGCCGCCAACGACATGCGCGGCCCGGCTGCCCTGGCAACGACGGCTGCGCTGTTTCACGTGTTCAATCACTCGGTCTTCAAGAGCCTGCTCTTCTTCGGCTCGGGCGCCGTCCTGACTTCCACGGGCGAGCGCGACATGGAGCGCCTGGGCGGGCTGATCCATCGCATGCCCTACACCGCCTTCGCGTTCCTGATCGGCTCGGCAGCGATCTCGGCGCTCCCGCCCTTCAATGGTTTCGTCTCGGAGTGGCTCACCTTCCAGGCGATCCTGCTGAGCCCCCACATGCCGCAGTGGGTGCTGAAGTTCCTCGTTCCGGCCGTGGGCGGCCTGCTCGCGCTCTCGGCAGCACTGGCGGCCGCGTGCTTCGTCAAGGCATTTGGAATCACGTTTCTCGGACGGGCGCGAACGAGCGCCGCACAGGACGCGCGTGAGACCGATCGCTTCTCGCTGACGGCGATGTTCGGTCTCGTCGCGCTGTGCGTGGCCGCCGGCGTTCTGCCCGCCTATTTCATCGACGCGTTCGCTCCCGTGGTCCAGACGCTCGTCCATGCGGAGATGCCGAGGCAGACCGCGTTCGCTTGGCTCACGATCGTTCCGATCGCCGAGAGCCGCAGCTCCTACAACGGCCTGCTGTTGTTCGTTCTCATTGCCGTCGCGGCCAGCCTCGCGGCTTACGTCATTCATCGCTGGGCATCGCACGCCACGCGTCGTTCTGCGCCGTGGGACTGCGGCTTCCCCGACGCGAGCCCGGCGACGCAATACACCGCGGGCAGCTTCGCGCAACCGATTCGTCGCGTGTTCGGGACGGCCGTGTTCCGTGCGCGCGAGGAAATCGAGATGCCGCCGCCAGGGGACCCGCGACCCGCGCAGCTGCACGTACATCTCCACGACCTCCTGTGGGATGTGCTGTATGTACCCGTGGCCAGGTTCATCGGCGTCACCGCCGACGTGCTCAACCGGGTGCAGTTCCTGACCATCCGAGGGTACCTGACGCTCGTCTCCGGGGCGTTGGTGGCGCTGCTCGTGATTCTCGCGGTATGGCAATAGCTCTGGACATCCTCGTTCAGCTCGGCCAGTTGCTGCTGGTCCTGTTGCTCGCGCCGCTCCTCACGGGGTACGTGCGCAGGATCAAGGCGCACCTCCTGCGTCGTCGAGGGCCCGACCTCATCCAGCCCTACCGCGATCTGCACAAGCTGCTGCGCAAGGAGGTGGTGCTGGCGGAGAACGCCTCGTGGGTCTTTCGCAGCGCGCCGTACCTTATCTTCGCCACGACCTGGGTGGCCGCCGCGCTCGTGCCCACGTTCGCCACCGGGCTGGCATTCAGCCCGGCCGCCGACCTGATCGCGATCGTGGCGCTCCTGGGCAGCGCGCGCTTCATGCTCGCTTTGGCCGGCCTCGACGTCGGCACGAGCTTCGGCGGGATCGGCTCCAGCCGGGAAATGATGATCGCATCGCTCGCCGAGCCTGCGCTGCTGATGATCGCCTTTACGCTCTCGCTTCTGGCAGGATCGACCCAGCTTTCGTCGGTAGCGACGTTCATGCAGGGCCCCGATGTAGGGCTGCGCGTCTCGCTCGCCATGGCGCTCGTCGGCCTGGTGATGGTCGCCGTCGCCGAGAACGCGCGCATTCCGGTCGACAATCCGGCCACGCACCTCGAGCTCACCATGGTGCACGAGGCGATGATCCTCGAATACTCGGGCCGCCATCTGGCGGTCATCGAAGCGGCGGCCTCGCTCAAGCTGCTGCTCTATCTCTCCATCATCGGCTGCGTGTTCGCGCCGTGGGGCGTGGCCGTCGCCGGTCAGGGCTTCGCGGCCTATGCCGCCAGCCTTCCGGTGTACGTGGCGAAGCTCGCCGCCGGAGGGTTCGCGCTCGCGATATTCGAGACGGTGATCGCCAAGATGCGGGTCTTCCGGGTGTCCGAATTTCTGGGCGCCGCGCTCATGCTGGGCCTCCTGGCGGCACTCCTGCTCTTCGTATCGCGCGGCACCTGATGGATCGCTTCGCGCTCGACGTCGCGCATCTGTTCGCCGGCAGCCTGGTGCTGGTGAGCTTCATGCTGCTCTACCAGGATCGCATGTTCAGCCTGCTCAACATCTTCGCCCTGCACGCCTTCGTGGTCTCGGTGTCGGTGGCCTGGCAGGCGCACATCCAGAACGCGCCGCACCTGTACATCACCGCGGGAATCGCGCTCGTCGTCAAGGCGATCGTGATCCCCGTGGTGCTGCACCGGATCATCGTCCGGCTGGGGATCCACCGCAACATCGAGACCGTGGTCGGCATCGGCCAGACGATGCTGGGTGGCATCGGTCTCGTGGCGCTGTCGATCATGGTGATGCTGCCGATCACTGCGGCCGAAGGCACGCTCGTGCGCGAAGATCTCGCCTTCGCGCTGTCGGTCATCCTGCTCGGACTGCTGATGATGGTGTCGAGGCGTAACGCAGTCGGCCAGGTGATCGGCTTCATGTCGATCGAGAACGGGCTCATCCTGGCCGCAACCGGTGCGAAAGGCATGCCGCTGGTGGTCGAGATCAGCGTCGCCTTCTCGATTCTCATCGCGTTGATCGTGATCGGCATCTTCCTGTTCCGCATTCGCGAGCGCTTCGATTCCGTAGATCTTCAGGTGCTCGACCGCTTCCGCGGAGAGAGGCCATGAGCGCGGACGCCGTACTTATGACCGACCTGGGCTCCCTGGTGGTCAGGGCGATCCTGATCATCCCGGCGGTGAGCGCGGCGCTCCTCGCGTTCCTGCCAGACGATCGGACGACCGCCAGGCTCAACGTTCTCGGCACGCTCTTCACGCTCGTCTGCGCGGTCGCGCTGTTCTTCGTGCGTCCGGAGCCGGGCCTGTTTCTGATCGTCGACGACGTCAACGTCGTGTTCATCGTGCTCAACACCTTCGTGGGCTTCACCACCAGCGTGTTCAGCGGGAGCTACATCGCGCACGAGCTCGAGACGGGCCGTCTGACGCACGTCTACCTGCGCTTCTACCACGCCATGTATCAGACGCTCATGTTCGCCATGAACCTGGCGCTTCTCGCGAACAACGTGGGCCTGATGTGGGTGGCGGTCGAGCTGGCGACGCTGACCACGGTGCTGATGGTGGGCATCTATCGCACGCACGAGGCGCTCGAGGCGGCGTGGAAGTACTTCATCCTGGGCAGCGTCGGCATCGCGCTGGCCCTCTTCGGGACGATCCTGGTCTATCTCGCCTCGAGCTCGGTGCTCGGAGAGGGCCTGGAGGCGATGGCCTGGAGCGTGCTCGTGCAGCGCGCCTCCGCCTTCGATCCGGCGCTGCTCAACCTCGCCTTCGTGTTCCTTCTCCTGGGCTACGGCACCAAGGTCGGTCTTGCGCCCCTGCACGCCTGGCTTCCCGACGCGCATGCCGAGGGCCCGACTCCGATCTCGGCGGTGCTCTCCGGATTGCTCCTCAACGTCGCGCTCTTCGCGGTGCTGCGCTTCAAGATGGTGATGTCCGCCAATTCGGGTGCGCTGGCGCCGGGGCCGCTGATGGTGACTCTGGGGTTGGTTTCGGTCGTATTCGCGGCCTTCATGCTGTATCGCCGCGACGATATAAAGCGGATGTTCGCCTACTCGTCCATCGAGCACATGGGCATCATCAGCTTCGCTTTCGGCATGGGCGGGCCGCTCGCCAACTTTGCGGGGCTGCTGCACATGATCATGCACAGCCTGACCAAGTCCGCGATCTTCTTTTCCGTCGGCCATATCGCGCAGGTCAAGGGTACGCAGAAGATGGCGGACATCCGCGGCCTTACCGTGTCTCATCCCGTCCTCGGCTGGGGTCTCGTTCTCGGCGTGATCACGATCGTGGGACTGCCCCCGACCGGGATCTTCCTGAGCGAGTTCCTGATCCTCACGTCGACGTTCGCGCGCGCGCCCGTGCTCGCCGTGGTGATGGCCCTGGGACTGCTGATCGCCCTGGGAGCGCTGCTGTATCGCCTGAACGGCCTCGCCTTCGGCGATCCGCTGGGAAGCAACGCCCCCGGGCGCGCGTCGTACGTGCCGCTGTTCACGCATCTCGCGCTGGTGCTCGCGGCGGGCATCTTCCTCCCGCCGCTGCTCGTTTCGTGGTTTCAACACGTCGCGGAGCTGCTCGGCTAGATGACGGAAGCCATCTCAGCGATCAGGCTCCTCGATCTCATTCGATCGGGCCGGCATGTCGAGAACCACTCGCCCTGGCCGCGCGCCGTCGTGAACCACGAGGGCTGGCGATGCGCCATCGGTCCGTTGTCTGACGGGCGATGGACGCTGCTCGGTGTTTGGGCCGAGCGCGATCAGGTCCACATGGCGCTCGACGATAACGGCCAGATCGGCGTGGTCAGCCTGGTCTGCGAAGACGGTCGCTTTCCGTCGATCGGACAGTTGCATCCGCCTGCCATGCGTCTCGAGCGGGCGATACGCGACCTCTGGGGGCTCGAGCCCGAAGGGCTCGCCGACGCCCGACCGTGGCTCGACCACGGACGATGGCAGGCGAGCTTCGGCGACAGCGCACGCGAAGCTTCTCGCATCCCGGCCCCTTACGTCTTCCTGCCCGCCGAGGGGGAGAGCCTGCATCAGATCCCGGTGGGACCCGTGCATGCGGGCATCATCGAGCCGGGACATTTTCGATTCACGGCGAACGGCGAGGCGGTCGTGCGCCTCGAAGCGCGCCTCGGATACGTCCACAAAGGCATCGAGCGGCTGATGGCCGGCGCGCCCATCGAGCGCGCCGTCGTCCTCGCCGGACGCGTGTCGGGTGACAGCACTGTCGCGTACGCTCTCGCGTTCGCGCGCGCCCTCGAGGCGGCGCACGGCATCGAGGTGCCGCCGCGCGCCGTGTGGCTGCGAGCCCTCATGGCCGAGCTGGAGAGGCTCGCCAATCACTTTGGCGACATCGGTGCCGTGTGCAACGACGCGGCTTTCGCGATGATGCACGCGCAGTGCGGTCACTTGCGCGAGCAGGTGCTGCGCGTGGCGGACCAATGCTTCGGGCATCGGCTGATGATGGATCGAGTCGTGCCGGGCGGATCGGAACGGGACCTGCAGAGGGACGGCGAGAAGCAGCTGCATTCGTTGCTGGTGCAGATTCGCAGACGCTTCCCGGAGCTGGTCGAGCTCTACGACAACACCGCATCGCTGCAGGACCGCACCGTCGGCACGGGCATCCTGTCGCCTGCGCTCGCGCGCCAGTATGGCTGCGGCGGTTATGTCGGTCGCGCGTCAGGCCGCGGCTTCGATGCGCGACGGACGCCGGGCTATCCGCCGTACGATCAGCTGCGATTCGAGGTGCCGGTGCGCGAGGACGGCGACGTGGACGCCCGCCTCTGGATCCGCATCCATGAGGTCGAGCAAAGCGCGGCGTTGATCGAGCAGATCCTCGGAGCGCTTCCCCGTGGCTCGATCCGGGCTCCCGCGACTCTGCGACCATCGGAAGCGCGTGAAGGCATGGCGCTGGTGGAGGGCTTCCGCGGTGACGTGCTGGTATGGCTCCGTACCGATGCCGACGGCAATATCGAGCGCTGCCATCTGCGCGACCCCTCGTGGTTCCAGTGGCCCCTGCTCGAGGCGGCCATCGAGGGCAACATCGTCGCCGACTTTCCGCTGTGCAACAAATCGTTCAACTGCTCGTACTCGGGCCATGATCTCTAGGGCTGCGCATGCGTAGGATGCTCTTCAAGAGCCTGGTTCACGGTCCGCTTACCGAGGCGGCGCCTGCGGCCGGAGATGCCGCGCTCGCCGAGCTGGCTGAAAAAATCGATCGGGCCGCGCGGTTGCGTTTGGGGCGAACCCTGTCGATTCGCGAAGTGGACGCCGGGTCCTGCAACGGGTGCGAGCTCGAGATCCATGCGCTCAACAACATCGTCTACGATCTCGAGCGATTCGGCTTTCGCTTTGTCGCTTCGCCTCGACACGCTGACGTGCTCCTCGTCACCGGCCCGGTCACGACGAACATGCGCGAGGCCCTCGAACGTACGTATCAGGCGACGCCGGATCCGAAATGGGTCGTCGCGGTCGGCGACTGCGCGCGTGACGGCGGCGTTTTTGCCGGCAGCTACGCGTGCGTAGGAGGCGTCTCCGCGGTTCTTCCCGTCGATCTGCACATTCGCGGCTGCCCGCCGTCGCCGATCGCGCTGCTTCGCGGCCTGCTTGCACTGCTCGAAACAGCGTAAAAGGCGAGCCGGCAGGACCGCGAAGGGGGCGGGCGCGCTACTTGCCGGCGACGTTGAGTGGAGTCACGATCGCGCGCCGGTAGCGCGCCTGGGCAAGCCAGTTGGACGTGACGGTCAGCAGCAGCGTTGCCGTCATCAGCACGAATGCCATCGCCGCGCCGAAAGGCCAGTTGGAAAGTCCGGCGAACTGGTTGTAGACGGTCGGCGCCATCATCTGAAACGTAGGACCGCCCAGAAGGACGGGCGTCGCATAGGCGTTCATCGCCAGGATGAACGACAGGATCGTGCCTGCGATCACGCCCGGCATGGCGAGCGGAAAAACGACGTGACGAAACGTCCGCCACGGGTCGGCACCGAGGCCCAGCGCGGCCTCCTCGATCGCGCGGTCGATCCCTTCGAGCACGGCTTGGAGCGTCAGCACGACGAACGGCAGATTGACCGCGATGACGCCGACGACCACCGCAAACTCGGTGTACATGATCTGCAGCGGCTCGCGCGTGATGCCCGTTCCCATCAGCATCGAGTTGACGAATCCGCGGTTGCCGAACAGCACCATCCAGCCCGCGGCGCGAACGGCGTTGCCGACGAACAGCGGCAGGATCACCGCCATCAGCATGAGATTCTTGAAGCGCGATCGGGTGCGCGCCAGGCAATAGGCCATCGGGAAAGCGAGAACGATGCAGATCGCGGTGCACACGGCCGCCACGCGGATCGTCCGGAAAAGAACCGCGAGATAGAACGGATCGGTGAGGAATTTCGCGTAGTTCTCGAACGAGAACGCGTCGACCATCATCCTGGCCGGCGTGTACTGATTGAGACTGTAGCGAAAGAGAATGACGATCGGCAGCACGATGCCGATCGTCACGACAACGGATGCGGGAGCGAGCGCCGCGGCGGCGCTCCATCCGGACGTACCCGCGCGCTGTGCGGGTACCGCAGCCATGATCCGTGCCTCGCCTTCGTCCGCGAGCTCAGCCCTTGAACGTCTTGTCCCACCACTCCTTGAGCGCAACGTCGTTCTTCGCGAGGTAGCCGTAATCGAGGTCGATGAGGCGCTTACGTTCGTCGGCGTTGAAGCCGATGCGCTTTTCGGTCTCGGGTGGAATCTTGGCGTCGGTGACCGAAGGGTTGTAGCCCATGTCCTCGGCGAACGCTTCCTGCGCGGAGGGCTCCAGCATCTCGTTCAGCCACACATGCGCGCCGTCCTTGTTCGGCGCGTTCTTGGGAATGACGAAGCCGGAGATGTACAGGGGGATGCCTTCCTGCGGCGCGACCGTTTCCACCTTCGCGCCGGCCTTCTGCCATTGCACGGCTCGCGCCTTCCACATGATGCAGATGCCGACTTCCTCGTTCTGCAGCGCCTGCGCCATCGCCTCGTTGGTCGGCAGGATCTTCGCGCCCGCCTTGCGGCAGGCCATGAGGCGTGCTTTCCCCGGCTCGTAGTTGGTCATCGATCCGCCCGAGGCCAGCGCCGCCGCCATCATCGTGAACTGATACTGGATGTCGATGATACCGAGCTTGCCGCCGTGCTTCGCATCGAGCGCGTCGGCGAAGCTCGTCGGCGGCGTGGCGATGAGCTTCGGGTTATAGAGGATGACCTTGCCCGAATAGATATGCCCGATGCCGTACGGATATCTCATCTGCGGCAGCAGGAACTTCGCGTTGGGAATCTTCGCGTAGTCGATCGGAAGGCACAGGCCGGCGTCGTTCATCTCGTACATCTGCGCGGCGGAGAGCCCCTGCAGGTCGCTCGTGCCGCGCGGCAGCCGCGCTTCCGCGCGCATCTTGGCGCGGCGCTCGGGGTCGCCGCCGATGTCGTGCACGACTTCGTACTTCATCGGCGCCATCAGCGGCGTGTCGATATTCTTCGACAGGAGCTTCGAATAGTCGCCGCCCCAGGTGCCGAGGACTACACGCCCCCCGGCCTGTGCCCGCGCGGGCGACCAGCCGCCGACCGCGGCGACGCCCGCGAGCGCGCCGGCAGCCTTCATCAAGCGCCGCCGTGTGATGTCCGATCTGTGCTGTTCCATACGCATAACCTCCCGATGTCACGATGGCGTTTCGTTAATCAGCTCGTGCTGCCCCCATCATCGGCAAGTACGAGGCTGGCCTGCGCGGGCCAGTGCAGATAGATCCGATCGCCGACGGCGTGTGCGGCATCGGCCAGCTTGTTCGGTGCCTGCACCATCAGTCGGTCCGTGGGCGTCAAGCGCACATAGTATTCCATGATGCCGCCGAGATACGATGCGAACTCGACCCTTCCCGGAAACGAGTTGTCGGCCTCGGCGACCCGCGCCGCGGCAAGCGACAGGCGCTCGGGCCGCAGCGCCAGCGTCCGCCCGCTGCCGGCAGCGCCTTCGTCGCAACGAACCGCCAGACCGCTCTCGGTACGGAAGACGCCCGGCTTCTCCACGCGTCCGCGCAGAAAATTCGTGCGGCCGACGAAGCCCGCGACAAACGTGTTGGCCGGGCTTTCGTAGAGCTCGCGCTGAGAGCCAACCTGCTGCACCTGACCATTGGACATGACGACCAGGCGATCGGCCATGGTCAGCGCCTCTTCCTGGTCGTGCGTGACCATCACCGTGGTGAGCCCGAGCTTCTTCTGCAGCTCGCGTATCTCGACGCGCACTTCATGCCGCAGCTTGGCGTCGAGATTGGACAGCGGCTCGTCGAGCAGCAGGATGTCGGGCTCGATCACGAGCGCGCGGGCCAAGGCCACGCGCTGCTGTTGTCCGCCCGAGAGCTCACGCGGCAGGCGGTCTGCGAGACCCTCGAGGCGCACCAGGCGCAGGACCTCTGCGACTTTCGCCGCGATCTCCTGTTGCGGCAGCCTGCGCATCCGCAACCCGAATGCAACGTTGTCAGCCACGCTCAAGTGCGGGAAAAGCGCGTAGCTCTGGAACACGAGGCCCGTGTTGCGCTTCCACGGCGGCTTGCGCGTGATGTCGTTGCCGCCGAGACGGATCTCGCCGGCGGTCGGGGCGGTGAAGCCCGCGATCATGCGAAGGGTCGTCGTCTTGCCGCACCCGGACGGCCCGAGCAGCACGACGAGCTCGCCCTGCCGGATGTCGAGATCGACGCCGGCGACCGCATGGAAGTCGCCGTATGTCTTCGTGAGGCCCGTGAGCTGCAGGCGCGCCATCGGAGTTCCCCGGCTACAGCACCCGCGTCAGCTTCACGTAGTGGTCCGTGACCAGCATGCCCGCTCCGATGAGGACGATCTGCAGCAAGGAAACGGCAGCGATCGTCGGGTCGATGCGCCACTCGAGATACTGGAGGATCGCGATGGGAAGCGTCGTTTGTCCCGGCGCGACCAGAAACAACGTCATTTCAAGATTACCGAACGAGATGATGAACCCGAACAACGCGGCGGCTACCACGCCGGGCTTGATGACGGGCAGCGTGACCTTGAGAAGCGCCTGCAGCGGCGTCGCGCCCAGATTCAGCGCCGCCTCCTCGATCGAACGGTCGAACCCGCTCAAACTGGCGGTCAGGAGCCGCACGGTCCAGGGAATCGTGATCATGACGTGCGCCATGACGAGTCCGGCGCGCGAGCCCAGCAGCGGCCACTTAGTCGCGAGCTCGACCTCGATCTGGAAGACGTAGATCGCGGTGCCGGCCACGATGCCGGGAACGATGAGCGGCAGCAGAAGCAATGTGTTGAGCGCTTCGCGCCCGGGAAACGTCCGGCGCGAAAGCACGAGGCTCGCGGGTACGCCGAGCGCGAGCCCGCCGATCATCGCCGCGATGCCCACCTGGAGGCTGGTCACGAACCCGCTGACGAAATTGTTCTGGTCGAAGATGTGAGCGAACCAGCGCAGCGTGTAGCCCTGCGGGGGGAAACTCACGATTTCGTTGGCGAAGAAGCTCAGCCAGCAGACGAAGAGTATCGGCGTCAGGATGACCGCGTAGCCTACCGCGGCAGCGCCGAGCAGCGCGATGCGTCCTATCCGCCGGGAATCGAGGAGCGGCGCATGCGCAGCGGAGAGCCCCTGCGGGGCTGCGATCGCCCCACGAGCCATCAGGCTGCGAGGCGGTTCTTGTGGAAGCGGCCGGCCTTCATGATCACCGACAGATTTTCGCCCTGGCCGGACAGCAATTCGAGCTTCTTGATGGGATCGCCGTCGACGACGAGGATGTCGGCGAAGGCGCCGGGCTTCACCACGCCCAGCTTGCCCGGCATGCGCAGGATTTCTGCGCCTACGAGTGTGGCCTGCCGGATGATCTCGATCGGCGACAGAACCTCGCGGCGCAGCAGGAACTCGCGGCTCTGGTCGACCTGCAACTGGCCGAGAAGGTCGCTGCCGTACCCGACCGGCACGCCGGCGCGCTTGCAGATCTCCAGCGACTTGAGCCCGCCGTCGATAACGAGATCGTTCTTCGCCAGCATCTCGGCGGTCATGCCGAATTCCTTCGCGCGCTCCCTCATCGCGTAATAGGCGACGAGGTTCGCCACGAGATACGCGCCTTTCTCCTTCATCAGCGCGGCCGACTGCTCGTCGATCAGATTGCCGTGCTCGACCGTACGCACGCCCTGGCTGACCGCGCGGGTGATGGCCTCCGCCGTGTAGGCATGGGCCTGCGTGTACCGGCCGAAAGCATCGGCCTCCTCGACGGCGGTGCGGATTTCATCGAGCGAGAATTGCCGGCTGTCGAGCGGGTCATAGGGACTCGCCACGCCGCCCGATACCATGATCTTGATCTGGTCGACACCCTGGCGAAGCTGCTCGCGCACCGCGGCGCGAACGGCGTCGACGCCGTCGACGATCTCCATGCAGAAGCTCATCGCGTTGCAGCACTTGCACGCTGACCCGGTATCGGTGCGCCGGCGAGCGTCGGAATGACCGCCGGTGGGCCCGATCGCGCGCCCGGCGATGAACATGCGCGGACCCGGCAGGAGACCTTGCCCGACCCCGTCGCGCACGCCCCAGTCGGCGCCTCCGGTATCGCGCACCGTCGTGAAGCCGCGATCGATCATCGCCCGCATCAGCGCCGCGGCACGCACCGTCATCAACGTCAGCGGGATGGCTTCGAGATAGCGGATGTTCACTTCCGACAGCATCACGTGGACGTGGCAATCGATCAGGCCGGGCATGAGCGTGCGGCCCTTGCAGTCGATCACGTCGGCGGCGATCGCCTGGATCGGCTTCGGGGAGACTTCCCGGATCGATTCGCCTTCGACGAGCACAGAAACCCCGCCCTGCAGCGAATCCGCGTGAGGATCGAGCAGGTTGGCGTTCTTGAACAGGATCTGCGCCATTCGACAATCCTCCGCGCTCGAGCGGCATCGAGACCGCGAGCGCGAGGATCATGCCATGCCGGTATAGGGCGTGCAACGTGGATGCAACGCGACGCGCCGGGCCGAGTTCGAAGCGTCCCTGCCTCACCACTTGGACTTCAGCCGCGCGGAAAACCGGGCGAGGTCGATGATCATCCGCTCGTGCGTCCCGATACCGATCACCTCGGCACCGTCTCTCGCCCGGACGGTGAACTCGATGCGCCGCCCGTCGACCCTGACGACTTCCGCTTCGCCCGTCACGCTCCGGCCGGCGGGCGTCGCCGCCAGGTGACGAACGTCCACCCGCGTGCCGAGCGCGCTCTCGCCGGCGTCGAGGTAGGGCTTCACGGCATTGAGCGCCGCGTTCTCCATGACCATGATCATTACCGGCGTCGCCAGAATCGGCGGCAACATCGCGTCCTTGAAGCGGTCGGCGAGGTGCTCAGGTGTGACGATGAGATCGAACGAGCCTTTGGCCCCGGCCGGTATCGTTTGCACGAGATCTCCTTGAAGGAAGGACATGGACCCGATCTGTCCGAGCCTCTCTTCGGGTCGGACTCAGTTTTTCGCTGCCGAGGTCGGTTTCAAGGCGTATGCCCCATCACCGAGGAGGAAGAGCACGATCAGCGCGACGGCCCAGAAAGCCGGGTACTCCCATCCGCCTCCCTTGTTCGTGAACAGCCAGCCGTTCGCACCGTGTACGGTCACGATGGTTGCGAGCATTTCGACCGCGAGCGGCAACGCGACATACGGCGCGTAAATGCCAAGTATGAGCGCGACTCCGCCCAGCAGCTCCAGTGCCATAACGCCATAGGCGACGATCGCCGGCATGCCGATGGACTGGAAGAAACCGACGGTACCGGGCACCGTGAAGACGAAGATCTTCAACGCGACGTGGGCGAGAAAGAGCGCCCCCAGGCTGACGCGCAGCAGAAGCGCTGCGTACGGGGCCGTCCGTGGATTGATCATGATGAAGCTCCTTTGCGGATGTCGAGCGACGGAAAACAGGCTTCTCTGATCAGAGGCCCGCGCGATTCCTGCCCTTCACGTCGCGGTTGACGACGTTGAGGGGCCACTCTCCCACGAGTACGCGGCGAACCTCATTCGGGGCGCCCGCCTGCAAGCCGACCAGCGCCTGCTCGCTGTACCACGCGACGTGCGGCGTGATGACGACGTTGTCGCGGCCGCGCAAGGGGTGTGGATCGGGCAGCGGCTCGGGGTCCGTCGTGTCCAGCGCGCAGCCCGCGATTCTCCGCGCGTCGAGCGCGCGCACCAGCGCATCGGTATCCACCACCGGACCTCGCGAGCAGTTTATCAGGAAACCTGTCGGCTTCATGCGCGAGAGCGTTTCGTCGTTGATCATCTTCCGGGTCTCTCGCGTCAATGGCGGATGGAGCGAGACGAAGTCAGAGGCTTCGAGCAGCTCGGTGAGCTGTACTTTTCTGCCGGGCACGGGGAACTGACCGTCCTGCACGAACGGATCGGCATAGACGATGCGCATGCCGAACGCATGGCCGCGCAGAGCCACCTGACGCGCGATGTTGCCGAAGCCCACCAGACCCAGCGTGCCGCCCGACATCCGGAACAAGGGCTTGCCGGGCGGGACCTCCCAGCGGCTGCCGCGGACGAGGCGATCGTAGAGCGGGATCTTGCGCGCGCACGCGAGCACGAGTGCGAGCGTGTGCTCGGCGACTTCATCGATGCAGTACGTCGGATTGTTCGTGACGATGATGCCGGCCTGAGTCGCGGCGTCGAGATCGATGGTGTCGACGCCGATGCCGTAACGGGCGATGATCCTGCACTTCGGCATTCGGGTCATCACGTCGGCCGTGATCGGACCGGCGTAGGTATTGAGAAGCGCGTCGCAGTCTTGCGCCTCGGCGATGAACTCGTCCGGCTTCTTGGTCTTGAGCGGCACGAGATCGGCCAGTCCCTCGAGGAGGTTTTTCTCGACGTCCAGCGACTCCCAGACGTAATCGGTGAGAACGACTTTCGCCTTGCCCACCATAGTATTCCTCTAGGCGTAGATCTCGGGATTCCAGCAGTTCGGCGGAAGCTGTCCCGCCAGCACGGCTTCGATGTTATCGACCACGATGTTGGCGATCGCCTCGCGCGTCTCCGCGACCGCGCTGCCCAGGTGCGGCGTGAGCACGACGTTGGGCATGGAGAGAAGCCCGCTCTGGATCTGCGGCTCGCGCTCGAACACGTCGAGCGCCGCGCCGGCGATGCGCCTCGCGATGAGCGATTCGACGAGCGCCTGCTCGTCGACGATCGGGCCCCGGGCGGTATTGATGAGAAACGCTGTCGGCTTCATGAGCGCGAGCTCGCGCGCCCCGATCAGATGGATCGTCTCCGGCTTGAGCGGCGCGTGCACCGACACGAAATCGGACTCGGCGAGGAGGCGATCCAGCGTAACGTAGACGAGGTCGACCTCGCGCTCGTCGCCTTCGGGAATCCGCCGAGGACCCCAGTAGAGCGTCCGCATGGAAAAGCCGCGAGCGCGTCGCGCGACGGCGCGACCGATGCGACCGCCGCCGCCGACGAGTCCGATGGTCTTGCCCCAGACTCCGGCGCCCAACAGATGCATCGACTGCGCGCCCGGGAAGACGCCCTGTCGGACGAGCCGGTCGCCTTCGACCACGCGGCGCGCGACGGCGAGCAGAATGGCGAAGTGCAGGTCCGCGGTCGCCTCGGTCACGATCGGTGGCACCACCGTCACCGGGATGTGGCGCGCTGTCGCTGCCGCAACGTCGATGTCGGACGGCGTGATCTTCATGCTCGCGACCATGCGCAAGCTCGCGTTGGCTGCGATCACGTCGGCGTCGACTCGGTCGGACAGCAGACAGAACAGGATGTCGTGCCCGCGCACCGCCGCCATGAGCTCGTCCTTGGTCATGACGTGCACGGCGTCGCGATTCCATTCGACGTCGGCCATTTTTTGTAGCCGCTCGATCGCGCTCGCCGGTACGGGCTGGGTGATGAAGACGCGCTGGCGCATCACGTGCCGGCCGGCATCCAGCGCACCACGCCGGCCACGCCGTCGACGGCGACCTGGACGCCATCGGGAATGCGCGTCGTAGCCTCCGGCACGCCGAATACCGCGGGAATGCCGCGCTCGCGGGCGAGTGAGGCCAGATGCGACGTGCTGCCGCCGAGCTCCGCCACGACCCCTGCAATGCGCGGCAGCACCTCGCTCAACGACGGGCCGGCGACGCGCGTGACGAGGACGTCGCCGGGTCCGACGCGGGAGAGCTCGCACTCGCAGCTCACCACGCACGCGCGGCCGGAGCCCCAGCCCACGCCCGCAGGATGCCCGTTGAGGCCCGGATGGCGCAGCCAGATTTCGTCGTCAAGCGCCGCAGATTGGGGCGCAGGCTGCATGTGCAACGGTCGCGCCTGGAGCAGCTTGAATCCCTCGTCGTCGAGTGCCCATTCGATCTCGACCGGCATGCCCATCACGTCTTCGGCCTTGCGTAGCAGGCGCCCAAGCTCGAGTACCCGGGCCGCATCGAGAGACGGTCGCGTCGCGCGTCCGCGCCGCACCGGGCGTGGCGCATGGGCGCAGCCCGGGCCGTGGGCGACGCGACCCGCGCTGGCGCCGCGCAACGCTCCGGCGCGCGAGAGCACGAAGCGGTCCGGCACGGCTTCGCCCTGGGCGACGGCGGCGCCGAGACCGTTGGCGGCGGTGAGCACCATGTCCTCTTCCGCCGTGCGACTCAGTCCGCCTCCCGCGCTTCGCGCGCGGATCAGCGGTTGCACGAGGACCGCCATCGCCGTTTCCGCCGGGCTTGCGTCGCGCGTCGCCATGTAACGCAGCACCCGTGTCGCCCACAGCGCGGCCCAGCACGAGCGCACGGCGGTCAGGAACTCTTCTTCGGTTTCCAGGCCGAGATAGCTCTCGAACTGGCCGGCGAAGCTCGATCCGAAGCGGTCTTCGACCAGTGCGGAGGAACGCACCACGGTAGGCGCACCGCTCGCCGCGGCCAGCACTCGCCATTCATGGAGCAGCGCTTCGAGCAGCTCGAACGCGATCGGTTGGTCCAGCAGCCCGAGCTTCATCGCCAGCGCCGCGCGCCTGGCGAGGCCCGGATCCTCGGAAGTTACCCGGCGTGCATGATCTTCGAGGCCTGCAGCCGCGACCTGAATGCGGTAGGCATCGGCGTCGACGCAGAACCCGCCGGGGATCGGCAGCCCCGCGTGCCCCAGGCGCGCGAGGTTCGCCGCCTTGGGTCCGAAGCGGTCCGCATCGGCGGCTTCTGGAGAGGAGATCGGAACGATGAGCCTACGATTTCCCATAGCTCGAATACCCCGGCATCGGATCGACCACGGTGATCTGCTCGACCGGAAAGTTGGAGATGATCTCGACCCGGTCCTTGTGCACGATCAGCATCTCCTCGATCCGAACGCCCCACTGATGGGTCTTGCCGTGCTGGGTCTCCAGCGCGAAGACCATTCCCTCCTTGATCTCCACCGGATGATCGAGCGACCAGATGCGCGAGATCACGGGCGGATCGTACTGCGCGAGCCCGAGCCCGTGGCCCCAGAGGTTGGCGGCCGCCTGATCCTCTTCCTTGTACCCCCACGCTTCCTTCGCCGACGGCCACTTCAGTGCGATCTCGCGCGTGGTCGTTCCGACCTTGACCGCCTTGATCGAGTCGTAGAGCCACTTGAGCGCGGTCGCGTAGTACTCCTTCTGCTCCTTGGTCGGCTCCTTGCCGACGCAATACGTGCGGTAGTAGCACGACTTGTAGCCGTTCCAGGTGAGCGCGGCGAGGTCCATGAAGACGATGTCGCCGGGCTTGATGATGCGGTCGGAGAAGTTCCGCCAGTTGGGCCAGGTGTTGAGTCCCGACGAGACGATCACGTCCTCGACGTCCTCCATGCCGGGGATCGAGTAGAGAAACTCCATGATGTGCGCCGTGACCTTGTTCTCGGTCAGCCCCGGCTTCAGGAATTTCATGCATTCCCAGTGCGCGGCGTCGCCGATCGCGCCGACCATGCGCATGCATTCCTGCTCGTCGACGTTCTTGACGGCCCGCGCTTCCATCATGGGCGTCATGCCGTCGACCCACTTGATCTTGGCCTCCTTGAACACCTGGATGATGTTGATGTCGACGAAGTCCACGCCGAGCTTGGCACCGGAGACTCCGCTCTTTTTCATCTCCTGGAGGATCGCCTTGGTGAACTTCCCGACCTGTTGCAGCGACGCCGGACCCGCCGCGCCCTTGATCCAGGCATACGACCAGCGGATGTTCGCCTTGGGAATCCAGGGAGAATGCCGGGCGATATGAGCGCCGAGGTCGCCCTGCTCGAAGAGAACCGGCGGATCGTCGCCGCAGAGCAGAGCGTAGCGCAGTCCGGGCTTGAGCCGGTTCCAGCCGGGCGTGAGCGTGCCCGTGAGGTAACGCACGTTCTCGTCGTACATGCAGAGCATCGCGCCCAGCCCGTGCGCCTTCATGCGCGCGCGCGCGCGGTCCAGACGGTACTTGCGCAGGCGGTCCCAGTTCACCCGCTCCTGCCAGTCCAAACCCACCATGCCGAAATTCGCCATCTTCTCTCGTCTCCCGAATTAGTCGATCGTCGCTCCGGATTCCTTCGCCGCTTCCCTCAGTGCACGGACTATCCTGCGGCACGTGCTTCGGACAAGCTCGCGTGCGAATCTGCGCGGGGACCCGCCTTGTCGCCGGCGCGGATCGGCAGCGCGATCGCGCGCTTCTCGCGTGCCGACAGGTCGAACGCCTTGGTGAGCATCAGCCGATCGTGCGCCTCCGCCGCGGTGGCGTGCTGCGTCGTGACGTTCATCGCCAGGCGATTCAGCCATGCTTCCGTTTCCCCGCGCATGGGGCCGCGCAATTCGCCCAGCGCGACGTCGCCCGGAGGATAGCTTCCGAGGAAATCGACCCGGCGCGTCGAGTCTGGCGCGTAGCCCTCGCCTTGCGCCGCGGTGGTCGCGAGCACGATGTCCCGGTGCGTGTCGTCGATCGTGAGCACGCCTTCGGTGCCGACGATGCCGACGTCGAGGCTGTACACCGCCGCGGGCCAGACCACCGGCAGCGCCCACGAGATCGACGCGTGATAGAGACTCCCGTCCTCGAAGGTGATCATGCCCGCGGTCGCGTCGATGCCGTCGCACAGCGGCCCGAGCGCCTTGTCGATCGAGCGAGCGTAGACCTCCACCGGGCGCTTCGCTTCCATCAGCCACATCACGATGTCGAGCGCGTGCGTGCCCGAGATCACCATCGGCGAGATCGAGCGCGCGTCGTCGGTGCGCCGGTAGTTGTCGAGCGCGACCAGCCGGTTCATGAACGCGCGCGAGGTGACGAGCGTCACGTCGCCGAGCGCTCCGGTGCGCACCTTTTCCTTGGCGGCGAGCCAGCGACGGCGGAAGCGCTGCGTATAGCCGACGACCGCGTCCACGCCCGATTTCTCGATCGCCGCGAGCACGCGCTCCGACTCGGAGAGCTCGGTCGCGAGCGGCTTCTCGATCAGCAGCGCGAGTCCGCGCTCCACCGCGGCGAGGATCGGTCCGACGTGCAGGTGCTCGTCGGTCGCAATGATCGCGGCGGTCACCTCGGGTCGCGCGAAGAGCTCGCGATAATCGGCCGTCACGAAATCGGCGCCGATCGCCGTCGAGACCGCCTTGGCGCGATCGAGCTTCGTTTCGGCGAGACCGATGAAATCGACCTGCGGATGGCGGGCCGCCACCTCGCCGCGGAACAAGCCCACGCGGCCGCCGCCGACGATGGCGAGCCCGATGCGCGAAGGATTCTTCCTGGCCATCCGGCTTCAGGCGACCGCGCGGCCTTTGCTCCGGCCTTTCGAGACCGATTCGCGTCGGGGTTCAGCCAGGGCCAGCGAAACGGGCAGGTTCGTTTCCGCCGACCGGTCCGCCGCGATGTAGAGCTCCATGACCATGCGCGCGTGCTCGGGCGTGACCAGCACGGGCCGGTCCAGCGCGACGGCCTCCAGGAAATGGATCGTCTCGGCGGCCATCGGACCTGCGTAGGTATGCTCGACCGCCTCGCCGGGCATCGTCGACATGGGCAGCACCATGCCCTTGTCCATGGTGTTGAGCACGACGTCGCGATGGCTGTCGTCGACCATGACCGCGCCGTCGGTCCCGACGAACTCGATCCAGGTGGTCGAGAAATTCGGATACCCGGGCGGCAGGCTCCATCCCGCGCCGACCACGAACGACACGCCGTTGTCCATCGTGACCGTGATCCACTGGGTATCGGGAATCGCGGCGCCGCTCGATTCGCGCATCGCGCCGAAATTGATCTGCGAATACACCCGCGCCGGCTTCGCCGGCTCGAGGCACCACAGCACGAAATCGAGATCGTGCGTGGCTTCCATCGCCGCGGGCGAGAGCTTGATGCGCCCGCTGATCTTCTTGCCGAGGTTGCGGGTGATGTGCCGGCTCACCAGCGCGCTCACCGGAGCGCCGATCGCGCCGTCGCGGACCGCCTTCCGCACATAGGCGAACTTGGGATTGAACCGCTGCGAATAGCCGATGGTGAACTTGAGCTCGTGCTCCCGAGCGAGCGCGATGAGCGCGTCGGCTTCGGACACGTCGAGCGCGATGGGCTTCTCGAGGAACACGTGCTTCCCGGCCGCGAGACAGTCGCGCGCCATGGGGTAATGCGTGGTCTCCGGCGTGGCCGAGATGAAGATCGCTTCGATCTCGCGGTTCGCGAGCAGCGTACGGTAATCGCCGGTCACCGAGGCTGCGCCGGTGGCCTTCGCGACCTCCGCCCGGCGCTCGGGGCGAATCTCCGCCAGATGCAGGCTCTTGACCAGCGGGTGCGACGCGCAGACCTCGGCGCGGATGCCGCCGCACCAGCCCGTGCCGACGATGCCGACGCTGATCTGTCTCATACGTTCTCCTCGCGACGCCGCAAGAGAGTGACGCGCCTTTGGGCCCATTAGACCACCAGGCATGGGCCCGCGCCAATCGCGATTCGGTATGCGCGGCATGCTGGCTCGGCATCTGTCCATCGCGCCACGGTGTGGCCGTCGCCTCTCGACCGGTGGTATCGTTGCGCTGCGCGGTTGACCGCGCATGCCGATTTGTTATCGTTCGGCCAACCGATCAGCCGGTGAAGCCCATGGAACTGCGCAGCATCCAGTACTTCGTGCAAGTCGCCGACGAAGGCAGCATCACGCGCACCGCGGACAAGATCGGCATCGCGCAGCCGGCGCTCACGCGCCACATCAAGCAGCTCGAGGCGGAGCTCGGCACGCAGCTACTGACCCGGCTTCCGCGCGGCGTGCGCCTGACCACGTCGGGCCGCGACTTCCTGGACCATGCGCGGTCGATCATGCTCGAGGTCGCGCGGGCCAGCGAGCATGTTCGCAGCAAGGCACATGAGCCGCGGGGCAGGGTGGTGATGGGCACGTCGCCGACGCTGGCGCCCCTGCTTCTGCCTCGCTGCCTCGCGCGGGCGCGTCAGCAGTGTCCGACGGTCACGTTGAAAGTCGTCGAAGGCTTCAGTCCGCAGCTTCTCGACGCCCTGCTCATGGGCCGACTCGATCTCGCCGTGATGACCAATCCGCCGCGGACCACGGCGCTGTCGCTCACGCCCCTGTGCTCGGAGCCGCTGGTCGTCATCGCGCCTCCCGGCGTCCGCGGGACCCGCGACGCGTTTTCGCTCGCGGAAGTCTCGAGCACGCCGTTCATCCTGACCGTGGGATTGCGCACGCTCGTCGAGCAGCAGCTCGCCGCCTTCGGGGTGGGGCTCAAAGTCGAGGCGGAAGTCGATTCGGTCGAGGCGATCCGGCGCCTCCTGGTCTCGGGCGTGGGGATGAGCATCATGCCGGTCTCGGCGTTTCACGACGAAGTTCACGCCGGGCAGGTCATGGCCTATCCAATCGAAGACGCCAACCTTCACCGCATTCTCATTCTCGCCCGGCCAGCCGCGGAAGCGCGGTCAGCCGCGATCGAGGAGATCGGCCACATCGTCCGCGGCGAGATGGCGGAGCTGCTGCAGGCGGGGTTCTTCCGGATGCCGGTCATCGTGCGGAGCGCCGCGGCGCGTCGCGACGGCGCGCCGAGGCACGCGGGACGGCGCTCGCGGCGCCACACGCCGGCGCGCGTGCGCACCTGAAGGTGCATCGCGGCGGGGCGCGAATAATATCGTGGATCTTTTCGTCCGAAGGAGGACCGATGTTGCGTAGATGGCTGGTGGTCATGAACGTCGTCCTGCTCGCGCTCGTGTCGGCGACTCAGGCCCGCGCGCAGACCGGACCGGTGCGGCTGGGCTTTCTTACGGTCCGCACCGGAGCGCTGGCGGCCGGCGGGCGGCAGATGGAAGAAGGCATCCAGCTTTTTCTCAAGGAGCGCAACTACACGCTCGCCGGAAGAAGGGTCGAGCTTTTCATCGCCGATACCGGAGGCAACCCGGCCGGCGCGAAGACCAAGACCCAGGAGCTGATCGAGCACGACAAGGTGCACGTTATCATCGGGCCGCTGGCGACCTTCGAGGCGCTCGCCATCGACGATTACATCCGGGAGGCGAAGGTTCCGCTCATCACGCCGACGTCCGCCGCGCAGAACGATCTCGCCCAGCAGAAGAAGAACGACTACGTATTGCACGCCGTCGGCACCGCGGCGCAGCCGATGCACGCGCTCGGCGAGTATGCAGCGAAGAAGCTCGGCTATAGGCGCGTCGCCACCATCGCCGACGACTTCACCTATGGCCACGAGGGCGAGGCGGGGTTCCAGCACGCTTTCGAGGACAACGGCGGCAAGGTCGTGCAGAAGCTCTGGTCGCCGCTGAATGCCGTCGACTACGGCTCCTACGTGGGACAGATCAAGCCCAACGTGGACGCCGTCTACGCCGGGTTCGCGGGCATCAACGGACTCCGGTTTCTGAAGCAGTTCAACGAGTACGGCTTGAAAGCGAAGATCGCGGTGCTTGGCAACCCGACGTGCGTCGACGAGGGTGTGCTCAAGAACATGGGCGACGAGGCGCTCGGCGTGGTGACAGCGAGCTGGTACGCGGCGACGATCGACACGCCGGACAACAAGCGCTTCGTGCAGGCCGTGCTCGACGAATACAAGGCGGTGCCGGGCTTCTACACGGCCGGCACCTATACGGCGGGACTATTCCTCGAGGATGCGCTGAAGAAAATCAACGGCAAGTTCGAGGACAGCGCGGCTTTCGTGAGAGCGCTCCACAACGTGCGCCTGACCCGCGGGCCGATGGGTCCGATCCGCGTCGACGAGTACGGCAAGCCGATCCTCAACATCTACATCCGCAAGGTGGAGCGCAAGGACGGGGCGCTGGTCAACACGATCGTCGATACGATTCCGGACGTCGGCCAGTTCTGGAAATACGATCCCAAGACCTTCATGGCGAACCCGCCGTACTCGCGCGATTACCCGGTGTCCAGGAACCTCGAATAGCGCGATTGCGCGGCAGCGACATGGCGACGGTCGATGTCCGGGGCGCCGCGGTCGAGTGGCGGCAGGAAGGCGCAGGTCCGGACCTGCTGCTCCTGCACTCGCTTCTCACCGAGATGAGCGTGTTCGATCGCGTTGTTCCGGCCCTGACGCGCACGCATCGCGTCACGCGCTTCAACCTGCCGGGCTTTGGCGCGTCGGATCCAATGGCGCTCGATACGCTCGGCGACTACGCGGACCACGTGGCGCACGCGATGAACGAGCTGTCCGTGCCTGACAGCGTCGATATCTTCGGCAACGGCTTCGGCGCGTTCGTTGCTCTGGAGCTGGCGATCCGGCATGGCGCGCGCGTCCGCCGATTGATGGTGGCGGATACCGCAGCGGGCTTTCCCGAAGCTGCCAAGGCGCCGTTCCGTGTCATGGCGGAGAAAGTGCGGGCAACGGGGGTGAAGGCGATCCTCGACACGGCCGTCGGCCGCATGTTTCCGGCCACATTCCAGGAGGCGCATCCCGACATCGTGGCGGCCCGCAAGGCCGCGCTCGCGCCAACCGACGCGGGCTGCTTCGCGCGCGCTTGCCTGGCGCTGGCGGCGCTCGATCTGACGCCGCGGCTCGCGGGCATACGCAACCCGACGCTCGTGATGTGCGGCGCGCTCGATCAGACCACGCCGCCGGCGCTGGCGCGCGAGGTCGCCCGCGCGATTCCGGGCGCGGTCTATCGCGAGATCCCCGGCGCGGGGCACTGCCCGATGCTCGAGCAGCCGGAAGCGCTGGTCTCGATGATCGAATCGTTCACTTCGGACGCGCGAGATGGCTGAGACGTTCAAGATTCGCGTCAACGGCCGCGACTGCGAGGTCCGGGCCAAGCCGGACACGCCGCTCCTGTACATCCTGCGCAACGACCTAGGGCTCAAGGGAACGCGCTTCGGCTGCGGCGAGGGCCAGTGCGGCGCGTGCACCGTGCTGCTCGATGGAAACGCGGTGACGTCCTGCGACACGCCGCTTTGGTCGGTTCCCGGCCACGACATCACGACCATCGAGGGCATCGGCTGCGCCGAAGATGGGGGATTGCATCCGATTCAGCGGGCCTTCGTCGACGCGCAGGCCATCCAGTGCGGCTATTGCATCGACGGCATCATCATGTCGGCCGTGGCGCTGCTCCGGCGCGATAACGACCCGAGCGATGCGCAGATCCACGCGGCGCTCGAACGTAACCTCTGCCGCTGCGGCACCCACGTTCGCATCCTGCGGGCGATCCGCTCGGCGGCTCGGGCGATGCGGGAGCAGGGCAAGCGATGACGCTGCCTCAGAGCCTCAAGGTTACGCCACGGCTGGACCGCTGGGTGCGTTTCAACGCCGACCGCACCGTGACGGTTTTCAGCGGCAAGGTCGAGCTCGGACAGGGCATCGAGACCGCCATCGCGCAAATCGCCGCCGACGAGCTGGATGTGACTCTCGAGCGGCTCGCCCTGGTGGCCGGCGATACCACCCGGTCCCCCGACGAGTGGTACACCGCAGGCAGCCAGTCGATCGAGGTGGGCGGCGCGGCGATGCGTCTCGCCTGCGCGGAAGTAAGAAGCCTGTTTCTGGAAGCGGCGGGGCGAGAGCTCGAAGTCAACGTCGCGGAGCTCACGGTCCGCGACGGGACGATCGAGGTTGCCGGAACGGATCTCCGCACGAGCTATTGGGATCTCGCGCCGCGCGTCGACCTCGCCCGCGACGCCACCGGCGCGGCGGCATCGAAGCCGCCGTCGCAGCACGGTCTCGTCGGCCGAAGCGCGTGCAGGCGCGATCTTCGCGCCAAGATTACCGGCGCGGCGTACGTGCACGATCTCGAGCTCCCGGACATGGTGTTCGGGCGCGTGCTGCGGCCGCCGTCGTATTCGGCCCGCCTCACCGCCTTCGACGCGGAGGCGATCCGCGCGCTGCCCGGCGTCGTCACGGTGATGGTCTCCGGGAGCTTCATCGGTCTTTGCGCCGAGCGCGAGGAGCAGGCGGTCGACGCGCTGCAGGCGGCACGGCAGGCGGCTTCCTGGGAAGAGAGCGCTCGACTGCCGCCGACGACCGAGGTGCGCGACTTTCTGCCCGGGCTCCCGAGCGTGCGGTCGATCGTGCATCGCCACGGCGAGCACGCTGCGGTCGCTCCGTCGAGGCGCTTCGAGGCGACCTATTCGAAGCCGTACATCGCCCATGCCTCGATCGGACCGTCGTGCGCGCTCGCTCGTCACGAGGGCGGCAGGTTCACCATCTGGTCGCACACGCAAGGCAGCCATCATCTGCAGCGTCAGCTCGCCCAGGTGCTCGGCGTCGCCGCAGACGACGTCGACGTGATCCACAGGGACGGCGCAGGCTGCTACGGACACAACGGTGCCGATGACGTCGCGCTCGACGCCGCGTTGCTGGCCCGGGCCTGCCGCCGTCCGGTGCTGGTCCAGTGGACGCGCGAGGACGAGCTTGCCTGGTCGCCCTGCGGCTCGGCGATGGTCGTGCGTCTCGCCGCATCGCTCGACGCGGCCGGCGCGATCGTCGATTGGCGGCATGAAATCTGGAGCCATACCCATATCAAGCGGCCGGGATGGTCCGACGGCGTGAACCTCCTCGCCGCGTGGCACATGGATCCTCCGTTTCCGGTTCCGCCCCCGAAGGACGTGTCGCAGCCGACCGGCGGCGCGGACCGGAATTCGATTCCGCTCTACGACTTCCCGGCGCGGGAAGTCGCCTACAACTTCATCGCCGACATGCCGCTGCGGGTCTCGGCCCTGCGCTCGCTCGGCGCCTACGCCAACGTGTTCGCGATCGAATCGTTCATGGACGAGCTGGCGGCGGCCGCCGGCAGCGATCCGATAGAGTTCAGGCTCCGGCATCTCGCGGATCCACGCGCGAGACAGGTGATCGAGACGGTGGCGAGCGCGGCGCGATGGACCGGGGGCGAGAAGGGCGACGGCACGCGCGGGCGTGGCGTGGGCTTCGCCCGGTACAAGAATCTGAGCGCTTACTGCGCGGTCGTCGTGGAGGCCGAAGTCGGCGAGATCCTGCGCGTGAAGCGCGTTTTCGCCGCGGTCGACGCGGGACAGGTGATCAATCCCGACGGGCTCGCCAACCAGATCGAAGGCGGGATCGTCCAGGCGATCAGCTGGACGCTCAAGGAACAGCTGCTGTGGGATCACGAGCGCGTGCTGTCGCGCTCCTGGGAAACCTATCCGATCCTGCGCTTCGACGAAACGCCCGAGATCGAGGTGTCGATCGTGAGCCGGCCGGAAGAAGCTCCGCTCGGCAGCGGCGAGTGCGCGGCGGGACCGACCGCGGCGGCGGTGGCCAACGCGCTCTACAACGCAATGGGCGTTCGCGCCCGCGATCTGCCTCTCACGCCGGACAGGATCGCGCGCGCTATGGCGTGAGGTCTCGATGGTCTCGACCTGCGCGGTTCGTTCCGTCGCGAGGCCGCGCCGCTGCCCGAAACGCGACCGAGGGGCGAACGAAGGTCGAATCGAGGGGCGCGCGTCGCGACGCCGCGCCTGTACCGAAGTCGGCCGCCGAAAAAGAAAACGCCCGTACGAGACGGGCGCTCCCGGAGCCGCTGCGTTCGGCTAGACGCGAGACCTGCGCCGGAGAAGCATGAGCATCGCAAGTGCCGTACCGAGCAGCGCGACGCTGCCGGGCTCGGGCGCCAGCAGCAACGGCGGCGAGTTGTAGACACCTTTCCACACGAGGTAGTCGTTGTTGGTTCCGTTGGTCGGATCATTGATGAACAGGAGGTAAGGGGCGCTCGCATCGAAGCCCGACGCCTGGGCAAGACCGAGAATCTCGCCTTCGACGGTGCTGCCGCCGAAATCGTTGAAACTGAAGCTGAAGAAGTTCGAGAACGACGTCGGATTCGTGCTCCAGTACAGGCGCCCCGACTCGTTGTTGCTGCTGCCCCCGTTGTCGAGCGAGGAGACCCAGAGCTCGCCCCAGCTCGAGTTGGTGGGCAGGGTGAGACGAATCCCCTCCGACGTTGAAAGCACGCCGCTTTCATTGGTCAGCTCGTTGACGTCTCCGCCGCCGGACGAGCAGGCCGATGTACCCTCGGAGCACACGCCCAGACCGTGGTCGCTCGGCTGGTTACGCAGCCAGAGCGGCTCCGCCGTCCCGTCGAGGAGAAGACCTTCGGCCAACACTCCATTGACGGTGACGCTCGTAGCCAACAGCGTGTTGTTCGACCCGAGGGTCGTAAAATCGAAGACCAACGGCGTTGCTGTGGCCGACAACGGAAACAGCAACGCGGCGAAATACAGGATAGAGCGGCTCATGGACCCCCCGGATTCTTGGAATGACGCTTAGCCTATGGTTTACGAGCATGAAGCGTGCCCCCATCGGATATCAGGCACTTACCCTGACGTTGACGAGAGAACTGTAAATACGTCCGACAAAACCGCGACCTCGATGCTTAGCGCTCGACTGCTGGAGCAGCGTTTCAGGGCCCCGGACCTGTCGATGCCCACGCCCCCGTTGCGGCCGCGTTGTCCTGAACAGACAAATAGCGATTCGTGCGCCGCATGAGCCACGGGGACGTTTGGCGCGACCCGTCCGCGGAGCTGCCGAGTCGTCTCTTGCGACCGCTACGTGGTCGGCAGACCGGCTTTGACCGGTGCGAATCCCGCTCTGCCGGCGAAGACTGCCTGGCTCCCCAATGCCTCTTCGATCCGCAGGCACTCGTTCCACTTCGCCATGCGCTCGGACCTCGAGAACGATCCGACCTTGAGCTGGCCGGCATCCCAACCGACGGCAAGATGGGCGATCGTGACATCTTCGGTCTCGCCCGACCGGGCCGAGATGATGGTTCCCATTCCCGCTTCCTTTCCCGCTCGAAGCGCCGCGTACGCTTCGGTCACCGTGCCGGCCTGGTTCGGTTTGATGAGCACTGCGGTCGCGCTCTTCTCGGCGGCGGCCTTGGCGACCCGCGCTGCATCGGTGACGAGAAGGTCGTCGCCGACGATCTGACAGCGATGACCGAACCGCCGAACCAACTCGCTGAAACCTGCGGCGTCGTCCTCGGCCAGCGGGTCTTCGAGCGAGACGATGGCGTAGATCTCGATCCACCGTCCCAGCATGTCCATCATGCCAGCCGTGTCCAGGCGCTTGCCATCGAGAGCAAGCGTATATTCGCCCTCGCGGCCGAATTCGGACGCGGCGATGTCGAGCGACAGGCAGACTTCGTTTCCCGCCTTGAACCCGGCGTCTTCGATCGAATGCACGAGCGCCTCGAGCGCCTCTTCGTTCGACGCGAAGGCCGGCCAATACCCGCCTTCGTCGGCGACCCCTTGCAGCCTGCCACTTCGGCCCAAGCGTAATCCGGCGGCGCGATAGATTTCCGCCGTCCAGTCCAGTGCCTCGGAGAACGTGCTCGCGCCCGGGCACACGACCATGAAATCCTGGACGTCGGTTCGGCGGGCAGCATGCGCACCTCCGCCGAAAATCTGGACCTCGGGAAGGGGCAGCCGCACCGGGTTGCCCCGGGCCACGTAACGCCACAGCGGAACGCCTTCGGCTGCCGCGCGTGCATGAAGGACGGCCATCGACGTGGCGACGATCGCGTTGCCGCCGAGGCGGCTGCGGTCATCGGTCCCGTCGAGGCAAACCATGAGCGCGTCGATGGCGGCTTGATCGCTCGAATCCCGGCCTTTCAGCGCCGGCGCGATTTCTTCATTGACCGCCGCGATCGCGCGCGCGACACCGTAGCCGCCGAAGGCCGGACCGCCATCGCGAAGGTCGACGACTTCCGCCGTGCCGGTCGACGCCCCCGCCGGTGCGATCGCTCTGCCGGCTGCGCCGCAGACGAGACCGATCTCGACCTCGACGGTCGGCCGGCCGCGCGAGTCCCACACGCGGTGGCCATGCACGGAAGCGATCCGCATATCAGTCACGGCGAAGTTGCTTCGCCCAGACGTCGCGGATCTCGAAGAGCGTGGCGACTGGCGAAGCAATGAGACCCGACGCTGCCTGTCGCACCCGAGACTTATCGCGCTCGGCGCTGATGTACTCGACGGGCGATTTGCCGTCGATCCGTCCGAGCATGAGCGCCGGCAAAAGCCTGGCGGCACGCCGCTCGAAGGCGTCAGCACGTTCCCACGTGACGCGCTCGAAGTAGGCATCCTTGAGCGCATCGTAGGCGCTAAGAAGCCGATCGATGGCGCCTGGAACCCAGACGCACTTGAGCAGCAGATGATTGAGACAGAAGGCGAGGTCGAATGCCGGGTCGCCGAACCATGCGCATTCCGCGTCGAGAAAGACCGGGCCTTTCCGGCCGACGAGAATGTTCTTGGGGCTGACGTCGCCGTGCACGAGCGCGATCTTCGTGGCGAGCGTTTCTCGCGACAGCGTCATGAGGGGCTGAGCCAACGCCGGATGCACGCGCGCGGTCGCTTCGAGATAGGGCTCGAGGCGAATGGAATGAAACACCGCGTCATTGGCGAACGCGTCCGCAGCGGACTTCTGGTGAGCGGTGGCCGCGTGGATCATGGCAACGGTCCGGCCAACGCTCGCGGCGAACGCCGAATCGACCCGTCCCCGCGCGAGCTCGTTCTTCCATACCGGGAAATCGCGGGGGTCGAGAAATTCCATCGCAAACGCGCCGACCGATGCGTCGTCGGCCAGGATCCTCGGTACCGCATCCGGTACGACCGCTCCGGTCGTCCGCATCCATGCCACCTCGCTTGCGTTGCGGCTCACCGGTACGGTCCACTCCTTCGCGACGCGCAGTCGGGCGCGCGCGCGCTTCACCACGAAGGCCCGATCGGCGGTGTCGATTTTCCATATGTCGGAGGCCACACCTCCCGTCAGCGATGTCAGCCGCGGTGCGCTCTCGCCCGCAAGCAGCCCCGCTTTGTGCAGAAACAAGAGTATTGCCGCCGTCGGGTCGGCCTCGCCGGGCGACCCAGGATGGAGAGCTCCGTCTGTCATGGACATGTCCATGCTGCGCCGAAGGTGATGCCTCAGCAAGAGCCGTGAGGCTCAGGGCCGCCGCGGACGGCCGAAGGCCCCCGACGCAGCAAAGACGCAGAGTTTGCCGTAGATCAATTCCGGAATCCTCGGCCGACCTACACTCGCATCGGACGTGGTTCGTCCGCCGCTTGCCTTTCAGGCTGGATCAGCCAGAGCGACGGCGCGTCGACCGCGGACGAAGACCATGCCTGCTGATCCGAACACCGGTTTCGAGATCGTCGCTCGCGACGATTACTCCGACGTAACGTACATGCTGGAGATTCGCCACCCGTTGATGGCGAAGGCGGCACGCGCCGGTCAGTTCGTGATCGTGATGGAGCACCAGCACGGCGAGCGCATTCCGCTCACGCTCGCCGATTTCGATCCCGACCGCGGAACGATCACGCTGGTGATCCAGGCGGTGGGCAAGACGACGCGCGAGATGCAACGCAATTGCGGCGTCGGCACGCACCTGTATGCCGTCACGGGCCCGATGGGCATTCCGAGTCATATCGGTACAGCGAGACGGGTCGTGTGCGTTGGCGGAGGACTCGGCGTCGCGCCGGTCTTTCCGCAAGCCCGAGCCTACGCGCGCAACGGCACCGCAGTGATCGGCGTCGTGGGCTACCGCAACCGGGATCTGATGTTCTGGGAGGACCGTTTCCGCTCGGTATGCGACGACGTGATCGTCTGCACCGACGACGGGTCCGCAGGCATCAAGGGCCTCGTCACGGACGGGCTCAAGCGCGCCATCGCAGAGTACCCGGACATCGACGAAGTGATCGCGATCGGACCGCCGATCATGATGAAGGCCTGCGCGGAAGTGACGCGTCCGCGCAAGATCCGGACGATGGTGAGCCTGAATCCGGTGATGGTCGACGGCACCGGCATGTGCGGCGGCTGTCGCGTGAAGATCGGCGAAGGCATCAAGTTCGCGTGCGTCGACGGACCGGACTTCGACGCCCACCAGGTCGACTTCGACGATCTGATGGCCCGTCTCGGCCGTTTCCGTCCAGAGGAGCAGGTCGCGCTCAAGAAGTGGGAAGAGAACTGCCGCCTGCACTCCTCGGCCGAGAGCACCGACCGCTACTGAAGGCGCCGATGGCGAAGAAGAAGACCATTCGCACGATACCGCAGGAGCGCACGGGGATGCCCGAGCAGCCCCCGAAGGAGCGCGCCTGCAACTTCCACGAGGTTGCCCTCGGCTATTCAGTCCAGGATGCATTGCGCGAAGCCGAGCGCTGCCTGCAATGCCCCGACGAGCCCTGCGTGCGCGGCTGTCCCGTCGGCATCGATATCCCGGCGTTCATCCAGAAGATCAGCGAGAAGCACTATCAGGGCGCGTACGATGTCATCACCGACACCAATCTGCTGCCCGCGGTCTGCGGACGCGTGTGCCCGCAGGAGAGCCAGTGCGAGGGCGTATGCACGGTCGGCGAGACGCTGGAGCCGGTCGCGATCGGCCGATTGGAGCGATTCGTCGGCGACATGGCGATCCGCGACGGGTGGGTGAATCGGCCGCACATCGAGCCGTCGGGATTTCGCGTCGGCATCGTAGGCTCCGGCCCGTCCGGCATGGCGTGCGCCGCCGACATGGCCAAGGCCGGCTGCGAGGTCGTCGTGTACGAGGCGTTCCACGAGCCCGGCGGCGTGCTGAAGTACGGCATTCCCGACTTCCGTCTCCCCAACTCGGTCGTGGACGTCGAGATCGACAAGCTCTCCGCGCTCGGCGTGCGCTTCGAATGCAACACGCTCGTCGGGCGGCTGTTCACGATCGAGCAGATGCTGACCGGGATGGGATTCCACGCGATCTTCATCGGCACGGGCGCGGGCTACCCGAGCTTCATGGGCATTCCAGGCGAGTCGCTCAACGGCGTGCTGTCGGCGAACGAGCTTCTCACCCGCTGCAATCTCATGCGCGCGCGCGATTTTCCGAGCTTCGACACGCCGCTCGCGCCGGGCAAGCGCGTCGCGGTGATCGGTGCGGGTAACACGGCGATGGACGCCTTGCGCGTCAGCTTGCGGCTCGGCGCCGACGACGTGCACTGCATCTATCGCCGCGGGAAGGCCGAAGCTCCGGCACGCGCAGAGGAGATCCATCATGCCGAGGAGGAAGGCATACAGTTCCACTGGCTGACGAGCCCCGTCGAGGTTCTCGGCGACGACAAGAAGAAGGTGCGGGGCTTGCGCTGCCAGAAGATGGAACTGGGCGAACCCGATGCATCGGGTCGCCGGCGTCCGGTCCCGGTCCCGGGCAGTGAATTCGAGTTCGAGTGCGACAGCGTCGTCTATGCGATCGGCACCAACGCCAATCCGATCCTCGGCCAGACGAGCAAATTGAAGCTCGACAAGCGCGGGTACATCGCAACCGACGAGAACCTGGCAACCTCGATGGCGGGCGTCTGGGCGGGCGGCGACATCGTCACCGGCGCGGCGACGGTGATCGAGGCGATGGGCGCAGGCCGCAAGGCGGCAGCGGCCATGAAAGCCTGGCTTGGCCTGCGCGACACCGACGTCGTCTATGCGCCGCCGCCTTCGTCCGAGCGTCGTTTCGGCTTTCCGGCGGGCGAGCATGGTTACGCGCGCGTACACATCGGCTGAGACACGGCGAGATAACCACCACCTGACTTGCACCCCGGCTCACCCATGAACGAAACCGCCACGCCTGTCTCCCCGTCGGCCACCGCGCTTCGCCCGACGCCCGCTCCGCTGCGCGAGGCCGAGATGCTCACCGAGCACATCGTCGAGGTGATCAGCGATTCCGGCGAAGGCGCGCAGCGCTGCGGCCAGTCGCTCGGCGGGATCGCGGCAAGAACCGGCAACGGGATCTGGACGACGGAGATCATTCCCGCCGAGATCCAGCCGCCGGCCCGCAGTGTCGCCGGTGCGTCCGGGATCCGCATTCGCATCGGCGCGAAACGGGTCACCAACGGCGGCGACGAGACCGATCTGGTCGTCGCCTTCAACGAACAGGTGCTGCTGGGGCGGGTGAAGGCGGGCGAGCTCAAGCGCGGCGCGCAGATCCTGCTCGAGGACATGTGGCGCGAGCATCGCGATCCCGCGGTCGTCGCGTCCTATGTCGAGACGGTGAAGATGCTGAAGGAGTCGGGCTATCGCGTGTACGAGATTCCGCTCGAGCGCGAGTGCCGCGCCCTGGTCGCCGACCCGCGCAAGGGCAAGAACATGTTCGTGCTGGGCATGCTCTGCAACCTCTACAGCCTCGATCCGAAGCTCGGCCGCGGGCAGATCGCGCTCACCTTCGGCAAGAAGGACAAGAAGGTCATCGAAGTGAATCAGGGCCTCTTCGACGCAGGCTACGCCTGGGCGGAGAAGAACCTCGACTTCAAGTATCGCATTCCGGCGGTCAAGAGCACGGAAGCCCAGATCGTGGTCAACGGCAACACGGCGCTGGCTCTCGGCGTGCTGGCTTCGGGCATGGATATCTGCGCGATGTATCCGATCACGCCGGCCACCTCGGTATCGCATTACCTGTCGGATGTCTTCGAAAAGGTGGGCGGCATCGTCCATCAAGCGGAAGACGAGATCGCCGCGTGCGCGTTCGCGATCGGTGCCTCGTACGCGGGCAAATGCGCCGTGACGGTCACCTCCGGACCCGGCTATTCGCTGAAGCAGGAAGGCCTCGGCCTCGCGGTGATGGCCGAGATTCCGCTGGTCGTCCTGAACGTGCAGCGCGGCGGACCGTCGACGGGCCAGCCGACCAAGGTCGAGCAGGGCGATCTCCTGACCGCGATCTACGGCAGTCACGGCGATGCGCCCAAGATCGTGATGGCGGTGTCCGACATCGAGGACTGCTTCTACGCGGTGCTGACCGCGCGCAAGCTCGCCGAAACATTCAACACCGTCGTCGTGGTGCTGTCCGACGCGAGTCTCGCGACCGCTCAGCAGCCTTTTCCGCGGCCGAAGTTCGATTCCGACTGGCTGGCGCCGCCGCTCGATCAGACGCCGGTGCCCGAAGGCCTAAAGCCCTACGACTGGGACCCCATGACAGGCATCGCCCGGCGGTTCACGCCAGGTCAGCCGAACGGCATGCATACGCTGACGGGGCTTGCGCACGATCGCGCCAGCAAGGTCGCGTACGATCCGGTGAGCAACGAAGAGGGACTGCGCCACCGCAGCCTCAAGCTCGCCGCGCTGCAGAAGACGCTGAAGACGCCCCCGGTGTTCGGCGATCCGGAAGGGGAGCTCCTCGTCGTCGGCTGGGGCAGCACCAAGGGCGCGATCGAGGAAGCGGTCGAGCGCCTGCGCGCCGAAGGCGAACGCGTCTCTTCGCTGCATCTCACGTTCATCCAGCCGATGCCCTCGGGGATCGGCGAAATCATGAAGCGCTTCAAGCGCGTGATCGCGGTCGAGGCCAACTGGAGCGATCGCCTGGACGATCCGCTGATCGACGCGGACAACCGCCGCCATTCGGCGCTCGCCATGATGCTGCGCTCGCGCTATCTCGTCGACGTCGACTGCTGGACGCAATCCCGCGGGCAACCGATCAAGCCCTCGGCGGTCGTCGAGGCGCTGCGTGCGAAGCTCAAAGAGCCTGTCGCCGCCTGATACCTGGACAAACGCCATGACGATGCCCGTGACGCAGTGCCTCCTGAAGCTCTACGAGGAGCGGCACGATCTCGAGGACTACCAGGGCGGCGTGCCGCGCTGGTGCAGCGGCTGCGGCGACAATGCGATCCTCGCCGCCGTGCAGAGGCTTTGCCGCGACGAAGATCTCGCGCCCGAGCGCACGGTGTTCGTCTCCGGCATCGGCTGCTCGTCGAGGTTTCCCCACTACATGAAGACCTACGGCTTCCACGGCATCCACGGCCGCGCCTTTCCGATCGCCGAGGGGGTCAAGATGGCGCGGCCCGACCTCGCCGTGTTCGTGAACACCGGCGACGGCGACTGCTGCAGCATCGGCGCCGCGCACTGGGTGCACGCGATCCGCTACAACATGAACATGACGGCGATCCTGCACGATAACCACGTGTACGGATTGACCAAGAAGCAGGCTTCGCCGACCTCGCCGCAGGGAATGAAAAGCAACACGACGCCGCGCGGTGCGACGCTCGGTCCGCTCAACCCGCTGACCGTCACGCTCGGCATCACCAACGTCTCGTTCGTGGCGCAGGCCGTCGACTGGATCCCGGAACTGCTCTACGACATCCTGCGGATGGCGTATCAGCACCGCGGGTTCTCGTTCATACGGATCATTCAACGCTGCCCCGAGTTCCTGCCGAAGATGTTCGAGCCCTGGCTGCACGACCCGGGCAAGACGTTGCTCCTTTCGCACAAGGACGGCCTGACGATCACGCCGGAGCTTTCGCGCACGTATCGGAACCAGGTCGAGCACGACCCGGCGAACATCGACCGGGCGCGCGAGGTCGCGTCGTCGGACGATCCGATTCCGGTCGGCATCCTGTATCGCAATGCGACCGTGCCGTGCTACGAGGAATTGCGTAACGCCGGCCAGATGCGCACTGCCGAGCAGATCCGCGCCGGCTTCGAAGCCGAGCTGGACAAGTTCACGGTCTGGCCCGAAGAGCCCTCGGAGAAGCGGCGGGCCGCGTGAGCGCTAGCGCATTCGATCAGGCGACCGCACGGTAGACCGCAATGGATATGGCACTGCCCGTTCCCGAACAGCGACTGTTCTTCTCGACCGGTCGACGACAAGGCGCCGGTCTCGACGCCATCGACAACCTCGGCTTGCGCCCTGCGATGCTCGCCCGCTACCGCGATCTCGCCCGGTTGCGGTACGACTTTCCGCTGGTGCTGGTCGCGGCCGGCGCATGGGCCGGAACGCTCCGCTCGCTCTCGTCGGTCGTCGATGAAGTACTCTCCGAGATCGCTCCGCGCGGGCTGGAAGGCGAGCGCCTGCGCAAGCATGTCCTCAGGCTCGAGCGTGAAATCCGGACGATGGCCGTCAACCATGAACGGGGCGTGCTTTCGGACCTGTGGGTCGCCGCGGCGGGCAGGCTCGCCTCGAGCGACGACCCTTCCGTGAAGGAAGTGCTGGCGTACCTCGCCGAAAAACTCAAGCTCGACGGCGAACTCGCGGATTGCGATGCGTCCGTGGCCGTCCGAGTCTGCGAGCACCTGTGGCAGGCGGCGCAGCAGCGCAAGGCGACAGGTTTCCGCGCAGCCGTCGAGCGGCTCGTGGTCCGGCTCTCCGACATCCTGCGCGCCGCGTTCCTGCATTCCGAAGCGGGCCAGCGCGCCGACGCGCTGCGCGCCTCCCTCGGCGGAACGCATCGCGACGCGTTCGACTTCGACGTCATGTCGCGACTTGTCACGCGCAACGTCCCCAAGGACGAGCTGTCGCCGGAACGGCGCTCTCGGATCGAGAGTACGCTCGCCGTGCTGAAGGCGCAGCGCTTCTACGCCGATCCTCGTCTCCCCGACGCAGAAGCCAAGGGCAGGGCCTTCGGCTTCCGGTTCGACGACTGCGCGGCGGCGGCGCAGGCATTTCGCGCGAGGCTGCCCGCGCTCACCGAGGTGGTCAAGGCGATCGCGATCGCCGAGCTGGAAGCCTCCGGCCGATATGTCGAGGCGCAGCATGACGCGTTCTTCGAGCATTTCGACTCGGACGCGCTGGTGGCGGACGACCTTGCGCTCTTCCCCGATTACCTCGTCTGCATTCCGCCGGGACGGAACGATGCGGCTGAAAACGCCGGCTTGATGGACATCCTGTCGTCCGGCCTGCCGGTCAAGGTTCTGGTCGAATCGACCGATCTGCTTCAGGAAGCCGCGGTGGGCACCGGCCATTTTGCGTTCGGCGTGCGCAGCACGCGGCTTGCGAATACCGCGACTGCGCTCGGCGGCGTGTTCGTCGTTCAGGCGCCGAGCTCGCATCTGTACTCGCTGCGCGAACGCATCGAGCGGGCGTTCGCGCACCGCGGCGCGGCGCTCCTGAGCGTGTATGCAGGGACGGGCGTAGACTCCGGCGTCGTCGCGCCGTACCTCACGGCTGCGGCAGCGATGGAGTCACGGGCGTTTCCCTCGTTCACCTACGATCCCTACGCCGGGGACAATCAGGCGGCGCGTTTCTCGCTCGAGGACAACCCGCAACCCGAGGCCGATTGGCCGGTCAGCGCGCTGGAGTACGCCGACGACGACCAGCAGCGCGTGACCGAAGAGACGGGCTTCACCATCGCCGACTTCGTGCTGTGCGACCGCCGCTACGCCGGGCATTTCGCGCGCGTGCCGCGCGAGCGGTGGAACGGCGCGCTCGTTCCCGCCGACGAATGGCTCGCGGCCGATGCGGGCAGGCAAGCCGAGACGCTTCCGTATCTGCTGGCGGTCGACGGCGACGACGTGCTGCAACGCGTGATCGTCGATGCGAAGCTGATGCAGGTCGTCGCGCGCGTTCGCACGTTCTGGCACCGGCTCCAGGAGCAGGGCGGCATCCACAATTCGCATGCCGACATCCTGCTCGCGCGCGAGAAGGCCAAGTGGGAGCAGCAGCGGGCAAGGGAAAACGAACCGCAAGCTGTGGTGACGCCGGAGGGTTCCACGGCCCCGGCCGCGAGCGTCGCGCCAGCGTCCGCCGCGGTCCCGGCGCCGCGAATGCAGGCCGACTCGGCGCCGGCACACGATCCCGACGTGGCGTGGATCGAAACGGCGCGCTGCCCGAGCTGCAACGAATGCCAGACCATCAACGACCGGATGTTCAAGTACAACGACAACAAGCAGGCCTACATCGCCGACATCTCGGCGGGCACGTATCGCGAGCTCGTCGAAGCGGCGGAAGCCTGCCAGGTTGCGATCATCCATCCCGGCAAACCGCGCAGTCCCGACGAAGCCGGGCTCGCCGAGCTTCTGGAACGCGCGAAACCGTTTCTCTAGAGGTCGAGATCCGGCGGAGGTCGAGCGCGCGCAACGGTAAGCGTTCGACTTCGATCATCCCGAACGGCTGCCGACGGGCGCCGGCAGCGAAATCAGCGGACGTCTCGACTTCAGGGATCGTCGAAGCGCCGGCCGCGCAATCGCCGCCGGTTGGCAGCATACGAGGGCGAAAACAAACCGCGTTCCGTAGCCCGCCGGGGACCGGTGCGTCGATCCGAAAAGTGGCGATAGACGCATTGGCAGCGCCACGCCCCGGAGCACTCTTGAAGGGGTAAGCGGGGAGCTTCGCCGGCAAGGAAGCGCCGGTCGGCAAGCTTCTTGGCCTCAGGGCATACCCATCGTCCGCCGACAATAGCAACGGCATGCCAAGGCTCGCCCGCCTGCTTCGGCGTCCCGGTCGACGGCGGTTTGTTGCGTCCAAACATGCGTTGTTCCGACAACCATTCTATGCGCGGTAACGCGCCGCGCTAGCGCACCACCAGCGAACGGGTGGCATCTCCCGTACTCGCAGCACTGAGATTTTATCCCTCCTGCAACGAACGGTTGCATCGCGTTCAGCAAAGACCCGAGGGGGTTGCCGGTGAAGGCGGCGCCTCGGGTCTTGGATTTGGCCCGCTGCGCCGCTGGCTTCGCGAACAGGCGTCGCCGACGACAGGCGATCAGCAGCCTGCGTACCAGACCCGCCCGTACTGATCGACGTAGCGCGTGCAGCCGCGAACGGCGCGCATGTCGTAATCGTTGACGGCATTGCTGCGGCGCTGCGAGTTGTAGAACTGCGACTGGTTGTACGACTGAGCTGCCTGGTTGGCTGCGTTGATGCTCGCGCGCAGCGACTCGTTGGTGACTCCGGTCGGAAGCGAGGGACCGGTGTAACCGGCGGCGCGCAGCTGCTGCATGTAGCGGTAGTAAGTCATCGCAGCGGCGCGTGCGGCGGCATCGCCCTGAGCCTGATATTGCATCTGTGCGCGCATCCCCCACGACATATCCATGGGTGGCGCCATCTGAGCTTGCGCGGCCGACGGGCCGAGGAGCGCGAGGCCGAGAACGAGCGCGGCGATGGGACCGATTTTGAACAGGTGGTTCGTCATGATCTATCTCCTCGAGTCCGGTTGTTTGACTCGGTGCGCTTTGTTCTCACACCTTGGTGCGAACTCTAGAAATCGACCATTAGGCAAACGCTAGAAGGCGAGGAAAAAATTTTTGGATCGTGTGGCCGCGGTACAACAGAGAATAAAAACAAAGACTTAATCGCATCCGGTCAGCGCCAGATCGACCGCTTCGGCCAACGACAGCGCTTCGCCTTCGACCCACAGCGCCTTCGCCCTGGCCGCGCCCAAGCGCTTCGACGCCTGCTTGCGGTCCTCTTCGACGGTTGCTCGATCGCTCACCGACAGCGGCCCGATGCCGCGCTCCCAGAATTGCGCTGCGAAGGCCATCAAACGAGTGGCCACGGCGATTTCTCCGCGCATGACGAGCGGATGCGGCAGGTTCCACAGCGCCATGGCGAGCGGCAGGTGCGCATTTCGATCCCATGCGAGCTGCACGCAGCGTCGCCCCGCGGTGATCGCTTCCCGCCAGTGTTTCTGGCACGACTCGAGGTAGCCGGTCATGTTCGCCACGGCGAGCTGATCGGCCATCGAGCCGAGTCCCGCGAAATATCGCTCGCAACGACGAAGCATCTTGCGCGCTTCGTCGTAACGCTCCAGTCCGGCGAAGCACCCGACGCGCGACAAGAGCACGCGGTGGGCCCAGCGCGTCTCGTCGATGCGCCGGTAGAGCGCTTCCGCACGTTCCAGCAACGCATCCGCCGCCCGGAAATCCGCATCGTCGGACCCGTGCCTGAGGGCGACCGTGCCCTTGACGCGCAGCGCGTCGGCTTCGACTTCCGTGGCGCCAGCCTTCGTCGCCAGCGCGAGCGCCTCGTCGAGGCTTCGACTGATGCCCTCGTCTTGCTGGTCGCGTTCCCAGTTCACGCGGGCCAGCGTGACCAGCGCGGCGGCGCGTCGTACCGGCTCGTCCTCGGCTTCCCCGAGCGCGCGTTGCGCGAAGCTTCGCGCTCGCTCGGTGTCGCCCGCGGTCAACGTGAGTTGAGCGAGGAGGTTGAGACCCGCGTGCAGGCCGGGCTCGGCTCTGGCACAGCGCTCCGCGGCCTCGCCGAGCAACTGCAGCTCATCGGGCAGCGTGCCATGCGCTTCCCAATAGGTGCCCAGAGCCACGCCGAGATCGAGCGCATACGCCGCCTCTCCATCCTCTACCGCCGTGGCGAGCGCCTGCTTCAGATTCCCAATCTCCCGCTCGGCCACGGTGATGTCGGCGATCGCCTGTCGCGCAACCCGCAGGAAGTAGTCGCGATGGCGGGCGCGCAGCTTCAGGGCATCATCGGCGGCGAGCCTCCCTCGCGCGAATTCGCGCAGCGTATCGAGCATCGAAAAGCGCGTGCCGGAGACCGGATCAGTCTCGATACGAAGGAGCGAATCGGAGACGAGCGCGTCGAGGCGGTCTCGTGTATCGCCGTTGCCGCAGACCGATTCGACGGCGGCGGCGGCGAAGCCGCCCCGGAAGACCGACAGCGCGGCGAAGAACCCGCGCTCGGCTTCGCTCAGCAGGTTCCAGCTCCACTCGATCGCCGTTTGCAGCGACATGTGCCTGCCGTAGCGCGCCCCGCGCTGCCCCTGACGCGTCAGCAGCTCGAAGCGCTCAGCGAGCGCAGCGCGCATTTCCCTCGGCGAGTACGTGCGAATGCGCGAAGCGGCGATCTCGATGGCGAGCGGCAGCCCTTCGAGCGCGCGGCAAAGCTCGATCAGCGCCGTGCGATTGTCGTCGGTCAGGGCGAAGTCGGCGCGCGCCCCGCGGGCCCGATCGAGGAACAACGCGAGGCTCGGCGTGGCCACGGCCTCGGCTGCGTCCATGCCGGTCCGCGGCAGCGGCAGCGGATCGATCGCGAGCACATGTTCGCCCGGCACGTTCAGCATCCTGCGCGACGTGACGAGGCAACGCAGGCGCGGCAGGCGTTCGAGGAGGTCCACGACCACGCCCGTGGCGCTGTCGACGAGCTGCTCGAAATTGTCCAGCACCAGCAGCACGTCGCGCTCGGCGAGAAACGCGCAGAGCTGCGCCAGTGCGTCCTTCTCCGAAGCCTCCATGCGCAACGCGCTGCGGATCGCGTCGAGCACGAGCACGGCATCGCCCACTTCGCTCAAGGGGACGAACGCCACGGGGTCGAAGCCCGCCGCGGCGTGAGCCGACTCCACGGCAAGACGCGTCTTGCCGAAACCGCCCAGGCCGGCAAGCGTCACCAGCCGGTGTTGAGCAATCGCGCCGAGCACGCGCTGCTTGTCGCCCTCGCGGCCGAAAAAGACGCTTACGTACGAAGGCAGGCCGCGGAACCGGGCCGCTTGATCGCCGGGGGACGAGGGCGCGACGCTGTCGAGCGCCGAAGTCGTCGCTTGTGCGGCTCGCGAATCGTCGCCCGCGACACCGCCTCGCGCGAGCGCTCGATACTGGAGCGCGGAGAGCCGCAAACGCTCGTCCTCGACCCACTCGTCGAGGAATCCGGGCAGCAGCTCGCCGCGATAGCAGTCGAGCGCCCGCGCAACAGCGCCTCGGCGAAGGAGTTGCTCGAACTCGGCGACGTCGCAGGTCACCGCGTCGGCTACCAGTCCGATGGTCTGGCGATCGGCACTCAGCACCGAGTCGGGCTGCGCGTCGGGGGGTTCCAGCAGGCGGCGCAGCGTGGACAGCGCCTGGCGCAGACGATTGCGGCCGACCTCGAGCTCGACGTCGGGCCAGAGCAGCTCGATGAGCTCCTCACGGGCGTGTCGCCGTTGCGGCTGCATCGCGAGCCTCGCCAGCAGCAACGCGATCGCGCGGCTGGGAAACTGCGCGATGACGCTACTGCCGCGCGTCCCGCGCAAGCCGCCGAGAAGCTGGATGTGCCACACTGCCATGGATTGCTACGTGCGCCGCCGCCGCTCCCGGCACCCCACCTTCCTGCTCACCGGGATCGTGGACAACAGACCGCCCCCGGGCCTAACCCGCAGCGATGCGCGCAACGACCGGGCGGCCGAACGCGATCCTCGCACGAAGCGATGGCCGCCCGGGCAGCTCGGGTGGCGCGAGCGGGCGATGCCGCGCTCTCGCCCGGGGCTTACGACCGGCTCTTTTCCTTCCGCGAGGCGGAACGGCGCTTGTACAAGAGGTAGAGGCCGGCGATCGGAATGACGAACAGCAGGACTTCGAAGGCGCCGGAGCCTCCGTCCGGAGCGAAGCCGAAGATCTTCTCGATAAAGTCCATGGAACACCTCCGCGTACCGTGCCGGGCGGGAGCCGCCGGGCACGCGCCATGATTGCACATCCAACCGCGCAGCGATACAGTCGCACTGCGCGAGAAGAGCGGCATATCCGTCCAGCGTGTCGGGGGGGCGGATCGAATCGGAGGTGCGCCATGACTTGGCAAGGCGGTAAGAGGCCAAGGGAAGCGCCGCCACGCTCGCCCTTCGCGCGGCTCGCTCCCCTCGTGGGTCAGGACAGAACCGGGGACGTCGAGGCGAGCCTCCGAGGGCTCGCGACTGCGCTCAAGAATGCGAAGGCCAAAGGCCGCCTGCATCTGCGGCTGGTGAGCGGAGTAGGGACGGACACCGTCGATCATTGGGAAGTCGCAGGCGGCAAGGCGCGGCGCGCCGAGCCGAAGGGCGCGGACGTGGTCGTCGCCATGCGACCCGAGACGTGGCTCGCGATCGCGAAGGGCGAGCTTCCGCCGTACGAGGCGCTGCTGGCGGGCAAGCTCAGGGTCGGCGGCGATTTCGAAGCGGCGAAGGAAATGGTGAAGCTGCTCACCGATCCGTCCGTGGCCTACGTGCCGCCGTGCTAGCCAAGGAGCGCACATGGCCGAGACCATAGGCAAGATCACCAACGTGAAGGTGATGAGCTTTCTCACCGGCACGTTCAACTCGTTCGATATCGGCACGATCACCGTCAAGGAGACGTCCACCGGCATCTCGTGGCTGTTCTACCTGTGGAACAGCCGCGACGATGAATTGCCCGTGCGCAGGATCACGCAGACGCAGCGTCTTGCGCTGGCGCGGGAGGCGGCGTTTCGCAAGCTGACCGTGCACGTTTTTGCGGAAAGCGATTCGGGGCTCGTCGACGGCATCCAGGTGGACATGCCGTGATCACCGTCACGGGCGCGGGGCCGACCCGCGATTCGTACGCTCTCGCGGCGGACCAGCCGAATCACCAGCCGAGCGGGCGAATCACCGCGCTGGCGCTGGGCGCGAACGGGACCCGCATGTACGCCGGAAGCTTCGCCGGAGTGTGGAGATCCGACGACGGCGGGCGCAACTGGTTTCAGCTGACGCGGCCGCAGCCGGGCTTGGGTGTCGTGCAACCCGACGTTCCGGGCGCGTTGCTCGCCCCGCACGTCTTCGATCTTGTCGCGTCGCCGACCGATCCCGACCTCGCGCTGGTCTCCGCGGTCGACAGCCAGTTCCGGCTCACGAAGGACGGCATCTATCGCACGGCCGACGGCGGAGCAAGCTGGACGCTGGTGCTGCCGACGAGCTCCGTGTGCAACATCGCATTCGCGCCGGATAACGGCAAGCTCGCCTACGCCGCGCTCGGATACGTCGTGGCGATCAGCCAGGACGCGGGCGCGACGTGGACGTACCAGTGGTCCGCGGGCGTCTACGCGTCGCACATCGCCGTGGGGCCGCTCGAAGCAGACGGCAAGCGTCGCGTCTATGCAGAGGGCTACAACACGATCTGGCTTTCGACGGACGGCGGCCAGACGTGGACGCAGGATTCGAGCACCACGATCACCGATACGCGCCAGGCCCTTCACGACTTCCAGAATGCCTGCCTCGGAGGCGTCGGTGGACTGGGCGGGTTCGGCGGCGGCATCGCGTACGCTGGCGGAACGGCCGGACAGACGCTGGCGCTCGAGCCCGGCAATCCGGCCGTGATCTACCTCGCCACCGAGGGCGGCGCCAACGGGCCGAGCTTCTTCACGTCGGGCGTTCCCGACGGCACGCTTTGCAACACGACCTGCGCGCGACTCGCCGGCGAAGCGAGCCTGTGGCGCGGCGACTTCAGCCAGTTCGAATCGACGGGCGTGGGGCAATGGACGTTGCTGCCCGGGCCGCCCATCGCCGCCGACACGACCCCCAGCGGCAACGCGTTCGTGGTCACGAAAGGAACGAGCGCGGGCTTCTTCGTATTCTTTTCCGACAACAGTCACGTGCACGTGGCGGCGGGCATACCGACGGGCGCCAATTCCTGGCATCGGCTGGACGGGCGCGACATCTCGACCGGGCACGTCCTGGGCGGCAAGCAATTCGTCCATGTCGATCCGCACGGACTCGTCGTCTCGCCGGACTTCGAGATCACGCTCCAGCCGGCGACCGGCGTCGATCCTCCGTTCGATGAGAGCGCGGTCCTGCAGCAGTTCGTCGGCGGAACGATCTGGATGGCGAACGACGGCGGCGTGCACTGGAGCGAGGACGGCGGGGAGAGCTGGAACCGGCAGCTCGGGCTGGAAACGCTCGATCCGGTGAACATGGCGGGACTGTTCGGCGGCGATGCGCCGGCGCTCTACTTCGGTTGCGGCGACAACGACGAGTTCTACAGCCTCGACGGCGGCGAGACCTGGGGCGATCCGCACGAGGGTTGCGGCGATTGCGATTGCTGGTTTGCCGATGTCGCCCGAATGAATCAGGCCATGCAGTTCCTGCCGCGGCGTCAAGACAGCTTCGGCTTCGTAAGCATCATCACCAACCCCGACCCGACGAAGTATCCCGATCCGAGCCTTGGCGCGCAAAAAATCTACGTCCCATCGACTCGCAAGCTCGTGCCGGGGGACCCGACCGCCACGCCGCCCATTCCGCCCAAGCTGGTGCCGTACGCCTCTTCGGGGCTGGTGCTCCGCGGCCTTCGTCCGCTGATCCGTACGCTCGCGACGGAATTGCCGCCGCCCGACGGCGACTACGTGTTCATCCATCAGAGCCTCGACGGCATGCGATCGAACGTCGTGCGGACTCTGGCGATCTCGTCGATCGCAACAGTGGACGATTGGACCGACCCGGCGAAGGCCTCGACCGTCGGTCCAATGTTACCGGCCGCCGTCGACATCGTGCAGGCCGCCGGAGGTCACGCCGATCCGGCGTTCTATGTCGGCGACCCTTCGGGCAACGTCTACAAGCTGAATGCGGCCGGCTCGAAGTGGGACAAGATCGTGCCGAAGAATCCTCCGGCCTCGGTCGTCGGCTCGGCGCTCCGGTGGTTCGTCGATCCCTTCGATGGCGATACGGTTTACGTTCTGGACTCGGGCGGAGTGAAGGTCTCGGTCGATGGCGGCGAGAGCTTTGCGCCGGACTTCTGGCTCACCTACGTCGCGACCGCGGGCGGGCAGCTGTCCATCGGCAAATCGCTGCTTCAGGACATGCTCTTCATGCGCGGCGAGCGGGCGACGCGATTCGCCTTCGGTACCGCGGGCGTATTCTGGAGCGCGGACTTCGGCGTGCAGTGGTTCATGCTGCTCAACTCGTTTGCGCTGCCGGGCCGGCCGGAGTCCGGGTTCTTCGATCCGCTCACCGATCCGACCGACCGCGCGCTGTACGTGGAGTGCGAGGGACGGGGCGTGCTCCGCATCGGCGGAGTTCCGGAACAGCCGCCGTTCCAGCCGCCGCCGCCGTTCGACCTGATGGAGTTCGCCGCGATCCTTGCGGAGGCGTGACCGGATCTCGGGGTCGATTGCCGTCGGGGACGATGCTGCCGACGCCGGGCCGACGTCACAAGGGCGAGACCCCGCCTTCGTAGAATCGATACGGGCCCTCGTAGTCGCCCACGACCGCGGCGTAGGTCGTGAAACCGCCCTCTTCCGTCCAGCGATGCATGAGGTAACCGGGCGGCTCCATCACGAAGCACGGCTGCGCGCCCGGCGCGAAATCGAGCGCCACCTGGTGCGCCGGGCTGGGACACGTCACCGCGATCGTTCCGCCGAAGCGGCGCATGATCGTGCGGTGCAGGTGGCCGCATAGGATTCGCTCGACGTTGGGATGGCGGCGGATGACGGGTTCGAGCGGATAGGCGGTCTCCAGGCCCACGGCGTCCATGTACTGGATGCCGGTCGGAAACGGCGGATGGTGCATCAGGATCACCACGGGCGAGGATGAAGAGCGCCGCAGCGCGGCCTCCAGCCAGGCGAGCCGCGCCTCGCACAGCATTCCGCCGCCTTCGCCCGGAACCATCGTGTCGAGCGCGATCAGGCGGATCGGGCCGACGCCCGCCGTGTACTGCAAGAAATCCGGCAACTCGCCGGACGACGCGTGACTCGGAAAAGCGCTTCGCAGCGTCGCGCGATCGTCGTGATTGCCTGGAATCACGTGGACCGGCACCGACAAAGGCGCCAGCAGAGCGAGCGCGTGCTGGTATTCCTCGGGTGACCCGCGGTCGGCGAGGTCGCCGGTGACGACGACCGCATCCGGTTGCGGCACGAGGCTCGCGATCTGCGACACGCAGCGGCGCAAGTGCGCGGCCGTGTCGACCCGCCGATAGGCGAGCTCTCCCGGGGCGCGAATGTGCAGGTCGCTGAGCTGGCAGATCAACATGTCGGGCGGTAAGGCCGCCGGCGGTCCGAGGGGACCGCGCACGGACGCGCATGGTTACACACGCGGCGCGGGTTGAGCGAGAAAATTCGCTCTCCCCCAAGCCCCGAGGCGGCAGGCCGTCGATCGGCCGAGTTGCGTTTCGAACGGCGGTTTCGCGGCAGCGGCCGTCAGAGCTTGTGCACAGAATCTGTGGATAGCCGGGCCTTGATTTCGCCAAAACCCGCGTCGGGCCTCGCTGGAACTGGACTGATCGGTAATTGATCAGTCCAGGCGCGGGGCGACCGGATTATCGCGGCTCTCGCCCGGGAGCGACCGGTGCGGCGCCATGCGGAATCTCGACGGACTGATCCCGAAACGGGCATGGAAGCGGGCCGAGAGGTGCGACAGCGTCTTGAAGCCGCATTCCGCCGCGATGCGGGAAATGGGCTCCGCCGTATCTCTCAACATGGAACGCGCCCGCTGCAGCCGCTGTTCGAGGACATAGTGGTAGGGGGTCACGCCCGAGGCGACCCGAAAGCCCCGCAGAAAATGGCCGATCGACATGCAGGCGATATCGGAGAGGTCCTGCAGGCTGATCTCGTGGGCGAGGTGCGCGTCCACGTAGGCCTGCACGCGACGCACGAGACTCGGCGGAAGGGGATTCGACCCCTGCCCGCGCTCGAACGTATCAGGAGGGCGGGTGTTGGCTTCGGCATGCCAGCTCAGCAGGTGGCGCAGCAGGAGGTGCTCGGTCTGCGTGAAGAACAGCGTGTCGACCATTCCGGTCCGCGAAAAGATCTCGATCTCGCTCGCGAGCATCTGGAAATAACCCTGAAGCCACGGATCGACGACCCCGAAGAGATCCTTGATCTTCGGCGGCGAGGGCCTTTCGAGCTCTCCCTCCGCGAATCGGCGCAGCCGAATCATCGGAATGTAGATCTGCAACGCCTCGCTCGATCCCTCGGTCGTCCACCGTGCATAGGTGTCGGCGGAAGCATAGGTGACGTCGCCGATCGCGGGCCGCCTGCGCACCAGCTCGCCTTCCGCGCGCCGGGTCACCGCCGCGCCGCCCGACGTGCGGATCGCGAGAATGCCGTGAGTCGATCCGCCGGTGGTGATGCATGCGTTCTCGAGTCGGCACTTCGCGACCGAAAGCTGATCGCTCCGGGAGCTCTCGATGCGATAGAGGATGCGGACGCCGGCTGAGCGCTCGATCGCGGCGAGCGCGTCGATCGGCGCGCGGGATGCATCTCCGTCCATGCTTCCTCCTTCGAGACCCGGTCCTCCCACGCCGGTCTCGTCGTCCGCACCGCTCAGTCTCGCCGGCACTTCAAGAAACGATGCGCAAATCGTCTCTCGTCTCGGCGCCTGAATTCTTCTCGGATCATCCGGATTGTAGCCTGCATGTCGACCGTCATGACAAGTTCATCGACTGTAAGACGACGTCCGACAGATATTGTCCGAGCTCGATGTTCGCGCAATTGACATTGCTGAAACGTACTCATGCGTGAGGGCCGCGAGCTTCATCGGTCGCTTGCACAAAATCGCGCGCACTTGCCTGAAATCGGCATTTTGTCGTGTACGCATCGCGTCGCTCTCATCGCACGAGTTATCTTCACCCGGCTGATGCGGCGGATTGGCATCGAGCGAATGCGCCGGTCGCGAAACGAATGAAGAAAGGGCATCCATGAGATCGAGCTGGAAAACTCTGACGCGGTTTCTCCTCGCCTGCGCCACGGCGGCGCTGGCCGGCCCCGGCCTCGCGGCCGATACCCTGACGATCACCTCGCTTTCCTCGCGCCCCGACGTCGTGAGCGGCGGCGACGCGCTGGTTCGCGTCGACGTTCCGGGCAACTTCGTGCTTTCGCACATCGTCATGAAGTTGAACGGGGCCGATGTGACCGCTTCGTTCCATGCCGATGCTGTTGCGCGCACCCTCACCGGGCTGGTGAGCGGGCTCAAGCTCGGCGCGAATGCGGTCGAAGCCTTCACCAATCCCAACGGGAACGGTCATGCGGCGGCACGACTGACGCTCGTCAATCATTCCATTGACGGCCCGATCTTTTCCGGACCGCGGCAGACGCCATTCAACTGCCAGACTAACAGTTTCGTGCTCCCTGACGGCTCGACCCTCGGGCCACCCGTCGACACCGAGACCTGTTCGGTTCCCACGGTCGTTCAATACGTCTACGAATCGACGGCGGGCGGTGCGTTGAAGCCGATGCCGAATACCTCCGCGCTTCCCGCCGACGTGGCGATGACGACGACAGATCTGGGCGTGACGATGCCGTTCGTCGTCCGCGTCGAGACGGGCACGATGGATCGCGGGATCTACCAGAACGCCGTGCTGCACGATCCGACGAGCGAGCCGCCGCCGACACCGTTCACGCCGCCGAAAGGCTGGAACAGGCGGCTCCAGGCGCTGCACGGCGTCGGTTGCCCCGGCGGCTGGTACATCCAGGGCCCGAGGATGGGCGAGAACATCCTCGATCCCGTCCTGCTCGGACGCGGCTTCGGCATGTTCATCAACACGCTTAACCATGCGAGCAACAGCTGCAACGCGTTCCTTGCCGGTGAAGTGACGTCGATGGGCAAGGAGCATTTCATCGAGACCTTAGGCGTGCCGTATTACACGGTAAGCCGCGGCTGCTCCGGTGGCTCGTACACGAGCGAGCAGGTCGCCGACGCGTTTCCGGGGCTCTTCGACGGCATCCTGATCGACTGCACGTTCCCCGATCCGTTCGCGATCGCGTACTCCGCGCAGGACGGCCATCTCCTGACCCACTACTTCGCGGTGACCGATCCGCTCGGCTTTACGCCCGCGCAGCAGGCGGCCGTTTCGGGCTATTCCAACACCACGACGCTGCTGGCCGCGGCGAACCAGTCTGGGCGGACCGATCCGGTCCCCGGGCGCGTCGACGTCCCCGGCTACAGCTCGGCGGTGTGGACCTCGGGGGTTCCCGTCTCCCAGCGCTACGACCCGAACACCAACCCGACGGGAGCACGGCCGACCGTCTTCGACGAGAACGCGAACGTGTTCGGCAAGGATCCGGCGACCGGCTTCGCGCTTCGGACCTTCGACAACGTCGGCGTGCAGTACGGGCTCGCCGCCCTGAACGCGGGCGTCATCACCACGACGCAGTTCCTCGATCTCAACGAAAAGATCGGCGGCTACGACCAGGACGAGAACTACATCGCGCAAAGAACGGTCGGCGACATCGGCGCGATCAAGCGTGCCTACGAATCGGGACTGAACCTCGCTGGCGGCGGCGGCATGTCATCGATCCCGGTCTTCGACTTCACCGGAATCTACAGCGAAACCACCACGAATTACCACCTGCAGTGGGAGCATTTCGCCACGCGCGAAAGAATGAAAGAAGCCAATGGCAATACGGCCAATCACGTGATGTGGCGGGCGATCCCGGCGACGGTCAGGCTCGACGCGCCGGCGCGGGTCGTGTTCGACCAGTGGATGGAGGCCTATAAGGCCGACAATTCGAACCTCTCGCAACGCGAGAAGGTGATCGCCGACAAGCCGGCGGCTGCCGTCGACGGCTGCTTCACCGACGCGAGCACGTTCGTCGCCGAGCCTCAGACCTTCAGCAACCAACCCAACACCACGTGCAACGCGCTGATGCCGTCGTACGCGTTCCCGCGGTACGTGGCCGGCGGCCCGCTGTCGGCGAGCAAGATCAAGTGCCAGTTGAAATCGATCGATCCCGGCGACTACGCGGTTGCGTTCACCGCCGCGGAGATGACGCGCCTGCAGGCGATCTTCGCGAGCGGCGTATGCGACTGGTCGAAGCCGGGCGTGAACCAGGTGAGCGTCCTGCCCTGGCCGACCAGTCCCGCAACCGGGGTGATCGACCTGAGCCTGTGCGTCAATCCCGGCGACGGCGGGGCGAACGCGCTGTGCGTGCCGCCCGTGGTGGCCGATGTCACGCCGGAAGCGATCAATCTGAAGAACGGCAGCGGCTTGATCACGGCGATCATCACGGCGGCCCCTGGGTTCGACCTGACGCAATGGACCGCTAGCGACGTACAGCTGAACGGCATTGCCGCCGCATCGGTCGCGCCTTCCGCGGACGGCTCGAGCTTCGTCGCCACCTTCACCAAGGGCGCGCTCTCCGGTCTGCCTGCGGGCAACGCGGTGCTCACGGTGACCGGCACTCTGGCGCGCAACGGCAACGAGGGCGAGTTCGTCGCAACCGATTCGGTCAAGATCGTCCAGTAGGCGTCGCGTCGCCTCGGTAGTCGATCAGAGGAGAAGAGAATGTTGCGCTCTAGCAAGACACTTCCGTTCCAGTGGAGGGCATCCGGGCGCGCCGGGCGGTGCGCCGCATCCCGGGCCGCGTGGCTTTTCGCCGCGCTCGCCTGCATGGTCTCCGTGCCGGCGCTTGCCGCGGTGCCCAATCCCACGGTCTCGGGTCCCATCGCTTCGCCCGTCATTCCCGGCGACGTCTCGCGCAACTACACCTTCTTTTCCACCAATCACGACCTCGCCACCAACGGCTACGTCGAGGAGGAGTTCTTCTTCGAGGGCACCGCCAACCGCTATAACACGCCGCCGCTCACCACGGCGACGATCCTCGACAGCGGGCACCCTTATCGCACGCGCATGGTCGTGCGCAGGCCTGCCGACCCGGCGAAGTTCAACGGCACCGTGCTGGTCGAGTGGATCAACGTGACCAACGGCTTCGACGCCGAGAACGCGTGGTTCTTCGCCTGGGAGCACATCCTGCGTTCAGGTTACGTGTGGGTCGGCGTTTCCGCGCAGCGCGTGGGCGTCGACGCGATGAAAGCGTGGAGCCCGACGCGCTACGGGACGCTCGACGTCACCGACGGCGGGACGATCCTGAACGACGCGCTGTCCTACGACATCTTCTCGCAAGCCGGACAGGCGATCCGCAATCCCGTCGGCGTCGACGTGCTGCATGGACTCGTGCCAACGCACGTGGTTGCGACCGGGGAGTCGCAGTCGGCGAGCCGGCTTGCGACTTACGTGAACTCGATCCAGCCGCTCGCGAACCTCTACGACGGCGTGCTGCTGCTGTCTTCTCTGGGCAATACGATCCGGACCGATTTGACGGTTCCGGTGTTCAAGGTGCTGACCGAGTTCGACGTGGGCGCGCTCGAGGCGGCCGTGCGCCAGCCCGACACGAGTCTCTTCCGCACCTGGGAGGTCGCCGGGACTTCGCACGTCGATCAGCACTTGCGGCAGAGCCGCGAGGCGCTCGAGCTGCGCGATTTCGGCACCTCGAGCGAGGCGGCGCTGCACTGTGGCGTGCCGACCATCGGTACGCGTGTTCCCACGCAGTACGTGCTCGGCGCGGCCTACGACCTCATGGTGCGGTGGATCGCCACCGGGACGCCGCCGCCGAGCGCGCCGCGGATCGATATCGCGTCGTTCTCGCCAACGGTGATCGCCCGCGACAGCCTCGGCCTCGCATTAGGAGGAATCCGTCTCGCGGAGCTCGCGGTGCCGACCGCATACAACAGCGGTTTCAACACCGGGCCGGGCGCGTGCGTGCGATGGGGCTATTACGTCCCGTTCGCGATCCCCATGCTGAACCAGCTCTATCCCAACCACAACACGTACGTGCAGATGGTTCGCGCCGTGACCCACGACGCCCTGCAGAGCGGCTACATCCTGTCGGTGGACGCGGATGCGACCGTGGCGGCGGCAGACGCCTCCGCCGTCGGCCCGCCCAACAACCATAAGTGACGACCGATCAACATTGCTCCGCGTAAGGAGCGCATGACCGGAGCGCGACGGGAGCGCCATCTCCCGAACCGCCCGGATCCGATAAGCAAGAGGAGATGACCATGAAAGGAAGACCGTATATCTATGCTGGAACGCTGGCACTCGCGGCGGCCACGGGCATCAGCCTGTGGACTTCGCAGCTCCAGGCCGTGCAGCCCAGCTCGCCAAAAGTCCCTGCGTTGCAGGTGGATCCGAACTGGCCGAAGATGCCGCTCCCGTCCGCCGGCGACTTCGGAACTCCGCTGGTCGTAAGCAGCGCAACGGGCAAGCCCAAACCCTGGGTCACCGGCGAAGTCGCGGGAACCTGCGTCGACTCGCAAGACAACATCTTCACCGTCAACCGCGGCAACCTGGTCTCGCCCGAGACCGTGGAAGCCGTACCGTCGCCGACCGTGATCGAATACGACCCGGCCGGCAACGTGGTCGCGGCCTGGAACACGACGGCGAGCCAGGCGCAGATTCACGGCTGCTTTGTCGACTACCAGGACAACATCTGGATCGCCGGCAACGGCGACGGCATCGTGCAGAAATACTCGCACGACGGTTCGACGCTGCTGCTGCAGATCGGCACCCAGGGCGTGTGCGACAATCCGCCGGCGAACACGTGCGGCAACTCGGGTGGCAACCCGCTGGCGAACATGAGCCACACGCTGCTGAACGAGCCGGCCAACGTCTGGGTCGATCCGAATCCCGATCCGGTGAACGGGCAGCGCGGCAGCGTCTACATCGCCGACGGCTACGGCAACCATCGCGTCGTGGTGTTCGACGCGTCCGGCAACTATGCTGAGGCAGTGGGGCGGCGTCGCGGGGACGGTCAACAATCCGCTGACCGACTTCCCGGGTCTCTTCGCCGCGGGCGACGGCGGCCATCCGCACTGTGTGGTCGGCGGCAACGATGGTCTGATGTACGTCTGCGATCGCGCCGACGACCGGATCGAGGTGTTCACCAAGACCGGCTCGCTGGTGCGCATCATTCCGGTCGTTCCCGGCACGGGCCAGACGCTGGGTATCGGCGGCGCGGCCGGGCTGGGCACCGCGGGCTCGGCGTGGGATCTGCGCTTCACCAACGATCCCGCGCAGACGTACATGTTCGAGATCGACGGCGGAAACGAGATCATGCACACGATGAACCGCATGCTCGGCACGATCGTGTCCGACCTGGGCGAGCCGGGACATCAGGCCGGCCAGTTCACGTTCCTGCACAGCAACACGGTCGACTCGAAGGGCAACGTCTACACCGGCGAGACGATCAACGGGCGTCGCATCCAGAAGTTCGTGCACGTCCAGTGCAACAACGGCAACGGCAAGGGCAACGGTAACGGCAACTGCAGTTGAAGCGCGGGAGTTACGTACAGTGACGTGGTAAACGCCGCGGCGAGGCTTGATCGTCTCGCCGTGGCGTTGTCGGCGGCACGAACGCGTGGCCGCCTCTCTAGTCAGGAGCGGAGTCCGATATGAAGCGTGTGATCTGGTTCGCTTGCGCCTTCGCCGTCTTGGGGTGGGTGTTGGCCACCGGCGCCAGCGCGCACGAATTCAAGCTCGACGCGGTGATGACCTCGTTCGTGAAGATCGAGCCGGACCGGGCCGATCTCGTCATCCGCGCTCCGCTCTATCTCTTCAAGCAGGAGAAGTTTCCGATAAAGAACGCCCAAGTCGACATCGCCGACTCGGCGCCCGCGCTCGAGCGCGCGATCGACGGCATCAAGCACGACGTCGTGCTGTTCGAGGACGGCGAGCCGCTTTCCCCGTCGACGGCGAGAGCCCGGCTTTCACTGCCCTCCGACCGGTCGTTCGAGAGCTACGATCGGGCCGCGAGCCACGTAAGCGAGCCGATCGCTTCCGACACGCAGATCTATGTCGACCAGGGCTACGTCGACGCCCATCTCGTCTATCCGATCCGGTCGCCGAAGTCGGTGTTCGCGATCCGGACGACGGCGGCACCGGAGATGGGAACGTATCTCAAGATGACGGTGCGCTACCTCCCGCTCGGCGAAGACGGGCGGGCGATCATGCTCACCAGCCAGTCCGGCATCGTGAGCCTCAATCCGACCTGGTACGGAGCCGCGGCGGCCTTTGTCGGCTTCGGCATCGAGCATATCCTCACCGGGACGGATCATCAGCTCTTCTTGCTGAGCCTGATCATCCCGCTGCTCGGCTGGAGGCAGATCCTCGCGATCGTGACGACGTTCACGGTCGCGCATTCGTTCACGCTCCTCGGCTCGGCCTTCGGGCTGGGGCCGACGGGCGCCTGGTTTCCGCCGTTCGTCGAAGCCGCCATCGCCGCGTCGATCGTGTACGTGGCGCTGGAGAACATCGTCAACGTCGATCTCGCCCGGCGGATCATCGTCACCGGCCTGTTCGGCCTCGTGCACGGGTTCGGCTTCGCCTACGGCCTGCAGGAGAACCTCCAGTTCGCGGGCACGCACCTGCTCGCCTCGCTGCTCGCCTTCAACGTCGGCATCGAGGCCGGGCAGCTCATGGTCCTCGCCGTCATGCTGCCGGTCCTCGCGCTCGTGCGGCGCTACGTGCTGCCGGGTCGGGTCGGGATGATCATCCTGTCGGCCCTCGTCGCGCACATCGGCTGGCACTGGATGACCGATCGCTGGGATGCGCTGGCGAATGTCGGCTGGCCGCAACCGAGCGCTGGCGGGCTGCTGACGCTCGCGCTCTGGGCGGGCGGCCTCCTGCTCGCCGCCGGCGGTGTCACGGCGGTCGTGCATCGGCTGCGGCTCGACAGCGCGCCCGCGCTCTCGTCGGCGCAGCGGGGCGCGGCCGACTAGCGTTCGTCGTCGCGGGATCGCGCAGCAACCGGAGGAGGAGGAAACCCCGCCCGCCGTCAGGCGGGTGGGGGTTTTCTACCGGCTTCCCGGCCGCGGCCGCTTGCCCGCCGCCCTGGATCGCCGGGGACGTCGCCTCACGCAACAATTTTCGAGCTGCGCGATCAAATCGTTTATCTGGAAAACGCCCAGGAGGATTCTGCCATGACGACATCCACGGCCAGTCCATCCGCGTTGCCCGACGCGGAACAGCGCCGGCAGCTCCGGCGCGCGGTCATCGCCAGCACGGTCGGGACCACGATCGAGTGGTACGACTTCTTTCTCTACAGCATCGTCACGGGGCTGATCTTCGCCAAGCTCTACTTCCCCAACTCCGATCCGCTGGTGGGAACGCTGCAGGCGTTCGCGATCTACGCCGTGGGCTTCGTCGCGCGCCCCATCGGGGCCGCCATCTTCGGCCATTACGGCGACCGGATCGGCCGCAAGTCCACCTTGATCGCGACCCTGCTGTTCATGGGGCTCGCCACGTTCGCCGTCGCATTCGTCCCCACCTACGCCTCGATCGGCATCTGGGGCGCGGTGCTCCTCACGATCCTGCGTTTCATCCAGGGCGTGGGCGTCGGCGGCGAATGGGGCGGCTCGGTGCTGATGTCGATGGAGTGGACCAAGACCAACGCCCACCGCGGCTTCGCGGCCTCATGGCCGCAGTTCGGCGTGCCGGCCGGGCTGTTTCTCGCCAATCTGGCGGTGCTCGCCTTCAGCCAGATGTCGGGCGATGCTTTCCTCGCCTGGGGATGGCGCGTACCGTTCGCGCTTTCCATCGTCCTGGTGGGAATCGGGCTGTACATCCGGCTCCGGATCCTGGAGACGCCGGTCTTCGCGAAGCTGGTCCAGGAAAAGCGCATCGAGCGCACACCCACGCTGGAGGTGATCCGCCGGCAGCCGAAGGAGATCATTCTCTCCGCCCTGCTGCGCATGGCCGAGCAGGCGCCGTTCTACATCTTCACCGCCTTCGTCTTCTCCTACGGCACGCTCGGCGCTGAACGAAAGCAAGGACTTCCTGCTCGTCGCGGTGCTCGCGGCCTCGGTGCTGTCGTTCTTCACCATTCCGTTCTGCGGTCACCTGTCGGATCGCATCGGCCGGAAGCGGATGTATCTTCTCGGCGCGGCCGTGATGGGGGTGTTCGGCTTCCTATACTTCGCCCTGCTCGATACCGCCAATCCGGCGTGGATCTTCATCGCCATCGTGCTCTCGCTCATCCCGCACGACATGATGTACGGGCCGCAGGCGGCGCTCATCGCCGAGGCTTTCACCGGCCGGCTGCGCTACAGCGGCGCCTCTCTGGGCTATCAGCTCGCCTCCGTGATCGCCGGCGGCCCGGCACCGCTCATCGCCGCGGCGCTGTTCGCGCATTACCAGTCGGGCTATGCGATCGCCTGGTACATCGCCGCCTGCGCGGTCCTGAGCCTCGTTTCCACCGCGATGCTCGGCGACTACACGAACAAGGATATTTCCCGGGAGCACCACCTGTCGCACGCGCCGTCGTGACCGCCAACACGGAGAACTGACATGGAAGATGCAGCCCCGGAGGCGCCGGTCCTCGCCCGGATTCAGCGGCCGACCCACAAGCTCAACATGCCGATCGACTTGATCTCGATGCCGTCGATCGCTATGTGCGTCGATTCGCCGTCGCCCTGCGTGCCGAGGACGTAGAGCAGCGGCAGGTAGTGCTCGGGCGTGGGCACGGCGAGCCGCGCGTCCGCGCCCGCTTTCGCGTAGTCGATCAGCCGATCGTATTGCCTCGCCTCGATGGCGCCGCGGACGTAGTCGTTGAAGCGCACGGCCCAGTCGTAGGGCGGCCCGCCGCCCCACCCGATCGTGCGCAGGTTATGCACGACGTTGCCGCTGCCGAGAATGAGGACGCCTTCGTCGCGCAGCGGCGCGAGATGCGCGCCGAGCGCGTGATGGAACGACGCGGACCGGGTCGCGTCGATCGCGAGCTGTACGACGGGCACGTCGGCCGCAGGGAACGCGTGCTTCAACACCGACCACGTGCCGTGATCGAGTCCCCACGACTGATCCAATCCGACGTCGACCGGCGCGAGCAGCTCCCGCACGCGGAGGGCGAGCTTCGGATCGCCCGGCGCCGGATACTGGACGTCGAACAGCGCCTGCGGAAACCCGTAGAAGTCGTGGATGGTTTTCGGCCGATCCATCGCCGTCACCGCCGTGCCCTCGGTGTACCAGTGGGCGGAGATGGCCAGGATCGCCTTCGGCTTGCCGACAAGCGCGCCGAGCTGGCGCCACGCCTCGGTGTAACGGTTGTTCTCGAGCGTGTTCATCGGGCTGCCGTGTCCGACGAAGATCGCCGGCATGCGGGTCGGAGCGGACACCGTCGTCTCGCGCAAAGTGGTTGGTCGAAGGATGAGGGCGGCGGAGACCGATTGCAAGTTGTGCGCGCCGGAGGCGTAGCCCACGATGAGCGTAGCCCGGAATGAGCGTAGCGAATCCCGGGGACGGCGTTTCGATGACTCTTCGTCCCGGGCATCGCGCTTCGCGCTTACCCCGGGGCTACCGCTGCCGGGCCAGGCGCTTCGCGCTCAGCCCCGGCTACCGCTGCCGGGCTAGGCGCTTCGCAGCCACGCGCGAAGCTGAGCGCCGAACACGTTCTCGGCGAGACCGAGGAGCACCAGCAGGACGCCGGCCACCTGCAGCGGCGCAAGCCCTTCGCCGAGGAAAATCGCGCCGCCCGCCAGTCCCGACACCGGAATGAGCAGCGCGAACGGGGAGACCAGCGCGGTTGGGTAGCGGTGCAGCAGCTTGCCCAGGACGCGAAGCCGAACAGCGTCGCGCCCCACGCGAGCAGCAGCACGCAGCCCCAGGCGAGCGCGCTCGCCGATGCGACGGCCGTCCCGACGCTCGGCCCGCCTTCGAAGACAAAGGAAAGCAGCGCGAGCGGCAGCGGCGGCACCAGGCTCGACCACACCACCAGCGCGAACATGTCGGCGTGGTAGCGCGTCGCCGCGCTCTTCGCGATCACGTTGCCGACGCCCCATGCCAGCGCCGCGGCGATGACGAGCAGAAGGCCGATCAGCGTCGACGTGACGCCTTCCATGATCTTGTACACGCCGAGCAGCGCCACGCCGAGCGTGGCCACCGCCGCGCCGAGCAGGTCTTCGCGGCGCAGCTCGTCGCCGAGAAACGCGACGGCGAGGCCGACGGTGAAGAAGATCTGGAGCTGGATCACGACCGACGACAGGCCCGCCGGCATGCCGAGCTTCATCCCCAAGAAGAGAAGCCCGAATTGGAAGACGCCGATGCCGAGCCCGTAGCCGGCGACGAAGCGCCAGGGCATGCGCGGGCGCCTGACGAAGAACACCAGCGGCACCGCGGCGAAGAAGAAGCGCAGGCTCGCGAGCGCGAACGGCGGGATCTCCCGCAGTCCAACCTTGATCGCGACGAAGGAAAAGCCCCAGAGCGCGACGACGGCGAGGATCAGCGCGAGATCGCGCGTCGCGAGGCGCGGATGCGCCATCAGAGCTCGACGATCTTGCGCGTGGAGAGCGATTCGCGCAGCGCGATGCCGATCCGGGTAGCCTCGCTCGCGTCGTGCAGGGTGAGCGCCGGCGCCCGATCCTCGACGATGGCATGCACGAATTCCATCGCCTCCCGCAGGAACGCCTCCTCGAAGCGCTCGTAGAACGTCGGCGTGCATTCGTTGCGCACGCCGTGGACGTCGGAGATGTCGACGCGATTCAAGCGCGGGTTGGCGCCGATCGCGAGGCGCCCCTTCGTGCCGAACACCTCGGTGGAGGTCTCGTGGCCGTGCGCCATCGTGCGCGAGGCGTAGAAGCAGGCGAGCTTTCCGCCTTCGAACTCGCAAGTCGCGACGCCGTTGTCCACGTCGCCGAACTCGCGCAGGCCCTGGTGGATCGCCACCGTGCCGGCCGCGAAGACACGAATGGGCCTGGGCGAGCCGAGGAACCAGCGTGCGAGATCGATGTCGTGCACGGTGCAGTCGAGGAAGATCCCGCCGCTGGTCGGCGCGAAGCGCATGAAGAAACCTGAAGGATCGTTCATGTCGAGGTTCTGCGAGCGCACCAGGAACGGCGTGCCTATCGCGCCAGCCTTCACCTTGGCGTACGCGTCGCTGTAGCTCGGATCGAAGCGCCGGCCGTAGCCGATCATCACCTTGAGCTGCGGATGCTTGGCCGCCTCGGCTTCGACACGGCGGCATTCGGCGAGATCGAGCGCGAGCGGCTTTTCGCAGAAGGCGTGCTTGCCCGCCTGCAGGGCGTCGACGATCTGCTGCGGATGGAGCGAGGTGGGTGTCACCAGGAATACGGCGTCGACGTCGCTGCGGGCGAGGAGGTCGCGGTAATCGGCGTGAAGCCCTTCGACGCCGAGAGCGCCCTTCGCCCAGTCCCGCTCCTCCGCGACCGGACTGCACGCGGCGATGAGCCTCACGCCGGGCACGCGTTGAGCGAGGTTCCGCGCGTGCCGCTTGCCCAGGCGCCCGAGTCCGGCGATTCCGACGCGCAACTGCGATGCCGCGCTCACAGCTCGACGATCCGCTTCTCGCGCCACGACGTCGTCGCCGCCTCCGCGAGCTCGAGCGCTTTCACGCCGTCGTCGATCGAGGTCCGCATCGGCGCGCCTTTCGCGAGCGCGTCGAAGAAGTGCGTCATCTCGTTGGCGTAGGCGACGCGGTAGCGCTCGAGAAAGAAGTGCTCCGGCTTGTCGCGGCTCACGCTCGCCGCGGTCGCCGCGGTGACTTCGGTGGGCCGGTGATTGCCGGCCTGCAGCATGCCCTTGCTGCCCAGGACCTCAAAGCGCTGGTCGTAGCCGTACGCCGCGCGGCGGGACGTGTTGATCTGGGCGAGCCGGCCTTTCCTCGTGCGGATCGTGACGGCAGTCGAGTCGATGTCGCCGGCGGTCGCGACCGCGGGATCGGTGAGGCAGCTTCCGGTCGCGAACACCGTCGACGCTTCGTCGCCGAGGATCCAGCGGAAGATGTCGAAATCGTGGATCAGCATGTCCTTGAAGATGCCGCCGGACACCTTGATGTACTCGACCGGCGGAGCGCCCGGATCGCGGCTGGTGACGACGAGCATCTCGGGCTCGCCGATCTCGCCTGCGGCAAGGCGTTCCTTGAGCGCTGAGAAGGTCGGGTCGTAGCGGCGCTGGAAGCCGATGAGGCACGGCACGCCGGCTTCGACGACGGTTTCGCGGCACTCGCGAGCGCGACCCAGCGCAAGGTCGACAGGCTTTTCGCAGAAGATGGCTTTCTTCGCTTTCGCCGCGCGGCGAATGAGCTCCGCGTGGGTATCGGTCGACGAGCCGATGACCACGGCTTTTATCCCCGAATCCCCGAAGATCTGATCGGCGGTCGCGACTTGCGCGCCATATTTCTGCGCGAGCTCGCCGGCCGCCGCGGCGTTCACGTCCACTACGTACGTGAGCTTGACGCCGGACTGCCGCACGAGGTTGCCTGCATGGATCTTGCCGATGCGTCCGGCGCCGAAAAGAGCGACATCAGTCATGCGTTCTCCGGTGATTCGTGAGTACGGCGAACGCCCGTCTCGCGTCCGAACGCCGCATACGCCCGCCTACGGGTACCCGGCGCTTGCTTCGGGAGTCAACCCACGACTCCCTCGCCGCGCCACCCGTAACGGCCGGGCGCGGCGCAACGGACGCTCGACCAGGCATTCGCCGCTACGCCTGGTCTTTGCGCTTGAGCATCCATTTGTGCACCGGATCGTTGTGGAAATGCCATTCGCGCGTCGCGCCGGCCATCACATTGAGGTAATACGATTCGTAGCCGTAGGGCACGACCACCGGATGGTATCCGCGTGGCACCATCACCACGTCGTGGTCCTCCACCGCCATCGATTCGTCGAGCGCGCGATCGTCGGTGTAGACGCGCTGGAAGACGAAGCCCTGCGCCGGATTCAGGCGGTGATAGTAGGTTTCCTCGAGCGAAGTCTCCTCCGGCGGATTGTCGGTGTCGTGCTTGTGAGGCGGATAGCTCGACGAGTGTCCGCTCGGCGTGCGCACCTCGACCACCAGCAGCCGATCCGCGGGCTCCGTCTCCGGCAGGATGTCGCAGACGTAGCGCGTGTTGGCGCCCGTGCCGCGCGAGAAGCGTTTCATGCCTGCGGGCTCGATCAGTCTTGCTCTGCGCGCGCTCGAGCCCGGCGCGCTCGCGACGCCGATCTCCGCCCCGGTGTGCGCGGCAATCGATGCCGGCACGCCGCGCGGCACATAGATCGCGTACGGCGAGCGGTCCTCGAAGACACTCGCGCGCTCACCGATCTCGCTCCAGGTGTCGTCGCCGGCGCGGACCGTCACCGTTCCGGCGAGCACGACGAGGCATCGCTCGAGTCCGTCGGCGGCAAGCTCGATCGTCTCGCCGGCGCGAAGCCGGTGCGCGGCGAAGCCGACGTACTTCCAGCCCGCGGATTGCGGAGTGACCTCGACGATGCTCTGGCCGTCGCGGCGCGCCTTGACCAGGAGGCTCATGCGGTGGCTCCCTCGATTCCGCTGTCCGCGCGCGAATGGAGCGGGGTATCGATCAGACCGCGCAGGTGGCGGAAGCCTTTTTCCGCGAACGCGTAGCTCGGCGCGACGACGGGATCCTGCTCCGCCTCGACCACCAGCCAGCCGCGGTAACGATGGTCGCGGAGCGCGTCGATGATGCTTTCGAAGTCGATCGAACCGTCGCCCGGAACGGTGAACGCTCCGTTGATGACTGCCTCCAGGAAGCTCCAGTCCCGGTTGTTCGCGTGCGCGAGCACTATCGGCCGCACGTCCTTGCAGTGGACGTGGCAGACGCGCTGCACATGCTTGGCGAGCATCGCCACCGCATCGCCGCCGGCGAAGGTCATGTGTCCGGTGTCGAAAAGCAATCCGACATCGTCGCCCACGAGACCCATCAGCCGATCGACGTCGGCCGGTGATTGCACGTAGGCGCCCATGTGGTGGTGATAGGCGAGACGCACGCCTGAGCTGAGCGTGTGCTTCGCGAGACGCGTCACCTTGTCCGCGTACACGCGCCAGTCTTCGTCGGATCGGAAGCGCGGCCGCTTGTAGAGCGGCACCGGCGAGCCCTGGATGCTGTCCGCGACTTCGCCATAGACCATGACGTTGGCGCCGTTGTCGGCAAGAAGCTTCAGGTGCGGGCGGACCGCGGCGATTTCTTCGTCCACCGACCGACGGGCGAGCCGCCCCGAGTACCAGCCCGAAACGAGCTCGAGGCCGTGCTTCGCCAGCACCGAGTGAAGCGCGCCGGACTCGCGCGGAAACTTGTTGCCCAGCTCGAAGCCCTGGTAGCCGATCGCCTTGCCTTCGGAAAGCGCGACTTCGAGCGGCGTCTCGCCGCCGAGCCACGGCAGATCGTCGTTGGTCCAGGAGATCGGATTGATGCCGATCTTGACAGAGAAGGCGTCAGGCATGTGTCGTCATTCCCGCGAACGCGGGAATCCAGTGACTTTGTGGACTAAACGACGCTGGGTTCCCGCTTGCGCGGGAACGACGCAGATTTCGCGCGCTCGTCATCACGGTTTCTGCTTCCGCTTCCCTTCCTCGTACGCCGTGCGCGCCTTGCGCACCTCTTCGCGATCCGAGACTTCCGGCACGGCCACTTCCCACCACCAGCCGCCTTCCTCCGTGGTGCGGTTCGGATCGGTCTCGATGCACACGACGTACGTGCGGTCGGCAGCGCGCGCGCGCTCGAGCGCCGCTTCCAGCTCGGGGATCGTCTTCACGTTCTCCGACAGCGCGCCCAGCGAAGCGGCATGGGCCGCGAAGTCGATCTTCGGCGCGCCTTGCGCACCCTGCACGGCGTCGGCGAAGAGATTGTTGAACGGCGCGCCGCCGCACGCCTGCTGCAGGCGGTTGATGCAGCCGAAGCCGTGATTGTCGAGCACGACGACGACAAGCTTCTGGTCGAGCAGCACCGAAGTCGCGATCTCGGAGTTGAGCATCAGATAGCTGCCGTCGCCGACGATGACGAGGACTTCGCGCGAAGGAACCGCCATCTTCACGCCCAATCCTCCGGCGATCTCGTAGCCCATGCACGAGTAGCCGTATTCCATGTGATAGCCGCCCGGAACACTGGTGCGCCAGAGCTTGTGCAGGTCGGCGGGGAGCGTCCCCGCGGAGCAGACCACGATGTCGTTCTTCGGCGAATCGGCGGACGAGCGCTGCACGGCGCCGATCACTTCGCCTTCGTACGGGAGCTTCACGTCGCGCTTGCCCGTGATGCGGGCGATGTCCTTGCGCCAGGCGTCGGCGCCCTGCTTCGCTTTCGCCTCCCAGTCGATCGCAGAGCGCCAGTCTTCGAGCGCGCGCGAGAGCGCGACCAGTCCCGCCTTCGCATCAACGACCAGCCCGGTCGCGCGCCACTTGAGCGCGTCGAAGGCGTTGACGTTGAGGCTCACGAGCTTGGCCTGCGAGAACAGCGAATGCGACCCGGTGATGAAGTCCTGGAGCCGCGTGCCGACGGCAAGGACGACGTCGGCCCCGCGCGCAAGCGCATTGGCCGCGGGCGATCCGGTGACGCCGATCGCGCCCTGCTGCAACGGATGGTCCCAGGCAAGCGCGCCCTTGCCGGCCTGGGTTTCGGCGACCGGAACGCCGTGCGCCTCGACGAACGAGCGCAGCGCGTCGGTCGCGAGACCGTAGAGCACGCCGCCGCCGGCGATGAGTAGCGGCCGCTTTGCGCCTCGAATCAGCGCAACCGCCCGCGCGAGCTCCGCTTCGTCCGGCGGAGGCGCGCGGAACAGGATGGTGTCCGGCGCGAAGAAGCTTTCCGGAAAGTCGAACGCCATCGTCTGCACGTCCTGTGGCAGCGCGAGCGTGACGGGACCGCACAGGGCGGGATCGGTGAGCACGCGGATGGCGCGCGGCAGCGCGGTCAGCAACTGCTCGGGATGCATGATCCGGTCGAAGTAGCGCGACACCGGCTTGAAGCAATCGTTGGCCGAAACTCCGCCGTCGTGAAAATCCTCGACCTGCTGCAGGACGGGATCGGCCGCGCGCGGCGCGAACACGTCGCCGGGAAGGAGCAGCACCGGCAGTCGGTTGACATGCGCGAGCGCGGCGGCCGTGACCATGTTCGTCGCGCCCGGACCGATCGACGTCGTGCACGCCATCATCCGCCGGCGCATGTGCGCCTTGGCGTAGGCGATCGCCGCGTGCGCCATCGCCTGCTCGTTGTGCGCTCGATACGTCGGCAGCTCGGCGCGCTGGCGGTAGAGCGCTTCGCCGAGACCGGCGACGTTGCCGTGACCGAAGATCGCGAACACGCCGCCGAAGAGGCGCACGGTGCCCACACCAGGGAGCTCGGTGTCGGCGTTCAGCGCCGCGAGGTAGCGCACCAGCGCCTGCGCGGCGGTGAGTCTCACGCGTCCGCTCGGTTGGTTCATCGGCGTCGCGCACACACTTTCGTCACTCCCGCTCCCGATTCAAGCACTCGGGGGCAGGCTCCAGCGGGAGTCCAGTGTCGTAGGCCGAAAGACGCTGGGTCCCCGCCTTCGCGGGGCGACAATTCGAAAGCAGCGACCGTGCCCTCCTCATGCCGCCCGTTTCCGGACGTCTTCGCCGCGCGCCTCGCGCCACGCGCCGACGAGTTGTTCGAAGCTCCTGCGCACGCGCTCGACCAGCGTCGAATCGTCGATCTCGCCGGCGAGCCAGTCGCGCGACGGATCGCGGAAGATCGTGCGGCCGACCGCGAAACCGCGGCACGTCGCGCTCGCACGCGCTTCGCGAAACGCGGCGACGAGCTTGTCGAGCGGCGCGTTCAGGCCCAGCAGCACGACGCCGCGGCAATACGGATCGCGCTCGGCGATGAGCGCGTCGATGGCGCGCCACTCGGCGGCGGCCATCGGCTCGAGCTTCCACCACTCGGGATAGACGCCGAGATTGTAAAAGCGCTTGAGCGCGTGCAGGACCGTGTCGGAGGTGCGCGGGAGGCTCGAAGGCGGGATGATCTCGAGCAGCAGCTCGTGACCGGTCGCCTGCACGGCGTCGTGGAGCGCGCGCACCTGCGCCTCGTTCTCGAGGCGCGTCTCGGTCGTCTCGTCGGGGTGATAGCGCACGAGGCACTTGACCACGTGCTCGGCGGGCCACGAAACGAGATGCGTCCCGATCGACCGGCCGCGATCGAAGACCAGCGGATTGGAGCCGGACAATTCCACCGGACGTCCGATCCACCAGCCACGGCCGGTCGCGGCATTGAGCGCATCCTGGCCGTAGCGATCGTCGCAAAGCAGTCCGATCCGTCCCTCGAGTCCCATCGCTTTTTCGGTTTGCGCGACGGCATCGACGAACAGGCGCTTGAGCCTCGGCAATCGGTTCTCGTCCGCGCCGACGTCTCGCGCCAGCTCGAAGAGCGGATTGCGGTGATCGAAGGCGAAGGCGAAGACTTCCTCGCGCGGCGTGCGCGGCGCGGTGACGCGATGGAGCCGCGTGAGCGTTGCATCCTGATCGGGCCGGGGAATCTCGTGCGCATGTTCGAGGTAGTAGTCGAGCTCGACGCGCGTGGGCATCGCGGGCGCGCAGCCGTGGCGCGAGACGACCAGCGCGCCGCAGGCGTTGGCGTAGCGGCAGCAGGCGTCGTAATCCTCGCCGCGCACCCAGCCGGAAAGGAACCCCGCCGAGAACGCGTCGCCCGCGCCGAGCACGTTGAGCACCTCGACTTTCACACCGGAGCCGTTGAACGCCTCGTCGAGCGAGCGCGGGATCGCGCCGTCGATCACCGCGCAACCGAGAGGGCCGCGCTTGACGACCAGCGTCGCGGGCGTGACCGCGCGGATGGCGGCGAGCGACGCCATGATGTCGCCGCTGCCGCCGGCGATCGCGAATTCCTCGATCGTGCCGATGACGAGATCGAACATCGGCAGCATGCGCTGGATATGGGCGGTGACGTTGTCCGCGCGGATATACCGCGTCTCGCCGTCGCCGCGCTTGGTGAGCCCCCACAGGACCGGCCGGTAGTCGATGTCGAGAACGGTGCGCACGTCGTTCTTGCGCGCGCGCTCCAGCGCGAGCGTGCTGATGCGATTGATGTATTCGGTCGACAGGTGCGTGCCGGTGATGAGCAGCGCCCGGGCGCTCGCGATGTACGGCTCCTCGACGTCGGCTTCGGCGATCGCCATGTCGGCGCAGTTCTCGCGCACGAAGATGAGGGGAAAACTGTCGCGATCCTTGATGCCGAGGACGACCGCGCCCGTGAGCCGCGTAGGGTCCGTGCTCACATGCGAAACGTCGCAGCCTTCCCTGGCAATCGTTTCGACCAGGAAGTGACCCAGCGCGTCGTCGCCGATCCGCGAGATGAGCCCGGCTTTCAAGCCCAGCCGCGCGCAGCCGAACGCGGTGTTGGCCGACGAGCCGCCGAGATACTTGGCAAAGCTGGTGACGTCCTCCAGCCGCGCGCCGATCTGCTGGGCGTAGAAATCGACCGCGAACCGGCCCAGGCAGATGACGTCGAGCGGATGGCCGGAGGCGAAGGAGGTGGTATTGCGCACTGGCCTTGCGAGGGGTCGGGTGTTCCCGCCCGGGCGGGAACTTCGATGCCGGTCCTGGCGCCTTTCGTGCGGCGGCGAAACGCGTCCGAGCAGACACGGAATTTTGTCGCAGTTCGACCCTCAAGGCAACTGAGGCGATGGCGGCAAACTGGCAAGGAGCGCAACCGATTCGCTCGCCGTCGTGTATCCTGATCTCGGACAAACCGAGAAAGTCCATGCCGCTCTCAGCCCGCCACATCGCTGCCCTGGACATCGCCCGGGGCGCCGGCGCGCTCGCGAGGAATTTCTTCGCGCAGCGCGAGATGCTGGAGGTCGAGCACAAGGGCGCGCAGAACCTGGTTAGCCGCGCCGATCGCGCGGTCGAGGAGCTCATCCGCAGTCGGCTCGCCGCGGCGTTCCCGAGCGACGGCTTTCTGGGCGAGGAGACCTCGGCGGCGTTCGCGGGTAGCCACAATCACGTCTGGATCGTCGATCCGATCGACGGCACGCACAATTTCCTGCGCGGCGTGCGCTACTACTGCGTGTCGATCGCCTACGTCGAGAACGGCAAGCGCGAGATCGGCGTGGTCTACGATCCGGAGCACGACGAGCTTTTCCACGCCCGGCGCGGCCTTGGCGCGTTCGTCGAGCGCGGCGGCGATATCCGCCTGCAGGCGAGCGAGTGCAGCGATCTCGCCCAGGCGTTCGTGTGTGTCGGCCACAACGACCGGACGCCCGACCCGCGCGTGCTCGCGCTGCGGCACGCGCTGATGGACGCCGGCGTCGCGACCCGCAACATGGGCGCCGGCGCGCTGCAGCTCGCGCACGTCGCCGCCGGACGCTTCGACGGCTTCATCGAGCTCTCTCTCAACGCGTGGGACGCGATGGCGGGATTGCTGCTGATCGAGGAGGCAGGCGGCTACGCCGCGCCGTTCCCCGGCCCGGAAGGGATCGCCAAGCCCGCGCCGGTGCTGGGCTGCGCCAAGGGGATCGCGGACGCGCTGACGAAGATCGTCGGCGCGTGGTAATCGTCATCCCGGCGAAGGCCGGGATCCAAGTCGAGTCGCGAGTGCGTCAGAGGGCAGGGACTTGGACCCCGGCCGCAGCCTGCCCCGGAGTGCTTGAGTCCGGGGCCGGGGCGACACCAATGTCGTCATACCCGCGCAACCGGGAATCCAGTGTCGTCAGCGAGCAAAGTCACTGGGTCCGCGCTTTCGCGGGGACGACGGTTACTGCTTCTTCGCGAAATCGCCCGCGTACACTTCGACGAACGCGTCCGGGATGACGTACTTGCGGAGCGCCGCGTTGACACTTTCGGTGGTCGCCGCCGCGATCTTCGCGTCGATCGTCCCGTCGTTGACGAAAGTCCGGCCGAGATAGGCCTGGCGCGCCAGGTCGCGGGCGAGGCCGCTGTCCTGCGCTCGCGCGAGCGTGCGCTCCTGCAGCAAGGCCTTTTTCGCATCGGCCACTTCCTGCGCCGTGAAGCCGTCCTTGACCGCGCGCGTCAGCTCCTCGGTCAACGCCATGCGGAGCCGCCCGAGGTTCTCCGGCGCGAAGATGGCCTCGACGGTGAGCGATGTGTTCGGCTCGAAGCTGCTCGCCTCGAGCGATGAATACACGCCGTAGCTCAGGCCCTCGCGCTGCCGGATGCGGTCCCACAGCCGCGAGCTGGTCGAGCCGCCGAGGATGTAATTGGCGATCTTGAGCGCCGGATAATCGTCGCTCGTGTCGGTGACCGGCAGCGCGAGCTCGCCCGCGAGCACCGCGTTGGCCTTGTCCGGAGTCTCCTCGCGGATCTGCATCGCGCGCTTGACGACCAGCGGATCGGGCACGCGCATGTACGGCTCGCTCGTGCGCCAGTCGCCGAAGAGCTGCTCGAGCAGCGGCTTGATCGTCGCCGGATCGAAGTCGCCCACCAGCGCCAGCTCAGCGTACGTCCCGCCCGCGAAGCGCGCATAGAAATCCTTGACCGACGCGAGCGTCGCCGCTTCGATGTGCTTCACTTCCTCGTCGGCCGTCGGCATGTAGCGCACGTCGCCCTCGGGATAGGGATTCTCGTAGCGGGCGAGCGCGCGCGAGGCGACGTCTTCGGGATCGCTGCGCCGGCCTTCGATATCGGTCACGCGCTCGCGCTGCAGCTTGGCGAATTCCGCCGCGGGGAACGACGGCTCGCGCAGCACTTCGGCGACGAGCTCGAGCGTGTCGCGGAGCTTCTCGCGCACGCCGTGACCGCGAACGTCGGTGCGGGTCGCGTCGCCCGAGATCGACAGCCGGGCGCGATCCACGTCGAGCGCGTCCTGGATCTCCTGGCGGCTCTTCTTCGCCGTGCCGCGCTGGAGAAGCGAGGCGGCGAGCGAAGCCTCGGTGTCCTTGCCGAGGAGCGCGTGCTCGTCGCCGTGATGCAGGCGCAGGGCGAACTGCACGGTGCCGCCGCGCGTCTTCTTCGGCAGGAGCGCGACCTTCATGCCGTTGGCGAGCGTGAAGCGCTGCGTGCGCGCCTCCAGGTTGGCCGGTGTCGGGTCGAACGCCTCGCCCGCGGCGATCGGCGCATCGCCCTTGTAGTCCTTGACCATCGCCTCGACGTCGACCGGCAACTGCACCGGCGCGCGGTCGGGCTTCGCGTCGGGAACGAACTCGCCGACCGTCCGGTTGGACGCCTTGAGATACGCCTCGGCGACCCGTTGCACGTCGGCGGCCGTCACCTTGCGCCAGCGATCGCGCTCGAGGAAGAACAGGCGCCAGTCGCCGCTCGCGATCGACTCGGACAGCGCGGAGGCGAACTGCTGCGGGCTCGCGAGCACCCGGTCGTATTCGTTATGCGCCCGCGCGCGAACGCGGTCCATCTCGGCTTCTGTGATGGGATGCGACTTCACGCTCTCGAGCGTCGCGAGCAGCGCGTCGCGCGCCTTGCCGAGCGAATCGTCGCTCGACACGTGCGCGAAGAACATTACCACGCCCGGATCGCGCATGCCCCAGTTGTCGCCCTCGACGGTGCTGGAGAGCTTGGTGTCTACGAGCGCGCGATAGAGGCGGCCCGCCGGCGCGATGGTCATGATCTCGGTGAGCGCGTCCATTGCCACGTAATCAGGGCTCGCCTGCGGCACGGTGTGATAGAGCGCGCCGACCATCTGCGCGTCGCCCACGCGACGGAGCACGACCTGCCGCTCGCCGTCCTGCACCGGCTCGTCGGTGTACTGCGGCGGAAGCTTGCGGGTGGGGCGCGGGATCGGGCCGAAATGCTTGGTAATCGAGCGCAGCGTCGCATCCGGATCGAACGCGCCGGCGACGATCAGCACCGCGTTGTCGGGCTGATAGTACTGACGGTAGAACGCCTGCAGGCGCGCGATGCTCACGCGCTCGACGTCGGAGCGCGCGCCGATCGGCTCCTTGCCGTAGTTGTGCCACTCGAACGCGGTCGAGAGCATGCGCTGCACGAGGATCGAGTGCGGGTTGTTCTCGCCGCTCTCCATCTCGTTGCGCACGACCGTCATCTCGCTGTCGAGGTCGCTGCGCGCGATCCTGGAATTCACCATGCGGTCGGCTTCCATCGCCAGCGCCCACTCGAGGTTGTCGGCGGAAGCGGGGAAGGTCTCGTGGTAGTTGGTGCGGTCGAACCAGGTCGAGCCGTTGAAGTCCATGCCGCGCTTGCCGAGCTCGGTCATGATGTTGGCCCGCGTGTGCGTGCCCTTGAACATCAGGTGCTCGAGCAGGTGCGCCATTCCGGTCTCGCCATAGTTCTCCTGGTGCGAGCCGACGAGGTAGGTCACGTTGACCGTCGTCTTAGGCTGCGTCGCGTCGGGGAAGAGCAGCACGGTGAGGCCGTTGGCGAGCGTGTACTGGGTGACGCCTTCGACGGTCGGCCCCTGCTCGACCCCGGCGGGTAGCGTGGCGCCGGCGGTGGTCGAGACGAGGGCGAGGGGCAGGGCGATGCGGACGAGGTCGCGAGCGGAAATCATTGCTGGAATCTTGGGTCGTTGCGACGCAAAGCAAACAGTTTAAGGGGGCGCCCCGCCGGCGGACGAAGCGGTCGGCTCAGCCCGAAGGGCCGAGCCGGGAAGCATTCCGGTGGGGACTCCAATTGAGCGTCCGGGCGGGCAATGGTTCCTGCCTGACGAAGCTGATTTTGGGCCTGCGGCAGGAGGGCTTTCGCGTCGTAGTGGGCGCCCACCTATGCCCGTTTTTTCAACCGGCGCCAGGTCACATCCCCATGCGTCGATCGTAGCTGGCCGAAACCCGATCGATGAGGCCGGGGTCCGTGCTGCTTGTCCCGCTGGAGTTAAACTTCACTTGGACGCTGCCGTTGGCCATCGCCTGGAGCGTGGCCGTGATGGTGGCGCCGCGCGTTCGCCACGGATGATTCCGGCCGCGCGGTCCTGCACCGTGATAGCTAGGCCCTGGTCGTACATGGCTCCTGAGACGGCGGACCAGGCGCGATCGAAGCGCTGTTCAACGGTCGTCTGCGGCGATACGACCACGGGCTGGTATACGCAGCCGCCGACCGCCAGGAGTCCCGCCAATGTCAGAAGCCGGCACAGTTTGCGATTCATGGTTCGCTCCTCCCGCCGCCGTCACCGTACGCCCGGGAAATCGGACGCCCTCGGGCCAGCCGTAGATATACATTTTCAGTATAACTCCGGTGTAGATTGACGTTTACGTAAACGTCAGCTAATGTGGCCGGCAGCAGGCCGAGGAGTAAGCTTTTTCCGGACGCAAGTAGACGCGCAGCCCTTAGCCCGGGGTGAGCTCTGCGAACCCAGGAGACTGCACCGCACGAAGTCGTAGCCGGGTGAGCTTCGCGAACCCCGGGATCACGCCCGCACGACGAAAGAATCGCCATGAATGACGTCGCCGTCGCCAAGAAGCCCCCGATGGCCAAGCTCAGCCACAAGGTGCGCTTCGTCACGGCCGCCTCTCTCTTCGACGGCCACGACGCGTCGATCAACATCATGCGCCGCATCCTCCAGGCGACCGGCTGCGAGGTGATCCATCTCGGGCACAACCGCTCGGTGGACGAAATCGTCACCGCGGCGCTGCAGGAAGACGCGCACGGCATCGCCGTGTCGTCGTATCAGGGCGGGCACATCGAGTTCTTCAAGTACATGCTCGACCTCCTGCGCGAGCGCGGCGGCGGCAACATCAAGGTGTTCGGCGGCGGCGGCGGGGTGATCATCCCGTCGGAGATCGAAGAGCTGCAGAGCTACGGCGTGGCGCGGATCTTCTCGCCCGAGGACGGCGCGAAGCTCGGCCTGCAGGGCATGATCAACGAGGTCGTCACGGCTTGCGACTTCGATCTCGCGAAAGAACTGCCGAAGGATCTCTCGGCATTGCGCGCCGGCGACAAGCGCGTATTGGCGCGATTCATCACCGGCCTCGAAGCGGAAAGCGTGCCGGCGAAGCTCCGCGACGAATTGCTGCGCGCGGCCGAGAGCTCCAAGGCGCCCGTTCTCGGCATCACCGGCACGGGCGGCGCGGGCAAATCCTCGCTCACCGACGAGCTGATCCGGCGCTTCCGTCTCGATCAGGACGACAAGCTGAAGATCGCGATCATCTCCATCGATCCGTCGCGGCGCAAGTCCGGCGGCGCGCTCCTCGGCGACCGGATCCGCATGAACGCGATCCACTCGGTTGGCAAAAGCGCCAATATCTATATGCGCTCGATGGCGACGCGCGCGGCGGGCATGGAGATCAGCAAGGCGCTCCCGGACGCGATTGCGGCGTGCAAGGTCGCTGGCTTCGACCTGATCGTGGTCGAGACCTCGGGCATCGGCCAGGGCGACGCGGCGATCGTGCCGTTGGCGGACTGCACTCTGTATGTGATGACTCCGGAATTCGGCGCAGCGAGCCAGCTCGAGAAGATCGACATGCTCGACTTCGCCGACTTCGTCGCGATCAACAAGTTCGACCGGAAGGGCGCGCAGGACGCGCTGCGCGACGTGCGCAAGCAGTATCAGCGGAACCGCGAGCTCTTCTCGACCGCGCCCGAAGAGATGCCGGTGTATGGCACGATCGCGTCGCGCTTCAACGACGACGGCGTGACGGCGCTGTATCAGGCGCTGGTGGCGCGGCTGACGCAAGAAGGCCTGCAGCTCGCGGAGGGTGTCGTCCCCGCGAAAGCGGGGACTCAGCGTCTTTCGGCGGACGTTGCTTCGATTGTCGCCCCGGCGAAGGCCGGTTCGGGGGTCACCCCGGCGCAGGCCGGGGTCCAAGTTAGCCCGCATACGGGAAAGCTCCCGCCCGTCAACACCAAGTTCTCCACTGGCACCAACGTCATCGTTCCCGCGTCACGCGTCCGCTACCTCGCCGAGATCGCCGAGACGGTCCGCGGCTATCACGGTTGGGCGCGGGAACAGGCGAAGATCGCGCGCGAGCGCCAGCAGTTGACGGCGACGAAGGCAATGCTGCTCGGTGTCGCCCCGGCGCAGGCTGCCGCAAAGATCGTCGCCCCGGCCCCGGACTCAAGCACTCCGGGGCAGGCTGCGGCCGGGGCCCAAGTTCCTTCGAACAAGGCAGCCGCGAACCTCGATCCCGGCCTTCGCCGGGATGACGAATTAGCGGGACGCATCGACGCCCTGATCGAAGAACGCGGGAAACAGCTCGACCCGCGCGCCGCAAAACTCCTCGCCATGTGGCCGCAGACCAAGGCGGCCTATACCGGCGACGAGTACGTCGTGCGAATCCGCGGCAAGGAAATACGCACCGCGCTTACGACCGTGTCGCTCTCCGGCACGCACGTCCCCAAGGTTGTGCTGCCCAAGTTCGAAGACGATGCAGAAGTCCTCCGCTGGCAGCTCCGCGAGAACGTCCCCGGATCGTTCCCGTTCACCGCCGGCGTGTTCGCGTTCAAGCGCGAGAACGAGGACCCCACGCGCATGTTCGCCGGCGAAGGGGACGCGTTCCGCACCAACAAGCGCTTCCACATGCTCGCCGACGGCATGCCGGCCAAGCGGCTCTCCACCGCCTTCGACTCGGTCACGCTCTACGGCAACGATCCGGACTTGCGCCCCGACATCTACGGCAAGGTCGGCAACTCGGGCGTTTCGATCGCCACGCTCGACGACATGAAGGTGCTCTACTCCGGCTTCGATCTCACCGCGCCGAACAACTCGGTGTCGATGACGATCAACGGCCCGGCGCCGACCATCCTGGCGATGTTCATGAACACCGCGATCGATCAGCAGCTCGACCGCTTCCGTGCCGACAACAAGCGTGAGGCGACCGACGACGAGGCGCAGAAGATCAGGGCTTGGACGCTCTCCACCGTGCGCGGCACGGTGCAGGCCGACATCCTGAAAGAGGACCAGGGCCAGAACACCTGCATCTTCTCCACCGAGTTCAGCCTCAAGGTGATGGGCGACATCCAGGAGTACTTCGTCCAGCACGACGTGAAGAACTTCTACTCGGTGTCGATCTCGGGCTATCACATCGCCGAGGCCGGCGCCAACCCGATCAGCCAGCTCGCATTCACGCTCTCGAACGGCTTCACGTTCGTGGAGGCGTATCTCGCGCGCGGCATGCACATCGACGACTTCGCGCCCAACCTGTCGTTCTTCTTCAGCTACGGCATGGATCCGGAGTATTCGGTGATCGGCCGCGTCGCGAGGCGCATCTGGGCGGTGGCGATGCGCGAGCGCTACGGCGCCAACGAGCGCTCGCAGAAGCTCAAGTTTCATTCACAAACAAGCGGCCGGAGTCTGCACGCGCAGGAGATCTCGTTCAACGACATCCGCACCACGCTACAGGCGCTGATCTCGAGCTACGACAACACCAATTCGCTGCACACCAACGCCTACGACGAGGCGATCACCACGCCGACCGAGGAGAGCGTGCGCCGTGCGATGGCGATCCAGCTCATCATCAACCGCGAGTGGGGCCTTTCCAAGAACGAAAATCCGAACCAGGGCAGCTTCATCATCGAGGAGCTGACCGATCTCGTCGAGGAAGCGGTGCTCGAGGAGTTCGAGGCGATCAGCGAGCGCGGCGGCGTGCTGGGCGCGATGGAGACCGGCTACCAGCGCGGCAAGATCCAGGAGGAATCGCTTTACTACGAGCACAAGAAGCACGACGGCTCGTATCCCATCGTCGGCGTGAATACCTTCCTCGCCAAGCACAGCGACGCCGTACCGAAGAAGATCGAGCTCGCGCGCTCGACCGAGGAAGAGAAGCAGTCGCAGCTGAAACGGCTGGCGGATTTTCATGCGCGGAATGCGAAGGCGGCGCCCGCGGCGTTGGAGCGCTTGAAGCGCGTCGTGATCGAGAACGGCAACGTCTTCGCCGAGCTCATGAGGACCGTGCGCGTCTGCTCGCTCGGCCAGATCACGAAGGCGCTGTTCGAGGTAGGCGGGGAATATCGGAGGAGTATGTAGCTGTGACGGCAAATCGCTCGCACTAGCTTCGATGTAGGCGGGTCGCAAGTGGCTTCAAGAAACTCCTTTTTGCGATCCGGAACCATGGATGAACCATGACCATTGAGTTTAGTGTTGCGCGTGCCAAGCTCAATGAGCTAGTTGCGGAATTTTCACCATTAGGCGATCTATCTAACGAGGCTCAAACCCGGTACTCGTTCATAGATCGCTTCATCCAGGAGTGCCTTGGTTGGACGGAATATGTTCAGGTTGAGCGAACCGAGAGCGGCGAGAGGAGGCCCGGGCCTTGCCAAGAGACACTGAGCGTGGGATCCGTTCGTGCGTGCACGGTTCTCGAACCCGCTACTCCAGGATGTTGCTCGCCTCCGCGGCATTGATAAATCCGTCGGCATCCACCTGAAGCAAGAACCGCTCGCCAACCAGCTTCTGAGCCGCCTGCCGCACCGCGCGGACAAAACCTTCGTGGTCGTGGTACCTCTCTTCGAGCGAGAGCCTGGGATCGCCGCTTGCCAGTCGCTCCGCCTTGGTCTGCGCGAGCGGGATAAAAGAACCGGTCAGCCCGCAAAGATCGGGGCTGCGGTGGCCCGGTGCCCGAATGTTCCATGCCATCGTCGTACCGAGCGGTACGCGGATCTGCATCGGCCGGATCCCCGCGATGTCGAGCCCGTCCTTGTCGGGCCGCGGCACGAACATCTGATAGCTAGGTCCGAGGACCGGCGGCTGAAGCGTCAATATCCCTCCCGTCTTGCCGAAGCTTGGGCCGAAGTCGAGCAGCTCGTACTGGTTCATGACTGTGGGAAAACTGACGCCAGGGATCGCGGGGAACGACTCGCTTGCCTGCTGCAGCGAGACTAGCGTCGCCCCCTTGTCTTGACCCTGGGGATCGCCGTGAGCAATGCCCTGGCCGCGGTCGACCAGGTTCGGATAATTGCTCGGCGGCGGTTCGATGCCTTGGTCTACCCACTCATCCATCGCGACGAGAAGTGCTCGAACCGATTCTGCGACCGACCCGCCCGTGGTGGTGTTCTCGCATAGGACGTTATGCCCGGGAACCGTCACCGCGCCGGTGCTGGTCAGGCCAGCTGTACCAAAGCCGTGCGACATGCTGGAGTTGAAGTACAGGCGAACGTTTGGCGGCAGCGCTACAGGCCGGCCTTCGCCGTCGGCGACGTTGAGGGAGCCGCGAAGCTGCCAGAATTCCGCGCCCGAGTCGATCTGAAACACGACAGGGTCGGTTGCGGGCCGCTTCAGCACACCATCGGTAATTCCCGAGATCGGATCGGTCGTGACGGCATACGTGAACGGCGGGTAGCTCGACTGCAGGAAGTTGTGTCGGTCGTCCTCATCCGACCAGATGTTCGGATCGGCGAACCGGACGTTGATGAAAACGCGATCGGTTCCACCATATTCCGGCATGATGCCGTCGAACGCCTTTCGATGCGATTCGTCTTCGTTGAACCCCAGGTACATGAAGTCGCGCAAGTACCCCGCAGTCTGCGAGCCGCCATCGGCATAAACGCGCCTGATTCCCGCGCCAAGCGGGTTCGGGGTGCCCAGATCGTCTTGGGTCTGGTAGCGCAGGAACGAAGCGAAATCGCGAGTCGTCGCGTGCCCCAGCGCCATGACAATCGGGTTCATCGCCGGGTAGATCAGCTCGTACAGCTTGTTGTTCTGAAAACCGTCGAAATAGCAGATGTCGAACGTCGACGGAACCAGGCTTGCCTGTCCCGTCGGACAGCGCCCGAATGCCCAACGATCGGACGCAATCGGCGTTTTCGCACCATTGACTGCGTCGCGGACCGTGAATGTCGAGTGCGCCGTATTCGTGTCGGACGTCTCGTAGGAATGGAACGCGGCGTTGCCCTCGAGGTTCATCGTGAACGTGCCGCCCAATGGAATGGTGCGATCAGAGTACTCGATGCGCATCGGACCAATGATCGGGCTGGCATCGGCATTCGCCGCGACAGGCAGCGTCGCTACGAGCTTCGTCGGCGTGGGCAGCACGTCGCCCTCCCATCCTGCATCCGCGATCACATAGCCCATCTTGAGGTAAATGTCGTTGCTGCCGACTTGAGCAACGGTCTGTGCATTGAGCAGGCTGTCGTTGCCGCGGTTGTTGACGCGGTAGAAGATCTTGTGATTGCTGAGCGACATGTCGACCGGCTTCACGATCATGACCTGCGTGCTGAATTCGACCATGCCGTGCGCGTTGCGAGGCGCCTTATCGAGATCGACGATGACGGCATTCAGTGGGTCACTGGGATCGACTTCGAAATACGCGATCCCCGTCAACTTCTCGTAAGGCCCTGTGTCGCCCCATGACACGCCTCCTGCAAGAGGCGTGGTCTGGGTGATCAGCAGCTGCGTCAGTCGGGCCGAGGATGCGATAGGGAGCAACATCGAGACAACACCGACCAGGAGCAATAGTCTTCGGAACATATCGTTCTCCATCGAAGCGACCACCATGGGTTCTTTGAATCAGCCAATCCAGCCCAAAGTACATGAGCGCATCGCGAAGATGCGGTTGCGGTGCAAAAAAATGTCTATTTCCGACAAGTGCCGCCGCTTTTGCGAAAGTATTGCCGTCGAGACTCGACCCGACCGTAACGCTAGCTACGGTTGCGGCCTAGCGCCTCGCCTGACGCGGATCTGGCTCGCGTCTTTATCATCGGAACTTTGCCGAACAGCACGCTGACGCCATGACGACCCTTCGCAATGCCCGAATGCTCACGCGCTACATGGCGTGGGCCAATCAGCGCAGCTTCGATGCCGCCGCCGCATTGCCCGAGGGCGAAGCGATCAAGCCTCGGCGCAGCGTGTTCAAGAACATCGTCCATACGCTGAATCACGTCTATGTGATCGACCTGATCTTTCAGGCGCATCTCGAAGGGCGCGAGCACGGCTTCACGGCTCGCAACACGCCGGACCATCCGCCGCTGGAGGAGTTGCGGCGGAAGCAGCGCGCCTTGGACGATTGGTACATCGCCTGGAGCGATCGGCTGACGGAAGCCGAGCTCGAGCGTAAAGTGCATTTCACGTTCGTCGGGGGCGGCGAAGGCGTGATGACGTGCGCCGAGATCGCGATGCATCTCGCCAACCACACGACCTATCATCGCGGCTACATCGCGGACATGCTCTACCAGGTCCCTGCGCATCCGCCGACCACCGATCTCACGGTGTTTCTAAGAGACGTGCCGCTGAAGCTCGATTGATCAGCCGCGAGTCCGTCGAAGCGATTCAAACATCGCCCGGAAGTCATCGGGCGGCTCGCGCTCGAAGGAAATACGTTCGCCGGTTCGAGGATGAACGAATCCGAGCGTCCGGGCATGGAGCATCGGACGCGTCGCGTCGATCTTCGGACCTGCGTAGTCGCGGATATACACGGTTTCGCCGACCAGCGGATGGCCGAGCTCGGACAGGTGGATTCGAATCTGATGCTGGCGTCCGGTTTCGAGGCGGCATTCGACCAGCGTGGCAACCGCGAGGGCGGCGATGGGTCGGATGTGCGTGATCGAGCGTTTCGCCTCGGGTGGAGCGTCGCCCTTCGGACGCCGGAAATGTCCATAGGAGCCACGCAATCCGTCGCCACGATCCAGAAGGAGATGCGTCTCGATGCGTCTCGAGGTGACCGCGCCGTGCGCGATGGCATGGTAGACGCGATCGATGGTGTGCGCGCGGAACTGTGCTGCCAGCGCGCGCTGCGCACGGGCCGTCCGCGCAAACACCATCAGGCCGGTCGTATCCTTGTCGAGGCGGTGAACCACGCCCAGCTTAGCGTCGGCGCCGCGTCTGCCCATCCGTCTCAACAGCGTACGAGTGTAGTCGGCGAGCGTTTCCTTGTCGCCGGGCTTGTAAGCGACGCTGAGCATCCCGGCCGGCTTGTCGACGACGACGACATCGTGGTCGTAGAAAACGATTGCGCTCTCGGCCAGCGGACTGGTACGGAGCTTCGTTGCCCGTTGGTCGACGACGACCACCGTCCCCGGCGCGACACGCGCTGCGGCGTCGAGGCAGCGCTGGCCATCGACCGTGACGCGCCCCTCGGCGCACAGCCGACGCGCGAGCGACCATGCGACGCCGGTCTGCTGGCGAACGACCGCCGCGACGGTCGGCCCGAGTGATTTCACGTCGAGCCCTGGTGCGTAGATCATCGCCAGCGGTTCGCCTGCTGTCTGACGTAGTGGCGATAGACGTAGCCCCAGGGGATCACTATCGGCATCAGGATCACGCCGGCGGCGATGGCTTTGAAGTCTTCGGCGAAGGTTGGCGGCAGCTGTCCCGAGGACCATTGCGGCAGCCCGAAAGCGATCAGCCAGATCGTCTTCCACACGAGTTCGAACATCAGCAACGGAAGCATCTGCAGCGGATAGCGCAGGCCGACGAACGCGAGCAGCCACACGGCGCCGAGCAGGCTCGGGATCACGCCGCGCGCCATCGGCTCATGATTGAAGAGGACAGGCACGATCATCGCGCCCAACCCGACCACAAGCAAAAGGTAAGCGGCGCGCAGGACATAGAGTCGCGCCAGCGATACCTCGCCTGCAGTGTCGGCGGCCGAGCGTGAAACAGATTCCGCAGTCGAAGCCATGTCGATTCTCCTGAATTACAAAGCCGCGCGCATGGGCGCGGGCGCCTCATCGTCCCATCAGTGCAGCCGGATCGCCATGTCGAAGTACCAGGTTCGGCGGATCTCGATCACGTCGTACTCGCGGGCCAGGTTCGGCGGGAACACCCGGTAAGGCTTCTGGCTGTCAACGATGCGTCGTATCGCGTCGTCGATGGCAGGCACGCCGCTGGATAGAACGAAGGTCACCGACTCCACCGAGCCGTCGCTGCGAATGGCCACCTTCACGAGGGGATCGGTGTGAGGTTGCTTTGCCGCTTCGCGGACCATATCGAACGTCATGCCCAGTTGGATCTTCCGTTCCCAGGCTTCCGCGTATAGGATGATGTCCTCGTTGGGGTCAGTGCGACCGAAGAGCCTGTATCGACGGGCGGGGTTCCACGACGGGGGCGGCGAGGGTGACAGGCGCGCTGCCGCCGTTGCCGCTTCACGCCGAGCGGCCTCCTCGTCCAGTTGTCGTCCTATCGCCCGAAGCCTCGCTTCCCGTCTTGCCTCCACCTCCTGCGTCTCGACCCGCGCGGCCTCGACCTCTGCGGCCTTGACCTGTGCGGCCTCGATCTCTGCGGCCTTGACCCGTGCGGGCTCGACCTGTGTGGCCTCGACCCGTGTGGGCTCGACCCGTGCGAGTTCGACCTGTCCGGCCTCGATCTCTGCGGCCTCGATCCGTGCGGGCTCGACCTGTGTGGCCCCGACCCGTGCGGGCTCGACCCGTGCGAGATCGACCTGTGCGGCCTCGACCTCTGCGGCCTCGATCCGTGCGGGCTCGACCCGTGCGGGCTCGATCCGTGCGGGCTCGACCTGTGTGGCCCCGACCCGTGCGGGCTCGACCCGTGCGAGATCGACCTGTGCGGCCTCGACCTCTGCGGCCTCGATCCGTGCGGGCTCGACCCGTGCGGGCTCGACCCGTGCGAGCTCGACCTGTGCGAGCCCGACCCGTGCGGGCTCGACCCGTGCGAGCTCGACCTGTGCGAGCTCGACCTGTGCGGCCTCGACCTGTGCGGCCTCCTGGTGTTCGGCCTCCAGCCGCGCGTTCTGGGCGCGCGCCGCTTCCTGACGGGCGGTGTCCTGCCGCGCCGCCTCCAACTGCTTTACCTGCCGTTGCCCCTCCTGCTTCGAAGGATCGACCTTCGCCAGTTCAACGGGTCGCTCCCACGCCTTTTGGTCGATTCGCGCCAGCGCTGCATCGACAGCATCTCGAAGCGACGGCATCGCGGTCTCTGGAATCGAGACGCTTGGCGCTGCCGCGGTGACGGGCGGTGGCATCGCTGGAGTGGCGGGCACGACCCACGTGGGCTCGTCGGTCCGCGACAAGGCGATCACGGCCGGCGCGGGGATCGGCGGGGGCGCCGTGTCACCGGGCCGATCGGCGCGCAAAGGCGTTTGCGCAGCGGCCGCACCGGTCGCGGCGTCTGTCCTTGGATTGGCCGCTGCCCTCGGATCGGCCTCCGGCATGATCGCTGCTGCAGTCCGCCGCGGGGTCGGCGCACGGGACACGGATGGCGTCCGCGCCGGCCTGCTGGCAACAGGCTGCTCGACCCGTGCCTGCTGCAAGGGCTCCGCGACCGGCGTGACCGCCGGCTCCGCGGCCGGCGTGACCGTCGGCTCCGCGGCTGTGACCTGTCGCGGAACGACTACGACGCGCAGATCGGGTACCTCGATCCGTCGTTCCTGCCAGGGGAAGCTGAAGCCCGGAAGCCAAAGTCCCTGGTCACCGAGGGTCAGGCTCAACAGCAACGTGTGGATCAGCAACGAGAGCAGCAGCGCATGCGTCAGTCGCCTGTGCTCAGGGCTCATGCGTTGGCTGTCGGCGCGTCGCTGGAACCTGTGGAACTCAAGCGTACTCCGCCGTCGCTGTTCGGGCAGCGCTGCTGGCGCGGAACAGGATGACAGCATGTTCGGCGCGCCGGTCGACGCGACAGGCCCACCGGTCATGACCTTGCCAAAGCACCTCGGAGACATTCGTGAACCGCATCCGGTCCATTGTCATATCCACGCCCGTCAGACTTCGGGTAGCTTGAGATGTTTCGCGCCCCGACGGCGGGAACACATGGATTTTCCCCGTAGAGAAACCCGATATGGAAGTCTTCTCGCAGGCGAATGAAGTCCCCTTCGGCATCCGCTTTCATGATTTTGCCACCGAGGACATCACAAAAGAATTTTCGAATGCTGTCTCGATCTTGCCGCGGAGCCAGAACCGACGAATGGTTTCCAAAAATGACCTTTGCCATGGTTACTCCTATCGAGAGTGGGCGGCGCTCTCAATCGGGTAGGGGTCCTGCAGAACGGTGGAGCCGGTCTCCAGCAGGGACTTGAGATTGGAGATGACCTTCGGCCAGCCGTCGGACACCGCCGCGATGAATTTCGAGGGTTCGCGCTCGATGGTGTGGGTGATGGAGAGCTTGACCGCCGTTCCACTGGGTTCCAGTTCCATCGTGCATAGCGACTCGCCTTCGGCCTTGAGCTCGGGCTTGTCCTGATGCTGCCAGCGGATCACCAAGCGCCGCGGCGGCTCGGCCTCGACGATCTCGCCGACGTCGGTGATGCGGCCATCGGGGTACACATTCTTCCACGAGGATCCCGCCGTCCACTGGCTCTCGCAGTGATTGCCGAACCAGTACTGCTTCATGAACTCCGCGTCGGTCAGTGCTGACCACAGCTTCTCCGGCGTAGTGCGGATGTAGGTCACGTAGACAAAAGTCGATCTAGCCATTGGCTTTCTCCAGTCGTCGCTTCAGATCGGCGAGCGCCTTGAGGCGCGGCTTTTCGAACTTGGCAATCCAGCGCTCGTAGATCTCCTGCAGCGGCACCGGATTGAGGAAGTGCAGCTTTTCGCGGCCGCGCCGCACGGTGGCGACCAGGTTCGCCGCCTCCAGCACGTCCAGGTGCTGCGTCACGCCCTGCCGCGTCATGTCCAGGTGCTCGCACAGCTCGTTGAGCGTGCGGCCGTCGTGCGCGTGCAGCAGGTCCAGCAGCTTGCGCCGGCTGGGATCGGCCAGGGCCTTGAACAGCACGTCGGTGTCGTGGCGCTCTGCCATGGGCTATACGCAAGTAATCACTTGCCTGAATGATAGGCAAGTCGCACCTTGCATGTCAAGCACTGGTCAACGATCGCGCGCAATGCGAAGGCCGAGCCAAGCGCTGGAGCGATTGAAGCGCGTCGCGATCGAGAACGGCAACGTCTTCGCCGAGTTGATGAAGACCGTGCGCGTGTGCTCGCTCGTCAGATCACGAAGGCGCTGTTCGAGTCGGGCGGGGAGTATCTGAGGAGTATGTAGTTCCAAGCCACGGGCGGTTTATGATCGGAGCAGATCGCTCGCAGTCGGACTGCGCAGAGGCGCCTTGAGACCGCTATGCAAATTCAAGAATTAGCTCTTTGAGTCACGAGCCCGCAAATCACCACTTGGCCCAATTAGTCGTCGTCGCATTCGGCATCATCCCGCACCAGCAGGAAACCGTGACCCGTTGCTGACGCTGGGCGTGTAGGATGGATCGAAGCAAAACAGTCGTTCAACGACGGTCACCATCTAAAGGGGCAGCATGAGTCCGCGAATTACGGTACTGGGCGCCGGCTTCGGCGGCATGGAGTTAAGCACGATCCTGTCGGAGTCCCTGGGCAACAAGGTTCAGGTGACTCTGATCGACAAGAGCGACGCGTTTATCTTCGGCTTTTCGAAGCTCGACGTGATGTTCGGCCACACCACGCTGGACGCGGTCAGCCTGCCGTATCGCAAGTTCGTCAAACCGGGCGTGCGCCTGCTGAGGGAAACGGTAACAGCCATCGACCCAACGACCAAGCGCGTGACAACCGATGCCGGCACCCACGATTGTGACTACCTGGTGGTCGCCCTGGGGGCCGACTACGATTTCGGGGCTACGCCGGGCCTAGAAGAGGCCAACGAGTACTACTCGGTGGCGGGCGCGAATCTACTTCGCGAGGTCCTGCCCACCTTTTCCAAAGGCCGCGCCATCGTCGGCGTATGCGGAGCGCCATACAAGTGTCCGCCGGCACCTAGCGAATGCGCCCTCATGCTGCACGACTTTCTGACGACCCGCGGCGTTCGCAGTCAATGCGAAATCACGATGGTCCTGCCCTTGTCGAGCCCGGTGCCTCCGTCTCCCGATACCTCGAAGGCTTTGATCTCCGCATTTGCAGAACGCGACATCAGCTTCATACCCAACCGACGCGTGGCCTCAGTGGACGCGGGCCGCCGCGTCGCGTTGCTCGACGACGGAAGCGAGCTGCCATATGACCTGTTCCTGGGCGTGCCCAAGCACCGCGCGCCCGGAGTGGTCGAGGTCAGCGGAATGGCCGAGGCGGGCTGGGTGCCCGTGAACCCAAGAACACTGGAGACCAAGTTCCCGAATGTCTACGCCGTCGGCGACATCGCCAACACGGGGACGCCAAAAGCAGGCGTTTTCGCCGAGAGCGCGGCAAAGGCGGTTGCCACATCCCTCGTCTCGCGCATTCGAGGCGAGGGCGAAGGCAGCCTCTATGCGGGCGCGGGGACCTGCTACATCGAGTTCGGCGCGGGCCGAATCGGGCGTGTCGACGTCGATTTCTTCTCGGGGCCCACGCCCACCGGCACTTACCATCAACCTAGTGTCGCGCTACGCGCGGACAAGGAGCAGTTCGGGACAAGTCGAAGGGCGCGGTGGTTTGGACTGTGATACAGAACCATTCCGATCGTTCTCCAAAGCAGACGAAGCCCATGCGTCGAGCGGCATCAGAAAAATGCCGGCAGCAAGGGCTAGCAGGATTCGAAATCAGCGGCTGTCCGTTGCGACGCATCGTATGACGCGTTGCAGAGACTGCATCGCTGGGCCACCTCGGGGACGATTGGAAGTCGATACTACCCCGCCGGCTTCAGGCGCGGGAACTTATCTCGGACGGCGAATGGCTGGTTCTGGCCCGATTTCAGACGCTGGTTGCCCAGGCATAGCGGCTTTGGTGAAATAGGCGGGAAGCAAGTGGGCGGGGTTCGCGGCGAGCCACGCTGAAATCAGCCGATTCTCATCCTTGCGGAAGTCGATTTTATGAGCGCGCGTCCTATGCCCGTCAGAGACAAACTGACCGTCTGTTTCGCCCACGTCGCCTATCGCATGGGCGAACGCTTCGCTCTGCGCAATACGGGTCTCGATTGGTTCGAGGTGCGTAGCCTCGAAGATTTGAAGGCACGCATCAAGGATGTGGACGTCCTGCTGTGCTCCGGCTTGTGGCGCAACGAGCTGATTCCCGCGGCGCGCAGGCTCGCCCTCATCCAGTCGATCAGCGCCGGCACCGACCAGTATTCCCGCGAGGCGCTGAGTGCGGCCGGCATCCGTGTGGCCAGCGCGCAGGGCGTGAACGAGCGCGCGGTCGCCGAGCATGCGATCGCCTTGATCCTCGCCCTGGCGCGGCAGATTCCGCAGGCGCGCGACAACCAGACCGCAAAGAAGTGGCGCGGCATGATCGGAGACATCGCGAAGCGCGAAGACGAGCTCGGCGGCAAGACGCTGCTGGTCATCGGCCTGGGTCGTATCGGCTCGCGACTGGCTACGCTCGCCAAGGCCTTCGACATGCGCGTGATCGCCATCCGGCGCGATCCGTCCAAGGGCGCGGGTGCGGCCGACAATGTCGTCGGCGAGGATGGCCTGCTCGCCATGTTGCCGCAAGCCGATTTCGTCGCGCTGACCTGCCCGCTCACGCCCGAGACCGAGAACCTGATCGACGCGAATGCGCTCGCGGCGATGAAGCCCTCGGCCTGCCTCGTCAACGTCGCGCGCGGCAAGGTGGTGAACGAGCCGGCGCTCGTCGAGGCGCTCGACCAGAAACGCATCGCCGGCGCCGCGCTCGATTGCGTGTGGGAGGAGCCGCTGCCCGCGACATCGGGGCTCTGGACTGTGCCCAACGTGCTGATCACGCCGCACACCGCCGGCGAGACGCGCCGCTACGAGGACAACGTGATCGACCTCCTGCTGGAAAACCTCGAACGCCTGTGGCGCGGCGAAGCCGTGTTGAAGAACCAGTTCGTCTGACGCCCGGGGCGTAGCGTGCGAGGCGCGACCGTCACGATCCGCGACCAACGCGCGACGCCGCGCGACAGGCAGCTGTTGAGAAGCGCCAGCTCACGCCGCTTCCGTTCGAGACATGCACTACGCGCCTGCGTGCCGACGCGGGGCGCCGTCGCCTCTCGGCGAGCGGCGGTCGCCCGCGTCAGTCGCCTCGCGCGCGCGTTACCTGCTGAGCCGCTTGTAAAGATAGGCAACCAGGCCGCTCTGGACGATGTGCGTGAAGATGCTTATCCCGTCGCGCGCATCGGCGAACCAGGGGAACCATTTAGTGAAGCCGTAGAAATTGATGAAGTACAGCGCCAGGCCGTAGAGGCCGCCTACGAGGACCGCCAACCCGGTCCCCATTCTCAAGATGATGTACGCGAGAATGACGCCGCAGACGGTCGGGGCGCGTCGGACGAATCCCTACGTCGTCGAGCGCATTGTCTGATCGACAATTCTCCCGTGCCGCTTGCGAGGTTATGAAGCGCGCAGCGCGCTGGACCGATGACCGGATTCGGCAGCGAGCAGCCTGATCGTCGACGATCGCAGTTCGAGGATACTCGCGTGTCTCATGCGCGGGCGCCCGGCGACGCGCCATCGCGCGCTACGGTGCCGCGGACGTGCCGAACATCAGTTCGCTCGAGGCCGCGTACCTCCGCATCGCGGCGGCTTGACTGTCCAAAGGCGGCAGCGTAGCGTCGTCTTATCCTGACAGCGGCGCTTGCGCTCGGATTCACGCCGCGTGCGACGCGTCAATGTCTTCGTGTCAATGGTTTCCAGAACATGAACCCAATCGCCCTGATCGCAGTTCTCTCCGGCCTCGCGGCGCTGATTCTCCTCGCACGCCGACGACGGCGACCAGACCGGGGCGAGCCTGGCGAGGACATTGGCTACGGCCCGGAGCGCGCGACCATGGACGCTCCCGACTCGGTGGAGTTGAGCGGCGAAATTCCTCCCCGTCCGGCACCTAAGGAATGGAACGATCTGTCCGATCGTCGCCGTCTGCCTCTCGGTGAATATCGTCCCGCCCCCGACGAACGCGAGACGGAGCCGAAGGAGATGCCCCGGTGATCCGGGTCATCGACAACCATGACCTGAGCCCCGTCCCGAACGGCGGCTGGGAGACGAACGTCGCCGTCGCCTTCGATGATGTGTTCGTGACAGGAAACTGGTTCGCCGGTTATTCGCGCGATGGTGGAACAGCCTGGTCGGCCGTCAGCCCGTACGATATGCAGAAGGGGATCGCCGGCGGATTCTGCTGCGACCAGCGGATTCTCTACATCCCGCAGATCAACCGTTTCGCCTGGGTGCTTCTGTCCGCGGACGGGGCGGACGGAGACAGCGAGATCACGCTCGCGATCTCGGAGCCCGCCCGGTTGCAGGACAGCAAAGGGCGAGCTTGGGTGCGCTATCACATCCGCCCGGGAACCGTGCGCCAGGAGAGACAGACGTTCGACTACCCGGACATTGCCTTCGGGGACAGCTACCTGTATCTCACCGCCAACATCGGCGGGCAGGGGCTCATCGCTCGTCTGCCCTTGGGCGAGTTGGCACGAGCGACGACGGTGAACATGCAGTACTACGTCGTCCCGCAGACCTGGATTTGCCCCGTCCAGTCGACCGGCGCCAAAGGGTTCTTCGGGGCGCACACGGGCACCAGCAGCATGCGGGTCTGGTCGTGGGCCGAGCCGCCTTCGGCGCACATCACGACCTCGGACCTCTCGATTGCCACGATCCGCACCGAGGACTGGCTCGTGAGCCTCCCGTCGGGCGAGCAATGGTTCGCGCCGGCCCAGAGTCCTGACAACGAGATCATCGGCGCCACGCGAGTGCGCAATGAGCTGTGGTTCGCCTGGATGGAGGCTCGGCGCGTGGCGGGGGACCATCCGGAGGCTCGGGCATTTCCCTTCCCCCATGTCAACACGGCCGTGGTCTCTGCCACGTCGCTCACGCTCCTGAGACAGGAGCGCATTTGGAGCAGCCGCCGCGCCTACGGCTGGCCGGCTCTCACCGCCAACGACCGCGACGTGGCTGTCACCTGCATGTACGGCGGCGAGGATCTGGGCGCTGAACTGTGCGTCGGCTTCCTTACGGCGCCGCGCGATCTCCAGTTGGTCTCGTCGGATAATCTTGGGGGCGCGGGCTGGCACTACATCGGCGTCCGTCCGGCCTACTTCTCCACAACGGCCTTCGCCGCGCTCGGATACAACAGGCGCATCAACCCGCCCACCGAGAACATCTCGAGGCCGCGCTACGTCGTCTTCGAGCGGCAATGAGGTGGCCAGTCTCGGCCGATAGCAGTCTGCGCGCAGGAGAGGCGGTGGCCGGGGAGTATCGGAGGAGACTGTCCTCTACTTGCCGGGTCGCGAAAATTCCGGCGATTGGCCGCCTTTGCCCGACTAATCGAGTTTCGCCGCCGCCGGAGAAGTGAACGATATTTCCATCAGGTCCTCCCCGAAATAGACGTTGCCGCGGAAGATCTCGCAGACTTCCCGGATGACGCGCTCCCGCATGCCGGGGCGATCGAACTGAGCACTCACGTGGGAAAGTACGAGATTGCGCACGCGCGCGGCCTGCGCGAGTTCCGCAAGCTCGCGATGCCCCATGGTGAACGCGGCGAAGACCTTGGACGGCGCCGTGCCGCTCAGGTAGTGGCACATGTGCACGAGGACGTCGCAGTCCTGCGCCAGCGTCTGCAGTGCGCGACAAGGACCCGTGTCGCCGGAATAGACGAACGAGTGGCCATCCGCGTCGAGCCGGTATCCATAGGATACGAGGTGCGGTGCGAAGTGATGGACCTCGACAACCCGCACGGTCCATTCTGCGCGCTGCACCACCTCGCCGGGCGCAAGCTCTCGGACCACCGGCCGCGGCCGGGCGCGCTCGCCCTTTCCGCCGCGAGCGCGGTAGACATCGAGACTCGCCTGGTTCTGCGTGCGCGAAATGAGGTCGAGTCCGAACGCGCCGTCATCGGCGATGAGGCGTTGGGTGATCGCCTCCATGCCGGGGGGACCGTACACCTGGAGGTCGGGCACCCGTCCGGCACCCTGATCCCAGCGCGTCAGCAGCAGGCGCGGATAATCGCCGATATGGTCGTAGTGGTGGTGGCTGAAGAACGCGTGTGACACCTGGGTGGCCGCGATGCCAAGTTCCAGCAATCGATGGTGCGCGCCGAAGCCGTGATCGAACACAAGGTAATCGGCGCCAACTTGCACCAGGTATCCGGAGCACATTCGCCGCATCGACGGCGTCGGCGTGCCGGTCCCTAGGAGCCAGAGCCTCATCGCCGCGCGCCTACTCGATCTTGATGTCGAGCTCGGTCAGGAAATCGCCGTATTTCTTGCGCTCTGCCGTCACGAACTGCTCGAACTGCGCTGCGCTCATCGAGCCCGGTTCGACACCGACATCGAGGAGGCGAGAGTGCACCTCGGGCGAGTCGATGATCTGACGCAGCTTGCCGTGGAGCAGCTCCACGATGTCTTGCGGCGTGTCCTTGGGAACGAAGAACCCGAACCATGCCGTCAGGTCCAGGCGCTGGAGCGCGCCGGTCGCCAGCACGGGCACATCGGGGAGCGAGGAGACGGGGTGGGTTCCCGCGATGCCGAGCGCCACGAGCTTGCCTGCCTTGACGTGACCGATGGCCGGCGGGATGCCCGAGAAGTAGATGCTGACGTTGCCGGCAAGGACATCGGTAACCGCTTGCGCTCCGCCCTTGTAGGGGACGCTCAGGAGCTTGATCCCCGTAAGCCGCTCGAGGAGTGCGCCGGCGATGTGCGCCGTGCTGCCGATGCCGGCAGTCGCATACGAATACATGCCTGGATTGGCCTTCGCCAGCGCGATGAACTGGTCGATGGTGGTGGCCTTGATCGAAGGGTTCATCACGAGCAGCTGCGGCAGGTAGCCGGCCAGCGCGACGGGACGAAAGTCGCGCTGCGTCTCGTAGCTGGGCGACTTCAGCAGGTATGGTCCCACGACCATCTCGGTCGTGTTGCCCACAAGGACGGTGTAGCCGTCCGGATGCGCGCTCGCTACCGCCTGCGCGCCGATCATGCCGCCGGCGCCAGCCTTGTTTTCCACCACGACCGAGACGCCGAGGTCCTTGGCGAGCTGCTCGCTGACAATGCGCGCGATCACGTCGCCTGCGCCGCCCGGTCCATAGGGGACGACGAGCTTGATCGGACGAGAGGGGTACGGCTGCGCCTCTGCGTTCCCGATCGTAGCGACGATGACGAGCAGCGCGGCGATGGGTGCGATGAAACGAAGCTTCATGGTCGACTCGACAGAGTGATGTAACCGGGCATAATCTATCCGATATGGTGATGCATAGGTTCATAGCATTGCTGGTATACATAGCCGGTATGCACAGGTGAGACACACAACGCTTCGCGTCGTAGAACATCGGACCGCCAACGCGCAGCGCGAAGCCGTTGCGAGCAGGCTTCGCCCACGCGACATGGAGCTCGTGCTGGCCATTTACGCCCACAAATCGATCACCGCGGCGGCCGCCGAGCTCGGGCTCACGCAGCCGGCGGCAAGCCGCGCGCTGCGCGACATCGAGCAACTGCTTCGCGTTCACCTGTTCGATCGCGATCGCGCGAAGGGAATGAGCCTCACCGGCGCCGGCGAACTCGTACTGGCGCGCGTGCGCGCGATGCTGGCGGACTATCGCTCGCTCGCCACCGAGCTTGACGCTTATCGCGCAGGCATCGGCAGTCGTCTGCGGCTTGGCATCATCCCCTTCGTCTCCGGTCCGCTCATCGAAAGCCTGATCGCTGAGCTCACCGGGGAACGACAGCGCATGTCAGTCACCGTGACGGAAGCGCCGACGACGACCTTGCTGGAGGAATTGCGTCTGCAAAACCTCGACGCGGTAATTGGCCGCTGCTCGACCGCGCCACTGCCACCGGGGCTTGTACAGGAGACGCTGATCCGGCAGGCGGGCTGTCTCCTTGTGCACCCACAGAATCCGATGGTCCGCAGCGAACGCATCGAGCTCGCCGATCTCTGCGAGTTTACCTGGCTGCTCCCACCCGAGGGGACGCCGACGCGCGCTGCCATCAACGCTGTCTTCGCGAAGGCGATGTTGACGCCTCCGGTCGCGACTGTCGAAGCGTCGTCGATTAAGATCATCCATCTGACGCTGCGGGTCAATCCGCGCATGCTCAGCGTCGTTCCTTCCGACGCCGGGCACGATATCCAGATGCTGGGCGGAGTGCGGCGCATGCCGTTTCCGGTTCCACTCGACATGCCGCCGGTGGGACTCATTTCGGCGGCACGGCATCGCGATACGCCCGCCGTGCGCAACCTACGCAGCACATTGCGCGAACTCGTGCGCAAGCGGCGTAGCGCTTGACCCGAGGACTTACCTAAAAGATTCCAAGGCAATACCGACCGGCAGCTCTTGCGAGAGCCGACGTTAGAGCCGCTCCACTTGCGCCTCCCCCAGCGAGTCCGCCACGACCCAGGCGACGCCGGTCAGGGCAAGATTGATGGCGTTCTCGGTCCAGTTCATATGGCTGGAGGGATCGGCCAGGAGCATCGGCACGTGCACCAGCGGGGTGAAGGACGCGTACATCGCGGTCAGCAGAATCGCGGCGAGGCGGGCCTGCACGCCCGTGAGGATCGCAACGCCCGCCGCGATGTGGCCAACCCCGGTCGCATAAGCCCAGAACTCTTGGCCGGGCGGCAGCCATTTGGGGACCATCGGGGCCGTGAGGTTCATATAGAAAAAATGCGCTCCGCCGAATAGCAGCGCACAAACCCCGAACGCCAGTTGACCCAGCCGCGTGAGGCGCGCGGCCAGAGCCGCATCGATCCTGGCGCTGGCAGCGTAGACGATCAGCCCGCCCGCCGTGATCGCGACCTCCTCGGCGACGCCGCTGTAGGTGCCGAACTCGGCGTAATGGGCGAGCACCACGCGGCCGTTCATCAGGATCACGACAATGATCGCGTAGTATGCGGTGAGCGCCGCGGCGCCCCAGGCCGCAGTCCGACGCCACTCGACGGCCGCGCCCGCGACGAGCATGAACGCAGCGGCGACATAGGCTAGGGCGGTGCGGTCGGGCAAATCCTTGAGCACCGGCTGCCCCAGGACGAAGTCCCCCCACGCCACGCCGACCATGCCCAACGACATTACGCCCAGGCCGTAGACGCGCCAGCCGAAGCCCATCGTCGTTTTTTGCCGCGGTCGTGATTCGATGTCGGAGCTTGTCATGAGGCGCTGGAGCTACGGCCCTCCCTGCGTCTCCGGCAGCGATGCTCCCGCTCTTTCGGCGAGCACGCCGATCGTGACGCCGATGGTGGCGCTCCTGGGAAGCGTGTTCATGGCGCTTGACTCCGTACTCGGGTACGGAAGTAAAGTTACGCCATGAGCCCGGAGGTCCCAAGCCCGTCGCCGGATGCCGCAGGAGACGGCGCGCTGCTCGCGGGCGCCGTCGCGCTCGAATCGACGCTGACCTGCCCGGCGTGCGGGCACGGCAAGACCGAAACCATGCCCGTGGACGCCTGCCAGTGGTTCTACGAGTGCGAGCACTGCCGCGCGGTGCTCAAGCCGCAGCCGGGCGACTGTTGCGTTTTCTGCTCCTACGGGTCGGTGCGCTGTCCGCCGCGGCAGGCATCGAGCGCCATGTCCTGCTGCCCGCGATGATGCATTGTTGCACCGACGAGGCCGGCGACTGGCGCCCCTTGAATCGTCGCCAGCATGCGGCGCGGTTCAGTGTCGGTGGCAGCCTGCCGTTGCTGGACATTCTCTTGCCGTGGTCTACCGGATTCTCGGTACCCGGGATCGCGACCGCGGCCATCCTCGGCTGGTTCGGAGTCTCGCACGTCCTCGCCGCGCTCATGGCGTACCCCGGCTGCCCCGAGCCCGGCGCCGTTCCTTCGCTGGTCCTGCGTCGCGACGTCAAGATCGGTTGCGGTCCCTGGCGCTGGCTGGGTGTCCGGTTGCGACTGACGGCGGAGTAAACGCAACCGCGTACGACCCCTCTTCAGGCGAGGCGTCTCTCGGAGCGTACGCTGACTGATCGCTCGGTCCGCCATTCCGCCAGCCATCGCAGAAAGCGCCCTCCGTCGCGCATCCCGGCGGAATCGCGGCGCCAAGCGGCGAAGACATCGCCTTCTTCGGCGACCATGACCACGGCGTCCATGCCTCTCGAGCGGCGCAGCGTATCGACCCCCTGCGCTGCTGTCTGCGCAATCGGACCTGCGACGTTGAACGACGTGTTCACCGCCACCTCGACACCGATCCGGCGCCCAAGCGCCTTGAGGTACGCGTGCATCAGCGGATCGGTGTGCTGCCTGACGATCTGCAGTCGCCCCGTGCCGTCGCGATGGATCACCGCGGGAATCCGCTCGCGCGCTCCGGGCTTGGCTCGTGCCGTGAGCACCATGTAGTTGTAGGCGTTGTAATCTGCGTCGGAGGCTCCCTCCGAGAGCTCGAACCAGCGCTTCGCTGCCTCCAGCGTCAGCATGGGAGCCAGCGGACGGATGACTTCGCGATACTTCACACGGTCGTTGAGCACTTCGCGGGTGCGCGGGTTGCAGGGATTGGCGAGGATGGAGCGGTGACCGAGCGCGCGGGGTCCGGTCTCCGCCGCGCCCTGGAAGATCGCGATGATTCCGTCTTGTGCCGTGATGTACGCCATCAGGTCGGCGACGATCTCGCAGTGTCCGGGCGAAGCCTTGCCGAGCGCCATCCAGGCAACGTCCGGTGCGGCGTCTAGTGCCGCCGAGATCTCGGCTCCGGTCGGAGCCGATCCGCAATAGAACGCGTGCTCGAGCGGCGCACCGACGCCCGCGCCCGCGTGATAGGCGAACAGGTAGGCCGCCCCCAGCGTCACCCCGGCGTCATTCGGCACCGGCGGCACCCAGAGATGAAGCCTCGTGTGCTTGCCCAGCACGCGCTCGTAGTAGCTCTCATCGAAATGATCCAGCAGGCGCATGTTCGCGACGGCGTTGAGCGCCGTGCCGCCGGTCAGAACGAGCCGGTCGCTGCCGGTGCTGCGGATCAGGAAGTCAACGACATGGATCAGTGCGTCTTCGAACACCATTTGCGTCGCCGCCGCCTTGTCGAGCCGTTCCCGTGTCTCGGGTCGATGGCGAATGTCTTCCACGCGCAGCACCGCGTCCGGATTCCACATGTCCTTTTCTGCGACCGGAGCGCCGAGGATACGAATGAGCTCGGGCGTATAGGGCTTGGCGAAGAAATTGCGCGGCCAGTTCGCGAGCGTGCGATTGAGATAAATCTCTCCATCCGGCTGCAGGCTCAGGATGCTTCGCAACTTCGCGTAGACGGCGTTGGTCTCTCGATCGGAGTTGCCGTACGCCGCGGCGCCCATGTAGCGGCCTTCGCTGCTCAGCAGCGTCCAGCCGCCCTGGGTCGAGCTGATGACGCCGTAGTAGGTCCCGAGCGAGTCGAAGACGCTGCGGTTGCAGCGCAGCTGGCGCATCGATCCGTTCTCGACGACATAGAGCGAGATCGAACCCAGGTCGCCCGTACCATCGAGTACGGAGATCATCACCGGCGTCTCGCTTCGTGCGAAGGGCGAGACGCTGAATGAGAACCAGGCGTGATTGTCGTGATGCGGCATCCCGATGAACGGCACCGGCCCAGGCAGGCCGAGCGCGCGGCCAAGGTGACGCGGGCCCCGCGTGGCAGGATCGAGCTGAGCAGCGCTCATGAAAGGGGTCTCTCGTGCGTGGAGCAGGCTGAGGCTTGCCGGAAACTCCTCGAGGACCGTGCGGAAGATCGTGGCCGCGAATGCTGGATAGTCCCAGGTGGCAAGCCAGGCCGCGATGCGCTCGGGCCCGATCTGGAGACGCTCCATGGTGCTCGCAAGTGCCTCGATCGCGCGGCGCGGGAACTCCGAACTGTGCTTCTTGCCCGAGAAACGCTCTTCCTCGTTGTTGCAGATGATCCGCGGGCCGCGGTCGGGCGAAAGCTCGATCAGCGCGACACCGGAATTGTGCAACCCGGCCGCGCCAATCCCACCGAGATAGACCGTTTCTCCGCGGTCGAGCGCTGCGCGCACTGCACGCAGGCGCTCGGTGGCGAAGCGGCTGGTCGACCGGAAGATATGCCGCGACGCATAGAATCGCTCGACCAGCGGGAGGGCCACCCGAAATCCAGCGGCCGCAAGCCGCGGGTGGCGGGGCCCGAGCCGGATGCCGGGTCGATCAGCACTCACGGTTTGTGGCCAGCGCACATCGGCCAGATCGAATGGATGTCCGCCTGCACCATCATCGCGGCGTCAAGTGTACCCGCGATTCACGGCGGCGCGAACCCGATGGAACAGCAGCGCCGGTGTATTGCACGCCGCTGCAAACGACAAGCCCCGCCGGAGCGGGGCGTGTGCTGGCGCTGAACCGGTTACTGCTTGCGGCGCGCGAATCCGAGTCCAGCGAGCCCGATGCCGAGGAGCGCTAGCGTGGCGGGTTCGGGGACTGACGACAAGGTGCCGGACGCGCCAGACGCCACGAGGACGGTGGGATTTTGCAGATTGAAGATAGAGCCCCCCACAATCGTGCCGCCCGTAAAACCGAACAGCGTACCGGGGTTGGTCGTGGTGAACACCAAAGTCAATTGATACACATCGCCCGTGCCGTTGGTCGCCGTAAGCATCACGTCATTTCCCACCGGGCCCACAGGACCCGCGCTGTAAAAGCCGGGGTCGAAGCCCGCAACGTCGATGTCCAAGGCAGTTACGTCGCCGTCCTGCACGTCCATCGTGATCGTACCGCCGAAAGTCGTTCCGGCGGGAGAACCGAACTGTCCGGAAACATCGAAGGTCACATCGGCCTGTGCGGCCCCACCGCACAGCATCAGGCAAGTCATCAGCCCAACTATCGTGCTTCGCATCGCGCCTCCTTCCCCTGAAGCAATGTACGTAAGCAATTTGCACGCCACCCGTCAATATGTTGATTCTGAAGGCGACGTCCGTGGCATTCCCTCGCGTTTGTAAATCCCGCCGACAGGCGACCCCGGCGTTCGTATGCGAATGATATTGCGCGGAGTCCACGTACGCGCCGTATCCCGTCATTGGGCGCGCTTGACCATTTCGCCCACGATGGCGGTGAACTGCTCGGTGATCTCGTGCTGCAAGAAATCCTTCGACATCACGGTTGCCGCGACTCCGGCGGGCTCGATCTCGAGCTTATACTCAAGGCGCGTTCCGGCCCCGTCGGGCGAGATCCTCATCAGCGACACAAGGCGGCGCATGCTGCCGGACACCTGCGTGGACTGGATGGTGTTCTGCGGGTCGAGCTGCATCTTGCGGACACTCGTGTAGGGGAAGCTCAACAGCCCGAACTTCGCGACGCCCTTCTGTTCGACGGTGACAGCGTTGGCGTCGCGTGCCGCGATCTTGCTCTCGCGCACGTTGGGCACCCACTTGTGCATGTTGTCGAAATCGGTGAGCACATTCCACGCGATCTGGGGCGCCACAGGGGCGAACATCACGACGTTGGCGACGAACCCCCCGTTGTTCTGCACGATGTCGAAGCTGCGCACCGGACTCTTGTCCTGCGCGGTCGCGTTGGTGGCAGCAACCCACGTCAGCGCGAGCGCCGCAAGGCTACGGAGACAGCGGCGGTATTGAACGCGCCGGCGTTCTAACGTCGGGTTAAGCATCTTCAATGGCTCCAGCTGGCATGTGGGTCGCAAATAATGCTCAAGTTCGGCCTTGCAGTAAAGGCGGCCTGACTCGGCTCGGCATCGAGGGCCACACAAACTGGCGCAGCAACCGTCAGAAAACGCCCCATTCCTGCCATTCGGGTTTCTCGAGAGCAGACATGCAACCAACAAAGCTGGCGCCGCTGAATGCAGGTATTACGTCCTCGCTTGCACCATGGGCCAGTCGCGACTCCCGTGAGGATAAGACCGGGACGGGGGGAGAGCGTTATTTCACAGTTTTCTGAAGCGGCCCGCCATCGCGCTTCCCCGACGCGTATTCGCGTCCACCCCAGTCGACGGGTGCGTTGCGGCGCAGGTCGGCCGCGGCCTCGCCCAACAGGTTCGCCGTCAGCCACGCGCCGACGATGTGCAGCGGCCCCGTCCACAGCGGCGCCTCCGCTAGCGCGGCGATCCGAGCGAGGGCCCCGGCCCAGACGCACAACGCGACGAGCGACAGGGCTACGAGCATCCACCCCCGTGCCGGATCACGCGCGACGACGAGTGCGCCGACCGGCAACGCCGCGAGCATCCACACCGGCATGATCGTACCGAGCCACCGGGCTCGCCACTCTAGCAGCGAGAGGCGCTTCGCTTGTCGGTTGGCAGCTTCGGTGTAGATGCGCTTCCAGCCGCGCCGGAACTCGGGCCACGACGCGTACATCCGGCAGCGGAACAGCCCGGCCGCGAGGAACAAGCCGGGCGTGCGCTTGGCGGCCACGATGCGCCGGGCGAGCGCGAGGTCCTCGAGCAGCGCGTCCTTGACCGCTTCATGGCCGCCGATCGCAACGTAGGCGTCGCGCCGGAACAGCATAAACTGCCCGTTGGCGAATGCGCGACGGCGGTCGGGTGCGTTCGCGAGCGTCAGCGGGTATTGGCGCATCAGTTCGAACGCCGCCGCGGTCTGCACGATACGCTCGAACCAAGTGTCGTGCGCCAGCGTCGACAGCAGGCTGAGGAGGTCGAGCCTGCGCTCCCGCATAAGGGCAAGTGCTGCCGCAATGCACCCCGGCACAAAGGTCGTGTCGGCGTCGGCGAAGAGCAGGTAATCGGCGTGGGCGGCCGCGCGCGAGCGCGTTACACCCTCGTGGACCGTGTGGACCTTGCAGGCCCATTTTTCGGGGCACGTGTCGATCTCGACGATCTCGAAGCGCGCGTCGCCGGCGATCTCGGCGCGCGCGAGTGCCGCGGTATCATCGGTGCAACGGTCGAGCGCCAGCACGACCATGAACTGCGGGTACGTCTCGGCGCGCAGCGACCGAATCAGCTGCGCGATGGTGGCGGCCTCGTTGTAGGCCGGAACCACGACGCAGACGCGCCCCGTCGACGGGTCGGCCGCGGCGAGCCGCTGTCCCAGCCGCAGCGTCGGGATGGCCCGCATCGATTGCTCGAGGCGCAACCAGATGAGCCCCCAGAGCCCGATCGTCGCGATCGGGCCGACGCTGAGCAACGCGCCTATTGTCACCAGGAGCCACTGCGGGATCGTCAAGGCCGCCATCCGTTTCGGCCCTCCTATGGGCACGGGGGCCGCAGTTTACGTCACCGGCGGCGACGCCGCGACCGATGATGCGGTTAGTCTACCGTGCGCCACAGCCGGTGGCGATTACACTGCCTTCGAGCGTGTCTGGGAGGGGCGGGTAGGGCTTTGAGACGCTCGAACGGACGATACAAAGCACGATGGTGGAAAACCCTCATAGGTTCCGCTGCTATACTGTAAACGTCACGTTACTGGATGTTCAGCGCAGGTTCGGTGTGCCCGTTCCCTAGCTTGCGGCCGTGGCAGAAACTCCCACGATGGTGAACGCAAGAACCGTTTCGGCGGATTATCCTTTGCCGACGCGCCAAGTCAGGTGGCTTGGGCTTATCTTCTTTGTGGTTCTCCACGCCATCGGTATCGTGGGTACACCCCTCTACATTTACTACCGTGGCGTTACAGTTCCTGAACTTGCGCTCTTCCTTTTTTTCGCGGCCGTGACGGGCATGTCCATTACGATCGGTTATCACCGCCTGTTCGCGCACTCCGCGTTCAAGGCGTCACCTATCGTGCGTTTCCCGCTCCTTTTGTTTGGAGCGGCTACGTTCGAAGAGTCCGCCTTGAAATGGTCGTCGCAGCACCGTCAGCATCATCGCTTTACTGACACGGAGCACGACCCCTACGGCGTCAATCGGGGATTCTGGCATGCGCACATTGGCTGGATCCTTTTCTGGCGCCATCGCACCAACTACGACAACGTGAGGGACCTGCGGCAATCAAGGCTCGTGTCCCATCAGCATGACCATCATGCCTGGTGGTCGATTGGCGGAGGAGTCGTCCTTCCCATGCTCATTGCCTGGTGGATCGGGTATCCGCTGGGAGGCTTCATCATGGCAGTCTGCCTGCGAATTGTTCTTGTCCTCCACTCGTCATTCTTCGTCAATTCGTTCGCGCATACTTTCGGTGCAAAGACATTCAATCGCGCCCAATCCGCTCGTGACAACTGGATTGGCGCCCTCCTTACCAACGGCGAGGGATTTCACAATTTTCACCACCGTTTTCCTTCGGATTATCGCAATGGCATCCGCTGGTACCACTGGGACCCCTCGAAGTGGTGCATTTACATCTTGTCGAAGCTCGGCCTTGCCTGGGACCTGAGGAGAACGTCCGATCAAAGAATTGCCCAGGCTGCCGAGCATTAGGGGTTGTTTCGGATCATGAACGCCATCACAGAAAGTCGCCCCGAGGCCTTCAGCGATCATGCCGTCGGTTGTCTTGGCGGGCAGCGCAGCGCTCTTGGCGTTAACGATCGATTGAGCACCATTGTGTCCTGGCTTCATTTATCGAAGAAGACTTCGAACGTGCGTAGTCGGCCGAATATCGTATGGGGTCTGTTGATTGGAATCGCAGTCGTCGTTCTCGTCTGGCTGGTCTCTTAGCCGCGATACCGAGCCTGTGATCCATCCCGAGACTCGTGCGCCAGTCAGCCTATCAACCCTCGGAGCGGAGTCCGCTCGCGAGAATCGCCGGATGCTGTTTGAGAACCGAATCCGAAAGCGGGCTGCTCGCCGAGGAGTGCAGTCAGCGATAGAGTTGCTCCCGCGACGGCGGCAGACCGGATGGCCCGCGCATCCGCTTCGAGGCGAGCGTCTGGAAGATGCCGACGCTGTTGCGCATGAAGCCGATCGAGGCGCTGGCGAGATAGGCGATCCATAGCCGGGTCTTCACCGTGCCGATCTCGCGCTCCGCTGCCGCGCGATTGGCGCAAAGGCGATCGTGCCAGAGCCGGGTGGTGCGCGCATAATGCTCGCGCCACGCCTCGACGTCATGCACCTCGAAGCCGTAGCGCTCGAGGTTGGCGATCGACATGCCGACGTGATCGAGCTCGCCGCCGGGAAAGATGTAGCGGGCTATCGCGTTCGCCGTCCGGGATTTCTTCTTGCGCTCGTACGCCGCCGAGCGGAGCGCGATCGAGTGATGAAGGTAGAGCCCGCCGGGCTTGAGCAGGCGGTTAATGGTCTCGAAGTACGCAGGGTAATTGGCGGCGCCTACGTGCTCGAACATCCCGACCGAGGCGATCTTGTCGAAATCGCCCTCGATCAGCGAATAGTCGCGCAATTCAATCGTTACCTTTTTCTCGAGTCCGAGGCGCGAGACCTTGTCCTTGGCGTAGGCGAACTGCTCCTTGGCGAGCGTCACGCCGAGCGCGTCGACGCCGAAATTCCTGGCAGCGTAACAGACGAGCGCGCCCCAGCCGCAGCCTATGTCGAGCAGGCGATCGCCCGGCTTCAGGCGGAGCTTCCGGCAGATGATGTCGAGCTTGTCGTGCTGCGCGGTCGCCAGATCGTTGTTCCAGTCGCGGAAATAGGCGCAGCTGTAGACCAGCTCGGGATCGAGAAAGAGCGCGTAGAAAGCGTTGGAAAGATCGTAGTGGTACTGGACGTTTTCCTTGTTGGCTTCCTCGCTCCCGTCCTTGCGCGCTGCGCGGCCGCGAACGGCCTCGAGCGGCCATGGCTCGCCGCGCGGCACGAACAGAAACTTCAGCGCGGTCGCCAGCGCCAGGCGCTTGTCGAGACGTCTGCGGATCTCCCTGGTGCGCAGCTTGGGCTCCCGCCCCAGGAAATCGAAGATCCCGCCGTTGCGGATGTCGATCCGCGTAGTGACCCAGAGATTGAGGAACCTGTCGGCGTTTGGTCGCCGCAGCATCGCCGCGACGACGCCTTCGTCGGCAAAGACGATAGCCAGCGCGTTCAAGGGCAGAGCAGCAGGGACGGTGGAGCCGTCCCACAGCACGAAACCGAAGTCGAGCGACAGGAGCTCGCGGATGTGGGCGAGCAGCCGCTTGAAGCTTTCGAGGCGACGCGCGGCGCTTCGGTTAGCCGGCGCGGTCATGGGCCGCTACCCCCAACTCAATGAAATTTCGATTGATCGAAATCTAGCATCGGCCCGGCGCCCGGGGCTAACGGAACCTTGTTTCCTTGGATGCTAGCGCGAATGGCTGCTCACGGGAAATTTCCGCGGCGACCCCGAACGGCAGGAGTTGGGCCGGTCAGCGACCGTCGCGTCCGGGGGTCGCGACCAGCAAGGCGGGATTACGCCTCGGTTTGCTCTGCGATCGCCAGCGCGTCGTCGACCTCTGTTCCGAGGTATCTGACGGAGCGTAACGCGAGGAGGTCCTGCGCTGGTCCCAGGCGCTCGACACCGAACTCGAGGTACTGTTTGGGGTTCCACGCCATGGATACGGATCGTGCCATGGTCGCGCGAGCGCCCGCCCAGTTTCAGGGGAGACGCGGGGCGTCGACACGGGATTGCGGGATGGGGTTCTCGTACTGAACGGATGATCGGGGCACTCGGCACGCCTTTGAACCGTGCCCTGCTCTCCATTCACGACTTCACATTACGCGGCTCGCGTGACGACCTTTGTCGTCTGCCCCGGGTTTCCGGCTCGGAATAATCCTCAGACATCGTGTCGAGGTGGTCGCTGCCCGTTCGCCTCAGGTGCACCCGCAAGACGGGGCGCGCACAACAGCGAAACACTAATGCGGCAACCGGATCATCAGCTTTTAGTTCAAGAATGCATCCCGAGCCGAATCGCCGAAGCGCTTTCAGTAGGCGCCTTTCGTAGTTCCCTGTCAAGGCGTATCGCGTATCGTATCCGTGCGTCGGCGACTAATTGCGAGCTCACTGACTTAGGTCAACAGACGCCTGCTGCCCGGCCGAGCCCAGCCGGTCAGATCCAACCACAATCCGCCGCTGCCGCCCCGACAAATCTCGCCTGGGACAATTGCCGCTGTATAGCTTGCTCACGGCCGCGCCGACAAGTACGCCCCGACGCACAATCCTGCACCCACGACGTACAGCAGCCAAGTCGCGGAAATGGCATACGGATAGAGCATTAATGCAAGCCCAATCCATTTGGTGGCATGAAGCGACATCTTCTTGCCGTACCGATAGACGATATACCCAACGATCCCGAAGATTACGACACCGATCAGATAGGCCGTGCTGGGCAGGGTGAAGCCCAACGCTTCGAGTGCGGCAAAATTGTCCTTCGTAGGAGGCTCCCAACTCTATTCTTGTGAACGCCCTTAGTGAAACAGCTCCCGCACCTTACTGAGAAACGAACCAGAGCGCATACGCTTTAGCATCGTAGCCCACTTGTCTTCGGTGAGCAGTTTTCTTTGCAAATCCGCTTCCTCTTTTTTCATCAGTTCTAGAACCCTTGTGTCTTCGTCATCATCCAGCCAGTACCCGTGTTGATTCTCGCACAACTCCATTTCTAGATCGTAGAGCCTGTACCTGAATCTCTTGAGGAGAGCGTTACACTCCGGGCATTTAGCGGTTGTGGGCGCAGAACTGAAGACCAAGGTTCCCTTCGCATGTTCGCCGAAGTCGAAGACCTCATCCTCCAATTGCTCGAGCTCCTGATACTCCAGCCACATTCCTTTACAGGATTGACAGTAGTTGACCCCGATCTTGTGCCGAATTGTTGGCATCAAGTCCGAATTGCATTTAGGACATTTCACATTTGCCTCCTGCTTAATGCAGCACAGAAATAATTATTATAGATCCGGGTTCTTGTCCAGAGGTTCCAGCGCGGACGCATTCGGTCGCGATTCATGCTTCGGTCTCCATAAGCCGCCATCGAGATCATTGGAATGCCGAACCTATGCACGCGCCGCCCCGGCAACTAACCAGCCGTCATCGTGCGAACAGGATCGACGGTCCTGGGGTCGACGCCTCGGCGCGATAGTGGCAATCTCCGACCCGAAGCGCGATTCATTTGCGTGTCGCCGTCGAAAAGGGAAGAGCATCGAGCGCGCGCTCGAGCTCGGAGACCTGGTGAGGGAGAGCACATGAATGACGTGGAGCTGTCTGCGAGCGTGCGCGCGGCCCTGACGGGCGCAGGCGTCATCCGTGAAGTGAAGATGTTCGGTGGGATCGGATTCATGGTGAACGGCAATCTGATCGCCGGAGCGTCCAGTCGCGGCCTGCTGGTGCGTGTCGGCAAGGCGGGCCAGCGCGAGGCGCTCGCCCAGCCGGGCGCTCGACCCATGCAGATGAAAAGCCGCACGATGGAAGGCTACGTCTACGTCGATCATCCGGCCTTGAATGATCGTGCGGTGCAGGCGTGGATCCGGCGAGCCCTTCCTTACGTGCTGTCCCTGCCCGCAAAGGCGAAACCCGGAAAGGGCAGCGGAACGAAAGGGGGGAAGCAGTAGAGCCGCTCATGGTCCGAACGCGCCAGTTCCTCACCGCGATGTCGCGGGAACTTGGGATCGCTCCGGAGATTCTGGAGGCGGTGCACTTCACACGATCGGGCGATCTCCCATCGGTCTTCGCGGTCTCCGATTTTGCGGCGGCAGCCGTAGCCGTAGCGGGAGCGGCCGTCGCCGAGCTCGTCGGCACGAAGCTCGGGACTCTGCCAGGCGTGACGGTGAACCGCCGCCTCTCGTCGCTATGGTTCGGGTGGTCGCTCCGGGCGGAAGGTTGGGAGCGGCCCGCGGTCTGGGATCCGATTGCCGGGGACTACCCGACAGCCGACGGCTGGATCCGATTGCATACCAACGCGCCGCACCATCGGGCCGCCGCATTGTCGGTGCTCGGCGTGCCGGGCGACAAGCCCGAGGTCGCACGCGCAGTTGCCGACTGGACAGCGGATGCGCTCGAAACGGCTGTCGTTCAGAGCAATGGCTGCGCGGCCGCGATGCGAACGATGGCAGCGTGGGCAACGCATGCGCAGGGCGAAAGCGTGTCGCGGGAGCCGCTGGTGATTGCGCGAACCACGGACGACGTCTGCGATTCTCGATGGTCCTCCACGCCGGACCGGCCGCTGGGGGGGATACGCGTTCTCGATCTGACCCGCGTCCTCGCAGGGCCCATCGCCACACGCTTCCTTGCGGGCTTGGGCGCCGACGTTCTGCGCATCGACCCGCCGACCTGGGATGAACCGGGCGTGATTCCGGAAGTGACGCTCGGCAAGCGCTGCGCCCGGCTCGATTTGCGCAATGCAAGCGAGCGGGCGATCTTCGTGGAACTGCTGCGGTGCGCGGACGTCCTCGTTCACGGCTACCGGGCCGACGCGCTGGAGAAGCTCGGGTTGGACGCTGGCACACGTCGCACCATTCGCCCCGGTCTTGTCGACGTTTCGCTGAACGCGTATGGCTGGAGCGGTCCGTGGCGTAATCGACGAGGCTTCGACAGCCTGGTGCAGATGAGCGCTGGGATCGCGGACGCCGGAATGCGCCTGTTTGGGAAAGATCGCCCGTCGCCCCTCCCGGTTCAGGCGCTGGATCACGCCACAGGCTATCTCATGGCGGCGGCCGCGGTCCGCGGTCTCGCGCAACGCACTTCCACTGCTCGGGGATTCGAAGCGCGAACCTCGCTCGCGCGCACGGCGCAACTGCTGATCAGTGAGCCGGCCGAGACAGCGACTCGAGACTTCGACCCTGCGACGGAGGACGAGTGGTCCGAATCCATCGAAGCGACGGAATTCGGACCCGCGCGCCGGCTTCGTCCCCCGGTCGCGATCGCGGGTGCGCCGATGCATTGGGAGCGACCTGCAGTGAAGTTGGGCAGCTCTGCTCCCGCCTGGTAGAGCATCTTCGCGATGTTGCCCCATCGCCCTTACGTAGCCCCCATCGCTGCCTTGTTGGCGGCTTCGCGCCAGCCGATGAAGCGCTCGGGCGGAATCGCCCGGCGACCGGCGACACGCTCGAGGGCGAGGCGGATATCCGCGGTGCTGCCGGCCTTGAGCGCGGCGTCCACGAAAAGCTGCTCGAGCACGTCCTGCTGGGTGTGGCTGCCGCCGAGCCGGTACATGCCGCCGATGGCCGGACGCATCAGGGCGACGGCCTCGGCGTGGCGTCCGGCGGCGTGCGCGAGCTGGGCCTCGGCGATCGGCAGCACGTAGTCGCGCACGAGGGGTGGTACGGTGCCGCGGCCCTTGGCGAAGGCGCGCATCGCCTCGATCATGCGCTCCGCGGCGACTGTGCGGCCGGTGGCGGTAAGTGCCATCAGCCAGTGCGGCAGAGTGAAAGCGGATTGGCAGTCGCCGATCCGCGCCTCGGCCTTGTCGGCGAGTTCCTCCCAGCGGTTGCCGACATCGACGCCGAGACGGTGCAGGCGGAAGAGGATGGACGCCGCATTCTGCACGTCGATGTAGACATCCGGCGAGGCGACCGTGAGCGGCGCGGCAAGGTCGCGAAAGCGGGTGTCGTAGAGCTCGAGCACCGCGGCATGGTCCCCGTGCTCCAGCTTGAACAATGCGCAGTGCCACCAGAGATGGTGCTGGAGGTTGTGGGCGCCTTCCCAGTTGGGCGCAAGCGTGGTGAGCCACTGGATGCCCTCGCTGCGGCGGCCCTGTTCTTCCAGGACATGGGCGACCGAGTGCGCGGCCCAGAGATCGCCAGGGTCGATCTCGATGGCGCGGCGCCCGTAGGGCTCGGCCGCGAAATAATTGCCTGCCTCCTCATGTGCGAACGAACGGCAGGCGAGTATAGATGTATAGCCCGGAATGTCCTCCGACCACGCAGGCTTCACGCGCTCGACGGAGTCGACCATGTCGTGCGGGCGGCCCAGCCAGAAATTGACGAAATGGGCCAGACGGAAGGCGACGACATCGTGCGGATCGGCACGCAGGATCGATTCCCACGTGGCGATTGCGCGATCGAGCTCGCCCTCGCTCCACGCGGTCAGGGCGGCGACGTGGCAGCGCTCGCGCGGGGTAGCGCCGGCGGCGAGCGACTGCGCGGTGCGCGCCTCTTCGACGGCGACCGGAACGACCGCCTGCTTGAACGCGAGCATCGCGAAGTAGCCCTTCATGCAATGGGCGAGCGCGAAATCCGGATCGGCCTCGAGCACGGCGTTGAGGCGATCGGGCGTATCGGCGCGGAAGGTGAGGTAGCCGGTGACGAGATGATCGAACGCGGCGGCGGCCTTGGCGCTTGCGGTCGAGATGGGGAGGCCGCGGATGTCGCGATGCATGGCGTTGTTCCCGGGAGGTAGTTCCCATTCGCCCGACCCGTTCGAGCATCCTGGGGGGACGATGATAGCCCCTCCGCGGGTTGGGCAAGACGAATCGTTGAGGAGGTATGAACAATGAATGCCATTCGCCTATTCGAACCACCGCTTTTCGGGCCGTCGAAGATCCGGGATGGGTTGTCTGCAGCCGTGCACGAATGTCTGCCATCGGCCGCGGTATCGCTAAATAAGCCGAGATCGTTAGCGGTCGCATGCGATCGACTGCCTTCGGTAAAAAACGGCCAGACAGTGAAGTTACCGACGGTGCAGCACCTACAAATTGTTACAAAAAGCCATCGGCTCACGCGTTCGATTGAGCGACACTTTAAAGAGCGCTAACAGAACAGCTCCCCAATTCTTGTCGACCGACGATACGCCACCCTGGGGAACTGGCGTCGCGCTGCGCTTCGACGACCGTAGCGCGCAGCGCGAAGTCGAACGGCAACGCACCAAGCAATCCGCGGCCAGCACACCGGGCAATCTCCCGCTCGGGAACGGGGATGGGCCATTCCTCTTCATGCATGTGCCGAAGACCGCCGGTTCATCGCTCTATTCGATATTTCGCACCATTCTGAAACCACCGGAACTGCTCAAACTCCATCCGAATCGAGAGTCTCTTGCTCGACTCAACGCACTTCCCAAGCCACACGTGACGCGATTGAGGGTCCTGTATGGCCATGTCGACGTGCACCTTGCGAAGCAGATCGTTCCGCTACGGCAATGCGTCACGCTACTGCGCGACCCGGTGGAGCGGGTGGTGTCCTATTATGCGTTTGCGAAGCATATGAATTCCGGGCCGCACAGCGAGCTCGCGCGACGAATGTCGGTCACGCAGTGGATAGATGCGCTGCGCCTCCCGGAAACGGATAACGGAATGGTGCGGCGATTTTCCGGAGCTCTTGCCGAGGCTGATATCGGAAGCTGTACTCGCCAGATGCTGGAACGAGCCAAAGCCAATTTGGCACACTTTGCCTTGGTCGGTTTGACCGATCGGTTCGATGAATTCTATGCCCTACTCACCAACCGATTGGGTGTGCCAATGCGCACCTATGTCATGGCCAAAGTAAACACGAAGCGGCCGCGATTCGATCAACTATATGTAAACACGCTCGCGGAACTCGAGCAGCGCAACGTATTGGATCGAGAACTTTACCGATTCGGCAAGGCGTTATTCGCAGGACAGTTTTCGAAGATCGACCCGTCGATGGAGGTCGACGACTTCCGCTGGCGCTGTGGCGATCGGTCAATGCGCGTTCGTGACGCCACGCGCAGGTTTGCCTTCGCCCGATGGAAGAAACTGCGTCGACTCTGGTCGCCGTATCGTTTTCTCGGCTAGGACGATCGGTCGCCGCAGAGGGCCGCGTTCAGTCGGAACTTGTCCTGAGACTGTCCGCCCGATGGCGGACGGGTGCACGGCTCCAGCCACCGCCGGAATCGCCGCCGGCGCCCGGCAGTTGACCCTTGCGTCCGATCCCTGAATACTCGGGTGCCCGCGATGAGCCCACCCATGGAGAATGCGATGCCTGCGAGTTCGCGAGTCCGAACCACCACCGGGCGCGGTCGTCTCTTCGACAGCGTGCTGGACACCGTCGGAGACACGCCCTGCATCCGCGTCAACAACATTGCGCCGAAAAGCGTGCGCATCTACGTGAAGGCCGAGGCCTTCAATCCGGCGGCTTCGGTCAAGGACAGGCTTGCGCTCAACATCATCGAGGCCGCCGAGCGGAACGGGACGCTGAAGCCCGGACAGACCGTGGTGGAGGCCACGAGCGGCAACACGGGCATCGGTCTCGCCATGGTCTGCGCGCAGAAGGGCTATCCGCTCGTCGTCACGATGGCCGACAGCTTCTCGATCGAGCGCCGCCGGCTGATGCGCATCCTCGGCGCCAAGGTCGTCCTCACGCCGCGTGCCCAGAAAGGCTTCGGGATGTACCAGAAGGCGGTTGAGCTCGCGAAGGCGAACGGCTGGTTTCTGGCACGCCAGTTCGAAACCGACGCGAACGCCGAAATCCACGAATCCACGACAGGACGTGAAATCCTTGGCGATTTCAAGGACGAGCGCCTCGACTATTTCGTGACCGGCTACGGCACCGGTGGCACGGTGACCGGAGTCGCACGCGTCCTGCGCCGCGAGCGTCCCGAGACGAAGATCATCCTGAGCGAACCGGCGAACGCACAGCTTGTCGGCAGCGGCAAGGTCCAGCCCCGCGGCGCCGACGGCTCCCCAGCCGCCAGCCACGCGGCGTTCGAGCCGCATCCGATCCAGGGATGGACGCCCGACTTCATTCCGCTCGTACTGCAGGAAGCGATCGACAAGTCCTATTACGACGAGTTGATCCCGATCGCCGGTGCGGAGGCAGTCAAGTGGGCTAAAGCGCTGGCGCAGAAAGAGGGAATCTTCTGCGGCATTTCAAGCGGCGCCACGTTCGGCGTCGCGATGCGAATCGCCGAGAAGGCGCAGCCAGGCTCCGTGATTCTGGCGATGCTCCCCGACACGGGCGAGCGTTACCTGACCACGCCGCTCTTCGAGGGCATCCCGGAGGACATGGACGAGGAGGAGCGAGCGATATCGAAGTCGACGCCGGGATATCAAATGCCGTAGTCGCGGCGAACGTCACCCACTTGGAAATGTGTCCACGAGTTCCTGGAGCCGCTTTTTTGCGTCATGCAGGATCGATGCCCCATCGCCACACAGGAGGACGTCAAATTCCGAGTTGAGCAGGCTGCGTACGCTTCGCTTGAGGCGCGCGGGATCATCCATAACCTTCTCGCGCAATAGCCCGCAATGCCCCGGCGGATTGCCGATCACCGCGTCACCCACGATCAAGAGCTTTCGCTCCGGCCAGTGCAGCGCGATTTCTCCGGGTGATTTTCCGGAGACGCCAACGATCGTGAGCGGACCTACTCTCTCGCCGACGCTCAGCGGCCCATCGATTTCAGCGCCCTGGCTGCGAGCATGCACGGCGTCGTCCGGATGAATGAACGTCCCGGCGCCAGTGCGGGCGCGTATCACATTGGCTGCCCGTGAGTGGTTCCGGTTCGTGAGAAGAATCTTCGCTACGCCGAGGCGGGCAATGGCGGCAAGGGTTTCTTCTTCCGGCGGTACCGGATCGATACAGAGGTTGCCCTCGGCGTGGCGAACCAGGTAACCATTGAAATCGTATCCGTGCGGTTCGGAAAACCAGGACCAGGTAAGAACATCGGTGACGATTTCATGCATTGCGCAATCCTCCGTTCAAGGTCATCGGTCTCGGGAAATCATCCGGCCGCCAGAGACTCGATAACTCGCGCCGCCGGACACCGAGTCATCCGGTCCCTTTACGCGCTCAACCCGATGTCGCCAGCCAGCGCCTGATCTGCGCGTAGACTTCCGCTCGGCTGAGCAGGTCGAGGTGGTTGATGCCACGGGCCACCCACTGTCGCGACTCGTCGAATGTCAAGGCGAGCCGCGGATTCTTGTGATGGCCCAGGGCGCTCGCGAGCGGTACGATGCCGTCCCCAATCAACCGATCGCTAAGATCGCCTGCTTTCTCGCCAGTCGTTCCGGCAATCGCGTAACACGCGATACCCTCAGGCAGCGGCACCGCCGCGCGCACATCGCCGCTGCGCTCAAAACGATCGTGCTTTGTCCAGTCCTCATCCACCAGGTTTCCGAACCGCAGATCGGTGATACCTGCGCTGCGGATCTTGCCAAGGCGAGCCAGTGGAGCGGAGTACTTGCTGATACTCAGCAGCGTGTCCACCCAGTTCCCGCCCCGCTCAAGCGGCGCTCCATGATGCGGCGTACCGAGGAAAATGAGCTTGTGAAGGTGCCTCACCCATTGCTGACGCGCCAGCGCACCGTAATGACAGGCGCTGCGGGCGACCAGCCCGCCCATGCTGTGCCCGATGAGCACGAGCTCGGTCAACGGCACTGGCCAGAGTTGCGCCAGGGTTTCCATGAGTTCGGCGAACGCACGTCCGTTGGTGGAGATATGGAGACCGCTGTTGTAGTGCAGGTAGACCGGTGTATACGCGAGATCACGCGCCAGCGCGGCGCCATGATCGTGTCCCTTGCGCTTCCACTGCAGATCGTTCATGCACAATCCGTGCAGCAGCACGACCACCCTGCCGCCGGGTTGCGGGATCGCCGCGGCCAGCTGCGAGCGCTCGCGCGGCAAGGCGATACCGCCCCGACGCAGGCGCATGGTGATCGCCAAGGGGTTGTTCGACGCCGCCAGGTAGTCGCCGAGCACGCCGTTGAGCGCCGCGAGCAGCGTCTCGCGTCCGGGCCAGGTGCTGCGTTCGCCGAGCAAAGGCTCTAGCCCGGCTAGAAGCATGTCGAGACCGTGCCCGACGAGACCGATCACGCCTCGAATACTCTCGTATACCAGGCGCGTGATTCCGCGGGTTCGGCCCCCCTTCGGCTTGGCGCGTATTTTCGGGACGCTGGCGATGTTGTGATGCATCGCCTCGACCAGGTCTACGATGCCGGCAATGCCATCGATGGTCAGGCGGTTGACCCCGCGAAGATCGGCAGCGCGTACGCGGAGCTTCTCTACCATGGCGAAGCCATTGTAGTCGACGCGTCCGTCGGTGTCTGTTTGGCGGGGCTCAGTCGCCGAGCCCCCACACGTACTACGATTTGCGTGCCGCGGCCTCAGTACGCTTCAGAGTCTTGCGGCGCTTCGGAGTCTCTGCTGAATGGTTGACGCCACCTGAGTACCCGTGGCGTGGCGGTGCCATAGTTGAACAGCCGGCAGGCCGTCGCTGAGCCTTCGAGGTCACGGCTCGAAGATGTCGGCGAGAATGAAATCGTCCGCGATGCCGGCGTTCAGGGCGAACGGTTGCTGGGCGCCAGACCTCGGGAGCCCATACATCGCTTCCAGCGTGCGCAGCAGATTCACATGAGTCACGCCTTTGCCCTCGCCATATTCGCCTCGCTTGATCTGGGCACCAGCAAGGATAGTGATGATGCGGTTGCGCATTGCGGGATCCGCCGCTGCAGGGTCGGTGAGCCCGCCGGCGCCGGTGTGGTCGTTCTCGTCGAACGTCACAATGAGCAGACTGTTGTGCTGCTTGGCCCACTGGTAATAATCATCAAGGTGCGTTCGAAGCCATGTATCGCCTGCCTGGATATTGCTCGGGATCACGCCATCGTGCATGTCGTTAACCAGGTTTGGGATCACCAACGCCACGGTTGGAAGGCCATGGAAATTGGTGGGAAAGTCGTCGAAACGCAGATTGGATGATGTCGCCGCGGTCGCGCCATTGGGTATGTTGGCGAAGCTGACCCACGGAGCACATGCGCGAGCGTAGGACCCGCTCATTGAAACGGTCGACCCGATCTCCGGTAGACCTTCCGAATATCCCTTGAAAGAACGGCCCGCTCCGATCAACTGCGCGCCCAGATTGCTGGCTGATTTCTTCACCGAAGGGATCTGGTCGTTGAATCCGACGTTCTGGTCACTGCCGGAGAACAGCCAGAAGTAGTTCCCCTCGCTGTTGTGCTCTTCCGCGTACATCTGCACCAATGTCGCGCCCTCGGCCTTTAGCGTCCCATTGATATACGGTGCGGCAGGGTTGGAGTCGATCTGCTCGTAGTCTTTGTTCTCCTCTACGACGATCACGATGTGGTCGTAAACCGGGAGCTCCGCTGGCCATGAAATGCGTGGGCCGGCGGGGCCCACCGGCGCAGACACGGGCCCAGGTCCCGGTTCATGATCAGGACCGCACGACACCAGCACGACGGCAAGAAGGATTGCGAAGCGATTCATGTGTCTCAGTCGCGATTTGATCAGGCAGGCAGTGGCAGATGATCTCTGACCTTGACGGGCCGAGTTCGACCAACAGCAGCCCTCCAATTTTATTTTCCAAAGCGGTCGCTCACCATAGACCGAGCGGGAGACCTGGATCGGAGTTGGTTCTCAGCGCTAACTTATCGCATGCGCGGGGAGTTGCACATGCCAGGCAAAATCCGCGCGTCGATCCCTCACCCTTCGACGAACTTCGATTTTGTGATCAACGCAGAAGTGCGAGGAGCGTGGACCACCGGCGCGATCATCTTGTCAGGGCGCGACCATGAACGGCCGCATCATGTCGTTGTCCTCGTGCTCGACGATGTGGCAGTGGTAGACATAGGTCTGCGGCGCCGTCACACCGGTCGGTAGCTCGAACTTCGCGCGGATTCTTGTGAAGTAGCCTGGATTTGCCTTGACGGTGTCCTTGAAGCCGCGCTCTTCGGGCGCCGCGGGGATTGCGGGACCCGTGGCAAAGGGGGTGGGGTCGATGCCGCCGGGGACGCCGTTCTCGCCGCCGTAGGCCGCTTCATAGGCCTCCGCATCAAAGGGCGTGCGATCGACCACCTGGAACGTGACCAAATGCATGTGCATCGGGTGGGTATCGCCGGTCATGTTGACGTAGATCCAGTCTTCCACCGTCCCGACCCTCGGTGTCTCCGTGGGTTCTGCTTCGAAGTGAGCGCCGTTCAGGTTCAAGTACCAAGTCACCTCCTCGGGGTCGATTTCGTTAAGCGTGATGTAGCGCGTCGTGACGGGATCGTGCAGCTCGGCCTTTCGCCCGGGAAGGCTCGACGGAATCACGGCGGGACCCGGGTGGGTCACCGTCGTGCCAACGCGAATCTGCATGACCTGCTCGAGCTGGGGCGCCGGGTTGGACACGGGCTTCTGCGGCTTGTGGTTCTTCATAACCAGCGTCGCGCCAGCGAACTTGGTGAAGTCGACGAGGATGTCGGCGCGCTCCGCCGGCGCGAGCACGATCTGCTTCACCGGCACCGCAACGTCGAACATGCCCCCCTCGGCGCCGATCTGCCACAGCGCCGGTCCGCCGATGTCGAGACCCAAGATGCGCGCGTTGCAGCCGTTGAGGATGCGGAAGCGGTACATGCGCGGTTCGATTTCGAGGAACGGCCACACCTTGCCGTTGACGAGCATGACATCGCCGAAGTACTCCCCGATCCAGGTCACGCCGGGAATGTCGCTTACCGGATATAGGAACGTCCCGTCCGCGTTGAACTGCCGGTCCTGGATAACGAGCGGAATCTCGTAGGCGCCGCCCGGAATCCCGATCGGGTTAGGCTCCGCCCCGGTGTCGTATTGATCGCGAATGATGTATGCGGCGGCAAGGCCGGCGAAGACATCCAGCCGCGTCGTGCCCAGCCCGTGGTCGTGGAACCACAGCAGCGAGGCCGGCATCTGCGGCGCCTGGTTGGTGTAGCAGACGCCCTGCGTTTCGCCCGGGCCGAAGCCATCGGGCGTGATCCAAGGGTTGCCGTCGCTGTCGGCCGCTACGAACCCACCGTGCAGGTGCGTCATGAGTCGCACCTGATTGCCGAGCGGCGTAAGCCGCGTATCGACCGGGATCCAGCTCGGATATGTCTCCGGAAGGCCGTGGGTGAAGCTCATGTTGAGAGGCGTGCCGGTCTGCGCGACCACTGCCATCCCGAACGAGCCGGCCTGGCCGGCGAGCCCCGAGCCGTCGTCGTACGCCCAGAACGGAGTCGGCAGCAGGTCAGGATGCAGTTGCCGGATGATCTCTTTCTGCGTGAAAGAGTACGTGTTCGGCCCACTGGGCGTGGCAACAACGATGCCCGCACCCGGCACCGGCAGCGCCTCGACATATTTCGTGAGCTTGCCACCGGCCGCAGCGCGAGCCTCGGGAATGCGCATCGCCCAAGGCACTCCCAACGCCCCGCCAACCCCCAAGCTGTATTTCAGAAATCGCCGTCGTGTGATTCGTTGTCGCATATCCTCCTCCTGCGCAGAATCGAGGGACGAGCCTCGACTCCACTGTGCACTGATCTACTGAAGGCAATTTGTTTGGCGTCAAAGAACGAACAAGTTTCGGTCGCTGATCGTCTGCTATCGGGACTCGCGACCGTCCGGAGTGGGTCTATTCTGTTGAAGAACTCGATGTTTAACAGGACCAAGGTCCGGGCTTGAGCGGTCGTTTGGCAGTGCTCGATCGAGTCAGTCGCGTAGACACTCCTCAGGCAGGCGCTAGTTCTCCTTTTTCTGCTATCGGCGCTAACCATTTCGCCATTCGTCGCAGATTCTGCGCAGCCGCGGCCAGCAGGAACTCGTCATTTGCGCCACTGAGCCCCCGCAATCGTAGTCGATCCAACTTCAGGATCCGTTTGAGGTGAGCGAACAGCATCTCGACCTTCTTGCGGTCCTTGCGCGATTGCTTGTAACCATCGGTCTTGGCAACATCACGAGCCACATCGCGGGCGGATTCATGAACGCTGCGAACGATCTTCCGAACCCGGTCGTTCGGACAGCAGCGCGCCTTCATCGGACATGTCGCGCAATCGAATTGGCTGGCTCGATAGATGATGGTGTCGGCCTTGGTGACGTGGGTGCGCAGGTTCTTGAATGCGCGCCATTGGCGGCGCAGCACGTGGCCCTGCGGGCAGCGGTACTCGTCGGCCTTCTCGTCCCACTTGAAGTCGCTGCTCGATAGCGTCTTATCGTTGCGGTTTGTGTTGTCCCACACCGGCACGTGCGGCTCGATCTGCTTCTCCTCGACCATCCATCCCAGAATTTCTGCCGTGCCGTAATTGGTGTCGCCGATCAACCGCTGCGGCTTGAGAGCAAACCGCGTCTCAACCCGGTCGATCATCGTCCTGGTAGCCTTGATTTCGTCGGTCTTGTAGGCGGGTGTCGCCTCAACGTCGACCACAATGCCTGCGGCGGTGTCGACCAGATAGTTCGCCGAATAGGCGTAGAAGGCCGGGCCACCCGCAGCACTCCACCGTGCCGCCGGATCGGTCAGCGAGATATTCTTAGGCGTGCTCGTCTCCACCTCTGCCTGATCCAGAGCCGCCAGATATTCACGCACCGGGCGGCTGATCGATTGCCCGTCAGACCAGTCGGCCTCAGCACCGGGCACGCCGCGTTGACGGTTGGCGTCGGCCTTAACTAGGCTGGCATCGATGGCAAACCCTTCACCACCCACCAGCCCCTCCCGCACACAGCGCTCCAGGACCTGCTCGAACACGAAACGCAGTGTGTCGCTGTCACGGAAACGACCATGCCGGTTCTTCGAGAACGTCGAGTGGTCCGGCACTTGGTCTTCCAATCCCAGCCGGCAGAACCAGCGATACGCCAGGTTCAGGTGCACCTCCTCGCATAGCCGCCGCTCCGACCGGATGCCGAAGCAGTAACCCACGATCAGCATGCGAATCAGCAGCTGGGGATCAATCGAGGGACGGCCGGTATGGCTGTAAAACGGGGCGAGGTGCTGGTGCAATTCACCTAGATCAAGAAACTGATCAATTCCGCGTAACAAATGATCGGACGGAACGTGATCGTCGAGATTGAAGGAGTAGAACAGCTGCTTCTGTCCGCCAGGCCGTTGTCCCATCATCCTTGCCTCTCCCTCGATCACCTTGGCTTCAAGCATAGCCACAAGGCGCTCATTTTCAAGGGGGTTTTTCAACAGAATAGGTCGATCTCGGTCCTTGCATCGACCACGCTTCAGCTTGATCGAACATTGCCCGTCAGGTCGAATTCCGTTTAGGACAATTCATGACAATCCGCCTCTCTACGGTGCGCAGAGACTCTACCCCCGCCATGAATGCCGGTAAACCCGACTCTCGATTAAGCGGCTTGGATCGGCACGTGTTTCGCGCGCACGATTGAATTCTCTCGGGGTCGAAGCCACCACCACACGAGACAGACCCAAACGAGCGCAGGTCCCGAGGACAGCCGGGGCTCCGGGAACACGCGCTCATTCCATTGCTGTGGTGCGACGCTGCGCGCTCCGCCAGGCTCGCCTTGTAAAGCCCGCCTAAGCTGCCAGCCCGGGAACAAAGAAGAAGTAGGCGTTGAGCATGTAGAGGCCTGAAAGGATCAACACCAGGCCGCCGGCGATCTCCAGCGCCCGCCGCGAACGCTTCAAGCCCGGTCGGCCTTCGAGCCAGCCCATCGCCGACGCACTGAGGACGATCGAGACGGCACGGCCAACGCCGAAAGCCAGTAACAGCAGCACGCCAAAGAGCGGCGAACCGACGCCGGCCGCAACCCCGAGCAGCACGACAAGCGCGGGCGTGCATGCCGGACAGACCGCCACCGAAAACGACGCCCCGAGCGCCACCGCGCCCCACGTGCTAGCGGCCCGCCGCGCGCGTAAGCGTATGTGCGGAATCGGCAGCCGAATCCATCCCGGCCACGCGAGCCCCATCACGACGAACAGCGGCCCGAGCACCAGCCCCCATTCGCGACCGATGAAGCGCTGGATCCAACCGCCTCCGAGACCGACGACAAGCCCGAGCAGCGCGTGCGTCACGATCATGCCCAGCACGAACATCGACCCGAACAGCACCGCCCGTCGCGGTGCCTGTGCCTTGGTCATGCAGGCTAGCGAAACCGGGATCGCGGCGAGCGCGACCGGATTGAAGCTGAAAAGGAAACCGATCGCGAGGCCGATGGCAAGCGACGCCAGGCTCGCTTGCTCGAGCGCGTTGCGTACGGCCTCGATGTCCATCGAATACTCCGCGCCTATCGAGGCGAAGACGGGCCCGAGCGCTTCTCCGCGCATCTCCAGCAACCCGATGCGACAAACACTTCGATCGGGATCTTCATTTGCGCGCACCCTTGCCCTGGTTCTCGTACTCGTCGTGGCGGCGCCACCAGACGCCGGTCTCGTTGCGCCCCCTGGGAGCGCGGTCGAGCCACTGGTACATGCCCCAGAGGCCGTCCAGTCCGCGCGCATAGGTCGAATAGGCGTGGTAGACGACGCCGTCTTCGAGCACGAACGCGCTCATGCCCGGCCTCTCGCGCATGAACGTGGCCGCGTCGGTTCCAGCCATGGCGGCGAACTCGGCGACAGGCCCCTCGCCGTCGCGTGGCTGCAACCGTGCTTCCCGCCGGTAGTTGTATTCGGCGCCCCCCGCGCGCTGTTGCTCCTCGGTGATCTGGACGTTGAAGTCGAAGTTGAAGTCGCCGCCGAACGAGGACGCCCAGGGGAACGTCCAGCCCATCCGCCGCTTGTACGCCTGCAGCTTCGCGATCGGCGCCCGCGAAACCGCCCAGAGCATCACGTCATGGTTGGCCAGATGAATCGCGAAGCCGTCGAAGCCGTCTGCGATCGCCGAGCAGGACGGACACCCCGCCGTGTAGTCGGGCCCGAACATGAAGTGGTAGGCGAGGAGCTGCGAGCGGCCTCGGAACAGACCGGCGAGTGACGCTTTTCCTTCGTCGGTCTCGAAGCCGTACGCCTTGTCGACTCGAACCCACGGCAGCTCCTGCCGCTGCCGCGCCAGCTCGTCGCTGCGCCGCGTCAGCTCCTTCTCGGCCTCGAGCAGCTTGAGCCGCGCCTTAAGCCACTCTTCACGTGTTCCCGTCTTGTGATCGGTCATGGTTGTCTTTCCTTTCGTGCGGTCGTTCATCGTTTCTCTCCTTCGGACGTCGTACGGCGCGGACTTTTCCGCTCGATCCGCCGCCGCAATAGAAAGTGTGTGCTCCGTCGGACTCGAGCCCGGTGACGGCGGTGCCACGCGGCATCTCGAGCCGCTCGAGCACGGCGCCACTCTCCAGATCGATCCGGCGGATATCGCTCTCGTCGTCTTCCCAGGTGCCGTGCCACAGCTCGCCGTCGACCCAGGTCACGCCGGTGACGAAGCGGTTGGACTCGATGGTGCGCAGAATGGCGCCCGTCTCGGGATCGATCTGGAGGATCTTGCGATCGCGGTACTGCCCCACCCACAAGCTGCCCTCGGCCCAGGCGAGGCCCGAGTCGCGGCCGTGGCCCGGCGCCGGGATCGACGCCAGGACCTCGCCGGTGGCGGGATCGATCTTGTCGATGCGCGCTTCGGCGATCTGGTAGAGGTAGGTGCCGTCGAAGGCGGTGCCGGCGTCGCCTGCGCGGTCGAGCGTGCGCGCGAGTTCGCCGCTCTCTGGATCGAACGCCACCAGCTTGGATCCGATCGCGGCCCAGACGCGGCGGCCGTCGTGAGTGACGCCGTGGATGTGATCGGCGAAGGGGCCATACTCGCGCACGATCTCGGCAGGGCGGGCCGGTGCTTGCGGTTTCGTTTTGCCTGTCTTGTCTCGGGTACCGCTCATCGCCTGGCTCCTCGTGTCCTGTCCCGTAAATTCGCTCGATAGTTCGCGGCGAAACTGGCCGCCATGCTTCGTTACTCGGAGACCAAATCTACGCGAGCGGGAGCGCAGCAGGGAGTAACAAGTTCGTCGTGAATCCCGCGAGCGGCGGCGACAGCCAGCGCTGCGCGCGCGCTCGCCCCATCGAGCGCACGCGTCCGGCGGCTTCCAGCTCGACCAGCGCCCGCTGGACCGTGCGCTGGCTGGCCCCGAGGGCCAGCGCGAGGGCCGAGGTCGACCAGGCGGCGCCGTCGGCGAGCAGCGCCAGCAGCGACGCCTGATCGCCCTCGATGGGTGGCAGCAGAACGACGACGGCGCGCTCGCCGCGAGGCGTGAGCGCGAAGCCGCGCGCGCTGGCCTCGATGCGCGCCAGCGGCGCGGCGAGTGCGCGTAAACGGCCGATCTCGACGCGCAGGCGTGCCCGGTGCGATTCGTTTGGGCGGGGGGCGCGAAACGCGCGCGCGATCAGGGCGTGCCGATCGACGTCGCCGGGCCACGCCTCGGCGAGCGCACGCGCCAATGCGAACAACACCGGCCGCCGCGCCAGCGGCCGCCACGTGCCGCCGGCTCGCAGGCCGCGACGGCAGGCGTCGATGACCACCGCGCCCGAGGCGAAGAGCGCTTCGACCTCGTCGAGGCGCAGCGGCTGCTCGCGGCCGGCATGGACGCATCGGGCGGCGGGACGATCGAGCGCGGCGCGCGCCTCGACCACCTCGGCGAGGAGCGCGGGCACGCGCGCGCGTTCGGCCGCGCGCGGCGCGGGCGAGCGCCGCCCGCGCCGGCCCGTGCGCAGGGAGCGCAGCGCCACCTCGGCGGCCGCCAGCTCGGCCACGGTCAGCAGCGTCGGCGGCAGGAAGCGCGCGTCGAGGCGGGCCAGGGCGGATGCGGCTTCGTCGAGGCGGCCGAGCAAAAGCAGTCGGCGCACGGCGATCAGACGTGCCTGCAGCGCGTTGGTGCGATCGGCGTGCGCCTCCAGCGTGGCCGACGCGGCCGCCAGCACGCGCGGCGTGCCGCTGAGGTCGCGCATGGCCAGCGCCACCTCGGCCTCGGCGACGACGCAACGGGCGCGCGAGAGTTCCTCGTGGGTTCCGAAACCACGCGCCGCGCGCCGGAGGAGCTCGCGAGCGCGCGGGTACTCGCCGAGCTGGGCCATCGCGATGCCGCGGAGTGCGAGCGCCGGCGGGTCGTCGCGCAGGCCGATGCGCTTGAGCGCGCCGAGCGCGTCGCCGGCGGCGAGGGCGCGCGCGGCGGCGGCGATCAGGGAGTCCATCGCGACAGGCTACTGCGCGGCGCCTGGTCGGGCTACTGGAGCGCCATAAGCCTGCGGTTCGACCGTAGCCTTGGGTCGATGGAACATTGCCGCGAATGTCCGCGACCATCCTGGTGGAAGCCTCGTGGCGGCGATGTGGGGCGACGTCGCGAGCGCTACGCGGCCTGGTAGTACCATCGCACGATGGATACGGCAGGCTGCAACTTATGACGACCCTTCGCGACGTTCGGATGCTCACGCGCTACATGGCGTGGGCTAACAACCGCATCTTCGATGCCGCCGCCGCATTGCCCGAGGGTGAAGCGATCAAGCCTCGGCGCAGCGTGTTCAAGAACATCGTCCATACGCTGAATCACGTCTATGTGATCGACCTGATCTTTCAGGCGCATCTCGAAGGGCGCGAGCACGGCTTCACGGCTCGCAACACGCCGGACCATCCGCCGCTGGAGGAGTTGCGGCGGAAGCAGCGCGCCTTGGACGATTGGTACATCGCCTGGAGCGATCGGCTGACGGAAGCCGAGCTCGAGCGTAAAGTGCATTTCACGTTCGTCGGGGGCGGCGAAGGCGTGATGACGTGCGCCGAGATCGCGATGCATCTCGCCAACCACACGACCTATCATCGCGGCTACATCGCGGACATGCTCTATCAGGTGCCCGCGAACCCGCCGACCACGGACCTCACCGTCTTCGTCCGGGACGTGCCGCTGAATCTCGATTGATCGAAGAGAGCGGGCTCGTCGTACGAGTCCCGGGCATCGCTTCGCTCAGCCCAGGCTACGGGCTTAAAGATCACTCAACCGCCGCAGCTTCGCTTCGTCCCACGCGAGTCCAGCGCCCGGGCGATCGCTCGGCGTCACCGCGCCGTCGATCACCTGCAGCGGCTCCTCGAGAACGGCATCGGCCCAGTCGACGTACTCGAGCCAGTGGGCGGTCGGCGTCGCCGCGAGCAGATGCACGCTCACTTCGGGGACGAGATGCGATGACATTTCGACGCCGCGAGCGGCGGCCATTCCAGCCGCCTGCATCCAGCCGGTCACGCCGCCGATCCGGCCGACGTCGGGCATGACGTAGTCGCAGGCGTCGGCGGCGAACGCTTCCGCCATCGCCTCCGGACCGTTGAAGTTTTCGCCGATCTGCAGCGGCACATCGAGCGTTCGTGCGATCTGTGCGTTGCCTCGGTAGTCGTCGTGCCGTATCGGCTCCTCCAGCCAGGCGATGCCCTCGGCCTGCAGCGCGAGTCCGCGGCGAACGGCTTCAGCGGTGGTGAGCGCCTGGTTGTAGTCGACCATGACGAGCTGCTCGCGCGGAATGCGTCCGCGCACCGCGCGCAGCGCTGCCAGGTCCTGTTCCAGCGTCGGATAACCGAGGCGGAGCTTGATCGCGCTCATCCCTTTGCCGAGAAGCGCTTCGGCCTCGCCGGCGAGCTTCTCGGGAGACGTCAGCCCGAGCCCTCGACTGTCGTAGGCGCGAATGGGGCGCCGGCTCGCGCCCAAGACCTCCGCGAGCGGCAGACCGACGGCAATCGCGGCGGCGTCCCACAGCGCAATGTCCAGCGCGGAAATCGCCATGCGCATCGTACCGGTGACGCCGAGCAGCGCAAAGCGTCGCACCAGCGTGTGATAGATCGTCTGCGGCTTCGCCGCGTGGCCCTTGACGAGCTCGACCGCCTCGCCGAGCAGCAGCGCGATGGACTTAGCGCCGGCGGGGGTATACGAAAAGAGGTACGCGCGGCCGACGATGCCTTCCTCGGTCAGAACATCGACCAGCAGCAGCGGCACGGTGCGAATGACCGTAACGCTCGTGCCGAGCGCGAAGTTCAGCGGAACCGCGACCGCGCGCGTCGCGACGCTGCGCACGGTGAGGGCGGTCGAAACGGGTAATGCTGCGCGGTTCATTCCGGTCCTCTTGCCATGCCACGCGTCCTTTACGGCCGCCGTGTGTCCTTGGCCGCCGTGTCGATGTCCAGATACTGCCACGGCGTCAGGAAGTAATGCACGTTTTTGCGGTAACCGCGAATCTGCGGCGCGACGACGGTGCTGCTGATGCGGTTGGCATTCGTGCACCACGGCGCGTAGCTGGAGACGATCTTGGTCATCGATTCGTAGAGCTTGTTCCGTTCCGCGCTGTCGGGCGTGCGGCGGCTCCTCTCGTAGAGAGCGTCGTACTCCGCATTCCTGAAGCGCGAGAGGTTTCCGGCGCCGGCGTAGGGCCCGTAGAAGAGCCGCATGAAGTCGTCGGCGATGTCGCCGTTCCAGCCGAAGCCCGCGAACTGGATCTGCCCCGCGTGCGCGGCCTTGAACGCCTCAGGGAACGTCTGCACCTGGAAATCCATGCGGATGCCGACCTCGCGCATGCTTCGCAGCCACAGGTCGTCGAATTGCCGATACGCGGCGCCGACGAGCGTCGACTGGTGAATGATGAGCGGGCGACCGTCCGGCAGCTCGCGGAGCCCGTCGCCGTCACGGTCGCGATAGCCGAACTTGTCGAGGAGCGCGCGCGCGGTCGCAGGATCGTAGGGCGACAAGCCCTTGTATCCGCGCACGTGTCCTTCGACGTCGGGCGGAATGGGCTGCGTGGCCGGCAGCGCCTGGCCGTTGCGGATGACGCGGATCTCGTCCGGCACGTCGTAGGCGCTGCAGATCGCCCGCCGCAACGCGATCTTTTCCGGCGAGTAGCCGCCGACCAGCGGGTCTTCCATGTTGAAGTACGCGAAGGTCACGGCGAGCTCGGTCGCGCGCTCCAGCCTCATGCCGCGCGCGGCGTACTCGGGCAGCAGGTTCCCCTTCGCGTCGATCATCTTGGGCGCGACGTCGCCCGGCACTTCCAGGATGTCGAGCTCTCCCGCGCTGAACATCAGGAGCCGCGGATTGGTCTCTTCGATGATCGGTATCTCGATCCGCCCGATCTGCGGGAGACGCTTGCCCTTCATCGATTCCGCGACGGCCTTGATCGCAGCGTCGGCGTTCGCCGGCGCCGGCGGAAAGCGTTCCTGGCGAAAACCGGGGTTGGCTTCGAGAATGATGCGACGACCAGGCGTCCATTCCCTGAGGCGGTACGGCCCGGTGCCGACGGGATGATTCGCCGCGCGCCCGCTCGTATCTCCGTACTTTTCGATCACCTCGCGAGCCACGGCGCGCAGCGACGCGCTGTCGAGCAGCTCGAAGAACGTATAGTCGGGCTGCACCAGCTCGAGCCGCAGCGTGTAGCGGTCGGTCGCGCGCAGGCCCTGCACGTCGGCGTCGTAATCGAAGCGTCCCGACGCCTTCGCCTTGGCCACAGCGGCATCGAGGCCGGTGATTTTCCCTTCGAGGAGATCGGAGTTCGGAGAGCGCACGCGGGGATCGACGATGCGCTTCCAGGCGTAGACGAAATCCGCCGCGGTCAGCTCGCGCTTCTTGCCCGCGAAGGCGGGATCGTCGGCGAAGTAGATGCCTTGCCTGATGCGGATCGTCCACACGCGGCCGTCGGCCGAGATCTCCGGCATGCCGATCGCGACGCTCGGCACGAACTTGTACGGCCGCGCGAGGTAGTCCCACTGGTAGAGCGCGTCGAAGATCTTCTGCTCGACGAGGCTCGCGTAAGTCTCCTGGGTGCCGGCCGGATCGAGCCCCGAGACGTCGATGGGAAAGGCGATCCTCAAGACCTTCGCGGGATCGGCCCAGTCGGCGGCGACGGCTGGCGGCGCGATGGACGCGACGATCAGCGCAAGAAGCGGGATTGCGGCAGTTCGTGCCGGCATGAGAATTCCCCCTCGATTACGCAGCCATGGATCTTGCGCGAGCCACGCACTCCGTGGACCAGCCGGTTGACGACGCTGGTCCGGACGTGCGGGCCGTAGAAATCGGCCGAGCGGGCAATCAAGGCCGTCACGCTGCCCTTGGCGATCTTGTTCAACAGCGTCGTTGCGATCTGCGCGCGAATCTCTCCCTTCCGGCTGCAGAGGTTTAACGGCGTTCCGTCATGGGACCGGCGACCGCATGCCGTCAAGGCTACCCGATCCCGGCGGGATCGGTTAGTGCTGCAGCGGACGCGATCAGGATGACTCCGCAAAGGACATCGCTTCGCTCGTCCCGGGCGAGCGCCTAGTTCAACTTCCCGGTATCCAAATCCTCGAACCCTTTCCGCTCCCCGCCATCTCCAGCATCAGCGCGTTGAGCCGTTTGACAAACGCGCCGGGCTCTTCGAGCTGACCGCCTTCGGCCAGCACCGCCTGGTCCAAGAGGATGTAGCTCCAGTCCGCGAAGCGTTTATCGTCGGACTCTGTTTTAAGCGCCTGCACCAGCGGATGGTGCGGATTAACTTCGAGCGTCGGCTTGGTCTCCGGCACCTTGTGCCCGGCGGCTTTCAATAGCCGCTCGAGATTCGTGCTCATCGCCGACGGGTCCGCCACCAGGCACGCGGGCGAATCGGTGAGGCGATGCGTGACCCTCACCTCTTTGACCTTCTCGCCGAGCATCTTCGCGATCTTGTCGGTCAGGTCCTTGAACTCGTCGGCTTCCTTCTGTTGCTCTTTCTTCTCCGCTTCGTCTTCGAGCTTGCCGAGATCGAGGTCGCCTTTCGCCACCGACTGAAGGTTCTTCCCTTCGAACTCGGTGAGGTTGGCCATCACCCACTCGTCGACGCGGTCGTGCATCAGCAGGACTTCGACGCCCTTCTTGCGGAAGATCTCCATGTGCGGGCTCGACCGCGCCGCGCCGAAGGAGTCGGCCGTGATGTAGTAGATCTTGTCCTGGCCTTCCTTCATCCGCGACACGTAGTCGGCGAGCGATACGGTCGGCTCTTCCTTCTCCTCGAGCGTCGAGCTGAAGCGCAGCAGCTTGGCGACGCGTTCCCTGTTCGCGAAGTCCTCGGCCACGCCTTCCTTGAGCACGCGCCCGAACTCCTTCCAGAAAGCAGCGTATTTGTCCTTATTGTTCTCGGCGAGCTCCTCGAGGAGCGCGAGCACGCGCTTGACGCAGCCTGCGCGGATCGCCTCGACCGTCTTCGACTCCTGCAGGATCTCGCGCGAGACGTTGAGCGGCAGATCGTTGGAGTCGATCACGCCGCGCACGAAGCGTAAGTAAGCCGGCATGAGCTGTTCGGCGTCGTCCATGATGAATACGCGCTGGACGTAGAGCTTGACCCCGTGGCGGTGGTCGCGGTCCCACAAATCGAAAGGCGCGTGGGACGGCACGTACAAGAGCAGCGTGTATTCCTGCTTGCCTTCCACGCGCGCGTGGGTCCAGGCCAGCGGCGCCTCGAAGTCGTGGCCGACGTGCTTGTAGAACTCCTGGTACTGCTCGTCGGTGATCTCCGACTTGGGACGCGCCCAAAGCGCGGAGGCCTGGTTGATCTGCTCGTCTTCGTCTTTGGTGACTTGGTCGTTCTTGTCCTTGTCCCATTCCTCTTTCTTCATCAGGATGGGGATGGTGATGTGGTCGGAGTACTTGCGCAGGATCGAGCGCAAGCGGAAGCCCGAGAGCAGCTCGTCCTCGCCTTCGCGCAAGTGCAGGGTGACTTCGGTGCCGCGCGCCTGGCGCGTCACCGTCTCCAGCGTGTACTCGCCGCCGCCGTCGCTCTCCCAGCGCGCGCCGTGCTCGGCGCCCATGCCGGCGCGCCGCGTGACGAGCGTCACCTTGTCGGAGACGATGAACGACGAATAGAAGCCGACGCCGAACTGGCCGATCAGGTGCGCGTCCTTGGCCTGGTCGCCGGTGAGGCTCTGAAAGAACTCGCGTGTGCCGGACTTGGCGATGGTGCCGATATTGGCGATCACCTCGTCGCGCGACATGCCGACGCCGTTGTCGGACACGGTCACCGTGCGCGCGGCCTTGTCGTAGGCGACGCGGATCTTCAGGTCCGGGTCGTTTTCCCACAGCGCCGTGTCGGCGAGCGCCTCGAAGCGCAGCTTGTCGCAGGCGTCCGACGCGTTCGAGATCAGCTCGCGCAGGAAGATCTCCTTGTTGCCGTACAGCGAGTGCACCATCAGGTGCAGGAGTTGCTTGACCTCGGCCTGGAAGCCGAGGGTTTCCGGGGATCGGACTTCGCTCATGGGTCGACTTTCGCGGATTCGGTGGCCAAGCTCGCATTATCGCCGAGGCCGGGTATCATTCGCGAGCGCCGCCGCGCGAGAGACCGGCGCCCGGGAAGTTATGACCCATAGCAGGATCGAATCATGACGAAGCAAGACGTGAAGGACAGGCTCGACCGGCTGGGCACCGCGCTGGTGAGCGGCTTCCAGGTCGCTGCCCTCTTCGTGATCGGCGCGACGATCGTCTGGTCGGCGGCTGCCGACTACCTGAGGATGATCCAGGCCGGGCGCGCCGGGCTCGACGACATCCTGCTTCTGTTCATCTACCTGGAGTTGGGAACGATCGTCGGCATCTATTTCAAGACCGACCGCCTGCCAGTGCTGTTTCTTCTGTACGTTGCCATTACCGCGTTGACCCGCTTCCTGGCCATCGACGTCAAGGACCTTTCCATCGAGAGCGTTCTCGCGGTGACCGGAGCGATCTTCGTCCTGACCATGGCGGTGCTGGTCGTGCAGATCGCGACGTCGAGGTTTGCGACGGACGCGCAGACCAAGAGCGCTAGGTCGGCCATCGACGCCGCCGACGCCAAGCCCGAATAGCGGTCGTTCGTCCGGGAAGTCGGGTTGCCGTCGTCCTCGGGCAGCAGGCCGACCGCGCAGGCGCTAGAAAGGGGGCCCGGCGTGCGAGCGCGGCGCCTGCGAAGCGCCAGCGCGGCGCAGGCTGCGAGCAGGACGCCTAGAACAGCCAGGATCCGCTCCGACATCGTCGGGATGGCGGACGGGACGATCGCGACGGGTGCGGTCACCGAAATGTTGTCGATGAAATACGACACGTCGGTGGTGCTCCCCGGCCCTCCGGGTGTGCGAGCGATTCAGCGCCTGCGGCGCTCGGCCGCCTCGGCGCGCCCTGATCCGGAGCCGGAACGTCTTCGTCGGGCTGATGCAGGCCGTGTGCGTGGATTCGCCCGGTCGGATGAGCTTCCGCCGCCGCGATGTCCGGTTCTGCCGCCGGCGCCTGCGGAGTGAATTTGCTCCAGAAGCTCCTCTGCCGATCGGAGAGCCTCTATTCCATAGCCGTCGGTGAACGAACGATAGACCGGCGTCAACAAAGCTTCCGCTCGCGCCCCTTCGCCTTCGGACCACCACAGCTTCGCCAAACTCAGCGCCGCATGGAGCTCCCACAGCCTGGCGCCTTGGCGTCGTGCGCACTCGAGCGCGCGGTTGAAGCAGGCCTCGGCCTCATGACGGTTGCTTCGCCTCGCGAGCAACAGGATCTCGCCCCTGATCCGCTGCGCTTCGGCCTCCCACCAGCGTTCTCCAGTCTGCTCGACGTTGGCGACCGCCTGCAGCGCGAGCTCGGTGGCGTGCGCAATCTTTCCCGCGCGCGCGTGCGCCTCGGCCAGGCGCGACAGATTGTACGAGCTCTGGAAATCCGCTCCCGTGGCCCGATGCGCGGCGAGCGCATGTTTCATCAGCGCGATGCCCTCTTCGGGCCGGCCACTCGCGACCACGTTTACGGCGCGCAGGACGCTGGCGCGCGACACGTGATAAGGACTGCGTTGCTCGGTGGCAATTGCCATGCCCTCCTCGGTCGCCGCGATCGCGCCATCGAGGTCGTGCGTGTGGTTCCGAAAGCGCGCGAGCGCGAGCAACGCGGACACCAGCGTAAAGGGATGCGACCTGCTCCTCGCGTCGCTCACCGCGGCGGAGATGGTCTCTGCTGCGCGTTTGAGCGAGCCGACGAAGAGATACGCGAGGCCGAGCCACACGAGGATGAAGGATCGGAGGTGAATGCCGGCGATGAACGACACCGGGCGACAGACATCCTCGTCGTAGAGAGACAGGGCCTTCTCCAGGTGGTCGATCGACTGTGCGAAATTGCCCAGATGCAAATGCGCCGTGCCAACCAGGTAATGAATGACCGTCGCGGTCGGCAGGTCCAGGTTCTTTCGCAACCGAGGCTCGGCCAGTTCGAGGCACGCCGGCGATTCGGAGCGGATGAGGTGATAGTTGAACAAGCCGCCGAGCGCGACGAGCGCTTCGATCGGGTGAACCGTCTCGTCGAGAAGTTCACGGGCCCTGGAGAGCGCAGCCTTTACTTCCGGCGACGCGAATCCCTTGGTCATCAGCAATGCCTCTCCAAGCGCAACTTGGAGGCGGCCTTCGAGCTGTTGTCGGCTCGCGCCGGCCGCAATCTTCGGCAGCAGACTCATCGCCATTTCGACCTGGCTCTGGGCCTCCACGCCTGCCGATCGATTGAGCGCGATCCGAGCCGCCCTGATCCAGAAATCGATCGCCTTTTCGGCAAGCGCCGCTTCGGTGCAGTGGTACGCGAGGACGTCGGGGTGATGCTCGACAACATCGGGAAACTGCTGCTCCAGCACCTCGACGATGCGGCCATGGATCGCGGGACGTTCGCTCTTGGGAATAGTCTCGTAGGCGGCGTCCTGGACGAGCGCGTGCTTGAAGGAGTAAACGGCGTGCGGGACGTCGCCGCGCTGGTGCACGAGCTCGGAGGCTACGAGCTGCTCCAGCAACGGCTCGAGCTCGACGTCGGGCAGCGAAGTGACCGCCTTCAGGACTGCATAACCGAACTCGCGGCCCAGCGCCGCGCTGGTCTGCACGACCGCGCGGGCAGGCGCGATGCGATCCAGCCTCGCAGTGAGCGAAGCCTGCAGGCTCGACGGAACGGCGACCACCGGCAAGCTCCCGTCGAAGACGTAAGTGCCGTGCTGCTCGCGCAGCATGCCGCTTTCCAGGACGGACTTTGTCATCTCTTCGACGAACAGCGGCACGCCGTCCGTGCGCGTGATGATCTGCTCGAGAAGTCGGGGCGGCAGGTCCTTGCCGCCGGCCACCTGCCTGACGAGCGCCGCATTCTCGCGCGGGCCCAGGCGGTTGAGCGTCAAGGCCGTAACGTGCGACTGGCCGAGCCACGGCGGAACGAACTCCGGGCGATACGTCATGATCAGCAGCGCCGGGAGCGCGCGAACGCGGTTGATGACGATGTCGAAGAGCTCGCGCGAGGTCGGGTCGATCCAATGCGCGTCCTCCAGGACCATCAGCACAGGCTGGCGCGCGGCGAGGCCTTCGAGCTGCGAAACGAAGCTCTCCAGCAGCAATTCCTTGCGCCGTTGGGAACTGAGCGACAACGGGGCATGGCGCCCGTCCGTCGGGACGGAGAGAAGCTCGGCAAAAAGCGCCACGTCCCTGTCGGGCTCATGCGAAGACAGCGCGAGCAGGCGCTGCAGCTTGTCGAGCTTCGTCCGATCGTCGTCGCCGGCGTCGAATGCCGCCGCGTGCTCGATCTGCGTAATCACGGGATGCAGCGCCGTCTGCATGCGATGCGGCGAGCAGAAATAGCGCATGGACGTGTGCGGCTCGGCCTGGATGGCGTCCTGGAAGGCGGCGACGAGGTGCGATTTGCCGATCCCGGGCTCGCCCCAGATGAGCACGATGCGGCCCTCTCCCGTCTTCGCCTGTCGCCAGCGACGGAGGAGAAGGTCTCGCTCCTCGTCCCGGCCGACAAGCCGGTTGCGGCTCGCGCGCAGGGCCTCGAAACGACTTGCGATCCTGCTTTCGCCCACGACCACCGCCGCCGCCATCGCTTCTGCGCTGCCAAGCGGCGGCGGCGTCGCGAGCTCACGATAATCGAACAGGTTGCGGACGAGCTGGCGAGTGCGGGCGGAGATCACGACTTGTCCCGCGTCGCCGAGAGCCTGGAGACTCGCCGCGACGTACGGCGTCTCGCCGCTGACCACGTGCTCCGAAGCCGGATCGTCGCCGACTGGATTGCCGACGACCACCAGCCCGGTCGCGATGCCGACGCGCCCCCGCATCGGCTCGGCAAGGCCCGCGGTCCGGAGCTCGCCGATGACATTGGCGGCCGCAAGCCCCGCCCGCACGGCGCGCTCCGCATCGTCTTCGTGGGCCTGCGGGTAGCCGAAATAGCCGACGACTCGGTCATCGGTATATCTGGTGACGTGGCCGCCGTGTCGCTCGACGATCGCTCTGATGTCTCGGCAATACGCGGCAATGACCTCGCGCAGCTCCTCGGGATCGCACCGCGCGGAGAGCGTCGCCATTTCGGCGATGCTGCAGACCATGATCGTCACCTGTCGACGTTCGGCTGCGCTCGTCCGCGAGCGTGCCGGTCGCGGCGCAGGCGAGCTCGCCGGCGGCATGAGCTTGTCGGCGGCTTCGCCCTCGAGCCGAGGCTGCTCGCGAACGGATCCGACGAAGCGAAAACCTTTGCGGGCCAGCGTGCGAATCAGCCGTTGTTCCGCGCCGCTGTCGCGGACTGCGTGGCGCACCGCCGTGATCCGGCTGCTGAGGGTCGACTCCGAAACGATCCGGCCGCGCCAGACTTCGGCGATCAACTCGTCCTTGTCTACGACGCGACCGCGGTTGCGGATGAGATGCTCGAGGAGGTCGAAAACCTGCGGCTCGACCGCCACGACGTGGTCGCCTCGCCGCAGCTCGCGCCGCTCGGAATCGAGCGAATATTCGTCGAAGAAGTAGATCAAAACGTCCGACCTCGTGAGCGTTCGCCGCGCCAGGCGGACGGAAGTCAGGGAAATCTCAGGGAAAAATCAAGGGTAGCGCAAAGACTTCATACCCGCCAGCCGATAGAGTGGCCTGGTCTTCCGCGGGAGGACTGTCTTCCAGCCAAGGAGAACACCATGACTCGGATTGCTCGCTCAGGCCAACGCCCCGCCTTCCGAAGGGCCGCGGCTTCAGTTGCATTGCTGATGGCCGGCTTCTTCAGCGGCGCGTTTGCGCAAGAACACGCGAGCTCGCCTCCAATCGGCGACTCCGTCTACGCCAGCGCTAGTTCGTCGGACCTCGAAAAGGCTTTCTGGGAGTGCGACTATGCTGTGACGACCTCCGGGGTGAGCCTCGGAGAAGGCGCCCGATGTGTGGAGATCTCCGACGAACTGAAGAAACGCAAATTCGCCGGCGACTTCGAGGCCATGCTCAGCTGGTGGCGGCAAAACAAGACGGTCGAGCATCGAGCGCTCGCGGCAACGAGGCAGGTGATCGCTGCTCCATAGACTGGAGCGGCGACGCGATGGCTAGCCTCCTTCAGGCGGTAGGCTAACGATCTCCCATCGCCGGATGGCGTGAATATTCGCGTTCCTGGGATGTCCGCCCGCTGCGTTAGTTCAGCGGCGGCGACGTGACGGGGGCTAGTCCAGCGACACCGAGTATGAGCAATGCGAGCGAAGCCGGCTCCGGCCTCGGCACCGAGATCTGTACCGAGCTGGAGCCTCTTGTCTGACCGGAAACGCTACGCCGACGCAAGGAGAATCGAGAAAATCACCGGGCACGAGCTTCGCTTCTTTGCGACTCATGGCATAGTTCGAGGGAGGCGCGGTCGGGTTCTCAACCGCTGAGCGTTCGGGCAGAGTCGCAAGAATAGTCACCCCAATGGCCAATGTACTCACGGTAGTCGCAAAGCTACGGGCAGCGAAGGGCAAGGCCGATGCGCTGGCGGCGCTCCTTTCGGAGCAGGCCGCCGTGGTGCGGAATGCCGAGCCGGGCTGCATCGTCTATCGGGTTCACCGTTGCACCAACGACCCCGAGCTGTTCCTGTTCTACGAGATGTACGTGGACGACGTGGCCCTCGACCACCACCGCAACGCTCCGCACCTTGCTGCCTACCGCCAGCGTCGCGAGAAAGAAGGGCTTACGGACGGCGCCGTCGAGGTGGAGATCTTTCGGTCTCTCACCGAGTAACTGTTGGCGGCTGGCGTCACGACGTTCCTCGGACGCTTCACGCCGGAAGGAGCTCGGCAACACGCTTCTCGATCGCCTGCCGGTCGCCGCCTCTGCCCAATGACGGGAGGCTCGCGTCGAGCGCGGCCGACACTTCATCGCGCGTCGCGCGTCGCCCCTGCGTATACCAGTCGACCCGGACGGCCCGTCCAGCCTGGAAGATGATGCCCTTCGGCTTTTCGTGATGCGCGTAGCCTCTCACGATGTAGATGCAGCACAGGCCCGGATTGCTCCGCGTCGCTCCAGGCATCTTTCTCACGTTCGGGTTGTCGGTCGGCCGATGCCGCGCCTTCGGCAACAGCAGGAACGGGCAGGCTCTGACCGCGAACTCGGCGCATTCGACGTGCGACGGCGGCTCGTTGGAAATTCCCCGGATCGCCGGAAGCGGCCCGATGACGAAGGCTTTCAGGACGTCGAGACGCTGGCCGCATATCCAGCATGCGTCGTCGCGGATGCAGCGGGTCAGATGGTCGAGACTGACGACGCGGAAATCGCGCTTGCCGTCGATATTGGAAACGAACTCGGGAATCGGATAACCGCGATCGTCGACCGGCAGGTAGTACATGCGCGCCGGCAGGGGAGGCAGGTCGGAGCGCAGCGCACTAGTCATTTAAGCGTGCCAGGCGAAATCCCATGACGAGGTCCCGGTAGTCAGCGGGGTTTCTCTCGCGAGCCGCTGGGCGGAGGAGCCATGGAGGGTAGTACCAGGAGCCGCCCCGATCGACGCGCAGGCAAGCGCTCCCCGTTTCGACGGCTCTTCCATCCGTCGGCGCATTGGCATAGCTGTCGGCATAGCAATCCTCGGTCCATTGCCAGACATTGCCAACGATGTCGTAGAGACCGAACGGGTTCTCACGCCCGGCAGTTTGTTCCATTTCTCACCGTCATGGCCGCATCCATCCCCTGCGGGGTAGCCAGTTGCCCGGACGAACGCCGCATATTCGCCTCGCGTCACAGCGTATTTGCCTAGCGCGAAGGATTGCAGCGAGACGACGTGCTGCGGCGATTCGTCGGCAACCGATTCCAGATTGCCACCGTGAGTCGCGGCCCAGGATTTCTCCGAAGCCGCCGAGCCCATCGTGAAATTGCCCGCCAGGATCACCACCATCTCGGGGCAATCTCGGGGCAGTCGCGGAATACCGTGCCCGGCGCGCGTGCCGAAGCCGCCATAGCCGACTTTGTCGCCGGCGTGAGTCCGCTGCTGGCCATGGCGAGGATTACCGTCAGCCAGAGGATCTGTAGGGGCGTCATTGCATTGCGTGCCGGCGAATATCCGGGAAGATGGTCCCATATCCGGGTACCGGTTTGAAGCGCGTCGCCTAGGGCCGCGGAACCGCCGAAAAAACCACCTCCTTGTGCGCCGCCCTCATGGTAGGCTGGCGCCTCAGCCCGCGGCCTCACCTGGGGATTCCGGAGAAGACGGGTATCAGGTTCGACACAGGGAGATCACATGACTTTCCGTTTCATGGTGTTCGTAGGCGTCGCGGTACTCGCGATCGCTGGCTGCTCCAGCGAGCGCAGCGGCACGACGTCGCGAATAGGGAGCTGGCAATTGAAGCTCGGCGACGGAACAGTGTCGACCTACGCCGAGATCGACGGCGCGGATGCTCCGGCGGCGATAGGCGTCGTCTGGTCCTCGACCGCACTGCAAGGCTTGCCGATCGATTCCGACCAGCATCGCTGCGTCGGCCGCACGAAGGACGGCACGATCGACGCCAATACGAAGTGCCAGCACACACACGAGTTCGTCATTCCGCTGCCGGACCAGGTGGCCCGGCGAGCGGACATTCCCTTCAAGTGGGTGCTCCTCAACTGGAACCCGGTCGGGCACATTCCTCCGGGAATCTACGACACCCCGCACTTCGACGTTCACTTCGAGATGGCCCCGATCGCCGAGGCCTTTGCGATCGAATCGGGACCGTGCGGGCCCGAGTTCGTCCGCTGCGACCAGTTTTTGACGGGGAGGAAGCTGCTGCCGCCGAACTACATGCCGCCGGACTACGTCGACGTCGAAGCCGTCGTTCCTGTCATGGGCAATCACCTGATCGACGTCACCGGACCCGAATTCAGGAAGGAGCCATTCACCCGGAGCTGGATCTACGGGATCTACGACGGCAAAGTGATCTTCTACGAAGCGATGGTCACGCGCGACTACCTGCTGAGCCGGCCGAGCGGCTGCCTGCCCATCAAGACCCCGAAGGCTGTCGCCGTGGCGGGGCTCTATCCAACGGAATATTGCGTGCGCCATAACGCGGCGACGGGCGAATATTCGGTGTCGATGGAGAAGTTCGCGCGTCGCGAGGCAAGCGCTCCCGAACCGGTTGCGTCGAAGGGATAGCGCGCGCCGAGGCGCGAGCCGCGAACAACTCGATACGATTGCTCACCGGATCACCTCGTCCGCGCGCAGCAGCAGCGATGGCAGGATCGTGAGGCCGAGCGCGCTGGCAGTCTTGAGATTGATCACCAGCTCGAACTTGGTGGGCGACCAAGCCGAGGCCGCCCCAGAATGCCATGACGATCGGAACGGTGTCGGTCGCCTGCCGCGCCGCGAGGATGGCGGGACGGGCGATGGCGATGATGAGGTCCACGTTCGAACGTACGAGTTCAGCGGCAAGGCTCGGGAGCCGATCGAGATCGGCGTCGGCGAAGCGCGTTTCGAACGTGGCCGTCCGGCCCTCGACGTAGCCGAGCGCACGAAGTGCGTCGCGAAGGGCGGCTAGATGATCCTCGATTGCCTCCGGCAACAGCCATCCAATCCTGTTACTTCCTGGGCGCCGGCTGTGCCTCGGCGGCGAACGGCGCGGCGACAACGGCACCGGCAAGTGCGGCAATGAAGATGCGCCGTTCCATCGATCGAATCGCGTCACCGACGAATGAAGGTCCAACCATACTACGCCTCCCGGCGAGCTTGACGGGCGGCGAATGACCACTGTCCGGGAACCTCGGCGGCAGGCCATTGCTGTTTCGTCCGCTTCGCCCGGCTCGGTCGGATGTCGAATGGCAGCGATTGCGGTGAGCCGGCGCGGCGATTCCCGTCTAGAATGATTTCGTCGAAGGCAGATCGATCCTGCTCGAGTCATTTTCATACCTGATGACCGATCCCCCTCCTCCACGCAGCCACCACGACCTGGGAGGCCTGCCCGCCGGAGCCATCGACCGGACCGAGCATGACTACGCGCTGTGGGAAAAGCGTGTCGATGCGCTGATGATGCTGCTCTCGAGCGAGGACCGGGGGCTGGTCACCGTGGACGAGCTGCGACGCAACATCGAGAGCCTCGGCCCCGAAGCCTACGACAGGATGACCTACTACGAGCGCTGGATCCACGCGATCACCCAGACGCTCCTCCAGCGCGGCGTGATCAGCGTGGACGAACTGAGCCGCAGGATCGAGGTCGTCCGGGCGCGTGAGGCGCAGCATGGATGACGCGGTGGCTCCTCGGTTCCGCGCCGGAGATCGCGTCATCGTGCGCGAGGCCTACCCCATCGGCCATGTGCGCACCCCGTACTACATCCGCGGCAAGCGCGGCGTGGTCGAACGCCTCTGTGGCGTCTTTCCCAACCCGGAGGAGCTTGCCTACGCGAGACCCGGAACGCCGGCGCAGCCTCTTTATCGCGTGCGCTTCCTGCAGCACGAGGTATGGCCGGACTATGCCGGTCAGCCTGCGGACCTCGTCGAGGTGGAGATTTATCAGCACTGGCTGGAGCCGGAGGAACGAGCGCCATGAGTCATGAACACGAGCACGGCAAGGAGCATCCGCACGTCCACCGCTACCCGCCGCGCCCGGACCACGACGACACGCTCACCTACTACCGCGCCATGGAGGTGGCGGTGCGCGAGCTGCTGATCGACAAGGGCATCATCACCGCCGAGGACGTCCGACGCCAGGTCGAGGCTTTGGACGGTCGCGACGCGGGCCGCGGCGCGCTGATGGTTGCCCGCGCCTGGGTCGATCCGGCGTACCGAGAGCGCATGCTCGCCGACGGCTCCGCTGCGGCCGAGGAAATCGGCCTGGAGGTCGGGCCGCTCAAGCTGGTCGTCGTGGAAAACACTTCCAGCGTGCACAACGTCATCGTTTGCACGCTCTGCTCATGCTATCCGCGCATGCTCCTCGGCCTGCCGCCGGATTGGTACAAGAGCCGCAACTATCGGTCGCGCGTGGTGCGCGAGCCCCGCGCCGTGCTCGCGGAGTTCGGCACGGTGATTGCCGATGACGTGCAGATTCGCGTGCACGACAGCACCGCGGATATGCGCTACCTCGTCGCGCCCATGCGACCGGAAGGAACCGAAAACTGGAGCGCGGCGGAGCTGGTGCGGCTGGTCACGCGCGACAGCATGATCGGCGTCGCATTGGCCGATCGCGCGGCCCGGTAGATCCCGACTCGCGGTGAACCCAAGCGCCTGCTGTCAGCTGCTCGATGCGCGTTTAGCGGCCCCGTCCCTTTGCAGGGTCCAATCGTGGGCCGCGAAGTGTTCCTTCAGGAATTCGGCAAACACGCGCACTTTCGCGGAAAGATGCCGGCGGCTTGCGTACACGACGTGGATGCCGCTCGCGATCGGCGGGAAGTTGCGCAGGATCGGCACGAGGCGTCCCGCCCGGACGTCGGGTCCGACGATGAAATCGGGCTCGTTGGCGATGCCGATGCCTTCGCGGGCAAGCGCTGCAAGAAAGCCGCCGTTGTTGGCATGGATGGGACCGGCGACGCGCACCTTGCGCTGTGCGCCGGTGCGGTCGGTGAACGTCCAGACGGCGCGCTGCGGCGCATATTGATACAGCAGGCACGCGTGGCGCACGAGATCGTCGGGCGTGCGCGGCTCGCCGTGGCGGGCGAGATAGACCGGTGAGGCGCAACAGGTGAGCCGCGTCGTGCCGACCGGCCGCCCGACGAGGCTCTGGCTGCCGATCGCGCCGATGCGCACCGCGGCGTCGAAGCCCTCGTCGACCAGATCGACCAGGCGATCGGAAAGCTCGATCTCCAGGCGCATCTCCGGGTACCTCGCCATGAACGCCGCCATCGCGGGCGCGACGTAGCGCTCGCCGAAGCTCACCGCGGAGGAAACCCGCAGCGTACCGCGAGGGGCGACCGCGCCCGCGCCGGCGGAGGCTTCGGCTTCCTCGAGATCGGCGAGAAGCTGAACGCAGCGCTCGTGAAACGTGCGGCCGGCCTCGGTCAGCGACAGCGTTCGGGTCGTGCGATTGAGAAGCCGCGCATTGAGGTGCGCCTCGAGCTCGCTTACGTGCCGCGACACCGAGGAGACGGAAACGCCCAGCCGATCCGCGGCGCGCGCGAAGCTGCCGCTCTCGACGACTTCCGCGAACGCGGCGATGGCGTGGAATCGATCCATGAAGGGTCGCGGTGTTTGCCGCTATTGTTGCACTATTCGCAATAATATTTCAACAGAAAAGTACTTTATCGCTTGGGAGACAACGGTCAATATTTGCACGTCGCGCCGCTCGAGGCGCTCAGCAAGGACCGGACCATGACCGACAGCCGCAACAGCCAATACGCAGCGCTCCTGCTGCGCCTCGCGCTGGGAACGATGTTCATCGCCCACGCGCTCCTGAAATATTTCGTGTTCACGCCTGCAGGCACCGAGCAGTTCTTCGCCTCGGTCGGCTTTCCCGCCTTCCTCGGGGACGTGACGATCGCCGTCGAGCTCGCGGGCGGCGTGCTGCTCCTGCTCGGCGTGCAAACCCGCGTCGTCGCGCTCGCGCTGGTCCCCGTGCTGCTCGGCGCCACCTGGGTTCACTCGGGCAACGGATGGCTGTTCACCTCGCCCAAGGGCGGCTGGGAATACCCCGCGTTCTGGACGGTGACGCTCGTCGTTCAGGCGCTTCTCGGCGCCGGCGCTTTTGCGCTCCGCCTGTCTGAGCCCGCGGGTCGCCTGCAGCGCGCCTGATCACCAACATTCCTCGCAAAGGATCGACCCATGAAACTGTACTTCTCGCCTGGCGCCTGCTCGCTCGCGCCGCACATCGTGCTTTCCGAAAGCGGGCTCCCCTACACGCTCGCGAAGGTGGACTTGCGCAAGCACGCGCTGGCCGGCGGCACGAACTACTACACGATCAATCCGAAAGGCTATGTCCCGCTGCTCGAGCTCGCCGACCGGACGCGCCTGTCCGAAGTCGCCGTGATCCTGCAGTACATCGCCGACCGCGTGCCGGGGACGCTGGCGCCCGCGTTCGGCGGCATCGCCCGGTATCGCGTGATGGAATGGTTGAACTTCGTCGCCACCGAGCTCCACAAGCAGTTCGGCCCGCTGTGGTATCCGAACACGCCGTCGGCGACGCGGGACGCGCTGAAGACCAAGCTCGCGACGCGGTTCGAGTATCTCGCCCGGGTGCTCGGCTCGCAGCCCTACCTGACGGGCACGGCCTTCACGATCGCGGACGCGTACCTCTTCACGATCCTTAATTGGGCGCCGATGCTCGAGGTCGATCTGTCGCCGTATCCCGCGCTGACGCAGTTCCAGGCGCGTGTCGCGGCGCGGCCGGCGGTGCGCCGCGCGCTCGTGGCCGAAGGCCTCGTCAAGGAAGAGCCGGTCGCCGTGTAAAACGCTGCTTCCGGTAGCCCCGTTTCTGCCGCGCCTCGGCCTTCGTCCCCGGCACCACGTGGATGAAGCCGAGCTTCGCGGCGTTCGCTCGCCGCCGACCGTGGCCCGACTTCGCCGGTCGCGATGTCTGAATGCCGGCGTCCGTTGCCGGGTCGACCGGTTCGGGCCGCGACGCCGGACTTGCCAAACGAAATCGTGGGGGAGCACCCTTGGGGCAGGCGTCGACATGCGGGGTCCTGCCGTCTTCGATCGCGGGTGCCGCAGGGACGATGTTCCCGACGCGAGCACGTTCCAGGAGCGAGCGCTCCGATTGCCGCCTTTCCCTCCCCCATGTCCAGATTCCGCACGCGCGCATCGGTTGTCCTGAAGCACCCTGGAGCTTTTGCCATCCGGGTCCTGCGAGCCTTTCGTGCCAACCAAGGCTACCTGCTGGCCGGTGCAGTCGCTTACAACACGTTGCTCTCGATCCTGCCGCTGCTGATCCTCATCCTCATCGTGATGGCCAATTTCGTCGAAGAAACGGCGTTGCTCACCACGCTCGGACGCTATCTGGAGCTGGTCGTGCCCGGGCAATCCGAGGTGATCATGGGAGAGCTCGCGGTATTTCTCCAGCATCGCCACGTCATCGGATGGGTGCTCGCCGTGACCCTTCTGTTCTTCAGCTCGCTCGCATTCACCGTGCTTGAAAATGCGATGTCGGTCATCTTCTACCACCGCGTGGCGATCCGGCGGAGGCACTTCCTCATCTCGGCGCTGATCCCGTTCCTCTGCATCCTGTTCCTTGGTATCGGTGCGCTGATCGTAACCTTCGTTGCCGGCGCGCTGCAGGCGATGGGCCAGGAGAGCATCGAGTTCCTCGGCCGCAGCCGGTCGCTGGTCGGCGTCTCCGGGGTGTTGCTCTATCTCCTCGGGTTGGCAGGCGAGATCATCGTGCTGACGTCGATTTACATGGTGATGCCCGTCGGGCGCCCGTCGTGGCGCCACGCGCTCATCGGCGGCGTCATTGCCGGCCTGCTCTGGGAGCTCACGCGACATTTGCTCGTGTGGTACTTCTCCACGCTGTCGCAAATCAAGATCGTGTACGGATCGCTCACCACGGCGATCGTGGTCCTGCTGAGCCTGGAAATCGCGGCCCTCGTGCTCCTGCTCGGAGCCCAGGTCATCGCCGAATACGAGCGCAGCGGCCGCGCGCTCGAGCCGCTGCGGACCGACTAGGACCTATCTCAAATTCGCTTCAGGAGCATCGTGATGCTGGCCAGTTCCACGAAACCCAGGAAATTGCTCACGTAGTACTCCCAGCGAACGACCAGCCGCCGCTTCCACTGTAGCCATGCGAAATAGCGTTCCACCAGCCAGCGCCGCGCATAACGCCGCAGGCGGCGGCCGTCCTGCGTCTTGAGCGTTCGATTCGAGCGATGCGGCGCGATCATCTCGATGCCTTGCTGCTTAAGCGATTGATCGAGCGCATCGCTGTCGTACGCCTTGTCGCCGATCAGATTGTCAGGCTTCGCCTCGATCATGTAGAAGTCGAAGCTCAATTGCACCAAAGTGACTTCATGATGGTTCGCTGCATGCGTGCTCACCGACAGTGGCAACCCGTGGCGATCGACGATGGCCATGATCTTGACGCCCTTGCCCCGACGCGTAGGACCAATTTCCGCCCCACCGCCCTTCGCACTCGCAAAGGTCGCATCGATGAAGCACTCGCTTTCATCAATCTCGCCTCGATCACGCAGCTCATTCGCCAAATCAACCAGGATGGCGCGCAATATCTCGCGCTCGCACCATTGCTGAAACCGCCGATGCACCGTCTTGTAGTTGGGATAGCTCTGCGGCAGCATGTGCCATTGCGCGCCGGTGTTCAGAATCCACAGCACCGCTTCGAGCACTTGCCGCGTCGGCACCGGCTTGCGCCCCGGACGCTCCGCCGGAATGTTCTCCTCCGGAAAGTGCTCCCGAATGCGTTCCCACTGGTCATCGCTCATTCGCAGCATGCTATCGATTGTAGGTGACCAATTTCATAATTCAATGATTTTGAGATAGGTTCTAGTCTTGTGGGCGCCTTCGCTACGGCAATCGCCGAATGTCCTACGCTATTTTAGGTGAACGGCCGATCGATTTTTAGGCGAACGGCTGATTGCTTGGTTTCGTGGCGCGCGTATTCTGATCGCGAGCGATCGTGGCTGGATCGGCGGCCACCTGTCGATTCGGCACAACACTCGACTGCGCATCGTAACGGCTGATGGAGGACTGCATGAAGTCGTCGGACATTGCCAAGAGCATGACAGCGTTCGCAATCGTTGCCGCGGTTGCTGGCTGCTCGACGTGGCACAGGATGGACAAAGCTGAAGGTACGGCCCTGGGCGGCGCCGGCGGTGCCGTCGCGGGCGCGGTGGTCGCCGGACCCGTGGGCGCGGTCGTCGGCGGCGTCGGTGGGGCCTATACAGGCCACGAAGTGGCCGGAAAAGACCAGACGGGAAGATCCTCGACGGCTTCTTCGATGACGTCGTCCCGTTACGATCCGGCCACGGTGCGCAGCGTTCAGCAGGCCCTGAACGACAGAGGCTACGACCCCGGCCCGGTTGACGGTCAATGGGGTTCTAACACCGAGGACGCGGTGAGGCAATTCCAGCAGGCATCCGGTTTGCCTCAGACGGGTGAGCTGGAAGGGTCGACGCTCGCGGCCCTCGGCGTCGCACCCACGAGATAGACGCGTAGCTAACGTCTTTTAAGCGCGGCCCCGGCCCGAAACGGGACCGCGCCGTCCTGGATCCGTCCGGATTTCGCTTGCGGCCGGCCGAGTGAGGCAAGCGGCGCTGTCAGCACCGCCGCGGAGTTCCTGGTCGAGCGAAAGGGGAAACGCTACAGCTTGAAAATGCGCTGCGCGTTCCCGGAGCGCACGGCGCTCGTCTGATCCTCCGGCAGCCTCGCGGTGTTCGCGAACGCGCCTTTCGTATCGTGCACCTGGTGCGGCCAGTCGGTCCCGAACATGACCCGATCGGCGCCGACCACCGAGATGAGGTACTGCAGCGCGCCGAGGTCGTAGGTGATGCAGTCGTAGTAGATGTGGCGCAGGTAATCGGTGGGCTTGCGCTTCATCCGCCGCCGGCTGGGAATCTCCACTTCGTCGCCTTTCTCGAAGCGGCCCACCAGGTAGGGCAGCGTCCCGCCGCCGTGCGAGGCGATGATCTTCAGGTCGGGATATCGGTCGAAGAATCCCTCGAAGATCATTCGCGTGATGGCCAGCGTAGTGTCGAACATGAAGCCCACGGACCAGGAGAGGTCGAACTTGGTCATGTCCATCGCGTCCACACCGGGGGGGTCGGTGGGATGGACCAGCACGGGCAGATGGCGGCGGTCGATCTCGGCCCAGACGGGCGCGAACAGCGGATCGGTCAGGCTGCGTCCGGCGACGTTGGCGAGCACCATGACGCCGGCGGCGCCGTTGCCGCACGTGCGGTGCAGCTCCTCCAGCGCCTGTTGAGGATATTCCCAGGGCAACGATGTAAACCAGCGAATGCGATCCGGATACGTGGCCTGCGCCTGCGCCATCGAGTCGTTGGACTCGCGCGCTGCGCGGCAACTCACCTCTTCGCTGCCCCAATAGACGTTGGGGCAGGTGAGCGAGACGATCGAGATGTCGATCCCCGCCTTATCCATGTGTTCAATGCGCAACCCGTAGTCGAAATGGCCGCGCTGGGGAATCACCACCGGCGTGTCGCCCCGGAAGATTTCCTGCTGGCCGTCGGGACGCGTCTTGATGTTGTAGAGGCCGCCTTCCTTCTTCAGCAGCTCGAGCCACCTCGCGGTGAACATGTGGGTGTGAACGTCGATCACGGGCATAGCGCATGTCTCCGAAGGTGTGCTGAACGGCCGTGGTGGTGGAAGGTCTCAATGCGACAGCACCTGTCCGAGAAACGTCTTGAGGCGAGCGCTCTGCGGTCGATCGAAAAAATCGTCCGGAGGCGCAGTCTCGATGATCTGCCCCTGGTCCATGAAGATCACGCGGTCCGCCACGCGGCGCGCGAACCCCATTTCGTGCGTGACGACCATCATGGTCATGCCCTCGGCGGCGAGACTCTCCATCGTCTGGAGCACTTCGTTCACCATCTCCGGATCGAGCGAGGCGGTGGGCTCGTCGAACAGGATCAGCCGCGGGCGCGTGCACAGGGCGCGGGCGATCGCCACGCGCTGCTGCTGTCCGCCGGAGAGCTGCGCCGGGTACTTGTGCGCCTGATCGGTGAGCCCGACGCGCTGCAGGTAACGATTGGCCAGCTCGTGGACTTCGTCGCGTGCGATGCCGCTGCCCCAGACGGGTCCCACCGTGAGATTCTGCAGGACCGTCATGTGCGGAAACAGGTTGAACTGCTGGAACACCATTCCCACGCGGCGATTGACCGCCCGGCGGGCGGCCCGGGTGATTTCGTCGGCGCCGACGTCGACGCCGCAGATCTGCAGGTGCCCCTGCTGGAAGGGCTCGAGCAGGTTCACGGTCCGCACCAGCGTGGATTTCCCCGAGCCCGACGGGCCGCAGATCACCACGCGCTCCCCCGATGCCACCTGCAGGTCGATGTCGCGCAGCGCGTGGAAGGTTCCGTACCATTTGTTGATGCCTTGCATCCGCGCAATCGTAGAGCCCGTGCCGTGACCTGCAGCAGCCTTCGTCGCCATGACGGGCATTCAGCGCCGAGCTTCCAGCCGCCGGCTGTAGCGCGACAGTCCGTAGCAGACCGTCAGATACGCCGCTGCGAGGAAGACGTAGCCCGAGGTCAGGATGTTGGGCTCGCCGATCCAGGCGGGCGACTTGGCTCCGTTCTCCACCGCGCCCAGAAGGTCGCTGACGCCGATGACGGACAGCAGGGTCGTTTCCTTGATCACGGCGATCATGATGTTGACGAGCGCCGGCACGACGGCGGTCACCGCCTGCGGCAGCACGATCAGCCGCAACGTCGCCAAGTCGCTCAACCCCACGGTCGTAGCGGCCTCGAGCTGACCGCGGCCCACCGATTGCAGGCCGCCGCGGAACACTTCGGCCGCCATGGCCGCGTTGAACAGCGCGAAAGCGACGACCGCACGCCAGAATAGATCGAGACTGAAGCCGTTCGGCAGGAACATCGGCAACAGCGTGGCGGCGATGAACAGCACGGCCAGGAGTGGCACCGCGCGCATCCCTTCCACGAACACGCCGGACAGCCAACGGACCACGGGCAGCCGCGAGCGCCGGCCGAGGGCGAGGCAAAGTCCGACGGGCAGCGCGGTGGCGAACGTCGCGAGCGTCACCACGAGCGTGAGCAGCAATCCTCCCCAGAGCGTAGGCACGACGAGGGGAAGCGGGCCGCCGCCGACCAGCAGGAGAGAAAACGCTGCGGGCAGCAGGATGAATCCCAGGAGCACGCGCTGCAGGCTCGCCGTGCGCGAGCGCCGCACGACCCAGGTCCAGAACAGCGCGAAGGCCGCAAAGCAGGTCCACGCGCGCCACAACTCTGCCGGCGGATAGTTGCCGACCAGCCATGGCTTCCAGCGCGCAATGACGAAGGCCCAGCACGCCCCTGCATCGCCGGGGCAGGCTTCGCTGGAGTCGCCGAGCCAGTGCGCGTGGACGACGGCCCATTGAAAGAAGCGCCAGCCGGCAGCGGCGAAGACCGCCAGGAGCGCAACGGACAGCACGCCCATCGCCGGCGTCGGGAACAGCGCGCGGCGCCAACGAATGGAAGCGGCCATCGCGGAAACCGGCGCGCTGCGCGAATCGATCAGCGTCTGGCGTACGAAGTGCGTTGGCATGTCGTGTGCGCCGACCATCCAGGGGCTGCGCGTCGCGTTCGATGCGCTCGCGAGCGACCTCAGCGGCCTTCGCGTCTGAGCAGGCGGTGATTCGCGAGCCCGACGACGAGGGCGATGAACAGATTGATCGCGACGTAGAGCAAGACGACCAGGGTCATCGCTTCGAGCGCCTGGCCGGTCTGGCTCGCCACGGTGCCTCCCACGATCTGCATGATGTCGGGGTAACCGATGGCCGCAGCCAGCGAAGACGCCTTGGCGAGCGTCTGGTATTGCCCGCCGGCTGCCGGCAACGCGACCCGCAGCGCTTGCGGCAGGACGATCAGCAGTGCGGCACGCATGCCGCTCAGGCCGACCGTCGCGGCGGCCTCGGTCTGCCCGCGGGGCACCGACAGGATGCCGGCGCGGAAGATCTCGGCGAGGAAGGCGCTGTTGTAGATCGACAGACCCAGCGTGAGCGCCATCAGCTCGGGCAATACCGCGATGCCGCCGCTGACGTCGAACCCGTCGACGCGCGGGAGAATCAGAGCGATCTGCGGCTCGATCTGCAGGGTGGGCAGAAACAACCCGCGATTGTTCAGGAGCACCGGGCCGAACCGAAGGCTGTCGGCCACCGAGGGGAGCAAGGCGATCGCCGAGAAGTACCAGAACAGGATCTGAAGCAGCAAAGGGATGTTGCGAAACACCTCCACATATACCGACGACACGGCTCGCACGAGACCGCCGGGCGCAAGCCGGCCGAAGGCGATGCAAAGGCCGATGAGCGTGCTGAGCGCGCTCGCCAGTGCGACCACGAGCAGCGTGTTGAGCGTGGCGACGATGATCGCGTCGAGGTACGAGGACGACGGGGTGAACGCGATCAGGCTCTGCGCGATCTCGAATCCCGCCTGCGTATGCAGGAAGCCGTAGCCCGCCGACAAGCCGATGGCGCGCACATTGGCCTGGAAATTCGCAACGCCGCGCCACACCAGCCAAGCGGCGACGGCGAGCAGGACGGTCTGGCCGACGTAGCCGGCCAACCGTTCCTTGAAAACGGCGCGGGACATCCTCGGCGTAAGAGCCGCCGTCATACAGGAGCCTCGTGCGAAGCCCGCATCCGGCGAAACGCGGCGCGTCAGCGCACGGGAATCGACATCATCAGGCCGCCATTGGCCACCAGCGCGTTGCGTCCGCGCTCCAGCCGCAGGGGAGTCCTGGGACCGACGTTGCGGTCCCAGATCTCGCCATAGTTGCCAACGGCCTTGATCGCCCTGTAGGCGTAGTCGTTGGCGACGCCCATTTTGGTCCCGAAGTCGCCGGTAACGCCCAGCAGGCGCTGCACGTCCGGATTCTGCGAGCTCTTCTCCGCGTCGACGTTGGCCTGCGTGACGCCCAGCTCTTCGGCCGCCACCAGCGCGTTCAGTGTGAATCGGACGACCGCTTCCCAGCGCGGCTGACCCTGCGCCACGATCGGTCCGATGGGTTCGTTGGACACCGTTTCGGCGAGGACCCTGTAATCGTCCTTGTTCGGCAATTTCGCCAGTCGCGCGGCGAGGCCCGAGCGATCGTTGATCACCGTGTCGCAGCGCTTGCCGACGAACGCATCCCAGGCCTGCTCGGCGGAGGCGAACGTTACGATCTTGTACTTGAGCTTGTGCGCGCCGAAGTAGCTTGCCACGATCAGCTCGGAGGTGCTGCCCTGCAGCGTGCAGATCGTCGCTTTGTTGAGATCGGCGATCTTGCTGGCCTTGGATTTCTTGGCCACGACGAAGCCCTGGCCGTCGAAGAACATGATCTTCGGAAACTTGAGACCGCCCACGTCGCGGCTCTCAGTCCAGGTGAACCGGTGCGTGAGCACGTCGACTACGCCGGTCGGCAGGCCGGCGAACGCGGTCTTGAGATCCATGGGCGTGAGCTGGATCTTCGTCTCGTCGCCGAGCGCGGCCGCGGCGATCGCCCTGCACAGATCGATGTCGAAGCCCTCGCGCTTGCCTTGGTTGTTCTCGGCCGAAAATCCGGGCGCCGAGAGTGTCACGCCGCACTTGACGACGCCGTTGGCCTTGACGTCGTCGAGGACGTCGGCACGCGCCGTTCCGGCCAGCGCGACGAAGGCCGCCAGGCTCAACAGGACTTTGACTGCGTCGGGAAGAGCGATCTGAAACGGCATGTTCTTGTCTCCGTTCTTTCGAGGAAGGCCAGACTGTCTGGCTGCGCTCGCGAATGTAACTCGCAGAGCGCAAACCGTACAGGTGACGGCCCCCGCTCCGATGCTCGATTCGAGCAGGTGCGGGCCTTGTTTGGGGATTTATATCTTTAACTACCGCGCTGGTTTTGTTCGCCTACTGCTGGTCGGCGACAGAATCACCAGGGAACGGTTTGTCGCCGACGAAGATGATTACTAGGTCGGAATGGGCATCACCGATGTCCCAAGGTCGCAATCCTGAGTCCGGCTCAACTACGCCTAGGCATGCAAGTGCCTTGCCAATGGCTCTCTTTCGGAGTTCGTCCATAGATGCCGGATACACGACAAAGACGCCAGCCGCCCATGCGCCAGCGGGTGACGGTGGAGTGGAGACAAGAATACCCGGCTGTTTCAGGGCGCCGACAATTTCCCACGCGAACTTCGCAGGCTCAGCACTTCCTTGCCACGTCACGGCTATTTCGGCCACTAGACCTTGCAGCCCTTTCAGCTTTTCGCGCATCTCAGGAGTTACAACCCTCCGTGCAACGCGTTCCCAGAGTTTCGCTAGCTCCAATTGGGCCTCTACGGTCCGCTCATTTGCCTCTGCGGCGCGTGCGTTTGCTTCCGTCACCTTCTCGTCGGACATTTCCTTCAATCGGGCTGAGGCTAGCAGTGCTTTCCTAGCGAAAAACAATTCGCCGAAAACCCCGAGGGCTATCAGCGCGTTTGCGAATACGAGAGACCATTTTTCGACGATTTGGTTGGCCGTCCTGTCTTCGTGGAATATGACGGCAATGGTCACTTCCACAATGAGGCCGGCTATTACCGCAATACCGCCGCGTCTAGCAAATATCTCATTGCGGGATATTTCGTCGTCCAGTTCCTTGGCGTTTTTTTCTTTCATTTATCCGCACAGAGGACGGGGCCGAGGACCCCACCCGGCGTGGGGAATTCTGATTGGCGTAATACTTAGTGCGATAGTTCTACTGCTACATCACTGGCTCGGCTGAGATGATCGCATCTTTTTCTTCTTCTTTGCTCGCTTCTTTCCGGGCTTCGACTTCGGCTTCGGCTTGTACGCGAGCACAACATCAACCATTCGCTCTAGGGCTTCGGGAACCTTCACGATATAAGGTCCTTATAGGTAAGCCGCTTGCCGGCCGCGGCGCCTACGAAGCTGTCCAACCGCTTCAGCGTGTGCTGCTTTACGTTCCCTTCATTCAGCCGGAAAGTAAATTCGTCGACATAGCGCCCGAGGTGCTTGGCGCTTACCTGATGATAAACGCCGTGAATACCGCGCTTCATGACGGCCCATACGCTCTCGATGCCGTTAGTTGTGACCGAGCCGCGCGCATACTCTTTGGCGGCATGGCTGATCGTCTCGTGTGTATACATTGCGCCGAGTCCAACGAAGTTTCTGTGCTCGTCGGTATGCAGCGTCGAGCCGACATCGACGGAATGCGCAATCTCGCTTTGCACGCTCTCGGCGTCGGATTGCTTCATCAAGACCGCTTTCGTGCGACCGCCGCGCTCACGCATGCCAAGGACAGAAGTTTTACCTGTGCCGCCCGTTCCGGCATGCAGCTTTTTGACTTCATGCTTGTTACGCTCTTTGCCGCCGATGAAAGTCTCGTCGATTTCGATTATGCCTTGCAAGTCCGCAAAGTCACGTCCGCACGCTTCGCGCAAGCGTTGCAGAACAAACCACGCAGATTTTTGCGTGATTCCAATTTCCTTCGACAGCTGCAGGGACGAAATGCCCTTGCGCGCCGTGACGAGCAGGTACATGGCGTAAATCCACTTGTGCAGCGGGACGTGCGAACGCTCGAAGATAGTTCCGGTCCGAACCGTGAAATCTTCCTTGCACTGGTTGCAGCGGTAGTAGCCATCCTTGCGGACTGTTACGCGATCACCCAATCCGCAGCACGGGCAACGCGGACCCTTCGGCCACAGGCGCCCCTCAAGATATTTGCGCGCCGACTCTTGGTCGGGGAACATCTTGAACAGTTGAAACGTGCTTACGGTTATCTTGTCGTTCATTCGTTTCCTCAGTTGATGGGTGAAGTATGACCCAAAACACCGAGGGAGTCAAGTATATAAGTCCCCTTGTTTGCCTAGGGCACGAACGCGAGAAACAGAAACGATGCGAACACGACGACGTGCACCGCGCCCTGCATCATGTGAGTGCGGCCGGTCCCCAGCGTGACCGCGCTCAAAAGAAAAGTGACCGCGAGCATCACCAGATCCTTCGGCCCCAGCCCCAGGACCAGCGGTATCCCGAAAGCGATCGAAGCCACGGCCACGACGGGGATGGTGAGACCGATGCTCGCCAGCGCCGAGCCGAGGGCCAGGTTCATGCTGGTCTGAAGGCGGTTCGCATGTGCTGCGCGTACCGCGGCCCAGGTCTCGGGCAGCAAGACCAGCAGCGCGATCACGATGCCGATCACCGCCTTGGGCGCACGCGCTCTTTCGACCATCTCCTCGATCAGTGGGGAGAGAATCTTGGCGAGCCCCACGACCGATACCAGCGAGGCGACAAGCAGGCCAACGCTCGCCCACGCCTCGCGGTTCGTCGGCGGCTTGGCGTGCGCGTCGGGGCTCGACGCGCCATCGGGAGGAAGGAAGTAGTCGCGATGGCGCACGGTCTGAGTGAAGACGTAAACCGCCCAGAGCGCCGCCGATGTCACCGCCGCAAAAGCAAGCTGCCCGTTGCTGTATGTGCCTCCGGAAGTGGTCGTGGTGAAGACCGGCAGCACCAGCGAGAATGCCGACATGACGATGAGTGCCGCGAGCCCCGCGCTCGCTCCCTCGACGCGGAAAGCCTGCTCGCGGTGTGTGAGCCCGCCCACCAGGACGCACAGACCGACGACGCCGTTGCAGATGATCATGATCGCCGCGTAGATCGTGTCGCGCGGCAGAGCCGCGATGTCGGGACCTCCGGCGAGCATCATCGAGAGAACCAGCGAGACTTCGATGACCGTCACGGCGACGGCGAGCACGAGTGTCCCGAACGGCTCGCCGACGCGATGCGCCACGACCTCGGCGTGGTGAACGGCCGCGATCACCGCACCGATGAGAGCGGCCGCGCAAACGACGGCGAGGAGCGAGCCTACGCCGGCGAGGAGCCCGGCGACGAGCAGCGCTAACGAAAGCGCCGGGACGACCCAGGTCCACGCACCCATGCTACTGCGGCCTGACGAAACGCAACGCGAACTTGTCGGTCGGCACCTTCGGTTGGCTCGATGGTACGTCGCGCGGATCAGCCGGATTGCGCAGAAAATCGCCTTCGGCTTCGAGGACGAAGCCCGCTTGACGTACTTCGTCGAGGACCACCGATTCCTCGATGCGATGCAGCGTCTTGCCCTCGGAAATGCCGGTGCCGCTTCGCCCCGAGTGATCGATGACGACGAAATGGCCGCCGGGCTTCAGCGCCGCGAACAATCGTGCGTTCATCTTGGCGCGATCGACCGGAAGATAGGTGATGTCGTGGTAGTTGAGGACGAGCGTGATCAGATCCAGCTTGGGAGCCTGATCGGGAATCGGGTCCTCGAAGGGACGCGCCACCACGACGAGATTGGCTTGCGGATGATCGTCGAGGCGCTTCGCGAGCGTCGGTCCCGGCTTGGGCGCCTGGCCCCAGACCCTGCCGCCTGGACCCACGGCCAATGCGAGCAGTTGCGAGGTGTAGCCCGCGCCCGCGGAAACATCGAGAACCTGCATTCCGGGCTTGACTTGTGCGAACGCCAGGAACTCGGCCGGATGGCGCGAGGCGTCCATGCGCCGGTCCTGGTCCGTCCGGACCGGACTCGCGACTACGCTCTCGTAGGTTGACGTGGCGGCCTTGTTGTCTGCCGGCGCGGTCGCGCAGCCCGACAAGAGTCCGATCGTGATGGCGGTTGCAGCCAAGAGGAGGCTTCGGGAACTCTGCTCGATCATCGCTGACTCCAGACGGTGACAACAGGCACAGTTTATCCGACCGAGGCGCGCGGATGGCTTCGAGGGCGCACGCGTCACCGATCCGCAGCACTTCTCTCGGCAAGCGAAGCGGATCCATCCCGACGACATGCGCTGGGTGGCGGAAGACAAGCGGCCCCCCGGACCGGGATTGCGCAGCTCCGGATTAGAGGGGCTTTCGCGCGAGCGCGGCGATGAAGCAGGCGGTGAAGCGGCGAGTGGGCAGGCGGCCGAGTCCCGCGAAGAGCGAGAGCAGCCACCGGATCGGCCGGTCGGCACGCCAACCGAGCAGGCCGCGAAGCCCGAGGAAAAGCAGGGTCGAGACACCGCGTGGATTGTGGATGAGGAAGGCGTTGGCTTCGACGCTCAAGCCGGCGATTTCGAGCTCCCGGTTCAATCGTTCGCGCGCGAGCGTGCTGCCGAGCGGAAACGGCGACCCCGGCCAGCGGCTGGCCCAGCGCAGCGCCCAATAAAGAGGGTTCTGGGGGTTGTCCAGGGTAACGATCACGAGTCCGCCCGGGCGCACCACCCGCGCGATCTCGTGGAGCGCGACGCGGATGTCGGCTGCGGTAGCGAAGTGGTCCAGCGTCGACGTGGACAGGACGAGGTCCATGCACGCGGACGGCAGGGCGATACGGCGCACGTCCGTCGCGAAGAATTGCGCGGACCTCCGGCGCGATCGGCGCGCGGCCGCGCCCAGGGTCGTCCACGAAACGTCCATGCAGACGGCGCGCGCAGCGCCGGGAAACAGGTCGAACAGCAACTGATCGTCGCCGTTGGCCTCCTCGAACGCGTCCGTCTTGAGGAACGACGTCACCGGGAAGCCCGCCGTCCATTGCTCGATGAGAACGCGGTGGTCCGAGCCCTTCTGGACCGCGACGAGCGGATCGAGATACCAGGTGACCGGCCGCTTGCGTCGGCTCAAGTCCCAGCGCGAATGCATGGATCGGGCTTCGGCCTCGCGCTCAGGCACTGAAGAACTCCGTCCACCAGGACTGAAGGACGACGAGCATCCACGCAAGTCGCGTTCCTTCGCCGGGACCCGCGAGGCATCGGCGGAGCAGGCGCTCCAGCGCCTCGGGCCGAAAGAGCCGGTCCCCACCGGCGGAATCGAGCAGCAGCTCGCGGATGTAGGTGCGATTGGGCTCGACGAGCAGCATGCGTTCGGGGTAGTGCAGGCCGGACTTGCGCCGGCCGGCGACGATCTCCGGCAGCGATCCGGTGAGTCGCGAGAGCAGATACTTCTCGCGGCCGCGCTGCCCGATCTTGAGGGCGGAAGGCAGGCAAAGCGCGAAGTCGACGACGGATCGATCCAGGAACGGCATGCGCAGCTCCAGCGAGTGGGCCATGCACATCTTGTCGTGACCGAAAAGGATTCCGTCGGCGAGCCGTCGCGTGAAGTCGAGCGCGAGGCGGCGGTCGAGAAGGTCGCGCGCGGAAGCCAAGGCGGCGGCATGAGGTCGGACCCAGCGAAGATCGGGTTGTTCCGCGCGCCGATCGGGGCGCAGCAGTTCGCTCTTTTCCCGCACGGTAAACGCGCGAAACCACTCCATGTCGGCCGCAGCGTCGTCGTCGGCGCCGAGGATGCCGAACGCCCGGACGAGTCTGCGGTCCGAAACGACGTTTTGCAGGCCCTTCGCGAGCCGCCGCGGCACGGCGGGCCGCAGTCGATAGTAAGCCTCCGAGTGCAGCCACGGGTAACCGGCGAAGAGCTCGTCGGCGCCCTCGCCGCCGATCACCGCCTTGATCTGGGGACCGGCGGTCGCGGCGAGATGGTAATCGAGCAGAATGGGCGACGCCGTGCAGGGTTCCTCCAGATGGCGCATCAGCGCCGGGAGAATGCGCGGCATGTCGGTATTGCGGAACTCGATCTCGGCGTGGTCGCTGCCCAGGTTGCGGGCGACGGCGCGCGAGTAGACGCTTTCGTCGGTGTCGGGATCGTCGGGAAAGACGAGAGAAAAGGTCCTCAGCGGCCGCGATGACTGCTGCGCCGCGTACGTCGCGACGAGCGAAGAGTCCCACCCACCGCTGATGAACGCGCCGATGGCGACGTCGGCGTCGAGGTGCGAACGGACGGCGGCGCGGAGCAGGCGCTCCAGCTCCTCGGCATATTCGTCCTCGGATCGGGCGGCAACGGGCGGCGCAAAGCGCAAGCGCCAGAACGTCCCCTGGTCGCGCCTGCCCGCGCGGAAGAGCAGGTAATCGCCCGCAGCGACCTTGCGGATGCCGCGAAAGCAACTGCCGGGCGCCGGAACGTAGCCGACGGTAAGAAAAGTATCGACGCCCGACCAGTCCGGCTCGAGGGTGATGCGGCCGGACGCGGTGAGCGCTTTCACTTCGGAGCCGAATACCACGCCGCCAGCGGTGTCGGCCCAATACAGCGGCTTCATGCCCGCGCCGTCGCGGGCGAGCAGCAACTGGTTCCTGCGCGCGTCGAGGATCGCGAGGGCGAACATCCCCTCCAGCTCGCCCAAGCAACCCACGCCCTGGTCTTCGTAGAGGTGGACGATCACCTCGGTGTCCGACGCGCCGCTGAACCGATGGCCTCTACGCTCGAGAAGGGCGCGCAGCCGGCGGTAGTTGTAGATTGCGCCATTCATGACGACCGCGATGTCCCCGGTTTCGTTGAGAACCGGCTGTCCGCCGGTCTCCACGTCCACGAGGCTCAACCGGCGGCACGCGACGCCGGCGCCCGATTCGGGGTAAACGGCCATGCCCGACTCGTCGGGCCCGCGATGGATCATCGAGTCCGCCATCCGGCGAAGCGTCGCGGGCAGATCCGCGGCCCCGGGTCCCGCACCGAATACACCAGCGATTCCGCACATCGGCCATCCCTCGGGTGATCGATCAGTATAGCGATCGTGTGCTACGGTATGGTGCATGCGGCGGCAGGAAAGACGCGTGGCGATGAGCCTGTGGCACGTCAAGGTGGCCCTCATGCGCGCGGTCGCCTTCGTGTGGCGGCGGTTGCTCGTACGCACGACGTTCATCGCCATCACGGGAAGCGTGGGCAAGACCTCCGCCAAGGAAATGCTGGCGGCGATCCTCTCGACGCGGCATCCCACGGCGAAGAGCTTCGCAAACCAGAACGATTATTCGGGCGTCCCGCGCTCGCTGCTGCGCGTGCGACCCTGGCATCGCTTCGCGGTATTGGAGGTCGCCGCCAACGGCCGCGGAGTCATGCTGCGTTCGGCGCCGCTGGTCCGTCCCGACATCGCCGTGGTGCTGTCCGTCGCGGAGACGCATCGCAAGGATTTTCGCGGCCTGGATCGAACGGCTGCGGAAAAGGCGCGGCTCCTCGCCGCGCTGCGACCTTCGGGCATCGCGGTGCTCAACGGCGACGATCCGCGCGTCGCGGCCATGGCCGAGGGCCTGCGACCGCGCGTCGTGCGGTTCGGGAGTGCTCCAGGCTTCGACTATCGCGCGGAGCGGATGTCGTCCGGTTGGCCCGATCGGACGTCCTTCGTGCTGCACGCGGGCACGCAATCGTACGCGGTGCGCTCGCGGCTTCTCGGCGCGCACTGGCAAAGCTCCATCCTGGCCGCGCTGGCGGTTGCCGATCTTTGCGGGATTCCCCTGCCGGAGGCGATTGCCGCGGCAGCCCGGGAGGAGCCGGCCACGGCCCGCATGCAGGCCGTCGATCTGGCCGGCGGCGCGGTGATGATTCGCGACGAGTGCGGCGGATCGCGTCATACGCTGCAGGCGGCGCTCGTTTTTTTCGCTCACGCCGCGGCGGGCCGAAAGATCCTCGTGTTCAGCGACATGACGGACACGTCGATGAGCCCGAAGGAGCGCTTTGCCTGGATCGGTAACTACGCTGCGCAGTGCCTTGACGGCGTGGTGTTCGTCGGCGAGCACGGCGAGCGCGGAGTCCGCGCCGCCGTCGCCGCCGGCCTGCCCCCAACGGCGGCACATGCCTTCACGGATGTGTACGATGCAGCCCTGTTCCTTCGGACGGAATTGCGATCGGGCGATCTCGTGCTGCTGAAGGGCCGCACCTGCGATCACCTGTCCCGCGTCTACTACGGGTTGGTCGGGACCGTGGCCTGCCGCAAAGCGGCCTGCGACAAGACCATTGTGTGCGATCGTTGCTCCGAGCTGGGAGCGCGGCCCGACGGCGCCGCGCCGACGCAGGTCGGGTTCGGATCGATACGGACAAGCGCGAGCGACCTCGCCTAAATCCCCGTTTCGCTCCGCGTCGGTGTGAGCGCCACCGCCCTGTAGAGCGCCCGCACGGCGGGCGCGCACCACGGCAGAGGGACTAGCGTGGCGAGGTCCAGCACCTGGCGCTCGCACGCCACCCGCAGCACATGAGCGCCGGGGCCCATCGTCGCGCCTTGACGGGGAACGCCCCCCGTGACGAGGAGCTCGTCCGGTTGCGCAAGATCCTCGAGCCGAAAACCGGATCGCATGAACGACAGGTCGCTCGAATAGACGCCGGGCTCAAGCTTGCCGGACACGAGGGAACTTCCCGATGCGCCGCTCCGCAGCGAGATGTGGGCGGCGGCAACGGGCTCGAGGAACGTAGCGGCGAGGCGTCGCAAATCGCTCTCAGCTAGGCTGCCCGTGCGCCATGCGAGGTCGGCTGCCGCGAGCGACAGACGTCCGGCCTTCGCTTCGGCGAGCGTGAGCGCGGTCGTGGACCCCTGCCAGCGCGGGTTGAGATCCACGGCATAGGCCGCGTCGCTGGCCGGATCGATGACGAAGTCGAGCCCGAAGAGGCCGTGAAAGCCGAGCGACGAGAGCCAGCGGCCGATCCGATCGGTCTGTTCCACGACCGCGCTCACGGCGCGCCGCGGCAAGCCCGCGGCCGCGATGAAATCGTTGCCGCAGTACATGCCGCGCTCAGCGCCGAGCATCGCCAATCCCGTGAGCTGCACGCTGGGACAGGAAACGATGACGCACTCTTCGGCGGCGATCGCGTTGATGTTCACGGAGAGGTCGCCGAGGTCGGGGGCGGCGCGAACGGGCTCATCGCCAAAGCGAGCCACGGCATCGGCATAGGCCTGCTCCGAAGAGATGAATGACGTTCCCGAGCCCGAAATCCCGTGCGCCAACTGGACGACGAAGGAGTAGCCCATTTCGGACGCGATTTCCGAGTAGCGGCACGCGGAGAGACGAATCCATCGCGCACGAATCTGCGGGAGTGAAAGGCTCTCGAGGGCGCGGAAGAAGTTGGTCTTGTCGTTCAGCCACGCGATCAGTTGCGGTGCATTGCCTACGAAAGCGAATCCCGCCTCTGCGGCGAAATCGCGCAGGCTCTCTGTGGTGCTGGCCGCGGCGAGAACCCAGCTGCGTGCGGAGGGCCGGCGGAGCAGGGCGAGGAGCTCGCCGCGCACGGCCGGCACCAGCCCGTCCAGCGCGGAATCGCCCGCCAGGCGCCCGCGGGTCTTTTCGTAGTTGAGGAACACCGTGCCCGTATCCGCCGTGATGAGGTCGTGCGTCGGGCTGTCGTCCATGCAGGCGACGATGTCGATCGGGCACTGGTGAACGAGGCCGGCACAATAATGGCCGGCGCGGCACTGCCAGGCGATCCGCATGCCATGAAACAGATCGTTCCCCAGTATCCGACCGCTCATCGCGACCAGTTTATACTCGGCGAGTGTTTCTCGAACGACGGTACGCGTGCTGGGCCGGACTCGCAGCAGAGTTGCGCGGCGATGCTGTCGAAAGGTTCCAGTCGCGCCAGCTGCGGGCGCTGGTGCGGCACGCGTACGCCCGGGTTCCGTACTACCGCCGGCTGTTCGATCGGGCGGGACTGAAGCCGCAGCACGTGCGCGGCATTCAGGACCTGTCGCGGATTCCGCTGACTTCGCGCGCGGATCTCCAGCGATGCGATCCTGCCGAGGTCGTGGCGCGGGGCGTGGATCCGGAGCGACTGGTCGTACACAGGACCAGCGGATCTTCCGGGCAGCCGTTGAGCATCCGGCGCACGGCCTTCGAGGATCGCCTGCTGCAGGCTTACCGCCTGAAGATTCTGTTTCGCCTTGGCCTCAGGGCGACCGACCGGCGCGCGGCGGTGGTCACGCGGCGGCTCACGGAAACCCCGCTGTACAGCCGGCTGGGCATCCTGCGCTACGAGGAAGTCCACTGCCTCCTGCCGGTCGAGCGAATTCTCGCCCGATTGCGAGAGATCCGCCCCGAGGTGCTGCGCGGCTTCGCGGGCGTGCTGAGCTGGCTGGCGGTGCACATGAGTGCCAAAGACCGGGAGGCAATCCGGCCTCGCTTCATCACGACCGACTCCGAGCTCCTGACGTGCGACATGCGCCGGCGCATCGAGACAGGCTTTGGGGCGCCGGTGATCGATTTCTACGACAGTCACGAATTCAACATGATCGCCTGGCAACACCGCGGGACGGGCGACTACCGGCTCGCGGCCCAGGCGGTCATCGCGGAGGTTCTCGCTGACGGTCGTTCCGTCGCCGCGGGGGAACAGGGCGAGCTCGTGGGAACGGCGCTGCACTCGTGGGCGATGCCGTTCATCCGGTTCCGCCTGGGCGACATCGTGACGCGGGCGGAAGCACCGTACACCTTGAAGGAGATCCAGGGGCGCCTGATCGATCGCTTCGTCTTGCCGGACGGCAGCTCGATTCATCCGTTCACGCTCGTGAACCCCCTGCTCCACCACGCGCCGTGGCTTCTGCAGTATCAGCTGGTGCAGGAGCGCGCTGACAGGATCCGCGTGAGGCTGGTGCCACTGCCGGGCGCCTACCCGACGCCGTACGCCCTGGAGGCGGTTCGCGCGACGTTGCAAGGGCGCCTCGGGGCAGCGGTCAGCGTCGAGGTTGAACTGGCCGAGCGCATACCTGCCGGCGCGAACGGCAAGTTCCGGCCCTATTACCGAGCTTGAAAGTCAATCCTCGCGGACGTCGAAGCCCTCGGGCGCTTTGCCTTCGTCGAACCGCTCCCACATGCGACCGTAAGCAGACTCGAGCGCGCGCACGAATCGGGGCGAATCGAAGAGCGGCAGCGTGTCGCGCCGCTCGCGCAGCCGGTGCCGCAACGCCTCGAGCCGCGGCCGATCGTGCGCGAGCTCCAGCGCGAGCGCTTCGTATTCAGCGAAGGATTTGGCGATCAGTTGCTCCAGTCCCACATTCACGAGGAGACTTGCGGCAACCCGCGAGGCGAAGGTTTCACCCATGATCGTGAGCATGGGACAGCCGGCCCAGAGAGCATCGCTGCCGGTCGTGTGCGACGTATACGGAAAGGTATCGAGAACGAGGTCGGCAACGGCGTAGCGCGCGAGGTGCTCCGCGAGCGGTCGGATCGGAGCGAAGACGAGCCGCTCCTGGGAAACGCCACGCGAGAACGCTTCCTTGCGCAGATTCTCCTTCGCCCACCGGTTCTCTTCGAGGAGCCAGAGCACGCTCTCCGGCACGCGGCTCAGGAGGCGCATCCAGATCGCGAACACGCTCGGCTCGATCTTGTAGCTTTGATTGAAGCAGCAGAAGACAAGACCGGTCTCGGGCAACCCGCACGCGCTGCGCGACAGTCCGGCGGTTCCGCTCGGGCGCTTGCGGTCGTTGGGCTGATAGCAATGCGGCAGGCGCACGAGCTTTTCGGCATAGTCGGGTTCATGCTCGTGCGGCACGACCGTCGGGTCGGCGATCAGGTAGTCGATCCAGTCCGCGCCCATCGTGCCCGGAAACCCGAGCCAGTTGACCTGGATGGGCGCGGGCCGGCAGGCGGCGATGCCCGGGCGATCATCGGCGGTGTAACCCTTGAGATCGACCAGAACCTGTATTCGCTCGCCGTGGATCCGCCGCGCGGCCGCCTCATCGGAAACCGACGAAACGTCGATGAAGTGCTCGCAGCCTGCCTCGAGCCGCCGACGCATCGCGCTGCCGTCGTCCGGTCCATAGGAGAAGATAAACACCTCCAAGCGCTCCCGGTCGTGCAGCTCGAAGATTTCCGCCGTCAGGTACGCGACCGGATGCCCGTGAAAATCGCTCGAGAGATAGCCTACCCGGAGGCGTGACGGGCGCTCGAACCGCGCGATGGAGTACCTCACCGGTCCGTTCCGGGCGATCGTCGCCGAAAGAGCCCGTGCGTGCGCCAGGAGATGCGTGCGCGTCGCGCCCGGCAACGACATGAGCTGAAAGGGCGACACGGCCTGGGGCTCCTCGGTCGCGCGGCGAAGCACGAGGTCCGAATATTCGGCGACCGCCGTCCAATCGGCCATTCTCTGAGCGAGCCACAGCGCGGACGCCACGGCCGGGAGAGCTTCGGGCCGCAATGCGATCGCGCTCCGATAACCGTCGAACGCTTCATCGATGCGGCCCTGCTGCTGGAGATCGAGCGCGAGAGCGTGAAACGCGTCGGCCGAGTGGGGATCGATCCGAATCCAGCGGCGAAAGCACGCTTCGGCTTCGGCAGCTCGCCCCAGACGTTGCAGCACCGTTCCGAGATGATTCCAGGTGGAGGCGAATTTCGGGTTGAGCCTCGCCGCCTCCCGAAACGCGGCAACGGCTTGCTCATGCTTCGCAGTCAGGAAGAGCGCATTGCCGAGGTTGTAATGAGCGCGAAAGTTGTCGGGCCGGAGCGCGATCGCTTGGCGATAGTGAGCGATCGCTTCGTCGGGCATTCCGCTTATCTGCAAGACGTAGCCCAGGTTGTTATGGATCTCGGCGTACCCGGGATCGAGCTCCAGCGCGCGCCGGTAGGCTGCGATGGCGTCGTTCTGTCGCCCGGCATCCTTGAGGACGTTGCCGAGATTGCCGTGGAAGATCGGGTTGTCGGGCTTGCGCTCGATGGCATCGCGGATCATCCGGATAGCGGAGTCAGGATCGTTGTTCCGGAAGTGCACCAGGCCCAGCAGATGCGCGGCGTCCGCATTTTCCGGATCATCCGCGAGGAGCTGCCGGTAAATCGCGGCCGCGTGGTCCAGCCGGCCGGAGCGATGCAGCTCGAGCGCCCGCTTCAGCAAGGCGGCATGGGCCGGTAAGGGCGTTCCCATCGTCACATCATGCAGCGCCTACCGCGCAGCGCGGGTCTCGAGCAGCTCGCGGAAGGCTTCCGGAAGAAAACCGCGCAAGCGCGTAGACCATTGCGCCTCACGTCGCTGCCACAATACTCCGAGCCCGATGATCGCGAGCCCGATCAACGACAGCGCGAACGGAAAAAGGAGGCTGTCCTTGAACACGCGCTGGGAGAGATGCCCCAGATAGAACGCCGCGCCGAGCCCTCCGAAAACGGCAAACACGCGGCGCCCCAGTACGGCTCCAATGAGAATCAGCAACACGTTGACGCCGCAGTAGGCAAGCTTGCTGACCTCGCTGCCCGACTCCATCAGAGACAGCCCGCCCCAGAACGTCAGCACGCCGAAAAGATACAGCCAGAACGCGTAGTCGCGCGAGGCGCGCGAGCGCAAGTCTACCCAGAACGCGAGCAGCGTCATGCCCAATCCGAAGTACACAGAGACGACCTTGTAGAGATCCCAGTTGTATGGGCGGTTGTCGCCGAGGAGGAACGGCACGAGATCCATGCTCATGTACCACAGTGTCACCGCAATCGGCATGACCATGAACGGAAAGCGATAGCGCCACAGCAGGATGGCGCCGATCGCGAGCGTGCCGAGCTCCATCATGATCCAGCGCCAGTCGATGAAGACGTGAAAATCCCGGTAGGGCTTGTTCCCGCCCCAGTAGCCGAGCGCCATCTGCGCGGCGAAGATCGCGAGCGGCACCATTACGACCGCCAGCGTCGCCATGATTCCAGCCGGAATGTAGAGGTGCTTTTGCTCCCCGAACCAGTGCGACAGCAGGAGCGCGAGGGCGCCGTAGAGGATAGCCGTGCCGCAGCCACCCCAGCCGCCGAGAGCGTTCCAGCCCAGCGTCATGAACAGAGACATCGCGCCGATGGCGATCATGCCCCCCAGGTAGTAAAGCACGTGCACGAAGGAGAAGCGCGCTTGTTCCCGACTCGCGCAACCCTGCCCGAGATACGCGGCCAGTCTGTCGGCTTGCTCGGCGGTCACGATCCTCGCGTCCACGGCGCCGTCGAGGTCGGCTCTGGTTATGGCGGTCATGTTTGCTCTCCCCTTGGCAAACGCAACGTCGATTGTAAAACCTCGCAACGCGCTCGGACGGCAGCACGGGCAGCCTCAGAGCAGCGGGCTCAGCAGCCGCGCGAGGTTCTCGGCGACTTTCACGACGGGGTTCCGCCGCCGCCAGGCCTCGAGTTCCAGCATCTCGCCGTCGCGCAGGTAGCGCTCCTGCTCGACGGCGATCCGCTTGTACAGGCGCGTGTCGTAGATGAGAACAACGACTTCGGCGTTGAGCGCGAAGGAGCGGATGTCGAGGTTCGACGAGCCGATCCAGGTGATCGTGTCGTCGATGGTCACGCACTTCGCGTGGAGGAAGCGCTTGCCGTAACGGCAGATCCGCACGCCGCCCTCCATCAGCTCCTCGTAATACGAGCGCTGACCGTAGCCGACGAGATACTGGTCGATCTGCAGCGGAACGACCAGCGTGACGTCGACGCCGCGCAACGCCGCGGTCTGAAGCGCCTGCAGCAGCGCGTCGTCGGGGACGAGATAGGGCATCGTGATGAACACGCGCAGGTTGGCGGCGTGGACGAGCGACACGATCAGCCGCTGGTTGTTCTCCCGCGGATAGCCGGGGCCGCTGGGCAGCGTCTGCACCGCGATATTGCCCTGGACCTCGGGATCGGGCACGTAGCGGCTTTCCCCGAGAAACTCGCCGGTCTCGACGTACCAGTCCTCGGCGAATACCGCCTGCAGCTCGAGCGCGACCGGACCGGCGAGCCGGACGTTGAGCTCTTCGTAGGTGAGTCCTGGCTTGAATGACGAGTCGACCAGATTCTGCGATCCGGTGTACGCGATCCTGCCGTCGATCACCGCGATCTTGCGATGATTGCGCAGGTCGAGGCGCCCGGCCCGCCCGAAGAGACCGATGCGCATGGTCTCCTCGGCGAGGATCCCGGCTTGCTCGAGCGTGGGCAGAAGCCGCTCGAAGTCCGGCCGCGAGCCCAGCGAGTCCGCGAGGATCCGGCACACGACGCCGCGCTCCACCGCTTGCCGGAGTGCTTCGACGACGCGCCGGGTCGTCGCATCGTCGGCGACGATGTAGAAGAGCAGATGCACGTGGTCGCGCGCTGCATCGATGTCGCCGATGAGCCGGTCGAGAAAGCCGTCGTAGTCCGCCAGCACTTCGCCCGCGTTGCCTCCGAGGATCGGAAGCTCGCCGAGGTTCTCGGCCAGCGTCACCGCCTTATTGAGCTCGGGGCCGACGTCGGGATGGAAGATGTTGGGTTCGCGCGCCAGCCGCTCGAAGATCGGACGACTCAGCTTTTCGAATTCGACATGGCGCTGCACCCGCCATGCCGGCAGCGTCGGACGCCCGATGAGGCCGTAGAGGATCAGTCCGATGGTGGGCTCGAAGAAGATCAGCAGCAGCCAGCCTTTCGCTGCTTCGGGCGAGCGGCGAAACGGGACGACGACGATCATCGTCAGCCGCACAGCCCATTCCGCGGCGAAGAAGATGTTCAGCCAGAGCTTGTCGTCGGCGAAGAGGGCGGTCATGCCGGAGCCCCGGAGATGCGGCTCTTGCGGATCCGGGCTACTGGAAGTGATAGAACCGCTCGTTCAGGTACTTGACCAGGTTCTGCGTCTCGGCCGGCGAGAACTCCTTCTTCACGAGATGCTCGCATCCGGCCACCTGGTGCTTCAGCGCGTCCAGCGAGCGAATCGCCCGATTCGTGCGCGTGTAGACGCTCGCATCATGACAACTGACGCAGTTGGCATCGTGCAAGCGCTGTCCGGCCGCGCTGTCTCCAGGGAGCGCGCAGCGAGCGCTCGGAATCAGGAACATCATCAGTGATGCGCACACGATGCATTTCATCGTTCGGCTCCTAAGGTTGTCGTTGCGATCTCCGGCCCTGTGCAGCGGCCGTTTCGTGCGTCGCCATCATTTCAGGAAGGCCGCGGTCTGCGACACCACCTTTAGCTCGTGCCCGGCCCATAGATGGCCGCCGGTGGGGTAGTTGACGAGCCGTGCCCCGCTTGGGCATCTCACGCGACCACGGCGAATTCCGGCTCAGCCATTCTCGGGTACGGCGAGTGTCGGCTCGCGCCGAGGGAGATCCCTGGTCAAGAATCGAACGTCCGATGAAAACAGATCGTACTTGGCCAAGTCGGTCAGAGGCACGAGACGTATTTGCTTTATCTCCGGCGAACAGGGTTTGATTTGCCGGGACTTCAAACTCTGTCGCAACGCTGCAAATCCTTCGCGAGGCTCGCAGCGGAAATAAAAGTCCAGCCTGTAGGGTCCGGGCTCTTCGGCGATATAGGGTATGGCATCGATGCTGAGCATCCTGATCACGGTAATCTCGATGCCGAGCTCCTCCGATATTTCCCGGCGTAAAGCGGATTCAATCACATCGTCGGAAAAGGTATCGTTGCTGGGTCGGGTAGGGTCTCCCGGAGTCGACTCGAGCGATCCGCCGGGAAGGCCCCATGCGCCTTTCGGCCGATAGCTGTGCTCCACCAGGAGCACTTCCATGGGAGAGGTGCTCTCATCGATCATGACTGCCACAGCTCCGACCAGCCACTTTCGGGCGAGCAGCCCCTTCAGGAAGCCGGCGAGCCGAGGTGGAAACAGACGCCAAACGAGAAGAGCGAGCCGGTGGAGATTGGGGTGGTGCTCGATGAAACGCGCTAGCCAGGAGAACATCGGTACGTTGATAGCTCTTCCGAGGTCGGGTCGTCAAGACCCGGGCAAAGCGCGATCTGAAGCAAGCTTCGAAACGTGCAACGGCGGAACTCGCCCCGCCCACGGCTGCGACTGCTCCAACGCGGCCGCCAGCTGCAGAATGACATGCTCGCCTGCCGGGCGGGTGCCAAGCTGGACGCCTATCGGCAGCCCGTTCGGATGCATCGCCAGCGGCAACGAGATCGCGGGCGCTCCCATGACGTTGTGGGGCAGCGTGAACTGACACGTGCCGCGGTAGATCTTCTCGGCTATCTCGTCGAAGCTCACGTCGGTGCGACCGAGGTTGTAGTTGCCCCACGGCTCGGAAACCCTTGCCGTCGTCGGCGACAGCCAGACGTCGTAGCGCGTGAAGTACGCCCCGAGCTTACGCCGGGCCGCGTTGAGCGCAGCCATCGCGTTCATGAACTGTCCGGGTTTCATCCGCTTCGCGTGCTCGTAGATCTCCAAGGTGACGGGCTCGATCGTATCGCGGCTGATCTCGCGCCCGGTTCGTTTGGCGTAAGCGGCGAGCCGCAGATCGAAGCCGAAGAACCAGAGATCCATCATGGTCCGCATGGCGTCCAGACCGCCGAATTCCGGGCTCTCCTCGGAGACTTCGTGCCCCATATCAGCGAGGACCCGCGCGACCTCGGCGACGGCGGATGCGACGCCTTGGTCTGTCTCCATGCCCATGAGCGCGTCGGTCGACCAGCCGATACGGAGGCGCGCGGGTTTCTTCCGGATCAGTGCGGCATACGGCTCGGCCGGCTTCGGGATGACGAACGGATCGCCGGGTTGCGGCACGGCGAGGCAATCGAGCATGGCGGCCGCGTCTCGCACGGTCTTAACCTGGACGAAGTTCTGCGCAAGGCCGTAGCCGTTCTCGTCCAGCATCGGGCCGAACGAGATGCGTCCGCGTGACGGCTTCAGGCCGACGCCGCCGCAGTAGCTCGCTGGAATGCGTATCGAGCCCGCGATGTCCGAGCCGTGAGCGATCGGCACGATGCCTGCGATCACCGCCGCCATGCCGCCTCCCGTCGATCCGCCCGCGGAATAGCCCTTGCGCCACGGCGTGGAAGTATTGCCGTAGAGCGCCCCCTCGGCCGTGCCCGCCATCGAGTACTCGGGGGCCGCCGAGCGGCCGAGGATGTTGACGCCCGCGGCGCGAAGCAGCTCGCAGTAGTGCGTGTCCTGGAGCGCGACCATGCCGCGACAGAGCCGGCTGCCGAACTCGATCTTCCGTCCTGCCTCGTGACCGAACACGTCCTTCATCAGGAAAGGCACGCCGCGGAACGGCCCGTTGCCGAGCGTGCGCTCGTCGAGCTTCTCGATCCGGTCGGGATACGTTTCCACGACCGCGTTGATCGAGGGATTGATCGCGGCGATTGCCGCGGCTGCGGTTGCGGCGAGCTCGGTCGGCGAGACCTGCCCGCTCGCGACGAGCGCGGCGAGACCCAGTGCATCGTAGGAGGCGTATTCGGCGAGCTTCATGGCATAACCCTCATGTCGGCGTTAGAGCTGCGGCCCCAGCAACGCGGCCGCGTGCTCCCAGACCTTCTCGAGGAACGGGCGGGAGCGCCACTGCTCGATGGTTATCCGGCGCGAGACCGCGAGATCGCGCTCGAAGATCTCCTCCTGCCGGCGCGCGAACTTCTCGTCGAAGATGTTCAGAGTCGCCTCGTCGTTCAGATGGAAGGAACGATCATCGAAGTTCGTCGAACCGACCGAGACCAGGAAATCGTCGGCGACCAGCACCTTCACGTGATACATCGTCGGCTGGTATTCGTAGATCTCGGCGCCCGCCGCGAGCAGGTCGCCCCACAACGCCCGCGAGGCGCGGCGGACGGTCTCGGCGTCGATGTGCGGACCGGGCGTGATGATGCGCACGCGCACGCCGCGCTTCAGCGCTGCCACGATGGTGTCGCGCGAGATCTCGTCGGGCACGAAGTAAGCCGACGACAGATCGATGCTGTGCACGGCGGCAGCGATGATCAGCAGGTACATGAGCTCCATGCTCTCGCTGCCGCCGGAAGGCGAGCTCGAGAACATCTGCGCGGGGCCGTCGCCCGCCGGGTCGATCTCGGGATAGTAGTCGCTGCCGTGCAGCACCACGCCGGTCGCCTTGACCCAGTTGTCGCCGAACACCGCCTGCATCTGCGCCACTGCGGGACCGACCACGCTGAAGTGGGTGTCGCGCCAGTGGTCGGGATCCTGCGCGTGGCCGGACCACTCGTCGGCGATGCCGACGCCGCCGGTGAATCCGGTGATGCCGTCGACGACCAGAAGCTTGCGGTGGGTACGGTTGTTCAGCCGATCGAGGGTGTACCAGGCAGGTTGATGGAACCGGCGCACATCCACGCCGGCTTGCTCCATCGTGTCGAGAAGCTTCTTGTCCATCTTGCTGCTGCCGACCCAGTCGAGCAGCACGTGGACCTTGACGCCGGCCTGGGCGCGCTCGGCGAGCGCTGCGGCGAAGTCCTCGCCGACCTTGCCGGACCAGTAGATGTAGGTTTCGAAGGAGATCGTGCGCTGGGCCGCTCGGATGGCGGCCAGCATCGGCGGAAAAATTTCGTCGCCGTTGACGTACACTTCGAAGCGGTTGCCGGGCAGGATGACCGGCCCAAGAAGCACGCCTATCGTGCGCTCGAACTGCGGATCCTTGATCGAATACAGATGACCGAGCGGCCGCGTGACCATCTTCTCGCCGCCAGTTAGATTGATGACCACGACGACGCAGAGGAGCGTCACCACCGCGGTGATGCCGATGATCAGCAGGTTCGATCGATGGCCGCCCGACGGCATTCACATTTCTTTCGACGGTTTCTTCGCTTCGGCCACTGCCGGCGGCCATTATCGACGGGCTGCGTTCCGCCGGCAATTGCCCCATTGGCCGCCGCGCCTTTCGATCCACGCCCTCCGATTCGACGCTCGGAAGCAGCGCAAGGAGCTCCTGCCCGTTAGCGATCCCTACGTGCATCGGTTCAAGCAGATGTAGGATGGCCGAGACAAATGTCATGCGCGTCTGCCCCGACGGCCCGAACGTCGTCACGGGCGACATCGTGGTGGTCACGAAGACCGGGCACCGCGAGCTGTCGACGGCCGTGCTGTGCCGCTGCGGCCATTCGGCGGACAAGCCGTTCTGCGATGGCGCGCACGTGCGGATGAGATTCACCGACCCGGCCCGGTTAGCGCGGGACGTCGAGACCGTCGCGGTGGCGAGCGGAAAGGTGACCATAACCCCGCTTCCGAACGGGCCCAATCGATGCGACGGGCCGCTCGCCGTCCTCGACGTCGATGGTCGCGAGGCCACGGGACTGTCGACATTCCTCTGCCGGTGCGGCGGGTCGCAGACCAAGCCCTATTGCGACGGCAGTCACGAGAGGAACGGCTTCCGCGGCTGAGGTAGCTCGAGTGGCTGGTCCGAGCGTGCGCCGCCGATCCCTCGGGCGGTATCATTGGCGGGCTCCGCCCTCCCGGCGCGGACCGAACGATGGCAGACTTCCCGACCGGCACCGTAACGCTGCTCTTCACCGATATCGAAGGGAGCACGCGGCTGTGGGAAGCGCATGCTTCGGCGATGCGCGCTGCGCTCGCCCGCCACGATGCGCTGCTGCGACACTGCATCGAGGATCACGACGGGCACGTGTTCAAGACGGGTGGAGATGCGTTCTGCGCAGCATTCCACACGGCGCCCGACGCGCTCGCCTCAGCACTCGAAGCGCAGCGCGCGCTTCAACGCGAGCCGTGGCCCGAAGCAGCGAAGCTGCGCGTGCGCATGGCCCTCCACTCGGGCGCGGTCGAACTGCGCGACGGCGATTATTTCGGCGCACCGCTCAATCGGGTCGCGCGGCTCCTCGCCGCCGGGCACGGCGGGCAGACGCTGCTGTCCGAGTCGACGCACGATCTTGGCCGCGACCACCTTCCGCCGCTGGCGAGCGTCAAGGCGCTCGGATCGCACGGCTTGAAGGACCTCGGGCGGCCCGAATCCGTTTTCCAGCTCTGCCATCCGGAGCTGCCGCACAGCTTCCCGGCACTGAAGTCGCAGGCGGCGCCGGCGGACAAGGAAACGCCGTCGATCGCCGTGCTGCCCTTCGTCAACATGAGCCGCGACGAGGAGAACGAATATTTCGCAGACGGATTGTCCGAGGAGTTGCTCAACGTGCTCACCAAGATCCGCGGCCTGCGCGTCGCGTCGCGGACGTCGGCTTTCTCGTTCAAGGGCAAGGACGTCGACATTCCGACCGTCGCGCAGAAGCTCAACGTCGCGACCGTGCTCGAAGGCAGCGTCCGCAAGTCGGGCAAGCGCGTGCGCATCACTGCGCAGCTCATCGAGGTGTCCTCGGATTCGCACCTCTGGTCGGAGACCTACGACCGCGAGCTCGAAGACATCTTCGCGGTGCAGGACGACATCGCGCAGTCGGTGGTCAAAGAGTTGCGCGCCGCGCTGATGCCCGAGCGAGCCCAGACCGAAGCAACCAGCGGAGCGGCGGCCGAAGTACGCAGGGCCGCCACTGGACGCAGCGACAATCCCGAAGCGTTCCAGCTCTACCTGCAGGGCAAGTTTTACGGAGAGCGGATCACGCAGGCCGACAGCGACAAGGCGATCGATCTCTTCCGGCGGGCGTTGGCGATCGACCCTAGCTTTGCGCTGGCGTGGGCAGGGCTGTCGCATATCCACCAGCTGCAAGCGGGGTACGGCTTCTCCCCGATCGGCGAAGGCTTCGAGCGCGCACGGGAGGCCGCGCAAAGTGCGCTGCGGCTGGCTCCGGATCTGGCCGAAGCCCACATCGCACTTGGTAACGTGCTTGGGGGCCACGACTGGAACTTTGCGGCGGCCGAAGCGTCGTTCCGTCGCGCGCTGGAGCTCGCCCCCGGAGACGCCAATGCGCTGCGCACGACGGCGGTGCTGGCGAGGATTCTGGGCCGGGTCGACGAGGCGCTCGAGCTTACCCGCAAGGCAGTCGCTCTCGATCCTCTTTCGGCGCCCACGCATCGCCAGGCGGCGATGGTGGCCGTGATGTGCGAGCGCTTCGACGAGGCGGCGGCATCGTTTCAGCTCGCGCTCGACCTCGCTCCGCGGGCTGGCTTGAACCACGCGTTCCTGGCGATCACGCGGCTGTTCCAAGGTCGGACGGAGGAGGCGCTCTCTTTGGCAGGAGCCGAGTCGCACGACGTCTTCCGCAACCTGGCGTCCGCGATGATCCATCACGCCCTGGGGCACGCGGCGGACTCGGAGGCCGCGTTGCAGGCGCTGATCGACGGCTTCGGCTGGACCGCGGCCTACCAGATTGCGGAGGCCTACGCGTACCGCGACGAGGTCGACAAGGCGTTCGAATGGCTCGAACGCGCTTATGCGCAACGCGACCCAGGGACGACGTATACAGCCACGGACGTGATTCTGCGGTCGCTTCACAGCGATCCGCGCTGGCAGCCGTTCCTGCGGCGGATGGGGCTGGCATGAGCGCCCGGGAAGGCGGCAAAGCCTTGATCCCCGGTTATGACACTTGCGCGCGATGGACTGAGAGACGCATGGATCGACGAGTGTTCATCGCCGGCGTTGCGCTCGGTCTTTTGGCTGCCTCGTCGGCGCCGCGCGCGCAGCAGACCGGCAAGGTCTATCGCATCGGCATGCTGGAAGCAGTACCGGCGGCCCAGAACGCCGCCAATCTGGACGCGTTACGCAAAGGGTTGAGAGAGCTGGGTTACGTCGAAGGTCGGAACCTCGTCATCGAGTACCGGTCGGCCGACGGACGGGCCGAACGGTTCTCGGAGCTCGCCGCCGAACTGGTACGCCTCAAGGTCGACCTGATCGTGACTCGCGGAACGCCCGCGGCGAATGCGGCCAAAGCTGCGACGGCGACGATCCCTGTGGTAATGGCTACGATGGGCGACCCGAGTGCCATCGTAACGAGCTTCGCGCATCCGGGCGGCAACATCACCGGCGTGACGACCTTCAGCACGGAGTTGACGGCGAAGCGAATCGAGCTCCTCAAGGAGCTCGTTCCGAGTCTCTCCCACGTAGCGCTCCTTCACAACATGGGCAATCCCGCCGCCACGCCGGAGTGGGAAGAGACCAAGGCCGCGGCACGTTCCCTGGATCTCCAGGCCGAGCTTCTGGACGTGAGAGACGAGGCCGACCTGCGCGGCGCGTTCGAGAAGGCGACCCGGCAGCATGTCGATGCGCTCATCATCGGGGCGGACGGCCTTACTCAGATGAATCAGCCGACCATCGTCGATCTGGCGGCTCGCCATCGTCTGCCCGCCGCCTATCCGGCGCGCGAGTTCGTCGAGGCTGGAGGCTTGATCGCGTACGCGGTGAACTACCCCGACCTCTACTTCCGGTTCGCAAGCTTCGCCGACAAGATCTTCAAAGGCGCAAAGCCCGGCGAGCTGCCAGTCGAACAACCAACCAAGTTCCAGCTCGCGATCAACGTGAGAACTGCCAAGGCGCTCGGGCTCGCAGTCCCGCAATCGCTGCTCGTGCGCGCCGACGAGGTCATCCGGTAACTAGGTCGCCGATCTGCCGCGACCTCCTGCGAAATCGAGACCGGCAGCGGTCCCTGCTGCTCGTTTGCCTTGGCCGCATGCTTTCAGTCGGTCGGAAACGCTACGCCCGAGATCCTCGCGCACTCCGCCATCAAGCGCTCCTGGACGCGCTCGTCGCGGACCGCTGCCACGGGTGCCCGCCGCCGCTGGTGATAGAAGTATTCACCGCTGACGGTCGCGGCGGAATCGTTGCTGGTCGCGAGCCACGCTTGCGTCGTCGCGCCCGCCTCGAGATCGTCGGGCGCCCCGGGACCGCCCATCTTGGTCGCCACCCACCCCGGCTCGACGGCATTCGATAGCACGTCGGGCCATCGGCGCGCGACCGCGAAGGCGAGGATCGCGTCGTGCAGCTTCGAGTCGGCATAGGCGGCCGATCCATTCCAGGGCCGTTCGCGCCACAGCAGGTCTTCGAGACTCGCGTCGCCGCTGCGATGCATGCCGGAGCTCAAATACACCAGCCGCTTCGGCTTGCTGATCAGTGCAGTGAGAATGTAAGGCGCGAGCGTGTTGACGGCAAACACCAGCGGCAATCCGTCGACGGTTTCGATTCGCCGGCGCTCGCGATAGCCCACGCCGGCGTTGTGAATCACGGCATCGAAGCTTCCGAGGGCGTTGACCTCGCCGGCGATGTTCCGGCATTCGGCGATGCTGGAGAGATCGCCCGACACGGTCGCTTCCGCGCCGGGCGCTGCCGCGAGGGCTTCCTTCGCCCGCGCGGGATTTCGCGCGTGGAGAACGACCCGATGGCCCTCGGCGATCAGGCGCTGCGCGGCCAATCGTCCGAGGCCATCGGCCGCGCCGGTGACGAAGATGCGAGGCACGGGATTGTCGTATGATTTGCTCTACGTTCGTTCGAATCATACGCCAGCTCAAACGGCGCCCATTCGTGCAGCACAAGCTCACCGTCATCGTCTCCGCCGACGTCGTCGGCTACAGCGGCCTCATGGAACGCGACGAGGCCGGCACGCTGGAACGGCTCAAGCAGAACCGAAAGACGATCTTCGATCCGCGCGTGGCCGAGCACGGCGGGCGGATCGTCAAGCTCATGGGGGATGGCGCGCTCGTGGAGTTCGGCAGCGTCGTTTCGGCCGTCATTTGCGTGCAGGAGATCCAGGAGGCCACCGAGGCCGACCGGGCCGCGCCCGAGCCTGAGCGCATCCGCTATCGGATCGGCGTCACGCTCGGCGAAGTCATCGTCGACGGCGACGACATCTACGGCGATGGCGTCAACGTCGCCGCGCGGCTCCAGACGCTCGCTTCGCCGGGGGGCGTCGCGGTCTCGCGCCCCGTGCGCGACCAGGCCGCGGGTAAAGTGCCAATCGAATTCGACGACCTGGGCGAGCATACGGTCAGGAACATCGAGCGCCCCGTGCACGTCTTCGCGATGCGCGCGGCAGCACCGGGGATCTCGTCGCCCGCGACCCAGCCTCAGAAGCGGCGGCTCTCGGTCTGCGTGTTGCCGTTCGCCAACATGAGCGGGGATCCGGAGCAGGAATACTTCAGCGACGGCATCACCGAGGACATCATCACGGATCTGTCCAAGGTGTCGGCGCTTACCGTGGTCTCGCGGGTGACCGCGTTCAGCTTCAAGGGCAAGCCGATCGACGTCGGGCAGGTCGCGCGAGCGCTCAAGGTGAGCCATGTGCTCGAGGGGAGCGTGCGCAAGTCGGGCAATCGCGTGCGCATCACCGCGCAGCTGATCGAGGGCGCGACCGACAGCCACCTCTGGGCGGAGCGCTACGACCGCAACATCGACGACATCTTCGCGCTGCAGGACGAGATCTCCGAGGCCATCGTCAAGGCACTGAAACTGACGCTGTTGCCGGCGGAGCGCGAGGCGATCGAGCGCCGCTCGACCACCAACCCGGAAGCCTACAAGCTCTATCTCATGGCTCGGCAGTACAACGCGACCGGAAATTTGCGCCACCGCGAAGTCACGGTGCGGCTTTGCAAGCGGGCCGTGGAGATCGATCCCAACTACGCCCGCGCCTGGGCGTTGCTCTCGGTTTCGCAATCGAACACGGTTCTTCTCGCCATCGTGGGCGACGACACCGGCTGGGACGCGGCGGAGCGGGCCCTCGCGCTGGCGCCGGATCTCGCCGAAGCGCACGCCGCCAAGGGACGCGTCCTGGGTGACGCGGGCCGGTACGACGAGTCGCTCGCGGAGCACGCCATCGCGCTCAGGCTCGATCCCGATGCGTACGAAGTCAACTCGGCCGCGGCGCGCTGCTTCATTGCCTTGCGGCGCTACCCGGAAGCGATCGCATGTCTCGAAAAGGCCGCCGCGGCGATCGAGACGGATTTCTGGGCGTTGGGCATGAGCATCTCGTGTCACGAGGCGCTCGGCGACAAGGAGGCTGCGATGCGTGCCGCCCGACGCACGCTCGAGCGGGTCGAGAAGGTGATCGTCGCCGAGCCCGATCACGGCGTGGCGCTGGGCTTCGGCGTGATGTCGCTCGCGATTCTGCGTGATGCCGACCGCGCGAAGGAATGGGCCAATCGCGCGATGCTCCTCGACCCGGAGAACTACAACCTCATGTACAACCTGGCTTGCGGCATGGTGAAGCTCGGAGAAATTGACGAGGCGCTCAAGCTGCTGGAGCCTGTCTTCCGGGATGCGCAGGTGCAGAGCCTCAACTGGTGGAAGATCGACTCGGACCTCGATCCGATACGGAACCATCCTCGCTTCCAGGCGATGCTTGCGAAAGCGGAGTCGCGCCTGGCGGCGACGCCTGAGCAACGCTGATCGTTCGTGTCGCCGCGCTTAGTCGACCGGGCGCGGAACGCAAGGCTTGCCCGGTTGGCACTCCAGCGCTGCGCGATCCCACCGGGCGCAGTCCGCCGCCGCTTCATAGGTGGACTGCAGAAACGCCAGAAGCGCGGCATCCGGATCCGCCGCCGTTCTGACCGCGTCGTACGGCAGCAGGAACTCGCCGAGCGCCTGATCGTACTTCGCCGCCTGCGGCTCGACGGGTGCGGCTCGGAATCCGTCCGGTTCGGGATACGCGTACGAGTAGAAGGCGGCGTAGTCGACCACGCCGCTTCCCGGCCAGAACCCGGCGCTGCTCACTTCGTGCGAATACGCTTCGCGCAGCACCGCCCGCGGCAGGTGCGGCACCTGACCCGTGTGCAACGGTGCGCGCCTGCCCGAAAAGCGGGTCACCGCAAGATCGAAGCTGCCCCAGAAGAAATGCACCGGGCTGGACTTGCCGATGAACGCCGTTCGGAACTGCGAGAGCACGCGTCCGACCTGGAGCAGCGCTCGCCACAGGCGCTGCGCATGCTCGCCGACGTAGTGCGCGTGCACGGTATCCTCGCTGAACGGGATAGCTTCCGCGATCTCGTTCGGCGTCTCATGGATGCGCACCGGCAGCGACAGCTCGGCGAGCGCTGCCATGACCGCCGCGTAGAAGTCGGCGACGCTGCGCGGCTCCAGCGCGACATTCCTGCGTGCGCCTTCGCTGTCGGCGACGACGAGCACGTGATCGATGAAGTCGAAGTCGATGGAGAAGGAACGCTCTCCGTGAAAGATCGGCGACGTCGTCAGACCGCGCGCCGTGAGGTACAGCGGCACGTGCCACGAATGGTTGAGCCAGGGCGTGCAGGCGAGACGGACCTTGCCTGCGACCTGGGTCCAGAGGTGCAGGGTCGCGTACGTATCGCGGAGCTCCGCATACGGCAGCGCCGGCCAGGCCTCTCGCTTCGAACGCGACATGTCGCGACTCTCGCGCATTTCGTGACGCTAGCACAAGTCCACCGAGCAGTGGATCCTCGTTCACACTTCCGGCGAACGGCGTAGCTGCAGCGGCGCGTGATTCGACGGCCCCCCGGTGCTACGCTGTGCGACTCAGGGCGCCGCTACGGGCTGGGAGCCCATAACAAGGGAGAAAAACAATGGAGCATCGTCGGATCGTGACAGGTTGCTTGCGCTCCGCGCTCGCGTTCTCGCTCTGCGGCGGCGCGATCGCGGGGGGGTCGGAAATCAAAGGCGCGGCCATTCTCGATCACCCATGCGGCAGGACGGCGGTCAAGCAGATGGGACTCGTCCATGCCGGCAAGATGGACGAGGCCAACAAGCTCTCGACCAGGGAAATGCAGGATCAATGGAAGGCGATGCCTCCGAAGGATCGCGACATGATGACCGGCATGATGAAGCAGATGTCTGCAACCGAGCAGGATTTCTCGAACGACGTCAAAGCCAATGGCGTCCTCGCCGTCGACGGCCAGAAGGCGACGCTGACGGTGAAGAAGGCGACCAAGGACGCGAACGGGAGCAGCACGTCCACGATGACCCAGAGATTCAGGCTGGACGGGAGCCAGTGCCTGGTGAGCCAGTAGCCGCGGCAACGGCGGCCACAATCCGGCATAAAGCGACGGCTGTGGGCGGGCTGCGGGATGCACGGCGGCCGCCAGGGAGCGTACCGATGAAAGATGTTTGCTTGGGCGTGCTGGCCGCGTGCGTCGTTGCGGTCGCGCTTTCGGCATGCGGCAGAGAAGCCGAGACTCCCGTTGCGCAGGAAAAGAAAACGGCCAGGGTCGCCGAGGAGACGATCCCGCCCTACACGTATCCCGCGCCGGTCAAGGGACACTTCAAGGAGATCAATCTCGGCGAGTTCGACGTCGTCGACGGCGTCGCCTACCCGGATCCGAACGGGAAAGGTACCGTCGTATATGTCACAAACAAGGCGATCGCCTCGCCGATGATCGCGGGCTCCGCCTGTCCCATGACCCAGGCGCGCGCGCTGTCGCAATTGCGCGACGCGAGCTACCTCGAGGTGACGCTCGCCAAGGGAGCCTCAAAGTACTTCGCCGCCGGCAGATCCTTCGACGGCAGCAGCCGCGAGGAGGAGGTCGGCGGCCGCTATTGGCAGAGCAGAGTGAAGGACGACCCTGATCGAGCGGTCGGCCAGGTGGTGCACAAGCAGCATGGCAGCTTCGAGTTCGATCTGCCCGTCTCGAAGCCTCTGATCAATGAAGTGAGCCAGGGCGACTGGATTCACGGCACGCGCGCCGACGCGACCGCGCCCAGGCTGGACGAGCAGGCGGTGAGGGCGGCGTATGAGGCGGTGCACGACGCGGCGCTCAAGAAGGATCTCAAGGCGCTGCTCGCCGCGCAGGGCTTCGATGCGAAACAGGTCGGAGCGATCCGGGGGCTGAGCGGCATCGACGCGGACGTCGCCGTGTACTCCGAGCGCTTCTTGAGCGCGAGCGCGCCGATCGAGTTCTCCGCCAAGCCCGGCACCGCCTACATCAGAGTCGAAGGCGTGAACGCGAAGGGCAAGAAATTCGCGAACTACTACCACTTCGCGCCTTGCGCCCGCGGTCGTCTCGTGCTGGTAAACATCGCAGAGAACCCGCAATAGCGGTTGCAGTCGGCTTGCCCCGGACTCGCTCACGCTCGTGAACGATGACGGCGCCGGTGAGCGTGCGGAGCCCCGCGTCCGGCGCAGGGCGATGTCCCGCGACGTGATGCCGGACGCACCCTGTGACAGAATCTCCCGCGTGAGCGCCGTCGACATCCAAGGCCCGCTGGACGATCCCGTCTGGTCGTGCCTCGCGACCCGGCATGCGCGATTCGCGTGCGGGGACACGCGGGCGCGCCGCTACGTCGGGACCATCTCGCCCATCGGCGCGATCTCGGGAACCAGCGCCGCGCACGTCGCGGCTTTGGAAGCGCTGGTCGATGTCGGCGACGACGTCGGGCTGATCGGCCCTCGCGTGCCCGAGCTGCCGACGAAGTGGCAGATACTTTACGCGTCGCGGCTCACGCAGATGATCCGCACCGATCGATCGCCGCTGCCCGAGGGCGAGGTCGGCGTTTCCAGGCTCGGCGACGGCGACGTCACCGAGATGCTCGAGCTGGTCGACGCGACCAAGCCCGGTCCGTTCCGCCCGAGGACGAGCGATCTGGGCGCTTACATCGGCATTCGCGAAGGCGGCCGGCTGGTCGCGATGGCCGGCGAGCGGATGTGGATCGCCGACTTTCGCGAGGTGAGCGCGGTGTGCACGCATCCCGACGTGCAGGGACGAGGCTACGCGCGTGCGCTGGTGGGGCGCATCGTCAATCGCATGCTCTCGCGCGGAGAAACGCCGCTTCTCCACGTCGACAGCCCGAACCGCCGCGCGATCGACATGTATCTTGCTCTCGGGTTCGCCCCGCGCACCGAGCTGCCCCTGCTGCACGCGAAGCGCATCGGTTAGCGGCGATTCGCCGCTTGGCGCGCGAGCGGATGTGTGATCCGCTAACGCCCGCGCCTGAAGGGCCGTCAGAACTTCACGTCTGCGAGCGTCGTCAGCGTCATCGCCGGGGAAATGACCGGCGCGTTGACGAGATGCCACGTGACGTACTGCTCGATATAGAGGGACTCCGCCGAAACTCCGTCCACGGGGATGATCACCTTCATTCCGCGCATGGCGGCGCTGCTTGCGGTATAGAGCACCGCGCCGTGCGCCGCGGTACCGGCCACGATCACGGTGGTCACGCCCTTGTCCTTGAGGATCTTTTCGAGATCGGTATGCACGAACTTGTCCACGCCGGAGCTGACGACGGGCTCGTCGGCGCTCGGCGCGAGCGCGCTGGCGATGTCGGAGGGCTTGCCTCCTCCGCCGAGGCTGTAGACGACCGGCACTCCGGCTGCACGCGCGGCGGTCAACAAAGTCTTGACCTTCGGGATGCTCGCGACGCAGCGCGGCCTGCGCTGGGGATTGCAGGTCTGCTGGTTGAAGTCGAGCATCAGGACCGCGGTCGTTTTCCTGTCGATGGTCACCGCCTTCAGCGCGGGCGGGGGCGGCGCCTGCACGGAGGCCCACTCGTCGATGATCGTCTGCCCGCGCGCGGCTTGAACGAGCATGCAGGCGGTGACCGTTACGATCGTCGCGCACGTGCGCGACAAGAAGCCTTGCCGTATCGACATCGTTTTCTCCCGGTGGGCCGGAACCTCGGCAGCTAGCAAGCTATCGAGGCGGCCGTGCGAAGTCAACCCGCCGCGGCGGATCAAACGATGATCGCGGAAACTGTCACGCGGGCGATGCCGCCCCTTGCCTAGAGTCGCCGACGCGAGCCGGCACGCCGGGCTGCGACCGAGGGCTTGACGGCGGTATCGATCAGGACCTCCGCCGCGGCACGCGCGGCGCGCGCCAGTGCCGGGTCGCCGCGAACGAGCGTGCAGGCGACGGCGCCTTCGACGAGCAGCTGGATCTGTGTCGCCAGGGATTCCGTGTCGGCCGCTCCGAGGCGCTCGAGGAGCGCGCGGATCCATTCGCGGCGCTGCTGCTTGAACTGCAGCGCAATGCCGGCGGCCGGATGCTTCGGATCGCTCAGCTCGCAGACCGCGTTGACGTAGGGACAACCGCGGTACGCGGGGTTCGCGAAGGCGCGCTCGAGGTAATCGAAGTAACCGAGAATCTGGTCGCGGGCTGGCGCGTCCGAGGGCGCGATATGGCGGAAGCGCGCGACGAGGTACGCGGCAATCAGGTCGTCCTTGGTCGCGTAGTGGTTGTAGAGCGTGCGCTTGCTGACGCCCGCCTCGGCCGCGACGGCATCGACGCCGACGGCGCGAATGCCTTGCAGATAAAAGAGCCGGTCGGCGGCCCTGAGGATGCGCTCCTCCGGCGGCGCGGAATGGGTCTTTGTCGACGCCATAGTTCGAACTACACCGATCAGTGTACTTTTGATACTTGACAAAATTATAGGTGCTGCACGACCATATGTAAACCGATCTGTTTACCTGTAGCTGCCAATGACCGCCCCTGTCGACCGTCGCGCGATGCTCCTCCTGATGGTCCTCAGCGGGGTGATCATCTCCATCTGCATCGGTCTGCGGCAGAGCCTGGGCATCTTCATGCGGCCGATGACCGTCGAGCTCGGAATCTCGGCCGCGACGTTCGGCTTCGCGATCGCCTTGCAGAACATCGTCTGGGGGGTGTCTCAGCCTTTCGTCGGCGCGGTCGCGGACCGCTACGGCGCGCGGCCCGTGCTGATCGCCACCGCCCTGGTCTACGCCGCGGGCCTCGCCCTGATGGTGTTCGCGAAGACGCTGCCGGGCGCGCTCGAGCTGGCGGGTTTTTTCGCGGGCGTCGGCACCGCGGGCACGGGCTTCGGCGTCCTGATCGGGACGATCTCGCGTGCGACGCCGCCCGAGCGGCGCACGCAGACGGTCGGACTCGTCGCCGCGGCCGGGTCGCTGGGCACGATGGTGCTCGCTCCGCTCGGCCAGTGGCTCATCGACGGCTTCGGGTGGAAGGCGGCGATGTTGGGATTCGCGGCCATTGCCGCGTCGATGGCCGTTCTCTCGCTGCCTGTACGGGAACTCGCGCCGGTGCATTCGATCGAGACCAGGAAGCAGAAGCTTGGCGAGGCCGTGACCGAAGCGATGGGGCATCGCGGGTACGTCTTCATGACCGCCGCATTCTTCGCCTGCGGTTTCCAGCTCGTGTTCATCACCACGCACCTATCGACGTACCTGCAGATTTGCGGCGTGCCCCCTGGCGTGGGGGCGAGTGCGCTGGCGCTGATCGGGCTCTTCAACGCGATCGGCACCTACCTCTTCGGGCATCTCGGCGCGCGCTACAGTCAGAAGCACCTGCTGGCGCTGATCTATCTGCTGCGCACGCTCATCATCATCGCGTTCCTTGCAGCGCCGATCACCTCGACGTCCACGCTCATCTTCGCGGCGGCCATGGGGTTTCTGTGGCTCGGGGTGGCGCCCCTCATCACCGGCATCATCGGCCGGGTGTTCGGGCTCACGCACTTCAACACCCTCTACGGCATCGTGTTTCTGAGCCATCAGGTCGGGTCGTTCTTCGGAGCCTGGATGGGCGGCCTGGTGCTGGATCGGTTCGGCAATTACAACGTGGCGTGGGGGGCGCTCATCGTGATCGGGCTCGCGGCCTTCACGCTGCAGTGGCTCATGGACGAGCGCCCGCCGCGGGAGCGCAAGCCCGCGGCGCCGCGCGCAGCGGTTCCGGCGTGAAGGTCTAGCGGGACGAGACGGATCAGGCCGGCGCGTGCCAGCCGGCGTCCGCCCACAGCTCGCCGCTCACCGCCGAGTTGCCGAGCATGAAGCAGATGGCGTCGGCGATTTCCTCGGGACGAATGAGCCGGTTCAGTTGTGTGAAGGGCAGGATGTTCTTGCTGATGTAATCATCGCCCAGCGCGCGCACCATCGGTGTGTCGGTGAATCCGGGATGGATCACGCCGCAACGCACGCCGTGGTAGACGGCTTCCTTCATGATCGTCGCTGCCGCGCCTTCGATGCCTGCCTTGGCGCTCGCGTAGGAGATCTGCCCGCGGTTGCCCTGCGACGAGACCGAGCCGATGAACACGATCGCCCCCTGCATGCCTTCGGCGGGCTCCCATCGCTTGAGGCCCGACGCGGCGCGATTTTCCGCGATGCGCCCGATCATCTCGAGCGCCCAGTAGACCGGCGCGACGAGGTTGACGTCGATCACGCGCTTGAAGAGCTCCTGGGGGTAGATCCGCGCCTTGCCGGTCTCGCGGTCGATGCGCACGGCGAGATCGTCGCGCGTGATGCCGGCGGCCGGCACGCAGATGCTTACGGTGTCGACCTCGCTGCTGATGGAATCGAAAACGGAGGCGCGAAAGGCCTCGTCGGTGACATCGCCTCGATAAGGGTAGGCTACGTGGCGATGGGCCTTGGCATTGATCTCGGCGGCGACCGCGCCGACGGATTCACCCATGTCGACCAGCGCCATCGCGCGTACCTTGCGGTGCGCAAGATCGATGGCGACCGCACGCCCGATGCCGCTTGCGGCGCCCGTGATGACGGCAACCTTTTCAGCAAATTCCATGCGGTCTCCAGGTTGATGCTGCAGTGCAACATTTTATCCCTTTTTCCGCGTTGCGTCACGATAGGGGCGGCGGACCCGCTTCCGACGTGAATCGGAATGTCTGGCCGCCCGCATCTAAACCCTGCGAGAACCCGCATGACAGGCTGTGCAAAGTGAGCACTGACACTCCTTGCAAGGCCACTCTCCTCTTGCGGTCGCTTCTGGCGCTGACCTTCCTTGGGGCACATTCGATGGCCGCGGTCGGCGACGAACGGCCGACCGAGCCACCGGGGAATCCTGCGACGATGAAATTCTCCGCCGGCGGCGCGATCCGGATGAAGCTCAACAAGGGAACCATGAAAGTGGTAGGGGTGCCCGATGACGTCATCAGAGTGTCGTGGCGCTCGACGTTTTCCGGCGACGAAAAGGAGGTGAAGGTGAAGCTCGAGCGCTCCGGCGAGAGCGATGCGACCGTAGTCGTCGACGGTCCTGGAGAACGTACGGTCTACCGGATCGAAGTGCCGCGACGATCCGATGTCGCGGTGCACATGCGGGCGGGAGAGCTCGCCATCGAAGGGATCGTGGGAAGCATGGACGTCGATCTGCTGGCGGGCGAGATCGATCTCAGCCTCCCGGACCCTCGGCGCTATCGCAGCGTTGCCGCGTCGGTAACCGCCGGCGAGCTTGACGCGAGACCTTGGCGCGCGGACACCGGCGGCCTGTGGCGTTCATTCAAGGCGACCGGCGAAGGCGATTTCGATCTGCGTGTCCGGCTGATCGCGGGACAGCTTACGATTCATTCGGAATGACTTCGACGCGGCGGCCGCCTCAATAGGGGTTGAGGACGAGGCGCCGGCCGATCTCGCCGATGGTGTGCACGCCGCACAGCGCCATCGTCGTGTCCAGCTCCTTCCGGATGATTTCCAGCGCCATCGTCACGCCTGCCTCGCCCATCGCGCCGAGCCCGAAGTTGAAAGCGCGACCGATCAGCGTGCCTTTCGCGCCGAGGGCGAGCGCCTTGAGCAGGTCCTGACCCGAGCGGATGCCGCCGTCCATCCAGACCTCTGTCTTGTCACCGACGGCGTCGACGATCGGCGACAAGGCCCGGATGGATGAAATCGCGCCGTCGAGCTGCCGGCCGCCGTGATTGCTGACCACGATCGCGTCGGCACCGATCGATGCCGCCGTCTTCGCATCGTCGACGTCCTGGATGCCTTTGAGAACCAGCTTGCCGCCCCATTCCTGCTTCACCCAGGCCACGTCGTCCCAGTCGAGCGTCGGATCGAACTGTTGCGCCGTCCATTTGGAAAGCGCAACGATGCCCCCGGCGCCTTTGACGTGTCCGGCGAGATTCCCGAAGCTCCTCCGCCGGGTGCGCAGCATGCGCAAGGCCCAGCCGGGCTTGGTCAGCACGTCGAGCGCGTTGGAGAGCGTGATCCGCGGCGGCACGGTCAAGCCGTTCTTGAGATCCTTGTGGCGCTGGCCCAGTATCTGCAGGTCGAGCGTCAGCACGAGCGCGGAGCACTTTGCCGCCTTCGCGCGCTCGATCAGGCGCTTCACGAAGTCGCGGTCGCGCATGACGTAGAGCTGAAACCAGAACGGCCTGGTCGTGTGCTCGGCCACGTCTTCGATCGAGCAGATGCTCATGGTCGAAAGCGTGAACGGCACGCCGAACCTTTCCGCCGCCCGCGCGGCCAGGATCTCGCCGTCGGCCCACTGCATGCCGGTCGAGCCTACGGGCGCCAGGGCGACCGGCATCGTCACGCTCTGGCCGAGCATCGTCGATGCCGTGGAGCGCATATCGACGTCGACCGCGACGCGCTGTCGCAGCTTCAGCGCCGCGAGATCGGCACTGTTGGCTCGATACGTGTCCTCAGAGTAACTGCCGGCGTCGACGTAATCGTAGAACGCCCTCGGCGCCCGCTTGCGATGCAGCTGGCGCAGGTCTTCGATGCACGTGATGACGGTCATGAGCTTTCCCCCAAGACCGAGCATTGTGCCAGCCGTGCGCCGCTCAGGGTCCGGACGGCCGGGCGCGATCCGCCCCGTGGCGGTGCAGCGCGCCCCGCAACAGGGCTCGCCGAGACTCGATCGAGGCGGTGGGGAAGGCGTCAGAAGCCGACGCGGGTCTTGCGGCCGCAGAGCTTCTTGGCGTCGATGTCCTCGGGAACGAGGTAGTCGCGACCGGCGAGCCGCGCGGTTCCGAAAGCGTCGAGGAGGAGCTTCTTCATGTCACGCGCCGGAACGGCCACCAGCCGGTCGAGCATCGCTTCGGAGGGCTCCGGCGGGAACGGCCAGTGATGCTGGTCGAGGATCTCGCGATAGACCGAAAGCGCGATCCGGCGCGCGCCTTCGGCGTCCGCGCGCTCGATGACGTAGACGTTCATCCGGTTGAGCACCGGCTCGGGAATCGACGTCTCGTCGTTGGCGGTCGCGATCCACAGGATGTGCGATGCGTCCATGTCGACGTCGATGAATTCGTCCTTGAAGTGCACCGCGGTGTCGCGCTCGAGCAGGGTGTAAAGCGCCCCCATCGGGTCATAGCGGTGATCGCCGCCCGCCTTGTCCACTTCATCGAGCACGATGACGGGATTCGCGAAGTCGCCGTCGATCAGCGTCTGCGCCACCTTCCCCGGGCGCGCGTTGTGCCACCCGGCCGACGCGCCGGTGAGCACCCATCCCGCCGTCAAAGAGTTCATCGACACGAACTCGAATCCGGTCGCCAGAGCGTCGGCGAGCTTGCGCGCGAAGTAAGTCTTGCCGAGGCCGGGCTCCCCGATGAGCAGGATCGGCGTGAAGTTGACCGCTTCGTTGCCGGAGACCGCGAGCGCGAGGAATTTCTTCAAGTCGTCGATGACTTCGCCGAAGTTCGGCGACACGTCATAGAGATCGTCGACCGAATTGTGGTTGGACGGCTTGACGATGTAGCGCGACCCGCCCAGCTTGCGCATGCGGTCATACCAACCCTTCAACCCTTCGTTGCGCTGGGCGGCACTGTCCTCCGACGCGCGATCGACGTCGGCGACGGAGTAGATCGGCTGCAAGCCGGCAAGGGGAATGGCGGTCGGAGCCATGGCGGTTAGATACACCTGTGCCTGCGATCGTGCAATAACCATACCAAGAATCAGACGAATCAGCTACAGCGAGCTTCAAGGCCGCCGTCGGCGACCTTCAGGCGAGCCGTTTCGCCGGCGTCCTACGGTCCTATCGCATTCCCACCTTCGCGTTCGCGATCACCGTTGCGGCTTCGCGCGGCGCCGATCGCCAGTACTGCTGGGGCGCGACGACCTGCGCGTCAAGCGCCTCGGCGGCGTGCCAAGGCCAACGCGGATCCCACAGCATGGCGCGGGCCAGCGCCACGAGATCGGCATCGCCCGCGGCGACGATCGCCTCGGCCTGCTTGGGGTCGGTGATCAGGCCGACGGCCATCGTCGCAATGGACGTAGCGCGGCGGATCTGCCGCGCCAGGTGCACCTGGTAGCCGGGTCCGAGGGGGATCTTCTGTTTGGGCGAGATGCCGCCACTCGACGTATCGACCCAGTCGCACCCGGCGTCCTTGAGACGCCGCGCGAGCGCGATGGAGTCTTCGATCGTCCAGCCGCCGTCGACCCAATCGGTGGCTGAAATGCGCACGCCCATGGGCTTGTCCTGCGGCCAGACCGCGCGCACCGCCGCGAAGACCTCCAGCGGGAACCGCACGCGGTGCTCGAACGATCCTCCGTAGTCGTCGTCGCGCCGGTTGGAGATGGGCGAGAGGAATTCGTGCAGCAGGTAGCCATGCGCGCAGTGCAGCTCGAGCGCATCGAGACCGAGCCGCGCTGCGCGTCGGGCGGCGGCGGCGAACTCGCGCTGGATCTTCGCCATGCCGGCCAGGTCGAGCGCGGCGGGGGGCGGCTCGTCGGGAAGCTGCGGGATCGCGGACGGCGCGACCGGCGTCCATCCGCCTCGTTCTGCATGGATGAGCTGTCCGCCTTCCCACGGCAGGCGCGACGAACCTTTGCGGCCGGCGTGAGCGAGCTGGATGGCTACCGGGACGGGCGGCGCATTCCTGCGCGCGATCGCGAGCCGCGTGCCCAACGCTGCTTCGCACGCGTCGTCGTAGAGTCCAAGGCAGCCGTACGTGATGCGTCCGACCGCCGACACCGCTGTGGCCTCGATCGTGAACATGCCCGCGCTCGACTGGAGGAGCTGACCCCAATGCGTGATGTGCCAGTCGGTTGCGCAGCCGTCGACCGCGGAGTACTGGCACATGGGCGAGACGACGATGCGGTTGGCGAGCGCGAGCTTGCGCAACTTGAAAGGCGAGAAGAGGGCGGAGGACATGCCGGCGCAGAGAGAAGTCCTTGGAATCGGGAGCGTAGCGGATTTTCGCCATGCGCACCGGACGGCCGGGCGAGAGCCGATCGCGAGCGGGCCGAGGCAGTCCCCGGCCTGCCGCGTCAGCTGCCGGATGATGCCAGCCCGTCGGCCGCATCACGACGGCGCGCGCCCGCGAACCGGTTGCACCGGCACGGGTTCCACCCGCGCATCGCGCCTGCGGGGCCGGGCGTCGACCACGGCCAGGTGGCGACTGGCCGAGACGCGGATCGAGGGCAGGCGATAGACCGGCGTGCCGCGATCGAACTCTCCCGTGAACTCGGCCGGCATCGCTGCCGATCGCTCGGGGGCCGAAGGGCAGGGGAGTTGCGCAAACGACGGGCCCGCGATGGCGAACCCGAGCGCGCTCAGCAGAAGCAGCGGCCGTCGCACGGCGGTGGATCGATTTCGGATCGAAGTCATGATGGCTCCTGTCAAAGACGCGGATACTCGAGCTCGCGGGCGGGAATGCGCGCGCGGAGCGAGGTCTCTGCGCCGATGTCTCTCAGCATGTAGTCGCTCATGCCGGCGATATCGTCGGCATCCTGCGCCGGCCCGGTGACGGTCTCGTGCACGCGGGCAAGAAGTACCCTCGCGGCGGCGCGGACGGCTTGGACCATGCCTCCGGCAAGGATGGGCGAAGCCAGGGTGTCGGTTTGGGCGGACGGGTCCATGAATTCTCCAGGTCGCTTGACGGTGTGGTAAGCCTATGCGCCCAGACCATGGATGAGAATCAACTTGTTCTAACCGTCCTGGTCGCTTAGTCTTACCACAGAATTTCTCCGCCTCCCGCCATGTCACGCCTGCCCCTTAACACGCTCACCGCCTTTCGCGCCGTCGCCGAGCTGCAGAACCTGCGCGCGGCGGCCGAAGTGCTGCACCTCACGCACAGCGCCGTGAGCCAGCAGATCCGCGGGCTCGAAGAGCAGCTCGGCTTCGAGCTCTTCGAGCGCCGCGGACGGCGCGTCGTGCTGAATCCCGCCGGCAGGGCGCTGCTCGGCAGCGTGCAGGGCGCTCTCGCACAGCTCCAGGACGGCGTACAGGCTGCTGCGGCGGCCGCGAGCGGCGCGGCGCAGCGGCTGCGCGTCACGGTGCTGCCGTCGTTCGCGCAACGCTGGCTGCTCCCGCGCATGGGCCGGTGGCGCGAGCAGCATCCGAGTATCGCCCTCGAGATCGACGCATCCCAGCAGCTGATCGATCTGCAGCGCGAGGGCTTCCACGCAGGTCTGCGCGTCGGCCGCGGGCCCTGGGTCGGACTGGAATCAGATCGCCTGTTCGATACGCCCATATCGTTCGTCGCCGTCGGATCGCCGTCGGCTGCGCGACGCCTCCTCGGCGCGCAACCGGCGGCGCTCGCCCGCGAAGCGCTGCTGGGAGAGAAGGACCTTTGGGAGCGGTGGTTCGCCGCGGCGGGGCTGCGGATCCAGGCGACCCCTGTGGCGGAGTTCAACGACGCGGGTCTGCTGCTGCAGGCGGTCGAACAGAACCTCGGCCTGGCCGTGGCTCGCGAGCTGCTGGCGGCCGACGCGCTGCGCGACGGGCGACTGGTAAGACTGTCGCCCCTGTCGATCACTCACGAGGAGGCGCACCCGTTTCACCTCGTCTACCCGCCCGGCTTGCGCGAGTGGCCGCCGCTGGTCGCATTGAGACGGTGGCTGCGCGAAGAGCTCGAGCTGTCGCGCAAGGAGCTGCATCCCGATGGCTCCGACCGGAAGAAGGCAAAGGCGGGATCGAAGCGCAGGCGCAGCGTGCGTTCCCGGAGATGAACCCGCCGCACCCGCGCGTCAGTCTTCGCTGACTGCAATCGGCTAGCCGTGAGAGGCTGACGGTTGCAGCGCCTATCGGTCCTTGCTATGGTCGCCCGCATGCATTTGACGAGGATCGCAACGTGTCCATCCAGTATCTGAAGCAAGCCGCGAAGTCGCCGGAGAGCGGGACAGGTACCGCCCGCGCGGTGGTCGAAGAGATGCTCGCGGCGATTGCGACGCACGGCGAGCAGGCCGTGCGCGACTACGCCGCCAAGCTCGACCACTGGACCGGCCCGATCGTGATGACGTCGCAGGAGATCGAATACCGCACGAGCGTGATTCCTCCGGCCGTCAGACGAGACATCGACTTCGCGACCGAGCGCGTGCGTTGCTTCGCGGTCGCCCAGCGCGAATCGACTCAAGAGTTCGCCGTCGAGCTGCAGCCGGGTCTCGTAGCCGGCCAGCGTCTCATTCCGGTCAACGTCGCGGGTTGCTACGTTCCGACCGGCCGCTACGCGCACATCGCTTCGGCGTACATGGCGATCGCCACCGCCAAGGCCGCGGGCGTGCCGTTCGTCGTCGCCGCGTCGACCCCGTATCGCGGCGAGGGCATCCACCCGCAGGTCCTGTACGCGATGAAGGTCGCGGGCGCCGACGCGATCCTCACGCTCGGCGGCGTCCAGGCGATCGCGGCGATGGCCCATGGGCTGTTCACCGGCAGGCCGGCCGACATCATCGTCGGGCCCGGGAACAAGTTCGTCGCCGAAGCCAAGCGCGTGCTGTTCGGCAAGGTCGGCATCGACGTGTTCGCGGGACCGTCCGAGGTCGCGGTGATCGCCGACGAGAGCGCCGACGCGGCGATCGTCGCCGCCGATCTGGTCGGTCAGGCCGAGCACGGACACGAGTCGCCCGCCTGGCTCATGACCACGTCGCGCCCGCTTGCGACGGCGGTGATGCAACGCGTGCCGGAGCTGATCGAAGCGCTGCCGCCCACGGCGCGCGAGGCCGCGGGCGCGGCCTGGCGCGACTACGGCGAGGTGATCGTCGCCGAGAAGCGCGAGGAAATCGCCGAAGCTTCCGATCGCTACGCGCCCGAGCATCTCGAAGTGCATGCGCGTGATCTCGATTGGTGGCTCGCGCGGCTTACGTGCTATGGCTCGTTGTTCCTGGGCGAAGAGACCACCGTGGCGTTCGGCGACAAGACATCCGGGCCCAACCATATCCTCCCGACCAAGGGGGCTGCGCGGTACTCGGGCGGTCTGTCGGTGCACAAGTTCCTGAAGACCGTCACCTGGCAGCGGATGACCCGCGAAGCGAATCGAAACATCGCGCAGGTGGCCGCCCGGATCTCGCGCCTCGAAGGGATGGAAGCACATGCGCGCACCGCGGACGATCGGCTGGCGAAGTACTTTCCGGGCGAACGTTTCGAGCGCGGCGCGCCGGTCGAGAGCTGAGCAGGGATGGCCGACACGAACCTGTTCGACCTCTCGGGTCGCGTCGCGGTGGTGACCGGCGCGAGCTCCGGCATCGGCCGCTCGATCGCGCTCGCGTTCGCCGCGTCCGGCTGCGCGGTGGTGGTGGTGGCGCGACGGGTCGAGCTGCTCGAACAGGTTCGTGACGAAATAGCCGGGAAGGGAGGGCGCGCCGCGGCGCTCGCATTCGATCTCTCCGATCGAGCCGTGATCAAGGAATGCGCCACGCTTGCCGCACATCCCTTCGGCGCGCCCGATATTCTCGTATCGGCCGCGGGCACGAACCGTCGCAAGCCGATACTCGACGTCACCGAGGAGGACTGGGACGCGACGCTCAAGGTGAACCTCGAGGCGCCGTTCTTTCTCGCCCAGCGTCTCGCGCCCGCGATGATCGCCCGCGGCTTCGGGCGGATCATCAACATCGCTTCGCTGCAGTCGGTGCGCGCCTTCGCCGACTGCGCACCGTATGGCGCGTCGAAGGGGGCAATCGCGCAGCTCACGCGCGCGCAGGCGCAGGCCTGGTCGCGGCACGGCGTGAACGCCAACGCGATCGCGCCGGGCTTTTTCGCCACCGAGCTCACCGCGCCGGTGGTGAGGGACAAGGCGCGCTGGGAAGCGATGGCGGCGAAAACCTTCGTCGGCCGAAACGGCGAGCTGCGCGATCTCTGGGGGACGGTGCTGTTCCTTGCGAGCCGAGCTTCGGATTACGTCACCGGCCAGACGATCTTCGTCGACGGCGGCTTCTCGGCCGGCTGAAGCAAGCCCAAACGTGAGCAACATCGTCTTCGACCGGGTCGCACGCCATTTTCGGCACGACGGCCAGGACCTCCCGGCGGTCGGCGACGTCAGCTTCGAAGTGCGCGCGCGCGAGTTCGTGGCCATCGTCGGTCCGTCGGGTTGCGGTAAGACGACGTGCCTGCGCATGGCCGCGGGGCTCGAGTTTCCGAGCGCCGGATCGGTGATGGTCGGTGGGAAGCCGGTGACCGGTCCGGGCCCCGATCGGTCGGTGGTGTTCCAGCAGTTCGCGCTGTTTCCATGGAAGACCGTGGTGGAGAACATCGACTTCGGCTTGCGCGCGACGAGAGTCGAGCCCTCGGAGCGCCGCTCGCGCGTCGATCGCTACGTGGAGCTCATGGGCCTGCAGGGCTACGAGTCCGCGTTCCCGCATCAGCTCTCGGGCGGCATGCAGCAGCGGGTCGCGATCGCCCGCAGCTACGCGCTCGATCCCGACGTGCTCTTGATGGACGAGCCATTCGGCTCGCTCGATGCCCAGACCCGCGTCGTGATGCAGGAGGAGCTCGTGAAGCTCGCGCGCGTGAGCCCGCGCACGGTCCTTTTCATCACGCACGCGGTCGAGGAAGCGGTGTATCTGGCCGACCGCGTCGTGGTGATGACCCGCCGCCCGGGGCGCATCGCCGAGATCGTCGACGTCGCGAGCGTGCGCAAGGCCGAGCGCTGGGACCGGCACGAGCGCATCGAGGACGTGATGGACGAGGCATCGTTCGTTCATCTGCGTGGGCACATCTGGCGGCTGCTCCGCGAGCAGCAGGCGCGCAACGAGCATTGAAGGACGTTGTCTGCAAGTCCCGTCCATAACGAGGAGGAGCGAGTCATGAGAAAGCATCTTTGCCAGGCATTAGCCGCGGTCGCGCTGGTCGCTTTCGCCGCCGTAACGCGAGCCGAGCTCACCGAAATCAAGGTGAGCTACCAGCCCGCGCTCTACTGGTCGCTGCCGTTCTACGTCGCCGAGCAGAAGGGCTGGTGGGCCGACCTGGGGCTCAAGCCCACGTTCAGCACCTTCCCTGCGGGCGTGCCGCAGATCGCCGCGTCGGCGTCGAAGTCCTGGGACGTCGGCGGCACCGGCTCGGTGCCCGCGGTGCTCGGCGCGGTGCGTTACAACCTGCTCACCATCGGGCTCACCAACGACGAGTCCGCGGGCAACGCGTTGCTCGCCACCGCCGCGAAGGCCGACGCGTTCATGAAGAACCCGCAATCGATCAAGGGCGACACGATCGTGCTCACGGCGAATTCCACGGGCGACTACGCGGTGCAGTCCTGTCTCGCCAAATGGGGGCTGAAGAAATCGGACGTCACGATCAAGAGCATGGGGCAGGCCGAGATCATCTCCGCGATGTCGTCCAACAACGCCGACCTCGGCGGCTTGTGGGCGCCCAACATCTACACCATGGAGGAGAAGGCGGGCGCGAAGGTGATCTGCTCCGGCAAGGACACGGGCACCGTGATCCCGGGCGCACTGGTGGTGCGCGCCGACTACGCCAAGGAGCAGCCGCAGAACGTCGCCAAGTTCCTGGCTGTGTATCTGCGCACCTGGAAGTGGATGAACGCTCACCAGCCCGAGGCGATCGCCATGATGAAGAAGTTCTACGACATCGGCGGCGTCACCATCAGCGAAGCGTCGATGAAGAAGGAGTTCGACACCCGCCCCACGTTCGACCTCGCGGGGCAGCTCAAGATCATGGACCGTTCGAAGGGACCATCGGACGTCGACAAATGGATGACGCAGATCGGCGAATTCATGAAAGGCACAGGCGCCATCGCGGACGTGCCGCCGGCTTCGGGCTACATCAACGACGAGTACATGAAGATGGTCGACCGCGACCCGAAGCTCAAGGCGTTCGCCAACCGCGCCGACTGACCTCCGGTTCGACATGACGAAACCCGCCCCGGCCTGGAGGCAGCCCTTGGGGCGGGGAATCCAGGTTCAGCGGTCGGCTTCGTGAGCGATGCGTAAACGCGCCGAGTCTTCGCGGCTCGCGGTGGGCGCGGCGACGCTCGTCGTTGTCATCGCCCTCTGGTACGTCGCCACGTCGGTCACGCAGTTCGTTCCGCCGGTGTATTTTCCGACGCCGGCGGAAGTTCTGCGGGCGCTCAAGCAGATCTCGGTGCAGGGCTACGCCGACGGCCGGCTCTACGAGCATTTTCTGCACAGCTCGTGGCTGGTGCTGACAGGCTTCGCGGTGGCGAGCGGGATCGGGGTTCCGCTGGGCATGTGGATGGGCTGGAGCCGGCGCGCCGAAGGCGTGATCAATCCTGTCTTCCTTCTGCTGCGCCCCATTCCGCCGCTCGCCTGGATCCCGCTCGCTATCGTCTGGCTGGGGCTGGGCGACGCGGCCAAGGTGCTGGTGATCTGGTTTGCCGCATTCGTGCCCGCGGTCATCAACAGCTACGCGGGCGTTCGCTCGATTGAATCACACCTCGTTGAAGCCGCGCGCTCACTCGGAATCACGCGCGCGATGCTGGTGCGCGAGGTGCTGTTCCCGGGCGCGTTGCCGCTCATTTTCACGGGGCTGCGCCTTTCGCTGCAGGCGTGCTGGACCACGCTGGTCGCGGGCGAGCTGATCGGCGCGATCGTCGGGCTCGGGCACGTGCTCTACCAGGCCGGACTCGACCTCTTTCCGGCGATGATCGTCGTGGGCATGATCAGCGTGGCGATTGCCGGTGGCGCGATGACTGCGCTCCTGAGCTGGCTAGAGACGCGGACGATGCCGTGGCACGCGCGATGAGCGGACGGGCGGTGTTGTCGCGGCGCGAGCTCGCGATCCTCGGTCTCGCCGGATTGCTCGTTTTCTTCGCGGTATGGTCGCTCGCCTCGCTCTCCGGCCTCGCCTTGCGCCAATTCCTGCCGCCGCCGTGGTCCGTCGCGCAGAAGTTCGTCGAGCTGACCTACGAGCCTTTCTCCGGCTACACGCTGCAGCAGCACCTCGCGTCGTCGTTCGCGCGCTTCGGAATGGGCTTCGGCCTGGCGGTGGTCATCGGCGTGCCGCTCGGGCTGGCGATGGGCTGGTTTCGTTGGCTCGACGCGATCGTCTCGCCGCTGTTCGACGCGTTGCGCTTCGTCGCGCCGATCGCCTGGGTCCCGTTCGCCGCGCTCTGGTTCGGAACGGGCATCGGCGGGCCGGTCCTGGTCATCTTCACCGGCGCGTTCCCGCCCTGCGTGATCAACGCCTACCGCGGCGCGCGCTATGTCGACCGGCGGCTGATCGAAGCCGCGCAGACGCTGGGCGCGCGCCACTGGCAGATCATCACCGAGGTGCTGCTGCCTGCATCGGTGCCTTCGATCGTCGCCGGCCTGCGCGTGAGCGCGGGCCTGGGATGGCAATCGCTGGTCGGCGCCGAATTGATCGTGGCTTCCAGCGGGATCGGCTACGTGCTGGTCAAGGGGCAGGCGAGCATCAGTACCTCGATCGTCATGTCGGGCATGATCGCCATCGGCATCGTCGGCTTCGCCATCGACGCCCTTCTGCGGCGCGTGGAAGCGCATCTGCAGCGCCGGCGCGGCCGCGATTGAGCGAGCGCGGGAGACCCGGAGTTCGCTGCGCTGACCGCCGGGCTACATCGTCGCAGCGTCGACGCGTAGCCCGGGCTGAGCGCGGGCGATGCCCGGGAACAGGACGGAGGCTATTCCGGGCGGATGCCGGCTTCGCGGGCGACGGGCGGCCAATGCTTGACCGATCTCCTGATCTCCGCGCTGAATTCCGCCGGCGTCGGCGCGAGCGGCTCCATCCCCATCTGCGTAAAGACTTGGCGCACGTCGGGCTGCTGAACGATGCGCGCAAGCTCGCGATAGAGCAGGTCGATGATCTCAGGAGGCGTCCCTGCGGGAGCGAGGACGCCGTTCCAGGGATCGGCGACGGCCTCCTCGAAACCAAGCTCCGCGACCGTCGGAATGTCCGGCCAGGCTTTCATCCGGTGGTTGCTCTCCACCGCCAGCGCCTTCAGCTGCCCGCTCTTGAGATACGCGTCGATCGGACCGAGAAAGGTGAAATAGACCGGCACTTCGCCCTGCAGCACATCCTTGAGCGCCTGGCCGGTGTTGGCGTAAGGGATGTGAAGCAGCTCAATGCCCGCCGCCTTCGAAAGGGTCGACGCCGTGAGGTGCTGCACCGTGCCGATGCCGGCCGTCGCGTAGGCGATTTTTCCGGGTTGCGCTCGCGCCTTTGCGATCAGCTCGGGCAGCGTACTCACATCGAGCGACGGATGGACCACGATGACGATCGGCGGCTCGGCCAGCTTCGTGATCGGCGCGAAGGCAGCGATCGGATCCACCGCGCGGGAGCCAATCGTGCTCGGCAACAGGGTGATGAGCGAGCCGGTCAGGAGCAACGTATAGCCGTCGGGCGCGGCTTTGGCGACGACCTCGCTTCCCAAATTGCCCGACGCGCCAGGCTGGTTGTCGACGATCACCGGCTCGCCAAGCCGGTCGCCAAGCTTGGCGCCTACGAGCCGCGCCACGATGTCGATCTGCGAGCCGGCGCCGAACGGCACGACGATCTTGATCGGTCGGTTCGGATAGCCGCCCGCATCCGCGGCCTGCGCCGACGGTCCGCAGGCCAGAACGCACGCGGCCAGAGCCGCCGCGGCGGCACGAACAACGGATTGCATCCGTTGCGCGCAGCCGCGCGGCGAGTAGACGCTCTTGGTCATGAGCCAGCTCCTTGTTGTTCGTCGAAAGAAGCGCGAGGCAGACGATCGGCCGAAACCGGACGGATCGGCCGTCGAGCCACGGGCGGCGAGTCCTGCTCCAATCCTTGGCCAAGGACATCCGCCAGAAACGATGGCAGGCGTCGGCGCATCAGCTTCGTCGGAATCACGCCGTGCCCTTTGCAGTTCACATCCCGGAGGTTCGAAGGGATCCGCCTGTGCAGCGCGGTCGCTGCCGCGGAATCGACAGGATGACCGCGGCAGAAAACGAGCTGCAGCTCGGGAAACGGCTCAGGTCTCGAGGCGAGCGTCGCCGCGTAAGGCGCCTCGCTCAACCCGTCGCGCTCGAGCCTGGCCGCGAACTCGGCGAAGTCCATGCCGCCGATCGACACGCCGCGCCTCAACCCGAGGACGATCGCGGCCAGCAGCGCCGGCAGTCCGCCCGAGCTGCTGCCGAGCGCGATGCAGTTCCGATAGGCGTCCAGCTCCGCGGCCTGCCGCAGGTTGGAAAGCATCGCGAAAAAATCATCTCCAAGCCCCGGGATGCCGCGGCTGAAGAACGCCCGCGCGAAATCGCGCAGCAGGATCACGTCGTAGAGCGCGGGGTCGAAGCAATCGAGCACCGAAGGCGTCGGCACCATCAGACGCTGGAAGTGCCCGGCAAACGCGAGGATCAACGTTTTCTGCTCCCGAGATGCGGTGTCCGCCGTATAGCGCGTCGCCCCCTTGCAGAGTCCTCTGCGTTCGAATTCCACCGTTCGGATTTTCTTGGTCGGGAGGAATCCGTTGAGGCCGGCAATCCAGGTCCGGCTCGGCGAATCGGCCGGGTCTTCCGCCAGCGCGGCGCAGAAGTGCCGCACCTCCACGGGTGTCATGTAGTTTTCGAGCGCGATATGGACCCGGTTGCGCTGATTTTCGGTGCGGCAGCGGGCGATGCGCCGGCGATAAAGCCGTAGCGCCTGGTGCAGACGCCCGGACGCGGGGCGGCCGGAAGGGTCGGACGAGGAATTCGAAATGACGGTCACCGGCCGGATCCCCACGCGTCGTCGATCCGGCGCTGGACCGCATCGGTCGATCCGAGCGCGATGAGCTGCGATGGCAGCAGCGTGACGCCGGTCGACAGCTCGATGGCGATGCAGAACTCCATCTTCGACAGACTATCCATCTCGAGATCGGCGAATTTCACGCTCGACCCGTTGGCGAGGAACGAGCGCCGCATTTCCTCGTTGAACGTATCCGGGGCCGCCGCCTTAAGCGCTTCGAACACGGCCTGGCGAGCCGTCGAGATCTTCGTGGTCATGGTCACCTGACCCCGGCCAAGAGGTCGGCGAGCTCGCGCTTTACGACCTTGCCCGCGGCGTTTCGCGGCAGCGCGTCGAGCACGATGATCCGTCTCGGTGCGCGCATGCCGAGGCGCTTCCGCGCACAAGCCATGAGCTCCTCGACGGCGACGCTCGCCGAATCGTGCAGCTCGACCGCCGCGACCGGGATGTCGCCGTGCGCAGCCGATGCCCTGGAGAACGCCGCGGCAGCCTTCACCGCCGGATGCTCCTCGAGCACGCGCTCGATCTCGGCCGGAAAAATCTTGATGCCGTTGAGATTCATCATGTCGTCGGAGCGGCCATAGAGGCGCAGGACCCCATCGGCGAGGCAGCCGAGGTCCCGGGGATAGAACCAGCCATCCTTGAAATGCCGGGCGGTCGCGACCGGGTCGCGATGATACTCGTGGGTCATGCACTCCGAGCGCACTCTCAATTCGCCTATGGCGCCGGCTGGAAGCGCTTTTCCGTCGCCGTCGACGATCTCGATGTCGATCCACGGTACCGGAGCGCCTACGGAGTCGAAATCCGCGCGATCACCACCGGGAAACGTGGACGAGATGCGGCCGAACTCCCGCGCGCCGTAATGCACGAACATCGGCACGCCGAACCGGGCTTCGAACGTTCGGCGCAAAGCCGCGGGCACCGTGGCGCCGGTCGCGTACACCGTCGTTTCTCCGGGCAGTCGACGGGCATCGACCGCCTCGCTCGCGAGGATCGACGCCTGCAGGATCGTGAGCTCGAGGCAGGTCACGCCCTGCTGGAGGCAGATCTCCTGAACCGATGAAAGCGGGCGCTTGCCCGGAACGACCGAGGTGAAGCCCAGATGCGTGCACGTGAGCAGCCGGCTCTTGGCCATCGAGTCTTCGACCGGGACGAACGTCAGCGACCGGTATCCCGGCTGTGCCCGCTCCGATTCGGCGATGCGCTGGGCTCGCCATGCCAGCGATCGCCCGCTGAGCGCGAACAGCTTGGGCTCGCCGGTCGCCCCCGAGCTTGCATAGTAGATGGCGGGCGCGTGGGGATCGGCGGCGATCGCCTCGGGCGACAGGCTCGTTCCTGCGGCGGCGCGCTCGGATGTCAGCAGGAGGGGCGCAAGTCCCGGGAGACCGTAACGAGGATCGGTGGCAATGACCCGACGCACCGCGAGACGCTCGGCGAGGATGGAGCGTCGTTCCGCCGGATCGTGGGTCGGCAGGCACACCTGCGGGACGCCGAGAAGCAGGAGCGCGAAGCTCGCGACGATATGCGCTAGGTCTTCGGCGATCGTGACGCCGATGACCTCGGTCGGCGCGAGGCCTTCGCTCGCGAGCCATGCTGCGCAGGTCCGGGCCCGTCGGAGCAGCTCGGCATAGGTGACGTCGCGCTCGGGCAACGCGAAAGCGATCCTAGCGTCGTCATGCAAGGCGTATTGCTCCAGCGTCGCGCCGACCAAGGTCTGCATGCGAGGGGCCTAGTCGTTCGCAACCACCAGCGGCTCTTTCGAGTACGGCTCGGCCGCCTTGGCCAGCACGCGGAAGTAGGCGTCGGTTCCGCCGCCCGGCGCGGTGGGGATGATGAGTTTGATCGCGTCGGCAAGCGCGAACACGGGCGCGGCAAACCAGAGCGCAGCGACAAACAGACGCACGATTCTCATGGCCCCCTCGTTGCCCGAATCGTACCAAATGCGCGTCAGGAACGCGTAAGGAATCCGAGCTAGAAGCAGCGAGGCGCAGTTGGGCGATCGAAACCGAAGAGCTTCACGGGCGTCTCGGCAAGAATGGCGCGGCGCGTGGCCGAGTCGGGAACCCATCGCCGCAGATCCTGCACGCGGTCCTCGTAAGTGACGGTGTCCTCGTGGGAGACGAACCGCCAGTCGCGTCGAGGAGCGCCAGGTATTCTTCGACCGTGCAGTCGGGCTTCGGCGCCGAATGACGATCGGGCGCGAGCGGCGCGTCCCGGCGTATGACGTGGGCGGGGCCGTCGACCGCGAGGATGTTCATGGGACGCCCGTGCGGACGAGCGCCGCGCTCTCTCAGCCGCGCTTCATTCCCAGCGAGGTCGTGAAAGGAGGCTGGACCACGACCCTCTGTGGCTTCGAAGGGCCGAAGTTGGGCACGAGTGGGGGCCCGAACGGCGGCGGCAGTCGAGGGCCGGTCACGTTCTGCCCGTGATGGATCGGACGCTTGTTCGGGACATTCGGCGTGCCGACGACGATGACGCTCGCCGGATAGAAACCGGGCCACCAGCAACCGAACCATGACGGATCGCATCCGTATCCGCCGTAACCGTATCCGCCATAGCCGGGCTGCGTCACTTCGACTGTCTGCTGCATCGGCGGCTGTGGTGCCTGGACGATGTACTGGATGACCGGCGGCGGCGCCATGACGGGTCGGTAATCCGGCGGCGGCATCTGCCGCGCCTCGTCCTCGAGCTGTCGCACGCGTTCCGCGAGAGCCTGCGTCTCGGCGCGGCGGGCCGCCTCGCGGGCGGCGTCCTCGCGCGCGACGATCTCCGGCGGGGGCGCATGCTGGACCTTGGTCACCTTCGCGCCGTCCGGCGGCGGAAGGTTGCTCACGTTGGTCACCCCGGACGCGTCGATCCACGTGTAGATCTCCGCGTGCGCAAGCGGCGCAGCGAACGTGCCGAGCATCATTACGATCGAACCTGCGCGAAGAAGATGCCTATGCATCATCACCATCCTTCGACGGTTAACATGATTGTAGGCCGTCTCCATCTCGCCGGAAAGCGCTTCGGATTCGCGTCAGATGTAACCGACTGTTGCGCAAGACGATCGACTTGGCGCCGCTCGGCGCATAGGGCCTCCGGGCATCGGAAGCCGGCCGCTCCTGCGAAGGTTTAAAGCGCCGAGGGGGCAGGCGATTAGAATGATCGGCGTGGAGTGCCTGCGCGCCTCGATGCAGCAGGCGGTTTCCTGCCGAGCGTGCTGCTCGTGTTCGTCTTCTACGCCCTGCTCCGGGCGGCGCGGCATTCCATGTGGCGAATCGCGTGGCTCGCCCGTTCCAGGACCTCAAGGTCGGCGCGCCTTCCCTGCTACTCTACCTCGCCCTCGGCGGGCTGCTTCTTTTGGCGTACAAGTATGTGTAGCGTATCGACTTCGGGCCGGAATCGACCCTTGCACAAGGAGAAGAAGCCATGTTCGACATGCGCTACAGCCTGTTCGGCATTCTGGTTCTCATCGGCGATATTTGGGCGATCATCAACATCCTGCAGAGCTCCGCGGCCAACGACAGGAAGATCCTCTGGGTGATCGTGGTCCTAGTGTTGCCGCTGGTAGGCCTGATTCTCTGGTACTTCCTCGGCCCGCGCCAAGGGAGAACCTGACAGGCTTCCCCCGTTGCGCTACGAGCTCTACTACTGGCGCGAGAGCGATGGCACGGCACGCGCGCCGACATGGGCATGTGATGGCGTTATGCGTGCGGGTGGCGGCGCGCAAGCGCATCGCTCCGTACCTTGCATCCGAACGCCGCCTCGCGTTCAACGAGCGGGGCATCTTCCGCCACTATCCTGAGCTCGACCGGTAGAGCCGATCGCGATCAGGAGCCTGGGGGCCGCTTCGGCCAGTCGTCCTCGTCGTCGGCGAGGATGCGGATGACCCGCGTGCGTTTGCGATCGCCGTACTTCTCCATCTGCACGAGCACGGGGAAGCGCTCGCGCAGCGCGGCGCGCGCGGCGTCCTCCGTCTCGTAGGTCAGCACGCGGCCATCCTCGCCGCGCACGTCGGTCCAGATGCCCTTGTCGTCTTCGACTTCGATCTTGAACACCGCGCTCGGCTCTCAGTCGGGTTGGCGTATTGCTTGGTTGATCAGGCCGTCTGCTTCGCGGCGGATCGCCTTGGCAACGCCGTGGGTGGCCTGGATCATCTGGGTCTCCCGTTTTGTGCGTCAGGAAAACTGTACCTCGATTCGATCGAGTCGAGTAAACGACCGCGTTCGACCCAAGCTGCCTAGGCAAGTCCTGGGCAAGACCGGATACTCAAGGCTCGTCCTCCCGTGGTACAAATTCGCATTTCCCCAGCCACAGGTTCGCTTGTGAGGGTGCCGGTAATCTGCTACCACTCGTGCCGCGTCGGGACCGACTATGCCAGCGACGACCACGATGCCCTAGCTGCGGATCTGCGGACCATACATCGGCTGGGACACAGAATCGTCCCGCTTGGCTGGGTCGTCGAAGCGCTTCTCGGCGAACGCGAACCACTCCGCAACTGCGTGGCGCTCACCTGCGACGACGGTGTTTCCCTCGATTGGCAAGACGCTATCCATCCGACTTTTGGATGGAGGCAAGGCTTCGCCAATATCCTGAGGGACTTCTCGGCTGAGGTCGGCGAGGCGCAGCCCACTGTCGAGATGACTTCATTCGTCATCGCGTCGCCGGAAGCACGGAAGGAACTCGAGGTCACGTGCCTCGCAGGTCATCCTTGGTGGTCGGACGATTGGTGGCAGGAAGCCGATGCCTCGGGATGGCTTCGAATCGAGAGCCATAGTTGGGATCACGTGCATCCCGGCGCGGCGCGGGTCGCGCAAAAGGAGCAGATCAAAGGCGATTTCAGGCGGGTGGAAACATTCGAGGACTGTGAAGTGCAGGTTGGACAGGCTGGCGCATTCATCGAAAAGCGAACGCGCCGCCGGCCGCGGTATTTTGCCTTTCCGTACGGGCAGGCTTCCCCGTACCTCCGCGAGACATATCTGCCCGAGCATGGTGCCAGATACGGGCTCCGTGCGGCATTCTCCGTCGACCATGCGTTCGTGACCGCGGAGTCCGACCGTTGGTTTCTTCCTCGTTTTACGCATGGAGCAGTCGATGTAGCGACGCCCGACGAGTTCGAAACCATTTTGAGGCGGAGCGCGAAGTGAGTCAGCAAGGCCAAACCTTCAAGGACCGCTTCCATGTGCAACGCTTCGACAATGCGGCTTATTTCGCCGGGCCATTGTTCCAGGCGATATTCCGTGAGCCATTCCCAGCCCCGCCGCCCGATGCGTCGCCCTCGTGGGTGCAATACGTCGCTTTTTTCCGATGGAATGAAGATCAGATCGAGCCTGTAGGGTTCTGCAACTTCCTACCGCACGAGAACTCATGGTTGGAAGGCGGCCTTTGCGTGCGAAGGACTTTCTATCCCCGCCTTCCGCCCGCCCTCTGGAAGGAATGTCGCGTCGCTGGTGGCGTCGCCCAATTGATCATGGAGGTGGCTGCAAAGGAACTCGATGAATGCACTGCATGGTTTGCCTACGTTGGGAACGTACAGTCACTGAAGGTATGCATGCGCTGCGGCTATGAAGCAACAAATCGCAAATACGTGATCGCTAAGTGGTTTCGTGAGCTTTCGCCCGAGAACAAAGCCGCGCTCATCGAACGCGTCGCGGCACTAGGCCCATTCTGAGCCGTCTGTCCTGCCACCGCCGCGACTGTCCTCGCCAGCCTAATTGCATCGAGTCGAGCGAACGACCGCGATCGACCCCTGTGCAGACGCTTGCGTTTCCCTAAAGCAGCCGTCTAGAACGATGGCAATACGCCATCCCGGCATTGCCGCAATTTGCGAACCCGTCCGGCGTGCGGGACGAATGCCTGACGTGTTCCAGCTGCAAGTTCACATCGCGTTGGCAGGACGGTCAGTCCCATGCCGGCGTGACCCAGCCGCGACGACGTGCGCTTGCCAGCTGAGCGCGACATCGCAGACTAACAGGGGAAGAGGGCCGCTGGAGGGCGGCCCTCTTCGCCGACTTCAGCCGAGAAGCTAGTTGCCGAGGTTCATCTGCCAAATACCTCTCGAATGCGTCGCGGCGTAGAGGATCCGCTTGCAACTCGGGGGCCCGCTCGTGCAAGTCGGCACTCGCGAGGACGGCTGCATCTCGAGATGCATCACTTCGTAATTCGGCATACCGCCGGTTACGTGCCAGCCGCTGGTCCCGTCGGCGTCACCGCGAAGCACGCCGAAGTCCGTCGACACGTAGAGCGTCTTGTTCGCATCGTCGCGAACAATATCGCTCACCGGCAGGTCACCGTTGTTGGTCGGCGTGGGGAACGCGGACGTTCCCGCCTCGACGTTCAGATTCGTGAAGATACCTGAACCCGCGGCCGTGCCATTCTCCCGAACTTCGAAGACATGACCGGGCGTCGCAGCAGTGGCAACGTTGTAGCCCGAATAGGTCACCCACGCGTGGCCGGTGTCGGAGGGATCGACGTAGATCCCGCTTGGGAACCGGGTCGGCGAGTTCCCCGAGGTCGAGCTGTCGATCCGGTGCCATGCGACGTTGGCCGGATCGGACGCGTCTGCGTTGTGGGTGACGAAGATCCGACCGGCGGAGGTTGCCGCCCACAATGTTCCATGATCGACCCCGTCGCGGGCGAGCCAGGAGATCGAACCTCCGCCACGATCGGCGCCGTATACCGCCCCGGTGAGGTCGCCGGGCTGGTCGATGCACGATGGAATCGTGATCGTGCTCGCGAGGCCATCGCAGTACGGACCGCCCAGCGGTCGGAAGTCGCCGCAGCCGTCCTGGGCGCCCGAGGTCACGAATTCGGGGCAGTTCGCCTCGTAGCTCGCGATGTCGGGCGTCGAATCCTGAGGAACGCTGCCGGCATGGCCGGCGCCGAACGCCAAGCTCCGCCAGACATGCTTCGCGCCCGAGAAGATCGGGTGGGTTCCAGGCACCGGATTCGGGTCGCCGATCTGCGGCCAGTAGAACGCCGGCCCCTCGCCGCTGTTGACGATCGGTGCGGAGATGATGACCCACCTCTCCGGATCGCCGTTGCGGAAGTTCGCGTCGCTGAACCCGCTCGTGAACTCGTTGAAGCGCCACGTGGGATTGGTCCCGTCATAACCCGCGTTGCCGCCGTCCCCGTAGATCACCTGGGTGAAGGTGTTCGTGCCGAGGTTACCCGGGTTCGACCACGTGCCGTTGTCCTGGGTACCGCCCATGATCTCGCCCGAGTTCGACGGGTTGATCGCTACATTGATGAACTGCAGCGTGCTGGAGAGCTTCTTGTCGATGTGGCTGATCTGCGTCGGCGCCCGGGACAGCAGTCGCTTGCACGCCGTGTAGCTGCCGGATGAAGGAGGCAGCGGGCCGCCGCCACTGCGTCCCGGAGTGTCGCACTGCGCCGAGATGTCCGTGAATGTCCCGCTCGTCAGGATCAACCCGCCGTCCGAGCCCTCGAAGATCTGAGTCGGATTGCCCGGATTGATCGCGATCACGTGCTGATCGGGATGGATCCCATTCGGCGCGCGGTCACAGAATGTCAGACCGTAGGGTGCATACGCACACCACGATGCGGGCGTGTTCTGCGCGTCGTACGACAGATCGCTGAACGTGCGATTGTTGTTCGCTGCGTCGGGATCGCCGGCCGTGTCTGAGTACAGGACCTCGCGGCCGTTGGAGCGGCCGTTACCGCAGCCGACGCCCTTCGTGTCGCACGGCTGCTCGCCATACTGGTTCGAGCCGATCACGTAGACGGTATCCGGCATGCCCGCGGGAGTGTAGACCCGCTCGTCGTACCAGCACTGGCCGGTGCAAAAATCGTCGGTCGCGAAATACGGGCTCGAGGCGGTCTTCGAAGTCAGGTTCTGCCAACCATTGTAGGTGGCTGGGAACGGATTGCCGTTGCCGGCGGGCGCAGTGGCTCCCGCCGCCTGCGATGCGAGGAGAGTCGCCGCCGCCTGGTTCGCGTTGTCCAGGCGCCAGAAGTTGGACGCGAGCGCGCCACCGATCCCGCCGCCGTTCGCCGTGCCGTCGGTGAGGTAGATCCGCGTCTTGTTGTTCTTCACGGTCAGCGCAAACATGGTCCGGTCGATGCCCGCGGCCTGGAAGAACTGCGGCGCGAACACCTGACCGAATGCCGTCTGGGCCGCGCCAGCGTCGCGCCGCCACAAGCCCGCGTCGAACGCGGAGACGTAGACGATGTCGGGATTGAGCGGATCGAGTCCGAGTTCGGTCACACCGAAAGACGCCGGCCCCGGATCCGGTTTGCTGCCGTCCCAGACCATCGTGAAGGTCGCGCCGCCGTCGGTCGACTCGTAGAGACCGGGCAAATTGGCGCCCGGTTCGAGCGTGATGGTGCCGCCGTTGCCGATGACGTGCGAAAGGCCGCGCACGCCCCGCGCCGATCCGACGAAGATGTGATTGGCGTTGCGCGGGTCGATCACGAGCGAATTGATGCCGCGCCCGAGGAATGCGTCGATGCCGGGGGTCACGCAGGGATTCGTCGGATTGTCGACGCACTTGTCGGCGAGCTTGGTCCACGTCTCGCCGTTGTTGGTGGATTTGTAGATGCCCACCCCCGCCTCGCATCCGGACGAGCAGCGGTTGCCCTCGCCCGTGCCGAGATAGATCGTGCTCCACGACTTATCGGTGGGATCGAGCGCCAGAACCCCGACCGAAGCCTGGTCGAGGTCGCCCGGATGGAGCTGTTTCCAGTCCGGATTGTTCGCAAGCGCGTTGTCCGTACGCCAGACGCCGCCGCCCGACACGCCGACCCAGAGGCGGCACTGCGCTGCGCTGCAACTGGGCGAGACCACCATCGCGGTCACCCGGCTCGCGGTGGTGTTCGTTGCGCCGGAGAAGGAGGTAACGCCGGGTTGGATGGCCGCCATCAGCGGGCCGTAGAAATTCCACTTGTGCCCCTTGGCGCCTGGATCGCCCTTCTGGGCGTCCCCGAGCGCGATCCGCTGGAACGTTGCCTTGGCATTCTCGACGACGGAGGGCGGAATCTCGTTCGCCGGATACGTGCGTGCCGCGGACCAATAGGCCTCGAAGCCGCCGATCGGACCTTCGCCCGGCGTCGTCGCACTGCTGAGCTGGTCCGGGTCGCCGCCGGCGAACTTCGATACGAACGGCTCGCGATGGAGCCAAATCCCCAAGCCGACGGCAAGCCCAGCGAGCGACGCGAGCGCAGAGGCACCCACGGCGATTCGTACCGCGTTCTTACGCATATCTCCTCCTGGCGAAATGACGGGTCTCGTCGCAGTAGACGGCAGCGCGAGAGTTGTTTCTCTGGATGCCCGCTTACGCTACGCCGACGGAAGGACCGCCGTCAAGAGTTGGGCCGAGATCGCTTTATCGCCTCGGAGGAAATGTCCATGCAGGAGTGGCGGGCGGCCATTACCAGCGGCGGCCTCCGCCTCGCACCGAGGTTACGCGCGATACGCTGACGAAAAGCCGCAGCAGCCCGCCCGCGGGGCGATCCTGCCGGTCTAGGGCGACGATGCCGGGGGAAGCGCGGTCGCCAGCGCCTCGTCCACGCGCTCGATCCACACGAGCTTGAGCTTCTCCCGTGCGTCGGCGGGAATCTCCTCGAGATCACGGCGGTTGCGCGCCGGCAGCATGACCGTCGTGATCCCGGCGCGGAGCGCGGCGAGCACCTTCTCCTTCACGCCCCCGATGGGCAGCACCAGCCCGCGCAAGGAGATCTCGCCGGTCATCGCCACGTCGCTGCGAACCGCTCGACCGGTCAGCAACGACGCCAGCGCGACGAAGATCGCGACACCCGCGCTCGGACCGTCCTTCGGCGTAGCGCCGGCGGGCACGTGGACGTGGATGTCGGACTTCTCGAGCACTTCCGGCGCGACGCCGAGCTCCGATGCGCGCGCCTTGATGAGCGACAGCGCGGCCTGCGCGCTTTCCTTCATGACCTCGCCGAGCTGGCCGGTGAGAATGAGCTTGCCGGAGCCGGGCATGCGTGCGGCCTCGACGAACAGGATGTCGCCGCCGACCGGCGTCCAGGCGAGGCCCGTGGCCACACCCGGCACGCCGCTTCGCATGGCGACTTCGGCTTCGAACTTGCGCGGGCCGAGGATGGCGGCCAGCTCCTCGCGCCCGATCTTGACCTCACGCGCGCTGCCTTCCGCGATGCGCACCGCGACGTTGCGGAACACGTTACCGATCTCGCGCTCGAGATTGCGCACGCCGGCCTCGCGCGTGTAGTCGTCGATGATCGAGAGCAATGCGTCGTCGGCGATCTCGCATTGCTCGGCGGTGAGCCCGGTGGCGGCGAGCTGTCGCGGGACGAGGTAGCGGCGCGCGATCTGCAGTTTCTCCTGCGCCGTGTAACCGGGGAGCGGGATCACCTCCATGCGGTCGCGCAGCGGTCCAGGGATCGTGTCGAGCACGTTCGCCGTGCAGATGAACATCACGCCCGAGAGGTCGAAGGGCACGCCGAGATAGTTGTCGCGGAAGGTCGAGTTCTGCTCGGGGTCGAGCACCTCGAGGAGCGCCGACGCGGGGTCGCCATGGAAACCGCCCATGCCGAGCTTGTCCACCTCGTCGAGCATCATCACGCAGTTGCGCGTTCCGACCTTGCGCAGGCTCTGGATGATGTTCCCCGGCAGCGATCCGATATAGGTGCGGCGGTGGCCGCGGATCTCCGCCTCGTCGTGCACGCCGCCCAGGCTCACGCGCGCGAACTTCCGTCCCGTCGCCCGGGCGATGCTCTGGCCGAGCGAGGTCTTGCCCACGCCGGGCGGGCCGACGAAGCAAAGGATCGGGCTCTTGCCGGAAGGATTGAGCTTGCGCACCGCCAGGAACTCGAGGATGCGCCGCTTCACCTTCTCGAGCCCGTAGTGGTCGGCGTCGAGAATGCGCCGCGCCTCGGCGACGTCGATCGGGGTTCCTGGATCCGGCGCCCAGGGCAGCTCGATCAGCCACTCGAGATAGGTGCGCACCATCGAGTATTCGCCAGCGGCTTCGGGCATGCGCTCGAGGCGCTTCAATTCCTTGCGCGCGTGCTTTTCCACCTCCTCGGGCATCTTCGCCTCGGTGATCGCCTTTTCGAGCTCGGCGATCTCGGCCGCGCCCTCGTCGCCTTCGCCGAGCTCCTTCTGGATCGTGCGCATCTGCTCGCGCAGCAGGTGCTTGCGGTTGGTGTCGTCGATCGATTCGCGCGTGCGCTCGTTGATCTCGCGCGAAACCTTCAGCACCTCGATGCGGTGCGAAAGCAGCTCGAGCAGCTTGTCGAGGCGCGTCTTCAGGTCGAAGGTCTCGAGCAGCGCCTGCTTCTCTTGGGGGCTGACGTCCATCAGGCCGGCGATGAAGTCGGCGAGCCGCGCCGGCCCCTCCACGCCTTGCAGCGCCGCGACCATCTCCTCGGGCACCTGCGGCAGGAGCTGCAGGATCTCGAGCGCGCGCTCCTTCAAGCTGCGCGCCCGTCCTTCGATGTCCACGTCGACGTGCTCGGGATCATCGATCAACTGCACGCGCGCGACCGCGAACGGGTAGCCCTCGAGGAACTCGAGCACGCGGAAGCGCTTCGTCCCGCTGCAGATTGCGTGATGCGTGCCGTCGGGCGCAGTGATGTAGCGCAGCACGGTCGCCGTCGTGCCGACCCAGTGCAGGTCGTCGGGACCCGGCTCGTCGACGTCGGGCTTGCTCTGCAAGAGCACACCGAGCGGTCGCTGCAGGCGCACGGCCTCCTGCGCGGCGGCGAGCGAGCGTTCGCGGCCGACGGTCAGCGGAAACACCATGCCGGGGAACAGCACGACGTTGCGGACCGGGACGATGATCAGAGCGTCCTCTGGGAGCGGTCGCGGCGTGCCTTGCCTCTGCGGCTGTTCCGCGCCTGCAGAGTCGGCGCGCGTGCCCGCGTCGGCGCTGAGCCGATCGGCTTTGCCTGCGTTCTCGTCGTTCATGGTTGCGTCGATCCCGTCTTCCGCAGCCTCAAGATCAGGCAGCCGTCCGCGACCTCGCGAGTCCCGGCATCCAGCCTCACGTCCGGCAGCGGTATGCGCCGTTCGAAGTAGCCGTAGGGAATTTCGAGCTGCCGCACCGTGCGGCAGGACGCGGCGAACGGGAGCGGGCTTTCGGCGCGCACCACCAGAGCGCCGGTCTCGACCGTTACCTCGAGCCGGTCCGCCGGCACGCCCGGCAGGGCCACGATGATCACGATTTCGCGCTCGTCCTCGAACACGTCCGCCGGCGGTTCCCAGACGGCCCGTGTGCGCCCCGACGCGGCAAGGCGGAAAAACTGCCGGTGCATGCGCTCGGCCTGGTCGAGCAGCTCCACGGCCTGCGCCCACATCCAGTCGGTAGGATTACGCGATGACATGGTGTCCGACGGGCTAGACCGCAGCCTTGATCCAGTCGAGCAGGCCGGACAGATTGCTTGCGCCCGATCGGCGCGCGACTTCACGTCCGTCCCTGAAGGCGATCAGCGTCGGTATGCTTCGGATGCCGAAGCGAGCGGCGATCTCCGGTTCCGCCTCGGTATCGAGCTTCGCGAGCCGTACGCCCGGCGCAAGCTGCGAGGCGGCCTCCTCGTAGGCCGGCGCCATCGAACGGCAAGGCCCACACCAGGACGCCCAGAAATCGACGACCAGCGGTAGATCGTTCCGGGCGATCTGGCGATCGAAGTTCGCGCGTGTGAGCTCGAACGGCGGCCCCGACAGCAATGGCTGCTTGCACCTACCGCACTTCGCCCCCTGATCGAGGCGTGCGCGCGGCACGCGGTTGATCGTGTTGCAGCGCGGACAGACGACGTGCACCTCCTGCGAGCCCTCGCGGGCGGAGGCGGCGCTTGCGGCGGCTCGGGAGTCCATGTCCTCACACTATGAGGGCGCACGGCCTGGATTCAAGGCGTTAGAGCGATGGAAGCCGCAGTCGTTCAGGCTTCCACGCGCCTGCGCGTGAGAGGGACGTTAGTCCGCGTCGTGCGAGCCGCTCGCGCGGCCGGGGCCGGCGGCCGCGCGATACGACGCGATGCGCCTTGTGTTCGCCGGAACAAGCGCCTCGGCGGCGAACGATTGCCGGCGCAGGTGCTCGAGCTCGGTGCTCGCGTGCGCGAGCGCGTTGCGCAACCGCGCATTCTCGCGCTGGAGCTGCTGCAGCCGACCGGTCTTCGCGTCGAGCGCCGCGCCGTACTTCGCCTTCCACGCTCGAAATGTCGACCGGCTGAAGCAGTGATTCCAGCACAGATCCACCACGGGCACTCCCGCAGCCGCCTGGCGGAGGAAGCCTACGATCTCCTCTCGGGAAAAACGCTGCCGCATCGCGCGTCGTCGCCCGATCAACGCACCTGAACGTAGGAGCGCAGCCAGCCCAGCACCCACTGCCATCCCTGCTTGTGGGAGTCGCGATCGGTCGCGCTCGCGAACCCGGAGTGCGTCAGTGCGACGTGAGTTCCGGAGGATGTGGGCGTCAATTCGACCAGGACATGCGTCGGCGGCAGACCGCTTTCGCCGTAGTCGTGATTCCAGGTGAAGCCGAGCGCCTTCGGCGGGTCGACGCGCGTGTACTCGCCCCACACCGCAAAGGGCTTGCCATGGCTCTGGCCCTCGGTGCGCCACTTGCCGCCGACGCGCAGGTCGCTTTCCATCCTGCTGCTCCGGTACATCGAGTCGTCGCCCCACCAGGCGATCCGCTGCTCGGGATCGGTCCAGGCCTCGAACACACGCTCGGGCGGCGCATCGATGTCGATTTCGGCGGTGATGACGTTGTCGTTCATCCTCGTGCTGTCGTTCATGATCAGTGCTTCCTTCCTTTTTCCTCGACGAAGCGTTTGAGATTGCGAAGCTGGTGCTGCCACATGTGACGGTAGTGCGCGAGCCAGTCGTCGACGCTCCTGAGCGGCGCCGCGTTGAGCTCGTAGAGCCGGTTGCGGCCGATCTTGATCTCGCTCACGAGCTGCGCTTCCCGCAGGATGCGCAGGTGCCGGGAGATCGCCGGCCGGCTGACCGGAAAGTCCCTGGCGATGCTGCCTACGGGCTGGCTGCCGTGACGCAGCAAGCCCAGGATCGCCCGCCGCGTCGGATCCGCGAGCGCCTGGAACACGTCGCGTTCGGCTGGTCGATCTGAAACCATATGCTTACTCATCCCAGGGCTGGTCCTTGGGTTATCGATCAGAGACGCTATAAATAAGTAACCGACATGTTACCCAACATACGCGGCACCGGCCCTGTTGTCAAGTGCCGGCGGCCGACGCTATTGCGGCTCGCCGCGCTCGTCGAAGAATTCGCGCAGGAGGAACGCCTCGAGCCCCGCGTTGTCCTCGGGGCGCGCCGAGAGCACCCGGTTGCTCTCGCCGCGCGCCGATCGCCAGATGAAATCCTGCTGCGTGTATTGGCGAATGATGGCGATCATCGTGCGCACGACCGCGATGCGCATGTCGGCGTTGTCGCCGATCCGGACCGTGATGAGCTGGGGCGTCTGGCGGCCCATCTCCGCGTTCCAGCCGAAGAACAGGAACGCGGCATCGTCGTAGGTCATGCGCTTGATCTCGAAGATGCCTCCGCCATGATTCGTGTCTCGGGTGGCGGTGCCGGTTGCCGGCCGCGGCAGGTTGGCGGCGAGGTCGGCATTGCGGTCGAACGCGCGGTCGGCGATCAGCGACTCGTCCGACGCTCCGCGCTCGCGCCGTCGAGCCTGGATATAGGACCAGAGATCCGTCTCCTGCGGATGCGCTTGCGGCGGCGTCGGCGCAGGCTCGGGTGGTGCGGGCCGGGGCGGTTGCGGCATCGGAAGGGCTTCCGCACGAGCCGCGATCACCGGCGGCGGACGCGGCCTGCGCACCGCTGGCCGGGGCGGTGGGGGCGATGACGGCACTCTGGCGATCCGCTCAGGCGCGGGCGGCGCCGGGCGCGGCGCGGGCGGCGGCGGGGCCGCGAGGCTCACCTGCAGACGATCGCTGACCTTATCCTGTCCCTCATCGGGAGACCGCAGCGGCGTTCGCTGCGCCACCACCACCAGCGCGACCGCGTGCACGAGCAGCGAGAGCGCCAGCGTGACGCCGAACTTGCGGCGGGAGGAGCGCTCGTCCCGCAGCCGCGGTTCGTCGAGCCAGCCGGTGACCGTGAAGAAAAGCCTCAGCCAGCCCTTGTCGTCGTTGAGAAGCGCCGTCATCTTGGGGTTTGAGTCTACGGTGCAGCTACCCGTGCATCGCTGGCAAAATGTAACTCAACTTCATAAGCATACGCAGAATGCCTCACGACGTTGCTTCGCTGGTCAGCGAGTACGGCCTGGCGATCGTCTTCGCCAACGTCTTCGTCGAGCAGATCGGCCTTCCGGTTCCCGCCATTCCGACGCTCGTCGTCGCCGGGGCGTTCGCCGCGGGCGGCCAGCTCTCGATCGTCGCCGTGTTCGCGGTCGCGCTTCTCGCGTGCCTCGTCGCCGATGTCGCGTGGTATCTCGCAGGCCGTTACTACGGCAATCGGGTGATGAGGATGTTGTGTCGCATTTCACTCACACCCGACTCGTGCGTGAGCGAGACTCAGGCGCAGTTCGAGCGCTGGGGCGTGAACGCGTTGCTGATCGCGAAGTTCGTTCCCGGAATTTCGCTCCTCGCTCCGCCGCTCGCCGGCGCGGCGGGCATCCGGTGGCTGCCCTTTCTCGGCTTCAACACGGCCGGCGCCGCGCTCTGGGTGGCCGCCGGCATGGGCGGCGGCATGCTGCTCGGACCGCAGATCGAGAGCCTGCTCGGCTATGCCGCCGATTATGGAAAGCCGGCGCTCGTCCTGCTCGTGCTGCTCGTTTTCGGCTACATTGCTTTCAAGTGGTGGGAAAGGCACCGCTTCTACGCGAAGCTGCGCATGGCGCGGATCAGCGTCGACGAGCTCTACCAGCGCATGGATGCGGGCGAAGCGCCGGTAATCATCGACGTGCGATCGCATACCGCGCGAGCGCTGGAGCCCAGACACATTCCCGGCGCGCTGCACCTGCCGCTTCAGGGGTTCGAGGCGCACATCAGGGAACTGCCGCGCGACCGCGAAGTCATTCTGTATTGCACGTGCCCCAACGAGGCCTCCGCCGCGCAGGTCGCGAAGCTCCTCATGAACAATGGCTTCGTGCGCGTGCGTCCCCTGCTGGGCGGGCTCGAAGCCTGGATCGAGGCGGGGCATCCGGTGCAGATGCTGCGCGACGGCGCAGAAGGCGCCGGCTCGAAACCAGGCAGCGCTTAGCCTTGGAGTCGTGGTAAGGGCAATTATATACTTGACAGGACAAGAAAGGAGGAGGACAATTCTCCCTAGAACGTGAGGGAGTCGAAAATGAAGAAGAATTTCAAGAGCCTAACTGACCTTCAAGCCGCATTCGTCGATGAGAATGCGTGCATCAATTACTTCCGAGCCCTGCGCTGGCCCGAGGCCGACAAGATCGCCTGCCCATGGTGTGGCGTGGTCGGTGCCCATTACACGCTGGCGAACAATACGCACAAGTGCAGCGACTGCCTGAAGAAGTTCAGCGTTCGCCATGGGACGATCTTCGAGGACAGCAAAATCCCGCTGCGGAAATGGTTCGTCGCCATCTTCTTGATGACCTCGCACAAGAAGGGCATTAGCTCCTGCCAGCTCGCCCGCGATGTAGGCGTCACGCAAAAGACCGCATGGTTCATGCTGCATCGGATTCGCAACGCCGCGATGACGAAGGAGTTCAATGCGCCGCTTCGCGGTCCGGTCGAGATTGATGAAGCCTACGTCGGTCCGAAGCCGCGCTTCCAACACGCCGACAAACGCCTGCCACGCCTAGGCAATCCGACCGAGCGCGGCCGGAAAATCGTCTTCGGCATGACGGAGAAGAAGGGCGGCGATGTTCGACTCGTGCATGTGGAGAACACGCACAACGAAACGCTGGCGGCCGCATATTCTGGCGAACATTCCGCGCGGCGGTCGAGTGCACACCGACGAAAGCCGCAATTTCTTCTGGATGGACTCGGTTTACAACCGATCTTTAGTCGCTCATACCCTCGGTGAATATGTGCGCGGCGATGTGACAACGAACACGATTGAGGGAGTGTTCAGCCACTTCAAACGCGCGATGGTCGGCACGTATCATAAGGCGAACGCGAAACATTTAGACCGCTACTTGCAGATGTTCGCATATAGGTGGAACCGCAGAGACATGGGCGAAGGTGAGCGCGTCAATGATTTGCTGCGCTTGACCAAAGGAGGCAGGATAAATTATAAGACATTGATTAATAATTGAATCACAGGGCAGCATCGCGCTCCATGTGATTGTCATTTCTAAACTCATTAAATTACTAGGCGGGGTTGACGGCACCTTGGTTTAGACGCGAAAATACGCATATGTTGACTTTTTTTGGCAACAAGTGCTATGCGCTTCGCGTTCGACTCGATTCACAACTTTCGGGAGCCGACCAATGTTTAGTGGCTTAGAGGAGTTGATCCTTAACGTCGGCGAAAAGAAAGAAAATCAGACGCCGACCGCCAAGGACGCTCAGCGGAATCAGGTGGCGCCGAATTACATCTATCCTAAGTCGGAACCCAACCTGCAAAGCGCATATGTCTTCCCAAGCGGAGAAACCGCAAAAAAACCCGTCGCCCAAAGCGAAGGGGGCAAGTGACGCGAGGGCGAATCAGTTTCCGCGCTCGGCTGAGCTTCCGGCGCAATCGCCAAAATATTGGGCAAAAGAGAAGGACCGATACGTACGCCAATTGCTGATTGGCGATATAGAAACTCTTACCGGTCGCCCGCTCTTGGTCTACTTCTCGCAACTAGACCAAGAGATTAACCACACCGATCCAGACGATATTTCCGAGATCCTGCTGGGGATAACGGGAGATGCGTGCGACCTATTCATTCAAACACCCGGTGGCAATATCGACGCGACGGAGAAGATTATCTCCATCCTTCGCCAACGAACGAATGACTATCGCGTTATCGTGCCCAGCTGGGCGAAGTCTGCGGGCACGGTTATCGCAATCTCGTCCAGCAAGATAGTCCTCGGCATCAATTCCGAATTAGGCCCAATCGATCCACAGGTAAAGACGACAAATGCGGGATACGTACCTGCTGAGCTATTGGCCAAGGACCCTGCGCAGCCTCAACACATACGCGACCTATTCCAACTTGCCGTTGATCGAACCAGGGCTTTGGCGACCGATGTATTGAAGCGGGGGATGATGAGCGGCAAGAGTGATGTTGAAGTTCAGGACGTGATTAACAAAATCTCCAGCAGCACTGGCTACAAATCCCACGGCGCAGTCATCGACAATAGCGAGGCAAAGCAACTTGGCCTAGACGTAGAGTACCTTCCGCCGGATGACGAGTTATGGCGGCGTCTATGGTTGCTGTATTGCCTATACGACTATGATTCCAAAGCTAAGGGGTTAGGGAAGATTTTCGAAGGAGCCAAATATTCGATTGGCAGGCCGAAGTAATGATGTAACGGAGCATCCCCCAATGCGAGAAAAGCCGGTCAAGTTACCGATGGATTTCGGTGAGGCATTAGCGCGAATTGCGCGCGTGCCAAAACCTGCCGGCAAGTTGGCATCAAAAAAGCTTGATAAACCGCCGCCAGTGATAGAAAATCAAGACGGGGCGCGGAGCATTGCACCCCGAGCCGCAAGAGCGAGGAAACGCCCTAAGTAGCCCTGGGCGCGGCGAGTAACCTGGTAATGGGCCGCCATACCGTGGCCGCCATATTTAGTGGCGCGGTATTCAGCCCGACAGTTGCTAGCTGTTCCATTTCCTTTCTCTAGTCGCTGGACAGGGCCGCCAGCATCGGCTGTCCCCGGTGGGACGTGGTTGCACCCAAAGGGCTGGACGTTCGCGCGTTCGGCCCTTTACCTTTTGGGGAATCGATCCTTGCCTGTCGCAGCGTCCATCCCCGTTTCCGGCTGCTCGAAAACTTCTCCTTTTGCTTAACGAGGATTTGGGAAATACGAACAACCTTGTTGCCAGCCGTATTGATCGTCACGCCGTTCTTTTCGAGAAGCGCCACGATATCCTTAGTCTTCATCCATTTGGTTTCAGTCAGCATGTCCTCGGTGAACTTGATGACTTGTGCCTTAAACGTCTGTGGAATCGGCACATCGTGTCGGATAACGAGGTCCGAGCTCGGCCTGCTCAAACGCGGTCTTGTCGATGGTGGCTCAGGCACAGTAAGCGTTCCCGCCACTCGGATGAACGTTTCTAGTTCGGCGATTCGCTTGTTGATCGCCTCAACCCGCTGCGTCAGTTCGGCACATTTCTGCGTCAGCTCGGCGCGTTCGCGCTGGGCCGCAATTACGTGGGTATCTTTCATAGCTCTCGGGACTCTCATGAGCGAATGGCGCCCATGATATAGGAATATGCGCTCATTGCAAGCGCTGAAGCTATGAGACTGCTTTGATGCCTTGGCGGTTAGCTATAGGGAGGTCCTGTCAAGTATATAATTGCCGTGGTAAGCTCCGTCGAACGTTCGTTCGATAACGGTTCGACATGGATGCCACGCTTCGCGTTCTGCCTGTTCTGGCGGGCGGCCGGCTCGCCCGGGGCGCCGCAGACGATTACCTGGACGTGCTCAACGCCGAGCAGCGGCGTGCGGTCGAGCACGCGTGCGACGATCGGGCACGCGACGCCGGGCCGCTGCTGGTCATCGCCGGTGCCGGCTCCGGCAAAACAAACACGCTGGCGTATCGCGTCGCGCACCTCGTGTGCCGCGGAGCAGACCCGCGTCGCATCATGCTGCTCACATTTTCGCGCCGAGCGGCCACCGAAATGGAACGGCGCGCCAGCCGAATCCTGCAGCGCGTCCTCGGTCGGACGCAGATCGAGGCCTTGCCGTGGTCCGGCACGTTTCACAGCATCGGCGCGAGGCTGCTCCGTGAGTACGCGGCGCGTGTCGGGCTCTCCGAGTCGTTCACCATCCAGGACCGCATCGATTCGGAGGACCTCTTCGCCATCGCCCGGCACGAGCTTGGGTTAGGCACAGCGAAGACGCGCTTCCCCGGCAAGGCGACGTGCCTCGCCGTTTACTCCCGCACGGTGAACGGCTGCAGCGCGCTCCCTGACGTGCTGCGCAGCGCATTCCCGTGGTGCGCACACTGGGAAGCGGAATTGAGGAAGCTCTTCGCCGCGTACACCGTGGCGAAGCAGGCGCAGAGCGTGCTCGACTACGACGACCTCCTGCTCTATTGGGCGCACGCGGTCGAGGATGCGACGATGGCGCGAGAGATCAGCGAGCGCTTCGATCACGTGCTCGTCGACGAGTACCAGGACACCAACCGCCTGCAGGCCCAGATCATTCTCGCGCTCAAGCCCGATGGGCGCGGCGTGACCGTGGTCGGCGACGACGCGCAGTCGATCTACTCGTTCCGCGCTGCGACGGTGCGCAACATTCTCGACTTTCCGTCGCAATTTCCCGGGCGCGCGCGGGTGGTCACTCTGGAGCTCAACTACCGCTCGACGCAGCCGATTCTCGACGCCTCGAATGCGGTCATCGGTCTCGCTGCCGAGCGCTTCACCAAGAATCTGAGGAGCGAGCGCAAGTGCGGCGAGAAGCCCGGCATCGTGGCCGTGCGCGACGAGGCCGACCAGGCATGCTGCGTGGCCGAGCGCGTGCTCGCCTACCACGAGGCGGGGATCGCACTCAGATCGCAGGCGGTGCTCTTCCGCAGCTCCCATCACAGCGCACAGCTCGAAGTGGAGCTCACGCGTCGCGGCATTCCGTTCGTCAAGTACGGGGGCTTGAGATTCCTCGAAGCGGCACACGTGAAAGACGTGCTCAGCGTGCTCCGCTGGGTCGAGAATCCACGGGGCCGCATGGCGGGGATTCGGGTGGCGTGCCTGCTCCCGGGCGTCGGACCCGCGACGGCTGCGCGCCTTCTCGATTCCATGGAGGCGAGCGCAGATCCTGTGTCGGCGCTTCTCGCCTTCGCCGTGGCGCCTGCGGCGGCCGACGACTGGGCGCGATTCGCGAGCGTGTTTGCATCGCTGCGCGGCCGGCAATCGACCTGGCCCACCGAGCTCGAGCAGGTTGCGCGCTGGTACGAGCCGCATCTCCAGCGTCTGTACGAAGACGCGTTCGTACGGCAGCGCGACATCGTCCAGCTTCGGGAGATCGCGGCCACGTATCCGTCGCGGGAACGGTTTCTCACCGAGCTCGCGCTCGATCCTCCCGGCGCGACGAGCGACGAGGCCGATGCGCCGGGTCGCGACGACGATTACCTCGTGCTCTCGACCATCCACTCGGCCAAGGGTCAGGAATGGAAAACGGTGCACGTGCTCAACGTCGTCGATGGGTGCATCCCGTCGGATATGGCGACCGGCTCGAGCGAGGAGATCGAGGAGGAGCGGAGGCTCCTGTACGTCGCGATGACACGCGCCAAGGATCATCTGCACCTCGTCGTCCCGCAACGGTTCTACGTCCACGCGCAAGCGGCGCAAGGCGACCGACACGTGTACGCGGCGCGCACGCGCTTCATCCCGGAGGAGATCGCCGGTCTGTTCGAATCTTCGGTGTGGCCGCGGGCCGAAGGAATGGAGCGCAGTACCGATGGGATCGCGGAACCCCGGCTGGCGATCGATCTCGCGGCGAAAGTGCGCTCGCGCTGGGAGTGACGCCGGGCTTGCTCGCCGACCGCGCACGGGGCGGAAAGCGAACGCGGTTCCGCCTCAGCCCGGCGGGGCCGTCTTCACCATCGATTCGCGCGCAGCGAATTTCTCGAACCAGGCCGCGGCGTTCGGTCGCTTCTTCCGCCACTCGAGGGCAGCGAAGCGCAGCTCGATGTAGCCGAGCATGCAGGCGAGCGTAATCGTGCCCAGATCGACGCGATCGCCGAAGCGCGCCGCGCGCCGCTCGAGCTCGTCGAGCCCGCCGCCGACCTTGTCGAGCTGTCCGGAGGTCCAGTCGTTCCAGCGGAGACTCTCGGGGCGTAACGCCGTTTCGTAGCGCGCGAGGATCGCGGCATCGAGAATGCCATCGCCGAGCGCTTGCTCGACCAGCACGTTCCAGCGCGCCGGTCCGTCGCGCGGGATCAGGTTGCCCCGGCCGAGAGCGTTGAGGTACTCGGCGATGACCGGACTGTCGTAGAGCACCGTTCCGTCGTCGGCCACGAGCGTGGGCACCTTGGAGAGCGGGTTCTTCGCGGCGATCTCGGGATCGCGCTTGGTGGGGGTCGCGTTCGCGGCCAGGGTCTCGATGCGTTCGCGCAGACCCAGCTCATGGGCGACGACGAGGCATTTGCGAGCGTACGGTGAATTCGGCGAATAGAAGAGCTTCACGATTGAGTCCTTGTCGACTTCGTTGCCAAAGAGAATCACCAAACAGAGTTGTCGAACCGAGCTACAAATTCAATTTGCCGACTCGGCTGCCGTTCAGCGCGTCAGATAGCCGCCATCGACGACGATCGTCTCGCCGGTGACGTAGGAAGAGATATCGGAAGCCAGGATCAGCACCATGTTGGCGATGTCGTCCGTCGTCGCGAAGCGCCCCAGAGGGATCGACGCCAGGACGGCCTGTCGCCGCTCCGGCGTTAGCAACGCGCGCGTCATTCCCGTTTCCGTCACTGCGGGAGCGATGCAGTTGACGTTGATGCCGAACGGGCCCAGGTCGCGCGCCATGCCCTTGGTGAGCGCGACCACGCCGGCCTTGGTCGTGCCGTAGAGCACGTTGCCGAAGGCCCCGCCGCCCTTCGCCGCGGACACCGACGCGATGTTGACGATCTTGCCGGACCTGCGTTCGAGCATGAAGGGCAGCACCGCTTTGCTGCAGTAATACACGCCGGAAAGGTTCACGCGGCACACCTGGTCCCAGTCGGCGATTGTCGCGTCGATGATCGAGCCGGTCTTTAGGATCCCCGCGTTGTTGACCAGGATGTCGATCCTGCCGCGCTCGGCCGCGATGCGCCCTGCGCTGCGCTGGAGAGACGTTGAATCGCCGACGTCGAGCTCGAGCGCATGCCCGGGTCGCGCTCCGGCCGCGGCGGCGCGCGCGGCGGCCTGGAAGTCGGCGTCGCCGAAGTAGACGACGCAGCCTTCGCCGGCGAGCACCTGCGCGATCGCCGCGCCGATGCCGCCGCCCGCGCCCGTGACCAGCGCGACCTTGCCGTCGAGTCCGAGATTCATGATGGGATGGGCGCGATTTTACCTGCGACCGCCCGCGCGGGCGCTCGTCTATCGCGATCCGCGGCGACCGTAGGACGGTAGCCCGGGCTGAGCGGGAGCAAACCCCGGGGGGCCGTACACGGGCCGTGTCGTTCCCGGGCAGCGCGCTGAAGCGCTCGGCCCGGGGCTTCGGCTACGGCGCCATCCGCGTCAGTCGCCCGGGCTCGGGGCGGCCGCACGTTCCGTCGATGCAATCATCTCCGTGTGCGCCGTCTCCTTTAGAGCATAGGCGCACACCGCGCTGATGATCCCGACGATGAGCATGTAGCCCGCGATCAGCCACGGCTGGCCGTCACCCTCCTTGAGCAGCGCAGTGGCGATGATCGGCGTGAGCCCGCTCGCGAAGATGCCGGAGAACTGGTAGACGAACGAAATGCCGCTGTAGCGGACGCGCGTATCGAAGAGCTCCGAGAACAGCGCCGCTTCGGGCCCGTACACCGCGGCATAGACGATGCCGAACGGAATAATGATCGCCAGCGCAACGACGAGACCGTTGCCGGCCGCGTTCGACATCGCCCAGAACGACGGAAAGGCGAGCAGGCCCGTCAACGCGGCCGCGATACCGAACACGCGGCGGCGTCCGAGTCGATCGGAAAGGCGGCCGAAGACCGGAATGAAGAAGATCATTATGAGCGATGCGGCCGTTACCGCCAGCAGCGCGGTCGTGCGCGGCATCTTCAACGCCGTGACGATGTAGGTGATGACGAATACGCCATAGATGTTGAAAGCCACGCCTTCGATGTAGCGGCAACCCATCCCCAGCAACACCTGCTTGGTGTGCTTGCGCATGAGATCGAGGAACGGCACGTGCGAGATCGTCTGCGTCGCCTGAACCTGCTGGAATGCGGGCGTCTCCATGATCTTCATGCGGATGTACACGCCGATGATCACGAGTACCGCCGAAATGAGGAATGCGACGCGCCACCAACCCTGCAGGAACATGTCGCCGGGAAGCTGAGTGAGCAGTGCCACCATCCCCGTGGCGAGCGCCAGCCCCGCCGGCACGCCGATCTGCGGCCAGCTGCCGTAGAAGCCGCGACGCCCTGCTGGCGAGTGCTCGACCGCCATCAGCACCGCTCCGCCCCACTCGCCGCCTACGCCGAGCCCCTGGCAGATGCGCAGCACCAGCAGCATGATCGGCGCCCACACGCCCGCGACCTCGTACGTGGGCAGCAGTCCGATCAGGAACGTGCCGATCCCCATGATGAGCAGCGTCAGGATCAGCATCTTCTTCCGCCCGAGCCGGTCGCCGAAGTGGCCGAAGATGACGCCGGCGACCGGGCGGGCGATGAAGCCCACCAGCGCGGTCGTGAAGGCGAGCATCGTCCCGACCAGAGGATCGAACGACGGGAAGAACAGCTTGTTGAAAATCAGTGCGGCGAAGGTGTTGTAGAGGAAGAAGTCGTACCACTCGATGGTGGTGCCGATCGCGCTGGCGAATGCGACCTTGCGGATCTCGGCATCGGACAACAAGCTGGGTTTCGCGACGCTGGTCATGCTTCCTCCTGTCGGCTCAAGTTGGTGTGGCAGTGGCGGCCCCGGGACGAGGTCTTGTTCAAGCCTTTCGTTCAGACATTCAAGCGGCGCACTGGAGTCCGAGAATCCGCCGCGCTTCGGCCGGGGTGGCGGGCCGCCGGTCGAAACGCGCGCACTCGTCGACGATCTTCTTCACCAGTTCGGCGTTGCTCGCAGCCAGCCGATCGGCGGTCGCGCGCAGGTTGTCCTCCAGTCCGGTGCGGCAGTGTCCGCCGGCGCCGAGACACCATTGGTTGACTTCCCACTGGAAACGGCCGATGCCCGCCGCAACCCACGTAGCCTTCGGCAGCACCTCGGCGAGCTCGCTCCGCAGGAAATCGAAGATCGATCTGCGCGCCGGCATCGCGTTCGGGATGCCAAGCACGAACTGCACGTGCGGTGGATCCCTGATGAGTCCCCGCTTCACGAGAGTCGCGGCGTTGTAGAGCATCGCCAGGTCGAACACCTCGACCTCGGGTTTGATCCCGTTATCGAGCATGATCTGAGCGAGACCGTCGACGAAGTCGGGCGGATTCTCGTAGACCCGATTCGGAAAATTGACCGAACCTGTGGCGAGGGAGGCCATGTCGGGTTTCAGATGCAGCATCGCCCCCCGCTCGGACTGCTCTCGGCCGCGACCTCCGGTCGAGAACTGCACGATCATTCCCGGACAATGCTTGCGCACGCCTTCCTGAACGCGGCCGTAGAGCTCCGGATCCGAGCTCGGCGACTCGTCCGGATTCCGCACGTGCACATGCACCAGCGAGGCGCCGGCCTCGAACGCCTGCTGGGTCGACTCGATCTGCTCGTCGGGCGTCACCGGCACCGCGGGACTGTCCTTCTTGCGCGGGAGAGCCCCGGTGATGGCCACAGTGATGATGACGGGCGCAGTCATGGCGTTGGGGGACTCGCGCACTAGACGACCCGTCGCAACGAGTGATGGGTCGCATTCTCGCTCGGCGGAGCCAGCGTCGTCGCGATGGCGGCGGCCGCGCGCCGCATCGCTGGCAGGAACGTGTAACCCTTGCGCAAGGTCATCCTCGGTGCGGGGCCATGGACAGCCACCGCTGCGCATACGCGCCCGCGCGGATCGACCACCGGTACCGCCAGGCACACCGATCCATCGAGAAACTCGCCGCCGTCCGTGCCGATGCCGCTCATACGGATTTTGGCAAGCTCGCGCTCGAGCGCATCGACGTTGGTGAGCGTGCGCTCGGTATAGCGCTCGAGCGGCGAAGAGCGCAGCAGGCGTCGCATCGTGCTCTGCGGCAGATGCGCGAGGAACAGCTTGCCGCTCGCCGTGCAGTGCAAGGGGACGCGCGAGCCGATGCGCATGTGCAGGCGCACGATCGCCGAGGTCTCGACGCGGTCGACGTACACCGCCTCGTTGCCGTCGAGCATGGTGAAGTTGCAGGTCTCGCCGATCTCGTCGACCAGCCGCGACAGGATCGCATGGCGCTCGCGCCGCTGGGGCGAATGCATCTGAACCGCCAGCGAGAGAGCGCCCACTCGGGGACCGACCACGTAGCGCTTGGCCGAGACCTCGCGCTCGACGAGTTCACCCCGAATGAGAAGGTGCAGGATCCGGTAGACGCTCGGCTTCGGCAGTCCGCTCGCGCGGGTGAGCTCCTCGAGGGTGGCGGGTTGCTCCGCGTTGGCGATCAGCTCCAAAAGGAGGAAGGCGCGCAGTGTCGTGGAGTCGGGCGAGGGGAGCGCCGGCACCGGCTCCGGGATGTGTCCGGCAGATTTCGCTGGCCGAAATCCCATGTTCCATTATTGCCATGTTTTCCGGCGCTGTGCAATGATGGGCCGGGAGACGAAAACAGCGCCCGACGACGAGCGGTCACTCAAGCGGCGCCGCCAAAGCGAGACCGAGACCGTGGCTAAGGACGCCCTCACCTACGAAGACCTGCTCAGGATCGTCGAGCTCGTCAAGTCGTCCCCGCAGTTCTCCGAGTTCCGGCTCAAGGTCGGCGAGATCGAGCTGCACTTGAAGCGCAAACGCGAGCCGGACGCCTCGGCAGCTCGCGAGCCGCGGAGCTCGGCGGCGGGGGGGAAGCACGAAGAAGCACCGAACGAAGGAACAAGGAGAGACCCGGCGGACGCGTGGCCGGATCATTGGGTCGTCGTCCGCTCGCCCATGGTCGGAACGTTCTATCGCGCGCCCGCTCCGGGCGCCGCGCCTTTCGTCGAGGTCGGGCAGGCGGTGCAGCCGGATGCGACGGTGTGCATCATCGAGGTGATGAAGCTCATGAACTCGATCGTCGCTGGTGTGCGCGGCGTGATCCGCGAGATACTCGTCGGGGATGCGGAAGCCGTGGAATACGGACAGCCGCTGGTGGTCCTGGAACCGCAATGAGCGACGCACTGACGACGCACGCGGGCGAAGGGGCGGGCACGCGGGGGAGCGGTACGGGCGGGCGACGGTTCGATTTCGTCGACGTGACGCTGCGCGACGCGCACCAGTGCCTGTGGTCCACGCGGATGACCACGGGGATGATGACGCCGATCCTTCCTGCCATCGACCGCGCCGGCTACGCGTTCATCAACATTCTCGGAGGCGCGGTCTTCGACGTGTGCGTGCGCTATCTGCACGAGAACCCTTTCGAACGCGTGGGACTGCTTTGCAGCCGTCTCGACACGCCTTGCGACGCGCTGACGCGCGGGCAGAGCCTTTACACGTTCGAGCTCTTTCCCGACGACATCGTCGCGCTCAACGCCCGGGCGCTCGCGCAACGCGGCGTGGATGTTCTGACGGTCTACGACGCGCTCAACGACAACCGGAACATCGAATCCTCGGTGCGCGCCGGACGCGCCGCCGGGATGAAGATCAGCGCATGGATGACCTACACGCTCTCGCCGGTGCACACCGACGCCTATTACGTCGAGCGCACCCGCGAGCTCGTCGCGCTGGGGGCGGATTTCATCTGCATCAAGGACCCCACGGGGCTGCTCACCCCGGAGCGCGGCGGGACGCTGTTTCCGCTGGTCGTGCAGGCGGCCGGCGAGATTCCCGTGCAGCTGCACTCCCACTGTCAATCCGGGCTCGCGCCGGAGGTCTACAGCATCGCGATGAAGAGCGGCTTTCGCTTCGGCTACACCGCGACCGAGCCGCTCGCCAACGGCGCGTCGCTGCCCGCGACGGAGGACATCGGCGCCCGGGCGCGCGCGCTCGGACTGGACACCTCGCTCGATCCGGAAGCGCTGGCGGAGGTGGCGGGCTATTTCGCGTGGGTATGCGAGCGCGAGGGGAAGCCGCGCGGCCGGATCGCGCGCTACGACCCTTCGCTCTACGAGCACCAGATTCCTGGCGGAATGATCTCCAACCTGCGCTACCAGCTCGAGATGATGCGCATCGCGGACCGAATGCCGGAAATTCTCGAGGAGGCCGCGCGCGTCCGCTGCGACCTCGGCTATCCCATCGTGGTGAGCCCGTTCGCCCAGTACATCGTCACGCAGGCCACGCTCAACGTCGTCCAGGGCGAGCGCTACAAGACGATCCCCGACGAGATCCGGAAGTACGCTTGCGGCTACTACGGCAGGCTGGCGGCGCCGCCATGCGCCGAGTTCCTCGAGCGCGCCAACATCCGTCCGGACGAGTACGTCACCGAGGCGCCCGCGGCGCATATCGAGCCCTGGATTCCGCGGCTGCGCGCGGACCTGGGCCCCGCCGCGACCGACGAGGACATTCTGCTCGCCGCGTTCTACGACAGAAAATTGCTCGCGGCGCTCGAGAATCCCGTGCCGCGCTGCACGTTCCGCACGACGCCGCTCTCCGAGCTCATCGCTTTCTTCGCGACACGCTCGGACATCGAATACGCGCACGTTCGCTTTGCAGGGACCGAGATGACGTTCTCGGCATGAGGAAGACGATACCAAAGGAGGAACCGATCATGAAGACCAGACCTACTGCGCGCACCGGCGCGTGGGCGACGATCGCGGCCATCGCGCTGCTGTTCGCGCCTGCTTTGTCGGCGCAGACGAAATTCACCGACTGGGGATGGCCGCTCCCTTACGAGAAGGTATCCGACAAGTCGGTGCAGTGGTTGAAGAGCAAGGGCTGGTGGCCGATCCAGGTCGCCTACCAGGCGCCATGGTCGGGACAGAACACGATCAACATCGTGATGGATCGCCAGGGGCTGATGAAGGAGCGCGGTGTCGAGACGACGTTTCAGGCGTTCCCGTCCGGGCCCGCGATCAACGAGACCATCGTCTCGGCCAGGTTTCAGGTCGGCAACGGCGGCAATTTTCCGTTCACGTCGCTGCTCGACAAGAACGTGCCCGTCACCGCGATCGCGATCCTTTCGCCCAATCTCCTGCACGCGCTGGTGGTGCCGCCGGATTCCGGCTTGAAGAGCATCAAGGACCTCAAGGGCGGGAAGGAGCCGGCGGTGATCGGCCTCGTCACCGGCTCTTCGGCCGAGTTCTACTTCCAGATGGCGATGCAGATGAACGGGCTCGTCGCGGGCAAGGACGTCGTGCTCAAGAACATGCCGCCCGGCGAGCAGATGGCGCTCCCGAAGGGCATCGCCGGCGTCGTGCCGTGGGATCCGACGCCGACCATGATGGTCGAGGAGCGCAAGAACGGCCGGATCATCGATTCGATCTTCCCGTACAACATGTACGAGGGCCAGTTCTACGTGCGCTCGGAGATCGTGCAGAACGCGCCCGACGTCGCGCAGGCCTTCTCCGACGCCTATGCGGAAGCCACGCTCTGGATCCGCCGCAACCCCGCCAAGGCCGCCGAATTGATGGCTCAGGACCCGAGTCTCAAGAGCTTCTCGAAGGAGATCCTGCTGCAGCAGATCGAAGCCTACAACAACCTCTACAAGCCCACGTACATCTATCCGCACGCGGCTTTCTGGGGCTCGGTGAACGAGACGATCTTCAAGTGGCTCTACGAGCAGAAGCGCATCACCCGTCCGTTGACCGCGAAGGACTTCACCGATGCGGTCGATGCGCGCTTCATGGACAACACGTTCGCGAAGCTCGGGTGGGCGGTGCCGAAGCAGCCGCCGTTCCTTCCCGCCGGCTGGAAGGGCGATCCGGCGAAGCCGCCGTACCCGGATTACGTGCAGGCAATCAACACCAAGACGCCGCAGCCCTTTCCCGAGCGCGGCGATCTCGTCAAGCCATGGTCGTTCGCCGGGCGGTCGTACACCCCCTGACCGCGACCGTCGATGATCGATCGTCCTCCAGCGCCGCGCCGCCATGGAGGCGCGTGCTGAAGGCGCTCGCGTCGCGGATCGCGCGCCTTGCGCTGCTTGCTGCGTTGATCGCGCTCTGGTGGTACGTGAGCACGGAGGTCCTCGATCGCACGACGCGCGCTCTGCTGCCGCCACCACCTGCGATCGCCGTCGCAGCCTGGGAGCTGATTCGGACGGGCGATCTGTGGCGGCATCTCATCGACAGCCTGACTCGCGAGGTGGTCGCTTTTCTCTGGGCGCTCTCCGCCGTGCCGATCGGGATCGCGATGGGCTGGTGGAAGCGGGTGGAGCAGCAAGTCGATCCCATCGTGGAGATGCTGAGACCCGTGCCGCCCCTCGCATGGATCCCGCTGTCCATCCTGTGGTTCGGCGTGGGCAATACGCAGAACGAGTTCATCATCTTTCTCGGCTGCTTCTTTCCCATCCTCGTCAACACCGTCGCGGGCGTGAAGGGCGTCGAACCGAATCTCGTTCGTGCCGCGCGCTGTCTCGGCGCCGGCGAACGCCAGACGCTCTGGCGCGTCGTACTGCGCGCGGCGCTGCCGCAGATCGTCACCGGCATCCGCGTCGGTCTCGGCGTGGGGTGGATGGCGCTGGTCGCCGCCGAGCTGGTGGGCGCCAGCTCGGGCCTGGGTTTCCTCATCAACGATGCGCGCACGGTGCTGCGCACCGACTACGTCATCGTCGGCATGGCGACGATCGGCGTTGTCGGCCTCGCAATCGATCGCGTGATCCGTGCGTTCACGCGCCGGCTCATGCCGTGGTCGCAGGCACTGAACCGATGAGGCCGCGGAGATGAGCGGCGTCACGATCACGCGCGTCGGCAAGATCTTCCCCGGCCACGGTGCCCGAGACGAACCGCTGACCGCCCTCGAGGATGTGAGCTTCCGCATTGCCGATCGCGAGTTCTGCTCGATCCTCGGCCACAGCGGTTGCGGCAAGACGACGCTGCTCATGCTGCTCGCGGGATTCGAGCGGCCGACCCATGGCGAGATCGTCATGGACGGGAAGACCGTCGGCGCGCCGACTTGGCAGCGCACGGTCGTCTTTCAGGAATACGCGCTCTTTCCGTGGCTGACCGTGCGGCAGAACATCGCGTTTGGCTTGGAGATGAAGCAGGTTCGGAAGCTGGATCGCGAGGCGATCGTCGCGCGCCACGTGGAGTTGGTAGGGCTCCAGGGTTTCGAGGACCGCTATCCGTATCAGCTCTCCGGCGGGATGAAGCAGCGAGTATCGATCGCGCGCGCGCTCGCAGTCGATCCGTCGGTACTGCTGATGGACGAGCCGTTCGCCGCACTCGACGCGCAGAATCGCGCGCGGATGCAGGAGGAGATGGGGCGTCTGCTCGCAAGCGGCGACGCCAATCTGTGCAAGACGATGGTGCTCGTGACCCACAGCATCGAGGAGGCGATTCTCCTGTCGGACCACGTCATCGTCCTCACGCGCCGTCCAGGCCGCGTAAAGGCCGAGCTCGGCATCGACTTGCCGCGACCTCGGCGCGAGACCGATCCGCGGTTCGGCGAGCTCAAGCAGCGCATTCGCGAGCTCATTCACGACGAGTACGAGCCGGAGCGCTGAGCGAGAGCCGCTCGATCCCCGGTCGATGTAGCGCATTCCGCCCGCGCGTCTTCGAAGCTCGAAGCGTCGATCGCCCGGGATCGAGATTCACCCTAAAACTACTATAGAAGGAGGATTGGCGTCTGTTCCCGTCCCGACGCTGGTCGATCGGCTGGCGTGCGTAGGCCAAAAAAAGCCGCACTATTCGTGCGGCTCTGAAGAACGCGAGCAGAGGAGTCTATGCTGTCTGCCGGCGACGCAATGCAGCAGCCCAAGCGGCAAGGACTGCACTGCAGAGAAGCAAAAGGCTGTCAGGCTCGGGGACTGTCCGTAAAGGTCTCGTGTACTCGACCGAAAGATAGTCCTGATAGTACGGGCTGTCGAAGCTATAGAAGGTCCAGCCGGCTGGGGTACCCGATTCTGCGTTGATCGCGTCCAGCCAGCCCTGCGCGGTCGATTCAGCCGCCGAACTCGCGATGAAAGGGGCCTTCGTGAGGTCCGTGCCGTCGCCGAAAAAGATCTCCCAGACAGCGAGCTGGAACGCCGCCGAGTCGTTGGCGCTGGCGAAGCTGCCGAACGTGGTCTGGGCGCCGCCGGAGTAATAGGTCCCGACCGTCTTGTTCGGGTAGTACTCATCGAACAGCCGCGCGAGCTCGGCTTGCTTCGCCGCGGACAACGAAGCGGGCAGACCGAGGTCGCGCATGTACGTGTTGGGCCCGCCGTTGGCGAACTGACCGAGGTCGATGCAGAAAAAGCGGAGGAAGTCGTCGGCCTCCGCACTGCCGCCGTCGGTATCGAAGAATCCAAAAAACTGGCCCGCTTGTACGTTGGAGACGATCGCGCCGGTGATGCTTGCGCCCACCGAGCCGTTCGAGAAGCCCGACCAGGTCAGTTTCCCGGTCGCGGGATTCGAGCCCAGGAATGCGTCTCCGAACGCCGCCGAGGCTGCGACAGCCGACGCGAACCCGACGACGAGCCGCAACCATCCTTTTCTCATTGTTTCCCCGAAGCCCGGCCCACACGAGCCGCCCCCACTCAAAGCAAGACGCAAGCCACAAAAAAATAGCCGCTTAAACAGCAGCTTGATATTGAAATCGACAACTTATGTAAGGATTTCTGACGCTCTGGCCCTCTTTACTGTCCCGTACAAATTGACCCGGTGTGCAATGCCGGCGCCCTCAAGGAATCTCGTAGACTGCCAGGTCGTCGGCAATGCCTCGCAACGGCAGCCGTCGCGACGTGGGCTTTACGCCCCCTGTCGCAAGCAGCTCCGACGCCTGCGGATGGTCGACGACGGGGCCGGTCGCGAGGATCGAGCGCGACACCGCGAGCGCCTGCACGCGCGCGGCGATGTTTACCGTCTGCCCGAAGTAATCCTGCCGGTCGTTGAGCGTCACGGCGAGGCAGGGACCTTCATGGATGCCGATCTTGAGCAGCAGGTCCTCGCTCTTGTGCCGATCGTTGAGGCTCCGCATCGCTTCGCGCATCCGCAGCGCCGCAGCGAGCGCGCGATCGGGTGTGGGAAAGGTGGCCATGACGGCATCGCCGATGGTCTTGACCACGGCCCCGGATTCGGCGGCGACGATCTCCTGCAGCAGCCGGAAGTGCTCCTTCACGAGATCGAAGGCGACCAGGTCGCCGACGCGGTCGTACAGCTCGGTCGAGCCTTTCAGGTCGGTGAAGAGAAAAGTGAGGCTGGTGATCTTCAGGCGTTGATCGACGTCGAGCGTGTCGGTGCGGTAGATGTCGCGAAAAGTCTGATTGGTCAGAAGCCGCTTGGCGGTAAGGAAGCGTTTGCGTTTTCCCAGCATGTCGTGCATCGCCTGGCCCGCGACGTACACGCCGGGCACGAGCCGCATGTCCGTGCGGTTCTCCAGGGTCAGGCGCAAGGGACCCGGCTGCATGGTGACCGTCGTCGTTTCCGCGTGGCGGCGGTTGAACACGATCGACAACGACTGGCGCTCGCGCGTCGACTCGCCCTTGACGTCGATGAACTGGGCCGTGTGCGTCACCGGATCGAAGACGATCACGAATTCCGCGGGCAGCGTCAGCGACAGCAGCGCTTTTTCGCCCGCGGGCAGCTCGATCAGCTCCAGCGTGACCTCGTTCATCATGCGCTCGAACGCCTCTTCGGGCAGATCGATGCCCGAGCTCCAGAACATCTGCCGGCAATACTCCGCAGGCGGCAGTCGAGCGGGATCGTGCGCAGCTATCCGACGCACCCGAGGGCTCACCGTGAAGGTTACCTCGACCATCTCGTCCAGCGACGGCTCGTAGCCGGCGGCGCAAAGGGCGCACGCATACTCGGACCGGTTCACGCTCTTCAGCGAAGAGGCGGCGTCCAGAACGCCGCCGCAACCGGGACAGAGCACGTTCCACGACAACTCGAAGATTCCCAGGCGCGCCGAATGCAGGAACGCGGCGATCGTCCTCTCCTCGTCGAGCCCGTGCTTGCCCGCGAAGTCGAGGGCATTTATGCGCGAGAGCCGGTGGTCCGGCGCGTCGCGAACCAGCTTTTCGATCGCCGCGACGGCTTGCGGATCGGCCGACTGGCGCAAGGCGCCGAAAAGCGTCTCTCGTTCGGTCATGAGAAAAAGCTTACGCCAAAACGTCATCGACCAGTAGCACGCTCGAACGCCGAGAACACGCGGCCGGCGCATCGGCTGATATGATGCGCCGTAAACAGCGCCGCAATGAGCACGCGATTCATCGATACCCCGCTGCTGCGCGTCGGCTTCGAGGTCGGCGGCCCCGAGAACGGGTTCCCCGTCATCTTCGCGCACGGCTGGCCGGATGACGCCCGAACGTGGGACGCGGTGCTGCCCGCCATGCATCGGGCCGGCTTCCGGACCTACGCGCCGTGGCTGCGCGGCTACGGCCCGACGCGATTTTTGAGCGACGAAACGTTTCGCAGCGGTCAGCTGGTTGCGCTGGGACGGGACCTCGTCGATTTCGCGGCCGCCCTGCGCTTCACGCGCTACGCGCTCGTCGGCCACGACTGGGGCTCGCGGGCGGCGTACATCGCCTCGTCCCTCGCCGGGAACAGCGTCTCGGCCTGTGTCGCACTCTCGACCGGCTACGGCACCAACTCGCCCGGCCAGACGCTCTCGTATCGGCAGACGCAGAACTACTGGTACCACTGGTTGATGGCGACCGCGCGCGGCGAGCGGCTCGTCCGCGAGGACCGTCGCGCGTTCACCCGCCACATCTGGAACGAATGGTTCGTCGCCTACCGGCCCGACGACGACGAGTTCGAGCGCACCGCCGTTTCCTTCGATAATCCGGACTGGGCGGCGATCACCCTGCACTCGTACCGGGTGCGCTGGGGCCACGCGAGCGGTGATGCGCGCTACGCCGAGCTCGAATCGCGCTTCGATCCCGCGCCGAAGCAGCGCGTGCCGACGCTGACGCTCCATGGCGCGCTGGATCCGGTGAATCTGCCGCAGATGAGCGAAAGCAAGGAAAGCTACTTCGCGGGGCCTTACGAGCGGCGCCTCGTCGCCGGCGCCGGCCACTTTCCGCAGCGCGAGCGTGCGGGGGAGGTCGCGCCGCAGATCGCGGACTGGCTGCAGCGCCACCGGTGATGCCCGACAAGCCGCCGCTGCATCCGGAGACGCTCGCCGCCCAGGGCACGGGCAAGGTCGCGGAGCCTTACCGCGACATCGTGCCGCCGATCCACCTTTCGACGACTTACGAGCGTGGCGCAGACGGCGGTTTTCCCGGCGGCCGCATCTATTCGCGCGCCGACAACCCGACCTACGACCAGGCCGAGACGCTGATCGCTTCACTGGAGTGCGGCGCCGCAGCGATGCTCTTCGCCTCGGGCCAGGCCGCGGCGGCGACCGTCTTCCAGGCGCTCGCGCCGGGCGACCGCGTGCTCGCGCCGCGCTACATGTATTGGGGCTTTCGCAAGTGGCTCCTCGATTTTGCGGCGACGTGGCAGCTCGGCATCGAGCTCTACGACAACTCGTCGATCGACGATCTGGCCGCCAAAGGGCGGGCGCAGCGCCCGCGCCTCATCTGGATCGAAACGCCGGCGAATCCGACCTGGGAGATCACCGATATCGCTGCGGCGAGCGCGCTCGCGCGAGAGACCGGCGCGATCGTCGCGGTCGATTCGACCGCTGCGACGCCGCTGCTCACGCGCCCGCTCGAGCTGGGCGCGCAGATCGTCATGCATTCGGCGACCAAGTATCTGAACGGCCATTCGGACGTGATCGCCGGCGCGCTCGCCACTGCGGCCGATGACGCGCTGTGGCAGCGCATCCGTTACGTGCGCGGCGCCGGCGGCGCGGTGCTTGGGCCTTTGGAGGCGTGGCTGCTTCTGCGCGGCATGCGCACGCTGCATTTGCGCGTCGCCGCGGCATGCGCCAACGCACAGGCAATCGCCGAGCGGTTCGACCGTCACCCGAAGCTCTCGCACGTGCTGTACCCCGGGCTGCCATCGCACCCGGGTCACGCCGTGGCTGCCCGGCAGATGCGCGGCGGATTCGGGGCGATGCTGTCGCTGCGCCTCCGAGGCGGCGAGGACGCCGCGAGAACGTTCGTCGCACGCTTGCGGGTGTTCAAGCGCGCGACGTCGCTCGGCTCGGTGGAGAGCCTCGTCGAGCACCGCGCGAGCGTCGAAGGACCCGGCTCGATGTGTCCGACCGACCTCGTGCGGCTGTCGATCGGGATCGAGCACGCCGACGATCTCATCGGCGACATCGACCAGGCGCTGCAGAGCTAGCTGCTCTTGGGCTTCCACAGCGCGAGCGTGGCGCCCGCGGGATCGCGAATGACGCTCATCGAACCGTAGCCGCCGACCTCCATCACGTCCTGGAGGACCGTCGCGCCCAGCTCGCGCGCGCGCTTGGTTGCAGCCTGGATATCGTCGACGCCGACGTAGGCGAGCCAGTGCGGCGGCGCATCGCCGTCGCTCATCATGCCGCCGCCGGTCCCGTCGCCGACGGAGATGATCGTGTACGTTCCGCCGCCGGGCATCGGCGTGTCCTGCAGCTGCCAGCCGAAGAGCTTGCCGTAGAACGCCTTCGCCTTGGCGAGATCCTTGGTATGCAATTCGACGTGTACGAACGGGTTGGCCATGGTTGCACTCCTCAAGAAGATGTCCCTGTGTGTCCCGCCGGAAGATTATGCCCCTGCAGATTTGACTCGCCGATGAAGCCGGCGTTCGCGATGCGGGCCAAGTAGCGGCCGCCTGCGATAATAACGCTGTGCCCATTCCGACAGACGCAGACTTCGCGCGAGAGCTCGATCGAGCCGACGCGCTCGCGCACTTTCGCGGGGAGTTCGTCATCGGCGACCCCGATGTCATCTATCTCGACGGCAATTCGTTGGGTCGACTGCCCAGGCGCTGCGTCGATCGGATCCGCGACGTCGTCGAGCGGCAGTGGGGAGATCGGCTCATCCGCGGCTGGGGCGACGACTGGTTCGATGCGCCGCAACGCATCGGAGCGAAGGTCGCGCGGCTCCTCGGAGCGTCGGCCGACGAAGTGATCGTCGCCGATTCGACGTCGGTCAACCTGTTCAAGCTGGTGATCGCCGCGCTGAAGGCGCGACCCGGCCGGACCAGGGTCGTGACCGACGATCTCAACTTTCCGTCGGACATCTACGTGCTGCGAGGCGCGCTGGAGCTGGCGGGGGAGCACCGGCTCGAGATCGTCCAGTCGGACGGCGTCAACGCGCCGGTGGCCGCCCTGGCCGACGCGATCGACGGACGCACCGCGTTGGTGACCTTATCGCATACGACGTTCAAGAGCGGCTACGTCCACGACCTGGCGGCCGTGACCGCGCTCGCGCATCGCGCCGGCGCGCTGATGCTCTGGGACCTGAGTCACTCGATCGGCGCGATGCCGCTTTCGCTCGACGACGCGGGGGTCGACCTGGCGGTCGGCTGCACCTACAAGTATCTGAACGGCGGACCCGGGGCGCCGGCGTTCCTCTATGTGCGTCGCGATCTCCAGGAGAGGCTGGCTAATCCGGTCCGGGGCTGGTTCGGCCAGCGCGCGCAGTTCGATTTCGCGCTCGAGTACGATCCGAGGCCCGGCATCGCGCGGTTCCTCACCGGTACACCGGCGATGCTTTCCCTCGCCGCGATCGAGCCTGGAATCGACTTGCTCCTCGAAGCGGGGCTCGATCGGCTGCGCGCCAAGTCCGTGCAGCAGACCGAGTACATGATCGGCTTGTGGGAAGCGCTTCTGGAGCCGCGCGGCTTCAGACTCAATTCGCCGCGCGACTCCGCCAGGCGCGGCTCGCACGTCTCGTTCGGTCACCGCGACGGCTGGCGCATCGACCAGGCGCTGATCGAGGACGTGCGCGTGCTGCCGGATTTCCGTCATCCCGACAACATCCGCTTCGGCATCGCGCCGATCTACACCTCGTTCGCGGAAATCCACGAGGCGGTGATGCGTCTCGTGCGCGTCATGGACGAGCGGCGGTACGAAAGCTATCCGGTCGGCCGCGCGGTCGTTACGTAGCCGCAAGGGCGCAGCCCGCCGAGAAAGAACGGCTGGACCGCGGGAATTGCCGGAGCATGCTATCGGGCATTCTCTGCGCTATTCTTCTGGCCTGGAGCCGTACCGAGGAGGGGGGCATGTCCAGCGAAGCGAATTCCGCCGATGAAACGGCGCCGGCGCTCGAGCGCCGCCTGGCCACCATTCTTTCCGCCGACGTTGCGGGCTACAGCCGGATGATGGGCATCAACGAGGAGGCGACGGTACAGACGCTGCGCGGCCATCGCGCGGTCTTCGATGCTCTGCTCAGGCAGCACCGGGGCAGAATGTTCAATACCGCGGGCGATGCCATACTCGCCGAGTTCCCCAGCGCCGTCGACGCGGTGCGCTGCGCGACCGAGATCCAGACGGCGCTGCAGACCCGCAACGAGCATCTCGCGCCGGAGCTCAAGATGCAGTTCCGCATGGGCATCAATCTCGGCGATGTCGTCGTGCAGGACGGCGACTTGCTCGGTGACGGCGTCAACGTCGCGTCGCGCATCCAGACCGTTGCCGAGCCTGGCGGCATCTGCATCTCCGGTAGCGTGTACGACCAGATCCAGAACAAGCTCTCGCTGCAGTTCAGGCCGCTGGGAGATCAGCAATTCAAGAACATCGGGCAGCCGATCCGCACTTTCACCATCACCCACGGGGAAGGCGGCGCGCTGCCGGTCGGGGCGCGGCGCACGCCGCTGAAGGCGACGGCAACCGCCGTCATCGGACTCGTCGTGGCCGCAGCGGTCGCGGCGGGCGGATTCGCGCTCTATCGGATGATCGAATCGAAGCGCTCGGAGCAGGAAGCGCTTTCGGCGCAGGTCGCTGCGGAGAAGGCGACCGTCGAACAAGTTCGGCGCGTGGCCGAGGAACAGAGCCGGCGCGCGCTGGAAGCCGAAAGTCGTGCCGAACGCGAAAAAGCCGCGGCCGAGGCCGTCCGCCGCGAAGTCGCGCTCCAGGCGCAACTGCAGTCTGCCGAAGAGGCGCGACGTCGCGCCGAAGCCGATCGCAAGCGCATCGAGGACGAGCGTCAGCGGTCCGACGCGGATCGCAAGCGGCTGGAGGAAGATCGGCAGAAGGCCGAGGCCGACAGGCGTTCGGCCGAAGCGCGCCTCGAGACGGAGAAACGCGCCGCCGAAGCAGCCCGCGCGGAAGCGGAGAAGAAGCTCGCCATGGCGACGGCCACGCCCTCGGCCGGCGCCTCCGAGCGGACGGTCGCGAACGCGCGCTCCGCCGGCGGCGCCGATCAATTCGACGGTGCCTACAACGGAACGATGTGCAATTTCCCGGAGAATGCCGCGCGCAAGCTTTGCTGGAACGTGATGCTCAGGGTCCAGAACGGCACCGCCAGCGCGAGCTGGCCCAGCCGCGTGACCGGCAAACGCGCTGCGGCGCAGCTCACGATCGCTCCGGACGCCAACGTCAAGCTGATCATCGACGGCTGGAACGTGAACGACGGGACGCCGCTGGCCGGCTCGCTCAACGGACGCGCGGCCGACAATCGCATCGTTGCTCAGGGACGCTGGGCCAACGGCGCACCCATCGACGGGCACTGGACCCGCTCACCGTGAGGGAGCCGGCATGAAGCGCAGCACGGAGCTTTTCCTCACGACCCATACCGGCAGCCTTCCGCGGCCGGACGACCTGGTGCGCATGATGTACGCCAGGGAGGAGGGCGTGCCGGTCGACGCGAACGCGCTCGCCGAACGCGTGGCTTCGGCCGTCGAGGATGTCGTACGCAGGCAGGCGGACGCGGGCGTTGACATTGTCAACGACGGCGAGATGAGCAAGCCGAGTTACGCCACCTACATCAAGGACCGCTTGTCCGGCTTCGGGGGTACCGGCAACACGTTCGTCTATCAGGATCTCGTCGACTTTCCGAATCTGGGCAAGCGCGTGTTCGGCGATCCGGGACGCTCGCGACGCAAGACGCCGGCGTGCAATGCGGCGATCGGCGTGCGCGATCCACAGGCCGCCCGCATCGACGTCGAGCATCTCAAGGCCGGGTTCGCCAAGGTGAAGGCGCAGGAGATGTTCCTGAGCGCCGCGTCGCCGGGCGTGATATCGCTGTTCTTCCGCAACGAGCACTATCCGAGCGACGAGGCGTATCTCTTCGCGATCGCGGAGGCCATGCGTCACGAGTACGAAACAATCGCGAATGCCGGTGTCGTGCTGCAGATCGATTGTCCGGATCTCGGCATGGGCCGGCACATCCAGTACGCGAGCCTGAGCCTGCCGGAATGGCGCAGGAAGGCGGAGCTGCACGTCGAGGCGCTCAACCACGCTGTGGCCAACATCGATCCTTCGCGCCTGCGCATGCATCTGTGCTGGGGCAACTACGAGGGCCCGCACCACTGCGACGTCGCGCTCGCCGACGTGATCGACATCGTGTTCCGCGCCAGGCCATCGGCGATCTCGCTCGAGGCGGCCAATCCGCGCCACGCGCACGAGTGGGCGCTGTTCGAGAAAGTGAAGCTGCCCGAGGGCAAGGTCCTCATCCCCGGTGTGATCGAGTCGAAGTCGAACTTCATCGAGCATCCGGAATTGATCGCGCAGCGGATCGGCCGCTACGCGAAGCTCGTCGGCCGCGAGAACGTGATGGCGGGAAGCGACTGCGGCTTCGGCACCTGGGTCGGTCAGGCCGCGGTCGATCCAGACGTCGTCTGGGCGAAGTTGGCGGCGATGGCGGAGGGCGCGCGCATCGCCTCACGCGAATTCTGGCGCTGATCGCGTTCGCGAGCCGGTGAGCCTGCGACGCTCGGGCCAAACCGGCGCCGTTCCCAGGGCCCAATCAGCGCGAGGCGCTTGCGATAGCGCTTGTGCGATGCTCTGCAGCGGCCTGCCGATGAGGCGGAGCGAAGTGATAGTACTGGCCGTTCAGATACCGGGTGACATCGACGATTTCTTGTTCGCTCCAGCCAAGGCCCGCATTGGCCTGCCAGCGGCGTACTTGCGCGCGAAGGCTCGTCCAATCCCTGGCGATCTTGCGGTCGCGCCAATGAACTTCCTGGCTGTGACAACCGCCGCAATGCGTGGAGTAAAGCAACTCTCCCCGCGAGGCGGTCGGCGGCGTCTGAGCCGAAGCGGCGGCCACGCCCAAGACCCACAACAACGCAATCGCCCAACCTGCCTGGTTTCCACTCATTGCAGCTGCCCGTCGCGATTGTTCTGCCAGCGGCGTGTGCTGCCGACCCGGGTGCGGCTGACGACCTTGGCGACCGGCATGAGCCTGCGCAGCTCTTGCGCGCGGAGTTGAACGCCTTTCCCCGCCTTGACGTCGGCAAAGGGGGGAGACCTGCGCGCCCGCAAGCGGACACAGGGCCAGGGCGAACAGCGCGACCAGCGAGCGGAACATCGAGGCTGCGAGTTGGGGCGGGCAGCCATTATCCCAGCGATGCGATCGATCGGACAACCCGCGCTCCGCTTCGCGCCATCGCAACGCCGCCATCGGGCTGCGGTCGAGCGGCGTAACATGGCGCTTCGGAGGCGCGAGCCTGGGGCGACGATATCCGACGCATCCCGGGTCGAGTGAAGAAGCCGAGTTGCGCCGCGACGTCGCGGCTGCCCGCATCATCGAGCGGTGCGGACTGTCCACGGTCTTCGGTCAGGCGAGCGCGCGTACCAGGGACGGTTGCGATTGGCGGTCTGGAAGCGAGACAGGATGGCGCAATCGGCCCGGCAATTTACGGGGATCCTTCCGGCCGGCGGACAAACGAAACCCGTTCGCGCCAGGTTCGGCGCGAACGGGTGTTTTCGTGCCCGGCCACGCCGGCCCGGGCACGAAGCTACTGCTGATTGCCTTCCTTGCGCTCTTCCTTGCCTTGCGATTGCTTCGCATTGCGGCGATCCGATTCGGCGCCGCGCGCGGCCTCGGGCTGATGCGCGCTTTGTGTCGTCTCGCGGGCCTCGCGCTGAGGCGGTTGCTCCTGCGCCATGCCTCGCGACCCCTGCGCCTGCGGCGCGGCTTGCGCCCGCTGTTCGTTATGCGCGCGGGATGCTTCGGGTTGCGGCCGTTGCGCGGCCTCTTCGTGCGGCCGCTGTTGCTTGGCTTGCGTTCTCTGCTCGGCCTGGTTCCGTTGCGCGGCTTCTTCGCGCTGCGGTTGTTGCATACCTTGCGCGTGCTGCTCGGTCGGGCGTCGCTGCGCGGCTTGTTCATGCGATCGTTGCTGGGAGCTCTCGCGTTGAGCCGCTTCTTCCCGCGGTCGCTGCGCGCCTTGCGCGTGTTGCGGCGGGCTTTGTGGTTGCGCGCCGCGCGCCGAAGCTTCCGGACCCGGCTGAGCGCCCTTCGAGGATAGAGCAACTCGCGTGCCGCCGTGCGGCGGGCGACCGCCGTGACTGCCTTCGACGTGGACACGGCTCACCCACACATTGCGTTCGCGGAAGAACGGCCGCGAGCGGTAGTGGGCATCCCAATAGGTATTGAGCGAAAACGTCACGAGGGGCAAGCGCAGGCGCGGTCCGTACTCGATGATCGCTACGCGCCCGTTCTGATACGGGTAGCCGAGGTCGCCGGCCCAGACCCAGCCGCGATCGTTGGCGAACCTCACATCGCACCAGCTCCAATCGCTCAAGCAGCCCGCGACCCCGACCTCGGTGTTGGGCGGCAGCTGGGCGACCTGCGGAAACTCGCTGCTCGGACCGGCGAAGATGTCGGTCGTCTGCAACGTGAAGGCGTCTTCCGCGGCAGCGACCGTCGGCATGGCGGCGATCGCCAGCACGAAAAGCGTATGTCGGTAAATCGATTTCATTGATTCCTCCATCCAGGGGTGGTCCAAGTTGGATCGTGGTCCATCGACCCGGTTCCTGCGCTGGATGGAAGCGTGATCTTCGGCAGACGCGCGTCGGAGGCTCTCCGTCAGAATTTGGAGGCGTGCTCGCGATCGCCGTGTTCGCTGAGCGCTCTGATGCGTTGCTCGCAGCCGAGCCCGCATCGATGAGCATGATTGCAACGTGATCGTCGGCCGGTCCCGTCCTACAATGATCGCGGCGATCTTCCCGCAGGCGCTTCTGGAAGCCCAACCCAAGGAGAACGACATTGGCCCCGCGCGTTTCGCCGGTCACGCCCGGCACGATCGACGAGCTCGCACCGATCGAGGCATCGATCGAAACCGAGCGCGGCGAGATTCCGCTGATCTATCAGGTGTTGCTCAACAGCGCGTCGATGGCGGAGGGCTGGGAGAAGATGCTCACTGCGGTGCGCAATCGAAACTCCCTGCCTCCGGCGCTGCGCGAGATGGTGATCATCCGCGTGGCGGTGCTCAACCGGGCGCCGTACGAGCTCGAAGCGCATCGTCCGGTCGCTCTGGCGTGCGGCTTGAGCGAAGCGAAGATCGAGGCGCTGCGTCTGCCGCAGCCCGGCGTCGTCTTCGCGCCGATCGAGCGCGCGGCGCTCGCCTTGACCGACGCGATGACGCGCGACGTGCAGGTAGCCGACGCGTTGTTCGAGCCGCTGCGCGCGCACTTCGCCGACCGGACGCTGGTCGATCTCGTGGTGACGATCGCTGCGTACAACATGGTTTCCCGCTTCCTCGAAGCGCTGCGCATCGGCCATTGACGGCGCGAGCGCCGTTGCTCAGCCCGCGGCCGCCCGACCGGGTCCTCTCGTGTAGGCGATCTCGATCGAGGGAGCGTGCTGCAAACCCCGGTCCGGCGCGCGGATCGGCTTGACCGCTTCCAGCTCCGCGACCATCTCGGAAACGACGTTGCGCAGCTTCCGTATCTTGCGCAGGACGTCGGACGCCGCGAGGCCCGCGTTTTCCGCGCCGTCGACGAAGAGCACGATCCGGCGCGGCTGCCAGTCACCGCGATAGCCGTAGTCGGCGCGCCAGTAGGCGGGCTGGGAGAAGTAGCCGAAGCTGTTCAGGAAGAACCGGTGGCGGTGCGTGGGGTCTTCGTCGGCGTCGTCGCTTCCGCCGTAGGGACAGCGGATCGTCGCCATGGCACCCGCGCGGGCGATGCGGTGCAGCTCCTGCATCAGCGCGAGCGTATCCTCGATATGCTCGAGCACATGCGACAGCAGCATCTCATCGACGGCGTCGTCCGCGAACGGAAGCCGTTGCGTGCGGCAGCGCGCGAGATCAGCCACCACGTCGACGCCCGCCAACGCTGCCGCGTCGACGTTCACCCAACCGGGCATGCATGCACGGCCACACCCGAGATTCAACTTCAATCCCATGTGACCTCCCCCTCCTCGCCCTCGGGGGAATAGTAGCAGAGGTCCCGGTCCGGCTTACCAGCGGCAGCCTTCGTCGGTGATCGCAGCGGCGACCAGCGCGGGCACCGCGAGCAGCCCCATGCCCGCGTACGCGGTGCGGCAGTCGGGCTTGATCGCCTTCTCCATCGCCTTCGCTTCCTTCGTCTTCTTCTCCGGGACGGGCAGGGGAAAAGGCAGCACGCCTACCGAACCCGAGCCCTCGTGCGCCATCTCGCGCACGGCGCGTTTCTTGGCCGCGTCGAGATCGATCCGCGGCGCTTCGCCGGGGGTATCGTGCCGTGGCTTGAAGATGTCCTCCTCGGGTGCGGGCGTCCCGTAACGAGAGGGCGGGAGCGCCTCTGGCACGGCGGGCGACCGATCCGGTGCGACGTCCGACGGCGGCCTGCGCCGTGGCGCTGCAGCGGGTGAAGACGCGGGGCGCGGCGGAGCCGCCTCGCGTTCCGCGGCGGGCAGCGGAGTGCGCACTGGCGGCGCCCGGACTTCCGCGGCAGGCGTCAGTTGCCGTTCGCCTGTCGGAGGCAGCACGTGCTCGATCGGCGCCGACGGCACCGCTTGCGCAGGAACTTCGACCGACGGCGAGAGCTCGCGCTCGATTGCCGGCGCAACGGTGTGCTCGATCAGGCCGCCGGGAGCGATTGGTCGTTCCGTCAATGGCTCGACCGGAGGCGCAAGCTCTCGTCCGGGCTGAGGCGGAGCGAGCCGCTCGAGCGGGGTCGCCGGCGTGACCGGCACCGCTTGTGGCTGCAGCTCCGCCGGTCTCGCGAGCGCGCGTCTGGCCAGCACGGGCGCGACCCGCTCCAGGGGTTCGGCGGGAGCGATCGGGACGATGCGCGATGGCGCTTCGATCGGCCGCGCGAGCTCGTGTTCGATCGGGGAAGGGGCAACGGGAGCCAGCCGCTCGGGCGTGGTGTTGATCTTCGGCACCATGCGCTCGGGCGCGGAGGGGCGTAATGGCTTGTCGACTTCCTCGGGCGCGCTCCGGTTGAGCCGCGGCACGCTTTCCTCGGGAGTCGGCGTTTCGGCCGGCGGCGCGATGATCAGCTCGCGTGTCTCCGATGGCGCAGGCTCGGGCGCTTCACCCGCAGGTTTTTCCCGAACGAGGCGCTTCGAGGCGCTTTCCGGCCGCGGAAGGAGCGAAGGCGCGGACGAGGGAGCGGCGTCGGTCGCCCCGGGCGCGAGCCGGAATCCGGCCCCGTGCTCGGGAGCGAGCCGCCGCAACGTCACGTCGAGCGCTCCCAGCAGCTCCTCACTGCGGCCGACGCCACCGCCGCGCCCCGTGCTGCCGAACAACACGATGGCCAGGATGTGCAGCAGCATCGACAGCACCACGAACTGGAACAGCGTGGGCTCATCGATACGGCTCGATGCGCGGCGGCGTGGGTGGACAGTACGGCGGACGGTCACGTGCGGCGAAACGGTGCGGGGGAACGAACTACGGCGGCAGGCTAGCATACCGGGAAATCGGCGCTTTCCGGGAATTCGATCGCGCTTTCCGGCGCGCGATTCGCGGTATGCTTGTCTCGATGCGTTCGCGTCCGCACCTAGAGATCCATACGCTCACCGCGAGGCGCTTCCGCGACCTCGAGTCTCTGTTCAACGGTCCCGGCGGATCGCAGGTGCGCGGATGCTGGTGCATGTTCTACCGCCGCTCGGGCAGCACCGACGTCCCGCGGGGCATGTCGCGATCAGAACACGCAAGGTCCTCGCTCGAGGCGCTCGTCGGTGCCGGGATCGTGCCCGGGTTGATCGGTTATCGCGACGGCGAACCGGTGGGCTGGGTGTCGCTCGGACCGCGGGAGAAATTCGCGCGTCTCCAGCGCTCCACCGTCATGAAGCCGGTCGATGACAAGCCCGTATGGTCCGTCGTGTGCTTCTACACTGCCAAGCGGGTACGCGGTCGCGGCGTCGCCGCTGCGATGCTCGATGGCGCGATCCAGTTCGCGCGCGGCTGTGGCGCGCGATTGATCGAGGCGTATCCGATCGACCGGTCGGCGCGGTGTCCGGATGAATCGATGTGGTTCGGCTGCAAGGCGATGTACGACCGCGCGGGCTTCTCCGAAGTCGCCCGACGTAAACCCTCCCGGCCGGTGATGCGCAAGGCGCTGCGGGCGAAGCGCGGCTAAAGTCCTCTGTCGCGGTTGCTGTAGCCAGGAAGCCCGGCCACCGTTGCCATCCTCATCATCCGACGCGGATATTCGATGCCAAGCTTCGACACCATCGTGCTCGGGTTGGGTGCGATGGGGAGCGCCGCGCTCTATCATCTGGCGAGGAGGCGTCGCCGCGTCCTGGGAATCGACCGGTACTCGCCGCCGCACGCTTATGGCTCGACCCACGGCGACACGCGCGTTACGCGGCTCGCCATTGGCGAAGGCGAGCATTACACGCCGCTCGCCATGCGCTCGCACGAGCTGTGGCGCGAGCTCGAAACCGAGACCGGAGAGGAGCTGCTGACCACCAACGGCGGGCTCGTCATCTCCAGTCACACCGCCACTTCGCGGACGCATGTCGAGCATTTCTTCGACAACACGGTCGCTGCCGCGCGAAGGTTCGGCATAGACCACGAGCTTCTGGATGCCTCGGAGATCCGGCGCAGGTTTCCGCAGTTCCATGTCTCGGACGCCGAGCGCGGCTATCTGGAGAAGGGCGCAGGGTTCGTGCGCCCCGAGCGTTGCGTAGCGGCGCATCTGCGTGAGGCGGAGCGCCATGGCGCGGCGATTCGCCGCGATGAACGGGCGATCGACTTCCAGGCGTCCGCGAGCGGAGTGAGCGTCACCACCGAACGTGGCGTCTACGCGGCGGAGACCCTCATCGTCGCTGCCGGGCCGTGGCTGCGGGATCTCGTCGACGGGAACATCGCGCGGCATTTCGCCGTCTATCGGCAGACACTGTTCTGGTTCGACATCACCGGACCGACGGAGCTCTTCGAAGTCGACCGTTGCCCCGTCTTCATCTGGGAAGTGACGGGCAGGCCGCGGGGCATCTACGGCTTCCCCGCCGTCGACGGCGCGCAGGGCGGAGTGAAGATCGCAGCGGAGCAATTCGATCATGCGACCACGCCTGACGCCGTTCGTCGCAACGTGACCGGCGACGAAGCGCGGGCGATGCACGCGGACTACGTTGTTCCGTACATCTCCGGGGTCGCCGCAACCTGTCTCAAGGCCGTGACCTGCCTCTATACGGTCACGCCGGACTTCGGCTTCGTGCTCGATCGCCATCCTGCCTTCGAGCGCGTGCTCCTGGCCTCACCGTGCTCCGGCCACGGATTCAAGCACTCGCCGGCGATCGGAGAGGCGCTGGCCGAAGTCGCCAGCGGCGGCGCCTCGCGCTTCGACTGGTCGCCCTTCAGCTTGAGCCGATTCGACGCAGCTTAGGGTGCCCGCCGGCGGCGCAGGCCGACGCGCCGCGGCACACGGCAGAAATGGATTCCCGCTGTCCCTCGCCTGGCACGTTGCTTGCGACGCAACAGACGAGGAAGCATCGCGGACGGACGCGGTGCATCAAACCCGGGGAAAGACGAAGCGATGCAAGCCCACGAATACGAAGTCGAATGCCTCGAGGAACTTCGGAGCTGGGAGTCCGTACAGGCGCTTGACGGGGCGCAAAGTCGCGACCCCGAACCTTGCGAGGTCAGCTTCGAATCGATCGATCCGATGCCGCACGGCAAGCATCTAAAGCTCGCGGTCGAAACCAAGAAACGCGACAACCTGGCGCTGGGCGAGACGCTCGTCCGCATCGGTGTGTTGCGTCCGCACGAGATGCTCGACGTGCGGATTGCGCAAGCCGGCGGCGAAGATCTATGCAACTCACTCGTGGTCGTGAGCGCGATCCGCAGCCGGCTCGGCGACATGCTGCTTCAGGAGAAGCAGATCACCTCCGAGCAGCTCGAGTTCGCGCTCGAGCTGCAGCGCAAGCGCGGCGGACTTCTGGGCGAGATCCTCGTGCGCCTCGGATGGCTCGATCGCAGGACGCTCGACGCGACCCTCGTCTCTCAGCGCGCGCGCAGGGCCGCGTAGCGTTTTCTTGCCGGCTGACGCCGGGCTTCGTCAGCGCAGGCTGGTCCGTTGACTCGTCGCCCGCGAAAGCGCCGCGACGAGCCGGTCGGCTTGCGCGTTGTGCACGCTGGCGCGCAACAGGATGTCGGGCGGCAGCACCCCGCGGCCGTAGTAGCCTTCGTTCCATCCGTCGGCGACGCTGATCACCGTTCCATCCAGATTCAATCCGCCGTAGAGACCCTTGGCGCGGCTGAAGGCCACGAAGTCCGTCGTCACATCGGCTTTCGCCCCCGCGCCCACGGGTCCGGCCGCGACGCTTGCGTCGCCGCCGATCTTCACCGAATCGGCGAGGAGCGAATTGACGCCCTTCTCGGTCATTACGAGCGTGACAGACTCCGAGACCGCGACGCCGGCCTGAAAGCCCACGCTCGCGGTCGCGAGGTTGTAGAACGCCGGACCTTCCCAGCGTCCCGTCTGTTCGTTGCGTACGAACAGCACGCCGCGGCCACCCGACCCGCCGAAGACGAACCCGGCCTTGACGATCTGCGGAGCGATCAGCACGCCCCGGGCGGTGCCGATATGCTGCTGCAGCCACGTCATGTCGGGATCGCGCATGAAATTGGCGAAGGTGGTGTCAGCCGCATTCACGAGATCCTGCTCCTGGGTTTGAGCGACCGCGGGCCCGGTCCAGGCCACGATCGAAGCAAGCGCCAGGAGTCCGAGCCATGTGCGTGGCGCACGAGTTGCGATTGCGTTGTAGAGCATGGGCGTTCCTTTCAGAATCGTCCGATAGCGGCTCGCTCGCGTTGCCGCTGTCGTGACGCACGTCATCAGCATCCCTTAGATGAAGGTACCCGACTATCGGTGAGCCGCTGATTCGGCTGTAGGAACGCCACGCATGCGGTGTAGGATTGGCCGGACAACCAGAGCGCCTGGCAAATCGGCGTAAGATGAAGGCCATGGTTCGGATTCGATTCCGGGAGCGCCGCCTTGGCTGAATCGGAGGAATGGGCGTTCCCCGCCGAGCTGCAGCCGTCGACCGCCGGGACGGCCTTCGACCTCAATCGTGCCCTCGACGCCGTCGTGTCGCTTCGTTCCGAGGTTCCGGAAGACGCATTCACCGCGTCGATCCTCGGCACCGAACGCGCCGGCAGCGGCGTGATCATCCGTGAAGACGGGCTCGTTCTCACGATCGGGTATCTCATCACCGAAGCCGAGTCGATATGGCTCACCACGAACAGCGGCGCGGCAGTCGCCGGACATCCCCTGGCCTATGACGTCGCCACCGGATTCGGCCTCGTGCAGCCGTTGGGCCGCATCGATGCACCGGTGCTGCCCCGGGGCCGATCGGCCGCATCCTCGGTAGGCGACGACGTCGTCGTGATCGGGTGCGGCGGCCGCATGCATGCGCTCAAAGCGCAGCTCATTGCCAAGCGCGAGTTCGCCGGCTATTGGGAATATGTCCTCGACGAAGCGTTGTTCACCGCGCCGCCGCATCCGCAGTGGGGCGGCTCCGCGCTGATCGGCGCCACCGGCGAGCTGCTGGGCATCGGTTCGCTTCTCGTGCAGGAGCTGCTCGATGGAGAATCGGTGCAGGGGAACATGTTCGTGCCGATCGACCTGCTCGCTCCGATCCTCGACGACATGTTGAAATTCGGCACCCCGGCTCGTCCGCCCCGGCCGTGGCTGGGGATGTATACCTCCGACGCGGGTCAGCGCCTGATCGTCAGCGGGCTGGCGAAAGGTGCGCCGGCCGATAGCGCCGGCGTGCAGCTTGGCGATGTCGTGCTCGAAGTCGCGGGCGAAAGCGTGAGCGGGCTTGCGGATCTTTTCCGAAAAGTCTGGCAGTTGGGCCCGGCGGGGGTGGACGTGCCGCTCACCGTGGCGCGCGACAGCGGGCTCGCGCAGCTCGTCGTCCGGTCGGCCGATCGCAGCGACTTTCTCAAGAAACCGCCGTTGCAGTGAGGTTCGCTGCGCGCAGCGACGCGCCAGAGTTTCCGCCGCGCGTGCGGGATGCGACTCGACAAGCGCCATTCCAGACGTGGCGGCGGGCGCGAACAGCCGATGCAAGCCACGTTTGATCCCGGGATTCGCTGTCGCTCGTCGCCGGGCTACGAGCTTTATCCCGCGACCGCGGTCTTGTACTCCCAGCCGCCGCCCATCGCCTTGGCGAGATCGACTACTGCAAGGCGCACGTCGCGCGCGGCGAAGATCTGCAGCGTCTGCGCCTGCAGAAGCTGGCGCTGCGCGTCGAGCACCTCGAGATACGGTGAATATCCCGCGCGATAACGCATTTCCGCAAGCTCCAGCGCGCGCTGAAGCTTGGCTGTGCGCTCGGTCTGCGCGGCGAGCGCGTCGCGCGTCGTCTGGTTGGCGACCAGCGCATCGTGCGTCTCCTTGAACGCCGTCTGCACGGTCTGCTGATACCCGATGACCGACTGATCGCGCTGCGCGGTCTTCGTCTCGACGTTGGCTTCGATCGAGTTGAAGTTGAATAGCGGCTGCGCGAGCGCCGCGCCGATGCTCCAGATGGCCGCGGGACCGCTGAACAGATTGCCCAGCGCCGCGGATTCGGTGCCGTACGTCCCCGTCAGCGACAGCGACGGAAAATAATCGGCGCGCGCCACGTCGATGCGGCGGTTTGCGCCGGCGAGCTGGGCCTCGGCGCTGCGAATGTCCGGTCGCCGCTCGAGCAGATTCGAAGGCAGGCCCTCGGGCAGCGTCGGGACGGCGAGAAGACGCACCGCCTGGACTTCGCGCGCGACCTTCGGGTCGAACACCTCGCGCGGCGAGCGGCCGAGAAGCACCGCGAGCGCCGACTCGAGCTCTCCGATTGCGCGCTGCACCACCGCGATATCGGAGGCCACCGCGGCGCGCTCCGCCTCGGCGGTCGCCAGATCGAACTCGCCGATGATGCCGCCCTGGTAGCGGTCGCGCTGCAACCCCACCGTGTCGTTGCGCGTCTTCAGTGTGTCCTGGAGCAGACGCAACTGCGCGTCGGCGGCGAGAAGCTGGAAATACGTTTGCGCCACTTCGGCGGCGATCACGGTGCGAACGGTTTCGCGCGCGTACTGCGAGGCAAGGAGATCGTCCTGCGCGGCGCGCGTCGCCCCGCGGTACTTGCCCCATAGATCGACTTCGTACGCCGCGTTGATCCCGACGTGGTAATCGTTGTTGACGGGCGGCAGGCCGAAAAGCGGAACGGCGCCCACTTGCGTCGCGCGGCTGCGCGCGGCGTCGACGCCGAGGTCGACCGTCGGATAGAGGTAGCCCTGCGCCAGCGTAACCTGCGCGCGCGCCGCGTCGACGCGGGAGATCGCGGCTCGGAGATCGAGATTCTTGGCGAGCGCCTCGTCGACCAGCGCGGTCAGCGTCGCATCGTTGAAGTCGGTCCACCAGCGCTCGAGCGCTGGATCGCTCGCGGTCGCGGCCGGCAGGTCGAGCGTGGGCGGCGCGGTCGGCGTGGTGGAGCAGGCGGCCAACGCGATCGCGAGGGCGACGAGTGTGATGGTCCGGTGCATGTCAGTCTCCGGGCGCCGCGACGGGTGGATGACCCGGCGTGTGCGGCGTGATGTGGGTTACGTTGCGTAGATGCTGCACTTCGGCGAGAAGTTCATCGTGGCCTCTGTGCTCGACGAGGCGTCGCTCGACGATCACGCGGTAGAACAGCGGCACGAAGAAGACCGCGAGGAACGTCGCTGCGACCATGCCGCCCATCACGCCGGTGCCGGTCGAGTGGCGCGCGCCGGCGCCGGCGCCCGTCGAGATCGCGAGCGGCAGCACGCCGAAGATGAACGCGAGCGAGGTCATCAGGATCGGACGGAATCGCAGCCGCGCCGCTTCGATGGCCGCAGCGGACGGACTCAGGCCTTCGTGCGTCTTGAGCTGCGCGTACTCGACGATCAGGATCGCGTTCTTCGCCGCGAGGCCCAGCAGCGTCACGAGTCCGATCTGGAAGTACACGTCGTTGGTGAGCCCGCGGATCCAGATCGCCGCGAGCGCGCCGAACGTCCCGAAGGGCAGCGCCAGCAGCACGGAGAGCGGCAGGGCGAGCTTCTCGTACTGCGCGGCAAGGATCAGGAAGACCATCACGACCGCGAGCCCGAGTGCGAAGGTCGACGCGCCGCTCGATTTCTTTTCCTGGTACGACGTGCCGCCCCAGTCGTAGCTGAAGTCCGCAGGCAGCACTTCGCGGGCGATCTCCTCGATGCGGGCGATCGCCTGGCCCGAGCTCACGCCCGGCGCGGCCTGGCCGATGATCTTCACCGCCGGCAGGTTGTTGAAACGGTCGAGCGCATCGGGGCCGGCCGAATAGCGGACCGTCGCGAGCGAGGAGAGCGGAATCATCTCGCCCTTCGCCGAACGCACGTACACCGCGCCGATGTCGTCGGGCCGGCGGCGATATCCGGGTTCCGCCGACATCAGGACCTGCCACGCGCGTCCGTACTTGTTGAAGTCGTTGACGTAGTAGTTGCCGAGCGTGGCCGCGAGCGTGTTGTAGACGTCCGAGATCGGCACCCCCAGCGTCTTCGCCTTTTCGCGATCGACGTCGACCGAGAGCTGCGGGACAGTGGCGCGCCAGAGGGTCTGCGTGAAGCCGAGCTGGGGATCGCGGTTGGCGCGCGCGAGAAACGCCTGGGTCACTTCCGACAGGCGCTTCGCGCCACCGTCGCCGCGGTTCTGGATGTAGAACTCGAAGCCTCCCGCCGTGCCGAGACCGAAGATCGGCGGCGGATTGAAGGCGAGCACCAGCGCTTCCTTGATATGAGCGGTCTTCATGAAGAGCTCGCCCACGAGTTGCTGGGCCGTGACTTTCCGCTCGTCCCAGTGCTTCTGCGTGACGAAGATCGTCGCGGCGTTGTTGCGGAAGCCGCCGCCGATGAAGTCGAAGCCCGTGAACGCGATGGTGTCCTGGTTGTTGGGGTTCGACCGGATCGCCTGCACGACCTCGTTGACCACGCGATCGGTGCGCTCGAGGGTCGCGCCGTCCGGCAGGATGACCGCGCTGATGTAGAAGCCCTGGTCCTCGTCGGGAACAAGGCTGCCCGGCGTGGTGCGCCAGAGAACAGCCGTGATCGCCACCATTCCGAGGAAGAGCACCGCGCCGATCACGCCGCGACGAAGCATCCACACGACACCGTCGTTGTAGCGAGAGGTAACGCGCAGGAACCAGCGGTTGAACGCGGCGAAGAACCGGTTCGGCGCTTCGTGGGGCTTCAAGATCAGCGCCGAGAGCGCGGGCGAGAGCGTGAGCGCCACCAGTCCCGAGATGACGACCGAGATCGCGATCGTCACCGCGAACTGTCGGTAGAGCTCGCCGGTGAGCCCTCCGAGGAACGCGATCGGCACGAACACCGCGGTCAGCGTCAGCACGATGGCGATGATCGGCCCGGTCACTTCCCGCATCGCCTTGATCGCGGCGTCGCGCGCCGGAAGCCCTTCCTCGCGCATGATCCGCTCGACGTTCTCGAGCACGACGATCGCGTCGTCGACTACGATGCCGATTGCCAGCACCATCCCGAACAGCGTCACGGTATTGATCGAATATCCGAGGGCGTAGATGCCGGCGAAGCTGCCGATCAGCGAAACGGGCACGGCGGCGAACGGAATCAGCGCCGCGCGCCAGCTCTGCAGGAAGAGATAGACGACCAGGAATACCAGCACCATCGCCTGGCCGAGCGTTTTCAGGACCTCCCGGATCGAGACCTCGACGAAGCGCGTGGTGTCGTAGGGGATGCTGTAGGTGAGTCCCTCGGGGAAGCGTTTGGAGAGCTCGCTCATCGTCGCCTTGACGTTCTTGGCGACGGAGAGCGCGTTCGCACCCGGGGAGAGGAAGATGCCGACCAGCGTGGCGGGCTTGCCGTTGTAGCGGCCGATGAACTCGTAGTCCTTCGACCCGAGCTCGACGCGCGCGACGTCTCCCAGGCGCACGATCGAGCCATCGGGGTTGGCACGCACGATGATGTCACTGAATTCCTTCGGATCGGACAGCCGGCCGCGCGTCGTGATGGTGTACACCAGGTCCTGCTTCTGCTCGACCGGCGACTGGCCGACCTTGCCGGCGGCGAACTGCGCGTTCTGCTCGTTGAGCGCTGCGACGACGTCGCCGGCCGAGAGCTTCAGCTGCGCGAGACGGTCGGGCCTGACCCACACGCGCATCGCGTAGTCGTGCGCGCCGAAGATCTGGACGTTGGTCGTTCCCGGCAGGCGCTTGAGCTGATCGAGAACGTTGAGCGTTACGTAGTTCGACGTGTACAGGTCGTCGAACTTGCCCTCGGGCGAGTAGAAGGCGAGCACCTGCAGGAACGCCGAGCTCCCGCGCTCGACCGTCACGCCCTGGCGGCGCACTTCCTCGGGGAGTCGCGATTCGACCTGCTTCACCCGGTTGTTGACGTTGACGGCAGCGATGTCGACGTTGGTGCCGATGTCGAAAGTGACCTGGATCTGCACGGTGCCGTTCGACTGCGAGGTCGAGCTCATGTAGATCATGTCGGGCACGCCGTTGATCGCGTTCTCCAGCGGAGAAGCCACGGTCTGCTCCAGCGTCTGGGCCGACGCACCGGGATAGACGGCCTGCACCGTCACCACCGGCGGCGCGATCTCGGGATATTGCGCGACAGGCAGCGAGCGCATCGCCGCGAGTCCGGCGAGCACGATGAAGGTCGAGATGACGGCCGCGAACAACGGCCGGTCGATGAAGAAGCGCGAGAACATGGGCGTCCTTTCCCGCTTATTTCGGCGCTGCGCCGTTGGACGCTCCGGCGAGATGGTCGTCACCGGGTGCCGGCGCGCTTTCGGCGCTGGCGAGCTTGACCGGGGCCCCGGGCTGCAGCCGGGCAATGCCGTTGACGATCACCTTGTCGCCGGGATTCAAGCCCGATTCGATGACGAAGAGATTGCCGCCATCGCCGTCGATCCAGTCGCCGACCATCACCGGCCGCGGCTGCGCGATGTCATTGCCGTCCTTGTCCTTGCCGGCGACGTAGACGAACTTGCCCTGCGGTCCGTCGAGGAGCGCCACCTGAGGCACAGCCAGCGCATCCTTGTGCTGCGCCCCGCGCAGCACCACGCGCACGAACTGTCCCGGCTTGAGCGCCGCATCGTGGTTGGCGACTTCGGCCCGCATCTCGTAGGTGCCGGTGGTCGGGCTCACCCGCGTGTCGGCAAAATTGATCTTGCCGCGGCGCGGGAAAGCCGAGCCGTCGGCGAGCTTGATGGTCACGTCGTAGGCGTTGTCCTTGGGCAGCGCGAGGGTCCCGCTGGCGACGGCGCGGCTCAGGCGAAGCTGATCATTCTCGGAAACGCTGAAGGTGACCCAGATCGGATCGGTCTGGGAAATGGTCGTGAGCAGCGTGTCGTTGGCGGTGGCGAGGCTGCCTTCGGACTTCATGGCTCGGCTCGAAAGCCCCGAGATCGGCGCGACGACCCTGGTGTAGCCCCAGTTGAGCTTAAGCTCGTCGAGTCGGGCCTTCGCCGCCTGCACCGCGGCCGCGGCGAGGTCGGCATTGGACGCCGCGTCGTCGGCCTCCTTCTGGCCGATCGCCTTTCGCTCGGCGAGCGGCGTGAGCCGTGCCCGCTCGCGGTCGGCCTGGGCCTTCTGCGCCTGAGCCCGGGCGAGGTCCGCCTCGGCTTGGGCGACCTGCGCGGCGTAGGGCTTGGGGTCGATCACGAACAGCGCCTGACCGGCCTTCACCGGCGATCCCTCGGCATAGAGCCGGTGCTCGATAATGCCGGTCACGCGTGCGCGGACTTCGACATCTTTCGAACCGGCAGTCTGGCCGACGTATTCGAAGGCCACCGGGAAATTGTGCGGCGCAACAGAAAGGACGCTGACCTCGGGCGGAGGAAACCCGGCAAAGGCGGCTTTGGATTGTGACTGGCCGCAGCCGGCAAGAACGAGCGCCGCCACGACGCCAAGCAGACCGATGATCAGGCCCCACCAGAAGCGAGAACGCATGAGCTGGCTCCTATCTCGAGAGCGGGATTTTTGCGGTGCAACTTGCATAAGCGCGAAAGATTACATACAATCGCGTATGTTTGTAAACCCCGACGTAGTTGTGGCTATTCTTCAAACCGTTTTTGGGCTGCAAGTCCTTAATTCTTAATGGCGCGCAAGACTAAAGTCGAAGCGGCAATCACGCGGGAGCAGCTCCTCGATGCAGCGGAGCGCGTTTTTCGCGAGCACGGCGTTTCGCGAACGTCCCTCGCGGAAGTAGCGGCGGCCGCGGGCGTCACCCGCGGCGCGGTCTACTGGCACTTCAAGGACAAGGCCGATCTGTTCGAGGCCATGTGCGAACGGGCCACGCTTCCCCTCGACGCGCTGCTGTCCGAGGCGGCAGTGGCTCCCTGCGCCGATCCGCTCGCTGCGCTGCGCGAGCTCTCGATCGCTGTTCTGACCTCGCTTGCTACCGATCCACGGGCGCAGGCCGTGTTCGAGGTGATCTTTCACAAGACCGAGCTCACCGGCGAGCTCGCGCCGGTCGCCGGCCAGCGCGAGATCGAACGCTGCCAGTGCCTCACGAACGTCGAACGTCTAGTCCAGCACGCGGTGACCCTCGGCCAATTGCCCGCCGACACCGATGCAGCTCTCGCCGCGCGGCTGTTACATGCGTGCGTGGCCGGGCTCATGCGCGAGTGGGTGCTCGACAAGAGCGCGTACGACCTGGAGGCGCGCGCACCGGCGTTCATCGACGCGATCCTGGCGGGACTCGTTGCCCACCCGCCGCGCCGCGTCGATCGCGTGCTGCCCCGGGTACGCCCGCGCGCAGCTTCCGCTGCCTGATCCTTCGGACCCGGCGCGCGAGACGCCGTGATGTGATTTAATCCTCGGCTCACAAGGACGGTTCGCGCCATGGCGAAGAAAAAATCGACCGAGCCCCGGATCGTCCGTCCGGACGACATCGACGCACACTGGCGCTGGGACCGTCCACTCCAATCGCCAGGCCACACTCAGGTCGACTTCGAGGAGCGCGTCAACTTCCGGCGGCTCCACGATTATCGTCTGGCGCGCACGCGCGCCGCGCTCGCTGGATCCGGACTGGGGGCGCTGCTCTGCTTCGACCAGCACAACATCCGCTACATCACCAGCACCGTGATCGGCGAGTGGGCGCGCGACAAGCTGACGCGCTACGCGCTGCTGACGGGCAACGGCGACCCGTACATCTGGGACTTTGGCTCCGCGGCGAAGCACCATCGGCTCCACGCGCCCTGGCTCCAGCACGATCATTGCCGAGCCGGACTGTTGGGGCTGCGCGGCGCGGTCGGCGGCGACGGCGCGCTCTTCCGCGAAGCGGCCCGCGAGATCAAGGCGCTGCTTGACGCCGAGGGCGTGGGGCGGATGCCGGTGGGGCTCGACGTGGTCGAGCCGCCCATGCTCTTCGAGCTGCAGAAGCTGGGCGTCGAGGTGCGCGACGGCCAGCAGACCCTGCTCGAAGCGCGCGAGGTCAAGAACATCGACGAGCTGACGCTCCTCAACATGGCCTCCGCCATGGTGGACGGCGTCTACCAGGACATTGCGGAGGCGCTCCGGCCCGGCGTGAAGGAAAGCGAGATCGTCGCGCTCGCGACTTCCCGCCTGTACGAGATGGGCAGCGACTGCGTGGAAGCGATCAATTCGATCTCCGGGGAGCGCTGCAGCCCGCATCCGCACAACTTCACCGACCGGCTGATCCGTCCCGGCGACCAGGCGTTCTTCGATGTGATCCAGTCGTTCATGGGCTATCGCACCTGTTACTACCGGACGTTCAACGTCGGCATGGCCACGCCTGCACAGCGTGACGCCTACCGCAGGGCGCGCGAATGGATGGACCGGGCGATCGAGCTTCTCAAGCCGGGCGTGACGAGCGATCAGATCGCCCGCGCGTTTCCCAAGGCGGAGGAGATCGGGTTCGCGAGCGAAATGGAGGCCTTCGGATTGAACTTCTGCCACGGCCTCGGGCTCGGGTTGCACGAGCGCCCGCTCGTCTCCCGGCTCAACTCGCTTCATGAGCCGATCGAGCTCAAGGCCGGGATGGTGTTCGCCGTCGAGACCTACTGCCCGGCCAAGGACGGCATCTCGGCGGCGCGCATCGAGGAAGAGGTGATCCTGACACCTTCCGGTCCGAAAGTGATCTCGCTTTTTCCGGCCCAGGAGCTGCCGATCGCGAACCCCTATTAGCTGTTAGTGCGTCGTCGCGGCGATGTGGTTAGCAGGAGTACCGTACGAGCGCGCGGCGACGCACTAACTCCGCCGATTGGAGCGGCGCCGCCAACGCGTCGCCGCTCAATCGGCGGAAAACCGGTTGAAATGCGGCGAAGTATCATCAGTGCTCGACCTCCGATTCCCCAGGACCGACCATGCCAGCCAAGACTCCCGAAGATACCGACCGCCAATTCGCCCAGGCCCTCAACGCGGGCCGCATCGACGATCTGGTTGAGCTCTATGAGCCGCAAGCCACGCTCATGCCTTCGCCCGGCAAGCTCGTCACCGGCGCCGTGGCGATCCGCGAGGCGCTCGCCCAGTTCGTCGCGGGCAAGCCGAAGATGTCACTCACGCCCAAGGTCGTCGCGCAGAGCGGCGACCTTGCCGTCGTGACGGCGAAGTGGGAGCTTGCGATGACCGGCCCCGACGGCAAGCCCGCGAACATGACCGGCCAGAGCGTCGAGGTGGTGCGGCGCCAGGTCGACGGGCGGTGGCTCTTCGTCATCGATCTTCCGTTCGGCGCGGAGGCGTAGTGCCGGCGAGTCGCGGCGGGCCCGCTCGCATCGGCTGGGTCGGCACCGGCCGGATGGGATTCGCGATGGCCGAGCGACTCGCCGCCGCCGGCGCCGATCTGACCGTCTGGAACCGCACGCGTTCGAAGGCCGAGCCGCTGGCTGCGCGCGGCGCGAAGATCGCCGCGTCGCTGCCCGAGCTCGCCGCCTGCGACATCGTGTTCTGCATGGTGTCGGCCTGGGAAGACGTGAAGGAGGTGGTATCCGGCCCCGACGGGCTCCTCTCGCGTGAGTCGACGGCCCCGAGGCTCGTGGTCGAATGCTCGTCGATCTCGCTCGAAGGCTCGGCGGAGCTGCGAAGGATGCTTGCCGCTCGTGGCGTCGAGCTCCTCGCCGCGCCCGTGTCGGGCAATGCGAAGGTGATCAGGGCGGGGCGCCTGTCCTTCGTCTGCTCGGGCCCGAGGGCCGCGTACGAAGCCGCGCTCCCCTATCTCAGGATGATCGCGCCGGCGGCGAGCTACGTCGGCGAAGGGGAGCTCGCGCGCATCGTCAAGATCTGCCATAACGTCTTCCTCGGCGTGGTGACGCAGTCACTCGCCGAGATCACCGTGCTGGCTCAGAAGGCGGGCGTGCCGCGGCACGCGTTCCTCGACTTCATCAACCAGAGCGTGATGGGCTCGACGTTCACGCGCTACAAGACGCCTGCCTTCGTGAATCTCGATTTCAAGGTGACGTTCACCCCGCACCTGTTGCGCAAGGACCTCGACCTGGGCCTCGACGCCGGGCGCCGGTGCGAAGTGCCGATGCCGCTCGCGTCGCTGACGCGCGACATCGTGCAGACGCTGATCGGCCGAGGTATGACCGAGGAGGATTTCGCGCAGCTCCTGCTGCTGGAAGCCGAATCGGCCGGGGTAAAGCTTGCGCCGGAAAATGTGCAAGTGAGCGACGGGCTCGGTTGAAAACGCCGAGATCAGGAGTGACAAACAGCGGAAGGGATCGAGGCGCGGTAGCCTTGACCGTGTCGCGGGGCGGGACTAACCTCGACAACCTTCCGTGAGTACGAATCTCCGCATCGGCGTAAACGCTGAAAGGCATAGCAGGACAGACATGAGGTTTCGGATGAAAGAGGCTCGATTGGCGCCGTTTGTCGCGGTCCTGCTCGCCGGTCTGCTGGGCGCGCCCGGTCTCGCCATCAGCGGCACGATCAAGGGCAAGGTGGTCTTCGCGAGCCCCGTGCCGCCGGCCAAGAAGGTCGACGTGACCATCGACCAATACGTGTGCGGCAATGCGAAAGAGGCCGAGGAGCTGGAGATCTCTCCCCAGAGAGAGATACGCAACGCGGTGGTGTGGATAGACAATCCGCCTGCCAACGCAAAGGCGCCGGCGCTGCCGCAAAAGGTGGAGATGGACCAGAACAAGTGCGTTTTCATTCCCCACGTCCTGATCGTTCCGGTCGGCGGGACGGTGGATTTTCTGAACAGCGACCGCCTGCTCCACAATATTCACACGACGCCCAAGATCAATCCGTCGATCAATCGCACGCAGCCGAAGGATCGGACGATTCCCTTCACGTTCGAGAAGCCCGACATCGTGCGCATCAACTGCGATCTGCACTCGTGGATGCAGGCGTGGGTGGTCGTCGCGCCGCACCCGTTCTATGCCCTGACCGGTGCGGATGGATCCTTCAGCTTCGACAATCTGCCTCCGGGACAGTACAAGCTGCAGGTCTGGCAGGAGCGCCTCGGCACCGTCCCGATGACGGTCACCGTCGGCGACCGGCAGCCGGCGCAAGTCACCGTCGAGATGAAGGCGCCCTGAGGCGCGACCTTCTAGGGCAGCACTTCGATCTTCTGCGAAGCCTCCCACGCCGCCGAGTGCGTGGGCTCTTCGATTGCCCGCAGCATTCCGCCCTCGTCGAGAGCGATGGTCAGCGTCACCGTCGGCTGCGAGTACACCGGATGAAGGTACACGCGCGCTATCTCGACGCTATCCTTGTACAGCGCGATGTAACGCACGAAATGCTCCTGGAGCGAAGGATGCTGTCCGCCGGCGCCGACGCTCACCGTCACCGGAAACCATTCCCCCCGCTTGACGGAGGCCGGGGCGACGATCTTCGGGGTGTGCTTGGCGTCGTAGCTCGTATGGATCTGGCGGAACTCGGGCGTGAACTGATCCGCCTGTTCGCCTGCGGCCCGCACGAGTGCGGGGCCGACGACCAGGGAGGCGAACACGATGGCGGGAATGGCTCGTCGGGCAGCGCAATGCGACTTCATTTTGTCACCTCCGCACGGATGGTCAGACCTCGGGAAGATATTGGCGGACGAGCGTGAGAAGCTCGCGGGGACTGTACGGCTTCGCGAGGTAGCTCGCTGCGCCCGCCTCGGCGGCCTTTTCGCGGTCGCCGCTCAGCGCAAAGGAAGTGATCACGATGATCGGAATGTGACTCGTGCGCGCGTCCGCCTTGAGCGCACGTGTTGCGTCGAGACCCGACATCTTGGGTAGCTGTACGTCCATGAGGATGAGATTCGGCATCTCCTGCTGCGCCAGAGTCACGCCGGCCTCGCCGTCCACTGCCTCGATCAGGCGATACTTGGTGCGGCTGAAAAGCTGCCGCACGATCTTCCGGTTGTACTCGTTGTCCTCGACGTAGAGAATCGTCTGTTCGGTCATATGTCCTCTTGCTTCACGCGAAGCGGCACGGCGAAGAGGAATGTGCTGCCTTTCCCGGCCTCGCTCTCGACCCAGATCCGGCCGCCGTGCATCTCGACGAACTTCTTCGTAATGCTCAAGCCCAGACCGGTCCCTCCGAATTCCCGGGTAACGGCCGTGTCCACCTGGCGGAATTCCGCGAACACGTTCTCGAGCTCTTCCTTGGGAATGCCGATACCGGTGTCCGCCACACGAAAGACGAGCTCGTCGCCCGCGAGCTCGACGCCAATTTCCACTCTACCCTGCTTGGTGAACTTTATGGCGTTTCCCGCCAGGTTCATGAGGCACTGGGCCAGGCGCCTGTTGTCGCCGTAGGCCGTGGGGAGATCGTCGGGAACGGCGGTCACGAACTCGAGCTTCTTTTCCGCGGCGAGCGAGCGTAGCGACAGCTGGACGACGTCCACGACTTCCCGCACCGAATATTCGCCGAGCGCGAGCTCCATGCGGCCGGCTTCGATCTTGGAAAGGTCGAGGACGTCGTTGATCAGATGCAGAAGGTGCCGTCCATTCACCTGAATGTCGGCAAGAGGCTCCTTGAGCGAATCGGGAATGTCGCCATAGAGACCGTCGAGCAGCATCTCGGTGAAGCCGAGGATCGCGTTCATCGGCGTGCGCAGCTCGTGGCTCATGTTGGCCAGAAACTCGGATTTGGCCTTGCTCGCCTGCGCCAACTGGTCGTTGAGCCGCACGAGCTCGATGGAAGCCCGGCGCTGCTCGTTGTCGAAGCGCTGCAGCTCGTCGCTCATGTGGTTCATCCGGTCGGCGAGTTCTCCCAGCTCATCGCGATTGGCAACGCTGATGTGCCGGCCGAAGTTGCCGGCCGCGACTTGGTCGAGAAAGCGCTGCGCTTTGCGCACCGGAAGGATGAAGGACCACGAGATCACGAAGCCGCAGAACAGAGCGAGCGCTATCGCGGTTACCGCGAAGGCGCTGGTCAGGATCAAGGACCTGCGATTGGTCGCGGCTACGCTGTCGCGCAGGCGCGTCATGCGGTTCCTTTCCGCCTCGACGAGCCGCCCGACACGGGTGGTGATCTCGTCGTCGAGCCGCTCCTGGCGCTGGAGGAGCTCACCCGTTACCGCGCCGATCCGATGATCCCGGATGGCATTGGCCATGTCGGCAACGACGCCCATCCCCTCGTCCTGCGAGGAGCGTATCTGCTCGAGAAGACCCTGCTCGGTCATCCCGGACGCGTCGAGCTTCGCGAGCATGTCGTTGAAGCGGTTGTTCTCGCGCAGGATCTTCGCGATCGCCGCTTCGCTCTGCGAAAGGAGCGCGAGATCCGTGTAGTGCATTTGCCGGGCCAGCGCCTGCTCGCCCTGCTGCGCCCAGCTGACCTGCTCGTGAGCCGTGTCGAGGAGCTGCGCCTGTCGCGTGGCGTTCACGAGCATCTGAAGGCTCACCCCTGCCATCACGACGAACAGCAGCGCCACGACCATGAAGCCGGCCAGCAGCTTCGTATGGACCGAGGCGCGAATGCCCGCCACCCAGCGCACCAGTTTGCGCACGGGCGTCTTGCTCTGGACGAGCGCAGCGAGCTGTTCGAGTTCTATTTCCCGATGCTTCGCCGACGACGGATCTTCGAATGACGATTGCACTCTAGCTCGATAGTTTCTACGTCCTTGTGCAACGGTGCCCGAGATCGTATATTCCCCTCGTCGCTCAAGGCAATCGTCGATGAGAACACCTCCTCGCATCCTCATCGTCGATGACAACGCGACGAACGTCAAGGTCTTGCAGACCCGCCTGGCGGCCGAAGGCTACGAGATCATCACCGCTGCCGACGGCGAGGAGGGGCTGGCGAACGCTCGGCAGCAGGTTCCGGATCTGATTCTTCTCGACGTCATGATGCCCAAGCTCGACGGCTTCGAGGTATGCCGGCGCCTCAGGGCGGACGCCGACTTCCCCTTTACCCCCATCATCATGGTAACGGCGATGGCGGACTCGAAGGACGTCATCGCCGGTCTCGAGGCCGGGGGGGACGAGTACCTCACGAAGCCGGTCGATCACGCCGCGCTCGCCGCCCGCGTGCGCTCCATGCTCAGGATCAAGCGACTGCACGACCAGGTGGAAACGCTCGTCGCGGAAGTCAAGGAATGGAACGCTTCGCTCGAGCGCCGCGTCGCCGAGCAGGTCGCCGAGCTGGAGCGCGTCGGCCGCCTGAGACGCTTCTTCTCGCCCCACCTCGCCGAGCTCATCGTGGGCGGCGGCGCCGACGATCCGCTCAAGAGCCATCGACGCGAGATTACGGTGGTGTATCTGGACTTGCGCGGGTTCACGGCATTCGCCGAGGTCCACGAGCCCGAAGAGGTGATGGGCGTGCTGCGCGAGTATCACCAGGCTTCCGGCAAGCTGATCCAGCAGTACGAGGGGACGCTCGAGCACTTCGCGGGCGACGGGATGACCGTGCTGTTCAACGATCCGCTGCCGGTTCCGAACCCCGAGGAGCGCGCGGTCCGCATGGCGCTCGCGGTACGGGAATGCATCGGTCGGATGGCCACGGACTGGAGCAAGCGCGGCTATGACCTCGACGTGGGGATCGGGATCGCTCAGGGCTACGCCACGATCGGCGCCATCGGCTTCGAGCAGCGCTGGGATTACAGTGCCATCGGGACCGTAACCAATCTGGCGGCGCGGCTCTGTGGCGAAGCCGCGGGCAATCAGATCCTGATCTCGCAGCGCGTCTGCGCCGCCGTGGAGGCATTCGTAGAGGTGGACCCGGAGCAGGTGCTGCGCCTGAAGGGGTTCCACCGGCCGATCATCTCCTACAGGGTTCGCGGCCTGAAGCCGTCGTCCTGATCGACGCACGCGCGGTTGCGGCGCGGCGGACGCCGGGTATCATTGGCGCGCGTCGGACAATGCGCTCGCGCGAAGGGCGCTGATCCGGCACTGACCGAGGGGGTTCGGAGGATGACGGAAGGCACGACGTTCCCGCGGCTGCTCTTGAAGCACGCTGCCGAACGCGGCGATCGCCCCGCGACGCGCGAGAAGGACCTCGGCATCTGGCAGACGTGGACCTGGACGGAGGTCGCGGCGGAAGTCCGCTCGCTCGCCTGCGGTCTCGCTGCCCAGGGCTTCCGGCGCGGCATGCATCTCGCCATCATCGGCGACAACCGGCCGCGGCTGTACTGGTCGATGATCGCCGCGCAGGCGCTCGGCGGCGTCCCGGTGCCGATGTACCAGGACGCGCCGGCGGCCGAATTTGCATACGTGCTCAACGACGCCGAGATCGTCTACGCAGTCGCCGAGGACCAGGAGCAGGTCGACAAGATGCTCGAGGCGAGACCGGGCGTTCCTTCGCTCGCGCACGTCTACTACGACGATCCTCGGGGCTTGCGCAACTACGACGGCATCGCGAGCATCGACCGGCTGCAGGAGATCGGACGCGACTTCGACCGGGCGAACCCCGGCTTTTTCGAGGCGGAAGTCGCCCGCGGCCATGCGGACGACGTGTCGATCATGCTCTACACGTCCGGGACGACCGGCAGACCCAAAGGCGTGCGGCAGACCCATCGCGCATTCATCGTCTCGGCGCAGGGCGGATGCGGATTCGACCATCTCGGGCCCGACGACAGCATCCTGTCGTACCTGCCGATGGCCTGGGTCGGCGATCACCTGTTCTCGTATGCGCAATGGCTGGTCGCGGGCTTCACGATCAATTGTCCCGAATCGGGCGAGACGGTGATGATCGATCTGCGCGAGATCGGACCGACGTATTACTTCGCGCCCCCGCGGATCTTCGAAAACCTTCTCACCCAGGTGATGATTCGCATGGAAGACGCGAGCGCGGTCAAGCGCTGGCTGTTCCGCCATTTCGTCGAGATCGCCCGGCGGTGCGGACCGCAGATCCTGGACGGCGGGCCGGTCGGCGCCTGGGATCGCGCGCAATACGCGCTCGGCAACCTGCTCGTCTACGGTCCGTTGCGCAACGTCCTGGGTATGAGCCGCATCCGCGTCGCGTATACCGCGGGCGCGGCGATCGGACCGGATCTTTTCCGCTTCTATCGCTCGATCGCGGTGAATCTCAAGCAGCTCTATGGCTCGACCGAGACCTGCGCCTACGTGTGCCTGCAACCCGACGGCCAGGTGAAATTCGATTCGGTGGGCGAGGCCGCTCCGGGTGTCGAGATCAAAATCGCGGACAGCGGCGAAGTGCTGGTGCGCGGCCCGATGCTGCTCAAGGAATACTACAAACGGCCGGACGCGACCGCCGAATCGATCGACGCGGAGGGCTATTTTCACACGGGCGACGCCGGCTTCTTCGACGAGAGCGGCCAGCTCAAGATCATCGACCGCGCGAAGGACGTGGGAAAACTCACGACCGGCGCGATGTTCGCGCCGAATTACATCGAGAACAAGCTCAAGTTCTTTCCCCACATCCGCGAGGCGGTCGCGTTCGGCAACGCTCGCGATCACGTGTGCGCGTTCGTCAACATCGACATGGGCTCGGTGGGGAACTGGGCCGAGCGCCGCGGCATTGCCTATTCGGGTTACACCGATCTGGCCGCCAAGACCGAGGTCTACACGCTGATCCGCGAATGCATCGAGAAGGTCAACGCCGAGCTGGCGGGCGAGGGTGCTCTTGCCGAGTCGCAGATCCGGCGCTTTCTCATCCTGCACAAGGAGCTCGATCCGGACGACGAAGAGCTCACGCGCACGCGCAAAGTCCGCCGATCGTTCGTCGCGGAGAAGTATGCCGCACTGATCGACGCGCTTTACGGCGGCAAGGCCGTGCAGCACATCGAGACGCAGGTGAAGTTCGAGGACGGGCGCACCGGCGCGGTTGCCGCGGACCTGGTGATCGCCGAGGCGAAAACGTTCTCGGCGGGCGAAGTGCGCAAGGCGGCTTGACGTCCATCGCCGCCCATGACCTCCCAGCGGCGCACCGGCGAAGTCATCCTCGAGCTCGAGGGGATATCGCTCTCCTTTGGTGGCGTAAAGGCGCTGTCCGCCGTCAGCTTCGACGTGCGCGAGGGCGAGATCCGGGCGATCATCGGCCCGAACGGCGCCGGGAAAAGCTCGATGCTGAACGTGATCAACGGCGTTTACCGTCCGCAGGAGGGCACGATCACGTTCCGCGGGGAGGCGCGCCATGACATGAATCCGCACCGCGCCGCGGCCCATGGCATTGCCCGCACGTTCCAGAATATCGCGTTGTTCAAGGGCATGAGCGTGCTCGACAACATCATGACCGGGCGCAACCTCAAGATGAACTCCACCGTTCTCGAGCAGGCGATCTATATCGGCCGCGCGCGCCGCGAGGAGCTCGAGAACCGGCGCCGGGTCGAGGAAGTGATCGATTTCCTCGAGATCCAGCATATCCGCAGGACCGCCGTCGGCCGGCTGCCTTACGGGCTGCAGAAGCGGGTGGAGCTTGCGCGCGCTCTTGCCGCGGAACCGTCGCTCCTGCTGCTCGACGAGCCCATGGCCGGGATGAACGTCGAGGAGAAGCAGGACATGTGCCGCTTCGTGCTCGACGTCAACGAGCAGTACGGCACGACAATCGTGCTGATCGAGCACGACATGGGGGTGGTGATGGACATTTCGGACCGGGTCGTCGTGCTCGACTACGGCAAGAAGATCGGCGACGGGACGCCCGACGAGGTGCGGGACAACCAAGCGGTTATCGACGCCTATTTGGGGGTTGCGCACTGAGGGCGGGGCTCTCGGGCGCGGCGAGCCAGGATGCAATTCTTCTTCGAAGTCCTGATCGGGGGCTTGCTTTCCGGCGTGATGTATTCGCTGGTGGCGCTGGGGTTCGTGCTGATCTACAAGGCCTCCGGCGTGTTCAACTTCGCGCAGAGCGCGATGGTGTTCTTCGCGGCGCTCACCTACGTCGGGCTGCTGGAAGAAGGCCTGTCGCCGTGGCTCGCGGCGCCCGCGACGCTCGTGGTCATGGTGGCGCTGGCGCTTCTCGTGGAGCGCGTCGTGCTGCGGCCGCTGGTCAACCAGCCGCAGATCACGCTGTTCATGGCGACGATCGGCCTCACCTTCTTCATCGAGGGCCTGGCGCAGATGATGTGGGGCGCCAACGTGCGCGGTCTGGACCTGGGGCTGCAGGACGAACCCATCGGCTGGGTGACCGACAAGACGGGGATGAACGTTTCGAAATTCGATCTGGTCGCCGCAGGCGTGGCGGCGATCCTTGTGACGCTGCTCGCGCTGTTCTTCAACCGCACGCGCATCGGGCGCGCCTTGCGCGCCGTGGCCGACGACCATCAGGCGGCGCTGGCCGTCGGCATCCCGTTGAAGCAGATCTGGGCGATCGTCTGGAGCGTCGCCGGCGCGGTCGCGCTGGTCGCGGGGCTCCTCTGGGGCGCGCGCAATGGCGTCCAGTACGCGCTCACCTTCGTCGCGCTGAAGGCGCTGCCGGTGCTGATCCTCGGCGGCTTCGATTCGGTGCCCGGCGCGATCGTCGGCGGGCTCATTATCGGCGCATCGGAGAAGCTCGCGGAAGTCTATCTCGGCCCGTATGTCGGCGGCGGCATCGAAGGCTGGTTTCCCTATGTGCTCGCGCTCGCATTCCTACTGGTCCGGCCGGAGGGTTTGTTCGGCGAGAAGATCATCCGGCGGATCTGACGCGGACGTTCCCGGGATCAACGCATGCTCTATCGCGAGGCAGGCCAGTTCAAGACGTCCTACCGGACCGATGACGCGATCTTCCCGATCCGCCAGGATCGCATCGCGATCGCTCTCATCGTGGCGATCGCGTTCGTCGCCGTTCCGCTGATCGCGTCGCCCTACGTCTTCACCGGCATCCTGATCCCGTTCCTCATCCTCTCGCTTGCCGCGCTGGGCTTGAACATCCTGACCGGCTACGCGGGCCAGCTTTCACTGGGCACCGCGGCGTTCATGGCGGTCGGGGCGTTCGCTTCGTACAACTTCATCCTGCGCATTCCCGGCATGCCCATCCTCGTGGCGTTCGCAGGCGGCGGGGTCGTCGCGGCGCTCGTGGGGGTCGTCTTCGGCTTACCCTCCTTGCGGATCCGCGGGTTCTACCTGGCGGTGGCAACGCTGGCGGCGCAGTTCTTCATCCTCTGGTTCCTGACCAAGGTCGGCTGGATCACCAATTACAGCTCGTCGGGTGTGATCACGGCTCAGCCAATCGTGATCCTGGGATACACGTTCACCACGCCGCCGGCCAAATATCTTCTCATTCTGTCGATCGTGTCGGTCATGGCGCTGGCGGCCAAGAATCTGGCGCGCAGCAACGTCGGCCGGTCGTGGATGGCCGTGCGCGACATGGACGTCGCGGCCGAAGTGATCGGCATCCGGCTGATGCGCGCGAAGCTGCTGGCGTTCGCGGTCAGCTCGTTCTACTGCGGCGTGGCGGGGGCTCTGTTCGCGTATGCCTACCTGGGGACGGTCGAACCCGAAGCCTTCAGCCTGGATCTGTCGTTCCGGATCCTGTTCATGGTGATCATCGGGGGCGTCGGAACGGTGCTCGGGTCGTTCCTGGGCAGCGCGTTCGTCACCCTACTGCCGGTGCTGCTGAGCGTGACCGTTCGCTATCTCGACAGCAACCTCGGCCTGCATATCCCGGAGAGCATGATTTCCAACCTGGAGCTGATGATGTTCGGGGGTTTTATAATCTTCTTCCTGATCGTCGAGCCGCACGGCCTCGCGAGGCTCTGGCAGATCGCGAAGGAGAAGCTCCGGCTGTGGCCGTTCCCGTATTGATGCCGTGTCGCTTCAGGCTGCAACGGAAAAGCCGTCGAAGGTTTACCATAGAGGAAGCCGCAACCCGCCCATGGGATCGTCACGGGGTTGCGAAAGTGTTTCGGCAACGCTTCATTAGGAGGAGCGACATGAGGGCAATCAAGTCGGTGCTGCTCGGGATCGCGCTGCTCGCCGCGGCGAGCGCTGCGAGCGCGCAGAACGAGCAGTTCATACCGGTTCTTTCCTATCGGGTCGGGCCGTATGCCGCCGGCGGGTCCGGCTACTACGGCGGGGCCATCGATTACTGGACGCTCACCAACATGAGCGGCGGCATCAACGGCGTCAAGCTGAAGTGGGAGGAGTGCGAAACGGAATACAACCCGTCCAAGGGCGTGGAATGCTACGAGCGGCTCAAGAAGCGCTACGGCGGCGCGACGACCGTCGAGCCGCTGTCGACGGGGATCGCCTACGGGTTGTTCGACCGGGTCGCGCAGGACAAGATCCCGATGACGACGTTCGGCTACGGCCTTGCCAGCTCCGCCGAGGGCAGGGTGTACGACTGGGTCTTCCCGCTGGGCACGACCTACTGGGACCAGATGGCGGCGATGATCGCGTATCTCGGCCAGAAGGAAGGCGGGCTCGACAAGCTCAAGGGCAAGAAGGTCGCGTTCCTCTACCACGAGTCGGCCTACGGCAAGGAACCGATCCCCGTGCTCGACGCGATGGCCGGCAAGCTCGGCTTCGAAGCGCTCAAGATTCCCGTCGCCCCTCCCGGTCAGACCCAGGAATCGCAGTGGCTGCAGATCCGCCAGGCGAAGCCGGACTACGTGATCGTTTGGACCTACGGCGTGATGAGCACCGTCGCGCTCAAGACCGCGGCCAAGGTGGGTTACCCGAGAGACAAGCTCCTCGGCGTCTGGTGGGCGGGCTCGGAAGAGGACGTCGTGCCCGCCGGCGACGCCGCGAAAGGCTATGTCAGCGCGTCGTTCACGGCGTCGGGGACGAACTTTCCAGTCATGCAGGACATCAAGAACAAGGTTTACGGCGCCGGAAAGGGCAATCTCGAGGACAAGTCGCGGCTCGGCAACGTGATGTATACGCGCGGCGTCGTCTACGGCATGATCGTCGTCGAGGCGCTTCGTGTCGCGCAAGCGCATTTCGGCAAGGGCAAGGTCATGACGCCCGAGCAGCTGCGCTGGGGCTTCGAGCACCTGAACCTCACGGAGGCGCGGATCAAGGAGCTCGGCGCCCCGGGGCTCTTCCCGCCGATCAAGACGAGCTGCGGCGATCACGAAGGCTCGGGCATGGTGAAATTCCAGCGCTGGGACGGCACCGGGTTCAAGCAGGTCACGCCGTTCATGGCGGGTGATCGCGAGATGGTGCGCAAGATGGTCGAGGAGACCGCGGGCAAGTACGCGGCGGAGAAGAAGATCGCCATGCGCGACTGCTCGAAGGAAGACTGAGGCCTCGCGGCTCTCGCGCCGGCCCGGGCGCCGGTGCGAGGCGGCGCACGGCGCCAGGCGTCGCTGCCTTCGCTCACCGCCGCTTTCTTCGCCGCGAGCTCCAATCCGGCCATGGCCACCGTCGGCGAGCGCTCCGCAGCCGTTCCCGGCACGCAAGTTCCGGCGGCGAGGGCATACCTCTCGGTCAACAACATCGAAGTGATCTATGATCACGTGATCCTCGTGCTGAAGGGCGTCTCGCTCGAAGTGCTGGAGGGAAAGATCGTGGCACTGCTGGGCGCCAACGGCGCGGGCAAGACGACCACGTTGAAGGCCATTTCCAATTTGTTGCGCGCCGAGCGCGGGGACGTCACCAAAGGCACGATCGAGTTCAAAGGAAGGCGAGTCGATAGGCTCACGCCCAACGAGCTGGTCAGGCTGGGCGTATGCCAGGTCATGGAAGGCCGGCACTGCTTCCAGCACCTGACCGTCGAAGAGAACCTGCTGACCGGAGCCTTTACGCGCCACGCGTCTCGCGCCGAGATCCGCGGCGACCTCGAGAAGGTCTACCGCTACTTCCCGCGGCTCGAGGCCAGGCGCGCGAGCTTGTCGGGCTACACCTCCGGCGGCGAGCAGCAGATGACTGCCCTCGGTCGAGCGCTGATGGCGCGTCCCTCGATGATCCTTCTCGACGAGCCTTCCATGGGGCTTGCGCCGCAGATCGTCGAGGAGATCTTCGAGATCGTGCGCGACTTGAACCGCAGCGAAGGCGTGAGCTTTCTGCTGGCTGAACAGAATACCAATGTCGCTTTGCGCTTCGCAGATTATGGCTACATCCTGGAGACGGGTCGGGTGGTGATGGATGGCGCCGCCGCCGCGCTCGCGCAGAACGAGGACGTGAAGGAGTTCTACTTGGGGCTGTCGACGGCGGGGCGCAAATCGTTCCGCGACGTGAAGCACTATCGCCGTCGCAAGCGCTGGCTCGCATGATCGATCGACGCAAGACTGCTGCGCGGCCAGCCTGCGTCGCTGTGTCCTCGCTCGTGCCTCGCTGTACGAATGCCTGTACTATCTCGGCCCTCGCTGCGGGACCTCGCTTGTCAACCGAGGCGTGCGGGCTCGCGACGCTTTCCGTTCCATCGATGCTCGTTATCCATGGCTGAGCACTTTGACACGCTCGAGACGCGCGATCCGGAGCTTCGCGAGCGCGCGCAGCTCGCAGCGCTTCCCGCACGCATCGCATTCGCAAAGACGCGTACGGCGGCGTACGCGAAGATTCTCGCCGGAATCGAGGCGGCGGCGATCGACTCGCGCGCCGCGCTGACGCAGCTGCCGGTCACGCGCAAGTCCGAGCTCCTCGAGTTGCAGAAGGCGTCGAGGCCGTTCGGCGGCTTCGCTGCGACCCGATGGGGAGAAGCGCCTCGCGTATTTGCCTCGCCCGGCCCCATCTACGAGCCCGATGACGCCGCGCCCGATTACTGGCGGCTCGCCCGCGCGCTGTTTGCCGCGGGTTTTCGTCGCGGGGATCTCGTGCACAACTGCTTCTCGTATCACTTCACGCCGGCGGGCTCGATGCTGGAGTGCGGTGCGCACGCGCTCGGCTGCACCGTATTCGCCGGCGGGACCGGCCAGACCGAGCAGCAGGTACAGGCGATGGCCGATCTCGGTCCGGCGGGCTACGTCGGTACCCCCTCGTTTCTGAAGATCATTCTCGACAAGGCCGACGAGCTTGGCGTGACGCTGCCCAAGCTTAAGAAAGCGCTCGTCTCGGGAGAGGCGTTCCCGCCGAGCCTGCGCGACGCCCTCGAGGTTCGCGGCATCGCCGGCTTCCAGGCGTATGCGACGGCCGACGTGGGGACGATCGCCTACGAGTCCGAGGCACGGGACGGCCTGATCGGCGACGAAGGCGTGCTTGTCGAGATCGTGAGGCCCGGCACCGGCGATCCGGTGGCCGCGGGCGAAGTCGGCGAAGTGGTCGTCACCACGCTCGTGACGAGCGCTTGTCCTCTGATCCGCTTCGGCACGGGCGATCTCTCCGCACTGCTTCCCGCGTCGCTCAGCACCGCATCGGCCTGCGGCCGCACCAATATCCGCATCCGCGGCTGGCTCGGCCGCGCCGACCAGACGACCAAGGTCAGGGGAATGTTCGTTCATCCCTCGCAGGTGGCGGAGATCGTGCGCCGGCACCCCGGCATCGTGAAGGCCCGCCTCGCCGTCGACACGGCCGAAGGCGGCGACCGCATGACGCTGCACGTCGAGACGCGCGGCGATCGCACGACGGCCGAAGCGATCGTCGCGTCGTTGCGCGAGGTCACCAAGCTGCGCGGGGAGGTCGTGTTCCACGCACCGGGCGAGCTCGCGAACGACGGCAAGGTCATCGACGACCTGCGCAAATACACTTGAGGACGCGGTCGAGCCGAGCGAAGCCGCGCAGCGCGTGTTAGGATTCGTTGAGCCAGCGAAGGTCGCGCCCATGCCCAAGACCGCTCCTTCCGCCGATCCTCTTTCACCGCTCGCGCCCGAGACCCTGCGCGAGATCGCCGCGACAGGCGTCATCCGGACCTATCCCAAGAACACCGTCATCATCAACGAGGGCGAGGTCGGCGACTCGCTGTTCATCGTGCTCTCCGGAAGGATGAAGGTGTACGCGAGCAACGCGGCCGGTCGCGAAGTGGTCATCGCCTTCCACGGGCCGGGCGAATACGTCGGCGAGATGTCGCTCGACGGAAGCCCGCGATCGGCATCGGTGATGACCGTGGAGCCGACGACATGCGCCGTCGTCAACCGCGCGAGCTTCCTCGAATTCCTGCTCGCGCATCCCGAATTCGCCCTGCATCTCATCAAGAAGCTGATCCAGCGCGTCCGGCTCACGACCGAGAACGTGAAGAGCCTCGCGCTCTCGGACGTCTACGGCCGTCTGGTCAAGCTCCTCCTCGCGCTCGCAGTCGAGCGCGACGGCAGCCTGATCGTTCCCGAAAGGCTCACCCAGCAGGACATCGCCGAGCGGGTCGGCGCGTCGCGCGACATGATCAGCCGGCTGCTGAAGGACCTGGTCGCCGGCGGCTACCTGGTGATCCAGAACCACATGATCACCATCCTGAAGAAGCCCCCGCACGGCTGGTAGGCGCTTCCTCTACGTTACCGGCGCGCTAAAGCGGACATTGCCGGGGCGTGAATCTTCGGTAGAGCAGGCCAGCAATCGTCGCGTTCGCGCGTGGCTCCGATGGGCCTAGAGTGTTCACGTCCTTAAGGCGGCGAGAAGGGCTGCCGAAAGACTCGCGGCGAGCACGAAAAACGCTGTCGCGAAACGATTCGTAGGAGTGAACCATGGTCAGGAAATCCCCTTCGCCTTTGCGCCATCTCGTGACGTCGCTCAAGGTAGTCGCCCTGGTGACTGTCCTCGGAACCGTCGTACTGGCCGCCGAGCGGCATCTGGCGACCAGGATCTCTCCGGAAGAGGTCATTGCCACGGACATGGCGCCGAGTCATATCGCGTCGCCGGCGCCTGCGGCAACCGGTTCAGGAGCTCCGGCGCAGGCTGCTCCGGAAGCCTACTTCCCGTCGCAGTTCCCCGAACCGACCGGCGAAGTGGCACCACAGCCGCCGACGTTCTGATCGACGTCGCTAGCGGGAGGCACCTCGCAGGACGCGCGGAAGTTCGATACCCCACTCACTTCCGCGCGTCCTTGCTCGCGCCTTGTGGAAAACCGCAAGACGTACTCGAGCTCAGCCTATGCTTACCTCACAGGCGAGCGGAGGCGCGCGCAAGCGAGTGGGGTATCGAGCATGCGCACGCTCCGCGAGCCGACTACCGGTCGACGCCGCCCATGCAGATGTACTTGATCTCGACGTACTCGTCGATCCCGTATTTCGAGCCCTCTCTTCCGAGCCCGGACTGCTTGACGCCGCCGAAGGGCGCGACCTCGGTGGTGATGAGACCCGTATTGACGCCGACCATGCCGTATTCGAGTTCTTCGGCAACGCGCCAGACGCGACCGATGTCGCGGGAATAGAAATACGAGGCAAGCCCGAATTCGGTGCGGTTCGCGAGCTCGACGACTTCGGCGTCGGTCGAGAAGCGGATCAGTGGCGCGACCGGCCCGAAGGTTTCTTCGCGGAAGATCTTCATCTCGGGCGTGACATCGGCGAGCACGGTGGGCTCGTAGAAGGTGCCGCCCAGCGCATGGCGCTTGCCGCCGGTGACCACTCGCGCGCCATGGGCGGTGGCGTCGGCGACGTGCTCCTCCACTTTGTCGAGCGCCGCGCGATTGATGAGCGGGCCCTGCGAGACGCCGGGTTCCGTGCCCGGCCCCACCTTCAATGCGCGTACCCTGTCGGCGAGCTTCGCGGCGAACGCGTCGTAGACCTTGTCGTGAACGAAGAGCCGGTTCGCGCACACGCAGGTCTGTCCGGTGTTACGGTACTTGGATACGATCGCGCCTTCTGCAGCAGCGTCGAGATCGGCGTCGTCGAAGACGATGAACGGGGCGTTGCCGCCCAGCTCGAGCGAGAGTTTCTTGATGGTCGGAGCGACCTGCTGCATCAGGAGGCGCCCGACCTCGGTCGACCCGGTGAACGAAAGCTTGCGCACGAGCGGACTCGCGGTCATCTCACCGCCGATTGCCTTGGCGCTGCCTGTGACGATGTTGAGCACGCCGGGCGGAAAGCCGGCGCGCTCGGCGAGGACCGCCAGCGCGAGCGCCGAGTATGGCGTCGCTTCGGCGGGCTTGAGCACCACCGTGCAGCCAGCGGCAAGCGCCGGCGAGACCTTGCGCGTGATCATCGACGAGGGGAAATTCCACGGCGTGATCGCGGCGCACACGCCGACCGGCTGCTTGATGGCGAGCAATCGCCGATCGTTGCCGATCGTCGGAATCACGTCGCCGTAGACGCGCCGCGCTTCCTCGGCGAACCACTCGGTGTAGCCCGCCCCGATCGTGACTTCTGCGCGTGCCTCGGCGAGCGGCTTGCCCTGCTCGGTGGTCATGATGAGCGCCAGATCGTCGGCATTGGCAAGTTGCAGCTCCGCCCACTTGCGCATGACCGCGCTGCGCTCTTTCGCGGTCTTGCTGCGCCAGGCCGGCCAGGCCCTGTCGGCCGCTTCGATCGCGGCCTTCGTCTCGACGGCGCCCATCCGCGGCACCGTGCCGATCCGCTGTTCGGTGGCGGGATTCGCGACGTCGTGCTTGGCGCCCCCCTCGGCGTCGCGCCACTGGCCATCGATGTAGCACTGTTGTCTGAAAAGCGATGAATCCTTCAGGGCGAGCGAAGCTCGCCGTTCGAGCGTGTCGGGTGGCATGCGGGTTCTCCTGCGAGGTCGGACATCTGCCCGGAGGCGGCGGTTCCGATGCGCCATTGTAAGCGAACCGTGCCCCGATTCCGCCACGCGCGGGATTCGGCCACGGGCGAGGACCGAGCTTACCGCGGCCGCGAGGCGGCCGCCGGCCTGAGCGTAACGAGGGTCACGCCGCCGAGCACGAGCGCGGCCCCGGCGAGCTGGATCCAATGCACCGGCTCGCCCAGAATCCAGAAGCCGAGCCCGATCGTGAACAGCGGGCCCAGCGAACCGAGGAGCGACGTGCGGTTTGCGCCGATGCGCTTGATCGCCTCGGCGACGAGGTAGGTCGGTAGCACGGTGGAAAAGATCGCCATCGCGATGGACAGGAGCTGAATGCGCATCGGTGCGGCAAGGTCAGAGGCGGGCCGCGTGGCGCCGAACTGAATGAAGACGAATGCGGTGGAGACGAGCATCGCCAGGGCGATGAACCTTAAGCTCCCCAGCCGCGCAATCAGCGGTCCGGCGCCGACCAGGTAGACCGCGTAGAGGAGCGCGCCGGCGAAGACCAGCGCGCCGCCGAGCCACAGCGCTCCGGGGTCGCCGGCCAGCGTCAGGTCGCGACCGAAGACCAGGACGATGCCCGCGTAGGAAAGCGCGAGTGCCAGCATCATCCGGCCGGTGATCCGCTGGCGCAGGAAAATCGCGGACAGCACGACCACGATCGTCGGATAGAGGTAGAGCATCAGACGCTCCAGCGCCGCGGTCACGTACTTCAGCCCCATGAAGTCGACGAGGCTCGCGAGATAGTAGCCGATGAAGCCGAGCCAGAGAATGCCCAGCCAATCGCGTCGCGTGACGGGTGCCCTGCCGCGGGCGCGGGCGAAGATTGCCATCACGAGGAAGACGGGAGCCGAATAGACCATTCGCAGCGTGAGCAGCGTCACGGCGTCGATGGGCTCCCACGCGTAGGCGAGCTTGATGAGGATCGCCTTGAACGAGAAGCCAAGCACGCCAACGACTGCGAGGAGCGGTCCGATCCAGTCGGTGCTGCGCGAAGCCGAGGCGTGCCGCGCGGCGGCTTGCTCGGAAGTGGAACGCGAAAGTGTCACGTTTCGAGTCGGCCGCTGCGTCGACTCGCCTCGCGCGATCCCCGCGCACGAAGTGCGTCGGGGCCCTCCCCGCGGGCTCGCGCCGCGGCTACTTCCACTGCACCAGCCCGGCGTAGGCCGTGCCGAGAATCACCGCGCCGAAGGCGATCCGGTACCACGCGAACGGGACGAAGTCGTGATGCGCGACGTAACGCAGCAGGCCGCGAACGACGAAAAGCGCGCTCACGAACGCGGCCACGAATCCGACGCCCACCATCGACAGATCGCCGCCCGCGAGCGCATGCCGGTTCTTGACGAACTCGTAACCCGTGGCCGCGAAGAGCGTGGGGATCGCCAGGAAGAACGAGAATTCCGTGGCCGCGGTCCTGGACAAGCCGAAAATCATGCCGCCGATGATGGTCGCACCCGATCGCGACGTGCCGGGGATCAGCGCAAACGCCTGTGCGATGCCGATCTTGAGCGCATCGGGCCAGCGTATCTCGTCGATCCGGTCGATGCGGGCGGCGCGGGGATTGGCGCGTTGCCAGCGCTCGACCCAGAGGATCACGAAAGCGCCGACGATGAATGCGCTCGCCACCGGCACCGGCGCGAAGAGGCGCGCCTTGATCACACTGCCCAGCGCGAGGCCGAGCACGGCCGCCGGGAGAAAGGCGACCACGAGGTTGATCACGAAACGCTGCGCGATGCGATCGCGGAACACGCCGGCCGCGACACGGAAGAGCTTGACGCGATACTCCCAGCACACGGCGAGGATCGCCCCCGCCTGGATGACGATTTCGAAGAGCTTCGCGCGCTCGCCGGTGTAGCCCAGGAGCGAGCCTGCGACGATCAGGTGACCCGTGCTCGACACGGGGAGGAATTCGGTGAGGCCCTCGACGACGCCGAGGATGAGAGCGGTGAGCAGGTTGGCGTCGGTCATGGCTCGCGCCGGACAAAAAGGCCGGACGGGGGGCACCGTCCGGCCGTGTCATTGTAACCCGGTCAGGCGCGCTTGCTCAGCGCGGCCATCGCCTGCTGCAGCATGTCCCCATGGTCGCTCGTCACTTGTCCGGCGGGCGTCATTTTGTCGATGAGCTGCGGCAGCACCTGCGCGAGACCCGAGCTCGCGTCGCCGTGCGAAAGGCCGAGTTGCTGGGCGATCTGCCCGATGGTCCCCGAGCCCAGGACTTCCTGGAGCTGGCTGCCATTGATCGGCACGTTAGCGCCGGTGCCGACCCAGGAGTCGGCGTGACCCCCGTAACCGCCCTGCTGGAACTTGCTGATGATGCCCGGCAGGCCGCCGTTCTGCTGAATGAGCTGTAACGCGGCGAGCAGCAATGGGCTTTGTCCCTGAGGGCTCCCGCCCATGACGCTTCCGAGCAAACTGTCGAGTAATCCCATCATTCACCTCATTTCAGGTCGGTGGAGAGAAGAGCTCCAGTCGGAGCGTTCGAGTCAGGCGGGCTCACGCCGCCGGAAACAGCCACAGCGAGTCGCGCGGCAGCTCGAGCCAGCAGTCGCCGTTCGCGGGCGCCGTGCCATAGCAGCGCAGACGCAGTGCGCCGAGGCGGAACAGGTTCTCGCGCCGATCGCCCAGGAACATGCCGGTGACGACCTCGGTTCGCACCCGATTCTCGGCCGCGCCGTCGGCGATCAGCGTGTGCTCGAGCCGGATGATGCCTGTCGCCGCGTCGCCCAGCTTTAGATCGCCACGCGACACGCCCCACAGCCGCCAGCCGTCGCCTTCGAGCTGCGCCCGACCGTCCGCGATCTGCGCGATCTTTCCGGGCAGATGATTGTTGCTCCCCATGAATTCAGCGGTGAACTGGGTCTCCGGCCAGCGGTACATCTCCTCGGGCGTGCCTTGCTGCTCGATGCGCCCGGAGTTGAGCAGCAGGATCCGGTCGGACATCGCCATCGCCTCGGTCTGATCGTGGGTGACGACCAGCGCCGAGATGTGCAGCCGCACGATGAGCTCGCGCAGCCACGCGCGCGCCTCCTCGCGCAGCTTGGCGTCGAGGTTCGACAGCGGCTCGTCCATCAGCACGACCGGAGGGTTGTAGACGAGAGCGCGGGCGATGGCGACGCGCTGCTGCTGGCCTCCGGAGAGCTGGTGCGGAAGCCGGTCCGCCAGTTGGCGAAGTCCCAGGTTGTTCAGCGCTTCCGTCACGCGCTGCTCGAGCGCTGAGGCGGACGTGCCCCGCAGGCGAAGGCCGTAGGCGACGTTCTCGAACACTGTCCGGTGAGGCCACAAGGCATAGGACTGGAAGACCAGACCGAGGCTCCGCTTCTCGACCGGCATGTCGATGCCCGCGGCGCCGTCGTAGAGCACACGTTCGCCGATCGTGATGCGACCGTGGCTTGGGCTTTCGAGACCGGCGACCGAGCGCAGCAGCGTCGTCTTGCCGCTTCCCGACGCGCCGAGAAGCGCGACCACCTCGCCGGGGCTCAGGCTCAGCGAGACGCCTTTGAGGATCTGATTGTCACCGTACTGCAGGTGCAGGTCGTCGACGACGAGCTTATTCATGGAGTCTCACTCCGAGGCGCAGGGCGACCGCCAGCCCGGCCGCGACCAGGCCGATGTTGATGAGCGACAGCGCGGCGACCTGGTCGATCGCGCCCGCGCCCCACAGGGAAACGAGCATCGAGCCGATCACTTCGGTGCCCTGGCCGAGCAGATACACCGCGGTCGAGTATTCGCGCTCGAAGATCATGAACACCAGGAGCCAGCTCGCGAGGAGGCCAAAGCGGATCAGCGGCAGCGTGACGTCGGTCAGCACGCGCCGGCTCGACGCGCCGACGCTGCGGGCCGATTCCTCCAGCTCGGGACCGATTTGCAGCAGTGCGCTGGAGATGAGCCGCATGCCGTACGCGAGCCACACCACGGTGTAGGCGAGCCACACCGAAAAGATGGAGTTGCGCAGCTCCTTCAATCCCGGAACGAACAGGAAGATCCACAGAAAGGCGAGGCCGGCGAGGATGCCGGGGATCGCCCGCGGGATGAGCACGATGTAATCGAGGACTCGTGCAACGCCGCCGCGCTGGCGATGACCGGCGAGGCCGATGGCGGTGTAGCAGGCGACCGCCAGCGCGCCGCCCACCGTTCCGATCAGGAGCGTGTTGACGATCGCTCGCACCTGTTCCGACGAATCGAACACGCCGCGGAAGTTATCGAGGGTCAGCACCTCGGCCAGCTTGATCCCTTCGCCCCACTGCTCGACAAAAGCGCGCAGGGCGATGCCCGAGATCGGCATCACGATGGTGAACAGGAGCCACAGCGCGACCACGGCCAGCGCAAGCCATTTCCACCCGCGCAGGGGAAGGAGCTTCTGACGTGTGGCCTTGCCCTTGACCGAGACGTACTTGCCCGCGGAACGCAGCAGCCAGCGCTGCACCAGCACCAGGGGAAAGGTCACCGCCACGATGCACACGGCGACCGCGGCCATCAAATGGTACGAAGGCGTTCCGAGCTTGTTGGTGAGCTTGAAGAGGTACGTCGACAGAACGAGGTGACCCTCAGGGTCGCCGAGGACCAACGGCAGGCCGAACAGCTCGAAGCCGAGGAAAAACACCAGGACCGCGGCGTAGAGCAGCGCGGGCGCGGTCATCGGCAGGCTCACATTGAGCGCCACCCGCAGCGGATTCGCGCCGGCGACGCGCGCGGCCTCCTCGACGTCGGAACCGAGGCTCTTCAGCGCCGCGGACGAATAGAGGTAGACATGGGGCACGTGTGTGAGCCCTGCGATCGCAGTGATGCCCGTGAGCGAGTAGATGTTCCACGGCACGTCGCCGAGAAGCGATTTCGCCCAGATGGAGTAGAAGCCGACGGGGCCCATGGCGACGACGTAGCCGAACGCGAGAACCATAGGCGAGACGAACACCGGAATCAGCACCAGGACTTCGATGGTGCGCTGCGCGGGCAGATCGGTCCGCGTGAGCAGAAATGCGAGTGCCGCGCCGAGCGGGAGCGCGATCAGGACCATGCCCGCGGCGATTACGATCGAATTGCCGAATGCGGTCCAGAAATCGCTGTCCTCGAAGATGAACGCGTACGCGTCCAAACCGAAGCGATGCGTCGGGACGAAAAACGGAGCGTTGAGGAAGCTCTGCCAGAAGATGAGGCCCAGTGGCAGAAAGATGACCGCCGCGGTGACAGCGACCACCGCGGTGCGCGGAAGGCTGAAAGAGCGGGCGGTCATGGGTGCCGTCGTTCCCGCGGAAGCGGGAACCCAGCGACGTTGATCAAAGACGCTGGATCCCCGCTTTCGCGGGGATGACGCGGCTGTTTCCGATCGCTACGAGGCTGCGCCTCTTGCTCTCGGACGGTTGCGTCACTTCCTTCCCAGTGCCGTCTGCCAATGCTTCAGGAATTCGAGCCGCTTCGCCTGATCGAGTCCCGCGAGGAGCTCCTCCGAGACGGGAATCGGCTTCACCGCCTTGCCGCGCTCCTTGGCGAAGGCGACGCCCGAGTCCTTTCCGATGATATCGGTGCGTATCGAGTACAGGTCGGCCTGCTCGGCCGTGACCGTCTGCCCGCGCTTCGACAGCAGATAATCCACGAACAGCTTGCCGGCGTCCGGGTGCTTCGCGTTCTTGGCGACGAAGACGAGCCTGGAGAGCACCAGGTTGTAGTCCGTCGTGAAGGCGACCCCCAGCGACGGATCCTTTTTCGCGCGGGTGAGCGCGTAGGACCCGAGGATGTTGTAGCCGATCAGGTTTTCGCCCGACGAGACGCGTTCCATCATCGTCCCGGTGGAGCTCTGCAGGTTGACGCCGCGCGCGCCCATCGCCTTGACGAGATCCCAGAAGGCCGGGTCGAGCTTGGCGTCCTGGTTGACCAGCATGAAGCCCACACCGGATTTCTCGGCGTCGTAGGTCGTGACTTTCTTCTGGAATTTGTCGGCTTTGGTGGTGAGAAGCTTGGTGAAGTCCGCGTGCGTCTTCGGCACTTCGTCGGCGGTCATCAGCCGCTTGTTGTAGATGATCGCGATCGGCTCGAAGGTCGTCGCATAGACGGTGTCCTTCCAGCGCGCCCAGTCGGGAAGCGCGGAGGCCTCGGGCGATTTGTACGGGAGCGCGAGCCCGTCGGCTGCGAGCTTCAACTGCAGGTCCATCGACGAGCTCCACACCGCGTCGGCCGAGGCCGCGTTCGCCGCGTTCTCGCTGATGAAGCGGTTGTAGACCTCCGTCGAGTTCATGTCGGTGTACTCGACCTTGACGCCCGGAAACGCGGCCTCGAAGTCCTTGATCAGTCCCTGCACGAGCTTGGCGTCGGTCGTCGAATAGACCACGACCTTGCCCTCCTTCTTGGCAGCGTCGACGACCTTGGCGTAATCCGCGGGATACCCCGCCGGAACCTGCGCCTGCGCGACAGTGACGAGCGCGCAGCAAAGAAGCGATGAAAGGAATGTCGGGAAACGCATGGAGTCCTCCTGGAGGAAAGGCGGCGCCTGTCGGTGGCGTTTACGGTCGACGCTGGTTCGAGTTTACACCGCTGCGGTTGTCGCGGCTCGCGCCCAAGCGTGCATTCGGGGCCGGACGATAACTCGGACGCCTGGCTCAGCGCCCGTAATACGCGGTGAAACTTGTCTTGGCGAGCTTGTTGGCGTTCAGCATGAAGCCGACCAGCGCGCCGCTCGCATCGCGGTCGGCGTCGATCTTGTCGACCTTGAGCGCGTACACGGTGAAGATGTAGCGATGCGGCTTGTCGCCCTTGGGCGGACAGGGGCCTCCGTAGCCCGGCTTGCCGAAATCGGTGCGCGATTGCACTGCGCCGGTTGGCGCGGTGCCCGACGCGGGATCGCCGGCGCCGGCGGGCAGCGATGTGACGCTTGCCGGGATGTTGAATATGACCCAATGCCACCACCCGCTGCCGGTCGGGGCGTCGGGGTCGTAGACGGTGAGCGCGAAACTCTTGGTGCCAGCGGGTGCGTTGGTCCACTTGAGCGACGGAGAGACGTTGCCGCCTTCGCAACCGAAGCCCTTGAACACCTGCGTCTCGGCCATTTTCGCCCCGGGCTTCACTTCGGCGCTCTGGAGCGCGAACGTTCCGGCGGCGAGCGCTGTCAGCGGCAGGCAGGCGAAGCACAACGCTGCGATGAGCTTCATCTTGTTCTCCTTTTCTTGGCAAACATGCGACCCGCAGTGCGCCGCTGCCGCGTCGGACGGCGATGCTTCGGACGCGCGATAGGCACGGGCGGCCGATGCTGTTATCGTAGCGCCCGAACGCAGCATTCTAACGCCAACATTTTCCCGGGGGGCGCTCCGGCGCCCAACCTACTCCCCATGCCCAACGCCGGCGAAGTCACCAACATGGCGCTGTTCTGCGACTTCGAGAACGTCGCCCTCGGCGTGCAGGACGCCAAGTACGAGCGGTTCGACATCGGCAAGGTGCTCGAGCGGCTGCTGCTCAAGGGCAGCATCGTGGTGAAGAAGGCGTATTGCGACTGGGATCGCTACAAGGCGTTCAAGGCGCCCATGCACGAGGCCGCGTTCGAGCTGATCGAGATTCCGCACGTGCGCCAGTCGGGCAAGAACTCCGCCGACATCCGCATGGTGGTCGACGCACTCGATCTCTGCTACACCAAGGCGCACGTCGATACCTTCGTCATCATCAGCGGCGACTCCGATTTCTCGCCGCTCGTTTCCAAGCTGCGCGAGAACGACAAGGTGGTGATCGGCGTCGGGGTGAAGAACTCGAGCTCGGATCTGCTGATCGCGAACTGCGACGAATTCATCTACTACGACGATCTGGTGCGGGAGAAGAAGAAGACGACTGCAAGGAAGCAGGCCGCGAAACCGGCGAATGCGGCGGACGCGCATGCTCCGGTCAGGAAGAACGAGGATCAGCGGCGACAGGAAGCGCTCGAGCTGATCGCGACGACCGTCGAGGCGCTGCTCGCCGAGCGCGGCTCGGAGGAAAAGATCTGGGGCTCGATGATCAAGCAGGCGCTCAAGCGCCGCAAGCCGGGCTTCGCCGAATCGTATTACGGCTTTCGCTCGTTCAACGGTCTGCTCGAGGAAGCCGAGCGGCGCGGCATACTCGCGCTCGAGCGCGACGAGAAGTCGGGCGGCTACATCGTGCGCCCCGTGCAGCACGAAGAATGACGGGCATGCTGCCCGGCCGCCTGCGGATCGCCGTATTGCTTCTTTTGGCGCTCGCCGGCGCCGCGGCCGGGGAGCCGACGCTTACCGTCGTGGCCGGCGGCAGAACCGCCATCTACACGGCCACCGGGTTGCTCGGGCTGCCGGCGGCGACGAGCATCACGGTGCCGGCGGATTTCGCCTATAAGCGCAGCATGACGTTTCGCGCGCTGCCGGTGTCCGCGCTCCTCACGGGCACCGCGCAGGACGACGCGGTCCGGATCACGGCGGCCGACGGCTTTCGCACCACGCTCCCCGCCGCAGCGCTGCTCGCCGGCGGACCCGGAGGCGCCTTCCTCGCGATCGAGCCGGCCGATGCGCCGTGGCCGCCGCTCAAGGGCGGAGAAGCGGCAACGGCGGGACCGTTCTATCTCGTCTGGTCCCGAGCTGACCGCGCGGCGCCCTCGCGCGAACAGTGGCCGTATCAGATCGTGAAGATGGAAGCGGTGGCCACGCCGGCCAAGCGCTTTCCCATGACTGCCCCTGCCGCCAGCGTTCCTGCGAACCATCCCATTCGCGCCGGATTCGCCGCGTTCCAGAAGCACTGTGCCTCGTGCCATACGATCAACGGCGGCGGCGAATCGACGGCGGGACCCGATCTCAACATTCCCTACAATCCCACCGAGTATCTGCGGCCGGAGGCACTCCGCCGGGTCATTCGCGATCCCCAGGCGCTGCATCGCTGGCCCGAAAGCCGGATGCCGGCGTTCGACAGCAAGAAGCTGCCCGATCGCGAGCTCGCGGAGCTGATCGCCTATCTGCGGCACATGGCGGACCGCAAGGTCACGCCCCCGCGCTGATCCTCGCGCGGGCGCTTCGAACCGCGTCCGGTAAGCGACCGTCCGAGGATCCCGCTCGAGCTCGGCTCGGGTGGCAAATCGCCGGCCATCGGCGGACAATGAGCATTGCGGGATTGACGGTCCGGCTTGTCGCCCCAACCTGACGGTAACGACCCGCAGGATAGCCATGGAGACGTCAGTACGACCGGCCGCTGTCGCCGGCATGTTCTACCCGGGCACGGCTGCCGTGCTCGCTGCCGCGCTGCGCGGATACCTCACAGACGGCGCGGAGCCCGCACCAGCCGACGTTCCCGTTCCCAAGGCGCTGATCGTTCCCCACGCGGGTTATGTCTACTCGGGGCCCGTTGCCGCGCGCGCCTATCGCCGGATCGCCGCCGGGCGGTCGACATTGCGCCGGATAGTGCTGCTCGGCCCCGTGCATCGCGTTCCGATCCGCGGCCTCGCCTTGCCCGCCGCCCGGGCATTCGCCACACCGCTGGGAACGCTGGCGCTGGACGCCGAGGCCGTCGAGGTCGCGCGCTCTCTGCCGCAGGTGCGCGTCAGCGAAGCGGCGCACGCGCTCGAGCATTCGCTGGAAGTGCAACTGCCTTTTCTGCAGGCGGTGCTCGACGACTTCGCGATCGTTCCGCTCGCCGTCGGCGACGCCAGCGCGGAAGAGGTCGCGCAGGTCATCGAGCGGCTCTGGGGCGGTCCCGAGACCCTCATCGTCGTGAGCTCAGACCTGTCGCACTATCATGCATACGGCGTGGCGCGGACGCTCGATCGTGAGACAGCGACGGCGATCCTTTCTTTGCAGAGCTCGCTCGACCACGAACAGGCCTGCGGCGCGACCCCGATCAACGGCTTCGCGCTGTGCGCGCGGCGACACGGCCTGCAGGCGGAGCTCCTCGACTTGCGCAATTCGGGCGATACCGCGGGCGACAAGTCCCGGGTCGTCGGCTACTCGGCGTTCGCGTTCACCCAGCCGCCACGCGCGGCGCCCCGGCAGCGGGCGGAGGCCGCGACGGAGCCCGCCGATGCGTAATGACGATCTCGGTCGGCAGCTCCTTGCGGTGGCGCGCCATGCGATCGCCCACGAGCTCTCGCAGGCCATGGTGGCGCCCGAAACCGACGGCGCGCTGCGACGACCGGGCGCGACCTTCGTGACGCTCGTCTGCGGCGAGGCGTTGCGCGGCTGCATCGGGAGCCTGAAAGCCACACGGTCGGTCGGCGTGGACGTGCGCGAAAACGCTCTTGCCGCCGCGTTTCGCGACCCGCGCTTTCTGCCGCTGAGAGCAGACGAATTCACCCGGACGTCGATCGAGGTTTCGCTGCTCTCGCCGATGCAGGTCGCGTCCTTCGCGAGCGAAGCGGAGTTCTGCGAACGACTCGTTCCCGGCGTCGACGGCGTGACGCTCGAGCTTGACGATCGGCGCGCGACCTTCCTGCCTCAGGTCTGGGAAATGCTGCCCGAACCGCGTGAGTTCCTTGCCGCGCTGAAGGACAAGGCGGGACTACCGGCGGATTTCTGGAGCCCGCGGTTGAACGTCTCGCTCTACCGGGTTACGAAATGGAAGCAGAGCGAAACTCTTCCGGTGCAGGAAACTTCATGAACGATCATCCGGGTCGGTACTGGCACGCGCTTCCCGACGGCCGCATCCAGTGCGACCTTTGCCCGCGCGACTGCAAATTGCACGAGGGCCAGCGCGGCGCCTGCTTCGTACGCAAGCGCGAGCGCGACGCAATGGTGCTGACGACGTACGGCCGCTCGTCGGGGTTCTGTATCGATCCGGTCGAGAAAAAACCCCTGAACCAGTTCTACCCCGGCTCGAGCGTGCTCTCCTTCGGCACCGCCGGTTGCAACCTGGCATGCAAGTTCTGCCAAAACTGGGACATCTCCAAATCGCGCGAGATGGACACGCTGATGGACCAGGCTTCTCCCGAAACGATTGCGACGACAGCGCAATCGCTCGGCTGCCGCAGCGTCGCGTTCACCTACAACGACCCGGTGATCTTCGCCGAGTACGCCATGGACACGGCCGACGCGTGTCATGAGCTCGGCATCAAAGCGATCGCCGTGACGGCCGGATACATCGGGGTCGACGCGCGGCGCGATTTCTACGCCAAGATGGACGCCGCCAACGTCGACCTGAAGGGTTTCACCGACGAGTTCTACGTCAAGCTCTGCGGGGCGCGCCTGCAGCCGGTGCTCGATACGCTGGCCTATCTCGTGCACGAGACCGACGTCTGGACAGAGATCACGACGCTCCTCATCCCGGGAAAGAACGACTCCGACGCGGAGATCGAAGGCGAGGCGAAATGGATCCGGCGCGAGCTGGGGCCGGACGTTCCTCTGCACTTCACCGCGTTCCATCCCGATTACAAGATGACCGATATCGCGCCGACGCCGGCGTCCACGCTCGCGCGGGCGCGCCGCATTGCGCGTGCCGAAGGCCTCAATTACGTCTACACCGGCAACGTGCACGATCGCGAGGGTGGCACGACCTTCTGCCCGGCGTGCGGCAAGGCGATGATCGTGCGCGACTGGTACGACATCCAGAGCTATGCGGTCACGCCCGAAGGCCGCTGCTCCTCCTGCGACGCACGGCTCGGCGGTCGCTACGCGCGCTTCGAAGGACCGTGGGGACGCCGGCGCGTGCCGGTGCGCCTCGCCGCCGCGGCGCACTGAGGGCTTCCGCGCGAGCGCCGATGCCCGGCCGTATCGCCGCCGATGCCGTTCTGCTCTTTCACTTGGCGTTCGTCCTGTTCGTCCTCCTCGGCGGAGCTCTGGTGCTGCGCTGGCCGCGTCTCGCCTGGCTGCATGTGCCCGCGGTGTTCTGGGGCGTGCTGGTCGAATTGACCGGCTGGATCTGTCCGTTGACCCCGCTCGAGAATGTCCTGCGGCGCTTGGGCGGCGAAACGGGCTATGCCGGCGACTTCGTCCAGCACTACGTCGTCGCGCTGCTCTATCCCGACGGCCTCACGCGTGGAACGCAGGTGCTCTTCGCGCTGCTGGTGGTCATCTTGAACGCGCTCTTTTATGGCGCGCTGCTCTTTGGCCCGAAGAATCGGCCGCCGGTCCGCTGATCGCCCAACGCGCGCGCCGGCGAACTCGAAATCGCGCCGTTCCGCGCGCAAGCGTTCGTGGCATCCTCCTACGAAAGCGTCAGGGTTGGCCCGGCGGCGTCGGCCCGCTCGGCGGCCGGCCGCCCGCCGGCTCGCTCGGCGGCGTCTGTCGGTGCTCCGGAATCCGCGGGTCGCGGGCGACGAGCATCAGGACGCCGAGCACGATCAGCAGCACCGAAACGAGCAGCCACCAGCGCAGGCGATAGGTGTCGTGCAGCCAGATCGCGCCGCCGACGGCGATCAGCATGGGGCCGAGCACGACCGAGCTCTTGGTGATCCGGTCGGTGACGAGGATCAGCACCCCGGCCGCGGCCAGCGCGAGCGCCGTAATCGACTGGACGTCCGGAAACCAGCCGAAATACCAGACGACGCCGATCGCGCCGACGACGATCAGCGTGATGGGGAGCGCCGCGTTGCGCATGGTCTTTCGAAGTCCCTAGCCGGCGAGCCGCCGATCGAAGCATGGACGCAAACGCATGCGCCTCAGGCCTTCGAATAGATCTCGGCGCCCTTCCGCACGAATTCGACCGCCTTCTCCTCCATTCCCCGGGAGAGTGCGACGGACTCGTCGACCCCGAGCTTGGCCGCATAGTCGCGCACGTCCTGTGTGATCTTCATCGAGCAGAAGTGCGGTCCGCACATGGAACAGAAGTGCGCGAGCTTCGCGCCTTCCTGCGGCAGCGTCTCGTCGTGGAACTCGCGCGCTTTGCCGGGATCGAGCCCGAGATTGAACTGGTCCTCCCAGCGGAACTCGAACCGTGCCTTGGAAAGCGCGTTGTCGCGAACTTGCGCACCCGGATGTCCCTTGGCGAGATCGGCGGCATGCGCGGCGATCTTGTACGCCATGATGCCGTCCTTGACGTCGACCTTGTTGGGAAGGCCCAGGTGCTCTTTCGGGGTCACGTAGCAGAGCATCGCCGTGCCGTACCAGCCGATCATCGCCGCGCCGATCGCGCTCGTGATGTGGTCATAGCCCGGCGCGATATCGGTCGTTAGCGGGCCGAGGGTGTAGAACGGTGCTTCGCCGCACAGACGAAGCTGCTCGTCCATGTTGTGCTTGATGAGATGCATCGGGACGTGCCCGGGGCCCTCGATCATCGTCTGCACGTCGTGCTTCCACGCGATCTTCGTGAGCTCGCCCAGCGTGGCGAGCTCCGCCATCTGGGCTTCGTCGTTCGCGTCGTAACCCGAGCCGGGCCGCAACCCGTCGCCCAGGCTGAAGGCGACGTCGTACGCCTTCATGATCTCGCAGATCTCCTCGAAACGCGTGTACAGGAACGACTCCCGATGATGCGCGAGGCACCACTTGGCCATGATCGAGCCGCCGCGCGACACGATCCCGGTCATGCGCTTGGCGGTGAGCGGGATGTAGCGCAGCAGCACGCCGGCGTGGATGGTGAAGTAGTCGACACCCTGCTCGGCCTGTTCGATCAACGTATCGCGGTAGATCTCCCAGGTGAGCTCCTCCGCCTTGCCGTCAACCTTCTCCAGCGCCTGGTAGATGGGGACCGTGCCGATCGGCACCGGCGAATTACGCACGATCCACTCGCGGGTCTCGTGGATGTTCTTGCCGGTCGAGAGATCCATGACCGTGTCGGCGCCCCAGCGCGTCGCCCAGGTCATCTTTTCGACCTCCTCGCCGATCGACGAAGAGACCGCCGAGTTCCCGATGTTGGCGTTGATCTTCACCAGGAAATTGCGGCCGATCGCCATCGGCTCGGTCTCCGGATGATTGATGTTCGCGGGAATGATGGCGCGGCCGCGCGCGACTTCGTCCCGCACGAACTCGGGCGTAACGAAAGCGGGAATCGACGCGCCGAAGCTCTGGCCGGCGTGCTGCGCGGCGATGAGCGCGGGCAGCGTGGAGAGCAGCTCTTCGCGCTTCATGTTCTCGCGGATCGCGACGAATTCCATCTCGGGCGTGACCAGGCCTCGGCGGGCGTAGTGCATCTGGGTGACGTTGGCGCCGCCGCCGTTGACAACTGCGGCGCGGCGCGGTTTGCGCGTGAGGGCGAAGCGCATGCCCGCGAGGGTGGCATCGGCGAGCCGTTCGCGACCGTACGCCGACGACGGCGTATCGAGCTCGGCCGTGTCGCCCCGCTCCTCGATCCAGCGCGAGCGCAGGCCAGGAAGCCCGGCGCGGATGTCGATCTTCGCGGCCGGATCCGTGTACGGGCCGGACGTGTCGTAGACAATGATCGGCGGATTGCTCTCGGCGCCGAACGATGCGGGCGTATCACTCTGCGCGATCTCGCGCATGGGCACGCGGATGTCCGGCCGGGAGCCACTGAGGTAAATCTTGCGGGAATTGGGCAACGGCTGAACCGCCGCGTCGTCCACCCGCGCCTCTCGCGCGAAAAACCTGTCGTTGGCGTTCATGAGACTCCTCTGCAACGGCGGAGATTCGGGCAGGGAGCGGGCGGAAGGACTCACGCTTCCCTGCGCCGGCATTATCCGCACAGGTACCAAGGGTGTGATCTCACCGCCCCGCGCGCTTTCCCGAGCGAGGGGACCCCTAGCGTTCGACGCCAACGTTACGCCGATCGCCGCTCGACGGCAACCCGCGAGCGCATGCGCACGGTCGTCGGAGGCACGCGCACCTTTCGCGATGACGCGCGAGCCGTTACGATTCCCGCCTGAAAGCGCTCCTCGTGACGGGGTGCCCGCGGCCTGGCCGCGCGGTTCGGGAAGGGGACCACAAGCTTTGACGACGGCGAAGGCAACGGCGCAGATCGTGGCTGGCCCGGGTCCGCGCGCGAGCTGGTGGTTCATCGCGGGCGGCCTGTTCGCGCTGGCGCTGGCCGGGGTGCTGGCATTCGTGGTCGTCAGGTCGAGCAACGTTCTCACCGATGCGCCGGCCCCTATCGTCGCCGACGGCGCGGATCTCGTCGCCGTCGAGGGCGCGGGCCGCAAGGATGGAAAGGCGTTCATCCTCGAGGCGCCCGGTGCGGAGGGCATCGCCGTGGTGACCGCACAGCTCGCGCCATTCCGGGCTCAGGAGTTCTCCCGCGTCGAGTGGACGCTTTCGTCCGCGCAGGCACCCCCCGATCTCGCCGTCGTCTGGCGCACCCGCGAGCATCCGAGACGCAACTACACCAAGAGGGTGCGATGGCTGATGAGCGGCGCGGCGCCACTCGAGCTTACGCCCGAGGATGGGTGGAGCGGCACGATCACCGGCGTCGGCCTTCTGGTCGGACCCGGCTTGACGATGCCGCTGCGCGTCAGGGAGCTGCGCATCGCCTCATACTCGGCGATCGGCACGGCGGACGAATCGGTGCGCCAGTGGGCGGAGCCCGTTCCGCTCCGCGGCTATTCGGTCAACTTCCCTTTCGACGCCGAGCGCGGCCACGACTTGCCCCTGTTACCCGCCGTCGCAGCCGCCGAGGCACTGGCGATCGGGCTCTACCTGACGCTGGCGCGATGGCGCGGATGGCCGCGCGATCGTCGCGTGGTGTGGGGCATCTTCGTCGTCGGCTGGCTCCTGCTCGATCTGCGCTGGCAGGCCAACCTGTGGCGCGAAGCGCGCGAACGCGGCCTGCGCTTCGCCGGCAAGACCACCGCCGAGATGCATCTCGCGGCGGACGACGCCGCGCTCTATCAGCTGATCGAGAAGATGAAGAGCGCGCTTCCCGCGGCGCCTTCGCGCGTCTTCCTGTATTGCGACAACGACAACCTCTGCGCTCGGGCCGCCTTCATGCTCTATCCGCAGAACCTCTATCGCGCCTTTCACTGGGGGCGCACGCTTCCGACGCCGGAAGAGATGCACGAGGGCGACCACGTGCTGCTGGTCTATTCGCGGGCGCTGGGCTACGACCGCGAGCACCACACGATCGTCTGGGGAGACGGACGGACCAAGCCTGCCGACGAAGTCCTGCTGGAGGCTGGAGCGCTGCTCCTGCGCGTGCGCTGATGCCCTGGATGTGCGAGATGCCGGACCGTAACCGCCCGCTCCGCGGTGTTCATCATGCGTGACGTGCTCGGATTGACGCTGAGCCTGGGTCTGCCTTGGATCGCCGGGGCGCTGTGGGTCGCCGCGCTCTGGCGGGAACCGGTGCCCGGCCGCGGCGTTCTCTGCATAGGTTACGGTTATCTGGTCGGTATGCTGGCGACGACGCTGCTCCTGCGTCTCGCATCGCTTGCGGGATGGCGCTGGAGCTTTGCCGGGTTCGCGGGCGTGCTGATCGTGCTGGCCGCCGCCGGATGGTATTTCGCGCAGCCGCTGCCCATGCTGCGGAACGCACGCCGTCGCGCGGCCACGAGCCTTGCCGCCATACCGGCGGTCTCGCGGAGGATTTTCTGGCTGTTTGTCGCGCTCTCGGCGATCAACATCGTTGCGCTCGCCTGCTGCGTGGCGTGGGGGCTGCTCATGCCCTACGATGCCATCTCCCAGTGGGCGGACAAGTCGCGCGTCTGGTACGAATACGGCAGGATCATGCCGTTCGTCGACGCATACCAGTGGCGCCGGCTCGCCAACGTCCAGCACTTCTGGGACCCGAACCCGCAACATCCCGGCGCGGTTCCTCTGCTGCAGGTCTGGACCTCGCTCGGGTTGGGTCGCTGGGACGAGGCGCTCATGAACATGCCGTGGCTCGCCGCGCTCGTCGCGCTCGGCTTCGCGTTCTACGCACAGGCGCGTCGTCTCGGCGCCGGAGCCGCGAAGGCGATGGTCTGCACCTATCTCCTGCTCTCGATTCCGCTACTCCAGATCAACGTCGCGGTCGCCGGCATGGCGGATATGTTCGTGTCCGTCGCCTATGGGACGGCGGCGGCCAGCCTGTGGCAATGGACGAGGACCCGGAAGTGGCAGGATGCGGCGCTCGCACTCCTCATGGCGGTCTACTGCGCGATGGTCAAGAACGAGGGCATCCTGTGGTCGCTGACGCTCGTTCCCGCCGCGCTGGTCGCCGTCCATCGCAGACTGGGATTCGCGCTGTGCGGCTTGGTCGGCGGCGCGACCATCCTCTATCTCGCGTTCGGTCCGGATCAGACCACGGTCATGGGTTACACCGTCGTGACGAAGCTCCGGCATGTCGGCAGGCCCGTGCTCGAGCACATGTTCGTCATGGACAACTGGCACCTCTCCTGGTACGCGGCCGTGGCGATCATTGCCGTCAACGCGCGGCGCCTGCTCGACCTTCGGCTCGCGCCGATGACGGCCACGATCGCCGCCGGAGCGGCCTTCGTGGTCGTCGTGTATTTCTTCAGCAGCGCCGCGGGCGGGGTCAACGAAGAGAGCCTCGTGAACCGGTTCCTGCTCCAGGGCGTCCCCGCGCTGGCCTTCTATCTGCTGGCGCTTTTGCAGCAGCGCGACGAGCCTGCCGCGGCCGAGAGCGATGGCGCGAGGCTCGCGCCCGCCAATCCGGCGCTCTAGGCGCGCTCGAAGCGCGCCTGGGACCTCATTTGCTCTCGTGGTACTCGTCGTCGACGTTGACGTCCCAGATCGCCTGCTTGTCGGAGCGACCCGAGGCGATGCAGTCGACCGCGGCCCTGGCGGTGAGCATCGAGTGGTCCTGATTGTTGTAGCGATGCATTCCGTTGCGCCCGACGAGGAACAGATTGGCCAGCCGATCGAGGTGCGTGCGCACCTCGCCGAAGTTCGCGTAGGAGCCGAAGTACGCGGGATACGCCTTGGGAACCCGCACAACGGTCGAGTCGATGACCCCGTCGCCTTCGATGAGGTCGATCCGCTTTAGCTCGTCGATGGCGAGCGCGCGGAGCTCCGTGTCCGTTCGTCGCCACAGCTCGTCGCCCTCGGTGCAGAAATACTCGAGGCCCAGCCAGACCTTGCTCGGATCGGGCACCAGCGCGGGGCTCCAGTTGTTGAAGATCTGCAACCGGCCGAGCAGCACGTCGGGCTCCTGCACGTAGATCCAGTTATCCGGAGGGAAGCGCCGGCCGGCATCGCGCGGCTCGCGCCCCTTCATCCGCTCGATCAGCAGGCCGACCGCGATGAAGGCGCGGTACGGCAGCCGATCGGCGATCGAGCGCACGCTTTCCGGCGGCGGCGGCTCGAGGCCCGCGACCAGATCCTTGACAGCCATCGACGAGATGACGAAATCGGCGGCCTGGACGTATGACCGCCCTGCGGCGAGGTCGCGGACCACGATCTCCGCGACACGGTCGTCCACGATCCGAAGCTTCTCGGCCGCGTGGAGGAAGCGTAGCTCGCCGCCGCCGTCGCGCACCCGCTGCGCGACCTCTTCCCAGAGCTGACCGGGTCCGTACTTCGGGTAGAGAAAACGCTCGATCAGGCTGGTCTGTGCGGCGGGCGAGTGCCGCGGCTTCGTCGGCAGCGCCATTTTGCGCAGCGTATGCAGCACCGCGCGCGTCAGGGACAGACCCTTGATGCGCTGCGCGCCGAACTCAGCGCTGATCTGCGCGCAGGGAACGCCCCACACCTTCTCCGTATACGACTTGAAGAACGTGCGGTAGAGCTCTCTGCCGAAGCGGTTCACCAGGAAATCCTCCAGGCTCGTCTCCGGACGCCTCGGAAAGCACGTCGACCAGGCGTAGCTCGCGCAGATTCGCGCGAAGCGCACGGAACCGAGCTTCACGACCGTCGCGACGTCGAGCTTGAGCGGATAATCGAAGAACTGGCGCAGGAAGTAGATCCGCGACAGCCGCCTCCGGAGCAGCATGACCTTCTCGTCGCCGGGCCCCGCGGCCGCGGATGCGGAGACCGGACGATGGCGGTTGCGATAGCTGATGACGGCGTTCGGATCGGCACCCGCTTCGAGGGGAAGGATCTGCTGCCACCAGTCCATCACCCAATCGGACTTGGAAAAGAACCGGTGGCCGCCGATATCCATCCGGTAGCCGTTGTGATTCACCGTGCGCGAGATGCCGCCCACGACATCCGACGCCTCGATCAGCACGGGCCGCACGTCGGTGCGCCGGATAAGCTCCAGCGCCGCGGTCAGCCCCGCAGGACCGGCGCCGATGATGACCGCGATTCGCTGCCCCATGGAACGATGAGTTGTTATCGGCGCCCCCCAGGCGCGTCAACCTTGCCACGCGGTGTGTGCCTCATTAGACTGATCGTCCGTGCGTGCAGGACCGCGAAACATGGAGGCACTGTCGGCCGATCACCGCGACGCGATTATAATGTGGGCGCTCGCGAAGCTCGATGCCGCGGCGTTCGCGATCGCGAGCGCGCTCGTCAGCGGAGCAGGGTTGTTAGGGCTGACGCTGTTGCTGATCATCAAGGGAGCGCCGCCAGGCGTGCCCGTCGGGCCGCATCTTGCCCAGCTCTCCGCGCTCCTTCCGGGTTATGCCGTGACGCCAATCGGCGCATTGGTCGGCGGCGCGTACGCGAGCCTGATCGGCGGCGTTGCGGGGCTCCTCCTGGCTGCATCCTGGAACGCCGCCCACGCGCTGTTTCTCGCCGTCATACGCATGCGGGCCAGCCTCGCGAGCTACTCGATGGATTGAAGTATCGACGGTCTGCTGGCACAGCACGGTGCCAGGCGGGGTCGATCGCCACCGAATCGCAGCGGCAGCGGAATTCGCCCTGGTCGGGGATCAGGTACGGGTCGCGTCGGTCGCCTTCCTGAGGATATAGAGGATGTTCTGTCCGCCCACAACACCGGTCATGAACATCCTCAACAGCGGCCAAGCCGCCATCTTCGCGACGTCGCCCGCCGATCTCGGCGGGAAAAATGGAGCGTCGTGAAAGCGGCGCTCGAGCACCTCGAGATCATTCTCGGCGAAGATCTTTTCCAGCTGCCACGCCGTCAGCGGCGTGATGTGCCCGGATGCGGCGTAGGCCTGGTCGGTGAACATCGACATTTGGCCGGTGAAGAAGAATCGGACCCGCGAGTAGAGGCCTGAGGCATTCGGGGTCGTGAGAAGGAGCACGCCTCCATTCTTGAGCAGGGGCAGCACTTGCCGAATGAGGTGCCTCGGATTCTCGAGGTGTTCGATCACCTCCATGAGGGAGACCGCGTCGAACTCTCCTTTGCCGAATCGCTCGCCGAATGCCTGATCCAGGTCGATCTGGTGATATGCAAATTCGAACTTTCGCGCCGGTTGCTCCTTGTCGCAGGCAACGATGGCGTATGAGGCGTCGTGGAGTCGCTGCGCCCATGCTCCGGCACCGCTCCCCAGGTCGAGGACCTTGGCCCCGGGTGGCACAAATTGACGGAAGAGCGCGAAGGCACTGGAATGCAGGCCCTCGGAGGCGTACTCCGGCAACTCGCGGTAGCTGCTCTGACGAAACCGGGCCGGGCACATGGACTCTAATGGTGCTTCAGCGCTTCGTCGACTCGAGGGAGCAACGCTTCGGCGATCAGTCTCGCGCCCTGCGCGGTCGGATGGACTGGATCGGCCGGTAGGAGGTACTCGCGCCGGGCGGGCGCGCCGAGCGCGGAAGACAGGTCGACGAAGGACAGCTTCCGGGCCTCGCAAAATCGCCTCAAGCCGCCGGAGAGCGCGGCAAAACGGCTCGCCTCCGGCGTTGCGCTCGGCATGACGGCGACGATCAGAGCGGAGCCGACCGCGCTTGCAGTGGCGCTGATTTCGTCGAGTTGGGCGAGCACGCCGGGAAGGTTGGCCAGGTCGAATGCCTTGCCCTCGTCGCCCGGCGGCACCGCCCACCAGTAGAGCTGGATCGCGGCGTGAAAGAGCGCGGATTTCTCGAGCGCCGGTCTCCATTCATCCGGATACGGAGCATGTCGACGCGGGTCGGCCAGCGTGCCGACCGATGTGATGCGGAAATGCTCCGCTCTTGGCTGGAGGTCGTTGAACAGCACGACTACGACCGTGACATCGGGGCGAATGAGTGGCGCGAGCCGGGCGTACTTTTCTTTTTCATTGTAGGTATTGTAGGCGACGACGCCGAGATTCCAGGCCTCCAGCACCGAGCCCGAATCCGCAGCAAGGCGCTCGAGCCACGCCGGGACCGTTTCTTCCTCCCGGACGCCGAAGCCCCAGACCACCGAATCACCGACGATGGCGACGCGAGGGCGTGCGGCGGCTCGCGCGACAGAGCGGTCGGGCCCGCGCAGGCCGTATGAATCCGTGCGATGCACGATGCCGAGAATGCTTCGCACCGACGCATTCGCATCCGGGGCATAGTCCTCGTCGCCGGGTGCGGAGTGATACGTAATGGGGACATCGTCGGGGATCAGGTGAAAGAGGCGAATCGCTCCCTCGAGAATCCCCGCCGTGACCAGGACGGAGATCAGCACTCCGGCAACGGCACCTTTCAGCCCGCGCTGCATCGCAGGGTTGCGGCGGTCGCATCTCGCCCGCTTGCGCGGCGCTTGAGCGACGGAACGGCCGGTCGCGCGACAGGCAGCGCCCTGCGCGATGACTCAATCCATCTCGAAGGCACGGGTGTAGTCTCGCTTCAACCGTCCGTCCTGCTCCGACTTGGCCAGGTACGCGTTTCCGATAGCCAGGCTCTCGATCTCGGTGCCCATGAAGCAGCGGAAAGCGTCGGCTGGCGAGCAGACGATGGGCTCACCGCGCACGTTGAACGACGTATTCACGACGACCGGACAGCCGGTCAAGCGTTTGAACTCGCTCAATAGCGCATGGTACCGGGGGTTGGTCTCGCGATGAACCGTCTGGATGCGCGCGGAATAGTCGACGTGGGTGACCGCCGGGATTTCCGATCGAAGCACGTCCAGCTGACGCATGCCCTGGGCCGACGCGTCGGCGTCGGTCATCGCCTTGCGCCGCGAGGAAGCGACGTCCGCGACGATCGACATGTAGGGGCTGTCGCCTTCGAGCTCGAACCAGTCGGCTACGTCTTCGCGAAGCACCGAAGGAGCGAATGGACGAAATGACTCCCGATACTTGATCTTCAGATTCAGTGTCTTCTGCATTGTCGCCGACCTGGGATCTCCGAGGATCGAGCGCGCGCCCAATGCGCGAGGCCCGAATTCCATCCGCCCTTGGAACCAGCCGACCGCCTTTCCGTCCGCCAGGTCCCGGGCGCACCGGCGAAGCATTTCGGACTCCGACACAGCCTCGAACCGCGCGCCCTCGGCCCGCAGCGTCTCCTCGATCTCGCTCTGCGAGAATTCCGGGCCCAGAAAACTCCCGTGCATGGAGTCGCTCTCTCGCGGAACCCTTCTCGGCTGATCCAGCAGGCCGTAGTAGGTCGCCAGCGCCGCGCCAACGGCCCCACCAGCGTCTCCTGCCGCCGGCTGGATCCAGATGTCCTCGAAGGCGCGGTCGCGCAGGATCTTTCCGTTGCTCACACAGTTCAGCGCGACGCCGCCGGCAAGACACAGATTGCGCTGTCCGGTGTCGCGGGCGATCGCCCGGGTCAGCTTCAACATGATCTCGTCCGTGACCCTCTGGATCGACGCGGCGAGATCCATGTGCCTCTGCAGCAGGGGCTCGCTCGGGTCGCGTGCGGGGCCCCCGAAGAGTCCGGCGAACTTCGCGGTCGTCATCGTGAGCCCGCTGCAATAATCGAAGTATTCCTGATTGAGCCGGAACGATCCATCCTCCTTCACGTCGATGAGATGGGCGTAGATGAGATCGGAGTAGCGCGGCTGCCCGTAGGGTGCCAATCCCATGACCTTGTACTCGCCGGAATTTACCCTGAACCCCGTGTAGTAAGTAAACGCCGAATACAGCAACCCCAGAGAATGGGGGAAGTGTATCTCGCGCTGGACCTCCAGCTGGTTGCCCGTGCCGATCGCGAGCGACGACGTCGCCCACTCGCCGACGCCGTCGAGGGTCAATACCGCGGCGGATTCGAAAGGCGAGGGAAAGAACGCGCTTGCGGCGTGGCTCAGGTGATGTTCGCCGAACAGCAGCTTGGCGGACCAATCCTGCCCGCCGTCGATGGCGCGCAGCTCCTTTTCCAGCAGACTCTTCAGGAACAGCTTCTCGCGCAACCAGATGGGCAGGGCCAGTCGAAACGATCGGAAGCCTCTCGGAGCGAATGCGAAATACGTTTCGAGCAAACGCTCGAACTTCAGAAAAGGCTTGTCGTAGAACGTGACATGGTCCGCATCCCTCGCATTGATCCGGCCCTCGTGCAGACAATAGCGGATCGCGTGAGCCGGAAAGCCCGCATCGTGCTTCTTCCTCGTGAATCTCTCCTCCTGTGCGGCGGCGATGATCTCGCCGTCGCGCACCAGACAGGCTGCGCTGTCATGGTAGAAGGCGGAGATACCCAGGACATGCATGAATCAGAAGATCGTGTAGATGAACGGTGCTATGGCCGAACCTTGAGAGAGCACGATCAGGGCGCCAAGCAGCGTCACGATGATCAGCGCAGGAATGAGCCAGTACTTCTTTCGCATCCGGAGGTACGCCCAGACTTCGCAGACGAAGGAGATCATGCCGGCCCTCTAGAACTGCCGCGTCATCTGCTTGTCGGGACGGGCAGGCGGCGTGCGCTCGAGCCAATAGGTTTTCGCATCCGGATCCAGGCGCAGGTGGAGCGGATCCTTGCCAAGCGCGCGCATCAGCAGACCCGTGGGCACGATCGCGAGACCATAGGCGACGAACAAGGCGGCCGGGCTGACGATCCGGTTGAGCGCAAGGCCGAAACGGTGCCAGAGCTTGTTTACTGGCGCAAGCAGTTGCGGCCGGACGATAGCCGCGAGCACGAGCAGCATCGCGACCGCCACGGCCCAGACCCTGACCGACCCGCCCCTGATCAAGGGATAGAGGCCCAGGATCGCGAAGAATGCCCCGAAGACGAGTCCGAATGCCCTGTCCGATCCGCCTCGGGGAGGCTCGCTGTGCCCGCGCAGATCCACGACCGTCTCGATCTTGTGCTTGCTCAAGGGCTATCGTCCCCGCCGTTGAATCGGGGCATGTTCCGTCCCGAGCCTTCTCGAATGCAGGCGCCCTTGCCTCCGGCCCATACGCCTATCCACACAGCTCAATCGATCCATCGGACCATCGGTGCCACGGCGCGGTCCGCCAATCAGCGAGGCGCAATTATAATGTGGAGTCTGACCGGCGCGGCGGCAGGGCCCGAAGATGATTGATGACGTCGAAGACAACGGAGTCAGTGACCGAGACGTGCTCGCGGCTTCGTTGCGCTTCAACACGACCGTGTTCGGCGCGATCGCCGGAGTCTTTGCGGGCACGGCTCTTCTCGCGCTCAGCGTGGTGGCGCGGTATGACGAGCCTCACTTCGGATTGGCTGTCGCGCTCATGGGCGTCTTCCTTCCCGGGTACGCCGCCGATTGGCAAGGCGCGATGCTCGGATTCTTCTGGGGGCTCCTGATCGGCGCGCTGCTCGGCGCCGGGGTCTACCGCGTCAACGCACGCCGGGTGCTGGAGAAAATCGATGCGATGATGATCTCGGAGAGCCTCGCCAAGGAATTCCCGCGCGCCGTTCTGAAGCTCGATGGTTCCTCTCTGGGACTGGCGATCGGCGGTCTTGGCGCTCTGGGGCTCGTGACCACGACCAGCATACTCGTCGTGCGTGGAACCGCGGCCGAAAGCGTGCACGCTCGCCTGCTCTCCGAGGTCCTTCCGGGCTACTCGGTGAGCGTCGCCGGCAGCTTGGTCGGGGCGATCGAGCTCTTCGTGATCCTCTATGTCGCGAGCCGCGTGTTCGCGGCGATCTACAACGCGCTCGCGGCCTGGCGGCAAAAACGATGATCGTCGCGCCGTGCGCGACTTGGCCTCGTCGTTGATGCGCGCGCCTGACGATCCGCCGGTGCGCTCGCGCCCTTCGGCGGACGGTTCGGCGGATCCCTCGATCAGCGTCGTCATGCCCGTCTATAACGGTCGCGACGTGCTGCGCGCGAGTCTCGCGCCATTGCTGGAGATGCGTCGCACGGGAGAGATCGCGGAGATCGTCGTCGTCGACGACGGTTCGACCGACGGCTCGACGGAAATCGCGACGGAGTGCGGCGCCCGGTTGCTGCACTCGGGCGGCCGCCTGGGGCCGGGCGGCGCGCGCAACGCCGCCGCGGCGAGCGCGGTCGGCGAAATACTGTGGTTCGTCGATGCCGACGTGGTGGTTCACGACGACGCCGCGCGCGCGCTCGCGGCTGCCTTCAGGACGACCGGGGCTGCGGCGGTATTCGGCAGCTACGACGATCGCCCCTCCGGTGCGAATTTTCTCTCGCAGTACAAGAACCTCGTCCACCACTTCTATCACCAGGGCGGCGGTGGCGAAGCCGATACCTTCTGGGCAGGGTGCGGCGCGATCCGCAAGGAGGTCTTCCTTGCGACCGGCGGCTTCGATGCGAAGAGCTATCCCTATCCGTCGATCGAGGACATCGAGCTGGGTTACCGGGTGCGTGACCGGGGTCTGCGCATCGTCCTCGCGCCGCAAGTCCAGGGAAAGCACCTCAAGGTCTGGCGCCTTGGCAACCTGCTCCACACCGACATCGCGCGCCGCGCTGTGCCCTGGTCGCGCCTTATCCACTCGCGGAGCGCTCTGCCCGACGCGCTCAACGTCGGCGTCGGCGAGCGGGTCAACGCGGCGCTGGCGGCGGGGCTGCTCCTCGCTGGGGTGCTCGCCGCGGCGCGGCTCGCGCCGCCCTGGCTGCCGCTCGCGTTGCTGGCTGCGGTGGCGGCGGGAAATGTGCGCTTGTTCCGAACATTCAGGCGTGCGCGAGGCGCGTGGTTCGCGATCGCCGGGGTGGCGTTCCACCAGCTCTACTATCTCTACAGCTCGGTTGTCTACGGGTGGTGCTGGTTCGAGCGTCTGCTTCGGCCGACCAGGAGATAGAGAAAGCCGGCGAGCGCGCAGACGAACGCGTAACCGAGGCTGTGCTCGAAGAAGTGCGGAAACACAAGCTCGGCCAGCGACTTCTTCTGCCCGTACGCCTGGGCTTTCAGCAGCACGGCCGCGATCAGCACGTACGCGCCGGAGACGAAGGCGACCGCCGCGGCGGCGTAGATCGGCCAGGTGGGCAACGTCGAACGGATTCGTGATTCGGACACGGCATAGCGACGCGCGAGCGCAACGCACGTTCCGAGCGCGAGCGGCAGCGTTACCAGCGTGTGCGTGAGCAGCTCCCGCAGCTGATGGCCAAGATAGACCGGGTCCCGGAAAGGCAGCACCGATACGCCGAAGACCGCCGTCACGGCAACGAAGCCGATCACGGCAATGCCGTACAACGGGACTCCGCGATGTCCCGCGCCGCTTGCAGGACGTCCGTCGCGGAGCCAGATCAGGCCAACCACGCAGAATGCGAGCGCCATCTCCGAGAACCGCTCGACCAGGTGATAGCGCCAGTGGGCGCCCCACACGAACGGCGCTCCCGGCCGCGTCGGGTATTGCGCCAGGTTGTCGAGGATCGACTGCCCCCGCGCCTCCGCGCCGTAGTACGGCCCGAATGCGTTGACGTAGGCCGTCCCGCCGAGAATCAACGCCAGCACTGCGAGGGTCGCGACGCCCAGCAAGACCCGTGTCCGCGCGGCGTCCGCGGCGATGCTCGTCGCTGGGTAGAAATGATGTACCGCGCCGGCGACTGCGACGGCGAGCACGGCGTCGAGGATGAGCTCTCGCGTCGCATGCTCGAAGTAGAAGATCGTGCCGAGCAATGTATGCTGGCCGTCTTCGTGCACGACGCGATTCCATGGCCACGGGGTCCCTGCCTGCACGCATACGGCGACGAAAGCGATCACCAATACCAGGACGGGAAGATAAAAGAAGAGCGCGCGATCGTATCGGGTGAGTTTCATCGGGGCAGTCAGCCGGGCGGCGAGCGGTCTTGCCTCTCAACCCGAAGCCGGCAGAGTGCAAACCGTCACATCGCCGCCAGCGACCGTTCCGCGAAAAACGCCGGCCACCGCGCATTCGTCGCGCAGCGCACGCATTAAATCCGGCGTGTCCGCCTCGATGTATTCCGGCAGCGTGTAGACAACCCATACCCGCTGTCCCTGTGCGCGAACCGCCTGCATCTGGCCAAGCGACGCGATCCCGGGCCAGGGCTGGTTGTAGTACCTCAGAAATGGATAGACGGCGCCACCCGCGGTCACCACGGGCTCGGGCGCGACCCGGTGCGTTTCGACGAACCGCATCGCGCCTTCGAAATCCTGCTTCGGATAGCGGTAATCGATTGGCAGCGCTGCTGCGGACGCCGCAACCATCAGACCGACCAGCGCTGCGCCGAGCGGCGTGACGGGCGCGCGCATCGAGGTCGTCTTCCATTTTCCGCTCAGCCGCGCACCGATTTCGACGGCTCCCCGCACGACGATCAGGACAACGAAGCACGAGAGAAAGAAAAGAAAGCGCGGAAAGATCGGTTGATGCAGCGCCAGTACCGCCGCCACGGTGAAGACGCCCGGAAGAACAAACAGGGCGACGAGGAATCGGCTCTGGCGCATGTAACTCCATAGCCCGCAGGCAAAAAGCGCCGCGCCGACCAGCGTCGCCAGCGCCGTGCTCAAGCCGACTTGGAGGCCCGCGACCAGGGCTTTCACAGCCCACGCCGGGGTTGCGACCGCGGGAGGCATGACTCGCTTCGTAAAGAATTGCTGCATGTCGAGAAGCAGCGGCGCATAGAGCACCAGAGAGAACACGCCTGCGAGCACGAATCCGGTCAGCGGGAGGCGCCAGCGCGCGAGCGCATCCCGATCGAACGGCGGCACGCCGAGCCGCAGCGCGCATGCTGCAGCATGCCCGAGCACCAGGAAGGCCATCGTCAGATGGGTATACGTGCCGAGTGCACAGGCCACGGCGTACCCGACGAAATCGCTCTTCTTGCTGCGACGGAGTCCACGCAGCAGGAGCCAGCTCGAAAGCATCGCGAAAAACGCGAGCGTCGAGTAGCCGCGCGCATTCTGCGAGAACCAGACGTGGTGATAGCTTACCGTGGTGAGAAGCCCCGCGAGCAACGCTTCGTTACGCGAGGTGAATTCGCGTCCGAACAGGTACACCGTCGCGGGCGTGGCGGCACCGAAGAGCAGCGCTGGAAGACGCAAGGACCACGCCTGTTCGCCGAAAGCCTGGACCGAAAGGTGAGCCAGCACGGAGTAGAGCGTGTGCTGATTGTTTCCGGGAAACACCGTCACGATCTGGGCCAGCGGGTGTCGCACGCTGTCGACCAGCGTCAGGATCTCGTCCAGCCACAATCCGCCGGAAATCCCGATCGCGCGCAGCGCGATCGCCAACGCCGTCAGCGAGACAAGCGCAAGCCATGGCAGCCGATCGTCGCTTAGACCATGGCCGCGCGAAGCCGCGCTGTCTTCATCTGCCTGGGGCACGCCCTCGCTCACGCTCGCCAACGGATCGACCTCGGCAAATGGCGCGGGTCGCATCAGTCGGTCCGACGTTGCGACTTCGCGCAGCAACTCTGCCGCAACAAGAAAAGCGCCATCGTCGTATCGCCGCTCGATTTCCGTCAGGAGTCTGCGCTCTGTCGCACGATTCCGGCAGGAGCAGACGAGATCCGCGCCAACGTCTTTTTCTCCGGACAGAACGGGCCGCGCATGCGCCGCCGCAGGGAGGACGTTGGCCCCAGTATACAATGCCATCGATGACCTCCGATCGCCATGCGCTCAGATTCTGCGTGGTGAGCACCTTCTATCCGCCGTACAACTTCGGCGGTGACGGCATCTACGCGCACCGTCTCTCCAACGCGCTGGCGCAGCGCGGTCATCGCGTGACGGTGATCCACAGTCCTTCAGCGTACGAGTTACTGGCCGGCGGTCCGCCGGTGGCGAGCTACGACGGCCAGCCAGGCGTCACGGTACAGGGACTGCGCACGCCTCTGGGGATGCTGGGCCTGCTCGCCGTTCAGCAAACCGGTCGCGCGGTGCTGCAGGGCGCCGCGTTGCGCCGATTGCTCGAAGGCGGGAGGTTCGACGTCATCCACTACAACAACGTGTCATTGCTGGGTGGCATGGAGGCATTCCGTTTCGGTAGCGGCCTCAAGCTGTGCACGCTTACCGACCACTGGCTCGTCTGCCCGATGCACACGCTTTGGAAGTTCGACCGCGAGATCTGCACGCAGCCGACGTGCTATCGCTGCACGCTGGCGGGCGGTCGCCCACCGCAGCTCTGGCGCGATGCGGAATTCGCCAGGGCGGCGGCGCGCTGCATCGACGCCTTCCTCGGCCCGAGCCTGTTCACGATCCGCCAGCACCGCACGCGAGGACTCGAAGGCACGTTCGTGCATCTGCCGCAGTTCCAGCGGGCGACTTTCGCGGAAGGCGCATCCGAGACGCGCGCCGGCCGCCCGTACTTCCTTTACGTGGGGCGCCTCGAAAAGCTCAAGGGCGTCCAGGTCGCCATACCGGTGATCCGCTCCCGGCCCGACGTCGATCTGGTGATCGCCGGCAGCGGAGGCATGCAGGCCGAGCTCCGCGCCTTGGCGGGCGCGGCGCCCAACGTGCGGTTTCTGGGCGACGTCGCGCAAGCGGGGCTCGATCCGCTCTATCGCGGCGCACTGGCCACGATCGTGCCGTCGCTATGCTACGAGACGTTCGGGCTGGTGGTAGCGGAGTCGTTTGCCGCCGGGACTCCGGTGATCGTTCACGCACAAGGCGCTCTCGACGAGATCGTGCGCGCTCAAGGCGGAGGACTGATCTATCGCGACGCGAGCGAGCTTGGGTCTGCCGTCGATGCTCTGCGCGGCGACGTGCGCCTGCGCGCGCGCCTGGCGGGCGAAGCGCGCGCCGCGTTCGAGCGCGAGTTCTCCGAAGGCGTTCATCTGGATCGCTATCTCGCGCTGGTGCGGGAGCTGCTCGAGAAAAAGCACGCCGGCGAGCCGCTTGCCCAGGCCCACGACGAAGACGCCGAGCCGCTGTTGGCCGGCCGCCCCGTGTTTGTCGAGCCGCCGGTGCAAGGCGGCGCACGCAGGGCGTCGAGGCCGGGCTGACCGCGGACCGCTCGGTTTTTGCGCCTTCAGCCCGCGCGGCGCACCAGCGGCACCGGCTTTCCCTCGCGCTGCAACGGCGCAGCGGCGTCCCGGTAATCGACGCGCTCTTCGGGCTCGAGCGGCGTCGCGCGCTTCCAGGCCTTTGCGCCGAGCATCGATCGGACGAGCCCGATCGGCTGATAGATGATGCTCGACCACATGAAGATCTCGTTCGTGCAGTAGCACTCCCTGGCCGCGATCGACTGCCGGATCTCCTTCGCGTGATGCGAATACCAGATCTCGCGGAACGAGGCTTTTCGCAGGTTGCCGATCGGCGGCCTCTGCTCGCACACTCCGACGTCGCCGTTGGCGTGGACGACGGCTGAAAGCACGCCGGCGCGACAGGGCACGAACTGCCGTTCGTGCTCCGCGGCCTTCAACTTCGCAAACTGGAGCATCGGCTCGACGAGCGAGCCGTAGCGGTTCTGCTCGCGCGGCGACCAGAGCCGGCGGATGTACGCATAGAGGTCGCGATACTCCTGCAGCGCGGGGCCCTGGAGCGTCGGGTTCTTGCGCTCGCCGCGAATGATCGCCAGATTGTGGTGCGTCATCTGCGGGCAGCGGTCGAAGAGGAACGTGGTGAGCTGCCTGATCTCGCCCATGTTCTTCTCCGTCGCGACCGAGATGGCATGGATCTGCAGGCGCGGATCCTCGCGCTGCAGCGCCGCGAGCGCGTCGTAGGTTTCCATCGCCCTTCGAAACGATTTCGGCGCCTTGCGGAATTCGTCGTGGAACGCGGGCATGCCGTCGAGCGAGATCTCGACCGCGAACAGCTTGAGGCTCCGCTCCTCGAGCACGCCGCGGATCATGCGCACGGTCTTGTCCGTGAACCAGGCGTTGGTCGGGACGTAGATCTCTTTCACGCCGTTCCTGCGGATGAACTGCCGGCAGATCGCGTCGAATTCCTTGCGCAGGAAGGGCTCGCCGCCCGAAAGGTTGAGATTCTCGATCGGTCCGAGCTCCTCGGAGAGCCGGACGATCTCCTCGAGCGACAGGTCGTCGCGCTGGTTGAGCTGCTTCCAGTAGAAGCAGTGCTCGCAGCGCATGTTGCAGATCGAGTTGATGAACAGGATCAGGAACGGCGGGCTCGGCACGTCGGGAACGCCGAGGCTCTGCCAGTTGAGCCTCGCGTGCCTCAGGACGCGTCGCGCGAGATCCTTCATTGAGCTTACAACGATGACTCGGGCGATGGAATGTTCTGCAGACGGTGGTTTGTAATGATAGCATCCGCGGCGAAGCGACGTCAGCTTGCCGGCCCGCGCCGAAACGCCCGATTCAACGTACGCATGCCGAAAATCTCCGTCATCATAGCGTCGAAGGTCGGCGCGCCTTTCATCGACCAATGTCTCGAGTCGATCAGGGCCGAGACACGGATGCTGGATGCGGAAGTGATCGTCGTTGCCGCCGGTGCCGCGGACTACGCGGCGCGGCTTGCGCGCGACTTTCCGTGGACGCGGGTCGTGCATGCGCCCGACGTCCGCAAGGTTCCGGCGCTGCGTCGCCGCGGCCTGGAGCAGTCGAGCGGCGACCATATCGCGATCATCGAAGAGCATTGCTCGGCCAAGGACGACTGGCTGACCAAGGGAATTGCCGCGCATGCCCGTGGGCGATACGCGGCGGTGGGCGGCCCCGTCGCCGACTTCGACTACGACCGGCTGCCGGACTGGGCCGTCTACTTCATGGAATACAACAGCGCGCTTCCGCCATGGCGCGCCGAAGAAACCGCGCATCTGCACGACGTCAACATCATGTATCGACGCGACGCGCTCGTCGCGCACGCGGAACTGCTCGGCGAGGGCTATTGGCCGATGACCCTGCATCCCACGCTGATCGCGGAGGGCGGGAAGTTCCTGTCCGTCCCCGACATGCTCGTCTATCACCGCGGACCGTTTCCCTTCGCCTACTATCTCCACCAGCGCTACCTGTTCAGCCGCGCTTTCGCGGGCGTGCGCGCCCGCAACCAGAGCGCGCTGAAGCGCTGGGCGTATCTCGTCGGCGGACCGCTGGTGCCGTTCTTTCTCCTTGCCCGCATGAGCGCAACGGTCATGAAGAAGCGCTGCAGGGTCGGCAAATTTCTCCGGGCACTGCCGCTGCTCGGACCGGCGGTAGTGGTCCTCGTGGCGGGCGAATGGGTAGGCTGCCTTCTCGGGCCCGGCGACGCGTTGTCCGAAGTCGAATGAGCGCGAGCCGACGTGGACGCGACCGATGATGCGCTCTTGTCGGTGATCGTCGCCATCGTCAGCGATACGACGTCGTCGCGCGCGCAGAGCGACGATCTCGCGGCCTGCCTCGAGGCGCTCACGGGACAGAGCGATGCCCCCCCGATGGAAGTCATCGTTCCCTATCACGGGAACACCGACGGCATCGACTCTCTGAAGCTGCGTTTCCCGACGGTCCGGTTCATCGCGGTCACCGACCCCGAAGTTGCCTCGCGGGTGGCGGGCAGCCGGGATCACCACGACGTGCTGCGCGCCCGCGGACTGGCCGCGGCGCGAGGCGGCGTGGTGGCGCTCCTCGAGGATCACGCGCGACCCGACGCGCATTGGAGCGCCCGCATCGCGGCCGCGCACGAGGCCGACGACGCGGCCGTCGGCGGCGCCATCGAGAACGGCATCGATCGTCCGCTCAACTGGGCGATCTATTTCTGCGATTTTTCGAAGTACCAGAGCCCCGTTCCCCCGGGCGCATCGGACTTCGCCTCGGACGCGAACACCGCTTACAAGCGCTCCGCGCTGGAGTCGGTGCGCACGCTTTGGGAAAGGAGCTTCCGCGAAGTCGTGGTCAACGGAGCGCTGCTCGCCGCCGGCCGACGGATAAGGCTCGACCCCGGCATCGTCGTTTATCAGCATCGCAGCGGGCTCTCTCTGGGCAGCGCGCTGCGCGAGCGGTTTGTGTGGGGACGCTCGTACGCGGCGACGCGCAGCCTGCTCCTGAGCGGGCCGCGCCGCCTCGTCTACGCCGCGCTCTCGCCGATCCTCCCTCTGGTCATGATGCGCCGGATGGCCACACTCGCCTGGCAGCGGCGCCGGCGCCTCGGGAAGTTCGTCCGCGCCCTGCCGCTCATCGCCCTGCTCTCGTGCTGCTGGAGCGCCGGCGAATGCGTGGGCTATCTCGGCGCGAGAGCCCAGCCGCGCTAGCGGCGACTTCGGGAAACGTCGCTAAGGGACGGCTGCGTGTCGGACCGCGCCATTCACGTCGGCATCGACGCGACGAGCTGGTCGAACGACCGCGGCTTCGGACGCTTCACGCGCAGCCTCGTCGCGGCGCTCGCAGCGCGCGATGCGGCGTTCAGGTACACGCTCCTGTTCGATCGGCTCCCGCAGCAAGCTTTGCCGCCGGGCGTCGCCGTGCTTTGCGCCGCGACTCGGCGTGGTCTGAACGAGGCGGCGGTGGGCAAGTCCTCGCGCTCTGCCCTGTATCTCTGGACGATGAGCGCGCTCGCGCGCAAACAAACGTTCGATCTGTTTTTCTTCCCCACCCTCTATTCGTATTTTCCGCTGCTCGGCAACCTGCCTTGCGTCGTCTGCTTCCACGACGCGACCGCGGAGCGCATGCCGCAGCTCCTGTTTCCGACCCGGCTCAATCGCCTGCTGTGGCGAGCGAAGACGGCGCTGGCGCGCCGGCAGGCGACGCGAGCGATGACCATCTCGCAAAGCTCCGCGGCCGATCTGCAGAGTCTCCTGCGCATTGCGCCTGAGCGCATCGACGTCGTGACCGAGGCGCCCGCTGAGGCGTTTCGCGTCATTCAGGATCCGGCGATCATCGCCACGGCGCGCGCTCACCACGGTATTCCCGCCGAGGTGAAGTTGCTCGTGCATGTCGGAGGGATGAATCCGCACAAGAACATCCTGACGCTGCTCAAGGCGATGCCCGACGTGATCGCGCGACATCGCAGCGTTCACCTGGCGATCGTGGGCGATACTTCCGGCAAAGGCTTCTGGGACAACGTCGGCGAGCTGCGGGCCTTCGTCTCGGTCACCCGACCGCTCGCCGAGCACGTGCATTTCACCGGATATCTGAGCGACGCGGCGCTGGCGGAGCTTCTCAACGGCGCCTATGCGCTCGTGTTCCCCTCGCTGTGGGAGGGCTTCGGTCTTCCCGCGGTCGAAGCGATGGCTTGCGGGGTGCCCGTGCTCGCGAGCCGTCGAGGGAGCCTCCCCGAGGTCGTGGGCGAAGCCGGCTTGTATTTCGACCCGGAAGACGCGAACGCGATCGCGGCTTCGATCCTCCAGCTTTTGGGCGACGGCGGGCTCAGAGAGCGGCTGGCCGGGATCGCGCGCGTTCGCTCGGCGTTGTTCCGCTGGGATCGCGCGGCCGAGCTCGCGGAAGCCTCCTTCAAGCGTGCCCTGGAGGAGGCCGGCCGATAGACCGCGGCGGTCGCGGTTCGGTCGACGGTCGCAGCGGTCGCCGCGGTCCCCGTCAAGCCGTGGCGGCGGTGGGTCGATCAGTCGCCGCGCCGTGGGTCGATGATGCGCGTGCCCGCGAACTTGACCGACCGCAGGGCGCGGCGTGCGAGGAAATAGGCGCGATCGCCGGCCAGGAATGCGCGCCACCGGCGCGGGTTGCGGAAATAATGCATCTCGATGCGCGGCACATCGAAGCGGTCGCCGGTCCTTCTCGCGCGATCGAAGCGCGTGCCGAACGCAGCCTCGTACGTCGCTGCGATATCGGCGATCGCTTCCGCATTCGCACGGCCGTAAGGTGCGGCGAAGCACCGGGGCCGCTGGCCGAGGCGCTGGACGAGATCGCGCGCGCTCCCTGCGATTTCTTCGCGGCGCCGATCCGGCGGGAGCCGTGTCAGATCGGCGTGGGTCACCCCATGCCCGCCGAATTCGATGCCCGAGCGTGCGAGCTCGGCGACGGTCGACCAGTCCATCAGCGGCCGAGGTGCGGCGTTCGCGCCGCGCCAGTCCTCGCGCTGCCCGAGCTTGCCCGTCGGCACGAATACGATCGCCGAGTAAGCGTGCCCGCGCAGGATCGGATAAGCCGCGGTCGCGAAATCAGCATAGCCGTCGTCGAACGTGATCAGCACGCGCGGCGCGATAACCGCGGAGCGTCCCTCGCGCCAGTCCAGAAAATCCCGGGAGGTCATCGAGGCGAAGCCAGACTCTTTCAGAACGTCCATCTGCATGTGGAAAGTCGCCGGCGGGATGCTCGTCGGCCCGGGCTCGAGGGAGATCGAATGGAAGGCGAGGACCGCGAGCGTGTCCATGCCGCGGATTTCCGCCATCAGTCCTCGACGACGTGCGACTCGAAGAGCTTGCGATAGCGCCGCCATGCGTCGAGGTCGAAGTCACCGCCTTCGCGCAGGCAGTCGACCGCGGCGTGCGCCATCTCCAGCGCATGGTGTGTGTTGTCGTGGGCGAACAGACCCTGGCGGCCGAAGGTGAGCAGGCCTTTCAGGCTCGCGACCCAGCGATCCATGACGTCGAAGCCCGTTTCGAAGCCACGGTCGTAGACCGGATAGGCGTAGGCGAGGCGCCGGGTCAGCGTGCGCCGGACACCGCCGGCGATGGGCAGTCCGACGCCGGCGAGCCACCCGGAAAGGCGCGCCCCCAGCTCCTCGTCGGAGAGCGACCACCACACGTCGCCGGGATCGCTCGGCAGCTCCGCACAGAGCACGGTGAGGCCCTCCGGCTCGCGCGTGCCCGAGTAGTTCTTGGGCTCCGAAAGCCTCGTGATCGGAATGGCAAGCTCAGGAAAGTAATGAGCGTCGTACTCGGTGAAGCGGTCCTGCTCGAGCACCAGGTAGATGAGGATCATGCCGCGATAACGGATGCGCTTCGCGGCCTCGAGCACCGCGGCGGGTGCCGCGGGCTCCATGAGCCGAACCAGCGTGGTGATCGGAAGCGTCGACCAGACAGCTTCGCATTCGCGGCGCTGCGTCGCGCCGCCCTTCTGCCAGCGCACCGCGACCACGCGCCCGTCGCGGTGCTCGATCGCGCCGACCAGTGCTTCGAGCTCGAACGCCGCGCCGGCGTCTTCGGCGCGCGCGCGGAGCGCCTCGCTGATCTCGCCGAACCCGCGCCGGGGATAGAAGAAGCCGCGCGGCCGCTTGCCCCGCAAGCCCGGCGCCTGGCGCGCGATCTTCGCGAGAATCTTGCCGAATGAATTGCCGGAGACGCGCCGTCTCGCCAGCGTGACCGCGAGCTCCTCGGGCGGAAGCGCCCAGAGCTTTCTTACGTAAGGATAGTAGAAATGCTCGCTGATCGTCGGTCCGAGCCCCTGGCGCAGCACGCTCGCGAACGTTTCTTCGCCGGCTGGCTTGCGGCGCAGCGGCTTGCACGCGGCATCGAGGAGAAGCGCGGCGGCGAAGCTTCTGGGAAGCCGCTTGAGCAGGTCGGGCAAGCTCAAGGGGAAATGAATCCATCGCTCCTTGAGCCGGATCCGGCCGTGCCGCGGGCGAAGCACGAGGTCGTCGCCGAGCGCGTCGCGAATCATCGCCATCACTTGCGGTGCGCTCGCTGCGTGCAGTCGATGGCTGCCGTAGTCGCAATGCACGCCGTCGAGCTCGAAGCTGCCGGCGTTGCCGCCGACGCGGCCCTCGCGTTCCAGCACGAGAACGTCGGCCTTCGCGTTTCGCGCGAGCAGGAACGCCGCGCCGACGCCCGCGGGGCCGGCGCCGAGAACGGTGATGCGAGGACGCCGGTTCGCCGCCACGGGGGGCCGTGCCCGCGCCGCGGCCGTCGCGCTCAAGACGGGCGCTCCACCGTTTCGCCCGCCCCCCGCGCCGCGCCCTTCGAGGCTTCCGGATTCCAGACGAACTGCGCCAACACGCCCACGAGGCCGCTCGCGTAGAGCACGGTCTGCCAGATGAGACCGATGGCGATCACCTGCGCGGGATCCGCGCCGAACGGCGCCAGCAGCGTGGCCATGACGGCTTCGCGCACGCCCAGGCCTCCCAGGCTGATCGGGGCGACGGCGACGATCTTGGCGGTCGACCACGCGAAGAACCACGCCGCAGCCGGCGCGGCGAGCTGCACGGCCGCGGCAAAGGCGATGTTGATGCCGATGAACGTCGCCTGGATCGCCATGGAGATCGCGAGACACAGCCCGAGTCGCGCGGGTTGGCGCACGAGAAAAGCCGTCGCCGAGACTGCGTGGGCGAGCGCGCGTTGGATTCGGCCCGGCGACATCCGTCGTTGAACGCTGCGCTCCAGCAGCAGCGACGCCGGGAAGGCGATCAGCACGACCAGGATGCCGGCGAGCAGCAGCCACGACAGTTGCCGGAGATCGCTCTGACCCGGGCGCACGGCGAGGAACGCGCCCGCCACTGCGAACAGGAGCAGGCCCAGGATGTCGATCAGCCGGTCCGCGACCGACCCGACGACGAGCCGCGATCCGTCCTCCGCCGACCGGAACACCAGCGCGGCGCGCACGACGTCGCCGCCGCCCAATCCCGGCAGGCAAACGTTCGCCGCGAGGCCCGCGAGGTGCGCCTGAAACGCTTGCGGAAAGGAGACTCCGCGACCGATCAGCAAGCGCCATTTGATGGTCGCGGCGGCATGGCCGATGAGGAACAGCCCCAGGGCGGAGAGCCACAGCGAGAGGGGAAGCTGCCGTGCCTGCGCCCACACCTGCTCGATCGGCACGACGCGGAAGAGCACGAAGAGCACGAGTGCGGAAACCCCGAGCCGCAGAGACCACGCGAAGGGAAATCTCCGAGAGACGGCGGACGGTGATGCAGGCGACGTCACTGCGACATCTCTTAGCGCTCCTGCGGCCGTCGGGGAAGGCGGGCGCGAGCAACGACCTCGGCCCAAAGGCCCAGCGACCAGACGCCGAGCGCGCCGACGACACAGATGACGACGAACGCGGAAGGGCTCGCGAGCGACGGATCATAGGCCGCCCTGAACATGCCGACGACCAGCAGCATGGCGCCGACCGGCAGGAAGATCCGCAGCGGCCTGAACAGAAGGGTCAATCGAAACACCAGGAAAACGAACTTGAAAAAATGACGGGCCTTGATCTTGGAATGGCCGATCCGCCGGCCATAGGCGATCGGATGATAGACGACCGTGAGACCCGAGGCGAGCATGCACAGCGTGATGGTGGTGGTGAAGGAGTAGCCGTCCGGCAGAAGCGGAATGAAGCGCACGACGGCGGGACGGCGAAAGACGCGCAAACCCGAGTTGACGTCATTGATGCGACGATGGGCGAGAAAGCTCGCGAGCACGCCGAGCAGCCATTTCGCGGGACGGCGGATCAGAGGCACGTTGGTCATGCCCGCGCCGCGGTCGCCGACGACCATGTCCGAGGATGCCGACAGCCGGATCATCGCGGGCAGCGCATCGGGCGGATAGGTACCGTCGGCGTCGAGGATCGCGACGAGTTCCGAATCGCTGGCGGCGATGCCCGCCTTCAACGCGTGTCCGTAGCCGTTGTTGTGGCGAAACTCGATCACGCGCGCGCCGCACGCGCGTGCCTCGGCCATGGTATTGTCGCTGGAGCCGTCATTGACCACGATGATCTCATGCGACACCGACGCGTTATCGAGAGCGCGTCGCACCTGCTCGACCGTGGCGCGAACCGCGTCCTGCTCGTTATAGGCGGGGATGACAACGGCGACCGTGGGACGCCGCGAGCCGGTCAGAGGGTGCTCGCCTGTGCCGCCGGTGGCTCTCGCGTCGACTGGTCGGTGCATCCAGCTATTTTCCTCGTTCAGGCGCGCCGATCCCGGCGCCTGCAACGTGGCGACGCCCCAGGGCCGGGATCGAATCGGGCGCCATTGTAGCGGCAGAGCTCCTTCCGCTTCGTGCTCGCACGGCCGGACTGAAGGCGACGCGTGAGGCTCGTCAAAGGGTACGCCGTTCTCGCGTCGGGCCAGACGGCAAGCCGCCTGCTCGGGCTTTTCGCTTTCGCCTGGCTCGCCCGCGCCCTCGATCCCGATGCGTACGGGGCCGCCGAGTATGTGATCGGCATCGCACTGCTGGCAGGTACGCTGGTCGACGGCGGCTCCGGCAGCGTGGGTGTAAGCCGGGCGGCGCGGGATCCGAAGAGTCTTCCCGGCCTCGCCTTCCAGATTCTCACAGTGCGCTCGATATTCGCCATCGCCGCCGTGCCGATCGTCGTCTGGGTCGCCCTGTCCGGCCCACGGTCCATCGTGCCCACGGGGCTTGCCTGGCTCTTTGCGGTGAGCCTTCTGGCCGCTCCGTGGCGCCACGAATGGATGTTCCAGGCAACGGCGCGCGTGAACAACGTGGCGACCGCGCAGGTGATCCGGTCCGGGATCTTCGCGGCCCTGGTCTGGAGCCTGGTCCGTGGACCAGGCGACCTCGTTGCCGTGGGATGGGCCGAGATCGGCGCCGTCGGGGCCCTGACCGTCTACTGCGTCTACATCCAGCATACGCGGATCACGGCCCTGCGGCTCAAGGGTTCGCTGCGAGGCTTCTGGGCGCTGATCAAGGAAAGCGCCGCCGCCGGGGCGAGCAACAGCGTTTGGGCGATGAGCCAGTACGCGCCTTTGCTTATGATTGCCACCACGATAGGCGGCGCCCAGACCGCTTGGTTTGCCGCCGCCGCGCGCGTCGTCGGGTCGCTGATGGTGGTGCCGTACGTCTATCACTACGGCCTCTTTCCTGCTGTTGCCCGGGCGACGACTCGGGCCGACGGCGATCTCCGGTGGCTTCTCTCGCGATCCTGCCGGGTCGCAGCCTGGGGCGGCGTTTTCGCGGCCCTGACCCTGACGTTCTTCGCGGAGCCGTTCATGGTCCTGATCATGGGCGCCAAGTTGAGACCGTCGGCCCCGATGCTGCAGGTGATGGTGTGGATCCTGCCGGTGGCGCTGTGCGGCGGACATGCCCAGTGGTCTCTGGCGGCGGTAGGCGCGCAGACGCGCCTGCTCCTGGCACAACTTTCCGGACTCGGCACTGTGGTCGCGCTGGGCTTGCTCCTTGGCCCCAGGCTCGAAGGCATCGGATATGGGTGGGCGGCGCTGGCTGGCGCGCTGTCGCTGTGGGCCCTCACTCACATGTTCGCCGCGCGCCGTGGCTTGCATCCTCCTCCATTCACTCTTTTGCTGAAGCCGGCAGCGCTCGGAGCTGCCGGCTTTGCCGTTGCGCAGGTGGGTCATGGCGGAGTGTGGATTTCCCTCGCCGCTCTCGGGCTCTACGCTGTGGCTGCACCTCTGGTCGATCGCAAGCTGTTGCGCGATGCCGCGGCGCTCGGACGCGGGACGATGACCTCGGGCGCCGCCGGCAGTGTCGAACCGCGAGTCGAGAAAAGCACTTGAAGCCTATTTCAATACCAATTGACTACCATTTAGGCAACTGGTATTCTTTCGGTCTATCAGATTGTCCAGCGGCGCACGCGCCACACCGTGAGCGATTCAACTCCAATTCGCTACTTCATCGGCGTCATGGCCGGGTGCCGACGGGTGGTCTGGTGGTCTGGTATCGGCGGTCCAGGCCGTCGCGGGCAGCACGCGCGAGGCGCTGCTCGCCTGGGGCGAGCGCGCCGGCCAGTACGCCTACGCGTCGCTGGCGCCGCTCGTTTTCGACGTCGAGAGCGCCGATCCGTGGGCAGCCTCCCGCTGGTGGTCTCCGGATCGGCACTCGACGTGCCGGTGCCGTCGGTGATCACGTGGGGCTACGGCGACGGCGCTCTCGTCTCGCTGCGCACGTGGCTCGAGGGGCGGGCGGGTGCGCCGGGACGCGCTCCGGTGCCTCTGCGCTAGGACGCTGCTGCGGTCTAGAACGCGCTCAATTCCGCGACGAAGTCGTACGTGTCGCCGCGATAGCACGACTGCGACAGCTCGACCGCGTGCCCGTCGCGCAGGAAACCGAGCCGCTCGACGAACAGCCCCGCGTCGCCCGGCTTGGCCTTGAGCAATTTCGCCTGCTCGGGCGTGAGCAGCAGCGAGTGCAGCCGCTGCAGCGCGCGCACCGGACGATTGCCTGCACTCTCGAGCGCGTCGTAGAGCGAATCGGCGACCGCATCGAGCGACGGCAGGCACGAGGCCACGATCGTCGCGCGCTCGATCGACATCGGCTCGTCGTCCGCGAAGCGCAGCCGGTGAAAGCGGTACACGAGTGTGCCGGGAGAGAGGGCGAGCTTGAGCGATTCCTCGGGCGTAACGGTACCTTCGGAGCGCTTGAGCCAGACGCTCCGAGGGTTGCGGCCGCGGGCGCGCATGTCCTCCGAGAACGACGTGAGCTTCGCGAAGTTCTTGTCGATGTGGTTCGAGACGAAGTTGCCGGAGCCCTGGCGGCTGACGAGCAGTCCCTCGGCCGCGAGCCCGTCGATCGCCTTGCGTACCGTGATGCGCGAAATGCCCAGGTCCTCGGCGAGCTGCCGTTCCGAAGGCAGCGCGTCGTCGGGACCGAGGATGCGCTTTTCGATGGCGTCGCGAAGCCCCCGCTGGAGCTGCTGGTAGAGCGGGAGGCTTTCGTTCGGGTCGAGGTTGCCCAGGATCTTCGCCAACGAGGTCATGCCCTCGGCTCCGGCCGCCGACTACTCGCCCGCCCGGAGCGGAAGTACTTTCGCCGCTTGCCGGAATAAGGCCCTGAAACGATGCGGTTAGCCTTCAGTGATCGATACCAATGTCATACCAGTCGCCGCATCGCCGGCGGCGGCGACACATCCGTGCGAGCCCCTCTCCGCGCAGTGCAGCATGAAGCGGCCCCCTGATGCATATTTGCAGCATGGTACCAGCCCTCAGGCCAAATGGGTAGCGATTGGTAGTGTATTGGGAAGAAGTGGTAGTATAGTGGCATTGGTCTGTGAGCGCTGTGTCAGCGTACGGCCTGTGGCGGAGAACTTCCGCGGACAGCGCGAAGTGCTGATGAACATCCCGCCGAAGAGCCGGGAGCGAGCCGCGTCTATCTCGCAGATCTATTCCTGGTAGCCGGCGTCGAAACGACACGAAGGCTGGACGCCAGGAGCCGGGGGCGGGTGGCGCCGACGCCCCGGGCTGTACCGTCGTCCTCAGCCGCGACTAGGGAAGCAGGCCGGTCGCGACCAGCTCGCTCCGGAGCTGATCGGCCGAGCGGTAGTGGATGCCGTGAAATCCAAGAGCGGTCGCGGCGGCGGCGTTGCCGGCGACGTCGTCGATGAATACCGCGGTGCCTGGCTCGACGCGATAGCGCTCGAAGAGCACGCGGAAGATGCGCGGGTCGGGCTTGATCACGCCTTCCATGCCGGAGACGACGATGCCTTCGAACCAGGCGAGGAACGGAAAGCGCTCCCGTTGCGGCGGAAAGGTCTCCGCCGACCAGTTGGTGATCGCGTAGAGTGGCACGCGCAGCGCCTTGAGCTCGGCGAGCAGCTCGACGCTGCCGGGAATCGGCCCCGGTATCATCTCGTCGAAGCGCTTGCCGAAGGCCTCGATCAGCTCGAGCTTGTCGGCATGAACGGGGAGGAGCTCGCGCGCCGCGTCGACGAAGGTCCGGCCGGCGTCCTGGCGCTGGTTCCACTCGGTCGTGCAGACGTTGGCGAGGAAATCCTCCATCGCCGCCTCGTCGCCCGGAAAGAGCTTGCGGTACAGGTGCCGCGGATTCCAGTCGAGGAGCACGCCGCCGAGATCGAACACGGCGACGCGGCGCGCGGTCCCGGCCCGCGTCAATCCGCGGCGTCCGCCGGAACCGGCGTCGGAGCGCGCGCCGTGCGGCGCGCGGCGAGCCAGTGCTGCAACCGCTCGAAGTAGACGTAAATCACCGGCGTGATGTAGAGGGTGAGCATCTGTGACACCAGGAGTCCGCCGACCACCGCGAGGCCGAGCGGGCGCCGCGCCTCGCCTCCGGCGCCGAAGCCCAACGCGATCGGGAGGCTCCCCATCAGCGCGGCCATCGTCGTCATCATGATCGGGCGGAACCGCGTCATGCAGGCCTGGAAGATCGCTTCCGGCGCCGGTTTGTTTTCCTTGCGCTGAGCCTCGAGCGCGAAGTCGATCATCATGATCGCGTTCTTCTTGACGATGCCGACGAGCATGACCACGCCGACCAGTGCGTACATGTTCAGATCATGGCCGAAGATGAGCAGCGAGGCCAGCGCACCGAAGCCGGCGGTGGGCAGGCCCGAGAGGATCGTGAGCGGATGGATGAAGCTCTCGTAGAGGATGCCCAGCACGAGATAGATGACGAACACCGCGAGCAGGAGCAGGATGCCCATCCCCTGGAGCGAGGCCTGGAACGCCTGCGCGGCGCCCTGGAAGGTACCGATGATCGTCGCGGGCATGCGCATCTCGGCGGCGGTCTGGCGGATCTCGGCGATCGCCTGCGACAGCGACACGCCGGGTTTCAAGTCGAAGGAGATGGTCACCGCCGGGAGCTGGCCGAGGTGGTTGATGGCGAGCGGCCCGATCGTAGACTTCAGCGTCGCCACGGCGTTCAGCGGCACGAGCGCGCCGGTGTTCGACCGCACGTAGAGCATCGAGAGAACGGAAGGATCCGTCTGGTAGCGCGGCTCGAGCTCCATCACGACCCAGTACTGGTTGGTCGGCGCGTAGATGGTCGACACCTGGCGCGAGCCGTAGGCGTCGTAGAGCGTGCTCTCGATCGCCTGGGCCGAGACGCCGAGCGCATACGCCTTGTTGCGGTCGATCTCGACGGTCACCTGCGGCTGCGCGATCTGCAGATCGCTGGTCACGTCGACCAGCCCGGGGAGCGTCTTGAGCTTCTGCTCGAGCAGCGGCGCCCAGTGGTACAGCTCGGTGGTGTCGGTGTCCTGCAGGGTGTACTGGTAGGCGCTCTTGGTGAGCTGGCCGATGCGGATGGCCGGAATGTTCTGCACGTAGGCCTTGATGCCCGGCACGCGCAGGACTGCGGGGCGAAGCTCCTGCACGATCGCGTCGGCCGACGGACGCTCGGAGCGGGCTTTCAGCGTGACGAACATGCGCCCGTTGTTGAGCGTCGGGGTGGGGCCGCCGATGCCGACGAACGACATCACGTTCTCGACATGCGGATTCTCGCGCACGATCGCGGCGACCTGCTGCTGGAGGTTGGCCATCGCCTCGAACGAGATGTCCTGCGTGGCCTCGGTGATGATGAACACCTGTCCCACGTCGTCGCTGGGTAGGAAGCCCTTGGGACTGTAGTAGAACAGCAGCGCCGTGGCGACGAAGATCGTCCCGAAAGCGGCCATGGTCAGCCGCTTGCGCTCCATCGTCCAGGCGAGCGTGCGCCGGTAGATTCCAAGCACCGCCTCGAACATTCGCTCGGACAAGGCGTAGATCCGGCCGTGCTTCTTCTCGTGCTCGAGCGAGAGCATGCGGCTGCACAGCATCGGGGTAAGGGTGAGCGACACGAACCCCGAGATCAGCACCGCGACGATGATCGTCACGCCGAACTCGTGCAGGAGCCGTCCCAGGATCCCGCCCATGAACAGCACCGGGATGAACACCGCGGCGAGCGAGAGCGTCATCGACACGATGGTGAAGCTGATCTCCTTCGAGCCGTCGAGAGTGGCCGCGAGCCGCTGCTTGCCCATCTCGCGGTGGCGCGTGATGTTTTCGAGCATCACGATCGCGTCGTCGACCACGAAGCCCACGCACAGCGTGAGCGCCATCAGCGAGATGTTGTCGAGGTTGAAGCCGAAGGCATACATCAGCGCGAACGTGCCGACGATCGACATCGGCAGGGCCAGGCTCGGGATGACGGTCGCCGTGACGCTGCGCAGGAAGGCGAAAATCACGCCCACCACGAGGGCGAGCGCGAGCAAAAGCGTTAGCTGCACGTCGCGCACCGAGTCACGGATCGGCTGCGAGCGGTCGTAGAGGATGGAGAGCTTGATCGACGGCGGCAGCTGCTCCTCGAACGTGGGCAGGATCTTCTTGATCGCGTCGACGATCTGGATCGTGTTGGTTCCCGGCTGCCGCTGCACCGCGAGCACCACGCCGCGCGTGCCGTTGTACCACGCCGCGACCTTGTCGTTCTGCACGCTGTCGAACACGCGCCCGAGCTGGTCGAGGCGCACCGGCGCGCCGTTGCGGTAGGCGACGATCAGCGGTTTGTAGGCCTCCGCGTCGGTGAGCTGGCCGGTCACCTGCACGGTGGTCGCGCGCTCGCGCCCGTAGAGCGTGCCGGTGGGCAGGTTGACGTTGGCGTTGCCGATCGCCTGCTCGACGTCGGTGAGCGCGATGCCGCGCGAGGCGAGCTGGTTGGGGTCGAGCTGCACCCGCACCGCGTACTGCTGGGACCCGAACACCTGAACCTGCGCCACTCCGCTGACGGTCGAGATGCGCTGCGCGAGCAGGGTTTCCCCATAGTCGTCGACCACCGACAGCGGCTGGGTTTGTGACGTCAGAGCAAGCAGCAGGATGGAGAAGTCCGCGGGGTTGACCTTGCGCTGCGTCGGAGGATTGGGCAGCGTCGAGGGGAGCTGGCGTGCCGCGGCGGCGATCGCCGATTGCACGTCCTGGGCCGCGGCGTCGATGTTCCGGTCCAGCGCGAACTGCAGCGTGATCGTCGTCTGCCCGGTGGTCGACGTCGAGTTCATGCTGTCGATGCCGGCGATGGTCGAGAACTGCTTTTCGAGCGGGGTGGCGACCGCGGAGGCCATCGTGTCCGGGTTGGCCCCTGGGAGGCTCGCCTGTACCTGAATGGTCGGGAAATCGACGTTGGGCAGGGCGTTGACCGGGAGCAGGTGGTAACCCACGATGCCGAAGATCAGGATGCCGATCATGACCAGCACGGTCATGATGGGCCGGCGGACGAACAGCTCGGCGATGTTCACGAGGGTTTGCCCGCGGCCACGCGCATGCCGGGGGCGAGCCTGAGCTGGCCGGCGGTGACCACCGTGTCGCCGGGCGAAAGCCCGGACGCGACCACCGCGTCTTCGGCCTCGGTGCGCGCCACCTTGACGTCGCGCAGCTCGACCGTCTGGTCGGGCTTGACGATGAAGACGTACTGGCCGTTGGGACCGTTCTGCAGCGAGGCGGCCGGCGTCACCAGCGCGTCCTTCTGCTCGTGGAGCGTCAGCACGACGTTCACGAACTGGCCGGGCCAGAGCAGCTTGTCGGTGTTCGCGAACTCGGCCTTGAGCCGGATCGTCCCGGTGGTCATGTCCGCGGCGTTGTCGATGAACGAGAGCTTGCCGGCGATGGGCCCGCGGATCGAGTTTGCCGGCCGCACCTCCACCTTAAGCTCGCCGTCGGCCTGGTAGCGCCGTATTTCGTTCAGTTCCTGCTCGGGCACCGAGAAGGACACCGAGATCGGCACCACTTGGTTGATGGTGAGCAGCGGATTGGTGTCGTTCGCCTTGACGAGATTGCCCTGCTGGATCTGGATTCGCCCCGCGTAGCCCGTGATCGGGGAGCGGATCGTGCAGTACTCGAGCGAGAGCTTCGCGCTCTCGATCGCCGCCTGGTCGGCGGCGACCGTGGCTTTCGCGGTCTCGGCGTTGGTGCGCACCTGCTCGTAGGCGTCGGCCGAGATGAAGTTCTTGGCGAGCAAGTCCTTGTAGCGCTTCTCCTGCTCGTTGGCGCGGTCGAGCAGTGCCTGATCCTTCAGGAGGTTGGCCTGCGCCTGCCTGAGCGCCGCCGCGAACGGGCGCGGATCGATCTCGAACAGCACCGAGTCCTGGCGCACCTCATCGCCCTCCTTGAAGTGCACGGAGACGATCTGTCCGTCGACGCGCGCCTTGAGGGCGACGCTGGTATAGGCCTCGACGTTGCCGATGGCGGACAGGCGCACAGGCACCGTCTTCCGGACCACCGCGGCGATGGTCACCGGCACCGGGGCGGCTGCCTTCTGCGTATCGGCCTTCGACCCGCGGTTGGCCTGAAGCACGATGAAGGCCGCGGCGGCCAGCACCGCGAGCACGAAAATGCCCGAGAACAGCTTTCTTTGCGTTGACATCGCTCCAAAGCGCGACGAACCATGCGGCACGCTTTGTGTCGGCGTCCTTCTCCGCCATCCACCCGCGGCCGGGTCATCGCGCGATCGCTCACCCCACCCGCGGACGCCTCGTCGGGCAGCCAAAGATTATCGCGCAATCGGCGCTTCTTAGGGGGCCGTTACAAGCTGTAACACGTCAACTGCAACACGTCGTAGGCGGCAGGTCGGCGCGGGAAGCGCGCGTGAAGGGAACATTCGGCGCACGTGTTCGGCCGATCGCCTCGCCCTCGCCGCGGCTTCGACCGCAGTGTCTTGCGTTGCCCGATGCGGCCACGGCTTCCATGCGCGGCGCTTGCCATCCACTCGCGCCGCTGGCCGAAGCCGAGGGCTCTCACCGTCCACTCGGCCCAGACGCCAGACGCGCTTATGCGCGGTCCTTTGCGTGTGGAGCGGGTGAAGGGAATCGAACCCTCGTCGTAAGCTTGGGAAGCTTCTGCTCTGCCATTGAGCTACACCCGCGTTTCGCGCTGCATTCTCCGTCAGGGCCGACGTGTTGCCAAGGGGCGGATCGACGCGACGGTGGCACCCTCGCTCCGGCCTGCCGTATCCTTGCCGCATGGCAGAGGACCGTCGGCTGTCGCAGCTCCTGGACATCGCGCGGCTGATCGCGCGCGAGCCGGACACGGCGCGGCTGGTCGAGCGCATCCTGCTCACGGCCAAAGAAGCCACTCGCGCGGATGGCGGCTCGGTCTATCTCGTCGCGGAGGACGGCCGGAGCCTGGCCTTCGCACTGCTCGTGAACGACACGCTGAGCATCCATAGCGGCGGACCCTCGGGCATCCCGGTCGACCTGAAGGCTCCTCCGCTGTACGAAGCCGACGGCGCACCGAATCACCGCTCGGTCGTCGCGCACTGCGTGCATTCGCGCCGGTCCGTGCGCCTGGACGACGCCTACGCGGCGGAAGGCTTCGATTTCGCCGGCGCGCGCGCGTTCGATGCTGCGCACAGCTATCGATCCCGTTCGTTCCTGACGGTGCCGATGATCGATCATACCGGCCAGGTGATCGGCGTACTGCAGCTCGTCAATGCCCGCGCGGCGGACGGCGCGCCCGCCGCCTTCGGCGCGGACGACGAAACCTTCACCGAAGGGTTGACCGCGCTCGCAGCGATCGTCCTCGAGAAGCAGCGCCTGATCGACCGGCTGCAGGTGTCGGAGCGCTCGCGATCCCGGGTTAAGGGGACGTGATCGCCGAGCCGTCCGTTCGGCGGCTCGCCGCACCCGCGAACGCTCGATACCCCACTCGCGTTCCGCGGGCCGATGCTCGCCGCCGAGATCCTACGGTCTCAAATACGCCCAGCCTTCCTGCTGGCGCTGCATGATCTCGACCACGCCCGCGCCGACGTAGCCGATGTCGTTCAACATGTCGCCGCGCGCGAGCTTCTGGCCCTTCATCGTGTTTTGGCACGCGAGGATCTTGACGCCCGCGTCCTTGGCTTCCGTGATGCGATTGGCGACCGGCGAGTCGAGCTTCAGCATGCCGATGCCCGGGCCGTAGGCGACGATCTCGATATCGACGTTGGCCTCACCGAGGTCGGTCTGAAGATTGTGCGCATTGTTGAGCGCGAGGTTCCATTTCGCCGGGTCGCCGTCGCTGACCTGGATGACGATCCGGTTGCGCTGAGGTATGGGCTGCGCCTGGGCATCGGCGACGACACCCAGGACGAAAAACAGCGCCAGCGCGGCGAAGCCGCGCATGAGGGTGCGGGCGTTCATGTTCATGGAAGCGTCCTCCGAAGAGCTCTCGTCGACCCGCATTATGCGCCTGCCGCAGCGCCGATGCCCGCTCGCAACGATGGCGTAGAATGCCGCTCGCGCCGCCGGAGACGCCCGGAACGCGCTGGAGCCCTGGTTGACGACGCCGAAGCAGCACGCGCACGTACCGCTTTCTGCAGTGCTGCTTATCGTCTGCGCGAGCGCGTGCTTCACGACGGTCGACGTGTCGGTCAAGCACCTGAGCCAGCGCTATCCCGTGCCCCTCATCGTCTGGGCTCGGTGGGGAGTGCAGGCCTTGATCATCCTGGCCGTCGTAGGCCCGAGAATGCGCGGGAACCTGCTGCGTACCGAACGATTGCCGCTGCACCTCGTGCGCGGGGTGCTCCTGATCGCCTCGTCGCTGTGCTTCTTCTCCGCGCTGCACTACCTCCCCCTCGCCGACTCGACGGCGCTCAACTACACCGCGCCGATCATGGTGACGCTGATGGCGGGGTGGTTTCTGAACGAGCGCCTCACCCGTCCGCGCTGGGCGTTCGTCATCGCCGGCTTCATCGGGATGCTGCTCATCGTGCGACCGGGCAACGTGATGCTCGGGCCGACCGCACTGCTCGCGCTCACAGCCGCGGCGCTGTACGCGATCTTCCAGATCATGACCCGCATCCTCGCCGGCGAGCATCTGATGGTGCTGCTCGCGTATCCGAGCCTGGTGGGCACGGTCCTGCTCTCGCTGGGCGTGCCGTTCGTGCACCGCGAGGGCATGTATCCGACCTCGGACCTCGCGGCCTTCATCGGCATCGGCATCGTCGGCTCGATTGGCCATCTGCTCTTCATCCGGGCGTTCCAGCGCGCCTCGGCGTCGGCGATCGCGCCGTTCACCTATACGCAACTGATCTGGTCGACACTCGCCGGCTGGCTCGTCTTCGACACCTTTCCCGATGGGTGGACCGCGACCGGCATTCTCATCATCGCCGGCAGCGGCGTCGTGCTCACCTGGTACGAGCGCTGGCGCGCGAGCCTTCCGCAATCGGAGCCTGTGGCGGTCGATTGAAGCGGCCGTCGATGCGTCGGATGCGGGCCGCGCGTCTTGGCTCACGGTAAAATGGCATTCGTTCGCTTTTCGACCCGCCCTCGCGTCGCCCGCTTCCAAAGGATCATCGATATGCAGACCGACAAACCCCGCATCGGCTTCATCGGCCTGGGGCTCATGGGCCACGGCATGGCCAGGAACCTCGTCACCAAGGGCTTTCCGCTGACGATCCGTGTGCACCGCAATCGCAAGGCGGCGGAGGACGTGCTCGCCGCCGGTGCGAAGGAAGCCAGCACCAACGCCGAGCTCGCGGGCGCGTCCGACATCGTGATTCTGTGCGTTACCGGCTCGCCCCAGGTCGAAGAGATCGTCTACGGGGAAAACGGCATCCTGAGCGCGGCGCGAAAGGACCTCATCGTCGTGGACACATCGACCGCCGAGCCCGAGTCGACCGCGAAAATCCGCGGCGATTTCGAGCGCAAGGGCGCGCGCTACGTCGACGCGCCGCTCGCGCGCACGCCGAAGGAAGCGGAGGAGGGCCGGCTCAACACCATGGTCGGCGCGGACGACGCCACGTTCGCGCGGCTCAAGCCGGTGTTCGCCGCGTACTGCGAAAACGTGATCCACGCCGGGCCGCCCGGCCATGGCCACATGCTGAAGCTCATCAACAACTTTCTCGCGATGTCGATCGCCACCGCCTCGGCGGAAGCCTGCGCCGCGTGTGCCAAGTCGGGCGTGTCGATCGGGAAGCTGCACGAAGTCGTCTCGGCCGGGGCGATCAACTCGGGCATCTTCCAGCTCATCGTCGGCAGGATGCTCGAGTCACGCGATCTTTCGGGACTCAAGTTCACGCTCGTCAACGCAATGAAGGATCTGCGGTACTACACGCGCTTCGCCGCCTCGCTGCCGGTCGCGGCGAATGTCGGTGGAGCGGTTCACCAGAGCCTGGTCACGGCCAATCTGCTCGGCTTCGGCGAGAAGTTCGTCGCCTCGCTCGTCGAGGCGCAGGAGAAGCTCACGGGCGTTTCGATCGTGCCGCGCTAGCGACGACGTGACGGGCGACGATCTCTCCGCCTACCTGGATTTCGCGCGCAATCTCGCCGTCGCCGCCGGCGCGGCGATCCTGCCGCACTTTCGCGTGGCGCTCCAAATCGAGAACAAGGGCGACGCCAGCGACTACGATCCGGTCACGGAAGCCGATCGCGTCGCCGAACGGCTGATCCGGGAAGGAATCGGTCGCCGCCATCCCGACCATCGCATTCGCGGCGAAGAAGGCGGCATCGGCGGAGGCAAGTCCCAGCTCACCTGGGTGATCGATCCGATCGACGGCACGCGCAGCTTCGTTCTGGGCCAGTTGCACTGGGGGACGCTGATCGCGTTGCACGACGGCACCCGGCCCGTGCTCGGGGTCGCGCACCAGCCGTTCGTCGGCGAGACGTTCAGCGCGGTGGCCGGAGGCGAAGCCACGTGGCAACGCGGACGAGACCGCCGGATCCTGCGTGCCCGCCGCTGCCCGCGGCTCGAACAGGCGATGCTCGCGTGCACGACGCCTGACATGTTCGCGACCGACGCCGCCCGAGCGGCGTTCGAACGCGTGCGCGCCCGCGTCCGGATGACGCGCTTCGGCTCCGACTGCTACGGATACTGTCTTCTTGCGATGGGACTCATCGACGTCGTCGTCGAATCCGACCTTCATGCCTACGACGTGCAGGCACTGATACCGATCGTCGAGGCCGCAGGCGGCGTCATCACCCGCTGGGACGGGAGCCCCTGCGACGAAGGCGGCGATGTCGTCGCCTGCGGCGATCGCGCGCTTCACGCGCAAGTGCTCGCCATGCTGCGAAGCTGAACACGCGCCTCGGGCGCGGAGTTATCCTTATACCTCGTCGCCGAAGGACATTCAGCTATGGCCAGCAGAGAACCGCCGCTCTGGGACAATCCCCTCGGCACCGACGGCTTCGAGTTCGTGGAATACGCAGCGCCGGATCCCGCGGCGCTCGGCGCGCTGTTCGAGCATCTGGGCTTCAGCGCGATTGCCAAGCACCGCTCGAAGAACGTGCTCCTGTACCGCCAGGGCGAGATCAACTTCGTCGTCAACGCCGAGCCGGGCAGCTTCGCGCAGGCGTTCGCGCGCGTTCACGGCCCGTCGATCTGCGCCATCGCCTTTCGCGTTCGCGACGCGGCGCACGCGTACAACAGTGCCACAGCGCAGGGTGCCTGGGGCGTCGAGGGTCATCCCGGGCCGATGGAGCTCAACATCCCCGCGATCAAGGGCATCGGTGATTCGCTCATCTATCTCGTCGATCGCTATCCGGGGAACGGCACCGGGCTTTCGATCTACGACGTCGATTTCGTCCCTCTGCCGGGCGTGGATCAGCAGCCGCACGGCTCCGGGCTCACCTACATCGATCACCTGACGCACAACGTGCACCGGGGCCGCATGGACGAATGGGCGGGCTTCTACGAGCGGCTGTTCAACTTTCGGCAGCTGCGCTACTTCGACATCGAGGGACGGTTGACGGGCTTGAAGAGCAAAGCGATGACGAGTCCTTGCGGCAAGATCCGGATTCCGATCAACGAGAGCGCCGACGACAAGTCGCAGATCCAGGAGTACCTCGTCGCCTACCATGGAGAGGGCATCCAGCACATTGCGCTCGGCACCGACGACATCCACGCGACCGTCGAAGCCATGCGCGGGCAGGGTGTCGCCTTTCAGGACACGCCGGATACGTACTACGATCTGCTCGCCAGCCGGCTGCCGAAGCACAAGGAAGACACCGTTCGCCTCAGGAAGAACCGGATCCTTCTCGACGGCGCACCGGCCAGGGACGAGATGCTGCTGCAGATCTTCACCACCACCGTCATCGGCCCGATCTTCTTCGAGATCATCCAGCGCAAGGGCAACCAGGGGTTCGGCGAGGGCAACTTCCGCGCGCTGTTCGAATCGATCGAGCTCGATCAGATCCGCCGCGGGGTGCTCAAGGGCTGAGCGCGTCGATCGCGGTCGATTACCTGTGCTTTCCGCCCTTGGCTTCTCGCTGCTCCGCCGGCTCTCCGACGGCGAGCTGCATTCGGGCGAAGCGCTCGCGGCGGCGAGCGGCATCTCGCGGGCCCGCGTCTCGCAGATACTCAAGGAGGCGAGCGCGACGGGACTGAAGCTCGAGCGCATGCGGGGCCGGGGCTACCGGCTGCACGATGCGTCGCCGTTCCTAGCACGCGAGGCGATCCTGCGCGGGCTCGGACCCGTGAGCGGGGGACTCGACGTCGAGGTGGCGGACGTGCTCGACTCGACCAGCAGCGAGCTCGCGCGCCGCGCCGCAAGCCGCGATATCCATCGTCATGTGCTCGCCGCCGAATGCCAGACCGCGGGACGCGGGCGCCGGGGCCGCGGCTGGACTTCGATCGTCGGCGGGAGCCTCACGTTTTCGCTCGGCTGGCGCTTCGAACAGGGCGCGGGCTATCTCTCGGCGCTGCCGCTCGCGGTCGGCCTGGCGCTGTGCGATGCGCTCGAACGCGAAGGGTTCGCCGGCATCGAGCTCAAATGGCCGAACGATCTCATGCACCGCGGGCGCAAGCTCGGCGGGGTCCTGGTCGAGCTCTCCGGCGACGCGCTGGGACCGTCGCTCGCAGTGATCGGCATCGGGCTCAACGTGCGTCTGCCCGGCGCCGCGCGGCGCGGGATCGGACAGCCGGCGACCGATCTGGCCGACGTGGCGTCGCGGGCGGACATCGACCGCAACGCGCTGCTCGCGCGCATCGTGCACGAACAGGCGGACATGCTCGAGGCTTACGCGCAGAGAGGATTCGCGCCGCTGCGCACCGCATGGCAGAGGCGGCACGCGTTGCACGGCAAAGCGGTGCAGATGCTTCTGCCCGATGGCGGCACGGTGCGCGGCAGGGTCGCCGGCATCGATGCCGACGGCGCGCTTTTGCTCGCGAGTGCCGGGCGGACCTTGAGGTTCGTGAGCGGCGAAGTCTCGCTCAAGCGGCCGTGATCCTGGTGCTCGACTGCGGCAACAGCCGGCTCAAGTGGGGGCTCGAGGGTCCGCACGGGTGGCTCGCGCAAGGCAACCTTGCCAATCAGGAGATCGGCACGCTCGCGCTGCGCGACTGGCAGAACCTGCCGCGCCCGAGACGCGTCGTCGGCGTGAATGTCGCCGGCGAGGCGACGCGGGTGCGCGTCGAGGCGCAGCTCGTGCGCTGGCGCGCGGTTCCCGAATGGCTGCTCGCGCAGGAGGAGGCCTGCGGCGTCTATAACCGCTACGCGCGGCCGTCGCAGCTTGGCGCCGACCGCTGGGCGTCGCTCGTCGCGGCGCGACAGCGCCTCGCGAACGAGCTGTTCCCGTCGTCGTGCGTCGTGGTCAACGCCGGAACCGCGGTAACGGTCGATGCGCTCGACGATTCGGGGGTGTTCCGAGGCGGCATGATCCTGCCCGGCTTGAACATGATGCTCCAGGCGCTCGCCAGCAATACGGCGTCGTTGCGGGTGCCGCCTGGACACGTTCACGATTTTCCGATCAATACGGCCGACGCGCTTGCTTCCGGCGTGATGCAAGCGGTGTGCGGGGCGATCGAGCAGATGCGGCGGCGGCTCGCCGATGGCGCCCCTGCGCCGAAAGCTTTTCTCGCCGGCGGTGCGGCGGCCGACATCGCGCCGTACCTTACCGAGCCGGTGGAGGTCGTGGATAATCTGGTGCTGGAAGGCGTGCTCGCGCTGGCGCACGCTTCGGAGCGCGGATGAGAACCCTGGTTGTCCTGCTGCTGCTCGCCAATGTCGCTCTGGGAGGGTACATCTACCTCGACTCCTTGGGCACCGGCGAAGGCGTTCGGCTGTCGCAGCAGGTGCAGCCCGACAAGATATCGCTGCTCACCCCGCAGCAGGTCGCCGCGCTCGGTCCGGCGAAAGTCTCGGCGCTGGCCGACGTGTGCCTCGAGTGGGGGCCGCTTTCCGACGGCGACAGGGCGCGGGCGCTGGCTCAGCTCGAACCGCTCGATCTCACGCCGCTGATCAGCCAGAAGAAAGTCGAGGTCATCGCCAACTACTGGGTTTTCATTCCGCCCGCCTCGAGCAAGCCGGCGGCCGACCGGCGTCTGGAAGAGCTCAAGGCGCAGAACGTCCGCGACGTATCTCTCGTCGACTCGGGTGCCCAGCGCCTGGCGATCTCGCTCGGCGCGTTCCGGACCGAAGCGGCTGCGCAGGCGCGGCTTGCCGCGCTGGAGAGCTTGGGCGTCAAGACGGCGAAAGTCGGCGCGCGCGCGCAGTCCGTCATGCAGACGATGCTCGTCGTGCGCGATCCGCCGGCCCTGGCCGTCGCGCGGCTGAAGGAGCTGCAAGGCGGCTTCGTCGACAGCGAGATCAGGATCGGCACATGCGACAAGACGACATGACGAGCTTCGAGCAAGACGACATGACGAGCCTCGAGCGCGACTCGGGCACTGACACGATCCGCCCGGTCCGCTCTGCGCGCGACGTCGAGAGCGCGCGGGCGCTTTTCGTCGAATATGCGGGTTGGCTCAAGGTCGATCTGTGCTTCCAGGATTTCGAGCGCGAGCTCGCGAACCTTCCCGGTGCGTACACGCCGCCCCGAGGCCGACTGCTGCTCGCGGGCCGACCCGGCGCGGCGTTCGGCTGCGTCGCCCTGCGGCCGCTCGACAGCGCATGCGGATGCGGCGGCGGGGAGACGACAGCGCGGGTCGCCGCCGGCGAGGTGAAGCGGCTGTACGTCCAGCCGGCGCGGCGCGGCGAAGGCTGGGGCGAGGGGCTCGCGCGCGCGATCCTGCTCGAGGCCCGCGCGATCGGCTACCGCGAGCTCCTGCTCGACACGCTCGCCTGGATGAACGCGGCGCGCGCGCTCTACGAGCGCCTCGGCTTCCGCGAATGCGCGCCGTACTACGACAACCCGCTCGACGGAGCCGTATATATGTCACTCGCGCTCTCGTCCGGCCCGACGGAGAATCTTCCGTGACCCTTTCTCGACCCGAATCGGAAACGATCGACGCGGCCATTGCACGCGTCGAGGCTCGCACGGGCGTGCAGATCGTCACCGCCGTCGTGGGCAAGGCCGACACCTACGCCGAGCTGCCGTGGATGGCGTTCGCGCTCGGCGTTTCGATTGCCGCCCTGATCGTGGCAGCGCTCGACTGGACACGACCGGACTGGCTTGCCTCGCACGTCGCTTTCCTCACGGCGGTCACGGTGCTCGCCGCCGGCGGCGCGAGCGCACTCTTCGCGGTGTTCATACCGGCGTACGCGCGACTGTTTCTTCGCTCGGCGATTTCCGATCTCGAGGTGCGCCACTACGCGCAGTCGCTGTTCCTGCGCAGAGAGCTGTTCAAGACCCGCTCACGCAACGCCATCCTGATCCTGGTCTGCAAGTTCGAGCGCAAGGTCGAGATCCTCCCCGACGCCGGCTTGTACGGGCGCGTCGCGGCCGAGGACTGGAACCGGATCATCGCCGCGATGACGCCGCTTCTGCGGGACCGGCGCTTCGCCGACGCCTTGCACGCCGGCGTCGCGCTCGCCGGCCAGATTCTCGCGGCCAGGGGATTCGCCGGAAACGCCGGCGGCGCGAACGAGCTGCCGGACGGCTCTATCGAAGAGCAAGGCCCGTCGTGATCCGGCGGTCGCTGCGCGAGGCGACCGCTCTTTTCTGCCCGGCGCTCGCGTGGGTCGCCCCGGCGCCGGCCGCGGACGTGCCCTTCCTCACCGGCCGCGTCGTCGACAACGCCGAAATTCTCAAGGGCGCAAGCCGCGAGCGCGTGAGCGCTGCGCTCAGGGCGCACGAGCAGGCCACGACCGACCAGATCGCCGTGCTCACCGTGCCCACGATCGGCGACGAGTCGATCGAGGAATACGCGGTCAAGGTGTTCGAGAGCTGGAAGCTCGGACAGAAGGGCAAGGACAACGGCGTGCTGCTGGTGATCGTGCCGAACGACCGCAAGCTCCGGATCGAGGTCGGCTACGGCCTCGAAGGCACGCTGACCGATGCGGCGGCGAGCCGCATCATCCGCAACGTCATCACGCCCGCGTTCAGGGCCGGCGACTTCGACAAGGGCGTGGCCGACGGCGTCGATGCGATCGTCGGCGTGCTTGAAGGCAAGGCGCCGGCGGCCGAGGCTTCGGGATCCTCGCGTGCAAGCGCCGATTCGTTGTTTAAGTTCACCGGGCCGAAGCTCGCCTGGCCCGAACGCATCCTTCTCGGCGCGTTCATCTTCGGCATCATCGGGCTGTTCACCTTCCTCGGCATCATGACGCCGGGCATGGGATGGTTCCTGTACGTATTCCTGATCCCGTTCTGGGCGATGTTTCCGATCATGATCGTCGGCACGCGGGGCGCGCTTGCATTGCTCGCGGTCTACGTCGTGGGCTATCCGATCGCGAAGCTGACCGTCGCGCGAACCGGCTGGTATGCGAAGGCGGCGCAGAACCTCAGGACCAAGGGCACCGCGAGCGTCGGCGGCTTCACGTTTTCGAGCGGCGGCGCGTCGGGCTCTTCCTCGGGCGGCGGATTCTCCGGCGGTGGCGGCAGCTCCGGCGGCGGCGGCAGCTCGGGAAGCTGGTAACTCTCGCGAGCCGCTGCAACCCGCGACGCAAGCGCGTCAGCCGCCCCAGGCTTTCAGGGTGAGGAACTCGCGCCGCGTCCTGGGCCCGTAGGTGAGAAAGGCGGGATCCGCGCGCTCGCGATAGGCAAGCCGGTCATGGGCAACGCGGTCGTCGGCAAGGTGCTTTTTCAATACGTCCGGAGGAATCGAGTAGACCGCGAGCGCGTTGCGTCCGAAAACCTTGGCGCGCAGCGCGGGCGTGATCTTCGGGTAGCCGTGCTTCGCCGCGAGCCCGTCCGCGATCTGGAACGTGCGAAAAGCCTGGATCTGATCCTGCGGCGAACCGTACCAGATCGAATCGGTTCCCCAGAGTACGTTGTCTTCGCCGACGTACCTGAAAAGCTTGCCCAGCGCGTGCGCGGCCGCGTCGGGATCGCGCATGAGAAACCGCCAGGTGGAGCCGAGCTCGGCGTAGACGTTCGCCGCCGGGCGGGATGCCGTTCTCGCGCAGGCTGGTCACGAGCGCGTCGATGCCCTCCGCGCGCTGCGGATCGTAAGGGCCTTCCGCCCTGCCCGGAACGAAGCCGGAGTGATAGACGAGGAATTTCACGTCGGGACAGCGCTTCGCCACCCGGCCGATGTCGACGCAGGTCGAGTGCTGGTAGGACCGGCTGCCGAAGGGCAGCCCCTTGTGGACGGCGATTGTGCGTACTCCCAGCTTGCGCGCCTTGTCGATCATCGCGAGCCCGACGTCGTCGTCGAGGAAGAACCCTCGGCCGTCGGATCCCCATTGCGTGTAGGTCTTCCACGCCGCGATCGGATAGCGCGCAGCCAGCTCGTCCATGCCTTCGAGATCGCCGTCCTGGTTCGGATTGACGCGACCATGAAGCAGCACGCGGTGCGTGCCCTCCATGCGCTCGACGATGCGGGCCGTCGCGGCAGCCTCCTCGATGGTCAGCGGCTCGCCCTTGCGCGTCGACGGAACGAACGACAGCACGACGAGATCCGTATCGGAATCGAGGAAGATGTCCTTGACGAACGCATCGGAGCCGAGGCACTGCAGGTAGCCGAGACCCGGCGCATTCTCCGCGCTGCATCCCTTGAGTACCGTGAAGTCCTTAAGCGGCTGCGCGCCCGGCGGCAGCGCGCGCGTCCACGCGCCGGTCGGATTCACGAAGTGGCCCTGCACATCGAACACGAACTCGCTCTTGTCGAGCGCCGAGCGCGCGACCTGCATCTCGAGCGCCGATTCCGACGCCAGCTCGTAGTAGCCGCCGCGCCGACCCGCCGCGGCGTAGCCTGCGTTCATCGCCAGCAGCGTGCTCGCCGCGCCGCACGCCGAAGCGAGAAAAGCCCGTCGCGAGAGATTGAGCCTTCGCGCGTTGCCGCCTGCCGCCTCGAACGCGAGCGTGTTTGCATGACGGTGCACCGGCTCCAGAGGGATCGGCGCGAACTCGCCGTTGGTCGTGGCGTCGAGCTTGATCGGCAGTCGCCTGCCGTCGGGATCGTTGAAATATCGCATGGGGTCCTCCTGCAGTGCCGAATTGTCCGGCCAGCGCGTCCGGACAAATCCGGGCCCAGGTCATCGGATGCATTCACGCGCGGAAATTCGACCTGCGCCCGTGCGAATGGATCCCTCTCTACGCACGCGCGATGGCGGCGAAATGCCGCCCCTCCTCGCCGGGACGAGGCGCAGAATCGATGCGTATGTCGCGATAACCGGCGGCGTCGAGCAGCGCGACCGCCTCATCCTCGGTGTACCAGGTGAGCGACAGCATTTCGTCCTCGCGGGCGGTGATGGCCTCCCGCTCGCGCCGCTCGTAGCGCCTCACCACATCGATGCGCTTGAGCTCGACGTCGAAGGAAGTCTCCGAGCGCAGTCCGATCCGAGAGCCGTCTGCCGGCGTCACCGTCCTTACTTCCACCACCGCCGCACCGGGCGGATGCTCCGCCTGCGCGGGCACGAACAGATCGAGCAGCAGCAACGCCGGCTCGACAAGGTGGGCGCGGATGCGCAGCAGCGCATCGAGAGCGGTGGTCGAGTCGACAAGGAGCTGGAAGCAGCCGCCGGCGACAAACGCCGCGGCGTAGCGGAACGGCAGGTTCAGCGCGGCCACGTTCTGGCGAAAGAGCTCCGTCGCTTGACCGCGCACCGCGAGTCGCGCGCGGCAGCTCGCGAGCCTGTCTGCCGAGACTTCCGCACCGTGGACCGGGAATCCCGCATCGACGAGCGGCACCAGCAGCCGGCCCGACCCCGCCATCGCGTCGAGAATCGGTCCCGCCTTGCGAGGGAGCCGCAGGGCGTACCACGCGATCTCGGCGTCGCTCGCCGGCGATCCTGCCGTGTCGTGGAACAATGTTCCCAGGCTCGCCTGCGGTGTTACGGCATATCGCTGCATCATGGCGTTACGGTGGCCGAGCGGCTCATCATCTCGCGAGCCGTCGCGGCGACGAGATCGATCCAGCCTCGCGCCGCACGGACTTGGCCGGTCCAGCGCAGAAAGCCGTGGATCATCCCGCGGCATTCGATCACGCGCACGGGGACGCCGGCGGCCTCGAGCCCGCGCGCGTAAGCGAGTCCATCGTCGCGCAGCACGTCGGCGGTCGCGACCGCGATCACGGCGGGCGGTAGGTGCCCGAGCTCCGTCGCCGACAGCGGGCAAAGCTCCGGATCGTTCGCGTCGGCGCCGGCGCGATACGTCTCCCAATACCATGCCATCTGCTCTGCGGTGAGGTTGTAGCCCGTGGTGAACTCGCGATACGAAGGCTGCGAGCAGCGGGCATCGAGCGCGGGATAGAACAGCAGCTGCAGACCTGGTTGAGCCGCCCTCGCCCGCGCGAGCCGCAACGCGAGCGCTGCCACGAGATTGCCGCCGGAGCTGTCGCCCGCCACGACGAAGCGCTCGCCGTCGGCGCCGAGCGAGCGCGCCTCTTCGCGTACCCAATGCCATGCCGCTTCGACGTCGTCGAGAGCCGTCGGATAGACGTGCTCCGGTGCCAGCCGGTAATCGACCGCAACGACGACCGATGGAAGCGCGCGGGCGAGGATGCGACAGAGTCGGTCGTGGGAATCCAGCGAGCCGGTGACCCAGCCGCCGCCGTGCGCGAAGAGCGTCAGCGGCAACGACGCACGCGAAGCCGGTCGATAGACCCGCACCGGCGCGGCATGCGCGCGACTGGGGACGACACCGTCGCAGACGGTATCGAGCTCTTCCGGCGTGCCGCCGAGGACCTTCGGCGCCGCCTCGGCGGCGGCGCGCAGCTGCGCGACGTTCGGAGCGCCCGACGGCGGGGGCATGTTGAACACCGTGTCGAGCAGGCGTCGGATATCGGAATCGAGCATCGAAGCTCCTCTCGTTCATGGTACCGGATTCCGGTGCGCAGGCTGTGTCAGCCACGATGGTCATCGCCGTTCCGGCAGCGCGAGCGCCGATACCCGAGCGACGCTCACCGACTGCGCCAGCGCCTTTGGGATCCTGCGGTAGACTGGCGACATGCTGTCCTCGATGGCGGCGCGGGCTCGTCGCAGTTCACCTGGCAGGCATTCGCCGGCGTCGGATACCGCTACAGCTGGGGCGATCTGGTTCTCGGCTACCGTCACCTCGCTTATGACTTTCGCAGCGACAGCCGATCTCGGATCTGAAGTTGAGCGGGCCGATACTGTCCGTGGGGTTCACGTTCTGAAATCGACAGTCACAATCGTGCCGGCGCAGCCGGCGGTAAGGCGCCCGGCACCACCGTCGGCGGCTCGGATCGGCCCGGGCAGAGCGCTACGCCCTCGGGCTATACTCTTATAGCGCGGTGCCTCACCCGGAAGGGCCCGAGTCCCGGTACGATAGAGGGTGGGCAAGGGTAGGAAACGGTAGGCTCACGTCGCGACTGCCCCTTTACACTTTGCTGCGGCAAGCTTTCGACCGAAACCCGCTCGGCGGCAAGCTGAACGGGTTTTTCATTTGGCGGGACGGACGATGACAGCGACCCAAGACAAGAGCGCATTGCTCACGAAGCTCCTTTCGGAGCGCATCCTGGTTCTCGACGGGGCGATGGGCACGATGATCCAGAGCCGCCGCCTGAGCGAGGCCGATTATCGCGGCGCACCCACCTGCGGGCTTTCCGGGCACGCCTGCGACGTCCAGGGCGACAACGACCTCCTTGCGCTGACGCAGCCCGACGTGATCCGTTCGATTCACGACGCGTTCCTCGCGGCCGGGGCCGACATCATCGAGACCAATACCTTCAATGCCACGCGGATCGCGCAAGCCGACTACCGCCTCGAAGGGCGGGTACGGGAGATCAATCTCGCCGCGGCGCGGATCGCCCGCGAGCGCGCCGACGCGTGGACGGCCAGAACGCCGGACAAGCCGCGCTTCGTGGCCGGCGCGCTGGGACCGACCAATCGCACGGCGACCATCTCGCCGGACGTCAACGATCCGGGGTTTCGCAACGTGAGCTATGACGAGCTGGTCGCGGCCTATGGCGAAGCGGCGGGCGCGCTGATCGAAGGCGGCGCGGATCTCCTGCTCGTGGAGACCGTCTTCGATACGCTCAACGCCAAGGCGGCGCTGTTCGCGATCGACGCCTGCTTCGAGGCGCGAGGCGTGAGGCTTCCGCTCATCGTCTCGGGCACCATCACCGACGCGTCGGGACGCACGCTCTCCGGACAGACGACCGAGGCGTTCTGGAATTCGGTGCGCCACGCCAGGCCGCTCGCGGTGGGCTTGAACTGCGCCCTGGGCGCGGCGCTGATGCGGCCGTACATCGAGGAGATGTCGCGCGTGGCCGATACGTTCGTCTCGTGCTACCCCAACGCCGGGCTTCCCAACCCGATGAGCGAGACCGGCTACGACGAGGCGCCCGAGACGACGGCCCGGCTCATCGGCGATTTCGCGAGAGAAGGCTTCGTCAATATCGTCGGCGGCTGCTGCGGGACCACCCCCGAGCATATCCGTGCGATCTCAGCCGCGGTCAAGGACGTTGCGCCGCGACAGGTACCGAGCTTTGCCTGACGAACCAAAGCGCAGAGCCGCCGGCAGAACACCGGCACTCTAGGTAACGCGGATCATGTCGCGCCCCATGCGTCTAGCCGGCCTCGAGCCGCTCACCATCGGCGACGATTCGCTCTTCGTCAACATCGGCGAGCGTACCAACGTCACCGGCTCTCGCGCGTTCGCCAAGCTCATCCTCGCGGGCGACTTTGCCGGCGCGGTGGAGATCGCCCGCCAGCAGGTCGGCAACGGCGCGCAGATGATCGACGTGAACATGGACGAGGCGATGCTCGATTCCAAGGCGGCGATGGTGCGTTTCCTGCACCTGATCGCCGCCGAGCCGGACATCGCCCGCGTTCCGGTGATGGTGGATTCGTCGAAATGGGAGGTGATCGAGGCGGGGCTCAAGTGCGTGCAGGGCAAGCCCGTCGTGAACTCGATCTCGATGAAGGAAGGCGAAGCCGAATTCCTGCGCCAGGCCAGGCTCGTGCGGCGTTACGGCGCCGCGGCCATCGTGATGAGCTTCGACGAGAAAGGGCAGGCGGACAGCTTTGATCGCCGGATAAGTATCGCGCGTCGCGCCTACGATCTCCTGGTCGACAAGGTCGATTTCCCGCCGGAGGACATCATCATCGATCCGAACGTGTTCGCGATCGCCACCGGCATCGAGGAGCACGCGAACTACGGCGTCGACTTCATCCGCGCGACCCGCTGGATCAAGCAGCATCTGCCGCATGCCAAGGTCTCCGGCGGCATTTCCAACGTGAGCTTCAGCTTCCGCGGCAACGACCCGGTGCGCGAGGCGATCCACACGGTGTTCCTCTACCGCGCGATCCGCGCCGGGCTCACCATGGGCATCGTCAACGCCGGCCAGCTCGGCGTCTACGACGACCTCGACCCTGGCTTGCGCGAGCGCGTCGAGGATGCGGTGCTCAACCGGCGCCCCGACGCGACCGAGCGCCTGGTCGCGTTCGCCGAGACCTACAAGGCGAAGGGCAGGAAGACGGAAGAGGAGCTCAAGTGGCGCGAGGCAAACGTCGAGGAGCGCCTCTCGCACGCGCTGGTCAAGGGGATCACGACCCATATCGTCGAGGATACCGAGGAGGCGCGGCGCAAGTACGCTCGGCCGATCCAGGTGATCGAAGGGCCTTTGATGGCCGGCATGAACGTCGTCGGCGATCTCTTCGGCGCCGGCAAGATGTTCCTGCCGCAGGTGGTGAAGAGCGCGCGGGTGATGAAGCAGGCGGTGGCACACCTCGTGCCGTTCATCGAGGCTGAGAAGGCGGCTTCCGGTGATGCGGGCAAACCGAAGGGCACGATCGTGATGGCGACGGTCAAGGGCGACGTGCACGACATCGGCAAGAACATCGTCGGCGTCGTTCTCCAGTGCAACAACTTCGAGGTGATCGACCTCGGGGTGATGGCGCCGGCGCAGAAGATCCTCGATACGGCGCGGGAGAAGAACGCCGACATCGTCGGCCTCTCCGGCCTCATCACGCCGTCGCTCGAGGAAATGGCGCACGTCGCGCACGAGATGCGGCGCCTCGGCATGAAACAGCCCCTGCTGATCGGCGGAGCGACCACCTCGCGGGTGCACACGGCGGTGAAGATCGCGCCCCACTACGACGGCATCACGGTCTACGTGCCCGACGCGTCGCGTGCGGTGGGCGTCGCGGGGAAGCTCATGTCGGCGGAGCTACGCGAACCGTATGTGCAGGAAGTCGCCGCCGATTACGAGAAGATTCGCGCGCAGCATGCGGCGAAGAAAGGGCCGGTGCTCATATCGCTGGAGGCGGCGCGCGCAAATGCTTTCCAGCCCGACTGGCGGAGCTACGCGCCACCTCGGCCGGCGCTGATCGGCCGACGCGAGATCCGCAACGCGGACCTGCGCGAGCTCACCCGTTACATCGACTGGGGGCCGTTCTTCCAGACGTGGGAGCTTTCCGGGCCGTTTCCCGCGATCCTGGACGATCCGGTCGTCGGCGAAGCCGCGCGCAACGTCTACGCCGAGGGTCAAGCGATGCTCGAGCACATCGTCGATGCGCGCTGGCTCACCGCGAACGGCGCGATCGCCCTCTTGCCCGCGAACTCCGTCGGCGACGACATCGAGCTCTATGCCGACGCCTCGCGAAGCGCGGTGGCGCTCCGCTGGCGGAACCTCCGCCAGCAAAGCGAGCGGCCCGCCGGCAAGCCCAACTACTGCCTCGCGGATTTCGTCGCGCCGAAAGCTTCGGGCATCGAAGATTATGCCGGCGCTTTCGCGGTCACCGCGGGCCTCGGCATCGAGAAGAAGCTCGCCGAATTCGAGGCGAAAAAGGACGACTACGCCGCGATCATGCTGAAGGCGCTCGCCGACCGTCTGGCGGAAGCCTTCGCGGAATGGCTGCACATGCGCGTGCGCCGCGAATACTGGGGTTATGGGAAGGACGAAGCGCTGGACAACGCGGCGATGATCCGGGAGGAGTACCGCGGAATCCGACCCGCGCCAGGCTATCCCGCCTGTCCCGATCACACCGTAAAGGCGCCCTTGTTCGAGCTGCTCGAGGCGCGCAGGCTGGGCATGTCCATCACCGAGAGCTTCGCGATGCTGCCCGCCGCGTCGGTGTCGGGCTTCTACCTCGCGCATCCGGACGCGCGCTATTTCGCCGTGGGGAAAATCGGCGAGGACCAGTTCGTCGATTTAGCGCGGCGCGCGGGAGAGACGCACGACGCGCTGCGCCGGGCGCTCGCGCCCAGCCTGCCCTGACCGATGATCGCGACCGCCGCAGACCGGGAGCGAATCGCTTCGCGCTGGAACGATGACCGGAGGACGGTCGTGGCGCTTTGCGCCGCGTGGTGCGATACATGCGCCGAGTTCCGGTCGGCCCTCGCATCGCGTCGGCCCGGCCGGAAGTGCTCTTCGTCTGGCTCGACAATCGAGGACGACGCGGACCTCTGCGGCGATATCGACGTCGAGAACTTCCCGACGCTCGCAATCTACCGCGGCGCGTCGCTTCTGCATTACGGGGTTTCGCTGCCCCAGGAAGGAGCGGTCGCGCGCCTTGTCGACGAGGTCGCCGCCCGCGCCGAGCCGATGAAAGATGCACCCGAGCCGGTGCGCGCGCTGCCGCGGGCGCTGCGCTAAGAGGCCGCCGCGGGTTGCGGGCTTTGCCAGGCTTTGCGCCGGCGGGGCGTCCTTAGTCCAGCGTGCCGATGAAGTCGCTCTTGCCGATCTCCACGCCGCAGTGGCGCAGGATCGCATACGCCATAGTCACGTGGAAGAAGAAGTTCGGCAGCGCGAACTGCTCGAGGTAGTTGATCCCGGTGAACTTCTTCGGCTCGCCCCGGACGGGGCGCACGATCTCGCGTGTCTCGGAGCCATCGATTTCGCCGTCGGGCAGCGAACGCACGAAGTCGATCGAGCGGTCGATGCGCGTGACCAGCTCGGCTAAAGTCTTCTCCGTGTCCTCGAGCGCCAGCGGCTCCCTGGCGGCGAGCCTCGCGGGCGTCGCCCGGGCGAAATCGCATGCGATCTGGACCTGCCGGGTCAGCGGGAACATGTCCGGGTAAAGCCGGGAGTCGAGCAACACCGATTCGTCGATCTTCTTCGCCTGGGCATGCCCGGCCGCCTTGCCCAGGATGCCCTTGAGGTTGTTCAGCATGCGGATGAACACCGGCACCGAAGCCTGATACATCGATATCGTCATTGCGCCCCTCCTCTTCGTCGAGGCGCGATTGTAGCAAGGACGTGCGCGTGGCGGGTCCGCCGCGAACTCGGGGTCGTGCGCCCGTCAAAGGCGAAGCGTCGGCTTGCGCGAAAGGCGGCATGGGTGTGAAATCGGGAAGCGAACGCCTGGGGCGACCGACATGAGCGAAACCCGTCAATCGAAATGGCGCCTGCACGGCGTGCGCGTGGTGCACGCGAACGAGCTCGACGTCAACACGCCGCAGACGCCCGGAATGAATCGCGCCGCTGCGATCACGGCGGCGCGCGCCGGCGCGGAAAAGCTCTGGGCCGGGACCGTGGTGATCCATCCCAGGGCGAAGACCGGCGCCCACCACCACGGGCCGGTCGAAAGCGTCATCTACGTCGTCGAGGGCCGGGCGCGCATGAAATGGGGCGATCGGCTCGAGTTCACCGCCGAAGCCGGGCCGGGCGATTTCATTTACGTGCCGCCCTTCGTGCCGCATCAGGAGATCAACGCCGGCGACGAACCGCTGTCCTGCGTGCTGGTGCGCAGCGGTCAGGAGCCCGTCGTCGTCAACCTCGATCTGCCCAACGTCGAGCCCAATCCCGAGGCAGTCCACTGGGTCGACAATATCCATTCCGCTCCGAAGGGTTGAACGGCGCGAGGTCGGCCGAGCGCCGCAGCGAGCCGGGACCCGCAGGAAGCGAGAGGGGTATCGAGCTTCGGCAGGTCCGGCGAGCTGACTGACGCGGCCTCAGTCGAGGCAGGAAAAGCTCACGACCTCGGTGGGGTCGTCCTGGTAGGCGTGGCCGAAGCTGATGTGGCCGCGATTGCGCAGCAGGAGCTCTTCGCGCCGGAGCGCGATCTCCGCTTCGTTCTCGACGATGACGTAGGTGCCGTTGGAGCTGTGGTCGATCAGCACGAACTTGTCGCGGCGCCGCTCGATGCGGGCATGCATGCGCGAAGCCTTGCGGTCGGCAAGCACGACGTCGTTGGCGAGGTCGCGCCCGATGGACAGGTTCGGCATGGCTTCCGAGAGCTCGATCTGGCGATCGCCGTGCTTGAGCGAGAGGTGCGCGGGACGGACTGTGACGTGAGTCGACAGCGCGGTGAGCTCATCCTCCGTCTCCTGCCAGACCAGCTCGAACAGATCGATGTCCTTCTGCTTCCCCTTGACCGTGTGTGCCTGCTGGCTCCGGGTGCGCGCGCGCAACGCCGGCGCGAGGAAAGCCACCGTGCTCTCCGAGGTGAACACCTGTCCGCCGCGCGCGAGATTGGACAGCCTCGCCGCCACCGTGACCGTGTCGCCGAAGAAATCGTTGCCCTCCTCGAGCACGGGGCCGAAGTTGAACCCGACATGGATCGCGAGCGGGGCGCCGCGCGAAGTGCGCTGTGTTGACACGTGCGCCTGCATGTCGGTGGCGGCGCGCGCCGCTGCGTCGGCCGACGGGAAGACCGCCATGACCTCGTCGCCGATCGTCTTCACGACAGTTCCGCCGCTGTCGGTGCATGCCTTACGGATGATCGCGAGGCAGCGCTCGACTGTCGCGAGCGCTTCCGCGTCGCCGAGCGACTCGTAGAGCTTGGCGCTGCCGCTGATGTCGGCGAACAGAACGGCGAAGTTGCTCGGAGCTTTTTCCATGGGAACGATTACGGGGTTCAAGTATATGCCAAGTCGCGAAATACGCCCTTCGCGGCGCAGCCGCCGGACGATATTCACGTTGACAGTCGCCGCGGCCGCGGCCTAGTATCAAACTCGTGCGGCGATCGAGCATTGTCGCATTGTCGCGTTCTGTCGGTTGGCGACGCATCACGATGAAAACGACTCGGCTGGCCGGGTGTTGTCTTTTCTTCGCGGCAGCCGTGTGCTACGGCGCCGACATCGGCGTCGTCACGATCCTCGACGGCGGCGGGCGCGTGCTCCGTGGCGCAACCTGGTACAAGCTGGTCGAGGGCGCCCGCGTGCAGGACGGCGACGTGATCGACGCCGCCGATCACGCTCAGGTTCAGGTCGAGCTCACGTCGGGCCCCGTTATGAATTTCGTCGGCCCGGCTGGCCTTCTGGCACTGAGCGGGGGCGCTGCCGCGCCGCGCGAAACGAAGCAGCCTTCCACTGCGGAAGTCTACCTGCCTCGCGGCTGGCTGAAGCTGGTCGTGAAGGCGGGCGGCGCGCCGCTGCGCGTCCGGACGGCATCAGGCGCGGTCAGCGCCGCCGACGGCGTAGCGGTCGTGCACGCGGATGGAGATGCCATCGAGATGTTCGTGGAAACAGGAAGTGCGAAGCTATACGAGCCGGGACGAAGCGCCAGCGATGGAGCCGCTCACGACCTCAAGGGCGGGGACTTCGCGCTGCGCGCGCCCGACCGGCCGTTCGCGACCGCGGGCGCGGCGCCGCAGAATTTCATCGCCGGTTTGCCGCGGCATTTCCGGGACCCCTTGCCTGCGCTCGCGGCGCAGTACGCGGTCGCGCGCAAACAGCTCGCGCCCGATCGGCCGATCAGCTATGCGGAAGCCGAACCGTGGCTGCAGGGCCCGTATCGCCGCCTTTTCATCAAAAAGCTGCAAACACGCCTGGCCGACCCGGAATTCCGCACGGCGGCGATGGCGAAGCCGCAAGCCTATCCGGAATGGCAGGCCGCGCTCGCGCCGGCGGAACCTGTCAAGGCGGAGCCTGCCAAAGCGGAGGCGGCCAAGGTCGAGCCGGCGAAGCCACCGGAGAAGCCCCCGTCCATCTTCAGGTGGCCGTTCGGCGACAACAAGAAATGAGCAGGCTCGAGCCTCGTAGCCCGGAGGGGACCTCATGAAGCTGATGTGGAAATTCAATCTGGCGCTTGCCGCCGTGTTCGTCGTCGGTCTGCTCGTGACCGGCGTGATCTCGTACGGCGTGCTGCAGGCGAACGCCAGGGAGGAAATCCTAGACAACGCGCGCGTGATGATGGAATCGGCGCTGTCCTCGCGCAGCTACACCAACACGCAGATCAAGCCGCTCCTGGAGACGCAGCTCCGGTATTCCTTCCTGCCGCAGTCGGTGCCGGACTATGCCGCGACGGAGCAGTTCAACGATCTGCGCAAGAAGTATCCCGATTACAGCTACAAGGAAGCGACGCTGAATCCGACCAATCCGCGCGACCGCGCGACCGACTGGGAGGCGGACGTCGTCAACCAGTTTCGCAACGGCCAGGCCAAGGGCGATCTCATCGGCGAGCGCGACACGCCGGGCGGCCGCTCGCTCTACCTGGCGCGGGCGATTCAGATCACCGATGGCGCGTGCCTCGCGTGCCACAACACGGTGGCCGAGGCGCCGAAGACGATGGTCGAGCTCTACGGTCCGGCCAACGGGTTCGGGTGGAAGCTGAACGAGATCATCGGTGCGCAGATCGTCTCCGTGCCGAGCGCGCTTCCCGTCCAGCGGGCGAATCATACGTTCAAGATCTTCATGCTGCTGCTCACTCTCGTGCTGATCGTGACCTTCATCCTGATCAACGTGATGCTGCACTCGATCGTGATCCAGCGCGTGAAAGCGCTTGCCAAGTCGGCCGACGACGTAAGCCTCGGCCAGGTCGAGACGGCGGAATTCAAGGACAAGAGCAAGGACGAGATCGGAACGCTCAGCCAGGCGCTGGGACGCATGAACAAGAGCCTCGTGCAGGCGATCAAGATGCTCGAGGCGTGAGGCCGCATGGATCGCGAATGTTGACATGACTCTTCGCCGAAGCGGCGCCTCGTCAACGACCAATGGCTGAACAACCGGAAAAGATCGGCAAGTACAGGATCGACAGCGTGCTCGGCAAGGGCGCGATGGGGGTCGTCTACAAGGCGTTCGACCCGGGCATCGAGCGCGTCGTCGCCGTGAAGACGGTTCGCAAGGACCTGGTCGATCCCGACCTGGCCGCGCAGGTGATGGCGCGCTTCCAGAACGAGGCAAAGGCCGCGGGAAGGCTCCTGCATCCGAACATCGTCAGCGTGTACGAATACGGCGAGGACGAGCTCAACGCGTTCATCGCCATGGAGTATGTCGAGGGCACAGGCTTACGCGAGTACCTGAACCGCAAGGCGACGTTCGACGTCGGCCAGATCGTGGCCATCATGTCGCAGCTCTTGCTCGCGCTCGACTTCGCGCACGAGCGCGGCGTCGTGCACCGCGACGTCAAGCCGGCCAACCTGATCCTCACCGGCGCCGGCGTGCTCAAGGTAGCCGATTTCGGCATCGCCCGAATCGATACCTCGAACCTCACCAATGCCGGCATGGTGATGGGAACGCCCTCGTACATGTCGCCCGAGCAGTGCCAGGGGAAGGAAGCCGACCGCCGCTCGGACCTCTTCAGTGCGGGGGTGGTGCTCTACGAGCTTCTCACCGGGGAGAAACCGTTCACAGGCTCGATCGAGGCGATCGCCTTCAAGATCTGCTACGAGGAGGCGCGGCCGCCTTCGGAGGTCTCCAAGCTTCCGGTTTCGCCCACGCTCGACGCCGTGGTTCTGACGGCGATCACCAAGGACCCTACGGCCCGCTTCCAGAACGCGAAGGCCTTCAATCGCGCGCTGCGGCTCGCGCTCGATCCGCAGCTCAACGTCAAGCGCGAGACGCAGGACGCGACCGAGATCAACCTCGCGGCGGTTTCGCTTCAGGCGCAGGCCGCGCCGGTCTGGGACGACACGACGCTGCACACGATCGAGCGTGATCTCGCGGATCTTGTCGGACCGATGGCGCGGGTGATGGTGAAAAAGGCCGCGGCCAAGTCGAGGGACACGGCGGAGCTCTACGCGCTGATCTCCGACAGCATCACCGATCCGGAGGTGCGCCAGCGTTTCCTCGACGGCATGCAAAAAGCAGCAGCCGAGCGCTCGGGCGCCAGCAAGACCGGTGCGGGCAGCAAGACCGGTGCGAGCAGGACCGGCACGATGCCGCCGCACCTGCGCTCGCTGTCCGGCGATGTGGGAGCGCTCACGGCGCTCGATCCCAGTTTCGTCGACCAGACGACCTCGCGGCTCGTCGTTTATCTCGGCCCGATCGCCAAGGTCGTCGCGCGCAAGGCCGCCAAGGAGGCGACGAATCGCCAGCAGTTCGTCCAGCTCGTCGCCAATCATCTCGGCGCGCAGGAGCGCGCCGGTTTCTTAAGGGAATTCGGCTTCGTCGAGTTCGAGTAGGGCCGAATTTATTCGGCAAGGCACACGCCATCGCGTCGACCGAATTCATTCGGCCGCGGTGCGAATGAATTCACACCTACTAGCTTCGCGGATCGAACGCGACGGGCTGCACGTCGCGTCACTGCGGCACGCAGGCGAAAACCTTCGTGATGCCGTTGCCCTCGAACGCCCATCCCGCCGCGATCATCTGGTTCAGGATATCGAGGCTCGTCGTGTAGCGATGGTTGGGCGCGCCGCCCATGCCGTTGTTGTAGGCTCGATACAGCGGGACCGTGCCGGCCGGGCAATTTCCGTTGGCGTCGGCAAGCGCGATGTAAAAGGCGATTGACTCGAACTGCCAATCCGGGTTCTGCTTGACGGAGTCGCATTCGGCCGCGAACGGCGTGTAGAAATGAGAGCTCTTGGGGGCGAAGGCCGTGCTGAAGAAGCGGCAGGTCGGCACGGCGGCGGCGTTCACTGCCGACGGCCACACGTTGAACGTTTCACCAGTGCGCTTCCATGCACCTCCGAAGGCGCCACCGTCCAACGCCGCGATCTCGTCCAGGAACGACGTCTCGAAGTAGAAATTCCAGCCCGCGTAGTAGTACTCCACCGCGGACACCGTCGACTGAGCGATGAGATCGACCAGCGCCTGCCACGCGTCGGTGTGCGTGCCGTCCTGGCGCACGAGCGCGAAGCCGCCGGCGCCTTCGATCACCCAGTTGACCGCGTGCGGCAGGCCGGCGTCAAGGAAGGCCTGGGCCGCGATCCCGGTGCGCGTTCCGGCGTCGGGAAACTGCGTCTCGGAGAACCCGAACTCGCCGATGAGGAGCGGCCGCGATCTCACGCCCGGCAAGCTCTGGATGTAGGCGACGTCGTCGAGGATGAACTGGCGCAGGTTCGCCGTCACCGGGCGATTGATCGTGTCGTACGACGAGTAGGAGATGAAGTCGCTCTGGACGTTCGGAATGACGGCATTGAGCATCGAAGGCGTGCCGGATTTCACCCGTTGCAGCAGATTGAACTCGACGGCGTCCATGACTTGCACACCGGCGACCCCGGCCGCCTCGGCACGGGCTTGCACCACCCCCGCGTGCCGCGCGTTCAGCCAATCGATCGACGCCTGAATCTGAGTTGCCGTAGGCACGTAGGCGGCGTCGTAGTTTCCGTCGGTGAACCAGTCTCCTTCCCAGTTCTTGAGGATGAAGGTCTTGCCGGTCCCCCGGTAGGTCTGGAGCAGGTACAGAGCCAAGTCGTGGATCTCTGCGGTCTCCGCAGCGAGCTGGTCGGCGGTCAACAGGCCGTGAGGCTGGTTGTACGCCCACGAGTAAGTGCTGAAACTGTAACTGGTGAGGAGATAGGTTTTGAACGGCATCGCGAACAGCTGCTGGAAGGCGTTCGTTCTGGCGAGATCGGTGAGGCTGTTGATGGGTCCGGGTCCGAAATCCTCTCCTGGATAATTGTCCGTGCTGTAGCGGGGGCTCATCGCGACCGAGATCACGGTGGCACCCATGTTCTCGATCTGCTGTGCGCCGTCGAGCAGCGGCGGCAGCCCGCTCACGGTGTAGGTCGAGCCCCAGTGATAGACGCCGAGCCCTTGCTTGGCGGGCGTCGATGCGCCCGCAACCGTCTGCGAGAGCAGACACAGGGCGAGTAATGCGCATGCGGCGGCGATGCGCTGAACTACCATCCTCGTAGCGGCCATGATCTGCACCTTTACGATGGCGACATGCTGGAGAGACCACCGACAACTCTAGCCGCGGCTCGCAACGATGGAAAGGGATCGCGAGGTATCGAAAGGGTTACCTGACACATCGCTTACGGCGTGCGGTTTCTTGCGGCGCCTAGCGGCTCTTCGGGTCGAACGCGTCGCGCAGCCCGTCACCGAGCAGGTTGAAGGAAAGCACGATGACGAAGATCGACAGCCCGGGCCAGATCGCCATCCAGGGCGCGTTGTCGATGTAGTTCTTCGCCGTATTGAGCATGCTGCCCCACGACGGCGCGGGCGGCTGCTGTCCCAGTCCAAGGAACGAGAGCGCGGCTTCGGCGATGATCGCAGCCGCGACCGCGAGCGTGGCCTGCACGATCAGCGGCGGCACGATGTTGGGCAGGATATGCCGCACGGCGATCCGCAGTTGCGAGTTGCCGACGGCGCGTGCCGCTTCGACGTAATCCTCTACTTTCACCTGCATCACCTGCGCCCGCGTGAGGCGGATGAAGATGGGCGTGGCCGAGATGCCGATCGCGATCATGGCATTCGTGAGGCTCGGCCCCAGGAACGCCGCGAGGGCGATCGCCAGGATCAGAAACGGGCAGGCGAGCATGGCGTCGGTCATGCGCGAGATCAGCGCGTCGACCCACCCGCCGAGATACCCGGCGGCGAGCCCGATCGGCACGCCGCAGGCGAGCGCGATGGAAACCGAAACGACGCCGGCCAGGAGCGAGGCGCGCGTGCCGTAGATCACGCGCGAAAGCACGTCGCGACCGATCTCGTCGGTGCCGAACCAGTGCGCGGCCGACGGCGCCTTGCGCACGGCGCTCCAGCTCGTAGCGACCGGATCATAGGGCGACAGAGCGCCGGCGAGGAGCGCGATCGCAACGAAGAACGCGACCACGCTTAAGCCCACCATCGCGCCGCGCCGGCGCACGAGCCGCCTCAGTGCGCGACGGCCGGGCGACGTGCGCTTGGCGACGACGATGGCGTCGGCGGTGACAGTGGTCATCCGAATGCTTTCCGGCTCAAACGGTGTCCCTCAGCCGCGGATTCACCAGGAAGTAGGCGAGATCGGCGACGAGGTTGAGCGCGATGTACGCCGTCGCCGTGCAAAGCACGACGCCCTGCACGACGGCGTAGTCGCGATTGAACACGGCATCGACGATGAGCTTGCCGAAGCCGGGGATGGTGAACACCTGCTCCGTCAGCACGGCGCCCGAGAGAAGCGTGCCGAACTCCAGCGCGCCCAGCGTGATCACCGGCGTGAGCGCGTTGCGCAACGCGTGCTTGAGGACGACGACGCGCTCGTCGAGACCTTTGGCGCGCGCGGTGCGCACGTAGTCCGCATTGAGCACCTGGAGCATCGCGCTGCGCGTGTGGCGCATCAGGACCGCGGCGATCGCGTTGCCGAGCACGAACGCCGGCATGATCATCGCCGCCAGATTGGCCTTGAGATCGACGAAGGGACTCACGTAGCCCGAAGCCGGAAGCCAGCCGAGCGTGACCGAGAAAAGCAGGATGAGCATGATGCCCAGCCAGAAGTTCGGCGTCGACAGGCCCCACAGCGCGAACACGTTCGCGGCGTAGTCCCAGACGCTGTCCTTGGCCACCGCCGAGACGATGCCTGCGCTGACGCCGATCGCGAGCGCGATCACGATCGCGATCAGCGCGAGCTCCGCGGTGACCGGAAGCTTCTCGACGATGAGATCGAGCACCGGCTTCTGAATGCGGACCGATTCGCCGAGGTCGCCGGTGAGCACGCCGCCGGCCCAGTAGAGATAGCGGATCGGCAGCGGCTCGTCGAGGTGCAGCTTCTGGTGCAGATAGGCGATGACCGTCGGATCGCGTTCCTCGCCGGCGAGGATCATCGCCGGATCGCCGGGCAGGAGCTGCTGCAGCCCGAAGATCAGGATGGAGACGAAGAACAGCGTCGGAACGATGGTCGCGACGCGGCGGACGAGGTAGGTCAGCATGTTGGCGCGTTCGGGGTCGCGTTTACCGAAGACGATTGTCCGCTACCGTGCTGCGCCATCGTCCCGGCGGCGCAACACGCTGCCTAGTCACAACGCGAAAGGCAAGCAGGTCTCCGCTCAACCGTCATCTCATCTGCAGCCCCTGCACCCGCACGAGCCCGTCGGGAACCGTGCGCAGCCCCGAAATCTTCGTCGTGTAGGCCCACAGCCAGTGCCGGTGGAAGAGATACACGATCGGACGGTCCTTGAGCACGATCGCCGCGAGATCGCCGTAGATCTTCTTGCGCTCCGTCGGATCGAGCGCGGTGCGCGACTTCGCGAGCAGAGCGTCGACTTCGGGCTTGCAGTAGCCTGCGTAGTTGAGCGGCTGCTTGCAGGCGTCGAAGCTGAAGATGTTGCCGTCGGGGTCGGCGCGCCCGCTCCAGGCGAGCACGTAGGCCTCGAAGTCGCCCTTGTCCGCCATGTTGAGGGAGGTCGCGAACTCGGTCGACTGGATCTTCACGTCGAAGCCCGCCTCCTTCGCCATCGATTGGACGACCTGAGCGATCTTCTGCGCGTCCGTGGTCGTGGCCGTCATGAGCGTGAAGCTCGGGTTCGGCACACCGGCGGCCTGCAGCAGCGCCTTCGCCTTCGCGACGTCGCGCTTCGGGATCGGGACGTTCTTCGCGTAGAAGGGATTCGTCGGAGCCACCCACTGGTTGCCGACGGCGGCCTCGCCGTCCATCGCCACCTGTACGATGCCGTCGCGGTCGAGTGCGAGCTCGAAGGCTTCCCGCACACGGGGGTCCTTGCCGAGCGGATTCTGCTGCGCTCGCTCGCTCTTGCCTACGTTGATGGTGATGCCCTGGTAGCCGATCTCCGTGATCTTGGAGATCTTGAACCGGCTGTCGCTCTTCAATTGCGGCACGTCCGAGGGCGCCATGCGCTCGATGAAGTCGAGCTGGCCGGACTTGAGGTTGGCGAGCCGCACCGTGGAATCGGGGATCGGCAAATAGATGATCTTGTCGAGGTGGATCTCACCCTTGTTCCAGTAGTCGGGATAGCGCTCGAGCACGATGCGATCCTGGGCGACCCGCTCGACAAAGCGGAACGGCCCCGAGCAGACGGGCTTGGAGCCGAACTTGTCGCCCTCCGCCTGCGCGGCCTTGGGGGAGACCATCATGCCGGCGCGATCGGCGAGAGCGGCGAGCAGCGGCGAGAACGGCGCCGACAGGTTCAACCGGACGGTGGACGGATCAATGACGTCGACGCTCGACACGGGGGCCAGTTCGCCGCGCCGGTTCGACCCGGCCATGGTCTTGTGCCGCTCGATGTTGAACTTGACCGCCGCCGCGTCGAATTTCTCGCCGTCGTGGAAGGTCACGCCCTGGCGGAGCTTGATCGTCAACGCCTTGCTGTCCGGCGACCATTGGTAGGAGGTCGCGAGCTGCGGGACGATGTTGAGATGCTCGTCGATGTCGAACAGCTTGTCGCACAGCGCCGAGAATACGATCCGCCCGACGAAGGTCCGCGCGAGCGTCGGATCGAGGATGTCGGGATCTTCCGCGAGCCCGAAGCGCAGCGTCTGTGCCTGGGCTACGGCGCTTGCCAAAACTCCGGCGGCGAGCATCACGCCGACCGTCCACCAAGTTTTCTTCATGGTCTTCTCCTGGAGCAGAGTGCGGTAAAGGGAACCGATATTAGCGCCATCGTTGCACGCCTGGACAGTAACGTGCGCGGCTGCGACCGGGTGCGCGGAAGCGAGTGGCGTATCGAGAGCCCGCGGACCCGGTCGCAACCGATGCCCCCGGCCCGTAATCGCGGCTCACGAGCGCCGGCCATTGCGGAACGCCGCCTGCAGCCGCTCGAGCCGACGATCCGGACGCGCCGACGAGATCGGCAGAGCGGCGGCAGGGGGCGCGATCTCGCGCCAGAAATGGCAAGCCGTGGCGTGGGTACCGTCGGCCACCAGTGCCGGATCCTCTTCCGCGCACCGTGCCCGCGCGTAGGGGCACCGCGTGCGGAAACGGCAGCCCGACGGCGGATCGAGCGCACTGGGCACGTCGCCCTCGAGGACGATCCGCTGCCTGCGCGAGGACGGCTGCGGGACGGGAATCGCGGACAGCAAGGCCTGGGTGTACGGATGCCGCGGCGAAGCGAACAGGGCGCGCTTGTCGGCGTATTCCACGATCCGTCCCAGATACATCACCGCCACGCGCGTCGCGATGTGCTTCACGACCGCCAGATCGTGCGCGATGAACACATACGACAGGCCGAAGCTCTTCTGCAGGTCCGTGAGCAGGTTCACGACCTGCGCCTGGATCGACACGTCGAGCGCGGACACCGGCTCGTCGCAGACGATGAGCCGCGGCTCCGCGGCGAGCGCCCGGGCGATGCCGATCCGCTGCCGCTGGCCGCCCGAGAACTCGTGCGGATAGCGCTCGGCGTGCTGCGGCGAGAGGCCCACGACCGAGAGCAGCTCGGCGATGCGCTCCCGCTCGCGTCCGACCGCCAGGCCGTGCAGCGCGAGCGGCTCGCCGAGCATCTGTCCCACCGTCATGCGCGGGTTGAGCGATGTGTAGGGGTCCTGGAAGACGATCTGCAAGGCGCGGCGCCGCGCGCGCAGGCTCGCGCGGTCGAGCGCGAGCAGATCGTCGCCCTCGAACTGGATCTCGCCCGCCGTCGGTTCGAGCAGGCGCAGGATCAGGCGTCCGGTGGTCGACTTTCCGCAGCCGGACTCACCGACCAGCGCGAGCGTCTCGCCGTTCGCCACGGCGAAGTCGATGCCATCCACCGCGCGCACCGCCCCGCGGGCGCGACCGAAGATACCCCTGCGAACGGGAAAATGCTTGACGAGCCCCGCCACCCGCAGAAGAGGCGTCATCGCTCGGGCACCAGCACGTCGGCGTCGAGCGGCGCGCGCCAGCAGGCGCTCGCGTGTTGATCGACGACCGCGGCGAGAGGGGGACTCTCGGCGCGGCAGCGGGGAATCGCGAACGGACACCTGGGATGGAACCGGCAGCCGGCAATCGGATCCAGCGGGTTCGGCACGAGCCCCTCGATCGCGGGTAGGCGCGGCTGGTCCAGGTCGAGTCGCGGGATCGAGCCGAGCAGCCCGACGGTGTAGGGATGCTGCGGCTGCGCGAAAAGCCGCGCGACGCCCGCCCGCTCGACGATCCTGCCAGCGTACATCACCGCCACCTCGTCGGCGAGCTCGGCGACGACGCCGAGATCGTGGGTGATGATGATGATCGCCGTCCCCGTCTCCTCGCGGAGCGCCCGCATCAAGTCGAGGATCTGCGCCTGGATGGTCACGTCGAGCGCGGTCGTCGGTTCGTCGGCGATGAGCAGCTTCGGACGGCAGGCGAGCGCCATCGCGATCATCACTCGCTGCCGCATGCCTCCCGAAAGCCGGTGCGGATAGTCGGCGAAGCGGCTCTCCGGCGAAGGAACGTGCACCTGGCGCAGCAGATCGATGGTCCTCGCCCGCGCTTCCTCGCGCGACACCGCTCGATGCCGGAGCAGCACTTCCGCGATCTGCTCGCCGACGGTGAACGCGGGGTTGAGCGAAGTCATCGGTTCCTGGAAGATCATCGACAGGCGGTTGCCCCGGAGCTCGCGCATCTCGGCCGGCGACAAGTTCATGAGGTCGGCGCCCTCGAACACGATCTCCCCCTGCACCCGCCCGGGCGCGCCGACGAGCCCCATGATCGACAGCGCAGTGACGCTCTTGCCGCATCCGGACTCGCCGACGATGGCGAGCGTTCGTCCCGGGCGCAGGTCGAAGCTCACGCCGTCGACGGCCACCAGCTCGCGGCCTTCGACGGCGAAGCTCGTGCGCAAGCCGCGGACCTCGAGCAGCGCGCTCCCGGTCGGCTCCGCGGCGCTCATCGGTCGTGCCGCGTACGCGCCGCCTGAAAGCGCTGGATCTCGGCTTCGATCGTCGCGCGGTCGGTGATGCCCGCCGGCCGCGCCCGGCTGGGGAGGCACGCGACGAAGGGCTGAAAGCGTTCGAGGCTCCTCACGTAGAGACGGTTGAGCTCGGCCAACGGATTCTCGTGGTCGTCGACCCGCAGGTCGAGGGTCGGATACGCTTCGGTCGTGCAGATGAGAAGCCCGACGGCCTGTTTGCCGCGCTTGTCGCCTCCGGCCGCCTCGCCGGCCTCCATCGCCGCGATCAGGCGCTCGGCGAATGGAAGCTCGCGCGCCGCGTCGTAGAACTGTGCCGTGTCCTCGATCACCTGAGGTCCGGCGAGCATGTTCCCCGCGACCGAGAAACCGTCGCCTGCGATGTGGCCGCACCATTCGATGCATTCGACGCCGGTATGGGCGGCGACGTTGCCCTCGGCATCGATGAGGTGGAGCTGACGATGCTCGCGGCCGGCATCGGCGAGTGTCAGCGTCCGGACTACATCGGCGGGCGCATTTCCCTTGGCGAGCAGAGCCAGTCCTCTGACGCCGTACAGCGGGTTGACCAGCGCCTGCGTGGACAGCGCGCCCACGCCGCTATGGGCGTGAGGGCAGAGCGCGCCGACCGCGAAGAAACGGCTGGCGACGATGACGCCGAGCGCGCCCGACCCGTCACGCGCGACGATCGACCAAGTCATGCGCGAATCGGCACGCCGAAAATTTGCGGGAACCGCGTGGACTGGATCATGACGCGATCGCTACTTTACAACGGCAGGGCTTCTTGCGCCGTTCCGGCAAGCATCCGGCGTGCCGGAATACCGCCGCGACTCATCCTGTTTTACTCGTGCCGGCGATGAGCCGGCGAACGACGGCGCCGATGGCAGCCGCGGTCGACACGGCGTCGATGCCCTGCTATGTCGGGCATTTAACAACTCGAGTGGAGTTCATCATCCATGACTGCGCTTACCACAGTAGTGCGCCGCGTCCTGCCCGCGGCGATGATCGCTCTCGGCCTCGCCCTGAGCTTCTCAAGCAGCGCCGATCCGATGGGCCAGGGCAACGGAAACGGCAACGGCAACGGAAACGGCAACGGCAACGGAAACGGAAACGGCAATGGCAGCAACGGCAACAGTTACCTCCAGCACAACCTCGTTTCCGACCAGGCCGATGTCGCCGACCAGCAGGACATAAACCTCAAGAACGCCTGGGGCGTCTTCTTCAACCCGAACGGACCCGTCTGGGTGGCCAACAACGCCACCGGGACGGCCACGCTGTACGACGGACAGGGGACTCCCTTCGTGCCCCCGCCTCCGGCACCTCCTGTGCCGTTGATCGTCACCATACCGAGCGTCGACGGCAGCGGCCCGGGCGTGCCCACCGGGCTCACCTTCAACAGCAGTGGCGACTTCGCGATCAGCGCCGGCCCACCGCCCGTGCCGGCACGCTTTATCTTCGCGACCGAGGATGGCGTCATCGCGGCATGGGCGAGCGGGACCGCCGCGGTCAAGATGTACCCGCCGGGGAACGTGAACCCGACCGGTGCGTCGTACAAGGGCATCGCACTCGCCGGCAACGGCACGGCTCATTTCCTCTATGCGGCCGATTTCCACAACAAGAAGATCGAGGTGTTCGATACGACCTTCACGCCCGTCGCCTCCTTCGGCGGATTCACCGATCCGGGCATCCCGCCCGAGTACGGCCCGTTCAACATCATGAACATCAACGGCACGCTCTACGTCGCGTACGCGGTGAAGGAAGCGAACGGCGACGACGAAGTGGCCGGAGAGGGGCTCGGGTTCGTCGACGCCTACGACCCCAACGGCGTGCTTCTCGGCCGCGTCGCGTCGCACGGCACGCTGAACGCACCGTGGGGCATGGCCCTCGCGCCGGACGGATTCGGCAAATTCAGCAACGCGCTCATCGTCGGCAACTTCGGCGACGGCAAGATTCAAGCCTACGATCTCGTGAAGGGAACGCCGCTCGGCCAGATGCGCGACACCAACAACAGCGTGCTCGTGATCGACGGGTTGTGGGGCATCCAGTTCGGTAACGGCGTTCTGGACCAACCGACCACCACGTTGTTCTTCGCGGCCGGACCGAACGATGAGTCGGACGGCCTGTACGGCATGATCACCGCTACCAATCCAGTGCCGAACCCGGGCGGTGGTCGCGGTCACGGCGAGGGTCACTGATCCGCGCTTGCAACGAGTCGCATGAACGGCACCTTCGGGTGCCGTTTTTTCGTTGGCCACCGCCGCTGCCAATTTTCGCGTGAGCCGGTGCGCAGCGTCCTCTGCGGAGCGCCGATCCGCGTCGTCGAATCCAGGTTCTCGCGTCTTCACGAATAAACGCCTCGAGCGTTGTGTTCGTTGTCGGTGAAGGGCTGTGCGTCCGCAGAATCGGGACGATCCAGTCGTCGTAGCACCCGCACGTCATTTGAGGACCGATCCAGCCCGACGGCTGGTGCATGGCGTTTTCGCAAAGGCAGTGAGCGACGCGACGAGACCGTAAAAGGCAAGACCCCGCTCGCGCGGGGTCCTGTCTTTCGAACGGGCTCGCGAAGCGCCGCGGTTACATGCGCTCGATCACCGCCGCGATGCCCTGTCCGCCGCCGATGCACATGGTGATCAGACCGTAGCGACCGCCCGTCCGGGCGAGCTCGTACATCGCCTTGACGGTCAGTATGCAGCCCGTCGCGCCGATGGGATGTCCGAGCGCGACGGCGCCACCGTTAGGATTCACCTTGGCGGCGTCCATCTCGAGCTGCTTGCACACACCGAGCGCCTGTGCAGCGAACGCCTCGTTCGACTCGATCACATCGATCTGCTCGAGCTTGAGACCCGCCTTGGCGAGCGCTTTTTTCACCGCCGAAACCGGTCCCAGTCCCATGATCTTCGGATCGATGCCGGCGTGCCCGTAGGAGACGAGTCGCGCCATGGGCTTCAGTCCTTTTTTCGCGGCGATGGATCTCTCCATCAGCACGACCGCCGCCGCGGCGTCGTTGATTCCCGAGGCATTGCCGGCGGTCACCGTTCCGTTCTCCTTTGCGAACACCGCCTTGAGCTTGGCCATGCCTTCGAGGGAGGCGTCGCCGCGCACATGCTCGTCGGTATCGAACTGGATCGGTCCCTTCTTGCTCTTGAGCTCGATGCCGATGATCTGGTCCTTGAAGTAGCCCTTGGCGATCGCGGCGGCCGCGCGCTTGTGGCTCTCGACCGCGAAGGCATCCTGGTCGGCACGCGTGATGCCGCACTGCGTCGCTACATTCTCGGCCGTCACGCCCATGTGCACCGTGTCGAACGGATCGGTCAGCGCGCCGACCATCATGTCGATGTCCTTCGCGTCGCCCATCCGCGCGCCCCAGCGCTGGGTGACGTTGGCGTAGGCCGCGCGACTCATGCTCTCCACGCCACCGGCAACCGCCGTGTCGATGTCGCCGAGAAGGATGTACTGGGACGCGCTGACGATCGCCTGCAGCCCGCTGCCGCACAGGCGGTTGAGCGTGAGCGCGCCCGACTCGGGCGCGAGGCCGCCTTTGAGCGCTGCGACCCGCGAGAGGTACATGTCCCTCGCTTCAGTATGGATGACGTTGCCGAACACGCACTGGCCGATCTCCTTCGGATCGACCTTGGCGCGGGCGACCGCCTCGCGCACGCACTTCGCCGCCAGCTCGGTGGGAGGGATGTCCTTGAGGCTGCCGCCATAGTCGCCGATCGCCGTGCGGACGCCGCTCAAGATCACGACTTCTCTTGCTTCATTCATGAGGAATCTCCGGGAAACAACCCGCTCATTATCCCGCGATTCGGCTGCGCCGGAGCGGCGAATGCTTGCGTCAAATCAAAGCCCGATGTCGGCCAAACTCCGACAGCGGCTCCCGGTCGCCGGCGCGGCGCTTCAGGGCACTTCCAGCAGGCGCTTGCGGTGCCAGTCGGCGATGCTCTCCGCCGGATATTCGGAGAAGTGCGTGTGCTCGGGCCCTGCGGGAACGTCAGCCCACGGCGCCGCGTATTCGACCATGATCTCGACTTCTTCCATCGGACGGGGCAGCGGCGTGTCGATGGCGGACGCGAAAGGGTAGACCCAGTCCGCCCAGCGGGGATCCCACACCCACAGCGCGCTTCCGCATTGCGCGCAGAAATGCCGGCGGGCCTCGGAGAGCGTCTTGCGCTTGGCTTTGCCTTCCGCGATCCGGGCGCGATAGATGCGGACGTTCTCCTCGCCCTTGACCTTGAGCGACTTGGCTTCGCCCATGATGTTGACCGCGTAACCGCCGCCGCCCGCCGTCTTCCGACAGATCGAGCAGTAGCAACGCATGAAAGGATATGGCGTCGTGGACTTCACCGAGAACTTGACCGCCCCGCAATGACACGAGCCTTTGAGTCGCATGATGATGGTCTCCTCCCCCGGGAGAGACGTCATGATACCGCCAGCCAACCGGGTGGAGGGGAGCCTGGTGCGCCGGCGGCTGATAACATCGCCTGACAACGATTCCGGAAGGAATATCGATGGGTCGACTGAGCCAGGCCATTACGTTCCCCGGCGCCACGGGGCATGCGCTCGCCGCGCGGCTCGACATGCCGTCCGGCATGCTCCCACGGGCATACGCCCTCTTCGCGCACTGCTTCACCTGCTCGAAGGAAAGCAAGGCAGCGACCTTCATCAGCGAGGCCCTGACCGAAGCGGGCATCGCCGTCCTGCGTTTCGACTTCACCGGACTCGGCGGCTCCGAAGGCGAGTTCCCGAACACGACGTTTTCGTCGAACGTGGGTGACCTCGTCGCGGCGGCGGCGTGGCTCAGAAGCGAGCGCGCGGCCCCCGCGATCCTCGTCGGACACAGTCTCGGCGGCTCGGCCGTCCTGGCCGCAGCGGGACGGATCGACGAGGCGGTCGCCGTGGCCACGATCAACGCGCCCGCCGATCCCGCGCACGTCGCCGGGCTTTTCGGCGCAGCCGGCGCCGAGATCGATGCGCGGGGCGAGGCCGAGGTCGAGCTTTCGGGGCGCAAATTCACCATCCGGCGCGAGTTCCTCGAGGACGCGGCGGCGCAAAAGCTCCTGGCATCCGTCGCCGCGCTCTCGCGTGCGCTCATCGTGTTCCACGCGCCGCGCGACACCACGGTGGGGATCGATCATGCGTCGCGTATCTTTCTCGCCGCCAAGCATCCGAAGAGCTTCGTCTCGCTCGACGACGCAGATCATCTGCTGACCCGGCGCGCGGACGCGCGCTATGTCGGCGCGGTGCTGACGGCCTGGGCGAGCCGCTATCTCCAGCCGGCCGCGAGCGACGCTCGCGTGCCGCAGGGCCCGCGGGACACGGTCCTGGTTCGGGAAACGCGCACCGGAAAGTTCCAGCAGGAGATTACCGTCGGACCGCACCGGCTCCTTGCGGACGAACCCGCTTCCGCGGGCGGCGATGATAGCGGGCCGTCGCCCTACGATCTGCTTTGCGCCGCGCTGGGCGCGTGCACGGCCATGACCATCCGTCTCTACGCGGACGCTAAAAACCTGCCGCTCGAGCGCGTCGGCGTCAACCTGCGCTACGAAAAGATACACGCCAGCGACTGCAGTGAATGCGAGACCCGCGAAGGCCGCATCGATCGCATCGAGCGGGTGATCGAGCTCGAGGGACCGCTCGACGAGTCAGCTCGCGCGAAACTCCTGGAGATCGCCAACAAGTGCCCGGTGCATCGGACGCTGCACAGCGAGGTCGTCATCCCGACGCGGCTGCTTTAGGCGCATTCATATCTCCGCGAGGCCGAACCGCCGCCGAAGCGCGTCTTCCCCGGCCGCCGAAAAGGCGACGACGCGCGAGCCTTTGGCGACTCTCGCCCAGCCCAGCGCAACGAATCGCGCCAGCAGCGTCGCGCCCAGCGCGCCGGCGAGGTGGTGTCGGCGCGCGCTCCAGTCGAGGCACGCGCGGCAGAGCGGACGGCGGCGGCGGGCGAGCGCTTCGACGTCGATTCCCAGCTCGGCGAAGCTGCGCGAGCCCTTGGACGAAAGCACTAATCCCGTCCGCCCGGATATGATCAGCCGACCGCCTACGAGCGCGTCGTAGAGCCTCACGCCCAGCTCGCCGGCGAGATGGTCGTAGCAGACGCGAGCCTTGCGCAGCGCCGGCTCCCGAGGGCTCGAGCGTAGGCGAATCGCGCCGGCGCGGTAGGCCACACCCATCAGACTCTCGATAAGCTGCGCCACATCGCGATCGGCGAGCCGGAAGTACCGGTGGCGCCCCTGGCTCTCGACGGCGATGAGGCGGGCCTCGACGAGCTTCGCGAGATGCGCGCTCGTGGTCTGCTTGGTCACACCGGCTTCGGCGGCCAGCTCCGTTGCGGTCAGCGCCGGGCCGGCCATCAGCGCCGTGAGAATGTCGGCTCGCGCGCGATCGCCCAGAAGAGCGGCGATGCCGGCGATGCTGGGCCCGTCCTTCATGGTTCGATACTAGACGAACCATAGTCGTTGCGCAAGGCGCTATGATGCGGATCGTCACCTTCAAAGCGAGACACGGCCATGGCCATCGCCTGCTTCATCCGTTACGACATCGACCCCGCGCAACGCGAAGCCTTCCGCGCGTACGCTCGGAACTGGGGCGCGATCATCCCGCGATGCGGCGGCGATCTCATCGGCTACTTCCTTCCGCACGAGGGCACGAACGACGTCGCGTGGGGATTGATCGGCTGCCGCAGCCTGGGCGACTACGAAGCCTACCGCACGCGACTGAAGGCGGACGCCGAGGCGCAGGCCAACTTCGCTTTCGCGCAATCGAAGCGCCTGATCCTGCGCGAACGGCGCACCTTTCTCGAAATCGTCGACGGCGCGCGTGACATTGCATCGGGAGAGCATCGATGATCGCCGTGATTTTCGAAGTCGAGCCCCGTCCCGAGCGCAGGGACGCCTATCTCGATGCCGCGGCGCGCCTGCGCCCGCTGCTCGAATCGATCGACGGCTTCGTGTCGGTGGAACGATTCGAAAGTCTCACCACGCCCGGCAAGATCCTGTCGCTGTCGCTGTGGCGGGACGAAGAAGCCGTGCGGCAATGGCGGAACCTGGAAGAGCACCGGCGCATGCAGGCCGCGGGACGACAATCGATCTTCGCGGGATACCGGTTGCGCGTGGCGACCGTTATTCGCGACTACGGGAAGAACGACCGGGCGGAAGTGCCCGACGACTCGGTCCTCGCGCACGGCGGCTCCTGACGAAAGCGATCAGACCGCTGCCGCAGAAGCGCCGTCACCCAGGCGCGCTCGTGCGCGGACGAGTTTCGCCATCGCCCGGTCGAACAGCGGAACGGCTTTACTAAACGCTGCCGCCCTCCCAGAATACCGATCCCTTCAGCCCTCGTGCGTCTGGGACTTTGCTCGACACAAAACTCAAACCGAGCTCCATCGTCGCCTATCTCGATCAGTACGTGATCGGCCAGGACCAGGCGAAGAAGATCGTTGCGGTCGCGGTCTACTCGCACTATCGCAAGCTCGCGCGCTCCGAGCGCGATCAGACGCGGATCACCAAGAGCAACGTGCTGCTCATCGGTTCCTCGGGGACCGGGAAGACGCTGCTGTGCGACACGCTGTCGAGGGTGCTCGACGTCCCGTTCGTCACCGCGGAAGCGACGTCGCTCGCGCAGACGCGCTACGTCAACGAGGAGATCGAAGCGGTCCTGCAGCGGCTGCTCGACAAGGCGAACGGCGACGTCGCCAAGGCGCAGCACGGGATCGTGTATATCGACGAGATCGACAAGCTCAAGGCCGACGGGCAGCCGCGCGGGACGTCGGGCGAAAGCGTTCAGCACGCGCTGCTGAAGATCATGGAAGGCTCGCCCGTGAAGCTCGGGAATGCCCAGTACATCGACACCACCAACGTGCTGTTCATCTGCGGCGGAGCGTTCGTAGGCTTAAGCGAGATCATGTCGCAGACCCACGGCTACGGATTCGTGTCGATCTCGAGCGAGGACAACCAGAAGATCCTTGACCGGCTCAACTCGCGGGTGAAGCCGACGGATCTCTTCACCTTCGGGCTCATCCCGGAGTTCACCGGACGGCTCCCGATCGTCGCCCACTTCGAGGACCTCACGCGCAAGATGCTGGTGCGGATCATGATCGAGCCGAAGGATTCGATCTACAACCAGTTCCGCGACATCTTCAGGAACGAAGGCGTCGAGCTCGCTATCGAGCCCAAGGTGTTCGATCAGATCGCCGAGGTCGCGTTCGAGTACAAGACGGGCGCGCGCAGCCTCCGGGGGATTTTCGAGGAGCTGATCACGCCGATCCTCTATGTGCTTCCCGACGATCCGGGCATCGAGAAGGTAACGATCGCCTCGCTCTTCGCCGATCCGACGGTGGTGCGTCGGCGCGTCGCGTCCTGACCACAACTCGGGAGCGAGCGATGCCTCGCGGGCAGCTCGCGCGGCGCCGCGTACGCTCGATACCCCACTCGCTCGCGCGGCGCCACACTCGCTACTGGGCACCTTAACGCCGATCGAGCCGGTAGATAGCGCGACTCGCCGTAGCCCTTGGCGAGCGCGAGCTTTCCGATGTATTCCGAGCGTGAAGTCGTCCTGCCCGGCGGCGGCGAGGCTCGCGGCGAAAGCTTCGCTCGCGTAGACCATGCCGGGAGGCGTGACCGGCTCGATGCGCGCGGCTTTCGTGACGCTCGATCCGAAATAGTTGTCGCGCCCCATGATCGGATCGAATCCGCAGAACACCGGACCGGCATGGAGCGCGATGCGGATCTGGCTCGAGTCGGGCAATCCCAGCGCGGGCCAGTTCGCCGCGCGCATGCGCTCCAGGAAGCGCATGGAGAAGTCCGCGCCGTCCTGCGCCGCGTCGAACACGACGTAGAGCGCGTCGCCCCACGTGCTCGCCATCAGCGGCTTCGTGCGCGAAGCGTCGATCTCGCCGGCCGCGATCTTCCAGAAGCTCTCCTGAAACAGCGGCGCCACCGCGTCGTGCAGGCGGCTGAAGCCGGCGAAGTCCGCGAACAGCAGCACCTTGAGCGTGCGTCGCGGTCGCTCTTCCGCGGTAGGGATCGCAATCGGTTCGCGTTGCGGAGCGATACGCACCGCGGTCGGCGATCGCGGTGCGTCGCTCGCGAGCGTTTGCGGCGCAGATGCCGCGATACTTCTGACCTCGCGCAGATCGATGGTCTGCGGGCGGCCGATGCGCTGCTGCCACCGTTCGAACGATGCGTGCGTGCCGCCCAGGCGTCCCTCGGAAACCGGATCGATCACGCACAGCAGCGAAGGCGTCGTCTCGAGCTGCGCCGCGCGCAAGCGCGTGAACCCTTCGAGGAGGACGGCGGCATGATCGAACAGCACGTCGTCGCCGAGATGGTTTTCCTCGGTCGCCATGATCACCCGTGCGGCGCGCTCGAGAGCTGCGTCGAACCGCCGCACCCAATCTTCGCCGGCGATCGCCACGCTCGTGCGAACGAAATCGCTGCGCTCGAACGGCAGCACGACGTTGACTTCCGCGCTCGAATCGATGGCAGCCTCGATGAAGATCAGGTCGGCGCCGCAGGCCGCCGACGTATAGACGATGGGGTGATGGAAGCGCGCGACGCGCTCCCGCATGACTGCTTCCAACGCGGGAACGAGCGCGGGCGGAAACCGCGGAGTGGAGCGGTCCGGCGCATCGATCATATGCCCTGCGAAGGCGACCACATCCGGTACGGGCAGCACGGGCAGGATGTCGCGCGCTTCCGGAAGCGTACGGGCGAGCAGCGCGACTTGACGGCGCATCGTCGCGACACTGCCTGCGTCGCCTGCGGCGGAGAGGTAGGCGGCGGCATAGGATTGACGCGCCTGCTCGAACCGACCGAGCAGCAGCTCGGCCTCGCCCGCCGTCGCCACGTCCCAGAAGTTGCGGGGCTTGTGCGCGGCGAGCCGCATGACGACTTCTTTCGCGAGGCGCTGCGCGTCCGTGCGATCGCTGAGAATCCACGACAGCGTCGCTGCGTTGATGCCAGGGAACGGATCGTGCCGCAGCGCATACGCCGCGAGATATTCCTTGCGCGCGCGCTCCGCCAGCGTGATCGCACCCGCACTGTCGGGCGCGCGATGATAAGCGTCTTTCCAGAGCCTGCCGCGCAGGCTGAGGATATCGCTCAGCCGATCGGCAGAGGGCGACGCGGCTTGCGAGCGCTCGAGGAGCGCATGCGCCGCATGGATGGCGCCCGAGCGCGCATGGGCGAGGGCGCCCCAGTAGAGGAGTTCTGCGTCTCCCGGACGGGCCTCGATCGCCTCACGGAACGCATCGCACGCGTCCCACGGCGCGCCTTGCTCGAGATGCCTGCGAATGCGCTCGGCAGGTTCCGCGGACGTTGCATCCGGGCGGATGGAACTGCTGTTCATGCGGGGCCCATCGCCCTCGCGCGAGGGCATCAGTGTTGCTTCTTCTGTTCCTCGGCGATCGAGTCGCGCAATCTCGTGGTGCTGCGCAGCTGACGCAGCCCGGGCGGCAGGCCGTCCAGGAGGGCGGCCGCCTCCGTCAGCTGGCTTGCCTTCTGGCCGGGCGCGGCGAGCGCAGAAACATAGAGTGCCTGCGCCAATTCGATACGCTGGCTCAGGTCCTCGTTGTCCTTCCGCGCATAGAGCTCGCGATGGAACTTCAGCACGGGTTCGATGATCTTCTGCGCCTCCTCGCGTCGTTCCAGCCGCGCGGCGATCGCCGCGGCCAGCATGAGTCGAGCATTCGCATCGCGCTTCTCGTTCGGAGTCCGGATCGGAATGCTGCGGCCGAGCTCGAGCGCCTTCTTGACCTCCGCGTCGGCGGGGGCGTAGTCCCCCAGCCGGTACGAGGCCAGGGCAGCGGTGCGGTACGCCCCTTCGAGCGCACGGTTCCTGGTGAGCTCCTGATCGGGATTGGCTGCTTTGATCTGCTCCAGCCGTCTCGCGGAGGCGCGAGCTTCCCTGTGCACCGTCTCGTAGTCGCCTGCCGCCGACGGAAGCGCGTACGCGCCGTAACCTTCCGAAAAGCCAAAACCGTAATAGCCGAGAAATTCGGGGAGAAAAGACCGGCCGAACGAATCCGGCGGCAAGCCTTTGATCGCCATCTGGATGAAGCGGCGGTTGGCTGCGAGCGCGGTTTCCGCACCCTGGCGGTTGCCCATATCGGCTTCGAGCATCGTGAGGTAGCCCGAGACGAGCGACAAGACGTTGCCGAGGAAGGCGGCTTCCTTGACGTTGCGTTCGACGCCGACGCCGGTACGCCATTGCTCGACGGTCTCGCGCGGCTGACCCAGACCCAGATACCAGTAGCCTGTCCCGAGCCTCGCGTTGACGAGGTTGTTCCAGGCGATCTGGTTGCTCGGGTCGAGCTTGAGGATCGCCTCCCAGTCGCGCGCTCCCTCGAGGCTCAACGCGAGGGCCTTGCGAAGGTGAAGATCGAAGCCTTCCGTGCCTGCCAGCGTATCGTCGATGAGTGCTCGGGCGCGCAACGCCGACATGTGTCCCGGGCGTTTTTCGATCACCTGTGCGGCCACCCGCCCGGCATCCGCGCCGACCTTCCGCACGTCGTCGTTTCGACCCAGGTTCTGGAGCGCGGCCATCTGCCAGGAGGACGCTTCCGCGTAGGCGACCGCGGAGGGAAGATCGTTGAGCTCAAGTCCATCGATGCTGCGGTAGGCTTCGCGAGACGCTTCCAGTGTCTTGACCGCGGCTTCCTCCTGGTTGGTGTTCGATTGGGAGAAGCCGAGGTAGAGCATGGCGAAACCATAGGCTCGCCGCAGCGGAATCGAAGGATTCGGCGCGCTCATCAGCGGTTGGAGAACTCCGGCGCCCCGAACTGCAAGCTCGCGCTCTTCCGGTCGTTTGTTCTGGCTGCCGGCTACCCGCGCCTGCGAGGTGAGCCCGAGGCTCAATCCGATCGCGGTCGCTTCCGAGGTATCGCCTTCCTTGCGTAATCTGCTCAGCACGCCGACCGCATCGGACAGTGCCTTCCCGCTCTCGTCGAGCCTGGACTGCTGGCGCAGCGCCGCGCCGTAGCGCACGAGCGCGAGCGCACGATTGCGGTCAGTCTCGGTGCTGCGCAGCTCGGGTGGCAGCGCTGCGTAATAATCGACCGCGCGCTTCGACAATGCGGCGACGATGTCCAGGCGCCCGACCGGCTCGAGCTCCAGATAGAAGTCGTCGAGCAGATAGACGATGAGCTTTTCCGCTTCGCCCCGCGCGCTCTCGGCCATCGCGCGGGTCTGCTGCGCCTTGAGCTCGGCCTCCTGCGCGCGCTTCATGTTGAGGTAGCCGAAGACCGCGCCGCCGGCGGCGACGACCGCGAGCACCGCGCAGCCCGCGGCGATCTGGCGCGCACGCACCAGCGCCTTGCGCGTGGCGCGCTCGCGCGCCCGCTGCGTCTCGAGCTGACGCTCGGCCTCGTCGCGCGCTTCGCGCTCGTGCCGCGAATCGCGGCTCGCCTTTACGACGCTGCACAGCACGTCGTGCGTCAATTCCACCCGACGGAGATCGAGGCGCTCCTCGATGCGCAGGAGCCGCCGGTTGACCAGCATCGCCAGGGCCTCGAGCGACGCTCCCGCGGCAGCGAACGCCTTCGCCACGCGCTCCTCGGCCAGGCTCTCGCGGAAGCCCGAGTCGGTGAGCATCTCGTCCTCGATGAACTTGCGCACGCCGGGAGGCTGATCGGCAAGCGCCCGCTCGTAGAATTCGGAGAGGATCGTGTCGCGCGAGCCGGCGAGGAGGTCGGCGGAGATCTCGCTGCGGCCCTGCGCGATGCGGGCGTTGTTCAGCTCGCGGCAGATGAGCGAAAGGAGTGACGGCTCGACCTCGGCGTTGCGAAGCTCCGCGCCGCCGGCGACGAAACGAACGATCGATTCCGCGACCTCCTGGTTGACGAGCTTTCCGCCCGGCTTGAGCACCGCATCGAGCGCCTGTGCGCCGGTCATGCGGGCAAGCCGCATCCGGTTCTGGCCGATCGAGGGCATGGTGCCCTTCACGCTCTCGAGGTGCGCGAGATAGTCCTCCCGCAAGGCGATGAGCACGCGATAGTCGCTGCGCGTGAAGTCGAACTTCTCGACGGCCGCGTCGTCGCTGTCCATCTTGGCTTCGAGCGCTGCAGGCGGCCGGTTCTCGACGAGATCGGCCAGATCTTCGAGGAACTGCGCCGCGCGCCTGCGGCCGAAGTCGTCGCTCTGCGCCAGGGTGAAAATCTCCTCGAACTGATCGAAGATGAGGAGCGGAATGACCGTCTTGCCTTCGGCGTCGCGCAGCACGTCGTCGCGATGGTGCAGGAACTCCCAGAGCGATTCGCCCTCGACGGCGACACCCGGCTGCGTCCACCGGCCCGAAGTGAGCGTCGCCCGGAAGATCGCCTGCTTGATCTGCTCCGAGGGCTCGGGCGAATCCTGCGAATAGTCGATCCGAACGTAGACCGGACAGTAGCCCTGCGCCCGCAGCCGCGGCACGATGCCGGCGCGCAGGATCGAGGTCTTGCCCAGGCCCGACTGCCCGAACAGGATCGTGAGGAGCTTGCGCTGCACCCGGCGCGCCAGCTCGGCCACTTCCTCGTCGCGTCCGTAGAAGTAAGCCCGCGTCTCCTCGGTGAACGAGTCGAGCCCCAGCCACGGATGCTGGGCGTCGACGGAAGGCGAACCGGCGGTGCTGTCGGGAGGCGCCAAGGGGCTGGACTATGCGCAGCTGCGCAACCAGGCCGCGTCGCCCCGGCCCCGGACGAAAGCGTTCCGGGGCAGGCTTCGCCGGGATGACGCGAATCTGGTGCTCACCGGCTTCGGGAAAACAATTCCTGCAGCCGCCGCGCGAATTCGGGCGTGACCTCGCCGCCCGGGAGGCGCGTGAAGTGCAGCGCCTTGAACCGCTCCGGCACCTGGGCGGCGCCGGCATCGGTATCGTCGATGCAGACCGGCAATATGAAAAGCGCCCCTTCGGCGATATTGCGCGCGCGGTCGAGGGCGTAGCTCCATTCGCGGCGGAAATACGCCTCGAGGCGGCGATCCGTGGTCGCCGAGATCACCGGAATGAAATACGAGCAGCGGGCGATGTTGCGCTGGATCTTGCGGTCGTAGTCGTCGCCGCCCTCCAGCCGCTCGAGATCGAACCAGGTCTTGACGCCCGCAGCGTCCAGCCCCGTCTTGAGCTTCTGCACGGGCGCGAGGTCCTCGCGAGCGTAGCTCACGAACACCGCGTTGTCGGGCATCTCGCGCTCGGGCGGAAGAAAGCGCTGCGGCGCGGCGCCGAGCTCGATCACGTCGGCCGGCTTGCGGCGCACGGTCCAGCGGCGGTGCAGCTCGTCGACGAACTTGCCCGCGCCGCTGTAGATGCGCGTGCGCACGCTCACGTGCTGCAGGAAGCTCATCAGGCGTCCGTCGCTGTCGGAGTGGTTGTCGGCCAGCACTTCGCCGACGTCGCGCGGGTCGGACAGGCGATGTCGCTTGGCCATGCGCAGGAAGAGCTGCGCCAGCCAGTTGGTGAAGCTCGAGCCGATCACCAGCAGATGGTTGTGCTCGAGCTCGTGAAAAAGCTTCTCCGGCGTGAGGTGCTCGCTCTGCAGGGCGCAGATGAACTCGAGCAGGTCCTCGTCGGAGATGACGTAGGTCGGCGACGCGGAGAGTCGCCCCAGCAGGTGATAGACGACGGGGCGCTGCAGTCGCTCGCGCTCCGTGGGGAGGTCCGCCACGCGGTTCGGCGAATAGGCGATGACCTCGGTCGACTGCGCGCCCTGGAAGCGCTCCTGGTTCACGGCCGACTCGAGCAGCGGATCGAAGGTCGTCGTGACGAAAAGATCGAAGTCGGTGATCTGCGCGAGCTGGCGCAGCGCGAGCGGCGGCTGAAAAGTCGCGTCGCGCAGGATGCTGCGCACCCGTGTGTACGCTTCCTCGCGCCGTCCGCGCGAAGCGAGGAACGAGCAGACGACGTCGTTCAGGTTGTACGGCTGGGGAAGCTCCTTCGTGTCGACGTTGAGCTTGCCCGCGAGCTTCTCGGCGACCCAGTCGTAGAGGAGTCGCGGTCCGCTCTCGGTCTCGACCTTCAGCAGCTCCGGACCGATGATCGGAATGACGCGCCGCTCCTCGATGAAGTCGAGGAGATCGTCCCAGGCGTCGTCGTCGAGCGTGGCGAGTGGATTGATCGGCAGGGGGCTGCTCATGCGCCGTCGGACCGCGTCAGTGTGCGGGCGAAGTGTCCACGATTCCGAAACGACGGTCAAACGGCTCTTGCCGTCTACAGAGTTGCGCGGAGGCGGACCCAGCCCGCCTGGACCATCGTGGCACAATCGCAGCTTTGGCCGCGGGAAGCTGATGGAACGTTCACACGGCGTCGTCGAATCACCGTCCGCATGGTTGCGGCTGGCGGTGAGTCTCGCGCTCTCCACCATCGGTGGCGTCGGCATGTGGTCGGTGGTCGTCGCGCTGCCGACGGTGCAGGCCGAATTTGCGGTGGCGCGCGGCGAGGCGTCGTTGCCCTACACGCTGACGATGATCGGCTTCGGACTCGCCAGCATCGGGCTCGGCCGCCTCGCGGACCGCTTCGGGATCATGGTCCCGGTGATCGCGGGCGCGGTCGTGATGGTGCTCGGCTATGTCGCGGCGGCCTCCGCGAGCAGCCTTTGGCTGTACGCGCTGGCACAAGGCCTCTTGATCGGCGTGGGCAGCGCTGCGACCTTCGCGCCGCTCCTGGCGCACGTCTCGCTGTGGTTCACCCGCAGGCGGGGGATCGCCGCGGCGGTGTTCGCCAGCGGCAACTATCTCGCCGGGACCGTCTGGCCACCGATAGTCCAGCACTTCATCGCGAGCGCCGGCTGGCGCGCAACCTATATCGGCATCGGCGTGTTCTGCGCCGCGACCATGCTGCCGCTCGCGTTGCTCCTGCGGCAGCGTCCGCCGATCACCGAGCTGCCGCTTTCAGGGCCGGCGCGGCGGGCGGTGGTCCCGCACGAGCTGGGCCTGTCGAGCCGCGCGTTGCAGACGCTGCTCGTCATCGCGGGTCTCACGTGCTGCGTGGCCATGTCGATGCCGCAGGTTCATCTCGTCGCGTACTGCAGCGATCTCGGCTACGGGCCGGCGCGCGGCGCCGAGATGCTGTCGCTGACGCTCGCGTGCGGCATCGTGAGCCGCGTCTCCTTCGGCTTCATCTGCGACCGGATCGGCGGCTTGCGCACGCTGCTCCTCGGCTCGGCCCTGCAGGGCGTCGCGCTGCTGCTCTTCGTGCCGTTCGACGGTCTCGTTTCGCTGTACGTGATCTCGGCGCTCTTCGGCCTGTTCCAGGGCGGCATCGTGCCCTCGTACGCGATCATCGTGCGCGAATACTTTCCGCCGCACGAGGCCGGCGAACGCGTCGGTGCCGTGATCACCGCCACGCTCTTCGGCATGGCGCTCGGCGGCTGGATGTCGGGTGCGATCTACGACCTCACCGGGTCGTACCGGGCCGCGTTCGTGAACGGCATCGCGTTCAACCTGCTGAACGTGTCGATTGCGCTCTTCCTGCTGCGCCGATCGACGATCGAACCCGTTCCAGCCTGAATGCGATTCGGGTGGCCCTCTCACGCGCACCCGAGCGCATCGGCGAGCGCGACGAGGCTTGCGACCGAGATGTCGACCGGGACGCTCGGGCGTGGCTCGCCCTTGCCGGGACCGAATTCGTGGGGACGGGCGACGAACGCGGTGCGCAAACCAAGAGCTGAGGCGGCTGCCAGGTCGTAGGAATGCGCGGCGACCATCATGGCTTCTTCGGGGGTGCAGTCGAACGCCGCCGCCGCGGTCAGATAGACGACGGGCTTGGGCTTGTAGTCGCGGGCGAGCTCCGCCCCGACGATCGCGTCCCAGATCCAGCCGTTGCGCCGCGCGAGATCGGCCATGATCGAGATGTTGCCGTTCGAGCACGGGGCGAGTCGAAACCGCGTGCGCAGGCGCGCGAGCCCCGCCGTGGTATCGGGCCAGGCGTCGAGTCTGTGCCAGGCCTGATTCAATTCGACGCGCGCAGCTTCGTCGATGCGCCCGAGCTGCAGCCGTTCCAGTACCCGGTCGAGATTGCGCCGATGGAGAACGTCGAGCCTGGAAAACGGCAGGCGGCCGCTGCGCACCTCATCCATCGCCGGCTGGTATTCGCCCCGCCACGCGTCGGCGAAGGCCTCGAAGTCGAGCCGCGCACCGAACGGCGAAAGGATCGCCTGCGCCTCACGCGCGACCGACGAGCGCCAGTCGACCAGAGTGCCGAATACGTCGAAAAATAGAGCCTTGATGCGTTCCATGGCGGGCTCTCTCCAAGGCGACACGGCATTGTTGCACCGAGCCGAGCGCCTGGGTTATTATGACAACGGCATAGTGCTCGAGGCGCGGGGGCGACGCCGGACGGGCTCACCGAGGACCCGCCATGCGTAAGCTTCTTGCAAAGCTCTTGGTCGCCATCGCGCTCGTGCTCCCTGCGGCCGTGTTTGGCCAATGCCCTGCATCGCTGCCGGCCGAAGGCGCGCCGCCGCCCGGTCCGCTGCCGCTGTTTCCGGCGGACAACTGGTGGAACGCCGACGTCTCCGATGCGCCGATCGATCCCGGCTCGGCCGGCTACATCGCCTTCATCAACAACGGCGGCACGCGGCATCTGCATCCCGACTTCGGCGGCGAAGCCTCCCCCGGCAGCGTCGACATCTACGGAATGCCGTACGCCATCGTCGACGGAACGGAGCCCAAGCAGGCGGTGACCTTCCAGTACTGGGACGAGAGCGACGGGGTGAATTATTCGACGGGGCAGGGCATCCCCTTCTATCCGATTCCGGCCGAAGCGATCAGCCAGGCGCACTGGATCGAGGGTGGCGACCCGGGGAACGTCGATCAGCGCAGCCAGGAAGACCGGCACCTGCTCATCATCGACTGCAGCCACAAGTATCTGTACGAGTTGTACAACGTCTTCTACGACGCGGCGCATGCTCAGTGGCTCGCCGGGTCGGGCGCCTTTTTCGACATGAACGCCAACAACCGTCGCCCGGACGGCTGGACGTCCGCCGATGCCGCCGGGCTCGCCATCCTTCCCGGCCTCGTGCGCTATGACGAAGCCTGGAACTCTGCCGTCGCAGAGATCGGTCACGCCTTCCGCGTCACCGTTCGATCGACCAACGGATACGTCTATCCCGCGTCGCATCGGGCGGGCAGTACCGCCGGTGCGCTGCCGATGGGCGCACGGCTGCGGCTCAAGACATCCGTCAACGGACAGGACCCGGCGCTGCGCACGACGGATCCGAACGTGCGGAAGATCTTCCGGGCGATGCAGAAGCACGGCCTCATCGTCGCCGACAACGGCTCGGACATGTACATCACGGGCACCTTCGACACGCGCTGGAACAACAGCACCCTCAATCCCGCGTTCTCGCTGCTGACGGCGAGCGACTTCGACGTGATCCAGCTCGGCTGGAAACCGGCGTCGGGAGCCCCCGCGCTCGCTTCGGTCGCCGCGAGCCCCAACCCCATCGTGGGTGGCAACCCTGCGACCGGTACCGTCACGCTGACCTCGGCCGCCGGTGCGAGCGGCGCGCTGGTTTCGCTTTCGAGCGCGGGAAGCGCCGTCGCGGTTCCGGCGAGCGTCGCTGTCGGCGCAGGCACTACGTCCGCGACCTTCGGCGTGACGACGTCCGCGGTGGCTACGCAGACCCTGGTGACGGTATCGGCGGCGTACAGTGGAGTCACCAAGACCACGACCGTCACGGTCAATCCGGCGGCGCCTTCGGCGTCGCTCGCGTCGCTCGCGCTCAATCCGACGAGTGTCAGGGGTGGGGCTTCGGCCGTGGGAACGGTGACGCTGACCGCACCCGCTCCAGTCAACGGCGCGGTGGTGACGCTCGGGACTTCCAAGTCCTCGCTCGCTTCGGTGCCTTCGAGCGTAGTCGTCGCCGCCGGCACGACGACGAAGAGCTTCACCGTCACGACCTTTCCCGCCAAGAGGAATGCCACCGTGACGCTCTCGGCCACTTACGCCGGCGTCACCAGGACCGCGACGCTCACGGTCACGCGCAGATAGCGCGTCGCGGACCCTCCACACCTTTGACTTGCGGAGGCCCGCAGGGCCTTCGTCTGCTCTGGCTCGCTGCTCTGCGCGCCTGTAGAATGCCGGCGCCAAAACACCTTCGTAGCAGGCTCATGCGTCCGCTGCTGCTCGTCGCCTTGCTCAGTCTCGCCCCCGCCACGGCCTTCGCTGTGACCGTCGACGAGCTCATCGCCAAGCACGTGGAGGCGCGCGGCGGGAGCGAGAAACTGAAAGCCATCCGGAGCCTGCGCTTCACCGGCAAGCTCGAAGTTTCGGGCGACTTCTCCGCCGAGTTCGCGATAATCCGGCAGATCCGGCGCCCAAACCGCGTGCGCACCGACGCGACACTCCAGGGGATCACCATGGTTCGCGCGTGGGACGGGCGCGAAGGCTGGGCTATCTCGCCACTCTACGGGCGGAAGGATCCGGAACGGCTGTCGGGCGACGAGAGCAAGGAGCTGATGGATATCGCCGACATCGATGGCCCGCTGGTCGACAGCGCTGCCAAGGGCAACCGCATCGATTACCTTGGCACCGAAGACATCGAGGGAACCGAGGCGCACAAGCTGCGCGTCAGCGCGACGGACGGCGACGTCCAATACGTCTACCTCGACCCCGATTACTACCTCATCATCCGCATCGTCTACCAGCGCTCCGTGCGCGGCGCCCGGATGGAGACCGAAACCGATTTTGGCAACTACGAGAGGGTCAACGACGTTTACTTTCCGTTCTCGATCGATTCGGGACCGAGGGGCGGGACCAAGAACCGGAAGATCACCTTCGAGAAAGTGGAAGCGAACGTCGTCATGAGCGACGCGCTGTTCGAGTTTCCCGCGCCGGCGAAATGAGCGCATGCCTCGTTGTGCGCGTCTTCGCGGGGCTCCTGCCGGTGTGGGTCGCCGCGGTTGCGTCCGCAGCCGACGTCACCGGTCCCGTCGACCGTGCGACGGTCTCGGGTCTGGGCATACGCAACATCGGCTCGGCCACGATGAGCGGCCGGATCGCGGCGCTGTCCGGAAGAGTCGAGCCCGACGGCAAAGTGACGCTTTACGTAGGGTCCGCGAGCGGCGGCGTCTGGCGTTCGCTCGACGGCGGCACGACGTTCAAGCCCGTGTTCGACCGTCAGCCGGTGCAGTCGATCGGCGCCGTCGCGCTGGACCCGTCGCGGCCCGACGTCGTCTGGGTCGGCACCGGAGAGGCATGGACCCGCAACTCGGTTTCGATCGGCGACGGCATCTACAAGTCCACCGACCGAGGCGACACGTGGGTCCGCATGGGTCTCCCGGAATCGGAGCGCATCGCCAAGATCATCGTGCACCCCGTCGATGGCGACGTAGTCTATGCCTGCGTACCGGGCAAGCTCTGGAGCGACTCGGCCGATCGCGGGCTCTACAAGACCGTTGACGGCGGGCAGTCTTGGACGCTGATCCTGAAAGGCGACAACCTGTCGACCGGCTGCTCGTCGATCGCCATGGATCCGAAGAAGCCGGAGCGCATCTTCGCCGCGCTATGGGACTTTCGCCGCCAGGGCTGGACTTTTCGCTCGGGCGGAGCGTCGGCCGACGCGGCGAGCGGCAGCGGACTGTTTGTAACCGACGACGGCGGACGATCGTGGCGCAGTCTCGACGCCGCAACGGCCAAGGGATTGCCTCCCAAGCCGTGGGGGCGTTCGGCGATCGCGGTGGCGCCTTCCGACTCGAAGCGCGTCTACGTCGTCATCGAAGGGACGCGCAGCGCGTTGTTCGTCTCCGACGACGGCGGCGCGACTTTCGAGGAGCGCGATCGCAGCCAGGCGATGGTATGGCGCCCGTTCTACTTCGCCAATCTCATCGTCGATCCGACGACGCCTGACCGCGTCTTCAAGACCGATTACAACCTGATCGTCTCGACCGACGGCGGCAAGAGCTTCGCCGCCACGAGCGAGGGCGCCCACGGCGACTGGCACGACCTGTGGATCAACCCGAAGAACCCCATGCACGTCATCGGCGGGGACGACGGCGGACTATGGATCTCGTTCGACGGCGGCAATCGCTGGTGGAAGAGCGACAACCTCCCCGTCTCCCAGTTCTATCACGTGAGCGTCGACGATGGCGACCCCTACCAGGTGTACGGTGGTCTGCAGGACAACGCCGTCTTTGTCGGCGATTCCGCGTATCCCGGAGGCATCACGAACAGCCGCTGGGAGGCTTTCTTCGGTTGCGACGGCTTCTGGACGTTTGCCGATCCCGTGGACCCGGAGTATCTCTACGGCGAGTGTCAGGGCGGCTATATCGGACGCGCGAACCGCAGAACGCACGAGACCCGCGACATCCAGCCCAAGGCGGGGTCGGGGGAGAAGCTGCGCTTCAACTGGAACACGCCGCTGCGTCTGTCCCCCAACGAGAAAGGCACGCTCTACACCGGTGCTCAGTTCCTGTTCCGGTCGCGCGACCAGGGTCAGAGCTGGGAGCGCATTTCGCCGGATCTCACGACGAACGATCTCGAGAAACAGAAACAGGAGCAGTCGGGCGGCATCACGGTCGACAACTCGGCTGCCGAAATGCACACGACGATCTACTCGATCTGCGAGTCGCCGAGGGACGCGCAGGTGATCTGGGTCGGCACGGACGACGGCAACGTGCAGCTTACCCGCGACGGCGGCCGAAGCTGGAAGAACGTTGGCGGCACTCTGCCGGGCGTGATCGCCGGAAGCTGGATATCGTGGGTCGAGGCGAGCCGTTTCGACCCCGCGACCGCGTACATTGCGGTCGACCGCCACACGTTCGGCGACATGCAGCCGTATGTCTTTCGTACCGCCGATTTCGGTGCGACCTGGCAGCGGATCGCCGGCGCCGCGAACGGATTGCGCGGCTACGTTCACGTCGTGAGAGAAGACTTCGTCAGTCCTGATCTCCTGTTCGTCGGTACCGAGCTAGGCCTGTGGATCTCCACCAATCGCGGGAGCGAATGGGTGGAATTCAGGCCCGCGAACTTTCCTGCGGTCGCGGTGCGCGATATCGCGCTGCAGACCCGCGACAGCGATCTCGTGCTTGCGACGCATGGCCGCGGCATCTGGATCGTCGACGACATCACGCCGCTGCGCCATCTGACGTCGGGCGCGCTCGATCATGAGGTTGCGTTCGTCGCGGCGCGACCGGTTCAGCAGCGGATCACAGCCGACGGTGGCTGGGCCGAGGGCGATGCGAAATTCACGGGGGCGAATCCATCCGACGGTGCGGTCATCACCTACTACCAGCGCCAGCGGCACCTATTCGGACTGCTCAAGCTCGAGATCTTCGACTCGGCAAGCAAGCTGCTCGACTCGATTCCGGCGGGCAAGCATCGAGGCCTCAACCGCGTGACGTGGTTGATGCGGGCAAAGCCTCCGGTGGTCCCGCCAGCAGCGCAGCTCGCGCAACGCTCGACCCGGGGGCCACGCTATCCTCCCGGGACCTACACGGTGCGCCTGACCAAGGGCGACAAGGTCTACGAAACGTCCCTCGCCATCGGTCTGGACCGGCGGGCAAAGTTCACCGTGGCGGATCGGCAGGCGCAATTCGAAGCGGCAATGCGCGTGAGCGCGTTGTTCGGAGAGATGACCGGGCTCGTGCGGCGCCTGAATATCGCGCACGAAGCTTTGCAGGCGCGGGCGGGTGCGCTTGCCGAGAACGATGCGTTGCGCAGGGATCTCCTCGATGCGGATGCGAAGACCGACACGATTCGCAAACGCATTGTCGCCACCACGGAAGGCGGTGCGATCACCGGAGAAGAGCGGCTGCGAGAGCATACCGACCTTCTCTACGGCGCGATCATGTCCTGGGAAGGCGGTCCGACCGCGTACCAGCTCGCCCGGATCGATGTCCTGCAGGCCGAGCTCGCGAAGATCTCGGACGAGTTCGCCGCACTCTTGAAGAGCGACCTTCCGCACCTCAACGACGGGCTGACAGGGCGCGGGTTGCCGCGCATCGAGGTGCCTGACATCGTCAGCGTGACGGAAGGCAACTTGCGCAGCGCGGACCTGGAGGCTGCGTTTCGAGCGGCGTTCGCCTTGCACTGAGCCTGGTCCAGGACGGCCGCTTGCGGCGCCGAGGCAGCGGCTCCGGGCTCGTTCTCCGCAAGAAGGGGCGCTTCAGGCAGAATAGCCTCCGATGGACGTCCAGAACGATACCGAGCGTCATCGCTTTCTCGTGCGTCTGCCGGAGGGCGAGGGCGAGCTTGTCTACGCGAGCGTCGGGCCGCACACGATGGAGCTCGTCCATACCGGCGTCGATCCCGCGCTGCGCGGACGCGGGGTCGCCGAGGCGCTGGCCGAGGCGGCGATACGCTACGCGCGCGAGCACGCGCTGCGTATCGTCCCGACTTGTCCCTACGTACAGCGCTGGCTGTCGAAGCACCCGGAGCACAAGGACCTGGTCGTTGTGCGCGTCGACGCGGACTGACGTGCCCGGCGGCAGACCGCATGGCCGGAACGAACGGCCGAGACCCAACTTTTCCTGGCCGAGGCCATGCCCACCGAGCTGCTGTTCAGAGACGACGCTTACCTTCAGACGACACACGCTCGTGTGGTCGCCGTAACAGACCGCGGCATCGAGCTCGACTCGACGATCTTCTATCCGCTCGGCGGCGGCCAACCCGGTGACACGGGCGTGCTGGTTCGCTCGAGCGGCGAGCGCATCGTCGTCGCCGATACCCGCAAGGGCGAAACGATGGATCGCGTGGTGCACGTTCCCGCGCCGTCGACGCCTTTGCCCGAGATCGGCGAAACGCTGACCCTCGAGATCGACTGGCCGCGCCGCTACGCGTTGATGCGCCTGCATACGGCGCTGCACGTGATGTCGTGCGTAGTCGTCGCCCCGGTCACCGGGGGCAACATCGCGCCGGACAAGGCGCGGCTCGACTTCGACATCGACATGAGCCTCCTCGATGCCGCGAAGATCGAGCGTGGGACCAACGCGCTGATCGCGCGCGGCGTCGCAACCGAAACAGTGTGGATCACCGACGAAGAGCTCGATGCGCGGCCGGAGCTGGTCAAGACCATGAGCGTTCAGCCGCCGCGCGGCGCCGGACGCGTGCGCCTGCTGCGCATCCCCGACATCGACCTGCAGCCGTGCGGCGGTACGCATGTGCGCAACATCGCCGAGATCGGCGGGATCCGCGTCCTCAGGATACGCAACGAAGGCCGGCGCAACCGTCGCGTCGAGATCGTGCTGGCGAGCTGAAGCGCGTGTCGGGCCGGGAAATGCCGTGACGGACCTCAATCCGCAGGCCAGGCAGATGGCCGACGAGTCGATGGTGCGCAATCTCGCCGCGCAGGCCGAAGCCATCTGGCCGCAGGAAGCGCCGCTGTTCGCGCGCTACGCGCTGCCGCGCTCGCCGCGCATCCTCGACGCGGGCTGCGGCACCGGCGAGATCGCCTCCCGGCTCGCGGAGCTCTATCCCGAGAGCAAAGTGCTCGGCGTCGACATCGTCGATCATCATCTGCAGCTCGCGCGCACGCGCTACGCCCGTCTTGCGCCGCGACTCGCCTTCGAGCATCAGAGCGTTTTCGAGCTCGAAGCCGGAGACGGAAGCTACGATCTCAGCGTCTGCCGTCACGTCATCCAGTCGATTCCGCATCCCGAACGCGTGCTCGCCGAGCTCAAGCGAGTGACGCGCCGCGGCGGCTATCTGCACGTGATCGCGGAGGACTACGGGATGCTGCACTTCCAGCGCGGCAAGCCGGATCCCGCCGAATTCTGGCACGTTGCGCCGCCGGCGTTCGAGGCGGCGACCGGGACGGACCTCCATGTGGGGCGCAACGCCTACGGCATCCTCGCCGGAATGAACCTGGACGAAATCGCCGTGGAATATGTCGTCGTCGATCCGCTGCACGCGCCGCGCGAGACGTTCGCGCGGATTCTCGAAGCCTGGCGCGACGGCTACGCCGAATCGATCGGCGAGCTCACGCCGATCTCGAGCTCTTCCGCGCTCGCCTACTTCGAGCAGATGATCGCCAGCATCCGGGATCCGCGCGGTTACGCGGTGTGGATGGTTCCGGTATGGAGCGCGCGCATCCCGGCGTCGTGATCGGAGAACGCTCGCGTAGGTCCGGGTCCGACACGGCGCTCGGGAACCTACGGCGCGGAAAATGGGCCTCAATCTTCGGGACGTCTTAGATAGGAGATAGCCCATGATGCGCACGCTGGTCAAATGTCTTTTCGTCGTCCTCGCGCTCGGTACGCTTGGGGGGTGCGCGTGGTCGACGACCGTCGATGGCCCGTACAACCATTACCACGGTTACGTGGGTCCCGACGGCATCGATTACCGCTACAGCAATCGCTATTGATTGCTTCGGATGGGAAGCGTCAGGCGGCCGAAAGCGGCCGCCCTTTTTTGCTTGCGGGCGGACGTCGGCTAGATCGTGATCTTTCGAAGCATTTCGGGATTCCGGATAACGGTCTTCTGCCGCCCCGGCGGAGCGCCGTAGAGGCCCGCGGGCGGGTCGGTCTCGAGGCGATTCACGACCGAGGCCTCCGCGCAGCGCTTGTCGAACGCGACCGAGACCCGATCGGCGTCGACGCCGCCGAGCGTGAAGCACGGCTGGCCGAGCTTCGCGTTCAGCGGCTTGAGAACGCCGTTGGCGATCGTGTCGCTCGGGGCGCCGGTCGCGGCCACGCGCAAATCGTAGATGCGCGGCTTCGCGGCGGGGCGCGGCGCCGCGGCGATGACCTCCGGCAATCCTAGGAGCTCGCGCGCGAGCAGATCCTCCGACGCCGCATCGGGCATGCCGCCCACGATCAGCATGATCGGCTGGCTCGTGATGTCCGCGTGCTGAAGAAAGAAATCGCGGGAAAACTCGTCGGCGATCTTTCCGCCGATCGCCTTGAGGGCTTCCTCTTCGCTGGCCCAGCTGCCTGCGCCTTTGGGCAGCGCCGTGTTGTGGTAGATCTCCTCGCCCGTCTCGCGATCGATGCATTTCACGGTCCACGAGGTCAGCGCGTACTTGGTCACCGTCAAACCGGAGGCGGGGAGCCGCATCGAGAGCCTCTTCACCTGGACCTCGCCAATGACCGCGGCGTCGGCGCGCTGACCTGCCTCGCCGCCGGCCTCCGACCAGGTGCGGAAGCCGAACGACTTGATCCGCTCCTTGAGAATATTTTCCGCGACCTGCGAAGGCAGCGGCGGAGCACCAGGCTCGTCCGCGTCGCGCACCGTGACCTGCACCGACACCTTGGGGTCGCCGCTGGCGCGGATGAAATCGATTCGCTCGTCGCGCGACATGTCGTTGAGGGATTTTTGCACGGCCTTCACGTTCACCACCGCCTCGGTCGTGATCGACATCAGGCCGTCCTTGCCCAGCCGCGGCTCGCTCTCGCGCAAGACGGTCTTGACGTAGCTCGCGCTCTTCGAGAGCAGCCGCTCCTTGAGCAGATCGTAGTTCTCCGAGAGCGACTTCTCGTCGATGAGGAGCCCTAGCGCCTTCTCGACCGCCTGGCTGCGCGAATCGGCGCGGAGGTCCGTCTGCAGCAGGGCTTTGTCGCTCTGGTAGCGCGGATCGCTCGGATCCGCCAGGCCGACCGCGGTAACGAGGAGCGTCCCCGCCTCACGCCCGGGCGCCTCGGCCGGCGAGGACGAAGCGGCGGCAGGCGCCGCCTTCGCAGTCGCGCGTACGGGCTGCACATCGTGCGCGGATGACTTGGCCGCGGTTGCTTCGTCCGTCGGCCGCTGCATGACGTACCACGCCCCGGCGCCCACCATCACGGCCGCGATCACGACGGCGATCGGCAGCATGGGAACCCGGGGCGGTTTCGCCGACGGGTTCGCCGCGGTTGTCGGGGGCGGCGCAGGCGCCGCGTGGGGACGAACCGCGGCCGCGTCGATCAGTGTGGGGTCGCCGTGCGCAGCGTCGGCGGCTGTCGTCGCCCGCGCGGGCATGGGCGTGCCGGCGGCAGGCGCCGCGGCGCGAAGCGCTGCCGCGAATTCATGCGCCGACGGGTAGCGTTCGTCCGCGCGCTTGGCGAGCGCCTTGCGCACCACGGCATCGAGGGCCGGCGGCAGCTGGACGTTGAGCGTCGACGGCGGCAGAGGGTCCTCCTTCAGCACCTTCTGCATCGTCGTGGCGGCCGATCCGGCGAAAGGACGCTCGCCCGTCAGGAACTGATACAGAATGACGCCGGCCGAGAAAAGGTCCGAGCGTCCATCCACCGGCAGGCCCATGATCTGCTCCGGCGACATGTAGCTGGGCGTTCCCATGACGGTACCGACCTGCGTCAGGTTCGACGCTTCGATATGGGCGATGCCGAAGTCGGCGACCTTCACCGAGCCGTCTTCGAGCAGGAAGATGTTCGCCGGCTTGATGTCGCGGTGGACGACGCCCTGCTTATGCGAGTAGTCGAGCGCGCTCAAGATCTGTCCCATGATGCGGACTGCGTCGCCGAGGCGGAAGCGCTCGTCGGCGTCGAAACAGGTTTTGAGCTCGCGGCCCTGGACGAGCTCCATGGCGATGTACCACACGCCGCCGTCTTCGCCGAAATCGTAGATCGAGACGATGTTCGGATGATTGAGCCGCCCCGCGGCCTGCGCCTCGCGCCGGAAGCGGGCGATCACCGCGTCTGCATCGCCGCCCGCGAGCTGGTCGGCGCGGATGGTCTTGAGCGCGACGACGCGCTTGATCGACGGGTCATAGCCCTCGTACACGATGCCCATCGCGCCGCGACCGAGCTCGCGGCGGATCTCATACTTGCCGATGCTGCCCTCTGCCATGACTTCGCTCCCTCTGAAAGCGACGACGCCGGCATCGAAGCCGGCGTCGCGGATTCCGACCCTCAGTCGATCATTTGTACTTGTTGTCGATATCCCAAACCGACTTCTGCACCAGGCGCTGCACCATCGAATCGAGCGACAAGCCGCCCTGCTGCGACTGGTGCACGCCGAGCGCGCCGGACGACACGGCGCCGAGCTCCATCTTTTCCTCGGTGTAACCCGTGGCGACCTGCTCGGTGGTCTCGGCGTTGATGATCTTGTAGCGCATGCCGATCACCCAGACGCTGGTCGCTTCGTTGTTGTGCACCGAGCCCACCGCCGTGCCGCCCAGCGCGCCGGCTTCGGCGCCGCCGCGCGAGCCGCTGAAGGCGCCGAGGATCCCGACCATGTTGCCGAGCGTGCGGCCGTCGAAGCCCTGCTGGGCGGCGGCGACCTGCTCGGTCTTGAGAATGTCGAACTTCACGACATACTTCGTCGTCTTGAGCTTGCCCATCCGCAGCATCTTGCGCGCGGCGTCCTGGTCGCCGAGGTTGTAGGCAAGCTCGAATTCCTTGAGCAGCGGTCCGAGATTCGAGCGCTCCAGTACCGGGAAGTTGGCGTTGCCGAGCTCGAGCTCGCCGTAGTCGGCGATGTTGTTGGCCGTGAACTTTTGAAGGAACGTGGCGTTGTTGCTCTTGATCTCTCCCGGAATGACGATGACCGCCGGCCCCTTCTTGTTGGCGTTGGTATAGGTGATCTGCTGGTACATCCCCTGGTCTGCAGCCGCGTTTGCCTTCTGCGAGGTTTCCTTTCCTGCCGTCGGCGACGGATTTCCGAAGGTCGGCTGCGCCGACGCGAGCGAAGTCACCGCGAGAAGCGCCGCCCCGAGCAGGTACCGGGCAAAATGGATCGAAGCGTGGTGTCTCATGGTGTGCTCTCCTCTCAGGATTGAGTCTTTCGGATCTGATGCATTCTAGTGCGGCGCCTTCTTCCCGGCGCCGGCGTTGCGACAGTAATCGGCGTAAAGCGCAGGGACGACTTCGTCGGCCTTCTCGTTGACGAGCGTCAGTGCCATGCGCTCGACGTTGGCGCCCGCGTACGAGCCGGAGCTCGCTTCGGTGTCGGAGATGAAGCGTCCGTCGCTCCCGTAGAGCGTGAACTTCATGTTCACCGTCACCTGGTTCACATTCATCATCGGATTGACCGTCGCCTGCGACGAGATCAGCCCGCGCAGCACGAAGCTCGCGCCCAGCCGCTTCGAGGCGTTGAGCATCGCGTCGGGGTCGTTGCGAAAATACGCGTCGATCTCGGCTTGGGCGATCTGGCGCCGTATTTCCTCGGGTGTATACGTGCGCAGACCGAGCGCGCGCAAGCGCGCGTTGATCGACTGGAAATGGGGGCCGTAGTTCTGCTGCTGCGCGGCGATGTAGCCGTTCGACTGGCGCACCCCGATCACCACCATGATCTTCCGGTCCTTGAGGCTGGCGCGGCACGGCGTGGAGAGCTGATCCGCGATGCGCGCCTGCCTCGCCTCCTGCTCGGCGCGATCCGACTCATCTTCCTGGCCGAACTTGAATCCCTGCGCGGCGAGCGCCGGCGCTGACGCGAACGAAGCCAGCACGATCAGCGTGGCGAGGGCGGGTTTCGGTCGCATCGGTGGCGGGCGCGGCGGTCGGCGGTCCGCCGACCAGCCCGGCAGATTAGCCCAACGGAGTGGCAAAATCCACCTGTCATATCGGCCCCCTGCCGACGTTCGCCCCTCCGGCGCGTCGAGATGCGATTCGCGACTTTAACGGAGGAATGTGCCTCGGCGGATCGCCTTTCCGCCGGGTTCGTACTGCACAACTCGCGGGTTATCGATCTTTCGCCGGGCGCATCTCCCTCCCTCCGCGCCGCCGAGGCTAGGTCTTGAGCCGGTACCCCGTCCTGAACATCCAGGCGACGATGGCGATGAAAAGGGCCATGAAGACGAGCGTCATGCCCAGGCTCACGGCGACCGTCACGTCGGCGATGCCGTAGAAGCTCCAGCGAAAGCCGCTTATCAGGTACACGACAGGGTTGAACAGAGACACCGTCTGCCAGAACGGCGGCAGCATGTCCACGGAGTAAAAGCTCCCGCCGAGAAAGGTGAGCGGCGTGATGATGAGCAGCGGGACGAGCTGCAGCTTCTCGAAGCCGTCGGCCCAGATGCCGATCACGAACCCGAGCAGACTGAAGGTCATGGAAGTCAGCACCAGAAACAGCACCATCCATGCCGGATGAGCGATTGACAGCGGAACGAACAGCGCGGCCGTGGCGAGGATGATGAGTCCCAGGATGATCGACTTGGTCGCCGCCGCCCCGACGTAGGCAAGCACGATCTCGAATGAGGAAACGGGCGCCGACAGGAGCTCGTAGATCGTCCCGACGAAGCGGGGAAAGTAGATGCCGAAGGACGCGTTGGCGATGCTCTGCGTCAGGAGCGACAGCATGATCAGCCCCGGCACGATGAACGCGCCGTAGCTGATCCCGCCGACTTGCTGAATGCGCGAGCCGATCGCCGCGCCGAAGACGACGAAATACAGCGACGTCGAGATCACCGGCGAGATGATGCTCTGCATCAGCGTGCGGCGCGTGCGCGCCATCTCGAACCGGTAGATCGCGCGCACCGCGTGCAGATTCACTTCTCCTCCCGCACCAGGCTCACGAAGATCTCCTCGAGCGATGACTCGGTCGTCCTCAAGTCCTTGAAGCCGATGCCCGCGGCGACCAGGGCCGCCAGCAGCGGCCCGATGCCGGTCTCGCTTCCGCGCACGTCGTAGGTATAGACCAGCTCGCCGTGGTCGGCAGAGAGCTCGAGACCGTACGTGGTGAGTGCCTCCGGAATCCGTTCCAGTCTGTGCTGGAGCTCGAGCGTGAGCTGCTTGCTGCCGAGCTTGCGCATCAGCTCCGCCTTGTCCTCGATCAGGACGATCTCGCCCTTGTTGATCACGCCGACCCGATCCGCCATCTCCTCGGCCTCGTCGATGTAGTGGGTGGTAAGGATGATCGTCACGCCTTGCCCTCTAAGCGAGCGCACGAGCGCCCACATCTCGCGGCGGAGCTCCACGTCGACGCCTGCGGTGGGCTCGTCGAGGAACAGGATCGAAGGCTCGTGCGAGAGCGCCTTGGCGATGAGCAGCCGGCGCTTCATTCCGCCGGAGAGCGTCATGACCTTGCTGTCCCTGCGGTCCCACAGCGACAGCGACTTGAGCACGGCCTCGATGTGCGCCGCGTTCGGCGCTTTGCCGAACAGGCCGCGACTGAAGGAGACGGTGTTCCAGACCGACTCGAACGCGTCGGTGGTCAATTCCTGCGGGACGAGCCCGATCATGGACCGGGTCGCGCGATAGTCGGAAAGGATGTCGCGGCCGTCGACGAGCACCGTTCCCGCCGAGCGGTTGACGATGCCGCAGACGATGCTGATGAGCGTGGTCTTGCCCGCGCCATTCGGACCCAGAAGGGCGAAGATCTCGCCGCGGCGGATCTCGAGGTCGACGTCCTTCAGCGCCTGGAACCCCGAGGCGTAGGTCTTGCTCAATTTCGCGACGGAGATGATCGGCTGCATGCCGAGACGGAGCGGCCGCGGCGAGGGGCCAAGCCCGCGCGCCGCGGCCGCCGCGGCGGATTCCGGGAACCTAGCGCGGGCGATACGAGCTCAGGCGATCGAGCTTCGCCGCGTACAGGGCGTGCTCCTTGCGCGTCGCGCTGTTCTCCATGGCGATCGCGAGATGCGAGCGCGCGCTCGCGATGTCGCCGAGTCCGAGATACGCGGCGGCGATCCAGAAGTGGAATTCGTGATAGTACGCGTCGCGGTCCAGCTCCTTCGCGAACATGTCTCTGGCGGTCTGGTAATCGCCCTCGTGCATCGCCGCCATGCCGAGATTGAAGAAATAGAACGGCGGGTACGGCTCCAGCTCCTTGAGCCGCGCCATCAGCGCCGCGGCCTCGCCGCCGCGGCCTTCGTCTTTGAGGACGAGCGCGAGGTTGGACATGGCCTCCGTATTCGCGGGTTCGACTTCGAGCACGTAGCGCAACGTGGTTTCCGCATTCTGGAGATTGTGGTGATGACGGTAGATGACGCCGAGCGTGTTGTAGGAAGCGAGGAACTTGGGATCGTTGTCGATGGCGTGATGCGCGAACCAGTACGCGTCGTCCAGATGCCCTGCGGCGAGAGATTCAGCGGCCCGGTTGTTCATGAACATGGCGACGATCGTGTCTTCGCCGATGACACGCAGGCGCCGGCCGCGCGTGTATCCCGGTGGCAGGAAGTCGATGGTCGTCTCCGCGTCGGCGTAATCGAGGATCTTGGCGAACCCTGATCCGCCCAGCGTGAGATTGACATGAGAGCTTGCGAAATACAGGTCGCCGCTGCGGCTCCAGGCGTCGTCGACCATGATCCGCTGGTAGCGGACCGGCAAGCCCATCTGCTTGGCGAACGCGGCGGTCATGATCGCGAGCGACAGGCAGTTTCCGGCGTGCGCTGCAAAAGTCTGCGCCGCGGTGCGGGTGATCTCCGCATCGTAGTCGAGCTTGAGCGCGCCCCTGTCGTAGAGGGCATCGACGAGGGCGGCCTGCGGTTTCCGGGTGCGCAGCAGGGAGGCGATCTCACGGCCGAGGTACTGGCGCATGTCGTCGGACAGCGCGAAGACGTCTTCGGCACTGATGTGCTCCGAGGGTGCCGCGAAGAGATTGTCGTGGAAAAGATGCTCGACGCGCGGCGCAGGGGGCGTCGGTGCGGTAGCGCAAGCCGCGAGCAGCACGGAAACGAACAGCACGGTCCACGCTCTCATCTCACGTCTCCTTCCGAAACACCGCCTTGCACGGCTGGAAGTATCTGCGGGGGCGCCGGCACGGTCAAGCGGCCCGCGGCATTCGGCGAGCCGCTCGCTCGCCTGGAGTGTCGTCGCCGGCCGATCGCAGCGGAGCGACGCGCGCACAACGCGCCCGTAGCGCCGCTACAGGGATCAGGCCTTGAGGTTTTCCTTGAGGAACGCGAGCGTGCGCGACCAAGCCAGCTTCGCCGCCGCCTCGTCGTAACGCGGCGTGGTGTCGTTGTGGAAGCCGTGATTCGTGCCCGGATACATGTACATCTGATATTTCACGCCGCTCGCCTTCAGCGCCTGCTCGTAGGCGGGCCAGCCGGCATCGATGCGCTCGTCGAGCGCCGCGTAATGGAGCAGCAGCGGCGCCTTGATCTTCGCCGCGTCCGCTGCACTGGGCTGTCCTCCGTAGAACGGCACCGCCGCCGCGAGATCGGGAAAGCGCACCGCCATGGTGTTGACGACGGTCCCGCCGAAGCAGAATCCGACCGCGCCGACGCGGCCGTTGCATTCGGGCCGGGTCTTGAGGTAGGGCTCGGCTGCGAGGAGATCCTCGGTGCGTTTCATCGGGTCGAGCTGGCCGAAGAGCTGCGCCGCCTTTTCATCGTCGCCCGGATAGCCACCCACCGGCGTCAGGGCGTCCGGCGCGAGGGCGACGAAGTTCTCGATCGCCAGCCGACGCGCGACGTCCTCGATGTACGGATTGAGCCCGCGGTTCTCGTGGATCACGACCACGCCGGGCAGCTTGCCGCTCGCATTCGCGGGATGCGCGAAATAACCACGCATCGTTCCCGAGCCGCGAGGCGACGGATAGGTCAGATACTCGGTCTTGATGCGCGGGTCATCCCTGGCGACCTGCTGCGCCAACGCGTAGTTCGGGCTCAGGCTCTCGAGCATGGCGGCGGCGGTAAACCCGCCGACCGCGTAGCCCGCGGCGCGATCGAGAAAATCGCGGCGGCTGAGCGCCCCGTGGATGTAGCCGTCGAACAGCTTCAGTACTTGCGGAGGAAAATCGCCGGCTTTCCTGCGTTCCATAAGTCCCTCTCTTATCTGATTGCTCAGGCCTTTCGCGTCCTGAGGTCGTACTCACGCCCGCCCCAGCGCGCGGGCTTGCGCGAGCGAAGATCGTGCGCTGCCTCGCTCAAGAGATTCACCGTGAGCCAGGCTCCGAGGATGCAGCGGCGCAGTCCAGCGCGGCGCACGCGCCAGCGTCGAAATGCGCACCAGAGCGCCCAGCCAGAGCAGGAGCGCGATCGGCCACAGCGTGACGAGCCGCGCCCAGGATCGCCAACATCCAGTACGGAATCGACAAGGCGGCTCGCTCCGATGGCCCCCGGAAGAAGCTACAAAGTTTACACGAGAGCATTCGCCGGGTGCGGCCTCGGGCGCGGCGCCGAGCCGCCTCGCGGGCGTTCCAATTGCGTCGCGACTCGGACTAGAATTCGCGCTGACGATGGCGACCCGCGGATTCTCAGGACGACGGCCCGGCAAGGAAGCAGCGCAGCGTTTGCCGCCCGGTCAATATCAGACGCACGACTTTCCGGTGCTGTCGATGGGACCGACGCCGTCGGTCGACCTGGCGAACTGGCGCTTCACCTTGAGCGACGGGTCCAAGCCGCTCGCGAGCTGGAGCTGGCCCGAGTTCGAGGCGCTGCCGCGAACGACCTGGCGCGGAGACATCCATTGCGTGACGAAGTGGAGCAAGTTCGATACGTCGTGGGAAGGCGTCGGGATCGATGATCTGTTCGCCGCCGCGGCGGTCGCGCCGCCGACTGCATATTTGCTGGCCGAATCGTACGACGGCTACGATACGAACCTTCCGGTCGCGGACCTCGTCGGCGGCCAGGCGATGATCGCCACGCGGTACGACGGCACGCCGCTTCCCGCCGAGCACGGCGGGCCCGCGCGGCTCCTCGTGCCGCACCTGTATTTCTGGAAGAGCGCGAAGTGGGTCAAAGGGCTGCGCTTCACTTCGCGGAACGAAGCCGGTTTCTGGGAGCTGCGCGGCTATCACCTGTACGGCGACCCCTGGCGCGAGCAGCGCTACACCGACGACCCGTGAGCGCGAAGGCTCCGGCCGCGGAGCCGTCGCGCTGGCGGGACGCGGTGATCGAGCGCGTAGCGCGGCAGACGCCGCGCGTCGTGAGCATCTTCCTGCGCACCGCGCTTCCCCGACACGAAGCGGGCCAGCACGTCGACGTCCGCCTCACTGCGCCCGACGGCTACCAGGCGCAGCGCAGTTACTCGATCGCCTCCGCGCCCGGCAGCGAGCCGATCGAGCTCGCGGTCGAACGGCTCGAGGACGGGGAGGTCTCGCCGTATTTTCACGACGTGGCGCGAGCGGGAGATACGTTCGAGGTGCGCGGGCCGATCGGCGGACACTTCCTCTGGCGGCCGGACGACGGCGGTCCGATCCTTCTCGTCGGCGGCGGCTCCGGGGTCGTGCCGCTGATGGCGATCGAGCGCCATCGTGCCGCCGTGGCGCCGGCAACCGAGGCGTTGCTCGTCTATTCGGCGCGAACCCGGGACGAGCTCATTTTCCGCGACGAGCTGTTCGATCGGCGGACGCGCGACGACGGTTTCAGGCTGGTCGTGACGACGACGCGCGAGCCGCGTCGAGACCGGGTCGATTTCGATCGGCGGCTGGATCGCGCCCTCCTGCGCGAAATCCTCGCAGGCTGGCAGCGGGCGCCGCGCCACGTCTACGTCTGCGGCGCCAACGACTTCGTCGAAGCGGTGACGAGCGCGCTGGTCGCCGAGGAGCTGCCGCCACGGATCATCCGCGCCGAGCGCTACGGGGGCACGGGATAGCGCAGCAGACGGCGTCGGGCGGGCGCGGCCGTCCGGAGCTTGACACGCAACACGCCGGTCGAGCACGCTCGAGTATCGCAACCGACGGCCCGCGGGCCGAGGACCGACCATGACATCGACGCCGCTGCCACGACGAGAATCGGCCCAGCGCTGGGCCTGGCTCCCGCGCATCGGGACTTGGCAGTACTACGCGCTGCTCGGTGCGATCGGCATTCTCGTCCTGGGACCCCTGGGCGGACTCGCGGCGTCGTACATGAACTTCTCGCTCGGCTTCTTCGTCGGCGGCCAGGTGCTCGCCGGCATCCTCGGCTCGACGGTGACGTTCGGCTACGGTGCGCAAGGGCGCCACGGCGCGAACTTCATACAGACCACGGCTGCGTCGGTGGCAGGCATGAGCGCCATGGCGGTCGTCATCCAGGCAATGACCTGGCTGGGGCTGCCTAAGCCGCCCGTCTGGGAGCTCATTGTCTACATGCTGTGCATCGGCATGTTCGGCGTCGGCGTGGGCATGCTCTACACGCCGATTCTGGTGGACCGCATGCAGCTCAAGTTTCCATCGGGCCTCGCAGTGGCCAACATCCTGCGCGCGCTCACCGACGTGGATCTTCTGCGGCGTTCGGTGACGCGGCTCTTCGGCGGCATGGCGCTCGGCATCGTCGGCGGCATCGGCGCCGCGAAGACCGCTGCCTTAAGCGCGATCGACCTGTCCGCGTCCACGTTCGGCGCCGGCATGATCGTCGGCGCGCGCATCGGCGTGCCCGCGATCGTCGGGGGGCTCGTCGGCTGGGCGCTGATTCCTTACTTCATCTCGATCGGCTGGCTCAAGGAGGGCGATCCGTTCCGCAAGATCACGTTCCTGATTGCGCTCGGGATGATCATGGGCGCGGCGCTCATCGACGTATCGCTTATCCTCTTCCGCGCCTGGCAGCGCGTGCGCCAGCACGCCGCCAAGCCGGTCGAGCAGGAGGATTGGAAGCGCACCAACATTCGCCGGCTCGTGGCCTGGGTCGTGTTCTGGGGCATCGCCGTGGTGGTCACGGGATCGCAGGTGCTGCACCAGCCCGTGGGCTATCTCGTGTTCGCAGTGATCCTCGTGTTCGTGTTCGCGATGGTGAACGGCATCTCGATTGGAATCACGGACAGCAATCCGATCTCGTCGGCGTTCGTGGTGACCGTGATCCTGATGGCGGCGATCGGGCTCAAGGATCCGACGGTCGGCCTCCTCGCCGCTACCGTGCTGCTGGTCTCCACCAGCGAAGCGTGCGACATGCAGCAGGATCGCTCGACCGGCTGGCGCCTCGGGACCAACCGCACCATCCAGTTCCGTTTCCAGGTGGCCGGCATCGTCATGGGCGCGATCATGGCCGTCGTCTTTGCCGAGCTCTTCATGAGCGCATACCCCGTGCTGCAGCTCGACCAGACGACGCTGCCTGCGGACAAGCAGCCCGAGCGATGGGCCTCCGCGATGACCTACAAATTCGTCGGCGTGCTGCGCAGCTTGACCGACGACAAGCCCTATCAGCGCACCGCGATCTGGGTCGGCGTCGGCATCGGCTTCGCGACCGAGATCCTGCGCAAGATCATCAAGTCGCGCCGGAAGTACAAGCGGTTCGTCGCGTCGGGCCGCGTCGGGTTCTCCACCGACTTCCTGCTCGACGCCGTGATCCTGCCCTCGCCGTACGCATCTTCATTCGGCGGCTTCCTCAATCTCGCCACGTCGTCGTGGTTCGCCGCCGGCGGCGTGCTCTCGAGCCTGATGAACAGCTTGCGCAAGGGCAAGGACAGGAGCAAGGCCGGGTCCGCGCTGCCGGAAGACATGAGCACGGCATCGCTCGTCGGCGGCGGGCTCATTGCCGGCGATGCGCTGGCCGCGCTCGGGCTCGGCCTCGTCGGGCTGCTCTCGACCGTTTTCGGCTGACGCTTTAGCTCTCCGAGAGTCGAGCGATCGCGGCGCGCCGCCGCTGCAGGAAACGACGCACCGCAGGATCGGGCTCGAGGCCGATCGCGCGCTCGTACGCCTCGTCGGCGCGCGTGAGATCGCCCCCGCGCGCCAGCAGTCCGGCCCGCGCCGCCCAATACGGCTGATATTCGAGCAGCCGGGCCTCGCTCGCGAGCGGCTCGAGCGCCGCAAGCCCGATTGCCGGGCCGGAGAGCTCCGCGAGCGCGACCGCGCGGTTGATCGCGACGACCGGCGAAGCCGTGAGCGCTGCAAGCTCGTCGTAGATCTGGACGAGAGCCGTCCAGTCCGTTCGGCCCGTAAGCCTGCGCGCCGAATGGACCGATTGCGCGGCCGCTTCGAGTTGATAGCGGCCCGGCGCGTTCATCGCACTCGCGCGCAGCAAGAGCATTTCAGCTTCGTCGATCAGTGCCGCGTTCCACGCACGCGGATCCTGCTCGCCCAGCGGCACATAGTCGCCTTGCGCATCGCGTCGTGCGGTGCGTCGCGCGTCGGCGTGGAGCATCAGTGAAAGCAGTCCCAGCGCCTCGGCTTCGTCGGCCAATAGGGAGACGACCAGCCGGCCGAGCCAGATGCCTTCGCTCGCGAGATTGCGCCGGCGAGCTTCGGCACCGGTCGGGTCGCTCCAGCCTTCGGAGAAGATCGCGTAGATCGCTTCGAGCACGGCATCGAGGCGTTCCGAAAGCTCGGCGCGCTCGGGCACGCGGAATGGCACGCCGGCCGTCCGGATCTTATTCTTGGCACGCACCAGCCGCTGGCTCATGGTCGCCGGCGAGACCAGAAACGCCGATGCAATCGTGCCAGCGTCGAAGCCGAGGATCGTCTGCAGCATCAGCGGCGCGCGCACGCCGCGGTCGATCGCCGGATGCGCGCAGGCGAACATCAGCCGGAGCCGGTCGTCGGGAATCTGCATGCCGCCTGTGGCGGCCGCGCCGATCTCATCGGCGAGCAGCTGCAGCTGCGCGGCGCCTTCCTCGGCGGTGCGCCGCCGCCGCGCGGCATCGATCATCCTGCGGCGAGCGACGGTGAGCAGCCATGCTTCGGGCTGCTGGGGGATCCCGTTCGCCGTCCAGTCGGTCAGCGCGGCCGCGAACGCATCAGAAAGCGCATCCTCCGCTCCGGCCACATCGCGCGTCCGTGCCGCCAGAAAGGAGATGAGTCTGCCGTAGCTCTCGCGCGCGACAGCTTCGGCCGTCGCGCGCGCGATGCTTAGCTCGTTCTGCGGCATGCCGCACGGCGGCTACGACCAGATGGGTCGTACTTCGATCGCGCCATGCGCCGCTCCCGGGCAGCGTGCCGCCCAGGAGAGCGCGCCGTCGAGGTCCGGCGCTTCGATGAGGTAGTAGCCGCCGAGCTGTTCCTTGGTTTCGGCGTACGGGCCGTCGAGCACGCTGCTCTTGCCATTCGGCGCACGCACCGTGGTCGCGGTCGACGTCGGTTGCAGACGGTTGCCCCCGACGTAGGCGCCGGCTTTCTTCATCGCTTCGGTATACGCCGCATAGGCGGCCATCATCTGGCTGCCGGCCTCCTTGCTGGCCGACAGCATGGCGGTTTCGTTCCTGTAGATCAGCAACAGGTATTGCATGGATCGCTCCTTCGTCCGTTGTGGCGGGCAATATACTCCGCCATGACAATGACGTTCGAGCGACCCTGGTTTCGACAGCGGAGTGTTCCGAAACGTCAGGCGGCCCGCCGGGCCCGATCGGTCTTCACTATCGAGCTGGATGAGGCTGGGAGCGCGCTCGCCGCCTGAACTCGCGGGCGCCTGTGTTCCCGCCTCAATACCGGGCGTTGCCGGGCGTCCTCGGAAAAGGGATCACGTCGCGCACGTTGGAGAGTCCCGTCGCGTAGGCCACCGTGCGCTCGAAGCCGAGACCGAAGCCCGCGTGCGGGACGGTGCCGTAGCGGCGAAGATCGCGATACCAGCCGTAGTGCTGCGGATCGAGCTTGGCCGCGATCATCCGCGCGTCGAGTACGTCGAGCCGCTCCTCGCGCTGGCTGCCGCCGATGATCTCGCCGATGCCGGGCGCGAGCACGTCCATGGCCGCGACCGTCCGATCGTCGTCGTTCGCGCGCATGTAGAACGCCTTGATCTCCTTCGGATAGTTCACCACGATCACCGGCTTCTTCGCGTGCTGCTCGGTCAAGTAGCGTTCGTGCTCCGACTGCAGGTCGATGCCCCATTTCACCGGGAACTCGAAGCGCTGCTTCGCCTGCTCCAGCACCCGCACCGCCTCGCCGTACTCCATGCGCACGAATTCCGAATCGACGATGCCGGCAAGCTTGGCGATCAGTCCCTTCTCGATCCTCTCCTCGAAGAACGCCATGTCGTCGGGACGCTCCCCGAGCAGCGTCCGGAAGATGTGCTTCAGCAGCGCTTCGGCGAGCGCCGCATTGTCGGCGAGCGCCGCGAAGGCGATCTCCGGCTCGATCATCCAGAACTCCGCCAGGTGCCGGCTGGTGTTGGAGTTCTCCGCGCGGAACGTGGGGCCGAACGTGTAGACCTTGGACAGCGCGAGACAGTAGCTCTCGACATTGAGCTGACCCGAGACCGTGAGGAAGGTCTCGCGACCGAAGAAATCCTGCGCGAAATCGACCTTCCCGTCCGGCGTACGCGGCAGGTTGGCAAGGTCGAGCGTCGAGACCCGGAAGAGCTCGCCCGCGCCTTCCGCGTCGGAGGAAGTGATGATCGGCGTGTTGACCCAGACGAAGCCGTGCTCGTCGAAGAAACGATGGATCGCCTGCGCGATCGTGTGCCGGACCCGCGTCACCGCGCCGATGACGTTCGTGCGCGGCCTTAAATGCGCGACTTCGCGCAGGAATTCCATCGTGTGCGGCTTCGGCTGGATCGCGTAGGAATCCGGGTCCTCGACCCAGCCGACGACGTTGACCGCGCTCGCCTGCATCTCGAACGGCTGACCCTTGGCCGGCGAGGGAACGATCGATCCGGTGGCTTCCACCGCGCAGCCGGTCGTGAGATGCAGCACCTCATCGGCGTAATTCGCGAGCGTGCCGGGGGCGACCACCTGCACGGGGTGGAAGCAGGACCCGTCGGAGAGATGCAGGAACGAAATGCCGGCGCCCTTGGAATCGCGCCGCGTGCGGATCCAGCCGCGGAGCGTGACCGAGCGGTCCGCCGGAGCACGACCGGCGAGCACGTCCGCGCAGCTGAGCACCGGCACCTCAGCTCCGAGCACGGTTCGCTTCGCCCGCAAGCTCGTTGGTCTTCGCCGCCATGATGAAGTCGTTCTCGTGCAGACCCTTGATCTTCTTGGTCTGCCAGGAGACCTTCGCCCACCCCCAGCCGAAGCTCACGTCGGGATGATGTCCCTCGCGCTCGGCGAGCTCACCGATGCGCGCGACAAAGTCCAGCGAGTCCTTGAAGTTTCGAAACTTGAAGCCGCGCTCGAGACGATGCCCGTCGTCCAGGAGCTCCCAGCCCGGAGCGCTGCTGAGGTAGCCTTCGGCTTCGTCGGTGGAAAGCGGCGGCATTCCGCCGCGGCACGGCGTGCAGCTCCTGGATGAGAGATCTTCGTGCATGTTTGGCGCTCCGGACGGGGATGATGCCTGGAGAAAGCATCGGGACGACGGAACCCGACCGGAACATCATACCGCGGGGCCGCCCCTCACCGCACGCGCCGCGCCCGGATCGAATAACGGAGCTCGACCTCGTCCTGGACCTGGAGCGCGCCTCCGAGCACCGACAGAGGCTTGATGCCGAAATCAGTCTGCCTGAGCGCCATGCGGCCCGTGACAGCAAGCTCATCGCCGATCACCCTTACCTGGGCCGGAGCCTCCACCGTGCGCGTCACCCCATGGAGGGAAATCGCGACCTCCAACGGAGCGTCGGCGCCTGTGCGAGCGATGTGGACGAGCGCGAAGGGAAACTGCTCGGCCTGGAACGCGTTGAGCATGTTACGGCGCGTCCCTGAGATGTCCTCCGGCGACGGATGCGTTTCGAGCTTGGCTTCGGCGCGCAGCTCCGGCTCGTCGACGGCCAGGTCGTCGAGGCGAAGGTAGAGATCCGACCGGCCGTCGTCGGGCGCGGCGTAGCCCTGGACGTCGTGCGAAGCGATAACGTGGTCGTGGCCGACGCGTGAGAGCGAACCGGCACGATGCACCTCGATGACGATCAGCGAGCGGGCGGAATCGATCCGGAAGACCGGCCGGCCCTCGGCTGCGAGCCGGCGGTAATCGCCTTCCGGAAAACCGGCGGGCGGTCCGCGCACGGCCTCGGGGCCACGCACAACCTGCGGCGCGCAAGCCGCGAGCAGCAGCGCGAGCAACGCGGCCGCGGCGATCGGAACGTGACGCATCGCGGCGGACCGCGATAGGCGGGACGAGTCATCCATCGAATCTAGTGTATACGCCGCCGCGTCCGTACTTATTCCGACGGCGCCGCAAGCTCGGCGTTTCGCGCCGGGGCTTGATCGCGGCTACCGTGCGGCGTATGTTGATCCATCCGCCTCGCGCTCTTCCGCAGCCCGGCCGTCTCATCGATCGATTCTCGCATTCATCCGGAGATCGACAGCTCGGAAGTGCATTCGGCAATGCAGCCTGGTCGCTCAATTCGGAGGTCGAAGCGTGAAGAAGTACCCCATCGTGACGAAAAGGAAACCGATCGATTCCAAGGATCATGGGATCGAGCCGACCACTGCGGCTGCGCGGCCGTCACAGCTCCTCGAAGCGTCCGGGCCCGGTCCCTTCGTGAGTTTCCGTTACTCCTACACCGAGATTTCCGCGGCGGGCCCGACGGCGCGCGTGAAGTCGAAGCGCGCAGCGTATGAAAACGGCCGGCTCGTTTCCGAGAGCTTCGAGGGCGAGCTCGACCGCAGAGCCTACGACCGCATTGCCGGCGCAGCGCAGCGCCAGGTCGCCGAGCAGACTGCGTTCGTCCTTCGCTCGCTCTTTGCGTTTCTTCCGCTGTCGAGGAAATAGTCCTCGGGATGCGACTGCCCCGGGTCCTGACGGCCGCCGCGGCCGCCGCCCTGGCTGCGAGCTCATCGTTCTGCGACGCGGAGGATAGACCCATGAGCCTGACGATCACGTCGAGCGCGTTTGCCGCCGGCGCCGAGATACCGGCGAGCTATACCTGCGAAGGCAAGGACGTTTCGCCGCCGCTCGCCTGGAGCGGCGCGCCGACGGGCACGAAGAGCTTCGCCCTCATCGTCGACGATCCGGACGCGCCGGATCCGGCCGCGCCCAGGATGACCTGGGTGCACTGGGTACTCTACGATATCCCTCCGTCGGCGAGCAGCCTGCCCGAAGCGGTCCGCGCAGACGCGTTGCCCGCCGGAACGCGCGAAGGACTCACCGATTGGAAGCGCACCGGCTACGGCGGCCCGTGTCCGCCCGTCGGTCGCCACCGCTACTTCCACAAGCTCTACGCGCTCGACACGGCGTTGCACGATCTTGCGCGTCCGAACAAGGCGGCGCTGGAAAAGGCCATGCAGGGGCACGTCCTGGCGCAGGCGGTGCTGATCGGGACCTACCAGAAACGCCGCTAGGCGCTCCGCTTCGCGAGGCCGGAGAGCTTGCGGACCCCTTCCGCAATCCGCGTCGTTTCGATCGCGCCGTAGCCGAAGACGATGCCATCGGCGCGCCGGTCGGCGGCGCCGAACCGCTGGATCGGATCGAGCGCGAAGCCGGCTTGGCGCGCCTGCTCGATCAGAGCCGAGGCGCGGATCGCCGGCTCGAGATAGGCGGCGAGATGGAGTCCCGCGCCGATGCCGACGACGCGGAACCTCCCGCCGCCGAAACGTTCGAGCGCGCCGCGGAGTATCGACCGGCGCTCGCCGTAGACCGTGCGCATCTTGCGCACGTGGCGCGCGAGATGGCCCTCGGCGATGAAGGCCGCCAGGGTATCCTGCCCGACCACAGGCGCATGCCAGTCGGCCGCCTGTTTCGCCGCGACCAGCGCCGCTCGCGCCCACGGCGGCGCGATGACGAACCCCAGGCGCAGCGCGGGAAAGAGGCTCTTGGAAAACGTCCCGACGTAGAACACGCATCGGGCCCGATCCAGCGTCTGCAACGCATCGAGCGGCTTGCCGGCATAGCGGAATTCTCCATCGTAGTCGTCTTCGATGATCACCGCGCCGCGGACGCGCGCGAAGTCCAGCAACGCCCTCCGGCGGGGGAGCGACAGGTGCACGCCGAGCGGAAACTGGTGTGACGGCGTCACGCAGACGACCTTCGTCGCCGGCGGAAGCCGATCGACGCGCAGTCCCTCGTCGTCTACCGGAACCGGAACGATCTTCGCGCCGGCGGCAGCGAGCACGTTTCGCAGGGGAGGGTAGCCCGGTTCTTCGACCGCCACGGTTGTCCTGCCGGGCGTCACGAGAATGCGCGCGAGCAGATCGAACGCCTGCTGAGCCCCGGCCGTCACGACGACATTTTCCGCGTCGCAGGCGATCGCGCGGGCGAAGGAAACGTGGCCGGCGATCGCTTCGCGAAGCGCGAGAAGCCCCTGAGGATCTCCGTATCCGGCGCGCGCTCTCGACGCGGCGCGCAGCGCCCGAGCGGTGAGCCGCCGCCACAGCGCGTAGGGAAACAACCCCGAGTCCGGCATGCCGACAGTGAAATCGTAGCGACACTCGCTGACGACCCCGATCGGGATCAATCGATAAGGCGCTCGCCAGGCGGGACTGAGCCGAGCGTCCCGGCCAGGAGCGGCAACGGCCTCTTGCCGCGACGGCGGCGACACGACGTTCGCGACCTGAGTCCCGGCGCGTCCGGCGGCGCGGACGTACCCCTCGGCGAGCAGCAGATCGTAGGCGGTCACCACGGTGTTGCGCGATACGCCCAGCGAGCTCGCAAGCTCTCGCGTCGAAGGCAAGCGCAAGCCGGATTGAAGGCGTCCGCCGATGATCGCGGCGCGGAGCTGCCGATGCAGCTCGCGGCCGACCCGGCGCGAGCCGGGCGGCTGGCAGCTCGAGCGAGAGATCGAACGACGTCCTGGCAGAGACGGTGGCGGCGGGCATGATTGGATCCATAAAAATAGACGATATTGGTCCTTTTATCATACCAATGATCCCGTATATCGTCGCTTCCGTCATCACTCGACGGAGGACTCGCATGCAAGCTTCGGCGTGTGGCATCAGGCAGGATGCCGGCGCGTCCGCGCCGGCTCGAAGCAGCGCAAAATCGGCACGGCGGATCACCGCCGCTGCGCCGCCCGGCATCGCCGCGGGCGCAAGAGCGCCGGGAACGACGCGATCGCACAGGCGGCCGGACTCGCGACCGCGCAGGGTCGCGCGCCTGGAGCACGCACTCTTTATCCTGACGCTGGGGTCGGTCGGCTACGTGTGGCTGGGGTCGCTGCTGGCGGAGGCCGCGCGCGGGCTCTAGTCTGCGCCGACGCTCCAGTAGGGTACGCGCGGCGACGGCCGGTCCGGATAGCGCTTCCGCAGCCGTTCTCGGAGTCGCTGCGCGTAGCGGATCTCGTCGAGGGAAGCGGCCACGAACGGCGTGAACGCAGGATCCCCCGCGGCCCCTGCGCCGCGAGGCATCGATCGTTCACCGGCGCTGAGATGAGTCTTCATGGCTCGAAGTCTGCGCCGCGGCGCCTCGGCGTTGTATCAGCGCGCGACTCGTTGTATGCGTCGGTCCAGTCTGATTTCAAGCCAAGGATTCGTTCCCGGTCGCGTAGGAATCGTCCGACAGTATGTAGTTAGCGAAACGTCCGTTAGGTCAGCGCGCCGACGGACTGACATCCTGCTTGTGAACGCAGGGAAGACATCCCGATCCGCCACTGGTGCTTCGCATTCTGGCGCGCCTCTACGTCGAAGAAGGGCGTCAGCGCGCCGAAATCCATCGGCAAACCGGCGTGTCGTGCAAGTCCGAGTTGTTCATGATGCATCGCATTCGCTTCGCGATGACCGAGAGCGATCCGACTCCATTGGATGGCACGGTCGAGGCCGGCGAAGTCTTCATCGGCGGCAGGAATCGTCCGTACAACAACAGTCGGAAGTCGCGCAAGATCGAGAAGACCGCCGTCGTCGGGATGAAGGAGCGCGGCGGTCGCGTTCGCCCACGTCGTTGCCAACGTTACCGCGTCCAGTCTCAAGAAGGTGCTGCGACAGAACGTAGCTCGGTCAGCGCGCATCTACACCGACGAGTGGTCAGGGTATCGCGTTTGGATCGGCAAGGCAGGGTTGAACGGCAAGTCGCTGACAGTCATTTCCGCACTCAAGAAGTACGGGTTATTGGAAGAAATGGGTAACGAATTGAAGGTGAGCGCCGACGGTCTAGTGATCTTGGTAGAAGGCAAGGACTCTCCGGACCGGATTGAAGCCATCCGAAGGGCCGCATTTGCCCCGGCATTGTTTGACGAGATTCGGAAAAAATTACGAAGGGCTTCCGAGCGATGATAACTTACGTTCATTCTTGCTTCGGCGAGGATTTCTGCAAAGTGCCGTTGATGCGCTAATTCGCGCCTATCGTGAAACGTTGGCGCTTGTAAACGAAAAGGCAAAGGGGGAAGATACGGACGACTCTCAACGACTCGGAGAGGAGTCTCGGATGGACCAAGGACTAGCCCCAAAAACCGAGCGCCTTCGGCTTCTCAACGCTCTTTGACCGGCAGCCTGCCGCAAGGAAAGCAAGTGGGTAGCGCGATTCCCGCAGGAGAAGATTGCTCGATGAGTATTATTGCTGATGGAACGGTCACCCAAGAAGGGCTAGAACGTCTCAAGCAATACATTGATCTAATCAAGACGTGGTTTCCAAAACAGCAGTCTCTGCATTAACCGTCTGCCCAAGTGACTATGGATCGCGACAAGCAAAAGCGGAGGCGTGAAAAGGGTATGACCGGCCCGGAAGCTGATCGGCTCAAGCTAGAGGGCGGCTGGAAGGAGAACATCAAAGCCGCCCTCGCAAAGAAGCGCCCAGAGCAAGGGTGGCCGCAGCAGAAGACGGTCGCTACCGGCGCGCCACACCAGATGCTACGTCGGCCTAGAGGGCGTTCAAGGAGCGGCTAGCCGTTAACGGCTGAGAGCGAAGGGCTGACGCCTTCGGCCCGACCTTTCGCTAAGTACATACTGTCGGACTCGTCCTGGCCGTTTGTAGGCCGCTTTCGTGGTCCTCTGACGAATCAAGCGTGAACGCGCGTCGAGCCACTCCAGCCGGCGGTCCTCGTCACGACCGGTTCCGCGCTCACGCTTTGGCGGTTAGCCTCCGGTGAAACGCATGAGCGTCCGCGCATACGCCGGCGCCGTCGGCTCGTGCATGAAGTACACATAAATCGGGCGCCAAGAGGTCGCCTCCAGACGGCGCGCCCACGCGCGAAGGTCGTCGTCGGAGTACGTTTCGAGCCGCAGGCGCACGTAGCCCCATGGGGCCGTCTCCACCAGCGGCGGCGGCGCGTTGTCCTCGCGCTCGGAGAGGCACAGCGAGGCGCCGGCCGACTCGAGCGCGGCGTAGACATCATCGGCGAACCAGCTCTCGTTGCGGAATTCGAACGCGGCCCGATGATCGTCGGGCAGCAGGCGGAGAAACACCTCGAGGCGCGGGAGGTCTTTCCTCAGGTTGGGCGGCAGCTGAAAGAGCACCGGGCCCCGTTTCTCGCCGAGCGCGGCCAGGTTGCGATAGAGGAAGGCGACCGAATCGGCAGCCGCCTCGGCCTTGAGGCGGGCGATGTGGGTGATCCGGCGCGATGCCTTGATCGCGAACCGGAACGGCTCCGGGGTCGCCGCGACCCATGCCTTGAGCATGTCCACGCCGGGCATCCGATAGAACGTGTTGTTGATCTCGACGGTCGGCAGCCGCCCTGAGTAGTAGCCGAGCATCTCTTCGGGCTTGATCTTCTCCGGATAAAAGTCGCCCTTCCATTCCTTGAAGGCGTAGCCGCTCGCGCCGGCAAGGAGTCGGGTCGTCACGTGTGCCATCGTCCCTTTGTCCCTAGAATGTCCGCATGGCGAAAAACGAGCTCGACGAATACGTCGCCAAGCGGAGCTTTGCCGCCACGCCGGAGCCCAAGCCCGCGGTGTCCGCGCCGGCGAGCGGACCGCTGCTGTTCGTCGTCCAGCAGCACTCGGCCCGCAGACTGCATTATGACTTCCGACTCGAGTGCGATGGCGTCCTCAAATCGTGGGCCGTGCCGAAGGGCCCGGCGCTCGATCCCAACGAAAAGCGACTCGCGGTCCAGACCGAGGACCATCCCTATGACTATGCCTCGTTCGAGGGCGTGATTCCACCGGGACAATACGGAGCCGGCGAAGTCATCGTCTGGGACTGCGGCGTGTACTCGCCCGACGAAGACGACGAAACCTCGTTCCACGACCGCAAGCGGGCGGAACGCGAAGTGAGAGACGGCCTCGCCGAGGGCAAGCTCTCCGTCTTTCTGCGCGGCGAGAAGATCAAAGGCTCGTTCGCGCTGGTGCGCACCCGCGACGCGAAGCAGTGGCTTCTCATCAAGCACAAGGACCGCTTCGCCGCGACCGTCGACGTGACCGAGCGCAACCGGTCGGTACTTTCCGGAGCGGCGGTCGAGGAGCTGAAAGTCGTGCCCGCGCATCCCATGGCGGCGACTCGCCTGGTGCCGTCCGGGAAGGCCGGGCCGATGCCTGCGACGCTCGCGCCGATGCTCGCCGAGGTCACCGACGAGCCGTTCCGGAAACCGGGGTGGGTATGGGAGCCGAAGCTCGACGGCTATCGGGTACTCGCATTCATCGGCCCGGACGGCGTGAAGCTCAAGTCGCGGCGCGGGCTCGAGCTTTCGCATCAATTTCCCGCGCTCGTCGCCCAGCTGGGGCAGCAGGACGCCGGCGGGATGATCCTCGACGGCGAGCTGGTGGCGTTCGACGCAAGCGGACGGCCGTCGTTCAACGCGTTGCAGAACCGCGCGCAGTTGAAGACGCCGCGCGAGATCGCGGAAGCCGACCAGACCGTCCCCGTCGCGTTCTTCTGCTTCGACATGCTCCACTTCGCCGGGATCGATCTGACGAAGTCGACGTATCAGGATCGCCGGCGCTACCTGTCTCAATGTCTGCTGCCTTCGTCGCTGGTGCAGTTGGTGTTCGCTTCGGACGACGGCATCGCCCTGCGCACGGCCGCGCTCGCCGCCGGCTTCGAAGGCGTGATCGGCAAGCGCAAGGACAGCCGTTACGAATCGGGAAAGCGCTCGAATGCCTGGCTCAAGGTCAAGCCCAAGCGCACGGCCGACTTCGTGGTCGGCGGCTATACCCAGGGCAAAGGCGCGCGCGCTGCGCTCGGCGCCTTGCTCCTCGGCTACTGGGACAAGGGGAAGCTGCGCTACGCCTCGCACGTCGGTTCAGGCTTCGACGATGCATCGCTCAGGGAAGCGAAGGGGCGACTCGAGCCATTGCGACGGAGCTCGTGTCCCTTTGTCGAGAAGCCCGAGCTCAATGCGCCGACGATGTGGGTGGAGCCGAAGCTCGTCGCCGAAGTGGAGTTTCACAGCTGGACCGAAGACGGCGCGCTGCGTGCGCCGGTCTTCCTGCGGCTGCGCGACGACGTCGACCCGAAATCCGTGCGGCGCTCCGCGGCCGGACCCGTGGCGAAGGAGGCGCCGCGCGGCGGCGGTGTCATCGACGACGTCGTGGCGCAGCTCGACAAGGCGAAGGCGACGGCGACTATCGCGGTCGGGCCGGATCGCATCAAACTGACCAACCTCGACCGCGTCTACTGGCCGGCCGATCCGTCGCTCAACGAGCCGGCGCTCACCAAGCGCGATCTTCTTCGCTATTTCGCGCTCGTGTCGCCGTACATCCTCCCGCACCTCGCCGATCGGCCCCTCACGATGATCCGCATGCCCGAAGGGATTCGCGGGCAGAGGTTCTTTCAGAAACACTGGGAGCAGGAGCGGCCGGTATTCGCCGAAACGATCACGCTCTGGTCCGGATCCAAGGACGAGAGCCACGAGTATCTTCTGTGCAACAACCTGCCGACGCTGCTGTGGCTGGCGCAGTCGGGTACGCTCGAGTTCCATGTCTGGCATTCGCGCGCGAAGGCCGGTCGCGACGCCCGCTCCAGAAGCACCGATTACGACACGTCGCTCGAATCGCTCGAAGCCTCGGTGCTGAACTATCCCGACTACGTCGTCTTCGACATCGACCCTTACATCTATTCGGGCAAGGAGAAGCCGGGCGCCGAGCCCGAGCTCAACACGATCGCCTTCGAGAAGGGCAAGGAGGTCGCCTTCTGGCTCCGCGAGCTGCTGCGGGGAATGTCGCTCGAGCCGATCGTCAAGACCTCCGGCAAGACCGGGCTGCACGTCTTCGTGCCGATCCGCCGGACGATCGATTTCGACGCCGCCCGCCACGTCTCGGAGCTCGTCGGGCGGCATTTGCTGCACCTGCACCCGAAGGACATCACTCTGGAATGGAGCGTGCCCAAGAGGACAGGCAAGATATTCATGGATTACAATATGAACGTCCGCGGCAAGACGCTGAACGTCGCCTACTCGCCCCGCGGCGAGCCCGGTGCACCGGTGTCGATGCCGCTCACGTGGGAAGAGCTCGCAGGCGCGCACCCGCTGGACTTCAGAATCACCAACGTGCCGCAGCGGCTCTCCGAAACGGGCGATCGCTGGAGCGACGCCTTGACGCGCAAGCAGAGTCTCGAGCAAGCCCTGGCCGCTACCCAGGGCGATAAAGCGAATCGGAGGTAGAACATGGCCGCACGATCGATTGCGTCGCTGACGGTTTCCTTCGGACTGGTGTCGATACCGGTGAAGCTCTATTCCGCCACCGAAGCGAGCCGCACGATCTCCTTCAACCTGCTCCACAAGGCGTGCGGTTCCCGTCTCCGGCAGCAGTACTTCTGCATCAAGGAAGACGTGCCGGTTTCGCGCGAAGACATGGTGAAGGGTTACGAGTTCGCGAAGGACCAATACGTGATCTTCTCGCCGGAGGAATTGAAGGCGATGGAGGAAGCCGGTACGCACATGGCGGAGATCACCGAGTTCGTGCCGATCGACGCGATCGATCCGGTGTACTTCGACAAGGCGTACTACCTGGCGCCCGACAAGGGCGGCGCCAAGCCGTTCGCGCTCCTGGGCGAGGCCCTGCGTGAATCCGAACGCTGCGCCATCGGCCGCTGGGCCGCGCGCGGCAAGCAGTACATCGTGATGATCCGGCCGATCGAGGACGGCCTCGTCATGCAGCAGCTTCTCTACGCGCGCGAAGTGCGCTCGATCAAGGACCTCGAGATTCCGAGGACCGAGGTGAAGCCCGCCGAGCTCAAGCTCGCGCGGCAGCTGATCGAGCAGCAGGCCTCCGATGCCTTCGATCCCGCCGCGTACAAGGACGAAGTCACCGAGCGGATCGAAGCCGCGGTGCAGAAGAAAGTCGAGGGCCAGCAGATCACGCTGGCCGAAGAGCCCCAGCCGGGAGCACAGGTCATCGATCTCATGGACGCGCTCCGGGCGAGCCTCGAGAAGCGCGCGACCGCGCCGTCGAGAGCGAAGGCGGCCGAGGCCGGGACGCGCAAACCGCCCAAGCGCGCCGAGCCCGCTCCGGAGCCGGCCGTTCCGGTTGCGCGCAAGAGCGCACGGAAAAAAGCCTAGAGCTCCCGCAGCGGGGCCATGCAACGCTACGGCGTCCGCGACGTCGAGAAGCTGCTTCGCCTGCCGCGCAGCACCATCCGAGCGTTGATCGCCGCCGGATTCGTCACGCCGACGCGCGGGCCGCGCAGCGCGTGGCTTTTTTCGTTCCAGGACCTGATCGTGCTCCGGACCGCGCAGGCACTGGCCGACGCCAACGTGCCGCAGCGGCGCATCACGCGCTCGGTGAAGGAGCTTCGGCGCCATCTGCCCGAAACCATGCCGCTTTCCGGGCTCTGCATCTCGGCGGTCGCCGACAAGGTGGTCGTGAGAGAGGGCGCCAGCCGGTGGCAGGCCGAGTCGGGACAGTATCTGCTCGAATTCGACGGCGATCCGGCGAACGGCTCGCTCTCCGTCATCGAGCGCCCTGCCGAGGTGAGCGTGGAAGCCGCGATTCCACCGGCCGTCCACCGCATCCAGGACGCGCAGGCGGGGTTCGACGATGCCGTCACCCTAGAGAAGGACGACCCCGAAGCCGCGTCCGCCGCGTACGAGCGGGCGATCGCCGCCGATCCGGCGCTGCTCGATGCACGCATCAACCTCGGCCGGCTGCTGCACGAAACCGGACGCCTCGCTCGCGCGGAACAGGTCTATCGCGAAGCGCTCCTCGACTGCGGCAGCGACTCGGTGCTGCTCTACAACCTCGGCGTGCTGCTCGAGGACATGAAGCGCGGCACCGAGGCGCTCAAGGCGTATCAGGCCGCGCTTGCGCTCGACGCGCGCTTCGCCGACTGCCACTACAACCTGGCTCTCCTATGCGAGACGCTCGGTCGGCGCAAGGAAGCGATCCAGCACATGGCAAGGTACCGCGTGCTCACCGCCGACGCGAGGTGAGCGCCGTTATCGGCGCGCAGCCGTGTGTTCGATCCGCCGCCCGATCCACTCCGCCATCGCATCCGCCAGTCCACGCAGCGCGTCCGCATCCTTGCGAGCGCTGCGCGCCGGGACGTGGAACGAGTGGTCGGCGTCATCGAAGAGCACGAGCGTCGCAGCCGGGCCGAGCCGCGTGGTGAGCGGTTGCAGCAGCGAGAGCTCGGCGAGCGCATCGCGCGTTCCCTGCAGGAACAGCATCGGAATCCGTATGTCCGCGAGATGCGCGCCGCGCTCGGTCGACGGACGTCCTGCGGGGTGCAGCGGAAAGCCCAGGAAGACGAGGCCGCGCACGGCGGGCAGCGGCGACGCAGCCTGCGCCTGCGACGTCATGCGGCCTCCAAACGACTTACCGCCAGCGAACAAGGGAAGGCCGGGCAGGCGATGCGAGGCTTCCGCCACCGCCGCGCGCACGGTCGCTTGCGCGACCTTGGGCGGATCGGGGCGCTTCGAGCGCCGCTGCATGTAGGGAAACTGGTAGCGCAAGCTTGCGATCCCGCGCTCGGCGAGCGCGTGGGCGATTCCCCCCATGAAGGGGTGCAGCATGCCCGCACCGGCACCATGCGCCAATACGTAGCAGGCCCGAGCGTCCTCAGGCGCCTGCAACAGGCCCGAGAGGCTCTGCGCGTCGTCGATCGTGATCGTCAGCGCTTGCGGGTCGGTAGTCATCCGTCGCGCAGCGCGCGGCTCACACGGTGATCAGGAGCTTGAATCCGCCGTAAATGAGCCGCTTGCCGTCGAAAGGAAGCTTCTTCGGATCCGTCATGTCCGCGAGCCGCGGATCCTTCATCACCTTGGCGTTGACGCGATCGCGGTCTTTGCGCGACTTGTAAACGATCCACGAGAACACCACGGTCTCGCCGCGCTTGACCTTGACGCTTCGCGGGAAAGACGTGAGCTTGCCGAACGGCACGTCGTCGCCGAGCCATTCCTTGTAATCGAGGGCGCCGTACTCCTTCCAGATTCTTCCTGCTTTCTTTGCCAGGCGCCGATAGGCCGGCAAATTCTTCACCGGGACGGGCACCACGAAGCCATCCACATAGCTCATAGACGCCTCCAAATCGATCGAGTTGTCGAGGTTACATGCTTGCGAGTTTGCCGTTGACCATCCAGTGCGTGCCGAAGCGGTCGATGCACATGCCGAAGGTCTCGGCCCAGAATGTCTTCGCCAACGGCATGGTGATCTTTCCTCCCTCGGCGAGCGCATCGAACACGCGCTTCGCTTCCTCCACGGTCGGGTACGCGAGCGAGAGCGAAAATCCTTTCATGCCTTCATAGGGACGGTCGCTCGGCCAGTCGGAGGCCATGAGGGTCCGGCCGTCGAGCGCGAGTCGCGCATGCATGATGCGCTCGCCGTCGCCCGGAGGCGTCCGGGACGCAGCAGGCGATTCGGAATTCTTCATGAGCATGAGCTCCCCGCCCAGCGTGCGCTCGTAGAAGCGCATCGCCTCGGCACAGGTTCCGTCGAAGAAAAGATAGGTATCGAGCTGGAGCATGGTCGGTCCTTTTGCGGATTGAAAACCGGCACCGGGCGGACGGCATCGGCCGCCGGAGAGCCCGGGCCCTACCCTATTGACGAACGGGCGGGGATGAATTCGACACCCCGCGCAGATAATTTTTGCCGGATCGAGCGCACCCGACGGCGCCGAGCGTAGCGTATTATGGACCTCGCGGAATCGCGGCGCCTGTGGGGCATCGTCCACGCCTCGTGAGCGTTTGCAGGCCGTTCCCCGAATGCCTACAATCTCCCGCGCTCGCCCCGCAGTCGACTCCATATGAAATGCACCCTCGCCGGGTCCCGGTACTTCGGGGCCAGGGTTTTCGAGCTTCTGCGCGCCGACGGCACGGATATCGCCGGCGTGGTCGTGCCTGCCGCGGATGACCGGGTGGCGCAGGTCGCGCAGGCGACCGGCGTGCCTGTCCACGTGCTCGCCAATCCGAAGAACGTTCCGGGCGAAGCGATCGTCGACGGCACGGATCTGATCGTGGCGGCGCATACCCACGCGCGGGTGAGCCGTGAAGCGCTGGCCCGCTCGCGGCTGGGCGGCATCGGCTACCACCCGTCGCTCCTGCCGCGGCATCGCGGCATCGCCGCCGTCGAATGGACGATCCTCGAGGGGGATCCGATCGCCGGAGGAACCGTCTACCACCTTGCCGACACGATGGATGGCGGGGCGATCGCCGCTCAGGACTGGTGTTTCGTGATGAAGGGCGAGACGGCGCGAGAACTGTGGGAGCGCGCGCTCGCGCCGATGGGCTTCGAGCTGCTTACCCGCGTGGTTCGGCATGCGCGAGAGCATGGCGAGCTCCCCGCGCGTCCGCAGGACGAGCGCTTCGCGACCAGGGCACCGATGATCCGGCGTACCGTGTCTCTGACGGAGCAGGGCGGCGCGGCGCTGGCCTCGCTGGTGGCCACGGTGACCGGATCGGATCGGCCGGGGATCGTGAGCCTCATCTCGGAGCGGGCGCACGGCTTCGGCGCCAACTGGGCCGGCAGCCGCATCGCGACGCTGGAGGGCCAGTTTGCGGGCGTCGTGCATTTCGAGGTTCCCGAGCAGAGCGCGGGGCCGCTCGCGGCCGCACTTCAGGCCCTCGACAGCTCCGGCGTGCACGTCGCCGTCACCAAGGAGGAGCGCATCCAGGTGCCCGCCGGACGACGGGCCGTCAGGCTAGAGCTCGTCGGTCACGACCGCCCCGGCATCGTCAGCGAGTTATCGGGGAGCCTCGCGCGGCGCCGCGTCGGCATCGAGGACCTGCACACCGAGATCGTCGACGGCGCCACCCCCGCCGATCACCTGTTCAAGGTCAAGGCGCTGCTCGTCGTGCCTTCGTCGGTCTCCAACGAGGAGCTTCGCGCCGCGCTCGAGCCGCTGACCAAGGAAATGACGGTCGATATCGCGCTGTAGCGCCAGCACGGGCTTTAGAGTGAGCTACGCCGTCGATCCGGACATCACCGTCGCGTCGACGCTCGACGCCGCGTTCTATCGCGACGAGCAGTCGTTTGCGCTCGCCCGGGAGCGCATCTTCGCGCGCTGCTGGCAATGGATCGGCGACCTGACCGACGTCGCCGGCGCAGGGTCGCTCTCTCCACGCGCGCTGCTGCCGGGCCTCTGGGAAGAGCCGCTGCTGCTTGCCCGCGACGCTTCGGGCGCACTGCGCTGTCTCGCCAATGTCTGCACCCATCGCGGCAACATTCTCGTGAAGGAACCGTGCGCAGGCGCGAGCGAGATACGGTGCGGCTATCACTCGCGGCGCTTCGATCTTTCGGGAAGGATGACGTTCATGCCCGAATTCGCGCTGGCGAAGAACTTTCCGTCGCCTTCCGACGATCTGCCGGCCGTACCCTTCGCGGCGTGGGCCAATCACGGCTTCGCGGCGATCGATCCACGGGCGCCGCTCGATGCCTTTATCGGCGACATGACCGACCGCCTGGCGGCTTTGCCGGTCGACCGTGCGCGCGCCGATTCCGCCTCGAGCCGCGACTATGTCGTGGGCGCGCACTGGGCGCTGTACGTGGAGAACTATCTCGAAGGCTTCCACATTCCCTTCGTGCATCCGGGGCTCAATCGCGTGGTCGACTACGGCACCTACGCGGACGAGCTCTTCCGCTATTCAAGCCTCCAGCTCGCGTTCGCCAAGGACGGCGAAGCGGGCTTCGAGCCCTCGGTCGCTGGCGACCCGCGAGGGCGCGTCGCCGCGTGCTACTGGTGGATCTTTCCCAACCTGATGCTCAATTTCTATCCGTGGGGGATGTCGCTCAATCGGGTCGTTCCCGAGGCGGTCGATCGGACCCGGGTCGAGTTCCGTGCCTACGTCTGGGACGAAGAGAAGCGCGGGCGCGGCGCCGGCGCCACGCTGCACGAAGTGGAGCTGGAAGACGAAGCGGTGGTCGAAGCCGTCCAGCGCGGCGTGCGGTCGCGGTTCTATCGCGGCGGGCGTTATTCGCCGGCCCGCGAGCGTGGCACGCATCACTTCCACCGGCTGTTGTGCGAGTTCATGCGCGATGAGCAGCTCGGTGTGAGCGTAGCCCGGGGGTGAGCGTAGCCCCGGGGTGAGCGTGAGCGAACCCCGGGTTACGCGAGACCCGTGCGCTCCGCCGCTCTGCGACTCAACCAGGCCTTTCGATATGTCCGCCTTCGACTGGCTTCCCAAATCGTTTCGCGACCGCTCGCGGCTGCGCGAGCTCGCGCCGGACGAGCTCCTGTTTCGCCAGGGCGACAAGGCCTATGCAATCTTCGAGATCGAGCGGGGTCGCCTGCGCCTCGTGCGCCACACGATCGACAGCCATAAGGTCGTTCTGCACACCGCTCGGGCGGGAGAGATCTTCGAGCTGCCCGCTGTTGAAGGCCAGGAGTCGCGGCAGCGCTTCCTCGATGATGGAGACTTCGATGCGGCCGACGATCGGAAGCTTCTTCCCGGCGTTCGCGCGGGCGATCCCGGCGTCGTTCGGCTCGCTGCCTGCACCGGGAACAGGATAGGTCTCGTCGCGGAAGCCCGGGTTGGCTTCGAGCACGATCTTCTGCCCGCGAGTCCACGACTTCAGGCGGTACGGGCCCGTTCCTACGGGGTGCTCCATGACGCGGTTCGAATCGTCCCCGTACGCCTCGACCACTTCGCGCGCGACCGCCGCCAACCCGTCGTAGGAGAGCCAGTACTGGAAGGCGTAATACGGCTCCTTGAACTTGAGCCGCAGCGTGTAGCGATCGAGCGCCTGCAGCCCCTCGATCTTCGCGTCGTAGTCGAAGCGATCGGCTTTACGCGAGCGCTCGAGCACCTCGTCGAGACCGAGGAGACGATGATCGAAAAGATAGAGCCAGTAGGAGCGAACCTTCGGATCGAAGATGCGCTTGATCGTGTAGACGTAGTCCTCGGCGGTCAGCTCGCGCTTCCTGCCCCTGAATGCGGGATCGTCGGCGAAGTAGATGCCCGGCCGGACCTTGACCGTGAACGTGCGTCCACCGTCGGTGATCTCCGGCAGAGCGCCAGCGGTGTTCGGGACGAGGCGCACCGGGCGCGCGAAATAGTCGTAGCTGTAAAGCGGATCGAAGATGGCGTGGCAGACGTAGACCGAGTAGGCGTCGTAGACGGCCTGCGGATCGAAGCCGTTTTCCGCTGCGCCGAACGCGACGTGGATCGTCTTGGTCATGTCGGCGGCCCGGGCAGCCGGGACGACGGTCGCCGCGAGAGCGACGGCCATCCACGCGAGCGTGCGGCGAATCATCGGGCGAGAAACGCCTCGAGCCGCTGCACGCCTTCGGCGAGCCGGTCCTCTGCGGCGGCGAAGCACCAGCGAACGAACCCCTGTCCTTCGGGGCCGAAAGCGCTGCCGGGGGCGAGCCCCAGCTTCGCTTCCCGCACGAGGCGCTTGCAGAACACGAGGCTGTCCGTCACGCCATCGACGCGGAAGAATACATACATCGCCCCGGGAGGGAGCGCGGCGTGGACGCCGCGAATCGCAGCCAGATTCTCCACGAGAAAATCGCGCGCGGCACGGAAGCGCTCGAGCGTGCGGAGCACCGTCGGCTCCCCGTCCCGGATCGCCACGACGCCCGCGCGCTGCACGAACACCGGCGAGCACGACGTGTTGTACTCGATGAGCTTGCCCAGGTCCGGCATCAGCTCCGACGGTGCGACGATCCAGCCTAGCCGCCATCCCGTCATCAGCCACGCCTTGGAGAAGCTGTTGATGCTGACGACACGGTCGCTCGGATCGGCGCGATCGAGGAACGAGGGCGCTACCGCGACGGCCCCGCTCCCGGCGTAGTAGAGCCGCTCGTAGACGTCGTCGGCGATGATCCAGATGCCGTGCCTGCGGCAATGCGCGAGGATCGCGTCCCGCGCTTCGCTGTCCAGCGTCCAGCCGGTCGGATTGTTGGGGGAGTTGATCATCACCGCGCGCGTGCCGGGCGCGAGCGCGGCAATGAGCCGATCGACATCGAGCCGCCATCCGCCTTCGCCGAACTCGAGGGGCACGCGAACGACCTCCGCGCCGAGGATCTTCGGGATCTCGGTCAGGTTCGGCCAAAGCGGCGTGACGCACACGACGCGGTCGCCGGCGTCGATCAGCGCCTCGACGCAGAGCATCAGTGCCGACATGCCGGAGGCCGTAACGGCGACGTTGCCCGGCGCGACGGGGCGGCGCAGGCGCGACAGGTAGTCCGCGATCGCGTCCCGCAGCTCGGGGATCCCGAAGTTCTGCGTGTAGAAGGTTTCGCCGGCGGCGAGCGAAGCCACGGCGGCGTCGCGGATGTACGCCGGGGTTACTTCGTCGGGCTCCCCGAACCAGAACGCGAGGATATCGGGATCTCCGAGACCCGCATTCGCTACCTCGCGGATCTGCGAAGCGACCAGCGCCCGGACCGTGCCGCGGGCATGGAGCTCGTGCGAAAGCGAAGCGCGGTCGTTCATCGGCGATAGAATAGCAAACGAGGAGAGCCGCGCATGAAGGTCTACGGCATCGCGAACTGCAATACCGTCAAAGCGGCGCGCGCGTGGCTCGAAGCGCGCAAGCTCGCCTACGAGTTCGTCGATTTCAAGAAGACACCGCCCACGCGCGAGCTCCTCGAGCGCTGGTGCAAGGTGTTCGGCTGGGAAGCGGTGCTCAACCGCCGCGGCACCACCTGGCGTTTGCTGCCGCCCGCCGCGCAGGCGAAGGTCAGGGATGAACGGAGCGCAATCGCGCTGATGGTCGACAAGCCGGCCGTCATCAGGCGGCCCGTCATCGACAACGCGAAGCCGCGGCTCATCGGCTTCGACGAAGCGCAATACGCGAAGACGCTGTAGGCCGGGGTGAGCTTAGCGAACCCCGGGTGGCGACTGCGTTCTCGAATGCCGGGTCGGCTCGCCCCGCCGACCGGGGAAGACTCGGCCGCCGCGCGCCCCATTCGCGTCCGGGAGGCCGCGCAGGGGCGCTATGCGGGGCCGAACGGTCCTCCCCGCTCGGCGTGGGTCAGGCGATGGCGAACACGGCGAGCACGAGGATCGCGCCTGCGACGACGCCCACGACGAGGCTTTTCGCCGCGAGCACCGTCAGGTCGCGCCAGATGCGGTGATCGAGAGCGACGGTGGTCGTGCGGCGGGCGTTGGGCATGACGGTTCCTCGGCGAGTCCATGCCAGTAGACGCTCGCCGAATGGCGCCACGCGGCCGAAAGTAAGGGCGTCGCGGCGAAGAATCATGGCGAAATCATGACAGGGGTCGCTCGGGGTGACCCGCGAACGCTCGATACCCGGCTCGCTCCCGCGGGTTAGCTTTCGCTCCTCGTTTGGGTGCGCGGGCCCCGCGAGCGACCTGCGCTATAGTTTCACGGCTGTGCAGCACGCCACCGCAGCGCCATGAGCCGCCGCATCGCCATCGTCGAGGACGAGCCCGCGATTCGCGAAAACTACGCCGATGTCCTGCGCAAGCAGGGCTACGAGGTCGCTGCGTACGCCAGCCGCGCCGATGCGCTGGCTGCGTTCCGTACCCGGCTTCCCGATCTCGCGGTGGTCGACATCGGACTCCGCGACGACGTCGACGGCGGCTTTGCACTGTGCCGAGAGCTGCGCGCGATGTCGGCAGGCGTGCCGATCATCTTTCTATCCGCGCGGGATTCCGATTTCGACATCGTCGCGGGCCTGCGCCTGGGCGCGGACGACTACCTCACCAAGGACGTGAGCCTGCCACAGCTCCTCGCCCGGATCGCGGCGCTGTTCCGGCGCAGCGATCTCCTGGCGGCGCCACAGGCGTCGGAGGAGATTCTCGAGCGGGGTCCGCTCACGCTCGATCTGAAACGGCTGACCGCGCACTGGGAAGGGAAACGGGTGGACCTGACCCTGACGGAATTCTGGATGGTGCACGCGCTCGCCCGGTTCCCGGGTCACGTCAAGGACCGCGACAATCTGATGCGGGAAGCCGAGATCGTGGTCGACGACAGCACGATCACTTCGCACATCAAGCGTATCCGCAAGAAGTTCCTTGCGCTCGATGCGACATTCGAGTGTATCGAAACGGTGTACGGCATGGGCTACCGCTGGAACAGCGCGGCATGAGCAGTCACCCGGACGTCGCGACGCCATCCGGCGCCGTGCATGGAGCCTCGGTCGAGTCGCGACCGAAACGGCGAGGACGGATCGCGCTCGGCATTCGCGCCCAGCTGCTCCTGGTGCTCACCGTGTTTCTCGCCGTGCCCTGGCTCGGCTATGAGTACGTCAAGGAGCTGGAGCGTTTCTTGCGCGACGCGCAGGAGCGAACGCTTGCGGGCACGGCCCAGGCGGTGGCGACGGCGTTGCACGACCGGGTCCCGCTGTTCGAGGCGAGCCCCATGCCGCTCGACACCCTGCCTTCGGAGCGCACGAGCGACGATGCGGCGCCGCGCGCAAGTGGGGCGCTGGAGACGCCCGGCTCGCCCGAGATCGCGCAGATTCTGCATGGGCTGTCGCGAACGACGGCGCGCATCTGGGTCGTCGACCGCGAACAGCACGTTCTGGCGCGCGCGGGGACCCTTAAGCATTCGCCGACCACAGCCGGCGCTCCGGCCGACGGCTCGTTCGTCGGGCGCGTCGCCGCCTGGGTCGACCGCGAGGCGCTGCAGCCCTTGTACGGCCGCATCCTGAAGCAGCCGACGGAGGACTTCAGCGACGAGCGCTCGGGCCGGAGCGTCGCGTCGGGCAAGGACGTCGAAGGCGCCCTCGGCGGCATCCTGACGATCGACCGCCGGTCGACGGCGGATGGAAAGGCTGTCATCGTCTCGGCCGCCCATCCGATCTGGGTCGGCGACGAGGTGAAGGGCGCGGTCATCGTCGAGGAGACGACCAATGCCGTGCTCGCCGAGCGCAATCGCGCGTTCGCGCGGCTGTTCAACATCGTGCTCGCAGCGCTGCTGATCGGCTCGGTCGCGCTGACGCTCTACGCATCATGGCTGTCGATGCGCATCCGGCGACTGCGCGACGAGGCCGAAGCGGCGATCGACGCCCGCGGTCGCGTGCGCGGCAAGCTCTCGGGTTCGGCGGCGCGCGACGAAATCGGCGACTTGAGCCGGAGCTTCGGCAGCGCGCTCTCGCGGCTCACCCAGTACGCGAGCTACCAGGAAGCGATGGCGAGCCGGCTCTCGCACGAGTTGCGAACGCCGATCGCGGTGGTTCGATCGTCCGTCGACAATCTCGCGCTGCACCCGCTCCCGGACGATGCGCGGGTCTACATCGCGCGCGCCCAGGAAGGGCTCGCGCGGCTGGCGAGCATCATCACGCGCATGACCGAGGCGACACGGCTCGAGGAGAGCCTGGCCGAAGCAGACCGCGAGCGCTTCGACCTGGCCAGAGTGATCATCGGCTGCGTGGACGGCTACCGCGCCGCGTATCCGGACCGGGTGTTCGAGCTGCGCGTTCCGCGCGGCGAGGCGCACCTTTTCGGCGCGCCCGATCTCGTCGCGCAGATGCTGGACAAGCTGTGCGAGAACGCGGTCGAGTTCGCGACGCCCGGCACGCCGATCGTGGTCGCGCTCCAGCAGGACGAGACTCGTTACCGCATCGCCGTGACCAACCGTGGCCCGGCGCTGCCCGAGACGATGCAGGGGCGGCTGTTCGACTCGATGGTTTCGGTGCGCGATCGCCGCGGCGATAGCGCACCGCATCTCGGGCTGGGCCTCTACATCGTGCGTCTCATCGCCGAGTTCCACGGGGGACGGGCGCTCGCCGCCAATCGCGACGACGGCGAGGGTGTGACCGTCAGCGTGACGCTTCCGCGCGTGCGTGCGCTGCGATGATTCGTCAGGGCTTCGGCTCGCGGGACGCCGGAGCGGTCATGCCGAGCTGGTCGACGAGGAACGTGTAGACGTCGGTCTGCTCCTCGATCCGCGTCGCCAGCGCGGTGCCGATGCCATGGCCCGCCGTCGCTTCCGTCCGGAGCAGTACCGGATGGGATGACGAGGTCGCCGCCTGCAGCCGCGCCGTCATCTTCCGCGACTCGTACGGCGCCACGCGGCCGTCGTTGTCGCCGGCGGAAAACAGCACCGCGGGATACGGCACGCCGTCGCGCGCATTGTGATACGGCGAGTAGGCGTAGAGAGCGCGGAACTGCTCCGGGTTCTTCACCGAACCGAACTCGGTCACGTTGAATTCTCCGTTGGGCTGCAGCTCCCAGCGGAGCGCGTCGTAGAATCCGACCTCGCTCACCACGGCACGCATCAGGTCCGGATGCTGCACGAGCGTCACGCCCATGAGGAGCCCCCCGTTGCTTCCGCCCATGATCGCCGCCTTGTCGGGTGTGGTGAACCTGCGCTCGATCAGCATCCGGAGCGAGGCCGCGAAGTCGTCGAACACGTTCTGCTTGCGCGTGAGGTTGCCGGCGAGATGCCACGGCTCGCCGTACTCGCCGCCGCCTCGTACGCCGGCCACCGCGTAGACGCCGCCGTAGTCCAGCCACAGTCTGAGAAGCGGCGAGAAGTACGGGACCATGGTGATGCCGTAGCCGCCGTAGCCGTAGAGCAGCGTCGGGTTGCTGCCGTCGAGCCGGGCGTCCTTGCGATGGACGATCGTGACGGGCACGCGCGTGCCGTCCTTCGAAACGGCGAACTCGCGCTCGACTACGGCATCGTTCATCGCGAACGGATACCGACCGTCGAGCTCGGTCCTAACGAGGCGACCGGCGCGGGCGTCGTATCGATGCACGGTCCGCGGTTCGACATAGCTCGTCGTCGTCACCAGCACGTCGTCGCCCTCGAGGCGTTCCGACACGGCGACCTCGGAGGCCGGCGGCGTCGCGAGCTCGCGCAGCAGCTTGCCCGACCGCGAATAGACCCGCACGACCGACGGGCCGCCGTCGCGATAAGTGACGTAGACGAGCGAGCGCGTGGCGAGCACGTCCTCGGCGACGATCTTCGATTCGGGCACGAGGACGCGCGCGCTGGCGAGCGAGGGCAGGACCGCGGATACGGCGATGATGCGGCCCAGCGGCGCGTCCTTGACGCTCATGCCGTAGAGCATGCCGTCGCCGCCGAAGCGCAGGCGCTTCAACCCGTCGGTGAAGCCGGCCACCTGGTGCCACTGGCCATCGGGGCTTCGCAGGTGGTAGGCGATCTCGCCGCCGTCACCGTTGCGCACGGTGGCGAGGAGGTACGTTCCGTCACGGCTCGCGCGCAGCCCGATTTCCGCGATGCGGGGAAACTCGCGACCGAGGACGTAGCGGTCGCTTGCCACGGGCGCGCCGAGCCGGTGAAAGTACACCTGCTGGAAGAAATGCCGGTCCTCGACCGGTCGCTCGTCGCCCCGCGGATAGCGGGTGTAGTAGAAGCCGCCTCCGTCGGCGGCCCATTCGATGCTGCCGCCGCCGGTCGGATAGTTGACTCCCGAAATCTCGTCGCCGAGTCGGCGTCCCGTATCCACCTCGTAGACATACGCGGTGCCGTCCTCGCTGCCGTTCCTGGACAGTGAGACCGCGACCCGCTTGCCGTCGAACGAAGGCGTGAAGAAGTCGATCGCCGTGTGGCCGGACGGATCGAGCGCGTTGGGGTCCAGCACAACGCGCTCGCCGCGCACGTCGCCCGATGCCGGCAGGACCACGAGCAGGGGCTGGTTCTTCGGCGGCTCGATCTTCAAGGCGAACAGCCGGCGCCGGTACTGGAAGTCGAAGCGATGGATCGGCGCCGTGCGCAGCAGCTCGGCCACGCGGGCGCCGATCGCAGCGCGCTCCGGGATTGCGTCGAGGCAGGCTCGCGTGGAGGCGTTCTGATCGGCGACCCAGCGCTTGACTTCGGGGCTCGCATCCTCTTCGAGCCAGCGGTAGTCCTCGGTTACGGTTACGCCATGGTAGGTATCGGTCACCGCGCGCTTCGGCGTCGCCGGATGCTGAGGCGGTGCCGCGAACGCGCCCGCCACCGCGAGACTGCACGAACAGAAAACGGATGCAATGCGGAACGAGGCCATGGGATACCCGGGAAAGCGATCGACCGATCGAGGAGGGGCGATTCTACCTTTTCGTCGACGCTCCGACGTTTCCGGCCCGTCCGCGGCAATCGGCGATAATAGCCGCCGCCGCCCCGTCCTCGCCCACGTGACCGCGCCCCGTTTTCTCCCGCTCTACGCCTGTTTCGCCGCGGCGTACGTGCTTTCGTACACGTATCGCACGGTGAACGCGGTGATCTCGCCGGACCTCACGGCGGAGCTGGGCATCTCCGCGTCCTCGCTGGGGCTCGTGACCAGCGTCTACTTTGTCGCCTTTGCGTCGATGCAGGTGCCGTGCGGCATCCTGCTGGATCGCTACGGTCCGCGTCGGGTCGAGCCGGCCTTGCTCGTGGTCGCGGCGCTGGGCGCGGCGGCGTTCGCCGCCGCCAACACGCTCCCCGGGCTCACGGCCGCGCGCGCGCTCATCGGCGCGGGCGTCGCGGTATGCCTCATGGCTCCGCTCAAGGCGATCGCGACCTGGTATCCGCGGGAGCGCCAGCCGTCGCTCGGCGGCTGGATGATGTTCGCCGGCGGCGTGGGCGCGCTTCTGTCCACGACGCCGCTGGCCGCGGCGCTCAACGTGATGTCGTGGCGCGAGATCTTCGTCGTGCTCGCGGCGGCGACGCTCGCGGCCGCGATCGCGATCGCCTGGGTCGTGCCCGACACCCCGCACGAGATGCGCGCTGCGGCGGCGCAGGGCGCGTGGCGGGGCGTCAAGCTCGTCTATCGCCATCCGCGTCTGTGGTGGATCGCGCCGATCACCGGGCTCGGAAACGGCTCGCTCATGGCGATCCAGGGCCTGTGGTCGGTACCGTGGATGATCGAGGTCAACGGCTATACGCGCGCCGAGGCCGCCGACCATCTTCTGGCGATGGGACTCACCACGCTGGCGGGTTACGCCTTCGTCGCGATGGCATCGACGCGGCTCGCGCGGCGCGGCATCGCACCGAGACATCTGGTGATCGCCGGCTATGGGCTGCAGGTGGCGATGCTCGCGCTGATCGTGACCTCCGTCGTGCCCTTCACGTATCTGCTGTGGGCTCTCTACGGGCTCACGGCCGCGGTCAACATCCTAGGCTACCTGCTCTTGACCGAAGGTTTCGCGAGGGATCTCGCGGGTCGCGCGAGCACGGCCATCAACCTGGTGATGTTCTCGACCACGTTCGCGGTCCAATGGGGCATCGGCGCGGTCGCGGACGCGATGCGCATCGGCTTCGGCCTCAACCTCGCGGGCGGACTGCGTGTCGCGTTCGCGCTCGTGTTAGCCGCCGAGGCGCTCGCCTATCTGTGGTTCGCGCTTCAGTGGCGGCGGCACGCGGTCGTCGGACGCCTCGCGAGCGTCGCGGGATGACGCATTCGGCGAACGTGCGCGCGCTCCTCGACGAGGCTTCGCGACGAGCCGCCTCGGGACGGATCGACGAAGCGCTCGCCGCCTACGCCGCCGTGCTCGCGGAATCGCCGCAGCTCGCCGAAGTGCATTACAACGTCGCCGCGCTGCAGCTCGCGAAAGGCGATCTCGCCGGTGCGCAAGAGAGTCTCGGCGCGGCGCTGCGGCTCAAGCCCGACTGGCCGCAGGCGCAGCTCGACGTCGGCCGCATCGCTTACCGCCAGGGTCGATTCGTGGAGGCCGAGCGCGCCTTCGGGCGCGCGTCCGTGCTGGCCCCGGCCTCCGCGCAGGCGCTGCTCTTCCAGGCGAACGCGCTCGACCGGTTGCGGCGGTGGCCGGAGGCGCTGCCGCTGCTGCGTCGCGCTCGCGAGCTTGCCCCCGACGACGAGGAGATCTGGTTCGCGCTGCGGAGCCACCTGCTGCTCTTCCAGCGCCAGGAGGAAGCGTTCGAGGATTTCCGGGCGTTCGAGCCTGGCGCGAAGCTCTCCGCCCGCATCGTCGCGGCCGGGCTTCTGTCCGCGCGCATCGCGCCCGGGTCCGGCTACGAGAACAAGTATCTGCCGCTCGCGCTCGAGTGGCCGTACGCCCGGGGCGAAGCGTCGCTTGCCGGCGTGGCCGTAGCGCAGGCGCAGTACTTCGACGTGTCGCGCGAGGCCCTGAAGCGCCTCTACGACGGCTACGACCGATTGCGCCAGCAGGAGCGCGCGGATGTCGCGGATTTCGCGCCTCCACCCTCACGCCGGTCCGGAGTCTTGCGCGTAGGCTACCTGTCCGCGGACTTTCGCGATCACGTGATGGGACGGCTGATGCGCGACGTCGTATCCCGGCACGATCCCGAGCGTGTCTCCATCCACGTCTACTCGCTTGCGGCCCGCGAGATCGAAGACGCGGTGACCGAAGCCTTCCACCGCACCTGCGCGCGCTTCGTGCGCCTGGACGATCTCGATCATCGCGGCGCGGCGCGCGCGATCGCCGACGACCGGCTCGACATCCTGGTCGACCTCATGGGTCACTCCGGGTCGTCCCGGCCCGGCATCCTCCTCTACAAGCCCGCGCCGGTGATCGCGACGCATCTCGGCGCGCACGGAGCCATCGGCCTGCGACAGGTCGATTTCAAGCTCACCGACACCGAGCTCGATGTGCCCGACGCCGCGAGCTACCAGATCGAGGCGCCGCTTGCGCTCGACGGCTGCGTGCTTCCCGTGCGCCGCGTGCCTCCCGCGGCGGAACCGCCGACAACACGCGAGGCACTGGGCATCGCCTCGGGCGCCATCGTGTTCGGCACGTTCGTGAGCCTCACCAAGCTCTCGCCGCGCTGCCTCGCGCTCTGGCGCACGATCCTGGAGCGCGTTCCGGGAAGCGTGCTCGCCTTCTCGCCGCATCACGAGGCGGCGCGGCCGCTCTTCCTGCGCCGGCTTGCGAGCTTCGGCATCGATCGATCCCGCGTCGTGTTCGTTCCATGGACGATGGACGACGCCATCGATCGGGCCCGCTACCGTCTGATCGATGTCGTGCTCGACACGCTGCCCTACACGGGCGGCGATACGACCGCGGCCGCGCTCGACATGGGCGTGCCGGTCGTCACCCGCGTCGGCGAGCGCGCGGCGGAGCGCATGACCTGGAGCCTGCTCGCGCACCTCGGCGTCACCGACACCGCCGCGGGTACCGACGACGAGTATGTCGCGATCGCCTGCCGCCTCGCGTGCGATGCTCCCTGGCGCGCGGACATCGCGGCTGCGATCGAGACGAAGCTGACGTCGTCGGGGCTCGCCGACCTCGATCGCTACGCGCGATCGCTGGAGGCGGTGTACGAGCGCGCGGTCGCGCTCAAGGCTCGCTGACGACGCCCATGCGCCTGCATATCCTCGGCATCTGCGGCACGTTCATGGGCGGGCTGGCCGCGCTCGCGCGCTCGGCGGGGCATGTTGTCACCGGGTGCGACGCCAACGTTTATCCGCCGATGAGCACGCAGCTCGCCGCGCTGGGCATCGCGCTCACCGAGGGCTACGACGCAGCGCAGTTGAAGACTGTCGCGGGAGACGCTGAAGTCTTCGTCGTCGGCAACGCGATTTCGCGCGGGAACCCGCTCCTCGAGGCGATTCTCGACAGCGGGCGCGCCTATACGTCCGGGCCGCAGTGGCTCGCCGAGAACGTCCTGCGCGACAAATGGGTGCTCGCGGTCGCGGGGACGCATGGCAAGACGACGACCACGGCGCTGCTCGCGTGGATCCTCGACCGCGCGGGACTCGATCCCGGGTTCCTGATCGGCGGCGTAGCAACGGATTTCGGCGTCTCGGCGCGGCTCACCGCCGCGCCGTTCTTCGTCATCGAGGCGGACGAATACGACACCGCGTTCTCCGACAAGCGCTCGAAGTTCGTTCATTACCGTCCGCGCACTGCGATCCTCAACAATCTCGAATACGACCACGCCGACATCTTTCCGGACCTCGCCGCGATCGAAGCCCAGTTCCATCATTTGGTGCGAACGATCCCGAGGAGCGGACGCCTCGTGGTGAATGGCGACGATGCCAATCTCGCTCGGGTTCTCGCCCGCGGCTGCTGGAGCGAAGTCGAGCGCTTCGCCGCCGAGGGGGCGAGCGCGGACTGGACGATCTCGCGGGACGGAACGATCGTCCACGTGCGCGCCAGGCAAGGCGTGCTCTCGTCCTTCGCGCTGATCGGCGGGCATAACCGGCTCAACGCGCTGGCCGCGGTGGTCGCGGCCCGCCACGTGAGCGTTTCAGTGCGCGAAAGCCTTGCCGCGCTCGCGACCTTCCGCGGTGTCAGGCGTCGCCTCGAAGTCCGCGGAACGGTCGACGGCATCACGGTCTACGACGATTTCGCGCACCATCCGACTGCGATCGCGGCGACGCTCGAGGCGTTGCGCGGCGAAGTCGGCGATGCGCGCATTCTGGCGGTGCTCGAACCGCGCTCGAACACGATGAAGCTCGGCACCATGAAGGCCGCGCTCGCTCCAAGCCTCGCCGCCGCCGATCTCGTGTTCTGCTATGCGCCCAACCTGGGCTGGGATCCGGCGGAGGCGCTCGAACCGCTTGGCGAGCGAGCCCGGACCAAGAGCGACCTTCCGGAGCTGATCGATGCGATCGTCGCGGCAGCGCGTCCCGGCGATCGGGTGCTCGTCATGAGCAACGGCGGATTCGGCGGCATCCACGAGAAGCTGCTCGCCCGCTTCGTCGCGCCCCGTGAATGACGCGCATCGCCCGCCATATCGGCTTCGTAGCCCGGGGTGAGCGGCAGTGAACCCCGGGACTCGGATCGCGTATCTCCACGGCTTCAACAGCTCCCCGGCTTCCATCAAAGGGCAGCAGCTCGCCCGCGCGATCGATGCGCTACCGAGCGAACAGCGTCCCGAGTACTTCCTGCCGCAGCTTTCGCATCGGCCGAGCGAAGCGGTGCGCGCCGTATGCGCCTGGGTGGAGCGTGCGGCGCCTGCCGATGCGCGCTCGATCACTTTCGTCGGCAGCTCGCTCGGCGGCTACTACGCGACTTATCTCGCGGAGCGCTACGGAACGAGAGCCGTGCTGATCAATCCCGCGATCCGCCCGCACATCGATCTCGCGGTCTACGTCGGTCGGCAACGCAACCTCTATACCGGCCAAGAGTACGAGCTTTGCGCATCGGACGTCAGCGAGCTCGCGGACTTTCGCGTCGACCGGATCGCCGGTCCCGAGCGTTATTTGCTGCTCGTGCAGAGCGGTGACGAAGTCCTCGACTACCGTCTCGCGGTTAGCTTCTACGCAGGTGCCTGGCAATTCGTGCAGGGCGGCGGCGACCATGGTTTCCAAGATTTCGCGGCGCAGATCCCTGTGGTGTTGCGGTTCGCGGGCGTAAGGGCCGACGGCCGCTTCCGCGCCGAAGCGATGCCCGGTAACATCGCTCGTTCTTGAATGTCCCGTTCGTGGTGCCGAAAATGAATCGCCGAGGCTCGATCCATCTGCTTTGCGCGGGCGCGCTCGGGTTCGCGATCCCCCGTCCGGTGCGCGGCCAGGCATCGACCTACAACGTCGGCGTCACGCCGACCGGCATCCCGTTCACCTACCTCGATCCGAAGACGAACAAGGTTCAAGGCGCGATGATCGACGTGATCCGCTCAATCGCGGCGGAGGCCGGCTTCAACGTGAACATCCAGATGACGCCGTTTGCCTCGCTGATTCCCGCGCTCACCGAAAACAGGATCGACATCATCGGCGCGGCGATGCTCGTCACGACGCCGCGCCGCGACATGATCGAATTCAGCGAGCCCGTATTTCCCTACCCCGAGGGCCTGGTCGTCAACATCGACGACAAGACCGTCTACCGTTCCCTCGGGGACCTCAAGGGCAAGGTCGTCGGTGCCCAGACGGGCACGGTCTACGTCGACTTCTTGAAGCGTGCAGGGGAGTTCGCCGAAGTGAAACTCTACCCTTCTCTCGCCGATGTCCTGCGCGAGGTGAGCGAGGGCCGACTCGCCGCGGGTCTTGGCGATGCGCCGATCCTCGCCTATCAGCTCGCTCAGAACGTAAGCCTGCGAGCGCGGCTCGTGCCGACCTACGAGCCGAAGCTTACGGCGAGCGTCGGCATCGGGGTGCGCAAGGGCGATGCAGAGCTTTTGAAGAAGATCAACGATGCGCTCGCCAAGCTTCGCGCCGAGGGGACGATCGACCGGATCGTTGCGAAGTGGAATCTCAGGTAGTCTCTTTTGTAGTGTTCCTCGCGCGCATTTTTTCTGTTGTCGACATGGGCGGGTTTTTGCATCGCAACATTGCGCCGCGCTGACGCAGAGTAAAATAGCGCGCATGTCCTGGCGAAGTAGATCCACGCGTCCCTCCTGATACGCTTCGGTCCCGCGAGCCGGGATCCCTCGCGACGTCGTTTCGCCATCCGTCGAGCGCAATAGACGCCGTGCTCTCACGAGGAGCGCGGCGCTTTGAAGTCCATCGGAACGACCGAGCGAGCCTCGAGTCGAAGGAGCAAGAGCATGAGAACCAACGTTCGTTCCGCGAATCGCACCGGCACCGTCAGCGGTCCCGTGGGACTCGCTGCGCCGGGTTCTTCGCTCATCGATACCGAGCGGCGCCATGGCGCATTCAACTACGAGCCCTTGCCCGTGGTGATGTCGCACGGCGAAGGCGTCTGGCTCTGGGACGAGAACGGGCGCCGTTACCTCGACATGCTGTCCGCGTATTCGGCGGTGAGTCACGGGCACGCGCACCCGCGCATCGTCCAGGCGCTCATCGCACAGGCGCAACGGCTCGCCGTGACGTCGCGCGCGGTGCACACCGACAAGCTCCCCGCCTTCCTGGAAAAGCTCACGCGGCTGACGGGGCTCGATCGCGCGCTGCCGGTCAACACGGGGCTGGAGGCGGTCGAGACGGGGCTCAAGGCGGCGCGCAAATGGGGCTATCGGGTGAAGGGCATCGCCGAAGGCAAGGCTGAGATCATCGCCTGCGAGAACAACTTCCACGGCCGGTCGATCACCATCGTGGGCTTCTCGTCCGACCCGCAATATGGCGATGGCTTCGGGCCGTTCGCGCCGGGATTCAAGCTCGTTCCCTTCGGCGACTCAGCGGCGCTCGAGGCGGCAATCACTCCGAATACCGCCGCGTTCCTGGTCGAGCCGATCCAGGGCGAGGGCGGGATCGTCGTGCCGCCGGAAGGCTACCTCGCCGAATGCGCGCGCATCTGCCGGAAGGCTCGCGTGCTCCTGCTGGTCGACGAGATTCAGACGGGCATGGGCCGCACCGGCAAGTTCCTCGCCTGCGAGCACGAGAACGTGCGGCCCGACGGACTGATGCTGGGCAAGGCGCTCGGCGGTGGCATGCTGCCCGTTTCCGCGTTCATGGCGACGAACGGGCTGATGCAGGTGTTCCGTCCCGGAGACCATGGCAGCACGTTCGGCGGCAATCCGCTCGCTGCGACCGTGGGCCTCGAGGCGCTCGAAGTGCTGTTCGACGAGCATCTGATCGAGCGCTCGGCGGAGCTCGGCGCGTATTTGCTCCGTCAGTTGCGCACGGTCAAGAGCCCGCTGATCCGCGACATCCGTGGCAGGGGACTCTTCGTCGGACTCGAGGTCGACGCGCGAAAGACGAGCGGGCGCGAAGTTGTCGACCGGCTGCTCGCGCGCGGGCTGCTGTCGAAGGATACGCACGGGACGGTGGTTCGGTTTGCGCCGCCGCTCGTGATCGCGCAAGAGGAAATCGACTGGGCGGTCGAGCACGTGCGCGCGGTGTTCGCTGAACTCGGGGAGGGGGTGCGGCGCGCAGCCTAAAGCGGTTCCCGCGCCGGGAGCTCGGAAACGAAGCGCCTTTTCGTCCTGCTGGGTTTGCTCGGTCTCGCGTGCGGCGCTTCCGCGCAGGGCTACCTGTGCGCGAGCCAGCAGACCCTCCTGTTCGGCAACGAATCCGTCGGAAGCGCCGCCACCGCCGACGTGATGATCAGCAATTGCGGCAACGCGCCGTGGTCGTTCACCGACGTTTCGATCGATCCCGCGACCGGCGCGGGCTGGCACATCGCTGCCGGATGCGCGGGCGGCCTTGCGCTCGCTCCGGGCGCCGCCTGCACGTTTAACGTCACGTTCGCGCCGCGCGTGACCGGGCAGACGTCCGGAGGACTGTGGCTGCACAACACCAGCGACGATCCCGACGTGCTCATCGCCTTCTACGGGCGCGGCGTCGACGCCCAAGCCGGAACCGCTTCCCTCTCGTTTGCTCCGACGCCGTTGGCCTTCCCGCCACAACCGGTAGGCACGCGGTCGGCAGACATCACCGTGGCGCTCGTCAACGTTGGACCGGCCAAGCTCACGCCGAGCGCATTGGTGATCAACGGGCCCGCGGCCTACGACTACGCCGCGACCGGCGGGACCTGCTATGTCGGCGCGGCGATCCAGCCCGGCGGCTCCTGCACGCTCACTTTCGTCTTCACGCCCGCGGCGCTCGGCAGTCGACCGGCGAATCTCGTCGTCGATTCGCCGCAGCTCGCGTATCTCGCCGTCCTATCGATCGGCGGCACCGGATCGACGGCGACGACGCCGTCCGCGGCCGATGTCGACGTCGTCGAATTCCTCTATCCCCCGGCAGATCACTATTTCCTTACGGCGTCGCCGCAGGAGGCAGCTGCGCTCGACGCGAGCGGTCTCTGGGTTCGCACCGGGTTCCACTTCCGCGCGTGGTCCGCCGGGAGCACGGCGCCGGGGACGCTCCCGGTATGCCGCTTCACGGGCACGCCCGACATCGGACCGAACTCGCACTTCTTCACCGCCGATCCGAACGAGTGCGCGATCGTGGGCAGCAACCCGTACTGGGCATTCGAGGGCACAGCCTTCCGCACGCTCGTTCCCGACGCGGGCGTGTGCGGGGCGGGGACCGTCCCGGTGATCCGCTTCTTCCGCACGGGGAGCGACGTCACGCAAGTGCGCCATCGGTACGTCGTCGACCCGGCGGAGGCAGCCCGCATGCGCGCTGCGGGGTGGTTCCTGGAGGGGCCCGTGTTCTGCGCGCCCTCGTAGCCGGCGTCGCGGCGACGGGTCGAGCAGCCTCCTGCTAAGATGACGCATGGTCAGGCCGACCCTCGCCGACAAGCTCGTGGTCGCGATCTCGTCGCGGGCGTTGTTCGATTTGTCCGAGAGCCACCGCATCTTCACGGAGCAGGGCGTCGACGCATATCAGCGCTATCAGATCGCGCACGAGGACGAATTGCTCGCGCCGGGTCCGGCGTTCACTCTGGTGAAGAAACTGCTCCGGCTGAACCGCCCGGACAAGCAGTACGTCGAAGTGATCCTGCTCTCGCGCAATTCGGCCGACACCGGCCTGCGCGTGTTCAACTCGATCAAGCACTATGCGCTCGACATCAGCCGGGCCGCCTTCACCAAGGGCGAGCCGACGTCGCGCTACGTGCCCGCGTTCGGCTCCCACCTCTTCCTCTCGGCCGATACGGAAGACGTCAAGCGCGCGCTCGACGATGGCTACGCGGCGGCGACGATCTTTCCCAGCATCTACAAGAACGAGACCGACGAGCTTCGCATCGCTTTCGACGGCGACGCCGTGATCTTCTCGGACGAAGCGGAGCGCATCTATCAGGCTTCCGGACTCGACGCTTTCGCGCGAAGCGAGGTCGAAGCCGCGCGCGACCCGCTGCCCGGCGGGCCGTTCAAGAAATTCCTCGCCGCGCTTCATCAGATCCAATCCGACTATCCGGGGGACAGGAGCCCGATCCGCACGGCGCTGGTGACTGCGCGCGGAGCGCCCGCGCACGAGCGCGTGATCAGAACGCTGCGGGCCTGGAACATCCGTATCGACGAGGCGCTGTTTCTCGGCGGGCTCGACAAGGGCGAATTCCTGCGCGCATTCGGCGCCGACTTCTACTTCGACGATCAGCGCACGCACGTCGAAGCGGCGGCGAGACACGTCGCCGCCGGCCACGTTCCGCACGGCGTCGCGAACGAGTAGCGGCGCGAGCCCGCAGCGTCGCCGGTCGAGCCGCGAGCGACTAGCGCCGGGGGCACCGGACCTTCGCGGTGCACGCCCGTGGTTCGTGCGGAAACGGAGCGCCAGCGGGCGCTACTGGACGAGTGGACTTGCCGCGGCGGCGAGGTCGACGCCCTCGATCTCGGCCTTGCCCGCGAGAATCCGCACGTATTGCGCCAGCGCGCGCTCTTCCGCACGGCGCGAGAGATACGCCTCGATGCCGGCTCGGACGTGCTCGAACGCCATCGGCCGGCCTGCAATGCGTCGCACGATATCGATCACGTGGAAGCCGTAGCGCGTCGCGACGAGCTGCGGAAGGACGCCGACGTCCGGCTTGCCGAAGATGGCGCGATCGAACTCGGGGACCATCTGGCCGCGCCCGAACTGGCCCAGGCTGCCGCCTTGCGCGCCTGAAGGGCAGTTCGACAGGCTGCGCGCCTGCTCGGCAAACGTTCCCGGCTCCGCGGCGACGGCGGCGAGCGTGCGCTCGGCTTGCGCCCGCAGCGCTCCCACGGGCGTGCCGGGCGTGACCGCGAAGAGGATGTGGCGCGCTTCGACGAGCTCGCCGGTATCGAACCGCCGTGGATGCGCCTCGAAATAGCGGCGGCACTCCGCCTCGGTGGGTTGCGGAACGCGCGTCTCGGCATCGATGAGCGCCGAGATCACCGCGTCCTCGTCGTCACGGCTCGCGAAGGCGACCCGCGCGCGCGCCTCGCCTGCTTCGAGCATGCCGAGCTCTCCCGCGCGCTGGAGCAGGAGCTCGCGCACCGCCAGCGCGCGGCGCGCTGCAGCTTGCGGGTCGGGCGTTCCGGCGAACTGTTGCGCTTCGCGCGCGATCGCCTCGTCGGGCACGGCAATGCCGTTGATCGAAAGCATCCGTTCGCTCCTCTCGGCTGATCAGCGGCTGCGCACGACCTGGTATGCGCGGACGAGATAGCCGAGCGCGGCGAATCCGCTCCAGATGTGAACCAGACGCGAGAACGGAAAGATCAGGAAGATCGTCATCCCGAGCACGAGGTGGACCTTGAAGACGAGCGGCGCTGCCGCGGCGAACGGGGCGGCGTCGCCACGGAACGTTACGATGTGCTGAGCCCACGTCATCAGGCGGATCATTTCGCCGCCATCGAGGTGGCCCAGAGAAACGCTGATCGAATAGAGCCCGAGCGCGAGCTGAACCAGGAGCAGCCAGAGCACTGCCCAGTCCATCGGGCGCGTCGTCGCGCGGATGCGAGGCTCGGAATAGCGGCGATGCATCAGCACTGCGAGTCCGACGAGCATCGTCACGCCGAAGATCCCGCCGGCGACGATGGCCAGCAATTGCTTGGCCGAGGCGGTCACGCCCAGCGCATGCCAGACGTCCAGCGGCGTCAGGAGACCGACGAAGTGGCCGAAGAAGATGCCCAGGATCCCCAGATGGAACAGGTTCGACCCGAGACGGAGCTGCCCGCGTTTGAGAAGCTGCGACGAATCGCTCTTCCACGTGTACTGCTCGCGGTCGAAGCGGATCAGGCTGCCGATGAGGAACACCGCGCCCGCGAGGTAGGGATAGATTCCGAATAGAAACGTGTCGACGTAGCTCATCGAAGCGACTCCTTCAGCGTGGTGCGCCCGCGCGGGGCATGAACCGGATCACGGACGCTTCCGCGGGTTTCGTCCCGCACGCCGATGCCGCGGCAGGTCCGAAGATGACCGGCTCCTCGATCCATTCCTCGTCGAGCGAGCGCTCGACCTGACGTTCGGGCTTCGAACTCGTCTCGAGTGCGGAGTGACCCGAAAGCGCCAGTACCGCGTCCAGGACGGCGGCGTATCGCGACTCCCGGCGCGCGAGCTCTTCGCCTACCTTACGCACGATGTGCGCGCAATCGTCGATCATCGCGTCGGCCACGTTCGCCGGCTGGAGGCTCACGAACTCGAGCATCACCGGGAGATAGTCGGGCAACTCGTTGGCCGAAAGCATCAAGCCGGCTTGGGCGTATACGCCGTTGAGATCGACCATAGCCTGACCGCGGTCGCGCGATTCGCCGTGCACGTGCTCGAACAGGTGAAGCGAGGTCGCACGGCCGCGGTCGAAGAGTGCGACGTAGCGCTCCTGCGCGTCGAGCAGGTCGGAGGCGGCGAGCTCGTCGAGTAGGTCGTGCAGCGCGGCGCGCGCGCGATCGAGCTTACGCTCGCCGTCGATCACGGTGCCGATCTCCGGGAGCGCGGCGACGAGCTCGGGCGTCGGATACGCGAGAAGGGCTGCCAGGGCTTTGTAGGCGATGGTCATGGGCGTCTCCTCAGGCGACCTGCCTGATGGCGAAGGTCCTGCGCTTCTTGCCGCCGAACAGGCTCGGCGCGGAGGCGCCGTCGGAGCAGCCGTTGCCGAACGAGAAGCCGCAGCCGCCGCGAAGATCGTACGCATTCTCGGCGTACTCGCGATGGGCGGTGGGGATCACGAACCGATCCTCGTAATTGGCGATCGCCATGTATCTGTACATCGCCTCGACCTGCGCCACGGTGAGCCCCGCCTGCTTCAGTACGGCGGCATTCTCGCGCTGCTCGACATGGCGATCGCGCATGTACGCGCGCATCGCGAGCATCCGCTCGAGCGCGGTCGCGACCGGGCGTTCGTCGCCGGCGGTGAGGAGATTGGCGAGGTACTGGAGCGGAATGCGGAGCGAGCGCACGTCGGGCAGCTCCCCGAACGCGCCGATGTCGCCGGCATTCGCCGCGGCCTGGATCGGAGAGAGCGGCGGCACGTACCACACCATCGGCAGCGTCCGGTACTCGGGATGGAGCGGCAGCGCGACGCGCCAATCCACCGCCATCTTGTAGACGGGCGAATCCTTCGCGGCTTTGAGCCACGGCTCCGGCACGCCGTCGCGGCGCGCCTGCGCCTGCACCTCGGGCGAGTCGGGATCGAGGAAGATCCCGAGCTGCGCTTCGTAGAGCGCTTTCGGGTCCTCCACCGACGCCGCAGCTTCGATCCGGTCGGCGTCGTAGAGCAGCACGCCGAGATAGCGTATGCGGCCGACGCAGGTCTCCGAGCACACGGTGGGCTGCCCCGCTTCGATACGCGGGTAGCAGAAGATGCACTTCTCGGCCTTGCCCGTCGACCAGTTGTAATAGATCTTCTTGTACGGGCAGCCCGAGACGCACATCCGCCAGCCGCGGCACTTGTCCTGGTCGATGAGGACGATGCCGTCCTCCTCGCGCTTGTAGATCGAGCCCGACGGGCAGCTCGCGACGCAGGTCGGGTTGAGGCAGTGCTCGCACAGCCGCGGCAGGTACATCATGAACGTGTTCTCGAACTCGCCGTGGATCGCTTTCTGCACGCCTTCGAAGTTCGCGTCCTTCGAGCGCTTGGCGAATTCGCCGCCGAGGATCTCCTCCCAGTTCGGTCCCCAGACGATCTTCTCCATCCGCTCGCCCGTGAGGAGCGAGCGCGGCCGGGCCACAGGCGTGGTCTTCGATTCCGGCGCCGTGTGCAGGTGCTCGTAGTCGAAAGTGAACGGTTCGTAGTAGTCGTCGATCTCGGGGAGCTTCGGATTGGCGAAGAGCTTCATCAGGATCGCCCAGCGCCCGCCCTGCCTCGGCTCGAGCCGGCCGTTCGGCTTGCGGACCCAGCCCCCGTCCCATTTGTTCTGGTTCTCCCACTCCTTCGGGTAGCCGATGCCGGGCTTGGTCTCGACGTTGTTGAACCACGCGTATTCCATGCCTTCGCGGTTCGTCCACACGTTCTTGCACGTGACGGAGCAGGTGTGGCAGCCGATGCACTTGTCGAGATTGAGCACCATGCCGATCTGGGCGCGGATCTTCATGCCGAACCTCCTTGCGACAGCGGGGAGCGGATCTTCATCTTTCGTCTCGTCGATTATTCCGCGCGTCAGGCTCGCGCTGGCGCCTCAGTCGATGACTCAGCCGGCTCGTCGAGCCAGTCGACGGTCTTCATCTTGCGCACGACGACGAACTCGTCGCGGTTGGTGCCGATCGTGCCGTAGTAATTGAAGCCATATGACAGTTGCGCATAGCCGCCGATCATGTGCGTCGGCTTCACGACGATGCGGGTGACCGAGTTGTGGATGCCGCCGCGCGCACCGGTGATCTCGGACCCGGGCGTGTTCACGATCTTCTCCTGCGCGTGATACATGAGGCACATGCCTGGATTCACGCGCTGCGACACCACCGCCCGCGCTGCGATCGCGCCGTTGACGTTGAAAAGCTCGATCCAGTCGTTGTCCTCGATGCCGGCGCGCTGCGCGTCGGTTTCCGAGAGCCACACGATCGGCCCGCCGCGGGAGAGCGTGAGCATCAGGAGGTTGTCGGTGTAGGTGGAATGGATCCCCCACTTCTGGTGCGGCGTGATGAAGTTGAGGACGATCTCGGGATTGCCGTTCGCCTTCTGCCCCTTGATCGGCGCAATGGTCTTCAGGTCCACCGGCGGGCGATACACGCACAGGCCTTCGCCGAAGCCCAGCATCCACTTGTGATCCTGGTAGAACTGCTGCCGTCCGGTAAGCGTGCGCCACGGGATGAGCTCGTGGACGTTGGTGTAGCCTGCGTTGTAGCTTACCTTCTCGCTTTCGATGCCCGACCAGGTGGGCGAGCTGATGATCTTCCGCGGCTGCGCCTGGATGTCGCGGAAGCGGATCTTTTCGTCTTCCTTGGCGAGCGCGAGATGCTTGTGCTCGCGTCCCGTGATCTTCGACAGCGCCTCCCACGCCTTGACCGCGACCTCGCCGTTGGTTTCGGGAGCGAGCATGAGGATGACTTCGGCGGCGTCGATGTCCGTCTCGATCTTCGGCAGTCCCTTCGCCACACCTTCGGCCTGGACGGTGTAATTGAGCTCGGAGAGCTTCTCGACCTCGACTTTCGTATCCCAGGCGACGCCCTTGCCGCCATTGCCGATCTTGGACATCAGCGGACCCAGCGCGGTGAACTTGGCGTAGGTGTTGGGATAGTCGCGCTCGATCACGGTCATCGCCGGCGCGGTCTTTCCCGGCAGGAGCTCGCACTCGCCCTTCTTCCACTCCTTGACGTCGAAGGGCTGCGCGAGCTCGGCGGGCGAGTCGTGCATCAACGGGGTAAGCACGAGATCGCGCTCGACGCCGAGGTGTCCGACGCATACCTCGGAGAACGTGCGTGCGATGCCCTTGTAGATTTCCCAGTCCGAGCGCGACTCCCACACCGGATCGACCGCGGCCGACAGCGGATGGATGAACGGGTGCATGTCGGACGTGTTGAGGTCGTTCTTCTCGTACCACGTCGCCGTCGGGAGGACGATGTCCGAGTAAAGACATGTGGTCGACATCCGGAAGTCGAGCGTGACGAGGAGATCGAGCTTTCCGACCGGCGCCTCTTCGTGCCAGACGACTTCCTCGGCTTTGCGGGCGCCTTCGGTCCCGAGATCCTTGCCCTGCACGCCGTTCTGCGTGCCGAGGAGGTGTTTCAGGAAATATTCGTGACCCTTGCCGGAGCTTCCGAGCAGGTTCGAGCGCCAGACGAAGAGATTGCGCGGAAAGTTCGCCGGATGGTCCGGGTCCTCGCACGCCATGCGCAGCGAGCCCTGCTTCAGGGCGCTCACCGCGTAGTCCTTCGCGTCGACGTTCTCCGCGGCGGCCCGGCGCGTGATCTCGATCGGATTGGCCTGGAGCTGCGGCGCCGACGGGAGCCATCCCATCCGCTCGGCACGGACGTTGAAGTCGATCATGCTGCCCGTGTAGTCCTTCGGATCGGCGAGCGGGGACAGGATCTCCGAGACGTCGAGCTTCTCGTAGCGCCACTGGTCGGTGTGGGCGTAGAAGAACGACGTCGAGTTCTGCTGACGCGGCGGCCGATGCCAGTCGAGCGCGAAGGCGAGCGCGGTCCAGCCGGTCTGCGGCCGCAGCTTCTCCTGCCCGACGTAGTGCGCCCAGCCGCCGCCGGACTGCCCGACGCAGCCGCAAAGCATCAGCATGTTGATGATGCCGCGGTAGTTCATGTCGCAGTGGAACCAGTGGTTCATGGCCGCGCCGATGATGATCATCGACTTGCCGCGCGTCTTGTCGGCGTTGTCGGCGAACTGCCGGGCGAGCGTCACCGCATCGGCGGCCTTGACGCCGGTGATCTTCTGCTGCCATGCGGGCGTGTACGGCACGTCGTCGTCGTAGCTCGTCGCGACGGCGCCGCCGCTTAAGCCTCGATCGATGCCGTAGTTTGCCGCCAACAGGTCAAATACCGTGGCGACGTACGCCTCGCCGTCGGCGAGCGCGATCTTGCGCACGGGAACGTTGCGAACGAGCACGTCTGCGCCCTGGTCGTTGGGGTTGAAGTGTTCGTTCAGGATGCCGCCGAAGTACGGGAAGGCCGCCGGAACGACCTCGTCCCGCCGATCGATCAGGCTGAGCGTCGGCCTGACTTCAGCGCCGCTTCGGGGCTCCTTCGCTTCGAGATTCCACTTGCCGGTGTCGCCACCTTCCTTCTGCCCCCAGCGGAAGCCGATCGACCCTTGAACGGCGTAGGGCGCATTCCCGCTCTCATCGACCGCGACCGTTTTCCAGTCGGCGTTATTGTCCTGACCCAGCTTGTCGGCGAAATCCGACGCGCGGAGGTATCGGTCCGCGACGAACCGGTCGCCGCGACGCACGAGCCGCACGAGCATCGGCAGATCGGTGTAGCGGCGCGCGTAGTCGTCGAAATACGCCGAGCGGCGATCGAAGTAGAACTCCTTCATGATCACATGGCCCATAGCCATCGCCAGCGCCGCGTCGGTCCCCTGCTTCGGATGGAGCCAAAGGTCGGCGAGCTTCGAGACTTCCGCGTAGTCGGGCGTGATCGCCACGACCTTCGCCCCCTTGTAGCGAACCTCCGTGAAGAAGTGCGCGTCGGGCGTGCGGGTCTGCGGCACGTTCGAGCCCCAGGCGATGAGGAAGGTCGAGTTGTACCAGTCGGCGGATTCGGGTACGTCGGTCTGCTCGCCCCAGGTTTGCGGCGACGCGGGCGGCAGGTCGCAGTACCAGTCGTAGAAGCTCATGCACACGCCGCCGATGAGCGACAGATACCGGCTGCCCGCCGCGTAGGAGACCATCGACATCGCGGGAATCGGCGAGAATCCGATCACGCGGTCGGGCCCGTGTTTCTTGATCGTGTAGACGTTCGCGGCGGCGATGATCTCGTTCACCTCGTCCCAGGTCGAGCGCACGAATCCGCCGAGTCCGCGGATCGACTTGTACGCCTTCGCCGCCACGGCATCCTCGACGATCGACGCCCAAGCTTCGACCGGTTTGCGCGTCTCGCGCGCCGCGCGCCACATCCGCAGGAGCCGTCCGCGCACCATCGGATATTTGATGCGGTTGGCGCTGTAGAGATACCAGGAATACGACGCGCCGCGCGAGCAGCCGCGCGGCTCGTGATTGGGCATGTCGGGACGCGTGCGCGGGTAGTCGGTCTGCTGCGTCTCCCAGGTGACGACGCCGCCCTTGACGTAGATCTTCCAGCTGCACGAGCCGGTACAGTTCGTGCCGTGCGTCGACCGGACGATCTTGTCGTGCTGCCAACGCTTGCGGTAGCCGTCCTCCCAGGTGCGATCCTCGGTCGTGACTACGCCGTGGCCGCCCGAGAACGACTCGCGATCCTTCGAGAAATAGGTCAGCCGGTCGAGGAAATGGCTCATGCAAAGCTCCGTTCAGCAGGGCATCGGCGCGTTGCGCCGCGCGTAAAACCACCAGGTGGTCGCGATGCAGGTGAGATAGAAGACGATGAAGCAGTACAGCGCGAACTCCGGCCCGCCGGTCAGCGTGATCGAGCTGCCGTAGCTCTTGGGAATGAAGAAGCCGCCGTAGGCTGCGATCGCGGCCGAAAAGCCGAGTACGGCCGCACCTTCCTTGTTGCCGTCGCGTGTCGCCTGCTCGATCGCCTCTGCGCCCTTGTCGGCCGCTGCGCGCTGGCGCTCGGTCAGGAAGATCACGGGAATCATGCGGAAGGTGGACCCGTTGCCGATACCAGTCGTGAGGAACAGGAGGATGAACATCGCGAAGAAGCCGACGAAGCTCCCGCCCGACGCTCCGGACGGAAGGAAGTAGAGGACGCCGACGACGGCCAGCGCCATAACGATGAAATTCCAGAACGTCACGCGCGCGCCGCCGAGCCGATCGGCGAGATAGCCGCCGAAGGGACGGATGAGCGCGCCGACGAACGGACCCATCCAGGCGTAGTAGAGCGGGTTCACGCCGCTGAACTGGCTCTTGATCAGCAGGGGAAATCCCGCGGCATAACCGATGAACGAGCCGAACGTTCCCAGGTAGAGCCAGCACATCAGCCAGTTGTGCTTGCGCCGGAAAATCACTGCCTGCTCGCGGAACGACGCGCGTGCAGCCGCGATGTCGTGCATGAACAGCCACGCGAGCACCGCGCAGATGACGATGAACGGCACCCAGATCAGCGCCGCGTTCTGCGCCCAGATCGTCGTCGCCTGCCCGGCCTTGTCGACGATCGTCTGCGGTGCGAACGAGAGCGGACCCCAGATCGGCATCGTGACGACCAGCGGCGCCAGGAACTGCACGCTCGAAACGCCGAGGTTCCCGAGGCCTGCATTGACGCCGAGCGCGGAGCCCTTGCGCTCCTTCGGGAAGAAAAAGCTGATGTTGGCCATCGACGAGCTGAAGTTGCCGCCGCCGAAACCGCACAGGAGCGCGAGCACGAGCATCGTCGCGAAGCTCGTGGTCGGGTCCTGCACGGCCCAGGCGATGCCGAGCGAAGGAATCAGCAGCGAAGCGGTCGAGATCGCGGTAAAGCGCCGGCCGCCGAAGATCGGCACCATGAACGAATAGAAGATACGCAGCGTCGCGCCCGAAAGCGCCGGCGCCGCGGCGAGCCAGAAAAGCTGGTCGGTCGTGAACTTGAAGCCGAGCGCGTTCAGGTTGACGGCGACCACGCTCCAGAGCTGCCAGACGGCAAAGGCGAGAAACAGCGAAGGCACCGAGATCCAGAGGTTGAGCCGCGCGATTGCCTCCCCTTGCTGCGCCCAGAACGCTTTGTCCTCCGGATTCCAGATGTCGAGGACCCGGGCCTTGTGTGCAGCTGTCAACATCGTGTTCATTTCGAGTTCCCCTTGCGAGAGTGGCTCGTTTCAGTCACCTAGGCTGAACGGCCGGGCGCGCGGACCGATCACCTCGGTGCGCCGCACCTCCGTCCAGTACATCCAGATGAGCGACACCCAAACGATGCCGTACATCAGCATGAAGCAGGTCGACCGGATGCCGGTCAGGTCGACGAGCACGCCGAACATGATCGGCAGGAGAAAGCCTCCCATGCCGCCGGCGAGCCCGACGATGCCGGAGACCACGCCGATGTTCTGCTGGAATTCCTCGCCGACGTACTTGAATACCGAAGCTTTGCCGAAGGCCCACGCCACGCCCATAACGAACATGAGCAGCGTGAACAGCCAGGCGTTCAGGCCGACATGGATCGCGAGCGGTCCGTTGAGCGTCGTTATCGTCATGTCGGTCTGCGGATAGGAGAGCAGGAACAGACAGATCCACGACACCCACAGCACCCACCACGTCACCGTATGCGCACCCCATCTGTCGGACATCCAGCCTCCGACCGCGCGCAGCACCCCTCCCGGCAGCGAGAAGCATGCCGCGAGGAGGGCTGCGGTCTGGAGCGAGAGCTCGTACTCTGCGACGTAGTACTGCGTCATCCACAGCGACAGCGCCACGTAGCCGCCGAATACGATCGAGTAGTACTGCGAGTACTTCCAGACGCGCGCGTCGCGCAGCGCCGAGAGCTGCTGGCGCCACGTCGCCTTCGCGCCGACGACGTGCGTTGGATCGTGGCCGCTGCCGAGCCAGAAGACGATCGCAGTGCCGAGCATGATCGCGGCGTAGACTTTCGGCACCGCGACCCAACCCGCGGCGAGCACGATCGCGGGCGCGACGAACTTGTTCACCGCGGCGCCTGAATTGCCCGCGCCGAACACGCCCATCGCGAAGCCTCGCCGACGGCGGTCGAACCAGTGCGCGACGTACGGCGTCCCGACCGAGAACGAACCGCCGGCGAGACCGACGAACAGTCCCAGCACCAGCAGCTGCCAGTACTCGTGGGCGTAGCCGATCAGCCAGATCGGGGCGACGCATGCGAGCATCAGTACGAAAAACACGATGCGACCGCCGTACTTGTCCGTCCACATGCCGAGCGGGACGCGAATCAGCGATCCGGTGAGAACGGGCATGGCGGTGAGGATGCCGAACTGCGTGGCGTTGAGATTGAGCTCCTTCTTGATCGGAACGCCGATAACGCCGAACATCATCCACACCATGAAGCAGGTGGTGAATGCAAGCGTGCTCGCGATCAGCACCGAATAGGCCTTGGTCCTCGCTTGGCTGGTCATCGGGTCGTTTCCCACGCGATCTCTGCGGTGGACCGAGTCAATTCGGCGGCTTCTGCGGCAGGGTCTTGCGGCGCAGACTCTGCGGCGCGGCAACGACCTTCGGGAGCAGCAGCTCGCCGAGCGCCTGGCGATTGTGCACAAGGTCTTCCAGCGTGTACCGGTCGAGAACCGAGTAGAAGTTCTTCACGGCCTCCCGCAGGGCGCCTCGGAGCGCGCAGACCTGCGTGATCACGCAGTGCCCCTTTTCGCGGTCGAAGCATTCGGCGGGCAGCGGCGGACCCTCTGTCGCGCGCACGACTCGACCGATCTTGATCGTACGCGGCGCTTTCGCGAGCTCCAGTCCGCCGCCCTTGCCGCGGGTGTTCGCAAGCAGTCCCGCCTTGCCCAGCAGATGGGCCACCTTCATCAGATGGTTTTCCGAGATGTCGAACGCCTGCGCGATCTCGCGGATCGTCCCCCGGCGGCCGGGCTCGGTGGCGAGGAAGATGAGAACCCGCAGGCTGTAGTCGGTGAAAGTCGTCAGTCTCAATTTGTCCGGGCCGGTTCGGCTCCCATCGCCGGCTAAGCGCGTGGCCGCCGTGCCAAGGTTCCGGATTGGCCAATAGATGTACCTCTCGGTCATCTTATACGGCACCCGCGGCCAGCTACTTGATCTGGGTCAAGGTGCCGCCGCGAGTCGCGCCGGGCTTGCTGCGCGAGCGCGAGGTTGACCTCGGTCAAAGCCGCGCCGCGACCGCAGCCGATACTCGTCTAATGGAAGTCAAACCCGGATTCGACGCTTACGCGCCAAGGGAAATCGCTGAGCGTCTTACCGCGGTGTGCGTCGCCAAAGCGGGCACGTCGCTCGTTTCGCTGGTCATGCTGGGGATCCTTGCGGGCGGCTTCATCGGTCTCGGATCGCTCTTCTATGTGATCGTGGCGAGCGACGGGAGCCTGGGATTCGCCGCGTCGCGCGTTCTCGGCGGCACGGTGTTCTCGCTCGGACTCCTAATGGTGGTCGTGGCGGGCGCCGAGCTTTTCACCGGCAACAACCTGCTGGCGATGGGCTGGGCCCACGGCTTGATCACGACCCGCGAAGTGCTGCACAACTGGGTCGTCGTAGGCGTTTCGAACTTCATCGGCGCCGCGGGACTGGCGGCCATCGTCGTCCTGTCGGGCCACGCGGACATGAACAACGGCGCGATCGGCAAGACCTATCTGCAGATCGCCGGGGCGAAATCGGCTCTGCCGTTCTGGACGGCGTTCTTCCGTGGCATCCTGTGCAACGTGCTCGTCTGCATGGCGATATGGATGAGCGTGGGCGGCCGGAGCATCGTCGACAAGCTGGTGGCGATCCTGATGCCGGTGGCGGCGTTTGTTGCCGCCGGGTTCGAGCACTCGATCGCCAACATGTACTTCCTGTCGATGGGCATGATGCTGCAGGCAGCCGCGGGCGACGCCGTGGACTTCTCCGGTCTGTGGCGCAACTTGGTTCCCGTGATCGCGGGCAATATCGTCGGGGGCAGCGTGCTGGTGGCGCTCGTCTACTACTTGATCTATCGGCCTCGCGCGGCGCGCGAGCAACCGGGGGCTGTCGTTTCGGGCGATCCCGCGCGACCGCCCTTAGACCCGGTTTCCGCAAGCCAAGGGCGTGGCGGCCGAATAGACTAGGCCTGCACGATCCTGCCGTAGAACGGATACGCCGGATCGTTGTACCCGGGCGTCGACGGATGCCCAGGAGTGACAAGCGAATCGACGAGCGCCTCGTCTTCGGCGTCGAGTCTTCTGCCGACCGCCGTCAGATAATCGGGCCATTGCTCGAACGTGCGCGGACCCGCGATGACCGAGCTCACGATCCGGTTCGAAAGCACCCAGGCGAGAGCGAACTGCGTCGCGGTGAGACCCTTCTTCTCGGCGTGCGCGCGCAGCGTCTGCGCGATCGCAAGCGACTCGGGACGGAACTCCGTTTCCATGATCCGCTTGTCCTTGCGACCGACGCGCGAATCGGCGGGCGCCTCCCGTCCGGGAACGTACTTGCCGGTGAGCACGCCGCGGGCGAGCGGACTGTACGGAACGACGCCGAGTCCGTAATAGTCGCAGGCGGGAAGAATCTCGACCTCCGGCGTGCGATTGAACGCGTTGTAATAGGGCTGACTGACGACCGGACGCGGGACGCCGATCTCGGCGCACAGCGCGACGACCTCCGCGATCCGCCAGCCGCGATAGTTCGACACGCCGAAATAGCGGATCTTCCCGGACCGGATCAGGTCGCCGATCGCTTCAATCGTTTCGTCGAGCGGCGTTTCCGTGTCGTCCTTGTGCAGGTAATAGATGTCGATGTAGTCCGTCTCGAGGCGCTTCAGGCTGTCGTCGCAGGCATGCATGATCCACCGCCGGGACAACCCGCCGTCGTGCGGCTTCGCAGTCATGACGTTCCCGACCTTGGTGGCGAGTATCCACTGCCGCCGGTTCGCGGCGATCGCCGGCCCGACGATCGTCTCCGACGCGCCCTGGACGTACACGTCCGCGGTATCGATGAAGTTGACGCCGGCGTCGAAAGCCGACGCCACGATCCGGCGGGCCGTGGCCGCGTCGGTGCGATCGCCGAACATCATCGTTCCGAGACATACGACCGATACCTCGATGCCCGAGTCGCCCAGGCGGCGGAATTCCATGATCGTTTCTTTCCGAGATCGATGAAGGAGAAACCCTCATGCTGAGGCAAACAAGGCGGCCGCGCAACGATCGCCAAGGGGCGCGAAAGCATCGCTACGGTATAATTCGATCTTCGACTTATTTTGAAAGCGGCATTCGTCCGGATGTCGCTTCCCCGCACGGCAATGCACGTCTTTTTCGAGGACGACGGCGCGTTCAAGGCCGGCACCGTCCTCGCCGATAACGACACGTCGCTGCAAGTCGAAGCGGCCTCGGGCAAGCGGCTCAAGGTGAAGGCCGCCAACGTGCTTCTCCGGTTCGCTGACCCGTCGCCGTCGGCGCTTCTCGCCGATGCGCAGACCCTCGCCGCGGAGCTCGATCCGGACTTTCTCTGGGAGGTGAGCCGTGAGCGCGAGTTCGCCTTCTCCGAGCTCGCGGGGGAGTATTTCGGACGCGCACCCAGACCGGCCGAAGCCGCCGCGCTCGCGATCTGCCTGCATCGCTCGCCGATGCACTTCTATCGCAAGGGCAAGGGCCGCTACCGGGCAGCGCCCGCCGATGCGCTCAGGGCGGCGCTCGCGGGCAGCGAGCGCAAGCGACGCGAAGCCGAGCAGGTGGCGACTTGGGCCGAGGAGCTGAAAGCCCATCGCCTGCCGGACGCCCTTCGCGACAAGCTGCCGATGCTCTTGTACAAGCCGGACAAGCTCGCGCTCGAGACGCGTGCGGTCAACGCGGCGTGCGAGGCGGCACAGACCAATCCGCTCGCGCTGCTTGCCGCCTGCGGCGCGGTTCCGTCGACGCACGAGTATCACTTCGAGCGCTTCCTGTTCGATGCGTTTCCGCGCGGTACAGTTTTTCCTCCCTTCGCCGACGCGCTGGACGTGCCCGATCCGCCTCTCGCTCCGGTGCGCGCCTTCTCGATCGACGACGCGTCCACCACCGAAATCGACGACGCGTTCTCCGTGCGCATGTTGGCCAACGGCCACCTCGAGATCGGCATCCACATCGCTGCACCGGCGCTCGCGATCCGACGCGGCTCGCGCCTGGACGAAATTGCGCGCCAGCGTCTGTCCACCGTCTACATGCCGGGCCGCAAGATCACGATGCTGCCCGAGGCGGCGATCCAGCGCTTCACGCTCGCGGCCGGCACGACGCCGCCCGCCCTCTCGCTGTACGCGGAGGTGGCGGCGGACGGCACGCCGGTGAGTCAGGCGACGCGGCTGGAACGTGTCGCGATCGAGGCGAACCTGCGCCTCGACGCGCTCGACGAGCGCTTCGCCGGACCGGCCGAAGCGGACGAACCGGCATGGACCGACGAGCTGCGCGCGCTGTGGCGGCTCGCGCAGAAGCTGGAGGCGGCGCGCGGCAAGGCGGACGTTCCGCGCATCGATTACAACTTCTACGTCGATTGGGACGCCGCACCGGGGGGGCGGGTCGCGATCGTGCCGCGGCCGCGCGGCTCACCGCTCGACAAGCTCGTCGCCGAGCTGATGATCTGCGTCAACAGCGCCTGGGGCAAGCTCCTCGCCGACTCCGGCGCGCCGGGGCTGTATCGAGCGCAGCAAGCCGGAAAGGTCAGGATGAGCACGACGCCCGAGCCGCACCAGGGTCTGGGCGTCGCGCAGTATCTGTGGGCCAGCTCGCCGCTGCGACGCTACAGCGATCTGGTCAACCAGCGGCAGATTCTCGCCGTCGTTTCCGGCGAGAAGCCGCCCTACGCGCCGGGCGACGCGGAGCTCTTCGCCGCGGCGGCCGATTTCGAGGTCACCTACGCGCAGTACGCGGAGTTTCAGAACCGCATGGAGCACTACTGGTGCCTGCGCTGGCTCATCCAGGAGAAGGTTACCGAGACGACGGCCACCGTGCTCAGAGAAAACCTGGTGCGCTTCGACGCGCTGCCGCTCACGCTGCGCGTCGCCGACCTCCCGGCGCTCGCACCCGACACGCGGGTGCGGATCGTCATCGCGCGGATCGACCTCCTCGAGGCGACGCTCGAGGCGCGCTATGGAGGCCTGACCGCCGCTTAGGGGTATTTCGCGCCGCACGGACGGCGAAAAGGACCGTTGGGGTCCCCGGATCGGCGGCGGGCGGGGGCTTCGGATATATACTTGCGGCCCAAATGCCCGCCAAAACCGCGCGCCAGGGATCGGCGCCCGCGCTTCGCGTCGTCGCGCCGCGGAAACGCGCCGCGCGGCCCGCCGCCGCCATTCCCATCGTGGAAGCGCGGACCATGTCGCTGCCGTTCATCGCCGGAGAGCGACCCGCGCGCGACCGGTTGTTCGCTACGGCGCTGGCTGCCTCCATCGTCCTGCATGCGGTCGTACTGGTCATCAAGTTCAGTCCCTTCGACCTCTCGGCGTTCGACCGCAACGGGCCGCCGCTGGAAGTCGCACTGGTCAATGCCAAGTCAAAGACCAAGCCGACCAAGGCCGAGATCCTCGCGCAGCATCGGCTCGACGGCGGAGGTAATACCGATGCCAACCGTCGCGCCAAGACGCCGCTGCCGGTGCTCCCCCGCGAGAGCGCCAACAACGAGCTCGCCGTGGCCACCCGGAAAGTCGAGGCCCTCGAGCAGCACAGCAAGGAAATGATGACGCAGCTCAAGTCGCCGGCCCAGGTCGCTGCGCCGGTGCCGAAGCCGACCGAGGTTCCCGACCAGGCGGAGCTGCCGACCGCGACCGAAATCCTGCAGCGAACGCTCGAGGCCGTACGGCTCGAAGCTCAGATCGCCAAAGAGATGGATGCCTATGCCAAGCGGCCCAAGCGCAGGTTCGTCGGCGCCCGCGCGGAGGAGTACCGCTTTGCGCGCTATGTCGAAGACTGGCGGATGAAGGTCGAGCGCATCGGCAATCTCAACTATCCGGAGGCCGCGCGCGCGAAGAAGCTCTACGGGAGTCTGCTCCTCACCGTGGGCATCCGCGCCGACGGCAGCATCGAGAGCATCGCCCTCGATCGGCCCTCCGGCGAGAAGATCCTCGACCTGGCCGCGCAGAAGATCGTCGAGATGGCCTCGCCCTACGCGCCGTTCCCGCCCGACATCAAGCGCGACACCGACATCCTCTACATCACCCGGACCTGGACCTTCGCGCCGGGCGACTCGCTGACCTCGGAGTGAGCGAGCACCGGCCGGCGCCTCGCCGCGAGACCTCGGCTACGGTAGCGTCATGCGCCGCCTGATCCGTTGGCTGGTCTGGGGCCTCGCGCTCGCCCTCGCAGCGTTCGCGCTGCTCCAGGCATGGTATGCCGCCCACATCTGGTGGTGGCGCGACCACCCGCCGCGGGAGACGGCGTTCATGGCGATGCGCTTGAAGGACCTGCGCGAGCGCCGTCCGGACGCACGTCTCGCCTATCACTGGGTTACGTACGAGCGCATCTCGGTGGAATTGAAGCGAGCGATGATCGCTGCCGAGGACGCGAGATTTGTCGACCACGAGGGCTTCGACTGGGAAGGCATCCAGCTCGCGCTGGACAAGAACTTCCGCAAGGGCCGCGTCGTCGCCGGCGGCTCCACCATCAGCCAGCAACTGGCGAAAAACCTGTTCCTGTCGGCCGAAAGAAGCTATTGGCGCAAAGGGGAGGAAGCCCTGCTCACCGTCATGCTCGAAGCGATCCTCGACAAGCGCCGGATCTTCGAGCTCTATCTCAACGTGATCGAATGGGGCAACGGCGTGTTCGGCTGCGAGGCGGCGGCGCGACGTTACTTCGGCGTGGGGGCGTCCGCGCTCGATGCGGCGCAGGCGGCGCGTCTGGCGGCGATGGCGCCCAATCCGCGCTACTACGAGCGGCATCCGGATGCGCGCGGCCTTGCCAGGAAGATCGGCATCGTGCTCGCGCGGATGCCGGCTGCGGAGTTGCCGTAAGACGCGTTGTCGGGCACGATTGCTGCTTTCGAGACCGATCGATCGGTCCTTCGGGGAGGTCGTGGAGCATGGCGCGATCCGCGTTGCGAACCCGCGGGAGCAGGCTGGTTGCCGCGCCGCGCCCGTGTGGCGCGGGCGCGCGCGCCTAAGGCCCGCATGCCCGTCGTCCATCGCGCCCTGCCGACGCTGCTGCGCATGTGCGCGGCGATCGATCGGCTGTTCATCGTCGAAGTGGGGCCCTTCGGGCAGCAGCTCGCCGAAGACGCGCGAACCGCCTGGCTGGAAACGGGCAACAAGCTGCGGCCGGCCGATGTCGAGCAGTACGTCGCGCTTCTCGCGCAGCACATCGACGACGCCGACCGGCGTCAGGAATTCGTGAGCGACGCGATCGCCTGCATCAGACTGTAGCCCACCGTCGGGCCGAGAATGTGGCGAGGAGGGGAAGATGCTCTTCAACCGTTCGATCACCGTTCAGTTCACGATCGTGTTCGTGCTGGCGCTGCTGCTCATCGTGGGCTCGTTCTTTCTCGTGCTCGACAGCGTCTATCGCAACGAGCTCAAGTCGCAGGCGGAGACGGTGGCGGATAACGTCGATGCCTTCGGGAGCTGGGTGTCGCAGTACGGACGCGTCTGGGTGCGCGACAACGACAAGAGCTTTCTCGGTCAGGTGACGCTGGTCAGCGCTCCGGACTCGGGGAACGCCGGCGCGCCTCCGCCCGATGTCTGGCATTTCTACTCCAAGAACCCCGCGCTGGCCCAGCGTGAGTTCTCCGAGGTTGTGGAGAAATCGGCGTCGCCCGCAAAATTCCGCGTGACCTCGCACAATTTCATGAATCCGGTCAACAAGCCAGACGCCTTCGAGGCGCGCGCGCTGGAGCGAATCCGGGCCAACCACCTGACCGAGTACTTCGAAATGACGCCGGACAGCTTCCGCTTTGCGCGCACGCTCTATGTCAAGGCGTCGTGCCTCGCATGTCACGGGAGCGCCGAGAGCGCGCCCGCGGACGTGAAGACGCGCTACGGCACCGAGCACGGCTTCGGGTTCAGGGAAGGCGAAGTCTCCGGGATCATCAGCGGGCGACTGCCGGCTCGCAGCTTCTGGAAGGTGACTACCGACGTCGTCGGCCCGCTGCAGATCGCGCTGCTCGCGGGCGCGTTCATCGTCGCGGTGCTCTTCATCCAGTTCGCGGTCGTGCGGCCGATCAAGCGGGTGACGAGCGCCGCGGAGCGCATCTCCGTCGGGCAGCAGGCCGATCTCGGGGCGGCGGGATTGAAGCGCACGAGCGCCAACGAGATGCATCAGCTCATTCTTGCCACCGAGCGGTTGCGCGCGAGCCTGGCGCTCGCGATGCAGCGACTCGTGCGCAAGCAGGCGCCGCCGGCACAAGCGGCTCCCCCGCCCGCAGCGCCCGAGAAGGGCCCGACGGAATAAGTCGGCCGAGCCGGCTGTTTCACCCACGACGGCGCTGTCTCGGGTCCGCTTGGGGGGCGGCTCGAATATCAGGGTAAAAGCCTTGTCGGAGACGTTGCCCAATCCCGATCTCGTCGCTGCGCTGCCGCGGCTTCGCCGCTACGCCCGCGTGTTGGCGGGCGACACGCACCGCGCCGACGACCTGGTGCAGGATACGCTGGCGCGCGCGTGGGAAAAGCGGCGGCTGTGGCGCGCCGGAAGCGACCTGCGCGCCTGGCTGTTTACGATCATGCACAACGTTCACGTCAATCAATACGCCATGCGCCAGCGCGAGTTCGCCTTGGCTTCGCTCGACGCGGACGAGGGTCCGGCGGCCGGGTGGGAGATCCCTGTCCGCCCGAACCAGGCCGTCCGGGTCGAGCTGGCCGAAGTGCTCGTGCAGGTCGGACGCCTGCCGATCGAGCAGAGGGAAGTGCTGCTCCTCGCCGCCGTCGAGGAGCTGCGCTACGAAGAGATCAGCAAAGTGCTGGGTGTGCCGATCGGCACGGTGATGTCCCGCTTGTCGCGGGCTCGCGACAAGCTGCGCCGCATGACCGCGGAGACGCCGTCGCCGCTCAAGGTCGTGCGCTGAGGCGGTCGGATGCGCGCCAACTCCGCCATCGAGGACCACGAGCTGCACGCCTATGCCGACGAGCAGCTCCAGCCCGATCGCGCCGAAGAGCTGGCCGCGGCGATTGCGCGCGAGCCGGCGCTAGCCTCGTGCGTCGCCGAGATCCGGCGTCAGAACGCGCTGCTGCGCGACGCATTCGATCCGTGGCTGGCCGAGCCGCTGCCCCAACACCTTCTTGCGGCGGCCGGGGGCCGCCCGCCGCGCAGGATCCCGCGATGGGCGCCTGCGGCCCTCGGCGTCGCCGCCTCGCTCCTGATCGGCGTCGGTGTCGGCTGGTACGGGCGCGGCGAAATGCTGCAGCTCGCCGGTACGCCCGTGACATTCCCGCGACAGGCGGCGCTCACCCATGCGCTGTACGCTTCGGACGCAAATCGTCCGGTCGAGATCTGGGCGGCCGAGGAGCAGCGTCTCGTCAAGTGGCTGTCGAAACGGCTCGGGTTCGCCCTGCATGCGCCCAACCTCAACGGCATCGGCTTCTCTCTCGTCGGCGGGCGGCTGGTTGCCGGCAATGAAAAACCGGGGGCGCTCTTCATGTACGAGAACGCCGATCACCAGCGCATCTCGCTGCTGGTGCGCAAGGATAGCGCCTCGTCGGGCGAAACGGCCTTTCGCTACGCTCTCGAGGATGGCGTCGGCGTTTTCTATTGGATCGACGACGCTTGCGGCTATGCGATCTCGGGCCGGGTCGACCGTGGCCAGCTGCTGGCGATCGCCCGCATCGTCTACGGTCAGCTCGCCGCGGCCGAGGCGACGAAGTAGCCCAGGTTGAGCGCACCGGGGCGAAACCCGGGACGTCCATCGCCGGGGGGTTCGCTCTCGCTCACCCCGGGCTACAGCGTTACCGCGCCGCGGCGCGTCTGAATCATCGCCGCCAGCCGTGCGGTCGCCGAGAACGTCACCTTGATCGAGTCGCCGAGGCCGAGCGCCGCCAGCCCGGCACGGATCGTTGCCGGCTGTGGATGGGCACCGGCGAGCGCAGCGAGGCGCACGCCCGAATCCCGCAGCCCGTCCGCGGGATGACGCGCGTCCGACCACTGGATCAGCGTCGGCACGATGCCGTCGCCCGGCAGATGTCCGTCGCCGGGGACGGTGATCCGCCAACGGAACGAACCGCGCTCCATCGGCTGCGCGGGTCCCACGTCCGTTGGACAGGCGCGGCGCGCGGCTTCGATGTCGTCGGTGCGCGCCACCCAGTGGATCAGCCGCGGCGATTGCTTCATCGCGTTGCGCATCGCCGGCGTATCGAGCGCGAACCAGCGCGGCCGCGGCGGCGCGGTAGCTTCGGGATCGATCGCGATCACCTCGAGGAACGTGCGCGGCCCGAGCCCGAGCAGGCTGTTGTGCGTTCCCATCGCGACGTGCTTGCCTCCGCGCTGAGGGCGCACGCCGAGGGCTGCCTCGAGATAGTCCTCGCCTTGCTCCAGCGTGGCCGCCGCGAAGACCAGATGGTCGAAGACAACCGTCATGCGCGGCCTGGCGCGATCTCCTCCGCGGGGAAATCGATCTCCACTCGCGCGCCGTTGGGATCGAAGAAGAACACCTGCCACACGCCCGAGTCGACCTGGCGGCGGCAGGTGTGCTCGATCCGTCGCTCTTCCAGCTTCGCCAGCAGACCGGCGAGGTCCGTACCGCTGAACGCCATGTGATCGATCACGCCGGCGTGAAGCTCGCTTTTCGGCCGGCCGCCGATCACGTGCAGTATGGGCGCACCGTTCGCGTACAGCCACGCGCCCGGGAACCCGAAGGCCGGACGGAGACCCGCCGCGAGGCCCAGCAGTTGCCCGTAGAAACCGACGGTGCCTTCCACATCGTCGGTCAGGATCGTGAAATGGTTCATCGCCTGGACCGTCATGGTTTGTCTCCGTTTGATTTCACTGTTGCGCTTGTCGCGTCGGCTAAAGTTGCGCCGCGAAGAACGCGCCGAAGAGCCCGGTGGCGTCCGGCGGTTCCGGATCATTGTACGCAAGCGCGCCGTCTCCGCCGCTCCAGGCGTGACCGAGCGCCGTGACGCCGACGCGGCGCGCGACCAGCCGGCCGTCGACAAGATAGTCCTCCGTGATCACCGTCCTGCCGTTGGCGAGTTGCGTGACCGAGCGCGAGTCGGCGTCGGGGAGCGCCTCGCCGTTCGGCGCGAGCCGGCCGTTGAAGACGAGGAACTGGCGCAGGAGGTCCGTCGAATTCCTTTCCGCGACGACCTGATCGCGGTCGCCATGGACGATGCAGACCGGCAGAGGCAGCGCCCGCGAAGAGGTTTCTCCCCGGGCGTCGAGCGCGATGGCGTCGACGTCGGCTTCCGGGCCGTTCGAGAGCACGCTGAGCGCGGTCGCGGCGCTCGAAGCCGCGCCGCACGCGACGCCGGAATGCAGGCCCACGGCGGCGAAGAGCTTGGCGAATCGCAAGCCGAGGACCGCGCTGAGACAGGCGCCGGAGGACATGCCGAGCAGAAACATCCGTCTGGGATGCGCGCCGTAGAGCCGCCGCACGGCGCGCACCTGCGCGGCCACGATCGCCGCTTCGCCTTTGCCGGCGACCGTTCGACGGTCGAACCAGTTCCAGCAGGCCCAGGCGTTGGCATGCTTCGTCTGTCGCGGAAGCAGCACGAGCCAGCCGTTGTCGTCGGCGAACTTCGCGATTCGGCTGCCGGCGGCAAATTCCTCCGGCGTCTGCCGGCAGCCGTGGAGCAGCACCAGCAAAGGTCGTCGTCGCCAACGCGTGTGGCCCCGGGGTACGTAGACGAGGTAATCGCGCGATGGCCACGCCCACGGCGCAACGCCGATCCAGCCGTGCCAGGAGAACCTGCTGCCTGTCTCGAAGCGTCCCGGCGCCGGCGGTGCGCGGCGGAAAAGCCGTGCAAAAAAGTCGCGTATACGCTCGAGCCGCGAGCGCTTCGGCTCAGATGAGGATGACGTCGTACTGCTCCTGCGTGTACAACGTCTCGACCTGGAGCGAGATCGGCTTGCCGATGAAGTCGCCGAGTTGCGCGAGACTTTGCGATTCCTCGTCGAGGAAAAGATCGATGACCGACTGCGATGCCAGGATGCGGAATTCCCGTGCGTTGAACTGCTTCGACTCGCGCACCACCTCGCGCAGGATCTCGTAGCACACCGTCTGCGCCGTCTTGATCTCGCCCCGGCCGGCGCACGTTTCGCATGGCTCGCACAGGACGTGCGCGAGGCTCTCGCGCGTGCGCTTGCGGGTCATCTCGACCAGACCAAGCTGGGTGAACCCGTTGACCGTGAGCCGCGTGCGGTCCCGCTCGAGCGCCTTGCTGAACTCCGCCAGGACCGCGGCGCGATGGTCGGCATTCTCCATGTCGATGAAGTCGATGATGATGATGCCGCCGAGGTTGCGCAAGCGGAGCTGCCGCGCGATCACCTGCGCCGCCTCCAGATTGGTCTTGAAGATCGTGTCGTCGAAGCTGCGCCCGCCGACGAAGCCACCGGTGTTGACGTCGATGGTCGTCATCGCCTCGGTCTGATCGATGATGAGATAGCCGCCGGACTTCAAGTCCACGCGCCGCGCCAGCGCCTTCTCGATCTCGTCCTCGACGCCGTTCAGATCGAACAGCGGCCGCTCGCCGCTGTAATGGGTGATGCGCTCGAGGATGGCCCGCGTGTACTGCCTGGCGAAGTCCTGCATGCGCTGATGCGTCTCGCGCGAGTCGACGAAGATGCGAGCGGTCTCCTCGGTCGCCATGTCGCGCAGCACGCGCTGCCCGAGGTTCAAGTCCTGATAGATCGGCGAGGGAACCGGCAGCGCGTCCGACTTGGCCGTGAGATCGGACCAGAGCTTGGTCAAGTATTCGATGTCGGTCTGGAGCTCCCGCTCGGTCGCCGTTTCCGCCATGGTACGGATGATGAAACCTCCGGCGAGTCCCTCCGGCAGCAGCTGCTGGAGCTTTTCACGCAGGCTCTCGCGCTCGGCTTCGTCCTCGATCCGCTGCGAGATGCCGATGTGCGAATCCTGCGGCAGGTAGACCAGCAGCCGGCCGGCGAGGCTCACCTGGGTCGACAGCCTCGCGCCCTTGGTGCCGATCGGATCCTTGATGACTTGCACCAGCAGCGACTGGCCTTCGTGAAGGATGCGCTCGATGGGCCTGGTCTCGTGCCCGTTCTGGCGATGCTCCCAGATGTCCGCGATATGCAGGAACGCCGCGCGCTCGAGCCCGATCTCGACGAACGCCGATTGCATTCCAGGCAGCACGCGCGCGACGCGGCCGACGTAGATGTTGCCGACGAGACCGCGCGCCGACGAGCGCTCGATGTGGAGCTCCTGCACCACGCCCTGCTCGAGCACGGCGACGCGTGTTTCCTGCGGCGTGACGTTGATGAGGATCTCGTTGCTCAAGGCTCGCCTTAGCTTGCTAGAGCACCTGATAGCCGATCCGGCCGAGGATCTCGGCGGTCTCGAACAAGGGCAGGCCCATTACACCGGAATAGCTGCCTTCGAGATGCTGGATGAACGCCGCCGCCCTGCCCTGGATCGCATAGGCCCCCGCCTTGTCGAAAGGTTCGCCGCTCGCGATGTAACGCTCGATCTCGTCCCTCGGCATTGCGCGAAACGTCACGCGCGAAGCGGAGACGGCCTGCGCGAGCTGCGCCTCCCAGCGCAGCGCCACCGCGGTTAGCACTTCGTGGGTTCGTCCGGAGAGCGCGGCGAGCATGGCGATCGCATCGGCTGCGTCCTTCGGCTTGCCGAGCACGCTGCCTTCGAGCACGACTTCGGTGTCCGCGGCGAGCACCGGCTTCGGCGCGAGGCCGCGACGGGCCATGCGATGCCAGCCCACGGACGCTTTGAGCCTCGCGACGCGCTTGACGTATTCGAGCGGAGCCTCGCCCGCACGCGGCGCTTCGACGACGTCGGGCTCTCGCCCGGGCGCTTCGCGCAGCAGGAGCTCGGTGAAATCTATGCCGAGCTGGCGCAGGAGCTCCTGCCGGCGCGGGCTCTTCGACGCGAGATACACCGAGGGACGCTCGGTGAGAACGAACGGTTCGCTCATGCCCGGTGATAAGGATGGCCCGCGAGCATGCTTGCCGCGCGATAGAGCTGTTCGGCGAGCATGACCCGTGCGACGCCGTGCGCCAATGTTAGCGCGGATAGAGCCACTATGACATCCGCATCGCGCTTGACCTCCTGAGCCAGCCCGTCCGCACTGCCGATGACGAAGGCGATGTTCTCAGCCCGGTCGCGCCCCTCGCGGAGGCGCTGAGCGAAACGCACGCTGGTCCAGGGCTCGCCGCGCTCGTCGAGCGCGATGATTCGCCAGCCTTGCGTCGCTGCCGTGATGCGACGCGCTTCGGCCGCGAGCATCTGCGTCACCGTCCGGCCGCGATCGCGCGGCTCGGGTTTGATCGCCACCAGCTCTACCCCGAATTCGCGCGGGAGGCGACCGAGGTAATCTTCGACTGCAGCGTCGACCCACGCTGGCATGCGGACCCCAAGCGCCACGATGCGCAGTTTCATCGGCGGCGGAGGGTGCGCGGCGAGCGGCCCGGGCGGAGCGCGAAGGGCGATGCCCGGGACGCCGGAGGCAAGTTACGCCGGCACCATAGTCTTCCCGCGCCGGCGAGGACTTGGCGGAGTCCACAGCTCTTCGAGCCTGTAGTACGCGCGCGCGGACGGCTGCATGATGTGCACGACGATATCGCCGCCGTCGACCAGTACCCATTCGCCGGTCTGTTCGCCTTCGACGCCGAGGATGGTCGCACCTGCGCTTTTCAGTGCGTCCCGAACGTGCTGCGACAGCGCTTTCACCTGCCGAGCCGATTCGGCCGTGGCGATGATCAGCGTGTCGTACAGGGTAGTCAGCTTGCGGACATCGAGAACGGTGATATCGCGGGCTTTGATGTCTTCGAGGGCGGCAACTGCGATCTTCTCGACTTTGTTAAGACGCATCCGTAGGTGATCGATAGAGACGATTGCGGTCAATATAGTCCAGAACCGTCGCGGGAAGCAAACCGCGAACGCGCTCGCGGCCCGCGCTGCCTCGCGCGAGTTCCGCCCGGATGGCGCTCGCTGCGATCGGCTGCGGCGTCACGGTGACGCGCACGATCGATCCGGCGAGCGTTCGCTCCAGCCGCGAAGCATCCGTGGCGAGCCGACGTTCCCAATGGATCCGCAGTGGAACTGGAAGCTCCTGCCCAGCCGGAGCGGCGCCGGGGCGCTCGACGACGACGAAGTGCGCGAGCGCGAACAGCCGCTCCCAGTGCCACCACTGCGGGAGACCCGCGAAGGCGTCGCTGCCGATGAGCAGCGCGAGCGGCAGCCCGGGACGCTGCGCATGCAGCGCTTCGAGCGTGGCCACCGTGTAGCTAGGTCCCGCGCGGTCGATCTCCACGCGGTCCGCGGCGAGCCCAGCAAATTCGGCGCATCCCAATGCGGTCATCGCGAAGCGGTGCTCGGCAGAGGCGACCGGCGGCGCACGGTGCGGCGGAATGCCGGCGGGAATGAGCCGCACTTCGGAAAACGAGAGGGCGGTACTGACGTCCGCCGCAAGCCGCAGATGCCCGTAGTGAATCGGATCGAAGGTGCCGCCGAGGATGGCGAGCACACGCAGCGTTCGGCTCATCGCGTCTGCTTCAGAACCTCGACCCTGGTGTCGTGAGAAACGCGATCTCCTCGGGGGTCGATGTGCGATCGAGAATCGCATTGCGGTGGGGGAACCGTCCGAAGCGGCGGACTACTTCGGCGTGCCGCTCCGCCCAGGGCAGAGGGTCCGCAAGGCCGGTTTCGTCCCGCAGCCTTCGGAAGAGCGCCACCGAGCGTTCCTGCGCTGCGGGCGACTCGGCGTGCACGAACGGCATGTACATGAACCAGCGCTCGGCGCTCGCGAGCGCTCGATCGTCGCCGCGCGCGATCGCTTCCTCGGCGAGCCTGAGCGCGAGCGAGTCGCCGGCGAAGGCGCGCGGCGTTTCGCGGAAGCAGTTGCGCGTGAACTGATCGAGAAGGAGGATCTGCGCGAGCGCGCCTCTCGGCGACGACCATTCAGCGAACCCGCCGGCGAGCGCTGTCTCGATTGCCTGTCCGAACCGCGCACGAAGCTCGGCGTCGAACGCCGGATCCTTTCGGAACCAGAAGTCGCGCGCCGTTCCGTATTCGGCCGTACCGGGCCGTCCGAACCAGAATTCGAGGATCGCTTCCTGCACGGTGGCCTTCGAGCTCGCCGCGAATGACGAATCGCTGATATAGTCCACTGGCTGCCGCGACGCAAGCCCACGCGCTCCCTGCCGCGAAGCGTCGGGCGACACCGATGCGCACCTCGTACCGCGACATCTTCCTGCTCGCCTGCTGTCAGGCACTGCTTCTGGTCAACAATTCCGCGCTGATCACGATGAACGGCCTGGTCGGCTATGCGCTGGCGCCGAACAAGGTGCTCGCCACGGCGGGCGCGACGACCTTCGTACTGGGCTCGGCGGTCGCGGCGATGCCGGCTTCGCTGTGGATGGCGAAGGTCGGGCGGCGGCGCGGCTTCATGACTGGATCGCTGGTCGCGATGATCGGCAGCGCCACGTGCGCGCTCGCGCTCGCGCTTTCGAGCTTTGCGCTGTTCTGCCTGGGGACGGCGATCATCGGCGTCTACACCGCATTCGGGCTGCAGTACCGCTTTGCCGCGGCGGAGGTGGCCGCCCCGGAATTCAAGGCGAAAGCGATTTCTCTCGTGCTCGCCGGAGGGGTCGCGGGCGGTTTTCTCGGCCCGGAAACGAGCCGCTGGGGCAGGGAGCTCTTTTCGACGCCGTTCCTCGGATCGTTCCTGCTGCTCTGCGCCATCGCGCTCGTCGCGCTGGCCGTGCAATCGCGAGTGCGCGTTCCGACGCCGCCGGCCGCAGCCGGTGGCAGTGGACGGCCGCTCCGGCGGATCGCCGCGCAGCCGGTGTTTGCCGTCGCCGCTCTCGCCGCGGCCCTCGGGTACGGCGTGATGAATCTGCTCATGACCGCGACGCCACTCGCCATGAGCTTCTGTAACCATCCCTACGCCGCGGCCGCGTTCGTCATCGAGTGGCACGTGGTTGGAATGTACGCACCCGGATTTTTCACGGGCAGCCTGATCCAGCGCTTCGGCGCCCTGAAAGTGATCGTCGGCGGCACCGGATTGGTCGCTGCGGCCATCGGAACCGCGCTGACCGGCAACGAGATCGGTACCTTCTGGGCGGCGCTGGTGCAGCTCGGCATCGGCTGGAACCTCATGTACACCGGCGGGACGACGCTTCTGACCGAAGCCTACACCGCGCAGGACAAGGCGAAGACTCAGGGTCTCAACGACTTCATCGTCTTCGCGGTGATGGGGGTGTCGTCGTTGTCGTCGGGAGCGCTGGTCGACGCGGCGGGCTGGGAGCGCATGAACGCGGTGGCGCTGCCGTTCATCGCGGTGGTCGCACTCGCGTCGCTGTGGCTCGCCTCGCGCAGGAAGCGCGCCGGCGGCGTGGCCCGGAAGCCGGTTTAGCGTTTGCTCGATCGCGAGATCGCATGACGACGGCACTCGACGGCGAAGCGCTCCGGGCCTGGGTCGGCAGGACCGAGACGCGCACCGACGTCATCGACGCGCGTCCGGTCACGCTGCTCTCGGCGACGCTCGATCGCGACGATCCGAGCCCTCGCCGCGGCGACGTCCTGCCGCCGCTGTGGCACTGGCTGTATTTCCTGCCCGTCTATCGCGAATCCGAAGTCGGACCGGACGGCCACGCCAAGCGCGGCGGCTTCCTGCCGCCGGTGCCGTTGCCGCGGCGCATGTGGGCCGGAAGCCGGATCGAATGGCTGCGACCCCTCGCGATCGGGGAGAGTGTCTCGCGCCACTCGCGCATCGTATCGGTGAGTCCAAAGAGCGGTCGCAGCGGCGCGCTGGTGTTCGTCGTTGTCCGGCACGAACTGGCGAACGCTGCAGGCGTCGCGCTCATCGAAGAGCACGACATCGTCTATCGCGACCTCCCCGCGCCGGGTGCGGAGCACCGGGCCGCGGGCGGCGCAACACCGGCGCCAGGCGCCGCCGAGTGGAAGCGCCGCATCGTCCCCGACGACGTGTTGCTGTTCCGTTATTCGGCGCTCACCTTCAACAGCCATCGCATCCATTACGACCGCCGGTACGTCACCGAGGTGGAGGGCTATCCGGGTCTCATCGTGCACGGGCCGCTGCTCGCCACGCTTCTTGTGGATCTGCTGCGGCGGCAGCGTCCGCAGATCGTGCTGCGGCGCTTCGAGTTCCGTGCTCTCGCGCCGCTGTTCGACGTCGCGCCGTTCGATGTCTGCGGACGACCGCAGGACGAGCGCGGCGAGATCTCGCTGTGGGCGCAGGGCATCGATGGAGCGCTGGCGATGCGAGGCACCGCGACGGCGGCGTGACCGGATGAGCATTGCGAAATTGAGCGACATTGCCGCAACGCTTTCGTCATTCCCGCGTAAGCGGGAATCCAGTGGCGTTCGCATCAAAGACACTGGGTCCCCGCTTTCGCGGGGACGACAATGAAACCATGCGACCCCTCGACGGCATCCTCGTCGTTTCGCTGGAGCACGCCATCGCGGCGCCGTTCTGCACGCGCCAGCTCGCCGATCTCGGAGCGCGCGTGATTAAGGTAGAGCGCCCCGGCGTCGGGGACTTCGCGCGTGCCTACGACGAGCGCGTGCGCGGGCTCTCGTCTCATTTCGTGTGGGTCAACCGCTCGAAGGAAAGCCTGACGCTCGACGTGAAGCACCCCGAAGCCGCCAAGGTTCTCGGCTCGTTGATTTCGCATGCCGACGTGCTGGTGCAGAATCTCGCGCCCGGCGCCGCGGCGCGGCTGGGCCTGGACGCCGCGATGCTGCGTCCGAAGCATCCGCGCCTGATCGTGTGCGACATCTCCGGTTACGGTGCCGACGGCCCGTACCGCGACAAGAAAGCCTACGATCTGCTGATCCAGAGCGAGGCCGGGTTCCTTTCGGTGACCGGCTCGGAGGCCGAACCGGCGAAAGCCGGCTGCTCCATCGCGGACATCGCCGCGGGGATGTACGCCTACACCGGCATCCTGGGCGCGCTTCTGCAGCGGCAGAAGACGGGCGAAGGCGCTCGCATCGACGTGTCGATGCTCGAGGCGCTGTCGGAATGGATGAGCTACCCGCTCTATTACGCATTCGAAGGCGCGAGCGCGCCGCAGCGCTCCGGCGCCGCTCACGCCACGATCTACCCGTATGGCCCGTTCACGGCTGGAGACGGCAAGACCGTCATGCTGGGGCTGCAGAACGAGCGCGAGTGGGTGGCCTTCTGCGCGCAGGTGCTGCGCCGGCCCGAGCTTGCGAGCGATCCACGCTTCGATGCCAATGCACGTCGTCATGCCAATCGAGGCGCCTTGCGCGCGATCATCCTCGAGGAGTTCGCTACGCTTGGCGCGCCGGAGGTCGTGGCGCGACTCGACGCGGCGCAGATCGCTAATGCGCGCGTCAACACGATGGAGGAGCTCTGGGTGCATCCACAGCTCGCCGCGCGCGGCCGCTGGACGTCGATCCCGACGCCGGCAGGCTCCATCCCGGCGCTCCTTCCCCCGGGCGCAAGCGATGCCTTCGACTATCGCATGGACGCGATTCCGGCGCTGGGCGAGCACACCGATGCGATCCTGCGCGAGCTCGGTTATCGCGAAGAGGAGATCAGGGGGCTCCGAACATCGGGGGCGGTGTAGCGCGAGTTGAGCGCCAGAGTCGAGCGCCAGCGAAATCCGGGCCGGGCACCGCGTACACTCAGCCTGGTTGTTTCTTCGCGGGGAGACCAGCCGGCCTTCCGGGCGATGCACCGCTGTCTCCCTTCGGCGGAAACTGCCAGTAGACCTGCTCGACTATCTTCCCGGCGGCGCGGACGTGGGCCTTCAGCGCCTCGCCCAGCGCGTGCGAGTCGACCGGTTCCCCGGTGCGCACGAACACTACGCCGCTGTCGTCGTCGACCACGATCGAGGTGACGTCCGCCGCAACGCCGTGGCGGGCGAAGAAGTCCTCGGCCGCGCGATCGAGCACGCCGTCGTTGGTATCGATCAGCAGCCGCCGGTTGAGCGTCGCGAGGAACAGCGCCATCACTCCCAGCATGATGCCGACGACGATGGCGACACTCGCATCGAATACGGGCCGCGGTCCGAGCCAGAAGGAGATCCCGGCGACCAGCAGCGTGAGCAGAATGCCGATCAGCGCCACCATGTCCTCGAGCACGACGGCCAGCACGATGGTGCGATGGCGGTTCCTCAGGATTCCCTTGAGGCCGCCGATCTCGCGCACCGCAACGAAGAGCGTATACGATTCGAGCGCCATGGCGAAAAAGAGCAGTCCCAGAACCAGAGGCGTGAAAGGTTCGACGGGCGCGCTCCCGAGCAGGGCATGGACACCGTGATACACGTTGAGCCCGCAGCCGACGAAGAAGACGCTCACCGCGGAGACCAGCGCCCAGAAGAACTTTTCCTGGCCGCGGCCGAAGGGATGTTCGGCGTCGGGTCCCTGCTGTCCTCGCACCTCGCCGATCCGGAGCAGCACCTGGTTGGCCACGTCCGCCAACGAGTGGACCGTCTCCGCGAAAAGCGTCGGCGATCCGGTCACGAACCAGCCGAAGCCCTTCGACGCGGCGATCGCGGTGTTGGTGAAAATCGAAAGGGAAACCGAAGACGACAAGCTTTTCGCTAGGCGCGTATCTGCCCGGAACCCAGCACCACCCACTTCTGGCTGGTCAGGCCCTCGAGTCCGACCGGTCCGCGGGCGTGGAGCTTGGAGGTCGAGATGCCGATCTCGGCGCCGAGCCCGTACTCGAAGCCATCGGCGAAGCGCGTCGAGGCGTTGACCATCACCGAGCTCGAATCGACCTCGCGCAGGAAGCGCATCGCGTTCGCGTAGCTCTCCGTCACGATGGCGTCGGTGTGTTGCGAGCCGTAGGTTGCAATGTGGTCGATCGCCGCGTCGAGCGAGGGCACGACGCGGACGGCCAGAATGGGCGCAAGGTACTCGATGTACCAGTCCTGCTCGGTCGCGACCTTCATCCTCGGCACGATCGCGCGGGCGGCCGCGTCGCCCCGCAGCTCGACGCCCTTGTCGAGGTAGATCTTCGCGAGCGGCGGCAGCACCCGGGACGCGATTCCCGCGTGCACGAGCAGCGTCTCCATGGTGTTGCACGGGCTGTAACGCTGCGTCTTGGCGTTGTCGGCGATGCGGATCGCCATCTCGGGATCCGCGTGCTCGTCGATGAATACGTGACACACGCCGTCCAGGTGCTTGATCAGCGGCACGGTGGCCTCCTCGCTGATCCGCTGGATCAGGCTCTTTCCCCCGCGGGGGACCAGCACGTCGACGTACTTGTCCATGGTCGCGAGGAGCCCGACCGCCGCACGATCGGTCGTGCCGACGAGCTGCGCCGCATCCTCGGGCAGACCCGCCCGGCGCAGCCCTTCGTGGACGCAGGCAGCGATCGCCCGGTTGGAATGCAATGCTTCGGACCCGCCGCGCAGGATGCAGGCGTTGCCCGACTTGAGACACAGCGCCGCGGCGTCCACGGTGACGTTGGGTCGCGACTCGTAGACGATAGCGACCACCCCGAGCGGAACGCGCATCCGTCCGACCCGGATGCCCGTCGGCCGGTACGCGAGCTCGCTGATCTCGCCGACCGGATCGGCGAGCGCGGCAACCTGGCGCACGCCGTCGGCCATCGCCTGGACCGTCTCGTCGTGAAGCGTGAGCCGGTCGACGAACGCCGCGTCGTTGCCCGTCGTCCGCGCTCCGGTGACGTCGTGCGCATTGGCCGCGAGAAGCCTCTGCGTATCGCGCTCGAGCGCCGATGCAACCGCCTCAAGCGCGCCATTCTTGGCATCGGTGCCGGCGCGGGCGACGACCCGGCTCGCCGCGCGCGCGCGCTCGCCGACTTCGCGCATGTACGCGGGCAGATCCAGACCCGGGACGCTCAGATTGGTCATGCGCTCATTGTAGCGGATGAGCGACCGGCGGGCAGGGCGCGAAGTCGCGCGCGGTCGGGCCGACGTATCGGCGGCCCGTGTTGAGTGCACGATGAACCCTCGAAGCCCCTACGAGAACTTGTGCGCGTCCAGGGTCTGCACCCCTTGGTCGGTGCCGACGAGGATCACGTCGGCGCCGCGGCGCGCGAACAGCCCGTTGGTCACGGTACCCGCGATGTTGTTGATCTTCGCCTCGAGCTCCGTCGGATTGAGGATCCTCAAGTCCTCCACGTCAAGAATGATGTTGCCGTTGTCGGTGACGAAATGCTCGCGCAACTGAGGATATCCGCCGAGCTTGATCAGCTCGTGGGCCGCGTGGCCGCGGGCCATGGGGATGACTTCGACCGGCAGCGGAAAATTTCCGAGCACGCTCACGAGCTTCGAGGCGTCGACGATGCAGACGAATTTCCTGGCGACCGCGGCGACGATCTTCTCCCGGGTGAGCGAGCCGCCGCCGCCCTTGATCATCGCCCCGTGCGCGGTCGTCTCGTCAGCGCCGTCGATATAGACCGGCAACTCGTCCACGGCGGTAAGCTCGACCACCGGAATGCCCTGGCTCTTCAGCCGCTCCGCGGTCTTGACGGAGCTCGCGACCGCGCCGCGAATGCGTTTTTTCGCTTTGGCCAGCTCGTCGATGAAGAAGTTGGCGGTCGATCCGCTGCCCACGCCGAGATACGCGTTCTCGACGACGTACTCGATCGCCTCTCGCGCGACGAGCTGCTTCTGTTCGTCCTGAGTCATGATTTCTTCCGTGCCGGAGGCAGATCCGTGCACACGCCTTCGAAGAGTTCCGCGGCGAAGCCGATCGATTCCGAGAGCGTGGGGTGGGGATGGATGGTCCTGCCGATGTCCACGGCGTCGGCGCCCATCTCGATCGCCAGCGCGATCTCGCTCACGAGGTCGCCGGCGTGCGTGCCGACGATGGCGCCACCGACCACCCGGTGCGTCGCGTCGTCGAACAGCAGCTTGGTGAAACCCTCGTCGCGACCGTTGGCGATCGCCCGGCCGGAGGCGGCCCAGGGGAAGGCCGCCTTCTGCACCTTGACGCCTTTGGCCTTCGCTTCGTCTTCCGTGATGCCGACCCAGGCGACTTCCGGATCGGTATAGGCTACCGAGGGAATCACGCGCGCATCGAAGTACGATTTTTCGCCCGCCGCCGCCTCAGCCGCCACATGCGCCTCGTGCACCGCCTTGTGGGCGAGCATCGGTTGCCCCACGATGTCGCCGATCGCGTGGATGTGCGCCACGTTGGTGCGCATCTGTCCGTCCGCGGGAATGAATCCCCGGTCGGTGACGTTCACGCCGGCCTTCTCGGCGCCGATGCGCTTGCCATTCGGGCTGCGACCCACCGAAAGCAGCACCATGTCGTAGGGCTGCGGCCCCCGCGGCGCCTGCTCGCCCTCGAAGCTCACGTAGATCGCGTCCTTCTTCGCTTCCGCCGCGACGGTCTTGGTCTTGAGCATGACGCGATCGAAGCGCGGCTTGTTCATCCGCTCCCACACTTTGACGAGATCGCGATCGGCGCCGAGCATGAGCCCGTCGAGCATTTCGACCACGTCGAGGCGCGCTCCGAGCGTCGAATAGACCGTCCCCATCTCGAGACCGATGATGCCGCCGCCGACGACGAGGAGCCGCTTCGGCATCGACGGGAGCTCGAGGGCGCCGGTGGAGTCCACGACGCGCGGATCCTCGGGCATGAACGGCAGGCGCACCGCCTGCGAGCCGGCGGCGATGATCGCCTTGTCGAAGCGCACGACTTTCTTCGCGCCCGTCGTAGCCTGACCCGATCCTTCGGTCAGCACCACTTGGAGGTGATGTGGATCGAGGAAAACGCCGATGCCGCGCACGACTTCGACCTTGCGCATCTTCGCCATTCCGGTAAGGCCGCCGGTGAGCTTGCCGACCACTTTGTCCTTCCACGCGCGAAGCTTGGCGAGCTCGATCTTCGGCGACCCGAACCCGATGCCGTGCTCGGAGAGGAGCTTCACCTCATCCATCACGCCGGCGACGTGGAGCAGGGCCTTGGACGGAATGCAGCCGACGTTGAGGCATACGCCGCCAAGCGTTGCGTAGCGCTCGACCAGCACCGTCTTCATGCCGAGGTCCGCGCTGCGGAACGCCGCGCTGTAGCCGCCGGGACCCGAGCCCAGAACCAGCATCTGACATTCGATGTCGGCCTTGCCTGAATAGGCTGCAGCCCCCGGCGCGGGGGCGCCCGCGGTCGATCTTGCTCCCGACGGTGGCACGGAAGGTGCGACTGGCGGCGGCGCCTTGGCGCTCGCCGGCGCAGTCTTCGTCGCGCCGGCCTCGGTGGTCTCGAGCGTCAGGATGACGCTGCCTTCGCTCACCTTGTCGCCGAGCTTGAGCCGCAGTTCCTTCACCGTGCCCGCCGCGGGCGCCGGCACGTCCATTGTCGCCTTGTCGGATTCGAGCGTGACCAGCGGGTCCTCGGGCTTGACTGCATCGCCCGGCTTGACCAGCACCTCGATGACCGGCACGTCCTTGAAGTCGCCGATGTCGGGGACTTTGACTTCGACGAGGCTCACGATCGGCTGCTCGAAGGTTGCCGCTTCATTGGATTTCGCGCGGGAATTCGCGGCCGAGCATCCAGGCCTTCATCGCCTTGGCGACGGGCGCATCCAGGCCGAAGTAGCCGTGCGCCGACTGCGAATCGCAGGGCCCGGACTGGGGCGGATCGCCGCCCCTCACGCTGATGAGGGGAAAGCTCTCCGACAGACGCTCGGCGTTGTGGTAGGGATTCGTGAAGCAACCGTCGTCACGATGGTGGACGAGGAGGACCGGAATCTTGATCGAGGCAAAGTTGAAGGTCGAGAGTGCCGGACCTTGCTTGTCGCGGTTGGTCGCCGTCGACATCAGCACGACGCCTTGCACCGCGTCCCCAAGTTTCGCACCGAGGGCGGCCGCCGAGACGGTACCTCGGCTGTGGCCGACAAGATAGATCCGGGCCTCCGGGAAGCGCTTCTTCAAGTCGGCCAGCACGGCGCGGATGTCGGCGAGATGCTCAGGGCCGAGGCGGAAGTCGTCGCTCATCCCTTGCGGAAGCTTGTCGGATGGAGCGTCGACGACGACCTCGGCGAAGTCGCGGTCGACCAGGTCGTTGCGGATGCGAATCAGGAAATTGGTCGCGGGCCCGAACTTCATCGGCATGTCTCTTTCGTGGCCGGCCATGCCCACGACGCCGTACCCTCCGACGAATGCGACGACGACAACGTTCGGAACAGCGGCGGGCGGGTTGCGTATGAGAAGGTACGACTCCATAACGCCGCTTCGCGTCGGAACGGTCACGAGCTCCTGCGCGGCCCAGCAGAGGCCTGCCGCGCCGAACAGCAGAAGGACGGCCAGTGACCGCTTCAGAGCACGACCCTCCGCATGTCGCCGAGGAGGCCGGAGAGAAAGGTGTTGAACCTCGCGGCGCTCGCGCCGTCGATGACGCGATGGTCGTAGGAGAGCGACAGCGGCAGGATCAACCGGGGCGCGAACGCTTTGCCGTCCCATACCGGACGCATGGTCGAGCGGCAGACGCCGAGAATTGCCACTTCCGGAGCATTGATGATCGGCGTGAAGTAGGTGCCGCCGAGTCCGCCCAGGCTGGAAATGGAAAAGCATCCACCCTGCATGTCCGCGGGACCGAGCTTGCCTTCGCGAGCCCTGGCGGCGAGCGTGGAGGTCTCCGCCGCGATTGCGAGCACGCCCTTCTGGTCGGCGTTCCTCACCACCGGAACCACCAGCCCGTTCGGCGTGTCCGCGGCGAAGCCGATGTGGAAGTACTTCTTGTAGACGAGGCTCTCGCCATCGAGCGAGGCGTTGAAATCCGGGAATTTCTTCAAAGCCGCGACGCACGCCTTGATCAGGAACGCGAGCATCGTCATCTTGACGCCGGACTTCTCGTTCTCCTTGTTGAGCTGGACCCGGAAGGCTTCGAGCTCGGTGATGTCCGCGTCTTCGCAGTTGGTGACGTGGGGAATCATCACCCAGTTCCGGTGCAGGTTCGCGCCGGAAATCTTCTTGATGCGCGACAGAGGCTTCTTCTCTATTTCTCCGAACTTCGCGAAATCGAGTTGCGGCCAGGGCAGAAGGTCCAGCGCTGCGCCCGCGGAGGCGGCCGGGGCCGCCGAAGCGCCGCTCAACGCCTGCTTCACGTAGCGCTGCACGTCCTCGTGCAGGATGCGCTCCTTCGGTCCCGTGCCCTTGACCTTGGCGAGGTCGACACCGAGCTCGCGCGCGAAAGCGCGCACCGAAGGCGACGCATGCGCCGCTTTGAACGTTTCGCGGTCCACCTGCGCGGCAGGCGCGGCCGCCGCAAGGGTCTCGGGGCGCTCGGAGCGAGGCAGTGGCGGTTCCGCGCCGCGCGGCGGCGCGGTCGTGGCCTGCGCCGCGGGGGCGCCCGTGGCTTCGCGGAGGGAAGGCTTCGCCGAGGCCTGCGTCTCCAGCGTCAGGATCACGCTGCCTTCGCTCACCTTGTCGCCCTGCTTGACCTCGAGCTCCTTCACAACGCCCGCGGATGGGGCGGGAACGTCCATCGTCGCCTTGTCCGATTCGAGCGTGACCAGCGGATCCTCGGCCTTCACGACATCGCCCGGCTTGACGAACACCTCGATGATCGGCACTTCCTTGAAGTCACCGATGTCCGGGACCTTCACCACGGTCAGGCTTGGCGTGCCTTCGGGGCTCGGCGTGCCTTCGGGGCTCGGCGCGGCTTTCGTCGCCTGGGTGGGCGCCGATGTCGAAGGCGGTTCCTTCCCGGGCGCTTGCGCGGCCTGGGACGGAGGCGGCGCGCCCGTCGCCGCCGCGGGACCGGCCGCTTCCAGGGTTAGGATGACGTTGCCTTCGCTCACCTTGTCACCGAGCTTCACCCGCAGATCCTTCACCGTCCCGGCCGCGGGCGCCGGTACATCCATGGTCGCCTTGTCGGATTCGAGCGTGACCAGCGAATCCTCGGCCTTGACTGCGTCGCCGGGTTTGACGAATACCTCGATGACCGGCACGTCCTTGAAGTCGCCGATGTCGGGAACCTTGACGTCGATCGTGTTCATGGGCTCATGTTATTCGATCGCGATGCTAGGAGCTTCGAATGCCGCCGTCTGCCTCTTCCGGAACGCGCTCGTATTTCGCTGGCTGCATGGTCACATCGTCCAGGGCGCAGGCTTGGCGGGGTCGATGCCGTACTTGCCGATCGCCTCCGCGACTTTGGCGGCCGGGAGCGTGCCCTCTTCCGCGAGGCTTTTCAGCGCGGCGATGGTCACGTAGTAGCGATCGACCTCGAAGAAGCGGCGCAGCTTCTCGCGGGTGTCGGAACGACCGAAGCCGTCGGTGCCGAGCACGACGTAGCGACGCGGGACGAATGCGCGGATCTGCTCGGCGAACGAACGCACGTAATCGGTCGCCGCGATCACCGGACCGGCGGTGTCCTTGAGACAGATTTCGACATGCGAAAGCCTCGGCTTCGAGGTCGGGTTCAGCATGTTCCACCGCTGCGCGGCGTAGCCGTTCCGGGCGAGCTCGGTAAAGCTCGGGCAGCCCCAGAGATCGGCACCGACGCCCCAGTCGCTCGCGAGCAGATCGGCAGCGGCCATCACTTCGCGCAGGATGGTACCCGAGCCGAGGAGCTGCACGCGCGGCGCCTTCGCCTTGCCCGCGGCGGCCCTTAGCAGATACATGCCCTTGATGATGTTCTCCGCCGCGCCCTCGGGCATCGCCGGGTGCACGTAGTTCTCGTTCATCAAGGTCAGGTAGTAGTACACGTCGTCCTGCTCCGCGTACATCCGGCGCAACCCTTCCTGGATGATCACCGCGACTTCGTAGCCGAAGGTGGGATCGTAGGAAACGCAGTTGGGCACGGTGGCCGAGATCTGGTGCGAATGCCCGTCCTCGTGCTGTAGCCCTTCGCCGTTGAGCGTCGTGCGCCCCGCTGTCCCCCCCAACAGGAAGCCGCGGGAGCGCATGTCGCCGGAGGCCCACGCGAGGTCGCCGACGCGCTGGAAGCCGAACATCGAGTAGAAGACGTAGAACGGGATCATCGGCACGCCGTGGGTCGAGTACGCGGTCGCCGCGGCCATCCAGTCGCACATAGCCCCGGCCTCGTTGATGCCTTCCTGCAGGATCTGCCCGTCCTTGCTCTCCTTGTAGAACATGAGCTGGTCTGCGTCCTGAGGCGTGTAGAGCTGGCCGAGCTGGTTCCAGATTCCGAGCTGCCGGAACATCCCTTCCATGCCGAAGGTGCGCGACTCGTCAGGTACGATCGGCACGACCCGGCGTCCGATGTTCTTGTCGCGGATGAGCGTCTGCAGGACCTGCACGAAAGCCATCGTCGTGGAGATCTCCCGCTCTTCGGTGCTCTTGAGGAAGCGCTCGAAGGTCGAAAGCGGCGGGATCGGCAGCGCCTCCGCCTTGCGCCGGCGCGCAGGCAGGAAGCCGCCCAGCTCCATTCGCCGCGCCTTCATGTATTCGGCTTCGGGCGATCCGGGCGGAAAGTTGACGTAGGGCACCTTCTCGAGCTCCGCGTCCGGCACCGAAATCTCGAACCGGTCGCGCATCGAGCGGATCGATTCGAGCGACATCTTCTTCTGCTGGTGCGTGATGTTCTGGCCCTCGCCCGATTCACCCATGCCGTAGCCCTTGATCGTCTTGGCGAGGATCACCGTCGGCTGGCCCTTGTGATTGACCGCCGCGTGATAGGCGGCGTAGACCTTGAACGGGTCCAGCCCGCCGCGGTTGAGGTGCCAGATGTCGTCGTCGGTCCAGTCGGCGACCAGCTCCTTCAACTCCGGCGTATTGAAGAAGTATTCGCGCACGTACGCGCCGTCCTTCGACTTGAACGTCTGGTACTCGCCGTCGACGCATTCCATCATGCGCCTCGGCAGGATCCCCTTCTTGTCGCGGACGAAAAGCGCGTCCCAGCGCGTGCCCCAGATCACCTTGATCACGTTCCAGCCGGCGCCGCGGAAGTCGCTCTCGAGCTCCTGGATGATCTTGCCGTTGCCGCGCACCGGCCCGTCGAGCCGCTGCAGGTTGCAGTTGACCACGAAGATGAGGTTGTCGAGCATCTCGCGTCCGGCCATGCCGATCGCGCCCATCGATTCCGGCTCGTCCATCTCGCCGTCGCCGCAGAAGCACCACACCTTGCGCCCTTCGGTGCGCGCGAATCCGCGGTCCTGCAGATATTTCATGAAGCGCGCCTGGTAGATCGCCATCAGGGGTCCGAGCCCCATCGACACGGTCGGGAACTGCCAGAAGTCGGGCATGAGCCATGGGTGCGGATACGAAGAGATGCCCTTGCCGTCGACTTCCTGCCGGAAATTGTCCATCTGCTCTTCGGTGAAGCGGCCCAGCATGAAGGCGCGGGCATAGACCCCAGGCGCCGAATGTCCCTGGATGAACACGAGATCGCCGCCGTGGTTCTCCGAAGCCGGATGCCAGAAGTGGTTGAAGCCCACGTCGTAGAGGGTGGCCGCTGATGCGTAGCTCGCGATATGGCCGCCGACGTTGGTGTGCTTGTTGGCGCGCACGACCATCGCCATGGCGTTCCAGCGCGCGTAATTGCGGATCTTTTCCTCGATCGTCTGGTCGCCAGGCATCTTCGGCTGGCGGTCGACCGGAATCGTATTGATGTACGCGGTATTGGCCGAGAACGGCACGTATGCGCCGCGACGGCGCGACCGGTCGATGAGCTGCTCGATCAGGAAATGCGCGCGGTCCGGACCTTCGTGGTCGATGACGCCGTCGATCGCATCCAGCCATTCCCGCGTTTCTTGCGGGTCGACATCGGGCTGCATGTCCATGGGAGACTCCTCGCGCTTGATTTTGCGGCGTTGGCAGAGGCTTCGTGCCTGGGATGGATCGGGTGCTTTGCGCCGGTCGACCACCTCTCCGGCCCGAGCCGTCCTTGGACGGGGTGACAAGCGATGCTACCACGCAGGCAAGGCAGCTTCTAGGAGCGCCGGCGGAGCCTCGCACAATGGGGATGGCGGATCGCCGAGATACCGGATGTGGACAATGCACAGCACCGAAGCGCCCGAGCCCCGATCGCCGCTGCTTCGGATGGGGAAGGGGGTGCGAGCCGGGTTATCGTCGGGCGCCCGGTCGAGCGAGGCATGGCTTCGCGTGCCGGCGTACAGGGAAGGGGGCGACTGACTTCCAGCTGCCGCCGCCGGATCAGCGCCCGGTTGCGATCGTGCGCGCTTCCGTAACGATCGCGTCGACCTTCAGATCGTGCGCCGCCGCCGGAACTCGCTCGACGATCTGGAGCTCGAACGCGCCGCCAATCCGGCGCGCGTCCGCGCGCAACCCCGGCAGCAGCCGATCGTAGTATCCGCCCCCGTAACCGATGCGGTGACCCGAAACATCGAACGCGACTCCCGGCACCAGAACCCAGTCGATCGCCTCGAGCTTGACGCTCGGGCAGTGCGACAGAGGCTCGTCGATGCCCAGATAACCGCGTGCGACATCGCGCTCGAGATTCCGCACGGCATGAAGCTCGAGCATTCGGCTGTCGCGGTTGACCCGCGGCGCGACCGTCCTCTTGCCCATCGCCCACGCGGCCGCAAAAAGAGGTCGCGTCTCCCATTCGCTGCGAAAAGCCAGCGACAGAAGCACGGTGCGCGCAGCGCGGAAGTCGTCGCGCGCGCCAAGAGCTACGACGATCGCGTCGCTGAAGCGCGCGCGAACGCTCGCTGGCAACGCGTCGCGCGAGCGCAGGACACGCTCGCGCAATGCGCGTTTCGCATCGCGCGGATCGGGCCGGGCCTGCGCCGTTCCAGCTTCAGTCATGCCCCGATGGTACCTGTCCGCGCAGGGCATGTCGCTCGGAGAGACGGCCCACCCGGAGAGACAGCCTATAATGACGACTTCTCCCGTTCCCGCCGTCCTCCTCCGAGATGAAACACGCGCATCATCACCATCGTGAGCGCCGCGCCCGCCTGATCTCCGGCATGCGTTCGCAAAGCGGCGGCGGTTTGGCGGCCGTGCCGACCGCGCCGCAGGCGATCCGCAACGCCGACACGCACTATCCCTATCGCCCGGACAGCCATTTCTATTACCTCTCCGGGTTTCCCGAGCCTGAGGCGGTCGTCGTGCTCGCCGCGGGAGCCGAATCCGGCGACTCGCGCCAGGTGCTTTTCTGCCGCGACAAAAATGCGGAGCGCGAGATCTGGGACGGCTTCCGTTACGGTCCCGAGGCCGCGCGCGAGATCTTCGGCTTCGACGAGGCGTATTCGGTCTCGGAGCTGCCCGCCCGCCTCGCGGAATGGAGCTGCGACCGGCCCGCGCTGTACACGCCGCTCGGCCTTTACGCGGAGTGGGATCATGCGATTACGTCGACGCTCAACGACGTGCGCAACCGCGTGCGCACGGGGGTCGCCGCCCCCGAGACCGTCGTCGACGTGCGCGCAACGATCGCCGCGATGCGCCTGGTCAAGGATGCCGAAGAATTGGGGCTCATGCGGCGTGCGGCCGAGATCTCGAGCAGCGCGCACGTACGAGCCATGGCGCGTACGCGTCCCGGCTGGTACGAATATCAGGTCGAGGCGGAGCTCGCGCACGAGTTCCTGCGCTCGGGCGCCCAGGCCGTTGCCTATCCGTCGATCGTGGCTTCCGGGCCGAACGCATGCGTGCTGCACTATCGCGACAACAATCGGCAGATGCAGGCGAACGATCTGCTCCTGATCGACGCCGGCTGCGAGTTCGAGGGTTACGCGTCCGATATCACTCGGACCTTTCCCGTCGGCGGCAAGTTCGCCGGCGCGCAGAAGGCCGTCTACGAGCTCGTGCTCGCGGCGCAGCTCGCGTGCATCGAGGCCGTCGGGCCCGGGAAGCCGTTCCACGACTACCACCGCGCGGCCGAACGCGTGCTGGCGCGGGGCCTCGTCGACCTCAAGCTCTGCGAGGGTCCCGTCGACGCGGTGCTCGAGTCCGGCGCCTATAAGCAGTTCTACATGCATCGCGCGGGGCACTGGCTCGGTCTGGACGTGCACGACGTCGGTTTGTACCGGGTGGGGGGCGAATCGCGAATGCTCGAGCCGGGGATGGTGCTGACCGTCGAGCCCGGCTGCTACATCCGGCCGGCCGACAACGTGCCGGAGGAGTTCTGGGATATCGGCGTGCGCATCGAGGACGATGTGCTGGTCACGCCGCTGGGGACCGAGAACCTCACGGCCGCCACGCCGAAATCCGTTGCCGACGTAGAGGCAGCGTGCGCGCGCTGAACGCCTGGTCGAAGAGGGCGCGGCGCTAACCGCGCCTCCTCGGCTCGGCCCAGCATTGGCGGAGTCACCCGAGAATGCGTGACGTCGTCGTCGTGGGCGCAGGCCCGGTGGGCGCCACGCTCGCGCTCGCGCTTGCCGAGAGCGAGCTCGACGTCGTCACGCTCGATACGCGCGCGACGGGGGCGCCCACACGCGGAGACCGGTCGCTTGCCCTGTCGCATGGAGCCCGCCTCATCTTCGAGCGGCTCAACGTCTGGAGCGCGGTCGCCGCGGCGCCGGGAGCGGTGACGCCGATCACCGCTGTGGACGTATCACAACGCGGCGGCTTCGGCCGCGTGCGCCTCGATGCGCTCGAGCACGGCGTGCCGGCGCTGGGCTACATCGTCGGCTACCGCGCGCTGCAGGCCGCGCTGGACGCCGAGCTCGCGCGTCGCGGAGCGGCGCTGCGTTACGACTGTGCGGCCTCGCGCATCTCCGCCACGCCCGCGCACGCGAGCATCGAGGCGGTGCAGAGCGGCGAAACGGTCGAGCTTTCGGCGCGGCTGGTCGCACTCGCGGATGGCGGCGGCGAGCTCCTTCCCAACGGTGCGCGTCGCAGTCACGAATACGACCAGGTCGCGGTGATCGGCAAGCTAAACCTTCGCGAGCCGCACGGCGGCGTGGCTTTCGAGCGCTTCACGCCCGAAGGTCCGATCGCGTTGCTCCCCGAGGGCGATCGCTACGCCCTGGTGTGGACGACAACACCCCAGCGAGGCGAGAGCCTCCTCGCGTTGCCCGATTCCGAATTCCTCGTCGCGCTCGACCGACACATCGGCTCCGGCGCAGCCATTCCCGGCGGGTTCGCGCGCATCGCCGAGCGCCGCAGCTTTCCTCTGCGACTCGAATACGCGAGCCGCGTCGTGAGAGACCGTTGCGTACTGCTGGGCAACGCCGCGCAGGCTTTGCATCCCATCGCCGGACAGGGACTCAATCTCGGTCTGCGCGATGCGCATGAGCTGGCGCAGGAGTTGCTTTCGACGCCGCGCGATGCGATCGGCTCCCGCGACACGCTTGCCGCCTATGCGCGGCGCCGCCGCCTCGATCGGCTTTCCGGAGTCGCCTTCACGCACGGATTGCTCGGCCTGTTCGGAACTGCGACGCCGCTCGTCTCTTGGCCGCGCGGGTTGGCACTTACTATGCTCGATTGCGTTCCCGCACTGAAGCGCGCGTTTACGCACGCGATGCTGTTCGGCATTCGCCAGCCGATCCGTTGACGTGCGGCGGCAAGCAACGCGACAAGCACGCGCGTGTTTCGCGCAGCCGCTTAAACACACGACGTCAAACTCGGTATAATGCGCATCCCTTTCGTAGTAAGCTCCGATCATTCCTCGTTCGTTCCGGCTGCCGTGCACATCGGTTCGCATTGCATCGACAACAATCTCGTCGTCGCCCCGATGGCCGGCGTGACCGACCGGCCGTTCCGCCAGTTGTGCAAGCGCCTGGGAGCAGGTCTCGCCGTTTCCGAGATGATCGCGTGTCGGCCCGAGCTGCGCGACTCGGTGAAGACGCAGCGCCGGAGCGACCACACCGGGGAAGTCGAGCCTATCGTCGTCCAGATCGTGGGCGCCGATCCCGCCATGATGGCCGACTCGGCGCGCTACAACGTCGAGCACGGCGCGCAGGTGATCGACATCAACATGGGCTGTCCGGCCAGGAAGGTGTGCAACGTCGCCGCCGGCTCGGCGCTGCTCGCCGACGAGCCGCTCGTCGGGGCGATCCTCGATGCAGTCGTCGCCGCGGTCGAAGTCCCGGTCACGCTCAAGATCCGCACCGGCTGGAACCGCGAACATCGCAACGCCGTGCGCGTCGCCCTCATTGCGGAGGCGGCCGGCGTGGCCGCGCTCTCGATCCACGGCCGAACGAGGGCGTGCGGCTTTACCGGTCCGGTCGAATACGAGACGATCCGCGCGGTGAAGCAGGCTGTCGCGATTCCGGTGATCGCCAACGGCGACGTCGATTCGCCGGAGAAGGCCCGCGACGTGCTAGAGCGCACGGGCGCCGACGGACTCATGATCGGGCGGGCGGCGCAGGGCCGTCCGTGGATCTTCCGCGAGATCCGCCACTATCTCGACCACGGCGAGCATCTTCCGCCGCCCGAGGTCGAGGAGAAGCGCCGCGTGGTGCTCGATCACCTCGCCGACCACTATAGTTTCTATGGCGAATTCGCCGGCGTGCGCATCGCCCGCAAGCACCTTGGATGGTACGCGGGCGGACTCGCCGGAGGCGAAGCGTTCCGGCATGAAGTCAACCGGCTGGAGACGTCCGCGGCGCAGATCGCGGCGGTGAACCGGCTTTTCGATCGACTCGCAGCGCACGCCGACCGGCTGGAGATTGCGCCGGCCGCGTTCGCCGCGGCTCCGTGGGTAGAGGAGGCCCTCGCAGCGTGAAAAAGATTGTGCGTCTGAATGGCAGCAACGAGATCGGGCGAAGCGTCGAGAAGTCTCTCGACGAATACTTCCGCAGGCTGGATGGGGAAGCTCCGCACTGCATCTACGACATGGTGATCGGCACGGTCGAGCGTTCGATGCTCTCGACGATCATGCATCGTGCCGGAGGCAATCAGACTCAAGCTGCCGAGATGCTGGGGCTCAACCGCAACACCCTGCGCACCAAGCTCTCCAAATACGGTATCCGCTAGCGTTCGACGTTGAACGTCGCGCCCATTGCTTTAGCCCTGCTGTCGGTCTCCGATAAGACCGGGCTCACCGAATTCGCGCGCGGCCTCTCCGAATTGGGCATCGCCTTGCTGTCGACCGGCGGCACGGCGCGCACGCTGGTCGAGGCGGGCCTTGCGGTGACCGAGATCGGCGCCTACACGGGCTTCCCCGAGATGCTCGACGGGCGCGTCAAGACCCTGCACCCGAAGGTGCATGCCGGGATTCTCGCGCGACGCGATCTCGCGGCGCACCGCGTGGCTCTCGCCGAGCAGAACGTCCCGACGATCGACCTCGTCGTGGTCAATCTGTATCCATTTCGCGAAACGGTGGCGCGGCCGGGCTGCAGTCTCGAGGACGCGATCGAGAATATCGACATCGGCGGACCGGCGATGGTGCGCGCCGCAGCCAAGAACTACGCTCACGTCGGCGTGGTCGTCGATCCTGCGGACTATCCCGCGCTGCTCGCGGAACTCCGCGCTCGCGGCAAGGCGTTGTCGACAGGTACCCGCTTTTGCCTGGCGCAGAAGGCCTTTTCCCATACCGCCGCCTACGACGGCGCGATCAGCAATTACCTCACGGCGCGCGACGAGCACGGTGTGCGGCGCGCCTTTCCCGAGCGCTGGAACTGGCAGGGCGTCAAAATCGAGGATCTGCGCTACGGCGAGAACCCCCATCAGGCTGCCGCCTTCTACCGGGACGATCCGCCGGTTGCGGGCGCAATCGCCACATTTCGGCAGCTGCAGGGTAAAGAGCTTTCATACAACAACATCGCCGACGCGGACGCCGCGTGGGAATGTGTCAAGACCTTCGGCGAGGCGGCTTGCGTGATCGTCAAGCACGCCAATCCGTGCGGGGTCGCGATTGCCGATGCGCCCGTCGAAGCGTACCGACGGGCCTTCGCGACCGACCCCGCGTCCGCCTTCGGCGGCATCGTCGCGTTCAATCGCGAGGTCGACGGGGCGACCGTCGAGGCGGTGAGCGAGCAGTTCCTCGAGGTGTTGATCGCGCCGGACTTCACGAAGGATGCGCAAGCCGCAATCGGACGCAAGGCCAACGTGCGCGTGCTGGCAGTCGCGTCCGCCGTACCGCCGCTCGCCGACGCCTGGGATATGAAGCGCATCGGCGGCGGCATGCTGCTGCAGACGGCCGACAGGGACGACGTCAGCGCGGTCGATCTTAGGACCGCAACGAGAAAACATCCCACCGCAGAGCAGCTCGCCGACCTTCTCTTTGCATGGCGGGTGGCCCGGTTCGTCAAATCGAATGCGATCGTCTACTGCGGCGGCGGGCGGACGCTCGGCATCGGCGCCGGGCAGATGAGCCGGGTCGATTCGACGCGGGTCGCCGCGCTCAAGGCGGCGAGCGCCGGCCTGACGCTCGCGGGCTCCGTGGTTGCCTCGGACGCGTTTTTTCCGTTCCGCGATGGTCTCGACGTCGTCGCCGATCAGGGAGCGGTAGCGGTCATCCAGCCCGGAGGAAGCGTCCGGGACCAGGAGGTCATCGCCGCCGCGGACGAGCGCGACATCGCGATGGTGTTCACCGGCATCCGTCACTTTCGTCACTGACTCTCGAGGAGAGCTTTCTTGAAGCGACTCATCTTCGCTGCGGCGATCTCGCTGGCGCTTCCGATCCGCGCGCAGGCCGTCGAGTGCGCCGACTTCTGGTCGTGGGTCGAAAGCGGCTGTCGCCACGTCGTCGACACCTATACGCAGGGCGGCAACGCGCTGCTGGTCTCGGGCTACGAGTGGCACCTCCCTTACGACTGGACGCCCGAGCGGCGCGCCGAGGAGAACGAGAACGCCTGGGGAGGCGGTTGGGCCCGTTCACGCGAGCTGCCGAACGGCAATACCGAAAACGTCTTCTTCCTCGTGTTCGCAGATTCGCATCGCAACGCGCAGTTCAATCTCGGGTACACGTGGACCACGTACTGGGGCGATCGCTCGAGCCTGCAGGGGGGGCTCGGCTTCACCGCCGCGATCATCCAGCGCCCGGACATCGCCAGCGGCTGGCCGATTCCAGTGGTGCTGCCGCTCGCCACCCTGCGCTATCAGAAAGTCGAACTGCTGACCAGTTACATTCCTAAGCTCAACGGGGGCGTCAACCACGGCAGCGTGCTGTACGTCTTCGGCAAGATCGACCTGAAGTGAGAATCTCGCGGTGAAGGTGCTCGTCATCGGCTCCGGCGGGCGGGAGCACGCTCTGGCGTGGAAGATCGCGCAGTCCCCGCGCGCTGCCAGGGTCTTCGTCGCGCCGGGCAACGGCGGCACGGCGCTCGAACCGGGCCTCGTCAACGTGCCGGTTTCCGAGACGGAAGCACTGGCGACGTTCGCGCGGCGCGAGCAGATCGGGCTGACCGTCGTGGGGCCCGAAGCGCCGCTGGCCGCGGGCGTCGTCGACGCCTTTCGCGCCGCGGGTCTCGCGATCGTCGGTCCGACCCGGAAAGCCGCGCAACTCGAAAGCTCCAAGGATTTCGCCAAGAGCTTCATGGTCCGCCATGGGATACCGACGGCGGCTTATGCGACGTTCACCGACGCCGCTGCGGCGCAGGCTTACGTCGCGCGGCAGGGCGCGCCGATCGTCGTGAAAGCCGACGGACTGGCCGCGGGCAAGGGCGTCGTGGTCGCTCAAACTGCTGAAGAGGCGCACGCCGCGATCGACCTGATGCTCCGGGACGAGCGGCTTGCGATTCAGTACAGCGACGGCGCGCGAATCGTGATCGAAGAGCGTCTCGACGGCGAGGAAGCGAGCTTCATAGTGCTCTGCGACGGGCGGAACGTGCTGGCGCTCGCGTCATCGCAGGATCACAAGCGCCTCTTCGATGACGATGCCGGGCCCAACACCGGCGGCATGGGCGCGTATTCGCCCGCCCCGGTCGTGACGCCGGCGGTCCACGCGCGGATCATGCGCGAGATCATCGTCCCGGCGGTACAGGGCATGGCTGCGGAAGGCGCGCCGTACACCGGGTTTCTCTACGCCGGTGTGATGATCGACGGCGACGGCAACCCGCGGACGCTGGAATTCAACTGCCGCCTCGGAGATCCCGAGACACAGCCGATCATGATGCGCCTCAAATCCGATCTGCTGGAGCTCTTCGAGCATGCCGTGGCGGGCACGCTCGATCGAGTCGATGCCGAGTGGGACCGGCGCGCGGCGCTGGGCGTCGTTCTCGCGGCCGCAGGCTATCCCGAGACCCCGCGCAAAGGCGACGCGATCTCCGGACTTCCGGTTGCGACCGAAGAATGCAAGGTGTTCCACGCCGGCACGACGCTGGTCGACGGCAAGCCGGTGACGGCGGGCGGACGCGTGCTGTGCGTTACTGCGCTCGGTGAAACGGTGCGGCAGGCGCAGCGGAAGGCTTACGCCGGACTCGAGGCGATCCACTTCGAAGGCATGCAGTACCGTCGGGACATCGGTCATCGCGCCACCGCGGCTCGCCGCCGCTGATCCGTCTTGAGATGGACATCGCCCCCGCTCGGGATTACTTCGTCGGCCTCCAGGCTCGGATCGTCGAGCGCCTCGAAGCGATCGACGGCGGCGCCTTCCGTCGCGACGCCTGGCAGAGGGCCGAAGGCGGGGGCGGCACGAGCTGTCTTATCGAAGACGGGAAGGTATTGGAGCGCGGCGGGGTCAATTTTTCGCACGTCATCGGCGATCGGCTGCCGCCGTCGGCCACGGCGGCGCGACCGCAGCTCGCCGGTCGCGGCTTCGAGGTCATGGGCGTATCGCTCGTGCTGCATCCGCGCAACCCCTACGCTCCGACCGTGCACATGAACGTGCGGCTGTTCGTCGCGACGGGCCGCGACGGCGACGATATCTGGTGGTTCGGCGGCGGGATGGACCTCACGCCTTACTACGGTTTCGAGGAAGACGCGATCCATTTTCACCGCACGTGCTTCGAGGCGCTGGAGCCGTTCGGATCGCAATACCATCCCAGGTTCAAGCGCTGGTGCGACGAGTATTTCTTCGTGCGCCATCGCAACGAGCCGCGCGGCATCGGAGGCATTTTCTACGACGACCTCAACGACACGGGCTTCGAGCACTGCTTCGCGCTCACTCGCAGCCTCGGCGACCACTTCCTGCCGGCGTACGGGCCGATTCTCCAGCGGCGCAAGGATCATCCTTATGGCGAACGCGAGCGCGATTTCCAGGCCTACCGGCGTGGACGTTATGTCGAATTCAATCTCGTCTACGATCGGGGCACGCTTTTCGGCCTGCAGTCCAATGGCCGTGCGGAGGCGATCCTGATGTCGTTGCCGCCGGTCGTGAAGTGGCGTTACGACTGGCGTCCCGAGCCGGGCACGCCTGAAGCGCGTCTTTACTCCGAGTTCCTGGTCGCCAGGGACTGGCTTGCAGCATGAGCGACGCCCGGCCGACCGATTCGCACCTGACGGAAACCCGAGTCGACGGCGAAGCCGTGTTCGACGGCAAGCTCCTGCACGTCCGGCGCGACACAGTACGGCTGCCCGACGGTGCTCTCGCCACTCGCGAGTACATCATCCATCCCGGCGCGGTGCTCATGCTGCCGGTGCTTGCCGATGGAAGGCTGGTCGTCGTGCGTCAGTTCCGCTACCCGATCGGCGCCGTGCTCATCGAGTTTCCCGCAGGAAAGCTCGATCCGGGTGAAACCGCACTGGCGACTGCGGAGCGGGAGCTGCGCGAAGAAGCAGGCTATCGGGCGAGGCGCTGGGAGGCCTTCGGCCGCCTGCATCCGGTGGTTTCGTATTCGACCGAAGTGATCGAGCTCTACATCGCTCGCGACCTGACCCACGTCGGCGCGGCGCTCGATGACGGCGAATTCCTCGAGGTCGCGGTGATGAGCCTCGACGAGATGCTCGCCGCGCTCGATCGCGGCGAGATCACCGACGCAAAGACGGTGGCGGCCCTGTTGCTCTACGCACGGCGCTTCGCCCGCGGCCGATGATCGCGCGGCGGCTGACGATCCACGGGCGGGTGCAGGGCGTGGGCTTCCGCTTCGCGTTCGCCGACGAAGCGCGGGCGCTGGGCTTGAGCGGATGGGTGCGCAACCGGCGCGACGGTGGCGTCGAAGCGCTCGTCTCCGGTCCGGAGACCGACGTCGAAGCGGTGATCGGCTGGGCGCGGCGCGGTCCGCCGGCGGCGCGCGTGACGGAGGTTTCCGTGGAGCCGGGCCCGGAGGCTTCGGGCAGCTTCGAGATCGTCCCGACGGTCTAGAGTGCGCTCGCGGAGGCCCGCGCTCGCTCGATAACCCACTCGCTCTCGCGGATCCCCGCTCGCGCCCCGCGAGGTTGCGATGAGCCTCAGCTTCCCTCGCCGAGATAGGCGGCGCGGACTTTAGGGTCGGAGAGGAGCTTCTTCGCTTCGCCGTGCAGCGTGACTTCGCCGCTTTCCATGACGTAGCCGCGGCTCGCCACCTCGAGCGCGAGCTTGGCATTCTGCTCGATGAGCAGGATCGTCACGCCCTCGCCCGAGATCGTGAGCACAGTCTCGAACACCTTCTGCACCATCAGCGGCGCGAGACCCATCGATGGCTCGTCGAGCAGCAAGAGCTTGGGCCGCGACATCATCGCGCGGGCCATGGCGAGCATCTGCTGCTCGCCGCCAGAGAGCGTGCCGGCGGTTTGCCTGCGCCGTTCCCTGAGCCGTGGAAACAGCTCGAACACCCGCTCGAGGTCGCTGCGGACGCCCGCGCGATCGTTTCGCGCATACGCTCCCATCGCGAGATTTTCCTCGATCGTGAGCGCACCGAAGACGCCCCGACCCTCGGGGACCATCGCCAGCCCCTTGCGCACGAGCTGGAATGCAGGCCGCCCCGTGATGTCTTCGCCCGCGTAATGAATCGTGCCCGACTTGACCGGCTGCAGACCGGTGATGCCTTTCAGGGTGGTCGTCTTGCCGGCACCGTTGGCGCCGATCAGGCAGACGAGCTCTCCTTCCGCGACACTTAGATCGATCCCTTTGACCGCCTGAATGCCGCCGTAGGCCACCCGCAGGCGTTTGAGCTCGAGCAGCGGGGCAGCCATCGCCTTCAGGCGCCTTTGAGATTCAGCGCGATGTCGCCGCCGAGGTACGCCGCTATGACCTTCGGATCCTTCTGCACCGTCGCGGCGGAGCCTTCGGCGATCTTGCGTCCGTAATCGAGGACCAGGACCCGATCGCAGACGCTCATCACGAGCTTCATGTCGTGCTCGATCAGCAGGATGGTCGTGCCGTCGCGGCGGATGTCGTCGAGCAGCCGCTTGAGCGCTTGGGTCTCCGTGGCGTTCATGCCGGCGGCCGGCTCGTCGAGCGCGAGGAGCTTCGGCTCGGTCGCGAGCGCCCGGGCGATCTCGAGGCGCCGCTGGTCGCCGTAGGCGAGGTGCTTGGCGAGATCGTTCGCACGCTTCGCGACGCCGACGTAATCGAGGAGCTCGTACGATCTGCGTTCGATCGCGGCCTCTTCCGCGCGCGTGGCCTTGTCGCGGAACACCGCGCCGAACACGCCGGCCTTTGTTCGTACGTGGCGGCCGATCATCACGTTCTCGACTGCGGAGAGATTCTGGAACAGGCGGATGTTCTGGAACGTGCGCGCGATGCCGCGCTCCGCGACTTCGTTGGGCGCAAGCCGATCCAGCGGCTCGCCGTCGAAGAGGAAGGAGCTGCCGCCGTCGGGCTCGTAGATGCCGGTGAGCACGTTGAACAGCGACGTCTTCCCGGCGCCGTTCGGCCCGATCAGCCCATAGATTTCCCCGTGGTTGATGCTGAACGACACCTCGGCGAGCGCCTGCACGCCGCCGAAGCGCTTGGACACGTTCTTCGCGACGAGAAGCGACAGCTCGTTCATTCGGCGGCTTCAGGCGCGCGCGCGACCTCGAGCTCGCGCTTTCGAACCGCGGAAGGCCACAAGCCTGCGGGCCGGTACAGCATGATCGCGACCAGTGCGATGCCGAAGACCAGCAGCCGCACCGTTTCCGCGTCGAGCAGCACGCGTCCGAACAGGGCGTTCTGCAGCGGCCCCATGGTCGAGCGCAGAAGCTCGGGAAGGAGCGTCAGCAGGATCGCGCCGAGGATCACGCCCGGGATGTTGCCCATTCCGCCGAGAACGATCATCGACAGGACGATGATGGATTCGAACAGCCCGAAGCTCTCCGGGCTGACGAACTCCTGCGTCGCGGAGAAGATTCCCCCGGCGATACCGCCGAACGAAGCACCCATCGCGAACGCGAGCAGCTTCACATTGCGAGTGTTGATGCCCATCGCTTTGGCCGCGACTTCGTCCTCCCTGATCGCCTCCCAGGCGCGGCCGAGGCGCGAGTTCTGCAGGCGGATGTTGACCGCGATGACCGCGAGCGTGAGCAGGAGCAGGACGTAATAGTACTTCTGCGGCCCGGAAAAATAGATGCCGTCGATCACTTCGGCGCGAGCGAAGGAGAAGCCGTCGATACGAAACGGATCGATGATGTTGATGCCCTGGGGGCCGTTGGTCACGTTGATCGGCGCATTCAGATTGTTGAGGAAGATGCGAATGATCTCCCCGAAGCCGAGGGTGACGATCGCCAGATAGTCGCCGCGAAGCTTCAATGTCGGCGCACCGAGCAGCACGCCGAAGATGCAAGCGAGTCCCGCGCCAAGCGGCAGGATCACCCAGAACGGCAGGTGGATCCCGAAGTGCGGCGAGGCGAGGAGCGCATACACGTAAGCGCCCACTGCGTAGAACGCGATGTAGCCCAGGTCGAGCAGGCCCGCAAAGCCGACAACGATGTTGAGACCCAGCGCCAGCATGATGTAGATCATCGCGAAGTTGAGGATCCTCACCCAGGCCTGGCCGGCGAACGCGGCGACGAAAGGCAGGACGGCGAGCGCGAGTGCCACCAGCACGACACCGGCCCAGACCTTGAGCGGAACGGAGTTCCCGCGCCGGTGCGCGCTCATCGACGCAGCCCCGCGATTGCAGCACTCACGCGCGCTCGCTGACGCGCTCGCCCAGAAGGCCGGACGGACGGAAGATGAGCACCAGAATCAGCACGAAGAAGGCGAACACGTCCTGATAGTTGCTGCCGAAGAGGCTCACCTGTCCTTCGCTCGCGCATTGCTGCTGCAGGTGGTCCGACAGAAATGGAAAGCCGCAGATGTTCGAGACGTCGCCGATGTAGCCGGCCCCGAGCGCTTCGATGATGCCCAGCAGCAGGCCACCGAGCATCGCGCCTGCGAGGTTGCCGATGCCGCCCAGCACGGCGGCCGTGAAAGCCTTCAGGCCGAGCAGGAAACCCATGTAATAGTGGGCGATGCCGTAATAGGTCATCACCATCAGCCCGGCGACCGCCGCCAGCGCGGCCCCGATGACGAACGCTGCCGAGATGACCACGTTGATGTCTATGCCCATCAGGCCCGCCACCTGCGGATTCTGGGCGGTCGCCCGCATCGCCATCCCAAGGCGGGTGCGCTGCACGACGAACACCAGCCCCGCCATCAGCAGGCCCGCCAGGACGACGATGAGCATCTGCAGGTCGGTCATCGACGCGCCGAAGACGTTGTGCGGCGTCGGGTTGATCAACGTCGGGAAGGTGAGGTAATTCCGGCCCCAGATGATAAGGGCCATGTTCTGCAGAATGATCGACATGCCGATCGCCGTGATGAGGGGCGCCAGCCGCGGCGCCTTGCGGAGCGGCCTGTAAGCGATCTTCTCCATGCTGTACGCGATCACCATGCACACGACCATGGCCACGAGGAGCCCGATCAGGATGATGAGCGCGGCGGGCAGCGGCGCGTGCGCGCCGAGCAGGCCCGTGATGACGGAAAGCGAAACCATCGCCCCGATCATCACGACTTCGCCGTGCGCGAAGTTGATCAGCCCGATGATGCCGTAGACCATCGTGTAGCCCAGCGCCACGAGGGCATACACGCTCCCCAGCGTTAGGCCGTTGATCAACTGCTGCAGGAAGATGTCCACGCGAGCTCCCCCGGCGCCTCGACGCCCCGTTTTGGCCAATTCGCGGCCCGATTTTCCACTGCGCGGCAGCGCGCGGCAATCCCCGGCCCGAAGAAAACGATGACGTTTCGGCTCTCTGGGCCTGCGCTTCCTGATACCAGGCGGCAATCCGAAGGTCGAGGACCCAAAAAAAACGGCGCCCCGCAGGGCGCCGCTTGCATTCGGACCGAGCAGTTACTTCTTCATCTCGTCCTTCTTCATTTCGCCCGCCTTCATCTCGTCGCTCTTCGCTTCCGGAGCGGCGGCCATGGCTTCGACCTTCTCGGTCTTGCCCGCGACGTTGACCGCCATCGGCGAAAGCTTTCCATCCTTCACCTGGTAGAGCGTGATGGCGCCGTTCTTGGTGTCGCCGTGCTCGTCGAACGCGATCGTCGCGGTGATGCCGTCGTGGTTGAGCGTCGCGAGCGCGGGCAGGTACTTCGCCGGATCGGTCGACTGGGCCTTCTCCATCGCCCAGATCAGTGCGTTTGTTGCGTCGTACGAATACGGCGCGTAGACCTGGATCGGGCCGTACTTGGCGGTGAAGCGCTTCACGAAGTCGGCCGCTCTCGGCATCTTGTCCGGCGGCAGGCCGGCCTGGGTGCAGTACTCGCCTTCGGCTGCACCGCCCGCGAGCTTGGGCCATTCCGAGGAGCACACGCCGTCGCCGGCGATGTACTTCGCTTTGATCCCGAGCTCCTTCATCTGCTTGACCATCGGGCCGCCCTGCGCGTCCATGCCGCCGTACATGATGACGTCGGGGTGCTTGGCCTTGATCTTGGTCAGGATCGCCTTGAAGTCGGTCGCCTTGTCGTTGGTGTATTCCCTGGCGACGACCGTCGCGCCCGCGGCCTTGGCGGCCTTCTCGGTCTCGTCGGCCAGACCCTCGCCGTACGCCGTCTTGTCGTCGATGATCGCGATCTTCTTGGCGCCCAGGCTCTCGACCGCCGCCTTGCCGATGACGCTGCCCTGCTGCACGTCGTTCGCCATCACGCGAAACACGTTCTTGAAGCCTTGCAGCGTCAGCTTCGGATTGGTCGCCGACGGCGAGATCATCGGAATCCCGGCGTCGTTGTAGATCTTCGAGGCTGGGATGGACGTACCGGAATTCAGGTGTCCGACCACGCCGGCGACCTTGTCGTCGACCAGCTTCTGGGCGACGATCGTGCCCTGCTTGGGATCGGCCTGGTCGTCCTGGGCGTCCAGCTCGAACTTGACCTTCTTGCCGTCGATCACGATGTTCAGGGCGTTGGCATCGTCGATCGCCATCCGGGCGCCGTTCTCGTTGTCCTTGCCCAAGTGGGCCTGCGGGCCGGTGGTCGGGCCGACGTGGCCGATCTTGACGGTCACCTCCGGCATGGCCGGGGCGGCCGCGGCGGCGGGTGCTGCGGCTTGCTTTGGCGCTTCTTCTTTGCCGCAACCGTAAACGGTCAGCAGCGCCGCGGCGACGAGCGAAAGCCCGAACGAGCGGTTGAATGTCATGAATCTTCCTCCCTGGAAAAGGATGATGCGGTGATCCGGTAAGCCGGACTGCAGTGGAAAAGCCGGAGCGGGCGATTATTCTCTGGCAGGCGTAAAGTGTCAATTCTTGCGCCGGTCGCCCGCGAAAGCGTCCGGGTGGGTTGCGCCTCGTCGGCGATTTCCGCCGCTTCGGGCCGAGCGCTGACGTTTCGTCGGCTCGACGTTGTCCGAACGGCGAGGCCAGCCTAAACTCGCGCACCCTTCGAATCCGGCACCGGCCACCAGATCATCTAATGGGGGATCGAAGGTGGCCCGGCGCCCGCTGGCTTGGACCAGCGCAGCCGGAACCGTTCGTCCGGGGAGTGATTGGCTCATGTCAGGTCGATTAACCCGACGGCGTGTCGTCGGTGTTTTAGTGGGGGTATTGGTTCTTGGCGCGCTCGCCGGGAGCGTCGCCTTGCGCGCGAGCCGGAATAGCGACGCCTCCGGAGCGGCCGCCGCTCAGGTGCCCCTCGAGTTCGTGGCGGCCGATCTGGCCTACGTCGAGCCGGCGGCCCTCACGCGCTGGTTGCCGCTGTCTGGGACGCTGCGCCCGCTCAACCAGACCACGGTCAGGGCGAAGGTCTCGGGCGAGATCCGCCAGGTCAGCGTGCGCGAAGGCGAGTCGGTGAAGGCGGGTCAGCCGATCGCGCGCTTCGACACCGCGGACCTGGAGGCGAAGCTCACCGACCGCGTTGGCGCGCTGGAAGCGAGCCGCGCCCAGCTCGCGCTGGCGGAGAAGACGCGCGACCAGAACCGCCAGCTTCTGAAGCAGAAGTTCATCTCGCAGACCGCGTACGACAGCGCCGAGAGCAATCTTTCGGTGACTCAGGGCACGCTCAAGTCCAACGAAGCGCAGGTCCAGCTGGCCCGGATCGCGTTGCGCGATGCATCCGTGACCGCGCCTCTGTCAGGCGTGGTCGCCAAGCGGCACGTCCAGCCGGGCGAAAAAGTGCCCTTCGACGCTCCGCTCGTGACCATCGTGGACCTGACGGAGATGGAGCTCCAGGCGATGGTCCCGGCGAACGATATTCCGGAGCTTAAGCTAGGCATGAAGGTCGTGCTTGCCATCGATGGCTTCGGCGAGCGCCGCTTCACCGGCACGATCGAGCGCATCAACCCGACGACGGAAGCGGGCACGCGCGCCATCCTTGTGTTCATCCATGTACCCAACGCCGAAAGGGCGCTGCGCGGTGGCATGTTCGGGACCGGGCGCGTCACGCTCGCGGCGGGTGCGCCGGTGCCTACCTTGCCGGCGGTCGCCGTGCGGACCGAGGCAGGGCAAAACTTTGTCTGGACGATCGAAAACGGCAAGCTCGCGCGCCGTCTCGTCACCGTCGGTCGCCGCGACGACAGCGCCGGCCGCGTCGAGGTCAAGACAGTACTTCCTTCGGGGATCCCGATCCTGGCGGCTCCGTTTGACAACCTGAAGATCGGACTGCCGGCGGTAGTTCGGGCGGCAACGCGAGCGGAAAGCGGCACCGCCGGCTGAAGCCGGCGCCAACGCGCGAAGGGGGAACGCACATGTGGATTACCCGCGTCTCGATCAAGAACCCCGTCTTCGCGACGATGGTGATGGTCGGGATCGTCGTGCTGGGCCTCTTCGCCTATGCGCGCCTGGGCGTCGAGCAGATGCCCGACGTCACCCTGCCGTTCTGCAACATCATCACGGTCTACCCGGGCGCATCGCCGGAAGCCGTCGAGACGGACGTGAGCAAGCCGATCGAATACGCCGTCAACACGGTGTCGGGAGTCAAGCGGATCTATTCGAATTCGCGCGAAGCGCAGAGCCAGGTGTTCGTCGAATTCCGCCAGGGCACCGACATCACCCGCGCGATTCAGGACGCGCGCGACAAGATCGCGTTGATCCGGTCGAATTTCCCGCGTGACGTCAAGGATCCCCAGGTGGTCCGCGTCGACGTCGAGGACAACCGGCCGACGATCTCGCTCGCCGTCCTGTCGCCAACGGTCGACCTGCGCGAGCTCACCTCGCTCACCGATCAGACGATCGTGAAGGCGCTGGAGAACATTCCGGGCGTGGCACAGGTCGACGTCAGCGGCCGCGTGACCCGCCAGATCCTCATCCAGATCAGGCCCTCGGCCCTCGCCTCGCTCGGCATCGGCGTCGATCAGGTGATGACGGCCGTGCAGAACGCGAACCAGGACGTGCCCGCGGGCCGGATCACGCGCGGCCAGAACGATTCGATCGTGCGCGTGGAAGGCAAGATCAAGGACCCGGCGCAGTTCGGCCGGATCATCGTCGCCCAGCAGGGCGGGGGGCCGGTCTACCTCTCCCAGGTCGCGGACGTGATCGACGGCGAGAAGGAGCTCGACTCGATCTCGCGCATCAACGGCCGGCCGTCGATCACCATCGATATCCGCAAGGCGCAGGACGCCAACATCGTCGAAACGGGCCGCGGTGTCCGAGACGCGATCGAGGCGCTGAGAGCCCGCCTGCCAGCGGATGTCGAGGTGCGCGTCGCGTATTCCCAGGCGGAGCAGGTCGAGGCCAGCGTGGCCCGCGTCAAGGCGACGATTATCGAGGGGGCGCTCCTTACCGTGCTCATCGTGTTCCTGTTCCTGCACTCGTGGCGCAGCACGATCATCACCGGGCTAACGTTGCCGATCGCGGTCATCGCGACCTTCATCGCGCTCTACGCCTTCGGCTTCACGCTCAACATGATGACGCTGATGGCGCTGTCGCTGTGCATCGGGCTCCTGATCGACGACGCGATCGTCGTGCGCGAGAACATCGTGCGCCACCTCGGGATGGGCAAGAGCCACCCGGCGGCGGCGCGCGAGGGGACCGACGAGATCGGGCTGGCCGTAATGGCGACGACCTTCGCGATCGTGGCCGTGTTCGTGCCGATCGCGTTCATGAAGGGCATCGTCGGCCAGTTCTTCTTCCAGTTCGGACTCACCGTCGCGGTGGCGGTGCTGGTGTCGCTGTTCGTGAGCTTCACGCTCGATCCGATGCTCTCCTCGGTCTGGCACGATCCGCCGGGTTCGCGGTTTTCGCGCGTGCCGTGGCTCGGGCGGTTCATGGACCGGGTGGAGGGCGTGGTGGAACGGCTGCACGCCGTATACGGGCGGCTCCTGGAGTGGGCGATCTCGGAGAGGAAACGCCGGTTCTTCGTCCCCGTCTTCGGCATCATCCCGGCGCTGCGCACCCGGAGCTTTAGGCCGCTCAGGCCACGCTGGGTGAGGATCACCAACCGCGGCATCGTGCTGTGGACGGCGTTCCTGGTCTTCGCCGCCAGCTTCGGGCTGCTTCCGTTCATCGGCAAGGAGTTCTCCCCTCAGGTCGACGAGAGCTTCATCTCGCTGCGGCTCAACACGCCGGTCGGCACGAGCCTCGAGTTCACCGACAAGAAGGTGCGCGAGGCGGAAGCCGTGCTGAAGCAGTTCCCCGAGATCCTGCTGGCGATGACGACGGTGGGCAACGCCTGGGACGGCCGCAACTACGCGCGGATCAATCTCAAGCTCACGGATCGCGACAAGCGCGCGCGCTCGCAGAAGGATCTCGAGCGCGACATACGCAACGCGCTGAAACCCATTCCGGGCATCGAGCTGGCGCTGGGTTACGACCGCCCGATCTGGGTCAACCTCCTGGGGCCCGATTCCGACACCCTGAAGCAGCTGATCAACGAGTTCGCGGCAAAGGTGGCCAAGGTTCCTGGGATTGCCGACATGGAAACATCGGAGAAGGCGCTGAACCCGGCGCTGTCGATCCGACTCAACAACGATGCGGCCGCTGATCTGGGCATCTCGGTGCAGCAGGTCGGCGCGACCGTTCGGCCGTTGCTCGCCGGCGAGACCGTGACCTACTGGCTCGGACCGGACGGCCAGAACTACGAAGTCAACGTGCAGCTGCCCAGGGAGGGGCGCAGGCTCGCCTCCGATCTCGGCAACCTGTATCTCTCGACCAACAAGCGCGGCCCCGACGGCGAGCTGCGCATGGTGCCCCTGCGCCAGGTTGCCGACATCGTCGAGAGCACGAGCCCGCAGATCATCAAGCGGCAGGACCTGCAGCGGCGCGTGGCTCTTTACGCCAACGCCGAGGGCCGTCCCTCGGGCAACGTCGGCGACGACGTCAAGAAGATCGTGAAGGAGACCGTGCTGCCGCCGGGATACCGGTTCGTGATCGCCGGGCAGCAGGAGGACACGGAGGAATCGACGTCGGCGCTTTTGGCAGCGCTCGCGATGGCCGTCATCTTCATCTATCTCGTGCTCGCCTCGCAGTTCTCGAGCTTTACCCAGCCCATCGCGATCATGGCCTCGCTGCCGTTCACTCTGATCGGCGTGTTGCTCGCGCTGATACTGACTGGAACGACGCTCAACATCCTGTCGATGATCGGCTTCGTCATGCTGATGGGCCTCGTCACCAAGAACGCGATCCTGCTCGTCGACTTCGCCAACCGCTCGCGCCGGGGCGGTGCGTCGCTGCACGACGCGCTGCTCACCGCCGGACAGGTGCGGCTCCGGCCCATCATGATGACGACGGCGGCGATGATTTTCGGGATGTTGCCGCTGGCGTTGGGCCTAGGCGAGAGCGGAGAAACGCAGGCTCCCATGGGCCGCGCGATCATCGGCGGCGTCGTGACCTCGACGCTGCTCACGCTCCTCGTCGTGCCGGTCATCTACACGTACCTCGACCGGCTCACGGAATGGCGCCGCGCCAGGAAGGCGCGACACGTCGCGCGCGCCGCGCGCGCGGACGCGCCTGCCCCGGGCGATTGACGTGCGATAATAGCCAGCGCCGCGAGGCCCGCCGCGCGACGGGGGCGACCGATGCGGCGTAGCAACCGCGAGGAGACTGGATGGACTTCGAGCAGGCGCGCTTCAACATGGTGGAACAGCAGGTTCGGACGTGGGCGGTGCTCGACCAGCACGTTCTCGATCTCCTGTTTGCCATCCATCGCGAGGAGTTCGTTCCGCCGGCGTACCGGGCGCTCGCCTTCGCCGACCTCGAGATTCCGCTGGGCGACGGCGAGCGGATGTGGACGCCCAAAATGGAAGCGCGCGTTCTGCAGGAGCTCGACCTCAAGGGGAGCGACTCGGTGCTCGAGATCGGCACGGGCAGCGGCTATCTGACCGCGCTGCTCGCCGGGCGCGCTCGCGAAGTGGTGAGCGTGGAAATCAATCCCCGGCTCCTGGCCGCGGGGCGCACGCATCTTGGCGCCGCTCGCGTCGGGAATGTTCGCCTGGAGCGCGGCGATGGCGCGCGCGGCTGGGGCAGCGACACGTACGACGCGATCGTCCTGACTGGCTCGACGCCGGTCCTTCCGGAGATCTGGGCGAAGCAGCTCAAGCCGGACGGACGGCTGTTCGCGGTTGTCGGCGATGCGCCCGCGATGAAGGCGCGGCTGACGCGTTGGAGCGCCCCCGGGGCGATTGTTCACGAGGACCTGTTCGAGACGGTCCTCGCGCCGCTCAAGAACGCGCCGCAACCCGCGCGCTTCGTTTTCTAGCATTGATGACCGACTGCCCGAGCCGGGGCTCGCGGCGCTCCGCGCCGTATGCATGCGTGGCGCAGTCCCCACGCCATCGCTGACTGGCGAGACTCGATGATGCCAAAACGCATGCTTTCGATCGCGCTCGGCGCCATGCTCGCCGGGGCACTTTCGACCGCCGCGGCGGAGGATCTGCTGCAGGTCTATCGCGAGGCCGTGGCGAACGATCCGACGCTCGCCTCGGCGCGTGCGACGTGGGAGGCCACGCAGGAGGTCGTCCCGCAGGCGCGCGCCGGGCTGCTGCCCTCGGTCACACTGGTCGGCAATGCCAACGGCGAGCACTTCTACGAGAGGCTGCACACCGATCCGGGCTTGTCGGCGACGCAGAACTTCCCGAGCGCAAACTACACGGTCTCGGCGAGTCAGCCGCTGTACCGCAAGCAGAACCTGGTCGCGCTGGACCAGGCGAGACAGACGGTGAGCCAGAGCGATTTCGTGCTCGCGTCGGCACGGCAGGATCTGATCGTCCGCGTCGCCCAGGCCTATCTCGACGTGCTCCTCGCGCGCTTCAACATCGAGCTCACCGAAAGCCAGAAAGCCGCGGTAAGCGAGAATCTCGCGCAGGCGAAGCGCAACTTCGAAGTCGGAACCGCGACGATCACCGACACCAACGACGCGCAGGCGAAATACGACCAGATCGTCGCGCAGGAAATCGCGACCCGCAACGACCTCGAGAACAAGATCGCCGTCCTGCGTTCGATCATCGGCCGCTCGCCCGGCGAGCTCAAGCGCTTCGGCGGAGCCTTCGAGCCGCAGCTCCCGACCCCGAATGCGCTCGACGCCTGGATGGACGCCGCCGTGCGCGACAATCCTCAGGTTCGCATCGCGCAGGCCAATTACGACATCGCGGTGCTCGAAGTCGACCGGCAACGCGCGGGTCATTACCCGACGGTCGATCTGGTTGCGAATTTCGGCCAAGCCTACGCCGGCGCGACCCCTTCGGTGGCCGGCAGCTTTTCGTCGATCGCCAACGATACGCGCACCGGACTGATCGGCCTGCAGCTCAACGTGCCGCTCTACCTCGGGGGGTCGATCGAATCCCGCGTCCGCCAGGCGGTGTCGAATCTGGAGAAGGCGCGGCAGGATCTGGAGGCAGCGCGGCGCAGCGCGCAGCTCGCGGCGCAGACGGCCTTTACGGGCGTGACCAGCGGCGTGGCGCAGGTCAATGCCTTCGACCAGGCCGTCAAGTCGGCGCAAGTCTCTTACGACTCGACCCGTCTGGGACTCGAGGTCGGCGTACGCACCAACCTCGACGTCCTCAACCAGCAGCAGCAGGTCTTTCAGACCCGCTTCAACCTCGCGCAGTCCTACTACAACTTCGTCATCAGCGGGCTCAGGCTCAAGCAGGCGGTCGGCACGCTCACCGAGGCCGACATCGAAGAGCTCAACCGCGCGCTGGGCGGCTAGCGTTCGCTTTTTTCCTCGTGCGCCGCGAGCTGCGGCTGGAGCCATTCCCAGAGGCGCTCCGCCGCACCCTGGTGCTGCGCGTGGAATGCACGCGCAGCCAGTCCCATCGCCTGGCGACGTCCCGGATCGGCGAAGAGCTCTCCCAGGGCGGCGACCAGCGCGTCGGCGTCGGACACGCGCAGTGCCGCCCCCGCGTCGATCGCGCCGGCGGTGGCCTCGGCGAAGTTGAACGTATGCGGGCCCACCAGCACCGGCGTTCCAACGGCGAGGGGCTCGATGAGATTGTGCGCGCCGAAGGGAAGAAGGCTGCCGCCGACGAACGCGACGTCGGCCGCAGCGTAATACGCGGCCAGTTCTCCCATCGAGTCGCCGAGCACCACGCCGACGTCGGCTGGAACGGCCGCGCCGCCGGCACTCCTGCGCACGAACGGCACTCCCCGCGCCGAGAGAAGATCGGCGACGGTCGCGAACCGCTGAGGATGCCGGGGCACCAGCAGCAGCAGTGGATTACCCTCGAGTGGGTGCCTTGCGAGCGCATCCAGGATCAGCGCTTCTTCGCCGTCGCGGGTACTCGCGGCCAGCCAGATCGGGCGCGATGCGCCGAAGCGCGTGCGAAATCCAGCGCCGAGCTCGAGCACTGCCGGCGGAATGGTGACGTCGAACTTGAGATTGCCGGTGACGATCGGTTGCGGTGCGCCGAGCTCCGCGAGACGCGCCGCGTCGGCGGCCGACTGCGCGGCGACGCCGGCGAGGCGCCCGAGCATGGGCCGGGCGAGACAATCGAACCGTCGATAGCCGCGCGCCGAACGCTCCGAAAGACGGGCGTTGACCAGGAACAAGGGCGTACCGCTGGCCTGCGCGATCGCCACGAGATTGGGCCAGAGCTCGGTTTCGAGAACGAAACCCGCGGCGGGCCGGAAGTGTTCGAAGAACCGATGCACGGCGAACGGCACATCGTAGGGCAGCCATGCCTGGCGCACATGATCGCCGAACAGCGTCTGTCCTGCTTCGCGGCCCGTAGCCGTCATGTGGGTGAGGAGCAGCGTCGCACTTGGATAAGCGGCGCGCAACCGCTGCACCAGCGGCGTCGCCGCGCGGGTCTCTCCGAGCGAGACGGCGTGGATCCAGTACACCGTGCCGGTCGGCGTTCCCCGATAGAGCCCGAAGCGCTCGCCGATCTGGCGGCGGTATCCAGGCTCGCGGCGGCCACGCCACCACAGTCGCAGCGGCAGCAGCGGCAGCACGGCCGACCCGAGCGTCGTGTAGAGAGCGCGCGCGAATTCCATCAGGACGAGGGCACCGTGCGCAGCAGTGGCGCCGTCGCCGTGATCACACTTTCGGGCGACGGCACGATCCCCATACCGCCGAGGTCGCGCCCGACGCGACTCGCGCGCGCGACGCCGGCCAGCTTCGGGTCGGTGGCGGTGAAGATCGCGACGGTCGGCGTCCCCAGCGCCGCGGCAAGATGCGTGAGACCGGTGTCGACGCCCACGACCCATACCGCACGGGCGAGCAGCGACGCAAGCTCGGAGAGGCTCCGCCGCGCCGGGATGACGGTCGAGCCATTCCCTTGTCCGATACGCTCGCTGCGCGACTTCTCATCGGCGGAGCCCCAGGGCAGAACGACGACGAATCCGGCGTTCACGACGTGCTCGAGGAGCGAGCGCCAGTGCGCTTCAGGCCAGAGCTTGTCCCGTCGGCTGGTCGAATGCAGGAACACCGCATAAGGAGCATCGGGCGGATCGCCCTCGAGAGGCGGTGCGAGATCGAAATGCGGAACGGGCTCCGGGTCGTAGCCGAACGCCTCGCCCGCGAGATGGCGGCAGCGATCGATCAGATGCTGGTCGGCGTCGACGCGATGGCGATGACGATAGAACACGGTCACGATCGGCTCGCGCACGCTCCTAAAGTCGGGCCCGTGCACCGGTCCGCGCGCCAGCGCGGCCATCAACGCGCCTTTGACCTGCTCCTGCAGATCGAGGACGGCATCGTAGCGTTCCGCTGAAATGTCGCGCCTGAATCGAGCGAACTCGCTCCACGTCGAACGCGCGAAGAGCTCATGGCGCCAGCGTCGCAGTGCGATCGGGATCACGCGGCGCACGCCGTGATTGAGCCGCACCAGCCCCGTAAACGTCTCCTCCGCCACCCAGTCGATCGCCACGCCGGGATAGTGCGCTCTCAAGTCGTGCACGATCGGCAGCGCATGCACGATGTCGCCCAGCGAGGACGGGCGAACGATCAGGACGCTGGGCGCGGGTCCGATGGCTTGCGGATCGGTTTGCACGTAGAATTGGCGGCGCCTCTTGACTCGCGGCGCAAGAGCTGGAGGATGGCCGCGTTCTCGAGAGCGCACGCGATGTCCGACCCGCTTCCCCGACTCGCCCTTTCGCTCGTCGTCGTCGCGTACGACGCCGGCCGTGAACTTGCCGACTGCCTCGCCTCGGCGCCCTTCGCATCCGAGGCGGTCGTCGTCGATTCCGGCAGCCGCGATGATACCGTAGAAACGGCTCGCCGCTCCGGCGCGCGCGTCGTGGTACAGCCGTGGCTGGGATACGGCCCACAGAAGAACTTCGCGGTGGCACAGGCAGCGAACGATTGGGTGCTCTGTCTCGACAGCGACGAGCGGCTGTCGGCCGAGCTCCAGGATGCGATCCGCGAGGCGATGCACGCGCCGCGACACGTGGCTTACGCGATGGCGCGACGCAACCGGTTTCTCGGCCGGTGGCTCGCGCACGGAGAAGGTTATCCGGACTGGAACGTGCGATTGTTCGACCGTCGCAGCGCGCGGTGGAGTGAGGACGTAGTGCACGAGCATGTGCTCGTCGACGGGCCGATCGGGCGGCTCCGCGGCGACCTCCTGCATGCTTCCGCCGAATCGCTCGACGGCTATATTGCGAAGCAGAATCGCTATACGAGTCTTCAGGCGGAAGCGATGTATGCCCGCGGCGAGCGTTCGTCATCGCTGCGTCTCGTGCTGTCGCCGCTGGCGCGCTTCGTGCGGTTCTACGTCCTGCGGGCGGGCTTCCTCGACGGCAGCGCCGGTCTCGTCCACATTGCGATCGGCTCGTTCGCGAGCTTCTGCAAGCACGCGAAGCTCCGGTCGCTCGAGCGCGCCGACCGCACCGAGCGCGCCCTTTGACCGTGCAAACCCGCGCCGCCGAGGCATCGCGATGAAGGTACTGGTTACCGGCGCGGCGGGTTTTGCCTCCGGCCGCTTGCGCGTTCCGCGCCCGCTTAACCCGCTTCGCGGGTTAGCCTGCGCCGAAACCAGCCGCGCTGGGGTGTCGCGATGAAGGTACTGGTTACCGGCGCGGCGGGTTTTATCGGCATGCATCTGGCGCTGCGGCTGAAGCGCGACGGCGCCGAGGTCGTCGGCGTCGACAGCTTCTCGCCGTATTACGACGTCGCGCTCAAGCGCGCCCGCGCAAAGGAGCTCGCCGCCGTCGGTGTTCGTTGCGAAACGCTCGATCTCGCCGACTTGGACGCGACGCTCGCTCTGGTCCGCGACGGCGGTTTCACGCATGTCGCCCATCTCGCGGCGCAGCCCGGCGTGCGGTATTCGCTCGTCGATCCCGCCGCGTATTGGCGCAACAATATCGACGCCTTCGGCGCGATCCTCGAAGGCTGTCGGCACGGACGCGTCGGCCATCTCGTCTACGCGTCGAGCTCGAGCGTCTACGGCGCGAACCACACGCTGCCGTTCTCGGAAGATCAGAACGTCGATCACCCGGTGAGCCTTTACGCCGCGACCAAGAAGGCGGACGAACTGATGGCGCACAGCTACAGCCATCTCTACGCCTTGCCGACGACGGGTCTTCGCTTCTTCACCGTCTATGGGCCTTGGGGCCGGCCTGACATGGCGCCGATGCTGTTCACCCGCGCGATCCTTGCCGGAGAGCCGATCAAGGTGTTCAACCATGGCGACATGCAGAGGGACTTCACTTACGTCGACGACATCGTCGAAGGCGTGGTGCGCGTGCTGTCCCGCGTGCCGCAGGCAATGCCGCCGACGGGCGCACCCTGCGCCGTGTACAACATCGGCAACAATCGCGCGGTCGGGCTGGAGGCGTTCATCGCCGAGCTCGAGAGCCTGCTCGGGCGCCGCGCAGCGAAGCAGTATCTTCCGCTCCAGCCAGGGGACGTGCGCGCGACCTTCGCATCGATCGACCGGCTCGCCGAGGCGGTCGGCTTCGTCCCCAAGACGACCCTCCACGATGGACTTGCGCGCTTCGTCGCCTGGTATCGTCGGTATTATGGCGAAGCCGATGCGGGCGCATGATAGAATTCGCGCCCTTTGCTAGGTAGCTTCGAATGATTCTGGTCACCGGAGGCGCGGGGTTCATCGGCGCCAATTTCATTCTCGACTGGTGCGCCGGCGGCGACGAGCCGGTGGTGAATCTCGACAAGCTCACCTACGCCGGCAACCTCGGCAATCTCGCCTCGCTCAAGGACGATCCGCGACACCGCTTCGTGCGCGGAGACATCGGCGACCGAGCGATGGTCGAGGCGCTGCTCGCCCAAGCCAGGCCGCGCGCCGTTCTTAACTTTGCCGCAGAGAGTCACGTCGACCGGTCGATCCACGGACCGGCCGAATTCATCGCCACCAATTTGCTCGGCACCTTCGAGCTGCTCGAGGCCGCACGTGGCTACTGGAGCGCGCTCCCCGAGCCAGAGCGTTCGCGATTCCGCTTCCTTCACGTGTCGACCGACGAAGTCTACGGATCGCTCGGTCCTCAGGATCCGCCGTTCTCGGAACAGACCGTGTACGCGCCGAACAGTCCGTACGCTGCTTCGAAGGCCGGCTCCGATCATCTCGTGCGCGCCTACCACCGTACTTACGGCCTGCCCACGCTCACGACCAACTGCTCGAACAACTACGGACCGCTGCAGTTCCCCGAAAAGCTGATTCCGCTGATGATCCACAACGCGGTGGCCGGTACGACGCTGCCCGTGTACGGCGATGGTCTGCAGGTGCGCGACTGGCTCTACGTGGGAGACCACTGCGCGGCGATCCGGACCGTGCTGCAGCGCGGTCGGCCCGGCGAAACGTACAACGTCGGGGGTAACGCCGAGAAGACTAACCTGGAAGTCGTGCGGACGCTCTGTCGCATCCTGGGTGAATCCAGGCCGGGGCGCGCCTACGCCGAGCAGATCCGCTTCGTGAAAGACCGTGCGGGGCATGACCGGCGATACGCGATCGACGCCGACAAGATCAGGCGCGAGTTCGGCTGGTCGCCGGTCGAGAGCTTCGAGTCTGGTCTCGCCCGCACCGTGCGCTGGTATCTCGACAACGAGGCGTGGCTGGCCGCGGTCACGAGCAAGGAATACCAGCGCTGGATCACGCTCAACTACGCAGCTGTTCCGAGCGCCGCATGAGCGCCACGGGTCTGTCCCAAGGCGCGGATTGCGCTGCCTCGGGGAGCGCAGCCGCGCAAGCGGCAAGCGTGGGGTCGCACCCGTGAGCGTTCGCAAGGGCATCATCCTTGCGGGCGGCTCGGGCACGCGACTGTACCCGGTCACGCAGGTCATCTCCAAGCAGCTGTTGCCGGTCTACGACAAGCCGATGATCTACTATCCGCTGTCGACGCTGCTCCTCGCCGGCATCCGCGACATCCTGCTGATCTCCACCCCCGAGGATACGCCGCGGTTCGCGACGCTGCTGGGCGACGGCGCGCGCTGGGGCATCAGTCTTTCGTACGCCGTGCAGCCCGCGCCAAGGGGGCTCGCCCAGGCGTTCGTCATCGGCCGCGGGTTCGTCGGGGGCGGCGATTCGGTGCTCGTGCTCGGTGACAACATCTTCTACGGTCACGACCTGCAGCCACTGCTCGAACGGGCGAATGCGCGGACGACCGGAGCGACGGTGTTCGCGTATCCCGTCTCGGACCCGGAGCGGTACGGCGTTGCGGAGTTCGACGGCGGCGGGCGCGTGCTGAGCCTCGAGGAGAAGCCGAGGCAGCCCAAGTCGCGTTATGCCGTGACCGGGCTGTACTTCTACGACAACCAGGTGCTCGACATCGCAGCGTCGCTCGAGCCTTCGACGCGCGGCGAGCTCGAGATCACCGACGTCAACCGCCGCTATCTCGGCCGCGGCGAGCTGGTCGTCGAAGTCATGGGACGAGGGATGGCGTGGCTCGATACCGGTACGCACGAGACGCTTCTCGAGGCATCGCAATACATCGAAACCATCGAGCGGCGGCAGGGCCTCAAGATCGCGTGTCCCGAGGAAATCGCTTATCGCCGCGGATATATCGACGCCGCGGCGCTGGAGAAACTGGGGCATGCGATGGAGAACAACGCGTACGGCCGGTACCTCTTGAGCCTGCTCCGGGAGCCGCTGGTCCGCTAGCGCGACGTCGGGCACCGGCCCGGCCGTTCCTCTTCGACAACGATCGTGAACGTCACGCCTACCGCGCTGCCCGACGTGCTGCTGATCGAGCCCCGAGTGTTCAGCGACGAACGCGGCTTCTTCTTCGAGAGCTGGAACCTGCGCGAGTTTGCGCACGCCGGACTCGACGGCACGTTCGTGCAGGACAATCACTCCCGTTCGGCACGCAACGTGCTGCGTGGGCTGCATTACCAGATCGAGCATGCGCAGGGAAAGCTGGTGAGGGTCACTCTGGGCGAGGTGTTCGATGTCGCGGTCGACATTCGCCGGAGCTCTCCGTCGTTCGGACGTTGGGTCGGCATCACGCTCTCGGCGCACAACCGCCGGATGCTTTGGATTCCGCCGGGCTTCGCGCACGGGTTCCTCGTCGTGTCCAACGCCGCGGAGTTCCTCTACAAGACGACCGACTACTGGTATCCCGAGCACGAGCGGACGCTCCTGTGGAACGACCCCGCGCTCGGCATCGAATGGCCGCTCGACGGCGCACCGCTGGTCGCGCCGAAAGATGCCGCGGGGCGTCCGCTTGCCGCGGCCGATCTCTACCCCTGACGCAAGGCAATCCGTGACGCGTCCGACGATCCTCGTCACCGGCGCTCGCGGACAGATCGGCTACGAGCTCGCGCGGTTGCTGCCGGCGCACGGCGAAGTGATCGCGCTCGACCGGTCGGAGCTCGACCTCGGTGACGCGGACGCCCTCCGATCGACGATCCGCTCGCTTCGGCCCCACATCGTCGTCAACGCGGCCGCTTATACCGCCGTGGACCGGGCCGAGGAAGACGCCGAGCTCGCCTTCGCGGTCAACGCGCGCGCCGCGGAGATCATCGCCGAGGAAACGAAGCGTCTCGATGGCTTCCTCGTGCATTTTTCGACCGATTACGTTTTCGACGGCCACGCCTCGACGCCGTACGCGGAAGCAGCACCGACCGCGCCGCTCAACGTTTACGGGCGGAGCAAGCTCGCGGGCGAGCAGGCGATCGCGGCGAGCGGCTGCGCGAGCCTGACGTTGCGCACGAGCTGGATCTACGCATTGCGCGGGCACAATTTCCTGCTGACGATCCGTCGGCTTGCCGGCGAGCGCGACGAGCTCAGAGTGGTGGCCGACCAGTTCGGAGTGCCCAATTGGGCTCGCGCAGTGGCTGCGACCGTGGCCCGCCTGATCGAGCGCGGCGCACCGTACCTCGCCGAGCGCCGCGGGTTGTACCATTTGAGCGGCTCGGGTGTTGCGAGCTGGTTCGATTTCGCGCGTGCGATCATCGGCCCGGTCGAGCATCCGCGCCTCACCCCGATCACCACCGAGCAGTATCCGACGCCGGCGCGCCGACCGGTGTATGCCGTGCTGGCGGCCTCGAAGTTCACCGAGACTTTCGGCTTCGCTCTGCCGGAATGGCGCACAATGCTGCGCGACTGCCTGGCGGGCAGCGGATGATCTGTCGTCGGTCGGCGACAACGGCGCTCAGCGTACGACGATCGCGGGAACAACGCCCTCGAATTCGCGGTCGGACGTGGCCGCGATCGGCGCGGCATGCACCGCAATCGGGAGTCGGAATGCTCAGCCGTTGGTTCTATGGCGTCGTTGTCGCATTGCTGGCGGGCAGCCTCGGGGCGCAGGTCGTGGCCGTGCCACCTGCGGCAAATCGAGGCGCTGTCCCGGCGAAGATGGAGGCCGTCGCGTCGCTGCTGACATCTGCGAGCGGACCGAAATACACGATCAGCCTTCCCCCGCCATCGGCCGAGGAGGAGACGCCTTTGCAGAACCGGGCCGCGACAGCGGGCGCGCCGGCGATGGCGGCCAAGCGGCACGTACGCCGGATCGGCTTCTCGCGCAAGCTGCCCGACGGCGACCGGTCCCTCACGCAGGCCGGTCTGCCCTGGCAGACTCTAGCCGACGGCGGTAGAGCCGCGCGGGTGGTGGTCAACTCGCCCGGCGCGGCCGCGATCCGCCTGGGCTTGAGCATGTCATCCAAGCAGGCAGGCGTCATGCTGCGCTTCGCCGGTTCGACAGCGCAGGTCTACGGTCCGTATTCAGCGGCGACCGTCGCCGAAGCGAGGACCTACTGGTCGCCGCTGCTCGACGGCGAATCGGCCACGCTCGAGATCTATCTTCCGCCGGGCGTCGCACCCGAGACGGTCGATCTCAGGATGCCGAAGATCTCGCACCTCGTGAGCGCCGGCGTATCGCTGCTCAAGACCGAACCGGTCTCGGACATCGGTCGCTCCGGCAGCTGCGAGGTCGACGTCGCCTGCATCGCGACGCCGGCGGCCTCGAATCAGGCGCGCTCGGTCGCGAAGCTGGTCTACACGGATAACGGCGGGACGTTCATCTGCACCGGGACGCTGATCAACGATTCCGCGGCGTCCAACACGCCCTACCTCTACACCGCCAGCCACTGCATGGACTCGCAGGAGGCTGCGAGTTCGCTCGTCACGTACTGGTTTTTCGACGCGGCAAGTTGCGGAAGCCAGGCCGTGCCTCCGTATGTCGCTGTCACGGGCGGGGCAAAGCTCCTTGGCCGCAGCGTGGATTCGGACTGGGCGTTGGTGCGGCTGAACAACCCGCCGCCGGCGAACGCAGTCTTCTCGGCATGGCGCGCGGAAACGCTCGCCAGCGGGACGGGCATCTCGGTCGTTCACCATCCCTCCGGGGACCTCAAGAAGATCAGCGAAGGGACGATGCCGAAGTATTTCAATTTCAGCGACGGCACGAGCTTCACGTCCACGAGATACACGATGGGCTCGACCGAGCCGGGGAGCAGCGGAGCCGGGCTCCTTACGCTCGGCAGCGGCGGTGGGTTCTACGAGCTGCGCGGAGGTCTTTACGCAGGCGATGGCTCGTGCTCGCAACCGAACGGTATCGACGTGTATTCGCGTCTCGACGTCGCGTTGCCGCTGCTCGCGCCGTATCTCACGCCCGGCGCGGCGGACCCGAGCAGGAAGATTCTCGTGGTGGAGTACTACTACGCCGGCTTCGACGACTACTTCATCACTGCCGATCCGAACGAGATCCATGGTCTCGACAACGGAGCGCATCCCGGCTGGGTGCGCACCGGACTGACTTTTCTCGCCTATGCCGATCCGAGCGTCGCGCCGGCCGGCGCGGCGCCGGTCTGCCGCTTCTACCTGCTCCCGCAGTACGGGGATTCGCATTTCTACTCCGCCGACCCGGCCGAGTGCGCCGCGACGGCGGTGAAATTCGCCGGAAGCTGGGCCGAGGAGAGCGCGGCGTTGTTCTACATCCAGTTACCGAATCCGGCGACTGGCGCGTGCCCGTCCAACACGCGGCCGGTATATCGGTTCGTCAACCGGACGAATCAGATCCATCATCGCTATACCGCCGAGACCGACGTCCGCAATTGCATGTACTACGGCTCCAATCCGAGCTCGGAGAAGGACGTGGATTGCTCGGCCTTCGTCGGGCCGTGGATCGAAGAAGGCTACGGCGCGCCGCCGAATGCGCCCGTCATGTGCTCCCCGGTGAGCTGACGCGAGGCCGCCGTCAGAACCGGAGCGAGCAATCGGCAGGGGTGCCCGTGGTCAACGTCGCGCCGAAGCCGGCCGTCAGAATGGCATTGACGCCGAAGCTCACACCGTCGAGCGGCACATTCATGCGGTAGGTGGCAAGCGTGGCGAGAGGCTCGGCCGCGCGCTCGCCCGTCTGCTGGTCGGTCGTCGTGATCTGGCAGCGGGTGCACGGCTTGACGAGCTTCATCCGGACTGCGCCGGCGGCGATCTCGTCGATGTAATCCTCCTCGTAGGCTTCACAGCCTGAGAGCAGGACATTGGGCCGGAAGCGATCGACAGGCAAAGACCGGGCGAGCCGGGTATTGAGATCGACAAGGGATGCCTGAGACAGAACGAGGAGCGGATAGGCGTCGGCAAAACCCGTATGGGCGCCCGATTCCCCGGCATAGGCGCGATTGCAGTGGCGGCGCACGCCGGGATCGAAGCGCACGAGGCGCACGTCGCGTCCGAGGCGTGCCGACAGCCAGGCCGCGGGCTCGTCGCCCTGATCGATCGCTTTCACGGTGTCGCGCCAAACCGTCACGGTGCGCGTCGGGCCGGAGCGCTCGAACGGGATCGTGACCGCTGTGCCGCCGGACGCCGCCAATTCGAGGCCGCTCGGCGAGAGCGTCGTTCGGATGAGTGCGAGCGACGGCAGCTCGCGTTGGCTCAGGAACCGACCGCCGGCATCGACGATCATCCATTCACGATCGTGCGCGAGACCGCGCTCGGTAATCTCGGCGGAAGCGACTTCGATGCCTCGGCAGCTCTTCACCGGATAGATGAAGAGTGCCGCAATGACTGCCTTCAGCGGCACGTAGCTACCCGTCGCGCATATCGACGCCGGGCGCGCCGGCGCTAGTGCAGCCCTGCGGCGTAGTCGGCGACGGCGCGTATTTCGGGTTCGCTCATACGCGTCGCAATCTGGGCCATCACGCGACCGTTGACGTCCTTGCCTGCCTTGTCCATGCCCCGCTGGCCGCTCTTGAACGCCTGCAACTGCGCCAGCGTGTAATCGGCGTACTGGCCGGAGAGTCGCGGGTAGCGCACCGGAATGCCGACGCCCGTCGGAGTGTGGCACGCGGCACATGCCGGCAGGCCTGTCGCGGCGTTGCCGCCGCGATAGAGCTTCTGGCCAGCGGCCACGAGGGACGGATCCTTGGCTGCGAGCCCCTTGGGCTTTTGCTGCGCGAAGTAGGCGCCGAGCGCCTTCATGTCCTCGGGCGTCAGGCCGGCGGCCATGCCGGCCATGATCGGATTGGGGCGCGTGCCATCCTTGAAATGCGCGAGTTGCAGGCTGATATATTCGGCTTGCTGGCCGGCGAGATTCGGATTCGCGGGGCTCACGCTGTTGCCGTCGGCGCCATGGCAGGCCGCGCAGACCGTGCTCACGATCTGCTGCGCCTTGGCGAGGTCCGGCTTGGCGCCGGGTCCTTCGGCTGCGGACGACACGGCGACGACAGCGCAGGCAGCGACCAGCACCACTACGCTTCTCATTCCCAGGGCTCCCGTCGCGCTTCCGGTAGAAGCGCTGTTGTCGGACCGGCTTTTCGCGCCACAGCGAACCGCTCGCTCGAGCGGGTGGTCCTCCGAGGCGCGTATTCTACCGAAAAGGTCACGTCCGGCGAAGACGCTCTGCCGGCGAGCGAGAGTTCAGCGAACCCATGACGGCACATCCGCTGCAGCACGCAGCATTCGTGACCACAGCCGCGGAATGGCGGCAGCTTCCGCGCGGCGGCGCGCCGGAAGTCGCGTTCGCGGGCCGGTCCAACTCGGGCAAGTCTTCCGCCATCAACGCGCTCGCGCAGCGCAAGCGCCTGGCTTACGTCAGTCGGACGCCCGGCCGAACGCAGCACATCAATTTCTTTCGACTTCCGTCCGGGGCGCTGCTCGCCGATCTGCCCGGATACGGCTACGCGGCGGTGCCCGGCGCCATGCAGCGCCAATGGCGGGGGTTTCTCGCCCGGTACCTCGGGGAGCGCAGCACCCTCGTCGGTCTCGTGCTCGTGATGGACGCGCGTCATCCGCTGACCGAGCTCGATCGCCAGATGCTGGGCTGGTTCTTGCCCACGGGGCGGCCGGTGCACGTCCTGCTCACGAAGTCGGACAAGCTTTCGGCGGCCGAACGGCGCAGTACGTTGCGCGAAGCGGCTTCGATCGTCGCGCGAGACTTCGGCACAGCAGGCGCGCACGTCGGCATCCAGTTGTTCTCCGCGGAGGGCCGGATCGGAATCAGGGAGGCCGAAGATGCGATCGGCGCGTGGCTGGCGGTCCACGCGCCGATCGCGGCTTCGCAAAAAGAAAGGCCCCGCCATCAAGGGGAGTGACACGGGGCCGAAAACGCCCTGCGATCGGTGAAAACCCACAACCACAGAGCACCCGCTCAGGGAGGAAAGCGGGAGACGTTGCAACCGTCCGCTTACATGGACCGCGGCTGCTCGGTCGAGTTCCGCTGCATTGCGCATCGGATTTGTCGGGATGCGAGCATGGGATAAGATTCGAACTTTCGGAGCGCGATTCCAAGCCTTGTGGTGCGCCGAGCGGCCGCGCTACGATGCGCCCTCCCCCCGTACCCACCGGACGGCCGGCGCCCGATTCTTCCCGAACATGCGATTCAGCGGCAAATTTCCCGAACGTCGCCCGCGCCGCATGCGCCGTGACGATTTTTCGCGGCGGCTGATGCGTGAGCATCGGCTCGCCGCAGAAGACCTCATCTATCCTGCGTTCGTCCAGAACGGAGAGCGCCGCCAGGAACCCGTCCCGTCGCTCCCGGGCATCGCGCGCAAGAGCATCGACCTTCTGCTGGCGGACGCCGAGCGCTGCCTCGAGCTGGGCGTGCCGGCGATGGCGCTGTTTCCGGTGATCGGCCCAGAGCAGAAGTCGCTCGACGCCGCGGAGGCGTGGAATCCGGAAGGGTTGGTGCCCCGTGCAGTGCGCGCGCTCAAGGACCGCTTCCCGGCATTGGGCGTCATCACCGACGTGGCGCTCGATCCCTACACCAGCCACGGTCAGGACGGACTGCTCGACGCGAGCGGGTACGTCGCCAACGATCTCACCGTCGCGGCGTTGACGCGGCAGGCGCTCTGCCACGCCGCGGCCGGTGCCGACGTGGTCGCGCCGTCGGACATGATGGACGGGCGCGTCGGCGCGCTGCGCGCCGCGCTCGACGGGGCCGGATCGGATCGCACGCGCATCCTCGCCTACTCGGCTAAGTACGCCTCGAGCTTCTACGGGCCGTTCCGCGACGCGGTCGGCTCGGCAGGCAATCTCGGCAGCGGCAGCAAATACACCTACCAGATGGATCCCGGTAATTCCGACGAGGCGCTGTGGGAGGTTTATCTCGACCTGCAGGAAGGCGCCGACATGGTGATGGTCAAGCCGGGCTTACCGTATCTGGACATCGTTCGGCGCGTGAAGGACACCTTCGGCGTACCGACCGCGGTCTACCAGGTAAGCGGCGAGTACGCGATGCTCAAGGCCGCCGGGGAGCGCGGCTGGCTTGACGAGCGCGCCTGCGTGCTGGAGACGCTGATGGCGTTCAAGCGCGCCGGGGCCGACGCGATCCTCACCTATTTCGCGCTGTCTGCTGCGGGCTGGCTGCGAGGCTAGGGGTGTCCCCCGACGCGAGCAGAGCCTTGAGCTGCGGCAGCGTAAGACGCTCTTCCGAGGGGCCGGAACGCTCGCGACGCGGGCGGTTGCGGCGCTGCTGGGGCGAGAGGATGACCAGCCGTACCGTTGCTGCGGGTGACTCGATCTGCAGCTGCGGCGCTGCGTTGGCCACCGGCGTCGGCATCTGGGCGTAGGCGACGCCCTCGTTGATGAGCGCGAGCTCGATTGACTTCGCGTCTTCGGCCTCGAGCTCGAGCCGCACCTCGCTGTGCTCGGTCGCCCAGCCGGCCGCGACCGCGCCGGTGAGCACCGGATCCCAGCGCGATAGGCGCTCCATCCAGCGCAGGGCGTCGAAGCGCTGTGCTCGGAGCGATGCCGGCTGGGTCGTGGCACGGAACAGACTGTTGTAATCTCGCAACGCCTGCTCGACCTCCTCGTTCCCGGGAAGCGACTCGTGCGCGGGAAGCCCGAGCTCGCGGCAAGCCTTGCGCTTCGCGAGACTCCAGTCGGTGAGCCCGTGCTCGGCGATGAGCCGGGCGGCGGTCTGCGCGATCCGGGTGCGGCTGCGAAGCGCGCGGGGCGAGTCGGGCCGGGTCACGGGCGGGCTCAGAAGAGCTGGTTGCGAATCTCGCCAGGAGTATGCAGCGTACCGGGCGCGAGCGCGTCTTCGCGCAGCTTGGGAGGAAATTCGGAGTAGAAATATTCGACGATCCCGGTGCGGTCGTCGGGCTCGCGCAATCCGGTCTCCGGGTTGATGTGCGCGACCAGAATGCCGTCCGGCTGCGAAAGGGGGCGCTCGGGAACGCCCTTCAAGACCTTGCCCATGAAATTCATCCAGATCGGCAAGGCGGCGACCGCGCCGGTTTCGTTGGTGCCCAGGGTCCTGGGCTGATCGAACCCGATCCAGGCAATCGCCACCGTCGACGCGTTGAAGCCGCAGAACCAGGCGTCGACGTTGTCGTTGGTCGTCCCGGTCTTGCCGGCGAGGTCCTGGCGTCCGAGCTGCATCGCACGTGCGGCAGTTCCGGCGCGAACCACATCGCGCATCATCGTCGTCATGATGAATGCGTTGCGCGGGTCGATAGCGCGCTCGGCATCCTGATCGGCGACCGAGGGTTGCGCCCGCGACAGCACGTTGCCACGACCGTCGACGACCTTGTCGATGAGATAGGGCGTGATGCGATACCCACCGTTGGCGAACACGGAGTAGGCGCCGAGCATCTGCAGCGGCGTCGCCGCGCCGGCCCCGAGAGCCATGGGCAGGTACGGAGGATGCAGCTTCGGGTCGAAGCCGAAGCGTGTGATGTAGTCCTGCGCGTATTGCGTTCCGATGGCGCGCATGACGCGCACCGTGACCAGGTTCTTCGATTTCATAAGCGCGGTCCGCAGGCGCATGGGCCCTTCGAATTTGCCATCGTAGTTCTTGGGCTCCCAAGGCTCACTTCCCGTTTCGGAGGCGTCGAAATACAGTGGCGCGTCGTTGACGATGGTCGCGGGACTGAACCCTTTCTCGAGCGCGGCCGAATAGATGAATGGCTTGAACGACGAACCCGGTTGTCTGAATGCTTGCGTCACATGGTTGAACTTGTTGCGGTCGAAGTCGAATCCACCGACCAGTGCGAAGATCGCTCCATCGGACGGCCGCGCCGAGATCAACGCCGATTCCACCTGCGGCAGTTGGGCGATCTGCCACCGACCCTTGTCATCGCGAGTCAGCCGGATGAGCGCGCCCGGCCGGATCCGGATACCGGCCGGCGACTTGTCGGAGAGCGCCCGGGCCGCGAACTTGAGTCCGTCGCCCGTCACGCTGACGGTCTCGCCGTCGCTGCGGATCGCCTTGACCTCCGCCGGTGTCGCAGCGAGGACGATCGCCGGATCGAGGTTGTCGCTGTCGGCGACATCCTGGAAGGCGCGATCGATGGCGCTGTCGAGCTCTGCCGGATCGCTCGGCAGGCTCACGTAGCCCTCGGGGCCCCGATAGCCGTGCCGGCGGTCGTAGTCCATCACGCCGCGCCGCACGGCGTTGTAGGCGGCTTCCTGATCGGCCTTGCGGATGGTCGTATAGACGGTGAGGCCCCGGCTGTAGGCCTCCTCTCCGTAGGTTTCGAACATCGCCTGGCGGACCATTTCCGCCGCGTAGTCGGCGTGGGCCGAGACATCGCGCGACATCGGGTGCACGACGAGGGGCGCGGCTTGAGCCTCCTGCCACTGGGCGTCGCTGATGAAGCGCAGCTCGTGCATGCGCCGTAGCACGTAGAGCTGCCGCCCCCGCGCGCGCTTGGGGTTGGCGATGGGGTTATAGGCCGACGGAGCCTTGGGCAGTCCGGCGAGCATCGCGGCCTCGGCGACGTCGATCTGCGCGAGCGGCTTGCCGAAATAGATCTGGGATGCTGCGGCGAAGCCGTAAGCCCGCTGGCCGAGGAAAATCTGGTTGATATACAGCTCGAGAATCTCGTCCTTGGTGAGATTTGCTTCGATCTTGTAGGCGAGCAGCACCTCTCGCAGTTTGCGAGTGAGCGTTCGCTCACGGGTCAGGAAGAAATTGCGGGCGACCTGCATCGTTATCGTCCCCGCTCCCTGCTGCGTGCCGCTGGTCACGTTGGTCAGGGCGGCGCGAAGGACCGACACGTAGTCGACGCCGCCGTGCTGGTAGAAGCGCTCATCCTCAGCCGCCAGGATCGCCTGCCGCATCACTTCGGGGACGTCCTGGATCTTGACGACCGCGCGCCGCTCCTCCCCGAATTCCCCGAGAAGGTCGCCGTCCGCCGAGACGATCCGGAGGGGGATCTTGGGCCGATAGTCGGTCAGCGCCTCAAGTGTCGGCAAAGTGGGATAAAGGAGTGCAAATACAAAGGCCGCGAGCAATCCGCCGACGAGTGCAAGGCCTGCCAGGACCGAGCCAAGGTAGATCAGCCAGCGCTTTAGCATGAGTGAATGAAACTTGCCGTGGCGGGGCTGCAACGCCGACTACGGGGGGTCGAAAGGGATTGTAAAAAAGAAATTGCCATGGTTTATACTTGCTGCTAGCATTTAATGTAGTTTATATGTATTTGGTCTAACCTTCCCATGTTGAAGGAAAAATTCGGTCCGGCGTTTTCGTTTCTCGATACCAGCGTACCGCCGCTGATCGGTGTGGACGTGAGCTCGACCGCGCTCAAGCTGGTCGAGCTTTCCGAAGCCGGCAAGGGGGCGTACCGCCTGGAGCGCTATGCCATCGAGCCGTTGCCGAAGGACGTGGTCACCGACGGCAACATCGCCAACCTCGATCAGGTCGCCGACGCTTTGCGCCGGGCGCACAAACGACTGGGGAGCCGGAACCGGAACATCGCGCTGGCGCTGCCCGCAGCGATGGTAATCACCAAGAAAATCATCGTCCCGGCCGGCCAGACCGAGGAAGAGCTCGAGCTTCAGGTCGAGACCGAGGCGAACCAGTACATTCCGTTTGCCCTCGATGAAGTCAACCTGGACTTCCAGACGCTCGGCCCCGCGCCGAGCAGCCCGGACGAGGTCGAAGTGCTGATCGCGGCATCGCGCAAAGAGAAGGTCGAGGACCGCGTCGCGATTGCCGATGCGGCCGGGCTCAAGCCGCGCGTGATGGACGTCGAATCCTACGCGACCGAGGAGGCTTTCAAGCTGATCGCGCCGTCGCTTCCGGCGAACGGCCGGGACCAGAACATCGCGCTGGTCGATGTGGGCGCGCATGTGATGCATTTCTACGTCCTGAGGAACAATCAGATCCTGTTCTCGCGCGATCAGGCCTTCGGAGGCAACCAGCTGACTCACGAAATTCAGCGTGCGTTCAACCTGTCGCCGGAGGAAGCCGAGTCGGCAAAGAAGAACGCGGGCCTGCCCGAGAACTATGACGTCGATGTGCTCCAGCCGTTCATGGAAACGCTCGCGCTTGAGGTGACCCGGGCGCTGCAGTTCTTCTTCACCTCGACATCCTACAGCCAAGTCGACCAGATCGTGCTGGCGGGCGGCTGCGCGCTGGTGCCCGGCCTGGACGAGCTCGTGGCCAAGCGCGCTGGCGCCAACACCATCGTCGGCAACCCTTTCGCCAACATGGCCGTTTCCGATCGGATTCGGCCTCGCCAGCTCGCCGCCGACGCGCCGCTGCTGTTGATCGCGTGTGGACTCGCCCTGCGGAGCTTCGACTGATGGTCCGGATCAATCTCCTTCCTCACCGCGAGCAGCGACGCCAGGCGCGGCAGCGGCAGTTCGTGTCGCTCGCCATAGGACTGGCCATCCTGGGCGTCGCCGTCGTTGGTCTGGGCCATGTCGTCATCGCGGCCTGGATCGACAACCAGAACGGGCGCAACAAGCTGCTTACCACGGAGATCGCCAAACTCGACGAGCAGATCAAGGAGATCGACCGATTGCGCGACCAGACGCAGGCGTTGCTCGCGAGAAAGCAGGTCGTCGAGACGCTGCAGGCGAACCGGACCGAAGCCGTGCACCTTCTGGACCAGCTCGTACGGCAGCTGCCCGACGGCGTGTATCTGAAGTCGGTGAAGCAGCAGGGGGCGCGGGTTACCCTCATCGGCTACGCCCAGTCCAACGCCCGGGTGTCGACGCTCATGCGCAACATAGAGAGCTCGCCGTGGCTGACCTCCCCGGACCTGATCGAAATCCGGTCGGTGGCGCTCGATAAGCAGAAGGTGAACGAATTCACCCTCGCGATCCAGATCAAGCGGACGGCGCCGGCGCTCAACACCCAGCCGGCTGGCAAGGCGCCCGCCAAGGCGCCCGCCAAGGCCCCGTCCGGCAAGAGCGCTTCGGCGTCGCCCCAGGGGCCACAATCATGACCCTCGACGACATCCGCCGGCTCAACATACGGGAGGCCGGAAGCTGGCCCCTGCTGCCCAAGGCCGCCGTGCTGATCCTCATTTTTCTGCTGATCGTGGTCGTGGGTGCGCTCCTCGACTGGCGCGATCAGCTCGATACGCTCGACCGAGCCCAGAGCGAAGAGGCCAAGCTCAAGGAATCGTACGCATCGAAGAAGGCGAAGGCGGTCAACCTCGAGCTCTATGTGCAGCAACAGCGGGAGATCGAGCAGTCGTTTGGCGCGCTCTTGAAGCAGCTGCCCAACAAATCGGAAATGGATGCCCTGCTGACCGACATCAACCAGGCCGGTCTCGGTCGCGGGCTCCAATTCGAGCTGTTCAAGCCGGCAGCGACGGAAAAGCTGGCGGACTTCTACGCCGAGTTGCCGATCGCGGTGAAGGTGACGGGGAACTATCACGACATGGGCGCCTTCGCGAGCGACGTGGCGCAGCTGCCGCGAATCGTGACGCTCAACGACCTCGCGATCACCAACGAAAAGGGCACGCTTGTCATGAACGTCGTGGCCAAGACGTTCCGCTATCTCGACGAAGACGAGGTTGCGAAGCAGAAGCGTGCCGCCAAGGATGCGAAGGGGAAGGGCAAGAAATGAAGGGCCGGCTGCTCTGGTGCCTCGGGATCGGCGTGGTTCTCGCCGGTTGCGGCGGCGAGAGCCACCAGGATCTGCGCGACTGGATGCAGGAACAGGGCAAGGGCGCGAAGGGCAAGCTCGACCCGTTGCCGCAGGTGAAGCCCTACGAGCCCTTCACCTACAACGCATTCGACCTGCCCGATCCGTTCAAGCCGCGCAAGATCGAACCCGTGAAGAGCGGCGGCAGCCTCGCGCCCGACCTGACCCGCCGCAAGGAGCCGCTCGAGGCTTATCCCCTCGAGTCGCTGCAGATGGTAGGTACGTTGCAGAAGGGAAAGTCGACCTTGGCCCTGGTGCGCACGACCGAAAAGGACGTCTACCAGGTCAAGATCGGCAACTACATGGGTCAGAACTTCGGAGTTATCGTCGGAATCAGCGACAACGAGATCAAGTTGAAGGAGTTGGTCCAGGACGGAACGGGTGACTGGACCGAGCGCTCGAGTACTTTGCAGCTTGCGGACGCAACGGATCAAAGACAGGAGCGACGAAGATGAGCCCCTCGCCATCCACCGGTGCACAACGCCTACGCTGGTCTGTCCGAGCGCGCGCGATCGCGTTCGCGGCGGGACTCGTCGCGCTCGGCGCCGGCAGCGCCTTCGCCCAGAGCGCCAACAGCCTCGATGCGCTATCGGTATCCAAGGCGAGCTCCGGCCGTACCGTGGTCAGGTTCACCCTGAAGGCTCCGCTTCCCAATCCGCCCGCCGGCTTCGCGATCACCAATCCGCCCCGGATCGCGCTCGATTTTCCCGACACGGCGAACGGCCTGGGCAAGACCGTGCAGGACATCGGCGATCCGGCGCTTCGCAGCGTCAACGTCGTGCAGGCGGGAAACCGCACGCGCGTCGTGTTCAACCTCAACAAGCCGCAGACCTACGAGACACAGATCGAAGGCAACACCGTAGTGGTGACCCTCACCGATCAGCCCGGTGCGGCAGCCACGGTCGAAGCGCCGGTGGTGTCGCGCTTTGCGGAAGCGCGGCCCGGGGAGACGACCCACGCGCTGCGCGACGTGGACTTCCGGCGCGGCAAAAACGGCGAGGGGCGCATCATCGTCGACCTCTCCGACAACAATACCGGCATCGATATCCGGCAGCAGGGACGTACGCTGGTGGTCGACTTCCTCAAGACCGCAGTCCCGCGCAACCTCGAGCGCAGGCTCGACGTCGCCGACTTCGCCACACCGGTCGCGACGATCGACACCTTCTCCCAGGGCGGCAACGCGCGCATCGTGGTCGAGCCGCGCGGCCTGTGGGAGCACTCGGCCTACCAGGCTGACAACCGGTTCATTCTCGAGGTCAAGCCGATCCAGGAAGACCCGAACAAGCTTGTGCAGGGCACCCGCCAGGGCTTCAAGGGCGAGAAGCTTTCCCTCAACTTCCAGAACGTCGAAGTGCGCGCCGTCCTGCAGGTGATCGCCGATTTCACGGGTCTCAACATCATCACCAGCGACACCGTGACCGGCAGCCTGACGCTGCGTCTCAAGGACATTCCCTGGGATCAGGCCCTCGACATCATCATGCAGACCAAGGGCCTCGACATGCGCAAGAACGGCAATGTCGTTCTCATCGCGCCGCGCGAGGAGCTCGCGGTCAAGGAGAAACAGCAGCTCGAAGCGCGGCAGCAGATCAGCGAGCTCGAGCCGCTGCAGACCGAGATGTTCCAGTTGAACTACGCGAAGTCGAGCGACATCCTGAACATCATCAATGTCGGCGCGCGCAACCCGGGTGGCGGGGGCGGCGGCACGGGCGATCGCTTCCTTTCGCGGCGCGGCTCGGCGTTCGTCGATCCACGGACGAACATCCTGTTCGTCACCGACACGGCGAGCAAGCTCGAAGAGGTACGCCGGATCATCCGCCAGATCGATACGTCGGTGCGGCAGGTCCTGATCGAGAGCCGGATCGTCATCGCGAGCGACAAGTTCAGCCGGCAGCTCGGCGTGCGTCTCGGCGTGCAGACAGGGTTCACCCTGCAGCGGCGTTACGCAGGCGGCTTCGGCGGCTCGTTGTCGACCACGCCGGTGGTGACCTGTACTGGCACGACGTGCACGCGGGAAACGCGGACGCAGACGCCCTACGAGCTTGCCTCCGGCGTCGCCAACGCGGGCTACTCCGACTCGCCGCAGCTCAACGTCAACCTGCCGGTGGCCGGCGCGGCGGGTCAGCTCGCGTTGACGCTGATCAACCTCGGCAGCGGCAACCTGATCAACCTCGAGCTCTCCGCGCTCGAGGCCGACACGCTCGGCAAGGTGATCTCCAGTCCCCGCGTCGTGACCGCCGATAACCAGAAGGCGCATATCGAGCAGGGCACCGACATTCCCTACATCATCCAGGGCACCAACAACACGGTGCCGACGGTGCAGTTCAAGAAGGCGGTCCTGTCGCTCGACGTCACGCCGCAGATCACGCCCGACAACCGGATCATCATGACGGTCGAGATCCACAAGGACTCCGTCGGGCAGATCATCAACATCGCGGGGAGCCAGTATCCGTCGATCGACACCAAGAACGTGACGACGCTGATCGCGGTGAACAACGGCGACACGGCGGTCATCGGCGGGATCTACGAAGAGACGATCACCAACGGCGTGACCAAGGTGCCGTTCCTGGGCGACCTGCCGATCCTCGGCTATGCGTTCAAGCAGACAAGCAAGGACATCGAGAAGACCGAACTGCTCATCTTCCTCACGCCGCGAATCGTCAAGGAATCGGTGACAGCGGTGCGCTAGGCGCATCTGCGCCAAGCGGTCATCGGCGCGCCGCCTATGCGGCCGAGGCCTGCGGCTAGAGCGCGGACGAGAAGGGAAAGCCAGGTGAGGGCATCGCTCGCAGTTTCCAGTCTTCTGTCGGCCGTCATGTTGCTCGGAGCGGCGCCGGCGCCTGCATCGAACGTTTCGTTCGGCAACCAGAACGTCTATGCGCTGATCACCGGCGGAACGGTAGTCTTCCATGCGGCGAGTATCCTGAACAACTCGAAGCGCAGCACCGGAACGCTGCGTCTCGAGCTGTGGGCTGCGAATCGGCCTTTCACCGACGACGCGACCAGTCAGCCGCCGATGGACTACAAGCTGGCGCAATTCCAGCTCGGCGTGCTGCAGACCGGCCAGCAGTACAAGAACCTCGTTTCCCCTTCACTGCAGGTCGGCGCACCCCCGGATGGCACGTGGTATTACGTGGTTTTCCTGACGGAGTTCACCGGAGCTGCGACCGACGACGGTTTTTCCGTGGACGATTGGATCGTCATGCCGGGGACGATCACGATCGGCACACCGTCGCCGCCGCCCGAACTCGTCGGTACGGCCGTCGAATACTTCTACTATCTATGGGGCTTCTACTTCGTGACCGCTCAGCCGAGCGAAATCGAGGCACTGGACAACGGGGCCTTCGGCAATGCCTGGACGCGCACCGGGCAAACCTTCCATGTATGGCGCACATCGGCGGTCCCAGGTTCGGCGCCGACTTGCCGGTTCTTCAGCGACGCGTTCGCTCCGAGAAGCACGCACTTCTATACGCCGTTTCCCGCCGAGTGCAGCGCGCTCAAGTCGAACCCGGCGTGGGCCGACGAAGGGATCGCCTTTTACGTCGCGCTTCCCGACGCTCAGGGTCTCTGCCCCATCGGAACGATTCCGCTCTACCGTGCATACAACAACGGCATCGGCGGCGCCCCCAATCATCGGTTCACGACGAATTTCGCCACGCTGCAGCAGATGCTCGCTGCGGGCTGGGCGTTCGAAGGCAACGGCAACACTCAAATCTTCGCCTGTGTGCCGCAGTGAAAGCACGGCTTGCGGGCGTTCTGCGTAGTCTCGCTCGCCGCCAACCCTCCTGACGCAGTACGGTCCTGGCTTCACCCGTGCGACCCTCCCGCCGCCGCGCTCCTTAAACTACAATCGGCCGATGCAGCTGCATCGGGGGAACCTCTTTCTGGTCGGCATGCCGGGGTGCGGCAAGTCCACGCTCGGGCGCCTGCTGGCCAAGCGTCTGAACAAGACCTTTTACGACGCCGACACCGAGCTGGAGCGCCGTCTCGGCGTTTCCATTCCACTGATTTTCGAATTGGAGGGCGAGCCCGGGTTTCGTGATCGGGAGGAAGCGATCCTGACCGATCTCGTCGGGCTTGCCAACGTTGTCCTTTCGACCGGCGGCGGGGCGATTCTCCGCCCGGCCAATCGCGAGCGGCTATCGCAGAGCGGGACCGTGCTTTACCTGCATGCCCCGCCTGCGACCCTGTGGGAGCGCACTCGTCGCAGCAAGCACCGGCCACTGCTCCAGGCGCCGGATCCCTTTGCGCGGATCCGCGAGCTCTACGAGCTTCGCGACGCCCTCTATCGGGAAGTCGCGGATTTCGTCGTCGAGTCGGACCGCGAACAGGTGAGCCGTCTCGCGCACCGTCTCGAGCAGCAGCTCAGAGCGGCTGCGCGGGCGTGAGCTTGCAGACGCTGACCGTCGCGCTCGGCGAGCGCACCTACGCGATCCACGTGGGCGATCGCCTGCTCGAGCGGGCCGGCGAGCTTCTGTCGCCGTTCATTTCGCGGCGAGCCGTCGTGGTCACCAATCCGATCGTCGCCGAGCGTCACCTGGAGCCTCTGCGGGACGGGCTCGCGGGCGCCGCGATCGCGAGCGATGTCATCGTCGTGCCCGACGGGGAAGCGCACAAGGACTGGGGCACGCTGTACGCGGTCCACACCCGCTTGCTGGAGCTCAAGGCGGAGCGCTCGACGGCGCTGATCGCGCTTGGCGGAGGCGTCATCGGCGATCTGGCCGGTTTTGCCGCCGCGACGTACCAGCGCGGGATGCCGTTGATCCAGGTCCCGACGACGCTGCTCGCGCAGGTCGATTCCGCGGTCGGCGGAAAAACGGCGGTCAATCATCCGCTCGGCAAGAACATGATCGGCGCGTTTTACCAGCCGCGCGTGGTCCTGAGCGACACGGCTACGCTCCGCACGCTCGCCGATCGCGAATACCGCGCCGGCATCGCAGAGGTGATCAAGTACGGAGCGATCCGCGACCGCGCGCTCTTCGAATGGCTCGAGGCGAACATCGATGCGCTTGTCGATCGCGATGCGGGAGCGGTTACGCATGCGGTAGCGGAGAGCTGCCGCATCAAGGCCGCAATCGTCTCGGCCGACGAACGCGAGGCTGGCGAGCGGGCGCTGCTCAACTTCGGCCATACCTTCGGCCATGCGATCGAAACGGCAACGGGTTACGGCCAATGGCTGCACGGCGAGGCGGTCGCCGCGGGGATGGTACGGGCGTCCAGGTTATCGGTTATCGCGTCCGGACTGTCCACGACCGATGCGCAACGGCTGGTTTCGCTCGTGCGCCGCGCCCGGTTGCCGGTCGACCCGCCTCGACTCGCGGTCTCGGAATGGCTCGAATCGATGGGCCGCGACAAGAAAGTGGAGCGCGGCGCAATGCGATTCATACTGCTCGAAACTCTGGGAACAGCCGTCGTGCGCGGCGACGTCGCGGCCAGCCAGGTGATCGCAGCCTTGACGGATTGATCAGCGATCGAACCCCCAGGAACGACGACGGCGCCCGCAGGCGCCGTCGTCATGTCGGGTGACCGGCACTCAGGGGCAATTGATCTTGAACGTAGTCGTCTGCTGCGTTGTTCCCGTTGCTCCGGAATCCGCCACGAAGAAGTTGTAGACACCTGCGCCCGTATCCAGGTTGCTGATCAGTGCGTACCCCGGCGTCGACGGAGCCGTGATGGTCGGGACGTCCGTAGCTAAGAGGGGTATCGACGCCGTGATGCTGTAGGGCGGCGTGCCGCCCGTGATCAGCTCGCTGACCGTCTTGCCGCTGCATCCAGCAACGTTCTGAGTGACCGGGAACGCTTGCAGCGACTCCACGGGCGTCGGCGGCGCGCTCGTTCCCGGTGTATTGTTCAATATCGCCGTCGTCTGCAGCCCCACCGCATCGACGATCGAGAACACGAGCGGGTTGACGCAGCTCCCATTGGTAATGGCAGTGAACGGCTGGCCGCTCGCCAGCACGGTCGGATTGACCAGCGTCACCGAGTTCGGGAAAGTCGATGTGATCCGGTACGGCGGCGTTCCGCCGTAGATGTAATAGTCGATCCGGAAGCCGCTCGAACAGGCCGAGGTATCCGGGCCGGTGATCGTCACGGTGGAGGGGACGACGGACAGCACGGTCGAACCGTTGATGGTCTGCACGATGGTGAATTGCGCCGTCTGCTCGTTGCCCGTGGTGAGCTCGGTCGCTCTCAGCAGCGCAGGCTGCGTCGGCGCGCCAGGGCTCGCCTGAAGGATTACCTGTGCGACGCCGAACTGATCGGAGACCACCGTCAGCGTCGACACCAGCGGATTGCCCGGGTCGCTGCTCTGGATCGCGAACGCGCCCGAGACGACATCGAACTTCACCTGCCGGCCGGGAATTCCGACGCCGCCAGCGCCCGTGACCGTGACCTTCGCGGTGGCGGTCTGACCGGAGCACACGGTGTTCGCGCCGCATGCCGTCGACGCGGGCGTCACGGTGATGGAATTGAAGATCGGCGCGGGCTTGACCGTGACCGTCGCTTGCGCCTTCGCGCCTGCGGAATCCTGGACCGTGATGACCACTGCCGTGTCTGCGCTGACGTTGGCAGGAAGGAGCACGATCGTGCCGTTCGTGACTGATGCGCTGAGTGGCAGAACGGCGGTGTTGGCGGAAAACACGGCATAGGGCGGAACGCCGCCGGTGATGGTCAGCGTCGCGGGCGTGTTCGCGTAGACCGTCGGCGCGGCGGGCAGGACCGACAACGGGCCGGGGGAGACGGGTCCCGGAGCGAAGGGGTTATTCGGGGCTCCGCTGCCTCCGCCGCAACCGCCCAAGAGCGCCAAGGCCGTCAGCGCGAGCGTGGCGAGGACAAGTCGCAGCGAATATGCATTCAGACGGTTTAGCGCCATGAGCGGATCCCTGATGATATTGTCCTAAACGTTCGGCCCCGGTCGTCGGTTTTAAACGCTGCGACAAGCATATAGGCCACTTTCTTGAGATTAAAGCGCAAGTTCATTCCCTACGCAAGTAGTTTCGTCAGACGTAACCTTCCAGGCCGACTTGCGGGCAGCTTTGGTTGCCGCGATGCAACAATGTGGCTAACATGAAAGAAGTTGCCCGCCCACGGTCACTTTGGGGGCGGAAATGGCTCAAACTGCGGGGAGATAGCTGCCTTTCGGGCAGTGACGAGACGAGGACCTGATGGCGACGCATTTCATGCCCTTGCCGCCCGGGAAGCAGGGCCTCTACGATCCGCGGAACGAGCACGACGCCTGCGGGCTGGGGTTCATTGCTCATATCAAGGGGCAGAAGAGTCACGAGATCATCAGCCAGGCCCTGCAGATCCTCAGGCACCTGACGCACCGCGGCGCGACGGGCGCGGATCCCCTCCAGGGCGACGGCGCCGGGATTCTCATCCAACTGCCGGATGCTTTCTTGCGTCGCGTCTGCGGTCGTCAGGGGCTGACCTTGCCGGCGATCGGCCAATACGGCGTGGGCATGGTCTTTCTCCCCAAGGAGCCTGCTTCGCGGATGGCTTGCGTGCAGGAAATCGAGCGCGCAATCGCAGCCGAAGGCCAGATCCTGCTCGGCTGGCGCGACGTGCCGACCGACGACTCGGGCCTGTCCAAGCGGACCAAGGAAGTCGAGCCCGTCATCCGCCAGGTATTCATCGCGCGGGGCAGCAACGATATCGATCAGGACGCACTGGAGCGCAAGCTCTACATCGTGCGCAAGCGCTCCGGGCACGCGATCCAGGCGCTGAAGCTGCGCCACGGCAAGGAGTTCTACGTGCCGTCGATGTCGACGCGCACGATCGTGTACAAGGGCATGCTGCTCGCCCACCAGGTCGGCGAGTACTACCGCGATCTGCGGGATTCAGCGATGGTGTCGGCGCTCGCGATGGTGCACCAGCGCTTTTCGACCAACACGTTCCCGACCTGGGACCTTGCGCATCCGTTCCGGCTCGTTTGCCACAACGGCGAGATCAATACGCTGCGCGGCAACGTGAACTGGATCCGCGCGCGGCAGCAGGCGATCGCGAGCCCCGTGCTCGGCGCCGATCTGGACAAGATCTGGCCGCTCATCTACGACGGTCAATCCGACTCGGCGTCGTTCGATAACGCGCTCGAGCTGCTCCTCATGGGCGGCTATCCGCTGGCGCACGCGATGATGCTGATGATCCCGGAAGCGTGGGCCGGCAATCCGCTCATGGACGAGGACCGGCGCGCGTTCTACGAATATCACGCCGCGCTTATGGAGCCGTGGGACGGCCCCGCGGCGATGGCGTTCACCGACGGCCGGCAGATCGGCGCGACGCTCGACCGCAACGGCCTGAGGCCCGCACGCTACATCGTCACCGACGACAACTACGTGATCATGGCCTCCGAGGTCGGCGTGCTCGACATTCCGGAGCGCAAGGTCATCAAGAAGTGGCGCCTGCAGCCGGGAAAGATGCTGCTCGTCGACACCGAGCAAGGCAGGATCATCGACGATGAGGAGCTCAAGCGAACGCTTGCCGCGGCGAAGCCGTATCGCGCCTGGATCGACCGGTCGCGCATCGCGCTCGAGGCGCTGCCCGACCCGGCGCCGCCGCAGAAGTCGTCCGTCGCGCTCCTCGATCGCCAGCAGGCCTTCGGCTACACGCAGGAGGATCTGAAGATTCTTCTCGTGCCGATGATCGAGACAAGCGAGGAAGCGGTCGGATCGATGGGCAACGACGCGGCGCTGCCCGTTCTGTCGAACCGGCCGAAGGTCCTGTACAACTATTTCAAGCAGCTTTTCGCTCAGGTCACGAACCCGCCGATCGATCCGATCCGCGAAGAGCTGGTGATGTCGCTCGTCACTTTCATCGGCCCCAGGCCGAACCTGCTCGGCATCATGGAAACCGATCCGCCAATGCGGCTCGAGGCGCAGAAGCCGATTCTGACCGCCGACGAGATGGAGAAGATCCGGCATATCGAGCTCTTTACCGGCGGCGCGTTCCGCTCGCTCGAGCTCGACATCTGCTATCCGGCCGACTGGGGCGCCGCCGGAATGGAAGCGGCGCTCGCGAGCCTCTGCGCGCACGCCGAAGACGCGATCAAGCTGGGCTACAACATCCTGATCGTGTCCGACCGGAAGGTTTCCGCGCAGCTGATGGCGATTCCTGCGCTCCTCGCCACGGCGGCGGTGCATCAGCACCTGGTCCGCAAGGGCCTGCGCACGAGCACGGGTCTGGTCGTGGAAACGGGCTCGGTGCGCGAGGTCCATCAGTTCGCGTTGCTCGCCGGGTATGGCGCCGAAGCGATCCACCCTTACCTCGCGCTGGAATCGGTCACCCAATTGCACGAATACGTGCCGCAAGTCTCGCCGGAGGAATCGGAGAAGCGTTTCATCAAGGCGATCTGCAAGGGCCTGTACAAGGTCATTGCCAAGATGGGCATCTCGACCTACCAGTCGTATTGCGGTGCGCAGATCTTCGAGGCGGTGGGCCTGAACACGGTATTCGTGGACAAGTATTTCACAGGAACGGCGAGCAACATCGAAGGCATCGGGCTATTCGAGGTGGCCGAGGAGGCGTACCGGCTGCACGAGCTCGCCTTCGGCGACAACCCGGTCTTGCGTGACGCGCTCGATGCCGGCGGCGAATACATGTATCGCACCCGCGGCGAAGAGCACATGTGGACGCCGGACTCGATCGCAAAGCTGCAGCATGCGGCACGCGCGAACAGCTTCGGGACGTATCGCGAGTTCGCGAAGATGGTAAACGAGCAAGGCAGGCGGCTGATGACGCTCCGGGGTCTGTTCGAGCTCAAGTTCGCGGCGCATCCGGTGCCTCTCGAGGAGGTCGAGCCGGCATCCGAGATCGTCAAGCGCTTCTCCACCGGGGCGATGAGCCTGGGCTCGATCTCCACCGAGGCGCATACGACGCTGGCCGTGGCGATGAACCGCATCGGCGGCAAGTCGAACACCGGCGAAGGCGGCGAAGACGCGCGGCGATATCCGCTGGTAAAAAAGGGCGAGACGCTCAAGTCCCGCCTCGACGGTGTCGTGGCCGACATCGTGCTCGAAGAAGGCGATTCGCTGCGCTCGAAGATCAAGCAGGTCGCATCCGGTCGCTTCGGCGTGACCGCGGAGTACCTTGTCAACGCCGATCAGCTCCAGATCAAGATGGCACAAGGCGCGAAGCCCGGCGAGGGCGGGCAGCTACCGGGTCACAAGGTCTCGCCGTACATCGCTCAGATCCGCTATTCCGTCCCGGGCGTGGGCCTCATTTCGCCGCCGCCGCATCACGACATCTATTCCATCGAGGACCTGGCGCAGCTCATCCACGATTTGAAGAGCGCCAACCCGCTGGCGTCGGTGTCGGTAAAGCTCGTCTCCGAAGTCGGCGTCGGTACCGTCGCCGCGGGCGTCGCGAAGGCGAAAGCCGACCATGTGACGATCGCCGGCCACGACGGCGGCACCGGGGCATCGCCGGTCTCGTCGATCAAGCACGCGGGCACGCCGTGGGAGCTGGGTCTCGCGGAAACGCAGCAGACCCTGGTGCTAAATCGACTCCGCGGCCGCATCGCGGTGCAGGTCGACGGTCAGATGAAAACCGGGCGCGACGTCGCGATCGGCGCCATGCTGGGCGCAGACGAATTCGGCTTCGCCACTGCGCCGCTGGTGGTCGAAGGCTGCATCATGATGCGCAAGTGCCACCTCAACACGTGTCCGGTCGGCATCGCAACGCAGGATCCGGAGCTGCGCAAAAAGTTCACGGGCCAGCCCGAGCACGTCGTCAACTACTTCTTCTTCGTCGCCGAGGAAGTGCGCGAAATCATGGCCAAGCTCGGCCTGCGCACCTTCAACGAGCTGGTGGGCAGGTCCGATCTTCTGGACATGCGGCCGGGCGTCGAGCATTGGAAGGCTCGTGGCCTCGACTTCTCGAAGATCTTCTACCAGCCGCCGATGCCGGAGAGCGTGGCGCGTCACAATTGCGAAGTGCAGGATCACGGGCTCGCGCGCGCGCTGGACCACCAGCTCATCGCCGACGGGGTACCCGCGATCGAGGAGAAGACGCCGGTCCGCCTCGAATATCGCATCCGCAACGCGCATCGTTCCGTGGGAGCGATGCTTTCTGGCGCGATTGCGCGCCGCCACGGTCACGAGGGGCTCCCGGATGACACGCTGCACGTCACCTTCACGGGTATCGCAGGACAGAGCTTCGGGGCGTTCCTCGCCCGCGGCGTGACTTTCGAGCTGCAGGGAGCGACCAACGATTATGTCGGCAAGGGACTGTCCGGCGGACGTATCGTCGTGTATCCCGATCCCGAATCGCCTGCGCGGCCGGAAGAGAATATCGTCGTCGGCAATACCGTAATGTACGGGGCCATCGACGGCGAGGCGTATTACCGCGGCGTTGCTGGAGAGCGCTTCTGCGTGCGCAATTCCGGCGCGACGGCGGTGGTGGAAGGCACGGGCGATCACGGCTGCGAATACATGACCGGCGGCACGGTCGTCGTGCTCGGCCGCACCGGCCGCAACTTTGCCGCGGGGATGAGCGGCGGCATCGCCTATGTCTTCGACGAAGATGGCACGTTTGCCCAGCGATGCAACGCTTCGATGGTGACCCTCGAGCGGGTGCTGCCCGAAGTCGATCAGTTGCGTACCGAAACCGAGCTGGCCGCCGCCGGCAAGGGACGTGTCCTGCACGCGCGACTGGCCGACGAAGCGCTGTTGCGTAGCCTGATCGAGCGGCATCTGCGGTTCACGGGCAGCACGCGAGCGCTCGCCATTCTCGACCACTGGGAAACGGCGCGGGGGAAGTTCGTCAAGGTGTTCCCGACCGAATATCGGCGCGCGCTCGGCGAACAGTACGCGGCGCGACTCACGGCGGGCAGGACGGCTCCGAGCAGGCACAAGGAAGCGGCGTGACTTGATGGGCAAGATCACGGGCTTCATGGAGCTCCAGCGGATCAAGGAGGTCGTGCTTCCGGTCGAGGAGCGGATTCGCCACTATCGCGAGTTCATCGTCACGCTGGAAGACGAGGAGGCGGCGAAGCAGGGCGCGCGCTGCATGGACTGCGGCATTCCGTTCTGCCAATCGGGCTGCCCGGTCAACAACATCATTCCGGACTGGAACGACCTCGTCTATCGGCGCGATTGGCGCGCGGCGCTCGACGTGCTGCATTCCACCAACAACTTCCCGGAATTCACCGGGCGGATCTGTCCCGCGCCCTGCGAGGCGGCGTGCACGCTCAACATCAACAACGACCCGGTCGGCATCAAGTCGATCGAGCATTTCATCATCGATCGCGGATGGTCGGACGGTTGGGTCGTGCCTCAGCCGCCTTCGGCCAAAACCGGGAGGCGCGTCGCGGTTGTCGGGTCGGGGCCGGCGGGCATGGCTTGCGCCCAGCAGCTCGCGCGCGCGGGTCACGACGTCGTGCTCTTCGAAAAGAACGACCGCATCGGCGGCCTGCTTCGCTACGGGATTCCCGATTTCAAGCTCGAGAAGGTCCATATCGACCGGCGCGTCGCGCAGATGCGCGCCGAGGGCGTCGACTTTCGCACCGGCGTTCACATTGGCGGCAAGAATAATAGCTCCGTGCCGGCGGGAGACCTCATCGAAGCCTTCGATGCGCTCGCGATTACCGCCGGATCGGAGCATCCGCGCGATCTGGAGGTTCCGGGACGCGAACTCGATGGCATTCACTACGCCATGGATTTCCTGCCTTTGCAGAACCGGCGCGTCGCGGGCGACGCCGACGTACCGCCGCTCTCGGCCCATGGCAAGCACGTGGTCGTCATCGGCGGCGGTGATACAGGCTCGGACTGCGTGGGTACGTCCAATCGTCAGGGTGCGGCCTCGATCGTTCAGTTCGAGTTGCTGCCGCAGCCCCCGGAGCACGAGAACAAGCCCCTGGTGTGGCCGTATTGGCCGATCAAGCTGCGGACGTCCACTTCGCACGAAGAGGGCTGCGAGCGCGACTGGGCCGTCCAGACCAAGGCGTTCCGCGGCGAGGGTGGAAAGGTAAAGGCCCTGGTTGCCGTGCGCGTCGATTGGAAGGATGGGAAATTGCACGAAGTCCCCGGAAGCGAGTTCGAGCTGAAAGCTGATCTGGTGCTCTTCGCGATGGGCTATGTTCACCCCGTGCATGAAGGGATGCTCGAGGCCCTGGGCGTGAAATACGATGCGCGCGGCAACGTCGCCGCCGACACCGAGACCTATCAGACATCGGTACCAAAGGTATTCGCGGCCGGCGATTCCCGGCGCGGTCAGTCGCTGGTCGTATGGGCGATTCGCGAGGGCCGACAGTGCGCTCGGTCGATCGACGAGTTCCTTATGGGAGTTACCGAGCTGCCGCGGTAAGTCATCTCTCGATGACGGATCTTGTTTCGCTGGACCTCGCCCATTGGCCCCCGACGGTCACACCCGAAACGCAACGGACCGCGGTCCATGTGCTCGAGAGTGGCGGCGTGCTGGTGCTGCCCAAGCTCGAGTTCCGGCTCGCGCCGGAAGAGGAAAGGTTTTTGTCTCCCGAGTGGTCGGACGGCCGCGCCAAGAACATCAGCTTCGAGCGCGACGTGCTCAAGGGCGCGCGCGGTGGCCCGGACGATCTTTCGGCTCTGGCGCGCATGATCGGTCGCTTCGCCGGGTGCGCGGGCGGGCTCGTTTCCGCGCTCTTTCCGCGCTACGCACCGTACGTCAAGCGCGCGCGCACGAGCTTTCGACCGCAGCCGGCAGTCGGCCGCCGGGTGTCGTGGCGCAAGGACGACTCGCGCCTGCATGTCGATGCCTTTCCGTCTCGTCCCAACCACGGTGAGCGCATCCTGCGGGTGTTCTCGAACGTCAATCGAGAAGAGGATCGCGTCTGGCGCGTGGGGGAGGCGTTCCCCGCCATGGCGCAAACCTTCCTGCCGCGCCTGCGGCGGCAACTGCCCGGGATGCCGGCACTGCTGGCGATACTTCGGGTCACGAAGGGCGAGCGCAGCGAGTACGATCACCTGATGCTCGGCCTTCATGACTGCGCCAAGGCGGATCTCGATTACCAGCGCCGCTGTGACCAGAAGATTGTGCATTTCGCGCCTGGAACGACGTGGTTGTGTTTCTCCGACCAGGTCATGCATGCGGCGGTCTCGGGCCAGCACATGCTGGAGCAGACCATTCATGTGCCTCCGGCCGCGCTCTATGAGCCCGAGAGCTCGCCTCTCGCGGTCCTGGAGCGTCTGTGCGGCCGGCGCCTGCTTCCGGTCCATTGAAGCAGGCGGAATCCGGGCCATCGTCGCCCGTCGATAAAGCCCGGGGTGCTGGAAGCACGACCATGCAACCGAGGAACGACGCGCTGCTTCGCGCGCTGCGCCGCGAGCCGACCGACTACGTTCCGATCTGGCTGATGCGCCAGGCCGGGCGCTACCTGCCGGAATACAACGCTACGCGAGCACGCGCGGGCAGCTTCATGCGGCTGTGTCAGGATCCAGCCCTCGCCACCGAGGTGACGTTGCAGCCGCTCGCGCGCTTTGCGCTGGATGCGGCGATCCTGTTTTCCGACATCCTCACCGTTCCCGATGCGATGGGGCTCGGACTCGCTTTTGTCGAGGGTGACGGCCCGTGCTTCGAGCGCCCGCTTGCGGACGAGGCGGCGATCGGGCGTCTCGCGGTACCGGATCTCGCACGGCTCGCCTACGTCTTCGACGCTGTCGCTGCGATCAAGCGCGCGTTGGCCGGCAGCGTCCCGCTGCTCGGGTTCGCCGGCAGCCCGTTCACGCTGGCCTGCTACATGATCGAGGGGCGAGGCAGCGCCGATTTCGCCCGTGTTCGACGGTTGCTTTACGCCCGCCCGGACCTGCTGCATCGCGTGCTTGCGATCAACGCGGACGCTGTCGCAACCTACCTTGCGGAACAGGTGCGGCACGGCGCCGACGCGGTGATGCTGTTCGATACCTGGGGAGGTTTGTTGTCCTCGGCAGCGTTCGCCACGTTCTCGCTTCCCTACATCCGACGCGTGCTCGAGCACGTGCGCGCTCAGGACGCGTCGGTTCCCACAATCGTGTTCACGCGCGGTGGAGGACAATGGCTGGAGCGCATCGCGGACTCAGGCTGCGACGCCATCGGACTCGACTGGACGACCGACGTGTCGGCAGCGAGGGCTCGAGTCGGTGATCGCGTAGCCCTGCAGGGCAACCTCGACCCGCAGGCGCTCTTATCGCCTCCGGCTGCGATCGAAGCCGAGGCCGGCGCCATTCTTCGCGCCGCCGGCCCGGGACCCGGGTTCGTGTTCAATCTCGGCCATGGCATCGTCCCGGAAACGCCGCCCGACCACGTCGCGGCGCTGGTGAGCTACGTTCACGCCGAATCCCGCAAAACTCGTAACGCAGAGGGGAAATCGGCCGAGAACCGCATGGATGCTGGTTCCGCGAGGGCTTGACAAAACGACAAAACCTGCTCTCGCGCGTTCCACTTATGCACAAAGGCCAAGGCCGGTGCGTTGCAGCCGCCCTAGAGGGGGCCGGTGGACCGGCAATCGGGTAAGTCGATGAAGGCCTTGTAGTATTTTTGCATCACTGAAATGTCTCCTGCGAGGGTTCCCCCAAGCAACCGGCATGCCGCTGACGTGAGCGTCATACTTACGCACAAACTTATCCACAGAAGCACATCGGTCGAAAGACGAAGTCTCGCAAAAAGAACGACTTGGCGAGCAATCCTCCCCATCGCCACCATGATTCGGAACACTACAAGTCACCATTTGCGCAGATCGAAACGAACGCGATAGATGGCGATCGTTCGCCTCGCTCTGCCGGTGAGCGTTGACCGGCTCTTTGATTACTGGCTCCCCGCCGGGCTGGATGTCCGCACCGGCTCGGTACTGCGCGCACGACTGGGGCGTCGAAAAGTGCTCGGTGTCGCGGTCGAGCTGGGTGGCACGAGCGAGATCCCACCCGAACGCATCGCGCCCATCGACGAAGTCGCACGCGAGCTGCCGCCTCTGGATGCTGATCTGTGCGCCCTGGCGCGCTTCGTCGCCGACTATTACCAGCAGCCGATCGGGCAGTGCTTCGCGCAAATGCTGCCTCCTCTGACCGCCAGACGACGCGGGTTGCGCGACCGGGTCGCCACCGACTCGCGAAGCGGCGACGGTGCGCCCAGTCCTCGGGCGCTCAGTTCGGACCAGCAGGCGGTGCTCGACGCGGTGCTCTCCGCTGCCGATCGGTTCGCGCCGTCGCTGCTCCAGGGCGTGACCGGGAGCGGCAAGACCGAGGTCTACTTCGCGGCGGCCGAACGGATCATTGCCTCGGGCCGGCAAGCGCTGATGCTCGTGCCGGAAATCAACCTCACCCCGCAGCTCGAACGGCGCATCGCAGCCGCTCTCCCGACGGTGCGGTACGCGGTGCTACACAGCGCGCTGTCCGACGGCGAGCGGCTGGACAACTGGCTTGCGGCCGCCAGGGGAGAAGCGGATCTCGTCGTGGGAACGCGGCTCGCAGTCTTCGCCCCTCTGCCGCGGCTCGGTCTGATCGTTGTCGACGAGGAGCACGACGTATCGTTCAAGCAGCATGACGGCGTGCGCTATCACGCGCGCGATGTGGCGGTCTATCGCGCACGGCTGCGCTCGGTGCCCATCGTCCTGGGCAGCGCGACCCCGTCGCTGGAAACCTACGCTGCGACGAGGAACGGACGCTATCGTGCGCTTGCGCTCACTCGGCGCGCGGGTGTCCGAAGTGCCTTGCCCGCCGTGACGCTGGTGCCCAATCGCGCGCCCGACTGCCATGACGGCTTGGGCCCGGGCCTGCGCACCGAAATCGCCGAGCGTCTGCGCCGCGGCGAACAGAGTCTAATCTTCATCAATCGGCGAGGCTTCGCACCGTCGCTGCTCTGCGCGGCTTGCGGCTGGAAGGCGGAGTGTCGGCGCTGCGCCGCGCGCCTGGTCGTCCATCGCAGCGCGGGCGAGATCCGTTGTCACCACTGCGGGCACGCCGAGCGCGTTCCGCGGGCCTGCCCCCATTGCGGGAACCAGGATCTCGTTCCTGTCGGTTCTGGCACGCAGCGGCTCGAACGCGCTCTTTCGGAGCTCTTCCCGATTGCCCGCATTCTGCGCATCGACCGCGACAGCACTCAGCACAAAGGCGCTTTCGCGAGGATGCGCGAGGCGATCGTCGCCGGGGAAGTCGATATCCTGGTCGGCACCCAGATGCTCGCGAAGGGACATGACTTTCCGCGCCTGACGCTAGTCGGCGTGCTCGGCGCCGACAATGCGCTCTACAGCGCCGATTTCCGGGCCACGGAGCGACTGTTCGCGCTGCTCGAGCAGGTGGCGGGCCGGGCCGGCCGCGGCGACCTGGCGGGCGAAGTCGTCGTGCAGACCGACTTCCCCGATCATCCGGTGTACGCGGCGCTGGTTGCTCACGACTACCACCGGTTCGCGCAGACGCTGCTTCGCGAGCGCGAGAGCCTGGGACTGCCGCCCTTCGCCCATCTCGCGCTGCTTTCCGCCGAAGCGTCCAACCGCGCTGCGGTCGAGGCGTTTCTGCGCCGGGCTTTCGAGGACGGTCGCACTATCGCCTCCACACGCGGGCTGCGGTGCGACGTCTACCCTCCGGTGGCGGCGCTGCTGGCCCGGCGCGCGGGGCTCGAGCGCGGCCAGGTTCTCGTCCAGAGCGTGCGGCGCCAGACGTTGCACGATTTCCTGCCAAGTTGGCGCGCCGAGCTCGAGCGCGCCGGCTCGCGACGCGTGCGCTGGAGCCTCGACGTCGATCCGCTCGGATTCGCCTGAGCGGCGAACAGACGGGTTGAACCGACACGCTATAATCCGCCACTTTGCTTGCGTCTACGGCGTCTTTGCGGCTTCGCCTTGATCGACCCGCGTTCCCATCTCGCCGAGCATCTCGCGGCGGCGCTGAAGCGCGCTCTTCCGAGAGAGTCGTTGCCGCCGCTTTCGCTCGTGCGGCCGAAGCAGCCCGACCACGGCGACTATTCGACCAACGTCGCGCTGCAGCTCGCCAGAGAGCTAAAGCGCAATCCACGCGAGCTCGCCGCGGCGATCGTTGCCGCCATAGAGGCTTCGCAGTGGATCGATCGCGTCGAGATCGCCGGCGCAGGGTTCATCAACGTATACCTGACGCCCGAGGCTCGGCGCGCGATCATCGCTCGCATACTTCGCGAAGGCGAGCGCTACGGCCGCTCGGCGTCGATGGCGGACACGCGCGCTATGGTCGAGTTCGTGTCGGCCAATCCAACCGGTCCTTTGCACGTCGGTCATGGTCGCGGCGCAGCGGTCGGCGACGCCCTCGCGACGCTTCTCGAATGGCAAGGCGCGCGCGTGCATCGCGAGTTCTACTACAACGATGCCGGTGCGCAAATCGCGAACCTTGCGCTGTCGGTCCAGGCGCGGGTGCGCCAGACCTACGACGCAGCGGCGCCCTTTCCCGACGACGGCTATCGCGGCGATTACATCCGCGATATCGCGGCCGCGTATTGCGCCGCGCACCCGGACGATCATGCGGCCGACGACCTGGACGCGATCCGGCGCTTTGCCGTGGGCGAGCTTCGTCGCGAGCAGGACGCGGACCTCGGCGCGTTCGGCGTCCGCTTCGATCAGTATTACCTCGAATCCTCGCTCTATAGCGACGGCCGCGTCCAGGCGGTGGTCGAGCGGCTGGTCGCCAATGGCAAGACCTACGAGAAGGACGGGGCGCTGTGGCTCAGGACCACGCAATACGGCGACGACAAGGACCGCGTCATGCGCCGCTCCGACGGGAGCTACACTTATTTCGTCCCGGACATCGCCTACCACGTCACCAAGTGGGAGAGGGGCTTCCGGCGCGTGGTCAACGAGCAAGGCGCGGATCATCACAGCACGGTGGTGCGTGTTCGGGCAGGGCTGCAGGCGCTCGAAATGGGCATTCCCGAAGGCTATCCGGATTACGTCCTGCACCAGATGGTCACGGTGATGAAAGCGGGCGCGGAGATGAAGATCAGCAAGCGCGCCGGCGACTATGTGACGGTGCGCGATCTCATCGATGAGGCCGGGCGCGATGCCGTTCGCTTCTTCTTTCTGTTGCGCAAGGCCGATTCCCAGCTTGTCTTCGACATCGATCTCGCGCGATCGCAGAGCGAAGAGAACCCCGTCTACTACGTGCAATACGCGCATGCGAGAGTCTGCAGCGTTCTCGACAAGGCGGGCATACCGCACGCCGCGGCGCCGACCTGGCTGAAGGAAGCGGATCTGTCGGCGCTGACCAGCGCCTACGAGGAAGCGCTGCTGCGCCGGCTGGCGGATTTTCCCGACGAGATCGCGGTCGCGGCGCGAGAGCTGTCGCCGCATCTCGTGACGTTCTACTTACGGGAATTGGCGGCGCAATTTCACAGCTACTATAATGCGGAGCAATTTCTCGTCGACGATTCGCGGGTGAGGCAGGCTCGTCTGGCGCTGGTCGTCGCTACGGGGCAGGTCGTGCGCAACGGTCTCGCTGCGCTCGGCGTGAGCGCACCTCAGAAGATGTGAACTCGTGAATCGCAGACCCACTCCGCGCCACTCGCGTTCCATGCCACGATCGAAAGCCGCCGGCCGGGGCGGTACGCTGCTCGGCATCTTCATCGGGCTGGTGCTCGGTCTGGGGATCGCTCTCGCAGTCGCTTTTTTCCTCGGCCGCAGCGGCCTCACGACGCCGATGACAGCCTCCGGCGGCGGGACGAAGGAGCAGGCGCGCGCCCCCCGCCCGGATCTTGGTGGCGCTAGCCCGGCCGATAAACCGCGCTTCGACTTCTACAAGATTCTTCCCGGCGGCGAGGAACCGAAAACGACGGGGGAGCGCCGCGGACTCGACAGGAGCGGCGAGCGGCCCAGCGAGAAGCTTCCCGAGCTCGCCCGAAGCTCCGAACCCGCCGGCAAGTCGGGCGACCGCTTCTGGCTTCAGGCCGGGGCTTTCGCGAGCGCCGCCGAAGCCGAGGATATGAAGGCGCGGCTTGCGCTCTCGGGGTGGGAAGCGGCGATCCAGGCGGTGCCGATGTCCGACAAGACGCAACGCTATCGCGTGCGACTGGGACCTTACGACAATACCGACGAGCTCAATCGCATCAAGAAGGAGCTCGGCAGCCGAGGCTTCGACGTGGCAGTGATCAAGAATCAATGAAACGGCCGTTGAACTTTGACGGCGAGCCCGGGCCCAATTCGCACATGACGCCTACCAGGAGTCACACATGAAACGCTTCATGCTTTGCTTCCTAGCTGCCACCACGTGGTTCGCCATCGGCGCGGCCGGAGCGGTCGAGCCCGTCGAGGGCAAGGACTACGTCAGGCTGAAGAACTCCCAGCCCGTGGAAACGGGAAAGAAGATCGAGGTGATCGAGTTCTTCTCCTATGGCTGCCCGCACTGCAACGATCTCGAGCCGATACTCGATGCGTGGCTCGCGAAGCTTCCTCCGGACGTGCAGTTCCGCCGGGTTCCGGTGATGTTCCAGCAGCGCTGGGAAGCGCTGGCCAAGATCTATTACACGCTCGACGCCTTGGGCGACGAGGCGCGGCTCTCGCCCGAGGTATTCAAGGCCATCCACAGCGCCGGCCTGCCGCTCTATCAGGACAAGGCGTTCTTCGACTGGGCCGCGGCGCACGGACTCGACCGGGCCAAGGTCCAGGACGTCTACAACTCGTTTGCCGTCACCAGCAAGTTCAACCGCGCGAAGGCTCTCGCCCAGGCCTACAACATCCAGTCGGTGCCCACGGTCGTGGTCGACGGAAAGTACGTGACTTCATCCGATCGCGTCGGCACGCACGCCGCTCTCCCGCCCGTGATCGATGCACTGATCGCGAAGGCTCGGGCCGAGCGCGGCAAGACCTGACCCAAAAGCGCGCTCCTGCGCGGTCCGTCAAACGCACCGCCGGCGCCGGTGTGAAGGTTTTCATCACCGGTGCCTCATCGGGGATCGGCGCCGCGGTCGCTCGCGAATACGCGCGGCGAGGTGCACAGCTCGGACTGTTCGCTCGTCGCGCCGACGCTCTGGCGGCTCTGGCGAAATCGCTCGATCCGCCACCCGCGGTCTACACGGGCGACGTGCGCGATGCTCCGGCTCTCGTCGCCGCGGCGGCCGACTTCATCCGGCGCTACGGCACTCCCGATGTGGTGATCGCCAATGCGGGAATCTCACGCGGAACGTTGAGCGAGCATGCGGAGGACAACGCCGCCTTCGAGGCGATCCTCAACACCAACGTCCTCGGAATGTTGCACACGTTCCAGCCCTTCCTGCACGCGATGCGCGAGGCGCGCGCGGGGACGCTGGTGGGCATTGCCAGCATCGCGGGCTTTCGGGGGCTTCCCGGCGCGGGCGCCTACAGCGCGTCTAAGGCGGCAGCGATCCGCTATCTGGAAGGCCTGCGCGTCGAGCTCGTCGGGTCGGGTGTCAGCGTGGTCACGATCTGCCCCGGGTACGTGGCCACGGCGATGACCGCTGCGAACCCGTATCGCATGCCGTTCCTCCTTCCGGTCGACAAGGCCGCGCGACTGATCGTCGGCGCCATCGCGCGTCGGCGGCGCTTTTACGTCCTGCCTTGGCAGATGGCCTGGGTAGGCCGTCTGTTCTCGGTTCTGCCGCGGCCGCTCTACGATCGCGTCCTTTCGCGCGCGAAACGCAAGCCGCGCAGCGCCGGCTGAGCGGGAGGACCGTTGCCGGGCCTCCTTCAGCTGAAGCTTGTCGCGCGCCCGGAACCTACGTGCGGATCCCGACGGTCACACCGCCTGTTAGTTGCCGTCGCTCTTGCTCGCGGTGGCATCGCAGCCCGGTCGGGCGGGAGGCCGCCCGACCGCCTCCTGCGTCAGTTCGCGAGCAGCGCCAGGCGGTTGCCGTCGACGATCTTGACGCGATCGCCCTTCCTGTAGCCCGGCTTGGACGCTTGCGTGATGGAACGCTTCGAGCCGTCGTCGAGCTGAACCGATACGACCCAGTAGCTCTTCTTCTTCGCGTTCTTTTCGACCTGGTTCCCTGCGTAAGCGCCCGCGCCGGCGCCGATGATCGTCGCCGCCGTGTTGCCTCGCCCCGAGCCGATCTGATGTCCCAGCACGCCGCCGACGATGCCGCCCGCGACAAGCCCGACACCCGAGCCTTCGCCCTTTTTCTCGACGTATTGCACCGACGTAACCACGCCGCAGGTCGCGCAGGTGCTCGGTGCCGATTCGGCGGGCGTGCCGGGCAGCGGCTGCGCGTTCGCCATGCCGGCAAGGATGATGGTCGGAATGAACATCGATCGCATGACTCCCTCCACGGGTTTGCCCTTCCTCCGATCAACTATACCGCCTAACGGGCGTCGGCGCGCTGGCGGGCGTAGCTTCCGGGCGCAGGCTCGATCGCACGCAGGCGGTTCTTGCCGCCGGTCCTGCCGATCTCGCGCGCGACCACCTGAGGACCCAGGTGCGGGCGAAGCCACTCGATCCAGTCGGTCCACCAGGACCCTTCGTGCTGCTTCGCGGTTTCGAGCCAGGCATCGGGCGTCTTCGCCAGCTTGTCATTGGTCCAGTAACCGTACTTTTTCGCCGCCGGCGGATTGATCATCCCGGCGATGTGCCCGGAGCCCGAAAGCACGAAGCGACGTTGGCCGGAAAGCAGCTGCGCCCCGGCATATGTTGCCTTCCATGGAGCGATGTGATCCTCCATCGCCGAAACGAAGTAGGCGGGCGTCGCGATCCTGGTTACGTCGACCGGCGTGCCGGCCAGCGTGATGCCTCGCGGCTCGCGCAGCTTGTTCTTCATGTACATGTTGCGCAGATAGAAGCTGTGCATCTTCGCGGGCATGCGGGTCGAATCCTGGTTCCAGTGCAGGAGATCGAACGGGAACGGATCGCGCCCCATGAGGTAGTTGTTGATGACGAACGACCAGATGAGATCGTTGCTGCGCAGCATGTTGAAAGTGTTGGCCATGTGCGCACCTTCGAGATAGCCCCGCTCGCTCATCTTGCGCTCCAGCGAGGCGACCTGATCCTCGTCGATGAAGACCTCGAGCTCGCCGGCGCCGGCGAAGTCGATGAGCGAGGTCATGAAGGTCGCGCTGGCGACGCGGTGATCCTTCCGCGCTACGAAATAGGCGAGCATGGCCGCCAGCAGTGTCCCGCCGAGGCAATAGCCGAGCACGTTGACGCTCTTCTCGCCGGTGGCCCTCTCGATGGCGGCGAGCGCCGCGACCGGACCTTCGAACATGTAGTCCTCGAAATCCTTGCCGGCGTGGCGCTCGTCCGGGTTGACCCACGACACGACGAAGACGGTGAGCCCCTGGTCGACGCACCATTTCACGAACGAATTCTTCTCGCGAAGATCGAGGATGTAGTACTTGTTGATCCAGGGCGGCATGATGAGCAGCGGGCGCTTGGCAACCTTCGGCGTCGTGGGCTGGTACTGGATCAGCTGCATCAGATCATTCTGGAACACGACCTGTCCGGGCGTCGTCGCGATGTTCACGCCGAGCTCGAAGGCCTTGCTGTCGGTCATCGAGATCTTGAGCTGGCCGTTCCCCCTTTCGATGTCGTCGAGCAGATTGTTCAATCCCTTGACCAGGTTCTGGCCTCCCGAGGCGATCGTCTCGCGGAACACTTCGGGATTGGTCAGTGCGAAATTCGAAGGCGCGAGCGCGTCGATGTATTGCCGGGTGAAGAAATCGACCTTCTTGCGCGTGTGCTCGTCGAGGCCTTCCACGTTCGCTACCGCGCCGTGCAGCCAGCGCGCGGTAATGAGGTACGACTGCTTCACGTAGTCGAACAGGAAATGTTCCTGCCAGTCCTCGTGCCGAAAGCGCTTGTCGGCTTTTGTCGGCTCGGCTACCGGTCGCGTCGGGTGGCCGAGAAGCTTCAACATCGACGATTGCCAGAGGGCGGAGTATTCCCAGAGCAGATTGAGCTGCGCTTCGGCGAGGCGATACGGATTGGACAGCATCTTCGCGGCGAGCTCGAGGAACGCCTGGGTGAGGCCGAACTCGTCGCTTGCGAGCGCATGACCCGCGGCCGCCTGCCGGGCCGCGAAGTCGCCGAGAAGCTTGGCGCTCTTGTCGGCGGCGGTGGCGAAAGACTGGGCCAGCGCGACCGGATCGTACTGCGGCTGCGGCGGATTGACGTTTGCGGTATCGCTTGTAGCCATGTTCCGTTTTTCTCCCCGGATCTACTTCCCCTGGCCGGCCTCACGGACGGCTGAAGTGGAATATGCCGTCGACCGCCGTGCGTTCCAAGCGCCCGGCACGCCACAGATGGTTGAGGTGGGCGATCGCTTCGCCCATGGCGAAGAGTCGCTGCTGGACGTCGAGCTCCCGTCGGAACAGCACGGGGACGGCCTGGTTCGCCGTGACCGGCGCAGTCGACCCCGCTGCTTCGAGCTCGCCGAGCCTCGCGCGATGGTGCCCGCGCAGCTCTGCGACCCTCCGCGCGATGCCCACAAAAGGCAATCCATGCGAAGGAAGGACGAGCGTTTCGGGCGGCAGCTCTTCGAACCGGTCGAGCGAGTCGAGGAAGCGCTGCAGCGGATCACCCTCGGGCTCCGCGGACCATACGCTGACATTGGTGCTGATCTTCGGCAGGAGCATGTCGCCGGAAATGAGCACGCCGAGAGCGGCGCAGTAGAGAGCCGCGTGCTCGGGCGAATGGCCGTGGCCCGCGATCATCCGCCAGCGGTTGGCGCCGATCGTGATTTCGTCGCCGGCGAGCAGCCGCTGGTGGCTGAGCGGCAGCTCCGGGACACCGCGCAGATAGGCGTTGCCGCGCGCCATCAGCGCCCCGAGGTGAGGTTCTTCGAGCCCATGGGCGCGAAACAGTTCGCAAGTCGCTTGCGTGCCGTACCCGGCGCGGTCGCCGGCGACGGCGTGCGCCGTCAGGTACTCGGCTTCCGGCATCAGAACCGGGCAGTCCCACCACCTTGAAAGCCAGGCGGCATTGCCCACATGGTCCGGGTGGTAATGGGTCGCGATGACTCGCGCCAGCGGACGATTGTCGAGCGTTGTGCGGAAATGCTGCTCCCAGAGCGACCGCGTTGCCGCGTTGCCCAACCCGGTATCGATCTGGACCCACTCCGACCGATCTTTGCAGAGCCAGAGATTGACATGGTCGAGGGCGAAGGGAAGCGGCATCCGCAGCCAGCACACGCCGGGCACGACCTCGTGTGCGACAGCCGGGGCGGGAGCCGCAGACCATGGGAAGGATAGAGCGCCGACTGCGGCCGGGAGCGAGGCGTTCATCGGGCGCCCGCTATACGCGAGGCTCGGTCTGGGGGCACTGCAGCTGCGGCATGTTGCGACGCGGCATCGTCATCGAATCGACCCGTCGTGTCAAGCCGGACGGGCGCCGGGTTTGTGGTATCGTGAACCGTCGACCGCCTCGCTTCGCGTTTCCTCGTCGCATGCCGTCCCGCGCCGATCCGGTGACCTACACGATCTCCGACCTCGCCAGGGAATTCGCCCTGACGACCCGCGCGATCCGCTTCTACGAAGACGAGGGACTCATCGCCCCGCGTCGCAGCGGACGCAGCCGGATCTATGGCGAACGCGAGCGCGTGCGCATCAAGCTCATCCTGCGCGGCAAGCGGCTCGGGCTGTCGCTGTCGGAAATCCGCGAATTGTTGGACCTCTACGAAACGAGGCATAGCGAGCGGCCGCAGCTCACGAAGTTCCTGGAAGTCCTCGCCGAGCGGCGGGCGCGACTCCAGCAGCAGCAAGAGGATATCGCCATCGTGCTCGCAGAGATCGATTCATTGGAGCGTCAGTGCCGGAAGCGCCTTCGTCAGGCCGGCAACGGCGACGCGGCCGAGACCCCGGGCTCGCCGCGTTGACCGGCTTGGTGCGCAGATTCTACATTGACGTTTACGTAAACGTCAACTAGACTTTCGGCCTTTTCACCCTGCGCCACAGCGCCGAACGTATGTCGCGTCCCGTAGGTCCCGCGTCCAGCGGATTCGTGGCCCCCGATCCGGATTACGAGGCGCGGGTGCGAGCCAGCTTTGCCCGGCAGGGCGCCATGCGTCTGCTCGGCGCGCGACTCCTCGAGCTGCGACCGGGTTATTGTGCGATCGAGCTTCCTTATCGCGAAGATCTGACCCAGCAGCACGGTTACATTCACGCAGGCATCGTCAGCGCCATCGCGGACTCGGCGGGCGGCTACGCCGGGTTCACGCTCTTTCCGGCCGACGCGAGCGTGCTCACCGTCGAGTACAAGCTCAATCTTCTCGCGCCGGCCGCTGGGGAGCGGTTGGTCGCAGAAGGCCAGGTCGTGAAGCCCGGTCGCACGCTCGCGGTCACGCGCGGCGAGGTCTACGCCGAGGCGGGCGGCGGGCGCACGCTCTGCGCCGTGATGCAGCAGACGCTCATCGTGCTGTCGGGCAAGCCGGACGCCTGAGGAGATCGGCCATGCATGCTTTCCCTGCACTCGACTTCCACCTTGGCGATACCGCGGACATGCTTCGCGACACGGTGCGGCAATTCGCAGCGGCCGAAATCGCTCCACGCGCGGCGGAAATCGATCGGAGCAACCAGTTTCCCACGGATCTATGGCGGAAAATGGGGGACTTGGGCCTGCTCGGCATCACGGTCGAAGAAGCGTACGGCGGCACCGGAATGGGCTATCTGGCGCACATCGTGGCCATGGAGGAAATCAGTCGCGCGTCGGGCTCGGTGGGACTTTCCTACGGGGCGCATTCGAATCTCTGCGTGAACCAGATCCGGCGCAACGGCAGCGAGGCGCAGAAAAATAAGTACCTGCCGCCGCTCGTCTCCGGGCAGCACGTCGGGGCGCTGGCGATGAGCGAGTCCGGCTCGGGCTCCGACGTCGTTTCGATGCGGCTTCGAGCCGACCGCAAGGGCGACCGCTATGTGCTCAACGGCAGCAAGATGTGGATCACCAACGGGCCGGACGCCGACACGCTCGTCGTCTACGCGAAGACCGAAGTCCGGGCGGGCCCGCGGGGCATCACGGCGTTCATCGTCGAAAAGGGCACGAAGGGCTTCTCGACCGCGCAAAAGCTCGACAAGCTCGGCATGCGCGGGTCGAACACGTGCGAGCTGGTGTTCGAGGATTGCGAGGTTCCGGCGGAGAACGTACTCTCCGAAGAAGGGCAAGGCGTCAACGTGCTGATGAGCGGGCTAGATTACGAGCGCGCGGTGCTCGCGGGAGGTCCTCTCGGCATCATGGCCGGGTGCATGGACATCGTGCTGCCGTACATCCACGAACGGCAGCAGTTCGGGCAGCCGATCGGGGAATTCCAGCTGATGCAGGGCAAGCTCGCTGACATGTATACGACGATGAACGCCTGCCGCGCCTACGTTTATGCAGTAGGCCAGGCAAGCGACCGCGGCCAGACGACGCGCAAGGATGCAGCGGGTGCGATCCTGTATACAGCCGAGAAGGCGACCTGGATGGCCGGGGAAGCGATCCAGGCACTGGGCGGCAACGGCTACATCAACGAGTTCGCGACCGGACGCCTGTGGCGCGATGCCAAGCTCTACGAGATCGGCGCCGGGACTTCTGAGATACGGCGAATGCTGATCGGCCGCGAATTGTTCAACGAGACGAAATAGAGGAGGCGACCGACATGGCGCTGGAGATGCGTGAGACCTGCGAACGGTGTGCGTGGCCGCTCGCGGCCGACGTCGACTCGGCGTACATCTGCAGCTACGAATGCACGTTCTGCGCGACCTGCGCCAATGCCCTCAACGGCACGTGCCCGAACTGCGGTGGGGAACTCGTCCGGCGGCCGCGGCGTCCGCGCAAGACAGCCGACGCGCCGCCCGCAGCCGGAACGTAGCATTCGACTTCGACGAGGAGCGAGGAAAGCTTCATGCACAACGATCCGATTGTCATCGTCGGTGCCGCGCGCACGCCCATGGGCGGTCTGCAGGGCGATTTCGCCGCGCTTTCGGCGAGCGACCTCGGCGGGGTGGCCATCAAGGCGGCGGTGACGCGCGCCGGCATCGAACCTGCGGCAGTCGAGCAGGCGATCATGGGCTGCGTCCTGCCCGCGGGCCAGGGACAGGCGCCGGCGCGCCAGGCGGCGCTGAAGGCCGGCCTGCCGCTTGCGACGGCCTGCACCACCGTCAACAAGATGTGCGGCTCGGCGATGGAAGCGGCCATGCTGGCGCACGACCGACTTCTCGCGGGCAGCGCCGAGATCATCGTCGCTGGCGGCATGGAGAGCATGAGCAACGCCCCCTACCTGCTGCCGAAGGCGCGCGGCGGCATGCGCATGGGCCACGGCACCGTGTACGACCACATGTTTCTCGACGGGCTGGAGGATGCGTACGACAGGGGCAAGCTCATGGGCGCATTCGCGGAAGACTGCGCCGACAAGTACCAGTTCACGCGGGAGGCGCAGGACGAGTTCGCACTGCGCTCGCTCATGCGCGCGCGGGCTGCGAACGACGACGGCACCTTCGGGTGGGAGATCGCGCCGGTGACCGTCTCCGGCCGCAAGGGCGAGATCGTCGTGGACCGCGACGAACAGCCGGCCAAGGCGAACGTCGAGAAGATCCCGGGCCTCAGGCCGGCCTTTCGAAAGGATGGGACCGTGACCGCAGCCAACTCCAGCTCGATCTCGGATGGCGCCGCCGCTCTGGTATTGATGCCGCGCTCGGTCGCCGAGCGGAGGGGCCTCAAGCCGCTGGCGATCATCCTCGATCACGCCACGCACGCGCAGGAACCGGGCTGGTTCACTACGGCCCCCGTCGGGGCGATGCGGAAGCTCTTTGCGAAACTCGGCTGGAAACCCGCGGACGTCGATCGATACGAGATCAACGAAGCCTTCGCCGTCGTCACCATGGCGGCGATGAAGGAATTCGCGCTGCCGCCCGACAAGGTCAATGTGCACGGCGGGGCCTGCGCGCTCGGCCATCCGATCGGCGCATCCGGCGCGCGGATCGTCGTGACGCTGCTTGGCGCGCTGCGCAAGAGCGGCGGGAAGCGCGGCGTGGCGAGCCTGTGCATCGGCGGCGGCGAGGCGACTGCAATGGCGATCGAGCTGTCCTGAAGTCGATGCCGTCCAGGTTGGTCTACGAAGCGCCGAGCATCGCCTTGCCTGGTTCGTCGGACCGGCAATCCGATGGCCCGGCCGTCGCCGCGCACCCGCGAAGGCAGCCTCCGCTGCCGGTCGTGGTCGGTTGTCCGCGCTCCGGCACGTCGTTGCTCGCGGTCATGCTCGACAGCCATCCGGAGCTCGCTGTGCCGCCCGAGACTTCGTTCATCGGGCCCGTCGCCTGCCTCTATGGAAGCTCGGCCGAAGTGCGACAAGCCTTTTTCGGGGCCGTGACCGCGGACCGGATCGCGCTGTCCAACTGGTCGGACTTCGGACTCGACAAGCAGGCGTTCTGGCGCCGACTCGAATCGATCGAGCCCTTCACCGTCTCGGCAGGCCTCCGCGCCTTCTACCGCATGTACGCGCAGAGCGAGGGTAAGCCGCGCTGCGGAGAGAAGACGCCCGGATACGTATTCCTGATGCCGGAAATCGCAGCGTTGCTGCCGGAGGCGCACTTCATTCACGTGATCCGCGATCCGGGCGACACGGCGCTTTCGTGGCGCAGGACGTGGTTCGCCCCCAGCCAGGACCTCCGTGTCCTCGGCGAAGAGTGGAAGAAGCATGTCGAGAGGGGAAGGCGCGCGTCGACGCTCGTCCGGCGCTACATCGAGGTCCGCTTTGAGGACCTGGTGCTGCGTTCGGAGGAAACACTGAAGCGCGCTTGCGCATTCCTCTCGCTCTCCTGGAATCCGCTGATGCTCGACTATGCCGCGCGCGGCGCGGCGAGACTCGAGCGATTGCAGGGTCGGCGGCATGCGCGAGGACCCATGATCGAGCGCGAGCAGCGTACGCGCATCCACGCAAACCTGACCCGTGCGCCCGACGCCGACCGCTTAGACGTCTGGCGTCGCGAGATGAACGCCGACGAGCGGCGCGCGCTCGAGGAGGCTGCCGGGCCGCTCGTGCGCGAGCTGGGGTACGCGGCTTGACCAACGTCCGGGCCGTAGCCTGATGCCTTCGCTGGACAGTCTCGCGTTGTTCGCGGCGGCGAGCGTCCTGCTGGCGCTTACGCCGGGTCCGAATCTACTGTATCTCGTTTCCCGAACGCTGTGCCAGGGCCGGCGCGCCGGCGTCGTTTCCCTTGCGGGAACTTCGCTCGGGTTCGTGTTTCATGTCCTGGCTGCCGGGCTTGGCCTCTCGGCAGTCTTCCTCGCCGTTCCTCTGCTCTACGATCTTCTGCGCTACGCCGGCGCGGCGTACCTCCTGTGGCTTGCCTGGAGCGCCGTGAGGCGGGATGGCACGAACCTGTTCGCAGCGCGATCGTTACCGGAAGAATCCGCGGCGCGACTGTTTCGGACTGGACTCCTCACCAGCGTCCTCAATCCGAAGATCGCACTGTTTTACCTTGCGCTCCTGCCGCAGTTCGTCGACGCGTCCCGCGGCAGCGTCTTCGGCCAGAGCGTGCTGCTCGGGTTGGTTCAGATCGCGATCGGCATCGTAAGCGATCTGTGCTTCGTGCTTGCCGCCGCGCGCATCGCGGGCTGGCTCGGGCGCCGGCCGCTCTGGCTGGCCGCGCAGCGCTGGGTCCTCGGCGGCGTCTTCGCGACCATCGCGCTCAGGCTCGCCTTCGAGACGCGCAAATGATACGCACAACCACACCGGCGCCACGGCGCTTCGGCGTACCCGTGCCATGCTGCTGAACGAGTCGCAGCGGATGATCCGCGACACGATGCGGGCCTTTGCGCGCGAGCGCCTCGCGCCGTTCGCGGCCGAATGGGATCGAACGCACGCGTTTCCCCGCATGCCGCTGTCCGAGCTCGGCCGCCTCGGCGCGTGCGGCATCGTTGTGCCGGAGCGATACGGCGGCGCCGGACTCGACAACGTGTCGCTCGCGGTCACGCTGGAAGAGATCGCTTCGGGCGACGGCGCGACCTCGACGATCCTGAGCGTGCAGAACTCCGTGGTTTGCGGGCCGATCCTCGCTTTCGGAGACGAGGCTCAGAAAGAGCGTTATCTCGTGCCGCTCGCCTCGGGCGCGAAGCTCGGCTGTTTCTGTCTCACCGAGCCGCACGTCGGCTCCGATGCCGCGGCGATCACGACGAGAGCGGCCCGCGACGGAGAACACTACGTGATCGACGGCGTGAAGCAGTTCATTACCTCCGGCAAGGAAGCCGACGTCGCGCTGGTGTTCGCGGTCACCGACAAGGCGGCGGGAAAGAAGGGCATTTCCGCGTTCATCGTCGATACCGACACGCCCGGCTACGTGGTAGCCCGCATCGAGGAGAAGCTGGGACAGCGGGCGTCGGATACCGCCCAGATCGTGTTCGAGCGCTGCCGCGTGCCGGCGGCGAACCGGCTGGGGCGCGAAGGCGAAGGTTACCGCATCGCGCTCGCCAATCTCGAGGCGGGCCGCATCGGCATCGCGGCCCAGAGCGTGGGCATGGCGCGCGCCGCCTTCGAGGCTGCGCTCGGCTACGCCGGCGAGCGCCGTTCGTTCGGCAAGCCGCTCTCCGAGCATCAGGCGGTCGCCTTCCGGCTCGCGGACATGGCCACCGAGATCGAAGTCGCGCGACAGATGGTCTGGCACGCGGCGTCCTTGCGCGATGCGGGGCAACCCTGCCTCAAGGAGGCCTCCATGGCGAAGCTCTTCGCCTCCGAGATGGCCGAGCGCGTATGCTCCGCCGCGATCCAGATTCACGGCGGATATGGCTACGTCGCGGACTTTCCCGTCGAGCGCATTTACCGCGATGTCCGCGTCTGCCAGATCTATGAAGGCACGAGCGACATCCAGCGGCTCGTCATCGGCCGGGCCCTGACTGGATAGCCTTCGCGGGAGGAACGTGAGCAAAGCGATCGACTTCTACTTCGATTTTTCGTCGCCGTACGGCTATCTCGGCTCGGAGAAAATCGAGGCGCTGGCCGCGAAGCACGGCCGCGCGGTGGAATGGCATCCGATCCTCCTCGGCGTGGTGTTCAGGCAGACGGGAGCGATGCCGCTCACCGATGTTCCGCTGAAAGGCGCTTACTCGCGGAAAGATTTCGCCCGCAGCGCGCGGTTCCATGGGGTCGAGGGCTTTCGCATGCCGTCGACGTTCCCGATCGCCACGCAGGCGCCGGCGCGGACCGTGCTCTGGCTCAAGGCGAACGATGCCGCGCGCGCGCCTGCGGCGGTGCACGCGCTCTACCGCGCGTTCTTCTGCGACGACGTCGACATCTCCAAGCCCGACATGGCCGCCGCAGTCGCCGCCAGGGGCGGCGCGAACGAAGCGGCCGTCCGGGCCGCGATCGACGACCCGGCAGTGAAGGACGCGCTGAAGGTGGAAAACGAGCGCGCCATTGCCGCCGGCGTGTTCGGGTCGCCGTTCACGATCGTCGACGGCGAGCCGTTCTGGGGCGTCGACCGGTTCGATCAGATCGACCGCTGGCTCGCGACCGGAGGCTGGTGACGTGCCGGTCATCGAGTCCAAGCTCGATCCACGCGACGCGACCTTCGCGCAGAACCGCGACGCGCTGGCTGCGCTCGTCGCCGATCTCAGGGCGAGGATCGCCACGATCGAATTGGGAGGCGGCGACGCCGCGCGAGCTCGCCACGCAGGCCGCGGTAAGCTCCTGCCCCGCGAGCGGGTGCGCAGTCTCCTCGATCCCGGCTCACCGTTCCTCGAGCTCTCCCAGCTCGCCGCCTACGGCATGTACGACGACAACATCGCCGCGGCGGGGATCATCACGGGCGTTGGTCGTGTTTCGGGCCGCGAATGCGTGATCGTGTGCAACGATGCGACCGTGAAGGGCGGAACGTACTACCCGATCACGGTGAAGAAGCATCTGCGCGCCCAGGAGATCGCGCGCGAGAACCGGTTGCCGTGCATCTATCTCGTCGACTCGGGCGGCGCGAACCTTCCGAATCAGACCGAAGTCTTCCCCGACCGCGACCATTTCGGCCGCATCTTCTTCAATCAGGCCACGCTTTCGGCGCAGGGCATTCCGCAGATCGCAGTCGTGATGGGGTCGTGCACGGCAGGCGGCGCCTACGTGCCCGCGATGGCCGACGAGTCGATCATCGTCAGGGAGCAGGGCACGATCTTCCTCGGCGGTCCTCCGCTCGTGAAGGCCGCAACGGGAGAGACCGTGACCGCGGAGGAGCTCGGCGGGGCCGATGTGCACACGCGCATCTCGGGCGTCGCGGATCATTATGCGCATGACGACCACCACGCGCTGGCCATAGCGCGCCGCATCGTCGCGAACCTGAATCGTCCGAAGACCGCGGCCGCGGAAATCGCCGAGCCCAGGCCGCCGCGCTACTCTCCCGACGAGCTCTACGGCGTGATCAACGCCGACATCAAGAAGCCATACGATGTCCGCGAAGTGATCGCACGCATCGTCGACGCGAGCGATTTCGACGAATTCAAGGCGCGCTACGGCACGACGCTGGTGACCGGCTTCGCGCGGATCCACGGCTATCCGGTCGGCGTGGTCGCCAACAACGGGGTTCTCTATTCGGAATCGGCGCTCAAGGCCGCGCATTTCATCGAGCTCTGCTGCCAGCGCCGCACGCCTCTCGTTTTCCTGCAGAACATCATGGGATTCATGGTCGGCCGCAAGTACGAAGCGGGTGGCATCGCGCGCGACGGAGCGAAGATGGTGACCGCGGTGTCCTGCGCCCGCGTGCCCAAGTTGACGGTCATCATCGGCGGCTCGCACGGTGCGGGCAACTACGGGATGTGCGGTCGCGCCTTCAACCCACGATTCCTTTGGATGTGGCCCAATGCGCGCATCTCGGTGATGGGCGGCGAGCAGGCGGCAACGGTTCTTTCCACGATCCGGCGCGAAGCGATCGAGGCGAAGGGCGGGACCTGGAGCGCGGAGGAGGAAGCCGCTTTCAAGGCGCCGTTGCGCGCGCAATACGAACGCGAAGGCCATCCGTACTATGCGAGCGCGCGTCTCTGGGACGACGGCGTGATCGATCCTGCCGACACGCGCAAGGTGCTTGCGCTGGCCCTGTCGGCGTCGCTTAACCGGCCGATCGAGGCGACGACCTTCGGCGTCTTCAGGATGTGAGGGCGGACCATGGCCAACAAAAGAGAATCCGGCGCGAGCGGCGCCCGGAAGCGAAGTCGAGGCACGCCGCGCGCCGCCCGGGCGTACACGATGCTCCAGCTCGAGATCCGCAACGCCATTGGCTTGGTGACGCTCGCCCGTCCAGAGGTGCACAACGCCTTCGACGAGACCTTGGTCGCCGAGCTGACGCGGGCGCTGCGCGCCATCGAAGCCGATGACAACGTCCGCGCGGTCGTGCTGCTCGGCGCCGGCAGCAGTTTCTGCGCAGGCGCTGACCTGAACTGGATGCGCAAGATGGCGGCCTTCACGCGCGCGCAGAATCTCGCCGATGCGACAGCGCTCTCCGAGATGCTCTCGACGCTCGCCACCTTGACCAAGCCGACCGTCGCCCGCGTGCACGGGCCGGCTTTCGGCGGGGGCGTGGGGCTGGTGGCGTGCTGCGACATCGCGGTCGCAGCACATGACGCGACCTTCGCGCTGTCCGAGGGGCGTCTCGGGCTCATTCCCGCCGCGATCAGTCCGTATGTCGTCGAAGCGATCGGCGCGCGCGCCGCGCGCCGCTTCTTCCTGACTGCGCAGCGGTTCACCGCGGCCGAAGCGTACCGCCTCGGACTGGTGCACGAGCTCGTACCGCCGGGGGAGCTCGATTCTCGCATCAACGAGCTGCTCGGGTTCCTGCTGACCGCGGGACCCCGCGCGCAGGCGGAGGCCAAGGCGCTCGTTCGCGCCGTCGCGCACCGCGCGATCGACGCCGACGTCATCGCGGACACCGCGCGGAGGATCGCCCGGGTTCGCGCCTCTCCCGAGGGCAAGGAGGGCGTCGCAGCCTTCCTCGACAAGCGCCGCGCGGCATGGGTGCCGAAGGGCGAGTAGCCGGGCGTCGCGACCATGGAACGGCTCGACACCTGGCAACTGGTCGCGCTCGCCGCGGCGCTGGGCTGGGCCAGCGGCATCCGGCTCTATGCGGTGCTGTTCATCGTCGGCGGCCTCGGGTATCTCGGCTGGTTCGATCTGCCGCCACACCTCCTCGTTCTCGCGCATCCGCTCGTCCTGTGGGCGTCAGGCTTCATGGTGTTCGTCGAGTTCTTCGCCGACAAGATTCCCGGTGTCGACTCGCTTTGGGATGTTGCGCACACGCTGGTGCGCATTCCAGCGGGTGCCGCGCTCGCAGCCGCGGTGTTCGGCGATTCGCCTCCTGCGTGGACGCTGGCAGCGGCGATCATCGGCGGCACGCTCGCTGCGGGCAGCCACTTCACGAAGGCCGGCGCTCGGATGGCCATCAACGCTTCGCCCGAGCCGCTCTCCAACTGGGCCGCGTCGTTCGGCGAAGATCTGCTCGTCGGAGTGATGCTCTATCTCGCTCTCGCGCATCCCGTCGCCTTCTTCGTCGCGCTCGCGCTGCTGCTCGCGTTCGCCATCTGGCTGCTGCCGAAGCTGTGGCGTTTCCTGCGCGCCTTTGCCTCGAGGATGGCGCGGTGGTTCGGTCATTCCGACGCTTCGCCGCATGGGCGGTCGGGCGATGTTTGAGAAGATCCTGATCGCCAACCGCGGCGAGATCGCCTGCCGCGTGGCGCGGACCGCCCGGCGACTGGGCGTGCGTACGGTCGCCGTCTATTCCGACGCCGACGCCGAAGCGCTCCACGTCGCCATGTGCGATGAAGCGTATCGGCTGGGTCCCTCCCCGCCGCGGGAGAGCTATCTCAACATCCCGGCGATTCTCGGCATCACCAAGAGGTGCGGCGCGCAGGTGATCCATCCGGGATACGGGTTCCTGTCCGAGAACGAAGCGTTCGCGACCGCGGTCGCCGCCGCCGGACTGGCGTTCATCGGCCCGCCTCCAGCGGCGATCCGCGCCATGGGCTCGAAGGCCGAAGCCAAGGCAATCATGGTTGCCGCCGGCGTTCCGGTGGTGCCGGGCTATCACGGCGCCGAGCAGGACGATGCGACGCTTTCAACTCGCGCCGCCGCCATCGGCTATCCGGTGCTGATCAAGCCTTCCGCCGGCGGCGGAGGAAAAGGCATGCGTGTCGTCGAGCGACCCGAGGCTTTCACCGAAGCGCTTGGCGGGGCCCGGCGCGAAGCGAAAGCGAGCTTCGGCGACGATCGCCTCCTGGTCGAAAAATATCTCGTCCGACCGCGCCACATCGAGTTCCAGGTGTTCGCCGACGCTCACGGCGGCTGCGTGCATGTCTTCGAGCGCGACTGCAGCGTGCAGCGGCGGCACCAGAAAGTCCTGGAAGAGGCGCCGGCTCCGGGCATGACGGCCGAGCGGCGGGCACGGATGGGAGCCGCAGCGGTCGAAGCCGCGCGAGCGATCGGTTATGTCGGCGCAGGAACCATCGAATTCATCGTTCCCGCGCGGGCTGACGACGGCTCCTTTTACTTCATGGAGATGAACACCCGGTTGCAGGTGGAGCACCCGGTCACCGAGATGATCACCGGCATTGACCTGGTCGAATGGCAGCTCCGCGTGGCGGCCGGGGAGCGATTGCCCCTGGCGCAGGAAGAGATCGCGCTCGCCGGCCACGCCATCGAAGCGCGCATCTACGCCGAGGACCCTGATCGCGATTTCCTGCCGTCGATCGGCCGGCTCGTGCACCTGCGAACGCCAGCCCAATCCTCGGATGTGCGCTTCGACAGCGGCGTGCGCGCCAACGACGAGATAACGCGCTATTACGACCCGATGATCGGCAAGCTCATTGTCCGGGGCGAAGACCGGGACGACGCTCGGCGCCGCCTCGCCCTGGCGCTCTCGGAATGTCAGATCGTCGGAGTTACCACGAACATCTCTTTCCTTCGACGCGTGGTCGCGCACGACGCGTTCGTGCGCGGCGAGCTCGACACCGGTCTCATCGGAGCGCACCGCGATGCCTTGTTGCCGCCGGCGAGCGCGCCGTCGGAGCGTATGCTCGCGGTTGCGGCGCTGGGCGAGCTGGCGCGGATGCGCGAGGCCGCGGCCTCCCGTGCGTCCGGCACGAGCGACCCGTGGTCGCCGTGGCACGCGGTCGATACCTGGTGGCTGAACTCGGACGATCATGCTATTGCACTGACTTTCGCTCTCGGCGATGCGATTTTTCCGGTACAACTTCGCGCGGGACCCGAGCGAGCGCGCCTGTCAATCGGGGACTGGACCGTCGACGCCGACGTGCGACGCGCCGGCGACGAGCTTCGCGTCGGCCTCGGCGACGCCATCTTTTCGGCGACCGTGGTGGCGTTCGGCGACGAGCGCTACGTATTCTGCGACGGTGCGACGACGCGTCTCACCTTCGTCGACGCTCTGGCGGATCCGGAAGAAGAGGCGCCCCGCGGCGGACATCTGACGGCGCCGATGTCGGGCACCGTGGTCTGCGTTCTGGTTCAGCCCGGCGAGAGCGTCGAGCGTGGCTCGCCGCTCATGATTCTCGAGGCGATGAAGATGGAGCACACCATCGCCGCACCCGCCGCGGGGAAGGTGAGCGCGGTCAACTACCGACCGGGCGAGCAGGTGGCGGAGGGCGCGGATCTCATCGACATCGAGGCGGCCGACTCGAAGCGCGCCAGTTGAAGATCGTCCTCTACGCGGGCAATGACGGAGCGGCCTGGATGGCTGCGTTCCGCCGCGCGCTGCCGGAAGCGGAGATCGACCCCTGGTCGGCCGCGCTCGCCGCGGCCGCCGACTACGCGATCGTGTGGAGGCCGCCCCCCGGCGCGCTGCCGGCTCTCGAGCGCGCCAAAGCGATTTTCAATCTCGGCGCGGGCGTCGACGCGATACCGGATCTTGCCGGCATTCCGTCGCGCATCCCTCTGATTCGCCTCGACGATGCCGGAATGGCGGAGCAGATGACCGAATACGTCTGCCATGCGGCGCTCGACTGCTACCGCGAATTCGGTGCCTACACCGAACAGCAGCGCCAGGCGCTCTGGCGGGCGCGCCCGCGGGGAGCGAAAGGCGGGTTCACGATCGGCCTCCTCGGGGCGGGCGTGCTCGGATCGGCCGTCGCGGATGCGCTCGCAGCCCTCGGGTTTACGGTTCGTGCGTGGAGCCGCACACGCAAGGAGCGCACGGACATCGCGAGCTTCGCCGGCAATGACGAACTCGCGGCTTTCCTGGCCGGGACGCGGTTTCTGGTCTGCCTGCTGCCGCTCACGCCCGACACCCGGGACCTCCTCGATCGCGCGCGTTTGTCGCTCCTCCCGCGCGGCGCGTACCTCGTCAACGTCGCGCGCGGCGCGGTCGTGGTCGACGCCGACCTGCTATCGCTCCTCGACGAGGGTCATCTCGCCGGCGCGGTGCTCGATGTGTTCCGAGACGAGCCCCTGCCGCCACAGCACCCTTTCTGGCATCATCCCCGCGTCGTGGTGACGCCACACGTTTCGGCGGTCACGCTGATCGAGGAATCGGTGGCGCAGATCGCCGGCAAGATCCGGCGGCTCGAGGCGGGATGGCCTGCCACCGGTGTGGTCGATCGCGATCGCGGATACTGAACATGAGCCTGCCTCCACGAGTGCGCATGGTCGAGGTCGGCCCACGCGACGGGCTGCAGAACGAGTCGGCGATGGTGCCGACCGATGTGAAGGTCGGATTGATCGATCGCCTGACCGACGCCGGTTTGCCGGCAATCGAGGCGACGAGCTTCGTTTCGCCGAAGTGGGTTCCCCAGATGGCGGACGCGGCCGCGGTGATGTCGGCGATCCGCAGGCGCCCCGGCGTGCGCTACCCCGTGCTCACGCCCAACCTGAAAGGCTTCGAGGCGGCACTCGCCGCGGGATGCGACGAAGTCGCTGTGTTCGTCGCGGCGTCGGAAACGTTCTCGCGCAGGAACATCAACTGCTCGATTGCCGAGAGCCTGGAGCGCGCGCGTCCCGTGGCCGAGGCCGCTGCCGCGCATGGCGTACGCTTGCGAGGCTATATCTCCTGCGTGCTGGGCTGTCCGTACGAGGGCGAGACCGAGCCCGAGCGCGTTCGCGACGTCGCCGCCGCCCTGCAAACGATGGGCTGCTACGAGATCTCGCTCGGCGACACGATCGGAACCGGAACGCCGGGCAAGACGCGCAGGCTCATCGCGACGGTGGGTGACGTGGTCCCGGTTGCGAGACAGGCTGGACACTTCCACGACACTTACGGACAGGCGCTCGCCAACGTTTACGCGGCGCTGGAGATGGGTGTGGCGACGTTCGACAGCTCCGTATCCGGGCTTGGCGGCTGTCCTTATGCCAAGGGCGCGACGGGCAATGTCGCGAGCGAGGACGTGCTGTATCTGCTCGACGGACTGGGACTCGAGACCGGCGTCGACATGACACGGCTGCGCATCGCCGGGCAATACATTTCCGACTTTCTGTGCCGCGCGCCGGTCTCGCGCGTGGCGCGCGCCCTCGACGCGAAAGATCCGCTGCTGGCGAGGACGAGAGCGTGAGCGCGGAGCCGAGCGAGGTCGCGATCGTGCCTTCGCCCTGCGTGAGCCTCTGCGTCATCGATCCGCCCACCGGATTGTGCGCCGGATGCTACCGCACGCTCCACGAGATCGCGGCCTGGATCGACCTCTCAGCCGACGAGCGCAGCGCGCTGCTGGCCGTGCTCCGCGAGCGCCAGGCGAGGCACGGCGAAGCGATTGCCCGGCGGATGACCGATGGCAACCGCTGACTGGTACTTCGATTTCGTTTCGCCGTTTTCATACCTGCAGTCCGAGCTCCTGCCGACGCTCGGGCGATCCCTTCGCATCCGTTACCGTCCCGTGCTTTTCGCCGGGTTGCTCCGGGCCCACGGGCACAAGGGACCTGCGGAAATCCCGGCCAAGCGCCGGTTCACTTATCGTCACGTCGTCTGGCAGGCGCGCACACTCGGCGTCCCGCTCAAGTTTCCCGCTGCGCATCCGTTCGATCCCTTGCCTCTGCTCAGGCTCGCGATCGCGGCCGATTGCGAGCCCGATGCGGTGCGCCGCATTTTCCGCTTCGTGTGGCGCGACGGGCGAATGGGCGACCTGCCCATCGAATGGGCGGAGCTCACCTTGGAGCTCAACTTGCCGGACGCCGAGGCGCGCATCGGCACACAGGAGGTCAAGGACGCGCTACGCCGCAATACGGATGAGGCGATCGCACGGGGCGTGTTCGGCGTCCCCACGCTCGCCATCGGCGGGGAGCTCTTCTGGGGCGTCGATGCAACCGCCATGGCGGCCGACTACGTCGCTGCCGGCTGCCGCTACACGGACCCCGAGATGGCGCGCGTCGCGTCGCTGCCCGAAGGCGCGGTTCGTGACGCGTCGAAGCGGAAATAGTGCTCCGGCGGCATCACTTCCGGGGAGGGAGCTTCATCGCGCGGACCTTCTCGGTCTGCGCTGCACGGAATTCCCCGAGCTTGCGCGCGAGCGCGGCATCGCTTCGCGCGAGCATGGCCACGGCAAACAATGCGGCGTTCGCCGCGCCGGCCTCTCCGATAGCGAAGGTCGCGACCGGGACGCCCTTGGGCATCTGCACGGTCGAGAGCAGCGAATCTTCGCCGCGCAGGTACTTGGAGGGGATCGGAACGCCCAGGACCGGGAGGGTGGTCTTGGCGGCGATCACGCCGGCGAGGTGCGCGGCGCCGCCCGCCCCGGCGATGACGCAAGCGAACCCGTTCGCTGCGGCGCTCTCGGCATAAGCGAAGGCATCGTCCGGCGTTCGATGCGCCGAGAGCACGCGTGTCTCGTGCGCGACGCCGAAGTGGTCGAGTTGCGCGACGGCGTGCTGCATGATTTCCCAATCGCTGTCGCTGCCCATTATCACGCCCACCTTCGGGGCGCCGTTGCGTCGAGCCATGGGATTCCTCGAAAGTGACCGCGAAATTCTACCTGCGGCGGAGCGCTGCTTGTCGATTCTATCATCGCCGTCGTCTCTCGAAGGAAGGCGCTTAAGACTTGTCGCATCTGCGCAGGTCGCTGACAATTGCGGCAATGCCCGCGTCTTCGCTCCGCTTCTTCGTTGCGCGCTGCGCCGTTGCGCTCGCCGCAGCCTGCGTCGGCTCAAGCGTCCCGGCGCAACCGAGCGATCTCGACTTCGCCACCGCACGCGACGCTTTCCGCGCAGGAGATTCGGCGCGCCTCGAGCGGATCGCGCCGCGGCTCCAGGGCCATCTCCTCGAAGCCTACGTGGATTATTGGCGGTTGCGGCTCAAGCTCGACGACGCCGACCCGCAGGCCGTGCGAGCATTTCTGGAGCGGCACGCCGACATGCCGATCGCCGACCGGCTGCGTATCGAATGGCTCAAATCGCTCGGTAAGCGACAAATGTGGGATCTGTTCGCCGCCGAATACCCGGCCCGCGGCTCGGAGGACGTGGAGCTTGCATGCTACGCCGCGCAGCTGCGGCTTGCGCGCAAGGGCGACGGCGCCGGCGACGTCTCGGATGCGCGGCGATTCTGGTTCGCCGGTCACGAGCAACCCGAAGCCTGCCAGCCGATCTTCGCCGTGCTCCTCGCGCAAGGCGCCCTGACCACGCGCGACGTCTGGGCGCGCTTCCGGCTGGCGCACGAGGCGGGAAACTTTCGCCTCGCCGCGCGCATAGCGGGCGAGCTGCCCGCGTCCGAACGGCCCTCGCCGCGTGAATTCCAGCGCATCGACCAGCGCCCGCGGGCGGTTCTCGCCAAGGGCGAATTTCGCTGGTCCTCGCCCACCGGTCGCGAACTCGCTCTCTATGCGCTCGACCGCGTGGCCCAGGCCGACGCCTCGGCAGCGCACGAAGCGTGGACCCAATGGGCATCGCGGCTGCCCCAGCCCGAGCGACTCTACGGCTACCTCCTTATCGCCTTTCACGGCGCCAGGCAATTGCTGCCGGACGCGACTGCGTGGTATCGCGAAGCCGGCGACGCCCCTCGGAGCGAGGCACAGCGGGCATGGCGGGTGCGGGCCGCGTTGCGAGCCGGCGCTTGGAGCGAGGTCGTGGGCGCGATCGACGCGATGCCCCCGGAAGAGGCGCTGGATCCCGCGTGGCGGTATTGGAAGGCACGTGCGCTGTCAGTCCACGGAGAGGATGAAGAGGCCACGCGCCTCTATGGCGGCCTCGCGACCGAGCAGAGCTTCTACGGCCTGCTCGCCGCCGAAGCGCTGGGTGCGAGCGTGATGCCGATCAGCGAGCCCCTTGCGCCGGACCCCGCAGCGCTCACCGCGTTCGCGGCGCGCGAGGCGGTACAGAGAGTGTTGAAGTTGTCCACGCTCGATCTGCGGCCGGAAGCGCAGCGCGAATGGGTCGTCGTGGTTCGAGGCTTGAGCGACGAGGGATTGCTTCTGGCAGCGACCTTTGCCCAGAACAATGGTCTCTACGATCGCTCGATCAACACCGCCGAACGCACTCGCCGCCGGCACGATTTCGCGCTGCGTTATCCGACGCCTTTCGAAGCGGAGATCGAGGCTGCGGCGCGCGACAACGGTCTCGATGCCGCATTCGTGTATGGCCTGGTGCGGCAGGAGAGCCGGTTCGTCAACGATATCGTGTCGTCGTCCGGAGCGGTCGGACTCATGCAGCTCATGCCGCCGACGGCGCGCTGGGTCGCCCACAAAGTCGGCATCGACGATCGCTCGCTCAAGCTGACCGAAGCTGCGGGAAACGCCCACCTCGGCGCGTATTATCTTCGCTACGTGCTGGACAAGCTCGACGGACTGCCGGTGCTCGGCGCCGCGGCGTACAATGCGGGCCCCAAGCGGGCGCAGGCTTGGCGGGGCGCAGCGCCGCTCGAGGGCGCCGTCTACGCCGAGACCATCCCGTTCACCGAAACCCGGGACTACGTGAAAAAGGTGCTGGCCAACGCCATGTTCTATCAGGCGCGGCTCGGCCTGCGCTACGTTGCGCTCAAGGATCGGCTCGGCGTGGTGGCGCCTCGCGGTACGGGCGGCGACGTCGCGCCAGGCAACGGTGCCGCGGAGCCTGCGCCGGGCAACAGCGTGGACCACGATCGATGAGCGTGCGAAGAATCATCGTCCTCGGCGGCAGCGGTTTCGTCGGCCGGCACATCGTCGCGCGCCTGGTCGCGTTGGGCGAGAGCGTGGTCGTTCCTACGCGCAGCCGCGACCGTGCCAGGCATCTTCTCCTGCTCCCGACCGTTGAAGTCGTCGAGGCGAACATTCACGATCCCGTGACGCTGGAACGTCTGGCCGCCGGCGCCTGGGCGGTCGTCAATCTGGTGGGGATCATCAACGAAGTCCGGCGCGGAGACTTCGACCGGGCTCACGTCGAGCTCGTGCACAAGACCGTCGCGGCGTGCCGTGCAGGGGGTGCGCGACGCCTCGTCCACATGAGCGCGCTCAACGCGCATTCGGACGGGCCGAGCCGCTACCTTGCCACCAAGGGGCAGGCGGAAGCGATCGTCGCCGCGTCGAATCTCGACTGGACCATCTTCCGACCGTCGATCATCTTCGGGCGCGAAGATTCATTCCTCAACCTGTTCGCCCGACTCGAGCGTCTTCTGCCGTTGATCGCACTCGCGTGCGGGCAAGCGCGCTTTCAGCCGGTATGGGTCGGCGATGTGGCCGAGGCATTCGTGCGCGCCCTGGACGACCCGCGAACGTCGGGAGAGCGCTATGCCCTCTGCGGTCCCCGCGTGTACACGCTGCGGGAGCTGGTCGCCTATGTCGGTGAAGTCACGGGCGAGCGCCGGCCCATCGTGTCGTTGGGGCCCCGTCTTTCGCGGCTGCAGGCGCGGATCCTCGAGTTGCTGCCGGGCAAGCTCCTGACCCGCGACAATCTCGCCTCGATGACGATCGACAACGTCTGCGACTGCGCCTATCCCTCACTTCTCGGAGGTCCCCCCACAGCGCTCGAAGCGGTCGTGCCGGCTTATCTCGCACCGGCGTCCGCGCGGAGCCGCTATGCTCAACTGCGCGCCCAGGGCGGGCGCTAGCCGCCTCAATCGATGAAGATCTATCGGGTCGGCGGCTCGGTGCGTGACGAACTGCTCGGCCATGCGCGGGCGGATCGCGACTACGTCGTCGTGGGCGCGACGCCCGAGGCGATGCACGCTCTCGGCTTCCGCGGCGTAGGGCGGGATTTTCCGGTGTTTCTCCACCCGCAGACCCACGAGGAATACGCGCTCGCCCGTACCGAGCGGAAGAGCGGACGCGGCCATCGGGGTTTCGTCTTCCATGCCGCGCCTGAGGTTACGCTGGAGGAGGATCTGGCCCGGCGTGACCTCACCATCAACGCGATGGCGCGCGCCGAGGACGGCACGCTCGTCGATCCCTTTGGCGGCGAGAGGGACCTTCACGCTGGCGTGCTGCGTCACGTCGGTCCGGCTTTCGCCGAAGATCCGCTGCGCGTACTGCGCGTTGCGCGATTCGCGGCGCGGTTCGGCTTCTCGGTCGCGCCGGAGACCCGGGCGCTGATGCGCTCGATCGCGGCCGGGGGCGAGCTCGCGACGCTTTCCGCCGAAAGAGTCTGGCAGGAGCTTTCCCGGGCTCTGATGGAACGTACACCGTCGCGATTCATCTCGACGCTGCGGCAGTGCGGAGCGCTGGTCGCCGTCTTGCCTGAAGTCGACGCGCTCTTCCGCCCGTCGTCGCCGAAGCTAAGCCCGGGCGAACGCTGCCAGCGCGCGCTGGACGCCGCCGCTGCGGCAGGCGACACCCTTGCGGTTCGCTACGCCGTGCTGGCCGGTGGTTTGGGCGAGGGTGCCCGAGCGCGCGCGCTTCGTGCCGACCGCCTGAGCCGACGCGTCAACGCGCCCGCGGACTGCCGGGACCTGGCTCGGCTCGCCGGTCGGCTCTGTGGCCGCGTCGCGCGCGTGTCCGAGCTCCCCCCACCGGCGATCCTCGACCTCCTGCTCGCTGTCGACGCCCTGCGCAGGCCAGACAGGCTGCGGGGATTGATTCGCGCATGCGCTTTATGGCATTTCGCGGAAGGTGAAGGCGCCGCGGGGGAATTTCGCCCCGGAACGGAGCTTGCCGCCGCGCTGGCTGTCGTGCGTGACGTCGATGCCGGCAAGGTGGCGTCCGGCGGAAGCGACGGTCGGGACGTCGCTCGACGACTGCGCGCTGCCCGCCTCGACGCGTTGCGCCAGTGGAAACGCAAGCCGGGCTCAGGGCACCTTCTACGCTGCTGCAGCGGCTAGAAGAAGTGTGTCACGCCGAGGACGTAACCGGTCGGCTTGGCACCCCGGTCGACGGGGTAGTCATTGATGTTGAAGCCGTAGCTCGCGTTCGCCCCGTTGTTTAGCCGAACGTACCCGGCGTAGAGAAGCGTGCGCAACGACAGCGAATAGCTGTACGAGACTTCCCACTGGTCGCTGCCGGAGTCGGGGCCCTTGGCAAGGCCCCCGATCGTCGTTCCATCGAGAGCGCTTCCCTTGCCGTTGCCGGCGCGGCCCCAAAAAGCGTAGATCGAGCCGCCACCGGCTGGCACGGTCGCCGAGATTCCCCAGAAATCGCGCCTCAAATCGGCGCGACTCGATCCGCTGTTGAGAGTGTCGTAGCGCAGACGCTCGTAGACGAAACCGAGGCGCGGGCCGATGCCGATGGAGGAGAATCCGAAGTCGTAGGCCATCGCGATGCTAAACGCGTCGTCGTTGAACGTTTCGGCGCGGACCTTGTTGTTTCGCTCGTAAGCGATCCCGAAATCGAGCGGCCCCTTGCTGTAGAAGGCCCCAAGCCCCACCACGTTGGCGTGTCGCAGCTCGGAGGCGTGGTCGCCATTGTTGGCGGTGTCGACATCGGTGGCGAAGTCGCGCGTCGAATACTGAAGCTCGCCGACGAACCCTCCCATCGGCGGAGTCTCGTAGCGGATGGAGTTGCCCAGCCTCGCGTCGAAACCGCCTTGGACCTTCGACAGCGGCCCCTGTGCCCAGATTGCCGCAGTCGACAGGATCGAGGTGGTCAGCGTCGGCGCATTGCCGAAGATTGGCAGGATGTCGTCGTAGGGCGTGAGAAAGTGGCCGAGCTTCAAGGTTCCCCAGTCGCCCTGGAGTCCGACGAACGTCTCGCGCCCAGCGATCGTGCCGCCGCTCGTGTCGGCTTGAATCGACGATTCGATCTGGAAGATCGCGACCTGTCCGCGGCCGAGGTACTCGTTGCCCCGAACCCCGAGACGCGACGAATTGCTGCTGACACGGACGACGGTCGGATTCTGGATCTCATTGCCTGCCGCGCCGCATCCGGAGGGGCTGGGGCTGTTGCAGGTGGCGCCCTGAACGAATTCCAGATCTAGGTTGATGCTGCCGTAGAGACGCACGTTGGCGATCTGCGCTGTCGCCCTCGCGGACAAAAGGGTCGTGCAAGCGACAAGCACGATGATGAGCCGGCTCTTCATGCGATCTTACTGCTCCTGCTGGAGATCATTGTTGCATCTCGCGACCGATCGCCTACAGGCGATACGCCGAGAGCGTCATTACGCGTGCCGCAGCGCGCATGGCCGCGCGCGCGATCCAGGGCAGATCGGCCGCTCCCGCTTCGCGCGCGGAGGAGCCGTGGCGCATTTCGTCGTCGCGCATTGCAGCGACGATGGCGCGGCTCTTGACATCGCCTGCGGGCAGGCGGTCCATGTGGGCGGAAAGATGTTCTTCGACCTGCCTCTCGGTCTCCGCGACGAACCCGAGGTTGGTGCGGTCGCCGGTGATTCCCGCGGCGAGGCCGATCGCGAACGACCCGGCGTACCAGAGGGGATTGATGAGGCTCGGACGGTCGTCGAGCTCGGCCAGACGCTGCTGCGTCCAGGCAAGATGCTCTTCCTCTTCTCGCGCGGCCTGCGCGAGGCGACGCCGGATCTCGATGTTGCGCGCCATCAAAGCTTGGGCCTGATAGAGTGCTTGCGCGCAGATTTCGCCGGTGTGATTGACCCGCATCAGGCCCGCCGCGTGACGGCGCTCGTCGGGAGTGAGATCGGGCTCCGGCATGCCGGTCGCAGGATTGGAACGCCTGCTCTCGGCGACCCCGGAGAGCGTTCGCAGGGCACGGTCGAAACTCAGGATGAGATCGTCGAGCATCCGGGTCTTGTTTTGTGATTCGATGTCGGAGATTGGCCGGTTCGACCCGGCCTAAAGCATGCGAGTCCGGTGACGCCCTCCGGTTCCGCGCCGCCCGAGAGGAGAAAAAAACGGGCGCCCATCAGGCGCCCGGATGATCACTTCAAACCCAGTTGAACCTGGGACCGACCCTTGCAATCGTTTAGAAGAAATGCACCATGCCGAATATCAGGCCGCCGGGCTTGCCGCCCTGGGCGATCGAGTACCCGTTTATGTTGAACGAGTACTTGGCGTTGCTGTCATTGTTGATCTTGTTATAACCGCCGTAAAGCAGGGTGCGCGGCGACAGGCTGTAGCTGTAGCTGACCTCGTACTGGTCCGCCTTGGTGTCGGGACCCTTGACCAAGCCGCCAATCGTTTGGCCATCCGCTGCCCCGCCCTTGCCCTCGCCGGCGCGCCCGTAGAACAGATAGATCTTGCCGCCACCTAGAGGAATCGTGCCTGAGACACCCCAGAAGTCGCGCTTCAGGTCGCTGAGGCCGCCACCGTCGGCTAAGGAGCGAGGAGCATCGTACTTCGTATGCTCGTACACGGCGGCGAGTCGCAGCCCGAAACCGCCCATGATCGTACCGAAGTCGTACGCACCCGTAATCGTCCAGTCGGTATCGCTTGCGTTGCAGAACGACGTGTTGAAGCACTGCAGAGGCGTGTACTGACGAACCTTGGCGTTATGTTCGACAGCCACGCCAGCGCTGATGGGACCGTTCGCATAGATCAGGTTCGCGCCGACCACATAGGCGTGTCGCAGCTCGGACGCGTGATCGCCGTTGTCGCCTGCAACGCCAGCGTTCGCGTCCGCGTTGCCCGACGAATCCCGCGTCGAGTATTGCAGCGCCGCAGTGAAGCCGCTCATGTTCGGCGTGTCGTAACGCAGGTTGTTGCCTGTGCGCGCGTCGAAGCCGCCGGAACCCTTCGACTGGGGACCCTGCGCCCACAGGGCGGCCGTCGACAAGATCGACGTGAGCAGCGTGGGTGTGTTGCCGAAGATCCCATGCAGGTCGTCCTGAGGCATCAGGAACTTGCCCATGGTGAACCTGCCCCAGCTTCCCTGCAGACCGACGAATGTCTCGCGGCTCGCGAAGCCAGAGCCCGACGAGTTACCGGTGTCGCCGCTCACGTTCGACTCGATCTGGAAGATGGCATTGAGGCCGCCGCCCAGGCTTTCCGTGCCGCGCACGCCAAGGCGCGACGTGTTGCTGCTCACGCGATTGACGGTCGTATTCGTCGTCGCGGTCGGGTCAGTCGAGTTCAGATCCTGCGTCTTGGCCTTTATGAATTCAACGTCGAGATTCAGGCGCCCGTACAGCGTGACGTTCGCAGTTTGCGCTTGCGCAGCCATCGGCACCGCAAACGCGCCGGCGACGGCAAGGGCGACGAGCTTTTTATTCATTGAAATTCTCCTCTAACGGAAATAAGTGGCAAGTGCGCTATTTTTACGACTGGCCATCGGAACCTTCTCAGGCAGGGATCGAGAAGTTGGTACCCATTGTGCCAAAGCGCCGAATCCAATGGCAAGGCAAAGACCGACGGCCACAAAACAGCGTCCAGATGCTGTTGTTTAATTGCAACAAGGCATGCTTTTTGATTCGATGCTGTTCTCGCCTCTGCAGCGGGTATAATTCACTCTACAGCTGCGGTGCCGCGGCGGCCGCCGGACGCGGGCAAGAATGGCGACAAACAACAGCTTGCCCACGTTCCGCAGGGCGAGACCCTTTGCGGCCACGTCTGCAGGGCCTCCATGACCGTTCTGCCAGCGCTGATCGCCTTCGCGCTTGCTTGGCTGGTGATCCGTTTCCTCCTTTCGCATGCCGCGCATCTCCCGCTGGACCGCCCCAATGCGCGATCGCTGCACGTGCGACCCGTCCCGAGGGCTGGAGGATTGGCTATCTGGGTGGGCTGGCTGGCCGCGACGATCTGGCTGTCAGGGCCCAAACCCTGGTTGGCGCCCCTGCTGGTTCTGGTCGCGATATCGCTCCTTGACGACCTGCGAGGCGTTCATCCACTACTGCGGCTGACCGTTCACGTCGGTGCGGCCCTGGGCTGGGTAGGGCTCGCCGGCCTTTCGGTCGAGCCCGTTGCGGCTGTGGTGCTCATCGTGTGGATATGCAATCTGTACAACTTCATGGACGGCAGCGACGGCCTTGCCGGGGCCATGGCCTTGACGGGCTTTGGCGGCTACGCCGCAGGCGCCTGGCTCGCCGGGAGTCCGGCGGCCGTCGCGATCGCGGCGCTCGCGGCGGCCACGATCCCGTTTCTGTTGTACAACCTGCCGCCGGCGCGCATTTTCCTTGGCGACGCCGGATCGATACCGCTCGGATTTCTCGCCGCCGTATTCGGACTTACCGGGTGGCTGGAACGATGGTGGCCGGCATGGTTTCCCCTTCTGGTGTTCCTTCCTTTCATCGCCGATGCCTCCGCAACACTCGCGCTGCGGCTCACACGCGGTGCTCGCGTGTGGCAAGCTCACCGCGACCACTGCTACCAGCGCCTAGTACGGATGGGCTGGGGGCACACCCGCACGCTGGCGGTCTACGGCGGCCTGATGCTGGGGACCGGCGTCAGCGCCGTTGCCGCTTTAGCATGGGCGCCGGCGCTTGGCGTGGCGGCGCTGCTGTTCTGGATAGGGGCTCTGGCGTCGCTCTATATCGTAACGGAGTATCATTGGCGCCGGCGAGGAGCGGGATTTGAGGAAAGTAAGGGCTAACTGGCGAGCCTGGCTGGCGTTCGTGCACGATGTCTGCGCCGCAGCCCTGGCTTGGCTCGGGCTGTACTGGCTGCGGTCGAACATGGACCTCCACGAGCCGCAGCTCACCGACATGTGGCGCACGCTGGCCTGGATCCTGCCGCTGCAGGCCGGCATCTTCCTCGCGTTCGGGCTGTACCGCGGCCTTTGGCGCTTCGCGAGCCTGCCCGATCTGCAGCGGATTGTGCTGGCGGCGGGCCTGGGTGCGGTGGCGATCCCGGTGGTCCTGGTCATGCTTCGCCTGACCGCCGTCGTTCCGCGCACCGTGTTGATCGTCTATCCCCTGGCGCTGATCTTTCTCATGGCGGGGAGCCGCTTTACCTACCGCATCTGGAAGGAGCACCGCCTCTACAGCCCATTGGCCGCGTTGGGCGAACCAGTGCTGATCCTCGGGGCCGGGGAAGCCGGAGCACGCCTGACCAAGGAGCTGGCCCACAGCAGGCAATGGCGGGTCGTCGGACTTCTCGACGACGACCCGGCGAAACAGGGCCGGATGCTGCGCAACGTCAGCGTGCTGGGAGCGATTGCAGAGCTGCCGTCGTTTGCTCGCCGCTACGGCGTCCGGACGGTCATCATCGCCCTGCCTTCCGCGGCACACGGGGTCCGCCGTCGCGTTGCCGAACTGTGCGCGGTGGCCGGCCTGGAGGCGCTGACCGTGCCGTCGTACGAGGACCTGATCAGCGGGCGCTCGCAACTCACGACCATCAGGCACGTCGAGCTGGACGATCTGCTCGGTCGCGACCCCGTCGTGCTCGACACTGCCGGCTTGCGGGAATGGCTGGGTGCGAGGGTCGTGCTGATCACCGGCGCAGGCGGCTCGATCGGAGCCGAGCTCTGCCGCCAGATCGCCCGCTATCGGCCCGCCCGGCTGGTGCTGCTCGAATTGTCAGAGTACGCGCTCTACCAGATCCAGCAGTCGCTGAAGGATGAGTTTCCGGAGCTGCCGGTTGCCACCATCGTCGGTGACGCAAAGCACGCGGCGCTGGTCGAGCGGCTCTTCGCGCACGAGCGCCCGTCGGTCGTTTTTCATGCCGCCGCGTACAAGCACGTCCCGCTCATGGAAGAGACGAACGCCTGGCAGGCGGTGCGCAACAACGCTTACGGCACGTGGGTGCTGGCGCACGCTGCGGTTGCTGCCCGGGTCGAGAAGTTCGTCTTCGTTTCGACCGACAAGGCGGTCAATCCGACCAACGTGATGGGGGCTTCGAAGCGGCTCGGCGAGATCGTCTGCCAGAGCCTGCAGAACGGCGGCACGCAGTTCGTCATCGTGCGCTTCGGCAATGTCTTCGGCAGCGCCGGCAGCGTGATCCCGCGCTTTCGCGAGCAGATCGCGCGCGGCGGTCCGGTGACGGTCACGCATCCCGAGATCACCCGCTACTTCATGTCATTGTCTGAGGCGACCCAGCTCCTTCTGCAGGCGGGATTGATGGGCAGGGGCGGCGAAGTGCTGGTGCTCGACATGGGCGAGCCGGTGCGCATCCTCGACCTCGCGCGCGACATGATCCGCCTCTCGGGCGCCGATCCGGATCGGATCCGCGTCGTCTTCACGGGTCTTCGTCCGGGGGAGAAGCTCTTCGAGGAGCCACTCGCGTCCGACGAGGCCACGCTCGCCACGCCGCACCCGAAGCTGTTCATCGCCCATGCCCGTACCGCGCGCGCCGATTCGGTCGATCAGGCAATCGCGTGGCTTGAACGCGACCGCGCGGCCGACGACCCAGAGGTGCGCGCCTGCCTGAAGGCCTGGGTCCCGGAATACATGCCCCATGGCGAGGTCGCGATGCCCCCGAGCGTCGAACGCATCGTCGCGCTGCGAGCTCGCTGACCGTCCAAGGTGCTTCAGTCGACGCGCACGCCGAGCGAGGCGATCGCGGCGGTTACAGCGTCCAACTCGATCGCGTCCATGCAACGCGGGTGCGGGCATTCATCGAGCGTCCGGCCGCAGCGGCGTACCCACTCGATGTTGCGGCGGAACAGCACGCGTTGATCGCGGCAAGGGAAGGGATCCACCGTGACGGCGCGGTAGGGCGTTTCGCGCCAGAAAGCGCCTGCCCCGCTGATTGCGGCCGATCCCGGTCCGAACAGCGCCACCGTGGGCACGCCGATGATCCGGCCGAGGTGAGCCACCCCGGTATCGGGACTGACGAGCACCGACGCGCCCGCGATGACATGCCATAGCTGAGCCAGCGAAACCGTTCCAGCCACCGACCGGTAGCGCGCATCCGGATCGCATGAGCGCACGAGCGGCGTCTCCTCGGGGCCCGCCGACCAGACCGGCTCGATGGCGCGCGAAGCGAAGCGTGCTGCAAGCGCATTCCATCGCGCCGGGCTCCAGCGCTTGAGCGGGGTGCTGGCACCCACGTGCAAGACGGCGTACGGTCCGGACGGGCGAGCGACCGGACTGCCCGGCGGTGCGGGCCAGCGCTCGGGACGAAAGGGCTTCGGCGCAGCGCCCTCGATCAGCCCCGCGGCCATGTCGCTCCAGGCGGCCGGCCGATCGGGATAGCGCCAGAGCTCGTCCACGGGCCAGCTCTTGGTGGGCGGACGATCATCGGCGAATGCGACGATCCAGCGCGCATTCAGCGCCAGGGCCAGCCAGCTCACGCGGTTGTCGCCCGGAACCAGCGCGAGGTCGAAACCCTCGTCGTGCCACAGAGTCGATGCGGCCGGGCGGCGCGGGTTCCAGCCGATGGCGCGCAGCCCGTACGGTGCGCTCGCATAGAGCGGCGCGTAGGCCTCCGGCAGCGCCATCACGATGTCCGCGGCCGGGTGCCGCTCGCGCAGCTTCGCCACAAGCGCGGTCAGCATGAGCGTGTCGCCGAGGAGCAGGTGGTGGGCGATGAGGATCCGTTGCGGGTCGACGGGTCTCGAGCGGCGGCCGCCGTGGACCGCCCTCGACAGAAGCGCCCGGACCACGACCCGCGTCCGCCCGGGGAAACGGCTCTGGGCGCTAGCGGTAGCGATTGGCATCGGCGGCACGTCGAAACACCGTTTCCATCCCGTCGAGCATCGTCCGGAGGCCGAATCTCGTATGCACCCGATCGCGCGCCGACCAGACGAGACGCGCCGCCAGCGCTGAGTCGTCCAGGAGCCGATCGATGCCGGCGGCGAGGGCGACGGCGTTCTGCTTCGCAACCACCAGCGCGGTCGCGTCGTTGATCGCGACCTCTCCGATCGCGCCGACGTCGGTGGTCACGCAGGGAACGCCCACCGCCATCGCCTGCACGAGGCCCTGCGGCACGCCTTCGTTGGCGTAGGAAGGAAGCACGAAAAGATCGAGCGACTGAAGCCAGGGCACGACATCCTGCTGGTTGCCGGCGAGCCGCACGCGATTCTCGAGCCCGAGCGAGCGTATCTGCGCGCGGATCGCGTCGGCCTGCGGACCATCGCCGACGATCACAAGCTGCGCGTCGCGATGGGTCAGGAGCGTCATCGCCTCGACGAGATAGCGGTGTCCCTTCCAGCTGCGAAGCGTCGCCACGATGCCGATCAGCGGCGCGGCGCGGGGAAGCTCCAGGCCATTTCGCGCGACTTCCTTGTCCCCCGCGACGAAGCGTTCGAGGTCGATGCCGGTCGGGATCGACGTCACGCGAGCAGGAGACAGGCCGTTCGCCCGGATGAGCTGCTGTCGGATCGCTTCGCCCGTGGTGACGATCTCCGCTGTCGCGCGCGCGTACAGCCAATGCGTTGCGGCATCGGTCGGCACGCGCGCCGAGATATGCCGCGTGCGCACCAAGGCGGGGGGCCGTCGCTTGCCCAGCCAGAAAGCGCGGCAGGCGAGTGCGGCGAGCCAGCTGTCGGTCGAGCTGTGGCTGTTGACCACGTCGATGCGCTCGCTCGACAGGGCTCGCCGCAATGCGACGAGCCCGACCGGTCCCTTGCGACCGATCGGCATGGCCACCACCGGCACGTCGAAGCGCTCGGCCTCGGTGAAGATCGCCGCTTCGCGCGGGCTCGCGACGCGAACGTCGTGACCCCGCCGACGCAGTCCGGCCGCCTCGGTCAGGATGCGAAGCTCCTGCCCGCCCCAGCCGAGAGAAGACTCCGTGTGCAGAATGCGCAGGCTCGACTTCCTCTAGGCAACGGTCGCCGCCGCGGCGAACTGGATGCGGTGCAACTTGGCGTAGAGACCGTCGCGCCCAAGCAGCTCGGCGTGGGTGCCCTGCTCGACGATGCGTCCGGCGTCGAGGACGGCGATTCGATCGACGCGTTCGATCGTGGACAATCTATGGGCGATCACGATGGTGGTCCGGCCGCGCATCAGCGTTTCGATCGCCGCCTGCACGTGACGCTCGGACTCGGAATCGAGGGCGGACGTCGCCTCGTCGAGAATGAGCAGCGGCGCGTTCTTCAGGATCGCGCGCGCGATCGCGATGCGTTGACGCTGACCGCCTGACAGTCGCACGCCGTTCTCGCCGACGATGGTCTGGAAACCCTCCGGCAGCGCACGGATGAACTCGAGCGCGTGCGCGGCGATCGCCGCATGCTCGATCGCCTGGCGCGGCGCGTCGGCCATTGCGCCATAGGCGATATTGGCGGCGACCGTGTCGTCGAACAGCACCACGTCCTGGCTCACCAGCGCGATCTGGCTGCGCAGGTTGGCCAGCGTGAGCGTCTTGATGTCGTGACCGTCGATAAGGACGCGGCCCGACGTGGGCTCGTAGAAGCGCGGCACGAGATTCACGAGAGACGTCTTGCCGCTGCCCGAGGGACCGACCAGCGCGATGGCCTCGCCTGGCGAGATGGTCAGGCTCACGTCGGAGAGCGAGTTCCGCTCGCCTCCGGCGTAACGCAACACGATGTGCTCGAAGCGGAGCTCGCCGCGGACCTGCTTGAGCTCGAGCGTCCCCCGGTCTTCTTCCGGCTTCTGGTCGATGAGCCCGAAGATGCTCTCCGCGGCCGCGAGTCCGCGTTGGATGTTGGTGTTGACGCCCGACATCGAGCGCAGCCGGTCGATCAGCGTGAGCAGAGCGGCGACGTACGCGCCGAAGCGCGCCGCATCGAATCCGCCGGTCTCGCTTTGCTTGAGCACCAGGTAAACGATCAGGCCGACGGCGCAGGCGCCGACGAACTGGAGCAGCGGCGAGCTCGCGGCGCTCGCCGAGGACTGCTTGGCCATCGACTGGCGCAGCTTGTTGGCGGCGGAAACTGCCCGGCTCCTCTCGTACGCGTGACCGCCGAAGATCTTGACCAGGCGGTGCCCGCCGATGATCTCCTCGAGCACGTGAGCGATCGAGCCGGTGCGCTGCTGAACATCGCGCGCCACGCGGCGGAGCCGGCGGCTGAAGTAGCGCGTCACCACGGCGACGAGCGGCAGGACGATGAGGAGCACGATGGTGCGCTTCCAGTCCAGATACAACAGCAGGCCCAGCGTGCCCACGATGGTCAGCACGCCGCGGACCGCGGTCGTGATCGCGCTCGAGCTCGCAGCGGCGAGCTGATAGGCATCGAAGGTGAATTTGGAGATGAGCCGGCTCGACGACTGCGCGTCGTAATACGCGGTCGGCAGCGTCAGGAGGCGCTCGATCATCTGCCGGCGCAGGTCGAATACGACGCGGTGGCCGGTCCATGCCATGCCGTACTCGGACATGAACGAGCCGAGGCCGCGCAGCAGGAACACCGCCACGACGGCGAGCGGCAATTCCAAAGTCATCGCAGGATCCGGATTCTGCAGCTTCTGGATGATCGGCATCACCATGTAGGCCATGATCGTGTCGCCCGCGGCGACGACGCTCATGCCAATGAGCGCAAGCGCGAACGCCCACCAGTACGGGCGAACGTAGCGAAGCAGGCGCCGATAGAGAAGCAGGCCGGAGGACACGATCGAGAGAGAGCGCCGCAGGAAAGACCGCCGGCGTGGGCTGAGTGCGGGCGATTATAGCTCAGGGCGACGCGACCTTCGGCGCCGCGTGGCCGGCCGCGTGCGCCGCGGCGAGAAGATCGCGATAGAGAAGCACGAGTTGGAGCGTCATCGCCGCGGGCGTCAAGGGCTGCACCGCCTCGCGGGCCCGCGCTCCAAGTGTCGCCCGCGCGGCCGCATCGGTGAGCGTCGTCATGTGCCAGGCCAGCGAGTCGACGTCGATCGCCGGACATACGAAGCCGGCGTCGTGCTCGAGGACGAGCTCGGCGGCGCCGGACTTCGTGCTCGTCACGACGGGCAGGCCGCAGGCCATCGCCTCGAGCGCGGCGTTGGGGCAGGGATCGTAGAGCGTCGGCAGCACGAACGCGTCGGCGGACCCGAAGAACGGCCTCGGATCTTCCTGTGCGCCGAGGAGAGCGACGCGCTCCGCCACGCCGAGCTCCTGCGCCAGCCGCTTGTAGCGCCCGCGGGCCTTGTCGCGGCCGACGACGAAAAGATACGGGTTGCCCGGCACCCGCGCCAGCGCCGCGATCGCCCGCGCCACGCCCTTTCGCGCGTACCCGGAGCCGACGAGCAGAAAAACGGTCGCGCTTTCCGGCACGCGAAGCTTTTCGCGCACCGCGCTGCGATGCTCCCTCAGGCGCGGCGAGAAGTCGTCGCTGTCGACCGCGTTGTAAACGACGTGGAGTCCGTCGTCGGCGAAACCGAACCGCTCCCGGATCTCCTCCTTCACCATCTTCGAATTGCAGATCACGGCACGGAGCGCGGGGCTCGCGAAAAGCCGCCGCTCCATGTCCCGTACGTAGCGGTGATAAGGGCTCCATTCCAGGAAGCGCCGCTCGAGCGGCGAAGCTTCGCGCAGCCGCTCTTCGAGATAGACCTGATGCACTCCGTCGCCCGCGCGAAAGACATCGCAGCACAACAGACGCTCGTGCGACTGCACCAGCTCCGGGGGCTGCCGCGAGATCTTCTCGCAGACCGCCCGGGCGAAGCCGCGGTCGCGCCACAGCCTTCCGATGTAGGGAGGATTGCATAGCACGGGTTCGATCAGCTGCAGCCGCGTCTGCGGCCAGCTGCGGGTGTAGAGCGTGATCGCGACGCTGCGCTCGAGCAGCGCTTCGAGGGCAGCCTCGACGAAGCGTTCCGCGCCGCCGTAAGGCGTATAGCGCTGGCGGATGATCGCGAGCCTCATCGCGATCGAGTTTCAGACAGGAGTTCGCGCAGGGCGGCGTGCACGCTGTCGGGATGCAGCGTGGTCAGGCATTCGGAGAGCTTGCCGCCGCCGCAGCCGTCGATGCCGCAGGGCCGGCACGGGTGCTCCCCCGAAGCGACCACCCGGTGCGGCACGCGCCAAGGGCCCCACTCGATCTCGCCGCTGGGTCCGAAGAGCGCGACCACCGGCGTTTGCATCGCCGCCGCGATGTGCATCGGTGCCGAATCCACGCCGACGAAAGCGCGCGCCTCGCGGACCAGCGCGGCGAGCTCGCGCAAGTCGAGTGCGCCCGACAGATCGGTGACCATCGACCGCCGGGTCGCGCTCGTCAGGCCGGCGAGTGTCGCGACGACCAGCTCGCGCTCGCGCGGATCCGGAGCGCCCGTCAGCACGACTCGCCAGCCGTCGCCGACGACGGCCTCGATCAGCGCCGCGTATCGCTCCGGCGTCCAGGACTTGAACAGCCACCGGGAGCCCGGATGCAGTACGATGAAGCGCGACCGCTCGAGCCCGTGATCGCGCATCACCGACGTCGCGCGTGCGGCGTCGCGCTCGCTCGGAACGAATACGAGAGCTCTTTCGTCGCTCGCCGGCTGGATCCCCAAGCGACGCAGCGCGTCGAGATTGCATTCGACGGTATGGCGCGGACGAGAACGCGGGAGCCGGTAGTAGTGCGTGAAGCTCGTTCTCCACAACCAGTGGGCGTTGGAAAGCTCGCGGGCGACGGCATACCGGGGGCGCAACAACCGCGCGAGCCATGCGCCGCGAGGATGTTCGGTCAGGTGAACGATAAGGTCGAAGCGGCGCGATGCGAGCATGCGCAGCAGACGGTTCTCTGCGGCGGCTTGCTTCCACACGCCGCTACGCTTCCAGTCGCGATCGATCGTATGCACGCTCGCAATCGCGGGATGGCCCTCGAGCATGCCCGCCGTTTCGCGATACACGAGCGCGTCGATCTCGGCCCCGGGCAAGGCTCGACGAAGGACGGTGAATACCGGCGACGCGAGCAGGACGTCCCCATGATGGCGCAGCTTGATGACCAGGACGCGACGCATCAGACTCGGGTCGATCGCATCCGCGGGGCCGTTCTGCATCGCGGGAAGATACCAAACCGCCTTGTCGCTTACAAACGAGCCAGCCACTCGCCAGTCAGGGCTTACTCGTCGACGAAGCGGCGTGGTACTTTGTCTTCGCGCGATCGGGTAGAATCGATCACCACCGAGCTTCGCTGTCGTCCCCTCGCCGCCATGCCCCTAGAGGCCGCCTCCGCCGCGCTCAAAGCGCAGATCCTGGCCGAGGCCCTGCCTTACATCCAGCGCTTCCACGACAAGGCGATCGTCGTCAAGTACGGCGGCAACGCGATGACCGAGGAGGCGCTGAAAGCGGGCTTCGCCCGCGACGTCGTCATGCTGAAGCTGGTCGGCATGAATCCGATCATCGTCCACGGCGGCGGACCGCAGATCGGCGACCTGCTGAAGACGATGGGCATCGAGAGCGAGTTTCGCCAGGGCATGCGCGTCACCGACGAGAAGGTGATGAACGTCGTCGAGATGGTGCTCGGCGAGCTGAACCAGGAAATCGTCGGGCTCATCAATCAGCATGGCGGCCGTGCCGTGGGTTTGACCGGGCAGGACGGCGCTTTCATTCATGCGCGCAAGATGCTCCTCAAGAGCGAGACCGACGAAGGCGAGGCGGTCGATATCGGGCTGGTGGGCGAGATCGAGCGCATCGATCCCGAGTTGATCCAGCTCCTCGACTCGCGCGACTTCGTTCCGGTGATCGCGCCGATCGGGGTCGGCCGGGACGGCGATGCCTACAACATCAACGCCGATCTGGTCGCGGGAAAGCTCGCCGAAACGCTCAGGGCGGAGAAGCTGGTGCTGATGACCAACACGCCCGGCGTGCTCGACAAGAGCGGCGCGCTGTTGACGGGACTCACGGCGAGCGAGATCGATCGGCTGTTCGCCGATGGCACCATCCACGGCGGCATGCTGCCGAAGATCGGCTCGGCGCTCGAGGCGGTCAAGAACGGCGTTCGCAGCTCGCACATCATCGACGGACGTGTCGAGCATGCGCTGCTGCTCGAGGTACTGACCAACGAAGGCGTGGGCACGATGATCAGGGCGGATTGACCATGGCGACCAAACCGGGGGAACGGCGCCTGCAGATTCTGCAGACGCTGGCGTCGATGCTGGAGAATCCGCGCGGGGAGAAGATCACGACCGCGGCGCTCGCAGGACGGCTGGAAGTCTCGGAGGCCGCACTGTACCGGCACTTCGCCAGCAAGGCGCAGATGTTCGAAGGTCTCATCGAATTCATCGAGTCGACGCTGTTCACTCTGGTCAATCGGATCACGAGCGAGACGACCGACGGCGTGGCGCAGGCCACGCAGATCACTTCGGTGCTCCTGGGTTTCGCCGAGAAGAATCCGGGCATGACGCGGGTGCTGATCGGCGACGCGCTCGTCAACGAGGACGAGCGGCTCCAGGTCCGCATGAACCAGCTCTACGACCGCATCGAGGCTTCGCTGAGGCAGGCGCTCAAAGTCGCGCAGGCGGGAGGCGCGTGGACCGGCGATCCGACTTCGCAGGCGAACGCGCTCCTCGCCTATGTGCTGGGCCGGTGGCTGCTGTTCGCGAAATCAGGATTCAAGAGGATGCCGCAGGAGCACTGGGAGACGCAGCGCGCGTATCTTTTCGGGTAGCGGCCGACGGGGCACTTCGCCGGGACGGGTCGATCCCTTAGGTTTACAATCGAGAGCTGTCGCACACTTCGTTCATAGAGGTAAGGTCATGGCTAGCAGCGCACCGTCGCCCCTCAGACAGATTCACCGGCATCGACGCAGCTTCCTCAAGATCGGCGTCGTCGCGGCTGCCACGACGGCTGCGGGGATCGTTCCCGGCTGGCGCCTGGCGTACGCTGCCGCTCTGACCAAGGCGCGCCGCGAAAAACTGACGCCGGACGACATCATCGCGCTCATGAAGAAGGGCAATGAGCGCTTCCGCCGCGGAAAGGAGTCCCCGCACGACTACCTCGCTCAGCAGAAGGCGAGCGCGAAGGGTCAGTATCCCGCGGCGGTCATACTGAGTTGCATCGACTCCCGCGCGCCCGCCGAGACGATCATGGACCTGGGGATCGGCGACTGCTTCAACGCGCGGGTGGCGGGCAATGTCGCCAACGACGATATCCTGGGGAGCATGGAGTTTGCGTGCAAGCTGGCCGGCGCGAAGGTCGTGCTGGTCATGGGGCACACCGCGTGCGGTGCGATCAAGGGCGCGATCGACGATGCCCAGCTCGGAAATCTCACGGGACTGCTGGCGAAGATACGCCCGGCCGTGGAAGCGACCCAGTATCAGGGCGAGCGTTCTTCCAAGAACTACGGCTTTGTCGACGCGGTGGCGCGCAAGAATGTCGAGTTGACGGTGGCCGACATCCATCGGCGCAGTCCCGTGTTGGCCGAGCTCGAGACCTCGGGTGCGATCAAGATCGCCGGAGCGATGTACAACCTGGAAACCGGACGGGTCGAGTTCTTCGGTTGAGGCGGTGCGGATAGCCCGGCGCTTCTGCGGCCGGTGGCGGGGTCAGCCCACGTCAGAGCAAGCCCTCGATCGGCAGGATGCCAAGCATGTCGATGCCGAAGCGCAGTAACGGGCTCGTTTGCGGCTCGGCGTCGTATCGAGCCTCGCCCGAAGCGCTCCGGTCGATCCATTGCACCCGCTCACCGTCGGGCGCGAGCCGGGCCTCGTAGGCAACCCGCGGCACGACAGTGTCGAAGGTCCCGGCGAGCCGCGCCGCGAGCGTCGGACTGTCGATCACGAGACCCATCTCGGTATTGAGCAGCTCGGAGCGCGGGTCGAAGTTGAACGAGCCTACGAATCCGCGGCTGCGGTCCACGGCGAGGGTCTTCGCGTGCAGCGCCGACAATTCACCCGAGCCGAACCACGGCAGGTTGTGTTCATGCGCTTCGCCTGTCGCGGTCGGCTTGAGCTCGTAGAGCAGGACCCCCGCCCGGAGGAGGTCCTCACGGCGCTTCGCGTAGCCCGCGTGAACGGCCTTGACATCGGTCGACGCCAGAGAGTTGGTGAGGATGCGCACCTTCACGCCTCGGCGGGCCAGCGCCGCCAACGCCGCCGTGCCTGCCTCGCCCGGGACAAAGTATGGGGAGACAAGGTCGAGCGACTTCTCGGCGGGGCCCAGCGCGCGGACCAGCTCGGGGAAAAGAAGTACGTCGGTTCCCGCGCCGGGGTCCAGCGTCTTCGCCGGGTCGTCATAGATGACGCGAGCCTTTACCCACTCGAATTCAAGCTTGTGGTCGAGTAGGTCGCGCACGACGGGCGTCTCGCGCGCCGCCTGGAGATAGGCGACCGACTCGGGGTCGCGGCTCGTCGACGCGAACCGCTCCTGAAGCTTCGTGGCGCCGCCCGGCGTAACCGGACCCACGAGGCTGACCGCCGGGTAGGCCGACGGACTGTTCCAGTACAGGTCGAACTCCTTCGAGACATCGCTGACGGCTGCGCCCACGGCGATCACGTCGAGGTCGGCGAAGGCGACTCCAGTGCCCGCGCCGAAGTATTCGTTGCCGATGTTGCGTCCGCCGACGATGCTCACCTGGTTGTCCGCGGTGAACGACTTGTTGTGCATGCGCCGGTTCACGCGGATGAAGTCGGTCGCGAGATTGAGCGAGCGAGCGGCTCGCAGGGTGAACGGGTTATAGAGCCGCACTTCGATATTCGGGTGCGCATCGAGCGCGGCGATCGTGGGATCGAGCCCGTCCGTGTAGAAATCGTCGAGCAGGAGGCGAACCCGCACCCCCCGCTCGGCCGCCTGCCAGAGCGCTTCGAAGAGCAGGAAGCCGGCCTGGTCTCGTTCCCAGACGAAATACTGCAGGTCGAGCGACTTTTCCGCGGTGGCGGCGAGCAGCAGGCGGGCCGCGAGGGCGCCGCGCGGGTCGGGCAATGGGTAGATCCCCGTCTTGCCGGGATTCGCGGCGACATTCGTCGCGAGGGCGCGGCCGAGGCGTGTGCCGGAGGTGTCGACGAACGCGGTGGTCGTCGTGCGGCCCTCCAACGACGGCAGGCCCGCGCAACCGGAAAGCAGAGCGACGAGCGCCACGAGGACGAGGGACGCGATTCGACTCATTTTCCGGAAGCGCCTGCGGCTGGCTGACCGGCGCTACGCCGCGCGCACCGTCGAGGGGGCCAGCTGGCAGCCGCTGATACGCCACACGCCTTTGCGTTTCTCCATGGTGTAGAGCGCGACCAGCACCGTGTTGTCGGGCGCGATCAGCCGGAGCGGCTGGACGATGACGCCGTCGATCACTGCGCCTTCCAGAAACTCGGTGTAGCGCGCATCGAGCAGGGGTGCATACGCAGTGCGAACCATGGCCATGAAGTTGCGCGCATCGCCGAACTGAGCCTGAATTCCAGGACTGGCGAATGCGAAGGCGCGTTCGCCGTCGCCGGCGTGCAAAGCGGCTCGCTGTTGCGATATCACTTTCTTGATCGTGGTCCACTCGGCGCGGCTGAGCTTCGGTTCCGCGGCATCGACCGTGCCGGAGAGACAAGTCCACGCGATCGCGCACAGCCCGGCCAACGCGACCATCCTTGCTGCCACAGCGGCGCGGCGGCTCACGGGCGCCCCGGGCCGCAGACCGGACAGCGCGGATCCTTGACCACGCGAACTTCGCGCCACTCCATGGTGAGCGCATCGAGCAGCAACAGGCGGCCCGCGAGCGAGCGCCCGGTTCCCGCGAGAAGCTTCAACGCTTCGGCGGCTTGCGTCGCGCCGACGATGCCGACCAGCGGCGCGAACACGCCCATCGTCGCGCAGCGGGTCTCCTCGAACTCGTCGCCCTCGCCGAACAGGCAGTGGTAGCACGGGTTGCCGGGATCGCGAGGATCGAACACTGCCACCTGACCGTCGAAGCGGATCGCCGCGCCCGAGACGAGCGGCTTGCCCGCCGCAACGCTCGCGCGGTTGACCGCATGCCGGGTGGCGAAGTTGTCGCTGCAGTCGACGATCAGGTCGGCGTGCGCGGCGAGCGGCTCGAGCTCGCTGGAGCCCACGCGTTGCGGCACGACGACAACGCGCACCTCGGGGTTCACGGCGGCGATCCGGGTGCGCGCGGCCTCGACCTTGGGCCGGCCCACCGCCGCCGTATCGAACAGGATCTGCCGTTGCAGGTTCGTGAGGTCGACGTCGTCGGCATCGACCAGGGTCAGCGTTCCGACGCCGGCGGCTCCTAGGAACTGCACGACGGGGTTGCCCAGGCCGCCGACGCCCACGATCAGCGCGTGCGACTCGCTAAAGCGCCGCTGCGCATCGACGCCGAGCTCCGAGAGCAGGATGTGCCGGCTGTAGCGCAGGAGCTGCGTGTCGTCCATGAGCGTCGAGGCAAAAACGCCCGGTCGAGCCGGGCGTTTTGCATGGGCTGTGCGGGGCTTCGCTATTGCGGCTTCGCCTGCGCCGAGACGGCCTTGCTCGAAGCCATCACCGGCTGGCCCTTCAATTGATTGAGCGCCTGCTGCAGCTGGAAATCTTCCGCCGCGCCGAATTCGAACCGCGGAGGAGGCACAGATTCGCTCTTCGCGGCCGACTTGCCCTCGGTTCCGAGCGAAGTCTGCGCTGCGGCGCTCTTCGCCTTTGCGTTGGGGCTCGAATCGGCCGGCGCGCCCGGGCCCGGAACCTCGAGGTGATGCTCCAGGTTGGCTTCGCGCAGCCGGGTCGGCAGATCGCGCCCGTCGTCGACCGCGATGTCGGGCTCGATCCCCTTGGCCTGGATCGAGCGGCCGTTGGGCGTGTAGTAGCGCGCGGTGGTGAGCTTCAATCCAGTGTTGTGTCCCAGCGGCAGGATCGTCTGCACCGAGCCCTTGCCGAAGGTCTGCGTGCCCATGATAAGCGCGCGCTTGTGGTCCTGGAGCGCGCCGGCGACGATCTCCGAAGCCGATGCCGTTCCGCCGTCCACGAGCACGACCATGGGAACGGTCTTGATTCCTGGCGGGAGATCCTTCAGGTAGTCGTCGCCGCGGCTGCGCAGGTAGTTTTCCTTGCTCGCCGAAAGGCGCATGCGGGCGTCCGGCGTGCGGCCGTCCGTGTACACCACCAGCGCATCCTTCGGCAGGAACGCGGCCGAAACGCCGACCGCGGTCGGCAGCAGTCCGCCCGGATCGGTCCGCACGTCCAGCACGAGACCGGCGAGATCGCCCTGCTTGTAGAGATCCTTGATCGCCTTGGCCAGATCCTCGCCTGTGCGCTCCTGGAACTGGCGCACGCGGATGTAGCCGTAGTGCGGCTCGATCATCTTCGCTTTCACGCTCTTCACGACGATTTCCTCGCGCGTGAGCGCGATCGTCATGGGCGCCTCCAGCTCCTTGCGGGCGATCGTCAGCACGATCTGGGTGCCCGGCTTCCCGCGCATCTTCTGCACGGCTTCGCTGAGCGCCATGCCCCGCGTGGCGATGTCGTCGATCTTGATGATCAGATCGCCGGCCTTGATGCCGGCGCGGAACGCCGGTGTTTCCTCGATGGGCGAAACGACCTTGATGAACCCGTCTTCGACGCCGACTTCGATGCCCAGGCCGCCGAACTTGCCCTGGGTCGAGACCTGGAGCTCCTTGTAGGCGTCCGCATCGAGAAAGTCCGAATGGGGGTCGAGGTCATGGACCATACCATTGATGGCCCCTTTGATGAGCTTGTCGTCCGAGACAGGCTCGACGTAATCGCTCTTGATGCGGCCGAACACGGCCGAAAAGAGCTGCAGATCATCGTACGGAATCGGAAGCCGCGCCTCTTTTTCCGCCATCGCCGAAAAATTGAGACTCAGCAGCAGGCCCAGCACTGCCCCGATACCTACCAACCCCGCCTTCTTCCAACCGTTGCCCATCGTCGACCTCGCTTCTCCCGCCCGATCGCGGCCAGCCCGCCCGCCCGCTCCACGCGCAGTATACGCCCGTTTTCCCAATGCAAATCCGCTGCGCGCCCTCGTCGCCGTCGCGCGAAGCGATTGGCAACGATGCATGAATGCGGATAGCTCGCTTGCTCGCCGCAGCCGTGCGGCGGACTCGAGCCGACCAACGGCCGAGTTCCACGCCCGCGTAACCCACAGCGAAGGCAACTGCTGTGGACCGTCGCCGGAGCGGCGAGTTCCTGCGCACGCGTCGGAGAGCTGGTAGATGGCGCGAGCCGCCCCCATCTAAGCTCGAGCGGCGCACCCGGCACGGGCCGAGCCGCGCTGTCGGAGCGACCTTGCTATCATTTTGCTTACGTCTCTACCGCGATGCGTGCCGGATAACAGCCGATGACTCTGCAATTTCTCGAAAGCAACTGGCCCCTCATCCTGGTCCTGGTCGTGTCAGGCGGCATGCTCGTCTGGCCGTTCTTCCGCGGCCGCTTCTCGTCGGTCCGCGAAATCGGAGCGTTCGAGGCGACCGCGCTCATCAACCGGCGTAACGCGGTGCTGGTCGACGTGCGCGAGACCCAGGAGTACGAGGGCGGGCGCATTCCCAACGCCTTGCATCTGCCGCAATCGCAGCTCGCCAGTCGGGGGCATGAGCTGAAGAAGCTCACGGCGCGGCCGGTGATCGCCTATTGCGAGCGCGGCCAGCGGAGCCGGACGGCCGCGGACGCGCTGGCGAAGCTCGGTTTCGCGGAGGTCTACGCCCTGCGCGGGGGACTGCGGGCGTGGAGCGAGGCGGGGCTCCCCACCGAGAAGGGAGCATGAAGGGCAATGACCCCGATCACCATGTACGCGACCGCGGTCTGCCCATTCTGCGTGCAGGCGGAGCGGCTGCTTCGCGCCAAGGGGGTCGCGCAAATCGACAAGATCCGCATCGACCTGGACCCTGCGCGGCGACGAGAAATGATGGAAAAGACGGGACGGCGGACCGTGCCGCAGATCTACATCGGTAGCCAGCACGTCGGTGGCTACGACGACCTGGTTGCGCTCGACCGCGCCGGCGGGCTTGCCCCACTGCTGGCCGGGCAGAGCGACTGATCCCTTACGGTATAATTCTCCGTTCCGTCCTTCAACCAGGAATTTCGCATGGCTGACCAGCAAGCTCCCAGCGGCCCCTCGCTCCGAATCGAGAAGATCTACCTCAAGGACCTGTCGCTCGAGAACCCGGGCGCGCCGCAGTCGTTCGGCTCGCAGGAGGCGCCGCAGGTCGAAGTGGGCCTGCGCAGCCGTGGAGAGCAGATCGACGAATCGCTCTTCGAGTGCGTGCTTACGATCACCGTGACGGCCAAGACCGGTGACAAGACGCTGTTTCTCGTGGAGGCGGCTCAGGGCGGTGTGTTTCGCATCAGCGGAGTGCCGCTGCCCGAGATCCAGCCGGTGCTCGCGATCCATTGCCCGAACGTGCTCTTTCCCTACATCCGGGAAACGATTGCGGACGCCGTCACCCGCGCGGGTTTCCCGCCCGTCCATCTCGATCCGATCAACTTCGAGATGCTCTATCAGCAACAGCTGGCGGCTATGCAGCAGCAGCCGCAACAGGCGCAGCCGCAGGTCGCCGCCCAGGCCTGACGCGCATGCCGTCGCCCGCCCTCCGGACCGCGGCGGCGCTTCTCTCGCTGACGGCCGGCGTTGCTGCGGCGAGCGATTTTCGGTCGACCAGCGACGCCGCCGTTCTCTACGACGCGCCCTCGCTCAAGTCCAAGGCTTTGTTCGTGCTCGGGCGGGACTACCCGCTCGAGGTGATCGTCAATGTCGAAGGTTGGCTCAAGGTGCGCGACGCCGGCGGGACGGTCGCATGGATCGAGAAGCGATCGACAGGCGACAAGCGCACGCTGGTGGTCCGCGGCCCGACGGCGGAAATATTGGCGCAGCCCGAGGCTTCGGCGAGCATCGTGTTCAAGGCCGAGCAGAACGTGCTCCTCGAGCTCCTGGATCCGGCCTATGCGACGGCGACCCCCGGCTGGGCGAAGGTCCGGCACCGCGACGGACAGGTGGGCTTCGTGCGAATCCAGCAGGTCTGGGGTCTTTAGCCTTCCGGACCGCTTGACGCTGCCGGGATGGACACCGTCGCGATCCTGGGCGCCGGCGCTTGGGGCACCGCGCTCGCGATCCATCTTGCGCGCAGCCCCTCCGCGCCGGCGCTGCGCCTGTGGGCGCGCGATCCAAGGCAGGCAGCCGCGCTGATCGCCGCGCGCGAGAATGCTTGCTATCTTCCCGGAATCCAGCTGCCGCGGTCCGTAACTGTCACGGCCGATCTTGACGCGGCGCTGGCAGGCACGGCTCTGATCGTGGTGGCGACTCCGGTGAGCGCGCTGCTCGATGTCGTTGCCGCGGCGCGACGGACCGCGACCGCGCCTCTGTTCTGGGTGTGCAAGGGATTTGTCGCCACCGCTGCGGCCGCGGGCGTCGCTCCAGCGCATCGGGTAGTCGGCCCGACCTGGCCGGGCCCGGTCGGTGTGATCTCGGGCCCCAGCTTCGCCGACGAAGTCGCGCGAGGCCTGCCGACCGCCGTCACTGTCGCCGCGACCGCTCCGGACATCGCCGAGCAGGTCGCGCAACGCTTACGCGGCGAAACCTTTCGCGCCTACGTCAGTGATGATCTCACCGGGGTCGAAGTCTGTGGCACCGTCAAGAACGTGCTCGCCATCGCCGCCGGCGCGAGCGACGGCCTCGGCTTCGGACACAACGCTCGCGCGGCTCTCATCACGCGCGGGCTCGCGGAAACCGGGCGGCTCTCCGCCGCCCTCGGCGGCAAGCGTGAAACGCTCATGGGCCTCGCCGGTCTCGGCGATCTCGTGCTCACATGCACCGGCGATCTCTCCCGCAACCGCCGCGTCGGACTCGCGTTGGCGCAAGCGCGGCCGCTCGCGGAGATCCTCGCCGAGCTTGGACACGTCGCGGAAGGCGTCGCTGCGGCCCGCGATGTGCGCGCGCTTTGCGCGGAGTTTCGGGTCGACATGCCGATCTGTGCGGCAGTCTACCGGGTACTCTACGAAGACCTCTCGCCCCGCCGCGCGGTCGAAGCGCTGCTCGCGCGCGAGCCAGGGCCGGAGTTCCACTGATGGAGGAGGGCCCCCCATGCGTGGCCGCCTTTCTGGTTTTTCTGCGGGCTTGCTGCTGACCATGACGAGCTCGCTCGCCGCGGCCGCGCCCGCGTTCGATCCTCCCGTCACGCCTGCCCGACCTGTGGTCGACGTCGTCCACGGCGTCATCCTCACCGATCCGTACCGCTGGCTCGAAGACGGGAAGAACGCCGAGGTGCAGGGTTGGACCCGACGCCAGCACGACGCCACGGTGGCATGGCTCGACGCGAATGCGCCGCCGGTCGCGGGCCTGCACGACGAGCTTGTCGCGTACTTCGATCGCGATATCACGCAACCGCCCTTCTTCAAGCATGGGCGCGAATTCTTCTACCGGACGCGTAAGGGCGAAGCACAAGCCAAGGTCTATACACGGCTCGACGGCCAGGAGCTTCTGCTCTTCGATCCGGTCGCGCTCGATCCCTCCGGCAAGACCAGCGTCGGCGCGTTCGTACCGAACCGCGACGGCACCCGTGCCGCCGTGGCTACTTACAGCCGCGGCTCCGAGATCACCGACTATCGCGTCATCGATACCAAGACGGGCGGGCAAATCGGCCCGCTGATGCCGGGCATCGGCTCCTTCCACTGGGCGCGCGACGAGCGCTATGCCTACGCGAGCCCGCGGACGAAGGAATCGATCGACAGACAGGAGCCCCAGCGCTGTTATCACCACAAGCTCGGCGACGATCCGAAGGGCGACGAGCTCCTGATCGCGATGACCGACGCCAAGGACTGGTGCTCGGTGTACGAGCCCGAGGAAGCGGAGGTCACCGTATTCGAGACCGGCGACTTCTATTCCAACACGATCCGCATCCGCCCGCTCGGTTCGAACATCGAGCCGAAGACGATCTATTCGAGCAAGGAATTCCGCGCCGGCGCCGAATTCCGCAAGGACCGCATCTACTTCGTCACCAACGATCACGCGCCGAACTTCAAGCTGATGGCCGCGAGCTACGCCGCGCCGGAGTTCGAGCACTGGCAGGTGTTGTGGCCGGAGCAGGACACCGTGCTCGACGGCGTGGACGTGACGAGCGACTGGCTGCTCCTGCGCGACAAGAAGGATGTGCTCACGCGCGTTTGGGTCCACGATCACTCGGGCAAGCGCGTGCGCGAGCTCCCTCTGCCCGAGCTCGGCAATGTCACCGGCAGCTCCTACGACATCGACAAGGACGTAGTCTACGCAACCGTGTCGACGTTCACGGCGCCGGGAAAGGTCTACGAGATCGGCGGCAAGTCGCTCGACTGGTCGCTGCTGTGGCAGGACACGCCGCCGCTCGACACCTCGCAGATCGAGTCCAGGCTCGTGTTCTATCCGTCGAAGGACGGCACGAAGGTTCCGATGTTCCTTTCCTATCGCAAGGGGACGAGGCAGGATGGAGCGAACCCGGTGTTCCTGCACGGTTACGGCGGATTCAACATCGGGATTGCGCCGGACTACGTGCGGAGCTGGGCGACGTTCATCAATCGCGGCGGCATCCTCGCCGAGGCCGGTATCCGGGGCGGCGACGAATACGGCGAGCGGTGGCACGATGCGGCGAAGTTCGGCAAGAAGCAGAACAGTTTCGACGACTTCGCGGCGGCCGCGGAGTGGCTCGTCCGCGAGAGATACACGACCCGCGACAGGCTTGTCATCGGCGGCGGCAGCAACGGGGGACTGCTCATCGGCGCGATGCTCACGCAGCGTCCGGATCTTTTCGCTGCGGCGTTGTGCCAGGTTCCGCTGCTCGACATGGTGCGGTTCCACAAATTCCTGATCGCGCGCTACTGGATCGCCGAGTACGGCGATCCGGACAAGGCGGAGGATTTCGCCTACCTCCTGCGTTATTCGCCCTACCAGAACGTGCGCGAGGGCGTGAACTTCCCGACCACGATGATCACCGCCGGGGAATACGATTCACGCGTCGACCCAGCGCACGCCAAGAAATTCGTTGCTCGGGTGCAGAACCATCCGGGGCAAGTCGATCCGTTCCTGCTCTACATGGACTTCGACAGCGGGCATGGCTACGGCAAGGCGAAGGAGCAGGTGATCCGCGACCGCGAGTACGAGCTGCGGTTCATCTTCTCGCGGCTGAGGATGCAGTAGCGGCGTCGCGATTGCCGGCTCTTGCCGATCGTCTCCGGCACGAGCCCAGGCAGCTATACGGCGCCGGCAAACCCCGACTGCCGCCACGCCTCATAGACGGCGATCGCGACGGCATTCGAAAGGTTCAGGCTGCGCACGCCCGGTTGCATCGGAATGCGCAGGCGCGCTTCGGCGGGAAACCCGGCCAGGATCTCCTCAGGCAGCCCGCCCGTCTCGCAGCCGAACACCAACACGTCGTCGGGCTCGAACGCGCAGCCGTAAAGCGAGCGTGCGCCACGTGTGGTCAACGCGAGCCAGCGCCTCGACTTGCGCGCTTCCAGCGCCGCGCGGCACGCCGCCCAGTCGCGGTGAGCCTCGAGCCGCGCGTATTCGTGATAGTCGAGCCCCGCCCGCCTGAGCTCGCGATCGCCGAGGCGGAACCCGAGCGGTTCGACCAGATGCAGCTCGGCGCCGGTGTTGGCCGCGAGCCGGATGATGTTGCCGGTATTGGGCGGAATCTCGGGATGGACGAGGACGATCGCCACCATGGGCGGCGAGTCTACTCCGCGCCCGGCGGCAGGGTGCGCGCCACGACCCAGTTCTCGACCCGCGCGGCACCGGCTTTCTTGAGCGTCTTCGCGAGCTCGGCGAGCGAGGCGCCGGTGGTCATCACATCGTCCACCACGGCGACGCTCAGGCCGGCGAGAGCGAGGTCGCACGCGAAGGCGCCGCGCACGTTCTTCGCCCGCTCGCTCCACGGCAGCGCTGCCTGCGGCGGCGCGGCGAGGTTGCGATGAACGCCGCCGCGAACGAGCGGGATCCGCCATTCGCGTGCGAGCATTCGCGCGATTTCGAAGGCCTGGTTGTAGCCCCGCTCGCGCTGGCGTTCCCGCGCGAGCGGGAGCGCGATGAGCCGTTGCGGGAGCGTCATCGTATGCCGTCCCCATTCGGCGCCGATCGCCCGCGCGCCCCATTCGGCGAGCGCGAGCCGGCCATGGTACTTGAAGGCGTGCATGAGCCGGTCGACCGGGAACGCGTAGGCGAACGCGGCGATCGTCGCGTCGTAGGGCGGCGGGCTCGTCAGGCACTGTCCGCATACTTCCCCGCCCGAAGTTGGCAGCGCGCACACGGGGCACGCCGGGCCGAGGCGGGGCAGCGAGCGGGTGCAGCCGCGACAGAGAAGATCCATGCCGGACGCGCCCGCGCACAATTCGCAGCGCTGCGGCAACGCGCGCCTCGCGACGCCGATGGCGCCGCGGCGGACATTGTCAAGCGCGTTGCCCAGAAAATTTGACAACGGCCCATCCTCCCCCGACACTGCCCCGCATTCTAACCATACGGGCGGAACGAATGCAGCCGTCACCGCTTTGCGTTGCCTCGAGCCGATCGCGCGCCGATGCGTCCCGCTGGACCGTGGCCACCGTCGAGGCCCTTTTTGCGTTGCCATTCAACGATCTCCTCGAGCGGGCTCATCGGACGCACCGCGCGCACCACGACCCGAACGCGGTGCAGCTCTCGACGCTGCTTTCGATCAAGACAGGAGGCTGTCCCGAGGATTGCGCCTATTGTCCGCAGGCGGCGCGCTACCACACGGGGGTGGCGAACGAAGCGATGCTCGGAGTGAATGAGGTTGTCGCGACCGCCGCAGCGGCCAAGGCGGCCGGCGCGACCCGATTCTGCATGGGCGCCGCGTGGCGTGGGCCGAAGGAGCGCGATCTCGAGAAGGTCGCTTTGATGGTGCGCGAAGTGAAAGCACTCGGGCTCGAAACCTGCGCGACCCTGGGGCTGCTCAGGGACGGACAGGCAGAAACGCTGAGGCATGCCGGCCTCGACTACTACAACCACAACCTCGACACCGCTCCCGAGTTCTACGGCGAGATCATCAAGACGCGCGATTATCAAGATCGGCTCCAGACGCTCGATCGCGTGCGCGAAGCGGGGATCAAAGTGTGTTGCGGCGGCATCGTCGGAATGGGCGAGACACGCGCGCAGCGCGCGGGCCTGATCGCGCAGCTCGCCGGTCTCGATCCCTATCCCGAATCGGTGCCGATCAACAATCTGGTGCAGGTCGAAGGCACACCGCTTTACGGGACGGAGGCGATCGATCCGCTGGAATTCGTGCGGACGATCGCCGTGGCGCGCATCACCATGCCGAAAGCGATGGTGCGGCTCTCCGCGGGCCGGCGCGAGCTCTCGGACGGCATCCAGGCGCTGTGCTTCTTCGCCGGGGCGAATTCGATTTTCTACGGCGAGAAGCTGCTTACTACCGGCAACCCGGACCTCGAGGCGGACCGAGACCTGTTTCGGCGCCTCGGCCTCGCGCCGCTCGAACCCGGCGGTCGCAGCGCGGATTGAATGCTTGTCCCGCGATCGGCGAGCGAATGGCTGGCCGGGGCGCTGCCTCGCGCTTCGTTCCGTGCGATCCCCGGTGCCGCCCATGCGCCTTTCCTGTCCCTTCCGGAGGTGTTCCTGGCCTCCGTCGCGCATGGGAACTGACAGGGGCCCGAGCCGCGATCCGGCCCGGCTCGACACCAGGAGCGTGCGCCGTGACTTCGAGCGCGCCGCGGCAACGTACGACGCGGCGGCGGTGCTTCAGCGCGAGGTCGGTCAGCGGATGGCCGAACGCCTCGGATTGGTGAAGCTGCTGCCGGAGGCGATTCTGGATGCCGGATGCGGCACGGGCGAGGGACTCGCCGAGCTGCGAACCCGCTTTCCAGCCGCGCTGATCGCTTGCCTCGACGTGGCCCTGCCGATGCTCACGACGGCGCGTCGGCGCGCGGCCGCCGCCAGCGCAGCAGAGCGCACGGTGCTCTCTCGGCTCTTCGGCGCTCGTAACGCGCGCAGCGCGGGCGCGCTGGTGTGCGGCGACACGTGCCGGCTACCGTTCGCCGCCGGCACCTTCGACCTCGTATGGAGCAATCTCATGCTGCACTGGATCAACGAGCCGCCAGTCGCGTTCGCGGAGCTCCATCGCGTGCTGCGCACCCGCGGTCTGCTCATGTTCACGACTTTCGGACCCGACACGCTCATCGAGCTGCGGACGGCGTTCGCGCGCGTGGATCGCGCGACGCACGTGAGCCGGTTCATCGACATGCACGATCTCGGCGACATGCTCGTGCACGCGGGGTTTGCCGAGCCCGTGATGGACATGGAAAAGCTCACGATGACCTACGCCGATGCGAATGCGCTGATGCGCGACCTCAAGGCGGTCGGCGCGCAGAACGCGACGGTCGGGCGCCCGCGCGGACTCACGGGGCGGCATCGGTGGGAGCGAATGATCGATGCCCTCGAAGGATTCCGGCGCGAGGGTCGGCTGCCCGCGACCTTCGAGGTCGTCTACGGCCACGCGTGGAAGCCCGAGGCGCGCGTGGCCGCCGACGGGCGAGCCATCGTTCGGCTCCATCCGCGCCCGCGATAGATGCGCCCTACATGCTGCAGACGCGATCGCTGGGCGGCGGCGCAGGGGTCCGCAAGCCGAGTTCGCCGGACAGGCACGGCCTCATTTTGCAGCGCAACCGTCCGTGCTAGAATCCGTCGCTTTGTTGAAACGCTTCGGCTCGTGAGGCCAGCATGCCGGGCGCCGGGACTCCGTCGCTTCCCATCGAACCCGAGTACTGCGTGGTTTCGCGGCGGAACGACTCGCTCGGCTCCCGATGGCGCTGGAGATTGTTCGCCTCGCTCTGCGTCGTCTCATTCGGGCTGGCGCTCGGGTTCGCCGCGCTCGGCGCATGGCTGGTGCTGCCGTATTCCGCGCTGGAAATGGCGGTCCTGTATCTCGCGTTCCGCTGGTTCGAGCGGCACGCGTCGGACTGGGAGCGCGTGAGCATCTGTGGTGACCGCGTGATCCTCGAACGGGATCGCGCCGGAGTTTATACGCGCCGGGAGTTCAACCGCTTCTGGGCGCGGGTCGAGCTGGAAGAACCGGGCGCTCCGAATCGCCCGCCGCGACTCACGCTGCGGTTCGCCGCGCAGCGCGTGCCGTTCGGCGACGAGTTGCCCGCGGAAGAAAGAGTCGCCGTCGCGCGCGAGCTGCGACGAGCGCTCGCGGTGCGCTAGAGACGATTCGACAAGCGCGGGGATCATCGACGTGTTCGAGGCAAGCATGGAGCACAAGGGAGCGATCGCCAGGGGGAGGCTGACGAAGGCGCGATGCGCGGGCGTCGCGGCATCGCTCCTGGCGTTGATCGGCACCACGCCGGCGGAGGCCATCAGGGAATACAACCTGCAGACGCCGGTCACGCCGATCGCGACCCAGATCTACGATCTGCACACCTACATCATGTGGATCTGCGTCGTGATCTTCATCGGCGTGTTCTCCGTGATGTTCTATTCGATCTTCGCGCATCGCAAGTCGAAGGGCCATCAGGCCGCGCAGTTCCACGAGAACACGGTGGTCGAAGTCATCTGGACCGTGATCCCGTTTCTCATTCTGCTGTTCATGGCGTTCCCGGCGACCAAGACGGTGCTCGCGATGAAGGACAGCAGCGCGCCCGACATGACGGTCAAGGTCACGGGCTACCAGTGGAAGTGGAGCTACGACTATCTCGACGAAGGATTCGGCTTCTACAGCAACCTGAAGACCCCGTACGTGCAGATCCACGGCGAGGAGCCGAAGGACGAGCACTATCTGCTCGAGGTCGACAACCCGCTGGTCGTGCCGGTCGGCAAGAAGGTGCGGGTGCTGATCACCGCCAACGACGTGATCCACTCGTGGTCGGTGCCGGCGTTCGGCGTCAAGCAGGACGCCATCCCCGGTTTCGTGCGCGACTCGTGGTTCAAGGCCGAAACGCCCGGGATCTACCGCGGCCAATGCTCGGAGCTCTGCGGCAAGGAGCACGGCTTCATGCCGATCGTGGTCGAGGTCAAGAGCGCCGACGACTACGCCAAATGGCTCGCGGAGCACAAGAAATCCGCCGCGGCGGCGGACGACTCGAACAAGGTCTGGGATCAAAAGGACCTGATCGCGCGCGGCGAAAAGGTCTACGCCGCGAACTGCGCGGCGTGCCACCAGGCGAATGGCAAGGGGGTTCCCAACGCCTTCCCGGCGCTGGACGGCTCGAAGATCGTCACCGGGCCGATCGCCGCCCATCTCGATACGGTGATGAACGGAGTCGTGAAGGACGGCAAGCCGACGGCGATGGTGGCGTGGAAGAACTCGCTGTCGGATACGGAGATCGCGTCGGTGGTCACGTACGAACGCAACAGCTGGGGCAACCACGACGGCGACATGGTGCAGCCTGCGCAGGTAGTCGCGGCTCGCAAGTAGGCGCCGGAGCGGAAGTTCGATTGCACGCGAGTTGACGGTAAGAGGAGCGAGTCCGATGAGCAGCATTCCGCACGATCACGCCGATCACGGTCACGCAGACGAGCATGGGCACGCGCATCATCCCGCGGGGGTCATGCGCTGGATCATGACCACCAACCACAAGGACATCGGCACGCTCTACCTGTGGTTCTCGTTCATCATGTTCATCGCCGGCGGCTGCCTCGCGCTCACCATCCGCAGCGAGCTCTTCGAGCCGGGATTGCAGATCGTCGATCCGGAGTTCTTCAATTCGCTCACCACGCTGCACGGCCTGATCATGATCTTCGGCGCGATCATGCCGGCGGCGGTCGGGTTCGCGAACTGGCAGGTGCCGCTGATGATCGGCGCGCCGGACATGGCCTTCGCTCGCATGAACAACTGGAGCTTCTGGCTGCTGCCCTTCGCGGCGACGCTGCTCTTCAGCTCGTTCTTCGTTCCCGGTGGGGCGGCCGCCGGCGGCTGGACGCTCTATGCGCCGCTCTCCGTGCAGGCGGGGATGGGGATGGACCTCACCATCTTCGCGATCCACATCATGGGCGCCTCATCGATCATGGGATCGATCAACATCATCACGACCATCCTCAACATGCGCGCCCCCGGCATGACGCTGATGAAGATGCCGCTGTTCTGCTGGACGTGGCTCATCACCGCGTACCTGCTGATCGCAGTCATGCCGGTGCTTGCCGGGACCGTGACGATGCTCTTGACCGACCGTCACTTCGGCACGAGCTTCTTCAACGCGGCCGGCGGCGGCGATCCCGTGATGTTCCAGCACATCTTCTGGTTCTTCGGGCATCCCGAGGTCTACATCATGATCCTGCCCGCCTTCGGGATCGTGTCGACCATTCTGCCGACGTTCTCGCGCAAGCCCCTCTTCGGCTACGCGTCGATGGTGTACGCCACGGCTTCGATCGCGATCCTCTCCTTCCTCGTCTGGGCGCACCACATGTTCACCGTCGGCATGCCCGCGGCAGGTCAGCTCTTCTTCATGTATATGACGATGCTGATCGCGGTGCCCACCGGCGTGAAGGTGTTCAACTGGCTCGCGACCATGTGGAAGGGCTCGATGACCTTCGAGACGCCGATGCTGTTCGCGATCGGCTTTATCTTCCTGTTCACCATGGGCGGGTTCACGGGGCTCGTGCTGGCGATCACGCCGGTCGATATCCAGCTCCAGGACACCTACTACGTGGTCGCGCACTTCCACTACGTGCTGGTCGCGGGGTCGCTCTTCGCCTTCTTCGGCGGAATCTACTACTGGCTGCCGAAGTGGTCCGGGAAGATGTACGACGAGAAGCTGGGCAAGATCCACTTCTGGGCGTCGATGATCTTCTTCAACGTCACGTTCTTCCCGATGCACTTCCTCGGTCTCGCGGGGATGCCGCGGCGGATCCCCGACTACGCGACGCAATTCACCGACTGGAACCAGGTGGCAACAGTCGGCGCCTTCGGCTTCGGCCTGTCGCAGGTGCTGTTCCTGTACATCGTGCTCAAGACGATCCGCTTCGGCGCGCCGGCGCCCGCGCGGCCCTGGGACGGGGCCGATACGCTCGAATGGACGGTTCCCTCGCCGGCGCCCTACCACACGTTCGAGACGCCGCCCGTGGTGTCCTGATCGGCCCATGAATTCCACGCCGAACCGCCGGGATGCGACGGCCGTGCGCCGCGCGAATATGCGCATTGCGCTGACGCTTCTAGCGATCGCCGCGGTGTTCTTCGGCGGAATCATCCTTTCGCAATACACCGGCGCAAGCGCAGTGGGCATCGCCGTCGTTGCCGTGAGTCTCGTCGGTTTTCTGCTCGCCGCCGTCGGGCGCGACATGCGGCGATAGGTTCGCGTATGAGCGCCGATCGCCCCGACGATGCCCACCGCTCCAACCGGCTGCTGCTGGTCAAGCTCGGCGTCGTCGTCGCCGTGATGTTCGGTTTCGGGTTCGCTCTGGTTCCGTTCTACGATCAGATCTGCAGGGCGACGGGCTTGCGCGACATCGATTCCGCGGACGAAGTCAAGAACACGCAGGTCGATCCGAACCGAACCATCCGGCTGGAGCTCGACGCGAACACGAGCAAGCTGCCGTGGCGTTTCCGCCCGGTAACCCCGATCGTGACCGTGCATCCAGGAGAAGTCGCGCAAGTCGTCTACGAAGTCGAGAACCTGTCCGCGCATCCCGTGACGGGGCAGGCCGTGCCAAGCTACGGCCCGCAGCTCGCGGCGGAGTACTTCCGCAAGCTCGAGTGCTTCTGCTTCACCCGGCAGGTGCTGGCCGCCCACGAGAAGCGGGAGATGCCGGTGCTGTTCGTGATCGATCCGAAGCTGCCGAAGGACGTGTCGACGATCACACTGTCGTACACCTTCTTCGAAGTGGAAGGCAACGCGTCGTAAGACGTCAGGGAGACGAGGGCTGATGAACACAACTCAAAGCGGCGCCAAGCCGTACTACTTCGTGCCGCAGCCGTCGTACTGGCCCGTCACCGGCTCGTGCGCGCTGCTGTGCATGGCCTTCGGAGCGGCGTTCTGGTTCAACCAGTACGCGTTCGGGCCGTGGCTGGTGCTCGCCGGATTCCTCATCCTGCTCACCATGATGTTCGGCTGGTTCAGCCGCGTGATCGACGAGTCCGAGCACCGACTCTACAACAAGAAGGTGGACGTGTCGTTCCGCTGGGGCATGAGCTGGTTCATCTTCTCCGAAGTGATGTTCTTCGCGGCGTTCTTCGGCGCGCTGTTCTATGTCCGGAACCTCTCGGTGCCGGAGCTCGGCAGTCCCGAGCAAAGGCTGCTGTGGCCCAATTTCACGGCGTTCTGGCCGACCAACGGTCCGTACCTCAAGGACCCGTTCACGCCGATGGCGGCGATCGGCATTCCACTACTGAACACGATCATCCTCGTCTCCTCGGGCGGAACGCTGACCGTGGCGCATCACGCGCTCAAGACGGGGAATCGGTTCGCGCTCAAGCTGTGGCTCGCCATCACGATCGTGCTGGGCTTCACCTTCCTCACCCTGCAGGCGCACGAATACATCCACGCCTATAGCGAGCTCAATCTGAAGCTCTCGACGGGTGTCTACGGATCGACCTTCTTCATGCTGACGGGCTTCCACGGCTTCCACGTGACGATCGGGGCCATCATGCTGTCGGTGATGCTCGGCCGGGCGTTCCGCGGACACTTCGACGCGGAGCATCACTTCGCCTTCGAGGCCGCGGCGTGGTACTGGCACTTCGTCGACGTGGTGTGGCTGCTGCTGTTCGTGCTGGTGTATTGGCTCTGACGAACACGAGCGTAGCGGAAGCGGCGAATGCCGGGCCGGGACCCGTAGGTCGGCGTCTGCGGCGTTAGCGAGCCGGCCCGGCATCCGCCGCTCGCGGTAGCCTGCTCGCGAATCGCCGAAATGCACGGGGGCCGTATCAGCGCAGCCCCGCCTCGCCGATCCAACCCAGCTCATAGCTGACGACCAGGAAGATGATGAGCGCGGCCGACAACGCGACCCGGATGGCGAGCGCCTTCACCATCCGCGTCCCGTGGCCGCGATCGTGGTAGAGGTAGTACAGTGCGGAGCCGAGCGTCGCGACGATTACGATCAGCGCGCCGATGACGATGTATCGCATGGATGGAGGTTGCGCGGCGCTGGGCGTCGCGCGAGCGGAGACCCGAGACGAGTCTAGCCGATGCGCATGGCGCTGCCAAACGCGATGAGGCCGCTCTTGGCGCGAAGGCGGTTCCGTCCCCGCGTCGTCCCGACGCTGGCCACCGTCGCGTTCCTGGCCCTTACCGTATCTCTGGGAAACTGGCAGCGCCATCGTGCCGCCGAGAAGGACGCGCTTGCGGCGCAGCTCGCGGTTGCCGCCGCCGAATCGCCCGTCGATCTCCCTGCGCGCGACGACGATGCGCTACGCCTTCGGTTCCGGGCAGTGAGAGCGAGCGGACAGTACGACGCATCCCGTCAGATCTTCATCGACAACAAGGTGCGCGCCGGCCGCGCGGGGTTCGAGGTCGTGGCGCCGTTGCGGCTCAACGGCAGCGGGCGCTATGTGCTGGTCGAGCGCGGCTGGATCGCTCAAGGCGCCTCCCGCCGGGACCTGCCGCTCCTGCCGCCTCCGACCGGTCCGGTGACGGTCCTCGGGCGCGTCAATCTGCCGCCGCAGCGCTATCTCGAGCTCAGCCGCGACCACGTTCCTGGGCCATTGTGGGAGAACCTCGACGTGCAACGCATCGCGTCGGCGATGGGACTCGACCTGCTGCCGGTCGTCATCGAACAGAGCGACCCGGTCGAACCGGGCGATCACTTGCTGCGCGACTGGCCGCCGCCGGACTTCGGGTCCGCGCAGAACGTCTCCTACATGCTGCAGTGGTATTCGTTCGGCGCACTGTCGGTCATCCTCTGGCTCGGGCTCAACTGGCGCGCGGGCGAAGGCCGACATGGCCGATGAGCTCGCGGTGCGCCGCCGCGCCGCGCGGCGAACGCTGATCCTGCTCGCCCTGGTGTGCGCCGCGCCGGTGGTCGCGTCGTACGTCGCCTACTACTGGCTGCGCCCGGCCGCACGCGTCAACTACGGCGAGCTCGAGGCGAGGCCGGCTCCTGCAATCGTCGGCTCGACCCGCGATGGCGCATCCTGGCGGCTTGCCTCGATGCAGGGCCGCTGGCTGCTTCTTGTCGTCACGGATGCCGCTTGCGATCCGATGTGCGAGCGCGCGCTTTACGCCACGCGCCAGGCCCGGACGATCCAGGGACGCGAGCAGGACCGCATCGCCCGCGTGCTGCTGCAGCCGGCCGGGGTCGCGCCTCCGCCGGAAGCGCTGCTCGCCCAGCATCCGGGCCTCACGGTCGCTCAAGGCGATCCACGCCAATGGGCGCCGCTGCTGGATGACGGCAAACGCATTTATGTGCTGGATCCGCTGGGCAATCTCGTCCTGCGGTATTCCGCCGATCCTGACATCCGGCGCCTCTCCAAGGACCTCGAGCGCCTGCTCAAAGCATCGCGGATCGGATGACCGGCTGGGTGGTAAAATTCGCGCTTTCCGAAACCTGCATGACTTCCCTCGCTCTCACCTACGGGCACCTCCGCCGGGCGCGCCAATTCCTGGCGCTCGCCAAGCCGCGGGTCGTGACGCTGATCGTCTTCACCGCCGTCATCGGCATGTTTCTGGCGACACCGGGCTGGCCCCCGCTCGATGCCGTGCTCTTCGGGACGATCGGCATCGCGCTCGCCGCGGGCGCCGCCGCGGCGATCAACTGCCTGGTCGAGCAGAAGATCGACGGCAAGATGGCCCGGACGCGCGGCCGACCGCTTCCGCGCGGCGAGATAACGTCCGCCCAGACGCTCTGCTTCGCCTGCGTGGTCGGCCTCGCCGGACTCGCAATCCTGTACGTCAAGGTGAACGCGCTGACGATGTGGCTCACGTTCGCGACCTTCATCGGCTATGCCGTCGTCTACACCGTGCTGCTCAAACCGGCGACGCCCCAGAACATCGTCATCGGCGGCGCGTCGGGTGCGATGCCGCCGGTGCTCGGATGGGCCGCGGTCGCGAACGGCATCGCTCCCGAAGCGCTGTTGCTCTTCCTCATCATCTTCGTGTGGACCCCGCCGCACTTCTGGTCGCTGGCCCTGTACCGCTCGAAGGAATACGCGAAGGCGGGGCTGCCCATGCTGCCGGTCACGCACGGGCCGGAATACACGCGCCTGCAGATCGGTCTATACACCGTGGCTCTGTTCGCCGTGACGCTTCTGCCGTTCGCGATCCGCATGAGCGGCGCGATCTATCTTCTCTCGGCGGTCGCGCTCGGAGGAATCTTCATGGGTTACGCGGTCGCGTTGTACTACCGCTACAGCGATGCGCTCGCGCGGCGCACATTCCGCTACTCGATCGTGTATCTTGCCGCGCTCTTCTCGGCGCTGCTGGTCGATCACTACTGGCAGTGATTCCCGGATCAAAAGCACTCGGCGCGGCGCTCCTGGGCCTGTGCTTGGCGGCGTGCGGCCCGACGCCCTCGACGTTCGAAGGCTCCGACGTGACCGGCGTCTCGTTCGGTCGCGACTTCCACTTGACCGACCACAACGGCAAGCCGCGCAGTCTCGCCGACTTCCGCGGCAAAGCGGTGGTGATCTTCTTCGGCTACACCCGATGCCCGGACTATTGCCCGACGACGCTCTCCGAGCTCGCCGCGGCGATGACCAAGCTCGGCGCCGAAGCCTCGCGCGTGCAGGTTTTGTTCGTGACCGTGGATCCCGAGCGCGACACGCCGGAGCTGCTCGCGCAATACGTGCCCGCGTTCAATCCGACCTTCCTCGGCCTTTACGGCGACGCGGAAGCCACGGCGGCGGCGGCGAAGGAGTTCAAGGTCATCTACCAGAAAGAGCCTGGCCCGACGCCGGGCAGCTACACCATGGATCACTCCGCGGGCACGTTCATCTTCGATCCCCATGGACGACTGCGCGTGTTCGAGAGCTACGGGCGAGGACCGGATGTGCTGGCTCACGACATCCGAGCGGTGCTCGCAGCGGGCTAGCGCGCGGCCGGACGCGCGATCGGGACGGGTCGATCGAGAGCGATGCGGTTGACTGTCCAGGACGCCTTCGCGGTCGCCGCGCGGCACGAATCCGCGGGGCGGATTTCGGACGCGCGCCGCGTCTACGACGAAATCCTGGCGGCGCTGCCGGACCATCCGGGCGCGCTGCTGAAAATTGCGGTGCAGGAGCTGGCCGCCGGCGCGCACGACAGCGCCCGCGAGCGATTGCGGCGCGCGCTCGCGTCGGCGGAGCGGCAGAGGCTGCCCGCGCAGGACATCTGGCTTACGCTGGCGCGAGTCCATCTCGCCGCGGGTGAGCGCGACGCGGTGGCGAGCGCGGTCGCGCAAGCGCACACGCTCGCCAAGCGGCTCAAGGCGGCGGGTGCGACGGGCGACGCGCACGCTGTCCTGCAGGAATGCGTCGAGCTCGCGCCGGACGATGCGGAGATCCGCATGACGCTCGGCGCGGTCCTGCTCGACGCGAATCGGCCGGCCGACGCGAGGCGCGAGCTCGTGCGAGCGATCCGGCTCGAAGCGGCAGGCGGCGAAGTGTGGGACAACCTCGGGATCGCGCACCGCATGGAAGGGCACGACGAGGAAGCCCTCGCGGCCTTCGAACACGCCGTGGCAGCGAATCCAACGCTCACGCCGGCGCTCGCCAACCTCGTCAACACCCGCTATGCGCTGTGCGAATGGGACGGACTGGGGGTTTATGAGGAGCGTCTGGTCGCTACGCTGGACGACCCGGGAAGCGATCCGCGCTGGCCGCCGTGGATCGCGCTGTCGATGCCCACGACGCCCGCCCAGCAGCTCGCGGTCGGGCGGCGCTGGGCGAGCGCAATGCTGCCGAGAGTCGCGCGGCGACGAAAACCGTCGCCGCGCTCCGGCAAGCTCCGCATCGGATATCTCTCGGGAAACTTCCGAGATCATCCGACCGCGCGGCAGATGGCGGGGCTGTTCGAGCAGCACGATCGCGATCGATTCGAGATCCTGGGCTACAGCTATGCCGCTGACGGCGGCGGAGCGATCGGCGAGCGAGTTCGCGCGGCTTTCGAACGCTGGCGCGACGTGCGCGATCTCCCGGACGCCGAAGTCGCCGGTCTCATCCGCGAGGATGCGGTCGATATTCTCGTCGACCGGCATGGCTACACGCTGGGCGGCCGGCTCGGCATCCTGGCGTCGCGGCCGGCGCCGGTGCAGGTCCATTACATGAGCTTTCCGGGCACGCTCGGATTCGACGCGATCGACGACCTCATCGCCGATGCGGAAGTGATTCCGTACGGAGAGGAGCGCTTTTTTCACGAGCGGGTGCGCCGCCTGCCGCGTTGCTACTACGTGAACGACGACCGCCGCGGCGCGCCGGCACCGAGCCCGCGTCGCGCGAACGCTCTGCCCGATGGCGCGCTGGTGCTCGCGTGTCTCAATCAGAGCCACAAGTTGCGCCGGCCGCTGTTCGCGACCTGGCTTGCGGCGCTGCGGGTCCGGAGCGATGCCGTGCTGTGGCTGCTCGCCGGGTCCGATCGACTGCAGCGCAACCTGCGGGCCGAAGCGCAGCGCGCCGGGATCGCGCCCGAGCGGCTCATCTTCGCACCGCGCGTCGCCCAGGATGCCCACATCGCACGCCTCGCGTGCGCCGACCTCGCCCTCGATACGCTGCCTTACGGGTCGCACACCACCGGTTGCGATGCGCTCTGGATGGGTGTGCCGATGCTCACGTCCCGCGGGACGACGTTCGCGGGGCGCGTTGGCGCGAGCCTCATGGCCGCGGCGGGACTGCCGGACCTGATCGCCGAGTCGCCGGACGCATACGCCGAGCGCCTGCTCGACCTCGTTTCGGCGCCGGCGCGGCTCAACGAGTACCGCGACTATCTCGTAGCTTCGCGTGAGCGCAGCGCGCTGTTCGACAGCGTGGGCTTCACGCGCGATTTCGAGTCGTTGCTCCTCGAGATCTACGACGAGGCCGCCTCGCGATGCACCAGCACCGCGGCGAGCTCCACCCAGGTCCGCGGGTGAAGCACTCGCGCATACGGCGGCGCGGGCCATTGCCATTTAAGGTCGGGAAGCAGCGCCCGCATGGCGTTGACGTCGCAGTGATAAGGGGGGCCTTCGATCCGTCCCTCCGCCGCTCCGGGACGCAGGACCTGCAGGAACAGCGCAAACAGTCGTCCGCCAGGAGCAAGCCATGCATCGAGCTGCTTCGCGTAGCGACGCCAGTCATCGGGATGCAGCGCACAGAGGCATGTCTGCTCGTAGATCGCGTCGAACGGCCTGGCTGGGGACCAGGCGAGCGCGTCCGCCTCGACCAGCGTGGCGCGCGCACTCGCGTCTTCGAGCCGCTTGGCCGTCAACGCGATCGCGGCCGGAGCGTAATCCAGCGCCGTGACGTCGAATCCTCTCTGAGCCAGCACCGCGACCTCGTGGCCGGTCCCGCAGCCCGGGACGAGGATCCGGCACGGCGCGAGTGCCCCCGACTCGAGCCACTGCAGGAGCTGCGGATTCGGTGCGCCCCGGTCCCAGGGTATCTCATGGGCAAGAAAGCGCTGCTGCCAGAATTCACGGGTCGGTTCGGGCATGTCCGTTTCGCGGCACCCTTGGGGCCTGTCGATGATTTTCCGCGGGGTTCCGCTCTCGCTCACCCGGAGCTACGAATGCTCGATCAGCTCGATCTTGTATCCGTCCGGATCTTCGACGAAGGCGATCACCGTGGTACCGCCCTTTACCGGCCCCGCCTCGCGGGTCACCTTGCCGCCCTTGTTGCGCACGGCGTCGCAGGCTGCCGCAGCGCTGGGCACCTCGATCGCGACGTGTCCGAAGGCTGAGCCTAGCTCGTATTCTTCCACGCCGTAGTTATATGTCAGCTCGAGCGCCGCCTGACGGGACTCGTCGTCGTAGCCGACGAAGGCGAGGGTGTACTTCTGGTCGGGCCGATCCGTGGTGCGCAGGAGCTTCATGCCGAGAACGTCGGTATAGAAGCGGATCGAACGTTGCAGCTCGCCCACTCGGAGCATGGTGTGCAGGATTCTCATCGGGATCCCCTGGCGCCGGATTCGTCCGGCGGGCTTCGTCTTTCGTCAAAACTCCATCAGCTCGTAGTCTTCCTTGCGCGCTCCGCAATCCGGGCACGTCCAGTTGGGCGGCACGTCCTCCCACTTGGTGCCCGGCGGGATGCCCGTATCGGGGTCGCCGAGAGCCTCATCGTAGATATGGCCGCATATGAGGCACATGTACTTCTTCATCGGATACGCGCGAGGTTGGAGTAAACTCCGATTCTACCAAGTGATCGGGTACCGGTTCCTCGGGAGCGGCGCCCTTCGCATAGTCCGCCGCTCGCGCCCGTCCCATTCCCGTTTGTCCGCATGGCATCCTCCGAGCAAGGCGCCGACTTTCCTCCGATCGTGCTCGCCTTCGCGGCGTCCGATCCGAGCGGGGGCGCGGGCATCCAGGCGGACGTCCTGACGCTGGCCAGCATGGGTTGCCATCCGCTGTCGGTGCTCACCGCGATCACCGTCCAGGACACGCTCGGCGTGGAAGGCGTGCAGCCGCTCGAGGCGGAGTGGGTGGCCGATCAGGCCCGTTGTCTGCTCGAGGACATGCCGGTCGACGCCTTCAAGATCGGAGTCCTCGGCAGCGTGGAGAACATCACCGCTATCGCCGAGATTCTCTCCGACTATCCGGACGTGCCGCTGATCCTCGATCCCGTGCTCGCGTCCGGACGCGGCGACGAGCTCGCCAGCGAGGACATGCTCCACGCGCTGCGCGAGCTGCTGCTGCCGCGGACGACGATCCTTACGCCCAACAGCACCGAAGCGCGCCGGCTGGCGGAGGCGGAAGAAGACGAGGAACCGTCGCTCGCTTCTTGCGCGCAGCGTCTGATCGAGATCGGCTGCGAATACGTGCTCATCACGGGTACCCATGAACCCACGCCGCAGGTCGTCAACACGCTCTATGGCAAGGGAGGCGTGGTTCGCACCGACAGTTGGGAGCGCCTTCCCGGCAGCTATCACGGGTCGGGGTGCACGCTCGCTTCCGCCATCGCGGCGATGCTCGCCAACGGGCTCGAGCTGGCGGAAGCCGTCCGCGAAGCGCAGGAGTACACCTGGAACACGCTCGCCAAGGCATACCGGCCCGGGATGGGCCAGCTTCTGCCCGATCGTCTGTTCTGGGCGCGCGAAGAGGAGCCCGATTCGCCGGTCGGCGAAGGCGAAGCGGCGCGTGCATCGAACATGCATCGGCACTGACCAGACAGTCACGATTTTTTCGATGGCCAAATCACCGACACCGTTTTTCAGGGGATCGGCCGCCGCCCCGATTCACGGCCTCTATGCCGTGACCCCGGATCTTCTCGACAGCGACGAGCTGTTCGATCGCGTCGCCGCGGCCCTTGCAGGCGGAGCCAGTGCGCTGCAGTACCGCAACAAGCTCGCGTCGCCTCCGCTGCAGCGGGCGCAGGCGCTCGCCTTGCGCGACCTGTGCGCCGCGCAGAATGCGATCTTCATCGTCAACGACGACATCGATCTCGCGTATGCGGTCGACGCCGACGGCGTGCATCTCGGGCGCGACGATGCGCCGCTCGAGCACGCGCGCCGGCGGCTTGGCGGCACGGCGATCATCGGCGCCTCGTGCTACAACTCGCTCGAGCGCGCTGCGGAGGCGGTGGCTGCGGGTGCGGACTACATCGCCTTCGGCAGTTTCTTTCCGTCGCTCACCAAGCCCGGCGCGATGCGAGCCGAGCCGTTGCTGCTGACCGCGGCGAAGTCACGATGGAACGTCGCCGTCGTGGCGATCGGCGGCATCACTGCGGCGGCCGCCCCGGCGCTGATCGACGCCGGCGCGGACGCGCTCGCCGTGATCAGCGCCGTGTTCGATGCCACTGACGTGGCGGCATCGGCCAAGGCGTTCCGCGATGCGTTCAAAGCGCGGGCCCTGATCTGAGACTCGTGCTGCGCGCCGGATGAGCAGGAACGAAGAGCTGTTCGCGCGCGCGCAGCGCACCATTCCCGCCGGCGTGAACTCGCCCGTGCGCGCGTTCCGCTCGGTCGGCGGCACGCCGCGCTTCATCGTCCGCGGCGACGGCGCGTACCTCTGGGACGCCGACGGCAAGCGCTACATCGATTACGTGGGTTCGTGGGGCCCGGCGATCCTCGGGCACGCGCATCAAGAGACCGTGCGCGCAGTCCAGGAAGCGGCGCGCGGCGGCCTCTCGTTCGGCGCACCGACGGAAGCCGAGATCGAGATCGCCGAAACGCTATGCGGCATCCTGCCGTCGCTCGATCTGGTGCGGCTGGTGAGCTCGGGCACCGAAGCGACGATGTCCGCGTTGCGACTCGCGCGGGGCTACACCGGCCGGCCCAAGATCGTGAAATTCGAAGGCTGCTACCACGGCCACGGCGACAGCCTGCTGGTGAAAGCAGGATCGGGCGCGCTCACCTTCGGCCAGCCATCATCGGCCGGCGTCCCGCCGTCGATCGCGGGAGAGACGCTGGTGCTCTCGTACAACGATCTCGATGAGGTCGCTGAGGCATTCGAGCTGCATCCCGACACGATCGCCGGCGTGATCGTCGAGCCGGTCGCGGGCAACATGAATCTGATCGCGCCGCGCGAGGGCTTTCTCGAGGGCCTGCGCGATCTGTGCGACCAGTATCGCGCGGTGCTGATCTTCGACGAGGTGATGACGGGATTCCGCGTTCACTTGCGCGGCGCGCAGGGACTCTACGGCGTCACCCCCGATCTCACGACGCTCGGGAAAGTCATCGGCGGCGGGATGCCGGTCGGCGCTTTCGGCGGCAAGCGGGCGATCATGGAGAAGATTGCGCCGCTGGGGCCCGTGTATCAGGCGGGCACGCTCTCGGGCAATCCGGTCGCGGTCGCCGCGGGACTCGCGACCTTGAAGGCGATCCAGGCGCCCGGATTCTACGAGCGACTGTCCGAGCGGGCCCGCGCCTTGACCCATGGTCTCGCTGCGGCAGCCGCCAAAGCCGGCGTCGCGTTGTCGGCGCAGGCGGTCGGCGGGATGTTCGGGATCTACTTCGCACCGCAGGCGCCGACGTCGTACGCCGAGGTCATGCGTTGCGACAAGGAAGCATTCAACCGCTTCTTCCACCGAATGCTCGACGCGGGCGTGTATCTCGCGCCTTCCGCGTTCGAAGCGGGTTTCGTGTCGGCGGCGCACACGGCGCAGGACATCGAGGAGACGGTGCGGTTGGCTACGGACGCGTTCGCGGCGACGTAGCCAGGCTGCGCCGCGAGCCGTGCTCCAGCCGATTCGCGCGCTCAAGAAGGCATCTTCGGGCAGCTCGCGGCGCATCCCGAGGCGCGCGAAGCGCTCGCCGCGTGGCGAGCGCTAGTTTGTTGCGCGCCAGGACCGCGGAATGCGGGACGTTGCCGGTCTTTCGTTCTGCGGGTCGACCGCCTGCGGCTCGGCCTTCCGCTCCGCACGCTTGAAATTGATAGTGCGATAAGATCGGCTCGGTGAGCGTGCCGGCCGCCGGGCAGCGGCGGCCGCTGGAAGGGGATGGGAGCCGCGTTGTGGAATTCTCGCTCACGTCGGAGCAGACCGAACGGCAGCGTCGCATCCGCGAGTGGGCCGAGCGGTCGCTCAACAACGACCTCGAGGCGCGTGACCGGACTGGGACGTTCAACCGCGAGGGATGGCAGGCGTCCGCGCAACTCGGTCTGCCGGGGCTGATCGCGCCTTCGCGGTACGGCGGTGCCGGGCTCGATCCGGTCTCGGCGATGTCGGCCCTCGAGGCGCTTGGCCGCGGCAGCCGCGACAACGGGTTCAACTTCGCGCTCAACGCGCACCTCTGGGGCTGCGTGAATCCGGTCGCCGCGTTCGGAACCGAAGACCAGAAGCTCGCGTACCTGCCGCGGCTCACGAGCGGAGAGTGGATCGGTGCGCTCGCCGCGACCGAGCGCGAGGCCGGTTCCGACATCTTCAGCCTCCAGACGCGAGCTACGAAGCGGGACGACGCGTATGTGCTCGCGGGCCGCAAGGTGCTGATCACCAACGCGCCGGTGGCCGACCTGATCCTCGTCCTCGCGACGCTCGACCCCGGGCGCGGCGCCTTCGGCTTGACCGCTTTTCTCGTCGAGCGAGGAATGTCAGGTCTTCGAGTGAGCGAGCGCGTCGACAAGATGGGGCTGTCGACCGCGCAGATGGGCGAGATGGTGCTCGACCGGTGCGCGGTCCCCGCCGCGAACCGACTTGGCCCGGAAGGTGGGGGTCTCGCGATCTTCAACCACATCATGGAGTGGGAGCGCGGGTTCATCATGGCGTCCGCCGTGGGTGCGATGGAGCGCCAGCTCGAGGCGTGCCTCGTCTACGCGCGCGAGCGGCGTCAGTTCGACAAACCGATCGGGCAATTTCAGGCGGTCGCGGACCGTCTCGTCGACATGCGCATTCGGTGGGAGACGTCGCGACTCCTGCTTTACCGCTTTGCGTGGCTGAAGCGTGACACCCGCGCAGCGCTCGCCGAAGCGGCCATGACCAAGTTGAGCGTCAGCGAAGCATGGATGCGGTCGTGCGAGGACGCTATGCGCATCTACGGAGGCTACGGTTATCTCACCGGAACCGGCGTGGAGCGCGACCTGCGAGACGCGCTCGGCAGTCTTTTCTACTCGGGAACGGCAGAGATGCAGCGCCAGATCGTGGCGCGTTGGCTCGAGATCTGACGAGGCCGGCAATGCTCCACCATCTCCTGATTCAAAGCGCCGCTAGGCATGCCGACCGGACGGCGGTCGTCGACCGCGCGGAGTCAATCACCTATCGCGAGCTGGACGTGGCGTCGGCACGCCTTGCTGGCGAGCTCGCCGCGCGCGGCGCGGGCCGGGGGCAGAGGATCGGCCTCTACCTCGACAAGTCGCTCCATGCGATCGTCGCCGTGTGGGGCGTGCTCCGAGCCGGGGCCGCCTACGTGCCGCTCGACGTTGCGTCGCCCGTCAAACGGGTCGCTCGAATCGTCGAGAACGGCGAGCTTTGCGCCATCCTCACCACGTCGAAGCGATGGCCGAGCCTCGCTCCCGAGCTCGCACGCGCTCCAGCCTTGGTCGGCATCGCGCAGGCGGCGCAGCAGCCCTCCGAGATCGGATTCGCCTTCGATGCACTGGACGCGCCGCCAGCGCCTGCGGACCGCGACGGCGGTGCGGAAGATGACGATCCCTCGCGTACGGCGTACATCCTCTACACCTCCGGCTCCACCGGCCAGCCGAAGGGCGTCGTGCTGAGCCATCGCGCCGCGCGCTCGTTCGTCGATTGGGCGGCCGACACGACGCAGCTTGCCCCGACGGACATCGTGTCGAGCCACGCGCCGCTGCACTTCGATCTCTCGGTGTTCGACCTGTTCTCGGCCTGCCGGGCCGGCGCCACGGTCGCGCTCGTGCCGCCGGAGCTCAACATTTTCCCTCGCAACCTCGCGGATTGGATCGCGCGAGAGCGCATCACGGTCTGGTACTCGGTGCCTTCGCTGCTCTCCCGACTGGCGCTCTCGGGGAAGCTCGAGCGCCACGACTGGTCGCGGCTTCGCCAGGTCATCTTCGCCGGCGAAGTCTTTCCGGTCGCGCATCTGCGCCGCTTGCGCGAGCAGATCCCCGGCGCGCGCTACTGGAACTGGTACGGACCGACCGAGACCAACGTCTGCACCGCCTACGCGGTCGATGCACTCCCGCCTGAGCAGGCAGCGCCCGTGCCGATCGGGACGGCATGCGCCAACTGCAAGCTGCTGGTCCTCGACGACGCGGGCGCGCTGTGCGCGCGAGGCGAAACGGGCGAGCTCTACGTCAGCGGTCCGAGCTTGATGACCGGCTACCAGGCGATGCCCGAAGCTACTGCGCATGCGCTCGCGGCTCGCGGCAAAGGGAGCGATCGCGGCCTCTGGTATCGGACCGGAGACCTTGTACGCGAGGATGCCGCCGGGCTGCTTCACCTTCTCGGCCGCCGGGACGGCATGATCAAGAGCCGCGGTTACCGCATCGAGCTGGGTGAGATCGAGAGCATCCTGCACCAGCATCCCGGAGTCGCAGAGGCCGCCGCAGTCGCTCTGCCCGACGAAGAGATCGGCCAGGTCATTCGCGCGGCTGCCGTTGCCCGACCCGGGCAGTCGCTGGATGGCGGCAAGCTCCGCGCGTTTTGCGCCGACCGGCTCCCCGCGTACATGATTCCGCAGTTGATCGAGGTTTGCGAGTTCCTTCCGCGGGGGAGCACCGGCAAGATCGACAAATTGCGCCTTCGCGAAGACCTTTCCCGGGCCTGACACTTTTCGTCGTCCTCAGGCGACGGGCGCAAGCGCATCATGGGGAGTCGAGCTCCGATGACCGCCGCGCCGGCGGGCGGTGGGGCCACGGGGCACGCACGAGGAATTGCCCGCCCCGATCGCGGTTCGCCGCCCGCGCTCGAGACGCTTCAATTTCGACGTCGTGTCCACGCATTCACTTCCGTAGGTCAAGCCCGTACAATCCACCTGCTGTAAGGGTTCCGTAAGTATCTGGCGCAACGAAGGGCGGCCGTTCACGGCGTACGCAGGTTTTCGCCGGGATTCCCGCTCGAGTTGCTCCTGACTTTACCGCGAGCGCCCGTTCGCGGCCATGGGAGAAGGGGGATTCATGAAAGTGGGCACGCGCGAGGGCACCCAGGTCTGCACGTTATGGCCGGGCCTTCGAGCCATCGCCGATGCCGGAGGCCACGTTGCTTCTCGGCCCGCGGCTAGCCCCTAAGGGCGCTCCAAAACAGGGAGATATTTCAATGGTGGAGTTTTGCGCGGCGCTTCGAGCCGAAAGATGAAGTATACGGACGAGCAGATCTTCGGCGCGCTTACGTCGTTCTTTGTCCAGGACGGGATCAATCGACAGGGAACGATCGCCGTCGCGCCCGACACCGACATCATCGGTCAGGGCCTGGTCGATTCGCTGGGAATCTTCAAGCTGGTCGCGTTCGTGGAAGAGTCGTTCGAGGTGACGATCGAGCCCGACGAGGTGCTCCTCGAAAACTTTCAGACGCTCCGCGCGCTCAGGAACCTGATCGTGAAGAAGCTGGGGTAGCGATGACGAAAGACCGTCGGCGCCATCGGCCTCGAGAGGATCGCTGCGCGTGAGCACGGTTCCCGAATCCTGCGACGTGGTGGTGATCGGCGGCGGCCCGGCGGGCAGCCTCGCGGCGACTTATCTGACCGGCAAGGGCTACGCCGTCGCCCTGTTCGAGCGGCAGAAGCATCCGCGTTACGCGGTTGGCGAGAGCCTGCTGCCGGACATATGGAAGTACTGCGACGCGGCCGGGGTGAGCGACGCGATCGCGGGCGAAGGCTTCCTACGCAAAGCCGGCGGAAGCGTCGACTGGAATGGGGAGATGCGCCGGCTGGCGTTCAGCGACTTCGGCTACACCCGGCCCGCCCTGCACGTCGAGCGCGACCGCTTCGATCAGATACTGCTCGAGCGCGCGCGCGCTTCCGGGGCCTGGATCGGCGAGGAGATCGCGGTTCTGCAAGCCGATTTATCGCGGGCGGAGGAGGACCAGCGCGAAGTCTCGGTGACCTATCGGCCGGTCGGCGACCACACCGCGTCGCGGATCCGCTGCCGGTACGTCGTCGATGCCAGCGGACAGACCGGGGTCATCGGCAGGCAATTGGGACTGCGCGTGTTCGACGAGGCCTTCCGCTTCATGAGCGTGTGGGGTTATTTCGACGATTCGAAATATCTTGCTGCCGACGGCCAGATCTACCCGGCGCGTTCGGTGCGCGAGGTTCCGCCGACCACGTACGTCAGCGCGCTGCCGCAGGGCGACGGATGGGCGTGGCTCTGGCACATCATGCTCCGGAAGACGACGAGCATCGGCCTCGTCATCCCGATCACGTGGGCGCAAGAGAGCAAAGGAAGCGCGGAGTCGTGGGACGCGTGGTATCTCAGGCAGTGCCAGGCGATCCCGCTGCTGCAGCGGCTGCTGACCGACGCGACGTTCAGCGAAGGCTCGGTGCGGCTCATACGGAACTACTCGTATAAGTCCAGGCGGGTTGCCGGGCCCGGATTCTTTCTGCTCGGAGACGCCGCAGGCTTCGTCGACCCCATCTTCTCCGTAGGCGTCGCGTTCAGCATGTATTCGGCCTACGCGGCCGCGCATACGATCGATCGGTGCTTTCGCCAGCGCGCCCGGTGCGACCACCATCGATCGATTTTCTCGTCGCAGATCCAGGAGCGGCTCGAGCTCAGCCGCTCGCTCGCGCTGCCGTACTACCAGGATATGGATGCCGGGCATGCGCAGGCGCGCAAGGCCATGGCATTCAGCAGCATGCAAGCGCAGGCGCTCATGTATGCCGCGTCGCTACTCACCGATCGCTCCGGAAACTTCGACTCGATGGCCGACAGTCCAGAGGCGCACCGGGCTGCAACGGAGCGTGTCCGTCCGATCGAGATTCCGCCTGAATAGCGCCGGTTGGGCGCCGAATCGTCCGTGATATACCTCATCAGACCGATCGAGCGGCACGTTAGGCGGCATCTCACCTCCGCACTCGATCGGCGGCGCTTCGACCGCGCGAAACGGTTCGTCGACGAAACAGTGAGACGTGCCGCAGGCGACGAGGCGGCGTATCGCATGCACGCGCGGTGGCTCAAGTTCCTTTGTAGCCGGACGCCGGTTCAACGGGACATCTGGCCCGAGGACGCGGCGTTCCTTCGTCGCGTCGCGACGATGCTCGGGTTGCCGCCCGGCGAGAGGCGCCAATTCGTTGGCCTGAGTTTGCTGGGACGACTCTGGCGAGCCTGGTGTTTCCTGGATCTCGTGAAAGGGCCGCCCGAGCTCGTGGCGCGACTCACGCGCGTCACGGGCTGGGAACACTTCGATCGATGCCGGCGAGACGGGGCGGGGCTCATCCTCCTGCCGGTCCACAGCCAGTTCTCCCGCCTGTTCCAACCGTACCTTCGCCATCGAGGATACGACGGCCTCGAGGTCGGCCTCACGAACGACAAGCTCGAGCAGAAGGGTTTTCGGACCCCGATCGCGAAACGCTTCGAGCTCGCGCGCCAGATGCACGCAGGCAAGAATCTGCTCAACCGGGGTGGAATGGTCTTCAACCTGCCCGATGCCCGCCAGAACCTCGACAATTCCCATTCGGTGGAGTTCTTCGGGCGCCAGCGCCAAGTCGCCGCCGGGTTCGCCGAGCTCGCGCTCAAGACCGGTGCTCACGTCATGCCGATCGCCTATCGATTTTCGCCGCGCGGCTTCTTCGTTCTGGAGTTCGGGTTGCCCTTTCAAGTCCCCGGGCGGCAGTCCACGCCGGACGAGCGCGTCGACTCACTCGTCGGGCAGTACGCGGACTTTCTGCGCGACGAGTGGCGCCGATATCTGTGGAATATCCACTGGGACCATCTCCGATATTATTGCGGGCTGCCCGAGGCCGATCCCGGTAGCCTCGGCGAGAGCGCCCATGCGCAACGGCTGTCGGAGGCAAGTTCCGGCGGCGCTCTGCCGGGCTTCGCACGATGACTCGACCCGCGTGCTGCGCCGATCGACGCACGCGGTCATCGACGCCCGGTCCGTGTTCAGGAGCGATCAGCCGGCGCGCGCCAGCCCTTCGGCAGTGATTTGTTCCAGAGAGCGGTTTCGCGTCTCCACGCCGTAAAGCACCGTAAGCAGCAGAGCGAGCGCCATCGGGATGGCTCCGATGAGGGCGACCGTGGCAATGGATGGCGCGGCTATCCCGAAAACGACGAGCGCGATGATCGCGACTCCGCCGGCTTTGCTCGCGCCGGCGGCAAAGCCGGTCCCGTGCGATCGGATGCGCGTCGGATAGATCTCCGAGCTGTAGACCGACAACACCGCCACCACTGAACTGATTCCCCAAATCGGCACGATGAGAAGAGCATAGAGCAGCCACCGGTTCTCTACGATGGCGTCTCCGGCAGCGACAAAGCCGAAAAGGGAAGCTGCCGTCAGCGACGAAAGCAGGATGATCGTCTTGCGGCTGCTCCAGAAACCGTACATCCACGCGACGAGAAACGTCAGCGGAAAGCCGATTAGCGCGGCGTTGCGCAGAATCGCGTCGGCTTCGCTGAGGCCCAGCTTGCGCAGATTGGTCGGAATCCACAGATTGAAGCCGAATAGAACCAGGCCCGAGCCAAGCGCAAGACATCCCACGACCAGTGTCGGCCGCAGGAATCCGTGGCTGATCAGCTCGCCCCATCGGCTTTTGACTTTCGCTTCGACCGCCGTTTCGGACTGGCTACCTTCGACGACATGGGCACCGTATCGGACCATTACGCTCCGCGCCTCTTGCTCTCGTCCAGCGGCGAGGAGAAACCGAGGTGACTCCGGAATCCAGCGATTGAGAAGGATGAACACCACCCCCGTCGGCAGGCCGATGAGCCACAGGATCCGCCAGCTGTAGGTCGGTACCAGCGCGACGGCGAGCCAGCTCGTGATGATGTATCCGCCCGCGACGTCGGCGCCGATCAGGATCATGAGCCAGCCCCGGTGACGCGCGGGGATCGCTTCGGCAAGCAGCGCATAGCAGATGGGCAGCATCCCGCCGACGGTTATTCCCATGATGAAGCACATCACCAGGTTCCAGGAGAAGTCGGGCATCGAGCCACAGATCGACGTGGCAATGAAACCGATGCCTGCGTAGAGGATCGACGCGCGCCGTCCGATGCGATCGCCCAACCAGCCCCAGATGAACGAGCCCAGGACGGTGCCCACGATTCCGGACAGCGCGACGTAGGCCACCGGAACGCTGCCGCCGGGATTGAGCGGCGACTTCAGACCATACTCCAGCGCCATCCCCGGCATGACGAAGGCAAGCGCGGTCGGCTTCATGATATCGATGATCACCGCCAGCGCCATTGCGAGCAGCAGCCCGAGGTGAGTCAGATTGAGCGGCGCATCGTCGAGGGCACTCACGCGGATGCGCGATGCGGCGCGCGCCGTGGCCTCTGCCGTGCGCGGATAGAGTCCGTACAGACTCGCGATCAGGCCGACGACGATGGCAGCCATCCCGATCTTCATCGGCATGTCCATCGGCATGCCGACCAGACGGTACCCGATGTTCCTGCCCATCAAGTACATCGGGATGTGCCCGATAACACCGAGCGTTACCGCCACCACGCCGAACCAGAACATCCCGGCGTGATGAAAGGTCACCCCGCCCAACCTCCGTAGCCCTGCCATGCTCGGTCTCCCTCGTCGCGGATCGCGCGCGGCAGCCGCCCGAGGCGTGCTGGCGCCGGCGTGATTGTAATGCTTGGCGGCGGCGGGCGGGAACTACCCCGATGAGTCAGCGAGCGATGTGCCCGCGATCCAAGGCGGCACGCACGGTGCACCTGAGATGCAGCGAAGATTTCACAGGAGCGCGGCCTTTGTCGCTTCGAGATATCCTCGCCCGAACTGCGCATCGGGCTCGAGATAGCAGCCCTCGCCCCACTCGTTCCAGGCGTTGATGAAGAGGATCCGTTCTTCGACAGGGCAGCGCTCGCGCGTCTGCGCCACCATCGCTGCGAGCCAGCGCCGGTAGTTCTCCGGGTGCGCGTTGACGAACACGTGCCCGTTGTTCTGCAGCCGCGGCGTGTTGTCCCAGCCCACCATCACGCCGCGGTGGAGCGAAAAATCGGGGAGCGCCCGGTCGATCGCGTACCGTGCGGCCGATACGTAGTCCCAAACGTCACCCACGAAATCCGGGTTGAGCTTGTCGATATGAGCGGTAAGCGGCTGCACTTCGGTCGAGTGCGGCGGAAACTCGATTCCCGCGTCGAAGCCCCAGTCGAGCGGCGACGGCATGCCCGGAACATGCACCATCGCGAGGTAGGGCTCGGCCTCGCCCGCGGCGCGAGCGGCGCTGCGGAACGTATCGGTGGCGCGCCGGGGCTCGGGCAGCAGCTTAGCTCGATAGATCACGACCAGCGGCCGGCCGCGAATTCGAATGTAGCGCCGATCGCGAAACAGGGGCAGCAGATCGGCGATCAGCGCGCGCTCGTTCTGCGGTGAGTACGTCTGTGCGACGAGCAGCTCGTCGGTGCCACCGTCCCAGCGCCGCGTCCAGTTCTCGTTGGCCCAGCACACGCAGAACGGAAAGTCGGGCTCGCCGCTAGCAACGACTTCGTCGAGCGGTCGCTCGAGCAGCCGCCGGCCGTTGAACCAGTAGTAGTAATAGCAGAAGCCGTGGATGCCATGAGAGCCGGCGAGATCAGCCTGCGCGCTCCGCGTCGCCGCGTCGCGTAGATCGTAGTAGCCGAGCTCGGTCGGCACGCGGGGTTGCACGTGGCCGAGGAAATTCGGCCTGGCCCGCCGTACGTTGACCCACTCGGTGAAGCCCTCGCCCCACCACGCATCGTTCTCGGGTATCGGATGGAACTGCGGCAGATAGAAGGCAATCAGCCGGACGTCTGACACGTTGCCGGTCCTTCAATGCGGCATGAAGCGCGACTCGAGGCGCAGGAGGCCGTCGCGGATCTCCTGGTGCCGCTGTAGGGGCCTGGCGGGTGCGGGCCGTCCCGGGAAGCGGCGCTCGGATCGAATGTCGAGAGCGATCATGGAAGCTCGAGGGCGCGCCCTCGAGCTTTCGGCTGGGGGACGCGCATTAGGCAGAGATGAGACTCGCCGCCAGCGCGCGTCCAGGGAAGCGCGCCATCGCTCGACTCCTGCGGAACGCGGAAGGGGGAGCATGGTCTATGCTAAACTTTTTTGTTTCCCGTCGTCGATCCTGGACTTCTTGAAAGCGCCCCAGAACCTTCGCTCTACCCTTCACCGAAGCGGGGAACGCTTGGCTGCGGTCGCGCCCGGCGCATCGACCGCTGGAATCTCCTGGCCATGAGCGCGGTCCTCGCCCTCGCGCCCGAGGCGGCGCAGGTGCGCAAGCGCATCGGCGAGATCCTCATCGAGCGCGGCCGGCTCGACGCCGGCGGGCTCGACCGGGCGCTCCGGATGCAGCAGGAGACCGGAGAGAAGCTCGGCAGCCTGCTGGTCACGCTGGGGATCGTCGCCCAGCGCGACGTCGCCGAAGCGCTCGCCTCGCAGCTCGGCCTTCCGCTGGTCGAGGCGGCGGGTTATCCCGAGCTGCCGATCCTGGAAGAACGCGTCTCCGCCCGCTTTCTCCGCGAAGCGCGCGCTCTGCCGCTCACCGAGGACGAGCACGAGCTCGCGCTGGCGATGGCCGACCCGACCGACACCTACACGATCTGCGCCTTCGAGATGGTTACCGGACGCAAGGTCCGGCCGCTGGTCGCGATCCCGACGGAGCTGGAGTCGGCGCTCGAGCGCCTGTACGGCCAAGGCAAGTCCGCGCTGGGAACGCTGGTCGGTGACGTCGAGCAGCGCGACGATATCGCTTTCGACGCGGATATCCAGCAGCTGAAGGATCTCGCATCGGAAGCGCCGGTCATCCGGCTCGTCTCGCTCATCATCACCAATGCGCTCGAAACGCGCGCCTCGGATATCCACATCGAGCCGTTCGAGAGCCGGCTCATCGTGCGCTACCGGATCGACGGCGTGCTGCACGAGGTCGAGTCCCCGCCGCGGAAGCTCGCGCCGGCGGTGATCTCGCGCGTCAAGATCATGGCCAACCTCGACATCGCAGAGCGGCGCCTCCCGCAGGACGGTCGCATCCGGCTGCGCGCGCAAGGCAAGGAGATCGACCTGCGCATCTCGACCGTTCCGACGATGCACGGTGAGTCCGTGGTGATGCGGATCCTCGACAAGGGCGGCGTGGCGCTCGACTTCAAACGCCTCGGCTTCGAGGAAGACACCCTCAAGAGCTTCCTCGATGTGCTGCTCGAACCGCACGGGATTCTGCTCGTGACGGGGCCGACCGGCAGCGGCAAGACCACCACGCTTTACACCGCGCTCGACCGGCTCAACAAGCCCGACGTGAAGATCCTCACCGTCGAAGACCCCGTCGAATACCAGATGGCCGGCATCAATCAGATCCAGGTCAAGCCGCAGATCGATCTCACGTTCGCCAACGCGCTTCGCTCGATCGTGCGCCAGGACCCCGACGTAATCATGATCGGCGAAATCCGCGATCTCGAAACGGCGCAGATCGCCGTGCAGTCGGCGCTGACGGGTCACCTCGTGCTCTCGACCGTGCACACGAACGACGCCCCGTCGACGGTGAACCGGCTGCTCGACATGGGCGTCGAGGACTATCTCCTCACCTCGACGGTGATCGGCATCCAGGCGCAACGGCTGGTCCGCACCCTCTGTCCGGACTGCAGGCAGCCCTACACCGCGCTGCCGGAGCTTGTCGAGGAGCTTGGGCTTTCCAAGTTCTCCGACAGCGGCGACATCACGCTCTATCACGCCAAGGGCTGCAAGCAGTGCGCCAACACGGGCTACGTCGGGCGGATCAGCATCATCGAGATGATGCCGATGACCGATCCGATGCGCACTCTCGTCATGCGCCACGCGAACGCCAACGAGCTTCGCGCGCAGGCGATCAAGGACGGCATGGTGACGATGTACGAGGACGGCATGCGCAAGGCGCTGCGCGGCGTGACGACGTTCGAGGAAGTCCTTCGCGTCACGCGCGAAGACTAGCGCCGGGCCGACGAGCGGGCCTGATGCCGATCTACCGCTACAAGGCCGTCAACCACGCCGGCGAGGTGGCCGCAGGCGAGCTCGATGCCGCCAACGAATCCGAGATCGTCGAGCGCCTGCGCGATCAGGGGCTGATGCCGATGCAGGTGGTTGCCGCCGCGGGCGAGCGCGCGTCGAGCGTGCAAGCGGCGGGACGCCGGAGGTCGCTCTTCGCGGCGAGACGCGTGACGCACAGCCATGTGCTGGCCGTCACGCGCGAGCTCTCGACGCTCTTGGGCGCCGGGCTGCCGCTCGATCGCGCGCTCGAAATCCTGATCAGCCTTGCGAGCGCCGAACCGGTGGCGGTGCTGCTGCAGACCATTCGCGACAGCGTGCGCGGCGGCAAGTCGCTCTCGCAGGCGCTCGACATGCACCGCGACGTGTTCTCGCGCTTCTACGTCAACATCGTGCGCGCCGGCGAAGCGGGCGGCGCGCTCGGGGTGGTCTTGCGCCGGCTCGCCGAGACCATGGAGCGCAACAAGGAGCTGCGCGAGAGCGTGGTCTCGGCACTGATCTATCCGACGATCCTGATCTTCGTGGCGGTTGCCTCGATCATGGTTCTGCTGGTATTCGTCGTGCCGACGTTCCAGCAGACCTTCGCACAGGCGGGCAAGGCGCTGCCGCTGCCGACCCAGATCGTGATTTGGCTGGGTACCGGCCTGCGCCAGTACTGGTGGGCGATACTGTTCGTCGTGGTCGCCACGGCGTGGCTGTTTCGCCGGCATCTCCGACGGCCGGAAGTGCGCTACCGCTGGGACCGCCGGTTGCTCCGCGCACCCTTGCTCGGCGACCTGCTCGCCAAAGTGGAAGTTGCCCGCTTGGCGCGGACGCTCGCGACGTTGCTCGGCAACGGCGTGACGCTGCTCTCGGGCTTGTCGATCGTGAAGGAAACGATGACCAACAGCGTCCTTGCCAATGCGCTCGACGGCGTTGTCACGCGGTTGCGCGAGGGCAAGGGCTTCGGGCGCCCGCTGATCGAAACAGGCATCTATCCACGGCTAGCCACGCAGATGATCCTGGTCGGCGAAGAGTCGGGACGTCTGGAAGAGATGCTGGTGCGGGTCGCCGACGTGTTCGACCGTGAGGTCGCCACCTCGATCAAGCGGTTTCTCGCCGTGCTCGAGCCCGTGCTGATCCTGACGCTCGCCGTGATGGTTCTGGCGATCGTGCTGTCGATCCTGATGGGGATCGTGGGCATGAGCGAGCTTGTCGGATGAGGCCGGGTCACACGTCGCCGCCATGACGCAATCGAGGAGTAGATTCATGAGGATGAGTACTGGGAGGCCGGCTTCCGGCAAGCCCCTCGGGCGCACGCGAGGGATGACGCTCATCGAGATCCTCGTCGTGCTGGTGCTGATCGGCATCGTCATGGGGATCGTCGGCGGCAACTTCATCGGCCAGGGCGAGAAAGCGAAGGGCAGGGCGGCGAAGATCGAGATCGGGCAGATCGGCCAGACGCTCGATCTGTTCAAGCTCGAGGTCGGTCGCTATCCGACTTCGCAGGAAGGGCTGCAGGCGCTCATCACCGCCCCCCCTGGGGTGCCCAACTGGAACGGCCCCTATTGGAAGAAGGGCACGGTGCCCAAGGATCCGTGGGGCAACGACTACGTCTATGCCTTTCCCGGCACGCACGGCGCCTACGACATCGTCTCCTACGGCGCCGACGGGAAGGAAGGCGGCGACGGCGCCGACAAGGACATCACGAGCTGGGATCAATGACCCTGGGCGAGAGCCACCGGCTCCGATCGGCCGCGGCGCATGCGCGCCCGTCGGGGTTCACGCTGCTCGAGATGATGATCGTGCTGATGCTGATGGCGATCATCGCGTCGGTCGTCATCCCGATCTTCGGGCCGGGCGTCTCGACCACCGAGCTCAAGCGCTCCGCGCGGGAACTGGCTGCGGGCCTGCGCCTCGCGCGCAGCCAGGCGATCGCGCAGCGCACCGAGGCGGTTCTGGAGCTCGATGTCGCGGCCCGGACCTTCCGCGTACCGCCGGATCCCCGCGTGCATACGATGTCCGACGGCATAGAGCTCAAGCTTTTTACCGCGCAACGCGACCTCGTGAACGAACAGGTCGGCGCGGTCCGTTTCTTTCCCGACGGCGGGTCGAACGGCGGACGCATTACGGTCGCGGCCGGCGACCGGAAGTACGACGTCGACATCGACTGGCTGACGGGGCGCGTCGCGATACTCGAGTAGGCGTGGTCGGCTCGTCGATCCGTTTGACGTCATTCCCGCCCCCCGCTTTCGCGGGGGCAGTGTCGCGGGAATCCGGCGTCGTCTCGAAAAAGACACCGGGCCTCCGCTTGCGCTGGGACGAATTGCCGCGACTGCGTTCTCGGCAATTCGGCTTTTCGCTGCTGGAGGTCCTCGTCGCGTTCGTGATTCTCGCGCTGGTCGGGACGACGCTCTTCCGGCTCTTCGGCGCGTCGCTCAACAACGCCGGGGCAGCCGACGAATACAGCCGTGCGGCCGCCTATGCGGAAAGCCGCCTGGCGGTGGCCGCCGTCGATCTGCCGCTGCGCGAGTCGAGCGACCAGGGGAATTCCGACGACGGCCGGTACGCGTGGTCGACCAAGGTCGAGCCCTACGTTCCTCCGGGAACGACCGACGATCAGGCGCGCCTCGCCCAGCTGCTGCCGATGCGTTTGTGGCACCTCACCGTCACGGTGACCTGGCCGGGCGAAAGGGGTGGAGAGCGCTCGATTTCGCTCTCCACCGTGCGCATGGCGATGAAGCAACCGTGACACGCATGGGACGCCACTCCGAGCAAGGCTTCACGCTGATCGAGCTGACGGTCGCGCTGGTGCTCGTCGCGCTGATCGGATCGGTGCTCTACGGCTCGCTTTCGCTTGCCGGCGACAGCTGGAACCGCGGTGAAGCGAAGGTACAGCGCGTGAACGAGATGCGATCGGCCGAGGATTTTCTGCGGCGCACGCTTACCGCCCAGCATCCGCTGCGCTTTCAAAAGGTGCTCGAGAAGCCGCTGTACTTTCTCGGCACGCGCGACGCGCTTTCGTACGCCGCGGCACTGCCTGGAAGGGCCGGCGGAGGCATGTATTACTTTCGCGTGACGGCTGCGGGCGACAGCGACAACGGTCGCCTCATGCTGGCCCGAGTGATACCGGACTATGGCGCGCAGGCGCTGCCCGACTTCGGTGGTGCCGAATCGACGGTGCTCGCCGACGGCATCGGTGCCGTCCGCTTCGGGTACTTCGGCCGCGATCCAGGCTCCGCCGATACGGTGGCGCCGACCTGGCGCGATCGCTGGGACGATCCGCAGCGCCTGCCGGACCTGATCCGCGTCGACGTCACGCAGGCCAACGGGTCGGCCTGGCCGACGCTGATCGTCGAGCCGCGCATCGCTCCGGAAGTCGGGTGCCGGACCTGGAACCCGGGTCAGCGGCGCTGTCTGTAGATCGCTCCGGTCACGTGTCCTCCTACGTCATCAAACCTTACGTCATCGACCCCCTACGCGCGGGCGCCGGGGCGGCCAGCGATCGCGACGCCGCGACGCGCTGGTTCGCGCCGAGCTGGTCGATGCTTCCGCTGTCAGCGCGTCGTTGCCTGGTCAGGAACCCGCTGAACGACGCAGCGGCCGAGCTTTCTTCCGGAGAGTACGCTGTGCTGTCGGCGTGCGAAGGCTGCTGCACGCTTTCCGGGTTCGAAGAGCGCGCCGCGGAGAAGCTTTCTGCGCCGCCCGCGCATCGCATCGCGTTCCGAGAGCTGCTCGAGCGCTGCGCGCGCAGGGGGCTGCTGATGCGGCTCTCGGACTTGACCGCGCGCTTCGGAGCACCGGGCGCCGTCGTGCTTCCCCCGCCCGAGATCATGGTTCGGTCGGCGAGCCGGCCGCAGCTTCTGCGGCGGCTCCTGGCAAGCGCGGCCCGGGCGCAGGAGCGCGCCGGCGCCGCCTACCGCTGGCACCTGGTCGATGATTCGCGCAATGCGCACGATCGGCGCGCCAATCGCGACGCGATCGCAGAGGTGCCGAGCCTCGACGTGACCTACCATGATCTTTCGCTGCCGGATTCGCTGGAAGCGGAGCTGCTCTCGGCGTTTCCGGACATCGAAGACGAGATCCGCGAGCTGCTCCGGGCCGGACGCCCCGACGAGTATACGTGTGCGCGACCTCTGCACTACGTGCTGCTTCGCTTCGCGGGCAAGCGATTCCTGCACCTCGACGACGATGTCCTGATCGAGCCGCGCTGCCCGCCGCTGTCACGCACCGGTGCGGACACGTCGTTCGGTATCGAGACGGCCTACTGGTACGAGAGCTTCGAAGCAGCGTTCGAGGCGTGTCCCGAGATTGCGCTCGATCCGTTCGCGGCCCACGCGCGCTGGCTGGGAATGCCGATGGCCGACGCGTGGCGCCAGGCGGAAGCCGAGCCCGGCGGGCATCGCGTCGGAAGCATCCCGGCGCCGCTCGGCTCGTGTTTCGCGCCCGCGGCGCGCGTTGTGTTCACCGGGACGCAGGTTCTTGGCGATCCAGGATGGGGAACGTTCTCGGGGCAGCAGCTCGCGGTCAGCCCCGAGACTCGACAATGGCTCGCCGCGCATCCCGAAGCGGCCGGCCGCGCGTTCGAGACCCAGATTCAGTGGCTCGGATGGCCTGCGCTGCAGCTCGCGCCGCAGATGGTCCTGAGGATGACCACTCTGTCGGGCATCGACAACTCCCTGCTCATCGCGCCGGCGCTGCGCGTCGGTCGCGCCACCGACATCCTGGTGAGCGAAATGACGCGCGCCGCTCATCCAGCGGCGTGGGGAGCGATCCTGCCGTTCGCGCTGCCGCACGTGCGCGACGGGCAGAGGAAGTGGCTCACGCCGTCCGACACCTACCAGCTCCGTCCGACCCGGCTTCTCATCTCGTACGCGCACCGGCGATCGGCTTCGATTCGCGCCGAGGATCCCTCGGAGCGCCTCGCTACGCTCGGCGGCGCGTTCGTCGAGCTGGGCGGCGCGAGCGATGCGACGCTCATCGCGCTTCTCGAGCAGCAGGCCGCGGACTACGTGAGCCGGATCGTGTTCAGCATTCACGAGCAGCTCGACGACGCAGCGGTGCCGGCGGCGTGGAAGGACGTCCTCCGGGCGTGGCTCGGCTCGCCGGCGTTGAAGCTCGATGCCCAGTCGCTGCGCAGTCACGTCGTGCCCCTCGACTCGATGCGCTCGCTTGCCCGCGACTACGGCCGGACGCTGATCGCGTGGCCTCGGCTGTGGGAACACTGTCGCGAGCGATTCCGGTGAGCGATCGCAGCCAGCGGAGGGCGGGCGCATGAGCGATCCGATGCCGGGCGTCGGAGCCTCGAGCCGCTCCGCCGACGCCCATGCCCGCGACGTTCGATGGTTCGTTCCGGAGCTGCAGCTGCGGCCGCTTGCAGCGCGGCGCGGACACGTTCGCAGCGCGCTCACCGGCGCGACGATCGAGCTCTCGTCGGGGGAATACGCCGTGCTCGCGGCCTGCGAGGGCTGTCTGCCGCTGGACGAGCACGTCGCGACCGCAGCGCGAAAGCTCTCGGCGCCGCCGGCACACTTGCCGGCGTTGCGCGAGGTGCTGGAACGCTGCGCGCGCGCGGGCGTGCTGGTCTCGCTGCCTGCGTTGTTGTCGCGCTGCGGCGCCCCTTCGGAAGACAAAGCCGCGGCCGTAGCCGGGGTGGCGATCCGGACCTGCGATCGGCCCGCGCTTCTCGCCCGGCTGCTCGAGAGCGCAGCGAAGCTCGAGGCGCGCGGCTCGACCAAGCGGCGCTGGCTGGTGTTCGACGACTCGCGCGATCCAAGGAGCGAAGCTGCCAATCGCGCAGCCGTCGATGCATCCGGCATCGACGCCACCCACGTCGGTCGCCCGGAGACCGGAGCGCTTGAAGCCACGCTTCGCCGCGAATTTCCCGACGGCGCACGCGAGATCGAGTGGCTCCTTGGCGCTGGAGCGTCGTCGGGCGAAGCGACATATGGACGGCCGCTCAATCACGCGCTTCTAAGGTTCGCGGGGCGCGCGTTTATCGCCGTCGACGACGACGTCGTTATCGAGCCCCATCGGCCCGCGATGAGCGAACCGGGTTTCGCCGTCGACGACCACCCGGACGAATTGCTCTGGTACGAGAACGAGGATCGGCTGTGGAGCGACTGTCCGCCGCTCGACCTCGATCCCCTCGCCGCACACGGGCAGTGGCTGGGTTTGCCCGTCGCGGTGGCCTGGGCCCGCGCCGAGCGCGAGGCCGGGCCGCTCAGCGACGTGGACCTCCATCCTCAGCACGGAAGGCGATTCGCGGCCGACGCGCGAATCGTGTTCACGCACAGCCACGCTTGCGGCGATCCCGGATCGGCGCTGTTGCCGTTGCAGCTTCTGACGCTGCCGGAGCGCTCCCGGCGGTGGCTCGCCGCGCGGCCCGAGAAGGCGGGACACGCGTTTACGGGACGCATCAACTGGCGTGGTCAAGCACGCTTGCGTCTCGCACCGCGGCGAATCCTGACCTTCACGACGATGGTCGGCGTCGACGATTCGCGGCTGCTGCCGCCCGCCGCGCGCAGCTATCGCAGCGAGGACGTGCTGCTCGGCATCGCGGCGCAGTGCATGTACCCCTCGGGCTGGTTTGTCGATCTGCCGTTCGGCTTGCCGCACTTGCGCGAGCCGAGCAAGCAATGGCTGTCGCCGATGGCCAGCTTCATGCAGGAGCCGCTGCACGTTCTGTATTCGTGGATCGACGAGACCGCTACCGGGATCGTAGCCGAATCGCCGGACGCGCGACTCGCCGCGATGGGCACGCTCCTGCTCGATCATGCACGGATGAGCGACGCTGCGCTGTCCGAAGCACTGCGGCTGCACGCGACCGATGCCGTGACGGGGACGTTGTTTGCGATCGAGGAGCAGCTCGGTGATCCGGCCCTTCCTGGTGAGTGGAAGGATCGCCTCTGTCTCTGGCTAGGGTCGCCCGCGTTCGCGCTCGATGAGGCGAGCGTGCGCCGCCGTACGCTTGCGCCCGAAGCGGTCCGGCCGCTCGCGGAAGCGTATGGCCGCGCCATGCAAGTGTGGCCGCATCTCTGGCGCTTCTGCCGCGAGCGGGACGAATGAAGGCTCGAATGACCAACCGAGCGACCGCGCTCGGAAAGGACGCGGCGCAGCGCGGGATCGCGCTGATTCTCGTGCTGTGGCTCATGGTTCTGCTGACGGTGATCGCTTCGGCGTTTGCGTACAGTATGCACACCGAAGCGTTGGCTGCGAGGAATGCGGTTTCGCTGGCGCAGGCCCGAAGCCTCGCCGACGGCGCCATCATGCGCATGGCGTTCGAGCTGATGCGCCCGCGCACGACGAACGAAACGTGGCAGGCCGACGGAGTTCCGCACTACTGGGACGAAGGCGGCGCGCATCTCGCGGTCAACGCGATCGACGAATCTGGTAAGATCGATCTCAATTCGGCGTCGGATGCGTTGCTCAAAGGATTGTTCCAGACCGCGGGCGGTCTCGACGCCGATGCCGCGCAGCGGGTCGTCGATGTGATCGACGACTGGAAGGATCCCGACGATCTGCGCCGGCCGAACGGCGCCGAGGCGGCGGATTACCAGTCGGCGGGGCTCACCTACAAACCGGCGAACGCGCTCTTCGAAAGCGTCGCCGAGTTGCAGCGGGTTCTCGGCATGACGCCGACGTTGTACGCGGCGGTTGCCGATCATCTGACCGTCTTCAGCAAATCGCCCGGCGTCAATCCCGCATTCGCATCGCGTACCGTGCTGCTCGCGATTCCGGGAGCTACCGTGGAAGCTGTCGATGCCTATCTCGCGCAGCGTCAAGATGCGCTTGCGCAAGGGCTGCCGACGCCGGTCTTCCCGGTGTCCGGTGGCGCTGCAGGTCCGACGAATCTTTGGCGGATTCGCGCGGAGGCGACCATGCCGGACGGCGTGACTTACATCCGCGAGTCGGTCATTCGGCCTGGGGGTGACCTGCAGCATCCGGTCACGGTTCTGGCGTGGCTCGAGGGCGATCAGCGGCGGTTCGCGCTTCCGGCGACGTCGGAGGCCGGCTCTGTCGCCAAATGACGACGTTCTGGAGCACTGATCGGGCAGATGAATCAATGACTTGCAACAAATGTGACGTTGCCGTAAAACCGCCACCTGTGCGACGTGTCGAAGGACGCACGGACGTGCACCGAGAAGGGACATGACGAGCGCAGCAACCAACTGGAGACAGCGCGTCCGGGATTCCGCGAATCGAGCAGGGCTGCCGCGCTTCTGGCGCTGGTGGACGAGCGAGCTCGCGCCGCTGCTCCCTGGCGCATCGCGCGCGGCATTTCAGCGCCGCTTCGCCCGGCCCGTGATTCAGCTTGCGGAAGACGAGGCCGTGTTCTGGCGTCCCGAGATCAGCAACGGCGTCGCGCGCCTCGCTGTGACGGAGAGCGTAACTCTCACGGGCGATGCCGCTGCAGTGCTCGCGGCAGGGCGCGCCGCGGTCGCACGGCTTGCGGCCAACGCATCCGGCGGCATTGCCGCGCCCAAGGTCATCGTCGCGCTCGGCCCGCGCCAGGTCCTGCGCAAGCAACTCTCCCTGCCGGCGGCCGTCGAAGAGAATCTCACCCAGGCGCTCGCCTACGATCTGGATCGTCACACGCCGTTTCGCGCCGAGCAGCTCTACTTCGACGCCACGGTGACCGGTCGCGATCCGGCCAAGAAAATGCTGCGCGTCGATTGGGTCGCGGCGTTGCGCCCCATCGTCGACAGCGCGAGGAGACAGACGGAGGAGTGGGGCGCGATCCCGATCGCGGTCGTACCCGGCCCGCCGACGACGACGCCGACGCGGCTCAACCTGCTGCCTAACGGTGCTCGACCGCGCCCGCTCGAGTGGCGGCGCTGGCAGGCATGGGCACCGATCGGGCTGTTGATCCTGCTCGTCGGCGCGGCGGTCTTCGTGCCGCTGCTGCAGAAGAGGCAATACGCGATCGCGCTGGCGGGGCTCAGCGTCGAGGCCGGACAGCATGCGCAGGTCGCCGACAAGCTCCGCCAGCAACTGGAACAGATGCAGAGCGATTACAACTTCATCCTCGCCAAGAAGTACGCGTATCCGAGCGCCGTTCACGTGCTCGACGAGATCACGAAGGTGCTCCCCGACGACACCTGGCTCACGCAGTTCGAGATGAAGAGCGGCGGCCGTGGCAAGGAGGCGCAACGCGATGTGTATCTGCGGGGCGAATCCGCGAACGCGGGCAAGCTTATCGCGCTCCTCGAGGATTCGAAGCTGGTGGAGTTGGTCACGCCTCGCTCGCCCACGACGAAGATACAAGGCAGCAGCGGCGAGATCTTCGACCTTGGCGCTCGGCTCCGCGCGCTGCCGGCACCGCAGCCGATCGCGCTGACGACGGTGGTTGTGCCTCCCGCGGTTCGGGCTTCGGCGGGGTTGGGACCCGCGCCAGCGTCAGCGCCCGGCACTGCCGAGTCGCTGAGCGCCACAGCTTCAGGTGCGCCGGCGGCGAAGGCGGCGCCCGCCGCCGCCGTGACGCCAACCGCGGCGGCGACACCTGCCGCTCCGGGCGGCGCGCCCGTTTCGCCGACGGCCGCGGCAGGCTTCGGGCCCTTCCCGAATGCGCCTGCTTCTCCGGGCAATCAGATGGCAACACCGCCGCGCACGGCGCCGCCGGGACGCGCTCCGCGCCCGGCGCAGCCGCCAACCGCCGCGGCGCCGGCAGCGACCCAGCCTTACGCCGCGCCCGCACCGCAGGCTGTGCCGCCGCCCGTACCTCCGGAGGGAGGCACGGATGCGGGCAATGTCGACGAGCCCGCCGAGGGTGGACAGAAAACGGAAGAGGACTGATGGCGACGCTCTCGCTGCAACTGCCGCCGCGGCAGAGCCGGATGCTCGCGGTTGGGCTGCTCGCGATCGCGGTGCTGCTGGCGCTCGGCGTGCTGCTTGCGCCTTTCCTTCTGCTGCATCGTCATTACGACACGGCGATCGAGGCGCTGCAGGACCGGCTCGAAGTCTATCGGCGCGTGGCCGCCCAAACGCCGGAGCTGAAAAAGATGCTCGACGCGCTTCGTTCGCACGACGGCCGTCGCTTCTTCCTGCAGAACCTCGCGCCTAATCTCGCAGGCGCCGAGCTGCAGGACCTCGTGCGCGCCGCGATCGAGAACAACGGCGGCCGCATCACCACCATCCAGATCGCGCAGCCTCGCGAGGAAGGGCGCTTCCGGCAGATCGGCGTGAGCGTGCAACTCTTCGCCACCACGCCGAATCTGCAGAAGATCCTCTATACGCTCGAAACGCAGACGCCCTACGCGCTGGTCGACAACATCACCGTTCGCCCCCTCAATGCGTTCCGCGGCTTCAAGCCGCCGCCGGGAGCGGAGCCGGAGCTCTCGGTCATGCTCGATGTGAGCGGCTTTACCTTCCTGGAAGGCGAGAAGAAATGAGCGCCTTCCCGCCGGGAATCCACAGCCCGGTGCGCGGCTGGATGTTCTGGCTCTTGCCGGTGATCGCGCTGGTTCTGGTCGTCGGCTGGGAGACCGATTGGGGCCGGCAGATCGTGCGCGTCCCGTCAGCGCCCCCGCCGGCCGAGCCGAAACCTTTGACCGCGGCGGCTTTGCCGGACTATCAGATCGAAGGCGGCCTCGCAGCGCATGCCGAGACCGTGCAGCGCACGCTGTTCAATGCGACGCGCCGCCCGGCGCCGACGCTCAATGCCGACGATGGACCGCGCCAGATCGCGCACGGAGCATTCCAGCTCATGGGGACGACGGTCACGGCGGATCGCCACGTCGCGTTCCTGAAGGAAGTCGGAAACGGCAAGACGCGCATCGTGCGCCAGGGCGACGAGGTCAACGGCATGAAGGTGGCGCTGGTGACCGCTGACCGTGTCCAGTTCACGGCGGGAGACGACTCGGAGGATTTGATTCTCAAGGTTGCGCCCGGACCGAAGACGACGCTCGTGGCGGCGCCACCCCCGCCGGGAGCGCCGCCCGCTGTAGCCGCTGCGGCGCGCGCCGCGCAAGCCGCCCGCACCCAGCCCGCCGCGGTGAACCAGGCGCCGCTGCAACCGCAGCAGCAGCTGCAGAATGCCCGAGCCGCCCGCCGCGCTGCTCGACAAGCGGGCGCGGCCGGCCAGGGAGCCGACGCGCAGACCGGTGGGGACACGGGCGCGACTCAAGGGGCTCGCGCGGGACGTCGTCGGTGAGCTTCCTTCGGCACGACCCAGGATCCGGCCGGTAAGCGACGCCGATAACAAAACGGAAAAACGATGAATCGACGCCACGCAAAGTTGACGCTTGCCTTCTCGCTGTCGCTCGTGCTCGCAGCATGCGCCACGACGCACGGCCCCAGCGAAGCGCCCTTACCGACCGGACGGCCTGCTCCCCCCGCGGCCGACGGGAGCGCTGCGACCAAGCCTTCCGCACCGGAGAAGCCGCCCGAAGAATCGAGGCTCTACAAGGGCTCGGGGATCCTGGTGCAGGGTCAGACCGAAGGCGGCGAGGTCCCGCCAGCTCCCGCCCAGCCGTCCGCGCAGGGATCCGCCGTCACGCTCAATTTCGAGGCCGCCGATATCCGCGAGGTCGTGCGCAATATCCTCGGCGACATACTGAACGAGTCGTACACCATCGATCCCGCCGTCGGCGGGACGGTGACCATCCGCACGACCTCGGGCATACCGCGCGAGTCCTTGCACGCGACGATGGAGATGCTGCTGCGCATGAACGGCGCGACGATGGTTCGCGAACGCGGCATCTGGAAGATACTTCCTTCGGCCGCCGCAGTGCGCGGCAACGTCACGCCGCAGCTCGGGGGCTCGTCGCGGCCCCTGCCCCCGGGCTATTCCGTGCAGATCGTGCCGCTGCACTACGTCGGCGCGCGGCAGATGGCGGCGCTGCTGGAGCCCTTCGTCAAGGACCAGACGACCGTGCGCCTTGACGAGCTGCGCAACATCCTCATCCTTTCCGGGACCGAGCTCGAGCTGCGGCATCTGTACGAGATGGTCGACATGTTCGACGTCGACTGGCTCTCGGGCATGTCAGTCGGCCTCTTCACGCTGCAGAGCACCGACGTCAAGTCGCTGATGACCGATCTCGACAAGGCGCTCGGCACTCCGGACAAGAGCCCGTTGTCGGGGATCCTGCGCATCATCCCGATCGAGCGGCTCAACGCGATCCTGGTCGTCACGCCGAACGCGGAGTATCTCGACGAGGCGAAGAAGTGGATCGAGCGGCTCGACCGCGCGGGAGGAGAGGGCACGAGCATCCGCTTCTACGTCTATCAGGTACAGAACGGCCGCGCCGAGCACATCGCGCCGCTGCTGCAGCAGGCGTTCACCGGTCGCATCACGCAACCGGCGCCGCCGAGCGGGCCTCCACAGGTCGCGCCGGGGACGCCGGCAGGCACGATCGTCTCTCCGCCCTCGTACCAGGCTCAGCCGGTGATCCCGGTGCAGAATCCGGCACAGACCGTGGTCAACCAGAGCCAGACGACGACCAGCGCCGGAGGAGGTCTCCCCGGAGCGGTCCAGAGCACGATCCAGCGGGCGCTCACCCCGGGCGAAGGCATCGGCGTCGTGCGCAACGTCCAGGTCGTCGCCGACAAGGACAACAACACCATACTCACGGTGGCTACGCCGGCCGAGTACTCGGTGATCGAAGCGGCGCTGAAAAAGCTCGATGTGCCGCAGCGCCAGGTGGCGATCGAGCTGACCATCGCCGAGATCACGCTCACCGATGCGCTTCAATTCGGCGTCGAGTGGCTGTTCAAGGGCGCGGCGCCGTCGGGACGCGGCAGCGGCGGGTTGTTCAACCAGACGACACCGTTCAATCCCGCCGTCCCGCTCGCAACTGCCGCGGGGGCCGCGGCCGGCCCGGCCGGCCTCGCGCTTGCCACGGGCTTCAACTACCTCATCAACAACGCCAACTTCCCCGGAGGCGTTCAGGCGGCGCTGCACCTGCTCGACACCTACGGCAACACCAAGGTGATCTCGAACCCGCATCTCGCCGCGCTCGACAACCAGAAGGCAACGATCAAGGTCGGCAACCGGATCCCGATCAATCAGCAGACGCTCGTCGGCGGAACGACCAACGCGGTGACGACCACCGCGCAGTACATCGATACCGGCGTGCTCGTGCAGGTGACGCCGCACATCAATGCCGGCGGGCTCGTCACGCTCGAAGTCGACGCCGAAGTGAGCACGCCGGGCACCACCGCGGACCCGAACGTCGCGCCGCCCATCAACACCCGCTCCGTCCAGACGCTGCTCGCGGTACCCAGCGGACAGACGATGGTCATGGGCGGGCTCATCACCGAGAACAACCAGAACAATTCGGCCGGTCTTCCGCTCCTGGCTCGCATTCCGATCCTCGGCGGGTTGTTCGGAACCCAGACCCTGCAAAAGGACCGTACCGAGCTGATCCTGTTCATCACACCGCGAGTGGTCGAAAACGAGACGGATTACCAGCGTGTAATAGACGATCTGCGCCACAGGATGGAGCGCCTGGACGAGGTGTTCCCGCGGCCGAAAACTGCTCCAGACGGGGCTCCGACGCAGTAAAACCGTCGCCAAATGGCGACGCGGTCAATGTTGCGGGGATGCAACAGCTTACGACGAGAGGGAAGAATGCCGTTTATGCGATTGACGCTATGGGGGGCCTTCGCTAGTCTGCGAAGCGAAAGCCCGGGGCAGCGACGCCTGGAAACGGGCGCGGACTTGGATTTGCCGGGTCGGTTGATGCGGTCAACAGGTTGGCTGGTGCTTGGGGTGATGGCGCTCCTGGCCGGTTGCGCGAGCATCGGCGTCGGATCGTCGCCCGAGCAGAAGCAGAAGGTCGTCGCCGAGCGAGCGCAGGCACGCTGGGACGTCCTGATCAAGGGCGATGTGGCCGCGGCCTACCAGTTTCTGAGCTCGGGATCGCGGGCCGGCACCTCGCTCGACCTCTACAAGGCGAGGATCAAGCCCGGCATGTGGCGGGCGGCGAAAGTCGACTGGGTCGATTGCAAGGCCGAGATATGCAAGGTGATGATGCTGATCACCTACGATGCGAAAAAGATGAAGGGGATCGAGACCCCGTTGGATGAAACATGGATTATCGAAAACGGCTCGGCCTGGTACGTTTATCGCTAGAGAGTGCCCGTTCCGAGGCGTTGCAGAGATCAGACAAGACCCCGCTTGAAGGCCGAAGCGGGAGCAAATTCGTTGTAAAAGCAGGGATGCTGTAATAGACTCGCGGGTGCTGTCGGTTAAAAGTGATCACTTTAAACCTGAAGTAACGAAAGAGGAGTCATCAAAAACCATGAACCAGTTCCAAAGAAAATCGCTGTACGCTGCTCTGGCGGGCGTAGGCGCTTTGGGCATGACGACGGCCGCGGATGCGGTCAACGTCAACCCGAACGGGCTCGGCCAGGTCCTGATCTATCCGTACTACACGGTTAACTCCGGCGCCTTAGGGAACGCGTACAACTCGCTCCTGTCGGTCGTCAACACGACGACTTCGGCGAAGGCCATCAAGGTCCGCTTCCTCGAAGGCAAGAACAGCCGTGAAGTCCTCGACTTCAATGTGTTCCTGTCGAAGAAGGACGTGTGGACGGCGGCGATCATTCCGGCCCCGACCATCACCGGCGCGACCGGCGGCGGCAGGGTGGTCTCGTTCGACAAGTCCTGCACGATCCCGGACAACTCGTTCCTGGCGGCCGGCGTCGACTTCGTCAACTTCCAGTACACGGGCTCCAACGACGACAAGGGCGGCACGGGCCTCGACCGGACCAAGGAAGGCTACGTCGAGATCATCGAGATGGCGACGTTCCCGACCTACACCTGCACGTCGATCCAGGTCACGCACGTCGGCGGCGTGCCCTTCGACTGCGCGGGCGTGAGCGACGGCGGCGCGGCATCCGATCAGGCGAGCGCCAGCGGTGGCCTGTTCGGCGGCATGTCGCTGATCAACGTCGGCGCGGGCACGGACTACACCGAGGACGCGGTCGCGCTGCAGCGTTTCAATCGCGGGCCGTTGTACACCAACGCCGGCAGCATTCTGCCGAATCTTCAGGATTCCGCGCCGAAGGTGAGCACGGTCTTCGCGGCGGAGGTGAACAACCAATTCTTCTCGGACCTGGGCGTGTACGTTTCGCAGTGGCCCACGCCGCTGTACTTCCCTGCCGACACGGTCAGCGCGGTGCTGATGCACGACGCCGTGATGAACGAATACGTGCTCGATGCGGCCACCAAGTCCGGCACGGACTGGGTCGTGACGTTCCCGACGAAGCGGTTCTACGTCAACGTCGGCACGGGAAGCGCGCCGAAGCTCTTCCAGCGCAACTTCAACGACGGAGCCGGGTCCTGCGACGACATCACGCTGAACATCTACGACCGCGAAGAGAGGACAACCTCGACGCCCGTGACGTTCTCGCCGCCGCCGCCCACCCCGGGGAGCTCGATCTGCTGGGAAGCGAACGTCGTTACGTTCAACAACAGCAACGTGCTGGCCTCGAACAACACGGCGAACATCAACACGAGTTTCGAGAACGGCTGGCTCAGGCTCGGATTCACGACCTCGACGTCGACCACGTTCCACACGCTGGGCAACTCGACCAACACGACGCACGTCTGGGGTCCTTCGGGATTCAGCACGGGTCTGACGAAGACCTACCTCGGCTTGCCGGTGGTCGGCTTCGCGGTGCAGAACTTCATCAACGGAACGCTGCTCGTGGGCGACAGCAACGTGCTGGCGAACTACGGCGGCAATTTCGTGCACAAGACGACGACGACGATCATCAACTGATCGAAGTCGGAATGGGATCAAGGGCGGAACCTCGGTTCCGCCCTTTTTTTGGAGACGCACGTCGGCAAACGTCGTACACGGACCCATCCATCCGTTCACGCTCGCGCTGAACGCTACACGCAAAGCCCCTCGCTGGATGTGGAGCTTCGCCGAACATTGCTCGCCCACGCCAGTGGCGCGCATCGCCGGCTGGGAGGCGACGTTTCGCGGCGCAAGGTGACGCGCTGTGTGAGTTGTGCGTTGGACGCGCGATGAAGTATCATGCCGGTGTCATGTGCCGAGCGGCGGCGCGAGTCTGACGAACGGAACGGCAACCGCGTTGGCGCTGGCGCGATGCATGGCGTATAATTAATTGTTTTCATTGTAATTCGCTGGCGCGGAAGTTGCAGGGGCCTTTCCAGGGGCCGCCTGATCGGCCTTCCGCCTGGGAGTCAAAGATGAACCGATCGCTCGTCCGACCGGCTGCGTGTGCGCTTGCGGCTGCCGCATTGACCGTTGTTCTGCTCGCTGTGCCTGCATCAACGCCTTCACAGGCTGCCTCATTCACTCTTTCCGATTCCAATTGCAGCGCGTTCACGCTGACCGATAACGGTGGCGGCAACTTCAGCTTGAACTGCCAGACGGGATCGCCCGGGCAGTTCTCGTGCTCGATCTCGTCCTCGGTGGCGTCGCCTACGGTTTCGCAGAACGTGACGCTCACCGCAAGCTGCTCGAATGCGACCGGAGCCGTGAGCTATAGCTGGAGCAACGGGGTTGGCAACGCCGGGGGTTGTCCTGGCATCGCGCAAGAGCAGGCGAGCCCGAACAAGGCGGACCTGCTGGCGCCGAACGGCACGACGGCCCTTTCGTGCAGTTACGGTCTCACGGCCAACGACAGCGCGACTCCCACGCCTAACCAGTCCACGCCGAGCAAAGTCGTGAATTACTCCACGGGTGGCGGTGGCGGTGGCGGTGGCGGTGGCGGTGGCGGCACCATCTCGTGCTCCGGCTTCCCCGCGACGCACACCATCAACGCGGGCTGGACGTTTCCGGGCTCCTTCTTGACGGCCGACGCGGGCGGGTTCGGGCCGAACGATGCGGTCGTCGTCAAGATCACGCCGCCTTTGGGCGCCGGAAACACGTTCGTGGGCTCGATCAACGCGGCTGAATTCGGGGACACCCTGAATCCGCGCCAGGGCTCGTTCTCCGCGACGCCGTGCGACTTCTCGGGCGGCATGTCCGGAAACGGCGTGGTAACCACGGTGTTCTCGGGGGGGACGAATGTGAACATGGGCATCACCCTCAATCCGACGAAGTCGGGTAAGGTGCTGCTCGTCCCGGGTACGACCTACTATCTCAACATCGGGAACCAGCCCGGGTCGTGCACTGCCAATGGCTCGTGCAACATGATCATCAATTTGAACAAGACGAAGAGCTGAGCGTTCGTCGTCCTCGCGCAAAGCCCCGCTTCGGCGGGGCTTTTCTTTGACATCAACCAAGCCGTCGCGAAATCTTGGACGAGGGCTCACCGGGCAGGCGATAATGCGCGTTTCGCCGTCGCCGCGGCTTCATCCGACACTTTCCCCATGCAACGCATCCTTACCGCACTTGCACTGACCTTCCTGCTCATCGCCGCCGACTGCATAGCCCAGGCCGAGAACGCCGGCGACGAGATCCTGGCCGAAACCTCCGCCGTCAAGCTCACCCGCTCCGATTACGAGACCGACCTCCTGCGCGTTCCGCCCGAGAGGCGCGCCGAGTTCGCCGCGAGCCCGAAGCGCCTGACGACGATGCTCAACAACCTGATCATCGACAAGACGCTCGCGAAGGAAGCCCGCGATGCCGGCCTCGATCGCGACCCGGAGCTTTCGCGCCGCCTCGCGCTCGAGATCGATCGCTTTTTCGCGCAGGCGATGGTCGCCAAGATCGAGCGCGACGCGGCCGCCGAGTTCGACGCCAAGAAAGACGAATTCATGGCGACGGCGCGCGAGACCTACCTGCTCAACAAGGACCGATATCGCGCGCCCGAGCAGGTGAGCGCCTCACACATTCTCTTCGATCCCGCCAAGCACGGCGGCAGCGACGCCGCCCAGGCTCTTGCCAGGGAAACCCGCGCGAAGATCCTCGCCGGTGCAGACTTCTCGAAGCTCGCCGCAGAGCTTTCCGATGACCCGTCCGCGAAAAGCGACGGTGGTCGGCTCGGGTGGTTCGGGCCGAAGAAGATGGATCCCGCCTTCTCCAAGGCGGCCTTCGAGCTCGCCAAGGTCGGCGACATCAGCGAGCCGGTGCAGTCGAGCTTCGGCTGGCACATCATTCGCCTCGACGGCCGCCGACCGCCGACGCAGCTCAGCTTCGAGGAAGCAAGCAGGCAGATCATGCCGGAGCTCAAGCAGCGCTACATCGCAGACAAGCGCAACGCCAGGCTCGAAGCCATCAGTCATGATCCGAACATGAAGGTGAACCAGGCGGCGGTCGATGCGCTGGTCGTCAAGCTTCCGGAGCCGCCCAGGATCGAGGGGTTGCGGCCTCCGCAAGTGAAGTGAGCCCGTGAAGCGCGTGTTGATCGATGCCGCGCGGAGTCCTTTCATGCGGGGACGGCGCTGATCCACCCGCTCTGCCGGCGTAGGGCAACAGCCAACGCAACAGCATGCGTCTTTTCGGCATCGCGATGGCGCGTGACGAAGCCGATGTCGTCGAGGCCTTCGTCCGCCACAACTTGAGCGTTCTCGACGGTCTCGCGATCGGCGATCACGGCTCCCTCGACGGCACCACCGAGATCCTTGCGAAGCTGCAAGCCGAGGGGCTGCCGCTGCGCGTGGTGCAGATCCGGGAGGCGGCGTTCTTTCAATCGCGACGCGTCACCGAGCTCGCGCGCGAAACATTCTCGGCCGAGAAGGCCGATTTCGTGTTCGCGCTCGACGCGGACGAATTCCTCAAGGTCCCTTCGAGGCGGACGCTCGAAAGCGCGCTTTCCGCCGTCCCGGCCGGCATGCACGTCCTGACCCATTGGCTGACCTACGTGCCGGATGACCTCGAGGCGTCCGAGGGAGCGTTCGGACCGGGCCACCTCTGGTGGCGGCTCAAGATCGAGCGCCATGCCATGCACAAGCTGATCGTGTCGCGCGCGCTGCTGGACCAGCCTTCGGCGGTCATCGCCTTCGGCAATCACCTGGTGAGCGAGCCCGACGCCGCCACCCCTCCGCGGCACGCGCGGCTTCCGGCCGAAGTCGTCGCCTACGCGCACTGTCCGGTACGCAGTCGCGAGCAGCTTTGTTCCAAGGTCATCACCGGTTACCTGAGATCCCAGGCTCCCGGCGCCACGCTCGCCGACCACTGGGGCGACCTCTACCGGGAGCTGCGCAACGGTGGGACCTTGCCTCCCGAGCGGTTGCGCGAGATCGCGCGCAATTACACGCTGCCGCGGGCGCGCTGGCGGCCGGCCGACGAGATCGAGCTCGTCGAGGATCCTGTGCCGATGGCGGTCGAGCTGCGTTATCTCGCCTCGGCGGCACCGGACACGCTACGGCGCGTGATGCGTTTCGCCGAAGCTCTCATCGAGCGTCTCAACGCGCTTCCGCCTTCGGGCGCCGTCGAGATTCTCTAAAGCAGCCATGCGCCTGCACGGCATAACGATGCTGCGCAACGAAGTCGACGTTGCGGAGGCCTTCGTGCGCCACACCCTGGGAGTGCTCGATGGGCTCTCGGTCGTCGATCACGGTTCGTTCGACGGCACTTCGGACGTTCTGGCAAAGCTTCGCGCCGAAGGTTTGCCGTTGCGGGTGGTGCACGACGCGGATCCCGCGTATCGGCAATCCGAAACGATGACCGCGCTGGCCCGGGAGGCTTTTGCCGCGGAAGGCGCGGATTTCGTTTTCGCGCTCGACGGTGACGAATTCCTCAAGTTGGACTCGCGCGATGCCCTCGAACGCGCTCTCGGGGAGATCCCCGCAGGTATGCACGCGACGATGCATTGGCTCACCTATGTCCCCGATGCGTTCGACGACGGCGGCTTCGGGCCCGGGCATCTGTGGTGGCGGCTCAAGACGGAGCGACATTCGCTGCTCAAGGTCATCGTCACCCGCGTGCTTCTCGACCGACCGAACGACACGATCGCCATGGGAAATCACGCGGTGCTCAGCGGGGCGGCACGGAGCATCCAGCCGCACGCGCGCCTGCTCCAGGACGTGCTCGCGCTGGCGCACTGCCCGGTGCGCAGCCGTGCCCAGTTCGAGGCCAAGATCATCGTCGGCTATCTCGCGAACGTCGCATCGCGACCGACCGACCGCCGCCTGGCGAGGCACTGGCGCGAGCTCTACGGCGAGTTGCGCGCCGGAGGATCGTTCGGTGAGGCGCGCCTGCGGGAGATCGCGAGCAACTACGGCCTGCCGCTCAAGAATCGCCGGCCGGTGACCGAAATCGAGCTTGTCGAGGACCCCGTCCGCTTCACCGCCGTGCGCCGCTATCGCAGCGACGCGGTGTGCGATCCGCTGCGCCTGCTGCTGCGGTTCACGGAGATGCTGGCTGACGAAGAGCGCAGGCAGGCGACGCCGGATCATCCGCGAACGGCGACGCAGTACGTCACGCTCTAGGGCGGACAGGGACGGACCGCGGCTCGGGCCACTCCGGAGTGAAAGCCGAAGAAGCCCCTTCGAACGGCCATCCGGTGCCTCGACTGCTGATCCGCGGCTGGCGGTTCATACATCACTCGTACGCGATCGTCGCGCAGGCGCACGCCCTTTCGCTCCTGCGGCGCGGCGACGTCGACCTGCGATTCGAGGACCTGGCATTTCCCGCCGAAGGATGGCGGAGCTCGCGAGGCATTCTCGATGCCGCCGACGAGCGCGATCTCTCGGCCCTTCGCGGTCCCGATGCCGCTTTCGCCGCCGACGCGACCTTGCGCTTCGCGCGCGATTTCTCCGCGCCGCCGTCGGGTCGTGCGTTCGTCTTCGACACGCCGGAGTTCCGCGTCCTGCGACCGGGCGTCATGCGCAAGCTCCGCGATGGCGCCGCATGGGCGGACCGCGTTCACATGCTGGTTCCTTCGCGCTGGGTCGCGGAGGCGTACCTTCGCTTCGGCATCGCTCACGAGCGCGTGCACGTGGTCCCGCACGGCTTCGATCCGCGGGTGTTTCATCCCGACGAGGTGCGGCGGAACGCGGCTCGCGAGCGCCTCGGCGTCGCGGGGCACTTCGTCTTCCTGTCGGTGGGGGCGATGACCGACAACAAGGGGATCGACCTCCTCCTGCGGGCGTTTGCGCAGCTCGCCGGGCGCTGCGCCGAGACGCGGCTCGTGCTCAAGGGCGCGGACGATCTGTATGCCTCGAGCGACCGGGTACGCCGCGCGCTCGCCGGACTTCCCGCCGCAGAGCATGAGAGCGTGACATCCCGGCTCACGTACCTTGGCGACCGCCGATCCGCGCACGACATGGCGGACCTGCTTCGCGCTGCCGATTGCTACGTTGCGCCCTATCTCGCCGAAGGATTCAACCTGCCGGTGCTCGAAGCCGCTGCCTGCGGCGTTCCCGTGATCTGCACCGCCGGAGGCGCGACGGACGACTTCGTCGCGCCGTCGTTCGCCTGGCGCGTTCGTTCGCGTCCCGACTGGATACGGACCGATCTCGGCATCCTCGGCGAAGTGCTGCAGCCCGATGTCGACCATCTGGCCGAATTGATGTCCCGGGCGGCCGGTGATCCGGAGGCAGCGCGTCGCATGGGTGCTGCCGGCGCACGCCACGCGGCGCTGGACTTCACCTGGGATCGCGTCACCCAGCGGCTGGTCGACGTGCTCTTCGCCTGACCCTGTGCACAAATTCTGCGTCCTCACCATCGGGCGCGCCGGGTCGACGGCGCTGATGGATCGCCTCGCGAGCTATTCCGACATCGCGCTCCCGGGGAAGAACATCGAATGCATCGACCAGGAGCTCGTGCATCCGGCGCGGATCGGGACGCAAGCCGCAGCCTACGCGAGACTCTGCGCGAGGACGATCGCCACGCCTGAACAGCTGATCGAAGCCTTCTTCGCATTCAACAGCGACGCCGCCTTCGCCGGGTTCAAGACCATGCCCAACCGGCACAGGAATTTCGACGCCTTCGTCTCGCGCCGGGACGTCCAGTTCATCACGCTGTCGAGGTTCGATCTCGCCTCGACGGTGGCAAGCTTTCTCGTCGCCATGGCCACGGATTCATGGCGGCGTCAGGGCGGCGCACAGACTGCACGCTGGACATTCGATGCGCAACGCGACGCGCCGGCGGTCCTCGGCAATCTCCGTTACGTGCTGAACGGCGCCGCACGGCTCCGGCGCGTGCCGAACGCGATTGCTCTCGTCTACGAGGACTTGTGCCGTCCGGCATTCTCGGATCCGGCGCTCGACGCGTTCTTTGGCCGGCCCGTACGCCTCGACGACCCCAAGCCTCCCACGTCCGGTGAGACCTACGTTTCGAATTGGCCGGAGTTCCGGGCATTCATCGAGACGCAGCAACGCGCGCTCGCGGCGAAGGCCCATCCTCAGCCTTGACCCGCAGTCGAAGAAGCTGCCCGTCAGAAGGCAGGCGCGTCGTTCAGCATTCGTACGCTGTGGTCACGCGATCGCATTTGTTCGGGTAGCTCGTCGCGCAGCGCTCGACGCCGGCCAGAGGCCGATTGCGCCGATGGAGATTCGAAGCAATAATCGCGGTCGGCCGTTCCGATCGATACGCAGACGAGAAAACGATGTCTGATTGCACGTACCACGCCGGCTGCCGGTTTGCCTCGCCGGGCAAGATTTTGTTCGCTGCGCTGCTCGTATCGGGAGCGGCGCTGGGGGATGACGCCGGGCTCGTACGCTGCCGCGCCCTGTCCGATCCGGCGGCGCGCCTGGCCTGCTACGATGCGCTGCCGCTCGGCGGAGGCGTGGGCGGGCCCGCACCGTCGGCCGCGCCGCAGGCGCCGCCGCTCGGCGGAGGCGTGGGCGGGCCCGCACCGTCGGCCGCGCCGCAGGCGCCGCCGCGCCCGCCGGCGGAACAGTTCGGACTCGAAGGACGGCTGGCGCCGAAAGATCTGGTCGAACAGATCGACAGCCGCGTCCAGGGGCAATTCGACGGATGGAGCCCGGGTTCGATGATCAAGCTCGCGAACGGTCAGGTCTGGCAGGTAACGGACATCAGCAGCCGCTTCTACGACGTCGACAGCCCCAAAGTGACGATCGCGCGCGGCGCCCTCGGCGCGTTCTATCTGAACCTCGAAGGCGACAACCACACCGTGCGCGTGCGGCGCGTGCAGTAGCATCGGGGCATCGGGGCGGGCGACGCTGTCCCTCAGCGCTTCGCTTCGACCATCGCCGAAAGCGTGTCGGCCAGTGCGTCGATCGGCTCCGTGCGGTCGACGAGGCTTCCCCATCCTTCGCGAATACGCGCCGCCAGGCTCTCGCGATAGGCGACATCGCCCGCGACGCGCTGTGCAAGCTCGATGTACTTTTCGCCATCGGGCGCAATCAGCTCCTCGACGCCGACGGTACGAAGCATCGCTGCGCTCTGGCGGCCGCGCATGAAGGCTCCCGGCAGCGTGACGATCGGCAGTCCCGAACCGAGAGCATCGAGGCTGGTGCTGCCGCCGCTCCAGTGCGGCGTATCGATCATGACGTCGGCGACTGTCATCAGGCGTCGGAAATCGCGGCGACTCATCAACGGCAGCAGCTTGATCTGCTTGCGTCGCTTGAGACCACGAGCTTTCATGCCGCGCTCGAGACGCCGCACGAACGATTCTCGCTGTCCTTCGGTCGTGGCGGCGACGAACAGGAGCACCGCGTCCTCGTCGCGCTCCAGCAGTTCGAGGAACAACGCGTCCGAGTCCGGGTGAATCTTGAACATCGATTGAGGGCAGAGGTAGAGGCGTCCCTCCGCGGGCAGGCCGAAGTGATCGCGTCGGGCCTTGTCGACGCGCGGTGGCGGCCGATAGCGCGTCCCGAGTCCGGGCAGGAGCACGAGCCGCTCGCGGTAGCGGCAGGCTGCGTCGGCAGGCTCCATGTCGGCGCACGACAGGAAGCAGTCGATGAATGCGCTGCCGGTCGTGACGGGATGACCCCAGGCGGCGCATTGCAGGGGAGCGAGTCGGAGGTTGGCGAGGAGGCTCCCCCACGGAGTCATCGCGACGTCGAGAAAGACGAGGATGTCCAGCTCCAGCGATTTGACGACTCGGGCGATTTCCTCGGCCGTGCCGTTCACCGGGACGAACCGGTCGCTCGCGCGAGCGAACACTTCGGTCCGGGCGTCGGGAATGCCGGTGCAGAAGATCGCGAACGTTTCGAATCGATCGCGAGGCAAGTCGGTGATCCAGGCGCCGAAATAGTCGCCGATCGTCGAGATCTTGAGGTTCGACGACAGGATGCCGACCCGGATCCGGGACCCGCGAGCGCGACGGGGCGCGATCGGAGCCTGGAGCTCGGGAACCGCGCGCCCGAGCAGCGAGGCGAGGAAATCACTGTAGCTCGTTTGCAGCGCGAGATCGTCCTTGCCCTGATAAGCGAGATAGAAATTGGTGGCTTCGACGGCGAGCACGCCGGACGGGCGTTCCAGCCAGCCCGTCCGGCAGGCGTGCAACCGATCGAGCCCTTCGCGGAACCGAGCCCGCCAGCGCTCGAGATCGTCGGTTCCCGTATAAATCGGCGGCAGCAGCAGCGCCTCGGCGACGGCCGCATGGATGTTGTCGGGTTCGGCAGCGATGGCGCGCCGGCAGGCGTCCAGGGCTTCCTGCGCCCTGTTCTCCTGCAGCAGGAGGTCGGCGAGCGCGACGTGGAGCCCGGCGGAAAGCGGGTCGAGCGCGCAGGCACGCCGCAACGCCGATTCCGCCGCGGCGTGCTGCGATCGCGCGGCTTCGGCGCGGCCGAGCCGCAGCCAATGGCCCGCAGCGGCGGGTTCCAGCTCGGTCGCCTTGCGAAACGATGCGGCGGCCGGGCCGAGGCGTCCTGCCTGCAACTCCCGCTCGCCCGCCTCGGCCCAATGGTCGGCAGTCGCCGGCAGGCCGGAGAAGTCGCCGGGAGGTTTCATCCTCGACTGCCCGGCCCCGGCCGTCGGCGCTTCGGGCAAAAGGCGAGCCGTCTATTTCGGTTGTGCCACGGTCCGCAGATACGGTTTGTGCGTCTTGAACCCCTGCGGGTATTTCTTCTTCGCCTCTTCGTCGGAGACCGACGTGGGAATGATCACGTCCTGACCGGGCTTCCAGTTCACCGGGGTCGCCACCGTATGCTTCGCGTTGAGCTGGATCGCGTCGAGGAGGCGCAGCACCTCGTCGAAGTTGCGCCCTGCGCTCATCGGGTAGACGAGCATCGCCTTCACCTTCTTGTCCGGGCCGATCAGGAACACCGTGCGTACCGTCGCATTGTCCACGGCAGTGCGCTTGCCCCCCGACGCGTTGGGATGGATCATGTCGTACGCTTTCGCGACGACGAGATCCGGATCTCCGATCATCGGATAATTGACTGCCGTGCCCTGGGTCTCCTGGATATCCTTGAGCCAGGACTTGTGATCGCTGACGGGGTCGACGGAGAGACCGACGATCTTGGTATTGCGCTTGTCGAACTCGGGCTTGAGCTTGGCCATGTAACCCAGCTCGGTCGTGCAAACCGGCGTGAAGTCCTTGGGATGGGAGAAAAGGATCGCCCATTTGTCCCCGATCCAATCGTGGAACCGGATCGTTCCTTCGGTCGTCTCGGCCGTGAAGTCCGGCGCTTCGTCACCAATGCGTATTGGCATCTTTGACCTCCATTGCATTGACCGGTCGTGGCTGTCCGTGCTCCGCGATGGAGCGGCCGGCCGACCGGATGATGGGATTTGCCACCCCTGGTTGAGCCATTGGGGAACGATCATTATATCGTGCCCACGGCTTCCGTCCGGCGATAGGGTCATAACGAGGTTGCAGCGAGGTCTTCAGGGTAAATCGCCCGCGTCGCCGATTCGCCGGCGCCGGAGGTCTCGGCCGACCCGGCCGCGTGGAACGGCTGTTCGTTGCTCACGGTCATTCGGCCCGTCGGGTTGTCACGGAAGCAAATAGAGGCGCCCGATGCAAAAGGCGGCGAGCTCGGGCACGGTTGGCGTTCTGGCAAGCGGAACCTTCGGATGAGCCGAGTCCTCTACGTCAGCCCCGATGCGCCGGAGCCGCGCGGCGGTGTCGACGTCTTGTACGACCACGTCGCCACGCTCCACGAGAACGGCCTGGAGGCCTTTATCGTTCATGCGAGTCCGGGCTTCCGGTATCGATTCGCTCGGCGGGACGTCCCGGTGCTCGACGGGAGCTCGAAGCTGGAAATTCGCAAATCCGACGTCCTGGTCGTTCCGGAGGACCACGCTGCGGCGATCAGGAGGTGCCGCGAACTCTCCTGTCGAAAGGTCCTTTTCTGCCAAAACCATTTTCATATCTTCAGCGGTATTGCGCCTGGCGAGAAACTGAGGGACTTCGGATTTTCGGCGTATCTGTGCACGTCGGAGCCCATAAGACAGGCATTGCACAGGTGGTTCGACGTCGGCGCGAGCGTGATCAGGCCCTACATCGACGCCCTGTATTTCAGCGACGGATCCGGGAAGGTGGATTCCCCGATCAGCGTTGCCTGCATGCCGCGCAAGGGTACAAATCACCTGCGCCTCGTGCAGGGCTTGCTCGCAGCCGATGGCATCGTCGACAGGAACCTGCTGGATTGGGTCGCGATCGATGGCATGTCGAAGCAGGAGGTTGCGGCCCGCTTGAAGAAGGCGCACATCTACGTTTCCACGAGCGTTTCTGAAGGTCTCGGTCTGCCGCCGCTCGAAGCCATGGCCGCCGGATGTCTGATCGTCGGGTTCGCCGGCGGAGGTGGACTCGATTACGCATCGCCGGAAAACGGGATCTGGGTCGAAGACGAGAATCCATGGGCCCTGGCCGAGGCGCTCGAGAGGACCGTGACGGGGATACGCGACCCGGATGCCCGGGCCGGGCTCGATGCGAGACGCACCGCGGGCCTATCGACCGCGCGCCGCTACAACCGGGGTCAGTTCGAGCGGGACCTGATGTCCTTTTGGGCTGCACACCTCTAGCAGGCTGATGCAAAACCCCTCGTGAGCCGCGTTTCGGACGAGATAGCCCCGGATGCAAGGCGCGAGCCGCGTCGAATAGCTTGCGCATATTCGCAAGGCGAGCAACACAGCAGCCGGGGCTATCTCGTCGAAACCCGCATGGGCAGCGGCTTGACGGGCGGTCTGCTTTGTCGCGGCTCGCTTGTGTGCGGTCGAGCACACGTCGCTCGCCACTTCGCGCATCCCATCCCGCCAAGCCGCTGCGCGGCCACGACGGGTTCTGCATCAGCCTGCTAGGCCGTTGTTACGACCCGAGGCCAACCAGCGCTGCAGCCAGCGCCTCGACGGGCTCGTTGCGTCCGAACAGTCGCGGAAGCCCTGCCCTGATCCGTTCGGAAAGAGACGACCTATAGGCTCTATCGCTTGCGACCCTCATAGCCAATTCAGCGCATTGATCGGCGCGCTGCACGATCAGTTCAGGCACGTCCACCATGCGGAGCATCGCCGCGCTTTGTCGGCCACGCATGAAGCGGCCTTCATGCGCGACGATGGGTAGACCTACGGACAGCGCGTCCAGCGCCGAGCTGCCTGCGGAGAAATTCGAGACATCCAGCATGACGTCGGCGACGCAAAGCGCGCGGCGAAACCAAGCATGCGGCATCATGGGAAGAAACCTGATCTGCCGGCGCGGCGGAATGCCGCGCGCGTACATCGCGGCCTGGATGCGCTCGCTGAAGAGTCGACGTTGCCCCGTTGCGGCAGCGTCGAAGAAGACCAGTATGGCTTGGGCGTCGCTCGCCACGATATCGGCCAGCACTACGTCCCAGTCGGGAAGAATCTTGTGCAGGCGATTGGGACATATGTAGACGTGCGCGTCTTCGGGAAGCCCGAAGCGGGATCGCGCTCGTGGCGCGACTTCCGGCGGTTGCTCGTAACGGACGCCCAGCCCCGGGAGAAGGAGCAGTCTTTCTCCGTAATGTGCGACGGCGTCGAGCGGCTCCATCTCCGCGCATGAGATGAAATAGTCGATGTATCGGCTGCCGGTCGTTACGGGGTGCCCCCAAGCGGCACACTGGATCGGTGCCAGGCGAAGGTTCGCAAGCAGGTAACTCTGCGACGTCAACCCGATGTCGGGAAAGATCAGCACGTCGGGTGAATCGGCGCGCACGCGATCGGCGACTGCAGGCACACCGCCACGCACGGCTTCAAAGAGATCGCAGCTTGCAGCGAGTTTGGCGGTAAGCTCGTCTGGAAGCGACCCCGTGAAATAGCACCGGACATCGAATCGGTCTCGGGGCAGGTCGAGGATCCAGCTCTCGAAGTACCTGCCGACGGTACACTCACGCAGCTCCGATGAAAGAAAACCGACTCTGATCCTCGGGCGATGTGTCACGGACCGGGCCGGCTTGGCCTGCAGATGTGGCACCGCCTGGCCCAGGAGCAGCGCAAGGAATTCGGCGTAGCGCGCCTGCAGGTGGCGATCCTGACGGCCCTGGTGCGCAAGGGAGAAATTTTCCCATTCGAGGTTCAGAATCTGTTTGTTCCAGATCGGATGCTTCGATCGCTCGGCGTGCAACCTGATGAGTCCCTCCTCGAAGCGCGAGCGCCACCACTCGAGTTCCGACATGTCGCGATAGACAGGAGGCAGCAGCAGTGCCTCGGCAACGGCGCAGCTCAGGCTTTCGGGCTCGGCCCGTCGCGCGACCGCGTAGGCTTCCAGCGCACCGTCGATATCATTCTGTTCGCGCAGAACGTATCCCCGCAGCGTCTGCCATCGCGCAGATTCGGGTTCGATCTTGCAAGCTTGCCGCAATGCATCCAGCGCCTCCTCGTACTGCCGGAGGGAAAGCAGGACCTTGCCCAACCTTGCCCAATGCTCCGGGTTACTCGGCTGCAGACGGGTCGCCCGAGCGAAGCAACCTGGAGCAAGATGTGTCTCGCCTGCTTCGATGTGCGCCTGCCCCAGGCTTATCCATCCGTCCGCGCTGTCTGGGACAGGGCGCTTCATTCCGAGCGCATATGAGGTGACCGGCTTTCCGCGCATGGACCTTAGCGGTCCTGTTCGTCCGCGGCGCGCCTTCGATGGAGGCGCCCACCGGATGATAGGATTTGCCGCCCCGGGTTGAACCTCTGGGGAACGGTCATTATATCGCGCCCGCGGCCCTCGCCGGGGATGAGGTCATAACGGGGTTTCATTGATCAAGCCTGTGCTCCGGACGGATACCATGCCGCAGAAACCACCTCTCGAGATCGATGCCCAGCAGCTGCTCTACGCCGTTGTGAACGCCGCCGTAGGCAACGGACTCGCCCCCAGGGGCGAGGTGGACTTCGCGACGGATCGCGCCGGGAAGCCGCTGATCGTCGTCGCCGCGGCGCCGAAGTCCGGCTCCACGTTCCTCGCCAACACGCTGCGTGCGATCACTGGCCTGCGCAATTTCCGGCTGTGCGCCGCGTATTCGACCAACGAGCACGACCTGTATCTGCCCGCGCTCTGTCTCATGAACCGCTACGGCTGCGTGTCCCAGTTGCACATGAAAGGGTCGTTTCATAACGCCGAGCTCATGCGGACATTCGGTATCAGGCCGGTGATTCTCGTGCGGCGCATCGACGACATCGTCGTGAGCCTTCAGCACGATCTCGAACACAAGGCGCAGCGACCGACTGTCGGTACGGGGCAGGAGGGCTATTCGTTCGTGTGGCAGGACCGGTGCACCAGGGAGCTTTCTGAAGAGAGGCGTCTGGATTTCATCATCGATCTAGCGGTCCCGTGGTTCGTCAACTTCTACGTATCGTGGTATCGGTTGTGCGAGCAACGAGCGGTCGAGGCGCTGTGGGTGACGTACGAGGAGATGGTCGCCGACACGGGGGCTGCTCTGCGCAAAGTCCTTGCCTTCCTCGGGCTCGATGCGGACATGCCGATCCCTGCGCACGTGCTCGAACGCAAGTACCACACGTTCCGTGACAGTCGCGTCGGCCAGGGCGCTTCTGTGTTAAGTGAAGAACAACAGCGGCGGCTGCGCGAGCGCTTCGGGTATTATCCCGACATCGATTTCGGCCGCTATGGGTTGTAAAGCGACGAACCGACGGGCATTGGCGCGTCACGTTGACGTTCGCCGCGTTCTCAACCAGGGTCGGCGGCGAACCTTCCCCTGGGAGCTTCGTTGCCGCCGAGCGCGGAGTCGATGCACGTTCTCATCGCCGCCGCCGTCTCCGCGACATGGCGGGTGATCGACGAGAGGTGATCGCCGGGAATCGTGTGGGTCTCGACGCGCTCGCCGACAGCCGACCAGCCGAGGTTGGGGCGGACATCCCGGCTCTCGGAGGAGCGCAAAACCGCGATCCGCACCGGCACGCGTGCCGGTGCGTAGCCGTCGATGGCTCGCCGGTAACGGGCGAAGATATCGTCCCGCACGGGCTGCGGCTGTGCGGCGGGATCCTGCGATGGTCGTCGGCGCGTCGGCTGCGTGCCGATGGCGAGGCTCGGGAAGACCCGGGTCGGTTGCCAGGGCGCCCTGGCATCGATCACCACGACGAGGGGGACAGCTTCGCCCTGCCCCAGGAGCAAGCGCGCGATCTCGACGGCGACCAGCGCTCCGTTGCAATGTCCGCCGAGGAGGTAGGGGCCGCGGGGACACACGCGCCGGATCGCTGCGACGAGGTCGCTCGCCATCGCTTCGATCGACTCGGGTACTTCGCCGCGATCCAGGCCGTGCGGATGAACCATGTAGAAAGGTTGATCTTCGCCGAGGCTTCGTGCCAGAGAGGTACAGTAGAACCCGCCGCCGCTGAAATCGCCGTGCAGAAAAAACAGCGGCGGCCGGCTGCCCGATGCGTTGAGCATCGACACGCGCCCGGAAGCGGCATGGCTGCGTTCGTGGATGGCTGCCGCAAGATCGGCGATCGTGGTCTGCGTCAACAGCGTTTCCAGAGCGACCCTCGCGCCGCAGGCGCGCTCCACCTCCACCATCATCTGCGCCGCCAGCAGGGAGTGGCCGCCGAGGTCGAAGAAGCTGTCGTGCACGCCGACGTCGCTCACGCCCAACAGCTTCTCCCAGACTGCGGCCAGCATGTGCTCGAGCGGGTCGCGAGGCGGCAGATGCTCGCCGGTTCTCCGCTCGGCGGCTTCGTCCGGCCTCGGCAGTGCGCGCCGATCGAGCTTGCCGCTCGGCGTCAGGGGCAGCGCGGGAACGAGCACGATCGCGGCCGGAACCATGTATTGGGGGAGCGTGCGGCTCAATTCGCGCCACAGCTCCGCCAAGGCGGGCTTGGCGCCGGGGAAGAGCTCGACGTACGCGACCAGCCGCCGCCTCTCGGAGGTCTTTCCGCGAACGATCACCACCGCTTCGCGGACCTCCGGCAGCTGCCGCAGTGCTGCCTCGACTTCGGCCGGCTCGACGCGATGGCCGCGAATCTTCACCTGTCGATCGACGCGGCCGAGGAACTCGATGTTGCCGGCGTCGTCGTAGCGTGCCAGATCCCCCGTGCGATACAGGCGCGCGTAGGGCTCGGCGGAGAACGGGTGCGCCACGAAATGCTCCGCGGTGAGCTCCGGGCGCGCAAGGTAGCCATTCGCGAGGCCGGGTCCGCCGATGTAGATCTCGCCGGGGATGCCGGGCGGGGTCGGCTCGCGGTGGCGGTCCAGGAGGTAGATCTCGGTGTTGGCGATCGGCCGCCCGATGGGCACGCTCTGGGCGCGCTCGTCCACCTCACGTACTTCGTGCCACGTCGCGAAGGTGGTCGCTTCCGTCGGCCCGTACATGTGAAGCAGCCGGGCTGGGTGGCCGCGGCGCAGCGCGTCGGCGACGGCACGTGGCTCCGCGGCCTCTCCGCCGAACATGATCGTGCGACCGCTGAACGCCTCCGGCGCGTCGCGCGCGGTCTGATTGAAGAGGGCCGTGGTAAGAAAGCCGACGGTTACGGCTGCGTCCGCCAGGGCGGCGGCGAGCCGCGGCGGACAGAGCACGGTCTCGCGATCGACGATTACGAGCTGCGCGCCGTTGACCAAGGCGCCCCAGATTTCGAAACTGGCAGCATCGAAGGCGGGATTCGACAAGTGCGCTACGACGTCTCGCGCGCCGAGTTGCAGATAATCGGCGCCGCGGACGAGGCGCGCAACGGCCCGATGCGGAATGACCACGCCCTTCGGCGCACCGGTCGAACCGGACGTATAGAGCACGCATGCGGGTTGTTCGCTTCCGTCGCTCGACGTGGAGTGTGAGGCGCCGTCTGCGAGCGCCGACGCAGCATCGATGATGAGCACCGGCCGGGTGCTCAGTGCGCGCGCCGTGGCAAGCGCGGGAAGACCCGTTGCGCTCGTCAGCACGACCGCAGCCTCGGCGTCGGCGAGCAGCGCTGCAAGGCGCTCGGGCGGGTGGGCAGGATCGAGCGGTACGTAGGTGCACCCGGCCGCGATCACGCCGACGATGGCGACGATCTCCTCGATCGAGCGTTCCGTGCATATGCCCACCCGTGCCCCCGCCGGAACGTCCATGCCGCGCAGCCGACGAGCGACGGCCTGAGCATGTGCGTCGAGCCGGGCATAGGTGAGGGTGCGCGTGCCGTGCCGAACGGCCACGGCGGAGGGTGCGCGCTCGACTTGCCCAGCGAACAAGCTCGCGAGCGATGCGTGCTCCGGATAGGGCGATCGCGTTTCGTTCCAGTCGGATAAGATGCGGCGTCGTTCCGAGGCGTGCATCAGCGGGATGCGGGAAATCGGTCGACCGGGATCGTCCGCGATCGCCCGGAGCAGGGATCCGAACTGTCCCGCGAACCGCCGGCCCCATGCCGCCGTGAACAGGTCGGTCGCGTATTCGAGCACGCCGACGAGACGGGGGCCGTCGCGGATTAGGATTAGCGCCAGATCGATCTTGGAGGTGCCGATCGGCACGTCGACGGACAGCGCGACCGCGCCGTCGAGCGTAAGAGGGTCCGGACACGAATCGATCGCGTCCTGCAGGCTGAAAAGCGCCTGGATCAGCGGATGCCGGCCGGGATCGCGATCGGGTGCCAAGGCTTCGACCACTCGTTCGAAGGGCAGGCCCTGATGGGCGTAGGCTTGCGTGGCGCTGTCGCGAGTCCGCTCGAGCAAGCTTCGGAAAGTCGGATCGCCTGAGAGATCGCCGCGATGCACGACGGTGTTGACGAAGCAGCCGATCACGGATTTGAATTCGGGCGCGTTGCGTCCGGCGACAGGCGCGCCGACCAGAACGTCTTCCTGGTTCGTGTAGCGACCGAGCAGCACCTGATACGCGGCGAGCAGCGTCATGTGCAACGTGGCGGACTCCGCGCGCGCAAGGGCGCGAAGAGAGACGACGAGGTCCTCGCCGACAACGAATCGTTCACGGGCACCGGCGTGGCTGGGCTGCGGCGGGCGACGGCGTTCAGGCGCGAGATCGAGCACCGACTCAGCCCCGTTCAGTCGCCCGCGCCAGTACGCGACGAGCTCCTCGAAGCGGGCACCCCGGAGCGCTCCCTGCTGGGCGACGGCGTAGTCACTGTACTGCTTCGCGAGCGGGTCGAGCTTCGGCCCTGCATCCCTGCGAAACGCGTTGTAGGCGAGCGAGAGGTCCCGGCAGAGGATGCTCATCGACGCCCCGTCACGGATCGCGTGGTGGAGGACGATGATCAGCCAATGGAGCTGCGCGTCGAGGCGCAGGACGAAGGCGCGGAGAAAGGGTCCATTCAGGAGGTCGAATGGCCGTCGCCCCGCTTCGACGGCGCGTCGATGCGCTTCGACTTCGCGCGCGTCACGATCCAGCTCGTCGAGCGACATCACGGGCAGCGCCGGCTCGAACGGCTCGAGAACGCATTGCCACGGCATTCCGTCGACGCTCACGAACGTTGTCCGCAGCGCCTCGTGCCTGTCCACGACGAAGCCGAGCGCCCGCTGCAGCGCAGCCAGATCCAGGTCTCCCTCGATCCGCCAGGCGTGAACGACGTTGTAGAGGGGCGACTCGGGCGCGAGCCGCTGCAGGAACCAGAGGCCCGCCTGCACACTCGACAGCGGCGTGAGCCCGCGTAATCCCCCTGGCGCGGCAGCGTCTTCCGCGGCGGTCATCACGCAAGCTCGTATCGCGCGCCCGCCAGGCGCCTCGATCGACCAGTGATCATTGCTGGTGCAAAGTTTAATCGAATTCGAGTCCTCCCACGGGTATCGCTTGGCCGGCGCTCTGCTATCCTCCCGCCCCATGGCTTCGACTACGCGCTCTGCGGCGTCGCATGCGTTCGCGTCTGACGGTGCGTCCGCACTCAAGCGCCACCGCGCGCTTTTCGCCAACTTCTTCCGCCGGGAGCTCTTTTCCCGCTACCTCGGCAGCATCAGCGGCTTCGCCTGGGCGTTTCTGCATCCGCTGGCGCTGCTTGCCGTGTATCACTTCGTATTCACGACTGTATTCCGCGCAGGGCTGATGAACGGCAAAAGCTTCCTGCTCTTCGTGGCGATCGCGCTTTGGCCATGGATCGCGGCCCAGGAAGCGCTACAGCGGGGCACGGTCTCGATCGGAGGTTATGCGGGCTTGATTCGCAAGGTCGCCTTTCCCCACGAGCTCGTCGTGTACGCCTCGGTCGGAGCCACGCTGGTCCTGCAGTTCGTCGGTTATCTCGTGGTCCTGGTCGTGCTCGCGCTCTTCGGCGAACCCGTGCGCTTCGAAGGTCTGCCGCTCGCGATCGCGCTCTGGATCGTGCTTGCCGTTGCCGTCACGGGGATCGCGCTGGCTCTCTCGTCGCTGCAGGTTTTCATCCGCGACATCGAACACATTCTGCTCCCCGTTCTCATGATCCTGATGTATCTCACGCCCATCCTTTACCCGCTTTCGCTCGTCCCCGATCGTATGCGGCCCTGGGTCGCGGCGAATCCGTTCGGCTATCTCGTCGGACGGCTGCGCGACGCGCTGCTCGAGGGGCAGATCGCGCCGGCGTGGGGCGACGGCGTTGCCGTATTGGTGGCCTTTGCGCTGTTCGTGGGAGGCCGCTGGGTGTTCGTGCGCCTGTCGCCCCACTTCGAGGATTTCGTCTAGGGACCGCATTCAATTTGCCATCTTCCGCCCTGATCGCAATGCCCCGGGACGCCCGGGACCCGCCCACATGAGACCGCTGCTGCATCTTTCCGGTGTCGGCAAGGACTACGCCAAGCTCGAGACCAACGCTGGCCGCATCGGGCTGGTCTTCGATCTGCTTCTCGGGCGCGGCGTGACGCGCGCCTTTCGCGCGCTCGACGATGTCTCGTTCGATCTCACGGCCGGCGAGTCGCTCGGCATCGTCGGCGAGAACGGCGCCGGCAAATCGACGCTGCTCAAAGTCGTCGCCGGTGTCATCACGCCGACGCGCGGCACGATCGACGTGCACGGCCGTGTCGGCGCGCTCCTCGAGCTGGGATCGGGGTTTCACCCGGAATACTCCGGGCTCGCCAACATCGATCTCGCGGCGGCGCTGCTCGGTCTAACGCCCGCGGAGATTGCCGCCAAGCGCGACGAGATCGTCGCCTTTGCCGACATCGGCGAGCATATCCACGATCCGATCAAGCACTATTCCTCGGGCATGGTCGTGCGGCTCGGCTTCGCGGTGGCGACTGCGCTTCAGCCCGACATCCTCATCACCGACGAGGTGCTCGCCGTCGGCGACGAATCGTTTCAGAAGAAGTGCGTCGCCTGGATGGAGAACTATCTTGCCGAGGGCGGAACCCTGCTTCTGTGCTCTCACAGCATGTACCACGTGCAGAAGCTTTGCCGGAACGCGCTGTGGCTCAAGGACGGGCGCACGGTTCGCCACGGTCCGGCCGCGGAGGTGGCGCAGGCGTACCTCGCCTATCACGAGGAGAAGAGCGCAGGCACCAAGAAGCCCATCGCGGCGCCGCGCGCGACCGCCGAGGGCTATTACGCGATTCAGGCACTCGCGCTTGATCCTCCGGAGAGCCTCGAAGCGGGAGGATCGCTCACCGTGCGCGGCGAAGTGTTTTCGCCCGACGATCGCGTGCCGGTGGTTCTCGTCGGCATCGTGCGGGCGGATGGGACGCCCGTTTACGGCGTGGCGACCGACATGGACGGCGTCGCTCCGATACGCATCGCGGCCCGACGCTTTGGCTTCTCGCTCACCTTTCCGGCATTGCCGCTTCTCCCCGGCAAATATTTCGCCCGCGCCCACGCGCTCGATCCGGAAGGCGTGCGCCTGTTCGACAACGTCGAGAAGCCGTTCGTCGTCGAAGGCGCCACGCGCGAGCTCGGACTGGTGCGCGTCGAGCACCGTTGGAATGGGAGCGCGTCGCAGGAGCGCGATCAATGATCTGGGCGTTCCCGGCGTGACGACGAAGACCGCGGATCGCGGCGATCTTCCCCCGGTCCGCCGCATCGAACCGTGTCCATGCGGCAGCGGGAAACGCTTCAAGGATTGCCACGGCCGGCTCGGCGCCGACTCAACCGCGCCGCCTGATGCCAAGGCGCAGGCGCGAGCCGAGCTAGCGCGCGGCGATCGCGAAAGAGCCGCGGAATCCGCCCGGCGCGCGACCGCCATCGATCCGCAGGATCCCGAAGCGTGGAATCTGCTCGGACTGTGCATCGAAGCGACCGAGCAGGACGCCGCGCGCGCCGCCTGGCAAAGAGCTGCTACGCTCGCGCCGCAGCATCCCGAGGCGCATCTCCGGATCGGCGATTTCGAGCGCAGGCGCGGCCGTCACGACGCGGCAATCGCGGCGTATCGGGCGGCGCTCGCCGCCGGTTCGAGGCATCCGGTTCTGCTCAACAACCTTGGGCTGTCGCTTCGTACGCTGGGGCGCTTCGACGAGGCCGCGCGCTCGTTCTCGGAAGCCGTGGATCTCGCACCCGATCTCGTGCAGGCGCACGCCAACCTCGGCGACGTGCTGCGCGAGCAGCGCCGGTTCGCAGCGGCGATCGATGCGTACGCCCGGGCGCTCGCACTCCAACCCGGCGTAGCCCAGCTCTGGGTCAATCTCGGCGCCTGCCGGAGCCGTGTCGGGATGTTCGACGCCGCGCGCGAGGCATTCGAGCGCGCGCTCGCTCTCGAGCCCGATGCGTCCTCCGCGCTGATCAATCTCGCCGCGAGCCTCATCGCCGAGTCGCGCTACGGCGAGGCCCTGCCGCTGCTGCGCCGCGCGCTGCGAACGAATCCCGACGACGCCCAGGCGCAAAGCACCCTGCTGTATCTGCAGCAGCATACCTGCGATTGGAACGAACTCGATCAGGCGGTTGCGTGTCAGCGTCGATCGCTCGGACAGCCGGACTCTCCGGTCATTTCCCCGCACAGTCTTTTCGCGCTGCCTTTCACACCAGGGGAGTTGCTGACTGCCGCGAAACACTGGGTGGAGAGCCGAATCGGCGCGCCTGCCGAGCTTCCCCGAACCGAGCCTGCGCTCGTCGACGGAAGATACCGCATCGCCTACCTCGGGTCGGACTTCCGCGCTCACGCGCTGGCGAGCCTTCTCGGCGGGGTGATCGAAGCGCGCGACCCGTCGCGGTTCGAGGTCTTCGGCTATTCATTCGGGCCCGACGATCGCAGCGCGGCGCGCGCACGCTTCGAGCGAGTGTTCGACCGCTTCGTCGATATTCGGATCGAAAGCGTCGAGGCGACTGTGCAGCGCATACGCGACGACCGGATCGCCGTCCTGTTCGACACGGGTGGTTACGTGCTGAACGCACGGAGCGAGATCTTCGCGTTCAGGCCCGCTCCGATCCAGATCAACGCCATCGGCTTTCCCGGAACGCTCGGCGCCCCGTGGTACGACTATATCCTCGCGGATTCGTACGTGATCCCGCGGGGCGCGGAGCGCAATTTCACCGAGCGCATCCTGAGGCTTCCTCATTGCTATCTTCCGGGCGACGCCGGTCGGACGATCGGGTCTCCGCCGACGCGGGCGGCGTGCGGATTGCCCGACGAGGCGTTCGTGTTCTGCTGCTTCAACGCGAGCTACAAGATCCTGCCGGAGGTCTTCTCGATCTGGATGCGCCTCCTGTCGCAGGTCCGCGGAAGCGTCTTGTGGCTGCTCGACACCAATCCTGCCGCGACGGCCAATCTGCGCCGGGAAGCGGCGAACCGAGGCATCGCCGAGGATCGGCTCGTCTTCGCGCCGCGCCTCGCGCTCGCCGAGCATCTTGCGCGACACACCGCCGCTGATCTTTTCCTCGATACGTTTCCCTGCAATGCGCACACGACCGCGAACGACGCGTTGTTCGCGGGCCTGCCCTTGATCACGTGCAGCGGCGAAACATTTGCAAGCCGTGTTTCCGGAAGCCAGCTCCGGACCATCGGCTTGGCCGACCTCGTCACCGGCTCGCTCGCCGACTACGAGACGCTTGCCCTCGATCTCGCGAGCAATCCCGGGCGACTGGAGCGCTATCGCAGCCGGCTGAGCGCCGGACGGGCGACCTCGCCCCTGTTCGATACCGTCGGCTACACGCGCGCGCTCGAAGGCCTGTTGCTCGCCGCGTTGGAGTCGAGCCGTAATCCGAGGTAGACGGGAGCAAACCGGGGGTCTTGGCTGACTCCTCCGGGAACCCCGGGCGATAGTGCCTCGCGTCGGGTAAAATAGCGCATTTTTCGCCGCGCTTCGAAGCGCGGCGCGACCCAAGGCCGCATGTCGGGCTCGCTCTCCAATCCAGCGCCTTCCGCCCCGGAATTCACGGGCGAGCGCTTTCTGCCAAGCTTGAGTGGCGAGATCGCCTACGAGCATTGGCATCGTTATGCTTTCGCGCGCCGCTTCGTCGAAGGCAGGCGCGTGCTCGACGCGGCGTGCGGGGAAGGCTACGGGACCGCACTCCTCGGCGCCGCGGCGGCGAGCGTGACGGGCGTCGATATCGACATGGCGAGCATCGATCGCGCCCGCACGACCTACGCGGACGGGAATCGGATCCGCTTCATCGCCTCGTCCTGCACGGGCCTGCCGCTGCCCAACGCCTCGATCGACGTCGTCGTGTCGTTCGAAACCATCGAACATCTTGACGCTGCCGATCAGCTCGCGATGCTGATCGAGTTCGCGCGCGTGCTGACCCCCGAAGGCCTGCTGGTCATTTCTTCGCCCAACAAGAGGCTCTACAGCGACGAGCGGAGCTACGCCAACGAGTACCACCTGCACGAGCTTTATCGCGATGACCTCGCTCGACTGCTTGCCAGGCGCTTTCCAGCCCAGCGCTGGCACCATCAGCGACTGGGCTACTGGTCCGGCATCTGGGCCGAACGCGAAGCGCAACCTTCGGTCGCGGGCACCGTCGAAGCCTGGGTCGGCGACGGGCAGGGCGTCGCGCCGTACCGCACGCCCGAGGGAATGTACTTCATTGTCCTCGCCGCGCGCGCTCGCGAGGCGCTTCCTGCCGAGACGACGAACGTATCGCTGTTCACCGATGCCGACGACAGCGAGCTCAAGCGGGCGGAGGCGAATGCGCGCGAAGTATTGCGGCTGGACGGGTTGCTGGGTGAGAACGAGGCCGCCTTCGCGCGGCACGGAGAGCACATCCGGCATCTGGAGACGCTCGTCATCGAGCGGGAACGGCTCATCGAAGAGCGCGATGCCGCCGTCCAGAGGCATGCCGCGCACGTGCAGCACCTGGAGAAGGTCGTGGTCGAACGGGATCGAGCCATCAGCGAGCGCGACCGCTCGCTCGCCGAAGTCCGGATGGCACGCGAGCAGGACAGCGCCAAGGTCGCGGAGGCCGAGAAGCAGTTGATCTCGCTGGAGATCGGGCGGTCGAAACTCGAGTCGGACCGCACGCGGCTCGAGGCGGCGCTCTCTGCGCAGGAGCGTGCAATCGCCTACCTGGAGAGCTTTCGCGGCTGGCTGGGATGGCCGTGGCGGCGAGTGCGGCGCTGGCAGGAACAGAGGCGGTAGCGAGGAATCGTGGCGGCAGCTCCCGTCGATATCGTTGTGCCGGTGTACAACGCTGCGGCTGATCTCGCGCGTTGCGTGGAAAGCGTGCTGGAACATACGCATGGCGATTGGCGGCTGCTGCTCATTGACGACGCGTCGCCCGATCCCGCGATCCGGTCATACTTCGCCGCCCTCGAGACACGCCGGCGGCCGCAGGTCTCGCTGCTCGCCAACGAATCGAACCGCGGCTTCACACTGACCGCCAACCGAGGGATCGCCTCGGCTCGCGCCCGGGCGGACGTCGTGCTTCTCAACTCGGATACGGTGGTCACGCGTGGCTGGCTCGACAAGCTGTCGCGTTGCGCCGCGTCCGACCCGCGCATCGGCACAATCACGCCGTTTTCGAACAACGCGGAGATCTGCTCGCTGCCGCGCTTCTGCGTCAACAACCCCTGGGCGGCCGATCGCGACCCGGAGTCGCTGCTTTCGGCGCTCGAATGCGCGGCGGTGCCCACGTATCCCGATCTGCCCACCGGCGTCGGGTTCTGCCTCTACGTCCGCCGCGCTTTGCTCGATGCGATCGGGAGCTTCGATCCCGTTTTCGGTCTCGGTTACGGCGAGGAAAACGACCTGTGCCTGCGCGCGGCCGCCGTCGGTTATCGCAACGTGCTCTGCGAGGACGCTTTCGTTCTTCACCTGGGGGGAAGCTCGTTCGGCGACAAGCGCGCCGCGCTCGCGGAACGCAACATGAGGCTGTTGCTCGAGCGCCATCCGGACTATCTCGATCTCGTGCAGGGATACATCGCCTCGGATCCGCTGCGACCGCTGCGGGAATTTGCCCTTTCCCTGCAACGCGTTCAGGACGGTCCTCGACACGCCGTACTGCACCTGCTGCACGGACACGGCGGTGGCACCGAATACCACGTGCGCGCGCTGATCGCCGCCTCGTCGGACGCGTTCCGGCATTATCTGCTGATCGCCATCGGCGAGAACTGGCGCCTCGAGGAGTACGCCGCGGGAGAGCTCGTCGCGTACGACTTTCGACGCGCACCGGGCGAGACATGGCGCGACTATCTCGGCGGCATCGTCGCCCGCTTCCGGATCGATCTCATCCATCTCCACAACATCTCCGGTTGCCGCGAAGGCTTGCAGTCCGCGCTCATCGAGCTGGGGATTCCCTACGGCTATACCGTGCACGACTTGAACTTCGCCTGTCCGACGATCACCTTTCTCGATCCCGAGGGCTGGTACTGCGGCGCGGTCACCGATCCAGGCCGGTGCCGCGCGTGTCTTTCGGCGCAGCGTGAATTCGCGCACATCGACATCGAGAGGTGGCGTGCGGCGCATGGAGCGCTGCTCGCCCATGCTGCGTTCACCATCGCGCCTTCGCAGTGGGCATCCGCGATGCTCAGCCGGTACTTCCCGATGCAGTTCGCCTCGATCATCGAGCATGGCAGCGCGGGCGGTGCGCCCCGGGACGATGCGCTCTACAGCCGCGTCGCGTTGCCGGACGATGCCGTTCCGACGGTGGCGGTGATCGGCGCGATCGGCGCCGACAAGGGCGCGCGGCGCCTCGAGCGCTTGACCGAGCTGACGCGACAACGCGGCTTCGCGCTGCGCTGGGTTTTGATCGGCTATCTCGATCGGGGCCGCGAGCAGAGCCAGTCGCCCGATTTCATCTTTACGCAGCACGGCCCGTTCGATTCGCGCGAGATAGGTGCGCTCCTCCAGCACTATCGTGTCCGGCTCGTCGCTTTTCCGTCCGCCGGCCCGGAAACCTTCAGCTTCACGCTGTCCGAAGCATGGGTAGCCGGACGGCCGGTCGTCGTGCCGCCGATCGGTGCGCTGGCCGAGCGCGTTGCGGCAACGGGAGGAGGCTGGGTACTCACCGAGGACGAATGGCGCGACGACGAGCGCATGCTCGAAAGAATTGCGCACCTTCTCGCGCCGGAGCATGCCGAAGCCTACGAGATCGCGGCAGCGCGCGCCGCGCTGGCGCGACAGCCGACGCTCGCGGCCATGGCCGAGGCGACGACGGCGATCTGGCGAAAAGCGCTCGCCGGCGCATCGACGTCCGCGATGCCGCCGCTCGTTTCGGCGCCGCGCTGCCTGGCTGCATTGCATTACGCGCCGTGGAAGCCGGCGGTCGCGGCGCGAGAGTTGCCCTCGCTTTCCGCGGCCGAGGCGAATGGCGCGCTGGGATATGTGGCGCGTGCCGCGCGCTCCATTCGGCATACGTTCGCCGGCCGCGTGCTTTATCGCCTCGCGCCCAAACCACTGCTCGACGCGTTGCGCCAGAGGCTCTGACCCTTATGACCGACGCAACGGCAGGCATCCCCGGCGAAGGAACGGCGCGCACCGAGTACGGTCAATGGCTGGCTCGCGGTCTGCAGCATCAGCAGGCCGGGCGCCAGATCGACGCATTGGTCTGCTACCGGCGGGCACTATCTGCCAATGCTTACGCCGTACAGGCGCGCTACCAGCTCGGTAAGGTGCTGCGAAACCTCGGGCGCGAAGAGGAGGCGCGCTCCGTGTGGCGTTCCGGCCTGACGCTGCAACCCGGTCACGCTCTGCTGCAATTGTGTCTCGCGGGGGCGGCTCGGCGCGCGGGTGAATACGGCGAGGCCGTCGAGATATACAGGGACGTGCTCGCCGTCAGGCCGAACCACAGGGGCGCGCGGCTCGGGTTCGTCCTGTCGCGGATTGCCAACGGGGACGAGGGAGCCTACGGCGATCTCGGCGTGCTGCTCGAAGAGGTCATGAGCGATCGTCGATGGGATGACCTCGCGCGGGTCTTCGAGACTGCGTCGGCCTCCCTGGCCCGACGCGCGGTCCTATGCGACCTCGCGACGAAGCGCAACGTCGATTTGCAGCCGCGGCTCCTTGCGCTCGTGGCCGAGGAGATGCTCGATGCGGGAAATCGTCCGCTTGCGTCGGATCAGCTTTCCCGCGCCGAGAGTGCCGCGACGTCGATTACGGACGGCGAGGTGCTGCGCCGCCTGGCGCACGTCTCGGCCGTGCTGGGCGTCAGCAACGCCTGGGCGGAGCGCTACGCAGTTGCTTGCGTCGCGGAAATCCGGGGCGGGGCTCCGTTGCTTTGGCCGCGACGGACAGCCGGCGCCGCGTTGCGCGTCGCGTATCTGATTGCTCCCGATGAGAAGATCCAGATCGACGGCATGACGATCACGCCGGAGGACTATGTGTCCGCGGTCGCTGCCCGGCATTCGCCGGAGCGGATCCAGGCGATGGTCTACGTCGTCGCGGACGCACCGACGGACTCGATGGTTGCGGCGTTGCCAGCCACCGTTCCGATCGTCGCGCTGGGCGCGTCGCCCGAGCCGGCGCTGGCGCGCACGATCGCCGAGATCGATGCCGATGCGCTGATCGATCTCGTTGGTGTGGCGGCGCCCGTGGGGCCGCTCCTCGCGCAGCGCCCCGCCCGTAGCGGCTGGACTTACGCCGGACTGCGCGGAGCCAATGCGGCCACGCTGATCGAGCGCGTATTGCCTACACCGGAGGGAGCCGACCGGGCAGCGCTCGCCAGGCATGGTTCCGAGCTCGAGGCCACGTTGCTCGCTGCGTGCAGCTCCGCCCCGTGGTTTGCCGATCAGGGCACGCGTACCGCCTCCGAGCTCGCCGGTTTATGGCAAGCAACCCTCGCCGCGCATCAGGCGGGCGAGGTCGACCGTGCGCTGGCAGGCTATCGCGAGGTCCTCGCCGAGCAACCGGACTACGCCCCGGCGCACTATCTGCTGGGGATCATGCTGCGTGATCTCGGCAAACGTGAGGAGGCCGGCATCGCGCTGGTCTCGGCGGTCTCGGCGGGGCCCCGCTACGTTGAGGCGCGAGTCGCGCTGGCGAGTCTCTTCCGGGAGACGAACCTGCTCGCCGAGGCGGTCGCCCTTTGCGAGGCCGCCCTGGAGACCATGCCGGACGAAGTCGCGCTCTGGCGTGCCCTCGGCCAGGCACGGCTCGCGCAGCGTGACGGTGCGGCGGCGCGCCGGGCCTTCGGGCGCGCGCTCAAGCTGGAGCCCACGGACGCCACGACGCACTACAACAACGGCGTCGCCCTCCAGATGCTGAACCGCCGCGGGGAGGCGCTACGCGCCTATCAACGCGCCCTGGTGCTCGATCCAGAACTCTTTGCGGCGGACTTCAATATCGGTGTCATCTTTCGCGAACAGGGACGCGCCGATGCGGCGATCAAGGCATTCGAGGAAGTGTTGGAGCGCGATCCTCGTCATGCGCCGGCGCACAAGGCGCTCGCCGAGACCCTGCTGGAAGCGCGGCGGCTCGACGACTGGTTCCGCGTCTTCGACCGCTTCGAGACGGCGTGTCCCAACGCCCTGCCGATGGCGTGCCTGGCGCTGGAGGCTTGTCAGTACCGCGGGGACTTCACGGCCCTGGACCGGTACATCGATCGGCTGTCCAGGGACGAGTTCAAGCCTTCGAGCGAGACCGAGCTCGTCGACTGTCTCGAAGTGTTGCTCTTCCTGTTGCTGTATTTCGACGTCGATGCCGATGCGCATTTCGGGCTCTACGAGACGTACAACAAGGCTGCGCCCAACGTCTATGGCAGGCCGCTCGCGCTGCCGGCGATGCGGCGACCCGGCCGCATCCGCATCGGGTATCTCTCCGGCGACCTGCGCAATCACGTCATGGGCAAGATGATGTGGTCGGCCCTGCAGCATCACGATCGCGACCGCTTCGAGCTTTTCTTCTACTCGCTCTCGACGGCGAGCGACGAGTGGACCGAGCGCTATCGTGGCCTCGGTCGGTTCGAGGTGATTGCCCCTCTCACCGAGCTCAAGGCGGCCGAGCGGATCGCTGGCGACGAGCTCGACATCCTGGTCGACCTGGGAACCCACACGCACGGATCGAAGCCGGGAATTCTCGCGCTCAAGCCGGCGCGCGTTCAGATCACGCACGTCGCAAGCGCCGGTGTGGTCGGCCTCTCGACCATCGATTTCAAGCTGACCGACGCGTTCGCGGATCTTCCCGAAATGCAGCGCTTCCAGCTCGAGACGCTGCTGCCCATGGACGGCTGCGTTTATCCCTATCGGGACATACCGCCGGCGGCTGACCACCCCTTTCATCGGGACCGGCTCGGCATTGCGCGCGATGCGGTCCTGATCGGCGCGTTCGTCAATCCGCTCAAGCTGTCCCGGCGCTGCCTCATGTTGTGGCGGCAGGTGCTCGACGCCACTCGCGACGCGCTCCTCGCCATATCGCCGCTGTCGCCCGAGCGGCGGGCGGTCTACGCTCGCCTGTTCTCGGCGGTCGGCATCGACGAGCGCCGCGTGTGCGTCCTGCCTCAGGGCCGGAACGAGGCGCAGAACCAGGCGCGTTACCACATGATCGATTTCACCCTCGATCCGATGCCTTACGGCGGCGCCAATGGAACGCTCGAAGCGCTGAGCATGGGCGTGCCAGTAGTCACCCTTGTCGGCGCCAAGCATGGCGAACGATGCGGTTACAGCATGCTCGCCAATCTCGGAGCCATGCAGACCGTGGCGTCGAGCGGCAGCCAGTACGTCGAGATCGCGGTTCGGCTCGCCACGGATCCCGCATTCATGGCCGAAGCCCGGGCGGCGATTCGCGCCGGACTCGAAGCCTCGCCGCTCACGGACATGGTCGCGCACGCGCGGAGCCTCGAGCGGGCGTACGTGCGCGCGCTCGAGCTGCGCTATCCCGCGGCACTTGGTCGTCCGGATGGCTGAGCCGGCCGGCTCGCCGTCGCGCGCGGAAAGCGCTCGCCAACGCCTCGCCGCCGGCGATCTCGTCGCCGCGCGGCTGGAAGCCGAAGCCGTGGTGACGAACGCCGGCACCGACGCCGAGCGGGCCGCCGCCCTGCTCGTGCTCGCCGCGTGCTGCGAGAAGGGCGGCGACGTCGCGATGGCGCTCGCTCATGCGAGGAGCGCGGTCGCCAGTGCGCCGCACGATCCCGTCGCGCATTACGCCTGTGCGGAGCTGGAGGAGGGGGCGGGCGACCCGCGCGCCGCGATCGCGAGCCTCGAGCGCGCGCTCGACCTCGATCCCCGATTTGCTCGGGCGCAGCGCTATCTCGGGATCCTTCTCGGCGAATCGGGGAATACGGCCGGCGCGCTTGCCGCGCTCGAGCAGGGCGTGCGCCTGGAGCCCGATCATCCCCAGGCGTGGAACAACCTCGGCAACGCGCAGCGCACGATGGGCCGTCTCGCCGAAGCAGAAGCATCGTTCGCGCGCGCGCTCGCGCTCCGGCCCGACTACGCGCTCGCCGCCGCCAATCTGGGTGAAGTGCAACGCGATCAGGGCGAGGTCGAGCGGGCCGAACGCACCCTGCGTGCGGCGCTCGCGCGCCAGGGCGTATCGCCGTACCGCCCGATCGTGGTGCTGCTCGCGGGCCTGCTGCGCGAGCGCGGCGCGCTCGACGAAGCCGAAGCGCTGTACACCCAAGCGATCGAGCTTTCGCCCGGCGAGTCTGGAAGCCAGTGGTTCAACCTCGGCTGGATCCTGACCGAGCGCAACGAGCCGCTTCGCGCCCGCGAAGCGTACAGGCAGGCGCGGGCCATCGATCCCGGGGATCTGCGCAACCGCTTCGGCGAGCATCTGACCTTGCCGATGATCTATGCCGATGGCGCGCAGCTTGCCTCAGCGCGCGCTGGTTTCGCGGACGGTCTGAAGGCGCTGGAACCGGAGCTCCCGGCGGCGATCGAGGGTCTCGAGGAGGCTCGGGTCCTCGACGGGCTGCGCTGGAGCAACTTCTTCCTCGCCTACCAGGGCGAGGATGACCGGCCGCTTCAGGCGGCATACGGCGCTCTCGCGGCGCAAGTGATCGATACAGGAGCGCCGCGTTGGCGCGTGCCGCTTGCGACGCGGAGCAGGACGCCGCGCACTCGCATCGGGTTCGCCTCCGCGTTCTTCCATGTCGGCACCTGCGGCCGCTACTTCAAGAGCTGGATCACCGATCTCGACCGGGAGCGCTTCGAGGTGTTCGTATACCACCTCTTCCCCGGCATGGACGAAGTCTCGATGGCGATCGCCAACCGCGCGGAGTGCTTTCGCTCCTATGGCGGGACGCGCGCGCGACCGTCGATCGTGGCGCCGGCCATCCGCGACGACGCGCTCGACGTGCTGGTCTATCCCGAGCTCGGCATGGACAGCTGCTCGTTCGCGCTCGCGGCGCTGCGGCTTGCGCCGCGCCAGTACGCCGGATGGGGACATCCCGTGACGACGGGCCACGCGACGATCGACGCGTTCTTGAGCGCGGAGGCGATGGAGCCTGAGGGTGCCGAAGCGCATTACACGGAAAGGCTCGTCCGCCTGCCCGGCATCGGTACCCGCTACGAACGGCCTGCGACCCCGGGCGATGCGACCCGGCGTCGCTTCGGGCTGCCCGAGAACCGGACGCTTCTTCTGTGTCCGCAGTCGCTGTGGAAAATCCATCCCGACAACGACGCTTTGTTCGCCGACGTGCTGGCAGCCAACGCCGACGCGCTGCTGGTGCTCTTCGCTGGACGGCATCCGGCGATCACGACGGCGTTCACGCGCCGGCTCGCGGACGCCCTGGCGCGTCGCGGCCTCGCGTTCGACGCGTGCACGCGGATCCTTCCGCAGGTCGGCCACGAAGACTACCTGCGGATCAATCTGGTGTGCGACGCGATGCTCGATACGCTGCACTGGTCTGGCGGCAATACCAGCCTCGACGCGCTCGCCTGCGGATTGCCGATCGTGACGCTGCCCGGACGGTATATGCGCGGCCGGCAGAGCGCCGGAATGCTCAGACTGCTCGGGCTCTCGGAGATCATTGCCGGTAGTCGCGCCGGGTACCTCGCGATCGCACAGCGACTCGCGACCGACTCGCATTGGCGCGGAGCGCTGCGATCACGGATTCGCGGTGCTCACGGACGACTGTTCGACGTCGACGACGCGATGGAGCCGCTGCAGCGTCTGTTTCAGTCCGGCGCCTTGGCCGCGTGACCCGTGCAGAGCCGATGCATCGCGTCCTCGAAGCCGCGCGCGTAGCCGGCGATATCGAACAGCGCGGCGCTCTTCCGATTCCCGGCCAGACGATCCCTGTAGCTTCGTAGCAGCGATGGCTGATGGGCAAGGGCGAGCGCCAGCGCTTCGTATTCGGCCAGACTGCCGGTGACGAGCTCGGGCAGCCCAGCAGCGCGGAGCTGGCTTCCGGCGACGCGGCTCGACATCGTCTCGCCGGCGCAGGTGAGGACCGGCAATCCCATCATGAGCGCGTCGTTGGCGGTGGCGCCGGCATTGTAGGGCGTCGTGTCCAGAAAGAGATCGGCGTGTACATGGCGGGCAAGGTGCTGCGGCAAAGGCATGCGTGGCGCGAACACGAGCCGCGCCGGATCGATGCCTGCGGCGGCTGCCGTCCGGCGCAGATTGTCGGCGCTGTCGCCGCGCGCCTGGGTGAGCCAGAGCACGCTCTTCGGGGTAGCGGCGAGCAGCCGGGTCCACAGCGCGAAGACCTCCGGCAGCAACTTGTAGCTGCTGTTGAAGCAACAGAAGACGAACGCATCCGACGCGAGGCCGTGGCTCGCGCGGTCGCCCGCCTCCGGCTCCACTTCCCTGGCGATCGCGCTCGGACAGTAGCACTCGAGACAAAGGAACCGCTCGTCGAAATACGTTTGCGATGACGGCGGGGTCGCGAAGCGATCGGTGAGAACGTAGTCGTACCAATCGGCGCCGAGCGTGCCGAGGTATCCGAAAGCGTTGATCTGAAGGGGAGCTGCTCGCAGCGCGAAAATCGCTTCGCGCGCCAGCCGCGTGTATCCGTTCAGATCGACGAGGATCGCCACGCGGTCGGCGCGAATGCGCTGGGCGATGCGCGCATTCGATTCGCCGGCGACGTTCGCGAAGTGCTCGAAGGCGCGTCGGATCCGCTCGCCCGCCGGGCCGGTGTCCGGCTTGGCGATCGCATAGGCGAAGGTTTCGATCCGTCCGCGGTCAAGCTGTTCCCAGAAGTCGAGCAGAAGGTGCGTCGTCGCATGCGGGCGAAAGTCCGAGGAGACGAAGCCGACGCGCACGCGTTCGCCGGCGACGCGAGCCATTTTGGGCGCAAGCGTCGGCAAGCGCGGTGTGAATCCGCGCGCCCAGCTCCGCGCGGCCGTCTGCAGTTGGCGCAGCGACATCGGCATCGCGAGCAGCGGAAACGGATTGAATGGACCGCTTCCGATGTCGGCGCGGTCGAGCAGCCGTCCGATCCGGTCGTGTAATTCGCTCAATCCTACCCAGGCGCAGCGCTGCTGATGGACGTACGCCAGCGTCGAGAGGGCTTGAGGGTGATCGGGATCGAGCGCGAGCACGCGCTGCAACGGCTCTTCCGCATCGGCGTGGCGCCGTTGCCGCACGTAGAGCGTGGCAAGGTTGACGTGGACGCGCGGATCATCCGGCGCGAGCCGCGCCGCTTCCTGCAGGCTCGCTTCCGCGCCGGCGACGTCCTGGATGTGCTCCTGCGCGATCGCGCGTTGCACCCACACGGACGGTTCCAGGTCGCGTCTTACGGCGGCGGCCTGGGCATGCAGCGAGGCAGACTCCGCGAAACGAGCCGCCCTGGAAAGCACATTGGCGAGATTGAGCAGCGCATCCGCATAGTGCGCCTCGCGCGAGAGAACCTCGCGATAGCAGGCTTCCGCACGCTCGGTCTCGCCGATCGCTTCCAGCGCGAGGCCCAGATTGTTAAGCAGACCCGCGTGGCCCGGCGCACGAATGAGCGCGCGCTCGTAATCGGCAATGGCTCCGCGGTCGTCTCCGTGTTCGCGCCGGCGATTGGCGCGATGGAACAACGCTTCGGGATGATCGGGGTCGAGGGCGAGTATCCGATCCCAGTCGCCGTCGTCGCTTCTTTGCTTGAGCTCGGAATCGGCCGTCTCTTGCCGCGCGACAGGTTCGACGGCACTCGCGCCGAGCGCGCCGTGGCAGTCTTTGAAGCGTTTGCCGCTGCCGCAGGGGCAGGGGGCGTTGCGCGAGGCGGGCGGGGCGAAGGCGCTCATGGCCGATTGGCGTGCTCGGCCCAGATGCGCTGCATCGCGTCTTCGAAGTCGCGGGCATAGGCTTGCATGTCGAACAGCGGCATGGTGCGGCGATTGGCCGAGAGCCGCTGGCGATAGGCCGAGAGCCGCGCCGGGTCGGTGGCCAGCGCGAGCGCCAGCGCTTCGTAGTCGGCGAAGCCGGTGGTGATGAGCTCCGGCAGGCCGATGGCGCTGAGCTGGCTGCCGGCGATGCGGCTGACCAGGGTGTCGCCGACGCAGGTGACGAGCGGCAGGCCGGCGAGCAGGGCATCGTTGGCGGTGGTGTGCGCGCCGTAGGGATAGGTGTCGAGGAACAGATCCGCCGCGGCGTTACGGGCCACGTGCGCGCCCACCGCCACCCGCGGAGCGAAGATCAGCCGCGCTCGATCGATGCCGGCGGCAGCGGCTTCCCGGCGCAGGTTCTCCTTGGCCTCGCCGCCGGTCTCGAGCAGCCACAGCACGCTCTGCGGCACCTTCGCCAGCAGCCGCATCCAGATGGCGAACACCTCGGGCAGGATCTTGTAGGCGTTGTTGAAGCAGCAGAACACGAACCCCCGGTCGGGCAGGCCGCAGGCCGCGCGCGACGGCGGCGGCCCCGCCGGCAGCCGGGTCGTGTCGCTGGGATAGAGCATGTGCGGCATGTACAGCGGCCGCTCGCTGTAGAAGCGCTGGAGATGATTCGGTATGCAATAACGATCGCACAGGATGTAGTCGTGCCAGGTCGTGCCCAGCGTGCACTGGAAGCCGATGGCGTTGACCTGCACAGGCGCGGCACGGAGCGCAAAAACCGCCTCGCGGGCGTGCGTCGTATAGCCATTGAGGTCGAACACGATTGCCACGCGGTCCTCGCGAATGCGCTTCGCGATATGCTGCGGCGAGTCCCCGGTCACATCGACGAAATGCTCGAAGGCCCGCTCGATGCGCCGGCCGACGGGTCCTGTATCGCTCGGCAGGAGACCGTAAGCGAACATCTCGAAGCGTCTACGATCGATCCGCTCCCAGAGCTCCATCATCAGGTTGACCCGCGGATGCGGGCGGAAGTCCGACGTTACGAAGCCGATCCGGAGGCGCTCGTCGGAGCGCATTGCCAGTTCGGGGCACGGGACCGCAGCCGGCTGAGCGAACATGGAAGCTGTCCACTCCGCCGCGACGCGCTGCTGATGCGGCGTCGTCGGCATCGACAGAATGGGAAACACGCTGAACCGGTAGCGTGGGTCGATGCCTCGATCGAGGACGCGACAGACGCGAGCGTGCAATTCCCCGATGCCGCGCCAAGCGCAATGGCGCTGACGGATGTATGTATAGACGCAAAGCGCGTACGGGTGCTCGGGCTCGAGCGAAAGCGCTCGGGCGAGCGGAACTTCGGCGTCGTCATGACGATTCTGCATGATGCAAAGCGTGGCGATGTCGGCCTGGATGCGCGCATCATCGGGTGCGAGTCTTGCCGCTTCCCGGAAGCTCGCCTCGGCGGCGGCGAAGCGGCGCGCCTGCATATCGCCGAGCGCGCGCCGCACCCAGTCCATGGCCGTAGGCGAAAGCGCGCCGTGGCAGTCTTTGAAGCGTTTGCCGCTGCCGCAGGGGCAGGGGGCGTTGCGCGAGGCGGGCGGGGCGAAGGCGCTCATGGCCGATTGGCGTGCTCGGCCCAGATGCGCTGCATCGCGTCTTCGAAGTCGCGGGCATAGGCTTGCATGTCGAACAGCGGCATGGTGCGGCGATTGGCCGAGAGCCGCTGGCGATAGGCCGAGAGCCGCGCCGGGTCGGTGGCCAGCGCGAGCGCCAGCGCTTCGTAGTCGGCGAAGCCGGTGGTGATGAGCTCCGGCAGGCCGATGGCGCTGAGCTGGCTGCCGGCGATGCGGCTGACCAGGGTGTCGCCGACGCAGGTGACGAGCGGCAGGCCGGCGAGCAGGGCATCGTTGGCGGTGGTGTGCGCGCCGTAGGGATAGGTGTCGAGGAACAGATCCGCCGCGGCGTTACGGGCCACGTGCGCGCCCACCGCCACCCGCGGAGCGAAGATCAGCCGCGCTCGATCGATGCCGGCGGCAGCGGCTTCCCGGCGCAGGTTCTCCTTGGCCTCGCCGCCGGTCTCGAGCAGCCACAGCACGCTCTGCGGCACCTTCGCCAGCAGCCGCATCCAGATGGCGAACACCTCGGGCAGGATCTTGTAGGCGTTGTTGAAGCAGCAGAACACGAATCCCCGGTCGGGCAGGCCGCAGGCCGCGCGCGACGGCGGCGGCCCCGCCGGCAGTCGGGTGGTGTCGCTGGGATAGAGCATGTGCGGCATGTACAGCGGCCGCTCGCTGTAGAAGCGCCGGAGATGATTCGGTATGCAATAGCGATCGCACAGGATGTAGTCGTGCCAGGTCGTGCCCAGCGTGCACTGGAAGCCGATGGCGTTGACCTGCACAGGCGCGGCACGGAGCGCGAAGATGCCGGGACGGCCGTTCCGTGTGTAGCCGTTGAGGTCGATGAGAATCGCGATGCGGTCGTCGCGAATGCGCTGCGCGACGCGCTCGTCCGGCTCCGCGGCGACGTCCGAAAAATGCTCGAAAGCCCGCTCGACGCGCGCGCCGATCGGCCCCGGGTCGCGCGCCAGGATCCCGTAGGCGAAGAGCTCGAGTCGACGTCGGTCCAGCCGCTCCCAGAATTCCATCATCAGCGAAACGGTCGCGTGCGAACGGAAGTCGGAAGATACGAACCCGATCCGGGGTCGTTCGCGTGCGAACGAGACCTCTGACCGCCGAATAGGCGAAGAACCTTGTCGGCCGCGCGCGAAGCGACGCGCGGCTGCGAGTTGCTGCCGCGGCGTGGTCGGCATTGCCAGGAGCACGAATGGGTTGAAGTCCGCGGGTGCGTCGTCATCGGCGTCCAGCAGGCGACGGATTCGCGCGTGCAGGTCGGAAAGACCGTGCCACGCGCAGAGGCGCTGCCGAACGTGCGCGAGCAACGTGAGGACGTACGGATGATCGGGCGATGCCGACAGCGCTCGCTCGAGCTGCGCTTCCGCCTCGGCGAGGCGGCGCTGGCGGAGGTAGACCGTCCCGAGGTTGGCCAGAATGCGTGGATCGTCTGGCGCGAGGCGCTCGGCTTCGCGCAGGCTCGCTTCTGCGGCAGCGAAGTTCCGCGCCCGGAGCTCCGAGAGTGCGCGCGTTACCCATTCCGGCGCGCCGGTTCGCGCCGAGCCATGGCATTCCTTGTAGCGCCTTCCGCTGCCGCAGGGACACGGCGCATTGCGCGCAGGCGACTTCGCGACGGAGTCCGCGGTCATTGCCGAGCGACGTGGTCGGCCCAGATGCGCTCCATCGCGTCTTCGAAGTCGCGCGCGTAGCACGTCATGTCGAACAGCGGGGACAGAGCGCGATTCGCCGCGAGCCGCGCGCGAAAGCTTTCGAGCAGCATTGGGCTCCTGGCAAGTTCGAGCGCGAGCGCTTCGTAGTCGGCGAGCCTCGTACTGATGAGCTCAGGCAAGCCGATGGCGCTGAGCTGACTGCCGGCGATGCGGCTGACCAGCGTGTCGCCGGCACAGGTCACCACAGGCAGACCGGCGAGCAGCGCGTCGTTGGCCGTGGTGTGTGCGCCGTACGGAAACGTGTCGAGAAAGAGATCCGCCGCGGCATTGCGCGCGACGTGCTCGCCGACCGGAACGATGGGGGCGAAGACGAGGCGGTCGGGATCGACATGCGCAGCTTTGGCTTCGGCGCGCAGATTCTCGCGAACCTCGGCGCTCGTCTGGAGCAGCCACAGCACGCTGCCGGGGACCGCCGCGAGCAGCCGCATCCAGACGGCGAAGACCTCGGGCAGGATCTTGTACGACGTGTTGAAGCAGCAGAATACGAAGCCATGCTCCGGGAGACCGCATGCGGAGCGCGAGGGAGACGGACCCGGCGGCAGCCGTGTGGTGTCGCTGGGAAAGGCTGCGTGCGGCATGTACAGCGCACGCTCGGTGTAGTAACGCTGCAGATGCTCGGGCAGGCTGAACCGGTCGGTGAAGATATAGTCGTACCACTCGGCGCCCATCGTCCCTGGGAACCCGATGCAATTGACCTGGATCGGCGCCGGCCGGAGCGGGAAAATGCCCTCTCGGGCGTTGAGCGTGTAACCGTTGCGATCGATGAGAACGGCGATGCGGTCGTCGCGAATGCGCTGGGCGATACGGACGACGGCGTCCTGGCTTACATCGGCGTAGTGCTCGAACGCGGCCCGCGCGCGGCGCTGGAAGGGGTTGTCGTCGTCTGCGCGCAGGCTGTAGATGAACATTTCGAGCCGCGACCGATCGATCTTCTCCCAGAACTCGAGCGACAGATGCATCGTTGGATGAGCGCGCATGTTCCAGGTCGCGAATGCGACGCGCAGCCGCTCTCCCGCGGCGCGATGCACAACCGGCTTCGGAGGCAGCGGCGCGCGCGCGATGGTGCGCGACCAGCGCTGGGCGGCGTGCAGTTGTGCGAGCGGCGAGAGCGGCATCGCGAGCGTCGCGAAAGGCATGCACGGGAAGTCCGTTTCCGCGTCGTCGCCCTCGAGTACGCGTGCGACGCGGGCGAAGAGCTCGTCGAGTCCGGGCCAGGCACAACGCTGCTGGCGCGCATGCGCGAGCATCGAGAGCGCGTAGCGGTTGTCGGGATCGAGCTCGAGAGCTCGCTGCAGCGCGGTCTCGCCGTCGGTGTACCGGCGCTGCTGGACGTACAGCGTCCCCAGGTGCAGCTGCACCTGCATGTCGTCAGGCTCGAGCCCTGCCGCCTCGCGGTAGCTCTCGATCGCGCCATTGAAGTCCTGCGCCGCGTTCTGCGCCATCGCGCGCCGGATCCAGAGGCTTGCGGGCCAGTCGCGCGTGATCGCGAACAGGCGATCGTAGGTCGCGGCCGATTCCTTGACCGCTTCGCGACCCGAGAGCAGGCCCGCCAGGTTGGCGAGCGCGCCGGTGTGCTCCGGATCGATGGCGAGCGCCTGCCGATAGCAGGCTTCCGCCCGGGCGAGCTCACCCATCTCGTGCAGCGCGAGGCCGAGATTGTTGAGCACGCCGGTGTGCCGCGGCGCGCCCGCGAGGGCCCGTTCATAGTGGATGACCGCGGCGGTGCGCTCGCCGCGCTCGCGCAGGCGGTTCCCCAGGTGGAACGATGCTTCCGCATTTTCGGGATCGAGATCGAGCGCGCGCCACCATGCCTCGACCGCCGCTGCGGGATCGGCTGCGTTCAGCATTTCGCCGAGGAGATTCCAGGCAGCGACGTCGTCCGGGGCGCGTTCGAGCGCGGCGCGGCAGGTGACGAGAGCAGCCGGATCGCCGCGCAGCCATTCGCTGCGAGCGCGTTCTCTCAACACGGCGCCGTCGGCCGGGAGGACCGCGGATGCGTCGTCGCGCGTGGCGGTTTCGTCGATCGCGCTTGCGTTGTCGTCAGCCGCGCCGAGCGCGCCGTGGCAGTCTTTGAAGCGTTTGCCGCTGCCGCAGGGGCAGGGGGCGTTGCGCGAGGCGGGCGGGGCGAAGGCGCTCATGGCCGATTGGCGTGCTCGGCCCAGATGCGCTGCATCGCGTCTTCGAAGTCGCGGGCATAGGCTTGCATGTCGAACAGCGGCATGGTGCGGCGATTGGCCGAGAGCCGCTGGCGATAGGCCGAGAGCCGCGCCGGGTCGGTGGCCAGCGCGAGCGCCAGCGCTTCGTAGTCGGCGAAGCCGGTGGTGATGAGCTCCGGCAGGCCGATGGCGCTGAGCTGGCTGCCGGCGATGCGGCTGACCAGGGTGTCGCCGACGCAGGTGACGAGCGGCAGGCCGGCGAGCAGGGCATCGTTGGCGGTGGTGTGCGCGCCGTAGGGATAGGTGTCGAGGAACAGATCCGCCGCGGCGTTACGGGCCACGTGCGCGCCCACCGCCACCCGCGGAGCGAAGATCAGCCGCGCTCGATCGATGCCGGCGGCAGCGGCTTCCCGGCGCAGGTTCTCCTTGGCCTCGCCGCCGGTCTCGAGCAGCCACAGCACGCTCTGCGGCACCTTCGCCAGCAGCCGCATCCAGATGGCGAACACCTCGGGCAGGATCTTGTAGGCGTTGTTGAAGCAGCAGAACACGAATCCCCGGTCGGGCAGGCCGCAGGCCGCGCGCGACGGCGGCGGCCCCGCCGGCAGCCGGGTGGTGTCGCTGGGAAACGCCATGTGCGGCATGTACAGCGGCCGCTCGGTATAGAAGCGCTGCAGAGGCTCGGGCAGGCTGAAGCGATCGGTGAAAATGTAGTCGTACCACTGAGCGCCCAGCGTTCCAGGGAAGCCGATGCAATTGACCTGAACGGGCGCCGGCCGCAGCGCGAATATCCCTTCGCGCGAATGCAGCGTGTAGCCGTTCCGATCGATGAGAATCGCGATGCGGTCGTCGCGAATGCGCTGCGCGATGCGCTGCGTCGATTCCCCGGCGACGTCGATGAAGTGCTCGAACGCCGCCCTGGCGCGGCGCTGGAACGCACCGTCGTCGGCGCGCAGGCTGTAGGCGAACATTTCCAGCTTCGACCGGTCGATCTTCTCCCAGAATTCGGCCGACAGATGCATTGTCGCGTGGTCGCGAAAATTGGCCGAAACGAACGCGACGCGCAGGCGCTCGCCCGGAGCGAGGCGTACCGCGGCAAGGTCGGTGCGCCGAACGGTCTGCATCAGCGCCCAGCGTTGCGCGACGCGAAGCTGGGCGAGCGGAGAGAGCAGCATGGAGAGCGCGGCGAAGGCATCGATCGGCACGGGTCCTGCGCCACCTTCGCCCGCGAGCGCCGCCTCGAGACGCGCGAAAAGCTGTGGCAGATCCGTCCAGGCGCAGCGCAGCTGGCGGGCGTGCGCCAGCATCGACAGGGCGTAGGCGCTGTCGGGCGCGAGCGCAAGACTGCGCGAAAGCGAAGCCTCAGCCTCCGCGTGGCGTTCGGCCCGCATGTACAAGGTCCCGAGGTAGGCGTGCAGCGTGGCGTCGTCCGGGTGCAGGCGCACGGCCTCGTGCAAGGTGGCCTCGGCGCCGGCGGTATCGCCCAGGCGCTCCTGCGCCAGTGCGCGCAGCAGTCGGACCGAGGCTCGCGTTCCCTGCGGCAACGCGAGGAGGCGTTCGGTGACGGTAACGACTTCCGGGTACTGCTCGCGGCTGAATAGCAAGTTCGCCAGATTGGCCAGCGCGTCGGGCTGCGCCGGCTCGATGGCCAGCGCGGCGCGATAGCATTCCTCCGCGCGATCGATTGCGCCCAGGCCTTTGTAGCAGAGACCGAGATTGTTGAGCACGCTAACGTGATCGGGTGCGGCTCGCAACACGCGCTCGTAGTGGATCAGCGCGGCGCCCCGTTCACCTTTTTCCAGGTTGAGATTGCCGAGATGAAAGGAGGCCTCCGCGTTTTCCGGATCGAGCTCCAGGGCGCGCCACCAGGCGTCGGCGGCAGCGGTCGAATCGCCATCCTTGAGGCACTCGCCGAGCAGATTCCAGGCCGCGATGTTGTCCGGATCGTTCCGAAGCAGACGGCGAAGGAGCCCTTCGGCATCGTTGTAGCGTGTAGCGGCGAAGGCGACCTGAGCATCGCGCAGCAGGGAGTCGGGGGTGGCGGGGGTGGCCGGAGCACTGCGGGTCGTGCCGTGACAGTCCTTGAACCGTTTGCCGCTGCCGCAGGGGCAGGGGGCGTTGCGAGCGATCGCGGTGGTGCTCACACCGAAGCGGAAGGTCGAGAAGCCATGGCCGAGGCGCGATTTTCCCATGCCGCATGCAACAGGTCATCGAGCGCGCGGGTAAAGCGCGCCATGTCGAACAGCGGCATGCTGGGGCGGTTGCTCGCCAGCCGCGCCCGATAGCTCGCCAGCAACGTCGGATCGCGCGCGAGCTTAAGCGCCAGCGCCTCGTAGTCGGCGAGCCGGGTGGTGATGAGCTCGGGCAGGCCGATGGCGGTGAGCTGGCTGCCGGCCACCCGGCTCGCCAGCGTCTCGCCCGCACAGGTGACAAGCGGCACCCCCATGAACAACGCATCGTTGGCGGTGGTGCCGGCGTTGTAGGGCGTGGTGTCGAGAAACAGATCGGCGTGCGCGTGCCGCGCCAGATGCTCCGGCAACGCCACCCGCGGCGCGAAGACCAGCCGCTCCGGCGCGATGCCGCGCGCGGCGGCCTCGCGCCGCAGGTTCGTGCACGCCGTGGCGTTGGCCGGCGAGAGCCACAGCACGCTCCCCGGAACCTGCGCCAACAGCCGCATCCACACCCCAAAGACCTCCGGCAGGATCTTGTAGACGTGGCTGAAGCAGCACAACACCAGCCCTCGCTCGGGCAGCCCGCACTCGGAGCGCGTCGGCGTCACCGGCGCGATGGGTCGCCGAGTGTCGCTCGGGCAATAGCACTCCGGCAGATACAGAAAGCGCTCGGTGAAGTAGCGCTGCAGCTCCGGCGGCGCAGCGAAGCGATCGGTGAGCACGTAGTCGTACCAGGGCGCGCCCAGCGTGCCCAGGTAGCCCAGCCAGCTCACCTGTACCGGCGCGGCTTTCAGCGCAAACAGCTCGCTCCTCGCATGCGTGGTGTAGCCATTCAGATCGATCAGCACCTCGATCCCGTCCTCGCCGATCCGCCGCGCCATCCCCTCCACCGCCTCCCCCGACACATCCACAAAATGCTCGAAAGCGCGAGCGACGCGCTGACCGAAAGGACTTGCGTCCTCGGGCACCAGACTGTAGGCGAAGGTCTCGATGCGCGCGCGATCGATACGCTCCCAGCACTCGGCCAGAAGATGCGCCACCGGATGATCCCGAAGATCCGACGAGACGAACCCCACGCGCAGGCGCGTGCTTCGCGCACGCGCTGCGTTTGAACGCTCCTGCTCGATCTTCGCGGACGGCGCGATTTGCCGGGCCCACCGGCTTGCGGCCCGGAGCTCGATCGCGGGTCCCAGGGGCATCGCCAGGAGCGGGAAAGGGACCGCGTTGTAGGCCGCGCGCGGGGCGTCGTCGTCGACCGCCGCGGCAAGCGCCGCGAAGCTCGCATCGATGCCGTCCCAGTCGCAGCGCTGGAGCCGCGCGTAGACCCGCATCGTGGCCGCATAGGCATTGGATGGATCGAGCTCCAGCGCCCGGGCGAACGGCGCTTCAGCCTCAACGAACTTATCCTGAACCACGCACATCGATCCGAGGTCGATCTGCGTCGGCACATGGTCGGGGTCGATGCGCGCGGCTTCGCGAAAGCTCGCCTCGGCGTCCGCATACGCACCCAGCTCGCCCAGCGCCACGCCGCGCGAGATCCAGAACGCAGCCGGAAAATCGCGTCGCACGGCGAGCGCCTGCTCGTAGGCGAGAACCGCCTCGCGATACCGCTTCCGGGTCTTGAGCAGGTTCGCGAGATTGGCAAGCGCATCGGCGTGCCGAGGCTTGCGGGCGAGAACGTCGCGATAGCACGCTTCGGCCCGCTCGTAGTCTGCCCTCGCTTCCAGCGCGAGGCCCAGATTGTTGAGCACGGCGGCATGGTGCGGCGCGCTCTCGAGTGCGCGCTGGTAATGATCGGCTGCGGCGTCGACTTCGCCGCGCTCGCGAAGGCGGTTGCCGAGGTGGAACAGCGCTTCGGCGTCGCGGGGACCGAGCTCGAGCGCGCGACGCCAGGCCCGCTCGGCCTCGTCCGGAGCGCTCGATCGCAGGATTTCCCCGAGCAGCGTCCAGGCGCGAATGTCGGCGGGCTCGCGATCGAGCGCCTTGCGGCATGTTGCCGCGGCATTCGCGTCTCCGAGCGTGGATTCGACACGGGCGCGCTCGCGCAGCAGATCGGCGCGCGCGCCGTCGAGGTCGGTTGCGCGGCGCAGGAGCTCCAGCGCATCGTTGTAGCGTGTAGCGGCGAAGGCGACCTGAGCATCGCGCAGCAGGGAGTCGGGGGTGGCGGGGGTGGCCGGAGCACTGCGGGTCGTGCCGTGACAGTCCTTGAACCGTTTGCCGCTGCCGCAGGGGCAGGGGGCGTTGCGAGCGATCGCGGTGGTGCTCACACCGAAGCGGAAGGTCGAGAAGCCATGGCCGAGGCGCGATTTTCCCATGCCGCATGCAACAGGTCATCGAGCGCGCGGGTAAAGCGCGCCATGTCGAACAGCGGCATGCTGGGGCGGTTGCTCGCCAGCCGCGCCCGATAGCTCGCCAGCAACGTCGGATCGCGCGCGAGCTTAAGCGCCAGCGCCTCGTAGTCGGCGAGCCGGGTGGTGATGAGCTCGGGCAGGCCGATGGCGGTGAGCTGGCTGCCGGCCACCCGGCTCGCCAGCGTCTCGCCCGCACAGGTGACAAGCGGCACCCCCATGAACAACGCATCGTTGGCGGTGGTGCCGGCGTTGTAGGGCGTGGTGTCGAGAAACAGATCGGCGTGCGCGTGCCGCGCCAGATGCTCCGGCAACGCCACCCGCGGCGCGAAGACCAGCCGCTCCGGCGCGATGCCGCGCGCGGCGGCCTCGCGCCGCAGGTTCGTGCACGCCGTGGCGTTGGCCGGCGAGAGCCACAGCACGCTCCCCGGAACCTGCGCCAACAGCCGCATCCACACCCCAAAGACCTCCGGCAGGATCTTGTAGACGTGGCTGAAGCAGCACAACACCAGCCCTCGCTCGGGCAGCCCGCACTCGGAGCGCGTCGGCGTCACCGGCGCGATGGGTCGCCGAGTGTCGCTCGGGCAATAGCACTCCGGCAGATACAGAAAGCGCTCGGTGAAGTAGCGCTGCAGCTCCGGCGGCGCAGCGAAGCGATCGGTGAGCACGTAGTCGTACCAGGGCGCGCCCAGCGTGCCCAGGTAGCCCAGCCAGCTCACCTGTACCGGCGCGGCTTTCAGCGCAAACAGCTCGCTCCTCGCATGCGTGGTGTAGCCATTCAGATCGATCAGCACCTCGATCCCGTCCTCGCCGATCCGCCGCGCCATCCCCTCCACCGCCTCCCCCGACACATCCACAAAATGCTCGAAAGCCTTCTCGATTCGAGCGCGCAACGCCGACTGCTCGCCGGGTCCGATCGAATACGCATACGTTTCCAGGCGAGTCCGGTCATGGCGCTCCCAGACTTCGGCCAGGAGCGAGGCGGTCGCGTGGGTCCGGAAATCCGAGGAGACGTACCCGATGCGCAGCCGCTTGCCGTGCTCGCGGAAGGCGGTCGATCGCGCGGGGGCAGTTGGCGGCGCCACATCGACTGCCCAGCGGCGTGCCGCGCGAAGCAGCAGCTCCGGGGATAGCGGCACCGACAGCGTCGCGAATACGTTCACGGCATCGTGACCGCTCTCGAGCAGACCGGCGATCCGTTCATGCAGCGGGCCGAGCCCCTTCCACTCGCAAAGCTGCGCCCGGCAGTGCGCCAGCAGCGACAATGCGTAGGCATTCGACGGATCGAGCTCGACCGCGCGCGCGAGCAAGGCCTCGGCACGCGCGGAATCCTCGCGCTCCACCAGCACCGAACCGAGATTGATCATGACGACCGGGTCACCCGGGGCCAGCTCGAGGGCGCGCACGAAGCTCGTCTCCGCGCCCTCGTAGTCTCCGATGTGGTGCAGGCCGATGGCGCGATCGACCCAGGGCGTCTCACCCGCATCGGGGAAGCGGCGCAGGTAATCCTCGCAGAGGGCGACCGCTTCCGGATACCGCCGAAGCCGGCACAGCAAGTGCGCAAGGTTGCCCAGCGACTGGCGATGCCCTGGCGCGTGGGCGAGGGCATTGCGGTACGCGGCTTCGGCGCGGTCGTTCAGTTCCGCGCCCTCGAGGGCCAGACCCAGATTGTTGTGAAGGCTTGGATTGTCCGGCGCCGACGGCAGCGCGCTCTCGTACGCGTCGATCGCTTCCCGGAACCGTCCCATCTCCCGCTCGAGGTTGCCAAGATGAAACCATGCATCGGCATGCTTCGGCGCGCGTTCGATCGCGGCGGCAAGGGCCGCCCGCGCCCCGACAGGATCGCGCCGGCGAAGCACGATGCCGAGCAGCACCGATGCACCGACCTGGCCGGGATCGGCAGCCAGGGCCGCGCGACATTGCGCTTCCGCGTTCTCTGCGTCACCGCGCTGCCATGCCGCGCGCGCATCGCGAAGCGCCATCTCGGCCGAATGCCTGTCCGCTTCGCTCACGGTCGAGATCGCCCGCGCTTCACCCGCGCTCGAGCGCTTGCAGCTTGGCGCTGACCCGCTCGATAACGCTGCGCCAGTCGCGTGGCCGCGGCTGACGGAACAGGCGCAGGCTCGGATACCACGGGCTGTCGTCGCGGTCGAGCTGCCAGCGCCAATCGGGCGCGTACGGCAGGAGCACCCACGCCGGCTTCGCCAGCGCGCCCGCGAGGTGGGCGATGCCGGTGTCGACCGTGACGGTGAGATCGAGCTCCGCGATCAGCGCTGTGGTGTCGACGAGCGCCGTTCCCTTGGGGAGCGGCACGATCCCATCGGCGCCCGGCGTGGTCGTGAGCTGCGCGACCGCTTCGCCTGCCTGGAGCGAGAACCAGACGATGCCCTGCAAGTCCAGCAGCGGCACGAGGATCGCAAGCGGCAACGACCGGTTGCGGTCGTTGGAATTCGCCGGGCTGCCCGCCCAGCAGAGACCGACGCGCCGCTTTGCTCCCGCTGGCGCGAGGGCGGCGCGCGCGGTGGCGCGACGCGACTCGGCGACGGTGATGTATGGCGCGTGTGCAGGGATCGTCTCAGGTGTCGTGCCGAGAATGCGAGGCGCCGACAACAGCGGCAGTTGCGCGTCGTAAGGAGGCAGCGGGTCAGCTTCGACGCTGACGCCGGCGACGCCGGGAATCGTCTCGAGCAACGGCGCGAGCGCGCGCGGGCAGCGAACAACGCAGGTGACCCCGCGCGCTGCGATCAGCGTCGCATAGCGCGCGAACTGGACGGTATCACCGAGTCCCTGCTCGATGTGCAGGAGCAGAGTGCGGTTGGAGAGATCCTCGCCTTCCCATGACGGGCCGGGGATGCGTTGACCGCCTCCGAGCTCGGGTATCGCGAGCCTGACCTCGTATTCACGCCAGCCCTCGGCGAATTGCCTGTCGAGCAGGAGCGAGAGCGCGAGGTTCCATCGGGCGCGCAGGAAATCGCCTTTGACGGCGAGCGCGTGCCGGAACGCGTCGATCGCTTCGCGGGTTTCGTTCTGCGCCTGAAGAGCGATCCCAAGGTTGTTCCAAGCAATGGCGTGATCGGGCTTAAGCGCCAGAGCGGCGCGATACTGGACAATGGCCTCGGCTTCGTGGTTCGTCGCGAAGAGCGCCAGCCCGAGATTGTTGCGAAACTCCGGCTCGTTCGGCTGCTGCGCGACTGAACGCTCGAGCAGCGGCAAGGCCTCGGCGAAATTCCCGCGCTGGTAGTGAATAACGCCGACGAAGTGCCCGGCGACCGCGCTGTCCGGCCGCTCCGCGAGCACCTCGCGATAGAGCGACAGCGCCGCGTCGCTATCGCCTCTTTCGTGGAGCGCGATGGCGGACAGCAGTTTCTGTGCGCCATCCGGCACGGCGGAAGCCGATTCCACGCGTCCCGCGGCGCCGTGGCAATGCTTGTAGCGCTTGCCGCTGCCGCAAGGGCAGGGATCGTTGCGGCCCGCAGGTGCTGCAGTGACGGCATTTCGAGCGACAAGCGCGAGTTGCGCCGCGGCTTCGGCATGCGCCGGATCGTCGGCCAGGATGCGACGGAAGATCGCCTCGGCGGCGCGCCATTGGCCGAGCGCCGCGCAGTTGCGGGCCAGTTGCAGGAGCTGCGGCGAGCGCGCGATATCGGGCGTGAGCCCGCGCGCAAGCTCGGCGATTTCCTCGGAGGGCACGAAGCGGCAGAAGTTGAACAGTCCGTGAAAGCCGAACGGCCGACCGAACGGATAGGAGGCCTCGAAGGCGAACGCGTCGGCGAGCGCTTCCGAACCGAAGACGATGCCGTGCTCGCGTTCCAGCAGTGGACGAAAAACCCGGCAGATCGTTTCGTCTTCCGGTCCTGAAAGCTCGATCCTCGGGTCCCGCAGTGCCTCGAGAAGCTTGCGCGAACGCAGCGAGAAGCCGCCGTTGCCGACGCTTTGCGTCCCGTCATACCAGGACCACTTCGCGCCCAGATAGTCGCAGGCCAGAAACTCGTCGCGCCAGGCGTCGGGGTGGACGACGTAGCCATCCCATTGGATGAGGAGCACGTGGCCGGTGTCGATGTGATCGCCGAGCTCTTTCAGAACGAATTGGGAGTACGCCGCGCGCGAACCGAGGGTCGGGACCCGGCGGACGTCGATGCCCGGGCAATCGTGTTCCCGATCGGTCAGGAACAGCACGCGTGCGAAGCGTATCAGAGAGGCGGACAGTCGAAGCGCACGCAGTGCGAGCGCGGGATTCGCGGTATCGACACAGCAGAGTGTGACGCCGGGGAGCTCAAGCATCGGTTACGAGCGCGGCACCCGGGGCGGGCATCGCTGGCGCCGCGACCTGGCGCAGCGTCAGTTCGCGCCAGAGCAGCGTGCACAGAAAAACGATCAGCGCCGCCACGTGCACCGTCCCGCGATTGACGACTCTCGCGTCGGGAAACCAGCTTGCGAGATCGTTGCTGAACATTGCAGCGACCATCAGCCAGGCGAATGCGGAGGCCGCGGTCACGGTTAGCGGCGCGAACGGCGGCTGCACCAATCGTCGGGCGCCGACGATCGCGAGCACGATGGCACCGTACCAGAGCAGATGCCAGTTGTCGGATAGGAAATAGGCCTCGGCCAGGGAGCGCCATGGCGACACATAGTCGAGATGCAGGGCGAGCCCCGAGAACATCGGCGTGCTCCGGGCCAGGACGAGCAGCGCGAGCACGCCCGCGCCGAAACCCCATCCGACGAGCCTGAGCCCGACGCGCGGATACAAGGCGACGATCGCTCCCGGAACCAGCGTCAACATCCAGAAGCTGCCGGAGCGCTCGATCAGCGGACAGGCGAGCGCGAACCCGATCGCGAGCGCGCCATCGCGCCAGTCGCGCCTCGATGCAAAGCGATGCAATGCAAGCGCGGACAGGGTGTAGGTGCCGGATAGCATCAGGTCGGGATAGCCGGCGAGAGCGACGTGCGTATCGAGCAAAGGCAGCGACGCGACCAGGTAGGCGCCGGCCAAAGCCGCGAGCAGGCCGAGGCCGCTGTCGCGGAGCATGCCGTAGATCGAGAGCGCGAGCGCGCCAAGCGCGAAGAGCCAGGGCCAGTTCGTGGCTGAATCGTCCCACCGCCCCAACGCGATAGCGCTCCAAGCCTGGAGCAACGGGACCGTCGCAGGATTCCCGGGCGAAGCGTCGAAGTACGCTCCCGAAGCGCCGGCGAGCCAGGTGTCCGCCGGCACGAACGGAGCCATGCGGCCCAGTTCGTACCACACCCTCGCTTTGGTCGCCCACTGAGTCCAGGCGTCCCAGGGATACAGAGGGCGTGACCCGACTTCGACGGCGAGCGTCGCAAATCGGAGCGTCAGCCAGGCGAGGAGCGCCGTCCACGCGATCCGCTGCCAGCGGGCAAGGGGCGGTCGAAGAGCCGATAGAGCGGTCGCGCGCAGGCGCGTCGCTGAAAATCGCTTGCGGAGCCTCCACAGAGCCAGGGCGGCGATCAGGAAAAGGGGCGCCGCGATCGTCAGTCGGCCGAAGCCCACACCGATCGCAGATAGGAGCCGCATCCACGCCGTCAAAGCGAAAAGGCCGACGAAGTAACCATATCCGAGGACGAGGGCGATGCCGCCGGGTGCCCGGTCGCCCGAGCGGGATGGAAACGGCCAGCGTGCGGCGAACAACACCGCGCACGCGGCGACCCAGGGCAATGCGATGCTCAGCGTAAGCGCCAGTATGTCCATCACCGGATTTCGAACAGCGCCGCACCGGGGGCTGTGATCAGCAGATCGGCGCCGACCGGCGCATAGGCGTCCCAGCGCAGGCGCTGCTCGGCGGCGTCGTATTGCACGCCGCGGCGCTGGTAGACGACGAGGTAATCGCCCTTGCGCACCACGCCGGGCGGGGGAATCTCTGACGAGGCGGGATCGTAATAGACGTTGTAGGGATACAGGTGATACGCGCCGCGAGCGCGGAAGTAGGGCAGATCGGCCGCCATGAAGACTCGGGCAGGCGGCGGTGGCAGTTTGTTGCGCACCCGATCGATGAACGCAAACAGCCCGCCGTCTTCGGCCGCAAGGTGACGCTCCTCCCACGTCTTGCCGTCATACAGCTCTCGGGTCACCTCCGCCTGCCGAACGAGATTCCACTGCCACCGCGTGTCGGCGATGATCCACGCGGCCAGGAAAATGACTGCTAGCCCGACGCCTGACGCGGGACTCAGCGAACCCAGCTTCCACCGCCAGAGCCCGATATACAGCGACGCGGCGAGAGCCGTGACCAAGGCAAGGACTGCCGGCAGGGAGAGATTCTGGCTGTCCGATCCATCCGCGAGGCCGTTGATCGAAGCGCCGGTCCAGGGCTCGAATGCAAGCCATTCGCCTAACGTGTCGCCAATGACTTGGAGTGCGCTCATCGGCTTGGCCGCGGCGCCGCGCACGACGATCGGTTGCGTGAACTCGCCTTGGAGCACCAGCGCCAGGCCGCCGATGCGGCCGAGCCAGCCGGGATCCTGCGCGAGCGTGACGGGTGCGGGGCGGCCAGCCTCGACGGTCAGCGCTCGTCGGAAGACACGCGAGGCATTGATGTCGCTGTACCAGAGCACCGTAGCCTCGACATTGTCGGGAATGGCCGTAGCGTCCCAGGCGAGGACCGGGTAGTCGCGAGCCCGAAACGACGTGTTGAGTGCGATCACGACGGTGCGCGCCGCGTCGGGCGCGATCACGACCAGAGCGCCGGATGCGGGTTGCGCGCTGCCCCGGCTGACGGTCAGCTCGTGCGCGCTCCATTGCAGGATCGGCGGAGCGCCTAGCCACGGGCCGGGGGCGGCGAAGGCGAGGTAGCCGATAAGGCATGCGGCAATGCTCGCGACGAATAGCGCAGCAGCGACGGTGCATTGCCGCGCAGCAGAGAGCGTCGCTTCAGCGACGGGCGCGGGAGAATCGGGCATCGGCAGCACGCCGTATTGTATTCGCGGTGTGCATACGACCGCTGCATTCGGTCCGGACCGCGGCTCGGGCGTTTTTTGTAGCGGCCTTCGCTCTCGAAAAGACCCGCTTCGTCAGGGAAAAAGCACCAAGCCACTGTTGACCGTGACCGGTTCTGAGGTATAATTCCACCTCTTCGCGCCCGGAAGGGGTTCTGCCCTCGGGCGCGCGCTCTTTAACAACGTGAACAACCGATAGGTGTGGGTGCTTGGAGTGAGGTCGCCCGCGCGCTTTATTGAGTCAAATAAGGCGCATGGGTGCTCGGAACTTCGTTGTACTCACACTGAATGAAGCGGGTCCGAGGGCTATCGGCTTTAAGCCGATCGTCGTTGGATCCAAACGTCAGTATGAGTTCTTGCCTAAGATTAAACTGAAGAGTTTGATCCTGGCTCAGATTGAACGCTGGCGGCATGCTTTACACATGCAAGTCGAGCGGCAGCGCGGGGGCAACCCTGGCGGCGAGCGGCGAACGGGTGAGTAATACATCGGAACGTGTCCCGTAGTGGGGGATAGCTCGGCGAAAGCCGGATTAATACCGCATATGCTCTACGGAGGAAAGCGGGGGATCCGCAAGGACCTCGCGCTATGGGAGCGGCCGATGTCCGATTAGCTAGTTGGTGGGGTAAAGGCCTACCAAGGCGACGATCGGTAGCTGGTCTGAGAGGATGATCAGCCACACTGGGACTGAGACACGGCCCAGACTCCTACGGGAGGCAGCAGTGGGGAATTTTGGACAATGGGGGAAACCCTGATCCAGCCATGCCGCGTGAGTGAAGAAGGCCTTCGGGTTGTAAAGCTCTTTTGGCCGGAAAGAAAAGGCTACGGATAACACCCGTGGTCCTTGACGGTACCGGCAGAATAAGCACCGGCTAACTACGTGCCAGCAGCCGCGGTAATACGTAGGGTGCGAGCGTTAATCGGAATTACTGGGCGTAAAGCGTGCGTAGGCGGTCCCGCAAGTCCGCTGTGAAAGCCCCGGGCTCAACCTGGGAATTGCAGTGGAAACTATGGGACTTGAATCTGGCAGAGGGGGGTGGAATGCCACGTGTAGCAGTGAAATGCGTAGAGATGTGGCGGAACACCGATGGCGAAGGCAGCCCCCTGGGCTAAGATTGACGCTCAGGCACGAAAGCGTGGGGAGCAAACAGGATTAGATACCCTGGTAGTCCACGCCCTAAACGATGACAACTAGGTGTTGGGGAAGCGATTTCTCAGTACCGCAGCTAACGCGTGAAGTTGTCCGCCTGGGGAGTACGGTCGCAAGATTAAAACTCAAAGGAATTGACGGGGACCCGCACAAGCGGTGGATGATGTGGATTAATTCGATGCAACGCGAATAACCTTACCTACCCTTGACATGTACGGAAGCCCGCCGAGAGGCGGGTGTGCCCGAAAGGGAGCCGTAACACAGGTGCTGCATGGCTGTCGTCAGCTCGTGTCGTGAGATGTTGGGTTAAGTCCCGCAACGAGCGCAACCCTTGTCCCTAGTTGCTACGCAAGGGCACTCTAGGGAGACTGCCGGTGACAAACCGGAGGAAGGTGGGGATGACGTCAAGTCCTCATGGCCCTTATGGGTAGGGCCTCACACGTCATACAATGGCCGGTACAGAGGGTTGCCAAACCGCGAGGTGGAGCCAATCCCAGAAAGCCGGTCGTAGTCCGGATTGCAGTCTGCAACTCGACTGCATGAAGTCGGAATCGCTAGTAATCGCGGATCAGCATGTCGCGGTGAATACGTTCCCGGGTCTTGTACACACCGCCCGTCACACCATGGGAGTGGGGTGCACCAGAAGTAGGTAGGCTAACCGCAAGGAGGCCGCTTACCACGGTACGCTTCATGACTGGGGTGAAGTCGTAACAAGGTAGCCGTATCGGAAGGTGCGGCTGGATCACCTCCTTTCTCGGAAGAGAGGGATCAGGCAGTGAGGCGCGAGGGTTTCGATCCGATCGCCGAAAGCCTCGATCTCCAGCCTCTTCCAAGTGCCCACGCTTATCGGTTGTTGCCGCGAGGAAGTCATGGCGGTGACTTGATGCCGAGAGATTGGGCCTGTAGCTCAGTTGGTTAGAGCACCGTCTTGATAAGGCGGGGGTCGATGGTTCGAATCCATCCAGACCCACCAGCGAATCGAGCGGGCGCTTTCGATGAGCCGCATCGCTGATCGGAAGAGGGGCTGTAGCTCAGTTGGGAGAGCGCCTGCTTTGCAAGCAGGAGGTCATCGGTTCGATCCCGTTCAGCTCCACCAACAGGTTGTCGGAGGGCGGATCGTCTAGGTCATGTCATCACGAGAGATTCTAGGCAAGCGCATTCGTTTGCCTCTGGTCTTTCGACCGGTCCGACTTGAGCTGTGCTCGAGGCTCGGTTGTTCTTTAACAAAACGGAAGAAGTAAAGCGCACACGACGCTTTGAAGCGTCGTGTGATGGGTTAGATTGTATCGACCCGTTCTCTCTCGAGTTCAGAGAGATCGGGTATCGCAAGCACCCGTGACGCGTGAGTGTTCAGCGTTATGGGATCAAGCGACTAAGTGCATGTGGTGGATGCCTTGGCGATCACAGGCGATGAAGGACGTGGCAGCCTGCGTTAAGCCCCGGGGAGCTGGCAAACGAGCTTTGATCCGGGGATGTCCGAATGGGGAAACCCGGCCCGCAAGGGTCACCTCCGCCCGAATTCATAGGGTGGAAGGAGCGAACGCGGAGAACTGAAACATCTCAGTAACCGCAGGAACAGAAATCAACCGAGATTCCCAAAGTAGTGGCGAGCGAAATGGGAGCAGCCGGTACCCTTTAGCTTTTGGCTTAACGGAACGCTCTGGAAAGGGCGGCCGCAGTGGGTGACAGCCCCGTACGTGAAAAGCCGGAAGTGGAACTGAGGGTACGACAAGTAGGGCGGGACACGTGTAATCCTGTCTGAAGATGGGGGGACCATCCTCCAAGGCTAAATACTCGTGATCGACCGATAGTGCACCAGTACCGTGAGGGAAAGGCGAAAAGAACCCCGGAAGGGGAGTGAAATAGATCCTGAAACCGCATGCATACAAACAGTCGGAGTCCCAGCTTAATGAGTCTTCGGGGTTCTTTCGGCGAGCGAGCTTAAGCGAGCGAGCCAAAAGACTTCCAAGATGAAATAGATCCTTCTGACACCGCGCAACGCACGGTGACCGTGGATCGACGTGATTAAGCGGATGGCTTTCCGAACGAGGACCGAGCGTAAAGCGAGGGACGCGTGAGGAAAGGCAGACCAGCGAGATGAACCCGGAGGGTTCATTGAGCTGGGATGACGGCGTACCTTTTGTATAATGGGTCAGCGACTTACGTTGTGTGGCGAGCTTAACCGAATAGGGGAGGCGTAGCGAAAGCGAGTCCGAACAGGGCGAATTAGTCGCATGGCGTAGACCCGAAACCGGATGATCTAGCCATGGCCAGGCTGAAGCGGGGGTAACACCTCGTGGAGGGCCGCACCCACTACCGTTGAAAAGGTAGGGGATGAGCTGTGGCTAGGGGCGAAAGGCTAAACAAATCCGGAGATAGCTGGTTCTCTCCGAAAACTATTTAGGTAGTGCCTCGCGTATCACTCACGGGGGTAGAGCACTGTTATGGCTAGGGGGGCATGGCGCCTTACCAAACCATGGCAAACTCCGAATACCGTGAAGTGCAGCGCGGGAGACAGACTCCGGGTGCTAACGTCCGGGGTCGAGAGGGAAACAACCCAGACCGCCGATTAAGGTCCCCAAGCTCTAGCTAAGTGGGAAACGAGGTGGGAAGGCTCAGACAGCCAGGATGTTGGCTTAGAAGCAGCCATCATTTAAAGAAAGCGTAATAGCTCACTGGTCGAGTCGTCCTGCGCGGAAGATGTAACGGGGCTCAAGCTAGATACCGAAATTGCGGATTAGTGTGTCCTTCGGGGCATGCTGGTGGTAGGAGAGCGTTCCGTAGGCCCGTGAAGGTGGCTCGTAAGGGCTGCTGGAGGCATCGGAAGTGCGAATGCTGACATGAGTAGCGATAAAGCGGGTGAAAGGCCCGCTCGCCGAAAGCCCAAGGTTTCCTGCGCCACGTTCATCGGCGCAGGGTGAGTCGGCCCCTAAGGTGAGGACGAGAGTCGTAGCCGATGGGAAGCAGGTCAATATTCCTGCACCGGCTTGGCATGCGATGGGGAGACGGAGAAGGTTAAGCAGGCCGGGTGGTGGACGTCCCGGTTTAAGCGTGTAGGCGTGGCCCTTTGGCAAATCCGGGGGTCTTAGCTGAGGCGTGATGACGAAGGCGGGCTTGCCCGCCGGAAGCTGCTGATACCCTGCTTCCAGGAAAATCCTCTAAGCTTCAGTGCCAGGTCGACCGTACCGCAAACCGACACAGGTGGGCAGGATGAATATTCTAAGGCGCTTGAGAGAACTCGGGTGAAGGAACTCGGCAAATTTGCACCGTAACTTCGGGATAAGGTGCGCCCCTGGTAGGTGAACGCGTACAGCGGGAGCCGAAAGGGGTCGCAGAGAAATGGTGGCTGCGACTGTTTAACAAAAACACAGCACTCTGCCAACACGAAAGTGGACGTATAGGGTGTGACGCCTGCCCGGTGCCGGAAGGTTAAATGATGGGGTGCAAGCTCTTGATTGAAGCCCCGGTAAACGGCGGCCGTAACTATAACGGTCCTAAGGTAGCGAAATTCCTTGTCGGGTAAGTTCCGACCTGCACGAATGGCGTAACGATGGCCACACTGTCTCCACCCGAGACTCAGCGAAGTTGAAATGTTTGTGAAGATGCAATCTCCCCGCGGCAAGACGGAAAGACCCCGTGCACCTTTACTGTAGCTTTGCATTGGACTGTGATGAGGTCTGTGTAGGATAGCTGGGAGGCTTTGAAGCGGGGGCGCTAGCCCTCGTGGAGCCAACGTTGAAATACCAGCCTGACGTCATTGCGGTTCTAACCCAGGGCCGTTATCCGGCTCGGGGACCGTGCATGGTAGGCAGTTTGACTGGGGCGGTCTCCTCCCAAAGAGTAACGGAGGAGCTCGAAGGTACGCTAGGTACGGTCGGCTATCGTACTCATAGTGCAATGGCACAAGCGTGCTTGACTGCGAGCCTGACAAGGCGAGCAGGTGCGAAAGCAGGACATAGTGATCCGGTGGTTCTGTATGGAAGGGCCATCGCTCAACGGATAAAAGGTACGCCGGGGATAACAGGCTGATACCGCCCAAGAGTTCATATCGACGGCGGTGTTTGGCACCTCGATGTCGGCTCATCACATCCTGGGGCTGTAGCCGGTCCCAAGGGTATGGCTGTTCGCCATTTAAAGTGGTACGTGAGCTGGGTTCAAAACGTCGTGAGACAGTTTGGTCCCTATCTGCCGTGGGCGCTGGAGATTTGACGGGGGCTGCTCCTAGTACGAGAGGACCGGAGTGGACGCACCGCTGGTGTACCGGTTATGACGCCAGTCGTATCGCCGGGTAGCTATGTGCGGAAGCGATAACCGCTGAAAGCATCTAAGCGGGAAACGTGCCTGAAGATGAGATCTCCCGGAGGGTTAACCTCCCTGAAGGGTCGTGGCAGACCACCACGTTGATAGGCCGGGTGTGGAAGGGCAGTAATGCCTTGAGCTAACCGGTACTAATAGCCCGTGCGGCTTGATCCCATAACCGTGTGCACTCGCGCGCGACGGTTACGGTGCTTGCGCACAATCTGACCCGCTTTACTTCTTCCTCGATCGGTCGGCGCGGTTGTTGAACGCCGACCGCCGATCAATGCCTGACGACCACAGCCCGCTGGCCCCACGCCTTCCCATCCCGAACAGGACCGTGAAACGGCGGCGCGCCGATGATAGTGCGGATTTACCCGTGCGAAAGTAGGTCATCGTCAGGCACCCTCAAGAAAAGCGGCTCGCCCAAGTGCGGGCCGCTTTGCTTTCAAGGCCGGTTCGCTCGAGTCGCCGCGTGGATCCCTCCTTATAATCGGGCCTGGTGATTGCCCGACGCGAAATTCTCCCCGGACAGCCTTCGGGTCGCCTTGCGCGACCGAACGTGCTTTTCATCTTCTCCGACGAGCACCGGGCGTGCTCGCTCGCCGGCGAGCCTTACTGCGACGTGCAGACCACGCACCTGGGGCGGCTTGCTCGCGAAGGGATCTCCGTTCGCAACTGCATCTCGAATTACCCGCTCTGCTCACCCTACCGGGCGATGCTGCAGAGCGGCCGGTGGCCGTACCAGACGGGCATCGTAGACAATTCGCTCCGGTTACGCGATGAAGGGCTTTCCCTCGGCGAGACGTTTCGCAGTGCCGGATACCGCACCGGCTACATCGGCAAATGGCACCTCTTGCCGCGCGCTGAATTCATTGCTCGCGGTGGCGGCCGCCATGGCTTCGAGGACTGGCAACCGTGGTTCAGAACTCGAACGCATCTGCGCGAGATCACATTCGACCCGGATACCGGCGAGCAGGTGCGGCGCGACGGCTATGGCTGCACGCTCATGACGGACGCGGCCCTGGATTTCATCGGCGCGCAAACCGACCGACCGTGGATGCTTGTCCTGTCCTGGGTTCCGCCTCATCCTCCTTTCGAGGAGGCGCCCCCGGAGACGATGCGCCTCTATGAACAGGAGGCCCTGCAGTTCCGGCCGAACGTTCCCGCGCAAAGCAAGTCGGAAATGACCCCTTTTCTCAGAGGCTACTACGCGCACATCTCCGCGCTCGATGCTGAACTTGGGAGACTGCTCCGCAGGCTCGATGAGACGGGCCAGGCCCTGAGCACGATCGTCGTCTACACTTCCGACCACGGGACGATGCTGGGATCGCATGGGTTCGGCGGCAAGCGACTGCCGTTCGATGAAGCTTGCCGCGTGCCGTTCATCCTGCGCTATCCGGGCGTGGTGGCAGGGAGCCGCAGCACCGATCTGTTCCTGGGCGCGATCGATCTCTTTCCTTCGCTATGCGGTCTCGCGGGCGTGCCCGCTCCTTCTCATTGCGAGGGGACGGACCTCTCGGAGGCGATGCGCAGCGGGAGGCGTCACGCGACGGAAAGCGCATTCCTGATGCACATCCAGAGGACCAACGCCGACCCCGAGGCAGCAGGTCGCGTCGCGCCCTTGTTTCGCGGCGTCCGTACCGGACGGTTCACATACGCGGTCGCGGACGACGGGCGATGGTGTCTATTCGATGATCGAGAAGATCCCTATCAGATGCGCAATCTGATCGACGATCCGGCGTACGCGAACACCGCGGACGAGCTGGACGGGCTGATTTCCGATTGGCTTCGCCGCGCACACGATCCTTTTCGGCTGGACGCTTCGCGGACGAAGCGTTCGGCGTATGCGTGAGGCATCGCGGGATCGGGCCATTTCGGCCTGACGAACCTTCCTGGAGTCGCCATCCTGCGGCCGGGGCGACACGCCTCATCGCTCGGGCGCTGCGGATCGGTCAAGCGTTGTCGCGACGTCAAGGCCGCCCCTGTCGCTGAACCCCCCGGCGCCGACTCGTGCCGTGCCAGATCTGCGAATCAGCGCCTCTTCACGGTCTGGGACAGCGGAGCGCTCGTCGCCTGACCGTTGTTGGCGTCCCCACCGTAGGTCGCGACGATAGCGTAGGTCCCCTTGGTGCCGAAGGCCGTCGTGCAAAGCGCCGTCTTCGAATTGCCCGTGCCCGAGAGGGCGACCGATCCGCAACCCGCGATCGTGCTTCCGCCAGCGGTGAATACCACATGGCCCGTCGGATTGGATCCGCTCACGGTCGCGGTGAACGAGACGCTTTTGTTGAGCCCGGAGGGATTGAGCGAGCTCGTAATAGTTGCCGTAACGGCAGCCAGGCTGCCCGAGGTCAGCGTAACGGCGTCGATGAACGTCGTTTTGTCGCTGGTGTCGGTCCCGGCGAAACCGATGGTGTGCGTTCCGCTGGCAGCGACCGAGAGCACGACACTGAACGCGGTGAAGCTCTTGCTCGGCGGCGAGATCAGGCCGCCGATCTGGACGCCGTCCAAGGTCACCTTGACCGGTTGCACGAAGGGAGATACGCAACATCCTCGCTGCGCGGCCTTGAACGACAGCGTGTAGGTACCGACACCGAGCGTCAGCGCCTGGCTTATCCCGCCGGTGCCCTGGAGGAAGGCGGTCTGAACGCCCTCGGGGGCCGGCGCCGCCCCCCAAGCGCTGCCATTGCTCTGAACGCCGCTGTTGGCGGCGAAGGTCCAGCCGATGCCCGACGCGTTCGGATTGTACTGGTACCCCCCGGCGGACAGCGTAGGTGTCTCGAAGCCCGGATTGACCAGGGAAGCCGGCGGTGCCGGTGGCACGCTTCCGTTCACGGTCTGCGACAGCGTAGTGCTGGTCGATGCGGCGTTGGCTGCATCGCCACTGTAGCTGGCCACGATGCTGTGGCTGCCGGTCGTGAGTGCGTTCGTCGCGCAGCCCGCGGTGCGCGAGTTGCCGCTCCCTGCGAGCGCCACGGCGCTGCAGCCCGAGATCGAGCTGCTGCCATCCTTGAAGTTGACGGTTCCGGTCGGACTGCTGCCGCTGACCGTGGCGGTGAACGTCACGTTCGCGCCCGCGGTCGAGGGGTTGAGCGAGCTCGACAGCACTGCGCTGCTGGTCGCTTTGTTGACAACTTGGGACAGCGCGCCGCTCGTCGATCCATTGTTGCTCGCGTCACCACTGTAGGCGGCGGTAACGCTGTGGGTGCCCACCGCGAGAGCAGCGGTTGCGCAGGAGGCGGTGCGGATGTTGCCGCTGCCGCTCACCACCGCGCTCGAGCAGCCGGCGATGGACGTCGAGCCGTCCTTGAAGTTGACCGTTCCAGTGGGCGAGGCGCCGCTCACGGTGGCCGTGAACGTGACGCTGGTGCCTATGACCGACGGCGTTCGCGATGTCGCAATGCCGGTCGTGCTCGTCAGCTTGTTGACCGTCTGTGCCAGCGCCGCGCTGCTCGACGCAGCGTTGGTCGAGTCACCGCTGTAGCTCGCGGCGAGGCTATGGCTTCCCGCGCCAAGGGCGCTGGTCGTGCACGCAGCCGTGCGTATGTTTCCGCTGCCGGAGAGCGCGATGGCGGAGCAACTCGCGAGCGAGGTCCCGCCGTCGGTGAAGTTCACGGTCCCGGTCGGATTGGTGCCCGTGACCGTGGCCGTGAACGTGACGCTGGCCCCCGCGGTCGAGGGGTTGGCAGAGCTCGAGAGCGCGGTCGTGGTCGCGCCGCCGCCGCCCTTGCTCACGCTGACCGTCACCGCGCTCGCCGTCGCCCCGGTGACGATGATGTTGACGCCGTTCGTGCTGTCGAGGTAGCTCTGGCCGACGACGAGCACCGAATCGCCGAAGCCGCCGGCCGATCCCGGCGTCATGTCCACGATCTCGGTGTCGTCCGCTCCCGACAACCACTCGAATGGGCTCGCCACCCGCACCTGCACGCCGTTGGTCGGATACGAAGCCAGCGGCGCGTCGAAGCCGATCGGCTGCCGGAACTCCAGCCAGTACGTGCGGCTCGTGTTCGCGGTCGGGATCTTCACCGCGTACGTGGCCGCGCCGCCGGTCTCCAGCGGCGACAAGGTGTAATTCGCCGAGCCCGAGCTGTGGGTCTTGACCGACGAGGCCGGGATCCAGCCCAGCCGCGACTTCTGCATGGCGTTGAAGTGCATCGCCCGCTGGTTGCCCATCGTGTCCCACGGGTCGCCGTACTCGGAGACGCTGCAGCTGCCGCCGATCGAGGCCGTTCCGCAGCTCAGGCTTCCGGCGTGCCACAGTCCGAAGTTGTGCCCCATTTCATGGGCGATGACCTGGGTGCTGAACGCCCCTGTGCCGTTGATGAAGGCCTGGTGCGGAAAGCCGACATAAGCGAGCCCCGCCCAGCCGCAGGACTGGGTCGGGAACAGATACACGACGAAGTTGTAATTGGATGCGTTATAGACCGGGTTGAGCGCGAGCGCCGCCGCGTTGGCCGCGGTGCTGATGTTCGTATAGGCGCAGGTCGCCGCCAGGTTCATGGTCACCCAGGCACTGGTCACCGTGACGTTGAGAAGCTGGCCCCCGTAGGAGGTTTCGCTGTAGTAGTTCGCCACGCTGTTGGCGTTGGTCGACATCACCTGCAGCGCCTGGCTCTGTGTGTACGAAGGCGCGGCGGTATTGTTGAAGTTGGCCAGTATCACCAGCACGCTGTTGGTGGTCGCGGACTTGGCGACGAGGTCGGACTGAACGGCGGACTGACCCGCAGGTTCCGATTCGATCGTGATCGTGTCCGGGTCGAGCGACGCGCCATCCGCGCTACGCTTGCCGGAAACCCGCACGCGGCTACCGCCGTGAAGCTCCGAGGGCAAGCTTGCAACGTCAAGAGTTGTAACGCCGCCCGCGTCATCGTGCACTTCGTAGGCGTAGCGGCTCTTGCCGGTCGCGAAATCGTCGGCGTGGGCGATCGCCAGCGCACCTTCGACTTCGAAGATGTTCGACACCGATGATGAGGGCGAAAGCACCTCGGCGTTCATCGCTTCAAGCGAATTGCCGTATCTGCGACCGGAGAGGCGGACCCTGGCGCCATTCTCCAACCCCTCCGCCGCGCCGCCCCGCAGCGAGATGGCGCTGCCATCGTCGAGTCGCAGCAGTCGGTAGGCGAAACTCCTGTGCTCTGGAACGTGCTCGACGCGGATGTCGAGCAGGGTCCCGGAGACGACCTCGAATGCTTCCGTGGCGGGGTTTTCGACGGCGATTTCGTGGGCCGAGGGATATTCCGCGACGGTCGAGAAGGCAACTATGAGGCTTAACAGCGCAACGCGCCGCCAGCGTAATCGGCGGCAATTGGTATCGGCCTGCATTGACGGCATCCCTCCCAAGATGTTGCTTAGGACAGGTGGCATATCACCGGTCATGACGATGTACTTAACGGAGCAAGAATCACGCGATAGCGACTGCTTTACACTTTCTGGCCAGTTTCGTATTGTTCACTTCAAACTGTTATCAAGGACGAACTCCTTCCATGCCAGTGACATATCATCGACAGACACGACTGTTCTGATCAACGCCACGGTTCAGCGTGGGGTGAACGGTGGGCGCGGGGATAAAATGCCAACAAACGCTGGCTGCCCTATGGGAGGCGAAGAGTGACGCGCAACGGCACTACGAGTCCGGCGGGGCGACCCAAGCCGAATCTAAAGGTACGATCGCGGCGCTGCCCAACCATGTTGAGTGGCGGATGCCACCGGCTTCGGCAGAGCGCTTAATGGAGGCCGCGTTGGTTGAGCCGGATTACAGTTCGTCGCAGCTTGCAGCGGCCTATCACGGCTTGAGCGAACCTCAGTTCACGCATGGTACCGAGCTCCTAAAGCTGCTCGATGTCGGCTCCTGCCATCGGATTCTGGACGTCGGCTGCGGCACGGGGCGCCTTGCGGTTGCTGCGCTCGCATACCTCGGCGACGATGCCCACGTCGTGGGCATCGATCCGGCCGCACCCCGGATCGCCGTTGCCCGGCAGCACCGCGATCCGCGCCTAGACTTTCAGATCGGCCGTGCGGAAGACCTCTCGCCCTTCCACGATGCGAGCTTCGATACCGTCTACTTCAACAGCGTGCTTAACTGGATCGGTGACCGTCCCAGGGCGTTGGGAGAGGCGCATCGGGTGCTCGAACGCGGCGGCAGGATTGGCATAGCCACTACCGTGCGCGACCGGCCGAACCAGCTTCACACGCTCGCGCGTCTCGCCTGGAAGGCGGCTCGGCTCGCCGGAGAATCCGGCGTCAAGAAGGGCGATGGTAGGTCCGCGCGCAACGTCAGCGGAGGCGACGTACGGTCCCTCATCCTGGGCGCGGGATTCGCTCCGCTACGTATCGAGATGCGAACGTTCGCATCGCTCTTCCGCAATGTCGAGCAGATGGTCGAGTTCTTGCTGGCGACGACCTATGGCCGCCTAGTGCAGGGCGGGGGCACGATCGACTACGCGCCTTTCAAGGCTGCGCTCGAGCAATTGCTGCTCCGGGATTACCCCGACGCAAGGACCGCCGAAGGCATTCGGCTGGAGCGCTACGTGATGCTGGCGATCGCGGAAAAGCCGAAGTAAGCGGCTGCGCCCCTCGTCATCGTTTTTTTACGGTTTCGGCGAGCGTCTTGCTCACGGTAGGCGCATTCGTGCCGTCACCGCTGTACGCCGCGACGATGCCGTACACTCCGGTCGTTGCGAAGCTGGTCGCGCAGAGAGCAGTCTTCGTGTTTCCAGAGCCGCTCATTGCGACCGCGCCGCATCCGGCGATCGCGTTGCCGTTACTCGTAAACGTTACGCTCCCGGTGGGATTCGCAGCCGTCACCGTCGCGGTGAATGTCACGGTTTTGTTGATCCTGACCGGATTCGGCGACGCGGCGAGCGTCGTCGCGGGCGGCGGCGGCACTGTGCCGGCCGTCCACGCTTCGACTTCGGTCAGGAACGAATACTTGCCGCTCTTTACGGCGTCGATGCTGACGCGGATCTTCGTTGTCGTTGTCGCCGGGAACGATATCGTGCGCTTGACGAGGTCGTTGCCGGTCACGGAACCTTGGGTCACCCACGCCGAGCCGTTCCATGTCTGGACATCGAACGCCGTAGCGCCGCGCCGGGTGAACGTCAGCGAATCGTCCGGGTCGACCGGCGAAAGATCGTTGTCCTGAACGCTGTAGACGATCACGCGGTCGATCGTCTGCGAGCCGTTGAAGTCGATCTCGACCCAGTCGGGCCACGCCCCAGCCGTGCCATCCTTCCAGACGCCGCCGGCGCCGAAGTTCAATCCGGCGCGATCGCCGTCGATGATCGCCGATACCGGGAATGCGGAGCTGAAGGTGCTCGACGCAAGCGCGGTCGCGCCAGCCGAGGCTAGCGCTGCGTTCGTGCTGGTGCCGCCGGCTCCGTTGACCACCTGCGAAACCGCATTGCTGACCGAGCCCAGGTTGGCCGTGTCGCCCTGGTAGTCCGCCAGGATGACGTGGGCGCCTTCGATCAGCGAGCTCGTCGTGCATTGCGCCGTCTTCGTATTGCCCGATCCACTCAACGGAATCAGGAACAGACAGCCGCTGAGGTTGCCGGTCAGGCTATCGCTGAAGAGCACGCTGCCAGACGGGTCCGAGCCAGTCACCGTCGCGGTGAGCGTAACGCTGTCGCCCAGGTTCGACGGATTGAGCGAACTCGTGAGCGTCGTACTCGTCGGCAGCAGCCCTCCGCACGAGGGAAACTTGAACGACCCGATCCGCGTCTGCCAGTTGCCGGAGCTGCCGTTGGCCTGGGTGGCGTAATACTCGTTGACGTACCAGAACGTGCAGCTGTCCGTCGGGTCGAGGCTCATCGCCGAATAATCGCCCCAGCGGTTGCACGCGGAGCCGCCGCACAGGTTCGTCTGCGAGCCGGCGCCGGCCACCATCTGCACCTCGGTCTGCGGCACGGTCCCGAGCGGGTCCGACGCCAGTCGGCCGGAGTAGGCGATGCTGGGAAAGTTCGGTGCGGCGCCGCTCGAGTGTTGTATCCGAGCGCCATGTTGCCCTGGACATCCACCGCGAGGCTTCCCATGAACCGATGCAACGTCGGATCGGGCGCGTAGATCTGCTCCTGGACGGGCGTCGTCGCGATCGTGCCGCCAGTGACGTCGAGTTGAGCCCATTGCATGGCGATATTGCCCGTCGCTGCGCCCACGGGATGCGTCACCCAGAGCGATTCGCTGCTCCCGATCCTGCGGTATTGCACCTTCTGCATGATCCGGTCGTCGATCATGTCCAGCTTCCTGCGCGTACCCGGCTGCGGCACGATCGCGCCCTGGCGATAGGTGTACTGTGCCTGCGATACGTTCGTCGGCGTGCTCAGTGTTCCTCCTGGCCCACAGTTCGGTCCTGCGGTGAACACGCGGACCTCGAACGCGAACGCGCTGCCCGATTCGGAGACGTAGTAATTCGGTGTCCCCGGTTGCGCCGCGCTCGCCCCGGTCCCCTGGTTGTTGCTCGGAACGATGGTGAAAGCGTTGGTCGACGGCGGGAGCCAGCCGAGCGAGTAGGTCAGCGGCGCTCCGCTGTAAAGGTCCGAGCGGCTTAGCGAAGCGAAGGCGACACCGTCGTAGTTGCCCGCAGCGTCGAACGCGTTCGCACCCATGTACAGGCAGTCATGCCACAGGCCGAACTTGCTGTAGTCGTTGATATCGCCGATCGGCGGGAGGCCAGGTCCCCCGGGATCCGTGCGCACGGGATAGAGCCACCAGCCGCCAGAGACCGGGTCGCTCGTCTTCGACGCGGCGATGCACTCGTAGTACGGGGAAATCGCGTTGCCGAATGCGTCGACGGGAAACGCGAACCACGCGAGGACGAAGCGATCGGCGAGCCAATCGTAGACGACGATCGGATCGCCCTGCGAGTTGCCGTCGCACGGCGTGCCTTGTCCACTCCACAGATTGTCTTCGGTGAAGGACGCGAGCAGGCTGCCGGTCTTGCTGTAGATCGCGACGGCGTCGTTGACCGCCTCGATGTAATGATTCGGCCCGACGTCGCCGTTGGGGTCCGGCGGCCAGCCTGCCCCGCATTGACCGCCGGCGCACGAGTCGCTGGAGTTGAGTCCGGCGAAATTCTGGATCGGACCCGGCATTGCGGCGAGCGGGCCGGTCGCGTTGTGCTGCGGCGCGGCCGGCATCGCCGTGACGATCTTTGTTGAAGGCGGACCGGATCGACGCGGGCGATAGACCTTGGCGCGCACGGGCGCGGCCTGCATCAGCGACCTCCGGCTCAGGTCACCGTTGTACTCGTGTGCGGCGACTGCGGGCTGACCATACGTGACGGCTGCGACCCCGGCCGGCTCAGCCAGGGCGACGGCGGATGCAAAAAACAGCGTGGCGAACGTGAGCCGAAACAACCGAAGCGTTCCCTGGAGAAGCGGTCGACTCGAGGCATCCGACCGGGCCGCTCATGATAACAGCACGAGAGACGCTTTCGGGGCGCGCCGCGCCGATGGGTCAGTCCGAGGCGGGCCGCACCTTCAGCGCGGTTGACCGTAGGTTCTGAATTTCTCGAGCACGATCGCCATTTCGGCGTCGGACAGCAGCTTCGGCTCGCCGATCTGCAGCGCGCGCCAGTACTGCTCGGCGAGCGCCTCGACTTCCACTGCGAGGCCAAGCGCGTCCGCGAGCGTCGCGCCCAGGGCGATCATGCCGTGGTTGGCGAGCAAGCAAGCCTTCCGGCCCTCGAGCGCGAGCAGCGCATGATCGGAGAGCTGCTGCGTGCCGAATGTCGCATAAGGGGCACAGCGGACGTCGTTCCCGCCGACAACGGCGATCATGTAATGGAACGCGGGAATGTCTCGGCCGAGACAAGCGAGCGTGGTGGCGAACGGCGAATGGGCGTGCACGATCGCATGCACTTCGGCGCGGGCGCCGTAGATGTCGCGGTGAAACCGCCACTCCGACGACGGCGCACGCGCTCCTCGAACGACGCCCTCGGTCGTCATCGCGACGACGTCGCCGGCTTGCATCGACTCGTAGGCGAGCCCGGTCGCAGTCACGAGGAAGCCCGACTCCAGCCGGGCGCTCACGTTGCCCGATTTGCCGCGATTGAGGCCGCGGGCGTTCATCGCCAGTGCGGTGGCGATGATCTCTTCGCGCAGCGCACGCTCATCCATGCGAGCGCTCCGGAAACAGCGCGGCGAGCCCCGCGCTCGTCGCTGCGCAGATGCCGCGCTCCGTGATGAGTCCGGTGAAGAGCCGCCCGGGCGTGATGTCGAACGCCGGATTGGCCGCCGCCGTGCCGGCGGGCGCGATCGCCTCGCCTCCCGGTTGCAGCACCTCCGCGGCATCGCGCTCCTCGATCGGGACTTCGTCGCCCGTGGCGAGCGTCCAGTCGATCGTGGCCGACGGGACGGCGGCGTACATCGGCACGTCGTTGTCGCGCGCGGCGAGCGCCTTTTCATAGGTGCCGATCTTGTTGCAGACGTCGCCGTTGCGGGTCACCCGGTCGGCGCCGACGAGCACCAGATCGACGCGTCGCTGCCGCATCAGGGCAGCACCGGCGGCATCGACGATCAGCGTGTGCGGGACACCCTGCGTGCCGAGCTCCCACGTCGTGAGCTTTGCGCCTTGCAGGCGCGGTCGGGTTTCGCTGACCCATACGTGCAGCGCGATGCCGGCTTCGTGCGCGAGATAGATGGGCGCGGTCGCGGTGCCCCAGCCGAGCGTGGCGAGCGCGCCTGCGTTGCAATGCGTCAGTATTTGCAGCGGATGCGAGTGGAGCGCAGAGAGCGTCTCGATGATGTGCAGGCCGTGCTCGCCGAGCGCTCGATTGGCGGCGAGATCTTCCGCAGCGATCGCTTCGGCTTCGTTCCACGCGCCTGCCGCACGGTCGGAAGGAGGCAACGGCGCAGCGCGTGCGCGTACCCGGTCGAGCGCCCATCGCAGATTGACGGCGGTGGGCCGTGCGGCGATGAGGAGCGCATGCGCGGCGCCGAGCGCGTCGTCGGACGGGTTCTCCCGCAACGCGAGCGCGAGACCGAATGCCGCGGTTGCGCCGATGAGGGGCGCGCCGCGCACCTGCATCGTGCGGATCGCCCGCGCGGCATCGGCGGCAGTGAATAGCGAAACGGTCGCGCGTACGTGTGGAAGCCGCGTCTGATCGAGGACTTCGACGCTGGCGCGATCGGCCGACGGCCGAAGAGTGTGCAAGTCGGGAGTGGGCACGGTCTCGACGCTACTCGTCGCGCTTGAGAACCTGGAAGATGTTGTTGAAGTCGTCGGTCCACAGGCGCCAGCCGGGCTTTGGCTCGATGGTCTTCGCGACCTCGCCGATCGCGTTGGCTTCCAGCGTGTCTTCGCTGTCCGAAAGCAGCACCCAATCGCTCCGGCTGCCCATCGGCTGGCCTCCGTCATCGGCAACGAGTACCGCGCGAAGGCTCTGGGCGTCGGCGAGCTGCCGCACGACGGGCGCCAGGTCGAGATAGCGATTGGTTACGTGGAAGGCGATGATACCGCCGGGCTTGACGTGCTTGCGATAGATGGCCAGCGCCTCGCGGGTGATGAGATGCACGGGAATGGCGTCGCTCGAAAAGGCATCGATCGCCAGTACGTCGAAACCCTGAGGCGGCTCGCGCTCGAGGCTGAGCCGCGCGTCCCCGAGCGCGATCTGGATCGTGGCGTCGCTCTTGCCGATGAAACTGAAATCGCGCTTGGCGATGTCGATCACGGCGGGGTTGATGTCGTAGAAGCGATAAACGTCGCCCTTGGCGCCATACGTGGCGATCGTCCCGGTTCCGAGGCCGATCACTCCGACCTTCAACGGATTGAGCGTCGGATGCAGCGATTCGAGCGCGCGGCCGATGCCCGAGGTCGCCGTGTAGTAGCTGGTCGCCTGACGCTCGAGGATCGGACCCGGGTACTGCGTGCCGTGCAGGATCGTGCCATGAATGAGCGAGCGGTGGTAGCTCGCCGTGCCGACGTTCCATTCCTGTACTCGGAGGACACCGTAGAAGTTGCGGGTCGCGAGCACGGTATTTTCGTAGAAGCCGTGGATGCTCCAGCCCGCAGCACCGACCGAGAACAGGAGCGAAGCCACCGCAAGAACGATGAATACGGGCTGTGCGCGGCGGACCTGGAACGCGAGGAGCGCGGCACAGGCGACGAGTCCGAATGCGAGCTCGAAATACGCCGGCAGCACCAGCGGCGCGACCAGTCCGACCAGGGCAGAGCCGATCGCACCGCCGAGCGCGACCATGAGATAGAAGCGCGTGAGGTAGCGCGGCGCGGGCTTCAGACGCGCGAGCTCGCCATGGCAGAACATGCAGACGAGGAACAACCCGGCACAGAAGACGGCGATCTGCAATTGCAGATGGTGGGTGAGCTCGCTGTCGGCGAGCGTCCAGCCCATCACACCCAGCCCCGCAGCAAGCATGGCGCGAAAGGTCGAAACGCGATACCAGCGAGAACTGTCGAAGCACAGGATGAAGGTCAGGAGGTAGATCGAGAGCGGCGCGATCCAGAGCAGGGGAATCGAGGCGATGTTCTGGCAGATGTGGTTCGACACCGCCAGCAGCAGGAACGAGCTGGTCGCCGCCAGCAGCGTCCAGAGCATCTGCCGCCCGACCGGCGGGGCTGCCTCGCGTCCGTCTCCGTTGGGAACCGGCTTGAGCGCCGGGCCCGCGGGAGTCCCCGAGGTTCGCAGCGCGGACCAGCAGGAGGCTCCCGCAAGCAGCACGAATGCGACGTACGCCGCGGACCAGCCGTACGACTGCAGTCGCGTCGGGAGCCACGGCTCGAGCGCGAACGGGTAACCGAGCAGCGCGACCATGGAAGCCAGATTGGACAGCGCAAACAGCCGATAAGGGCTGCGGCCGGGATAGGTTCTCGCGAACCACGCCTGCACCAGCGGACTCGTCGTGGAGAGAAGAAAGTACGGCAGCCCGATCGTCGCCGCGAGCAGTCCCAGGATCAACAGCGATGGGCTTTCGGCGCCCGAAGGTTTCCACTGGGCGCCGGGGACGATCGGCAGCAGCGCGCAACTTAGCGCCAGAAGAGTCGCGTGCAGCCCCACCTGTGAGCGAGGCGACAGGCGCCGGGCAACCGTGTCGGAATAGGCGTAACCGAGCAGCAGCGTCGTCTGGAAGAATACGAGACACGTCGTCCACACCGCCGCCGATCCACCGAACCACGGCAGGATCTGCTTCGCCGTAATGGGCTGGACCAGGAACAGCAGGAACGCGCTGAAAAAGATCGTCGCGGCGTAGAGCGGCATGGGAGGGCGGCACGAATTCGATTGCATGCCGGCGCCGCCGCGCTGGCAGCGCGCATTGTAACGGTCGGTGGCCCGGGTGAGCGAAACGATCCCGGGAAATGCGCCGTCGAATGGTCTCCGAGGTTCGCCATGCCCGCCCCGGGCTACTCGGGCGCGCGGCGGCCGGTGTGCACTCGGTCAATAGGTCGGCTTCCGGCGGAAGTAATCCACACGATCGATCGAGTGCACCTTGACTTCATGCACGTCGTCGCCCTGCAGGATGCGCAACGGGATCTCGCTTCCCGCCGGGCCGCGGCCCCAGAGCTTGCGGTAGAACTCGGCTTGCGAGTGCACGGCATCGCTGCCGACGGCGAGGATGATGTCACCGGTGCGCAGGCCCGCCCGATCGGCGGGGCCTTCAGGCGACACGCGCGTAACCAGCAGACGCCCCTGCACTTCGTCCGCCGCCACGCCGAGCCAGGGCCGTGCAGGCCCGGCACGGTGACCGGTACGGAGCAGATCGTTCATGATCGGCTTGATCAGATCGACCGGCACGAACATGTTGCCTGGCAAATGCGGATCGGCATCGGTCGCATCGCGCAGGATCAACGATCCGATGCCGAGCAGCGAACCGTCCTTGCCGATCAGTGCGGCGCCGCTCCAGTTCAAGGCCGGCGGGGAGGTGAAGATTGCGTTGTCGAGCAGGTATTCCCAGTTGCCGGTGAAGGGCCGCCGCGAAACCACGTAGGCCAGGGTGGCCTCGCCGCGCCCGCCATGGTTGACGATCAGGACCGGATCGCGCTCCTCGAGCCGGGTCGAGTCGCCAAGCGGCAGCGGCGCCGCATCGAGGGGCACGATCGCGCGCACCAGCGCAAGCCCGGAAGCGTGGTCGTAGCCGACGATCGAGGCGGGAAGCGTTCGGCCGCGAGCGTCGACAAGGCTCACTTCCTCGGCCTCGATGACGAGATAGCCGATGGTGAGCACCAGTCCGTCGGGGCCGATCACGACGCCGGTACCTTCACGCTCGCGGCCCAGCGCCGCGGCGCTACGCGCGTCGGCGAGCGCCCGCGTCTGCACCTTGAGAATCGCGCCGAAGAACTTCTCGGCGTCGACGCCGGTGCCCTCCCGGGCGTCCGGCTTGTCGGCGGCGACCACCGTCGGCGCGAGCGCCAGTCCCAAAGCCAGACCGGCTGCGCGCAGGCAGCGCCGCGCGAACCCGGAACGCGCATTCGAGGAAACCATGGCGACCTCTCAGCGAAAACGGCAGGCGCTGTGGCGCACCGGCAACCGGTGACCAGCCGCTCCACTATAGCGCTCGCCACGACGACCGCAACCCACGGCATGGATTGGACCCGGGCGCGGCGATCGTGTTCCGGCGGCTATAATGGCCGCGCATGAGCGCACGCCGGAAACCCGAGGAATTGCGTTCGCACCGCTGGTTCGGCGCGAGCGACATGCGGCAGTTCGGCCACCATTCGCGCGCTGCCCAGATGGGCTACTCGCGCAGCGACTACCTAGGCAAGCCGATCATCGCCATCATCAACACATGGAGCGACATCAACGCCTGCCACGCCCATTTCCGGCAGCGCGCCGAGGAGGTCAAGCGCGGCGTGCTGCAGGCGGGCGGGTTTCCCCTGGAAATGCCGGCGATCGCGCTGGCCGAAGTATTCCAGAAGCCCACGACGATGCTCTATCGCAATCTCCTTGCGCTGGAGACCGAGGAGCTTCTGCGATCCTATCCGGTTGACGGCGCCGTGCTGATGGGCGGCTGCGACAAGACGACGCCGGCGCTGCTGATGGGCGCCATCAGCATGAACCTGCCCGCGATCTTCATGCCGGCGGGACCGATGTTGCGCGGCAACTGGCGCGATCTACCGCTCGGCAGCGGCTCGGACGTATGGAAGTACTGGGCAGAGAAACGCGCCGGTAACCTGAGCGACGAGCAGTGGGGCGAGCTCGAGGACGGGATCGCCCGCTCGCCCGGGCATTGCATGACAATGGGCACGGCCTCGACCATGACTTCGGCGGCGGAGGCGCTGGGGTTCACGTTGCCGGGCGCGGTGTCGATTCCGGCCGCCGATTCGCGTCACGCGCGCATGGCCGCCGATACGGGCCGGCGCATCGTCGACATGGTGTGGGAGGACGTGAAGCCGCGCGATTTCGTCACGGCGGCGAGCGTCGACAATGCGATCACCACCATCCTCGCGCTCGGCGGCTCGACCAACGCGGTCGTGCACATGGTGGCGGTCGCTCGCCGTGCCGGCATCGAGCTTACGATCGACCGCTTCGACCAGCTCGCGCGCAAGACACCGCTCGTGGCCAACATCCGGCCCGCCGGCAAGTTCCTGATGGAGGACTTCTTCTACGCCGGTGGATTGCGCGCACTGCTCGCCGATATCCGCGATCTTCTCGCGCTCGAGGCGCGAACGGTCAACGGCAAAACGCTGGGCGAGAACATCGCCGGCGCGGAGGTGTTCAACCGCGAGGTCATCCTTCCGCGCGATCGCGCGCTGGTCGCGGGCGGCAGCCTCGCCGTGTTGCGGGGAAACCTCGCGCCCAACGGCGCGGTGATCAAGCCGGCTGCCGCCGAGCCGCATCTGCTCACGCACACCGGTCCTGCGGTTGTGTTCGCCGATTACAACGACATGGCGGCGCGTATCGACGATCCCGCGCTGCCGGTCACGGCCGATTCGGTGCTCGTTCTCCAGAACGCCGGACCGCTGGGCGCGCCAGGCATGCCGGAGTGGGGTCAGTTGCCGATCCCGAAGAAACTCCTGACGCAGGGCGTGCGCGATATGGTGCGCATCTCCGACGCGCGGATGAGCGGCACGAGCTACGGCGCGTGCGTGCTGCACGTCGCGCCGGAGTCGTTCGTGGGCGGGCCGCTCGCGTTCGTGCGCGACGGCGACACGATCGAGCTCGACGTCCCGAACCGGCGGCTCGAGCTCAAGGTGAGCGACGCGGAGCTCGCGCGCCGCCGCGCCGCCTGGAAAAAGCCGCAGCCGCGCTACGAGCGCGGTTACGGCGCGCTCTACCAGCGGCACATCACCCAGGCCGACGCCGGCTGTGACTTCGATTTCCTCGAAGGCACGGCCCCCACGGCCGAGCCGGAGATTCACTGACGTGCATTCGATTTCCGGTTCGCGGCTGATCGAGCTCGTTACGGAAATCATGCACGCGGCCGGCTGCCACCGCGAGGAGGCGGCTACCATTGCCCGTCGACTCGTCGATTCGAATCTCGTGGGGCATGATTCGCACGGCGTGTTGCGCGTCGGCAAGTACCTGGAATGGATGCGCAAGGGCTGGGTGAGGGCCAACCAGACGCCGACGGTCGTCTTCGAGAGCGACGCCATCGCGATCGTCGACGGCAATCGAGGCTTCGGGCAGGTCGTCGGCGAATTCGCCGGCGCGCTCGGGACGCGCAAAGCCGCGAAAAGCGGCATCGCGATGGTGGGCTTGCGCAACTGCGGACATCTCGGTCGCGTCGGCGACTGGGCGGAGCTCGCCGCCGCAGTCGGACAGGTTTCGCTGCACTTCCTGAATACGTCGGGAGCGCAGCGCGTCGCGCCGTTCGGCGGCAGCGATCGCCGGCTCTCGACGAACCCGATAACGATTGGCGTCCCGGTTCCCGGGAGCGAGCCGATCATCGTCGACATGACCACGTCGATGGCGGCCGAAGGGAAGCTCATGGTGGCGCTCAACCGCGGCGAGCAGGTTCCCGAAGGATGGATTATCGATTCGCATGGGTGGGCGACGACCGAGCCGAGGGATTTCTACGACGGCGGCGCGCTGCTCACCGTCGGCGCGCACAAGGGCTCCGCGCTGTCGATCGTCACCGACCTTCTCGCCGGAGCGATTTCGACCGGGCGAAGCTCCGACCCGGCCGACACGGTGCTGCGGAACAACATGCTGTCGATCTACATCGCGCCGGGCGTCTACGATACGGAACGCACCGTGCCGGCAGAGATTGCGCGCTTCGTCGCCTGGGTGAAGGCCTCGCCCCCGGCGCGCGCGGACGCTCCGGTCATGCTGCCGGGTGAAGTGGAGCGCTTGACTCGCGTCGATCGCGAACGCCACGGCATCCCGCTCGACGACGCGACCCGCGCCGACCTGATCGCCGCTGCGACGTCGGTCGGGCTGGCTCGCGAGCGCGTCGAGGCGATGCTGATCTGAGCGAGTCGATTGCGCGAACGAACGCAACGCGAATGACCGCGTTCTTTCCTGGGTTCGAACCGAGGCGCATCGCGACGACCGGCGCCGAGATCAATCTCCTGATCGGCGGTCGCGGACCGCCTTTGCTGCTCCTGCACGGCTATCCTCAGACCCACGCGATGTGGCATCGCGTCGCGCCGCGACTTGCAGAGCACTTTACCGTCGTCTGCAGCGACCTGCGCGGCTATGGGGATTCGGCCAAGCCGGCGAGCGCCCCCGATCACGCGCCGTATTCGAAGCGCGGGATGGCTTTGGACCAGGTCGAGGTGATGCAGACGCTGGGCTTTCGCCGGTTCTTCCTAGCGGGACACGATCGCGGAGCGCGCGTGGCGCATCGGCTCGCGCGCGATCACGCGGAGCGCGTCGAGCGGCTGGCCGTGCTGGACATTTCGCCTACCGCGGCGATGTACGCGAAGACCGACAAGGCGTTCGCGACCGCGTACTACCACTGGTTCTTCCTGATCCAGCCCTACGACCTTCCGGAACGCCTGATCGGCGCCGATCCGGCTTATTACCTGCGGAAGAAGCTCGGCGGCTGGGGATCGGGGCTCGAGCATTTCGACGCCCGTGCCTACGCAGAATACGAACGCTGCTTTCGCGATCCGGCGACGATCCACGCAAGCTGCGAGGACTATCGCGCGTCCGCCACGATCGACCTCGAGCACGACGCCGCCGATGCGGCGACAAAGCTCGGGTGTCGGCTGCTCGCTCTGTGGGGCGGGAAGGGCGTCGTCCACCGGCTGTTCGATCCGATCGCGGACTGGAATGCGGTTGCGCGCGACGTGCGTGGCAAAATGCTTCCGTGCGGACACTACCTCGCGGAAGAAGCGCCGGACGACACGTTCGCGGAGCTGTTGGCGTTCTTCAGCGAATAGCGTCCAACGCCGGGGGCGTTTGCCCCACCAAAAGCCTGTCCTCGAGGGCTCGAATTGGGACGCGAATTCAGCGTCCTGCGGAGGAGGCTTCGAGGGGTCGCGGAGGATGGGCGCGATCTGGTAAAATCCGCCACTTGGCCACGCCTGTCGTGGCCACTATTTCGTTGGTTGCAGCAAAAGGCCAAGTAGCTCAGTTGGTAGAGCAGCGGACTGAAAATCCGTGTGTCGGTGGTTCAATTCCGCCCTTGGCCACCAGATTCTATGGGTGCATTCCGGTCACATGGGTAACGGTTTATACCGGAGACATGGGTAACACTTTTGCGGCGAAGGGGTTCTCCGCGCACCCGAGACGACCGGTCTCGTGGTCGAAGAACCCCAAGTCGTAATCCATAAAGCTCACCAGCCAGATTTTATCGCTGACTTCCTTGACCCCGACATTCTGACCGGCAAACACCGTGCTCAGATTGATCTTGCGGCGTCCGAAGCAGATGCGGCCGCACTGGGTGACGGTGAGGGTGCGGTCGTGGAGGGGGTAGTCCAGCGCATCGAGCCCGTGATACGGGCGTGGTGAGCGTTGGTAGAGCTCCGCGGGATACTTCATATCGAGCGCTTGGTGCGGGCGCTCGTCGTTGTAGCAGTCGAGGAAGTCATCGAAGCGCGCCTGTTGCTGGAGGAAGTTCTGCGCGGCGGGTTTGGTGGTTTCCTTCTTCAAGGTCAGATGGATGCGCTCGTGGCGGCCATTCTGCGCCGGATGGCCAGGTTTGATGCGCTCGATGTGGATGCCGAGGCGCAACCACCACACGGCAAGCTTGCTCAAGCCGAAGAGCGCGTGGGGACTGGCGAAGGGCACGCCGTTGTCGGTGCGGATGGCTTTGGGCAGCCCGAAGTCTTTGAACACCCGCTCGAAGACGGTGAAGGCGTAGGTTTCCTTGGTGCTGGAAAGCGCCTCACAGCTGAAGAGGTAGCGACTGGCGAAGTCGCTGATGGTGAGCGGGTAGCAATAGCGTCGATCAGCGAGCATGAACTCGCCTTTGTAGTCGGCGCACCACAGATCATTGGGCAGCAGCGGCTTGGACAGGGCGGTGCCCTGAGCGTGGTAGCGGCGCTTGCGGCCGCGGCTGACCAGCCCATGGCGATTGAGCACCGCGTGCACGGTGCTGATCGCCGGGGTCTGGATATCGTGATGTCTGCGCCGGAGCTTGTCGCGGATTTTCGGCGCGCCCCAACTGGGGTATTCGCGCTTGAGCTGCACGATCAGGCTCTCGATCTGAAAGGGTAGCTGGTTCGCCTGCCGGTACGGCCGACGCGAGCGATCGGTCAGTCCTTCGAGCCCGCAATCCTTGTAGCGCTGGAAGATCTTGTAACCGGTCTTGCGCGAGACATTAAACTCGCGACACAGGGCCGCCATCTTCTCGCCCTCGAGCAATCGGGCCACGAATCGGAGCCGTTCATCCATCGGGCAACACTCCTTCCAAGGCACTTTGCGTTCTCCCCGCAAAGCGCAGAAGTGTTACCCATGTGCCCGGAATGAAGTGTTACCCGTGTCTCAGGAAGCACAATGCCTGTTAGCGCGAGTAATCACTAACCGGGCTTTCCGGGGTTACGCCGGGGTTACGGACCGTGCGCACGGCAACCTACCTGCTGTGGGGTGCGCCTGGCACAACCAATGCGGGCGCCAGCCCATGGAATGATAAGCTGACCGCCTTACACCGAATAGTCCTTCAAGTGGCAGTCAGCACGCCTCTAGCTTGGGAACCCGTTGTCATGCCGTACCGTTTGGCGCTTGGCCTGTGTGGTGGCCATGATCTGAAATTGAGCCTGGCCCCGTTTTAATTCCGAATGCGCCAGCTCCCAGATAGCCAGCGCAGCAGTGCCTCCCTCCGGCTAGTACGGTGGACCACTTATGCATTCATGAGTCAGGGGTAGGAACACTCCTGGGCACGGTCGACACGAAGGTGCAGGGATTTTGTCCTCAGGGTGGAGATGTTCATAGAGCAACTTCGAGAAATCCGGCAAAACGTAGGCATCGAGCGCCAGCCCGATCCCGATTCCTACTATAGCCGCTCCACCCAGACCCGCCGCAGCAGTGCCGCCCCCGACTACTGCAACGGATGCCCCTATCCCTTCCCCAACAACCTCAAGCGATACGATGTCTGCGACCCCGCCAGCGGCATTGAGCATGACAACCTCAACCTTAGCGGTGAGTGCAGCGTATACGGCAATACCGGCCGGCACGAGCCCAGCGCTAGTCAAATCGATGCCTGATGGGTTGAAGTTGGGAGGATCGTACAACCCACTGGGATCGCGTCGGTTGGTGGGATCGTTTGCCGCATACGTATACAAATTAGTCCCACCTCGTTCACCTATGGGATCCCTCGACAGCCATCTCATCGTTCTGGGATCGTATGCACGATATTTCGTCAGATAGAGCCCGCTCGGCTGATGGTAGAACATGCCCGCAAAGCGGAATTCAACGTCGGAGCTAGTTGCGTTCGATAGCAACGGAAGCCCGTAGGGATCGTAATCAAACGAACCGATCTTGGTACCCGCAGGGCTTGAAATCACGTCACGAACCGAGGCAAGACGATCTTGGCCATAGTAGTTGAACTCGTATCCTGCTCCCCCATTCAATATGTTTGATTGTCCGGCAAATGAGTAGCCGCGTGTCGGCACCTCAGAGCTGCCATTGAAACTCCTTGCGCCACAGATCCTGTTACCGCACCAGGTAAAGCGCGACTCCGTCTGAGTCGCTCCGTTTCTTTCAATGATCGATAGACGCCGACCCAATCCGTCATACTTAAATAACGTGCTTTGCGCGCTGTTTGCTTTGTAGCCAATTTCAATAAGCCGATTCTCCGCGTCCCACTGATACGTGCGAGCGCCGTCGTCGACAAGGTTGCCATTTGCATCATAGACGAATTGGACACCGTCGAAATTGGTGATCTCGTTCACGCTGTTATAGCCGGCGAACTTGAGTGATGATCCCTTTCTCACTGACGTAATATTTCCCGCGCCATCGTAGGTATATTCGTAGGAATCGCCAACCGAGGGCTGCGCTGTCAACAACCGGTCCGCTGAATCATACGTGTAGCCCCAACTGATTTGTTGGCCCCCCGCCAGCCGCTCGGTAATGACGCTGACTAGATTCTCAGGGGACGTTTGGTAGCTAAACGAGCGTCCCTCAAGCGAGTTGGAAATCGAGAGCAGCCGACGATCGTCCGTATCGCTGTCATACTTCCAATACGTCGCGTAATTCCCAGCTTGCCGACCGACGATCTGACTGGTTCCACGCAGGTAGTCTTGCACGAATGTGGCAAGCGGCGTCTGGTACTCGTCCATTCGCCCAAGCCAATCGTATTTGGAGGGAGGTAACGACGAATAAAACCTGCCGTTGCTTTGAACGATTCGGCCGAAGTAGTCGTATTGAAAGTATGCGCTGCCGTCCGACGAGATGCCGTACGGACCATCTTCTTGCTGAAGTTGTAAGCCGCCCCCGGTAAAGTTCGCCCCGGAATTGGAAGGCGGATAATAATGCCATGTAGTCGTACCGAGGCCATCCGTCATCGCGGCCAGCCGAGGATAGTATTGATCGTAGGTAAAGCTCACAGTCGCCGTTGGGTGCAGCGCATTTGGGTAGCTGATCGCGTGAATGCGATTGTCATCATAATATTCGTAGTTCTTAATTTGACCTTGGGCATCAATTACGCTCTTGATTCTGCTCGTAGTGGGGACGCCGCCTGCATTCTTCTCGTATGCAATCGTGACTGTTGTGTTATCGGCAAAGCGCTTGGCCGTCACTCGGCTTTGCACATCGATCTCCCAAGTCGTCACTCTGCCAGCAGGATCTGTCAGCGTATGTAAGGCACCGTTGTCGTAATAGCCGTAGCTTGTAACCAATCCGGGGAGCGGGCTACTGACTGCCGTCAGATTACGAAGGGCATCATAAGTATACGTAGTCGTGAACTGCTGCCGATTCATTCGGGCGACAAGGTCGAGCTTGTCCCAAGTGTACTGGCGTGTCGTACCGTCTGGATAAGTAATTCGCACGATTCGATCCAGCGCGTCGTAGTCGTACTTGATCGTGTCGCCTGGTTCCAATTCCCGTTCGCAGCGGCCGTTCTGATCGCAAACCACTACCCAGTGTGCGGACTCTGTTTCCGACGTGGCGATGCGATCGTATGCGTCATACGTCACATGGAAGACCAGCTGCGAATTTATATGCGTGGAAGTTGTCGGGTCGACCTCGTCCACGAAAATGTCGGTAACGCGGTCCAAGTTATCCCGCACATAAGTCGTATCTACACGATGGTTTCGCAGCAAAGACCGGGTGGATGCTACCTGACCAGCGTTGGCATATGTCAGAGCCGTCGGAAAGCTGGTCATGGCTGAAGCGATATTGCCGGGACGATGAAGAGCGTACGAGGACAGTTGCAGAATCGAATCAAATCCCGATGCCGACGTTTTTTGAGTAACCTCTGTGAGATCGATCCCATTGCTATCGAAGTTGTAGTGCGTTTCCCGACCAACCGGGTCGATGATCTGCGTCGGTCGCCCCTGCGCGTTATATTCGATCTGCGTTACCTGCCAAGAGCCATCGGCCAGCAATCGCCCAATGCGCGTTGGCAGATCGAATGTTCCGGCGGCGTCGGAGATTGGGCTCCCTTCATAATTAAACCAAATTCTGCTCTCAAGCGGGTACTTGATGCTCTCAATGGTGTCGGCCAGCTTGCCCACTGGCTGGCCGCTCGAATCAACATCATGATTCCAATGCTTGATTCTGGCATTGGTATAGTCATACCCGACTGCAAGCGCATGCTTGTCCCAGTAGAAAGTATTGCGGTAGTCCAGATAATTATTTGTGACCTCTATCGAAGCGGGAATGTTAGCTTTGATCACTGTCGGATCGGACGTTGGAATCTTCCAGGCGTTTTCGCGAAATTCTAGGCGCTCCGTGTGCCCAAGAGGGTCGGTGGCCTGAATAGAGCGCCACGTGTTGTTGGTTATGTCGCCGTCGTATGTGAATGTCGTTGTGCCATACGGTGTTTTCAACTGGTAAATCAAACCTTCGACATACTTTTTCTTCGGAGTCGGATTTTGATAGATTGGATAGTGAGTCACTGACGAAATCATACCCAGCACATCTTTGATAATCGAAAGCTGACCACTGTTGTTGTAATAGAAATATGCGCTACGGTTGAATGGATCCGTAATCTTCGTAATAAGCAGCGGATTGGCACTAAGTCCATACGAAAATGTCGTGTCACGCCCAACCGCGTCGAGAATGGATATCAGGCGTAACTGAGAGTCATAGAACAGAGTGACTGCGTTACCTGTAGGATCGACGATTTGCGTTAGAAAGACATGGCGCGGATTTGTCGACGCACCATCGGATTTGTCATAGACCTCTGTGCTGCCATCAGACAAGCGGCGCTCATATCTGATCGGGTTGGTATTGACCAGCTTGAGCACCGAGGCATCGCGGGCTTCCGCCGCGAATGAATTTGATGCGGAATTGAAACCTGCGTAGGTGATGCTGCCACCACCTGCGACGTACCGCTTGGCGCTCGGGCTGCTTATTGATTCGGGATTGTCTTCGATGTAACTCAGCCAGTTTAGATTCCAGTTGGGCCCGATGTTGAAGTGCGGAATATTTGCCTGCTGAGTCGCTTCGCGCTGGTTGTAGGTCAAGGTAACGAAAACGGGAGGGCCTTTACGTGGCGCGTAGCCAACCGGCGTATCTGTCAAGTTAAGACTTACCAGCATCTCGTGAAAGTTGTAACCACACATACCGCGTCCACAAGTCGCGGGCTTGGCCTTGTCATCTTGTGGTGTCGTTGCCGAGGTCTTGCCTTGGCCATACGTTGGACCCATGCCACGGATCTGTTCCGCCTCCGTCGCGCTGACAACCCGAAAACCAACTGGAATGTCGCGACTCGGAATTAGAAAATAGCCGCTAGACTCGGCCATCAGTGCGTCGGGTGTGACCCACAGATCACTGCCAAGCATCGGGTCCCTTATTTGTACGCGTCCATCCTTCTCGGCAACGATTGCGGCGTAGTGATTGAGTCTCCAATGAATGACCGCAGGGATGGGGAAGTGCTGACTTGTTTCACGATATACAATTTGGTAGGGTATCTTGGCCTGGTCGGCCAGGCGAGCCAGCTCGGCTAACGAAACGCCGCGTGGCCCGGAACGGTAAAAGTCGAGAAACCGCAGATCCTTGTTCGATGCGTCCGTAGCGCGAACCAAATTCCTGAGCGCTATGGGGCCACAGAGATACTCAACTCCAGGATCATTGCGCATAGTCCAAAGACTCTTCCGAGCGCCATCCACGGCTTCCTTAGCTTGGCCGGAGAGTGGACGATTCCCGAGATCTTGAATCGACGCGGCAAGACGGCCCTGATCTCCGAAGCCGGCTTCCATGCTAATGAGCTGCGAAATCGCACGGTCTGTCATGGCCTTCGCGCGCGGATCGGTTGCTGATCGACCTGAATCCCAAGCTAACTGAAGGGCGCCCATTGCTTTGGAGAAATAGCCGTGGTGTTGATAGGCAAAGCCCAGGTTGGTCAAGACCGCGGTTCGCCAAGCGGTCGTCGGGTAGGTTTTCAGAAAGCGCTCGAACGCGTCGAAACCGTCGGGTTCAGGCCGTTGCCGGTAAACAGCAATGGCCTTCACAAGCGCTTGGTCCTGTGCCGCAGTCGAAGGTCGGGTGGCAACAAATGGCTCCGCGAAGCCGGGAACCATGAGAATCTTCTGGATGGGAGCCAGTTTCGCAGACGCGACCGGCAAGTGGAAAAGCAAGCAACACGCGAGTACAGCGCCGACTGAAAGCGCAAATCGACTGGCGTGGATTTGTGCCAACCCGCGGACGTTCGCCATAGAGCCTCCCCTTGAAGCTACTACGCGTTCGCCTATTGAAGCCTACAAATAACCATGTGTCAATATCAACCATTCCGCGAGGGACGTGAAACCCAGCAACATGTACATGCCGCACTAGTTCTGAGTCTTTAATTAGTGAACATTTCGTTCGACTGCCATGTCTCACGGTAGTGTCGTGAGTCGGGGAGCGCGATGAGCAGAGGGCCGCGCTTGGAGAGCTGAAGTTGACCGTGCAAGAGAACAATCAATTCGTCGAGTGGACGCGGCGGCATAAGACCTCGCAGGCGTTGGCGTTGCGTGCGCGCATTATGCTCGCGTGCGCCAAGGCGCCGAAACAGCGAGGTGGCCAGGCGTTGTCGGGTCACACGGCAGACCGTGGGCAAGTGGCGTAGCCGCTTCCTGAGCCGGCTCGACGGCCTGCTCGATGAGCCACGGCCCGGTGCGCCGCGCAAGCTCGATGACGCGAGATCGAGCAGTTGATCGCTACCACTCTCAACGAGCGGCCGCGCGAGGCCACGCATTGGAGTAGCCGACTGCTGGCCACGAAGTTCGAGTGTCGCAAGCACCGTCAGCCGCGCTTGGCGCGCCTTTGGCCTGCAGCCGCATCGGGTGAGACCTTCAAGCTCTCGACCGATCCGCTGTTCATCGACAAAGTGCGCGACATCGTCGGCTTGTATCTGAATCCGCCGACCAAAGCGATGGTGCTGTGCGTCGACGAGAAGAGCCAGATTCAAGCCCTGGATCGCACCCAACCGCTCCTGCCCCTCGCCCGGGCTGTCCCGAGCGGCGCACGCATGACTACCGCGTCATGCACAACGAGCCTGTTCGCCGCGCTGGATTCGCCACCGGGCGGTGATCGGCGAGCCGCATCGCGGCATCGCAGCCAGAGTTCCTGGCGTTCCTGCGCACCCTCGAATCCAACGTTCCGGCGGCTCGAGTGCATCTCATCCTCGACAACTACGGCACCCACAAAACGCCCTCGGTCAAGGCCTGGTTCGCTCGTCATCCGCGCTTTCACGTGCACTTCACACCCACTTCGAGCTCCTGGCTCAATCTCGTCGAGCGCTCTTCGCCTGCTCAGCGCCGCCAATCAACGCGGCACTCATCGCAGCACCCTCGAGCTCGAACGCCATTCGCCCCTACCTCGACACCTATAACCAAACCCCAAGCCGTTCTCTGGACCAAGACCGCCGACGAGATCCTCGCCAGCCTCGCAAGATTCTGTACGCATCTCGGACTCAGGACACTAGCGCGCCCCGACCATTGCTTCAATTGCATGCGCCACTTGCGACTCAGAACCCCTGCAACTGTCATGTCTTGCCTCTCCTCTCACCGTACCACGCCGTTCTCGCCGTCAAGGGCTGCGCGCGCTTCGCGTGCTCGCGTCCTCCGGCCGTTTGACCACCCCTGACTGCTTGCGCTGCGGCGTGCTTCGCCGGTCTCGGGCAATCCCGCCCGATCAAGACCGGAGCACGATCATGTCGCAGTCCACTCGTTCCGCTGAATCGTTTTCACTTCTCCTCCGCGATGCGCAAGGCGAATACCGTCTGGCAACAGGCGACGAGGTTCTCAGTGCCGCGCGCCAAGTGCTCGGCCGACGTGTCCGACGCGGGACGTCGCTCTCTTCGCCGCAGGTCGTCCGCGACTACTTGCGCACGAAACTTGGCGAACTCGAGCACGAGGTCTTCGCGACGCTCTTGCTCGATTCGCAGAATCGCTTGATCGTCCCTCAAGCGTGGTGCCTTCCGCGACCTGCGGGATAGGCTGGTTAGTGCCGAGAACTTCGTGCTTCGTACTTGACCTCGATCAGGCCGAGTTCGGACACAAGGAGACGTCGTCGTCGCCTCCCAATTCACTTCAAAGCCATATTCGTTGGCACCGCATTGTCGCGGTCGGTCGTATCTCATTCGTGCGGCATCGCCTTTGACCCGCATGCGAAGGGCACACTCGCGGATGCTGGATCTGCCGAAACTGTACTGAGCACCGGCTATTTGAGTTGATCGCGGATCTTGTCGAGGCCTGCGCGGGCGCAGTCGTCGTCAAGATTAGCGCCGGGCGCGCCAGCGGCGCCGATCGCGCCCACCACTTCGTCGCCCACCTTGATCACGATGCCGCCACCGAACAGCATAAGGTGCGGCAGCTGGGTGAATAGGTTGGCGAACCCGGGGACAGACTTCGACCGCTCGAACAGCGCACTGGTGTCGGTCTTGAACGACGCGGCCGTGTAGGCTTTGTCGAATGCGCTGTCGAGCGTATGGCTACCGGCGCGATCGCCGCGCAGGACGGCCTGCCGCACGCCATCGGCATCGACCACTACGGCAGTCTCGGCATAGCCCCGCTTCGCACAGGTCGCGACGGCTTCAGCCGCGGCCTGGCTGGCCAGTTCGGCGGAAATGCGGTGAAAGGGGAGGAGACCCTCGGCGTGTGCTTGATTGGCGAGAAGGGTAGTGGCAAGAGTAAAGAGCATGGGCAGCTTGATGTGGGGCACGGCATTACCTCCTGGTTTGGCAGTCGGAAGGCGGGTAGAGCGGATGATAAAAGCGATGAGACAATCAAACCAGTGACCGAGACTTGATCTAACGGCGGGCGTCAGATCGCAATCGACTTGACCGAGATCGGCCATAACCCGTCGTTCGCGGTTGACTCCGTTCGGCCAGTCGCGGACGGTCGAGCATCTTCCCGGTAGCAGAGGTTTAATAGCGCTTCTGACCTGTTTCGCTCCCTTTATGCAGGGCGTCATCGGCCCATCCGGGCACTCACTGCCTACCGGTAGGCGCCGATCGGCAGGGCTGCGTTCGGCACCGCACAGACCGCGGTCTTATGTCCGCGTAGGTTCGCTTCGACGGTTCGGATTCGGAAGCTTCAAGTGATGTGCATCGGGCGGCCGTAGCGGTTGTCGATGCGTGTGGAGTTTCGTTCGCATTCCCGGATTCGCCAGGTATCGCGGCGATGGCCGTTTAATTTGGCGTACTCATTGCCAAAGCAGTCCTATCGCTTCATCGATTTGCTCAGGAGCTTTTATGAAGACCTCAATTGCTACGGTGGTTGGTTTGGCGCCCCTGTTGTCGAGCGGCATTGTTTCGGCGCAGGGCGGAGGAATGATGAATGGTGGCGGGTGGGGTGGCGGCTGGATGGGTGGATACGGCGGTATGGGCGGATACGGCGGGATACTGGTGCCGATTCTGCTTGTGGTCGTGGTTGCCGGCCTCGTGGTGTGGGTCGTCAAGCAAAAGGGAAAATGAACGAAAAGCGTCGATGTTTCTTTACCTGAATGGAGTTTAACCATGAAACGCATGAACATCCGAAAGACGTTGGGCGCCGCCGTATTGATAGGCGGAACAGTTATGGGAGCAAGCGCACTGGCTGACCCACCGCAAGATGCCTACGGCCATGGCTACGGCATGGGCGGCTACGGCATGGGCGGCTACGGCATGGGCGGCTACGGCATGGGCGGCTACGGCATGGGCGGCTACGGCATGGGTGGCGACGGCATGATGGGCGGTTACGGCATGGGCCCCGGCATGATGGACGGCCAGGGCCGCGGCTTTGGGATGGGGTCCGGCATGATGGGTGGCTACGGCGCGCGAGCAGATCTGCATCTTACGGCGGAGCAGCGCAGCAAGATCGCCAAGATTCAGGACGAGGTACGTCGTAAACACTGGGACCTGATGGGCAAGATGCAGGATGAGCAGTCGCAGATCAACGAGCAGTACAACGCGGACCCGCGCGATGACGCGGCGCTCAGTAAGAGCTACCGGAATATGTTAGAACTTCGGCAGCAGATGTTTGAATCTTCCCTCGCCGCCCAGAAGCAGATGGATACCGTACTCACCGCGGAACAGCGCGAAAAGATGAAACATGGTTGATATGAAAGGTGGGCAGTATCGACGGGTACAACTGGTGGCCCGGCGATCGCCGCAACCGATCTCGATACCGAGCATCGCGGAGGCAATTCAAATGAAATTGCGGGGCCCGACCCTTGCCTCCGCCTCGCAATAGGAGTCGATTCATGTACGGATTCAGCACGCAGCTAAAGCTACCGTTCGATACCGCAGTTGCGAAAGTCACCGAGGCCCTGAAAACGGAAGGGTTCGGTGTGCTCACGGATATTGATGTCAAGGCGACGCTGAAGGCCAAGCTCAATATCGAAGGCCGGCCGTATCGCATACTTGGCGCGTGCAACCCGCCGCTCGCACACCGTGCGATCGAGGCTGATCCAGACATCGGTTTGTTGCTACCTTGCAATGTGGTCGTGCGTGAAGAAGTGGATGGAGCCATAACGGTCGCGTTCATGGATCCCGAGGCCGTTTTGAAACTGGTCGACAAACCGGGAGTGCAGGCCATTGGCAAGGAAGTAGGGGCACTTCTGCACCGGGTCTGCGCGAGCCTCGGAGCGTGACGCCGGAAACCATGACGAGCCCCCGCGCAAACCGTGATACCAGCACGTCCGCTTTGAGAGGGTTCCGGGCAAGACCATTGTGAGAGCCGTAATGCGCGGGCCAAATCCGGCTGCGGCAACACAGGTCGCACCAATGGAAGATCGATTGCCGTCCCCTCCTGACGGCACCACTGTGGCATTGCGGATACGCTTTGTTCAGCTGTCGGTCGAGCCGCCAAGCCACTTATGTACGTTCCCGCACAGACAAACAATGCCGGTTGGAGCGCAGTATGTAATTGTCGATTTGTGACATCTGTTTGTGACATCTTACGGCGACAATTTTGGACGATTGACTATCATGAAACACACGTTGCTGAGGGAAATCAATCAGGATATGGCGTTGCGCCACGCACGTAGGAACCCGCATGCTCTGGATGCGGTACACGACCCGGCACGAATCCAGGGCGGCAATTGGCAAATGCAGCAATTTCGGCGCTCGGGGCACATTCATGACGAGGGCGAGTGCGAGATGTCGATTACTGAGTTCATGGCCGACGCGCAGGAGCGCAACGACATCGTTGACTGAGCCACCGCACGAAAAGGAGTGCGGGGATGACCATTACACAAGAAGTACTCGATGCTTTGCCAGAAACCGGTGGCATCGGACGTCACCTGCCGGCGCTTGTCCTTTTTTCCAAAGCACACGATCCGGTCGACGTGACGGGCGCAGACGGTAGGCGCTACATGGTTGGCTGGGCCGACGGCATCCGTTACAAAAAAGCCCTACCGGCCTATTGGCCGATAGGTTTGGGAGCCGAGCACGCAGTCGCGATTCTGACGCGCCCTAGCGACCGCTAGGTTAACGTAGCCGCCCGTTCCGCAACGCAATTGTCGCGCTCCGCCGCCACTCAGCGCGCCGCGTGTGGCAGCCGGCGTATGGCTGCGGTGTGGGTCGAGCGTGCTTCTGGACGGCCCGCCTAATGTCCGTGCCATTGCGGATGAACCAAACCAGGGACGCGGAGGCTGACGACATGTCTGCAGTGGGTCTATTCTGTTTGCAAAGACTTCCTCAGCGAGTCAAGCTTGAACTGATTGTGACGTCCGCTTGAACGGCAACAACGACGTGACCAGGATCATCCTTTCAGCACTGTTCGTATTCGTCGCGCTGGTCGCACATGGCGGCGCAACCGATAACCCGGATCCTGAGCAATGGCTCAGGGAGGCCGAGGCTGCTTACGACAAGGTCACAAGTTACACGGCCATCTTTCACAAACAGCAACGGGTCGCTGGCAAGGTCCTTCCCGAAGAAACCATAGTCCTCAAGTTCAGAAAGTCGTCCAGCCTGTATATGAAATGGATAAGAGAACCCTACAAGGGAAGCGAGTTGCTTTATGAGGCGGGCCGAAACGAAGACCGGGTTAGGGCTCACAGAGGCGGGATACTGCGCTTTGTCACGCGCAATCTCGACCCAACGGACCCGGGACTCATGGCGGACAACCTTCGTCCGGTCACCAGTACCGGGATCGGTTACCTCCTCGAAACCGTTGCGATAAACATTCGCAAGGCGATCAAGGTTGGGGACCTTACGTTCTCTGAGCGTGGACAAGAGACTGTGTATGGCAGGAACACTCAGGTCCTGGAAATGGTTATCCCAAAGGAGAGAGCAAAAGACTACGACGGTTGCCGGTTTGTCATCAACCAAGACGTCGAGAGCAAGGTTTTAGTAAGGATCAGAGTCTATGACCGGGATGGCCAGCTCGTCGAGAACTACGGATACGAGAACCTGGACCTCAACGCGCGACTAGTGGACGCCGACTTCGATCCGAAGAATCCTGAGTATCACTTCTAAGAACGTCGAGATCAGGAAGCTGCGAGGGGTCGAATGGCTCGCGCAGGTAATCCGGGGGCTGCGGTTCGCGCGGAACGAAACCGAGCTTGCGAATCCGTCTGCATTCAGAACCGTCTCGGAACCGCCAATCCCTAATCTGTCGCTGACCCCGGCTGCCTTGCCGGCGGCGCTCACACGCCGTCCGCTATGCCGTAACTTGGTTCCAAGCGCAGCACTCGAGTCGGCAGTGTGGGATCTTATTTTTTCTTCTTAAGGAGTTGGTCCAGGCTCTCGACACCTTCGCGTTTGAGTACCGTACCTAGTTGCACGTTACCTCGATACCCCTTTGCGAAATTCGGTCCATATTCCTTTCGCAAAGTGTCGACCTTCGTATCGCTACGCTTCTTTCGAATCTCACCGTCCTGGTCCCGCTGGCGGTCATCAAGACCTTTCGGAAAGTGTTTTGGCCGCATGACCCATTCCTCCCTAGTCCATTGCGTGCCGACCGATAGCTCCCGCGGTCGGCCGTTTGGGATTATCTGTGCGCAAGCGTACAGAGGGATTGACCGAAATCAAAGGTCGCGCGAATAACCTCGGTACACTCAAATCGAAGGAAATTTTCGACGCACTAAGAGCGATCGGCCGATACGCTCAACGTTGCGGGGAAGCTTTTGGGCCGAGATCCGCCGCTGAATTGAGCAAGGAGAACGCAATTGACCATCCGTCAATCCTGTCGTCTTGCGCTGGCATTTGCTCTCGGGCTGCTTGCTCCGAGCTTGTTCGGGGGCAAAATTGTGGTGTTCGATGGTGAGAATTTTCAAGGCGAAAGCATGGCGTTCCGTGATGCGGTGCCCGACCTCGACCCCACGGGCTTTAATGATCGAGCCGCATCGGCACCGGGCAACTATTACCGGCGCATCCACGCGTTCCTGCGTTCCTTCGAGCCACGGGCGCCGGGGCCGCGGCTGTCCCCAGCCGACGTGAAGGCGTTTTTGAAGTCGCTATGGCTGCCCGGGGTATGGCATCCCGGCCGAAGCCGTTATTGGATGCTCTTCTGGTCGACGCTGCTTGCAAGTCCACGAAAGTTGCCTACCGCCGTCGAACTTTCCATTCTCGGCCACCACTTCCGCAAAGTCGCGAGTAGCCTATGACTGATTGGTGGCCGCAACGAGCAACAGATTTCGTGACGATCATCCCGGTTGCAGCGACGGTCTGCCAAAGGAGAAGACGCCATGATCCATTTCGAACTGCTGCGTGACCGGGACATCCTTATTGTCACGCCCCAAGGCCCTCTCGAGAAGGCGGACTTCGAGCTGGTCGGGAAAGAGGTTGATCCATTCATTGCCGCGAAAGGAAAGCTCACCGGCGTGATGATCTACGCAAAGTCGTTCCCCGGCTGGAAGAACTTCGAAGCGCTCCTGTCGCATTTCAAGTTCGTTGGCGAGCACCACCGACAGGTTGAGCGCGTCGCCGCGGTGACCGATAGCGAGTTCCTGACGATCATGCCCAGCATCGTCACTCACTTCGTGCACGCGGAGGTGAAGCATTTTGGTTTTGACGAGAAGGAGCGAGCGCTCGCATGGCTCGAAACCGGGCGCTAATCCTGGCCGATCAGTCGCCGCGGTAAGGGTCTCAAACGACCATCGCTCTCAATATGGAAAACTAAACATGATGAACTTCGGATACGGTGGGATCATTGGCGTACTGATTCTGATCGGCGACGTCTGGGCGCTTATCAATATTCTCCAAAGCTCGGCTGCCAATGACAAGAAATTGCTTTGGGTAGTTGTGGTGGTGCTGCTCCCGCTTCTCGGGCTGATACTGTGGTTTTTTCTGGGGCCGCGAGATCGCGCGTAGCGTCCACTTAGCCAGAAGGGCATGTAAGGTGTCTTAACCCAGATTTGATCTAGACAGCCAGTGCCAGATCGTACTAGCCTTTACGGTCTCAGTCGGCCAGTTGCAGACGTTAGCGCACGCAGGGATTTGCCCTAGTCGTAGGCCTTTCCGGGCCCGTTAAACCGAGCGGTCACCTTATAACAGCAAGGAGCTTCGCATGGTCACGACCGAACCAGCAACGCCAACAGTAGCTGAGATGGAGCAGGTCACCAGAGCAAAACTGATGGAAGACCTGAGGACCGTGTTCGTCGACGTAGAGGAATTGCTCAAGGCCACCGCCAGTCAGACCGGGGAGCGGATCACGGCCGCGCGCGCCAAGGCGGCGGATTCCTTGAAGGCCGCAAAGGTGCAGCTCGCCGAGGTGCAGGCCGTGGTAGCGGCGCGAACCAAGGCGGCCGCCGAGGCCACCGACGGCTATGTGCGGGCCAATCCATGGCAAGCGGTGGGTATCTCCGCAGCGGTTGGTTTTATCTTCGGCATGCTGATCACGCGCCGTTGACCCGAGGCACTGGGGCATACGTACGTGGTTAGCGCCTTCATCGCGGCCCGTCATCCCGGTCGCGATGAAGATCGATTCGCTTTCCCTCGTCGCCGCGTCGGTAGTTCAAGCCTTCGGCTGCATGGTGACTACGGGGATCGTACTTTATTGCGCCCGCATGCGGGGCTGAGCCCCGGCAGCGCGCCGCCGGTTGGTTAGTTTCGTTAGACCTCCCGAGCAGATGTAATGCTCATCCCATTGCCCAAGCAAGTCCTCGGTCTCCTCGGATGGCTCGCGATTAGCTTCGCGGGAGCCGCGGTTGGCGGTTTCGCATCCGCCGACGCCGGGGCCTTCTACCGAGAACTCATTCGTCCCGGCTGGGCCCCCCCGTCGTGGCTTTTCGCCCCTGCCTGGACCTTGCTCTACGTCCTCATGGGCATCGCCGCTTGGCTCGTCTGGCGAGAGTATGGCTTTCGCAGGGCGTACGCCGCCCTGTCTCTATTTCTAATCCAGTTGGCCGCGAATGCCCTTTGGACCTGGCTCTTCTTCGTTTGGCATCTAGGGGCGTTTGCGTTCGCTGAGATCCTTATTCTCTGGGCATTAATTCTCTGCACGGTGGTCGCGTTTTGGCGCGCGCGTCCCATCGCCGGGGCTCTGCTACTACCTTACCTAGTCTGGGTAACCTTTGCGTCCGCCCTCACCTATTCAGTATGGAAACGCAATCCCGGGCTCCTAGCTTAACCACGCGTTCCAGCGGACTGCGTCCGGCAACCGCTGAACGCATACGTTGGATGCCCCGCTGGGCGTCCGGTTTCAGCGTAGCCCAGTGGTCGATTGCGACATCGAACGACAGGTCTCAGCGACCTCGCGGATGGCCGCTCTGCGAACGCAGTCCCTCGATGTGAAGGATGCTTTGCATCTGTCTGTCGCGAACGTCGTCCGAAGTACGACGTACTTGGCTCGAGGGGCTTAGTACCGCCGTTCAGGACGTCGGGCGAATTGGCGGGCAGCTCGCTTTGATCAAAAGAGGCTGGGACGCCAAGCGGGTTGAATGACTTCGAGGGCTACCGAGACGATATGCCGGTCTGAACGCTTTGCCTACCTACGGCTTCCGCGCGACCAAGTCGATAAGCGCCGACATCCCGTTGTGCGCTTGTCCTTCCTGAATCACGGCGTTGTAGTCTTTGAGGACCAGAATCCTCCAGTCCGAGAACATGCGTTCCAGCCACTCCCGTGTATACATATGTTCACGACGGGGCGGCCCGCCGGTGCCGTAGTCCACCTGCTCGGGCCGATAGCCTTCGAGGAGGAACAGACCGCTCGGCTCTACGGCTGACTTCATCCCGGCAAACACGCTGTCGCGGTAGTCTGGTGGCAGGAACTGGATGAACACCGCCACCACCGCGTCGTAACGCTTGACAGTCCACGGCCAGGTGTACGCGTCGCCCAGTTCGTGGCTAACGCTGACGTTGCGGCGTTCTGCTAGGCGCTTGGCCTTGGCAACTGCGTTGGGTGCGAAGTCGAACGCGGTGACCTGAAAGCCTTGCTCAGCAAGCCAGACACTGTTCCGACCTTCGCCATCGGCGACACAGAGTACAGAGTCACCGGCTCGCAGCCAGTGCGCTTGGGTGCGCAGGAACTCGTTCGGCTCCTCGCCGAACAGAAAGTCCTCACGTGCGAAGCGCGCGTTCCACGTCTCGAGGGGGTTATCGAAGCCGGTCATGAAGTAGCCTCGTAGCTTAGCTCGGATTACGCAAGACTGGCGCGCGCAGCGCTCGCTTGCCGTGCGTGCCGCGACGCATCAGGTGCGCGTTGCATCGTCGTCGGTCCGAGTACCTAGTCCTCGGTTCGCAGGACTGGATGCTAGGGACCATTAAGCGAGGCGCGCGGTACTGCGGAACTTGGAGCCGGGTCAAAGGGATTGAGTACCCGGCGCTACGGATTGCACACAAGGTTCTCCAGGGGTGTTAGGCGCTACTCTCCCTCGAAGTAGTCGGAATCGATCTTCTTGAGTTCGTAGACGTCGACAGCTGTGACCCCGACGTTGTGATCCACCATCAAACGTGCCAGCTGCTGGCCATCGATGAGGATGAGCTTAGAATTGCAAAGGGGTATTTATTACAAGCTCAAACTTCTCTCGCGAGGCTGATGCTTACGCCAACTGGGCGACCCACGGTGCCATCCCAGCGCTTGGCCTGGACGTAGATGACGTCGAGGCCCAATCGATCCTCCTTGATGATTCCGTCGATTCCGCCGTCCCCACTCCGGCCGATCGCGCGACCAGCATCCAGCCGGGATTCCGAGAAGCTGGCGGCCGCGTTCGGTGATCTGAAATACTCCCCGTTTGGCGGAGTGTAGAAGTCCAGCCTGCTTTAGATATGTTCGCGCCCAACCGACACGGTTGTCGAACAACGGTGCTGTACCGCTCGGTAATAGCTCGGCCCGCTCTTCATCCGTTATTGCAAATTCGGTGGCGAGCGTCTCGACTGCGTCACGAAAGCGATACTCTTGACCGTCGCCGGCTAAGCGCAGAACCGGCAACATGAGCGTCTGGTAGTCCGGAATCGTCATGTGCGCTCCCAAATCATGTAATCCCTAACGAAGCAAGTTCCCTGGTGCCCCAAAGGGGTAACGCGAGACGTCGCCGGTGAGGCGTTCGGTTGAGCGAGGAGGTTAGGCGCCACTAATGCTGAATCTCCACCACGATGGTCGCCTTCGTCGATGGGGAAAAAGCTGCTTCGTATGCGGCAAGCCGCTGTTCCAGGAGTCTACTACCGGAATGTTGAGGGTTCGTAACGTAGATAGCAAAGTCCGGAACACGGTTAATCCGCTTCATCAGTTGGAGTATTGATATACCTTCGACGATTACGGGACGGCGCGATGTAATCCGTCGTTCGATGATGCGATTCACCTGGTCGTCGAGATGGATGAGGTAATCCTGCGCAGGGATCAGAAAAAGATCGGTCTCGATCAGCGTCACATTGAAGTGCCACGAAAGGTAACGTCCCAGTGTGGTCTTTCCGACACCATCGCGACCATCAATCGTGACAATCACACCCGGAAGCCCTCGCATGGTCGGCGTTAGGGCTTCCACGACCTTCAGGTAGCCTGGGAGAACGGTGGGCAGGGTGGCACCTACCGAACGAAGCTAACCGGTGCCGAGCGGACGGCCGCCAGCCCCCCGGCGAGGTGTCCGGTTTAGCGAGAGGTCAGAGGTCACACGAAGACGCTACGTGGCGCCAGCTTCAGTCTAGCCGGTCGGCGCGCGCACCTGCGTGCCCGACGACCAGCTCTGTGTCGTCCCTCGGCGGAGCCTCCGACGCTATGCCTCCGCTTGATTCAATAAGAGCGTGCGCGATCCGGTCTGCTCCGGGCGAAAAATACAACTCAAACGCTCGCCCCGGTCTGCCGCAAAAGAACATCGCGGCGTCCTTGGGTCTGGAGGCAGAGGTCCACAGCTTCTCGAATGCGCTCTGAACGCGTATATGCACGCCACCTGCTGCCTGCTCCGATGAAAGTGGAATTCGGTACCAAGGCATAATGACCTCAAACGAACCAAGCTAACCAGCGCCGATCCGGCCTGGGCGGTGGCTGGTTACTACTTGGGCGCGGCATCACCGGGCTTGGGAGGCGTCATCATCCCCCTGCTGATCCATCATCATCTGCATCATATCCATGCGTTTGCCCATCATCTGCATCTGAGCCTGAGCATTCCCGGACTTGCCCTTCTCGCCCATACTAATATTAGACGCTTGCAGTAGCGACATTCTTCTCCCCCTCGCCAGTTCTCGCAAGGCAAGCAGCCATCTGTTTCCCAACGGACAAGGCGCCCTGAGTGGCCGGCTCTTGTAGGTCGCGGCACGTTCTCCGTCGCCCAGGTACCCAGTGCTCGGCAACCTCATCGTTGGCACCCGGTACGGGGTACTCGGTACTTCGTCCGTTGCACTTAGTGAAGCACCGTTACTACTAGCGACAGACCAGCACCGGAATATGGCTGTGCGTCAATACCTTCTGAGTCTCGCTACCAAGCAGAACCGCCTGCACTCCCTTCCTGCCATGGGATGCCATGACAATGAGATCGCACCCGCGCTGCTTCGCAACCTTGATGATTGCCTCGTATGGATGATCATGCGTGCCCGAGGCGATATCACACGTCACCCCCGCCGCCTTGGCCGTCGTTTCGATCACGCTCAGGTATTGTGCCGCGTGGGCCTTGGAATCCTTGGCAAACTCCCTTTTCGTATCCTCGAGCATCTCGGTCTTGTAAGTGAAGACATGAAACTCGGGCATAACATAGAAGCCGGTCACTTTGGCGTTGACCGTTTTGGCTAACTGAACGCCCATGCGGATCGCTTGGTCAGATAACTTGGAACCGTCTGTCGGCAGAAGAATATGCTTGAACATACCGCCCTCCTCATTTCGTGGCGAGATCCGCACGACATGACGGCTAGAAAGATCCGGCCTCCCCGCTATCGCGCAGTCGAACAGATCCGCGTACGTCGATCAGATGGCAGCGTAGACTCCCACCGCCAACACTAGTACGGTCATCGCCTGCAAGAAGACTCGGATCGCCATCCAATGCTCACCGTCCAGACGGCCGACCTCGCCGTCGCGCACCATCGAGGAAACTCCAAAAGCCAGTGCCCCAATCGTAGCGACCATCGCCACGGTGACCATAAGAGTTACGAAGCTCATGGGGTACTTCCTTTTCTGCATCCCAGCGATCGAACCATTTAGTTCCGTTTCGCTAGCGGTGTATTGACGGGTATCAACGATTGCTCATATTTTGGGCTTGGTGCACCGCAGCACTCACTCGGGCAACCGTCGCACTGCGCGCATCGCGCCCTCACAGGCGTTTCGCACAACCGATGCTTCATCTGCCGCCGTCTCTGGTCCCGTTGGTCATTGGGCCGCCGGGACGTGTCATAAAGTCACGCCGACCATTGCAATGCGGATCGCACGAACCGAATATATGATTTCGTTTCAGGATCTCGGCGGAGGATACCGATGAAAAGCGTGGCTAACATTCTCAAGGCGAAGGCTGATCAGACTGTCTACGCCATTGCGCCCACGGCGTCGGTCTTCGATGCCGTCAAGCTGATGGCCGAGAAGAATATTGGCGCGCTTGTGGTAATGGACGGCGAGAAGATCGTCGGCATCATTACCGAACGCGACTACGCGCGAAAAATCGTGCTGATGGCACGATCGTCAAAGGATACGCCGGTGCGTGACATCATGACCTCATCGGCGATGTATGTGAGCCCCGTCCAAAGGAGCGAGGAATGCATGGCGCTGATGACGGAAAACCGTGTGCGCCACCTGCTCGTCATCGACAGCGGCAAGCTGATTGGCCTTGTCTCCATCGGAGACCTGGTGAAAGACATCATCTCGGAGCAAAAATTCGTCATCCAGCAACTCCAACACTACATCACAGGGGGGCCGAGTTGAGCGCCTGCGACCTACTGGACGTCAGACGCATTCGCCAGAAAATGGGCGCGATCGTTCATGCTGAGCATACCAAGCTGGACGAACCGCAAGTACGAATCGTGCCGGAGCGTCGGTTCTGGCCGATTGCAGCCGTACATAATGCACCCCGCACGCAGCACTTCGTGCTTTGTACGTCGAATTCTGTACGAATCCTGTATATATTTTTTCAACGACCTCAACATGTTTTTCTGGGCGGGCTGATATATTTTTTCGACGGGCCTCAATTCGCATTAAACACGCGTGACACAGGTCCTCACCCCGCCTTCGCAGTAGACCCACCCCGGTTCGGATTTCGAATCGGTGAACCGATAGGGGTCCCAAGCCCCGCGTAGCGTTGCTTCGTACTTCGCGCTGCGCGCGCGGCAAGCCGTTCTCTCTTGAACATCTCGCTCATCAACTCAGGAGATCAGCAATGTATACCGTCAAGTTCATCGATTTTCGCGACGTCGTTCGCGAACTGCGCCACGGCGAAGTATGCATCGCGCTGCGCATTGGCCGAGCGCTCGTCACTCATGCAGTCAAGACCGCGCCGCTCCGGCTTCGGCATGGCACACGATGCACGCTACTTCGCGCCGCCGCGAGGCTCGCATGGTCATCGAATCCGGTGTGATCATCTTTATCGGCTTGCTTCTGCTGTTCATCAAGCTACCGCGCCTCTTCGACGTGACCGACGTATTTGCGCAATCCATTCGCACGTCGCTGCACTTTATGATCGCGCGTGCCCGCGTGCTGGTCGAGGCAGTGGGCGCCGGAGACTTGGCACTACGTGGTCGGAGCGATTCTTGGTATCAACGGCGCAAAGCGTGCCGAGTCTCAGGTTGACGTTCTCCCAGCGCAGACAAAGCGCCTCGGTGCGTCGCAGCCCGGCCAAGAGGAGCGGCACCAGGTAGTCTCGGTGCACCTCGCGGCTCGCATCGGCGTACCACTGTCCGAGAGTGTTGCGCTTTGCTCACGCACGTCTCGTCTTCAACGTCAGCCACAGCCGGTTGCTGCCTTCTTCGTAGGCGTAGCGGGCACCCGAGACGAGCCCGCGCACGAGATGGATGCCCAGCCGGCCGATCGGCCGCGCATCGATCTGATCCTCCAGGGCTGACGGCGGGGCGGAGGAACGCGCCAGGGGATCGTAGGGCGGCGCCGAATCTTCGTACGCCAGGCTTACGTCGCCGTCGTGCAGCGAAAGCCCGACGCGGATCGGCGCATCGCTCTCGGCGCCGTAGCCGTGCTGCACCGTATTGGTGAAAAGCTCCTCGATGATCAACGTGAGCCGCAGCGCGTCGTCGCGGTCGATGCCGTTTCGCTCGCAGAAGCCCTGCGCGAACGCCGCGCTATCGCGCAACGCGGCGAGGCGCGCGGGGAAGACCGCTTGTTCCTGGGCCGGCATTAGGTATGGATTCGGCTCGTCTAGACGAGATGCGCCCGCCGCGGCATGATGGGCTGCCGCCGGTAAGCGCTGCTGGCGGGATTCTACGTGCGTTGTCGCCGGTCCGGATCGCCGTGAGGAGCGAACGATGTCGAAGCCTTTCGCAAGTGCCGTGACGCTGCCGATCGCTCTCTGCCTCGCCGTGTCGGCGAGCGCCGCGGACATCGGGCAGATCAAGGTCTCGAAAGGGCAGGTGACCGTCGAGCGGGAGGGCCGCGCCGTGCCCGCCGCCGTCGGCACCCGGCTCCAGGTCTCGGATGTCGTGAAGACTGGCGCGGACGGCTCGGTCGGGATCACGATGGACGATGACTCGCTTCTGTCCGCGGGTCCCAACAGCGTGCTTTCGCTCGACCGCTTTGCGTTCGATCCGACGACCCGCAATGGACGCTTCGACGCATCGCTGAACAAGGGCACGCTGGCGGTGATCTCTGGTCGGATCGCGAAGCAGGCGCCGGATGCGATGACGGTGCGCACGCCCACCGCGATCCTGGGCGTTCGCGGCACCGAATTCGCTGTGAGCGTCAATGACTGAACCGGGTCGCGCATTCGCGATGGTCGCGTGCCTGTTTCTCGGTGCGTGCGCGAGCAGCGGGACCGTCGTTCTGCTGCCCGAGAAGGACGGGCGCGCCGCCGCGGTCGCAATCAAACAGGGCGACAAGGAGGTCGTGCTCACCGAGCCGTACGCCGCCGCGGATGCGACGGCACTCGGGCCGCGCGCCTATCGGTCTAGCCCGCAGGACGTGGAAGCCCGGTTCGGAGCCGCTCTGGCAGCGCAGCCGAGCCGCGCGGCAAGCTTCACCCTGTATTTCGTCGAAGGCAAGGACGAATTCACCGAGGAGTCGAAGCTGGTCGTCGATCGCATCCTCTCCGAGATCGCGCGCCGACCCGTGCCGGACGTGCTGGTCGTGGGCCACACCGACGCGGTAGGCAACGACGCATTCAACGACGCGCTGGGTCAGCAGCGGGCCGAAACGGTTCGGGCAGCGCTGATACGCATGGGCGTCCCGGCGAGCGACGTTCGAGCGATCTCGCGCGGCAAGCGCGAGCTGGCCGTCCCGACGCCTGATGGGGTGGCCGAACCGCGGAACCGCCGGGTAGAAATCGTCGTTCGCTGAAATCCACGTCTGCCTATCCGTCGCCGCGTGGCCCCATCCACCGCACGACCAGTACGGTGAGATCGTCGGGCGCTTCGGCGCCGGCGGCGAATTCCCGCACATCGGCCGATACGGCGTCGAGCACCGCGGGTGCCGTTCTCTGTTCGTCGGCGAGACCGACCAGGAGAGTCTGCAACCGGCGGCTCCCGTAACGCGCTCCTTGAGGATTCTGCGCGTCGATGACGCCGTCGGTGACCATGCAGACGATCTCGCCCGGTAGCAACCGGTACCCGGCGCCCTGATAGGCGAAGCCGTCGACCGTGCACAGTGGCGGGCCGGCGGCATCGGCGAGTCGTGTCAGCCCGGAGCCGCGGGGCCTGAGCAGATAGGGGCTGTCGTGCCCCGCGTTGCAGTAGGCCAACATGCCCGATTCGAGATCGAGACCAGCCGCGAACACCGTCACGAAAAACATCTCGGGGTTGTCGCGCGAGACTTCGCCGTTCGCGGCGCGCATCAGCTCGCCGATGTCGACTTCGGGGTTCCGCAGCGCGTTGCTCTTGTAAAGAGCCTTGCTCACCGCCATGAAGATGCTGGCCGACAGCCCCTTGCCGGCGACGTCGCCGATCATGAAGAACAGCCGATCCTGGTCGAGCAGGAAGAAATCGTAGAGATCGCCGCCGACCTCGCGCGCCGGCGTCATGGCCGCCGCGCACTCGATCCGACGCTCGCCCGCGAGCGCATCGGCGCGCGGCAGAAGACCGGTCTGGATACGCTTCGCTGCCTCGACCTCGCCGGCAATGTACGCCGCCTCTTCGCGCTGGCCCTGGATGACACGCTCGAGGCGCCGGCGTTGCCGGCCCGCTTCGGCGAGCGTCAGTACGAGCAGCGCACTGAACAGCACGAGGAGCCCCAGCGCGGGTGCGGCTGCATCGAAGACGAGCCTTCGCCAGAGAAAGGCGGCGAAACCGAGCGCGATCGGCAGCGCGATCGCGAACGCTGCGAGCAGCGCCGCGCCGGCTGGCTTCCAGCGCGGAATCGCCCACACGAGCGACAGGCCCAGCAGCGCGAATACCGCAAGCTCGAGCGGCGCGGCCCACGACGGGCGGATGAGCCAGGTCTGGTCGTAGAGGTTCTCGAGCACCTGCGCCAGGATCTCGCTGCCGGGCATGCGCTCGCCGAGCGGTGTGCTCTGATAGTCCGCCATGGCAACGCCGCCGGCTCCGATCAGGACGAGCTTCTGCTGCAGGCGCAAGGGGTCGACCTTGCCGTCGAGGACGTCGATTGCGGAGACGTAGCGGCGCGGGTCCCGCTGCGAAAAATAGATGCGAAGCTCACCGCCGGCTTCGGTAGGGGCAACGAAGTTGCCGACGGCGATGTTCTCGACCGACGTGCCGCGGGAGAAGATGCGGATCTCACCAGCGCCGAGGGCGACCCGCAGCATCTCGATCGGCAGCGAGGGGACAAGGCGGGTTCCGATGCGCACGACCAGCGGAAGGCGGCGGATCACGTTGTCGGAAGGGCCGGCCGAGATCGCGCCGTGTCCCGCTGCTGCGCGGTCGATGTCATCGATATTCGTGAGCGCGCCGCTGTACGACGGAATATTCGTTTCGGACGCGGCCGTCGGACGACCCGCCCTCGCTCGATCGACGACGATGAAGGGCGGCGCCGACGGTTCCTTCTCGGTCCGGTCGGAAATGCCCGCCAGACCCACCACAACGGGTCCCGCGGCGATCGCGCGGGCGAGCACGCTGTCGCTCGAAGGAAGCGCGCGAAGTCGATCTTCGAGGACCGGATCGTGCTCGCGGGCGCCGGCGAGCACTCGATCGGGCGATAACCGATCGGGCTCCGGCATGAGGATGTCGAGGCCGATCGCGGCCGGTGTAGCGCGCTCGATATCGCGTACGAGCTCGGCGAGCACGGTGCGCGGCCATGGCCACTGTCCAAGCCGCGCGAGGCTCTTTTCGTCGATCTCCACGACGGTGACCGGTGTCGAAACGATTGCTCGCGGCGCGAGGAGCTGGTAGGTGTCGAACCACGCTGCCCGCAGGCGGAGGTTCCACGGCGGCTCGGCCAGGATCAGCAACGCGAGCGCGGCGAGGAGCGCGATACCCGCCGCGTGGATCCGGCCGTAGGGGGAGTGTGCGGGCTTCCCGGCCGCACCCGTCACGGAATGATTTCCATCCCGTCGTAGGCGGCGGTGACGAGCAACGGCGCGTGTTCGCCGCGAGTTATCTCCTCGAAGCGTCGAGTTTCCGCGAGCACGCGGTCGATAGCCTCGTCACTGTGCACGGGCTCGTGATGAAAAAGACACAGGTGGCGCGCACCGGCCATCTGGCAGAGCTCCACGCCCACGATGTTGCTGGAGTGGCCCCAGTCCGCCTTGACCGAGATCGCGTCGGCGAGCGAGTACATCGCATCGAAGACCACCAGATCAGCGCCGCGAAAGAACTCGACGAACCGCTCGGTCTCGTCCGTGTCGTTGAGCGCGTGCTCCGAATCGGTCGAGTAGATCACGGTCTTGCCCGAAGAGGAGAAGCGATAGCCGTAGGAGTCGCCTGCATGGCGCTGGAGCATGAGCGTTACCGTCAACCCGGCGACCTCGTAAGCACGTCCAGGTTCGAGACGGATGAAATCGATCGTCGCCGCGAGGGCTGAAAAATCGACCGGAAACGAAGGCGCCGCCTGTTGTCGGCGCAGAGCCTCCTCCAGGACGGCATGCCCGCCGTAGATGCGGATGCGATTGCCGCGGATGTATGCCGGCGTGAACAGCGGAAAACCCATGATGTGGTCCCAGTGCGCGTGGGACATGAACACGTGGTAGGTCTGTGGCGAACCTGCGCCGTGACGTGCGATCGCTTTCTGGCCGAACGGGCGCACGCCCGTACCCAGGTCGCACAGCACGTATTCCCCGGTGCCGGTCTCGATCTCGACGCAGGGGCTGTGGCCACCGTAGGTGCCGGATCCCTTCATCCCGAGACTATCGACGTATGCGTCGAGCTCCTCGGCCGAGGCGAAGTCCCGGCCCGCCGCGCCGCGCACGGCTGCGATCACCTTCTCGCGCACCGCCGACGCGGTCAGCGCCACGGGCAGTGAGCCGCGCGTTCCCCAGAATCGGACGCATTTCATCGGGGACTGGCCTCAAAGGCCGCGAGTGCTGCCGGCGATATCTGCTCCAGCGCGGCCCGCACCGAGGGGAACACCTCGGTCACATGGTTGAACCGCGCGATGTCGAAAATTTCCCCGACCACGGGACGCAAGCTCGTCACCGCGATGCGCACGTTGCGCGCGCGCAGCTGCTTTGCCGAAACCATCAGCACGCGCAATCCCATGCTGCTGATGTATTCGACGCTCCCGAAATCGAGGACCAAGGCGACCATTCCCGGCGGAGGCCCGTTCAGCACGGGAGCCAGCGCCTGCTGCAGCGCCTCCGCGTTCGCATGGTCGATCTGCCCCGAGGGACTGGCTACGACGACATCGGCAAGGCTGCGACTGGAAAATTCCACGACTATCCCCCTGGTTCGAGCAGCGCCGCCCGGAAGCTTCTCCGGGGATTATAAGGGCACGCGGCGGAGGGCTGGCTGGACAGCTCTGAGACGCCGGCGGTGAGCGCTCCTGCCCCACCCGGCTAGAATGCGTACCGGCGGTCGGAGGGAGGGATTTTCCGGATGTCGCTACCACGCGATCTCAACTGCGCGTTCATGACGCTCGTTCTGGCGTCGACCAGCGTTGCCGCGCAGCCGGCTTCCCAATGCAAGATGACAGAGGTTGCCGACTGGCCGGTGCGCTCGACTCGTGGCGTGGCGATCGTGGACGGGACGATCAACGGTCGGAAGATCGGCGTCATGCTGGATACCGGCTCAGGCACGCTGATTCTGCGCTCCGCGACCGACCGGCTGGGTCTCACCCGGCAGGAAGCGAGGGGCTATCGCGTCTTCGGCATCGGCGGCGAAACCCACGTCGAAGCCACCCATGTGGACGAGTTCACGATCGGCGAGATGACGCGCAAGAATTGGCGCGTGATGGTTGCAGGCGAGCGGGACTTCGGCGGGTCTGTCGACGTCATCCTGGGCGAAGACTTCTTCGACCAGATCGACGTCGAGTTCGATCTGCCGCACAACACGGTTCGGCTTTTCCAGCCCAAGGATTGCGACGGTGTGGCGCTGGCGTACTGGGCCGGACAGGGAGCGAGCCAGGTCGAGCTCGAGCCCTACTACAACGCTGGACGGCAGATCATCGTCCCGGTCCAGGTCAACGGACACCCGATGCAGGCGGTGCTCGATTCGGGCTCAGTCTCATCGGTGCTCGACAGGCCCGTTGCCGAGCGGCTTGGCATCAGCCCGGATTCACCCGGCGTGACCTACGCCGGCAAGGGCGGCGGCCTCGGGGGCAAGTCCGTCGATTTCTGGATCGGTCCGCTGCCAAGCTTCGCGATCGGCAACGAGACCATCAGCGACACCGTCATTCGCGTCGCCGACCTGTGGAAGGACGCAAAGGATGTGCCGATCGCGAGCCATCTGCCACAGAAGATCGGCAACAGACCGGCGCTGCTCCTCGGCGCCGATTTCCTGCGCGCGCACCGCGTGCTGGTGGCCCACAGCCAGCGCAAGCTGTACTTCACTTACGAGGGAGGTCCGGTATTTCAGACGAAAGTGGGGGCCGATGCGCGCCGCAACGCGCCCGGCGGCGAGACCGGCAAACCGGCGCCTGCGGAGCGCGCCGGAAAGGCCGGTCCTGCGACGGATTGAGCGGGTCCAGCGCGGCGCGAGCGCGTCAGTCCTTTCTCGTTCCTAACGCTCCGACGGCCCGGCGCCGTCGCGTGCGTCCAGCTAGAAGATCGCGGCGTACGCGTCGCAGATTTTGCCGTAGGCCGCCTGCCACATGTAATTCCTGTGGAGAGACCCCGCTTCGGTGAGCAGCGAATCCGCCGCCGGTGAAAAGTCGCCCTGCGCATGGATGATGCCCTTCACGACCCAGTAGGCCTTCTTGTTCCCCGCCGACGTCCGATACTCGAGCAGCGGCGTGCACTGTGCGACGTCGGTCTCGATTTTCTTGCATAGGTCGAGATTGGCGCGGTGCGCGTCCACAGAGGCGAAGATCGAGTCGATGACGCTCGCTACGGTCTTCATGATTCCCTTGATAGGTACCGGCACCGAACCACCTTCGCCGACCAGCGTAACTTCAACTGTTTCCGGAGCAAACTCTGACGTGCCGTCGAGCATGTTCTTCACCCAGACGAAACCGGCCTTGAATCGATTCAAGCGCACCGTGTCCCATTTCGGCTGCTTTCCTTGACTACAGAAGATGTCGGTCTTGGTCTCCGGGCTGCCGAAGTTTGCTTGCCCCCCGCCGGCCTTCACAATAATGCTCGGAACGCTCGCCGCGGCCGCCGAGCTCGCGCCCGGGAGCTCCGAGGAAAATGCGTCGGGGTCACCGATCTCGTCGTAAAGGTCGGAGAGGTTCTGCGGGATGTCCTGCCAGCTCGGTACGCGCTGGAGAATTTCGTAGAGACCGAACAGAGCGAGCGGCGGCAGATGATCGATGATGTCGGCAAGAACCTCACCGTTGTCGAGCCCGTGTCTCTCGATTTGCGGGAATCTACTCTTCAGATCCGCAATGTCGAGTACGAAATTTTCCATGTCTAGGCGGAAGTTTGCACAGGGCGAGCCTTGGCCGCACCGCGCCGAGCCCCCACTGACGAAGTCGAGGAAAGGCGTCCGGCGGTGCTGGAGCAGGTCCAGGACGTCTTCGGCGGTTTCCTTCACCGTATCGCCTTTTTGCTGTAACGACGTGAGCTGCCGCTTGAGATCCGCCGCGGTGTCCTTGACGTCGCCGCTGATCGTCGTGAACATCGACCGCACCTTGGTGAGGATGTCGTTGATGTCGTCGTCCAGCCAGCCGGTTGCTGCTCCTGCCTGCACCGCAAACGAGAGCAGGCCCATCGCCAGTACATATCGCATGTATTTCATGGTGCCCCCCGTAGAGACGCGTTTCGGTTATCCGCCGAATTCGCAGAAGCCCAGGGAAGTCCGACGACGGCCGCGGCGAGCCGCGAACTCCCCTCGAGCCGGTCCGGCGGTGGTTGCCGCGGCCGGATTGAAAACTATCCGTCCGGGGCATCGCGGAGTCAAGCCGCGGTACGACGGGTGCCTTCGGCAAGCGGCGGGAAGGCCGGTCCCGCGGTGAGCTGATCGGGTCGAACGGTGCGCTGGGGGACCCGTCTTTCGTTTCTAGCGTCGCGACCGCGCGGCGCCTTTGCGCATACCGCGCCTTGGCGCGGAAGGTCGTTCGGCCTTGTCTTCGCGCGCATAGACCTTCCGCCCTCCGGCATAGGTGGCGCGCACCGCGCGGTCGTCACCGAGCGTCATCTGCACGAACAGCGCCTCCTCCAGATCGGCCGCATGGCGCATCCGGTACTCGATGAGCGGCGTCGACTTGAGGTCGAGAACGACGAGGTCCGCCTCCATGCCGGGCGCGACGCTGCCGATCGCGTCGTCGAGATAGAGGGCGTGCGCGGTGCCGCGCGTGGCGAGATAGAACGCGTGACTCGCGCGCAGGGTGTAGCCGTGCAGCTGTGCGGCCTTGTACGCTTCGTTCATCGTCTGGAGCATCGAGAACGATGTGCCGGCGCCGAGATCGGTCGCAAGCCCCACCCGCAGCGGCCGTTCGCGGGCGAGCGCATTGCCCAGGTCGAGGCAGCCGCTGCCGAGGAAAAAGTTCGACGTCGGACAGTGCGCGATCGCGGTTCCCGTTTCGTGACAGCGGCGAAGCTCGCCCTCGGAAAGCCAGATGCCGTGACCGTAGATGGCGCGCCTTCCCAGTAGCCCGTAGTGGTCGTAAACGTCGAGATAATGTTTGCGCTCCGGGTAGAGCTCCCGGATCCACTCGACCTCGCGCCGGTTCTCCGCGACGTGCGACTGCACGAAGCAGTCGGGATGCTTCGCCTTGAGCGCTCCCGCCGCCTCGAGCTGCGCCGGGCTGCTGGTCACGGCGAAGCGCGGCGTGACGGCGTAGAGCAATCGTCCGCGGCCGTGCCAGCGCTCGATCAGCGCCTCGGACTCGTCGTAGCCCCTCCGCGCGGTATCCAGCAGATGCTTCGGCGCGTTGCGATCCATGAGCACCTTGCCGGCGATGGTGCGCAGTCCCAACGCAAGCGCCTCTTCGAACAGTGCGTCCACTGACCCTGCGTGCACCGTGCAGTAGACGGCGGAGGTCGTGATGCCGTTGCGCAGACTCTGGTCGAGGAAGAAGCGCGCGACTTCGCGCGCGTGCTCCGGATCGTCGAAGCGCTGTTCGGCCACGAAGGTGTACTTTTCCAGCCAGTCCAGGAGCTGCTCGCCGCCGGCGCCGATGATCTGCATCTGCGGGAAATGCACGTGGCAATCGATGAAGCCCGCCATGATGAGCGAGTCGTCGCCGTATTTCTCGAGCGGCGTGCCCGGAGGCAGCGAGCGGCCGATCTCGGAAGCGGGTCCGACGCGCGCGATCCGTCCGTTTTTGACGACGATGATCGCATCGGGCTCGTAACGCAGGGTGTCGCCGACGCCGTCGCGGAAGGGGTCGCCCGCGTAGGTGAGCACGGGACCGCGGATGGCGAGCGTTCCGTTCTCCCCGGTTGCAGCTGCTTTTCCCGTCGGGCGAGTCGCCATCAGTGGGGTCACCGCTCAATGCCGCCGCGATGCGCGTCGAGCCGCGCGCTTCCAGCGCCGGTGCACCCAGTACCACTGCTCGGGATGGCGCAGGATCAGGCGCTCCAGCGCGGCATTGTACGCCCGGGTGTTGCGCCGGATTTCCTCGCCGGCATCGGCACCGGGCTCGGCCGCGAGCGGCTCCTCGAAGCGCAACACGTGCGATCCGTCCGGCTCGCGCCAGCTCGCCGCCGGCAGCACCTGCGCCTGCGACGCGAGCGCGATCAGCGCGAGGCTCTTGAAGGTCCATGCGGGATGGCCGAAGAAATCGACCTCGATGCCGTCGGGCGGCGAAGCGTGCTGGTCGAACGGGAACACGATCACGTCGCCGGCCGCGAGCCGATCGAGGATCGCTTCCAGTGAGCCGCGCTTGGGCAGCACGCCGAAACCGGCCTTGCGGAAGCGCCAATTCACCAGCCGATCGAGCCAGCGCGGCTTGATCGGCCGGCGGACGAAATGGATGCGGCCGCGGACTTGCGGAAACTGACGCAGTGCCGCGACGGTGGCGACTTCCCAGTTGCCGAAATGCCCCGTGAGCACGAGGATGCCTTTCCCGCGCTCGAGCGCACGCGCGAACACGCCGACGTTCTCGACCGTCACCAGAGCCGCCTTTCGCTCTGCGCTCGTCCAGCGAAAGCGCAGGAACTCCAGGCCGAGACGCCACAGATGGGCGTAGTGCGCTTGCGCGAGGCGCTCGATCTCGAGCGCCGGAACGCCGTCGCCGAAGGCGCGGCGGAGATTGTCGAGCACGACCCGTCGGCGGAACGGCAGCAGGGTGTAGAGGGTTTTTCCGGATAACGGCGCCGCTGCCGCTTGAGGTATCGCCAGCGCGACCGCCGAGGCGCTGATCCGGTCGTGCGTGAGCGACAAGGCGATCGATCGGATTCGATGGCGCGCGAGAACGCTCGCCGCGCGAGAAGAAAGGATCGCCTGCGGCGCGCCGTACGCGTCGCGCGCCACCGAGAAATCCGTCGGCTCGATCTTGCCCAGCGCAGCTTCGCGCGGAAAGAGCTTCACGCAGGCCTCCTTGGCGGCGAAGCGCGCCGCCAGGCTCGCGACCCGCCCGGCGCCGCTTCCGCTGTCGGCGATTTCCTGGGCGGAAAAGAATCGCAGCAGCTCCGCGGCTTCGTTCTGGGCGATGAGCCGTTCGATGCGCGCGATCTCGACGGTGTCGATGCCGCAGCGCGTGGCGCTCAAGTCGGGCGCGAGCGCCTCGCGCGGCATGCCGGGCTTCAGCGGGCCGCGCGAAGGAGCAGCGCGGCGTTGGTGCCTGCGAAGCCGCGGCTGAGGACCAGCGCCACGTCGCTCCTGGGCGCTTGCCTCTCGCCGGAAACGCGCACGCCGGCGCAGTCCGGATCGGCGATGGCATAGGTCGCGACGGCGGGCACGAACCCGTCCCGCAGGCTATGCAGCGCGAGCACCGCCTCGAGAATTCCCGCCGCGGCGATGAGGTGCCCGAACGCCCATTTGAACGCCGTCGCGGGCGGCGCCGACGCGCCGAATACATGACGGATCGCCGCAGCTTCGGATGCATCGGACTGCGGCGTGCCGTTGCCGTGCGCCGCGATCATCCCGATCTCGGCAGGCCGAATGCCGGCATCCTCGAGCGCCAGCTCGATCGCCCGGGCGAGCGAATCCCCGTCGTCGCGGATCGCGAGGAGTCCTAAAGCGTCGCTTGCGGAGCCGCCGCCGAGGATCTCGCCGAGCACCGTGGCGCCGCGCTCCCGGGCGGAGACTTCCGTCTCCAGCGCGAGCGCGGCGGCGCCTTCGCCGAAGAGGCTGCCGTCACGGCGCGCGTCGAAGGGACGAATGGCTTCCTCGGCGAGCAGGCCCACATCGTGGTAATAAAGCACCATCTGAGGCTCGATCGGCGCATCGTGTCCGACCGCCAGCGCGCGATCGGCTTCGTCGTTGCGCAGCGCTTCGCTCGCCTCGATCACGGCGAGCGTTCCGCCGATGCTGTGATTGGTGATGCACGCGTTGGAGCCTTTGAAGCCGTGCCGGATGCCGATGTGCCCCAGCACGTTGTTCGGCAACGTACGGAGCAGCCACATGGGGTTCACCGTGTTGGCGAGCTCGCGGCCGAACGCCGGCAGCTCTTCGCGCGCCTCGGTCAGCAGCGGGAAATAGTCGTACTGGCTGTCGTAATTGCCTCCGCCGGAACCGACGTAGACGCCGGTGCGATCGCTGTATCCGGCGGCGGCGGCGCTGGCAAGCGAATCGCGATGCGCGGCGAACCCGCAGTCGGCGACTGCCCGGCTCGCGGCGTAGAGGCCGTGGAGATCGGTGCGCCGGATGAGCTTGTGGAGCTTGCGGTCCTCGACCAGCTCGCGGGCGTTGAAATCGGGGATTTCGCCCGCCAGCCGCCGCGGCCAGCTCGACGCGTCCCATTGCCGGATCGGGCCGATCGCCGATCGGCCGGCGCGAACCGCGTCGAGGATCGCGGCCGGATCGCGCCCCGCGGCGCAGATGGCGCCCGAGCCCGTGATGACGACGCGTTGCCTTGCAGCCGCAGCCATCCGCGTCAGCCGCTGAAGCCAATGCCGTCGACGGCGGCCGGACGCCGCAGCGCGACGCAGCTGTTCGAACCGCCGAAGCCGAACGAATTGGACAGCGCCACGCGCGCTTGGCGGCGTTCGGGCGCGTCGCGCACCAGGGCGAGGTCGCATTCGGGATCCCGATCGCGCAGGTTGGCATTGATCGGCAGCTCGCCGTCGCGGATCGCGAGCGCGCATACGGCGACTTCGACCGCGCCTGCGCCGGCGATCAGGTGGCCCATCGAGCTCTTGGTCGAGCTGACCGCGACATCCTTCGTCCTGGGACCGAACACGGCGTGGATGGCCGCGCTTTCGCTCTTGTCGTTCATCGACGTCGAGGTGCCGTGGGCGTTGATGTAATCGACGTCCTCCAGCCTGGCGCCGGCGTCGGCGAGCGCCTGGCGCATCGCCTGGATCGGGCCATCGCCGTCCGGCGGAGAATCGGTGATGCGATAGCTCGACAGCGAGTTGCCGTCTCCGGCGAGTTCCGCATAGATGTGCGCGCCGCGCTTTCGCGCGGCTTGCCATTCCTCGAGCACCAGGAATCCCGCGCCTTCGCCGAGGAGGAAGCCGTTGCGCGTCGCGTCGAACGGACGGCTGGCGCGCTCGGGCGTGTCGTTGTCGGCGGAAAGCGCGGAAAGCAGGCAGAAGCCCGCGATCCCGACGGGGCTCACCATCGAATCGAAGCCGCCGGCAAGGGCGCAATCGACCGCGCCGCGGCGGATCAGCTTGAGCGCGGTTCCGATCGCCTGCCCGCCCGAAGCGCAGGCGGTATGCACCGACGTCGCATAGCCGCGGAGATTGTATCGGCGCGTGAGGAGCGCGAGACCGGTCGTCGACTGGCTCCGGCAGAACACCAGAGGATTGTTCGCCGACGCGTCGTCGAGAAGCCGCACCGCCTCGAGCTCGCCGCTCGCGGCGCTATGGTGATGGACGGCGACGAGCTCGGCGAAATCGACGCCCATCATGCCGGTGCCCACGGCGCAACCCCAGCGCAATGCGGTCGATTCGGTAGGACGGACCCCGGCGTCGGCAAACGCCTGCTCGGCGGCGGCGAGAGCAAAGCCGTGCGAGCGGTTGGCGAACTTGAGGAGCTTTCGATCGTCGATCGCGGCAGCCGCGTCGAAACCTTTCACTTCGGCCGCAATGCGCACCGGGAAGCCCGATGCGTCGAACAGGCTGATCGGGGCGCCGCCGCTTCGGCCCGACCGCAGGTTGGCCCACGTCGTCGCGACGTCGTTGCCGACCGGCGTGACGAGCCCGAGCCCGGTGATCGCTACGCGTCGCCTTGCCATTCAATGCTCGCGCGTGGCCAGGTTGAGTCGCGCGGTGGCGACCGTGCGGCCGTCGATGGCGGCGGAGAGGCGCACCGCGTCCCGAATATCGTTCGCCGCAGCGAGCTCAGCGCCGAGCATCACCGCCGAACCGGGCGCGATGAACGAGCGCATCTTCACATGGGTCATGCGCTGCGGCACCAGCGACGCGGCCGCCGCGCTCCCCATCGCCGCGCGGGCAAGGCCGAGAGCGAGCCTGATCTGACTGTCGAGCAGCAACGTGGCCGGGAAGACCGGACGGCGCGGGAAGTGGTCGGCGAAGAACGGCGCCGAAACGGGAATCCGCAGAATCGCGCGCGCCGACCGACCCGGCTCGCCTTCGATCGAAGAAAGCTCGGATGCCGCTACGCCGCGGAACCGACCCGCCGGCGCACCCTCGTGGCGAAGCAGACGGAGCCGTTCGCGCAGTGCTTCCGGCGCGTCGAAGTCGGCGACGGGAAGCATCGGACCGAGGCAGTGCCTGAGCTCGATCACCGGAACGCCGTCGACTTCCGCCCGGCCGCCATAAGCGATCGCGTCGTCGTCGCAGCTTTCGACGTCGACCGAAAGATCGAGGCGCGATCCCGCCGCAACGTCGCCATGAAAGATCGTTTCCGTGGCGAGCGCCGCCACGGGCCGGCCGCGAAAATCGATCGCGTCCATCGCGGTCCACGCGGCGAGCTGGCCGACGGCTTCGGCTACCAGGCAGGCCGGGAACGCGGGCAGGTCGGCGGGTACCGTGAAGCTGCCGCACGCGGACACGCCCGATGCGAAGGCCGTGATCCGGTCGACGAAGGAGAACGCTGCGAAGTGATCGTCCATGGATTCCAAAGCGGACAGACGCTCAGGTCGCAGGCGCCGCCTCGCGCTGGGCGCGGATGACAAGCTTGCAGAAAGTCTCCGGCGTGAAGAGCCGCGGGATGTCCGCCACCTTCATCGGATTCGTGAACCGCTCGGCGGGAATCTCGGACAGGTATCGCCTGAGTTGCGCGAGACCGGCCTCGGTAAGGACTCCCTTCTGCTCGAACTCCGTTTCGGGCATGTCGCCACGCGCGTTCTCGATGATCTTGCCGCGCGGAATCTTGATCTTGAAAGCGCGCTCCAGGCGGAAGACCATGTCGAGGAAGTCGATCGACTCGGCGTCGAGCCCCTCGATCAGCGACACGTCGAGCTTGACCTGATCCACGTCGCAGCCCAGCGCGTCGGCCATGGTCTCGGCGACCTTCGGGTAGACCGCCTGAATTTCTTCCTTGGTGATTTCACTGTCCGTCATAGAAGTTCACTCCATTTTGAAGCCGCCATCGACGTTGAAGACCTGTCCCGTGACATAGTCGGCGTACGGGGAGGCGAGAAACCACACCGCGTAGGCGACCTCCTCGGGTTTCCCGTAGCGCCTGAGCAGGATGCGCGACTTGACTTCATCGCCCGCCATCGCCCGGACATCCTGCGACATCTCTGTATCGATGACGCCGGGCGCGACGCAGTTCACGGTGATCCTGCGCGGCGCGAGCTCCACCGCCAGCGCGCGGGTAAGCGCGTTGATCGCGCCCTTGCTCGCCGCGTAATTGGTTTGCCCGCGCCCGCCCTTATCCCCGGCCACCGAGCTCAAGTTGATGATCTTACCGGCGCGCTGAACGATCATATGCGGCACGACCGCGCGGGTGACGTTGAACACGCCGCCAACGTTGGTATCGAGCACGCTGCGCACGTCCTCGTCGTCGAACGCGGCGAGCTGGTTGTCGCGGATGATGCCGGCGTTGTTGACCAGAATGTCGATGCGTCCCGCACGCTCCGCCACGCGTTCGACCGCCGCGGCGCACGCCTGCGAATCGCGGATGTCGACCTTGTCCGCCGTGATCCGCCTTCCCGCCGCTTTTCCTTGAGTGACGACAGCTTCCGCCGCGTGCGTATTGTCGCGATAGAAGAACGTGACATCTGCACCTTCCGAGGCGAAGAGCTCGACGATCGCCCGGCCGATGCCGCGGCTGCCTCCGGTGACGATCGCCACTTTGTCGCTGAGTCGCGTTTCCATGACTTGCGCAGTCGTCAACCCGAGATGGCGAAACCGCCGTCCACGACCAGTGTGTGCCCCGTGATCATGGCCGCCTCGGGAAGGCAGAGAAGGTAGACCGCACCGGCCACGTCCTCGGGCGTGAGCACGGGACCTGCCGGAGTGCGGTGCGCGAAATTGGCAAGCAGCTCGTCGCGATTCGGAAAATAGCGCAGCGCGTCCGTGTCGACCACGCCGGCGCTCACGGTGTTGACGCGGATCTGCCTGGCTCCGAGTTCCTGAGCGAGCGTTCGCACCAGGGACTCGAGGGCGGCCTTGGACGCGCCTATGAAGCCGTAGTTGGGCATTGCGCGCGAAGCGCCGAGGCTCGAAAGCGCGACGATCCGGCCGCCTTGCGGCATGATCGGCACGGCGCGCTGCGCGAGCAGATCGAGCGCGAGCGCGTTGGTCTCGAGACACCAGCGCCAATGCTTGAGCGTCATTTCCATGGCCGGCTTGAGCACGCCGCTCGCCGCATTGCTGACCACGATGTCGAGATGATCGAAGGTTTTGCGGAGCTCGGTGAACATGTCGTCCAGGCTCTCCGGGATGCCGACGCTCGCCTGGAGCGCGCAGGCGCGCCGCCCCCATCCGCGGATTTCCGTGCACAGCCTTTCCGCCTCCTCGGCGCTGTTGTAGTAATTTACCGCAACGTCGCAACCCACGGAGGCGAGCTTGCGCGCGATGGCGCGTCCGATACCACGCGAGGCGCCGGTAACGAGCGCGACTTTTCCGGCTAAGGCGCCTGGCATGATCTCTAAATCCGTGAAGTGTCGGGCCCGCGGGCCGCGGTGGCGCGTGTGCCGCAGCGCCTTCTCGCAAAAGCTGAGTATTATCCTATGCGAAGGCGCCGGCCGGCAACGATCGCTACCCGCGGAATCGCCCCCTCGACGGGTGCATCAGTGTGGCGTCACCGCGGCACGCCGCGCGCGCACGAGGCGCTGCAGCTCCAGGCACCAGTGTTTCTTGATGCTGTACCAGACGTCGGCTGCCCACAGCGCGCCCGCGCTATCGCCGGGCGGGATCGTGTCCGCCTGGCCGGGCCGGTCGGGGACGTAGGCATCGATCCATTCGCGCATCGCCTCGCTTTGCGAGAGATGTCGTGTCGCAGGCATCACCACGTGGTTGTACTGGGCCGGAAGAAAGACGTTGCGCACCTTCGCCTTGCCGTTGGGATGGTATTCGGCGGCTCCGCGCGCTCCAGCGAAGGTCAAGGCGACGAGATCGCCGCTGATCGAGAAGCCCGTGAAATCCTCGACGCTGTCGGGAATAGTGCGCAGCCGATGCAGCATGCTCCACTGGTTCGGCAGGAGGAGCGCGGCGCCGCCGGCGCCGACGGCGGAAACGTAGGATACCGTGAGACCGACCACAGGGCGGCGCTGGCCGCTCAGCGGATCGATGATCGTGGTTCGTTGCTCGGAGGCATCGGTGACAGGATTCCATACCGCGATGTCCTCGCCGAAGATGCCCGCCAGCTCGTCGAGGACCTTGACCGCTTGCACGCCGCCCTGACTGTGGCCGATGATCATCGGCCGCATGCCGTCGCGCTCGTAGTACCACGCGATCAGCCCGGCGAGCTCCCGGCTGTCCTGGTAGGGGCTGTACGAATACACGCTGTCGAGAACGTTGTCCGGCCGCCGCAGCTCGCTTTCCGGATAGCCCATGCCGGTCAGGAATTCCGCGAACGAGCTCATGGCGAGGAACACCGGGTAGATCCCGCCGTGGATGAGCACGATGCGCGGCGCTGGAGCCTTCGCCAGCGTCTCGTGCACGTCGGCTGCCGTGATGTGTTCGGGGTCGAGCGCGAGAATGCGATCCTCGAGCGCAGTGCCGAGGGCGAGCGATTGGAGAACGCTGCCGGCCCGCGGTGGCGGAGCGGTGAGTTCTTCGGGGGCTCGGTAAGGTCCGGTCGCGCAACCGGCGGCGAGAAGCGCGAGCGCCGCGACGAAGAGCAGAGGATTTGTTCGCATCTAGGCGAGCGTGTGGATCTGACCGAGGAATCCCCTCGCGACGCGTGCAGCGGTTTCGGCGCTCACGTCCGCAATCCGGTACGAGACGCCGAGCTGCATCGCGCCGCGGAAGGTGGTGATCGCGAAAGCGAGCGGCGCGAGAGGTCCCGTAGGGACGGCCCGCGTGTACTCCGCGAGCGCGCCGGAGGCCGATCCCTCCGGCCAGAGGGCATCGATGTTGAGGCTCGTGACGCCCGCCCAGATCGGGTAGTGCTTGGCAAGAAAGCGGCGGCGCCGCTCCGGTGACAGGAAGCGCCAGACGACCGCGGTCCAGCCTATCGCGAGCAACGTCTGCAAGTACAGCTTCTCCTTCTTGATGCGCTCGGTCTCGGCGTGGATATCGTCGGCCAGGCGCTTGAGGTCGATCCCGGCGGGGACCGGGTGCGAGATCCGCAACGAGGCGAGGAAAAGACCAAAGGTGTTATGCGCATCGGACTCGAATTCTCCGCGCAGGTTCACGATCGAGGCCACGCCCAGCTCGTTGCGGGGGCCGTGACGTGGGACAACGGGCGACAGCGCGCGAAGCAGCATCGCGAGCACAAGGTCGTTCACCGTCACCCGCCATGCCTTCGCGGTGCGAAGCAAGGCTGCAAGCTCGTCTTCCGGGACGTGAAAGGCCAGAAACCCGTTGGTGGCCGGCTGGTCCGTCCGGCATGGCGCACGGGATGAGCGGCGGCAGCTCGCCGCCATCGCGGGCAGGCGCACAACGCCCCGCAGCGAATAGCCGAAGTCGCGCAGGAACAGCCGGCGGTAGGTCCGAGGGTAGCGGCGCGGCGTCCAGGGGGTGGACTGTCGGCTTCCAGCGCCATAGCCGCTGACGAGCTGCTCGAGAAGCACCGCGATCGAATCGCCGCCGGCGATGAAGTGATCGTAAGCGAGCCCGAGATCGAACGTGGGTCCGCCATCGATCGCGAAAAAGCGAAACGGCGTGAACGTGCCCCCGCTCGGAAAGGTGCCGTTGAGCTGACGCTCGATTTCCGCGCACGCGATCGCCTTCGGATCCTCGCCCCCCGCGAGCACCACGAGGTCGATCGCCGCCGGACCGTCGTGGAATTCGAACCGCGCGCGTTGCCGGTCGAGCGTGATGCGTGCGAGCCCGGCTGCGGCCAGTCGCTCGCCGATGTGCTCCTTCAGGCGCGCCGCTTCGAGCGGCTGCCGGACGGCGACGACGTGCACTGCGACGTACGGGTGTAACTCGCGCCAGCGCAGCACCATCGCCTGGAACAGGTTGAGCTTGCCTCGCATCCTCATTCTTTGAGCGCGCCGATCGGACCGGCGGCCGGCCGCTGCCGGCAGCGTCGCCTTCGATTGCGACGCCTCTGCCTCGTGGTCGCTCGCAGTGCCGAACATTATTCGCGCTCACCAAGTTTTGCCTGCCGCGCGCGGATCAATCGCTGCGCTTCGAGGCACCAGTGCTTCTTCACGCTGTACCAGATGTCCGCTGCGTGCAGCAGGTTGCTGGCATCGATGGCCACTTCCGGCGGAACAGGCGTCGTGCCGGGCGCGTAGTGCTCGATCCAGTCGCGCGTCGCAGGGTCGTGCGCGAGCTCGGCCGCGCGCGGCAGCGCGAGATGACTCGCGCTCGAAGGCAGGATGACGTTGCGAACGCGGGCCGAGCCGGTCGCGCGGTAGGGCTCGGCGGTGCCGAAGTTGCCCGCGATCGCGTCCCATTCGAGGGAGAAGCCGGTGAATTCGCTCACCGTATCGGGAATCTCGCGCAACCGGGAAAGCATGGACCACTGTCCAAGCAGGAGTCGCGGCAGCTTCCCCGTGGCGAGCGCCGCGGCGTAGGGCACTTTGAGGCCCACGACCGGACGCTCCGCGCCGGTCAGCGGATCGATGATCGTCGTGCGCGCTTCGGCTGCGCCGCGGACGGGGTTCCAGACGGGCACCGAAGCGCCGAACCCCCCGGCGAGCTCGTGCAGCACCTTGACCGCGATCATGCCTCCCTGGCTGTGTCCGATCAACATCGGCATCATACCTTCGTGCTCGTAGTACCACGCAAGCGTACCGGCCAGCTCTCGCGCGTCGACGAAGCTGCTGTAGGAAAGCGCTCCGCTCTCCGGGTTGCGGATCCTTTCCTCAGGATAGCCCATGGCGATCAGGAATTCGGCGAATGGCGCCATGGTGACGATCGGCAAGCTGCCCTGCAGGGCGATGATCCGCGGAGCGCGTGCATGCGACAGCGTTTCGCTCACGTCGCGTGCGGAAAGACGCTCGGGAGCGAGCGCGAGGATCCGCGCTTCGACGCTCGGATCGAGAGCCGCCCGCTCGAGCAATCGCCCATCCGGCGCTCCGGCGATCGCGACCGCCCACGTGAGACCGACGACGGCGCAGCCCGCCCGGACCAGCAGGTCTCGAACGGACCCGGCAGGCCTGCCGCCGGCGCATCGGGTGCCTCGCGTGCGAAACGCGGAGTCCGCTAATCGTGTGTGGTCCGCGGCCATGGAAAGAAGCGCCCGGTACGCGCGAGATAGCCCCGATACGCATCGCCATGCGTCGCCAGCAGATGCCGCTCTTCGTTGTGGGCTTTGAGCTGCAGCAATACGAAGTGCACCGCGCCGATGACGAACATCGGAATCGTCGGTACCACGATCATCGAGCACGCCATGAGCAGCATCGACAGGGCGTAGATGGGATGACGGACGTGCCGGAACATTCCATCGGTGATCAACGTCTCGCTATCCGACTCGCTCACGCCCATGCGCCAGCCGGTGCCCATGCGCGACCAGCACAGGCTCGTAAGAAGCAGGGCGGCGAGCGCACCCGTCGCGGCTATCCAGCGCAGCGCCGCGTACCCGGAACCGAGCCGGGCGAAGGATGGCAGGGCCAACGGGGCGTGAACGCGCACCAGAGCCAGGTACGGAAGCGCCAACCACGCGGCCACCAGCGGTACCCAGACCAGCCACATGCCGCGCTCGAGCGACTGCTCCGGGATGAGCCCGCCCAGCTTGCGGGTCTTCCGATGCACGCGAACGATCATCATGCCGACGCCGATCCAGTACGCCCAGATCGTGGCCACGAGCAGCACGCCCGGCCAATCCTTCATGAACCGGGTCCGCGGTGCCGGGCGTCCGAGTCCGCGAATCGCGCGGTCGGTATCGGTATTTGTAAAGGCAATGGTTTGCTCCTAGAATGCGGCAGGCGCCGCGGCCTTTAAGCCCGTCTGACCGGCCTTTAAGCCCGTCTGACGACGCTCCCGTCCGGAGGTCGCGATGCCAGATTTGCCCGCCCGTGCTCGAAGCGGCGCGCTATGCAATCTTCCGTCCCGACGGTCAGCCACCATAGCATCGCTCACGATCCACCGGCGCTGCGCGTGCTCTGCGTTGCTTTCGGCGTGTTGCTGGCGATCCTTCCGCTGGCGCACGTCACGGCGCTGCGCAACGTCTTTGTGGGCATCGTGGCGGTCGCGGCTCTTGCGCACTTCCGGTTCGCGCCCTGGAAAAACGTCCCCGGCCTGGCGCAGTGGCTGATCTGGCTCGCGTTCGCGGCGATCTCGATCGGCTGGTCGGCGCTGCCCGAAGCATCCTTTCAAAGCTTCCGCACCGATCAATTCTATCCGTTCGTGATTTTCCTGGTTAGCTTCGTTCTGGTCGAGGCGTTCGGAGGGCGGCTCGCGTTCGCCATCGGTGCGACCGTCGGAGCAGTGCTCTGCGTTGCGACCATGGCCGCGGCGGTGATACTCGGTACCGATCCCGACGCCGCCGCCCAGCCGGGCCTGCTGGGATGGCTGGCGTGGCGAGCGGGCGCCGCGCCCGACGCGAACACCTATATTGCTTTCATCGCCGTGCCGCTGTATCGGGTCGTCGTCAGGTCTCGCGCGGGATGGCCTCGCTGGATAGCGGCGCTGTGCGTCGGGGTGTTCGCGGCGCTCGGCTTCCTCAGCGAGAGCCGGACACTGATCGCGACGCTGTTCGTGTCTCTTATCGGTTTCCTCATGGCATACGGGATCCTTCGCGGGACGCTGCGCTGGAAGTCCGTGCTCACGATCGCAGTTCTCGGCCTGATCGTCTCGGCCGCCTCGATCGAGGTCATCTCGCGGGCGCGTCTTCCCGAGTCGCGTCCCGCCGATCGCAGCGTGGCCATCGAGATGATCGCCTCCGACTCGCGCCCCGCGATCTGGGCGGCGTACTCCGAATTCGTTCGCAGGCAGCCTTGGTTCGGCGTCGGGCTGGGAAGAAGCGTCCCGCCGCGAGCCTATCATCTCGACGACGATCGGACGCTGCTCAAAATCGACGCCCAGGCCGGAGCCCACGGCCACAACCTGCTTCTCGACCTGGTGCTCGAAGTCGGCGTTGTCGGGCTTGTCATCTGGCTTTGGCTGCACTTCGAGATGGTCAAGTTGGCCTGGCAGCGGGCACGGCGGGGCGGCGATCGGGAGAAAGCGTGGGCCGCCACGGTCGTCGCCCTGGTGCTGGCGCTGCTGGTGAAGAATTCCACCAACGACCTTGCCGTCTACGGCAACGCGATCCTGTTCTGGGCGCTCATGGGCGGCACGCTGGGGCTGATCTGGCGGCAAGTGGACATCGCGGCGGAAGCGGTCTTGCCTCACCGCGCCGTGCCCGGATGACAACGCGCCGGAGAGCGCGCACGAAAAAGCCGGGCGTTGCCCGGCTTTATTGTTCGTGTAAGTCGCGGGTCAGGCGATTTGAATGTTCGACGCCTGCTTTCCCTTAGGGCCCTGGGTGACTTCGAAGCTCACCTTCTGCCCTTCCTTCAGTGACTTGAATCCCGGCATGTTGATCGCCGAGAAGTGGGCGAATAAATCCTCCCCACCGCCGTCCGGCGTAATGAAGCCGAACCCCTTCGCATCGTTGAACCACTTAACCGTTCCAGTTGGCATGTTTCCAATCCTATAACCAAAGAAAAAATCGGGTCGAACCCGTTTTGATGTTTCGATCTCAAGGACAGGAAAGTACGGCGCTTCGGCAACGGCCAATGAGCCGGACAGGTCGTGCTTTAGTACTTGAAACAAAACACGAACCGGACTATACGCGGCGCGGGGACGGAGGTCAAACCGGGCCGTTTCTGCCGATTTTCGCCCGCTTGGAGCTTGACGGACGGATCAGCCGATCTCCTGGCGAACCATGGCGGCACCCGCCGCGAGCGCGCCGAGCTTCGCTCGCGCCAGGCCGCGAGCGAGCGGGACCATGCCGCAGTTGGTGCACGGAACGATGCGCTCGGCAGGCACATGCCTCATCGCTGCCCGGATCGTCGCCGCAACCTCCCCCGGAGCCTCGACCCGATCGGTCGCCACGTCGATCGCCCCGACGAGGACGTCCTTGCCTTCGAGCAGGCGCAGCAGTTCGAGCGGCACGTGCGAGTTGGCGCATTCCAGCGATACCTGGACGATGCTCGATCGCGCGAGCAGAGGAAAGGTTTTCTCGTATTGCCGCCATTCCGCGCCCAGCGTCTTCTTCCACTCGATATTGGCCTTGATGCCGTAGCCGTAGCAGATGTGGACCGCGGTGGTACACCTGAGTCCCTGCGCGGCGCGCTCGAGCGCGGCGATGCCCCAATCCCGAACCTCGTCGAAATAGACGTTGAACGCCGGCTCATCGAACTGGATCACGTCGACACCGGCCGCCTCGATGGCGCGCGCCTCGTCGTTCAGGATGGCGGCGAAGGCTCCGGCGAGCTTTTCGCGGCTCCCGTAATGCGCGTCGTAGAGCGTATCGACCATAGTCATCGGCCCGGGGAGCGTGTACTTGATCTTGTGCCGTGTCTGGGTGCGCAAGAAGCGGGCGTCATCGGCGAAAACCGGATGCCTCCGGGCGACCGGGCCGACGACCACGGGGACGGCCGCGTCGTAGCGATCGCGGATGCGCACCGTCTTCTTGTGCTCGAAATCGACGCCTTCGAGGCCCTCGATGAGCGTGGTCACGAAGTGGCGCCGGGTCTGCTCGCCGTCGGTGACGATGTCGATGCCCGCATGCTCCTGGTCGAAGAGCGCCAGGCGCACGGCGTCGCGCTTGGCCGTGGCCAGCGCCTCGCCCTCCAGCAGCCAGGGCGCCCAGAGGACCCCCGGCGGGCTAAGCCATTCCGGCTTGGGAAGGCTGCCCGCAATCGTGGTCGGCAGCAGCGTGGCCATCGATGTTCTCCTCGGTCGAGCGGTCAGCGATTATAAGTTGCCGGACCCCGCCTTGCCGCAGGTGGCGGGAGCCTTGACGAGAGCTGCTCAAGGCACGTACCGTTGCGCGGGCGCGAGAAAGGCCAACGGTTGCGACATGCCACGCGTCCTCTACGCCGACCACGACTACTCCGACATCGAGCTGGAGCGCAGGCTTTTCGCCGATGCGGGCGTGGAGCTTTTCGCCGCGCAATGCAGAACCGAGGACGAGGTCGCCGCGGCCGCGACCGGTTGCGTTGGCATCCTGTCGCAATATGCGCCGGTCGGGGCAAAGGTCGTCGCCGTACTGCCGCGTTTGGGGATCGTGAGCCGGATCGGAGCAGGCTACGACAACATCGATACGGCGGCGTGCGAGCGCCACGGGGTGTGGGTCGCCAATTCTCCCGACTATGGCATCGGCGAGGTCGCGACGCACGCCCTTGCGCTGGCGCTCGCGCTCGGGCGCAACGTCGTCGCCTACCACCGCGATATCCATGCCGGGCGCTGGCACTACCTATCCTCGGGTCCGCTCGGTCGCGTCGCCGAAATGACGCTCGGCATCGTGGGCTTAGGCCGCATCGGCAAGCGAATGGCGCATGTCTCGCGCAATCTGTTCAAACGGATCGTCGCCTTCGACCCGTATCTGATCGACGGCGATTTTCCCGCCTACGTGGACCGACGTCCTGACCTCCACGGGCTGTTCGGCGAGAGCGACGTGGTGAGCATCCACGCGCCACTGACCGCGGAAACGCGTGGCATGATCGACGCCGAAGTCCTGTCGAAGATGCGTCCCGGCTCGTACCTCGTCAACACGGCCCGGGGCGCGATCGTCGAAATTCCTGATTTGCTAGCGGCACTCGATAGTGGAATACTTGCCGGCGCCGGACTGGACGTCCTTCCAGTCGAACCGATCTCTGCAGGCGATCCTTTGCTCGGTCATCCGAAGGTAATCCTTACTCCGCACGCGGCCTTCTTCAGCGTGCAATCCGAAGTCGATCTGCGGCGCAAAGCGGCGCGGAATATCATCACCTGGCTCGCGACCGGCCGGCCGGACTACGTGGTCGTCCGGGGAACGAGGAAGCCGGGCTCATGACGGAGGAGCGGCGTTGGCAGGCGTAGCGATCCGGCAGGTCCACAAGCATTTCGGCTCGACGCACGTTATCCGCGGCGTCGATGTCGAGATAGCCGACGGGGAGTTCTGCGTGCTCGTGGGCCCGTCCGGCTGCGGCAAGTCCACGCTGCTGCGCATGATCGCCGGGCTCGAGGAAATCACCGAAGGCGAGATCGCGATCGGCGGAAAGGTCGTGAACCGCGTGCCGCCCAAGGAGCGCGACATCGCGATGGTCTTCCAGAACTACGCGCTCTATCCGCACATGACCGTGCGCGACAACATGTCGTTCGCGCTGATGCTCGCACGGCTCTCGAAGAGCGAGATCGAAGCGCGGGTCGCCAAGGCGGCCGGCATCCTGGGGCTGTCGACCTTCCTCGATCGATTCCCTCGACAGCTCTCGGGCGGCCAGCGCCAGCGCGTGGCGATGGGGCGCGCCATCGTGCGCGATCCGCAGGTGTTCCTGTTCGACGAGCCACTGTCGAACCTCGACGCCAAGCTGCGGGTGCAGATGCGCACCGAGATCAAGGAGCTGCACCAGCGGCTCAAGACAACGTCGATCTACGTCACCCACGACCAGATCGAGGCGATGACCATGGCGGACAAGATCGTCGTGATGCGCGACGGCGTGGTCGAGCAGATCGGCGATCCGCTGACGCTCTACGACAGCCCCAACAATATCTTCGTCGCCGGCTTCATCGGCTCGCCGGCGATGAACATGGTACCGGGAACCGCGCGCGTCAATGGCGGCGACGGCCGCGTCGAATTCGCAGCCAACATCACGCTGCCCCTGCCGCGGGGGGCGCGCGCGACCGACGGCCAGAGCGTGCTCTACGGCATCCGGCCCGAGCATTGCCTGCTCGCGGACGCCGCGGGACTGCCTGCGGAAGTCGTCGTCGTCGAGCCGACGGGCGCCGATACGCAGCTCTACTGCCGCTTCAACGGTCAGGAGCTGACGTCGCTCGTGCGTGACCGCGTCGACTGTCGCGCCGGCGACGGCATCCATCTGAGCCCCGATCCCGGCAGAGCGCACCTGTTCGACGCCGGCAGCGGCCGGCGGCTCGGTTCGTAGAGTTTCAACAATACGGGTCTGTACGACAGCAGCGACTCGCAGTCCAACGTGGAGGAGGAACCCATGAGCAAGTTCAAGCGTCGCGATTTTCTCAAGGCCACGGCCGGTGTGGCCGCGGGTGGAGCACTCGGAACCGGATCGGCGTTGTTTCCCGCCGATGCGCAGGCGCAGCAGTACAAGGTCACGCCCGAAAAGGGAGCGAAGCTGCGCGTCCTGCGCTGGAAGCGCTTCGTCCAGGGCGACGAGGATGCGTGGGCGGAGAACACGAAGAAGTTCACGCAGGCGACCGGCATCGAAGTGCGCGTCGACGCGGAAGGCTGGGAGGACGTGCGTCCCAAGGCGGCCGTCGCCGCGAACGTGGGCAGCGGCCCCGACATCATCATCGGCACCTTCGAAGACGCCCATCAGTATCCCGAGAAGCTGGTCGACGTCACCGATCTTTGCAACTACCTCGGCGCCAAGTACGGCGGCTGGTACGACGTGTGCAAGTCGTACTGCACGAGCAAGGGCAGGTGGATCGCGGTGCCGATGGGGTGCGCCGGCAACGCGATGGTCTATCGCATCAGCGCAATGAAAGCCGCGGGCTTCGACGCTTTTCCCAAGGACCTGCCGGGCTTCCTCAAGCTGTGCCAGGGATTGAAGGCGAAGGGCCTGCCGCCGGGCTTCGCGCTCGGCAATGCGACGGGCGACGGCAATGTCTGGACGCACTGGCTCGTGTGGGCGCACGGTGGCAAGATGGTCGATGCGAAGAACAAGGTCGTCATCAACAGCCCGGAGACGATCGCCGCGCTGGAATACGCCAAGCAGCTCTATGAAACGTTCGCTCCCGGGACGCTGTCTTGGCTGGACCCGAACAACAACAAGGCGTTCCTCGACGGCCAGATCGGAGTGACCTGCAACGGCATTTCGATTTACTACGCCGCGAAGACCTCGCAGGATCCGAAGATCAAGGAGATGGCCGCGGACATCGGTCACGCCAACATGCCGGTCGGTCCGGTAGGCAAGGCGACCGAGCTCAACCTCTTCTTCCCCATGATGCTGTTCAAGTACTCGAAGTATCCGAACGCGGCCAAGGAGTACCTGCGCTTCATGATGGAAAAAGAGCAGTACGTTCCCTGGCAGCAGGCCTCGATCGGATACGTGACGCAGCCGCTCAAGGCGTACGAGTCGAATCCGATCTGGACTTCGGATCCGAAGCACACACCGTATCGGGACGCGATGAAGATCATGCTGCCCAACGGCTACGCGGGTGAAATGGGCTACGCCTCGGCCGCCACGATGGCCGACTTCATCATGGTCAACATGGTGGCGGAAGCGGCGAGCGGATCGAAGACGCCGAAGGATGCGGCCGAGCGGGCGCAGAAGCGGGCCGAGCGCTATTACAACGTGTGACGTCGCGCCCCGCACGCGTACTTCAGGCATCCGCCTACGCCGACGTGACGCCATAGCTCCCGCGCGTTGAAGAGGGCGCCTCCATTGATCGCTAAGGACGCCCCTCAACGCGCGCAACTTCTTTCAAGTCGAGACGGCTCGTTGAAGACAGTTTCGCGCTCCAGCGCGCTTTCCCGCGCGCTCGACAACCGCAATGTCCTCGGGTTCATCTTCATGCTGCCCGCGGCGGCGCTGCTGCTCGTTTTCCTCACTTACCCGCTCGGGCTAGGCACCTGGCTCGGCTTCACCGACGCCAAGATCGGCCGCGCAGGTCACTGGATCGGAGTGGGGAATTTCGAGTTCCTCTGGGGCGACAGCGTCACGCGCCTGGCGCTGTTCAACACGCTTTTCTACACGACCGTCGCGAGCGTCATCAAGTTTGCGCTCGGACTGTGGCTCGCGCTGATCCTCAACAACCACCTTCCCTTCAAGGCGTTCTTCCGCGCGGTCGTGCTGCTGCCGTTCATCGTGCCTACGGCGCTATCCGCGATCGCGTTCTGGTGGATCTACGATTCTCAGTTCTCGGTCATAAGCTGGGCGCTGACCAGGATGGGATTGATCCACCGTTACATCGACTTTCTAGGCGACCCCTGGAATGCGCGCTTTTCCACCATCGCAGCGAACATCTGGCGCGGCGTGCCGTTCGTCGCGATCACGCTGCTGGCCGGGCTGCAGACGATCTCGCCGTCGTACTACGAGGCGGCGAGCCTCGATGGCGCGTCTCCTTGGCAGCAGTTCCGCTACGTCACGCTGCCTCTGCTCACGCCGATCATCGCCGTCGTGATGACGTTCTCGGTGCTCTTCACCTTCACCGACTTCCAGCTCATCTACGTGCTTACCCGCGGCGGACCGCTCAACGCGACGCACCTGATGGCTACGCTTTCCTTCCAGCGCGCGATTCCCGGCGGGAACCTCGGTGAAGGCGCGGCAATCGCGACCGCGATGGTGCCGTTCCTGCTCGCCGCGATACTGATCAGCTACTACGGGCTCCAGCGTCGCGCCTGGCAGCAGGGGAGCGGGGACAAATGACCACCGCCGACGCCGCGGCTGACCGCACGACCGATTCGCAAGGCATGAACTATCTCGTGTCGCTACCGCGTCGCATCGTCACGATCTACCTTCCCCTTGCCGGCTTTCTCTTCGTGCTCCTCTTCCCGTTCTACTGGATGGCGATGACGGCCTTCAAACCGGACGAAGAGCTGCTCTCCAGCGAAGACAATCCTTTCTGGATCAGTCATCCGACGCTGGCGCACGTGAAGAAGCTGCTGTTCGACACGGCCTATCCGGACTGGCTCTGGAATACGGTGCTGGTGTCGGTGCTCTCTACCTTCCTGTCGATCGTCTGCAGCGTGCTGGCTGCGTATGCGATCGAGCGGCTGCGCTTCCGCGGCTCCCGTTACGTGGGGGCGAGCATTTTTCTGGCTTATCTCGTACCGCCGTCGATTCTGTTCATCCCGCTCGCGACGATGGTCTACAAGCTCGACCTGTTCGACACGCGGCTCGCCCTGATCCTGACCTATCCCACGTTCCTGATTCCCTTCTGCACGTGGCTGCTCATGGGTTACTTCAAGACCATTCCGTTCGAGCTGGAGGAATGCGCGCTCATCGACGGCGCGAGCCGCGCGCAGATTCTCGTGAGGATCGTGCTGCCTCTCGCCGTGCCGGGTTTGATCTCGGCGGGCATTTTCGCGTTCACGCTGTCATGGAATGAGTTCATCTACGCGCTCACCTTCGTGTCTTCTTCGGAGGTCAAGACGGTGCCGATCGGCGTGGTGACCGAGCTGGTGGAAGGCGACGTCTACCATTGGGGCGCGCTGATGGCCGGGGCGTTGTTCGGATCCATTCCGGTGGCCGTGCTCTACTCGTTCTTCGTCGAGTACTACGTCTCGGGGCTTACCGGAGCGGTCAAGGAATGAGCTCGGTGGTGCCCCAAACGGTGATCCGGATCGCCGTTCTCGATGACTGGCAGAACGTCGCGCGAAGCAGCGCGGACTGGGGACCGGTGCTGGCTCGCGCAGACGTGGAATTCTTCCACGCACCGTTTGCCGACGAAGAAGCGGCCGCGCGAGCGCTCATGCCGTTCGATATCATCCTCGCGATCCGGGAGCGCACGCCCTTTCCCGCCTCGCTCGTCCGCCGCCTTCCGAAGCTGCGCATGTTCGGAATGACGGGCGCGAGGGCCGCGTTGATCGACGTTTCCGCGCTCAGGGCGCGCGGCGTGACGGTCTGCTGCACCGGAGGCGGACCGTCGGGAGCGTCCACAGCAGAGATCGCGCTGGGGCTGATGCTCGCGGCGGCGCGTGCCATCCCTGCGGGTGACGCTGCGGTTCGCGCGGGGCGGTTCCAGGAGGGTACGCACGCGGGCCCGGTGCTCTCCGGCAAGACGCTCGGCGTCATCGGTCTCGGGCGGATCGGGACCCTGATGGCGCGCTACGGGCGAGCGCTCGACATGCGGGTGCTCGCGTGGAGTCAGCACCTCACGACGGAGGCCGCGAGCGCGGCCGGGGCGGTCCTCGCGCCGAAGGAGGAGCTCTTGTCCAAGGCTGACGTCGTGAGCCTGCACCTCGTGCTCTCGGAGCGCACGCGCGGCATCCTCGGAGCCTCGGAGCTCGGGCGCATGAAGCGCGGCGCAATCCTGGTGAATACGGCGCGAGCGGGGCTGGTCGACGAGGCGGCGTTGATCGACGCGGTACAGTCGGGCGGGCTGATTGCGGCGCTCGACGTGTTTTATCGGGAGCCGCTGCCCGCGAGCCACCCTCTGGTCCGCGCTCCCGGCACGGTATTGACGCCGCATCTCGGCTACAGCGCGGTGGAGGTGTACGCGGAGTACTACCGCCACACCGTCGAGAACGTGCTGGCCTTCCTCGACGGCGAACCGATCCGGGTTATCGAGACAACCGGACACTGACCGTTCGACCACGCGCGAACGTTACTGGAGGGACGACCGTGTTGAAAATCCTCGGCAGAAAGACATCGAGCAACGTGCAGAAGGTTCTTTGGTGCTGTGCCGAGATCGGCCTGGCGTTCGAACGCTCGGATATCGGCGGGCCGTTCGGCGGCAACAAGACCGCGGAATACCTCGCGCTCAATCCCAATGGCCTCGTGCCGACGATCGACGATGAAGGCTTCATCCTGTGGGAGTCCAACGCGATCGTTCGCTATCTCGCGGCTAAGCACGCCGCGGGATCGCTGTGGCCGACGGACCTGCAGCGCCGAGCCGACGCCGATCGCTGGATGGACTGGCAGCAGACCGCTTTGTCGGTGCCGATGGGGATCCTGTTCCGGGCCCTGCTCAGATCGCCTCCGGATCGGGTCGAGCCCGCTGAGCTCGAAAACGCGCAGCGACGCGCAGCATCGGCTTTTTCGATCCTCGACGATCAACTCGGGCGGACGAGGTACGTCGCCGGGGACGAGCTGACGATGGCCGATATCGCGCTTGGATTTGCCCCGCATCGCTGGTATCTGATGCCCATCGATCGGCCCCGATTTTCGAATCTCGAGCGCTGGTATCGCAGTCTGTGCGAGCGTGCCGCGTACCGGGAGCATGTGGCCGAAGCCTGATGCGGATGCTCTGCCGCGAGGGCCGAGTGCGCGGGCGCGCTGTGACTGCGGCCGGGATGCGTTAAAATGGACCGGTCGACAGAGAAACCCGATGCGAGAGGGCACGCCATGAACATCCAGGATACGATTCGCGAACAGGTGACCGGCCATCCCGTCGTGCTGTACATGAAGGGCACACCGCAGTTCCCCCAATGCGGTTTCTCGGCCGCCGCGGTGCAGATGCTGCAGGCGTGCGGCATCGACCAGTTCTTTTCGGTCGACGTGCTCGCCAATGCCGAAGTTCGTCAGGGCATCAAGGATTACGCCAACTGGCCGACGATCCCGCAGCTCTACGTCAACGGCGAGTTCGTCGGAGGCTGCGACATCATGCGGGAGATGTACGAATCGGGCGAGCTGCAGCAGCTCCTCGCCCGGCAGGCGGCGTAACGGCGCACGCGCGCCATCTATCCGACCGGATTCGCGCCTACGTCCGCGCCCGATGGATGCGCCGCACCTCGGCGATCCGGCGCAGGGAGCGCATCACATGGGCCAGGTGGCGCCGGTCGCGCACCTGGACGCTGAAGAACATGTTGACAACGCGATCGCCGTCCGGTCGCTCCATCGATAGATACTCGATGTTCGCGCCGGCGTCGGCGATCTCGGTCGCGAGTCGCGCGAGTAGGCCCCGCTGGTCGTCCACCAGCAGCCTCACCCCGGCCTCGAACACGCCGTCGACCTGCGGCGCCCATTCGACGTCGACCACCTGATCGGTGTCGACGCGGCCTTTGCGCAACGTCTGGCAGTCGCGCGTGTGGACCAGCAGGCCCTGACCACGGCGAAACTGGCCGACGATCGCATCGCCAGGTATCGGCCGGCAGCACTTGCTGTATTGGATCGCCACCCCTTCGACGCCTCGGAGCTGCAGGGCCCCGGGTCGGGCCTCGCTGGAAGACGCCTCTTCGGGATTGCGGGCGTTAGGTCGGGTCAACGCCTGCGCGACAACGAACGAGAGGCGCTTGCCCAGTCCGATGTCGGCAAGAATCTCGGGGCGGCTCTTGGCGCCGTACTCGCGCATCAACGCATCCCAGCGCTCGGTGGTGATCGAACGCGGCGAAGCCTTGAGGGAGGCGAGCGCCTGCTCGAGCATTCGTTCGCCCAGCGTAGCGGATTCCTTCTGCTGCAGGGACTTCAGGAAGTGGCGGATGCGCGAGCGAGCCTTGCCGGTGGCGACGAAGTTCAGCCATGACGGATTCGGGCGCGCCGATGGGGCGGTGATGATCTCGACCTGGTCGCCGCTCTTGAGCTCGGTGCGCAACGGCATAAGCTCGTAGTTGATCCGCGCCGCGGTGCAGTGGTGACCGATGTCGGTGTGCACCGCGTAGGCGAAGTCGACCGCCGTGGCGCCGCGCGGCAGCGCCATGATCTTGCCCTTGGGGGTGAAGACGTAGATTTCGTCGGGGAACAAATCCCCTTTGATGTGCTCGAGGAATTCCTTCGAGTCGCGCGATTCCGACTGGATCTCGAGCAGGCTCTGCAGCCAGCGATGCGTCTGGTGCTGGGCCTCTGCGAGGTCGAGCTGGCCGCCGGCCTTGTACAGCCAGTGCGCCGCGACGCCCGCTTCGGCGACGTGGTGCATGTCGTGGGTGCGGATCTGTGCCTCCAGCGGGGTCCCGAACGGTCCGAAGAGCGTGGTGTGGAGCGACTGGTATCCGTTCCCCTTTGGAATCGCGATGTAATCCTTGAACTTGCCCGGGATCGGCTTGTACAGACCGTGCAGCACGCCCAGCGCCGCGTAACACGCGGTGGTGTCCTTCACCAGCACGCGCACGCCGTAGATGTCGAACACCTGGGCGAAGGTATAGTGCTTTTCGCGCATCTTCTTGTAGACGCTGTAGCCGGTCTTCTCGCGGCCGCTGACCGTCGCCGCGATGCCGTCGGCTTTGAGGCCGTCGCGGATCGACTGCATGATCCGGTTCATGACTTCCCGCCGGTTGCCGCGGGCGGCCTTGATCGCCCGGGTCAGGACGCGATAGCGCAGCGGGTGCAGGTGCTTGAAGGAAAGCTCCTGCAGCTCCTGGTAGAGCGCATTCAGCCCCAGCCGGTTGGCGATCGGCGCGTAGATGTCCAGCGTCTCGCGGGCGATGCGCTCCCGGTGCGCCGAGGCCATGGCGTCGAGCGTGCGCATGTTGTGCAGGCGGTCGGCCAGCTTGATCAGGATGACGCGCACGTCCTGCGCCATCGCGAGCAGCATCTTGCGGAAGCTCTCCGCCTGCAGGTCCTCCCGCGACTGGAACTCGATCTGATCGAGCTTGGAAACGCCGTCGACCATGTCCGCGACCGGCTTCCCGAACGAGTGCTCGATCTCGGACTTGGTGACGTTGGTGTCCTCCATCACGTCATGGAGGAGGGCGGCGGCGAGGCCCTGCGCGTCGAGCCGCCACTGCGAGAGGATGCTGGCTACCGCCAGCGGGTGCGTTATGTACGGTTCGCCGGACTTGCGATACTGGCCCTGATGCGCGTGCTCGGAAAAGGCGAATGCGCGCTCGACCAGCGCGACGTCAGGGGGCGGCAGATAGTGACCAAGATGACGGGTGAATTCGGCGATTTCCGGCATGCTTGGGTCACATGGGGAGGTTTCCGCCTCAGCTCAAGGTCTGCGGCTTGAGGAGGAGCTCGATCCCGACCTTGCCCGCGGCGATCTCGCGCAGCGCGATCACCGTGGGCTTGTCGCGATCCGGCTCGACCAGCGGCTGCGAGCCCGCGCTGATCTGACGCGCGCGGTTGGTGGCCGCAAGCGTGAGCTCGAAGCGGTTGGGTATTCTGGCAAGCGCGTCGTCAATCGTGATCCGGGCCATGGCTCATCCATTCAAGGTCAGTTGCTCGAGCAGCGCGCGATGCCGGTTGCGCTGTTGGCCGCTACGCAGCCGCGCTGCCCGCACGATGGCGAGCAAGTCCTCGACTGCCGAAGCAAACTCCTGATTAATAATAACATAATCGAATTCGCCGCAATGTCTCATCTCCTCGCGAGCAGCCAGGAGCCGGCGCTCGATGGTGACTGAGTCGTCCTGTCCGCGCCGGAGCAGTCGCTCGCGCAGCGAGTCGAGCGACGGCGGAAGGATGAAGACATGGACCGAGTCGACGACGAGATTGCGTACCTGCGCTGCGCCTTGCCAGTCGATTTCGAGCAGCACGTCCTGCCCGGAATCCACTTGAGCCTTGAGCCAGGTCCCGCTGGTCGCGTACCAGTTGCCATGCACGTGGGCGTATTCGAGAAGCTCCCCCGTCTCCTTGAGGGCTGCGAAGCGCTCGGGCGTCACGAAGTGGTAGTCGATCCCGTCTTCCTCACCTGGCCGTGGAAGGCGCGTCGTATATGACACCGACAGCCGGATCGCGGGTTCCCGCCTCAGCAGCGCCCGGGTGAGACTCGTCTTACCGGCCCCCGACGGGGCGGCGACCACGAATAAGTTGCCGGCGCCGCCAGCGGCCTCCTTGTGAGCGGGTGCTGGTGTCATCGTTTATGTGTCGGCCGCGGCCGCACTCGCTTTTGCCCGCGATCCCCATGCGCATGCGCATGGGGCACCTCGCCGGGCGCTCGGCGGCTATTCGATATTCTGCACCTGCTCGCGCATCTGCTCGATCAGGACCTTGATTTCGAGAGCAGCCCGCGACAGCTCCGCGTCCACCGATTTCGAGCCCAGGGTATTCGCTTCGCGGTTGAGCTCCTGCATCAAGAAGTCGAGCCGCTTGCCGCTCGCGCCTCCTGCCGCGAGCACACGCCGCACTTCGACGACGTGTGCGGCGAGCCGCGAAAGCTCCTCGGCGACGTCGATCTTGGCGGCAAAGAGCGCGAGCTCCTGCTTGAGCCGCTCGGCGTCCGGATCGACACCGGCTTCCTTGAGCCGCGCGCCGAGCTTCTCGACGTAGGCGACGTGAACCGCCGGGATGCGAGGGGCGACGCGCTCGACCTGCGCCTCGATCGCGCGACAGCGCTCTTCGAGCATCACCTTGAGCTTGTCGCCCTCGCGCAGGCGCGATGCGGTGAGCTCGGAGAGCGTCCGGCGCGCGAGATCCATCACGCGCTCGGCGAGCGCTTCGGGCGGCAGCGAAGGTTCGGTCAAAACGCCCGGCCAGCGCAGGATGTCGGCGACCGTTATCGGCGCGCTGTCGGGCGCGTGGCGCCGGACTTCGGCGGCCGCATCTCGAAGCTGCGCAACCCGCTCGGCGTTCACCGCGAGCGTTGCTTCGCCCGGGAGGGCATGCGCGAGCGTGATGCGGCAATCGACCTTGCCGCGTCGGATTTCGCCGGTAAAGAGCTCGCGCAGCGTTGTGTCGAGCCCGCGCAATTCGTCCGGAAGCTTGAGCTGGACGTCGAGGTAGCGGTGATTCACCGACCGCAATTCGACGGTGAGCGAGCAGCCGGGCAGCTCGGCGGCGGCTGTGGCGAAGCCGGTCATGCTCGCGATCATGGCTCGAGGCAAGCCGGGCTCTCGAGCGCCGGGAAGAGACAGAAACTCAATGAAATCTTTACTTTATGCGCGGGCTTGTCGAGAATGTAGAGGTTATCAATCGCACGCGCAAGTGCAGGCGGAACGAAACTTGCTCCGCCAACACGTCTATGGGCGCCACCAACCAGGCCCTGCCGTCCGGCTACCAGCTTCTGAACTACCGCGTCGATCGTCAGATCAGCCGCGGTGGGTTCTCGATCGTCTATCGCGCGTTCGATGACGGCGGTGGACCGGTGGCGATCAAGGAGTATCTGCCCTCGTCCCTCGTGCTGCGCACGGAAGGTGACATCGTGCGCGCCAGCACCGCCGAAAACCTCACTTCGTTCCGCTACGGGATGAAGTGCTTCTTCGAGGAAGGTCGGGCGCTCGCCAAGATCAATCATCCCAACGTCGTGCGGGTGCTCAACTTCTTTCGCGCCAACGAGACGGTCTACATGGTGATGCGCTACGAGCGCGGGCGCACGCTGCAGCAGCAGATCCAGATGCGTCAGGATCAGGTTTCCGAGCGCCTGGTGCGACACGTGTTCATGCACCTTCTGAACGGCTTGCGCGAAGTGCACACGCACAAGCTGCTGCACCTCGATATCAAGCCTGCCAACATCTATCTGCGCACCGACGGCTCGCCGGTGCTGCTCGATTTTGGCGCCGCGCGCCAGACGCTGACGAATACGCGACCGAAGCTCGCACCGATGTACACCCCCGGCTTCGCCGCGCCGGAGCAATACCGGGAGCCCGACCGTCTCGGGCCGTGGACCGACGTGTATGGCATCGGGGCGAGCATGTTCGCCTGCCTGGCGGCATTCGCGCCCCAGGCGGCCGACGCGCGGGTCGCCGAAGATCATCTGGTCTCCGCCAAGAAGATCTGGGCGGGCGCGTACTCCGACAACCTGCTCGAAGTTATCGACTGGTGTCTCCGGCTCGATCCGCTCGAGCGCCCGCAAAGCGTATTCGCGCTGCAAAAGGCGATCCGCGACATCCCTCCGCGCAAGCGGAAGCTGACGTTCTTCAACACGCTGAAGCGAAAGCTCTTCAGCGAAGTCGTGTAGCGCCCGGGTAAGCGCGTGCGTTTCACGATCTTCCAGGAAAGCCGCAAGGGCCAGCGCAAGGTCAATCAGGACCGTCTCGCCTATACCTATAGCCGCGACACGCTGCTGCTGGTCCTCGCCGACGGCATGGGTGGGCACGCGGGGGGCGAAATCGCCGCGCAGATCGCCGTGCGGCTTTTCATCGAGCGCTTCCAGCAGGAGGCGAAGCCGACGCTCAAGAATCCGCTCAAATTTCTCCAGGATTCGATGCTTCGCGCCCATCAGGCGCTCGGCTCGTACGCCAACCAGTTCTCGATGCTGGAAACGCCGCGTACGACGTGCGTTGCGTGCGTGGTGCAGTCCAACTACGCCTACTGGGCGCACGTCGGCGACTCTCGGCTCTACCTCTTCCGGCAGGGCGGGCTGATCGGCCAGACCAAGGACCACTCCAAGGTGCAGTACCTGCTCGACCAAGGCATCATCGGCGCGCACGAAGTGATTGACCATCCCGATCGCAACAAGATCTTCAGCTGTCTGGGCGGTCTCGTCGATCCGGTGATCGATCTCTCGAGGAGGACGCCGTTGCGCAACGGCGACCTCCTCGTGTTGTGCACCGACGGCCTGTGGAGCGTTTATCCACAGGAGGAGATCGCCCGAGCGCTCACCGGAACCCCGATCCTCAAGGCGGCGCCGACGATGATGCGCGAGGCCGAGTTGCGTGGCGGACCCGAAGGCGACAACCTCTCGGTGGTCATCGTGCGCTGGGGTCCGGACACGCTGACCGACGAGCCGACCACCACCATCACCGAGACGCTCAACCTCGGAGAGTTCCAGACGGAGATCGACCGGACGCTTACGCTGACCGACCGCAAGGGCGCGCAGCGCGACCTGACGGACGACGAGATCGAGCGGGCCATCGAAGAGATCCAGGCCACGATCAAGCGTTATCGGCGCTGAAGGCGTCCGGAATCCGCGACCGGCTCGCGGGGGATTGGGCTTCCGGGCGGGGATGAGCGAGAATACCCCCCATGAAGTGGCGTTACGTCTAGCGGCTCCCAGATCCCGATTCTCTCTCCCGGCCGCACATGCGCCACCTGATCCTCGATACCGAAACCACCGGGCTTGATCCCAAGCTTGGACACCGCATCATCGAGATCGCCGCGGTAGAGGTCGTGGATCGCCGGCTCACGGGGCGCAGTGTGCACTACTACGTCAATCCCGAGCGCGACATCGACCTTGGCGCGACCGATGTCCATGGCCTGACCTGGGAGACGCTGCGCGACAAGCCGCGCTTCGCCGACATCGCGACCGAGCTGGTCGAATTCTCCTGCGGCGCCCATTGGGTCATCCACAACGCGCCGTTCGACCTGGCTTTTCTCGACGCGGAATTCGAACGCCTTGCGCTGCCCTCGACGGCCGGCATTTGCGAGTGCGTCATCGATACCCTCGCGCTGGCGCGCGAGCAGTTTCCGGGCAAGAAGAACAGCCTGGATGCGCTCTGCGAGCGCCTCGGCGTGGACAACGCGCATCGCACGCTGCACGGCGCGCTGCTCGACGCGCGGCTGCTGGCCGAGGTCTACCTCGCGATGACGCGCGGCCAGGAGAGCCTGGTCATCGATCTCGCTCCGCCGGCGCCCGCCGTAGCGATCGCAGGCTACGGGGCGCTGCCGCCAGTCCGGGTGCTCGAACCCTCCGCCGAGGAATGGGCGGCTCACCGAGAATACCTGGCCGCGATCGCCCGTGAAGCCGGCCGCGGCTGCATCTGGTTCGCCCTCGAGGAGCGCGGCGCTTTCGTCGCGTCGGCCTGATGGTCCGAGCCGTAACATGACTGTCATGCGCGGGGCCGATACTGCTTCGGCTTCGCCGCATTCGCCATCGACGGTGACTTCGCTCGCATCCGCTCCGGCTCCCAGCCGCGAGCCCGATCCACCGCCGATCAATCGCGAGCTCTCCATACTGGCGTTCAACCGCCGCGTCCTGGCGCTCGCCGAGGACCCGGGCACACCGCTCCTTGAGCGGCTGCGCTTCCTGTGCATTGTGAGCAGCAATCTCGACGAATTCTTCGAGATCAGGATCGCGGGCTTGCGCGAACAGCTTCGTCTGAAGGCTCCGCTCGTCGGCATGTCGCTTCAGGAGCTGCGGACGAACCTCGTGGAGATCAGCCAGGGGACGCAGCGTCTCGTCGGCGAGATGTACGGTGTGCTCAACGGACAGATCCTTCCCGCGCTGGCGGAAGCGGGTGTGCGCATCGTGCGCGGGGCGGAGCGGACCGCGGCGCAGCGCGCATGGGCGGCCGAGTATTTCCACAAGGAGATCCGGCCGCTCCTCACGCCCATCGGGCTCGATCCCGCGCACCCGTTCCCGCAGGTGGTCAACAAGAGCCTGAATTTCATCGTCGAGCTCTCCGGCCGGGACGCGTTCGGAAGGGAGACGAGTGTGGCGATCGTGAAGGCCCCGCGGCTGGTGCCGCGCGTGATCAAGATTCCCCCCGAAGTCGCCGGCGTCGACAACACGTTCGTGCTGCTGTCCTCGATCATGCACGCGCATCTGCACGAAATGTTCGCCGGCCGCGAGGTGGTGAACTATTCGCAGTTCCGCGTCACGCGCGATGCCGACCTGTGGATCGACGAAGAAGAAGTGAAGAACCTGCGCCAGGCGCTCGAAGGCGAGCTGCCGCAGCGGCAGTTCGGGCTTGCCGTGCGGCTGGAAGTCGCCTCGCACTGTGCGCAGCACCTGGCGACCTTCCTGCTGCAGCAGTTCGAGCTGCAGGATGCGGACCTCTATCGTTGCGAGGGGCCCGTCAACCTGGCACGGATGTCGGCGCTCATCGATCAGACCGACCTCGACGAGCTCGAGTATCCGGCGTTCATTCCGGGGCTGCCCGACCGCCTGCGCGAGCAGCAGGACGTGTTCGCCGCGATCCGCCAGCACGACATCCTGCTCCATCATCCGTACCAGTCTTTCGAGCCGGTGGTCGAATTCATCCGCAAGGCGGCGGACGATCCGGAGGTGATCGCGATCAAGCAGACGGTCTACCGAACGGGGGTCAACTCGGCGCTGATGGAGGCGCTGGTCGAAGCCGCTCGGCGTGGCAGGGAAGTCACCGTCGTCGTGGAGCTCCTGGCACGGTTCGACGAGGAAGCCAACATCAACTGGGCCGAGCGCCTCGAGGAGTCCGGCGCCCAGGTGGTCTACGGCGTTTTCGGATTAAAGACCCACGCGAAGCTTGCGCTCCTGCTGCGGCGGGAGAAGGACGCAACGGGGCGCGCGCAGCTCCAGCGCTACGCCCACCTGGGCACCGGCAACTACCATCCCCGTACGGCGCGGCTGTACACCGATTTCGGGCTCCTGACCGCGAATCCGGAGATCTGTGCCGACGTCGAGGAGGTGTTCCTCCACATCACGAGTCTCGCGAAAGCGAACAAGCTGAAGCGCTTGTGGCTTGCGCCCTTCACCATGCAGCGGCACCTCCTCGACGCTATCCGTCGCGAGACGCGGCACGCCCGTGACGGCAAGTCGGCGCGCATCGTCGCGAAGATGAATGCGCTGCTCGAAGAGGCGGTCGTCAAGGCGCTGTACGCGGCTTCGCAGGCCGGCGTGAAGGTCGAGCTCATCGTACGCGGCGCGTGCGCGCTGCGTCCCGGCGTCAAGGGCGTCTCGGACAACATCCGCGTGCGCTCGATCGTCGGCCGTTTTCTCGAGCATCACCGCGTGTGGCTGTTCCACAACGACGGGGCCGAGGACGTCTACCTCTCGAGCGCGGACTGGATGGGCCGAAATCTCTTCCGCCGGATCGAGGTCGCATTCCCGATCCTCGATCCCGCGCTGAAAGGCCGGGTGATCGACGAAGGTCTCAAACCCTACCTCGTCGACAGTCAGGACGCATGGGAGCTCGCGGCCGACGGCACATACGCCAAACCCAGGGCGAAGGGGCGTACCGGAACTTCGGCCCAGCTCGAATTGCTCGAACGCATGGCGGATAAGACCGCCGCCGGCTTTTAGCCGTTGCGACGATGGATCTGATCCTCTGGCGGCATGCGGAAGCGGAGCCCGGCGAGCCCGATCTCGGCCGGCGGCTCACCGCCAAGGGAATCAAGCAGGCGGAGCGGGTCGCCGCCTGGCTCGACGGCCATCTGCCCGACACGACCCGGATTCTGGTCAGCCCCGCGGACCGCGCCCAGCAGACCGCGCTCGCCCTCAAGCGCAAGTTTCGGGTGGTCGACGAGCTCTCGCCGGGCGCATCGGCTGCCGGGCTGCTCGAGGCGGGGGGCTGGCCCAATGCGCGCGAGCCGGTCCTCGTGGTTGGCCATCAGCCGACCCTGGGAGAAGCCGCGGCGTCGCTCCTTGCAGGCGCGGAGCTGCCCTGGAGCGTGCGCAAGGCGGCGGTGTGGTGGCTCTCGAATCGGGTGCGCGACGGAACGGCAAGCGTCGTTCTCAAGGTCGTCATCGGTCCGGATTTCGTCTAGCGGGCGCTAGGCGCGCCGAGCCTTCCAGGGATACCCGAGCGCCTTCCACTGCGAGCGCTCCTTGGCGAGAAGGTGCGCGGTCAGCGGATGCGCACGCAACCACCGCTCGGGGACTTCGAGCGCCACGCGGCGACGCTTGGCGAGGCGGATCCGCGGCAGCGCGATCGCCGCCCGCGCGTGGTGAAACAACACCGCCAGGCGCAGCACGAGGAGCTGCAGTCGGATGTCCTCGTTACCCAGCGCCGAACGAACCTTGGCCAGCCCCCCGCGGCAGCCGAACACGAGCAGCGCCAGATGCGCCTGCTCGCCGGACGAAAAGCCGGGCATGTCGGCGTGCTGGAGGATGTAGGCGCTATGCTTGTGAAAGCCGATGTGCGATACCGACATGCCGATCTCGTGCAGCGTTGCCGCCCAGCGCAGGAGCTGGAGCTTCCCCGCATCGGGTCGCCCGAGCGCACGTCGATACAGCCCGGCCGCCAGCGCGGCCACGCGCGCGGCATGCTCGCGGTCGATGCTGTAGCGCTTGACGAAGCGCTCCACCGTCACGCCCCGCACGTCCTCGTCGATCGTGCGGCCCAAAAGATCGTACAGCACGCCCAGGCGAAGCGCCCCGCCGACCGGATCGATGCGCTGAACCTTGAGCTCCGCGACCGCCGCGGCCATGATCGCGAGACCCGCGGCCAGGACCGGCGCGCGCTCCGGCTTGAGCGCGTGAAGCGAAAGCCGGCCGATGTGACGCGCGGCGAGCATCCTGGCCTTGAGCCGCGCCAGACCGACCGGCGTGATGCCCCCGCCCGAAAAACCGTTCTGCTCGAGAATCTCCGCAAGCGCAGCCGCCGTTCCGGACGATGCGTACGCCTCGTGCCAGCGCCGCGGCCCGAAATCGCCGGCGATCGCCTCGATTTCGACGTGCGCCGCGGTTTCCGCGGCTGCGAACGCTTCCGCGCTCAATCGGCCGTCCGCGAAGAAGCGCTGGGTCATGTCGACACAGCCGAGCTTGAGCGATTCGAGCCGCTCGGGCTCCAGCCCGCGACCGATGATGAATTCGGTCGAGCCGCCGCCGATGTCGATCACCAGTCGCGGCTCGACCGAGCGCGGCAGCTCGTGCGCGACGCCGAGATAGATGAGGCGCGCCTCCTCGTGTCCACCGATGACGTCGATCGGAAAACCGAGAGTGCGCTCGGCCCGGGGCAGGAATTCGCGCGCATTCTTGGCCACACGGAACGTATTGGTCGCGACCGCGCGAACCGCCGAGGGATGTAGCCCGGCCAGCCGCTCGCGGAAGCGCGCCAGGCACTCCAGCGCCGTCCTCATCGCCGAAGGCTTGATTCGACCCTGCGGATCGAGGCCCGCGCCGAAACGCAGCGTCTCCCGCCAGGTATCGAGGCGATAGATCTGATCGCCCTCGACGCGGCCGATCTCGAGCCGGAAGCTATTGGAGCCCAGATCGACGACGGCGAGCGTGCGGGCAGTTGCGTCGGACAGTGTCGTCGGGCGGGGCATGGGGCGGCGAGTGCGAAGGCTAGCAGAAACGTCCGCCATCCGCGCTTTGGCGGCCCCGGGCTTTCTGCTACGCTTCACGAGCCGCGTCACGTCCTGCAGCGAAATTCGATGCCGGTCGACTACCTCAAGAGAATCCTCACGGCCAAGGTCTACGAGGTGGCGATCGAATCGCCGCTCGAGCCGGCGTACACGCTTTCGGCGCGTCTGGGAAACCGGGTCCTCCTCAAGCGCGAGGACCAGCAAGCGGTGTTCTCGTTCAAGCTCCGCGGCGCCTACAACAAGATGGCGCATCTGTCCGCGGCGGAGCGTTCGCGCGGAGTGATCGCAGCTTCCGCAGGCAATCATGCCCAGGGCGTCGCGCTCGCCGCCCAGCGGCTCGGCTGCAGGGCGACGATCGTTATGCCGATCACCACACCTTCGATCAAGACTCAGGCGGTCGCGGGCCGGGGTGCGAAGGTCGTGCTCCACGGCGATTCGTACAGCGACGCCTACGCGCGTGCACGGACCATCGCGCAGTCGACCGGCGCGGTGTTCGTGCATCCTTACGACGACCCGGATGTGATTGCCGGCCAGGGCACGATCGGCATGGAGATCCTGCGCCAGCAGCAGGGCCCGATCGACGCGATCTTCGTCCCCGTGGGCGGCGGCGGGCTCGCCTCCGGCATCGCCGCGTACGTGAAGCGCGTACGGCCGGAGATCCGCGTGATCGGCGTCGAGCCGGTCGACGCGGCGACGATGGCGCGGTCGCTTGAAGCGGGCCGCCGGGTGAAGCTCGAAGACGTCGGCCTTTTCGCCGACGGCGTGGCCGTCAAGCAGGTCGGCAAGGAGCCGTTCCGCATCTGCCGCGAGCTCCTCGACGAGATCGTGCTGGTCGATACCGACGCCATCTGCGCCGCGATCAAGGACGCCTTCGAGGACACACGGTCGATCCTCGAGCCGGCGGGCGCGCTGGCGATCGCGGGCGTCAAGGCCCACTGCGAGCGCCATCGGCCGCGCGACCGCACCTACGTCGCCATCGCGAGCGGCGCCAACATGAACTTCGACCGGCTGCGCTTCGTCGCCGAGCGGGCCGAGCTCGGCGAAGAGCGCGAGGCGATCCTCGCGGTGACCATACCGGAGCGGCCCGGGAGCTTCCGCGAGTTCTGCGCGCTGCTCGGCAAGCGCAGCATCACCGAGTTCAACTATCGTTACGCCGACGCCCGCGTCGCGCACCTCTTCGTCGGCATCGAAGTCCACGGACGTCACGAGACCGCGGGGCTGCTGCGGGAGATGCACAGGCGGCGCATCGAGGCGTACGACTTGTCCGACAACGAGATGGCGAAGCTTCACGTGCGCCACCTGGTCGGCGGACACGCTCCGGACGCGGAGCATGAAACGCTCTACCGGTTCGAATTCCCGGAGCGCCCGGGCGCGCTGATGCAGTTTCTCGACAGCATGAGCCGCGGCTGGAACATCAGCCTGTTCCATTACCGCAATCAAGGGGCTGACTATGGGCGGGTGCTGGTCGGCATGCAGGTACCGCCGTCGGATCACGCGCAGTTTCAGCGTTTCTTAAGCCGCCTGGGCTATCCGTACGTCGAAGAAACGGGCAATCCCGCATATCGGATGTTTCTCGGCCGCTGAGCTTCGCGAGGCTTCGTCCGCCGCCGGGGCGCGGTCGCCAACGCATCGCTGAACTCGGCAATGCGTCGACTCTGGCCCGAAAGTGCCCAAAAACGGCACTTTCTCCAAGGGTTTGCGCGAAGTCAATGTTGTAAATCGCTCAGGCGGCTAACCTTTGCCGGTTCTGGCAAGGATTATGCTCTAGGCATTTACTTACATCCGTGGCACACTCTGTGAGGTCGGCATGGGAGCAATGACGGCGAGGGTTCGATCGATCGACGATGCGAGGGGGCGTGAATTGCCTGATGCAGCGGCTTTGAAGGGCGTGAAAGTCATGGTGATCGACGACAGCAACACGATTCGTCGCAGCGCCGAGATTTTCCTGCTCCAGGCCGGATGCACGGTGATCCTGGCCGACGACGGCTTCGACGCGTTGGCCAAGATCGCAGACCACCAGCCGGAGCTCATTTTCGTCGACATCATGATGCCGCGGCTCGACGGCTATCAGACCTGCGCGCTGATCAAGAAAAACGCCAAATTCCATCAGACGCCGGTCGTCATGCTTTCGTCGAAGGACGGGTTGTTCGATCGGGCGCGCGGCCGCATGGTCGGCTCCGACCAGTATCTGACCAAGCCGTTCACCAAGGAGAGCCTGCTGAAGGCGGTGGCCACGCATGTGAAGGCCGCCGCGCACCAGTCGAGCTGAATGGCTCGAGCGCCGGCCAGCGACGGCGCGAACGAGGGGGGAGCGAAGGGCGGAACACCATGACCATCAAGCGCATTCTGATCGTCGACGATTCGCCGACCGAGCGGCACGTGCTCAACGACATGTTGACCAAGGCCGGCTATGAGGTGGTCGCCAGCGACAACGGCGAGGATGCGATCCTGAAGGCCAAGACCGTCAAACCCGACCTGATCCTCATGGACGTGGTCATGCCGGGCCTGAACGGCTTCCAGGCCACGCGGGCGATCAGCAGGGACCCGAGTACGCGCACCGTGCCCATCATTCTGTGCACCTCCAAGAGCCAGGAGACCGACAAGATCTGGGGTCTGCGGCAGGGCGCCCGCGATTACATCGTGAAACCCGTGAAACGCGACGAGCTGCTCGCGAAGATCACCGCGTTCGGCTGACCGACATCGATGGCCCGTGCCGCTAAGCTCGATCTGCGCGCGTTCCAGCAGGAGCTGGCGATCCGGCTCGCCGCGAAAACGACGGCGCAGGTCGAGCAGTCGCGCCTCGGGCTGGCCTGCGCCGGCGAGCAGTGGCTCATCCGGCTTGCCGACGCCGGCGAAGTCATAGCCGTTCCCCAGATTGCGACCGTGCCTCTGACCAAGCCCTGGTACCTCGGGATCGCCAACATTCGCGGAAACCTCTACGGCGTGATCGATTTCGCGGGCTTTCTGGGCCGTCCGCTCGAGCCGGTCACCGTCGGCGCAAGTCAGACTCGGGTTGTGCTTTTCGGACCGCGCGTGGGCGAGCTGCGCGCCGCGCTGGTCGTGCACCGGGTGCTGGGCCTGCGCAATCTCGCCGAGCTCTCGCAAGGCGAGCCTTCGCCAGGGGCGCCGACGTGGTATGGGGCGCGCTGGACGGAGAGCAACGGCGCGGTCTGGCAGGAGATCGACCTGGCGCGGCTCGCGCAGGACACCGCATTCCTGCAGGTAGGGCTGTAAAGTCGGGATGAGCGAACGCGGCAGCGTCGTTCGGGACGGGAGAAAACATGGCGCTTAGTCTGAATCTGAAGAGCATGCTGGGTACGCGACCTGCGCGAGGGCGATCGGCGGACGAGCCCGAGCTCGAGATGCCGACCACGACGCAGGTCAAGATGAGCCCGCCCGCACCGGGTTACGACCCGTTGGCCTCCGTGTCGATCATGGAGCAGCTGCGCACCGCGGCGGCGGAGAAGCGTCAGCCGGGCCGGGTTCCCTTCATCGGCCACCTGCCCATCGCCAAGCAGTATCAGATTCTGGGCACGCTGATCGGCGTTTTCGTCGTACTGGGGTTGCTGATGCTGTTCCTGTATATCACGCTCACGGCGAAGAGCGCGGCGGGCGCGGCGACTGCGACCGAAATGCAGATGCTCTCGCAGCGGCTGGCTCGCGGCACGTCGCTCGCGGTGCAGGGCAATGCGTCCGCCTTCGAGGCAGTCAAGGACTCACGCGATCGTTTCCGCAGCGACCTCGACGCTCTGACGAAGGGCGGCACGGTCAAGGGCGCATCGGTAGACGCTCCAGGCACCGACACGCTGCAGGGTCAACTGGGCGAGATCAGTTCGCGCTGGGAGCGCGTGGAGAAGCACGCGACCCAGGTGCTCGACAACCAGGGGAGCCTGGTGTCGCTGTCCAAGGGGCTGGAGGGGATCAATACGGCCAACACGGCGCTGCTGGAGCTCGCCCAGCAGGCTTCCGCCCAAGCCGCTTCGTCGGGTACCAGCGTGCGCGAGATCGATTTCACCAATCAGCTCGCGATGCTTTCTCAGAAGATCGCCAAGAACGCCAACGCGCTGGTGTCCTCCGATGAAATCGATCCCGAGGTGGCATTCCTGCTCGGCAAGGACGCCGGCACTTTCCGCGACATCCTGAACGGCCTGCTGAAGGGCAGCGATTCGCTGAAGCTCGCCGCCATGCGCAACGAGGAAGCGCGTGCGACGCTTGCCGAGCTGCAGAAGCGATTCGTCGGCTATGAAGGCGGCGTAAATGCGATCCTCAAGAACATGCAGCGGCTGGTCGTGGCCAAGGAGGCGGCGCGGGGCATAAACCAGGAGTCCGAGCCGCTGCTCGCCCAAACGACCGCGCTCGCGTCGAGCTACGAGGGCCAGAGCGCCGCAAGGCTCGGCGCCCTGAGCGCGGCCATCATCTTCGCCGTGTTCGCGCTGCTCTTTGGCGCCGTGCTCGCGAAGCTCCTCTACGACGAGCAGCGGGTCAGCGCCTTGGAAAGCGAGCAGGAGAACAAGCGCAACCAGGAGGCCATTCTCCGGCTCTTGAACGAGATGGGCAACCTCGCCGATGGCGACCTTACGGTGCAGGCATCGGTGACGGAGGACGTGACCGGCGCGATCGCGGACTCGATCAACTTCACGATCGAGGAATTGCGCACGCTCGTTAAAGGCATCAACAGCGCCACGGACCAGGTGGCGAAGGCCACGACCGACGCGCAGGCGATCTCTAACCGGCTCTATGAAGCGGCGCAGCGTCAGAACCGCGAAATCCAGCAGGCTTCGGCGTCGGTGCTGCAGATGGCGCAGTCGATCAACGAGGTCTCGCAGAGTGCGGCGCAGTCAGCGCGCGTCGCGCAGCAATCGCTCGCCGCCGCGGAAAAGGGCGGGCAGGCGGTCCAGAATCAGATCTCAGGCATGAACGAAATCCGCACCCAGATCCAGGACACCGCCAAGCGCATCAAGCGCCTGGGCGAATCGTCGCTGGAAATCGGCGAGATCGTGGAGCTCATCTCGGACATCACCGAGCAGACCAACGTGCTCGCGCTCAACGCAGCGATCCAGGCAGCGTCGGCTGGCGAAGCGGGCCGGGGATTCACCGTCGTCGCGGAGGAAGTGCAACGGCTGGCGGAGCGCTCGGGCGAGGCGACCAAGCAGATCGACGCGATCGTGAAGACCATTCAGGCCGACACCCAGGATGCCGTCGCGGCCATGGAAAAGAGCACGGTCGGCGTGGTGGAAGGGACTAAACTCTCTGACGCGGCAGGGCAGGCTCTGGACGAAATCCGTCGCGTTTCGCGCGAACTCGCGGAGCTGATCGGCGGCATCTCGGCGCAGACCCAGAAGCAATCCGCGTCGGTCTCGGATGTCACCCGCGGCATGCAGGGCATCCTCAAGATTACCGAAGAGACGACAGAAGGTACCAAGCAGACCAACGTCTCGATCGGCCAGCTCACCAAACTGGCCGCAGAGCTGCGCAGTTCCGTCGCAGGGTTCAAGGTGTAGCCGGGCGTGCTTCTTGCTTAGGGCATCCGGCGGTACGGCCCGCGTGGCGCTGACGGCATGACTACAGACAACGCTCCCGAGTTCGACCTGGGCCCCCTCTCATGGGTGCAGGGCGAGATCGACCAGGCGCTCTCCCACGGCGTCGATGCGCTCGAAGCATTCAAGGCTTCCCCCCGCGACGCGACGAAACTCAAGGTCGCACGCACACACGTGCACCAGGCGGCCGGAGCGATCCAGATGGTGGGGCTCGACGCGGTGTCGGCCTATACCGACGAGCTCGAACGCCAGCTCGCCCGGATGGAGGAGCTCCCGTCAGCCGAAGCGGTTGCCGCCTGCGAGCTGATCGACCGCGCGTGCCGCAAGCTCAAGATCTTCTTAGACGAGCTCGTCGGGGGCGCCAGCGCCGTTCCGCTCAAGCTCTTCCCCGAATACGAGCAGATGCAGCAGGCGCGAGGCGTCAAGGCCGTATCTCCGACCGATCTGTTCTATCCGGATCTTTCGGCGCGCGCTCCCAAGCTCCTGGGCTCGAAAGCCGTCGCCCCGCAGCGGCTGCAATCCTTCCTGGTCAAGCAGCGGCGGCTCTTTCAGAAAGGGCTTCTCGCCTGGCTGCGCGGCGACGAAGACGCGGCGCGGACGATGCGCGATGCGATCCAGAGCATCGAGGACGTGCAGACGCAATCCGCGCAACGCTCGTTCTGGTGGGCGGTCGGCGCGCTCCTTGAGAGCATCGTCGAAAAGGGCGTGGAATCCGGCTTCGGGGTGAGACAGCTTTGCGGCCGGATCGACCTGCAGATACGGCGCTTCATCGAAGGCTCGACGAAGGTCGCCGATCGCATGCGGCGAGAAGTGCTCTACTACGTGGCGATCAGCGCGCCGGTCGGTCCGCAGGTGCAAGCGGTCCAGCGCGCCTACCGCCTTCCTGCGCTGATCCCCAGCGCCGAAGCTCTTTCCGCGGACGTGGTCCGCGTTCAGCCGCACCTGCGCGAAGCCCGCGACCTCCTTTCGACCGCCAAGGATCTCTGGCTCAAGCTCACCGGCGGGCGCGCGGAAAGCCTGCCCAAGCTCAAGACCACGCTGTCCGCCCTGCGCGACAAGGCGGCGGCAGTCGGCGAACCTTCGCTGTCCAAGCTTGCGAGCATCCTTTCCGGCCGGCTCGACAAACTTCCTTCCGGCGCGATTCCGGAGCCGCTCGCCATGGAGTACGCCACGGGGCTGCTGCTCGCCGAATCGGCCATCGAGAACTTCGCCTCGCTGTCGCCCGACTTCCCGAGACAAGTCGAGACGATGATCGCCCGCCTCGATGCGGCGCAGCAGAATCGCGCGATCGCGGCGGCAAGCGCGCCGATGCTCGACGAGATGGCGCGGCGAGCCCAGGAGCGGCTGCTGCTCGCGCAAGTGGCGCGCGAGATCCAGGCCAACCTGCGACATATGGAGCAGGTACTCGACGCCTTCTTCAGGGATAACGAAAAGCGTGGCGAGCTCGCTACGCTGGCACAGGACACGCACCAGATCATGGGTGCGCTCAAGATGCTCGGCCTCGATCACGCGGGCGAGCTTCTCGAGCTGTGTCAGCGGCAGATCGAGGAGTATGCGAAACCGGACACGGTCGTCGGCAACGAAGGGCTCGAGATGCTGGCCGAATCGCTCTCGGGCCTCGGCTTCTACATCGAGGCGGTCGAGCAGCAACGCCCCGATCGCGAACGCCTGATCCAGCCGCTGCTCGCCAAACGCCTCGGTGCGCCGGTGCAAGCCCCGGCCGAAGAGCCCGAAACGGTCGAGGAGGCCGTGGAGGAGCTCAAGGCATCGCTCCCCGCGACCATTGCCGCCTTGCAGCGCTCCTCGGGCGAGGCCAGCGTGCGCGAGCGATTGGCTGCGGATCTCATCGCGCTCAAGAACGACGCAGAGCTGATCGGGGACGCCACGCTGCAGTCGGACGCGGATGCCGCGCTCGGCCTGCTCGCGCGCGACGGCACCGGAGACAGCGAAGAGCTCCAGGGTGCCATCGCCGCGATCGCGGGCGGGAACGCGGCCGAGCCCGCACCGGCGCCATCGGGCGAAACCCAGCGATTGCTGGAAACCACTGCCTCCGAGCTCGACGCCGAGCTTCTGGAGATCTATCTCACCGAGGCCGACGAAGTGCTCGACCGCGTCGGCTCGAACGTGGCGCAGCTTCGAGCGCAGCCGGACGACCGCGACGCGCTGACGACAGTGAGGCGTGGATTCCACACGCTCAAAGGCAGCGGGCGGATGGTCGGGCTGACCGAGCTTGGCGAGATCGCCTACGAGGTGGAGAAGATCCACAATCGGCTGCTGGAAGAGGAGCGGCCCGCGACCCCTGCGGTGCTGGCGATGATCGACACCGCGCAGAAGAGCTTCCGCGTCTGGGTCGACACGCTGCGGCGCAATGGACACGTCACTGCCGATCCACAAGCTTTACGTGCGGCGATTGGCGCCGTCGCGGCCGAGCTCCCCGTTTCGTCGGACGAGATGGTGGCAACCGTCGCACCGGCGCCTACTCCCGCGCCGTCGGCGCCGCCTGATGCCTCGCCGATCGAAGTGCTGGAGCTCGACGAGACGTTCGAGCCCGTTGCCGCCGGGGCGCCGCCGGACGGCGCACCGAGCGCAGAAATCATACAGTTCATTCCCGAACCGCCGGCCGTGCCGGACGCGGCCGAGGTGTCGCCAGCGGCGGCGGAGACCAGTACGACGGCCGAATCCGACGAGGTGACCGTCGGCCAGGTCACGCTGTCGAGCGCGCTCTATCGCATCCTCTGCGACGAGGCGCAACAGCATCTTGCGACGCTCGATGCGGAGCTCGAAGCGTTGCAGTTCGATCCCGTTCTCACGCCATCGCAAGCGATGATTCGCGCCAGCCACACGCTTTGCGGCATTCATCGCACGGGCGGGTTTCCGCTGGTCGCAACCACCGCCAAGGCGCTCGAACAATGCCTGGTCGGTCTGGAGGAGCGAGGCGGACCGTTGCCTTCGACCGCGCACCCCATCCTTGCGCGCGCGATTGCCGGACTGCACGCGCTCACTGCGCGTGTCCGCTCGAAGGCGGCATTCGACGCCGGCAACGAAGCCGAAGCCGCGGAGATTGCCGCCGAGCTCGAGGCTTTGCGGCAGGAAGCCGCGCCGGCCGCCACCGCCGAGGATGGTGAAAGCTTCGCCGAGCGGACAGCGGCCGAGGAGGAAGCGCACGAAGGGCCGGCGATCGCCGAGATCGCGTCGGGGCCCGAATTGCCCCCGATCGCACCGGTCGTGGTGCTCACACCGTCCGCACCCCGGCCGTCGATCGCCGTTGAGGCGTCTCCGGAACCGGTCGCCGCACCTGCGCCCGAGGCGTCGGCACCGCGGGTTGCAGTGTCCGTACCCGCGGCGTCCGGCGGCGCACCGGTTGCCGACGATGCGCTCGCGTCAGTCAGCGACGAAGTCGACGAGCAGGTGCTCCCTATTTTCCTCGAAGAGGCGGCGGAGCTTTTCCCCAGCGCCGGCGAACAGCTGCGCGCATGGCGCCAGAATCCGGCGGAGAAGGAGGCTGCGCAAGCATTGCGGCGCACGCTACACACGCTCAAGGGCAGCGCGCGCATGGCTGGCGCCATGCGCCTGGGTGAGCTGACGCATCGGATGGAGAGCCGGCTTCTTGCCGGCGACACGTTGGCCGAGCCATCGGCCGAGCTCTTCGAAGCGCTCGACACCGATCTGGACCACGTGGCTTTCTTGCTGGATCGCCTGCAGAAGGGCGAGGTCAATGCCCCGCTGCCATGGCTTCTCGAAGAGACGACGCCCGCGGCGGCCACACCCAGCGAACCGGCGCCAGCGGCGCCCTCGCGTGCCGTGGTCACGCCTCTGGTGCAACCCGCCGCGCCGGCGCCGGTGGTGGAGCTGGCTGCCGCGCCCGTCGAGGCGGAGACCTCGCGGGCCGCGATGCTTCGTGTCCGCGCCGATCTCATCGATCGTCTCGTCAACGAAGCCGGCGAAGTGGCCATTGCCCGGGCGCGGGTCGAGGGAGAGCTGCGCTCGCTCAAGGGCAACCTGCTCGAGCTCACCAACAGCGTCATTCGCCTTCGCTCGCAGGTGCGCGAAATCGAAATCCAGGCGGAGTCCCAGATTCAGTCCGGTATCACTCAGGCGCGACCGGGAGCGGCTGATTTCGATCCGCTGGAGTTCGACCGGTTCACGCGGTTTCAGGAGCTCACCCGGATGCTCGCCGAGGGCGTCAACGACGTCTCGACGGTGCAGCAGGCGCTGCTGCGCAACATCGACGACGCGGACGCCGCGCTGCTCGCGCAGGCACGCCTGTCGCGCGACGTGCAGCAGCAGCTTTTTTCGATCCGGACCGTCCCCTTCGGCAGCCTGTCCGAGCGGCTGTACCGGATCATGCGCCAGACCGCGAAGGAGCTCGACAAACGCGCCAATCTCGAGATCCATGGAACGCAGGTCGAGCTGGACCGCTCGGTGCTCGAGAAACTCGTCGGGCCGCTCGAGCATCTGCTTCGCAACGCGCTCGATCATGGCATCGAGGCCCGTGACACACGGCTCAAGCAGGGCAAGCCGGAGACCGGCGAAATTCTGCTCGCGGTCCGGCAGCAGGGGAACGAAATCGCCATCGAGATCGCGGACGACGGCGCGGGACTCGACTTCGAGCGCATCCGGACCAAGGCGCAGGCACTCGGGCTCATACCCGCCGACGCCGAGCCCACCGAAGCTCGTCTGATCGAGTGCATCTTCGGAGCCGGCTTCACGACCGCGACCAACGTCACGCAGATTTCTGGGCGCGGCGTCGGGATGGACGTCGTGCGCTCCGAGATCGGCGCGCTCGGCGGCCGGGTCGAGGCGGCAACCGTGCGCCATCGCGGCACGACGTTCACGTTGTACCTCCCTCTCACCCTCGCCGTTGCACAGACGGTTCTGGTGCGCGCAGGCGGCCGCGTCTGGGCGCTGCCCTCGCCGATGGTCGAGCAGGTCCAGCAGATCAAGGACAAGGACCTCATCAATCTGTATCTCACGCGCGAGGTCCAGTGGCAGAACCGCAAGTACCCTTTCTTCTATCTGCCGCGGCTGCTCGGCAATCCCGGCCACAATCCGGAGACGCTACGATACAACTCGGTGATCCTGCTCAAGAGCGGACAGAACACGGCCGCCGTTCACATCGACGAGATGATCGGCACCCAGGAAGTGGTCGTGAAGAATATCGGTCCGCAACTGGCCCGGGTATCGGGTATAGCCGGCGCGACGGTACTCGGCACGGGCGAGGTCGTCCTCATCATCAATCCGGTGCAGCTCGCCCAGCGAGCCGACGCCGAAGCCGGTTCCCCGGCGGCCGAGCGCACGGCGCAGGTCGCCAAGTCGACGAGTGCGCTCGCAGGCCCGCCGCTCGTGCTGATCGTCGACGACTCGCTCACCGTGCGCAAGATCACCAGCCGCCTGCTGACGCGCGAAGGTTTCGAGGTGGCTACCGCGAAAGACGGCCTCGACGCGCTCCAGGTGATCGGCGAGCGCGTCCCTGACGCCATCCTGCTGGACATCGAGATGCCGCGCATGGACGGGTTCGAGTTCGCGAAGACCGCGAAGGCCGACCCGAAGTTCGCCGACATACCGATCATCATGATCACCTCGCGCACGGCGGAAAAGCATCGCAACCGGGCGAAGCAGCTCGGTGTCGAGGTTTATCTGGGCAAGCCGTATCAGGAAGAAGAGCTCTTGCGCCACCTTCGCGGGCTGCTCGCCCTCAGCGCAGCCTGACCTGGCCGGGCGGCTTTTGCCCGCCTCGGCATCTCGCGTCGCGAAACGAACCTTTCGTTTGCTCCACTCCTCGCGCGGCTGCCCGCTCGTGCGGGCGGCACCGTTTTGTTTAAAATGGATGCAATGAACCCGGGCTCTGGAAGGAGTGAAGCATGGCGCAATACGCCACTGAGAACATTCGTACGGTCGCGCTCGTCGGTCATGGCGCGTCCGGCAAGACCACGCTCGCCGAGGCGCTGCTGGCGCGCGCCAAGGCGATCGCCGCGCCGGGCAGCGTGGAACGCGGGACCACGGTCAGCGACTTCGATCCGCTGGAGAAATCGTGGCAGCATTCGTTGCGCGCTTCGGTGCTGCATCTCGACACCGATTCGACGCGGGTGCATCTGATCGACACGCCCGGATTCCCCGACTTCATCGGCCAGGCGATCGGCGCCCTCGATGCCGTGGAGACCACGGCGATCGTCGTCAACGCGCAGACCGGCATCGAGATGATCACCTCGCGGATGATGGGCTGGGCCGCCGAGCGTCGTCTGTGCCGGATCTTGATCGTCAACAAGATCGATGCCGAAAACGTCGATCCGGAAAGCGTACTGGCCGGCATCCGGGCCGCGTTCGGCAAGGAGTGCCTGCCGATCAATCTTCCGGCCGAGGGCGGCAGACGCGTCGTCGACTGCTTCTTCAACCCGGAAGGTGAATCGGATTTTTCGTCGGTCGCCGATGCCCACCGGGCGCTCGTCGATCAGGTGGTGGAAGTCGACGAGGCGTTGATGTCGCTGTATCTCGAGCAGGGCGAGATCGCGCCCGCCGAGCTGCACGCGCCGTTCGAGAGGGCACTGCGCGAGGGCCATCTGGTGCCGGTGTGCTTCGTCTCCGCGCGCACTGGCGCTGGCGTCGCCGAGCTCCTCGACGTTCTGGTCAAGCTGGCACCCAACCCTGCCGAAGGCAATCCGCCGCTTTTTCTCAAGGGGAGAGACGAGAAGGCCGTCGAGTTCCATTCCGAGCCCGATCCGAAGAAGCACGTCCTCGCGCACGTGTTCAAGGTGGTCATCGATCCGTTCATCGGCAAGCTGGGAATATTCCGCGTGCACCAGGGCACGATCACGCGCGACACCCAGCTTTTCATAGGCGACGGTCGCAAACCCTTCCGTGTCGGTCACTTGCTCATGCTCCAGGGCGGCAAGCAGGTCGAGGTCGATCGCGCGGTCCCGGGCGACATCGCGGCGGTGGCCAAGGTCGACGAGATCGAGTTCGACTGCGTGTTGCACGACTCGCACGACGAGGACCAGATCGCGCTCCGTCCGCTGGAGTTCCCCACGCCGATGCACGGTTTCGCGATTGCGCCGAAGAAGCGCGGCGACGAGCAGCGCATTTCCGACGTGCTGCACAAAATGATCGCCGAGGACCCGACGCTGAAGCTGGAGCACGATGCCAACTTGAACGAAACCGTGCTGCGAGGCCTGGGCGAGCTGCATCTGCGCTCCGTCTTCGAGCGGATGGCCTCGCAGTTCAAGCTCGAGATCGACACTCGGCCGCCGCGCATTCCTTACCGGGAGACGGTGACCGCCAAGGCAGAAGGGCACCACCGCCACAAGAAACAGACCGGGGGCGCCGGCCAGTTCGGCGAGGTATTCCTGCGCATCGAGCCGCTGCCGCGCGGCGCGGGTTTCGAATTCGTCGATCAGGTGAAGGGGGGCACCATCCCGACGCAATTCATTCCGGCCGTGCAGAAGGGCGTCGAGCAGGTCCTAACCGCCGGACCGGTGGCGGGCTTTCCGTTGCAGGACGTGCGCGTCATCGTCTACGACGGCAAGCACCATCCGGTCGATTCGAAGGAAATCGCCTTCGTGACCGCCGGGCGCAAGGCTTTCCTGGATGCCATCGAGAAGGCGCGTCCGATCGTGCTCGAGCCGATCGTCAACATCGAGGTGTTGTGCCCGGAGTCCAACATGGGCGATGTGGCGGGCGATCTCTCCGGGCGCAGGGGTCAGGTCACGGGAACGAAGTCGCTGCAGCCGGGAACGCTCACCGTCGACGGCCAGGCGCCGCTGTCGGAGCTCGATGGTTACGCAGCGCGTCTGAAAGCGATGACGGCCGGTCATGCCGCGTGGACCATGACGCTCTCCCACTACGATCCGGCGCCGCCAAACCTGCAGCAGCATCTTGCCGGCGAATATGCGAAGCATCGCCGGCACGAGGAGGAAGCGTAACCGGCTGCCCGGATTGCCGCGCGATGTTGCCCCGATTTGTGCCTCATGGAACCGGGGTTTACAATGCGAAGCATGGGCGATTCACGGGTCAGTCTGACCCACCACTTCCTGATCGCCATGCCGAGCATGGCCGATCCGCACTTTGCCCACACCCTGATCTACGTCTGCGAGCACAACGACCAGGGCGCGCTCGGCGTCGTCGTCAACAAACCGATCGATATGACGCTCTCGGCGCTGTTCGAGCAGATCAACATTCCGCTCGCCGATTCCGGCTTGCGCGAAACCAAGGTGCATTACGGCGGCCCGGTGCAGATCGATCGCGGCTTCGTCCTGCATCGGCCCTTGGGAAGCTGGCAGTCGACGCTCGCGATCAGCGATGGCATGGGGCTCACGACTTCGAAGGACATCCTCGAGGCTGTGGGACACGGCAACGGGCCCGCCAACGTTCTGGTGACGCTGGGCTACGCCGGCTGGGCGGCCGACCAGCTCGAGCAGGAGATTGCCCAGAATGCCTGGCTCACCGTCGCTGCGGACGCCGAAGTTCTGTTCAGCGAGCCCGCGGAGATGCGTCTGCCGGCTGCAATGAGGCTTCTCGGCATCGATTTCTCGCGATTGTCCGACGCGGTCGGACACGCGTGACCGTGGCGGTCGGAGCGATGGCTTCCGCGGCTCCGGCGGGGAGCGTTCTCGCTTTTGATTTCGGGACGCGGCGCATCGGCGTCGCCGTCGGGGAAACCGAAGTTGGCATGGCTCATCCGCTTGTCACGCTTGCGAGCCGGCGCGACAACGAGCACTTCGAAAGTATCGCGGCGCTGATCTCCGAATGGCGGCCGGTGCTGCTGCTGGTGGGTCTTCCCACGCATGCCGACGGTAAGCCGCATGCGATGACGGTCCGGGCCCGGCGCTTCGCCGATGAGCTCCGCAGCCGGTTCGCCCTGCCTGTCGCATTCGCAGACGAGCGGTTCACGACCCAGGAGGCACTGTCGGTGCTTCGCGAGGCGAGCCATTCGTCGCGTACGCGCAAGGCCGCGCGAGATTCGCTGGCCGCCCAGGTCCTTTTGCAGGGCTATCTCGATGAGCATCCCGCTCCCTGACGCAGAAAGCGTTCTGGGCCGGCTCGCGGAGAAAATGCGAGGGGCCATCGCGTTCGACGCTCGGCTGATCGGGATCTACTCCGGAGGCGCCTGGCTGGCCGAGCGACTGGCGCAGATGATCCCCGGAGAACATCCGGTGGGTTACATCGACGTTTCGTTCTATCGAGACGACTACGCGAAGCGCGGCCTGCGGGCGAATCCGGCGACCACGGCGCTGCCGTTCGAAGTCGGCGCCAGCCGCATCGTGCTGGTCGACGACGTGCTGTACACGGGCCGATCGGTCCGTGCGGCGATCAACGAGCTGTTCGACTACGGCCGGCCTGAATCGATCGAGCTCGCCGTATTGATCGACCGCGGCGGGCGGGAGCTGCCGATCGAAGCGACCTACGTCGGCGAGCGGCTCGCGGTCGCGCGCGACGCTTCGGTGGTGCTGCAGCGCAGTGAGGACGGGAAGCTCGCACTCTCGCTCGAAGCGGGAGAGGATGCTTCGCGTGCATAATCCACAGCTCAACGCAGACGGGGAGCTGCAGCATCTGCTTACGCTCGAGGGACTGCCGCCGGAGGTGATCGGCCGCATCCTCGACACCGCCGTGCCGTTCGTCTCGATCGCGGAGCGCGACGTGAAGAAGGTTCCGCTGCTTCGCGGGAAGACCGTATTCAACCTCTTCTTCGAGAACAGCACCCGGACCCGCACGACGTTCGAGATAGCCGCCAAGCGGCTTTCGGCCGACGTGATCAATCTGAACATCGGGGCCTCTTCCACCACCAAGGGCGAGACGCTGCTCGACACCATCGACAACCTGGTGGCGATGAACGCCGACATGTTCATCGTCCGCCATGCGCAGAGCGGAGCGCCGCACTTGATCGCGCAGCATCTGTCGACAGGCAAAAAGTCGCATATCCACGTCGTGAACGCCGGCGACGGACGGCACGGCCATCCCACGCAGGGCCTGCTCGATCTGTTCACGATCCGCCACTACAAGAGCGACTTCCGCGGGCTCACCGTGGCAATCGTCGGCGACGTCCTGCATTCGCGCGTCGCGCGCTCGCTCATCCACGGGCTGACGACGCTGGGGACCGCGGAAGTGCGCGTGATCGGCCCTCAGACGCTCCTGCCTACCGCCGTGGAGAGTTTGGGCGTACACGTCTTCCACCACATGCACGAGGGACTGGCCGGCTGCGACGTCGTCGTCATGCTGCGACTGCAGAGCGAGAGGATGAAGGGATCGCTCCTGCCGTCCTCGGGAGAATACTTCAAGCACTACGGGCTGACTATGGAGAAGCTCAAGCTCGCGAAGCAGGACGCGATCGTGATGCATCCGGGGCCGATGAACCGCGGCGTGGAGATCGATTCCGCCGTCGCGGACGGCAGCCACTCGGTGATCCTGCCGCAGGTGACCTTCGGCATCGCGGTGCGCATGGCGGTGATGAGCATCCTCGCGGGCAACTGATGCCGACCGACTACCTGCGGAAGATCTGCAGCACGCGCATCGCGAATCGATGGGCAACCCTTCGATGAAGATCGAGATCAGGAACGGCCGTTTGATCGATCCAGGGCACCGGATCGACCGACAGGTCTCGTTGTACATCGATGCGGGCAAGGTAGCCGCCCTGGACGACGCGCCTCGCGGCTGGCGCGCCGAGCGCGTGCTGGATGCGAAAGGCCTCGTGGTATGTCCAGGGCTCATCGATGTCTCGGCCCGATTGCGCGAACCGGGCCTGGAGTACAAGGCCACGCTGGAGTCGGAAATGGCCGCCGCGCTGGCCGGTGGCGTGACCAGCCTCGCCTGTCCTCCGGATACCGACCCTCCGCTCGACGAGCCGGGATTGGTCGAGATGCTCAAGCATCGGGCCCGCTCGCTTCATGGCGCGCACGTCTATCCGATAGGCGCACTCACCGTCGGTCTCAAGGGCGAGACGATCACCGAGATGGGGGAGCTCTCCGAGGCGGGTTGTGTCGCCTTCTCTCAAGCCGACGCGGCGCTCGGCGACACGCAAGTGCTGCTACGGGCACTGCAATACGCGGCGACTTTCGGTTATTCCGTGTGGGTGCGGCCGCAGGACGCCGCTCTCGCGCGCGGCGGCGTCGCTCACGACGGCGAGGTGGCGACGCGGCTCGGCCTGTCTCCCATACCTTCGTTCGCCGAAACGATCGCGCTGGACACGATCTTCGAGCTCGTGCGAGCAACCGGTGTGCGCGCGCATCTTGCGCGCCTCTCGACGCACGAGGGCGTGGCGCGCGTTCGCGAGGCGAAGAAGGCAGGGCTGCCGATCACCTGCGATGTCGCGATCCACCATGTCCATCTGTGCGATGTCGACATTGGCTGGTTCAATGCGCACTGTCATCTGGTGCCGCCGTTGCGCGGCACGCGCGACCGGGAGGCGCTACGCACCGGGCTCGGAGACGGGACGATCGATTTGATCTGCTCCGATCACACGCCCGTCGACGACGATGCCAAGCAGCTCCCCTTTGCAGAGGCCGAGCCCGGCGCAACGGGGCTCGAACTCCTGCTGCCCCTGACGCTCAAATGGGCCGAGGAGGAACGGCTGCCGCTTTCTGCAGCGCTCGCCCGCATCACAGCCGCACCGGCGCGTGTGCTTGGACTTCAGTCGGGCCATTTGGCAGTGGGCGCCGATGCCGACGTGTGCGTGTTCGATCCGCAAGCGCATTGGCGCGTTGAACCGTCCGAGCTCAGAAGCCAGGGCAAGAACACGCCGTTCCTCGGGGTGGAGCTCATGGGCAGGGTTCGTTACACGCTGGTCGGCGGGCACATCGTGCACGAGTCGTAGGGATGGTCACGGTTTCGGCACTCGCCCGATGAGATGAAACTCGTCGTTCGGCCGCATCGAGATGAGATTCGCCATGCGGTTGGACAGCGCGAAGAACGCCGCGATGGCGCCGATGTCCCAGATGTCCTCGTCCGAGAAGCCGTACGAGCGCAGCTTCGCATAGTCGTCTTCGACCAGTTCCGCCGAGCGCAACGCGACCTTAAGGGCGAACTCCAGCATCGCTTTCTGCCGCTCGGTGATGTCGGCCTTGCGGTAGTTCGCCGCGACCTGGTCGGCGACGAGCGGGTTCTTCGCGTACACGCGGAGGATCGCCCCGTGCGCGACGATGCAGTACAGGCAGTCGTTCGCCCCGGATGTCGCGACCACGATCATCTCCCGCTCCGCCTTGGTGAGTCCCGAGTCGCGCAGCATGAGCGCGTCGTGGTAGGCGAAGAAGGCCCTGAACTCGTCCGGGCGATGCGCTAGCGTGAGAAAGACGTTGGGGATGAATCCGGCCTTTTCCTGCACTTCGAGCATCCGCGCGCGGATGTCCTCCGGAAGAGCGGCCAGGGCTGGAACGGGGTAGCGGCTTATCGCGGTTGCATTCATGGTTTGCCTGCCTCGAGAACAGGGGCCGGTGAGGGATGTGAAGACGTTGCGCGGCGCTTGAGCGCGGCCACGCTCGTCATGAGCAGCGTCGAAAATGTGATCAGCAGCGTTGCCGCGGCGGTAATGGTCAGACTGATGTTGTCGTTGATACCGGCGAACATCTGCCGGGGAAGCGTCCGCTGCTCCGGCCCGGCCATCAGGAGGACGACGACTACTTCGTCGAACGACGTGGCGAACGCGAAGACCGCACCGGATGCGACTCCCGGAAGGATCGTCGGGAGCATCACGCGAAAGAACGAGACCAGGGGATTCGCCCCACAGACCGCGGCGGCACGCAGCAGGTTGCGGTCGAAGCCGGACAGGTTCGCGAGCACGGTGATGACGACGAACGGCGCGCCTAACGCGGTGTGCACGAGAATGAGGCCGGCGAAGCCGTCGGTCAGATGCAGCGGCGCGAAGGCGAAATAGGTGCCGACAGCCACGATGACGATGGGCACCACCATCGGCGATATCAGCACGGCGAGGATGAATCGGCTCAGGGCGAAATTCGCGCGCCAGAGACCGAGCGCCGCGAGCGTGCCGAGGACGGTCGCGAGCGACGCCGCGATCGATCCGAGGAACAGGCTGTTCTTCAGTGCGGCGAGCCAGAAGGGCGAGGTGAAGAAGTCCTCGTACCAGCGCAGCGAAAATCCCGGCAGCGGATAGTGGAAGAACGATCCGGCCGAGAACGACAGCGGAATAATCACGACGATCGGCGCGACCAGGAAGGCGAGCACTGCGTAGGCGATGCTCGCCTGCATCGTCCCGGCAAACCGCTGGCCGAAGGTGCGTGCGCCGGTCGTCACAGCTGCATGCGGTCGAAGCCCAGCAGCCGCTGGTACACAGCATAGAGCGCCATCGTCGCGGCAAAGAGGATCAGCGCGAGCGCGGCGGCCATCCCCCAGTTGATCGTCCTGCTCGCGTAGAAGGCGATGAAATAGCTGATCATCTGGTCGTCCGCACCGCCAACCAGCGCGGGCGTCACGTAATATCCGAGCGCCTGGATGAACACGATGAGGCAGCCGGCGCCGATCCCGGGCAGTGTCTGGGGCAGATAGACGCGCCGCCACGCGGTGAGAGGAGACGCGCCGAGCGATGCGGCGGCGCGAACGTAGGTGGGTGGTATCGCCTTCATCACGCTGTAGAGCGGCAGTATCATGAAGGGCAGCAGGACGTGCACCATCGCGACGTAGACCGCGAACCGGTTGAAGATCATCTTCAGCGGTTCGACGATGAGACCGGCGCGAAGCAGCGCGTCGTTGACCACGCCCTCGCGCTGGAGCAGAACGACCCAGGCGACCGTGCGCACGAGCAGCGAAGTCCAGAACGGCAGCAGCACGAGGAAGAGCAGGATCGTCGCCTTGCGGTCGGCCTGTCGCGACAGATACCAAGCGGTCGGATAGCCCAGCGCCAGACAGATCAGCGTGACGACAGCGGCGATCCACAGCGTGCGGCCGAGGATCATGCGAAACACCACCTCGTCCTCGTTCTCGGGCGCCACGTGCCCGGCCGCGTCGCGCTTCAGATCGACGGCGGCCAGCAGGAAAAAATCGGTGACCGGCCCCCCGGCGCGCCGGAGCGCGCCCCAGGTCTCGAGCTCGCCCCACTTAGGGTCGATCTCGAGCAGGGCGTCGCGCACGCTCCCCTGAATCGAGTCGGGCAGACGGCGGGCCGTCGTGAACAGCAGCGACCGATAGCCTGTCACGTCGTAGTTGAGGCGCGTCGCCGCGGACGCGAGTGTGCCCTCCGCGCGAGCCGCTCGAATGTCGTCGGCGAGAGCAGTCCATGCGGCATCGGGCGGGAGCGAATGGCCGTCCCAATCCTGCAGCGCGGCCGTCACCCGCGGAAGGATGCGTCGCACGTCGGTGTCGACGACGCTCTTCGTCAGCAGCGCGCCGATCGGGCCGACGAACGTGATCAACAGGAACAACAGGAGCGGGAGGGTCAGCGCGATCGCGCGCAGCTTGACCGCGCGCTCGGTACGGGCGAGGCCGCGCGCGAGCTGTCGAGCGTCGACCGCCGCGGCGCACGTCATCGAGAACAACCGTGTCCGCGACCCGGGGCGTGCGGGGTCCGCGCCCGCGGTGTGGAGGGCGAGTGCGGATCCGGCATCCCTGGCTACTTCGCGACCCAGGCGTTGAAGCGCTGGTTCAGCTTGTCCAGGTTCTCGAGCCAGAACTTGTCGTTGATGTAGAGCGCTGTCTTGATGTTCTGAGGCGCCGTGGCGAGGTTGGGCAGCACGTTCTTGTCGATCAGCGCCGTGGCCGCCTTCGTCGTCACGCCGTAGGGAATCTTCGGCGGCAGGTTCTTCTGGTTTTTCGGATCGTTGACGAAAACGAGGTATTTCTCGGCGTCGGCCTTGTTGGGCGTGCCCTTCATGATCACCCAGGAGTCGATCGTGTACAGGTTGTTCGGCCAGACGATCTTGAAGTTCCTTTGGTCCTTGTCGTTCGCCGCGGCGATCCGGCCGTTGTACGCGTCGACCATCACCGCTTCACCGGATGCGAGAAGCTGTGGCGGTTGGGAGCCCTTCTCCCACCAGACGATATCGCCCTTCAGCTTGTCGAGCTTCGAGAATGCCCGGTCGACCCCAGCCGGGGTAGCGAGGACTTTGTACACGTCCTTCGGCGCGACGCCGTCGGCCATCAGCGCGATCTCGAGCGTGGTCTTCGGCCCCTTGCGCAGCGCGCGCTTGCCCGGCCACTTGTGCGTGTTCCAGAAATCCGCCCAGTTCTTCGGCGCGTCGCCCTTGATCTTGTCGCCGTCGTACGCCAGGACGAAGCTGTAGACGATGGCTCCGACGCCGCAGTCGTTCACCGCGTCCGGCAGGTACTTGTCCTTGCCGCCGAGCTTCGCCCAGTCGATCTTCTCGAACAGTCCCTCCTCGCATCCCAGGAGCAGCTCCTCGGACTCGACCTGCACCACGTCCCAGTTGTTGTTGCCGCCCTGGATCTTCGCGCGCAGCGTCCCCACGCCGCCGTCCCAGCTCTCCTCGGCCATCTTCGTGCCGGTGGCCATGAATGGCTTGAAGTAAACCTCGCGCTGCGCGTCCTGATAAGCACCGCCCCACGATACGACAGTGAGGTCGCGAGCCTGGGCGCCGAGGGCGAAGCCAGCGAGCGCCGTCGTCGCCAGCAGGATTCTGAAATGCCGTTGCATCGTTGCCTCCTTGGTGTTGAGCGAAGTGAGTGCTGCAGTCGATGAATCGCGCGGGCAGCGTCCGTGCCTTCAGTCCTGATCGAGCCGGAACACCCGGCAGTCTTCGGCGCGCCAGCCGAGTCGGACCGAGGCGCCGACGGCGGGGGCATGCGCCGCGTGCGACTTGACGACGATGTCGCCCATTTGCTCCACGGCGATGCGCAGGCGCAGATGATCGCCCAGGTAGATCGCCTCGGCCAGCGTGCCGTGCAGCGCGCAGTCGGCCGGACCGTCGCCCAGAACGATCTGCTCGGGGCGCACCGATACGAGCGCCGCCTCGCCGGGAGCGAGCGCGCCGCCGAACGTGCCGGCAAGGATCGCGCCGCCGACGGCGCGCACAGCGCAGCGACCGCCGTCGACCTGCTCAACGGTACCAGTGACGCGGTTGTTCTCGCCGATAAAACGGGCGACGAACCCGTTCGCCGGGCGGTCGTAGATCGATTCCGGTGTGCCGATCTGCTGGATCTTTCCCTGATGAAAGACCGCGATCCTGTCCGACATCGTGAGCGCTTCGCTCTGATCGTGCGTGACGTAGACCATCGTGACGCCGAGATCGCGGTGCAGCCGCCGGATCTCGAACTGCATCTCTCCGCGCAGCTGCTTGTCGAGCGCGCCGAGAGGCTCGTCCATCAGCACGAGCTTGGGCTGGTAGACGAGCGCTCGAGCGACGGCGACGCGTTGCTGCTGACCTCCCGAGAGCTGAGCCGGCCGCCGGCTCGCCAGCGCGCCCAGCTGGACCATCGCGAGCGCGCGCTCGACTCGCGTCGCGATTTCGGCCTTCGGCAGCCGGCGCACGGATAACGGAAAAGCGACGTTCTCCGCGACCGTCATGTGCGGGAACAACGCGTAATGCTGGAAAACCATGCCGATCTCGCGCCGATGCGGCGGCAGAGCCGCGATCGAGCGGCCTTCGAGGAAGATCTCGCCGGCCGTGGGGGCCTCGAAGCCGGCCAGCATCATCAGCGTGGTCGTCTTGCCAGAGCCCGAAGGTCCGAGCAGCGTCAGGAACTCGCCGCGCAGAATGTCGAGGTCGAGGTCGTCGACGACGCGGTTGACGCCATCGTAGGTCTTGTGGACGCCGACGAAACGGACGATCGTGTCCGCTGTCGCTCCACCGCGCTTGGCCATGCCGGTTGCCGTAGGGTGGATATCGGCGCCCATCGTACGCCAATTCGCGGCTTCGCGAGCGTCGCGCCTGTTACGTCACGAGGCCGCGCTCGCGCGCCATCGCGAGCGTGTCGTCGAGCGCGAGCGCGGTCCGCTCGATCAATGCGTCGATCTCGGCTTCCGTGATGATCAGCGGCGGAGAGAACGCGATGATGTCACCCGCCATATTGCGCAGGATCGCACCGCGCGCCTGCGCGCGCTTGACCAGGTACGCCCCGATGCCGGCCTTGGGGTCGAAGCTCGCGCGGGTGGCCCGGTCGCGGACGAGCTCCAGCGCGCCGATCAGACCGATGCCCCGCGCCTCGCCGACCAGCGGATGCTCGCTTAAGCCGCGCAACCCCGCCTGCAGCAGGGGTCCCACCCGCCGGACGTGACCGACGATGTCGCGCTCCTCGTAGATCCGGAGCGTCTCCAGCGCGACTGCGGACGGGACCGGGTGCGCGGAGTAGGTGTAGCCGTGCCCGAAGATGCCGAGCTTGTCGCTCTGCGCGAGAAGCACCTCGTAGATCGGTGCGGACACGAGCGTGGCGGACATGGGCAGATAGCCGGCCGTGAGCGCCTTGGCACAGGTGAGGATGTCGGGCTGCAGAGCAAAAGTCTCGCACCCGAACAGGCTGCCCGTGCGCCCGAAACCGCATATTACCTCGTCGACGACGAGAAGCACGTCGTGCTTGCGCAGCACCGGCTGAATCCGCTCGAAGTAGGTTGCGGGCGGCACTATGACGCCGCCCGCGCCCATCACGGGCTCGGCGAAGAACGCGGCGACGGTTTCCGGGCCTTCGCGCACGATCAGCGAGTCCAGCTCGGCCGCCAGCCGCGCCGCAAACTGCTCCTCCGTCTCGCCGGGCCGTCCGAACCGGTAATGATGCGGGCAGCCGGCATGCACGAAGCCGCCGCGCGGCAGATCGAAGTCGTTGTGGACGAACGCGAGTCCGGTCACGCTCGCGGCGGCGATCGTCATGCCGTGATATCCCTTTTGGCGGCCGATGATCTTCTTCTTTTCCGGCCGCCCGAGCGCGTTGTTGTAGTACCAGACGAGCTTGATCGCCGTGTCGTTCGCCTCCGAGCCCGAGTTCGCGAAGATCACGCGCGCGAGCCCCGCGGGCGCCATCGACACGAGCTTCTCCGCGAGGTCGGTTGCGATTCGCGGGACCTTCCCGGCGAAGGCATGATAGAACGGAAGCTCGAGCATCTGCCGGTAGGCGGCCTCCGCAAGCCGACGTTCGGAGAATCCGAGCGATGCGCACCAGAGCCCGGCCATTCCTTCCAGGTAGCGGTTGCCGTGCTCGTCGAACACGTAGACGCCATCGCCCCGGGTGATGACGAGCGGACCCTCGGTTTCGACCTGACGCAGGTTCGTCGACGGATGGAGGTGATACGTGAGGTCGCGCACTGCGGCAGGCGTGAGGCTTGCGGCTGAGGTCATGTTGAATTCCTCGTTACTCGATCACTTCGTCCGTGCGCAGCATCAGCGACCGGGGGACCGTGATGCCGAGCGCCCTGGCAGTCTTGAGATTGATGACCAACTCGAACTTCGACGGTTGCTCGACGGGCAGATCGGCGGGCTTCGCCCCCTTGAGTATCTTGTCCACATACCCGGCCGCCCGACCAATGAAATCGGCCATGTTGACGCCGTAGGCCATCAGAGCGCCGGCCTCGACCATCTCCCGGAAAGGGTACATCGTTGCCAACCTGGCCCTGATGGTTAGCTCGGCAAGCTTGGTGCGATGCGCGAGAAACGTCGAGCTGCTGGAGCCCATGAGCGCGTCCGTCCGTTCATGCGCCATGGTGGCGAAGGCGCTCTCGAAATCCTCCGGCCCCCTTGCCGCCACGCTCTGAAGTCGGATGCGCAACGAGCGTGCGGCGGTTTCCAGGAGCTCTTTCATGTGAGGCGTGTAGCCCGGGTCTACGGGATTCCAAAGGACGGCCACCCGGGTCGCATGCGGAGTAGCCTCCTTCAGAAGCGCCAGCTGCTTCGCCATGATCCCGGAACCGGGCGCGTAGGTCGTACCGGTGACGTTTCCCGCGGGCCGGTTCAGGCTCGCGACCAGTCCGAGCTCTACCGGATCGGTCGGGAACATCATGACGATGGGAATGGTGCTCGTCGCTTTCCTTGCCGCCATGGCAGCTGAAGCCGCCGGCGCGACGATGAGATCCACCTGTCGCGCGACGAGATCAGCTGCGAGGCCGGGCAGTCGCTCGACCTGCCCGTCGGCCCATCGGTACTCGATGACTAGATTTTGGCCTTCGACCCAGCCGAGCTGGCGCAATCTTCCCAGGAATGATTCGAGAGCGTGTTCTACGGATTCCCGGGTTGGTGTGCTCAGATAACCGATGTGGTACACCCTGCCGGTCTGTTGCGCGCGCGTTAAGAGCGGCGCAAAGATCGCGCTTCCTGCGGTTGCGCCGAGGAATGCGCGCCGGTCCATCAGCAAGTCACGTCGTCCGCAGGCTGGTGCCGGTCAATTACAGAGCGCACAAGCATCCGCGATCCCGAGCTCACGACTTCGGCGGCACATAGCCCGAGGCGACGTCCGCACCGGTGCCGAAGAAATGTCGCTCCATCTGCTCGGCCAGATATTTTCGCGCCCGGGGATCGGCCAGGCTCAGCCGGTTCTCGTTCACCAGCATCGTCTGGTGTTTGAGCCACTGCGCCCAGGCTTCCTTGGAAACGTTCTCGTAGATGCGCTTGCCCAGCTCGCCGGGATAGGGCGGAAAATCGAGTCCCTCGGCCTCGCGGCCGAGCTTGATGCAATGAATCATGCGGGCCATGAGCGGTACCTCCGCAGCGATGTGGAGCGGGCCGCGTCGACCGGCGCCGTGCTGAACGCGGCTCTCGACTGCGTGACGCGGCGCGAAACGCAGCAAGCGAATTATGGCACGCGCATAGCCGTCGTGATTGCGCCGACGGGCGCTCGCCCGGACGGCTCGGTGGGCGGGCCGCTAGTCGAGCGTCTTTTCGTAGACCAGCGAGCGGCGCTGCCAGTTGTACAAGTCGCGCTTCTGGCTCGGGAGTCGTGCCGGGGAGCTCTCGACAAAGCCGCGCTCGAGAAACCAGCCGGAGGTGCGCGTCGTCAGCACGAAGAGCCGCGAGAGCTTGAGCTTCTTCGCCCGCTGCTCGATCTCGTGCAGCAGCGCTGCTCCGTAGCCCGCGCGGCGAAAGTCCGGGTCCACGGCGAGCGCGGCCAGCTCGCCGGTGCGCTCCTCGGGGAAGGCGTACAACGCCGCGCAGCCGACGATCGCTCCGTCGTGTTCGGTCACCACGAAGCGTTCGATCTCCACTTCGAGCCGCTCGCGTGAGCGGCGCACGAGGACGCCTTCGGCTTCGAGCGGCTCGATGATCGACAGGATCCCGCCGACATCGTCGATCGTCGCGCTGCGCAGGTGCGCGAGTGGCGCCGCGGACACCATCGTGCCGACGCCGTCGCGCGTGAAGAGCTCCAGCAGCAACGCGCCGTCGCGGTGACGGCTGATGAGGTGCGCGCGCTTGACGCCGTTGTCGCAGGCGCGGATGGCGCATGGAAGATAATGCAGCACGTCGGGAGCGAGCTTCCTGCCTCGCTCGAGCAGCGCTTCCGCTTCGCGGGTGGAAAGCTCGGTGAGAAGCTGGCGGCGGCCGTTGCGCACGCCGTCCGTCTCCATGAGGAAGATGAGCTTGTGCGCCGACAATCGCACCGCGACCTGGGTGGCGACCTCTTCGAGCGCAAGGTTGAAGATCTCGCCGGTCGGGGAGTAGCCGAGCGGCGAGACCAGCACCAGGTCGCCGTCGTCCAGCCGCTGACGCAGCGCTTCGATGTCGACGCGGCGGACTTCTCCGGTGAGCCCCATGTCGATGCCGTCGAGGATGCCGATCGGTCTCGCGGTGATGAAGTTCCCGCCGACCACGCGGATGCGGGCGCCGGCCATCGGTGAGTTCGCCATGCCGAGAGAAAGCAGCGCTTCGATGCGGCTGCGCGCATGACCCATGCCTTCCAGCACGCAGTCCATCGTTTCTGCGTCGGTGATTCGCAGGCCGCGGTGATAGCGACTCGCGATATTCTGCTGCTTCAATATCGCCTCGATCTGCGGGCGGGATCCGTGAACGACCACCAGCCGCGTGCCGAGGCTGTGCAGCAGATTGAGGTCGTGCACGATGCCGAGAAAGGTCTCGTCGGCGACGACTTCGCCGCCGAACGCGATGACCAGCGTCTTGCCACGGAGCGCGTGGATGTACGGTGCCGCCGAGCGGATCCATGGCACGAACGACGCAGGATCGAAACGCATTCTTGCGCGCAATTCGACGCTAAGAGCGCCGCCGTGCGCCCGTGACCGCGGAGGCGCCCGCCGCCGCGGTGTCCGGGTATACGAACGCCTTCGTGAGAACGACCTTCTGAACCTTGGGCTCGCCGCGCAGTCGGTAGCGGATTCTCCGCAACGGGTTGACCTCGTCGACCGGGTCGTCCGCCGTCGGCACGAACGTGCACAGCCGCAGCCGCGCGGCAGGCGCGCCGGGTGGCAGGGCGCCGAGCGCCCGGTCGATGGCGTCCCGCTCCGCGGAAACGAGGAACTCGTCGGCATCCAGCGGGAAGATGAAATCGGAGGGGAGCGCGGCTTGCGCCTGGCGAGCAAGGCAGGTGAGGCGTTCTCCCTGAAGAAACGCCGGCTCGTCGTCGAGGATCAGGGTCATCGGGAGGCCTTCGGCGTGCAGCGCCTGCAGGATCTCCCCGGTTCCGTCCTCGGGGCAATGGACGATGACGAAAAGATGATCGAGCAGACGCAAGCTGTGGCGAACGAATGCCTCGACGATATCCGCGTCGTTGCGGATCATCGAGATGACGGCGATCTTGAGCTTGCTCGTCACGGCGGGAGAGTCTATTCAAATCGGCGACGATTCTCAATGCAAATCGGCGACGATCTCGATGCCGCGGGCGATTCGCCTATAATGCATCGGCATCGCTCGATCCGAATGTCCTCCCCGCTCTTAGAGAATCTCAACGCCGAGCAGCTCGCCGCGGTGACGCTGCCGCAAGGCTCTGCACTCATTCTCGCCGGCGCCGGCAGCGGCAAGACGCGGGTGCTCACGACGCGCATCGCCTGGCTCCTTGCGACGGGGCAGGCGAGTCCGCTGTCGATCCTCGCCGTGACCTTCACCAACAAGGCCGCCCGGGAGATGCTCGCCCGGCTTTCGGCGCTGACGCCGGTCAACACGCGCGGCATGTGGATCGGCACTTTTCACGGCCTTTGCAACCGGATGCTGCGCACGCACTACCGCGATGCCGGTCTACCGCAGCTCTTCCAGATCATGGATACCCAGGACCAGCTCGCGCTGATCAAGCGCCTCTACAGGGCCCATGGCATCGACGCCGAGCGTTTTCCGCCGCGGCAGCTCCAAGCGCTGATCAACGATTCGAAGGAAGCCGGCCTGAGGCCGAATCAGGTCGAGGCGGGCGACGAATTCACCCGCCGCCAGGTCGAGCACTTCGCGCTCTACGAGGAGGCCTGCGGGCGGGAAGGCGCGGTCGATTTTCCCGAGCTGCTCCTGCGCAGCTTCGAGCTTCTGTCGCGGCACGACGCGTTGCGCGAGCACTATCAGCGCCGGTTCGCGCATCTGCTGGTCGATGAATTCCAGGACACCAACGCGCTGCAGTATCGCTGGCTCAGGCTCCTCGCGGGCCCGCAAACGGCCGTATTCGCGGTGGGGGACGACGACCAGTCGATCTACGCGTTCCGCGGAGCGAACATCGCCAACATGCAGCACTTCGAGCGCGACTTCGCCACGCCCGATGCGCCGGTCAAGCTGATCAAGCTCGAGCAGAACTACCGCTCGCACGGCACCATCCTCGACGCGGCCAACGCACTGATCCGGCACAACCGGAGCCGGCTGGGCAAGGACCTGTGGACCGCGGATGCGCGGGGCGAGCCGGTGCGGGCGTTCGCGGCTCCGAGCGATGTCGACGAGGCCGCCTTCGTCGTCGACGTGGTCAAGAGCCTCGTCGACGAAGGCGTATCGCCGGCCGAGATCGCGGTGCTCTATCGCTCCAACGCCCAGTCGCGAGTGCTCGAGCATGCGCTTTTCAACGCCGGCATGCCGTATCGGGTCTACGGCGGCATGCGGTTCTTCGAGCGCGCGGAAGTGAAGCACGCACTCGCCTACCTGCGCCTCCTCGTTGCCCCGGACGACGAGGGGGCGTTCCTGCGCGTGGTCAATTTCCCGCCCCGCGGCGTCGGCGCGCGGACACTGGAGAATCTGCAGGACCAGGCGCGCGCCGCCGGCACGAGCCTGTGGCAGGCTGCCTGCTCGATGAAGGTCGGCGGCAGGACCGGTGCGAGCCTCGCGACCTTCGTAAGGGCGATCGAGACGATGCGCGCCGCGACCGCCGGCCTGCAGCTTCCGGAAACGGTCGAGTACGTGATCGAAGCGAGCGGGCTGAAGGCCCACTATACCGCCGAGAAAGACGGGCGGGAACGCATCGAGAATCTCGACGAGCTCGTCAACGCCGCCGAGAGCTTCGTGCGGGAGGCGGCGCTCCAGGTTGCGGGCGAAGCCGAAGCCGAGACCGGCGACGCGCTCACCGCCTTCCTCGCCCACGCGGCGCTCGAAGCGGGAGAGACGCAAGCCGCGGAAGGCCGCCCCGCGCTGCAGCTGATGACCGTGCACGCCGCGAAGGGACTCGAATTCCACACGGTATTCGTGAGCGGGCTGGAGGAGGGCATCTTCCCGCACGAGAACAGCCTCTCCGAGTACGACGGCGTCGAAGAGGAGCGCCGCCTCGCCTACGTCGCGATCACGCGCGCGCGGCGCCGCCTGTACCTCACGCATGCACAGAGCCGGATGCTGCACGGGCAAGTCCGGTACAACGTTGCGTCGCGTTTCTTCGACGAGATCCCGGCCGGCTTGGTGCGCTGGCTTTCTCCGCAACGCGCCGATAGCGCCGCAGCCGAGGCTCGTACGGACCCCGGTCGCTACGAGCAGCGCGCCGATCGCCCCGGCTGGCGCATCGGTCAGAGCGTGAAGCACTCCAAGTTCGGCTTGGGAATCATCATCGATGCCGAAGGCCGCGGGACGGACGCGCGGGTGCAGGTGAATTTCCGCGAAGCCGGCGTGAAGTGGCTCGCGATCGAGTACGCGAAGCTTCAGCCCGCCTGATTGCCCAAGTCACCCTGCGCCGGCGGCTCGTCGGCATGGAATACGTCGCGATAGGCGACGTAATCGGCGATCTGGAACGTAGCAAGGAAGACGAGCATGTAGGGAAGGACCAGCCCGACCGCGATCACGGTGCCGGCGGTTTCTCCCACGATCCTGGCGAGCGTGGCGCCGAGCGCAGGGAGCACGCCGCCATAGAACAGGATGGCGAGCCCGAATATGCCGGCGGGCCGCCAGTTGACAAGCGCCGCGCGCAAGCTGGTCCAGAGCGCCGCTATGACACCCGCATCGTGGAACACGACCAGCGCGGGCGCGAACCACAGGGCAAGGATGGTCGGCAACGCGCACGCGGCTCCGAACAGGAACGCGAGCTGCAGGCGGCCGCTCCTTTGCAGCTCCTCGCTCGGCTCCTCCCCGCCGGAGAACCAAGCGATCAACGCCCCGCCGTCGACGAGGGAGGTTGCCCAGACCGCGAGCATCATCCCGGCGAAGAACACCAGACCCAGGGGCAGCAGTGCCCACAGGTTGCTGCGGAATCCCTGGAACAGATCGCGCAGCGCGGGCCTTCCGCCGCGTTCCTGGCTCCAGGCGGCGGCGAGGAAGCCCACGGCGAAGACAGGCTTCAGGATCGATGCGGCGAGCTTGCCCACCGACGGCCAGGGTCCGAGCTCCGCCAGGGCAACCAGCACGTAATACACGACGAGGAGCAGCAGCCAGGGCATGGGCGCCGCCCGGAACATCGCGTGCGCGCGACGCAGCCAGAACACGCCGCGTCGCGCATCGCGGCGCGCGAACGGAATGGCGGAGGGCGAGGCTTCCGATGGCGTCACAGGTCGGGAAACCGGGGCTCGGCCGCGACGCGGCTTCTAAGGATGCGCTCGAACGACACCGGATCGTGCGCGTGGGTCAGCTCGCCGGGTCGCGGAATATGCAGGTCGTACAGCCGCGACAGCCAGAAGCGCAGCGCCGCAGCCCGCAACAGCGGGCCCCACAGCGCGCGCTCCTCGAAGCCGAGCGGTCGCAACGCGTTGTAGGCACCGACCAGAGCGCGCACGCGCTCGGGGTCGAGATCACCTGCGCGGCTCTCGTCGGGCTGGAGGCACCAGTCGTTGACGGTGATCGCGAGGTCGTAAGCGAGCGCGTCGGTGGCGGCGAATCCGAAGTCGATGATGCCGGAGACCTCGTTGCCGGCGAACAGCACATTGTCACAGAAAAGATCGCCGTGGATGGCCGCGCGCGGGAGCCTCGTCTTGGCGAACCCTGCCTGGTACTTGAGCTCCGCGGCGATCAGCGCATTCTGATCCGGGGAGAGCTGCGGCCGTACCGCCCGCGCCGCCTGTCGCCACCAACCCGGCCCGCGTCGGTTGTTGAGACGGCCGCGGTACGCCTTCGCAGCGATATGCAGCTCCGCCAGCGCGCGCCCCACCGCGACGCAATGCGCTTCACCTGGACGTTCGACGGGCATGCCGTCGAGGCGCGCCACGAGCCCGGCCGGCTTGCCGTTGAGAAAGCTCCATAGCGCACCGGTGCGATCCGCTTCGGGAGCCGGCACCTTCACTCCCTCGCGCGCCAGATGCGCCATGAGGTTCAGATAGAACGGCAGCTCGTCGGGGGGCAGGCGCTCGTAGAGCGTGAGCACGTAGCGTCCCTTGTCCGCTGTGAGGAAGTAATTCGTGTTCTCGATCCCGGCGGCGATCGGTTCGAATGCGCGAACGGCACCCAGCGCATACCGCGCGAGCCACGCCGCGAGCGCCTCGGCGGTGACGACGGTGTAGACCGACATTCTCCAGCGCGAACCGCGTCCGACGCGGTCGCGAATCCCCTGTGGCTCGTCGATCAGTTCAGAAAGAGAACAGCACCCACAACGGGACCCTGAGCCCCGTATCGAGGCTGTCGCGACGGATGAACGTCCCGTCGGCGCCATTCGCGACAAGGTAGTACGGTCGGCCGTGGCGCGGCGTGACCTTGACCATGGTGAGCCTGCCGTTGATCCGGTACTCCTCAATGGTTTCGTTTTCGCGCCGGACGATGGTGACCTGCGGCTCGAGCTCCGGATCGTTGGCGATCTCGGGAGGCGGAGGCGGCGCCTCGGGCACGGGCTCGAGATTGGGCGGCGGCGGCGCTTTCTGCGCGGCGGCCGTCAGCGCGACGCCGACAGCGAGTGTTGCCAACAGGGTAGCGAAACGATGCCGCATGGAAGCAGATCTCGGGCGAGACGCCATTCTAGCAAATGGGCGGAGGTGCCGAGGGTTCCGACTATGCTTAGAGGTTCAGCATCTTGTCGCGTTCCGCGCGCGTCGGCTGGAAGCCGCGGGTTTCGTAGTAGTCGAATATCGCTTCGACGATCGCTTCGGGCTCGTCGATCACCTGCATCAAGTCGAGATCCGCGGCGCTGATCATGCCTTCGCCGACGAGCCTGTCGCGCATCCAGTCGAGAAGTCCCTGCCAGAATTCCCCGCCGACGAGGATGATGGGGATCTTGCGGCTCTTTCCCGTCTGCACCAGCGTCAGGCATTCGGTAAGCTCGTCGATCGTTCCGAACCCGCCAGGCATGACCACATAGGCGGAGGCGAAGCGCACGAACATCATCTTGCGAGCGAAGAAGTAGCGGAAGTCGATCGAGACGTCCTGGAAGCTGTTTCCGGTCTGTTCGTGCGGCAGGAGGATGTTAAGACCGACGGCAGGCGAACGTCCGCCGTGGGCGCCACGGTTGGCCGCTTCCATGGTTCCCGGTCCGCCGCCGGAGATCACCGCGAAACCTGCGTCGGAGAGCAGCCGCGCGATCCATTCGGCCCTGCCGTAATACGGATGATCGGGTTTGATGCGCGCGCTGCCGAAGAGGCTGACCGCAGGACGCACGCCGCGCAGCCGCTCGGTCGCTATCGCGAATTCTGCCATAATGCCGAGCACCCGCCACGCTTCCTGTCCGTTGGTCGAATACATCGCCTGAGGGTCGATCACCTCGGGAATCTTGTTTGTCGGAATCATGCCGAAACTCGTTCTGGTTGACGGCTCGTCGTATCTTTATCGCGCGTTCCACGCCCTGCCTGACCTGCGCACGTCGCGCGGCGAGCCGACCGGCGCGATTCGGGGCGTCGTCGCCATGTTGCGCCGATTGGTGCTCGACGGCAACCCGGACTATTTGGCCGTCGTATTCGATGCGCCCGGAAAGACGTTCCGCGACGACTGGTATCCTGAATACAAGGCGACTCGCCAACCGATGCCGGACAGTTTGGGGGTCCAGATCGCGCCCCTGCACGAGCTGATCCGCGCGCACGGGTGGCCGCTCGTGATCGTCGATCGTGTGGAGGCCGACGACGTCATCGGCACGCTGGTGCGCAAGGCCGAAACGCTCGGGATCGAATCGCTGGTCTCGACCGGCGACAAGGATCTTGCGCAACTCGTAACGCCCCGCGTAACGCTGGTCAACACGATGAGCAACGAAAAGCTCGACGAGGCGGGCGTCGTCGCGAAGTTCGGCGTGCGCGCCGATCAGGTGCTGGATCTCCTGACGCTTACCGGGGACGCGATCGACAACGTCCCCGGCGTGGCCAAAGTCGGCCCGAAGACCGCCGCGAAGTGGCTGGAGCAATACGGAAGCCTCGACGGGGTGATCGCGCACGCCGGCGAGATCGGCGGCGTCGTCGGCGAGAATCTTCGCGCGGTGCTGACTTGGCTGCCGCAGGCGCAGAAGCTCCTCACAGTCAAGACGGACTGCGAGCTGCCGTTCGGTCCGACCGATCTGACCTTGCGTCCCATCGACGCGGCGGTGCTCAAGGGTCTCTACGAGCGGTTCGAGTTCAAGCAGTGGCTCAACGACATCGAAACCGGCAAAGGTTCGGCCGCGCTGCCGAAGTCGGCGGATGCCAGCGCGGCAACTCGCGCGGAAACGCGGCCGAGACCCGAACGCAGCTATGAAACGGTGCTCGATGCGGCGACATTCGACGCCTGGCTCGCCGCCATCGAGAGCGCCGATCTCGTGTGCTTCGCGACGCAATCGACCGGCTCCGATCCCATGCAGGCGAGTCTCGTAGGGCTGTCGTTTGCGATCGAGCCGGGGCGTGCCGCGTATCTGCCCATCTCGCATCGTTATGCCGGGGCTCCGGCGCAACTGTCGGCGGACACCGTGTTGGCTCGTCTGAAGCCATGGTTCGAGAATGCGCGGGCCAAGAAGCTCGGACACAACGTCAAATACGACGAGCACGTGCTGGCCAATCACGGCATCGCGCTCGCCGGGGTGGAAGAGGACACGCTTCTGGAATCGTATCTCCTCGAATCGCATCGGCCTCATCATCTGGAGGATCTCGCCTCGCGCCATCTCGACGTGAAGATCATCGCCTACGACGAGGTGACCGGGAAAGGAGCGAACCGGATCGGCTTCGATCAGGTCGCGATCGAGCGGGCCGCCGACTACGCGGCGGACGAGGCGGACGTCAATGTGCAGCTACATCGTCTGCTCCGTCCGCGCATCGCAGCCGACGCCGAGCTCGAGCATCTGTACGAAGCCATCGAGATGCCGACGCGCGAAGTGCTGTTCCGCATGGAGAGGACGGGTGTTCTCATCGATTCGGGGCTGCTCGGCGAGCAAAGCCGGAGCCTCGGCGAGCGCATCATCGCGCTGGAGCAGCAGGCGTTCCAGCTCGCAGGCGGTCCGTTCAACCTCGGCTCGCCCAAGCAGCTCGGAGACATTCTCTTCGAACGCATGAAGCTTCCGGTCGTCAAGAAGACCGCGACGGGCCAGCCGTCGACCGACGAGGACGTCCTGCAGGAGCTCGCCGCGGACTATCCGCTGCCGAAGCTCCTGCTCGAGCATCGTGCGCTGTCGAAGCTCAAGTCGACCTACACCGACAAGCTGCCGCAGATGATCAATCCGCGGACGGGCCGGGTGCACACCAGCTTCGGACAGGCCACAGCGGTCACCGGCCGTCTTGCCAGCACCGAGCCGAATCTGCAGAACATCCCCGTGCGCACGACCGAGGGCCGGCGGATCCGCGAGGCGTTCATCGCGCCTGACGGTCATGTCATCCTGTCGGCCGATTATTCGCAGGTCGAGCTGCGCATCATGGCGCATCTGTCCGGAGACGCATCGCTCATGCGAGCGTTCGGCGCGGGCGAGGACATCCACCGCGCAACCGCCGCGGAGGTTTTCGGTGTCCCGATCGCCGATGTGACGTCCGATCAGCGCCGCTACATCAAGGCCGTGAACTTCGGATTGATCTACGGCATGAGCGCGTTCGGCCTGGCCGCGCAGCTCAACATCGAGCGCTCGGCCGCGCAGCAGTTCATCGACCGCTACTTCGCGCGCTACCCCGGTGTGGCCGAATACATGCAGCGCACACGCGAGCTGGCGCGCAAGCAGGGCTACGTAACGACGGTGTTCGGGCGGCGCCTGTGGCTGCCCGATATCAACGCGGGCGGCGGTCCGCGGCGACAAGCCGCCGAACGTGCAGCGATCAACGCGCCGATGCAAGGCACAGCCGCCGATCTCATCAAGCTCGCTATGGTGGCGGTGCAATCGTGGCTTGATCGAGAACGCTTAAGCTCGCGGCTGATCCTGCAGGTCCACGACGAGCTCGTCTTCGAAGTGCCCGAGGGGGAGGTCTCGCGCCTGCAGGCGGAGCTGCCACAGTTGATGAGCGGCGTGGCGGCGCTTCAGGTGCCACTCGTGGTCGACGTCGGTATCGGTCCGAACTGGGACCGCGCGCATTAGCGGCGCGAGCAGCGAGCGGGGACCCGCGCGCGAAGCGCGTGGGGGTCGAGCGTCCGCGAGTCGCCGCGGCAGCCGACGCGCGGCAGCGCTTTTCGCTCCGTGTGTACGAGGAGGCTGCGGCGCGAGCAGCGAGCGGGGACCCGCGCGCGAAGCGCGTGGGGGTCGAGCGTCCGCGAGTCGCCGCGGCAGCCGACGCGCGGCAGCGCTTTTCGCTCCGTGTGTACGAGGAGGCTGCGGCGCGAGCAGCGAGCGGGGACTTGGCAGTTGTCGTACACATCACGGCTGATCGGGACCGCACGATATCGAATCCTCAACCGCTCGTGGTCCAAGCGAGGCCGTTCGTAAGTCTGGGCCCCCGTTGTGTGCAGCGAACGCTAAGTTAGCCCATCATCGTAGCGCCTTGGATCTCCGTGCTCGCTCCGGCCCACGTGGGACATCTTGCGATGCTGCGCTCCTTGATTCGCCAGGGCGTCGCAGAGGGAAGCTTCGATCGTGCGCTCGCCGTCGATACGCCCGCGGCCGTCGAGTTTTTTGCGCGCCTGAAGCGGGCGCTCGGCAGCGGATATTTCGTCGAAGAGGATCCCCAAACGGGTCAGGTGCAATCCGTGCCAGTGCCCGGCTATGTCTTTTGGCCCGAGGGACGAAATAGCGGCACACCGCCGGTGGGCTTCGGATTGTTCCGCGCTCTCGACGGAGGCTACGAGCTTTGGCTCGCGGGGCTGGAATTCGAGCGACGCGGCGGCGGCCACGGACGCGCGCTGCTGGAGGCGCTTCTCGCAACGCCGCCCGGAAAGAAAACCTGGGTCGTCCGCATCCCGAGGGGCTCTCGCTACGCCGAAGTGGTGCAGCACCTGCTCGCGCCCTTCGGCTTCGATCACGCCGGCGATACCAAGCGTTTGCGCTGGTTCGTTCGCCGCGGCGCTCCGGGAGCGGTCACCGCGCGCGTGAGCGCCGCACTTGCCGGTCAACCGCCGGCGAACTAGCAGCCCGAGCAGCAAGAAGGCGCGCCAGTGGGCAGCGGACCGCGGTCGCGCGTGGCGAGTCTACGCAGCGGCCGATCGTCAGTGGCGGATTGACGATCCGAGCGCAAGGAGATCGCGAGAGGGCAACAGCGCTCTTCACACGCTGTCCTTGTCTTCAAAGATGTCGCAGTAGGATGCGTAGATCGAGGCGATCATCACGGGCGTCAGAACGAACCAGCCCAGCCCGAACGGAATCGAGGCGACGATCGCGAGCACCACGCCGACGGCGCCATAGATCAGGAACGGAACCATGTTGCGCACGCAGCCGCTGAACGAAGCTTTCATGGCTGCGACGGGCTCCACACCACCGAGCATGATCAGCGCAGGGGCGAACCAGATCGCCATCAGCAGCGGCAGGAGCAGCAGCAGGAAGAACAGGAAGCCGAGCAGCACCGCGACGACCGCGCTGCCGAAAGCGATCCCTGTCTGCGAAGGGTCGGCCGACCCCGTGAGCACCCCCAAGATCGCGACGCCGAAGATCGCAATCATCATGCCGCCGATCGCGATGCTGATCAGGACCAGCAGACCCGTGTAGATCGCGCCGGCGATGACCAGCGGTCCCGTGCGCTGGCTGAAGCCGGCGAAGAGATGCGACACCAGGAGCGGATTGCCGCGATCGATCGCGCGACATCCCAGCATCAGGCCGCCGATAAGCACGGGCCAGAGAATCTCGCCTGCCAGCGCGAGCAGCTGGCCGAGAAACGGAATCAGGCCGACCACGCTCGCGACGAGGACCAGTCCCAGAAGAATGAGGGCGATCAGCAGCCAGGGACCCACGCTCGGCGTGAACAGCCGCCACGCTTCCACCCACCACGACACTCCGCGACCGGCGGCCACGGTCCGCGATTCGGGGGCCTCGTTCGGAACGGGCGACATCGTCGGGACGGGTGCCGTCGATTGATTGGCCATTCACGTTCCTCCCTAGCTTCCCGGCGCTCCCCGTACCTCAGGGCCCAGGCGGACTTCGGCGAGCCCGCGGGCGCGTGACTCCGGCGTTTCTCGCCGAACGGAAACCTTAGCATAGGGCGCCCGGCGACGCCCCCGGGTGCCCATAGAGCCCGAAACCGGGCCCGGTCCATGTTTCAGGCGACCACCGGCTTGATTTGCCATGGGTTCTCCCTTATTATTAGCACTCGCTCGAAAGGAGTGCTAACAGAGCGCTAGGTTCGGGCTTAATTGCCTCACTCGTCCGGGCGGGCAGGTTAAGCCACTGATTCACATAATTTTTTCATGGAGTGAGCACCAACATGAAGATTCGTCCTTTGCACGACCGTGTGATCGTCAAGCGGCTTGAGGAAGAACGCAAGTCGGCGGGCGGCATCGTTATTCCGGATACGGCGGCCGAAAAGCCGTCGCAAGGCGAGATCCTCTACGTCGGACCCGGTAAGACCGATGACAGCGGGAAGATCCTCGCGATGGGCGTCAAGCCCGGTGACAAGATTCTCTTCGGCAAGTACTCCGGCCAGGAATTCAAGATGGACGGGCAGGATCTGCTGCACATGCGCGAAGACGACATTATCGGCGTCATCGCCTAACGCGGATCGCCGGTCAACATCTTTAGTATCGAGGAGCAACGAAAATGGCAGCCAAAGACGTACGCTTCGGTGAAGGCGTCCGCAACAGAATGTTGAGCGGGGTGAATGTCCTCGCCAACGCCGTCAAGGTGACGCTGGGTCCGAAGGGACGCAACGTCGTGCTCGAGCGCAGCTTCGGCGCGCCGACCATCACCAAGGACGGGGTATCGGTCGCGAAGGAAATCGAGCTCAAGGACAGGTTCGAGAACATGGGCGCGCAGATGGTCAAGGAAGTCGCCTCCAAGACTTCCGACGTCGCCGGCGACGGCACGACCACTGCAACTGTGCTGGCGCAATCGATCGTGACCGAGGGCATGAAGTATGTCGCCGCGGGCATGAATCCGATGGATCTCAAGCGCGGCATCGACAAGGCAGTCGTCGCCGTGGTCGAGGAGCTCAAGAAGATCAGCAAGCCGTGCACGACCAGCAAGGAAATCTCCCAAGTTGGCGCAATTTCAGCCAACGCCGACGAATCGATTGGCAAGACGATCGCCGACGCGATGGACAAGGTCGGCAAGGAAGGCGTGATCACGGTCGAGGACGGCAAGGGGCTCGAAAACGAGCTCGAGCTGGTCGAAGGCATGCAGTTCGACCGCGGCTACATCTCGCCGTATTTCATCAACAACCCCGACAAGCAGGTCGCGGTTCTCGAAGACGCGTACATCCTGCTGCACGACAAGAAGATCTCGAACATCCGGGATCTGCTGCCGCTGCTCGAGCAGGTCGCCAAGTCGGGCAAGCCGCTGCTGATCATCGCCGAAGACGTCGACGGCGAAGCGCTGGCGACCCTGGTGGTCAATAACATCCGCGGCATCCTGAAGACGACGGCCGTCAAGGCGCCGGGCTTCGGCGACCGCCGCAAGGCGATGCTCGAAGACATCGCGATCCTGACCGGCGGCACCGTGATCGCCGAGGAGCTGGGCCTCAAGCTCGAGAACGCGGCGCTCAAGGATCTCGGCCGCGCGAAGAAGATCGAGGTGGCGAAGGAAGACACCACGATCATCGACGGCGCGGGCGAAAAGTCGGCCATCGAGGCGAGGGTGAAGAACATTCGCGTCCAGATCGAGGAGGCAACCTCGGACTACGACAAGGAAAAGCTGCAGGAGCGCGTGGCGAAGCTCGCCGGCGGCGTGGCGGTCATCAAGGTCGGCGCCGCGACCGAAGTCGAGATGAAGGAGAAGAAGGCTCGCGTCGAAGATGCGCTGCACGCGACCCGGGCGGCTGTCGAGGAAGGCATCGTTGCCGGCGGAGGCGTCGCGTATCTGCGTGCCCGTGCCAACCTCAAGAACCTGAAGGGCGACAACGCCGATCAGGAAGCGGGCATCAAGATCGTATTGCGCGCGCTCGAAGAGCCGATGCGGCAGATCGTCGCCAATACCGGTGACGAACCGTCGGTCGTCGTCAACAAGGTGGTGGAAGGCAAGGGTAACTTCGGTTTCAACGCGCAGACCGGCGAATATGGCGACCTGGTTCAAATGGGCGTCGTCGATCCCACCAAGGTGGCGCGGTTCGCCCTGCAAAACGCGTCGTCGGTTGCGAGCCTCATGCTTACCACAGAGGCGATGGTCGCCGAGTCGCCGAAGGAAGAGAAGTCGATGGGCGGCGGCGGTGGCATGGGCGGCATGGGTGGCATGGGCGACATGGATATGTGACGAATTCGTCCGAGAGCGCGAGGCTGTAGGCGAAGCGCGATCGAACACCAATTCGTCACCCCGCGAAAGCGTGGATCCAGTGGCGTGGAAGTCATCCCGGCTCGAGGCCGGGGTCTAAGCCGAAAACAAAGCCCCGCGAAAGCGGGGCTTTGTCATTGAAAGCGGCTAATTGCTACGGCAGAGGCGCGCGGAACACTGCCCCGAAATACGTGAGCCCGTTGTTGGGCTCTTTGATGGCTCCGTTCGACACGTGCTGGACCAGCGCGCCAATCTCGTAACGGTGGCGATCGCCGAAGCCCAACCCGATGACGCCGATCTCGCCGAACTGGAACGCGGTGCTGAAGACGCGTTCGGTGTTGATGCGCGTATCGGAGAGCAGGTGTGCGCCGATGCCTGCCTCGACGAAGAACCGAGCGGGGCCGCCGTCGGGCCCCGACCACCGGAGCATCGGCGTGAGCCCGACGTCCCACAGCGAGCTGTTGGTCGCGGGATGCTCGTGCCCGCGCCAGTACGCAAGCTGGGCGGCGAGCCGCACGTCGAAGCCGGCGGCTTTGAGCGCAGCCCAAGTACACAGCGAATCCCAGTGGACGCCTACACCGTAGATGGCGACGTTGTCGCCGTAACCGCCCGCGAAGTCCACGCCATCGGGCAGGAACGAGTTCGCCGCGCTCGGGCCCGGCAGGACCGCGCAGGCCAGCATCCATCCCAGCATGCGGCTGCGCACGCCGGCGCGGGCATCGTGAAACCTTCGGATCGCCATCTGCTCGAAGGCGAGCAACCGCGCGATGCAGCGCGCCGATCGCCACTTCATCCCCTGTCCCCTTGCGACCGACGCATTCTAGGGAAGGGACGCCCCCCCGGGCAAGCCGGATTAACGCTCCGGCGGGCAGCCTGTCGCTTCATTGATGCCGGTGCGCGCGTAACTCCGCCTCCACCGGCGACTCCTTGCGCACTTCGGCGTCGACTGCGATCTCCTGACGCGCACCGTACGCCGCTTCAATGGTGAGCAGCAAGGGCACGCGTTCGCCGAGCTTGAGCGGATGGGTGAGCCGGACCAGTGTGATGTGCTCGCCGCCCGGTCGCAGTGCCACCGTTTGGCCGGCCGGCAGCGCGAGCGCAGGCACGATTCCACCGCGTGCTCCATGCAGGCGCGCTCCGCCGGCGACGCTCGACCGGACGTCGATCAGTTTCGCGCCTTCGCTGCTGGTGAGAACCATGTAGGCCTCGGACGTCCGCGTCCCGGGCCTGACCCATGGTTGATTCACGGTGAACAGACCGTGCGCGCCGGCGGGATCGGGGCACAGCACGAGCGCGAGAGTGCATCCCCAAGCGAGCCGACACCGGCGCAGTAGCGGGGGATTTGCAAGAGCCATGCGCGGCATTCTAGCGTTGCAGGGCATCCGAGCGCCCCACGGCACGCAAAATGCATTAGACTTGGCGGCGTTCCGCACGGCCCGCGCCGGGTGCAGGTGCTCGACGCGCCGACGACGTCAAGCACCCGCTACCGCGAGGCGCGACGGACCACGACGGGAGAGGAGCCCGGTCGCATGACCTCGGGGATGCTGTTCGCGCTCGCCATCGGCACGCTGATCGTATTCGTGCTCGTCGGCTTGATGCGCCGCAGCCGCGGTGAAAAAAGGCCCGACCAGCTTGGCGCGGACACGCAGAGCACCGCCGCGCAGTGGACAGAGGGCGAAACCACGCGGCTGCTTTCCAGCGCCGAGGTGCCCGGCTTGTACCTGCTTCGGCCGCGTTTCCTCTCCAAGGCCGAAAACGTGGTCTATCTGCTGCTCAAAGCCGCGTTTCCCCGCCACGAGATCTTCGCCCGGGTCCGGCTGGCCGACGTCCTGCAGGTCAAGATCGGTCCGCAGGGGATGGAACGGCTGCGCGCCTTCCGCAAGATCGCCAACCAGCACGTGGGCTTCGTGGTGTGCGATCGCGACATGACGATCGTGGCGATCATCGACGCGAAAGAGCCCGAGCAGGTGCAGAACCCGCGCGACCAGAAGCTCGAGATCATCAAGCAACGCTGTCTGCAAGCCGCGCAGGTGAAGTACATCTGCGTCTACCCGCCGACGCTTCCGCGCTATCGCGAGCTGCGCACACAGGTCCTCGGTCCGGCGGCGGAACTGGTCTGATCAGGCCTTGCCGGCTCGCGCCGGCGAGGCAGCGTCGAACCACGCGTCGCGAGCCAGGTCCCCGCGAGAATCAGCATGCCGCCGGACAGCATGCTGCGGCTCAATGGCTCGCCCAGCAGTGCAACGCCCCACAATACGCCGAACAGCGGAATGAGAAACGTGACGGTCAGGGCCCGCGTCGGCCCGATATTCGCGATCAACCGGAAGTAGAGCCGGTACGCGTAGGCGGTCGAGCCGATCGCGAGCGCCAGCACGTTCGCCACGACCAGCGGGCTCGGCAGCGCCGGCAACGGGCCCGCAGCCGTTGCCGGTGCGAGCGCGATCGCCGCTCCAAGCTGGCTGTAGAGTGCGATGGCAACGGTGGGGACGCCGCTCATGCGCACTTTGGCGTAAACGCCGCCGATGCCGTAGCAAAGCGCAGCTCCGAGGCACGCGAGGGTGGCCACCACAACGGCTGACGAAACCGGGCCCGCATGCCAGCCGACGACCCAGACCACACCCCCCGCTCCCAGGCCCATCCCTGCGAGCTGGCGCAAGGTGAGCCGTTCCTTGAGCCACAGTGCGGCTACCAGCGCGCCGAAGAAGGGGCTGGTGGCGTTGAGGATCGCGGCGGTGGAGGCGCTCAAGTACTGTTCGGCAAAGGCGTAGAAGGCGAACGGCAAGGCGGAATTCACGGTCCCGACGACGAGGTAGTCTCGCCAGCGCTCGCGCAGGGGTGGCACGGCTCGCTGGAAGACGGCGAGCACGAACAGTGTCGCGAAGGCGATCGTCACGCGCGAAAAAGCGAGGCACAGCGGCCCCAGGCCGGCAACCGCGACGCGGATGAAGACGAACGAGCCTCCCCACAGCCCGGCCAGCAGCAGGAGCCGGGCGACATCGGTTGCGGGCATGGCCTACGTGGCGCTGGCGAGCGCCGGAACGGACTTCGTCTGCGCTTCGACGTCGAGAGGCAGCTGCCCGCGCCCTCCGACATGCTTGCGCTCGTGCTCGAGCAGCCACTGCTTGCGCCACAATCCGCCGCCGTAGCCGGTAAGCGTTCCATCGGCGCCGATCACGCGATGGCACGGAACGACGAGGCACAGGGGGTTGTCGCCGTTTGCGCGTCCGACCGCCCGCACCGCGGCGGGCTTGCCCACCGCCGCGGCAATTTCCGCGTACGAGCGCGTGGCCCCCGGCGGAATCTGCAGCAGCGCCTCCCAGACGGCATGCTGAAAAGGGGATCCGCCAACAGCGATCGGCGTGCGGAACTCGAACGAGCGGCCGGCAAAATACGCCTGCAGGTCGGCGTCGATCTGATCCAGGTAACGATGCGGGCCCGGAAGAATGGTCCGCTTGAGCTTGCGCTGCAGCGTCTCCAGCTCGCGCTCGAGGCCGCGGCGGTCGACGAACTCCAGCAGCACGAGCCCGTGATCGTCCGCCAGCGCGAGCATCGGCCCGAGGGGCGTCTCGATCCAGCGCGCGTACAGGCAATCGACGCCATGTGCACGGCTGGGCGCCGTACCAAGCAGACGGTTAAAGGCGCCGCGGAAGCCGCTACCGGATTCGAAACCGTGGTCGAGCTGGAGGTCGAGCATGGATTTTCCCTGGCGCACGCCGGCGAGCGCGAGGCCCATGCGCCGTGCGCGATGATAGGCTTGAAAGGTCATGCCGCAGTAGCGCTTGAAAGCCCGCCGCGCGGTCGAAGGGTCGATGCCCCGGCGTTCGAGATCGGCGTCGCGCAGCCGGCCGGTGGGCTCGGACTCCACTTCGGCGAGCAGTCGCTCCACCACCGGCGACGCGTTGCCGGCTCGCTCCAGCGGCCGGCAGCGCCGGCAGGGCCGGAAGCCGGCGTGGAGCGCTTCGCTTGCCGAGGGGAAGAATTCGACGTTTTCCCGCTTCGGCGTGCGAACGCGACAGGTGGGCCGGCAGAAGATGCCCGTGGTCGCTACGCCGACGTAGAAGATGCCTTCGAAGGTCGGATCGTGATCGACCAGAGCCTTGTACATCACTTCAGGCGATGGGAGATTGAGCTTGAACATGACGCGAATTATAGGTGCGGCCGGAATCGGCCGTCGTCGAAATTCGGGCGTGAAATTCGGCGCCGAAGGCGCCGGGAGCCGCGGGTCCGCGATTCGCCGATCGCGCAGTGTTACTTGGCCAGGAAGTTGATGTACGCCCAGAGCAGAACAAGCGCGCCGATCAACGACAGGAACCAGCCCGCGGGATGGAACTTGCCGTCGGCGCTGCGCCACAGCAGGCTGCTGACGATCCCGCCCACGAGTGAGCCGCCGATGCCGATCGCCACAGTCATCCAAAATCCCATCGGCACGGGGCCCGGGTAGACGAATCGGGCGAGCAAGCCGACGATGAATCCGACGATGATCATACCGATGATGTGCATGATGCCCATGACTCATCTCCTTGATACGGTGGATCCGCGGGGGCGACGCATTCGATCGGGACGTGTCATGCTAGCACACGGGCGCACCAGGTCCGGCGACCGGGCGTAAGGCTTCCGCCCGCCGCGTCGACCAAGCTCACGATCAACCCTACAGGAGCGAAGGCAGTGAGCGTCCGTGCCCCGCTGAACGTATTCGCCGCGCTGGCCATCGCGGCTTTTCCAGTGGCAGTCGCCGCTCAATGCCACGCCGGCAGCGCGGACCACCAGATCGCACTCTTCGAGCTGTACACGTCCGAAGGCTGCGACAGCTGCCCGCCGGCCGATCGCTGGTTTTCCGGGCTCGCGCGAAGCGTCGACGCGAGCCATGCCGTGGAGCTCGCATTCCACGTCGATTACTGGGACCGCCTGGGCTGGCGCGACCGCTTCGGCAGCTCGGCGTACACGGCCCGACAGCGCGAGCAGGCGGCGCGGCAACGCGCGCCTTTCGTCTACACGCCACAGATCCTGCTGCAGGGTGAGGACTTCCCGGCTTGGCGCGCGACCGGGCAGCCCGTGGCGGCGATCGCCGCGATCAACGCCAAGCCGGCTCGCGCGAAGATCGACCTTGTCGCCGCGCCGGTCGAGCGCGGCGCCGCGACGGTCGACGTTCGCGTACGCGTTGGCGAAGCGGGCGACCGCGCCCACGCGGCGATCGCCGTCGCGCTGGTCCAGGATGGCTTGGCGAGCGACGTGAAGGCGGGCGAGAACGCCGGCAGGCGTCTCGCGCACGATCACGTGGTGCGGCAATGGCGCACCGAACGTGCTCGCTTCGATCTTGCCGGAGAAGCGCAGGAGCGCGTCGTGCTGCCGCTGCCGGGGGACGCGGGGCCGTTATCGGTCGTCGCGTTGGTCGAAGACGAGTCCACCGGAAGGGTGCTGCAGGCTGTCTCGCTCCCGCTGTGCGATCGTTGAGGCGTGGCACGAACCCGGGCTCTACGGAGGCGAATCACCGCTCGCCGGTTCTCGAATCCCCGCGCTCCGGCACGCGCACGACGTGCACGCTGCAGTAAGCGTTGGCGGTGACGCGCGACGCGACCGACCGCCACCATGCCAGGCCGAGCTGCGAGGGGTGCGGAGCGCCGAGCACGATCAGATCGACGTGATTGTTGCGGGCGAACTCCAGGAGCGCGCTTTCGGGGTTCGCCGATTCGATCACGTGCAGCGACAACCGCCGAGGCGGCAGGCGGAGCGGCTCGACCCAGTGCCGCAGCCGTGCCAGATGGTCGAGGTAGATGCCCGAGGCGGTCTCTCCGTCGATCGAGCTCTCCGCCGCAACCGTGTGGGCGATCACCGACACGCAGATCAGCCGGAATTCCGCCGAGAGCGAGAGCAGTTCCGCGGTCGCTCGCTGCAGCGCGGGCTGGCGCTCGTCGTCGGGATTGCCGGTATCGACGGCGACCATGATGATGGGCGTCGCTGCGACCTGCGACTTGGGCAGGCGCCGTGGAGCCGGATGCGTCTTGCGGCTATGCCACCAGCGCCGTGCCTGGTCGAAGAAGCCTGCCTGAGTCGCCTTCGCGGCGCGCCGGGTCAGAGCCACCTGACCGGGGTTGCGCAGATCGAACGCGACATGCGCGGCCGACTGGTAGCGCCCCTCCGGCCTGGGCTCAAGACAGCGCAGGATGATCTCCTGCAACCACTCCGGCACGTCCGGCGCGCGCGCGCGCGGCGGGATCGGATCCCGCCAGAGCCGGTCGCGCAGCCCCGCCATCGTGGCCGGTACGCCGAACGGCAGCTTGCCGGTCGCCATCTCGTAGAGCAAGGCGCCCAGGGCGAAGATATCGCTGCGCGGATCCGAGCGAAGCCCGAGCACCTGCTCGGGCGAGATGTAGGGCGCCGATCCGGCCGCGAAGCGCTGCTCCTCGGCAAGCAAGTCCGGGAAGTGGGCGTGATAGGCGATGCCGAAATCGATGAGCACTACCTCGCCGTTCGTCTTGACAATCACGTTGTCGGGCTTCAGGTCGAGATGGATCGCGTCCTGCAGATGCAGGCTGTGAACGGCATCGGCGACCGCAGCGCCGATGCGCGCGGTTTCAGACGCGCTCAATCGCTCGCGGGCCAGGACGTGCCCGAGGCTCTCGCCCTCGACCCATTCGGCCACCAGATACGGCGTGCTCGCCAGGCTTCCCGCAGCCACGAACCGCGGAACGTGGGGACCGGTCAGAGCCGGCAACAGCATCGCTTCGGTTTCGAAATTGATGATCCCCTCGCCCGATTCGCCCGGTCCCACGCGTGGGACCTTCATGATCATCGGAAATCCCGACTGCCTTCCCGTGACGCGGAAGATGTGTCCCATCGCGCCTGAATGAATGCGCTCGCCGAGCGTGAAGCCATCGAGCTCGGCCCCGGTGGTGTACCGCCCGGCGACTGCGAGACCAGAGCTCACACGCCCTTCGCGACCCGATATGCAATCGACAGAGGCAATCCTGCCTCTTCGATCTTCCTCGCCGCGGTCAGATGGTCGTAGGGGATCCGCCGGAAAGTGATGCGTTCACACTCGGTATCGAACTGGGCGTACGCGGCCGCAGGATTGTTGTCTCGCGGCTGCCCGACCGACCCCACGATCGCGAGCCATCGGCGGTGACGGCCGATCGGCACGGAGCTGCCGGGCACGGGGCGGAACAGCGTCACCTTCGACCCCGCTTCAAAGTAGAGCTCCTGGTCATGCACGTGTCCGGCGAACGTATACGTCGCCCGCGCAGCTTCGATGCAGCGCTGCGCGGCGGCGGGACTGTCGATGTAATCCCAGCGCTGGGGCGCCGCGGCGCTCGCGTGTACGAACAGGATATCGCCTTCGCGCACCTGTAGCGGCAGGGCGGACAGGAACACCTTGGCGTCTGACGACAGCGTCTGGCGCGTCCACTGGATGACCGCGCGCAGCGAGTCGTTCATGTAACCCGGGGTCTTTTCGACCGCTTCGTCGTGATTGCCCTTGATGACGATGGCGCCATCCGCCGCATAGCGTGCGACGATCTCGACAACCGATTGCGGATCGGCGCCGTAGCCGACGAGGTCGCCCAGAAAGACGTAGCGCGCTGCTCCGCTCGCAGCGGCATGCTTCAGGCAGGCGTTCAGCGCCTCGAGGTTGGCGTGAACGTCGGAGAGCAGGGCGATGATCAATGGACGAGGCTTTCTTGCCGCAACGAGCGAGCGGCCACTCTACCGCATCGACCGCGTCGTTCCAACGCGCCCCCCGGCGTGCAGACAGCCAGCGGCTCGGCCCGCGTCATGCCTCGCGTTCACCGCGGACGGCGGTGCTAGACTGCCCGGTAGCGAGATAGGTCCGGTGCGCACGGAGGAGGCGGCATGCGTATCCTGATCGCGGAAGATGATCCGAGCCTTGCGGAAGGGCTGCAGCGCACCCTCCGGAAGGCAGGCCATGCCGTCGATTGGGCCAGGAACGGGGGGGAGGCCGACGCGGCGCTCGGGACCCAGGAGTTCGACCTCCTGATCCTCGACATCAGTCTTCCGAAGCTTTCCGGCTTCGAAGTGCTCAAGCGCCTGCGGGCGCGCGATTCGCGACTGCCCGTCCTCGTACTCACCGGCCTAGACAGCGTGCACGACCGAGTGCGCGGGCTGGACGCAGGCGCCGACGACTACCTAGTGAAGCCGTTTCAGGTCGCGGAGCTGGAGGCGCGCGCGCGGGCGCTCACGCGCCGCGCCATGCCCGGCGCGTCCACGGTCGTCAGGCACGGGCGCCTCACGTTCGATCAGCTCGGCCGCGTGGCCGAGCTCGACGGCGTGCGGCTCGATCTGTCGGCGCGGGAACTGGGGCTGCTCGAACTCTTCCTCCACCGCCCGGGACAGCTCGTGCACAAGCAGCAGCTCCTGCATCACCTCTGTGAGTGGGGAGAGGAAGTGAGCTCGAACGCGATCGAAGTCTACGTGCACAGGCTGCGCAAGAAGCTCGCCCTCGGCGGCGTGCGGATCTCGACGGTTCGCGGGGTGGGCTACTGTCTGGAAATGCCCGCGGATCCGAAGGCCGGCATCGATCCCGCGTAGCGGTGATGAAGCTCGCCTTGTTCGCCGATGTCCACAGCAATCTCGAGGCGCTCGGCGCCTGCCTCGACCACGCAAGGACGGTCGGCGCAGATCGGTATGCGTTCCTCGGCGACCTCGTGGGCTACGGGGCCGATCCGGTCGCGGTGCTGGAGCTGATCGAGCAGCATGCGCACGCCGGGGCCGTCGTGGTGCTCGGCAACCATGACGCGGCGGTTCTCGGCCGGCCCGACGACACCTTGAACACACACGCGCAGGCCGCGATCGACTGGACGCGGGCGCAGCTCGGCGCGCGCCATCGCGCGTTTCTCGCGAGCCTGCCGCTCGCGGTCAGAGACGGCGACAAGCTGTTCGTGCACGCGAGCGCCGCGGCGCCGGGACAATGGATCTACGTCACCAGCCTGCGGGAAGCGGGGGAGAGCATGCGCGCGGCTGGCGGCGGCTACGTCTTCAGCGGCCACGTTCACGAGCAGAAGCTCTTTTACATGGGCGCGGACGGAAGGCCGATGCCGTTCCGGCCGGTACCGGGCACCCCCATCCCGACAGGCAAGCATCGCCAATGGCTGGTGATCGTCGGGTCGGCGGGGCAGCCGCGCGACCGCAGCAACAAGGCGTGCTACGCGCTCGCGGATCTCGAACGGGCGAGACTCACTTTCTTTCGCGTGCCCTACGATTACGCGGGCGCGGCGAAAAAAATCCGCTCGGCCGGTCTTCCGGAACGGTCCGCACGGCGCCTCGAGCGCGGATCCTGAGCCATGACCGACGGGCTCGGTCCCGGCAGCGAAATCGACGGCTTTCGGCTCGGAGAGCTCGTCCATCGCGGCAGCATGGCGACGATCTACCGTCTCGCCGATCGGGACGGACCGCTGCCGCTGATCATCAAGATTCCGCGGCTCGGCGCCGGCGAGCGGGCGGTCAACGTCATCGCCTTCGAGGTTTGCCGCATGGTCCTGGGCGCGCTCGCGCAGGGACCGCATTATCCGACGCTCGTTGCCTACGGCGACGTCGAGACCACACCGTACCTGGTGATGGGATGGATCGAGGGCGTCCGGCTCGATGATTGGGTGCGGCGAGCACCGGTCTCGCCGGAAGAGATCGTCCGTCTCGGCTCAGCGCTGGCGCTCGCGCTGCACGACATCCACCGGCAGGATGTGGCTCATCTGGATCTCAAGCCTACGAACGTGCTCTACCGGTCGGACGGCGAAGCCGTACTCGTCGATTTCGGGCTCGCGCATCACGCCCATTACCCGGATCTGCTCGCCGAGGAACTGCGCATGCCTGTCGGCAACTGGGTCTACATGTCGCCCGAGCAGATTCTCGGCGTGCGCTGCGATCCGCGCAGCGATGTCTATGCGCTCGGCGCGATCCTCTATCAGCTCGCCACCGGAGCCCTTCCGTTCGGTCATCCGCGGACCATCGGCCAGTTGCGCAGGCGGCTTCATCGCAATCCGCTTCCGCCGCGCGCGCTCGCGGCGAGCACGCCGGAGTGGCTGCAGGAGATCATCCTGCGTTGCCTGGAGATCGATGCGCGCAAGCGGTATGCCTCGGCCGCGGACGTCGCGCTGGATCTCGCAAATCCCGGTGCGGTCGCGCTCACCGAGCGCGCTGGGCGCACTCGCGGCGAAGGCTGGCCGGCGATCGCGCGGCAGTGGATCCGTGCCCGGCGGTTCCAGCCGGCGCCGTGTCCGCCTCCGTCGACGCGCGTCGGCCCGGCCCCGATCGTCCTGGTCGCGATCGCGCCGGCGCATGGCGACGAGGCGCTGCTCGAGGCCATGCGCGATGCCGCGCGGCAGGTGATCACCGCCGATGACCGCTGCCGGATCGCCGGCGTAACGGTCGTGCCGCCCGCAGCGGCGCTCTCCGGCGAGCGCTACGAAGAGACCGCGACGGGACGCCACATCAGGCATCTCGTCGACCTCCGGCGCTGGGGCAAGCCCCTGCCGCTTCCGGAGGAGCGCCTGACGTTCCACGTGCTAGAGTCGGAGAAGCCGGCCGCAGCACTGGTCGACTACGCCAGGATGAACGACGTCGAGCAGATGCTGATCGGCGCGCCCCGGGCCCCGTCGCCGCCGCGGATCTTCCGCGGGGTGTGCGCACAGATCGTCGCCGAGGCGCCGTGCAGCGTCACGGTGGTTCGCCCCCGCGCTTAGCGGCCGCCAGCCAAGGAGGATCGATGAACGGCTTCGAAAGCAAAGGGCAGCGCTTCGTCGCGTTGTGCATGCTCGGCATGCTGCTGTTCAACTATCCGGTGCTCGCGCTGTTCAACGTGCCTGGAACGCTTTTCGGCGTGCCCACCCTGTACGCCTATATCTTCATCGCCTGGGCTGCTCTCATTGCGCTCATGGCCCGGGTGGCGGAGTCGGACGGCTAGCGCGAGAAGGCTTCGGGGCGCCGGCATGCTGCACGAAACCGCCATCGTGTTCACCGCGTTCGCCTATCTCGGCGTGCTGTTCGCGATCGCTTATTTCGCGGACGAGCGCGCCGACGCGGGACGATCGGTCATCGCGAGCCCGTACGTCTACAGCCTGTCGCTGGCGGTGTACGCGACCGCGTGGACGTTCTATGGCAGCGTCGGGCGGGCCGCGAGCGACGGCGTCGGCTTCCTGCCGATCTATATCGGACCGACGCTGATGATCGCGCTGTGGTGGGTCGTGCTGCGCAAGATCCTGCGCATCTCGAAGCAGAACCGCATCACCTCGCTCGCCGACTTCGTCGCCTCGCGCTACGGCAAGAGCGCTCTGCTGGGCGGGCTCGTGACGGTAATCGCCGTGATCGGCATCCTTCCCTACATTTCGCTTCAGCTCAAGGCGGTGTCGAACAGCTTCACGATCCTGGTGCAGTATCCCGAGATCGTCATGCCTGCCAAGATCGGGGCACCGCTGATCCGGCAGGACACGGCGTTCTGGGTGGCGCTGATCCTGGCCGCGTTCACGATCGCGTTCGGGACGCGTCATCTCGACGCGGCCGAGCATCATCAGGGGATGGTCGCCGCGATCGCCTTCGAATCGCTGGTGAAGCTGCTGGCATTTCTTGCCGTGGGCGTCTTCGTCACCTTCGGGATGTACGACGGATTCGGCGACGTGTTCTCGCGCGCGGCGGCCGAGCCAAAATTGCACGCCATGCTCACGCCCCTGGGGGGCGTGGCCGGAGGCTATGCCAACTGGGTGTGGCTCACGATCCTGTCGATGATGGCCATCATGTTCCTGCCGCGCCAGTTCCAGGTGGCGGTGATCGAGAATGTCGACGAGAGGCACGTCAACAAGGCGATCTGGTTGTTCCCGGTCTACATGGTCGCCATCAATGTCTTCGTGCTGCCGATCGCCTTCGGCGGCCTCCTGCGCTTCGGCGACGGCAGCGTCGACGCCGACACCTTCGTCCTCACGCTGCCGATGGCGGAAAAGCGCGAGGCGCTCGCGCTGCTGGTGTTCATCGGCGGCCTGTCGGCGGCCACGGGGATGGTGATCGTCGAGACGATCGCGCTCTCGACGATGGTCTGCAACGATCTGGTGATGCCGGTGTTGCTGAGATTGCGCCGCCTGCGGCTGAACGAGCGCAGCGATCTCACGGGCATGCTGCTCGGCATCCGTCGCGGCGCCATTGTGCTCATCCTCCTGCTCGGCTATCTGTACTTCAGGGTCGCCGGCGAGGCGTACGCGCTGGTCTCTATAGGCCTCATCTCCTTCGCCGCCGTCGCGCAGTTTGCGCCGGCGATCCTCGGAGGCATCTTCTGGAAGGGCGGGACGCGCGCAGGCGCGCTTTGCGGGCTCACCGCGGGCTTCGTCGTCTGGGTCTATACCCTAATGCTGCCCGCGCTCGCCCGCTCGGGATGGCTGCCGCTGGGCTTCCTCGAACGCGGACCGTTCGGACTGGAGCTGCTCAAGCCATTGCAGCTGTTCGGGCTCGCGGGTCTGGACGAGATCAGTCATGCGATGATCTGGAGCATGATCGCCAATGTCGGCGCGTACGTGGCGGGCTCGCTTGCGGCTTCGGCGAGCGCGGACGAGCATCGCCAGGCGAGCATCTTCGTCGATGTGTTCAGACAACCTGGCGGGGGCGGCGCGCGCTTCTGGCGCGGCACGGCGTCGGTACCCGATCTGTACCACCTGCTCGCGAGGTTTCAAGGGACTGCGGCCGCCGACACCGCGTTCGCCGATTACGCGCGCAGCCGGAGTTTCTCCTGGCCGGACGCGCGTCTTCAGGCCGATGCGGACCTCGTACATTATGTCGAGGTGCAGCTCGCCGGAGCGATCGGCGCGGCCTCGGCCCGTGTCATGGTGGCATCCGTCGTCACGGAGGAAGCGCTCACGATCGAAGAGGTGCATGAGCTCCTCGACGAGGCTTCCCAAGTCGTCATGTACAGCCACAGGCTGCAGCAGAAATCGCGCGAGCTCGAAGCAGCGACCGCGGAACTGCGCGAGGCGAACAAGCGGTTGACCGAGCTCGATCGGCTCAAGGACGACTTTGTCTCGACGGTGACGCACGAGCTGCGTACGCCGCTCACGTCCATCCGCGCCTTCACCGAGATACTGCTCGACGATCCCGAGGTCAATGCCGATCAGCGCAGGAAGTTCCTCGGCATCATCGCCAAGGAAGCCGAGCGGCTCACCCGGCTCATCAACCAGGTCCTCGATCTCGCCAAGATCGAATCGGGCAAGGCCGACTGGGTTGCTTCGCGCGTCGACATGAAGGAGGTCATCTCGGACACGCTGGCCGCGATGGATCAGCTGTTCAAGGAGAAGAACATCCAGGTCGATGCGAAGCTGCCCGAAAACGTGTCTGCTGTCGTCGTCGATCTCGACCGCATGATCCAGGTCATGCTCAATCTGCTTTCCAACGCGGTGAAGTTCTGCGACAGCGAGCGCGGCAGGATCGAAGTCGCGCTTTACGAAGACGGCGGGCGGCTGCGCGTCGACGTCTGCGACAATGGGCGCGGCATCAGCGCGCAGGAGCACGAAGCGATCTTCACCAAGTTCCACCAGGTCGGCGACACGCTCACCGGCAAGCCGCAGGGCAGCGGGCTGGGGCTGCACATAAGCCGGCAGATCGTCGAACATTTTGGCGGCAGGATGTGGGTGGATAGCGCGCTCGGCGGCGGCGCGCGCTTCTCGTTCGTCCTGCCTACCGGAGGTTCGGCGTGAGCCGCAAGGTGCTGATCGCGGACGACGAGCCCAGCATCGTCACCGCGGTCGAATTCCTCCTTCGGCGCGAAGGCTACGATGTCGAGATCGCGCGCGATGGCGGCGAGGCGCTCGAGCTGATCGAATCATCGCCCCCGGATCTGGTCGTGCTCGACGTGATGATGCCGCAGAAGAGCGGCTACGAGGTGTGCAGACGCATCCGCGAGCGCGACGAATGGCGGCACATCAAGGTCATCATGCTCTCCGCCAAGGGGCGCGACGCCGAGGTCAGCAAGGGAATGGCGCTGGGGGCCGACGCTTACGTCACCAAGCCTTTCTCGACGCGCGATCTCATGGGTCGCGTGAAGGCGCTGCTCGGCGAGCGCGCGTGAGCCCTATGCTGCGATGCAATAAGTACGCGAGCGCGAGTCCGCGTAAGTTTCGCGTAAGGAATGGCTGGGATACTATTGGTCCGCCATAATGCTGGAGGAGGCGTCCGCGTGCCGGTGAGGGCGGGCATTCGATCCGAGCCGCACGACGCGACGTTCCGGTTGGATTTCAGAACCTAGGGAGGCCACGATGGAACAGGTCAAGAAAAAGACGTTCATGGAAGAGGAATCCATCAAGAGCATGGGGACCGAAGAGCGGAAGGTCATCTTCGCCTCTTCGCTGGGGACGGTATTCGAGTGGTACGACTTCTATCTGTACGCGGTCCTGGCACCGTTTTTCGCCGCGCTTTTCTTTCCTTCCGGCAATGCGACTGCGGCGCTGCTTTCGGCGTTCGCAGCGTACGCGGCCGGCTTCCTGGTGCGGCCGTTCGGCGCCATCGTGTTCGGGCGCATTGGCGACCTGGTCGGCAGAAAATATACGTTCCTCGTGACGATCATCTTCATGGGCGGCTCGACGTTCCTGGTCGGCCTGCTGCCCACGTATTCGTCGATCGGCTGGTTCGCACCGATCCTGATGGTCACGCTGCGCCTCGTCCAGGGTCTCGCGCTCGGAGGCGAGTACGGCGGCGCGGCGACCTACGTGGCGGAGCACGCGCCGCACGACAGGCGCGGCTACGATACGGCTTGGATCCAGACCACGGCGACGCTGGGCCTGTTCCTCGCGCTGATCGTGATTTATCTGTCCCGCAGCAACATGGACGCCAAGACGTTCGCCGAATTCGGATGGCGGATTCCGTTCTGGCTCTCGCTCATACTTCTGGTGTTCTCGGTGTACATCCGGCTCAAGCTGCACGAGTCGCCGGTCTTCCAGAAGATGAAGTCCGAAGGCAAGGGGTCCAAATCGCCTCTGACCGACAGCTTCTTCAAATACCCGAACAACAAGTACGTGCTGCTCGCCCTTCTCGGCGCGACCGCGGGCCAGGGCGTGGTCTGGTACACGGGTCAGTTCTATGCCCTGTTCTTCCTCATCATCACCCTGAAGCTGGACTACGTTTCGGCCTACGCCCTGATCGGCATTTCGTTGCTGATCGGAACGCCGTTCTTCATCGTCTTCGGCTGGCTGTCGGACAGGATCGGCCGGCTGAAGATCATCCTGGCGGGCTGCCTGATCGCGGCGGTCACGTACTTCCCGCTGTTCCAGGGGCTCACGCATTACGTCAATCCCGCGTTGGAGGAGTTCTCGGCAAAAACGCCGATCACGGTCGCCGCGACCGATTGCCAGTTCCATCTCTTCGTCGGCCCGTGGAGCACATTCTCGGACTGCGACAAGACCAAGGACTTCCTGACCAAGCAGGGCCTGTCGTTCAAGACCCTGCCGCCTGAGCCCGGGCACGCCGTGGTCACCACGATCGGCACGACGCGCATCGAAGGCTGGGACCAGAAGAAAACCGAGGACACGCTCAAGGCAGCGGGCTACAAGGGCGCGCCCGACAAAAGCCAGATCAACTGGTTCATGACCGAGCTGATCCTCGTCATCATGGTGATCTACGTGACCATGGTCTACGGACCGATCGCGGCGTTCCTGGTCGAGCTCTTCCCGACCAAGATCCGGTATACGTCGATGTCGCTGCCGTATCACATCGGCAACGGCTGGTTCGGCGGGATGCTTCCGCTCACGGCCACTGCCATGGTGGCCGCCACGGGGGACATCTACTATGGCCTGTGGTATCCGATCGTCGTGGCCATCATGACGCTCATCATCGGGGCTTTCTTCCTGACCGAGACGAGGGAACGCGACATCCGGACCTACGATCACAGCATGCTGCCCTGATCGGCGCGGCTTACCGCCGCCTGGCATGGAACAAGAGGCCCGCGGACACGCGGGCCTTTTTTTTCGGTCGTTCTTATCGTGCGTTATATACTCGGCCCGGCCCACCGGGATCACGGATGAAACGCTTGCGCGAATGGATGCGGCAGCTCGGCCCCGGCCTCATCACGGGGGCCGCGGACGACGATCCGTCCGGCATCGCGACCTATTCACAGGCCGGAGCGCAGTTCGGGTTTCTCACGCTCTGGACGATCGTCTTCACCTACCCGCTGATGGTCGGCATCCAGCTCGTGAGCGCGAGGATCGGCCGCGTCACCGGACACGGACTCGCCTCCAACATCCGGCGCAACTTTCCCCGGTCCGTCCTGTACGGCATCGTCGCGCTGCTGGTCATGGCCAATACCGTCAACATCGCCGCCGACATCGCCGCGATGGGCGAGGCGCTGGAGCTCGTCATCGGCGGCCCACCGCATCTCTACGCGATTCTGTTCGGAGTGCTTTGCCTGCTGCTTCAAGTGTTCCTGTCTTACCGACGCTACGTGCGCTACCTCAAGTGGCTGACCCTCGCGCTGCTCTCCTACGTGCTCGTGCTGCTGACGATCCGCATCCCATGGCGCCTGGTCGCGGCGCATACGATCACGCCGCACTTCGCGTTGGGGGGAGAGTATCTGACCGTCGTGGTGGCGGTGTTCGGCACGACGATCAGTCCGTATCTCTTCTTCTGGCAGGCGGCGCAGGAAGTCGAGGAGCTGTCAGCCGAGCCGGGCGCCGGCGCGCTGGCGCACGCCCCGGAGGGCGCCGAAGAACATCTCCGGCGGATCAAGATCGACACCTATCTCGGGATGGCGTTCTCGAACGTCGTGGCGTTCTGCATCATGCTCGCCACCGCCTCGACGCTCAACGCCGCCGGCGTGACCGACATCCAGACCTCCGCCCAGGCCGCCGAAGCGCTGCGGCCGCTCGCCGGCAATTTCACGTTTCTGCTCTTTGCGCTGGGAATCATCGGCACGGGGCTCATCGCCGTGCCTGTGCTCGCCGGCTCCGCGGCCTACGCCGTCACCGAGAGCTTCGAGTGGAGGCGCGGGCTCGACCTGAAGCTCCTCGAGGCGCGCGAGTTCTACGCGATCATCGCTCTCGCGACGCTGGGCGGCGTGGCTCTGGATTTCTCGCCGATCGATCCGATCCGCGCGCTCTTCTGGAGCGCCGTGGCCAATGGCGTGATCGCGGTGCCGATCATGGTCGTCATGATGCTGATCGCGGACGACCCGAAGGTCATGGGTGGCTTCACCGTGACGCGACGGCTCAAGGCGCTGGGCTGGCTCGCGACCGGCTCCATGGCCGCCGCGGTGGTGGCGATGTTCGCGACCTGGTGATGAACTATCGATGCTCCCCGACGCGCACGATCTTTAGCGCGTTGGTGCCGCCGGATTTGCCCATGGGCTCGCCGTTGGTGAGCACGATCATGTCGCCGAGCTGGACCTGTCCTTTCGCCAGCAGCAGGTCCTCGGCTGCCCTCAGAACGCCCTCCCGATCGTTGCTCTGCTCGAGATAGAGCGGACGCACGTTGCGGTACAACGCCATCTTGCGCTGGGCCTGCACTTCGGGCGTGAGCGCGAAGATCGGGCACCCGCAGTCGTGGCGCGACATCCACAACGCCGTCGATCCGGACTGGGTCAGGGCAGCGATGGCCTTGACCCGCAGGTGGTTCGCGGTGAAAAGCGCCGCCATCGCCACCGACTGGTCGATGCGGGTGAACTTGCGATTCAGGAAATCGCGGTCGAGCTCGCTCATGTCGGACTTCTCGGCCTCGATGCAGATCTGGCTCATGGCTTCGACGGTTTCCACGGGATACCGGCCCGCGGCCGTTTCCGCAGACAGCATCACCGCATCGGTGCCGTCGAGCACGGCATTGGCGACGTCGGAGACCTCGGCCCGCGTAGGGACCGGATTCACGATCATCGATTCCATCATCTGCGTCGCGGTGATCGTGAGCTTGTTGCGCTCGCGCGCGAGCCGGATCATCCGCTTCTGCAATCCCGGCACCGCAGCGTTGCCCACTTCGATGGCCAGGTCGCCGCGCGCGACCATGATCGCGTCGGAAGCGTCGATGATCTCCTCGAGCGCGGAGATGGCTTCGGCACGCTCGATCTTGGCGACGAGGAGCGCCCGGCCGCCGGCCGCGCGCAGGAGCTGGCGCGCCATGTACATGTCTTCCTTGTTCTTGGGAAACGAGATGGCGACATAATCGGCTCCAATGGCGACCGCCGTCTTCATGTCGTCCATATCCTTGGCGGTCAGCGCCGGCGCCGTGAGCCCACCTCCGAGACGGTTGATGCCCTTGTTGTTGGAAAGCACGCCGCCGACTTCCACCCGGGTCATGATCTGGTTGCCGACCACCGATTCGACGCGCAGCCGGATCAAGCCGTCGTCAAGGAGCAGCACGGCGCCCGGCTCGACGTCGCGCGGCAGCTCCTTGTAGTCGAGGCCCGCGCGCTCCTCATTGCCGAGCTCGCAATCGGCGTCGAGAACGAAGCCCTGACCGGTCTTGAGCGCGACTTTGCCGCCGGCGAGCTTGCCGACGCGGATCTTCGGGCCCTGCAGGTCGGCCATGATCGCCACTTCGCGACCGAGCGCAGTCGCGGTGCCGCGCACGAGCCTCGCGCGCTGCTCGTGGTCTGCGGCCGCGCCATGCGAGAAATTGAGCCGCACGACGTCCACGCCTGCGGCCAGCATCCGCGTGAGCACGTCCTGCGAGCTGCTAGCAGGCCCCAGCGTCGCGACGATCTTGGTGGCGCGATCCATCAGTTCGCGAGGCGACTCATGTCGCGGGGGCGCGCTCCTCCAGGATCGCGACCGCCGGCAGGGTCTTGCCTTCGAGAAACTCGAGGAATGCGCCGCCGGCTGTCGAGATGTAGCCGATTCGATCGGCGACGCCGAACTTGTTGATCGCTGCGATGGTGTCTCCGCCGCCTGCGAGGGAGAACGCCGACGAGCGCGCGATTGCGGCGGCAAGCGCCTTCGTTCCCGCGGCGAACGCGTCGATCTCGAACACGCCGACGGGGCCATTCCAGACGATCGTGGCGGCGCCGGCGACGAGCGATTCGAGCGCACGCACGGTTTGCGGGCCGACGTCGAGGATGAGATCGTCCGGGCCGACGTCGCGGGCGGCCTTGATCTCCGGCTCGGCGGTCGCTGCAAGCTCGCGCGCAGTCACCACGTCGATCGGCAGGGGCACCTTGCCGGGGAAGGCATGCAGGATCGCCGTCGCTTCCGCGCCCAGGCCCGGCTCGGCTAGGGACTTGCCGACGTTCATCCCCGCCGCGAGAAGGAATGTGTTGGCGATGCCGCCGCCGACGATGAGAACATCGACCCTGGCGGCGAGGCGCTTGAGCACGGTGAGCTTCGTCGATACCTTGGCTCCGCCGACGATCGCGACCAGCGGACGTTTCGGCTCCGCGAGCGCGCGGCCGAGTGCGTCGAGCTCCGCGGCGAGCAAGGGGCCCGCGCAGGCGATCCGGGCGAAGCGCGCAATGCCGTGCGTGGTCGCCTCCGCGCGGTGGGCCGTCGCGAATGCGTCGTTGACGTAGACGTCGCACAGGCCCGCCATCTTGCGGGCGAGCGCCTCGTCGTTCTTCTTCTCGCCCTTGTTGAAGCGGCAGTTTTCCAGCAGAACCATCCGGCCGGGCTTCAGGTTCGAAAGCCATGCGCCGCCATCGACCCAGTCGCGCACCAGCGGAACCTCGCAGCCGAGAAGGTCGGCCAGCCGGGCCGCGACCGGCGCCAGCGAATCCGCCTCGCTGAATTGACCCTCGCTCGGCCGGCCGAGGTGGGACGTCACCATGACGGCGGCGCCGCGATCGAGCGTGTCGCGGATCGCGGGGACCGACGCCCTGATGCGCGTGTCGTCGGTGATCGCTCCCTGCTTGTCCTGGGGGACGTTCAGATCCGAGCGGATGAAGACCCGCTTGCCCGAGACATCGACATCGGCGAGGCGCAAAAAGGTCATGTCGAAGTCGGCCGGGCCATCAGTCGAGTCGGGAGCGCGCGTTGCCGTCGCGCATCGCATTCAACCGTTCGAGTGCACGACTCGCCGTCGTGATGAACAGGAACGGAAATACCGCGTGAACGACCGCGGCCAGTCCGCCGAGGGTCATGCGCATCCCGAAAGCGAGGGCGAAGCGGAAGTGCCGCCCGTAGCTCTCTCCGACGGAAGCCGGATGCGCGGTGAAGAGATTGGACATGTGAGAGGGCTATCGGGCGGCCATCAGTGCCATCGTCGCATCCAGCATCCGATTCGAAAACCCCCATTCGTTGTCATACCACGCCGAGACCTTGACCAACCGTCCGGACACTTTGGTCAGCGTCGCGTCGAACACCGACGAGCGCGAGTCGTGATTGAAGTCGACGGAGACCAGCGGCGCGCTGTTGTAACCGAGCAGGCCCGCGAGCGGTCCGGATTCCGAGGCCGCCTTCATGATCCCGTTGACTTCCTCCACGGTCGTGTCGCGCGCCGCGATGAACGACAGGTCGACGATCGAAACGTTGATGGTCGGCACGCGGATGGCGTAGCCGTCGAGCTTGCCGTTGAGCTCGGGCAGCACCAGGCCCACTGCCGCCGCGGCGCCCGTCTTGGTCGGGATCATGCTCATGGTCGCCGAACGCGCGCGCCGCAGGTCCTCGTGGTAGACGTCGGTCAGCACTTGGTCGTTGGTGTACGCGTGCACCGTCGTCATGAGGCCGTTGACCACTCCGATCCTGTCGTGCAGCGGCTTCACCAGCGGCACCAGGCAGTTGGTCGTGCACGATGCATTGGAAATCACCGTGTGCGAAGCCTTCAGCGTGCCGTGATTGACGCCGTAGACCACCGTCGCGTCGACGTCCTTTCCTCCAGGCGCGGAGATGATGACCTTCTTGGCTCCGCCCTTGAGGTGGGCCGAGGCTTTCGCTTTGCTCGTGAAGAGTCCCGTACATTCCAGGACGACGTCGATGGCGAGCTCCTTCCAGGGGAGCTCGCCCGGATCGCGCTGCGCGAGCACCCTGATCCGGTCGCCGTTGACGACGAGCGCGTCGCCCTCGACCTCGATTTTGCCGGGGAATTTGCCGTGCACCGTGTCGTACCGCGTCAGGTGAGCATTGGTTTCGGGGCTGCCGAGATCGTTCAGCGCGACGATGGCGAGATCGTGCTTCTTGCCGCCTTCGTAGTGGGCGCGCAGGATATTGCGGCCGATCCGGCCGTAGCCGTTGATGGCGACTTGGATGGTCATGTTCTAGGTTCCTGAAGTTGGCGGTTTCAAGATCAGACGCTTTAGGGAAGGGCTGCGCTATCGCTTGCGTCTTGCGGGTCACGTCACTCGTCGCACCGCGGCGACGACGTTCTCGACGGTGAAGCCGAAGTATTTGAACAGCGCGGCCGCCGGCGCGGACTCGCCGAATGTGTCGATGCCGACGACGGCACCTTCGAGCCCGACGTACTTGCGCCAGTAATCCGTCACCCCGGCCTCGACCGCGATGCGCCGCACGCCCGAAGGCAGCACGCGCTCACGATACTGGGAGCCCTGCCGGTCGAACACGCTCGTGCACGGCATCGATACCACTCGGGCACAGATGCCGTCAGCGGCAAGCGCCTCGCGCGCACCCATGGCGAGCGCAACCTCGGAGCCCGTGGCGATGATGATGACCCGCCTGGCGTCGCCGTCCCAATCCGCGAGCACGTAGCCGCCGCGGGCGATCTCGAGGATCTCGACCGGTCCGCGCTTCTGAAACGGGACGTTCTGGCGAGTGAACAGCAGACACGACGGGCCGTCCGCGCGCTCGATCGCGGATAGCCATGCGACCGCCGATTCGACCGTGTCGCACGGACGCCAGAGGTCGAGGTGCGGGATCAGCCGCAGGGCGGACGCATGCTCGATCGGCTGGTGCGTCGGACCGTCTTCGCCCAGCCCGATGGAGTCGTGCGTGTAGACGAAGATCACCCGCAGGTGCATCAGCGCCGCCATGCGCACGGCACTGCGCGCGTAGTCGGAGAACGTGAGGAAGGTGCCGACATACGGGATGAAGCCGGCGTGCGCCGCGAGCCCGTTGGCGATCGCGCTCATCGCGAACTCCCGCACGCCGAAGTTGATGTAATTTCCGGCGCTCGACGCCGTCACCGTCCGGCTGCCCGACCAGTTGGTCAACACCGATCCCGTGAGATCGGCGGCGCCGCCGATCAGTTCCGGCAGCGCCGGCGACAACGCCTCGATCGCAGCTTGCGAAGCCTTGCGCGTCGCCATCGCTTCCGCCTTCGCGGATTGCCGCTCGACGAGGGATGCGGCAGTCGCCGCCAACGCCGCCGGCAACGCGCCGCGCATCCGGCGCTCGAACTCGAGGGCTCGATCAGGGTGCGCCGCGCGGTAGGCTGCGAACCGGTCGTTCCATTCGGTCTCGAGACGGGCGCCTCGCTCGCGAGCGTCCCAGGCGTCGTACGCGGCCTTGGGAATCTCGAAGGGCGGGTATTTCCAGCCCAGCGCCTTGCGGCTGAGCTCGACTTCCTTCTCGCCGAGCGCCTGGCCGTGCGCCAGCTCGGTGCCCGCACGATGCGGCGATCCTTTGCCGATGATCGTCTTGCAGCAGATGAGCGTGGGACGATCGCTCACGTCGTGTGCCTCGACAATCGCGCGGTCGACGGCGTAGACGTCATGACCGTCGACTCCGGCGACCACGTGCCAGCCGTAGGCAGCAAAGCGCATGGGGGTGTCGTCGGTGAACCAGCCCTTGGTCGCGCCGTCGATCGAAATGCCATTGTCATCGTAGAAGGCGGTGAGCTTGGACAAGGCGAGCGTCCCCGCCAGGGAGCAAGCCTCGTGGGAGATGCCTTCCATGAGGCATCCGTCGCCGACAAACACGTATGTGCGATGATCGACGATGGCGTGCCCGGGCCGATTGAACTCGGCGGCAAGAAGCCTCTCGGCGAGCGCCATCCCCACGGCATTCGCCAATCCCTGGCCCAGCGGCCCCGTTGTCGTCTCGATGCCCGGCGTGACGCCGCGCTCCGGGTGCCCGGGTGTTTTCGAATTGAGTTGCCGGAAGCGCTTCAGCTCGTCCAGGGGCAACGCATACCCCGTCAAGTGCAGCAGTGCATATTGCAACATCGACCCGTGGCCGTTGGAAAGCACGAAGCGGTCGCGGTCGGGCCAATGAGGATTTGCCGGGTTATGCCGGAGGTGCCGATGCCAGAGCGCAACCGCGATCTCGGCCATGCCCATCGGCATCCCCGGGTGGCCCGAGTTCGCGGCCTGCACGGCATCCATCGCGAGCGCGCGGATGGCGCTGGCGAGGAGCACCGTGTCGGCAGGCACGTTGAACGCTGACGCGGAGGCACGAGTCATCGCGGTTGGCGGCGCGGTCATGACGAAGGGAGCGGCACGGATCGGAAGCGGGCGCGCGGAGCCATTCTTTAGCCCGCGTCGCGCTTAGTCGGAAAGCGTTAAAATTATCGCCCAGCCACTGATTTTGGGCAATAATACCGAGTTTAACAAATTGAAAACTTTGGCACCATGGCGGTGAGGGAGTACAACAATGGACGGCATCCATCTGCTCGGAGAATGGTATGGCTGCCCGGCCGCAATGCCGGAGATGACGCGTGCGGAGGCGTTACGTGCGTTGTGCCTGCGCCTGTCGGAGGCGTCCGGCATGAACATCGTGGGCGACCGATTCTTCCAGTTCGAACCGCAGGGCGTGACGGGCACCGTACTGCTCGCGGAATCTCATCTCGCGATCCATACCTGGCCGGAGCACGGGTTCGTGACCATCGACGTCTACGTCTGCAACTACACGACCGACAATACCGCCAAGGCCGAACGACTGTTTCGCAGCATGCAGGACGTGCTGATGCCGGAGCACACGCGCTTCCAGGCGATTCATCGCGGGGGGCGCGATGCCTGATAAGGAAACTGAGGAAAAGACCGGCGGCGACGTGCGCCCCGGGCTGCTGACCGAGTACCTCACCGACGACACCGGCTTTTTCGTGCGCTCGACCCGCGAGTTCGAGCGCTTCCAGTCTCCCTTCCAGACCGTCGAGGTTCACGACACCGGACCGTTCGGAACGCTGTTCCGGCTCGACGGTCACTTCATGACCTCCGAGAAGGACGAGTTCTTCTACCACGAGAATCTCGTCCACACGACAGCGATCGCCCATCCGGCGCCGGAGAGGGCCCTCATCATCGGCGGCGGAGACGGCGGCTCGGCCGAGGAGCTGCTGAAATATCCGACGATGAAATCGGTCACGCTGGTCGAGATCGATCTGGCGGTCATCGACATCGCGCGCAAGTATTTCCGCACGGTGCACCGCGGAGCGCTCGCGGATGGACGGCTCGCCGTCAAGGTCGAGGATGGCCTCGCGTACGTGCGCAGCTCGAGCGAAACCTACGATCTCATCGTACTCGACCTGACCGACCCGGGTGGTCCGTCCGAGCCGCTCTACACGGTCGATTTCTATCGCGCGTGCGCCATCCGGCTGAGACCCGCCGGAGCGATGACGCTGCACATCGCTTCGCCCGTGGCGCACCCCGATCGGATCCGCGCGGGTATCGCGAACCTGCGCGCGGCGTTCGGGGTCGTTGTGCCTTATCTCGTCAACGTGCCGCTCTACGGCGGGCTGTGGATGATGGCGAGCGCCTCGGCGACGCTCAATCCGTCGTACCTCACGCCGCTCGAGGTCGACCGTCGCATCGCGCAGCGCAAGATCACCGATCTGCAGTACTACAACGGCGACATGCATCGGGCGTCGTTCGCTCTGCCGAACTTTGTCCGCGATCTGGTCGCGACCTCGTAGGGCGCTGTTCCGGCGCGTGTCGGCGCCAATCCTAGTTTGCCGCTCACCTTGAACCGCGTCTCCGAGGCCCTATCTAATGTTATGTGCCGCCAAGCTGGGCGGCACATGCTCAAAGATGACGACCTTCTCCATACCGTTGACGGAAGCGATGCGAGGTGCGGAGTTCGTGCAGGTGAACGGAATCGTGTTCGAGACCGGATACTTGCGCGTACCCGATGAGTCGACGACAGCCGAGGACGTGGTGATGGAGTTGAAGCTTGGCGACACCGAGGTCACCTTCATCCGCGAAGAGCTCGATGGCGCCGAGTATGTCGGCGACGGCGCGTTCCTGTTGAAGTCCGGCGCTCTGGTCCGGTTCCTCGCCTCCGCCACGATCCACTGACCGGGCTGGCCGCGGCTCATCGGCGTCGCCGGCAACCCGGGGACTGTCCGAGGTTTAGACGACCGTCACGCGGGCGAACCGGCGCTTGCCTGCCTGCACGACCACCGTCGAGCCGGCGCGCACGATGAGCATCTTGTCGGCGACGACCTCGCCATCGAGCTTAAGACCGCGCTGGGCGATGAGCCGCAGCGCCTCGCTGGTCGACTCGACCACGCCCGCCTGCTTGGCCAGTTGCGGCACCGCCAATCCGATGCCATCGCTGTGGAGGGTCACCTCCGGCATGTTCTCCGGCATCGCGCCCGACTTGAACCGTGCCTCGAACTCGGCAAGCGCCGCTTGCGCCGCGGCAGGCGAATGGAAGCGCGCAACGATCTCCTGCGCGAGCATCACCTTCGCGTCGCGCGGATTCCGGCCTTCCGCGCACTGGCGCTTGAGGTTTTCGATCTCCTCGAGCGGGCTGAACGACAGCAGTTCGAAGTAGCGCCACATCAATTCGTCGGAGATCGACATCAGCTTGCCGAACATCTCCTGCGGGGCTTCCGTGATGCCCACGTAGTTGTCGAGCGATTTCGACATCTTGTTGACGCCGTCGAGGCCCTCCAGCAGGGGCAGGGTAAGGATGCACTGCGGCTCCTGTCCGTAGTGGCGCTGGAGCTCCCGACCGACCAGCAGATTGAATTTCTGGTCCGTGCCGCCCAGCTCGACGTCCGCCTTCAGAGCGACGGAGTCGTAACCCTGCGCCAGCGGATAGAGGAACTCATGCACTGCGATCGGCTGGCCCTCGCGGTAGCGCTTCGCGAAATCGTCCCGCTCGAGCATGCGTGCCACGGTGTACCTGGCCGCGAGACGGATCATGCCGTCTGCGCCCAGCGGCGACAGCCACTTCGAGTTGTACGCGACTTCGGTCCGTTCGCGATCCAGGATCAGGAAAACCTGGTCGGTGTAGGTCCTGGCGTTGGCAGCGAGCTCCTCGGCGGACAGAGGCGGCCTCGTCACGTTGCGGCCCGTCGGGTCGCCGATCATGCCCGTGAAGTCGCCCACCAGAAAAATGATGTGATGGCCAAGGTCCTGCAGCTGCCTGAGTTTGTTGAATTGCACGGTATGGCCCAGATGCAGGTCGGGGCGCGTTGGGTCGAATCCCTCCTTGATGCGCAGCGGCACCCCGCGCGCGAGCTTGCGGGCAAGCTCGGCCTCGACGATGAGCTCCTCCGCGCCGCGCTTGAACACGGCGAGCTGGTGGGCGACATCGACCGAATCCGGTTTCATGGGGTGCATCCTCTGCTACAATCGCGCCGCGCCGTGCGATGCGGCAGAGGTTACAGGCGGAGCTCACGAAGTTGCGGATTCTATCTCAAAGCTGCACCGCGCCCCGGCTCGGCTCGGGCGTTCTGCGCGTGGCAGCCGCGGGGGCGCTCATGCTCGCGGGCATCATCGCAGCCTTCGGATTCGCGCCGGATTCGACGCTCGAGCCGCTGTCGACCGAGCGCATCGTGCGCGATCTCCCGCCGCCGGCGATCGGTCTAGCCGAGCCTGACGAGGCTTACTGGCGGGAGGAAGAAGTGCGCCGCGGCGATACGCTGGGCAGTCTGCTCGCCCGGCTAGGCGTCGACGATGCGGACGCACTGAATTTTCTGCGCAAAGAAGCGCGGGCAGGTTCGTTGCGTGCGCTGCGTCCCGGGCGCTTGCTGCGTGCGCTGACCGACGGCGAAGGCCGGTTGGTGTCGCTGCGCTCGGCGGCGGGCGGCGAAGCGCTGAGCGTTGTCCGCGTGGAGAGCGACAGCTCGAAGTTCGTAGTCCGGACGGAGCGGCCGGCTGAGACACTTGGCCTGGAGATACGGTCCAGCGAGATCCGCACCTCGCTGTTCGCCGCTACCGATGCGGTGGGCGTTCCCGACGCAGTGGCTTCACAGCTCGCCGACATCTTCGGCGGCGACATCGATTTCCTCCACGATCTGCGCCGCGGCGATCACTTCACCATCGTCTACGAGACGCGCCGGGTCGACGGCGCGCCGGACGGCTCTGGGAAGATCCTCGCCACGGAGTTCGTGAACAAGGGCATAGCGTATCGCGCGTTCTTGTGGCACGCACCCGATGGTACGGACGGCTACTACGACGAGGCCGGGAGAAGCGTGCGCAAGGCCTTCCTGCGCTCGCCGGTCGGCTTCACGCGCATCACCTCGGGGTTTTCGTTCGGACGCTTCCAGCCGTTCCTGCAGGCGTGGCGCGCGCACAAGGGCGTCGATTTCGCGGCACCTACCGGCACGCCGGTGCACGCCTCCGGCGCCGGCCGGGTGATTGTCGCCGGGCAACAGACCGGCTACGGGAACGTCGTCATGCTCCAGCATGGGGCTACCTACACGACCGTGTACGCTCATCTCTCGGCCTTCGCGGCCGGGATCAGGCCGGGGGCACGCGTCGCGCAGGGCGACGTCATCGGCTACGTCGGGCAGACGGGATGGGCAACCGGTCCGCACCTGCACTACGAGTTTCGCGTCGACAACCAGCAGGTGAACCCGCTCACCGTTGCGCTGCCGGATGCGCAGCCCGTCCCCGTGCCCGAGCGCGCCGACTATGCGGCGCAAGTTGCGCCGCTGGCGGAAGAGCTTGGCCTGGCGCGAGGCATCGTGCTCGCCGGCGGCGAGTAGGACCGACGCCGCAGCGTCGCGCCGGCTGAAGCCCGAGTCGAGCGGCCAAGGCCGTGGAGCCCGAGTATTACATCGGTCTGATGTCGGGAACGAGCGTCGACGGCGTGGACGCCGTGCTCGCCGACCTGTCGGGTTCTCCTCGAAGCGTTGCAGCGGCGCACGTCGCGCTTCCCCCAACGCTTCGTGCCGAGCTCAACGCGCTGCAAAGCCCGGGCGAAGACGAGATCCATCGCGCTGGGATGGCGGCGAACGCGTTGATGGATTGCTGTGCAGCCGCAGTGAGCGCCGTACTCGAACGAGCGGCGGTCGCGCCGAAGGCAGTCGCGGCGATCGGCGTTCACGGGCAGACGATTCGTCATCGACCGGATCTGGGCTACACCGTGCAGCTCGCCAATCCCGCGCGGCTTGCGGAGGCGTCGGGCATCACGGTCGTCGCCGATTTTCGCAGTCGCGACGTCGCTTCTGGCGGCCAGGGCGCCCCGCTGGTGCCCGCGCTCCACGCCGCGCTGTTCGCGTCTCCGGATCGGCACCGCGTCGTCGTCAACCTCGGTGGGATCGCCAACGTGACGGATCTTCCGCCGGAGCGGCCCATTCGCGGATTCGACACCGGTCCTGGCAACACGCTGCTCGATGCCTGGTGCGAGCGACACACGGGCGCTCCGTTCGACCGCGACGGCGCGTGGGCTGCGTCGGGCCAGGTTCACGAGACGCTTCTCGTCCGGCTGGAAAGCGACCCTTATTTCGCCACCCCGCCCCCGAAGAGCACGGGACGCGACCGGTTCAATCTTGCGTGGCTCGAGGGCCACTTGACAGGGCTTCGCCCGACGCCGCAACCCGCCGATGTCGAGCGCACGCTCCTCGCGCTCACCGCCGGGACGATCGCGCACGCGATCGCTGCTCATTGCGGCGGCGCGACCGAAGTGCTGATCTGCGGCGGCGGTGCTCACAATGCGGCGCTTCGCTCGGAACTGGAAGCCGCGCTCGCGCCGCGGCGCGTTGCTACGACGGCGAGTCTGGGTATCGACGTGAACGACGTGGAGGCGCTCGCTTTCGCTTGGCTCGCCCGCGAGGCTCTCGCGGGTCGCGCCAGCAGCTTGCCCGGCGTCACGGGCGCGCGCGGGCCTCGCGTTCTAGGGGCGATTTATCGGTCCTAGGCGGGTTTGGCCGTGGTGGCGGCTGAATCCGCGCCTGCGGTCGAGACCGTCTACATCGTCGATGACGACGTCTCGATGCGCAAGGCTCTGGACCGGAGGTCTCGCAACTGCGGGCTTCGCCGTCAAGGCGTTCGACTCGCCGGCGGCGTTCCTCGGGCATGCACGCGACGCCGAGCCGTTCGAAGACGAAGATCTGAATTGCGGCGGTTCGCCGGGCGCTCGACGGCGAAATCGAAGAGGCGAAGTAGCCGCCGCGCCGCCGCGGCGGGACTCGCCCGGACCGTCTGGCACCGCACTTTTCCACGATCAGAAACACAAACGGGGGCGATCGCCCCCGTTTCGCGTCAGAAGAAAGTCCCGTTTATGCGGAGAACGACGAGCCGCACCCGCACGTCGACGTCGCGTTCGGATTCTTGATCACGAACTGCGCGCCTTCCAGCCCCTCCTGGTAGTCGATCTCGGCCCCCACGAGGTACTGATAGCTCATCGGGTCGATCAGAAGCACGACGCCGTTCTTTTCCATCCTGGTGTCGTCTTCGGCGACATCCTCGTCGAAGGTGAATCCGTACTGGAATCCCGAGCACCCCCCGCCGGTGACGAACACCCGCAGCTTGAGCTCGGGGTTACCTTCCTCGTCGATGAGCGACCGCACCTTGGTCGCCGCCGCGTCGGTGAAGACGAGCGCGGCGGGCATATCGGTCATTGCATTCATGGCCAAACTCCTCGTGTCACTTGCTCCCAACTTAGCAGAAGCCTGGAGCGGACGTCAATCGCACGCTTTTGCGCTGGATCAACCAACCACGACCCTTATTCCCCGGTCGCGCGCTTCAGCTCCACCACGGCGGCGGATTCCTGCTCCGCGTGCATCAGCTTGCCCTCTACGATCGCCCCGACGTGCATTTCGAGCGTGCGGTAGGTTACATCACCGTGGACCCGCGCCTTGGCCTGCAGTTCCAGATAGTCGTTGGCGATCACGGGCCCCTTGACGGCGCCGTTGATAACCACGTGCGAGACGCGGACTTCACCGTCGATCCTGGCCTGCTCGCTCACCACCAGCGTCGCAGGCTGGCCGTCCACCGTCGCCACATGCCCGCGCACCGTGCCGTCGATCCTCAACCCTCCGGTAAAGGTCACGTCGCCCTCGACCGTCGTTCCAGCCCCGATGAGGCTGTCGATGCGTTTTTGCGGCGCACCCTTCTTCTGGAACATGGGTCCTCCTCAGCTCAGGTTCAAGCTCCGCGTCGCCTTGGGCGCCGATTGACCCGGCTCGAGAACTCTGGCCTGGAGGCTTCGCAGCTGCCCCCCCACGGGGACGCGAAAGGTTCCCTCGACGCGCTGATAATACTTGAACTTGAGCGTAAGCGCGGCCGCGGTGTCCGGCTGGTCGTCGGGAAGCGAAAGTGTCACGCTGTGTCCAGCCGTGGCGACACTGGCGGAAAGCGCGAGCTGACCTGAGAACTCGTCGCTCGGATTGCCTCCTCGAACGACGAGCATGCTGAACCGATAGACGTTGTCGCGATCCTTTTCCGCGGACAGCCGCTGGATCGTGAAGGTGCCGGGCTTTCCGGTATCGCTGAAGAGCTTGCGCAGGAAGGCGAGCTCCTCCTTCATCTGAGTGTTCTCGCTCTGCAGATCGAGCGCCTGGCGCGAGAGCGTGGCCTGCGCTCCCCGCGTCACATTGAGGTCGCTCTCCAGCTCGGCGACCCGACTGCGCAGCCGCGCGTTCTCCTCCATGACGGTCGTCGTTTCCGTGTCGACGCGCGCCGCTCTCTGCGAGATGGCTCCCCGATCGAATCCCGAGAGGAACTTGCCGAAGTCGAATCCCCACCACCACATGCCGGCGCTCAGCGCGATAACACCCAACAACGCAGGCAGGCGCCAACGCCAGGACAAGTGGGTCCTTACCGCCATTCGCGGCGCACTGATGCCGAAAGTCTGGCGGACTCTGCGGCCGAGTGTGCGCAGCGCCTGTGCCATCAGGGAAGCACCGGTGGTGCCATCAGGCCCGTCGTCTCCGGCACGCCGAACATAAGGTTCATGTTCTGCACCGCCTGCCCCGCGGCGCCCTTGACCAGATTGTCCTCGACGACGAGGATCACAATGATGTCTCCGTTCTGGGGGCGATGGAGCGCGATACGGCAGACGTTCGATGCGCGGACGGAACGCGTGTCGGGATGGCTCCCGAAGGGCATGACGTCAACGAAAGGCTCGTCCGCGAAGCGCTTCGCGTAGAGCTCCTGGATGTCGATCCCGGCCCTGGTGAGTCGCGCGTACAGCGTGGCGTGGATGCCACGGATCATCGGCGTCAAGTGCGGCGTAAATACGACCTGCACCGGTTCCCGGCTCACCGCCTTCAATTCCTGAACGATCTCGGGGTGATGGCGATGCGCGCCCACGTTGTACGCCTTGAAATTGTCCGAAGCCTCGCCGAAAGCGAGTGCAAGCTCCGCTTTCCGCCCTGCGCCGGAGACGCCGGATTTGGCGTCGGCGATCAGGTGCGCGGTGTCGACGACGCCCGCCTCGACCAGCGGCAGGAATCCGAGCTCGATCGCGGTCGGGTAGCATCCGGGATTGCCGACGATGCGTGCCTTACGGATGGCTTCTCGGTGCAACTCCGGCAGTCCATAGACCGACTCGGCCAGGAGATCCGGGCAGGCGTGCGGCATCTTGTACCAGCGCTCGAACTCCGCGGGATCCTTGAGCCGGAAGTCGGCGGCGAGATCGATGATCTTGACGCCCGCCTCGGTCAGCTCGCGCGCCTGGGCCATGGCCACACCGTGCGGCGTGGCGAAAAACACGACGTCGCAGGCTGAGAGCCTGGCTTCCTCGGGGCCCACGTAGCGCAGGCCGCCGAAGCGTTTGAGGCCGCGCAGGCTCGGAAACATCTCGGCGACGGCCAGTCCGGCTTCCTTCCGGGATGTGATGGTCAGCACTTCCGCCTGCGGATGACCCTCGAGCAAGCGCAGCAGCTCGACCCCGGTGTAACCCGTTCCGCCGACGATGGCTACTTTGATCATGCCCATCCCTTTCGCCCGAGGGATTCTAGCACCCGGCGCGGCGTTTTATGACAATGGAATAAACGCCCGGGAGCTCCCAGAAAGCAAAGGGCCGCCTCCGGGGCGGCCCCGACCTCGAAAACGCTCCAAGAAGGCGACGCCTCAGCGCTTGGAGAACTGCTTGCGCCGGCGCGCCTTGTGCAGTCCGACCTTCTTGCGCTCGACTTCGCGCGCATCGCGCGTGACGAGCCCGGCCTTCGACAGAGCAGGCTTGAGTTGCGCGTCGTAATCGATCAGCGCGCGAGTGATGCCGTGTCGCACCGCGCCCGCCTGGCCCGATTCGCCGCCTCCACGGACATTCACGAGGATGTCGAACGTCGCTTCGTGGTTGACGAGCTTCAGCGGCTGGCGGACGACCATGCGCCCGGTCTCTCGGGTGAAGAACTCGTCGACGGGCTTGTCGTTGACGACGAATTTGCCGGAGCCTTGCCTGATGAACACGCGTGCGACCGCGCTTTTGCGGCGGCCCGTCCCATAGTGGTAGTTCCCGATCATGGATGCCTTTGCAGTTCGAGCGACTTGGGCTGCTGCGCCGCGTGCGGGTGAGCCGGGCCTGCGTAGCACTTGAGCTTCTTCAGCATCGCGTAGCCCAGCGGCCCCTTGGGAAGCATGCCCTTGACGGCCTTCTCGAGGGCCCTGCCCGGAAACCTTTGCTGCATCTTGCCGAACGTCGTGGTCCGAACGCCGCCCGGGTAACCGCTGTGCCGGTGATACAGCTTGTCGTCGACCTTGGTACCGGTGACCCGGATCTTGTCGACGTTGGTGACGATGATGAAGTCACCCGTGTCGATGTGCGGGGTGTAGATCGGCTTGTGCTTGCCCCGCAGCCGCAGCGCGATCGCGCTCGCGAGCCGGCCCAGGACCTGATCGGTCGCGTCGACAAGGTACCATTCCCGCTGGACATCGCGCGGTCGGGCCGAAAAGGTCTTCATGGATCGATCCTGGGGTCCCGCAAACCCCGGGAAACGGCTTGATTCCCCGGGCAGGGTCCGATTTTGCAAAGTCTTGAATGATAATATGGACTTGCGCAGGGTGTCAAACCCGCGGCGAGAGACTCAGATGCACCAGGCCTTCCGCATTGCAAAAAAACGCGGCCTGGAAGGCCGCGTAAGCATTCCCACCATAGGAGGAGGATGGAGGAATGACCTGCGGAGGAACGCTGGAGGGCGGTCCAGACCGCAAGGATGATTAATCCTCCCATATTGCAGCGCAGCATGCAAGATTCCGGGACGGTCGTGGTCTCCAGCTGTGTCATTGATGCGACAGGCTGGCCCATCGGTCGCCGGCGACGACTTTGGCGGAGGCGCTGATGAAGACACGAATCAAGTGGGTCGAAGGCGTGAGCTTCATCGCCGAGACTGGGAGCGGGCATGCAGTGGTCGTCGACGGGGCGCCCAGCGCCGGCGGTCGGAACCTGGGCCCGCGGCCCATGGAGCTGGTCCTCGCCGGGACGGCGGCGTGCACCGCCTTCGACGTCGTCTGGATTCTGAAGAAAGCGCGAGCGCCGGTCACCGAATGCACCGTGGAAGCCGAGGCCGAAAGAGAGAAGGAGGATCCGCAGGTCTTTACGCGAATCCACCTCGTCTACCGGGTGAGCGGCAAGGGTTTGAAGCGGCCTCAGGTTGAACGGGCGGTGAAGCTTTCGAAGCAGAAGTACTGCTCGGCGACGATCATGCTCGCGAAGACGGCGGCAGTCACTTTCGAAATCGTCTTCGACGAGACATGACGGCCCGAACTGTTCTCGCCGATGCCCGCCTCGCGCATCACTTCGGGTCGCACAGGAGCCGGATCAGGCTGGAGGTGTCCCAGCGTCCGCCGCCACGGGCCTGCAGTCGGCCGTAGAACTGATCGACGACGGCAGTCACTGGCAATGCGGCGCCGTTGCTGCGCGCCTCGGCCAGGCAGATGGCGAGATCCTTGCGCATCCAGTCAACCGCGAATCCGAAGTCGAACTTGTCGGCCGCCATGGTCTTGCCGCGATTGTCCATCTGCCACGACTGCGCCGCGCCTTTCCCGATCACATCGAGCACCTGCTCGATGTCGAGTCCCGCGCGCATGCCGAAGTTGATGCCCTCGGACAGACCCTGAAGCAGCCCGGCGATGCAGATCTGGTTGACCATCTTGGTGAGCTGTCCCGCGCCCGCGCCGCCCATCAGGGTCACGGCGCGACCGTAGCAGCCGAGCACGGGCTCGGCGCGCGCGAACGCGTCGGCGTCGCCGCCGACCATGATGGTGAGCTTGCCGTTCTCGGCGCCGGCCTGCCCCCCGGACACGGGCGCGTCGAGAAAGCTCACGCCGCGCGCCTTGGCCGCGGCGTAAACCTCGCGCGCGACGGTGGCCGAGGCGGTCGTATGATCGACGAGAATCGTTCCGGGCTTCATCGAGTCGAGCGCCCCATCGTGGCCGAGTGCGACCGCGCGGACATCGCTGTCGTTGCCTACGCACAACATGACGATCTGCGCCCCGGCGGCAGCGAGCGCCGGCGTCGCTGCGGCGCGGCCGCCGTGCTTGGCAGTCCAGCTTTCCGCCTTCGCGCGGGTCCGGTTGTAGACGGTCACGGAATGCCCCGCGCGCGCCAGATGTCCCGCCATGGGGAACCCCATCACGCCGAGACCGATAAACGCCGTATGCTTTGCGTCCATGCGTTTCACTCCTCTTCGTTCCTTCGTGCGCTTCGTGCGAGCCGGTGCCCGATCCTCACTTGTGGCGCAGCGCAGCGCGCGCGGCCGCCGCTGCGGCGAGGACTCGACGCGGCGCGGTGCCGCCCGGATGATCGCGGCGCGCCACCGAACCTTCGAGCGTGAGAGCCGAGTAGACGTCCGCCTCGACGAGTGGTGAAAAGCCACGCAGCTCGTCCAGGCCGAGTACGCTTAGACCGCAGCCCTTCGCCTCCGCGTGCCGCACGGCACGGGCCACCGCCTCGTGCGCGTCCCGAAACGGCGCGCCCTTGCGCACCAGATAGTCGGCGAAGTCGGTGGCCGTTGCAAAACCTTCGCTGGCGGCCGCGCGCATGCGCTGGGGATCGGGCGCCAGTCCCGTGGCCACCAGGTCGGTCATGACGGCAAGGCAATCGGAGAGCGTATCGACCGCATCGAAGAGCGGTTCCTTGTCTTCCTGGTTGTCCTTGTTGTAGGCGAGGGGCTGCGCCTTCATCAGCATGAGCAATGCGGCGACATGGCCGGCGACGCGCGCGGTTTTTCCCCGCACGAGCTCGGCGACATCCGGATTGCGCTTCTGCGGCATGATCGAGCTGCCGGTGCAGAACCGGTCCGCGATCGTCACGAACCCGAAGCGGGGGTTCGACCAGAGCACGAGCTCTTCGGCGAAGCGCGACAGATGCACCATGGTCAGCGCGGCCGCCGCGGCGAATTCGACGGCGAAGTCCCGGTCGGAAACTGCGTCCAGCGAATTCCGGCAGAGCGCCTCGAACCCCAGCTCAGCGGCTACGCGATCGCGGTCGATGGGGTAACCGGTTCCGGCGAGCGCGGCGCTGCCGAGCGGTAGCCGGTTGACGCGATGCCTGCAGTCGGCGAAGCGCTCCGCGTCGCGGGCGAGCATCGCCTCGTAGGCGAGGAGATGATGTCCGAAGGTCACGGGCTGCGCGACCTGCAGGTGAGTGTATCCCGGCATGATCGTTTCGGCGTGCCGCTCCGCGAGATCGATCAGCGCCGCGCGGAGGTTGCGGAGGCTCGCGACGAGCCCGTCGATCGCCTCCCGCAGCCACAGCCGCAGATCGGTCGCGACCTGGTCGTTGCGAGAGCGCGCGGTATGCAGCCGCTTTCCGGCGTCGCCGACCAGCGCGATGAGCCGCTTCTCGATCGCGAAGTGCACGTCTTCGTCTTCGGGACGCCAGACGAATTCGCCGCGTTCGATCTCGTGTCGGATCTGCCCGAGACCGTTCTCGATGGCGCCGAGATCGTCGTCGGACAGCACCTCGACCGCGGCGAGCATGCGTGCATGGGCAAGCGACGCTGCGATGTCGACGAACGCGAGACGGCGATCGAAGTCGATCGAGGCGTTGAATCGCTGCATGCGCTCGGACATCGGCTCGCCGAAGCGACCGGACCATCGGTTCTGCGAAGCGTCGGCGCCCTCGCGGGCCTCGTCTCTGGACATTACTTGCCTCGCCGGAGGCTCTTCCCCACAATAGCCGGGCGATGATCGGTACGCGCATCGCCGCTCGATCGGCGCGCGGCGAAGCGCGGAACCGACAACGGCGAACAATGCGCGCGATTATAAATCAAAAAGCGAATGCGCCCGGCCTGCCGGAGCTGCGTAACCTCGGCACGCTGCTGCGCATCCTGCTCGCGGTAAACGGCGCGGCCGTGGTTAGCGTTTTCGCCCGCGAAGCGCGCTGGGAGGCGTTGTCCGACGCGTGGATCGAGACGGCGGCCTTCGTCGAGCCGCATCTGCTGCTGTGCGTATTCCTGCTCTACGTGCTCGCGCCGTGGCTCGAGAGGCTGCCGTATCGCACCGGCGCAATGACGATCATGGGCTTGGTGCTGGCGGCGGTTCTTGTCCTCGACACGCTGCTCGCGAGGTTCATCGTCAGCCTGGGGCCTGCGGAGGTCCTGCGCCACGCCCTTTTCTCGCTTTTCATGTCGGGCATGCTGCTCGGCTATTTCAATCTGCGCGCGCGGGCGTTGTCGCCCGCCATCGCGGAGGCGCGGCTTCAGGCGCTCCAGGCCAGGATCCGGCCGCATTTCCTGTTCAACAGCCTCAACGCCGTGCTCTCGCTGGTCCGGACCGAGCCGCGCCGGGCAGAGACCGCTCTCGAAGACCTTGCCGACCTGTTTCGCGTGCTGATGAAGGACAATCGTCAGCTCGCTCCGCTGGCCGACGAGGTCGAGCTCTGCCGGCAATATCTCGATCTCGAGAAGGTGCGCCTTGGCGACCGGCTCAACGTCGAATGGCACGTCGAGAACATGCCTCGCGACGCGCTGGTACCGCCGCTGGTGCTGCAACCGCTGCTGGAGAACGCCGTCTATCACGGCATCGAGCCATCGAGCGGGACGGGTGTGATCGCAGTGAACATCTTCCTGCGTCGGGGCGAGGTGCACGCGATCCTGCGCAATCCGTACAAGCTCACCGGCGGGCACCACGGCGGCAACAAGATGGCGGTCGACAACATCCGCGAGCGTCTTGCGCTCCACTTCGACGCGGAAGCCACCCTCGAGAGCCGCGTCAACAAGGACAGCTACGAGGTTCACATCCGGATGCCGTATCGCGCCGCTCAGGAGGAGGACGCTCGTGTCTGATACGCCGCTTCGGGTGCTGATCGTAGACGACGAGGCGCCGGCGCGGCGCCGCTTGCGCGAGCTTCTCGATGATTGCGCCGGTGCGCTGTCCCTGGTCGTGGTAGGCGAAGCGGCCAGCGGCCGGGAAGCGATGAGCCTGCTCTCCAGCACGCCGACCGATCTCGTGCTCTCCGACATCCACATGCCGGACATGGACGGCATCGAGCTCGCCCGGCACCTGCTCAAGCTGCAGGTGCCGCCGGTGCTCATCTTCACCACCGCGTTCCACGAGCATGCGATCGCGGCGTTCGAGGTGCACGCGATCGACTACCTGATGAAGCCGATCCGGGTGCAGCGGTTGCTCGCGGCGCTGCAGAAGGTGCCGCGCCTCAAGCCGTTGTCGGATGCGCGCCTCGATCGTCTGCCGGCGGCGGCGCGCCGCTTCCTTTCGGTCACCGAGCGCTCTCGCGTGGTGCTCGTGCCGATCGAAGAAGTCATCTACCTCAAGGCCGAGCTCAAGTACATCACCATCCGGACGCCGGAGCGCGAGTATCTGCTCGAGGAGTCGCTCACCAAGCTCGAGGAGGAGTTCGGCGCCCGCTTCGTGCGCGTGCATCGGAACTGTCTGGTTGCGCGCGATGCGATCCGCGGCTTCGAGCGGCATGTCACTGCCGAGGGCGATGCCCACTGGGAGGTGCTGCTGCGCGACGTCGCCGAGGCGCTGCCGGTATCCCGCAGGCAGCAGTACATCGTCCGCGAGATCGGCCGCGGAACGGCTGCCGAGAACGACGAGCTTCCGGGCGGTCAATGAGCCGGCCGCCGCCGCTTACTGCTCCGGCCGCGCTGTGGCATCCGCACGGACGGCCGTCATGAGCGCGCCACGCATTCTGATCTGCGGCTCGCTCGCAGTCGATACGATCATGGTCTTCCCCGATCGGTTTGCGCGGCACATCCTTCCGGGCGAGACGCACGTGCTGTCCGTGTCGTTTCAGATCGGCGAGATGAGACGCGAGTGGGGCGGTTGCGCCGGCAACATCGCCTACAACCTGAAGGGTCTTGGCGGCGAGCCGGTGGTGATGGCGACGCTCGGCGATGACGGGGGCGGATACCTGGCGCGCTTCCGCGAGCAGGGAATCGCGGCCGACGGCGTGCGCATCGTTCCGGGCAGCTATACGGCGCAGGCCTTCATCATCACGGATCTCGACGATAACCAGATCACGGCATTCCATCCGGGAGCAATGAACGAATCCCATCGCAATGGCGTCGCCGACGTCGGCGACATCGCGCTGGGCATTGTTGCTCCCGACGGGCGCGAAGGGATGCGCTCGCATCTGTTCCAGTTCGCGGAGGCCGGCATTCCGGTGCTCCTCGACCCCGGTCAGGGGCTGCCGCTGTTCTCCGGAGAAGAGCTCGTGGAGATGATCGATGGCGCCGACTACGTCGCGGTCAACGATTACGAAGGGAAGCTGCTCGCAGAAAAAACGGGACTCGTGATCGAAGCGATCGCCGAGCGCGTCGAGGCCCTTGTCGTCACGCGCGGCGCGGAAGGCTCGCACATCCATGTGGACGGGACGGTGCTGGAAATTCCCGCTGTGAAGCCGACGGCGCTGGTCGATCCCACCGGTTGCGGCGACGCCTACCGCGCCGGGCTTCTCTACGGCATCGCCAACGGCTGGGACTGGGAGCGCGCGGGGCGGCTCGCTTCCCTCCTGGGGTCGTTGAAAATCGCTTCGCGCGGCGGGCAGAACCACACTTTGGCTCGCGAAGCCATCGCGGCGCGGTACGAAGAGACCTTCGGACGAAACCTGTTCTAGATTTTTCGCTGCGATAGGCGCGGGCGAAATCAGTCGGGCTTCGGCGCGACCGCGGCTCGGCTTGGTGCCTGATAGATGCGCCCATCGTCCAGCCGGAACGCGGTGAGCGTTCCGCCCCATACGCATCCGGAATCGAGCATGACGACGTTCGGGGCAAGCATCAGCTCGAGCGTCGACCAGTGACCGCAGTAGATCGTGTCTCGCGCCGAGCGCCGCGCCGGATGCGTGAACCAGGGCGCGAAGCCCGCCGGCGCGTGATCGGCTCCGCGCTTCTCGGAGAATTCCATCGTTCCGTCGGGTGCACAGAAACGCAATCGAGTGCAAACGTTGACGATCGCGCGCAGGCGATCGATCCCGCTGAGACTTTCATCCCAGCGTGCCGGCTCGTCGCCATAGAGATCGCGCAGAAACTCGCCGTGGTCCGGCGACCGAAGCACTGCCTCGACTTCGTGCGCAAGCATGAGCGCATCGGCGCCCGTCCATGACGGCAGCACGCCCGCATGTACCATCAGGCGCTCGCCTTCGCGAACGACCAGAGGGAGGCCGCGCAGCCAGTCGAGAAGCTCGTCGCGGTCCGGCGCGGAGAGCACCTCCGAAAGCGTGTCGCGCCGATGCGACCGCCGGTGTCCCGCCGCGACGATCAACAGATGCAGGTCGTGGTTGCCGAGCACCGTCGTGGCGGCGGCACCCAGCGACTTCACGGCGCGCAGGACCGAAAGCGAGTCCGGACCGCGGTTCACAAGGTCGCCGACCAGCCACAGGCGATCGCGTGCGGGATCGAATGCGACGATATCCAGGAGCTGCCTGAATTCCGAATAGCAGCCTTGAATGTCGCCGATGACGTAATGACTCATGGCAGCGCTTTGCGTCATCGGTGACGACGCGGGGAGACGACCGGCAGAAGGGCGCCGACCTTTATTTCTTTAGCGTCAGGATCCAGGCGACCAGGGCCTTGATGTCCTCGTCGGGAACGGCGGAGTTGGGCGGCATCGGCACTTGACCCCAGACCCCGGCGCCGCCCGCCTTGACCTTGTGTTCCAGCTTCGCAAGAGCATCCTTGTCACCCTTGTACTTCGCCGCGACGTCCTGATACGCCGGACCAACGATCTTCTTGTCGACGGCGTGACACGCCGCGCAACCGTCCTTCTGCATCATCGCCGTGCCTGACGCCATGTCGAGCGGTGCACCGGTCTTCGGCGGCTGCGCGGCGGCGGCCGCTGCGCGAGGAGGCGCCCCTTTCGTGGCGGCACCGGCAGGCTGTGGCGGAGGCGAGGCGGCCGCGACGGACGGTGCAGGCGTCGCGGCAGGCGCCGGAGAGGAAGGCGCAGGCGGCTCCTTGAACTTTGCGCCGGCATGGTTCGCCATGAAGACTACGGCGCGCTCCACTTCGACGTCGGCGAGATCGGGATTCCCACCCTTCGGCGGCATACCCTTGTCGGTGCCCTTGAGAGCATGGGCATAGAGCGTGTCGACGCCCTGCTTGAGCCGTGGCGCCCATGCGCCCTGGTCGCCGAACTTGGGTGCTCCCGCGATACCGGATTCGTGGCACGTCTTGCACACCGTCTGATAGACCTGCTCGCCGGTCATGCTGCCCTTGGGCGCGCTCGCCTCCGCCAGCGTAACCTCACCGACCGGCTTGATGCGATTGAGCACGCCGGTCTCGGTATCGTCGGTCGTTTCCGGCCTGACCCCGGTGACGAGCTGCGAGAGCAGGCCAATCAGCGTGATCGGAATCGCGAAGGCCAGCAGGACAACGATGACAAGCTGCTTCGGCGTCTTGATGAAGGAAGTGTGATCGTCGCTCATCGCGGTTTCCGCGTCGTTGTTCTCTGATTCGCTGGCGGGCCGCGCTGTCGCGCGGTGAGGCAAAACGGAAATTATAGCGCGGCGTCCGAAGCCGGAGGGGCGCGGTGGACGCTACGCGATGCGCCGCGGTAAAATTCGTAACGTGCGCCCGTAGCTCAGTTGGATAGAGTGTTGGTTTCCGAAGCCAAAGGTCACAGGTTCGACTCCTGTCGGGCGCGCCAGTTTTCCGGCTTCAATATCCCAACGCCAATCCTGTCCCTCTTCTAGGATCGTTGGCACCGTAGAAGCGTTCTTTCCCCCGCGGCCTGCCGTCGAGCGACGGCGCCCCGACCAGGATTCCGGCCGCGTGGCCGACGGGCTGCGAGTCGCCCAGCTTGTGGCCCATGTCGACGAGGATCTTGCGCGTGTCGGGGCTCAACGCAAAGGTCTCGACGCTGGTTGTTTCGGGGAGCCACTGCTGGTGGAAGCGCGGCGCGTCGATCGCCTCCTGGATGTTCATGCCGTAGTCGATCACGTTCAGGATGCAATGCACGACCACGGTGATGATCCGGCTGCCGCCCGGCGTGCCGATCACCATGACCGGCTTGCCATCGTGCGAGACGATGGTCGGGCTCATGGAGCTCAACGGCCGCTTGCCTGGCGCGATCGAGTTGGCGTCGCCCTGTACCAGTCCGTACAGGTTCGGCACGCCGAGCTTGACGGTGAAGTCGTCCATCTCGTCGTTCAAAAGGATGCCAGTCTTCGCCGCAGTGACTTTCGCACCGAACCAGTCGTTCAGCGTATAGGTCACGGACACCGCATTGCCTTGATGGTCGACGATCGAATAGTGCGTCGTGTTGGTGCCTTCGTGTGGCGGCACACCGGGCTTCAAGTCGCGTGAGACACCCGCCTTGTTCGGATCGATGACTGCGCGGATTTTCTGCGCGTAACCCTTGTCCAGCAGGCGATCGAGCGGATTCTTCACGAAGTCGGGATCGCCCAGGTAGCTGTTGCGATCGACGTACGCATGGCGCATCGCCTCAATTTGATAGTGCACGGCCTGCGCAGAACGAAAACCCAGGTCCCTGAGCGGATAACCCTCGAGGATATTGAGGATCTCGCATACCACGACGCCGCCCGAGCTGGGCGGTGGCGCCGAAACGATGTGATAGCCCCGGTAGTCGCATTCGACAGGCGAGAGCTCCCGTACCTTGTATTGCGCCAAATCCTCCTTCGTGATGAGGCCCTTGCCTGCCGCGCTCGAGGCGGCGATGGCGTCGGCGATCGAACCTCGGTAGAACGCTGCGTTACCCTTGCGCGCGATCAGACGCAGTGTCCTCGCGAGATCCCTCTGCACCAGTCGATCCCCGGCCTTGTAGGGCTGGCCCTTGTTCAGGAAGATCGCCGCGGTCGCCGGGTCGTCTCGAAAGTCGTTGGTCGCTGTGGCGAACAATGCGATGTCGCCTTCATCGAGCACGAATCCGCGCTCGGCAAAGCGAATGGCCGGCGCGATGAGCGCGCCGCGCGAAAGCGTGCCGTAATTTTCCCGAGCGTATTCGAGCCCGGCGACGCTGCCCGGTACGCCTACGGCGAGGTGCCCCTTCGTGCTCGCGCCCTCGATGACGTTGCCGGCGCTATCGAGGTACATCTCGGCCGTGGCAGCGAGCGGCGCCTTTTCGCGAAAGTCGAGAAACGTCTTGCGCCCGTCGGCCAACCGGATAGTCATGAAGCCCCCGCCGCCCAGGTTGCCGGCCGCGGGATAGACGACGGCCATCGCGTACCCCACTGCGACCGCGGCATCGACGGCGTTGCCGCCGCGCTTGAGCACATCGACACCTACCTTCGTCGCGAGTTGATGCGCGGTCACTACCATGCCGTGTTCTCCGCCGACGGGCGCCATTGACGCGGCATGCACCGCGGCACAGACAACCGCCGCAACCGCGACGATCAAGCGGCTTGAAAGAGAACGGCATCGGATCATTGAAGAAGCCTCCTGAGTTTCATCGCTCGGCATTTCGCTCTAGCCGAGGCTTCCGTGTCAACAGCGCGGTTCTCGTCGGCACTTCGGAAGGTTTTCGCATCCGGGCGCCGGTACGCGAGACGCATCGAGCGTCTCTTCGAGCAAGGTGCCCATCGGCGGGATGTCCATTCCCGGTTTGCCCGATGGGGGCCGCATCCGCCCGCGCGCTAGCGCCGAAAGACGCCAATCCCATGCATTTGGCATGAGTCGAAGCGGTGTCTTGGTGGCGCCGTCCCGAGCTGAAGACCACAAAAGGGCGGCCCCACAGGCATTTATTGCGAACTCACATGGAAAAAACTGGCTAACTCACTATTTATTATCATTTTTTGTATTTTGTGCAACATCTTAGCTAAGTTCTTGTTCGGCAACCGAATTTATGTTGACCCCGGGACAGCAGTTCCCTTATAGTGGCGCCGCGTGGGAAAAAGTGGGTCTAAGTGGGCGCTTACGGCGCAAAAGCGCCAGAGGAGGGGAAAGCGGTGTTTCGAGGGGTTACCCATCTCGCGCTCGACAACAAGGGTCGCCTGGCCATTCCGGCCAAGCATCGCGATTCCTTGTCCCGTGACGGCGACGGCAAGCTCGTTCTCACGGCCGATCCTAGCCACTGTCTGCTGCTCTATCCGGTGTCCGCCTGGGAACCCATCCAGCGGCGCCTGATGTCGCTCTCCAGCTTCAATGACAAAACGCGTGCCCTGCAGCGCCTGATCGTCGGTCACGCGGACGATGTCCTGGTCGACGGCTCGGGCCGGATTCTCGTGCCGCCGGCACTGCGTCAATACGCGACGCTGGACAAGCACGTCGTGCTGGTCGGGCAAGGCAACAAATTCGAGCTCTGGGATCAACAGAAGTGGCTGGAACGCACCGAGCAAGCCGTATCGTTTCCCGCCGGCGGACTGCCGCCCGAGCTGGACGGCTTCTCGCTCTGATGCCCGATGGCGGCCATGTCCCGGTCCTGCTCGAGGAAGCCGCGGCCGGGCTGGCGATCAAACCGGAAGGCGTCTACCTCGACGCCACCTTCGGACGCGGCGGACACAGTCGGAAGATCCTGGAACGGCTCGGGTCACGAGGTCGTCTCATCGCCCTCGATCGCGATCCGGATGCGCAGGCGGCGGCAGCCTCGTGGACGGATCCGCGTTTCCGCTTTCACCGCATGTGGTTCTCGGAAGCGCCTGCAGCGCTCGATGCCGAAGGCGTCCATGCCGTCGACGGCGTTCTGTTCGATCTCGGCGTTTCGTCGCCTCAGATCGACGCGGCCGCGCGGGGCTTTTCGTTGCGCGCCGACGGACCGCTCGATATGCGCATGGACCCGACGCGGGAGCCGAGCGCGGCGCAATGGCTCGCCACCGCTTCCGAACGTGAACTGAAGGGAGTGATCGCGGACTATGGTGAAGAACGGTTTGCTCGACAGATTGCAAGAGCGATTGTTGCGGCTCGCGCGCACGGACCCCTTGTACGCACGGGGCAGCTGGCCGCGATCGTGGCAAAAGCCGTCGGCGCGCGCCGCGGGCGTGATCGGAGTCAGGATCCGGCCACGCGGACATTCCAGGCTGTACGGATTCACGTCAATCAGGAACTCGCGGAATTGCCGCTAGCGCTCGAGAGCATGCTGCCGCGACTGGCGCTTGGCGGGCGGCTCGCGATCATCACCTTCCACTCCCTCGAGGATCGATTGGTCAAGCAGTTCTTCCGCCGCCACGCCCACGCCTATGGGGCGGACGAGCGCATCGCGCGCCTTCCGATCTCGGACGCGAACCTGCCCGTGCCCCCGCTGAAGATCGTCGGACGCGGGATCCGCCCGGGGTCCGCCGAGCTCGCCGCCAATCCGCGTGCGCGCAGCGCCCATCTGCGCGTCGCGGAGCGCACCGAAGGAGCATTGGCGCGATGGTAAGGATCAATCTCCTGCTGCTCGCGTTGCTCGTCGCCTGCGCCCTGTCGCTCGTAACCTCGCGCCATGAGGCGCGCAAGCTCTTCATCGAGCTCGAGCGCGAGCAGGCGCTCGCGCGGAGTTACGACATCGAATACGGACAGCTTCAGCTCGAGCAGAGCACGTGGGGAATGCCGGCTCGAGTGGACAGGATCGCTCGCGAGCAGCTCCGGATGCAGATCCCGACCGCAGGCCGGGTGCAGCTGATCGAGGACGGACCGCGATGACCATGGCGAGCGCGGCGCGGAGAGACGCGGTCCCGGTTTTTCCACAGGGGCGCGCGCCAATCGTCTTCGGCGCACTGCTTGCGCTGTTCGTGCTGCTCGCGGGACGCTCGCTGTACCTGCAGCGCATCGACAAGAGTTTCCTGCAGGAGCAGGGCTCCTCGCGCTACAGCCGGGACCTGGACGTGCCCGCGCACCGCGGCCGGATCCTCGACCGGCTGGGCGATCCGCTGGCGATAAGCACGCCGGTGAAGGCCATCTGGGCCTGGCCGGACAAGGTCGATGCTACGCCGCAGCAGCTCCGCCGGCTGGGGGCGATGCTCGAGATCGCCCCGGAAGCGCTTTCGGCGAAGCTTTCGGGAAGCGCCGATTTCGTCTACCTGAAGAAAGGCGTGCCGCCCGAGGTCGCCGCGCGCGTCGCCGCGCTCGGCATTCCGGGAATCCACGACGACGACCAATACCGCCGCTACTATCCTGGCGGCGAGGTGATGAGTCACATCCTCGGCTTCACCGGCGACGGCGACGTCGGCCAGGAAGGCATCGAGCTCGCCCAGCAGCCCTGGCTGGGCGGCCAGCCGGGCTCGCGGCGCGTGATCATCAATCGGCGCGGTGAAGTCGTGGAGGACGTCGAGAGCATCCGCGCGCCGCAGGAGGGGCGCGATCTCGCGCTTTCGATCGACAGCCGGCTGCAATACATGGCGTTCCGCGAGCTCAAGGCCGCGGTCGAAGCCAACAAAGCCAGGGCCGGCGGCCTGGTCATTCTCGACGTGCGGACCGGCGAAATTCTCGCGCTCGCCAACTGCCCCTCGTACAACCCCAACAATCGCAGCCATGTGCCGCGCGATCGCATGCGCAATCGGGCGCTCACCGACACGTTCGAGCCCGGCTCCACGCTCAAGCCCTTCACCATTGCCGCGGCGCTCGAGGCCGGCAAGGTCCGACCGGGGACGATCATCGACACCGCCCCGGGCACGCTGACCATCGGCAATGCCACGATCCATGACGCGCATCGCGAGGGCGCGCTCACGGTCGAACAGGTCGTGCAGAAGTCGTCGAACGTCGGCGCAGCGAAGATCGCGCTGTCGCTGCCACCGGAGACGATGTGGAGCACGCTCTCCGGTGCGGGGTTCGGAACGCCGCCGAAGAGCGGTTTTCCCGGCGAAGTGTCGGGGCGATTGCGCCCGGCGAAGAGCTGGCGGCCGATCGAACAGGCGACGATGGCCTACGGCCATGGAATCTCGGTGAACCTCGTCCAGCTCGCGCGTGCCTATACGCTGTTCGCGACCGACGGCGAGCTCAAGCCCGTTACGCTGTTCAAGGAAGCGGGCCCCGTCGCCGGGCGGCCCGTGCTGAAAGCGCAAACCGCGCGCGCCGTGCGCCACATGCTGGAGATGGTGGTCCTTCCCGGCGGAACGGCGCCCAAGGCGCAAGTCGCCGGCTACCGCGTGGCGGGGAAGACCGGAACCGCGCACAAGCTCGAAGACGGCGTGTACGTCAACAAGTACGTGTCGTCCTTCGTCGGCTTCGCGCCGGTCTCCAATCCGCGACTGATCGTCGCCGTCATGCTCGACGAGCCCTCCGCGGGCCAGTACTACGGCGGCAGCGTCGCCGCCCCGGTCTTCTCGAGCGTCATGGGCACCGCCTTGCGGCTCCTCGGCGTGCCAGCCGATGCGCCGGTGAACAACATTGTTCTGCCGCTCGAAGGCAGCGAAGTACGCGAGGAAACGTGATCGCCGAAATGACCTCCGCCGCAGCCCAGGCAGACGATGCCGGCACGCTGCTTGCGAAGCTCGGGGTCCCGCTGACGCGGATCACTTCAGACAGCAGGCGCGTGCAGCGGGGCGATGCTTTCGCCGCGTATCCGGGGACCCAACGCGACGGTCGCGCGTTCATTGCCGAGGCCATCGGCCGCGGAGCCGAGGCGATTCTGTGGGATCCGCACGGCTTCGTGTGGGACCGCGCATGGAAGCTGCCGCACCTGCCGGTCGCGGACCTGAAAGCGCGGCTCGGCGCGCTCGCCGATCTCATCTACGGCCGGCCGTCGCGCGAGCTGTGGATGATCGGCGTGACGGGCACCAACGGCAAGACGTCCTGCGCGCACTGGATCACCGCCGGCCTGGACGCGGGCGGTCGGCGCGCCGCAGTACTCGGCACGCTCGGCAACGGATTCTGGAGCGCGCTCGAAGAAGCGCCCAACACCACGCCCGACGCGGCGCTGCTGCATGAGACCCTGCGCGAGCTCAGGTCGAAGGGCGCACAAGCGGTCGCCATGGAGGTCTCCTCGCATGGGATCCAGCAGGGACGGATCAATGGGATCGCCTTCGATGTGGCGCTCTTCACGAACCTCTCCCGCGATCATCTCGACTATCACGGCACGATGGCGGCGTACGCCGCGGCGAAAGCGAAGCTCTTCGCGTGGCCCGATCTGCAGGTCGGCGTTCTCAACGCCGATGACCCGTTCGGGCAGAGCCTCATCGACGCGTCGCGCAGCGCCGGCCGCAAGGTTCTGACCTACGGTTTCGGGGCGGCAGACATCGTGGGGACGAGGTTGAGCGCGAGCACCAGCGGCCTCGCGTTCGCAGCCGAGACGCCGTGGGGCAAAGGCGAGATCCATACGCGCCTGGTGGGTGCATTCAATGCGTCGAATCTCCTGGGCGTGCTCGCGGTGCTGCTGGTGAGCGGCATGGGCATCGAGCCGGCGGTCGCCTTCCTCGCCGGCGCCGAAGCGCCCCCAGGGCGCATGCAGCGCCTCGGCGGCGAGGGTGCGCCGCTGGTCGTCATCGATTACGCGCATACGCCCGACGCTCTGGACAAGGTTCTCACGTCGCTGCGTCCGGCGGTCGCTAGCGGCTGCCAGCTGGTATGCGTGTTCGGATGCGGCGGAGACCGCGACCGCGGGAAGCGGCCCGAGATGGGCCGCGTCGCGGCGCGGTTCGCCGATCGGGTCATCGTCACCAGCGACAACCCGCGCAGCGAAGAGCCCGGCGCGATCGCGAGCGATATCGTGCACGGCATCCGTGAGACTGGAAACCGCCGCTACGCCGTCGAGCTCGATCGCGCGTGCGCGATCGAGCATGCGATCGCCGAAGCGAGAATCGGCGACGTCGTCCTGCTCGCGGGCAAAGGCCACGAGCCCTACCAGGAGACGGCGGGCGTGCGGCGTCCTTTCCTGGACGCGGATCACGCGGCGCGCGCCCTCGCTTCGTGGAGCGCACGATGATGGACACGGCAACGGCTGCCCGCGCGATTGCCGGCACGCTTGCGGGCCCCAACGTTGGCTTCGACCGCGTGACCACCGATTCTCGAGGCCTGCGTGCGGGCGACCTGTTCGTGGCGCTCAAGGGTGAGCGTTTCGATGGGCACGACTTCGTGGTGCAGGCGTTCGAGCTCGGCGCCTCCGCAGCCATCGTCGCCGCCGACCGTGCTGGCGCGCTCGCCGGACGCGTCGCCGGCAGCCTCCTCGCCGTCGCCGACCCGCTCACGGCGCTTGCGGCGCTCGCTGCGTTCTGGCGAAGGCGTTTCGAGCTCGCCTTGGCCGCAATCGTCGGCAGCAACGGAAAAACGACGGTGAAGGAGATGACGGCGGCGATCCTGCGCGCGGAATTCGGCGCCGACGGCGTACTGGCCACCGCGGGCAACCTTAACAATCAGATCGGGGTGCCGCTCACCGTGCTGGGGCTGCGCAATGCGCACCGCGCCGCGGCGGTCGAGATCGGGATGAACCATCGCGGCGAGACGGCGGCGCTGGCGGCAATCGTGCAGCCGACCATCGCCATCATCACCAACGCGCAGCGCGAGCACCAGGAATTCATGAAGAGCGTTGCCGATGTGGCGGAGGAGCACGCCGCCGTGTTGAACGCCCTTCCGCGCGACGGCGTGGCCGCGATCAACGCCGATGACGACCACGCCGCGGTGTGGCGCGACGCCGTCGCGCGCCGCAACGCCGAAGGCGCCGCGATCCAGGTGCGGGAATTCGGTCTGGGTGCGGCGGCGGCGATCTCGGCCCGCTATCGTACCGAGCTCTGGGGCAGCGCCGTGGAAGTCGAGACCCCCGCCGGGACGGCCCGTTTCGATCTCCGTGTGGCCGGAAACCACAACGTCGCCAACGCGCTCGCGGCCATCGCTGGCGCCACGGCCGCGGGCGCCGGGCTTGAAGCCGTGCGAAGCGGATTGTCCGATTTTCGACCGGTCCCGGGTCGGCTCGAGTCGAAAGTCGCGCTTGGCGGCGCGGCGATCATCGACGACACCTATAACGCGAATCCGGATTCGGTGCGCGCGGCGATCGCGGTGCTGGGCCGCGCTCCGGGCGAGCGGTGGCTCGCGCTCGGCGACATGGGCGAAGTGGGCGAGCAGGGACTCGCCTTCCACAGGGAGATCGGGGAATACGCGCGCATCGCCGCGATCGATCGGGTGCTCGCGGTCGGCGAGCTGACCGGCGAGACGGTCGAGGCTTTCGGTCCGGACGCCGAGCATTTCGCCTCGGTCGACGAGCTGGTCGAGGCGCTTCGCACCCGGCTTGCCGGAGCGGGCGCCCGCGTCACGCTGCTGGTGAAGGGCTCGCGCTTCATGCGCATGGAACGCGTCGTCGCAGCGCTCACCGGCACCGTGGCCGGAGAACACTGATGCTGCTCGCGCTCGCCAACTGGATCGCGGCCGACGTGCGCACGTTCAACGTGTTCAGCTACGTCACGCTGCGTGCGGTACTGGCGGCGATGACCGCTCTGGTGATCTCGTTCGTGGTCGGACCGACGATGATCCGCAAGCTCACCGAGTACCGGATCGGCCAGGCGGTGCGCGATGACGGCCCGCAAACGCATCTCGTCAAGGCCGGCACGCCGACCATGGGCGGCGCGCTGATCCTCGTTTCGATTGCGGTGACCACGCTTCTCTGGGCGGACCTGCGCAATCGCTTCGTGTGGGTCGTGCTGCTCGTTACGCTCGGATTCGGGGCGATCGGCTGGATCGACGACTACCGCAAGGTCGTCTACCGGAATCCCAAGGGACTCTCGGCGGGGGTGAAGCTCATTTCGCAATCCGCCATCGCGCTTGCCGCCGCCGTCTATCTCGCCTTTTCCGTTTCCGCGCCCTCGAACACGCAGTTCCTGAAGCTCTTCCTGGCGTGGCTTTTCAGCGGCTTCAATCTCGACCTGCCGCCGAAGGCGGACCTGATCGTCCCGTTCTTCAAGAGCGTGAGCTACCCGTTGGGTGTCTGGGGATTCATCGCTTTGTCCTATTGCGTGATCGTCGGCGCGAGCAATGCGGTCAATCTGACCGACGGCCTCGACGGACTCGCGATCATGCCGACCGCGATGATCGCGGTGGCGCTCGGCATCTTCGCTTACGCGATGGGCCGTGCCGATTTTTCGAGCTACCTCATTCTGCCGCACATTCCGGGCGCGGGCGAGCTCGCGGTGATCTGCGCGGCGATCTTCGGCGCGGGCATGGGCTTCCTGTGGTTCAACGCCTATCCGGCGGAGGTTTTCATGGGCGACGTGGGCGCGCTAGCGCTCGGCGCCGCGCTCGGAGCGATCGCCATCATCGTTCGCCAGGAGATCGTGCTCGCGATCATGGGCGGCGTGTTCGTGGTCGAGACGCTGTCGGTGGTGATCCAGGTCGCCTCGTTCAAGCTGACGGGAAAACGCGTCTTTCGCATGGCGCCGATCCATCACCACTACGAATTGAAGGGGTGGAAGGAGAACCAGGTCGTGGTGAGATTTTGGATCATCACGATGCTCCTCGTGCTGTTCGGACTCTCCACGCTGAAGCTGCGCTAGCCGTGAAGCTCGAGGATCGGAACGTCGTCGTGCTCGGACTCGGAATGACCGGGCTTTCGGCCGCGCGCTGGGCGGTCGCGCACGGCGCGCGGGTGACGGTGGCCGATACGCGCCCGGAGCCGCCCCGCGCGAGAGATCTTCGCGCCGAATTGCCGCACGTGCGGCTGGTGACCGGACCGATCGTCGATGCCACGCTCGCCGGCGCGGAGCTCATCGTCATCAGCCCGGGATTGAGCAAGGAACTTCCCGCGGTTCGCGCCGCGGTGATGCGCGGCGTCGAGCTGGTCGGCGACGTCGAGCTTTTCGCGTGCGCCCTGCCGTCCGACCGCAAGGTCGTCGCGATCACCGGCTCGAACGGCAAGACGACCGTGACGGCGCTCTGCACCGCGCTCCTGCGGGCGGCCGGGTTGGCCGCGCAGAGCGTCGGCAACATCGGCGAGCCGGTGCTCGATGCGCTTGCGGTGCTGATGCGCGCCGGCGACTGGCCCGACGTGCTGGTGATCGAGCTGTCGAGCTTTCAGCTCGAAACCACCGCGCATCTTTCGCCCGTCGCCGCGACCGTGCTCAACGTCACCGAGAATCATCTCGATCGCTACGCGAGCATCGCCGAGTACGCGGCAGCGAAGGCACGCATTTTCGCCGGAGGCGGCGAACAGATCCTGAACCGCGACAACGCCGCGTCTCTGGCGATGCGCCTTCCCGGGCGCAGCGTGCAGACCTTCGGCGCCGGCGTTCCTCAAAGCGAAGACGACTGGGGGATGGTGGACCGCAAAGGCGACGCATGGCTGGCTCGCGGCGGGGCGCTGCTGCTTCCGGTGAGCGAGCTCAAGCTGGTCGGTCGCCACAATGCGCTCAACGCGCTCGCCGCGCTCGCGCTTCTCTCGACGATCGTCAAGATCGATCACAGGCTGCTCGCGGCGCTGTCGACGTTCCAGGGATTGCCGCATCGCATGGAGCGGCTTGCCGACATCCATGGCGTCCTGTTCGTAAACGATTCGAAGGGCACCACGGTCGCGGCCACGCTCGCGGCGCTCGAGGGCATCGGTCGCCCCGCGGTGCTGATCGCCGGCGGCGACGGCAAGGGGCAGGACTTCGCGCCCCTGAGAGCGGGTGTCGAAGCGCATTGTCGCGCCGTCGTTCTGTTCGGCCGGGACGCTCCACGGGTTGCCGCCGCGCTTTCCGGCGCGACGCCCGCCGTCGAATTCGCCTCCTCGCTGGAGACGGCAGTCGCCCGCGCGATCGCGCGCGCTCGACCGGGCGATGCCGTGCTGCTTTCCCCGGCGTGCGCGAGCCTCGACATGTTTCGCGACTATGCGGAGCGCGGCGAGCGCTTCAAGGCCGCGGTCGCGGCGCACGCGCGGGAGGCCGCACATGCCTAGAGACGGCTTCCTCGCGACCTTGCCGCGTCTTTCGCCCCTCGCGAAGACGCCGCGCGAGAGCCGCGCCATGCTCGTATACGATCCCACGCTCGCCTGGGCCGCGGGACTGCTGCTCGCATTAGGGCTGGTGATGGTGTACTCGGCGTCGATCGCCACTGCGGAAGCGTCGGCGTATACCGGCTACCGGCCGTGGTACTTCCTCGTACGTCACGCGCTGTTCGTGGCTGCGGGTCTCGTCGCGGCGCTGGTCGCGTTCCAGGTGCCGGTGAAGGTCTGGCGCGCGCTCGCGCCGTATCTGTTCATCGCCGGGGGCGCGCTGCTGGTCGCCGTCCTCATTCCCGGCGTGGGACGATCGATCAACGGCAGCCGGCGCTGGCTGTCGCTTGGGCTCGTCAACCTGCAGCCGTCCGAGCTTATGAAGCTCTTCGTCGTGCTCTACGCGTCGAGCTACGCGGTAAGGCGCGCAGAGTTTCTGCATGCCCGCCAGCCGCTCAAGCAGACGCTGCTCCGGGGCTTCCTGCCGTTGCTCGCTGTGATGGCGCTTATCGGCGCGCTCCTGCTGCACGAGCCGGATTTCGGCGCCTGCGTAGTGATCGTCGCCATCGCTTTCGGCATCCTGTTCCTCGGAGGCCTCGATTGGCGGCTGCTTCTGGGCCTTTCCGTCCTGTTGCCGATCGCGCTGTGGGTGCTGATATCGATCGCGCCTTATCGGTTGCAGCGCTTCGCCGGCTTCCTCGATCCGTGGGCCGACGCGTACGGCAAAGGCTATCAGCTCTCGCATTCGCTCATCGCGTTCGGCCGCGGCGAATGGTTCGGCGTCGGCCTGGGATCGAGCGTCGAGAAACTCCTCTATCTTCCGGAGGCGCACACCGATTTCCTGCTCGCGGTCATCGCCGAGGAATTGGGCTTCGCGGGGGTCGTGCTCGTGATCGCGCTGTTCGCCTGGCTGCTGGTGCGCGCGTATGCGATCGGACGCCAGGCCGCGCACCTCGAGCGACCGTTCGCAGCACTCGCCGCGCACGGCATCGGCATCTGGCTCGGCGTGCAGACCTTCATCAACATCGGCGTCAACATGGGCGTGCTGCCCACCAAGGGACTGACGCTGCCGCTGCTGTCTTTCGGCGGCAGCGGGATCGTCGCCAACTGCGTCGCGATCGCGATTCTGCTCCGGGTCGACTACGAAAACCGGCGCCTGCTCAGGGGGTTCACGGTATGACCGGCACGGTGATGATCACCACCGGAGGCACCGGAGGCCATGTGTTCCCGGGACTGGCGGTCGCGGCTCGGCTGATCGCGCGCGGCTGGCGCGTGTTCTGGCTCGGAACGCACGAAGGTCTCGAGGCGACGCTCGTCCCGCAGCACGGCGTCGACTTCGAGCCGATCCATTTTGCGGGCGTGCGCGGCAAGGGGCTTGCGCGCCTCCTGCTGGGCCCGTTCGCCCTGCTCGCGGCGTTCTGGCAGAGCTTGCGCATCATTCGCCGCCGCGCGCCCGACGTCGTGCTCGGTCTCGGTGGATTCGTGTCCTTTCCCGGCGCGTTGATCGGCGTGGCGTGCGCCAAGCCGCTCGTGATCCACGACGCCAACGCCGTGGCCGGTCTCGCCAACCGTATTCTCGCCTACGGCGCTGATCGCATTCTTCTCGGATTCCCCGATGCGCTGCGCGGCCGTCATGCGGCAAAGTCCGAGTGGGTGGGCAATCCGGTGCGCGACGACATTGCCGCGATGGCTCCGCCCGAAGAGCGATTTCGCGGCCGCACCGGCCCGCTCGTGCTGCTCGTGCTCGGTGGAAGCCTCGGTGCGCTCGCGCTCAATGAGCGTGTGCCGGCCGCGCTCGCGCTGTTGCCCGCGGCGTCGCGCCCGGTCGTCACCCATCAGGCCGGCGAGAAGCACATCGAAACGCTGCGCCGCGCCTACGCGACGTCCGGCGTCGATGCGGAATGCGTAGCCTTCATCACCGACATGGCGCGCCGCTACGCGTCGGCGGATCTCGTGATCTGCCGCAGCGGTGGACTTACCGTGGCGGAGCTGGCGGTCGCCGGCATCGGTGCGGTGCTCGTTCCGCTGCCGGGCGCGATCGCGGACGAGCAGAGCGCGAACGCTCGTTTTCTGGTAGCCGCCGGAGGCGCGGTCCTCATGCCGCAAGCCGAGCTGACGCCGGAGCGGCTCGCACAGTTCCTGCGGGAAACTTCGCGCGAACGGCTGCTGGCGCTGGCGATCGCCGCCCGCCGCGTGGGCCGCCCCGACGCCGCCGATCGTGTGGCCGCGGTCTGCGTGGCGGTAGCGGAGCGCACGTGAAGCACAAGGTCAAACGCGTGCACTTCGTCGGAATCGGCGGTGTCGGCATGAGCGGCATCGCGGAGGTCCTGCTCACGCAAGGCTACGGGGTGAGCGGCTCCGATATCGCCGCTGGCGCAGCCACGCGACGGCTCGCTGATCTCGGAGCGAGAGTGACGATCGGCCACGCCGCCGCCAACGTCGCCGGCGCCGACGTCGTGGTCGCTTCGAGCGCCGTGCCTGCGGATAACCCAGAGCTCGTTGCCGCCCGCGAGCATGGCGTACCCGTGGTACCGAGGGCTCTGATGCTCTCCGAGCTGATGCGGCTCAAGCAGGGCATCGCCGTCGCCGGAACGCACGGCAAGACGACGACGACGAGTCTGGTCGCAAGCGTTCTCGCCGAAGGCGGTCTCGATCCGACGTTCGTCATCGGCGGACGGCTGCTGTCGGCGGGCGCGAACGCGCGCCTCGGGAGCGGCGAATTCCTGGTGGCCGAAGCCGACGAGTCCGACGCCTCGTTCCTGGTGCTTCAGCCGGTGCTGGCGGTAATCACCAACATCGACGCGGATCACATGGAGACCTACGGCCACGACTTCGCGCGATTGAAAGAGGCGTTCGTGCACTTCGCGCTCAGGCTTCCGTTCTACGGTGCCGCGGTGCTGTGCATCGACGATCCGAACGTGCGCGAGATCATGTCGCAGATCACCAAACCGATCGTCACCTACGGCCTGACGCAGGATGCGCAGCTTCGCGCGGAACGCGTCGCTCACGGGGTCGGCCGGATGCGTTTCGTGGCTCGTCATGCCCATCGGTCCGATCTTGCCGTGGACTTGAGCCTCGCGGGCGTGCACAACGTGCAGAACGCGCTCGCCGCCATAGCGGTAGGGCGCGAAGTCGGCGTGGCGGACGGGGCAATCGCCAAGGCGCTCGCCGAATTCAAGGGCGTCGGCCGCCGTTTCCACCGTTACGGCGAAGTAAAGCTCGCCGGCGGCGGTTCGTACACGCTCATCGACGACTACGGCCATCATCCCGCCGAGATGGCGGCGACACTCGCGGCCGCTCGAGGGTCATTTCCGGGCCGGCGGCTGGTGCTCGCTTTCCAGCCTCATCGCTACACGCGCACGCGCGACTTGTTCGAGGACTTCGTCAAGGTCCTCTCGACGGCCGATGCGTTGATTCTCACCGAAGTCTATCCGGCAGGCGAATCCGCCATCGTCGCGGCCGACGGTCGCGCACTCGCGCGCGCGCTGCGCGTCGCAGGCAGGATCGAACCGGTTTTCATCGAGGACGTCGCCGGAGTCGCCGAGGCCATCGGCTCGATCGTCCACGATCGGGACGTCGTCCTCACGATGGGCGCCGGATCGATCGGTGGCGTGGCGCAACAGCTCGCCTCGAGCCCGCCATGAACATGATCGAGCCACGGCACTTCACCGGTCTTCGCGGCACGCTCACATTCGACGCTCCGCTCGCGCCGCATACGAGCTGGCGCGCGGGTGGCGCGGCGGACGTCGCTTACGTTCCCGCGGATCGCGACGATCTCGCGATGTTCCTGCGGCAATTGCCGATCTTCGAATCCGTGACGGTGCTGGGCCTGGGGAGCAATACCCTCGTGCGCGACGGCGGCGTGCGCGGAGCGGTGATCCTCCTGCACAACCCGGGCGGGGCGCTGGCGGTAGCCGACGGCCTCCTCTACGCCGATGCCGGCGTGGCCTGCCCGAAGCTCGCGCGCTTCGCCGCTCGCCATGGCTGCGTCGGCGCGGAATTCCTCGCCGGGATTCCGGGCACGGTCGGCGGCGCACTGGCGATGAACGCCGGCTGCTACGGCGGCGAGACCTGGCCGCATGTGGCGAAAGTCGAAATCGTGCGGCGCGACGGCACCTTCGGCGTCCGCACGCCGGCCGATTACACGATCGGCTATCGGAGCGTGAAGCGCGCCGACGGCCGCGAAGCCGAGGGCATCTTCACGGCCGGCTGGTTCCGGTTTCCCTTGGGCGACGGCGATGCCGCTCGGGCTCGCATCCGGGAGCTCCTCGCGCGTCGCATCGCGACGCAGCCTCTCGAGCTGCCCAATGCCGGCAGCGTGTTCCGCAATCCGCCCGGGGACTACGCAGCGAAACTCATCGAGGGCTGCGGCCTCAAGGGCTTCTCGATCGGCGGAGCCAGGGTTTCGGAGAAGCATGCGAACTTCATCGTCAACCCGAGCCGTCGCGCCCGCGCGGCGGACATCGAGGAGCTGATCGAGCACGTCCAGCGCATCGTCGCAACGCAGACCGGAGTGAGGCTCGAGCGGGAGGTGCGGATCATCGGGGAGAAGTCGCCATGAGCCTCTCGAGACGGCCCTTCGGCGGCCAGGCGGGGATCCAATGACCGAGTTCGGCAAAGTCGCCGTGCTGATGGGCGGGCCGAGCTCGGAGCGCGAGATTTCGTTCATGTCCGGCAACGCGGTGCTCGCCGCATTGAAAAGCCGCGGCGTGGACGCGCATCTGTTCGATCCGGCGGAGCGCTCCCTCTACGAGCTCAAGGCCGAAGGGTTCGAGCGCGCGTTCATCGCCTTGCATGGCCGTTTCGGCGAGGACGGCACGGTTCAAGGCGCGCTGGAAGTGCTCGGCATTCCGTACACCGGCAGCGGCGTCATGGGCTCCGCGCTCGCGATGGACAAGTGGCGCACCAAGCTGGTGTGGCTCGCGAGCGGCATTCCGACGCCGCGCTACCGCGTGGTCGACGCAAGGACCGACTGGTGGTCCGTCGTCGCCGACCTCGGCCTGCCGTTGATCGTCAAGCCCGCGCGCGAGGGCTCGACCATCGGGCTCACCAAGGTCAGCGCCGTGGATCACGACGAGCTCGCGATCGCGTACCGCGAAGCGGAGCAGCACGACGACCTGGTGCTCGCCGAGGAATTCGTCGCCGGCATCGAGCTGACGGCATCCATCCTCAACGATCGCGCCCTGCCGCTCATCCGCATCGAGGCGCCGCAAGGCAATTACGACTATCACCACAAGTATTTCTCCGAGGAAACCCGCTACTTCTGTCCGAGCGGGATCGCGGAAGCCACCGAGCGCAAGATCCAGGCGCAATCGCTGCAGGCCTTTCTGCTCGTCGGAGCGGCCGGCTGGGGCCGGCTCGATCTCATCCTTCGTCCCGACGGGTCGTGGCAATTCCTCGAAGTGAATACGTCGCCGGGCATGACCGGCCACAGCCTGGTGCCGATGGCGGCGAAGCAGGCGGGCGTCGCGTTTCCCGATCTCTGCGTCGAGATCCTGCGAGGCGCGCATGTGGGATAGTCCGCGCCAATTGAACCTGCTCGCGCTCTTTTTTGCGCTGGCTGCGCTCGCGCTCTTGGCGTGGGGTGCAATCGCCTGGGCGGTTCGTCAGCCGGTTTTCGCTCTGCGGCAGGTCGTGATCGACGGAGAGGTCAAGCGCGCCAATCCGGCGCACCTGGAAGCTGTGGTGCGCGAGGAGCTCTCCGGCACGTTCTTCACCTTGCGTCTGCCGGAGGCGCGCGCTTCTCTCCAGCGCGTGCCGTGGGTGAAAGCCGTCGCGCTGCGACGCGAGTGGCCGGATACGCTGCGCATCACCGTGATCGAGCATCAACCGCTGGCGCGCTGGACCGAAGGCGCGCTGGTCGATACCGAAGGCGAAGTCTTCGCCGCGGAATTCGCAGGCGCATTGCCACAGCTCGCCGGGCCGGAAGGGACCGCGACGCTCGTCGCCACTCGATTCCGCGAGTACGGCGCCGAGCTCGCCTCCCGCGCGCTCGCGATCGCCGAGCTGCGGCTCTCGCCTCGCGGCGGATGGCAGCTCCGCACGGCGGGCAGCGCACCTCTCACGATACAGATCGGGCGCAACGATCCGGCGGAGCGGCTGTCGCGGTTCATCAACTACTACGGCCGCACGGTCGGCGCGCTCGCGCGAGACGGCACGCGAGTCGATTACGTCGACCTGCGCTACGGCAACGGATTCGCGGTGCGCGTGCCGGGATTCATCGACAAGAACGCTCGGAAGACGGGATAGGGGACGAAACGCATGGTGAAGGACAGCAAGAACCTCATCGTGGGCCTCGACATCGGCACGTCGAAGATCGTCGCGATCGTGGCCGAAATGTCCCCGGAGAAGCGCCTGAACATCATCGGGCTCGGAGCTCAGCCGTCGCGAGGATTGAAGAAAGGGGTGGTCGTCAACATCGAAGCCACGATGGCATCGATACAGCGCGTGCTCGAGGAAGCCGAGCTTATGGCCGACTGCGCGATCACCGAAGTCTACACGGGCATCGGTGGCGGCCACATCCGCAGCCTCAATTCCAGCGGGATGGTGGCGATCAAGGAGAAGGAAGTCACGCAAGCCGACATCGACCGCGTCGTCGAGACCGCGAAGGCGATCGCGATCCCGAACGACCAGGAGATTCTCCACATCATCCCGCAGGAATTCATCATCGACGGCCAGGAAGATGTGCGCGAGCCGCTCGGGATGAGCGGTGTGCGCCTGGAGGTCAAGGTGCACATCGTGACAGGCGCCGTCTCCGCCGTCGAAAACATCACCAAGTGCGTGCGCCGCTGCGGGCTGAGTGTCAAGGATGTGATGCTGCAGCCGCTGGCCGCGGCGCAGGCCGTGCTCAACGACGACGAGAAGGAGCTGGGCGTGTGCCTGATGGACGTCGGCGGCGGCACAACCGATCTGGCGGTCTTCACGGGCGGCTCGATCCGGCATACCGCGGTGATACCGATCGCGGGCGATCAGGTCACCAACGACATCGCCATGACGCTGCGCACGCCGACCAAGGACGCCGAGGAGCTGAAGCTCCGCCATGGTTGCGCGCTCCGCCAGCTCGCCGACCCGAACGACGTGATCGAGGTTCCTGGCGTCGGCGAACGCGGTCCGCGGAAGCTCTCCAGGCAGACGCTCGCCGAAGTCGTCGAGCCGCGCATCGAGGAGCTTTACACGCTGGCGCAGGCCGAGCTGCGGCGCAGCGGCTTCGAGGAACTGCTCTCGTCCGGCATCGTGCTCACCGGAGGCTCGGCGCTCTTGGCCGGGATGATCGAGCTGGGCGAAGAAGTGTTTCACCTGCCCGTGCGCATCGGCGTGCCGGCGTACGTGGGCGGTCTCGCGGACGTGGTGCGCAGCCCCCGCTACGCGACCGCCGTCGGCCTGCTGCTCGAAGGGCGAGAGCAGTTCCTGCGCAATGAAGCCGCGCGCACCGAGGGTCGGGGGCTGTCCAACGTCGCGGGACGGATGAAGCAATGGTTCAAGGCGAATTTTTGAAACCGGCGAAAGTGAGAACCTACTTTCGCCGGGAGATGCTTCCCGAAGATCGCGGGCTCATTTGTCAACTAAGCCCGTCGATCTTCGGCGGAAAGTGCAACGAAAAAGCAGTGGATCGAGGGCTCATTTTGCCAACTAAGCCCGTCGATTTTCGGCAGTAACTGCTAGTCAAAAACGAGAGCGTAGAGCCGATCGTCTTTCAACTCGACAGGAGAAGAGGAGTACATCATGTTTGAAATTATCGACGAAGGTCCGCAGGAAGCCGTCATCAAGGTCATCGGCGTCGGCGGCTGCGGTGGCAATGCGGTGGAGCACATGATCGGGCGAGGCGTGGGCGGCGTCGAATTCATCGCCGCCAACACGGATGCCCAGGCACTGAAGCGCTCAACCGCGGGCAAGCAGCTGCAATTGGGCAGCAATCTGACGCGGGGCCTAGGCGCAGGCGCGCGTCCCGAAGTCGGGCGCGACGCAGCGATGGAGGACCGCGACCGCGTCGCCGAAGCGATCGAGGGCGCCGACATGCTTTTCATCACGGCCGGGATGGGTGGCGGCACCGGTACGGGCGCAGCTCCAGTTGTCGCTCAGGTCGCCAAGGAGCGCGGCATCCTGACGGTCGCCGTGGTGACGCGACCGTTCCGCTTCGAGGGCAAGCGGCAGAAAGTCGCGCAAGCCGGCATCGACGAGCTCGCGAAGATCGTCGATTCGCTGATCATCATTCCCAACGACAAGCTGATGCAGGTTCTCGGCGAGGAGGTCTCGGTGCTCGACGCCTACGCCGCTGCGAACGAGGTCCTGCACAGCGCCGTGGCCGGCATCGCCGAGGTCATCAACTATCCCGGCCTGGTCAACGTCGACTTTGCCGATGTGCGCACGGTCATGTCCGAGATCGGCATGGCGATGATGGGCTCGGCAACGGCTGCGGGCACCGATCGGGCGCGAGAGGCAGCCGAGCGCGCCGTGGCAAGCCCTCTGCTCGAAGAAGTCAATCTCGCGGGCGCGCGGGGCGTGCTGGTCAACATCACGGCCTCCGCCGGTCTCAAGATGAAGGAGTACCACGAGGTGATGAACACCATCAAGGCGTTCACCGCCGAAGATGCGATGGTGATCGTGGGCACCGTGATCGACGAGACGATGGAGGATCGACTGCGGGTCACCATGGTCGCGACCGGACTTGGCAGCGGCGCCACCAAGGCGCGGCAACCGCGCCTGGAAGTCGTCGAGCATGTGATCGAGCGCACGGGCACGGACGGACTCGGGACCACGGCCGACGCGGTCGATTACGATCACCTGGAGCGCACCCCGGCGGTGATCCGTCGCGGCCGGACGCCACCTTCACCGGGCGCGCACGCCGCCGGTTTCGATCCGTCCGACATCCCGGCATTCCTGCGCAAGCAGGCCGACTAGAGCGTCGCCATGGGTGAACGAATGCCCCGGCCGGGTGGACGAACCATGGAGCCCGGCAGAAAGCGCGCGGACGACCGCAAGGGAGGGCGCCGCAGAGCGACGAATTGTGATAGTATGGCCGCGGCTAACTCCTTGAGTCGCCGCGTAAATTGCATCATCGGCGTCCGCAAGGACGAGGGAAGGGCCATCGCGACATGCTCAAACAACGAACCCTGAAGAGCTCGATCAGAACCACCGGCGTGGGTTTACATACCGGGGTACGCGTCGATCTACAGTTGCGCCCGGCGCCGCCGGACACCGGCATCGTGTTCCACCGCGTCGACCTCGCGACGCCGGTTGCCATCCCGGCGCACGCAACATACGTCGGCGACACGCGGTTGTCGTCGTCGCTCCAGAAAGATGGCGCAAAGATCTCGACGGTCGAGCACCTGATGTCTGCGCTCGCGGGCGTGGGCATCGACAATCTCCACGTCGACGTCGCGGGACCCGAGATCCCGATCATGGACGGCAGCGCAGCACCGTTCGTCTTTCTCCTGCAGTCGGCCGGGATCGAGGAACAGCCCGCGCGCAAGCGTTACCTGCGGATCAGGGAGCCGGTGGAGGTGCGCCGCGAAGACAAGTGGGCGCGCTTCGAGCCGTTCCAGGGCTTCAAGCTCGATTTCACGATCGACTTCCCTCATCCCGTGTTCGGGACCGAGAGTCGCCAGGTCGTGATCGACTTCGCAGAGCACTCGTATACGAAGGAAGTGAGCCGGGCCCGCACCTTCGCCTTCATGGAAGACGTCGAAGCGATGCGGGAAGCCGGCCTCGCGCTCGGCGGCAGCCTGCAGAACGCGATCGTGCTCGACGAGACCCGGATACTGAACAGCGAAGGCTTGCGCTACGACAACGAGTTCGTGAAGCACAAGGTCCTCGACGCGATCGGCGATCTGTATCTTCTCGGCCACCCGCTGATCGGCACCTACGCGGCGTTCAAGTCGGGACACACGCTCAACAACGCCGTCTCGAGGGCGCTGCTCGACCGTCCTGACGCGTGGGAGCTGGTGACGTTCGACGCGCCCGGCGAGGTGCCGCACGCGTTTCTCGCCTGGCAGCTCCAAGCGACCTGACGCTACGGGCGGGCTGTCATCGCGGCTAGCGCGTCGCGCGGCAGCGTTTGCAGCGCCGACGAGGCAACGGCCTTGGTTCTCGTTCGCCTGCTTTTCTTTCTCGCGCTCGCTGCCATCGCCGTGGCTGCGGCGCTCTACCTGGTCAAGCGCGATCGACGCTACCTGCGCTTCATCGGTCTGGTTGTTCGCTACACCTTATTTCTCTTGCTTGGCGTGCTGATTTTCTATGCCTTCGAACGGCTTGTGCTGATCTTCTGAGCCTGCCGTGCCGTGATCGGCCAGCCGCCGGAGCGCTGCGGCGAGCTGCGGATCGCGAATGCGACCCGCGCCGTCGCGAAGCGCCCCGGCGGAAATCTTATCCATCTGTTTTGCATAAACTTTGCTTGTATCGAGCGAAGCCGGGCGGGCTTGCACGCGGACCCGGATTCCAGTAAATTTCCACCCCTCGCGCGTCAACCTTTCGAGTATCTCCGGGGCGCGGTGACGGGCCAGTGTGGCCGCGGCGCCGGTGAGAGTGGAGAGCAGGAGCTCGGGGCGCGAAGCGTCGGCGATGCTGATTTGCGCAGCCAGCGCCGGCGGCAGCAGCTTTTGCAACCGATTCAGAACCGCGAGCTCGCGCTGGCGCCTCTCAAGCAGGCCAGCCAGCACGGCTTCAGCGGAAATGACATCGCGCAGCGGGCGCACGGGTATCAGTGGTCTGGTGTGGTGGACTGCCTGGCCGACCGCAACGGCGGGCAGCACGGGGAGCAGGGCATTTGAACATTATTGTCGTGTCCGGCGCCATGGGCCGGGCTCGAACCCTGACGCTGGACTGGCGACACTGGACGCTCGGCGGCGTGACCCTGCTGCTGCTGTTCTTCTCCTTCACGCTGCTTTTCAACTATCTCACGCTGCGCTACGCGGCCGCGATCAAGCATCCGCTGCTGCAGGCTATTCTGCTCGATGACCAGCGCGAAGAAGCGCGCAAGGCGCAGGAGGTCGTGCAGGGACATCTGAACGCCATGGCGGTCAAGCTGGGCGCGCTCCAGGCTCAGCTCCTGCAGCTCGACGGCCTGGGCGAGCGGCTGGCGCAGATGGCCGGCCTCAAGCCGAAGGATCTTCCCCCGCCCGCCGAGCCAGGCAAGGGACCGGGTCGTGGCGGGCCCGCACCCACGCTTTCGCGCGATCTCTCGGTCGAGGAGTTCGGCTCGCTGCTCGCCGAGTTGTCGCATGCGGTGGAGGAGCGCTCGGACCAGCTCACCGTTCTCGAGGCGCTGCTCATGACCAACTCGGCCAACAAGAAGTTTCTTCCGACGCTCGCGCCCGTCGACGGCGGCTGGCTTTCGTCGAGCTTCGGATGGCGCATCGATCCGTTCACCGGTCAAAAGAGCTTTCATGAAGGGCTCGATTTTCCTTCAGAGACGGGAACGCCGATCGCCGCCGCGGCGAGCGGCAAGGTGATCTTCGCGGACGTGCATCCCCAGTATGGTAAGATGGTCGAGATCGATCACGGCAACGGATTGGTCACGCGCTACGCGCATGCGTCGCGCCTCTTCGTTAAGGAGGGCGACCTGGTAGTCCGTGGCCAGAAGATCGCCGCGGTCGGCTCGACCGGACGGGCAACGGGGTCCCATCTGCATTTCGAAGTGCGCCTGAACGGCGTACCCCAGAACCCGGCGCGGTTCTTGGTGTCTGCCAACTGACCCGCAGGAACGTGCCAGCGACAGGCAGGGGTGAGGACATCCTCACCCCTTGCTTTTTCCTGCGGACGGCGTCAGCTATCGAACGATGATCCAGAACATCCTCACCAAGATATTCGGCAGCCGCAATGAACGACTGCTCAAGCAGTACGGACAGGTCGTGCGCCGGATCAATGCCCTCGAGGCGCCGACGACAGCATTGTCGGACGACGAGCTGCGCGCTGGCACGCTGAAGCTCCGGGAGCGCGTCGGAAACGGCGAAGAGCTCGACGCCGTGCTCCCGGAGGCGTTTGCGATCGTCCGCGAAGCCGGGAAGCGCACGCTGCAGATGCGCCACTTCGACGTCCAGCTCATCGGCGGCATGGTGCTCCACCACGGCAAGATCGCCGAAATGCGCACAGGCGAGGGCAAGACCCTGGTGGCGACGCTGCCCGCCTATCTCAACGCGCTGTCGGCCAACGGGGTTCACATCGTCACCGTCAACGACTACCTCGCCCAGCGCGATGCGGACTGGATGGGCCGCATCTACCGCTTCCTCGGCCTGACCGTGGGCGTCAATCTGTCGCAGATGAGCCACGCCGAGAAGCAGACTGCCTACGCCGCCGACATCACCTACGGCACCAACAACGAGTTCGGCTTCGACTATCTGCGCGACAACATGGTGTTTCAGGCGACGGATCGCGTCCAGCGGGGCTTGAATTACTCGATCGTCGACGAGGTGGACTCGATCCTGATCGACGAGGCGCGCACGCCGCTGATCATCTCCGGCCAGTCCGAGGACAACGTCGAGCTGTACTATCGGCTGAACGAGATCGCGCCGCGGCTCACCAAGCAGGCCGAGGAGCAGGGCGCGGGCGACTATTGGGTGGACGAGAAGGCGCACCAGGTCCTTCTCTCCGAAGAGGGCCATGAGCGCGCGGAGAACCTTCTCGGCGAGGCCAAGCTGCTGCCCGCGGGCACGAGCCTCTACGACGCGCACAACATCGCGCTGATGCACCATCTGTACGCGGCGCTGCGCGCCCACGCGCTGTATCACCGCGACCAGCACTATGTCGTCCAGAACGGCGAAGTGGTGATCGTCGACGAGTTCACCGGTCGCCTGATGGCCGGCCGTCGCTGGTCCGAAGGTCTGCATCAGGCCGTCGAAGCCAAGGAAGGTGTTCCGATCCAGCGCGAGAACCAGACGCTCGCCTCGATCACCTTCCAGAATTATTTCCGCATGTATCAGCGGCTGGCGGGCATGACGGGCACCGCCGACACCGAGGCCTTCGAGTTCCAGCAGATCTATCACCTCGAAACGGTGGTGATTCCGACCAATGTACCCATGATCCGGAAGGACGAGAACGACCTCGTGTTCCGGACCCTCCAGGAGAAGGTCGACGCGATCATCGACGACATCCAGGATTGCCACGAGCGCGGTCAGCCGGTGCTGGTCGGCACCACCTCGATCGAGAACTCGGAGATGCTCTCCGGACACCTGGACAAACGCAAGCTTCCGCACCAGGTCCTGAACGCCAAGCAGCACGCGCGCGAAGCCGAGATCGTCGCCCAGGCGGGCCGGCCGAAGATGATCACCATCGCGACCAACATGGCCGGCCGCGGGACGGATATCGTGCTCGGCGGCGCGATCGAGCCGCATATACTGAAGCTCCGCGAGGACGAGACGCTGCCATCGGCCGAGAAGGAATCGCAGATCGCGAAGCTCCGCACCGAATGGCAGGTGCGGCACGACGCGGTCATCGCCGCTGGCGGGTTGCACATCGTCGGGACCGAGCGCCACGAATCGCGGCGGATCGACAACCAGCTCCGCGGCCGGTCCGGCCGCCAGGGGGACCCCGGTTCGTCGCGCTTCTACCTGTCGCTCGAAGATCCGCTATTGCGCATCTTCGGCGGAGAGCGCCTGTCCGCCATCATGCAGCGGCTGAAGATGCCCGAGGGCGAGCCCATCGAGCACCCGATCGTCAACCGCTCGATTGCCAAGGCGCAGACGCGAGTCGAATCCCGTAATTTCGACATCCGGAAGCAACTGCTCGAGTACGACGACGTGGCCAACGATCAGCGCCGCGTGATCTATCAGCAGCGCGACGAACTTCTCCAGACCGAGGACATCTCCGAGACCATCGAGAACATGATCGGCGGCCAGATCGAAGACACCGCGCGGCTGTACGTCGCCCCCGAATCGATCGACGAGCAATGGGATCTCTCCGGGGTCGAAGCCGTGCTGGCGGCCGACTACGACCTCCGCGTTCCGGTCGACTCGTGGCTCAAGGAAGAGCCGGAGATCTCGGACCAAACAATCCGCGAGCGCCTGCGCGAGTTCGCCCTCAAGGCCTACGAAGCGAAGGTGGGTCTCGTCGGCGGAGAGCTCTTCCACAAGTTCGAGCGCGACCTGATGCTGCAGACGCTGGACCAGCACTGGCGCGAGCACCTGGCGGCGCTGGATCACTTGCGTCAGGGGATCCATCTGCGCGGCTACGCGCAGAAGAATCCCAAGCAGGAATACAAGCGCGAGGCCTTCGAGCTTTTCTCCGACATGCTCGACCACGTCAAGCAGGACGTGGTGAAGATGGTGCTGAAGGTCCAGGTGCGCTCGCAGCAGGACGTCCAGGCGGTCGAAGAGGCGCCGGCGGTCTCCAACGTGCGCTATCAGCACGCGGGCTACGAAGAGGCGCTCGCCGCGGCTGCGACCGATCCTCAGACCGCCCTGGCGGCGCCGCCGTTCGCACGCGCGGGGCCCAAGGTCGGGCGCAACGATCCGTGCCCTTGCGGCAGCGGGAAGAAGTACAAGCACTGCCACGGAAGAATCTAAAGTCGTTGTTCCCGCGAAAGCGGGAATCCAGGGTCTTTGCCTGTTGGCCTCGGCGGGGCTGGATCCCGTTTCCGTGGGACGACGTGAATCTGCGGCCCCGGAGTAGAATGCGGCGCTCCCGCGTCTGCCGGTCTACATGCCCGTCAATTACACGCCGCCCCCGCCCGAGCAGCTCCTTCCTGTTCGGGGCGTCGCTCTCGGGACGGCCCCGGCGCGCATCAAGAGCTGGTCGCGCGATGATCTGCTGCTGGTGACCCTCGCCGAGGGCACCGAGGCGGCCGGCGTGTTCACCCAGAATCGCTTCTGTGCCGCCCCGGTCGCGGTCTGTCGCGAGCACCTCTCACGCCGGCGGCCGGTCCGCGCGCTGGTCGTCAACGCCGGCAACGCCAACGCAGGCACCGGCGCTGCCGGGATTGCCGCGGCGCGTGCCGTCTGCTCCGCGGTCGGTGAGACCGTCGGTTGCTCGGCGGAGGAAGTGCTGCCCTTCTCGACCGGCGTCATCATGGAGCCTCTGCCGGTCGAGCGCCTCGTCGCGGCGCTTCCTGCGTGCCGGTCCGCGCTCGCCGAAGCGAACTGGGCGGCGGCGGCCCGAACCATCATGACGACCGACACGGTGCCGAAGGCCGCATCACGGCGCTTGCACGCCGACGGCGTCGAGCTGACGGTCACGGGTATCGCCAAGGGCGCGGGAATGATCGCGCCGAACATGGCGACGCTGCTCACGTTCGTCGCGACCGACGCCCCGATCGCGCGGGAGCTCCTCGACGAGCTCGCGCCGGAGATCGCCGCGGAATCCTTCAATCGCATCACGATCGACGGCGATACCTCCACCAACGACAGCTTCGTGCTGCTGGCCACGCAACGCTCGGCGTTGCCGCCGATCGAACACCGCGCCGATCCTCGATTGGCGCCGGTGCGGGAGGCCATCGCCGCGGTCGCCATCGAGCTCGCGCAGGCCATCGTCCGGGATGGCGAAGGCGCAACCAAGTTCATCTCGATCGTCGTCGAAGGCGGACGCGACGGCGCCGAGTGCGACCGCGTCGCGAGGGCCATCGCCCATTCGCCGCTGGTGAAGACCGCGTTTTTCGCGTCCGATCCCAACCTCGGCCGGATCCTATGCGCCATCGGCAACGCCGGCATCGACGATCTCGATCCGGCTCGGGTATCGTTCTGGCTCGACCAGGTCGCGGTGGTGGCCGAGGGGGCCCGTGCGCCGTCATACCGCGAGGAGGACGGCAAGCGCGTGATGACGAAACCCGAGATCGCGGTGCGCGTGGCGCTGGGTCGTGGCCACGCGAAATCGAAGCTGTGGACGTGCGATCTGTCGCACGAATACGTGAGCATCAACGCCGACTATCGGTCGTGACGAAGCGTCGGAGCACCGCCGAGCCTCTCGCCCGGGCGCTCGATCGCGCGGAAAGCCTGCTCGCGCGCATCGAGGCGCTGCTGCCGCCGGTTCCGTCGCAGCCCGACTGGAAGGCGCGCGCGTTCCGGTGGCGCAAGCATGGGGGACGCGCGTACCTGCAGGCGGTCGTCCGCCCGCGCACGATCCGCCTCGACGAACTGGTCGCGATCGACGAGCAGAAGCGGGCGATCGATGGCAATACGCGGCAGTTCGTCGCCGGCCTGCCTGCCAACAACGTTCTGCTCACCGGCTCCCGCGGGACGGGCAAGTCCTCGCTGGTGAAGGCGATGCTGGCCAAGTACGCGGCCAAAGGCCTCCGCCTGATCGAAGTCGACAAGAGCGACCTGATCGATTTGCCCGACATCGTCGACCAGATCGACGGCCGACCGGAGCGCTTCATCGTGTTCTGCGACGACCTTTCGTTCGACGCGAGCGAGCCGGGCTACAAGGCGCTGAAGGTGATGCTCGACGGCAGCATCGCCGCGCCCTCGGTCAACGTGCTCATCTACGCCACGTCGAACCGCAGGCACTTGCTGCCCGAATACTTCGCGGAGAACCTGGAAACACGCCACGTCGGCGAGGAAGTGCACGCGAGCGAATCGGTCGAGGAGAAGATCTCGCTCTCCGAGCGCTTCGGCTTGTGGATCTCGTTCTACCCGTTCAGCCAGGACGACTACCTGACGGCCGTCGATCGGTGGCTGCGCGCTCACGACGTGGAGCTGCCTCGCGACGCCGCGGCCCAGGAGGCGCTGCACCGGGAAGCGATCCAGTTCGCCCTGCAGCGCGGATCACGCAGCGGGCGCGTAGCGTGGCAGTTCGCGCGGGCGCATGCCGGCGCGCGCGCCTTGAAGCGCGCCGAGCGTTGAGCGCGCCGATCGTACCTGTTGCGGCCGCAGTACTGCTGCGAGCCGACGGCTGCGTGTTGCTCGCGCGGCGTCTGGCGGGCACGCCGTACGCGGGATACTGGGAATTTCCCGGCGGCAAGGCCGAGCCCGGCGAATCGATGCGTGCGGCGCTCGCGCGCGAGCTCGACGAGGAGCTCGGCATCGAAGTCACGCGTGCCGCGCCGTGGCTCACGCAACGCTACCTCTACCCCCACGCGCACGTCGAGCTGCACTTCTTCCGCGTCTTCGCGTGGCGCGGCGAGCCGCATGGCCGCGACGGCCAGGCGATCGCGTGGCAGACGCCCGGTGCTTTCGACGTCGAGCCGCTTCTGCCCGCGAATACCACGATTCTGCGCGCGCTCGAACTGCCGCTCGTCTACGGCATCTCGATGGCCGAGGAGCTCGGCGAAGAGCGCTTTCTCGAGCGGGCGAGCTACGCGCTGGCCGGCGGGCTGCAGCTCGTCCAGCTGCGCGAGAAATCGTGGCCCTTCGAGCGGCTACGCCGGTTCGCGCAACGCTTCCTGCCGATGGCCCAGGCGGCGGGCGCCCGGGTGCTCGTCAACGGCGATGCGGCGCTGGCACGCGAGCTGGGCTGCGCGGGCGTGCACTGGCCCGCGGCGACGCTCCTCGCCGCCGATGCGCGTCCCGAGGGTCTGCTCTGTGGTGCATCGTGCCACGACCAAACGGAGCTCGCGCACGCCGCCACGCTGGGCGTCGACTTCGCGGTGGTGGGACCGGTGGCCGCGACGCCGTCTCATCCCGGGGCGCCGCCGCTCGGATGGTCTCGCGTCGGCGAGCTCCTGCGCGGGACGCCTCTGCCCGTCTATGCGCTGGGCGGCCTCGAGACGGGCGATCTCGACACGGCGATCGAGCACGGCGCGCATGGCGTGGCGCTGCGCCGCGCCGCGTGGCGCGCTTGAGGATGCGCGCACCTACGACGACGATTCGTTCCGCAGCGCGGCCAGGCAACGGTTCGCGATGCTGGAACCACTGCCGTCGTCAAAGGTCACAGGCAGGCCCAAAGAGGGAGCGTATTATTTGCCTGGCTGAAGAGAGTCTTTTTTTGCCGCGCAATTGATCATGACCAACGGGCGTCGAAGCGGCGGAATGGAAGGGTATGGATAGGCTGATTCGCGCCGGTTTGGCCCTGGTTACCGTGCTTATCCTCGTCTCTACGGTCGCACGTGCAGTCGACACGTCCACGACCAGAGATACTCGGAAGCCTGAGTACCAGATACTGTTCGCCCAGCTTGAAAAGACGGATGTCGTGCAGGAAGGTACGAAGGAGCCGAAGCGCGTCCTGTATGTATTCTTTGACGCCAATTGCTTCTACTGCCAGCTCACTTGGAAGGCCCTCCAGCCGTATGAGACAGTGGGCCTCCAAGTTCGCTGGCTGCCGGTCGCCTATCAGCAGCCAAGCTCAGTGGGCCGCGCAGCGGCAATCATGCAGGCCTCAGACCGAATCGCCGCGATGCGCGTGAACGAAATCGGCTACAACGCTGCGCGGTTCGACGGTGGCATTCAGCCAATGGACAAGGTTCCGAGGACGCTTGTACCGCAACTCCAAGCTAACACGCAACTGATGCGGAAGTTCGGCGCACCAGGGACCCCCGCACTGGCTTGGAAGGACCGTGACGGTAAGGCGCGATTCAAAGTTGGTGTGCCGCGCCTGTCAGAACTGCCAGAGATCACGGGGCTTCCGGCGCAGCCCATTGAGGATCCCGAACTGGCGAAATTCCGCTAATCGACGCCCCGGCGCGCTGTTGAACCGAGGTGTTTGAACGACCTCTTTCGGGAACGCGAGTGGCCGCAGCAGGTCGACCCAGGCCTGTCGCGCAGACTTGATGACGTGTCGCTGGCGGGAGTTCGCACCGTTGGCGGTTTGACGCCCATACCGAAAGCCCCTCCGAAAGTGAGCACACTCTAGCTCCGAGAAGGCGGTCGAAGACGCTCAGGCAGGGGCTCAGAAGACCGCGACGAAGAAGGAGAAGATGGTCGGCTGCTGAGCCGTTTACGGCACCTAGTTTTAACGGCGAGCCGCGGCTCCCCGGTTCGTTTCGGGCGCGCGACCCGACTCGTCGCTGCTGCGACTAGCGGCGGCCCTGACGGAATTCGCGGCCGAACGCGAGCAGGAAGCGCAGCGTCTCCTGGTTCTCGGGCTGGCGCATCAGTTGCCACAGGCCGCCGAGGCCGCCCCCTGCAGCGGGTCGGCTGGCGATTTCTTGCTTCGCCGCGTCCAGCGCGCGTATTGCGCGCTCGAGCAGCTCCATCCCGGCGGCAAGCCTGTTCGTGGCTTCGTCGAGCCGGTCCAGCGCGCCTCCGGAGGCGAGCCGCTCCAAGGCGCCGACGAGTCGATCCAGGCCCGCGCGGTGCAGGCGGTCGACGATGGACAGGGACTCCGCCACCGTCTCCGCCATGCGCCCGACCATCTCGTCGGTCACCGCGTCTTGCGCTGCGCCATAGGTGCGCGCCAGCGCGATCAGCCGATCGAGATCACCGTTCGCAACGAGCTGCGCCAGCGCCGGCAGGGCGCCCGCGACGCCCGAGCGATTCACTTTGTCGAGCAGATCCATCCCGTCGGCCGCGGTGGCCGAGAGGCGGCCGACCATCTCGTCGGTGAGCGAGTCGCCTGCCGCCGCAGCGAGGCGCTCCAGCTCCAGAGCTTCGCTTTGCTCCATGGTCTCCTCCTATAGCAGCCCGCGTGCCGTTGTCCAGTAAAGCTTGTTGTATGCCATCTTGAACCAGTGCACGGCGCGCGTCGGTGGCTTCGGGTCGGGCGGTGTCGTGTAGTTGAACATCGCGTAGGTTGCCCGGTCCTTACCACACTCGATGAAGCAGAATACTTTCCCGTCGTGCTCGCGCACGGGTGCGCCGAGCTTCACGATGGCAGCGAGGTTCTCGCCCAGCGTCTCAACCTGGTAGTGCACCGTGGAGCCGGCCTTGCTGATCGGAATGTTGGTCGTGTCGCCGATCACGTAGACGTTTGGCCGACCCTCCATCGTAAGTTTCGTCTTGTCGGTGGGAATGAAGCCGCCCGCGCCGAGCTTGTTCTTTTCGATGACCTCCATGCCCTTGTGCGCAGGGATCGTGATGAGGAGATCGTACTTCGCTTCGCTGCCTTCCTCGCTCCTCACGACCCGGTTCTTGCCGTCGACTTCCTTCATATTGAAGAGGGTCTCGTACGTGATGCCGAGCCGATCGAATTCCGGTGCGGCCCACTTTGCCACGTTTTCCAGCGTGTGCACACGTCCGACAGGATAAGTGTAGTGGAGCTGCACCTTGTCGCGGATGCCGCGATCCTTGAAGTAGTCGTGCAGCATGAAGGCGATCTCGAGCGGCGCCATCGGGCACTTGTGCGGCACGCCGACAGCGATGACAACCCGGCCCCCCTGGAAACCTTGAAGCCGCTTGAACATCTTTATCGCGCTCTCCTCGGTATAGAAGGTCTCGGAGTTTTCTGCAAGGCCGGGAATCATCTCCGGCACGGGGCGCGAGCCTGTCGCGATAACGAGGATGTCGTAGCCATGCGTCTTACCTCCCCGAGTCTTGACTTGGTTCTTGTCGAGCTCGAAGGTCTCGACCGGATCCACCTGGAAGTCGATGCCGGGCTCGAGCAGGCTCGCCTGATCGCGGTAGAGCTCGTCTGGGGTCATGCGACCCAGCGCCAAATAGAGCAGGCCCGGCTGATACATATGCTTGTCGGACGCGGACAGTATGGCCACCTGTACCTTGCCGGCCCGGATCTCGGGTGCCAGTCGACGCGCAAGATTATTGCCGAGGATCGTGCCGCCCATGCCTCCGCCGACGATCAGGATCTTCATTTGTTCCTCCACACGATGTGTACTCTTTGTCTTGCTACTTCGTCTTCCTAACCGCAATGTGCCACACGCCGCCTTCTTCCCGCGTATTGAGCAGCTCGTGACCGACCTTGTGTATCCATTCCGGAATATCGCTCGCCGAACCCCTGTCGGTAGATAAAACCTCGAATTCTTCACCAATGCTGCCGAACTTGAGCCGCGCAATGAGCTCCATCAGCGGGCCCGGGCAGAAACTGCCGCGCGCGTCTATGACCGTTCGTTCGGCCATCGCGGGACTCGCGCTAGAACGACCACACTTGTCCGCCGTGGGCGTCGGACAGGAACCTGGTCAGGCCAAGGGGCTCTCGGAGCCACGGCTCGAGATCGTCCGCCTGCACGCCAAGAACGTCCACGGCCATCGAACACGGATGAATCTTTGCGTCGCCAAGCTCCGCTGCGCTCCGGAAGAGCTGTTTGAATCCGGGCGCTTTCTTTTGCAGCAGCAGCTCGCCGAACGGACCCTCCGCCGCAGGAACTCCCGACGGGCTGCGTTGAAAGTGCCGGAGTGCATTCATGGAAATGAAAACAGTCACATCGTTACCGCTCACCGCCCCGACGGAGGCCATCATGGCAGCCATCTGCAGCCTCTCGAGCGATCCGGAGACCACAACAATACTGATCCTGTTCGATGCCTGCATAAGACTTCCCGACCGCCGCAAGACGCCGCCAAAGAATAACCATAGCCCATGCCTTGCCCATCCGATTTGACCGAGATCAAGCGCCGGGGCTTAGGCGCCGTTCCCCGATGGGCCGCGGCGCGATAAAACTCGGGGCGAAACCGGCTACCGTCGCCTCATCTTCGCCGCCGCGCGCCTTGTCAATTTGCACCTTACGCGCGGGCAAGCGCCCAGCCGCGACCATTGATTGATACTCGGCGTGATAGCTACGTGCGCCTTTGGTTACGACCTTGCTATCTCTTACGTGATCCGCGATTGGGATCGCTGGGTAACGCCCAGTGGTTACCTTCTCGCGCCGGCCATTCAGACGGTAGCGGTAGCGCCACACCTTCGCGCCGCTCGGTTGCACTTCGACGAACAATCCGCCTTCATCGGCAACTTCGTACCGCTGCCCTTTGGATTTCAAACCTCGGATACGCGTGTCGGAAAGGGCCATCGCTGCCTCTCAGGGCTGGCCCCACGTAAGGGCTGCGTGAGGCCAATTGTGGGGCCGCGTGGGGCCGGCTGTCACCGAATGAGCTTCGAGCGTTGCTGGACTATGCGCGGGCGTCTATAGCTGTGGACGGCAAAGAACTACGTTAAAGGTTACAGAACATCAAATCGAACTCGACGTCGCCCTCGTACAGCGTCCCGCGGTCCATGCCGGCGACGCCGACGAAGCGGATGTTGAGCGCGTACTTGTTGGCGCTGATCTCGGGAACGCAGGGAAGATCGCGCTCGAGCGACAGGCGCAGCAGCTGTGCGATTTTCGCGGTCGTGAGCATCAGCTGAAAAACGCCGTGGTGTGCGGTGTGTCGGCTCACGCGGCCGTTGTCGCGAAGCAGCCGGAGGATGATCGACAGCCCGGACTGGATCGGAAGCAGCGGCGCGAGCCAGTTCCGCAGGTCGTGCTGGCGCGCCGGACCGTCCAGATTGAGCCAGTGATGATATGCGGGCAGATCGAACTCGCACGCCCCTCCGGGGATGCCCGTGCGCTGCTTGATCGCCATCAGCCATTCGTTGTCGCGCAGCTGCGCCCCGATCTTGCCGGTCTGCGCGAGCAGGTTGGCGCTCGCGGTGTCGACCTCGGCCAGCAGGGCATCGAGCGCCTGTGCTTCGATCGCCGGATTGTTGCGGAGAGGAGCGAGGAGCTGCCGCTGGCGCTCGAGCTCCTGCAGGATGTCGGTCTTGAGATCGGCGCGCGCCGCGACATCGATGATTTCGAAGAGCGCGAGGAGCGCCGCGTGATGATCCTGCGGCGCGGACTGCTCGGTGAAGAATAGCGCCCGTCCGTACAGATCCTCGAGCCGCATCAGCGTACGGATGCGCTCGTTCAACGGGTGTTCATAGCGGATCAGATCCATGACCGACCGATGCCGTGGGCACATTGTGCCTCAACTGCGAGCGAGGCGGGGCGCGACGGGCCCCGCATTTCAGCCGCGCACACGAGCGGCGGCGAGCTCGCGATAACGCCGATCGAGGGATCGAACCTGCGGCCCGATTGTAGCGATCGCGCCGCTGTTGTCGACAACGTCGTCGGCCGCGGCGAGTCGCTGCGATCGGCCGAGCTGCGTGGCGATGATGGCGCGAACTTCCTCGGGAGCGAGCCCGCTTCGGGCGACGACGCGGCGCACCTGTTCGTCCTCCGGGCAATCGATCACCAGGGTGCGATCGATGATCGAGGAAAGGCCCCGCGTTTCCAGAAGCAGCGGCACGACCACGATGCCGTACGACCCGCGCCACACGCGGATCTCGTCTTCGGCTTCGGCTCGGATGAGCGGATGCAGGGCTGCCTCGAGACGCTTTCTCGCCGCGGGATCCGCAAATACGAGGCGACGCAGCGCGGCGCGATCGAGCTCACCGGTCGAGGTCAATACGCCGTCGCCGAACGCGCCACGAACCGCCGCCAGACCGGGCTCGCCCGGCGCGGTAAGGCTACGGGCCAGCGCGTCGGTATCGACGATCTCCACGCCGAGCGCAGCGAAAGCGTCGGCCACCGCGCTCTTGCCGCTACCGATGCCCCCGGTAAGCCCGACGACGTACGCCATCACCCGCGGCTCAAGCCGGCAGATAGAAAGCCATGAGCGGCTTGCCGAAGAACAGCGCGATCGCTCCCGCAATCGCCAGATAAGGTCCGAATGCCAGCGGAATCTGGTGGTCTCGGCCCTTGAACACGACGAGACCGATGCCGATCAGCGCGCCGATCACCGACGAGAGGAGCACGATCAGCGGCAGCATCTGCCATCCGAGCCACGCGCCTAGCGCCGCCAGAAGCTTGAAATCTCCATACCCCATACCCTCCTTGCCCCGAACCAGCTTGAAGACCCAATACACCGACCACAGCGCCAGATAGCCCGCGACCGCGCCGATGACCGCATCGCGCAGCGTCGTCCCCGCGGGGGCCAGCCCGGCGACGTTCGCGAGCAGTCCGGCCCACGCGAGAGGCAGCGTGATGTTGTCCGGGAGCAGCTGGGTATCGAAGTCGATGAAGGTAAGCGCGATCAGCGACCACAGCAGCACGCAAGCGGCGAGAGCCACGGGCGCGAAACCGAACCGCAGGACGGCTGCGGCGGTGAGCGCGCCGGTGAGGAGCTCCACCAGCGGATAGCGCGGCGAGATCGCGGCGTGGCACGCCGAGCATCGCCCGCGCAGAACGAGGAAGCTCAGGACCGGAATGTTCTCGAGCGCGGAGATGCGATGACCGCAGGCGGGGCATTGCGATCGCGGCACGAGCAGATTGTAAGCGGGCAGCTCCGGCGTCGCGTCGCCGGCCAGCTCGGCGCATTGCGCGCGCCAGCCGTGGTCGAGCATCTTGGGCAGCCTGTGAATAACGACGTTGAGGAAGCTGCCGACGCACAGCCCGACGAAAGCCGCGATGGAAGCCGCAGGCAGCGGCCCCATCGCTACCGCCGGCATGGCCGGATGCTTGACGGCCTCAGACGACCGAACCGAGCTTGAAGATCGGAAGGTACATCGCCACGACCAGGCCGCCGATCACCACGCCCAGGAACACGATGATGATCGGTTCGAGCAGGCTCGACATGGCGGCTACCGCGTCGTCGACTTCGCGTTCGTAGAAATCCGCCACCTTGGAGAGCATGCCGTCGAGCGAGCCGGACTCTTCGCCGATCTGGGTCATTTGCACGACCATCGACGGGAAGAGGCCGGTGTTGTGCATGGCGTTGGTGAGACTCGTGCCCGTGGAGACCTCGTTCTGGATCCTTCGCGTCCCGGCCGCGAAGACGTAGTTGCCGGACGCTCCCGCGACGGCATCGAGCGACTCGACCAGCGGCACGCCGGCCGCGAACATCGTGGCGAGCGTGCGCGTCCAGCGCGCGATGGTCGCCTTCTCGACGATCGCCCCTACGATCGGCAGCTTGAGCGACAGCCGATCGATCATGAATCGAAAAGTTTCCGACCGCCTGAGCAGAAAGAAGAACGTGACCAGCGCGGCGGCGATGATCCCGAACATCAGCCACCAGTAGGCGACGAAGAAATCCGAGATGGCGATGACGATCAGCGTCGGCGCGGGCAGGTTCGCGCCGAAATTGGTGAAGACAGACTTGAACGCGGGGATCACCCACACCATGATCACCCACACGACGATGATCGCGACCGTGACCACCGAGATCGGATAGAACAGCGCCGACTTGATCTTGCTCTTGATGGCGAGGATCTTTTCCTTGTACGTCGCCAGCCGGTCCAGGATCGCGTCGAGCATGCCGGAGGTCTCGCCGGCGCCGACGAGATTGCAGTACAGCGCATCGAACTGTCCCGGATGCTCGCGGAAGGCCTGGGACAGACTGGAGCCCGCTTCCACGCGGCCCTTGATGTCCATCATGAGGCGTGCGAAGCGCGGGTTCTTGTGTCCGCGCGCGACGATCTCGAACGACTGCAGGAGCGGCACGCCGGCCTTGAGCATCGTTGCCAGCTGGCGGGTGAAGAACGTGATGTCCTTCTCGTTGACGCGGCTGCCGCCGCGGAATGTCTGACGCCTGAGCTTGGTGATGCGGATGCCCTGCCGCCGCAAATTGGAGGTGACAACCGCCTCCGACGCGGCCTTCGTCTCCCCACGCACGTTGCGGTTGTTGCGATCGGTTCCTTCCCACAGATACGTGTATTCCTTGACTCGGGAATCCCGGCGTTGTGCAACCGCGGTGGTGGCCATGTATGACTCTCTGACGGGTTATTCGTTGGTGACCGCTTCGATTTCCTCGAGCGAGGTCACCCCCTGTTTGACTTTCAGCAGTCCCGACTGGCGCAGATTCTTCACGCCTTCCTTCTGTGCCTGTTCCGCGAGTTCCAGCGCATTGGCGCCGCGCATGATGAGCTGGCGCATCTCGTCGGTGATCGGCATGACCTCGTAGATGCCGGTGCGGCCCTTGTAGCCCGTGCCCTTGCACGCATCGCAGCCGACGGGCCCGAACGCCTGCCACGAGCCGTCGAGATCCTCCTCGCCGAAGCCGACCTCGATCAGCGCTTCCGGCGGAATCTCCTCGGGTTTCTTGCACTGCGAGCAGAGCTTGCGCGCGAGCCGCTGCGCGGTGATCACGATCACCGACGAGGCGATGTTGAAGGCCGCCACGCCCATGTTCGCCAGCCGCATCAGCGTCGCCGGCGCATCGTTGGTATGGAGCGTCGAGAGCACCAGGTGGCCGGTTTGCGCCGCCTTGACGGCGATTTCCGCCGTTTCGAGGTCGCGGATTTCCCCCACCATGATGATGTCCGGGTCCTGGCGCAGGAAGGCTCTGAGCGCGGTGGCGAAGTTCAAGCCCGCCTTGTCGTTGATGTTGACCTGGTTCACGCCCGCCAGCTGGATTTCCGCCGGATCTTCCGCGGTCGAGATGTTGATCCCCGGCTGGTTCAGGATGTTCAAGCATGTGTAGAGCGATACGGTCTTGCCGCTGCCGGTCGGCCCGGTCACCAGGATCATGCCGTACGGACGCTTGATCGCGTCCAGCATGACCTGCTGCTGGGCCGGCTCGTAGCCGAGCGCCTCGATGCCGAGCTTGATTCCAGCGGAGTCCAGGATCCGCAGCACGATCTTCTCGCCGTAGAGCGTGGGCAGCGTGCTGACGCGGAAATCGATCGCGCGGCTCTTCGACAGCACGAGCTTCATGCGGCCGTCCTGCGGAACGCGCTTCTCCGAGATGTCGAGCTTCGAGATCACCTTGATCCGGGAGGCCAGCTTGTCCTTGATGGCGAGCGGCGGCTGCGCGATCTCCATCAGCTGGCCGTCGAGACGGTAGCGGATGCGGTAGAAGCGCTCGTAGGGCTCGAGGTGGATGTCGGAAACACCGGCGCTGATCGCGTCGACGAGGATCTTCTGCAGATAGCGGACGATCGGCGCATCGTCGACGTCGGGGTTGGACTCCTCCTCCAGGGACTTCGTCGTCGCCTCGACGTCGATGTCGAGCTCGTCGTCGGAGACCAAGGCGGAGAGTTTCTGGCCCGCGGTCTCGACCACCTTGGCGATAGCAGCCCCAAGCTTGTCGTCCTCGACGACAACCGGGTCGACCACCAGATTGCACTTGAATCGGACCTCGTCGAGGGCCTGAAGGTTGGCGGGATCGGATACCGCGACAAACAGGCGATTGCCGCGCTTGTACAGCGGCAGCACGCGGCGGGTGACCGCGATGCGGGCGTCGACGAAATCCTTGTTGATGTGCTCGGTGTCGAACCCCGCAAGGTCCAGCATCGGCGTGCCGAACGCGCGCGAAGCGAACATCGCGATCTGCGCCGCGCTCATCCGTTTCGCGACCACCATCTGCTCGACGAAGCCGATGTTCGCAGCCTGGGCCTGCGATTGCATCGCCTCGGCGTCGTACTCGGACAGCAGTCCGTGCTGGACCATAGCCCGGGCGAGGCCGCTGATAGTGCGCGCTGCCGCGTTGGTCGCCATATTCCGTTCGAGTGTTCCGAAGGCTTCGCCTCGGTCGCGAAATGCGACGCTGGCGCCCCCCTATTCCAGACGCATAAAACTTAACTTATCGATGATGCCTGCTCGCCGCTGGTTTGTAAAGCTGGAGAGGCGCTCCGGCCGACTGGCGGCAGGAGTTTTACCACCTTCACCGCGCGGTCCTGGACCTGCAGGATTTCGATTGTCTGACCGACAAGCTGCACAGTCGCGCCGGCAGCCGGAATTTCACCCAGTTGCTCGACGATCAGCCCGCTGAGCGTCTTCGGGCCGTCGAGCGGAAAATCGGTGCCGAGCTTGCGATTGAGCATGCGCAAGCTCGCCATCCCGTCGACCACGATGCTTCCGTCCGGATCGCGCTGGAAGCTCTCGGCACCGCCCGGCGTCTGGGTCGTGAACTCGCCGACGATCTCCTCGAGAATGTCCTCGAGCGTCACCAGTCCGAGCAGCTCGCCGTATTCGTCGACGACGAGGCCCAGACGTTGCTGCGTCGCCTGGAACTGCTGCAACTGCGCGAGCAGCGGCGTTCCGGCCGGAATGAAATAGGCTGCGCGAAGGATGGTCCTGAGCTGCGCCGCGTCCAGCTCATCGGCCTGCTTGAGCCGAAGAACCTGTTTTACGTGAATGACACCGACCACGTTGTCGAGCTCTTCCTCGTAGGCGAGGAGCCTCGTGTGATAGCTGTTGACGAGCTGCTCGGCGAGCTGCGCCGGCTTGGCGGTAAGGTCGATCGCCTCGATCAGGCTTCGCGGCGTCATCACATCGTCGACCTGCACCGAATCGAGATCGAGCAGGTTCGCGAGCATCGCCCGGTGCTTGCCGCGCAGGTACTGGCCCTCGAGCACGAGGGAGCGCAGCTCTTCCTGCGTAAGCGGCGAGTGCGCGGTGTCGGCCGGATGGATGGTGAGCAGCTTGAGCAGCGCTTGGACGAAGAGATTGACGAACCACACCACCGGCGTGGCCGCCTTGAGCATCGGCGCGAGCGCGTAGCTCACGATCGGAGCGAGGCGATCGGCATGCGCAGCACCGATGACCTTGGGCGTGATTTCGGAGAACACCAGCAATGCGAACGAGATCGCGATCGTGCCCAGCGCGAGCGCAAGCTGGCCTTCGCCAAAGAGCCGCTTGGTGATCACCGCCGTCATAGTCGCGGCACCCGCAGCAACCAGAGTGTTCCCGAGCAGGATCACGCCGAGCAGCTTATCGGTCTGGGCAAGGAGCGACAGCACGAGCTTCGCGCCGCGCGCTCCCTTCTGCGCGCGATGCCGCAGGCGGTATCGATTGACCGCCATCATCGCCGTTTCGGCGATCGAGAAGAACGCGGATGCCAGCAGCGTCGCTACGAGCGCCGCGAACAAGCTGCTTAGGGGAATGTCGTCCAAGCCGGGGAGAGGCGGACCGTCACCGAATGAGTATTTGGCGGCGGGCCGTGCCTGTCAAGGAAGGCCGCGGAAATCAGCGGCCGAGAAGCACCTCGAGCACGAATTTGCTGCCCACATAAGCGAGGAACAGCAGCCCGCTCCCGGCCAGCACCCAGCCGAGCGCCGTCCTGCCGCGCCAGCCGTAGCGATGGCGTCCGAAGATCAGCGCGCCGAACACCAGCCATGCGAGCACCGAAAAGACCACCTTGTGGGTGAAGCGCAGCGGCTTGCCGAAGAGCTCTTCCGAGAACAGCGAGCCGCTCACCAGCGTCAGTGTCAAGAGCACGAAGCCGACGTCGACCAGGCGGAACAACAGCCGCTCGAGCGTCAGCAGCGGCGGCAGGCCCTGTCCCGCCGGCTCCGGCAAGCCGCGGTGCAATCGTCGCTCCAGGCCGAGCAGCACCAGCGCCTGGAGCGCAGCGATGATCAGCAGCGAATACGCAGTGAGCGCGACGGCGATGTGCAGCAGCGCGAAAGGTTCGTCGGGGAAGCTTACTTCGTGCGGGTTGGGGAACAACGCCGGCAGAGGCGCGCCGATCGCCGCAACGGGCAGCGCCACCGCCAATATTCCGGGCATTGCCCGCGCGAGCGTGCCGACCCACGCGAACAGCGCCGTGAGCCCGGCGACCGCCGACAACGCGTTGGCAAAGCTCACATCGAAACCGGCGGGCTTGACGACGGCACCGTCGACCAGCACCGCGTGTCCCGCGAGCGCGAGCGCGGCGAGCCAGCGCGCGGTCACCGCCGAGCGCTCGGAGGGTGCAACGCCGCCGGGTGCGAGCCGGCCCCATTCGAGGAACGCCGCCGTGAGGTACGCGGCCGGGACCAGCAGGTAGAGTAAAATCATCGTCCTGATTCTTGCTCGATCGAGTTTACACCAACGGCGCACGCGAACTCGCTCGCGCCACCAGGATCGCCCCCGATGCTCGACAATCTGACGGAACGGCTCGGCCGCGTGATGAAGGCGCTGCGCGGCGAAGCGCGCCTCACCGAGAACAACATCCAGGACGCGCTGCGGGAAGTGCGGCTCGCATTGCTGGAAGCCGACGTCGCTCTCCCGGTCGTCAAGCAGTTCATCACCGCGGTGCGCGAGAAGGCCGTCGGCCAGGACGTGCTGAGCTCGCTTTCGCCGGGTCAGGCGCTCGTCGGTGTCGTCCACAGGGAACTCTCCGCGCTGATGGGTGGTGCGGCCGTCCCGCTCGACCTCGCCACCGCGCCGCCGGCGGTGATCCTGCTGGCCGGGCTCCAGGGCTCCGGAAAGACGACGACCGCGGCGAAGATCGCGCGTCGGCTGCGCGACGATGCACGCAAGAAGGTGTTGCTGGCGAGCTGCGACGTCTACCGTCCCGCGGCGATGGACCAGCTCGAATCGCTCGCCAAACAGCTTGGCATCGACTGCTTCGCCGCCGCGCGCAATGACGAACCCGTCGCGATCGCTCGCGCCGCGCTCGACTGGGCGCGCAAGCATTATCACGACGTGCTGATCCTCGACACCGCGGGCAGGCTCGCGATCGACGAACCGATGATGCGCGAGATCGCGGATCTGCATCGCGCCGTGAGTCCAGTGGAAACGCTGTTCGTCGTCGATGCAATGCAGGGTCAGGACGCGGTGAACACCGCGCGTGCATTCGCCGACGCGCTGCCGTTGACCGGTGTCGTGCTGACCAAGCTCGACGGGGATGCGCGCGGCGGGGCAGCGCTGTCCGTGCGACAGGTCACCGGCGCGCCGATCAAGTTCGTCGGCGTCGCCGAGAAGCTCGACGGACTCGAAGTCTTCCATCCGGAGCGAATGGCTTCGCGCATTCTGGGCATGGGCGACGTGCTGACGCTGATCGAGGAAGCGCACAAGCAGGTCGACGTCGAGCAGGCGAAGGTGTTCGCGAGGAAGGTGAAGTCCGGCAAGGGCTTCGACCTCGACGATTTTCGCGATCAGATCGGGCAGATGCGGAAGATGGGCGGAATGCAGGGATTGCTCGACAAGCTGCCGGGGGAGCTTGCCCGCGCCGCGCAGACGAGCCAGGTCGACGAGCGCGCCATCGGGCGGCTCGAAGCGATCATCAGCTCGATGACGCCCGCGGAGCGCGCGCGTCCGGAGCTCCTCAAGGCTTCCCGCAAGCGACGGGTCGCCCGGGGCGCCGGCGTCTCCGTACAGGAGGTCAACCGCCTGCTCAACCAGTTCGAGCAGGCGCAGAAGATGATGAAAATCGTGGCCAAGGGCGGGATGCAGAAGATGCTGCGGGGGCTGCGCGGCACCTTCCCGGGATTGCGCTAGCAGGCATGGCGTCCAAGTCTTGCCACAGTCTGCGTTTTCACCATATAATCAACGTCTTTTTTCTGATCAGCGGGAAGCCGCGGGGAAACTATGGTGGTCATCCGACTTGCACGCGGCGGCGCGAAGAAGCGTCCGTTCTTTCATATCGTGGTGGCCGATTCGCGCAACCGCCGCGACGGACGGTTCATCGAACGCGTGGGCTTCTACAACCCGATCGCCGGCGCCGGGGAAGAGGGGTTGCGGGTCGCCCTCGATCGCGTCGAACACTGGCGGCACCAGGGCGCCAAGCTTTCCGACACCGTGGCCGGATTGGTCAAGCGAGCATCGTCCGGCGTAAGCAAGCCGCAGCCGGACGCGACGCAGGCGAACGCTGCATAAGGCCTCGAAGCCAACGCACCTCGCGGCCGGAGGCGCGGGCAACCCGCTTGTCGTGATGGGCCAAGTGATTGCCGCGTACGGAGTGCAAGGCTGGCTCAAGGTTCGGACATTCACTGCGTCTCCCGCGGGCCTGCTCTCCTACCAAGCCTGGTGGCTCGGAAAAGAAGCCGCATGGCGCGATTTCGCGGTTCTGGAGAGTCGGCGGCATGGGGACGGAATCGTGGCGCGGCTGGAGGGATTGCAGACGCGCGAGGAGGCCCTGCCATGGCGGGGCGCACAGGTCGCCGTCCCGCGCGCAACGCTTCCCGCGCCCGGCGCCGGCGAAGTGTATCTTGCGGATCTGGTCGGCCTGACCGTGGTCAATCGGCAGGGCGCGACGCTGGGACGCGTCGCGGGGCACATCGAGACCGGCGCGCATGCCGTGTTGCGCGTTACGCCAGCGGAAACGGGGGCGGGCGAGCGCTTGATACCGCTGGTGCCGGCGTACGTCGATGCCATCGACCTCGCCGCGGCGCGCGTGCTGGTCGACTGGCCGTTGGAATACTGACGCCGGCCGGGAGTGGCGGAAGCAGGTAAGTGATGCGGATCGAGGTCGTCACGCTGTTTACCGAGTTGGTGGAAACCGTTGCGCGATACGGCATCACCGGGCGGGCGCGAGAGCGGGGATTGTGGGCGCTGGGTACGGTCGATCCGCGCGATTTCGCCACCGACCGCCACCGCACCGTCGATGACCGGCCGTATGGCGGCGGACCGGGCATGGTGATGCTGGCCGCTCCGGTCGAGCAGGCCATTGCGGTGGCGCGCGAAAGGCTGCGGCGTAACAGTGCGACCGGGTCGAAGGTCGTCTACCTGTCGCCGCAAGGCGAGCCTCTGCGACACGAGCGGGTGGCCGCCCTGGCGGCGGAAGACGGGTTGGTACTGCTCGCGGGGCGTTACGAGGGCATCGACGAGCGGGTGATCGAGCGCTCCGTCGACCTGGAGCTGGCGGTGGGCGATTTTGTGGTGTCGGGCGGCGAGTTGCCCGCGCTGCTGCTGATCGAAGCGCTCGTGAGGCAGCTGCCGGGAGCCCTGAACGACGCGCAATCGAGCGTCGAGGAATCGTTCGTCGACGGCTTGCTCGACTGTCCGCACTACACGCGGCCGGAAATCTATGAGGGACTTCCGGTGCCGGCGGTGTTGCTCTCGGGCGACCATGCGAGGATCGCCCGGTGGCGCCGCAAGCAGGCGCTGGGACGGACCTGGCTGCGGCGACCGGATCTCCTCGCCGCGCGCGGGATGAGCGGCGAGGAGGCGAAGCTCCTCGAGGAGTTCAAGCGGGAAAGGAAGGAAGCCACGCCCGGACAGTAGCAAGGCGAGTCGACAATAAACGCGCGCACCAGCGACTTCTCGCTGCTCTACGCGCTATCAGGCCACGGGCCGAACCGATCGAAAGGAAAACCGATGAGCATCATCGATACACTGGAAAAGGAAGAGATGGCCCGTCTGGGCAAAACGCTGCCGGAGTTCTCTCCCGGCGACACGGTGATCGTCAACGTCAACGTCGTGGAGGGCGAGCGCAAGCGCGTCCAGGCCTACGAAGGCGTGGTGATCGCCAAGCGCAATCGGGGACTGAACTCGTCGTTCGTCGTGCGCAAGATCTCCAGCGGCGAAGGCGTCGAGCGGACGTTCCAGACCTATTCGCCGCTGATCGCGTCGATCGAGGTCAGACGCAAGGGCGACGTGCGCCGCGCCAAGCTCTACTACCTGCGCGGCCGCTCCGGCAAGTCGGCGCGTATCCGCGAGAAGCTCGCGCAGCGCGAGGAGCGCCAAGAGTAGCGGTCATCAAAGCTTTGCGAAAAAGGCGGCCTTCGAGCCGCCTTTTTTCGGTGCCTCCAGTGACGCGCAGCGGCAGCGTGTGCCGCGCAGCGCCAGTGTCGCACGCGGGATTTGCCTGGCCGAGCAGAGATCGGGCGCGTAACTTGCATTGCCGGGGCAATTAACCGAATATTCCAACGTCCAGAATCCGGTGCATTCTGCCCGCGAGCGCGGCCATGAAAGCGACGCTGTACGAAGCTCTCGGAATCCCGCAGGCCGCCTCGGACGAGGAGGTGCGCGCCGCGTTGCGCCGCCTGATCCGCAAGTATTACGCAAAGACGCGGGACGGCCAGGGCAACGTCGAAGAGGCGTTGCGCTTCATCAATCATGCCAGCCGCATACTGAGCGATCCCCACCACCGGCAGCGCTACGACAACGAGCTTTCGGTCACGACCGAGGCCAGCACCGAGCAGCGCATCGCCCATTTCGTTTCCAATGTCGCGGCCGAGGCCGGTGCCGGCACGGCCACTCAAGCCGGAGACGACGCGGTAGACGTCGCCGAGGAGCGGGTCCTCACGGGGGAATCGGAGTCCCCCGAGAAGAACCTGCATCACCCGGGCCTCACCGAGAGCGTGGTCGCAACCTTCGGCCGTTCGCTGGCGGGGCGGCTCGCCCTTTGCGCGTTGTTCGTCGCATTCATCGCCGGTGCGATCGTGTTCGTCACCCCGGCCGATGCGGTGCTGGTCGCCAAGCAGGTCCTCGTATGGCTGACACTCACTCTGCTCGTCCTGGCATTGATTTACGGGATCGTGCACGGGTTCGCCCATGCGCGGCGGCGGCGCGCGATCCCGCTGCCGGCCCTGGTGCCGCAGACGGACATCGCCATTCTCAATTGGCGGCGCGAGAAGAGCGTATTCCTCGGGACCGATGCTCCGCAGGAGGACGCGAGCTGGATATTCCAGCTTCGGATGGCGGAGCTCGAGCGCGCCAAGGCGGGGCGAACCAGCGAGCCGCGTCCCTGGAACCGTCTCGCTGCCCGATTGTTCGATTATGCGATCTGGGGCCTCATGCTGGCGTTGCTGCTCTCCGAGCTGCACGGCGCTGGCGCCGTTGGCGACCGGGCCGCATTCTGGATCGGTCATCCGCTGGTCGCCCCGATACTGATTACGGCCACCTGGATCCCCGTCGAAGCGCTCTTGATCGCCTCGTTGCAGCAGACCCCGGGGAAATGGCTGTTCGGGGTTTACCTGCAGTTCTCGATCAGCGATGCCTATGCCCGGCGCGACGTGCGAGCCCAGCTGCAACGTGCGTTGCGGCGGGCGTCCCGCGTGTGGTGGCACGGCATCGGCTGCGGCTTCCCGTTGATCGCGCCCGTACTGATCGCAGTGGCCTACGAGACCATTGCGCAGAATGGCGAGACCGATTGGGATTTCGCCGAGGATTGCCTGGTCACGCACAGTCCGCCCGGCGTGCTGAATACGGTCACGGGCGTGGTCGGCCTTGCGGCGATGTTGTGGCTCTATGGCGTGGCATGGCACGAACCGATGGCTCAGTCGATCGCCACGGCACGCTCGGCGCTACTGTCGTGGGTGCCGTCGCGGCCGTCGCTGCTCTCGTATGGGTTTCAGGGAGACGTGGGAAGGATCGTTTCGATCGACCCGACTCCCCCGCCGGCGGCTTCCCCGGCGCCCGCGGTGCAGGCCGCTGCGCGCAACCTGTCGGCCGACGACGTCGATACCGCGGCGCTCTTCGCCGAACGCCAGGCGCGGCTCGCGCTGCTACGCGGCGAGGGTCCGCGCATGCTGCAGGCAGGCAACTGGCGGCGAGCCGCAGAATTGTGTCAGGCGTGGTCGAACCTGGAATTCTGGAATCCGGAGCCCTGGCGTTGTCTCGGCTATGCGATGCAGGCGCAGGGCTATCATCAGGACGCCATCAACGCTTTCCGCAAGGCCGCTCAGTACGATCCTAACGATCGCACGCTCGATGCAGCGATAGAAAAGAGCCAGAAGGGCATCGTCGTCGATTTCCTGAATCGCTATCGGCGCTAACCGATCGCCGCGAGCCAGAGCGGCAGCGTCACGGCCGCGACGAGGGTCCCTGTCGTCACGAGGAGCGCCACCGGACGGCCGCGTCCGCCCATCTGCGTCGCGAGCACGTAAGCCGACGGCGCCGCAGGAACGGCGGCCATGACCAGTGCGATCTGCAGGAGCGGTCCCGGCAAACCCAAGGCGCGGCCCGCAAGCAGCGCGCACGCCGGCAGCGCAACGAGCTTCAATCCGGTCCAGTAGGCGACGGCAGGCAGCGGCAGTCCGCCCTCGAGCTTGAGCGCCGCGCCCACCGTCAGCAACCCCAGCGCGAGCGACGCGCCGCCCAGGCTCCCCAGCACCCGGTTCGCGATGTCGGGCAGAGGCCAAGCAAACGCTGCCCAGACGAGTCCGCCGACGCACGCGATAACCAAGGGATTGCGAGCGAGCGCGGGCAACACGCGCGCTCGTCCGTCGCGCGCCAGCATGCCGACCGCAGCGACGTTGACTACCGGCACGAGAACACCGACGAGGAGCGTGATCGACGCGAGTCCGCGCGCGCCCTGCAGGCGATCCGCGACGGCGAGCGCGAGATAGGTATTGAAGCGGAATCCGCATTGGAAGCAGGCTGCAAAATCGCTCTCGGGCAGCCGGAACAGAAAGCGCGCCAGGAAGGAGAGCGCTATGCCTGCGATCGTGAAGACGAGCGCCGTGGCGACGAACGGCAGCGCGTCACCGATACCCGTCGCGCCGGTCGCGAGCGAGCGGAAGAGCAGCGACGGGAACAGAACGAAGTACACCAGGCGCTCCGTGCCTGCCCAGAACGACGCATCGAACGCGCGCAACCGCGCCAGGAGCGCGCCGACGAGGATCAGCAGGAAGTCCGGAAGAAGCACGAGCGCGATGGACATCGTGCCTGGCTCCTCGGCAGGATCGCCCGCCTCAGGTCGTCGTAGGCTGATCCTGCGGCGCTGCCTCGCGCCGCACGGTTTCCATGTCGAGCGTTTTTGCCGCTCCGAGCACCTGGTCCAGCGCGCTCGGCGACAAGGCGCCGGCTTGCGCGAAAACGATGATGTTCTCGCGGAAGATCATGAGGGTCGGGATGGACCGGATGTGGAAATGCGCCGCGAGCTCCTGCTGCTCCTCGGTGTTGACTTTGGCGAACCGGATGTCGGCATACCGCTCGGCGGCCGCCGCGAACGTCGGGGCGAACGAACGACATGGACCGCACCATGGCGCCCAGAAGTCGACCACGGCGAAGGGATGACCGTCGATCGACGAGACGAAATTGTCCTTGGTCAGCTCGAGAACAGCGGGGGCGCCGGTCGCCATGCGGGACCTTTCGAAGTAGGCGATGAATCAGGAAGTGGACCCGACGCCGGCGATTTCAAGCCGGTCGGGCCGTTACTTCCTCTTGACCAGGAAAGAGAAGACGCCGTCCTGCTCGGTATGCTGCAGAAGCCGGTTGCCCGTCTGCTTGGCGAACGCCTCGAAGTCGCGTACCGAGCCCGGGTCGGTCGCGAGGACGCGCAATAGCTGTCCGCTCTGCATGTCGTTGAGCGCCTTCTTGGTGCGCAGTATCGGCAGCGGGCAGTTGAGCTCGCGAGCATCGACTTCGCGATCGATCTGGAGCTGAGGATCCATGGTTTGCACGCGAAATTATAGCGCGTCGCAGCCTGCCTGCCCGAGGCTGCCTCGAGCAAAGCGAGCCCGGCGCGCGCTAACGCCGGATCTTCTCGAGCAGCGCCGAAGTCGAGCGGTCCGGGACGAAGGGAATCGCCTCGAAGCGTCCGCCCCAGCCGATCACCTCCGCCGCGCCGACCGTCGTCGCGACCGTGTAGTCGCCGCCTTTGACGATGATGTCCGGGCGACACTGGAGCACGAGTGCGAGCGGCGTATCCTCGTCGAAGGCGATGACGAGGCTTACGGACTCCAGCGCGGCGATGATGGCGAGCCGGTCCTCGAGCGGGTTGATGGGCCGATCCGAGCCCTTGCCGAGCCTTTGCACCGAGGCATCGGTGTTGACGCCGACGATCAGCGAGGCGCCCAGTCCCCGCGCTCGCGCGAGATAGATGACATGCCCGCGATGCAGGATGTCGAACACGCCGTTGGTGAATACCCGCGGCCTCGGCAGCCCGGCCAGCCGCACGCCGATCTCGGGCGGCCTCGCGATCTTGGCGGCGAAGGCCGGCTCGGGCCACGTCGCCGCGCGTGGGCTCATCCGGGGAGATATTCGAAGACCTTGACCACGCGCTGGACGCCGCTGGTCGTGCTTGCGATCTGAGCCGCAGCGTCGCCTTCGTCGCGTCGCACGAGGCCCAGAAGATAGACGACGCCGCGCTCCGTCACGACTTTCACGTGATTGATCTGGAACTTGTTGGCTTCCACGAATCTCGTCTTGACCTTCGACGTGATCAGCGTGTCGTTGCTGCGCGAGTTGAGGTCGGTGACGGGGCCGATCGCCAGCTCGTTCTGGACTGCGCGCACTTTCGGCGTCGTGCGCGCGACCTCGGCGATGTCGGCGCGGGCGGCTTCCGCGGGGACCTCGCCCGTCAGCAGCACGACCCCGTTATAGCTCGTCACGTTGAAGTGAAAATCGCCCTTGAAACGCTCGTGCAGCGTGTACGAGATCTTGTCCTCGATCACCTCGTCGTCGACCTGCGTCCCGGTGGTGCGGGGGTCGGTGGCAACCAGTGCCGCGCCGCCCGCTGCGGCGCCGACCACGAGCGGAACGCAGCCTTGGAGCAGCAGCGCGGCTGCGGCCGGCACAAGCGCGATAGCGCGCCTCAACAATTGCGACATCATGCTTCGTCTCCCAGCAGGCTCGCGTCGATCGCGTCGCACAGGCAATGAATGGTGAGCAGATGCACTTCCTGGATCCTCGCGGTGACGTCGTGCGGAACGCACAGATGGACGTCGTCCGTCGTCAAGAGTTCACCGATCCGGCCGCCGCCCTTGCCGGTGAGCGCGACGATGCGCATGCCGCGCTCGTGGGCGGCGTCCGCCGCCGCGACCACGTTGGCCGAGTTGCCGGACGTGGAGATGGCGAGCAGCACGTCACCGGAATCGCCCAGCGCGCGTACCTGCTTGGCGAACACCTGCGCATAGTCGTAGTCGTTGGCGATGGCGGTCAGGATCGAGGTGTCGGTGCAGAGCGAAATCGCGGGCAGCTCGGGCCGCTCCCGCTCGAATCGGCCGACCATCTCGGCGGCGAAGTGCTGGGCGTCCGCGGCGGAACCTCCGTTGCCGCAGGCGAGAACCTTGCCGTCGGCGAGCAGGCAGTCGGTCATCAGCGCGGCGGCGCGAGCGATAGGGGCGGTCATCGTCTCGGCGGCAGCGAGCTTGAGCTCCGCGCTGTCGGCGAAATGGCCCCTGATGCGGCGTGCGACGTCCATCTCGACTGCGATTGTAGCAACTCCCGGGCGACCGAACGGTCAATCGAGATCGATCGCGCGCAGCCATTCGATGCGCTCCGAGGCTAGCGCATCGAGCAGGATGGCGTCAAACCGGCACGGCGGCTCGCTTCGAAGGCGGGCAAGGTAATGCGAGGCGGCGAGTCGCAGCCGCCGGCGCTTGGTGGCGGTGATGCTTTCGGCGGCGCCGCCGAACGCGCGATTGCGCCGCATCCGTACTTCGACGAACACGAGGGTACGGCCGTCGCGGGCGATGATATCGATCTCGCCGCCGCGGCAGCGATAGTTGCGTCCGACGATCGCGAGGCCCTGCGCCGCGAGAAAGGTCGCGGCAAGGGCTTCCGCGGCCGCGCCGCGGTTCATTGCCGCGCCGGGTACGGCGTTGGCGCGCCCGCGCGGATCACCATCAGCCTTCCCTCGCGCGCGAAGACACGTCCGGGCGTGAGGGACAGATGGCCGGTCGCGCCGTCGAGCTCGATGCGGCCGGGCGGAGCAGGGCTTGCCAGGAGCTCGGCGACCGCAAAAGCGTCGAGGCCCAGTGCATAGAGACGATCGAGGACGGGATCGCCCATGCGCGTTCGCGGCAGGCGCGCGAACGCGGGATCATCCGGTTCGGCGAGCCAGGGAATCTCCACGTAGCGCACGCCTTCGAGGTCCCTCAGCATTTCCGGGGGCAGCCCATCCGCAATCTGGCTGCTGGCATAGACCGGTCCCGGAGGAAGAAACGATTTGGCGAGTGCCGCATCGCCGGGACCGACGCACAGCAGAATGGCGTCCGGCGGATGTGCCTCGAGATCGCGCCGAAGCACAGCGAGCACGTCGGGCTTGGCATCGAATCGGTAATCGCGGATCACCGCGCCGCCGGAACGCTCCCATTCGGAGGAGAACGCGGCCTTGAAGCGGCGCTGGAACGGAGAATCGCTGGTCACGGTTGCCAGCGTGCGGACTCCATCGGCGGTCGCCTGCCGGGCAAGCAGCGCCGCATCGCTTTCCACGGAGAGCGCCAGCGCATACGCGTCGGGGGGAAGCGCTGAACCGTCGTCGGGCTGGTTCAGCGCGAGCATTCGCGGACGGAGCGGTGCAAACGTGAGCACCGTCTTCAGATCGTCGCGCGTCAACGGGCCTACGATCAGCGCGGCGCCCGCCTCGGCGGCGGCCGAGAACGCGGGCAGTACCCCGTCGTCGGCGTGCCCGATCACCCGCACGCGAGCCGCGCCGCCCGCCGCGCTGGCTGCGGCTAGAAATCCAGCCTTGACAGCGTCGGCGGCGCGGCCGTAGAGCGCAGACTCGAGGGGAAGGACTAGAGTGATCGTATCGGTGGTCGGGGCGACGACGGGCGGCGATGGCGTTTCGCCTGCCGTGATCGGCGGTGTGCTCTGCTCTTGCCCGGCGGCCGGCGGTACCGCTGCTGCCGCTGGCGGCGGATTCGCCGGCGCCGGCCGTGTTTCCACCTCGGGCGGCGGTCCGCTCGGCACCGGCGGAGGAAGCATGCGCGTTTCCGGTGCGGACGCCGGGACGGTTGTCGGGCCAGGCCTCGATCCGGACAATGGCGCGGGACCGGCACACGCGCTTAGAGCCAGCGTCGCCGCGACCCATAGCGGCCACAGGGCGTAAGCGCGGGCAGGCGGAGGGGCCATCGAAGGAGGAGGTCGCCGTGGCGACGGGCGAAGCAGTGACGGCTGACGCGAGCACATTATATGTGGTGGCGACGCCGCTCGGTAATTTGCGCGACGTCACGCTGCGCGCGCTGGACATTCTCGCGTCCGTCGATGTGATCGCCGCGGAAGACACGCGGGTGACGGCGAAGCTGCTCGCCCGTCACGGCGTCGCCTCCCGCGTGCTCTCCCTGCACGAGCACAACGAATCCCGGCGCGCGCGCGAAATCGTCGCGCTGCTCGCGGACGGCAAGAGCGTCGCCCTGGTGAGCGACGCCGGCACGCCGGCCGTGAGCGATCCCGGCGCGAAGCTGGTGCGCGTCGCCATGGACGCAGGCTTTCCGGTCGTGCCGGTGCCCGGGCCCAGCGCCGGCGTCGCTGCGCTCTCGGCGTCGGGCGTCGAGGCGCCGCGCTGGCTCTTCTGCGGCTTCCTGCCGGCGAGCGCATCGGCGCGACGAGCGGAGCTCGAACGCCTGCGCGACGCGTCTGATGCGCTCGTGTTCTACGAGGCGCCGCACCGGATCTCGGCCACGCTCGACGCGCTCGCCGCGGCGTTCGGCGCGGAGCGCGAGATCGTCATCGCGCGCGAGCTTACCAAGCGCTTCGAGTCGATCCATCGCTGCCGGCTCGGCGACGCACCCTCGTGGCTCGCCGCCGATCCCGATCGCGCGCGGGGGGAATTCGTCCTGATCGTCGACGCGCCGGTCGCGACGTTGCCATCCGGTCCGGAAGCGCAGCACGACCCGGTGCTCTCGGTGCTGCTCTCCGAGCTGCCGCTTGCGCAGGCCGTCCGGCTGGCGGTGAGGCTCACCGGCGCCCCACGGAAGCAGCTCTACGCGCGAGCGCTTGCCCTAAGGAAGGAAGCGGACCGATAAGGCCCGCTCAGCGCAGCACGAGCACCGGCACGGCGCTGTGCGTCAGGACCTTGGTCGTCTCGCTTCCGAGCACCAGGGCCGAAAGCCCGCGACGCCCGTGCGAAGCCATGCAGATAAGGTCACAGCGGTGCTTGCGAGCGACCACGATGATCTGGCGATAGACATCGGTGGCCTCGACCAGCAACGTTTCGACCTTTACTCCCGCGCCTTCGGCGAGACGCCGGACCTTCGCGAAGAGCGCGTCGGCTTGCGCGCGCTCTGCCCTCGCGTGCGCTTCGGCGAGGACTTGCTCGGCCGGACCGAACGTTCCGTAGGGACTGCCGAGGAACTTCGGGTAAGCGTGCAGCGCAAGCAGGCTGGCGCCGGTCGCCTGTGCGAGCGCGACGGCGTGCTCCACCGCACGCTGCGAAAGTCGCGAGCCGTCGGTGGGGACGAGAATTTTCTTGTACATCCCTTCGTTGCCTATTCGTTACGATCGACGCTTCATCGCGCCGGTCGTGCTCGAGCATTGTCGCACCCCTCATGAGGCTTGTCTTGATCTGGTTCAAAGGCGCCTGCCCTTCAGCCGCATTGATCCAGGTCAAGAGCAGCCACCCGAGGTAAGCTACGATCGATTGCGGGAATACGGGCGGCGCCCCGCGCGGCCGCCCGGGGAACGCCGATGAAAGCCATACGCATCATTCGCGACGAGCATCGCACGCTTGCAGCCGTAGTGCACGGCATGCTTTATCTCGTCCGCGAGATCGCCGAGCGCGCCACCGAACCCGATTTCCGCGTGCTGGACGCGATGGTCTACTACATCGACACCTTTCCCGAGCGTTTTCACCATCCGAAGGAAGATCGTTATCTATTCCGCATCCTGAGGCAGCGTTCTCCCGAAGCGGGACCATTGCTCGACCGGCTGGAAACGGAGCATCGCGCCGGCGGCGAGAAGATCCGCGCGCTCGAGCAGGCGCTCGCGCGCTTTCACGCAGGCGGCAGATCGGAGTTTTCCAACTTTCGCGCCGTGGTGGAGGCGTACGCGAAGTTTCACTGGGACCACATGCAGGCGGAGGAGCGGGAGCTGCTTCCGCTCGCCGAAAAATACCTTACGCCTGCCGACTGGCAGGAAGTCGATGCCGCGTTCGAGGGGCATGCCGATCCGCTGATCGGCACCGAGGTCGGCGACAAGTACGCCGCATTGTTCAGCCGTATCGTTGCGCTCGCACCGCCGCCGATCGGCGTCGGCCCCGAACGCTGACCGGCGCTCTTTGAAGGGCCCGGTGCGGAAACGGCGCGAAGGGCGAGGAGTGAACCAGGGGAGCGCCGTCCCGCCCGGGTGAGCGTTCTCCTGCAAGCGTTGTGCCAGCGGCCAGGGTTGGACCTATCCGGCGGCGCGCGCGCGTGCGAGTGAGCTCGCTCCGCACGGACGACCCAACACGCGGCGTCCCACGCGCAAAGCGCCGCAGAACGTCACCTCGACGTCATGACGCGGCACGACCGCGGGCGATTCACGCGTTCGTCGGCACTGCGTCCGCGCTCTCTGCCGGAGCGGCGCGATGATGCTGTGCACCGAGCAGCATGTACACTGCAGGTACGACGAAGAGCGTGAACAACGTTCCGATCGACAGGCCGGTGAACAGCACCAGCCCCATCGCGTGACGCCCGGCAGCGCCGGCTCCCGCGGCAACCACCAGCGGAATCACGCCGAACACCATCGCCGCGGTGGTCATGAGGATCGGTCTCAAGCGAACGGCCGCAGCTTCTTCGATCGCTTCGCGCTTGGTCTTCCCGGCGAGCTGGAGCTGGTTCGCGAACTGCACGATCAGGATGCCGTGCTTGCTCACGAGCCCCATCAGCGTCACCAGGCCCACCTGCGTGTAGATATTGAGCGTGGCGAACCCGAGGTTGATGAAGATGAGCGCACCGAACAGCGCCATCGGCACCGAGACCAGAATGACCACGGGGTCGCGGAAGCTCTCGTATTGCGCCGAGAGCGCGAGGAACACGATGATGATCGCGAACAGCAGCGTCACGATGAAGCCGCCGGACTCCTGAACGTACTGGCGCGACGGGCCGGAATAGTCGACCTGATAGCCGCTCGGCGCGACCTCCGCCACCGCCTCGCGCATGTAATCGAGGATCTGCTTCTGAGACACCGACGGCGTGTACACGCCCAGAATCGTCGCCGAATTGAGCTGCTGGAAGTGGTTGATGCCCTCGGGCACGGTGGTTGTCTTCTCCCGCGCGACCGTCCCCGTGGGCAGGAGCGCGCCGTCGGGCGTACGGAGGTAATAATTGAGCACCTGCGAGGTGTTGAGCCGATCGGTCTGCAGCACCTGCGGGATCACCTTGTACGAGCGTCCGGCGATCGAGAAGTAGTTGACGTAGCCGCCACCGAGCGCGGCGGACAGCGCAGCGCCGACGTCCTGTTGGGTCAGCCCGAGCGTGGTCACGAGGTCGCGGTCGACTTCCACCACCGCTTGCGGCTTGTCGAGCTTCAGGTCGGTGTCGACGAAGAAGAAGAGCCCGCTCGAGCGCGCCTTCTGCAGCACTGCCTGCGCCACGTCGTTCAGGCGCTCGAAAGGCTCGGTGGTCTTGATCACGACCTGCATCGGCAGGCCGCGCGATCCCGGCAGCGGCGGGAACTGGAAGGCGGCCACCGTGGCGCCGGCGATGCCGTTCCATTTCTGCTGCAACACCTGCTGCAGCTCGGTGGCGCTGCGCTTGCGTTGCTCCCACGGCTTGAAGAGCACGCCGCCGAAGCCCTGGTTGACCGCGGGAAAGCCGGTGATCTGGAACATCTGGTCGTACTCGGGCAGCGACTTCGCGATGTCGAACACCTGCGTGGCGTACAGCTGCATCTGCTGCGGCGTGGCATTGGGAGGACCCAGGATCTGGTTGAGCACGAGCCCCTGATCTTCCTGCGGCGCCAGCTCGGCCTTCGAGGTCATGAACAGATACACCGTCCCGCAGAGGAGGATGACGCCCATGACGACGATCACGATCCAGGTCTCGAGCATGCTGTGCAGCGCCCGGCGATAGCCGCGGTGCAGGCGCTCGAACTGGCGGTCAAGGAATCGCACGAAGCGGCTGCCCTCCTGCTCGGCGCGGAAGATGCGCGAGGTCATCATCGGCGAGAGCGTCAGCGCGACGATGCCCGAGACCGCCACGGCGCCGGCGACCGTGAACGCGAACTCGGTGAACAGCGCGCCCGTGAGCCCTCCCTGGAAGCCGATCGGCACGTACACCGCGATGAGCACGATCGTCATCGCGATGATCGGCCCGCCGAGCTCCCGCGCGGCGAGCAGGGCCGCCTCGAACGGCGGCTTGCCCTCGAACTTCATGTGCCGGTCGACGTTCTCCACGACGATGATGGCGTCGTCCACGACAAGGCCGATCGCCAGCACCAGTGCCAGCAGCGTCAGCAGATTGATCGAGTAGCCCAGCACCAGCATCACGAAGAACGCGCCGACGAGCGACAACGGGATCGCGACCAGCGGAATCGCGACGGCGCGGAAACTGCCGAGAAAGAGGAAGATCACGACGCTCACGATCACGAGCGCCTGGATGAGCGTCTTCTCCACCTCGGTGATCGAGCTGCGGATGAACTTCGTGCCGTCATACACGATCTCGCCGGTGACGCCGTTCGGCATCTGCGCCTGGATGTCGGGAAACACGTCGCTCACGCGCTTGGCAACGTCGAGCACGTTCGCCTCCGGCGCAACCTTGATGCCGATGAACACCGAGTTGCGGCCGCCGAACGCGGTCGTGAAGTCGTAGTTCTCGGCGCCCAGCACGACGTTGGCGACGTCTTCGAGCCGCACGATCGCGCCGCCGCTCTGCTTGACGGCGAGCTGCTTGAAATCGTCGACGCTGTGCAGGCTGGTCCCCGCGGTCAAGTCGACGCTGACCATCTGGCCCTTGGTCGTGCCCAGCGCCGCGAGATAGTTGTTGCTCGCGAGCGCGGCGCGCACGTCGGTGGCGGTCACGCCGTAGGCGGCCATCTTCTGCGGATCGAGCCAGGCGCGCAGCGCGAACTGTCGTGCGCCGAGGATCTCGGCAGTCTGCACGCCCTCGACCGAGTCGAGGCGCGGCTTGACCACGCGCACGAGATAGTCGGTGACGCCGTTGTTGGGCAGGACGTTGCTGAAAAAGCCCATGTACATGGCGTCGATCGTCTCGCCGACCTGCACGGTGAGCACGGGCTGCTGCGATTCCGGCGGAAGCTGATTGCGGACCGACGCCACCTGCGTGTTGATCTCGGTGAGCGCGCGATTGGCATCGTAGTTGAGCCTCAGCGTTGCCTGGATGGTCGACACGCCGGTCGAGCTCGTCGACGACATGTAGTCGATGCCCTGGGCCTGAGCGATTGCCGCCTCCAGCGGCTGCGTGATGAAGCCCGCCACGGTCTGCGCATCGGCGCCGTAGTACGCGGTCGAGACCGTCACCACCGCGTTCTGGGTGCGCGGATACTGGCGCACGGTAAGGCTGGTGACCGCCCGCGCTCCGAGAACGAGGATGAGCAGGCTGACCGTCGTCGCGAGTACCGGCTTGCGGATGAAGATGTCGGTGAAGTTCATGGCGCGGCGCCTACTGTTCCTGCGGCGTCGGGTTCGGGCTGTTCGACGGCTCGACGGTGTTGTCGATGACGACCGGCGTGCCGTTCTTGAGCTTAACCTGACCGCTGGTCACGACCTCGTCGCCGCGCTCGATGCCTTTGAGGATGGCGACCTGATCGCCGCGCGTCGGGCCCGGCGTGACGAAGACCTGCTGCGCGACGAGGACCGGATTGCCCTTCTCGTCCTTCTTGTCCGAGGGCTTGATCACAAAGACAGTGCTGCCGTAGGGATTGTAGGTGAGGGTGGTCTGCGGCAGCGTGAGGTAGCGCTGCTCTTCGCCCGAGTTCACCGTGACCGTGGCGAACATTCCGGGCAGAAGCTGCCCCTTGGGGTTCTCGAGCGTCGCTTCGATCTGGACGTTGCGGGTATTCGTGTCGACCCGCGGATTGATCGCGTTGACCTTGCCGTCGAAGCTCGTGCCCTTGTAGGCATCGGTCGAGAGCGACACCTTCTGTCCCAGCGCGACCTGCGGCAGCTGCTGCTGCGGCAGGTTGAAATCCACGTAGATCGGGTGGATCGTCTGCAACGTCACCAGCTTGTCGCCGGCGTTGAGATACTGGCCCGGGTTGACCATCGTGATCCCGACCCTGCCCGTGAACGGAGCGCGGATTGTCTTCTTCTCCACCAGCGCAGCCTGCTGCGCTACCTGCGCGCGCTTGGCTTTCAAGTCGGCGGCGTCGGTGTCGACCTGCGCCTTACTGATCACTTCCGCGGCGAGCTGCGCCTTGTCGCGCTCGTAGACGGTGGAAGCGAGGTCGGCCGCGGCTTCCAGCGCGTGCAGCTGAGCCACGTCGGAATCGGCGTTGAGCTGGGCGAGCACCTGGCCCGCTTTCACGTCCTGGCCGGACTTGAATTCGACGCTGCGCACGAGCCCTGCGACTTCGGAGGTGACGTCCACGCCGCGAACGGCCCGAAGCGTTCCGACGGCGGAGAGGTGCGGCTGCCATTGCTGGTATTCGGCTTTCATGGCGCTGACCGTCGCCGGAGGAACAGGGGCCGAGGCCATGTATTTGCGCATCATGTAGCCCTTGAAGACATTGAAGCCTACGATGCCGCCGAGCAGCACGGCAACGGCCACCAGCATGATCGCCATGCGTTTTTTCATCGAGGATCGCTCCGTTCGTATTCTTTGCGGCGCCGTGGCGGCGGGCGGAGGAGTAGCTCAATTCGTCCCGGTGTTCTGGGCGGCTGCCGGCGTTCGGTCGGTATTCCACCAGCCACCGCCGAGCGCCTGGAACAGCGCGGCGGTGTCCGCATAGCGGGTCCCTTGCGCCAATACGAGATTCAGCTGCGCCAGATTGAACTGGCGCTGCGCGACGAGCAAGGTGAGGTAGTTCGTCCCGCCGAGCTGGTATTGCCTGCGCGTGAGGTCCAGAGTGTCGCGCGCGAGGGCTACCGCGTCAGCCTGCGCCTTCACTGTTCTTGCGTCGGCTTCCAGGGCGCGCAGCACGTCGGCAACATTGCGGAACGCCTGCAGAACCGTGTCCCGATACTGCGCTTGTGCAGCTTCGTAGGCAGCTATCGCCGCCCGGCGCTCATGCTCCAGCTGTCCGCCGTGAAACAGCGGCTGCAGCAAACCGGCGCCAATGCTCCATATGCTCGGCCCCGCGAAGAGATTGTGCAGCTGATTCTGCTGGCTACCGAAGCTTCCGGTCAGCGTGACCTGCGGATAAAGGTTCGCCGTGGCCACTCCGATCTGCGCGCTCGCCTGATGCAGGAGGGACTCCGCGGCGCGGATATCGGGTCGTTGCCTGGCGAGCTCCGAGGGCACGCTGACCGGAATCTCGTCCGGCAGATGCAGTGCTTCGAGACTGAACTCCGGAACAGCGGCTTCGCTCGGCAGCTTCCCGCTGAGCACCGCCAGCTGATGACGCGTCTGGGCGAGTGCGCTTTCGAGGGGCGGGAGCGTGGCTTCGGTCTGTGCCGCCTGGGCGCGCAGCGCGACCAGCTCCAGCCGAGCGACGCCGCCGAGCTCGTACTGCCGGGTGACGCGGCGTACCTGCTCCTGCTCCGCCGCGAGTATCTCGCGCGTGTTCTGAATCTGCGCGCGCAGCGCTGCCTCCCGGATTGCCGCGGTGACGATGTTGCTGGTTAGCGCGAGGTGCGCGCCCTCGAGCTGATAATTCTGATAGTCGACCAGCGCCTGGAGCGATTCGAGCTGGCGGCGGTTGCCGCCGAAAATGTCCAGCATGTACGACACGTTGACCGACGCGTTGTAGAGACTGAAGATGTTTGCCCCCGGCTGGCCGAAGGCCGAGTTGGAGAGCTTCTCGCGCGCTGCCGAGACGTTGGCGTCGACGCCGGGATACAGAAGCCCTCCGGTCTGGGCGGTCAGGTTCTCGTGCGCTTGCTGCAGGGTGGCTCTCGCCGCGGCGAGCGTCGGGCTGTCCGCGAGGGCATCGCGAATGAGACGGTCGAGCGGCTCCGACCGGTACAGCGACCACCACTGTGCGGGCAGGTTGCCACCTGGGACGAAGCGCTGCACCGTGCCGCCGGTGCCGGCGGCCGACGCGGTCTCCGACGGCAGCGGCGTTTCGGTGTAGCCGGTCGTAGTGGGTGCTTCCGGCCGTTGGAAGTCCGGTCCGACCGTACAGCCCGTCAACGCCGCAACGGTCACCGCCCCCAAGGCGATGCGCCAAGTAAACACGTGTAATGACCCCTTGTCGCGGGTTGCCAGCTTATTGTTTCGGGAGCTATCTCGAGCCAGCCGTACCCGCATGCCGCTTGCAGACCGGCACTTTGCAAGTCTTACATGACCCGGCCCGGCCTCTGTCATGAGGCGGGACCCAGTCCTACGATTCAAGACCGATGCAACGAAACAATGTTCCGTCATCCGGATGCGGCGGCGACTGGCCGATCACCGCAGACGCCGGTGGGCCCGGCTGGACTCGAACCAGCGACCAAAGGATTATGAGTCCTCTGCTCTAACCGACTGAGCTACAGGCCCGCGCGATTGACAGGAGCAGTCGGAACGGTCGCCGGAGGCCCATCCCTTCAGGATCCTGCGGCAATTATAGCGGAGACGATCAGCCTGTCGCCGGATGACTGGCGACCGAGGCTGCTAGACTCCGCGCACCGGAAGGCACAGCTGCGATGGCCCTTACGCCAGCTCCCGCGCATTATCTCGCGCCTCTGCTCGCTCCGCGATCGGTGGCGGTCATCGGCGCATCGGAGCGTCCCGATTCGCTCGGACGCGTCGTCTACGAGAACTTGCTGGGTGGCGCATTTAAGGGCGAGCTGTTCGCGGTCAATCCGAACCATCGGCGCCTGCTCGGTCGCCCCGCATTCGCCTCGCTGGCGGCCATCGGCAAGAGCATCGATCTCGCGGTGATCTGCGCACCGCCGGTGACGATTCCACAGATCCTCGACGGCAGCCGTGGACAGCTGCGGGCGGCGGCGATCCTTTCGAGCGCGCCCAACGCGCCCGCGATCGTCGAGCGCCGATGGCGGCACGCCGTGTCCGAGCGGGCGCGCGCGGCCGGTGTCCGCCTGCTCGGCCATCAGACGTTCGGCGTCATGCGAACGTCGCTGGGACTCAACGCAACCTACAGCGCCATCGCGGCGCTGCCCGGACACCTGTCGCTGATCTCGCAGTCGGGCGCGATCGCCATGGCGCTGCTCGATTTCGCCCGCTCCGCGGGCATCGGCTTTGCCTCCGTCATCGCGCTTGGATCCGGAAGCGACATCGACACGGGGGAACTTCTGGAGTTCGCGCTCGCCGATCCCGAAACGGACGGCATCCTGCTTTATCTCGAGACGGTCAGCGACGCGCGGCGCTTCATGTCGGCGCTGCGTGCGGCGGCGCGCACCAAGCCGGTGGTCGTGCTCAAGGCGGGGCGCGGCGAGGCGATGGCCGCGCCGCGTGCTCCATCCGAGGACCTCGTGTTCGACGCCGCGCTGCGGCGCGCTGGAACGGTACGGGTTCACAATTACACCCAGCTCTTCGCCGCAACCCGCGTGTTGGCCGAGGGCCGCCTGCCGCGCGGCAACCGCCTCGCGATACTCACCAATGGAAGAGGTCCGGGACTTCTCGCCGCGGATCGGGCGGTCGACGCAGGCGTCGCACTGGCGAGCTTCACGCGCGAGACGAAAGCGGCGCTGTTGCGTTTGCTGCCGCCGGGATCGCGGCTGGAGAACCCGGTGGATCTGCGCGGAGAAGCGCCGCCTGAACGCTTCGCATCCGCTTTGCGAGTGGTGCTCGCAGACGGCAATGTCGATGCCGCTCTCGTGATGCACGTCGCCACGCCGGCGGCGCCCCCGACCGACACAGCGCGCGCCGTCGCGCGCGCCGCCGGAGGCGTGAGCAAGCCATTGTTCGCCGCGTGGCTGGGCGCAGTCGCCCGACCCGAGGCGGGTGCTGCGCTCGAGGCCGGAGGGCTGGCCAATTTCTACACGCCGGAAAACGCGGTGGAGGCATTCTCGTTTCTGGTTGCTTATCGGCGCAACCAGCAGTGGCTTCTGGAAGCCCCGCCGCCTCAGGCGAACATGGCCCGTCCGGACATCGCGGCCGCCGAGCGCGTCCACGTGCGGGCGCGCGGGCGCGGCACGCGCATCCTGCCGGCGCGCGAAGCGCGCGCGCTGTTGGCAGCATTCGGCATCGAGCTGGCGCCGGCTTCGACGACGCGCCGGCGAGCGGCGCACACGCATTCGCTGGTCGATGTCGGCGTTTACGGAGACGCTGTCTTCGGCCCGGTGATAACGCTGCGAGCCACCCACGCCGTGGCGCCGCCGGAAGTCATGCTGCCGCCGCTCAATCGCAAGCTCGCAGCCGATCTTGTCGCCGCCGTTTGCGGCCCGCTCCAGGCGACGGAACGCGAGTCCCTGGTGACGCTGCTGCTGGCCGTCTCGACGCTGACGTGCTTGCTTCCCTGGGTGATCGAGCTCGACCTCATGCAGGTGGCTGCCGCGCCGGGCAAGGCGAAACCGATGGGCGCCCGGCTGGCGATCGACGCCGAGCGCGGTCCCGGCTTGCGCGGATATCGCCACATGGCGATCCACCCTTACCCCGTGGAGCTGGAGACGACGCTGACCATCAAGGGCGGACGCCGGTTGCGCGTGCGCCCGATCCGGCCCGAGGATGCCGTCGCCGAACGCGCTTTCGTGGCCGGCTTGTCCGACGAGAGCCGGTACCGGCGCTTCATGCACCATCTGCACGACCTCACGCCACAGATGCTGGCGCGATTCACGCAGGTCGACTACGACCGTGAGCTGGCGCTGATCGCCCTCGACGGTAGATCGCGAGTGGAGAAGATCGTCGGCGTGGCGCGCTACGTCGCCAACCCCGATGCCGAAAGTGCCGAATTCGCGGTGGTCGTCGCCGACGCCCTGCAGGGGCGGGGCATCGGCCATGGATTGATGCGCCTGCTGATCGGCTGCGCCCGCAGACGTGGGTTTCGCCGGCTGATCGGCAGCGTGCTGGCCGCGAACGGCCCGATGCTCAAGCTGATCGAGGGCCTGGGCTTCGAAACGACGCCGGATCCAAACGATCGCGAACTCGTGATCGCCACGCTGGAGCTTGCAGGCGCGCATCATCCCGCAATGGAAACGAAAAGCGCAATTGAGGGGAAGGATTCGACCGGCTTCGCGCGGACAGGCGGCGCTGGCGCGCGCGACGGGTAGCGGCCGCGGAGTTCGTCCCGCTCTCCCGGGGACTACGGTCGGTCGCGAGCGCCTCGCGATGGAACCGCGGCCGGCGTTCGCTCCGCCCAGCGTGCGGACGGCGGTTGCGCCGCCCGAGCGCCTCAGCCTTCCCCTTCGAGGAAGCTCCTGAGCTTCTCCGAGCGCGAGGGGTGGCGGAGCTTGCGCAGCGCCTTGGCCTCGATCTGGCGGATGCGCTCGCGCGTCACGTCGAACTGCTTGCCGACTTCTTCCAGCGTGTGGTCGGTGTTCATCTCGATGCCGAAGCGCATGCGCAGCACCTTCGCCTCGCGCGGGGTGAGCGTGTCGAGCACGTCCTTGCACACGTCGCGCAGGGATGCGTTGACGGCATGGTCGACGGGCGCCACCGTGCTCGCATCCTCGATGAAGTCGCCCAGGTGCGAGTCGTCGTCGTCGCCGATCGGCGTCTCCATGGAGATCGGCTCCTTGGAGATCTTGAGGATCTTGCGGATCTTCTCCTCGGGCATCTCCATCTTCTCGGCGAGGAGCGCCGGATCCGGCTCCTGCCCCGTCTCCTGCAGGATCTGGCGCGAGATGCGGTTCATCTTGTTGATCGTCTCGATCATGTGCACCGGGATGCGGATGGTGCGCGCCTGGTCGGCGATCGAGCGCGTGATCGCCTGCCGGATCCACCACGTGGCATAGGTCGAGAACTTGTAGCCGCGGCGGTATTCGAATTTGTCGACCGCCTTCATCAACCCGATGTTGCCCTCCTGGATGAGGTCCAGGAACTGCAGGCCGCGGTTGGTGTACTTCTTGGCGATCGAGATCACCAGCCGCAGGTTGGCCTCGGTCATCTCGCGCTTCGCCTTGCGCGCCTTGGCCTCGCCCGTAGACATCTGCTTGTTGATCTCCTTCAGATCCTTCAAGGGGATCATGACGCGCTTCTGCAGGTCGAGGATCTTCTGCTGCTGCTCGACGATCGCCTGGCGGTACTTGGCCAGCGACTCGCTGAACGGATGCTCCGCGGCGATCTCGCGATCGATCCAGCGAAGCGAGGTCTCGTGCTCGGGGAACTTCCTGATGAAGTCGGGCCGGGGCATGCCGCCCTTGTTCACCACGAGGTCCTGGATCTTGCGCTCGATCTGGCGGATGTTGTCGACTTCGCAGCGCACGCTGTCGCACAGCCGCTCGACCTGGCGCGCGGCAAAGCGGATCTGCATGAGCTCCGCGGAGATCTTGCGCTGCAGCTCGAGATACTTCGGGGCCCGGTGGCCATCCTTCTGCAGCACCGCGAGCATGCGCGCATAGAGCCTGCGGATGACGCCGAAGCGCTCGAGCGCCGCGACCTTGAGCCGCTCCAGATTCTCGGCCGCGATCGCGCCGCTGTCGGCTTCCTCCTCGTCGAGCTCCTCGAGCGCGTCCTCGTCTTCCATCTCCTCGAGCTGCTCGTTGAAGTCCATCAGTCCGTCGACGACGTCGTCGATCTTGAGCTCGTCCTTCTCGATCTTCGCCGCAAGCTCGAGGATCTGGGCGACCGTCATCGGACAGGCCGAGATCGCCATGATCATGTGCTTCAAGCCTTCCTCGATCCGCTTGGCGATCTCGATTTCGCCCTCGCGGGTGAGAAGCTCGACCGATCCCATCTCGCGCATGTACATGCGCACCGGGTCGGTGGTGCGGCCGAATTCGGAATCGAGCGTCGAGGCTGCCGCCTCGGCGGCTTCTTCGTCCACGTCGTCAGCGGCGGTGGTCGGCGCCGCTTCCGACATCAGCAGCGTTTCCGCATCCGGAGCCTCGTCGTAGACCTGGATCCCCATGTCGTTGATCATGGAGATGATGCCCTCGATCTGCTCGGCATCGAGGATGTCGTCGGGCAGGTGATCGTTGATCTCGGCGTAGGTGAGGTAGCTCCGCTCCTTGCCGAGCACGATGAGATTCTTCAGGCGAGTCTTGCGCGCCTCGGCTTCCGCAGGCGTGAGCTCGACCTTGCGCAGCTCCACGCCGCCGTTCTTGCCGCTTCTCGCCTTGCCTTCCGCCAGCGCCTTTTCCTGGCGCCGTGCCGAAAGGCGCGCAGCGATCTCGCCCGCCGTCGGCTTGCCCGCCGCCGGGACGGTTCCTGCCTTCGCGGGTGCGCCCTGCGGAAGCGCGACCGCCTTGCCCGCCGCCTTGGCCGGCTTGGGCTCGGGCTGCGGCACCGCTTTCGCGAGAACCTTGGTCGCCTTCGGCGCGCCGAGCTTGGACTTGTCCCGCGACCGCGCGACGACGGGCGCCTTGGGTCCACCGCGCGTCAGTGCCTTGGCTTGCGGCCGCTTCTTGGCCTTGGCGCGCGAGTTGCCCGGCGCGAGCTTGGCGCTACGTTTCGTGCCCGCCGACTTGCGCCGCGGCGACCGGGCGGGCTTGGCGGGGCGGCGCGCGACCGTCCTGGCGCGACTCGCCCTGCGCGTCGGCCTGGCCTTGCGCTTGGCCTTGGCTGAGGACTTCTTGGCAGATCTGGGTTTCTTGGACATGGTCATCCCGTTATTGCGCACGCGACAAGGCACGCCCTATCGCTCACTGTTCCCAAGGTGGGGGCGACTTGGGAAAACCGCAAAGTATAACATCCGTGGTGCAGCGGCCGGGTCACGTCCCGCCCGTCAGCCGGCTCTGCACTAGGCGACGCTGGCGCGCGCGCTCGGCTTCCTCCGGCGGCAACTCGACGGGTGGCGCCGCGTCCCCTACGGCGCCGGACCGCCTCTGACGCAGGGTCCAGTAATGTCTGACACCGTCGATGAGCTGAGTTTCCACGGCGTCGCCTGCCAGCCCCTCGCTTTCGGCCGAGGTCAGGGCCGCGATCAGAACAGGTTCGTGCGGGCTGCCCGCGAAGTGCTGCATGACTCCCGGCGTGGTCAGAGGAGCGCCTGCACCCGCGCAGAACGCCACCAGCGCGGCGAGCGCCGCGGCGTCCGGGTCGTCGCCTTCGGGACGGGGGACCTCCACCTTTCGAGCCAGCTCCGGCTCGCTTAGAACACACTTGATGAGCCCGCGCACCAGCGACGGAGCGCTACGGCTGGAAGCCGGGGGCCCGGCTTTGTGGGCCTTCGGGGCCGCGTCGGCGGCCACCGGCAACAGCGCGACAAGCTCGCGCTCCGGGAGGCCCGCGATCTCGGCAAGGCGCCGGCGCAGGAGCGCCGCCAGCACCGGCGCGTTCAGGCTGGACAAGAGCGGCTTCGCGGCCGCAACCAGCGCCGCCCGGCCTTCCGCCGAGCGCGGCGGCCAGCGGCGCGAGAGCTCGGCGAGCAGGAAATCCGACAGCGGAACCGCCCCTTCGACCAGGGCTTCGAAGGCATCCTTGCCTCGCGCCCGCACCGCATCATCCGGGTCCTCGCCCTCAGGGAGAAACAGGAACCGCGCCTGCTTCCCGTCGCTCAGCACGGGCAGGGTGTTCTCCAGCGCTCGCCAGGCCGCGCGACGACCGGCGTCGTCGCCGTCGAAGCAGAAGACGACCGTATCGGTGATGCGGAAGAGCTTATGAGCGTGTACCGCGGTCGTGGCTGTCCCCAGGGTCGCCACGGCGTATTCGACGCCGTACTGGGCCAGCGCCACCACGTCCATGTACCCCTCGACCACGACGACCTTTCCGCTGGTGCGGATCGCCGGCCGCGCCTGGAACAAGCCGTAGAGTTCGCGCCCCTTGGAGAAAAGCGGCGTCTCGGGCGAGTTCAGGTACTTGGGCTCGCCGGGGCCGATAACCCGCCCCCCGAAACCCACGACATGACCGCTTGCATCATGAATCGGAAACATGATGCGGTCGCGAAAACGGTCGTAGCGCTTGCCGCCGTCCCCCACGATCACCAGTCCGGCCGTCTCGTGCAACTTGTCCTGATAGTTCGAGAGCGCGTGTGACAACGGCTGCCATTCGTCCGGCGCGTAACCGATCCCGAAGCGGGCGGCGACAGCTCCGGTCAGCCCGCGTTCACGCAGATACTCGATCGCTCGGCCCGAGTCCTTGAGGGCGCCCCGATAGAACTTGGCCGCCTGGAGAAGCAGGCCCGCAAGATCCTCGGACTGCCCGCGCCGGGCCGCCTCGTCACCTGAAGACGCGCTGCGGGGCACTTCGAGCCCGAGCTCGCGTGCAAGCTCCTCGACCGCATCCGGAAACGACTTCCCGCCGAACTCCATGAGGAAGCCGATCCCCGTACCGTGGGCGCCGCAGCCGAAGCAGTGGTAGAACTGCTTGCTGGGGCTGACGGTGAAGGAAGGCGACTTCTCGCTGTGGAACGGGCAGCAGGCTACGTAGTTAGCGCCCGCTTTCTTTAGCGGTACGTAGCGATCGATCACCTCGACGATGTCGGTCCGGGCCAACAGCGTCTGGATGAAATCGTTGGGAATCATGGGCCTGACTCTCGCGGACCACGTACCGTCACCGCCGCGGTCGCGGGGCCCATGCTCACATTATAGGCGACGTTCTTCGGGCTGCGGAGCGGCCTCGGACACCGGCAGCCGTGTCAACGGGCGAGCCGAGCCTTGACGAGCGCCGCCACGGCGGTCATGTCGGCGCGGCCGGCAAGCTCGCGCTTGAGCGACCCCATCACCTTGCCCATCGCCGCCGGACCCGCGACCCCGGCGCCGGCAATCGCGGCGCCGATCAGGCGATCGATTTCCGCGTCCGACAGCCGTTCGGGGAGATAGTGCTGGAGCACCACGATCTCGGCTTGCTCGGCAGCTGAAAGCTCGGGTCGGCCGCCGGCGTCGAACTGGGCGATGGACTCGCGCCGCTGCTTGATCATCTTATCGATGATGGCGACCACATCCGCGTCCGAGAGCTCCACGCGTTCGTCCACTTCCTTCTGCTTGATCGCGGCCAACAGAAGGCGAATCGTCGACAGGCGCGCGGCTTCGCGGGCGCGCATGGCGGCTTTCATGTCCTCGGTGATGCGATTCTTCAGTGGCATGGAAGCAAAAGGGGCGAATTCAATTCGCCCCTTGTCCGGATCTGGCCGATGGCTCAGTAGAGCTTTGGAGGCAGTTGCTGGCTGCGCAGGCGCTTGTAGTGGCGCTTCACGGCAGCAGCGAGCTTGCGCTTGCGCTCGGCCGTCGGCTTCTCATAGAACTCGCGGGCGCGGAGCTCGGTCAAGAGACCGGTCTTTTCGATCGTGCGCTTGAAGCGGCGGAGCGCCACCTCGAACGGCTCGTTTTCGCGGACGCGAACTCCCGGCATGAGCGACCTTTGTCTAAGGGGAAAGCAGTGAATAGCCCAAAAGTATAACAGTCGGCGGTCGAACGGGCAAGAACGTGTATCGGGCCAGCACATATTGCACTGGTGGTGTTGGTGGAGGAATTGTACTGGGGAGAGCAAACGTGGAGTTTTGCGACCTGGCAGCGGGGTGTTGAGGCTGAAGTGCGGTCGCTCGAGGTTGTACCAGGACAGCCAGCGCAGCAGTTCGAGATTGAACTCGGTGAGCTGGTCGAGGAAGAGCAGGTCGTAGTGGTAATCGATGCATTCTTCCTGCACGGTGCGATTGAAGCGCTCGCAATGGGCGTTCATACGGGGGGTGTGGGGAAAGGTATGCCAGTGGGAGCACAGCAAGTGAGCGAGTTCCTGGGCGAAGAAGCGCTGGAACTCACTGCCGTTGTCGGTGAGTACAGTTTCGATGGCGAAGGGAAACACGGCCTGGATGAGGCGAAAGAACTGTGCCGCGGCGGCGCTGGCATGGCTGCGGGTGCCCCAAGCCCAGGCGAAATGGGAATGGAGGTCGACGCAGGTGATGATGTAGCGATGCTGGCCCTCGGTGTGCAGCTCGATGGTGTCGAGGCCGACGCAATGACCCGGGCGCTCGGCGCGGAAGTGCTTGGGCTTGCGCAGCCGCGTCCCGCGCATGGGCTTGGCTTTGCCGGGGGCTCCGAAGCGCCGTGGGTGGCTGCGCATCTTGTCGGGCGCATCGGCGATCAGCCGGCCGACGGTGCGCGCGCTCGGACAGGGCAGCTGCGCCGCGGCGGCGAAGGGCACGAGCAGCAGGTGCAGTTTCTCCTTGGCCAAATTCGGGTGCACCGTACGCAGCCGCCGGATCTCGGCGCAGACCGCTGCGGGCCACTGCCGGTGGCGCCGTCGCTTTGGTGCCGTCGATCGCGGCACCAACGCGGCCACGTTGCCGCCTTCGACTCGGAGCTTGGCTCGCCAGGCAAACAACGTGCGCCGGCTTACCTTGAAGGCATCGCGGGTAGCCGCCAAGCCGTAGCGGCGCCAGAAGTCGAGAATCTCCAACCTGCGCTGCGCGTCGGGGACGATCATCCCCCAGCGTAGGGCGTAATCCGCAATCCGGTAAAACCCGCGAATCTTATGGCCGACGTGCTGAAACTGCATCGCACTCCTCCTGCAAGGAGTGCAATATGTTTCTGGCCTTAGTCAGAACGCTATACTGTTCGATTTCAATTGTTACTGTCGCCGGCCGCGAACGTGAAAGTACTGGGCATCGAAACCTCGTGCGACGAAACCGGGCTCGCCGTCTACGACGGTCAGAGGGGTCTGCTCGCGCATGCGCTGCACTCGCAGGTGGCGATGCACAACGCCTACGGCGGCGTCGTGCCGGAGCTTGCGTCGCGCGACCATATCCGCAGGGTCGTCCCGTTGACCGAGCAGGTGCTCGTAGAGGCAGGTTGCCGCCTGGGCGATCTCGACGGCATTGCTTTCACCCAGGGACCCGGCCTCGCGGGCGCGCTGCTCGTCGGCGCAAGCGTGGCGAATGCGCTCGCCTTCGCGCTCGGAAAGCCCGCGGTCGGCGTTCATCATCTCGAAGGCCATCTGCTCTCGCCGCTTCTCACCTCGCCGCGACCGCGATTCCCGTTCGTCGCGCTGCTCGTTTCGGGCGGTCACAGCGAGTTCTACGAGGTTCGCGGCGTAGGCGACTACGCACTGCTCGGTCAAACGCTCGACGACGCCGCCGGCGAAGCGTTCGACAAGACCGCGAAGCTCCTCGGACTGCCTTATCCCGGCGGCCCCGCACTCGAAAAGCTTGCGATCCGGGGACGACGCGGCGCGGCGGCGTTGCCGCGACCGATGCTCTCCAGCGGCGACCTCGATTTGAGCTTCAGCGGCCTGAAAACCGCCGTCTCGGCGCTCGCGCGCAAGGAGCCGCTTTCCGAGCAGCGCAGGGCCGACCTTGCGTGCGCGTTCGAAGAGGCGATCGTCGACGTGCTCGTGATCAAGGCGATGTCGGCCCTCGACGGGACGGGAATGACGCGTCTGGTTGTCGGGGGCGGCGTTGGCGCCAACGCTTCGCTGCGCCGGCAACTCGCTGCGGCGGCGGCGAAGCGCCGCGCCGAAGTGTTCTTTCCGGACCTTCAGTTCTGTACCGACAACGGGGCGATGATCGCGCTCGTCGGCGCGCTTCGACTCGAGCGTGGCGCAGTCGAAGATTACGCATTTACGGTCGAGCCGCGCTGGCCGCTCGAGTCCGCCGCGGCGTCCGGGGCGGCCGACGTGCGCTCGTAACGCGGCGCCTGGTCGCCGCCTTCGCGCGGCGTCAGCCGCCGAACTTCGGCTCCTTGCCGGCGAGCAGCCGCCGGATGTTGGCGCGGTGCCGCCAGAAGAGGAGCAACGCGATCGGGATCAGCGCCCAGGCTTCCGGCCAGTTGCCGAGAACATAGAATCCGAGCGGCGGCGCGGCTGCCGCCGCCGCGAGCGAAGCCAGCGACGCCATGCGGAACAGCAGCGCGAGCACAAGCCAGACGACCAGCAGCGCCACGCCGAGTTGCCACGCGAGCGCGAATGCGACGCCCGCCGCAGTGGCCACGCCCTTGCCGCCGGAGAACCGATGGAAGACCGGAAAGAGATGGCCGAGGAACACGGCGATGGCGGCGCCTGCAGTGGCGAGCGAAGCGTCCCCCCAGCTCGCGCCCAGACGATTGGCGAGCCATACGGCGAACGCGCCCTTGGCGGCATCGCCCGCGAGCGTCAGCATGGCGGCCGCCCTGTTTCCGGTGCGCAGGACGTTGGTCGCGCCGGGATTGCCCGAGCCGTAGCTGTGCGGGTCGGGCAGGCCGAACAGCTTGCTTACAACGACGGCGAACGCGACCGATCCGACGAGATAGGCGCCGGCGATGACGGCGAGCGTGGCCAGCGACGTATTCATCTACAATGCGCGCATCGACGTTGTTTCCGTAAATCGAGCTTACGGAGCGGAAACGAGCCGAGCGTCAGAGTCTAGCAAAAAGCGCCGTATCCTCCGGTGAACACCATCTTCGTCCAGGAGCTTCGCGTCGAGACTCGCATCGGCGTCTATGCCTGGGAACGGCATCTGTGCCAGCCGCTCGTCATCGACCTCGAGCTCGCGCTGCCTTCCACAAAGGCCTTCGCCAGCGACGACTTCGCCGATGCGCTCGACTACGCCGCGGTGGTGAAGCGCGTGCAGGCGTTCGCCGCTGATCATCCGCACAAGCTGCTCGAGCGCTTCGCGGAGGCGCTGGCCGACGTGCTGCGCGCCGACTTCGGCTCGCCGTGGGTGCGGATCCGCGTGGCGAAGCTCGCGCCGGTCGCCGGAGCGAAGCGCCTCGGCGTGGCAATCGAGCGCGGGGAGCGCCGCCCGGTCAGTTGAGGCGCTCGAGGATACCGAGCGCCGTCAGCCGGACCTGCATCTCGTCGTGCGCATCGCTCATGAATGTTTTCGGCTGGCGAGGGAGGAGGCGATCGCGCCGGCTCAGCCGCGAGGATGATGACGCGCGTGGAGCTGCTTCAGCCGCTCCCGCGCGACGTGGGTGTAGATCGTCGTGGTCGTGATGTCGGAATGACCGAGCAGGAGCTGCACGACCCGCAGGTCCGCGCCGTGATTGAGAAGATGGGTCGCGAAGGCGTGGCGCAGCGTATGCGGCGAAAGATCGGCGCGGGCGATGCCCGCCCTGACCGCGTAGCGCTTGACGAGCTGCCAGAACCCCTGGCGGGAAAGCGCTGCGCGGCGAGCCGTGACGAAGATCGCGTCGGTTTTCGCCTCCGCGACGAGCCGGGGTCGCGCCGCGGCGAGATAACGCCTCACCCAGACGATCGACTCCTCGCCCAGCGGGACGAGGCGCTCCTTGCTGCCCTTGCCGACGACGCGCACGATGCCCATGTCGAAGCTTACCTGCGAGAGCTTGAGCCCCACCAGCTCCGATACGCGCAGGCCCGTCGCGTAGAGCGTCTCGAGCATCGCGCGATCCCGCAGGCCGAGCGTCGTGTCGGTGTCGGGCGCGGCGAGGAGCGCTTCCACCTGCGCTTCGGACAGGCTCTTCGGCAGCCGCCGCGGCAGCTTCGGCGCGCGGACCCGCAACGTGGGATCGGTCTTGATCGAACCCGCCGCGGCTTGCATGCGGTAGAAGCGTCGCAGCGAAGAGAGCCGCCGCCCGATCGAGGTCGCCTTGGACCGATTGCGAAACTGTTCGGCGAGAAAGCCTTCGACGTCGCCCCGGTCCGCCGTCAGGAGTCCCTTGCCCTCGCTGCGCTCGAGCCAGTCGGCCCACAGGGCGAGATCGCGGCGATAGCTCGCGAGACTCGTCGCTGCCAGACCATCCTGCAACCACAGCAGATCGCAGAAGGCGTCGAGCAGGGGCATCGCTCGGGAGGATGCCGCCCGCGCCATGTCGGCGGATGTCGCTCTCGCCCGTTTCGCCACTCAGCCGATCCGCATGTGACGCGGGAGGAAGCTCACCAGCCCGGGCACGAAGTAGATGAGAAGCGTGGCGGCGACCATCAGGAAGAACATCGGCAGGGTGTGCCGGGCGATCCAGGTGATGTCCTTGCCGGTCATGCCCTGCAGCACGAACAGATTGAATCCCACCGGCGGCGTGACCTGCGCCATCTCGACCACGAGCACGATGTAAATGCCGAACCACAGGAGATCGATACCGGCCTTGTCCACCGTGGGCAGGATCACGCCCATCGTCAGCACCACCATCGAGATGCCGTCGAGGAAGCAGCCGAGGATGATGTAGAAGACCATCAGCGCGACGATGAGCGAGAGCCGCGAGAGGCCGAGCCCGGTGATCCATTCCGCGAGATGCCGGGGCAGGCCGATATAGCCCATCGCCAGCGTCAGAAACGCCGCACCGGCGAGGATCAGCGCGATCATGCAGTACAGGCGCGTGGCGCCGAGAAGGCTCGTGCGAAACGTGGTCCAGTTGAGCGAGCCTTGGGCGGCGGAGATCGCAAGCGAGCCCACCACGCCGAACGCCGCAGCCTCGGTCGCCGTGGCCACCCCCGCGTAAATCGACCCCAGCACGAAACCGATGAGCACGACGACCGGGATGAGGTGACGGGACGCGTAGAGTTTCTGCGTCAACGTCGTCTGGTGCGCGATCGCAGGAACCTTGTCAGGGTTGAGCAGCGCCCAGACGATGATGTAGCCGGAAAAAAGGCAAGCGAGGATGAGCCCCGGAACCACGCCCGCGATGAACAGCTGAGCGATCGACACGTTCGCCGACACGCCGTACACGATCATGATGATCGAGGGAGGGATCAGCAGGCCCAGCGTTCCCGCGCCGGCCAGTGTGCCGATGGTGATGTCCTCGGGATAGCCGCGGCCTCTGAGCTCGGGCAGGGTCATCTTGCCGATGGTGGCGCAGGTCGCCGCCGAGGAGCCCGACACGGCGGCGAAGATGGTGCAGCCGATGATGTTGGTGTGGAGCAGCCTTCCCGGCACGCGCTCGAGCCACGGCGCGAGTCCGCGGAACATGTCTTCGGACAAACGCGTGCGGAACAGGATCTCGCCCATCCAGACGAACAGCGGGAGCGCGGTGAGCGTCCACGAGGACGCGGTCCCCCAGATGGTGACTGCCATCGCGTCGCCCGCCGGCCGGGAGGAGAAGAGCTCCATGCCGATCCACGCGACGCCCGCCAGCGCGAGCCCGATCCAGACGCCGCTGCCGAGCAGCCCGAACAGCGCGACGATCAGCAACACCGTGACGAGGAGGTCATTCGACATGCGCGGGCTCCTCGAGCTTCGGGGCGCTCGGGCGGGCTCCCCGAAGCTCGAGCACGAACTGATCGACGAAGGCGATGGCGAAGACCGCCACGCCGGCCGCCATGGCGAGCTGCGGGATCCACAGCGGCGTCGCGTCGTTCCCGCTCGAGATGTCGTGCAGCGTGTACGACTGCCAGGCGAGCCGCACGCTGTAGTACGCGAACGCGATCGCGAGCACGGACGCCGCAGCGAGCGAGAAAAGCTCGAGGCCGCGGCGAGCGCGCACGCCCGCGCGCTCGAGGATGAGCTTCACGCGGATGTGCTCGCCGCGCGCGAGCGTATGGGCGAGCGCGAGAAAGCCCGAACCTGCCATGCAATATCCGGCATAGGCGTCGGTCCCGGGCACCTGAAAGGCGAAGAGCCGCCCGAAGATGCCGAGCAGCACCATGGCGAGGGTCCCTATCAAAAGCAACGCCGCCAGATAAGCGGCGGCGTCGTAGAGGGTGTCGAGGAGCCGACGCATCAGGATCTCAACCGAGCCAACGCGTGCCACACCGGATCGTCGTTCCCGCGTTCGCGGGAACCCAGTGTCGTTGGACCAAAGTCGCTGGGTCCCCGCTTGCGCGGGGACGACGATATGGCTTCACATTTTTCTGTACGCGTCCACGATCGCCTGGCCGTCGCTGCCGGCCTGCTTGATCCATTCGGCGGTCATCTCCTCGCCGATTTTCTTCAGGTCCGCCGCGAGCGCCGGCGAGGGCGGCGCGACCGTCATGCCGTTCTTCGCGAGCTGCTCCAGGTACCACTTCGTCTTTTCCTGCGAGATTTTCCACCCGCGCGTCTCGGCCTCGGCCGCCGCCTTGAGCACCGCCTCCTGGGTCGCCTTGTCCAGCGCGCCGAACGCCTTGTCGTTCACGAACACGATGTTCTTCGGCAGCCAGGCCTGCGCGTCGTAGAAGTACTTCACCTGCTCCCACGCCTTCGAGTCGTAGCCTGTGGCGCCTGAGGTGATGTTCGCGTTCACAGCGCCCGTGGCCATCGCCTGCGCGAGCTCGGCGGCCTGGATGGTGACGGGCTGCGCGCCCGCGAGCTCGGCGATCCGCGATGTGGCGGGATTGTAGGTCCGCAGCTTCAGCCCCTTCATGTCGGCGAGCGTATTGATCGGCTTGCTCGAGTAGATGCCCTGCGGCGGCCAGGGAACCGCGTAGAGAATGCGCATGCCCTGCTTGGCGAACCGGTCCTGGATCGCCTTGCGCGATGCGTTCCAGAGCTTGGCCGCGTCGGCATAGCTCGTCGCCAGGAATGGTATCGAGTCGACGCCGAAGACGGGATCTTCGTTGGAAAGCAGCGACAGAAGAACCTCGCCGATCTGCGCCTGGTCGGTCTGCACAGCGCGCTTGATCTCGTTGGCCTTGAACAGCGACGCATTGGAGTGCACCGTGATCTTGAGCTTCCCGCCGGTGGCCTTGTCGACGTCGGCGACGAACTGGGTGATGTTCTCGGTGTGGAAATTGTTCGCGGGATAGGCCGTCGGCATGTCCCATTTGGTTTGCGCGCTCGCCGCGAAGGCAAGGCACAGGCTCAGGACGGCAGCGGCGAGATGGCTCGATTTCATTGGGTTCCTCCGCGTCTCTCGGATAGGGCCGTGCGCTCTTCGGCGCGATCGGCGCAACGGCGCATTTGTATCATAGTTGGACGAGGGCGGCGAGAAAACGCGCCGCTATAATCTTGCTACGGACCGGTCGCGACCGACGCTTTCCGACTTCTTGCGCTAACCATGACCGACTCGCCGCCCGGCCGCTGGCAATTCTGGATAGACCGCGGGGGGACCTTCACCGACATCGTCGCCCGCCGGCCCGACGGCACCCTCATAACGCACAAGCTCCTTTCGGAGAATCCGGAGCGCTATCGCGACGCGGCAGTCGCCGGGATCCGGGCGTTGCTCGGCGTGCCGCCGGAGGCACCGATCCCTCCGGGCGCCATCGAGACCGTGCGGATGGGCACCACGGTCGCGACCAACGCCCTTCTCGAGCGCAAGGGCGAGCGCACGGTGCTCGTCATCACGCGCGGGTTTGCCGATGCGCTGCGCATCGCCTACCAGAATCGTCCCAAGCTCTTCGTTCGCCGGATCGTGCTGCCGAGCCTGGTCTACGAGCGCGTGATCGAGATCGACGAGCGCGTCGGTGCCCGCGGCGAGCTCGTGCGCGCGCTCGATCTCGAGGATGCGGAGCGGCAGCTGCGCGCGGCCTACGTGGACGGGATCCACGCCTGCGCGATCGTGCTCATGCACGGTTATCGCCATCCCGACCACGAGCGGCGGCTCGCCGCGCTCGCGCGCGCCATCGGTTTCGGACAGGTGTCGGCGAGCCACGAGGTGAGCCCGTTGATGAAGCTCGTTTCGCGCGGCGACACGACCGTGGTGGACGCGTATCTGTCGCCGATACTCCGCCGCTACGTTGCGCAGGTCGAGGGCGATCTGCCCGGCGTGCGCCTGCAGTTCATGCAGTCTTCTGGCGGACTGACGGAAGCGCACCGGTTCCAGGGCAAGGACGCGATTCTGTCCGGCCCGGCCGGCGGGGTCGTCGGCGCAGTCGAGGTATCGAAGCTCGCGGGATTCGACAGGATCATCGGCTTCGACATGGGCGGGACGTCGACCGACGTGACACATTACGCCGGTCCCGAATATGGATTCGAGCGCGCGTTCGTCACCGAGGTGGCGGGCGTGCGCATCACCGCGCCGATGATGCAGATCCATACCGTCGCCGCGGGAGGCGGGTCGATCGTCGCCTTCGACGGATCGCGTTTCCGCGTCGGTCCGGAGTCGGCCGGCGCGAATCCGGGGCCGGCGTCGTATCGCCGTGGCGGGCCGCTGACCGTCACGGACTGCAACGTCATGGTGGGAAAGATCGATCCGGCCCTCTTTCCGCGCGTCTTCGGGCCGCGAGGCGATCTGCCGCTCGATGCAGAAACCGTGCGTGCGAAGTTCGGGGCGCTCGCCGCCGAGGTCGAAGCAAAAACGGGCCAGCACAGAACCGCCGAGGAGGTCGCCGAAGGCTTTCTCAAGATCGCCGTCGACAACATGGCGCACGCGATCAAGCATATCTCGGTCGAGCGCGGCTACGACGTGACCGAGTACACGCTGTGCTGCTTCGGTGGCGCCGGCGGCCAGCACGCGTGTGCGGTCGCGGACGCCCTGGGAATGACCCGGGTGTTCGTCCATCCGCTGGCCGGCGTGCTTTCCGCCTACGGGATGGGGCTCGCTGACGTGCGGGCGCTCAAGGCCAGGGCGGTCGAGGCCGGACTTTCCGCGGACGGCCTCGCCCTGTGCGCTCCGCTCTTCGAAGAGCTCTCGCGCGCCGCGCGCGCGGAACTGGAGCCGCAGGGCATCGCCGGAGAGCGCATTTCACTCCAGCGCACGCTGCATCTCAAATACGACGGAACGGACACGACGCTGGAGATACCGCTGCCGCCGGGCACGGAGCGGGCTTTGGAAACGGTATCGTCGCTGGTCGCCGAGTTCGAGCGCCGCTACCGGTCTCACTACGGCTTCCTGATGCCGGAAAGGCCGCTCGTCATCGAAGCCATCGCGGTCGAGACGATCGGAGCATCTCCCGCCGGCGAAGAACGGGCGCCGACGTTCGCCGAGCGTGCGGGCGCGCTGATTCCGGCGAAAACGAGTCGCGTGTTCACCGGCGGAGCGTGGCACGACGCGCCGCTCTACGCGCGCGAGACGCTGCGACCGGGAGACCGGGTGCGGGGCCCCGCGGTGATCGCCGAGCAGAATGCCACGACCGTCGTCGAGCCGGGCTGGGAGGCGACGCTCTCCCCGCGCGACCATCTCGTGCTCGAGCGCGTCGTGCCGATGGAGCGCGAGCACGCCATCGGCACGAGAGCCGACCCGGTGCTGCTGGAAGTCTTCAACAATCTTTTCATGGCGATCGCCGAGCAGATGGGCGTGACGCTGGCGAACACCGCCTACTCGGTGAACATCAAGGAGCGGCTCGATTTTTCCTGCGCGCTCTTCGATGCCGATGGCAGTCTGATCGCCAATGCCCCGCACATGCCGGTGCACTTGGGCTCGATGGGCGAGAGCGTGAAGACCATCATCGACCGGCGCGCCGGCTCGATGCGACCCGGCGACGTGTTCGTGCTCAACGCCCCGTACAACGGCGGCACGCATCTGCCGGACGTCACGGTGATCGCGCCGGTGTTCCTTTCTTCGTCGTCCCCGCCCCCGATTCAAGCATTCGGGGCCAGGCTCCAGCGGGGACCCAGTGACTTTCGCACCGAAAGCGAAGCCACGACGCCGGGTCCCCGCTTGCGCGGGGACGACATGAGGCCCGAGTTCTACGTCGCTTCCCGCGGCCACCATGCGGACATCGGCGGCATCACGCCTGGATCGATGCCGCCGGATTCGAGGCACGTGGACGAGGAGGGCGTGCTGCTCGACAACGTGCAGCTCGTCGCCGAGGGGCGCTTCCTCGAGAGCGAGCTCCGCACGATCCTGGCCTCGGGCCCGTATCCGGCGCGCAACATCGACCAGAACCTCGCCGACCTGCGGGCGCAGGTCGCCGCATGCACCAAGGGCATCGTCGAGCTCGAGCGCATGGTCGAGCATTTCGGACTTTCCGTCGTGCGTGCCTACATGAAGCACGTACAGGACAACGCCGAGGAAGCGGTGCGGCGCGTGCTCGATGCGTTGAAGGATGGGCACTTCGAGTACGAGATGGACAGCGGCGCGAAGATCGCGGTCGCCATACGTGTCGACAAGCATGGCCGCGCCGCACGGATCGATTTCACCGGTACCAGCGGCGAGCAGCCCGACAACTTCAACGCGCCTTCGGCGGTTTGCAAGGCAGCTGTCCTGTACGTCTTCCGCACGCTGGTCGACGCCGAGATTCCGATGAATGCGGGATGCCTGAGGCCGCTCGAGATCGTCATTCCCGACGGCTCGATGCTCAGGCCGCGCTATCCGGCCGCGGTCGTCGCCGGCAACGTCGAAACCTCGCAGGTGATCACCGATACGCTCTACGGCGCGCTGGGCGTGCTCGCGGCCTCGCAGGGCACGATGAACAATTTCACCTTCGGCAACGAGCGCTACCAGTACTACGAGACGATTTCCGGCGGGTCCGGAGCCGGCCCGGATTTCGACGGCGCGAGCGTCGTGCAGACGCACATGACGAACTCGCGACTCACCGATCCCGAGGTGCTCGAATGGCGCTTCCCCGTGCGGCTCGACGCCTACCGCATCCGGCGCGGCAGCGGTGGCGCGGGCCGTCACCGCGGCGGCGACGGCGGAGAGCGGAGGGTGCGCTTCCTGGAGCCGATGACCGCGGTCATGCTGGCCAACCACCGCCGCATCGCGCCCTTCGGCGTCAGCGGCGGCCAACCGGGCGCTCGCGGCCGCAACTGGGTCGAACGCGCCGACGGAAGCCGGGAGGAATTCGGCGCTACGTTCCAGGTGGAGATGCAGCCTGGTGATGTGTTCGTCGTACAGACGCCCGGCGGCGGCGGATTCGGGACGCCGGATTGAAATGGTCATTCCCGCTCATTTGCGTCACTGAGCGGGAATCCAGTGACGTTGGCAGGCAGCAAAGACGCTGGGTCCCCGCTTGCGCGGGGACGACAGCTTGCATCGGCCAGCGCATAATTCTGCCGGTCAAACACTTTGAAATGCGGGGCTCTCATGGCAAGCATCTACGACATCTCGGTCGAGGACATCAAGGGCAAGCAACAGCAGCTCGACCGCTACAAGGACAAGGTCATGCTGATCGTGAACGTCGCCAGCAAGTGCGGGTTCACGCCGCAATACAAGGGCCTCGAGGCTCTGTACGAGAAGCTGCATGCGCAGGGCCTCGAAGTCCTCGGCTTTCCCTGCAACCAGTTCGGCGCTCAGGAGCCGGGATCGGAAGACGAGATCGCGCAGTTCTGCGAGCTCAACTACGGCGTCAAATTCCCTCTGTTCGCCAAGATCGACGTCAACGGCGACAACGCCGCGCCGCTGTACCGGTATCTGAAGAAGACGAAACCCGGGCTCCTCGGCTCCGAGGCGATCAAGTGGAACTTCACCAAGTTCCTGGTCGATCGCAAGGGCAATGTCGTCGAGCGCTACGCCCCGAACGTCGAGCCGCAGGCGATTGCCGGCGACATCGAAAAGCTCCTGTGATACGCCGCCTCCATGCACTGGGCGCCGCATTCCTGGCGGCGCTCGTGCTGTCGCCGCTCGACAGCGCTGTCGCCGCCGGCCCGGCCAAGACCCTGCGCGTCGCGTTCGCCGCGGCAGAGACCGGCTTCGATCCGCAGGCCGGAGGCGACGCTTATTCGAACTACGTCAACCGCGTGATCTTCGAGTCGCTCTACACCTACGACTACTTGGCGCGTCCGTACAAGATCGTCCCCAATACGGCGGTTGCGCTGCCGGACATTTCGCAAGACGGCAAGACCTGGACCATCAAGGTGAAGCGGGGAATCTACTTCACCGATGACCCGGCATTCAAAGGCGCGAAGCGGGAGCTTACCGCCGCCGACTACGTCTACTCTTGGAAGCGCGTGCTCGATCCGAGGATGCGCTCGATCTCCGAACAGATCTTCGAGGGGCGGGTCGTCGGCACCGAGACCGCCGTGTCGGCAGCCAAGGAAACCGGGAGGTTCGATTACGAGGCGCCGATCGAGGGCCTGCAGGCGACCGATCGGTACACCATTCGGATCAAGCTCAACTACCCTTCCTACGATCTGCTCTCGGATCTGACGACGGCGGCGACGGCTGCGGTCGCGCGCGAGGTCATTGCCGCTTACGGAGACGCGAGCGGCTGGGCGATGGCCAATCCGGTCGGTACTGGCCCGTATCGCCTCAAGGAATGGCGGCGCGGACAGAAGATCGTGCTCGAGGCAAATCCGGGTTATCGAGATGTCTTCTTTCCCGACAGCCACGATCCCGCGGACCGCCAACTGCTGGCGAGCATGCGTGGCAAGAAGCTGCCGCAGATCGGCCGCATCGAGATCTCGATCATCGAGGAGTCCAACCCGCGGCTGCTCTCGTTCGAGAACCGGGAGCTCGACTTCGTCGCGGTGCCGGTCGATCTCATCCGCAACGTGCTCGACGCGAACGACAAGCTCAAACCCAGGTACACGCGGCAGGGCGTGCAGATGTGGCGCGCCGTCCAGCCCGCGATCTCGTATACCTACTTCAACATGGAAGACCCGGTCGTCGGGGGCTACGGCAACGACAAGATCGCACTGCGGCGCGCGATCGGCATGGCTTACAACACCGACGACGAGATCCGCATCGTGCGTCAGGGTCAGGGCGAGCCAGCGACCCAGCCGATTCCGCCCAACGTCACCGGGTACGATCCGAAGTTCAACGGTCACGGGCGCTTCGATCCGGCGGCGGCCAAGGCGCTGCTCGACAAGTTCGGCTATGTCGATCGGAACGGCGACGGGTGGCGGGACCTTCCGGACGGGAAGCCGCTGATCCTGACCATCGCTTCGCCGCCTTCCGCGATCGACCGCCAGCTCGACGAGCTGTGGAAGAAGAGCATGGACGCGGTCGGCTTGCAGCTGGAATTCGTCAAGCAGAAGTGGCCCGATCTGCTGAAGATGGGACGGGCCGGCCAGCTGCAGATGTGGTCGCTCGGCAATATCAGCAACACGACCGAAGGCTTCGGCTTTCTCGATCTCCTCTACGGGCCGCATTCCGGCGTGACCAATCTCGCGCGCTTCAGGCTTCCCGAGTACGACAAGCTCTACGAGCAGGCGCGGCAGCTTCCGGACTCGCCCGAGCGAACACGCCTGTTCCAACGCATGTCGCAACTCGTGACCGCCTATGCACCGTGGAAGCTGGACGCGTTCCGCTACGAGACCGTGCTCGTCTATCCGTGGGTGCTCGGCTACAAGCACAACGTGTTCGATCAGTATCCCTGGAAATACCTCGACCTGGATGTCGCTCGCCGGTCCATGGCGAGCCGATGAATACCCGCGGGGGAAGGCTTCGCATGACGACGCTGGCGCGCAACGGCCTGTGCGCGCTGCTGCTGATCTCCCCGGTGATCGCGGCGCCCGCGATGGCGGCCGACATGAACAAGGTTCTCCATGTCGTCTTCGTCGCACCCGAGAACGGGTTCGATCCCCAGGCGACCGGCGATCTCTACTCGAACTACGTCAACCGCGAGATCTTCGATCCGCTCTACCGCTACGACTACCTGGCGCGCCCCTACAAGGTCGTCCCCAATACCGCCGCTGCGCTGCCGGAGATCTCCGCCGACGGCCTGACGTGGACCATCAAGGTGCGGCCCGGCATCTATTTCGCCGACGACCCCGCCTTCAAGGGCAAGAAGCGCGAGCTCACCGCCGCCGACTACGTCTACTCGTGGAAGCGGCTGATCGACCCCAGGCTGCGCTCGATCAACGCCCAGATCTTCGACGACCGGCTCGTCGGCGCGAGGGCGGCGATCGAGGCGGCGAAGAAGACCGGCAGGTTCGACTACGACGCGCCGTTCGAGGGCGCCCAGGCCATCGATCGCTACACCATCCGCCTCAAGCTCAACTATCCGGCCTATGATTTGCTCGCCGATCTGACCTCCTCGGGAGCCGCCGCGGTCGCGCGGGAAGTCGTGACCGCGTACGGCGATCCCAGCGGCTGGGTCATGGAGCACCCCGTCGGGACGGGCCCGTATTACCTGAAGTCGTGGCGCCGCACGCAGCAGATCGTGCTGGAAGCCAATCCGAATTTTCGCGACGCCCGCTTTCCGGAGAGCGCGCAGGCAGAAGATCGCGCGCTGGAGAGCGAGATGCGGGGAAAGAAGCTTCCGATCATCGGGCGCATCGAAATCGTGATCATCGAGGAATCGAACCCGCGGCTGCTCGCCTTCGAGAAAGGCGAGCTCGACTACATCACCATCCCGACCGACCTGGTCACGAAGCTGCTCAACGGCGACAAGCTCAAGCCCGAATACGCCGCGCGCGGCATCGTGCACCTTCGCGGCGTGCAGCCCAGCGTCACTTACACCTACTTCAACATGGAGGATCCGGTGGTCGGCGGCTACACGCCGGACAAGATCGCGCTGCGGCGCGCGATCAGCATGGCGTACAACAACGACGACGAAATCCACGTCATCCGCCTCGACCAGGCTCAGGTCGCGACACAGCCGGTTCCGCCCAACGTCTTCGGCTACGACCCGTCGTTCAAGGGCAATCCGACGCACGACGTCGCGGGGGCGAAGGCGCTGCTCGACAAGTTCGGCTACGTGGATCGCGACGGCGACGGCTGGCGCGATCTGCCGGACGGCAAGCCGCTCAAGCTCACGCTCGCCTCCGACCCGTCGGCGATCTATCGCCAGTTCGACGAGCTGTGGAAACGGAGCATGGATGCAATCGGCATCCGCATTGAGTTCACCAAGCAGAAGTTTCCCGACACGCTCAAGCAGGCTCTTGCGGGCCAGCTCCAGATGTGGGCCCTCGGCAATACCGCCACCAACACAAACGGCGGCACGTTCTTCGACCTGCTCTACGGACCGCACAAGGGCGTGACCAACCTGTCCCGCTTCGATCTGCCCGAGTTCAACGCCCTCTACGACAAGGCCGAGCGTATGCGCGACAGTCCGGAGCGAACGCAGCTCTACAGGCGAATGTCCCAGCTCGTCGTGGCCTACGCGCCGTGGGTCCTGCATGCCTATCGGATCGAAAACATCGTCGTCCATCCCTGGGTGCACGGCTACAAGTACAACATTTTCGACCCGCACGCCTGGATGTATTACGACGTCGACGTCGGCCGGCGCAAGGCGGCGACGAAGTAGGTCATCCCGGCGCAGGCCGGGATCCAATGGGCTTTGTATTTTCAACGCTTACGACTTGGGCCCCGGCCGGCGCCGGGGCGACACATGCTGCGCGATAAGCCGGTAGACAGGCGGCGCCGTGCGTTGATCGTCGGCGCCATGCTCGCGCCGATCGGTCTCGCCGTGGAAGCCCGCGCCGCGGATTCGACCAAGACGATTCGCACCGCTTTCATCGTCGCCGAGACCGGCTTCGACCCGCAGGCGACGAGCGATCTCTACTCGGACAGCGTCAACCGCGCGATCTTCGAGACGCTCTACGGGTTCGACTATCTCGCGCGGCCGTACAAGCGCGTGCCGCGCACCGCCGCGGCGATGCCCGAGATCGCCGACGGGGGCCGCACCTGGACGATGCGTGTCAGGCCCGGCGTCTATTTCGCCGACGATCCTGCCTTCAAGGGCAGGAAGCGCGAGCTGACCGCGGCCGATTACATCTACTCGTGGAAGCGGCTCCTGGATCCCCGCATCCGCTCGCCGTTCGCATGGTACGTACAGGGCAAGGTCATCGGCGCGGAAACGACGATCGAGGCGGCCAAGAAGACGGGCCGATTCGACTACGACGCCCCGATCGAAGGGCTGCGGGCGCTCGATCGCTATACGCTGCGGCTCGAGCTTCATGAAGCCGACTACATCATGCTCGGCTACATGACGCAGTCGCCGATGGCCGCCGTCGCGCGCGAAGTCGTCGAGGCCTACGGCGACGCCAACGGGTGGGTGATGGACCACCCGGTCGGCACGGGCGCGTACCGTCTGAAATCGTGGCGCCGCGGCCAGCAGATCGTGCTGGAAGCCAACCCGAACCATCGCGAAGAGACGTTCCCCGACAGCGCGGACCCGGCGGACCGCGAGCTGGTCGCGACGATGCGCGGCAAGAAGCTTCCCATCGTGGGTCGCATCGAGATCAGCATCATCGAGGAGTCGAACCCGCGGCTGCTCGCCTTCAACAGCGGGGCGCTCGACTACGTGAACGTTCCGTCCGATCTTTCCGAGACCGTGCTCGACGCCGCCGGGAAGCTGCGTCCGGCGTACGCGCAACGCGGCGTCGTGCTGGAACGGATCACCCAGCCTTCGCTGCAGTACGCTTACTTCAACATGGAGGACCCGGTCGTCGGCGGTTATCAGAAGGAGAAGATCGCGCTCCGCCGCGCGATCTCGATGGCGTTCGACCGGCCGCAGATGATCCGGGTGGTCTACCAGGGCCAGGCGCTTCCCGCGACGCAGCCGATACCGCCGAATCTGCCCGGACACGACGACCGCTGGGACGTGGCGCTCAAGTTCGATCCGGCCGGGGCGAACGCGCTCCTCGACCGGTTCGGCTACAAGGACCGCGACCGCGACGGTTATCGCGAGCTGCCGGACGGCAAACCGTTTACGCTGGTCATGGCGTCCACGCCGTCGTCGCGCGATCGCGAGTTCGACGAGCTGTGGCAGAAGAGCATGAAGACGGTCGGCATCCGCATCGAATTCCTGAAGCAGAAGTTCCCCGATCTGATCAAGATGGGGAAGGCGGGCCAGCTCCAGATGTGGCGCGTGGGCTGGATCACGCTCTACGGCGAAGGAGACGCCTTCGCGCAGCTCCTCTACGGGCCGAACATCGGCCAGACCAACTACGCCCGCTTCGCGCTGCCGGAGTATGACGAGCTCTATCGCGCGTCGCGCCGACTGCCCGACGGTCCGGAGCGCAACAAGATCTACCGCCGCATGTCCGAGCTGGTCGCCGCGTACAACCCGTGGTGGCTCGGCTTCTACACGATCGAGAACACCCTCGTCCAGCCGTGGGTGCGCGGCTACAAGAAGCACGCGTACTGGGAGCACCCGTGGAAGTATCTCGATGTGGACGAGAAGCGGCAGCAGGCCGCGCGATAACAACGTTTGTCGCCCCGGCGCAGGCCGGGGCCCAAGTTTCCCGTGGCGAAAAGGCAACTTGGATCCCGGCCTTCGCCGGGATGACGAAACCTAGTCGCACAAATGCGACAGACCGGTGCTCGCATCCCGTGAACGGCGTGAGCATTCCTTGGCAGATCGGAGCGCCGCGCGTACACTCGAGCCTTCTTCCAACAACAACTCGAGGAATGCTCCCCCCATGACCAGGACGCCGACGACTTCCGTCACCGCGATTGCGATTGCAATCAATGCGGCGGCGCGCGCGTTCGCGTGGGGTATGTTCCCGGGCGGACGCCTCTCCGACCCCGGGTCGGGGACGCTGCCCTCGCCGTTGCGCTGATCACTGCCCGTCGCCGGTTTCCCGCCGCCGGGTAGGGCGGGAACCGAACTCCGGGCCAGTATCCCGAAGCTTCCTTCCCGCCGGTGCCGGATGACCGGCGGCCGCGCGCTTTGCTCGCGGCCGGAGGTAAGCAGCTATGAGAACGACCAGACCACTCTTCACCCGTCTTCGCCGCCGCTTTCGCGGCTTGTGGCTCTCCCGCGACTTCCGGCGGCTCTGGGTCTCGCTCACGGTCACCGCCTACGGCGCGCAGATCACCAACCTCGCGCTGCCATTGACGGCGGCGCTGCTGCTGCATGCCTCGCCGCTGCAAATGGGGATCCTGATCGCGCTGGAGACGCTGCCCTTCGCGCTCTGCAGCCTGCACGTGGGCGTGCTGCTCGATCGCGTGCGCAAGCTTCCGGTCGTGATCGCCTCCGACGTGGGCCGCGCGCTCGCGCTCGCGGTGATCCCGATTGCGGCGTGGTTCGGGAAACTCTCGATCGAGCTTCTGTTCGTGATCGGCTTCGTGTGCGGCGTGCAGAACGTCGTCGGCGGCGCGGCCTACCAGGTGCTGCTCGCGCAGATGGCGGGGCGCAAGCGCCTGGTCGAAGCGAACGCGAAGATATCGCTCGGCGAAACCTCCGCGGCGTTGATCGGTCCCGGGATGGCGGGCGGGCTCATCCAGGCGCTCACGGCGCCGTTCGCGATCGCCTTCGACGCGCTTGCGTTCTTCGCCTCGGCGCTGATGCTGCGCAGGATCAAGGCGAAGAGCGACGTTGTCCAGCCGAACGGCGCGGCGAATGTGTGGCGAGAGATTGGCGAGGGGCTTCGGCTCGTCTGGGGAAACCGGACACTCTGGGGACTCGCGTGGCTCGCCGGCTTATGGCAGATCCTGCACCAAATGCAGATTGCCGTGCTCATCCTGTTCGCCACGCGCGAGCTCGGTCTCTCGGCGGGCGCGATCGGTTTCGCCTACGCCTGCGGCGGGCTGGGATGCGTGCTGGCGTCCGCGTTCGCGGAGCGGCTGTCGCGCCGTTTCGGCGTCGGACCGGTGATCGTACACGGGCTCGTGCTGACGGTCGTGGGCTGGCAGGCGTTCGCGCTTCTCGGCGGATCGGGATGGCCGGCAACCTTCGCCCTTGGCGGCGCGATGCTGGTATTCGACTTCGGTGCGATCGTGTACGCGATCAACTATCTCGCGTTGCGGCAGGCGATCACACCCGACCGCCTGCTGGGACGGATGACGGCGACGATGCGCTTTCTCACTGTCGCCGCCGCGCCGCTCGGCGCGCTGATCGGCGGGGTGCTCGCCACCGTGATCGGCTTGCGCGGGACGCTGTTCACCGTCGCCGCGCTCGGCGTCGCCCTGTCGGCGGCGGCCGTCCTGTGGTCGCCGGTGCGTCGACACCGCGTCCTGCCGACCACGGTGCTGGAGTAAAATCCGCGCTCGCACTCCGAAGGCGAGCGCACCGCGGCTCGCCTCGATCATGCCGCGCTCCATACTGTTCATCACGCTCGACTCCTGTCGCTACGACGCGTTCGTCGAAGCCAGGGCGCCGAACCTGAAATCGCTGTCGCCGCTCACGCGCGCGCAGGCGCCGTCGCATTTCACCTACGGCTCGCACGCGGCGTTTTTCATGGGATTCACGCCGGGCGATGCCAGCCGGCGCGAGCCGTACGTCAACCCGAAGTACGGCAAGATCTTCCGCATGGAGGGCGGCGGACATCCCGGTGCGGCGCCGCCGCTGGTGACGCTGTCGGGGCACAACATCATCGACGGGCTGAAGAAGCTCGGCTACCGCACGCTCGGCACCGGCGCGGTGAACTGGTTCAATCCGGAGCGGCCGACCGGACGCGTGCTCAGCGCCGATTTCGACAGCTTCGCTTATGCGCGCGGACCGTCGCTCAGGAAGCAGATCGCCTGGATCGAGTCGACGCTCGGACAGTTGAGCGCGGGCACGCCGGCATTCGTCTTCCTGAACCTGGCCGAGACCCACGTGCCGTACTACTACGAAGGCGCGCCGTGGGACCCTTCGTACAATCCGTCGCTCGCTTTCGGCGAGAGCAACGACGCTGCCGAGGCGCGCCGCCGTCAGGTGGCTTGCATCGAATGGTGCGACACGGTGCTCGAGCCGTTGCTTGCGCGCTTCGCCAACGAGACCGTGATCGCGTGCGCCGACCACGGCGATTGCTGGGGCGAGGACGGCCTGTGGGAGCACGGCGTGTCGCACGAGAAGACGCTCGAAGTGCCGCTGCTGTTCCGGCTCGCGAAGGATGCGTTCGCGTAGTTCGTCATTCCCGCGCAAGCGGGAATCCAGTGTCGTTGCGCCCAAAGACACTGGTCCCCGCTTCCGCGGGGACGACGCGGCTCACCGCTGGAACGGATACACGCTGCCCAGGCGCAGCATCCGCGACACCTCGTCCAGCGCCGTGCGTCCTTCCGTCAGAAGCTCCGGATCGGCGAGATCCGCCGGCGCGAGCCGGTCGCGATAGTGCCTTTGCACCCACGCGACCAGCTCGCCATGCAGCGCATCGTCGAGCCACACCGGTGCGCCGAGGGCGGCGCGTTCTTCGTCGGTGAGCACGACGCGCAGGCGGAGGCACGCCGGCCCGCCGCCGTTGTGCATGCTCTGGCGCAAGTCGAACGTGAGAACTTCGCGGATCGGCCCGTCGCCCGACGTGAGCCGCTCGAGGAGCAGGGCGACCTTCGGATCTTCGCGACATTCCGAAGGCGCAACGAGCAGCAGCCCGCCGGCAGGGCGTACGAGGAGCTGGCTGTTGAAAAGATACGTCGCGACCGCGCGCTCCAGCGTCACCTCGCGCTCCTCGACGACGATCGCCGCCAAGCCGGCGCCGACACGGTCCGCGAGCGCGGTGAGAACGGCGCCCTGGTCGACGAACGCCCGCTCGTGGCAGAACAACGTCGTCCCCGAGCCCACGGCGATCACGTCGTTGTGGAAGACGCCGGCATCGATCGCGTCGGGATGCTGCTGCGCGAACAGCGTGCGCTCCGGCGCGAGCTTGTGACGACGGGCGACTGCCTCGCTCGCTTCGCGGGTCTGCCGCGCGGGAAAGCGCCGCGGTGCGCTCGCGCTAGCATCGAACCCGCTCCGTCCGTAGACGAAGAGCTCGACGCCGGCCATGCCCGCATCGGCCGCGAATCGCGTGTGATTGGCCGCGCCCTCGTCGCCGAGCTGCGCGGCGGCGGCCAGCGCGTCGTGCACGACGAAACGGCGTTCGTCGGCGAAGATCGAGCGCAGCACGCGCGTCGTGGTCGCGGTTTCGAGCGAACGGTGGAAGTGCGACACCAGATTGGCCGGCGTGAAGTGCACACGGCCATCGGACGCATCCGCGGAGGGGCTCACCGTCGCGGCGTTGGCGACCCACATCGCCGCCGCCGAGGAGCAGGCGGCGAGCGCTTGCGGCGCGGCTTTCGCGGCGGCGCGAAGCACCGCCGGCTCGTCGCCTTCGAAGCCGAGGCCGCGCAGCGCGGCGATGTCGGGGCGTTCGTGCGGCGGCAGCACGGCTTGGGCGTAACCGCGATCGGCCAGCGCCTTCATTTTCGCGAGGCCCTGCAGCGCGGCTTGCCGCGGGTTGGCAATCCGGCTCTTGTGGCGCTCCGAAGCGAGATTGCCCTCCGCGAGGCCGCTGTAGTTGTGCGTCGGCCCGGGCAGCCCGTCGAAGTTGACTTCGGTCGCGTTTGCGCGACTCATGCTTGCAAACGGTCGCGTGGCGCGAGCGGCACCGCGCGCACCGTGTCGCCCGCCACCACGCCGAGCGCCGCGGCGGCGTGCGGAAGCAGCGGAAAGCGGGCGATGCGGGCCGGCGCCGGCGCGAGGATCGAGCGAAACCCCTCGAAGCCGCGGTTGGTGACCAGCCACACGACTTCGTCGGTCAGGCTGTCCGGTACCGGGTTTTCTTCTCCGATCGCCACGGGCAGCGTCCGGCTCTGGCGCACCGCGCGGATGTCGTCGCGGAAACATTCGAGCGTCGGCCCCGCGTCGAAGATGTCGACGTAGCCTTCGTAACGGAAGCCTTCGGCCTCGAGCATCGCCCGCGCGGCTTCCGTGTCGCCGTGCACTTCGCCGATCACCGCGCGCGCTTCCGGCGGCAGCAACGTCGTATACACGGGATGGCGCGGCATCAGCTCGGCGATGAACGCCTTCTGGCCGATGCCCGTCAGATAATCGGCGCGCGAGTATTCCATGACGAAGAAGTGCCGTCCGAGCCCTTCCCAGAACGGGCTCTTGCCGTGCGCGTCGAGCCTGCCCCGCATCTCCGCGATCACCTTCGAGGCGAAGCGCTCGGCGAACTCGGCGATGAACAGCAGCCGCGCCTTGGCGATCAGCGGACCGTTGCGGGCGCGACGATAGCGAGAGTCGAGGAATAGCGAGCACAGCTCGCTGTGCCCGGTGTGATCGTTGCTCAAGAAAAGCGTGGGCGCGGCGGTATAGACGTCGAGCTCGCGCGAGGCGTGGACCTGCGTTCCGACATGGTAGTTGTACCAGGGCTCGGAGAGGCCGACCGCGCCCTCGATCGCACTGATGCCGACTACGGCATCGCTGGCGCCGTCGACCAGCACGAACACGTAGCACGCCTCCGCCTTCGTCGCGGTGCCGGCGAAGGAAGCGAGCGAGCGCTCGATCCGGTGCTCGAGTCGTGCCGCGTTGGCCGGAAGGGAAGTCAGCCCCGCGCCGGTCCGTTCGGACAGGGCGAGCAGCGCCGGGAGGTCGGCGCGCGCGATGGGGCGGACGTAGAACATCAGGTCCGCGCGAGCTTAACGCGTCTCGTCGCCCCGGCGCAGGCCGGGGCCCAATTTGCGTCGTGCTTCAAGGCATGACACTTGGATCCCGGCCTTCGCCGGGAAGACGCATTTGCATCCCGGTGCTTCGCCGGGATGACAACCTCACACCAACGCGCGCCCGAGCGCCGTTTCGAGCCGCGCCAGCCCTTCCAGGATTTCGTCCAGGCTGATGACGAGCGACGGGGCGATGCGCACGACGTCGGGCCCCGCCATCAGCACGATCAGACCCGCATCGGCCGCGGCGCGCATCACGTCGGCGGCCTTGCCGCGCCACGGCTCGCCAAGCTCGCAACCGAGCCAGACGCCTTCGCCGCGGATGTCGGAGAAGATCTCGCGCCGCGCGTTGATCGTGCGCAGGCCCTCCATGAAGAGCGCGTGGCGCGCCTTGACGCCGTCGAGCACTTCGACGGTGTTGATAATGTCGAATACCGCGCCGGCGACCGCGCAGGCCAGGGGATTACCGCCGAAGGTCGTGCCGTGCACGCCGACGGAGAACGCGCTCGCAGTCTCCGTGGACGTGAGCATCGCGCCCACCGGAAAGCCGCCGCCGAGGCCTTTGGCGCTGGTCAGGATGTCGGGCACGACGCCCTTCTGCATGTACGAAAAGAGCGCGCCCGTGCGGCCCATGCCGCTCTGGATCTCGTCGAAGATCAGCAGCGCGTCGTGCTCGTCGCACAGTCGCCGCGCCGCCGCGAGGAAATCAGGCGTACCGGGAATCATCCCGCCTTCGCCCTGCATCGGCTCGACGATCACCGCGCACACGTCGTCGCCGCCTTCCTCGGCGAAGGCCGCTTCCAGGCCCGCGATGTCGTTGTAGCGGATGTGGGTGAAGCCGGTCGGCGCAGGTCCGAAGCCGCTGGAATACTTGGCCTGGCCGCCGGCCGACACCGTGAACAGCGTCCGGCCATGGAACGCGTTCAGCGTCGAGATCACCCGGAATTTCTCGCTGCCGTAATGATCGTGCGCATAGCGGCGCGCGAGCTTCAGCGCCGCTTCGTTCGCCTCCGCACCCGAATTGCAGAGAAAGACGCGCTCCGCGAACGTGGCATCGATCAGCTTCTTCGCGAGTCGCAGCGCGGGCTCGTTGGTCATCCAGTTCGACACATGCCAGAGCGTGCTGGCCTGGTCGGTGAGCGCCTTGACGATCGCGGGATGGCAGTGGCCGAGCGAGGTGACCGCCACGCCGCTCGCGAAGTCGATATACATCCGGCCCTGCTGGTCCCAGACGCGCGAACCGGCGCCGCGCACGGGAACGAAGCTCGCCGGCGCGTAGCACGGGACCATCCACTGGTCGAACATCGCGCGCGTGACCGGCAATGGCGGCGCGAGTGTTTCGGCAGGAGCGCGGGTCGCGGGGTCGACCAGAGTGGCGACAGAGGAGGGCATGGTGCTCATTGTAGACGAACCGGTCATCCTGGCGAAGCGCGTGGAAGGCGTCACGAAGCCGTCGTCCCGGCGCAGGCCGGGATCCAAGTTGTCTTTGGCGCACCTTGGGCCCCGGCCTTCGCCGGGGCGACAATCAATCCACCTTCGCGCCCGACGCCTTCACGATCTTCGCGTACTTCGCTATCTCGCGCTGGATCAGCGCCGCGAACGCCTCCGGCGAGCTGGGGCTCGGCTCGGCGCCCTGCTGCGCGAAGAATGCCTTCATCTCCGGCGTGTTCAGAATGCGCGTGACCTCGGCGTTCCACTTGGCAATGATCTCCCTGGGCGTTCCCGCGGGCGCCATGAAGCCCCACCAGGTGGAGATGTCGAAGCCCGGAAGACCGGCCTCCGAAAGCGTCGGGAGCTCCGGCACGAGCGTGGAGCGATGCTCCGTGGTCACCGCCAGCGCCTTGAGCTTGCCGGCGCGGACCTGCTGCATGGAATTGGCGAGATTGTCGAACATGAGCTGGATCTGTCCGGAGAGCAGATCCTGCATCGCCGGCGCCGCCCCTTTGTATGGCACGTGGACCATGTCCACGCCGGCCTCGGTCTTGAACAGCTCGCCGGCTAGATGTCCCGCGCTGCCGTTGCTGCCCGACCCGAACGAAAGCTTGCCGGGATTGGCCTTGGCGTAGGCGATCAGCTCTTTAACGGTGTTGGCGGGGACCGAGGGATTGAGCACGAGCACGTTGGGCGTCACGGCGACCAGCGTGATGGGCGCGAAGTCACGCACCGGGTCGTAAGGCATCCTGCTGTAGAGGCTCACGTTGACGGCGTGGGTGGACAGCGCGCCTTCGAGAATGGTGTAACCGTCGGGCGCGCTCTTGGCGACGAGATCGGCGCCGATGTTGCCGCCGGCGCCGGGCCGGTTGTCGATCACGACCGGCTGGCCCCACGCTTCCGTGAGCTTCTGCCCGATCGCTCGCGCGACGACGTCGAGCGATCCACCAGCGGGGAACGGAACCACGAGTCGGATCGGCTTGGCGGGATACGCTTGCGCGACCGCGGGCGGCGACGCCAAGCTGACCGCGCCTGCGATCACGCACACGATGGCAGCGATAATGCGAGAGTGAACGAGATACAGGCGCAAAGCTGACTCCCGATGACCAAAACGAGCGAATAATGATTTTAGCCGGACCGCAGCAGCGCCGGAACGGTTTGCGGTCGGCGAGGGTGCGGCGCATAATCCCCCGTCGTTCTGGCCGCCCTAGTCGCGCAGGAATACCCCCGTTCGCAATAGAATCATCACGGGGCAGGCCTAGAATGGCCAAATGCGGACGGACTCGACCGCTAACCGTGGCCGGGCGGTAAGTTATCTGCTTACCCGACTTGTATCAAGATAAAAGCCCGGCAAGTATGCACATAGGGCCCGTTAAGCTATATGCAGCACATCGGGTCCGCGAGTGGTGCTCGCCTGAGTTTCGTTTGCATAAGCCGAGGAGGAGCGTGATGCCACACACGTACAGGTTCCGCTACGAAGCAATCGCAGCGATGCTTGTACTGTCCGCTTGTCTCGGCGGGGCCGCTTGGGGACAACCGAGCTCGGGCCGGCCGGATTACAAGGTCGGCGACAAGTGGACTTACCACATGGTCGAGAAAGTGGCCGACAAGACGAGCGAGTGGTCCCGGGAAATCGTGGAGGTCGGCCCTGGCAATCGCCTACTGGGTCGCTTCGAGGACGGCAAGACACACGAATTCGATGACGCAATGAATTGGGCGCCAACCGGGCCCGAAGACGCACGCGTGCTCGTGAAATATCCCCTCAAAGTCGGACTGAGTTGGACATTCACGCACAAACCGAACACCACGAGTAACGTGCGGGAGACTGGCGAAGCGAAAGTCGTTTCCTACGAATCGATCACCGTTCCTGCCGGGACGTTCGATTGTTTTCGGGTGGACGCCCAATCTACCGCGTCGGTCAGAGCTTACAGCGCGCGCAGGCAATGGAGCCGCTGGTATTGCCCGGCGATCAAATGGGTCGCGAAGGAGCAGATGGAGACCAATATATATGATCCTGGCAAGGGCGGCGGAACCAGAACGGTAGCGACATCCGAACTAACGGCATTCAGCCCAGCGAAATAGTGTTGCTTGGAACCAGTCGGGCTTGCTGTAACGCGACAGTCAGCGCGACAGGCTCCTAGGACTCGTAATTAATCCAATGAGGAGGAAACGATGCACAACCGTATCCCCGGCGTAGCGCACGCGATACTCGCCGCTGTGCTGCTCGGTCTCGCCGCCCAGGCCCAGGCCGTCACCGAGATCCAGTGGTGGCACTCGATGCCCGGCGCGCTCAACGACAAGGTCAACGAGATCGCGAGCAAGTTCAACGCGTCGCAGTCGGACTACAAGGTCGTGCCGATCTATAAGGGCACGTACGACGAGTCGATGACCGCGGCGATCGCCGCCTACCGCGCCGGCAATCCGCCGCAGATCCTGCAGGTGTTCGAGGTGGGCACGGCCACCATGATGGCCGCCAAGGGCGCCGTCAAGCCGGTGTACAAGCTCATGGCCGAGCAGCACGAGCCTTTCAATCCCAAGGGCTTTCTCGGCGCTGTGTATTCATATTACTCCGACACGACCGGCAACCTCCTCTCGATGCCGTTCAACAGCTCGACCCAGGTGCTCTACATCAACGACGACGCGTTCAAGAAGGCCGGACTCGATCCGAGCAATCCGCCGAAGACCTGGCCGGAGGTGGAGAAGGCGGCCGAGAAGCTCAAGGCGTCCGGCGCCCCGTGCGCTTTCACCACCGGCTGGCAATCTTGGGTCCAGCTCGAAAGCTTCAGCGCCTGGCACAACGTCCCGTTCGCGACGGAAGCGAACGGTTTCGCCAGCCTGGACACGCGGCTCAAGTTCAACGGCCCGTTGCAGGTGAAGCACATCCAGAACCTCGGCGACTGGGCGAAGAAGGGGCTGTTCACGTACAAGGGACGCAAGGACGAACCCAACGCGGCCTTCAGCAGCGGCGAATGCGCGATGCTCACTCAGTCGTCGGGCGCGTACGGCCTCATTAAGGCGAACGCCAAGTTCAACTGGCGCGTCGCGACGCTGCCCTACTATCCCGACGTCAAGGGCGCGCCCCAGAACACCATCATCGGCGGCGCGACGCTGTGGGTGATGAACCAGAAGAAGCCCGAGATGTACAAGGGCATCGCCAAGTTCTTCACCTTCCTTTCCTCGCCCGAGGTCCAGGAGGACTGGCACGAGTCGACGGGCTACGTTCCGATCACGCTCGCGGCCTACGACCTCGCGAAGCAGAAGGGCTTGTACACCGAGCGCCCGGGGTTCGACATCGCGATCAAGGAGCTCACCAACAAACCGCCGACCGCGAACTCGAAAGGGCTGCGCCTGGGCAACTTCGTGCAGATCCGCAACATCATCGACGAGGAGCTCGAAGCCGTGTGGAGCGGCCAGAAGACCGCCAAGCAGGCGCTCGACGAGGCGGTCAAGCGCGGCGACGAGCAGCTCGTGCGGTTCGAAAAGGCCAACATGTAACGCTAGTTCGTCGTCCCCACGAAAGCGGGGACCCAGTGACTTTGACGACACTGGATTCCCGCTTGCGCGGGAATGACGGATCGTAGTGAGGAGGGATGGAGAAGCGCGTCGTCTTCCAGTCGCGGTGGCTGCCGTACGCACTCGTCGCGCCGCAGCTCGCGATCACCCTCGTCTTTTTCTTCTGGCCCGCGAGCCAGGCGCTGTACTGGTCGCTGCTGATCCAGGACGCGTTTGCCGCGCGAGCGCAGTTCGTCTGGTTCGACAACTTCAAGGCGCTCTTCAACGATCCGCACTACCTCGCGTCCTTCCAGGTGACGGCGGTCTTCTCGGTGCTGGTCACCGTGATCGCCCTCGCAGTCGCTTTGCTGTTGGCGGTGTTCGCCGACCGAGTGGTCCGCGGCGCGAAGGTCTACAAGACGCTCCTGATCTGGCCCTACGCCGTCGCAACCGCACTCGCCGCCGTGCTGTGGGTGTTCCTGCTCAATCCGACGCTGGGGATCCTCACGCACCTGATGCGCGCGCTGGGCTACGACTGGAACTATCTGCTCAACCCACGGCAGGCGCTCGCGCTGATCGTCATTGCCGCCGCGTGGAAGCAGGTGAGCTACAACTTCCTGTTCTTCCTCGCCGGCCTGCAGTCGATCCCGAAGTCGCTGATCGAGGCGGCGGCGATCGACGGCGCCGGTCCCGCACGGCGCTTCCGGACGATCGTCTTCCCGTTGCTCTCGCCCACTACGTTCTTCCTGCTGGTGGTCAATCTCGTCTACGCGTTCTTCGACACCTTCGCGGTGGTCGATGCGGCGACCAGCGGCGGTCCGGTGCAGGCCACCGCGATCCTGGTGTTCAAGGTCTACCAGGACGGCGTGCAGGCCCTCGATCTGTCGGGCTCGGCGGCACAGTCGGTCGTGCTGATGGCGATCGTCATCGCGCTCACCGTGATCCAGTTCCGCTTCGTCGAGCGGAAGGTGCAGTACTAGCGCTGCTGATGGTCGAGAACCGGCCCTTTGGAACGGTACTGAGCCACCTGGTGCTGATCGCCGGCGTGGCGATCATCGCCCTGCCGCTGTACGTCGGCTTCGTCGCCTCGACGCTCTCCTTCGACCAGGTGACCACGGTCCCCATGCCGATGACGCCTGGCGCACACCTGCTCGAGAACTACGAGGCGGTCCTGCTCCACGGTAGCACCCAGGGGGCGAGAGCGCCGGTCGGACAGATGATGTGGAACAGCCTCGTCATGGCGCTCTCGATCGCGATCGGCAAGATCGTCATTTCGATGCTCTCCGCGTTCGCGATCGTCTATTTCCGCTTTCCGCTGCGCCGCACGTTCTTCTGGATGATCTTCGTCACGCTGATGCTGCCGGTCGAGGTGCGGATCCTCCCGACGTATCAGGTGGTCGCCGAGCTGGGGATGGTCGACACCTACGCCGGCCTCACCCTGCCGCTCATCGCCTCGGCAACGGCGACGTTCCTCTTCCGCCAGTTCTTCCTCACCGTGCCGGACGAGCTCGCCGAAGCCGCGCGCATCGATGGCGCGGGGCCGATGCGCTTCTTCTTCGACATCCTGCTGCCGCTCTCCCGCACCAGCATCGCCGCGCTGTTCGTGATCATGTTCATCTACGGCTGGAACCAGTACCTGTGGCCGCTGCTGGTCACCACCCGCGAGGACATGTACACGGTCGTGATCGGCATCAGGCGCATGGTGGCGGCAGGAGGCGACACGGCGGTCGAGTGGCAGCTCGTGATGGCCACCGCGATGCTCGCGCTCCTGCCGCCCGCCGTCGTGATACTCGTCATGCAGAAGTGGTTCGTGAAGGGCCTGGTCGAGACTGAGAAATGACGCGACGCTTGCGTCATCCCGGCGCAGGCCGGGATCCAAGTTGCGACGCTGGGCGCGCCGGCGATGAGAAGAATTGGGCCCCGGCCTGCACCGGGGCGACGACAGGAGAACGACGCTGGGTTCCCGCTTGCGCGGGAACGACGAAGAGTGAATAACGCCGCGCCGCCCGATCTCATCTCCGAGCACCGCATCCAGATCCTGATGCGCGTGCTTTCGACGAGCGGCACGCTGGCCGGGCTGTGCCTGACCGGTCTGGGCGTCGTCCACGTAATCGCCAAATCGGACCGGGTGAGCCGCGCCGCCGACGTGTTTCTCGCCCTGGACTCGCTGGTGTTCATCGCGGCGACGGTAACCTGCTTCGTGGCGCTGCGCTTCCGTCACGCCCCGTGGATTCGCTCGTTCGCCAACATGGTCGAGCTCCTGTTCCTCGCCGGCCTCGTGGGCATGCTTCCATTCGGCGCAATGATCCTCTACGCGGTACTCTGATCCATGGCCAAGGTGCACCTGCGAGACGTCCGCAAGAGCTACGGCGACGTCGAAGTCATTCACGGCGTCTCCATCGACGTTGCCGACGGCGAGTTCGTCGTCATCGTAGGCCCGTCGGGCTGCGGCAAGTCCACCCTTCTGCGCATGGTCGCCGGCCTGGAAACGATCACCTCCGGCGACATCGCGATCGGCGATCGCGTCGTGAACCGGCTCGAGCCGAAGGACCGCGACATCGCGATGGTGTTCCAGAACTACGCGCTCTATCCGCACATGAGCGTGTTCGACAACATGGCGTACGGATTGAAGATCCGCGGCCTGGCCAAGGACGATGTCAAGGCGCGCGTGGATCGCGCCGCGGGAATCCTCGAGCTCACGAAGCTCCTCGACCGCAAGCCCCGGCAGCTCTCGGGCGGGCAGCGCCAGCGCGTGGCGATGGGGCGGGCGATCGTGCGGGAGCCGGCGGTATTCCTGTTCGACGAGCCGCTCTCCAACCTCGACGCGAAGCTGCGGGTGCAGATGCGCTTCGAGATCCAGAAGCTGCACCGGCGCCTGGCGACCACGAGCCTGTACGTGACCCACGACCAGGTCGAGGCGATGACGCTCGCGCAGCGCATGATCGTGATGAACGCCGGCCGTGCCGAGCAGATCGGCACGCCCATGGAGGTCTACGAGAATCCCGCGACCGTCTTCGTCGCCGGCTTCATCGGCTCGCCGGCGATGAATTTCCTCGAGGGCAAGAGCGCCGGCGACGGACGGGTGTCGCTCGATGGCAGCGGAACCGTGGCGATCGGCTTGCCCGTCGCCGCGGGACGAAAGCTGACGATCGGCGTGCGTCCCGAGCACCTCACGCCGAGCTCGCCGAGCGCAGCCAGCGTCGTGGGCAGCGTCGAGGTGGTCGAAGCGCTCGGCGCCGACACGCTGGTGCACGTCGCGGTCGCCGGCCGTCCGGTCATCGCCAGGCTGCCGCATGGCGTCCCGGCGGTGGTCGGCGAGCCGATGGCGCTCGCGGCCCGACCCGATCGCATCTACGTCTTCGACGGCGAGACCGGCCAGCGGCTGGTCGCGTAAAGATGGTCGACTGGCCGTATCCGCGCTACGCGGCGCACCGCGGCGCGGGCAAGCTCGCTCCCGAAAACACGCTCGCGGCAATGCGCGTCGGGTTCGCGCACGGCTACCGCATGGTCGAGTTCGACGTGAAGCTCTCCTCCGACGGCGTGCCCTTCCTGCTGCACGACGACACGCTCGACCGCACGACCGACGGCCGCGGACCGGCCGGCGCGCGCACCTGGTCCGAGCTCGCCAGGCTCGACGCGGGGAGCTGGCACTCGCGCGCGTTCGAGCGCGAGCCGCTGCCCACGCTGGCCGCGGTCGCGCGCTGGGCGATCGACAACGGCGTCGCGTGCAACGTCGAGATCAAGCCGATGCCAGGACACGAAGAGGTCACCGGCACGACCGTGGCGCAGGCGGCACGGGATCTCTGGCGCGATGCGCCGGTGCCGCCGCTCCTCTCTTCTTTCTCCGAAGTCTCGCTGGCGGCGGCACGCACCGCCGTGCCGGCGCTCAAGCGCGCGCTGCTGCTCGAGGAAGTGCCTGACGATTGGCAGGAACGATTGTCGCGACTCGAGTGCGTCGCGATCGATCCCGACTACCGCGAGCTCACGAAGGGGCTGGTCGCATCGGCGCGCTACGCGGGGTACGGCGTGTTGACGTATACGCCCAACGCACCGGACGTGGTGGCGCGACTGTTCGATTGGGGCGTGGACACCGTGATCACGGACGCGGTGAACGTCATTGCCCCGGGATAACCAATATCTGTCGTCCCCGCGAAAGCGGGGACCCGGTGGCGTTCGACGATTAATCGAGGGACAGCACGAAGTCCTTGAGCTGCGCGGCGTGGATCTGCCAGGTGCGGTGTTGGTGAATCCACCGGGATCCCGCCGCGCCGATCGCTTCGCGACGCTGCTTGTCGACATAGAGCATCTCCAGCGCCTCGACAATTTCATCGACGCTGCTCTCGCCCCATCCCGCTGTCGAGTAATTCGGCTTGCGTTGCGGAACGACGCCCTGAACGGACAGGCGGACGCAGTTGTCTTCGGTGATGAGGTCCTTCATGCCGGTGTTGTCGCCGACGATGACCGGGACGCCGCAGGCCATCGCCTCCATCGCCGGCAGGTTGGTGCAGGCCTCCGCTCTGGAGGGCTGCAGCGCGACGTGAATCTCGCGTAGCAGGGTCGGCATCAACTGATTCGGGGTACTGAAGATTTCAATTACCCGCGAGGGATCGATCCCGTTATCGGTGACCCATTTCTTGATGTTCACCAAACCTTTGTCGTCCAGCTCGAGCGGCGCGTCGAGCGTGCCTTTGAATCCGGCAGAGATCTTTGGCCATGGCGAGTGCCAGGCGGTGACGAGAACGGCATTGTCGTGGCGCCTGGAGAATTCCTTGAACGCACGCAGCACCAGGTCCTGCCCCTTGCGAAGCTCGACCTTGCCGCCCGAGAAGATATAGAACTTGTCCGGATCCATGATCCCGGATCGCGCGCCGGGACAGAACAGCGACGGATCGATGCCTTCGAAGATGACGTTTACTGTGCACCCCGTTCCCTTGCGGAGGAGCTCCGCGTTCCAGTTCGATCCGCAGAGCAGGGCATCGAATTTGCCGAGCCGGCCTTCGAAAGCCGCGACATTCGCGTTTTCGAAGATGCAGCGACCGATATTCCGCTTCCCGAAAACGCGAGTCGACAGGTCGGTTTGCGAGATACCGTCGATGACCGTGCCGTCGAGATCGACCCGCGGTCCGGGAGTCTTGGCGACGACGTCGACGAAATGGTTGGAGGCTTCGATAGCCTTGCTGACGACACTAAGGCGCAATGGATCGACCAGAGAGAGGGTCTCCCTGTCGATCGTGAACGCCATCAGAGGAGTGATGTCCGCGCGGGCCGCCCACTGGCAAAACACGTTCAGACCGAGGATCCCCCAGCCCGATCTGCTGCTGATCTGCCAGCCCAGCCATACTGCCTTTCTCGACAAGACTGCCATGCGCGAGCTCAGGCGGCCCTCTAGTTACGGCTTCTGGAGATAGAACGAATACCAGGTATCGGGACCGCACATGAGCTGTACTTGAATATCGAATGATTCCGCAATATCAAAGCCGACTCGCTTGAACAGGCTTACCCAGGAGCTCTGCGTGAGGCACGAGTAGTGGTTCTTGTTCAACTGGTGGCCCGCGCTGGTATCCGGTGCAGGCACCTCCGCATAAAGCAAGCCGCCGTGCTTCAACGCTGAGAACAAGACGTGGAGGGTGAAGTAAGGGAAAAGGCTATGTTCGAGCGAATGACGAGCCCATATCAGGTCGAACGTCTCATCCGGAAATTCCAGGAAGGACATGTCCATCTGAAAAACGTCGAATCCCTTTCGTTTGCACTCCGCAAAGTCTTCCCCGAAAGTCAGTCCTTTTGCTACGGCTCCATATTCGGCAAGCTTCTCGAGCGCGACTCCGCGCCCGCATCCGACGTCGAGAACGTGTTTGCCTCGCAGGCCCCATCGATCATTGATTCGTTCGAGTACGTCGTGAGTGACGCGCGTATGACCGGCATCCGGGTATTCGGGGTACAAATCCTCGCTGAGCCGGGTCTCTATGAACTCATGAAGCTTCGCGTAGCGCTTCAGCGAGCCACGCTGGGCCCTACCTCGCGCGTCCTTCAACAAATCTTGTATGAGTGCGGCGAGAATCGACATTTCAGCTTGATGCCAGCGAGAGAAGCTATGATCTGAGCAATTGTTCAGTGGACTGCAGATTCCTGGCGCTAACGAAATCGCTTGGTCGGATTCGAATGGTAACCGATCCGACAGCTTCTTTGCTCTGTGCGGCGTTGCGGCCGATCGTTCGCAGGCGCATCGAGGCGAGAGATGCAGTTGCTGCCTTTCTTGAGGTGCAGGTAATCGGGCGGCGATAGAGGCATCGAAAAGTTCCAGTGCGCGGGAGACACGGCGGGCTGAGCCCCTGAAACAGTGCACGTCGCGTTCCCGTACATAAGCGATTCGGAACGGGAGCGCCACTAATCGAGGGACAGCACGAAGTCCTTGAGCTGCGCGGCGTGGATCTGCCAGGTGCGGTGTTCGTGAATCCATCGGGATCCCGCCGCGCCGATCGCTTCGCGACGCTGCCTGTCGACATAGAGCATCTCGAGCGCCTCGACAATTTCATCGACGCTGCTCTCGCCCCATCCCGCTGTCGAGTAATTCGGCTTGCGTTGCGGAACGATGCCCTGAACGGACAAGCGGACGCAATTGTCTTCGGTGATGAGGTCCTTCATGCCGGTGTTGTCGCCGACGATGACCGGGACGCCGCAGGCCATCGCCTCCATCGCCGGCAGGTTGGTGCAGGCCTCCGCTCTCGAGGGTTGCAGCGCGACGTGAATCTCGCGTAGCAGGGTCGGCATCAACTGATTCGGGGTACTGAAGATTTCAATTACCCGCGAGGGATCGATCCCGTTATCGGTGACCCATTTCTTGATGTTCACCAAACCCTTGTCGTCCAGCTCGAGCGGCGCGTCGAGCGTGCCTTTGAATCCGGCAGAGATCTTTGGCCATGGCGAGTGCCAGGCGGTGACGAGAACGGCATTGTCGTGGCGCCTGGAGAATTCCTTGAACGCACGCAGCACCAGATCCTGCCCCTTGCGAAGCTCGACCTTGCCGCCCGAGAAGATATAGAACTTGTCCGGATCCATGATTCCGGATCGCGCGCCGGGACAGAACAGCGACGGATCGATGCCTTCGAAGATGACAGTTACCGTGCGCCCAGTTTCCTTGCGGAGGAGATCCGCGTTCCAGTTCGACCCGCAGAGCAGGGCATCGAATTTGCCGAGCCGGCCTTCGAAAGCCGCGACATTCGCGTTTTCGAAGATGCAGCGACCGATATTCCGCTTCCCGAAAATGCGAGTCGGCAGATCGTATGGGGCGATAAGCTCGATGACCGTGCCGTCGAGATCGACCCGCGGTCCGGGAGTCTTGGCGACGACGTCGACGAATTCGTTGGAGGCTTCGATAGCCTTGCTGACGACACTAAGGCGCAATGGATCGATCAGCGAAAGGGTCTCTTTGTCGATCGGGAACGCCATCAAAGGAGTTATGTCCGCACGCACGGCCCACTGGAAAAACACGTTCAGACCGAGAATCCCCCAGCCTGATCTGCTGCTGATCTGCCAGCCGAGCCATACCGCTTTTCTTGTCATCCTGGAAGTCCCTAAGCGACCCGGGCAAGCTCGTGTCGGCGCAAATCACGTTCTCGATGGCGCGCACCACACGCGCCACATTCCGCGGTATGCGGTTTCGAGATCGCGGACGAAGCCAGCCGTATCCATCAGCGGCGACAGCTCGAGGCGCCGCCGCAGCGTGCTGCGCAATTCCTGTCGCTGGCCGGCGTTTCGCGCCAGCGCCACGTTCAGGCGTACGTATTCTTCGGAACTGCCCGCGATCAACTCCGGCATTCGCAACGACTCCATGATGCTGTAGCTGCTTCGCGAGATGCCTCGTTCCCCGCGCAACGCAACGACCGGAACTCCCATCCACAGCGTGTCGAGCGTCGTCGTGGCTCCATTGTAAGGAAACGTATCCAGCGCGATATCGGTGTTGCCGATCGCCGTGAAGTATTCGAGGATCGAGGCTCGACCGCGGATGACGATCCGTTCGGGGTCGACGTGACGTGCCGCGACGCGCGCGCGGAGCATGTCGCGCGTCCGACCGGGGGGGGCATCGAGGATGACGAGTGTTGCGTCAGGCACTTCGCAGAGGATGCGGCACCACAGGTCGAGGCACGCGTCGGTGATCTTCGCGTACTGATTGAACGAGCCGAAGACAATCGCGTCGGGCCGCTCGGGATGCGGCGCTTCGATCAGCGGCAAGTCGTAAACCGGCGCGTAGCACCACTGGCTGTTGGGCATTCGGTACAGCCGCTCCGTATGCAGCTTTTCCGTCAGTCCCGGCGGGTCTGTGTGTCGATCGGCAATACGGTAGTCCATGGTTGGAAGACCGGTCGTATTGAGATAGCCCAGCCACGTTGCCTGCACGGGAGCTGGGTGCCGCGCGAAGACGCCGAGTCGGTTGTGTGCCGTGTGACCCGATAAATCGACGAGGATGTCGATCCGGTCCCTGCGGATCAGGCCTGCAAGCATGTCGTCGTCGATATCGGCAACGACCTCCCAGTGCTCGGCGGCGCAGTGCAGCCTTCGGGTTCCTTCGACGACGAGGTTGCTGTTGGAATAACAGTAGATCTCGAAATTCGCACGATCGTGATGTTCCAGCACCGGGCGGAGGAAGAGTCCGGTCGGATGGTTGCCGAAATCTCCGGAGACATAGCCAATCTTCAACCTTCGGTCGGCGTCACGAGAGTTGTCCCAGACGACGAAAGGCGGGCCAGCGCTGCGAACTATCTCCGCGCCGGCCCGCGCGTGAGCGTCGAACGCCGCGACAGCATCGAGCTCGGGGTCGAAGTTCAGCGAAAATAGGAGCACATTGCGCGCATCGTTCAGCGTCGGGTTCTTCTCGAGCGCGCGACGCAAAGCGGCAGTCGCTTCGGTTGCGCGACCGACCTTGAGATAAAGACTTCCCAGCGCTGCGTCGATTGACGCCGACGATGGATCGAGGGCCGTGCCCTGCAGGAGCGCGCGCTCGGCTTCATCGATCCGGTTCTGACGTAGATAGAGGAGGCCGAGGTTGAGTGCCGCACCTGCATGGTTGGGCTTGACGCTCAGCGCACGCCGGAGCTGCGCCTCGGCATCTGCAGGTCGACCTGTAACTTGGCGGCAACAGTTCAACGACGACACTGGGTTCCCGGGTGCGCGCGAAAGACACTCTCTAAATCCACCGCTTCGCGCGCTCGACCGCCTTGCTCCAGTCCGCCATCAGCGTCCCCGCCCTGTCGCGCGACATGGCGGGATCGAAGCGACGCTCCACCTGCCAGTTGGCGGCGACGTCCGCAGAATCGCGCCAGTAGCCCACGGCAAGGCCGGCGAGATACGCGGCACCCAGCGCCGTCGTCTCCGCGACCTTCGGGCGGACGACCGGCACGCCGAGGATGTCGGCCTGGAATTGCATGAGGAGATTGTTCGCGGTCGCGCCGCCGTCGACGCGAAGCTCCGAGAGCTTGATGCCTGCGTCGGACTCCATCGCGCGCACCAGCTCGGCGCTCTGATAGGCGATCGATTCGAGCGCGGCGCGGGCGATGTGCCCGCCGGTCGCGCCGCGCGTGAGACCGAAGATCGAGCCGCGCGCGTACGCGTCCCAGTGCGGAGCGCCGAGTCCGGCGAACGCGGGCACGAGATACACGCCGCCGTTGTCGGCGACGCTCGCCGCCAGCGCCTCGACCTCGGGCGCCGAGCGGATGAGCTTCAGACCGTCGCGCAGCCATTGCACGACGGCGCCGGCGATGAAGACGCTGCCTTCGAGCGCGTATTCGGTCACGTCGTCGCGGCGCCAGGCGATCGTCGATACGAGATTGTTCTTCGAGGCCACGGCCGTGCGCCCCGTGTTGAGCAGCAGGAAGCAGCCGGTGCCGTAGGTATTTTTCGCGAGGCCGGGCTGGAGGCACGCCTGTCCGAAAAGCGCCGCCTGCTGATCGCCGGCAATGCCCGCGATCGGTACGCTCGTCCCCTGAACGGCCGCTTCGGCGCACCGTCCCGACGACGCTACGACTTCCGGCAGAACGGTGCGAGGAACGTCGAGCAGCGCGAGCAGCTCGTCGTCCCAGGCGCCGCGGTGGATGTCGAAGAGCATCGTCCGGCTCGCGTTGGATGCGTCGGTCACGTGCGCGGCGCCGCCCGAGAGATTCCACACGAGCCACGAGTCCACGGTGCCGAACGCGAGCTCGCCGCGCAGCGCGCGCGCACGCGCTCCGGGAACGTGATCGAGCAGCCACTTGAGCTTGGTGCCGGAGAAATAGGCGTCGATCACGAGCCCCGTCTTGCGGGCGATGAGCGGCCCGTGGCCCGCTTCGCGCAGCGCGTCGCAATCGGGCGCGGTGCGGCGGTCCTGCCACACGATCGCGTTGGCGACCGGCTTGCCTGTCGCGCGCTCCCATAGGAGCGTCGTCTCGCGCTGGTTGGTGATGCCCAGCGCGGCGATGTCGGCGGCGCCGATCCCCGCCTTGGCCAGCACTTCCGCCATCACGCCGGACTGCGTCGCCCAGATCTCCATCGGATCGTGCTCGACCCACCCGGGCTGCGGATAAATCTGCGTGAATTCGCTCTGCGCGACGGCGCGAATCGATCCGTCATGGTCGAATACGATCGCGCGCGAGCTGGTCGTTCCCTGGTCAAGGGCGAGGATGAAGGACATGGAGATTGTGCGTTTAATCGCCCGGTTGGCGCCCAGTCGGTCGTCGTCCCCGGCGCAGGCCGGGGCCCAAGCTTGTTCGTTCCGTCGCTGAAACCTGGGTTCCCGGCCTTCGCCGGGACGACGAGCAATTCGCACTCGTTGTCCCTTGCTGCGCCGCCGCGTAAAATGGCGCGCTTACGGCCCGGCTATTCTACCTGCCGCAACGTGGATGGGCCGGCGCCGCAATAGAACCGATTCCCCGAAGCCATCCATGCCGCTCGCGCCTGCGCCCGTCAGCCGGACACGCCTCCACACGCGGCGCATCGTCTACGAAGGATTCCGTCGAGACGACGGGCTGTTCGACATCGAGGGCCATCTCACCGACGTCAAGGATCACGACTACGCGCTGCTCACCGGATTGCGCAAGGCCGGCGTCCCGGTGCACGACATGTGGGTGCGGGTCACGGTGGGCACCGATTACATCATCCGCGCGATGGAAGTCCGTACCGACTTCATGCCGTACGACGGCGCGTGCGACCGGATCGAGCCGGCGTACGGCAAGCTCGTCGGCGCGAGCCTCCTGCACGGCTTTCGGAAGGCGCTCTCCGACACCATGGGCGGCATTCGCGGCTGCAGTCACATCACCGAGCTGCTGATGCATGCGCCCACTGCAGCGATCCAGATGTTCGCCGGCCTGCGGCGCGAGATCGAGCCCGGCGAAGGAAAGCCGTTCCAGCTCGACCGCTGTCATGCGCTGGAGACGACGAGCGACACGGTGCGACGCTACTATCCGCAGTGGTATCGAGGGGCGGCATGAATAAGGCAGAGAGCGTATGATTGCATTGAGTATTCGAACGGAGAGAAGTCGATGTCGAGCCAGCTTGAACTGATTGAAGCAGAAGCGCTCAAGCTCGATGCAGACGAACGAGCTCGTCTCGCGGATCGGCTCCTTGCAAGCCTGAGCGAAGATGCGCAGGTCGATGACGCCTGGGCCGCAGAGGTCGAGCGGCGCGTTGCGGAGATCGAGAGTGGCCGCGTGCAGCTCGTCCCCGCGAATGAGGCCATTACACGAGCGCGCAGTGCGCTCAAGTGATCGTTTCTTTATCGCCAGAGGCGGAGCGCGAGCTCGTCGATGGAGCGCTTTACTACGCCGCGCATGCGAACTCCGAGCTCGGACTGTCATTCATCGCCGAGTTCGAACAAGCTCTGGACGTTCTGCGCGGACACCCGAACCTCGGAGCACCTTGGCGCGCGACAACGCGTCGCTTTCCCCTTCGTCATTTCCCCTATAGCATTCTTTACCGAGTTGCAGGCGAAGAGTTGCGCGTTATTGCGCTCGCTCACCAACGCCGTCGCCCAGGCTATTGGTCTGGGCGCAAGTAGCCGAGCACCGTAGGACAGTGAAAATCCACGAATACCAGGGCAAGGAAATCTTCCGCCGCTTCGGCATCCCGACGCCTCGCGGCATTCCGGCATTCTCGGTCGACGAAGCGGTCAAGGCAGCGGAGACGATCGGCGGCAAGGTCTGGGTCGTGAAGGCGCAGATCCACGCCGGCGGCCGAGGCAAGGGCGGCGGGGTGAAGGTCGCGAAGTCGATCGAGGAAGTGCGCGAGCTCGCCGGGAAGATTCTCGGCATGCAGCTCGTCACGCATCAAACGGGACCCCAGGGGCAGAAGGTGCGGCGCCTGCTCGTCGAGGAAGGCGCGGACATCGCGAAGGAGCTCTACGTCGGCATGGTGGTCGATCGCGCAACGCAACGCGTCGTCTTGATGGCGAGCTCGGAAGGCGGGATGGAGATCGAGGAAGTCGCCGCCAAGACGCCCGAGAAAATCCAGAAGGTGTTCATCGACCCTGCGAAGGGTTTGACCGATGCCGAAGCCGACCAGGTCGCCCGCAAGATCGGCATTCCGGAGGGCAGCGTCGCCGAAGGCCGGCGCGTGCTGCAAGGGCTCTATCGCGCGTTCGACGAGACCGATGCCTCGCTCGCCGAGATCAACCCGCTGATCCTCACCGGTGACGGGCGCGTCGTCGCGCTCGATGCGAAGCTCAACTTCGACGCGAACGGATTGTTCCGGCATCCCGACATCGTGGAAATGCGCGATCTCGACGAAGAGGACCCGGCGGAGATCGAAGCGTCGAAGTACGATCTCTCCTACATCTCGCTCGACGGCAACATCGGCTGCCTCGTCAATGGCGCGGGCCTGGCGATGGCGACGATGGACACGATCAAGCTCTACGGCGGCGCGCCGGCGAATTTCCTCGACGTGGGAGGTGGCGCGACCACGGAGAAGGTCACCGAGGCGTTCAAGATCATGCTTCGGAACCCGGGTCTCAAGGCGATCCTGGTGAACATCTTCGGCGGCATCATGAAGTGCGACACCATCGCGGCCGGCGTCGTCGCCGCCGCGCGGGAGGTCCAGCTCAAGGCGCCGCTGGTCGTCCGGATGAAGGGGACGAACGAGGATCTCGGCAAGAAGATCCTCGCCGAGTCCGGGCTCCCCATCATCACCGCGAACAACATGGCGGAGGCGGGAGAGAAGGTGGTCGCGGCAGCTCGGGGTTAGATGGCAGCGCGGGGCTAGATGGCAGCGCGGGGCTGGATTTGTCGCCCCGGCGAAGGCCGGGGCCCAAGTTCGGTGAGCGAGACGGTTCGTAGATTCGTAAGCGCTCCAGTGCAGGCTGCGGCCGGGGCCCAAGTTCGGGTGAACGAGACGGTTCGTAGATTCGTCGCCCCGGCGAAGGCCGGGGCCCAAGTTCGGTGAGTGAAGATCGAGCCTACGTCTATATCCTTTGCAACAAGCGCTACGGTACGCTCTACATTGGCGTAACGAGCGATCTCGCGAAACGGGTTTGGCAGCACAAGGAGCATCTCGTCGCAGGATTCACGACGAAGCACGCAATCGGGAGACTGATCTGGTACGAATGTCACGAATCGATCGAGGCCGCGATTATCCGTGAAAAGCAGATCAAGGAGTGGCGTCGGGACTGGAAAGTCAATTTGATTCAGGCGATGAATCCTACCTGGCGCGATCTTTACGACGACCTGGACCCATAACAACTTCGGTCCCGGCCGCAGCCTGCCCCGGAGTGCTTAAGTCCGGGGCCGGGGCGACGGTAAACTTGGGCCCCGGCCTTCGCCGGGGCGACGGCAAACTTGGGCCCCGACCTACGCCGGGGCGACGACGAATGAGCATCCTGATCGACAAGAACACCAAGGTCATCACGCAGGGGATCACCGGCAAGACCGGGCAGTTCCACACGCGAATGTGCCGCGACTACGCCAACGGTCGGCAGTGCTTCGTGGCCGGCGTCAATCCGAAGAAGGCGGGCGAGGATTTCGAGGGCATTCCCATCTACGCGACCGTGCGCGAAGCCAGGGAAGCGACGGGCGCGACGGTGTCCGTGATCTACGTTCCACCGCCGTTCGCCGCCGCGGCGATCGATGAAGCGGTCGACGCCGATCTCGACCTCGTCATCTGCATCACCGAAGGCATCCCCGTGCGCGACATGATCCGCACCCGGTACCGGATGCAGGGCAAGCGCACGCTGCTGCTCGGACCCAACTGTCCCGGCGCGATTACCCCCGACGAGATCAAGATCGGCATCATGCCGGGCCACATCCACCGCAAGGGGCGGATCGGCGTGGTGTCGCGGTCGGGCACGCTCACCTACGAAGCGGTGGCGCAGCTCACGGAGCTCGGCCTGGGCCAATCCTCGGCGGTCGGGATCGGCGGCGATCCGGTCAACGGTCTCAAGCACGTCGACATCCTGAAGCTCTTCAACGACGATCCGGAGACCGATGCGGTCGTGATGATCGGCGAGATCGGCGGCGGCGACGAAGAAACCGCAGCGGAGTGGGCCAAGTCGAACATGAAGAAGCCCGTGGTCGGCTTCATAGCCGGCGTCACGGCGCCGCCCGGCAAGCGCATGGGCCACGCCGGCGCGATCGTGTCCGGCGGGAAGGGGACGGCGCAGGAAAAGCTCTCGGTGATGGAAGCCTCCGGGATGAAGGTCACCCGCAACCCCGCAGAGATGGGCAAGCTGCTGCAGTCGGTGCTGTAGCGTCTTACTCCATGGCGGAATTCCTGACCCTGCAGTTCTGGCTGGCGGTGATCGAGATCATCGCCGTCAACATCCTGCTCTCGGGCGACAACGCGGTGGTGATCGCGCTCGCCTGCCGCAATCTGTCGCGGCGGCAGCGCAAGCACGGGATTTTCTGGGGCGTGCTGGGCGCGATCGTACTGCGCGTCGCGCTCACGTTCTTCGCAATGGGACTGCTGGTATATCCGTGGCTCAGGCTCGTCGGCGGCGTGCTCCTCGTGTGGATCGGCGTCAAGCTGATCGCGCAGGACGACAGCGCGGAGAAGAGGGTGAAGGCGAGCGACCGGCTCCTGACCGCAGTGGGCACGATCATCGTCGCGGACCTGGTGATGAGCCTCGACAACGTCGTCGCGGTCGCGGCCGCTGCCAAGGGAAGCCTCGTGCTTCTCATCCTGGGCCTCATCATCAGCATCCCGATCGTGATCGTGGGCAGCCAGATCATCATGAAGCTCATCGAGCGCTTCCCTGTGCTGGTGCTGGCCGGCGGAGGGCTGCTGGGCTACATCGCCGGCGAGATGGCGGTGGAAGACCCGGTGATCCAGCCGTGGATCGCGGCCAACGCCTCCGGTCTCGCCGCGGTCACGCCGCCGGCGCTTTTCGGAGTGGTCATCATCGCCGGCGTATGGCTCGTCCGGCGTCGCAACCGCCGCGAGCGATTGCAATAACGACGGATCGAAGCGCGATGCTCGCCTCGGGAGGGGCCGCAAGGTAAACTGGCGGCCGGACCGGGGGGCCGGTTGAGGTCATCCCGGCGGTGTCGGTTGAGGTCACCCCGGCGGGGCCGGTTGAGGTCATCCCGGCGAAGGCCGGGATCCAAGTTCGATCAATTGCACTTGAAAACCAAATTGGGCCCCGGCCTGCGCCGGGGCGACGAACACTTGCATCCGCACGCGCTCTTGCGCCGCGCCAGCGAGCCTATCCATGAGTAGTCGCGCGCCCCTCGACGTGGCGAGCCTTTCCCATCCGGGCATGGTGCGCACGCACAACGAGGATTCGGTCTTCGTCGACGGCGACGCGGGCCTTGCCGTGCTCGCCGACGGCATGGGCGGCTACAGCGCGGGCGAAGTGGCGAGTGGCATCGCGGTCAACGTGATCAGCACGGGTATGCTGCCGGAATTGAGCTCCGGGCGCGAGCTCTCCAAGGTCGACATCGGGAGCGGCCTCACCCATGCCGCGTTGCTGCTCCAGCAGCAGATCGCGCTCGCCAACAAGGGCATCTACGAAGCGGCGCAGGCGCGGCCCGAATGCGCCGGCATGGGCACGACGCTCGTGGCGGCGGTCTTCTTCGCGAACCGGGTCAGCATCGGCCATATCGGCGACTCGCGCTGCTACCGGCTGCGGGGCGACAAGCTGGAGCAGCTCACGCACGACCATTCGCTTCTCCAGGAGCAGATCGACAGCGGCATGCTGACGCCGGAGCAGGCGAAGTATTCGCTCAACAAGAACCTCGTGACGCGCGCGCTCGGCATCGAAGCGGTCGTCCCGGCCGACATCGCCGAGTACCGGGTGGAGCCCGAGGACGTCTATGTCCTGTGCTCCGACGGGCTCACCGACATGGTCGACGCCGACGCCGTGCGTGACGTCGTCGTCGGGAATCGAACCGATCTCGCGGAAGCCGCGGCCGAGCTGATCGATATCGCCAACCAGAACGGCGGCCGGGACAACATCTCGGTGGTGCTGGTGCGCGTGCCGGCGGACTTCCTGCCGAGCTCGAGCTGGCTGCAGCGCTGGCTCACCAAGAACCCGCCGGCGTGAGCGCCGGGCGCGACAAATGCTTTCGTCGTCCCCGCGGAAGCGGGGACCCAGTGACTTTCTCTCGATAGAGCTCTTACGCCTTGAGCAAGCTCGTCCTCTTCCTCCCGGATGGCACCACGCTCGACGTACCGCTCTCCCGCGAGCGCATCACCATCGGCCGGCGCGCCGACAACGACGTGTGCCTCCCCAATCTCGCCGTGAGCGGCGAGCACGCGGTGGTCGTGACGATCCTGGCCGACTCGTTTCTCGAGGACCTCAACAGCACCAACGGCACGCTGGTCAACGGCAACGCCGTCGCGAAGCACTTCCTGCGCGATCACGACGAGATCGATATCGGCCGGCACAAGCTCGTCTACTGCATCGACGACGACGCGACTTTCCAGTCGAAGAAGCTCGAAGGCATGGCGCGCGTCCACGAGCGCGACTTCGGCGGAACCGTCGAGGCGGCGGCGAAGCCCTTCGTGCGGACACGAGATTCCGAGACGCCGCATGCCTCACCGCCCGAGAAAGCGCCAGTCCAGGGACCGCAACGGGGCGGGCAGCGCCGCGCCGAGCCGCCGATCGATCCGCCGCGAGGCAGCCGTGCCGTCGCCCCGGCGAAGGCCGGGGCCCAATTTGCGCCGGAAGCCGAAGCCATGATCGATCCCCCAGGGTCCCGCGCCCGAAGACGAACCGGCAGCGGTCGTCGAGCCGCCGCCGCCCATCGACGGCCCCGCGATCAGGCTCCTGACCGGCGTGCGAGCCGGCACCGCGGTCGCGCTGACCAAACCGGAGACGACGCTGGGGCGCCCGGGGGTGCAGGTCGCGGCGATCGTCCAGGCGGGCGCCGGCTTCAGGCTCAAGCCGCTGGAAGGCATTTCACCGCCCGACGGTCAACGGGCGGCCGGTGGCTCCGGACGGTGCCGAGCTCAAGCCCGGCGACGTCGTGGAGATCGCCGGAACCCGGGTCGAGTTCGTCGTGCTAGGCGGTCGCCCCGGCGAAGGCCGGGGCCCAAGTGTCGATCCCGCCACGTCGTCCGCGGATCGAAATCTGGCGGCCTAGCGGGGACTTAGCGGTCCGAACTGCCAAGTTACGTCAAGGACGCGAACCCATTCGCGTCACCATGTGACGCTCAGCGTCAGCTCGAAGGCGCGCTCTGGCAGTGGCGTGTACCACACAGAGCGGCCCGGGCGGGAACCTCGCGCCGGCGCCTGTCGGTCAAGCAAGGCCCGCCAAGGGCCTGCCCGCCGGGCCGGTGCGCAGTACGTGAATTATCTCCTTATCGCTTGGCATATCCCTTGCTGATCAAGGTTCCAGCATCGACGGGTGCGAAGGGTAACGGAGTACGTGCTCACTTCCTGGAGACTTGAAAAATGAAACGTTTGCAGCAGGGCTTCACCTTGATCGAACTGATGATCGTGGTCGCGATCGTCGGTATTCTGGCGGCCATCGCGCTGCCGGCGTACCAGGACTACGTGATTCGCTCGAAGATGTCGGAAGGCGTGGCAGCGGCCGCCGCGTGCAAGACGTCGATCAGCGAATACGTATCGACCAAGACCGCTTGGCCGGCGAACGCGGACACGGCCGGCTGCTCGACCTTGCAGACGCAGTACGTCGCCAGTCTGACGGTTCCCGCCAACGGCCTGATCGTGGTCACCACGCAGAACACGGGCTCGAAGGCCGGCTGCACTGCGTACTTGCGCTCACGCCGCAGAACGGCGGCTCTCCCCGATATCACGGGTTGGTCGGGCAGCCACTCGGCTTGCGACGCCAAGTACGTGCCGTCGAACTTCCGCTAAACACGCGTAGACTCACTCATCCGGGCCGGCCGGGCGTCTCGCCCCGCCGGCCTGTTTTTATTCGAAGTTTCGCTCGCTGTCTCGCGCCGATATAATCGACCACCTTTCGATCCGGAACCTTTTTGTGCTCTCGTTGCGAAAACTCGTCGGCGTCGACCAAAGCTCCGGGCTCGGACTGGGACCAGTCACCTGCGAAGGCAGGTCCCGCCTCGGAGAAAGCCGGCACGCACGCGGGCCCGGCGCGGCGCAGCCCTCGACCAGGCGCGCGCGTACCGCGAATCGCGGGACGCTTCGCCGCGTCGCTGCGCGTGGTCGACGCCCAATCGAAATCCGCGCCGGACGACGCCGAGCTGCTGGCGGCGCGCGCCGCGACGCTACACGCGTGGGACAGGCCGCGCGAAGCGTTCGACGCCGCATCGCGCGCGGCGCTGGCAGGGGCGCAATCCGCGGACTTCCGCACGATGTTCGGCTGGCTGTGCTTCGGGATGGGCAGGGTCGACGAGGCCGAGGCCGAGATGCGCAAGGCCGTCGCCGTGGAGCCTCGGGAGTTCCGCTTCGCACGCCAATCTCGCCATCGTCCTGCAGGCGCAGGGTCGGCTCGACGAAGCCGCGGAGAGCTATGCCCGAGCCCTCGAGTTGAACGAGAACGACGCGCAGTGCCTGCTCAACCTCGGCGTGTGCAAAGTCGACCAGCGCGATCTCGCGGCGGGCGAAGCGCTTATCCGCCGCGCGATCGCGATCGACGGCGACAAGGCGCGTTCGTGGACGAACCTCGGCGTCGCGCTGGCGCTGCAGAATCGCCACGACGCGGCGTTCGAGGCGTTCGAGCGCGCCGACAGCGATCGGCGAGCGAGACCGGCGACGATGCCGGGAACTTCGTCAACTTCGCGCTGCATCTCCGGGAAGCGGGGCGAACGCTCGATGCACTGAAGCTCTACGAGAATCGTCTTCCCTTGCGGCCCGATCCGAACGGCCACAACGATTACGCGTTCGCGCTGCTGACGGTCGGGCGTCTCGTCGAAGGATGGCATCAATACGACTTTCGCTGGATGCGGCTCGCCGCTGCTTCAACTGCGGCCCGGTTTCGATCGTCCCGCGTGGCAGGGGCAAAGTCTCGAAGGAAAAGTCATCCTCTTGCGCGCCGAACAGGGCTTCGGCGACGTTATCCAGTTCGTTAGGTACGCACCCCTGCTGAAGAAACTGGGGGCAACCGTGTTGCTGCAGGTGCGCGAGGGGCTCGAGCGCCTCGCGCAGTCTTTCGACGGCATCGACGAGGTCCTCGATCGCTCCAAGTCGGAGACGTTGCCGCATTTCGACTTCTACGCCAACCTGCCGAGCCTGCCGCGGGTCTTCGGTACGACGCTGGAATCGATTCCCGCCGATATTCCGTACGTTCATGCGGATGCGAGCGACTCGGCACGCTGGGCCTCGAAGCTCGGCGACCCCGGAAAGCTCAGAGTGGGATTCGCATGGACGGGGAGTCCCACGCATTCGCGCGACCGTTTTCGCTCGATGAGTCTGGAGAAGCTGGAGCCGGTGTTGAAGGTGGCGGGGGTGCGGTTCGTGTCGCTGCAGAAGGGGCCGGGGTCGGAGCAGGCGACCGAAGCGCTGCTCTCTGGCGTGGACTGGGTGGACATCGGTTCGGAGCTGCAGGATTTCGCCGACACGGCGGCGGTGATCGAACAGCTGGATCTGGTGCTGTGCGTGGATACGGCGGTGGCGCATCTGGCCGGAGCGATGGGGAAACCGGTGTGGGTGATGGTGGCGCAGCCGGCGGACTTCCGCTGGCTGGAAGAGCGCGAAGACAGTCCGTGGTATCCGACGCTGCGGCTGTTCCGGCAAAGCCGGCGCGACGACTGGACCGAGGTGGTGGAGCGGGTGGCCGCGGCGCTGGCGGAGCGGGTGCGGCAAGGGACGATCGGCGCCGAGTGTGGAAGCGAAGCGCGGTGCAGGCGGTGCCGAGCGCATCGCTGCCGTGGACGAGCCCGGCGCAGCTCAACGCGGGCCATCGCCCGGGCTTAAGCGCGGTGGCGGAGACGCGGGTGGGCATCCTGCAGTACCTGCCGGACGAGCCGATCGTGGGCGATGCGCTGGGCTGGTACGGGGAGTATCTGCAGCGGCAGCTGGAGCTATTGGCGCGGATCGTGCGGCCGGGCTCGACGATGATGGAGGTGGGCGCGGGGGTGGGCGCGCACGCGGTGTTCCTGGGGCGGATGCTGGGCGAGGCGGGGCACCTGATGCTCTACGAGTCGCGACCGGTGGTGCAGCAGATCCTGCGGCAGAACCTGGCGGCCAACGGGGTGGGCAACGTCACGGTGATGCGGCGCAAGCTCGGCAGCGTGGGCGAAGAGGCGAGCCTGGTCGATGGCGTGCCGACTGGCGAGACGCTCGACGAGCTGCAGCTGGAGCGGCTGGACTGGCTGAAGGTGAATGCGAGCGTGGACCCGCTGGACGTGCTGGCGCGGCGGGAGCGAGACGCTGTGGCGGCTGCGGCCGCTGCTGTTTCTGGCGGCGGCCGACGAAGCGGCGCTCGATGTTCTGGCGGAGCGCGCGCGGGAGTTCAGCTATCGCTGCTGGCGGATGGAGAGCGCGCTGTTCGATGCGCGGAACTTCAATCGCCGGGAGACGGATGTGTTCGGCGGGGCCACGGCGCTGGCGCTGCTGGCCATCCCCGAAGAGATCGACGTCGACATAGCACTCGACGAATGCAGCGAGATATCATGAAACAGAAGAGCGCAGAGGAGTGCGGATCGCCATGGCAATACTGAAGGCGCTGGACACGAAGGAGCTGGAGGAATTCGCGAGCGGCCTCGCCGCCGACATGGGGCGCCGGTTTCCTCCCGCGTCGGAAGCCCGGACCGATCCCGGAGCGGTGCATCAGCTCAAAGTGATTCTCGAAGGGCTCGCGGCACGCGCGGTCCGCTATCGCGAAGAGCACAAGCTCGGCTTGTACAAGAAGGCCAAGCTGGGCAACGTGTTCCGGTGGAAGCTGAAGGAGCTCGGCTACAGTCCCGCTTTCGTCGAGCGCGCCACCAAGGAACTGGTGACCCGGCTCGCCATCAAGTGATGTGGCGTCGGCGGGAGCACTCGCGTCGGAAGACTCGCCAGGCCTTCCCTCAGAGGACAGGGCGCGCGGCGAAAGCAAGTGCTGCTTAAATCTCCCAAACCGCAGCGGCCAGCACCCAGTCGCGAAGAGCACGAGGAGCTGATCGCCCGCGCACGCTCCGCGACCGCTGCGGGACGCTACGCGACGTCGCTCGCCGAAATCAATGGCGCGCTGGCACTCGCTCCGGCCGATCCGCAATTGCTGTTCGCGCGCGCGGCGACGCTGTTCGCCTGGCGGCGCTGCCGGGAAGCGCGCTCGGTGTGCACCGAGGCGCAATCCGCGGGGCTCGAGAGCCTGGACTTCCACCTTCTTGCTCGGGTGGTGCTCGTTCGGCCTGGGCGAGCTCGACGATGCGGAGGCCGCGATGCGGCGGGCAGTCCAGGCCGCTCCGCAGGATGCGCGCTCGCACTCCAATCTGGCGGTCGTTCTGCAGGCCGCGAAACGACACGAGGAGGCGGCGGCGAGCTTCGATCGGGCGCTTGCGCTTGGGCGGCGACGACTTCGACGTCCGCATCGGTCTGGGCAATGCCCGACTCGCTCTGAAAGACTTTGCAGCCGCAGAAGAGCAGTTTCGTCGCGCTCTCGCGCTGGACGATCGAGCGCGCGGTCGCATGGTCGCTTCTCGGCGCCGCCATGGGCCGGCAATGCAGGTACGAGGAGGCGCTGGAGGCTTTCGAGCACGCCGACAAGCTCGCGCGCGGCAACGAAGAGGATTCCACGACGTTCACGAACCTCGCCATTGCGCTGACCGAGAACCGGCGCAACCACGAAGCGCTCGACGTCTGCGAACGCTACCTGCCTCGATTTCCGCTCGTGGAAGCCCACTACGTCTATTCGCTCGCGCTCTTGAGAGGCGGCCGGCTCGTCGAGGGCTGGCGGCAGTACGAGTTCCGCTGGCTGCAGAGCGACGCGCCGATCCACGTCAGGCTCGCGGGGCCCGTCTGGTCGGGTCAGGACCTTCGAGGCAAGACCTTGCTGCTCCATGTCGAGCAGGGATTCGGCGATGTGATCCAGTTCGTCCGCTATGCGCCGCAGGTGAAGGCATTGGGCGCGAAGGTCCTTCTTCGAGTCGCGCGGCCGATGAAGGGGCTGCTGGCCGGCATCGCCGGCGTCGACCAGCTGCTGGATCGCGACGAGGCCATTCCGGATTACGACTTCTACATCAATCTGCTCAGTCTGCCGCGCGTCCTCGGCACGTCGCTCGAGACGATTCCGGGGGATTTTCCGTACATCCGCGCCGAGCCGGAACGCGTCGCACGCTGGGCAGCGAAGCTTCCGCGCGATGGTGTGCCGAGGATCGGATTGGTGTGGGCGGGGAACACGCAGCACCCGAACGACCGTTTTCGTTCGATGAGTCTGGAGAAGCTGGAGCCGGTGTTGAAGGTGGCGGGGGTGCGGTTCGTGTCGCTGCAGAAGGGGCCGGGGTCGGAGCAGGCGACCGAAGCGCTGCTCTCTGGGGTGGACTGGGTGGACATCGGTTCGGAGTTGCAGGATTTCGCCGACACGGCGGCGGTGATCGATCAGCTGGATCTAGTGCTGTGCGTGGATACGGCGGTGGCGCATCTGGCCGGAGCGATGGGGAAACCGGTGTGGGTGATGGTGGCGCAGCCGGCGGACTTCCGCTGGCTGGAAGAGCGCGAAGACAGTCCGTGGTATCCGACGCTGCGGCTGTTCCGGCAAAGCCGGCGCGACGACTGGACCGAGGTGGTGGAGCGGGTGGCCGCGGCGCTGGCCGAGCGGGTGCGGCAGGGACGATCCGCACCGAGTGTGGAAGCGAAGCGCGCGTGCAGGCGGTGCCGAGCGCATCGCTGCCGTGGACGAGCCCGGCGCAGCTCAACGCGGGCCATCGCCCGGGCTTAAGCGCGGTGGCGGAGACGCGGGTGGGGATCCTGCAGTACCTGCCGGACGAGCCGATCGTGGGCGATGCGCTGGGCTGGTACGGGGAGTATCTGCAGCGGCAGCTGGAGCTATTGGCGCGGATCGTGCGGCCGGGCTCGACGATGATGGAGGTGGGCGCGGGGGTGGGCGCGCACGCGGTGTTCCTGGGGCGGATGCTGGGCGAGGCGGGGCACCTGATGCTCTACGAGTCGCGACCGGTGGTGCAGCAGATCCTGCGGCAGAACCTGGCGGCCAACGGGGTGGGCAACGTCACGGTGATGCGGCGCAAGCTCGGCAGCGTGGGCGAAGAGGCGAGCCTGGTCGATGGCGTGCCGACTGGCGAGACGCTCGACGAGCTGCAGCTGGAGCGGCTGGACTGGCTGAAGGTGAATGCGAGCGTGGACCCGCTGGACGTGCTGGCGCGGCGGGAGCGAGACGCTGTGGCGGCTGCGGCCGCTGCTGTTTCTGGCGGCGGCCGATGAAGCGGCACTCGATGTGCTGGCGGCAGCGCGCGCGCGAGTTCAGCTATCGCTGCTGGCGGATGGAGAGCGCGCTGTTCGATGCGCGGAACTTCAATCGCCGGGAGACGGATGTGTTCGGTGGGGCCACGGCGCTGGCGCTCTTGGCCATCCCCGAAGAGATCGATGTCGACATAGCACTCGACGAATGCAGCGAGATAGCATGAGCCGCATTCTGCGGACGGCGGACTGAGCGATCGCGCTACTGCGCGGGCCAGACGACGAAGGGTTGCAGTGCGGGCTTTTCTGCTGCGCAATAGAGTGCGGCGAGTTCCGCGAGCTCGACCACGCGCCGGGAAAAGGCTTCCATCGGGTGAATTTCCCGGAACCGCTCGCCGAATGCGACTCCGAGCTCCAGGTACCGGTCCGGCTGCGCGAGAACCTCGGCGACCCGCTCCTTGATGGACTCCGGATCGAACTCGAAAGTCATCGCTTCGAATCCCGGAAACTCCTGGGTGATCCAGCTCTGCTTGTTGCTCAGAAAGAGCGAATAGGAACCAGCGGCGCGCTGCACGCGGTCGTGAGGCTCGGCGTCCATGTTGGGCGACATATCGATGACGCCGAGCTCTTCGGCGAAGACGCGGCGCGAGGCGACGAAGTCCTCGCCGGGAACGAGTCGCGCGCGCCGGCCGCTGAAGTCCACGTGGCCCCACAGGTCGCCCTGGACGATCACCGGAAAGTCCAGGATCGCGTTGGCGATCATCTCGCTCTTGATCCTGCGCAGGTAATCGTCCAGCTGCGCGGCAAAGAAAGGTATCAGAGGTGCAGCGGACATCGCATCGACGCCGCGCTTCGTCATGAAACGAGCGACGAAATCGCCGATGAGGAGCTTTCCGGGCCGGAGGCCGATCGGAAGGATCTCGTCGGCCATCGCATCCATGAGCCCGGCCAGCGTGGGCGTGAGCCGCTCTCGCCAGAGCCGCCGCAGGTCGTGCGGAGAGTTTCCGTTCTTGAGGAACACGAGCTTGCCGTTGCGGCGCTTGGACAGATCGACGTCGGTTCGCGGAAGCGGCGCAATCGGCCACGGGGGTACCAGCGCGGTCAGCGCGCGCACCTCGGGAAGCCACCGACGGCGGAAATCCATGAATTCGGCGGCCATGTACAGATTGACGGAAGTGACCGGGGTATCGCGATGGCGATCGGAAAAATATGCCGGGTGATCGGCGTGGATCTTCACCAGCGGAACCCGCACCGCTTCCCAGACATTGACCTGGCGGGCTTCCTGGCCGGCGGCGACCGTGATGTCCTGACCGATCCCGAGCCAGGTCAGGGCAAAGAAGACTTCGCCGCGAACCATCATGTCGACGGCGTATTGCAGCTCGGAGGGCTCGAACGTGATGTGGACGACGTTCAGCCCGTGCGCCGACAGCGCGCCGCCGAATTCGGCCATCATGCCCTGGATGGCCCTGTTCGCTCCGACACCCGAGAGAACCAGTACGACCTTTTCCTTCATCGGCGTCACGCTTCAGATCCGGGCTGCCAGCTATTGACTGCATCGATCACCGCGTCGACCTGGTCGTCCCTCATGACGGGGCTGATCGGTAGAGAAAGGACCTGGTCCTGCAACCGGTCGGCGACCGGCAGCGAAGGTGGCTCAGGAAAGATATCGCGGTACGCGTGCAGTCGATGTATAGCCTTCGGATAATGGATCATGGTCCCGATACCGCAACTATCGAGATGCCGCATGAGGCTCGCCCGATGCGGCGTGGTAACGACGAACAGGTGCCAGACGTGTGCCGACGGCTGCAATGGCGCGCGCGGCAAGGTGACAAACGGATGGGCCATCGCGGCGCGGTATCGACTCGCGATTTGCCGGCGGCGATCGTTGTCCCGCTCGAGCCGGCGCAGCTTGATACGGAGGAACGCCGCCTGCAGCTCGTCGGTGCGGCTGTTGACGCCGCGCAGTTCGTGTTCGTACTTCGCGGTCGAGCCGTAGTCGCCAAGCATCCGGACGCGCTGCGCCAACGCCGGATCAGCTGTGACGAGGCAGCCCGAATCGCCCAACGCGCCCAAGTTCTTGGCCGGGTAGAAACTGAAGGCTCCCGCATGGCCGAACATCCCAGCACTCGATGCTCCCAGCCGGGCACCGTGCGCCTGCGCGGCGTCCTCGAGGAGCAGCAGGCCGCGGCTCGCGCAAAGCTCCCGAATCGATTCGACGTCGGCGAGCTGCCCGTAAAGGTGGACCGGCATGACCGCGCGCGTCCGCGATGTGACCGCGGCCGCGACCGACGCCGCCGATACGTTGAACGTCGCGGAATCCACATCGGCGAGGCGCACCTGCAGGCCCGCATCGGTCACCGCGAGCGCCGACGCGATGAACGAGTTGGCCGGGACGACGACCTCGTCGCCCGCTTCGAGCCGTCCCAGGGATACCCAGGCGCGCAGCGCCAATCGCAGCGCGTCGTAGCCGTTCGCGACCAGCACGCAATGCGGCGCGTTGGTCGACGCAGCGAACTCGGATTCGAAAGCGCGAGTCTCCGCGCCGCGGAGGAACCATCCGGACTCAAGCACGCGCGCCTGGGCCTCGGCGAACTCGTGCCGAATCGCGAGTTGATTCCCGCGACGTCGAGGAACGGGACGCGGATGGCGGCTTCGGACGTCGATCGATGCTTCAGAAGTCTGCTCTTCCTTTGCGCCACGACCGAGGGGTGCCGCCGCGAATCAGCGCGATGAACTCGTCGTAGTTTCGGATGTAGTCGTCGGCCCGATAGAGATCGGAGGCGAGCACCAGCAACATGGCGTCCGCGCTGTACTTGTAATGGACGCGCCAAACCATCGGCGGCACGTGGACGCCGATCGTCGGGCTGTCGAGGGTGACTTCGTCGCGCACCCGCCCATCGTCGAGCGCGACCGCGCACGAACCGCGCAGGCAGATGAGGAACTCGTGCAGGGTACGGTGAGCATGCTCGCCGCGCACCTCCCGGCTCGGGACGTCGAAGACGACGAAGTATCGCTGGAGCGGGAAAGGCAGGTGCTGCTCGTTCTCGCCGAATGTGAGCGAGCCCTTCAGATCCTTGATGAGGGGCATCCGGTGCAGCTTCGCGCCGGACACGCGCAGCGCGCGCAAATCCTCCCTCGGCGCCGCCGGTCCGCCGTCCTCCAGCGCCGGAAAGGCCGTGTCGACGTAGCCCGTGATGCGGGCAGGGTTGCCGACGACGATCGCGTTCGGCGGCACGTCGCGCGTGACGACCGCGCCTGCGCCGACCATGGCATTGGCGCCGATCGTGAGTCCGGGCAGGATCGTCGCATTCGCCCCGATCGACGCCATGCGCCGCACGACGGTGCGCATCGATGGTCTCCAGTTGGGACGCCGCCCGCGGGGAAGCGGATCGTTGGTGAACGTGGCGTTGGGCCCGACAAAGACGTCGTCTTCGAGCGTGATCCCGTCCCAGACCTGAACCCCGCACTTGATCGTCACGCGATCGCCGATGACCACGTCGTTCTCGATGAAGACGCCGTCGCAGATGTTGCAGTTCGTCCCGATCACGGCACCGGGCAGCACGTGCGCGAATGCCCAGACATTGGTTCCGGCACCGATGTTCGCCGTTTCGACGAGGGCCTGTGGATGCTGGAAATGGCTCGTCATGTGCAATACCGGCTCGACAGCTCGCCGCAGCCGCACGCATTCCGGTGCGGCGCACGACACTCGCAGTTTGCACGGGGGGACATAAGCGCCCGGAAGCTTACCTAGTCACGATATAACTGTCCATTACGGCTGTCACCGTCACCATCGCCAATCGTGGTCCCATCGGTTGCCGCTTCTTTCGGATTCGTCCAGCAAGCGCCCATACAATTCCAGGTCGGCGCTGCCGTCGATTTCGCACCAGCCTCCAATGACAGGTACGCAGCGAATCGGTGTGCCGGCGCGCAAGAGCAGTCCGAGCAACGCCGTCACGTCGATCCTGCGTAGAGTCTCCGGTGCGAGCGCCGTTATGACCCGCTCGACCTGGCCCCAGCCTGCCGGCGTGAACTTGAGAAGCCCCATGTACTGCCCTTCGATGTCGGCGAGGCACTCCGCTCGTTCGCCTATCGTCGTCAACCATCCGTTCTCCTGCCGGAATGTCTCGGCGTCAGTGAGAGGATCGGCGAATCTTGCGGACCACAGGCTTCCCCACTGCAAGTCATAGCTGATTGCGATATCGCCATCGACCTCGGCGAGGGCTCTGATGTGCTCAGGTCGGTAGAGGATGTCGCTATAACACACGAGACACGAGAATTGGCGCAGGAGCGTGGATGCGCAGCGCATCGTTGCGACCATGTTCGTGGTTGCCCAGTCCGGGTTGTCCAGCAACTCATAGGATCCGGACGTCAGCAGCTCCTTGCGGTATCCGCCGACGACGGCGATCGCCTGGATGCCGGCCGATCGAAGCGCCGCCAGTTGCCAGGCAAGGAGCGATTTTCCGGCCAGAACCGTCAGGCACTTGGGCTTCGCGGCCGTGAGCTCGCCCATACGCGAGCCGCGACCGGCAGCGAGGATGACGGAATGCGTCGCGACCGCCATTCGCTATACAGGCCCTGATGTCCCGAGTCCGAAGAAGCTCCGTATCAGGGACACGTCTGCGGAGTTTGCAGCGGCTTCCCGCTCGGGATGCCACATGACGCCCGCCATGCGACTGTCTCCGAAACGCACGCCTTCCGCAGTCCCGTCATCGGCTCGCGCGAACACAACGGCAGGCTCACGGAGGCCCGCTGTTGATTCGCGAAGCGAGAAACCGTGGAACGAGTTGACTTCGCCAGTGCGATCGTCGATGTCGAGCGTTCTCTCTCGAGCGTAGCGGACACGATGGCGCACGCCGACGTGACCGCCTTTGGTCTCGAGATTGCCGCCCAGCTCCGTCCACATCAATTGCAATCCGCGGCAGACGCCGAAGATGGGTTGTCCGATTCGCGAGAAATGCTGCAATAGCGCACGCTCGGTCGCGTCACGGACGGGCGATACGCCGATGTCCTCGCCGCCGGTCAGTATGAGCGCATTGATTCCCCATCGGTCGCAGAAGCGCCGCGCCGAATCGGGGCCCAGATTGGGCACCGGCAGCCAGACGGCTTCGGGCAGGGTTGCCTGCATGAATTCCCCCCAGACACGAGCCAGTGCATCCCGAGGCTCGTTGTAGCCTTCGGCAAGCATTTCACGCATCGTCAACCCTATGCGCAACTCACTCGCCATGAATCGGCCTCAGGATCTTCTGCTTGCAATCGAGCTCGACACGGCCGACTGCGACGATCCGCGAATAGATCTGATCGCCACAACCTATGGCAGCCGGCAGACCGAATTCGGCGCAGCGGATTGCCATGTGAGAATTCGCGCCCCCAAAGCGAGTAATCAGTGCTTTAGGACTTCGGGTAAATATCCAGTCGAACCCTGGATCGGCATTCTCGATGCAAACGATCCGATCGGCTACTTCGCTGCTTGCAGGGCTCTCGGCCGTGAGCTCGACAATGAGCCCTGATGCGGAACCCCGGCCGATAAAGTTGGGGACGCTTCTGTTCAGCGTTGCAACATAGATGTCGCGCACACCGAACACGAGATGTCCAAGCCGGAACACGTAGGCCGCGTCGATGCTCCTGCGACCCGCTTCGGCGATATCCAGGTAATGACGATCGGGTTCGTCCATGATCGGCTGATGCAGGCTCCTTGCCATCGCCGGCCAGTCGATGTACGAAAGATCGTCACGCGACAAGCCCTGTGACTCGCCCCAGCGTACGAGCGCCGACAGGGCGTCAGACAGCACGCGGGTGAACGTGAACTTCACCTGTTCACGCCCGGCGATTGCATTCCGGGCGTACGCCAGCAATTCGTCCGCGTTCAGCACGTCGAGACGGGAATCGGCCAGAAGTGTTTCGAAGCCTTTCTGTTCGTCCGCGGTCGGCACGAAATCTGGGAGTTCGCCGACCGGCGGGAATGTCACGGCTCCCTGGAACAAGTCATCTCGTTCGTCGTATCTAAGCGACGCAATTTCATAGGTGCCTGGACGCAGGTGGCCGTACGCGGCTAGAAATTCCTTCCGGTCGCGCTTGCCCTGGCAGACGAGTGCGTACTCCGACACCATGTTTCCCGTGACGGTGCGAATACTGCGCTTGAACTCCTCGAATCTGCCAGCCGACAGCACGCCGCGACGTACGGCGGTGCGCAGCATCGCCTCGGCCACAAACGCGTGACGCGCGACGATCGCGAACGATAGCGTGCCATATTGGCGACAGAGACGCACCAGCAGCGTCGCCCGGGCCAGATGTGCATGCACGCCATCCTCGACAGGCGGGAGCTGCAGTCTGTCGAGAGTGGTCGCATTCGCCAATGCGGAGGTCAGCGTATTCGAGGGATCGGTCTGCAGGCACGTGCGCGTCAGTCGTTCAAGTGCCGCGCGGTACAAGCGGAACTCGGTCTCGCTCAGCAGGTTCGGATAACGGGCACCAAAATCCTCTTCGAAGCAGAAGTCGAGACAAGTGGGCACTATTTCGAACTCGACCTTGTCGTGCAGCTCGGGATGCTCCTCCAGACGGTCGAGCCAGGCGTCGACCAGCTTCTCGCCGATGGGGTCCGGCAGCCCGCCGGGAAGGAAGGAGTTGAAGCTGTTGCGTACGTCGATGTAGGGGTGGTTGTTGATCAGAAGCATGAGCTCGGGGTCGCCGACCGGGCGGTATCCCATCGCGGAGCGCGCTTCGCACCAGACGCCATTGGTTATGAGCTCGCGGTAAAGCGAAGCGGCAAGGGGGCGCGGTGTCGTGCCGATGATTTCGGCCGGATTCCAGTCGGGCATTACGGCCAGGACCGTGCGCCGGCCAAGGACGTTAGGACGGCGTAGCGAGCATTCGTTGACAAACGCTTCAACGAACTTCAGCTGACGTTTGACGCGGCGCTCGGTGACGGGATGCCAGCTATGCGTCAGGGCAATGCGTCTGACCTGAAAAAGGTACATCTGCCCGGCGCGATCGAGCCCGAACTCGATATCGAGAGCCGGGCAATCGCAGATCTCTTCAATGTCGCGTGCCAGCCTCAGGAATGCCGCTACCCGGGTGGACCGGATCATCTTCGGGTCGGCGTAGCGGTATACGAACAGGCCTTTGTTGATGCCATTGCCGCCGGTGACGATATCTGTACGGCCGCTTTCGTCGTCATAGTCTATGCAGTAATAGGGCGCGCCATTCACGATGTCGTAGGTCATGATCACGCCGCTCACCGCGATGTCGTCGGCCATCAGTTGCACCAGTATCTGATCGCCCTCATCTCCGGTCATGGACTCTGCGACCTGGCCGATCGCTTTGACAATGGCCGGGCGGTCGTCGCCGCGGATCCTCAGCTTGGTTACGAACGCCCCGGCCTTGGAGTCCCTGGCGCCATCCTCGATGATCGCGCTGCTGCGAATCGCCAGCATGGCACCCCGGAAGCGCTCCGCGATCGATTCAAGCACCGAAGCGGCCGAGGATCGCCAGTGCGCGGCGGTGAAATAGTAAAAATCAGGAATTACCGCTTCTGCGAGCAGGCCCTGCATGCGCTCCAGGGTCTCGGCCTTGGTGCCGAACCGGAACGAATCTCGATCGGCCGAGGAGTCAGTAGCCATAGCGGACTCTCGCTTGCGACAAGCGAAGCGTCCTGACGGCATCAGGCTCATAGCGCTCGCGCCGACGCATCACGATGAACAGCTTGTCGATATCGAAAGCAGGCACGTACGCTCGCGTCATCTTGTACTTCAATACGGCAAAATAACGCTCCGCGATGTCGAATTTCGCATCGAGGTCACCGTCGTCACCAGGCCCTCCTGCGCCCGGACCGAACACGTTATGACTTTCGAACAGCAGGATGCCGCCGGGTTGCAGCAGAGAGAATACCTTTGCGACGTATTGTTCGAAGTCCATCGACAGGTTGCCGTCGATGGTACAGTGATTGGCAAGTGAACAGACGACCTCATATTGTTCGGAAGTCTCGAAATCGACGAAGTCGGCCGGGATGAACGATGCATTCGCGACACCGAGATATTCCTTGGCGATGTTGGCGATCGCCACCAGGTAGGGGTTGAATTCGAGGCCATCCACGTGGCCGACCGTCGGCGCGAGAACGAGGGACCAGAACCCGTTGTTGGAGCCGATATCCAGTACTTTGTCGGTTGGTCGCAGGTACTCGGCAATATCGTATCGGGCGAAGCGCTCCTCGGACGGTTTCACGCCGCTGACGCCCAATCTCTCCATTCCCTGATAGGGGTAGTCGGCCGCGTAACCCTGCCGCCAGTTGTGCCTTTGCAAGAAGCACTGCTGGAAGATCGCGCGCTGAATCGGTTTCAGGCTTACGTCGACAAAATATCCATAAAGGATATCTCTGAAAAAATAGAAGCGGCTAAGAAACGAAAATGGCGGTCCTGCGCCCGGATTGCCCATCGACAGCTCGTCGAGCAATCGGTCGAACATCTTCGCGGCCGACTTCGGCTCGATCCCATTGGGCTCCGGGTCGCCTGCGGGTTCCCCCGGAGGTGCTTTGGCGGGCACGTATCCGCGGTTTCTCGATGCACGCGCTCTGGCGCTCAACGTCGGGTCGGCGGCGGTTTGGTCCGGGAACAGCAACTCGAGCCACTGCGAAGTCGACCCAACCTCGTTGACCAGAGCAGACCAAGTTTTCCAAAAGCCAGCCAAATTGCCTTCTTTCTCGAAGGCACGCAGCATATCGAGGAGCGCACGATACATGTGGTCGTATTCGCGCGGGAACCTTTCGGCGACGAGAATGAGTCGCCTGAGAAGAGTTTGAGCAGCAATCGAATCGGTTTCGCCGAGTTGCCGCGTCCTCGTCGCCGGTGCTTGCGCCTGAGCGTCCTGCTCCGGGCTTCGCGCCAGCGATTGTTCGCCACGGGTTTCCGGCGAAAGACCGCCCGCGGTGTTGCTCTTGACCGCCTTCCGCAGCAGTCCGAGAAGCGACCCTTTGGTTCTCATCGCGCTGCCCTGCCATCGAGCGTCAGGACCGCAAGATGCTTGAGGACAGGGTGGATTACGTAGTAGTTGATCCCTTCTTCCCACGTCTGCGACTCGAGTGAAGGGAGCAGACCGGATCGCGCGTAACCTGCCATTACCTGAACGAGCAGATCTGCACGAATCGCGGGATCGTAGACCCGATCAATATCCAGCCCACGGTAGGGCTTCGGGTATCGGCGTCTTGCGACGATGGGTCCAGTATCGATGTTGCGATCAAGGATGAGCGCTGTCACACCCGGGTCTTCACCGTTGAGCAGCGCATAGTAGATCGTTGTGCTACCACGATATTCGGGCAGCCACCCCGAATGCACGTGCAAGAATTGCGGACCGCAGTCCAGCATTTCATCCGCGATGATCTGCCCACCGTATCCCGAGTAGATGACGATTCGCGGCCCGATTTCGCGCACGGCGTGCACGGCTTCCGCTGTGTTCACGTCCTTGACATTGCATACGACGAGCGGGATGCCAGCCCGCCCGCAGGTGATCGAGAGCGACTCACCGAGGTTCGGAAGCGCCACGCCTTGCCACATCCTGTCGGTGGCTGCGTCGATGGACTCCGTCGCAGGTTCTCCCATCCCTATCACGTGGTCCGGATAGAGCTCATTCGCGACCAGCGCCTGCAAATAGGCCTGGGAACGCGTTGTCGGAGCGGCCAGCAGAGCGACCCCGTCAAGTCGCATCGACGGCCCCTTCAAGCCGTGCAGCCAGACGCGCCACATGATCTCGCTCGCGCGCGATGACTTGGCGCAATCGTGCTTGTTGATCGACGTTCAGCGTCGAGTGCAGCGCCGTGAGTGTATCGACGACCTTCAGCAGTGCATTGAGATAGGGCAACTTATCGGTGCGGTGGTACGCCATGTCGAGCACCTCCGCGAATCGCACGTATCGGTCCAGCGACCGATAGTCGGCTGCGTCGACCGGGCGCCATTTTTCATTGTACTCGCCGTGGAGCCGCTTACTGACTTCGAATCTCTGCACCAGTCGATCGAGCAATGAAATATGGTCCAACCTCTCTTCGCTCAGCTCACGATAGATGGAGTCCAGCAGGATATCGGTGGCGCGCGCCGCCGGCGCGCCGGACGTCTCGTTCGCGGCGAGCTCGGAAGGACTGCCGGGCAGCTCGCGCAGCTTGGCATTACGCTGCCGACGCCACGCTTCGAGAAACGCTCGGCCATGGTACGGGGAATAGAAGTACGTATTTCGCGTCTCGAGCAAGTCACCCGTTGCATAAGGGTAGATGGTGTCGCTGCTCAAGCCTCTATCCCTGCGCGTTGAAGGACCTGAATGGCCAGCAAGGAAACATCCGGCAGCTCGCCTGATGTGTCGATCACGAGATCCGCAGTCGTGGGCTCGGGAAATGGGATATCCACCCCTACGACATCTCGAGTCGCGCCCGATGCCGCCGCCGCATACAGCCCCTTGACGTCGCGCGTTTTCAGAGTCGGCAACGGGGCCCTGAGGAAGACCTCGAAATAGCGGCTGAAGCGCTGGCGATTCTCGGCACGCATCTCCGGAAAGAGCGAGAGAATGCAACACACGACGTTGATGCCTTGCCTGTCGAGGAGAGCGCAGAGAGCTGTGATCCTTTCCGCGTTCAAGCGACGGCCGCTGACTGTATACGCCACGTCGCTTCGCGTATGACCGAATACTTCCCGCAATTCGTCACCGTCGAGCAACACGCAGTTCGGCGCTCGCAGCCGCCATTGCCTCGCCAGCTCACGCCCCAGAGTCGTCTTTCCGGCACCGGACAACCCGATAATCCAGATCACCACAAGCCGCCCTCCGGTCGCATGCCTCGGCGCTACGGCTTCAGAATATGGTTCAAGTTCAATAGCGCAAGCGCCGCGACTTGCGCCGAAAAGCCGTAGTAAGGTGCGAAGTACTGCGCGCGCAGTACCTGTCGTTGTCTCTTCTGCCGCTCCCACAACTGGTCGTCGGTCAACAGCCGAGAAAGGTCGCTTCCTTCTGCGTCGATGTTGATGATGGTCCGGCGAATACTGATGTCGGGCGAATCTTCGCCGGTGAATTCGTTCTTTTCCGCGTTCGGCACATTCAGAAGGATCATTTGTTTGTCGGTATACACGCCCGCGAATGGTGGACCTCCATAGTCGAAGAGCATGAAGTCCGCAAGCTGGTACAGGGGGAGATTGTCGCTGGCATCGATTATTAAATGCGTGAATCGATGCTCCTGCAGCGCCGCCACGCGGTGAGGTTCGTCGCCCGGCATCAGCGGGTGCACCTTCACAACGACGTTGTACTTTGCGGTCAACGCCGACACCTGTGCGTCGAACAGACCGACTGACGAGAGCCCTTTCCAGGTAGGCAGCCATACGACGGTTTGCCTGGCAGGGTCGCACTGGAATCGCTTCTTCAGCTGATCCGCATCAATCGTCGAATTGAAGAAGCCGTCCAGACGCGGATAGCCCATTTGAAGTACAGCAGCGCCGGTTCGCTTCGCGAATTCTGCGGCATGATAGGGTCCGAAACATAGAATGAGATCGTACAGCGCGTTCCATGCGCTCATGTTCCAGGCGGACTTGCCGGCGGCATACATGAAACGGATGTTGTTGTCGGCAAGTTGCTTGAGCACCCGAGGGTCGCCCAACATCACCGGATGATTCGAGACCATGTACCGATAGCGGCTGCCCGACGAAAGCACCTCGCGGGTCGTGAGTATCCGGGCTTTCCAGCGCGCGGCGGCCGACTTCATTTCGGGGCTGTTTTCCGCATGCCAACACACCACGAGATCAAAGCTGCCCGCGGGCAGCAGGTCGATGACGGGCGAGAAGTGATTGAGAAGTTCCGGTGTATGAAAGAGAAAACCAATTCGTCCGAGCGGTGCCGACTGTTGCGGTGATGGACGAGCGAGCAGCGGGTCGCGGCCGCCCGAGCGGCGCGACTCGAGCGCGGACGGCGGCAAGCCCGTCAATCGGCTCAGAAGACGCGCAGCGAGGGGTGAGGCAAGCCGTTTCAGAAGGCTTGTCATACGTATGGCAACACTTGCTTGACGATTCGTTTCACTGGTCGCTACTCCGGTGATCTGGCGCCCACTTTTATCGCCCCGTACTCCCGAATCCGCCGACGCTGCGTTCGCTGGAGGCGAAGTCTTCCACCACCTGGAACTGCGCCTTCAGCACGGGGACGAATACGAGCTGAGCCAGTCGATCCATGACCTTCAATTCGAACGGCTGGTCGCCCCGATTCCAGCAACTCACCATCAGCGGCCCCTGGTAGTCCGAATCGATCAGCCCGACCAGGTTGCCCAGGACGATGCCGTGCTTATGGCCCAGACCGGATCGGGGCAGGATCATCGCGGCAAGCCCCGGATCGGCGATATGGATCGCCACCCCCGTCGGGATCAGCTCGGTCTGGCCCGGGGCGAGCGTGATCGGCGCGTCGATGCAGGCCCGCAGATCCATGCCGGCGGAGCCCGGCGTCGCGTACGCGGGCAGGTACGGCCGGATGCGCTCGTCGAGGATTTTGAGGGCGATGGTAGCGGTCATTCAACTTGGGCCCCGGCCGCAGCCTGCCCCGGAGTGCTCGAGTCCGGGGCCGGGGCGACGAAGCAATGACTCGGTGTCGGAACGACGAGTGGCGCGAAGCTTCGTGCGGGTGTCACGAAGTGCCTTCACGCCTCGAGTTTTTCTTCGAGCCAGACTTTGATCAGCGACTGGTAGGGTACGTCCCTCGCGTTTGCTGCGGCCTTGATTCGCTCGAGCGTGTGCAACGGCAGTCGGATAGAGATACTTTGTGTCGATGGCTTGAGGTTAGGCAGACGTACCCGTTTCGCCTGAGACCAGTCGATGAGTTCGGAGCTCTCATGCGCTTCCCAGAACTCGCGCTCTTGCGCTTCGGACTTGAACCGAGGAATGCTAGGTTTTGGCTTCATAGATCTGCCTTTCCTTGCGATGCATGTCGCGCGCCGATATTACGCGAATGAGCGTCTCATCACCGCGCAGGGTAAACGTTACATGCACGGGCTTCGCGGGGCGACGCTGCAGTTACTGTAGCCGGTGGAGGGCTAAACGAAGGCCTTGAGCAACAGCGCGATGATCCCGCCGACGATGAGCCCGGTGCTCCACTTGAGCAGCAGAAGGTCCGCCTTCAACGGGGCGAGCGCGATCTCGAGATCCTGTCCGGTGAGATAGTCGGCGCGAAGTTCGCCGAATACTGTCGCGATGGCCCGGGCTTGGCCGGGCGGTAGGCCGGCAGCCTCGAGCCGCTCACTAGCTCTTAAGGTATCGAACGTGCCGCCCATGACACGTAATGCTACCAAATTGATCGATAGAGGCATCGTCCTGTCGCCCGAGCCCGGCGGTGGACGCCGCCTGTGACCCTGATTGGGCCCCGGCCTTCGGGGCGACAAGTTATCGCTTGGGCAGCCGCCCCGCTATCTCCGCGACCAGCCGGCGCGCCAGCGCGAGCTTGTCCATGCGCGGCAGCGGGTGCGCGCCCGAGTCGTCGAGGAGCGTCACCTCGTTCTCGTCCTGTCCGAGTGCGTCCTGGGCGCGATTGGCGATGAGCAGCGGCACGTGCTTGCGCCGCCGCTTGGCCTCCGCGTTCTCGTTCACGTTGTTGGTCTCCGCGGCGAAGCCGACGCAGAAGGGCGGCTTCGGACGCGCCGCGACCTTGGCGAGGATGTCTACGGTCGGCTTGAGCTTGAGGGTCAGCGGCTGCGCGTTCTTCTTGATCTTCGTTGCGCGCGCTTCGGCCGGCGCGTAGTCCGCAACGGCCGCCACGGCGACGAAGATGTCGCAGTCCTTCACACGTGCGTCGACCGCCGCAGCCATGTCGCCGGCGCTCTTTACGTCGACGCGAGTCGCCTGGGCGGGCGTCGCGAGCGTCGTCGGCCCGGCGATCAGCGTCACCGCCGCGCCGGCCTCGCCGCACGCCTGCGCCAGCGCAAAGCCCATCTTCCCGGAGCTCAAGTTGGTGACGCCGCGCACGGGATCGATCGCTTCGAACGTCGGTCCCGCGGTCAGGAGCACGCGCTTTCCCGCGAGGAGCTTGGGCTGCGCCCACGCGATGAGCGCGGCGAGGATCTCCTCCGGCTCGATCATTCGTCCGTCGCCGACTTCGCCGCACGCCTGGCTGCCGCTGCCGGGGCCGAGGATCTCGATGCCGTCGGACTTCAACTGCGCGATGTTTCGCTGCGTCGCCGCGTTGTTCCACATCTGCACGTTCATCGTCGGCGCGACGAGAAGCGGGCAATCGCGCGCGAGGCAGAGCGTCGAGAGCAGATCGTCGCCGAGCCCGTGCGCGAGCTTGGCGATGAAATCCGCCGACGCGGGCGCGACGAGGATCGCGTCGGCGCCGCGCGAAAGATCGATGTGGCCCATCGCGTTCGCGGCTCCTGATTGCCACAGGTCGGTCAGGACGGGACGCCCCGAGAGCGCCTGAAGCGTCATCGGCGTGATGAACTGCGTGGCCGCCGGCGTCATGACCACATCCACGGCGATGCCCTGCTTGATCAGCAGGCGCGTGAGCTCGGCAGCCTTGTACGCGGCGATCCCGCCGGTCAAGCCGAGCAATACCCGATTGAGTTGCCGCGGCACGGTCGGCGTAGTCATCGCATTATTTATGTATCAGTAGTACGCGCATGGCCCGGATAGGCTGAGACCGATGAATCTATGATTGCCTGCCCTTTCTTACCTTCAGGAGTATCCGCAGCTCGGATACAACGTTATTCCACTCCCTGCTCATCACGTCCACGTCTCCATCGGAGAGCTGCTTGTTAGCGTGTTGCGTAGCGTATGGTTCGGCGAGCACGGCTCGACTACTTTCGACGGCAAAGTCGACACCCAGATAGTGCGCGAACGGTGTATTGGGTAAACCTCTGAGCTTGATCTCATCATTGACCTGACTATCGAACAGCTGCAGGAGTCCAGGGGTAATTATTCGCACATGTGTCGGATCATTGATGAAGTTGTCGTGGCGCGGATGCGGAACATTGATTTCCACTCCTGCCTGATCCTTGCACACGCGATATAGCTCTTTCATCATCCCCAGAAAGATTCGCGGATTTTGCCCGAGATGTTCGAGGGAATGATTGAACCGTACGTAGTTTACCGAATCGGCGTTCCATGGCCAGGGAAGCGACTCGAGGTCGTAAACGAGGTCGGGCTCACAGACTGGCGATATGTCTACGTTCAGGTAACCCTCTCGCTTGTCGTAACCGCAACCCATGTTCAATTTCATGGCTACTCTCGGCGACCCTGAGCAGAGTCATCCTTTCGACTGAGAAAACGCAGACCGGGCCAGTTTAATATGCCCCGGCATCAGGGTATAGGGGCGTAGTCCATGCGCATCGCCGATTGGCCCGAACGCGAACGACCGCGCGAGCGCCTGCTCGCGCATGGCGCCGCAGCGCTTTCCGAGGCCGAATTGCTGGCGGTTTTTCTGCGCACCGGCGTCGCGGGCACGAGCGCGGTCGATCTCGGGCGCGAGCTCATCGCGCGCTTCGGAAGCCTTCAGCGGCTGTTAGCGGCGAGTGTCGACGAAGTCGCGGGCGTTCGCGGATTCGGCGTCGCGAAGTACGCGCAGTTGAAAGCCGTGCTCGAGCTGGTGCGGCGTGCGCTGCTGGAAGACATCGGCGAACGGGATAGCCTGTCGTCTCCGCGGGCGGTGTGCGATTTTCTGCAGCTCACCCTCGGCGGCCGCGCGCACGAAGTCTTCCTGGCGCTTTTCCTCGACTCGCAGAACCGGCTGCTCGCGTCCGAGGAGCTTTTTCGCGGCACGCTGACGCAAACGAGCGTCTACCCGAGGGAGGTGGTGAAGACGGCGCTGCGCCACAACGCCGCCGGCGTCATCTTCGCGCACAATCATCCGTCGGGTGTCGCCGAGCCCAGCCGCGCGGACGAGCTGCTGACGCAGACGCTCAAAGCTGCGCTGTCGCTGGTCGAGATCAAGACGCTCGATCACTTCATCGTCGCGGGGACTCGGACGGTATCGTTCGCGGAGCGGGGATTGCTGTGAGGGTACGAGCGATCGTCCGTGTCGGGGCCGCACTTCACGGCGCATTCGTTACCCCGAACGGCAGGCAGAGAGAAGCCTATGGACGGTTCCTCCATAACCTTGCCGCCGCCTGCCTAATCGCCGCTACGTCAATCGTCTACACCGAGAACTCTTACGGAACATTTCATGTGATCGCCTTGATCGTCATGGGCGTAGTATGCTTCGTCATAGGTGCATTGCTGTGCAAAGGGGACTGAGATGGACATGGAGACCCTCAAAATCCTCATCCCTGTCCTGTGTGTCGTGGCGTTTGGCGTGTGGGGCGCGTGGGTCGCGCTGCGCGCCGAAGAGCGGAAGGAAGCGGCCGAGAAGAAGTCGGGCCGCGATCAACCCCCTTTACCCGACGCATAACACGGAAGCGCTTGAATCGGCGGTCCTTTCCCGATAAAATCTCATGCTTTTCGCTGCCCCTCCGGTCGCTCCCGGCCAGGGTCGCAAGCACCGGAGCAATCATGGCTCGAGTCTGTCAGGTCACGGGAAAGATCCCGATGGTGGGCAACAACGTCTCCCACGCCAACAACAGGACGCGTCGGCGCTTCATGCCGAACCTGCAGCAACGCAGGTTCTGGGTCGAGAGCGAGAACCGCTGGGTGAGCCTGCGCCTCACCAACGCGGCGCTGCGCACGATCGACAAGAAGGGCATCGACGTCGTCCTGGCCGAGCTGCGCGAGCGCGGCGAGCACGTCTGAACGGTAGCGAAGGAGCACGACCATGCGCGAAAAGATCAAGCTCGAATCCTCGGCCGGAACCGGGCACTTCTATACGACCACCAAGAACAAGAAGACGATGCCGGAGAAGATGGAGGTCAAGAAGTTCGACCCGGTCGTGCGCAAGCACGTCCTGTACAAGGAATCGAAGCTCAAGTGACGGATTTGTCCGAGAGCGGGCCGCGCAGCGGTTCGCGATCGGAAACAAATGCGTCATCCCGGCGGAGGCCGGGATCCAAGTTGCGTCGTCAGCGCGCCAACGAATCAAACTGTCGCCCCGGCCTCCGCCGGGGCGACAGTAAAAGAAAGCCCGCCATCCGGCGGGCTTTTTCTTCGTGCGGAACCGCTGCTACGGATGCCGCAGCAGCGCCATGCTCAGGAGTACGTCCGCAGCTCGCGGGAGAAATTGCGCAGCGGGACGATGTCGCTCGTCTCGGCGCGATGGCACCAGTCCTGGAGGCGTGCCAGAAGCTGTTCGCGTGAGTCGTTCGATCGCTCCCACAGGCCGGCCAGATCCTGCCGCATCGCGTAGATCGTCTGCAGCGCCTTGCTGCTCTCGAGCGCCAGCGCGAGCCGTGCGCGCTCGCTTTCGGCGAGCTTGCGCATGTCCGTCTGGAACCAGCGGTGCAGCCTCTGCACGCTGGCTAGCTCCGCCGGGAGCTCGCCGCGCCGGACCCGCTCACGGAGCGAGTCGACTTCCGTCGCGAACGCTTCCCTCAGCGAGCGTGCGTAGCGCGACAGCACGGCGTACCGATGCGTGATCACCGATTGCAGCGTCTCCAGGTCGGCGTGCAGCTTGTCGCGATCGAACCTGATCCGCGGCGCGACCTTGCGCACCCGGGCGAGCCCGAACGCTTCGAGGCTGCGGATGTAGGCCCATCCGAGGTCGAATTCATACCACCGCGACGAAAGCTTGGCCGACGTTCCGTACGCGTGGTGGTTGTTGTGCAGCTCCTCGCCGCCGATCAAGATGCCCCAGGGAACGATGTTGGTGCTCGCGTCCTCGGTCGAGAAATTGCGATAGCCCAAGTAGTGTCCCAGGCCGTTGATCACCCCCGCGGCCGTGACCGGGATCCAGGCCATCTGCACCGCCCAGATCGTCAGCCCGATCGGTCCGAAGAGAATCACGTCGATGGCCAGCATCACGCCGCAGCCTTCCCAGCTATAGGGCGTGTAGAGGTTGCGTTCGATCCAGTCGTTCGGCGTTCCCGTGCCGTACTTCTCGAGCGTCTCCTGATTCTTGGCTTCGGCACGGTACAGCTCGGTGCCCTGAAGCAGCACGGTCGAGATGCCGCGGGTCTGCGGGCTGTGCGGATCGTCCGGGGTTTCCACGAAAGCATGGTGCTTGCGATGGATGGCGACCCATTCCTTGGTCACCATGCCGGTCGTGAGCCACAGCCAGAAGCGGAAGAAATGGCCGACCGTCGGGTGCAGGTCCAGCCCCCGGTGTGCCTGGGCGCGGTGCAGGAAAATGGTCACCGCGGCGATCGTCACGTGGGTGAACGCCAGGGTCACGACCACGTACCCCCACCAGGGCAAAGGCAGCAGGCCGTAGCTAAGCAAAGATAGGAAATTTGGAGTCATTTGGCAGAGAAAATTAGGCTGCGACGCACCCCCCGGCACGCCTGGCAGTATATGGGCTCGATCTTACACGCTTCCAGGCCCGTTTTCGGGCCTTTTTTGCTAGTGAGCGTTCACGCTAGTGTGGGTGTTCACCCCGTTGCGACCGCGCGTCGGGCGATGGCCCGCCGTCGATCAGCCGGACCTCCCGCTGCGGGTAGGGAATCTTGATCCCGTGCTGGCGGAAGGCGCGCCAGACGTCGAGATAGAGCTCCGACTTGAGGTTGCCCTGGCCTGCTTTCGGATCCCGGATCCATACGCCCAGCTCGAGCTCGATGCCGCTGTCGGCAAAGCGCTGGATGAGGACCACGGGCGGGGTGGACTCGCGCAGCACCCGCGAATGCCGGGCGGCGGCCTCGACCATGAGCCGCATCGCAAGCTCGAGATCGCTGTCGTAGCTCACCTGTACCGGGACGCCGACCCGCACGTCCGGCGTGGTGTACGAGTGATTGAGCACGGTAGTGGTGACCATGATCTCGTTGGGCACGATCGCCTCGACGCCGTCGAGCCCACGCACGACCACGTAGCGCGTCGTGGCCTTCGTCACGATGCCGTGGCGGTTGTCGACCGTCACCATGTCGCCGAGTCGCACCGAGCGATCGAGCAGGATCGTGAACCCCGCAATGTAGTTGCTCGCGAGCTTCTGCAGGCCAAGCCCGATCCCCACGCCCAGCGCGCCGCCGAACACCGACAGCACCGTGAGGTCGATGCCGGTGACCGACAGGGCGATCAGCACCGCGATCAGCAGCAGCAGGGCGCGGATCACCTTCGCCAGAACGGCGCGGACGTTGGTCTCGCCGGTCGCCGAGCGCATCAGCCGCTGTTCCAGCAGGCCGGAGATCCAGAGGGAGCTCACGATCGCGAGAACGATGGCCAGCGCATCGCGGCCGAGATCGAGCACGCTCAGTTCCGACTTGCCGATCGGCAACTTCGCTTCGGCGAGCGTGTCGCCGATCTGCTGCAGCACGCCGAGGTAGTACAGCAGCAGCGCGCCCCAGATCGTGTAGGCGACCGCCCGCTCGGAGGCCGGCATCCAATGGCCGGGCGGGAACAGGCTGTGCAGGCCGTAGACGACGAGCCGGATCAGCGCGAGCGCGACCGCAAGGGGAATGGCGATCGGAAAGAACGCCGGGTCGTGCGAGGAGCGCAACGCGCCGCGAACGATCCACAGCAAGAGTAGAGCGCTGAGCGGAAAGATCAGCCGGTTGACGCTTCCGGCGCCGATCTTCGCGAGGCGCGAGCCCTCGCGGGACCCGACCCGCGTGCGGCGGTCCACGACGTAGGCGATGCCGAAGCACAGGAGCACCGCGGCGAGGTCGAGCAGCCCCTCGGGCGTGCGCAGAGCTTCCTGGATGCGGTCGAGTTGCAGCGGCGCGAGCATCGCGAGGAAGTGTACCGGGATGACCCTAAGGTTGGTTGTCGCCCCGGCGCAGGCCGGGGCCTAATTCGGCGCGCGAGCTTCGGAGGGACGAACTTGGATCCCGGCCTTCGCCGGGATGACGCATCCGTTTCCCATCGCGCGCGCTTGCCGGCGCGCTCTCGGACGGATGCGTCACTTCAGCGCCGCCTCCGACCACGGCACGGCGGCGGTCCTGAGACGGCGCCAGTTGTCGCGGTACGCCTTCGCGACCGCGGCGTTGTCGCGCAGCACGACGACGTTCTCGGCGTTGTGGTGCTGCGCGGCGAACGTGAAGTTGTAGCTTCCGGTGATCGTGGTCGGATGCGGATCTCCTGCGTCGATCACGATCACCTTGTTATGCGCGGCCTGGAAGTTGCCGTCGAGCCACACTTGGACGCCGCCGGCGACAAGCTCGGGGAGCACGTTCTGCGGCACGCTGCGCGCCTGCTCGAGATCGGCGAGCACCGACACGGCGACGCCGCGCCGCCTGGCGGCGATCAGCGCCTGCGCGATCCGCCGGTGCGTGAACGTGTACGCGTGCACGAGGACCTCGCTCTTCGCGCGCTCGATGGCGCCGATGATCAGATGGTCGATCGCGTCGCCCGGCGTGAATGCGACCTCCACGTCGCCGGTCGCGGGAAAGGTGCGCGGAGCGGCTGCGACGCCGGCCGCGGCGAGGCCGATGGCGAGCGCGACGGTTCGCATCGCGCCGCAAACACGCTTCATTCCGAGCGCTCCAGCACCGCGGCGAAGAATCCGTCGCAGCCGTGACGGTGCGGATAGAGGCGGAGCAGGCGTCCGGTGTCGAGCGCGATGCCGGCGCGGGCGAGCTCCGCCGCGGCGTCGCCGAGAGAGAACTGCGCGTGACCGGCGAGAAAGCCTTCGACGATCGCGTCGTTCTCGTCGGGCAGCACGCTGCAGGTCGCGTACACCACGCGCCCGCCGGGCTTGACCAGCGTCGCTGCCGCGGCGAGCAGCCGCGCCTGCTTCGCCGCCAGCTCGGGGATCGCGCTCTCCTGCTGCCGCCACTTGAGGTCCGGATTGCGGCGAAGCGTGCCGAACCCGCTGCACGGCGCATCGACGAGCACGCGATCGACCTTGCCCGCGAGACGCTTCACATGCCGGTCGCGCTCGCTCTCGATCTGCACCGGATGGACGTTCGAGAGTCCCGATCGCGCGAGCCGCGGCTTGAGCTTGGCGAGCCGGGGCGCCGAGACGTCGAAGGCGTAGAGGCGTCCCTGCGAGCGCATGAGGGCGCCGAGCAGAAGCGTCTTTCCGCCCGCGCCGGCGCAGAGGTCCACGACCATCTCGCTGCGCCGCGGAGCGACGAGATAGCACACGAGCTGGCTGCTCTCATCCTGGACCTCGATGGCGCCGCTTTCGAACAGCGCGTGATGCTGGAGCGCGGGCTTGCCCTCGAGCCGCAAGCCGAGCGGCGAATACGGCGTCGGAGCGGCGACGATCCCGTCCGCGGCAAGGCCCGCTTGTGCGGCCTCGCGCGTCGTCTTCAGGGGATTGACGCGCAAGTCGAGCGGCGCCGGCGTGAGCCAGGAGCGCGCCAGCGCCTCGCGCTCGTCGGGAAGCGCTTTGCCCAGCGCGTCCCACAGCCAGTCCGGCAGATCGAAACCCTCGGCGCCCCGCAGCACGTTCTTGCGCGACTTGAGCTCGCGCGCCCAGGAAAGCTCGTCGGCCGACAATGCGGGCTCGAGCTCGCGCAGGCTCAATCCCAGCTCGCGCATGGCGGAGGCGATCGCGAGGCGCCGAGGATCCTTCGAACCCGCTTGTGCCGTCAGCGAGCGCAGCCGCCGCAGCGCCGCGAAGACGCCTTCCGCGATGAAGGCGCGATCGCGCTGGCCGAGCTTGGGGTGGCGGCGAAAGAACTGGTGCAGGATGACGTCGGCCGGGGAGGTCAGCGGCAGGACGGCAGCGAGCGCGTCGGCGAGCGCCGCGAGCTCGCGCGCGCGCATGCTCATTGCTGCGCGATCGCTTCGTCGACGCGGATGCTGTCCAGCAGAGCCTCGCCCGTGATCCGGCCGTTCGAGAGCCGCATCTTCACCATCACGTGATGCAGCGAGGGTGCGAGCCACACGCGCGCGGTCACGTTGCCGTCTCCGCCGTCGCGCTCCCAGACCTCGGTGTCGACCTCGGCGAAAGGAAGCGCCACCTTTTCGGCGTCGACGCGGTGGAAGCGCGCATGGTAGACGCGACGCGTGGTCGCCACGTTGAACTCCGTCTGGTCTTCGTCGGGCGGAACGAAGTAGAACTGCCAGAGGACCGCCAGCGGATCGAAGGTCGGCGGCACCAGCGGCGCGGTCTTGTTGTCGTTCAAGAATACCCTGCCCATTCCCCAATCGAACATCGCGGCTTCGTGCCGGCCGTCGTTCGTGCGCTCGGCGGTGTAGATGTCGGGCTGCAGTCCGGCGGTGGTGATCGTGCCCGTGCTCGAAAGCCGCCCTTCGCCGCGCAGGAACAGCGCCGCGAGCCCCCGTGCCTGCGCCACGGTGGTGATGGTGTAGCGGCTGCCTTCATGCTCGAGCCGGTAGACGGCATCGCCGATGAAGAATCCGCGCGTGCCGAGAAAGCCGCGATAGACGAGCTCGATGCGCGGCGGGATCGGGTGCGCGGGCGGCGGTGCGGGCGCTTCGGCGGCGGCGATGTCAGGCGCTTCTGACAGGGGTGGCGCGGGCTCGGCCATTTCGTGCCATGCGACCGCATCGGCCTCGGACGCTGCCATCGCGATCGTCGCCTCGCGCGCGGTTATCGCGATCACGGGCGACGGTCGCGGCTTGGGCTTGCGCTTGACCGCCGGAGCCTTCACGGGCGCCGGGGGCGGCGGCATCTCGGTGATCGTCGCCGACAGTATGGGCAGCGGCTCCGGACCGCCCATCGGCGGCTCGAGCAGCGAGGCGAGGATAAGGTGCGCGAGAAGCGAAACGGTCAGTGCCGCGGCGAGCGCGCCCGACCGATGCTCCAGGAGCCGCCGGAAGCGCGCGGGGGCTGTCACGTCGTCTCGATCGGCAAAAGTCATCCGGCGAATCCCGCCATGGCTAGGACTGCGCGGGAACGAGCAACGTTTCGACGCCGGTCGCCTCGCCCTTGACGCGCACGCGGCTGCCGTCGATGGAGAGGCGATCCTCGCAGAACCAGCGCACGGCGGCCACGAGAATCCGGTGCTCGGCGGAGAGCACGCGCGCCGCGAGGCTCGCTTCGTCGTCGTCCTCCCGCACCGCGACCACGGCCTGCGCGACGATCGGGCCGTGATCGACATCGTGGGTGACGAAGTGGACCGTGCAGCCGTGCACCTTGACGCCGTCGGCGAGCGCTCGGCGGTGCGTGTGCAGGCCGGGATACGCCGGGAGCAGCGACGGATGGATGTTGAGCAGCCGCCCGGCGTAGCGGGCGACGAAGTCGGCGCCGAGCACGCGCATGAAGCCGGCCAGCACGATCAGATCCGGCTCGAGAGCGTCGATCGCGGCCGCGAGCTCGCGCTCGAACGAGGCGCGATCGGTGAAGGCGGCGTGATCGACGACGGTCGTCGGCACGCCTTGCTCGCCGGCGATCGCGAGCCCCGGCGCGGACGGTCGATGGCTGATCACGCCGACGACCTTCGCCGCGATCTCGCGGGCACGAACCGCGGCGAGAATCGCGGCCATGTTCGACCCGCGGCCGGATATGAGGATCACCAGACGTTTCGGCGTCGATGCGGTCGGTCTCATACGACCATCGTTCCCGGCGCTCCCGGCGAATGCTCTTCCACCGAGCCCACGAGATAAGCCGATTCGCCCGCGGCGTCGAGATGCTCGAGCGCGGCCTCGACGCGATCGGGCGCGACGACCAGGATCATGCCGATGCCGCAATTGAACACGCGGTGCATTTCGCCGCCGTCGACGTTTCCGGCGCGCTGCAGCCAGTCGAAGATCGGCGGCTGCGGCCACGTATTGCGGTCGAGGCGCGCGCTTAAGCCCGGCGGAAACATCCGGTGCGTGTTCTCGACGAGCCCGCCGCCGGTGATGTGCGCCATGCCCTTGACCTCGACCTCCTCGATCAGCGCGAGGATGGGCTTGACGTAAATCCGCGTGGGCTCGAGGAGCGTCGCGCCGAGCGTCCTGTCCCCGGTGACGCCGGGTACGGGCCGGTGCAAGTCCGCGCGGCTCGTGTCGAGGATCTTGCGTATGAGCGAGAAGCCGTTGGAGTGAGGCCCGCTCGACGCGAGGCCGACGAGCGCGTCGCCGGCGACGATGTTCCGGCCGTCGATGGCGCGCGATTTCTCGACCACGCCGACCGCGAAGCCTGCGAGATCGTATTCGCCCGGGACGAATGCGCCGGGATGCTCCGCGGTTTCGCCGCCGATCAGCGCGCAGCCCGCAGCCGCGCAGCCTGCGGCGATGCCCTTGATGACCTCGCTCGCAACGGCGACGTCGAGCCGCTCGCACACGTAGTAGTCGAGGAAGAACAGCGGCTCGGCGCCCTGGACCAGGATGTCGTTGACGCTCATCGCGACCAGATCGATGCCGACCGTATCGTGGCGGTCCAGCGCGAACGCGAGCTTGACTTTGGTGCCCACGCCGTCGGTGCCCGCGACGAGCACCGGCTCGCGGTAGCGTTTCGGCAGCTCGATGAGCGCGCCGAAGCCGCCGATGCCGGCGAGCACTTCCGGGCGCAGCGTCCGCCGGGCGAACGGCTTGATCTTTTCGACCAGCCGGTCGCCGGCGTCGATGTCCACGCCAGCGGTCCGGTAGGAAAGCGTTCGCCCGGAGGCGTTGCGAGGCATCGGATTGAGTCGGGCCGGTGGCCGGGGTACAGTGCTGCGCTTTGCGGCCAATTTTACGGCAAAAACAGTGACCTCTCCCGGCCAGGACCCGCTCGGGCAGCCCGTTGTTGTCGACCCGCAGCCCGTGGTCGACGCCCAGGCTGTGCCCCGTCCGCGCGAGATTCGGCCGCTCCAGTATCTCTGGATCGCCGGCGCCGTGGTCGTCTTCGCGCTCCTGGTGCTCTGGCTCGGCGACATCCTGACGCCCTTTCTCATCGGGGCGATCCTGGCCTATTTCGCGAGTCCGGCCGTAACCCTGGGGGAGCGGCGGCGGATTCCGCGCACGCTCGGAACGCTGCTCGCGATCGTGATCATCCTGCTGCTGCTTCTCGGTCTGCTGCTGGTGCTGATCCCGCTCGTGCACAACGAGATTGCGCAAGTCGGCCGCCGTCTGCCCGACCTCGCGGCGCAGCTCTACGCCAAGCTCGCACCCTGGCTGCGCGATACGCTGGGCGTCGAGCTGCAGCTCGACCTCGCCACGGTCAAGCAGCTCATCTCGGAAAATCTCTCCAGCGCCGAAGCAGTGACGCTGAAATTGCTCTACGGCGTCAAGACCGGGGGAACGGTGCTGATCGGGATACTGATCAATCTGGCCCTGATCCCCGTCGTGATGTTCTATCTCCTGCGCGACTGGAATCGCATCGTCGCGCGGGTCGACGAGCTGCTGCCGCGCCGCTGGGTCCCCCGCGTACGCACGATCGCGCGCGAAATCGACGGCGTGCTGGCCGAGTTCCTTCGCGGCCAGCTTTCGGTGATGGCGGTTCTGGCGGTGTATTACTCGGTGGCGCTGTCGATCGCCGGGTTGCAGTTCGCCCTGCCCATCGGGATTCTCACGGGCATCCTGGTGTTCATTCCCTATGTCGGCTTCGGACTCGGCCTGGTGCTCGGGGTGATGGCGGCGCTGCTGCAGTGGTCGGGCTGGCCCGGATTTGTCGCCGTGCTGTCGGTCTACGGCGTCGGCCAGCTCCTCGAGAACTACGTGCTGGTTCCGTGGCTTGTCGGGGATCGCATCGGCCTGCATCCGCTGGCCGTGATCTTCGCGCTGCTCGCCTTCGGAGAGCTTTTCGGCTTCGCGGGCGTGCTCCTCGCCTTGCCGGTGAGCGCGGCGCTGCTGGTGGGCTTGCGTCATCTGCGCGCGGCCTACGTGGCCACCGAACTGTACCGCTGACTTGGAACAACTGATCTTCGAGCTGGCGCCGCCGGAGCCGCCGCGCTTTTCGAACTTCCTGCCGGGCAGCAACGACGAGCTCGTCGCTGCATTGATGCGCTTCAGCGGGGGCCGCGACGGCTCACCGGGCTTCTTTGTCTGGGGCGCATCCGGGACCGGCAAGACGCATCTTCTGCGCGCCGCCGTGGCCCTTGCCGCCGAGCGAGGCGCGGGCGGGTGCTATTACCCCGAGCCGAAGGCGGTCCCGGGCGATGCCGGCATGGAGGGCTTCGACCTCCTGGCCGTCGATCGCATCGACGAGGCGGACGCCGGGGGTGCGGCACGGATCTTCACCGCGTACAACGCTCTCAAGCAACGCGGCGGGCGGATGCTCGCCGCCAGCAGGATGCCGCTCGCTGCGCTGCCCTTGCGCGAGGACCTCCGTACCCGCCTTGGCTGGGGCCTCGTCTACGAAGCGCGGCCGCTGACCGACGAAGAAAAGGCGGTCGCCTTATCCGGGTACGCGCGCGAGCGCGGCTTCGAGCTCTCGGGCGAGGTTATCGTCTACCTGCTTCGCCACGGACGGCGCGACATGGGCTCGCTGCTTGCGGCCGTCGTGGCGCTGGATCGACTGTCGCTGGCGGCCAAGCGTCCCATCACCGTGCCGTTGCTGCGCGACTGGCTGCAGGCGACGCTCGACATGGAGAACGGCTCATGAGCGCCGGGGTGAGTTTCGGCTTTCCGCGGCGGCGCCAGCAAGCCAACCTGTCAACCTACCGGGGCTTGGGGCGTTAATGCGCCTGACACAAGAAAGTGTCGTTTGTTGACCGAACCAACCAGCCAAAGGACAAGGATGAACAACTTGATGTCGGCGCTGATCGCGAGCGCCTTTGCCGTGTCCCTGAGCGCCGCGGCCCAGACTCGGGCTCCTGCGAAGTAGACGTGGCTACGACGCAACAGTCCGGGCATCTCGCAGGGCCCGGATGGTTGCCTTCCGGCATATACTTCAATAGAATCAAAAAGCTCTTCCGTCTGTCATTTGCGAGTCCGGCATCGGACGCCGGCGGCAGAACCGATCAAAATGATTTTCTTCACTGAGGAATGAAACGATGAAAAAGCTACTTATCGCACTGATCGCTGGCGCTTTCGCGCTCGGTTCGGTCGCCGTGATGGCTCAGGACAAGACGCCGCCGCCGCCCGTCGACCAGGCCAAGGCCAAGGCCGAACGCGAGAAGGCCAAGGCAGAAAAGGCGAAGATGACGCCGGAGGAAAAGAAGGCCGCCAAGGCCAAGAAGCAGAAGCAAACGGCGGAGACCACGAGCCAAGGAGAAACCGTCAACAAGATGGAGCAACAGAAGGAAGACAAGGCAGCCACTGCCGCTTCGAAGAAGCAACCCAAGCTGACCAAGGAAGAAAAGCAGAAGGCGCTGAAGGAGCAGGAAAAGAAAGCCGGCCAGTAATACCGCGACGGTTTGACGCAAGGGCAGGCGGCTAGGCTGCCTGCCCTTTTTGTCCGCGCATGGGGAGGCGAGGTCCAGGCGACCAAGAACGATCCCAAGGCGCTCTCGGACGCCAAGGCTAGGCAGGAGGCGCTCGAGGGTCAGGAGAAGATGTCGCCCGGGCCGTAGCGCTGTCCGACTGCGCAGCGAAGGGGCAGGGCGCCGGTCCTGCCCTTTTTGTTTCGGCGCGGCACCATCCATACCAGGATTCCGATCGTGTCGGCTTCGAAACACCGCATCGTGCTCGGACTGTCCGGCGGCGTCGACTCGTCGGTCGCGGCGTGGCTGCTCAAGCGCGAGGGTCACGAAGTCGTCGGCGTGTTCATGAAGAACTGGGACGACGACGACACCGACGAGTACTGCACGTCGCGCGAGGATCTCGTCGACGCAGTCGCCGTTGCGGACGTTCTTGGCATCGAGGTCGAGGCGGCGAACTTCGTCCGCGAATACCGCGAGCGGGTGTTCGAGCGCTTCCTCGCGGAATATCGCGCCGGCCGCACGCCCAATCCGGACGTGGTCTGCAACAGCGAGATCAAGTTCAAGGCGTTTCTGGAGCACGCCCGCGCGCTGGGCGCCGATCGCATCGCCACCGGCCATTACGCCCGGCTGCGTGACAACGGTCCGGGTGTCGCGCTCGTGAAGGCCGTCGATCGCGCCAAGGACCAGACCTACTTCCTGCACCAGCTTACCCAGGCGCAGCTTGGCAGCACGCTCTTTCCCGTGGGATCGCTCACCAAGGCAGCGGTGCGGACGCTCGCGCGCGAGAACGGCATCCCGACGTACGCCAAGAAGGACTCCACCGGGATCTGCTTCATCGGCGAGCGGCCGTTTCGTGATTTTCTCGGACGCTATCTGCCGCGCACGCCGGGACCGATCGAAGATCAGGTCGGGCGGGTTCTCGGCCGCCATCACGGTCTCGCCTATTACACGCTGGGGCAGCGGCAGGGGCTCGGGATCGGAGGCACGGGCGATCTGGAAGCGCCGTGGTTCGTGGCCGACAAGGACGAGGCTCGCAACGCGCTCATCGTCGTACAGGGGCACGACCATCCGAGGCTCCATGCGCTCGCCGTGGAGGCCGCCGACGTGCACTGGATCGGGGGCGAGCCGCCGCGCTCCGGCAGCCGCCTCGCCGCCAAGACGCGCTATCGCATGGCCGACGCGGCCTGTCGCGTCGTCGTGCTGGAGGGCAACCGCTGCCGCGCCGAGTTCGAAGCCCCGCAATGGGCTCCGACGCCGGGCCAGTATCTCGTGCTCTACGACGGCGACGTCTGCCTGGGCGGCGGCGTGATCACGACGGCGCTGCGAGATGAGGCTGTTGCTGCCCTCGCCTCGGACTCAACCGCCCAAGCTGCAGCCGGCGCGCAACCTGAACGGGCCGCGCCGTAGCGCAGGAACTTGGATCCCGGCCTGCGCCGGGATGACGTGCGCCTAGAACGGAATGTCGTCGTCCAGGTCGTCGACGTTCTTCTTCGCTCCGCCGCCCGCCTTTGCCGCGGCGCGCGGCTCCGCGGCTGCGTTGCGCTCGGGAAGCTCGGCCGGTGGTGCGCCGCTGCCTTCGCGGCTGCCGAGCATCTGCATGCGATCGGCGACGATCTCGGTCGTATAGCGGTCCTGGCCTTCCTTGTCCTGCCACTTGCGGGTCTGCAGACGACCCTCGATATACACCTGCCGGCCCTTCTTCAGGTATTCGCCGGCGATCTCCGCCTGGCGTCCGAAGAACACGACGGTGTGCCACTCGGTCTTCTCCTGCTTCTCGCCGTTCTTGTCTTTCCACGTGTCGGTCGTGGCGACGCGGATGTTCGTCACCGCGTCTCCGCCCGTCGTGTAGCGCGTCTCCGGGTCGCGGCCGAGGTTGCCCACCAGGATGACCTTGTTCACGGATGCCATGCTTCGAGCTCCCATCGACTCTGTGGCGCGATTGTAATGCATCGTCGCTACGCCCGAGTTCGGCCGCATGGCCTACTCGAGGCTCGACCGAGGCCGGCCCGATCGTCGTCGCGGCGTCGAGTCCATCCTTCGCGGCCGGTCCGTGCCTATTCGTCGAGCTACCGGACAACGCCGTCGAACGAACGATCGAAAAGGAGTATATTGATGGGTTGCCCTCGTCTCGGCCCGGTATGGAATACATCCGCATTCGCGGCGCACGCACGCACAACCTCAAGAACGTCAACCTCGACCTGCCGCGCCAGCGGCTGATCGTCATCACGGGCCTCTCCGGCTCGGGCAAGAGCTCGCTCGCCTTCGACACGCTCTACGCCGAAGGGCAGCGCCGGTACGTCGAATCGCTCTCCGCGTACGCGCGGCAATTCCTGCAGCTGATGGAGAAGCCCGATGTCGACCTGATCGAGGGGCTTTCGCCGGCGATTTCCATCGAGCAGAAGGCGACCTCGCACAATCCGCGCTCGACGGTGGGCACGGTCACCGAGATCCACGACTACCTGCGGCTGCTCTACGCCCGGGTCGGCGAGCCGTACTGTCCGAACCATCCGCAGCAGAAGCTCGCGGCGATGACGATCTCGCAGATGGTCGACGCGGTGCTGACGCTGCGCAGTAACGGAAATGAGGATACGAAGCTCATGATCCTCGCGCCGGCGGTGGTGAACCGCAAGGGCGAGCAAGCCGAGCTTCTCTTCGAGCTGCGGGCGAAGGGCTTTGTCCGCGTGCGTGTCGACGGCAAGGTGCACGAGATCGACGCCGTGCCCAAACTCGCCAAGAACGTCAAGCACACCATCGAGGTCGTGGTCGACAGGCTTCGCGTGCGGCCCGACTTGAAGCAGCGGCTGGCGGAATCGTTCGAAACTGCGCTGCGCAACGGCGACGGCCGCGCGATCGCGGTCGAGATCGCTAAGGAAAATAAGGAAAATAAGGAAAATGAGGAAAATGAGCCGGCACGGGAGCACCTGTACTCGGCCAAGTTCGCCTGTCCGATCTGCAATTACGCGCTCGAGGAACTGGAGCCGCGGCTTTTCTCGTTCAACAATCCGATGGGCGCGTGCCCGCGCTGCGACGGACTGGGCTCGATCAGCTTCTTCGATCCCAAGCGGGTGGTCGCTTTTCCGCATCTCTCGCTCGCCTCGGGCGCGATCAAGGGCTGGGACCGGCGCAACCAGTTCTACTACCAGCTCCTGCAGAGCCTCGCGAAGCACTACGGGTTCGACCTCGAGCGTCCCTTCGACGAGCTCCCCGAGCGCGTGCAGCAGGTAGTGCTCTACGGCAGCGACAAGGAAAAGATCGCTTTTCAGTACCTCACCGATCGCGGCCGATCGGTCACCCGCGAGCACGCCTTCGAGGGCATTATTCCGAACCTCGAGCGTCGCTATCGCGAGACCGATTCGGTAATGGTGCGCGAGGAGCTCGCGAAATATCTCAACTCCAAGCCGTGCCCGGACTGCGACGGCACGCGGCTGAAGCGCGAGGCGAGGCACGTCAAGGTCGGACCGGCGGGCGACGAGCGGGCCATCTTCGAGGTGAGCAACCTGCCGCTCAAGCAGGCCAGCGAATTCTTCCGCGGCCTCGAGTTGAGCGGCCAGCGTCAGGCGATCGCCGAGAAGATCGTCAAGGAGATCGTGAACCGGCTGCAGTTCCTGAACAACGTCGGGCTCGACTACCTCTCGCTCGACCGGTCGGCGGAGACGCTCTCGGGCGGCGAGGCGCAGCGCATCCGGCTCGCCTCGCAGATCGGCTCGGGCCTCACCGGCGTGATGTACGTGCTCGACGAGCCGTCGATCGGCCTTCACCAGCGCGACAACGACCGGCTATTGGCTACGCTCAAGCACCTGCGCGACCTGGGAAACAGCGTGATCGTGGTCGAGCACGACGCCGAGGCGATTCTCGCCGCGGACCACGTCGTGGACATGGGGCCAGGCGCCGGCGAGCACGGCGGGCAGATCGTCGCACAGGGCACGCCGGACGATATCCGCCGCGCAGCGCATTCCCTCACCGGCCAGTACCTCGCCGGGCGCAGGCAGATACCGATCCCCGCGCGCCGCCATCGCGTGGATCCCGAGCGTGTTCTCACGATCACGGGCGCGAGCGGCAACAACCTGAAGGGCATCACGCTGACGCTCCCCGTGGGACTGTTCGTGTGCGTGACCGGCGTGTCCGGCTCGGGCAAGTCGACGCTCATCAACGACACGCTGTATCACGCGATCGCCCGTCATCTGTACGGCAGCACGACCGAGCCCGCGCCGTACGAGGAGCTTTCGGGGGCCGAGTTCTACGACAAGGTGATCAGCGTCGACCAGAGTCCCATCGGCCGCACGCCGCGCTCGAATCCGGCTACCTACACGGGGCTCTTCACGCCGATCCGCGAGCTCTTCGCCCAGGTGAAGGAAGCGCGCGAGCGTGGTTACGGCCCTGGCCGGTTCTCGTTCAACGTCAAGGGCGGCCGTTGCGAGGCCTGTCAGGGGGACGGGCTGATCAAGGTCGAGATGCACTTTCTGCCCGACGTCTACGTCGCCTGCGACGTCTGCCATGGCCAGCGCTACAACCGTGAAACGCTGGAGATCCAGTACAAGGGCAAGAGCGTCCACGACGTGCTTGCGCTGACCGTCGAGCAGGCCTACGCGTTCTTCGAGGCCGTTCCGGCCATCGCGCGCAAGCTTGCGACGCTTCTCGACGTGGGCCTCGGCTACATCACGCTCGGCCAGTCGGCGACAACGCTCTCGGGCGGCGAGGCGCAGCGCGTCAAGCTGGCGCTGGAACTGTCGAAGCGCGATACGGGTCGTACGCTGTATATACTCGACGAGCCGACCACGGGGCTGCACTTCCACGACATCGAAATGCTGCTCTCCGTACTGCATCGGCTGCGCGACCACGGCAATACCGTCGTCGTGATCGAGCACAATCTGGACGTCATCAAGACCGCGGACTGGATCATCGATCTCGGTCCCGAGGGCGGCGACGGCGGCGGGACGGTCATCGCCGCGGGGCCGCCCGAGCAGATCGCCGGCACCGCGGCGAGCTTCACCGGACGCTATCTCAAGCCCGCGCTGGAGCGCCACGCGCCCAAAGCACCGCGTGCGATCGAGGCGTCGCGCAACGGTCGCGGCAAGAAGGCAGCCTCCGACCTGCTCGGCTAGCCGTTACGGGGGCGATGCGGTACCGTTGCGGAAAAACGCTGCCGTCGGACGGCACATCGAGCGTCTGGCCGAACAAACCATCCCGAAGGAGGATCGTCATGAAGGAAGTCGTGGCACGCATCGTCGCCCTCGTCGGCGGAGCCGCGCTGGCGTTTGCCGCGAGCGTCAGCTCCGGTGCGGAAGACGACCATTGGAGCTACAGCGGCGCGACGGGCCCGGCGAAATGGGGCAGCCTGTCGAAGGAATTCAAGGAATGCAAGACCGGCGAAGCGCAGTCGCCGATCGACATACCCGACGAGAAGGCGCGCAAGGGCGACCTCTCCCCGCTGCTCTTCAACTACAGGCCGTCGCCGCTCCGGATCATCGACAACGGTCACAGCATCCAGGTGAACTACGCGCCCGGCAGCTTCGTGTCGATCGAGGGCAAGCACTACGAGCTTCAGCAGTTCCACTTCCACAAGCCGGCCGAGGAGAAGATCGACGGCAAGGGCCACGACATGGACGTGCATCTCGTGCATAAGGGACCGGACGGCAAGCTCATCGTCATCGCCGTCCTGCTCGACGCCGGCAAGGCCAACAAGGTCATCAAGTCGATCTGGGACAACCTGCCCAAGGAAAAGGGCAAGGAGGTGCTGGTCGACGCGGTGAAGGTGAACGCGGTCGATCTGCTGCCGAGCGACAAGGGCTATTACACCTACGCCGGATCGCTGACGACGCCGCCCTGCACCGAACAGGTCACGTGGTACGTGCTGAAGACGCCGGTGCAGCTTTCGAGCGAGGAGATCGCGCGCTTCGGGAAGATCTACCCGATGAACGCGCGGCCCATCCAGCCGTTCCACGACCGGGACATCATGGGGACGCGCTAGCCGCGCGACGTTCCCGGACCGGTCCGGCCTTCTAGCGCCGGCGGCCGCCGAGCAACGAACCGAGCACGCCGCGCACGATCTCGCGCCCGACGGTCGATCCGACCGTGCGCGCAGCGCTCTTCGCCATCGATTCCAGGAGGCTGTCCTTGCGCCCGCTCCCCTTCGCGAGTCCGTCGAGCGAGCCTTTGAGGGAATCGACCCACCCGCCCGTCGACGGGACGCCGGCACCCGGGCCGGCGGCCTGCTCGGCGCGGCCTTTCAGTCGCTCGTACGCCGATTCGCGATCGATCGTTTTTTCGTAGACACCTGCTACCGCCGACGCTGCGATGACCGTCCTGCGTTCTTCGGCGGTTATCGGGCCGATCCGGCTCGCCGGCGGAAGGATATAGGCCCGCTCGACCATGTTTGGGCGCCCTTTCTCGTCGAGGAACGACACCAGCGCCTCACCGACGCCGAGCTCCGTGATCGCCTTCTCGGTGTTCAGGCCGGGATTCGCGCGCATCGTCTCCGCAGCGGCCTTCACCGCCTTCTGGTCGCGAGGCGTGAACGCGCGCAGCGCGTGCTGAACGCGGTTGCCGAGCTGGCCGAGGACCGTATCGGGCACATCGAGCGGATTCTGGGTGACGAAATACACGCCGACGCCCTTGGAGCGGATCAGGCGAACGACTTGCTCGATCTTGTCGAGCAGGACCTTCGGGGCATCGGTGAAGAGCAGATGCGCTTCGTCGAAGAAGAACACGAGCTTCGGCGCCGCGGGGTCACCCACCTCCGGCAGTCGCTCGTAGAGCTCCGAAAGCAGCCACAACAGCAGCGTTGAGTAAAGCGTCGGCGCGTTGAGGAGCCGATCGGCGGCGAGCACGTTCACTACGCCCCGTCCGCTTTCCCCGGTCTGCAGAAGATCGTCGATGTTGAGCATCGGTTCACCGACGAACTTGTCGCCGCCCTGCTGCTCGAGAGCCAGCAGCCCGCGCTGGATGGCGCCGATGCTCGCTGCCGAAACGTTGCCGTAGTTCGTCGTGAAGCTCTGCGCGTTGTCCCCGACATGCTGCAGCATCGCGCGCAAGTCCTTCAGGTCGAGCAGCAGCAAGCCGTTGTCGTCGGCGATCTTGAAGACGAGGGCGAGTACGCCCGCCTGAGTCTCGTTGAGGTTGAGGATGCGCGCGAGAAGCAGCGGCCCCAGGTCGGAGATGGTGGCGCGCACCGGGTGGCCCTGCTCGCCGAATACGTCCCAGAACACGGTCGGCGATGCGGCAAACTTCGGCTCATCGGCACCGATGAGCTTCAGCCGCTCGGCGAGCTTCGGCGACGCCGCGCCCGGCTGACTGATCCCGGCCAAATCGCCTTTGACGTCCGCCATGAATACCGGGACGCCGATCGCGCTGAAGCCCTCGGCCATCACCTGGAGCGTCACGGTCTTGCCGGTCCCGGTGGCGCCTGTGACGAGCCCGTGGCGGTTTCCGAGCGCCGGCAGGAGGCAGAGATCGCCGGCGGGGTTTCGCGCGATCAGAAGCGGTGCGGGCACGGGGATCGTCGGGAATTCAACACGCGCCTATTGTAGGCGCCGGTGCGCTTGCCGTGCAGCCGGCGTCTTGCGCGCCGGAAGCGTGGCTCCAACTCGCAAAAAAAGGAAGCGCGGCTCGCGGCCGCGCTTCGTGGTTGCTGCCCTGCCGTTACTGGATCGTGATCTGCTTGCGATTGGCCTTGGCGATCTTCGGCAGCGTCAGCTGCAGGACGCCGTCGACGTGCTTGGCTTGCGCCCCGTTGGCATCGACCGCTTCCGGAAGCCGGATGGTGCGGCTCGCCTTGCCGTAGGTGCGTTCCGTCCAGAGCGCCTTGCCGTTCGAGGCGGATTCCTCGACGAACTCGACGGCGATCGTGACGTCGCGGTCCTCGACCTTCACGTCGATCTTGTCCTTGGCGACACCCGGCGCTTCGGCCTTCACGACATACGCTTCGGGCGTCTCCACCACGTCCAACGTGAGCGCGCGGCCGTTGGAGCCGGCGTTGCCGTTGATCGCGGGGAGAAGCGAGCCGAATGCGCGATCGAACACCCGATCCAGCGGGCTGTAGTAGCTGATCAGACTCGTCATTGCTTCTCTCTCCTTGAATTGGGATTCGCGACGGCATTCCGCCGCGCACGAACCTCAATTGGCGGCGCGCGAACGCGATTTCAAGCCCTGAGGTCAGGAGTCGCCTTCGGCCTGCGGCGGCGGGGGCGCGGCGGCACCGCCCGGAGCCCCCACCGTAATGGCGGCAAGAATGCCTCTGAGCAGCGCGATGGGCGTCGGCGGGCAGCCGGGAATCGCGACGTCGACCGGGATCACGTTGGCGACGCGGCCGACGCTCGCGTAGCTCTCGCCGAAGATGCCGCCGGTGCAACCGCAGTCGCCGACGGCAACGACGATCTTCGGATCCGGCGTGGCATCGTACGTGCGCCTGAGCGCGATCGCCATGTGCTTCGAGACCGGGCCCGTCACGAGCAGCATGTCCGCGTGTCTCGGGCTCGCGACGAATTTGATGCCGAGACCTTCGAGGTTGTAGTACGGGTTGCCGAGCGCGTGGATTTCCAGCTCGCACCCGTTGCAGGATCCTGCATCGACCTGGCGGATCGCGAGCGCGCGCCCGAGCGTTCGCAGGATCTCCCCGTGCAATCGCGCCACCTCGACCATGTCGGTCGCGGGCTCGGGCCGGGGCTCGGTCGTGATGCCCGTGCGGGCGATCTGGCGCAGAAGGTAGAGCATGATGAGCCGTCCGCTACAGGTCGTGGCCGCTGTAGGAGAGGTTGAACGACTTGTTGATCAGCGGGAAGTCGGGAACGATGTTGCCGATCACCGCGTGCTCGAGGATCGGCCAGTTCTGCCATGACGGATCGTGCGGATGGCAGCGCCGGATCGTGCCTCCCGGTCCGCTGTCCAGCGCGACGACGATCGGCCCTCGCCAGCCCTCGACCGCGCCCAGCGCGAAGCGCTCGGCCGTCGCAGTGGGGTACGGCACCGCGACGTCGCCTTCGGGCAGCGTATCGAGGAGGGCCCGCGTCAGGCGCAGCGATTCGAAGAGCTCGTCGAAGCGCACGGCTACTCGCGCAGCGACGTCACCCGCCTCGCGGCTCGACAGCCGAACGCTCGAGGCCGGCGTAAGGCGGACACGGGAAGTCGCAGCGCAAGTCGCGCGCGACGCCGCTCGCCCGGGCCGCGAGCCCGGCGAGCCCGAGCTTGAGCGCCAGCTCGGGCGAGACTTGCCCGCACGTCCGGAAGCGGTCCTGCAGTCCGGCGTGCTCGTCGTAGATGGTCCGCAGTCGGCGCGCTTCGCGGGCGAGCTCCTCGGCCTGCCTCCGGAAAGCCGCGATCGCGGCCGGATCGATGTCTCTCGCCACGCCTCCAGGCACCACGATATCCATCAGGAAGCGATGCCCGAACGCGCTCGCATTGGCGCGGAGCACGTCTTCCTTGAGGCGCGAGAATTGCGAGAGCCCGAAGGCGAAGCCGCGCGTCGTTGCCGAGGTAGCCCAGGTCGCCGAGGTGATTGGCGACGCGCTCGCGCTCGAGGCAGAGCGCGCGCAGGTGCAGCGCGCGCGGCGGCACGGCCAGATTGGCGATCGCCTCCGCGGCCTGAGCGTAAGCCCAGGCATACGCCACCGTGCTGTCGCCGGACACCCGGCCGGCAAGACGGTGACCATCGGCGAGACGGAACCTCTCGAAACGCTTCTCGATGCCCTTGTGCACGTAGCCGAGCCGCTCCTCGAGCCGCAGCACCTTTTCGCCGACCACCTGGAAGCGGAAATGCCCCGGCTCGATGATGCCGGCGTGAACGGGGCCCACCGGTATCTCGTGCACGCCGTCGCCGCCGACGCGTACGAACGGGTAATCCTCTTCCCCGGCCTCCCACTTCGGCGACGCTTCGAAATCGCGGCGCAACGGGAACACGTCGATCGGCCATGCGGCCTGCCACAGCCAGGGCCGCTGATCGTCCGCGTCGCACTGCAGGCCCAGAAGGTCGAACACCGCGCGCTGCATCCGGTTCGCCGCCGGAAAGATCGACGCTAGATCGGGATAGCGTGCATCGGCGTCGGGGAGCGTGTGCTCGAGCAGCGTGAAGCCGTCGACATCCGCGAGCAGCACGCGCAACAGGAAGCCGCGCGCACGGTCGCGCTCGTCGCTCGCCCATAAAGCGACGAGCTGACCGCCCTGCTCCCAGGCGAGCCGGCAGGCCGTGAGGAGCTGTCCGGAGCTGACCGGGCAGCGCTGCGCGGGAACGCTGCAGGCGAACGGCGCAGCGGCGATGCCGAGCGGTGAGACGTTCATATGCCGTCATTCCCGCGTAAGCGGCAAAACAAGGTCGTCATTCCGGCGAAGGCCGGAATCCAAGTTAGAGGCGTTGTGCAGCGGCGGCACAAACTGGGCCCCGGCTCATTTACGAAAGTAAGCCGGGGCGACGATAAATGCTCGACTGTGGGCGTCACGCTCATCCGATCAACCGTGCCGCCTGCCGGTACCACTCCGCGAGCACGGGCGGTATCCACAGCCCGAGCATCAGCACCAGCGCGAGATGGACGAAGACCGGCACCATCGCCGGCCGCGCGGGCAGACGCTTCGCCGTCGTTTCCCCGAAGACCATCGGCTGGACCTTCGAGAAGACCGCCGCGAAGGCGACGCCCAGCGCGAGGAGCAGGAAGGGCGTCGCCCAGGGCTGCTCGCGCATCGCCGTGGTCAGGATGAGGAACTCGCTCGCGAACACGCCGAACGGCGGCATGCCGAGAATCGCGAGCGATCCGAGCACCAGTCCCCAGCCGATCAGCGGACTGGTCGTGATCAGGCCGCGGATGTTGTCCATCAGCTGCGTGCCCGTCTTCTGCGCCGCGTGGCCCACCGCGAAGAAGATCGCCGACTTGGTCAGCGAGTGTACGGTCATGTGCAGCAGCGCCGCGAAGTTGGCGATCGCGCCGCCTATGCCGAAGGCGAAGGTGATGATGCCCATGTGCTCGATCGACGAATAGGCGAACATGCGCTTGATGTCCTTCTGTCGCGAGAGCAGGAACGCGGCCACCACCACCGACACCAATCCGAAGCCCATCATGAGCTCCTTGGCGAAGGACGTGTGCAGGGACCCCTCGACCAGCACCTTGCAGCGGACCACGGCGTAGAGCGCGACGTTGAGCAGCAATCCCGAAAGCACGGCCGATACGGGCGTCGGTCCCTCCGCGTGCGCGTCGGGCAACCAGTTGTGCAGGGGCACCAGTCCGACCTTGGTGCCGTATCCCACCAGCAGGAATACGAACGCGAGCGAGAGCACCGTCGGCTCGAGCTGGCCCTTGACGGCGTTGAGCTCGGTCCACAGGAGCGCGCCGCCTCCCGCGCCGAGGACCCGCTCGGCGGCGAAGTACAGCAGGATCGTTCCGAACAGCGCCTGGGCGATGCCTACGCCGCAGAGAATGAAGTACTTCCAGGCGGCCTCGAGGCTTTCCGGCGTGCGATACAGCGATACGAGCAGCACGGTGGTGAGGGTGGCTCCCTCGAGCGCGACCCACAGGATGCCCATGTTGTTCGTGAGCAGCGCCAGCAGCATCGTGAAATTGAACAGCTGGTACATGCTGTGATAGAGACGCAGGCGGCCTGCTGTCACGCGGCCGTGCGCGTGCTCGATGCGCATGTACGGCCGGGAGAAGATCGACGTCGTGAAGCCGACGAAGGCGGTCAGCGCGACGAGGAACACGTTGAACGGGTCGACGAAGAAGAGCTTGCCCGCCACCAGCAGCGGTCCGCTCGAGATCACGCGCACAGTCAGCGCTACAGCGGCGAGCAGAGTCACGCCGCACACGACGGCGTTGATCATCGGCGCTTCTTCCCTCTCCCCCACCAGGGCGAGCAGCAGCGCCCCGGCGAGCGGAACGCCCAGGACCGCGAGGATCTCGATCATCGCGGCTCCCCTTTCACGAGTCCGTCTCCTTGAGCTTCTCCAAGTGCTTGAGATCGAGGCTGTCGAACTGCTCCCGGATCTGAAAGAAGAACACGCCGAGGATGAGCACGCCCACCAGCACGTCGAGCGCTATTCCCAGCTCGACCACCATCGGCATGCCGTAAGTCGCGCTCGTCGCCGCGAACAGCAAGCCGTTCTCCATCGAGAGGAAGCCGATGACCTGAGGGATCGCCTTGCGGCGGGTGATCATCATCAGGAACGACAGCATGACGCTTGCCATGGCGATGCCGAGCGTCGCGCGCGTGACGGTGCTCGCGAGCTGCGTGATCGGGTAGGCGAGGTTGAACGCGAAGACGACCAGCACGATGCCGATCAGCATGGTGATCGGAATGTTGATGAGGCCTTCGACGTCCCACTGTACGTCGAGCTGGCGGATCATCCGCAGCAAGAGCCAAGGCAGCAGCCCGACCTTGAGCGCAAGCGTCAGCCCCGCCGACCAGTACAGATGCGGCTGATGCGTCGCGAAGGCGACGATTCCCGTCGAGCAGGCGAGCGCAAAGCCCTGCGCCGCGAACAGATCTACGAGCGTCAGCACGCGGCGCTGGGCGAGCATCGCGAAGGCGAGCAGCAGCAGCACAGCGGCGAGCAGATTGATGAGCTGTGCCCAGAGCGGTATCGCGGCCATCGCTAGCTGCCGAGGAGGAGATTGACCAGCATCGCCAGCACCGCCAGCAGGAACGCGGTGCCGAGGAACTCGGGCGCGCGGAAGATCCGGAGCTTCGCGGAGAGCGTTTCGATCAGCGCCAGCGCGAAGCCGCCGACCGCGAGCTTGACGACGAGCACCGGGGTGGCGACGGCGATCGCGGTCCAGCTGGAGCTGCCTTCCGCGATGCCGAAGGGCAGGAAGAGCGCGAGCCCGATGCAGGAGTAGTTGAAGAGCTTCAGCGCGGAGGCCCATTCGATCAGCGCGAGGTGGCGCGCCGAGTACTCGAGCACCATCGCTTCGTGGATCATCGTGAGCTCGAGGTGCGTGGCCGGATTGTCGATGGGGATGCGCGCGTTTTCCGCCAGCGAGACCATGGTGAATGCGACGCCGGCGAACGCCAGGCTGGGGTAGATCGCGATCTCGCGATGGGCGAGCGCCTCGACGATCGTAGGCAGCGACGTGGATCCGGAGATCAGCGATGCCGTGAAGAGCACCATGAGCAGCGCCGGCTCGGCGAGAAAGCCCACGAACATCTCGCGACGCGCGCCCAGGCTGCCGAACGCGGTGCCGATGTCCATCGCCGCGAGCGCGATGAACACGCGTGCGAGCGCGAACAGCCCCACCAGCGCGATGGCGTCCGCAGCGCTCGCGAACGGAAGGTCCGTCGCGAGCGACGGCACGATCGCCGCGGCCAGTGCCATCGCGCCGAACATCACATAGGGTGTGAGGCGGAACACCGGCGAGGCGTTCTCCGCGACGACCGCGTCTTTATGGAAGAGCTTGCGGATCGTCAGATACGGCAGCACGAGCGGAGGCGCCGTGCGGTTCGCGAGCCAGGCGCGGCACTGGTTGACCCACCCCACGAGCAGCGGAGCGAGCGCCAACGCTACCGCGAGCTGCACGAACTGGGAGAGGAAGCCGCTCGGAGTCATCGCGGATCAGCGGACGAAGAAGAGCAGCGCCAGCAGCGTGAAAAAACTGTACGTCAGATAGACCGAGATGCGGCCCTGCTGAATGAGCCCGACCAGCCGCGCGACGAGGTCCGCCCCGCGGGCGAGCGGCAGATACAGCCAGTACCAGAAGTGGTCCTCCGCGATCATCCGGTAGCGCGGATGCTGATCGAACGGCGACGGCAGCGTGCGATCGATCCGGAAGAACGGCTCGAACACCTGCCGGATCGGCTGTCCGAAGCCCTCGGCAGTATCCTGCATGCGCGGCGTCTGCAGCGGAAACCCGCAATCCCAGGCCGGACCCTTGCGCAGGCGCCCGTGATAGAGCCAGCGCACGACCCGGATGGTCAGCAGGACCGTGAGCGCGATGACCGTGAGCACGATGATCGGACTGTAGCTGGAGCGGTCTGGACTGACCGGGGCGAGCAGCCACCAGCTCGATCCGGCGCGACCGACGGTCGAGCCGACGAGCATCCCGTTGACCGCGTCGATCGCACCGATGACTTGCACCGGCAGCACGCCGAGCGCGACGCAGCCGAGCGCGAGCCATGCGAGCCCTATGCGCTCGAAGCGTCCCGCATCGTGGGCGTAGGCGAGATTGGGCTCGCGCGGCCGGCCGAGAAAGACCACGCCGTAGAACTTGACCACGACATACGCGGCCAGGGCGGCGGCGAGCACCAGCGCGGCGGCGGCGAGCGGTACGAGCATGTTGACGAACGACTGCGGCAGGCTGGGCGTGAACAGGAACGCCTGCAGGAGCAGCCATTCGGAGACGAAGCCGTTGAGTGGCGGCAGCCCCGCCATCGCCAGCGCGCCGACGAGCGCGAGCCAGGCGACCCACGGCATGCGATGGATGAGTCCGCCGAGCCTGCCCAGGCTGCGCTCCTGGGTCGCGTGCAGGACCGAGCCGGTGGCGAGGAACAGCAGGCTTTTGAAGAACGCGTGGTTGAGCGCGTGATAGAGCGTGGCCGTGAGCGTGATGGCGGCGAGCGCCGACTGGCCGTACGCCTTGAACAGGATCGTGAGACCGAGGCCCGCGACGATGATGCCGATGTTCTCGATCGACGAATAGGCGAGCAGCCGCTTCATGTCGGTCTGCACGGTCGCGAAGATCACGCCGAAGAGCGCGGTCGCGAGGCCGAGCACGAGCGCGAGCACGCCCCACCACCAGAGCTGCGCGCCGATGAGATCGAAGCTGACGCGCAGCATCCCGTAGATCGCCGTCTTGAGCATCACGCCGCTCATCAACGCGGAAACCGGCGACGGCGCGGCGGGATGTGCCTCCGGGAGCCAGACGTGCAGCGGCAGCAGGCCCGCCTTGGCGCCGAAGCCGAAGAGAGCGAGGAGGAACGCGAGCGACTCCCATGCCGTCGAGCGGTTCGCCACGCGCATCGAATCGAACGTGTAATCGGCGCCGCTCAGCACGCCGAAGCAGAGCAGGATCGCGATCGCGCCGATGTGCGCGATCAGGAGGTAGAGGAAGCCGGCGCGGCGGATCTCCGGCAGGCGATGGTCAGTGGTCACCAGGAAGAAGGATGCGAGCGCCATCGTCTCCCACGCGACCATGAACGCGTACGCATCGTCGGCGATCAGCACCAGCGCCATAGCGGCCAGGAACACGTGATACTGGAGGCTCACCAGCCCCGGCGCGGCGCCTTCGCTGGGCCGGAAGTAGCCCGCCGCGAACACCGAGATGCCTGCCGACGCGCCGCCCAGCAGCATCAGGAAGAACGCCGAGAGCGGATCGAGCCGGAGGTGAAACGGCAGGTCGGGCAACCCGAATGGGAGCACAAGGCTCTGGTTCGCGTCCGCCATCGACAGGAGCGAAACGAGCGCCAGCCCGAGTCCCACCAGCGCGCCGGCATTGAACAGCACCCGGCCGACGTAGACGATGCTCCTCGGCCGAATCAGGCCGAGCGCGCCGATGGCGAGCCAGGCGGCGATCGCGAGCGTGACGAGGAGGAGCGCGTTGCTCATCGACGCCACGTGGGTACGCCGAGCCGCTTCAAGATCTGGTCGCCCCGGCCCACGGCCCCCGGCTTAGGCATGCCGGGGCAGGTCTCCTCCGGGATGACGCGATCGTGTCCAATCGCTGCGAGGCTCCGCCTCTTGCTCTTGGACGTCCGCGTCATTTCACGCGCATGCCCGGCGTCGCGCCGGAATCCGGCGCCAGCAGGAATACGCCAGGCCCGTCGCCGGAAGCAGCCAGCACCATGCCCTCCGACACGCCGAACTTCATCTTGCGCGGAGCGAGATTGGCGACCATCGGTGTGAGGCGCCCGACGAGGTCCTGCGGCTTGTAGGCTGATTTGATGCCGGCGAAGACCGTACGATGCCTTGCGCTGCCGTCGCTGCGAGTCTCGCCGATGTCCAATGTGAGTTTGAGCAGCTTGTCGGCGCCGTCCACGGCTTCCGCGTTGACGATCCTCGCGATGCGCAAGTCCACCTTGGAGAAGTCGTCGATCGAGATCGGCGCGAGCGCCTCGGATTCGCTCGCGGCATCCGCCGACGAGCCGGTCAGGCGCTTCGCCGGCTGAGCGGCGGACGGCGCAGACGGCGTCGGCGGCAGCTCGAACAGCGCATCGATCTGCTTCGGATCGACGCGGGCGATCAGATGCTGGAATGCGCCGACGTTGTTCTCCATCTCTGGGCTGTACGTCGCAAGGTCATCCCACAGGAACGGCCGGTCGAGCCGGAAGAGCTTCGCGCCCTCCCGCGCCACAGCCGGCAGAATGGGGGCGAGGTAGATCGAGAGAATGCCGAAGGCCTTGACGGCATCGCTGCACACGGCGTGCAGCTCCGCGTGGCGCGCCGGGTCCTTCGCCAGCTCCCAGGGTTTCGCCTGATCGAAGCGATGATTCACGACGTCGGCGATGTGCATGACCTCGCGAATCGCCTTTCCGAATTCGCGGCGTTCGTAGAATTCCGCAATGGTGTCTGCCACGGCAAGCGCCGTCATCGTCGAGCTGAAGGTTTTGCGCTCGCCGAGACCGGTCGACAGCACCTTGCCTTCGAAGTGACGAGTCAGGAACGGTACCGCGCGGCTGGCGATGTTCGCGTACTTGCCCACCAGGTCGCTGTTCACCCGCGCCAGAAAATCGTCGGGGTTGAAATCGATGTCCTCGACCCTGTCGTTGAGCTTGGCGGCGATGTAATAGCGCAGCCACTCGGGATTCATACCGACCTCGAGATAGCGCTGCGGGCTGATGCCGGTGCCGCGCGACTTCGACATCTTCTCGCCCGACACGGTGATGAAGCCGTGAACGAACACGTTGGTGGGCAGCTTGCGCTGCGCGAACCGGAGCATCGCCGGCCAGAACAGCGTGTGGTGATAGACGATGTCCTTGCCGATGAAGTGGTACTGATCCACGTCCGCGGCGCCGATGAACTGATCGAAGCTGCGCTCTTCGCCGTTCTTGCGGGCTTTGCCGGTATCGAAATAATTCTTGAGGCTCGCGAGATAACCGACCGGCGCATCCAGCCAGACGTAGAAGTACTTGCGGTCGACGTTCGGAAACTTCGGCGTCGGGGGAATGGGGATGCCGAAGTACGGTTCGTCGCGCGAGATGTCCCAGTCGGCGAGCTTGCTGCCCTCGTCGTCACCAAGCCACTCGGCGATCTTGTTCTTCACTTCGGACTGCAGGGGCGTTTTCGACGTCCAGTCGCGCAGGAAGTCCACGACCTTCGGATCGGACAACTTGAAGAACAGATGTTCCGAGCGGCGCAGCTCGGGCTTCGTGCCGGTGAGGGCCGAGTACGGATTCCTGAGGTCCGTCGGCGCATACGTCGAGCCGCAGTTCTCGCAGGCGTCCCCGTACTGGTCCTTGGTGCCGCAACGCGGGCACTCGCCCTTGATGTAGCGATCCGGCAGGAACATCGTCTTGACCGGATCGAAGAACTGCTCGATCGTTTTCGCGTAGATCAGGCCCGCGTCGACGAGCTTCCGGTAAATGTCCTCCGACAGCTCGACGTTTTCGCTGCTGTCCGTCGCGTGCCAGTTGTCGAAGCTCAGGTGGAAGCGCGCGTAGTCGCTGCGGTGCGACTCGGCAACGCGGGCGATCAGCACCGCAGGCGGGATTCCTTCGGCTTCGGCGCGCAGCATGATCGGCGCGCCATGGGTGTCGTCGGCGCCGATGAAGTGCACCGCATGGCCCTGCATGCGCTGGAAACGGACCCAGATGTCGGCCTGGATATATTCCATGATGTGGCCGATGTGGAACGGACCGTTGGCGTACGGCAGGGCCGTGGTCACGAACAGGGTGCGACGCGACATGCGGCAAAAACCTTGGGTGCGGCAGGGGAATCTTGAATTCTAACAAAGCGATGCGCGCTTTAGTACCGAGCAACGCGCTTTTTGGCTAAACTATCGGTGTCTTACGTCTTCATCGAAGACAATTCCAATGCCCATCGCCGAGGCCGACGTTCAGGCCAGCCTGCACGCGTTGACGGATCCCAATACGGGCCGCGATTTCGTCTCGACCAAGTCGGTGCGCAAGGTTGCGATCGACGGCTCGAACGTCGTCGTCGATTTGCAGCTTGCGTACCCGGCGAAGAGCCAGCACGAGAGCCTCAGGAAGCTCGTCGCAGGCCAGCTCGGGAGTCTCCCGGGCATCGGCAGGGTGACGGTCAACATCGGCCACAGGATCGCGTCGCACGCGGTGCAGCGCGGCGTGAAGCTCGTCCCCGGCGTGAAGAACATCATCGCGGTGGCGAGCGGCAAGGGCGGCGTGGGCAAGTCGACGACCGCGGTCAATCTGGCGCTCGCGCTGGCGGCCGAGGGCGCGCAGGCTGGTGTGCTCGATGCCGATATCTACGGGCCGTCCCAACCGATGATGCTCGGCATCACGGGACGGCCGGAGTCGAAGGACGGCAAGACGCTGGAGCCGCTCGAGGCGTGGGGCGTGCAGGCGATGTCGATCGGTTTCCTGATCGACACCGACACGCCGATGGTCTGGCGCGGCCCGATGGTGACGCAGGCGCTCGAGCAGCTGCTCAAGGACACCAACTGGCGCGACCTCGACTATCTCATCGTCGACATGCCGCCCGGAACGGGCGACATCCAGCTCACGCTGGCCCAGAAGGTCCCGGTCACGGGTGCGGTGATCGTGACCACGCCGCAGGACATCGCGCTGATCGACGCCCGCAAGGGCCTGAAGATGTTCGAGAAGGTCGGGGTGCCCATCGTCGGCGTCGTCGAGAACATGGCGATCCACGTCTGCTCGAACTGCGGCCATGCCGAAGCGATCTTCGGCGAAGGCGGCGCCGAGCGCATGTGCGCGGATTATCGCGTGCCGTTCCTGGGCCGGCTGCCGCTCGACATCCACATCCGCGAGCAGGCCGATTCGGGCCGCCCGACGGTCGTCGCCGATCCCGACGGCAAGATCGCGGCGATCTACAAGGAGATCGCCCGCAAGACCGCCGTGTTCGTGGCTCAGCGAGCTGAGGACTTCTCGGCCAGGTTCCCGAACATCGTCATCCAGAACACCTAGAAGGGGAGGGAGGCCGACCGACGGCGCAGGTCGCTCGCCGCCGGGGCCTTGCGACGCATGATCAAGTCCGATAAGTGGATCCGGCGGATGGCCGCGGAGCACCGCATGATCGAGCCGTTCGAGCCGGGACAGATCCGCGAGGCGAACGGGCACAAGATCGTCTCCTACGGGACCTCGAGCTACGGCTACGACATTCGCTGCTCGAACGAATTCAAGCTCTTCACCGACATCAACTCGACCATCGTCGATCCGAAGAACTTCGACGAGAAGTCCTTCGTGGACATCCGCGGCGAGCACTGCATCATCCCGCCCAATTCGTTTGCGCTGGCGCGCACGATCGAATACTTTCGTGTGCCGCGCAACGTGCTCGTCGTCTGTCTCGGGAAATCCACTTATGCAAGGTGCTTCCGCGGGGACACGCGCGTTGCGCTCGTCGACGGAACGTCGGCGACGCTCGAAGACATGGCTCGACGCGCAGATTCAGGCGAGCTGTTCTGGGGATATAGCATTGGCGATAACGGCCGCGTCATCGTGTCCCTGCTCGATGCGCCGCGCTATGTCGGCCGGGATTGTTTGCTCGAGATCGAGCTCGACAATGGCGAGGTCATCAGTGCGACGCCCGATCACGATTTCGTCCGTCGCGACGGGCGCATGGTGCAGGCGGCATCATTAGTCCCCGGGCAGTCGTTGATGCCGTTGTACCGGGATATCGCGCGCGGCTGCGAAATGGTCTATCAGCCCTCGAACGGCCACGTGATACCGACTCATCGCATGGCGGACGAGTGGAATCTTCGCGGCGGAATTTATCCGGATACTCCCGGTACGCACCGCCACCATATCGACTTCGACCGTCGAAACAACCGCCCCGTCAACATCGAACGGATGCCGGCGTCCGATCACATTCGTACCGCTGTTTGCGAGGCGCGTCGCAACCCGAGTGAGCTGACCCGCGACCGCCATCGGCAGGCGATGCTGCGCCGCTATCTCGATCCCGAAGAGCGGGCGAAGCAAGCGCGCATGAACGCATCGGCGTGGGCGCAAGACGATGGGACTCGCCGAAGGATGCAAGCTGAGCTCGCTCGCGGCATCCGGCTGCGTGAGGAGATCGACGCCGCGCAGGTGCGCGCTGCATTGGATCAGTCGGGATCGGTGCGGGGCGCGGCAAGGCTGCTTGGTTGCGACCGGTCAGTGTTCCGACGATTTCCAGACGTGATTTCGGAGTCCAGGGGTTCTGCATCCGGGCGAAACCACAAGGTCGTCTCCGTTAGAGCAGCGCCGGGCGAACACGACGTCTACTGCCTCACGGTACCCGAAGCTGGCAACTTCGCCCTCGAAGCAGGCGTCTTCGTCCGCAATTGCGGCATCATCGTAAACGTCACTCCGCTCGAGCCGGAGTGGGAAGGCTACGTGACGCTGGAATTCTCGAACACGACGCCGCTGCCCGCGAAGATCTACGCCAACGAGGGGGTGGCGCAGGTCATCTTCTTCGAATCCGACGAGGTCTGCGAAACGTCGTACAAGGACCGGGGCGGCAAGTATCAGGGGCAAAAGGGCGTCACGCTGCCGAAGATCTGACGCATCGACGTGCTGCGATCCGCGTCTACCAAGCTGGCATCGGTCACGATCATCGCGCTGTGCCAGGTCGCGGCGATGGCGTTGTGGTTCTCTGCGTCCGCGGTAACGCCGGCGCTGGTTGCCGAGTTTCACCTCTCGAACTTCTTCCAGGCCGCGCTCACCAGCGGCGTCCAGGCGGGGTTCGTCGTCGGCTGTCTGGCGAGCGCTCTCTTCGGCCTTCCCGATCGCATCGACCCGCGACGGCTGTTCGCTGCTTCGGCGGGCGTCGGTGCGCTGGCCAATGGACTGCTGCTCGTCATCGATCCTGCGACGCTCGCGGCGCCGTTGCTGCGCATCGTGACCGGGGTCTGCATGGCCGGCGTCTACCCGGTCGGCATGAGGCTCGCGGCGACCTGGGCCAAGGGCGACATGGGCCTGATGGTCGGCATCCTCGTCGGCGCGCTGACGCTGGGCTCGGCCTCACCGCATCTGTTCAATGCCTTCGGCGGTCTCGACTGGCGCCCCACGCTGGCCGCGTCGTCGGCGAGTGCGCTCGCGGCCGCGCTCGTCATCGGGTTCGCCGGCCTCGGCCCGAATCGCGCCCCTGCGCCGCGCTTCGATCCGCACGCCGTCCTCGGCGCCTGGCGCGACGTGCCGCTGCGGCTCGCCAATCTCGGGTATCTCGGCCACATGTGGGAGCTCTATGCGATGTGGGCGTGGATCGGCGTGTTTTTGAACGCGAGCTTCGCGCTCGTGCTGCCCGCCGCTTCGGCGCCAGTCGCCGCCCGACTCGCGGCATTTGCCACCATCGCCTCGGGCGCCATCGGTAGTGTCGCCGCAGGTCTCGCCGCCGATCGCATCGGGCGCACGACGGTGACGATCATCGCCATGGCCGTGAGCGGGAGCTGCGCCGCGACCGTCGGTCTGCTCTACGGCGGACCGCCCGCTGCGCTGGTTGCACTCTGCGTGATCTGGGGCATCAGCATCGTCGCCGACTCGGCCCAGTTCTCGGCGTCCGTCGCCGAGCTCGCCGATCCGGCGCGCGTCGGCACGATGCTCACGCTGCAGACCGCGCTCGGCTTCACGCTGACCCTGGTGACGATCCACCTGCTGCCGCATTTCGTCGACGCGATGGGCTGGCGCTACGCCTTCGTGCCGCTCGCGATCGGCCCGGCGGTCGGTGTCTGGGCGATGGCGCGGTTGCGCGCCGATCCGCGCTCGACGCGGCTCGCGGGCGGCCGGCGCTAGAGCCCGAGGTTGTCGAATATTCCGGTGGAACGAGGCTGAACCTCGGCGTAGTATCTAAAGTCCCGGCGCCCGTTCGAAGCGCCGTTTCGTACAAGCCAAGCCAACGAGGAGGTCACTGTGGCCTATCATCTGGAAGGACGACTGCTGGAAGTCTGCAACTGTCGCGTGCTCTGCCCATGCTGGATCGGAGAGGATCCTGACTTCGGCACCTGCGACACGATCGTGGGTTGGCACATCGACAAGGGCACGATCAACGGTGTCGACGTCTCCGGACACACGATCTGCGCGATCGCGCACATCCCCGGCAACATCCTGAAGGGTAACTGGAGGGCCGCCATCTATCTCGACGACAAGGTGACGCCAAAGCAGGAAGAGGCCATCCTGGGCGTCTATACCGGCAAGCTGGGCGGCCCGGTCGCCGAGCTGGCGAAGCTGATCGGCGAAGTCGTTTCGGTCGAGAAGGTCCCGATCCAGTTCGACGTTCAGGGTGGCAAGGGGACCCTGAAGGTCGGCACCGCGGGATACGCGGAGCTGGAACCTTACAAGAGCGCGAGCGGTGAGACGACGACGCTTACGGACACGGTCTTCTCGACGGTGCCCGGGGCGCCGGTCTATGTGGGAAAGAGTCCGCGCTATCGCTCCAAGAACGACAAGCTCGGCATCAATCTGGACATGACGGGACACAACGCGCTGCAGAGCACGTTCGTGTTCGATGCCTGAGCGGCGGCCGGACGTAGCTTAGGTCCCGCCGCCATGGCGGTTCCCGGTCCCGACGCCGCTGCTCGCGGCATGGATGCGGCGCGCGCCGCGGACCGGCGCATGCTGCCTTTGTCGCTCGTCGTAGCGCTGTCTCTCGCCGCGTGGGCGATCCTCGCCGCCTGGAGCGCGAGTCCCTACGCCCGCTACCTGGAGCACGGCGGCTGGGACCGTGCCGGAGCCCTGGCGGCGCTGTGCCGAAGCGTGCCACAGGGCGACGTGCTCGTCCCTGTCGCGGTGTACGCGCTCGCGTGGCTCGTGATGATCGCGGCGATGATGCTGCCGACGACGCTGCCGCTCCTCGGCATCTTCGCGCGCATCACCGCCTCGCGGCCTGATGCAGCCGCCCTGATGGCGCGGGTCGTCGCCGGATACGCGGTCGCCTGGCTCGCCTTCGGCGTGCTTGCCCACGGCCTGGACAGCGCGCTGCACGTCGCTGCCGGCAAGATCGGTTGGCTCGTCTTGCGCGGCGAGCTGGTCGGGGCGGCCATCCTCGTCGCCGCGGGGGCCTTTCAGTTCAGCGCGCTCAAGTACCGCTGCCTGGAGCGATGTCGCACGCCGTTCGCCTTCATCAACGAGCGCTGGCATGGACTGCGGCCCGCGCGCGAGGCTTTTCGCATCGGCCTCGACCACGGCGTCTTCTGCGTCGGCTGCTGCTGGGCGCTGATGCTGGTCATGTTCGTCGTCGGCATGGGCAACCTCGGCTGGATGCTCCTGCTCGCCGCGGCCATGGCGGCGGAGAAGAATCTCTCCTGGGGGCGCCGCCTGCGGACGCCCATCGGGCTGGGCCTGATCGCCTGGGGCGGCGCCCTCGCGGTCGCCACCATCTAGAAGCGCTCCGGGGGGAACCTTGGCGTCCCTGCGGCGCCTAAACCCCCTTCCCGGGTCCCGCGCGGCGCGCGGGGCCCGGTAAACCGCTCGCATCGCGCGCCGGCGATAGTGCACAATGCGCCCCCAAGGGGTGTGGCCTCCGGCCTGACACCCCGCTTTCTTTTGCGAGGACCATGAAGTTCCGTTTTCCCATCGTCATCATCGACGAAGACTTCCGCTCCGAGAACGCCTCGGGCCTGGGGATCCGCGCGCTCGCGGCAGCGATCGAAAAGGAAGGGCTCGAAGTGCTCGGCGTGACGAGCTACTACGACCTGTCGCAATACGCCCAGCAGCAGTCGCGCGCCTCCGCTTTCATCCTGTCGATCGACGACGAGGAGTTCGGCTCGGGAACGGCGGAGGAGACCGAGAAGGCGCTGAAGAGCCTGCGCGCCTTCGTCGAGGAGATCCGGTTCAAGAACGCCGACATTCCGATCTACCTGTACGGCGAGACGCGCACCTCGCGCCACATCCCCAACGACATCCTGCGCGAGCTGCACGGCTTCATCCACACCTTCGAGGACACGCCGGAGTTCGTGGCCCGTCACATCGTGCGCGAGGCGAAGAGCTATCTCGATTCGCTCGCGCCGCCATTCTTTCGCGCGCTCGTCGAATACGCGCAGGACGGCTCGTACTCCTGGCACTGCCCGGGACATTCGGGAGGGGTGGCTTTCCTGAAGAGCCCGGTGGGGCAGATGTTCCACCAGTTCTTCGGCGAGAACATGCTGCGGGCGGACGTCTGCAACTCGGTCGACGAGCTGGGGCAGCTCCTGGACCACTCCGGGCCCGTCGGGAAGGCCGAGCGCAACGCCGCGCGCATCTTCAACGCGGATCACTGCTTCTTCGTCACCAACGGCACGTCGACCTCGAACAAGATGGTGTGGCACGCCAACGTCGCGCCCGGGGACATCGTCGTCGTCGACCGGAACTGCCACGTGTCGGTGCTCCACGCGCTCACGATGACCGGTGCGATTCCCGTCTTTCTCACGCCGACGCGCAACCATTTCGGGATCATCGGCCCGATACCGCTGGATGAATTCCGTCCCGAGAGCATCCGCCGCAGGATCGAGGCCAATCCTTTTGCGCGGGAGGCGCGCAGCAAGAAGCCGCGCATTCTCACGATCACGCAGAGCACCTACGATGGCGTCGTCTACAACGTCGAGATGCTCAAGCAGACTTTGAACGGCAGCATCGACACGCTGCATTTCGACGAGGCCTGGCTGCCGCACGCGGGCTTTCACGAGTTCTACAAGGACATGCACGCGATCGGCAAGGACCGGCCGCGGAGCAGGGACGCGCTGATCTTCGCGACGCATTCGACCCACAAGCTGCTCGCGGGGCTCTCGCAGGCCTCGCAGATCCTGGTGCAGGAGAGCGAGTCGCGGAAGCTCGACCGGCATCTCTTCAACGAAGCGTATCTCATGCACACGTCGACTTCGCCGCAGTACGCGATCATCGCCTCGTGCGACGTGGCGGCGGCGATGATGGAGGCGCCGGGCGGGACGGCGCTGGTCGAAGAGTCGATCATGGAGGCGCTCGACTTCCGGCGGGCGATGCGCAAGGTCGACGACGAATGGGGCAAGGACTGGTGGTTCAAGGTCTGGGGACCGGAGCGCCTCACCCCCGAAGGCATCGGCCGGCGCGAGGACTGGATGCTGCGCGCCAACGAGAAGTGGCACGGCTTTGGCAATCTCGCGACCGGCTTCAACATGCTCGACCCGATCAAGGCCACCGTGATCACGCCGGGGCTGGACGTGTCGGGCAAGTTCGCCAAGACCGGCATCCCCGCCTCGATCGTCACCAAGTATCTGGCCGAGCACGGCGTGATCGTCGAGAAGACGGGGCTGTACTCCTTCTTCATCATGTTCACCATCGGCATCACCAAGGGCCGGTGGAACACGCTGGTGACCGCGCTCCAGCAGTTCAAGGACGACTACGACAAGAATCAGCCGCTGTGGAAGATCCTGCCGGAGTTCTGCTCGCAGCAGCCCGCCTACGAACGCGTGGGCCTGCGCGACCTGTGCGGCCAGATCCACGACATGTACAAGGCGAACGACGTCGCGCGCGTCACGACCGAGATGTACCTCTCCGAGATGCAGCCGGCGATGAAGCCGTCGGACGCCTTTGCGCACATCGCCCACCGCGACATCGACCGGGTCGAGATCGATCAGGTCGAGGGGCGGATCGCGAGCGTGCTCCTGACGCCCTATCCGCCCGGCATCCCGCTGCTCATTCCGGGCGAGCGATTCAATCGCACGATCGTGCAGTTCCTGCAGTTCGCGCGCAGCTTCAACCAGCAGTTTCCCGGCTTCGAGACGGACATCCACGGCCTGATCGAGCAGAAGGACGGCGGGGAGCTGCGCTACTTCATGGACTGCGTCAGGCAGCGTTAGCGCGGGCGGAGCCGCATCGTTCATGACCGAGTCGAGATACGCGCGCTTCGGCAGCGGCCGATCGGTGCTGCGCGTCGAAGACGACAAGCTGCTCAGGGGCGAAGGGCGTTTCGCGGACGACGTGTCGGCGCCGGGTCAGGCGCACATCGTCTTCCTGCGTTCGCCGCATCCGCACGCGCGTATCGTACGGATGGACGCTGCGGCCGCCGCGGCGATGTCCGGCGTTCTTGCCGTCGTCACCGGCCACGAGCTCGCTCGCGGTGGCGTGAAGCCGCTGGCGTCGTCGGCCGACTTCAAGCGTGCGGACGGTTCGCCCAGCGCGTCGCCGCCGCGCCACGCGCTGGCCTTCGAGACCGTGCGCTTCGTCGGCGAAGCCGTGGCGGCGGTCGTCGCCGAGACACGCGAACAGGCGCGCGATGCGGCGGAAGCGATCGAAGTCGACTACGAGCCGCTGCCCGCAGTGGTCGATCCCGCCGCGGCGCTCGAGTCGGGCGCGCCGCTGGTGTGGCCCGCAGCGAGCGGCAACGTGGCAAACGAGATCCGCCACGGCGATGCTGCAGCAGCCGCGACCGCCTTCGGCAAGGCTGCGCACGTCGTATCGCTCGATCTTACGAACCAGCGCGTCGCGCCGAGCCCGCTCGAGCCTCGGGCCGTCGTCGCGAGCTACGACTCGGCCAGCGGACGCACTACGATCCGCGCCTCGTCTCAGATGCCCACCGGCTTGCGCGATGCGCTGTGCGCGGAAGTTCTCGGCATTGCGACCGACAAGGTGCGCGTTCTCGTCGGTGACGTGGGCGGCGGCTTCGGGATGAAGACCGGCCTGTATCCGGAAGATGTGGTCGCCGCGTATTGCACCCGAAAGCTCGGCCGGCCGGTGAAATGGTGCGCCGAGCGCATCGAGGAATTCCTGGCGGCGACGCATGGCCGTGACGTGACGAGCAAGGCCGAGCTCGCGCTGGATGCTTCCGGACGGATCCTCGCGCTGCGGATCGATTCGCTCGCCAATCTGGGCGCGTACGCGACGCCCGCCGGCGTGGTGATCCAGCTCATGATCGGTCCGTGGGTGTCGACCAGCATCTACGATATCCGCACCATCGACATCCGCATCCGAGGCGTGCTCACGCATACCGGGCCGACCGCGGCGTATCGCGGCGCGGGGCGGCCCGAGGCGATCTACATCATCGAGCGACTGATGGACGCCGCAGCGCGGCAGATGGGCCTCGATTCCGCCGACCTGCGGCGGCGGAACATGATCCGACCGGACCAGATGCCGTACAAGAACGCGATGCACAAGACGTACGACAGTGGCGCGTTCGAATCCATCATGGATCAGGCGCTCGCGCTCGCCGACTGGTCGGGCTTCGAGGCGCGACGCGCCGAAGCTGCGAAGCGCGGCAGGCTGCGGGGCCGAGGGCTCGCCGCGTTCCTCGAATGGACCGGCGCCGACGTGTTCGATGAGCGGGTCACCGTCGAGGTATCCGGCGACGGCTACATCGAGATTTTCTCCGCCACTCAGGCCATGGGTCAGGGCATCGCGACGAGTTACGCGCAGCTCGCGGTCGACGTCTTCGGCGTGCCGATCGAGAAGATCCGCATCGTCCAGGGCGATACCGACCGCGGCACCGGATTCGGCAGTGCCGGATCGCGTTCGCTTTTCGTCGGCGGTTCGGCGGTAAGAGTCGCCGCCCAGCGCACGGTGGAACGGGCGCGCAAGCTCGCCGCGGCATCGCTCGAAGTGGCCGCGGGCGATCTCGAGTATTCCGACGGCGTGCTCTCGGTGGTGGGGACCGACCGCAGAATCGGTCTGTTCGAGCTCGCGAGCGCTCAACCGGAGGCGCGCTTCACGGTGGACTCGACGAGTTCGGTCGCGGACGCTACGTGGCCGAATGGCTGCCACGTCTGCGAAGTGGAGATCGATCCCGAGACCGGCGAGGTCGAGCCGATCACTTACGCTTCGGTGAACGACGTGGGCAGGGTGGTCAATCCCGCGATCGTCGTCGGCCAGCTCGAAGGCGGCGCGGTCCAGGGCCTGGGTCAGGCGCTGTGCGAGCGCGTCGTCTACGACGCCGATTCGGGTCAGGCGCTGACGGCGAGCTTCCTCGACTACGCGCTCCCGCGCGCCAGCTCGACGCCGCAGTTCCGCACCGTGATGGACGAATCGATTCCCTGCCGCAACAACGAGCTCGGCATCAAGGGCGTCGGCGAGCTGGGAACGATCGGCGCCACGCCCGCGGTCGTCAACGCCGTTGTCGACGCGCTGGCGCGCGCCGGCGTGGGGAAGCGCGCGCTCGCGCTGCAGATGCCGCTCACCTCGGAGCGGGTCTGGCGCGCGCTGCACGGGTAGGAGCCGATCAGGCGCGCGCGATCAGCACCGGGCAGTCGGCGAATCCGGCGACGCGTTCCGACGTGCTGCCGAGCAGCAGCCGCTCGACGCCGCCGATGCCGCGGCGGCCGACCACGATCAGGTCGGCGTGCACATCGCGCGCCACACCGAGGATCGCCTCGTGCGGCGCGCCTTCGGCCGTGCGTCCCTCCGCCTGCACACCCGAGGAGCGCAGGATCGCCATCGCCGCCTCCATGTTCGCGGTCGCTTTGGCCCGATCGTCCTGCGGATGCGCGAGAGCGCAAACGACCGTCACGGGCAGCGAGCAGCGCGCAGCGACCTCCGCTGCGGCCTCGGTCGCTCGCGCGCTGTGCAACGAGCCGTCGGTGGCGAGCAGGATGGCTTGCGACCACATGCGCCCCGCGCGCGGCACGATCAGCACATCGCAGGGCGCGTGCCCGACGACCGTGTGCGACATCGCGCCGACCAGCAGATTGGCGACGAACCCGCGCTTGCCGCGGCGACGCAGCACGATGAGATCCGCCGCGCGCTCGCGCGCTTCGTCGACGATCTCCTGGTAGGGCGTCTCACCGAGCCTCACCGTGCCGGCGAGCTCGACGCCGCGCTGCGAGGCCGCGTCGCGCAGCCGATCGAGATGCGACGCCGCCGCGGCCTCCGCGCGCTCGGCGAGCTGCGGCGCGACGATCTCGAATTCCGGATTACTGACCACGGGAATGACCGCAAGCAGGCGAAGCGCAAATCTCGCGGCCAGGTCGATTGCGACCCGCTCTGCGCCGACATCGAATTCGGTACCCTCGCTCGCAAGCAGGATCCGCGCGTATGACTTGGGCATGGTCGCGCCGCGCAAGCTCACCGCGCCATCGTGAGGACGTTCGATGCCGCGAGTGCGAGCACGACGATCTGCAGCACGAGGATCGCCGCGTGCACGGTGTCGCCGCGGCGCCAGAATTGCGGCAGAACCGCGAGCGAACAGATCGCCGACACGCCGGCCAGGAATGCAATCGGCGCGAGATTCGCGATATCGCCTCTGCCGATCTGCTCGACCCACGCCCACCCCGTCGACTGGTGCGTCGCCGCAACGAACTCGCGGGCGGAGAGGCTCCAGTACTTCGGCAGCTCGTCCAGGGGAACCAGCGGCGAGAGCGCCCCGGATACGTAGAGAGCAAAGCTCGCGATCAGCATCACCAGGCCGACACGCGCGCCGATCTGCAGCACTCGCGCGTAGCGCAGCTCCTCCGGCGACGCATAGCGGTTCTGATCATCCATCTTGGCGCGACCCTCCGTCGTTGGAGTCCATCAATTCCAGATGCCGAGACCTTTGAGCAGCGCTCGTGCCCCGGCGACGAGCAGCATCGCAATCACCAGGCGCCTGATCGCTGCCGCCTTGACGACGTGGAGCAGCCGGGCACCGATCCGCGCCCCAAGCATCATGCCGACGATCGACGGCGCCGCGACGATCGGAAGAATTGCACCCTGGTTGATGTAGACCCAGGCGGCGGACGACGTGGTGGACAGGATGAGGCTGCTGGTGCCCGCGGCGACCTTCAGCGGGACGCCCATCAGCAAATTCAGCGTCGGAACATTGGCCCAGCCCGCACCCAGGCCGAACATGCCGGCAAGCACGCCGATGACAACGAAAGCGAGTAACGCGGCTGGCGTGCGATGGACCTTCCATTCGATGTCGCGCTGCCGCGCGGTGTCGTGATAGAGACCGTTGATGCCAAGCGCGACGGACAGCGGGTCGGCGACGGGAACATCCGGGAATTCGGATTTCCTGGCTCTCCATATGAGGACGACGATCCCGAGGATCAGCGCACCGAGGGCGGTCTGCGCAATAGCTGCGGGCAGCACCAGACCGACGAGCGCACCGGCGATCTGACTCGCCGCCACCAGCAGCGACAGCGGCAGGGCGAGGCGCAGATTGGCCAGTCCGAGGCGCAACAGATCCGGACTCGCGGCCATCGCGCTTGCGAGCGCCACAAGCAAACCGCCGCCACGGACGAAGTCGAGGTGGAACGGAAAGAAGCCGCCCACAACCGGTACGAACAGTACGCCGCCACCGACTCCGGCCGGAACGGCAACGATGCCGAGCACGAAGCAGACGAAGAAGAGCGCCAGCGGCCAGACCCACCATGGCGTTGCCATCGCCGCTGCGGTCGCCGCAAGCGCGGGCGCGCTCGCGGACAATCCGATCGCAAGCACGAGCAGGACCATCGTTCGGATGCGTTGGCGCGACGGTGGACTGCTCATTGCATCAGCCGCGGCGCCAGGGCTTCGTCTGGACATGTCAGGCAGGATGTCGACTGCGATGAGATTGAACGCTTCCTACATGACATGATCGCATAGCGCGCCCAGTATGACCGGGTGGAGATGAAATTCACGAATACGCCAAGCAGGCCGGCACCTACCCCACCTGTCAACCATCGGACGTGGCCTCGGCACCGGCGCTGCGATGATGCCGCTCGCACGCCGAGCGCCAACGATGCGCCAGTGGCTACGCGGTGACCGGAGCGATCGTGGCGGGAGAAGCCGCTTCCGCCTTCGATTCTGCCGCGGCGGGGCGCGGCGCGTGCGCCACCACGGAGGCGAGCACGCACGAGGCCATGCGCACTTCCATCGATTCGCCTCGGCTCGGCAGCACGATGGGAACCTTGGCGCCAAGCACCACGCCCGCTGCGAGCGCACCGAAGGCTCCCGTCAGCATGCGCAGAATCAGCGACCCTGATTCGAGTCCCGGAACGATGAGCACGTCGGCGTTGCCCGCCACCTTCGAGTCGACGCCATTGGCGCGCGCGCTGGCGGCCGAGAGCGCCGAGTCCGCCGTGAGCGGCCCTTCGACGACGCCACCGCTGATGAGGCCTTGCGTGGCCATCCTGGCCAGCGCCTCCGCGTCGCCTGTCGCGGGAAGCGCTGGCGTGACGCCTTCGACCGCACTCAGGACCGCGACGTTGGGTATCGGGATACCCAGCGCCTGGGCGAACTCGATCGCGTTCTGGACGATTTCGCGCTTGGCGGCGAGCGTGGGCGCGATGTTGAGCAGGGCATCGGACAGGACGAACGCGCGCGGCAACCCTGGCACCTCGACAAAGTAGGCGTGGGTGAGCCGCCGCTCGCCGCGCAAGCCCGATTCGGGCGTCACGACCGCCCGCATCAAGTCGTCGGGATAAAGGCTGCCCTTGATGAGCGCCCGCACTTCCCCGTTGCGGGCCAGTGCTGCCGCACGCTGGGCAGCGGCGAACGGGTCGTCGGGCGTGTCGACAATGTCGATGCGCGACAGGTCCAGGCCGGCAACCGCCGCCGCTTCGCCGATGCGCTTGTCCGGTCCGACGAGGATGGGCGCGAGATAGCCGGCGAACTGACCCGAGAGCGCCATCTGCAGCGCGTCGCGATCGCAGGGGAACACGACCGCCACGGGCAGAGGCGGGAGATTGCGCACGCGATCGACCAGGCGCTGAAAGTACGGTCGGCTGACCATGGATCCAGCGTGGCAAAGGCGGGCCGCACTGTCAACTACGCGCCGATGACCGGCTCGTGGCGGCGCGTAGTCGTCGATTTGCAGCGTTCGGCGCCAGGCCGCGGCCTGCGGTGCGACGGAGCGACAACGCAAGTCGGGTCTCGGCCGCCGAAGCTGATTCGCGCCACGCTCGACCCCTCCGGCCGCTCACACCTTCCCCTTCCATGGCACCACCAGATGCTCGACGTAGCGCATGAGAAGGTCGAAGAGATACGCCACCGCCCCGATGACGACGATGCCCATGATCACGATGTCGGTACGCAGGAAATTCGACGCGTTGAGCACCATCTGCCCGAGGCCGCGCGTGGCGGCGACCATTTCGGCGGCGACGAGCGTGGTCCAGCCGAAGCCGATGGCGATGCGCATGGCAGTGAGGATCTCCGGCATCGCCGCGGGGACGATCACGTGCCGGATGACCTGCCACTCGGACGCGCCCATCGAGTACGCGGCGTGAATCTGCTCCTGCGACACCGAGCGCACGCCGGCGCGGGCGCTCATCGCCAGCGGCGCGAAGCAGGCGAGATAGATCAGCAGCACCTTGGAGAACTCGTCGATCCCGAACCAGATCACGATGAGCGGCAGGTATGCGAGCGGCGGCAGGGGCCGGTAGAACTCGATCGGCGGATCGAAGATGCCGCGGGCGACCCGCGACACGCCCATGGCGATCCCGATCGGCACGGCGGTCAGGCAGGCGGCGATGAAGGCGCTGAACACCCGGAACATCGACCAGCCGAAGTGTTCGGCCAGGGGCGCGTCGGTGAGCTGTCCCATCGCCGACTCGTATAGGCGCGTGAACACGGTCTCGGGCGTCGGCAGGAACAGGGGCGGCACCCAGCGAAGATGGCTCGCGAGCCACCACAGGACGGCGAGACCGATCATCGTCGCAACGCTGATCGCCGTGCTCGGTCCCTCGCCAGGCGTCGCGAACTTCGAAGTCTTGGGTCGAGCGTCGATCCGCGGCGCGTCGCGGCTCATCATCAGGTCTCGAGGGCAATCGCGGTGTCGCCGGAAACGCGGTGCTGGATTACGGCCAGCACTTCCTCCCGCAACGTGATGAAGTCGGGCGCCGACTTGATGGCGCGGGCGTCGCGCGTGTCGATGAAGCGGCGGCCGAAGTCGAGCCGGTACTCGTGCGAGATCTGTCCCGGGCGCGGCGTCATCACCACGAGATGCGTCGCGAGGAACAGCGCTTCCTCGACCGAGTGGGTGATGAAGAACATCATCTTCCCGGTGCGATGCCAGACGTCGAGGATGAGCTCCTGGATCGATTCCCGCGTGAACGCGTCGAGCGCGCCGAGCGGCTCGTCCATCAGCATGAGCTCGGGGTCGGAAGCGAGCGCGCGGGCGATCCCGACGCGCTGCTGCATCCCGCCGGAGAGCTCGTAGATGGCGCGTTGCGCGAAGTCTTCGAGCCCGAGCAGCTTGAGCTTCTCCATGGCAAGCCTGCGTCGCGCCGCGGGCTCGAAGCCGCGCATGCGCAGGCCGAACTCGACGTTGGATGCCACGTTGAGCCACGGCATGAGCGCGTGCTTCTGGAACACGACGCCGCGATCGGCGCCCGGCCCGGTGACCGGCCTGCCGTCGAGCTCGATGGTTCCTTCGGTCGCAGGCAGAAAGCCGGCGATGCAGTTGAGCAGCGTCGTCTTTCCGCATCCCGACTCGCCGATCGCCACGACGAAATCGCCATCGCGCATCGTGAGATTGACGTCGGACAGAGCATCGACCGTGCCGGTCTTGGTGGCGTAGCGCACGCCGAGATGGTGGATGTCGAGCTGGGGCAACGAGGGCTTCCGTTAGAGAGCGACGGCCATTTTGACAGAAAAACGGCGACGCACCGGGCGTCGCCGTGTTCGGGTCACGCAAAACGGCGACGCACCGGGCGTCGCCGTGTTCGAATCACGCGAAACGGCGACGCAGTTCGCGCCGCCGTCGTTTCCCTCACCTCGTGCCGAACGCTATTTCATCGCCTTGGTCACCCATTCGGTCGTGACGTGCTTGCTGAAGTCGGGCGCCACCGAAGTTAGCCGTCCCTGGTCCTTGAGGAAGTTCGCCTGCTGCGCGAGCGCCTTGGTTGCCGCGCCGTTCGCGCCTCCACCCAGCCACGTCGGAGACGCCTGCTCCTTCAGGCTGGGAAAGCCGTACAGCGCCATCGCGTCGGCGACGTCTTCGGGCTTGCCCTTAGTCCACGTCGCGACCGCCGCCACCTTCGCCTTGTCGCCGGTCCACGCCTTCGGGTTGGCGCGATAGTCGGCGTCGGCCTTCGCCACAGCCTTGACCAGGGCGACCATGAACTCGGGATTCTCCTGGGCGAACTTCTTCGTGACGATCAGCCCGTCGAACGTGCACGCGCCCTTCTTGCAGATGTCGCCCGACGTCATCAGCACCTTGCCGTTTTTCTTCACCGCCGAGAGCACCGGGTCCCAGATGAACGTCGCATCGATGTCGCCGCGGCTCCAGGCGGCGGCGATCTCCGGCGGACGCATATTGAGCACCTGCGCCTCGTTGGGCTTGATGCCCGCCTGCTGCATGGCGTAGAGCAGCTGGAAGTGCGAGGTCGACACGAACGGCGTGCCGATCTTCTTTCCCTTCAAGTCGGCGATCGTGTTGATGCCGCTCCCGTTGCGCGCGACCAGCGCCTCCGCGGCCGCGATGTCTTCCAGGATCCAGAACAGCTCGACGTCCATGCCCTGGCTGATCGCCGTCGCGACGCCGGTGGACCCGACTTCGCCCAGTTGCACGTCGCCGGACGCCATGGCGCGGATCACGTCGCCGCCGCCACCGAACTGGCGCCAGTTGATCTTGAAGCCGGTCGCCTTTTCGATCTCCTGGCTCTGCTGCACCCACCGCCACGGGTTCATCATGTCCTGATAGGCGAAGGTCACGGTCTTCTGTGCCCACGCCGGAATCGCGGCGAGGAGCGCGGCCGTCACCACCCATGCTGCAAACGGGCGTTTCATGTTCCCTCCTTTGTCCGAATTGCTTCCGAAAAACTAAACGGTTGCCAGGGTCTTGCGCAAGCAGTCGACGATCATGTCGACATGCGACTTTTCCGCGATCAGCGGCGGCGCGATGATTGCGCAATCGCCGGTCGTCTTCAGGTGCAGCCCGTTGTCGAAGAGCTTCTTCTGGAGCGCGTGGCCCCGCGCGCCGGGCGCGCCTTTCGGATGCACGTCGATCGCCGCGAACATGCCGTAGCCGCGCAGGTCCGCCACTGCGGAGACGTCCTTGAGCGACCAGATGCCGTCCAGGAAATACGGCGAGAGCTCCGCGCCGCGCTCGAACAGCCCCTCCTTGCGGTAGATGTCCAGGGTCGCGAGCCCGGCCGCGCACGGCGCGGGATGACCCGAATAGGTGTAGCCGTGGAAGAACTCGATCGCCCCTTCCTGGGCGGCGGCGACGATCGTGTCGTGGATCCGTTCGCTCACGGCGACGGCGCCCATCGGCTGCGCGCCGTTGGTCAGCCCTTTGGCCAGGGTCATGATGTCCGGCGTGACGCCGAAGCTCTGCGCGGCGAACGCCTTGCCCGTGCGGCCGAACCCGCAGATGACCTCGTCGAATACGAGCAGGATGCCGTGCTGATCGCAGATCTCGCGCACGCGCTGCAGATAGCCCTTCGGCGGCACGAGGCAACCGGTCGATCCGGCGATCGGCTCGATGAAGCAGGCGGCGATGTTCTCCGCCCCGTAGAGCGTGACGAAGCGCTGCAGGTCCTCGGCCAGCTCCGCGCCGTGCGTACCCTCGCCACGGGTGAAGAAGTTCCCCTTGAGATGCGTGTGGCGCATGTGGGCGATGCCGGGCAGCGTCGGTCCGAACTTGCGCCGGTTGTTGACGATCCCCGAAAGCGAGACGCCGCCGAAGTTCACGCCGTGGTATGCCCGCTCGCGGGAAATGAACATGTTGCGCCCGCCCTGGCCGCGCGCATGGTGGTACGCCAGCGCGACCTTCATCGCCGTATCGACCGCTTCCGAGCCGGAGTTGACGAAGAAGATGCGGTTCAAGTCGCCCGGCGTGAGCTCGGCCACGCGCTGGGCGAGCTCGAAGCTCTTCGGATGGGCGCGCAGGAACGGGGCGATGAAGTCGAGCTCGGAAAGCTGGCGATGCACAGCCTCGGCGATCTCCTTCCGCGCGTGACCGGCATTGACGCAGAAAAGGCCCGACGAGGCGTCGATCAGCTTGCCGCCACGATCGTTCCAGTAGTACATGCCCTCCGCGCGCACGACTATTTTCGGATCGGCCTTGAAGTCGCGGTTGGGGGTGAACGGCATCCAGTACTCGTCGAGCGAGACCTGGCGAGGTTGGGGCTGGTCGCGGAGGGTGAGTTCGGCGTGGTCCATCGGTTAAGCTCCTTGCAAACGCTGGCACGGGGCGGCTTTGGCCGCACGATCGAGTGAGTTTACTTCTAATCCCAACGGTCGGGCTTGGGACAGGGCCAGTTGCCGCCGTAACGCTGGGCCAGCGCTGCTATGATCGTCGGCATGCGCAGCCCGAGCCCGCTCTGGAACCAGTTGATCCACCTCACCTTCAAGAGTCGGGTGAGCCTCCAGGCGCAGATTCGGGAGATGCTCGTCGGAGCGATTCTTGACGGGCAGATACCGCTCGGCGCCGCGCTGCCTTCCACGCGCGCTCTGGCGCAGCAGCTCGGCGTGGCGCGAAACACCGTCGCGCTCGCCTACGAGCTGCTGGTCAACGAGGGTTACCTCCAGACGCGCAGCCGCAGCGGGCATTACGTCAATCCGGAAATGCTGGCCGGACGCGCGGCGCCGCGCCCGCGCGGCCTCGCGCCGCAGGCAGCGCCCTCGCCGATCGCCTGGATGCCGCGTCTTTCCGCTCCGGTCTCGCGTCAGCGCAACATCACCAAGCCGGCCGACTGGCAGAAATATCCCTTTCCGTTTCTGTACGGTCAGTTCGATCCCGGAGAGACGCCCGTCGCCGGCTGGCGCGAATGCAGCATCCAGGCGCTCTCGGGCGTCGAAGCCCGCGCGTGGGCAGGCGATCTCATCGATGCGGACGATCCGCTTCTGATCGAGCAGATCCAGACCCGCCTGCTGCCTCGCCGCGGCGTGTGGGCCGCGCCGGAGCAGATCCTGGTCACGGTCGGCGCGCAGCACGCGCTCTTCCTGCTTGCCACACTGCTGGTCGGCAAGGCGACGACGGTCGGCGTCGAGGACCCCGGCTATCCGGACGCGCGCAATATTTTCGCCTCGCGAACGCCGAGCGTCGTGGTGCTGCCGCTCGACGGGCAGGGTCTCGCATTGTCGGCCGCGCTCGATGCCTGCGAATACGTCTATGTCACGCCTTCGCATCAGTGTCCGACCAACGTTACGATGCCGCTCATGCGGCGCGAGGCCCTGCTCGACTGGGCGGAGCGGCGCGACCGCGTGCTGATCGAAGACGACTACGAGATCGAGCTCGGTTTCGAAGGCCACGTGCAGCCCGCCTTGAAGAGCCTCGATCGCAGCGGGCGCGTGGTGTACGTGAGCAGCCTGTCGAAGACGCTCGCGCCCGGCATCCGCCTCGGGTACATCGTCGCGAGCGCGGAGCTCGTGAAGGAGCTGCGCGCGCTGCGGCGGCTGATGCTGCGCCATCCTGCGGCGAACAACCAACGCTCGGTCGGATTGTTTCTCGCCATGGGCTACCACGACGCGCTGCTGCGCAGGCTCAAGCGCACCTACGCCGTGCGCGCACCGGCGGTGGCCGACGCGCTGTCGAGACATTTCCCGGATGTCGCGTTTCACACCGTCGTGGGAGCTTCCTCGTTCTGGCTCCGGTTTCCGGAGGGTGTCGACACGCGGGCGCTCGCCGCAGCGGCGCAGCGGCATGGCGTACTGATCGAGCCCGGCGACGTGTTCTTCGCCGCCGACGGACTGGGCAAGGCAGCGCCGCACAACTTCGCGCGGCTCGGCTTCGCGTCGATCGCAACCGAGCGGATCGAACCGGGGATCGCGGCGCTGGCGGCCGGGTACGCCGAAGTCACGGCCGGCCACGCGGCCGCGCGGTGACGTAAACGCGTAGCCCGGACTGAGCGCAGCGATGCCCGGGATAACATCACGATTCGGCCGCCTCGGGATACGATGGCTCATCCCGGGCTGCGGCGGCTAACGATTGTGGATTCCCGGTTTCGCGGGAATGACGTGTTGGCTACGCCGCAATGCCCTCCGGCGCGCCAGCGCTTTCCGGCGCCGTGGCGCCTTCCGCGGCGAGGACCTGCGCCACCGCGTTGACCACCGCCGCGATACGCCCCACGTCGCGCAGCTGCTGCGCCGTGAATCCGCTCTCGCGCAGGAGCTTGTAGTGCGAGCCGACGCAGTACTCGCATCTGCCCACGATCGAGGCGGCGAGCGCGTACAGCTCGAAGCTCGGGCGGTCGACGCCGCCGCGGGTGGCGTAGGCGTTCATGCGCAGCTCGGGGCGCAGCGTCTTGAGCTCGGGGTCGCCCGCCATCTCCACGTACGGATACCAGACGTTGTTCATGCCCATGAGCGCGGCGGCGGTGAGCGCGGCGCGCGCGTGCGTCGCGTCGACAACGCTCTCGTCCTGCAACGCGGTCACGAGCTCGGGCGCTCTCGCGGCAAATGCGGCCGCGAGCGCCGCGCCCGCTGCCTGGACGGACGTCAGGCTGGATCGGCTGATCACTGCGTCCAGGTTCAGGCGCAGGTCCTTGGCGTAGTCGGGGATGCGGTCTTTGATGGCTTGCAGTGGCATGGCGAGACTTCCTTGCCTCCGAGGGAAGGGACCAACTTGTGCGTTATCCCCGCACAAGCGGGGACCCGGTCGCGGTGGGTGGACGACGCCGGATTCCCGCTTACGCCTGCCCCAGTGCTTGAATCGGGGGCGGGAATGACGGCTACCGTTACAGCGTCGCGCCTCCGACCGCCCGGTTGCACGGGCACAGCTCGTCGGTCTGCAAGCCGTCGAGGATACGCAGCACCTCTTCGGGGTTCCGGCCGACGCTCAGGTTGTTGACCGACACGTGCTGGATCACGTTGTCCGGGTCGACGATGAACGTCGCGCGCAACGCCACACCTTCCTCGGCGCGAACGCCGAGCTGGTCGACGAGCGAGCCGGTGACGTCCGCGAACTGCCATTGGTTCAGACTCTTGAGATCGGCGTGGTCGCGCCGCCAGCCGAGCTTGGCGAACTCGTTGTCGGTCGACCCACCCAGGACGACGGCGTCGCGATCCTCGAAGTCCTTCGCGAGCTTGGCGAAGCCGACGATCTCCGTCGGACACACGAAGGTGAAGTCCTTCGGGTAGAAGTAGATGACCTTCCACTTGCCGGGGAACGACTTTTCGTCGATCGGCTGGAAAGCCGACTCGCCGTTTTCCTCGTGGCGGTTGAAGCCGGGCTTGACCCCCACGACATTGAACGCTTCCAGTTTCTGGCCTACGGTTTTCATAACAGTGCTCCTCGATGAGGCGTCGCCCTCGCGGCGGCGTCTCTTGCGACAATAAATGAGAACGATTCGTATATTATGGTTACCCGAACCATAATTCAATTTGTTTATTTTGATCGGTGTCTTAAGCCCCGTTTATGACCCGGCTTGGTGAATCGGCGCTCTCCGGGTTACCTTTGACGCTCCACGGGAGGACGACATGCGCATCGGCGTGCCGAAGGAAATCAAGGTTCTGGAAAACCGCGTCGGGCTGACGCCTGCCAGCACGCGAGAAGCCGTGCATCACGGGCACGAAGTGCTCGTCGAGCACCATGCCGGGCAGGGTATCGGGATGGACGACGAAGACTACCGGCGCGCGGGCGCGAGGATCGTCGAGACCGCCGCCGAGGTCTTCGCGGGCGCCGACATGATCATCAAGGTGAAGGAGCCCCAGGCCCCGGAGCGCAGGATGCTGAAGTCGGGGCAGGTGCTTTTCACCTACCTGCATCTGGCGCCCGACCCCGAGCAGGCCAGGGATCTCGTGGCGAGCGGCGCGGTATGCATCGCCTACGAGACGGTGACCTCGTCCTCGGGCGGCTTGCCCCTGCTCGCGCCGATGTCGGAAGTCGCCGGCCGCATGGCCGTCCAGGCGGGCGCGTACTATCTCGAGAAGCCGCACGGGGGCCCCGGTGTCCTCCTCGGCGGCGTGCCCGGCGTCGATCCGGCGAAAGTCGTGGTGCTCGGCGGTGGCGTGGTCGGCTCGCACGCCTGCCACATCGCGCTCGGCATGGGTGCCGAAGTCTGGGTGCTCGATCGCAACGTCGATGTGCTGCGCGCTCTCTGGCGGCAATTCGGCCGGCCGTTGAACACGGTCTACTCGACGCGCGACGCGATCGAGCGCCACGTGACGACGGCCGATATGGTGATCGGCGGCGTGCTGATTCCAGGAGCGTCGGCACCGAAGCTCGTATCCCGCGAGCTCATTGCGCGCATGCGACCCGGGTCGGTCATCGTCGACGTCGCGATCGATCAGGGCGGCTGCTTCGAGACCTCCCGCCCGACGACGCACGCCGACCCGGTGTACGTGGTCGACGGCGTCATCCACTACTGCGTGGCCAACATGCCCGGCGGCGTTCCTCGGACATCAACGCTGGCGCTCAACAACGCGACGCTGCCGTTCGTGCTGGCGATCGCGGACAAAGGCTGGAAAGCCGCGCTCGCCGGCGACGCTCACTTGAGAAACGGACTCAACATCGCGTTCGGCAAGGTGACGTGCGAGCCCGTCGCGGAGGCCCTGGGCTACGAGTACGTGCCGGCCGAGGCGGTGATGTAGATACGTCATCCCGGCGACGGCCGGGATCCAAGTGGTTTGCCGAGGTCTCGCCGAACGAGAATCGGGGTCCCGGCTCAGTGACCGAGACCGGTCACAACCGCGTGGCCCCACCGCACCGGCTGCGCTGGCTCTAGCTTCCGGGTCAGCGCAGCGCCACAATAGAAACCGCTGCCGTCTCGAACCTCCGGAGTTGCCATGAACACCATGACCGAAGCCAAGCGCCTTGCCGTCACGGGCAAGCAGAAGATGACTCCTTCCGAGGCGTTCGTCGAGACGCTCGTCGCGCAGGGCGTCCGGGACGTGTTCGGCATCGTCGGGTCGGCGTACATGGACGCGCTGGACCTGTTCGAGCTCGCCGGCATCCGCTTCGTCTCCGTCGCGCACGAGCAGGGCGCCGGCCACATGGCCGACGGCTACGCGCGCGTTTCCGGAAGGCATGGCGTGTGCATTGCCCAGAACGGCCCCGGGGTCACCAACTTCGTGACCTCGACGGCGGCGGCGTACTGGGCGCATTCGCCGGTGGTCGTCGTCACGCCGGAAACCGGTTCGATGACGCTGGGCCTGGGCGGCTTCCAGGAAACCGAGCAGCTGCCGATCTTCTCGAAGGTCACCAAGTATCAGGCCCACGTCAACAACCGCGCGCGAATGGCCGAGCTCACCTCGCGGGCATTCGACCGCGCGCTGCTTCTGATGGGTCCGACGCAGGTGAACATCCCCCGCGACTTTTTCTACGGCGACATCGAATGCGAGATTCCGCGGCCGCTCGCGATCGAAAGGGGCGCGGGAGGCGAGCAGGCGCTCAGCGACGCCGCGGAGCTTCTCGCCGCTGCGCGCTTTCCCGTGATCCTCTGCGGCGGCGGCGTGATCGCGGCCGACGCGCAGGCCGAAGCGATCCGGCTTGCCGAGCTGCTGTCGGCGCCGGTCTGCAACTCCTACCTCCACAACGACTCGTTCCCGGCGTCGCATCCGCTGTGGTGCGGACCGCTCGGCTATCAGGGCTCGAAGGCGGCGATGAAGCTCATCGCCAAGGCCGACGTCGTGCTGGCGCTCGGTACGCGCCTGGGGCCGTTCGGCACGTTGCCTCAACACGGTATCGACTACTGGCCCAACGACGCGAAGATCGTGCAGATCGACGCCGACCCGACGATGCTGGGCCTGGTCAAGCCGATCTCGGTCGGGATCTGCGGCGACGCGAAGGCGGCCACCCTCGCGCTCCTGGAGCGCCTGGCGAACAGAGCGCTCGCGTGCCAGACCAGCAAGGAAGCCAGGCTCGCGGACATCCGCAAGGAGAAGTCGACGTGGGAAAAGGAGCTCGACGGCTGGACACATGAGACGGATCCGTGGTCGCTGGAGGTCTCCAGGGAGACGAGCGCGCTGCACCCGCGGCAGATGCTGCGCGAGCTGGAGCGCGCGATGCCCCATGGCGCGATGGTCTCGACCGACATCGGCAACATCTGTTCGGTATCGAATTCGTATCTCCGCTTCGAGCGGCCGCGCTCGATGTTCGCGGCGATGAGCTTCGGCAACTGCGGTTATGCATTTCCGACGATCGTCGGCGCCAAGGTCGCGGCCCCCGACCGGCCGGCGATCGCCTACGTCGGCGACGGCGCCTGGGGCATGAGCTTCGGCGAACTTCAGACCTGCGTACGCGAGCGGATCCCCGTCACCGCCGTGGTGTTCAACAACGGCCAATGGGGCGCCGAGAAGAAGAACCACGTCGACTTCTATGCCCGGCGTTTCGTCGGCGTGAACCTCGACCATCAGCCGTCCTGGGCCGCGGTGGCGAAGGCGATGGGCTCGGAAAGCGTGCGCGTCGACAAGCTCTCGGACGTCGGCCCCGCGCTGCGCGCCGCGGCGAAGGCGCAAGAAGATGGCAAGACAACGGTGCTGGAAATGATGGTCACGCGCGAGCTGGGCGACCCGTTCCGCCGCGACGCGCTCGCGCTGCCGACGCGCCATCTCGCCAAGTACAAGGCGACCGCAGCGTAGCCCGGGGTGAGCGAAGAGACTTCGCCTCCTTCCGCAGTCACCCCGGGATTCGCCTTCGGCTCATCCCGGGCTACGAGTGGTCGGCGGTAACCAGTGGCACAATGTCAGTCATGAAACCTTCGCATGGTCCGCGGTTTTCCGCGGATGGCAGTCGCGTGGCTGATACCAGGGCCGACTGACGTGGGCGGCAAGGATCGGCTCCCCGCGGCCGCGGACGCGGCCACGATCGTCGCCGAGCGCGTGGCGCGAGCCCGCGCCGCTTTAGGCGCGTTCGACGCCGCAACGCAGGAGAAGGTCGACGAAGTCGTCACGGCTGTGGGCTGGGCGATCGTCGATCCCGAGCACAACCTCGCGCTCGCCGAAATCGCGGTGCACGATACCGGTCTCGGCAACGTCGCGGACAAGGTCGCGAAGAACCGACGCAAGACGATGGGCCTGCTGCGCGACCTCGCGAAAGCCAGGTCGGTCGGCATCATCGCGGAAGAACCCGAGCGCGGGCTCGTGGAGATCGCGCGTCCCGTGGGCGTCGTCGGAGCCGTCACGCCGTCGACCAATCCGGCGGCCACGCCCGCCAACAACATCATCAACGCGCTCAAAGGGCGCAACGCGGTCATTCTCGCGCCATCGCCCAAGGGCGCCTCGACGCTGTCGCTGCTGCTCGCCTATGTGCACGCCGAGCTCGACCGCGTCGGCATGCCGCGTGATCTGGTGCAGCAGCTGCCGGCCCCCGTGACGCGCGAGCTGACCAACGAGCTCATGCGCCAGGTCGATCTGGTCGTGGCGACGGGATCGCAAACCAACGTTCGCGCCGCCTACGCGAGCGGCTCACCCGCGATCGGCGTAGGCGTGGGCAACGTACCGGTCATCGTCGACGAGACCGCTGACCTCGTCGACGCCGCCGGCAAGATCGCACGCTCCAAGACCTTCGACAACGCCACGAGCTGCTCGTCGGAGAACAGCGTGATCGCGGTCGCGGCGATCGCTGAGCCGCTGCTCGCGGCCCTCGCCGCCCAGGGCGGCGTGCTGCTCGAGCCGCACGAAGCCAGGGCTCTCCAGCAGGCGATGTTCGTCGACGGGCACCCGGGGCCGAGCTTCGTGGCTCAGGGCGCAGCGGCGATCGCGCTGCGCGCAGGCCTTTCTCGCCAGGCGTTGCTCGACGCCGCCTTTCTCATCGTCGAAGAGACGGGTGTGGGGCCCGCGCATCCGTTCTCGGGCGAAAAGCTCTCGCCGGTGCTGGCGTTCTATCGCGCCGCAGACTTTGCCGAAGCCACCTCGCTCGCCGAACGCGTGCTGCGGCATCAAGGTGCGGGCCATTCGATCGGCCTGCACAGCACGCAGGCGCAGCGCGCGATCGACCTGGGCCTTGCGCTGCCGGTGTGCCGCGTGATCGTCAACCAGGCGCATTGCTTCGCCACCGGAGGCAGCTTCGACAACGCGCTGCCCTTCTCGCTGTCGATGGGCTGCGGCACCTGGGGTCGCAACAGCATTTCGGACAACCTGAACTACCGCCACTTCCTCAACATCACGCGCGTCGTTCGGCCGCTGGAGCCTTCGCGCGTGCACGAGCCGACCGAAGAGGAGCTGTTCGGAAGCTATCTGCGGAAATACGTCCGCAGCGCCGGGCGCAAGCCCTAGCGCGGCGAACGGGTCGGTCGATGGCGACCTTCCGCGACGCGATCGATGCTCACGCGGCCTCCAGACCGCACGCGCCGTGCGTGCTTGCGCCGGAGCCCGACGCCGTCCTGACGTATGGCGATGTCGCCCGCGCGGGGCGCGCGCTCGGCGCCCATCTCATGCGCGAGGGCATGGCTCCCGGCTCGGTCGTCTCTTTCATGCTCCCCAACGGGATCGCGGCCGCGAAGGTGTTCCTGGGCACGATGTACGCCGGCTACGTGGTATCGCCCGTCAACCTGCTGGCGCAGGACAGCCAGCTCGCCTACACGCTGGGACATTCCGAAACGCGGCTCGTCTTCGCCGCGCCGGAATTCATCGAGCGCCTCGAGGGACTCCGACCTCCGGAGCGAAACATCGTGCTCCGCCCGACCGACCCGGATCGACTCGACCTCCCCGACGCGGCCGAGACGACGCTCCGCACCATGACGGGTGAGTCGCCGGCGATGCTGATGTACACGTCGGGGACGACCGGCCAGCCCAAGGGCGTGCTGCTTTCCCACGGGAACATGATCCATGCCGGCATGGCGGTGGCCTCGTGGCAGGCTTTGGACGAAAACGATCGCGTACTCTCGTCGTTGCCGCTCTATCACATCAATGGTCAATGCATCGCGACGGTCGCGCCGGTGGTGTCCGGCGGCAGCATCGTCATGCCGCACCGCTTCAGCGCCAGTGAGTGGTGGCCTCTGGTCGAGCGTTACCGGCCGACGTGGCTCAACGTCGTGCCGACGATCATCGCCTATCTATTGAACGGGCCGGATCTCACCCCCGCCCAGCGAGCAGCGAGCCGCGGCGTCCGTTACGCGCGCTGCGCGTCCGCCCCTCTCCCGCCCGAGCAGCACCGGGCGTTCGAGCAGCGCTTCGGCATCACGGTGATGGAGGCGATGGGGCTGACCGAAACCGCGTCGATCGCGTTCGCGAATCCGCTCGAAGCCGGCCGCCGCAAGTACGGCTCGGCGGGCTTGCCGCTGGGCGTCGAGGCACGCGTCGTGGAGGCGGGTGGCACGGTCTCGAGCGAGGGAACACCAGGCGAGATCCAGCTCCGCGGGGCGAGCGTGATGGCCGGGTATCACCGCGACCCGGAGCGCACGGCGCAGGTGTTGAGCGCCGACGGCTGGCTCTCGACCGGCGATCTCGGCTATCGCGACGCGGACGGCTTCTACTTCATCACCGGGCGGCTGAAGGAGCTCATCATCAAGGGCGGCGAGAACATCGCGCCGCGCGAGATCGACGAAGCGCTCATGCTTCACCCGGCCGTGCTGGAAGCGGCCGCCGTCGGCATCCCCGATCCGAACTACGGCCAGGACATCCTGGCCTGCGTCGTGCTCAAGCCTGGCGCGCGTTGCGACGCGTCCGAGCTCTCAGCGCATTGCGCAGTGCACCTTGGACGCTACAAGACGCCGCGCCTCATCCGGGTCGTCGCGGCGCTGCCCAAAGGCCCGTCGGGCAAGGTGCAGCGCCTGCGTCTGCTCGAAATGTTGCCCGAGAGCGAGCACGCGGGGCGCTGAACCGCCTTCGCGAAGGAAGCACGAGAGCCGGAATGGTAAAGTAGGACCGCCGTCGACCTCGCCGACGGCGCGCGCATTCCCATACGCCTCACATGAGCCGCTCGATTCCGCTCGAAGACCACGGCAGGCAGGAAACGAAATTCACGACCTGCTACATGTGCGCCTGTCGCTGCGGCATCAAGGTGACGCTCCAGGACGGCAAGGTCCGCTTCATCGAGGGCAACCGCGCTCATCCGGTGAATCAGGGCGTGCTCTGCGCCAAGGGCGCGGCGGGCATCATGAAGCAGTATTCGCCGGCGAAGCTGCGCAAACCCCTCAAGCGCAAGCCGGGAAGCGAGCGCGGCTCGGGCGAGTTCGTCGAGATCGAATGGAGCGAAGCGCTCGACCTGCTCACCGCGCGCCTCGCGAAGATCCGATCGACCGATCCCACCAAGCTCGCCTTCTTCACCGGACGCGATCAGATGCAGGCGCTCTCCCACCTGTGGGCGCAGCAATTCGGCACGCCCAACTGGTCTTCGCACGGCGGATTCTGCTCGGTGAACATGGCCGTGGCCGGCCTGTACACCATCGGCTATTCGTTCTGGGAATTCGGCGCGCCGGACTGGGACCACGCGAAGTACTTCCTGCTGTGGGGCGTGGCCGAAGATCATTCGTCCAACCCGATCAAGATCGGGCTCGACAAGCTCAAGCGCCGCGGCGCGAAATTCGTTTCGATCAATCCGGTGCGCACCGGATACTCGGCGATTGCCGACGAGTGGATTCCGATCCGTCCGGGCACGGACGGCCTGTTCGCGCTCGCGCTGGTCCATGTGCTCTTGAAGCGCGGCTGGATCGACTGGGAGTTCCTGATCAAGTACACCAACGCGGCGTGGCTGGTCGTGCAGACGCCCGGCATGTCCGGGGACGGACTCTTCGCCCGTGACGCGCAAGGCAATCCGCTGATCTGGGATCAGGATGCGCGTCGCTTCGCGAACGGCAACCTCCCCGGCGTCGCGCCGGCGCTGCACGCAACCGTCGAGCTTGCCGACGGGCGGCGCGCCAAAACCGTTCTCGCGCTCGCCACCGAGCGTTATCTCGACGAGCGCTACGCTCCAGCGACCGTCGCCGGAGAATGCGGCGTAGCGGCGGAGACGATCGAGCGCATCGCGCTGGAGATGGCGCACGTCGCCTTCAACGAAACGGTCGAGCTGCCGATCCGCTGGACCGACATGCACGGGCGCACGCACGCCAAGGTCGTCGGCCGGCCGGTCGCGATGCACGCCATGCGCGGCATCTCGGCGCATTCCAACGGCTTCCAGACCTGTCGCGCACTGCACGTGCTGCAAATGCTGCTGGGCGCACTCGACGGTCCGGGAAACTTCCGCGCGCGCGCACCCTATCCGCGCCGCATTCCGATGCGCACCCTGCCGGAAAACGACGCGAAAGTGATCTTCGCGCCCGACACGCCGCTCAACCGCAGGCCGTACGGTTATCCGACGAAGCCGGAAGAGCTGGTGATCGACGCCGCGGGCAAGCCGCTCCGGATCGATCGGGCGTATTCGTGGGAGTCGCCGCTGGCCGCGCACGGGCTGATGCATATGGTGATCACCAACGCGGTCAACCGCGATCCGTACGCAATCGACACGCTGCTCTTGTTCATGGCCAACATGGCTTGGAACTCGACCATGAACACCGGCGAGGTTCGCGAGATGCTGGTCCGCAAGGACAAGAACGGCGAATATGCGATTCCGTTTGTCGTGGTAGTCGATGCCTTTCATTCGGAAACGGTCGGGTTCGCCGATCTCGTGCTGCCCGATACCACGTACCTCGAACGCTACGACACGATGTCGCTCCTCGACCGGCCGATCTCGGATCCCGATGCGGCCGCGGATGCCATTCGCCAGCCCGTGGTCGAGACCGATCGCGACGTGCGTCCATGGCAGGAGGTGCTGGTCGAGCTCGCGTCGCGGCTGAAGTTTCCGGCGTTCACGCAAACCGACGGCTCGCGCAAGTTCAGGGACTACAAGGACTTCATCGTCAACTACGAGAAGGTGCCGGGCATCGGCTTCCTCGCCGGCTGGCGCGGCAAGGACGGCGACAAGCCGCTCCGGGGCGAGCCCAATCCGAAGCAGTGGGAGCGCTACGTCGAGAACCAGTGCTTCTTCGCCTATCACTGGCCGGAGAACATGCGCTACTACCGCTACGCGAACAAGGACTATCTGGAGTTCGCGGAGAAGCACGCGCTGTTCGGCAACCCGCCGGTGCAGGTGATCCTGCAGATGTATTCGGAGCCGCTGCAGAAGTTCCGCCTGGCGGGCCAGGGACTCTACGACGGGCCCCAGCCGAGCTCGCTCGCCGATTGCGAGCGGCTCGCGAAGTACTTCGATCCGCTGCCATTCTGGTATGCGCCGCTGGAAGGCGCGCGGGCGCAGAGTGCGGCGGGCGCGGCGCGCGGACGCAGCATCGCCGACGATTATCCGCTGCATGCGATCACGCAGCGGCCGATGATGATGTATCACTCGTGGGACTCGCAGAATGCGTGGCTCAGGCAGATTCTCTCGGAGAACTTCCTGTACATGAACCGCGGCACGGCTCGCGGGCTGGGGCTCGCCGACCTCGACTGGGTCTGGGTCGAGTCGCATCACGGCCGGATCCGCTGCCGGCTGAAGACGATGGAAGGCGTCGAGGCGCACACGGTGTGGACGTGGAACGCGGTCGGCAAGCAGCCGGGGGCGTGGGGTTTGTCCCTCGACGCGCCCGAAGCCAATGCCGGCTTCCTGCTCAACCATCTCATCTCGGAGCTGCTGCCGGCCAATGCCGCCGACGAGCGACGGTTGACCAACTCCGATCCGGTGACCGGCCAGGCCGCGTGGTTCGATTTGCGCGTCAAGGTGACCAGGTGTGCAGAAGGCGAAGCCGGCATCTGGCCTGTGTTCGAAGCAGCGAAGCCCCTGCCGGGCGATCGAGGGTTTCGCCCGCGCGTATGGCGCTACCACGCGTGAGCATGCGATGAAGCTCGGGCTCCTCATCGATCTCGATACGTGCGTTGGCTGTCACGCCTGCGCCACGGCGTGCAAGGAGTGGAACGCCTCGTCGAAAGTCTCCGGGGCGCTCTCCGACTACGAGCCCTTTGGCGCGAATCCTTCCGGGGTCTGGTTCAACCGTGTCCGCCATTACGAGGTCGGCGAGTATCCGACGAGCAAAACCGTGAATTTCCCGATGTCCTGCCTGCATTGCGCTGACGCGGCCTGCGTCAGCGTGTGTCCCACCGGCGCTTCGTACAAGCGCGCCGACGGGATCGTGCTCGTCGACCAGGACAAATGCATGGGCTGCAATCTCTGCGCCTGGGCGTGCCCGTATGGCGCCCGGGAGCTCGACGAGGTGCAGGGCACGATGAAAAAGTGCACGCTGTGCGTAGACCGCATCTACGACGAGCTCCTGCCGCCCGAGGACCGGCAGCCGGCGTGCGTACTCGCCTGCCCCACGCACGCCCGCATGTTCGGCGACTTCGACGATCCCGACTCCGGCGTCTCCAGGGCGACCGCCGAGCGCAGCGGCTTCGCGCTTTTACCCGAGCTCGGTTACGCGCCCGTCAACCGTTACCTGCCGCCGCGGCAGCCGCCCTCGGTCGTGGGCCCGAACGAAACGAAGGCGCTGCTCGACCGCGGCCTCGCGAGCCTCGCGAGCCCCGCGATCCGACGGTGAGCGCACGCGGCTGGCCCAGCGGCGCTCGATGAAACCGGCGTTCAGCATCATTTTCTTCACCGTAGGCTCGGGCGCCGGGCTGGGATTGCTCTCACTCGCTGCGCTCTTCGATGTCTTCGCGCCGGGCACGCTTTCGCCCCAGGTACTGTGGCGAAGCGCTTTCCTGGGGCTCGTGCTCGTCGCGGCGGGCCTTGCATCCTCCATGCTCCATCTCGCCAACCCGAAAAACGCCTGGCGCTCATTGGCGCGCATTCGAACCTCATGGCTTTCGCGCGAAGCGGCGCTGGCCGTCCTGCTCTTTCCCCTGGCTGGCCTCTATATCGTGCTCGCGGCCCGAGGCAGCGCCGGCTTCGGGCGTGTGATTCTCGCGCTCGCCACGGCGGCGGTGTCCTGGGGCGTGCTCGTATGCACGGCGATGATCTACGCCAGCCTCAAGCCGATCCGGCAATGGCATACGCACTGGACGCCTGTGAACTACGTGCTCCTCGGCCATTGGTCGGGCGGGCTGCTGCTCGCCGCGACGGCAGGCGCGTACGGGACGGCAGGCTCGTACGGAACCGCACCGCGCTGGCTTCTTATGACCGCCGCCGCGATCGGATGGCTCGCGCTCGCCGCGAAGCTCGCCTACTGGTATGTGACCGCCCGTGGCGCGCCGGCGACGCTGGCGCATGCGATTGGCGTGGACCAGGGCGTGCGCGGGGCGTGGGCACCTTCGGTCGCGCAGGCGCGGCTGCTCGACGTCGGTCATTCGGGAGGGACGTTTCTTACTCGCGAGTTCGGCTTCGCGCTCGCGCAGCGCCATGCGACCGTTCTGCGCGCCATCGCGCTCGCCTTCGCCTTCGGACTGCCGCTCGCCTTCCTCGGCTGGGGTGATGCGCGCTGGCAGGGCACGCTGGCGGTCGCGGCCTGCTGTATCATCGGGCTGTTGGTCGAACGCTGGCTTTTTTTCGCCGAAGCCAGGCACACCGTCCGGCTCTTTCACGGCGACGCCCGCACATGAGCACGCTTGCGGTCGCGGTCTGGCGCGGCGGCGCCGAGGGCCGCTTCCAGGATTTTTCCGTTCCGCGCCGCGACGCGCAGACCGTCCTCGACGTCGTCACGTACATCCAGCGCCGGCTCGATCCCACGCTCGCCTATCGCTTCGCCTGCCGCGTCGGCATGTGCGGCTCGTGCGCGATGACGGTCAACGGCCGCCCGCGCTGGACCTGTCGCACGCACGTCTCCGAGGTGGCTGCGGAGGGCCGGCTGCAGATCGGGCCGCTCGCGCACCTGCCGATCGTGCGCGATCTCGTGACCGACATGCGGCAGTTTTTCGATAAGTGGGCGCGGGCGAAAGGCGAGTTCAGGGCGACGGCCACGCGGCATGACGACTTCGCGCGCGTCGAGCCCGCGTCGGCGAAGCGCCGCGCCATCGATGCGGCGATCGAATGCATCGGCTGCGGGGTGTGCTATGCCGCGTGCGACGTCGTCGGCTGGAACCCCGGGTACCTCGGACCGGCGGCGCTCAATCGTGCTTGGACGCTTCAGAACGACCCGCGCGACGGCGCGCGCGGCGAGCGGCTCGCCGCGATCTCGGGCGATGCCGGCTGCCATGCCTGTCATACGCTGGCGAGCTGCACCGAACGCTGTCCAAAGCACCTCTCGCCGACGGCTTCGATCGCGGGGCTGAAGCGGGCCACGGCCCTCGCAGTGATCCAGGGCGAGCTGTGAGTGCGAGCATCGAGACCCGCCTCTGGCTCGCGCAGCGCGCGAGCGCCGCGGTGCTGGCCCTGTGCGTGGCGGTGCATCTGACAACGATGATCGCCGCGGTGCGCGGCGGGCTCACGGCGGCGGCGATTCTCGGGCGCACGCACGCGAGCGCGGGCTGGGCGGCGTTCTACGGGCTGTTCGTGCTCGCCGTGTCGATCCATGCGCCGATCGGCCTGCGCACGATCGCCGGCGAGTGGCTCGGCTGGCGCGGACGCGCGGCGGACGCCGCCTTTGCTTTTTTCGGCGTCGCGCTCCTCGCGCTCGGCGCCTACGCGGTCTCGGCGGTGATCCGATGAGCGCCGCAGGCTGGCGGAATCGCGGCCATGCCGCGTACTGGGCGTTTCTGGTCCATCGGTTGTCCGGACTCGCGCTCGCGCTTTTTCTGCCCGCGCACTTTCTCGCGCTGGCGCAGGCGATCAACGGCGAGGAAAACCTCGATGCCTTTCTCGCCTGGACGCGCGAGCCGTGGGTCGTGGCGAGCGAGATCGCGCTGGTGTTCGCGCTGGCCGTGCACCTCACCGGAGGGTTGAGACTGCTCTTCATCGAGTTCGTCGGCTGGAAGAGCGAAATGCAGAAGGCGCTCATCGCGGTGGCGGGGGGCGTCGCCGCGTTCTGCGCCATCGCCTTCGCGCTGAACGTGATCTGAGGACCCATGCGTATCGACGCGCACATCATCGAGGAGGCCGCAAAGGAGCTCTACATTCGCGCGCTCAAGATCCTGCCCGACGACGTCAAGCGCGGATTCGACGCGCTCGCCGCGCGCGAGACATCCGCGACCGCGCGCGATGTCCTCGGGACGATGATCACCAATATCGCGGTGGCGGAGCGAACCGACAATCTCCTGTGCCAGGACACCGGCATTCCGATCTACAACGTGACGGTCGGGCGCGGCGTCGAGCTCAAAGCCGAGGACGGCGCGGCGCTCAAGGCGGCCATCCGGCGCGGCTGCGAACGCGCGACGCGCGAGCATCCCCTGCGCTCCTCGATCGTCCATCCGCTCACTCGCATGAACGAACAGAGCTCGTGCGGAATCGGCGTGCCGGTCATTCATCTCGACGTCGCCGAGGACTTCGACGGATTGCGCATCGAGATGATTCCCAAGGGCAGCGGCTCGGAGAACAATTCCTGGCTGCGGATGGCGCTGCCCGCGGAGGGCGTCGATGCGATCAAGACCTTCGTCATCGACTGCGTGCTCGATGCGGGCGGCAAGACGTGTCCGCCGACCATCGTCGGCGTCGGCGTGGGCGGCACCGCGGACCTGTGCGTGCATCTCGCGAAGATCGCCGCCACGCGGCCGCTCGGCACGCACTGCTCCGACGCGGACGGGGCCAGGCTCGAAGACGAGCTCACCGAAGCGGTGAACATGCTCGGGGTCGGGCCGCAGGGGCTGGGCGGCGATGCGACCGCGTTCGCGGTGCACGTGGAGCTCGCGGCCACCCACATCACCATGAACCCGGTCGCGGTCAACATGCAGTGCCATTCCGCGCGCCGCGCCAGCGCGACGATCACGCCCGACGGCGTGCGCTACGGCTTCTAGCGGCGAAACGATGTTCATCGGTCACTTCGGACTGGCGTTCGCGGCGAAGAAGGTCGCGCCGCGGCCATCGCTCGGAACGCTGGTTCTCGCGGCGCAGCTCGTCGATGGCGTATGGCCGATCTTCCTGCTCCTCGGCTGGGAGACCGTGGCTATCGAGCCGGGCATCACAGCGGTGACACCGCTCGACTTCACGTGGTATCCGTACACCCACAGCCTCGCCGCTGGTGTCGTTTGGGCGGGGCTCCTGTCGGGCGCCTACTATGCGCTGCGGCGCGACCGTCGCGGCGCCGTGTGGCTTGCCGCGCTGGTCGTTTCGCACTGGGTTCTCGACCTGATCGCCCACCGTCCGGACTTGCCGCTGTGGCCGGGAGGTCCGCGTGTCGGGTTGGGTCTGTGGTACTCGCTGCCGGCCACGCTCGTCGTGGAGTTCGCGCTCTTCGGCTTGGGCGCATGGATCTATGCCTCCGCGACGCGAGCCCGCGATGCTCTCGGCGGTGTACTTTTCTGGGCCTTCGTGATCGTCCTCGCGGCGATCTATCTCTCCGCGGTCTTCGGTCCGCCGCCGCCTTCGGTCGGGCTGCTGGCGATGAGCGGGCTCCTCGGATGGCTTTTCGTCGGCTGGGCCTACTGGATCGACCGGCATCGCACCTCGATCGCGGTCGCCGAGGTTACGGCATGAGCCAGCACGAGCTGACGCTGCCGATCCGCGAAAGCGACGCTCGGCGCTTGCGGGTCGGCGACACGGTCGTTCTGCAGGGGACGGTGTACGGCATCCGGGATGCGACGCAGATCGCGCTTTTCGATCGCGGCCGCACGACGCGGTTCGATCTCTCGGGCCATGCGCTCTTGCATACCGCGCCGAACGTGAAGAAGGTCCCGCGCTCGCCCGAGCATCCGACCGGGTACGCGCCGCTTTGCGTCGGGACGACGACGTCGGCGCGCATGGAGCGCTTCACGCGGCCGCTGCTGGCGCAGCACGGCGTGCGGCTCATCATCGGCAAGGGAGGCCTGGGTCCCCCCTCGTTGACCGCATTCGGCGAATTCGGCGGCGCGTACCTCGCCGTGATCGGCGGAACCGCGGCGCTGGAGACCGCCTGGATCGAGGCGATCGAGGACGTCGATCTCGACGACCTCCATCCGGAGAGCCTGTGGCGCTTTCGCGTGCGCGACTTCGGTCCCTTGAGGGTGGCGATGGACAGCCACGGCGCGAGCATCTACGCGAACGTCGACGCGCAGGCGCGAGGCAAGCGCGAGCAGGCGCTCGCCGCGCTCGGCGTGAAACCGCGCTGAAGCGATTCATCAGGAGGGGAGGACGATGTCGATGACGCTCGCGTACGCGATTCGCTTCGTGGCGGACATGGACCGGGCGGTGGCGTTCTATCGCGACACCGTCGGGCTGCCGCTCAAGTTTTCCTCGCCCGAGTGGTCCGAGTTCGCGACCGGTTCGACCACTCTGGCGCTGCATCCCGCTTCGACGGAAAACCCTGCGGGCACGACGCACCTCGGCCTGCACGCCGACGACATCGCGAGTGCACATCGCCAAATGACGGCGGCAGGCGTGCGCTTCACGCGCGATCCGACGCCTCAGCACGGCATCACGCTCGCCGAGTTCGTCGATCCGGAAGGCGCGCGTGTCAGCTTGAGTGGCTAGCGCGCCCGCAGTGCAGCGGCGCCGGTCCGATGTCCTGATCCTCGGTGCCGGCGGGGCGGGACTCTTCGCCGCGTTGCACGCGCACGCCGCCAATCCCGCGCTGTCGATCGCGGTCGCCGTCAAGGGATTGCTCGGCAAATGCGGCTGCACGCGCATGGTCCAGGGCGGATACAACGTCGCGCTCGCTCCCGGGGATTCGATCGAGCGGCACTTCATGGACACCATCGAAGGTGGCGCGTGGGTGCCCGATCAGGATCTTGCATGGACGCTGGTCAACGGCGCGATCGAGCGCGTGCGCGAGCTCGAGAACGAGCTGGGATGCTTCTTCGATCGCAATCCGGACGGGACGATCCACCAGAAGGCCTTCGCGGGACAGAGCTTCGATCGCACGGTGCACAAGGGCGATCTCACCGGCATCGAGATCATGAACCGGCTCTCCGAGCAGGTGTGGGCGCGGGGGATCGAGCGGCTCGAAGAGCATCGTGCGCTCGCGCTTATCAAGACCACCGACGGGTCCGCGTTGTCCGGTGCGCTGCTCGTCGACATGCGCACCGGCGGGTACGTCTTCGTGCAGGCGAAGGCGGTGCTGCTCGCCACCGGAGGCGGGCCGACGATGTACAGGTACCACACGCCGTCGGGCGACAAGAGCTGCGACGGTCTGGCGATGGCGCTGGCCGCGGGGCTGCCTTTGCGCGACATGGAGATGGTGCAGTTCCATCCGACCGGGCTACTCGCCGGGCCGGATACGCGAATGACCGGCACGGTGCTCGAAGAGGGCTTGCGCGGCGCCGGCGGCTATCTTCTCGACGGCGGGGGCGAGCGCTTCATGCTGCGCTATCACCCGCGGGCGGAGCGCGCGACCCGCGACATCGTCTCGCGCGCGATCGACGCCGAGATGCGGGCCGGGCGCACGTCGCCCAACGGCGGGGTCTATCTGTCGATGGCGCACCTCGGCGCGGAAAACGTCCGCCGCCAGTTCAAGGGCATGGTCGAGCGCTGCGCCGACTGCGGCTTCGACCTCGCGGCCGGCAAGGTCGAGGTCGTCCCCACGGCGCACTATCTGATGGGCGGCGTGGAATTCGCGCCCGACTGCACGACCGAGCTCACTGGACTCTTCGTCGCGGGCGAGGATTCGGGCGGCGTGCACGGTGCCAATCGTCTCGGCGGCAACGGTGTGGCCAACTCGACGGTGTTCGGCGGCATCGCCGGCGAGACGATCGCGCTTTGGGCCGCAGGCGCCGCGTTTCGTGCGCCGGACGAGGCCTCGATCGACGCTGCGCTCAGTCGCGTCGAACGGCCCTATCGCGGCGGCCTCGAAAGCGACCTCGAGCAGGCCCGCCAGCGGCTCCACGAGACCATGTGGGACGACGCCGGCATCGTGCGCAACGCATCGGGCCTCGCCCGGTCGGCGGCGGCGCTCGACGCGCTCGCGGGCGATCTCGAGGCTTACGCGTTACCGCCGGCGGGACGCGACCGCGCGTTCAATCTGACGTGGCACGACTGGCTCAATCTGGCGAGCCTCGTGCGCGTTTCGCGCGCGATCGTGAGAGCGGCGCAGGCTCGCGAGAACTCGCGCGGCGCGCATTATCGCGACGACTTTCCCGAAAGCGGCGCTCTCGAGGCGTCGACGTATACCCGCGTTCGCGAGCGCGCGGGTCAGCTCCTCTGCGAAGCGATTCCCGTACGCTTCACGCGCGTCCGGCCGGGCGAGTCGCTGCTCCGCGGCTGAAGCCGCCGAAGGGTTGATCAGCGCTTGACAGCGGGTTCATATTTCCATAATACTGGAAGTATGGATTCGCGGACCGCCGTCGAAGCACTCGCCGCCGTCGCGCAGGAGACACGGCTCGCCGTGTTTCGGCTGCTCGTGGAGCAGGGACCGACCGGTCTTACGCCGGGTCGCATCGCCGACGCGCTCCAGCTCGCGCCGGCAACGCTCTCGTTCCACTTGAAGGAGCTCGCGCATGCCGGTCTGATCCAAGCCCGGCAGGAGAGCCGCTTCATCCATTACAGCGCCGATTTTCAGGCGATGAACGGCCTCGTCGCCTACCTCACCGAGAACTGCTGCCGCGCGGGCGGGGCTTGCGAGGCCGGCTGCGCACCCGCATGCACGCCTGCACCTGCGCCCCGTCGTGCTGCGACGCCATCCGTCGCCCGCACGGCACGGGCATCTCAAGCCAAAAGGAGAGCCGCATGAAACGCTTCCACGTTCACGTCGCCGTACCCGATCTTGCCGAGAGCATCGGTTTCTACTCGACGCTCTTCGGCGCCGAGCCCGCCGTGCGCAAGCACGATTACGCGAAATGGATGCTCGACGATCCGCGCGTCAATTTCGCGATCTCGCAGCGCGGCGGGAGCGCCGGCATCAATCATCTCGGGTTCCAGGTCGACTCCGACGCCGAGCTCGAGGCCGCCCACGAGCAGCTCGCCGCGGCCGGGCGTGGCGTCACCGCGGAGAAGGATGCCAACTGCTGCTACGCGCGCTCGGACAAGTACTGGGTGACCGATCCTGCCGGCGTGGCATGGGAGACCTTCCACTCGCTCGGAAGCATCCCCGTGTACGGCTCCGACACCGCGACCGAAGCGTGTGCCTCCGAAGGAGCGGGCTGCTGCACCCCCGCGGCAACGAGCGACCAATCGAGTCGCCCGGCGCAGCGCGCGTGCTGCGGCACGACGGATGCGGTGGCCGAAAAGCCGGGCTGCTGCGCGTAGATGGGCCGCCCTGCCACGGCGCAACGCGCATTCAACGTGCTCTTCCTCTGCACGGGCAACTCGGCGCGCAGCATCCTCGCCGAATCGATGCTGAATTCGGTCGGCCGACCGCGATTCACGGCCTACAGCGCGGGCAGCCAGCCGGCCGGCCGCGTCAACGCGTTCGCGCTCGAGTATCTCGCAGCGAACCGCATGCCCACCAGCGAATTGCGAAGCAAGAGCTGGGACGAATTCGCACGCGAAAGCGCGCCGCGCATGGACTTCGTGATCACGGTCTGCGACAACGCGGCCGGCGAGGTCTGTCCGATCTGGCCCGGCCAGCCGGTGACCGCGCATTGGGGCGTGCCCGACCCCGCTGCTGTCGTCGGCTCCGACCATGACAGGCGCAAGGCGATCTCCGAGGCGTCGCGCGTGCTCTTGAACCGGATCCGGATCTTCGTGAGCCTGCCGCTCGACAGACTCGACCGGCTGTCGCTGCAGAACAGACTGCAGGAGATCGGGAAGGCGGGCTCGTGACGACTACCGAAGCGCCGCCCGCGGTCGAGCACGGAAGGCTCGGCGCGTTCGAGCGCTGGCTGACGCTCTGGGTGGCGGTCTGCATCGCGGCGGGTGTCGCGCTCGGCCAGGCCTTCCCGGCGGCGTTCCAGCTCCTCGGCCGGATGGAGATCGCGCAGGTCAATCTGCCGGTCGGTCTGCTGATCTGGGTGATGATCATTCCGATGCTGCTGCGCATCGACTTCGGTGCTCTGCACCGCGTCGCCGCACATTGGCGCGGCATCGGCGTCACGCTGTTCATCAATTGGGCGGTCAAGCCGTTCTCGATGGCGCTCCTGGCATGGCTCTTCATACGGCATGCTTTCGCGCCCTACCTGCCGCAGGCGCAGCAGGACAGCTACGTCGCCGGCCTGATCCTGCTTGCCGCCGCACCGTGCACCGCCATGGTCTTCGTCTGGAGCCAGCTCACCCGCGGCGACCCGTATTTCACCTTGTCGCAGGTCGCGCTGAACGACGCGATCATGATCGTCGCCTTCGCGCCGATCGTCGCGCTGCTGCTCGGTCTGTCGTCGATAACGGTGCCTTGGGACACGCTTCTCTTCTCGGTCGGCCTGTACGTCGTCGTGCCATTGGCGATCGCGCAACTGGCACGGCGATCGCTGCTACGTCGGAGCGAGGCTGCGCTCGAGAGCGCGCGGGTGCGGCTGCAGCCCTTCGGTGTCGCAGCGCTCCTGGCGACGCTCGTGCTCCTGTTCGCCTTCCAGGGCGAGCAGATCCTCAGGCAGCCGCTCGTCATTGCGCTACTGGCGGTGCCGATCGTGATCCAGGTCTATTTGATCAGCGCGCTCGCCTACGGGCTCAACCGCCGTCTCGGCGTCGCCCATTGCGTGGCCGGGCCGTCGGCGCTCATCGGCGCCTCGAACTTCTTCGAGTTGGCGGTCGCGGTCGCGATCAGCCTTTTCGGGTTCGAGTCCGGCGCTGCGCTGGCGACGGTCGTCGGCGTTCTGGTGGAGGTGCCGGTGATGCTCTCCGTCGTGGCGATCGTCAACCGGTCGCGGCGGTGGTACTCGGCGAACGGCGCTCCCGCCTGAGGCCCGCGTCATCTGGCTGTAATACGCCCCCTCGACAATGATCGGGTTCTCACAACTTCTTGCGGGGGATGAGCTCGATGGATCACAACAAATACCTGATCGGTCTTCTTGGCGCCGCAGCGCTGGGGCTCGCCAGCGTCGGCGCGCAGGCGCTCGACATCACCGGGGCCGGGGCGACGTTCCCCTACCCGATCTACGCGAAATGGGCGGAAGCCTACAGGGCCAAGACCGGCATCGGCCTCAATTATCAGTCGATAGGCTCCGGTGGTGGCATCAAGCAGATCCAGAACAAGACGGTCGATTTCGGCGCTTCGGACATGCCGCTGAAGCCGGAGGAGCTGGAGAAGGACGGACTCGTGCAGTTCCCGACGGTGATTGGCGGCGACGTTCCGGTGGTCAACCTCGAAGGCGTCAAGCCCGGCGAGCTCAAGCTGACCGGACCGCTCCTTGCCGACATCTACCTCGGCAAGGTCAAGAAGTGGACCGATCCCGCGATTACCAAGCTCAATCCGGGCGTCAAGCTGCCCGACTCCGAGGTCACCGTCGTGCATCGCTCGGATGGATCCGGCACGACGTTCATATGGGTGAACTACCTCTCCAAGGTCAGCCCCGAATGGAAGGAGAAGGTCGGCGAAGGCACGTCGGTTGCCTGGCCCACGGGCGTCGGCGGCAAAGGCAATGAGGGCGTCGCCTCCTACGTGCAGCGCGTCAAGGGTGCGATCGGTTACGTCGAATACGCGTACGTGCTGCAGAACAAGATGACCTATGCGCAGGTCCAGAACCGGGAAGGTAACTTTGTAAGCCCGTCGTCGGACGCGTTCAAGGCCGCCGCCGCCGGCGCCGACTGGAGTAAGGCGCCAGGCTACTATCTCCTGCTCACCGATCAGCCGGGCAAGAGCGCGTGGCCGATTGCGGGCGCCACGTTCATCCTCATGTACAAGACGCAGGCGAAGCCAGAGACAGCGAAGGAAGTGCTCAAGTTCTTCGACTGGGCCTATACGCCGGACGGGGACAAGCTGGCCGATTCGCTGGATTACGTTCCGCTTCCGAGCTCGGTGACGAGCCAGATCAAGAACACCTGGAAGGCGCAGATCAAGGACGCTTCCGGCAAGCCGGTGTACTGAGCCCGGCGGCAAAATCGCAATCAGCGCGCGGCGTTCGCCAGCTCGAGCGAACGCCGCGTTTCGTTCTGACCGCATGGTTCTCGCAACCACACGGCCGGCGGACGTCACGACGCCCGGTCACCCGTAGCCGGGAAAAAAGAGGCAGACGATGCAGGGAACCACGGCGACGATACCGACTATAATCGGCGCGCCGCCAACCCGAGCGCAGGTCAGCGTCGCCAAGATGCCCGATCCGAAGCAGAAGAACGCCCGGCTTCAGGATCTGCTGTTCCGCGCGGTCACCCGCTTTTTCGCATTCCTGGTCCTGGCACTCCTGCTCGGGATTCTCGTTTCCCTCGTCTACGGCAGCCTGCCCGCGATGCAGCGGTTCGGCTTCGGCTTCCTCGTGCATTCCGAGTGGAACCCGGTGACCGAGCAGTTCGGCGCGCTGGTGCCGATTGTGGGCACACTGGTGACATCGCTGATTGCCCTCCTGATCGGCGTTCCGGTAAGCTTCGGGATCGCGCTGTTCCTGACCGAATTGTCACCGCCGTGGCTCAAGCGGCCGCTGGGCACCGCGGTCGAACTACTGGCGGCGATCCCCAGCATCATCTACGGCATGTGGGGCCTTTTCGTGCTCGCTCCGCTTTTTGCCGACTACGTGCAGCCGTGGCTCATCAAAACGGTCGGTGCGGTGCCGCTCGTCGGCGCGCTGTTCAAAGGGCCGCCGCAAGGTATCGGCGTGCTCACGGCGGGATTCGTGTTGGCCATCATGGTCATACCCTTCATCGCCTCGGTCATGCGCGACGTGTTCGATGTCGTCCCGCCGGTGCTCAAGGAGTCCGCGTACGGCATCGGCTGCACGACGTGGGAAGTGGTGCGCAACGTCGTGTTGCCGTACACGAAGATCGGCGTCATCGGCGGCATCATGCTGGGGCTAGGCCGCGCGCTGGGCGAGACGATGGCCGTCACGTTCCTTATTGGCAACGCCCACCAGCTCAACGCGTCGATCCTCGCGCCCGGAAACAGCATCGCATCCGCGCTCGCCAACGAGTTCACCGAAGCGGTGGGCGACGTGTATACCTCCGCGCTGATCGAGCTCGGCCTTATCCTGTTCGTCATCACCTTCATCGTGCTCGCGCTGGCCAAGCTGCTGCTCCTGCAGCTCGCCAAAGGCGAGGGCCGGAAGACCTGAGACCCGCCGCCACCGATGCGCTCGCTCTACATCCGCAGGCTCTTCGTCAACCGCTTCAACCTCGCGATGTCGCTGGCGACCATGGCGTTCGGCATTGCGTTCCTGTTCTGGATCCTCTACACGCTGATCGCCGCGGGGTTTCACGCGTTCAACCTGACGCTGTTCACGCAGATGACGCCCCCGCCGGGCAGCAACGGCGGGCTGCTCAATGCGATCGCGGGCAGCCTGCTCATGGCGGCAATGGGAACGCTGATCGGCACGCCGATCGGGATTCTCGCCGGCATCTATCTCGCCGAATACGGCACCCGCGGCTGGCTCGCGCCGTGCACGCGGTTCATCAACGACATCCTGCTGTCAGCCCCGTCGATCATCATCGGGCTCTTCATCTACCAGATCTACGTCTTCCAGGTGAACCATTTCTCTGCCTGGGCCGGCGCGATAGCGCTCTCTCTGATCGTGATCCCGATCGTCATCCGCACGACGGAGAACATGCTCCGGCTGGTGCCGGACAGCCTGCGTGAAGCGGCGTTCGCGCTCGGTACGGCGCAATGGAGGGTGATCGTGATGGTCACGCTGCGCTCGGTGCGTGCTGGGGTAATCACGGGCGTGCTGCTGGCCGTGGCACGTATCTCCGGCGAGACCGCACCGCTGCTGTTCACCGCGCTCAACAATCAGTTCTGGACGACCGACCTCAACGCGCCGATGTCCAACCTTCCGGTCGTCATCTTCCAGTTCGCGATGAGTCCCTACAGCGACTGGCAGCAGCTGGCGTGGGCGGGATCCCTCCTGATCACGCTCGCGGTCCTGGCGCTCAACATCCTGGCGCGCATCTTCTTCCGCCAGCCGGCTCCCAAATAGCGCTCACGGCTCGATCTGGCCCATGAATCTCGACATCTTTGCGACCCGGCCACAAACAGTGGTGGAATCCGACGTCACGCCCGCCACCAAGATCGCCGTCCGCCACCTCGAGTTCTTCTACGGCAATTTCCATGCTCTCAAAGACGTCAATCTGGAAATCGCCGAGAAGCGTGTCACTGCCTTCATCGGGCCCTCGGGGTGCGGCAAGTCGACGCTCTTGCGCACGCTCAACCGCATGTATTCGCTCTACCCCGGCCAGCGCGCCGTCGGCGAAATCGTCTTCAACGGCCGCAACATTCTCGATGCCGGCGTCGACCTTAACATGCTGCGGGCCAAGATCGGCATGGTGTTCCAGAAACCCACTCCGTTCCCGATGTCGATCTACGACAATATCGCCTTCGGCGTGCGCCTGTACGAGCGCTTGAGCCCGAGGGCCATGGACGAGCGCGTGGAATGGGCACTGACCAAGGCGGCGATGTGGGAGGAGGCCAAGGACAAGCTCAAGCAAAGCGGGATGGCCCTCTCGGGCGGCCAGCAGCAGCGCCTGTGCATCGCGCGGGCGGTCGCGGTGAAGCCGGACGTGCTGCTCCTGGACGAGCCGACCTCCGCGCTCGACCCGATTTCCACGGCGAAGATCGAGGAGCTCATCAACGAGCTCAAGTCCGATTACACGATCGCCATGGTGACCCATAATATGCAGCAGGCCGCGCGCGTGTCCGACTTCACCGCCTACATGTATCTCGGCGAGCTGATCGAATTCGGCGTGACCGACGAGCTTTTCCTGAAGCCGAAGCGCAAGGAAACCGAAGACTACATCACGGGCCGCTTCGGTTGATGCGTCCGGGAGGTGAGAACGTGAACGAGCACACAACCAAGCAATTCGACGTCGAGATGGAGGCGATCCGCTCCGGCGTCCTGGCGATGGGTGGACTGGTCGAGACCCAGTTTCGTCGCGCCGTCGAGGCGCTCCGCATTCCGGGCGACGTGGACGTCGTGTCGCTCGTGGCGAGCGACGAGCAGGCGATCAACAAGATGCAGATGGACATCGACCAGCAGTGCAGCCAGATCATCGCCAAGCGCCAGCCGGCGGCGATCGATCTGCGGATGATCCTGACCGTGGTCAAGATCGTCAACGAGCTGGAGCGCATCGGCGACGAGATCAAGAAGATCGCCTACAAGGCTCAGCAGATGCAGCGGCCCGAGCAGCTCACTTCAGTCCGGCTGCACGATGTCACGCGGGCCGCGGGCATGGCTGAGGAAAACCTGCAGCTCGCACTCGATGCGTTCGCCCGGCTCGACGTGAACGCTGCGGCGGACGTCATCAGCAAGGACGAGTCGATCGACGCCGCGTTTCTCGCGAACCTCCGGCAGCTCATCAGCTACATGATGGAGGATCCGCGGACGATCTCTCCGGCGCTCGAGATCGTGTTCATCGCCAAGTCGATCGAGCGCATAGGCGATCACGCCAAGAACATCGCCGAGGACGTCGTGCACGTGGTCAAGGGCAAGGACGTCCGGCATGCGACCGCCGAGCAGATCCGCGCCGAGGTCGCGGAATAGAAAAAGGGTCATGACGATGATGCCCTCGATCCTCGTGGTCGAAGACGAGCCGGCGATCCAGGAGCTGCTCCGCGTCAATCTCGAGGACGCCGGCTTCGCCGTGCGCACCGTGGCCGACGCGGAAGGCGCGCTGGCGCAGATCAAGCGCGCGCTGCCCGATCTTTTGCTCCTCGACTGGATGCTGCCGGGTCAGTCCGGTCTTGCTCTGGCTCGGGGGTTGCGGGGCGAGGCGCGCACGAAGGACCTGCCGATCATCATGGTCACCGCCCGCGGCGACGAGGCCGATCGGGTCGCAGGACTCGAGGCCTGGGTCGATGATTACGTCACCAAACCCTTCAGCCCCCGCGAGCTCAAGGCACGGATCAAGTCGGTGCTGCGCCGCCGCGCCCCGCAGGCCGCGCAGGAGCCGCTCGTCGTGGGGCCGCTCAAGCTGGATCCGTCGACGCATCGCGCCACGGCGAGCGACGCGCCGGTTCAGCTCGGACCCACGGAATTCCGTCTGCTCAAGTTCCTCATGGCGCGGCCCGAGCGCGTCCACAGCCGGCCGCAGCTTCTCGATCAGGTCTGGGGCGACCATGTGTACATCGAAGAGCGCACGATCGACGTGCATATACGCCGCTTGCGCCTTGCGCTCGAGCCGTTCGGTTGCGCGCACATGATCGAGACGGTGCGCGGCGGAGGCTATCGCCTCGCGGCGCCACGGTAGAGGCGCGGCGAACAGGCGACACGTTGACCCCGATCTGGCGCCGCGGTCTCTCCGCTCCGCTCGCAGTCGGCCTGATCGCGCTGCTCGTGTGGCCGCTGGCGGGCGGCGCCGTCGCACTGGCGGTCCTCGCCCTCGGGGCGTTCGCCATCGTGCTCTGGCACCTCGCCCAGCTCGACGCGCTCACGCGCTGGGCGAGTGGTGCGCTCGAGGAATCGGTGCCCGAAGGCCGGGGCACGTGGGCGGTGGCCTACGGCGCGCTCTACCGTCGCGTACGACTGCGCTACGCCAGGCAGCGCGACCTCCGCCTTGCGCTGGACCGCTTCGTGAGCGGCGCCGAGGCGCTGCCGGAAGGCGTCGTGGTCCTCGATGCCGCGAACCGCATCCGGTGGGCCAATCCGCGGGCGCAGGCCCATCTCGGCGTCGAATTGCGCCAGGACGCCGGCGCACCGATCGTGAACATCGTCCGCCAGCCTGCGTTCGTGCAGTACCTCGCGAGCGGGGACTTCAGCGAGCCGGTGGTGATCGAGTCGCAGCGGGAATCGGGAATGACGCTCTCGATCCAGGTCGTCCCCTTTGGCGTGGAAGAGAAGCTCCTCATGAGCCGCGACATCACGCGCCTCGAAGCCGTGGCGAGGCTGAGGCGCGACTTCATCGCCAACGTCTCGCACGAGCTCAAGACGCCGCTCACCGTGCTGACCGGTTTCCTGGAAACGCTCACCGACATGCGGCTCGAAGCGAAGCAGCGTCAGCGCTATCTCGCGCTGATGACCGAGCAGGCGCAGAACATGCAGCGGCTGATCGACGATCTGCTGGCCCTCTCCGCTCTTGAGAGCGAGCACAGCATGCTGCAGGAGAGCGAGTTCGCGATCGTGCCGCTGCTCCTCGAGCTGTCCTCGGATGCCAAGGGGCTGTCGTCCGGGCGGCATGAGGTCACGCTCGATATCCGGCAGCCGGTCAACGTAGTCGGCAGCCGCGACGAGCTCGCGAGCGCATTCGGCAACCTCGTGAGCAACGCCGTGCGCTACACGCCGGACGGCGGCCGCATCGCGCTCGAGTGGCACGTGACGGCCTCCGGCGGAGAATTCAGCGTATCGGACACCGGCATCGGCATCGCCGCCGAGCACATTCCCCGACTCACCGAGCGCTTCTATCGCGTGGACCGCAGCCGCTCGCGCGCGACGGGCGGCACGGGGCTCGGGCTCGCGATCGTGAAGCACGTGCTGCTCCGCCACCAGGCCGAGCTGGGCATCGAGAGCGCGCCCGCGCAGGGTAGCCGCTTCATCGTCCGCCTGCCGGCTCGTCGCATCAGGCCGGTCTCGCAGACCGACTTCGGCGAGCCGCGGCAGGAACGTGCGCGATCGCCGTAGCGATCCGCTACCAGTAGCGCATCGCCGCGCCGAACAGGCGCTTGAGGTCGTCGCGTGATACATCCTTGGGGGCGTTGCGGATCACGCGCCATTGGGGCTCGGCGCCTGCGGCGAGCGCGTCGACGTCGGCTGCGCCGAAGCCGAGCGCGGAGAGCCCGTTCGGGATGCCGGCCGCACGCATCAGCTCGATCACGCGTCCGGCGAGCGCCTCGCCCGCTTCCTCCGCATCGCCGGGCCTGACGTCGGCGTGCGCGCCCAGAGAGCGCGCAGCCTGCGCGTGCCGCTCGGGGGAGCAGTTCGCCGTGTAACGCCACACCGAAGGATTGTTAAGCACCACGGCCATGCCGTGCGGCACGAGGGTCCTGCCCGTCGGATAGCCCGCCAGATGGAAGTTCTTGGCGAGCCCCGATACGGCATAGGAAAGCCCGTGGGGAAGATGGCAGCCCGCGGCGTTGAACGCGATACCGGCGAGCATCGCGGCGTACATCATTTCCATTCGCGCCTCGCTGTCGGCCGCATCGTCGACGGCGCGCACGAGACATCGGCCCACGCCCCTCAGAGCTTCGGTCGCGAGCCCGTCCGAGAACGGATTCGCGCCCTGCGAGACCGGGCGGCTCGCGCCGCGCGCCGGATTGAGCCGACGCGGCCAGGGCCGGGCCGTCAGCGATTCCAGCGCATGGCTCATGCAATCGAAGCCGCTCGCGGCGACGACGTTACGCGGCAGCGTAGTCGTGACGGCGGGATCGATCAGCGCGATCGTCGGGATCATGCGGCGCGAGATGATGCCCGTCTTGGCGTTGATCTCGGTCAGGTTGAAGATCGCAATGCCGGTGGTCTCCGATCCCGTCCCGGACGTCGTGGGACACGCGATATGGGGCTTGAGCGCACCCGGCACCTTCTGTCCGCCGCCGATCGGTGCATTGACGTAGGTCATGAACTCGGCTGGATAGGTCGCGTACAGATTCGCCGCCTTGCACGTGTCCATGACCGATCCGCCGCCGACCGAAACGTAGCCGTCGAAGCGCCCCTCGGCGGCGAATCGCGCGGCAGCCTGGAACGAACCGGTCGTCGGCTCGATGACGACTTCGTCGTACACGGTCGTGCCGATCCCTGCCGTCTCGAGGGAGGTTCTGACGGTGGCCACGTGCGGTGAATCACGCAGCGTGCGGTCGGTGAAGAGCGCCACGCGTTCGAGCCCCAGCTCGCGCGCATGCTCGCCCGCCTCGGCGAGGCAACCCGCCCCGAAGGTGAACGTCGGCATGCCGACGGTGAACGCGCAGTCGCTCCCTTCGGTAAGCGCGAAATCGGCGTGGCAGCAGGGCATGGTCGTGACCTTTCGTGAACGTCGAACCTCAACCCAAGACATCGAGACAGCGCAAACGCGGAAACGATCTTGGCTTCCTCCGCGCCCGCGACCGTCCTCCTCAGCGCCGGTCCGCGAGGATCATGTCGGAGGCCTTCTCGGCGATCATGACCACGGGGACATTGGTGTTGCCCGAGGTCAGTGTCGGCATGACACTGCAGTCGACGACGCGCAGGGCCTCGAGCCCGTGCACGCGCAGCCGCGCATCGACCACCGCCATCGCGTCGCGCGCATCGCCCATCCGGCACGTGCCGCTCGGGTGGAAGATCGTCCCGCCGGTGGTCTTCGCGAATTCGAGCAATGCCTCGTCCGATGCGGCTTCGGGTCCGGGCCGGTATTCGCGCCTTACGTATGGCGACAGCGCGCGTGTTGCCGCGAGCCGGCGCGCGAGGCGGATGCCCGCGACCAGCGTCTGCCGGTCGCGCGCGGCGGAAAGATAATTCGGTCGCATCGCCGGCGGGTCCAAAGGATCGGGCGATTTGATGCGTACGGTCCCGCGCGATTCGGGTCGGAGCTGGCAGACCGAGAACGTGAAACCCGAAAACTTGTGCGTGGGCGAGCCGGCCATGTCCGAGGAAAGCGTCGCAACGTGGAATTGCACGTCGGGCGTGGCGGACGCCGGATCGATCCGGGCGAAAATCCCTCCCTGGTTGATGCCGATCGCCATCGGGCCGCTTCGGGTCAGGACGTAGTCCAGGCCCATCTTGAGCGTACGCCACCAGCTCCTGAGATCGTCGTTGGTGGTGATCGGACGCGTGCACTCGAAAAGCACGCGCGCCTGCAGGTGGTCCTGGAGGTTCTCGCCGACGCCGGGAAGCTCGTGCGCGATGCGAATCCCGAACGATTCGAGGAGCGCGCGGGGACCGACGCCGGAGAGCTGCAGCAACTGCGGGCTCTGGAGCGCGCCGGCGCAGAGAATCACTTCGCGTTCCGCGAGCGCAACCCTGTCGCCGCTATGGTGTCGGTACGACACGCCTGCGGCCCGCTTGCCCTCGAACAGGATCTTCGTGACCTGGGCCTGCGTTTCGATGCGCAGATTGCGCCGCTTGCGGACCGGTTTAAGGTAGGCATCTGCTGTGCTGCATCGCCAGCCGTTGCGCGTCGTCAGGTGGTAGTAGCCGACGCCTTCCTGCCTTGCGCCGTCGAAGTCGTCGTTGCGGGGAATGCCCGCTTCGGCCCCGGCGGCGATGACCGCCTCGATGAGCTCGTGCCGCTTCGCGATCGGCGAACGCCACAATGGACCGCCCACGCCGTGGTATGCGGTATCGCCGCCGACGGCATGCTCCAGGCGCTTGAAGTACGGAAGTACGTCCGCGTAGCTCCATCCCGAATTGCCGGCGGCGGCCCAGCGGTCGTAGTCCTCACGCTGGCCGCGCACCGAGATCAGGCCGTTGATGGAGCTCGATCCGCCGAGTGTCTTGCCGCGCGGCCAATAGATCTTGCGGTCGTTCATCCCGGCCTCGGGCTCGGTGTAGAAGCACCAGTTCAGCCGCGGGTGGAACATGGTCTTCGCATAGCCGATGGGTATGTGGATCCAAATATAGCTGTCCGGCGGGCCCGCTTCGAGCAGCAGCACCGAGTGGATGTTGCCCGCGGAAAGCCGATTGGCCAGCACGCAACCTGCGGACCCGGCGCCGACGACGATGTAGTCGAAGGTGATCGCAGCCATGAAGCCCCGCCAGAACGAGATCGGACCGGCCGAAAAGGTGCGAAAAGCTGGCAGTTTAGCCCACCGCGGGCGCACCCTAGGCGGGAGCGCGTGTTTTCCCCGCGCTTATGCGCCTTTGTTTGACTTTACGGTATAGAAATTGCTAGACTGTGCGGTTTCGTCGGAGGGGTTCCCGAGCGGTCAAAGGGAGCAGACTGTAAATCTGCCGGCTCTGCCTTCGAAGGTTCGAATCCTTCCCCCTCCACCACTCGGGAATCAGGGACCCATAGCGGAAAGTGAGCGGAAAGTGAGTATTGCGGTGCGCGTCCGGTGCCGCTGGCTGGAGCGGTCGCAAGTTGTCGACGAGGCGGGTGTAGCTCAATGGTAGAGCAGAAGCCTTCCAAGCTTACGACGAGGGTTCGATTCCCTTCACCCGCTCCAGAGACGACGCAGGAGAACAGCGGAACGCAGCACGGACGAGGAGAGTGACGCGGACGGTGGCGCCGGCCCATGTAGCTCAGTGGTAGAGCACTCCCTTGGTAAGGGAGAGGTCGAGCGTTCAATCCGCTCCATGGGCACCAGGAATTCGACGGGCAAAAGTGAAAACCTGCTTTTGCCCGGATAGTGCAAGACCCGAATCGCGGGCTCAGTTGGCAAATGAGCCCGACGATTCGGGTGATCAAATTCCACGAAGAAAGCTGGAGATGGACCATGGCCAAGGGCAAATTTGAGCGGCTGAAGCCGCACGTGAACGTAGGCACGATTGGGCACGTGGACCACGGCAAGACGACGCTGACGGCGGCGATGACGCACATATTGGCGAAGAAGTACGGCGGGGAGGCGAGGAACTACGACCAGATCGACAACGCGCCGGAGGAGAAGGCGCGGGGGATCACGATCAACACGGCGCACGTGGAGTACCAGACGGAGAAGCGGCACTACGCGCACGTGGACTGTCCTGGGCACGCCGACTACATCAAGAACATGATCACTGGGGCGGCGCAGATGGATGGCGCCATTCTGGTGGTGAGTGCGGCGGACGGGCCGATGCCGCAGACCCGCGAGCACATTCTGTTGGCGCGGCAGGTGGGGGTGCCGTACATCGTGGTGTACCTGAACAAGGCGGACATGGTGGACGACAAGGAGCTCCTGGAGCTGGTGGAGGTGGAGGTGCGGGAGCTTCTGTCGAAGTACGAGTTTCCTGGGGACAAGATTCCGATCGTGATCGGGAGTGCCAAGCTGGCGCTGGAGGGCGACAAGAGCGAGATGGGCGAAGGGTCGGTGTTCAAGCTCGCCGAGGCGCTGGACAACTACATCCCGACGCCGCAGCGGCTGATCGACGGGCCGTTTCTGATGCCGGTGGAGGACGTGTTCAGTATCAGCGGGCGGGGGACGGTGGTGACAGGCAGGGTGGAGCGCGGGGTGGTGAAGGTGGGCGAGGAGCTGGAGATCGTGGGGCTGAAGCCGACGCTGAAGACGGTGTGCACGGGGGTGGAGATGTTCCGGAAGCTGCTGGACCAGGGGCAGGCTGGGGACAACATCGGGGTGCTGCTGCGGGGAACGAAGCGCGAAGAGGTGGAGCGGGGGCAGGTGCTGGCGAAGCCTGGGAGTATCACGCCGCACACCAAGTTCAGCTGCGAGGTGTATGTGCTCTCGAAGGAAGAGGGGGGGCGGCACACGCCGTTCTTTCCGGGGTATCGGCCGCAGTTCTACTTCCGGACCACGGACGTGACCGGGAGTGTGGAGCTGCCGGCGGGGACCGAGATGGTGATGCCTGGGGACAACATCCAGATGACGGTGCAGCTGATTGCGCCGATCGCGATGGAGGAGGGGTTGCGGTTTGCCATCCGCGAAGGCGGGCGCACGGTCGGCGCCGGCGTCGTCGCCAAGGTCATCGAGTAGACGGTTTTTCGTTGTTCTTAACGCGCAGAAGTTACGAGCCTCGGTTGGCAAATGAGTCGAACTTCTGCGGAAGATGTACCGGGCGAAAGTAGGTTTGTACTTTCGCCCGCTTGAATAGATAGGCCAGTAGCTCAATTGGCAGAGCGGCGGTCTCCAAAACCGCAGGTTGGGGGTTCGATTCCCTCCTGGCCTGCCAGGCAAGGCATCGATCGAAGCATCACTGACGAAGGAAAGGAAGCAACAGAGGAACGGCGAGCGGATATCGGGGTCGGGCGATGGCCGTCCGCCCGGGCGTTCCCTGGTGGTCGATATGGACAAGCTCAAGTTGACGCTGGCGGTCGCGCTCGTGGTGGGTGGCGTAGCGGGTTACTACTATTTCAGCGATCTCGCGCAGGTGCTGCGCGTCCTTATGGTGCTCGGCGGACTCGTCTCCGCCGGGATCGTGGCGCGCTTCACCGAGCAGGGTCGCGACCTGTTCGCGTTCGGCCAGGAAGCCTGGCAGGAAGCGGGCAAGGTGTCGTGGCCGACACGCAAGGAAACGATCCAGACCACGCTGGTCGTGTTCGCCTTCGTGGTGGTCATGGCCCTGGTCCTGTTCGCGATCGATTCGACGCTCGCGTGGCTTGTCAAGCTCGCGACTGGGCGGAGTGAAGGATGAGCGACAAGAAGTGGTACGTCGTGCACGCCTACTCGGGATTCGAGAAGAGCGTGCAGCGCGCGCTTACCGAACGCATCAAGCGCTCGGGCATGGCCGATCAGTTCGGCCAGATCCTCGTTCCGGTCGAGGAAGTCGTGGAAATGAAGAACGGTGCGCGGGCGATATCGGAGCGCAAGTTCTTCCCGGGCTACGTGCTGGTCGAGATGGAGATGACCGACGACACGTGGCACCTGGTGAAGAGCACGCCGAAGGTGACGGGGTTCGTCGGCGGCACGGCCAACAAGCCGACGCCGATCTCGCAGAAGGACGTCGACGCGATCCTGCAGCAGGTTCAGGAGGGCGTCGAGAAGCCGCGACCGAAGGTGCTCTTCGAGCTGGGCGAAGCGGTGCGGGTGAAGGAAGGACCGTTCACCGACTTCCACGGCAATGTGGAGGACGTGAACTACGAAAAGAGCAAATTGCGCGTCTCGGTCACGATCTTCGGCCGGTCGACGCCGGTGGAATTGGATTTCTCGCAGGTCGAGAAGGCATAAGTTGGTCGTCCCCGCGGAAGCAGGGACCCGGTGGCTTTCGTAACGACGCTGGATTCCCGCTTTCGCGGGAATGACCGCAGATGGGGAGGACGCGAAGCGTCCGCTTGAACCCGTATGAGGAGAGGGTAATGGCGAAGAAGGTTGTTGGATTCATCAAGCTGCAGGTGCCGGCGGGCAAGGCGAACCCGAGCCCTCCGATCGGACCCGCGCTGGGGCAGCGCGGACTGAACATCATGGAGTTCTGCAAGGCGTTCAACGCCCAGACCCAGAAGATGGAAGCGGGCTTGCCGATCCCGGTCGTGATCACGGCGTACGCGGACAAGAGCTTCACGTTCGTGATGAAGACCCCGCCCGCGACGGTGCTCATCATGAAGGCGGCGAAGGTCGAGAAAGGCAGCGGCAAGCCGCATAGCGACAAGGTAGGAAAGCTCACGCGCGCCCAGGCCGAGGAAATCGCGAGGATGAAGACCCCGGATCTGACGGCCGCCGACGTGGACGCGGCGGTTCGCACCATCGCCGGCAGCGCCCGGAGCATGGGCATCATCGTCGAAGGGGTGAAGTGATCATGGCCGAACCAAGACAACCCAAGCTGTCCAAACGGTTGAAGGCGGTGCGCGGTAAGGTGGACCGTAGCCGCGCCTACCCGGTCGACGAGGCTCTGAAGCTCGTCAAGGAAACCGCGATGGCGAAGTTCGACGAATCGGTGGACATCGCCGTCAACCTGGGGGTCGACGCCAAGAAATCCGACCAGACGGTGCGTGGCTCGGTCGTGCTGCCGGCAGGGACCGGGAAGAAAGTCCGCGTAGCGGTGTTCGCGCAGGGCGACAAGGCCAATGCGGCGAAGGAGGCGGGCGCCGACATCGTCGGTTTCGACGATCTGGCCGCGAAAATCAGGGAAGGCTTCATGGATTTCGACGTGGTGATTGCCACGCCGGACGCGATGAAGGTCGTCGGCGGTCTCGGCCAGATTCTGGGTCCCCGCGGTTTGATGCCCAACCCCAAGGTCGGAACCGTGTCGCCGGACGTCGTCGGAGCGGTGAAGAACGCCAAGGCCGGACAGGTGCAGTACCGCACCGACAAGGCGGGCATCGTCCAGTGCACGATCGGACGGGCGTCGTTCACGCCGGACCAGCTCAAGACGAACCTGGTTGCGCTGATCGAGGCGCTCAACAAGTCGAAGCCGAAGGACGTGAAGGGCGTGTATCTCAGGAAGATCAGCGTCTCGAGCACGATGGGTGTCGGCGTGCGCGTGGATACGACGGGTTTATCGCAGCAGACGCAGGTGCATTAGGGCGTTCGCGCAAAGTTTCCCTCGCCATGAAGCAAGAGCGGCTCGCACGATACTTTGCGCGATTTGAATGTTTGGCAATCGGCTCGAGAGCGGCCCGTCGCCGATTGCGGTAAGAGCAAGGAAAACAATTTGAGGGAACGCCGGTCGGCAGCAACTGCCGGCGCGCCGTCAAAGACCGTAGGAGCCTCGTGAAGAGGCTTGATTGCCGGCTCATAAAGGTAACTGTTGGGTAGCTGAGAGGTAACTGAGGCGGCGTCCTACGCAGATGGTGCCCCTTTAGACAGGATGGGAGTTTGGCTCCCTGCTCCTGACGAAAGGTCACCGCAACGCGCTTCGCGCCCGAACATCGGCGCAAGCGCATTGAGAAATGTGGAGAGAAGACCTTGAGTCTCAATCTGCAGGAGAAGCAGGCGGTAGTCGCGGAAGTGGCGAAGCAGGTCGCGGGCGCTCAGGCCATCGTCATGGTCGAGAACCGCGGCATGGCGGTCGCCGACATGACCCGGCTCCGCGCGAAGGCACGGGCTTCCGGCGTGTATTTCCGGGTGGTCAAGAACACCCTGGTGCGCCGGGCCGTGGCCGAGACGCCGTTCGCGGCGCTGGCCGACCGCATGGTCGGTCCGCTCGCGTACGGCATCGGCTCCGACCCCGTCGCCTTGGCGAAGGTCCTGAACGACTTCGCCAAGGGCAACGACAAGTTCGTGATCACGGGGGGCGCGATGCCCGGCCAGGTGATGTCCGCGAAGGACATTTCCGCGCTGGCGTCATTGCCCTCGCGCGAGGAGCTGGTCGCCAGGCTGCTCGGCACCATGCAGGCGCCGATCGTCAAGTTCGTACGCACGCTCAACGAGGTACCGGGGCGGTTCGTGCGTACGCTGGCCGCCGTGCGCGACGCGAAGGCCGCGTGAGTCGACCGCTTCTACCGACATTCAAACTCTTACGAATCAGGAGCACATCATGGCTGTTGCACAAGCGGACATCCTCGACAAGATCGCCTCGATGACCGTCCTCGAGCTCTCCGAGCTCATCAAGGCGATGGAAGAGAAGTTCGGCGTCTCGGCCGCGGCTGCGGTGGCCGTCGCGGGTCCCGCGGCGGGTGGCGCCGCGGCTGCGCCCGCGGCGGAAGAACAGACCGAGTTCACCGTGGTTCTCAGCTCGTTCGGCGACAACAAGGTTAACGTGATCAAGGCGGTACGCGAGATTACCGGTCTCGGCTTGAAGGAGGCCAAGGACCTGGTCGACGGCGCGCCGAAGCCGGTCAAGGAAGGCATCAACAAGGCCGACGCCGAGGCCGCGAAGAAGAAGCTCGAAGACGCCGGAGCGAAGGTCGAGGTCAAGTAAGGCTATTGAAAACACGGTCCGGGCGGCGCGCCCGGGCCGCTTCGGCTCCAGAGGCCGAAGACAAGCGATGCCGCGTGGGGCGGTTGAAAAGCCGAGGGCAGGCCCCATGTCAGATTGCTTATCTTTGTCCTCTGATTCGACTGCAGAGGGCAGGTTTGGTCGGGCGGCGCAGGGAGTCGGCAGTGAATTGCGCCGCCGTCCGCCAGCGGCTGGTAGTGGCCAGCCACCATCACCCGAAGCGCAATGCTTCCAAACAGTCGATGAACCACGGCGCTGCCGTTAGCGCGCCGCGCGACTCATCGGAGAGGTTCTACGTCCATGACTGTGTACTCGTTTACCGAGAAGAAACGTATTCGCAAGAGCTTCGCGAAGCGCGCCAGCGTGCTCCAGGTACCGTTCCTGCTGGAGACGCAGCTCGCCTCGTACCGTGCGTTCCTGCAGGCAGGCACGGCTCCAGAGGCTCGCAAGAACGAAGGGCTGCAGGCGGCCTTCACGTCGATATTTCCGATCTCCAGCCACTCGGGCAATGCCCGCCTGGAGTTCGTCGGCTATTCGCTGCTGCCACCGGCCTTCGACGTGACCGAGTGCCAGCAACGCGGGCTCACGTATTGCTCGGCCCTTCGCGCCAAGGTGCGGCTGGTCATCATGGACAAGGAGGCGCCCAAGGAGACCGTGAAGGAGGTGAAGGAGCAGGAGGTCTACATGGGCGAGATTCCGCTCATGACCGACAACGGCTCGTTCATCATCAACGGAACCGAGCGGGTGATCGTGTCTCAGCTGCACCGCAGCCCGGGCGTGTTCTTCGAGCACGACCGCGGCAAGACTCACAGCTCGGGGAAGCTCCTTTTCTCGGCCCGGGTCATTCCGTATCGCGGCTCATGGCTCGACTTCGAGTTCGATCCGAAGGATTACCTCTATTTCCGCGTCGACCGCCGGCGCAAGATGCCGGTCACCACGCTGCTCAAGGCCCTGGGACTCACCAACGAGGACATCCTCAGGCACTTCTTCGCATTCGATGGGTTCCACCTGTCGAAGAAGGGCGCCCAGATGGATCTGGTGCCCGAGCGGCTGCGCGGGGAAGTCGCCAAGTTCGACCTCGAGGGCAAGGACGGCAAGGTCCTGGTGCCCAAGGACAAGCGGATCACGGCGCGCCACATCCGTGAGCTTTCCGACGCCGGCATCAAGAAGATCGGCGTTCCGCTCGATTACATCGTCGGCCGGACGCTGGGCGAGAACGTGATCAACAAGGACACCGGCGAGATTCTCGCTTCCGCGAACGACGAGATCACCGAGGACATGCTCGCGAAGTTCATCGAAGCGGGTGTCGCGAAGATACATACGATCTACGTCAACGACCTCGACCAGGGTCCCTACGTCTCGCAGACCCTCAAGCTCGACGACACGCCCGACCAGACCGCGGCAAGGATCGCGATCTATCGAATGATGCGCCCCGGTGAGCCGCCGACCGAGGAAGCGGTCGAGGCGCTGTTCCACGGCCTGTTCTTCTCCGAGGAGCGCTACGACCTGTCGCCGGTCGGCCGGATGAAGTTCAACCGTCGCGTCGGCCGCAGCGAGCTCACCGGTACGGGTACGCTCGCAAACGACGACATCATCGCGGTGATCAAGATCCTGGTGGAGCTGCGCAACGGCCGCGGCGAGATCGACGACATCGATCACCTGGGCAACCGGCGCGTGCGCTCGGTGGGCGAGCTCGCCGAGAACCAGTTCCGCTCGGGACTCGTGCGCGTGGAGCGCGCGGTGAAGGAACGCCTTGGCCAGGCCGAAAGCGAGAACCTGCTGCCGCACGATCTCATCAACGCCAAGCCGATCTCGGCAGCGATCAAGGAGTTCTTCGGCAGCTCGCAGCTCTCGCAGTTCATGGACCAGACGAACCCGCTCTCGGAGATCACCCACAAGCGGCGCGTCTCGGCGCTGGGCCCGGGGGGCCTCACCCGCGAGCGCGCCGGCTTCGAAGTGCGCGACGTGCATCCGACGCATTACGGCCGCGTGTGTCCGATCGAAACGCCCGAAGGTCCGAACATCGGACTCATCAATTCGCTCGCGCTCTACGCTCGCACCAACGAGTACGGTTTCCTCGAAACGCCGTACCGCAAGGTGGTGAACGGCAAGGTCACCGACGAGATTCATTACCTGTCGGCGATCGAAGAAGGGCAGTACGTTATCGCGCAGGCGAATGCGCAGCTCGACAAGGCGGGGCGGCTCAAGGACGACCTCGTCTCCTGCCGCTACAAGAACGAGTTCATGCTCTCGACGGCAGACAAGGTCCAGTTCATGGACGTCGCGCCGGCGCAGATCGTTTCCGTGGCCGCTTCTCTGATTCCGTTCCTCGAGCACGACGACGCCAATCGAGCGCTGATGGGCTCCAACATGCAGCGCCAGGCGGTACCGTGTCTTCGCGCGGAGAAGCCGCTCGTCGGCACCGGCGTGGAGCGCACAGCGGCCGTCGACTCGGGCACGGCGGTGCTGGCCCGCCGCGGCGGCAAGGTGGACTACGTCGACGCCAACCGGATCGTGGTACGCGTGCATGACACGGAAACCGCGGCCGGGGAAGTCGGCGTGGACATCTACAACCTCACCAAGTACACACGCAGCAACCAGAACACCAACATCAACCAGCGGCCGCTGGTCAAGGTCGGCGACATCATCGCCAAGGCCGATGTGATCGCCGACGGCGCGTCGACCGACATGGGCGAGCTCGCGCTCGGCCAGAACATGCTGGTGGCGTTCATGCCGTGGAACGGGTTCAACTACGAGGACTCGATCCTCATCTCCGAGCGCGTGGTGAGCGACGACCGCTACACCTCGATCCACATCGAAGAGCTCTCGGTCGTGGCGCGCGACACCAAGCTCGGCCCAGAGGAAATAACGCGCGACATCTCGAGCCTGGGTGAAGCGCAGCTCGGTCGGCTCGACGAATCGGGCATCGTCTACATCGGCGCCGAGGTCGAGGCCGGCGACGTACTGGTGGGCAAGGTCACGCCCAAGGGAGAGACGCAGCTCACGCCGGAAGAAAAGCTGCTGCGCGCCATCTTCGGCGAGAAGGCTTCCGACGTGAAGGACACATCCCTGCGCGTTCCCTCCGGCATTTCCGGGACGGTGATCGACGTGCAGGTGTTCACCCGCGAAGGGATCGAACGCGACAAGCGCGCGGCCCAGATCATCGACGACGAGCTCAAGGGCTACCGCAAGGACCTGAACGACCAGCTCCGGATCGTCGAGAACGACGCTTTCGCGCGGATCGAGAAGCTCTTGATCGGGAAAACCGCCAACGGCGGTCCGAAGCGCCTCGCGAAGGGATCGCGCCTGACCAAGGACTACCTCGAGGGCGTGAACCGTCACGACTGGTTCGACATCCGGCTCTCCAACGAGGAGGCCGCGCGGCAGCTCGAGGCGATGAAGGAGTCGCTCGCGCAGACGCGTGTCCTGTTCGACCAGATGTTCGAGCAGAAGAAGAAGAAGCTCACCCAGGGCGACGAGCTTCCGCCGGGCGTGCAGAAGATGGTCAAGGTCTACGTCGCGGTGAAGCGCCGGCTGCAGCCGGGCGACAAGATGGCGGGCCGGCACGGCAACAAGGGCGTGGTTTCCAAGATCGTCCCGGTCGAGGACATGCCATACATGGCCGAAGGCACGCCCGTGGACATCGTGCTCAATCCGCTCGGCGTTCCATCGCGTATGAACGTCGGTCAGATTCTCGAGGTTCACCTCGGGTGGGCGGCCAAGGGACTCGGCCAGCGCATCGGCGAAATGCTCAAGGCGCAGGCGACCGCGGCCGAGGTCCGCAAGGTCCTCGGCAAGATCTACAATGGCACCGGCAAGGCCGAGGCGATCGACGGCTTTACCGAGCCCGAAGTGATGGAGCTCGCGGTGAACCTGAAGGAGGGCGTGCCGTTCGCGACGCCGGTGTTCGACGGCGCGACGGAAGCCGAGATCAAGGACATGCTCGAGCTCGCCGGGTTGCCGCGCAGCGGCCAGGTCACGCTCTTCGACGGCCGCACCGGGGAAGCATTCGACCGGCCGGTGACCGTGGGCTACATGCACGTGCTGAAGCTCCACCATCTCGTCGACGACAAGATGCACGCGCGCTCGACCGGTCCGTACAGCCTGGTCACGCAGCAGCCGCTGGGGGGCAAGGCTCAGTTCGGCGGCCAGCGCTTCGGCGAAATGGAGGTCTGGGCGCTCGAGGCCTACGGCGCTTCCTACACGCTGCAGGAGATGCTGACGGTCAAGTCCGACGACGTGAACGGCCGCACCAAGGTCTACGAAAACATCGTCAAAGGCGAGCACAAGATCGAGGCCGGCATGCCGGAATCGTTCAACGTGCTGGTGAAGGAAATCCGCTCGCTGGCGATCGATATCGACCTGGAGCGCTACTGATGCGGGTCGCCGATTGCATCGGAATGACGACCGAGGAATCACTCAGGAGTAACGCATGAAAGCACTGCTCGATCTGTTCAAGCAGGTAACGCAGGAAGAGGAGTTCGACGCGATCAAGACCGGGCTCGCTTCGCCGGAAAAGATCCGCTCGTGGTCTTACGGCGAAGTGAAGAAGCCGGAGACGATCAACTACCGGACTTTCAAGCCGGAGCGCGACGGGCTGTTCTGCGCCAAGATCTTCGGTCCGGTGAAGGACTACGAGTGCCTGTGCGGAAAGTACAAGCGCTTGAAGCACCGCGGCGTGATCTGCGAGAAGTGCGGCGTGGAAGTCACGCTCACCAAAGTCCGTCGCGAGCGCATGGGCCACATCGAGCTCGCCTCGCCCGCTGCGCACATCTGGTTCCTGAAGAGCCTTCCGTCGCGCATGGGCATGGTGCTCGACATGACGCTGCGTGACATCGAGCGCGTGCTCTATTTCGAAGCCTACGTCGTCACCGAACCGGGGATGACGCCGCTCAACCGCGGCCAGCTCCTGACCGAGGACGACTACCTCGCCAAGGTCGAACAGTACGGCGATGATTTCTCGGCGAGCATGGGCGCCGAAGGAATCCGCGAGCTGCTGAAGTCACTCGAGGTCAAGACCGAGATCTCTAAGCTCCGCAAGGACCTGGAGACGACCGGGTCCGATACGAAGATCAAGAAGATCGCCAAGCGCCTGAAGGTGCTCGAAGCGTTCCACAAGTCGGGAATCAAGCCCGAGTGGATGATCCTCGAGGTGCTGCCGGTGCTGCCGCCCGACCTTCGCCCGCTTGTGCCGCTCGACGGCGGGCGGTTCGCGACCTCCGACCTCAACGACCTGTACCGGCGCGTGATCAACCGCAACAACCGGTTGAAGCGTCTGCTCGAGCTCAAGGCGCCGGACATCATCGTCCGGAACGAGAAGCGCATGCTGCAGGAGGCCGTCGACAGCCTGCTCGACAACGGTCGCCGCGGCAAGGCGATGACCGGCGCCAACAAGCGGCCGCTCAAGTCGCTCGCCGACATGATCAAGGGCAAGGGCGGCCGGTTCCGCCAGAATCTTCTGGGCAAGCGCGTCGACTACTCGGGCCGCTCGGTAATCGTGGTGGGGCCGCAGCTCAAGCTGCATCAATGCGGCCTGCCCAAGCTGATGGCGCTCGAGCTCTTCAAGCCGTTCATCTTCAACAAGCTGGAGACGATGGGACTCGCCACGACCATCAAAGCCGCGAAGAAGATGGTCGAGAACCAGGAGCCGGTGGTCTGGGACATCCTGGAAGAGGTGATCCGCGAGCACCCGGTGATGCTGAACCGCGCGCCGACGCTGCATCGGCTCGGCATCCAGGCGTTCGAGCCCGTGCTGATCGAGGGCAAGGCGATCCAGCTTCACCCGTTGGTCTGCACGGCGTTCAACGCCGACTTCGACGGCGACCAGATGGCCGTGCATGTGCCGCTCTCGCTCGAAGCGCAGATGGAAGCGCGTACGCTCATGCTCGCCTCGAACAACGTGCTGCTGCCGTCGAACGGCGAACCGTGCATCGTGCCCTCGCAGGACATCGTGCTCGGTCTGTACTACGCCACGCGCGAGCTGATCGGTGCCAAGGGCGAAGGCATGATGTTCGCCGATATGGCTGAGGTCACACGCGCGTACGAGTCGCGTCAGGCGGATTTGCATGCCAAGGTCAGCGTCCGCATCAAGGAGACTGTGGTCGGGCCCGACGGTGAGCACACCGACGTGATCACGCGCTACGAAACGACGGTCGGTCGGGCGCTGCTGTCCGAGATCCTCCCGGCCGGTCTTCCCTTCGAGACCATCAACAAGCCGCTCAAGAAGAAGGAAATCTCGCGCATCATCAACGCGAGCTTCCGCCGCTGCGGTCTGCGGGAAACCGTGATCTTCGCCGACAGGCTCATGCAGGCGGGCTACAGTCTTGCCACGCGCGGCGGGATCTCGTTTGCCGCCGACGACATGCTCATCCCGGCGGAAAAGCATTCGATCATCGAGAAGTCCGAGAAGGAAGTGAAGGAGATCGAGGCCCAGTACACCTCGGGTCTCGTGACGCAGGGCGAGCGCTACAACAAGGTGGTCGACATCTGGGGCCGCGCGGGCGACGACATCGCCAAGGCGATGATGGCGCAGCTCGGCACGATGGACGTCACCACGCGCGAAGGGAAGCCGGCGCGGCAGGAATCGTTCAACTCCATCTACATGATGGCCGACTCCGGAGCGCGCGGCTCGGCGGCGCAGATCCGGCAGCTCGCCGGCATGCGCGGCCTGATGGCGAAGCCGGACGGTTCGATCATCGAGACGCCGATCACGGCGAACTTCCGCGAAGGCCTCAACGTGCTGCAGTACTTCATCAGCACGCACGGCGCGCGCAAGGGTCTCGCCGACACGGCCTTGAAGACGGCCAATTCGGGCTATCTCACGCGCCGGCTGGTCGACGTGACTCAGGACCTGGTCGTCACCGAAGACGATTGCAGCACGACCAACGGCGTTGCAATGAAGGCACTGGTCGAAGGCGGCGAAGTCATCGAGGCGCTGCGCGAGCGGATCCTCGGGCGCGTCTGCGCGGCCGACATCGTCAACCCCGAGACGCAGGCCACATTGTTCGAGGCCGGCACGCTCCTGGGCGAAGACGAGGTCGAGATGATCGAAGCGCTCGGCATCGACGAAGTCAAAGTGCGCACGCCCCTCACCTGCGACACGCGCTACGGTCTCTGCGCCAAGTGCTATGGCCGCGATCTCGGTCGCGGCCACCTCGTCAACGTCGGCGAAGCGGTTGGCGTGATCGCCGCGCAGTCGATCGGCGAGCCGGGAACGCAGCTCACGATGCGCACGTTCCACATCGGCGGCGCTGCGTCGCGGACGGCGGCGGCTTCGCAGCTCGAATCGAAGTCGGCGGGAACCGTCCGGTTCTCGATGGCGATGCGCTACGTCACCAACGCCAAGGGCGAGATGGTCGTCATCGCGCGCTCGGGCGAAGTGATGATCCACGACGACAACGGTCGGGAGCGCGAGCGTCACAAGGTGCCGTACGGGGCGACGATGCTGGTCCGCGACGGCGAAGCGGTGAAGGCCGGCAAGGTGCTCGCGACGTGGGACGCGACCTCGCGTCCGATCATCACCGAATACGCGGGCCGCGTGAAGTTCGAGAACGTCGAAGAGGGCGTGACCGTTGCGAAGCAGGTCGACGAGGTGACCGGATTGTCCACGCTGGTCGTCATCGATCCGAAGCGCCGCTCGGGAGCGGCAGCGAAGGGCGTGCGCCCGCAAGTGAAGCTTCTGAACGAGCGTGGCGAGGAGGTGAAGCTCGCCGGGTCCGACACGCCGGTCAACATCACGTTCCAGCTCGGCTCGATCATCACGGTGAAGGACGCCCAGGACGTCGCGGTCGGCGAAGTGCTGGCGCGGATCCCTCAGGAAACGTCCAAGACCCGCGACATCACGGGTGGTCTGCCGCGCGTCGCGGAGCTCTTCGAGGCGCGCTCGCCCAAGGACGCGGGTCTGCTGGCGGAAGTCACGGGCACGGTGTCGTTCGGCAAGGATACGAAGGGCAAGCAGCGCCTGATCATCACCGATCTCGACGGCGTGGCTCACGAGTATCTGATCGCCAAGGACAAGCACGTGACCGCGCACGACGGGCAGGTGGTCAACAAGGGCGAGTCGATCGTCGATGGTCCGGCGGATCCGCACGACATCCTGCGGCTCCTCGGCGTGGAGGCGCTCGCGCGCTATATCACCGACGAGGTGCAGGACGTCTACCGGTTGCAGGGCGTGAAGATCAACGACAAGCACATCGAGGTGATCGTGCGGCAGATGCTGCGCCGGGTGCAGGTGCTCGACGCGGGCGACGCGCGCTTCATCCCCGGAGAGCAGGTCGAGCGCTCGGAGCTTCTGGACGAGAACGACAAGGTGGTGGCGGACGGCAAGAAGGCGGCGACCTACGAGCACATGCTGCTCGGCATCACCAAGGCGTCGCTCTCCACCGACTCGTTCATCTCCGCGGCGTCGTTCCAGGAAACGACTCGCGTGCTGACCGAGGCGGCGATCATGGGCAAGAGGGACGAGTTGCGAGGGTTGAAGGAGAACGTGATCGTCGGCCGCCTGATTCCGGCGGGAACCGGGCTCGCGTATCACAACGCGCGCAAGAAGCAGAAGGCGGGCGGCGACGCTGCGGCACTGCTGGGTCTCCCGGAGGAAGCGCCGGCAACGACGGAGGTCAACGCGGACGCGGCGTAGTCGCGCTTCACCCGCACGTGAACTGCGGCCGGCGCCCGGAGGCCGCATACGCCCGTCTACGGGTACCCGGCGCCGGCTTCGGGAATCAACCCACGACTCCCTCGCCACGCCACCCGTAACGGCGGGCGCGGCCAACGGGTGCCTTGCCAGTCGCTGCTCGCAGTTCCCGATCGGGCGGGTGGCGGCCACGCAGGCGAAGACGCATCAGCGGCGCAGTCGTCCCTGGTGGGTGGCTCGAGCGCGGCGACTCATGGGTTCCCGTCGCACACGCCCGCATACGGGTGCCCGGCGCGGGGCTTCGGGAGTCAACCCACGACTCCGTCGCCGCGCCACCCGTGACGGCGGGCGCGGCCAACGGGCGCCTCGCCGATCGTCGGCCACGGCAGCGTCCGGTCAGAGGCCGCGTTCCTGTTTGACACAACTGCACTAGTGCCTTAAAATTCCAAGTCTTTTCGCCTTCTCGGCCGCCCAGCACAGCCGACCGAGAGAGCATGCGTACCCGGCCGCCCGAGCGGGTGGCGTTGCCAGCCGGTTTTGGTTCGGTCGAGGCGCGAGAGAAGTGGCCTAAAGCACGCCGATGCTTGGGCCACTTTGATTTGTTGAAGCGGTTTCGCAGGAGCGGAACCGTGCGGCCGAGCAACACGGCTGCCTGAAACGGAAGAAAGTATGCCGACGATCAATCAGCTGGTGCGCAAGGGCCGGGTGGCCCCTGTGTCGAAGAGCAAGGTGCCCGCGCTCAAGCAGAGCCCGCAGAAGCGCGGGGTCTGCACGCGCGTCTATACGACCACACCGAAGAAGCCGAATTCGGCGCTGCGCAAGGTCGCCAAGGTGCGGCTCACCAATGGCTTCGAGGTCATCAGCTACATCGGTGGCGAAGGACATAACCTGCAGGAGCACTCGGTGGTGCTGATCCGCGGCGGACGCGTGAAGGACCTCCCGGGCGTGCGCTACCACATGGTGCGCGGCAGTCTCGATACGGCGGGCGTGAAGGATCGCAAGCAGGGACGCTCGAAGTACGGCGCCAAGAAACCCAAGGCGGCGTGACGGCGCGCCATATCAACCGAGGAAGCCATGCCCCGACGCAGAGAGATCCCGAAGCGCGAAATCCTGCCCGATCCGAAATACTCGAACGGCGACGTCGCCAAGTTCGTCAACGTGCTCATGAGCCGGGGCAAGAAGTCGGTGGCGGAGCGCATCGTCTATGGCGCGTTCGAGTCGATCGCCAAGAAGGGCGGCAAGGACCCGCTCGAGGTTTTCACGCAGGCGCTGTCGAACGCTAAGCCGATGGTCGAGGTCAAGAGCCGCCGCGTCGGTGGCGCGAACTTCCAGGTGCCTGTCGAAGTCCGTCCGGTGCGGCGGGTTGCGCTCGCGATGCGCTGGCTGCGCGAAGCGGCGCGCAAGCGTGGCGAAAAATCGATGGGCCAGCGGCTCGCCGCGGAGCTGCTCGAAGCCGCGGAAGGGCGCGGCGGCGCGGTCAAGAAGCGCGAGGAAGTGCACCGCATGGCCGAAGCGAACAAGGCCTTTTCGCATTTCAGATTCTAGACACGCGAGTTCAGCGTCAGGCGTTCCCGCTTCCGCGTACGAACCCCACGACGATGCTCAGCACCCGACACACGGCGCCCAACGTTCAACGCTTAAGCAAGTATCGTGGCCAGAACCACTCCCATCGAGCGGTACCGGAACATCGGCATCAGCGCCCACATTGATGCCGGCAAGACCACGACCACCGAACGTATCCTTTTCTACACCGGGGTCTCGCACAAGATGGGCGAAGTCCATGACGGCGCGGCCGTGATGGACTGGATGGAGCAGGAGCGCGAGCGCGGCATCACGATCACCTCGGCAGCGACGACGTGCTTCTGGAAAGGGATGGACGGAAACTATCCCGAGCATCGCATCAACATCATCGACACGCCGGGCCACGTCGACTTCACGATCGAAGTCGAGCGCTCGATGCGGGTGCTCGACGGCGCATGCATGGTGTACGACGCCGTTGCCGGCGTGCAGCCGCAATCGGAAACGGTCTGGCGGCAGGCGAACAAGTACAAGGTTCCGCGCCTCGCGTTCATCAACAAGATGGACCGTCAGGGAGCGGACTTCTTCAAGAGCTACGACCATATCCGGACCCGGCTCAAGGGCAATCCGGTTCCGATCCAGGTGCCGATCGGTGCCGAGGAGAAGTTCGAAGGCGTCATCGATCTGGTGAAGATGAAGGCGATCTACTGGGACGACGCGACCCAGGGCACGAAGTATGAGGCGCGCGAGATACCGTCGGCTCTCGTCGACGAAGCCAAGAAGTGGCGCGAGAAGATGGTCGAAGCGGCCGCGGAAGCCGACGACGATCTGACGCACAAGTACCTCGAGGGCCACGACCTCTCGGTCGACGACATCAAGCGAGGGCTTCGCGCGCGGACGATCCGCAACGAGATCGTGCCGATGCTCTGTGGCACCGCCTTCAAGAACAAGGGCGTGCAGGCGATGCTCGACGCGGTGATCAACTACATGCCTTCGCCGGTGGACATCAAGCCGGTCCAGGGCGAAGACGACAAGGGCCGTCCGGCGGAGCGCAGGGCGTCCGACGACGAGCCCTTCGCAGCGCTCGCGTTCAAGATCATGACCGACCCTTACGTCGGCCAGCTTACGTTCATCCGGGTCTATTCGGGCGTGCTCAACTCGGGCGACACGGTCTTCAACTCGGTACGCCACCGCAAGGAGCGCATCGGACGCTTGCTGCAAATGCACGCCAACCAGCGTGAAGACATCAAGGAGGTCCACGCGGGCGATATCGCCGCAGCGGTCGGGCTGAAGGAAGCCTCCACGGGAGAAACGCTGTGCGATCCCGACCACATCATCATGCTCGAGCGGATGGTTTTCCCCGAGCCGGTGATCTCCCAGGCGGTCGAGCCCAAGACCAAGGTCGACCAGGAAAAGATGGGCGTCGCGCTCAACCGCCTCGCCCAGGAAGATCCGAGCTTCCGGGTGCGCACCGACGACGAATCGGGCCAGACGATCATCTCGGGCATGGGCGAGCTGCACCTCGAGATCATCGTCGACCGCATGAAGCGCGAGTTCGGCGTGGACGCCAACGTCGGCAAGCCGCAGGTCGCGTACCGGGAAGCGATCAAGAAGCCGGTCGAGGTTGAAGGCAAGTTCATCAAGCAATCCGGCGGCCGCGGCCAGTACGGCCACGTATGGCTCAAGATGGAGCCGCAGCCCGCCGGCAAGGGCTACGAGTTCGTGGATGCCGTCAAGGGCGGCAACGTGCCGCGCGAGTTCATTCCGGCGGTGGAGAAGGGTCTGCGCGAGACGCTGCCTAACGGGGTGCTGGCGGGCTTTCCCGTGGTCGATGTCAAGGTAACGCTCTTCGACGGCAGCTCGCACGACGTCGACTCGAACGAGAACGCGTTCAAGATGGCCGCGTCGATGGCCTTCAAGGATGGCATGCGCCAAGCGAACCCGACCTTGCTCGAGCCGATGATGGCGGTCGAGGTCGAGACGCCGGAGGAATTCATGGGCAATGTGATGGGCGATCTTTCCAGCCGGCGCGGCATCGTGCACGGCATGGACGACGTGGCCGGAGTCAAGGTCATCAAGGCGGAGGTGCCGTTGTCCGAGATGTTCGGCTACTCCACCACGCTGCGCTCGCTCACCCAGGGCCGCGCGACGTACACGATGGAATTCAAGCATTACACCGAGGCGCCAAAGTCGATCGCCGAGGGCGTGATCAACAAGAAGTCCTAACGCAATCATTCCGATACCGGGGTAGATACCATGGCCAAGGGCAAATTTGAGCGGCTGAAGCCGCACGTGAACGTAGGCACGATTGGGCACGTGGACCACGGCAAGACGACGCTGACGGCGGCGATGACGCACATATTGGCGAAGAAGTACGGCGGGGAGGCGAGGAACTACGACCAGATCGACAACGCGCCGGAGGAGAAGGCGCGGGGGATCACGATCAACACGGCGCACGTGGAGTACCAGACGGAGAAGCGGCACTACGCGCACGTGGACTGTCCTGGGCACGCCGACTACATCAAGAACATGATCACTGGGGCGGCGCAGATGGATGGCGCCATTCTGGTGGTGAGTGCGGCGGACGGGCCGATGCCGCAGACCCGCGAGCACATTCTGTTGGCGCGGCAGGTGGGGGTGCCGTACATCGTGGTGTACCTGAACAAGGCGGACATGGTGGACGACAAGGAGCTCCTGGAGCTGGTGGAGGTGGAGGTGCGGGAGCTTCTGTCGAAGTACGAGTTTCCTGGGGACAAGATTCCGATCGTGATCGGGAGTGCCAAGCTGGCGCTGGAGGGCGACAAGAGCGAGATGGGCGAAGGGTCGGTGTTCAAGCTCGCCGAGGCGCTGGACAACTACATCCCGACGCCGCAGCGGCTGATCGACGGGCCGTTTCTGATGCCGGTGGAGGACGTGTTCAGTATCAGCGGGCGGGGGACGGTGGTGACAGGCAGGGTGGAGCGCGGGGTGGTGAAGGTGGGCGAGGAGCTGGAGATCGTGGGGCTGAAGCCGACGCTGAAGACGGTGTGCACGGGGGTGGAGATGTTCCGGAAGCTGCTGGACCAGGGGCAGGCTGGGGACAACATCGGGGTGCTGCTGCGGGGAACGAAGCGCGAAGAGGTGGAGCGGGGGCAGGTGCTGGCGAAGCCTGGGAGTATCACGCCGCACACCAAGTTCAGCTGCGAGGTGTATGTGCTCTCGAAGGAAGAGGGGGGGCGGCACACGCCGTTCTTTCCGGGGTATCGGCCGCAGTTCTACTTCCGGACCACGGACGTGACCGGGAGTGTGGAGCTGCCGGCGGGGACCGAGATGGTGATGCCTGGGGACAACATCCAGATGACGGTGCAGCTGATTGCGCCGATCGCGATGGAGGAGGGGTTGCGGTTTGCCATCCGCGAAGGCGGGCGCACGGTCGGCGCCGGCGTCGTCGCCAAGGTCATCGAGTGATTCATCGGCGAAAAGTGCAAATCTACTTTTCGCAGGAACGGCATCAGCACGAAAAGCCTGGGACGGCCCGGCGCTTTTCGTGAGGGAAGGACAGCGAAGAACCGAGCGCGCGAGCGGGCGGTTGTTCAAAAGGTGAATCTATGCAAAATCAGAGAATCCGCATCCGCCTGAAGGCGTTCGATTACAAGCTGATCGATCAGTCGGCGCAGGAGATCGTCGAAACGGCCAAGCGCTCGGGGGCGGTCGTCAAAGGCCCCGTGCCGCTGCCCACCAAGATCGAGCGCTTCGATATCCTGCGCTCGCCGCACGTGAACAAGACCTCGCGCGACCAGCTCGAGATACGCACACACCTGCGGCTGATGGACATCGTGGATCCGACCGACAAGACGGTCGATCAGCTGATGAAGCTCGACCTGCCGGCGGGCGTCGACGTGGAGATCAAGCTGCAATAAGGCGGGATATTTTTTGGCCGCCGATCAATCGTAATCGGCGGCAAAGAAAGGATAACCGAATATGAGTCTCGGATTGCTGGGTCGGAAGATCGGCATGACCCGCGTGTTCACCGACGATGGCTCCGCCGTCCCGGTGACGGTGCTCGATGTGGCGAATAACCGGATCACGCAGATCAAGGCGCCGGATACGGACGGCTATGCGGCGGTGCAGGTGACGTACGGCAAGCGTCGCGCGCGGCGCGTCAGCAAGCCGCAGGCCGGCCATCTTGCCAAGGCGGGAGTGGAGGCGGGCGATCTGCTGAAGGAATTCGCGGTCGAGGCGAGCGATCTCGCGAACCTCAAGGTCGGGGAGAACATCGGCGTCGAGACCTTCGCGGTCGGGCAGCTCGTCGACGTATCCGGCACGACGAAGGGTCGCGGCTTTGCCGGCGTGATCCGCCGTCACAACTTCAGCTCGAATCGCGCTTCCCACGGCAATTCGCTCTCGCACAACACGCCAGGCTCGATCAGCATGGCGCAGGATCCCGGTCGCGTGTTTCCGGGCAAGCGCATGGCCGGCCAGTACGGAAACGTGAAGCGCACGGTGCAGAAGCTCACCGTGGTGAGGGTCGACGCCGAGCGCGGACTGTTGCTCGTCAAGGGAGCCGTACCGGGCGCCGACGGCGGCCACATCGTCGTGCAGCCGGCGACCAAGGCTCCGGCCAAGAAGGGGGGCTGAAATGGACCTCAAGCTCATCGACGACAACGGCAAACCGGGCACGCTCTCGGCCCCGGACGCGCTGTTCGCGCGCGAGTACAACGAGGCGCTGGTCCATCAGGTCGTGATCGCGTTCCAGGCCAACGCGCGCAGCGGCAACCGGGCTCAGAAGTCGCGCGGACACATCAACAAGTCACACAAGAAGCCGTGGCAGCAGAAGGGCACCGGGCGCGCGCGCGCGGGCCAGGCCAACAGCCCGCTGTGGCGCGGCGGCGGCCGGATCTTCCCGAACAGCCCGGACGAGAATTTCGAGCACAAGGTGAACCGCCGGATGTATCGCGCGGGCATCGCATCGATCCTCTCGCAGCTCGTCCGCGAGGGACGGCTTGCCGTCATCGAGCGGATCGCGCTCGATGCGCCGAAGACGAGGCTGTTCGCGCAGAAGCTCAAGACGCTCGGAATGTCGGGCACCGTGCTGGTCGTCACCGATCAGGTCGACGAGAACGTGTTCCTGTCGGCGCGCAACCTTCCGGACGTCCTCGTACTGGAAACGAAGGAAGTCGATCCGGTCAGCCTCGTGCGGTTCCAGAACGTGTTGCTTACGCGCGGCGCGTTGACCCAATTCGAGGAGATGCTGGGATGAACGCTGCGAAGGCGACACCGAAGGCGGCGGTCGCGCCCGGAGTCAACGAAACGCGCCTGATGACGGTGCTGCTCGCGCCGGTGGTTTCCGAAAAGGCGACGTTCGTGGCGGACCGGCACAATCAGGTCATCTTTCGCGTCCGCCAGGACGCCACGAAGAAGGATGTGAAGGCGGCCGTCGAGCTTCTGTGGAAGGACAAGAAGATCGAGGTCGCGGGCGTCCAGATCGTGAACGTCCGCGGCAAGGCGAAGCGCTTCGGCGCATACGCCGGGCGGCGGCGCAACTGGAAGAAGGCGTACGTGAGCCTGAAGCCCGGCCAGGAAATCAACTTCGCGCAGGAAGCATAACGCCATGCCACTCGTCAAAGTCAAACCGACCTCGCCCGGGCGCCGGGCGCTGGTCAAGGTCGTCAATCCGGATCTGCATGCGGGCGGACCCGTCGCGCGGCTCACCGAGAGCAGGAAGCGAGGCTCGGGACGCAACAACAACGGCCGCATCACCATCCGGCACCAGGGCGGCGGGCACAAGCACCATTACCGTATCGTCGATTTCCGTCGCAACAAGGATGGCATCGCGGCCAAGGTCGAGCGGCTCGAATACGATCCGAACCGCAGCGCGTTCCTCGCGCTTCTCCTCTACGCCGACGGAGAGCGCCGGTACGTCATCGCGCCTCGCGGCGTTGCGGTCGGCGCGCAGCTCATGAACGGGTCGGACGCGCCCATCAAGTCCGGCAACTGCATGCCGCTGCGCAACATTCCCGTCGGCACGACGATCCACTGCGTCGAGATGCTCCCCGGCAAGGGCGCGCAGATCGCGCGCTCGGCAGGAACGTCGGTTCAGCTCCTGGCGCGCGAAGGCGCCTATGCGCAACTGCGCATGCACTCGGGCGAGATCCGCAAGGTGCACGTCGACTGCCGCGCCACCATCGGTTCGGTCGGCAACGAGGAGCACAACCTGCGCTCGATCGGCAAGGCGGGTGCGCAGCGCTGGCGCGGCATTCGTCCCACCGTTCGCGGCATTGCGATGAACCCCGTCGACCATCCAATGGGCGGTCGCACGAACGGCGGTGGCGGGCGGCACCATCCGATGTCGCCGTGGGGCACGCCGAGCAAGGGATATCAGACGCGCAAGAACAAGCGCACCGACGGCATGATCATCCGCCGCCGGCACGCGGTGAAGAAGGGATAGCGAGATGGCACGTTCGATCAAGAAGGGTCCGTTCGTCGACCACCACCTGCAGGCGAAGGTGGAAGCGGCGCGCGCCACCTCCGACAAGCGGCCGATCAAGACCTGGTCGCGGCGCTCGACCATCACGCCGGACTTCGTCGGCTTGACGATCGCGGTCCACAACGGCAAGCAGCACATCCCGGTCTACGTCTCGGAAAACATGGTCGGCCACAAGCTCGGCGAGTTCGCGCTGACGCGGACGTTCAAGGCCCACTCCGCGGACAAGAAGGTGGTTGCGCCGACGACGCCGCCGCGGAAATGAGCGGCATCGAGGAGCGAAACATGGAAACCAAAGCGATTCTGCGCGGCGTACGCCTCTCGGCCCAGAAAGGCCGGCTTGTCGCCGATCAGATCCGCGGCCTGTCCGTCGGCAAGGCGCTCGATGTCCTCGCCTTCAGCCCGAAGAAGGGCGCGAAGATCATCAAGCGCGTACTCGAGTCGGCCATCGCCAATGCGGAACACAACGATGGCGCCGACGTTGACGAGCTCAAGGTGCAGTCGATCTGCGTCGACAAGGCGGCGAACCTGCGCCGGTTCACGGCTCGTGCCAAGGGCCGCGGCAACGTCATTCTGAAACAGACCTGCCACATCCACGTCACCGTCGGTGACGGAAAGCAAGGATAACTCATGGGCCAGAAAATCAACCCGACCGGCTTCCGTCTCGCGGTGAACCGCGACTGGGCGTCGAAGTGGTACGCCAACAGCAAGCACTTCGCCTCGACGCTCAACGAGGACATCAAGGTTCGCGATTATCTGCGCAAGAAGCTCGCGCACGCGTCGGTCTCGAAGATCACGATCGAGCGGCCTGCGAAGAACGCGCGCATTACGATCCACAGTGCGCGCCCGGGCGTGGTCATCGGCAAGAAGGGCGAGGACATCGAGACGCTGCGCGCGAACCTGCGGCGGATGATGGGCACCGAAGTGGGTCTCAACATCGAGGAGATCCGCAAGCCGGAGATCGATGCGCAGCTCGTCGCCGACTCGATCGCGCAGCAGCTCGAGAAACGGATCATGTTCCGCCGGGCGATGAAGCGGGCGATGCAGAACGCGATGCGGCTTGGCGCCCAGGGGATCAAGATCATGAGCTCGGGCCGGCTCAACGGGATCGAAATCGCGCGCACCGAGTGGTACCGCGAAGGACGCGTGCCGCTGCACACGCTGCGGGCGGACATCGACTACGGGTTCGCCGAAGCGAAAACGACCTACGGCGTCATCGGCATCAAGGTCTGGGTGTTCAAGGGCGAAGTGCTGCCGCACAACGCCGAGCCTCAGGCTGCGCCTGCGCCGGCGCCGGAACCGCCGAAGCGGGCGCGCAAGAGCACGGGAGCGAAGAATGTTGCAGCCAGCTAGACGGAAATACCGCAAGGAGCAGAAGGGCCGCAACAAGGGTGTGGCCACCGTCGGCGCCAAGGTCAGCTTCGGCGAGTACGGCCTCAAGGCCGTCGGTCGCGGCCGGCTCACTGCGCGCCAGATCGAGGCCGCCCGGCGGGCGATGACGCGCCACATCAAGCGCGGTGGCCGAATCTGGATCCGCATCTATCCCGACAAGCCGGTGTCGCAGAAGCCGGCCGAGGTGCGGATGGGCAACGGCAAGGGCAACCCCGAGTATTACGTCGCCGAGGTCGTCCCGGGCAAGGTGCTCTACGAGATGGACGGCGTCGACGAGGCGTTGGCGCGAGAGGCGTTCGCGCTGGCGGCGGCGAAGCTGCCGATCCGCACGACCTTCGTGCACCGGCTGATCGGCGGCTGAAGGCAGCCAAGGCGGAGAACGAGATGAAGCATTCGGAACGCAAGCGGGAGTTGCGCGACAAGTCGCCGGACGAGCTCAAGACCGAGCTCACCGCACTGCTCAAGGAGCAGTTCGGTCTGCGCATGCAGAAGGCGACGCAGCAGCTCACCAACAGCTCCAACATCGTGCGCGTCCGACGCGACATCGCGCGGGTCCGGACGCTGCTCAATCAGAAAGCGGGACAAGCATGAGCGAGACTGTGCAGGCCGCGACGGCCGCAGGCGACAGGGCAAAGGGCAGCCTGATCCAGACGCAGGTCGGGCGCGTCGTCAGCGACAAGATGAACAAGACGGTGACCGTGCTGGTCGAGCGGCGCGTGAAGCACCCGCTTTACGGCAAAGTCGTTACCCGTTCGCACAAGTACCACGCCCACGACGAAAACAATGAATACAAGGAGGGCGATCTGGTCGAGATCGAAGCCTGCCGCAAGCTGGCGAAGACCAAAGCCTGGCGTGTCAAGCGGCTAATCGAGAAGGCGAAGATCATCTAAGCTGTTGATTGGCCGGCAGGGCTTGCGCGAAAGCACAAACCTTGCCATAATTTTGGATTCGCCCGCCGCTGGACGACAGGAACCGCAAAGAAATCCCATCGGCCCGCGACACTACCCGGACGGGTTCCAAAACTGGCCGCCGCAAGGATGGACGAGAGGCGGCGCTTTGCGACGAGACTAAGGTCGAAGCGCCGTCGCCGCGGGTCAAGTTGGAGAGAGTGGCAATGATCCAGATGCAAACGATGCTGGATGTCGCCGATAACACCGGTGCCCGGCAGGTCATGTGTATCAAGGTGCTCGGCGGGAGCAAGCGCCGGTACGCGCATATCGGCGACGTGATCAAGGTCAGCATCAAGGACGCGGCGCCGCGCGGACGGGTGAAGAAGGGCGAGATCTATCACGCGGTCGTGGTGCGAACGCGACAGGGCGTGCGCAGGGACGATGGCGCCAAGGTGAAGTTCGACACCAACGCGGCGGTGCTCCTCACGCCGAAGCTGGAGCCGATCGGCACCCGCATCTTCGGGCCGGTGACCCGGGAATTGCGCACCGAGCGGTTCATGAAGATCGTCTCGCTCGCGCCGGAAGTGCTGTAAGGACACGTTATGCGCAAGATCAAGAAGGGTGACAACGTGGTCATGCTCGCGGGTCGCGACAAGGGCAAGCGGGGCGACGTCACGCGGACGGTCGGCATCGACTTCGTTCTCGTCGCCGGCGTGAACCAGGTGAAGAAGCACCAGAAGCCCAATCCGATGAAGAACCAGCCCGGCGGCATCGTCACCAAGGAGTTGCCGATCCACATCTCGAACGTGGCGATCTGGAACCCGGTGACGAAGAAGGCCGATCGCATCGGCTTTCGCACGCTCGACGACGGTCGGAAGGTGCGCTTCTTCAAGTCGAACGGCGAAGTGCTCGAGGTCTGAAACCATGGCGCGACTCAAGGAGATCTACAAGAAGGACATCGTGCCGGAGCTGGTCAAGCAGTTCGGCTACAAGTCGACGATGGAAGTGCCGCGGCTGTCGAAGATCGTTCTGAACATGGGCGTGGGCGAGGCCGTGTCGGACAAGAAGATCCTCGACAACGCTGTTGCCGATCTCACCAAGCTGTCCGGCCAGAAGCCTGTGGTCACAAAGGCGAAGAAATCGATCGCGGCCTGGAAGATCCGCACGGGCTATCCCATCGGCTGCATGGTGACGCTGCGCCAGGACCGCATGTACGAGTTTCTGGATCGCCTCGTGTCGATCGCGCTGCCGCGGGTGCGCGACTTCCGCGGCGTGTCGAGCCGGTCGTTCGACGGGCGCGGGAATTACAACCTGGGAGTGAAGGAACAGATCATCTTCCCCGAGATCGAGTACGACAAGATCGACGCGCTTCGGGGCCTCAACATAACGATCGCGACGACGGCCAAGACTGACGCCGAGGCGAAGGCGCTGCTCGCCGCGTTCAAGTTTCCGTTCAAGAACTAGGAAAGAAGGTCATGGCGAAAACCGCTGTCGTCAATCGCGACGAGAAGCGCCGGCTGCTGGTGAAGAAATACGCGAAGAGGCGCGCCGAGCTGCTCGCGATCATCGGTAACGTCAAAGTTTCGGATGAAAACCGGCAGGCCGCGCGGCGCAGGCTGGAGCAGCTGCCGCGCGATTCGAGCCCGACGCGCCTGCGGAACCGGTGCACGCTCACCGGTCGGCCGCGAGGCGTTTTCCGCAAGTTCGGTCTGGGTCGCAACAAGCTGCGCGAGATCGCGATGCGGGGCGAAATCCCGGGCGTCGTCAAGGCGAGCTGGTAGGGTGACAGGGGTGAACCATGAGCATGACTGATCCGATCGCCGACATGCTGACGCGCATCCGCAACGCGCAGCTCGCCGAGAAGGCGACCGTGCGGATGCCTTCGTCGGGCGTCAAAGTGGCGATCGCCAAGGTGCTGAAGGATGAAGGCTACATCGAGAACTTCGGCGTCACGGGCGAGCAGACCCGCCCGCAGCTCGAGATCGCGCTCAAGTATTACGCGGGTCGGCCCGTGATCGAGAAGATCGAGCGGGTGTCGAAACCGGGGTTGCGCATCTACAAGGGCAAGGACGAAATCCCGCGCGTGATGAACGGACTCGGCATCGCCATCGTCTCGACCTCGCGCGGCGTGATGACCGATCGCAAGGCGCGCGCGACCGGCGTCGGCGGCGAAGTCATCTGCATCGTCGCCTGACGGAGGGGACCATGTCGCGCATCGGAAACGCTCCGGTCAAGCTGCCCGCGAAGGTCGAGGTGACGCTCGACGGCGGAGAGATCTCCGTCAAGGGGCCGCTGGGCTTGCTCACCCGGCAGTTCGGCAACGAGGTGGCCATCGAGAAGGACGGCGACACCCTTACCTTCAAGGCGGCCAATGCCGAGGCGAACGCCATGCACGGCACCATCCGGGCGCTGGTCGCGGGCATGGTGAAGGGTGTCAGCGAGGGCTACGAGAAGCGGCTCGCCCTGGTGGGCGTCGGCTATCGCGCGCAGGCTGCGGGCGACAAGCTCAATCTGTCGCTGGGCTTCTCGCACCCCGTCGTGCACAAGATGCCGAAAGGCGTGAAGGTCGAGACGCCGCAGCAGACCGAGATCGTCATCAAGGGCGCGGACAAGCAGCAGGTCGGACAGGTTGCGGCTGAGATCCGTGCCTATCGCCCGCCCGAGCCTTACAAGGGCAAGGGTGTGCGTTACGTCGGCGAGCAGATCACGCTCAAGGAAACGAAGAAGAAGTAGCAGCGATAATCGGAGAGCTTTCAGATGAACAAGAAGGATGCTCGCACCCGGCGCAGCCGCAGGACGCGGGTCCGCATCGCCGAGCAGCGTACGAACCGCCTCGTGGTCGCGCGGTCGAACAGCCACATCTACGCGCAGATCATCGCACCGTCGGGTGACAAGGTGCTGGCGAGCGCTTCCACGCTCGAGTCCGACGTGCGCAAGGAACTGAAGACCGGGGGCAATCGCGCAGCGGCGACGATGGTCGGCAAGCGCATCGCCGAAAAGGCGAAGGCCGCCGGCGTCGACGCGGTCGCCTTCGATCGTTCCGGATTCAAGTATCACGGCCGCGTCAAGGCGCTGGCCGATGCCGCTCGCGAGGGCGGCCTCAAGTTCTAGCGCGGACCAGACGGGACCAAACATGGCCAAGCCAATGGGAAGGCAGCAACAGCAGCAGGACGACCGCAGCGACGGGCTGCGCGAGAAGATGATCTCCATCAACCGCGTGACCAAGGTCGTGAAGGGCGGCCGGATCCTCGGCTTCGCGGCACTGACGGTGGTCGGCGACGGTGACGGCCGGGTCGGCATGGGCAAGGGGAAGGCCAAGGAAGTCCCGGTCGCGGTGCAGAAGGCGATGGAGCAGGCGCGGCGCAAGATGATCAAGGTTCGGCTGAAGAGCGGAACGCTGCACCATGCGGTCGTTGGTCGACACGGCGCGACACGCGTGCTGATGCAGCCCGCTTCCGAGGGCACCGGGATCATCGCCGGAGGGCCGATGCGGGCGGTGTTCGAAGTCGTCGGCGTCACGAACATCCTGGCGAAGTGCCATGGGTCGACGAATCCGTACAACGTCGTCCGCGCGGCGCTCAACGCGCTCGAGAACGGCAACGCTCCGGCGGACATCGCCGCCAAGCGCGGCCTGACCGTCGAGCAGCTGACTGAGGGTTGAAATCGTGGCGGTCCAGAAGAAAGTGAGGATCACGCTGGTGAAAGGGCTCACGGCGAAGCGCGAGGATCACCGCGCGACGGTGCGCGGGCTGGGGCTCAAGTGGCGTAGCGACAGTGTGGAGCTGGTCGATACGCCCCAGGTCCGCGGCATGATCAACAAAGTTGCGTACATGCTCGAAGTCACCGACCTCAGCCGGGCCGACGGCGGCTCGCGCGACGCTTGAGAAACGGCAAGGACAGCGCTATGCGCATGAATACGATCCAGCCCGCCGGTGGGAGCAAGAAAGCGCGCCGCCGCGTCGGTCGCGGCAGTGGCAGCGGCCTTGGCAAGACCGCGGGCCGGGGGAACAAGGGACAGCGGTCGCGTGCGGGCGGCTTCCACAAGGTCGGCTTCGAAGGTGGTCAGATGCCGCTGCAGCGGCGCCTCCCGAAGCGCGGTTTCGTGTCGCCGTTGCGCGAGCACACCGCGGAGGTGCGGCTCTCCGACCTGGGAAAGCTGCCTATTGTGGAGATCGACATCCTCGCACTCAAGGCCGCCGGTCTTGTTCCGGCGGCGGCGAGGACGGTCAAGGTGATTCGCACGGGGACGCTCGAGAAGGCGGTGAAGCTCTCGGGATTGTCGGTGACCAAGGGCGCGCGCTCGGCCATCGAGACCGCGGGCGGAAGCATCGCGGGCGAGCCCGCCAGGAAAGAGAGAACCGCGAGCGCGGATAAAGCGGCGAAGTTGGAGGCTGCGAAGGCAGAGGCCGCAAAAGCCGAAGCGGCTGCGAAGGCGGCGAAGGCCGCCAAGGCCGGGAAAACGGAGAAGGCCCCGAAAGCCGACAAGACTCCGAAAGCCGACAAGACTCCGAAAACCGACAAGGCCGGTAGAACCGAAAAGGCACCGGCGCAGGAAAAGACCAAGGACTGAAGTTGGCTGCCTTCAACCCAGCGCAAAAGAGCGGAACCAAGTACGCGGACCTGAAGAAGCGTCTGCTGTTCCTTTTCGGCGCGCTCGTCGTCTACCGCATCGGCACGCACATACCTGTGCCCGGGATCAACTCATCGGTGCTCGACGAGCTGTTTCGCCAGAACCAGGGCGGAATTCTCGGCTTGTTCAACGTGTTCTCGGGCGGTGCGCTGCAGCGCTTCTCGATCTTGGCGCTGGGGATCATGCCCTACATCTCCGCCTCGATCATCATGCAGCTCTGTACCGTCGTCGTGCCTACGCTGGAGGCGTTGAAAAAGGAGGGCGAATCGGGGCGGCGCAAGATCACGCAGTACACGCGCTACGCCACGCTGGGGCTTTCGTTCTTCCAGGGACTGGGGATTTCGCTCGCCCTGGAGGGACAGGCCGGACTGGTGATCGAGCCGGGTATCGCCTTCCGGCTGGTGTCGGCTGTGACGCTGGTGACCGGAACGATGTTCCTGATGTGGCTCGGCGAGCAGATCACCGAGCGGGGCCTGGGCAACGGTATTTCCCTGATCATCTTCAGCGGCATCGCGGCAGGATTGCCACGCGCGATCGGCCAGACGCTGGAGCAGGTCACCACGGGCGCCTATTCGGTCATTCTGGTGCTGGGCATCGCGGTGCTGATAGTCGTGGTTACCGGATTCGTGGTTTTCATGGAACGGGCGCTACGCAAGATCCAGGTGAACTACGCCAAGCGCCAGGTCGGCAACCGCGTGTACGCTGGGCAGCAGTCGTTCCTGCCGCTCAAGATCAACATGTCCGGCGTGATACCGCCGATCTTCGCTTCGTCGATCATCCTGTTTCCCGCGACCATAGCCCAGTGGTTCGGCTCGGGCGAGCACACGATCTGGCTGCGCGACCTCGCCTCGACCCTCGGGCCCGGCCAGCCCGTGCACGAGATCCTGTACGCGTCGGCGATCATCTTTTTCTGCTTCTTCTACACGGCGCTGCAGTACAACCCGAAGGACACCGCGGAGAACCTGAAGAAGAGCGGCGCATTCATCCCCGGCTATCGTCCGGGCGAGCAGACAGCGAAGTACATCGAGAAGATCACGCTACGGCTGACCCTGATCGGATCGTTGTACCTGGTGGTCGTGTGTTTCATCCCCAACTTCCTGATCGCGTGGAAGAACGTGCCCTTCTACTTCGGCGGCACGTCGCTGCTGATCATCGTGGTCGTGACGATGGACTTCATGACGCAAGTGCAGGCCTACCTCATGTCGCAGCAGTACGAGAGCCTGCTCAAGAAGGCGAACTTCAAGGGTGGGCTACCGACACGATGAGGATTGCTGAGGATTGCAACTGAGGCATGGCGAAGGAAGAAACGATACAGATGCAGGGTGAGATCCTGGAGACGCTGCCAAATGCGACGTTCAGGGTGAAGCTGGAAAACGGTCACGTGGTGCTCGGGCACATCTCGGGCAAGATGCGGATGCATTACATAAAGATTCTGCCGGGAGACAAGGTGACGGTGGACCTGACGCCGTACGACCTGTCCAGGGCGCGCATCATCTTCCGCGCGAAGTGACTTGGGCAAAGAGGCGAACATGAAAGTACTGGCATCGGTAAAGAAGATCTGCCGCAACTGCAAGATCGTGCGGCGCAAGGGCGTCGTTCGCGTGATCTGCAAGGATCCGCGGCACAAGCAGCGCCAGGGTTAACGGTTGAACCGGATTCGAGGTTAGGACAATGGCCCGTATAGCAGGCGTCAACATTCCGAACCACCAGCACGCGGAGATCGCGCTCACCGCGATCTACGGCATCGGCCGCGCGCGGGCGCGCCAGATCTGCGAGGCGGGCGGCGTGAAGTACTCGGCCAAGATCAAGGATCTCTCCGACGCGCAGATGGACAAGCTGCGCGAGCTCGTGGGGCGCTACACGGTGGAGGGCGACCTCCGGCGCGAGGTCACGATGAGCATCAAGCGGCTGATGGATCTCGGCTGCTACCGCGGCGTACGCCACCGCAAGGGGCTGCCGGTCCGCGGCCAGCGCACGCGCACCAACGCGCGCACGCGCAAGGGTCCGCGCAAGGCGAAGCAGATCGCGCTCAACAAGCCGTCCCAGGCAAAGACTTGATAGGAACGAACGAATGGCACAGTCACCGTCCCAGAGACCCGCAGCGTCGGCCGCGCGCGTCCGGAAAAAGGTCAAGAAGAGCGTTTCCGAAGGGATCGCTCACATCCACGCGTCGTTCAACAACACGATCATCACGATCACCGACCGGCAGGGCAACGCGCTGTCGTGGGCTACCTCGGGCGGCGCTGGCTTCAAGGGCTCGCGCAAGTCGACGCCGTTCGCCGCGCAGGTCGCGGCGGAGTCCGCCGGGAGAGCGGCGCAGGAATACGGGGTCAAGAATCTCGAGGTACGTATCAAGGGTCCGGGACCAGGCCGCGAGTCAGCGGTGCGCGCATTGAACGCGCTGGGACTCAAGATCACCAGCATCTCGGACGTTACGCCGGTGCCGCACAACGGCTGCCGGCCGCCAAAGCGGCGGCGAATCTGACACATGGTTTTTGGTTGTTCTTCTGCTGAGAATTCCCAGGCTTTGCCTGTGATTCTCAGGTAACTAGACCGGCCAAAAGTAGGTTTTTGCTTTTTGCCGATAAGGATGAATGGTGGCTCGATACCTCGGACCCAAATGCAAGCTCGCGCGACGGGAAGGCACGGACCTGTTCCTGAAAAGCGCGCGCCGCTCGCTCGACTCGAAGTGCAAGCTCGACTCGAAGCCCGGCCAGCACGGCGTGAAGTCGGGGATGCGCATGTCGGACTACGGCAAGCAGCTGCGCGAGAAGCAGAAGCTGCGCCGCACGTACGGCGTCCTCGAGCGGCAGTTCCAGCGCTACTTCACGATGGCGGCGCAGCGCAAGGGTTCGACCGGCGAGAACCTGCTGCGGCTGCTGGAGTCGCGCCTCGATAACGTCGTCTATCGCATGGGGTTCGGCTCGACGCGGGCGGAAGCGCGGCAGCTCGTGACCCACTGCGCGGTCACCGTCAACAGCAAGGTCGTGAACGTTCCGTCGGCGCTGGTGCGCGCAGGCGATGTCGTTGCGGTCAAGGAAGGCGCCAAGACGCAGCTGCGCATCGTCGATGCCTTGCAGCTCGCAGAGAAGATCGGCTTTCCGTCGTGGGTCGAGGTCGACGTGAAGAAGCTGGTCGGGACCTTCAAGGGGGCGCCCGAGCGCTCCGAGTTCGGCCAGGACATCAACGAGAGTTTGGTCGTCGAGTTGTATTCGAAGTAGCAGTATTTGAGGATCAGCGAGGTTTGAAGACGGTGATCGAAGATCGAGTATCGGGGACCGAGGATCGAGGGTCGAGCGTCGATTGGGATGTCGGCGGCAGCGCGAGCACCGTTCGATCATCGCTCCCGGATCCCAGCCACCAAGGGTATGTACAAGGACTAGGCATGCAAAGCACTGCTTTGTTGAAACCGCGCATCATCGACGTGCAGAGCACGTCGCCGTTCCACGCCAAGGTCGTGATGGAGCCGTTCGAGCGCGGCTACGGCCACACGCTCGGCAACGCGCTGCGCCGGGTGCTTCTGTCATCGATGCCCGGCTACGCGCCGACCGAGGTCAAGATCACCGGCGTGCTGCACGAGTATTCGGCGCTCGACGGCGTTCAGGAGGACGTGGTCGACGTGCTGCTCAACCTCAAGGGCGTCGTGCTCAAGCTGCACAACCGCGAGCACGTGACGCTGAAGCTCGCGAAGACCGGAGAAGGAGCGGTGACCGCGGCCGACATCGAGCCCAACCATGATGTCGAGATCATCAATCCCGATCACGTCATCGCCCATCTCACCGCCGGCGGCAAGATCGAGATGGAGATCAAGGTCGAGAAGGGGCGCGGCTACCAGCCGGCGACCGTGCGCCTGAAGCCCGAGGGCGGCCGCAGCATCGGCAATATCCTGCTCGACGCGTCGTTCTCGCCGGTACGCAGGGTGAGCTACTCCGTCGAGAGTGCGCGGGTCGAGCAGCGCACCGACCTCGACAAGCTGGTCATGGACATCGAGACCAACGGCGTCATCGAGCCGGAGCAGGCGATCCGCTACGCCGCGTCGATCCTCGTTGAGCAGCTCGGCGTGTTCGCCGACCTCAAGGGGACCGAAGCTCCTATCGAGCAGCGCTCGATGCCGCAGGTCGATCCGATCCTGCTCAGACCCGTCGACGATCTGGAGCTCACCGTGCGCTCCGCGAATTGCCTGAAGGCGGAGAACATCTACTACATCGGCGACCTGATCCAGCGCACCGAGACCGAGCTACTGAAGACGCCGAATCTTGGCCGCAAGTCTCTGAACGAAATAAAGGAAGTGCTCGCCTCGCGCGGGCTCTCGCTCGGGATGAAGCTCGAGAACTGGCCGCCGCCGAACCTCGATCGCCCTTAATCGCCGACAGGGAAACGGAACATGCGTCATCGTCACGGACTGCGCAAGCTCAACCGCACGAGCAGTCACCGCCTCGCCATGCTGCGCAACATGGCCAATTCGCTGCTCACGCACGAGGCGATCAAGACCACGTTGCCCAAGGCCAAGGAGCTGCGGCGGGTCGCCGAGCCGCTGATCACGCTCGGCAAGACGCCGACGCTCTCGAACCGGCGCCTTGCGCTGTCGCGACTGCGCGACAAGGACGTCGTCTACAAGCTCTTCAACGAGCTCGGACCGCGCTACGCCAAGAGGCCCGGAGGGTACCTGCGGATCCTCAAGTTCGGATTCCGCATGGGCGACAACGCGCCCATGGCGCTCGTCGAATTGATGGATCGGCCGGAACCCGGTACCGAGCCGGCCACCGATACTTCGACGGCCGAAAAGACAGGTGAAACCGGCAACGCCGGGCCGGCCAAGAGGAAGGCGAAGGGTGCTGCCAAGGCGAAGGACAAGAAAGATCATCCGAAGGACAGCAGGAGCAAGACGAGAACCAGAGTCAAGACCAAGACGAAGCCCAAGACGAAGCCCAAGACCAAGGCCGCGGCGGCCACCTGAGCCGCGGGCAATGGAGCTACGCGAAGCCGGGCGTCCGCCCGGCTTTTCTTATGACTGTTCGCCGGAGGTAGAGCCGTCGAGACACTCGACTTTGGCTGCGCCCTCGAGAGCGTCGCATTTACCGGGGCTGCCGGAGGCGTTCGTGAGCCCGGTGCCGTACTGTTCTTTGACCATCTCGCGGCAGATCTGCTGCCCCTCTGCCGAATGCAGGGCGCAGTCGGCCATGTCCCGCCGGTAGGCTGCCGCTTCCTGGTCGGGCGAAGGCTCGATCATCATCGGCTCCTCATTCGACGGATTCACGAGCTGCGTACTCGGCGCCTCGTCGCTCACGCCCGCAAGCGCCGATGCGCTCGCGAATGCCGCGCAGAGAACGATCTTGGTTGGAAAGTGAACGACGCATCATTGATCATCTCCTGTAGGTGGCAGCCGGTGCTGGCGTCCGTGGTCGCGCGTTCTGACGATCGATCGTCTAGACTTCGACGGTGCTGCGGTCCTGACGCGAAGCGGCGCTGCCGGCGGCGAATTCCTCGATCATCTTGTCGTTGAATGCCGGGATATCGTCCGGCTTGCGGCTGGTGACGAGGCTCCTGTCCACGACGACCGGGTCGTCGCTCCACCGGCCACCCGCGTTGCGGATATCGGTCTTAAGCGAAGGCCATGACGTGAGATGGCGATCCCTGATGACGTTGGCTTCGATCAGCATGATCGGCGCATGGCAGATCGCGGCTACCGGCTTGGAGTGCTCGAAAAACGAACGCACGAATTTCACCGCACGCTCGTCCATGCGCAGCCGATCGGGGTTGAGCACGCCGCCGGGCAGCAGGAGGGCGTCATAATCGTCGGGATTCGCCTGGCCGAGCGAAACGTCGACCGCAACTTCGTCGCCCCAGTCCTTCATCTTCCAGCCCCTTATCCTGCCTTCCCTGGGGGCGACCACGACGGTCTTCGCGCCCGCTTCGTCGAGCGCCTTCCGCGGTTCGGTGAGCTCGGCCTGCTCGAAACCGTTGGTGGCAAGTATGGCAATCGTCTTCCCGCTGAGCGATGCCCTCGCTCGTTTTGCTGTGCGCCTGGTCAAGCGGCGGTCGCTCCTGGAACGAAATCGATGGGTATCTGCACGCCTGCACAAAGCATCAGTATTTCACGCTGCGCTTGTGCGCGGTATCGGCGCAGCGCCTAGCGCGTTGTAGGAGAGATGCCTAAAACATCCGCGCTTTTCGCCTGCAGGCTAAGAATTACCTGTGCGCACTGATGCGCCGCGAGACGCATGCGCTGAAGTTCATGCACCCCGCGAAGCACCTGTCCGTGCACGCGTGGACCCGACGGCGATCTGCGGGGGTTCACGTCTCCAGGCGACTGCGGACGGCGGCCACAGCAGGGCGCCGTCCACGGCTGCCGGCGCTTGAGGAAAACGGCACGTCGGTTCAGGGCCGTTCGCGGCGAAGCGCGTCCCTGATCAGAGCGAGATCGGAAACGAAGCGCTCGAACGCAGCGCCCCGTTCAGCTTCTCCGGCGAGGCGCAGGATCGAAGACGGGTGTACCGTCGCCATCACAAACGGCGCCATCCCGCTCTCGATGAGGCGACCGCGGGCGACCGTAACGCGGAAGTCGCGACCGAGCAGCGCCTTGGCCGCAGTTGCGCCAAGGCACACGATGATGCGAGGGCGGACCAGCGCTATCTCGGCTTCGAGCCAGTCGAGGCACGCGGCGACCTCGCTCTGCGCGGGCGTTTTGTGCATGCGCCGCTTGCCCCTGGGGAACCAGTTGAAATGCTTGACGGCGTTGGTGACGAAGACGTCGCCGCGGTCGACGCCGGCCTTTTCGAGTGCCGCATCGAGCAGCCTGCCCGCGGGTCCGACGAATGGCCGGCCGGCGCGGTCCTCCTGGTCGCCGGGTTGCTCGCCGACCAGCATGACAGGCGCATGCGGCCTGCCTTCGCCCGGCACCGCCCGGGTCGCTCGCTCCCAGAGCGGACACGCGCGGCAGCGATCGATTTCCTCGCGCAGCTCCGCGAGCGTCGTACCGCCGGAGCGTTGCCTGATGTCCTGCTTCCGAGTCAACGTAACATCCGCGAAATCGAGCCGCCGCACCACGGCGGAAGTCACAGGGCGGCCGAACCGCTCACGGGCGCCCGAGCTGGGGCACGCTCCGGTGGCGACGAGGCCGCATGAGCTGCCATTACGGAAGCGCGATCCATAGCGTGACGAAGACGATGAAGGCCGATATCGCCAGAACCAGGCCGAGCCACGGATTGTCGTTCGGCAGCGAAAGGCGGGTTACGACATAGACATCGAGGCTGATGGCCAGGAGCAGCGGCACCATCGCCGCCGCGACGAGCGCGGAGGCGAGTCGCGTGAAGAACAGCGACGTTCGCTCCGGCTCGCAGATGCGGTGATACGCCGCGGGCGTCATGATGAGCGCGATCGCCCCAGCGCGACCAGAGTGAGCGAAACCAGATGGACGACCCGGTCGCCGAATCGCAAGCTCGGTAAAGCGGCCGTTGAAGGCGGCGATCAGCTGGAACCCGAAAAGCGTCTGGATGCCGGGAAGCACCATCCGCGCTTCCTCGTGCGTCGAGTGCGCGCGTTCCTCCGGCGATTCGGATTGGCTCTGGGGTTGCCGCTGGGCGCTCATCCGGCCCGTCCAGCGCAGCGAAGGCGGCGAAGGGTAGCGGCCGTTCGCACCGAACCGCCGCCTGCTTGCTCGCGCCTAGCGCCCGGTCAGTCTTCCCAGCAGATAACCCGCGAGGAGGACGCCGACGACGGTCGCCATCGGACGCGCGCGAATCGATGCGCTCGCCGACTCGACCAGGCTAGCCGCACCGTCGACCGCGTCGTGAGCCGTGCCGCGCAGCCGATCCACCTGAACCGTTGCAGCGCGTGCCACCCTGTCGGTCGTCTCGTGAGCCGCGTCCGTGGCGCTTTGAAACTTGGCGTCCGAACGCACGGAGCCACGAATATCCAAAGGTTGCTCAACAGATCGATCCATGACATGAACCTCGCTACGTGAGATGTTTCACAGGATCTTCATTGCCGTGAGCGCGAGCATATGCTCGCCGGGACCACCGCCTGTCCGGTCGCCGCGAGGCTGGACGGGCCGAACGGCAATGCATTGGCGAGAAGAAGAACCACATAATCCAAAGCAAAGGCATCGAACTTCTCGATCGACTCGCCGGCGACCGCGAAACTCGCCTCTGGGCTTTGTCACGACTCTTGCTTGCCGCCATACGAACCTCCGGAGCCCACCCGACGATTCGAAACCATCGACGCTGAAGGCTGCTTCGCGTGCAATGTACTCGCTCCTGCACCGAAAGGATGTAGGCGAAATGCTGATTCGCACGTAAGAACATTTGCAGCGACGCGCGACGCAATCGGGAGACCGCTAGGCGCAGCTTCGGAATAGAGCAGCGGTGCGTGTCGGGCGGATTCCTAGTCTGATTGCCGATCGTCCTAGCTCGGTCAGGGAGCGCGCCTGATAGACATCCCGAATGATCGACGCGACCATCAAAGGTTCGTCGAGCAAGGAGACTTAAACCATGGCCAAGTACGGCAAGACGTCGAAGCGCAAGGTCAAGCGGGCGATGCACCAATACAAGGCCGGCAAGCTCAAGAGCGGCCGCTCGGGAAAGAAAGTGAAGAGCCGCAAGCAGGCGATCGCCATCGGGCTTTCCGAAGCGCGCAAGCGCGGGGCGAAAGTACCCAAGAAGGCGGGCTCGAAGCGCAGCTCGAAGAAGAACTCGCGCAAAACCTCGAGAAGCTCCGGAAAGACTACGAAGAAGCGCAGCAAGAAGAAGTAGGGCGGGTGCTTTCGGCCGCGAAGCGAGATCGCTTCCACCGCGCGCGGCGGAGCACTGAGAGCTCCGGTTCCGCTAGAATGCCGCGATGCCGCTTCGTGTCCTGGTTACCGGAGGCGCCGGTTACATCGGCGCGCACGTCGTTCTCGCGCTTGCGCGGACCGGGTACGCACCGCTCATCGTAGACAATCTCGTCAACAGCTCGGCTTCGGTGCGGCCGCGCCTGGAGCGGCTCGCCGGTGTCGACATTCCGCTGATTGTCGCCGACGTGCGCGACCGGGCTGCGCTGGCCGCTCTGCTCGCCGAGCGGCGCGTCGACGCGGTCGTGCATTGCGCCGGACTCAAGGCCGTGGCCGAAGGCGAAGCGCAGCCGCTCGCCTACTACGACAACAACGTCGGCGGCTCGATCGCGCTGGCGCTCGCCATGCGCGACTCGGGCGTGCGGACCCTCGTGTTCAGCTCGTCGGCGAGCGTTTACGGCCAGCCCGAACGCAATCCCGTCGCCGAAGATGCGGCGATACGGCCCGCAAACGTCTACGGGCGCACCAAGCGCACGGTCGAGCTCATGCTGGACGGCTTGGCGCGCTCCGATCCGTCATGGCGCATCGGCCTCCTGCGCTATTTCAATCCCGCCGGAGCCGATGCTTCAGGGCAGATCGGCGAAGCACCGTCGCGTGCGCCCAACAACCTCGTGCCGATTCTCGCCGAAGTGGCGCTCGGGCGTCGGTCGCAGATAGACATCTTCGGCGACGATTACGCAACTCACGATGGTACGGGCGTGCGCGACTACATCCACGTGACCGACCTTGCCGACGGTCATGTTGCAGCGCTTCGCTATCTCGAAAAGGCCACCGCGTCCGTGACGTTGAACCTCGGACTCGGTCGCGGCTCGTCCGTGCGTGAAGTCGTAGCTGCCTTCGAGCGCGCCTGTGGCAGGCACCTTCGCCAGCGCGTGGCGCCCCGCCGTCCGGGAGATGTCGCCTGCTACTACGCCGATCCCGCCCGCGCCAACGCACTGCTGGGATGGCGCGCGTGGCGCGATCTCGATGAGATCTGCGTCGACGCCTGGCGATGGGCGTCGCGAGATTCGACACTCAAGGCACGCGGAAGCTGACGACGACGGGGTTGTGATCCGATGAGGTGACGCTCCACGCGGTCGCGGAGAGCACCTCGACGTCGCGGGCGTACACCCAGTCGAAGATGCGACCCATGAACCGCTTGCGCTCGTCGATGTGAAAGACCACCGGCGCGAGCGCGAGCCGGGAGGCGAGTGCGCGAACGACGGCCGCGCGCTCGTCGTTCCAGGTATTGAAATCACCGCCGACGATCAGGGGCCCGCGATGCGCCGCAAGCGCATCGGCGACGGCCTCGAGCTGAGCGCGGTAGGCGTCGGTACCGAGCGTGAAATTGATCGCGTGCAGGTTGGCCACCACCAGCGTGGCCTCCCGTCCCGCAAGGCGGTAGTGCGTGATCAGGGCAGCTTTCGGGATGCCGAGCAACGGTTCGTAGGCGCGCAGCGTGCAGGCCGAAGCGGGCGGAAGCCGCGTCGCGGTCAGGACGCCGTACTCGAAGCCGAGATACTCGAAGGCGCTCGAAAGCAGCCACGAAAGACCGCCGCGCTCGATGATTGCGCGGAACTCCGGCGAGACACCCGCCTCTTGGAGCAGCAGCAGGTCGCTCTGCGCGATCAGTCGGCCGAGGTCCGACTCCCAGCCGGGATCGGCCTCCTTGTGCAGATTCCACGAAGCGAGCCGGATGGCGTTCGGGTCGAGGGCGCCGCTGTCGCCGGGCCGCCCTCGCGCCGGGCCACCGCAACCCATCGGCTGCTGCACCACGGTGCCGTCGCTTTGCAGGACCAGTGCGTGCTGCCGCTCGGGCACGACCACGCATCCCGCCAGCCCGACGGCGAAGATCGCGACGCCGAGCAGGCCTCGTCGAAGCATGGGCGGCATGGTGGGTGAGGGGCATCCGGCTGTCAAACGGGACGAGCCCTTCGCGCCACGCCGGCCGTCGCGCATAATGGACGACGTGAGCCGCGGAGGCGATGCGTCGGAACGCAACAGTGCCGCTGCGGCGGCGCGGTAATCAGAAAATGAAACTGTTCGCTCGCGACGCCCTGCTGCCCACAGGCTGGGCGCGCGACGTTGTGGTCGACGTCGCGCCGGACGGCACCATCCGCGGCGTCGACGTCGCCTTTGAGCGGCCTTCGGACGCCGAGCATCTGCAGGGCGCGCTCGTCCCCGGCATGCCCAACGTCCACTCGCACGCGTTTCAGCGCGCGCTCGCCGGACTCACCGAACGCGGCGGTCCCAGCGCCGATGATTTCTGGACCTGGCGTACAGAAATGTATCGCTTCCTCGATCGCATCGGCCCCGACGATTGCGAGGCGATCGCGACCCAGCTCTACCTGGAGATGCTCAAGGCCGGTTACACCACCGTCGGGGAATTCCACTATCTCCATCGCGACCCGGCGGGATGCTCCTACGCCAATCCGGCGGAAATGGCGCTGCGCATCCAGGAGGCCGCGGAAACGACCGGCATCGGCCTCACGCTTCTGCCTGTCTTCTACGCGCATTCGGATTTCGGCGGCGTGGCGCCGCTTCGGGCGCAGTGCCGTTTCATCCATGACACGGCGAGCTTCCACGCTTTGCACGACTCGCTCGCGCTGGATGGTCTCAAGCTCGGCGTGGCGCCGCACAGTCTGCGCGCGGTCGCCCCGCAGGAGCTGGCCGACATCGTCGCGATCGCCCGCGCGAACGACGACGATGCACCGATTCACATTCATGCCGCCGAGCAACGCAAGGAAGTCGATGACTGCATCGCGTGGAGCGGCGCGCGGCCGGTCGAGTGGCTGCTCGCCCACGCGGACGTCGACCCGCGCTGGTGCATCGTCCATGCGACCCACATGACCGGCGACGAGACACGATCCCTGGCTGCCACCGGCGCGGTGGCTGGCCTGTGTCCGACGACGGAAGCCGATCTTGGCGACGGCGTATTCCCTTCGCCGGCCTATCTTGCGGCCGGCGGGCATCTCGGCGTTGGCGGTGACAGCCACGTCGCCGTCGATCCCTTCCTCGAGCTTCGACTGATCGAGGGCGCGCAGCGGCTTAACCTGCATCGGCGCAACGTCCTTGCGCGCGACGGCGAATCCACGGGGCTGGCGTTGTATCAGGCTGCGCTCGCCGGCGGCGCGCAAGCGCTCGCTCAACCGGTAGGTGCGATCGAGGTCGGGCGCCGCGCCGATCTGCTGGTGCTCGATGGCGACGATCCCGCGCTTGCCGAACAGTCTGCGGCCCATCTTCTCGACGCGGCGATCTTCGGTCCCGCCCGGCACGTGGTTCGCGACGTCATGGTCGCCGGCCGCTGGGTGATCGGCGAAGGCCATCATGGCGACGAAGAGGCGATCCTGACCCGCTATCGGCAAACGATGAAACGCCTGCTCGCATGAATCCGGGCGGGCGCGAGTGCGATCTGCTCGTCGTCAACGTCGCGCTCGCCACCATGCAGGACGGCGCGCCGTACGGCGTGGTCCGCGACGGGGCGCTTGAAGTGCAGAACGGCCGCATCCTCTGGGTCGGAGCGCGCGCTGAATTGCCCGGGGCCGTGCGGGCCGCCGTCGAGCTCGATGGCCGAGGAGCGTGGCTTACACCTGGCCTCATCGATTGCCACACTCATCTCGTCTATGCCGGCAACCGCGCGCGTGAATTCGAGCAGCGGCTCGCCGGCGCGACCTACGAGGACATCGCCCGCTCGGGCGGCGGCATTCTCTCGACCGTGCGGGCGACACGGGAGGCTTCCGAATCAGAGCTGGCGCGGACGAGCGGGGCGCGCCTGGAGCGCCTGCTTGCCGAAGGCGTGACGACGGTGGAGATCAAGTCGGGTTACGGTCTCGACGCCGCTCATGAGCTCAAATCGCTGCGGGTGGCGCGCAGCCTGGGCGCGCTGCACGGCGTCGACGTGCGCACGACGCTGCTCGCCGCGCACGCCCTGCCACCGGAGTATGCGGGCCGCCCCGACGATTACGTGACGCTGATCTGCGACGGGATCATTCCGGCAGCGGTGCGTGAACAGCTGGCCGATGCGGTCGACGCTTATTGCGAGCGCATCGCTTTTTCGCCCGCCCAGGTCCGGCGCGTGTTCGAGGCCGCGCGGCGCCATGGACTTCCCGTGAAGCTGCATGCCGATCAGCTCTCTGACATCGGCGGGGCGGCGCTTGCTGCCGACTCGGGCGCTCTATCCGCGGACCACCTCGAGCACGCGAGCGCACAGGGCGTCGCCGCGCTGGCGCGTGCCAGAACGGTGGCCGTGCTGCTGCCCGGCGCATATTACTTTCTCCGCGAGCGCCAGCCGCCGCCGGTCGTCTCGTTGCGCGCGGCGGGCGTACCCATGGCGGTCGCGACCGATTGCAATCCCGGGACTTCGCCCGTCACATCGCTGCTGCTGATGCTCAACATGGCCTGCACGCTCTTCGGACTCACGCCGGAGGAAGCGCTTGCCGGCGTGACGCGCAACGCGGCGCGCGCGCTCGGCGTTTCGGATCGCGGACGGCTCGCTGCGGGGACGCGCGCCGACCTCGCGCTCTGGGAGGTCGCCGATCCGATGGAGCTCGCCTACGCGCCGGGCGCGAATCCGCTGGTCGGTCTCGTGCGCGGGGGCACCGTCGCGCGCTGGCCTTGACGGCAGGCGGCGGCGCCTGCCACATTGGCGCGTGGAGCGCTTCTACATCGCCCTCAATCGCTTCGATGCTTATCTGGTGCTGCACCGGTTGCAGCAGGCCGGTATTCCCGCGCATGTCTTCAACGAGCACGTACAGAGCATCGTCGGCGATGTGCCGCCGGATGTCGCTCAACCTCAGGTGTGGCTGGAACGACCGGGGGATCGGCAGCGCGCCGAGACGGTGCTTGCGGCCATGCGCGCGGACAGGATGAAAACCGGGAGCCTCCGGTGCGCGAGCTGCGGCGAGGATAACCCCGCCAATTTCGAGATCTGCTGGAAGTGCGGGCGGGGGTTGTAGCCCGGGGTGAGGGAAGCGGAACCCCGGGAAAGGCGCCTACGCAGGTCGGGCGACGCAAGTTACGCCGGGAGGTCTTCCTCGCCGTCCAGCAGCGCGCGCGCCCGCGCCACCGTGTCCCCGCTGCTGGCGTCCGTGACACCGCTCTGCGCCCGGGCGCGACGGCGCAGCACCATCCACCACAGGACGCCGCCGCCCGCGAGCAGCGCGAATGGACCCAGCCAGAGGAGCCACGTCGTGCCCTTGAGCGGAGGATCGTAGAGCACGAAATCGCCATAACGCGCGACGAGATAAGTGCGGATCTGCTCGTCGCTCTTGCCAGCGACCGCGAGCTCGCGTACTTCCTTGCGCAAGTCCGCGGCCAGCTCCGCGTTCGAATCCGCGAGCGTCTGGTTCTGGCAAACCAGGCAGCGCAGCTCGGTCTCCAGCTTCTTGAGCCTCGCATCGAGCGCGTCTTCGGCGGAAGGAGGATTCATGGCGGCGGCGAACGCCGCGGACGCCGCCACCCCGAGCAGCGCCACCGAAGCCCACCGCCGGATCGCGGCAATCACTTCTGCAGTTCCTTCGCGAGCGGAAGGATCTTGTCTTTGAGCGCCTGCACCGTCAGCGGGCCGATCTGCTTGTAGCGGATGACGCCGGCCTTGTCGATGAGGAACGTTTCGGGCACGCCATAGACGCCGTAATCGATGCCGACGCGTCCATCGGCGTCCACGATCGACGCCGTGTACGGGTCGCCGTTCTGAGCGAGCCAGGCGAGCGCCTGTTCAGTCTTGTCCTTGTAATCGAGGCCGTAGACCGGCACGACGTTGGATTTCGCAAGCTGCAGCAGCAACGGATGCTCTTCACGGCACGACACGCACCACGACGCCCAGACATTGAGCAGCCACACCTTCCCCTTGAGATCGTCGAGCTGGATCCAGTCATTCGGCTTATGGAGCTGGGCGAGCCGGAAGGGTGGCGCAGGCTTGCCGATCAGCGGCGAGGGCACGATGCTCGGATCGCGGCCGAGGCCCATCCAGAGAAAGGCCACGAGGACGACGAAGATCGCGAGCGGAATCGACCAGCGCCAGGCTTTCATGGTGCAACGGTCAATCCGCGGCCGCCCCGCGCACTTGCGTCCAGACCGCGCCGACCTTGCGGCGAACCGCGAGGCGATAGCGCCGATCCGACACCGCCATGAGGCCCCCGAGCGCCATCAGGAATGCTCCGGCCCAGATCCAATCGATGAACGGCTTGATGTAGATGCGCACCGCCCACGCGCCGGCGACGTTCTCCGCGCCGCCCGCGCCGACCGGCTCGCCCAGGGAAACGTAGCGATCGCCCAGCAAGCCGACGTGGATCGCCGCGATGGTCATGGTCTGGCCCGACGCGTTGTAGATGCGCTTCTCGGGCTTGAGCGTCTCCACCACGAGCCCGTCCTTGACGACGTCGACGGTTCCGGTGAGAGCGCGATAGTTGGGCCCCGGACCGGGAACCACGCCACCGAAGCGGAAATCGTAGCCGCCGACCGTTACGCTCTCGCCGGGCTCGAGTCGGACGTCGCGCTCGATCTCGTAACCCTTGACCAGCGTCACGCCGACGACGAACACGCCGATCCCCAGGTGAGCGAGCAGCATGCCGTAGTACGACGCCGAGTTCGCAGTGAGTTTCTCGATCCCGCGTCGCGAAGATCCCGAGAAACGTACGCGCAGCGTCTCGGCCGTGCTCGCGAAGATCCAGAATGCCAGGAAAAGCCCGAGAGACACGAGCGGCGACCAGCGACCCATGATGACCGGCACGAACAGTGCGCAAACGATCGCGATGCCGAGAGCCCACTTCAGTCGCGTCCACAGCTCGGGTACCGGAGCGCGGCTCCAGCGGGCCAGCGGCCCGACGGCCATCAGGAACAATGCCGGCGCCATGAGTGGATAGAACACCGCGTCGAAGTAGGGCGGCCCGACGGAGATCTTGCCGAGGTCGAGCGCATCGAGGAACAGCGGGTAGAGCGTGCCGAGCAGCACGCTCGCCATCGCGACGATCAGCAGGATGTTGTTCGCGAGCAGCATCGATTCTCGCGAGACCATGCCGAACGGTCCGCCGAGACCGACCTTGCCGGCGCGATAAGCGAACAGCGCGAGCGAACCCCCGATCACGATCGCCAGGAAACCGAGAATGAATACGCCGCGAGCCGGGTCGGTCGCGAAAGCGTGCACGGACGTGAGCACCCCGGAGCGAACGAGGAACGTTCCCACCAGGGACAGCGAAAACGCGACGATCGCGAGCAGCACGGTCCAGCTCTTGAACGCGCCGCGTTTCTCGGTGACCGCGAGCGAATGAATGAGGGCGGTGCCGGTGAGCCAGGGCATGAACGAGGCGTTCTCGACCGGATCCCAGAACCACCATCCGCCCCAGCCGAGCGTGTAGTACGCCCAGCCGCTGCCGAGTGCGATGCCGATCGTGAGGAACGCCCACGCCACCGTGGTCCACGGCCGCGACCATCGCGCCCAGGTCGCGTCGAGGCGACCGCCGAGGAGCGCGGCGATGGCGAAGGCGAACGCGACCGAGAATCCGACGTACCCCATGTAGAGCATGGGCGGATGGATCACCATGCCGGGGTCTTGCAGCAGCGGGTTGAGGTCGCGACCTTCGGGCGCGGCCGGAACGAGGCGCTCGAACGGATTGGAGGTGAACAGCAGGAAGGCGAGGAAGCCCACGCTGACGAGTCCCATGACCGCGATCACGCGCGCGAGCAGCGCCGGGGGAAGATGGCGGGAAAAAATGCTGACCGCCAGCGTCCATCCGGCGAGCATCAGCGTCCACAGAAGGAGCGACCCTTCGTGCGATCCCCAGGTTGCCGCGAAGCGATAGTGCACGGGCAGCTCGGAATTCGAATTGGTCGCCACGTTGACGACAGAGAAGTCGTTGCTCACGAACGAAATGGCTAGGCAGGCGAACGCGCTGGCGACCAGCAGGAATTGCGCGCGCGCGGCAGGCCGCGCCAGCGCCATCAGCCGCGGCTCCGAGAGCGCGGCGCCGACGAGCGGCAGCGTGCCCTGGGCGATCGCGACGAGCAGCGCGAGGATCAACGCGAAATGGCCGAGTTCGGGAATCATTTGCCGGAGGCCTGGGAGGTGGCGAGCGTCCGGGTGGACATCGCCTCGTGCGCTTTCTTCAACGCGTCGGCGGCGGCGGGCGGCATATAGTTCTCGTCGTGCTTGGCGAGCACCTCGGTGGCGTGGAACGAACCGTCGGAGGCCAATGTTCCCTGCGCGACGACGCCCTTGCCCTCCTTGAAGAGGTCCGGAAGCATCCCGGTGTAAGCCACCGAGATCGTCTTCGCGGTGTCGGTGACGCGAAAATGCACCGTCAGGCTGTTCGGGTCGCGGCGGAGGCTCCCCGCCTCGACCAGACCGCCGATTCGAAACGCGCGTCCCTGTGGCGCTTCGTGCGCCGCGACCTGGGTCGGGGTGAAGAAGAAGACGAGATTCGAGCGGAAGGCGTTGAGCACCAGGGCCACGGCGACGCCGAGCACCGCGAGCCCGGCGACGATCCAGCCGATCCGCCGCGTGCGAGGCTTCATCGTTCGTCCTCGACGCTCCGCGCGGCCCGGCGCGCGTTCTTCAGTCGAGCGCGCACCGCGGCGATCTCCAGGGCAAGGAGCAGCGCGGTCACCCCGTAGGCTCCCCACACGTAGAAACCATAGCCGCCCATCGCCAAGAACTCGCTCATCGGACCGCTCCCGCGAGATTGCCCGCCCACGCCGCATGCCTTTCGCGTTCGAGGATGATCGCACGTACGCGGGTAAGCGTTACGGCGATCGCATAGAACCAGGCGGCGAAAGCCATCACCAGCATGGCGGTGAGCATGATCGCCGCCATCCTGGGAGCCGCGGTGAGGCTCACGCTCGCGCCCTGATGCAGCGTGTTCCACCACTTCACGGAGAAGTAGATGATCGGCAGGTTGACGACGCCGACGAGAGCCAGCACTGCGCTCGCGCGATCGGCTCGCCGAGAGTCGTCGATCGCGTGGCGCAGTGCCATGTAGCCGAAATACAGGAACAAGAGGATCAGCTCCGAAGTCATGCGGGCGTCCCACGCCCAATACGTGCCCCAGGCAGGGCGGCCCCAGAGCGCGCCGGTCCACAGGGCGATCGCCGTGAACAGCGCGCCCGTAGGCGCCAGCGCCTGGGCCATCATCGCCGAGAGCCGCGCATTGAGCGCCAGCGATACCGCGCACCAGGCTGCCATGACCGCATAGAGGAACATCGACATCCACGCAGCCGGCACGTGAATGAAAATGACCCGGTAGGCGTCGCCCTGCTGCGCATCGGTGGGCGCCACGATCAGGCCCAGCCACAGCCCCACGGCTGCAAGCAGTGCCGCCGCGATCCCGAAGCCTCGCGCCAACCGCCGAGCCAGCGGAAAGAATGATACGGGGGATGCGTACCGGAACCAGTTGATCGAAGTCAAGGTCGTGTCCTGCAGGCCAAGTCAGGCTGCCAGTGCTAGTCCAGGGCGATACGTACCGCCGCCGCGCACGCTGCCGGCGCGCCGACGGCCGAAACCAGCAGCGCTGCACCGAGGACGGAGAATTCGCCGCCGGCTCCGAGGCCCGCATGCGTCGCCCCGACCGCGCCGGCGCCGAAGATGAGGATGGGAACGTAGAGCGGGAGAATCAGAAGCGCCAGCAACGCGCCCCCGCGCGGTAGTCCCAACGTCAGCGCGGCGCCAACCGCACCGAGCAGCGACAGGGTCGGGGTCCCCAGCAGGAGTCCCGCAAGCAGTGCTGCGGACTCGCTCCAGTCCAACCCGAACTGCAGTGCAAGGAGCGGCGAGAGAATCGCAAGCGGCGCGCCCGTGGTCAGCCAATGGGCCAGTATTTTACCCGAGATGAGAGCCGGCAGAGGGTAGGGTGACAGCGCGATCTGTTCCAGCGTTCCGTCGGCGAAGTCGCTGGCGAAGAGGCGCGGCAGAGACAGCAGCGAGGCGAGGAGCGCGGCGACCCACAGCACGCCCGGGCCAAGCGCGCGCAGGAGGGCGGGCTCGGCCCCTACGCCCAGCGGGAACAGCGTCACGACGATGACGTAGAAGAGAAGCTGAACGCCGAGCTCGGCCTTGGAGCGGAGCGCGAGGCGCGCGTCGCGCTCGAGCGCCCAGACAACGCCCGGCCAGGCGCCGGCGGATGACGATTCCCGCGGGTTCACGTAAGGCGCAACGATCGGCTCGCCCCGGACGGCAGCGCGAGCTCCTGGTGGGTCGCGATCACGGCCACGCCGCCGCCGTCGAGGTGCGTTGCGACCGCGCTGCATAGGGCCGCGACGCCGGCATCGTCGAGCGCGGTGGCAGGCTCGTCGAGGAGCCACAGCGGCCGGGCTACCAGGTGCAGCCTCGCCAGACCGACCCGCCGACGCTGGCCCTGGGAGAGCACGCGGGCGGGCAGGGACCGCTGACGCGACACCGACCACGCGGCCAGAGCGTCTCGCAGCCTGTCAAGGCTCGCCTCCGCGCCGTGCAGGCTGGCGAGCGACGCCAGATTCTCGAGCGCGGTGAGCTCGTCCTTGAGCGCCGGCACGTCGCCGATAAAAAGCGCTTCGGCGCGGAGCAACGGATCGAAGGCACGCAACCGGTTGCCGCGCCAGGTCAGCGTGCCTTCGGCCGGAATCGTCAGGCCGGCCAGTATCCGCAGCAACGTTGTCTTGCCGCTTCCGTTCGGGCCGCCGATCACCAGCGCCGTACCGGGCGCGAGGGAAAAGCTCAGGTCGGAGAACAGAAGGACCTCGCCACGGCGCGCGGCGAGATTCTGCGTTTGCAGCATCGGGAGCCCTCCTCGCGCTGGCCAGCGCGGATTATAGCCAAAGCGAAGCCGGAAACCGCGGGCGCGACACCACCTGGGATGTGCTGATGTTCGGCACGCTTCCCTGGCGCCCAACCTGATGTCCTCAGTCCGACGCCTCCTCGCTACGCCCGGCGCTAGCGCGCTGCGTCCAACGCTCCTGGCGCGCATCGTCGCATTGAGCCTTTGCTGCGCGGCCACGTGGTCGCAGGCGCAGCTCTCAGGTATCCGTCCGCAATCGCCGTTGCCCGATGCGACGCTCAATCACGCCTATTCGGTTCGATGTAGTTACGGCACAACCTGGTCGATTGTAATGTTGACCCCGGACGCGCCGGGCTTGACGGGTCCGCTTTTGCCCGAAAGGTCTCCAGCCTGCGGAATCGCATTGCCGCTCTTGGAAATCCGCGCTTCGACCACCACCGACGCAGCGCCCGAGAGCTTCGCTCCAGCAGCCATCCCCATGCTGTCGTCGAGCCGGTAGTCCATGGGCAGCTGCTTCGCTGGAACACGTAAGACCGCGAGCGGCATCCGCGGGCCTTCCGCAGCCCGTGCGAAGATGAATACGGTATCGGTCAATGCCACCTTCGGGGCCAGCGCAGAACTCACATCGACCCGCCCGGCAATGGTTGGCCCGGGCGCGCCCGCGGCGGGCGTGGCCGCGGCGGCGAGCTCGCGAGTCCCGGACGCCGAAGCGGCCGTCCCGCCGCGCCCGCTCTTCATGCCTTCGACCTCGGCGATGATCGAGCTGACCTGCTTGGCGTCGTCCGACCCTTCCGGAAACTGCGCGCGCAACCGTTGCCAGAGCGCAATCGCGCCATCGAAGTCTCGCGCTTCCATGGCTGCCGTCGCCGAAAGCGCCAGCGCCTTCCTGTGATTCGGATCGATCGCGAGCGCGCGAGCGGCAAGCTCGGCCGGCTTGCCCTCGAGGCGCCGGCCCTGCGTCACCGCCAGCACGTCGGCGTAGTCGGCGAGAAGAGCAGCGTCGTTCGGCACGAGCGCCGTGGCGTGCGCGTAAGCCTCCGCAGCCTCGGCGAACCGCCCCAGCGCGTGATACGAACGGGCGAGCAGCACCCATCCTTCGGCGTCGTCCGGTCGGCTCTTGAGTCGCTGCGCGAGCGTCTCGACCAGGGCGTTGACCTGGCTGTCGGACATCTCGTGCGCCGTTCGCTCGGTCGCCTCAGGGGCTATCGCCTCGGGCTTGCCGAGGCGCGCGTAAAGTACGACCGCGGCGGAGGGGATCAGGACCAGCAGGACCGCCGCGAGGATCCATGCCGATCGACGCTGGAATGCGGGGGCCGCGCGTTCGCCCTGCCGGCCGACCTCTTCGCCAAGGCGGTGGGACAGCTCGGCCACGGCGGCTTCGCGTTCCTTGGCGCTGATCACGCCGTCTGCATATTCAGCGTCGAGTGCCTGCTTCTGATCGCGATACACCGCGGTCGCCGCGGCGTCCGGGTCGGGCGCGTCGGCCGACTGACGCCGCCGCCGCAGCAACGGCAGCAGGAGGAGCGCGAGAGTTACCGCGACCAGCAGCGTCGCCAGGGACCAGAAGAAGAGCATCGGCGGAATGTCTCGGTACGTTCTCGGAGCACGGCGCACCGTCGCGAAGAGGACGCTTTACCGGCAGCGGCATTATAGCGGTCGGGTCTGCTGGAGTAGGACGCGGTTCCAAAACGACCGCCCGGCCGATACACTACTCCGCACATCGGTCGTTCGACCGGGGAAGCGAGCGTCGATCCCGCCGATCGGCTATCGGGCCGGTCGCGAACTCTACGCGAGGGCCAATGGGCATGCCTGACGACGACCTGAGCCGCAGCTCGCTCGAATACCATCGGGCGCATCCCCCCGGCAAGATCTCGATCCTGCCGACCAAGCAGCTCGAGACTCAGCGCGACCTTGCTCTGGCTTACTCGCCCGGCGTGGCCGCGGCCTGCAACGAAATCGTGCGGGATCCCGGCGAGGCTCGCAACCTGACGGCTCGCGGCAACCTGATCGGCGTCATCACCAACGGAACGGCCGTGCTGGGCTTAGGCGCGATCGGTCCGCTCGCCAGCAAGCCGGTGATGGAAGGCAAAGCGGTGCTGTTCAAGAAGTTCGCCGGCATCGATTGCTTCGATATCGAAGTCAACGAGCGCGATCCGCAGAAACTGGTCGAGATCATCGTGTCGCTCGAACCGACCTTCGGCGGCGTGAATCTCGAAGACATCAAGGCACCGGAGTGCTTCTACGTCGAGCGCAAGTGCCGGGAGCGGATGAAGATCCCCGTCTTCCACGACGATCAGCACGGCACGGCGATCATCGTCGGCGCAGCGGTGCGCAACGGTCTGCGCGTCGTCGGCAAGGACATCTCGAAGGTCAAGCTGGTCTGCTCGGGTGCGGGCGCCGCCGCGCTTGCCTGCCTCGACATCCTGGTGAGCCTCGGCGTGAAGCGCGAGAACATGTGGGTGTCCGACATCGCCGGCGTCGTCTACACCGGGCGCAGGGAGGAGATGGACGACAACAAGGCGCGCTACGCGCAGGACACCTCCGCACGCAAGCTCGCCGACATCATCGATGGAGCCGATATCTTCCTCGGCCTTTCCGCCGGCCGCGTGCTCAAGCCCGAGATGGTGAAGCGCATGGGGCCCGCGCCGCTGATCCTGGCGCTCGCGAATCCGGAGCCCGAGATCATGCCGGACATCGCGAAGGCGGCGCGGCCCGACGCGGTCATCGCCACCGGCCGATCCGATTTTCCCAATCAGGTGAACAACGTCCTGTGTTTCCCGTTCATCTTCCGCGGAGCGCTCGACGTCGGAGCGACGACGATCAACGAGGCAATGAAGCTCGCGACGGTGAACGCCATCGCCGACCTGGCTATGGCCGAGCAGTCGGATATAGTGGCCGCGGCTTACGGCGTCGACGACGTCACGTTCGGCCCCGAGTACATCATTCCGAAGCCGTTCGATCCGCGGCTGATCATCAAGATCGCGCCGGCGGTTGCGCGCGCGGCGATGGAATCCGGCGTCGCGACCCGACCGATCGCCGACTTCGACGCGTATCACCAGCGGCTGCTGCAGTTCGTGTATCACTCCGGGCTGCTGATGAAGCCGATCTTCGAGGGAGCGAAGAAATCGCCCAAACGGATCGTCTACGCCGAAGGTGAGGACGAGCGCGTGTTGCGGGCGGTCCAGGTGGTGGCCGACGAGGGACTGGCCAAGCCGGTGCTGATAGGCCGACCCGAGATCATCAAGCAACGCATCGAGCGTTACGGGCTGCGCCTCAAGCGAGGGGCCCAGATAGAAATGGTCGATCAGGAGGACGATCCGCGCTACCGCGCCTACTGGACCGAGTATCTGCGGCTGGCCGGGCGGCGTGGCGTCACGGAGCAGATCGCGAAGCTCGAGATGCGGCAACGGCCGACACTCATCGGGGCGATGATGATCCATATGGGGGACGCGGACGGAATGCTCTGCGGCACCTACGGCACCCACGAGTCGCATCTTCGCTACGTCGAGCAGGTGCTCGGACTGCGCCGCGGAGTGACGACGCTCGCGGCAATGAACGCGGTCCTTCTGCCGGATCGCACGGTGTTCATCGCAGATACCTATGTCAACGCCGACCCGACCCCCGAACAGGTCGCGGAAATCACGCTGCTCGCCGCCGAAGAGATCCGCCGCTTCGGCATCACGCCCAAGGCGGCGCTGCTTTCGCACTCGAGCTTCGGTTCGAGCCTGCATCCGCAGGCGCGCAAGATGCAGGCTGCGCTGGCCCTCATCAACGAGCTGGAGCCCGGACTCGAGGTCGACGGCGAGATGCACGGCGACGCCGCGTTGTCGATGGAAGTACGCAAGCGGGTGTTCCCCAACTCGCGTCTCGAAGGGGAAGCAAACCTGCTCATCATGCCGACCCTGGACGCGGCGAACATCGCCTTCAACCTGCTCAAGGCGGCGGCGGGGAGCGGGGTCACCTTGGGGCCGATCCTGCTCGGCGTGGCGAAACCGGCACACATCCTGACACCCTCGGCCACGGTCCGGCGCATCGTCAACATGACGGCGCTCACCACCGTCGATGCGAACGTCGAGCGCCAACGGGCGCTGCCCTAGAAGCTTTCCGACCCTTCTCTGTTTCAAGCCTTTGCCGATTGCGGTAGGACGAATTCCGACGGGTTCGACCGTGCTTCCGACAGGAGAAACGGAGGCTAACCGATAGTCGCGGTCCGGCGCGCGGCGCACACTCGCGGTCACACGGGAAGGGACCTTGTTGAGGAGTGCAACATGAACATGAAGCCGGCATTGCTGGTCGCCGCGCTGGCTGCGGCCGCCGTCGTGACTGTAGGCTGCGAGCAACGTGGCGCGAACGACACGCTGGGCAAGCGCGATACGTCGCCGGGAAGCATGCAAGCTCAGACGACGCCACCGAGTGGAACGACAAACACCCCGCCGGGAACGACTTCGTCCGACAAGATGGCCAGTACGGCGCCGGACAAGACGAACTCGGCCGCTGAAAAGATCGGTGGTGTGGCAGACGACGCCGCCATCACCGCCAAGGTCAAGGCGGCGATCCTCGCCGAGCCCGGCCTGAAGTCATTGTCGATCGATGTCGACACCAAGGACGCCACGGTCACCCTGAGCGGCAACGTTGCCTCGGATAACCTGCGCGATCGCGCCAAGCAGATCGCGATGTCGACCGAGGGTGTCAAGAACGTCGTCGACAACCTGACCGTCAAGGTCTCATAGCTTCCGGCGCCGGAGCCGCGGCGACCGGCTCGGGTGGTGCGCGTTTGGCTCTCGGAACCGAGATGACGACCGTCGTCCCGGCTCCAGAGCTGCCGGTTACCGACACGTCGCCGCCCAATTGCTGAGCACGCTCGCGCATGCCGCGAATGCCGTGCGAGGTCGGTTTGCGCAGGTCCTCTTCGGACAGTCCGATGCCGTTGTCGCGGATCTGCAGCACCAGGACCGCGTCAGTCACGGAAAGGTTCACCGCGACCTCAGTGGCTCGCGCGTGCCGCGCGACGTTGGTGAGCGTTTCCTGGAAGATGCGGAAGAGCGTCAGCGCGGCGTCGCGACCGATGCCGTGATCCGACGGGGGTGTTTCAACGGCGACGCGCGTGCCGGTGTGCTTGCGGAACTCCGCAGCTTGCCACCGCAGCGCTGCCGACAGTCCGAGGTCGTCGAGGATGCTCGGACGCAGATCGGTCACGATCCTGCGTGTGGCGGCCACAGCGGCCTCGAGCAGCTTGCCGATCTCCATGCGCTTCTGAGCGACCGGGGCCGGCGCGTCGGCCAGATGCTCGGCGAGCCAATCGAGATCCATCTTGAGCGCGGTCAGCGTCGAGCCGAGCTCGTCATGGACCTCTCTGGCGATCCGCGCCTTCTCCTCCTCGCGAACGGTCTGGAGATGCCGGGAGAGCGAGCGCAATTCTTCGCGCGAGCGCTCGATCTCGAGCTGCGCAAGCCGGGCCTGCGTGTCGTCGAACACGAGCCCGTCCCAGACGACGACGCCGTCTAGCTTGCGCGGTCGCGCTCGGATGTTGATCCATTTCTCGTTGGTTTCGTGGGCGGGCACGAGCCTTCCCGACCAATACCAGTTCGTGAGCTGCGCCGCCGACGCGTCGAGCGTGGCCTCGAGGTGGGTGCGCTCGCTCGACGAGATCAACCCCAAGAACGCATCGGCATCGGCCCGAAGCGCGGATTCCGGCAGTCCGGTGAGCGGCTCGCCGCCCTGGCTCACGTAGGTGAACGACAGACGACCTTCGGCGTCGCGGACCAGCTCGAAGACCATGCCGGGCACGTTGGCCGTCATCCCCTCGTAGCGCGCTTCGCTCTCCTGCAACGCGAGCTCCATGGCGCGTCGCGCCGTGTTGTCGTAGCACGAGCAGAGGTAGCCCGAGAAGCGTCCTTCCATGTCGTGATAGGGACGGCCCGTGCAGATCATCGAGCCGAACGTTTCGTCGGCCTTCCGCAGGCGGAACTCGATTTCGAACGGTTGCCGCGCCGCGAACGCCGGCTCGAAGGTCTCGCGCCACCGGGACCGGTCGTCCGGATGTACGCCTTCGAGCCAGCCGGTGCCGAGCTGCGCTTCCCGCGGGCGGCCGGTGTAGTCGAGCCACGCGTGGTTCAGATAATCGCACGCTCCGTTGCTGTCGGCCCGCCAAACCAGCGTGGGGAAGCCCGAGAACAGTGCGAAGTAGAAGTCGCGCGACCGCTCGGTCTGCTCGCGCAGCGCGATGCGCGGCGTGGCGTCGCGAGTAACGACTGCGAACCCCTGCAGCAGGCCGTGCTCGTTGCGGATTGCCGAGATGATGTCGTCACCGCAGTAGCGCGTTCCGTCCTTGCGCTGATGCCAGCACTCCTCCTCGAACGAGCCGTAGCGCGCGGCCAGCGTGAGCTCGGCCTCGGGCGGCTCTTCCCGATCGGGCGCGTAGAGGATCGAGAAATGCTGGCCGATGATCTCTTGCCGCGTGTAACCGTTGAGGGTTTCGGCGCCGGGATTCCAGCTGCCTACGCGTCCCTGGGGATCGAGCATGTAGATCGCGCAATCCTTGATCGCGTCGATGATGAGCCGGGTACGCTGCTCCGTCTCGCGCAGCGCCTGCTCCACCTGGCGGCGCGCCTGGATGTCTTCGAGCAGGCGCGCGTTGCTCGAAGCGAGCGCGCGGGCTCGGCGACGCGCAGTCTGGAACAGGAAGGTGCACAGACCGAGCAGCGTGGCGAGCGCCGTGCCCAGGGCAAGGGACGACTCGGGCAGGACCGAGTCGGTGCGGTAGAGGTAATCGCGGGTCGGCGCGACCCTGAGGGTCCAGCGCACCGTGCCGATATCAACGGTCTGCTCCTGCGTCCATTCCGAGCCGGCGGCGTTGTCACTGTTGCCGAGCACGTTGGTGACTTCACCGTTTTCCAGCAGCGCGACCTGGAAATCGGCGAAGCGACCGTCGAGGATGGCGGCCAGCCAGTTTCCTCCGACGCTCGCCGACACGACGCCGCGCACGGACCCGTCGGCGAATACAGGGACGTAAATGAGGAAGCCGCGCACGGCCGGGGCTCGCAGGTCGACGGTCCGCGACACGACCACGTGCTTCGTGCGCAGCGCCTCGTCGATGGCGCGCGAGCGCTCGGCGTCCGAACGCAGGCTCTCGCCGACGCGCGCCGACTGCGCATCGGGCACCGCCCAGCGGACGACCAGATTCGGATCAGACCAGGCGATCGCCTGGAATTCGGGGACCTCATTCACCAAGGTCGCCGCGTCCCGCTCCCACCGGTCCTCCGTGAACTCGTAGATCTGGGACCGTTCGGCGAGCCTCTCGAGCTGACGGATGCGTGCGCCGATCGTGCGCTCGATGCGGTTCTTGATGTCGGAGGCGACCAGCAGGGTACCGATGTCGATGTAGTGCGCCTGCTGCACGCTGATCGCGCGCCACAGCACCAGGGTGCACACGAATGCGGCGAACCAGACGATGCCCGGCGTCCAGCGTCGGATCGCGCGCTGCTCGTCTTCGCTTCGCAGCAGCACGTGCGCCAGCAATCCGCCGGCGAGCAGCAGCGACAGCATGCCGCTCATGCGCTCGCCACCGGTGAGGAACAGCCACTGGGACGCAGCCATCCCGCCTGTCCACGCGGCCACGACCAGAAGCGACGCGAGTGCCAGGCCGATCGCCGCGAGGAGCGTGGTGAACACCGAGCGCGCGGGGCTCGGCGTTCTCGGCACGAGCGCGGCCAGTGCCAAGCCGAGCGGTACGAGCACCAGCGCCGTGAGCACGCTCATGTCATTGTAGTTGCCCGCGCCGTAGGGCAGCCAGGGATCCGCGACGATCGGACGCACGTCCATCACTCCCGGCAAGCCGTAGGCGAGCAGCCGCAGCAATCCGAGCGCGATCGGAACCGCGGCGCATGCGCTGCCGACCGCGCGCCAGCGCAGCGCGTGCGCCGCCAGTGCCAGGCCGCCAAAAACGAACGCCAATGCCGTGTCGTACTGCACGCGTTCGACGCCCTGCGGGGGAGGCACGAGCTCGTGCCAGGAAGCGACGTACCAGCCGCCGATGAAGGCGACGACGAGTCCGAGCAGGACGACGACGCCCGCCGCCCACGGAAGCGAGCGCACCCAGTCGAGGCGATAGTTCACATCAGGGAGCTGGGACGAAAAAAGTAGGCGACGCTCCCCATCTTACCCCATGCAGGCAGCCACCGATCGCGGGCGGGCCCCACGCTCCGCCGAGGCGGGAGCGACGACGCGAAAAAGCGTTCGATCGCGTCCGACGATTTTCCGCGCCGGCAGAGACGCAATTTGCCGACAATGATGCGATCTTCGATGCGTGAATTCGGAATGACCAGGACAACATATCAGCGGAAGACTACGAGCTGGCATCGCGCAACATCCGTGCCACGCGGGTGAGTTGGGTTGTGCGGTCGACCGTGACCAATACCTCGCGAACAGAACGATGGGCTCACGCACCCGTTTGTACAAATCGCGCCGCAAATCTTGCAAGATCATGCGCGCGTCACGAGCTCGCAGACTCTTCCATGCCCTTGCAGACGCGATGGCACGCCGCTTGCACCACTCCGCTTGCAGCGGGGCCAGCCTCCAGCGAAGCGTTTCCCTTCTCGCGCCCGCGCTGGGCCGAATGCTGGGCCCGCTGCACCATCCCAGCCGTGACGCTTCGGGCGTTGGCGGTCCTCCTCATCGGTCGAAAAGATCCGGCAATTTGTAGGAATTAGTCCTACAGGGCTGCCTAATTCGCTGACAGCAGAAACGGACGCTCACCGATATTCTCGCCTTCCAACGCAAGCGAACATGGCGTCGTCGAAAACGACTGCCGGAGATCCAAGCCATGTTCGAGCCCACGCCCTCTTTCAGCGCCGAGAGCCAAACTCTGCTGCCGGGCGCCGCGCCGGGATCGGACGTGGCTCGTCCGAAGCGCCGGGTCCACGGACGCCTGCAGCGCCTGTGCGAGCTCTACGGTGCCTGCGACTCGATGCGGTCGCTGTTCGACACGCTCGACCGTGTCGCTGGAGCCAGCGCCACGGTGATCATTCTCGGCGAATCCGGTTCCGGCAAGGAGCTCGTCGCCAATGCCATCCATCAGCTCTCGGAGCGCCGCCAGCGCCCGTTCATCGCAGTCAACTGCGGCGCGTTGCCCGAAACGCTGATCGAGAGCGAGCTCTTCGGCCACGAGCGCGGGAGCTTCACCGGAGCGGCGCGGATGCATCGCGGCTGCTTCGAGCGCGCCAACGGGGGAACGCTGTTCCTCGACGAGATCACCGAGATGCCGGTCGACATGCAGGTTCGCCTTCTGCGCGTGCTCGAGTCCGGGCGGTTTTCGCGCATCGGCGGCGACCAGGAGATCGCGGCCGACGTACGCGTGATCGCGGCGAGCAATCGCGATCTGCGAGCCGCGGTCACCAGCGGCAAGCTGCGCGAGGATTTGATGTACCGGTTGTGCGTGATCCCGGTGTCGGTGCCGCCCCTGCGCGAACGGGGTGACGACGTGACACTCCTGGCCGAGATGTTCCTCGAACGGCTGAATGACGATCACGGCAGCGCGAAGACGCTCACCGCCGAAGCGCGACAGTCGATTGCGACGTATCGCTGGCCGGGAAACGTCCGCGAGCTGAAGAACGTCATCCATCGCGCGTACGTCCTCTCGGACACCGAAGTGGACGTCGACACCGGCTCCGAGTTCATCGCCCCGATCGGGACAACGGCCCCACCGCCGCGCGCCGACGTCGCCTCCGGCAACGAGATCCGGATTTGCGTCGGGACGTCGCTGGACAACGCGGAACGGGCGCTGATCATGGCCACGCTGCGCGCCCTCGACGGCAGCAAGTCGAAGGCCGCGCACGTCCTCGGTATCAGCCTCAAAACCCTGTACAACCGATTGCATGCGTATGGCGCCGGAGCGACGCTCGATGCGTTGCCGGGCGAGGAAGCCGACGTACGGAACGACGTGAGGCTCGCGGCGTAAGGCCGGAGCCTGAAGGTTGGTCCAATCGCGCGGGAGGTCTAGAATGCTTACATCCGATCCGTTGAGCGCACCGCGTCAGAATTCCCTCATGGAAGCCGTCATAACCCGAAAGAAGCGGGTCCTGGTCGTAGACGACCATGCGCTCGTGCGAGCCGGCTTCCGGCAGCTCATCGACCGCACCGACGATCTCGAAGTGGGCGGCGAGGCCGGCACCGCGGCCTCGGCCCTGGAGCTGGCGATGGCGGAGGGTTTCGACATTGTCATGCTCGATATCTCGCTGCCGGACGCGTCGGTCGTCGAAACGGTCGCCACACTGCGGCGCCGTCGGCCTGAGCTTCCGATCCTCATCGTTAGCATGCACGCGGAGGAACAGTACGCGGTGAATCTGCTGCGCGCGGGGGCGAGCGGGTTCTTTCCCAAGGCGGGGGAGGCGAAGGACCTTCTCGAGGCGATACGAACCGTCGCTTCGGGCCGCAAGTACATCAGTCCGTCGCTGGCAGAGGCTCTGGCGCTGGAAGCATCGGGCAACGCGCCCGAACCTCCGCATCGCAAGCTCTCGAATCGCGAGTTCCAGATCTTCGTGCAGCTCGCCTGCGGCAAGACCGTCACCCAGATCGCGAACGAAGTGCATTTATCGGTCAAGACGATCAGCACTTATCGGACCCGCATCCTGCAGAAGATGGAATGCTCGCGCAACGCCGATCTGACCGCCTACGCGTTGAAGCACAACCTGATGGGCTGATGAGGCGTGCAGGTCGAGACAGCACTCGTACGCGTATTCCTCGTCGAAGATTCGCCGCTTATCCGCAGGCGGATCATCGATAATCTGCTTTCAATTGGCGGGTTTGTCGTAGTCGGCTTTGCGGAGTCAGAGGACGACGCGGTTGCGGCAATCGCCGAAACGAAGCCGGATGTCATCGTCACCGACATACGCCTTCGTGAAGGCAACGGAATCGAAGTCGTGCGCCAGGTCCGCCAGACGCCCGTCACCTCGCCGCCGAAGATCTACGTGCTTTCGAACTACGCGAGCGCTGAATACCGCCGCGAATGCGAATTGGTCGGTGCCGACGCGTTCTTCGACAAGTCGGGCGAATACGATCGCTTTCTCGATACGCTGCAGCACGTAGCGCACTAGAAGCCCGGATACGGCCCCGGCGTCCACACGCGATGCGTCGGCACGGGCGCGGCTGCGCTGCCAAGCAATTTCTTCCGCTTTTGTCATCTTTTCCTTGCCCGAGCGTGGCCGTCACGCGGGCTGCGCCGAATGTCCAGTCGGAGCCTACCCAGGCCCGGGAGCGCAAGGCCTGGCACGCGGATTGCCTTCAGAAACAGCGATGACTGGTTGCGCCGACGGGCAGAAGCTCGAGCCGCCGCCGCTTCGACGGAAGAACTGACGCTTAGGGAGCCTACATGCTGCATTACGCCATCGTATTCTTCGTCATCGCGCTCGTCGCCGCGCTCTTCGGCTTTGGAGGCATCGCAGCGGGCGCCGTGGAAATCGCGCAGGTGCTGTTCTTCATTTTTCTCGCACTGTTCCTCGTGTCACTGCTCGTTGGTTTATTCCGGCGCAAGACGTAACGCACGCGGCGGCGCTCTCGCCGCGAAGGTATCCTCAAGCGCGGACGGAGTTCTCAAGCTCTCCTCCGGTCCTCTTCGCCCCGCTTTTTTCGCTGCTAGAAAGCTCGCCGCAATCGGTCGCCTGCGCCGATCAAGGTCTGTCAAGCGTTCCGGCAAGAATTACCGGTTGTCTCGCCGTCGCTCGCACCTCGAGCGGCGAGGACCTTGTTTCGGCGGCACAAAATGACACTGGCATGAGCGTTGCACATGAGTCTCATGATCGCCGCACGTGCGTTCTGAATCGCGACTCGGAGCCATGCAATGAATTGGGATCGACTCGAGGGCCACTAGAAGCAGATCGCAGGCAGGATCAAGCAGCAATGGGGGCGATTGACCGACGACGCGCTGCGCGAAGTCCAGGGAAGGTGAGAAGAATTGATGGGCAAGATACAGGAAGCGTACGGCATCTCGCGCGACGATGCCGGAAAGCAGGCTCGAGGTCGCGCTCGCGTGCACTGAACGCGTCGATTGGGTGCGCGAACCGGGAGCGGACGCGCAACAGGACCGATGAACATGGCGACGAACGAAACTGGTGATACCGCTCGCGAGCTCGACGCGCGCGAGGCCGCGGCAAGGCTTCGAGCGCTCATCGGCGAAGGCTCCGTGGCTATGGTTACGGCGACCGACCGCCGGTTCATGCCGGCGAGCCGGCCGCTGTTGACGCAGCAGCTGGACGACGACGGCGTGCTGTGGTTTTTCGTGCCGAGCGACGGCAGCCTCGCGCTCGACATCGAAACCAATCCGCGTGTGAGCGCAACCTACGGCGATCCCGGCCGCGGCGTCTACGTTTCGCTCTCGGGCTATGCGCGGCTCATCTACGATCCGGACCGGATCTTCGCGCTCTGGAACGAGCGCGTCGAAACCTGGTTCACGCAGGGCCCTCTGGATCCGCGTCTCGCGTTGCTCCGCGTGAACGTCGATCATGCGGAGTACTGGGACGAACGCTCGCGCCGCAGGATTCGGCTGCTGGAGCTCGCGCACGCCGCCCTGCGGGGGGAGCCGCCGGCCCGGACGGCGGAGCACGGTCGCCTGAAGCTTCGGGCCGGCACGGCGGAAGAGGTCACGCACGCTTGAAATGGACGGTCCGGGCCGCCACTTGGGCGGCATGGTTCCGTTCGATCGTCTCCCGGGCGTCGCGGTCAAGGCGGTTCTGAACGAAGCGCCCGCGCCGGGCATGCCCGCGCCCGAAGGTCCCCTCGAGTCCGACGGCGCACTCCTCGACGCGTATTCGCGCGCGGTGACCGCCGCCGTCGCGCGCGTGCGGCCTACGGTCGTGCACATCCGGGTGGAACGGTCGTCGCGTCGAGCCCAGCCGCGCGAGGGCGCGGGTTCCGGATTCATCATCACTCCCGACGGCTATCTGGTCACAAACAGTCACGTCGCCGGAGGTGCAAGCGCGCTGCAAGCGACGCTTCCCGACGGACGGACCGTCGACGGCGAGCTTGTCGGCGATGACCCGGACTCCGATCTCGCGGTGGTCAAGATCGGCGCCGAGGGCCTCGCGTACGGACGACTCGCCGATTCGACGCGTGTGCAGGTCGGGCAGCTCGCGATCGCGATCGGCAGTCCCTATGGCTTCCAGCACACGGTCACCGCAGGTATCGTCAGCGCCCTCGGCCGCTCCATGCGAGGCGCGACGGGGCGGCTCCTCGACAACATCATCCAAACCGATGCGGCGCTCAATCCCGGCAATTCGGGAGGCCCGCTGATCGATTCGGTCGGTGCCGTGATCGGCGTGAATACGGCGGTGATCCTCCCCGCGCAGGGGATCTGCTTCGCCATCGCGTCCAATACGGCCGAGCGCGTCGCTATCGCCCTGATCCGTGAAGGCCGCGTGCGGCGCGCCTACCTCGGTGTCAGCGCGCAGGATCTGCCGCTGTTGCGCCGCGTGGTGCGCCATTTCGCGCTACCGAAGGAAAGCGGCGCGCGTGTCGAATCAGTGGCTCGCGATTCGCCCGCGGCGCTTGCCGGAATGCGCGTGGGCGACATCATCGTCGCACTGGGCGAAACGGCGATCGCCGGCGTCGATGATTTGCAGCGGGTTCTGACCGGAGGCAGGATCGGCGACCCGGTCGAAGTCGCGGTGCTGCGTCGCGACCAGAGGCTCACACTGTCCGTTACGCCACGAGAATATCCTTCGCGCTGACACTTCGCCGGTCGGCGCATCGGTGCCGGCAGGCGGCTCGTGCTTGGCAGTCCAGGGCTAAGTGTGGAAGAATGCACCTAACTTGCTGAATTAAGGTGGTCGCGATGCTGGACCGTGACGGCTATCGCCCGAACGTCGCGCTGGTCATCGCCAACTCGAAGAACCAGGTTTTCTGGGGCAAACGGGTCCGCGAGCACGCGTGGCAGTTTCCGCAGGGCGGAATCGACCCCGGTGAAACGCCCGAGCAGGCGATGTACCGGGAGCTCAAGGAAGAAGTCGGCCTCGATGCGCGGCACGTGAAGGTCCTGGGCCGCACGCGCGAGTGGATTCGCTACGAAGTGCCCTCCCACTGGATCAAGCGCGAATACCGCGGCAGCTACCGCGGCCAGAAGCAGATCTGGTACCTCCTGCGGCTTGTCGGCCTCGATAGCGATGTCTCGCTGCGCGCCACCAACCATCCTGAGTTCGATGCCTGGCGCTGGCACGAGTACTGGATCCCGCTGGAGAGCGTGATCGAGTTTAAGCGCGAGAGCTACCGCCGCGCGCTGATCGAGCTGGAGCGCTTCCTGCACCAGCGGCCGCAGTCGCGCCGCCAGCGCCTGTACGGCTGGGCGCACTCGGTCATGCCGTCGCCGTACCCCAATCCTTCCCACGACGCCTGAAGCGTCTCTAGCGGGCCAGCCCCATCGGTCCGATGGCCATGGGGCCGGCTCCCATGCCGAAACCGATGCCGAGTCCGCGGGCGATCATGCCCAGGAGGTACATCAGCACGATGGCACTGATCACGACGACGATCGTAAACGGGATCGCTTTGTCCACGGCGCTCTTCTTCATGACGGGTGCGCCAACGAAGAACAGGTAGAACGCGTAGACCAGGCCGATCAGTACGATAACAGCGCCGGCGACCGGGATCAGAAGCGCGATCTGAGCGACCCAGAGGGCGGTGAAGCTGTAGGCGACCAATTTCAACGCGGCCACGTAATCCTTCGCTCCACCGAAGCCCGGTGACAGCAGATCGACGATCAACGCGAGGATGGCGACGCCGATCAGCGAGTGGATGTAGGCGAACACCGCCGCGGCGAGGCCGAAGCCCAGGCCGATCAGCGCGAACGACACGAAGGTCGCAAGCGGCCCGATGGCCGCGAGAATCACGATGTAGCCGACGTAAAGCGACTGTACTGTCGCCGTTTCCGCAGCGATCCTCGGCCATTCGTCCTTGGGCGATAGCAGGATTTGCTTGACGCGGTCGACGAGATTCACGGTTCCTCCTTGTAGCCCGTGGGTGAGCGCCAGCGAACCCCGGGAGAAACGACGCCGGAACGCATCCGGGATTCGCCGCGCTCATCCCGCGCTACGGCTACAACAGCACGAGATTATCGCGATGGATGAGCTCCGGCTCGTCGATGTAACCGAGGATCGCCTCGATCTCTGAGGAAGGCCTGCGCAGGATGCGCTGCGTTTCCGAAGCGCTGTAGTTGACCAGCCCGCGCGCGATCTCGCGACCCTCGGAGTCGCAGCAGCCGACGACTTCTCCTCGGTCGAACTGTCCCTCGCAACGTAGCACGCCGATCGGCAGCAGGCTCTTCCCGTCGCGAACCAGAGCCCGGACCGCGCCCGCATCCAGAGTGAGCGTTCCGGCAAGCCGAATGTGATCGGCGAGCCATTGCTTGCGGGCCGCCAGCGGAGAGGTCTCGGCGACGAGCTCGGTGCCGATGGACTCGCCCGCGGCCAGACGGCCGAGCACGCGCTCTTCGCGGCCGTTCGCGATCACGGTCGAAGCGCCGCTGCGCGCCGCGCCCCTGGCTGCGAGAACCTTGGTCAGCATTCCGCCGCGACCGAGCGCCGACCCGACGCCGCCCGCCATCGCTTCAAGCGCGGGATCGCCGGCGCGCGCGTGACGCACGAGCGTCGCGGCAGGGTTCTTGCGCGGATCGGCGCTGTACAGCCCGTCCTGATCGGTGAGCAGCACCAAGGCATCCGCCTCGATCAGGTTGGTCACCAGCGCGCCGAGCGTATCGTTGTCGCCGAATCGGATCTCATCGGTGGTGACGGTGTCGTTCTCGTTGATGACGGGAATCACGCTCAAGGCGAGAAGCGTGAGGAGCGTCGAGCGCGCGTTCAGGTAGCGGCGTCGGTCGGCGAGGTCGTCGTGTGTGAGCAGGATCTGCGCGGCGTGCAGACCGAAGCGCGAGAACGCGGCTTCGTAGGCCTGAACGAGACCCATCTGGCCGACCGCGGCTGCGGCCTGCAGCGCGTGCATCGCGGCCGGCCGTTTGCTCCAGCCGAGCCGCTGCATCCCTTCCGCGATCGCGCCCGAGGACACGAGCACGACTTCGCGCCCGTCCTGCTTCAAGGCGGCGATTTCCCCAGCCCACCGTGCGACGGCCGCGTGATCGACGCCGCGTCCTTCGTCGGTGACCAGGCTCGAGCCGACCTTCACGACCAGCCGCCGTGCGCGTGCGACCACGGTCCTCGCCGGGTCGCTCATCGCGGTGTCGCGACGCTAGCGGCCGCCGCCTCGCTGGCCGCGAACGGGTCGCGAGTAGCGCCGCGGGGTCGCGCTGGCGCGCTCAAGGGGTCACCGCCGCGCTTGCGTGCGCGGGATGTCTGCTGAGCCAGTCGGCCACAGCGTATACCAGCGCTCGGCAGCCTTCGCCATTGATCGCCGCGATGGGAAACACGGGTCCCTTCCAGCGGTAAGCCTTCACGAACGCCGCGATGCGGGCCTCGGTCTCTTCGGCTGGAATGAGATCGAGCTTGTTGAGCACAAGCCAGCGCGGCTTCTCGTACAACGCCTGGTCGTAGCGCTTGAGCTCCCGCACGATCGCGCGCGCGTCGGCGACCGGGTCTGTCGCCCCGTCCATCGGCGCGAGGTCGACCAGGTGCAGCAGCAGACGCGTCCGCTGCAGATGGCGCAGGAAGCGATGGCCCAGTCCCGCGCCCTCCGCCGCGCCCTCGATCAGCCCTGGAATATCGGCGACCACGAAGCTGCGCGCCGCATCCGCGCGCACGACGCCAAGATGCGGAGCGAGCGTCGTGAACGGATAGTCGGCGACACGCGGCCGAGCCGCGGAAATCGCGCGGATCAACGTCGATTTGCCCGCATTGGGAAGTCCGAGCAGGCCGACGTCGGCCAGCACTTTGAGCTCGAGCCGCAGCCGGCGGCGCTCGCCTGCTTCTCCCGGGGTCGACTGTCTGGGCGCGCGGTTGGTGCTCGACTTGAAGTGCAGATTGCCGAGTCCGCCCTTGCCGCCGGCCGCGATCAAGGCGCGCTGTCCGTCGGTCGCGAGATCGGCGACGAGCGCGCCCGTTTCGGCGTCGGTGACGACCGTGCCGACGGGCATGCGCAGTGTCACATCTTCTGCGCCCCGACCGTACTGGTCCGCGCCGCGGCCGTGCTCCCCGCTCTTGGCGCGATGGATGCGGGCGTAGCGGTAGTCGATCAGCGTGTTGATGTTGCGGTCGGCCAGCGCGTAGACGCTGCCCCCGCGGCCGCCGTCGCCGCCGTCAGGGCCGCCGCGTGGAACGTACTTCTCGCGTCGGAACGATACGACGCCGTTGCCGCCGTCGCCGGCGACGACATCGATGACGGCCTCGTCGACGAATTTCATGGCGCGTGCTTTCGGAACAGCACGAATCGCTCCGTATCGTCGCCCCGCCGCCGGCCTTCCCAGACCTTCTCCCATGTCGAATCGGGCGGATCTTCCGGATCGTCCTGCCCGAGCTGGACGAGCAGCAGCGGGCATCGATCCGCAGCAGGTTCCTCGTAGCGCACCGTGGTCACGCCTGCGAAATATTCGAGCAACGCGCGTTGCGCCTCGCCGAGATTCCGGCCCGCGACGCATTCACCGGCGGCGGGAAGCATCTTGGCGAGCGATTCCGCCACCGGACGATAGCTGCGACGCGAATCCACATAGGGCAGCCAGATCGTGGCGGAAAGGCCCCACACGAGCGTCATGCCGGCGGCCCAGTTCAAGACGGCGCGCCGGTTCGACCGGCGCGCCGGCCGGACCAGCGCCAGCCACAGCAGGGTGAGCAGCGCCGAAGCGAGGAACGGCAGCCAGGCCCAGGGCGGCTTGAACCCGGGCTGGGTGTCTCGGAATACCCGCGCCACGGGTTCCGGCAGTCCGTACCGCAGTGCCTGGAGCCACAAACCCCACAGCAGGACAGCCAGCAACCCGAACGTGAGAATGCCGAACCAGTCCAGCGCACCCGAAGAACCGCGCTTGAGGCTATCGACTTCGGCGGCACCCAGCAGGGACATCGGAAGAAGTATCGGCAACGCCAGATTCGCCCGAGGCTCGGCCGCAGCGGACAGAACGATCAAGGCGACGCCTAGCATCGTCGCAGGCAAAGCGACACCCGCGCTCGTCAAACGGCCGTTGTAGCCTCGACCTCTCACCCAGAGCGTCCAGATGGCGAGAGGCAGCGCCGGCCATGCGAACCAGGGCAGATTCTTGACGTAATAAAGGGGCTCGACCGGCGGCGAGCCTGACGCGAGGCCGAAGATACGGGCGAGGTCCTGTGCTTCGTACCACTGATCGAACAAGGCCGGCGCCCGGAGATACAACGCCAACGGCCACACGACGGCCAGTGGAAGTGCGACGGCGACGGCGAGGCCCAACGTCAGGGCGTAGCCTCGCCGGCGCCACGGCGGGAAGAACGGCAGCAGAACCGCAGTCAGGACGATGAGGCCGGCGCCCAGCGGACCACGACAAAGAAAAGCGAGTCCGGTCGCGACTCCGACGAGCACGCCGCCGATGACAGGTCGCCGAGAAGCGAGAGCCAGAGCGTACAGGGCGAGCGCATCGGCTGCGAGCACGCCGACATCCGGCGAGAGCTGGTGCCCGCGGTCCCAAAGTCCGGCGCAACCGATGAAGATCAGAACCGGGAGCCAGCGAAACGCCCGGCCATAGAGCTCGCGCCCGGCAAGAGCGAGGAGCCATAGCGTTGCCGCAAGACAAAGGCCGACGGCGACCCGGGCTCCGTCGTGGAGCGGCAGAACCCCGTCGAGGGCGCTCGCGGTCGCAGCGGCGAATGCGTACAGCAGCGGCGGTCGATCAGGCAGCTCGACCCCGGCGACACGGGGCACGAGCCAGTCGCCCAGCCGCAGCATGTCGTACGCGGCTCCGAATGACGTTGCATCGTCCGGCTTCCAGGGATCGTGACCGACGAGACCGAGCACGATCCACGAGGCGCACAGGACGACGAGTCCCGCCTGTTTGACCGCGCGGAACGGGCCGGAGGGTGAGAGCTCCGTCGCGTCGTCAGCGCGTTCGGTGTCGGATAGGGGCATCGATTTCGGGCCGGGTCGCTGCAGCGAACCGCGATAACCCGTTCGCCATTCTTGCGCGGCCGACCGGCGAGCGCGGTGGCTCAACGCGAATGGTTACACAAATCGCCTTCTTGCGACCCCGATGCTTGTCGCGTGCGGTGCACCACGCGGGCCGAGGTCGGGGCCGAGGCTAAAAAGGCAGCCGAAGCTGCCTTTTTCCGAGTATGCGGCCCCGTATTTCAGGCCGCCGCTTTCTTGCCGGCGTAACGTTGCCGGAACTTCTCGACCCGGCCCGCCGTATCAACAATCTTCTGCTTGCCGGTGTAGAAGGGATGGCAAGCCGCACAGACCTCGACGTGCAGCGGCTTGTTGACCGTTGAGCGTGTGGTAAACGTGTTGCCGCAGCTGCACGTCACCTGGATTTCGCTGTATTGCGGATGAATGCCCGTTTTCATCGAACACCTGTACGTGGGATCGCCCGCCCAAGGGCGTTTTGCCGGCGATCGAAATATCAATTCTTTCAATGACTTGTCAAAAGAAACCACCAAAGCGGCAAATTATGCGCCGGTTTCCGCTGCGTTGCAACAGCGTTACCGATATAACGATGTGGGGGCGTGGCGCCGTTGACACAACCGGCTGCCCAAGCCGGGATCGGGGCCGCTGAGCGGGAGTGGACCGAGCGGGGGGGGCGGGGCCTCAGGCTGCGAGGCTTCGCGTGCAGCGCTGGAATCGCCGGGCTCAGCCTCTGCGCATGCTGTCGAAGAACTCCGCGTTGTTCTTCGTCTGCTTGACCTTGTCGACCAGGAATTCGGTGGCTTCCAGATCGTCCATCGGGTAGAGAAGCTTCCGCAGCACCCAGACCTTTTGCAGCACGTCCTGCTTGAGCAGGAGCTCCTCCTTGCGGGTGCCCGAGCGATTGACGTTGATCGCGGGATACGTTCGCTTCTCGGCCATCCGGCGGTCGAGGTGGATTTCCATGTTGCCAGTGCCCTTGAATTCCTCGTAGATCACGTCGTCCATTCGCGACCCGGTGTCGATCAGCGCCGTGGCGATGATCGTCAGCGAGCCGCCTTCCTCGATGTTGCGCGCTGCGCCGAAAAAGCGCTTCGGCTTCTGCAGCGCGTTGGCGTCCACGCCGCCGGTGAGGACCTTGCCGGATGCGGGCACGACGGTGTTGTACGCGCGAGCGAGACGCGTGATCGAGTCGAGCAGGATCACCACATCCTTCTTGTGTTCGACCAGGCGTTTCGCCTTCTCGATCACCATCTCGGCGACCTGCACGTGCCGCGTCGCCGGCTCGTCGAACGTGCTCGCGACGACCTCGCCGCGAACGGTGCGGGTCATCTCGGTCACTTCTTCGGGGCGCTCGTCGATCAGCAGAACGATCAGCACGACGTCGGGATAGTTCGCGGCGATCGAGTGCGCGATGTGCTGCAGCATGACCGTCTTGCCGGACTTGGGCGACGAGACCAGCAGGCCCCGCTGGCCCTTGCCGATGGGCGCGACGATGTCGATGATGCGTCCGGTGATGTTCTCCTCGGCCTTGATGTCGCGTTCGAGGACCAGCGTTTCGTCGGGGAACAGCGGCGTCAGGTTCTCGAACAGGATCTTGCTTTTCGCGTTCTCCGGCGGCTCGCTGTTGACCTTGTCGACCTTGACCAGCGCGAAATAGCGCTCGCCGTCCTTCGGGGTGCGGATCTCGCCCTCGATCGTGTCGCCCGTATGCAGGTTGAAGCGGCGGATCTGCGACGGGGAGATGTAGATGTCGTCGGTGCCCGCGAGATAGCTCGTGTCGGGCGAGCGCAGGAAGCCGAAGCCGTCGGGCAGGACTTCGAGCGTCCCGTCGCCGTAGATGCTCTCGCCTTTCTTCGCCTGGTTCTTGAGCAGCGCGAAGATTAGGTCGTGCTTGCGCATGCGGTTCGCGCCGTCGATCTCGTTGGTGTTGGCGATCTCGACCAACTCGGTGACCGGCTTGGACTTGAGGTCGGACAGGTGCATGGATGTGCGTGTGGAGGGAGCGAGGCGCGGCGCCAATCCAGCGACCGCGTTATTCGATTTGGGGTTTGACGCCGGAGACAGGACGGCGCCGGTGATGGCAACCCGCGGTTTCGGGCGGCAGCTTCAGATCGCCGCTGCCTTCCGCGCCCGCGAGGCGCGTCTCAAAGCCGGGAAAGGGTAGCGAGTTCGGCCAGCGCTGTCAAATGGGACGGTTTAGGGAAGCGCGGGGCTCAGAGCTGGCTGTCGAGGAAGGCCGTAAGCTGGGACTTCGACAGCGCACCGACTTTCTGCGCGGCGACCTGGCCGCCCTTGAAGAGGATCAGCGTAGGGATGCCGCGGATGCCGTATTTCGCCGGCGTTCCCGGATTGGCGTCGACGTCGAGCTTGGCCACCGTCACGCGGCCGGCGTAGTCCTTGGCCACTTCATCGAGGATCGGAGCGATCATCTTGCAGGGGCCGCACCACTCCGCCCAATAGTCAACGAGCACGGGCTTGCCGGCCTTCAGGACTTCGGCGTCGAAACTGGCATCGGTGACGTGCTTGACGTTTTCGCTCATTGCGAGCCTCGGTGAAGAGACGCGTGCCTCGGTGAAGAGACGCGTGTGGGTGACGCGTATTGCGCTTAGTTGGGACCCTTTCCGCCCGATTCAAGTTCTACGTTAGCCCAAAAGGACGCGCTGGCGCAAGCAACCGGGGCGCCAGGCGTGGAAAGCCGCAACGAGCGCACGGGGCGCGCAGGAGGATTTGGTAGAATTAACCACAGGGCGAGATCAATGCAATGACCTACGTCGTCACCGAGAGCTGCATCCGCTGCAAATACACGGACTGCGTCGACGTGTGTCCGGTCGACTGCTTCCGGGAGGGCCCCAATTTCCTGGTGATCGACCCCGACGAGTGTATCGACTGCACGCTGTGCGTGGCCGAGTGTCCCGTGGAAGCGATCTTCGCGGAAGACGACGTGCCTCCGGATCAGCAGGCCTTCAAGGCGCTCAACGCGGAGCTTTCGAAGCTGTGGAAGCCGATCATCGAGCGCAAGCCCGCGCCGCCCGATGCCGACGAGTGGAAGAGCGTCATGCCCAAGGTGCAGCTCCTCGAGCGTTGACCCGCGCCGAGCCGACCCCGTAGAATGCGCGGGCTCGTGGCGCCGCCCCGTCGGCGCGAACGGAAGCCCCTGACCTCACTTCGAATGAAAAAACCGAAGTTCTCGACATTGAGGGCCAGCGCTGCGCTTGCTCTGCTCGCCGCGCCCCTCATGGCCTGGGGTCAGGGCGCACCCAACGGCGATGCGGCGGCGGGCGCACGCAAGAACGCGATGTGCTCGGGCTGCCACGGCATCGACGGCTGGCGTACCGCCTACCCCGAGGTCTACAGCGTGCCCAAGATCGGCGGGCAGCATCCGGCGTACATCGTGAAAGCGCTCCAGGAGTATAAGAGCGGCGAGCGCAGTCACCCGTCGATGCGCGCGATCGCGGCGAGCCTCTCCGATCAGGACATGGCGGATCTTGCCGCGTACTACGGCGGCCCCTCGCCGAAGACCGCGAGCAAGTGAGCCGGTGATGAAGCATCGATGCCACCTCGCTGTCGCTGCGTTGCTCCTCGGTGCAGCGAGCGCCTGCCCGGCCGCCGACCTGGCCGCCGGTGCGGCGAAAGCCAAGGAAGTCTGCCAAGCCTGTCACGGGCTCGACGGCAACAGCCAGGTGCCGGATTATCCGAAGCTCGGTGGCCAGCGGTCCGATTACCTCGCGAAAGCGCTGCGCGACTACAAGTCCGGCGCTCGGAAGAACCCGATCATGGCCGGTTTCGCCGGCACCCTTTCCGCGGCCGACATCGACAACGTCGCCGCCTACTACGCCGCGCAGCCACCCGTGCTCGTCGTGAAGCGCTGACCGGGGCGCCTACACGCTCCAGTGGCGCCGTCGTGCGCCCTGATTTCTTGAAGCCTCAAACGGTCTTGTGGCGATATTCGCACAAGTCGACGATGACGCATTCCCCGCACTTGGGCTTGCGCGCGATACAGACGTAGCGCCCGTGGAGAATCAGCCAGTGATGAGCGTCGTGGACGAATTCCTCGGGCGTAAATTTGAGTAGCCTGGTCTCGACCTCCTCCGGCGTCTTCCCCGGGGCGATGCCGGTCCGATTGGCGACGCGGAAGATGTGCGTGTCCACCGCGATCGTCGGCTGCCCGAACGCGACGTTGAGCACGACGTTCGCGGTCTTCCGTCCGACGCCGGGCAGCTTCATGAGCGCTTCGCGATCGGCGGGCACCTTGCCATCGTGCTCGTCGACGAGCATCCGGCACAGCGCCATGATGTTTTTCGCCTTGGTCCGGAACAGTCCGATGGTCTGGATATAAGAAATGAGCTTCGCCTCGCCGAGCACCAGCATGTCCTGTGGCGTGTGCGCCAAGGGAAAGAGCTTGGCGGTCGCGAGGTTCACGCTCCGGTCGGTCGCCTGCGCCGACAGGACCACGGCGATCAGGAGCTCGAACGGCGAGCCGAATTTGAGCTCGCTTCTGGGATGCGGCATGCGCTCGCGCAGCCGGCGGTAGATCTCGCGGCGTTTCGCAGGGTTCATTCGACGCCGCCCAGCCGCTTGAGTCGGGCGAGGCGCTCGGGCGCTTCGGCCTGCAGGCCCTTGTCTCGCTCGAGCAGCTCGTAGGCGCGCGCGAAGTTCGGCCGCGCCGCGGCGGCATCGCCCTTCGCGAGCATGAGCTCGCCCAGCTCTTCATACACGTAGCCATCGGGCGCACCGGCGTCGGCCGCTTCGCGCGCGAGCCGGATCTGGATCGCCAGCGCATCGTCGAGACGCCCGAGCGAACGGTAGGCGCGCGCGATCGACCAGTAGGCGATGCGCACCTTGTCGGCGCCTCCTCGCGTGCGCCACGCCGGCAAGGACTTCTCGAAGTACGCGAGCGCTGTCGCGTAGTCGCCGCGATCGTGATAGGTCCAGCCGAGGTTGTTGTACAGCGACGCAAGCCAGCGCTTCGAGCGCGCATCCTGCGTGCGCTCGGTCATCGCGAGCGCTTCGAGGTTCCACTCGAGCCGATCTTCAGCAGGCGCGGCGATGCCGAGCATGTGCGTGGCGTCGATCGCGAGGAAATCCTCGTGCGCTTCGCGAGCCTTGTCGAGCGCGGAGTGAAACAGCGGCACGGCACGCTCGGGTTGGCCCGACGAGTTGAACACGCGACCGCGCTCGAGGAGATAACGGATGGCGACCCGCGCAGGCCGGTGAGCGAGCTCCTTCTCCACGCCGTCGAGCGTCGCGTGCGCGGCATCGAACTGACGCTGGAGAGCCTGAGCGCGCGCGACCTGGGTCGAGAGCTCGATCCGAGCGGCGCCGTGCTCGGGCAGGGATGGCAGCTTGCGGCGGAATCGGGCTTCGGATTCGGCGGGGCGCTCGAAGTCCCACGCAGCATCGAGCCAGTCGGTGTCGAGCGGCGGTTCGTCGCCCTGGCCGTGCACGGGGGTCATTGCGAAGGCGCTCGCCAGAACGATGAGCGACGCGACTCGCCAATGCATGCGAGGCGGCGTCCGGGTCAGATTCGACGCAGAGGCGTACGTCGTGCAGCTCGACGGGCGCGCGCTCGTGCCAGCGCCGCGGCCACGGCGGCCTTTCTTCGCGAGCGCTGGCTTTCGTCATCGTCGGTCGTCGAGCTTGCACGGTCGGCGATCGGAGCGGCACGCGTGCCGAGGCGCGCGGCGCGAGCGCTCGCATGGTTCAGTGCGCGTTCGGCATCGGCGCGCGTCCAGGGACGGTCTCGCCGCACCAGAGCAATGCAATCGACGGGGCAGGGCGGCAGGCAGAGCTCACACCCGGTGCATCGATCCGCGAGCACCGTATGCATCAGCTTCGCGGCGCCGACGATCGCGTCGACCGGGCACGCCGCGACGCATAGCGCGCAACCGATGCACGCGCTTTCGTCGATGCGCGCCAGCGCGGGTCCTCCGGCCGAATCGCCGTCCATGCCGCCATTCTACCGTTGCCGCGCAGCGCATTGTTTCCGGCGGATGTGACGCGCGCGGAGACCAAGGCGTCAGCGCGATCGGGGCTTGCGACTTGAACTTGGGCCCCGGCTCAGTTGTCCGCAACAAAGCTGGGCGACTCTCATGCGGCGCGTTGCGTGCAGCGCGAGCATGGCAGAGAATCTGACCCGGAGTTTCCGGATCCCCGATCGTTCATGCAAAGCCATCCGCACTCGCACGACCGCGGTCCAGGCGCCGGTGGCCCGGAATGGAACGTCCTCGCCGCTGCGCTGGCGCTGACCGCCCTGTTCGCGATCGTCGAGGCGATCGGCGGATGGTGGGCCGGATCCCTGGCGCTCCTGTCCGACGCGGGACACATGGTAACGGACGTCGCCGCGCTGTCGATCGCGCTGATAGCCCAGCGCGTTGCCCGGCGGCCGCCGTCACGTCGCGCGAGCTATGGGTACGCGCGGGCGGAAGTGCTGGCCGCGTTCATCAATGCCTTGTTGATGCTCGCTGTGGTCGTCTGGATTGCGATCGAGGCGGTCCGGAGGCTGTACTCACCGTTGCCCGTGGCCGGCGGCGTCGTGATCCTCGTCGCGCTCGCCGGATTCGCAGTCAACCTTTTTTCAGCGTGGCTGCTCGCCCGCGGCGAGAGCCTGAACAGTCGAGCCGCGTTTCTCCATGTCCTCTCCGACCTCATAGCGTCGCTTGCAGCGCTCGTCGCGGGCGTCGTGATCACCGCGACAGGATGGGTGCCGATCGACGCGTTGTTGTCGCTGCTTGTCGGAGCGCTTATCCTGCGCTCGACGTGGCGGCTGCTCAAGAGCTCCGTGGAAGTGCTCATGGAGGGCGTGCCGGCGCACCTGTCGTACGACGAGATCGGCAGCGCTCTCACCCGGTTGCCCGGGGTCTCGGCGGTGCATGATCTCCATGTCTGGCACATGACCAGCGAGCGGGCCGCGCTCTCCGCCCATCTTGTGATTCGCGATCCGAGCGAATGGCCGGGAACGCTCGAGGCGGCGCAGCATCTGCTCGCCGAGCGCTTCGGCATCGATCATGTGACGTTGCAGCCCGCCTGGCAACGAACCGTCCCCGGAAAGCGCGTCATTCCGGTCACACCCGTCTCTGTGGACGAAAAGCCGCGCCTGCACTAGCCCGCCGGACGGTCCCGGCGCATCAGAGCCAGCGGATCCGCTTGAACCAGACGTAGAGCGCGATATCGACGCCGATCATGGCCATGAGCACGAGGTAGTAGCCATAGGTCCAGTCGTACTCGGGCATGTTCTTGAAGTTCATGCCGTAGATGCCCGCGATCAGCGTGGGGATGGCGATGATGGCGGCCCAGCCCGCAAGCTTCTTGGTGACCTCGGTCTCCGCCAGGTTGATCATGCCGAGATTGACCTGGATCGCGGTGGTCAGCATGTCGCGGATGCCTTCGATCGACGCGTGCAGGCGCTGGAGGTGATCAAGAACGTCGCGAAAGTACTCGCGCATTCCAAAGCAGAGCTGCGGCACGCGCCCTCCGGAGAGCTTGCCCACGGCCTCCATCAGCGGGTCGACCGCGTGCTTGAGCGTCATCAGCTTCTGCTTGAGTGAGTACAGCGCCCTGATGTTCGACCGCGGGGTATTCCTGCCGAAGATCTGCCCCTCGATCGATTCCAGCTCGGTCTCCAGCGCGTCGAGCACGGGAAAATAGCGGTCGACGACGGCATCCATCAGCGCGTAGAGCACGTAGCCCGATCCGTTCCGCAGGAGCTCCGGCTCGCGTTCGCAGCGCGCGCGCACGTCGGAGAAGCCCTTCTCGGTTTTTCGCCTCGTGGACAGGATGTAGTTCGGCCCGACGAAGATGTCGACCTCGCCGAGAACGAATTCATCGAGTGGATTCAACTCGATCGTGTGCAGCACGGTGAACAGCGAGTCTCCATATTCCTCGATCTTGGGACGCTGGTGACCGTGACGCGCGTCGTCGACGGCGAGCTCGTGCAGCTCGAACTCCTGCTGCATCATCTCGAGCTCGGAGGGTTCCGGATCCTTGAGCGCGACCCAGACGAAGCAATTCGGGCGCTTGAGGTACTCGCTGATGTCCTCCCGCGGGATATCGGCGAGCTTGCGGCCCTCGCTATAGGCGACGCAGTTGACGAGCATGCGTCGATCATAGCCGCCGATGCATCGCGCTGCCACCGTGGTACCGCGCCGGCGCCGAAAAGCGGCCGAAGGCTGTGTTAAACTCGCAACGCCCGGTCGGTCGCGCCCTCGACTCAGTCTCGCGGCGCGGGCGGCAGGCTCCCTGCCTCGTGTCCCAGCCCCATCCGTCCTCGACTTCAGGCCGTGCCCGCGGCGAGCTGGGACTGCTGCTGATGCTTGCGACAGTCCAGTTCACCCACATTGTGGACTTCATGATCATGATGCCGCTCGGCCATCAGTTCATGAGGCTCTTCGACGTCGGGCCACGGGAGTTCGGGCTGCTGGTTTCCTCCTATACGTTCGCGGCTGGCGTGTCCGGATTCCTCGCCGCGTTCGTCATCGATCGTCTCGACCGCAAGCAGGCGCTGCTCGGGCTCTACGCAGGATTCATCGTGGCGACAGCGGCGTGCGGCCTCGCGCCCACGTACCACGCGCTCCTGGCGACCCGCGTCGCGGCGGGACTGTTCGGCGGCGTGATGAGCGGGCTCGTGTTTGCGATCGTGGCCGACCTCGTGCCATACGCGCGGCGGGCGAGAGCAACCGCGCTGGTCGCGACGTCGTTCTCGATCGCGGCGGTCGCCGGCGTTCCGCTCGGCCTCTGGCTGGCCGCGCGCTGGACGTGGAGGGCGCCCTTTCTCGTCCTGGCCGTGTTTTCCCTGGCCGTCGCGGCGCTCGCCGCGCGGCGCCTGCCGCCGCTCGCCGCGCATCTGTCTCATGGGGAGCGGCGGGGTCCGCGAGCGCAGCTGCAGGCGATTTTCGGCGTAGCCAATCACTTGCGTGCCTTCGCCTTCATGATCGCGCTGATGTTCGCGGGATTCTCGGTCATTCCTTTCATTGCGCCGACCATGGTCGCCAACGTCGGGCTCGCCGAGAGCGATCTGCCGCTGCTCTACTTCTGCGGCGGACTGGCGACGCTCGCCACAGCGCAATGGATCGGGCACCTCGCCGATCGCTATGGCAAGCATCGCCTGTTCACGATCGTCGCGCTCGCATCCCTCGCGCCCATTCTCATCATCACGCACCTGCCGCGCCTTCCTCTGGTCGCCGCGCTCGCGTGCTCGGTGCTGTTCTTCGTTCTCGTCACCGGCCGCTTCGGCCCGGCCATGACGCTCGTCACCGGCAGTGTCGAGCCCCGCCTGCGAGGAAGCTTCATGAGTTTCAATGCATCGGTGCAGATGACCGGGTCGGCGCTCGCCTCGCTCGCCTCCGGGCTGATCATTCGCCAGGGCGCGGATGGAACGCTTCTCAACTTCGGCACCGTCGGGTGGCTCGCTGCCGGATGCACGCTGGTCTGCATCGTGCTGGCGCGCGGAATTCGGATCGTGCCCGACGGCGCCGTGCGTTCCACGGCGGATTGACCGGACTGGCCGTGCCCGACGCCCGCGCGTAACATGATGAGTGGGCCGGTCGCACCGGAACGCCGAATGATCATCGAGTCGCTGCTCGACACCGATCTGTACAAGTTCACGATGATGCAGGTCGTGCTGCATCATTTTCCCGCGGCGGACGTCGAATACCGTTTCAAGTGCCGGACGCCCGGGGCGGATCTCACGCCGTATATCGCTCAGATCGAGCGCGAGATCACCGCACTTTGCGGATTGCGCTTCACGCAGCAGGAGCTCGATTACCTGCGCTCGTGGCGCTTCTTCAAGGGCGATTTCGTCGATCTGCTGGGGCTTTTCCGCCTGGACGAGCGGTTCGTCACCGTGCGACCCTCGCCCGCCGCCGCCGGCGAGATCGACATCTGGATCAAGGGCCCGTGGCTGCATACGATCCTGTTCGAAGTGCCGCTGCTCGCGATCGTGAGCGAGCTCTATTTCCGCAACACGCAGCCGAAGCCGAATCTCGACGAGGGCCGGCGGCGGCTCCGTGCCAAGATCGCGCAGATCAATGCCGTGCCGGATCCGGCATTCCGCATCGCCGACTACGGAACGCGCCGGCGCTTTTCGGGCCGCTGGCAGGAGGAAGTCGTCCTCACGCTGCACCAAGGCATCGGCGCCAAGTTCGTCGGCACGAGCAACGTGTACTTCGCGTTGAAGCACGGGTTGACGCCCTTGGGGACGATGGCCCACGAATACCTCCAGGCGTGCCAGGCGGTAGGACCGCGGCTCAGGGATTCGCAGGTCTTCGGCTTCAACACCTGGGCGCGCGAGTACCGGGGCGATCTGGGGATTGCGCTTTCGGACGTCTGCGGGATGGACGCGTTCCTGAGAGACTTCGATCTGTTCTTCTGCAAGCTCTTCGATGGCGTGCGCCACGATTCGGGCGATCCGTTCGAGTGGGGCGAGAAGCTGATCGCGCACTACCGCAAGATGCGGATCGATCCGCGCACGAAGGTGATGGTGTTTTCCGATTCGCTCGACGTGCCGCTGGCGATCCGGCTCTTCGAGTATTTCAAGGGGCGCAGCCAGACCGCGTTCGGCATCGGCACGAACCTCACCAACGATCTCGGCTACCAGGCGCTGCAGATCGTCATCAAGATGACCCGCTGCAATGGCCAGCCCGTGGCGAAGATCAGCGACGAGCCGTCGAAGTCCATGGACTACGATCCGTCGTACGTGAAGTATCTGCGCGAGGTCTTCCAGGTGCCCGAGGTCCCCGCGCCGAGCGAGACCGAACGTGTCGACGCCGGCTGACGGTTCATTCCGAGCCTATCGAAGAACCGATCCGCGCTGGCGCGCGTACAGCGCGGCGCGATACGCCTGGAGCACCTCGATGCTCGCGCACGCGAAAAGCACTTGGTCGAGCGCATCCAGCCGCTCGAAGCGCCGCACCGTCTCCACCGCGATGGGAACGGCGAGATCCAGCGGATAACCGTACGCGCCGCAGCTGATCGCCGGGAAGGCGACCGACGCGAGCCCGTGCTCGACGGCGAGGTCGAGCGAGCGCCGATAGCACGAGGCGAGAAGCTCTCGTTCGCCGTGATCGCCGCCGCGCCAGACCGGTCCGACCGTGTGGATGACGTGCCGCGCCGGAAGCTTGTAACCGCACGTTATCTTGGCGGCTCCTGTCGCGCAGCCGTGCAAGGTCCGACACTCGGCCAGCAGATCCGGACCCGCGGCGCGGTGGATCGCGGCATCGACGCCCCCGCCGCCGAGGAGCGTCGAATTCGCCGCGTTCACGATCGCATCGACGGCGAGGGTCGTGATGTCGGTTTGCAGCGCGATGAGGGAAGCGGTCATCGATAGCCTTAGGCTTGGGGAGTCCGAGCCCGGATCGGCAGCACGAATCGCGGGTTGCACACGACGTGAAACATGCCCAAATCCCGGGTTCGTATTTCGATCCGCCGCTCGTGCCGCTGATCCCGGGGTTCGTTTCGCTCACCCCGGGCTACGGGTATAGTAGCGCGATGGCATCGCCCCACCCGATCAACGCTCCACCGGCCCCGCCCGCAGCCGCCGACGGGAAGCAGCGGCTCGCGCGCACAAGCGACCGGCGGCTGCGCCTGGAAGATATCCTCAAGCTGATGGTCGCCGACGGGTTGATCGGCGCGGCGGACGCGGAGCGGCTCGCGCGCTCGCGCACGCAGCGCTTCGAACACCCGCTGGAGCTCATCGCGGACCAGAAGTGGCGCTCTCCCGCGGCAACGCATCCGCTCATGACGCTCGAGTGGCTCGTCGAGTGGCTGGCAGGAAAGCTCGGTGTGCCCTATCACCACATCGACCCGCTGAAGATCGATCTGATCGCGGTGACGAACACCATGTCGAACGCCTACGCCGAGCGCTACCGCATCCTGCCGGTGGCAGTGGGCAACGGCGAGCTGACCGTCGCCACCGGCGAACCGTTCGTGCGGGCGTGGGCCGACGAGCTGGAAAAGATCCTGCACCTCAGGATCAAGCTGGTATTCGCCAACCCGCAGGACATCAAGCGCTTCGTCGGCGAGTTCTTTCCGCTGGCGCGCTCGATCAAGAAGGCCCAGGAGACGACTCGCGGCGAGGTCTCGCTCGCGCGCAACTTCGAGCAGCTGGTCGAGCTCGGGCGGCACGGAGCTCTCGACGCGAACGACCAGCACGTCGTCCACATCGTCGACTGGCTCTGGCAGTACGCCTTCGAACAGCGCGCGTCCGACATCCACATCGAGCCGCGACGCGACGCGGGGATGGTCCGCTTCCGCATCGACGGCGTGCTGCATCAAGTCTATGCGATACCCACCCCCGTGCTCCTGGCTATGACGAGCCGCATCAAGCTCCTCGCACGCATGGAGATCGTCGAAAAGCGCCGGCCGCAGGACGGACGCATCAAGACCGTTTCGCCGAGCGGTCAGGAGATCGAGCTGCGCATCTCGACCATGCCGACGGCGTTCGGCGAAAAAGTCGTGATGCGGATCTTCACTCCCGACGTGCTCATTCGCGATTTTCAGGAGCTCGGCTTCGCCGGCGAGGACCTCACTCGCTGGGACAAGATGATTCACGAGCCGAACGGGATCATCCTCGTGACCGGGCCGACCGGCTCGGGCAAGACGACCACGCTGTATTCGACCATGAAGCAGCTCGCGACGCCTGAGGTCAACGTCTGTTCGGTCGAGGATCCGATCGAGATGATCGCGCCGGAATTCAATCAGATGCAGGTGCAGCCGGTGATCAACGTCGATTTCGCCAACGGCGTGCGCACGTTGATGCGTCAGGATCCGGACATCATCATGGTGGGCGAGATCCGCGATCGCGACACGGCCGACATGGCCGTGCAGGCGGCGCTGACGGGACACCTCGTGCTGTCGAGCCTGCACACCAACGACGCGCCGACCGCAGTCACCCGGCTCCTCGACCTTGGCGTGCCCTCGTATCTCATCAGCTCGACCGTTCTCGGCGTCATGGCGCAGCGGCTCGTGCGAACTCTGTGCCCGCACTGCAAGAAGCCCGGAGACCCTCCGGACGAGGAAACATGGCGCATGCTCACCGCCCCGTTCCGGGCCGAGCTGCCGGAGCATACGCACATGGCCGTCGGCTGCCTCGAATGCCGTATGACGGGCTACTTCGGCCGCATCGGTCTCTACGAGATCATGACGCTGACGCCGAACCTGAGAAAGCTGATCCACGCGGAGGCCGAGGACGGCAGGATCCGCGAGCAGGCGTTCAAGGAAGGCATGAAGCCGCTGCGCGTTTCGGGTGCGATGAAAATCGCGAGCGGTGTCACGACGGTCGACGAAGTGGTCAAGGTCGCGCCGCTGGTGTAACGCCGCGGTAATGTCGTCGCTCGGCGGCGACAGTGGCGCGCAGCACGGCACTGTGCGAAGCTTCCTTCCGGACTGCGCGAGGCCCGGGAGGGCATAGAAGAAAGAACGATGTCCGCCATCGCGATCATGATTCCTTGCCTCGACGAAGGGCTCACCATCGGCAAGGTGGTGAGCGATTTTCGCGCCGCGCTCCCGCAAGCGTCGATTCACGTTTTCGACAACCGCAGCACCGACCGCACCGCGGAACGGGCGCGCGAAGCGGGCGCGATCGTCCATTACGTTCCGCGGCCGGGCAAGGGTCAGGTCGTGCGCGCGATGTTCCGGGAGATCGACGCCGACGTGGCGGTCATGGTGGACGGCGACGGCACCTACCCGGCGAGCTGCGTGCGCGACCTCGTGGCTCCGGTGCTGACGTGCGAAGCGGACATGGTCGTCGGCACGCGCCTGGCCCAGCCGCGCGAGCACAGCTTCCCGTCGTTTCACAGGCTAGGCAATCGGATCGTCCGCGGCGCCGTCAATTTCGCGTTCGGCGCCCACCTCACCGACGTACTTTCGGGATACCGCGCGTTTTCCCGCGAATTCATGGAGTCGATGCCGGTCCTGAGCCGGGGCTTCGAGATCGAGACCGAAATGACGGCCTACGCGCTCGCGCACGACATGAGGGTGCTGGAGGTACCGGTGCCGTACGGTGCACGGCAGGAAGGCAGCGCATCGAAGCTGCACACCTTCCGCGACGGGTACCGCGTGCTGAAGACGATCCTGTGGCTGTTCAAGGACTACCGGCCGCTTCTTTTCTTCGGCTCCATCGGCGCGCTCGCGGTTGCCCTCGGCGTCATCGCCGGCGTGGCGGTGATCGACGAGTTCCTCACCTACGGCCGGGTCGTCGGCGCGGCGCGCGCGGTCTTCGCGGTCGGTTCGTTCGTCGTCGGGCTGCTCGCGACGATGACCGGATTCGTGCTCGATACGGTCAACCGACGCAGCCGCGAGCTCAACGTTTTCCTGGTCGATCAGATGCTCTATCGAGCGCGGATCCGTTCCAGCGATGACTCGGCCGTCGACTCGCCGCGGCCGCGATCCGCGCCGGGCAACGAAACGGGTGCCGAGAGGTTGCGGGTGGCCGGCGGCGGCGACGCGGCAACCAAGAGTTGATTGCCCGGCCCGCCGCGTATCGACTGCACAGCGGCGTCGGCTGGCTGCTCGCCGGGTGCCTGCTGGTCGTCTACGCTGTCATGCTGGGGCGCTACTCGGTCGATTTCCCCGCGGCCGATGATTTCACCCAGATTCTCGCCGCACCGTTCAACGTCGCCCATGCGCTGACGCTGCACGCCAAGCTCAAGGAGATCTTTTCGCTGGCGGTCGAGCATCGCATCGCGACGCTCCGCCTCGCCGCGCTCGTCCAGGCACATCTCGGCGGACTGGACTTTCGCGCACTGATGGTTTTCGGCAGCGCGCTGCTGGTGCTCGCAGGCAGCCTGCTGGTGTTCACGGTCGATCGCGACGCGCGTCCGCTGTTCGCGGCCATCGCCGCTGCCCTGCTGCTCTCACCCGCCAACTACGAGGGAACGCTGTGGGCGACCGGCGCGTTGCAGCATTTCGGCGTCGTCGGCTATGGATTCGCGGCGCTGTACTGCCTGAGCCGACCCGGCGTCGGCTGGCCGATCGGCGCGGGCGTCCTCGCCGTTGCGGCGGCATGCACGTCGGCGGGCGGCTTGATGGTGTTTCCTGCCGGCGTGCTCCTCCTGTGTGTCATGCGGCGCTGGCGTGCCGGGCTGGTCTGGGCTGTCGGCGGGGCGGCGCTGTTCGGCCTCTACTTCGTGGGCTACGAAGCGCCGCCCTATCAAGCTTCGCTCGGGACGTACCTTCGCGATCCGCTCGTCGCCCTGCGCTTCTTCTTCTTGGCCGTGGGCTCTCTGGGCATCGAACCGTCGGTGGCGTTGCCGCTCGGCATCGGTTTGTGCCTTTTCTGGCTCTGGGTGATCGGATCCGGCCAGGTCAAGTCGCTTCCGCCGCTCTGGATGGCATGGGCGGTGTTCCTGCTCCTGTCGCTCGCCGCCATCACCTGGGGACGAGCCGGCTTCGGCGATCGTGGCGCCCTGCTGAGCCGCTATCGCGTCTATTCGGAGCTTGGACTATTGTTTTCGCTTGTTGCGCTGGTCTGGCAACTTCGGCCGCCGCTGAGGATTCGATCACTGTGGGTCGCCCTGGCGATGAGCCTCGTCTGGTTCGTCGCGTCCTGGCGTTACGAGCTTCCCGGCGTCGAGCGCACCTTCATCTCGCGCCAAGGCCAGGTCGACTACTACGTGGCAGAGGGCCATAGCGCCGCGAACGATTCGCCTCCGGCCGACTATCGCGACTTCACGCTTCGCGCGGCGAAGGAGCTGGGCTTCTACGACCCGGGGCGGTCGGCGCGTGCGCCGCGCGGGCTCGCCGCCGACGCCCGCGTGGTCGAGGCCACGCGCTGGCCCTCGGTCGGCATCGAGGCTCCAGTCGTGGGCAAGCGTGTCCTGCTGATCAATGCCTATGGGCCGGGACACGATGTCGACGCGGCGGTCTGGCTCGAGAGCGGAGCGCGGAAGTATCGCGGCGTGCTGGAAGCGATGCCGCCAGCGCCGCTGGCTGTGGGCCGGCGAACAGGAATTCTCTGGGGCGTGTATGCGCTCGCCGGCGTCCCGCCCGGCAGGTATCGCGTCGGAGCCGGCGTCGACGATCGATCGCACCCTACCGTTTGGTGGACGGAACACTGGATCGACATCGAGTGACCGGCGAGCGTCAGCGCACGGCGTCCAGGGTGACGAGAAACGCGAACAGCAGAAGGGCCCACACGCCGAGCACCGCAAACGGGCTACGCGGCAGCCAGGATACCGACGCTGCGCGCGATGCGGACAACCGCTTTGCGCTCGCCTGGAACGGCCGCTCGACGAAATAGTAGAGGATCGCGCTCACGGCGATGATGGCCGGCACGCCCAGGACCAGGACCTTGGCGAGGCTGGCCGGCGGGCCGCTGTCTCCAGGCGCGTAGACGCCCGACCCGCGCACGAAGCCGAGCACGGGCACGTGAACGAGGTAGATGCTGTAGCTCACCAATCCGAGCCACACCGTCCAGCGATGGCTGAAAAGGCGCACGCCCACGTGAGCCTTCCCGCTGAGCCCGATGAGGAAAAGACAGACCGACGCCTGAACCCAGAACGGCCGCGTCAATCCCATGCCGTCGAAATAATGCCAACCCATCGGATACGCCGCATAGATCCAGGGCGTGCTCAACAAACCCGCTAGCCCGGCGGCGAACGCGAACAGCGCTGTCCATCGTGCGAAGCGATAGCGCTCGGCGATCGTCGCCGCGCACATTCCAGCGACGAAAGCGTCGAGCCGTACAGGAAGCTGGAGCTGCATGTACCCGTCGTTTCGCATAACGACCCATGCCTTGGTTCCGAGCGCGAGCACGGCTGCCATCAGGTAGAGCGTGACGATGTTGGTCCGGCGCAGGAGAACGAACAGGAGAGGAAACACCAGATAGAACTGCCACTCGAAGGGCATCGTCCAGAAGATCGCATTGATCGTATCGAGATAGCTTCCGATCAGGTTCTGAAACATCACCAGATGCAGCAACAGCGACCCCAGCGGCGGCGGGTTTCCGTAGAGGTGAATCGCGGCGAGCACCAGCAGGATCGAGATGACTGCGCAATAGGCAGGGTAGACGCGCAGGATCCGTCGTCGGAGGAACGCCAGGTAGGTTTCGCCGAACTGGCTCCGAAGCCATCCAGGGGACGCGTTGACGGCGACCTTGGTCCAGGCTTGCCGGGTCAGCAGAAAGCCCGAAAGGACGAAGAAGACGTCGACCCCAAGCCACCCGAACGCCAACAGCGGGGTGAGGTCGAAGTGTGCCGCGCCCAACGGAAGCGATGGATTGGGCCTGCCGGCGACGATCCAGATGTGGAAGAGGACCACCCACAGGGCCGCAAGCGCCCTCACGCCCGTCAGAGCGGCGATGTGCGTCGCGTCACTGGCAACGGGTGCGACAGTCGCGGCCGGGGCCGGGAAGCTCTCCGGAAGGGCGAGAGGCGAGCTCATCGTTGAACGCTCCTGCAAGCGGACCGACTCGCGGCGCCGGAGCCGCCTGCGCCGGCGCGCGGCCGACCAGCTCGCCGCGCCGCGCGCTACGGCGCGGCAGCCTTCCCCGTTTCGATGTAGCTCGCGAGCCGATCGAACTGCTCGCGCAGCACGTCATCGACCGCCGGCGCGCTCTTGTCGAGCGCGCTGCCGCCCGCACCGTTGACCGTATAGGTGAGCGTGAGCAGCGTCGCCTTCCCTCCGCTTGCATCGTCCGGCTTGAGCTGGAACGTCAGCACGCCGTTGACCGCGCGTCCCTGCAGGGGGCCGAGCGAGGCCTGCAAGCGCAGCAACCGATCGCGCATGACCATGATGACGCGGCCATGCTCGACCTCTCCGCCGTTCCAGCGCTCGCAGAAGCATCCGCCGGCTTCCGCCTTGAGACTCAAGTTTGCGGCGCTCCCCGAATACGTGTGCTGGCCGTTCCACCAATGGTCGATCGCCGGCAGCGCGGCATAGACCTTGTCAGGCAGGGCGTCGATACGGCGGCTGTGAACGATGACGAAGCCGTCGCCCGCGGCGCTCTTCACTTCGGCGTGAGGCTCGAGCGGAAATGCTGCCGCCAATACCAGGGTGGTCAGGATGACGCAGCCGCCAGGAAGTCGGTTCATCGACGGGACACCTCGAACGATCGGGGGCGACCCGCCGAGATCGCGCCGGGACGCGGCGCGATTGTCACCCTGCCGAAGGCGACGCGCAACGACCGTCGGACCGGCGAGGGCGGGTTCGACCTACCGTGGCAGGCGGATGCGGCCTTAGCGAAGCGGGCGCGTCACTTTGCGAGGAGCGCGACACGCGCGCGTCATCGGGCGTGCGGCGCGAGCGCGCCGCGCGGGGTGTGCGGCCCTCGGCTCGGTGGAGACTTCCACCGGATCGGATCCCGGATGCGGCGTCTTGGGTTCCACCGTGACCTCGTCGGGCCATGCCGTCGGATGCTCGTGCACGTCGTCGTACGCGTTGTCGAACGCGAGGCAGGGCGAAACGCGCTCACGCGCCGTGGGACAGGTTGCTCTCACCGTTCGCTGCCTTCGAGGCCTTCGACTTCGGGCGGTGAATCGTGCTCGCTGCGCCCGGAGCGCGCGACGATGGATTCGTCATCCTTGCTGTCGATGCGTCGATCCGACCGCGGCGTTTCATTCTGCGCCCGTTTGGATTTGGGAGCGCGCCTGCCGATATGACGGTGTTGGGTCGGTCGTGCGGCTTTGTGGCGTCCGGCGGCGCCCGCCTTTCGGGGTGTCTGGGATGCTGCCATGGAGAAAGTCCTCGCGAGATCTCTACGAACGAAAAAGGAACCCGTGCCACACAGGGGCATCGCGCGGGCAGCGCATGCCTGACCAGGCGGCACGACGTGCGCAATATCCATGCCTTATCCCGGTGACTGAATCGCCTCCGGTTGATGGAGCCGCGGTGTAGAGCCGCAAGGTAGGAATTGCAGATTCGTGCAACAGTTACAGCCGCCAAGCGCGTTCGGCGACGTGGCCCCGCGCTTCGAGCTTCGCTCGACCGCGCAATGCTGCGGTGACCTGCAGGTACAGGCGGACGGCATGGAAACTGCTTCGTGGGCTACAGAGGCAAGCCTGCGGGCAACGAACGGGCCCGCGCGCAAGTCCGGAGTCACCGATGCGTCCTTCGCCGAGCTACGTTCCTGCCCTATGCCACCGCCGCGCGAGACCGGACGAACGCAGATCATGAACCGCAATTTCGCGGGGCTGGGTCGTCCCGCGCACGCCTGGCGGAATTGGCCCGGTTTCAATACGCTCGCGGTGATCGCGCCGGAGATCCTCGTTCCGGAGGGGTATCGCGCCGTCATCGTCGCACCGCGCGCGGATGACGAAACTCTGGGCCTGAGCGGCCTCATCTCCCGCCTGATCACCGTCAGCCGGCCGATCCTGCTGGTCGCGGCGACCGATCGTGGTCCGGGCAGCGTCGTTCCCAGCCGGTCGAAGGCGTTACACAGGGCGACCGAATGGCTGCCCGAGCCGCTGCGCGCCTTGCGCGGATTCAGCGGCGCGCGCTCGACGGTTCTGCGCACAGGACTGCAGGAAGGCGAGCTGCCGGCGGTCGAGGACGATCTCGAGTGGCGGTTGCGCGGCCTGATCCTGCCGTCGGATATCGTGTTCGCGAGCTGGCGCTACGACGGACACCCCGATTACGAAGCGACGGGCCGCGTTGCCGCGCGGGCGTGCGCAGCGCTGTTCGCGCCACTGGTCGAAGTCCCTGTTTGGACGTGGCTGTGGAGCATCCCGGGCGATCGGCGCATCCCGTGGTTGCGTGCGCGGCGCATCTTCCTCGATCGCGCCGCGGTGGCGCGTCAGCAACGAGCGCTCGTGGAGTACCGTGCCCGCTCCCCGAGCGGCGAGGGCCGCACGCGCGGGGCCTCCTCGGCGGCGGGCGAAAACCGGCCTCACGAGATCGTCTTCGTCTGACGCCTGTCGGCGGTCGACCGACAGCCCTCGATCGCATTCTTACAGCCGAATCAGCGCCGCGCCGCTTTTTCGGCACCCGGCCGCGGGCTATAAGAAGATTGCGCGCGTCGCCCGCGGGTGGGGTGGGAAACCGCGGCATCGAAAGCGCGACATACGGGAAAAAACCATGACCATCAATCTCGCGCTCGGCCCGGTAGTGTCGCTCTTCGCGGGGATCCTGATATTGATCGTCCCGCGGCTCCTGAACTACATCGTCGCGATTTATCTGATCCTGATCGGCCTCATCGGCATCTTCGGCTGGGGCGCAATGCATGCCCGCACGGCGGCCGCTGCGGTAGAGCACCCGTCGATCACCGCCCCGCCGGCCCGTGCGCCGGCACCCACGACTATGTCTGCATGACATGGAGCCGTCCGCCGGCCACGCGGAGACACTGTGTCAGTCCGACTCGACGATAAGCCGATGGTCGGGCGGCGCGTTCTTTCGGTCGAGTCGCTGCGCACCCTCGTCAACCGTGCGCTCGGCATGCGGACCGAGTGTCAGGGAGTGCACGTCCGTCGCATCATCGTGACCGAGCCCGACGCTTCGGGCTGCAACTGGCAGCCCGAGTGGCCTCTGATGCGTCCTGCCAACGTCGATCCCTGCCGCTCCCGGCTGCGCGAGCTCGTCGACGATTTGCGCACGAGGTACAACGTCGAGCAGTAGGTCCGCTGCGGCAGCGCTTTTCCCACCCGCTCAGGCGACGACCGTCATGAAGCGGCGCGTGCGAGACCGCGTAGTCGGTCCCGGCGTCGGAGGCAGGCGGGATCATGCTCGATGGCGAGTGAACAGTCGGGGACATGGCGGCGCGCTCGCCGGGAGCGCTCAGGGTCGAAAGCGATCGCCAAATCCAATATGATGCGCGCGCTAGACCTCTTGTCACCTACGGGGATTTGCCGCCATGCCCTTGCGCCTTCTTGCGATCCTGGTTGCGTTCTCAAGTGGCGGAACCGCTTTCGCCGAATCAACCGAGGGTCGCTGGAACCTCGCCGAGATCTATCCGTCGGTCGAGGCGTGGAACGCCGACGCGGCGAAGCTCGAGTCCCAGATCAAGGACTTCGCCGGCTGCAAGGGAAGGATGGGCGAGAGCGCCGGCAAACTCCGGGAGTGTCTCGATCTGAAGGCCGACATGACCAAGCGCTACTACCGTATGGCGGCCTTCTCCGGCGAGCAGGTGTCGGAGGATACCGGCAATCCGGCTTATCTCGAGCTCGACCAGAAAGCGGACCTGCTCGGCAATCGGCTCGACGAAGCCACCGCGTTCGTCGACCCCGAGGTTCTGCATATCGGCAAGGACAAGGTCGGGCAGTTCCTCGCCCAGGAGCCGGGGCTCGCCATCTACCGCTTCCCGCTCGAGCAGACGCTGCGCCGTGCGCCCCACACGCTCGACGACGAAGGGGAAGCGCTGATCGCCAAATTCGGCCTGATGGACAACGCGGGGAGCTCCGCCTACACGATCCTCACCAATGCGGATATCCCGTGGCCCCGGATCAAGCTCTCGAGCGGCGAGGAAGCCACGCTGGACGCCTCTGCCTACACGAAATACCGGGAGGCGCACGACCGGGACGATCGCAAGAAAGTGATGGACGCGTTCTTCGGCGCGTTCAAGACGTACGAGCGCACGATCGGCGTCGATCTGTACTCGCAGCTCAAGCAGGACAGCGTCTACGCCAAGGTCCGAAAGTACCCGGATTCGATCACCCGCTCCCTCGACCGGACGAACATCCCGGTCGCGGTGCTCGACACGCTGATCCGGGAGACCAATGCGAACCTCCCGACGCTCCACCGCTATTTCCGTCTGCGCGCGAAGCTGCTGGGCGTGACGCAGCTGCACTACTACGACATCTATCCCCCGCTGGTCGAGGGCGACTTCAAGATTCCCTATGCCGAGGGCCGCAAGCTGGTGCTCGAGGCGGTCGCCCCGCTCGGCAAGGACTACGTCGACGCGCTGACCTACGGGCTCGACCACCGCTGGATGGACGTTTATCCGCGTCCGCGCAAGCAGTCCGGCGCGCACATGGACGGCTACGCGTACGACGTGCACCCCTACGTGCTGATGAACTACAACGACGACTACGACTCCGTCACCACGATAGCGCACGAATGGGGCCACGCGATGCACTCGTATCTCGCCAACAAGGCACAGCCGTTCGTCACGTCGAACTACGCCACGTTCGTCGCGGAGATCGCCTCGACGTTCAACGAGGAGCTGCTGCTGCAGCACGTGCTCAAGACTGCCAAGACCGACGACGAGCGCCTGTACTACCTCGGCTCGGCGCTCGAGCAGCTGCGCGGTACGTTCTTCCGTCAGGCGATGTTCGCAGAGTTCGAGAGCAACATCCACGCGCGTGTCGACAAGGGGGAGCCGTTGACGGGCGATGCGTTCACCAAGACCTATTGCGACATCTTGAAGCGCTACCACGGCGCGAGCGAAGGCGTGGTGGCGATCGACGACGCCTATTGCGTCGAGTGGGCCTACATCCCGCACTTCTACAACGCGTTCTACGTCTACCAGTACGCGACGTCGATCGCCGCAAGCTCGCTGTTTGCGAAGCGTGTCCTGGAGAAGGAGCCCGGCGCTCTCGACCGCTACCTCGCCATGCTCAAAGCCGGCGGCTCGAATTATCCGTACGACCTGGTCAAAACCGCGGGCGTGGATCTCGCCACGCCCGCGCCGTACCAGGCGCTGGTCGCGCGCATGAATTCGATCATGGACGAGATCGAGGCGATCCTCGCGAGGCGGAAGAAGTAGCCGCGGCCGGCGGCCGGCTTCACCGGAGTATGTCGATCAGCGCCCGGACGACCGGCGCCCAGTCGCCCGGCGCGGGTTGGCGCAGGGCGCGAACGCTGCGATAAGTCGCCCCGTCGGGGCGGTCGATGCCCCAGCGCCAATCCGAAGAGAACTTCAGCAGCACGATCGCGGGGCGGCCGAGCGCGCCGGCGAGATGGATGACCGATGTGTCCACGGACACGACCCGGTCGCATAGCGCCATGACGGCGGCCGTGTCGTCGAAGTCCTGCAGACGCTCGCCCGGGACGTCGACGTGCGGAAACTGGGAGAGCCACGCGCGCTCGCGCTCGTTCGCGTCGCGCTGCAGGGCGACGATCGACCAGCTTTTGGCAGCCGTCGCTTCGAGCCACGGCCGGAGCGCCTCGGTCGGAAGGGAGCGCTGTGGATCGTGACGCTTCCTCGGATTGCCGCGCCAGGCCACACCGATGCGCACGCCGGAAGACGGCCCCAGCTCGCCGCTCCAGCGCGCGATGCGCGCGGGGTCCGCGTGCAGGTACGGCGCCGCTGCGCCAGGATCCTTCACCTGCAACGCGAGCGGCAGGCTCAGCAGCGCGATGCGTGCTTCGACGTCTGGCGCAGGAGCCGCACCGAGCGCATCGATTTTTCGCTCGGGCCACCGCCGGCGTAGAAGCGCCACCAGCTCGGGGCGCACCTGCAGGTCCACTCGCGCGCCGACGGCATCGAGGCAGGGAACGAAGCGCAGAAATTGCAGCGTGTCGCCTAAGCCCTGTTCCGCCTGAACCAGCACGACGCGACCGGAAAGCGACTCACCAGGCTGCCAGACGGGAGTTGCGGACAGCGGCAGCGGCGCTTGGGCGGCGGATCCGCGCCAGCGCGCCTCGTAGTGGATCCAGGCGCGCTCGTAATGCTCCAGCATCAGCTCGGCGAGTGCGAGGTTGAATTCCGCATCCGCATCAAAGGGATCGTCGGCCAGCAACGCCCGCAGAACCGCCGCGGCCTCGTCGTGCCGATTCAGCTCGCGCAGTGCGACCGCCTGGTTGTGACGCGCATCTCGGCTTTCGGGATCAGCGGCGAGCAGCGCCTCGCAGCAGGCGAGCGCTTCGAGCGGACGATTGCAATGGAGCAGGGCGTTGGAGAGCGCGAGCCGCACATTCGCATCACCCGGCCGCGCTGCAAGCGACTGCTCGAACAACGGCACGGCTTCCGCATCGCGCCGCAAGCGAACCAGGACCAGCCCGAGATTGTGGAACACGCCCGGATGCGGATAGACCCTCAGCAACTCGCGGTAGCAGCGCTCCGCTTTGTCGAGCCTGCCCGAGCCAAGCGCTGCGACCGCCCGCTTCTGCAGGTCGTGAGCGATGGTCATCTCAGGGCGATCAGAAGCGTTCGACGGTCACCGCGCGCAGAACGATGCTGAACGTGCGATCACGACGATATGAAGGCTGTAAACATAGCCGATTCGGGGTCCATCAATTGCTTGATGCGTAAACGGACCGGACGCTAGCCTGCGGCGACGGCGACGCGCGCGCCGATCGTGCCGCAGCACGAGATCTTGCCGTCAACCTTGCGGACGGCGATGACGTGATCGAGGCCGCCCCCGTACGGCGCGCCGACGACCGCGAAGAAATAGAACTCTGCCGAATCGTGGTCGCGCACCGGCCGCCGCGGAACGAAAGGTTCCAGCCGGCACTGACCGAAGCAGTATGCACGCGCCCAGACCGCGGCTTCGGTTTGATCGATCATGGGATCCCCTTTCCCATCTGAAGCATCTTGCCACCGACATCGCTGACCGCAAACGGTCCGGGCCTGTCGCGTCCGCGCACAGGATAGCGCATTACGAGGAGTACGCGCGCGCGAGCGTTGGCTCCCTGGGCCGAACGGGACGCGGTATTCCCACGCATACCTTCCCGCGACGGCTTATCTCACAGCGGCGCGCACAAGGATCACGCCGACCGGCCCGTAACCCTCCGGGACCCAGTCATTCGCGATCATCTGCGCTCGCGTCGCAAGGCTGGCTGTGTAGCGGTGGTTGGGCGCGGCTCCCTGTCCGTTGTTGTAGAGGCGATATACGGGTTGCGTCCCTGCCGGGCAGTTGCCGGCCTGGTCCGGTACCGGTGTGCTCATGACGTCGCCCTCGAGCAGCCAACCTCCGTTCTGCTTCACGATCGAGCATTCGCCCGCATCGGGCGTGTAGAAATGCGAGCTCTTCGGCGCAAAGGACGAGCTGAAGAAGCGGCACACCGAAGCCGAGCCGACCGACGGGCTGGCGTGGACGTTGAACGTCTCGCCGGTCCGCATCCAGCCTGGAAACATTCCATCGTCCAGCGCGCTGATCTCGCTGGGAATCGCGGTCACGAAGTAGTGATCGAATGCCGCGTAGTGATACTCGATCGCTTGGGCCTTCGTCGCGGGAGGCGGCGTCGGGGCGGGATCCAGGCGAAATGCCTGACAGAGGAGGCTCTGGCTGCACCCGTTGGCGACGATCTGACAACGATTACTCTCTCTGGTCGCGGGAAAGGGCGCACGGGCGTCGCCATCCGCTGATCGAGCACCAAGCCGGAGGTTTGCACGAGTTTCGACCGGTTTGGGGCAACTGGCGGATGGGGTGACATTCACGTGCGGGGCTACGAAGCGTCAGCGACACCTGTCCTCTCGGCGCCGAGGTGATTCGGTGATCACAGTTCTACCAAAAAGAAAACGGCACCATTATTTCCCCACCGTAGGCCCTCGATCCGTACGGTGGGGCTATGCGTCGCCCACATCTACGTGTTGCCCTCGATGTGCAAAGAAGAACGGGACACTCTTGGTTGAAAGGTCAGGCCTTCTGTTTCTCCATTGCATACTCGACCGCCCGATCCAGCGTCAATGCTCGGCCTTCCTGCCAAGCGAGGGCGAAGGCGGGGTCGTCGCCCAGGGCGGTGCGGGCAGCAGCGACCTGGCGATCGTAGGGCGGACGTTCCTGAGGCGGTAGCGGGTAGCCGATCTCCTCCCCGCAGCCGCTCCGCCATACCCCAGATCCGGGCTGCCCGGCTGGGCTTGGCCGAGGCAAATTCGACGCCTGCAAGTCCTTCCAACGAGGTGGCATGCATCGGCACGGGGTAGGGGTCGCAGGAACCCGTCGCTCACCCGGATCAACGCCATCAACGGATATGTGCACCACCGCACCGACGGATGAAATTCCTTGCGCTATCGTTAAAATATCGTCGTCCGGCAACGCTTTCCGGTTCTTGCCAATTTGTTCGGGCAATAGGTAAGTGAGGGTAAGTGAGGGTAAGTAGAACGAGCGCGGACACCCATCATCAAAGGGAGTAACCATGATCGCGGACCCTGCCATTCCGTCTCCCGCGGCCGTTCCCCATCCTTTCACCTTGAACGATCTGCGCGGGCACAGCTCCATTGCGGAAGAACCGTCGTCGTCCACTTCCGCACTGACCCTTTCCGGCTTGGTTCTAGCGGTGGTTCTGGCGATCGGTGCGTTCATCTGGCTGGATCCGCTCCGGTTGTTTACGCCGACCGAAGCAGGCCCGCCCGCGCCGGCATTTGTCCCGTCTGCAGAACCTGAGCGGTCGACCGCGAGGCAAGAGATCATTGCACCGCTGACGCCTGTCCCTGCGACGAAATCCGTCGAAGTACCGATCGCGCCAGCTCTCGTGGTTCACGCACCGCACGTTCCGGCGACCGTGGTCCGGCGTCGTGATACCAAGAATGCGCCGAAACCTGCCGCCACGAATGATCAAACGCCGGTGACAGAATAAGCAAACTGGCCTGGCCACCTCGCCGGGGGATTGCTGCCACCCGGCTTGCAGCGATGCATTCCCGATGGTCGCACCACGCCACGCGCTATCGGATCTCGATAGCTTGCACGGAATTCAAAGGACTTAGCTCGAAGTACTGAGAACTAAAGACTCAGTGCGCCGTTCCAGGTACGAGGTACTCTGAGCCGAGACTTGCGGCTCGCGACAGTCCCACTTCGACCTATTCTGTTGAAAAACCCCCTTGAAAATGAGCGCCTTGTGGCTATGCTTGAAGCCAAGGTGATCGAGGGAGAGGCAAGGATGATGGGACAACGGCCTGGCGGACAGAAGCAGCTGTTCTACTCCTTCAATCTCGACGATCACGTTCCGTCCGATCATTTGTTACGCGGAATTGATCAGTTTCTTGATCTAGGTGAATTGCACCAGCACCTCGCCCCGTTTTACAGCCATACCGGCCGTCCCTCGATTGATCCCCAGCTGCTGATTCGCATGCTGATCGTGGGTTACTGCTTCGGCATCCGGTCGGAGCGGCGGCTATGCGAGGAGGTGCACCTGAACCTGGCGTATCGCTGGTTCTGCCGGCTGGGATTGGAAGACCAAGTGCCGGACCACTCGACGTTCTCGAAGAACCGGCATGGTCGTTTCCGTGACAGCGACACACTGCGTTTCGTGTTCGAGCAGGTCCTGGAGCGCTGTGTGCGGGAGGGGCTGGTGGGTGGTGAAGGGTTTGCCATCGATGCCAGCCTAGTTAAGGCCGACGCCAACCGTCAACGCGGCGTGCCCGGTGCTGAGGCCGACTGGTCTGACGGGCAATCGATCAGCCGCCCGGTGCGTGAATATCTGGCGGCTCTGGATCAGGCAGAGGTGGAGACGAGCACGCCTAAGAATATCTCGCTGACCGATCCGGCGGCACGGTGGAGTGCTGCGGGTGGCCCGGCCTTCTACGCCTATTCGGCGAACTATCTGGTCGACACCGCCGCAGGCATTGTGGTCGACGTTGAGGCGACACCCGCCTACAAGACCGACGAAATCAAGGCTACCAGGACGATGATCGACCGGGTTGAGACGCGGTTTGCTCTCAAGCCGCAGCGGTTGATCGGCGACACCAATTACGGCACGGCAGAAATTCTGGGATGGATGGTCGAGGAGAAGCAGATCGAGCCGCACGTGCCGGTGTGGGACAACACAAACCGCAACGATAAGACGCTATCGAGCAGCGACTTCAAGTGGGACGAGAAGGCCGACGAGTACCGCTGCCCGCAGGGCCACGTGCTGCGCCGCCAATGGCGCGCATTCAAGAACCTGCGCACCCACGTCACCAAGGCCGACACCATCATCTATCGAGCCAGCCAATTCGATTGCGCGACATGTCCGATGAAGGCGCGCTGCTGTCCGAACGACCGGGTTCGGAAGATCGTTCGCAGCGTTCATGAATCCGCCCGCGATGTGGCTCGTGATGTTGCCAAGACCGATGGTTACAAGCAATCGCGCAAGGACCGCAAGAAGGTCGAGATGCTGTTCGCTCACCTCAAACGGATCCTGAAGTTGGATCGACTACGATTGCGGGGGCTCAGTGGCGCAAATGACGAGTTCCTGCTGGCCGCGGCTGCGCAGAATCTGCGACGAATGGCGAAATGGTTAGCGCCGATAGCAGAAAAAGGAGAACTAGCGCCTGCCTGAGGAGTGTCTACGCGACTGACTCGATCGAGCACTGCCAAACGACCGCTCAAGCCCGGACCTTGGTCCTGTTAAACATCGAGTTCTTCAACAGAATAGACCCGAAGCGGACTGTCGAACCCGTCGAGATTCCCGCGGCGCTGGCATAGTGAGGTAGGACTGCACCCTGCGCGACCGAAAGCCCGCACCATGCTCAATACCGTCGCTGTTCTGCTCATACTGACCGCTGCGTTCTCCTACGTCAACCATCGCTACGTGAAATGGCCGATGACGATCGGCGTCATGGCGATCGCGCTGGCAGTTTCGCTGGTGGTGATCGGCCTCGACCAGCTTGGCTTCGAGACGGCGCGTGGCCAGGAAGACTCCCTGCTGGCGTCGATCGATTTCTCGGAAGTTCTGATGCAGGGCATGCTGTCGTTCCTGCTCTTCGCCGGTGCGCTGCACGTCGATTTCAACCAGCTGCGTAGGGTGGCCTGGCAGGTCGGTGTGTTCGCTTTGGTCGGCACTGCGCTTTCGACGCTGCTGATCGGCTTCGGCAGCTGGCAGCTGCTCTCGCTGCTCGGGGTACCGATGCCGTTGCCCTACTGCCTGTTGTTCGGGGCGCTCATCTCGCCGACCGATCCGATTGCGGTTCTCAGTCTGCTCAAGTCCGCGAAAGTCCCGCAAAGCATCGAGGCGACGATTGCCGGGGAATCGCTGGTCAACGATGGCGTTGGAGTCGTTCTATTCGCGCTTATGCTCGAGATGCTCCAGACCGGCGCTGCGCCGACGTTGGGCGAGGCTCTCGCGCTGTTCGCTCGTGAGGCGCTGGGCGGCGCGATCTTCGGTCTCGCGGTCGGATACCTCGTCTACCGCGTCCTGCGCACGATCGACGCCCCGCAGATAGAAATCCTGATCACCATCGCCACCGTTGTCGGCGGCTACGCACTCGCGCGCGCACTGCACGTCTCAGGGCCACTGGCGATGGTGGCGATCGGCCTTCTCATCGGCAACGCGGGTCGTGCGCTCGCGATGTCGGAGCAGACCCGCTACCGTCTCGACATGTTCTGGCAGTTGCTCGACGAGATCCTCAATGGGGTGCTGTTCGTGATGATCGGTCTCGAGTTCACCTTGATCGTGTTTCCGTCCGGATCATTCATCGCCGCATTGCCCATCCTCGCCCTCTGTCTGCTTGTGCGCTATCTGGTCGTGGGCGTGCCGACGACGGTGGGCCGACGCTGGTTCGGTCTGCCTCCACGCTCGGGCTTGTTGCTGATGTGGAGCGGTGTTCGCGGCGGCATCTCGGTGGCGCTTGCGCTGTCGCTGCCTCCCGGTCCCGACCGCAACCTGGTCCTGATGCTCACCTATTCAGTCGTTGTCTTCTCGATTCTGGTGCAGGGTCTCACCGTGGGGCGGCTGGCCCGGGCCTTGGGTTTGACTGCTGACGGGTCTTCAGGAGGCCGTCGATGACTTCTTCGCGAGCGAAGCCCGCATGAGTTAAGCACCGCCAACGAGTCGCTCTAAAGGCGAACAGGCAGTGACTGGTCGACCTCCTTGTCGAGTCTCTAGGGGCGCATACGGCACCCACTCTCGTCGTATTGCCGGGCCATATGGTACGGTAAACATTTTCCGGACGCATCGTGCCTAGTCGAGGATGTCGAGTGCAGTGCGGGCAAGCCACCAGCTCCCGTCACGCAGTGGGTCGCGGTGACAGCATCCGGTTGGCATAGTGGAGGCTTGACGATGACAATGTCCCGGCCCACATCTCGGCCTGCGCTCATCGCGCGTGGCTTGTTTGTACTTTCCATTCTTTCCCACGACGCGCTGGCTGGCGACGCCGCGGCTCCCGAGCCGCACTGGTCGGGTTTGCCTATATGGGGCGCGGAAGCCGCGGCACGGGGTTATCAAATTCCGCTCCCGTTTGGTATCGGCGTCACTGCCTACTCGGCTCGGCAGCCGGTGGACATCCATGACCTGCAATTGGGGCGCAACGGTAACGCCCCGATATCGGTCACGAACTTCCTGCAAATCAATCGGGTCGACACGTCTCAGCAAAACATCTCGGCGAAGATCGACGTCTTGGTATTCCCGTTTCTCGACGTTTACGCTCTCCTCGGATACACCACGGGAACCACCAAGGGACTTATCCAGGTGCCCGGCGAGCCCATACTGGGAATTATCGAGCCGGCGATGCTTCAGCTCAACGCCTCGTTCAAAGGCCCGACCTATGGCGGAGGTGTGACGCTTCAGGGTGGATTCAAGGTCAGCGACTGGCGCGACCTGACCACTTTCGTGGTAGCCGACGCGAATCGCACCCAGACCAAGCTATCTTTTGAAAATGAAGCGTTGATCGCCGACACGAAGCCCGTGGCTTCGGTCTTCTCGGCCAGAGTCGGATTGCATGGCACGGTCGGTCCGTCTATGAGCGCAGGAATCTGGACCGGGGCGATGTATCAGCGCATCCAGCAAACGGTCGCGGGCAGCGTTGCCAACACGGACCTCCAATTTGTCGTGGTCCAATCGCCGACGAAACCTTGGAACACGCTGCTCGGTGGCCTCATCGAGTTCGGCAAGAATTTCGTTGCTCTGGTCGAAGGAGGGCTCGGCGATCGCAAGTCGATCCTCGCGGCGGCCGTGTACCGGTTCTGATCGACTTACCTTGGCGGACCCCTAGCGCGAACATTCAGGGAACGACTGAGCCGGAATCCGACTATGCTTTGCGCCCTGCCAAAGGGACCTGGCCGCCATTGAGTGGCCGGTTTTGGCTGCGGTCTTACAGGCGGCAAGACCGCGGCCATTCGTAAGTATTTCAGATTCCTCTTTGATCCGCGACACGAAAACCGCGCTACACTCCCGCGGCCGATTGAGACGCGCAGGTGGCAGATCGGCGTCCGACTAATTCAAATAGGGAGGTTACGTCGTGAGCAAGTCGAACATCGTATTGGGATTGGTGCTTGCGGCAGGGTTCGCCGGCGCGGCGCAGGCGGCGGACGAGGGGTCCTTACTCAACAGCAGCGATCTGAAGTGGGGGCCGGCGCCACCCGTGCTGCCCAAGGGAGCGAAGGTCGCCGTGCTGAACGGCGATCCGTTCAAGCCCGGCCAATACACGATGCGTCTTTCCGCGCCTGCGAACTACAAGCTCGCGCCGCACTGGCATTCGCAGACCGAGAATCTCACGATTATCTCGGGAGCGTTCTACATCGGCATGGGGGACAAGGCCGACGCGAAGAATGCCCACGAACTCAGGGCGGGCGGCTATCACTATCTGCCGGCGAAGGCGCACCACTACGCGTTTACGAAGACGCCCGCGGTGGTGCAGATCAGCGGCGAGGGTCCATTCGACATCAACTATCTCGATCCGAAGGACAACCCTGCGGCAGCCTCGAACTAGCGATGAGGTCAAGAAGCCCCGCCGAAGCGGGGCTTGCTTGTTTGGGAACTCTCGGAAGTCCCACTCGAAGCTCGAGCTCGGCTTCAATCTCAAGGTGGCGAAGGCTTTCGGCATCACGATCCGACAGCCGCTTCTGCTGCGCGCGGACGAGGTGATTCAGCAGGCGGGGCAGATCACGTGATGGAGAACTCAAAATGGCGATTCCCGCTAAAGTGGGCGGACAGGTAGCTGTCGTGCTTTACGTGGTGGCGATGGCAGCCGTCATAGTTGGTGTAGATTTCGTGTTCTTCAGAAACCGATTCTGGGAACGGCTGACAGTGAATATTGGCATTGTCTTGGTGTTCGCAGCTTTCTACTTGAGATTCCTCAGGCATCCATGAACAAGGCGCGATAGCGCCCTTTCGCTGCGATTGTGCAGACGCACTTCGCACTCGCTACAGACGAGTGATCTGTGTTCAGTATTTTCTCGCTGTCATAGCTGATTGCCGCTTAGTAAATACATCATTAGCGGATAATAGGGATAGATAACTTTGGGCGGTTGCAGGACTCCCGCGCGACAGTCTGCGTTGGCGAGAATCCCCAACCGTCCGGTTGTGGCCGGGTGCGGTCTTATCGTTGACGGTCGCAGTTCGACCCGAGCGGACCGTCGCCAGCGGAACCTATCCGGCCACGGCAATCGTAGGTCACACCCTATTGCTTCGCGCGGGCGATATCCTTCGCCAACCGGTCGCTGATAAGATCGGCTCCTTTCAGTAGGCCCTCGCCTGCCTCCACGTTGCTTTGGATCAGCAGGTCGAAAGTGCCATAGCTGTACGTCGACGGTGCGTCGAGCTGGATAGCAGATGAAAGAGGCCGTTTATACCCGTAGGAGAAACTGTGTAGGTAGATTTGCCTTTCCTGGCCCTTCTGTTTGCCAACAATTCGGCTGAACGTCCCGCCCGGCAATCGGCTCGAAGCGCTGCGCGGCAACCGAAAGGGTCAACACAGTATTCGCATCAACGACCAGTGGCACATCTGCTTTCGGTGGACGGACGGAGACGCGCACGATGTCGAGATTGTCGACTATCACTGAGGAATGACTATGGCGACGAAACATCTGGATCCGATCCCGCCCGGAGAAATCCTTCGCGAGGAATTCATGAGGCCACTCGGTGTCAGCATCAACAAGCTGGCACGGGATCTCGACGTCCCGCCGAACCGTATCAGCGAGATCGTAAACGGCAAGCGCGCCATCATGGCGGACACCGCATTGCGCCTCGGCAAGTATTTCGGCGTCTCGCCCGAGATCTGGCTCGGTCTGCAGTCCGATTACGAACTGCGGGTGGCGCGGCGCGATGTCTGGCCGAAGGCCGAGCCACGAGTGCGAAGTCGCGCAGTGGCCTAGGTACAGCAGTAGACCGCAACGATCAAATTACAAAATGTGCTCTGGGAAAGTGATGAGGGCGTTCGCCTGAAACGGCAAGTCATGGCCCGCTCGCTAGCGTGTATGCGATCCGTCGCTCGCTGTCATTTCGCGGGTCCTTAGACTTCGCGTATACCCGGGGTCTGCCCCGGCCAACGGGCCAACGTGCATTGTCCTTAGTATCAGATTCTTCTGCCAAATCTCCGTCGTCTGCGCACTGTTGAATTGGCCAGCCGATCTGGACGCATCAAATCGCGTCAGAAAGCCATTTCAGAGCAGTAGTTCCACCCTTACGTACGACAACTTGCTCAGCAGTACAGTGTTCGCAGGCGAAACGCTCCATATCTGGTAAGACGGACAGCAAAGCGCCGCAACTCGGGCACCTAAGAATAAACGTTTTGCGTTCTAAAGATGTGTTCATGAGTTCCTCTGAACGCCCGCCTGACCGCGGAGAAGCGGGAATCGCGCTCCTGAAGGGCAGCGCACTGCGCTGGTGTGCAGGCATTATTCTTCGACGTCTTGGCGTTGCTGTGCAGGTCTGTGCGTTATCGCACGCACAGTCCATTTGACTCAACCGGTGCGTACCTCGTCGGTCCATACCCTGAAGCTCGTCAAGGTGTTGGGGCCGAACGTGCTGCTGATCGCGACGTCGGAAGCATCGCGGCCTCGGGCAATGAGCACTCTGCCGATGCGCGGCGTGTTGTTTCTCGCGTCGAAGGTGTACCAATGGCCGTCGAGGAAGGCCTCGAACCAGGCAGCGAAATCCATCGGGCCATATGGCGGCGGCACACCTATGTCGCCGAGGTAGCCGGTGCAGTATCGCGCGGGGATGTTCATGCACCTGCAAAAGGCAACGGCGAGGTGAGTATAGTCGCGGCAGACCCCCGTTTTGTCGTAGTAGGCCTCGAGCGCCGAGCGTGTCATGCGCGCGTGCTCGTAGCCGAAGACGATATGTCGATGAACGTAGTCGCAGATCGCCTGCGCGCGGCCCCATCCCGTGGGCGTCTGTCCAAATAGATTCCAGGCGATTTCGGACAGGCGGTCGGTTTCGCAATACCGACTTCCGAGCAGGAAGAGTAGCGTTTCCTCGGGCAGGTCCGGCACCGGGAGTTGCTGCGCATGCGGAACGATCGCGTCGGGAGCCCCGGTATCGTTCACGAGCGCGTCGGCCGACACGCGCGTGCGACCTTTTGGCGCAACAATACGCGTGCACCAATTGCCGAAGCTGTCACGGTAACCCGCGATCGGGACCGGCGGGTCGAACACCAGGTCGTCACGGCCGACGAGATCGGAAACGCGCGTGAAGTGGACATTGAGGTTGAAAATCATCGGAGTGGGCTGAGGGCACTCGTAGATCATTTCGAAGCCAACGCGAATTTGCATCATGAATCTCCGGTATCCGCTAGGCGGGCGCGTATGACTGGTGGCGCAGCTGGCGGGAAATGATCGCAGCTGGGTTACCACGTAAACAACATCCGCCGTGGCACGCTAGGCAACGCATGCCGCATGCAGCGAATCGATCAGCGCGCGCCGCAGCGCCGTCCAGCGCCGGCCCGCGGCGAGGACGATGCTCTGGTTGATCTCCAGCTCAATGCCGACGTAGGTGTTGGACGGGAAGCGAAGGCGCAGGTGCGAAGTCAATCCGTCCTCTCTACCGGCATAGGGATAATTGCGGCGCACCCGGAGCTCCGGAGCGAACGCCGCGAGCGATGCCTTCCAGCGAGCGCAGAGCTCTGCCTCCCCGTGCCGGCCGGGGTGATAGAGCAAACCCACGTCGGCGCGTCGCACCTTGCCGTCCAAATCCGGAGTGAAGCTGTGCGACGAAACGTGGATCACGCGCCTGCCGCGCGACACCGATTGTTGGACGAGACGCTCGACTTTCACGCGATAGGGCCGGTAATGTTGCTCGACGATCTTCGTACGGAGCGTCGCCGGCGCGCTACGCATCGCAAGCGAGAAGAGTTGCGGATGCCCTATCGAGCGGTTGAGGTCGATAAGCAGACGGCTGACGGTCGAGGTCACGAGCGGCGCTTGGAAGGCGAGGGCCAGCGTCTTCGCCATGACCAGCGCACCGAGATCGTACCCGCGGTGGGAGTCCAGCAACGCTTTTCGCCCCCGGAACAGTCCGCGATAGGCCGAAGGTATCCGGTTGCCGCCATGTTCGCAGGTGATGAGAAAGGAGTCGATCCCCACGACAGGTCACCATCGCAGCTCGGGCAACCGGCGAAATACCCGCCGCGTGCCTTCGCCCCACTCGCGGCTCAGCGCTGTGAAATACGCATCCCCTTCGTCGAACCGGCGCCGCATCTTCACCTCGAGGCTGTCTCGTTCGTAGCAAATCAGGTCGATCGGCATACCTACCGACAGGTTGCTACGCATGGTCGAATCGAATGACACGAGCACACACTTCGTAGCGTCTGCAAGGGGCGTAGAAGGGGTGATCACGCGGTCGATGATCGGCTTGCCGTATTTGGTTTCGCCGGTCTGAAAGTAAGGTGTGTCGAGGCCGGCTTCGATGAAATTGCCCTCGGCGTAGATCCGGAAGAGCCGCAGCGACTCGCCGCCGATCTGTCCACCGACGATGAAGGAGGCATTGAAGCCGATTTCGTTCTCTTGCAGATACTCGCCGTCGCGCCGCTCGATATCACGCATCGCGTCCGCGACCAGCATTGCGACGTCGAACATCGTCCGAGCGCCCCACAGGCTGGCGGCCGCGTCGCCGACAGCGCAACGCTGGTTCAGAACGCCAATCACGGCCTGCGTTCCGGCAAGATTTCCGGAGCTCAACAACACGATTACACGATCACCGCGATGCTCGAACACCGTCATCTTGCAGAACTTCGCGATGTTGTCGACGCCGGCATTTGTACGCGAGTCCGAGGCGAAAATCATCCCCTTGTCGAGCGTTACGCCTATACAGTAGGTCATGCCTCGCGCCCTTTGCTCAACCGACAACCGATGACGCGAATCGGCAGGACTCTACAGGACCCGCGGGATCCCGGACCGCAGGGACCTGCAAGTGACGGCGCCGTCTCGCCCGTCGCCGACGTGCGCCGCGAAAACCGTCAGGCTGAACCCGTGGTCACGACGGTGTCGAGTGCCTCGGGAGCTGACGCCAGATTGCCGCCTTCATTCTCCCAGTCACGGAGGTCGGCCTTGTGCGCCTGGTTCTCGTGGTCGCGTTTGCGCCAGGGCCGGAATGCCAAGGAGGCGCTTGCACAAGCGGCTGACAACCGGGCCCGAAGCGTGTGAAGGGTGTTGATGGGGGTGTTGATGGTCATGACTTGCCTCAATTCAATGAAATCTGGCTTCACGATCGGACAGGATCTTCATCCGAACGTGTGTGTAGTCTGCCTGAGGATCTCGATCGGGTCGGTACGTTAGCGTACATAGTCCTGTCAGGCGGTACTCAATTGTGGAACTTGACGTCTGGACGCAACACGCACCTCGACCCGGTGTTCCTTGCGATCGTCGGCGAGAGGAACGAACGGTCCTTCTTGCGTGACATCATCGACCGTTATGCTCGCCGCGCCGAGCTCCTCCCCCGCCTCCATCTCGGTCCGTCGTACCGCAATCTGGTAGTAAGTTTCACGATACCGGTAACGCAGCGAGAACTCGTTCCACTCCGCAGGAAGGCACGGTGCGAAGCGAAGCCGATCCACTTCGAGCTTGAGTCCCAGGAGCGACTCGACGACAAGCCGGTACATCCAGCCGGCCGACCCGGTGTACCAGGTCCAGCCGCCGCGGCCCGTGTGCGGTGCGAGCGCATACACATCGGCGGCGACGACATAGGGTTCCACCTTGTAGGTTGCAGTACCCTCTGGCGTTAACGTGTGATTTAGGGGGTTGATCATGGCAGTCAGCTCCCAAGCGCGCGCACTGTCGCCTAGAGCCGCGAATGCAATCGCGGTCCAGATCGCGCCATGCGTGTACTGACCGCCATTCTCCCGGACTCCTGGCACGTATCCACGGATGTATCCGGGGTCGAGATTGGAGGTGTCGAAGGGCGGGTCGAGAAGCTGGACCAACGCGTGGTCCCGGCGAACCAGACGCGCGTCGACCGCATTCATCGCCATGCGGGAGCGCTCGGCATCACCTGCGCCGGAAAGCACCGCCCAGCTCTGCGCAACCGAATCGATCTGACATTCGGCGTTGTCATGGGACCCGAGCGGCGAACCGTCGTCGAAGAATGCACGGCGATACCACGCGCCATCCCAGGCGTTCTCCTCGATCCGTTCGCGCAATTGCGCGGCTTCCGTCTCGCAACGGTCCGCGAACGACGGATCGTCACGCAAGCGCGCCACTTTGGCGAACTCTCCGAGGACGTAATAGAGGAAGAAAGCAAGCCAGACGCTTTCACCCTTGCCGTGCCGGCCCACGAGATTCATGCCGTCGTTCCAGTCCCCGGACCCGATCAGCGGCAATCCATGCGTGCCGAATCTCAGGCCGTGGAGAATTGCCCGCACGCAATGCTGATAGACACTCGCGCTTTCGTCGGACGCTCGCGGCAAGTCGTAGTACGAGTCGTCCTCTGCATTGACCGGGCGGCCTTCGAGAAAGGGCGCGGTTTCATCGAGAATCGACCTATCGCCGGTAGTCAAAACGTACCGGCATGTCGCCAGTGGCAGCCAGAGATAATCGTCCGAGCAATGCGTGCGCACGCCCCGCCCCGACGGTGGATGCCACCAGTGCTGGACGTCCCCTTCGATGAATTGACGGCTCGCACAGAGCGCGATGTGCGCCCGCGTGAGGCCAGGTTCGGCGTGAACGAGGGCCATCACATCCTGCAACTGGTCGCGGAAGCCGTAGGCTCCGCCCGACTGGTAGTAGCCGCTGCGCGCCCACAGACGGCAGGCCAGCGTTTGATACACGAGCCAGCCATTGGTCAGTACGTTGAGGGCCGCATCGGGCGTATCCACCTGCACGGCAGTAAGTGTGTGCCGCCAGTGCCGGACCACCGCCTCGAGCGCCTCGCCTGCGGCCCCGGATCCCCGGAAACGCTGTGTCAGCAAAGCGGCCGCCTCGGCGTTGCTTCCTGCGCCCAGCCGAAAAACGACCTCGCGCTGCTGCCCTGGCGCCAGATCGAAAGCTACCTGGATTACGCCGCAGGGATCGAGCGCAGGGCCAACTTTGCCGGAGAGACGCGTCCGGTGCATGGCGGCCGGATCGCGCAACGTTCCATTGCGGCCGATAAATCCGGTGCGGTCGCCGCTCACGGTTCGAGCGGGTTCGCCGACGTCGAAGAACCCCACCCAGGCCGGAAATTCGCTGTTGTACGGATTTCTGGCATACAAGGCGCCATTCCGGGCATCGATCTCGGTTGTCACGTGCATCGCCGACTTCGCTCGCAGATCGCCTAATACCCACTCGACGTAGCCCGTCGCGGATAGCCGTCGCGCGCGGCTGGAATGGTTGCTCACTTTCAACGAGGAAAACTTGACCGCAGCATCGAGCGCCACGAAGACCGTAAGCTCCGAGCGAATTCCGTCCTCGATGTGCTCGAAAACGCTGTAGCCGAATCCGTGTCGGGTCACGTAGGGCGCAGTGCCTGCGCAGGGAGAGGACGTAGGCGACCAGAAGTGTCCGGTTTCTTCATCGCGAAGGTATAGGGCCTCTCCGCTCGACTCGCTCACCGAATCGTTGCGCCATGGGGTGAGACGAAACAGCTGGGCGTTCTCACTCCACGTATAGCCGAGCCCGCTTTCCGACACGACCGCACCGAAGCGAGGGTTCGCAAGGACGTTCACCCAGGGAGCCGGCGTCGCCTCTCCTGCAGCCGGCGTGATGACGTATTCACGCCCATCCCGCGAGAATCCTCCGGTACCATTGAAGAGGATCAGATCATCTCTGGACGATTCGACGGCCGCGGAAGCTTGGGGACGATAAGCGCGGGTCGGCGCCAATCGCGGAATTCGCACCTCGGCGGGTACGCGACGGTTGATCTGGTCAGCCAGCGTTCCGCGGTCATCGGCGATGATCGCGCGGGCGACCGATTGGAAAAGAACCCGATCCTCATCGGATATCTGCTCCGCATGCCGGACGAAAATGCCCCCGGGTCGATCGACAACATGCGCTTCGATACCCGCAGCGATCAGCCCGATGATCTGGTCCTGGAGCCGCTGTCGATAGCCGTCGCGACCTTCGTTCCAGATGACCAGATCCACGGCGAGGCCTTTGAGGCGCCAGTAGGCATGCGCCTGCACGAGCTGCCGCACCAGTTCGATATTGGCGGCGTCGGCAATCTGCAGCAAGACGATGGGGAGGTCACCGGAGATCGCGTAGCCCCAGAGGCCGGATTGCCCGCGACGGTTTCTGACCAGAATATTCGCGGCTGCCCGCAATGACCCGTTGGCGTAGATCACCGAGCTGGCCAGCCGGGCATAGAGCTGCGAATCGGCCTCGGCGGCGTTGAGCTGCCGGAGCACGACCTGGCTGTGCGTCCATGTCAGCTCGAACACGCGATCGGCGAGTCGGCGATCCTGGTACTTGTCGACGAGATGCAACACGGCATCCCGCGTCTCGCCGGCGCCCGAGACCATGTCGATCGTCACCGTCGCCCCGGCGTCGATGAGCATTCGATGGCGGATCGCCGCTATCGGATCCAGTACCGGACCTTCGGTGTCCGACAGCGCCCCGGGATCGGTCATTGCGAAAGGCGCGGCGACCGAGCGGCCGCGGCCGATGAAACGCATCCGGTCGGTCTCGAATGAGATCTCAGGGGCGTTGGCTCCATGCACGGTCATCAGATGAAACATCCACGGTACGTGCTCTTCGATGGAGCGTGGACGGCGAGTGCAAAGAATTGCCTGCCGTTCCCGCATGATCTCGGTTCGCACGAAGAGATTGCTGAACGCCGGATGCAATGCGTCTGCGGCAGCGGGTGCGAGAACTACCTCCGAGTAGCTCGTGACGTCGATCGGCCGGGGACTAAGGGACCGGTTGGTGATGTGGACGCGCCTGACTTCGATATCGTCTTCGGGCGAAACCACGATTTCGGTGTGCGTCTCGAAGTCCAGATCTCTGCGTCGAAATTCCGCTCGCCCCTCCGAGAAGATCGCTTCGTAGTGGTCCGCCTGCCTGAGCGTGGGCTGATGCGCGGTTGACCAGAACTCCCCGCTCGCCTCGTCGCGGAGATAACAGAAGCTGCCCCAGTTGTCTGATGTGCTGTCTTCGCGCCACCGGGTCACGGCCAGATCCTTCCAGCGACTGCTCCCGCCTCCGGCGTTCGTGACCATCACGTGGTAGCGGCCGTTCGACAGCAGCTGTACCTCGGGGATCGCGGTGTTCGGGGTGGTGAGCACGCGCACCGGTAACTCCGGGGCACCCCCGGTCGCGCGGCGATCCGATAGATCGGTTGCATGCGAATGCGATGGCGCCGGTCTTGGAATGCGCTCCTGGAGAAGAAGCAACGTCGCCTGGAAGAGCGGCTCGGACTCGAAGCGCTTTTGCATCGGTCGCGCCAACAGCACATAGGCGAAGGACAGCAGGCTCATCGCCTCGTGGTGCGCCATGAACGACCGGACCACTGCGCTCGACTGCCCGCGACGCTGCCGCGAAGGGGTGTAGTCGACGGCCTCGAACAAGCCGAGTCTTCCCGCCAGTCCAGAGGCAGCGAGGCGTTGCAAGTTGAGGCACGCCGCCTCGGGAGCGACCATCAGGGCGAGTGCCGACGCGTAAGGCGCCACGACCAGCTCCTCCGCGAGTCCACGTTTCAAGCCCAATCCAGGGACTCCGAAGGCGCGATACTGGTAATTGAGATGTGCGTCGACGGTGTTGTAGCCGCTCTCGGACATGCCCCAGGGGACGCCGCGTCGCTTTCCATACTCGATCTGTCGCTCGACCGCGGCCACGTAAGTCTGATCGAGCAAAGTGTTCTCGTAGGTCGGCATCACGAGCAACGGCATGAGGTACTCGAACATCGAGCCGCTCCACGACAGCAGAACAGGCTCTCCGCCCGCGATACTGAGCAGACGCCCGAGCGCAAACCAGCTTTCCTGCGGCAGTCCTCCCTGTGCGATGGCGACGAAGTTGCACAATCGGGCTTCGGATGCCAGCAGATCGTAGTAGCTCGCGTCGCGCCGGTGCTCCGCAACGTTGTAACCGATCACCAGTTGTCGGCGCACCTTGTCGAACAGGAAGTCATAATCCATCGCGGCAAGGGCGGTCGCCCGCCCCGCAAGCACGTCGATGGCAGTCATTCTTGCCGCAGCCCGCTCCGCGCCTTGGGTGACGAGAAGCTGCAGCGTGTCCGACAAGTCCCGCTCTTCTACAATCGGTCCACCATTGAGCGCCGCGAGCTCGCGCAGCGTTGGAATACTGTTGTCGCCCGGGATGCCGGGACCTTTTCGTGGCCCGGTTCGCAGATCGAGCCACGGTGCGAGAAAAACCAGCTCATCACGCAAGTCCGCGCATTGCCTCGCGAGCGCCTCGGCCCAGAAGCCGGCGTCGCCTTCCGTGTTCGCGGGGCCATCGGCGCCATTGGCGGCGAAATGTGCGGCTGCATCGTTGGCGTACGCGGTCAGTCGTTTCACCTGGACCCACGCATCGGCCAGCGTGACCGGTCCGGCAGTCACCGCCGACTCGAGCGCGGTTTCGAACTGGCCGACTTGGGCAACGGTAGCCGGCGGACCATTGCCGACGGCGTGGGCCAGAATTGCGAGCGTGTCGGTCAGCCCGTCGAGCCACCGTCGGTTGAGGATGGGAGCGTCGCAAAGCGCCGTGAGTCCGGGCCGCAAGGTCATTAGATGGCCTGCGAGGTTCCCACTGTCCACCGAAGAAACATAGCGAGGAGCGAGCGGCAGTCGCGTTTGGGTGTCGTACCAGTTATAGAAGTGCCCGCGATAACGTTCCAGCGATTCCATCGTGCTCAGTGCATTGCTCGTGCGCACGAGCAATTGCCCTGTCGACAGATAACCGAAGTCATGCGCCGTCAGGTTGGCGAGCAGTGCAAGTCCCATGTTGGTCGGCGAGGTCCGATGCGCGATGGTGACCGCCGGATGTTCCTGAACGTTGTCGGGTGGGAGCCAGTGATCGTCCGGGCCGACGTACGTCTCGAAATACGCCCAGGTTTTGCGCGCCAGCTGGCGAAGGAAATGTGTCTGGTCGACCGTTAGCTTGGCGCTCCGCCGCGCGAGCGGGCGGCTCAGCCACCATGCAACGGCGGGCGATGCTCCCCACAGCAACAGGATCGGCCCGCCTATCGCCAACCCTGTGGGATTGATGAGTGACACCCCGATCCACGCCGCGACGGCGATTGCCGGAGCGACTCCCATGGAACGATAGGACGCGAGCAGGTCCGTCCGGCCGCGTTGCTCCATCGCGCGATCCACGTCGCTCGACGTATTCCATTCCAGCAAGCGCCGGCGGGTAATCAGCATCCGCCCGATGGCGCGCACGATCGCATCGAGACAGAAGAAAGCCTCAAAGGGCAGAAAGGCGAGCGCGAGCAGCGCCTGCACGACGTGCCGGCGCGCGGCGCGCTCGACGGCAGTCAGATGTTGTCTGAGCGGCACCTCGGCCGGCCTGTCGGCCAGATCGGAGAACGTCGCAATGACGGTCGGCAGGAGGAGGATTCCGACCACGACCGCGGTCCAGAACCACGCGGGGGACAACGCGGTCCACCCCAGAACGAGCAGCAATGTGAGCGCGGCGGGGACAAGGCTGCGCCGAAGGTTGTCGAACACCTTCCATTGCGACAGCATCGAAAGCGGGTTGCGTTCGCGGCGCCCATCAGGTCCCCTCACGTGCCGCCGCAGCCAGCCCACAAGCTGCCAGTCGCCGCGGATCCAGCGACGACGGCGGGCCACGTCGGCGCTGTAGCGCGAAGGAAACTCTTCATACAGTTCAGCGTCGCTCAGCAGTCCGGCGCGCGCGTAGCATCCCTCCAAGAGATCGTGGCTCAGGATACGGTTTGCCGGAAAGCGGCCTTTGAGTGCACGCTCGACTGCGTCGACGTCGTAGATTCCCTTACCGATGAAAGAGCCCTCGTCGAAGACGTCCTGATACACGTCCGAAACCGTGCGCGTGTACTGGTCGACGCCGGGCTCGCCTCCGTACAGGCGTGCGTATCGCGACCGATTCGTGCCGGGCAGGCTCACCGACACGCGCGGCTGGAGGATGCCGTGACCCGAGGTCACCACCTCCCTGCTTGAATCCTTCCCGGGCTCGTCGAAGCGAGCGGTATTCAATGGGTGCGCCATGGCGCCGACAAACTGCCGCGCCGCATCACGCGGCAGTTGGGTGTCCGTATCCAGCGTAATCACGTACTTCACCTGCGAGAGGATGGCTGTCGCGCCGACGATGAGAGAAAACCCATCCGGATGACCGCCGCGCAAGAGCGAGTTCAAGTCGTCGAGCTTGCCCCGCTTGCGCTCAAAGCCCATCCACATCCCTGCCTCGGCATTCCAGCGCCGGGGCCGGTGAAAAAGATAGAACACACTGGCGTGGGCGGAATGGCCGACGTCGTCGTCGTTGATCTTCCCGTTTTCCGTTCCTGACGGATGCTCACCACCCCTGTACTTTCGGTTCAGCTCGGTGATCCGCGCCTCGGCCAGTCCAAGCAGCGCTTCGTCCGCTGGGAGCGATTCCTCACGCGCGTCCGGAAAGTCGGTGAGCAAGCCGAAGTGCAGGTGCGGGTCGCGATTGGCAAGGAACCGGACTTCGAGCGCCTCCACCAGATCCTCGACGTTGTGGGGGCTGGTGAGCATGGTCGGAACCACGACGAGCGTGCGCGACTCTGCTGCGATGCCAGCGGAGAAATCCATCCGCGGCAGTGCGTGCGGCGTCACCAGCAACGTGGCCAGCCAGTTCGCCAGCGTCACCGCCAGCTGACTGGTCGCGAGCAGCGAAAGCACGACCACCAGCGCCAGGGTTTCCCTGCTTACTCCTGCGGCATGGGCGTTCGCCGCGAGGCCCGCGGTGGAGGCGCCTGTGATGACTGCGATCGCACCAAGGTAGATGGGCAGTGGCAACCGTTTTGCGATTCTTCGCCAGCCTCCGATGATGGAAACCTTGACCGCAGCGGCGCTTTCCAGCTCGGGGAGCCCCTTGCCGATCAGATAGAAACCGACGTGCGCCGCCCGATCATCCGTCCCTTTGTCGGGAACGTTCGCGCGAGCCAGCTGGATCGCCTTCTCGGCCACCTCCGCTTCCTCTAGGTCGCCCTCCTTGGCGATGCGCTCGACCGCATGCCGATAACGGTCTCGGGTCGCAAAATCCATCGCCCTATAGACGTCTTGTGGATCCCGGCGCAGTGTCTTCTCGACGACGCTGATGGATTCGACGAATTCGCGCCAGTCGATCGCGCTCAGGAAGCGGAGGCTGCCGATGCTGTTGCTGATCGAAACCTGGTCGGACGCCTGTTGCTGGTTCTCCAGTTGAACCAATTGTTCGATCGTCAGATGCGATTCAGCAAGCCACTGCTCGATCCATGTCAATGCAAGGGCCAAAGCCGCGCTTTGTCCCTGCAAGCGGCGTGCAAACTCCGCCACGAACGCGCTCCCCATTGGCGGCGTCGATCGCGCCATGTCGGCGATGACGAGGATCAGGCTTTTCGGATCGCGCTCGGCGGTTTCCATCATCCGGTCGGCCCAGCCGTTGGCCAGATCGCGCTCGGCCCTGCCGGCGGCGACCCGCACCCCGACGCGACGAAGGTTCTCGATCAAGGCGAGCCGCAGCATGATCGGGACGGCCCAAAGCTCGCCAAGCTTCAACACGGTGACCGATTGGTAGGCGGATACGAACCGGCTCAGGCTGTCGGCGTCGACCCGGCCATCGCCGTGCGAGATGGCCTCGAGCGCGATGTCGTACACGCGCGGCAGACCCGCTGACGGACCGAGTGCCAAGCGTGGCAGCTCCCTGCTGTAGCCGCGCGGCAAATGCCTCTTGGCCGTGCCGATCTGCTCGTCGATCAGATGGAAGTTGTCGAGCAGCCACTCGCCGGCGGGAGTGATGCGATGGTTGACCGATACCGCGGCGGTCAGCCGTTGGCAGACGCCGATCAACACGCTTTCGTTTGCGGCCAACCGCGGGAGGAGCTGGTCCCGCGCCTTGCGCGGCGTCAGCCGATGCGCCGCCGCGAGGGTCTTGCCATACCGTTCCATCTGGTCGGCGCTGAACAATTCGGAGCGGAGCGGCAGCTCGATGGTGGGTGGCTTGTGCGAACCACCGCCGGTGCGCAGGCGCGTCCTGAACTGAGTCAAGTGCCCAAAAATCGACGTGTTGCTCGTCACCAATTTGCGCTGTCCGTTACTGGTACTGAGTAATACTGCGCTGCGGCCTTGCTGCGATCACTTTGCCACTTCTCGTACAAGAACTACCCGTCGACGACTCGACACCCAATCATAACTTGGCCGGAGTAGCAGGTGCAGTCGGTGCGGTAGCACACATTGATGACTGCAGGCCGTCCCCCGGCGGCTATGTGCGATACCGCACAACAGGGCAGTCCCATGGTCTAGATTACCGCGACGGCAGCCGCCAGACGGCCGCAGCGTCGGAAAGGCGTGATCAGGAAGCAGCGGTTCGGGCTGTCACGTCTTTCCGGAAATGTCGCCGGCTGGAGAAAAAGAGTCCGGGTTACGTGTGACAGCGCACATACGCTGCGGCGAATTTCCCGTATTGATCCAAATGAGTGTAAGTCGAACCATTGAGTGACAAGATCTCTCTGAGCAGTCAAGTGAGCTCGGCATTCGGAGCCTCAAGGGTGGACGACGCTAATGGCGACATCGGCAGCCTTTGCCGGTCTACTCCGGAGCATATTGTGAATCGTCATTCCTCGACGCCGACTGTGATGGATAAAGATCCGCTTACGGTCGATGTGCCTCGCGAATTTCACCGACGCATGGCCGTCATCATCGACGCTGTGCAAGCCGGCATATGGCAGGAAGGCGTGCACGACCTTCTAGGCTACGCCACGGATTACGCCTTCGGCCAGCAGCGGGGCCTGCAGACTTTGGTGCTCAAAAGCAAACACAGGTCTGCTTACGTGCGACTGCATTGGGACACCCTCATGGGAGACACCGTCGCCGATCGACAACTCGTGGACGAGGTCATCCAGAACGCGATAAGGGAGTTGCGATAGGCACCAAGAAGGGCGACCGGCGCGGCGCATGTCCATGCGATTACTTACGGTACGGAGGCCGTCTGCGATCATCAATGTGTGCTATCGCACAGACTGCACTGGCTGCCGCGACCAGACTGCAGTGTGGATCCAGCGCGAGAGCGACGTAACTCGCAGCAATTTCGATCAACTTTCCCAGAAGTGAGTGCAAGCCATGAAACTGCGTCCCCTGCATGATCGCGTTATCGTCAAGCGCCTCGAGGAAGAGCGTCTATCCACCGGCGGCATCGTGATCCCGGATACCGCCGCCGAAAAGCCCTCGATGGGTGAAGTCGTCGCTGCCGGTCCCGGCAAGACCGACGAGAATGGGAAGCTTCAACCGATGGGCGTGAGAGCCGGCGACAAGATCCTCTTCGGCAAGTACTCGGGCCAGGAATTCAAGATGGACAACAAGGATCTGCTGCACATGCGCGAAGAGGACATCATCGGCATCGTCGGCTAACCGCTCATTCGAACAAGGCATCAGGAGAAACGAATCATGGCAACTAAAGACGTCCGCTTCGGCGAGAACGCACGCAACAAGATGGTCAACGGGGTCAACGTCCTCGCCAACGCCGTCAAGATTACGCTCGGCCCCAAGGGCCGCAACGTCGTGCTCGAGCGAAGCTACGGCGCGCCGACAATCACCAAGGACGGCGTGTCGGTCGCCAAGGAAATCGAGTTGAAGGACAGGTTCGAGAACATGGGCGCGCAGATGGTCAAGGAAGTCGCTTCCAAGACCTCCGATGTCGCCGGGGACGGCACCACGACGGCCACCGTGCTCGCACAATCGATTATCACTGAAGGCATGAAGTATGTCGCCGCCGGCATGAATCCGATGGACCTCAAGCGCGGTATCGACAAGGCCGTTGTCGCCGTGGTCCAGGAGCTCAAGAAGATCAGCAAGCCGTGCACGACCAGCAAGGAAATCTCCCAGGTTGGCGCAATTTCAGCCAACGCCGACGAATCGATCGGCAAGACGATCGCCGACGCGATGGACAAGGTCGGCAAGGAAGGCGTGATCACGGTCGAGGACGGAAAGGGGCTCGAAAACGAGCTCGAGCTCGTGGAAGGCATGCAGTTCGACCGCGGCTACATCTCGCCGTATTTCATCAACAACCCGGACAAGCAGGTATCGCTGCTCGAGGATCCATACGTCCTCCTGCACGACAAAAAGATCAGCAACATCCGTGATCTGCTGCCGCTGCTCGAGCAGGTGGCCAAGTCCAGCAAGCCGCTGCTGATCATCGCCGAAGACGTCGATGGCGAAGCGCTTGCGACGCTGGTGGTCAACAACCTCCGCGGCATCCTGAAGACGACGGCCGTCAAGGCGCCGGGCTTCGGCGACCGCCGCAAGGCGATGCTCGAAGACATCGCGATCCTGACCGGCGGCACCGTGATCGCCGAGGAGCTGGGCCTCAAGCTCGAGAACGCGACGCTCAAGGATCTCGGCCGCGCGAAGAAGATCGAGGTCGGCAAGGATGACACGACGATCATCGACGGCGCGGGCGAAAAGGCCGCGATCGAAGCGCGGGTAAAGAACATCCGCAAGCAAGTCGAGGATGCGACGTCGGATTACGACAAGGAGAAGCTGCAGGAGCGCGTGGCCAAGCTTGCCGGCGGCGTGGCCTTGGTCAAGGTCGGCGCCGCGACCGAAGTCGAGATGAAGGAGAAGAAGGCTCGCGTCGAAGATGCGCTGCACGCGACCCGGGCGGCTGTCGAGGAAGGCATCGTCGCCGGCGGCGGTGTTGCGTACTTGCGGGCACGCGCCAACCTCAAGAACCTGAAGGGTGACAACCCCGATCAGGAAGCGGGCATCAGGATCGTCCTGCGCGCGCTCGAAGAGCCGATGCGCCAGATTGTTGCCAACACGGGTGACGAGCCGTCGGTCGTCGTCAACAAGGTGGTCGAGGGTAAGGGCAACTACGGCTTCAATGCACAGACCGGCCAGTACGGCGATCTGGTCGAGATGGGCGTCGTCGATCCTACCAAGGTGGCGCGGTTCGCCCTGCAGAACGCCGCGTCGGTCGCGAGCCTCATGCTTACCACAGAGGCGATGGTTGCCGAACTGCCAAAGGATGAGAAGCCGATGGCTGGCGGCGGCATGGGTGGCATGGGCGGCATGGGCGATATGGATATGTGACGCCGCAAGTCAGCCGTGAAGGCCCGGTTGTCCGGGCCTTCGTTTTTTGAGTTTGAAGACACAGATCGAGCTGCCAGCGGTCGCCGGGCAAGGGTTGGAGTATGCGGCATCGATTGCCGCGCCAGTGTCAGCTGGACTCGGCTGCTCGCCCACGCAATGGGAATTTTGCGACAAATATGTTGACTAATTTAATCAGGTATCGTATAGTTGAGTGAATTATTCAACTACTTACGGTTAACGCCCATAATTCATTGATTATTAAGAGAGGACTGCGATGAGGTTGACAACCAAAGGGCGTTTTGCGGTAACGGCGATGATCGATCTTGCGATGCAGCGTGGCACTGAGCCGGTGACGCTTGCGGAAATCAGCCAGCGCCAGAAGATTTCGCTTTCCTATCTGGAGCAGTTGTTCGCCAAGCTGCGCCGCCGGGCGCTCGTCGACAGCATGCGTGGTCCGGGCGGCGGCTATTCCCTCGCCAGGGATATGGCGCAGGTATCGGTGGCCGACATCATCCTCGCCGTCGACGAACCCATCGACGCCACGCAATGCGGCGGCAAGGAAAACTGTCAGGACGACAAGAAGTGCATCACCCACGATCTGTGGGCGAAGCTTAATGAGCACATCCTCGACTACCTGGGCGGCGTGACTTTGAAGCAACTGGTCGATGCCCAGAAAGCGAGAGGCGCGGATGTCACGCCGGTGCAAGACATGCGCGAAACCATGCTCAAGCGCGACCGCACCGCGATATCAGCTTGACTCCCCGGAGTAAATGACGATGGCCATTGCATTGACCGAAAACGCGGCAAGGCAGATCAAGAGTCAACTGGCGCGCCGCGGCAAGGGCCTGGGTCTGCGTGTTGGCGTGAAGAAAGTCGGCTGTTCGGGCTTTGCGTATACGTTCGACTACGCTGACGAAATTCGCGAGGGCGATCGGTCGTTCGAATCTAATGACGCCACGGTCGTGGTTGCCGCCGAAAGCCTCTCCTTCCTCGACGGTTCGCGCCTCGATTTCGTCAGGGAAGGGCTCAAGCAGATGTTCGCTTTCGACAATCCCAACGTCGACAGCACCTGTGGCTGCGGCGAGAGCTTCAGCCTGAAGGAAACGACCAAAGGTTAGTCGCAATGACGCGAAGCAGATTCGAATTCTGGAAGATCTCGGAGCTGTGGCAATGAGCACGGTCCTGCAAAATCTCGTCAACCAGCCCTACAAGCACGGGTTCGTCACCCAGATCGAGTCCGATGTTGCGCCTAAAGGGCTCAACGAAGACACGATCCGGCTGATTTCGATCAAGAAGAATGAACCCGAGTGGCTGCTCGAGTTCCGTCTCGAGGCATATCGGCACTGGCTCGAGATGGACGAGCCGAAGTGGCCGAACGTCCACTATCCGAAGATCGATTTCCAGTCGATCAGCTACTACTCGGCACCGAAGGCAAAGCCGAAGCTCAGCAGCATGGATGAGGTAGACCCCGAGCTGCTGCGTACCTTCGAGAAGCTCGGCGTGCCGATGAATGAGCGCGCGAAGTTGGCCGGGGTCGCCGTCGATGTGATCTTCGACAGCGTGTCGGTAGCGACCACCTACAAAGAGAAGCTCGCCGAGGTCGGCATCATTTTCTGCTCGATCTCCGAGGCCGTGCACAAGCATCCCGACCTCGTGCGGAAGTACCTTGGCACGGTGGTTCCGGCAGGCGACAACTACTACGCCGCACTCAACTCGGCCGTTTTCACCGACGGCTCGTTCTGCTTCATCCCCAAGGGCGTCAAATGCCCGATGGATCTGTCGACCTATTTTCGCATCAATACCCAGGACTCGGGCCAGTTCGAGCGCACGCTGATCGTCGCCGAGGAAGGCGCGTCGGTGTCGTACCTCGAGGGCTGCACGGCGCCCAAGTTCGACACCAACCAGCTGCATGCGGCAGTGGTCGAGCTGGTGGCGCTCGATCGTGCCGACATCAAGTACTCGACGGTTCAGAACTGGTATGCAGGCGACGACAACGGCGTGGGCGGCATCTACAACTTCGTCACCAAGCGCGGCCTGTGCAAAGGCGTCGACTCGCGGATCTCCTGGACGCAGGTCGAGACCGGCTCGGCCATCACCTGGAAGTATCCGAGCTGCGTGCTGCTCGGCGACAACTCGATCGGTGAATTTTACTCGGTCGCGCTCACCAACAATTATCAGCAAGCGGATACGGGCACCAAGATGGTCCACATCGGCAGGAACACGCGGAGCACCATCGTCAGCAAGGGCATCTCGGCCGGCCATTCGAACAACAGCTATCGCGGACTGGTCAAGATCGGCGCGAAAGCGGACGGCGCGCGCAACTATTCGCAGTGCGACTCGATGCTGATCGGAGATCGGTGCGGTGCCAACACCTTTCCGTATATCCAGGTGAACAACAGCAGCGCCACCGTCGAGCACGAGGCTTCGACGTCGAAGATCGGCGAGGACCAGCTGTTCTATTTCGCGCAGCGCGGCATCGGCGCCGAGGAGGCGGTGTCGATGATCATCAACGGATTCTGCAAGACCGTATTCCAGCAGCTCCCGATGGAGTTTGCGGTAGAGGCGACCAAGTTGCTCGGCCTAAAGCTCGAAGGAAGCGTCGGATGATCGAGCCGAACGGCAAAACGCTGCTCGAGGTGCGCGGCCTCACCGCGACCGTGAACGGCATCGACATACTCAAGGGCATCGACCTCACGGTCAGAAGCGGTGAAGTGCATGCTCTCATGGGGCCGAACGGCTCCGGGAAGAGCACCTTCGCCAAGGCGCTTGCCGGCCATCCTGCTTACGTTGTGACCGGCGGCACGGTCGTCTATGAAGGCAGAAACCTGCTCGAACTCAAACCCGAGGAGCGTGCGCGTGCCGGTGTGTTCCTCGGTTTTCAGTACCCCGTCGAGATTCCCGGCGTCGCCAACAGCCAGTTCCTGCGACTCGCCTACAATACCGCGCAGGCGCAGCGCGGCAACGACGAGCTCGACCCGCTCGAATTCGACGACTTCGTGCGCGAGAAGATGAAGCTGCTCGAAATGAACCCCGATTTCCTCGATCGGAGCGTCAACGAAGGCTTCTCCGGCGGTGAGAAGAAGCGCAACGAAGTCTTGCAGATGGCGCTTCTGGATCCGCGTCTGGCGATCCTCGATGAAACCGATTCCGGTCTCGACATCGATGCGCTCAGGGTCATCGCGGGCGGCATCAACCACCTTGCCACCAGGGACAACGCGATCGTGCTGGTTACGCACTACCAGCGTCTGCTCAACTATATCGTGCCCGACTACGTGCACGTCATGAATGCGGGCCGCATCGTCAAGACCGGCGGCAAGGAACTCGCGCTCGAGCTCGAAACGCGCGGGTACGACTGGGTCGGCGCCGAGCACGGGACCGCGTCAGGGGCGACGGCATGAGCGCGACCCGAACTCTCGCCGCGGGTTACCTCGAAAGCCTGCTTGCCGGACAACCGCGAGTGCCCGCAAGCCCATCGGCGTGGCTCAACAAGCTGCGCGCGGAGGCTGTCGACCGCGTCGGCGTCCTGACGGTACCCACGATCCGTGACGAGGAGTGGCGCTTCACCGACCTCTCACCGCTCACCAGGCTCTCCTTTCAGCCGGTGCGTACACCTGTCGGTCTGAAGGCGGCGGACGTCGAGCGCTTTCGTATCGCGGAGGCGACGACCCGACTGGTGTTCGTCGACGGTGCCTACGCGCCGGAAATCTCCGACGTCGCCCCGGACGGCGGCGTCGCGGTTTCGAACCTCTCCGCCGCGGGCTCCGGGGAGGCAGCAGCGGCGATCGACCGCCACCTGGGCCGACATGTGGAATTCCGCGACAGGGTGTTCGCCGCGCTCAATACCGCGTTTCTGCGCGACGGCGCGCTGGTCGTGGTGCCACGCGACGTCTCGGCTGCCGCACCGGTGCATCTGCTGTTCATCGCGACGCAAAAGGATGCTGTCAGCTACCCGCGTTGCCTGCTGGTTGCCGAATCGGGCAGCGCGCTGACGTTCGTCGAGGACTACGTCGCGTTGCAACCGGAGACCTATTTCATCAATGCCGTAACCGAGATCGCGCTCGGCGATTCCGCGCATGTCGACCACGTCCGGGTACAGCGCGACAGCGGCCAGGCGTTTCATATCGCGAACTGCGCCGTGTCCCTCGCGAATGCGAGCCGCTATCGGTCGGTCAGCGTCGCGCTTGGTGCGCGGATCTCCCGATACGACCTGAATGTGCTCCATACGGCCGAAGGCGCCGAGTGCACGATCGACGGGCTCGCGCTGATCGGGGAGCGCCAGCTCGCCGATACCCATAGCTGCATCGACCACGCGCAGCCGCACGGCGTCAGCCGCCAGCTGCACAAGTGCATCGCTCGCGGTGCCGCACACGCCGTGTTCAACGGCAAGATCATCGTGCGCCGGGACGCCCAGCGCACCAACTCTTCGCAGTCCAGCCGCAACCTGCTACTGAGCCCGAAAGCGCACGTCGACACCAAGCCGCAGCTGGAGATTTTCGCGGACGACGTCAAGTGCGCCCATGGCGCCACCGTCGGCCAGCTCGACAGCGAGGCCCTGTTCTATCTGGCGAGCCGCGGGCTCTCCGACGCTGCGGCGCGCAACCTCCTTACTTATGCGTTCGGCGCCGAGATCATCGACCGCATCCCGGTCGCCTCGCTCAAGCTTTGGCTCGAGCGCGCCGTGGTCGAACAAACCGCACGCGAGCCATGACCGCGATCCAGACCGCACTCAAGGCCCGACCGGCGCGTGAGTTCCCCATCGAGCGCATCCGGGCCGACTTTCCGATCCTCAAGCTCGAAATCGGCGGCAAGCCGCTGGTGTATCTCGACAACGCGGCGTCGAGCCAAATGCCGCAGCCGGTCATCGACCGCATGGTGCGCTACCAGACGACGCAACACGCCAACGTCAACCGTGGAGTGCACTACTTGTCGGAGACCGCGACGTGCGCCTACGAAGAGGCGCGCGGCAAAGTGCAGCACTTCATCAACGCGCGCGAAGACCGTGAAGTGATCTTCACCGGCGGCACCACGGATGCGATCAATCTGGTCACCCACGCCTACGGCCGGAAGTTCATCGGGCCCGGCGACGAAATCATCCTCACTACGCTCGAACACCATTCGAACATCGTCCCGTGGCAGATGCTGGCGGAAGAGAAGGGCGCGAAAATTCGCGTGGTCCCGATCAACGACGCAGGCGAGCTGCTGGTCGACGAGTACGAGAAGCTATTCAATAGCCGTACCAAGTTCGTCGGCATGATTCACGTCTCGAATGCGCTGGGCACCGTCAACCCGATCAAGAGCATGATCGCTTTTGCGCATGCACGCGGCGTGCCGGTGCTGGTCGACGGCGCACAGGCGGTCCCGCACATGAAGGTCGACGTGCAGGATCTCGACTGCGACTTCTACGCGTTCTCCGGCCACAAGCTTTGCGGCCCGACCGGTATCGGCGTCCTTTACGGCAGGGCCGCGCTGCTCGAGCGCATGCCGCCTTTCAAGGGCGGCGGCGACATGATCCTGTCCGTGACGTTCGAGAAGACTGCATACAACACCATTCCGCACAAGTTCGAGGCCGGCACGCCGCCGATCGCGGCGGCGATCGGGCTCGGCGCCGCGGTCGACTACCTGTCCGCGGTTGGCATAGACGCCATCGCAGGGCAGGAGCGCGATTTGCTCGCATACGCGACCGGGCAGATGCATCGCATTGCTGGCGTCCGCATCATCGGCACCGCCGCGGAGAAGGTCGCGGTGCTCTCGTTCACGATCGACGGCGTGCACCCGCACGACGTCGGTACCCTTCTGAACCAGGAGGGTATCGCGGTGCGGACCGGGCATCATTGCGCGCAGCCGGTGATGCAGCGTTTTCGCGTGCCGGCCACATCGCGCGCGTCGTTTGCCTTCTACAACAGCATGGCCGAGGTCGACGCGCTGATCGCCGGCATTCGCGCCGTGCAAAAGGTGTTTGCGTAATGGCCGACTCCAAAGCGCTCTATCAGGAGGTCATCCTCGACCACAACAGGAAGCCTCGCAACTACGGCGCGGTCGATCACGCGAGCCACCGGGCGGAAGGCCACAATCCGCTGTGCGGCGATCACATCAGCGTAACGCTGGAGCTCGACGGTGAGCGCATTGTCGACATCGCTTTCCAGGGCGAGGCGTGCGCGATTTGCAAGGCATCGGCGTCGATGATGACCGTCGCCGTCAAGGGCAAGACGGGCTCGGACGCCGAAATGCTGATAAGGGAGTTTCGCGACATGGCGACCGGCAAGCTCGACCTTGCCGGCCCTCACCACATCGGACGGCTCGCGGTATTCGCCGGCGTGCGCGACCTGCCGACCCGCGTCAAGTGCGCGATCCTGCCGTGGCACACGCTGCACGCCGCGTTCAATGCGGTAGCAAGCACGTCGACCGAAGCGGAAGACGATCCGATGCACGCATCGATCGGCGACGCCTGAACCCCGGGCCGTCAGATGCCGAAAATCGCCGAAATCGAGAGCACGCCGAATCCGAACGCGCTGAAGTTCGTCCTCAGGGAGCCTTTGACCTGGGGAATAAAGCGATCGTACGACAGCGCGGAGGAGGCGAAGGACGACCCGCTCGCCGCGGCGCTTTTCGAGATCGAGCATGTCACCAACGTGTTCTACATCGACCATTGGCTCACGGTTACGCAGGACGGAGATGCCGACTGGCAGGAGCTGACGCGAAGGATCGCGGAGCCGATCCGCGCAGCGCCGGCGGCGAATGCGAAAACTGCCGCTACGGTTGCGGCGGCAACCAGGGCAATCGCCGACTTGCCTCCCGAGGACCAGCAGCGCCTCGACAGGATCAACGCGCTGCTCGATCAGCACATCCGCCCCTATTTGCAGGGCGACGGCGGCGACCTGTACGTGCTCGGCCTCGAGGGCAACAGGCTCGCCGTGCATTACCAGGGGGCGTGCGGCAGCTGTCCGAGCTCGATCTCGGGAACGCTCCAAGGCATCGAGAATCTGGTGAAATCGATCGAGCCCGACGTCGAAGTTTTCGCAGTCTAGACCCGATCGAAGCTGCGGACGGTCATCGATCCATTCCGGTTTCCTGAACGCATGAGCGAATGGGTGACCGTAGCGCGAGCCGCGGAGCTGGCGCCGGGCGAGTGGCGGGTCGTGGACGTGGACGATGCGCGGATCGCCGTCTTCAACCTCGATGGCGAGTTTCATGCCATCTCGGACGTCTGTACCCATGACGGCGGACAGCTCACCGGCGGCAAGATCGAAGGCGACCAGATCGTTTGCCCGCGTCACGGCGCACGCTTCTGCATCCGCACCGGCGCCGCCCTGTCCGCGCCAGCTTACGAGCCGACCGAAACTTTCCCCGTGCGCGTCGAGAACGGGGAGATCCAGGTACGCGACGACCGCTGGGATTGATTCCGGCGCTGCGTGACGGGGCGATCGGCCGATTGCGAACGCGTATAGCAGGTAACTGACCTCGCCAACGTCCATCCTGACACCAGGAGCTGGGCGGAGGCGCGGCTTCACATCGTGGCAAAAGAGCCCCGATCGCGTGGACCGGGGCTCTGGATGAAGCTCACGGTGCCGCTGGTTTACTGGATCGCCAGCTTCTTGCCCGGCGCGGCCGCCTTCTGGACAAGCTTGAGTTCGAGGACGCCATTGTCGTATTTGGCTTCGCAAGCGGTCTCGTCCAGCTCGGCCGGCAGCGTAAAGCTGCGGTAGATGTTGCCGAAATAACGCTCGCTGCGGAGCAGCCGGTCGCCTTCTTTCTTGTCCCACTCCCGCTTCACTTCGGCGGTGATGGTGACCTGGTTGCCGTCGATCGCGACGTCGATGTCGTCCTTCTTCACACCCGGCATTTCGGAATGAACAAGGTAACCGTTCTCGGTTTCGATCACATCCATCTTTATCGTCACCGGGGTAGGTGCGCCTTCCAGGCGCACGGGCTTGAAGAAGCCGCGGAACAACTCGTCGAAACCTGTGTCGGTGCGTGGGTCGTAAGAGATGAGGTTTTGCATAATGCCTGCCTTTCGAACAGTCCTGGTTGCCAGACACCCTTGCGCCAACGAATCTGGCCTGAACGAAGGTGTCCTGAGCAGTAAAAGAAATGGCCCGGCATGAGAGTCGGGCCACTGCCTAGAAGTGCGGCAAGTGGCGATCGCCACTTTGGTAATCGTTAGAGTTTGTCTCCTCCTGGCAAATCAACCTGCCACCGGCCTTCAGGCCGTTGCAGCAGGCGCAGCGATCTTGTGGAAAGTGGAGTTGGCAACCTCGTAAGTTTCAAGCTTGGGGGTTCCGTCGATCACCTTCTCGAGGATCTTGGTCACCTCGGCGTAACCGCCACGATTGTAGTTGTCCGCATTTTGCTTGGTGTCCCACAAACTCACACCAAAAGCTTCGGTGCCGCCTGGAGCGACGAACGTGATCTCATCCCGAAACCCGCTCTGTTTGCGAAGCATGGGAATGACTTCCTTTTCCAGCCGCTGGGTAAACTCGGCCGTGCTGTTCGCCTTCAGCTTCATGGATACGCGACGTGCATACATAGGATCTCCTTGGTTGTAATGGCCAAGGGGGCGTAGCAGCTAACCATTTCTAGTTAATAATACTCGCATACTCCCTCAGTCATTAACAAGAATAGGTGAATTGGCTTGACCTGTCAAGCATTATCTTGGAATATCGGCACTGCTTAATCGATGGCGGTTAATCACGGGAGAGCTGCGGTGGATGTCTGTTTGGTCATCAAGCAACGGCTGCAACAACTGGGCTTCGAGCAGAAGGACTTGGCGGCAGCCACCGAAGTCACCGAGTCGTATATCTCGCAGCTACTGAGTCGGAAGAAATTGCCTCCCGCGCCGGATCGAACAGATATCTACGAGAAGATGGGCAAGTTCCTCAAGCTGTCGAGCGGCAGGCTTGCGAAACTGGCTGAGCTGCAGCGCGAGGAAGCGGTGAAGAGAAATTTCGAAAACCCGCCGGCACCTTTGTTTCATGAGGTTCGAGAGCTGGTGCTCCGGAAGTGCACGCCCGAGAAACGGCAAGAGATACGAGCAATTTTGGAGAAGCAGGCGTTTGGCGAACTCGAACGCCTCGTCACCCAGAAGCTATTGGACGTGATCAAACGGGTCGCCAGCGAGGAATTGAAAAATGACAAATGGCTCCGCGCAGTGGCCCAACTCGGTGGCCGAAGCTATAAGCAGATGCGGGTCGAGATCATGGAGTTTCTTGATACAGACGTCTTCCACGTGTCATTGGAGAACTGCGTTTCCTTCCTCGATCCGCTGATCGAGTCCTGGGATATCGACCTGTCGGGCTTCGCCATGCAAATCATGCTCAACCGAAGATTGGCCCCGGAGCCTTCGAAGCGGTTTGAGTTTGTCGAAACGGCACCTGACCAGCGTTTCGGGGGCGAACCGGGGTTCAACGGATTCCTCAAGAACGCCTCCCTCAGCGGTGATGCGACTCGGGAAGAAATCGAATTTCTAAAGCGGTTGAGGGTCAAGGGAAAGCGACCAACGCCGCTCTACTACTACCGGGAATTGCAGAATCTCAGGGACCCGCTGCATTTCGCGCCGTGACTGCGGTCAAGTGACTCGTGACGCGTCATGAGGCGAAGCGGGGCCGACGGGGCGCGGCGACGATGGACTTGCGCCGCAGCGTACTCCGATCCCTGGCGGGGTGCCGCTCGGCGACTGAACGGCGTCCCCTAGATCACGCTGGCGATGATGTTGATGCTGAGCGCGAGCACCGCGATGTTAAAAACGAATGCAAGCGCAGCGTGAATGAGAGTGAGCCGGCGCATTTGCCGAGACGTCACGGCGACGTCGGACACCTGTGAGGTCATGCCGACGACGAACGCGTAGTACGCGAAATCGAGATAATCCGGCTCGCGGCCGCCGGGAAACAGCAGCTCCGGCGGTGCCGTGCGCTCACGGTGCGGGACGGCGTAGTAGCGCCGGGCATAGTGAAACGCGAATACGGTCTGGATCAGAAGCCATGACGAGATCAGCGCGCCAATCGTCAGCGTAAGATGCCACGCACGTGGCCAGAAGGGCAGCTCCTTGATCGTGCTGACCACGAAGCCTATGGCGACGATGCTAGCGCATGCTGCGCCCACCACGAACAGGAAGATGACGTAGCCGCTTTGGTCCTGGCCCAGCGCGTGGTCGCGCGTCATGCCGGCGTCGGCGCGCGCAATGAGCCACCATGCCAGAAAAAGATAGACAAACACGCCTAGGTCCCAGCTCACAATCGCACGCGTATGCCACGAAATGGAGTCCGGCTGGCCGAGGAATGCGGCGACGGCGACCGCGAGTGCCGCCGCGAGGCGCTGCATTGCGCCAATGCGAATGATCCGCGCCGGGTTGACCGCAATCGACTTGTTCAACGATCGCTGACGGGTTCAGTAGAAATGTTCATGGAGGGCGCGGTCTGCGCTGACAATGTGCTTTTGGTGACATCGTCGGTGCGGATGTCGGGGTATCTGTCCACAGCGTTGTGTCGCTGCTTTCCGGAATCGTACCAGTGCAATTTGCCAGCTTCTTCGGTCTTCGTGATCTGGTGTGTTCCATCACAGAACGGCAAGGAGCCAGAGAGTCCGCAACCGCAGATGGCTTTTGTTTGACCGCCGACGGTGACCGCATAGGGGCCGCTGCGAAGCCGTTGCACGAGTCTTGTCATGGTCGCATCCTCGCTACTGCTTACTAGAACAGTGAACAATTTCGCAGCATTTAGCGCGGCTCGGTGGCGTGGGCGATGCTTCGTTCCTCGCTCAGTCGCCTAGAAGTTCGGCCATGGGATGGAGCTGCTCCACATGCTGCGACACGACTTTGACGATGACGATGATGGGAATGCTGAGCAGCATACCCCAGACGCCCCACAGCCAGCCCCAGAACAGCAGCGAGATGAATATGGCCGCTGAGTTCATATGAGCGATTCGTCCGGTCATCCAGGTGGTCACGAACGTTCCGACCAGCGTTGCGATCGACAGCGATGTCCCGGCAACGAGGAGTGCCATTGGAAACGACTCGAACTGCATGAAGGCGGCCATTCCCGTTGCGATGGCCGTGACGCCGGGTCCCAGGTAGGGGACGACATGCAGGAGCCCCGCAGCGACAGCCCAGGCTCCCGCGTTCTCGAGGCCGATCCAGTGAAACGCAGTCCAGCTGAGCAGTGCAACGAGGAGGTTTGTCGTCAGCAGCATGAGCATGTATTTCTGAATCGAACCGTTGATGTCGTCGAGAATCTGGACGGTGATCTTCTTTTTCGACAGCGTCGGCCCCGTCAGTCGCACCAGCTTGCGCTTGAATGTATCGCCACCGAGGAGCAGAAAGAAAACCAGGAAAACGACCATCGCCGCCTGGCCCATGACCCCGAGGGCGCCCATCGAATTCTCCCACAGGAAGTTGCCGACCTTGAACGTGGGCTTGTCCACGATGACGTGAGTGGCGGGTTCGGGCGGAGCGGCAGAACTCCCGGCCGCCTGACTCGCCGCCTTCTCCACCTCGGTTGCGGCTTTTTGCATCTTCTGCATATTGCCGATCTGGCTGATTTGCATGCGCGCAATGCCGGTGGCGAACTTCGTTGCCGCTTCGGGTAACTGTTCGATGATGGTCTGCATTTGTCCGCGCAACGAATACGTGCCGAGAACGAGCGCACCGATCACGCTTGCCATCACCATGACGGTCCCGACAACGCGCGGGATCTTGATCGCTTCGAGCCATCCGACCAGCGGGTTCAGCGTGTAGGAAATGACGATGCCGAGCAGCAGCGGTACCACGAAGCCCTGCGCCCACGACAGGGCGAGAACCGACGCGAGCGCCGCGAGAATGCCCAGCGCCAGCCCGCGCGCATCAACCGGCATCCGCGTTGCGGGGAGGGTGGCGAGCGACGCGTCGGCGGCAGAGCCGGGTTGCTCCACAGCAAGCGCCGAATCAGCGATGTCGATGGAGGCTGGAACGGCGGCGGCAGGGGTCATGGTGCACGGACGAACGGCGACTTCGATGGGCGCACTTCTGCGCGCTGGGAGCGCGTGCGCTCACTTCGACTTCGTGGATCGCCTCTTTCCCTCGGATGCTTCGGGGAAAGCCACCAGCAGGTCGGCCAACTCGTCGGCATGTTCCTCTTCCACGGCCAGGATTCCCTCCAACATCCGGCGCGTGGTCGGGTCCTGGTCGCCGAGGTACTGGATGATGTCGCGATAACTGTCGATGGCGATTCGTTCCGCCACCAGGTCTTCCTTGATCATGCTCACCAGCGAGTCGCCCTCGACATACTCCGCGTGACTGCGGCTTACGAGTCCCTCAGGGGCGAAATCAGGTGCCCCGCCCAGCTGCACGATGCGCTCCGCGATCTCGTCGGCATGTCCCTGTTCTTCGTTCGAATGGTCGAGAAACTCCTGGGCCACGCTCTGCGAGTGAATGCCTCGCGCCATGAAGTGATGTCGCCGGTAGCGCAGTACACACACCAGTTCCGTCGCCAGAGAATCGTTCAGCAGCTTGAGCACTATTTCGCGGTCCGCGGAATAACCCGCGGTGACAGAGCCTTCGTTGATGTGCTGCCGGGCGCGCTTGCGCAGCGTCTGGATGTCGGTGAGAAAGGAAGTCTTTGGCATTGGGCGGTTTCCAATTCGGTGATCAGTACGGACCGCGAGCGCCAGGCCCGCGGAAGGCCGGACATATCCGGATATGCCGGACGGGCAGGCCGTCGTCCGACGGACCTGACGTCCGGTAGGTTGTTACTTGAGGCGCATGTCGTTCTTGACCGACTTCACGCCGCCGACGGTGCGGGCAACCTCAACCGCCTTATTTTCCGCAGCCTGCGAGCTCACAAATCCGCTCAGCTGAACTACGCCCTTGAACGTCTCGACGTTGATTTCGGCAGACTTGAGCGTCGGTTCATCGAGGATGGCCGCCTTGACCTTGGTGGTGATGACTGTGTCGTCGACGTATTCACCACTGCCTTCCTGTGTACGTGTCGAAGCGCAGCCCAGCGCCGTCGCCATGAGCAGCACGCCAGCGAGGGTTGCCAATCTGCGGGTGATGTTCGTCATACTTTTTCCTTTGAGTGAAGATTCCGGATTCCGCGCAGTGACAGTGGCCTGTTACAGGCGCCCCAGCAAGAACAGAACGATCACGATGATCAGTATCACCCCGACGATTCCACTGGGGGCGTAACCCCAGCTGCGCGCGTGCGGCCATGCAGGTATGACGCCGATCAGTATCAGGATAAGAACAATCAGCAGAATGGTGCCAAGACTCATGACTTGCTCCTTTTGTTGTTGATCGTCACCACGTCGCGGGCGCGAATACCGATGCCCCAGAGCGGATTTGAAACGAAACCGCCGCCACGCGGGTACGCAAGAATCATAGCGGTGACCCCGAACGCCGTCTGTGCGCTTGCGCACAGAGGCACGGTTCTGCGTCTTACGGCCGCGCGCAAGAGATACGCCGACGAGCCCGCCGAATTAGAGGCCTGGGCGCGCGATATCGTTAATCCGTTCTTGAACGGCTGCCGCGGATGGGAGGCCTCGAACTCGCGTCGCTGACGATCATCCAGCACTCGCACTTGCGGCGCGGCCCGCTCTCGAGAGCGGAGCGGGCCGGCCAAGAGGTCGTCATTTGTTGCGTTCGTCGCCTTGCTGCTCGCCTTTGTCGTGACCCTTCTCCTGACTTTGCTGCCGGTCCTGCGCGGGTGGCTTGCCTTGCGGTCCCTTGTTTTGGCCTTGCGCCTTGGGTGCCTGCTGTTGATGCTGGGCCGCCGCTTGCTGGGGTTGCTGCGGAGGACGCTGGGCTCTTGGCTCCTGCGCGGGTCCCTTGGCTTGCGGTCCCTTGTCCTGGCCTTGCGCCTTGGGTGCCTGCTGTTGATGCTGGGCCGCCGCTTGCTGGGGTTGCTGCGGAGGACGCTGGGCCGTTCGGCTACTTTGCTGAGGAGGCGCATGGGCGGCGGTCGACTTCGGAGACGGTGCGGGCGCGCTTTGCACTCGCGGCGCCTGATAGTGTTGCTGGACCGCCGCGTCGTGCGGCTGGTAACGGTAGTTCTGGCTTTGAAGCACCTGCTGCTGCTCTATGCGCGGATATCGAGTCCCCGAATATTGCCGCTGGTATACAGGCAGGGGGGCCGGCGGAGGTGCCGAGCTGCGTTCCCAGGTGTCCCACCCGCGTCGACGCTGCTCCCATGCATCGCCCCAGTGCTCACCCCAGCGCGGCGGCGCATCCGAACGCCACCCGTGAAAGTACACAGGAGGGCGCCGGTAGTAGCGCACGGGGACCCGGAGGACGAACAGCGGTACCGCTTCCGGGGCCACAAGCTCCCACGGCCCGTTGTACCAGGCGCTCGTATACCAATTGTCCCCCGCGTAAACCCAGTACATGCCGTCGTAGAAGAAATAGTTCGAATTCACTTGCGGAGCGTAGTAGACGGGGTAGCCGGGCACGAGGACCAGCTGCGGATACACCGGCAGGTTGATCCCGATGCTCACCCCGGGAAGCCCGATACCGACGCTCACCTGAGCGGCGGCCGAAGTGATCGAGCAGAGCAGCATCCACAACACAATGAAGCCGGTACGCATTTTCTGTCCTTCGGTTCAATAATTGTCGATGAGAAGCGACGCCGATACTGATTCCTTCACCGCCTTGTCGCTGTCTTTCCGACGATCGACGAAACCTTGGCGATCGGGCCCACGGTGGCGTGCACTTCCCTATGCGCTTCCTGCCGTTGGTCGCGGCGGATTCTCGCGAACGTCTTGTGCAGGTCGGTGTTGAAGCTCGCTGTGTATCGAAACGAAGGGTCGAGAATCGATTTCATCTGGCCTCACAATCTCGTCGGCACGAAAAGGTTTCACCGACAGGTTTGGCAAACCCCATCGCAAATGCGCGAGTGGGGCGAATAGAGAAACTTGCGTGCGTATGCTCCGTGTACCTTAGCCGCGTGCCTCGCTGCCGTCAGTGCGGTGGCGCACATATCTCTGGCGCCCAACGAGTCCAGCAGTCTTGGCCAGGAAGCTCCCGCTGCACGCTGTCGTCCGTCAAATGAATTCTGGTGTGTACGGCGGCGCACGGACGAACGCTATGGGTACGTGGTCGAATGAATATATGGGCCCGGCGATCTTCGGCGCATCTTTCGCCGAGCACGGCCCGGTCTTCATGCGATTTGATCATTTTCGAACAAGGAACCCATATGAAATTGAAATCCATTCTGATTCTTTCGATTCTCGCTGCTTTGCTCGGAGGCTGTGTGGTCGTTCCGGCAGGGTACGGCGACAACCGCAACGGCTATTACGGAGAGCGCGGTTACAACCGCGGCGACGGTGGGGACCGCAACTACAATCAACGTGATGGGAATTACCGTGATTACGATTACCGTGGCCAACAGAATCCATACAGGGATCACGGCGGTTGACGAGATGCGACAGCTTTGGGCGCCTGCGACAAGATAGATGACCACTATGCTTGCGTAGCGTCTTAAACGAGAAAAATCATGACGGAACCAAGAGACAATGAGCATCAAACCGAGTTACACCAGGAAGAAACGTTTCATGGCGTAGCGGTCACGCACGACGGCGCAGGGCCAATGGCGGCGGTGGGCAGGACCGCATACCGGGAAGAGTACAAGCGCGACTACGGCCCAGACCTTGATGAGCCGTTAGACGGGACCGAATCCGGGCACGAATTCCAATTCTGAGGCGTGATCGTACCTAGCTGGATTTCCGGGCCGCCTTTGTCTTGGCGCGCTTCCTAGTCTTAGGCCGCGTCGCAGTCTTTGCTGTCGCCCTCTTGCCCCGCTTCGCCGTCCCCGTTCTTCTCTTTGAAGCAGTGCGCTTGGCTCCCAACCCCTCGGACATCCCGATCAGTATCCCGCCTGCCAGAGTGGCGAAGTTCTGCGTGAGCAGATGCGCCGTCTTGAAGCTCGTCTCGCGCTGCTCGCGCATCGCCGTCTGTGCCCGCTTTGCGTAGTCCCGGATGGTTGACGCCACCTGAGCGCCGGTGGCGGTGCCAGACACCTTCGTCTTTTTCAGCACCCGGTCCCACGGTGCCTTGATTTTCTCGCTCGCACTGTCCGTCGCCTTCGCAATACTCCCGAGGAATTCATCCTCGAGTTTTTCCAGTTCATCGAGGGCCCGCTTCAGGTTGGAGTCCTCGTAGTCGTAACCTTCGCCCGTTACTCTGTGGAGGGCGACGTTGGTCGCTTGGACCACCTTAAGCAGCGCGTCGTCCATGCCGGCCAGCGTATCGGAATACGCCTTCTCGATCTTCGTCTCACGCTTGGCTACGCCGAGATTCACGCCTTCGGTGATACTTCGCAGAACCTTCCGGATCTGATCCAGAGTGAGTTCGCGTTGTTGCAGTGCCTTGAGGGTCAGGTCCCGTACGGTGACGCGCACGTTCCTACCTTGCTTGATCGACTGGCTCGCCAAGCTCTTCAGCACTTGGTCGACATCGATTGCAGGATTTGTCATTGCTAGCTCCTCTGTCAGATGGCGGACCGACCAACGGGCTCAAATCAAGTGCCCTTCGTTGAGTCCTTGATGTCTTGCTTGACGTCACCAAACTTCGCTTGCACCTCGCCGAGAACCTTTTGAACCTTGCCTTTTGCTTCCACGGTTTTGTCGCCCACGAGCTTGCCGACAGCTTCCTTGATCTTGCCTTGCGCTTCCTTGACTCGGCCCCTGAGCTGGTCTTTGTTGATGCTCATGATTTGCTCCTGATAACGTAGGCCGGTAAACGGCCGGCACGCCGTACTGGAAGATCGGGAAAGGTCGGAGGTGACGCCAGGGATTTCAGCATCGGGTCGACCATCGAAGTGTCGAATCGGCAAACCGACTAAAGCCATCCCTTTCCTGGCGCCATCACGACCCCACCGACCACACCGAGAATTTAGGCCAGCCTGCCGGCGAGATCTGTGCGCTGTCGCACGGAGGCCCGATCCGGCGAGCCGCTGTCTACCGCACGGAACCGGCGAGCGAGCGTGTCTTGGGCTTGCCCACCGGTAGCCTCGTGCTCGGAACGGCTCCGTCCCCTTGGGATTATCGGTGCGCTAGCTGACATAAGGGTTGATTCAGCTCAACAGATGTGATGATGAACCGGGTAGATTCAAATCGGGGGTCGGGCCGCCGACTCTCTTGGGGAACGCAAAATGTTGCAGGGAGATTCGTGTCGGCCTTTTCCGGAGGCGCGCTTCGCGTCCAGGGACAGGAAGCGGGTCGTATCGGCACCGCAGACGCCCAGGGAAAACCATCTTCTTGCCGCGCTGCCGCTCAAGGACTATGAGCGTGTGCCGCCGTATCTGGAGCCCGTTCCTTTGCCGCTGGGTTGGATCGTTCACCGCGCCGGCGATCGGGAAAAATACCTGTATTTCCTCACCGCCGGCATCGTTTCCCGGTTCTACGTGACAGGGAACGGCGCGTCGGCAGAATTCGCGGTGACGGGCAGGGAAGGGGTGATCGGCGTCGCATCGTTCCTGGGTGGCGAAAGCACACCGAGCCAGGCGGTGGCGCTCAGCCCGGGGTACGCCTATCGGCTGGCGGCGGAGCTGCTGAAAAGCGAGTTCGAGCGCGACGGCCCGCTGCCGCGTTTACTGCTGCGCTACACTCAGGCGCTGATCGCGCAGACCGGGCAGATCGCGGTGTGCAACCGGCACCATTCGCTGGAACAGCGATTCTGCCGCTGGATCCTGTCATGCCTGGACCGGTTGCCCTCGAACGAGCTGACGATGACGCAGGAACTGATCGCCGATATGCTGGGCGTGCGCCGCGAAAGCATCACCGAGGCCGCCGGAGAGCTGCAAGAGGCGGGACTGATCCATTGCCGCCGCGGTCACATTGCCGTACTCGATCGCCGACAACTGGAAGCGCAGGTATGCGAGTGCTATGCGGTCGTCAAACGCGAGTATGGGCGTCTGCTCTCGGGACACCGGCAAGCCGAGGATGCTTCCTAGTGCTGCCCCGTTCGAAGTGACGTCCGAGAATGATTGCACGCCACAGGGAGCGGCATCGGACGGACCGGATCGGCTGGTTACGCGCCGCGGTATTGGGTGCCAACGACGGCATCGTTTCGACAGCGAGCCTGGTGCTCGGTGTCGCAGCCGCGGGTGCGACTCACGGTAACGTGATGGTCGCGGGGATCGCCGGTCTGGTCGCGGGAGCCATGTCGATGGCTGCCGGTGAGTACGTGTCGGTCCGCTCACAGGCAGATTCCGAACAGGCCGCGCTCAACCTGGAACGCGCGGAACTCGCAGCCGACGACCAGGCCGAGCGCCGGGAACTGACAGCGATTTATGTCGGCCGGGGTGTCGATCCCGCGCTCGCGAAACAGGTTGCCGAGCAACTCATGGCCCATGACGCGCTGGGCGCACATGCCCGCGACGAGCTCGGTATTTCCGAGACGCTCAGTGCGCGGCCGATTCAGGCGGCGTTTACATCGGCGGCCAGCTTCGCCGTTGGCGCAGCCTTGCCGCTGTTGGCTGTTGCTTTGGTCTCCCAGTCGAGTCTGCTGCTTGTCGTCTCCGGAGCTTCGCTGGTGTTCCTCGCGATCCTGGGCGGGCTGGCTGCGCGCGTGGGCGGCGCAAGCGTGACGACGGGCGCGATGCGCGTCACGTTCTGGGGCGCGCTTGCCATGGGGCTGACGGCAGGCGTCGGGGCTCTGTTCGGGACAGGAGCATGACACGGCAGACGCAACCAACGCAGTGTGGTTCATTAACCGCAGAGGAGAATCGATGATGGGCGAAGAAAAGGGTTTGCTGACCAGGATCGGTGACGCCGTGGGAGCGGCCAAGGACAAGGCGCAGGAAGTGGGCGCCTCGCTCGTGAAGACGGCGGGAGATGCGGCCTCGGACGCCAAGCGCAAAGCCGCAAAGACACGGACCCTGGTAGAGCGAAAAGCGCGGGTCGCCACGGCACGCGTGAAGCGCAAGGCGAAGGCCGCCGAAGCGGATGCAAAGAGAGCCTTGGGCAAGGCGAAGCGCACGATGAAGCGGAAGGTGAAGGCAGCGGCAGCAGGCACCCAAAAAGTTGCCGGCAAGGTAGAACGCGCCATGGGCCCGAAGAGACCCGCGGCGAAGCGCAGGACCGGCACGGCAAGGAACGTCGCGCGACGCAAGACCGTCTCCACCAAGTCCGTCATGAAGAAAGGCATGGCCAAGGTCAGGACGACCGCAAGGAAGGCCGTCGCCGCGGTAACCAGGGCCGCCAAGGGGGCAGCGAAGAAGCCGGCGAGAAAGAGAGCGAAAAGGTCGGCGAAGAAAAGCAGGGCTTAGCTGCGGCGCAGGCCGGGGCAAATCTCCTATCCCCCGATTCCAACGGCCAGGCGATGGTCAAGAGGCTCCGGGAACACGCTGCCGATCTTCGCGGACTCAACCAACTGACCATCGCCGGCATCGCCGGCGTCGTCGATCTGGTCGAGGCGATGCATCACAACATCGCCAGCGTCCCGGGACTCCTCGCCAAGCCGAAGCGCGACCGGACGACCGGCATCACGCGCCTACTGTACCGGAGCATCCGCGGCGTGATCGGCCTCGTCGGGCACGGGCTCGACAGGTTGCTGGCCCAACTCGAGCCTTTGCTCGGCGAGCGAAGCACTTGGCCGGGTCGCGAGGCGCTGCTCGCCGCGCTCAATGGCGTGCTGGGCGACTACCTGGCGGCGTCGAAGAACCCGTTGGCGATCACCATGCACTTCCGTCGGCGCGGTATCTCCTTGCCCTCCGAACGCCAACCGCTGGCCGCGGCGATCCCGCACGCCGGGGGCAGGCTCGTCGTGCTGCTGCACGGTCTCTGCATGAACGATCTGCAGTGGAAGCGCAAAAGGCATGATCACGGCGCCGCGCTGGCACGCGACCTTGGTTACACCTCGGTCTATCTGCACTACAACAGCGGCCTCCACATCTCCGCCAACGGGCGCGCGTTCGCCGAACTGCTCGACAACCTGGTGCAACTCTGGCCGGTGCCGTTGACCGAGTTCGTCCTCATCGGACACAGCATGGGCGGGCTCGTCGCCCGCAGCGCCTGCCATTACGCCGCGCGGGCGCGCCACCAATGGCTGCGGCGTCTCGACAAGCTCGTTTTTCTCGGCACGCCGCACCACGGGGCGCCGCTCGAGCGGGGCGGCAACTGGGTGGACCTGCTGCTGGGCTCGAACGCGTACTCCGCGCCCCTGGCTCGCCTGGGGAAGATCCGCAGTGCGGGCATCACCGATCTGCGGTTCGGAAATCTGGTGGACGAGGACTGGAACAGGCGCGGCCGCTTCGAGCGCAGCGGCGACCTCCGCGTGGCGGTGCCGCTACCGGAAGGCGTCGCCTGCTACGCGATCGCCGCAACCACCGGCGAGACAGCGGGCGACGTCAGCGACCGGTTGATCGGGGACGGCATCGTGCCGCTGGAGAGCGCACTCGGCCACCACGCCAATCCGAAGCTCGCTTTGACGTTCGAGGAGTCGCACCAGTGGGTGGCCTATCGCACCAGCCACCTCGACCTGCTCAGCCGAGCGGAGGTCTACGCGCAGATCAAGCGGTGGCTGATGGCACCGGTTGCGCGCCAGGATCAGGCATAACAACGCAGCTGCCGAGAGAATTCGGCCAGCGGTTTGATCTGGCTCGTCTCGGCGCGCCGGCACCAGTCCTGCAGTTGCGCGACGAGCTGCTCGCGGGTCGCCATGGACCGCCCCCACACTGCGGCGAGCTCATGGCGCATCGCCACCATCGTCTGCAGGACCTGCGACTTCGGCAGCAACTCGGCAAGCCGGGCCCGCTCGTTCTCGCGGAGCAACCTTTCATCGCGGTCCAGCCAAGGCTCGACGGTCTGCAAGGCAAGCGCATCGTGCGGCGCGAATCGGCGCAGCTTGGCGAGCTCCTCGCGATAGACGCGCCGCAACGACCGGCCATACTGCGCCAATACAGCGTAACGACAGGCAATGATCGCCTGGAGCGTCTGCGGGTCGACGACAGGTTTGGCCACGCCCAGACGCGGCACCGGCGCGACGTGCTTGACCTGCGCCATTCCAGCCGCCTCGAGCAGTCGGATGTAGAGCCAGCCGATGTCGAATTCGTACCATTTCATCGACAGCTTCGCCGAGGTCGGATAGGCATGATGATTGTTGTGCAACTCCTCGCCGCCGATGAGAAGGCCAAGCGGAACGATGTTGGTGCTCGCATCCGGAGTCGACCAATGGCGGTATCCCCAGTAGTGGCCGATCCCGTTGATCACGCCGGCGGCCCAGAACGGAATCCAGACGATCTGGGTCAGGAGAATCAGGATACCCGGCACGGGGCCGAACAGAACGACATCGGTCGCACCCATCAGCGTCAGCCCGACGACCTGAAACTTCGAGTAGACGTTGCGTTCCAGCCAGTCGTCGGGCGTGCCGTGACCGTAACGCTCGAGCGTCTCGGGCTTCCGAGCCTCCTTGACGTAGAGGAACACGCCTCGCCACAACACGCGGTTGATGCCCAGAATCTGCGGGCTATGCGGATCTTCCGGCGTTTCGCATTTGGCATGATGCTTGCGATGCACCGCCGCCCATTCCTTGGTCACCATGCCCGTCGTCAACCATAACCACAGCCGGAAGAAGTGGCTGAGGGCGCGATGAAGCTCGAGCGCACGATGCGCCTGGTGCCGGTGCAGGAATACCGTCACGGCGACAATCGTGACATGGGTCAGCAGCAGGGCGACGACCACGTCGCCCCACCATGGCAGGTTGAAGACGCCGGAGAACATGACAAATCCTTTCAAGGACTCAAGAAGACAGTAGATCGGGAGCTGGCGGAACGTTTTGATCGACGTCAAACCGAGACCGTCCAAACCCGACCAAAGCGGTCCGAATCGGTCCACAATGCGCAGCGCGTGCGCTGGAATCGCCTAGCGACGTACCCGGGTGCAGTCACTTCAGATGGAAATTCCCTGCGCCGAACAGTCCGATCAGGCCGATGACGATCAGATAAATTGCGACGATGTAGTTCAGCAACCGCGGCACGACAAGAATCAGTATGCCTGCGAGAAGCGAGACGATCGGGGCGAGACTCAAGCTCAGGTTCATGGTTGGTTCCGGTCGAGAGGGTCAGCGTAACGGTGGTCGCTCCGACCTCAGCTCCGGCTTGACCCTCGGGTCGCCGTCGCCTTGCAATCATTTTGGGCGGCTCTGCGCTAGTCCAAAGCCGGCCGAGACTTGGTGCGGTAGCGCACCGATGACACCGAGTCCAGCCCGTACGATTGCTTACTGAGATTGTTTACTGAGGCAGGCTTGGACGGCTGCGCCCGATAACCGCGCTCAGTTGTTGCTCAGGAACCGCCTCATAGCACAAAGACCAAGAGGATGATGATAAGCAAGAGGGCACCGCCGCCAATGTACATTTTCGATTCCTTCTGGTTGCCCACGCTCTATGGAGTAACAAGCGCGGAAATGTATTTAAGCACCCGTACGCGGCGAGGTCTGTACGCTGGCGCACGAATCGGCAATTGTTCGGTGTCGTTGGCGCGAATCGGCCTTCATGGCATCAGGTCGCCGCCCTGGTCCACGCGAGCGAGCATCGGTTACCGGAGGTGACGGTATGGCTAAGGTCATGGACGCGACGAGGACGGGCATCGGTGTCGCCGGGAGCGCCGGCGACGTGACCTCGCGCAAGCAGGCGGAAGAGGTGCTGCTCAAGGCGGGGGCCCTGCAGCGCGCGATTTTCGACAGCGCCAACTTCTCATGCATCGCCACCGACGCCAAGGGCGTCATTCAAATCTTCAATGTCGGCGCGGAGCGAATGCTGGGCTACACGGCCACGGAAGTGATGAACAAGATTACGCCCGCCGACATTTCCGATCCGCAGGAGGTGATTACGCGCGCCAAGGCATTGAGCATCGAGCTCGCGACCACGATCACGCCGGGATTCGAGGCGCTGGTTTTCAAGGCCTCGCGCGGGATCGAGGATATCTACGAACTGACCTATATCCGCAAGGATGGCAGCCGGTTCCCGGCGGTGGTGTCCGTCACGGCGCTTCGCGATGCGCAGGACGCGATCATCGGCTATCTGCTGATCGGCACAGATAACACGGCGCGCAAGCTCGTCGAAGCCGAGCAAAAGAAACTCGATCAGCGTCTGCGCGAGCAGCAGTTCTACACGCGCTCGCTGATCGAATCCAACATAGATGCGATCATGACCACCGACCCGTCCGGCATCATCACGGACGTCAACAAGCAGATGGAGGCGCTCACCGGCTGCACGCGCGACGAGCTGATCGGCGCGCCGTTCAAGAGCTACTTCACCGATCCGGAGCGGGCAGAAGCGGGGATCAAGCTCGTGCTGAGCGCAAAGAAGGTCACCGACTACGAGCTGACGGCGTGCGCTCGCGACGGGAAGCAAACGGTGGTGTCCTACAACGCGACCACCTTTTACGACCGGGACCGCACGCTGCAGGGCGTCTTCGCCGCGGCCCGCGACGTCACGGAACGCAAACGAGTGGAGGCGGAACTGCAGCAGGCCAAGGCCGTAGCCGAGAGCGCAAGCCAGACCAAATCCGATTTTCTGGCGAGCATGAGCCATGAAATCCGCACGCCGATGAATGCGATCATCGGCATCGCAGACCTGCTTGCGAAGACTCCGCTATCCCCGGAGCAAAGCAATTACGTGCAGATCTTTCGCCGTGCCGGCGACAATCTTCTGAATCTCGTCAACGACATCCTCGATCTGTCCAAAGTCGAAGCCTCGCAGCTCGAGCTGGAACGGACCGGGTTCTCGTTGAACGATCTGCTGGAGAAAGTGAGGGAGATGGCGGCGATTAGGGCCCATGAAAAAGGACTGGCCCTCGTGTGCGAGATCGCGCCGGACGTGCCCACCGACCTGGTCGGCGACCCGACACGGCTGCGGCAGGTGCTGCTCAACTTGCTCGGCAACGCGATCAAGTTCACGGAAGCGGGCGAAGTCGCCCTGCGAGTGACGCCGGATGCGGAGTCCTCGGTTCCAGGCGCATTGCGATTCACGATCTCGGACACGGGCATCGGCATCCCAGGCGAGAAACTGGGCGCGGTATTCGAGCGATTCACGCAAGCCGACTCATCCACCACTCGCCGCTACGGTGGCTCGGGGCTGGGGCTCACGATTTCGAAGCGCCTGGTAGAGCTCATGGGCGGGCGCATCTGGGTCGAAAGCATCGTCGGGAAGGGCAGCGTGTTTTCCTTCGCGGTGCCGCTCGAGATCTGGGCAGGGGCCGCGCGGCGAGTACCCGTCCTGGTCGGTACCAGTCCGGACGCGCCACTGCCGGCGCTGCATATCCTTCTCGTCGAGGATTCCCCGGACAACCGCACGATCACGCTGGCCTACCTGCGCGATACGCCCTACCGAGTCGAGATCGCCGAAAACGGGGCAGTCGCCTATGAAAAGTTTACAGCCGGACACTTCGACCTTGTCCTGATGGACCGGCAAATGCCGGTCATGGATGGCTTGACCGCGACGCGGGCGATTAGAGAGTGGGAACAGGCGAACCACCGTTCGCCCACGCCGATCGTCGCGCTGACGGCCGCTGCCTTGAAGGGTGATCAGGAAAAGTGTGTGGCGGCAGGGTGCACGGCGTATTTGACGAAGCCCATCAAGCAAGAGGTGCTGCTCCAGGCGATCAAGGAGCATTCGCCAATCGCGTCTCCATCGTCGGACGAGGAGCGCGGCCGGAAGGACGCGATCCTAGTGCGCACGAATCCTAAATTCGCGGACCTGATCCCCGGGTTTCTGCAGAACCGCAGGCGGGATGTCATCGCGATGCTGGACGCCTTGGATCGAGGTGACTTCGAGACCGTGGAGAGTCTGGGGCACGGCATGAAAGGCGCCGGCGGCAGCTGGGGATTCCAGGCCATCACTGACATCGGCGCCGCCCTCGAGCAGGCGGGCGAGAGGGCCGACACCGAAGCATCGCGCAGGTGGGTCGGCGAATTGTCGAGGTATCTGGATCGCGTCGAGATCGTCTCCGACTAGCCCGTCACTTACTGGAGCTGAGCTCTGGCGAGGCAGGCGCGGACGCGCGCGGTGAGCTGCGGGATCGAAAACGGCTTGGTCACATAGTCCGTGACCCCCGCCTCAAAGCCGGCGCGGGTGCTGGGCTCATCGGTCATGGCGGTGAGCATCAGCACGGGCAGGCGCTGCGTCTTGGGCTTGGCGCGGAGCGCTTTGACGACCGCCAGGCCGTCCATCCCGCTCATCTTGTAATCCAGCACCACCAGGTCCGGCATGTGCTCGTCGATCATCGTGAGCGCCTCCGGGCCGTTTGTCGCCCTGCTGACCGTGTACTGATCCTGCTCCAGCGCGCGAACGATCATCGTGAGCGTGTCCGGCTGGTCATCAACGGCCAGGATGTGAAAGCGGCGCTGCGCGACGGACGCCTGGAAAGGAGCCGCTGTGACAAACGGCTTCAAGGTGGAACGCGGCTCCAGGACGAGCTCGCAGCCTTCGTACGCGCAGAAGACCTCGAGTTCCGTCCCGCGCTGCAGGGCCAGGGTGCGGGCCCTGCGCTCGATCTCCGCGACGAAGTGGTCGTCGTGGCTCGGATCGTGGTGGGTCAATGCGAGCCGCCGCACGCCGGCGGCCGCGGCAATCTGCACCACGTAGTCGTAAGTGCTGTGTCCCCAGGTTTTCTTCGAGCCGTACTCCTCGGGCGTGTACTGGGCGTCGTGGATCACGAGATCCGCGTCGGCCATGAACTTGGCGTGCCGGCGGTCTCCCTCGTGCAGGATGGACTCGATGCGGCCCGGCTCCGCGCCGGCGCGCCAGAGCTCATCGGAGAACGGCTCGTGGTCCACTAGATACACCATCGCCACGCCGTCGGCCTCGACCCGGTAGCCCACGGTCATGGCCGGGTGATTGAGGAATTGGGTCGCGACCCGCGCGCCGCCGATGGCGTGAATGCCCTCGGTCAGGTCGTGGTAGGTGATCGCCGCCGGCAGCTGTTTCAACTCGATGGGGAAGTAGGTGAATTCCATCTGGCCGGCCAGCACGTGCTGCAGCGAGCCACGGCTGCCCTCCGGGCCATGAATCGCAACGGAGTTCCCTTTGACAAAGGCCGGGCTGAAGAATGGAAACCCTTGAATGTGATCCCAATGCGTATGTCCGAGGAGAATGCTGGCGTTGACGGCTTTCTTGCCTTGGGTCATCAATTCGGCGGCCAGAGCGCGCGCGCCGGTGCCGCAGTCGAAAATCAGAAGGTCGCCATTGGCAGTGGTCAGCTCGACGCAGGAGGTATTGCCGCCGAAGTGGTTCGTGCCCGGCCCGGGAGTGGCGATCGACCCTCTCGTTCCCCAGAAACGTACTCGCATGGTGCGGCTCCTTTACGCGGCAGCCCATCCCGATCGGAATTCGATCCCACTGTCCTCTGGTCGCCCGGTTTCCGGGGAGGGTGCGGCGACTGCCACTGTACGCCCGCTGGAGCCAATGTGCGGTGCCGTACGGACGACGTCCGGTCTCCAGGTTCATCTTGAGCGCCATTGTGCGGATTCCGGGCGACTCGACCGCGGCGTCCGGCATCGCCCTGGGGGTAGATCGGTTGAAGACCACACGTGTGATCCGCGCTCCGCACGTCGGCATTGCGCCGTATGGCCACGCCGTGTACCTGCGCACGCCCGCGCAAGATGTCCCCATCAATACCGCTCCCCAACGATTGCAACACCGCCCTGCACGGGTGGAAGAGCTCGAGCGAGCGCTGGCATCGTGTCAGCAAGAAGCGATCTCCGCGCAGCAGCAGATCGTCCTCCTCACCGAAACCAATGCACGGCTCAGCGAGCTTGTCGTTCGGCGCGAGCACGAGGTCGCGAACGTGCGCCATTTTGCGTATCACGACGAGCTTACCGGCCTCCCCAATCGTGCCTTGCTGCTGGACCGGCTGGATCAGGCCCTTGTCCGGGCAAAACGGCAGCACAAGCAGCTCGCACTGCTCTTGCTCGATCTCGACGGATTCAAGGACGTCAACGACAGGCTGGGGCACGTCGCCGGAGACAAGCTGTTGCAGCGGGTGTCAGAGCGCCTGCTATCGTGCATTCGGGGCAGCGATACGGCGTGTCGCTACGGCGGAGACGAGTTTGTCGTCCTTCTGCCCGAGGTCGACGACCAGCAACGGGCGCTGGTGGTCGCGGGTGAAATTCATGCCCGTTTGGCCAAACCCTACATGGTCGACGACTATTCGATTGCGGTGACGGCGAGCATCGGCGTCGCTGTCTATCCGCACGACGGGTTGAGCCAAGATGATCTGATCAAACAGGCCGATGTCGCCATGTATCTTGCGAAGCCCGGCAGGAGCATTTCGACGATCCGCTTGTAGTCGGCTGTCGTCAGCTGCTCCGCGACAGTCGACGCAATGCTCCTGACCTGGTTCGGTCGATCGCCCCCAGGCGGGCGAAGGTTGCGCGCGAGTTGCATTACGTCGTGAAGGCGAGAGAACTGAAAAACACCATGGTCGCCAGCAGCACCCAGCCGATCACGCGGCGATGGTCCAAGAAGTGAGCCAGCTCTCCGATTACAGCGGTGGATTGTCCCGGAATCAGCCATTCCAGATACCGCCCCAGCGTGGCGAGCAACTCTCCCTGATCGATGATCTGCGACAGCGCGATCAGGATGAGGATAAGCAACGGCACGATCGATAGCAGCGTGTAGTAGGCGAGAGCACCCGCCAGCAGCAATCCTTGATTCGCACGAGAGGAGAGGCGCGCAGAACGCCCAAGGTGAAAGCTCCTGGGTGCGTCACCACGTATGCGGGTTGTCGTCCGAAAGCTCGCATCAGTTGGCACCAGGGGGTAGACGGCAGGCGGTCGCCGGACGAAAAAAACGGCCGGGGAAAAACAACCCCGGCCGCGATAACCGATCCCGTTACGCGATGCAGATCAGCATCGATCTCAGGATTTGCCGTATTGCACCTTCGCGTTGCTGATGCATGCATCCTTGGCGGGAGCCGCGAGCGCGTCGCACTTCTCGATGGCAACCTTGTATTCCGCGTCGCGCTTGTCTTCGCTCGCTTCCTTGCGGGCGTCGGCCTGCTTCGTCGCCGCATCCTTGCGCGTATCGGTGACGACACGGTCGACCTTGGCGTTTGCCTTGCCCTTAACGAACTCGGCTTTTGCTTCCTTCACGCAGACGTCCTTGCTGTTGCCAGCCAGGTCGTCGCATTTTTCGACCGCGACGTCGTAGGCCGCTTGAGCCTGCGCAACACGCGCGCTCTCGCGAGCCTTTGGCGTGTTCTTGTACGCTGCTTCGGCTTCAGATCTGGCGACGCTGTACTTGCCCTTGGCTTCCGCGGCACAGATGTCCTTGGCGTTTCCGCTCAGCGGCGAACACGCCTCCTTATCGACCTTGTACTGCGCGTCGGCGTTCCCCTTCGCCATGGTGTAGCTGCTCTTCGACGTCGCCGTCGACGTGCTCTTCGGCGCGTACGTTTGCGCCGCAGCCGATCCGGCAATACCCAGCCCGACAGCGAGAAATAGTGCGATCAATAATTTGGACATCTTATTCCCTTATGGTTGAAGCCCTGCGTCGGAAACGCTATGGAAAGGTCAGACACGCCACGACTGCAATTCTTACCGCTAAAGGCCTGCAGCATGGACAATTCAACTCGTAAGCCCCTGCGCGTGAAAGGCGCGTTTTCCCTCTAACTTGAAAGATACGCGCGACACCCGATCGAGTCTGTGCGCTAACGCACTCACACCGGCAGACTGCTGCCACGGCGCCGCTTAGGCCTCGAATTTCGCGTCCATCGGGATCCGTATCTTATGAATCTAGGACACCCGAAGGCGGCGGATAGGGATGTCGATGATGTCGTCGCCGCTAGGGGACTTCAGGCGAGATTGGCTCAGCACGCGGACAATCTCAGGCTCGGCCAGCAATTGATAGTCGGAGCGGATGAAGACCGCGGCGATCGCCCGCTGAACATCGACCGACTCGGCAGTGGGGAAGAGGCGCGCGAGCTCGTCCAGACCTGGCGATCGCTCAGCCGCTGGCGCCCCAGAGTATCGAGCGCCCGAACCTGCGCAGTTGATCCAGTCATGCGTGTGATACCAGTCGCAACAGCGTGAAATTCGTCAACATCGGTGATCGGACGGCGGACTGCAAGTGCCCGGCGCGGACAAGGCTTCGACCGACTTCGGACGACATTCTCTTGATCGCGTCCGCATTCAACGTGTTGCACCCGAAAAGATAGACTTCCTTCAATTGCGAAAATAATCCAGGGCAGGAGGCGCTGCAGGCCGCGCGCTCCATCTCCGCGACCGGCAGAAACTCGCTGGCAGCTACCCTATCCGAGTAGAATTCGGTGCTCCCGTCGAAATGGCCGGAGATGACGAGCAGATCGCAGCGAATGCCTTGCCGGCAGGCCGTGGCCAACCAGCCGGGACGACCGCGTTCCACCAACTCGACGAACTGATACTGATCTTCGGGCAGGCGTTGGCGAAACATCTCCCTTTCGTCGGGCTAATTGACCGTGATAGTGCAGACGGTGCGCTTGACGGCGTGGGTTTCCGTGCAACCCACGGCGAGCAGTGCGACGATAAGGAAGACCTTGGCAGATAAGGACACGGGTCAAGTACGCGCGGGCTCTTTGCATGATCCTTGCTGCTGGAAAGCGTAGCCGGAAGACCAGCCGCAGTCTGTGCGCCCGCGTGCGCATGCCGAGCGGCAGTGCGTCGCCGTACCGACCAACTCAAGGTCGCCGATCGATACGCGGGACCGAGGCGCGCGCGCCCAACAAAAAAAAGCGCGGCTGGGGGAAGCCGCGCCGAAGGGGACTGCAATGCCAATGACCTGACTGCGCCCTTACTTTCCGTACCCGAGCATGACCGCGAACAAGGTCGCCGTGACTTACGCCGGGGTTATCGGCCGATGGTCCTTGTGCGTCTCTTCGAACGCCTTGACCTGCAGCTCGGCTTGATCCTTGGTGATGCCGTAGGTTTCCTCGATCTTTCCGGCGAGCTTCTCGCGGTTGCCGGCGATAATGTCGAGATTGTCGTCAGTAAGCTTGCCCCATTTTTCCTTCACATAGCCTTTGAACTGCTTCCAATCGCCTTCGATCGTGTCCCAATTCATGGTGTTGCCCTTCGATGGTGAACGCGTTGGCGACATTGCCAACGGCACTAGCTGTTTGATGCCACGGATTCCGGGGTGCATAGAGAGCTAATAACGGCGGACGCGATCGGCCTCGATCCGCACGCTGTCGCCGACGCGCAGACCGTCGAGGCTGGTCTGCATCACCGTTCGATAGCTCCTGTCGTCGAACCGAACGCGGATGAAGTAAACATCCTGCCGTGGGTTCGAGCTGCCGAATTCGTGACTGGCCAGCCCGCCGCCAGTGGCGGTGTGAGCGATCGCGCTTGCTTCGTCGTCAGCCCGACCCGATTCGATCGAGTCAATGACCGCATAATGATTCTCGTTCGAATGCGCCGCGCCGATCGGGTATTCGTTGTGACCGTAGCGCGGATCCGAACTTGCACATCCGCTCATCAGCGCAGTGGCCGCGACAATCGACACGAGGATCGTTTGCAGTTTCATTGACAGCGCTGATACAGCGAAATCGCCGCGGCAGGACCGCTCTACATCTTCTTTTGCACGTCTCTCGCCGAATCGTGAACCGCCTCGCCGCCGCGTTCGATGTCCGTGCCCGCGCCGGCCACGGTGTTACAACCCGACATCGTGCTTAACGGGCCGAACATGCCCAGCATGATCAGTAGCGTCAGTATCTTTCTCGTCATGATTCATGTCCTCGTGTGATGACTCTCGACCAGGTCGCTTCGACCTGAGATTCTCGGCAAGACAACTGCTGAGCGAAGGCCGAATTCTTTAACGGAAGCAGTTACATTTTCGGCACGTCGGGCTGACGTACCACGGATCATGCGGTCGCCACAGGGCGCTCATCTTCGGCCTCCCGGACGCCCGCTGCGGCACGATCGGATTCTTCGTAGCGTTGTGCCGCCTCTTCCCAATTCACTATTGTCCACCAGGCGTTCAAGTAATCCGCTCGCCGATTTTCATACTTCAAGTAATAGGCGTGCTCCCATACGTCGTTGACCAGAATCGGGTAATGCCCCTGCAGGACGGGATTTTCGTGACCGAACGTGCTGACTACCTGCAGCCTACCTCCATACAGCTGCGTTCTCGCCAACCAAACCCATCCGGATCCAAACCGCTGTTCACCGGCTTCGGCAAACCGGACTTTAAGCTCTTCGACACCGCCAAAGTCACGCACGATCGCGTCGCCAAGCCCGCCGGTCGGCACGTCGTCCCCGGTTGGAGACATCGCCCGCCAGAACAGACTATGGTTTACGTGTCCGCCGGCGTTGTGGCGGACGGCCGTGCGGATTTCCTTAGGAACCTTGATTAGGTTGAGCAACAACCACATCGCCGTGCGCCCTTGCAATTCGGGAAATTTCTCCAGCGACCTGTTCAGTTTGTCTACGTACGACGCATGATGCTTGTCGTGATGCAGCATCATGGTACGTGCGTCGATGCTTGGTTCGAGCGCCGCATATTCATACGGCAGAGCCGGCAACAGATGCTTTGCCGGACCAGGCGCTGGCGCGGCTAGAGCTTCGCCCGGGAGCATTACGTTAGTGTTCATTGAGTTTGCCTCTGCCAAACCACACTCGTTCCAGCGCGTTTCATGCGTAGAAGGTGGTATCGGTACGACCCGCGGCTACCGCAAGTCGGGTCGAGCCGACACTCCGAGCGAAGGTTGAACGCAATCGCTGCCCCAGTCGGTGCGGTAGCACACATTGATCGCCGCAACCGGCACGCAAACCGTCCACTGGGAGACGAAGCGTCTGCGGTTTCGCTTGGACTCGCTATCGGCGACTGCTCTCATTGCCAATAAGGTCGGCAGCAAAAATAGCTGTGGACTTCGGTCGCCCAGCTTGGGTCGGCCATCCGGTGCAGGAAGTCGCCATCGAGACTTGGGGCATCGATCAAGCGCTCAAGGTCGGTGTTTATCGCGCAGCGCTGGTACATGCGATCGACGGTTACCATGCTCCAGGGAAGCGCGACAATTTTTGACCCTATGCCCAGAAACCCCCCGACGGATACGAGGACGTAGGCAATCCGGCCGGCGTGAATGTCGAGGATGAGTTCCTGGATCTCGCCCAGAAACTTGCCGCCAGCGTCGTACGCGCTGTCCCCGCAGAAGCTGGTCGTTCCCAGCAATACGGCATCGCGCTTGGAGGTCGGTCGATCATCGAACGCCGACGCCCGCCGCGCCGTTCGGCGGTTGAGCGTTCCGACCAGGTGGTCATCGCGGCTGAACGAACTCGAGCTTGACATAGGATTTCCCCCTGGCGTTGCACGTCCCGGAATTGCTACCTCTTTTTCGTGCCGCCATTCGGCCTTCCGCCGGTGGTCTTCGCTGCCGTGTGGGCGCCTTTCTTGTAGTCGCCAATTACGCCTTTGACTGGGCAGATTGCGAAAATCGGGCATCTCCTGCAACCGACGGCGATGGCAACCGGGCAAAGAACCATGGCGGACTCCTAGGGATGGGCAAATCGGAGGATCTCGGCTGTCATCTCATGATCCTGACGATTGCCTCCGTGGTCGCCGTCAGCCGCTCGAGCGATGCTGCGGGATCAACGACGACGGCTCACGTCCCGCGAAGGGTTGCGGCTCGAGGTCGGATCAATCCCAGGAGTCGAGTTTGGGTGCAATGGCCGATCCCATCTGTGCGCTAACGCACAGAGGCAGCCCGGTTTGCGCGGTAATCGGTCGCACTCTGCCCGGGCGGCGGCTGCCGAGCGGCTGACGGCTTCCGTGCGATACCGCACACCTGGGCTGCCCAAATCGGCTATGCTGTGGTAATGATAGCCGTACCGGGCCACGGAGTCGGGAGAACACCGTCCTCACGTTCGAAGGACCGGCCGGGCGTGGCTGCCTCCGCTCGCACCAGCGTCCATCAGAATCATCTGCTCGACGCCCTACCCGCGGGCGATTACACGCGGCTCAAGCCCCACCTGGAACTGGTCCCGATGAAGCTCGGTGAGGTCCTCTACGAACCCGGTGCCCGGCTGCGGCACGTCTATTTTCCCACCACGTCGATCGTCTCCCTGCTGTACGTCATGGAGGATGGGGCGTCGGCGGAAATCGCGGTCGTGGGCAACGAGGGCATGCTCGGCATATCCCTGTTCATGGGCGGCGAGACCACGCCCAGCCACGCCGTGGTGCAAAGCGCGGGCTTCGGCGTCCGGCTGAAGGCCCAGCTCCTGAAAGACGAGTTCGCGCGTTTCGGGCCGATGATGCATCTGTTGCTGCGCTACACGCAGGCGCTGATCACCCAGATGGCGCAGACCGCAGTATGCAATCGGCACCATTCCGTCGACCAGCAATTGTGCCGGTGGCTGCTGCTGAGCCTGGATCGGCTGGCGTCGAACGAGCTCTCCATGACGCAGGAATTGATCGCCAACATGCTGGGTGTGCGTCGCGAAGGCGTGACGGAAGCCGCCGGGAAGCTGCAGGACGCAGGGTTGATTCATTACCGCCGAGGCAGGATCAGCGTGCTCGACCGCCCGCGTTTGGAAGCGCAGGCCTGCGAGTGCTACCAGGTGGTCAAGACGGAGTTCGATCGCCTCCTGCCGTACGTCGCCAAGTAGCTCCTCGAACGTTCTCCCCTGGTCACGATCCGTCGCGCTGAGCGCCTATGTGCGCTAGCGCGCAGACGGCGCAGCAGCGGCGTCGTACTCTGGCCCAATCGCAGTTGAGGTTACATCTGCAGCGTCAGCATCGGGCCTCGGAATTGCGCCCGGATTCCGGTTGCGGATGGGTCTCATGGACTTTCGAGGACAGTAACGGTGCCATCGGTTCAACGCGCCCCCGCCGTCAATCGCCTGCTCGAGGCCCTGCCAGAGAGCGACCTGCGCCGAATGCTGGCCGGGTGCGAGACCGTCGAGCTCGCGTTTGCCGACGTGCTTTACACACCCGGAGAGCGACTGAGCCACGTCTATTTCCCGACCACGAGCTTCATCTCGTTGATCATGCCGGTCGACGCTTCTGCCTCGCTCGAAGTCGGCCTTGTCGGCGACGAAGGCATGTTCGGGATTCCGCTCGTGCTGGGAGTGGACGTGTCGCCGGTGCGGGCAGTGGTGCAGGGCGCAGGATCCGCGTTACGAATGGACGCTCCGGTCTTCTGCCGCGAACTCGGCCGCAGCCCGGTGCTGCAACGCGAAATGGACCGCTATATCTTCGTCCATTTGAATCAACTCGCGCAGACTGCCGCCTGCACGCGCTTCCACGTGGTCGAGGCGCGGCTTGCACGCTGGCTGCTGATGACCCAGGATCGCGCGCATGCGGCTAACTTCCATGTTACGCAGGAATTCCTTGCCTTGATGCTTGGCGTCCGCAGGGTCGGCGTCACCAAGGCCGCGAGCGCTCTTCAGAAGCGCCGCCTGATCCATTACACGCGCGGCGACATCAAAATCCTTAACCAACGTGGACTCAAAGCGGCTTCCTGCGGCTGCTACAACGCAGATCGGGACGCCTACGATCGGATCCTCGGCGGGTGAAGTCGCCATAGGCCGGCCAATCGAGGACCATGGACGCGCCCTGTTCTCCGGCGGCGTGTTGCAAGCATAGGATGCGACCCAGCTCGGCTACCGGCCCGTCCTCCGCACCTTGGACTCCGCCGGCACCGACGCCGCGCCGCTGATCGTATGGCTACGCCTACCGCATTCGTCGCGGTGCGTCCATGTTAAGACTGACGCACGGTTACGGAAGGTCGTTCCTCGCCGAGCGGCCCAAGCCCACAGACGAGACGTTGCTCGGTGAGCTTCAGCGCGCCGCGTTCGGTTACTTCCTGGGAGCGGTCAATCCGGCCAACGGCCTGATCGCGGACAACTCGCGTTCGAACTCGCCGGTCAGCATCGCCGTCGTCGGATTCGCGCTGGCGAGCTATCCAGTGGGAGTGGAACGCGGCTGGCTCGCGCGGCCCGACGCCGTGGAACGCAGTCTCGCCGCGCTGCGCTTTTTTCGCGACAGCGATCAAAGCGGCGGTCCTGCTGCAACCGGTTACAAGGGTTTTTACTATCACTTCCTCGACTTGCACGCCGGCGTGCGCGTCTGGCGCTCGGAGCTGTCGATGATCGACACCGCGCTGCTGATCGCGGGCGCCCTGACGGCGAGTAGGTACTTCGATGCCGACACTCCTGACGAAATCGAGCTGCGCGAGCTCGTCGACGTGCTGTTCCGCCGCATCGACTGGCGATGGGCGCAGGATGGCGGCCCCACGCTCAGGCAAGGCTGGAAACCGGAGTGCGGATTCCTGCACTACGGGTGGGAGGGTTACAACGAGGCGATCCTGCTCTACGTGCTGGCGCTGGGCTCGCCGACCCATCGGCTCGAGGGAGACTGTTACCACGCGTGGACGGCGACTTACCAGTGGGAGAATCTGTATGGCTACGATTTTCTGTACGGCGGCCCGCTGTTCGTGCACCAGTTCTCGCACGCATGGATCGATTTTCGCGGAATCCGGGACCGTTTCATGCGCGAAAAGCGCTGCGACTATTTCGAAAACAGCCGGCGTGCGACGCTGGTCCAGCGCGAATACGCCAAGCGTAATCCGGGCGAATTTACGGGTTACGACGAGCATTGCTGGGGACTCACCGCGTGCGACGGCCCGAGCGACGACCTGCCCGATGTGACGGGTGAGCCGCGGCGCCGGTTCGGCTATGCCGCGCGCGGTGTACCCTACGGGCCCGACGACGGCACGCTGGCCGGATGGGCGCCGCTGGCATCGCTGCCCTTCACGCCGGACATGGTCATCGACGCCGTGCGTAACATGCGTCGGCGCTGTCCCGAGATGCTGTCCGAGTTACGTTACGCGAGCAGCTTCAATCCGACTGTCGTGAGTGCCGATGCTGGCGTCTGGGTGTCGCCCGGCAAGTTCGGCCTCGACCAAGGCATCGTCGTCATGATGATCGAAAACCATCGCACCGAGCTGATCTGGCGCCTGATGCGTGCCTGCCCGTATATCCGCGCGGGTTTGCGGCACGCCGGGTTCCGCGGGGGCTGGCTGTAACGGGGTGGCATTCCTTCGGATTCTTGAGATGCAGCAACGCCACGGCGCACCCGCACGGCTCCACCGCGATGCATACGAGCAGGAGTGGATGGAAAACGTGCGCCCTTCGCGATGGCGCAACCCGAAGCCGGCGGGCCGCTACAACCTGGTGGTCATCGGAGGCGGTCCGGCGGGACTGGTCGCGGCGACTGCGGCGGCATCGATGGGCGCGAAAGTTGCGCTCGTCGAGCGAGCGTTGCTCGGCGGCTGCTGTCTGAACGTCGGCTGCGTACCGTCGAAAGCGATCATACGAACGTCTCGCCTGTACGCCGAAATGCGCAACGCCGAACACTACGGCGCGCAGGTTCCCCGCGATATCCGCGTCGATTTTCCCGCAGTGATGCAACGCATGCGCCGCATCCGCGCCCGCGTCAGCCGCGTCGATTCGATTCAAAGCCTGAGTGCCGCCGACGTCGACGTATTCCTCGGTGAAGCGCACTTCACCGGAACCGATACGCTGTCGGTCGATGGCACGAAGCTGCGCTTCGAGAAGGCCGTGGTCGCCACGGGCGCGCGACCCGACACGCCGTCGATTCCCGGTCTGATCGAGGCAGGCTATCTGACCAATGAAAACGTATTCGACCTGACCGAGCTGCCGCGCCGCCTGTTGGTGATCGGCGGCGGCCCGCTGGGTTGCGAGCTGGCGCAGGCATTCTGCCGCTTCGGCGCGCGCACAATCATCGCGCAGAACCTGCCGCTGTTCCTGCCGAAGGAGGAACGCGACGCTGCGCAACTTCTTTCGGATGCCTTTACGCGCGACGGTATCGAGGTGAGGCTCAACACCGAAGCTGTCAGGGTGCGCATGGAAGACGGCCAGACACTCGTCGACCTGATCAGCGATGACTATCGAAGCACGGTGGCGGTCGATGCCATCCTGACCGGCACCGGCCGCGTACCGAACGTCGAGCGCCTCAACCTGGAGGGCGCGGGCATCGACTGCGACGATGCTACCGGCATCCGGGTCGACGACTTCCTGCAGACCACCAATCCGCGCGTCTACGCCGCAGGGGACGCCTGCCTGGAGCACAAGTTCACCCACACTGCCGATGCCTCCGCACGCATCGCGGTGAACAACGCGCTGTCCGGCGGCCGCCGGCGCCTCAGCGCGCTGACGATTCCGTGGTGCACTTACACCGATCCCGAGATCGCCCACGTCGGCCTCTATGTCCGCGAGGCACGCGATCAAGACATTCCGGTGAGAACCTTCACCATACCGATGCATGACGTGCATCGCGCGATCGCCGACGGCGAAGACGTCGGCTTCGTGAAGATCCATGTCAAGGGAAGGACCGACCGGATCCTCGGCGCGACGATCGTCGCCCGTCATGCGGGCGAGATGATCAACGAGATCACTCTGGCCATGGTCGCAGGGATCGGGCTGGGAACCCTCGCCCGCGTGATCCACGCCTATCCCACCCAGGCGGAGGCGATCAAGAAGGCGGCCGACGCCTGCGCCGGTCCGCTGGGAAGCCGTACGACCAAATCGCGGCGGCGGCGCTCGGCGGCGCGGTGAATCCCGACCCTCGCGCGCCGGATTTTAGGCGCAGTGCAACGGCGTCGACACCAATCCATTCCCTCAATCCTTCGTAAGGAAATTCCATGGAACTCGGCATGATCGGCTTGGGGCGCATGGGCGCCAATATGACGGAGCGGCTGGTCAAAGGCGGCCACCGTGTGGTCGGATTCGACCCTAAGCCCGAGGCGCGGGCGCAGGTCGAAGACAAGGGCGCCGAATCTGCTGCGTCGCTCGGTAACCTGGTGGCCAGCCTGAAGGCGCCACGCACGCTTTGGATGATGGTTCCCGCCGGCAGCATCACGGACGGCACCGTGACTGCACTGCTGCCGCTGCTTGCGGCCGACGATGTGCTTGTCGACGGCGGCAATTCAAATTACAAGGACACGCTGCGTCGCTCGAACGCCGCTGCCGGCAAGAAGATTGGTTACGTCGACTGCGGCACCAGCGGCGGCGTCTGGGGATTGACCGGGGGTTACAGCATGATGGTCGGCGGCGACGAAGCCGTGGTCGAGCAACTGAAGCCGGTCTTCGAGACGCTCGCGCCGGCGCCCAATCGTGGGTGGGGCCGGGTTGGCCCGGTAGGCTCCGGCCATTTCGCCAAGATGATCCATAACGGCATCGAATACGGACTGATGCAGGCCTACGCGGAGGGCTTTTCCATACTGCGGCACAAGCGCGAGTTCGGCCTCGACCTGCATCAAATCGCCGAAATCTGGCGCTACGGCAGCGTCGTGCGCTCGTGGTTGTTGGACCTTACGGCGGCGGCGCTGGAGAAGAATCTAGCGATGACCGGGATCGCCCCCTACGTCGACGATTCCGGGGAAGGGCGCTGGACCGTGGCCGAGGCGATCGACCTCGACGTCCCCGCGCCGGTCATCACGCTGTCGCTGCTCGAGCGGCTAAGCTCGCGCGAGGCGGACTCATACTCGGACAAGCTGCTGGCTGCGATGCGCAACGAGTTCGGCGGGCACGCGATAAAAAAAGAATGAGCACCGAGGCTATCGGGGCGATACCCGCGTCGAATGGAACCGACCGACTCGGACTACTTGGCAGCCTCGATTCGAATGTGGCTCTCGACCGAAGTGACGCCTTCCACAGCGCGCGCGATAGAAACGGCCCTGTCCATTGCGCTTTTGCTATCGGCAGTACCGCTCAAAGTCACGATGCCTCGGCCGCACGCGGCGGAGGGTGCCATCTACGTGCGCCAGCGCGCAGACTGCATCGATCCGCTCGTGATCGAATAGATCGGGCTTTCCGGTAGCCCGAAAGGCTCAGCTCGCGTCGGGTCGAAGGATCGAAACGGCACGGGCACGGGCGGCGCTCGAGAGGTCACGCGCATCGCAACGTCCAGCGCAAAGCCTCCGGCCCCTGTGGCGAGCGCTGCCAAGCCCCCTGACATCTGCCTCGGCGTCAGTAACTATTCGCCACGCACATCATCAATGGCCGGGTAGGCTCTTTCGACTGCCGGTACTGATGGGTCCGCGAGACGCCGTCGGCGAAATATCGACAAGCGCTAACGTTTTGCCGTTGTGTTCGAGTTTCTTGCCGGGAGGCAACTTGAGGTACGGCTCGGATTCGTCGAAGGTGAGTCCGTACGTAAAACTCATCGAGCGCCGACGATAGCTGCCAACGCCGTAGCCCTTCTCCAGGCTCAGGCGCTTGAAATGATAGGTTCCGGTGGCGCCGTTGCTGCATCGCATTCGCCCTGAGCCACCAAGTTCAGCGCTGGAAGTGAACTGTCCCGCGCAGGTAACGTCGGGATTGCGCTGCGAGTGGATAGCGATTGTTCCTGCCCCGCTCAGATGGCCTTCGGCCTCACCCAAGAAAAGGTCATTCGCCATTATCGCGATGACCGGGCCCGTTTTGGAAAACAGGTCTGCCGCTGCCACGTTTGCCCACTCTACAAGTCCGAGAGAAGCTGAAAGAACCGTTACCACCAACACCTTGTACATTGAAGCCGCCTTCTTTCTAAGTGCGCTCAACGGCGGAAACATGTGACCCCCGGAGAACCGCGCGTAAGCGCTACTACCGCACGGGCCCGCCTTTGACGTCGATGGAGCTCGGTTGTGCGGCGGTTTACGCGCGGCAACAGACGGACTTCGTCGGCAACGATCTATCACGAGAACAACGCACAGGATACGGTACGCTACGCGCTTGGTCTGTTCGATAGCGCACCGATCTTGCAGGTTCGGTGGGGATTCGCGCCGTTGGCCTCCGAATCCGATGCCGTGCTGCGCGACAGTCCGCTCTTAGGCACTGCGACCGGCCGGCTTGGGTCGTAGCGGTCATTCAATTACTCGCGTTCCGACGTTCTTCCTGGTCTACCAGCGCCCGCTGCAGCTCACGAAGCCACTGCCGCATTGCGCCCTTGCAGGCGTTCCGCGGCACCGCCCTTTGCCCTCCGCGATTTTCGGACCGGTCGTGATCGCCGATTCAAGTGGCAAGTCGATTTGGGAGACTTTTATGTCTACCAGCGCACAGACGGCTCTGTCAGCGCATGTTCAAATCTTTTTACATCCCGCGCGGTGCGGGCAATGTCTTGCGTGGGAAGTGTCCCGAGCGACGCGACGCATGACGGACCAAAGCAAGCCTGGCATCGTGGCGCCGTGGACATACTCCAACAGTTCGTCGACACCTTCACTTACCTCGGCGTATTCGCCGTGCTGTTGATTGGCAGTCTCGGAGTGCCAATCCCGGAAGAAATGCCAATCATCGCGGCTGCCGTGCTGAGCTATGAGGGTGTCGTCCGGTGGTGGCTTGCGCTCCCCGTCTGCCTGCTCGGGGTGCTTTCTGGTGACCTGGTGCTCTACTGGGCCGGCCGGCACTGGGGAGAGCAGCTTCTCAACTGGCGAATCGTTCGGCTGGTACTGTCGCCGGCGCGCGCACAATGGCTGAAGGCAGCGTATCGACGGCATGCGCTGAAGACCGTGGTCACAGCGCGACACGTCGTGGGGCTTCGCGCCGCCGCGTTCCTGACGGCGGGCATTGCACGCGTGCCGTTTTGGAAGTTCGTGGTGGCCGACGCGGGCGCCGCCGTAGTCGGCGTCCCCTTGGGGTTCGGTCTCGCGTACTTCTTCACAGATCAGATCAAAGCACTCCTAACCAATGTGCACCGGGTAGAGCGCTGGCTCGGTCTCGCCGGGCTACTGGTGTTGGCGGTAGTGTTGGTCGTCGCCGTATGGCGATGGAATCATCGCGTAGAGAAGGAATGCCCGCTCGGGGAACCGGCCGAGGGACACGCGGCGCTACCCTGAGCAGCGCCGGATGGCCTCGCCGCACGCGTCATGGAGTATCGCTCTGGACACTTGACCGTTGTCCGTTTTGGCGCATGTCATACGCCGCCGGGACCGGGGCGTTAACCGACTGCCGGGTTCGGAACATACGCCAAGTACCAAGGCCGATAAGTGGTAGGTTGACGCATGGCGAAGTCAAAAATTGCGATCTACGGGGCGATCGCGGCCAACGTGGCAATCGCCGTCACCAAGTTTGTGGTTGCCGGCATCACGGGCAGTTCTGCCATGTTGTCCGAAGGCATCCACTCCGCTGTCGACACGTTCAACGGCGTCCTCTTGCTCGTGGGACTCAAGCTGAGCCAGCGGCCAGCCACGCCCGAGCATCCATTCGGACACGGCAAAGAGCTTTACTTCTGGAGCCTGATCGTCGCGGTGCTGATCTTTGGCCTTGGCGGAGGCGTGTCGTTTTACGAAGGCGTGCAACATGTCCGATATCCTAACCCGATTCAAGACCCGGTCTGGAACTACGTAGTGCTCAGCGTCGCCGGCATCTTCGAGGGCTCGAGCTTCGTCATTGCGCTTCGGCAGTTTCTCAAGCAGGCTGGGGATGCCCCATTTTGGGAGGCGGTTCACCGAAGCAAGGATCCGACAACGTATACCGTGCTCGCAGAAGACTCGGCGGCCCTGGTCGGCCTTGCCATTGCCGCCCTCGGCATTGCATTGAGTCAACGATTCGACAAGCCTGAGCTCGACGGAGTCGCTTCGCTCGCTATCGGGCTGCTGCTTGCGGGCGTCGCGGTAGCGCTCATTCTGGAGTCGCGCGGCCTGCTGATCGGCGAAGGCATTCGCCCAGAGACTGCGCGTGCTATTCGCAGCATCGCCCTGCGTCAGCCCAAGGTCCGCGACGTAGGTCGCGTGCTGTCGATGTATATCGGTCCTGACGACGTTTTGGTGACGATGGACCTGGATTTTGATGACGGCACCGCGGCGACCGATGCTGCTGCAGCGATCGCGAGTGTCGAGCGGCAGGTGCGCGAGCGCTACCCGATGATCAAGCGCCTGTTCATCGAGGCTGGAGCGGCGCCAGCCCCAGAGCGCTGGAGTCGGCCGGATTCGACGCGGGCACCAACTGATCCGCAATAGCGCTGAACCCGGAATCGTTTTGCGCCGCCGCACAGACTGGGCTTCGTACGATCGCTACGATCGACACCGGTCAACTAAGGAGCATCTCATGAAACGCATTCTCGCTATCGCCCTGCTCGCCGCATCCTTCCCAGCCTCGGCCGCGTTGGTCTGCGCCAACGACGAATACGGCGATCGCGCGATCTGGCGAGTGGGCGATGCCGCCAACGTGTTAGACCAGATCGACGGCAGCCCGTCCGACGCGGTGTGGTGCTGGGCGTCCGGCGCGGAACTCACCTACATCAAGAAGAACTTCACCGGGCTGCATGGGCGCAACGGCACGAGCCTCGATGGTTTTACGCTGACCACCTGGAGCGGCGCGGAGGCGGTGTTCATCCTCGACAACCTGTGAGACAGCAGAGATGGCGAAGCAAGTCAGTGCCGAAGCGCCCGAGCGCGCTTGCACACCTCGTCGACGGTAAACCCGTATTCCCGCAGCACGATGTCTCCCGGCGCGGAGGCGCCGAAGCGCTCTACGCTGAGCACGCCACCCGCGTCGCCGACATAGCGGTGCCAACCCTGCGCCGCTCCCGCTTCGACTGCCAGCCGTGCGCGCACAGCCGGCGGCAACACGGCGTCGCGGTCGGCTTGCGCCAGCGCATCGAACAGTTCCCAACTCGGCATCGACACGCAGCGCACGGCCACACCCTCGGCACCCAAACGCTCCGCGGCCGCGACGATCAAGCCCACTTCCGCACCGCTGGCGATCAGGATCAGGTCGGGCTTGCCGTCGCGCGCATCGCATAGAACATAGGCCCCGCGGCGCAGTCCGTTGGCCGGCGCATAGCGGCTGCGATCGAGGGTCGGCACGTCCTGACGGCTCAAGACCAGCAGCACCGGCCGATCGCGCGTCTCCACCGCGACCCGCCACGCGACCGCAGTCTCGTTGGCGTCACCGGGGCGGATCACGATAAGATTCGGAATGGCGCGCAGCGCTGCCAGCTGCTCCACCGGCTGATGGGTGGGACCGTCCTCGCCGAGCGCGATGCTGTCGTGGGTGAACACGTGGATGACGCGCAGGCTCATCAGCGCCGCCAGCCGGATGGGCGGGCGCATGTAGTCGGAGAAGATCAGGAACGTCGAGCCGTAGGGCACGGTTCCTCCGTGAGCCGCCATGCCGTTCACGATCGCGCCCATCGCGTGCTCGCGCACGCCGAAATGAAGGTTGCGCCCGGCGTAGCTCCAGCCGCCGCCGTCGGACCCCTGGGTGTCGATGCCCTTGCCTGCCGCTGGATCGAAATCGCCGAGTCCCTTGAGCGCGGTATAGGTCGAGGGGTCCAGATCCGCGGAGCCGCCTGTCAGCGCGGGCAGGCGCATCGCGATGGCGTTCATCACCTTGCCCGAAGCCACGCGCGTCGCCATCCCCTTGGCGTCGGCGGGAAACACCGGCATGTCCGCATCCCAGTCGCGCGGCAGCTCGCCGGCTAGCGTTCGCCGCAGCTCCTGCGCGAGCTCGGGGAAAGCTTTCGCGTAAGCGGTCATCCGATCATTGCTCGTCGCTTCGTCGTGTGCGCCGCGCGGCACCGCTTCGCGAAAACGCGCCAACGCCTCTTCGGGAATCAGAAACGGCGGCTCGGTGGGCCAGCCGAGGTTCTGCTTGGTCAGGCGCACCTCGTCCACGCCAAGCGGCGATCCGTGCGCCTCGAAGCTGTCGTGCTTGTTCGGCGAGCCGTAGCCGATGTGAGTGCGGACCAGAATCAGCGACGGTCGCGCACTTTCCGCCCGCGCGGCGCGCAGCGCAGCTTCGATTCCCATAAGGTCATTGCCATCCGGCACCGACACGGTATGCCAGCCGTAAGCTTCGAAGCGCCGCGCGCGATCTTCCGAGAAGGTGATGTCGGTGCCGGCCGCCAGGGTGACGTAGTTGTCGTCATAGAGACAGGTGAGCTTGCCCAGCCGCAAATGGCCGGCCAGCGAAGCCGCCTCCGAGGCCACGCCCTCCATCAGGTCGCCGTCGCTGGCAATCGCATAGGTGGCGTGATCGATCACCTCGAATCCAGGACGGTTGTAGCGCGCTGCCAGTTGCGCTTCGGCGATCGCCATGCCGACGGCATTGGCGAAGCCTTGTCCGAGCGGTCCGGTAGTGACCTCGACGCCCGGGGTATGTCCGCGCTCCGGGTGGCCCGGCGCCTTGCTGCCAAACTGGCGAAACTGCTTGATGTCGTCCAGCGTTAGGTCATAGCCAGTGAGGTACAGCAGGCTGTAGAGCAGCATCGAACCGTGTCCGGCAGAAAGCACGAAGCGATCGCGATCGAACCAGCCCGGATTGCGCGGATTGTGCTTGAGCAGACGCGTCCACAGCACGTACGCCATCGGCGCCGCGCCAAGCGGCATGCCAGGGTGCCCGCTCTTCGCTTTCTGCACGGCGTCCACCGACAGAAAGCGCACGGTGTTGATGCATAGCTGATCGAGTTGATCCGACATCGTGACTCCTTGGCGATTCCTTAAAATTGTTTCGAGCACCGTACCGGAGAACGCAACCGCGTCAGCGCGACCCAAGCGCGCGGTCGACGATCTCCTGCGCCTCTCGCAGCAGCACGCGCAAATGATCCACACCGCGGAAACTCTCGGCGTAGATCTTGTAGATGTCCTCGGTGCCGGATGGGCGTGCGGCGAACCATCCGCTTGCGGCAATTACCTTGATGCCGCCGATCGGTGCGTCGTTGCCGGGCGCGCGATCGAGCACCTTGACAATCGGTTCGCCGGCCAGCTCGGTGATCTGGATCTGTCGCGTGGAGAGCTTCGCCAGCTTCTCCTTCTGGTCAGGCGTCGCCGGCGCCTCGACGCGGTCGGCCACCGGCGCACCGAGATCGCGGGTCAGATCGCGATACAGCTCGGTGGGATCGCGGCCGCTGCGCGCGGTCATTTCCGCCGAAAGCAGTGCCGGCACGATGCCATCCTTGTCGGTCGTCCATACCGACCCGTCGATGCGGCAAAAAGACGCACCGGCGCTTTCTTCGCAGCCGAAACTCAAGCGACCATCGAGCAGCCCGTCGACGAACCATTTGAAGCCGACTGGAACCTCGTAGAGCTTGCGTCCCAATCGGACCGTCACGCGGTCGATCATCGAGCTGCTGACCACGGTCTTTCCTACCGCAGCCTCCCGGTTCCAGCGAGCGCGGTTCCGAAACAGATAGTCTATCGCCACCGCCAGATAGTGATTTGCAGGCATCAAGCCCTCGCTTGGAGTCACGATGCCGTGACGATCGTGATCGGTGTCGCAGGCGAACGCAATATCGTAGCGATCCTTTAGGTCGATCAGGCGCCCCATCGCGTAGACCGACGACGGATCCATGCGAATGCGGCCATCCCAGTCGAGCGTCATGAAGCCGAACGTCGGGTCGACCTCCTCGCTGACCACTCTCAGATCGATCTTGTACCGCTCGGCGATCCTCGCCCAGTAATGGACGCCGGCGCCGCCCAGCGGGTCCACGCCCATGCGGATGCCCGCGCCACGGAGGACTTCGAAATCGATGACGCTGCCGAGGTCACCCACATAGGCGCTTAGAAAATCGTGCTCTCGCGTGGTCGCAGCGTGCCGCGCCCGATCGAACGAAATGCGCGACACGTCTTTCAACTTGCCTTCGAGCAGCGCGTTCGCCGTGGCCTCGATCCAGTCGGTTGCGTCGGCGTCGGCGGGCCCGCCGTTCGGCGGGTTGTATTTGAAGCCGCCGTTATCGGGCGGATTGTGCGAAGGCGTCACGACGATGCCGTCGGCCAATCCGGCATCGCGTCCGCGGTTATAGACGAGAATGGCGTGCGACACCGCTGGCGTCGGCGTGAATTCACCACCCTTCGCGATCAGGGTTTCGACGCCGTTGGCTGCCAGCACCTCGAGCGCACTCTCGAAGGCCGGCACCGACAATGCATGCGTGTCGATGCCGATGAACAGCGGTCCGTCGATCCCCTGCCATTGGCGATAAAGGCAGATCGCCTGGGTGATGGCGAGCACGTGCCACTCGTTGAAGCTCTTGTCGAACGAAGTGCCGCGATGACCGGACGTGCCGAAGGACACCCGCTGGCCCGGCACCGCGGGATCGGGCCGCAGGCTGTAGTACGCGGCGATCAGCTTCGCGACATCCACGAGCTGCGAGCCTTTCGCAGGCTGTCCGGCCAGCGGACTGATATTCGTACTCACCGCGCTAGCCGGCATGGGCGAACGCGTCGCTCTTGTCCGCGATGCGCGCCATCAGCTCCTGCCACGACTTAACGAACGCCCGCGCGCCGTCACGCTGCAGCTCCCTGGCGAGCGCGTCGGTATCGATGCCGGCCTTGGCGAAGCGCGCCAGCACGCTTTCGGCATCTCCGCCGTCCTGGGCCATCACACTCGTGATCTCGCCGTGCTCGGCGAAGGCGCGCAGCGTCTTTTCGGGCATGGTATCGATGGTGTCGGGCGCCGCCAGCGCCTCGACGTACAAGGTGTCCGGCGCCTTGGGATCCTTGGTGCCGGTGCTGGCCCAGAGCAGGCGCTGCGGACGTGCGCCTGCCACGGCGAGCTTGCGCCAGCGCGACGACGCGAGGAGCTCGCGATACGCGCGGTAGGTGCAGCCGGCGATGGCGATGCCGAGTCGATTGCGCAGCTCAGCCGGAGCCTTGTCGCCTACCGCCTTGTCCCATCGGCTCACGAACAGCGAGGCGACCGAGGCAACGCGCGGGTCGCGTTTGGCGGCGATGCGCCGTTCGATGCCGCGCAGATAGGCTTCGGCTGCGGCAACGTATTGCTCGCTCGAGAACAACAGGGTGACGTTGATCGGCACTCCGCTATAGATCGATTCCTCGATCGCCGGAACGCCTTCCGGCGTTCCCGGGATCTTGACGTACAGATTGGGCCTCGCGGCTTGGCGATGGATGCCTGCAGCTGCATCGACGCTGCCCGAGGTGTCGTTCGCGAGCAGAGGCGACACTTCCATTGACACCCAACCGTCGACACCATCGGTCGCATCGAAGACCGGACGGAACAGATCGGCAGCGCGGCGCAGATCTTCGAGCGCCAGCTCCATGAACAGCGCTTCGCCGGATTTTCCGACTTTTGCCTTGTCGCGGATGCCTTCGTCGTAGGCGGCGGTGCTGCCGATCGCCTCGTCGAAAATGGTCGGGTTCGAGGTCAGCCCGGTGATCGAAAACTCGTTCATGTAGCGGCGCAGCGTGCCATTGTCGAGCATCTCGCGGGTTATGTTGTCCAGCCAGAGGCTCTGGCCGAGTTGATGCAGTTCTTGGGCCTTGTTCATGCTCGCTCCTGGTTCGTGGCCGCGACGCCAATGGGCGAAGCGGCGATAAAATCGGATAGACCGTGGTCGAGCAAGTCGCCGATGCGCTCGATCTCCAGGTCGGGCGGCGGGTCGACCATCGCATTAGCGGATTGTGCCGCGAATTGTGCTGCGTGGCCCTGATGCACGAACCTGAAGCAGATGGTTTTGCACCACGTCGCGGACTGCGCCAACCTCCTCGTAAAAGCTGCCACGGCCCTGCACGTCGAACTTTTCGGCCATGGTGATCTGCACGCCATCGACGAAATCGCGGTTCCAAATCGGCTCGAGGAAAGTGTTGGCAAAGCGGAAATAAAGCAGGTTCTGCACCGCCTCCTTGCCCAGAAAATGGTCGATGCGGAACACCGCGGACTCGGGAAACACTTCGTGGAGCGTGCGGTTCAGCGCCCGCGCCGAGGGAGACCGGCGCTGTGCTCGAAACTATCGCTCGCCCGCTCTCGCAGCTCATCCAGCGTCCAGTCGTCGCGGGCCATGCCGATGATCGGCATATCCAGATGGCCCGCTCGAATCAGCGCCTGCAGCGCAAGGAAGATCTGCTTGTAGGCCAGATCGCCGGTCGCACCAAAGAATACGAAGGCATCCGAGCTTTCGGGCATCGCCATCGATCCCACCCCTATCGTCGTACTTTCAGGTATGTCGAAACCAGAGACGTTTAGTTCCGTGATGAGCGTCGCCGACTCGCCGAGGCGCGATTTCGACGGGCGGCGGCCTAAGCCGAGTCCTGGTTGGTTCTTGCTCCAGTGGGGCGGGATTCGGGGAACGAGTAACGCAGAAACAGGTGGCTGCTGCCGCGCCGCACGTCGATCAAGGTCCCCCAGAGGGGAGCGTGGGGCGCGAACGCCTTGCCAATGACCAGGTTCGAGCCGTCGCTCGCCAGCGCCGCGGCCGGCAATCTGCGGCGCGACAGTCAGGAACGGCTCGTCTACGAGGCGTTCGGCGTAAAAGTCTCCCAGCAATCGCGGCCGGGCGCAGTCGCGTTTTGTCGGACTACGAGGCCTGCAGGCGGCGGATAAGCACATCGATCAGATCTGAGCCATCTGAAGGCTTGAGCCGACTCTGAGTGAGCGTTTTCACGAGCTCCGGTGTAGCGATTGCGTTGTAGTCGGCGCGGATGAGAACGCCGGCGATGGCGGTCTGGACGCCGACGGACTCGGCGAGCGGGAACAACCGCGTCAGCTCCTCCAGACTTTCGGGATCTGAAAGATGTTGAGCCGCAAGCGTGTCCAGCGCGCGGACCTGTGCTTTCGAGCCGTCCATGTGCGCGATCTCCGATGTAATTGCACGAAGCTCGCTTACGTCGGCGATCGGATGATGGCCCAGGTAAACCTGTGCGATCTGCACTTCTTCATCATTGGGGCTCGTCAACGCGCGAAGGACCCGCGCATGAGCCTCGGGACTTCCCAGACAGGCCAGGACTGCAGCATTAGCGGCCTTGTCGGCCTGCGCCGGTGACAGTGGCAGCCGATACAGCTCCTGGTCCAGTTCATGGGCCTTGTTCAGCGCGCAGATCAGGTCCACTTCGGCCGGACCCACGGCGTTGCGCGCCAGCTGCTCGCCGATCATCCGCATGAGCTCGACGCGTTTCTCTGCGGGCGAGAGCCAGCCCAGGGTGTCCGCCAGCTCGATCATGCGCGCGCGAATCGCAGGTTGGTCTGCATCGCGCGCAAACTCGAGGTACCGCGTACGGGCGGCTTCATCGCCCGCGATCTCGCCGAGTGCCCGGACCACCGCGGGTGCCTGCCGCTCGGTCTCGCTCAGCGACGCAGCGTATCTCTCGATGCGGTCGAGGAACAAGCGCACTTCCGCCGTCTCGCGATTCAGAAGCTGATGGACGAAGTCGAGCTTCTCCGCAGCCGACAGATGATCGCTCGAGAATTCACAGACGTCTCGGCCGTATGGTGCGTTGGGATCAGAATCGCGTAAACCGCTTGCAACGACCATCGAGTTGGCGGCGAAACGTTCGAGCATCCTTGCGCTTGCCCGGCCGCTGCCGACCTCGTCGACGGCGACCGACTGAAAATAGCGGTCGAGCGTCGAAGCCGCCGCCGGCCCGAGGGGAGCCTTCGACGAAAATCCATAGATCACTGGCACGTCCTTGAAGATAAGGCGCATGCGGTCGCGGCTGCTTTCCCCGTGCCGCGCGCTCAATGCCCGGGACAGACGATCGGAATCGGCCCGCGAATGCCCGGATCGGGCAAAGCTTCGTTCGATCTCTGACGACCCGCTCTTGAGCGCTTCCGGATTCAGCGTGTTGCAGCCAAAGAGATAGACTTCCTTCAGTTGCGAGAACAATCCGGAGCACGAGTCGCCACACGACACGCGCTCGAGCTCGGCGACCGGCAAGTACTCACGCGACCCCAATCGATCCGAGTAGAATTCGTTGCTTCCGTCGTAATGGCCGGAGATGACGAGAACATCGCAGCGGATCCCCTGACGGCAGGCCGACGCCAACCAATCGGGCCGACCTCGCTCCACGAGCTCGACAAACTGAAATCTATCCGCGGGCAAGCTCCGCCGGAACGCTTCCTTCTCGTCGGGTGAATTGACCGTGATCGTGCATACCGTCTTCTTGTCCGCGTGGGCATCGTGCGGCCAGGCCGCCGCCGACAAGGCGGCAAGGAAGAAGAGCTTCGCGAGTGTTGGCATTGAACCAAAGCATGCGTAACCAATGCCGGGGCAGACAGGTAGTGAATAGCAGGGACCGGCAACAGGATCAGTCAAACATTTGTCGGCCGTCCCGTCCGTACGCAGGCGCACATACTGGTCGCCTGCATGTGTCGCACGCATCGCTGTAACTCGCACGTGTGTGCGCTGCCGCACCGACGTGCATTTGCGATAGACCGACTATTAAACTACCGGCTGAGTCTTCGGCCGGCATCCTGGCGTGTCGACCGCTCATCGAGATCGCGCCTCACAGACACTTGATATCAAACACAGCGATGTTGTCCCGATCCCATGCATCGGTTAAGTCGGCAAATTCGGCTCCGACCGTCCGCGCCGCACTTCTCGTTCTGGTCTTCGGACTGGTTGGAGGGTGCGCCGTGCTTCCCCCTGGCTCGGATTTTCCCAAGACCGCGTCTATCGCGCTTCCCTACGCCGATCAGACGCGGCTGGGAGCGCAGTTCGAGAGCTCAGCGCGGGATCACGGGGGGACATCGGCGTTCCGCATGCTTTCGACTGGCGTGGACGGGTTTCTCACTCGAGCGGAAATGATAGATGCGGCCGAACGCACCCTCGATCTCGAGTACTTCATCTTTCGTCAGGATGAGACCGGCGAGCTGCTGACCGACGCCGTGCTGCGCGCCGCCGACCGAGGGGTACGCGTGCGCGTGCTGATCGATGACGGGGATACGCTTGAAGGAGACGAGCAGATCGCGGCACTGGAATCCCATCCACAAATCGAGATTCGGATATTCAATCCATTCGTGTATCGCGGCCATGTTGAACTGTTTCGAGCGATCGAGTTCGCATTCACCTCTTCACGGCTCGACTATCGCATGCACAACAAGCTGCTGGTCGTCGACAACGCGATCGCCCTCGTCGGCGGCCGCAATATCGGCGATCAATATTTCCAGGTCGATCCGGATTCGCAGTTTGGCGATGACGACGTCTTCGCGGCAGGGCCGATCGTCAGGCAGCTTTCCAAGACGTTCGACGAGTTCTGGAACAGCGCCATGGCGATCCCAATCGAAGGCCTTGAGAATGGGACGCAGACGGGCGCCGCGCTGGACGCATTTCGCAAGACCCTGGCCGAGCATCGCCGCCAGCTGAAGATGGACGGGACCGACTACGCGAGCCGCGTGGCGACCCGCGAACCGCTTGCCGGAATGATCGCCGGCAGGCTGCCGCTCGTCTGGGCGCATGCACAATTGGTCTATGACAGCCCGGAGAAAAAACGCGTCGAAGATGGCGAAATGGTCGGCAAACTGATGCACCACTCCGTGGCCGAAGCCGCGGCCGCGGTGCAATCCGAGCTGCTGATGGTCACGCCTTTCTTCATACCGGGCGATGCTGGAATGCAGATGTTCGAGGAATTGCGCAAGCGAGGCGCGCGCGTGCGCGTCCTGACCAATTCGCTCGAATCGACGCCCGAGTTGGTCGCACAGTCGGGCTACATGCACTATCGGGTTCCTCTCCTCGAGGACGGCGTGGAGCTCTATGAGGTGCGTGCGCTCCTGGGTAATGCGCGAGGCAGTGGTGAGACGTTGGCTGCGACGCGGTCAGGGAATTACGCGTTGCACGCGAAACTGTTCGTGTTCGATCGCAAGAAGCTGTACATCGGCTCGATGAACTTCGATCAGCGCTCGCGCAGCCTGAACACCGAGATCGGCTTGATCATCGACAGTCGCGAGCTGGCCGAGCAAACCGCTGCACGCTTCGAGGCGATCGTGGCTCCGGCAAACAGCTACGCGCTGGCGCTGCAGGCGGATGCGGAGGGATCATCGCATTTGGTCTGGCGTACGCAGGAAGACCACAGAACGGTCGAGTACGATCGGGAGCCCGCCCGCAGCGACTGGCAGCGAACAAAGGTCAATTTCCTGTCACTGCTCCAGCTCGATGGCGAGCTGTGAAGGAACTCGTGGCGAGCTGATCGGCCGGTCCGCGGCGCCGACGTCAGTCAATTCGAGGCAATCGAGCGGCCGATCACTATCACCCGACTGCCCATTCGCCACATACGTGGGTCGGCTTCGTTGAACACCGTGGTCGAGCCGTCACGAAAGCGGACCGTGATCTCGTAACTCCTGCCGGTTATGGCGCCAGCGACGATCGCGTCGTTGGAAACACGCCTCCCGACTTTGGCGCCGAGAGTGTCCTGGCGGCCGACGACTTCGGCACGCTCGATCTGCCGTATCGATTCGACGACCCCGCACTCCGGGCACGGTGCTCGATTTCGACGATTGATCGTGGTGCGCGCTCCCGCGACCTGCGCTTTGGCGTCGGTGGCGCGTGCTTCAACGGGTCGGCCTGTGGGTGCATCCTTAGCCGCTACACCCTCATCCGGAATACCGGCGTACGAGGCCGGGATCGAGCGAACGATCGCAACGGTACCCGAGGCCGCCAGTAAACAGGAGGAGGCAGCAACGAGCCACATCGGCAAGTGCGCTGGCAGTCTGAGTTGCTTCGGAATTTCGATTTCCTTTTCAGTCGAGCGGGCCGGGAAGGTTCCTCGGTAGCCCATCCATCGGACATTGCGAGGAATATCGTCCAGCCGCAGGCGAGACACGCTTCACAATGGTCCAGGCACGCCGCGGTGTCGGTGCGGTAGCGCACGCTTCCCCGCGGGAAATTGTTTGGCACTGCGACGCAGGTCCGGAAAGCCGTCGGGTAACTTTCCTGGCCATAAGCGCGCCAGCGCACCGACTTCCCCGGGTGTTACGGCCATCATTGCCAGCACGAGAGTGAGAGTGAATGATGAAAAACCCTCTGGCAAGATTCCCGGATGCAGCCAGCTTCGTCGCCGGACTCGTGATCGGCCTCTCGATCCAGGTGCCGGTGTTCGCGATGACGATTGCCGAGCCTGGCGATTGGCAGGCGTTGTGGGTCTTGGGCGCCCTCACCATTTCCGCCCTCGGGTTCTCACTGCAAGCCGTCGTTACTGCCGCGCCGCGGCATCCGCGCACGACAGTGCCGGAGCTTGGGGCTCTGCATATCCGATTGGGGTTGAGGCCTTGAACGATGAACCCGCACTGGTTGGCGGCAAAGCTTCGCGCGCGCTGCGTGACAGGTTTCGCGATGCGCTCGATGCGGATGACTATGCTGCGCTTCGGATCTTGTGCGGTGATCTGCGCAACTGTACCGACCTCCTGCCGCGCGCCGTGTGCCTATCACTGGGTCTGCCACGCGGAAGCACGTACGCCATAGCCGCAAAGACTATCGTCGCGTCATGAGAAGCGGAGACACGCCTGGTCGGCGCGCGGCTCCCTGGCTCCCTATATGTGCAAACCCCGCCACGCAGGCGGGGTTGCTGTACTTACGATGCGCTACGAGCAGTTTCGCATCGGCTACGCGCCGGTGAGCATTGACGCGCACGCCTGGGCCACCGCCGTTACTTGCGTGGGCGGGTTCGATCCCGGGAACGTCGCCCAGCCGCCCTTCTCGACGAAATCGTTCTGTGACCACGAATCGGCCTTCTTGAGTGCGACCAAATTGGCCGAGGCGTCAGCGTTGTTCTTGAATTTTTCGACACAGACTGGTGCCAGAGCCACGACGACGGCGGCATTCGCTCGCTGCGCCGCGTCCGTCTCGGCCTTCCCGCCGGTGACCCATCCGCCCCACGTGAATCCTGCGATCGCCAATGCTATGGCTCCACCTGCAACACCCCAAAGTGCCGGTTTCGTTTCGACTGGAATCTTCATGGCAGTCCCTTTCACTGAACTTGAAAAAGAGGCCTGCGCGATCCCGAAGCTAATGCTATGGAATCGAACTCACCCGGTCCTCGGCAAATAGATAGATCGACCTGATCGTTCCAGGTCGACAATGCAAGTGCCTAAGGCTACGCGAGATTCTCGGTGTCGTATGTGCGCTATCACACGTAGCGAGGGCTTTCTTCTCAAACCTGCGACGTCTCCGTCAATAGTCCGGCAAATTTCGCCTGTTAACGCGTTGGAGCGCTTCACCCGGGCCGTTTGCTCCTCGTCTGCCGATGGAACGACGGGGGGCGAGTCAAAAATAAGAAGCGCGTAGTCACGTACGACGCGCTGCCGTTGTGTTATGGTGGAAGTCTCTCGGAGAGGGCAGTCTCAGCCCTTCCGCCCTTGCCAGGTTGGATCTGCAGCCCTTGGCGTCTTCCCAGGCACCGAACAGCTTGCGCGGTGCCGACCTGAAGCTGGTCGAGAACCTGCGGTACGTCCGGTCTCGACTCTTGCGCGACGCGGCGCAACGGCCGAAATCCAAGCACACTCCTATGTGGGCGGCGCCTGCATAGCTTCAATCGTTTTTTGCCAAGAGGTGCACCATGTCCAATCAGAAGCAATACAGTCCGCTCCAACAAGCCGCCGATACCCGCCAAGCCAACTTCGAGACGGCGTTGCGCATCGCCACGATCATGGCCGAAGCCAATGAGCGTCTGTTCAAACTGCAGAGCGAAGCCGCCAATGCAGCGTTCGAAGAGAACGCGAAGCAGCTCAGGGCCCTTCTTAACACCAGGGATGCCGCCGCTGTCGTGCAGGAATGGGCGGGCCGGTATCAAGCGAACATGCGCCGAATCCTCGAGGTCACCCGTACCTGCTTCGAGATCGTGCCGAACACCCAGGCCGAAATGGCCAAGCTCGTTGGCGAGCCTTTTGAGCCCTACAGCAACAAGACGCAGCAATACCTCGATGAGTTTACGGCGGCCATTACCGACGGGCGCGACGCAGCCGCGGTCGCAGTAAAGGATGTCCTCGCCAAGGCCATGGCGAGTGTGGGCGGAAGCAAACCGGCAAAGAAAGAAAAGGTTGCCTAAGGAGGTTTGAGAGCAGCCGATTCCTTGATGTCTTTACTCAAGAAACAAGACCGAGTCTGCTCGTTGTTGTGGGCCCTGACAGTCTGACTGTCGGGGTCTTTTTTTGCATAGAGTTGAGCGCGATGTGCGACTGACACATCGCCGCCGCATCTCACGTTCTTTCCTGCGCCCGGAGCACCACATGTACCTCATCCCCGCCCCTGTAAGATGGCGTGCTTCCCCTGTCTTGCGTGACCGATTTTTGAACGCATTGGATCAACGGGATGAACTCTGCCTTCGCGCAACGGTGCGCGACCTCTTAGGCTGCGCAAATACTCTGCCCGACGCAAGGTGCAAGCTTCTCGGGCTGGCAAGCGGCAGTACGTATGGAGATGCGGCACAGCTGATGACAACCTCGCTGTCTGCGAAACCTGAGGCCGCTTGAACGGAGAAGGCCTCGTGTCGAAGATGGACGCCGCAGAACCCTATATCACCCTCGCCGCCCATGCGCGAAGCCGCCCACTGCCCTAATCGTCGCAGTTCGGCGACCGTTGCGTCGGTCGTGAGCATCAGTCCCGCAACTGACGCCGCGTTCTGCAGCGCGAAACGCGCCACCTTGGTGAGATCGATGAGTCGCCTCCAGCACGGTGGTGATGCCCAAGTCATGGTAGCCGTGGCGCAGCAGCATCGCCATGCCTTGCTCGAGCAGTTCCTGCTTGGTGTCTCTGGTTGCCATTACCATGCGCGACGCCTAGACCGACGGGCCCCGGTGTCAAGATGGTCGCCAAGGTGCCGAGCGGCTCGGTCACGCATCACTCGTGAGAGCCCGTCGCATCGATCCAAACCGTTTGCGGTACTGCGCCGGCGTGAGGCTTACGTGGCGCCGGAATAGTCGGCTGAAGAATCCAGCGTCCTCGTACCCGACCTCGTTGGCAATGGCCTCGATCGGGTGGTCAGTCGTCTCGAGCATCTGCTTGGCTTCTTCCAACCGCAACGTATGCACGTATTCGAGCGGCGACATCCCTGTTGCCTGCTGAAAGCGGCGCTTGAACGAGCGCTCCGCCAAGCCGCTCAGTTGCACCATCGCGGTTACCGGAGACGGCTCTTGGTAGTGCTCGGCGATCCACGTCTGACAGCGCGCGATCACCGCATCGCTCGCTTGGCGTGAGCGAGCGAGCCGCGCGAACGGCTGCTGACCGATGGCGTGCCAATCGATGAGATTGATGCGCGCGACGTGCATTGCAGCATCCACGCCAACGAAGCGTGCGATCAGGTACAGCACCAAATCCTGCCAGGAGGTACCACCGCCAGCCATCACGAGGCGCTGGGCTTCTCCCGATACCACTAGGGCGCGTTCCTTCCGTACCTTCACCGCCGGATAGCGGCTGCGCAGGATGTCACAGTAGGCCCAGTGGGTCGTTGCCTCTTGACCGTCCAGCAGGCCGGCCTCCGCAAGGAGCACCGCCCCTGAGCACGCCGTGGCGAGCGTGGCGCCGTGCGCATAGCAACGCTTGAGCCATTCAATCTCATCGCTGAACCGGCCTGTCAACGGCTCCCCCGGCGGGACCGCCAGTTCGGGAACGCACACGATGTGAGCATCCGCCCGTTCGTCGAGCGTCGCCTGCGGTGCGATCTGCACGTCGTTGGCGGCCGTGAACGCCTCGGCCCGCGCAGAGACGATGCACGGTTGGACCAACGCCGGCCCGGGCCGCCCATTGAGGACAAACCCCCAATCGCGCCCGACGGCCATGAACAGGTCGTACATGCCATAAGTCACCGACGCGGTGGTCTCCGGGAAAGCGAGGATCGCAACGTCTACCGGGGCAGGCGAAGTGCTCATGGCCGATCTGTCGGATTTGTTGCCGAAATGGCTTTAGTGCTCCATGGCTGCTGATCTTATCGTTACGCCTCCAATGTCGTCAAAACGCGGGCAGTGGCGTGCACACCCCATGTTTCGGGGTGGCCCTTACCGGCGAGCTCGCCACTGACGACCGAGAGCCAAGCGAGTGGGCAATGTCGCTCGCATTGATGATCAAGGAAGAAAGGAAATCGGATCATGAAGAAGGATTTGCGTGGCGTTCCTGTAACCGGCACCGACACTTTCGCTTTGCGGCGCTACGAGACCGCGCTCGAGCAGTTCCAGACCTACGTCGGCGACCCGATCGCCACCATCGACGAGGCGCTGCGGGCTGCGCCCGCGTTCATCGCTGGCCACATGCTGAAGGCCCTGGTGCTCTACACGCTGGCAGAGCGCAAGTTCGTGCCGCTGGTGACCCAGGCGCTCGATGCGGCTCGGCAGCACGCCGCGCGAGCGAACGATCGCGAGCTTGGCCTGATTTCCGCGGCCGAGCTTCTGGTTGCGGGTCGCTGGGATGGCGCCTGCAAAGCAATCGATCGCGTGCTCGTCGACTACCCGCGCGACGCGCTCGCTCTGCAGGTCGGTCATCTAATGGATTTCTATCGCGGCGACGCGTTGAACCTTCGCAATCGTATCTCGCGCGTGTTGCCCCATTGGGATGCTTCGGTGCCGGGGTACTCGTACGTGCTCGGCATGCACGCGTTCGGGCTCGAGGAGATGAATCAGTACCCTGAGGCGGAAGCCACGGCGCTGCACGCGCTTTCCATGCAGCCGAAAGACGGCTGGGCGGTTCATGCCGCCGTACATGTCATGGAAATGCAGGGCCGTATCGACGAAGGGATAATGTTCCTGACGTCACGCGAAAGTGATTGGGCACCCGACAATGCGTTCGCGTTCCATAACTTCTGGCATCTCGCGCTGTACTACATGGACGGTGCGCACTACGATCGGGCGCTGGCGCTCTACAATGCTCACATTCATGCAGGGCCGGCGGCATATGTGCTGTCGCTGCTCGATGCTACGGCGCTCTTGTGGCGTTTGCAGCTCGAAGGAGTCGACGTCGCCGACCGCTTCGATCGCGTCGCCGACGACTGGGAGGCGCGACTTGACAATGAACCGGGCTTCTACGCCTTCAACGATGCACACGCAGCGATGGCGCTTGCAGCGACCGGCCGCGATGCGGCGTTATCGCGTCTAGTTCTGGGGATGCGTGAAGCGGGCGCGAACGGAGAGACGAATGCAACGATGACGCGCGAAGTCGGTCTTCCGCTGGTGGAGGGTTTCGCGGCGTTCGCCCGCAGCCGTTACGCCGATGCAATCGCGGCGATCGAACCGATGCGTGACCGGGCGCATCGCTTCGGCGGCAGCCACGCACAGCGCGATGTGGTCACGCTGACGTTGATCGAGGCGGCGATCCGGAGCGCCGACCGCAGCCGGGCTCGGCATTACATCGCCGAGCGCCTGGTGCACAAGGGCGGAGGCCAGTGGGGTCAGCGTTTGTGGTCGCGCGCCACGTCTGCGCCGCAGGCTGTTTCGTCCCTCGACCGGCAGCAGCGAGCGACCGGTTAGCCGATACTCAGGCGTCGGTTTTGTCAACTGCGTTCAATCGCGTAAATGAATTGCTGACACACGGCGAGCTGGTGCTCATTCTCGGACCCGAGCAGGACCGGTCGGCAGCCTCAGGGGCGGTCGACCATTCACCGATTCGTATCAGTGGCGGGTTGGCGCTTGCGCGAGCCGCGAGGCGAGGCTTCGCAGCAGCGCCGCGCCATCGCCGCGCCAGGCCGGGCCGTGCATGCAGGCAAGCGCGGTGGGTGCGGTGTGCGCGAGGCGTTCGAGCAAACGGCCACTGTCTGGCGAGTGCGCGTAGTAGTCCATTCCGATCCGCGCCGCTTCGCTGGGCTCCAGGATGTCATCTTCTGTGATGGCGGGATGAACCTCGCCGACTTGCGTGAACAGGTCGCCACAAAGCAAGGTACGTGTCGTGGTCTCGGTGAGGAACCCGCACTCCCATCCGTGCGGCAGATGCGGCGCGTCTATCCACTGCACCGTATGATGCCCGAGCGTAAGGCGCTCCTGATCGGCAAGTGCCCGGGGCGGACGGTCGGCCAGATCTCCAATTGACACCATTGCCGCGACTTGGCCGCAGAGGGGAACAGCCTGCGGCGCGGCAGCGAGGAATTGATTGAGCGATCCACACTCGTCCGCCTCGACGTGCGAGAACGAGATGTACCGGAGCGTCGCCACCGGAATGACGCGTTCGATGGCCTCGCGCACGGCTCCGAACAACATGCGCGGACCGGTGTGGAACAGAAGCGGCTCGACATCGCGAATCAAGTACTGATTGAAGGTAAAGCCGCCTGGGACAACGCTCGTTGGGACGGGAGTGCTGATTCGGAAGATGCCGTCTGCGATCTCGTCGACACGGGTGGAAGAAGCGTGACTTTGTGCGTTCATAACTTTCCCTTTCGGGGTTGGGGTCGGGCGCGGCGTGGCAGAAGAGCGGCCAAGCAGTCGCCGGCGATCCGAGCCGCCTCGGGACTCGAACGACTGCGAGTGAGTTCCTGCCAGGCCGGGTAATCCAGGAGCACGAAGGCCGTGTCGACAAAGCTGGCGGTCGCCTCGCGGTCCGGGGCGACAGCGGCTACGATGAGTTGGCGAAGCGCGGCATTGCCACGGGCCATGATGGCGCCCAGCTCAGGGATGAGGGCCGCCTCGTACCAACTGATGCGCATCCAAGGCGCGAGGAAAACGTGCCGCGCGTACACCCCCTGCGCAAGAAGCCTCAGACGGGTCGCGGGAGAGCGCCCTGAACGGAAGGTCTCCAAGCCGAGCGGGGGTGCCCGGTCCAGCACATGCCCGGTACACGCACCGAACAGTGGGCCCAGCTCGGGGAAATGGTTGTAGACCGTCTGTGGCGCGACTTGAGCCCGCTTCGCGATCATCGCGTAGGACGTCCCAAGCCCTCCGTGCTCTTTGTGCAGAGCCACCGTCGCGCGCACGATCCGCTCGCGCGTCTGTGCCTCGAGCGTGGCACGTCGTTGCATGGTGTAAGAGCGCTTGGTCATCGATCACCGGCTTTAATTGGATAGATTGTACATCCAATTAATATGCTGTCAAGTGGATCGCGGGTGGGCTAATAGCGGGCTCGCTCAAAGGTCTTGATAGCGATCGGTTGCCAGGCGATGTGCCCCCGCGAGCTGGCGCAGCCGCCGCTGCAGTCACTTGGGCAGTTCGTGATCGGCGAGGCGCCGCGGTGCGACGTGCATGGGAACATCGCCCGCGCCCTCGTCCGCTCGGGCCCATCGAACGACGTCAAATCGCACGATGAAGCCATCAAGGGGCCGTCGCGCACTTCCCGCGGCGTGGTCGGAAGCGCGGCCCTCGGCCGGCTCGCATGCCGCGTTGCCCTGGCGGCACGCGTTCGCCCGGAATACCCGCTCGCCTGAATACATCAGGCACCGCTGGGCGGAGGGGGCCCCTCTCCGGGAAGGCGCATCGGTGCACCGCCGACACACGAAGGAAGTTGTGCTCCGCATTGGCGCGCGAGGGCCAGCGCCGCGACGAATGCGGTGCCGGTGGTTCGCAGCAGGCGGCCGAACGCTCGCACACCTGACGCGCCCAGCATCGCCGCGGCGGCAATCACGACATCGAGTCGCCGCACCGCGAGCTGGACGATGGCTTTACGGCTATCGGTCTTGCGTCTTCGGCTGATCTGCCTGCGCGTAAACGCCGGATACTGTCATGACGTCACGGCTCGGTTCTGTGACGAGCGCGCAACGAGCACCGCTGCGCGGCGAAGCACCCCTCGGCGGTCGGTCGCGCTCGCTCTTCCTGTGCAGTCGGAGGTTGAGGCTTTCGACCGCCACCGAAAAAGCCATGGCGAAGTAGATGTAGCCCTTCGGAACATGCATTCCTAATCCGTCGCCGATCAATGCGACTCCCACCAGGATGAGAAACGACAGCGCCAGCATCTTGATCGTCGGATGGCGGTCGATGAACTCGCCGATCGGCTTCGCCGCGAACATCATCACGCCGACGGCCATGACGATGGCCAGTACCATGACCGGAATGACGTCGACCATGCCGATCGCCGTGATAACCGAGTCGAGCGAGAATACGATGTCGATGATCGCGATCTGGATCAGCAGGAACAGAAAGCCGCGATGAAGAGACGCGCGGGGTTGATGCTCGCTTTCCCCTTCCAGAGAGGCGTGGATCTCCATGACCGATTTGGCCAACAGAAACAGACCACCGCCGATCAGGATGATGTCGCGGCCCGAAACGTCGTAGGCGAAGACCGAGAATAGCGGGCTCGTCAAGCGCATCATCCACACCAGCGACAGAAGCAAGGCGATGCGCGTCATCATGGCGAGACCGAGACCCAGGATCCGTGCCTGGTGGCGCTGTTGCGACGGCAGGCGGCTCACGAGAATCGAGATGAAGATGATGTTGTCGATCCCGAGCACGATCTCGAGGGCCGTGAGGGTGAGCAACGCAATCCAGGCCTCGGGCGAAACGAGCCATTCCATCATTCGTCCTCAGTCGACCGCGGCGAACAGCAGCAACGCCAACAGCGCGCCGGCGGCAGCCGGTACGCCATAGCGCTCTGCCCTTGATGGCGTTCTCCCGGGAACGATCATAATAGGTACCGGAGTCAGTCCAGGTAGCGTATCGATGACCGAATTCTCGAGCATTCGCGTCAACACGTTCTTTCGTGCGGTAGCGATCACGATGCGATCGCAGCCGAGCCGCGACGCGGTTGCGGCAATGGTCCTCGCTTTCGGTCCAACCTTCATGTGCACCGAGCACGAGATTCTCGCGTTGTCCAGCATCTGCTGCACAGGAGCTAATGCCTTCTCGGCCTCGTCACGATAAAAGCTCTCACGATTCTCCTTGCAGATAAACTGTGCAATATGTTTGCGCAACGGCGGCTGGACGTTCAGGATGTGAATTTCCATCGCGGTGTTCATCGTGAACTCTGCGATGACATGCCGAACCGCATAGCGCGAGTCGCGAGAGTCATCCACAACGAGGAGTGCGCGCAGCATAGTTCTCCGGTCCCAGATGCGCCGACCTGCTCAGTCTGACAGGATCTTGTGCGGCAATAAAATCGAATATACTTGATCGATTATTCGTTTTTCCCGAGTAATGGCCACCCTCAACTACAAGCACCTCCACTACTTTTGGGCGGTCGCCAAGGCGGGCGGGGTAGCGCGCGCGGCAGAGCGCCTGCACTTGACGCCACAATCCATCAGCGGACAGGTCAAGCTCCTCGAGGCGAGCCTCGGCGGAGGCCTTTTCCGACGCGTGGGGCGCAAGCTTGAGCTGACCGATGCCGGCCGGGTGGCGCTCTCCTACGCGGAGGAGATCTTCCTGCGAGGGGATGAACTGCAGGACGTTCTGCGGCATCGCCGCGGCGCCATGCCGGAGCTGCTGCGCGTCGGCGTCGCCGACGTCGTACCAAAGTCGATCGCGTTCGAGCTCCTCAAGCCGGTACTTGAGCTGCCTGATCCGATGCGCATTGTTTGCCGCGAATGGAGGCTCAAAGATCTGCTTGCCGAGCTCGCGGTGCGACGGCTCGACGTCGTGATCGCGGATGCCCCGATGCCCAGCGAGCTCGACGTGCGCGCGTTCAGCCACTTACTGGGCACCTGCACCGTTGCGTTTTTCGCCGCTCCCGCGCTGGCGCGACGATACCGAGGGCGGTTCCCGGGCGCTCTCGACGGCGCACCGATGCTTGTGCCCGGAGACGACGCGGCGGTTCGCCCGAGACTCATGCAGTGGTTGGCGGCACAACACGTTCGGCCGCGTATCGTCGGCGAGTTCGACGATCGAGCCTTGATGCACGACTTCGGGCAGGCAGGCAGCGGAGTTTTCGCAGCACCAGCGCCGCTAGCGCGACATCTAGAGCAGCGCTACCGCGTTGTTGCTCTCGGCGAAACTGACCAGGTTGTCGAAGAGTTCTACGCGATTTCGGTGGAGCGCCGGTTGACAGCACCCGCCGTGCTCGCGATGCGCGAGGCAGGAAAGGAAGCCCTCTTCGGTCAATCGAAGCACGCCAGTCCACGGCGGCGGCACACCATGAAGCAGCGCGCTTAGTATCGGGTCCGCGCAAGACCTCGCGCCCGACAACCCAAAACGCTGTTGTCGATCCGGCGTTTTCACCCTCCTCGGAGGCTTCTCGATGCGCGGTAAGACTTTTGGCTACGCGATTCCTGGCGAACTTCCGCGCTTGCGGGCATGCGCCAGTGCGTAGTCGACGAAGGCCGTCAACTTGGAAGGCTGCTGCCGTCTGCTGGGGTAGTACAGGTAGAACCCCGGAAACGTAGGCGAAAAGCTGCTCAGGACGCGCTTCAACTTCTTGGCTCGGAGCTGTGGAAGTGCGAGGTGCTCGAAGGTGTACGCGAGTCCGATGCCCTCCAGCGCAGCTTCAACACTGAACAACGAGTCGCTGATCGTGAGATTGCCGGGGAGCTCGTACTCGACGAGGCGGCCGTCGACCTGGAGCTCCCACTTGTAGATGGCCCCGCTGCCGGAGAACCGGAATCGCACGCAGTTGTGATGCACCAGGTCGGAGGGGTGCCGTGGAACGGCGTGCCGCTTGAAGTAGTCGGGCGATCCGACAATGGCAACGGCGACCGGACCGCCGAGTGGCACAGCCACCATGTCCTTTTGGACACTTTCCCCCAAGCGAACTCCGGCGTCGAACCCTCTTTCGACGATGTCGACGTAGCCCTCGTCGCTGGTCAGCTCGACTTGGACGTCCGGGTATGCCTTCAGAAATCCCGCCAACAGCGGCCGCAGGACCATGGCGGTCCCGATGCGCGCGGCGTTGATGCGCAGCACACCCGACGGCCGGCCCCGCAGCGCATGAAGTTGCTCTCCGGCTTCCCGCACATCGCGCAGCGCCGGCCCGATCCGCGTCAGGTAGGCCTCGCCAGCCTCGGTGAGGCTGACGCTGCGGGTGGTTCGATTGAGCAGCCTGACGCCGAGTCGAGCCTCCAGGTGGCGAATCGCTTGACTGAGCGCCGAGGGTGAGACTTCGAGTTCGGCCGCTGCGGCGGTGAACCCGCGGTGCTCCGCGACCTTCCAGAAGGCGAGCAGTCCATCGAGTTGATTGAGTCTCATAGTCTGAAGAATAGCTTCATACCGTATTCAGTATTTTGGTATTTTTCTTCTCAATGCACCAGCCTACACTCATGGCTATCGAGAAGATAGGAGTCGAGCATGAGCAAAGTCTGGTTCATCACCGGCGCGGGCAGCGGTATCGGCGCTGGCACTGCCAAGGCGGCGCTGAAGGCGGGCGATCGCGTGGTCGCCACCGGCAGGAACGTCCAGAAAGTTCGCGATGCCTTACGAGAAGTGGCCGGCGACGACCTGCATGTCCTTCCCTTGGACGTGTCCGACGAGGCGCAGGTTACGATGGTCGTCGACCAGGCGGTGAAGAAGTTCGGCCGCATCGATGTCGTCCTGAACACCGCCGGCTACAGCCTGCTCGGCAACTTCGAGGAACTGAATACGCGGGACATCGAACGCCAGTTCGCGACCAACTTCTGGGGCGTGTTGTACGTGATGCGGGCAGCGCTGCCGGTTATGCGCAAGCGGCGCTCCGGCCACATCATCAACGTGAGCTCCGTGGCCGGCGTCGTCGGCCTGAGGCATTGCAGCGCGTACGGAGCGAGCAAATTCGCCGTAGAGGGGCTCTCACTGTCCGTGGTCGAGGAAATCGATAAGTTCGGCATCAAGGTCACGGTCGTGGAGCCGGGATTCTTCCGCACGGACCTGCTGGCCGAGACTAACGTCAAGTGGCCGAGCAAACGCATCGACGATTACGCCGCGACCGAGGTCAGCGCTAAGGAGATGTGGTCTCCCTACGCCGGCACCCAGCCGGGCGATCCGGACAAGCTCGGCCACGTCTTAGTGAAGCTTGCGGGCATGGCGTCTCCGCCGCGATTGTTCGTGGCAGGGAGCGACGCGATCGCCGCGGTGATGCCGTCGGTGGAGGCGCGACTCAAGGCGACACACGCTTTGGCCGAGCTGTCGAATTCGACCAACGCAAACTGATTGCGCAGTGACGCGGGGCGGCGGTACGATCATCCATCAGATTCAAGCAAGACGATGTAATGTCGCGCCGCCTTCCTGCATTCCCCTGGAGACCTCATGATCACCCTGAATGTCAATGGCAAGCCCGTTTCCGTCGATGCGGCGCCCGACACGCCGCTCTTGTGGGTGCTGCGCGACTATCTCGATCTCACCGGCACCAAATTCGGTTGCGGCATGGCGCTGTGCGGTGCCTGCACGGTGCATCTGGACGGGCAGCCGACACGCTCGTGCGTGACGCCCGTTTCGGAGGCATCGGGCAAGCGCGTCACGACCATCGAGGGCTTGTCCACGACCGAAGCGGACCACGTCTCCAAAGCGGTGCAGGAAGCATGGAACAAGCTCGATGTCGTGCAGTGCGGCTACTGCCAGTCGGGTCAGATCATGGCCGCTGCCGCGCTGCTCCGCGTGAAGAAGAAACCCACCGATGCGGATATCGATGCGGCAATGACCGGCAACGTCTGCCGCTGCGCCACCTACGTCCGCATCAGGGCTGCCATCAAGGACGCCGCAAAGGCGCTCGCCTGAGGAGACGCCCATGACCGCGATATTCAATATGCGTTTCGTCCAGCCACGCCGGGATTTTCTGAAGGCCGGCGCCGCATTGACGCTCGGCATCATCTTGGCGCCGAAGGTCTTCGCGCAAGCCGCTGGCCCGGGCCGCGCGGGCGGCGAAGTGGTCGCGAAAGCGGCGCTCGAGCCCAACGCGTTCGTGCGCATCGGCGCCGACAACACCGTCACCGTCGTCGTGAAGCACATCGAGATGGGTCAGGGAACGTATACCGGGCTGCCCACGCTCGTGGCGGAGGAACTCGACGCCGACTGGTCGCAGATTCGCGTCGAAGGTGCGCCCGCCGACGCCAAGCGCTACAACAATCTGTTCTGGGGCCCGGCGCAGGGGACAGGCGGCAGCACCGCGATCGCCAACTCGTACGAACAGCTGCGCAAGGCGGGCGCAGCCGCGCGCGCGATGCTCGTTTCGGCGGCGGCACAGAGGTGGAGTGTTCCGCCGGAGAGCGTATCAGTGTCGAAGGGTGTCGTGCTGCACAAGGCCTCGGGGCGCAAGGCGACGTTCGGCGAGCTCGCGGAGTCCGCATCGAAGCTGCCCGTGCCGGAGGACGCGAAGCTCAAGGACGCGAAGGACTTCATCTACATCGGCAAGCACGTGCCGCGTACCGATAGCCGCGCCAAGACCACCGGCGCCGCGCAATATACGCAAGACGTGAAGCTCCCGGGAATGCTGACGGCCGTAGTGCTGCACGCCCCTCGTTTCGGCGCCAAGGTGAAATCATTCGATGCCGCCAAGGCGAAGGCGATTCCGCGCGTCGTCGACGTCGTGCAGATCCCGGCGGGCGTGGCTGTGCTGGCGCAGGACTTCTGGTCGGCGAAGCAGGGCCGAGATGCGCTGGCGGTGGAATGGGACGAAACCGATGCATTCAAGTTGAGCTCGGCCGACATCCTCGCCGAATATCGCAAGCTCGCCGAAAAGCCGGGCCTGTCCGCGCGCAAGGACGGCGACGCCGACAAAGCGCTCGCCGCCGCGGCGAAGACGATCCAGGCCGAGTTCGAGTTTCCCTACCTCGCGCACGCAACGATGGAGCCGATGAATTGCGTCATGCGGCTCGACGTCGGCGGCTGTGAAGTCTGGAACGGCGAGCAATTCCAGACCGTGGACCAGATGACGGTGGCCGGGGTGCTCGGTTTGAAACCCGAGCAGGTCAAGCTCAACATGCTCTATGCCGGCGGCAGCTTCGGCAGGCGCGCCAATCCGCAATCCGACTACCTGGTCGAAACGGCGACCATCGTCAAGGCCATCAATGGTCGCGCCCCGGTGAAGCTGGTGTGGACCCGCGAAGACGATATGCGCGCCGGCTTCTACCGCCCGCTCTACTATCACGCGCTGAAGGCAGGGCTCGATGCGCAAGGCAACATCGTAGCGTGGCACCACCGTATCGTCGGCCAATCCATCCTGACCGGCACCGCGTTCGAGTCGATGATGGTCAAGGACGGCATCGACGGCACTTCGGTCGAGGGTGCGGCCACGCTTCCCTACGCGATCGCCGATCTCGCAGTCGACCTGCACACGCCCAAGCTTCCCGTTCCGGTGCAATGGTGGAGATCGGTGGGCTCGACGCATACCGCGTATTCGACCGAGGTGTTCATCGACGAGCTTGCCGTGGCGGCAGACAAGGATCCCTACGCGCTGCGCCGTGCGCTGCTGGACAAGCATCCGCGCCACAAGGGCGTGCTCGAGCTCGCCGCGCAGAAGGCCGGCTGGAGCAAGCCGTTGGCGAAAGGCAGTGCCGGGGAGCGCCGTGGCCGCGGAATCGCCGTGCACGAGTCCTTCAACACCTTCGTCGCGCAAGTGGCCGAGGTCACCGTGAAACCGGATGGCTCGTTTCGGGTCGATCGCGTGGTGTGCGCGGTGGATTGCGGCGTCGCGGTCAATCCCGACGTGATCCGCGCACAGATGGAGGGCGGGATCGGCTACGGCTTGTCGGCTGCGCTGCACGGTGCGATCACCTTCAAGGACGGTGTCGTCGAGCAGTCCAACTTTCACGACTACGTGCCGCTGCGTATCAACGAAATGCCGGTGATCGAAGTGCACATCGCGCCATCGGCCGAGAAGCCGTCCGGTGTCGGTGAGCCGGGGACGCCGGTCGTCGCGCCGGCGGTCGCCAATGCGCTGTTCGCGGCGACCGGCAAACGCTTGCGCAAGCTCCCCTTCGATGCGGCGCAGTTGGCGCAGGCGTGACCTCGCTGGGACGAAGACGATGATGCGCATTTCGAATATTCGCGTACGGCGCAATGCTCGCGTGCGTGGTATGGGCAACATGCGCGCAAGCGGCGCCGGCGAACGACGAGTCGGTCGCGATGTTCAAGAAGCCCTCGGCTGGAAACGAAGCAACGATTCGACGCAATGCCTTGACGCGGTTACCGGCGCAGGCGCGCTCGCGCATATTCGACCGCGAGCGGTGCGACGGAAAGCACCACGATCGCCAGGATCACCAACGCGAAATTCTCCCGCACTGCCGGGATCCTGCCGAACAGATAGCCGCAGGAAACCAGAAGCCCGACCCACAGCGATGCACCAACCACGCTGAACGCGAGGAAGCGGCCGTAGATCATGCGGCCGACCCCGGCAACGAAGGGCGCGAAGGTGCGCACGATAGGAACGAATCGCGCAAGGACGATCGTCTTTCCCCCATGGCGAGCGTAGAAGTCTTGCGTCCGCTCGAGGGCCCTCCGGCTCAGGAATCTCGGATGCCGCGTATTTGCGATCCTGCTTCCGAACAATCTGCCGATCCAGTAATTGCAGTTGTCGCCGCCAAAGGCGGCACCCACCAGCGTAAGGGCAAGGACTTCGACGCGCATGTTGGCCGATGCCCAGAGCGCGCCGGAAGCAAACAGCAGTGAATCGCCGGGCAGGAATGGCGCAATGACAACACCGGTCTCGCAGAAGACGATCAGAAACAGTATGAGGTAGATCCAGACGCCGTACTGCTGCAGGAGCAGGTCGAGCTCGCCGTCGAGATGCCCGATGAACTGCCATGCAGTCGCGAGAAGTTCCATGCAGTTCCGATCATCGCACGAATGCCGGTGACGGCGAAGTCGGCCCGCCGCCGCACGTCGGTCAGGCGCATACCGGTATGCTTCACCATTTCCTGAGTCGAGCTTTTGCGATTTCGACCGCGATTCGTAATCTGTTGTCCCTCACCGGAGCCCACGTCGAGAGCAATCTATTCGTCGGGGAGGCGTCGTTGTGATCGAGTATATGGAGCACTACACCTTGTCGGTCTGAGGCGGAGCCTCGTTAGTTACTGCAAAAGAAGAAGGGACAGCCGGCCCTTCGGTAGCTGTCCCGGTTGCCATCAGCTCGCGTCAGACCACGGTAATGGCTGCCTGCGCCTTGAGCGGGCAGGGCAGGGACGGATCAAAGGTGATTTCGATCGCGCTGGCGATGAAGAAACCGCCGATGTGTTGCGCCGCGATTTCGGGCGGTGTGCCTGGTTTGGTCAAATTCACGTCTTGTGCAAACACAAACACGCGCCAGACCCCATACACGTCCTGATTCTGCGACAGCAGGATGCGGCGCGCGAGTTCCAGATTCAAGCTGCCGGCATAGATGCCGTCGTTCGCGCCTGGATCGAAGCCGAGCCCGTCATCGGTCAGCGGCTGGACAAAGAACAAGCCCTGCGGTGCTTGGAACAGGACAAAAGCATATAGGTCCGTACCTTTGAAGTAGCCGCCTTCTTTCTTCTGGAACTTTGCACGCACCCAGAGCGGTGAGAACGCATGCACGACGGCCGGCGTGTCGATCTCGACGTCGCCGGCAGTGTGGATGTTGGTCTGCGTCTCGGTGACAGAGTGGGTGTAGGTCGCGCCGGTGGTAAAGCGCTCGTAGGTCCAGCTGACATCGGCGGGGTAGGCCTTACCAGCGTTCGGCGCTTCGGGCAGGCTCCATTTCGCGACGACTCGCTCGCCGACAGTTAGCTCAGCTGCTGCCGGAGGTGTCGCCTCTTGGCCGCGAAAAAACGGGTCCGCCGCGTCCGAGCACGCGACTACGATCGCCCCCGATGCAATTGCCGATGCCACGCCTGCTACCGTAAATTCCGGCTTCCCTGAAGCGGCGCCTTTCGGCGTACAACACTTGACGCTAGGGTCTGTCTCTTCGAAAGTTCCACCGACGCTGAAGTTCGCCTTGCCGGCTCCGAGCGCCGCCGCGATGATCGCCACCAGCGCCGCGACAATTGCAACGATGATGGCGAGGATCTTCCACCAGGGGTCGGAAAAGGGCAGGTCGCCGTGGGTGCCCGCATAGGCTGGATTGGCCGTCCACACCATCGTCAGGCCGGTCGGCACGTTCGGTCCGAATGGCGGCGGGCAGCGGCACCCCTTGCCATCGCCGGTCGGGTCACCCCAATCCTTGCCCGGCACATGGCCCTGGAAGTGCGATACCTGCAGCGTGCCTTCTTCGACCGTGCAAGTGTAGCTATTGGTGGCGCTATCGAACCGCGTCTGCGATACGAAGATCTGCTGGATCGAACGGCGCGATGTGAAACCGTCAGCGCGTGCAACAAAGCTGACCAGCCGCTTGCCAGGTGTGGCGAACTGGAAGTTGGTATCCCATTGGGCTAGCACAGCGGCGCCAGCGGGGATCGACGCAAAATGGAAGGTGCGAGCGACCGGCACGATGCCCGGATCGCTCACACTTTCCAGGTACAGTGTCACGTTCGTCAGCGCGCTGCTTGAGGTGTTGGTGAAGTGGGCCGCGATGCGCAGATTGTAGATGGCATTATCGAAGATGCCGTCCGGCAACATGATGTTGGTCACGGGTTCGACCGCGAACGGCCGAGTAAGCACGTTCAAGGGAGTCGCGCTCATGATTGCTCCTCTTGATGATGACGCTTGTTCACGACTAGGTAAGACACGCCGCCGATGATCTTTCCGGCAACGCGTTCAACGATGTGCACCAACTGGTATTCGTGCTCGCCCAACTGTTTGGCCTCGATCGCCGCGAAAACCGGCACCGAAGTGCCACGCGGGACGTGGACTTCCAGCTCGCGTTGCCGGGACGGCTTGGGGCGTTCGTCGCAGTTCGGCTCGCGCGACAAGGTCACATTTACGACGTCCTTCTGTGCCGGACGCAGGTCGTGCAAGCCCAGCTGCGCCAATACCCGCTTTTCAACTTCGCGTCCGAATTCCACGGTCAAGCGGGCCACCTTCTCAGTACGTCCGATCGCGTTTACATGGATCGCGAGCGGCTGTAGCCGTGCCTCCAGTACACTGAGGTTCAGTTGCGCGATTTGATCGTGCGAGGGCGGATCGAACGGAAAGCCGTTTGGCAGCGGATCGGGAATCGGATTGGTGTCGCCCACCCCGTGGGCCACTGCCAGCACGCACTCGTGGCCGCCATTGACGATGATGGGAGTCCAGGGCACCAAGCACAGCACTTCTTGCGTGTCGCCGGGATTGAGGTCGACAAAGGCCGAGCCGATTTGCGTGGCCACGCCCACGACCACCTGAGCGGACGGATTGGCCCAGTAGAAATCAACCCGCGTTCCCGTCGCAGCTACGTTACCGGTATTCGACACTCGGGCCCACAGGTAGGCCGGCTGGCCTGCAATGGGAGAGCCCGGCGAACCACTCGGGTCGGTGCCGGGAACGACCCAGATATCTGGACTCAACCACCACTGCGGTAACGGACTGTCATGGATCATCAAATGTACGGGCATGTTGTGCTCTCCTTAACTGAACGTGAATGTGGATGAGGGGTGCGACTCCTTACGCTAGGGGTTTGTCTTGGGTCGCACACGCGTCCATACAGGAGGGTCCTGGAAGACGGTTTGCATCAAAGCGAGAGGTTGCGTCGTAGCGGCTCCCGCAGCACACATGAATACCCGACCGGGGCACGCCGTCGATGAGCAGGGGGCAGGAAGCCCGCGATATCGAGCCGGTGACGGTGGCCCGGACCGTGTTTACCCCTATGGCCTGCGGCGTCGGATGGACAGCACTACTTGTATGCTACTAAGAGCATAACTTGGACAACTAGCGTTAGCAAGGGGAATATTCACGTCTTCAGTCCCGGCCTCTCCGCCCGATACCTTGCAAGGCTCGACACATGAAGCCTCCGCAGCCATCAAGTAGACAGTTCTACCGGAGCTTCCCGGGTGAGTGACCCTGGCCCGGTAACGCGTCAGTCCTGGGTAGAGTTTGGCGGTTGCTGCGCGCAAATGGAGTTCATCCGGACGCAGCCATGAAGCGAATATCGGTCTCGCTCCATTCCGGGCGCACCTTCGATCGCGTTGTCGGCACGCTGCTCGCGTTGGGGATACTCGCGTGCCTGCTCCTCGTGATGCTGGGATTGTGGCTGGTGTTCGCGGTCGCGATCGCCCTGGTCGCGCTGCTTGCCATCGTCCGCGCGTTCATGCCTCGGCGGCGTCGCCGCGGGCAGCCGATCGCGGTCGAGTATTCGCGCGACGACGAACTGCCCGACCGGAACGGTGCTCCACGTCCCTGATTCAGCCTGGCACCCGCGGTGTAGGCCACATCTAGCCGTTTTCCGGATCGCCGTGTAGCATACGATCGACTTCGAGCGGTCCGTCATGCGGGCCAGCCGACTGCCAGGAGGTCTCACGTGGCCGAACCTTCCGGACCCGACGCGCCAGCGGTCCCTCCTGACGACGTGCGCATCCACTCGAAGGTCTCGCCGCATCTGCGTGCCGTGGCCTTCGACTGGGCGCGCCGCAACCGCGAAAGCGCACAGCCCGCTCCCGCGCCCGCGGTTCGAGTCCTGATCGAGCTTGCCGGCACCGACACGAGCGAGCTCGCGGCTTCCGGCATCGCGTTCGCCCCGCTGTTCGGAACGTTCTATTCCGCGCGGATTCCGCTCGACAAGCTGGACGACATCGCTCGCCTTCCGAGCGTCATCCACATTCACCACGAGGCGCAGACCAAGCCTGGTCTCGACGATTCGATCCCGGAGATCCGCGCATCGTCGGTACGCAACCCGCAATATCCTTTCAGCGGGACCGACAAATACACCGGGCTCGGCGTCATGATCGGCATCATCGACTCGGGGATCAACATCCTGCATCCCGTGTTCCGGCTGCCGAACGATCAGACGAAGACGCGGATCCGCACGATCCTCGACCAGACGGTGAACCCGACCGTCACCTACAACAAGGGGCAGATCGAAGCGGCGATCGCCTCCGGCACGCAGATCATTCAGCCCGGCGCCATGGTCGGCGGGAATCGCGTCGAGACCGACACCAACGATCACAAGCACGGCACGCACGTGGCGGGCATCGCCGCCGGCAACGGCAAAAAGGCGGGAAATTGCAGCGGCGAATTCAAATACGTGGGCGTGGCGCCGGATGCTGAGCTCGTCATCGTCAAGCACGACTTCGCCGGGCAGACGACTCTGCAGGCCGCCATTCAGTTCATCGCCGCCACCGCCGCCGCGGTCCAGCCCGATCCCGTCCCGGTCGTCATCAACATGAGTCTCGGCCATTCCATCGGCCCGCACGACGGCACCGATCCGATGGACCAGATGATCGACACGTTTCTTTCGACTCACACCGGGCCGCCTGTGGTGCTGGTGGCCTCGGCCGGCAACGAGGGAGGGCAAGGCAAGCACGCCACCGGAACCATTCCGCCGGGCGGCGTCGTGAAGCGCCTCCACTTCGAGCTCAACGCGCAGAAATCGGTCAAGGGCCAAGCGACGACGCGGATCGACATTCGCTTCACGGCGGCGAACGGGCTTGGCTGCAAGCTCGTTCCGCCCGGCAACAACATCCAGGCCGGCGGCTCCAACGTCGCCGCGCCCGACGCTCCCGCCTCGTCGAACTTCGTCGAAGCGAACAAGAACAGCAGCTGCACCATCATCCCGACACTGCTGAATGCGGGGACGGGCGCGAGACGGATATTCATGTCGATGAGCTCGGGGACCAAGGCCGAGGACGTGAACCAGCCCGGCGGGTGGGTCATCGAGCTGACGAACGCGGGTGCCGCCGCCATCGCGTACCACGCGTGGATCGACGGCGATCAGTGGGAGGAGCTGAAGGACGACGTGTCGCGGGCGAATACCGTCGGCTCGCCGGGCAGCGCCGCGCGCATCATCACAGTCGGCAACTACGCTTCGTCCGGCAAGGACAAGGGCAAGCTCTCGGATTCGTCGAGCCGCGGCCCGCGCCTCGACGGGATGCAGAAGCCCGACGTCAGCGCGCCGGGCGAGGAGATCTGCTCGGCCAAGCGCGACCTGCACACCGGTTGCTGCTGCGATTGCTGCTGCGACTCCTACATCGACATGAGCGGCACGAGCATGGCGGCGCCGCACGTCACGGGCGCGATCGCGCTGATGCTGGAGCGCAATTCCACGCTCACGCACGACCAGGTCAAGTCGGTGTTGCTCGCCAACGCGCGCCGCGATAGCTTCACCGGCGCCAATCCCGGCAATGATTTCGGCAACGGCAAGCTCGACGCCATCGCGCTGCTCAACGATCCGCTGGTGCGCGGCAGCGGCACGGTCATCTCCTCAAGCCGCGTGACGGTGCGCCGGGCAGCGCCGAAGCTCGCCGAGCGTGCCGCACAGGCGCTACCGGAGATCCCGCAGCTGCAGGAGGGCACGCCGCTGTGGCGCCTCCTCGACACGCGGGAAGGCAGGCGGCTATACGGGCTCGCCCGCACGCATTGGGAGGAGGTGCGCGAGCTCGTCAACACGGAGAAGCGCGTCGCGGTGGCCTGGCACCGCAACCAGGGCCCCATGCTCCTGCATCACGCCACGCGCACCGCGATGCTGCCGCACGTGCCGCTGCCCGCTGAATGGGACGGCGTCGAGGCGGTCGTCCACGCGGCGCGGATGGTGACCGCCCTGGAGCCGTATGCCAGCAAGGAGCTGATCAAGGCGATGCACGCGACGCTGCCGCTCGTTCGCAGCGTGCAGGGCAGGACGCTTCTGGAGCTCGTCGAGATGTTCGAAGCGAGCGAAGCGCTCGAAGATGCCTGACCAGGCCGGAACGATCGAGCTTCTGCTCGGGCAGTTGTCGAAGGCGCTCGAGCCTCTCGCCGACGAGCTCACTCCGTCGCTCCTGCAGGACATCGGCATCGGCATCCCCGCGGCGTGGGCCGGACAGGTCGAGAGCGGGTTCGCCCACGTGTCCTCCGCGGCGGGCGCGCTTCCCGCCGCCGCCCAGGCGCTCGCCACCGCGTCGAGCGGCGGCAGCGCGGTCGACATCATCGCCAAAGGCGCGGCACTCGGCGTCCGCATCGCCGAGCTCGCCGCGACGTCGGCGCAACTCGCGGAGACCATCAAGCAGGCGGCCAACGCCGATGTTTCGTTCTCCGCCGCGCAGAAGACGCATTTTTCCGACAGCGTAGCGGATCTCTTCGCGCGGCTGACGGAGCTCATGGCGATCCGCTCGCTGGAGCGGCAGCTGCCGCAGATGGCGGCGATTCTCGACCTCCTCGGGCTCTTCACGCGCACGGTGAAGCCGGGCGTTCCCGGCGATCCCACCGCACCCCCGCATATACGGCGCGGACTCGCGCTCAACCGTGTCGTGCAGGTGTTCGCGGATCCGAAGGAGTACGCGCGGGATCTCTACGGCTTCGGAGATCCCGCGTTCGACGGCAATGACCTGCTCCAGAAAGGCAAGGCGTTCCTCGAGTCGTACGAGCTTCCGACGCTCCTGATCGATCCGGGCGGCGGCCAGCCGCCGATCCTCGAGGCGCTCATCATCGCGGTGCAGGCCAACACCAGCGTGTCGCCGCCCGGCCTCGGCTTCGAGCTGCGCCTGCCCGCGAGCTACGCGGTCGACCAGACGTTCCCGCTCGCTGGACCGTGGTCGCTCAATGTCAAGTTCGAAGGAAGCTACGCTGCGGGATTGCGCGGGCTCGTGCAGACCGACGCCTTCCAGGTGCAGCCGCCGACGGGCACGGTGGACGTCACGACGAGTGCGCTCCTCGTCGCCGAGCGGCCGGGACAGGCGCTGCAGATCATCGGCCTTCCCGGCGGCACGCGGCTCGAGGCCGCGAAGATCACGGGCGGGCTCGAGACGAAGGCGACGCTCGATACCGGCACCGGCAGCGCAGCCGTCGAGCCGGCCGCCACGATCGCGCTCGACAAGATGAAGCTCATCCTCTCGCTTTCGGGAGGCGACGGTTTTCTCAAGAACGCGATTCCCGCCAGCGCGCTCGAGGCCGAGTTCAGCCTCACCGGCAAACTGAGCAGGAGCGGCTTTGCAGTCACGGGCAGCGGCCGGATCGAGGTGCTGATGCCGACGCACATCGCGCTCGGGCCGCTCGAGATCACGAGCATCTGCTTCGTTGCCAAGCTCTTCGAGCCCGATCCCGTCACTCTCGAGCTCTCGGCCGGGCTGAAATTCAGCCTCGGCCCGCTCGTCGCGGTGGTCGAGCGCATGGGGGCGACCGGCGCATTCAGGCTGCCCGCGAAGAACGACGGAAACGCCGGCCCGGTCGACTTCGCGCTCGGCTTCAAGCCGCCCGAAGGCGTGGGACTCTCGCTCGACGCGGGCGCGGTGCGCGGCGGCGGCTATCTGTTCTTCAACAACGACAAGCGCGAGTACGCCGGCGTGATGCAGCTCAACGTGCTCGACATGGTGTCCATCACCGCGATCACGCTGATCACGACGCGGATGCCGGACGGCACCGACGGCTTCAGCCTGCTCGTGATCATCACGGTCGAGTTCAGCCCGGGGATCCAGCTCGGATTCGGCTTCGCGCTGATCGGTCTGGGCGGGCTCCTGGGCCTCAACCGCACGATGATGCTCGAGCCCCTCATGCTGGGGGTGAAGACCGGCACCATCAACTCGATCATGTTCCCGCAGGGGGACATCATCGCCAACGCGCCCCGCATCATCAGCGACCTGCAGGCCATCTTCCCGCCCTACAAGGGCAAGTTCCTGATCGGCCCGATGGCCAAGCTCGGCTGGGGAACGCCGACGCTCGTCAGCGTCTCGCTCGGCGTCGTCATCGAGATTCCCGGCAACATCGCGATCATCGGCGTCCTGCGGCTCGCGCTGCCGACCGCCGACGAGGCGCTCATCATCCTGCAGGTCGCGTTCGCCGGCGCGATCGAATTCGACAAGAAGCGGCTCTTCTTCTTCGCGAGCCTGTTCGAGAGCCGCATCCTGTTCATGACGCTCGACGGCGGCATGGGCCTTCTGCTGGGCTGGGGCGACGACGCAGCCTTCGTGTTCACCGTGGGCGGCTTCCATCCGAGGTTCACGCCGCCGCCGCTGCCGTTCCCGAGCCCGCAACGGCTGTCGATCTGCATCCTCAACCAGGCGACCGCGATGGTGCGCATCGAGACCTATTTCGCGGTCACGAGCAACACGGTGCAGCTCGGCGCGAAGGCGGAGCTGCGCTTCGGCTTCGACGACTTCGGTATCGAGGGCAGCTTCGGCTTCGACGCGTTGTTCCGTTTCTCGCCGTTCTATTTCATCATCGAAGTCAACATCTCGCTCAAGCTCGACGCGTTCGGGCTCGACGTGATGAGCGTGCGGGTCGACTTGACCCTCGAAGGGCCCACGCCGTGGCACGCGCGCGGCACCGGGCACGTCTCGCTGCTCTTCTTCGAGATCAGCGCCGACTTCGACGTGACGTGGGGCGACAGCGCCGAGACGACGCTGCCGCCGATCCAGGTCGTGCCGCTCCTGCTGGCGGAGCTCGACAAGCGCGAGAGCTGGACGGCTGCCCTGCCCGCCGGCAACCGGCTCCTCGTCTCGCTCCGCGCGGTGAACGAGGCGGCCGGCGAGCTCGTGATGCACCCGCTCGGCTCGGTGCGCGTCAGCCAGCGGCTGGTGCCGCTCGCGCTGACCGTCGACAAGCTCGGCACACAGAAGCCGAGCGACGGAAAGCGCTTCGAGCTCGTCGTCACGGCCGGCGGCCTCGTCAGGAAGGCCGACGCGCGCGAGAAGTTCGCCATGGCGCAGTTCCTCGAAATGGACGACGCGACCAAGCTGTCGCGGCCGTCGTTCGAGCCGGGCAACGGCGGCCTCGAGCTCGGCGCGAGCGGCGCTGATCTCACGACGAGCCACATGGCACGGCGCGTGCTGCGCTATGAAGTGATCCTGATCGACGGCGAATACAGGCGCCACCAGAGGAAGTCGAAGTTCTCCGCCGGCCTGTTCGAGCTGCAGCTCGCCGGCAGCGCGGTCACGAAGAGCAAGCTCAGCGCTGCGCACCGTACGAGGCTCGATCCGTTCGGCGACGACAAGGTCAAGCTGGCCGGCGAGATTTATGTCGTCGCCAACGCCGACACGAACACGTCCTACGCGGCGCAGACGTTCGGAAGCGCGGCGGAGGCGCACGACCACCTCGCCGGCCTGTCGGCCACCGATCCAGCGACCGCGCGCGGGCTGCACGTGATTCCGCTCGCCGAGGCGGCCTAGCCCGATGAGCGATCAGCTCGCCACCTACACGTTCCTGCCATGGCTCCGGCAGGGCTTGAGCAACAGCATCGTCGAGGACGAGTCCGCGCCCAACGCGTCGCTGCGTGCGTCGGTGGCGATGACGCTGACCCTCAAGACCGAGGGCGTGAGCGGGGCGATCCCCGATGCCAACCTCGCCACCAGCGTCGTGCGCCTGTACGGGCCCGGCGACGTGCTGGCCATCGAGCAGCGCGCAGTCATCAAGACCGAGCCGCGTCACTGGATCACCAACTACGAGCCGAACGACCTCGCGTACATCGAGTTCTACGACGAGGACTTCCCTTGGCGTTATACGCCGGCGCACGCGAACACCGCCACGCACCGGCATCGCCCGTGGATCATGCTCGCGGTGCTTGCCGAAGACGAGTTCACCGAAGGCAAGCCGGGCAGCACACCGACGCCGTTCGTCGACGTCGCGGACCTCACCGTGCTTCCCGTGAAGGAGGAGCTGTGGGCGTGGGCCCACGTCCACGCCAATCGCAATCTCGGTGCCGACGAGACCGTGATCGTAAGCGGCGACGGCCCCGCGATCGCCGGCCGCCTCGCGGGCGTGCTGAACGAGAACCCGGACCTCGCGTATTCGCGCATCCTGTGCGCGCGCAAGCTGGTGCCGAACACGGCATACCACGCCTTCCTCGTGCCGACGTTCGAGACGGGGCGAGTCGCCGGCATGGGCCTCGATGTCACCAAGGTGGACGATACGATGCGCGGCGCGTGGGAGGCGCATCCGCAGCGGGCGAATCTCGCCGGCAACAGCCTGCCGTACTACTACCGCTGGTATTTCCGGACGGGCATCGAGGGTGATTTCGAGTACCTCGTTCGCCTGTTGAAGCCGCGGGTCATGGACGCGCGCGTCGGACGCCGCGACATCGACGTGCAGAAGCCGATGCCCAACCTCACGGGCATCGCCGGTCCCGACGACAACGGGGTGTTGCGGCTGGGCGGCGCGCTCAAGGTCCCCGACCTCGCGCTTTCGCAGGAAGAGCTCGACGACGCCGCCCGTTTCGAGCACTGGGACGCGCCACGCCCGCACCCGTTCCAGCGCGAGCTGGCGGCGTTCATCGACCTCGCCGACGATTACGCGACGATGAGCGCGACGCAGGCGCACGAGGGTCCGACGGTCCCGAGCGAGATCGGCGCGCTGCCCGACGGCACGACCGACGCAGACCCGCTCATCACGGCCCCGCTGTACGGAACGTGGCATGCGATGGTCAAGCGCGTGCTGACCAACGCCGACGGCACCCCTGTGCCCAATGCGGACAACTGGGTGAACGAGCTCAACCTCGATCCGCGCCATCGCACTGCCGCCGGATTCGGGACATCGGTCGTGCAGACCGGGCAGGAAGAGTACATGAACGCCGCGTGGGAGCAGATCGGCGACGTGCTGGAGGCGAATCGGAAGATGCGCCTCGCGCAGTGGGCTCGCGCCGCTTCGCTGTCGTGGTACGCGCGGCACGTGACGCCTCTCGCGGCGAGCGCGCCCGGACGCTTCCTCGCACTCGCGAGCCCCGTCTCGAACCGGGTGGTCGTCGGCGGATTGACGGTGCGCAAACAGGTCGCGGACAGCCGCGTGCCGCTCGCCATCACTGGCGCCGCGATGCGTCGCGCGCTGCGTCCCGGCGGCCGCCTCATCCGCGCCATTCCGCAAGCGGAGCGCGCCGCGCCGATCGCCGACCGGCTCATCGAAGGGCTCAACGCGGGTACGCTGACGGTCGCCCAGCCGCCGGCGATGCCCCCGGGCGCGCCGAAGGTGGACGAGGTGGTGGCGGCGCTCATGCCCAAGGTTCCCGCGTGGCTCGCCAATCTTCTCGGCGGGGACTCTGCGCTGCCGCTGTGGCTGCTGGTTGCCGGCCTCATCGTCGCACTCGTTCTCTTCCTTCTCGGTCTCGGCCTCGCCGTCGCGATCGTGGTCGCCGCCATTGCGATCGGCGCGTTTCAATGGCTGCGCACGACGGCATCGGCGATCGCGGACGTCGAGAGCCTCGAGCCCGCGAAGGAAGACCCGGCCGCCGTCGAAAGGCTGCCCACGGTGCCCGCGTTCCATCTCGACGCGGTAGGCGTCACCTCGGCGGTGGCACCGACGAGCGCGGGCGATTCCGGCGAAGGCGCGCGCTTCAAGCAGGCGCTTCGCGTCACTTACCAGCTTCACGTCGACTTCACCGCGGCGGAGCCGCCGCTGCGACGCCTGCCGCTCGCGATGACGGCGATCGTCGACGGCCTCGTGAAGACGATCGACCCGGCGCGCTCGATCCCGCTGCGCTTCCATCGCGTCGTCTTGATCCCGCCGCGGATCCGCGACGGCATGACGGAGACCTTCGTCGAGGCGATGGCGTATCCGCGCATCGACCTGCCGATGTACCGGCCGCTCGCCGATCTCGGCAACGAGCTGTTTCTGCCGAACGTCGGCCTCATTCCGCACGACAGCCTGAGCCTGCTCGAGACCAACCAGAAGTTCATCGAAAGCTACATGCTGGGGCTGAACCACGAGTTCGCGCGCGAGCTTTTGTGGCGCGAGTACCCCACCGATCAGCGCGGAAGCTACTTCCGCCAGTTCTGGGACGTGACCGGCTATCAGAACACCGAGGGACTCACGCCCGACCAGCTCCGCGAGAAGCTCTACGACATTCCCAAGCTGCATCTCTGGTCGCGCACGTCGGCGCTCGGCGATCACGACAATCGCCAGCCGCCGGGCAGCCCGCCCCGCGACGAGGTCGTGCTGTCGATTCGCGGCGAGCTCCTGAAGCGCTATCCCACGGCGGTGATCTATGCGCACAAGGCGGCATGGCAGACGAAGCCGGACGGGACCATCGACCAGTCTCTGATCCGCATCCCCGAGCCGCTGAGCGCAGCGGAGGAATCGAATCCGCCGCCCGACAAGGTGAAGGCCCCGCTGTATGAAGCGAAGGTGGATCCCGACATCACCTTCCTGGGCTTCGATCTCACCGTGCGCGAGGTGCGGGGCGATCCCGCCACCGACGATCCCGGCTGGTTCTTCGTCATCAAGGAGCGTCCCGGCGAGCCGCGCTTCGGGCTCGACATCTCGCGCGACGGCGCGCCGATCAACAGCTGGAGCGATCTGTCGTGGGACGACGTGAGCACCGAGAAGAGCCTGCTGCGCATACGTCCCGGCATGAACGCCTACCAGCTGACAGTGCCGCCGCCGGCCTCCGAAGGGCCGGAGGAGATGGCGCAGCATCTCGAGGACAAGCAGCTGCGCTGGGACGAGAACACCAACGCGGGCGACGTCGCCTACGTGCTCTACCAGCTGCCGGTCCTCGTCGCGGTGCACGGCGCGGAAATGCTGCCGCAGCCCTGAAAGCGACACGATGCCCGACTTGAACCAGCTTCGCGGGGAGGTCAAGGCAGGACGCGCCAGCGTCGAAAGCGCGGCGCGCGCGCTCGCCGGCGAGAAGGCGCGGCTGCGCGCGCTGCAAGCGCAGGCCGGCGATCTGGCGCGGCGCTTCGACGGTGAGAACCCGCAGCACGTCGAGGCGCGCGACGCGCTGGCACGAGCGGTAGCGGCAAGCGGCAAGCGGATCGACGCGCTCGGCCGCGAGCGAGCATCGGCACGCGACGGACTCGCCGGACTCTACGGACAGCTCGAGCCGCTCACCGATCCGCGCAAGGCGATCGGCGGCCTCGACGCGCAGTACCCGATCCTTCTCTTTCCCATGCGCCTCGAGGCGCGTTTCGTGACCGTGACGCGAGACGGCGTGGAGGCGAGAGAGCTCCTGGTGCGGGTGTATCCCGACGATTGCCTCGTCGACAGCTTCGAGCCGGACCTTTCCGACGGCGAAGTGAAGAACGCGCGCCGCTATTGGTGCAGTGTGTGGGCCGCGGGCGGAGACGAAGGGTTGCAGCGGGCGGCGTGGCGCGAGCTGTGCGCCGCTCACGGCGCCGGACGGGCGCTGTATCTCACGAAGCAATACGCTCCTCTGCCCGGCTCCGACGCGGTGCCCCTGCGCAGCAACGGCAACGAGGTCATCCTTGCGATCGCGCTCGATGCGCCGCTCGTCGCGGCCGAGCACGGCCCCGTGACCGACTACTGGATCGCGGCGTGGCGCGCCGGCCGCAATAACACCGCGGTCACTGCGGCGTTCAACGCGCTGTCCGGGCTCGTCGGCGCGGCGCGCGCTGACGAGGTTCGGCGGCTGCTCGTGCCGTTCAACATCGGCGACCGTCCGCAGGCGGGCGTGGATCGAGCGACCGCGGCGGTCTCTGTCACCTTCGTCGTCCTGCCGCCCGCCGCCACCGCAGCGGCGAAGCATCAGGCGTGGACGCGCCCGCCTGTGGCGGCGCTGCTTCCGGATCGCTTCCTGCTCGTCGCCGACAGCGGCACCGAGCACGTCGAGCTGCTCGGCAACGTGATCGCGCAACCGCTGGCCGTGGGCCCCGATCCGCTGGCGCCGCAGTCAGAGCAGTTCGACAACGCGAGCGGCGACTTGTCCGTGCCCGCGCAGCTTTTGTGGATGACGGATTTCGACACGGCGGTCGCAGCGGGCATGGCGTTCCGCGTCCCGCTGACGCCGAGGCAGTCGGCGCAAGGCTTCGACCGCCTGTACGTGATCGGCCTTCGCCTGACCTCCGACCATGACGAAGGCCGCGCCGAGCTCGAAGCCTTGCTCGGCCATCACGCGCAAAGCCAGAGCGGCCTCGCGCTGGTGCCGCAGGGCACCCCCACCAACAACAGCGAGCAGGGATCCTCCGGCTGGACACGCATCCAGGAGGCCGACGATCTCTTTCACCTGGCGCGGCTTGCGCAGACCGGCCAGAGCCAGTTCGACGCGACGGCGACCGCGGCGTACGACAAGCGCGACGGCCTCGTCCTCGCCGAGGCGCTGGGTATCGACGCCGCCGTCCTGCAGGACGTCGCGAATGCAGACGGCACCGACCAGGCGGAGTCGCGCGCGATGAACGCTGCGCTGTGGCCGGCAACGCTCGGGTACTGGATGGACACGCAGATGAGTCCCGTCTTCGGCGCCGACACGATCGAACGCACGCGACGGCACTTCATCGACCGCGTGACGGGCCGCGGCGGCATCCCCGCTGTTCGCATCGGCAAGCAGCCCTACGGCGTCCTCGCGACCACGGCCCTGAGCCGCATGCAATGGCGCGATGCGCTCCTGCTTCACCTGCGCGACCTCCTCGACAAGGTCGCGCAGGCGCACTGGGACGCGCTCGCAGCCGACGTGCCGCGCGTGGGCCGCGCAGCGGCGAATCCGCAGCAGGAGCTCCTCGACATCATCGGCCTCCATCCGTCATCGGTGGAGTTCCACCTGAACGTCGTCGACAGCGCGGATCGGCTCTGGAACCACGCTCAATTCTTCCCGTGGCTCCGTGCGCGTCTCGCGGCGCAGCTCGCCGACCAGATGCGTGCCGGCATGCAGCTCCTCGATTCGCTCGGCTATCAGGGTCCCCAGCCGGAGATCGTCTCGAAGTTCTTCGCCTACGTGCACGGGCCGATGACGCGGCCGGTCGTCGACACGCCGCCGCTGTCGGAAACGCAGACGCTGACCGTCTGCACCGACGACGGCAAGAATTACATCGAGTGGTGCCGCAACCGCGCGAAGACCGCGTTCGATGACCTGCGCCTGCAGAACGGGTTCAGCGCCGGCAAGACGCCCGACGCGATGCTCTACCACGTGCTCCGGCATGCGCTCCAGCTCGGCTACCATCACGTCGCCGTCGGACTGCACGAGGAGAACGGCCTTCTCGACGCCGCGGCGCTCTCACGGGCGTATAGCGAGCCGGCCTTCGTCCACATCGCCGATCACGCCGCGGACCAGCCGAGCGAAAGCCGCTACCAGCTTCTGTACGCACGCCCCACCGCGATCACCGGGCTTGCCGGCAGGACCGTGGCGGAATTCATACCGCTGTGGCTGCCCATCGCTGGCGCGAACAGCGTTCTCGCCGATCAGATCGAGGCGCTCGGCGTGCTCGAGCACGCCGACACCGCCTCGCTCGAGCGCGCGTTCGCGGAGCACATCGACCTTTGCAGCTACCGTTTCGACGCATGGGTGCTAAGCCTTGCCAACGAGCGCCTGCATCGCATGCGCCATCCGGGCGGCGACGACGAACCGCGACGCCAGGGCGTGTATCTCGGAGCATTCGGTTGGATCGAAGGACTCCAGCCCGACGCCGCCGTGCTCGCGGCGCCGCAACTCGGCGACGAAGCGAAAAAGCTGTTCGAGCGGCCCGGCGACGCGGCCCTGGTGCGCGATCCCGCAAACGGCGGCCACGTGCTCGCGCCATCGCTCAACCACGCGGTCACCGCCGCCGTGCTGCGCAGCGGCTATCTGCGCAACGCGACGCCGAGCGCACCGTCGCTGCTGGCGGTCGACCTGTCGTCGTCGCGCGTGCGCATTGCGCTCGACTTCATCGAGGGCATTCGCAACGGCCAGTCGCTCGGCGCGCTGCTCGGCTACCAACTCGAGCGCCGGCTGCACGACCGTCACGCGGAGGCGGAGATGGACCGGTTTATCTACCAGATCCGCAAGGCGTTTCCGCTTGCCGCCAAGCGCATCGCGGACAGTGTCGATGCGGATGCGGGATCGGCCGCGATCCAGAGCGTGGAAGCACGCAACGTCTGCGACGGCATGCTGCTGCTCGAGCATGTGCGCACGAGCGCCGTCAAGACCTATCCGTGGGGGAAGGACCTCGAAGGCGCCAACCCCACCGAGCAGGCCATCATCGATCAGGAAGTGAGCGCGCTGTTCGAGATCCAGGACGCGGTCGCCGACGTGGCCGTCGCCGAAAGCATTCATCAGGTGACCACGGGCAACACCGAGCGCGGCGCGGCGGCGATGGACGCGTACAGCAAGGGAGGCTTCCCGCCCGAGCCGGATGTCGTCACGACACCGCGCACGGGCCTGTCGTTGACTCATCGCGTCGGCCTTCACCTGCCGGTCGATGCCGTTGCCGCCGCAGGCGCGACGCCCCGTGCCCAATCGGAACCGGCGCTCGATCGCTGGGCCGCTGGCATCCTGCCGGCGCCTGCCGACATCGTCGTCCGCGTCACGGCCACGAACGCCCCGCCGGGCAGCGCGGCCGTAGATCTCACCGTGACGATGCAGGCGCTCGGCCTGGGACCAATCGACCTTCTGTACGTTGTCGATCCAGGCAGCGACGCCGCGATGGGCGAGCTCGACGACCGCATCCTTCATCATGTCGTTGCCGGCAACGGCCTGTCGCCCGACGCCTCGGTGATGATCCGCTACACGGCGCGCGTGCCGGGAAAGAAGACGGTGTTCGAGGTCACGCCGCTCATCGCGAACCTGCGCTCGATCCTGCTCAACTCGCGTCCGCTGAAGCCGAGCGACGCAGCGCTCCAGAACGAGGCGGTGCAAGGCGGGGACGACGCGACGACCGTCCCCATGGCGCAGGTGACCGCCGCGCAGACGAATCTTACGAACGTTCGTAATGGCGCCGCGACGCTGCTCGCGGCGGGCGGACTTGATTCACTGGCTCAGGAGGCGACACCGATCGCCACGATCGTGGCGGGCGTCGACGCGGCGTTTGACGCGTTCGCCGCATTGCAGCTCCAGGCCGGGCTGTGCGGCATCACGCTCGCCGGCATGGGGCCGGTCCTGCGCGCTCGCGGCGACTGGTTCGCGCTCGCGCGCCGCAACGCCAAGAAGGTCCTCGCCCGTTGGCAGGACAAGCTCGATGCCTGTGATGCGCAGCGGACGATCGGCGCCGATCCGGCCAACAGCGATCTCATGCGCATCGACGCGCTCGTGAAGGCGGAGCGCGAGATCTCGACCGCGTACACGGATCCGATTCCCGCTACGCCTGGGCCGCTCGCGGCGATCGTCGACACCAAGCGCCTTGCGTTCACGACGGCGATGGGTGCCGTCGATGCCGTCCGCGTTTCCGGCGCGACCACGCTCGGCGCGTTGTGGACGGCGTGGAGCGCGACCTTCGCCGGCCGTCCGGCGATCGACCTGACGCAGGACGACACGAGCGAGGAAGAGAAGGGACTGCGCCTGCTCGCGGGCGACATGCAACGCCTCGTCGCAAGCCTGCGGGACGAGGCCGGCAAGCGGCTCACCAAAGCCGGCAAGCTCGTCACCGACTCGGCGGCCGCCGGAGGCAACGCCAGGGCGGAGCTTCTGATGGAGGCAGACAAGGCATTGCTGGGCGACGGCTTTCGCATGATTCCGCGCTTCACGCTCGCGGTGGACCAGCGCGACGAATGGCAGAACGCCTTCGATGGCCGCGCCGCCCAGATGGCGCACCTCGCTGCAGACCATGACTTCCCGGTCGACGACTGGATGTACGGCGTGGCGCGCGTGCGGCCCAAGATGCACGACCTCGAGACGACGATCGAGCTCGCCGAGGCGTTCGGCACTGCCGAGCCGGTGCTCGAGCCCGCGCAGTTCCCCTACGATGCCGCCGAGCCGTGGCTTGCGATGGAGCTGCCGGCAGCCTACGACCTGACCAAGGCGACCGATCACCTGCTCTACACCGCGAGCTACCCGGGCGGCGCGTTCGACAAGAACGCCGCCTCATTCGGCGGCCTGCTCGTCGACGAATGGACCGAAGTCATTCCGAGCACGCGGGAGACGGCCGCGCTCGCGTTCAACTACGACCGACCGAGCCACGAGCCGCCGCAGGCGATGCTGCTCGTGACACCGGCCACGCTCGCGCCGAGCTGGAACTGGGGCGATCTCGCCCTGGCGATCCCGGAGACCTTCGAATTGGCGAAGAAGCGCGCGGTCGAGCCGCGAGACGTCGCGGCCACACCGCTCGCGCGGCTCCTGCCCGCCACGCTGATGGCGTTTACGACGCACGCCATCTCGATCAGCAGCGAGTTGCGGCCGGCGACGGTCGCCGTGGCCGCGGCCATGGTGCAGCATGGCTAGCATCCTGATGCCTCCGGCCGACATGAGCGTCGCGCTCATCGCGCGCGAGTGGCCGGCCATCACGCAGTGGGATCGCGTCGACGGCATTCCGCGTGCGCACGATTTCTCTCGTGCGATGCGAGCGGAAGTGCGCGATGCCCTGTGGATGCTGGCGCGGCAGTGGCAGATGGGCGAATTCATCGGCGACGACGCCGGATCGCCGATCTTCGCGAAAGTCGCGCTCGCCACCACGCGCCTCACCACGTACCGGCCCGGCGACCGCGCCGAGCAGCCGTTCGACGACAGCGTGCCACTGGAATCGCGCGTCGAGCAGCGGCCGGTGCCGTTTGCCGCGAGCACCCAGCCTCTCGCGCTCGATCTGAGGCTGCTGATGGGACGCCACTGGCGAAAGCTTCTGGCCAAACATGGCCTAGACGCGGCGTACGCCGACGACTTCCGCTCGGCATTTCCGATCGGCGTTCCGGATCCCCTCGATCCGGCGCAGGCCGGCGTGTGCGCGCACCGCGACGCGTGGCAGATGCAGGCGGCAGTCGCGGAACGCGCGATGGACGGCTATCTCTGGTACACGTGGATCGCGAGCCATCCTGCGCCGCGCAACCTCGCGACACTCCCCGTGCCGCTCGCGATCGCGGCCGGCGACCAACTCCCGATCAACGATCTGGCGGACGCCTTCGTCGCATGGTTCGCGCGGCTGGTCGATCAGCCAGCGACGCCGGACGAGAACGCGTGGGACCCGTCGCATCTGGAATACCGCTTCGGCTGCTCGGCGCCAATCGAGGGAGGACGCAAGGACCTCGTCGCGGAAGCCTATTGTCGGGGCGACCTCGACTGGTATGCGCTCGACATCGCGCCTTCCTCGGAGTCGCCGGCGGCAAGGCCCGAAGTGCGCGCGACAGTCGTAAGCTCGTTCATCCCCACCTCGGTCGAGTTCAACGGCATGGCGAACCCGCGGTGGTGGACCTTCGAGGATCGACGCGTGAACTTCGGCGGCGTGCAGCCGGATACAACCGATCTCGCCAAGCTGCTCGTGCTCGAGTTCGGCCTCGTGTACAGCAACGACTGGTGTCTCGTCCCGGTGCCGCTCGAGTGCGGCACGATCGCCGAAGTGCTGGGGCTCGTCGTCACCAACGTCTTCGGCGAGAGGCTCTGGATTGATGCGGCGGGCCAGGCGCCCGAGCACACCTGGCAGCGATGGAGCATGTTCTCGCTCGATCATGCGGGCGGGACCGCACGCGTGGTTGACCGCAGCCTGCTCATGCTTCCCACGGCGTCCAAGGTGCAGGAAGGCCCGGCGCTCGAGGAATGCATGCTCGTGCGCGACGAGATGGCCAACATGGTGTGGGGCATCGAGACGGTCGTTCCGCTTCCCCACGGCCTGGGGCGCTACGGGAACGGCGCGGCGGCGGAGACGATTGCGTTCTATCGCCGGCTCCTGGCGGGAGCGGCGCCCGTCGTGCCCCCGCTCGCCAACGACGCGAAGGTCCGCTACGAGGTCATGAACACCGTTCCCGAAAACTGGATTCCGTTCATTCCGGTGCACGTCGACGGCAGCAATCGCGAGGTCCAGCTGCAGCGCGCGAGCATGCCGAGGATCCTCGAGAACGACCCCGCGAAGCCCGCCAAGGTGAAGCCGCGCACGAGCCTTCTGCGCGTCGGGCTCGACTTGCCGGAGCCGTTGCCCTATTACATCTACGAAGAGGAAGTGCCGCGCGCTGGCGCGCAAGTCCGGCAGGCATACCAACGCACGCGGTGGACCGACGGGCGCGTCATGATATGGCTCGGCGCGCGCAAGCGCATCGGGCGCGGCGAGGGGTCGAGCGGCCTCGCGTTCGATCGGCTGGTGGAGATACCCAAGCGAGCGTGACGACCGCACGCCGTCCTATCGAACGGCTGGTCGCGTAAAATGACTGCATGGGTTCCGGGTCGCCGTTGCTGTCGTTTCTACTGTTGATGGTGTCGGGCCGGGTGCATCGTGTGGATGGCGAATTGATGTTCAAGCGGCGATCGGGGTCTGAAACAGCCCACGACCGTGCTGGCGCCAAGCGTAGTCATCGAGTGCAGCAGTAGCGGGGGAGGGCATTCCGGCGCCCTGCGCTGGCGTGGAGCCGGCGACCGCACGATGAACGCGATCGGAGTCAGCGCGTGCAAGAATCCACCGCACGCGCGGATTCGCTCATAGTAGGAATTCGCCACCCACACCCGCCTGGAACCCCTCATGTACCACTACCCCGCGGACATCTACACGGAGCCCGAACCAGACACCGACACGCTGGCCAACCTCGGGCCGCTCACCGGCATGGCTGGGATCTGGACCAGCGCCGACGGCTTGGACGTCAATCCGAAACCCGACGGTCCCGAGCATCAGCCCTTTATCGAGCGCTACGAGCTCCAGCCGATCGATGCCCAGACCAACGGGCCGCAGCTCTTCTACGGCCTGCGCTATCACACGCGGATCGTGAAGCCGGACGATCCGGAGACCTTTCACGACCAGGTCGGCTACTGGCTGTGGGAGCCGGCCACTTGCGCAATACTGCTGACGCTGTCGATACCCCGGGGCCAGACCGCGATGGCCGTCGGCCAGGCAACTCCCGATGCGAAATCGTTCACGCTCGAGGCGGTGCGTGGTTCGCTCACCAACGGCATCGTCTCCAATCCCTTTCTCGAGCAGGCGTTCCGCACGGATCGCTACACGATCAAGGTCGACATCCACTCGGATGGCGCGTGGTCGTACGAGCAAGACACGCTGTTGATCATCCCCGGCCAGTCCGAGCCGTTTCACCACACCGATCGCAACCGGCTGCGCAAGATCGCTGAGCCCACGCCAAATACGACGGCGCTGGCGGCGGGCATGCGCGCTACAGTTGATGGCACGGGGCATCAGCAACATTGACTTCCTGGAAAGCGACATGACTGCGCTCGGATTCCCGGCCGATTCCTTTGATGTTGCCTTATGTGCCTTCGGCATCTTCTTCGTCGACGACATGGACACGCAGCTTGCTCACCTCGCTTCAGTCGTGAAGCCCGGCGGCAAAGTCGTGGTCTCCAGGTTCCAGGCTGGACACTATTTTCATCCCCTCAGAGAGATGATGCTCGCCAGGCTGCGCAGTTACGCAGTTGCGATTCCTTCCCCGAACTGGCAACGGGTCGGCGATGAAGGCGCGTGCAGTGCGCTGTTCAACCGAGCCGGTCTGACGAATACGCGAGTCGAATCAAGGAATGTGGGCTATTACCTCGATTGCGCGGAAAAGTGGTGGGACGTGGTCTGGAACGCGGGCTTCCGCCGTTTGGTCAGCCAGCTGCCACACGACGATAGAGAGCGGTTCAAGCGGGAGCATCTGAAGGAAATCGAGGTGCTGACGACGAACGACGGCATCTGGCTTGATGTCGGTGCGTTGTATACCGTCGGGACGAAGCCGATGTAACGGGAGGGGCAATTCCAGCGACCGGTGGACGCGGTCGCGAGCGCTCCGGCGCCGATCTTCACGAACCGAGATGGCTGAGCGCCGTGTCCAGTGGAGTCCTCGAGATCGAGATGAAACCGCGGAGCGGGTCGTTCAGCTCCTCGATCAGGAAGATAGAGGCGGAGAGCGATAGCGCGCCAACGAACAGCACGGTGACTGCGATTGCGTTGCGGGGGGCGAAGAGGCCGAAGCTCGCGAACATGGCGGCAAGCCAGAGCACAAGCACGACTAGGAATGGCGTTGGAATCGTGTTGTCTTCGTGCTCGATCCCCATCCAGCGCGCCTGCGCGACTGCATCGGTCAGATCCAGGGCGCGCGACTGGAGCGAGCGCTGGACGTCGTTCTGTGGCGAGAGTGCTCGAAGTCTCTGTTGAAGCCCCTCTATCACGGCGGTTGCCTGCGGGGAATTCAACGTCGAGCCGCGGGTCCCTTCTTTGGGAAAGATCTGCTCAACCCGGGCGGCAAAGCTGCTCCGAAGGAGTTCGCGGGCGTCCTTGGTCTCCGGCCCGTATTGCGCCAGCGCACGATCCAGAAGAATGATCTTGGTGGCAGCCTGCCTGAACCCCTCGTTCACCGTGTCGAACGAGTTCTTCGCCGAGGCGATCAGCAAGCCGAGAACCAGGGCGGCGAGCGTGGCGATCAAACCCGTCACCAGCTTCACGACGTCCTTTGACGCTTCGCTCAGGTGATGTTCGGGCAGGATCGTGCGAAGGAACATGCCGAGCAGCGCGCCGCCGAAGACGCATGCAAGCACGATCAACGCGATTGCGGTTGAGCCCACTCCACCTCCCTATCCGCCAGTCACCGCACAGCATGCCAGCCGGGTGCCATGTTTATGGTGCGCAGGTGCCGACCCCTGGCGTTGATGACGACGTGCAGCGTTATTCCGAGGGCGAGGATGACGGGTGCTCCGAAGAGCAACAACGTCTGCCAGTCCGTGAGGTCCGCCGCCAACGCGAACACGAGCGCCATGATCGACAAGCCGATCAAGATGCCGGCGATGAAACTGCCTGCCTCCCGAAATCTTGCCAGTGAATTCCTCATGATTCACTCTGAACCTGCCCATTGAAGTCGCAGCACCTTCGGCGATCGACGGCCCGAACGGGCTTGCATCTTCGTCGACCGCAAGCTACCTCACTTCTTGAGCGAGACCTGCATTCCGTTCAGGGTCAGTTCGCCACCACCCTGCTATTCCAATCTACTCCCTACGGGCAGGCGCCGCCGAGCAACCCGGCTTTGATTTCCGGATTCGGTGGATCGCCCAGCCAGATGGACAGAAAGGCTTTGGAGAAATCATCCCCCTTGATGATTCCCTTCGCCGCGCCGTTCACATTCACCTGGAGACCTGCGCCCGGCTTGCGAATGAAGGTCAGCCGCTCGCCGCTCTTGACGTCGGCCATCCAGCCGTTGAGCTCGGCGATGCGCTCCTTCAGGGCAGGCTGGTCCTTGGCATTCTTCTCGAATCCTTCGCTCCACCCCTTGCGAATGTCGTCCGCGCCGACGTTGCGCACGAACTGGAGGATCAGTTCGCTCGGTGCATTCGATGCCAGCAGGGCGCTCGGGTCGCTCGAGGGTTTGGCTACGTACAAGGCGGCAACGTAGACATTGACCTTGAACGCGGTCGCCTGGCGCATGCCGAGCCCGTTGAGGGTCAGGTTGCTGCCTTCGACCTGCGCCTGGTCGGGAAAGCTGACGCCCTTGCATTCCTTGCCGTCTGCGACACCGGCAGCTAACGCCGCGGACACGAAGGCTGGCATCAGAATTCGTTTCGTGAACGATTTCATCTGGTCTCCAAAGGTTGTGTTACGAGAAAAGCACTGATCGACAGCACAATCCCACTCTGGGAGCGATTTGCCCTGGCGTGCCTCACAATTTGTGAACTCATCAATGGGCGCCGTCTGCCGCGCTCCCGACTGCAGGCGGAGCGGCAACGATGGTCGCGCCGGCGTCCTTCAACAGGCGCTGGAACTCCGGTGACTCGAGGATGATCGTCCCCGCCGCAGCGCGCAGGCGATCGACCGCCTCGGCGGGCAGGGCGAAGGAAGTGGGCTGTTGGTTCAGATAATCCAGCTCCGCCTTGTCCTTCAGCGCGGGAAACGACACATCGATGGCGTAGATCTCCGCGTCCGGGGCGTTTATCGCGCGGCAGACAGGCGAGTCCTTGTTGGTGGAACAGCCCGCCAGGTTCCGGATCCTCCGCACCGTTTGCCACCTCGCGGAAATGTCTTTCAGCAACTCTACGGCCTCGTAGGAATAGTGATCGATCGGAACGCCGGTGGCCTTCAGGAGGATGCTCACTGCGCCCGGCGGCGTCTCCGATTCATCCCAGGTGGTTGGCGGCGAGGACAGCGAATTGACTACGAAAACGATGATCCTGCGCGCTTGGTCGATCGGTGTCGGCACGCCGGCGTCGTGCAAGGCTTCGAGGAGCGACAGGACGTCGAGCACGCCGCGCATACCGACGTTGTCGGAGACGCCGCCATCCACGAGATGGATGTACGGGCGATGAGCGCTATCGAAGTAGGGCTCGAGCTCTTTGAGCTCGGTTATCGCACGAGCTGCGGGCCGTGGCGGATTCTCGGATTGGGTGAACAGCTTGGCCCAGGCCGGGAACTGGAAATTGCAGGTGCCGCCGTAGTTGTTGATCGTGACAGGGGAGAGCACGACGGGCACGGCAGACGAAGCGGCAGCGGCGCGGGACAACGGCACGGCACCAAGATCCGAGCACAGCACGTTGAATATGTTCTGGTTGAAGGGCACCCGGCCGCCGGTCGAGATGTCGGTCGCCGACGCTACAACGAACGGGCCGTCGCCGCGATCGAGGTCGGCGAAGGTTGCGCCGTGGAACAGGATCTCGTCGTACAGCTGGGCCGCCAGTTCGGAGCGGCCCCAGCCCGTAGACGACAGATTTCCCCAGTTGGCCGGATTGAGGACGCGGCGGATCAGCTCGCCCTGAACGTTGCGCTTCAGGAAGCTGGTCTCGTAGAGGTCGAACAGCTTGTCGCCGTAGAGGCCGTAGGCCAGCGCGGTGAAGCTCCCGCCGGACACGCCGGTGATCATGTCCACGGCGTCGAGCAGGCGAATCTTGTTGCCCTTCGGTCCGACGATCTCGGTACGCCGGAGGAACTCCAGAACGCCATAGGAAAACGCGGCGGCTCGTGTGCCGCCGCCCGAAAAGGCAAGAACGACGAGATTCTCCTGGCTCTTGAAGTACTTCTGCCGCGTCTGAAACGTGTAACCCGTCTCCGCACTGGCCTGCGTGACCGCCGGGTTGATCGGACGGGTAGCGCAACCGCCGAGCATGAGCAGCAGGGCAACAACAAATAACGAGGCAACGCGTGATGGATTCATGGCTGACCTGCCGCTAGGTTTCCGTGCCTGCCGACGTAATGATGGATGAACCGTGCAAGGCTACTTGCCCGCCCCGTTTGGAACCTTGTGCCAAGTCAATCTAACTGCAGGTCTTTGTTCCGGAAGGGATCGGCTGCGCGTCGGTATCGTTGACGATGCCATCGTCGAAGCTGACGGTACTGAAGCTCGATGCGTAGCTCGCCTGCAAACTCAAAGGCCGCCGCCCCAGCGATACTGCCAGGCAATCCCGATCAGGTCGTAGTTGTTTCCGGTGCGTGCCGACACGCCCTTGCTGGCGTAGAGCTTGACGGAGTCGTGCAGGTCAACCGGAAAGGCAAGCGTCCCACCAAAGCGCCAGTTCTGCTGCAGGTCGTTGCCGCGCACGCCATCGAGGGTCGTCCGGCCGCCGGTGAAATACGTTGCGTCAAGGGATCCCCAGATGCCCGAGCGGAAGCCGTAGATTGCGTGGGCCTGGACCGAATAGAGGGGATCCTGCGAACGGATGCTGGCGCCGTAAAAGTCCTTGTTGTCCGTGTAGAAGGTTGCGGCCGCGGTGAGCTCCAGCGTCCACGGACCCTCGGCCTTGGATAGGCCCACTTCCGGCTTGAAGGACCAGCGGTTCGCGCCGATGTTGACGACTCGACTGTTGTCGTACTGTCCCCAAGGCGCTGACACTCGCAGGCTGGCGCCGATGATCAAATCCTGCTCGTAATCCCGGAATTCCTTCAACGTCAGCGCGGGTGCCCCATAGAGATTGACCGACAACCGAATCGCGGGATCGGCCAGGCCGTCGACGACGCGCTGCACCGGCTGACCCGCGTAGTCTGCCGACCCGGACAGCCACGTGTAGGGCACGATGACATCAAGCTTGCTGGATTTGCCCCACAGATCGAGCACGCGTGCATAGGCGAGTACCGCGTTGGAGGTATCGAGGCTCGCATTGGTGATAGGCAGTGCGGAATCGAACGCGAGCCCGCCCTGCGTGTACGCATAGCCCGCAATCAGGAAGTTCACGCCGACCGGCGCGTTCGAGTAAGCGCGCGGCTCGATGTCCTGCGCTCCGGCAATGGAAACGATCGCCATGAGGGGGCACGCGATAACCGCCGCTACCGCGTAAGTTGTGCGGAGGATCCTTCGCATCCGGAACTCCTGTGCCGCGACGGGCAACGGCCTTACGAGAACCTCCAGGCGCGATTTCGCACGATGTCGATCTGCAGGCGGCTGGTGCCAGGTCGGCAACTCAAGCGCTTGCCGCTAACGCTTGCGGTTTGAGATCAGTACGCTCGGGTGCCATTATCGGCAAGCGGCGAGACTGAACGTTGATCCCTGTCAAAGAGGCCAGGCATTCACAAATTCATCCGCAGCCCACCGACTACAATTATAGGACTTGTCTGTCTAGCAGGACGTCCCCATGAACGCCGAGGCCCTGTCGCTCCCTGAACGCAGCACGCGCTGGCGGATGAGCATTGCGCTCGCGCTGTGGGTTGGTGGATTCTTCCTGCCGCTTGCCATTCCCGTCGTGACAGCGTTGCCGCTGCCCGCAGCGAGCAAGACGGCGCTATCGGCACTGCTGGTTTTCGGCCTGCCACAGCTCCTGACTGTTCTTGCCATCGCGATCGTCGGGAAGTCGGGGTTTCATTACCTCATGCAACAGTTTTTCGGCGCGGCAAAGAGGCTTGGGCCGCGGATGCACGTGAGCAGGCTTCGTTATCGGATCGGCCTCGTGATGCTGTTTTTCCCGCTCGCCGTGTCGTTTCTCGAACCCTATATCACGCTGGCGATCGTCCATGACCATTTTTCGCACTGGGTATACGCCGCGATCGACGATACGCTGTTCCTGATGAGCTTCTTCGTATTGGGCGGTGAGTTCTGGGACAAGGTCAAGGCGCTGTTCATTTACGAGGCGAGAGCCATCCTCCCGGCAGCGTCGGGGATACCCGTCGCCGTCGCAACGGCACAATGACCGGACGCAAACGCCGGCAGCGCGCTTCCCGCGATCCCGGCGACTAACCCTCGGACGTTCATGGCGCATCGCGCGGGGCCGTGCCCGCATCGCCTGCGCCCAGGAGTTGCACCGGCAGGGTGACGACGGATTGGAGTACGCGCAGGACTGCGCCCGCGACGGCGGTCGCGCCTATCCGTTTCACTTCCGGGTTCGCGGTGCATGTGCACGACATTGAGCCACGACCCGGCATTCCGCGCGGTGGCGAGCACCTGCCGGTCGAACGCTTCGCCGAAGCGCCGGTACACGTCTGCGATGATCGCCGCCACGCCCGCATCCTGGACGACGAGGAATACCCGCGCGCATCCGATCCTGCTGGCTGCGAGCTAAACCTTGACAAGATTTTCCCTCCTGACCACAATTCCGAATCACAGATGCAAGTTCCGAAATACGGAATTTTTGCGCCGCTCTAGTGGCAACGCATGGATCGTGTCTACGTCATGTACTCAGTCAACCGCAGGCTTCATACTTGGAATGCCCGACGTGATGCTGCACACCGATAACGAATAGCGCCAGGAACTTGGAAAAACAAAGGGGCCCTACATGAAGAAATGGACTGTCGCGCTCGGCATCATTGGAACACTGACGGCTACCTCGGCGGCTGGTGCCGAGCCGGACTCGCTGCTGCAGCAGATCAAGGATCGAGGCTCGATCATCATCTGCGAGGCTGCATACCCCCCTTATAACGTGAAGAACCCCAAGACCAGCGAGTGGGAGGGCCTCGACGTCGATATCGAGACGGAGCTGGCCAAGGCCCTGAGCGTCACAGTCAACCGGGTCGATACGAGCTTCTCCGCGCTTGTGCCGAGCATCAATACGCACAAATGCGACCTCTCCACGGCGGCGACCTACATAACCCCAGGCCGCGCAGAGCAGGTGCTGTTCACCCGTCCATTCGCTGCTGAGACGAAGACCGTCTTCGTTCCATTGACCTCGACCGCCAAGACCTATGCTGACATCGACAAGCAAGGCATCACGATCGTCACGCGGGCGGGTACCGCGGAGGAGACCTATGCGAAGCGTTTCTTCAAGCACGCCACCGTCAAGGTGTTGACTTCCGATGCGACGCAGCCGCATCTGCTCGAGGTCGCAGCCGGGCGGGCGGACGCCGCTTTCGCCGGCTACGTCGGCAGCCTGATCTTCATCAAGCAGAACGCGAATCTCAAGCTGCGGCCGATCGGCGACAAGCTTCTCGACCCGACGCCGTTCGCTTTCATGCTGCCCCGCGGCGAATATCATTTCCAGCAATACCTGGACATCTTCTTCAACGATCTCGAGCGTACGGGGAAGCTCAAGGAAATCACCGACAAGTGGGTATCGCCCAAATAAGTCGGGGTGGCGCCTGCGGCTCGGGTCCGAACACGCGCAGACCATCTGCCCTTGCGCTCAATCGAGTGACCTAAGAGACAGTGGCGAATACGGGTTCGGCTTCGTCGACCGTTTTCGCGCGCTTGCGACTCCGCCACGATTGGACGAGCGCGGTTTCCTTCGTCGCCGGGCTTGCAATCGTAGGCTGGATCTATGGAGCGATCGACTGGAAGTTCGTCGACACGCTCGATTTCCATATCCTGATCGAGTATTGGCAGCCCCTCCTCCGCGGGGCGGTCGTCACGCTTCTCATCACCGGCGCTGCACTCGTCGTCGGGCTCAGCGTCGGCGTGATCATCGCCATCCTGCTGCAGTTGCCGATCGGGCCGCTTCGCTGGCTGATTGTTGCGTATGTAGAGCTGTGGCGGAACACGCCGTTGATCGTGCAGCTTTTCTGGGTGCATTTCGGCCTGCCTGTGATCACCGGGGTCTCGACGACGGCAGTGGAGAGCGGCTTCCTGGCCCTGACCCTGCAGTCAAGCGCCTATCTTGCCGATATAGCACGGGCGGGCATCCAAGCGGTCCCTCGGGGGCAATGGCAGGCCGCCCGGGCGCTCGGGCTGCCTACATGGTCGTTTTGGCTCGAGATCATCCTGCCCCAGGCCCTCAAGATCATGATCCCGCCCTTCGCCAACCTCGCGCTCAGCTTTCTCAACGGCAGCGCCCTGCTCGGGCTTCTGCAGGTCGGCGAGCTGATGACTGTCGCGACCAAGATCAGCGACTACACGTTCAAACCCATCGAAATCATGACGGCAGTCGGCGGCCTCTATCTGCTCCTCAATCTCATGGTGGGGCGGCTCGCCCGTTGGCTTGAGGTCGCCACGCGGATTCCGCACTAGGCACCGGCGTTGGATCCGTGCATTTCGATACCCACGTCATCGTTGAGCATCTGCCGGAGCTCCTCCACGGCGTGCGGTTCACGATCCTCTTGGTGCTGTTCTCGCTCGCGATCGGTACGATCCTGGGGCTGGTCGCCTGTCTCGGGAAGCTCATGGAGCGCGGCCTTCTCTTCTGGATCGCCTCGGTCTATGTGACGGTGATGCGCGGGATTCCCGAGATGGTGGTGATGTTCTGGATCTACTATTGCGGGCCGCTCATCCTCAACACGCGCCTATCATCCTTCGCTGCGGCGACCACTTCCATGTCGCTCTATGCCGGTGCCTTTCTGGCGGAGATCTTCCGCGCCGGCATCCTCGCTGTTCCCCGCGGCCAGAGCGAGGCGGCACGGGCGCTGGGCATTCCGGAGCTCTCGACTTGGGTCGAGATCATCATGCCGCAGGCCCTGCGGATGATGATTCCCGCCTTCATCGGGCTGGTGACCCTCGTGGTCAAAATCTCAGGCCTTGCCTCGGCGATCGGCGTGGGCGAGCTCGTCTACGAGGCGAGCATTGTGAGTGGCCAGACCTATCGCTATTTCGAGCTCTTTACCGCGGTGGCAATCTGTTATTTCGTGCTCATCTTCCCATTGAGCCTGCTCGCCCAGCGCTACGAACGCAAGCTCGTCCGGAAGACAAGATGACTCAGAACAGCGCCGACGACATCATACTGTGCGAGGCGCTCATCCGCCGTTACGGCACTTTTACGGCGCTCAAAGGCGTCAACTTCCGCGTCCGGCGGGGCGAGGTCGTTTGCATCGTCGGTCCGTCTGGCGGTGGCAAATCGACCTTACTCCGTACCATCAACGCACTCGAGAGCATCGACGAGGGTTCGATCACAGTCGACGGCATCAAACTCCCGGGCAGCCACCACGACGTGCAGCGCATCCGGCGCGAGGTAGGCATGGTCTTCCAGAGCTTCAATCTTTTCCCCCATATGACGGTGCGGCGGAACGTTGCGCTGGCGCCAATGCGGGCGCGCGGGACGAGTCGGGAGGAAGCGAACGCACGCGCCGAGCGCCTGTTGGTGCGCGTTGGTATCGCCGACCAGATCGACAAATACCCGGACCAACTTTCCGGTGGGCAGCAGCAGCGCGTGGCTATTGCCCGGGCCCTGGCGATGGAGCCCCGGGTCATGCTGTTCGATGAGCCGACCTCGGCACTCGATGCGGAGATGGTCAACGAGGTGCTGCAGGTGATCCGGGAAATGGTCGGCACAGGCATGACGATGGTCATCGTCACTCACGAGCTCGGCTTCGCCCGCGAGGCGGCCGACCGTATTATCTTCATGGTGGACGGTGCTTTCGCGGTGGAGGCTCCGCCGGAGGCGTTCTTCAAAAACACCGCGGACAAGCGGCTTGCGTCATTCCTCTCCAAAGTTCTATGAAGGACGTACCCGCCGCTCCCGCCCATCGAACGCCACGCCCATCGAGATAAGAAGGAGAGAACATGTCGCGACAGTTGCAGGCGTTCACGCTACGAAGCTTCCTCGCGAGCGTCGAAGCAGACGACCCACACGGGATCCTGCGGATCCGAGACAACGTGAATCTAGACTACGATCCGAGCGCCCTGGTCATGGAGCTGGAGAAGACCGGCCGTTCACCCGTGGTCTGGTTCGAGAAGGTCGGAGGTTCGCCCTTTCCGGTGGTTACGAACCTGTTCGGCTCCCGACGCCGCTATGCACTGGCCCTCGGCGTGTCGGAGCAGCGTCTCACCGAGGAATGGGCTTCCCGCAACGACCATACCATCGAACCCGTGACGCGCAAGACTGGCCCCGTCCACGACGTGGTTCTGACGGGGAAGAAGGTCGACCTCGGCTACCTGCCCATCATGCGCCACTTCACAGAAGATGCCGGTCCCTACATCACGAATGCCATCGTGATCGCCAAGGATCCGGATAGTGGAGTTCGGAATGCGAGCTTCCACCGCATGCAGGTCAAGGGCCCCAACCGCCTCGGCACGAGCCTGCATAGCCGGCGCCACCTGTGGAACTATGTGCAGCGCGCCGAGGAGCGTCACCAGGACATCCCAATCGCAGTGGTCATCGGGGCGCATCCGCTCTTCACCTTCGGGGGTTTGTGGAAGGGGCCGATTACCAGTGACGAATACGCCGTGGTTGGTGGGCTCATGAGCAGGCCGCTGGAGATCACCGCGTGCCGCACGGTGCCGGTCGACGTGCCGATCGAAGCGGAGATCGTGCTCGAGGGCCGCATTATCGCCAACGAGAGGGAACCCGAGGGACCGTTCGCGGAATTCACTGGCTACGCTTCCGCGCGCTCGACCGAGCACGTCGTCGAGATCTCGGCGATCACCCACCGCAAGGATGCGATCTACCAGGACATCATTCCGGGGATCTCGGACGAGCATACGAGTCTGCTCGCCGTGCCGTCGGAGGCGCGGCTCTTGCGCACGCTGCGCCAGAATTTTCCCAACACGACGGCGGTGTCATATCCCAAATCAGGAACCTGCCGGCTCCACGCCTATATCGCAATGCGTAAGCCTGCCCCTGGCCAGGCGAAGAACGCGGCTGCGGTGGCGCTCGGCGACGACCTGAGCCTCAAGCTCGTAGTGATCGTCGACGATGACGTTAATATCTTCGACGACCGGGAAGTCTTGTGGGCGATGGCGACGCGGATGCAGGCGGATGAGGACATCGACGTCATCCGCAGCGCGATGGGTGCGATCCTCGATCCCTCAAACCACGCCGGGATGACCTCGAAAATGATCATCGATGCGACTCGCCCGAGTGCGAATTTTCCCAACCGGCATACGCTACCCGCAGACGCGGTGAAGCGCGCCCAGGCACTCCTCGAGAAGACATTCGGTCGCTAGGCGACCTCAAGGATATCTAACATGAATGAATTCAAGTCGAAGCAGCGTGCGGGCCCGGCACGAGCCGGATCTTGTCGGAGCTGTGACGGAGTCGCCTGATGCCAACCCGAAGGATCATTGTCGGCATCAGCGGCGCCTCCGGCATCATATACGGCGTTCGTATGCTCGAGGCATTGCGCTCGACCGGGCTCGAAACGCATTTAGTGATTACCCGCTCGGCGCAGGTTACGCTGGGCTATGAGCTTTCGCTTAAAGTAGCCGAGGTCCAAGCGCTGGCTGACGTGAACCATCGAAACGACGACATCGGAGCATCGATTTCAAGCGGATCATTCGAGACCCTCGGTATGATCGTCGCCCCGTGCTCAATTCGCAGCTTGTCGGAAATCGCGACTGGGGTTACCTCCAGTCTGCTAACGCGTGCCGCCGATGTCGTTCTCAAGGAGCGGCGCCGGTTGGTGCTGATGGTGCGGGAAACGCCGCTGCATCTCGGGCATCTCCGCGCGATGACCCAAGTGACCGAAATGGGTGCGATCGTCATGCCGCCCGTGCCGGCCTTCTACGACAAGCCCGAAAGCATTGACGATATCGTCAACCACAGCGTTGGCCGGGTGCTCGACCTTTTCGGGATCGCCAACTCGCTCGTCCGCCGCTGGCAAGCCCCCGCCCTGCAGGACGCGAGCAAGAAGTAGCGCGAGTGGCGACGGCTCGCGACGCCGGCGCGCCCGCCGTGCGCCGCACTTTCCACGGACACTAGGGCCCCTGCAACTACGATTTGGCGCCGTGTCAGAAACCGATCATTCCCTAGCTATCTTTCTCCTCATCCCGGATCACCGGCAGAGTCATGCAGGTCGGCCCGCCGCCAGCGTTTGTAAATTCAGTAAGATCCACTTCAATAACTGTAATGCCTCGCTTGCGTAATTCGGCGCTTACGATCGGGTTGCCGGCCGGCATGATCAGCTTACCGGGCTCGACCACGAGGAAATTCGATGGACAACCATTGACTTCTTCGTCCGGAATTTCGATCAAGTCGAACCCCTTCTTATGCAGCAGGTAATCGACAAATGCATAGCCCACGCAAGCTGGATAAATCACGCCCAGGCGGGGCGCGGCCACGCCAAAAACCATGTCCAAGTGGAAAGCACCACCGCCCCTGCCAGTTTGTGCTTTCCGCGTATTCAGAGGGCCGGGCAAATGCACAATGTGGATGTCTTCAACGCCGAACTCTTGCAGGATCGAGCTGACCTGCCGGACGCCTTCCTGGTTCGCGCGTTGACTGATCGCCAAGGGCAGGCTCTTCTTATCCAGCCAAACGGCATTGCTCGACTCGAAAAACCCCTTTCCATGCACGCTGTACAGGATCGGACAGCCTAGCGCTCCAATAGTCCGGGATTGATAATATTCGAGACCGCGCTTATAGGCGGGCGCGCAGCGGCAGATGATGGCCCCGCCCTTTACCATAAGCGTCTCGTGCGTATAGGTTGCACTGCGCAAAGGGATCCCGTACGTCCCAAGCACCGGCGGAGACGCGTCCAGGGGTAGGACTTCTACGTTGTTTTCACGCAGCACTTTCACAAACTCATCATGCTGGGCTTGCATGCGAGCTAGATTGGGCAATCCGGTCGGGAGGTTGAGATAGTCCGGGTCCACGTCACCCCAGGCGGCTTCGGCTCCCGGACGGTGAACGACTACTGCGCGCAGTCGAGCATAGCTGGACTGGCTTCCCCACGGCCGTCTCCACGTCTTATGAAATTCCGCCAGATAATCGCTTTCAAAATACGTAAGCGGCGGCTTACCCGGCCGATACAAGGGGATATCCTGCAATTTGTCGGTGTAGGGATCGGTCATCGGAGCACGGCTAAAATCTTCTGTAGTCTGGCAACTGCTAGCTTAGTTCTGCTCCGCTAACGGCGCAGAAGTTAGGGGTTGCAATTCGCGGCACAAGCGTCAAGTGGCCTGCAGATTCGTGCTGGTTGGGAGGTACCAGGGACACAGTTTTCGCTCCGCCCAAGCCACAGCGTAGAAGCTCGCAATCCCGAGCAGCGAGAGAAGGACCAGGACGCCGAACATCACCGAGGTCTTCATTGCGCCCGAGCTCGTGAGAATCAGGTACCCGAGGCCTTTGTCCGAGCCGACGAACTCGGCAACCACCGCGCCGATCACGGCGAGGGTGATCGCCACCTTGAGGCTGCTGAAGATATACGGTAGCGCCCACGGCAAGCGTACGCGCCAGAACACGCGCGCTGTGCTGGCGTCGAGCGAACGAGTGAGCTCCAGCAGTTCAATGTCCACTGACTCGAGGCCGGTCGCGGTGTTGATGACGATGGGAAAGAAGGCCACCGTTGCTGCGATGATGATGTTCGAGGCCAGACCGTAGCCGATCCAGAGCAGCAGCAGCGGCGCCAACGCGACCTTGGGCACGGATTGCAGCGTCAAGAGGAACGGAAGGATCACGCGCCGTAGGAACGGCGAGTAGACGACGAGCACGGCGATCGGGATGCCGGCGATGATGGCGACCGCGAAGCCGCCGAGGACCGTCGCGAGGGTCGCGCCGAAGTGCATCGGCAGCACGCCGCGTATCTCCCAGGTGTCCGCGACAATCTGGCTCGGCGCCGGCAACAGCCACTTCGGCACCGAGAGTGCCTTGCAGAGGACTTCCCAGCCGACGAGCAGTGCAACAACGGCGAGCGTGGTCTGGACGTATTCGATGAGCGGCTTGCGAAGCGTCGTATCCGGCGCGGCCATCAGCAGCCCTTCGCGCCGGAAAAGACGGCTAACTTGATGGTCTTCGCGAAATCCTTGAACTCGGCCGTGAACTCCGTGTCCGCCGTGCGCGGACGCGCAAGCGTGATCGAGACGTCCATCACCACCCGGCCTGGACGTGCCGTCATCACGATGACGCGATCGGCCAGCATCACCGACTCTGCGATGCTATGGGTAACGAACACTACCGTCTTGCGCTTCTCCGTCCAGATCCGCAGGAGTTCAAAGCCCAGATCCTCGCGCATCATAGCGTCAAGCGCGCCGAACGGCTCATCCATCAGCAGCAGTTCGGGTTCGTAGATCAGCGCCCGACAGATCGACACGCGCTGCTGCATGCCGCCGGAGAGCTCGTGCGGCAGCGCGTTCTCGAACCCGCTCAGGCCGACCAGTTCGATCAGGCTGCGTGCCTCGTCCTTGCGGGGCGCTGTCGGCCAGCCGAGCATCTTGAGCGGAAACAGCACGTTCTCCAGCACCGTGGACCATGGCAGCAGGACCGGACGCTGAAACACCATGCCCACTTTCCGCGATGGGCGCGCGAGAACTTCGCCGTTCAACCTGACTGTGCCCCGCGTTGGCCGCATGATGCCGCCGACGAGCTTCATCAGCGTGGTCTTGCCGCACCCGCTGGGACCGACCACGGTCACGAACTGGTCGCGCTCGATAACGAGCGACACTTCCTGGAGCGCCGTGACGTCGGTTCCCGAGCGCGTGGCAAAGCGGTGCGTCACCCCTTCGAGCGAGACCAGGGGCGTAGCAGCGCTTGCCACAAACGCTACTTTGCACTTGTCACGACGGGCGTCTTCGGCAGGTAGCCCGGCGCATAGATGTCCTCGACGGACACTTTGCGCTTGAGCGAAAGGGCCTCGGTGACGATGTCGCGGGTCTTCTCGAGGCGTGCGACGTCGATCGTGCCGAGGCCGTTCTTGCGCAAGCCGGCGTTCGTGTCCATCTCCTTCAGCGTAACGAGCTCGTCCATGGCGGCATCAGCATCGACTTCGGGATTACTCTTGCGGAGGGCGGCGATGGCCTCGTCGGGATGGTCGAATGCGTACACCATCCCTTTAAGCGTCGCAGCGACAAAGCGCCGCACCATCTCGGGCTTCTCGCGCAGCGTGACCGGATTCACGATGAGCGCGTTGCCATAGGCTTCGAGGCCGAAGTCCGCGTAGCTCATCGCGAGCGCGGTTTTCCCCTGCTGCGCCGCTGCGCGACGGAACTTGCCGATGTTGATGCTCTGTTCCAGCACGGCGTCGGCTTGCCCGGACATTAGCAGCGGCGCGAAGGTGGCACCATCCACGACGACTTCGCGGATCTTGCTGCGGTCGATGCCGTTCGCCTTGAGAAAGCCGGGAAACATGTTCACCGACGCTCCCGAGGCCGTGCGGCCGATGGTGCGCCCCTCGATGTCCTTGGGCACCTTGATTCCCGACTGCGCGAGATAGATGAGCCCGAGAGTCGCGTGGTCGTAGATCATCGCCACCATGCGCACGGGCACGTCGTCATTGGCGCGCGAAGCGATGATCGCACCGGAATCCGCGAGCCCGATCTGCGCCGACCCTGTGGCGACCCGCTTCACCGTGTCGCCGGAGCCGAAGCCCCGTGAGATCGTTACGTCGAGGCCGGCGTCACGGTAGAAACCCTTGTCGCGGGCGACGAAATATGGGGCGTGCGTGCCGTTGACGACCCAATCGAGCGCGAAGTTGACGGCTTCCTCACCGGCGACCGGCAGGGCTGTGAATGCGACGCCCACTGCCAGGATGATGCGGCATAGCTGAGGCGGAAGCTTCGGGAACATGGTTGTCCTCCTACGGTAACTGCTCATGTGTGATGTAGTCTTCGAGTCTGAGTGTGTCGAGGCCCGGCGATTTCTTGCGCTCAAAATCCGCTGCGTGCTCGAGCGGCTTGGTCGCATCGATACCGATCCGCCCCCAATGTATGCGATGCGGATCACGTGAAAAAGAGGGCACGCCCGGAATCTGGATGATGTCGCGGTCGGGCCGGCAGCGCGTGGCGATCGCCCAGAGCACGTCCGACCAGTTGTGGATGTCTACGTCTTCGTCGACGACGACGCAGTAGAGCACCCGGTTCATGTCGGCGCCGAACGCGGCCAGCATTGCGCGCTGCGGCTGGCCATCGGCAGTCTTCGTAATCTTCACGGCGCAGAACTGGAGCAAGGGGAAACAGGTCACGTCGTGCAAGCCCGAGACCCAGCTGCGGATGCCGTTGTAGATCCCGCCCGCCAGCGGCACGGCGGTCATCGCCAGTTCCTCGATCGAACCGGCGCTGATGGCATAGAACTTTGCGTTCTTCCTGGCGAACACCTTTTTCACGACGAACACGTGGTTATCCGTCGCTGGCACGTAGTAATCCATCCATTCGCCGAACGGGCCTTCGCGACGCCTCACGCCCGATAGGATTTCGCCTTCGATCAGGAACTCGGTCTCAATCGGCACCGGCAGCCCCGCGATCGGAGAGGGCCGGGTCGGAAACCGCTTACCGGAAATCCGTGCTGCGAACTCGTATTCGCTGTTCATCGGCCCGATCGTCGCCGCGCCGGCAAGCATCACGGCCGGAGGCAGCCCGATTGCCACCACTGCAGGCGTCGGCGCGTCGCGCTTCTCCATCTTCTGCTGGATGCGGTAGAGATCTCCCGAGGTAGAGAGCCGGCAGCGTAGCTCCCTGTCGTCGATGATCTGCATGCGATGATAGGAAAGGTTTACCACGCCAGTATCTGGGTCGCGGCCGATGATTACGCCCGCCGTGACATAAGGGCCGGCGTCCTTCTCTGAAAACGTGACGTGCGGAAGGTCAGCGAGGGAGATTTCTTCGTAGTCGGAATTGCCTGCCGGGTGCTCATCGGCAATAGGGCTCGACGACGACGTGAGCGCTGCCCAGCGTGCGGCCACGCCACCGACCTCGCAACCCAACAGCTCGGCGATGAAGCGATAGTTGCCCAGCATGTTGCTGACCACCGGATAACGCGTGCCGCGCACCTTCTCGAACAGGATCGGCAGGTTGGGGCCGGCCTGCACCTTGCGGATCACCGCGTTTAGCTCGAACCTCGGGTCGACTTCCCGGCGCACTACCAAGAGCTGATTCCGGCGTTCGAGAATGCGCAGATACTCTCCCAAGCTCGGCGCCACGCTGTTCTCCATATGCGATCTTGCGCTTGACTCTAGCAGATTCGTTCTCGGTACCACGAGAGGGCCAGCCCTTGACAAGGCTGCGGCCCTCTCACGATAATTCCGAATCGCAAATATAAGTTCCGAAATACGGAAATTTCACGGTGGGCTCATTATAAAACGGTTTCTGCCTAGCAGGACTCTCCGGCACCAAGCCGAAGGATCCAGACCGAATATGCCCGGTGAAGCGCTATCTGGGGCTGTCGCCCGCTGCACCGGTTCGCTTCTTGCGGGTGAGCTGATTTGGGCGGACATCGAAGCTCGTAACCGCTTGTGCCGGCGCCGGGTAGTCGTCGGACGGAGCGCGTTAGAAATTCGATATGGCTGATGTGGTCGAGACCGATGTCCTGGTAATCGGCGGGGGGGCCGCCGGTACGAATGCGGTGCTCAAGGCCGCCGACTGCGGTGCGAAGGTGACGATGGTCGTGAAGGGCCTCATCGGCAAGAGCGGTTGCTCGATCTTCGCCAGCACCATTCCGTTTGGCACACCAACGAAGGAGTGGCTCGTCGACGATATGAGCCCTGAGGAGAGAGACCGCCATCGCCTGGTGTTCATGGTGCGCTACTACAACCATTACCTGGCAGACCAGGAATACTGCCGCCGGCTGGAAGCCTACATGCGTACCGAGTTCTTCGGCGATCTCGAGCGCCTCGGTGCCTATTGGCGGCGGGATGACAAGGGGCGCATTCAACCGACTGGAAGTCGGCGCACCCCCAACCTCGTCGCTCACAAGCAAGGGGCGACAGGCCCCGCGATCCTTGACAAGCGGCGGCGGGAGATCCTCCGGCGCGGCATCCCCGTGCACGAGGAGTGCGCGGTGACTTCGCTACTAAGTGACGGCGAGCGCGTCGTCGGCGCCACCGTGCTCGACTATCGTCGCGGCAGGTTCTTCGCCGTCCTGGCCAAATCGGTCATCCTCGCTACCGGTCATTCGGACTACCTGGCGACGCGCTCCACGGGGACGCGCGAGCAGTCGGCCGACGGCGTGGCGATGGCGGTGCGTGCCGGCGCCGAGCTCGCCAATCTCGAGATCCAGTGGTGGCACGTAAGCGACGTGGCAACACCGCGAGCATGGATGCGCTTCCACCTCTATCCCAACCCGCTCGTGGGAACCCCGGAGACTTCGCGCCTCTACAACTCCCAGGGCGAAATGTTCTTCGAGCAGAAGACCCACAGCCCCGGCGTCTCGGCGCCGTACACCGAGCAGATCCGCCGTCTGTCGCGCGAAGTCATGGCGGGCAAGGCACGCTGGGACGGTGGCTATTATTCAGGCTACGACCACATCCCGGCAGAGATCACCCGGACCCATCAGCACCAGGCCAAGGTGTGGAGCAAGCTGGGGCTCGATGTGGGCAAGGACCGCATCGAGTGCGGCATCACCTGGCACATGCGCCAAGGCGGGATCAACGTCGACACCGAGCGCATGGAGACCAGCCTGCCCGGCCTCTACATCGCGGGGGCCATCGGCTGCCATTTCCTTGGCGGTATTGGTGCGGTGAGCTTCGACGGCAAAGTGGCGGCGGAGGCCGCGGCGGATGCCGCCGTGGTGGGTGGCCGGAGGCCGCTGCCGGAGCAGGCAGTGGCGGCGGAGGAGAAGAGAGTGTTCGGCTTTCTGCGCGCCGGTGCGGACGGGGTGCGGCCGATCCAGGCGAAGCTGCGGATCCGGGCGATCATGTGGGAGCTCGGCTATGTGAAGAACGAGCAGAAGCTCAATGCGGCGCTGGAAGCGCTGCAGGCGGTACGGCGGGAGATGGTGCCGCGGCTGAGCCTGCAGAGCACCTCGCGCAGCTGGAACACGGGCTGGATGGATGCGCTGGACGTGTGCTCGATGCTCGATGCGTGCGAGGCCACCGTGCGCTCGGGGCTGAACCGCAAGGAGAGCCGGGGCCCGTTCTACCGCGAGGATTATCCGTATGTCGACAACGAGAACTGGATGTGCCGGAACATCGTCAGTCGCGTCGATGGTGAGTGGCGGTCACGCGTCCAGCCGATCCCCGCCCCCTATCTTAAGCCGGAGAAAAGTCGTGAGCCCTTCTTCGAAACCGACTACTGAGCCAGACAAGGTTCGTGTACGCCTCTACCGCTTCGATCCTGCGGTCGATTCCGCGCCGCGCTACGAAGCCTATGAAGTGCCACACGCTCCGCACATGCGGATCATGGACGTGCTCGATTACGTTCACGAAAACATGGCGATCGATTTCGGTTACCGCTGGCTGTGCGGCTCGAAGAAATGCGGCACTTGCGCGGTGAACGTCAACGGTTCGCCTCGGCTTGCCTGTTGGGAAGAGGCGGAGCCGGAGATGACAATCGAGCCGCTGAGCAACATGGAAGTCATTCGCGATTTGGTGACTTCGCGGGATCCTTTCGAGGCGCAACTGGCCAAGCTCTCGCCGATGCTAGTGCGCAAAACGGAGTATCCGGGCTTTCCGGAGCCGCTGACCGCGCTTCAGTTCGCGCCAACAGCGCATCTTCGTGACTGCATCCAATGCCTGGCTTGTCAATCGGTATGCCCGGTGCTCAAGCAGCCGGATAGCGGGTTTGCAGGCCCGGCCCTGCTGGTGGCCCTGAGCGAGCTGGCTCAGGACCCGCGCGATGGTGGCGATCGCGCGAGGCTGGCTGGCGAGGTGGCGCAGGTGTTCAAGTGCGTATCCTGTTACGAGTGCGAACGGGTGTGTCCGGTCGAGATACCGATCGTCGGTGAAGCGATCGAGCCGCTCAAGCGCCAAGCGTACCGGGCGGGCGCGGTAGCGGGAGCCCGGCACGCGCGCGTGTTCCTGGATGTGGTCAAAGCGCGCGGCTATCTGAACCCCACCGCCCTGGCGCTCAAGAGCAAGGGCCTTACCCTGAATGCGCTGAAGCTGGCGCTGCGGATGGTGCCGCGCGGCAAGATCGATTTGGGTAAGGCTTTCCTGGAATCGCCGGCGGCGAGTGCGAAAGTGATCGGCAAGACGTACGAGTCGAGTGAGGACGTCAAATGAAACGCACCTACGCCTATTTTCCGGGATGCTCGGCCAAGGGCACCTGTCGCGAGCTCGACGTCAGCACCCACGCGGTCGCTGCATTATTCGGAATTGACTTAGTGGAGCTCGAGAATCCGGGGTGCACCGGAGCGCGGGAGTTCCGCGCGATAAGCGAGCAACTGCACCTGACGGCGAATGGCCGCATCCTGGCATTGGCGGAGCGGCAGGGCTGCGACCTGGTTGCGGTGTGCGATACCTGCCTGCTCAACCTGATAGAGACTAACCAGCGTCTCAAGGCCGACGCTGCGGCGCGTGGTGCCGTGAACCGCGCGCTGGCGCACGAGGGCCTGGCGTTCGAAAGCAAAATCGAGGTCAAGCACTTTCTCTGGGTGCTCACCGAAGACCTGGGCGAACGAACTTTGCGCGAGCGGATTGTGCGGCCGCTTAAGGGTCTTCGCGTAGCGCCGTTTTATGGCTGCCACATCCAGCGACCGGCGTCCGCCTTCGCGTCGGGCTCGGCTGGCGACACGCCGGCGCTGGATCGGTTGTGCCGGCTGCTCGGCGCCGAGATCGTGCAGTACGAGGGGGCAAACAAGTGTTGCGGCTTTCACGTCGTGGGGGTAGAGGAGAAGATCGCGCTGCGGATGAGCGGCTCTCACCTGACCAACGCCAAGAGCAATGGTGCGCAGTGCGTCGTGACACCTTGTCCGCTGTGTCATACCGTTTTCGATGCCTACCAACCGAGCATCGAACGTGAGCTCAGGAGTGACTACGGGGTTCCCGTACTCCACGTCTCGCAGCTGGCCGGACTCGCGTTCGGGTTGTCGCCCGAGACTCTAGCGCTGTCGCGCCACGTCGTCGGCTGCGAAGCGGTACTTGCGCACATCGGGCTGGGCAGGGCTCCGAAGGCTGCCGCCCCCGCTCCCAGTCCCCCGCTCCGATGATGTAAGGACGAAAGATGCGGGATCCTCAGGGTGAGCGCCGTTGAACTCCTCGAATGCGCAGAGCAGATCGCGCCACGGTCCCCATCAAGTCGATCGGCTTGTGGTTCCCCCATGGGTCCCCACACTGTTTGCCTTGCAAAGGTACCGGGGTTATGTTTCGTGTCCTGATTGACTTTCGGGGTTAGGGGCATGAGGGCTGATACGCGACGCACCTCCGCGAGTGACCCTTTGGTGGTTACGACCGGCCAGAAGCGCCGCGCGACACAGGGCCTGGGCGGAATCGCTCAGGTCTCGGAAGAGGGTTGCTTGTGGATTGCGTTACGCGAGGAGGAGCAACGATGAACACCAAGACACTTGCTATAACTGCACGACGGGCGGTCGCCGCGCTGGCGGCGGCTGGGGTATTGCTCGGTTTGACCGGGACCGCATACGCAGATGACGACAACGTCGTGGTCTTCGCCGGCTGGGGCGGCAACTGGCAAAAAGCCGAGCGCACGTTCTATTTTGACAGCTTTGAGAAAGCGACCGGCATCAAGGTGATCGACGTTCCCGACGTCAACCTCACCAAGATCAAGACGATGGTCGATGCCAAGAATGTCGAGTGGGACGTCGTTCAGGCTCTTGGCATGTGGCTGCCGCTGAAGACCGCGTCCGGGGAACTGTGGGAGACGCTCGACTATTCGGCGATCAAGGCCGACGGCGTTCCGAAGGATCTGCTCGATCCGCACGGCGCCGGCATCGCGACCTTCGCCCAGATTCTCGCGTATAACACCAACTCGTATCCGGCTGGCAAGCAGCCGACCTCCTGGGCAGATTTCTGGGACCTCAAGAAATTCCCGGGCAAGCGCGGCACGCTTAACCAGCCACGCTACTCGCTCGAGATGGCGCTGATGGCGGAAGGGGTCCCGATGGACAAGCTTTATCCTCTCGACGTCGACGGCTCGCTCAAGAAATGGGACGCGATCAAGAACGACACCCTGTTCTGGGAACAGTGGCCGCAGGCGCCGAGTCTGCTGGCTTCCGGCGAGCTCAGCATGACGCTGTCCTCACAGGCCCGCATTCTCGGGCTGCTCCAGACCGAGAAGAACGCCCCGGTCGCCCTGGTCTGGAAAGGCGGCATCATGACCACTGACTTTCTTGCCATCCCGAAGGGCAGCAAGCACAAGGCGAATGCCCTCAAGCTCATCTCCTGGATGCTAGACGCCCAGCGGCAGGCGGCTTACGCGACCGACACCGCCGTCGGCCCTTCGAACATCAAGGCGCTCGACCTGGTCGACGCAAAGACCAAGGAGCTGCTGCCCAGTTACCACTACCAGAAGGGCGAGCTCGTTCCGGTCGACAGCACGTGGTGGGCCTCCAACCTCGACAACGTCACTACGCGCTGGAATCAGTGGAAGCTCAAGTGATGGGCTGAGTCGCCGCCTGGCGCCGCCGGTATCGGAAAGCCCAACCACTTAGGCGGTGAGTCACGGCGCCCGCTGTGCGACGGCGACTCACGCCCGGGAGTGCGGCATGAGCTTGAGCGCAGACTCGACCGACCGGCTCCTGGGCCGTCTCGGGCCGACGATGCTCGCGCTGCCGGGCATCGCCTTCATCGTCCTGTTCTTCGTCGTTCCGGTCGGGCTCATCTTGGTCCAGAGCGTGCTCGGACCGGAGTTCACCCTCGAGTTCTACCGGCGCTTGTTCTCGGGGCCGGAATATCTCACGGTATTCTCGATCAGCTTCAAGATCGCGCTGATAACCAGTCTCGTCAGCCTGCTCGTGAGCTATCCGGTCGCCTATCTGCTCATGGTAGCGCCGCCGGTCGTGCGTACGGTGATGCTCACCGCAATCCTCCTACCGTTCTGGACGAATCTGCTGATCCGGTGCTACGCATGGATGCTGCTGCTGCAGACAACGGGGGTGGTAAATCAGCTCCTCGTCGGCTGGCTGAAAATCTTGACCGCGCCGCTGCCACTCGTCTTCAACATGACCGGGGTAATCATCGGCATGGTTCACTATCTCGTACCGATCAACATCCTGGTGCTTTTCAGCGTCATGAAGGGGATCGACCTGCGCCTGCTGCAAGCGGCGAAGGGCCTTGGCGCGAATCCGCTGCGCGCTTTCGTCGCCATCTTCGTGCCGCTGAGCATGCCAGCTGTGCGTGCCTCGGCGATGCTGATCTTCGTCATCTCCCTCGGATTCTTCGTGACCCCCGCCCTGCTCGGCGGACGCCGCGAGATCACGGTCGCCATGCTGGTGAGCACGTATTTCTCCGATGTCCTCAACTGGGGCTTCGGCTCGGCGCTGGCAACGGTGCTCCTGGTCCTGTCGCTGATCGGGCTGTCTTTGTATTTCGCGTTTCAGCGCAAGGTAACGCGCGTCGTGCCGAGATGAAGCGGCACTTCGATTTGTTCACCGCGACGCGTTGGGCGCCCTGGCTGCTCGCTGGACTGGTATTGCTGTTCCTTGCAGCCCCGCTGCTCGTCGTTATTCCCGCGGCGTTCAACGACTCGAGCCTCCTCCAGTTTCCTCCGCACGCGTGGTCGTTGCGCTGGTTCCGCGAATATTTCCAGAGCCCGAGCTGGATTGCCGCCACCAAGACCAGCTTCAAGGTGGCGTTGGTCGTGTCCGTGTTGTCGACGCTGCTCGGCTTGACGACAGCGGTGCTGCTCACGCGCTACACCTTCTTCGGACGCAACCTGGTGCGTGCACTGATCATGGCGCCGCTGATCGTACCGGTGATCGTGATCGGCGTCGCACTCTACTATGTCTTCCTGCGTGTCGGCCTCAGCGGCACGTTCTGGGGTCTTGTGATCGGCCACACGGTGGTCACCTTCCCTTATGCGACAGTCGTGATCAGCGCAGCGCTCGCCGAGGTCGACGAGCGGCTCGAGAATGCCGCTGTCGGTTTGGGGGCGATCCGTCCTCGCGCGTTCCTGGAGGTCACTCTGCCGCTGATTCGGCCTGGCCTGGTGGTTGCGGCGCTGTTCGGCTTCCTCATTTCGTTCGACGAAGTGGTGATCGCGATCTTCCTGACAAGCGCGGAGACGATGACGCTTCCTAGGCGGATCTGGGACGGAATCCGCTTCGAGCTCAATCCCACGATTGCTGCCGTTTCGACAATCCTTATTGCGTTATCGGCTTTGGTCATGTTGCTCAGCGAATTGCTCAAGCGTTATCTGCGGCGCGTAAGCGGCTTGCAGACGCGGGCGAAATGATGGTTACCAGTCGACGGGCGCCAGTCGGCACCTTGCCGCAGCAGAAGCCCTTGATAAGACGAGCAGGACGATGGAGTTGACGCCGCCGCGCACTGGCGTGAACGGAGAGTCGCGCGCCGGCGCGCGACTCCATGGATCGCCGATCGAGCTTCGGGGGATCGTCAAACACTACGACGGCCTTGTTGCCGTCGACAATCTGAGCCTCAGCATCGCCGCCGGCGAGTTCGTCAGCTTTCTCGGACCAAGCGGTTCGGGCAAGACGACAACCTTGCTGCTGGTGGCCGGCTTTCTCACGCCAACCCAGGGAGTGATCATGCTCGCCGGCGACGATATCACACGCCTGCCGCCGTATAGGCGCAACATTGGCATGGTCTACCAGAACTACGCGCTGTTTCCGCATATGACGGTGGCAAGGAACATCGCTTTCCCGTTGCGCATGCGTGGTGTGCCGCGGCCGGAAATCGCGCGCCTCGTCGATCGCGCGCTTGCCCTGGTTCGGCTCGAGGGCATGCAGGAGCGCATGCCCAATCAGCTCAGCGGCGGCCAGCAGCAGCGGGTGGCCTTGGCCCGCGCGCTCGTGTTCGAGCCGCCGCTTCTCCTGATGGACGAGCCACTGGGCGCGCTCGACAAGAAGCTGCGGGACGAGCTCCAGATCGAGATCAAGCGCATCACGCGCGCAATCGGAAGCACGGTGATCTACGTTACGCACGATCAGGAAGAGGCCATGAGCATGTCTGACCGCATCGTCGTGATGCACCGCGGCCGCGTCGAGCAGGTCGGCCAGCCCGACGAGCTCTACGAGCGGCCACGCACGCGTTTCGTCGCGGACTTCCTGGGCTCCTCGAACTTTCTCGAGACGACGGTCGAGGTCCCTGGCGAGCCGGCGCTGCTGCGCACCAAGGCCGGGCTCGCCTTGGAAGTTCCGGGTCTGGCCGGCGCTGTCGTGGGCGATCGATTCACGGTGGCGATCCGTCCGGAACGCATTCGGATCGAGGCCACCGAGACAGTCGCCGCTCGGGGGCGCGCGGCGCGCGTGATCGAGTGCACGTATCACGGTGATACGCAGCGGTTCCAGGTCGAGCTCGAAAGCCGCGATATGCTGACGGTGTTCCGACCGAATGCCGGGCAGCCACTCATCCCGCGCGGCGCTGTTGCGGCCGTCTGGTGGGGCCCCGACGATGCGTGGGTAATCCCGGACGGCGCGTCAGCGCCTGCGGTGTCTTGAGCAGGCGCAACACACTTGAGCCGGTCGAGACGGGCTCGATCGACATTCGGTCGGAGTCCTTCGTGAACGGCTCTCCGAACGATTCGTCTGTCCCGCGCGAGTTGCTCAAGATGTTGTTCCGGCCGCGCTCGATCGCGGTGATCGGAGCTTCGACGCGGGAGGATGCCATTGGCTTCCGAGTCATTCGGAACCTTCGCGCCATGGGATTCGCGGGCGAGATCATTCCGGTCAACCCGCGCTACAGCAAGGTAGCGGGCCTCACATGTCTGCCGTCGGTCGAGGCGCTGCCGATCGGCGTGGAGAGCGCGTTCATTGCGATTCCGGCGGAGCAGGGGCCGGATGTGCTCGACGCGGTCGGCCGCCGCGGAATCAAGACCGCCTTCGTCAACGCAAGCGGGTTTGCGGACGGAGGCACCGACGGCGCAGCGCTCCAGCAACGTCTGCGAGCCGTCGCGCGCACCCATGGCATCGCGCTCTGCGGGCCGAACAACATGGGTCTCATCAACGTACACGACCGGATCGCCATCTGGACCCAGCTACACATGAGCGAAGTGCGACCGGGTCCCGTTGCAGTGATCTCGCAGAGTGGCTCGATGACGCTCGTGCTGGCCCAAGACGAACGTCATCTCGGCCTCGCGTATCTCGTGACCACGGGCAACGAGGCGATCCTCTCCGCCGCCGACTACCTCGACCACATTGTCCGGGATTGCCGGGTCAAGACGGTCCTTCTGTTCCTCGAGTCCATTCGGGATCCGGCGCGCTTCGGCGCTGCCGCACAGCATGCCGGGGCAAACGGGAAACGGATCCTTGCAATCAAATCCGGGGCGAGCCCGCGCGGCAGGATGCTCGTCGCCGCACACACCGATAGCCTGGCAGGTGACGATGCGGTCTATGATGCCTTCTTCCGCAAGCATGGCGTCATTCGAGTACGCGATCTCGACGAAATGATCGAGACCGCCGTGCTGGTCAGCTCTTATCCCGCCCCGCCCCGAATACGCCACTTCGTACCGATCACGCTTTCCGGCGGTGAGGCGGCCCTCATCGCCGACATCAGCTCGCAGATCGGGCTCTCGCTCGAGCCGCTTGCCGATGCAACCATCGAGCGGCTGAAGCCGGCCTTTCCGCCGTTCGCCCGTCCGAACAACCCGCTTGACGGCTGGGGCCTGGGCTTCAATTCGGAGCGCTTCGGCACGATGCTCGACACCCTTTGCGCTGACGCGTCGATCGGCGCCATCGGCCTCGCCGTCGACGCGCCCGCGTCGGGCGGCGCCGACACGAGTTACGCCCTCACGATGGCCGAGCATGCCGTTCGCATCGCCGCAACCGGAAAGCACATCATATTTTTCAACAACACGCCCGGGGCCGGCCCGAACCCTCAGGTTCGCGCGGCGCTTGAGGTAGCGGGCATTCCGTACCTCACGGGTATGCGGCCTGCGCTGACGGCGATAGCGAAGTGGCTGGGGCTGCGCGACCCTGTAGAGGAATCCGCGGTAAGTTGTAATGTGACGGATCGCTTGCGAGCCGGGCTGGATCGGAGCCAGGCGCTGGACGAACAGGAACTGTACGTCTTGCTCCGCGAAGCCGGAGTGCCAATGGTCTCGAGCAGGGAGGTCGGTTCCTCTGCGGAGGCGGTCGAGCGCGCGGAAGAGGTCGGATACCCGGTCGTGCTCAAGGCGAGCGCCGCCGGTCTGCCGCACAAGACGGAGCACGAGCTGGTTCGCCTGGGGCTCGGGTCGGCAGCCGCGGTGACGGAGGCCTATGCCGATCTCGCAAATCGGATGAGAGAAGTTCTGGCGTGCTGCGAGCCGGGCGACATCGTCCTTCAACCGATGCTACAGGGCGGCGTTGAGCTCATTGTCGGCTTGCGCAACGACCCCGCGTTTGGCAGCCTGGTGATCGTCGGGCTTGGCGGTATTTTCGTCGAGCTCATCGATTCGGTCGCGGTCAGGCTCGGGCCGATCGCCGTCGACGAAGCGCGCGCGATGCTCGACGAGACCCGTGCGGGCGAGCTGCTCAAAGGCTTTCGCGGCAAGGGGCCGTACGACGCCGACGCCGCGGCCGCCGCCATCGCCGCGATCTCGAATCTCGGCGTTGCGGCGATGGGGCTCGTCGAGAGCCTCGAGATCAACCCGCTCATCGTTCTCGAGCAGGGCGCCTTCGGCGTCGATATCCTGGCCCGGCGCCTGGGCCTGGCGCCGCAACACTCTTTGAACAAGGGGGACTAAGCAGCATGCCAGAGCTCATTCATGAAGTCGATGACCGGGTTGCGATTCTGACACTGAACCGGCCGGAGCGGATGAACGCGCTCAGCAAGCGGCTGGTCGACGAGATCATTGCCGCCATCGCCGAGGCCGATGCCGATGCCAACGTGCGCGTAATCGTTGTCACCGGAGCAGGTGAGAAGGCCTTCTCCACCGGTTACGACATCAAGGAGTCCGCCGAGGCGCCGCAGCGCACGCTCGCCGAGTGGCGAGCGCGGATGCAGAAGGACCTCAAGTTCACCTACGCTCCGTGGGATTGCAGCAAGCCGGTCCTGTGCGTAATCAACGGCTATTGCCTGGCGGGCGCTCTCGAGTTCGCCCAGTGCTGCGACATCCGCTACTGTTCGGAGGATGCCCGCTTCGGCGTGGTGGAAACACGTTTCTCGAACGGGGTTGCAACGATGATCATGCCGTGGATCCTGGGCAACCGCTGTCGCGAGTTGATCTATACGGGCGACATGTTCGGTGCCGACGAGGCGTACCGACTCGGGCTCGTCGACCGCGTCTTCCCGAAAGCCGAGTTGCACGACGCGGCGCTTAAGATCGCGAAGAGAATGTCGCGCGTCGCCCTCGATTGTCTCAGGTTCAATAAGCGCGCAATCAATCAGACCTTCGAAGCCATGGGGCTGCGGACGGCAATCCAGTACGGCTCGGAAGCGTGCGCGATGATGGACGCGATCGGATCGCCGGAAGCACAGGAATTCGATCGGCTGCGCCGATCGAAGGGGCTGAGCGAGGCTCTCAGGTGGCGAGACAGCCACTTCTCTCCGTTTGAATGAGAGCTAACGTCAGCAGCTTCGCAAAGCCGGTCCGAGAAAGCCAGGGAATCAACATGGACGATGTGATCGAAACCGACGTCCTGGTCATCGGTGGCGGCGCTGCCGGCACCAATGCGGTGCTCAAGGCTTCCGACCGCGGTGCCAAGGTCACGCTGGTCGTGAAGGGACTGGTCGGCAAGAGCGGATGCTCCATTTTCGCGAGCGGCATCCCCTTCGGCACGCCAACGAAGGAGTGGCTCGTCCAGGACGCTACGCCCGAGGAGCGAACCCGTGATCGTTGGGGACTCATGGTTCGCTACTACAACCACTACCTCGTCGATCAGGAGTATTGCGGCCGCCTGGAAGCATTCATGCGTGACGAATTCTTCGCGGACTTCGAGCGCCTCGGCGTGTACTGGCGCCGTACCGACGACGGGCGATTGATGGCGGTCGCGAGCCGCACGCCGACCCTGGTTGCCCACAAGCAGGGAACATCGGGCCCGATCATCATGGACAAGCGGCGGCGCGAGATTCTGCGCCGTGGCATTCCGGTGCACGAGGAGTGCGCCATAACGTCGCTCCTGACCGACGGCGAGCGCGTGCTCGGCGCCAGCGTCCTCGACTATCGTCGCGGCAAGTTTTTTACCATCGCGGCCAAGTGCACGATCCTTGCGACCGGGCACTCGGACTATCTTGCCACGCGCTCGACCGGGACCCGAGAGATGTCCGCCGATGGCATCGCGATGGCGGTGCGGGTGGGAGCCGAGCTCGCCAATCTCGAGATCCAGTGGTGGCACACGAGCGACGTTCTCGCGCCGAAGTCGTGGATGCGCTTTCACCTGTATCCCAATCCGCTGATGGGCACGAAGGAAACTTCGAGACTCTATAACTCGCAGGGCGAGATTTTCTTTGAGCAGAAGATCCATAGCCCCGGCGCCGTAGCTCCGTACTATGAGCAGATTCGGCGCCTGGCCCGCGAAGTCATGGCGGGCAAGGCGCGCTGGGACGGCGGCTATTACTCGGGGTACGACCATATCCCCCGGGAAATCACGAGCGCGTATCAACACCAGGCTAAGGTATGGACCAAGCTTGGTCTGGATATCGGCAAGGACCGCATCGAGTGCGGCATCACCTGGCACATGCGCCAAGGCGGGATCAATGTCGACACCAAGCGCATGGAGACCAGCCTGCCCGGCCTCTACGTCGCCGGCGGTCTCGGTTGTCATTACCTGGGTGGCATTCCCGCGGTAAGCTTCGATGGCAAAGTAGCAGGCGAGGCCGCGGCGGATGCCGCCGTGGTGGGTGGCCGGAGGCCGCTGCCGGAGCAGGCGGTGGCGGCGGAGGAGAAGAGAGTGTTCGGCTTTCTGCGCGCCGGAGCGGACGGGGTGCGGCCGATCCAGGCGAAGCTGCGGATCCGGGCGATCATGTGGGAGCTCGGCTACGTGAAGAACGAGCAGAAGCTCAATGCGGCGCTGGAGGCGCTGCAGGCGGTACGGCGGGAGATGGTGCCGCGGCTGAGCCTGCAGAGCACCTCGCGCAGCTGGAACACCGGCTGGATGGATGCGCTGGACGTGTGCTCGATGCTCGATGCGTGCGAGGCGACCGTGCGCTCGGGGCTGAACCGGAAGGAGAGCCGGGGCCCGTTCTACCGCGAGGATTACCCGTATGTCGACAACGAGAACTGGATGTGCCGGAACATCGTCAGTCGCGTCGATGGTGAGTGGCGGTCGCGCGTCCAGCCGATCCCCGCGACGCGTCTCAAACCGGAGAAGAGCCGTGAACCGTTTTTCGAGACGGACTACTGAAAGGCACGACGTGCGGGTATGTCAGCCTGGCGTTGGTCTGGCAGCCGATTGCGACCGGCGAGCTGGAACGTCGCGATTCGCGGTCTCGGTACGAGTGGCAGCGAGTCAGCCTACGAAGCAGCTTTCCTTGATGATGGTCTGTGCGCCGAGCCGGTTCAGCCGATCGCCAACTCGAGTTCCCAGCGCTGTCGGATCGGCATAGTCAGTCTCGTCGTCTACCTCGATCAGGCTGGCGCCGTCGATGGAAATGACCACGGCTTTAAGTTTCAACTTTCCATTCTCGATCCATGCATGACCGGCGATGGGCGAGTCGCAGTGACCATTCAGGGTCCGGAGCAGGGCGCGCTCTGCTCGATAGCAATAGGCGGTCTCTCGATGATCGATGGCGGCGAGAAGTCCTCGAACCTTCTCGTTGGCTCGGGCATATTCGACGATGACAATGCCTTGTCCGACCGCGGGGCACATCTCCGAAACGGAGAATACGCGCGAAATGCGATTTTTAAGATCGATGCGTTCCAATCCTGCCTTGGCTAGTACCAGAGCATCGATTGCAGGGGTCTTCGCGCCATAGTTGAATTCCATCGGCACGTCACCATCCAGCCTGTCGATGCGTTTGTCGGCAGCGCCACGGAAAGGAACGATCCGTGATCCAGGGAACAACCTACGCAAGAACGCCGTCCGACGAACAGACGAGGTGCCGATGACTGCCGGTGAATATCCGTCGTCCTGCACGCGAATCCCGGACTTGACGACCAGGGCGTCTCTCGGATCGCTGCGCGGCAGGCAGGCTCCCAGGGAAAAGGCGGCGTCGGCATAGTATTCATCGTTCCCGGGCAGATCCTTCAGCGAATGCATTGCCATGTCGGCGTCGCCGCTTTGCATCATTCTGCGCATCGCGGTGATGAACGCCCCGCCCTTGCCTCCCATCGCGCTAAGCCGACTCTTCAAATCCCGATCAGCATCGGCAGGACGCGTGACCATCTCGAATTTGTGCTGGGGAAATTTTTCCTCAAGCGCCTGAATGACCGCCTCGCTCTGTCGCACCGCCATGACGCTGGCGCGCGTTCCGATCCTGAATACCTCTGCCATTGCCGTTCCTGTGATCGCGCTGGACTCGCTGGCGGTCAACGCCCTTGGCGCGATGTGGAATCACTGCGTTTAACCGTGAATCTGCCGGCGACGTTACCATAAACCGAATCAAGGGAGCGATCGGTTGTGCAGGCTGGTCGAGCAGCTCGAGCAGGCGTGCGACGCGGAGCCTTGACAAGCCAACGGCGGGTCACGATAATTCCGGATCATAGAGAGAAGTTCCGAAATACGGAATCTTTGGCGTATTGCGATCCCAGCGTCGGATCGATTCAGCGGCGCTGACTGTGCCTGCAAAGCAACAGGGAGGAACCGCGCCGTGAGGAAGATATCGCGTCACTTGGTTGGATCAGTGTTTCTTGCGCTCGGCTTGTTTGTTGTGGCGGTAGCCACGCCGACGGTAGCCGCCGCGGAGACGGTGCTCAAGGTGATGACCTGGGGAGGGCTCTGGCTCGACATCTTCCGTCCCATCGCTGCTGATTTTGAAAAGAAGACCGGTACCAAAGTGGAGTTCGTCGTCCAGTCGGGAGCGAGCGACGGGCTAACGAAGTTGGCCGCCCAGCGCGCCAATCCGCAGGTCGATGTCTGGACCTCGATCGAGAGCACGGTCCAGGCGGCGACCAAGACCGGCCTGCTCGCACCGCTGGACCCGAAGCGCATCCCCAATATGCTGGAGCTGCCGACGACGCTCAGAACAGAGACGAGCGCAGCGATCTGGCTGTCACCCCGCGGTATCTTCTACCGCCGGGATCTCGTGCCTTTCGAGATCACCAAATGGCAGGACCTTTGGGACCCGCGTCTCAAGGGAAAGATTGGCGTGACGTTCGAGCTCGATCGCGGCAGCTTCCTGATCATGGCGGCGCTTCTGAACGGTGGCAGCGAGAAGAACGTCGATCCAGGATTCGTGAAGCTGAAGAGCCTCAAAGACAACATCCATGCCGTCTACAAGACTGACCCGGAGTCGATCAAGTTGCTCGAGACCGGCGAGATTTCCGTTGCCGGGTGGGGTATTCTGCCGAACGTTTATCGCCGGCTCGGCCCGGACTCGCAGTATCGGTTCGTGATGCCCGCGCCGCGCTTCCTGGCAACGATTCCAGTCTCCATCGTGCAGGGCCGCGGGCCGGAGCAACTGGCGGCGGCCGAGGCGTTCGTGAACCTCATGCTGTCGCCGGAGTCTCAGACGGTCATGGCGTCGATTGCCGGCACCCTGCCGGCCAATCCGAAAGCTGCGATACCAGAGAAGCTCAAGACCGTCTTGCCGGGATTGCCCGTCCCCGACGTCTATAACGTAGATTGGTCGGAGGTGGACAAGCATTACTCCGAATGGCAGGACACCTGGGCCCGTGAGATTCAGGTGCGCTGAAAAGCAAGTGCGGATGCCTTTGCGCGTCTCGTCCGAATTTCGTTCACCGCGATCCTCACATTATGTGTAAGTGACCGTAACCATGTTTGCCGAGTTCGATCTGGAGAGCCCTGAGCGCCTGGAAGAGGCGGTGCGTCTTCTCGCCAATGGCAATGGAGCCAAGACCGTGCCGCTTGCTGGCGGGACGAACCTGATCGTCGATATTCGCGCCCGCCGCGAGGCACCCGACCGGTTGGTGAGCTTGAGTCGGATTCGCGAATTGCGCGGCATACGGCTCTCGGCGGGACGGATGACGCTTGGCGGTCGGACTACGGTTAGCGACTTGGTGCGCTCGCCCGAGATCGCGGCTCATGCCGCTTCCTTGGTCGATTCGGCGCGCGTCTTTGCTGGCCAGATGGTCCGCAATGCCGCGACGATAGCCGGCAACATCGCCTGCGGTTCTCCGGCCGCAGATCTGGTGCCGCCATTGCTTTCGCTCGACGCAAACGTGGTGCTGACCAGCGCCTCCGGGTCGCGGACCGTCGCACTCGTCGACTACTTCACTGCCTACAAGAACGATGTACGCCGTCCCGATGAATTGATAACCTCGATAGAGTGGGCCGTGCCGGAGCCGCACATCGTCAATCGATTCTACAAGCTGGCCCGGCGTAAAGGCGACGCAATAACTGTGACCGGTGTCGCCGTGACTATCGGTATCAGGAACGGAATTTGTTCGAAGGCTCGGATCGCGCTTGGGGCAGTGGCGCCGATCGTCATGCGGGCAAGGTCCGCGGAGGCGCTGCTCGAGGGACAGCGGCTGACGTCCGCGCTCATCGACAAGGCGGGCTGCATAGCGGCCGACGAGTGCAGCCCGATCGACGATATCCGGGCGTCAGGCGAATATCGTCGGCATACGGTGCATATGTTGACCCGGCGCCTCGTCAACGACGCCTGGGCGCAGCTTAGCTGAGGAAGAGATAGCCATGTCTCGTCAAAAGACGATCACGCTCGATGTCAACGGGCGGCGACATTCCGCTGCCTTTCCGTCGCATCGCACGCTACTCGAAGCACTGCGCGAGCTCGGATATTTTGATGTCAAATGCGGATGCGAGAAGGGCGATTGTGGCGCCTGTGCCGTTCTGGTCGATGGCGAGGCCGTGGACAGCTGCCTGACGTTGGCCTGGACCGCCGAAGGGCACTCGATCACGACGGTTGCCGGCCTCGGGGACGGGGAACATCGGCACCCGTTGCAGGAGGCCTTTGCAAAATCCGGGGCCGTTCAATGCGGCTACTGCACGCCGGGCTTCGTCATCGCGGGTGTGTCCTTGCTGCGCGATACGCCTGAGCCGAGCGACGAAGACATCCGCTTCGGGCTGAGCGGAAACTTATGTCGTTGCACCGGCTACAGCAAGATTTTCGAAGCAATACGCGAGGTAGCCGCCGCAGATGCGGGCAGAGGCCGGAAATGAGTACCATTGTCGAAAACCCGCCCGTCAAGCTCGACGTGGAGCGACGTCAGATCGGTCGTCCCCTGGAGCGCATCGATGCCAGAGGCAAGGCCGTGGGCTCGACCAGATACGCCGGCGACTTCACCATGCCGAACGTACTGCACGCCAAGGTGGTACGCAGTAAGGTTGCCAGCGCAACGCTGCGCCGATTGGATGTGTCGAAGGCCCGAGCGCTACGCGGTGTCGCCTGCGTGCTCACCGCAGCGGATATCTCGGATCGGATGGCGGCCACCGACATTCCTGGTCAGACCGGACAACAGCGGCAAAAGACCGACCAGCAGATCCTCGTCCACGAACGCGTACGTTATTTCGGAGAGCCGTTGGCGCTGATCGCCGCCGAGACTCGCGATATCGCGGAGCAAGCGATGACTCTCGTCGAGGCGGAGCTCGAGCCGCTTGCCGGCGTGTTCGACCCGTTCGAGGCGCTGAAGCCTGGCGCTCCCCTGGTCCAGGGCACCGATAACGTCGTTGCGTCGCAAAAGGCGCGCAAGGGCAACGTCGCGAAGGGATTCGCCGAGGCTGATCTCATTGTCGAGAACACCTTCCGGACGCAGTTCATCGAGCACGCGTTTCTCGAACCCGAGGTCGGCCTTTCCTGGGTGGACGAGGACGGAGTCATTAACATCCGCGTTTCAACCCAGGTGATCGAGCACTTTCGTTTCGTCGCCGACGCTGTCGGCGTGCCGCATAACAGGGTACGGATCCAGGGAGCGCTCGTTGGCGGTGGCTTCGGCGGCAAGGAAGACATAACGGTCGAGATTTACCTCGCCCTGCTCGCCAAGGCCACCGGCCGGCCCGTCAGGCTCGAATATACGCGCGAAGATTCGTTCGTCGGCCACGGCAAGCGCCATCCGTTCGTCATGACCTACCGGACCGGGGTCAAGAAAGACGGCCGGATCACCGCCGTCGAGACCAACTTCATTGCCGATGCGGGCGCCTATGTCTTTCTAAGCCCCTATGTGTTGCTGTATGCGGTCGTGGCGGCGCCGGGTCCGTATAAAGTCGACAATCTGTTCGTCGACGCCAAGGCGGTGGCGACCAACAACATGTATACGAGCGCGTTTCGCGGCTTCGGTGCCGCGCAGGCGTGCGTTGCGTACGAGCAGCAGATGGACGAGGTGGCCAAGGCGCTGGGCATGGATAGATTGAAATTCCGTCGCCGGAATTACCTCCGAACGGGAGACAAGATCTCGACCGGCGTGTCGATCCCCAGCGCCATTTGGACCGAGCGATGTGCAGACCAGGCCTGGATCGCTCTCGGAGAGCCGACCGAGGTTTCCGGGCCCGTCAAGATCGGCCGTGGGCTCGCTGCTTACCAGCAGAGCTATGGCCGTATCACGTGGCTACACGACACATCGGAGTGCTGGGTGGGAGTTGAGGTGGACGGTACCGTAGTCGTTCGTTCCGGTGTCACCGACATCGGGGCCGGACAGATCTCGGCATTGGCCCAGATCGCCGCGGAAGTGCTCGGCGTTACCCTTCAGGATGTCGCCGTCTACAACAGCGATTCGGCAGTTACACCATTGGCCGGTACCACGACCGCGACGCGGGCGCTCTATATGACCGGAAACGCCACCCGGCTCGCAGCAGAAGCAGTACGGAAGCGCTTGGTCGACCGTGCCGCTACGAAGTTCGGCGTGGAACCGGAGCGGATCGACATGGGATTCTCGAAAGTATTTGTCGCCGATGATCCGGAGCAAGCGATGGCTCTTGCCGATCTTGTAAAGATCTGCGCAGCCGAGGGAATTCATCGCTCCGAACTCGCGATGTTCCGCGCCCCATTCACAGACAAGATCGACCCCGAGACCGGGCAGGGGCAGGTCCACCCAGACTATGGCTTCGGTGCGCACGCGATTGAGGTTGCAGTGGACACCGAAACCGGTGAAATCACTGTGCTCAAGAGCATTGGCGCCCACGATGTCGGGCGAGCGATCAATCCCGCCGCGGTCGAAGGGCAGATCGAGGGAGGCGCGGTACAGGGGCAGGGATATGCGCTGAGCGAGGAGATGATCTACCGTGATGGCCGACTGATGACGCCGTCCTTCAGCGAGTATCTGATTCCGACCGCAATGGACGTACCTCTCGTGAGGAGCATCATCCTCGAATCTCATAGCGGCCTCGGCCCGTTTGGCGCCAAGGGCATCGGCGAGGCGGCGCTAACGCCCGTTGCGCCAGCCATCGCCAATGCCGTGGCCGACGCTATCGGTGTACGCGTCGCGGATCTTCCGATCACGCCGGAAAAGGTGATCAACGCTCTGCGCAAGAGCGAGCTAAAGGGACAACCGGCCGTTGCCCCGTAGCGCCGAACCGCGCTAGTCCAAGTGTGGCCGCTCGCGCGATGTCGCGGTCAGACCACTGGGACCGCGTCCTCGGTCGCTTTCAACTCGGCCTCGAGTCTTGCCGAGATCAGCCGCGCCGCGCCGTCGAGGGCGGCGATTACTTCGCGTTTGTCGAATTCCATCAGGCGACGCTTGAGCGCGACGATGCCGACACTGTAGATGACCCCAACGCTGGGTAGATGGATGGGACAGGCGTAACTCAACACGCCCGGATCCAGCTCGTCGGCGCACATGGCGAAACCCTGCGTCCGAACCTGCTCGAGATCACGGCGCAATTGGGCGTGATTGACGACGGTCTTGTCGGTGTACTTGCGCAGCGGCATCGCCAGTTGTTCCGCGATCACTTCCTTCGGCTGGAAAGCGAAGATCGCCTTGGCTGATGCGGCGGCATTGATGGGCATGATCCGGCCGGGCTGCACATAAGACTGGTGGTAGCTCTCGGGCATTGCGGAGGCCACCGATTCGACGCCGTTGGCGCTCAGCTTCGCGAGGAACGCTGTTTCGCCAAAGCGCTTCACCAACTCCTGAAGCACGGGCTGCACCAGGGCAGATAAGGTGGCGCGAGAATGGGCGAGGTGGAAGAGGCGAATCAGTCGCGGCCCGAGACGATACCTCTTTTGTCCTTCCTGTTGTCCCAGGTAGCCCACGTCGAGGAGGGCATTCACCAGGCGGTGCATCGTGCCACTGGAAAGCCCGGTCACGCGCCTGATCTCGGTAAGCGACAGCCCCGTCCTGCTGGCCGCGACGATCTCAAGGATCAGCGCATACCTCGCAAGAACCCCACGCGGATAGTCACGGTCGTCCAGGGGCAAAGGCGTTTTCCAGATATTGAAAACAGTTTTCGTTTCATAGTGTACTGCATGCGGGGCAGCCCTCACAATAACCGCCGACAAAGTGCGCGAAAGGGCGAAGGAACGCACGATCATGGCGCTGTCGGTAATGATTGGTGCGACGACTGCTGCCCGAGTTGCCCAGCGTCTCTGCTTGACAGGCGCAGCTGCGCGCGTGTAGGATCCGCTAAACGAAATAGTATTCCGAAAAACGGAAATACCGCAGAAATACGTCTTCGAAATCCGTCGCAGGCGTCTCAGCAGATGAATGCACGCAAATGGCGGGTCGGTGTCGACATCGGAGGCACCTTCACCGACGTCATTGCCATCGAGCCGGCGAACGACGTTGCCCGGACGGCTAAGGTACGAACCCGTCTTGGCAATCCATTGGTCAGCTTGCGCGCGGCAATCGACGCGGTCGGACTTGCCTGGGACGATGTCGATGTCCTGGTCCACGGAACAACTGTGGTCACCAATGCGATTGTCGAAGGAAAGTTGCCCGCTGTGGCGCTGGTCGCAACCGAAGGGTTTGCCGACGTCCTGGCCATCGGTCGCCAGAACCGGCGCTCGCTTTACTCCTTGAGCCTTCCGCCGCGGCTCCCACCCTTGGTCCCGGAGCCCCTGCGCTTCGAAGTGCGCGAGCGCATTGGGCCCGACGGCGTCGTCAAGACACCGTTGGATCTCGGAGACCTCGAGCGCGTCATCGAGGCGGTCCGGCGGTCCGGTGTTGCGTCCGTCGCCGTATCGCTCCTCCATGGCTACGCGAGCCCGAAACACGAAACAATCGTCGGCCAAAGACTTGCCGCCGTCGTGCCGTATGTATCGCTTTCGCATCGGGTCAACCCGGAGGAGCGCGAGTACGAGCGCACGAACGCTACCGTGCTCAACGCAGCCCTGATGCCGCTAGTCGGCGCGCATCTCGACGAGTTCGATCGCGAAGTGCCGAAGTCGACGCATTTGCACCTGTTTCATTCCGCCGGCGGTATGGCGTCGACGTCGATGGTTCGCGAGCGACCGCTGGTGCTCGCTCTCTCCGGACCGGCCGCGGGTGTCTCGGCCGCCCGCCATGTCGCACGGGACCTTGCACTCGACAGTGTGCTCACGCTCGACATGGGCGGCACCACCACCGACGTCTGTCTGGTCCGAAAGGGCAAGCCGGAGACGCGCAGGGAAGCAATCCTGGCCGATCGTCCGGTTCGACAGCCCATGGTCGCGGTGCAATCCATTGGCGCTGGTGGCGGGTCGATTGCTTATGTCGAAGCGGGAATGCTGCGCGTCGGGCCGCAGAGTGCTGGCGCGAGTCCCGGACCGGCGTGCTACGGCCTCGGCGGCACGGCGCCTACCGTCACCGACGCCAATCTCGTACTCGGCTATATCGACGCGTCGAAGCCGCTTGCCGACGGAGTCTCCATGGACCTCGCGCTGGCGGAAGCCGCCATCGAGAGGCTCGCCAAAAGCCTCGGTCTGCGGATGATCGAGACGGCGCTCGGCATCGTGCGGGTGGCGAACGCCAACATGCTGCGTGCGCTGCGCAACGTGACGGTTGATCGCGGCATCGACGGACGCCGCTGCACGCTCGTGGCTTTCGGCGGCGCAGGGCCGCTGCACGCCGCGACGCTGGCGCGCGAATTCGGCATCAGCTCGGTCGTTGTGCCGGCATTTTCCAGCGCGTATTCGGCCCTCGGATGTGCCGTAGCGCAACTGAGCTATACCCAGCAGCGTACCTTGCGCATGGCAAGTCGAGACTGGTCGGCCGAGCGCCTCGCGCATGCGCGCGATGAGCTGCTCGCCAGTATGGCGTTCGACGACGGGGCCGAGGCGGAGGTCGAGGACACGGCGCTGGTGCGCTACGTGGGCCAAAGTTACTCGGTGGAAGTACCGTATTGCCATCCGGTGGAGATCGCAACGCTGACCCGCGACTTCCGGGCAATGCATGAGCAGCTCTACGGGTTTTCGACCGGAGAGGATTGGGAACTTGAAGCGATCCGTGTGACCGCTTCCGCCGCTGCGCCGCCACTCGACGTCCGACCCACCCAGCGGCCAGAGCGTATGGCTTTGGCGCCGCGCTCGGTCAGTTCTTGCTGGTTCACTTCGGAGCGAGCGGTCGAGACGCCGCGCTATCGCCGGGGCGAACTCTCCCTCGGTGCCCGCGTTGAGGGGCCGGCCATCGTCGAGGACGAATGGTCGACGATAACCCTGCCGCCTGGTACACGCCTCGAGGCAACTTCCGGCGGCCATCTCCTGATGAGCTTCGAGGTCGCGCAATGACCGCAGCGATCGATCCGATTACGCTCGAAGTGATTCGCAGTGCGCTGACCGCGGCGGCCGAGGAAATGTCGCTCGTCGTCATGCGCTCGGCGCGTTCGCCCTTGTTGCGCGAAGCCGGTGACTTGTCCTCGGCATTGACCGACGCCGAAGGTGAGATGATCGCCCAGGGTCGTGATATTCCGATGCATCTCGGCGTGATGTGCTTCACGGTCAAGGAGTTCCTCAAGCGCGTGCCCGCCTCTGCGCTTGCCCCAGGTGACGTGTGGTTCCTCAATCTCCCGGAGGTCGGCGGCAACCATCTGCCGGACGTGAAGGCCATCCGTCCGGTGTTCTCGGATGGAAAGCTCTTCGCCTTCGCGGTGAGTCTCGCGCATTGGGCCGACATCGGCGGCGCAGCTCCGGGCAGTTACTTCGCGAGCGCCACGGACATCTGGCAGGAGGGTCTGCGGATAAGCCCGATTCGACTGTTCACATCGGCCGGTGCGGACCGCGAGAAGCTAGGGCTCGTGCTGTCGAACGTACGCGGCGCGCCCGAGCGCGAGGGTGATGCTCACGCGCAGATGGCCGCAACGCTGGCCGCCGAGCGACGGCTGCACGACCTCGTCGCGGAGCACGGACTCGACGTGCTGAAGGCAGCGATGGCGGCGCTGCAGGATCGGTCGGAGCAGCAAATGCGTGATGCGCTTCGCGGCATGCCGCAGGGCGTGTTCGAGGGCGAGGACTTCCTCGACGACGACGGAATACGCGACCAGCCGATCGCCATTCGGGTTCGGATTTCCTTCCGCGATGGCGAGGCGAACTTCGACTTCTCGGCGTCCGATGATGCTGCAGACGGACCCGTCAACACCACGCCATTCATCGCGGTTGCAGGGGCGTTGTACGCGATGAAGTGCCTGACTCGCGCGGAGATCCAGCCGAACGGAGGCGCCCTGCGGCCGATCAAGGTCACGACCCGCGCAGGTTCGATCCTCGATCCGCCGCCAACTCGGCCGGTAGTCGGCGGCAATCACGAGACGGCTCAACGCGTGGTCGATGCGATCTTCCGCGCCCTCGAGCCGGCGCTGGCCGGAGAGCTCACCGCCGGCGGTCCGACCACCTCCGGACTCCTGCTGTTCGGCATGCGCCGTGCAGATGGGGCCTGGGTAACCCTCTACGAAACGCACGGTGGCGGCGAAGGCGCGCGGGCGGAGCGGGATGGCTCACCGGTTGTCCGCGTGCACATGTCGAATGTCATGAACACGCCGGCGGAAGTCATCGAGGCTGAATATCCGATCGAGATCGTGCGGCAAACGCTGCGGCGCGGATCGGGAGGAAAGGGCGCGCATCGCGGCGGCGATGGCCTTGTTCGGGAGTACCGGATGCTAAGCGACGGCGTGTCGCTCACCAGCATGTTCGAGCGGCGCGTCATTCCGCCCTATGGATTTCAAGGCGGTTCGCCCGGCGCACCTTTCCGTGTCACCCTCGTGAAGGCCGATGGCCGCCGCCTGGACGTAAAGGGCAAATCGAACCTGCGGCTTGGCGCGGGCGATCGCGTCATCCTGGAAAGCTGTGGCGGCGGTGGCTACGGCCCCCCGACAGAAACCCTCGAAAGGGAGAAGACGAGATGAGACTTGCAGGCAAGACCGGCATCGTAACGGGGCCCGCCAAGGGCATGGGACAGGCGATCAGCGAGATGCTCGCTCGCGAGGGCGCTGATCTTGTCCTGGCGGGGCGCGATACGGCGGCAATCGAAGAAGTCGCGATCAACATCCGCGCGATGGGGCGCAAGGCGGAGATCGTCAAGACCGACGTGACCGACCCCGAACAGGTCCAGGCGATGGTGAAGCGCGCCGTCGCGCTCTTCGACGGCCGGATCGACATCCTGGTCAATGTTGCCGGCGTGACCGGACCCATCGAAACGCCGGTTTGGGAGATCAAGCCAGAGGATTTCGAGATGGTGTGGCGGGCTAACGTGTATGGCACGTTTCTGCCGATCAAGTACACGCTGCCCCACATGATCAAGCGCAAGAGTGGCAAGATCGTCAACATTGGCGGCACCTCCGGCTTGCGCGGCTACCGGTATCGCACGGCGTACAGCGCCTCCAAGTGGGCGATACGCGGCATCACACGCACCGTCGCGCTCGATGTCGGCGATTTCAACGTCAACGTGAACGCTGTCTGCCCTGGCATCGTCCATACGCCCCGAATGGACAAGCTGTGCGAGGAGAAGGCGAAGAAGCGAGGCTGGACGAGAGAGCAGGTCTACCAGGAGTACGTAGACGATATGGCGCTCAAGCGCGTGACCGAACCGGAGGACGTCGCCAACGCGGTGCTTTTCCTGGCAAGCGACGAAAGCCGCCAGCTCACCGGCCACGAGATCGTGGTCGATGGTGGCTGGGACGTCTAAAAGCGACCATCGCTCGCTAGCCCAAGAATTGATCCAACGGATATGTGGAGGTGCGATGACGCACTCGGTTGAGGCGGTCGAGGCACGCTACGAGCAGGATATGACCGAAGTGCCGCGTTTCATGGTGATCGGTGGCACAAAGGCAGCAGCAGCGAGCGGTCGATGTTTCCCGACGGTGGACCCCGCGAGCGGTCGCGTGATTGCCGAGATCCCGGCGGGCGGCGCGGCCGACGCGGATCGTGCTGTCGCCGCAGCCAAGGCGGCGCTCCTGGGTGATTGGCGCAAGGCGCTACCTGCCGAGCGCGGACGCATCCTCTACCGCACGGCGGCGCTGATCCGGCAGGACGCGACACGCCTTGCGCGCATCGAAACCCTGGACTGCGGCAAGCCGTTGCGCGAGGCGAAAGGCGACATCGAGACCGCCGCGCGCTACTTCGAGTACTACGCGGGAATCGCCGACAAGATGCAGGGCGATACGATTCCTCTCGGCCCTGATTTCGTTTCGTTCACTTTGCACGAGCCCGTCGGCGTCACCGCGCACGTCATTCCGTGGAACTTTCCGCTGGTGACAACCGCGCGCGGCATCGCGCCGGCACTCGCTTGCGGCTGCACCGCCATCGTCAAGCCGGCGGAGCAGACGCCGCTTACGGCCATCATGCTCGCCGATATCCTGGACCGGGCGGGGCTGCCGAAGGGGGTCTACAACGTGGTGACCGGCTACGGCGAGGAAGCGGGCGCGCCGCTTGTGGGCCATCCCGATGTATCCCACGTGACCTTCACTGGCTCGGTCGAAACGGGCAAGCTGGTGATGAAGTCGGCGGCCGATCATATTGCATCGGTAACGCTCGAGCTCGGCGGGAAGTCGCCCGTCGTCGTGCTGGCCGACGCCGATATCGAAGCGGCGGTTCAAGGCACGCTCAAGGCGATCTTCAGCAACGCGGGTCAGGTCTGCTCCGCGGGCTCGCGGCTCATCGTCGAGCGGCGTGTGCACGACGCCATGCTCGAACGGCTCGCCAGGGCGGCAACCGGGCTCAAGCTCGGCCATGGGCTTGATGACCCCGACCTTGGCCCGCTCATCTCCCAGGAGCAGCTCGAGCGCGTCGCGGGCTACATCGTCGGCGCCAAGAAGCGCGGGCTCAAGATCGTGGTCGGGGGCGAGCGCGCCACCGTGCCGGGGCTTGCGGGGGGCTGGTTCTACAACGCGACCATCATCGAGGGCGCATCGGGTCGTGACCCGGTAGTCCAGGAGGAGATTTTCGGCCCGGTGCTCACGGTGCAGGTTGCGGACTCGGCCGAGGAGGCGCTCGCGTTCGCCAACGGGACGGCCTACGGGCTCGTTGCGGGGATTTATACGCGAGACGTCGTGCGCGCGCTTCGCCTGGCGCGTGACCTCGAGGCAGGACAAGTGTTCATCAATCAGTTCTTCGCCGGCGGCGTCGAGACGCCGTTCGGCGGAGTCAAGCAGAGCGGGTTCGGGCGCGAGAAGGGCCTGGACGCGCTCAAGTCTTACTACCGGGTGAAGTGCGTCACCGCACGCATCTGAACGCATCCGCGAAGGAGCAATACGGTCATGCACAGCGTCGACATCGTTACGGAACGCTCTCTCAAGTACCGCTGGTCGCCATTCAGCCGCACGCGCTACGTCGAGCAGCATGGGTTGCTTTCGATCGTGCGCGGCGAGGGTTCGAGGGTCTACGACATGAACGACCGCGAATATATTGATGCTCACGCGTCGCTCTGGCTGGTGAACGTCGGTTACGGACGGCAAGAGATCGTCGAGGCGGTGCATCGCCAGATGCAGAAGCTGCCGTGGTTCTCCTGCTTCGAGGGCTACACCAACCTGCCCTCGATCGATCTGGCCGAACGACTGGTCGGCATGCTCAAGCCGGAAGGCATGGATAAGGTTTTCTTCTCCGGCAGCGGCTCCGAGGCCGTCGAGACTGCGCTGAAAATTGTCCGGCAATACTGGAAGCTCAAGGGCAAGCCGGAGAAGTACAAGATCATCTCCCGCAATCGTGCCTATCACGGGGTAACCTTCGGCGGGATGAGCGCAACCGGAATGCCTGGGAACCGGGCCATGTTCGAACCGTTGTTGCCGGGTTTCTTTCACGCGCCCTGTCCGGACCCGTACTTGCGCGAGGTGGACGCGCCGGACGATCGCTTCGCCCATGCGTGCGCCGAAGCGGTCGAGCAGATGATCAAGGCGCAAGGCGCCGATACGGTGGGTGCAATCATCGTCGAGCCCGTGCAGGGAGCCGGTGGCGTGATCATTCCACCCGAAGGTTATCTTCAGGAGCTGCGGGAGATCGCAACGCGCAACGACGTGCTGTTGATCTTCGATGAGGTCATCACCGGGTTTGGCCGGACGGGCGACATGTTCGCCGCGCGGCACTGGGACGTTCGCCCCGATATCATGGCTTTCGCGAAAGGCCTCACCAGCGGCTACGTGCCGCTCGGGGCGACCGCGGTAAGCAAGCCTATATTCGAAACCTTTTACGCGAACGAGCAGCAGGGCCCCTTTCGTCACGGCAACACCTATAGTGGTCACCCGACTGCCTGCGCGGCGGCAATCGCGAACCTCGAGATCATCGAGCGCGAGGATCTGGCGGGCAATGCCAGGCGGGTCGGGCGCCTGCTGCTCGACGGGCTCAAGGGCTTCACGAAGCACAAGATCGTCGGGTTCGTTGACGGTGTCGGACTGCTCGCCCGGGTCCAGCTGGTGCGCGATCGCGAGACCCGCGCCCTCTTCGCCCCCGAGCTTGCAGTAGCCGACCGGATTTCGCGGCGGGCGCGCGAGCTCGGCGTTATCTTCCGCCCGCTACCGGGCGACACGCTCTCGTTCTCGCCGCCGCTTTGCCTGACCGCGGCAGAGGCCGACACGATCGTGAGAGTCGTCGACCAAGCGATCGGCGACGTGGCGGCGACACTGTGAGCGACGCAGCGTTCGCAAGCACGCGCCGCAGTCCGATAGACAGCGCCTGTCGCTCACTTCGCGGCTGAATCCTCGCCGAGGCGCCGATAGCCCAACACGGCCTCGACCGGAGATCTAGAAAGCCATGAGAAAGGCGTCACTCTGGCCAGTCGCTCCGCTCGTCGCGCCAGCCCTTGTCGTGGTCCTGTTCTTCTTCGCCTGCCTCGCGGTGATGGCCATCTATAGCTTCCTGCCTAACGCCGGCATGACGCAGGTCGGCGCGAAATTCACATTGACGAACTACGCCAGGTTCTTCGGCAATCCGTTCTACCTATCCTATGTTTCCCGGTCGCTCGTGCTATCTGCCTACTGTACTGCAGTGACATTCGTCCTGGGTTATGCGGTCGCGTACGTCATGTATCGGGCCACGCCACGCATGCTGCTGCTGATCAGCTTGGTCCTGATTGTCCAGTTCTTCACCGCGTATGTGATCCGGACCTACGCCATCATGCTGGTCCTGGGCCGCAATGGACTGATCAACCAGGTCCTCCTGGGACTCGGGGTGATCGAACACCCACTGAAGATGTTGTTCAATGGAATCGGCGTGGCCATCGGGATGGTGATGGTCTCCATCCCCTTCATGGTTTTTCCCATCTACAGCAGCTTGCGGGCAATTCCCAAGAACCTGGAGCCTGCGGCGCATGCGCTCGGCGCAAGCCCACTAAAGTCCTTCTGGACGATCATCCTTCCCTTGACCATTCCGGGCATAGCGGCTGGCGTCATCATCGTGTACCTGTTCGAAGTGACTGCCTACATTATCCCGGCCCTGTTGGGTGGAGGTTATTACGACCTTGTGGCCAACCTGATCTACAGCAAGGCGATGGGCGCCATGGATTATCCTTTGTCCTCCGCCATCGCGATGACCATGCTCGTCATCAGCGGTGTCCTCGTCTACAGCTTGCAGAAGGCGTTCGCATGGCTTTCGCCGCGACGGTAGGAAGCGATGCGAACATGGGGAAGGGCCTTGTCGTCAAGGCGCTCGGCTACGGGGTCGTTCTGTGCCTGGTCTTTCCGCTGATCGTTCTCATCGGCGTGTCATTGAACGCCGGTGTAGAGCAGAACTTTCCGCCTCATGGCTTATCGCTGCGCTGGTACGCCAACATCGTAAACCGGGACGGATTCCTTCGCGCCATCCAGATGACGTTGTTCCTCGCGGTCATCTCTACGCTTTCGAGCGTCGCCATCTCGATCCTGGTGTCCTTGGCAATCGTCCGCTACAAGTTCATCGGCAAAGACATCCTGCTCACGGCTATTCTGTCGCCGCTGATCGTTCCCCAGGTAGTCGTCGGGCTGGCTTTTCTGATCACGCTCGCTGCTCTCGGCATTTTCACCTCGACGATCTCGCTCGTGCTCCTGCATGCGGTTATCACACTGCCATTCGCGGCAAGGGTCGTTGTATCGACGATGATGGGGGCACGGGTTTCCCTCGAGGAGGCAGCGCGATCACTGGGCGCGCCGCCGTGGAAGGCATTCTGGTTGATCACGTTCCCGTTGATGCGACCAGGGATCGCGACGGCCGCGGTATTCGCGTTCGTCACCTCGTTCGAGAACTTCACCGCAACCCAGTTCCTGGTTTGGGATCGGACCACCCTTCCAGTCGAAATCTACACATTCGTGCAGACGGAGAATGATCCCACTGGTGCAGCCATCTCGGCGGTGATCGTCCTTTCGGTCTGTGCGCTGGTCCTGATGCTGAACCGGCTAGTGGGGATCGAGAGGCTGACCAAACGGTGAGTGCGGCATGAGCAACAGAGTCGAGATAGAAAACCTGACTGCGCGTTATGGCGATACCGTCGCCATCAGGAATGTTTCTATCGCGCTGGAGCCGTCCCAATTCATCACCGTTCTGGGGCCCAGTGGCTGCGGCAAGACGACCTTGCTGCGGGTACTCGCCGGCTTTGCCGAATACGACGGACGGATCCTGGTCGATGGCGTGTGCATCGACGGCGTACCGCCGCATAAGCGCGGCATCGGGATCGTCTTTCAGGACTACGCGCTGTTTCCTCACATGACCGTCGAACAGAACATCGGCTTCGGCCTCAGGATGCGGAATCTCCCGATCAGCGCGCAGCGAAAGGCCGTGGAGAACGGGATTCGCCTGCTCCGACTCAACGGACTTGGAACTCGGTATCCTCATGAGCTCTCCGGCGGCCAGCAGCAGCGCGTCGCGCTGGCGAGAGCGATCGCCATCAACCCAACCTTGTTGTTGCTGGACGAACCGCTGGCCGCATTGGACAAGAATCTCCGAGACGACATGCAAGTGGAGCTCCGGCAACTCCAGCAAAGTGTAGGGATTACGACGATGTTCGTAACCCACGATCAGGAAGAAGCGCTCGCCCTGTCCGACAAAGTCATCGTGATGAACCATGGTGAAGTGCGGCAGTTCGGTACGCCGATGGAGATCTACAATTCTCCAAAGGATCGCTTCGTTGCCAATTTCATCGGCAAGGCCAATATCTTCGCCGCGAGAGTCGTGGCCAACGACGGTGCGCACTTAGTCTGCCAGCTCGCGGGCGGCGCGATCCTGAAGACAAGTGTTGGCGGCAATGTGGGGCAGTGTGGTGCATCGATCCATCTGTCGATCCGGCCCGAGTTGCTGCGCCTGGCTCCCGCCGGCGTCCCGCCCGCCGACTTGGAGAATTCCATGCCGGGCGTGATCGAGCTCGTGACGTATCTTGGCCACCGTTCTAAGGTTCGCGTGCGCCTCAACGATGGCTCCCAGGTCGATGTCAACCAGCCCAGTAGAGGCGCTGAACAACACGCCTTGTCGTGGCAGAACGGACAGGCAGTCACGTTGTCTTGGTCGGCCGAGAATACCGTGGTTATCGATGAGTGACGCAACGCCGACGAGCGCTTGCAGTGCATGGAGGACGCCGAGATGATTGATGTGATCGAGACCGAAGTCCTGGTGATTGGCGGGGGGGCCGCCGGTACGAATGCGGTGCTCAAGGCCGCCGACCGCGGTGCCAAGGTGACGATGATCGTTAAAGGTCTCATTGGGAAGAGTGGCTGTTCTATCTTCGCGAGCCATCTGCCCTATCACGACGTCAGCACCAAAGAAAAAGACCTTGATCGGCTGCGGTACTCGGTTCGCTATTACAACCACTATCTGACAGACCAGGAATACTGCATCCGCATGGGTGCCTATATGCGAAGCGAGTTCTATCCCGATCTCGAGCGCCTCGGCGTGTATTGGCGCCGTACCGACGATGGCCGCCTGATGGCGATTGCAAGTCGTACGCCGGCGCTTGTGGCCCATAAGCAGGGAGCATCTGGCCCCGCCATCCTGGACAAACGGCGGAGGGAGATCTTTCGCCGCGGCATCCCCGTGCACGAGGAGTGCGCGGTGACTTCGCTACTAAGTGACGGCGAGCGTGTGGTCGGTGTCACCGTGCTCGACTATCGTCGCGGCAGGTTCTTCGTCGTCCTGGCCCAATCGGTCATCCTCGCTACCGGTCATTCGGACTACCTGGCGACGCGCTCCACGGGGACGCGCGAGCAATCGGCCGATGGCGTGGCGATGGCGCTGCGTGCCGGCGCCGAGCTCGCCAATCTCGAGATCCAGTGGTGGCACACGAGCGACGTTCTCGCGCCGAAGTCGTGGATGCGCTTTCACCTGTACCCCAATCCGCTGATGGGAACGCAAGAGACGTCAAGGCTGTACAACTCGAAGGGCGAGATGTTTTACGAGCAGAAGACCCACAGCGCGGGTGCATCGGCGCCGTACACCGAGCAGATCCGCCGTCTGTCGCGCGAAGTCATGGCGGGCAAGGCGCGCTGGGACGGCGGCTATTATTCAGGCTACGACCACATCCCGGCAGAGATCACCCGGACCCATCAGCACCAGGCCAAGGTGTGGAGCAAGCTGGGGCTCGATGTGGGCAAGGACCGCATCGAGTGCGGCATCACCTGGCACATGCGCCAAGGCGGGATCAACGTCGACACCGAGCGCATGGAGACCAGCCTGCCCGGCCTCTACGTCGCCGGCGGTCTCGGATGTCATTACCTGGGTGGTGTCGGACCCGTTAGTTACGACGGCAAGGTAGCCGGCGAAGCGGCGGCGGATGCCGCCGTGGTGGGTGGCCGGAGGCCGCTGCCGGAGCAGGCAGTGGCGGCGGAGGAGAAGAGAGTGTTCGGCTTTCTGCGCGCCGGTGCGGACGGGGTGCGGCCGATCCAGGCGAAGCTGCGGATCCGGGCGATCATGTGGGAGCTCGGCTATGTGAAGAACGAGCAGAAGCTCAATGCGGCGCTGGAAGCGCTGCAGGCGGTACGGCGGGAGATGGTGCCGCGGCTGAGCCTGCAGAGCACCTCGCGCAGCTGGAACACCGGCTGGATGGATGCGCTGGACGTGTGCTCGATGCTCGATGCGTGCGAGGCGACCGTGCGCTCGGGGCTGAACCGCAAGGAGAGCCGGGGCCCGTTCTACCGCGAGGATTACCCGTATGTCGACAACGAGAACTGGATGTGCCGGAACATCGTCAGTCGCGTCGATGGTGAGTGGCGGTCGCGCGTCCAGCCGATCCCCGCGACGCGTCTCAAACCCGAGAAGAGCCGTGAACCGTTCTTCGAAACCGACTACTAAGTGCCGGATCGTTGCCCGCTGCTTTTCGACAGCAATCTAATTTGTAAAAGCCATGATTTGATCCAACGGGCAACGTCAGATCAACTTCGCTTCACGGGCGAGATCGGGCATGAGCGGTCCGCGAACTGGCTTGCGTGAGCGTCCGCAACAGACGGTAAGCTGCCGCTTGCCGCCGTTGGTCGAAATGGCGACTATCGACCGAAGCGGACAATATGTCACGTCAGTTTTCGCCCAGAAGGCTGACGTCCAACCTCGGCCGCGCTTAGCGGCGTAAAGGAGGTCGACTACTGCACCGCGCACATCACGACGCCGTCCGGACCGTAGCCCTCCGCGACATAGCCGCCAGCGATCATCTGCCCCTTGATCGCCACACTTGTCGTATAGCGGTGGTTGGAATCGTCCCGTTGATTCCACACTCGATAGACCGGAACGGTCCCAGTAGGGCATGCACCGGTCTTCGTGTCCGGCAGGTGGATCTGAAACACGTTGTCGCTCTCCAACAGCCAGTCGGACCGAAATTTCACGAACACGCTCACGCATTCGGGTGGATCCTGCGTTTTACCCGCGGCCGAATAGAAGTGAGAATCGAGGCCGCGTTCCGGCTTACCGTAGTAGCGGCATACGGGACCGATGGAACCGTTGGCAGGACTCCCCGTGGCGTAAGCCTTAAACGATTCTCCGGTGCGCTCCCAACCGGGATGCACGCCAGTGTCGAGAAGCTGTTTTTCCGCGGCGTCGGCGGTAAGGAAATAGTGGCGTAGGGCCCGATGGTAGAACTCGTCGACTTGCACGATGGTGACCGGCGGTGGCACCGGTGTTAGTACGAACGAACCTGCAGTGACTTTGCGGGATGACCCTACCGCATAGTTGTCATCGGAAAAGTATTCGACAGTCCTTCCGGACGGATACGGGGCTGGTGGGCAGTCATGGCATAAATTGATCGATACCGTGGTGCTGTGGCCATCGAACGGAACAAGAGGAGTGATGTTTAACTCCCGCCACCAAAAACTCGCTGCGTCGCCTGGCTGCCTCGCTGGGTCCAGGTCCGGCGTATACGAATACACGTCAAGGGCGCCAATGATATGGGAGTTGCCGGGAACAAAGGTCCAAGGCATGAACGGCCCCGCGCCGCCACTTACGCGCACATTCCAGGTGGCGATCGACCCAGTAGCATCGTCTAAGCTGAAGTAACCCGTGGCGACCGCCCCATCTTCAAACTGCACGCCGTTGAGGGTCCAATACCGCGTTTCTGCGGCGACGTGAAATGAAGCGACAAGCGTTGCGAGCAATAAGCCAACGCGAAGGCATCCGATGAGCATGGCGACCTCCCTGTGGCGGGGCAACCGTCTTCGCGAGCGCGTAGGCGCCCTGCCTTAGTTCGTGGCTGGGCAGCCTGTAACTTGTGTCAAAACGTACCGAAATTATGCTCGCCCCACGCCAGGAGATTCATTAGACTTACTCATTAGTGGAGCCACACGGCGCGAACACCGTTGCTTTTTTCGCGCACAGAAGTCTGTCGTCTCACGAACTGGTTCTTGTTACCTTTGGTGCGACCTTGATTACCAAGTTACGCTGACAATTCACGAGACGTCCCGACGATGAACATCACCTCCCGACAGCTCAGGGCTTTCATACTTACTGCGCACTATGAGAGTTTTTCACGGGCGGCGGAGCAGATGTTCATCACCCAGTCCGGGATGAGCATATTGGTCCACGAGCTGGAGTCACAGCTGGGCTTTCCGCTCTTCGAGCGCACCACGCGAAAGGTAAGGCTGACTGAATCTGGGTCGCGGTTTCTGCCGATCGCGCATCGTTGCTTGCTCGATTTGGAGGCCGCTGCAGTGAACATCAAACGCTCGGCCTTGCTTGCGATCAACAGGTTCATCGTCGGACTTACGCCGTTAATTTCTGAGCTGGATGAGGTAGCGGGGAACCTACCGATCTGAGACACCGCGCGGCGCAATTTGTCAGGTCGATCCGTTTGTACGTCGCTGTCCACCGTTCGTGGGTAAGATCAGTCAGAGACACACACCGCGCCACTTGCAATGTCCGGAATCGCGGCGAAGCGGACGGTCGCCTCTGTCGGGCATATGAACGAGAAGGGTCGATGGCGGAGTACTTCCCAGTAAATTTGAATCTAATCGACAATCCCACCTTGCCTTCACGGCAGCAGAAAAGTCAACAATATCAACGGCTACGGGTTTTCGGGAAGGACAACGTACGACAAGCGCTCGGATCCGGGTAAACAGGCGCTGAGGCGCATCCGATGAAGCGCTTCGTCGCGCCATCGAGCACCTTCTAGATGAATGGCCGACGTACGGCTATCGGCGCGTGACGCATGAGCTGCGGCGTCGTGGAGTCGTCGGTAATCACAAGAGAGTTGCGGCTTCGGCTTGTGTTTTTGCAGCGCATCATCGGTTGGCACGCACGGATGTCACGGCGCGCACAATTGCGGCGCGCGCCGCGGCCTCATCACCGTCACCGAAAATGGTTGCATCGGACGCCATTGCGCTTAGTGCTCAATCTGGCTGAAAGCGCCCCAACCGCGGTCCTGTTACCCTTCTCTCAGGAAGGGCAACGCGGGTTTCCGCGGGTCGGTCTTTCCGCTGGGTAATATTTTGAGGCCCCTTGGGTAATATTTTCGCGTCTCAGTTGCTCTCGCCGACCTACCGCGAATTATGCTAGCTTGCCGCGTCGTCGACTCACGCGTGCACGGTGCCACCTGCGATAGGCTGCACTTTCTGTCCGCTCGAAAAGTATCTGCAAGCTCTAGTCCGCAGCCGCCAGACTGCGCGCCGCGCGAAATACGATGCGCATGCGCGATACATGCTCGTCGAGGATCGCCTCGGCGCCATCGATATCACCTTTCGCGAACGCCGCGATGATCGAGCGATGCTCCGCCATTGATCGCTTGCGTGCGATGGCTGAGGCGGTCAGGTTGTAAGTAAGAAGCGCGCCAACACGCCCCGATATCAGCTTGTACGCCTCGATCAAGTGCGTGTTGGCGCTGTTGTCCGCGATCGCCTGATGGAATGCTGCGTCCGCTCGCGCTATCGAAATGCCGTCACCGGTCTTCGCCGCGCGCTCCATCGCATGACTCGCCGTCCGGAGCTGCCGAAGCGTCTCCTCTCGTCGACGTGCAAAGCAGAGACGAAGCGCCGCGACTTCCGCGATCCGGCGAAACTCGCACAGCTCGCCGACAGCCTCCTCGGACGGCAGGAAGACGAAGCTCCCCGACTGCGGTTGGATGTCGATCAGGCCCTGTCCCTGCAGCGCACTTAGCGCCTCGCGCACCGGCGTTCTGCTGACACCGAGTGCAGCAGCGAGCTTGAGTTCCGACAGCGCTGCGCCAAGCGGAAGCCTGCCATCGACGATCGCCTGTCGAATCTGCTCGGTTGCCCATGTGGTAAGCGACCCGGAAGAGGCGCGCGGCAGCGCGCGCGAGCTGCCCGCCTCACGCTTCCGCAGCGCATTCTGCAGATTTTCGATTGAAACGCCAGCCATGCTATCTCCGCGTCGACCAGTGGCGAGCGACAGCCCCCTGCGCGTCGCCGTCCTCGCTCGAGCTACAACCGGTGTCCGAGGGCAGCAGCATCGTGAATCGCTTCGAGCGCCGTCCGCGGCTGTGCACAATCACCGAGCAGGTATATCGGCGGCGCATCGCCATGCCCGTAAAGCTCGTCCGCTACTCCAGTCACCGGTAGAACTGTGCGGGTAGGAACGACGAGGTCGATACCGCCGAGCTCCCATCGGAGATTGCCGTCCGACAGGACGGCATCGCGCTCGCCCAGAGCCTCGACCGTCGTGCCGAGATGCAGCGTGACGTTGGGCCGCTCGCGCAATGCGTCCTCCTGGAAGCGACGAGAGCGGCTCGCGATGTCGAAGGCCAACTCCCGCGAGACCTCGACGAGCACCACGTCGATGTTCTTCTCTGCGAGAACACGCGCGACGCCCACGCCGCGGATGCCGCCACCGATCACCAGCGCGCGCCCGATGCCGCCGACCGGCCGCCGAAGAATACTATAGGGATCGACGACCGGGCTCTCCTCGATTCCCGGAATCGATGGAAGGCCCGGGGCGGAACCGGTCGCGACGACGATCAGGTCGGGACGTTCCGCCAGCACGATCGTAGCGGTTGCCTCGACGCCGGTCTCGAGGCGTACCCCGGCGCGCTGCGCCTCTCCGACGAGCCAGGGCAGGTGTCCGGCGAGCTCTTCGCGCCCCGGCACCAGGCGGCTCAAGAGCAGCTGCCCGCCGGGCTCGGCGTCGCGCTCGAAAACGGTGACCCCGTGGCCGCGAAGCGCGAGTACGCGGGCGACTTCGAGTCCCGCAGGACCACCGCCGATGACGACCACGCGCTTGCGGGCAGGCGTCGCGCGGATCGCATATTCGCGTTCGCGGCCCGAGGTCGTATTGACGAGGCACACTATGGGCGCGCCGCGCGCGTGCAAGTCGCTGCAGCCCTGGTTGCAGGCGATGCAAGTGCAGATCTCGGCGACGCGGCCATCGCGCGCTTTGGCAGGAAATTCGGGATCGGCATGCAGCGCGCGGCCGAGTGTCACGAAGTCCGAAGTGCCCGATTCGAGCAAATGCTCCGCCACGCTGGGATCGGTGATGCGCCCGGCAACACTGACCGGCACCGCGACGTGCTTGCGCACTTCGCGGGCGAGCGGGGCGAGCACACCCTGCGGCATCTCCATCGGCTGGGTGATCCACCAGTTGGTCTCGTACATTCCTGCCGAGACGTCGATCAGATCGACGCCAGCGGCAACGAGGTGCGGCGCGATGGCACATACGTCGGCGAGCGTCAACCCGTTCGCCTGATACTCGTCGCCGCTGATGCGGAAGACTACGGGGATGTCATCGCCCACCGCCCCTCGAACGGCGGTGACGACCTCGAGCGGGAACCTCATCCGGTGGGCAAGGTCGCCGCCGTACTCGTCTTCGCGCTTGTTGCAGTAGGGGGAAAGGAACTGGCTCAGCAGGTAACCGTGCGCGCCGTGGATGCCAATGAAGTCGCACCCGGCCTCGGCGGCCCGCCGAGCGGCGTTACCGAAGTGCGCGATGATCTCGGAGATCGAGTCGCGGTCGAGCGGACGCGGCGACCAGCCACCCGCGCCCGCGTAGGGCACGGCGGAAGGCGCGCGCGATTCGAGCCCGCTGATCTCGGGATGCACGACTCGGCCCCCATAGTTGAGCTCGGGCCCGACTCGTGCCCCATGGCGGTGAACCGCCGCAACGAGGCGCGCGAGCTGCGGAATGAGAGCGTCATCGTGCAGGCTCATCTGGAGTTCGCGGCCCTTTCCTCGAGGGTCGACGTAGGTCGCCTCCGTGTACATCATCCCGACGCCGCCGCGCGCTCGCGCCTCGAGGTAGTCGATGTAGCGCTGCGTGATTCGGCCTTCCGCGGTGCAATAGTTGCGCTCCATCGGCGAGCCGATGATCCGGTTCTTCACATCCATCCTGCCGACCCGGCCGGGCTGAAACAGATTGGGAAACCTCATGTCGCTTGCTCCAGGCGGCGTGCCGGCCGCTGTTCCGCCGAAAGTCTCATGGTTTTCGAGCGAGTTCGGCGCCCGCGTCGGCCGGAAGCCGCAACATCCACACAACGCCGACCGCCATCAGCCCCGCAGACGCAAACAGTGTGCGTTGGAAGTCGGCCAGCGTTAGAAAAGACACCGCCTCGATCGCTTGGAAGATACCTAGTGCCAGGGCCGCCAGCGCTACACCCAGCGCGCCCGCTACCTGCTGCGCCATAGCCGCGAGCGTCGTCGCACCGGCCAGCGCTGTATTGGTGATATCGGCAAAGGCGAGCGTGTTAACCGATGTGAAGTGCATCGACCGGGTCATGCCGGCCACGAACAGCATGCCGTAAAGGACCGCGAGCGGCACCGTGGGTGTCAGGGCCCCGCATGCGATGAGCGAAGCAACACTTAGAATGCCGTTGACCCGTAGCACATTCCGGAAGCCGTATCGCCGCAGGATCGGCGTCGTCAGGCTCTTCATCGCCAAGTTTCCCGCCATGTACACAAGCAGCATAATCCCGGCCTCGAACGCGGTCTCGCCGAAGCCGATCTGAAACATGAGCGGTAGCAGGAAGGGCGTCATGCTGATCGCAATACGCGCCAGCAGTCCGGCGCTGACCGTGCAAAGCGCAAACGTTGGGAAACGCACTGCTGCAAGGTCTAGCATCGGCGCGGGGTGGCGCAGCGCGTGGCGCACGGCCGCGCCGCCGCTCACGACGCCGACCGCAATGTAGACAGCGCCGCGCGCTGCGCTGGTGTCGTGCTGGCTGACAAGCGCCAACCCGTACAGCAACGTGGCTAGCGAGACAGCCGTCAGCAAGAATCCGATCAGATCGAACGGCTTCGGAGCTTCCCTCGGCTGCTTCGGCACGAAGCTCAAAACAAGCAGCACGCCCAGAACTCCGAGGGGAATGTTAAGGAGAAATATCCACCGCCAGGATGCGTAGGTGGTAATGAATCCGCCGAGCGGCGGCCCTATGACGGGGGCGATCAGCCCGGGCCAGACGACGAGACTGATCGCGTCGATGATGCGGTGCTTGGGCGTTTCATTCAGCACAACCAAACGTCCAACGGGAGACATGAACGCGGCGGCGATACCCTGCACCAAGCGAGCCGCAAGAAATATGTGGAGCGATGGAGTCAACCCGCATAGCAACGATGTCAACGTGAACACCGCAACGGCGGCGGCGAAAAGATTCCGCGCGCCGAAACGTGCACTCGCCCACCCAGCGGTCGGCACGAACGCCGCCATTCCCACCAAGTAGAGCGTGATACTGGCGGTGAGATCGAGCGTGGATTCGCCAAGACTTCGCGCAATCGCGGGCAGCGCGGTCGTGACGATCGTGCTGTCCAGCGACTCCATGAAAAACGCCGCTGCCACGATGAGCGGTATGCGACGGGAGAACGCTCCAGCGCCGTTTCCGTCCGAGCTGAGCGGTTTCATGGTCGATTCACTCGCCACAAAGATCAGCCACCGATGTTCTGCCACCGGCCGTCTCTGGCCGACGTGAAAAGTGCCTCGAGAACGCGCAGGGTGAGCAGCGAATCCTCGATTGGCCAACTTGCCACCGCATCGCCGCGCAAGTAGCGCGAGAACCGCTCGACCTGCAGCGTGTACTGGTTCACGGGCTCAAAGCTGTAGGTCGTGGTTTCGACCGCTCCATGACTCCTGTGATCGCCGACGTAAACGTGGCATGGCGTGGGGCGTCCATGCGCATACGGGAAGTCGCAGCGCAGCCAGCCGTTGCTAGCGAGGACCGAGAACTGCTGGTGGGTGGCCCAATCGGAGGGGCCGCTTTGCGACCCGACGGTAAAGCTCGCGTGACCGTCGCCGTAATCGAGGAGCGCCGTGGACAGGCGATCGATCTTGAATGCCGGATCGCGATCGAGCGCCGCGATCACCCTACCTGGCGCGCGTCTAAATGCGGCGCTGCACGCGCTGATGGCGTACGAGCCGAGGTCGTAGAGTGCCCCGCCGCCCTGTTCCGGATTGTTGCGGATATCGTTCGGGTCCAGGAACTGCTTCGCGAGTGTGCACTGGACGGCCCGCACGGTCCCGATTCCGCCGGAAGCCAGCAAGTCGCCGATCCGCGTCCACTGCGGATGATTGCGATACGAAAATGCCTCTTCGATGTACCGCCCGCTGCGGTCGCGGGCCGCCTGCAGCGTGACGATGTCCGAAGCAGTCAGGCAGAGCGGCTTTTCACAGAGGACGTGCTTGCCCGCTTCGAGCGCTCGGACGGACCATTCAAGGTGCAGGTGGTTGGGCACGGGAACGTAGAGCGCTTCGATGTCCGGGTCATGCAGCAGGTCGTCGTACGAACCGTAGAAGCGCGGCACCCCGAATTGCCGTGCCACCGCTTGCGCCTTATGCAGGTCACGCGATGCCACGGCCTCGAGACGCGCGGCGGGCGCCTCTTTCATAGCGGGAATGAAGCGCGACCTGGCAATGGCCGCCGTGCCGAGTACACCCCACCGAACCGGAACCATGACCGCCTCATTCATCGAGCAGTCCCTTCTTCTCGAATAAGCATGCGATGCGCCTAAGCGACTGCGGCCAGCAGCGAGGCGACCGCCGCGCGTCCGCGCTTGGCGCGCTCCAGCGCCGAGAGCGTCTGGGCGAGCTTCATCGTTGGCGCTTCGAGGCTCAACGGAATGTCGGGCGGGAGCGCACGAATCATTGTGCGCAGATCGAGGTTCCCTTCCCCTGGAAATCCGCGCTCATTTCGCGCCTGGAAGATCATCGTCTCGAAGTCATGCGGCCGGGCCCCGTGCGCGTCGCAAACCTGTGCGTATGCGATGAGCGCCGAGGGCGTTGCCGCGACGTCGTCGGCGTTACCGCCCGAGCGGTCCAGGTGAATCGTGTCGATGAGCACCCGAGCCTCGGGTCGACCAGCGGCCTCCACGACCCGTATGGCGTCGGCCAGCGTGCGAACGCCCGTCCAGGGGGTGAATTCGAGGTTCATCGTCAGCCCGTGGGCTCGTCCGAGTTCGCATAATCGGACGAGCAGGTCGGCGACGAGCACGTGATCGGGCTCGTCGCCATTCACGACTGCGTGCGTAGCGCCAAGTTGTGCGGCCGATTCGAGCACCGGCTCGAAATTCGCCACATCCGTCCCTCTCCGTAGCCGAAGAACTCCGATGTCGAACACCTGAGTACCGGTGTCATGCATTCGGGTGAGCGTTTCGCGGCGCATCGGCGTATCGCCGATCATCGGATGCTGGTGCTCGCCAGGCGCAGCGGGGTTGAGGCGCATCCCTACATGCGTGAAACCGGCGAGTGAGGCCGTCTGCACGAGCTGGGGGGGCGCGAGTTCGAATAGGGTCAGATGGTCGAGCGAAACGATGCGCATATATGTGGCCGCTCGATTGCTATCGGCAAGACTGTTTCAACGCGATTCCTTGGAGCGCGTTTGCCGGGGATCATCGCGAGGGGACCGTCACATAGACCGCCGTCCAGACGTACGTCGAGTGACCGCAGCGACGACAATTTGCTCACCGCAAACCCGCACTCAGCCCTTGTATCCGACCGCCCGCGGAAGCCACAAGACCGTCTCCGGGACGAAAGTGATGATCGCGAGGACGACGATCGCCGCCAGGATGAACGGCGTAGCCTCGCGAACGATGGCGACGAGAGGTTGCTTGGTCATGTTCGCGATGACGAACAGCAACAGCCCGAAAGGCGGAGTCAACAGTCCTATCATGATGTTCACCACGACGACCACGCCGAAATGGACGAGGTCGAGGCCAAGGGCCTTGGCGGTTGGAATCATGATCGGAACGATCACCAGAAGTATCGTTGTTCCTTCGAGGAGACACCCGAGGACCAGCAGGATGGCGTTGACCAGGAGAAGGAAGCCGAACCCCGAGAGGTGGAAGCCCGCGATGAAGTGCTGGACCGAGAGCGGAATGTTTTCTATCGTGACCACATAGTTGAAGACGAGCGCTCCGCCGATCAGCATGCCGATCGAGGTGGTCGCCTTCGCGCTGGAGAGCAGCACGCCGTATAATTGCTTGAGCGGCATGGCGCGATAGATCAATGCCGCCGCGAGCAATGCGTAGGCTGCGGCCGCCGCCGCGCCTTCGGTTGGCGTCATCACGCCACCATAAATGCCGAACAGCAAAACCACCGGAAGCATTAGCGCAGGAAATGCGCTCCATGCAACCCGTGGAATCTGGCGCAATGGAATCGGCGGCTCCACCGGATAGTTTCTGCGCCGGGCAGTGAGCGTATTCATGACCATGAACGCCACGCTGAGCAATAGTCCGGGGATCACGCCGCCGAGAAACAGGTAACCGATCGATGTGTCCGCCACCAGCGCGTAGACGACCATCGGAATGGAAGGCGGAATGATCGGCCCGATGACGGCCGCCGACGCAGTGATCGCGGCGGCGTACGCGAGCGGATATCTTCCTTCGCGGGTCATCATGGGGATGATGATGCGGCCGATACCGACCGCGTCGGCGATCGCCGATCCCGACATGCCGGCGAAGATAATGTTCGCTACGACATTGACGTGCCCGAGACCGCCCCGGAACCGACCCACGAGGACGAGGCAGAAGTTCAGCAGGCGGTCGGTGAGGCTGCCGGTGTTCATCAGGTCGGCGGCGAGGATGAACAAGGGGACCGCAAGCAGGACGTAGCTGTTGTAGAGGCCGTTCAGCAACTGTTCGGCGGCCGTTCCGAGATCGAGGCCGGCAAAGAGCAAATAGAAGACGGAGGCACCGATCATCGAAAGGCCGATCGGCAGGCCCAAAGTCGCGAGGGCAACGAGAACGATGACGCATAGCGTGAAGGCGCTGTGCATCATGAGCCGGCACCCCTTTCCGGCGCGTCCAAGTCAGCCGACTTCCCACCACGGATCCCGATCCATGCCAGCTGGGCGTGCTTCACGATGCAGGCCACTGCGAAGATCAGATAGATCGAATACAGGAAGTCGAAGCGCATGTGCAAATAGGCAGAATGCTCGCGCTTCATGAAGATCACGTAATGCCAGGAGGCGGGAAGCGAAATCGCGAGCAGGACAATCAACGCGATGCTGCTGATCACGGTGAAAGTCCGCCGAACGCCCCTGGGAACCAGTTCGTAGACGATGTCGAACCGAATCTCCTCGCGGTCGGACAAGACGAACGCTGCGCACCACAAAACCCCCCAGAGCCAGCAGAGGACGGTAACTTCCTCGGTCCAGCCCAAGGGTCGGTTCAGAAGATAGCGGAACGCGATCTGAAGAAGGAAACACGTGAACATCGTCGCGATCAGCGCGACCGCGACGTTCTGCGCCCGTCTCTGCAGCCATCGGCCGATTGCGCCTCCGCGAGTCGTCGTCATTGGGGCCTCGAAAGCACAGCTTGCTCAACGATAGAAGTCGGCCCCTCGCTCACGCAACCTGACCAGCCGGACGTCGCGACGCCCGGCGAGCCTTGTCCGGAACCAGGGGCCGAAGCGTGCCGCGGATCGCCAGCCTACAGGGCGTTGATGCGCTCGAGCGCGCCCTTCGGCCAATCCGCTCCGTACTTGTCGAGATACTTCTTCTGGGCGAAGGTCCTGAATGCGTTCAGGTCTGGTGCGTAGACTTTCTTGCCGTTGGACTTGAAGAATTCGACGACCTGCTTCTCCTGTGCGTTGTACCTGGCGGTGTTATCGTCCATCGCCTTGTCCGCGGCGGCCTGGAACTTCGCCTGCTGAGCAGGCTTCATTGCGTCCCAGACCTTCGTCGTCACCGACATCACGTCGTATCCGACGACGTGACTGGTGAGGACGAACTGGGTGGTCACCTCGTAAAATTTCATCTGCTGGCTGGTGACGAGCGGGTTGTCCTGACCATCGATCGCGCCGGTTTGCAGCGCGGTGTATACCTCGGTGAACGGCACGGGCGTCGGATTGGCGCCAATGGCTTCGCCGAGAAACTGCCAGTATTCGCCGGGCGGCATGCGAAGCTTCATTCCCGACAGGTCTGCCGGCGTCTTGATCTGTTTGTCCGGCTTGAGGTTGACTTGGCGCGATCCGAAATAGACCGGGGTGATGATCTGGATGCCGAGCTGGTCCCTCGCCATCTTGATGAACTCCCGGCCGATATCGCTCTTGAACACCTTCTTCATGTGATCGGGATCGCGGAACAGATAGGCCGACGTCATCAGCGACCAGGCGGGAATCTGCTTGGAGATGTCCGCAGGCGCGAGATTACACAGCTCGAGGTTGCCCCGCTCCAGGGCGACGAGCTCGGCACCCTGCTTGAACAGACTGTTGCTCCAGTACGGCTCGAAATCAAACTCATCCTTGATCGCCGCCGCGAAGGCCTTGTAGGCGTCGGCGCGCAGGTCCTGTTCGTTGAACGCGCAGCTGAACCGCAACTTGGGTTTCGCCTGGGCGTAGACCGAGGGCAACGCGCCGAGCGCCAGCATCGAGGCGCCCGCGGCGAGCATTGAGCGGCGGGTGAATTTCGCGTGCATGAGATTCCTCCTGGTGATGTTCCGTGGGCGGATTGCACAACCGAGCGCAACGCCCGCCCTCTGTGACAACTGAAGTACTAGTTCGGTACCCCGTGAGCGTAGTTTGTATCCTAGCAGAATATACCCGAGCCAGACAGCTGAAGTACCAGAGACACCTGGACGCCGACACCAGCCGCGACCGCCTTTCGTTCATCGCCTGTCTTGAGCGCTCAAGGCGTGAGAAAGGTCGTACAAGCATGCGATCGGCTCCGGTCGGCTCCCCGAGGGGATCAACACCGAGGGATCAAACTCGCGCTCGATCAACTCGCTAAGCGCGCGAGCCTCGTAGCCGGACACCAGCACAATCCAGTCGGCAACGGCATCGAAGCCCCGGATTCTCTGCTCGGCGGTTGCGTCGATGTCCGGCGTCTCGGTCAGCAACAGATGACCACCGGTAAGCCCTGGACGCATTGGAATGCCTGCGAGCACGTCGCGCAATCGCGAATGCAGCCCGACCGCTTGTCCGGATCGCGGCGAGATGCGAACCGACAGCATGCACCGCGCGACCCCGCCACCCCAGCTCTCGACGACACGGCACTGACTGCGCACCATCTCGCGGTGGTGCGGCATCATCTTGACCGACCACGGAGTCGGATTGTTGAGACGCTCGAGGTATCGGGGTGAGGTTAATGTTTCATATCTGTCGAGCTCGTATAAGACAAAGAACCCGTCCTTCGCATTTGTCCATCGCGAGCCACGCAGGAAGCCGGGGACCGACATTCTCTCGGGAAAGTGCTCGTGCGAGTGCCAGTCCTCGAACTCCGCACGCATATCGGCCGCCACGTCCCACCACATTGCCAAGGCAGCCTCGCCCAGAAGTGACATTGCGCTACGGCTGTCTCAGCCGCGCCATGTTCGGCACCGGCAGCGCGCGTCTCAGCACCGTTTCGCCCAGCCATTCCGATGACCGGCGCGCGCGATCGGCGACGGTCTCGGCCGGCATCTGCAGATAGTCGTCGTTGTAGACGTCGAAGCTGTAGTCGCCGACGTAGCCGATCTTGTCGAGGTGTCGCACGAGGTTCGCCAGATCTTCGCTGTGCGCGCCTTCCCCGGGAAAGACGCGGAAGTGCGTCCCGGTGGCGTGCTGCTCTGCCGTCGACCGGATCGCGTTCCACATGAAGTCCGAGAGCTGAACCAGAAAGATCTGCTGCGGGTCGAGCGCGTCGATCTCTTCCAGCGGCGTACGCGCCACCAGCAGATCGAAGGAATCGATCGCGAGCCCGAGGTTGGGACAGTCGGCGCGAAACATGATGTCGGAGCCTGCCGCGACCGTGGCCGCCGTGCGGCTGCCCACTCGCGGCTTGTACGCGATTCGGATGCCCAACGGGATTGCCAGCACCGCGAGCTTGTTCAAGTCGTCGAGCGTGCGCTCGATGTCCGTCGCGGCGTGGGTCGAGGTTGTCGCTTCGACGAGCAGGAGATCGCCGCCGACCTCGCTGCAGACGGAGAGCATCGATTTCGCGACGTCGATCTTGTAACTGTGCAATTGACCATCGAGGCCTTCGAAATCTTGGAGCGCCTCGAAACCGGTCACCCGCAGGCCGCTTTGCCGAACCGCGCGGGCACCGGCGGCGCTCCCTTGTGGATGACCGACGATATCCGCAGCCGAGATCATCACCTGGCCGAAGCCCGCCTTGCGGATCAACTCGAGCCTGCGCTCCAGCGTCCCGGCAAGCGAGGCCGTGTCCATGCCGAAATCGGCGAAGTTCATACTCAGCTATTTCTTCGGCGCTTCGCTGTGCACGAGCTCGAACATAACGCTGCCGAAATACGCCTTGGTGAGCGCCCCGCGCTCGCCCGCGTGCACGGTCTCGGAGGCGACGAATTCGACGCCACGGCGTTGAAGCTGCTTGACCGCTGCGGGAACGTCGGGGGCGCCGATGCCGATCCGCTGCAGATGCTCTTCCCATTCGACGTCGGTCGCCGAGGGTTCGGGCTCGATCAGTTGCAGGTAGAAGCTGCGACACGGGCTTTCGAGCAGCAGGCCCTTGGGCAGGATCCCGAAGCGCACGCGCTCGGGTAAGGGCGTGAAGCCGAACAGCCGCGAATAGAACTCGACCCAGTCCGCTGTCCGATCGGCGCCGATGTATTGCACGATGCCGAAGAAATGCAGCCCCTCGATCGGCGGCGGCGGCGGCTCGGCTCTCGGGATCGTGCGGAAATCGATGTCGTAGATCGAGAACTCGTTATAGCGATCGACGAAGTAGATGAGGCTCTCGCCCACGCCGTGGATCGCCGGGACGTTGAGCTCCATCGCCCGCGCGCGCACCGGGATCTCCCATGCGCCAAGCTCGAGCGCGCGCCGGAACGCGTAGTCGGCGTCGCGGACGCGAACGGCGAATGCGCTGATGACGGGGCGCTCGACCGGCTGCACGGTTCGCGGGACGTCCGCGGGCTGCGCGTTGACGATGAGGTTCATCGGCCCCTGGCGGTAAAGCTCCACCTCGCGCGAGCGATGGCGCGCCACGAGATGGAAGCCCATCTGCTCGAGGAATCCTCCGAGCGCCTGCGGCCGCGAGGTGGCGAATTCGATGTACTCGATGCCGTCGAATCCGATCGGATTGGCGGCTTCGCGAACCGCCTCGCGTTCCATGCTGCTTGTCATGGGTGTCAGTACGCGACCTTCGCCACGGTGCGCAGCTCCTCGGGGGTCGCCGTCCCGAAGCCAAAGAATTCGAGATAGGCGGGAATCATTTCGAACAGCATATCGGTCCCGACTTGGATCTGGCAACCCCGCGCCTTGGTCGCGGCGAGGAACGGAGTGATCTCGCGTTTCATCACCACTTCGCCGACGAAGGTGGAAGGCGCGAGCTGGGACAGGTCGAACGGCAGTGGATCATCGTCCTTCATGCCGATCGGCGTAGCATTGACGACCAGGTCCTGGCCGGCGACGACCGGTGGGCTAATGCGCACTTCGAGCTTGCCGTAATGCAGCTTCAGCCGGTCGGCGAGCGCCTGTGCGGAGGCGGCATGGGTATCGAAGAGAACCAGCGCTGCGACGCCCTCGGCCGCGAGCGACGCGGCAATCGCCGATCCGACGCCGCCGGCGCCGACGACCAGGCATCTCGCACCGGAGAATTTGAAACCCTTGCGGGCCAGGCCACGCGTGAATCCTGTCCCGTCGAACATGTCGGCGATGAGCGCTCCATTCGTGCCCTTGCGCAGCGCGTTGGCGGCGCCCGCGATCCGGGCGGTCGTGCTCACCTCGTCGGCGAGCGCCAGGGTCGTGACCTTGTGCGGCATCGTGATCAGCGCACCGCGAATGTTGGTCATTTTGAACACGGCCCGCAGCGTCGACGGATAGTCTTCCGCCTTCACGCCCATCGGCACGACGACGGCGTCGATGCCGTGGGCGTCGAACCAAGGGTTGTAGATGAGCGGCGCCTTGAACGTTTCGGTCGGATAGCCGATATGGGCGATGAGGGTCGTCTTACCGCTGATCATTTACGTGTTTCCCAGCCGCCAAGCGGCTCACATTACCGGTCCAGTCCGTGTCGCTTCGGCGATGGCATCCGTCCCCCCAACCACCCCGTCGCGGCATGCAACTGCGGTCGCTTGCGACCAGGGCGATCCTCGTCTCCGTCTACGCAGCCGCTGGAGCTGTGTGCGCCGGCACGCTTGCCGAACCCGCCGTCACAGTTGCCCGCCTGGGCCGGTCGTCGAGATGACTCTGCGCGACACGGATCGCGAGCCGCGCGACTTCCTCCGGTCCGACCGCCTTCGTCAGAGCGACACGGGGAATCTCCAGCGAGTACGGGATATCCTCGGGCATGCAGGCGAGGATGCCACGCACGTCGATCGTGCCCTCGCCGGGAAAGAGCCGCTCATCGCGTGCCGTGCGGATGATCGCTTCGATCGTCGCCGGGCACTGCTTCTCGGCGTCGCAGACGTGCGCAAAGCGGAACCACTCGCGCGGAAGCTTGCGCAGCTCATCGCAGCTCGAGCTCGAGCGCGCCATGTGCAGCATATCGATCAGCATCGCCGCGTTGGATCGGTTCACCGCGCGCAGGACACGAGTCGCCTCGGTGAGGTTTCCCGTCTCGGTCCAGTGCGGGAACTCGAGATTCACGAAGATGCCAAGAGGCTTCGCGAGATCGCACAGGCGAGCAAAGCGCTCGGTTACGCGCTCGTGGTCAGGATCGGGAAGCTGAGCGATGATGTTCGTTGCGCCGAGCTCCGCGGTGGCGTGGAGCTCCGCGGCGAAGTCGTCGGGCGCGTGTTTCGGATCCATGCGGAAGAGCTCGACGTCGAGCACGTCGACGCCGGTATCGTCGAGCCGCGCCTTGGTTTCCTTCATCAGTGCGCGATCGCGTGCCAGGTCGTACAGAACCTCGGCGGCGGTGACCCGGGTCATCCGCAGGCTCGCGTAGCGGTAGCCGGTCCGCGCAGCCACGTCGACCACCTGAGGCGGCGCGAGCGAGAGCACCGTCAGGTGAGCGAGGGAATAGTCGTGTTTCATGGTTCCTCCTTGAGGGCGCTGTCCACGCTCTCAGGCGTGCACCGCTCCGTCGGTGCTCACGTGATGCACCTTCCTGCCCGGCGAATAGATGTCCATGATGTTCCAGTGTCCCGCGGTGGGAACCGGCTCGTTCTGCATCGCCACGTCGATGACGAACGGCCGCTTGCAGGCGATCGCGCGCTCGAACGCCGGGGCGAATTCGCCCGCCGAATTCACCTTCAAGCCGTCGATCCCGTAGGCCTTCGCGATTGCCGCGTAGTCGGGCGAGTACGGCTTGCCGTTCTTTTCGAACACCGTGCCGAACGTCGTGCCGTAATGCGCTTTCTCGAGACCGGCGATGGTGCCGAAGGCGAAGTTGTTCATGATCACCCACACGACCGCGATGTCTTCCTCGAACGCGGTTGCAAGCAGCGCCGGGTTCTGGCCGAAGCCACCGTCGCCGACCAGGGCGACAACGACGCGGTCCGGCCGCGCGAGCTTGGCGCCGAGCGCCGCCGGAGCGCCGAACCCCATGGTCGCAAAACCGCCGGGCGTGAAGATCGTGTCCGGCTCGAGGATCGGAAACTGCTGGCCGACGCCATTCTTGTTCCAGCCGACGTCAGTCGTAATCAGCGCGTCGCGAGGGAGCGCCGCCCGAACGTCGGCGAGAATGCGCTCGGGACGCATCGGGTACGCGTCGCTCTCGGCGTGCTTGCGGTTGCTCTCGACGAACGCGGCGCGCACCGCGGCGATCTCGCTCGCCAGCGCAGGACGGCGGATGCCGTCGGGAAGCAGCGTGCGCGCGACGCGATGGAGCACCTTCAGGGCGGATTTCAGGTCGGCGACCGCGCCGATTTCCACCGGATAATTGCGTCCGATCTCGGTCGGGTCGATGTCGATCTGCATCAGCCTGGTGGGCGGGAAGTTGAACGTGTATTCGCGCTCCCACGAGCTGCAGTCGGCCTCGGAAAAGCGCGTCCCGAGCGCGAGGATCCAGTCGGCGCCTTTGCACTGTTCGTTGATGAACTTCGTGCCCCAGAAGCCGGTCATGCCGAGCACGAAGGGATGGTCGTCGGGCAGCGCACCCTTGCCCATAAGCGTATGCGCGACCGGAATCTGCAGATGATCGACGAGGCTGCGGAGCTCGATCGTCGCGTCGGCGCCGATGACGCCGCCGCCGACGTAGAGCAGCGGGCGTTTCGCCGCGACGAGCTTCTTCACGATCTCGGCTGCGGTCGCGTCGTCCAGCGAAGGCTTACGCAGCGTCTTGGCGTTGTGCGACAGGCGCTCGAAGAGCTCGGTGTCGATCTGCTTGGAAAAGATATCCATCGGCACGTCGACCAGCACGGGTCCCCGACGGCCGCTCTCCGCGAGAGCGAACGCCTTCTCGATGATCTCGGGAAAGAGGTGGGGCTGATCGATCCGCCAGGCGCGCTTGACGAACGGCCGATAGATCTCGTACTGCGACGCATCGGCGTGGGCGTTGACTTCCTGGTGCGCATGCTTGCCGTGATAGTGCGTCGGCACGTCGCCGGCGATCACCACCATCGGAATCGAGTCGAGTGCGGCGTTCGCCACGCCGGTCGCCGCGTTGGTGAGTCCCGGGCCGAGATGCGACAGCACCACCGCAGTCTGTCGCTTCGCTCGTGCGTAGCCGTCCGCCATGTGCGCGGCGATCTGCTCGTGGCGCACGTTGACGAACTTGATGCGGCTCTTCTCCATCGCGGCCAGAACGGCGATGTTGGTGTGGCCGCACAGGCCGAACACATGCTCGACGCCGCGCGCCTCGAGATATTTCACCAGTTGATGGGAGATCAGGTCCTTCATGCGTCTCTCCTCACGTCGCGGCCAAGGATGGCTGCCGGCGCTCTACGAGCGCTCTTCGAGCACTGCTTCGGCCGTCGGCGCAGATGTCTGGGCGCCGCGCGGCGGCACGTCGCGAAGCGGGGCACCGCTGTAACGGAATGGAATTTCGCGCGGCATCGGTCCCATGATCCGGCGTCCGCGCTGTTTCTGCTCCCACGCGTGGGCGAGAATCCCCACGGATCGAGACAGGACGAAGAGCCCTCGTCCGAGCTCGGGCTCGAACCCGAGCTCGCAGAAGATGACCGCCGTGACGCCGTCGATGTTCATCGGGATAAGGCGCTTCTTGATCGCGCCCAGGGCCTGCTCGACGCCGCGGCCGACGGCGGCGAAGCGACCCGATACAATGCCCGCCGCGACCGCTTTCGCAACGAGTGCGAGCAGCGGCGCCGTTCGCGGGTCGACAGGATGGAAGCGATGGCCGAAGCCGGGAACGATCTTTTCCCCCGCTTCGCGGTGGCGTTCGATGACTGTCGTCGCTGCGGTCACCAGATCGCCGTTCGGCCCGGCTTCGGCGTCAATCTCGCGGTAGAGCTCCATGCACTGCTGACCGGCGCCGCCGTGGATGTCGTCGAGCACGTTGATCGCCGAGGCCATTGCGCCATTCACTGGCAGGCCGCAGGTCACCGCCATCCGCGCAATCGCGATCGACGGCGCATGCGGCCCGTGGTCGACGCCGGGCACAAGCGCCGCCTCGAGGAGCTCGGCCTGAGCGAGCGACGGCAGCTCGCCGCGCAACATGAGCCAGATCATTTCGGGAAAACGGATGCGGCCGATCAACTGTTCCACCGGATAGCCGCGGATCGCGATCTTGCCGGGGTGGATGTCGATGATCGCCGTGTCCCACCACGCGCCGCAGTCATCGAGCAGCTGTTCGGGGCTCTTGGTCGTCATGGATGAAAAATGCTCCTCGGTCGCTTCGGCAAACTCACGTTGCGATCGTCTCGATCTCGGCTTCGAGCTCCGGATCGTAGAACGCCCCGAAGAGCTCCTCATCGGACGGCTTGTCTTCCTTGATCGGAACCGATACCCACGTGGTGTTCATGTAGTGCTTGAGGTGCACATTCTCCGAGACGATGTTGCCGCCCCAGGTGCCGCAGCCCAGACTGGAGGTCATCGGCATGCCGTTGTTGAACGCACCCGCGTTCGCCTTCGATTGCGGCTGACGGACCATGATTCGCGATACCGGCGCGGCGAGGGCCAGCCGATGAATGTGGTCCTGATCGAAGGAATAGATGCCGCACGAGTGACCCTTGCCGCCGACTTCGTAGATGCCGCGCATCATCGCGAGCGCCTGATCGAAGCCGCTGTACTTGTAGACCGCGAGCAGCGTGGTCAGCTTCTCGCTCGAGAACAGATGCTCCTTGCCGATGCCGTCGCCGTGAACGACGATGAATTTGCAATGGGCGGGGATCGAGAAGCCGGCGATGCGCGCGAGCTGTTGCGGGGCGATCGCCACGGTGTTCGGCGTACGGTGGCCTTCGGCGTCCCACATCGCGCGCTTGAGCGCGGTCTTTTCCTGCTCGCTCGCGAAGTAGCCGCCTTCGAGCTGGAGCTGACTCACCATCTTGTCAAAGATCGACGCTTCGATAATGAGGTTGCCGTCGGCCGAGCAGCCAGAGCCGAAATCCGACGTCTTGGAAAGCCGGGTGTTGCGTGCCGCTTCTTCGACGTTCGCCGTCTCGTCGATGATCATCGTCGAGTTGCCCGCGCCCACGCCGTAGGCCGGCGTGCCTGAGCTGTATGCGGCGCGCACCATCGGCTGGCCACCGGTCGCGAGCACGAGATCGGCGCGCGCCATCAGCGCCTGCGACATCGGGATGTTGACCTTGGTCAGGCACTGCAGGATGTCGGCCGGCGCGCCCTCGCGCTCCAGCGCCTCGCGCATCAGTCGCACCGTTTCGAACGAAGTATTCCTCGAGCGGGGATGCGGCGAGAAGATCACCACATCGCGCGCCTTGATGGCGTAGATTGCATTGCCCGCCGGGGTGAGATCCGGATTGGTCGTGGGCACGATGCAGGCCAGAACGCCGGCGGGCTTGCCGTACTTGACGATGCCCTTCTCCGGATTCTCGTCGATGATGCCGACGCTCTTCTGGCGCAGCGCATCGCGCAGCACGCCGCGAATTTTCATGCGCTTGCCCATGCGGCTCACCGCATCGCCGAGCCCGCTTTCCTCGATACCCATTTCCACGAGCCGCGTGAAGGTCCTCTTGTTGGCAACCGCCCAGGCGACGGCCTGGCACAGCCGATCGACGCGCGCCTGGTCGTAGGTTTCGATGACCGCGAGCGCCTTCCGGGCGCGCTCGAAGGCCTGATCGAGCTCCTGCTGCTGCTCGTCGCTGATGCCCTTCCTGGTGTCGATCGCTGTGGCCATGTGCGAATCCTCTTCAGGTGTTCGTGTTTCTCAGGCAGTGCCAACCGAACGGCGGACCGTCGCCATCACCGTGCGCTATGCCTCGATCGGGATCGATCTGCCGAGTCAGTCGAGTCGGTTCGCCGCTGTCTCGCGTCGTTCTGAGAGTGACGATAGGTCCGTACAAACTGGGCGTCAAGGGCGTGAGCCGCCTATTAGTGCGCTAGGCGCCCACCTTTGCTGGCGGATTTGATCCAAGATAAGATTCGCGAACGATTCTGTATGAGATGGTCGCTGTCCGGATCGGCATGTCCGATTTTTGAACCGCGCAAGCTTGCAGGAGTGAGCCCATGGCTCGTCGTCGGGTTGTTGCCAAAGCGGTGTCCGTCAAGGGGGTGCCTGCTGCGCCTCTTGTGCCCGCCGTTCCGAGATCGCTCTTCGAACCCGATGTGCTGGCCGCAGAGACGATCGCACGCTTCGCCGACGATTCCGATTTCGTGACCGCGCTTGCGCGCGGCCTCGCTGTGCTGCTCGCGCTGTCGGATAAGAAGCGCAGGATGTCGATTGCGCAGGTCAGTCACCGCACCGGCATTCCGCGTGCCACGGCACGGCGCGGCCTGCATACGCTCCAGAAGCTCGGGTTCGTGGCGGCGGACGACGCGCAACACTTCTATCTGCGGCCGCGCGTGCTGTCGATCGGCCACGCCTATCTCTCGTCGTCGCCGCTCGCGGTGCTCGCCCAGCCGATCCTCGATCGCCTTAGCGAGTCGCTGCGCGAAGGGTGCTCGCTCGCGATCCTGGACGGCGACGAAATCGTCTATCTCGCGCGCTCCTCATCGTCGCGGATCATGTCCCCCGCGCTCAACGTCGGGCGCCGGCTGCCGGCGTATTGCACGTCGATCGGTCAGGTGCTGCTCGCGCATCTGTCCGCGGAGGCGCTCGACGAATATCTGGCACGCGCGCGGTTCTATCGCTACACGGATTACACGCTGACTACGGCGGAGCGATTGCGCGAGACGCTCAAGACCATCCGCGCCAACGGATTCGCTTTCGCGAGCCAGCAGATGGAGGTGCGGCTTTGCACGCTCGCGGTACCCGTGCGCGATGCCGGCGGTCACTACGTCGCCGGGATGAACGTGATTCTGCAAGGCAGGCTGCTGCCTGCGGCGGAGATGGCGGAACAGTTCTTCCGGCCTCTGCACGAAGCGTCGCTGGAGCTCGGGTCGCTGTTAGTCGGCTGAGGCTCTCGATTACGAATCCCCGCTCCGCCACATGCGACACGGACGCGGTCACTTTCCATTGCGCGTATTGTTGTCGGCGGGCTTCGCGGCGGGTAGCTCATTGCCATCGCTGCGATACGCGGGCGGCACATGGAAGTTGAGGGTCCCGAGCGGCTGCGCTCCCGTGTTCCGTATCTAGTCCTGGTCGCGGTGCTCGATGAGCAGCAGCGTAGCGGGGCATAGCGCGTAGCGCATCCGGTCGACGGTGGCCACGCCGACCATATTGTCTAATAAGTCCCTAACGTCTTTTCGGGGATCGGCCAGACGCTAAACACGGCCCGGCGCCTGCCTCAGAGATTGACATCGCTCAATGACGGTTTCCGAAATGAGGGCTAGAGTTGAAGCTTGTCGCCCAAGCGGCACGTCGTTGCGCGTGATTCTGCCGGCAACGTCGCGACCTCGTTGTGGAGACTTTGTTGTGGAGAGTCATAGCAGGGCCTACAGGAGAACGCGGTGAACAAGGTCTGGTTAATGCAATACCCGGAAGGCATCCCGGCCGAAGTCGATATCGACGAGTACGCGTCGCTCAAGGACATCCTGGAGCAAAGCTGCAAGCGCTTCGGCGAGCTTCCGGCGTACGGCAACATGGGTGTGTCGATCACCTATCGACAACTCGACCGCGCCAGCCGGGCGTTTGGCGCCTACCTGCAAAAGGTGGTCGGTCTCAAGAAGGGTAATCGGGTGGCGATCATGATGCCCAACCTCCTCCAGTATCCGGTAGCACTCTTCGGCGTGCTGCGGGCTGGCATGACCGTGGTCAACGTCAACCCGCTGTACACGCCACGCGAGCTCGAACACCAAATGAAGGACTCCGGCGCGACGGTCATCGTGGTGTTGGAGAATTTCGCACATACGCTGCAGGAGGTGCACGCTAACACTGCGATCAAGACCGTCATCACGACCCAAATCGGTGACATGTTTCCACAGCCCAAGGCGCTGCTCACCAACCTTGTGGTGAAGCATGTGAAGAAGATGGTGCCGCCGTGGCAAATCCCGAACGCGATCGATTTCAATGCCGTATTGCGTGGAGGACGCGCGCAAACGCTGGACGACGTGCCATTGCACCACGACGACATTGCGTTTCTGCAGTACACGGGTGGAACGACGGGTGTGGCGAAGGGCGCGATCCTCACTCATCGCAATCTGGTGGCCAACGTGCAGCAGATGGCGGCGTGGATCACCCGCGACCTGGAGGACGGGAAGGAGACGGCCATCCTTCCGCTGCCGCTGTATCACGTCTATGCGCTGACTGCGAACCTCGTGTTCATGAAGATCGGCGCCCACGTCATCCTGATCACCAATCCCAGAGACCTGCCCGCCTTCATCAACGAGCTCACGAAGCAGAGATTTACCGCGATGATAGGCGTCAACACCCTGTACAACGCGCTGCTCAACGCCCCGGGATTTGCACGGGTGGAGACGCACAACCTCAAGATGGCCAACGCGGGCGGCATGGCCGTGCAGCGCGCCGTGGCCGAGAAATGGAAACAGGTTACGGGCGTCCCCATCATGGAAAGCTACGGGCTCACGGAAACGTCGCCGGCCGCGATCTCCAACCCGCTCGGCCTCCAAGACTGGACCGGAACGATCGGCGTGCCGATTCCCTCGACCGAAGCCGCGATCCTGGATGACCAAGGGATCGAAGTCGCGGTGGGCCAAGTGGACGAGATCTGCATTCGCGGCCCGCAGGTCATGAAAGGTTACTGGAACCGTCCCGACGAGACGGCGAAGGTCTTGACGCCGGACGGCTGGCTCCGCACCGGCGACATGGGCTTCATGGACCCGCGCGGCTACTTCAAGATCACCGACCGCAAGAAGGATATGATCGTGGTGTCCGGGTTCAAGGTATTCCCGAACGAGATCGAAGACGTGGTGATGATGCACCCTGGCGTGCTCGAGGTCGCCGCGATCGGCGTGACCGACCCGAAGTCCGGCGAAGCAGTCAAGATCATCGTCGTGACAAAGGACCCGGAGCTCACAGAGGATGCTTTGCTGGAGCACTGCAAGAAGAACCTGACTGGGTACAAGGTTCCGAAGATCATCGAGTTTCGGGCTGAGGCGCTGCCGAAGAGTCCGATCGGCAAGATCCTGCGCCGGCTCTTGCGCGAAGCGACGAAGAAAGAGGCAGAGGTCACGCCGGCGTGACGATGACTGGCTGATGGCCCTCCAGTCGTTGGCACTCCTCGATGCGATCCCGGTTCCTGGGATGGAAGGCGACCCACGGTGCGAACTGGAAGTGGACGACTGCGAGTTTCCCGGAACGTCTCAGCGGCTCGGTAGCGTCCCGGCACTGCCGCCACAGCTCGTTAGTCAGGTCGCGCGGGACATCTTTGTAGTAGATATTCTTCTTATCGACCGGTCCGAGCGCGGTTGGACGGAAACACTGCTGTTGTTCGGAATCGGAGAAGCGCTCGCCGTTCCCGCTTAGCCGGACATTGACGGACATCTGTCCACCGGGACCGTATCCGTTGGTAAGTGCCTGCTCGGCGTTGAGCGCTGTGGTTTGCCAAATGCATACCCAAACCCGTGCCGACGGCGTTAGGCCACGTCAGGTCGCCGGAAGCGTGATAGCACTGCCGAAGGGGGCGATATGCATTGCGGCCCGATCGGCGCCGGCCCCTTCGTTAAAGATGGTTCACAATGGCATAGAAGTATGGCCTCATGGCGGCTTATGCCGAAGGGCTGAACATCCTGCGCAACGCGAACGCCGGCAAGCGAGCGCGCGATGCGGATGCGGAGACGACGCCGTTGCGAAACCCCGAGTATTGCCAGTACGAGCTTGATCTGCCGGAGGTCGCCGAGGTGTGGCACCGCGGCAGCTCCATCGGCTCCTGGTTGCTGGACCCCACCGCAGCCGTGCTGGCGAATGATCACGACCTGAAAGACTACGCTGGTCGCGTGTCGGATTCCGGCGAAGGACGATGGACGATCGCGGCCGCCATCGACGAGGCGGTGCCGACTCACGTTCTCAGTGCTGCCCTCTATGGACGCTTCAGCTCACGCGGTGACGCGGGTTTCGCCAACAAGGTGTTGTCTGTGATGCGTACGCAGTTTGGCGGGCGTGACGAGAAGAAGAAAGGAAAAAGCTGAGATGAACAAGACCGGGCGTTACGCGGCACAGTCTGGCGCGCTGGTGCTATTCGGCGTCACTGGCGATCTCGCGCATAAAATGATCTTTCCGGCGCTCTATGCGATGGCGAAGCGAGGCGTCCTCAACGTTCCGGTCATCGGCGTCGCTTCTTCGAGGTGGAGTCTGGCGCAATTGCGCAAACACGCCGAAGACGGCATAAAGAAATCGGGAAGGATCGACGACCGGCAAGCTCTGCGCCATCTGCTCTCTGTCCTACGCTATGTCAGCGGCGACTACAACGACCCGGGTACCTTCAAAGCGCTGAAGAAGGCGCTGGGCGATACCCGGCGCCCGGCGCACTACCTCGCCATCCCGCCCGCGCTCTTCCCGACGGTCATCAAGGGACTCGGCGCAGCTGGGTTGGCCGATCGTGCGCGCGTCATCGTCGAAAAGCCGTTCGGACGGGACCTGGCCTCGGCGCGGGAGCTCAATCGCATCGCCCGATCGGTGTTCCCGGAAGACTCGATCTTCCGCATCGATCACTTCCTCGCGAAGGAGGCGATCATGAACATTCTCTATTTTCGGTTCGCCAATTCGTTCCTGGAGCCGATCTGGAACCGCAACTACGTGTCCAGCATCCAGATAACCCTGTCCGAGAACTTCGGCGTCGAGGGCCGCGGCGCGTTCTACGAGACCGCAGGGTGCCTGCGCGACGTGATCCAGAACCATCTCTTCCAGATCGTCGCGCTGCTTGCCATGGAGCCGCCGACCTATCGGGGCTTTGGAGCTGTGCACGGCGAGACAGCCGATGTCTTCCAGGCAATGCGCCCTCTGAAGTCCGACGACCTGGTGCGCGGCCAGTACGCTGGCTATCGTAGGGAGCCGGGCGTGGCGCAGAATTCCGACGTCGAGACTTTCTGCGCTCTGCGTCTTTTCATCGACTCGTGGCGTTGGGGTGGAGTGCCGTGGTACCTGCGCTCAGGCAAGTTTCTGGCGGAGACGGCCGCCGAGGTGCTGGTCCGGTTGAAGGCGCCGCCGCAGGAGCTGTTCGCCGACTCAGTGCCTCCGGCCGGCGCGGCCAACTATCTGCGCTTCCGCCTTTCTCCCAGCTCCGCCATCGCCCTCGCCGCACGCGTCAAGCGTGCAGGGAAAGAGTTCGTCGGCGACCAGCGTGAGCTATACCTGCTTGATGAACAGCCGGGAGAGGAAGCACCCTACGAGCGGCTTCTGGGCGACGCCATGGCCGGCAACGGCGCGCTTTTCACCCGTGAGGACGCGGTTGAGGCCGCCTGGGCAGTGGTCGACCCAGTCCTCAAGAACCATCATCGGGTTCGCCCTTACCAGCGCCGTAGCTGGGGGCCGAAAGAGGCTGGCGCGCTCATCGCAGAAGAAGGGAGCTGGCACAACCCCATACTAGGCCGGGCGTAAGGCATGACGGCCGCAAACAACGAAGTAGTGTTCCTGCTCGACGTGGACAATACGCTGCTCGACAACGACCGTGTGCAAGACGACCTCAGGAACCATCTCGAGCGCGAATTTGGCGCCGCGAGCAGGGATCGGTACTGGGCGATATTCGAAGCGCTGCGCACCGAGCTGGGTTACGCTGATTATCTGGGTGCGTTGCAACGCTATCGGCTCGGAGATTTGAGGGACATGCATCTGCTGTTGATGTCTTCATTTCTGGTCGACTATCCGTTTGCAAGCCGGTTGTACCCTGGCGCGCTCGACGCCATCCGGCGTCTTCGCGTCCTTGGATTGACGGTGATTCTTTCCGATGGCGATGTCGTTTTTCAGCCGCGCAAGATCGAGCGTTCGGGGCTGTGGGCAGCGGTCGAAGGCCGCGTGCTGATCTATATCCACAAGGAAGAGATGCTGGATGCGGTTGCCGAGCGCTATCCGGCTCGGCGCTACGTGATGATCGACGACAAGCTGCGCGTTCTGGCGGCGATGAAAAAGACGTGGAAAGACCGATTGACGACCATCTTCCCGCGCCAAGGGCACTACGCGCTGGACCCGGGGAATATCGCCGCCTATCCGCCGGCTGACATGACGATTGAGCGCATCGGCGATCTGGTCAATGCTGATTCGGCCACGCTGCTCGGCAAGGACGCAGCGGGCGGTGCATAACAGGAGGTATCATGAGGCCGACCCAACAACGCCATGATCTCGGCCAAAGCCTTTGGCTCGATAACACTACGCGCGGGCTGCTGAAGGACGGCACACTGCAGCGCTACATCAGCGACTTTTCGGTGACCGGGCTGACCTCCAACCCCACGATCTTCGCAAAGCGATCAAGGTCTTCGGAAAGACGGACGCGCAAGTCGAAGCCGAAGGAACACCAGCGTGGCTGGCGCCGCATCATGTCTTCGAAGGCAATCATCCGACCAACACCATACTCGCCGAGCGTCTGACTCCGCAGAGTCTCGGACAGCTTGTCGCGCTCTATGAACACCGCGTCGTCACCCAAAGGACGATCTGGAATATCGACTCCTTCGATCCCGCATCCGCATGGACCCGTCATCGTCCTACGCGATGCAGAGCCTGATCGACCTTAAGGATCGCTTCGACATCGCCTTCGCGTGCGACACCGACCATGATCGGCACGGCATCGTCACCAGGAATGCCGGGTTGCTGCCGCCGAACCATTACCTTTCGGTCGCCATCTCTACCTCTTTCAACATCGACCGAGGTGGAGCAAGGATGCGGCGGTCGGCAAGACCGTAGTAAGCAGCCAGATGATCGATCGCGTCACGGCGAAGCTCGGCCACAAGCTCTACGAGGTGCCGGTCGGCTTCAAGTGGTTCGTGGACGGCCTGCTCGACGGCTCGCTCGGCTTTGGCGGCGAAGAAAGTGCGGGGCGTCACAGCAGGTACGGTCCGCAGAGCTGGCTGGCGTCGGTGCTGCGCTGGGGCACCCACGCCGCAGCCGGGGATCGCGTCCAGGACAAATTTGAAGGCGAGGCCATGAGCGAACAAACAAGGGTCAGCCATCCCAAGGAGCTTCTCTTATGCACGGACGTGGAGGGATTCGATTCCCTGGCGGAGCTTGCCCTGGATATGCGTTCGTCGTGGAACCATGCTACCGACCAGCTGTGGCGGCAGCTCGATCCTGTGCTGTGGGAGATCACGCATAATCCTTGGGCCATCCTGCAGACCGTCTCGCGCGAGACACTCCAGCATGTCTTGGCCGATCCCGCCTTCCGCAAGAACATCGACGATCTGGTGCGGGCCAGGCGGGATGCCGCGCAGGCGCCCGCGTGGTTTCAGCAAACCTACCCGCAATCCGCGCTGAGCTGTGTCGCTTATTTCAGCATGGAGTTCATGCTGAGCGAAGCGCTGCCGATTTACTCTGGCGGCCTGGGCAATGTCGCCGGCGATCAGCTCAAGGCCGCCAGCGATTTGGGCGTTCCAGTCATCGGAGTGGGGCTCCTCTACCAGCAAGGCTACTTTCGCCAGGTAATCGACAAGGACGGAGCGCAACAGGCTCTCTTCCCGTACAACGACCCTGGACAGTTGCCGATCACGCCTTTGCGCCGGGCGAACGGCGAATGGCTGCGGTTGGAGATCGCCTTACCCGGGTACTCCGTCTGGCTGCGCGCCTGGCAGGTTCAGGTTGGCCGCCTGAAGCTGTACCTGCTGGACAGTAACGACGCGGCGAATTACGCGGCGCATCGAGGCATCACCAGCGAGTTATACGGCGGCGGGGCGGAGTTGCGCCTCAAGCAGGAAATGCTGCTCGGGATTGGCGGATGGCGACTGCTCACAGCGCTCAACATCCGGCCGGAAGTCTGCCACTTGAACGAAGGACACGCGGCATTCGCGGTATTGGAGCGCGCCCGAAGCTTCATGGAGGAAACCGGGCGCACTTTCGAGGTCGCGGTGGCGGTCACCAGGGCGGGCAACCTTTTCACCACCCACACGGCGGTTGCCGCCGGCTTCGATCGTTTTGCGCCGGCTTTCATCGAGCAGTACCTCGGTGGCTATGCCGAGCAGAAGCTTCGTATATCACTCGACGATCTGCTGGCCCTGGGGCGAAGCAACCCGAACGATTCGTCGGAACCTTTCAATATGGCCTATCTTGCGATCCGAGGCAGCGGCGCGGTGAACGGCGTGAGCCGCCTGCATGGAAAGGTGAGCCGGGGGCTGTTCGAGCCTCTATTTGCGCGATGGCCGCAGGACGACATCCCTGTCGGACATGTGACCAACGGCGTCCACATGCCGACCTGGGACTCGGCGGAAGCTGACGCTCTTTGGACGGAAACCTGCAGAAAGGACCGCTGGCTGGGGAAGGCGCAGAGCCTGGAGCAGGACTTTCGCTGCATATCCGACGCTAGTCTCTGGAGATTTCGCACAGCCGCGCGCCAGTCTCTGGTTGAATACGCTCGCGAACGATTGTCCCGGCAACTGGCCGGTTCTGGCGCGTCGCCCCAGGAGGTCGACGGTGCGAAGCATCTGTTCGATCCCGACACGTTGACGTTGGGCTTCGCTCGGCGCTTCGCGACCTACAAGAGACCGAACCTGCTGCTGCACGACCCGGAGCGACTGCTGCGCTTGTTGGACAACGCTCAGCGCCCGGTGCAGCTCATCATTGCAGGCAAGGCTCATCCGGCGGACCAGGCAGGTCAGGCCTTGATTCAGGAATGGATTCGCTTCATTCGCCGGCCCGAAACCCGCGCCCATGTCATCTTCCTCAGTGACTACGACATGCTCCTGACGGAGCACCTGGTGCAGGGGGTGGATATCTGGCTCAACACGCCGCGACGCCCCTGGGAAGCGTGTGGAACGAGCGGCATGAAAGTACTGGTCAATGGCGGAATCAATCTGTCTGAATTGGACGGCTGGTGGGCGGAAGCCTACACGCCGGAAGTGGGGTGGGCGTTGGGGGATGGTCAGGAACATGACGACGATCCCGCTTGGGACGCCATCGAAGCCGAAGCCCTCTATGACCTACTCGAACGCGAGGTGATCCCGGAGTTCTATGCTCGTGATGAACAGGGGATCCCCAGCGCCTGGGTGACCCGGATGCGCGAAAGCATGGCGCGATTGACGCCGCGCTTTTCCACCAACCGCGCGGTGTGCGAATACACAGAGCAACACTACCTCCCGGCAGCCTCCGCCTACCTTAAGCGGGCTGTGGAAAAAGGCCAAATCGGGGTGGACTTGGTCAATTGGCGGCACGCTCTGGACGAAGGATGGAGCGCGCTGCGCTTCGGCGAATTGAAGCTTGAGAGCAACGGCGGGCGGCACGTATTCGAAGTGCAGGTGTATCTCGATGACCTCGAACCCGAGGCAGTGCGGGTGGAGCTTTATGCCGACGGCGTCATGGGCGGTGCATCGGTGCGGCAGGAGATGAAGCGCGTTCGCCAATTGGACACCGCGGCGGGCGGGTACGTTTACAGCGCGGCTGTGCCAGACGCGCGCCCACCCGCGGACTATACGGCGCGGGTGATACCGCACCGCCCCGGCGTGGCGGTTCCACTTGAAACCGCGCGAATCCTGTGGCAGCGGTGATTCGATACGAGCATGAATATGCCTGCACGCGCGCTGCGCGATTACGTCGCGGAGGTCGAGATTTCCGCGCAGAGGGCGGTTTAACGATGGCGCCGTGTTCCCCCCGCACTCATCTGGGTTTGCGATGTCTTTGCGTCGGCGAAATGGAATCCGAGCATGAGCCCTGGTCGGGCCCCACTTCATTCAATAGCTTGCGCCGGTTCCCGCGCTTCGCTTTTGCGGCGGTGTAGACGAAAATGTAGCAAGTCTTGCCGCAGCTGACCGCAACTAAATAGGTGCGAGAGTTGGAGCTGTACATGAAAAGGCCCGTCCGCGTGGAATCTGCCTCTGCATTAATCGACGAGAAGATCAAGGAACTTGGGGACTGGCGCGGGAAGACACTCGCGAAAGTGCGCGAAATCATACACGAGGCAGACCCTGAGATCGTCGAAGAGTGGAAGTGGATGGGGACTCCCGTCTGGTCTCACGGCGGCCTCGTCTGCACGGGAGAGACGTACAAGAACGTCGTCAAGATGACATTTTCCAAGGGAGCTGCGTTGAAGGACCCTTCAGGTCTATTCAACTCCAGCCTCGACGGGAATGTTAGGCGCGCCATCGACATCCACGAAGGGAACAGGGTCGATGAGGCGGCCTTGAAGGATCTCATCCGCGCTGCAGTGGCGCTCAATCTCAAGGGCAGGAACAAGCCGAAGGCCCGGCGAGCGAGCAGCAAGCGGCCCGACTAGCTTAATCGCAGGTCCAAGGTTCGAGCACTGGTCGGGGAGCCAAGCCACATGGGTCCACTCGGGTCACAGGGGGAGCGGCGCCCCTTTTTCGATGACCGCAAATGACGTCCAAACGTACTCGAACTGGTGTTGGATCGGCTCGTTTAGACGCATCCTGTAGGTCGCGTCGGACGAAAACAGTGTCACGTCGCAGTCGGTCCTGAATTCGTTTGCGGGAAGTAGCAGTGTCTTGATCGGCATCGTCGGGGATTCCCCGCTCGGCGGCAGATAAAGCGCCGCGAAGCACCTCGACGCGGAATCCTGCGCCTGTGCGATTGCCAGATCGCGATCGTAACCGGCCACCATCTTGACAAAGCGTGGGTTGCGTCCGAGGTACTCCACGCCGATCTCGACGTAGTCCACCATGAGCCTCCTGAACCAGCGCACTACCGACACGGTCCAGGGTGCTGTCTCATTGTCGCGAACGGCCATCAGCGAGCCAGGAATCACGCGATTTAGATTGTCGACCTGCCCGCGCATGCGACAGCCCGAGTCACTTCGGTCCTTGATCTGCCAAGGTTCAGGAATCGCGTTGAATGGACCCAACGGCGAAAAGGATTCGGGACCGGCGTCGCCTTCGGCGGGCCCGACCAAAAGCGAGATGGTGTTTCCGGCTCCCGGTGCCGGGGCAGAGGAAGTCGCGTCGTTCTGTCCGCTCTTCCGCACATCCTCGACGATGTAAGGAAAGCCAGCAATGGCTTGGGCCGTCAGGGCTACGGGCGTGCGCTCTGTCCGGCGTTCGATGTTAACCGCGTTCGGTGCAAAGAGAGTCGCGAGCTTAGTCAGCAGTGCGAGCTGCCCGGCGCGCACGGCAGGTGTCGTACCGTCCCGAGCAACGTTGCCACCCCGCAACGAAGCCATTTCCTGTTCGATCATCACGCTCAAGGGCGACGTGTCGAGGTAGAGGAGATCGCCCCCGGCGCCGGGCGCCCGTCTGAGTCCGTCCGAGCCGTTCAGGTCGACCACGAACCCCGTCAGCTCAAAGTAAACATCTTTGACCTTGCTCAGTCGCAGACCTGGCCCACTGCACCAGCGCGCAAACCAGCGGTGCGCCCACAGCGCCTCCCGAGGCGAGAACTGGCCGCTGTTCATGGCCTCCAACAACAGGATCTGGAGATACTCCTGCTCCAGCTTCGCCGCCGGCCGAGAGGCGCCATCGGCTTCCCTGGGCGCACCCGCGCGATTCGACAGGTTCCGTTCACGCGCAAGTCGGTACATCTCGTGCAGCTCTCTCCATTGTTCTAGGTTGCGTTTCTTGTATCGGAGGAAGCGGAGCAGGAAATCGACTTCGCGATGATGAAATAGTTGAGCCAGGACTAACCGCTCATGCTCGGTCCACTTGTCATCGTTTGTCGTTCGGATGTGATGCAGAAAATGCTCGTAAGCTCGGAAGAGCGACTGGCTGAGCCGCATCGCGGAATGCCAGGCCGCCCACTCGAACGGCCGGTTCTCCGCGTCGCCTTCAACATATCTAATCAGTAACAACGTGCTCAGGGGCTGTGCCTGTTGTTCCAAGGCAAAGAGCGTGTCAAGTTGACTGACCTCCGGCGGGCCATCTCGAGTGAGTTGCGCGATCGCCTCGCAAACGGCCTTCTGGGTCTCGATTGGGTCGACTCGAAGCATGGAGGAGGAAAGGCGCGAGCCCGCCGTCCCTCTGACCAGGTGATCGGAGACCTCCATTCCAACTGGCGAAAATGCTGTAGACGATCGCACGCTCGATATCCCACGGGACGTTCCACGCCACGTACAGCAGAAATCATGCCAATCGTCGCGAACCGCTGGCGAGCGAGATGCACGCTTGGTGGCCCATACGCTGTAGACCACCTGTCCAGTGTATCGATTGGAATCCGGTTCGAGTTGCCGAAGACGCGAAGCCTCGCCCGTGCGCTGCCTCGACTGACCGACCCTGGCCGAGCCCCGGGATCGTTCTGTTCAATAGAACTGTGTTGCAAAAACTCTGTGGACTGAGGCAGACTTTGTCAATGCCGTCCCGCAATGCGATTGGACCTGAGCGATGCACCTGAGCGCACAGCGTCGGCCGCGCCTGCCATGCTGACCGGAGGCGCTCGACGCCTGGTCCTGATCGCGCTCGCGATCGGCCTTCTGGCGCTCCTCTGGCGATGGCTCGACGAGCCTTTTCGGGACCGCGATGCCGTGCGGCGTGGCTCCGCGGGCGGTACGCAGAACGCACCCGCAAATCGCGCCGATTCCGCCAGCGGATCCGCTGGCGATCGCGTCGCCTCGACCGGCGCTCGGACGAACTCGCGGGATGGCTCGGACTCACCGGGTAAAGCGCCGGCGCGGTTGCAGATCGTAGCGCCCTCGGAGGCACGCGTGGGGGACGTCTTTCAGGTTCGAATCGAGGTGGAGGCGAAGGCCGCCCTGAGCCAGCTCATGTTCGCGGTCAGCTACGACAAGTCCCGCCTGACCCTTGCAGGCTGGTCCGAGGGCAGCCTCGCCCAACGTGGCGGCTCTCCGGCCGATCTCGGTGTGGAGGAGCCCAGCGACGGCAACATCCAGGTCATCTTCAAGGCCAGTAACGGACTGAGCGTCGCAGGAGCCGGCAGCTTGGCCGTATTGCAGTTCGAAGCCAGTAAGCCGGGAACGTCCGAGATCAAGCTCCAGAACCTGAGCGCCGTGGACTGGGCCGGCGCGGGCTCGGATATCGTCGTCCTGCAGGAAGGTCTGGTCACGATTCGCTGATGCGCGTGGCGCCGTAGGTCGGCTTCACGAGATTTCGAGCCAGCAAGGTCGGTGCGAGCGAGAATAAGAAAGGCCGCGTCGGGCGTCTGCCCCGCGGCCTGGTCCGGTCGGAAACACTCCGGTCTTTCGCGAGCCTAACTCCTCGAAAGCCGGCGCGCGAACTGCTGCTTATTTCTTCACGACCGTCACATTCACGGTCGAGCTCAGTTGCGTCTGAACTCCCGCATTCAGGAAATTGGCGTTCAAGGTAAGAGGAACCGCGTCGCCCTCGGGGATGTTGTTCTCGATATCGGCCTTGTTGAAATGCGCCACGAGCTGCTTCCCGTTGGAGCTTAGGTTCGTCGACACGGGCGAGATCAAGGCTGTCGTCAACGGGGTCTGGAGGGTCACGCTGCCATCGAGCGTATAGCCGTCCGGGACGTCGAACAGCGCCGTGACGACACCGTTTATGTCGGTGAACAGCCCGGTGGGCGAGCCGAGGTTGAGAGTGCTCGGTACAAACCGCAAAGCGCCGGGCACGTTCACGGGCGTCAGGTAAGCGACTACCTTGCCCGTGGGACGCGGATCCGTGCAGTCGTTGTAGAAGTACTCGCCCGCACGCGTGAAGGTGTACTGGAAGGTTTCACCCGGGTTCAATTTGGGGTTGAACAAGCCCTCGAAGAACTGGGTCGCACAGTGCGGCAGCTGGTTGGGGAAGTTCGGGAACTTGTCGGCGCCAGGATTCAGGAAGGTGACCGTCGTGCCCACCGGAACACGCATGTGTTGCGGATTCATCGAGCCCGTTGACTTGCCATCCCTGGCGGCGGCCGTATCCGTGGTCCTGTTGGCGCGCGCAAGGTAGATGGTGTTGTCCACCGTGCTGCCTTCCACGGCGTTGCCGACCGGACGGCGAATCACCAGCGGAGCCGGGGTCGGTGCTTCGCTGCTCCCCGAAGCGGTCTTGTACGTACCGCCCAGCTTGAACGCCCACAGCGAGTCGCCCTCGGTGATGGAGTTCCCGTAAGGAATCCCGGTTCCAGCCGAGAAAATCGCGACGTATTGCTCACCATCGATTGTGTACGTGATCGGCGCCGCGCTGATCGAGGCCCCGGTCTGGAAGCGCCAGAGCTCCTTGCCGGTCACGGCGTCCATCGCCGTGAAGTTGCCGTCGGGCTGGCCCAGGAACAGCAGATCGCTCGCCGTCGTGAGCGCGCCTTGTCCGTGCGCCTCGTCAAGGCCGAGTTCCCGCTGCCAACGAACGAGGTTGGTCGAGGCGTCAATGGCCACGATCCCTCCCGTTTGGTATTGGCCCAATGGACGAAGCCCATTCCCGCCTTCGCTTCGGTCGTGCGCGGTCGCGTTGTTGCCGTACGGCACGTAGTACAGCCCGAGGTTCTGGCTGAACGAATGCCCGGACCAGTCCCCACCACCGTTCTGGCTGGGAGTCGATAGCAACGGCAGATCCCAGTGCGCTTCATTCATACAACCTATTCTGGCGGGTCCGCTCAAGAAGGGCGCATCTGCGGCCAGATAGTCGGCCGCGGTCGCGCTTATGTAAGGCCCGTTGTAGTTCGGTACAGCACGATTCGGATCACCCGGGATCTCCGTACCGAGCGGCTGATAGACGATGCAGTCCAAAAGCCAGCTCGGTTGGAGCGGGTACGGTTGCGTCGGCCACGAAAGCTGTCTCGAATCCTGCGAGACCGGGCGCTCTTCGACGCCAAGCACTGGCGCACCGTTCGTGCGATCGAGCACGAACGTCCTGCCTTGTTTGCTGCCGTAGTACACGACCTTGCGCACCTCGCCGTTGATCGTCACGTCAGCCAGGACCGGCGGATGCGTATTGTCCATGTCCCAGATACCGTGATGGACCGACTGGAAATGCCACTTGTACTCGCCGGTCTTTGCGTCGAGGGCGACGAGCGAGCTCGAGAAGAGATTGATGCCGGGACGTCCGGAGCCGTCCTGTGACGAGCCGCAGCTGCGCACGTTGCCGAAGGCCCAATACACCATATTGAGGTCGGGGTCGATGGCAGGGTGGATCCACGGAGAGACGCCGCCGGTGAGCGCACAGGTGTTCGGCGTATCGTTGGGAGTGGACTTGGTGGTCCACGTGTTGCCGGCATTGATCACATTGCCGTTCACATCGGTGTACACGGTTCCGGGAGCGGCCCCGCCGTAGAACGCCCACACCAAGCTGCCATCGCTCGAGTTGAGTGCGAAACCGGCGTTGCGCGAGGCATCGGTTGTGCCTACGTAGACCATGTGGTCGTAGTACACCGTCGCGACTTTGCCGATGTTGCCAAGACTCGCGTTACCGGGACCCTTGGGCTGTACCGCCCAGACTAACGCACCCGTGTCCTTGTCCAGTGCGACGACCCGGCTGCCGGACGCACTCGTGTAGACCTTGCCGTCACCCACCGATACGCCGCGACGCGTGCCGGTAGGGGCGAAGGCCGTCGGGTGCCACTTCCACTTGGTCGCGCCCGTCGCCCCATCAACCGCGATGACATCGCCGTTGGGCGTGTCGAGGTAGATGACGCCATCGACCACGATCGGAGTCGTCTGTTGACCCGTGTCATTCGTGGTCGGAGGTGCGGCCGAAACGTGATTGAGCCAGACTGGTCCCAGCTTGTGAATGTTCGCCTTTTTGATCTGCGTCAGCGACGAATACGCCTGGTTTCCCAGATTGCCGCCGACCTTCGGAAAATCCTGATCGCCGGCCGTGCAGCATGAGGCGAGGTCCGCGGCCGAGCCCGACGCCATTGTCACATTCGGATGTGGCGCCGCAAGCAATCCAAAGGCAAGCGCTGCGACGAGTGGGCGTAGTTTCATTGCTCTCCTCCTGAGTTGGACCGGGACAGAGCCTTGAATGCCGGAGCTTGTACGCACCCCCACTTTGCGAACAAGCAGCGCACCGAAACGCTGTCCCACGGGGCGAAGCGTTCGTTTCGGCGGCGCTTTCTCTGCATTCTGTACAACAGAACGACGTTTCAGAAAACTATAAGAGGCAATGTGGTCGATTGTCAACGGTCGATCGGTGCGCGCGAGATTTGCCGCCGATCGCCGGGGCCGATCGGAGAGCGCGTCGCTGGCGATGGCGAGCAACTTTCGTGCTCAATCGATCGCAGCGCCGGAATCGCGGGGAATCCGGGCGGAAGAGCGCTCGGCGCGGCCAATGCCCGGCAGGTCGTCTTTCAGTGACGACGCCAGTGCTCGGAACGAGGTGTCAGTTCTTCGGCCTCAGCCATTGCGCATTCCATGCATCCTGCCGCGAGCGCAAGTCCTGGTCCTGGGCTGAAATCTCCACGCTGAGCACGTAGAAGGTGTTCTTCGGGATGGTCGTGGGAGAGCGCGAGATCTCGATGACGGCCTTGACGTAGGGTCCGTCGCAGCGGCACGTGGATTGCTCGTCTTCCTCGTCCACGAGCTTCCCTTTCGCGGCCCACAGGTAGCGAACCATGTAGTCCTCGCGCTTGACGTCCCCGCCGATGCCGAGGCTCCATGCAAGGTTGGCTGCCGAGGAGACGATCCTCTCGCGTCGCTGGTCGGTGGGCCGTCCATAGGTGCGGAACAGCTGCGCGCGCAGCGCCTCGAAGGTGTTGCGCAGGCGGGCCGGATGACCATAGACCACGTCCGGATAGAGCCGCTGCACTTCGAGTGAATACATCGGTTGATCGGCGGCTATGTCGGGGTGGGCGAATTTGGTCTCGATGGCGTCGGTTATACCGTCTCCCGCCGGGCTGTAGGAACAGACGTCCGGCGCGCCGATGTCTTCGTAGATCATGCCGGGATTGACGCTGAGGTCGGAGGTGATCGGGCCCGTATCGCCGGGACGCCCGTGGTAAATCGAGCGCACGGGATAGCAGGGCTGGTACTCGCGCTCGAAGGTGGCCATGGCGACCGTCGGCGTGCTGTAAAGGTTGAAGCCGAAGGCGCTGAGCTGCAGCGGCGGCGCGGCGAGGGCGCCGGAGGCACCGAGCAAGGCTGCGGCGGCGGCAATGATCGAAAAGGGTTTCATGCAGCGATCATCGAAGCGAAAGCGCGGCGGCGGCTGAGTCGGACTCAGCCGCCGCCGCGGAGCGCTCCGAACCGAGCGAAGTAATTGATCGGTCAGAGCAACGGAGGAGCTAGTTGAACTGGAAGTTCGCCCGGTGAATGGTACCGTCGGTTAGGAGCATCCAGAGAACCCGACAGCTTCCGGCCCACGACGAGTCCGTCTTCCAGTTGAAGTGATAGCTACCGCCGCTGCCCGATGGGCTGCCTGACAGGCTGGCCGTCTCGAAGTCGCCGGACGGCAGCCCGGTGTTGCACGCCGCCGGGGCGGTCTTCACCCAGGTGACGGCATTGGAGCCGGGAACTGCGCCGCCGTTGGCCGTCAGCTTGAACGTGACCGGCACGGCACTGCCCGCGTTCGCCGTCGAACCCGTGAAGCCGCTGAAGCCGTACGCCTCGCAGAACGGCTGCAGTCCCATCGCCGACTTGATTCCGTTGACGATCAGCGTCTGGAAGGCCGCGCGGCCAGCGGGGGGGAAGTTGCTTTCCCCAACCGGGGTGGTGATGTCGGACGTATCGACATAACTGTGCCCGAGTGTCGTGATCCAGGCGCGACCGCCATCGTAATACTGGCACCAGGCGACGGGGTGAAAGGTCGGGAAGCCCGGGTGGGTCGAGTGCTTGGTGGCGAGCGTGTTTTCGTCGACGGTCGCCAGGAACTTCACGTCCGTCGGGAACGGCACCAGGTTGTACCACTCGTCCTTGAAGGGGACCACCGTGCCCGGCGAGCCGATGGGGTTGGTGGACGAGTCGGCCGAGGTGATGAGGAAGCTCCCGAGCTGGTACTGCCCGTGATCGTAGTAGTTCGAGTTTCCGAGCAGGCCTTCGTACCAGGGCCAGTTGTACTCGGTGCCGTGGGCGTTGTGGATGGCGACGAAGCCGCCGCCCGCGCGCATGTACTGGCGCAGGTTGACCTTGGCGGCATCCAGGTACGCGGAGGTCGTCGTCGAGACCGCGTAGGCAGGATTGACGGCGCGCCCGTGATCCCACAGCACGTCCCGGCTGTTGCTGAAGAAGATCACCGCTGAGTACTTGTTGAGGTTCGATAGACTCGTCACCGTTTCGGTGTAGTCGACCTGAATCCCTTCGTCATTCAGCAACCGAATGATGTCCATTTGTGTGTTGTTGTTCGGACCGAGCGGCGGATTTAAACCCAACGCTAGTGCCGTTCCGAGGCTTTGATGCCGCGGCCCGGCAGTGCGCGTAAACAACAGTACCCTCGGGGGATTCGACCGCACCACGCCCCAGTTGTGATAGCACGACGGATCGGTGCCGTGGCAGACGCCGTAGTTGGGATTCTCCTGCGATTGCGCGGTGCCGTCGGTCGTGACGGGCACGTTGGGAAAGGGTTGCGCGCCGGCAGCCGTCGCGCCGAGGGCGAACGCCGCGGCGGCCAGTGCTTTGCCTATCGTGATGAGTCGCTTCATCGTCTCCTCCAAGGGGTGATTCGCCAGGGGCGTGACGTTTTGCTTGCCGGCTGTGGGCCGGCGCGTGGGTACGGCGCAGGTTCGTTCTATCAGATAGAACTACGTGCTATAATCAAGTGGGACACTACGAAAAACCCGCCGCAAAGTCAATAGCAGCGCGCAAGTAGGAGCGACGCTAGCTGCGCGTCAGCGGATCGGTTCCACAGAGACGGGTAGGGCGTGCTCAGCCGATCACCTGCGCGCCTGCATCCGGCCAACCTAGCGCGATGTTCGCGGCGTCAAGCGCTCACGGGCACAACGACCTCGCCGGGGGCGAGCCTGCGGTCAGGAACTTCCAGGAGTGGGTGTATCGGCGAACCGGGCTCACCGAGGCCTGCGCGCCAGAGCGCCGGACCGGCCCGCGCGCCGAGGTGCGCCGGCAAAAACAAGCTCGCGTGGGTTGCCGCCCAGCACGCGTGTCAGCTCGCGCCCGTATTTGAGCAACGCGGGAAGCAGGCGCTCAAGCTCGGCCTCGATGCGATACCTCGGACCGGAGATGCTCAGCGCACCGATGAGGTTCTGCTGCGGACCGAAGACCGGGCAGGCGACGGCGGCGGTTTCAGGGTCCCTCTCTCCGAACGACGCCGCGTACATGTTCTTGCGAACCTCGTCGTGCCGCGCTCCGCGCTCGTTGGAAAACGCGCAAAGGACGTGACCGGCGGCCCCGAGCTTCAGCGGCAAGCGGTCGCCTTCGTGCACGGAGTCGCGCACCGCGCGCGTGGCATCGACGCGATGCAGGCACACGCGCTTGTCCTCATCGCGCACGTAGAACGATGCGCCTTCGTGCACCTGCTGCACTACGTCGCGAAGAATGGGGACGACAATATCGGCGGTTCGAAAATGACGCTGATACAGCGATCCGAGGTAGAGCAGCTTGGCGCCGAGGCGATAGCTGCCGTCCGCGGCGCGCAGTAGATATCCGTGCTTCTCCAGAGACTTGCCGAGGCGAAGGATCGTGCTCTTGTACAAGCCCGTGCGCTTGGCGAGGGCTGCAAGCGTCAACGTGTCGTCGGCTTCGCCGAACGCGTCGAGGATCGATAGCGCCCGTTCGACTGCTGCCACTCCGACTTCGGCTGCCATGCGCTGAAACCCGGTGGACCTGGGAAGTGTCAAGTATGCCAAATCCGATCGCGAACGTCGCGCGCCAATCCCCAGATGGGCTCTCCGGGCTCGCTCAGCGTGTCATTGACGTCCGGGCGCAGTTATAGAATGATGTTGCGGTACGCGGAATGCTGCGGAGGCGGCGAGGCTGATATTGGGAGCGCCAGGTGCAAGCGCAAGAGCTGCCGAAGTACGACCACTTCATAGATGGGCGATCGGCGCCTCCCGCGTCAGGACAATACTTCGCCACGGAAGATCCCTATCGCGGCACCGCGTGGGCGCTGATCGCGCGAGGCAATGCAGCGGACGTGCACTCCGCCGTGACTAGCGCCGGGCGCGCGCTCGCCGAGGGACCGTGGCCCGCGATTTCGCCGAGCGAGCGCGGACGGCTCTTGTGGAAGCTTGGCGACGCGATTGCGGCGCGCTCGGAGCGGCTGGCCGAGATCGAGCGTCGCGACAATGGCAAACTCGCCTCGGAAGTGGTTTCCCAAGTCCGCTACATGGGCGACTATTTCAAATACTACGCCGGATTCGCCGACAAGATTCAGAGTCACGTCATACCGACGGACAAAAAAGGCGTGTTCGCCTATACACGCTACGAGCCGAAGGGTGTCGTGGCGATCATTACGCCGTGGAACTCGCCGCTCACGCTCGCGAGCTGGAAGCTTGCCCCGGCGCTGGCAGCGGGATGCGCGGCCGTGGTGAAACCCTCGGAATTCACGTCGGCGTCCATGGTTGAGCTCGCGCAGATCGCGGTCGATGCCGGCGTCCCGAAGGGCGTCGTCAACGTGATAACCGGGTTTGGTGCCGAGGCAGGAGAGGCTCTCGTTACGCACCCTGGGGTCGCGCACGTGGGGTTCACCGGAGGCGATGCCGCGGGCCGGCGGATCTACGAGCTCGCGGCGCGCGGCCTCAAGACAGTCACTCTCGAGCTTGGAGGCAAGTCGCCGAACATCGTTTTCGACGATGCGGATCTCAAGCAGGCAGTCAAGGGTGTCGTGTCCGGCATTTTCGCCGCGTGCGGGCAAAGCTGCCAGGCCGGCTCCCGCCTGCTCGTGCAGGAAACCATTCACGACCGATTCGTTGCGGATCTCGTCGAGTTCATGCGCGATGTGAAGCTGGGGGACCCGGCGCTTCCCGATACCCAAATGGGACCCATTGCCACACGCCCGCAGTTCGAAAAGATCTTGGACTACGTGCGGATCGCCCAAGCCGAAGGCGCGAAATGCGTGCTCGGGGGGAAAAGTCGACCCGATCTCGGCTCCGGCTTGTTCGTCGAGCCGACGATCTTCGTCAACGTCCGGAACGACATGCGCATAGCGCAGGAGGAGGTGTTCGGGCCGGTGCTGGCCGTCATTCCATTCAAGGACGAGGACGATGCCATCCGGATCGGCAATGATGTCGCGTACGGGCTAGCGGCCGGCGTGTGGACGAAAAGCCTCGCGCGGGCGATGCTTATGACGGAGAAATTGAAGGCCGGAACGGTGTGGGTCAACAACTATCGTGCGACCAGCTTCACGTCGCCCTTCGGAGGCTACAAGAGCTCGGGCATCGGCCGTGAATCGGGTCTTGAAACGGTCAAGGAGTATCTGGAAACGAAGTGCGTATGGATTTCCACTGACCTTGACGTGCCCAATCCATTCATTCGCCGGTAGCCGCAACCAAGAACGCCTCATGCCTCTACCCAGAACCGACGGCGCGGCCGCGGCAGCGCCCGTTCTCCAAGAACGGAGTCCTGTCGGGGCCGGCGCTAGCGACACCCAATCTTTGGCCCGGAATGCGCCTCTCGAACGGATACGCGTACTGGACTTGACCAATGTGCTGTCCGGACCTTTTTGCGCATACCAACTGGGACAACTCGGGGCGGAGGTCATCAAGGTTGAAGTGCCTCGGACCGGGGACCTGGCCCGTCAACTAGGCGCCGATGAGAGTTTGAATGCGCGCTTCATGGGAGCGTCGTTTCTAGCCCAAAACGGCGGAAAGAAATCCGTCACGATAAACTTCAAGCACCCAGAGGGCCGCGCAGTGCTCGAGAGCCTGGTCAAGACCGCCGACGTTCTGGTGGAGAATTTCCGCCCAGGCGTGATGCAGCGACTGGGCCTGGGCTACGAGGATCTCGCCAGACGCAATCCGTCCCTCATCTATTGCGCAATCTCCGGTTTCGGGCAGGGCGGACCGCTCAAGGATGCTCCTGCCTACGATCAAATCATCCAGGGGCTGTCCGGTGTCATGAGCATCACCGGCGATCAGCGATGCGCGCCGATGAGAGTCGGCTATCCGATAGCCGATACGATCGGGGGCATCAACGCTGCGTTCGCGATCTCGGCCGCACTGGTACGCCGCGTAACGACCGGGCTTGGCGCGTTCATCGATGTCTCCATGCTCGACTGCATGCTCGCGAGCATGGGCTGGGTCGTGTCGAACTACCTGATCGCGGGCTGCGAACCGCAGCCGATGGGCAACGAAAACTTTACGGCCGCCCCGTCGGGAACCTTTGCAACCGGCGGCGGATTGATCAACATAGCCGCAAACAAGCAGGAGCAATTCGAGGCGCTCGCGCGCGTTCTCGGCCGAGAGGATCTCATCCGCGATGAGCGATATTCGGAGCGCGAGGCGCGCAAGCGCAATCGCGCTGCGCTGACGGTCGAAATCGAGCGTGCACTTCGCGGTCGCCCGGCCTCGGAATGGGAGCAGATTCTGAATGGCCTCGGCATCCCGGCAGGTCGTGTGCTCTCCGTCCCGGAAGCGCTGGATGCGGCGCAGGTAACGCACCGGGAGGTACTGCAGACGCTGGACAACGTGCCTGGCCGAGACGGGTCCATTACGGTCACGCGCGCCGGTTTCAAAATTTCACGAGGCGACCCGGAAATCACATCGCCCCCACCGCGACTCGGCGAGCACACCGATACGATTTTGAGGGACATCGGGTACGACGACTCTCAAATCGAGCAACTTCGCAACGCCGGCGCAGTGTGAGAAGCATGAGTCGTCGAGCCTTCGATCGGCGGCCAGTAACGATCCGATCGGCACGAATGTCTGAGGAAAGAGAACTATGGCAACTAAGACCGCCGAGCAACTGCTCGCGGACGCGTCGGCGTGGTGGGATACCGCGATCATCGACATCCATCCCGGCAAGATCGCCATCCGGGGGTACCCCGTCGAGGAGCTGATCGGGCGCGTGCGCTTCCCCGAGATGATCTGGCTGATGCTGCGCGGCGAGCTACCTACCCGCGAGCAGGCCGATCTGCTCGAGGCGGCGATGGTGCCGGGCGTGGATCACGGGCCGCACGCGCCCTCGATCGCGATCGCGCGCATGGCAGTGACCTGCGGCCTTCCCGTCAACGGTGCCATGGCTTCGGCGGTGAACGTGCTCGACGACGTTCATGGCGGCGCGGGTCAGCAATGCATGGAGCTATATCGCGCGATCGATGCGGAGGCCGGTCCCGATGGCGATCTCCCGCGCAGCGCTATCGCGGTGATCCAGCGCCGCATGCAGGCGGGCGAAAAGATCGTGCCTGGCTTCGGCCATCGCTTCCATCCGGTGGATCCGCGCACGGCGCCGTTGTTCGAACTGGTCGCAGAGGCCGAGAAGGTGGGCGCTGTCTCGGGCCGCTACGCGGCGATCGGGCGCGCAGTCGTCTCGGCGCTCGAGTCGATCAAGAGGCAGCACATTCCGATGAACATCGACGGCATCACCGCGGTCGTCTTCTGCGAGCTCGGGTTCGAGCCCGAACTGGGCCGGGGCTTGTTCGTGCTGTCGCGCGCGGTGGGAATTCTGGCGCACGCTTGGGAGCAGAAGCAGCGCGGGCAGCGGATCATGGGTCCGATGCCCAAGGAGATCCCGTTCCGTTACAGCGGGCCCGCCATCCGCCACTTGCCGACATCGGAGCGGCCCGTGGCTGCATCCGCTACGGTGCCGGAGGCTACTGCGCCGCAGCGGGCCTGACCAATCACGCGCCGGCGCCTGCGGGCCCGGCCATGGAGGAGACGACCATGAAGGACCTTATTTCGCGCCAGCTGGTCAAGTACCTGGAGGCGCGCGGCATCGAAAACATATTCGGTCTTTGCGGGCATACCAATATTGCGTTGCTCGCGGAGCTCGCCAATAGCAAGATAAGATTCGTCAACGTGCGCCACGAGCAGATCGCCGCGCACATGGCCGACGGCTATGCGCGAGCGAAGAAGCAGACCGCCGTAGTGCTTACGCATCTGGGACCGGGGTTAACCAATGCCGCCACCGGTGTGGCGAATGCCTCGCTCGATTCGATCCCTCTGGTCGTCATCGCCGGGGACGTGCCGACGCACTACCACGGCAAGCATCCGCACCAGGAAGTGAACCTGCACGCGGATGCGTCGCAGTACGAGATCTACCGCCCGTTCGTGAAGCGCGCGTGGCGCGTCGATCAGCCGCATCTTTTCCCCGAGATCATCGAGAAGGCGTTCGCGCTCGCCGAGAGCGGCCGGCCCGGGCCGGTGCTGGTCGACGTTCCGATGGACATCTTCTCCAAGGAAATCGATGTCTCGCTATTCGAGCGATTGCATCACAACGCAAAGACGCTGCGCAAGCCGTCTCTCGATGACAAAACCGCCCAAGAGATCGTCAAGAAGCTCGTCTCGGCAAAGCGCCCGGTGCTCTACGTCGGCGGCGGCATCCTGCTCGCCGACGCGAGCACACAACTGCGGGAGCTTGTCGATCACCTGCAGATTCCGGTCGCGCACACGCTGATGGGGAAGGGCGCGCTGCCCGACGACCATCCGTTCGTGCTCGGCATGACCGGCTTCTGGGGTACGAAGTTCATTAACGACCAGTGCCGAAACGCCGACTGGATCCTTGCCCTCGGCACGCGCTTCTCCGAAGCCGATTGCAGCTCGTGGGAGAGCGAATACACGTTCGACATTCCGCCGACGAAGCTGATCCACATCGATATCGACCCGGCGGAGATCGGCCGGAACTATCCGGTCGATGTCGGCGCCGTGGCCGATCTGGAGGCTGCATTGGCGGCTCTCAATCGAGTCGCGCGCCAGATCGTGCCTGACGGCATTCGCCGCCCGGCGCTCGCGAGGGAGATTGCCGCCGTGCGCGCAGCGTTTGTCGAAGGCAACCGGAAGCATGTCGAGAGCGACGCGTACCCGATGCGACCCGAGCGCATTCTCGCCGACGTGCGCGCCGTGCTGCCGCGCGATGCGTTGATTACCACCGACGTGGGCTGGAACAAGAACGGCGTGGGCCAGCAGTTTCCGATCCTTGAGGCGGGCACGATCTTCACGCCCGGCGGTTACGCGACGATGGGTTTCGGTGCGCCTGCGGCGGTCGGCGCGAAGATCGCACAACCGCAGCGAGTAGTGGCCGCGCTCGTGGGCGATGGTGGCTTCGGCCAGAATCCAGCAGTGCTCGCCACTGCCTTCGAGCAGGATACCGCCGTGGTGTGGATCATCATGAACAACTGCGCGTACGGAACCATCGCGGGCCTCGAGAAGGCGCACTACGGCACGACGTTCGGCACCGTGTTCGAGAAGGACGGTTTCCCGTATTCGCCCGACTACGCCGCGATTGCCCGCGGGTACGGCATCGAAGGTGTCAGGATCAAATCAGCCCGCGAGTTCAAGCCGGCGCTGGAAGCTGCGATCCGTGCCAACAAGCCGGTCGTGATCGACGTGATGATGCAGAACGAACCGGTGCCGACGGCGGGCCACTGGAACATCATGGACATCTACTCGCCCGGCGAACGGCGAACCCACAGCAGCACGGAAACCGTTGCAGCGGATTGAAGTACTGCCCGCTGAACGAAAATCGACGTCTTGATGATGTTTCGAGGTCGGACAAGTATCGGATCAACACATTTCGGCGCCCGTCTCGCTGGGACGGCGCCCATCAACCGAAAGGAGGAACAAATGAGTTATGGTTTCGATCGCCGATCGTTTCTCGTCGCGGGTGGCTCGCTGCTGGCGGCAGGTGCGTTGCCCGCCGCGCAGGCGCAAGCGAGGACCAAGGTGCGCTTCTCCAGCGCCTTCACCGAGCAGGACTTGCGGGCCGAGGCATACAAGAATTTCGCCGCGGCGATGAAGGACAGCCTCGACTTCGAACCGTACTGGAACAACACGCTGTTCAAACAGGGCACGGAGCTCGTGGCCCTGCAACGCGGCAACCTCGAGATGGCGAACCTCGCGCCGCAGGACATCTCGAAGCAGCTTCCTGCCTGGTCTCTCATGACCTCGGCCTATCTGTTCCGCGATCCCGATCACATGAAAAAGACGTTCAAAAGCGATGTGGGCCGCGACTTCATCAAGATGGCGCGAGACCAGCTCGGCATCCAGATCGTCACGCCCGTCTACTTCGGCGCGCGTCACGTCAACCTGAAGCCCGACAGGATGGTCCGTACGCCCGCCGATCTCGCGGGCATCAAGCTTCGTATGCCGCCAGGAGAGTTCTGGCAATTCCTGGGTGAGTCGATCGGCGTGAGTCCGACGCCCGTGGCGTTCGCCGAGGTTTATACCGCACTGCAGACCGGCGCGATCGACGGCCAGGATAATCCGCTGCTACTCAGCAAGCTAATGAAATTCTACGAGGTCACGACGCAGTTCGTGCTGACCAGCCACGTCATCGGCTACGACTTGATGACGGTGTCGACCAAAACGTGGGACGCGATGCCGGCCGCGCTTCAGGCGAAATTCCAAGAAGCTGCCGACAAGGCCATCGACGACTACACAGTGAAGTTCAACGGGCAGGAAAAGGACGTCGTCGAGTTCTTCAAGAGTCAGGGCAAGAAGGTTTACACGCCGGACGTCAACGCATTCAGAGTCTACGCGCAGAAGAAATACGTGGACAAATACGGGCAAGACTGGCCGAAGGGCGCGCTCGAGCGTATCAATTCGTTGTAGTCGTGGTCGGTGCCATCCGCTGACGGGCGCATGGCACCGAAATAGATTCGCCTTCGTAACTCATTGGAACTATCCCGTCGAGCCTTCCGTTCCGCTGCGGGAGATCCCGAAGGTAACCGTAGCCGCATTTCCGGCGCTATTGCTGCCGCTCATTCTGCTGTTCGACATCTATGGTGGCGTCATGACGCCTACCGAGGGTGCCGCCGCCGCAGCGGCGTACGCGTTGGTTGCCGCCGCATTTATCTATCGCGCGCTGACATTGCGCCAGCTATACGACGTCCTTCTTGCCAGCGCCAAGTCGACGACTTCGGTCGGCCTGCTGATCGCGGGTGCCTCGTCTTCAATTACGTGGTCACCATCGAGAACGTCCCGCGTCGGTAGCACATTTCATGAGCGGGTTCCATTTGTCGGCGCCTGCGTTCCTGTTGCTCGTGAATGCCATTCTATTAGCGCTCGGATGTCTCCTCGAGTTGATGATGCACGGGCAGGCAGCCACTGATCCGCTTTCGACGGGCAGGTGCCCCAGAATGAAGTGTCGCCCTTCTCTCGGGAAGGGGCAATTCGGTCAAACCTTCGGAGACGGACGGACTTTGGGTAATTCCTCATTGCCGCGCGCTGCCTTCGACGGGCGATTCGTCAGCGCCTGGAGCGCGGCTTCGACGATCCCTTCCAACACCCGGCGCTCGGGCCCGGTTTTAGCCAGGATGTTCAGTCCTTGCACGAGGCAGACCAGGAACGCTGCTTTCTGCGAGGCGGCGCCACCGGCCACCTCACCCGCGGCCTGCGCGCGAGCAAGCGCGAGCGCGAACGCGGATTCGATCCGCGAGAGATGCAGCCTGGTCCGGGCGGCGACGTCCGGATCGTGCAGCGCGAGTTCCGCGGCCGAGTTCGTGATCAGGCAACCCCATCGCCGCTTGCCGCCGAGCATTGCGCCGACGAGATGATCGAAGTAGCCGCGAATGCCCGCCATACCCGAGTCCGCGTCTTCGATCCGCTCGATGGCCTGCCGCGACACGGTGTCGACATAGCGATCGAGGGCCGCGAGAAACAGAGCGCGTTTGTCGCCGAACGCGCCATACAGGCTTCCCGGATTGAGCTTCATCGCCGCGCACAGATCCTGAACGGCGGTGCCGTCGAAGCCCTGTTGCCAGAACGTGTCGACGGCCCTGTCCAAGACCGTTGCCTTGTCGAATTCCTTGGGTCGAGCCATCTGTCGCAATAGACTAATCTTCGATCAAGAATAAACGTCCGTCGTCTTCGCCAAGGACTAAGGTTTCCGCTTGACAGACTAGTTATTGAATATATACTCAAGAATAGCTGAATAGCTAAGGAAGTCAAGATGCGCATCGCGGTGATGGGAACGGGAGGGGTCGGCGGGTATTTCGGGGCGCGTCTGGCGCTCGGCGGCAGCGACGTCAGCTTCATCGCGCGCGGTCGGCATCTGGAGGCGATCAGGCGCCAGGGTCTCAAGGTCGAGAGCCCGCTGGGCGACATGCATCTCGAGAATCCGCGAGCGACCGACGACCCCGCGGCCATCGGACCGGTCGACCTCGTCCTCTTCGGGGTGAAGCTCTGGGATACGGAAGCGACAGCGAAAGCCATGGCGCCGCTCGTCGGACCGGAGACGGCGGTCATCTCGCTGCAAAACGGCGTTCGCAAGGACGACATCCTGCGCGATGTTCTGGGCGCGCGCGCGGTGATGGGCGGCGCTTGCTACATCGCTGCGCAAATCGCCGCGCCCGGCGTCATCCGCCACTCCGGTACGGTGCAGAAGCTGGTCTTCGGCGAGTACGACGGCAAACGCTCGGCACGCGCCCAGGCATTCTTCGATGCCTGCCGACAAGCTGGGATCGACGTCGAGGTGAGCGCAGACATCCGCCGCACGATCTGGGAGAAGTTCGTGTTCCTCGTCGGCTTGTCTGGGCTCACGACGACCATACGCAAACCCATCGGGCCGATTCGCTCGAACCCTCGCACGCGAGCGCTCCTCCACGATGCGATGCGCGAAGTCGTCGCCGTCGGTCGCTCCGAGGGCGTGCAGCTTGCGCAGGATTTCGCGGACAATCGCCTCGCGTTCGCCGATGGCCTGCCCGCGACCATGACCTCTTCGATGCACAACGACCTCGAGCGCGGCAACCGGCTGGAAGTCGACGGGCTGAGCGGCGACGTCGTCGAGCGGGGTCGTGTGGCCGGCGTTCCGACTCCGGTGAACCGGGTCATCTACGACATCCTGATCCTGCACGCCGCGGGAGCGGAGCCCGAAGCGAAGTGAGTCCGGTGCCGCATGTCCGGTCGCTTCGCGCGACGCTGGTCGCATGGCTACCGGCGGGTCATAACGAGGACGCCGTGGCCCACTATCGGTTGACGTGAGGCGCGGAAGCGTCCGACCTTCATCGTCGGATTGAAGGCGGCCCCGGCGTTTCGTCCGCCTCAGTTCGGCGAGCAGCACTTTCCCGGTCATCGAAGCCGTCGCGATGTGCTCGACGGCTTCGGCTACCCGTTCGAGCGGGTAGCGCGCCTTCACGGGCAGAACGATGATCCCGGTTCGAATGGCGCGCCAGAGCTCCTCAACAATCGGAGCCCGACGTTCTCGAGCGCGTTCCAGCCAATGATCGATACCGAAGCCCTTCCGTCTGCGCCGCGTCGAGACTCAAGACGTTGGCATTGCTGCTACTGCTTCCGCACATGCACGACGCCGGTCATGAACGGATGCACCGTGCAGATGTAGGTGAAGTCGCCTTCGGTAGCAAAGGTGTGCTCGAACTTGTCGTCGGTATCCAAACCCTTGGAGGCAAAACTCTTGTCGTTGCTCGCCACCGTATGCGGCGTTTCGTCGCGGTTGGTCCAGACGACCCTGGTCCCGGGGGTGACCGTGATTTCCTTCGGCGCAAACGCGAACTTCGCGATATCCAGACTGACCGTCGGCGCGGCCGCCGTCGCGAAAAGCGCGGGGATCACCAGACCTGCGCAGAGGACCAGTGCGAGAGCGGCGCGGACGGGAAGCGGCCGGGAGGCGGTGCGAAAAAAGGCCTGGTTCATGAGGCTATCCTCGAGGTGTGAGGATTCGGTCGAAAGCGCGAATCCTGATGCGGTTCTCAGTTGTGCCTTGATGCGACGGACCTTCGAGAGCGCCGCGCTGTGTCCGGAGATCAACCCTCGAGCGGGGTGTCGATCAACGCAAGCTCATGTCTCCCGCGTACGACGCTGACCTGGCGCGTGCCGAGCAGCTTGCCGAGCTCGCCGGCGGGCACCGTCACCGGACCGGGCTCGCCGATGCCCTCCTGTCCGGGCGTGGGCAGCGGATAGGCGAGCGACATCGCGGTGTGCAGGGCAATGTTTCCTTCGACCTTCTGCAGCACCTGATGGATGTGCCCGTTCAGCACCGTGACCGAGCCGAACGGACGCAACAGCGCCATCGCCTGTGCGGAGTCGGCGGTACCCCAGCCCCAGGGTTCCCAGATCGTCCACAGCGGAATATGAGCGAGCACGACGATCGGTGTCGAGTGGGAGACACCCGCGAGGTTGCCTTTGAGCCAGGAGATTTGCTCGTCGCCGAGCGCCGCCATCGTGCCCGCCTTGAAGTTGAGCACGTTGTTCAGGCCGATGAAGTGCACGCCGCCCTGATCGAAGCTGTACCAGGACTTGCCGTTGCCGTCGCGGTCAAAAAACTTGAGGTAGCCGCTCACGCCTTCATCGATCGTGTCGTGTTCGCCAGGTACCGTGTGCACTCGATCGACACGGATTTCCTGCAGCACCTCGCGCGCCTTGCCGAATTCCTCGGGCTTCGACAAATGGCTCACATCGCCGGTGTGCACGACGAACGCGGGTGCTTGAGGCAGCGCGTTGATGTCCCCAATCGCGCGGCGCAGGCTGCCGATGACGTCCGGATTGGCTTCCTTGCGAAAGCCGATGTGCGTATCGCTGATCTGCACGAAAGTCAGTGCATCCTTCGCCGCGACGGGGCGAGCGCCATAGCTCGTCGCGCCGAGCGCGCGCGGCACGCCGCCCGCGACGGTCCAGACGACCGCGGCGCCAGTCCAGGCGGCGAGGCAGCTCAATGCCCGGCGGCGGGCTGGATTGTGGCCGGAGCCGGTGGGATCGGGCGTGCTCATGCGATTGCTCCTTGCGGTGATGGGCGGGACTGCCTGTACTGTCTATATTGCGACGCGGCGAGATTTATTCCCGATGCGCGGCCTTCGCCGAGGCGGGCCCCACGGACATGCTCGTCGCGTGTGCAAAAAAATGTCTCGCCTGCGTGCCGCCTTCCGCGCGAAAGAATCTTGCCAGCCGCGCAGAGAACGCTTCTTTGCCCGCGCTCGGCGCGAAGCGGGCCTGGCTGGTTGACGCCGCGTTCCCCGATCCGTTCGGAGCCTGCCAGACAGCGAGTGTGGACGAGGACAGCGCCTGCCGTCGTACCACGGCAGCTTTCGGATGAGCGTGCGCACGATGCACCGTCACCTCGCGGACGTCGACACGTCATTCGCGCGACACGCGACGAAGTATTGCGTCAGCGGGCGGAATGGTCGCGGGGCCCAGTTCCCGTTCGATGCGCGACTTCGCCAAACCGATGAGCGTGCCGGCAAAGGATCGTGTGCAGCAGTCGGCCACGGAGGTACGCATCGAGCCAACGGAACTTCAATCGATCCTCGTGCGCGGTGGCCTTCTCGGCCTTTCCTCGCACCACCGCACTACGGCGTCCTCCCACGTGTTCTTGGGACGTTCGCCGAGTCGATGGACGCGCCAGAGTTCGGCGCGCGTGCGGTCGAGCCATTCCTGTGCTTCCTTGCGATTCGCGGTGCCACTAGAGCGGCGTACGCGGCCTCCGTCTGGTAGGGGGATCTTGGCCCACCAGTAGCGGCTATTTGGACGTTTGTAGAGCGACATGTACTCTCCTTGTCGCCTACGGCGTCCGCGCGTCCATATGTGCGCGGGCCCAGGCGAGCAAGTCAATTTCGACGAAACGCCACGTGCGGCCGACCTTGAATGCGGGAACGGCGCCGGCAGCGGCCAGAGCGCGCAAGGTGACCGGGTGCAGCCGCAGCGTTGTTGCTGCGTCGGCAATGGTTAGCAATTGGTGAGGCATGTTTCCCGGCCAAACGCGTTCACGCCGCGCTGCGTGACAACTGGCTCGACTCCACATGCTGCCCAAGATGATCCTTGCCGCCAATCGCCTGCGTCCTCCTGGTGGAGGTCACGCTCGTGCTTTGCTAAGTGCGAGAACAGTTCGTTTCTAATAACGGTACGGTTGATCAAGCTCATTCACTCGCTCCGCCTGCGGGATCGAGTACCGGCCCGACGGAAGGGCGTCCTGAATCGTCACAGTCTGGCCACCTGAGTGCACGCATACTCGACGGAAAAGCGTTCGAGGGGGTAGTGGGGTCCGAATCTAGCCGCGGCGCGAATTCGATGCGGGGTCTATTAGGTCGACGTACCGGACCGTCCAGAGACGCTAACTCCCATGCGATCTCGCAGCGCCGAGCGGCGACTCGATCACCTTTGCGTGGGGCTTGAACCTGTTCTACGGCCGTAGCGTGTTCACGGCGATCGAGCAGCGCAACACACCTGGGGGTCAAGGCCCCTACGTTGCCTTTTAGAGCGTCAGGGCAGGTCGGATTGCTTCAGCTCTTTGCCGCGCGGACGCAGTCAGCTGAAGCCGCGCCACGGCAGCGAGGTGCCGATCGCATTTTCGTCGGCGCCTACACGCCTGGATGACGAGCACGGGCATAACAAAACAAAACCGCGATTCATGCATTCTGCCATTCGTCATTCTCATCATTGAAGAGCTGGGCGACCTGTTTGCGTAGCCACTTGCTGCGTGAATCGTTGTGGAACTTGCCATGCCAGTGCTGCTTGACGTCGAAACCGCCGATGTCGAGCGGTGGCTTGGCAACGGTCAAGCCTGAAGACAGGCGGGCGAAGTACACGGCCAGCGCGTGCGGTACGGTGGCGATCAGGTCGGAGCGGGCGATGACCATCGGCAGGCTCAGGAAGTGTGGCGTCAGCAGAACGATCTTGCGTTTCAGTTTCCTGCGCTCGAGGAAACGCTCGACGATTTCCTGACTGCGCCCTTCGGCCCGGACAACGGCGTGCTCCGCAGCGAGAAACGCCTCGCGCGTGAGCCGCGCGCGTAACGGATGGCGCGATCGCATGAGACACGCGAAGTGGTGCGTGAAGAGCCGCTGCTGGAAGAAGCTGTTCCGGGCGAGATCGGGGAAATAGCCAATCGCGAGATCGATCTCGCCGCTCTCGAGCCCTCGCTCGAGCTGCGCCGGTGGCGCCGATACTGACCGGATCATCGCGTTGGGAGCCACACTCCTCAGGCGCTCGAGAAGCTTCGGCAGGAACACCATCTCGCCGACATCCGATAGAGCAAAGCTGTACGGTCGGGAGTCGAGCTCGGGGCGAAACATCTCGCCGCTGCGCAGAGCATCCTGCAGGTGAGTTACGACCGGTCGCGCCGCTCGGATGAGCGCGTGCGCTCTGGGCGTTGGCGTCACGCCGCGCGGAGCACGGACGAAGAGGGGATCGTTGAAAGTCGTTCGCATGCGCCGCAGCGCCATACTCACCGCGGGCTGGCTCATGCCGAGCTTCTGCGCGGCGCGGCTCACGTTCAGCTCATCGTAGAGCGCGACAGCGATCGGCACCAGGTTGAGATCGAGTCGGTTAGTCGGCATGTGAATGTCTCGCAATTCGAAAATCGAATAAGAATTATTCGCGGTTCGATATTGATCTTGATGCCTTGTTGGCCAATGATCAAGCGCCGATTCTGGAATGGACTCTACTGCTTAGATGAAACAAATTATTTCAACCGTGTAAACGGCCCGGGGTGCGGAGGCGCCATCGGCAACGACCGAAGCGACGCTCCGTCATCGAACAACCGAAGGAGGAGTAAATGACCGAGAAGAAACTGCGCGTCGCGCTTGCGGCCGCATTTGCGGGTTCGCTCGCCCTGGCTTCAACGCTTGCCGAGGCGCTACCCACGTGTGCTCAGCTGCTTACCATGGCACCGATCGCCGGCAATCCCGCGGTGTACGTGTCTGCGTCTCCCGCGACGCCGACGGCCACGGTGGGGACGCGTCCGAGCGGACGCAAATACTGCCAGGTCAACGTCACATGGCGTGATCCGGCTGAGCAAGGCACGGCCGCCGGGTATGCCGACACTGGCTATCCGACGGTGGATGCGTTTCAGACGATCCGGCTCGCAGTGATATTGCCGGCGAACAGCGCCGACAATCCCACAGCGGCTCCCGCGGATCAATGGGGCGGCCGGCTTGTCATGACCGCCGGCGGTGGTGCGCAGGGAAGCGTTCCCGGTCTCACCGGCATGATCGATCTCAATCCACCGGCGATGGGCGGCGGAAGCGACTCCGGTCACGGCGACGCCAACAGCGGATCCGGTGATAGTTGGGGCGTCATCCAGGGCGTGAGCCTCAACTACGGGAAGATCGAGGACTGGGCAGGAGGTCGCTCCAACGGCATCACGGTGCAGCTCGCGAAGCAGCTTGCGCAGGTGTACTACGGCACCGGTCCGGGCCGCACCTACTGGAACGGCTGCTCGGGCGGCGGCCACATGGGCTGGGCCCAGCTCATGCACTACCCCGAAGAATATGACGGCGCGCTGATCGGGGCTCCCGCGTACAACTGGCAAGAGTTTCGCACCGGCGACTCGTGGGACGCGCTCGCGCGCAAGAAAGCAGCGCAGCAGACGACGGCGATCACGCAAGCGCAGATGGACGCCGCGAATGCGGCCGCCAAGGCCGCCTGCGGCGACGTTACCGTGAACGGCGTCCCGATCATGAGCGATCCGCGGGCGTGCAAGTGGAGCGCGACGAACAATGTTTGCGGCAAGCCGGGTGCACCTGCCACGCCTGCCGCCGGTTGTCTGCTCAATGAGATACAGGCCGCGGCGATCGACCAAGGGTGGGACGGCCCGCGCAACAGCTACGGCAAACGCATCTGGGGGCCTTACCATCGGGGTATCGCTCACGGAAGCGGCACTGCAACTGCGGGAAGCACCGCCCAGGTGATGCGCTACAACCACTTCGATAACACCTTCGCCAGCAGCAATCTTTACCTCGATCAGGAGTCGATCGATCTCGCGGCAGCGGCCGGTGTCGACGTGAGCAATGCGACCACCTACGAGGACGAGGCACTGCTCGGGTCGCTGCGCACGGCCGATTACATCGACGACAATTTCCCCGAGCTGCTCGAGACGTCGCACGCGCGCGGAACCAAGATCATCGTCTACCATGGCTTGCAGGATCCCGCGATCCAGTTCTGGAATGACATCGACTTCTACATCCGCACCGCGGCGCACTTCGGCCACGGGTCCCCAGACATCGATGGCCTCAGAACCTGGCTTCGCCTGTTCCTCGTCCCGAACGCGCCGCACTGCCCGTCGGTACCCGCTGCGTTCGACGCGTTAGTCGCCTGGGTCGAGCACGGCACGGCACCGGCTTCGCTCGTCGAGGGTACGCCGCTTCCGGCGGGTGGTTTCGGTGGTGGCACGCCGACGCAGACGATCCCGCTGCTCTGCCCGTTCCCGCAGAAGGCGATCCTCACGAGCGGTGCCGACTCGAGTCAGGCGACGAGCTACACCTGCGGTGGCAACCTGCAAACCAGCGCGATCATCTGTGACAACTTGCGCACGCCGTATAAGCAGGAAACCTCCGACGATCTCCAAGCCTACGGCCAATACAACCCGTCGACCTGTGTCGACAATTCACACGGGGGGAACGGCAAGGGCCACTAAGAAGCACTATCTGATGAAATCTCTGGGCGTGCGTCGCAAGGTGCACGCCTTCGTTTTCGTGGAAGACACGTCGAACTGAACGAAGGAGGATGCAATGAAACGTAATCATGTGCTGCAGGCAGCTGCTTTGGCATCTTTGGCGTCCATGCCAGCGATCGCAGCGGCACTACCTACGTGCGCGCAGCTCGGCAGCGATCCGGCATACGGTCTCGCCGGCAGTGCATACGTTGTCTCGGGCACACTGACGTCCATCATCGTCCCCGCAGCGGCAGCGCTACCACCCAATCCTCCGTCGCGTCCCACACCCACGCCCGCGACACCGGCGTTCTGCCAAGTGGATTTTACCTACGCTTCAGGTCTCGGCGGACCCGCCGATGGTTATGACGTCGGTCAGATCCAGAAGATCAAGATCCGGATCTCGCTTCCACTCAACAGTGTCGACGGAGGATCTGGCGGCGTGCAAGGAAACTGGGTCGGCAAACACATGACGAGCGCGAGCGCAGGCAGTTCGGGCTCAGTGACATCGTGGGCGAACTACGCCGAAGGCCTCAATCACGATACCGGTCCTTCTTACGCGATCCGCCTTGGCTACAGTGGCTCCAGCACCGACACGGGCCAAGGCAATCCGCCGTTCGGAGTCATCCAGACTGGACCGCTTGCCCATACGCTCGCCCTGGGGACAATTGACGATTGGACGAATCGGGCGACCCACTACGGCAAACAATGGGCCCTTGCGCTCTCGCAAGGCTACTATGGCACGTCGCCGACGCGCGTCTACTACAACGGCTGCTCCGGCGGCGGCAACGAAGGTATGGGTCAGCTTCAGAACTACGGCGACGAGTACGACGGTTTTCTCATCGGCGCCCCGGCGTATTTCTGGCAGGAGTTCCGGCTCTCCGATTCATGGCCTGCGCTCGTGTTGCGCAAGCTCGCCCTGCAAAAGAATGTCGCCACACCGATTAGCGCTGCCCAGATTAGCGCGACGAACGCGCTAGCGACTGCGGCGTGCGATGCCGCGGATGGCGTCACCGACGGCATCGTCGCGGACCCGCGCGCCTGCACGTGGAGCGCGGCGAACAACATCTGCGGTACGCCTGGCGCAGCCGCCGCACCTAATTGCCTCGATGCCGATCAAGCGGCGGCGATCGACCGCATTTGGGACGGCCCTCGCAACTCGCTCGGAAAACGCATATGGAATGCTTTTGACCGCGGCATCAATTTTGGCGCTTCGACGGCAACATCAGGGAGCACGACGCAGGTGATGCAGTGGAATCATGCGGACACGAGCTTCAGCGGCTCGAACCTGTACGTGGACCAGGAAGCGATCGACCTCGCGGCCGCGGCGGGCATCGATGTGAGCAACGCCATCACGTACGAAAACGAAGCGTATCTAGGCTCGCACACGACTAACGACTACACCGACAACTTCAGCCCTGCGCTCGACAAGGCGCGTGCCCACGGCACAAAGGTGGTCCAGATCCACGGTACGCAGGACGGCGCGATCCGTTGGCGGACTGACGTCGATTACTATCGCCGCGTGGCGCAATACTTCAGCCGCGGCGTCAACGCGGATTTCGCAAGTCTCCAGCAGTGGTACCGCTTCTTCCCCATGCCGGGCGTGGGGCACTGCACGGGTGGCTTAGGTGGCGGCGCCGGACCATCGCCGGTCGACCCCTTCCTGACCGTCGTCAACTGGGTCGAGCACGGCATAACGCCCGATTCGATGCTAGCAGTAGGCGGCGCGGGTGCACCACCGAACCGGACCCGTCCACTTTGTCCGTTCCCCCAGACCGCGATCTACAACGGCTCGGGTAGCACCGATGATGCCGCCAATTTCCATTGCGGCGGTAACCTAGAGACGACCGCTGTTGTGTGCGACGAGCTACGCACGCGCTACAAGAACGAGACGGGCGGCTCACTGGACACCAACGATATTGGCGTCACAGGGCAGGGTTCGTGCCATTCGGCGCGCTGAGGAGCGTTAATTTCGGCTAAGGCCGGCTACGGGCGCCGATGATCCGAAAGCGAACCCAGGTAGGTATCGTCGGCGCCGGCCCCGCCGGCTTGCTGTTGGGACATCTGCTTCATCGCGCTGGCGTGGAGTCGGTCATCCTGGAGAACCGCTCCCGCGATCACGTCGAGCATCGCGTGCGAGCCGGCGTGCTGGAGCAGGGAAGCGTGGATCTGCTCGTCGCGACCGGCGTGGGCGATCGGCTGCGAGAGGAAGGTCTCGTTCATCACGGCATCGAGCTGCGGTTCGGCGGCACAGGGCACCGGATCGACCTGACGAGGCTCTCCGGCGGAAGATCGATCACCGTCTACGGCCAGCAGGAAGTCGTCAAGGACCTGATCAAGGCGAGACTCGCTGCCGGCGGAGAGCTGGTTTTCGAGGTCGAATCCGTCGCGCTGCACGACATCGAGTCATCTTCGCCGAGCATCCTTTTTCGCAGCGACGGCGGGGAGGTCGAGCTTCGCTGCGACGCGATCGCAGGTTGCGACGGCTTTCACGGCGCGTGCCGGCCATCGATCCCCGCGGGAGCGCTGTCGATCTTCGAGCGCGCGTATCCCTTCGCCTGGCTCGGCATCCTTGCGCAGGCACCGCCCACTCGCGACGAGCTGATCTACGCCTGGCACGAGCGGGGCTTCGCGCTTTACAGCATGCGCTCCCCCCAGGTTACGCGGCTGTACCTGCAAGTGGCACCCGACGAGGATCTTGCCGCGTGGCCCGACGATCGCATCTGGCAGGAGCTGCACACGCGGCTGGAAACCGATAGCGCCTGGTCGCTCCGCGAGGGACCCATCCTGGAAAGGGGCGTCACGGGAATGCGCAGCTTCGTCGTCGAGCCGATGCAGCACGGACGTTTGTTTCTTGCCGGTGACGCGGCCCACATCGTGCCGCCGACCGGTGCCAAGGGAATGAACCTCGCCATTGCGGACGTGTTCGTGCTCTCTCAGGCACTGCGCGAATTTTTCGCCTCCGGCCGAGCCGATCTTCTCGACGCGTATTCGCAGACGTGTCTCAAGCGAGTGTGGCGAGCGGAGCACTTCTCCTGGTGGATGACTTCGATGCTCCACCGCTTTCCCGACGACCCGTTCCAGCAAAGGCTGCAACGCTCGCAGCTCGACTACGTCGTCGGCTCCCGGGTGGCTGCCGCTTCGCTCGCGGAGAACTACGTCGGCTTGCCACTGAGTCCGGGACCTGGGATGTTCGGTGAAGGCGATGAACCTCGGGTATCTCTTCACGACCAGAAACAACGGAGGCAAGATGAGGATCGGATCTCGCTTAAGTAAATTCCGCTTGGTCAGCTTCGGTCTGGCATTGGCCCTTGCCAGCGGGTACGCATTCGCGCAGGGCGTCGTCAAGCTGGGGATGGTGGCGCCGTTTTCCGGGCCGTTCGCGGAGTACGGCCAGCAGATGCTGGGGGGGATGAAGGCGTACATGAAGATCCACGGCGACAGCGTGGCGGGCAAGAAGATCGAGATCGAGCAGAGGGACTCGACCGGACCGGCGCCGGACGTGGCGAAGCGCCTGGCGCAGGAGCTGGTGACCCGGGACAACGTCGATCTGCTGGTGGGCTTCGGCTTCACGCCCAACGCGCTGGCGGCGGCGCCGGTGGCGACGGAGGCCAAGAAAGCGATGGTGATCATGAACGCGGCCACCTCGATCATCACCACCAAGTCGCCGGAGATCGTGCGGGTGTCGATGACCCTGCCGCAGGTGACCCAGCCGATGGCCGAATGGGCGGCGAAGAACGGGATCAAGAAGGTCTACACGGTGGTGGCCGACTACGGTCCGGGGATCGACGCGGAGAAGGCGTTCACGGAGGCGTTCAAGAAGGCGGGCGGGGAGATCGTGGGCAGCGTGCGCGCGCCGCTGCAGAACCCGGACTACAGCCCGTTCATCCAGCGGGTGAAGGATGCCAAACCGGAAGCGGTGTTCCTGTTTCTGCCCGCGGGCGCGCCGGGGATCGCGTTCTTGAAGGGCTACGAGGAGCGGGGGTTGAAGGAGGCGGGGATCAAGCTCATCGCCACCGGCGACATCACCGACGACACGGTGCTGGACAAGATGGGAACGCCGGCGCTCGGGCTGATCACGAGCTTCCACTATTCGGCCGATCACAAGAGCCCTGAGAACGACGCCTTCAAGAAGGCCTACGTCGAGGCCAACGGCACGGGGATGCGGCCGAACTTCATGGCCGTGGCGGGCTACGACGGCATGGCGCTGATCTACGAGGCGCTGAAGAAGACCGGCGGCTCGACCGACGGGGAGAAGCTGGTGGCGGCGATGAAAGGGGCGAAATGGATGAGCCCGCGCGGGCCGGTGATGATCGATCCGGAGACGCGCGACATCGTGCAGACGGTGTACATCCGCAAGGTCGAGAAGGTCGGCGGCGAGCTCTACAACGTCGAGTTCGACAAGTTCCCCGATCAGAAAGACCCGGGGAAGTGAAGATCGAGTTCACGCACTCATCGGGTCGGCAGCGCGACGACAGCCAAAAAAACGCCCGACGAGCGGGCGCTTGGAGGAGGAAGGTTGTCTCGATGGACTTCGTTGCGCGTGCCCTCGTTCAGACGAAGCGCCGATCCTTGAACGTCACCGTGTCCTTGAAATCGGCGACCGTCCCGACGCGGCGGATACTCGCCCACGTCCCCTTGTAGTACGGGATGACGTTCCGGTCGGTCCACGGCGTCACCACGTCGCCGGCGATGCCGTTCCAGTAGCCGAACTGCATGAACGTCTGACCCTTCTTGGCCGTGGGTTCGACGTAAGCCATGGCATAGGTCGAGCCGTAGTCGTTGAAGAGCTCGATCACGTCGCCCGACGATACCCCGAGTGACTGGGCGTCGTCGGGGTTGATCTCGACGAAGGCCATCGGCCAGCGATCCCGCACGAAGGCGTAGTACATGTCGTGGTAGCCGGTCTGCCAGACCTCGTTGACGCGACCGTTGTTGACCCAGAACCGGTGCTTCGCTTTCTGGTCCGCGACGACCTGGGGCAGCCCGGGCCAGGTCGATGGCTTGAAGATGGCCTTGCCGTCTGCGGTGCTGAACTTGCCGTCGGTGTAGAGCATTTCCGTGCCGATCAGCTTGCCGTCCTTGTATTCCTTGATCGGAAGCTGGACGCCGTTGTTGCCCGCGGCGCGCAACCGCGCATAGGTGGCAAGGTGTCCGGTGTCGCCACCCTGACTGTCGATGGGCGGTGCGCCCGACGTGCCGGCGACGCGGAAGCCGTCGTTGAACGCGTCTTCCTCGGTCTTCCAGTCGAAGCCGCCGAACCGTGCCGCCATGTCCGCCTTGCCCTCGGCCGCATACATCGCCTTGAGCGTGTTGGCGATGTCCGCGGCGATCAGGCAGTCCGCCTTGGCGACGCCGGGTGGCTCCATGAACTTCTCCGAGAGCCTGCAGCGGCGCTCCCCGTTCATAGACGTGAGGTTGGTCTCTCCCGGGTGCGCGCCGGGCAGCAGCACATGCGCCGCCTGGGCAAGAGCCGTCGGGTACAGATTGATGTTGGCGACGAACAGCCCGCCCTTGTTCTTCACCGCGTCGTAGATGACGTCGACCTTCTCCTTGCTCGAGGCGCCTCTCGCCTTGCCGATCGCCTCGCGCACGATGCCCGCGCGCCGCAGGATGACCCCGCGGTGCTGCTCCGCGTTGAGCGTAGTCTGGAACGGATTGGCGCCCCAAGCGGTGTACATCAGCCCGCGCCCCTGGATGATCTCTTGGTCGATGTAGATCTTCTTGTCGCCGGGGTAGGGCGGACGCGTGTAGCCTTCCTGGTGGCCTCCCATCCGGACGACGCCGGTGCCGCGCCGCCCGACGTTGTGCGTCGCGAGGACCACGTCGACCAGCGCCGACTGGATCAGGTAGTTGTCATTGCCCCAAATGATCCCCTTCTCGTAGGCGTGCATCGTGCGGGTGCGCTGGCCTGAAGCTTTTGGCCTGTAGGCCCATTCGGCCGCCTGCCTGAGCTTCGCGACGGGAACGCCGGTGATGCGGCTCGCCTCGTCGAGCGAGAGCTTGTTGGCCTGAGCGGCGACGTCGAAATCCCGCGTGTACTGCGCGATGAAGTCCTTGTCCTGCCAGCCCTGGTCGAGAACGTACGTGAAGAGTCCGTTGAAGAGCGCGATGTCGGTCCCCGGCTCGATATCGAGGTGCAGCACGTTGTCCTTGCCAGCGACCTGCTCGGCTACGGCGATGGTCGGCGTGCGCCGCGGATCGACGAAGATGATCTTGCCCTTCGCCGCGGCTTGGCCGGGGAACCACTTCTGCTTCTTGGCAACCGTTCCGCCCTGCAGGTTCGGTACCCAGTGCGCGAGGAAATAGTTCGTCTGCGTCTCGTAGGAATTGCAGCCGATCGCCATGATGACGTCGGCGAGCTCCGCGTCCTCGTAGCTGTTGTTGAGCTCGCCGATGCCCATCTCGCGCGTCGCGTGACACTCCGAGTTGTAGGCGGGGCGGTTGTGGATGCGCACCATCGGCGTCTTGAGCGCGGTGAACATGAGCTTCCCCGTACCCCAGGTGTTCTCGAAGCCGCCGCCGGCGCCGCCGTGATCGAAGCAGTCGAAGACGAGTCCGCTCGGACCGTCGCTGTCGAGGATCTTCTTGGTGACCCCGCAGTACAGCGCCAGCGCGTCGTCCCAGCTCGTGTCGAACCACGCGTCGCCGACGTAGACGCGCGGATTGCGCAGGCGCTCCTTGCCGACGCCGTCGTCGGTGTACATCACCGTGGCGAGCCGTCCGCCTCGCGTCGACGAGAGGCCCTGATTCACCGAGCAGCCCTTGTCGGGGACGATCATGATGTTGTAGCGGCGTCCGTCGTTGTCCTTGATGACGTTGGTCATCGCCGGCGTCATGATGGTCGCGAGCGGCGGCAGCTGCTTGCGAAAATCGAGCCCCAGGGCGTTCTGATGCGGCGCGCGGCCGCCCTCGACGTCCGCGTCCCACTTGTAGACGTGATAACCGCAGCCGACGATGCAGAAGTGGCAGGTGAGGTTGCTGCGCTGCGCGTTGACCGGAGGCAGCGCGACGCGATCCTGATTCGTGCTCATGGCCCCTCCCGCCGCTACAGAATGTTCGATTGCCGGCCGTACAGCAGGCCGACGATGGAGACCGCTGTGACCGAATCGTCCTTGTCGCTGTACTTGAGGACGATACGGGGCAGATTCTCGGTGGCCTGTCCGCACACCATCTCGCCTGCCTTCTCGGCGTCGAAGATGCTGAAGTGGCACGGACACTTGAACACGCGCTGGGCGCTGTCGTAGCCGACGGGGCAACCCATGTGGGTGCACATCGTGCTGTATGCGACGATGTCCCGATTGGGCCCCACGCCGCCGGGGACGGGCGATCCCATCTTCAAGAGCGCGCAGGGGGACGACGCATCAGGAAAGGTGAAGCTCACCACCTCGTTGGTTCCGAGCGAGCCGGCCTTCCCGACCATCTTGGCTTTGTAGGGCATCACAGTGCTACCCGAGTCCGCGGCCGGCGCTGCCTCCGCGTTCGTTGGCAATGCCGCCGCGCCCGCGGCCACGCCACCCGTGAATTTCAGGAACTCGCGACGCGAGACGAGATTGCCCATCGATCTCCCCCTTCGTGTTTAGGTCCTCGCCACCCCGGCGGGGCGAGCTTCGCGTTTGTGCGCAAGAAAGGTGCCCGACTGGCGAGGACCATGGAAAACAGCGCGTTGCCTTGCTGCTCCCGCACTTTGGCGGCTGTTCCGCTACCGAAGGGTAACCGGCCACCGATTGCGGCCGACTCACGGCGTTACCATTCGGTAACAGACGAAACCTCACCGCGGCCATCTCTCGGGCACGATTTTTGGTAACCTACTTGGCCCTGCTGCGCATGCACGCAAATGCGCGCCGAGGGCTGGAGGATCCATGGGAAGCCATGACGTGCACGTCGGCCGGGCGCCTCGCACCCGGTCGAACACATCATCGGCCAGTGCCGGAGCGAAGTGATGCTCCGGCGCAGCTTTCTCGGCTACGGTCTCGCCGGCGCGTGCGTGGCGCTCTCTCCTCGCCCCACGCAGGGCGAGGACGCGCGGTCCATCTCGATCGGGACGACCCCGGTCTTCCTCGACGACGACGTCGCGTTTCTGCGCGATTGGCAGGCCTATCTGCAGCGCGCGCTCGGCCGTCCAGTCAATTTCGTCCAGCGTCGCAGCTATCGCGAGGTGAGCGAGTTGCTGCTCGCGGAAAAGCTCGACGCCGCATGGATCTGTGGCTTTCCGTACGTGCGATATCGCGATCGCATGCGTCTGCTTGCGGTCCCGACCTGGGAGGGCGAGCCGTTGTATCGCTCGTATGTCATCGTACCCAGCAGCGATCAGACAACGCAGTCGATCGGTGACCTCGGTGGGAAGATCTACGCCTTCTCGGATCCGGATTCGAATTCAGGATGGCTCGTACCCAACTCGCTGTTGTTCCGGCTCGGCAAGGATGCGGCGACCTTCTTTCGCAAGAGTTTTTTCACCTGGGGGCATCGCCGCGTCGTAGATGCCGTCGCGGTCGGACTGGCGCAGGGAGGTTCGGTCGACGGCTATGTCTGGGAGACGCTGAAGCTGCACCACCCCGAAATCACCGGGCAGACCCGCGTCGCGCATCGCTCGGCCAAGTACGGCTTTCCCCCGTTCGTGACGCGCTCCCAACTCCCGGCCAGCGATTTCAGGCAATTGCAGGAGGTTCTGGTGGGCATGCGGACCAGCTCCGCCGGCCAGGATCTTCTGCGCAAGCTCAATCTCGACGGCTTTCAGGTGGCGCCGGAGAGCGTCTTCAACGGCATCGCCGAGAACATGCGGATGCTGCATCTGGGCTAGACCATGCTCAGCAACATCAGCTATCGCTACAAGATTCCGGCCAGCCTCAGTCTGGTGATCGTCGTCACGGCGTTGGCGGTGGCGGGGCCGCTGATTTCGGGGGTCAACGAGACCACCAAGCGTGATCTCGTCGACCACGCGTTGTCGCTCGGCAAGACGCTGGCGGGCGCAGTGCAGCCGGCGCTGCTCCACGACGATATGTGGCAGGCCTACGAGATCATCACCACGCCATATGATCGTGCACTGCAGCAGCGCCTCGGCCAGCCGACGATTGTCGTCGTCGATGCCCAAGGCGCGATCTACGTTGCAAGCGACCCGAAGGGGTTTCCGGCTACGCACCCGCTGGCGAGCGTCGGGCCGATGTCGGCAAAGCTGGCGGAGATCGTGACGCGGCCAAACGTCGCTCCCATGGTGTTCGAGGACCTCGACCCGAAGCTGTCGATCATGGCCGTGCCCGTGCTTTCCACGGACAATACGCAGCTCGGCACGGTCATCCTGGAATATTCACGAGACATCTACAGCCAGCGCGTTCTCGAGACCATTCGCAAGGTCGCGGCGTCGACGGCGATCACGCTGGCGATCCTGGTACCGCTCGGTTGGCTCTGGGGCAAGCAGATCGCGAGCCCGCTGCTGCGACTCTCCTCGGCCATTCGCCAGGTCGCCCAGGCGCCGGCCGCGACCGTGGCGTTCAAGGCGCCCGCGGGCAAAGACGAGATTGCCGAGCTGGGCGCGACCTTCAACAGCATGGTCGACGGCCTGAAGGAGCGCGAGGCGCTCAAAGAGGAGGTCCTTGCGTCCGAGCGGCTCGCTGCGATCGGCCGCCTTACCGCGGGCATCGCGCACGAGATCAACAATCCGCTCGGCGGCATGCTCAACGCAATCAGCACCTACAAGCGTCAGCGTGCCGATGCGCCGGCCTTCGTCGACCGAACCATGTCGCTGCTGGAGCGCGGCCTCACGCAGATTCGCGGCACGGTTGCGGCGCTCCTGGTCGAGGCGCGGCTGGAGAGTCGCGCGCTGACATCAAATGATATCGAGGACGTTCACACCCTGTTGCTTCCCAACGTCCAGGGTAAGCACATCCGGCTCGATTGGCAGAACGGCGTCACCGACCCGATTCCTCTACCGTCGACCGAAGTGCGGCAGATATTGCTCAACCTGCTGCTGAACGCCGTGGAGGCGGTCGATGAGCGCGGGCGAGTGGCCTCCGCCGTAACGCCGTTGGAGACCGAGCTCGAAGTGCGCGTCGAGAACGATGGAGTCGGTCTCAACGACAACCAGCTGCAGCACCTGTTCGAGCCGTTTGCGGAATCGCGCCGCAAAGGAAAGGGGCTTGGTTTATGGATGACCTACCAGTTGGCGACCCAGCTGCACGGCCGGATCGAGGCGCAGAGCAAGCCCGGCCAGACCGTGTTCACCGTCAAGCTGCCGATCGCCGCATGACGCCATCCAGCGCCGCGCAGGTTTGCGTCGTCGAGGACGACGAGATCATGGGCGAATCCCTCGTCGATCGCTTCGAGCTGGAAGGATTCAGGTGCGACTGGCACAGGTCGGCGCAGAGTGCGGCGAGCGACTTGAAAGAGAAACGCTACGATGTCGTGGTCAGCGATATCCGGCTGCCGGACCGCGACGGCGATGACCTGTTCGAACAGCTGCAAGGCGAGCAGCTGTATGTCCCGCCGTGGATTTTCATTACCGGCTACGGCACCATCGAGCGGGCGATTGCCTTGATGAAGCTCGGTGCCGCCGACTACGTGACCAAACCCTTCGATCTGGACCAGCTTGTCGCCAAGCTGCGCCTGTACATTCCCGAATCGCCGCATGACGAGCGGCTGCCGACGCTCGGGCTCTCGGGAGGAATGCAACGCATCGAGGACATGCTGCCGCGACTCGCCGGACAGTCGACGACGGTCCTCATCACCGGGCAGTCAGGGGTCGGAAAGGAAGTGGTGGCGCGTGAGATTCATCGCCTGGACAAGCTGCGGGGGACCAAGCCGTTTATCGCGGTGAATTGCGGCGGCATCCCGGAGAACCTGCTCGAAGCCGAGCTGTTCGGACACGAGCGAGGCGCGTTCACCGGCGCGCTGCGGCTCAAGCACGGCCTGCTCGAGCAGGCGAACGGCGGCACGCTGTTTCTCGACGAAATCGGCGATATGCCGTTGGCGATGCAGGTCAAGCTTCTTCGCGTGCTGCAGGAGCGCACCGTAACCCGGCTCGGGAGCGAGCAGAGCGTCGCGGTGGATTTCCGGCTCATCTGCGCCACTCATCGCGACCTCAGGAAGCTGGTCGCGCAGGGAACGTTTCGCGAGGACCTGTTCTACCGCGTAAACGTAGTCCATCTGCGCGTGCCGCCGCTGCGCGAGCGTCCGGAGGATATTCTGTGGTACGCGCGGCGGTTCCTGCGCGAGGTCGCGAATCAGAACGCAGGACCGCAGAAGGTTCTGTCGCCGGGGGCCGAGAAATCGCTCCTCAATCATCTATGGCCCGGCAACGTGCGCGAATTGCGCCATTGCATCGAGCGCGCCCATGTGCTCACCCCCGGCAACACTCTCGACCCGAACGTGCTGTTCGACGAGGAGCAGGCATGCGGTGACTGTGGGGTGGCCGCCAATTGCGTTGGCGTGGACCGACCGACATTGAGCAATTGCCTGGAGGAGTGCGAGCGGCAGTACCTCTTGCAGGAGCTCGCGCGTTACGACTGGCGGATGACAAAGACCGCGGCCGCGATCGGCATCAGCCGGAAGAACCTCTGGGAGCGGCTGCGACGCTTGGACCTTACGCTTCCGGCGCGCGTCCTTCGCCAAGAGGACGAGGGGACTCCCGCCGATTAGCATGCGTGGGCTTCGACGCCCGGCAGGGCCAGCGTGCGAATGCCGTCGCTATTGACGCGCCAGCGAGCTGCCCGACCACGAACCAAGGCACATCAGCTGGACGAATGCCGGAGAAGGTATTCGTGGCCGCACGGGCGAGAGGGACCGCAGGATTCGCTCACCCGCCGACCGGCTTCTCCAGATGCCCGCCGAATTCGTATCGCATCGCCGAGAGCACTCGGTTCTGGAAGTCCGCCTGTCCGCGGGAGCTGAATCGCTCGTAGAGCGCCGTGGTAAGCACCGGAGCAGGCACGGCTTCCTCGATTGCGGCCTGGATGGTCCAGCGGCCTTCGCCGGAGTCGGAGACGCGGCCGGCGAACCTGGCGAGCGCCGGATCCTCGGCAAGCGCGGCTGCGGTGAGGTCGAGCAGCCACGAGGCGATGACGCTGCCTCGGCGCCACACCTCGGCGATGTCGCGCAAGTCGAAGTCGTATCGATAATGCTCCGGGTCGCGCAGCGGGGTGGTCTCGGCGTCGGTCGCGTGCGCGCTCTTCCCGATGTTGGCCGCTCGCAGGATGCCCAGCCCTTCGGCGTACGCCGCCATGAGTCCGTACTCGATGCCGTTGTGGACCATCTTGACGAAATGTCCGGCGCCGTTCGGCCCGCAATGCAGATAGCCCAGTTCGGCGGTGCCGCTCAGCTCGTCGCGTCCCGGCGTGCGAGCGATCCTGCCCAGCCCCGGTGCGAGCGACCTGAAGATCGAATCGAGCCGTTGCACGGCGGTCTGGGGCCCGCCGATCATCATGCAGTAGCCGCGCTCGAGGCCCCAGACACCCCCGCTGGTGCCCACGTCGACGTAGTCGATCTTCTTCGCGGCGAGCGCTTTCGCGCGGCGCAGGTCGTCGACGTAATACGAGTTCCCGCCGTCGATGATCACATCGCCGGGCTCGAGGCATGGAACGAGCTCGGCGACCGTCGCATCGACGACGGCGGCGGGGATCATGAGCCAGACCGCGCGCGGTTTTGCGAGCTTGCCGGTCAGGTCGCGCAGCGACTGGGCGCCCACCGCCTTTTCTTCGACCAGCGCGGCCACCGCCTTGGGCGTCCTGTTGAAGACGACGCATTCATGGCCGTCCCTGAGCAACCGCCGCACCATGTTCGCGCCCATGCGGCCGAGGCCGATCATTCCGAGTTGCATGACGTGTTCCTCTTGGAGAAAAGGCGACGGTCAAGCCGCCGCATCGCGGAGGTGGCGATAGCGACGGATCAGGCGATTCGTCGAGCTGTCGTGCGCGAGCGCCGGCTCGGACTTGGCCTCGAGCTCCGGCACGATGCGCTGCGCCAGAGCCTTGCCGAGCTCGACGCCCCATTGATCGAACGAATCGATCTGCCAGATTGAGCCCTGGGTGAAGACGCTGTGCTCGTAGAGAGCCACGAGCTTGCCCAGCGTGCCCGGCGTCAGGCGTTCGAGCAGCAGGGTGTTGGACGGCCGATTGCCGTCGAACACACGATGCGCCACCAGCCAATCGGGCGTGCCTTCGGCCCTGACCTCTTCGGGCGTCTTTCCGAACGCCAGCGCCTCGCTCTGGGCGAATACGTTGGCCAGCAGCAGGTCGTGGTGTCTTCCGAGCGGGTCGAGCGTCCTGGCGAAGGCGATGAAGTCGCAGGGAACGAGTCGCGTTCCCTGATGGATGAGCTGATAGAAGGAATGCTGGCCGTTGGTCCCCGGCTCGCCCCAATAGATGGGTCCGGTGTCCCAGGCGACCGGCTGGCCATCGAGCGTTACGTGCTTGCCGTTGCTCTCCATGGTGAGCTGCTGGAGATATGCCGGGAAGCGCCTCAGATACTGCTCGTACGGCAGCACGGCGACCGTCTGTGCGCCGAAGAAATTGTTGTACCAGACGGCGAGAAGTCCCAGCAGCACGGGCAGGTTGCGCTCGAAGGGCGCGCTTCGGAAGTGCTCGTCGATTTCGCGGAAACCGCCCAGCATGGCGCGGAAGTTGTCGGGCCCGATCGCAAGCATGGTCGACAGCCCGATCGCCGAGTCCATCGAATAGCGTCCGCCCACCCAGTCCCAGAAGCCGAACATGTTGTCCGTGTCGATGCCGAACTCCCGCACCTTCTCCGCATTGGTCGAGACGGCGACGAAGTGGCTGGCCACCGCCCTGGGATCGCCGCCGAGGCGCTGGAGCGACCAATCGCGTGCGGTCTTGGCATTGGTCATCGTCTCCAGCGTCGTGAAGGTCTTCGACGAGATCACGAAGAGCGTCTGTGCCGGGTCCAGGTCGCGCACGGCTTCGACGAAGTCCGTGCCGTCGACATTGGAGACGAAGCGGAAGTTGATCGTGCGCTCGCTGTACGCCTCGAGCGCCTCGTAAGCCATCGCCGGGCCTAGGTCGGACCCGCCGATGCCGATATTGACGACGTTGCGGATGCGCTCGCCCGTATGGCCCTTCCAGGCACCGCTGCGAAGACGATTGGCGAAGTCGGTCATCCTGTCGAGCACGGCGTGAACGTCGGGCACGACATTGCGGCCGTCGACCACGATCGACGCGCCCCTGGGTGCGCGCAACGCGACGTGCAGGACAGCGCGCTGTTCGGTGACGTTGATCTTTTCGCCGCGGAACATCGCGTCGATTCGTCGGCGCAGCCCGACCTCGTCCGCGAGACGAAGGAGCAGCGTCAGCGTTTCGCCCGTCACGCGATTCTTCGAGTAGTCGAGATAGATGCCGGCGGCCTCGGCGGTCATGCGCTCGCCGCGCGATGGATCGTCGGCGAACAGCTTGCGCAGATGCAGCTCGGCGGTCCGCCGGTGATGCGCTTTCAGAAGCTCCCAGGCCGGGAGCGAGGTGAGTGGTTGGATGCGTGCGGTCATGTTCGTCGCGCTTTCTGCCTGTTCGGCGCCTCCCACAGGCGGAAGCCGCCGAGGAAGGCATTGGCATTGCCGCCCAGCCGGCAGCACGGCGGCAGCTTCTTCAGCTTCGTGGCGTTGCCGCCGCCGAGCACGATATCGTCGGGCTCGAGGGCGGTGGCGAGCCTGGCGACGACGTCCGCGACGTGCTTGCGCCATTTCTTCTTGCCCAGTCTCTTCAAGCCGCGCAGACCGACATAATCCTCGTAGGTCCCTTGCTTGTACGGCAGATGGGCGAGCTCCATCGGCTCCACGATGCCGTCCACGATCATCGCCGAGCCCAGGCCCGTGCCCAGGCCGAGGAAAAGCATCTTCCCGCCCCTGTAGCTGCCCAGGGCCTGCATCGCGGCGTCGTTGACGATCTTGACGGGACGCCCGAACGCCTTCGCGTAGTCGAAGCCCACCCAGCCGCGACCGAGGTTGCGCGGCTCGGCGACCGGCCGGCCGCTGAGAACGGGGCCCGGATAGCCGATCGAGACGACGTGGTATTTCCAGTTGCGGGCGAGCTTCTGGACGCCGGCAACCATCTTCGTTGGCGTGAGCCGCGGCCCAGAGGAGAACTTTCTGGGCTGTCGATGCCCGGAGGCGAGTATCTTCACGTGGGTCCCGCCCACGTCGACCGCAAGCACCTTGACGCGCGGCCGACGTAACCGTCTCTGTGCCTGTCTCGTGTACTGCTGACCCGACGGCAGCCGCCCGCGCCTCACGCGTCTACCCGATCTTCTCGACCATCGCGCTTTTCGATGCGATCACGGCCAAGAGCTCGTTCCACGACTTGGCGAACGCGGCGACTCCTTCGTCCTGCAGTCGGGCTGCCAGCGCGTCGATATCGATGCCGGCTTTGGCGAACGCAGCAAGCGTCGTTTCGCAGTCGCCGCCCTCGGCCCGCATTGCCGCGCCCAGCTCGCCATGTTCGGCGAAGGCCTTCAACGTCGCCTCCGGCATCGTATTCACCGTCAGCGGTGCCGCCAGCGCCTCGACATACAGGACGTCCGATGCCTTGGGATCCTTGGTACCCGTGCTCGCCAGCAACAATCGTTGCGGACGCGCGCCGGCATTCATCAAGCGCTGGCAGCGCGGCGAGGCGATGAGGTCGCAGTAGGCTTCGTACGCACGCTGGGCGACGGCAATGCCCAGCCGGTTGCCCAGTGCGTCGGGCACCTTGCCGCTAACGGCGACGTCCCAGCGGCTGACGAAGAGCGAGGCCACCGAAGCGACGTCGGGCTTGAGTCCCGCCGCGATGCGCCGCTCGATCCCGCGCAGGTAAGCTTCGGCGGCCGCCACGTATTGCTCACGCGAGAACAGCAGGGTCACATTGATCGGCACGCCCGCGAAGATCGCCGCCTCGATCGCTGCCAGACCCTCCCGAGTGCCCGGCATCTTGATGAAGAGGTTGGGGCGCCGAGCCCGCCCGTGAAGAGCTTTCGCCTCGGCAAGCGTCGACTGCGCGTCGTGCGCGAGCAGCGGCGACACTTCGAGCGAGACCCAGCCGTCCACGCCACAGGTCCGCTCGTGGACCGGGCGGAACAGATCGGCAGCCTGCGTAAGGTCCTGCAGCGCGAGGTCGAAGAATAGCGCTTCTCCCGACTTGCCCTCCTCGAGCTTTCTGCGGATTGCCGCGTCGTAATCGCTGCTCTTCTTGATCGCGTGGTCGAAGATCGTCGGGTTGGACGTGAGCCCGGTGACCGACAGCTCATCGACGTAGCGCTTCAGCGTACCGCTTGTCAGCAGGCCGCGGGTGATGGTGTCCAGCCACAGGCTCTGCCCGAGCTCGTGCAGCTTTTGGGTGGCTTTCATCGACGTCTCCTGCGAGGACCTTTCCTTGTATCTTAAGACACGCCGGGCGGCGGTGTGCTGGGACAGGCGGCCGTGTTGCTGGAACGTGATGCGCTGGTCCAAAATTAGACGGCACCACTCCACAGGATGTTCCGCGACTCCCTGCCGCGGAGCGGGTGAGCGTCCGCTGGGAACCGTCGGACCGAGCGAGGCTGCCCGAAGGAAAGATCACCGGCGCGACCTGGGTATCGAATGACCTGGGGTGCCGCGAGCTCTTCGGGTTTCAGCTTTCAGGTGGCGGCAGGTCAGCGGCTGGACATGGGCCGGCGACGGAGAGATGATGCCGCGCTAATCACATTGGGCCTCCTTGTCGCACCAAGCCAATCAGTCAGTGACGTAGTGATTTTGGTGGGGAGAACGCATGCACACCGTCATCGTCCTTGCCGGCGGAGCCGCATTGCTTGCAGCTTGCCTTCTGCTCGGTCACGCCTTTGGCGGATCCATCCAAGGCGTGGCCTGGGGCGCGAAGGCTTTCGTTCCCCTGTGGCTGCTTCTTGCGGCCGTAAACATGTGGATCGGAGTCAGCCGGGGCGGCTATTCAGTAGCGGATGAAGCCCCGATCTTTCTCGTGATCTTCGGCGTGCCCGCTGCTTTCGCGGCGCTGGCGTGGTGGAAGTTAGGCTAGGACGCGAGGAGCAGGCGCGATGGAAGCGAACAGACTGGAGGCGTTCAGCGACGGTGTCATTGCCATCATCATCACGGTCATGGTGTTGGAGATGAGGGTGCCGCACGGGGCCGACATCGCAGCGCTCGCGCCGGTCCTGCCCGTGTTTCTCACCTACGTGCTGAGCTTCGCGTACCTGGGCATTTACTGGAACAACCATCACCACATGCTCAAGCTCAGCGACTCGATCGACGGCTCGGTTCTGTGGGCGAACCTGCATCTGCTGTTCTGGCTGTCGCTGCTGCCATTCACGACCGGATGGATGGGCGAGAACCACTTCGAGCGCTGGCCGACCGTTCTGTACGGCGTAAACCTGCTGTGCAGCGCCATCGCTTACTACGTGCTGCAGATGCGGATCATCCGGTGCCTGGGACGCGATTCGCTGTTGGCCAAGGCCGTCGGCCGCGACCTGAAAGGCAAAGTCTCGCCGGTGTTGTACGTGTGCGGGATAGCCGCCGCGTGGACGCTCTCAGCCGAGATTGGAGTCGCGTTCTTTGTGTTCGTCGCGTTGATGTGGCTCGTGCCCGACCGCCGCCTGGAGCGCGTTATGACGCGGCGCGTGCGGGGGAACCGATAGGTCAAAGCACGATCGTCAGGTTCGCGGATCGCGATTGCGGCGGGTCGATCACTTCGGCCAAAGCCGGTGCTGAAGGTTCACCTGGCCGTCCTAGGATCCTCCTGCGACGGCGAATGCGAGATCCGCCAGTTGTTCGATGGTTCGGATTGCGCTCCAGGGACGTGCGCGGTTCGATGATCGGCCAGGCCGTGCAAGACGCTATCTAGGAAGTCAGCACGCTGCTCTCGAACATCAGTTCCTTCGCGCCAAGACCGGGCGTTTGCCGCGATTTTCTGTTCGACGCACGTTTCGCTTTTCGGCCGCGATCTCGTCGTAGAGCCAGGCGCGAAACGACGCGAGCTTGGGCGAGTCCGCGAGGCGAGGCGGGTAGACGAGATACGTCCGGAACGCTGCCGGAACGATGATCGGGAAGAGCCGGACGAGTACGCCGTTGCGAACATCGTTACCCAGGAGCGAGATGCGGGCGAGTGCAATGCCTTGGCCGTCGGCGGCAGCCTGCAGCATATGCGAAGCATCGCTGAACACCGGCCCGCGAACGGGCTCGAGCCAGTCGAGTCCCGCAGCCTCGAACCACGGTCTCCAGAGCTCGTCTGCGGACCTCAGCAACGTATGGCCGGCGAGATCGGCCGGCGTCGCGGGCAATCGTCCGCTCTTCAGGCGCGGACTGCACACCGGCGTGTAGAACTCGTCGAACAGGAGCTCCGCGGCGGCGCCCGGCCAGGTGCCGCCGCCGAAGCGAATGGCAACATCGTCGTCATCGCGCCGAAAATCAGCCAACGAGATGGTTGCCCGCACATCGAGGTCGATGTCCGGATGGGCCGCAAGAAAGCGACCGATTCGAGGCAGCAGCCAGCGTGCCGCAAACGACGGAGCGACACTGACACGCAGTTGGCGCCGGTTGCGCAGAGCGCTCACCTCGCGCACGGCGCTCTCGAGATCTGCGAGCGCCGTGCGCACGCGAAGAGCCAGGCGTTCGCCCTCATCCGTCAGGCGGATGCCGCGACCGGCGCGTTCGAAGAGACGAACGCCGATATCCGCCTCCAGCGTCTTGATCTGGTGGCTGATCGCGCCGTGGGTCAGATGCATGGATTCGGCGGCGCGAGAGAAGCTGCGCGTGCGCGCCGCGGCCTCGAACGCGCGCAGCGCCTGCATGGCGGGGAGACGGCTTGCCATCACGTGCTCGTATATGTGAGAAATACTAACACTATACCGGCAACACAAATCGCTTGTCCAGACGTGGGTGCAGCTATGAGAATGGCATCCTGATTCAGAACTATGGCAAGGAGCGGGAAATGAGAATTCCATTGGCGACTTTGAAGCTCGATCCCGGCAAGCCCTTTGCCGCGAACCTTCCCGAAGGCGTTCGGGTTCGCGTCGTGGACGGGACGGTGTGGGCGACGACCAGCGGCAACCCCGAGGACACGTGGCTTCGGGCCGGCGAGGAGCACCGGTTGTCGAGCGGCAGGCTCACAGTACTCGAGGCGGCGGGGAGGCCTTCCACCGTCGAGCTTCTGCCGCGCCTGGCGCGCGATCAAGGCTCGATCGGGCGCATGGCTTGTGCCATCGCCGCCTTGGCTTTGGCCGGACTGACCGTCGTCTCGCTGGTGATCCTGCCCGCGCAGATGGACTCTGCCGGCGCTTCGAAGCAGACGGTGGCAGTGTCGAGCGGGAGAGCGGCAACGTTCAAGGCAGAGTCCGCGCGGCAGAGGGTCGCCCAGAACGCACACGCGCGATCGTCGACGCGCATCGAGTGACGCGCACGGATACTCTCGGAGATTCGACAGGATGAAAAGAAACGGGAACGGTCGTAAATGAGCGGCGTCAAGCTCTGCGTTGGGTTTCTGCAGAGGGCGGGCCCCTATCTGCTCCTTGTATTGCCCGGCGGAACGTTGCTTGCGCTCCTGCTCTTGCTTTACCAGGGACGCCGGCCATTCGGCACCGCGGACACGTTGCGCCGTCCGGCACGTCATCGACGCATCGCGACTTCTGGACGGCGTGGGGGACCCGGTCTAGGCGGTCGGGCTGAAGGAAGATTATCGTGGTGGAAGGTTCGAAGCGCTCCGTTGGCGGTGCGCGACTGCCAAGGGCGACATCGACGACAGTGCGCATTACGCGCCGGTATCGAGTCCCGGCGCGCCGCGTGTTCGACGCCTGGCTGCAACCCGCAATCGCGGCCAGGTGGTTGTTCGCGACCGCGACCCGTCCGATGACCCGGGTGGAGATCGACGCGCGTGTCGGCGGTCGATTTCGGCTGATCGATGAAAGTAGCTCGGTTGCGAGCGAGCACGGTGGAGAGTACCTTGCCATCGAGCCGTACCGGCGCCTGATCTTCACGCTATCGGGACAGCCGGACCCATCGCCACGCAAGGTCGCGGTGGAAATCGCGGAGGCGGATGGCGGATGCCGTCTTACGCTCGTTCAGGAGGGCGTGCCACGAAGTCGTGCGAAGCAGACGAAGCAGCGCTGGATCGGCGTTCTGTATGGGCTGGGCGTGACGCTGCCTGCGACGACGAGCGTGGTCACTGAAGATCTCGCTCGGAGCAAGCGCCCCCCGGTCAGGCGCCTGGGCGCGCCTGGAGCCCCCATTCCTGCCTGGCGCGCGAGGCAAGGATCAACAAGTCCCCCGGCCGATGCACACCGACCGGCCTCTTCGTTTGCGGTCGAGCGAGCGATGGCCATCGATCACGGATGATTCGGACCAGGCGCAGGCGCTTGCTCAAGCACGGGGCAGCGGTTTCGCTCCTGGCCTCGTTGAATTCGCCGCTGATCGGGCTGTCGGGGTGCGCCACTTCGCCATCGAGGAATCCCTTTCAGCGCGTCCGTCCCTCGGATAGCTCGTGGCCGTCGCCTTCCGAGTGGCAAGAGCTCGACCGCGCGGTCAGCGGGCGGCTGATCAAGGTGTCGTCTCCGCTTTCGGTCTGCAAAGAGTCGCCAACCACCCCAAGCTGTGCGGCACTTTTCCGCGCCCTGAAGAATCCGTACTACATCGGCGATCAGGTCGGCCTTACCCAGACTACCGGCTGGGTGGATGCCTGGACTTGCGCCCCGAGCGTGTACGCCGTCGCCGCGGCCGAGACGGAAGACGTCGTCGCCGGCGTCGACTTCGCGCGGCGGCACCGGGTTCGCCTGGTCGTCAAAGGCGGCGGCCACAGCTATCAGGGCACTTCGAACTGCGCTGATTCGCTGCTGATCTGGACCCGGGCGATGAACGAAGTAACGCTCCACGAGGCGTTCGTCGCTAGAGGCTGCTCCGAAACACAGGCGCCCCAGCCCGCGGTCACCATCGGGGCCGGCGCCCTGTGGATGCACGTTTACGACGCCGTAACGACGAAGGGCGGGCGTTACGTGCAGGGCGGCGGCTGCGCGACGGTCGGCGTGGCTGGGCTCATTCAGAGCGGCGGCTTCGGAAGCTTCTCCAAGAACTACGGTACCGCGGCGGCCGCATTGCTGGAAGCAGAGGTGGTCACTGCCGACGGCGCGGTGCGCATCGCCAATGCGTGTACGAATCCGGAATTGTTCTGGGGTCTCAAGGGAGGTGGCGGCGGGAGTCTCGCCGTCGCGACCCGCGTCACGCTACGGACGCGGCATCTCCCGGAGTATTTCGGAGGCGTCTTCGCAACGATCCAGGCCGCGTCCGACGCCGCGTTCGGTCGGCTGATCCGGGAGTTCATGGGTTTCTACAGTCAACACCTGTTCAATCGCCAGTGGGGCGAGACCGTCAGCTTCCGTCCGGACAACACGCTGAGCATCAGAATGGTGTTCCAAGGCATGGATCGGCGACAGGCGGCTCGGGTGTGGGAGCCGTTCTTCCAGTGGATGGCCGCGGCGCCGGAGCACCTCAAGGTGACCTCGCCGACGGTAGTCGTCGACATTCCCGCTCGACACTTCTGGGATCCGGAACATCTGCGGAGGATGCCGGGATTGGTGATTTCCGATGACAGACCCGGTGCGCCGCCGGGAAATATCTTCTGGGCGTCCACGCTCGACGAGGCCGGTCAGCTCTTGCACGGATACGAGTCGGTCTGGCTGCCGGCTTCGCTGCTGAACAACGACGAGCAGACGCCCCTCGCCGACGCGCTGCTGGCGGGCAGTCGCCACTGGCCGATCGCGCTTCATTTCAACAAAGGCCTGGCGGGCGCGCCGCCTGAGGAGGTCGCGGCGGCGAGAGACATAGCGATGAATCCGGCCGTACTCGATGCGTTCGCGCTCGCGATCAGCGCGGGCGAAGGCCCTCCGGCATTTCCCGGCATGCCCGGCCGTGAGCCCGATGTCGCGAGGGCGCGTGCCGAATCCGCGGCGATCGGCCGATCGATGGCGGAACTGCGTCGCGTCGGAGGCTCGGGCTCGTATGTGTCGGAGAGCAACTACTTCGAGCCCGACTGGCAGCGCTCCTTCTGGGGCAGGAACTATCCACGATTGCGGGCGGCCAAGGACCGATACGATCCCGACGGACTATTCTTTGTGCATCACGGGGTCGGAAGCGAAGACTGGACTCCCGACGGCTTCCATAGGTTGGCCTGACTCTCAGGCGCCGGCAGCTCATTGCTGCGATAAGCCGGCGCAACCGGCGCAACCGCTCAAAGCGCGTGAACGTCACCCACCGGGTGCACGATGCGGCGTACAGCACGACCAAATCTCAGAGATCTCCGTGGGGTAGACTGTGGCAGATGCCATCGGGAGCCGTGACCGCACAGGGAACGCTACGCTATCGGATTCAGAAGTACGGGCTCCGGTCGGACGATGCCTGACGGGTCCGCAGGTCGCCGCTTCGACGGCCTTCAAATGTGGTTTGAGGTAAAAGCATTATTCCGGTCCGCGAGTGTGGATGGTGGCAAATAGGGCGTCATCCCACAGCGCAACCCGTCCTGGCAAGCGTTTCGCCGCATCGCGTACGCGACGACATCCGCCCGCGCTCACGTCGACGAACGCGCTGTTCCTCGACATCGACGGTACGTTGCTGCATCTTGCAGACGCCCCCGACCAGGTGATCGTGGAGTCCGGTCTGTTGGCGCTGCTACCGGTCTTGATGACCCGACTTGGCGGCGCGGTCGCCCTGATCATAGGGCGGTCGATTTCCGACGGCGATCGGCTGTTTCCCGGCCTCGCACTGCCCATCGCCGGACAGCACGGTTGCAACCGCCGGTCCGCCGATGGCGTGCTCCACCGACATCCCGGCCCGTTGCGTGGGCTGGCAGCGATTCGTCGCGAGCTGAAATCCTTTGCCCAGCGTCACCCGAACGTCTTCTTCGAGGACAAAGGTTCCACACTGGCCGTCCACTACCGATTAGCGCTGAATCTTGCCGCGTTGGTCCACCGCACCGTTCGCGCGCAGCTCGCGGCAATGCCCGAAGGCGCTTGGACAGTTCAGCGCGGCAAAGGAGTCGTCGAGCTCCGCCCGCACGGGAGGGACAAGGGTACCGCCATCCTCGAATATCTCGGCGAAGCGCCGTTCCAAGGTCGCGTCCCGGTATTCGTGGGCGACGATCTGACCGACGAGTATGGATTCGCCGCCGTAGCGGCGCGGAGAGGATGGGCCGTGAAGGTGGGGCACGGACCGACCATTGCGAAGTATCGCCTGCCAAGCGTCCCGGCCGTGCGCAAATGGCTCGCCATGACGAAGGCGGCCGGCGCGCCGTAGGCCAGGTCGAGTCGCTACGCGAGCAGCGCGAGCAAAAATATCCCAACCATCGTGAGCACGATTGCAACCTTTGCTGCGGTGCCAAGCAGCAGGCCGATCCATGTCGCGATTCCCGCCTTGCCGGCACGGCGCACGTCACGTTGCGCGAGATACTCGCCGATTGTCGCGCCGACCAGCGGCATGAAGAGCAGCCCCCACAACCCGCTGAAAATGCCGGCGATGGTGCCGATCGCCGCACCGAAGATCGCCTGTCGACTTGCGCCCGCCCGCTTCGCGCCGACGGCGGCGGCAATGAAGTCGACGACCCACGCCATGGCGGTCAGCGCGGCGAGAACCAGCAGCAGCCAGGCCGGGATGCGCGCGAAATCGTCGGTCCACGCAGCGAGGACGATGCCGGCGAAGACCAGGATGACGCCGGGTATCGCGGGCACGACAGTGCCCGCGACGCCGATCACGATCAGCGCGATCGCCGCGATCCACAGGATGACGTTCATCGAGTCCGAGTCTCCTCGCGGAGGCATCGTCGACGATGATCCGCGAGAGATCCCGCGCGACGTTTTGCCTGGTCGACTTCACGCATCCCGAAGGCGTGCGCTGGTGGCAAAAAGGTCTGGAACGCCAGCTCCTCGATTACGACATCCTCGGCTGGAACGACAACAACGAATACGAGATCTGGGATGAAGGCGCGGCATCGCACGGCTTCGGTCGACCGATACCGATCGCTCGTTCGCGCCCGCTGCAGCCCCTCCTGATGACGCGGGCAACCTACCAAGCGCAGTCCGCGCGCTCGCCGGAAGAGCGGGTATTCACCGTGACGCGGGCGGGACCACCGGGAATCCAGCGGTACGCGCAGACCTGATCGGGCGACAACACGACCTCCTGGTGCACGCTGCGCTGGAACATCCGGATGGGCCTCACGATGAGTCTCTCCGGCATGTTCTATACGGGACACGACGTCGGAGGATTTCACGCTCCGGTGCCGGATCCGGAGCTCCTCGTCCGATGGGTGCAGCGCGGAGCCTTCAGCCCTCGCTTCATCATGAATTCCTGGACGCCGGGCGGCGAGGTGAACACGCCCTGGCTCCATCCGGAGGTCACGCCGATCATTTGCCAGTGGATCCGGCTGCGATACAGGCTGACGTCGTATCTCTATACGCTCTACTGGCGCGCGGCCAGCTTCGGTGAACCGATGCTGCGGCCGCTCTTCACGAATTCGAAAACGAAGAGCGCGCCTTTGCCGACACCGACGATTTCATGCTGGGTCCTAGCCTGCTGGTGGCATCGGTTGCCGAGCCGGGGCAGCGCCAGCGCTCATTATATCTGCCGAGCTCGTATGCACGCTCGAATGGGACGTCCGCGCCATTCGCCTGCACGTCAGAAAGCGCGGAAATTATCGATTGCCGTACGCGAGGCGTAATGCTGCCGCCGGGCGAGCGACGACCCTTCCATCTCACTGCCAAGGGCGTCGGGCTCGTCGCCTGAAGCGCTTCGAGTGAAACCTGTGGTCGACCCGGTTACAGCAGCTGTTCCGGCACAAAAGGCGCGAGCAGCATGATCTCCAGGCGCATGAAAGGGGTGACCTCCGGCTCCGAGGAAAGCACGACTTCTCCTCGATCATCGATCGCCAGCCATTGCAGACTCTGACCGTCAGGGCCGAATCGTAGCCGGTACGAGCTCTGCAGCTTGCTGATGTTGATCACGCGCAGGACTTCCTTCGCAAGTTCCGGACAACGGGCGAAGAGGCCGAGCTCGGTATTCGTGCTGTCGGATCGCGGATCGAGGTTCACCGACCCGATATAAACCATCGATTTGTCGATCACCGCCATCTTGGCGTGCAGCCGGCCAAGCGACGATCCGGGAAGCCTGAAGCGGTCGTTGCGCTGGATGCGCGTCGGGCTCAGCTCGTAGATGTCGACGCCGGTTCGCAGCAATTCCACGCGGTAGCGCGCGTATCCCGTATGCACCAGGGGCACGTCGTTCGCCGCGAGCGAATTGGTGAGGATGGTGACCGTGACATTGCGCTTTCTCAAGTCATCGAAATCCTGCACGCCGATCTGCCCGGGAATGAAGTACGGGGACGAAATCACGACATCGCTCTTTGCTTCCATGACCCGGTCCATCACGTTCATCGCCGCGCTCATCGAGCGTGCCATCGCGGCCGAGGTCGCCATGACCTTGCCGGGCTGATCGGCAAACGCAACTGCCGTGCCCCATAGGAGCCCGAGACGTCCGTAATCGAGATCGTCGCTTATCGGCCCGTACCCGAGGATATCGAACGGCGGCAAGGCGACCGACCGCATCTGCTCTCCGTCGTCGACGATGTGGTCGAAGCCGCGTCGCGCCTCTTCGCGGTCCGTGGATTCACTGATGATCGCCTCGACCGGATAGGCCTCCGGGCTGTTCCAGTAACCATCGAAGATTCCCGAAAGCTGGCGGACGACGGGACCCACGACGAATACGTCCATGTCGACGAAGTTGCTCTTCATGCCGCGCGTGAAATAGTCGTCGGCGATGTTGCGGCCGCCCATGATGGCGGCCACGCCGTCGGCGATGAAGAGCTTGTTGTGCATCCGGTGATTCAATCGTCGGAAGTCGGCGAGCGACGCGAGGTACTTGCCGGCGGTCGTCTGTCGTGCGCAACAGAACGGATTGAAGAGGCGCACCTCTACATTCGGGAACGCCGCCAAACCGCGAAACATCGGGTCGCTGCCCGACGTGTAAAGATCATCGACAAGCAGTCGCACCCGGACGCCGCGAAGTGCTGCGTCGCGCAGCTCCCGCATTAGCAGGCGGCCGGTGCGATCTTCCTCGATCAAGTAGTACTGGATGTCGAGCGAGTCGTGGGCTCTGCGGACAAGCTGGATCCGGGCATCGAGCGAATAGAAGCCATCGGGCAGAAGCCGAAACCCGGTCAACGTCGGCGACGGGCTCGAGTCCCTCGCGATCCGGATCAGGGGGCTGTCGGCGGACGCCTGCCGCGCGGATGAAAACGGCCGATCGACCTGCGGCGGCAGAGCGCCGCAAGCCGACAGCAAGACTGATGCCACCAACGTTGCGAAGCCGCGAAGGCGCGAGTCGATTGGCGACATTCAGCCGAACGTGAACGCAAAGGTCTCCACGCCAGGATCGAGAAATTCGATCTCGAACTGCCGATCCACGACGGGTCCTGGTTGTCGAATGAGCTGATACAGCCGCTGTTCGGTCACGGTTCCATTGCCCTGTTCGTCGACATCGGTTCCGTGCGCAGGCCCCGGTGGCTGCCCGTCGATGCGCACGCGGAATCGCACCGAAGCTCCTCGCACAGCCGCTCCCATCACCAGGTGAAGGTCGCGAGCATGAAACCGGTAGACGACCCGCCCGTCAGGCTTGTTAAGCACAGTGGCCTGCCTTCCCATTGTCCAATCGCCGGACAGAGCCCAATCATTGAGCTTCAGTCGGTCAGGGGCGGCGTAGACGTGTGGCTTGTCCGACACTGAGCCGCCGCGAGACGCAAAGTTCTCGGTGCGGCCATAGCCGACGTAGTTTTCCGGGGAGTTCAGGTTGTCCCAATCGGCGGCGGCTTCAGCGCCGGTGGCGTCGACCCTGACCAGTTCGTGACCGAAGCCACTCCTTCCGGCCTCGGACAGCAATTGTTGAATGACCCTCTCCGACTGCTCGTATTCTCCCTCGCCGAAATGATGATGCCGGATACGCCCTTGTGCATCGACGATATAGAGGGCCGGCCAGTACTCGTTCTTGAGGGCACGCCATATCGCGTAGTCGCTGTCGATCGCGATGGGATAGTCGACGCGCAGGTCCTTGGCGGCGCGGCGAACGTTGTCGACGTTCTTTTCGAACGCGAATTCAGGAGAGTGCACGCCGATGACGACCAGACCCTGATTCCCGTACTTCTGTGTCCAGGCGCGCACATAGGGAAGGGTGCGCAGCCAATTGATGCAGGTATAGGTCCAGATGTCGATCACGACCACTTTTCCACGCAGGTCGCTCGCGGTCAATGGCGGGGAATTGAGCCATCCGGTCGCACCGCCGAGGGAAGGAAAGTCACCTTCGATCGGCAGGCGAACCGCTGCGGTCGTGATCGGATGCACCATCCCTTTGTCCTCGGCTGAGGTGGCGGTTGAGGTCCCGATTGCGCTGGCGAGTATCGCGGCGAGCAACAGCGGGTCTGCTTTCATGACGAATCCCTTGGATTGGGGTCAAAGGCCGCCGACGTCGACGACGGCCTGGGCGAACGCCCGCGGAGCTTCCTGTGGAAGATTGTGCCCGATCCCGCCCTTGATCGTCCGGTGCGAATACTTGCCCGAGAATTTCTTGGCATACGCACCGGGCTCCGGGTGTGGCGCGCCATTGGCGTCGCCTTCCATGGTAATAGTGGGCACGCCGATGACAGGACCTTGAGCAAGCCGCTTTTCCAGATCGTCGTACTTCGGTTCGCCCTCGGCCAGTGCCAGCCGCCACCGATAATTATGGATCACGACGCCGACGTGATCCGGGTTGTCGAAGGACGCGGCGCTCCGATCGAACGTCGCATCGTCGAAGTGCCATTTCGGCGAAGCGAGTTGCCAGATGAGCTTCGAGAAGTCGTGCCGGTACTTGTCGTAGCCGGCCCGGCCGCGCTCGGTGGCAAAATAGAATTGGTACCACCATTGGAGCTCCGCCTTCGGGGGCAACGGCATCTTGCCGGCTTCCGGGCTGCCGATCAGATAACCGCTCACGGACACCATGGCCTTGCAGCGCTCGGGCCAGAGCGCAGCGATGATGTTGCACGTCCGCGCTCCCCAATCGAAGCCGGCGAGGGTCGCCTTGTCGATCTTGAGCGCGTCCATGAAGGCAACGATGTCGACAGCCACGGCCGACGGCTGGCCATTCCGGAACGTGTCACTGGAGAGAAAGCGCGTCGGGCCATAGCCGCGCAGATATGGCACGATCACTCTGTAGCCCGCCGACGCGAGCAACGGGGCAACGTCGACAAAGCTGTAAATGTCGTAGGGCCAGCCATGCAGCAGGATCACCGGCGGCCCACCGGGAGAGCCGGCTTCGGCGTATCCGACGTTGAGAACGCCGGCATCGACCTGCTTCAGCGAGCCGAACGACGTGTTCGTCCCCGGCTTGATCGGTTTGATCTTGCGGGATTGTGCGTCGGCACCGCCGATCATGCCCAGCTCGGCGGCCGCAGCGGTCAGGACCGCAGTGCCCAGAAGGCGGCGACGATCGTGGTCGATGGATTCGTACATTTCAGTTTCTCCTCGATCAGAGTCGGATGTGGTTGCGTGCGACGCGGCGCCAGAACCACGGCTGCGATGCGTTAAACCCCTTCGATAATGAACAACATATCCAGATCGCTCGAGGACGCCACGCCGTCTTGACTTACGTCTGCACCACGTGAGCCTCCGACCGGTTTGCCATCCAGCAGCACTGCGTATGTGGCTTTTCCGGATGGTCCAGGTTGCGCGACCAAATCGGCCGACCCAAGGATTTTTCGTATCTTCACCGCTTCTGGTACGGATGGAAAATGTAGTCCTTTGCCTTCACTGCCACATGGCACGCGTGTCCGCAGTCTGAGGGGCTGTTGGCATCAGCCGTGAACTTGTCGGATGTGGCTTCGTAGTTGAAAAGCGCGTATCCCCATCCGCCGCTTTTCGGAAATCTCTTGCTGTCCTTTTCGATGACGAAAGCCTGCGTGAAGACGTCTGGCACATCCACGACGAAGGTGGCCTCCGTGCTCTTCTTGAAGCTCCACTGGAGCTTCGCGATTTTGGAGCCATCCGGGAAAGGCTTGCCGTTGCCTGGAATGCCAGCCTTGTACGCCCTGATCATGGTCGGATTGGCGACGATCACCTTGAGCACTTCGTCGGTCCGGGCGGAAGAGACCACCGACCAGTCCTCGTATCCCCTGAAGTCGGAGAACGCGATTCCGCTCGGCGATTTCAGCGAGTACTTGTCCTGCGCGGCAATGACCGTGCCCGCCAGAACGGCGAGCAATACCGAAACGATCCCAATCGCCAGCATGCTTTTGCGCGTCATGACGTGCTCCCTTCTCCTAGAGTTGGCAATCAATCCTGTTCGCTCAGCACCTGCGCCTGCGTTTTTCCGTACGGAAAGAAACCCGCCTTGTCGCCCTTCGCCCAGGCTGCTCGCTGCTCCGCGCTGCTGATGTCCCAATCGGGACGGCAACGCTGCAGCACGGCGCGCAGGTCGAGGCGCAGCTCCTCGACCGTCGGCCGGCCGAAGAACCAGTAGCCGTTGTAGACCTTGTAGACACGCAGCCCGGGTTCGAGCACCAGCGTGTGAGGGATCATCGGATTGTGATGCGGGTCGGTGTATTCCGCGATGTCGAGATCCTTCTGCAGCTTTCGCCCGGGGTCCGAGAGAAACGTCCAGTAGGCACCCACGCCGGCGCGGAATTCGTTCGTCTCGAGCAGGTTATCGGTCGATATGGTCACGAGACGGCAGTAGCCGACCTGCATCTCGCGATGGAGTTGCAGCAGTCCTTCGTGTTGCCTCCTCTCCTTCGGACAGAAACCTCCGCGGGAAAGCACCAGCACGAGCGGATCGCCTTGCTGCAACTCCGAGAGCTTGCGGTGCTTGCCACGGTGATCCGGAAACTCATAGTCGGGGAAGACGGCGCCGGGAACGATGTCGGCCCTCATCGGCGCGCACCTTCGATGTGCTGCGTGGCATCTTTGACGGCATCCTCGGGAGTCCTTCCATCCTGACGCGCGACGATATAGGCGCCGTACCACCCAGACCAGTGATGCTTCGGAGCAATCGGTTCGTACTTGCCATGGCGCTCCTCCGCTTCTCGCAAGAGCTCTGTCAGCGTCGCCACGTCCATGTTGCTGAGTCCTCGTCCGGGAAGGCGGGTCGTGATCTCCTGGAGCAGCCAGCCGTTGCCGTCCGGGTCGCTGAACGTGGCGAACGAACGATAGGTGGCGTGATCGGGTTCCGGTCCGGGGAGTCGACCGACCGTACCGTCCGGTTGGAACTGCGCTCCCGGCGTCCCGGCGTGAAACACTTTGCTGATCTCGACACCGCGGGCCGCGAGCTCATCGCGTGCCGCCTCGATGTCGGAGACGATCAGGTAGAGGCCCTTGGCGGACCCAGGCGCGGCCGACGTCATCTTCGTGCCGAATTGAATCGAGCACGCCGAACCCGTCGGCGTGAACTGAACGACCCGAAAGCCGTTGTCGAACGCGAAATCGGCGTCCTGCCGCCACCCCAGGCTTCCGTAGAAGCGCTTGGCGCGATCGACGTCGGCCACTGGAAGGACGACGACCTCGAGCCTCAGGTCGACCATCCCAGCGCTCGGGCTCCCGGTCGGGTGTTCGCTGCGTGGCTCCGTGCTGCTCATCGTAGCCTCCAGTGTGTGTGTCGATGATGGATTCGGTGCGGGGCACAGTCGCCCAATCAGAGCGAAGCGATCGCTTCGACGATTTCGCCGGTGGTCACAATGTCCGGATGATCGGCGGCCAGGGCGTAGGCGAGTCATCCTCATCCAGACGTGTCGGCTTCACACTGCCTGCTTCAACGCTGTCGTGTCGACCGGCAGCTTTCGCAGGCGCTTGCCGATTGCCGCAAAAATCGCGTTCGTTACCGCGGGGACGATCGCCGAAGTCCCGCATTCGCCCATCCCGCCCGGCGGCTCGGTGCTGTTCACGATGTAAACCTCGATGGCCGGCGCCTCGTTCATCCGCAGCATGAGGTAATCGTGGAAGTTGCTTTGCTGGACGCGGCCGTCCTTCAGCGTGATCTCACCGTGGAGCGCAGCCGTGACACCGAAGATGATCGCGCTCTGGACCTGCGCCCTGACCGTATCGGGATTGACCACGGTCCCGCAATCGACCGCGCAGACGACGCGCCGGACGCGAACCGCTCCGTCCTTCGCCACCTCGACCTCGGCCACCTGCGCCATATAGGTCGCGAAGACGAACTGCAGGGAAACGCCGCGGCCGACCCGTTCGGGCAAAGGCTGTCCCCAGCCGGCCTTTTGCGCGGCAAGATCGAGGACCGCTTTGGCGCGGGGCGCCTTGTCGAGAAGAGCTCGCCGATAGGCGACCGGATCCTGTTTCGCCGCTGCTGCCAGCTCGTCGATGAAGCTTTCGGTCACGAAGACGTTGTGCGACGGCCCGACGCTGCGCCAGAACGCCGTCGGAATGCCCGGAGGTTCGACCCGCACATACTCGACGTGCAGGTTGGGAACGGCATACGTCAGATCGATCGCCCCCTCGGTCGTGTCGGGGTCGAGACCGTTCTTGAACGCCGGCGGGAGATAGCGCGCGATGATCGAGGAGCCGGCGAAGCGATGGTTCCAGGCGACCGGCATTCCTTTCGCATCGAGGCCGGCAGACAGCCGGTCGAAGAAATACGGCCGATACATGTCGTGCTGGATATCTTCCTCGCGGGTCCAGACGACCTTCAGCGGGCCGTCGACATGCTGCGCGATCTGGACGGCGCGAGCGACACCATCGCTCTCCAGCCGCCGGCCGAAGCCGCCGCCGAGCAGATGGTTGTGGAGCACGACCTTGTCCAACGGCAGGCCGGTGATCTTCGCCGCCGCCGCTTGGCAGCGTGCGATGGCCTGGTTGCCGACCCAGATCTCACAGCTGTCTTTGCGGACATGAACCGTGCAGTTCATCGGCTCCATCGCCGTGTGTGCGAGGAACGGAACCTGATAAATGGCCTCGACCTTGGTGACCGCGCTGGCCATCGCCTTGTCCACATCGCCGATGTTCTGCGCGACCGCCCCCGAAGCTAGCGTCGCCTTTTCGAGCTCGGCCGCGATGTCGCTCGTGGCGAGCCTGGCGTGCGGGCCGTCGTCCCATTCGATCTTGAGCGCCGCCAGGCCTTTCTTCGCAGCACCCATGTGGTCGGCCACGACCGCGACGGCGTCGTCGAGGCGCACGATCTGACGCACGCCCTTGACGGCCTTGGCCGCCGCGTCGTCGACGCTCTTCACCCGACCGCCGAAGACGGGCGATTGCGCGAGCGTCGCGATCTTCACCCCCGGCGGGCGAGCGTCGATGCCGTAGACGGCCGTCCCGTTGACCTTCGACGGCGTGTCGAGGCGCTTGGCCGGGGTGCCGATGAGTTTGAAATCCTCACGTCGCTTGAGCGTGACGTTTTCGGGGGTCGGCATGCGGGCCGCGTCGGCGGCGAGCTCACCGTATTTCGACTTTCTCCCCGTCGGCGGGTGAACCACCTCGCCGCTTTGCGCGCGACATGAGGCCGGATCGACCTTCCAGCGCTTTGCCGCCGCCGCCACGAGCATGGTCCTCGCCGCCGCGCCGGCCTGGCGAAGCGGCTGCCACGCGCCGCGGATCGCATTCGAGTTGCCGGTGGCCTGCACGCCGAGCAGGGGATTCGCATAGAGCTTTTCGTTGGCCGGAGCATGTTCCAGGTGGACCTGTTTCAGGTTCACCTCCAGCTCCTCGGCGATCAGCATCGGGATGGAGGTGTAGGTGCCCTGACCCATCTCGACATACGGCATGATCAGCGTGATCTGGCCGTTCGGATCGAGGCGGATAAATGCGTTGGGCGCAAATGGCTCGCTCGCAGCTTTTTCGGCAGCGTCGGCTACGCTGATTGCACGACCCGTCGTGAAGCCGATGAGCAGACCTCCGCCCGCCGCCGCGCTCACACTCAGGAAGCGGCGACGGGAAAGATCCACGCGGTCGCTTTCAACGAGGTCGAGGATTCCTTTGGAAGTCATGTCAGGCCCCCTTCTTGTCGCTTGCCACAACCTGCGCCGCGTGCTTGATTCCCTCGCGGATGCGCAAATAAGTCCCGCAGCGACAGATGTTCCCGGACATCGCGGCGTCGATATCGCTATCGGTCGGCTTGGGCTTGGTCGCGAGCAACGCCGAGGCGGACATGATCTGCCCCGACTGGCAATACCCGCATTGCGGCACGTCCAGTTCGATCCAGGCCTGCTGAATCTTCCTGCCGGCCGGTGTGGCACCAATCGCCTCGATGGTCGTGATGCGCTTGCCGGCTGCGGCAGAGATCGGCGTGATGCATGAGCGCACGGCCTGGCCGTCGAGATGGATCGTGCACGCGCCGCACAAGCCGAGGCCGCAGCCGAACTTCGTGCCGGTCATGCCCAGGACGTCGCGCAGCACCCAGAGCAGCGGCGTGTCGTCGTCGACGTCGACGCTGCGAGTGTTCCCGTTGACTCTAATAGCGAAGGCCATGGTGTCCTGTCCTTTCTACCAACGATGATGGCCGGCACGATCGGCCGGCGTGGTTGCAGTTGCGCGTCTCGTCTCCAGCGTGGACTCCGTGAGCTCGCGCATCGGATGCGATACCTCTGGACCCAATACGATCAGACCAGAAGCGGGAAGGCGAATCCATTGGACGATGGTATCGACCATACTTTCCGGTCGAGATCCGCGAGGTTCCATACGTCTCCTCGTACAGCCGCGACGTTTGATGCAGGTCCTGGAGCGCGGCCGATGACCGGGCCGCTCTTCGCGCGGTTTGCCGCGGCACGTGAGCTCACTTCGCCAGCACCCTGTAGGCACCGGCGGCAGCCATGCCGAACGCCACGTGCGCCGCAATCGTGATCCAGTCGCGGGCGACCGCGAACCACGGGAAGACCAGCGTGAATCCGTACATGTTGAGCGCGTAAAGAAGGAGGCCGAAGGCGGCGCCGACAACGATGGGCGGGCGTGCGCCCAGTCTTCCGATCAGCACCGACAGGATCAGCCCGTAGACGGCCGAAAGCGCGAAGTGCACCAGCGTTGCGACCAGCATGACCGACGAGTCGAAGGTTGAAGGCGACAGCGCCCGCGGGCCCATGACGATGGCTGCGGCAAGTCGGGCATCCCTGAACAGGATTTCCGGCAGAGCGTCGGTAAAGACCGACCACAGGACGATCTCGAGGACCGTGGCAACGATGCCAGCGGCGAGACCGGCATAGGCGCCAGCGCTCCATTTCACCGCTGATCCGAGCGTCCATGGTCGCGGGGCTGGATGAGGTTCGTTCAGTCGAGCTCCATGGCGAGCTCATCGACGTAGCACCAGCTCCAGTCCTCGCCGCGTTCCAGCGAAGTCATGATCGGATGCTGCGTCGAACGGAAATGCCTGGTGGCGTGCTTGTTCTTTGATTCGTCGCAGCAGCCCACGTGACCGCAGGTCCGGCACAGGCGAAGGTGCACCCACGTGTCGCCGGTGGCGAGGCATTCCTCGCAGCCCGCGGTGTTGGGAGCGTCGGTCAGCACGAAGTTGAGATGGCTGCAGTGCGAAGACATGGCATCGCTCCAAAACCCTCAGGCCGGCTCCATCGGATGTTCCGATTCAGGCCGCCGCCGCAAGGTATTGATGGATCAGCGCCACGACGGCGGCGCCTTCTCCGATCGCGGCACCCACACGCTTCACCGAGCCCGAACGCACGTCGCCGACGGCGAAGACTCCCGGCACCGTGGACTCGAGCGGCGTAGCTCCCGGCGCCGCGTTCGAACACGCGTTGCCCGTGAGCACGAAACCGTGGGCATCGCGAGCCACGCTGCAGCCGTCGAGCCAACCGGTCTCGGGATCGGCGCCGACGAACAGGAACACGTGGCGTATCGGCCGCTGCTCCTCGGACCCGCTCAGGCTGTCGCGCCAGGTCACGCCCTCGAGTCCACTCGCCGGGTCGCCGTGCAATTGGGTGAGCCGGGTATGCGGGCGCAGCTCGATGTTGGGCGTGGCGGCGATGCGATCGATCAGGTAGCGCGACATCGTCGCTGCTAGGCCGGGGCCACGCACCAGCATATGAACTCGCGAGGCGTATTGAGACAGGAAGACGGCGGCCTGACCGGCCGAGTTTCCTCCCCCCACCAGCGCCACTTCGTTCTGCGCGCACATTCTCGCTTCGAGCGCCGACGCCCAGTACCAGATGCCGTGGCCTTCGAACTCCGCGAGTCGTGGCACGTCGGGTCGGCGATAGCGTGCCCCGCTGGCGATCACGACCGTGCGCGATCTCAGCCTGCGTCCGTCGCTGAGCATCAGACCGAGCTCGCCGTCCGCGTCCGCCTTGGCGCAGTCGAGCGCCGCCGCCTGCGCCGGAATGAAGATCTCGGCACCGAATTTCTGCGCTTGCACGAAGGCGCGACCGGCCAGCGCCTGACCCGAAATGCCCGTCGGGAAGCCGAGATAGTTCTCGATGCGCGCGCTCGCGCCGGCCTGCCCGCCGAAGGACCGGCAATCGAGCACGACGACCCGCAGGCCTTCCGAAGCGGCGTAGACCGCGGTGGCAAGCCCGGCCGGCCCCGCACCGACGACGACGACGTCGAAGAGCTCGTCGCGCGTCGCGGTATCGAGCATGCCGAGGCTGCGTCCCAGCGCTTCTTCGGAAGGGCTGAGCAGCACCGAGCCATTCGGGCAAACCGCCAGGACTGCGCCCGCGGTTGCGCCGTATTGTTCGAGCATCGCCGCGGCGGGGGCATCGCTCTTCGCGTCGACTACCTGGTAGGGGTGCCCGTTTCTCTTGAGGAACGTCTCGAGGCGCAGCACTTCGGACGACTGCGGCTCGCCGATCAGCACGGGTCCGCTGCCGCCGGCTTCGATGAGACCGACGCGGCGCAGGATCAGCGCGCGGACGATGCGCTCACCCAGGTCGGCCTCGGCGATGATCAAGGCGCGCAACTGTGCCGGCGGCACGAGCAGCGCCTCGACGTCTTCCTCCGCGTCCACGTCCACCAGGGCATGGCGGCCCGAGAGGGTAGCGACCTCGCCGATGAAATGACCCGGACCGCGGCTCGAGATCGGCACGACATGGCCCATGCCGTCGCGCCGGCTGATGACCACCGTCCCCTTCAGCACGACGAACATGCCCGGCCCCGGCTCGCCCGCCGAGAACAGGCGCTCGCCGCGCGCATAGTGGCGAGGCGAGCCGAACCGACCGATCCGCGCGATCTCCGCGTCGGTCAGTTGCGGAAACATCTGATGCTCGCGGCTCGCGAGCGTGCTCGAGGTTACGTAGGCTGTCATGAAGCTCGATCCCGATCTTCGACTAGTGCAGCGCGAACACGATGACCGACGAGGTACCTGAGCCGCGGGCCAATCCGATGAACAGGATCGTATCCGTCACCGCACGAGCCCCTTCATTGGAGGAAGTCAATGAGGGCGGCCATCGTTTCCTTGGGCCGTTCCTCCATGATCCAGTGCCCCGCATTCTCGAGAACGATGACCTTGGCGCCCGGAGCAACGAGCTTCGCCTGGGCGCCGAGCGCGACACCGTTGGCCTTGGCTCCCCCGATCGAAAGCACAGGCATCGAAAGCTGCGTCTTCGACAGTTCGGCGAAGTCGGTCGCGGTCTTGGGGAAGGACGCGAAGTAGGCGAAGCCGGCGGCCATCCGCCCAGGCCTCGCGTACTCCCTGGTATACGCGCGCCGATCGGCTTCGGGAATCGAGTGCGTCTTGTCGGCCGCGAAGTCGTTCCAGAAGTGTTCGAAGTAGATGCGCTCGCGCCCCTTCACCAGCGCTTCCGGCGTCGGGCCGTGGAAGCGGAAGTGCCAGATCCCGGGATTGTCGTAGACGGCCCGCCACTCGCCGACACCGGGAAGGAAGGCGTCCATGAGGGCGAGCTTCTCGACTTGCTGCGGATACAGCGCGGCGTAGGCATAGGCGACCATCAACCCGATGTCGTGCCCGACCACGCGGATCTTGTTGTAGCCGAGAGAGCGGACCGCCTCGTGGATGCGCTCGGCGGACATCTTCATGTCGAGGCCTGTTTTCGGTATCGACGAATCGCCGAAGCCCGGAAGATCGGGTGCGATCACGGTGAAGCGCGGCGCAAGCACTTTCGCGAGCGGCTTCCACATGCGCGAGGATTCGGCATAGCCGTGGATCAGCAGTACCGGCGGCCCCTTGCCTCCGACCGTGACGCTCAAGACGCCTCCGTCGATGGCCACTGCGTGCGTATTGAATCCGAGCCCGAAGTCGGCCGCACTGACCGGGACCGCGACGAGCGCAGCAAGGCAGGCGAGCACGAACGACCGCGAAGCGCATGGACTTGGCAGAGCGCGTGTCATGAGGATCCCGGGTCTGATGGATAAGCGGAACTTCAAGCCGTGGCGAGGTTACGGCAGATCGAAGAGGAGAATCTCGGCGCTGTCGGCTGCGGTTTTCAACCTAAGCGTCGATTCTTCGTGCACGGCGGCGCCGTCGCCGGCATCCAGTCGGTTGCCGTTGGCTTCTACCGAGCCGCGAGCCACCTGCAGCCAGGCTTGTCGCCCGCGTGGCAGGGGTTGCTCCACCTCGGCGTCGCCGCTCAGGATCGACGCAAAGAGCTTCACATCCTGATGGATGATGACCGAACCGTCCTCGCCGTTTGTCGAGCCGATCAGGCGCAGGCGGCCGCGCTTCTCGTCGTCCGGAAATCGCTTCTGATCGTACCGCGGCGCGATGCCTCTCCGATCGGGTACGATCCAGATCTGCAGGAAATGCACCGGCTCGGTCTTCGAGTGATTGAACTCGCTGTGCCGGATTCCGGTCCCTGCCGACATGACCTGCACGTCGCCCGGCCGGATAACCGATCCGGTTCCGATGCTGTCCCGGTGCTCCAGCGCCCCCTCGAGAACATAGGAGATGATCTCCATGTCCTGGTGACCGTGCGTGCCGAATCCCTGGCCGGGAGCGACCCGGTCTTCGTTGATCACCCGCAGAGGCCCGAATCCCATGTGGTGTTGATCGTAGTAGTCGGCGAATGAAAACGTGTGCCGGCTCCGGAGCCATCCCAGGTCTGCGGTGCCGCGATCGGCGGCTTTGCGGATTTCCAGCATGGAGGCTCGTTCAGCGGCCGGCGGTCTCGCCCGTATGTCTTTGGGTCACGCGGGCCGCAGCGCCTGCGCATCGGCTTCGGGATGAAAGGACCTGATCGCCCCGATGCCCAGAGCCACGAAAACAATCAGCACCACCGACTGGCTGACGATGAATGCCGGTTCGGATTGCGTCGGCGCGAGCGCATTCAAGACCGAGATCTTCTGGAAGGCTTGGGCGACCAGCACGAAGACGTTGAGGTAGAGAGCGACGACCGCGCTCACGACGTATATCCAGCGCCATGACCGCGCCAGGCGAAATCCATACAGCGCCAGGATCGCAAGGGCCAGAACCACGAGCGAGATGGCGCCGACGATATGGGAGGGCAACACGCGATCGGCGGGAAAGAAGTAGCCCGTGACGCTCGTCAGGACGGTGGTGGCCAAAAACAGCGCAGTCGAGCCGCTGACCTTCCTGGAACCCAGCATCGCCGCGACCACGACAACTCCCGCCACGATCGCGACCAGGCTGATGACCACGTGCAACAGCGTAAACGCAGATAGCGACATGCCAAGAATCATGATGGGTCTCCCGATGTCGTCACAATGGCCCGCGCGCCTTTAAGCGGCTGCGGCCCTATGGTAGCCCCCGCATTGGCCGGGTCGGAAGTGTCTGCGATGACCAACTGCGGCATCACCATGGCGTTTCCATGGTCTTCCGATGGGATGACACCGTACCCGGCTTCGGCCCAGCCAGCGCTCGAGCAGCTCTTGAAAGAGCTCATCCGGTTCGACGATGACGATGCAACCGTGCGCGCGCAGGGCGTTCCTCGAGGCGCACCACTTTGGGACCCCACGGGGGCGCGGTCCGACGCTCATTCAATCTTCATGGCGGTACGCCAAAATGTGGCGGCGCTGCGACGATTCCGCGACCTGGCCGAGCTGCGGTACAGAGAAGGGGCGAGTATCTACCTGGAAGTCGCCAACGCTGAACAGTCGCTGTTCAACGCCGAGCTCGCCTACGTCGCGACGCAGGCTCAGCTCTTCCAGTCGTACGCGAATCTGTACCGCGCGATGGGCGACGGCTGGATCGAAGAAGCGGAACGGCTCACCTCCGGCGGAAACGAGCGATGAGAAACGAGACGCGAGACAAGCGCACCGCCCTGCCGGCGGACGGCACGATGCAGGCACCGCTCCCATCGGATCTGCGCGAGAATGGTGACTCGGCTCCTCCGGCCTGAGCACCCGGGAGACATTATGGTTCCGGCACGGTATCAATCCTGCATCGAAGCGTGCGACGCATGCGCCGACGCCTGCGACTACTGCGCGAGCGCGTGCCTCGCGGAGGACGACGTCCAGATGATGACGGAGTGCATTCGCCTCGACCTGGACTGCGCCGGGATCTGCCGCCTGGCCGCCTCTTACATGGCGCGCGACAGCAGGTACGCCGGGGAGCTCTGTCGCTTGTGCGCGGACGTATGCCAGGCTTGCGCGGCGGAGTGCGCGCGTCATCCGCAGGCGCATTGCCAGGACTGCGCACAGGCGTGCCGTCGCTGCGCCGACGAATGCCGGCGGATGGCGACGCCGCCTGGAACGGCCAGGACTTGACGGTCGAATCGGCGGACGGGAGCGTGCGCAAATGCTCCTTTTCCGTCCCGCCGGCGATCCCGGCCCGAGTCTCGTTCCGCGCCGACTATCAGACTGGCATCGTGGCGGTGGCGCTGATGAACGTGGACCGGTTCGACCGCGTCACTCTGGAATTTCACAGCAACGAAATCGAAGAGCCGATCCTCGAGGACCTGGTGAAGCTGATTCTCGGCCGCGACTCCGCATTCCTGCGTCGCGCGCCGCTCGCGGGCCTGCGCCGCTCACCTTCGGTCGCGGGGTGAGTTGCTGCAAAGGCGCTCTTCGAAGCGATGAGCGATCTGACCGCGCTCCAGTCGTTCTGGATTCTGGGAGCCAACACGGTGCTCCACGAGCTCGGCCTGCCGGTGCCCGTCATGCCGACCGCCCTGGTCCTGGGGGCGCGCGGGACGCACGGCGCGGGCGACTTGATGCTGCTTATAGGCGCCATCGTGGCGGGCATGCTCATCGGCAACTCGGTATGGTTTGCAGCCGGGCGGCGCTATGGGGCCGGTGTGCTCAAGTTCCTGTGCCGCTTTTCGCTCACCGCGGACACCTGCGTATCGCGCACCGAAAGCGCGTTCGGACGATGGGGCTGGTCGTCGCTCGTCGTGGGCCGTTTCCTGCCCGGTGTCTCGCTGGTCGCGCCACCCCTCGCCGGTGCGCTGGGGATGACCTGGGGGAAGTTTCTCGCCCTTACGGCGGCGGGCGGGGCGTTGTACGGCCTGGTCGTGCTCGGAGCGGGGATCCTGTTGCGCAGTCAGATCGACTGGGTGCTGCGCGAGCTGCGCGTTCTCGGCTGGCAGACCATCGCCGCCGTCATCGTGACGCTCGCGCTATATATCGGATGGCGATGGTGGCGTCGCCGCATCGCCCGCGCGCCCGATATCTCGCGGATCTCCGCGGACGAATTGCAGGGCCTGATCGCGAAGGGCGAGCGTCCGCTCGTGGTCGATGTGCGCGGACGGACGACCCAGCAGATCGACCCGCGGCGAATTCCTGACGCGATAGCGATCTCCCTCGACGCGATCGAAGCCCGTCGCGACGAGCTGCCGCGCGATCGCAAGATCGTCGTCTACTGCGGATGTCCGAACGAAGCGTCGGCCGCGAAAGCGGCGCGGCTGCTCCTGGACCGAGGGTACCCCTGGGTGCGGCCGCTCGCCGGTGGCCTCGAAGCGTGGAGCGCAGCCGATGACATGCTCCGGACCGCGGCGTCTCCGCCCGGCGATGGCGTCGTCCAGGCTTCGCGTGCCGCCAGCCTGTGAGCGGCGGGACTCCGTTATCATTCGCGCGAGGGCGATGAATCCTGATGGAAGGCAGATCGCGATGAATCGGCGCCCGGAGTCGACCACGCTCGCCGTACCGGTCAGCCACGGCGATCATATCCTGGGTCCGGAGACGGCCAGGATCACCCTTGTCGAGTACGGCGATTTCGAGTGCCCCAACTGCGGTCAGGCTTATCCCGCGGTGAAAATACTGCGCAAGCACTTCGGCAATCGCATGCGCTTCGTGTTCCGCCATTTCCCGCTGCGCGAAGTGCACCCCCACGCCGAGCTGGCAGCCGAGGCGGCGGAGGCGGCTGGCGCGCAGAAGAAGTTCTGGCCGATGCACGACCTGCTGTTCGAGAACCAGCTGCATCTGAAGGCGAAGAGCCTCAGAGGGTACGCCGAAGAGGCGGGGCTCGACCTGGAACGCTACGACTACGAGATGAACGATCACGTCTACCTGCAGCGCGTGCAGGAGCATATCGACGGCGGGACCCGGAGCGGAGCGCGATCGACGCCGACATTCTTCGTCAACGGCGTATTGCACGACGTGTCCTTTGGCCTCGAGCATCTGCAGGAGGCTATCGAAGCCGAACTGACGTCGGGGCGACCCCCTCGCCGCGGACGTTGACGCCGGTCGCGGCTCCGGACCGGCGCCATACTGTATTCTTAAGAAGGTAGACTGTGGCCGGGTCCGACGGCCGGACCCGCCCGCGCGTCCTTTCTCGATCCCTTCGACACGACTTACGGCAATGACCGAAACCATCCGCGTCATCGTCGCCAAGGTCGGCCTCGACGGCCACGACCGCGGCGTGAAGATCGTCGCCCGGACCTTGCGCGACGCCGGAATGGACGTGATCTACACCGGCCTCCACCGCACGCCGGAGGAAGTCGTCGACGCCGCGGTGCAGGAGGATGTCGACGTGCTGGGGATCAGCATCCTCTCCGGCGCCCACATGACGATCTTTCCGCGCGTCCTGCAGCTCCTCAGGGAGCGCGACGCCGAGGACATCATCGTCCTGGGCGGCGGCGTCATGCCCGACGGCGAAGCGGCGGAGCTCAAGGCGATGGGGGTGAAGGAGATCCTGCTGCAGGACACGCCGCCGGAGGCGATCGTCGCGACCATCCGCCGGCTGGTGGCCGAGCGCGGGCCGAAATAGAGAAACGCGCCGATGGAGTCCTGGTCGTTTCCTCCGGTGTACGACGCGAGCTATTTTCCGGAGCGCGACGCGCGCTACTGGTTTCCGCGCCGCGAGACCATGCCGGCGGCCGAGAGGGAGCAGGCGATTCTCGCGCGGCTCAAGGAAGTGACGCGCTACGCCTACGCACGTGCGCCGTTCTATCGCAGGAAATGGGACGAGGCAGGCTTTCATCCGGACCACCTCAGGACCCTCGACGACTTCGAGGTCAGGGTTCCCGTCATCACCAAGGCCGATCTCCGCGACGCTCAGGCGCGAGCGCCGACGTTCGGCGATTATCTCTGCGTTCCCGAATCCGAGATTCATCACATCCACGGGACCTCGGGCACGACGGGGCGACCGACGGCGTTCGGCATCGGCCGCGGCGACTGGCAGGCCATCGCCAACGCGCACGCCCGCATCATGTGGAGCATGGGCATCCGTCCCGGCGATACGGTGTTCATCGCCGCGATCTTCAGCCTCTACATGGGCTCGTGGGGCACGCTGGCAGGCGCGGAAAGGCTGGGCTGCCGGTCGTTTCCCTTCGGCGCCGGCGCGCCGGGAATGACCGCCCGCGCCGCGATGTGGCTCGCGCATTTCAAGCCGACGGCGTTCTACGGCACGCCGTCGTTCGCGCTGCATCTCGCGGAGGTCGCGCGCAGCGAAGGCTACGAGCCGCGCGATTTCGGGCTGAAGCTCATGTTCTTCTCCGGCGAGCCGGGTGCTTCGGTCCCCGGCGTGCGCGATCGCATCCGCGACGCCTACGGCGCGCGCGTCATCGACTGCGGCTCGATGGCGGAAATGACACCGTTCATGAACGTTGCCGGGAGCGAGCAGAGCGATCAAGGCATGCTGTGCTGGCAGGACGTGATCTACACCGAGGTGTGCGATCCGAAGACTTTCCGCCGCGTGTCCTACGGCGAGCGCGGAACGCCCGTCTACACCCATCTCGAGCGAACGTCGCAGCCCATGATCCGGCTCGTATCGGGCGATCTCACGCTCTGGGTCGACGAGCCCAGCCCCTGCGGCCGAACGTATCCCCGGCTGCCGAACGGCATCTTCGGGCGCATCGACGACATGATCACGATCCGCGGCGAGAACGTCTATCCGAGCGAGATCGATGCGGTGCTCAACCAGCTCGCCGGCTACGGCGGCGAGCATCGCATCGTCATCACGCGCGAAGCGGCGATGGACGAGCTCGTGGTGAGGATCGAGGCGGCGGCCGGGGCGCTCGAGCGCGACGCCCGGGCGGGCGAGGCGATGGGCGCCGAGGCGAGACAGCGGCTGCAGAAGGTGCTCGGCCTGCGCGCGATGGTCGAGGTCGTCCCGCCCGGAACGTTTCCCCGGACCGACTTCAAGGCGCGTCGCGTGGTCGACGACCGCGAAGTCTTCCGCGAGATGCGGCAAAGGCTGACGCGCTAATCGTGGATGCGGGCATCCCTTCGCGAGCGCTCGTCGATCGCGTCTGCGCCGGCGAGCGGCGGGCCATCGCCCGCATGCTCTCGCGCGCGGAGGCGGGCGCGGCCGAGGCGCGCGAGGCGCTCGATCTCATCTACCGCCGCGCGGGGCACGCGCACATTGTCGGCATCACCGGCGTGCCGGGCAGCGGGAAATCGACGCTCTTGGCGAAGCTGATCGCCGCCGCGCTCGAGCGCGGGCGAAAGCTCGGCGTCGTCGCGATCGATCCGTCGAGCCCGTTTTCCGGAGGCGCGATCCTCGGCGACCGTATCCGCATGGGCGAAGTCTCGAGCGACCCTGCCGTCTTCGTGCGCAGCATGGCCACGCGCGGCGCGCTGGGCGGGCTCGCGCACGGAACGCTCGAAGCGGTGGATATTCTCGACGCGGCGGGGTACGACACGATCTTCATCGAAACCGTCGGGGTGGGACAGGACGAAGTGGACGTCGTGCGCGCCGCGCACACGACTGTGGTCGTGTCCCCGCCCGGACTCGGCGACGACATTCAGGCAATCAAGGCGGGCATCCTGGAAATCGCCGACGTGCACGCGGTGAGCAAGGGCGACAAGCCCGAGGCAGACAGGACCGTCTCCGAGCTCAAGGCCATGCTCGGGCTTGCCGTCGCGGCGGGCGGCATCAGGCACGCGGTGCCGGTCATCAAGACCTGCGCGCCTAGGGACGAAGGCGTGGCGGAGCTGCTGGGCGCCATCGACGCTCACCGCGAACATCTCGTCGCGAGCGGACAATACGAGTCACGCCGCCAGTCGATCCGTGAACGAAGGATGCTCAAGGCTGCCGAACAGGTGCTGCGCGAAGCATTCGAGCGCGAGCGGCAGGGGCGCATGGCGGATATCGTCGCCGAGCTGGCCGCAGGATCGATCTCGCCGCAGGCCGCGGCGCGACGATTGCTCGCGCAGATCGGGATGGAGGTTGCACGATGAGCAAAGAACAGGACGAGCTTCGTGAACAGCTCGAGCGCTGGGAGCGGAACGAGCTTGCGGCCATGCTGAAGAAATCGCCCGAGCGGCAGGCCGAGTTCCGCACGCTGACCGGCTTTCCGGTGAAACGCATTTACACCGCGCTCGATACTGCCGATACCGCCCTCGAAGACATCGGCCTTCCCGGCCAGTATCCGTTCACGCGCGGCGCCTACCCCACCATGTACCGCGGGCGTCTGTGGACCATGCGCCAGATTGCCGGCTTCGGGACCGCCGAGGACACGAACAAGCGGTTCAAGTACCTCGTGTCCCAGGGTCAGACCGGCCTTTCGACCGACTTCGACATGCCGACGCTGATGGGCTACGACTCCGATCATCCTCTGTGCGAGGGCGAAGTCGGACGCGAAGGCGTGGCGATCGACACGATGGCCGACATGGAGCTCCTCTTCGACGGCATCGATCTCGAGAAGATATCGGTGTCGATGACGATCAATCCGTCGGCCTGGATCCTGCTCGCCATGTACATCGCCGTCGCGCAGAAGCGCGGGCTCGATCCGGACAAGCTCTCTGGCACGATCCAGGCGGACATCCTCAAGGAATACATGGCCCAGAAGGAATGGGCGTTCCCCATCCAGCCCTCGGTCCGCATCGTGCGCGACTGCATCACCCACTGCGCGCGCAACATGAAGCGCTACAACCCGATCAACATCTCGGGCTACCACATCTCGGAAGCCGGGTCGTCGCCGCTCGACGAGGTCGCGTTTTCGCTGTGCAACCTCATCACCTACGTCGACGAGGTCGTGAAGACCGGGATGAACGTCGACGAGTTCGCGCCGCGGCTCGCCTTCTTCTTCGTGTCCCAGGGCGACTTCTTCGAGGAGATCGCCAAGTTCCGCGCCGTACGGCGCGCCTACGCCAAGATCATGAAGGAACGCTTCGGCGCGACGAACCCTGATTCCATGCGCCTGCGCTTCCACACCCAGACCGCCGCTGCGACGCTCACCAAGCCGCAATACATGGTGAACATCGTACGCACGACGCTGCAGGCGCTCTCCGCGGTTCTCGGCGGCACGCAGAGCCTGCACACCAACGGGATGGACGAAGCGTTCGCGATTCCCACCGAGGAGGCCATGAAGATCGCGCTGCGCACGCAGCAGGTGATCGCCGACGAATCGAACGCCGCCAACGTGATCGATCCGCTCGGCGGCTCGTACTACGTGGAGCATCTGACCACGCAGATGGAGCGCGCCATCTTCGACGTCATCGAGGAAGTCGACCGCCGCGGCGGCACGATCAAGCTGATCGAGGAAGGCTGGTTCCAGCGCCGCATCGCGGACTTCGCCTACGAGACCGCCATCAAGAAGGCGAAGGGCGAGAAAGTGGTCCTGGGCGTGAACAGGTTCGTGGAAGCCGGAGAGAAGGTCGACATCGAAACGCATCCGTACGATCCCACGACCGCGAAGCGCCAGATCGATCGGCTCAACCGCGTGCGCCGCGAGCGCAATCAGCGCGAAGTGGCGCGGCTCCTCGACAAGCTGACCGAAGTCGCGCGCGACGAGAACGAGAACATCATGCCGGTGACCATCGACCTGGTGCGCGCAGGAGCATCGATGGGCGACATCGTCGAGCGTCTGAAGGTGCTCTGGGGCGCGTACCGCGAAACGCCGGTCTTCTGATGATCGTCCTGCCCTACCTCGACCACAAGCCGCGCATCGGATCCGGGCTCACCGCGCCCGCTTCCGCGGCGATCATCGGGCGCACGAAGCTCGACTCCGGCTGTACGCTGAGCGAGCTCACGCTGCTCCGCGCCGACGGCGAAGACGTCCGCGTCGGGGGCGACTGCTGGTTCGGCGAGGCGAGCACCGTGCACATCGCCGATCAGGTGTTTCCCGCGGTCATCGGCTCGCACGTCACGGTCGGGCGTTATGGCCTGGTGCACGCGTGCACGGTGGCCGACGATTGCGTCATCGGCGAGCACGCCGCGGTGATGGACGGCTCGGTCGTCGGACCGGGTTCGGTGATCGCGGCGCAGAGCATCGTTCCGCCGGGCAAGGTGCTGGAAGGCGGCTGGCTCTACGCCGGAGCGCCCGCGCGTCCGGTGGAGCGGATCTCCTCGGAGCTGCGCGAAAGCCTGCATCAGGCGATCCGCAGCGGCGCGGGGACGAACGTGCCGCACGTTCTCGCCGAAGTGCGCGCACCGCGGCTGCGCCATGCGCCGGGCGTGGGCGTCGATCGATCGTTGTCGCTGGGCGTCTACGTCGCTCCGACGGCAACCCTGACCGGCCGTGTTTTTCTTGCGCCGCGCGCGAGCGTCTGGTTCGGCGTCGAAGTCGACGCCGGCCAAGCGACGATAGAAATCGGCGACGAGACCAACGTCCAGGATAACTCGCGTCTCTATGGTGGGAAGACAGGCGAGGACATCCGCATCGGTCCGCGCGTGCTGATCGGGCACAACGTGCGCATCTTCCCGAGCACCATCGAAGAGGACGCCATCATCGGCATGGGTGCGATCGTCGGCGCGGGAACGATCGTCCGGGCCGGCGCTTGCGTAGCTGCCGGCTCGATCACCGAGCCGGGCACCGAGGTTGCCGCAGGGCAGGTCTGGTCGGGACGGCCGGCTCGCCAGGCACGGCGGCTCTCGGACCGCAATCGCCGGGAGTTCTCGCACGCGGTCGAGGTCTACGTGGAGTACGCAGGGAACTATCTGGCCTGCAGCGGCCTGGACGCGTGCTGAGGAGCCGCGATATCGTTCAAAATAGCCCGGATGGCAATCTCGAGGGCGCAACTTCGCGGCCGTGCGGCGGGCAGCCTCTTCGCCGGCCGTGCGATGTTCATCGCCGGTTATATCGTCTCTTACGTCGCGCTCGACTGGGTGAGCTACATCTACCCGGTCGCACCGTTGGGAATCACGCCGTGGAATCCGCCGCCCGGTTTGAGTCTCGCGTTGTTGCTCCGCCGGGGCGTACATCAGGCACCGTGGCTGTTTGTCGCGGCGTTTGTCGCGGAGATTCTGGTCCGCGGCACTCCTGCGCCGCTCACGATGCTGGCGTTTTCCTCCGTCGTGCTCGCCGGCGGATATGCATTCGCTGCCTGGCTGCTGGTGGCGAAGCTCGGATTCGACCCAGACTTCCGTTCCGTGCGCGATGCAACGCTGTTTACCGCTGTCGTTGCGGCGGTGAGTGGCTTGGTGGCGTTTGCCTACGTCGCCTCGTTCGCCGCTTTCGGTATTCTGCCGCTCGAAATGCTGGCAAGAAGTGCCTCGCATTTCTGGATCGGCGACTTGATCGGGATCATCGTTACGACTCCGCTCCTGCTGGTGTTTACGCGCAAGCATCCGCCATGGCGCGAAGTGACCCGTCCTCTCGCACTGTTGCAAGCCATCGCGATCGTAGCGATGCTGTGGATCGTGTTCGGATCGGGATTTTCGAAAGAGCTGAACCTTTTCTATCTGTTGTTCCTGCCGTTGATCTGGATCGCCATGCTTCACGGATTGCCGGGGACGGCGCTGGCCACCCTGTTGATACAGCTAGGGCTGATTGTCGCTCTCAAGCTCGGCGGCTATCAGCGCGGCACCGTGCTCGAGTTCCAGCTGCTGCTGCTCTCGCTTGCGGTGACGGGGCTGTTTCTTGGCATCGCGATCTCGGCGCGCCGCGCCGTGGAACGGCTGTTGCGCGAGAAAGAGTTCGAGCTCAATCGCAGCTTGCGCCTCGCGGGCGCCAGCGAGATGGCATCGGCGCTTGCGCACGAGCTCAATCAGCCGCTGTCGGCGATCGCAACATATGCGCGCGCCGGTCAGGTGATGGCCGCCGATCCGGCGCGATCGCACGACGCTCTCCTGGCGACAATGGACAAGCTCGCGCACGAGGCGGCGCGGGCGGGTGCGGTCGTCCACCGCCTTCGCGATTTCTTTCGCACGGGTTCGGCGCGATTGGAGCCGCTCGAGGTCGAGCCGCTGCTGCGAGCTGTCGTCGAGGCTGAGCGGACGCGCGCCGAACGCCATCGCGTCCGCATCGTGCTGGACTGCGACCAGGCACTGCCTGGCGTGACGGCCGACCGGGTGCAGATCGAGACTGTCCTGCATAACCTCATCTCGAACGCCATCGATGCTCTCAAGGAGACGGCGCACGACGACCGCGTGATCCGGGTGGGGGCCGCGCGCCCAGCCGCTCAGTTCGTCACAATCAGCGTCGCCGACAACGGTCCGGGCATCGCATCGGACGTCGCGGAGCAGCTGTTCCGCCCGTTCGCGACCAGCAAGCCGCGCGGCATGGGGCTGGGTCTTGCGATCAGCCGCTCGATCGTGGAAGCGCATGCCGGGCGGTTGGCGCTCGAGGCCATGGACAGCGGCTGCATGTTCCGATTTACTCTGCCGGTGGCCGCGTGAAGCATTCGGAAACCGCAGCGAAAGGGCCGACGGTCTTCGTGGTCGACGACGATGATGCCGTGCGCGACTCGCTTACGCTGCTTCTCGGCTTGCAGGGGTACTGCCCGCGGGCATACGGATCGGCGGAGGATTTTCTCGACCAGGTCGATGAGAGCATCCGGGGTTGCGTGCTGCTCGACCTGCGTTTGCCGGGCATGACCGGCCTGGAGCTGCAGGCCGCTCTCGCCGCCCGGAAGATCGCCATACCGATTCTGATCCTCACGGCGCATGGGGACATCGCGACGGCACGTCATGCGCTCAAGGCGGGAGCATTCGACTTCATCGAGAAGCCGATCGATCCGGAGCGCCTCGTTCCCGCCATCGAAGCGGCCCTCGCCGCCGACGCGAGGGCAGGCGAAGACATCGCGCGCCGTGCGGGGCTCCGGCGCAAACTGGAGCGCCTCACGATGCGCGAGCGGCAGGTGCTCGAATTCGTCGTAATCGGCCGCCACAACCGGGAAATCGCTGCCGATCTGGGCATCAGCCCCCGCACCGTCGAGGTCTATAAGGCGCGGATGATGCAAAAGCTCCAGGTCGAGCGGCTGCCCGACTTGATCAGGATCGCGCTGGACCTCGATTTGCCGGCGCACGAGCGCTAGGGGCTTCACGTACGCTTCATCGCGTACGGTCCCCTCCTAATTTTCATCCTGCTTACCCGTCCTTATCCTCGTCTATGCGGAGGCACGCGCTTGGGCGAGTTGGCCCTTTCGCGTGACTCCCGGCACGAGCTCAAGGAGACGAGAAATGGCCAGGATACTTATCCCGTTCAAGGATCCGCGCGACGCCGAGCGCGCCATCCGACGCCTCCTGGACGAGTCGCCGTCCCCGACCACGAGTGTCCATCTGCTTGCGGTGGTCGAGCCGCTGACCACGGGCATTAGCAGTATCTACATCTCTCGAAAACGGGCGGATGCGCTGACCCGTGCAGCCGCGGCACGCTGGCTCGAGGGTCTCGAAGCGTTGCTCAGGGCCGCAGGCATCAAGTGCGACTCCGAAATTGCGGTCGGGCCGCCGGCGAAACTGATTGCGCAAGCCATGGCTCGTACCGACATCGATCGAGTGCTGTTGCCGGCGGAGTCGCCACGGTGGTGGTCGCGATGGACCGCAGCACGGCGCGAAAACACGCTTGCTCGTGCGTCGCATCACCCGGTTACCGTCGTTCTGTGAGCAGGTCCCTACAATGCGGCTCCTCCGGTTCGCGCTGGCCGCCCCGGTGCTTCTCACATCGACGGCGGCCGCAGCAGAGACTACGACGCTCCTGAACGGCGCGGCGCTGTCGGCCGCATGGATCGTACCGTTCCTGGGGATCCTGCTCTCGATCGCACTCGTTCCGCTTACCGCCCCGAACTTCTGGCACCATCACTTCGGCAAGACCTCGGCGTTCTGGTCGCTGGCGTTTCTGGTCCCGTTCGCAGCCAGCTACGGCGTGGATCTCGCACTGCACGAAGTCTTCTACACGCTCCTGGCCCAGTACCTCCCGTTCATCATCCTGCTGGTCGCATTGTTTACCGTTGCCGGCGGTATCAACATCCGCGGCAATCTGCACGGCACGCCGGCGCTGAACACGGGGTTGCTCGGGCTGGGCACCGTACTTGCGAGCATCATGGGCACGACTGGTGCGGCGATGCTGCTGATCCGGCCGCTGCTGCGCGCCAATGACAATCGGAAGCACAAGGCGCACGTCGTGATCTTCTTCATCTTTCTGGTTGCGAACATCGGCGGTGCACTGACGCCCCTCGGCGATCCTCCCTTGTTCCTCGGCTTCCTCAAGGGAATCGATTTCTTCTGGACGAGCCAGGCGATGTTCTGGCCGATGGTCACGGCGGCCGGCATTCTTCTGGCGGTGTTCTACGCGATCGATACATTCCTGTACATGCGTGCCGGAGAGGGGAGGCCGAGGCGGATGGATCCGACCCCCGACGCACCAATCCGGATCGACGGCAAGTTGAACTTCGTGTTCCTCGGCGCGATCCTCGCCTGCGTGCTGGCATCCGGGCTCTGGCGTCCCGGGCTTGAATTCACGCTCTATGGCACGCGACTCGAGCTGCAGAACGTCCTGCGCGACATGGCTCTGCTCGCCATTGCCTGGGCGTCCTGGCGTCTCACGCCTGCCAGGGTGCGCAGGGCGCATCACTTCGAGTGGGCGCCGATCATCGAGGTCGCGAAGCTCTTCGCGGGAATTTTCCTGACGATCATCCCGGCCATCGCGATCCTGCGCGCAGGTCATGAGGGAGCCATGGCGCCGCTGCTCGCGCTGGTTACCGACGAATCGGGCCGTCCCCGTGACGCTCTCTACTTCTGGATGACCGGAGCGCTGTCGAGTTTTCTCGACAACGCACCGACCTACCTGGTGTTCTTCAATCTGGCCGGGGGCGACCCCGCCGCGCTGATGGGATCGCTCGCCACGACGCTCACCGCGATCTCGGCGGGCGCGGTTTTCATGGGCGCGAACACCTACATCGGCAACGCCCCGAACTTCATGGTGAAGTCGATCGCTCAATCGAGAGGAGTACGGATGCCCGGATTCTTCGGCTACATGGCGTGGTCATCGCTCATTCTCCTGCCGCTGTTCGGGGTCCTGACGCTTCTGTTCTTCCGTTGATTTGGACAAGGAGCAGGCGTCCTCGGTTACGTAGCCGCTCAGCGCTGCTGGCGTCGGGACGACGAATGCGTTGCCCGGTTCGTCGTCTTCTCTCGTGAGTTGGCCGATGCCGCCGCCGATTGAGGCTGACGCAACCGCGCCTTGGCTTTCTGCACGCTGGCTTCGACGCCCTGACACTCCGGGCCGGTGAACTTCGCGGCGAGCGCGTCTAGGAACACGCGCGTTCGGGCCGGCATCAATCGTCGCCCGGGGAAGACCGCCCACACGCTCACCGGAGGAAGATGCCAGTCGGGCAGCACCTGGACGAGCTCGCCGCGCTCGAGATACGGCAACGCGAAGTGATCGGTCACGACGGTGATGCCGACACCTTTCAGCGCCATGCGCATGAGGAGCTCGGGCGAGTTCACGGTCGCGCGCCCGGGAGGAATGCCCTCCCAGTGCTCTTCGCCGCGCTTGAGGACCCAGGGCATCGCGTCACCGGTCCGCGAGAGGATGCGCAGCGCTTCGTGCTCCATGAGCGCCTCGGGCTCCGACGGAGTTCCGCGACGGGCGACATACGCGGGCGCGGCATAGAGACTGCCGGTGAAGGCGGCGATCCGCCGGGCGGCGAGCGATGCGTCGTCGCGCAGATCCCCGGCGCGGATCGCGACGTCGAAGTTCTCGCCGATCAGATCGACGAACCGTGCCGAGAGGTCGACTTCCAGCGTGATCGCCGGATACTTGAGGACGAACTCGGCGAGCAGCGGGGCGAGCATCAGATTGGCAAGGTCGCCCGGCATCGTCACCCGCAAACGGCCGCTGGGTTCGATCTGCCGGTGGTGAGCCAGAGACGCCGCAGCCGCAACGTCCTCGACCACGCGATGCGCGTGCTCGAGCACCGCGCGTCCGAAGTCGGTCACCGTGAGCTTGCGCGTGGTGCGCAGCAGGAGTCTCTCGCCGAGTTGCGTTTCTAGAGCGGCGACACGGCGTGAGACGGTCGACTTGGGCACGCTCAAGCCCTCCGCGGCTCGAGAGAAGCTGCCTTCATCCGCCACGCGTGCGAACAGCAGGAGGTCGTTGGGCGCAAGGTCCACGGTGCTTTCCCCTTCAACGGGCTCCGTCGAGAAGCCGGCTCATTGTTGCTATCATGGAACAATAATATCCATTTTTACGGCTTACGGTTCACTCAAGCAACAAATATATTCGTGCCGTACCCACCAGACGGAGCGAACGATGAACATCCTGCAGATCAATTCCAGCGCCCGCGGCGAAGCTTCCCATTCGACCCGGCTCGCCACTCGACTCGTTCAGCGATTGCGCGAAACGGAGCCCGCAGCGAAGGTGACCGTGCGCGATCTCAATGGCGTGCCGGTTCTCGACGAAGCCGCGCTCACCGCATTGTTCACGCCGGCCGACCAGCGCACGCCGGAGCAGGCCGCGCGTGTCGCGCTGGACGACGCCCTGATCGCGGAGATCCAGGCGGCCGAGGTCGTCGTGCTGGGCGTGCCGATGTACAACTTCGGCGTCCCCGCGCCGCTGAAAAACTGGATCGATGCGATTTCACGCGCCAAGGTGACGTTCCGCTACACCGAGAAGGGGCCCGAAGGCCTGCTCAAGGGCAAGAAGGTCCACGTCGCGCTCACGCGAGGCGGCCGGTACCGCAACACGCCGGCGGACACGCAGGTCCCGTACCTGAAGACGGTATTTACGTTTCTCGGCCTAACCGATGTGCGCTTCGTCTACGCCGAAGGGCTCGCGATGGGGCCCGACGCCGAGCGGAACGCGATCGCCTCGGCGCACGAGCAGATCGAGGACGCCTTGGCGGCTGACGCCGAGCGGACCGCGATCGCGTCGGCGCACGAGCAGACCGAGGAAGCCTTGGCGGCGTAACCCAAGCTGCGCAGCCGCAAGCTTGTCGAAGCGCTATCACGACGAACCCTGGAGATTGCGATGACCACGACGACTTTCATCGCCGGGCGTATGGAGACCGTCATCAACCCGCGCACGGTCGAGCGGTTGATCGCCGGGCAGCCGACCTCGGACGGCGCCGGCGTGAAACTCACGCGAGTGCTGGCGCAGCCGCTGCAGCGCCGCCTCGATCCGTTCCTGATGCTCGATGCGTTCGGCACCGATAACCCGCAGGACTACATCGGCGGATTTCCGGATCATCCGCATCGGGGCTTCGAGACCATCACTTACATGATCGCAGGACGCATGCGACATCGCGACAGCGCAGGCCACGAGGGCCTGCTGCAGAACGGCGACGTGCAGTGGATGACGGCGGGCCGCGGCGTGATCCACTCCGAGTTGCCCGAGCAGGAAGGCGGTCGCATGGAAGGCTTCCAGCTATGGCTCAATCTCGCCGCAAAAGACAAGATGCGCGCGCCGTGGTACCGCGACATCCAGAGCGCCGAGATCCCGGAGATCACCACGCCCGAGGGGGTGAAGGTGCGGCTGATCGCGGGCCGCAGCCACGGCGTCACCGCCGCCATGCAGCGCGAGGTGACCGAGCCGCTGTACCTGGATCTTGCGATTCCGGCGGGTGCCGGCTTAGTGCAGGCGCTGCCCGCATCGTACAACGCGTTCGTTTACGTCTATCGCGGCGGCTTGCAGATCGGCGATACGCATGTTCCGGTCCAGCGATTGGCGATCTTGAAGAACGATCCGGGCAGGGACGGCGTCGCGTTGAGGGCTCACGCGGCGTCGCGGGCGTTGCTCATCGCCGGCAAGCCGCTCGGCGAGCCGATCGCGCAGTACGGCCCGTTCGTGATGAATACGCGCGACGAGATCCTCCGGGCGGTGGAGGATTACGAGGCGGGTAGATTCGCGGCCGCTGCGCAATAGTCTTCGCGCCGCTGGTTGCCGGCTGCGATTGGCGTTGCCGAGGTCGCCGACGGCGCTCCGCACGCCGCCCAGCGGTTCGAGCGCGTCCGTCCGGCCCTCCAAGCAACAGATCCGCATGCCGGCAATGCAGTGCTGTCACGAAGCTGTAACGTCGGCCGAGGGAAGATGTCTGCCGTCTTGGCCGGAGCCAGCCATGTCCATCTTGTGCAAGGGTACAACCCGCGTTTTGGAGCAACTTGGCGAGAAGCAGGATTTCGAGGCCGAGCTCAGCCGCAGGGGATTTCCGCACGAGGCGTTCACGTTGCATGTCGATGCCGGGGCAAACTCGCAGTCCGGCGTAGCCTGGGATCCGCGCTACAAAGTCACGGTGACTCACGGCCCGACACAAACCGTCAAGGTCTACCAGGCGGGGCCTCGCGAGAACTGGGTCACCCGATTCAGCAAGGATCTCATCAGCGGTCTCTATGGCGAGCCGAGCCTTCACCTCCCGCCCGACACGCGGTCGCTCACGCGATTGGAACCGTCCCGCCGTCGATAACGTAGTCCTCGCCCGTGATCGCGGCGGCGCGCGGCGAGGCGGGAACACCACGAGGTCCGCCACTTCGGGTTTCGCATTCATCATCTTCGGCAACCTGGACAAGAACAGGCGCAGCCGCTGACGAAACTTGCGAGGGCCGGAAGGCGTTGCCGCGGGCGCCGGCAGCTCGATCGACGCGCGGGTCGAACGGCTAGGGTATCGCTTCGGGCCATCACGGCCGTCTTGGACGGCTTTCGGCTCCTTCCGAGCGCAGATCGGTCGCGACCACCGAGCGCAGGAGAGCACGCAGCCCCGCCGCACGGTCGGCCGTGAAGGTTTGTTCGAAGCGGGCTTGCGCACTCGCCCAGTTCCCGGCGGCAGCCCGAAGCCGGGCACGACCGGCCTTGGTCAGATGCAGCTCCTTGCTTCGACGGTCGGACGTCCCGTCCTTGATGGCGATCAGCCCGTCGCGCTCCAGGGGAAGCATGGTTCGTCCCAGCGTCGTGCGGTCCATGACGAGCTCGCGGGCGAGGGCATTGATGGTCATCGGTCCCAGCCATCTCAGCTTCGCCAGAATGGAGAACTGCGTCGTGCGCAATCCCGCCGGTGCCAGGCACTCGTCGTAGAACTGGGTCACGTGTCTCGCCGCCTGGCGCAAGGCCAGGCAGTTGCACGTGCTGGGGATCGTTGCGGGCTTGGGAGGCATCGACGCGCTCTCGCTTGACAATACGTGTATATGCGCTCATATTACACGTATATACGCTCATGTCAAGCGTAGCGGCAAGCGAAGGAGTCCAGCGTGATACCCGACCGACTTGCGTCTTTCGTCCACTCCGGCCCGCAATCGCGCTGGCTCGAGAGCTATCCGGCCCACCTGTGCCGGACCTGGACCCTGCCGTCCGGCAGATCGCTCCGCGTGCGTCCGATCCGGCACGACGACGACGGCCTCGAGGCGGAGTTCGTGCGGGGCCTCTCCTGCGAGTCAGCCTATCAACGCATGTTGAGTGCCATCAAAGTGACGCCGGAGTGGGTTCGGTCCATGACGCACATCGACTACCAGCGCCACATGGCGCTCGTCGCCGCCACGACGCTCGACGGTGTCGAACAGTTCGTCGGTGTCGGGCGATACGTTGTCGACCGCGCAGGGCGCAGCGCCGAGGTCGCGATCGTGATCACCGACGCGTGGCAGGGCCAGGGTCTTGGCCGGCGGCTGCTGGGGGCGCTTCTCGAGCACGCGAGAGAAGCAAAGGTGCACGAAGCCGAAGGCATCGTTCTCGCCACCAATACGGCTATGCTGGGGCTCGCCCGCGCGCTGGGCTTCACGCTGGTCGCAGAGCCGGGGGACGCGACGGTCGTGCGCATCGCACGGGTCCTGACAACGGCGAGCGCGCAAACCCACTGAACTGCAGGAGAACCACATGCACGCCAAGGAAGTTGTGTTGTGTCATCCGGTCCGAACCGCGATCGGAACCTTCAACGGAACGTTGAAAGACACGCCGGCCACGGAGCTGGCCGCCACAGTCGTCCGCGAAACGCTGCGTCGCTCGGGACTTCCCCCGGCGCGGATCGGCAGCGTGGTAATGGGCAACGTCATTCAGGCCGGGAACCGCATGAATCCGGCCCGCCAGGCCGCGATTGGCGGCGGCGTTCCCGTCGCCGTACCGGCGATGACGGTCAATCGGGTCTGCGGCTCCGGCGCGCAGGCGATCGTTTCGGCGGCGCAGGAGATCGCGCTCGGCCACATCGACGCGGCGATCGCCGGCGGGATGGAAAACATGGATCGGGCACCGTACCTGCTGCCGAGCGGACGCTGGGGTCAGCGCATGGGAAGCGCTGAAATCAACGACAGCATGCTGCTCGACGGGCTGAACGATGCGTTCTCGGGCGAGCATTCGGGTTGGCATACCGAGGACCTGGTGGCGCGCAACAGGATCACGCGCGAAGATCAGGATCGCTGGGCGGAGCGATCCCAGAAGCGATTCGGCGCGGCGCAGGCGGCCGGCCGCTTCCAGCCGGAGATCGTCGGCGTGGAGGTGAAGACGCGCAAGGGCACGCAAGTCTTCGCGATCGACGAAGCGAATCGACCCGAGACGACATTGGACGTGCTCGCCAAGCTGAAGCCGGCGTTTCGCAAGGACGGCACGATCACGGCCGGCAATGCGCCGGGGCTCAACAGCGGCGCCGCGACCATGATCGTCGCGGAGCGTTCATTCGCCGACGCGAACGGTCTCGAACCGATCGCGCGCCTGGTCTCGTACGGGGTCGCAGCGGTGGAGCCCGGGATGTTCGGTATCGGGCCGGTGCCCGCGGTCCGGCAGGCGCTCGAGCGTGCTCGCTGGAAGCTCGCCGACGTCCAGCGCGTGGAGATCAACGAGGCGTTCGCTGCCGTGCCGCTCGCCGTCCTGCGCGAGCTCGGCTTACCGGAGGACCTCGTCAACGTCGAGGGCGGCGCGATCGCCCATGGACATCCGATCGGAGCCACGGGCGCCGTGCTGACGACCCGCCTGCTGCATTCGATGCGCCACGACAGTCTCGAGCGCGGCATCGTGACCCTGTGCATCGGAGGCGGGCAGGGGATCGCGCTCGCGCTGGAAGTACTTCGATAGCTCATCCACAGCCAGGATTCGCGGTCGCCCGTGCTATTCGCGCGAACCGAAGGGTCATCGCATGAACATCCTTACCGTCAATCTGCTCTTCAGCACGCTGGTGTTCTGGATCGCCGCCAGGCTCTATCTTCTCCCCAGACTTCGCGAGCTGCGGCCCAAAGCGGTTCTGTTGCCGATTCTGCTCTTGCATTCCTTGCGGCATCTGGGCCTGATGTTCCTGGCACCGGGCGCTGTTTACGCGGGCATCCCACCGCAGTTCGCGTACCCGGCGGCGTTCGGTGACTTGATCGCGGCGTTGCTCGCGCTGGCCGCCATCCCGCTCGTGGCGCGCGAGATGAAAGCTGCACGGGTCATGGTCTGGATCTTCAGCATCGAAGGCTCGCTGGATCTTCTGACGGCAATCACGCTGGCCACCGTCTATGGGGCCGCACCTTTCATGGGCCCGGCGTACTGGATTCCCGCCTTCTGGGTTCCCGCGCTGCTGGTCACGCATTACGTCGCATTCGTGATCGTCGCCAGGCACTGGAAGCGAGCGTAGCGCGGGCGGCGCGTGCGGGCGTGACCCGCCGTCACGACTCCCGGTCGGCGATCCAGTGCGTGGATTTCGTATCCTCGCCTTCGACGAGATACTGCTTGGCGCGCCGCTGAATCTCCCGGTCGGCGACGCTCACCCGCTCGTGCTGGCGCAGGTGCTCCATCCACGATTCGTCCATGAACGTCTCGACGAAGCGCGTGGGATCCTCGGGGTCGTGGAAGAGCTGCCAGAAGTAGGCGCCGTTGCGGCGGCGCATTTCGCGGACGTGCTGCATCGCGTCCACGAATTCGGCGCGCTTGTCTGCCCGGATCCTGTAGGTGATCGTAACCAGGACGGGCACGTCGGGCTCCGGCGTTTCGGCGAGCACGGGCAGAGGCCAGTCCATCGTCGGCCGGAAGTCGAGCACCTGGTGATGGCCGAGCTTGAACCTCCAGGTCAGCGCGATGGCAAGCACCATCCCGGCCGCGGCGGTCGTCAGCGCCGCCGGAATGCCGATCCGGGTCGCGACCTGTCCCCACAGGATGCTGCCCAGCGCCATTCCGCTCATGAACACGACGACGAAGGCGGCAAGGCCTCGCGCCCGCACCCAGGGCGGCAGCGTCATCTGCGCGGAGACCTGCAGCGCGGAGAGAATCGAAATCCATGCGACGCCGGTCGCGAGCATCGCCACCGCCAGCAGGCCGACGTGGTGCACGTGAGCCAGCGCGAGGGCGGCGATCGCGTACAGCGCGCTTGCGCCCGCGACCAGCGCGTCGCGCGAGATCTTCGCCCGCACGCGCGGCAGGAGCATGGCGCCGGCGACTGCACCGATGCCGATGCAGGTCAGCAGCAGGCCGTAGATCTCCGGCCCGCGTCCGAGCTCGCGGCGCACGATCAGCGGAAACAGCGACCAGGTCGCGCTCGCGAACAGGAAGAAGCCGGCGCCGCGGATGAGCACGACCTTCAGCGCCGGCGCATGCATCACGAAGCGCATGCCGACCCGTATCGCGCTCAGGAATCGCTCGGCCGGCAGCGTGCTCTTGTGGTGCTCTCGCCGCCAGCGCAGGAGAACGGCAAGGATCCCGACATAGGACAGCGCGTTCAGGACGAACACCAGCCACGGTCCGACGGCTGCCACCAGCACGCCGGCGATGGCCGGCCCGACGGCCCGCGACGCATTGATGGCTACGCTGTTCAATGCCACCGCGGACGGCAGCTCGTCGGTGCGGACGAGGTCCGGCACGATCGCCGACCACGCCGGCAGCATCAAGGCGCCGCCGACGCCGAGCGCGAAGACGAATCCGAGCAGCACCCAGGCGCTGGTCAGTTCGAACAGCGTCATGACCCCGAGCGCTCCGGCGACGACCAGCAGATAGGCCTGGATGGCGATCAGGAGCCGCCGCCGATCGACGATGTCCGCGATCGCGCCGGCGGGCAGCGCCAACAGCATCATCGGAATGCTGTCGGCAGCTTCCACGAGCGCCACCATCGACGGCGACGAGGAAAGCGAAGTCATCAGCCAGCCGGACCCGACGTCCTGCATCCAGGTCCCGACGTTCGAGACGATGGTGGCGATCCACAGGCTGCGGAAGAGCGCGTTCCGGAGGGGACTCCATGGCGAGCTCTCCGGGCGCGCGGCTTCGATCGAGCTCGACGGTGACGCCATCGCTGAAGCCGCGACCGCGGACGGACCCGGCTAACGCCCCGGCGTTTCGCCCGGACGGCTTGCTTCGAACAGGAACCACGCTCTCCGCTCGGCCTCGTCGATCCAGACCTCCAGCAGGCTGGCTGTCGCGACGTCGCCGTGCTCGTCGCACACGCCGTGCGTTTCGCGCATGCGGTCAGCGAGCCGCGCGTTGTCCTCGCGCAGCTCCGCCAGCATGTCGAGCGGCGTGACGTACTCGGCATCGTTGTCCGCGACTCTCTGCAGACGGCCGATATGGCCGATCGAGCGCAGCGTGGTTCCGCCGAGCTTGCGAACCCGCTCGGCGATGGGATCGGTCGTCGCATAGAGCTGGTCGGCTTGTTCGTCGAGAAGCAGGTGATAGTCGCGGAAGTGCGGACCCGAGACATGCCAATGGAAGTTCTTGGTCTTCAGATACAGCGCGAAGAAATCCGCCACCAGCGCATTGAGCGCGCCCGAGATGTCGCGCGTGGCTTCCGATCCCAGGCTGGTCGGCGTGCGGAGTCGCGAGATTCGCCGGGAATTGGCTGTCTTGTCGTTCATGGCTTGGATCTCCTTTCAGGGCCGTTCGATACGGGGTCTACGCGCTCCGCAACTTTCAAGGGGTCTGCCGGCGCGGAGTTTCAGGAAGCGGCCTACGAATTAGTGCAGGCGCGTTCGGCAATGATACCTTCGGAAACGCCGGCACGACGGTGGCATCGGAGCCGGGAAACCCTGTGCCGTCCGGCCTTCCTCGCACGGACCCCGCGCGAACGGGACGAGCAAAGCGGACGCACACGTATTCCCAGACGTCATGCGAAACATGCATAGAAGGCGTTTGCGACGGTGTCTGGCCGTCGCCCATAATCTTCTCCTGTAAGACCATCCAACGTTGGGCCGCACCAGCCCCGGGATGCATGATCAAGGAGAATGCATGAACGCCAAGACATCGATCCGCGGGGCCGGGCTGCTGCTGGTGGCGGCCACGGCCTGGGGCGGCCTGTTTCCGGTCGCGATGGTCACCCTGCCGGTGATCGATCCGTTTCACATGACTGCGATCCGCTACGGCGTCACTGCCGTCATCTTCGTCGGCTTGCTTGCTTTGTTGGAGGGCCCGCGCGCGCTTCGAGTCGAAGGTCGTGGATTGCGTGCCGCGCTGCTGGGTACCGCGGGGTTCGCGGGTCTTGGGCTGCTCGTCTTCGTGGGCCTGCAACACTCGCGGCCGGAGCACGGCGCCATCATCATGGCCACGCAGCCTCTGATCGCCGCATGGGTGGCCTGGCTGCTTCGCGGCGTCCGACCGGCACGAGCGACGCTGGGATTCCTCGGCGTTGCGCTCGTCGGCGTGTTGCTGGTCGTGACCAAAGGGCATTTTACGGGCCTCCTTGCGGGCGGCACGGGCTTGGGCGACCTGGCGATGCTTCTCGGGGCGGTGAGCTGGGTCATCTATACGCTGGGTGCGGCCGACTTTCCGTCCTGGTCGCCGCTCCGATACACGGCGCTGACCTGCGTGCTCAGCCTGCCGGCGATTTTCGGACTCACCGCCCTGGCGTCGGCGACCGGGTACGTTGCGACACCGAGCGCGGGCGACGTCGAATCCGTCGGCTGGCAGCTCGCCTATATCATCGGCATCGCATCGGTGCTCGGCGTCTTGTCGTGGAATGTGGGCAACAAGCTGATCGGCGCGACCAACGGCGTGCTGTTCATCAACTTCGTTCCCGTCACCGTGTTCGCGATCCGCATCGCGCAGGGACATCACTTTCAGCCGATCGAGTTCGTCGGTGCCGCGCTGGTCATCGGCGCGCTGATCGCCCACAACGCCGTCGCCCGACGGGCGGGAGCCTCGGGACGGCCAACGACGAAGAAGGCGGGCCGGTCCGCGCTTTCTCTGGGCGCCGCCAAGCAGGGAGTCTGCGGCTGACCGGTCTCGTGCTAAAGTTTTCCCGTCCTCAACAGCGATACGGGAGCGTCATGAGCGTGCAGCGCATACAGCCGGGCCCGAGGATGAGCCAGGCCGTGGTCCATGGCAACACCGTCTACCTCGTCGGCCTCACCGCCGACGATACTTCGCAGGACGTGAAGGGACAGACGGCGCAGATCCTCGTCAAGATCGACGCGCTGCTCGCCGAGGCTGGCACCGACAAGTCAAAGCTCTTGTCCGCCAACATCTGGCTCACCGACATCGGTACGTGGAGTCAGATGAACGAAGTCTGGGACGCTTGGGTTTCGCCGGGTAACGCGCCGGCGCGCGCCACGGTGGAAGCGAAGCTGGCCCGTCCGGGCTGGAAAGTCGAAATCATGGTGCAGGCGGCCAGGTAGGTATCCGACCGCTACGGACCCACGTACTGGAGCTGCAGCAGGGTCTGGTTCTCGATGTTGGCGTAAACGACATCGAGCGAAGGGTCGGCGAAATCGGTCAAGTAGATCCGCTGGCTCGGGTTGAGGATGGCGGGACTGTCGGTCGTGCCGGCGTTGCACTCGTCGATGTACATCTCGCCGAAGCGGGCGATGAACGGCCCGTTGAAATCGTAGACGCCGTTGCTCACCAGCCAGCCCGCCGTGTCGCCCGTCAGCTCCGTGCCGCTCGGTGCGGTGACGATGAACGTCGTCGCCTGGCCGGTCGACATGTTGTTGATCGAGACCCGCGCGCGGACTGTCGAGCCGAGGTCGAGGCAGAGCACGAAGCCCACCGTGTCGCCCGGATCGACGAAGAAGTTGCTCAGGTAGTTGGCGCCGCCGGGCTCCCAGTCCCACCAGACATACTGGGAGCGCTTGAGGTCGCGGCCCGTCCAGTAGACGTAGCTGTCCCATCCGGCGAGCAGCGAGCTGTTGGAACCGTCGCCGAAGATGCCGACCCAGGCGCTGAAAGGATAGCCGTCGCTGTCGCCGCCCGCGGGTGGGTAGACATTGGGGACGGTGAACGTCCCCTCGATCCAGCGAACCGTGCCCGCGGCCGCGGGTGCCGTAGCCGTCGCGCCGCCGATGTAGTTGGTCCGCATCGGCGGCGGCACGTTGGGAAGCGCCGGCGGCGGCGCGAGCTTCTTCGGCAGCTTCTGCGCGGCGCGGGTCAGCGGCCGGAACCTCGGTTGAACGACGCTGATCGGCCGGCTCAGCACGGTCGTCCAGCGCTTGAGGAGCTCCGGATCTTTCGGACGAGGCGGAAAGCCGTACGCCGACAGCTCGCGCGGCGTTGCTTTCAACGGATCGAATTTCGGCGGGGTGGGCGCGAAGGTGCGTGCCGTCATGCCCTTGGCCAGGTTGATCGTCGGCATGGGAATCCTCCGGCAGGAACAGTGCTACGACGCTACTCCCGGTTGCTTCGCGGGGTCAAGGCACCCACTGGCATTGCATGGGATGTGCCACAATTGAGGCGGGCATCCACGTTCTTGCGGCCCGCGATTTTTCGAGGAGGCATCATGAAGCTCTACTATCATCCGGTGTCGACGACCAGCCGGCCCGTCGTCCTGTTCGCCAACGAGTCCGGCATCGACCTCGACTACGAGATCGTCGACCTGTTTACCGGCGCGCACTACCAGCCCGACTATGCGGCGATCAATCCGAGCCGGCAGGTGCCGGTGCTCGAAGATGGGGATTTCCGCCTGACCGAGAGCTCGGCGATCCTCAAGTATCTCGCGGACAAGATCGACTCGCCCGCGTATCCGAAGGACCTGCGCAAGCGCGCCCGGGTCAACGAGCGCATGGACTGGCTCAACACGGGCTTCTACCGCGATTTTTCCTATGGCTTCCTGTATCCGCAGATCTTTCCGTTCATGAAGCGTCCCGACGACAAGGTGCAGGCTGGCACGATCGCGTGGGGCAAGGACAAGGCCGTGGCGTGGCTCAAGGTGCTCGACGAAAGCCTGATCGGTCCGCGCAACGCGTATCTTTGCGGCAACGACATCACGCTCGCGGATTATCTTGGCTCGATGATGGTGCTGGGCGGCGAGGCCATCGACTGCAAGTTCGGCGCGTACCCGAACATCTGCCGCTGGCTCGGCAACATGAAAGAGCTCAAGAGCTGGCGCGGCGTGAACGAAGCGTTCTACAAGTACGTCGTCGAGCCCAACAAGGGCAAGGAGTTCGTGCAGCTGTAACCGTGCTCTTCTCCGCCGGCCCGCCGTGCGGCCTCGGCGGGCCGGCGATCCGCGAACTCAACGCGCGCCTCGGCAGCGGGGCGTCCGCATCGTCGGCTGGAAGTTAGATGATCGATCTCGTCATTCAGCAGCGGCGCCGGGACCTCGGCGGCTTCGAAGTCGGCCGCGTGCTGCCCTACGCGCAGCGGCGCATGGTCGGACCGTTCATCTTCTTCGATCACATCGGCCCGGTTGACCTGCCGCCGGGCCTGCCGCGATCGGCCGACGTGCGTCCGCATCCGCACATCGGGCTGTCGACCGTCACGTATCTCTTCGACGGAGAAATCATGCACCGGGACAGCCTCGCATCGGAGCAGCCGATCCGTCCGGGCGAAGTCAACTGGATGACCGCCGGGCGCGGGATCACCCATTCGGAGCGTTTCGAGCGGGCGCGAAGGGAAGGCGGCCGGATGCACGGCATCCAGGCCTGGGTCGCGCTGCCCGAGCGCGACGAGGAAACGCAGCCCGCGTTCTTTCATCACGCTGGCGGCGACCTCCCGGTCTTGGAGGAGGGCGGAGCTTCGGCCCGCCTCATCGCGGGCGAAGCCTTCGGCGCGAAGGCGAAGGTCCGGATCCACTCGCCGATGTTCTACGTGCACTGGACGCTTGCGCCGCGCGCGCCTGCCGAGCTGCCGGCGGATTATTCCGAGCGGGCCGCCTACGTGGCGGCTGGCTCGATCGAGGTCGACGGACGGATTCTGCGCGCGGGAGACATGGCCGTATTTGCGCCGCGGAAGGCGGCGCTCATGCGAGCGCTCGAGCCGTCGATCGTCATGGGCCTCGGCGGAGAACCCGTCGGCGAGCGGTTCATCGAATGGAACTTTGTCTCCTCGTCGAAGGAACGGATCGAGCAGGCGAAGGCGGACTGGCGCGCAGGCCGGATGAAATTGCCCGACCTGGACCACGACGAGTTCATCCCGCTGCCGGGCGATCCGCTGCCGCCGGCCAACCCGCTGTCGTGATCGGCCCATGACGAGCGTACGCGTCGTCGACTCGCATACCGCCGGCGAGCCGACGCGGGTGGTCGTCGAAGGCGGTCCGGACCTGGGCGGCGGCACGCTCGCGGAGCGGCGCGACCGATTCAGCGAGAAGAACGACCGCTATCGCTCGGGCATCATCAACGAGCCGAGGGGCTCCGACGTCGCGGTCGGTGCGCTGCTGTGCGAGCCGGTCGATCCGAGCTGCGTGGCCGGCGTGATCTTTTTCAACAATGTCGGCACGATCGGCATGTGCGGGCACGGCACGATCGGGCTCGCCGTTACGCTGGCGCATCTCGGCCGGATCGGCCCGGGCCGGCATCGCTTCGAGACGCCGGTGGGCGTCGTGAGCGTGCATCTCCACGACCGGCACCGCGTCACCGTCGGCAACGTTTCGAGTTATCGGCTGGCGCATGACGTCAAGGTGCGGGTGCCGGGCTACGGCGAGGTGACCGGCGACGTCGCGTGGGGCGGCAACTGGTTCTTTCTCGTGGCGACGCCCGGGCTCGCGATCGCGCGCTCGAACATCGACCGTCTCGACACCTTCGCGCGTGAAGTGCGCCGCAGCCTCGACCAGCACGGTGTCCGCGGCGCGGACGGCGCGGTCATCGATCATATCGAGGTGTTCGAGCCGCTCGCGGCCGTTTCGAACGGCAGTCGCAACTTCGTGCTGTGTCCCGGCGGCGCGTACGATCGCTCTCCCTGCGGCACGGGCACCAGCGCCAAGCTCGCGTGCCTGCACGCGAGCGGCGCGCTGCGGCCGGGCGAACCATGGCGGCAGGAGAGCGTGATCGGCACCGTGTTCGAGGCGTCGTATGCAGTCGACGAGCGGCACGCCATGCGCGTGCTGCCGCGGATCACCGGCGACGCCTACGTCACGGCCGAGGCGACGCTCATCTTCGACGACGCCGACCCGCTCTGCTGGGGCATCGCCGCACGCGGATGAGCAAGCGCATCGTCGTCGTTGGCGGCGGCGTCGTCGGGCTCTGCGTCGCGTACTGGTGCGCGCGCAAGGGGCATCGCGTCGTCGTCGTGGAACGCGGTGCGGCGGAGCGCGACGGGTGCTCGTTCGCCAATGCCGGCATGGTGGTGCCGAGTCATATCGTTCCGCTCGCGAGCCCGGGCGTCGTCGAGCAGGGCCTGCGCTGGATGTGGAATCCCGAGAGCCCCTTCCACGTGAAGCCGCGCCTCTCCGGCGATCTGCTCGACTGGGGCTGGAAGCTCTGGCGTGCGGCCACACGCGATCACGTCGAGCGAGCGGCGCCGGTGTTGCGGGACCTGCATCTTGCAAGCCGTGCGTGCTTCGAGGAGTGGGCGGCCCAGTGGGACAACGCATTCGAGTTCGTCGAGAAAGGGCTCCTCGCGCTGTGCAAAACCGAGCGCGGGCTCGAGGAGGAAGCGCGGGTTGCCGCATTCGCTCGACGCCTCGGCGTCGCCGCGGACGTGTTGAGCGCGGCGCAGGTCGCGGCTCTCGAGCCGAGCATTCGCATGACGATTGCCGGCGGCGTGTACTTTCCGCAGGATGCCCACCTCACTCCGGCCCGGCTGATGACCGCACTCCAGCGGGAAACGCAACGCATGGGCGTACAAGTGCGGCATCACACGGACGTGCGCGGCTGGCGCGTGGACGAGGAACGCATCGGTGCGGTGCACACGAGCGCCGGTACGGTCGAGGCCGATGAGTTCGTCCTTTGTGGCGGCATCTGGTCGTCGGGACTCGGGCGCCAGCTCGGCCTTCGGCTGCCGATGCAGGCCGGCAAGGGGTACAGTTTGACGCTTGCGAGCCCGCCGGCGCTGCCCAGCGTCTGTGCCCTCCTGAGCGAGGCGCGCGTCGCGATGACGCCGATGGGCAGCACGTTACGCTTTGGCGGCACGATGGAGATCACGGACATCGACGAGCGCATCAATCCAGCGCGCATCCGCGGTATCGTGAAGTCGGTCGGCCAGTATTTTCCGGATCTGACCCCTTCGCATTTCGCGAGTGCGTCCGTGCGCACGGGGCTGCGACCGTGCCCACCCGACGGCCTTCCGTACGTCGGTCGCTTCGGCCGTTTCGCGAACCTTTCGGCGGCGACGGGCCACGCGATGATGGGCGTAAGCCTCGGTCCGATCACGGGCAAGCTGATCGCGGAAATCCTCTCCGATGAGCGTCCTTCGTGCGCCATCGCAGCGCTGAGCCCCGACCGCTACGCCGAAGGAGAGCACAGCCTGGGGCGAGCCGCGTGATCGACGCCCGCGTTGCATCCACGGGATTCCGATGACCGATTCCATCTCGCAAGCGCTCGCGGTCGAAGGCATAGAAAGCCTGCGGCCGATGCTGATGGGCACGAGGCACATGGCGGTCGCCGGTCATTACAGCGCGGCACACGCCGCCTTCGCCGCGCTCGAGGCGGGCGGCAATGCGATCGACGCCGGTGTCGCCGCCGGCATCGCGCTCGGCGTCCTGCAGAGCGATCTCGTCAATGTCGCCGGCGTCGCGCCGATCATGATCTATCGCGCCAAGACGCGCGAGGTGCTGACGATCAGCGGCCTCGGAACCTGGCCGCGCGCCGTGACGACCGATTTCTTCGCGAAGCATTACGGCGGCGCAATTCCGCACGGCGTGCTGCGCACGGTTGTCCCCGCCGCGCCGGATGCCTGGATCACGGCGCTGGAGCAATTCGGCACCATGTCCTTCGGCGAATGCGCCGCCGCCGCCATTCGCTTCGCAGCCGAGGGATTCCCGATGTACTCGCTCATGTCCGAGATGATCGGGATGCACGTCGAGGATTACCGGCGCTGGCCGTCGAGCGCCGCCATCTACCTGCCGAATGGAAGTGTGCCCCGTCCGGGCGAGCGTTTCCTGCAACGCGATCTCGGTCGCACGCTGCAGTACATGGCCGACGAAGAGAGGGCGGCATCGGCGAAGGGCCGCGCTGCGGGCTTGCAGGCGGTCCGCGACGCGTTCTACCGAGGCGATATTGCCCGAACGATCGTCGCATATCACCGCGAAAACGATGGGCTGCTGACCGCGGACGACATGGCGAGCTTCAGGGTGGCTATCGAGCCGCCGGTGCGGACCCGTTTCGCCGGGCTCGACGTTTACGCGTGCGGTCCATGGTGCCAAGGGCCGGCGCTGCTCGAGATGCTGAACATCCTCGCCGGCATCGATCTTGCGGCGATGGGCCACAACTCTGTCGACTATGTGCACGCGTTGACCGAAACGATCAAGCTCGCGTTCGCCGATCGCGAGCGTTACTTCGGCGATCCGCGCTTCGTCGACGTGCCGATCGGTACGCTGCTCTCGGCCAATTACGCAGCGCAGCGACGCGCGGCGCTGCGTCCCGATCGCGCCTGGCCAGGCTTGCCGCCCGCGGGTGACATTCCGGGGCATCCGCCGCGTCCGGCACCGGAGCCGACTGCCGAGCGGGCGCCGGCGGGCGCGGACACTTCGCACGTGAGCGTGATCGACCGGGAAGGCAACGTGTTCGCAGCCACGCCGAGCGATCCGTCCTTCGACACGCCGGTGATTCCCGGCACCGGTCTCTGTCCGTCGTCGCGAGGCTCGCAGAGCTGGGCCGATCCCGCTCATCCGTCCTGCGTGGCACCGGGCAAGCGGCCGCGGCTCACCCCGATGGCGGCGCTTGCGATCCTGCCCGACGGCAGTCCGATGCCGCTGGGAACGCCGGGCGGCGACGTGCAGGCGCAGGCAATCCTGCAGGTGTTGCTGAACATGACCGCGTTCGGGATGAACGCGCAGCAGGCGGTGGAAGCGCCACGTTTCGCCTCCTACAGCTTTCCCGATTCGTTCGAGCCGCACGCTTATTCGCCGGGCCTGCTCTACATTGAGAACCGCGTGCCGCGGGCGGTCCGTGACGGCCTCGCATCGCGAGGCCATGACGTGGCGGATTGGCCGGAGTTCGTCTGGCGCGCTGGCGCCGTGTGCGTGCAGCAGCTCGATCCCGCGAGCGGCCTGATCTCGGCGGGCGCCGATCCGCGGCGCCCTTGCTACGCCGTGGGCTGGTAACGTCGGGACGCAGGCGGCACCGGGAATTGCGCGAGCCGCTCGGGCAGCAGGCCCGCCGGCTTGTAGCGCAGCATGACGAGCAGCAGCGCGGCGACGAGGAATTCACGCACGGCGGCGCCTTGCACGATGCTTATTCCCGGCACGAACGGGATCACGAAACGCGTCGATTCCAGCAGGAACACCACTGCGAAGGCACCGACGACGGCGCCGCGATTGTTGCCCAGTCCGCCGGCGAGCAGCGCAAGCTTGATGTAGAGCGTGAAAAGCGGCACGAAGATGTCCGGCGCGATGTACGACGTGTAATGCGCGTAGAGAGCTCCAGCCAGACCGAGCGCTGCAGAACCGATGGCGAACGCCTTGACCTTGAACAGGGTCACGTGCTTGCCTGCGACCGCCGCAACCTGCTCGTCGTCGCGGATCGCGCGCAGCACGCGGCCGAACGGTGAAGTTCGGAGGCGCTCGGCGATGCCGTACGCCGCCGCGACGATGGTTGCGACGATGGCAAGGTAGAGAAGGTTGAATGCCTCGGGCGAGAGCGCCGCGCGATAGGGTCCCGCAATGCCGGACAGACCGTCCGTTCCATTGGTGAGCCCGATCGCATTGCTCGCGACGATGCGAATCGTTTCGGCGAAGCCCAGCGTCACGATGGCGAGATAGTCGCCGCGCAAGCGCACGGTGATCAGCGCCACGACGATGCCGACCACTGCAGTCACCACCGCGGCGGCACCCATTCCGGCGGCGATCGACCAGCCGGCCTTGAGCGTCAGGAGCGCGCTCGTGTAAGCGCCCACCGCGAAGAAGCCCACGAGACCGAGGTTTACCATCCCGGCGAAGCCCCAGATCACGTTTACGCCGAGCGCCATCAGGGCGTAGATGCCGGCGGAGACCGCCATCGCAATCAAATAGTTTTCCATCAGTACGCGCGCTGTCCCAGGATGCCTCGCGGACGCAGCGTGAGCACGACCAGAATCGCGACGAATCCGACGGCGCTGCGATAGTCCGGCGAGAGGAACAGCAGGCAGAGCTCCTCGCCAACGCCGACGGTGAGGGCGCCGACCACGGCGCCCGGAATGCTGCCCAGTCCGCCGACCACCGCGGCGGCGAACACCGACAGGATCGACCGGAAGCCGGTGAGCGGATCGATCGTCGTGTCGAGGCCGATCAGCATGCCGCCGAGGCCGGCGAGGCCCATACCCACGAAATTGACGATGCGACCGATCGCCTCCGCGTTGATGCCCTTGATGCTGGCGAGCATGGGATTGTCGGCCACCGCGCGCATGGCCTTGCCGGTTCGCGTGAGCGCGAGGAAGCCGAACAGCGCCGCCATCGTGGCCACCGCGATCGCGAGGTTCTGCACCTGTTGCGGGCCGACCCGGATGGCGCCCAGCCGCCAGTCACGCTGGATGGGGAGGTCGTAGCCGCGGAGCTCGTTGCCGAACCCGAAGCGCACGATGTTCTCCAGGGCGATCGTAAGGGCGATCGAGGCGATCGCCGTGGTGATGTAACCCGCGGGGCGGAATCGCTTCAGCACCGCCTCGTCGGTGGCAACCCCGACCATGCCGGCCACGACAAAGGCAATGAGCACGGACGGCAGGAGCCCGAGACCGAACCAGGCATTGGCGACGTAGCCCGCGAACGCGCCGATGGTCGCATGCGAAGCGAGCGCGAAATTGGGAAAGCGCAGGACCGCGTAGATCGCGGTGAGACCCATGGCCGGAACGGCGAGGATCGTTCCGGCCATGATGCCGTTGACGACGAGCTGCCCGACGTCCGCGAGCGACGGCATGCCCTGTTACGCGACCTTGAGCAGCACGAATTTTCCGTCGACCACTTTGTTGTATCGGAACTTGCAATCGATGATGTCGCCGATCTCGGTGAAGTCGCAGGGACCGCTCGCGCCTTCGTAATTGATCTCGCCGCCTTGCGCGAGGAGCTTCAGCCCTTCCACGGCGCTGTAGACCTTCGTGCCGCTGCCCTGGCAGATCTTGCGCACGCTGTCGCGAATGCCGGTGCCGGTCGCCACCTTCGCTTTCGCGATCGCCAGCGAGACGAGGCTCGCCCAGTCGGTCGCCTGCGTCTCGTAGGAATCCGGCTCGGCGACGCCGAGGCGCTTGCGCGCGAGCTCGTAGGCCGGCGAGGTGACATCGGACGACGGCTGCACGGTGATGACGCCCTCGGTCACCTCCTTGGGAAGCGATTCGAGCACCTTGCTGGTGACGGCATACGATTGCGCGAAGCGCGGTCCGGGGTAGCCGGCGCGGTAGAGATCGCGCAGCAGGATCGTGACGTCGGGCGCATAGCCGTTCAAGTAGATGAGGTCGGGATTGGTCTTGAGCGCCTGGTCGACTTCCGAGCGATAGGTCGTCTTGTCCTTGTCGTAAATGAGCGTGCCCACCATCTGCGAGCCCTTCTGCTTCAGCACCTCCGTCGCGCGCGTCTGAGTCGGCTCCGCGAAGGGCGCCTGGATCGACATCATGAAGCAGCGCTTCACCCCCATCGAGGCGATGAACTCGGCGTGCTTGGCCGCCTGCAGGTAATTGTTGGGCTGGGTGCGGATGAGGTATCCCTGGTGCGGCAGCTTGGTGATCGAATCGGCGCCCGACACCGTGGTGAGGAACGTCTTGCTCTCCCAGCACAGCGGCGCGACGGCGGACGTCACCGCCGAGGCCCAGGTGCCCATGATCACCGGCACCTTCGTCACGTCGATCAGCTTGCGGGCCGCGCGCACGGCGGCCTCCGGATTGGTCTGGTCGTCCTCGATGACGAGCACCACCTTCCGTCCCAGCAGGCCGCCTGCGCCGTTGACCTCGTCGATTACGGCCTGCATCGCCTTCGCCATCCGCGGTCCGTCGAAGCCTCCGGCGCCCGTCAGCGGCGTCAGCACGCCGAGCTGCAACGGCGCTTCCTGGCCACGCACGATGGCGGGCGCCATGCCGGTCAGTGCAAGCGCCCCGGCAGACTTCAGGAAGCGGCGACGCGGTCCACAGGTGTAATGCAGCATGGGTTCCTCCATTGTTTGATGGGTGGCGAATCGGCGCGAAGCTTACCCGCCGAGAAAAATGCGCTTGATGTCCGGATCGGCCGCCAAGGCGGCGGCAGCGCCGTCCCGATGGTTACGTCCGTCGACGAGAATGTACGCACGATGCGCAAGGGTCAAGACCTCGCGCGCGTTCTGCTCGACCATCGCGATCGACATGCCGCCGCGATTGATGGCCACGATTTCCTCGAACAAGCGTTCCGCGGCGAGGGGCGACAATCCGGCAGAGGGCTCGTCGAGCAGCAGCACCTTCGGCTCGACCATCAGCGCCATGGCCATCGCCAGCACCTGGCGCTCGCCGCCGGAGAGCGAGCGCGCCGGCACGCGGCGGCGGCGAGCCAGCATCGGGAAACGCTCGAACGCTACTTCGATCTTGCGGCGGTTGCCCTTCGGATCGATGTAACCGCCCATCTCGAGGTTCTCGCGCACCGTCATCGTGGGAAAGACGTTCTGTTCTTGCGGAACATAGGCGATCCCGCGACGGCTGATGTCGCGCGGCGCGTAGCCGCCGATCGCTTCGCCGTCGAACGTGATGTGCCCACGGCCCGGCTTCAGGAGTCCTGCGATCGTCTTGAGCAGCGTCGATTTTCCAGCGCCATTGGGTCCGATGACGCCCACGATTTCGCCGGCGTCGACGGAGAGGTTTACGCCTTTGAGCACCTCGTCGGCGGCGCTGTAGCCCGCGACGACGTCCTCGACGGAAAGGAGCGTCATCGCCGCCGGCCCATGTACGCCTCCTGGACCGCGGGGTCTGCGGCAAGCTCTGCGAACGTGCCTTCCGCGAGATTGCGGCCCTCGGCGAGGACGACGACGCGATCGCACAGTGCGGCGATGGTGTCCAGATGATGCTCGATCAGCACCACGGTCAGGCCTTCGTCGACGAGCCCGCGAAGATGCTGCGCGATCTCGCGCGCGAGCGACGGGTTCACGCCGGCGACCGGCTCGTCGAGCAGGATGATCTGCGGCCGCGCCATCAATACGCGTCCGATCTCGAGCAGCTTCTTCTGTCCCCCGGAGAGACTCGACGCGGGTTCGTTTAGCACCCGTACCAGATTGAGCCGCTCGGCGATGGCGTGCGCCGCGCCTATCAGTTCCGCTTCGCGGGCTCGCGCTGCGTGCGGGCGCCGCAATGCCGCCATGACGTGCTCGCCCGGCTGCCGATCGCCATAGAGCAGCAGATTCTCGTAGACGCTGAGCCGCGGAAAGCCGCGCGCGATCTGGAAGGTCCGGACGATTCCCGCATTGGCGATCCGATCCGGCCTCCAGCCGGTGATGTCGCGACCGGCGAACCGCACGCTTCCTGCGTCGGGAGGCACGACCCCGGAGATGCAGTTGAAGAGCGTCGTCTTGCCCGCACCGTTCGGTCCGATCAGTCCGGTGATCCGGCGCGCTTCGACACGCAGCTGCACGCCCTCCAGAGCATGCACGCCGTAGAAGCTGCGCGTAAGGTCATGGACGTCGAGGAGAGGGACAGCCATCGGAAAAGGTCTGCGAGTGAGGCTCGGCAGGCTCGCCAGCTCAAGCAAGCAGCGACGGCACGGCGAACGGCGCGATGAGCAGCGCTGCCGAGGCGTCCTGCTCGGTGAACCAGCCCGCTTCATGAGAGATATTCATCGTGCCGAGACGTCGCCCGCGATGGGCGAGCGGGACGTTCATGATCGAACCGATGCCGAGGCTGAAGATGAGCTCGTAATCCGAGAACGCATCGCGGACTTCCTCCGGCGTGCGCGCGACGAAGATTTCGCCGCGATCGAGCACGGCTCGGCTCCAGGGCGTGCCGCGCTTCTGCTTGCGTCCGCCGACGGGATACGCCGCGGTATTGCTGCTGTAGATCCGCTCGACCTCGGAGCTATCCTCGTGGACCCGCATCATGGTGAACAGGCGGTGGCCGATGACTTCCTGTACGAGCGCATCGATTGCGGCGTAAAGTACGTCGGGTTCGTGCTCGGCCGCGAGCCGCTCGGCAAGCGAGGCCAGGTCGGCGAGCATAAGCGAACGGTTTGGGTTTCGCATGGTCATGCGGTCGCGGCAAGGGGTCGGAGGCGGTCCGCCCCAGCCGTTGTCCGCAAGAATACAATAAGCCCGATTCTCCAATCGGTTCGCACCACGCACAGGAGGTAATCATGCGCAGAAGGCAATGGCTCAAGGCGGGCGGTGCGGCGCTCGCGGCTCCCCTGTTGGCACCGCTCGTGAGGCCGCTCGATGCCCTTGCTAAGACCGACCAGATCGTCGTGATGACGTGGGGAGGCCAGTGGGGCGACGCCATGCGCGACAACGTCGACGCAGCCTATGAAAAGGCGACCGGCATCAAGGTCGTCCAGGATCGCGGCGGAAGCCCCGTCGAGCGGATCACGAAGATCAAGGTGAGCCAGCCCAATCCCGGCGCGGACCTCTTCCAGCTCGCCGACGGTCTGGTCCCGTTGGCGATCAAGCAGGGCGTGGCCGAAAAGCTCGACCGCAACTCGCCGCGGATGCCGAACCTGCGCAACATGATCCCGACGTTCTGGAACGACTATTGGGCTCCGCAGATCTTCTCGGTCATCGGCATCATCTACAACACGAAGCTCGTGAAGACGCCTCCCGTGGGCTGGGAGGATCTGTGGCGCCCCGAATTCAAGGGCCGCATCGTGCTGCCCGAGATCTCGCACTCGATCGGTTCCTACATCATTCCCATCGGCGCGGTGGCGGCGGGCAAGCCACCGGGCGACGAGGAGGCCGGGTTCGCGATGCTCAAGAAGATGGCGGACCTGCGACCGATCTGGGCGAAGGATACCGACACGATGATGAACTCGATGCGCACCGAGGACGCGATGATCGGCATCCTGTACAAGTCGCAGACGTACACGGTGAAGGGTTGGAACGCGCCGGTGGAATGGGTCTACCCGAAGGAAGGCGGCATCGCCTACACCTCGGGGACGTGTATTGCCAAAGGCACCAAGAACCTCGAGGCCGCGGAGCAGTACATCAATGTGACGATGGATCCCGACGTGCAGCCGTTCGCAGCCAAGATCTACAACTACGGGGGCACGAACAAGGATACGCTGTCTCGCCTCTCGCCCGAGCTGCAGCAGCGGGTGAAGTTTCCGCAGGACCAGCTCGATCACCTGATCAAGCTCGATCTGGGCATGATGGCGGACAAGCGCGCGGCGTGGGTCGAGCGCTGGAACCGGGCCGTGGCCGGATAGCCGATGGCCGGGGCGGGCGGTCCGGCGGAGATCGTTCACCTCGGCTGGCGCGCCAACGGCGACGGCTTCGACGTCGCATTGACCGTCAACCGCCTGCTCGCCGCCGGCGCGCGCGTGTGGTGGATCCAGGCAGGGCGTGATGGCGCCGATGCGGGCGATTACCTGGTCGAGGTGACCCGCCCTCAGAAGGCGGCTCTTGGGCTTCTTGGAATTGCGATCGCGCCGTGGCATGCGGATATTCCGGCCAATGCACCGGCGATCTCATGCCCGTCCGTGCGGCTCTTCGCGGGGACCGCGTCCAAATTCCCGTATTTCGCCTACTACGCGCTGTGTCTGCTGCGGCTGGGCATCGATTACGTAGCGTGCGATGGCGCATCGCTCGCGCAGGGCACGCTCGACGATGCGAACCTGCTGATCCTCCCAGGCGGCTTCGCCACGTGGGGCATCGATGCGGCCGAGGACGCCCCGGGGGCCGACAGCCGCGTGCGTGCCTTCCTCGCGCAAGGGGGCGCGGCCATCGGCTCCTGCGGCGGCGCGTTCTACCTCTCGTCCGGCCGGCCGGGCTGGACCGGCACGGCGCCGGCCAAGCCGCTCTATACGCACGAGTACTTGCAGAGCGGTGTGGGCGTGGTCGACATCGCGATGCGTAACGGGCCGCTGTCGCTCGGCTGTCCGCCGACGATGGAACTGCCTTATTACCACGGGCCGATCTACGACATGCTGGGCCCCGGAATCGAGGTTGCTGCCACGTTCCACGCGCTCGCGCTGCCCGGCCGGCTCGGCATCGACAATCCGCTCGATCGCGAAGCCTTCGAGCGCGACATGGTGGGCAGGCCCGCGATACTCGCGGTCGCGGGCGATCGGGGCCGCGCGGTGCTTTTTTCGCCACATCCGGAGATGGGGGATCTGATCCGCAAGTACATCGCGCTCGACGGCTACGTGCGCCAATACCTCCCGATTCGCGGGTTCGGCACGATGCGCGACACGCTGCGTCACTACCGCGTCGCCGATGCTCCGAGCTTCCGCCTGGTGAACAATGCGATCCATTCGTTGATGATCGGTGCGCGCGGCACCGGCCATGGCGGGCACGGCGCTCAGCACGGCGCTGCGCACGACGCTCGCGCAGGCGCGCTCGCGGAGCTTTGCCGGCGAGCGGTGGCCGGGCTTCCGGATTTTGGCGGCGGCGAGGAAGGCGCTCTTCTCGACGATATCGCAGCAGGCATCGCGAAGCGGCTGGACGCGGCAAGCGCACGCGCGGCTGCAGTCACCGCGCAGACAAGCCGCCTGACGGGTCTGGAACCGTCGCTGCGGCATCTCACGTCCGCCATGGCGGAGCATTGGACCGAAGCAGCGAAGGGCACGCCCGCCCAGCAGCTCATGGAAGCGGACCTTGCAGTCGCGCTCTTGGAATGCTGGACCCGGGCGGCGGAATTCGACCACGCGCTTGCGGCCTCGGCATGAGCGATGCGCAGGTAGACGTCCGGCTCGCTGCGGTACGGAAGAGCTTCGGCTCGGTGGTCGCGGTCGACAACGTCAATCTCGAGATCCGCCGCGGCACCATCTTCTCCTTGCTCGGACCGTCCGGTTGCGGCAAGACGACGACGCTGCGACTGATCGCGGGCTTCGAGCACCCCGACGCGGGCGACATCTACATTCGCGGCGAGCGCGTGACGCCGATTCCGCCGTATCGGCGCAATTTCAGCATGGTGTTCCAGAGCTATGCGCTGTTCCCTCATCTCAACGTCGCGGAAAACGTGGCGTTCGGCTTGCGCATGCGCGGCATGGGGCGCTCCGACCGCGCCCAGGCGGTGCGCGACGCCCTCGCGCTCGTCAAGCTCGAACCGCTGGCGGACCGTTACCCGCGCCAACTGTCGGGAGGACAGCAACAGAGGGTGGCACTCGCGCGCGCGATTGTGGTCAAGCCGGCCGTTCTGCTGCTCGATGAGCCGTTGGGTGCGCTCGACAAGATGCTGCGCGAGGAGATGCAAATCGAGTTGCGGAGCCTGCAGCAGCGGCTCGGCATCACGGCGGTGTTCGTGACGCACGATCAGGAGGAAGCGCTCACGCTGTCGGATTGCGTGGCAGTCATGCGCAATGGCGTCATCGAACAGACGGGAGCGCCGCGCGAGATCTACGATCGCCCGCGCACCGAATTCGTCGCCGGGTTCCTCGGCGCCAGCAATTTCATCGATGGCACCGTCGCGGCACGGGAGGGTGACACGGCGACAGTCGAGACGTCGGCTGGCCGCGTGTCGTTGCGAGGCGACGTGCCGGTCGGCAAGCGCGTGCGGATCGCAATCCGTCCCGAACGGTTGCGTATGGAGCGCTTCGACGGGCGCGGCCTGCCGGCGCGCATTCGCGACATCGTCTACCGTGGGCCGGTGACTCATTTCTACCTCGACAGCGCCGGCGGCCCGCTGCTCTCCTACCAGCAGAACGCGGGGGCGAACGAATGGTCCGTCGGCGACCAGGTGCGTTGTGCGTGGGACCCCGAGAGCGCCGTCGTTCTCGGCAGCGAGCACACATGAAGACGGCGTGGGCGTCCGCGCTCGTCGTCCCGCCGCTCGCGATGACCGTGCTTTTTTTCGTCGCGCCGGTGCTGTACCTGTTCTGGGTGAGCCTGCACGAGGCCTCGCCCAGCGAGCTCTACGGCGCCGCACTCACGCTGCAGAACTACGCCGCCGTCTTTGCCGACTCGTTCTATGTCGTGATCATCCGTCGGACGCTCGGGATCGCCGCGGTCATCCTCGCCCTGAGCCTCCTCATCGGCTACCCGGTCGCCTACTTCGTCGCCCTCCTGCCGCCGCGACGGCGGATGCTCGTGCTCCTGCTGCTGCTTTTTCCCTTGATGGTGAGCAACGTGGTGCGCGCCTACGGCTGGGTCGCGCTCCTCGGGCGGCGCGGTGTCGTCAATACCGGTCTCGCCAGCGCGGGCCTGATCGACGCGCCGCTTGACCTTCTCTACAGCACGCCGGCCGTCGTGGTGGGATTGATGACGATCCTGCTGCCCTACATGATCATCTCGATCGCGAACGCGCTCGCCGCTCTCGACCGGCGCTACGAGGAGGCGGCGCAGGCGCTCGGAGCCGGGCCGGTGCGGACCTTCCTGCGCGTGACGCTGCCGCTGTCGACGCCCGGGGTGGCCTCCGGAACGCTGCTCGTGCTCCTGCTGACGTTGAGCGCTTACGTGACGATCACCTTGCTCGGAGGTCCGCGCTCGAAGCTTCTCGTCAGCATGATCTACGACGGCGTAACGGCATTCCAATGGCCGCATGCCGCGGCGCTGGCTTTCATCCTTCTCGCGCTCGCGCTGGCGCTGACCGTGCTCGTCCTGGCGCTGCTGCGTCCCGCCCGGGTCCAGGGAACAGGACGATGAGCCGTGCGGGCGTCGCGGGTCGCACGCTCCGCGGCAGCGCAACCGCGATCGCGTTCACGCTGATCATCGTTCCGATCGCGATCGTCGTGGTCGCCGCGTTCTCGCCTGACGACTATTTCGAGTTTCCGCCGCCGGGCCTGTCATTGCGCTGGTTCGTCGAGTTCTTCCGCCTCGAGAACATGCGCAGCGCCTTCACGCTCAGCTTGGAGCTCGCGCTGCTCGCCGCGACGCTTTCGACGGTGCTGGGCACGCTCGGCGCGCTGTTTCTCGCGCGGCGCCGCGGCACCGTCGCGGCGCTGCTGCAGGCGCTCTTCCTCGCGCCGCTGGTGTTTCCGACGATCATTCTGGGTGTCGCGCTTCTGCTCTTGTACAAGACCATCGGCATGCCGGTGTTCCCCGGGCTGCTGCTGGCGCACTGCATCATCGCCATGCCGTACGGTTTCCGCACCGTGCTCGCGAGCGCGCAGGCGCTCGATCCCTCGCTGGACGAGGCGGGCCAGAGTCTGGGCGCGGGGCCGCTGCGCACGTTCCTCCTGCTGACGCTGCCGCTGATCTGGCAGGGGGTGCTGTCGGGCTGGCTGTTCGCGTTCATCGTGTCGTTCGGCGAGCTCAACACCGCGCTCTTCCTCACCGGTCCGGGCCTTACGACGTTGCCGATCGAGATCTTCAGTTACCTGCAGTTCCAGGGCAGCCAGCTCGTCATCGCCGCCGCTTCGACGCTACAGATCGCGCTCATCGTGATTCTCGTGACCGCGATCGAGCGTGTCGTCGGAATCGGGCGCATCATTCGCGCGCGGTGAAGCGCGAGGCGGCCCCGCCATGGGCGGCCGTCATTTCAGCCCGCCTAACGGTGCTGCTTGACGCCTGTTAGTTTAGGTTTAATATATTTATATCTAATATACCTAGAGCCTCGTACAAGTGCGCATCGTCTGCATCGGAGGAGGGCCGGGCGGTCTGTACCTCGCGCTGCTCCTGAAGCGCGCCGATCCGCGCCACGACGTGACGGTCATCGAGCGCAACCGCCCCTACGACACGTTCGGCTGGGGCGTCGTCTTCTCGGACCAGACCCTCGGCAATCTGCAGTCTGCCGATTCGCAAACCCACCGCGAGATCCTCGCTGCCTTCTGCCGCTGGGACGACATCGACGTGCACTTCAAAGGCAGGACCATCACCTCGGGCGGTCACGGCTTTTGCGGCGTCGGTCGCAAGCGCCTGCTCAACATCCTCCAGCGGCGCTGCGAGCAGCTCGGCGTCCGGCTGGTCTTCGAGACCGAGGTGACTGACGAAAGGGCGCTGGACGACTGCGACCTGATCGTCGCCAGCGACGGCGTCAACAGTTCGCTGCGGTCGCGGCACGCCTACGTGTTCCTACCCGAGATCGAAAGCCGCAAGTGCCGGTATATCTGGCTCGGTACGCATCGGCTGTTCGACGCGTTCACCTTCGCGTTCGAGCAGACGCCCGCGGGCTGGTTTCAGGCGCACGCCTATCGCTTCGACGACGAGACCAGCACGTTCATCGTCGAAACGCCCGAAACCGTCTGGCGCGCCGCGGGCATCGACCGGATGAGCACGGAGGAGTCGCTCGCCTTCTGCGAGCAGCTATTCGGCCGTTATCTCGATGGCCAACGCCTGATGACCAATGCGCGCCACCTCCGGGGCTCGGCCTGGATCAACTTCCTGCGCATCGTCAACCGGACCTGGATCTGCGAGGGGCGCGCGCCGATCGTGCTGCTGGGCGACGCGGCGCACACCGCGCACTTCTCCGTGGGCTCGGGCACGAAGCTCGCGCTCGAGGACGCGATCGCGCTGGCGCGCGCTCTGGAGCACGCGACGGATCTTCGCGCCGCGCTGCGAGGCTACGAAGCCGAGCGGTCCGTCGAGGTCCTCAAGATTCAGAATGCGGCGCGCAACTCGACCGAGTGGTTCGAAAACGTGGAGCGCTATACGCACCTGGAGGCGGAGCAGTTTGCCTACAGCCTGCTCACCCGCAGCCAGCGCATCTCGCACGAGAATCTCCGGCTGCGCGACCGGAGCTACGTTGCCGGGGTCGAGCGCTGGTTCGCGGCGCGCAACAACGTGCGCCTCGGCGCGCAGGAACCACCGGTGCCGCCGATGTTCACGCCGTTCCGCATGCGCGGCGTGACGCTGGCCAACCGCGTCGTCGTCTCGCCGATGGCGCAGTATTCATGCTCCGACGGGACGCCCGACGACTACTACCTCGTGCATCTAGGGAGCCGAGCCCACGGCGGCGCCGGGCTGCTCTTCACCGAGATGACCTGTGTATCGGCCGATGCCCGGATCAGTCCCGGATGCGCAGGCATGTACAACGAGGAACACAAGGCGGCGTGGAAGCGGATCGTCGATTACGTTCACGGCCGGACGCCCGCCCGGATCGGCATGCAGCTCGGTCACGCGGGGCCGAAGGGCTCGACGCAGCTCGGATGGGAGGACGCCGACGAGCCGCTCCTGTCGGGCAACTGGCCGCTGGTGGCGCCTTCCGCGCTCGCCTACGGCCCGCGCAATCAGGTCCCGCGCGCGATGACGTCGAGCGACATGAACCGCATCAAGGCCGACTTCGTTCGCGCGACGAAATGGGCGGCCGATTGCAGATTCGACTGGCTCGAATTGCATTGCGCGCACGGCTACCTTCTTTCGGCGTTCATCTGCCCGCTCACCAACCGGCGCGATGACGGGTACGGCGGGAATCTGGAGAACCGCTGCCGGTACCCGCTGGAGATATTCCGGGCGATGCGCGCCGAGTGGCCGGCGGACAAGCCGCTTTCGGTCCGGATCTCGGCTCACGACTGGGCGCCCGGCGGCAATACGCCCGACGACGCCGTAACGATCGCGCGACTGTTCAAGGATGCCGGCGCCGACTTGATCGACGTCTCCTCCGGCCAGACGACCCGCGATGCGAAGCCGGTCTACGGCCGGATGTACCAGACGCCGTTCGCCGACCGCATCCGCAACGAAGTCGGTATTGCGACGATAGCGGTGGGTGCCATCTTCGATCCGGATCACGTGAACAGCATCATCGCCGCGGGTCGCGCCGATCTGTGCGCGCTGGCGCGGCCGCATCTGGCCGATCCGTACTGGACGCTGCACGCCGCGGCGCAGCTCGGCTACAAGGACATGGCGTGGCCGAACCCGTATCTGATGGGCAAGGCGCAGCTCGAACGCAACCTCGCGCGGGCGGCGGAAGCATCGCTGGCCGAACGGGCTGAAGCCAATGGCTGAGGCGAATCCGCTCGCGGGGCAGCACGCGCTCGTCACCGGCGGCGGCCGCGGCATCGGGTTCGCGATCGCCGAGCGTCTGGCCGGACTCGGTGCGAGCCTCACGCTCTTCGGTCGCGCGGTCGATCGCCTTCAGGCGGCCGCCGCGACTCTCGGCGAAACCGGCCGCTGCGACTGGGTCCAGGTCGACGTCGGCGACGCCGGTGCGGTGGGTCGCGGATTCGAAGTGCTCGACGAGCGTGGACACGCGCTGCGCATCCTGATCAATAACGCCGGTGTCGCGAAAGGCGCCAAGTTCGCCGAGACCGATGATGCGCTCTGGGAGCAAATGCTTCGCGTCAATCTGACCGGGGTCTACTCCTGCATCCGGCAAGCGCTGCCGCGGATCGTCGCCGCGGGCGGTGGCCGCATCGTAACGGTCGCGAGCACGGCCGGCCTGGTCGGTTACCCCTATGTGAGCGCGTATTGCGCCGCGAAGCACGGCGTCGTCGGCCTGACCCGCGCGCTGGCGGCCGAATACGCGCTGCGGGGAGTGACCTTCAATGCGGTCTGCCCGGGCTATGCCGACACCGACATGACGCGCCAGACCGTCGACAACATCGTGGCCCGCACCGGTCGGACCGAGAAGGAAGCCCGCGCGGCGCTGACGGCGCGCAACCCGCAGCAACGGCTGGTCACCCCCGACGAAGTGGCGGCGGCGGTCGGATGGCTGTGTCTGCCGGAAGCCTCGGCGATCAACGGCCAGGCCATCTCCGTATCAGGCGGGGAAGTCATGGCGGGATGACGATGCACGCCACGGCCGATCCCGAATCGCGCGTTCGCGACGCGCATCACGATGCCTTGCGTCTGTGGCTTCGGCTCTTCACCTGTTCCCAGCTCGTCGAGCGCGCCATCCGGATACGCCTGCGCCGCGAATTCAACACGACGCTGCCGCGCTTCGACTTTCTGGCGCAGCTCGAGCGCAATCCGGAGGGACTGAAGATGGGCGAGCTGTCGAAGCGACTGATGGTCACCGGGGGCAACATCACCGGACTCACCGATCAGCTCGTCCGGGAAGGGCTCGTCAGGCGTCAACCGATCGCCGGCGATCGGCGGGCTTTTGCCGTGCAGCTGACGACGAAGGGCAAGCGCGCTTTCGATACGATGGCCTCCTCACACGAGCAATGGGTGATCGGGCTCCTCGCCCGATTGACCGCTGCGGAGCGCCGCTCGCTCTATGCGCTGCTGGGCCGCGCGAAGGCCGCGGTCCGGTCGGTCGACGTGACCAGAGCATGAGCTACACATCGCACGTCGATACGTTCGCGAGAGACAATCTGCCGCCGCGCGAGCTCTGGCCCGATTTCGTTTTCGATCTGCCGGAGCTCGTCTATCCGGAGCGGCTCAATTGCGCCAGCGAGCTGCTCGACCGCGCAGTCGAGCGAGGCTGGGCAGCACGTACTGCGATCGTCTCCGCCGACGGCGGCCGCTGGACGTATGCCGAGTTGCTGGCTCGCGCCAATCGCATCGCCCGGGTGCTGGTCGAAGATCTCGGGCTTGTCCCGGGTAATCGCGTCCTGCTGCGGGCGCCGAATACCTCCATGCTGGCGGCCTGCTGGTTCGCCGTGATAAAGGCCGGCGGCATCGCGGTCGCCACCATGCCGCTGCTTCGCGCGAAGGAGCTTACTGCCGTCGTCACCAAGGCGGCGGTCACGCATGCGCTGTGCGACGCCCGGCTCGCCGAGGAGCTGACGGCCGCACTGCCCGCGTGCCCGACGCTTGCCCATATCGCCTGTTTCAATGCCGACGCGGCGGATGGCGTCGAAGCTCGCACGCGCGGCAAGCCCGCGACGTTCGCGGACGTGGTCACGGCCGCGGACGAAACCTGCCTGATTGCCTTCACCTCGGGCACGACCGGCAAGCCCAAGGGGACGATGCACTTTCATCGCGACGTGCTGGCCGCGTCCGACTGCTGGCCTCGCTCGACGCTGCGGGCGAGCGCCGACGATCTGTTCAGCGGCAGCCCGCCGCTCGCGTTCACCTTCGGTTTGGGCGGGCTGTTGCTGTTCCCGCTGCGCATCGGGGCGGCGACGCTGCTTCTGGAGAGAGCGCCGCCGGATGCGCTGCTGGCGGCGACCGCGAGACATCGAGTGAGCGTGCTGTTCACCGCGCCGACCTCTTATCGGGCGATGGCCCCGCAGGTCGGACAATTCGATCTCTCCAGCCTGCGCAAGTGCGTCGCGGCCGGCGAAGCCCTTCCCGCGTCGACGCGCGCTCTGTGGAAGGAAGCGACCGGCATCGACATCATCGACGGCATCGGCACCACCGAAATGCTCCACATTTTCATCTCGCACGACGAGGCGCACGTGCGACCCGGCGCGACCGGCAAACCCGTGCCGGGCTACCGCGCGTGCGTGATGGACGATGCCGGCCAGCCGCTGCCGGCCGGAAGGATCGGCAGGCTGGCGGCCAAGGGACCGACTGGTTGCCGGTATCTCGCCGATGACCGGCAGAGCGAGTACGTCAAGGATGGCTGGAACTACACCGGCGACGCATACTCGGTCGACGACACCGGGAATTTCGTCTACCAGGCGCGCGTCGACGACATGATCATCAGCGCGGGCTACAACATCGCCGGTCCGGAGGTCGAAGATGCGCTCATGATGCATCCCGCGGTCGCCGAGTGCGGCGTGATCGGTGCGCCGGATGAGCAGCGAGGAGAAATCGTCAAGGCTTTCGTGGTGCTGAAGGCCGGCTACCTCGGAGACGCGGCGATGGCGCACGAGCTGCAGGAGCTGGTGAAGCGCTCGATCGCCCCGTACAAATATCCGCGCGCCGTCGAGTTCATCGCGAGCCTGCCGCGCACCGAGACCGGCAAGCTCCAGCGCTTCCGGCTGCGCCAGCAGGAGCTCGCCAGGACTCCGCAACGGCGGTGAAGATCCGAGCCGCATCGACATTCGAGGGACGAAACGAGCCATGAAGATTCTGCAACCGCCGATGTGGACCAGGCCGCGCGGCTACTCGAACGGCATCGAAGCGACGGGGCGGATGGTGTTCGTCGCCGGGCAGGTGGGCTGGAACGCGAACGGAGAGTTCGAATCGAGCGATTTCGCGGCGCAGGCGCGCCAGGCGCTGGCCAACATCGTGGCCGTGCTGGCGGAAGCGGGAGCACGGCCGGAACACATCGCCCGACTCACCTGGTACGTCGCGGACAAGGACGAATACCTCGCCAGCCATCGCGAGCTCGGCCGCGCTTATCGCGAGCTCATCGGCAGTCATTATCCCGCGATGACGGCTGTGCAGGTGGCGGCGTTCGTCGAAGAGGGTGCGAAAGTCGAGATCGAGGCCACCGCGGTGATTCCGGAAAGCCGCTGAAGGTCCCGCCCGATGCGCATCGGCATTGCCGGCGCCGGACCCGCGGGCCTGCTATTCGCCTATCTCGCGAAATCGCGCCAGCCCGACGCCGAGGTCCGCGTCGTCGAGCAGAACGCGCCCGACGCCACGTTCGGTTTCGGCGTCGTGTTCTCGCACGGCGCATTGGAGTTTCTTTCGCGCGACGTCCCTGCGATGCACGCGAAGCTCGCTGCGAGACTCGAGACCTGGCCAATCCAGAGGATCGTCCATCGCGATACTGCGGTGGACATCGACGGCAACGGTTTCTGCTCGATCGACCGGCTGACGCTCCTGCGCCTGCTGCAAGCTGAGTGCGAACGAGTGGGCGTCGGACTGACGTTCGGAACGTGCGTGGACTCTATCGATGCGTTCGCAGACTGCGATCTGGTGGTCGGTGCGGACGGCGTCAACTCCGCGGTGCGGCAGACGCACGAGCGGCAATTCGGTCCCGCTGTCGAGTGGCTCACGAACAAGTTCGTCTGGTACGGAACGGCCCGGTCGTTCGATTGCCTCACGCTCACCTTCCGCGAGAACGAGCACGGCGCCTTCGTCGCGCATCATTACCGCTACGCACCGGATCGCAGCACCTTTATCGTCGAATGCGACGCCGCGACGTGGCGGCGCGCCGGGTTCGAGTCGATGGACGATGCGGCGTCGCGGGCGTACTGCGGACGGGTCTTCGCCCCCGATCTCGCCGGGCAGCCGTTGATCGGGAACCGTTCGTCCTGGCGCAATTTCCCGCTCATCCGCTGCGCGAATTGGAGCGCCGGCCGGACGGTGCTCATCGGCGATGCGCTGCGGACCGGTCACTTCTCGATCGGCTCGGGGACGCGCCTGGCATTCGACGACGCGATCGCGCTCGATCGCGCCCTTGCCGGGAGCGGCGGCGACGTTCGCCGCTGGGTCGAGGCATTCGAGCGCGAGCGGCGACCGGTCGTCGACAAACTCGTTGCCGCCGCGAACGTGAGCTCACGCTGGTACGAGCAGTTGGCCGATAAGATGTCGCTGGCGCCGATCGAGCTCGCGTACGACTACATGACCCGAAGCGGACGCATGAGCGACGAACGGCTTGCCGAGACGGCGCCGCGCTTCATGGCCGAAGTGCGCGGGTGGCGGGAGCGGTCCGCGAGCGCCTGAGGTTGGATGACGGGTCGTCCGGTCGCTCAATCGAGCGCGAGGATCTTCCTCTCCGATGCGAAGCGGCGCGGCCTTGCGGCCACGCCGCTGCCGATGGTGCTGGAGCCTAGTCGGAACCGGAATCGGTATTGGCCTTGGTGCTCGTTTCGAACTGCTTTCCGATCGTCAGCGTATCGATCAGGTCGTCTTTGTTCCGCACCTCGCAATGGAAGTTCGCCTGATCGTCCGTGCTGCCGCTGCCGTTATAGACCAGCGCGTTCGGATACATGCAGATCTTCCGCGTGCGGGCAACAGGGCTCGACTGCGCTGCAACGACATAGTCCGGCGCGACGCCGTTCTCGACCCAGTTCACGAGCGCCGAGAACAGCGCTTCCCCGTTGATCAGGGGCGCGGCGCCTCCGCCGCAGTGGCCGTTACCGGGATACGGGAAGAAGCGGTAGAACTTCTGCGTCTCCTTGTAGTTGCCTTGCAGCACGCTGTTGTAGTAATGATAGGTTCCGCGGGAAAAGATGAGTGGGTCACTGAGGCCGTGATAGGTGATCATCTTACCGCCGGCCTTGCGAAACGCCTTCAAATCGTCGTCCGTACCGATCACGTCATTGAACTTCGCGATCGACGTCAGCATGTCGTTCAAGAACGAGGCTTCCGTCACCGTGTGCCAGTCGAAGCTGGCGTTCTGTTTAATCCAGTACTTGAAATGATCGGTCGCGATGCTGAACGGGGTCGGGCCCGCCAAGAAGAACAAAATCGCACCGCGATCGAGGCCATACCAGGCGCGATTGCCCTGAGTGTCCCTGGGACCATCCCAGATCTTGTTCACCGCCGAAGCTTCGGCAGGTGTCAGGCAGTTCGGATCCGAGGACGGCCCGCCGTTTGCCGTACAGACAAACGAGGTAGCGCTGTACGTGCACGCGCGCGGGTCTTGAATGATGCCATCGCCTGGGATTGCGTCCTGAGCGTCGCATGCCGCAATCGCCGCGTTCGTAACCGCGTTGAGCTTGGCTATCGCGATCGGCGCGCCCACTTCCTGGTTCATCACGACCTCCGGCCACAGCTCGGCCGTAATGAACCTGTCCCAGTTGTAGGCATTCGCGCCGGCAAGAATGCCGTCGAAGTCCTGAGGGAAATTCTGCGCCTGATAGTGGCCCTGGCGACCGCCGGTCGAGCAGCCCATCCAATAGGTGAAGATTGGATCGCTGCCGTAATACGCCTCCGCGAGCTTCACCCCCCAGACGTGCTGCTGGTGGATCCCATCGTCCGCGAAATCGTCGATCAGCCCCCAATTGAGGGTGCCGTCCGGATTCAGCGCGAAACTCCCGCCGAGCGCCGCGGAGTGCCCGGTATCGGTCGAAGTGCCGACGTAACCGAGATTGGTGGAGGAGGTGACGCTTCCCACGCTCCCGGCGTAGCCACCGCCGCCAAGATCGCGGTTCCTGCCGTTCCACGTCACCGCACCTCCGGCCATCGGGTTCGTCATATCGACGGTGTTTGGCGGCAGGCCGACACGGATCTTGAGCTGCTGACTTTGACCGGGCAAGTATCCCGCCGCCGGACCCGATTCACCCGAGAACGTGAAATCCACTCTGCAGTAGGGCGTGGTTGGCGGACTCGCGGGCTGCAGCGCTGCCGTGAGCCCGGTTATCTGCGGATTCCCCGCCAGGCCGTAAGCGGGACTGGTTGCAAGGTCGGCGCATGCCGGCAGCGCGACCGCTGTCCTTGGCGCAGCTACGATAACAAGCGCCAGCGCGGCGAGCGCGCTGGACACGAAGGCTCTGTGCTTCCGATTGTTCACGAAATCCTCCTAAGAATCGATGAAATGCTTCGTCCTTCGCCACGCTCGTAATTGTTCTCGCGCTATACGCCCGACTTGGATACCGAGCGAGCAGCGTCCATGCTATCAACGCAGAAACCCTATTGCTTCCGAATCCTTGCTCGGAACCCCCGCAATCTTGCGCTTCGCGGATGGGGTCTTCGGCCATACGCGCGCCATGCGCGGTGATCAGCGACGCAGCCCTCTGGTGCCGCTAGACGGAGACGTGCAAGGCAAAGCGGTCGCGAGGCCTTTTCAGAGACTCGTTCGATCGCGGCGAGGTGTGCTGCCCGTGATGCGGCGGTAGACGTCGGTGAAGTGACTTTGGCTCGCGAAGCCGAGCGATATTGCGATCTCGCGGATTGGTTGCCGTGTCGAACCCAGCAGTTCTCGGGCCCGCACTACCCGTTCGCGAGTTACGAATTGATGCGGCGTCATGCCGGCCGTCTGCTTGAAACAGCGGGCGAAGTGGAACGGACTCATGTTGGCGACGGTCGCAAGTCGGTCAATCGTCAGCGGGTCCGAAAGGTTATTCACGATGTGCTCGGTGATCCGCGCCAGCTGTCTCGATGACAGCGGAGCGACGCGTCGATCCGTGTCCGGTGCGCTTGTGCACAAGGACGCGATACGCGAGGCAAGCGCCAGTGAAAGCGCCTCGGCGTACGCAATACCCGTCGGGCACCCCGATTCGATTTCGGAGCACATGAGATTGAGCAAGGTTGCAACGCGAGCGTCCTCGACCCCGATGTACACGTCGAACAGCGCGTCAGTGCGCCCGAAGGCGTCGATCGGATTCGGGTCGGCGCCGATGTCCCGAATCGACACCACGATGGCTTCGGCCCGACGGGCCTTCCACGAGAGGCGCTCAAACGCGTACCCGCGGCTGACGAAGCAGAACGAGCCCAGCGACAGGCGACGCCTGGCATCGCGCATGTCGGCACGGTACCGGATGTCGCAGCTTCCGGCTGCGACGAAGAACAGTAGATGATCGGGCGGCGAAACGCACTCGAGCGTTCCGCTTGGCGGAACGCGCACATGCTCGAGGAGATAGCCGCGCCAGAATCGCCCCGATTCGCGCAAGACGCGATTTCGCGCACAGAACGGATGTCGTTCCCCGTCGACGATCAGCTCGATCCGCGGACATTCGAGCCTGGGGCCGTCCGCCGCGAGGTTCGCGGTTTTTTGTGCCGATGCTTCGCGCCCCATGATCGAACTCCGAACGACTTGTGCGACGGGCGGACTCCCGATCAGATGCTCAGTACGTTTCGAGGTGATATCGGCCTTCTGCACGCAACGCAGGCACGAGCGTTTCCCAATCCATGTCGTGTCTCGAACATACCTCGCGGAACGCATCGTAGACACCTTGCTCCATGCCCTTCAACCCGCAGATGTAGACGTAGCAGTTCTTGTCGGCGAGCAAGCGGGCGACCTCGGCGCTGCGCTCGCGAATCCGGTCCTGGACATAGCACTTCGCTTCGCCGGGAACGCGCGAAAAGGCGAAGTTGATGTCGATGAAATCCTTCGGCAGCTTCAAGAGCGGCCCGAAGTAGGGCAGCTCTCCGGCGATCCGGGCGCCGAAGAACAGCATGAGCTCTCCGCCCTCCTTCAGTGCAATCCGCCGGCGCCGCCGCTCGGTCATCGCCCGCATCGGCGCCGACCCCGTGCCCGTGCACACCATGAGCAGGCTCGACCCGGGATGGTTCGGCATCAGGAACGTCGTCCCGTACGGGCCGACGACGCGGACCTCGTTGCCCTTGTTGAGATCGCACAGGTAGTTCGACGCGATCCCGAAGACGGGCCTGCCTTCGTGGTCTTCCCTGACGCGCTTCACGGTGAGCGACAGGTTGTTGTAGCGCGGCCGCTCGCCATCGCGGGGGCTGGCCACCGAGTACAGCCGCACGTGGTGCGGTTTGCCCGATGCATCCAGCCCGGGCGGAAGAATGCCGATCGTCTGGCCCTCGAGCACCGGGAACGCTGCGCCGCCGAATTCGAGCACGATGTGCCGGATGTCGCTGCTCGCGTCATCGGCGGTGAGTCGGAAATTGCCGCTCACCGTGGCGATCGCCGGTCTCTCCGGCGCATAGAGATTGACGTACGGATGCGCGGCCGACCACGGCGGAAACGCCTGGCCGCCCTCGCCGGCGGTAGCGACGGACCGGATCCGCGCGACGTCGGTGGGAATCTCCTCCGCGCCTGCATCGACCTCGCCCTGCGCCGGCAGGCTGTCCCAGTCGAGCTGCTCGGCGAGCGCGTAAGGTTTCGCCTTGTCCACCTGCCGCCAGCTGTCGATCGCTCCGGTCGGACAGGGCGAGATGCAATCGTTGCAGAAGTTGCACTTCCCAGGGTCCACGACGTAGTTCCGCGCGTCATGCGAGATCGCGTGCGACGGACACGTTTCCTCGCAGGTGTTGCAGCGGATGCAGATTTCCGGATCGATGAGGTGCTGACGCAGCACCTCGACCGGCGCATGACTCGCGCTCATCGGCTGACAGTCAGTTGAAGCGCACGTATTCGAAGTCGACCGGTTGATTGTTGATCCCTCGCGCCGGCGGAGCGATCCAGTTGGCGAAGCGACCAGGCTCGGTCACGCGACCCATGAGCGAGGCGACGAAAGCGCGGTCGGTTGCCGACGGCAGCCAATGCAGATGCCGGTGCGTCCAGTCGGCCTCGCTCACGACGTCGCCCTCGGGATCGATACGGACGCCCGACAGCGGACCGATCTTGCGGTTGAACGCCTTGTGCGGCGCCTTGAGCCTGAACGCTATCCCGCTCTTCTCGATGATCTTGTTCCAGCGCTCGATGCCGGCGAGCGCATCCTTGACGTAATCGTCGCGGAGCTTCTCGTTGAGCGCGTTCAGAGCGGGCGCCTGCGTGATGACAAGCTTTCCTTCGCGCACCTCGAGCACCGGGTACGTCGCCCCGCCGAGCAGGTGGTCGTCGGCGATCCTCGTCTCATCGAAGCGGCCCTTGAGCCCGGTCGAGTAGAACGTGGCGGCGTTCGAGGAGACGTCCGCGCCGAACAGATCCATCGTCACGCTGAAATGGAAGTTGAGGTAGCGCTGTATCGTCGGCAGATCGATCAACCCGAGCGCACGGATCTTCGCCGGGTCGTCGACCTTGTGCTGCACCATCGCTTCGCACGTGCGCTGGGTGATCCTGCCCACGCCGGACTCGCCGACGAACATGTGGTGCGCCTCCTCGGTCAGCATGAAGCGGCAGGTGCGCGCGAGCGGGTCGAAGCCGGACTCGGCGAGCGAGCAGAGCTGGTACTTGCCGTCGCGGTCCGTGAAATAGGTGAACATGAAGAAGGCGAGCCAGTCGGGTGTCTTCTCGTTGAAAGCGCCCAGGATGCGCGGATTGTCGGCATCGCCCGAGCGCCGCTCGAGCAGCGCCTCGGCTTCCTCGCGGCCGTCGCGGCCGAAGTAGGCGTGCAGCAGATAGACCATCGCCCAGAGGTGGCGGCCTTCCTCGACATTGACCTGGAAGAGGTTCCGCAGGTCATAGAGCGACGGGCAGGTGAGCCCCAGATGCCGCTGCTGCTCGACCGACGCGGGCTCGGTATCTCCCTGGGTGACGATCAACCGCCGCAGGTTCGAGCGGTATTCGCCGGGGACCTCCTGCCAGGCAGGCTCGCCCTTGTGCGCGCCGAAGTTGACCTTGCGATCGCTCTCGGCGGGCGCGAGGAAGATGCCCCAGCGGTAGTCGGGCATCTTGACGTAGTCGAAATTCGCCCAGCCCTTGGGCTCGACGCTGACTGCGGTGCGAAGGTAGACCTCGGCCGTGCTCGTGCCCTCGGGCCCCATGTCGGTCCACCAGCGCTGGAATTCCGGCTGCCAGTGCTCGAGCGCGCGCTGCAGCGTCCGGTTGCTCGCGAGCTCCACGTTGTTGGGGATCTTCTCGGCGTAGTCGATAGTCATGAAGGCTCCGATGGGTGGTCGTCCCCGCTCACTTACGTAACTGAGCGGGACCCGGTGACTTTCGGCAGGAACGACGCCGGATTCCCGCCTTCGCGGGAATGACGTTCACACCCGTTCCCAGTTGAATTTCGATTTGTTGCCCGTGCCGAACACCTTCAGCGCGCCGGACTCTCCGACGGCATTCGGCCGGCTGAAGATCCAGTTCTGCCATGCCGAGAGCCGGCCGAAGACGCGCGTCTCCATCGTCTCGACGCCGCCGAAGCGCAGGTTCGCCTCCATGCCCGTCAACGCGTCCGGCGAAAGACTGGCGCGCTCCTCGAGCGCGATCCGGATCTCGTCGGCCCAATCGAGCTCGTCGGGTGCCGCGGTGACGAGCCCCAGGTCGAGCGCCTCGCGTACAGGAAGCGGGCGGCCGATCGCTTGCCTCGCGCGCGCCATCGTCGCCTGGTCGTCGTAGAACCGTGCCGCGAGGCGCGCGAGGCCGTTCACCATGGGATAGGCGCCGAAGTTCATCGCCGAGAGGGCGAGGCGCGGCGCGCCGGGCTCGTTCTCGGCGAGCGCGAGCATGTAGGCGCGGTCGGCAGCGAGCGCGAGCTCGGCGAGCGTGCCGGCGAAGCACGAGCCCGGCTCGATGAGCGCGTAGAGCGTGCGCGAGGTGACGTCGAGCCGCGCGAGCGTACGGCGAAGCATGCCGATCGTCTCCCGCACGAACCAGTGGCCTGCGTTCCGCTCGAGCGCTGCATCGACCTCGAGCACGCGCGCGGCGTCGCCCGCCGTCTTGAGAAGCCAGGTGCCGAGCTCCGGCTCGTTGGTACGCAGGAGCAGGATCGCATCGTCGAGCTCGCGGGCCATGGCGAGCGGCCACCACGCTGCGCCGAGCGCGAGGATCGCATCGGGCGTGGACGGCTGCTCCGCCGCCGGGGCGGACACGGTGAGCGTGGCGTGGCGCGCCTTGCGGTCGATGCGCACGTCGACGTGCGCATAGCGGTAGCCGTCGGCGTCGACGCGGCGCTCGATGGGTGTGAGCGCGACGCCCTTCGCGCCGTCCGGCCGATCGCTCCGCGCGGCGAGCTCGCGCGCCCGGCGGTGCAGCGCTTCCTGGAACTGCTGCGGCTTTGCGGAATCGTCGATGAGCCGCCACTCCTTGGCTCGCGTTGCGCGAACGCCCTCGACCAGCGTGCAGAAGAGATCCGCATGGTCGCGTCGGACTTTGCGCTTGTCGGTGAGGCGGGTGAGACCGCCCGTGCCGGGCAGCACGCCCAGCAGCGGCACCTCAGGGAGGCTGACCGCCGAAGAGCGGTCATCGATCAGGATGATCTCGTCGCAGGCGAGCGCGAGCTCGTAGCCGCCGCCGGCGGTCGTGCCGTTGCACGCGGCGATGAACTTCAGTCCCGAGTGACGGCTCGAGTCCTCGATCCCGTTGCGCGTCTCGTTGGTGAACTTGCAGAAGTTCACTTTCCAGGCGTGGCTGGAAAGTCCCAGCATGAAGATGTTGGCGCCGGAGCAGAAAACCCGGTCCTTGCCGCTGGTGATGATGACGCAGCGCACTTCGGGATGCTCGAAGCGGATCCGCTGCAGCGCATCCGCGAGCTCGATGTCGACGCCGAGATCGTACGAGTTGAGCTTCAGCTTGTAGCCGGGACGGACGCCGCGATCCTCGTCGACGTCGAGCGTCAGGGTGGCGATGGAATCGCTGCAGGCGAGCTTCCAATGCGCGTACCGTTCGGGATGCGCGTCGTAGGTGACGAAAGGCCTCTCGGGAAGCGCGGATCGGGATTCCGGCGATGCGGACGCCTGCAGCATGGGGTTCTCCTGATTTGCGTCGCGGAGCGTCAGGCCGATACGGCCTGGCGCAATTTGGCGAGACTTTGCTCGGGGCGCTCGCCTGCGGTATCCAGCGTCACGTCGGCTTTCCTGTACAGCGGCTCGCGCGCGGTGAGGATCCGATTGAGATCCTCCATCGCTTCGGCGTGCCCCTGCATCGGGCGGAGGTCGCCCTGCGCGACGACGCGCGCCATGTGTTCCGCGGGCGGCGCCTTGATCCAGACCGTGAAGCAGTTCGCGAGCAGCAGATCGTACGTTTCGGGCTCGGAGACGATGCCTCCGCCGACCGCGATGACCAGCTGCTTGTCGCTCGCGATGATCCGCTCGAGGCAGCGGCGCTCGATCCGGCGGTAGCCGAGCTGGCCGTAGAGCGAGAACACTTCGCTCAAGGAGATGCCGGCCTCGCGCTCGATCTCGCGGTCGAGCTCGACGAACGGCAATCGCAACGCGTCGGCAAGCGCGCCGCCAAGCGTCGTCTTGCCTGCGCCGCGCAACCCGACCAGCGCGAGCCGCCGCTTGCGCGCGGCCGCCTCCGGCCCGAAGTCGCGCATGAGCCGGAACACGATTTCTTCGAGCTGACGCTCCGGCAGCTTGTCCAGGAAGCGACGGATCAGACGGTGCTCGACGGAGGCCTCCTGCGGGTCGATCAGCTCGGTCAGCGGCAGGCCCAGCGCTCGCGCCACGTTGCGCAGAAGCAGCACCGACACGTTCGCTTCGCCCGCTTCCAGATGGGCGAGATAACGTTCGGACACGCTGGACTGCTGCGAAAGCGTCTTGCGAGCCAGGCCGCGACGCTCGCGCGCCTCGCGCACCCGTCTGCCAATCGCGGCAAGGAGATCGGCATCCGCCGGGCGGACGGTCGCAAGAGCGCTCGCTGACGAGGCCAAGGCGAGCTTAGGGCTCATCGGGGATATGCACCTGAAGTCAACGTTGGGAAATATAATGCCTGTAACTGCCCCCGGTCAAGCCGATGCAGGGCCGCAGCCGTGACGCTCAGCGCACGATAAGACTCGGCGAGCCAGAGGGAGATTGGGCCTGACGATCAACCTGCTTTATTTTGCTTGACACTTGTCGTGATCATGATCTAAATTGCAAGCCCGGGAACGAACCAAGGTCCGTCATGACGCCGCAGGAATTCGCCGACCTGGTTGCGCCGATCACCGAATGGATCGGCGATCGCCCGCTCGACGAGGCGCTGGACGCTGATCTCAACCGCACGTTTCCGCCGCACGGCCCGCTGTTCAGCTCGGTGCGCGAGGCCTGCCGCGCCGGGATCGCGGCGGGATGGATGTGCAATCGCGAGGGCGGCGGAATAAAGTATGGCCGAGTCGTGAAACCGAGTTCGGCGAGCCGTGGCTTCAGCGTCGACGTGGTCGAGATGGAGAACCTCGCGGGCCCGCACCACCGCCATCCCAAGGGCGAGATCGACATGATCATGCCGGAAAGCGGCTCGGCGACATTCGACGGGCGCGGCGCCGGCTGGCTGGTCTACGGTCCCGGAAGCGCGCACCGGCCGACGGTGAGCGAAGGCAAAGCGCTCGTGCTCTATCTGCTGCCCGAGGGCAGGATCGAATTCACCGGGCCTTGAGCGAAGCTGCCGGCTCATAACGGACAGCACGAGGAGGAGGTACCGCGGATGGTGGGACTCAGCACGGCCGATCAGCGGGTAAGCCCGCCGCGGATCGATATCCCGCGCGACTACAACGCGGCGCACGATCTCATCGAACGCAACCTTCAGGCGGGACGCGCTGCCAAGGTCGCATACATCGACGATCGAGGCAGCTATACGTATCGCGAGCTCGCGGAGCGGGTCAATCGTTGCGCGAACGCTCTGGTGGGGCTCGGTCTAGAGCCGGAGCAGCGCGTGCTGCTCTGCATGCTCGACACCATCGACTTTCCGACGGCGTTCCTGGGAAGCATCAGGGCCGGCATCGTTCCCATCGCCGCCAACACCCTGCTCACCACCGCCGACTACGAATACATGCTGCGGGACAGCCGGGCGCAGGCGCTGATCGTGTCGGCACCGTTGCTGCCGGCGTTCGCCTCGCTGCTGGGCCGGCTGCCGCATCTCAAGCACGTGATCGTTTGCGGGCAGGCGGATGAGCGGACGGCGGCGCACCCTTCCTTCGAGACGCTCCTCGGTGAAGCGGCGTCTGGATTCGCGCCGGCCGCGACGACCGCCGACGACATGTGCTTCTGGCTGTATTCATCCGGATCGACGGGCGCGCCCAAGGGCACTGTTCACGCGCACTCGAGCCTGATCACGACCGCGGAGCTCTACGCCTGGCCGATCCTCGGCATCCGCGAGGAAGACGTCGTCTTCTCGGCAGCCAAGCTTTTCTTCGCCTACGGCCTCGGCAACGCGCTCACGTTCCCGCTCTCCGTCGGAGCCACGACCGTGCTCATGGCGGAGCGTCCCACGCCGGCCGCGGTGTTCGCGCGGCTCGTGAAGCACCAGCCCACGATCTTCTACGGCGTGCCGACGCTGTTCGCGGCGCTGCTGGCGAGCCCCGAACTGCCGAAGCCGGAGCAGCTGCGTCTGCGCGTCTGCACCTCTGCCGGGGAGGCGCTGCCGGAGGAGCTCGGCAAGCGCTGGACGCAGCATTTCGGCGTCGAGATCCTCGACGGTCTCGGCTCGACGGAGATGCTGCACATCTTTCTGTCGAATCGTCCCGGCGCGGTGCGCTACGGCACGACCGGCAAACCCGTGCCCGGCTACGATCTCCGGATCGTCGGCGACGATGGACGTCCGGTCGCAGCGGGCGAAGTCGGCGAGCTGCAGGTCTCCGGACCGACCAGCGCGATGGCGTACTGGAACAACCGCCAGAAGAGCCGCGACACGTTCCACGGTCCGTGGACGCGCAGCGGCGACAAGTATTCGATCGATGGCGAAGGCAATTTCGTCTACGCGGGTCGAACCGACGACATGCTCAAGGTGAGCGGCATCTATGTGTCGCCGGTCGAAGTCGAAGCGGCGCTGGTCAGTCATCCGGCGGTGCTCGAGGCGGCGGTGATCGGCAAGGCGGACGAGGAAAAGCTCATCAAACCCGTCGCCTACGTCGTGCTGAAAGCGGGTCACGCTGCCTCGACCGGATTGGCCGAGGACCTGCGACAGCACGTCAAGTCGCGTCTGGCGCCGTACAAGTACCCGCGCTGGATCGAGTTCATCGACGAGCTGCCGAAGACGGCCACGGGTAAGATTCAGCGTTACAAGCTGCGCCAGCGCGCGGCCTGAGCACGAGATCGCCGCGCACGCTTCATCGCGCTTCAGCCAAACCGCAGAATGTCACGGAGGGGATATGCCATGAGAGAGACGCAGTACGGTTCGAGGTGCAACAGCATGCGGCGGCGGGTTCTGAGCGTCCTCGCGTTATCGCTGGTCGCGACCGCCGGAGCCATGCTCGCCGCGGAGCCCGCGCAGGCGCAGCAGGGCAAGCTCAAGGTCGGACTGATGCTCCCCTACACCGGGACGTATGCGGCCCTGGGAACCTCGATCACCAATGCCTTCAAGCTGGCGATCGCGGAGAACGGCGGCAAGGTGGGCGGACGCGAGATCGAGTACTTCACGGTCGACGACGAGTCCGATCCGGCCAAGGCGCCCGAGAACGCGAACAAGCTGATCAAGCGCGATCAGGTCGATGTCCTCGTCGGAACCGTCCATTCGGGCGTTGCGCTGGCCATGGCCAAGGTCGCGCGCGACACCAACACGCTTCTCATCATCCCCAACGCCGGCGCCGATGACATCACCGGGCCGCTGTGCGCACCCAACATCTTCCGCACGTCATTCTCGAACTCGCAGCTCGGCATCGCGATGGGCAAGGTGATGGCCGAGCAGACGAAGAAAACCGCGGTCACCTTCACGTGGGATTACGCCGCGGGCAAGGAGTCGACCGGCGGCTTCAAGGAAGCCTTCGAGGCGGGCGGCGGCAAGGTCATCAAGGAGATGTTCCTGCCATTTCCGCAGGTCGAGTTCCAGTCCTATCTGACCGAGATCGCGGCGCTCAAGCCCGACGTCGTCTACGTGTTCTTCGCCGGCGGCGGCGCGGTGAAGTTCGTCAAGGACTACGCGGCCGCCGGCCTCAACAAGACGATCCAGCTCGTCGGACCCGGCTTCCTTACCGACGGCACGCTCGACGCGCAGGGCGAGTCGGCGCAGGGACTGCTCACCACGCTGCACTACGGCGACGGCCTCAACATCCCGAAGAACAATGCGTTCCGCTCAGCGTACATGAAGACGTATGGGGCGGCGCCAGACGTCTACGCGGTGCAGGGCTACGATGCCGCGCAACTGCTCATCGCCGGGATGAACGCGGTGAAGGGCGACACGAGCAAGCGAGCCGAGCTGGTCAAGGCCATGGAGACCGCGAAGCTCGACAGTCCGCGCGGACCGCTGTCGCTCAGCAGGTCGCACAATCCGATCCACAACATCTATCTGCGCAAGGTCGAGGGAAAGGAAAACAAGGTGATTTCCGTTGCGGTCAAGGACATCACCGATCCTCCGCGCGGCTGCAAACTCTAAGAAGTTGTAAGATTCCGCGCGGGCAGGCCGAGGTGCCTGCCCGCTTTGCGTTTCTTGGGGGGCCGCCGGCGGCGCTCGATGGACGTCTATTCGTTCGCAATTCAGCTCCTGAACGGGGTTCAATACGGGTTGCTGCTGTTTCTGGTCGCGTCGGGCCTGACGCTGATCTTCGGGATCATGGGCATCATCAACCTCGCCCATGGCAGCTTCTACATGATCGGCGCGTACATGGCCTTCTCGCTGTCCTCGCTGACCGGCAGCCTGCTGATCGCGATCGTGCTGGGCATCGTGCTGTCGGTGGTCCTAGGCGTATTTCTCGAGTGGGCGCTGTTCTCGCGTCTGTACAAGCGCGACCACCTGGAGCAGGTGCTGCTCACCTACGGGCTCATCCTGGTGTTCGAGGAGCTGCGCAGCCTCATCGTCGGCAATGACGTGCACGGGGTCGCCGTTCCGGACATCTTCAACTGGTCGATCCCGCTCACGGAGACGCTCTCCTACCCGGTCTACCGGCTCCTCATGTCGGCGGTTTGCATCGCGCTCGCGGTCCTGCTCTACCTGTTGATCGCGAAGACGCGGCTCGGCATGATGATCCGTGCCGGCTCGTCCAATCGGGAGATGGTGCAGTCGCTCGGCCTCAACATCAATCTCGTTTACCGGCTGGTGTTCGCGCTGGGCGTCGCTCTCGCGGCGTTCGCCGGGATGCTGGCGGCGCCGGTGTCGTCGGTCTATCCCGGCATGGGCACCGGCGTTCTGATCATCTGCTTCGTCGTCGTCGTCATCGGCGGGATCGGTTCGGTATGGGGCGCGCTGGTCGCGGCGCTGCTGATCGGGCTGGCCGATACCTTCGGCAAGGTGCTCATTCCCGAAGCTGCCGGCGTGATCGTCTATCTGCTGATGGCGGCGATCCTGCTGTGGCGGCCGGAAGGATTGTTCCGCCGTGTGTAGAGACGATCGAGCCTCGCTTGTTGTCTGCGGTCTCGCGCCGGAGGCGCGCGCTTGACGCGCAGGACGATCGCGCTCCTGGCGGCGCTCACCGTGCTCGCGGCGTTTCCGCTCGCCGGCTCGGCGTTCTACACCGAGCTCGTGACCAAGGTGATGATCCTCGCGATCTTCGCCCTGTCGCTCGACCTCCTGGTCGGCTATACCGGGCTCGTTTCGTTCGGCCACGCGGCATTCTTCGGCGTGGGCGCCTACACGCTCGGACTGCTCGCGCCGAGGTACGAGGCCGCCAACGTCTGGCTGACACTGCCTCTGGCCATCGCCCTCGCCGGGCTCTCCGCGCTCGTCGTCGGGGCGTTCGTCGTGCGGGTCAAGGGTATCTATTTCATCATGGTGACGCTCGCCTTTGCCCAGATGTTCTACTTCGTGTTCCACGACACGAAATTCGGGCGCGGGTCGGACGGCATCAGCATGAACTTCAAACCGGTCGCCACGATCGGCGGTTTCACTCCGTTCGATCTCGCCAACGCGACGCACGTCTATTACGTCGTCTTCGCGGCGATGCTGCTGGTGTTCATCTTCCTGAGGCTGCTCCTGCGTTCGGCGTTCGGCCGGGCGCTGCAGGGCGTGCGCAGCAACGAGCAGCGGATGCGCTCGCTCGGCTTTCCGGTGTATCGCTACAAGCTCGCGAGCTTCGCGATCGCCGGCGCCCTGGCCGGGCTCGCGGGCTACTTCTCCGCGATGCAGTTCGGTTTCGTCAATCCCGAGCTCCTGTCGTGGCACCAGTCGGGCAACGTGCTGCTGATGCTGATCCTGGGGGGGCTTGGAAGCCTCTACGGCGCGGTGGTGGGCGCGTTTGCGTTCGTCGCCTTGCAGGAGATTTTTTCTTCGATAACGACCCACTGGCAGCTGCTGCTCGGCGGGACGATCATCCTGCTTGTGGTCTTCCTGCCCGGCGGGCTGGCAAGCGTGGTGAAGCGCTTCGAACGCACGCTCATCGGCGAGCCGGGCGATGAGTGAGCCGGTTCTTGCCACTCAGGGATTGTCCCGCCGTTTCGGCGGCTTGATGGCTGCCGGCAATGTCACGATCGAGCTCCACCGCGGACGCTTGCATGCATTGCTGGGTCCCAACGGCGCCGGCAAGACGACGCTGATCAACTTGCTGTCGGGCGAGCTGTCCGCGTCGGCGGGCACGATTCGATACCGCGGCGAGGACATCACGCGCCTGAGCCCCGACCGTCGCTCGCGTATCGGCATCGGCCGCAGTTACCAGAAGACCAACATCTTCCCCGGCTTTACCGCGTTCGAGAACTGCCGGATTGCCGCGCAATCGCGTGCTCCGCGCACGCTCCACATCCTGGCCGACGCGCTCGACTACGCGCCGGTCTGCGATGCCGCGCGGCGAGCGCTTCAGGCAGCGGAGTTGGACGGGCGCGGCAACCGCGTCGCCGCGACGCTTTCGCACGGCGAGCAACGGCAGCTGGAGATCGCGATGGTGCTCGCCACCAGCCCGGAAGTGCTGTTGCTGGACGAGCCGCTCGCCGGCATGGGTGCGGAGGAGGCCGGACGAATGGTCGAGCTGTTGAGGAAGCTCGCGCCGGACCACGCGATCCTGCTGGTCGAGCACGACATGGACGCGGTGTTCGCGCTGGCCGACACCATCACCGTGATGGTCAACGGACAGGTGCTCGAGAGCGGGCCGCCGGCGCAGATCCGGGCGAGCGAGGCCGTCCTGCAGGCTTATCTCGGCGACGGTTCGGCCGCGGGGGCTGCATGATCGGAATCGCGCCGGGGCTGCCGTGAGCGAAGCGCTGCTCGAGGCGCGCGAGCTGCACGCTTACTATGCCGCGAGCCACGTCCTGCATGGCATCGATTTCCGCATCGACCGCGGCGAGACCGTCGCACTCATGGGCAGGAACGGCATGGGAAAGAGCACGCTGATCCGCAGCATGCTCGGGCTTGTGAAGCCGCGCCACGGCGAGGTCTGGGTCTGCGGGACGCCGATGACCGGCGCCGAGCCCTACCTCATCGCGCGCCAGGGGATTGCTTACGTGCCGGAGGGCCGCGGGATATTCCCGAACCTGACCGTGCGGGAGAACCTCGTGATGGCGGCGCGCGCCGGGCCCGACGGGCGGCGCGACTGGACCTACGAGCGCGTGCTCGCGACGTTCCCGCGCCTCGCCGCCCGGTGCGGCAACGGTGGCTGGCGGCTCTCGGGCGGCGAGCAGCAGATGCTCACCATCGGCCGCGCGCTCATGACCAACCCGGACCTGCTGATCCTCGACGAGGCGACCGAAGGGCTCGCGCCGCAGATCGCCCGCGAGATCTGGCGCATCATCGGCGAAATACGCGAGAACGGGATCGCCACCCTCATCGTCGACAAGAACCACGCCGCGCTGACCGCGATCGCCAACCGCTGCGTGATCCTGGTGAAGGGCCGGGTCGTGTTCGAAGGCGAAAGCGCCGCGCTGCGGGCGCAGCCCGAGCTCCTGCACCGGCACCTGGGCGTCTGACGCGGGAAGGCCCGTCCGGTCGAGCGCAGGTCAGGGGATCGCTGATTGAGAGCTGTTGACGGTCCGGAGGCCAATGTCCGCTTTGGCCGAAAGAGAACGTTAAATGCATATCAGGCATCGTCTGCCTAACGGGACCGATACGCCAAAGACGGAGCGCACTGCGCCGAACCGAGGAAGCGCCGTTTGAAGGCCACTACTCGTGTCGAACGCGCCACCCCGGGGAGCCATGACAATCAGATGGCGTGTTTGGTCGAGCGTATCGGGCGGTCGCAGCATCCCTGGCGCATCGGTTAGCGCGGTCCCGCTGGGAGATGGCTTCGCCGTTTTCGCTGCCGATTCTATTTCAGCCCGGGCACGCCGGATGCTTCCGAGGCCAGATCCAGTATGAAGCTGTGCGACGACGGATCGTCGAAGTCGTCGCCGAATTCCAGCCCGAACCCGTACGCGATGTACGGATTGCGTTCGCCGTTCAAAAGATATCAGCGTCGACAACGTGGTACTGCCGCAGGTCGACATGGGCTTGGAGGAGCGCTCTACGAAATAGCGAGCGAGGCTTAGCCGAATTTGCGATTGCGGCCGCGCGAGCCAACGACCTTCGAATCCGACATCACGCTGGTCGATCCTGCGATCGTCGGCGGTGATTTGCGGTGGCGGGTGATGAGCCCGCTGTTGGCGTGAGTGCACCCTGAACGAGTTCACTGGAGCGCCCAGCGACCTCGTGACGTTCTCTGCGGACGCCGAGGGCGTCGAGGCGCAGGACCATGTCCTTCATCTCCGTCAGCCGTTCGGGGATGACAGGGAACTCGGTGATGCGCGGGTGAGTCATCGCGCCCGGACGCGCAGGGGCGCCCCCTGCGTTGAAGGAGTACCTCCATCCTCGCTACCCCGGCGAGCCCGACCCTGTGATACGCTCTCTTGGTCGCGCAGTTCGTGGGTTGGGTTGGCTATTTCAACACGATGACCCGGGCCGAATTCCTCCGCCTCATGGCGGGCGCGACGTCGACGTTGGCCGCATCGCCCATCCTGCGCGCACACCCGGCAGCGACGGAAGGGATGCATGCGCGTCCCATTCCCTCCACGCGCGAGCCGTTGCCCGTCGTCGGCTGCGGAACGTGGCGCACCTTCGACGTCGGCCAGGGCGCGGAGGAGCGCGGCCGGCTGCGCGAAGTCCTACGGATCCTGTTCGACCATGGGGGTTCGGTCATCGATTCCTCGCCGATGTACGGTGCCGCGGAGTCCGTGGTGGGCGACCTGCTGGCGGCGATGAACGCGCGCGACCAGGCGTTCATCGCGACCAAGGTGTGGACGAATGGACGCGACGCGGGCATCGCCCAGATGAGGCGATCGATGGAGCTCTTGCGTGACCATCGGATCGACCTGATGCAGGTCCACAACCTCGTCGATTGGCGCACGCAGCTCGCGACGCTCCGCGCCTGGAAGAAGGAAGGCCTCTTCCGCTACATCGGGATCACCCACTACACGTCCAGCGCCTATCCCGAGCTGGAATCGGTGATGCGAGGGGAGAAACCCGATTTCGTTCAGCTCGACTATTCGCTCGCCGACCGCGCCGCGGAGGAGCGGCTCCTGCCGCTCGCCGCGGATCTCGGCGTGGCCGTGATCGTCAATCGGCCGTTCGGCGGAGGCGGCCTGCTGCAATCGTTGCTCGCCAAGCCGCTGCCCCCGTGGGCCGCCGAGATCGGCTGCGAGAGCTGGGCGCAGGTCCTGCTCAAGTTCGTGCTCGCCCATCCCGGCGTGACGTGCGTCATTCCGGGGACCGGCCGGCCGGAGCACATGACGGACAACGTACGGGCCGGCTTCGGGCGCTATCCGGACGCGGCGTTGCGAGCGAAGATGCTGGCCGCGCTGCCGCGCTGACCGGTACCGCTCGCGCGTCGTCAACCGCCTTTGGCGACGGGAAGCGGCTCGGGGACGGCCGGCTGTTCCGATGCGCGCGCCCGCACCTCCTGCGCCCGCCCGAGCGCGAGCGCGAGCACCAGCCAGCCCGCGGCGAGCGGTACGGTCGCGAGGGAGATCGTCGACAGCTCGAGACCCACACCGCGCAGCGCGGTGAAGAGCCACCCCGCGACCGCATCGGCGCCTCGGAACACGACGATATCGATCACGTTCTTGGCCTTGTACTTCTCTTCGCGCCGAAGCACGGTAAACAAGACTTCCCGCGCCGGATTCGAGATGGCGAAGTTGGCCGTGCGCTGTATGGCCTGAAACGCGATCACGACGACGAGCCACGGCATCCAGGCCAGCACGAGAAAGCCCAGGACGAACACCAGCGGCAGGAAGGCCGCCGCGCGGCCGACGCCGAAACGGGCGATGAGCCGCCCCGTCGCGACGAACTGGATGGCGATCGTCAGGATTCCGACGACCAAATCGATCGTCGCGAATATCCTGGTGCGCACCGCCGGATTGTCCGAGGCCGCCGCAACGATGTTCGCCTGCTGGAAGTAGAGAAACGTTCCGGCGATGGAGAGCAGAAACACCCACAGCGCGATGCCCGCCAGGTAGGGCGAGCGCAGGATCATCGCGAGACCGGCGAGCCAGCCTCCGCCCAGCCCGCCCGCGTCGGGCGTTTTCGCGAGCGCGCGCTTCGCGCCGGACTCCGCGACGACGTTCGCCTTAAGCCCGGCCGCCGCCCATTCGAGCCGGTGCGCGCAGACGATGGCGACTTCCAGCAGTACGCCCGCGACGATGAGAAGGTTGACCGGGCCGAGCGGGACCGCCAGCGCCACGGTCACGGCGGGCCCGAGAAGCGCTCCAGCCGATCCGCCGGCGGCGATGAAGCCGAACAGCCTCTTGCCTTGCTCGCTTGTGTACAGATCGGCCATGAACGACCAGAACACCGACACCGCGAACAGGTTGAACACGCTGATCCAGACGAAGAACACCCGGGCCACGTCCTGCCGCGCGGCGCCGACCGTCAGCAGCAGCCAGAAGATCGCGATGTTGAGGACGAAGAAATGGTAGACGAGAGGAATGAACCGCCGTCGCGGCAGGCTCGCCACGACCCAGCCGAACAGCGGAACGGCGGCGAGCATGAGGAGGAAGGTCGCGGTGAACATCCATTGCAGGTTCTTCACGCCCCCGGCGATGCCCATCTCGTCGCGCAACGGCCGGAGTACGTAGTAGCCAGCCAGCAGACAGAAGAAATAGGCGAACGACCAGCACAAGGCGGCGGCCTCTTCCGCGCGCACGGCGACGACTCTGTCCAGCAGCCGCCGGAAAGAGGCCGATCCCATGGGCTACGAACCGATGCCGAGACCCTTGCGCAGCTCGGACGCCGTCAACGCCCTTCCGAAAACCGGCGTGCCGATATCGAATTCCTTCGCCTTGCTCAAGGGGCCGACGACCAGCGGCTCGAAGCCGGCGGCCTCGACCAAGCGCTTCGCGATCTGGAGCGCCGCGGCATCGTCGGCGGCGAGCGGAATGGCGACCTTGTCCCCGGCGCGATGGGCTTCGCTGCGCAGCGACGTATAGCCGACCGAGTTGAATGCGCGCACGAGACGCGCGCCCGGAAGAAACTCGGCCGATGCGGCGCCGGTTCCCTTCGCGCGGGCCGCGACCGCCATCTCGCCGTCGCGAGACTGCACCGGGTTGGACGTGTCGAGAACCACCTTGCCCTTGATCGACTGCGCGTAATCGCGGCCGATCTGCGGCAGCGCGCTGTACGGGACGGATATCAACAGGACGTCGCCGAACGCCGCCGCCTCGGCGGGCGTCCCGGCCCGGGCTCCGGCGCCAAGACTGGCGGCCAAGGCCTTGTCGTGGTCCAGGTCGAGCGACGAGAACATGACCGGGTACCCGACCTTCACCCACAGCTCGCCCAGCGTGCCGCCGATCCTTCCGGAGCCGATGATGCCGATCTTGAGGCTCGCGTTGGACGCATCCTCGCAACGAGCGAGCTGCGGCCACCCCGTCGCGAGACCCGCGCTCGCGGCCATGACGGCCGCGAGGAATCCGCGACGGCCTTGGTCCGGTGAATCCTCAATGTTCATTTGCCTTCTCCAAGATCGGCGCCGGTGTCGCCCGGCCCCATTGTGCATGGTCAATGGCGCCGCGCAAGATCTTCGCTGCCGCGTCGTCCTGCTTGTGGTACTCGGCGTTGGCTGCGACGGCGGTCCTATCGGCGAAGGAAACGCGCCAAGGCGGCCGCCAGAGCGGAGCGCCGCCGGGGGCGCGATTGCGGCGGCAGCTCGAAGTAGCGACGGTCGACGTAGCACCAGCCCCAGGTCTCTCCGCGCTCCAAGGAGGCGATGAGCGGATGGCCCGTGGCGTTGTAGTGCTGCAGGGCGTGAGCGTGGGCCGAATCCTCGCAGCAGCCGACGTGCCCGCAAGCCAGACACACGCGCAACTCGTTCCACTGCGCCCCGAGCGCGAGGCACTCCTCGCAGCCGTTCGCCCGCGGCGTGACCGCTTGAATGTTTCGCGCGTGCTCGCAGCGCTCGCCTTGTACAGCCATGTCGCGCTCCTAGCGCATCGTCAGGCCGCCATCCGCGGCCAGCACCTGGCCGGTGACGTAGCTCGCGCCGTCCGAAGCCAGGAATACGAATACCGGAGCGATTTCCTCGGCTTCCGCCCAGCGGCCCATGGGAATGCGCTCCAGGTATTTCGACTTGAACCGCTCGTCGGTGCGGATCGTCTCGGTCATGGGCGTCGCGGCACCGGGCGCGACGGCGTTCACCGTGATGCCGAACTTCGCGAGCTCCCGGGCAGCCGAGAGCGTGAGCCCGACGATGCCCGCCTTGGCGGCGCTGTAGTTGACCTGGCCGATCGTGCCGAGCACGCCGGCGGTCGATGTGACGTTGATGATGCGGCCGTAACGCCGCTGCATCATGCCCGGCGCCACCGCCTGCAGGCAGTTGAAGCTGCCCTTGAGATGCACCGCGACGACCTCGTCCCATTGCGCTTCGGTCATCTTGTGCAGCATCGCCGGCCGGGTGATCCCGGCGTTGTTGACCAGGATGTCGACGCGGCCGAAGCACTCGTGTGCCGCGGCAACCATGGCGTCGACCTGATCGCGGCGCGCGACGTCGCAGGTGATCGACATCGCATCCGCGCCCCCGGCGCGGAGTGCGCTCGCCACCGCCTCGGCGCCGTCGCCAGAACGGTCTGCGGCGCACAGCCGCGCGCCTTCGCGTGCAAACGCGCGGGCCACGGCGGCGCCGATGCCCTGCGCGGCGCCGGTCACGATCGCGGTTCGGCCGGCAAGCTGCATGCTCGTCCCTCGTTTTCCCCGCGCACGCACTGCCGAATCAGGCAGGAGTGCCGGACTTGGCTCTTCGCCGGGCGTTGGCGGCGTCGCGCGCGCTCGGCGGTCGCGACGGAGCGCCGGCCGCGGTGCGCTGCTGTCGCTCGATCAGGCGCAGCATCGTCGCCAGCGTGATCGAGCCGAAGGTCGCTTTGGCCATCTCATCGATTTCCGACAGGACGGCCCCGAGCGCGTTCCCTACCGGCGTGAGCTCGCCCGGTTCGCGCCGGTCCCCGGACGGCGGCGAGAAATCTTCGAACGTGCGGATGATGTCCATCAGGGTCAGCCGGCGCGCGTTGCCGGCGAAGCGATAACCGCCGCCCACGCCGCGGACCGATTCGACCACGCCGGCACGGGCCAGCTCCGAGAGCACCTTCGCGAGGTGGTGTGGCGACACGCCGTACTTGGCCGCGATCTCGGCGGCCGAGATGTGGCGGTCGGGATCGGTCGCGAACTCCAGCACGCTGTACAGCGCGAGCGAGGTGTTCTTCTGCAGTTTCATCGCCTTACGGCTCGCGGGCCGGCGGCGGGCGTCGGTCGAGTTCCATTTCGAGCGGGATGAACGGGCCCGCCATCATGCCCTGGCTGCGAAAAAACGACAGGATCAGCGTGTTGTCCCGCCCGAGAATCGTGCGCACCTTGCGCACGCCGGCGCGCTGGAAGCCGGCGCAAATCCCCTCGACGAGCTGCGTGCCGATCCCGGTCAGGCGGGCGTCAGGCTTGACGTCGATCGCGAACACCCAGCCGCAGGGAGGCGAGCCGAATTCCCAATCGCGTACTTCGCCGATGACGAAGCCGACGACGCGCTCGCCGGCGTCCGCTACCAGGAATTGCCGTCCCGGGTCGCCGGACTCGCCGTATCGCCGGAAGATCGATCGCCAGTAGTCGCGCTTCTCGAGCCCGGTCACCGTGGCGTCGATGGCGATGACCTGGTCGAGGTCGCCCCTGCGGACCGGCCGGACGAGCACGGACTTGCGAGCCATACCTCGCGGGCTGCCGCCGATCGCCGGCCCACTCGCGCTGCGTTGCCTTCGCTTGGATCGTGTCGACAGCTTCAAAGGATGACCCAGATCAAATTCAATAAGCGCATTTCGGTACCAGAATACACGATCCAGATTCACTGGAGGAGGAGTTTGCCATGGCAGCTATCTGCAAGGCGCGCGGGCTATTGCTGGTCGCGGCGATCGCGTTCGTCGGCGCAGTCTGGGCCGTCGGGCCGGCGTCGGGCCAGGAACCGATTCGGATCGGTGCGTTTCTTTCCGTGACGGGACCTGCGGCGTTTCTGGGCGATCCCGAGCAGAAGACGCTCGAAATGTATATCGAGCGCATCAATGCAGGCGGCGGCGTGATCGGCCGCAAACTGGAGCTCGTGGTTTACGACGACGGGGGCGACGCCGACAAGGCGCGCACGTTTACCAAGCGCCTGCTCGAGCAGGACAAGGTGGACGTCATCGTCGGCGGGTCGACCACCGGCACGACCATGGCGGCCGTTCCGCTCGTCGAGCAGGCGCAGGTGCCGCTGATCTCGCTCGCCGGAGCGGTGGTCATCATCGAGCCTGTCAAGAAGTGGGTGTTCAAGACCCCGCACACGGACCGCATGGCCTGCGAGAAGATCTTTGCCGACGCGCGCGGCCGCAGACTCACCAAGCTCGCCCTGATCTCAGGCGCCGGTGGTTTCGACAAGTCGATGCGCGCCGAATGCCTGAAGGTTGCCGGCAGATATGGCGTCGAAATCGTCGCCGACGAGAGTTACGGCGCCGCGGACACCGACATGACTGCGCAGCTCACCAAGATCAGAGGGACGCCCGGCGTTCAGGCGGTGCTCAATGCCGGATTCGGGCAGGGACCGGCGATCGTCACCAAGAATTACAAGCAGCTCGGCCTCACGATGCCGCTGTATCAGTCGCACGGCGTCGCCTCGAAGGAATTCATCAAGCTCGCCGGCGACGCCGCGGAAGGCGTGCGCCTTCCCGCCGCAGCACTGCTGGTCGCGGACATCCTGCCCGACAGCGATGCCCAGAAGCCGGTGGTCGTCGCCTACAAGCACGACTACGAGGCGAAGTACAAATCCGACGTCTCGACCTTCGGCGGCCACGCCTACGACGGGCTCATGATCGCCGTGGACGCGATCAAGCGCGCCGGGGGCACCGACAAGATGAAGGTGCGCGACGCCATCGAAAGCACCCGAGGCTACGTCGGTACCGGCGGAGTGGTCAACATGTCGAGCACCGACCATATGGGCCTCGACTTGAGCGCATTCCGCATGCTGGAGGTGCGCAACGGCAACTGGGTGCTCGTGAAAGACGGCGCGATGTAGTCGGGAGGGACCCCGCATGGGCGGTCAGTGGACCCAGTTCATCGCCGGCGGGCTGACCGCCGGCTCCGTCTATGCGCTGGTGGCGTTGGGGTATTCGATCATCTTCAACGCGAGCCGCGTCATCAACTTTGCCCAAGGCGAGTTCGTCATGATCGGCGGGATGAGCGCGGTATCGCTGGTCGCCACCGGCGTGCCGCTGCCGCTGGCGATTGGAGCGGCCGTGGTGATCGCATCCGTGATCGGCCTGGTTCTGGAGAAGCTGGCGGTCGAGCGTGCGCGCCGGGCCGACGTGGTGACATTGATCATCATCACCATCGGCGCTTCGATCTTCCTGCGTGGCCTGGCGCAGCTCGTCTGGGACAAGAAGATCCATCCGCTGCCGGCATTCTCGGGGGACCGGCCGATTGCAATGCTCGGCGCGACCATCGTGCCGCAAAGCCTCTGGGTGCTCGGAGCGATGGTGCTGATCGTCGCCGCGCTGTCGTGGTTCTTCGGCCGGACCCTCCTCGGCAAGGCGATGCTTGCCACGTCGCACAACCGACTCGCAGCCCAGCTCGTCGGCATCGACGTCGCTAAGGTGCTGTTCGCGAGCTTTGGCCTCGCGGGGGCGCTGGGTGCGATCGCAGGCGTGCTCATCGCGCCGATTACTTTCACCTCGTACGACGTCGGCGTCATGCTGGGACTGAAGGGCTTCGCGGCGGCCATCCTGGGTGGCCTCGGCAGTTTTGCCGGCGCGATCGTCGGCGGCCTGGCTCTGGGGCTGCTCGAGAGCCTGTCGGCCGGCTACGTTTCCTCGGCCTACAAGGACGTCGTCGCTTTTGTCGTCATGCTTGTCGTCCTGTTCTTCCGGCCTCGTGGAATCCTTGGTGCACTCCAAAGCGTTCGCGTCTGACCGTCGGGACGCGACGAACTTCTGGTGGGCCAGTTCCCGCACCGGCGGGATGACGTTGCTGGCGCTTGTCATCGCGCTTGCGCCGCTGGCGATCGCGAACAACTATTTCTACGACGTCGCGATCCTCGTCGGCCTGAACGCGATCGTTTGCGTCGGCCTGAACCTGCTCATCGGTTATGCCGGGCAGATCAGTCTCGGCCACGCGGGTTTCTTCGGCCTGGGCGCCTACGGTTCCGCGCTGCTCGCGTCGCGCTATGGCTGGCCACCGCTCGCGGCACTCGGCGCGGCGACGGCGGGGGTCGCGCTGCTGGCGTTCATCGTGGGCCGGCCGATTCTCCGGCTTCACGGACATTACCTCGCCATGGCGACGCTCGGGCTCGGCATCATCGTTTCGATCGTCATCTCCACCGAGGACGGCCTGACCGGCGGACCCGACGGCATGGCGGTGCCGCCCATGTCGGTTTTCGGCCTGGTCATACAGGGCGAGCGCAACTGGTACTGGGTGATTGCCGGTTGTCTGCTGCTCGCGGTGTGGCTGGCGCAGAACATCATCGAATCGCCGGTCGGCCGCGCTCTCCGCGCTCTGCACACATCGGAGATCGCCGCCGAAATGGCCGGCATCGACAGCGCCCGGCACAAGCTCATGGTGTTCGTCATTTCCGCCGTCTTCGCAGCCGCGGCCGGCGGGCTCACCGCCTACTACGCCGGCTTCATCACGCCCGCCAAGGCGTCGTTCATGCACTCGATCGAACTGGTGACGATGGTCGTGTTCGGGGGCATGGCGTCGGTCTTCGGCGCCGTTGTCGGCGCCGCGGTCCTCACCGTGCTCCCGCAGGTCCTGACGCTGCTGAAGGACTACGAAATGGTCGTCTTCGGCGCGCTGATGATGCTCACGATGATCTTCCTCCCGCGCGGCGTCGTGCCGACGCTCGCCGACTACTTTCACCGGGAGGGTAGATGACTGCGCTGCGCGTCGAGCACCTGTCGAAAGAGTTCGGCGGCGTCCACGCGATCGATGATCTCTCGTGGCAGATCCGTCGCGGGACGATCCATTCGATCATCGGTCCGAACGGCGCCGGCAAGACGACATTGCTCAACCTCTTGACCGGCGTCTACGTGCCAAGTGCAGGGCGCATCGTATTCGACGAGCGCGATCTCACCGGTGCGCCGCCGCACGCATTCGCCGCCGCCGGCATCGGCCGCACGTTCCAGAACCTCCAGATCTTCTTGAACATGACGGCGCTCGAGAACGTCATGACCGGGCGCCATCTGCGCGAGCGTTGCGGCCTGTGGGCGGCAATGCTCCATACGCCGCGCCAGGCTCGCGCCGAGCGGGAGTGCCGCGCGCACGCGCTGCAATTGCTGCGGTTCCTCGGGCTCGAAGGCTACGCGGAGATCAGCGCGGCGGCGATGCCGTATGGTGCCCTCAAGCGCCTCGAGATCGCGCGTGCGCTGGCCGCCGAGCCGATCATGCTTTTGCTCGACGAGCCCGCCGCCGGGCTCAACCCGACCGAGGCGCAGGAAATCGACGCTCTGATCAAGCAGCTCGCCGCTGCGGGAACGACGGTCGTTCTGGTCGAGCACAACATGCGCCTGGTCATGGGCGTCTCCGATCACATCCTGGTTCTCGACTACGGACGTCTCCTGAGCGAAGGGTCGGCGGAGGAAATCCGCGCCGATCCGCGCGTGATCGAGGCCTATCTGGGCGCGGCGGATGCGAACGAGGTCGATCATGCTTGAGGTCGCGGCCTTGTCGAATCGCTACGGGCGCATCCCCGTGCTCGCCGACGTCGATCTCCACGTCAAGCGGGGGGAGCTCGTTGCGCTGGTCGGCGCCAACGGCGCGGGCAAGACGACGCTGCTGCGCGTGCTCTCCGGCGTGCAGCCGGCGTCGGGAGGGCGGGTGCGCTTCGAGGGTTCGGACGTAACGCGCGCGTCGCCGCATCAGCGGGTGAAGATGGGCATCGTCCAGGTTCCCGAGGGCCGGCAGGTGTTCGGACCGCTGTCGGTCGAAGACAACCTGCGGCTCGGCGCATTCGTTCGACCCGCCCGTGAGATCGCCGGTGCGCTCGAGCGCGTGTTCGCGCTGTTTCCGATCCTGGCTGCAAAGCGACGCGAGACGGCGGGAACGCTTTCGGGAGGACAGCAGCAAATGCTGGCGATCGGTCGCGCCCTGATGACGCGGCCGAAGCTGCTGCTGCTCGACGAGCCGAGCATGGGGCTTGCGCCGCGCATCGTCGCCGAGATATTTGGCATCATCCGCTCGCTCAAGACCGCGGCGACGACCATCCTGCTGGTCGATCAGAACGCCCACGCCGCCCTGGCAATCGCCGATCGTGCGTACGTGCTCGAAGTCGGGCGCATCGCGCTCTCGGGCGGCGCTGCCGAACTGCTCGGCAATCCCAAGGTGCAGCAGGCCTATCTCGGCCTGTGAAGCGGCATACGACACTCGAACGACAACCCAAAGTGATCTGGAGAAACCGATGAAGGCTTCACTTGCGCCGGGCGTGACTGCAACCTCGAAATTGACCGTGGACCGTGACCGAACGATCGGCTTCATGGGCGAGAAGGCGCGCGTGTACGCGACGCCCATGCTCGTGCGCGACGTCGAGATCGCGTGTCGAGAACTGCTGTTGGCTCACCTCGATCCGGGCGAGGATTCGGTCGGTACGCGCATCGAGCTCGATCATCTCGCCGCGACGCTGATCGGCATGCCTGTCGAGATCAAGGTGACCGTGGGCGAGGTCAAGGGTCGCGCGGTCACGCTGGACGTCGAGGGTCGTGACGCCATCGACCAGATCTGTCGCGGCCGGCATCACCGCTTCATCGTCGATCTGAAGACCACCGAGGCGCGGCTCGCCGCCAAGGCGGCCAAGGCGGGCCTCGCATGAACGATCTGCGCGACGGCAGCCGTCGCGTTCCGACGTACTGCTATCAGTGCGTCGCGGGGCCCGATCTGCTCACGGTCAAGGTCGTCGACGGCGTCGCGACCGAGGTCGAGCCGAATTTCTGCGCAAGCGAGGTCCACCCCGGCGGCGGCAAGGTCTGCGTCAAAGCCTACGGACTCGTGCAGAAGACCTACAGCCCGCATCGCGTGCTCGCGCCGATGAAGCGGACGAACCCGCGCAAAGGCCGCGATGAGGATCCCGGGTTCGTGCCGATCGGCTGGGACGAAGCATTCGCGCTGATCGTCGATCGGCTGAACGGTGTGCGCGAACGCGGACTCAGCGACGAATCGGGCTATCCGCGCGTCGCCGCGAGCTTCGGCGGCGGCGGCACGCCGCAGTCGTACATGGGCACCTTCCCGGCGCTTCTCGCGGCCTGGGGCCCGATCGACATGGGCTTCGGCTCGGGGCAGGGGGTGAAGTGCTACCACTCCGAGCACCTCTACGGCGAGTTCTGGCACCGCGCGTTCACGGTCTCGCCGGACACGCCGCTCACCGATTACCTGATTTCCTGCGGCGCCAACGTCGAAGCCTCTGGCGGCGTGGTCGGCGTCTGGCGCCACGCCAACGCCCGCATCCGCGGGATGAAGCGCGTGCAGGTCGAGCCGCATCTGTCGGTCACGGGCGCCTGCTCGGCGGAGTGGGTTCCGATCAAGCCCAAGACCGACGCCGCGTTCCTCTACGCCCTGGTTCATGTGCTGCTCCACGAGATTCCGCGCGAGAAGCTCGACGTCGCGTTCCTGTCCCGCTACACGGCGTCGCCGTATCTCGTCGGGCCGAACGGTTACTACCTGCGCGATTCCCGGACGCGCAAGCCGCTGGTCTGGGACACCGCGCGCAACGCGACCATCCCGTACGACACGCCCGGCCTCGCCGAGGCGCTGGAAGGACGGTTCGAGGCCGACGCCGTGGAGATCGGCGCGGACGAAGAAGTGCTTGCGGAAGGCCGCCTCGCCGGCGAGACAGCGTTCACCAGGCTCGTCGCTCACATGGCGCCGTACACGCCCGAGTGGGCGGAAGGTGTCTGCGACGTTCCCGCCACGACGATGCGCCGTGTTGCGCAGGAATTCGTCGCGCACGCACGCATCGGGGAAACGATCGACATCGACGGCGTCACGCTACCCTATCGTCCGGTCGCGGTGAGCCTCGGCAAGACCGTCAACAACGGCTGGGGCGGATACGAATGCGTGTGGGCGCGCACGATGCTCGCCGCGCTCGTCGGGGCGCTCGAAGTCCCTGGCGGCACGCTTGGCACCACCGTGCGCCTGAATCGCCAGGTGACCGCGCGGATCGAGAGCGTGCAGCCCGGGCCGGACGGCTTCATGGCCTATCCGCTCAACCCCACCGACAAGGCGCGCTGGTCGCCGCGGCCGAATATCCGCAACGCGTATCGGACGATGGTGCCGCTCGCGGGCAATGGCCCCTGGAGCCAGGCGCTCGGGCCTACGCATTTCTCGTGGATGTTCCTCGACGAGACGCCGAAGGGTCTGCCGCGCGTCACGCTGCCGGACGTCTGGTTCGTCTACCGCACCAACCCGGCGATCTCGTTCTGGGACACCGCGGCCGTCGCCGACAAGATGGCGCGCTTTCCGTTCACGGTGGCCTTCGCGTACACCCGCGACGAGACCAATCATTTCGCCGACCTGTTGCTTCCCGAGGCCACCGATCTCGAAAGCCTGCAGCTCATCCGCATCGGGGGCTCGAAGTTCGTCGAGCAGTTCTGGGACCGGCAGGGTTTCGCCCTCCGGCAGCCGGCGGTCGCTCCGCGCGGCGACACACGCGACTTCACTGCCATTGCCACCGAGCTTGCGCAGCGCCTGGGCCTGCTCGAGAAGTACAACGCGGCGATCAACCGCGGCGCGGCGGGCGCCCCGCTCAAGGGCTCGAGCGGGGACTTCTCGCTGCCGACGACCGAGGCGCATCCGCCGGCGAAGGTCTGGGATGCGGTGTGCCGCGCGGCGAGCGCGGAGTTGAGCGACGGCCGCGAGCAGCACGGTCTCGAGTGGTGGAAGGAGCACGGCCTCGCGACGAAGCCTTATCCGCGCGTGAACTGGTACCTCTTCCCCGAGCTCGTCAGGCAGGGTCTGCGTTTCGAGCTGCCGTATCAGGAGCGCCTGGCCCGCGTCGGCGTCGAGCTCGGTCGTCGGCTGCACGAGAACGACATGCACTGGTGGGACACGCAGCTCAAGGAATATCAGGCGCTGCCCGCGTGCAAAGATTTCACCGCGCCCTGGATCGCGGCGGTCGTCAAGGCGGGCGGCACGCCGAAGGATTACCCGTTCTGGCTGCTGACCGCGCGCAGCATGCAATATGCGTGGGGCGCCAACGTCGGCATGCAGCTCATCAAGGAGGTCGCCGACAACGTCGCGGGCCATAAAGGCGTGATCATCAACACGCGCACGGCCGAAAAGCTGGGAATCGTCGACGGCGAGCCCGTGGAGATCGCGACGCCGCAGCGATGCGTCCGCGGCCGCGCCGTCCTCAGGCAGGGCATCCGACCCGACACGCTGCTGCTGCTCGGCCAGTTCGACCACTGGGAGACGCCGTTCACCAAGGATTTCGGCGTTCCCAGCATGAACTCGCTCGCGACCATGTCGCTCGATCTCACCGACGCGACCGGCTCCGGCGCCGACATCGTGCGCGTGAAGATCGCGCCGGCTGCGGCGCAGGCGTCGCGGGGAGCGCGCCAATGACGCGCTGGGTGATGGTCGCCGATCTTCGGCGCTGCGTCGGTTGCCAGACGTGCACGGCGGCGTGCCGACAAGCCAACGCGACGCCGCCCGGGGTGCAGTGGCGGCGGGTGCTCGACATCGAGCAGGGCGAGTATCCGGAGGTGACGCGCGCGTTCGTGCCGGTCGGCTGCCAGCATTGCGACGAACCGCCGTGCATGGAAGTCTGCCCGACGACGGCGACGAAGAAGCGCGCCGACGGCATCGTCACGATCGATTACGACATCTGCATCGGCTGCGCGTACTGCGCGGTCGCGTGCCCGTACCAGGCACGCTACAAGACGATGCGACCGGGGTTCGCCTACGGCACCGAGATGGAGAACGAGGCCAAGCGGCGCGACGATTCGCGGCTCGGCGTAGCCACCAAGTGCACGTTCTGCGTCGATCGCATCGACGCCGGGCTCGCGAAAGGGATGACGCCCGGCGTCGACCCGGATGCGACCCCGGCGTGCGTCAACTCGTGCATCGCGCAGGCGCTCGCGTTCGGCGACCTCGACGACCCGCAGAGCGGCGTGTCGCAGCTCCTTGCGCACAACGCGAGCTTTCGCATGCACGAGGAGCTCGGTACGGGGCCGGGCTTCTACTACCTGTGGGATAAGAAAGCGGAGGCCGCCGAATGAACGGGCGCGCGAAAGGCTACGCGAACTTCGGCCCCAAGCCGTGGCAGCAGACGAGCTGGGACTGCGCGCGCGGCCGGGCAATTTCATCGGCGGCGGCATGGGCGGCGGTCTGATCGTTTTCGCCGCGCTATCAGGCGCGACCGGGGCGGCGCTCCCCGCACTGCTGCTCGCCGGGCTCGCGCTCGTCGGCCTCGGACTGTTTTGCGTTGCGCTCGAGCTCGGACGGCCGTTCCGGGCGTTCCGGGTCCTGCGCAATCCTCGCACGTCATGGATGGCGCGCGAGGCGTGGACCGCGACGCTGCTGTTTCCCGTCGGGCTCGTCGCGGCCGCGGGCGTGGCGGGCGTCGCCTGGATCGCGGCGGCGCTGGCTCTGGCATTCGTCTACTGCCAGGCGCGGCTGCTGCAGGGAGCCAAGGGAATCCCGGCATGGCGCGAGCCGCTGCTTCGGCCGCTCGTCGTGGTTACAGGACTTGTCGAAGGCGGCGGCGTGTTCCTGATGACGTCACCGTTTCACGGCGCCGCCACGCTCGGCACCGCGACGCTGTTCGCCGCCCTGGTCGTCGTCCGGTTCGCGGTCTGGGTCGCTTATCGGCGGCGTCTCCGACGCGGCGTCGCGGCGCGAGCGCGGGCCGCGCTGGATTCGGCCGGCCGGATCCTGCTGTTCGCGGGTACGCTCGCGCCGCTCGCGCTCGCAGCGGCCGCGGCGTTCGCTGGTCCGCTCGCTTTTGTGATCGCCGGAGCGGGCGGGCTCCTGGCGGCGCTCGCCGGCGCCTGGATGAAGCTCGTGCTCGTCACGCGCGCGGGATTCAACCAGGGCTTCGCGCTTGCTCACCTGCCGGTGCGCGGCGTGCGCGCTTGATCGACAACGACAGCGACGGAGGAAGCATGGGCGCAACGACCATGGCGGAACTGGGCATCCGGAGATCCGGGCGTTCGAGCTATTACTTCCAGCGCGAGCTGGAGACCATGCCGCGCGAGAAGCTCGCGGCGCTGCAACTCGATCGGCTGCGCGCGACGGTTGCGAACGCGTACGAGCATGTGCCGGTGCATCGCTCCCGGCTCGACGCGGCCGGTATCTCGCCCGAGGACATCGCCAGTCTCGCGGATCTCGAGCGGCTCCCCTTCACGCTCAAGTCCGACCTGCGCGATCACTATCCGTTCGGCCTGTTCGCGCGGCCACGCGAACAGCTCGCGCGATTGCACGCGTCGTCGGGCACGACGGGGAAGCCCACGGTCGTCGGCTATACCGAGCGCGATATCAGCCACTGGGCCGATCTCATGGCGCGTTCGCTCGCCTGCGCCGGCGCGCGACCGGGCGATCTCGTTCACAACGCGTACGGCTACGGCCTCTTCACCGGCGGCCTGGGCGCGCATTACGGCGCCGAGCGCCTCGGCGCGACGGTCGTGCCGATGTCGGGAGGATCCACCGAAAAGCAGATCGCGTTGATCCAGGATTTCGGCGCGCGCGTTCTCTGCGCGACACCGTCGTACGCGCTGGCGATCGCCGAGCTTGCGGAGCAACAGGGTCGCGACCTCGCCGGCAGCACGCTGGAGATCGGCCTCTTCGGCGCCGAGCCATGGAGCGACGCGATGCGGCGCGAGATCGAGGCGCGGCTGGGACTCACGGCGATCGACATCTACGGTCTCTCGGAAATCATGGGGCCCGGTGTGGCCTGCGAATGCGAGTGTCAGGCGGGCCTGCACGGCTGGGAGGATCACTTCCTGTTCGAGGTGATCGATCCCGAGACCGGCCGTGCCGTGGGTGAGGGCGATGCGGGCGAGCTGGTGATCACGACGCTGACCAAGGAAGCGCTGCCGATGCTGCGCTACCGGACGCGCGACATCACCCGGGTCACCACCGCGCCCTGCGACTGCGGTCGGACGCATCTGCGCATCCTGCGCATCACGGGGCGCAACGACGACATGCTGATCATCCGGGGCGTCAACGTCTATCCGTCGCAGGTGGAGGCGGTGCTCATCGGGTTGCCCGGCATCGCGCCGCACTACCAGCTCGTCGTCGAGCGCCGCGGCAGTCTCGATCACTTGACCGTCGAAGCCGAAGCTCTGGCCGGTGTCGGCGCTTCGGCCTACGGCGCCGCAGCGCGCCAGGCCGCTCATCACATCAAATCGATGATCGGCATCACTGCGGACGTGCTCGTGAAGAAACCGGGCGAGATCCCTCGCTCGCAAGGCAAGGCGGTGCGCGTGCGCGACCTTCGGCCTAAAGGATGACGATGGGTAAGCGTCTCCTCTCGTTGACGGTCAACGGGCGCCCGCGGGAGGACGCGGTCGCCGATCACCTGCTGCTGCTCGACTACCTGCGCGAGACGGCAGGATTGACCGGAACCAAGCAGGGTTGCGACGGCGGCGAGTGCGGCGCGTGCACGGTGCTCGTCGACGGCGAGCCGCGGCTCGCCTGCATCACGCTCGCGGCGAGCTGCGAAGGCCGGCGCGTGGAAACGATCGAGGGCCTTGCGGCCGGCGGCCGCATGAGCCGGCTGCAGCAGGCGTTCCACGAGAAGCTCGGCACCCAGTGCGGGTTCTGCACGCCGGGAATGATCATGGCGGCGGAGGCGCTGCTGCGACGCTCGCCGAATCCGACCGAAGCCGAGATCCGCGAGGCGCTGTCGGGCAATCTCTGCCGCTGCACCGGCTACGTGAAGATCATCGAGTCGGTGCAGGCGGCGGCCGGAGCTTGACGCGATGAGCGATGTCCAGGCGGGTCGCAGCGGGGCGGCCGGACAAGGCGAAATGCCGGAGCGCGCGGTCGGGCAGCGGACGCCGCTGATCGACGGCATCGAGAAGGTCACCGGACGCGCGCGCTACACCGCGGATCTTCCCGTAGGCGACGCGCTCGTCGGCCGGATCCTGAGGAGCCCGGTCGTCCACGGCCGGATCCGCGGCATCGACACGACGGCGGCGCGCGCCATTCCCGGCGTGCGCGCGGTCGTCACCGGCGAGGATTTCGCCGCACCCTACGGCGTGATCCCGATCGCGCAGAACGAGTGGCCGCTCGCCCGCGACAAGGTCCGCTATCGAGGCGAGCCCGTGGCTGCGGTGGCCGCGGTCGACGAGGAGAGCGCGCAAGCGGCGCTCGCCGCGATCGTGCTCGACATCGAGCCGCTGCCCGCGTACTTCCACCCCGTGGAGGCACGCGCGCCCGACGCCGTTCGGCTGCACGAAAAGAAGGCCGGCAACATCGAACGCGAGGTCGACCAGTCGTTCGGCGACGTCGAGGCGGGCTTTGCCGCCGCCGATCTGGTGCGCGAGCAGACCTTTCACTATGCCGAAGTCGCGCACGGCCAGATCGAGCTCAACGCGACGGTCGCGACCTACGAGCCCGAGCGCGATCGGCTCACGATCCACTCGGTGACGCAGGTGCCGTACTACCTGCACCTGACGCTCGCGCAGTGCCTGGGCATGGACGGCTCGCGCATCCGCGTGGTGAAGCCCTTCGTCGGCGGCGGCTTCGGACATCGCGTCGAGCCGCTCAACTTCGAGATGGTGACGGCGCTGCTCGCCCGCGCCGCCGGTGGCACGGTGAAGATGGAGCTCTCGCGCGAGGAGTGCTTCCTCACCCATCGCGGCCGGCCCGAGACCGACATTCGCTTGAAGATCGGGCTCAGGAAGAGCGGCGAGATCACGGCGGTCGACGGCGAGATCGTCCAGCGCGGCGGCGCATACGGCGGCTACGGGCTGGTCACGATCCTCTACGCCGGCGCGCTGCTGCACGCGCTCTACACCGTGCCGGCGGTGAAATACCGCGGCTATCGCGTCTACACCAACACGCCGCCCTGCGGCGCGATGCGCGGTCACGGCGCGGTCGACGCCCGGCACGCCTTCGAGTCGCTGCTCGACGTCATGGCCGGAGAGCTCAGACTCGATCCTTTCGCGGTGCGGCGTGCCAACCTGATCGCGCCTCCGTACCGCACGATCAACGATCTGCAGGTCAATTCCTACGGCATCCCTGCCTGCCTCGACTGGGTCGAGCAGGCATCCGGGTGGAAGGAGCGACGCGGCAAGCTGCCGCGGGGGCGGGGCCTCGGTCTCGCCTGCTCGCACTATGTCTCCGGATCGGCGAAACCGGTGCACTGGAGCGGCGAGCCGCACGCGGTGATCAACCTCAAGCTCGACTTCGACGGCGGCGTCACCGTTCTCACCGGCGCCTCCGACATCGGTCAAGGTTCCTCCACCCTGCTCGCGCAGGTCGTCGCGGAGGTGCTGTCGCTGCCGCTCGCGCGGATCCGCGTCATCGCCGGCGACAGCGCGCTCACGCCGAAGGACAACGGCTCCTATTCGTCGCGCGTGTCGTTCATGGTCGGCAACGCTGCGCTGCGCGCGGCGCAGGAGATGAAGCGCGTGCTCGTCGCCGCCGCGGCGAAACGCCTCGAAGTATCGCCCGCCGACATCGAGTGGGAGGGCGAGCATTGCCGCGTCGCCGGGACCGATCGCGGTCTCGACTTCGTCACCGTGGTCGAGGCGGCGCTGGCCGATTCCGGAACGCTGATCGTCAAGGGGACGTGGTCGGCACCGCCGGAAACGCAGGGCGGAAAGTTCCGCGGCGCGGCGGTCGGCTCGACGGCCGGATTCTCGTATTCGGCGCAGGTCGTCGAAGTCGCCGTCGACGAAGAAACCGGCGCGGTCTCCGTCGAGCGGGTGTGGGTCGCCCACGACTGCGGTTTCGCGATCAATCCGCTCGCCGTCGAGGGCCAGGTGCAGGGCGCGGTGTGGATGGGCATGGGGCAGGCGCTGTCGGAAGAGACGCAATATCACGAAGGGCTGCCGCTGCGCCCCAGCATGCTCGATTACCGCATCCCGACGATCGTCGAATCGCCGCCGATCGAGGTGAAGCTCGTCGAGAGTCGCGATCCGCTCGGCCCGTTCGGCGCGAAGGAGGCGAGCGAGGGCTCGCTGCACAGCTTTGCGCCTGCGCTCACCAACGCGATCTGCGACGCGATCGGCATTCGCCTGACCGAGCTGCCTGCGTCGCCCGACCGCGTGCTCGAAGCGATCCAGGCGCGCAGGCGCAGGGAGCGTCTGCGCGCCAGCGCGGAAGCGTTGGCCCACGGCGCTACGGTGGGAGGCTGATATGGAGCGCATGTTGGCCTTCACCGTCGAACGTCCGGTCAGCGTGACCGAGGCCGCCCGTCTGCTCGCCTCCAAGCCGGGCATCCGGTTGCTCGCCGGAGGAACGGGTCTGCTGCCCAACCTGCGGCGCGGAATCGAACACCCGTCCATGCTCGTCGACCTGGGAGCCGTACGCGACTTCGCTGGCATCGCCCTGACTGGCGACGGACTTTCCCTGGGCGCGGGGGCCACGCTTTCCCGCCTCGCGACCGACGCCCGCCTCGAACCACGTTACCGGGCGATCGCCGAAGCGGCGCGCACCGTCGCCGGTCCGAGTCATCGGAGCGTGGCAACCGTCGGCGGCAATCTGTGCCTCGACACGCGCTGCGTGTTCTACAACCAGAGCGAATGGTGGCGCGCGACCAATGAATACTGCTTGAAGCGCGGCGGTGAAGTCTGCCACGTCGCGCCGCAGGGAAAGCATTGCCACGCGGCGTTCTCGGGCGACCTCGCTCCCGCGCTGCTGGTGCTCGAGGCGGAGATCGAGCTGGCTGCGAGCCGCGGCTCGCGCCGTATGGAGCTCTCGGCCTTGTATCGTGACGACGGCGCTGCGCCCCTGACGATTCGCCACGACGAGTTGCTCGCCCGCATCCTGGTTCGGACGCCGCCTGCAGGCCTGGTCTCCGCGTATCGGAAGGCTACGGTGCGCGGTGCCATCGATTTTCCGTTGGCCGGGGTCGCCTGCGCGCTATCGATCAGCAACGGCGCGCTTGCCGTCCTGCGCGTGGCACTCACCGGAACCAATTCGCGACCGATCGTCCTCGCCGGCACCGATGCGTTGTTGGGACAGCCGGTCGGCGCGGAGACGCTCTCCGCGCTTGGCAAGCTCGTCCAGAAACAGGTAAGTCCCATGCGAACGACCGCGACCCCATCGAATTACCGGCGTCAGGTTGCTGCCGTGCTGGCTCAGAGGCTCGTGCGCGAGCTGGCACGGCTCGCGAGCTCCGACGCCGCTCCCGGTTGACCAACGGCTGCAGTCCGGCATCGCGACCACCGTCGCCCGTGGAACTCAGGAGAACGTCATGACCATGAACGCCGCCGCGATGCTGCTCGAAGCCGGCCGTCCAGAGCGTACGGCGATCGCCTGCGGCACCGAGCGCATGAGCTATGGCGCGCTTCGCGACGCGGTCGCCCGAGCCGGAGGCGAATGGTTGTGCCGCGGCTTGGAAGGCGGGGACCGAGTCGCGATCAAGCTGTCCGACGGCAGCACGTGGGTAAGCGCCTATCTCGGCACGATCTGGGCAGGCGGCGTCGCCGTCGCAGTCAATCCGCGCATTTCCGCCGAAGACTGGCGGTTCATCATCAGCGAGGGCCGGTTTCGCTTCATTCTCGCCGACTCGCAGGACGACACGCCGCCCGAGTTCCGCAACCGCGTGGTCAGGCTCCACGATTGGCTGCGCGCGTCGACAGCCGCGGTGCCCGTGGCACCTGCGGCGATGCACGAAGAATCGCCGGCGTTCTGGAGCCATTCGTCTGGAACCAGCGGCAAGCCCAAGGCGGTCGTGCACGCCCACCGGTTCGCGCAGCACGTGGAGCGGGTCGCCGCCGACGTGCTCGGCATCGGCGTCGACGACCGGCTGTTCGCGAGCTCGAAGCTCTTCTTCGCCTATCCGCTGGGCAACAGCCTGTTCAGCGGGCTGAAGCTCGGCGCAACCGTGATCGTCGATCCGCAGTGGCCGAGCGCCGAGAGCGTCGCCGAGACGATGAAGGCTCAGCGACCAACCGTGCTCTTCAGCGTCCCTTCGTTGTACCGGAACCTGCTCAAGGAAGGGTTCGCCGCGCGATTGGCGAAGTGCGGACTGCGCCGATGCGTATCGGCCGGCGAAGCACTGCCCTCGACGCTACGCGAGGCATGGCGCAAGGAGACCGGGATCACGATTGTCGACGGTTACGGCGCGTCGGAGACGTTGAGCCTGGTCCTGATCGACGTGGGAACAGGCGAAGGGCTGTCACCGGCTCCGGGCGTCGCGGTCCAGCCGATGGATCAGCACGCTGCGCCCCCGATGCGAGTCCGGATCCACACGCCCATGCTTGCCCTCGGTTACTGGAATCGCCCCAGCGCGGACGCCGAGAATTTCCGGGATGGCGCGTTCTGCCCCGCCGACCTCTTCGAGCGCGGGAGCGCGGGCACCTGGCGCTTCACCGGACGCGAGGACTGCCTGGTCAAGATCGGTGGCCGATGGGTCAACCTGGTCGAGCTTGAAGAAAGGCTCGCCGCCGCGTGCCCGAGTATCGCCGAAGCGGCCGCCGTATCGGCCACCGATGCTGACGGTGTGGCGGCGGTCGCGTTCTTCTACGTGCCAAAGACGGACGCAGCCGGCGACGGCGGACTGAAGACGTGCATCGATGCCTTGCCCCCGCATCAGCGGCCGCGCTGGTTGCTTCCTTTGACCTCGCTGCCCCGTACGGCAACAGGCAAGCTGCTGCGCCGAAAGCTGCAGGACGTGCACCGCGCGCTCACCGCAGACGAGCACCTCGCACCGATGGCAAGCACGGAGCGCCAGGCGCACTGAATCGAACGGGCCGCTGCACCGTCGATCCACAACCGTAGACCGCAATGGATTGCCGATATCTTCTCGCGAGCGGGCCCGGAATCGCCGCACTGTTTGTTATCCCGCTGCAGAGTCCTGATTTCGGTCCATTGGTTCGTCCGCTGCAGGATCGAAAAGCCCGAAGCGATACTCCCATGAGTCTGCAGCGCCGACCCAACGAGCCGGCCCGTGCCTGATCTCCTCATGGCCGAGGATCTCTGCGCGGGCTACGGCGACTCGATTGTGCTCGACGGCATCTCGTTTGCGCTGGAGCAGGGTGGGAGCTTGGCACTCGTCGGCCGCAACGGGGTCGGCAAGACGACGCTTCTGCTCACGATCATGGGGCTGACGCGGCTTAGGCGAGGCCGTCTGTTCATGCGCGGCAAGGACCTGGCGCTCACGCCGACGTATCTCCGTGCGCGTCTCGGTCTGGGGTGGGTTCCCCAGGAGCGCCTGTGTTTTCCCTCGCTGACCGTGGAGGAGCATCTCCATACGGTCGCGCGTCCGGGTCCGTGGGACCTGACGAGGATCTACCGGACGTTCCCGGGACTGAAGGAGCGGCGCCGCAATCTCGGCAATCAATTATCCGGCGGCGAGCAACAGATGCTGGCTATCGCGCGTGCGCTGACGACCAACCCGAGCGTGCTGCTGCTCGACGAGCCGCTGGAAGGGCTCGCCCCGATCATCGTCAGCGCGGTCGTCAAAGTCGTCCACGACCTCGTGCGCTCGGGTGAGTTCGCCGTGATCGTGGTCGAGCAGCACGTGCGCGTCGCGCTGTCGTTGACCAGGCAGGCGATCGTTCTCGACCGCGGCCGGGTGGTCCACCAGGCTTCCAGCGAGGCTCTCCTTGCGGACACCGCCGTGCTCGACCGCTGGGTCACACTCACCTGAACGAGGATAGCGCCCGTGCTTGCCATCGAACGAGTCGGACACGTGATGGTCGCAACGCTGTCGCGACCGCCGGTCAATGCGCTCGACGGCGAGCTGGTCGGTCGCCTCGAAGCGGCGCTCGACGCCGCGGTCGCCGACCCGGAGATCGCGGTGCTGCATATTCGCAGCGATCAGACGACCTTCTGCGCCGGCGCCGACCTGGCACTGATGCGTTCGTGTTTTGATACGCCGCAGGGCCGCGATGCGATGGTCGCACTTGTGCGGCGGATGCAGCGTTTGTTCGGTTGCATCGAGAATGCGGCGGTCGTGACGCTGGCCGAAATCGGCGGAGCGGCAATGGGCGGAGGGCTCGAGCTCGCTCTCGCCTGTGATCTGAGGGTCGCTGCCCTCGAAGCGAAGCTTGGGCTGCCTGAGGTACGCCTGGGCCTGCTGCCGGCAGCGGGCGGTACCCAAAGGTTGACGCGTCTCTGTGGTCGGGCCACGGCCGCGCGCATCATTCTCGGCGCGGAGGCGGTCGACGGCGCGGAGGCACTGCGCCTCGGCCTCGTCCAGTGGGCCCAGCCTCGCGAGCGACTTGGAGACTGGTGCCGCGAGCTGGCGGCGCGTCTTGGCGCGATGCCGAGATCCGCGCTCGCCGCCGGCAAGCGGTGCATCGCTGCCGAGGGCGATCCAGACCGCGACGGCTTCGCCGCCGAGATCACGGCGACGCGCGAGCTCTACGACGACCCCGAGACGCGCCGCAGGGTTTCGGCATTTCTCACCAAGAGCACAATCTGATACTGGAAGGACATTCCATGGGCTTCGAGAACAAGGTCGCGGTGGTGACGGGCGCCGCCTCCGGCATCGGCAAGGCAACCGCTGAGGCGCTGGCCGAAGCCGGCGCCCTGGTCGTCTGCGGCGATATCGATCGCGAGAAGGGCGAGGCGGCCGCGGCGGCCATCCGCAACAAGGGCCAAAAGGCGGAATTCCATGCCGTCGATCTCACCAGCGAGGCTTCGATCAACGCCTTCGCGGAAACGGTGCAGGCGAAGGTCGGCGCGGTCGATATACTCGTCAACGGCGCGGGCTGGGGCCAGACCAAACCGTTCTGGGAAACCACGCCCGAGCTCTGGGACAAACTGGTGGCGCTCAACTTCGTCGGACCGATGAAGCTCGTCAAAGCGCTGTTGCCGAAGATGCTGGAACGCGGCAGCGGCAAGATCGTCAACATCGCGAGCGACGCCGGGCGTGTCGGCAGCCTCGGCGAAACCGTGTACTCGGGCGCCAAAGGAGGGCTTATCGCCTTCACCAAGTCGCTGGCTCGAGAGACGGCCCGTTACAACATCAACGTCAACTGCGTTTGCCCGGGCCCCACGGAGACGCCGCTCCTGTTCGCGGTACCGGAGAAGCATCTCGAGCTGTTCAAGAAAGCCATTCCGTTCCGCCGGTTCGGCAAACCCTCCGAGATCGCCGACGCGGTGGTGTTCTTCGCCAGCGACCGCGCCAGCTATATCACCGGACAGGTGCTGAGCGTGAGCGGCGGCTTGACGATGGTCTGAATCTCCCACGAACAAGGAACGAGAACACATGAAACGCATCCAACTTGCCGGTTATCGGTCCGAGCACTTCGGCTACGCGGTCAAGGGCAAGGTCGCCACGATCACCCTAAACCGGCCGGAGCGGAAGAATCCGCTGACGCTCGAATCCTACGGCGAGCTGCGCGATCTGTTCCGCGAGATGGTCTACGCCACGGACGTCAAGGCCGTCGTGTTCACCGGCGAAGGCGGCAATTTCTGCTCCGGCGGCGACGTTCACGACATCATCGGCAAGCTGGTGCAGATGGACATGCCCGAGCTGCTGGCGTTCACGCGCATGACGGGCGACGTGGTGAAGGCCATGCGCGGCTGTCCGCAGCCGATCATCGCCGCGATCGACGGCGTGTGCACGGGCGCCGGCGCGCTCATCGCCTGCGCTTCCGACATGCGCTTCGCCACCGCACGCAGCAAGCTCGCATTCCTGTTCGTTCGCGTCGGTCTCGCCGCCGCCGACATGGGCGCGTGCACGCTGCTGCCGCGCCTCATTGGTTTGTCGCGCGCGGCCGACCTGCTCTATACGGGACGGGTGGTCGGCGGCGAGGAGGCGGAGCGCTTCGGTTTCTACAACCGGCTGATCGAGCCGGAGAAGCTCCTGGAGGAAGCGACTGCGATGGCCACGAGTCTGGCCGACGGTCCGACCTTCGGCCATGCGATGACCAAGACGATGCTGTGGCAGGAGTGGAGCTCGGGCTTGGGCGAGTGCATCGAGGCCGAAGCCCAGGCGCAGGCGATCTGCATGCAGACGCAGGACTTCGAGCGCGCCTACCATGCCTTCGTCGCCAAGCAGAAGCCCGTGTTCGAGGGCAACTGATGCCCGATACGAGTCACCTGGCGTGGCCGTTCTTCGACGAGGGCCACCGCGATCAGGCACACACGTTCCAGCGCTGGACGGCGGACGCGCTGCCGAGACTGCTCGACGGCGCCGACGGAAATCTCGACGCGGTCTACGCGTGCGCGGGGCGGCTCGTGGCCGAGTTAGGGCGCGCCGGGTTGCTGCGTGTTTGCGTTCCCGCGGCTTACGGCGGAGCGCGCGAGCAGCTCGACGTGCGCAGCCTGTGCCTCGCCCGCGAAATTCTGGCGCGAGCTTCGGGGCTCGCCGACTTCGCATTCGCCATGCAGGGATTGGGCAGCGTTCCCGTCACGCTCTTCGGGACCGAAGACCAGAAGCGCTCGCTGCTCCCCGGCGTCGTGGCCGGCAGGCTCATCGGCGCGTTCGCGTTGTCGGAGCCGGATGCCGGATCGGACGCGGGCGCCATCGCCACCCGCGCCACGCGCGAAGGCGATGGCTGGCGTCTCGATGGCGTGAAGACGTGGATCTCCAACGCGGGGCTCGCGCACTACTACATCGTTTTTGCGCGAACCGGCGAAGGCGAGGGTACGAAGGGCTTGTCAGCCTTCATCGTCGACGCCGACGCCCACGGCTTGGATGCGTCGGAACGCATCGACGTGATCGCTCCGCACCCGTTGGGAACGCTACGCTTCACCGGTTGCCGAGTCGCGGCCGACCGGCTGCTCGGCCGACCGGGCGAGGGCTTCAAGATCGCGATGGCGACACTCGACGTCTTCCGTTCCACGGTCGGTGCCGCCGCGCTCGGCTTCGCGCGGCGCGCCTTCGACGAAGCCGCGCGCTGGGCGGTCAAGCGCCGCGTCTTCGGCCGCGCCTTGTCCGAGTATCAGCTCACTCAGGCGAAGCTCGCCGACATGGCGGTAGCCGTGGATGCCGCCGCGCTGCTGGTCTACCGCGCGGGCTGGACGCGGGACGTCGCCGGCGGGCGCGTGACGCGCGAGGCGTCGATCGCGAAACTGTTCGCCACCGAATCGGCGCAGCAGGTCATCGACGCGGCCGTGCAGATCTTCGGCGGCCTGGGCGTGGTGCGGGGAATGGCCGTGGAGCGCCTCTATCGCGACGTGCGCGCGCTGCGCATCTACGAGGGCACGAGCGAAGTGCTTAAGCTCGTGATCGCATCGCGGGTATTGGATGGGATGTCGGCCCAAGCGTCCGGAAGCGACCGCCAATCGACGCCAAGTTGACCGGGATCAAGGGCGTTCCGGCGTGGCTTGGGCTATCGTCGGACATGGCGCTCGCATAAAGATTGCAAATGGATTTCCGGAGACAGGTCAACCGTGCGCTCGACGAGGAGCATCGCTCCACGCTGGAGCTGCTGAGTCGGGTCGAGCAGACCTTCGTGAGCCCGGCCCCGCCCGCGGCACGCGATCCCGGGCTTGCCCGAGTGGCCGCGTCGCTGGCGAATCACATCGAACGCGACGTCGCCCGGCACTTCGATTTCGAGGAGCGCGAGCTTTTCCCAAGGCTCGAGGCCGCCGGAGAAGGCGACCTCGTGGGCCTGCTCATGGAGGAGCACGTGGCCATCCGGGAAGTGACCGCCGAGCTCTTGCCCCTCGCACGCGCAGCCGCGACAGGAACGCTCGAGAGCGACGCCTGGAAGGCCTTGAAGCGCAGCGCGCTGGAGGCGGCCGAGCGGCTGACTGCCCACATTCACAAGGAAACGATGGCCCTTCTGCCGCTGCTGGACGACGTGCTCGACGACGACACCGATCGCGAGCTCGCCCTCGCCCACGCGACCGCCTGAGCCGCGACTAAACGCCGCGGAGGGAGCGATCATGGAAGCCGCTACACTTCAGGGCGTCACGATTCGCCCGTTGCTGCGCGAGGACCTCGCCGCCGTCGTCGCGATCGATGCAGCCAGCGAGGGAATGACGCGCCGCGCGTATTTCGAGCGCAGGCTCCTGGCGGCGCTCAACGAGCCGAAGCTGCATGCGCAGTTCGCGGCCGTCGACAGCCAGGGTCTCGCGGGTTACATCCTCGCGCGCGTGCTCACCGGTGAGTTCGGCCGCGTGGCGCCCGCGCTGCGGCTCGAAGTCATCGGCGTGCGCAGCGACGCCAAGGGTCAGCATGTCGGCGCGTGTCTGTTCGACGCGCTTTCCGACTACGGTCGCCGCCACGGCATTGTCGAGTTGCGCACGACCTCCGCGTGGACCAACCACGCGATGCTGCGCTGGCTCGATGCAATGGGCTTCACGCTGGCGCCCAACCACGTCGTCGATTGCGCGGTGGCCGGCGGGCAGTACACGCCGCAGCGCGACCATCCACCGGCCATGCCGGAAGGCGAGGGCCCGGCGACCGAAGTCAACTACGGGGGCCGGCCCGGCAACGATTTCGAGCGGCTGGCGCGCGACGACGCCGACGTCCGAGGGATGGAAGCGGGCGATCTTGCCGACATCGTCCGCATCGACCGCAGCATTACCGGCCGCGACCGCCGGGATTACATGCAGCACAAGATCGTCGAGGCAATCCACGATTCGGCGATCCGCGTCTCGTTGACCGCCCGCATGGAAGGCACGATCGTCGGTTTCCTGATGGCGCGCGTGGACCTGGGCGATTTCGGCCGAACGGAACCGGTGGCCGTCATCGATACGATCGGGGTCGATAGCCGATACACGCGCCGCGGCGCGGGCCACGCGCTCCTGTCGCAACTGTTCGTCAACCTGGGCGCGCTGCGCGTCGAGCGGGTGGAAACCGTGGTCGCACCTCACGACCTCGCGCTGCTGGGTTTTCTCTACGACGCCGGATTCGCTCCTTCGCAGCGCGTGCCTTTCGTGCGTCGGCTCACTTAACGCGTCGACTCAAGGGAACATGGTCTCTTCGCCGATGCCCAGCGACGATCTGGTGCGCGAGGTGCTGCGGCAGGTCGAGGACCCCGAAGCGGGGATGAACATCGTCGATCTCGGCCTCGTCTACCGCGTCGAGGTCGGGGCCGATGCCGTGAACGTGGAGATGACGATGACCACGGCGGCATGTCCCATGGCGCAGATGCTGACCGAGGAGGCGCGGAGCGCCATCGAAGCTATCGTTCCGGAGGGAACCATCGTGGACGTGCGCCTCGTCTGGGATCCGCCCTGGACGCCCGACAAGATGACCGGGATCGCCAAGGAGCATTTCGGCTGGACGTTCTAGCTCCTCGCGAATCCGGCGCAAGGCGGGACTGATGCACGGCGCGCCGCCGAAGATCGACCCGTCGAGCGCCGCGCGGTCCGAGACCGCATCGGCCCCGGCCTTGCCGCACGGGGACCTGCCGCCGCGCTCGCGCACGCCGCTGCTGATCCTCGGCTTCGTCGGGCTCCTGGTCGGCGTCGGCGCAGGATTGGCGCAGCTCGGCTGGAGCGTCCCCGACTCGATCGCGCGAGCGGCCGCGCTGCACGGGCCGCTGATGATCTGCGGCTTTTTCGGCGTGGTCATTGCCCTCGAACGGGCCGTGGCCATCGGCCGCTACTGGCCGTATCCGGGTCCGCTTCTCGCGGGCGCCGGCACGCTGGCAGCGATCGCCGGCGAAGTGCACGCCGCGACCTGGCTGTTCGTCGCCGGGAGCCTGGTGCTGCTGGCCGCATCCGTCGACATCTTTCGCCGTCAGAAGGCGTTGTTCACCTTGACGATCGCATTGGGTGCGGCGTGCTGGACCATCGGCAATGCACTGTGGGCCGCGGGGGCGAGCCCGCACGAGGTCGCGTCGTGGTGGTTTGCATTCCTCATTCTGACCATCGCCGGCGAACGGCTCGAGCTCTCGCGCTTCCTGATGCCGTCGCCGGTCGCAAGAGGGACGTTCGCGGCCATCGTCGCCGTCATCGGCGTGGGCCTGGCCGGCGCGGCGTCGAGCTGGGGCGCGCAGGTCTTTGCGGCCGGACTCGTGGCGCTCTCGGCCTGGCTCGTGAAGCAGGACATCGCGCGGCGGACGGTTCGCAAACAGGGATTGACGCGCTTTATCGCCGTGTGCCTGCTGACGGGTTATGCCTGGCTCGCGCTGGCGGGCTGCCTCATCCTCGCGTCCGGCGGACTGTGGCCGGGGACGCGATCGTACGACGCCGCGCTGCACGCGATCGGGCTGGGCTTCGTCTTCTCGATGGTGTTCGGGCACGCGCCGATCATCGTTCCCGCCGTTCTGCGGATCGGTGTGCGCTACCATCCGACGTTCTACGTCCCTCTTGCCTTGCTGCACCTTTCCCTGCTGGTGCGGCTCGCCGGCGATGCGGGCGCACCGTTGATCTGGACGCGTCTGGGCGGACTGCTCAACGCGCTGGCGATCGCTGCATTCATCGCGAGCACCGCGTCTGCCGCGATTCGGGCTGGACGCAACGCGAGGTGACCCGCGCTGATCTGCTAGCCGTGCAGCGAGGCGTACTTCGCCATCAGCTCGTCGGGCGATTCCTGGAAGTCCGGATTCACGACGATGCAATCGGCCGGGCAGACGAGCTTGCACTGCGGCTCGTCTTCCGCGCCCACGCATTCGGTGCAGCGCAGCGGGTCGATCACGTATTTCGGATCGCCGACGCTGATCGCCTCGTTGGGGCACACCGGCTTGCAGGCGTCGCAGGCGGTGCAATTGTCGTTGATGAGTAACGCCATGGAAGTCTCCTACTTTGAATCAGGCCGCGGCGCGGTCCTGCAATTCGCGCAGCTTCGCGTGCCGGAATCCGCCCCACAGCGCTGCGCCGATCGCACCGGCATAGATCGAGTCCGGATGGCTGATGGCCGTCACGTTCACCTTCTCGTTGACCATCTCCTCCTGGATTGCCGCCAGCAAGCCCGTGTCCAGCGCGAGCCCGCCTGTGAGAAGCGCCGTACCTTCCTTGATGCCCGTAACTTTGAGAAGTTTCACGATCCGCGACGCCATGGAGAGGTGGATGCCCTTCAGGATATCGTTGGTCGCGATGCCCCGCGACACCATGTTGATGACGTCCGTCTCGGCGAGCACCGCGCAGATCGAGCTGCACTTCTCGGGGTTCTGCGAGCTTTGCGACAGCGGGCCGATCTCCTCGATCGCGACACCGAGGTAGCGAGCGATGTTTTCGAGAAATTGCCCCGACCCCGATGCGCACTGACTGGTCATCTTGTACGAAAGCACCTTGCCGCGTTCGTCGACGTAGATCGCGCGGCCGTTGAGCGCGCCGATGTCGACCACAGCGCTGACTCCAGGATGCAGGAATACGCCGCCGCGGGCATGCGTGGTCATCGAATAGAAGTGACCGGTGGCGAACTTGACGTTCTCACCCTCGCCGGTGGTCGCGACGTAGTCGATAACGTCTGGCTTGAGTCCCGCATCCTCGAGCACGCCGTCATAGCCCTCCTGCGCGAGCTGCATCGGGTCGCGCCTCCGGATGCGCTCGCACCGCTTGGCGAGCCACTCCTGCTTGCCGCCGTTCACGCTGAAGAGCGCGCTCTTGACCGCGCCCGAGCCGATGTCAATGCCGATCGTGTAAGTCATGTCCGCGCCTCTGCCGCTTTTCCTTCCTCGACCACCGCGCGCCACGCGAATGTTGCGCCGCCGAGCGCACCGGTGTAGATCGAATCGGGATTGATGTTGAGCGTCAGCTCGCCGTAGTTCTCACGCACGAGATCTTTCAGCGCCTTCACCGCCGCCTGGTTCTTGGCCACACCGCCGGTGAACGTGAACTCGTTGCGGATGCCGCCGGAGCGCGCCAGGATCGACATCGCGCGCAGGATGATGGCCCGGTGCAGACCGGCCATGATGTCCTCGCGCTTGTCCCCGAGGGACAGCCGGTCGCGGAGCTCGGCGCCGGCGAACACCGTGCACGTCGAGTTGATGCGGATCGTCTTGGTCGACTTCATCGCCATCGGCCCCAGCTCGTGCAGGCCCATGTTCATCTCGTCGGCGATGTAGCCCAGGTATCGGCCGCAACCGGCAGCACAGCGGTCGTTCATCTGGAAGCTCTCGACGATCCCGTTCGGATCGACCTGAATCGCCTTGGTGTCCTGGCCGCCGATGTCGAGCACCGTTGCCGTCCCGGGGTGCATCACGTGCGCGCCGAGCCCGTGGCACAGGATTTCGGAGCGGACATGCTCCTTGGAGAACGGCAGCCGGGCGCGGCCGTAGCCGGTACCGACGATATACGTTTCCTCGAGCGGCGTGTCGAGAATGCCCCTGATCGGCGCCTCGACCCTGTCTCTGCGGTCGGCGGTTTCGGGGAGCGCGACGAAAGTGCGCTCGAGGGCCGCCAACAGGTGCCGTTTGATCGAGTCGCCATAGTTGCGGTTCTCGACCTCGATGATCGAGCGGTCGAACACGTTGAGCAGGAAGTCGTAGCGGATACCCGACTCCTTGGCGACGACCTCACCGGTCGCGAGGTACTGGCTCCCTGCGATGTCGCGGAAGAAATCTGATTTGGGCTTCGCCCCGGGGGCGAACAGCGCGGCTGACTCGGCGGAAAGCCGCCTGAACACCTCGCCCAGCGCGCTGCTCACGCTTCTTGCCGCGTCACCGAATTTGGCATTGCCGACATTGCGCTGGCAGGTCGCCTCGAGATCGGCGAGCTGCTCCAGATACTGCTCGAAGCGAAAGCTGCGCTCGAGTTGGCTCAAGAAAGCGTCGAGCGCCCCGTTCAGCGCGCCGGTATTGCCGAGCGCTTGCCGGAAAAGGTAGAAGCGACCGTTGACGAGAGCCTCCTGCTTGGCGATCGCCGCCGCGGTGTCGTAGTTCGAGCGCGAGTTGGTGATGCCCCGCCCGAGGACGGTCTGATTTTCGTCCATGACCACCGCCTTGGTCGTGGTCGAGCCCAAATCGATGCCGATGAAGCAACGCATGCGCTTCCCCTAGTGCACAGCGAGCACGGCTGCGCGCTTCTGCTTGACCATCTGCAAGTAGCTCTCCAGACGGTTCTTCACGTTCGACGCCGAGAAATAGCGCGGGTCGACCAGATCGGTCTCGATGAACGCCGCCGGCTTGCCGGTGCGCTTCTCGACCTCGCGCAGGATAAGGAGCTGTCCCGCCGAGAAGCTGTTGCAGCTCTTGATCGAGTTGATCAACAGGCCGTCGGCCTGGTACTCGTCGATGTACTTGCAGATCATGTCGATCCGTGACGGCAGGTTGAGGTTGGTGTAGCAGCCGAGGCAGTACTCGGCGAGCGATTCGATCGGACGCTCGGGATCGTGGCGGAAGCCGAAGTCATAGACGCCGCCGACCTTGGCGTAAGTGGAAGTCACGACGACCGCGCCTTCGTCATAGAACATCTTCCAGAACTCGCGAAAACTCGTCCAGTTGGGCGGGCCCTCGACGACCAGCCGATATTTTTCCTCTCCCATTTCACCATCGGGCGTGATCGGACCCTTGCCCTCGCGTACGCGCTGCTCGATCTCCTGCCGCAGCACGCGGTAGAACTCGGTCGCCTCCGGCGTGCCGCGGAACGCGGTGAAGATCGGGCCGATGTAGTAGACCGCGCCGAAATAGCCGTCGATCGGTGAGGGCCGGTGCTTCGCCGACTGCAGGACCGCGACAAGATCCTCCTCGGCCTTGGTCGATTCCTTCATGTACTGGCGCAGCCGGTCGATGTCGAACTTGACCCCTGAAATGCGCTCCAGCGTCGGGATCACCGTCTCCTTCAGTTGCTTGACCACGTAGTCGCGCATGTTCGGCGCGATCTTGCCCTCGCCCTGGTAGGGCACGTGCAGCATCACGCTCTCGCAGCCGTATTTGTGGCGGATCAGTTCGAACCACTTCATGAAGGTGAAGCAGCCCGTGTACGAGAGCAGCAGGATGTCGGGTTTGGGCAGCGGCTCGCCGGTGGGGCCAATGTCGCCGCCCAGCATCATGCCGAGGTCGGCCTTCACGTAGTTGCAGACGTCCTCGGACGCGCCGTCGCGCTCCGCGTCCAGGATCATCTTGCCTGATTTCTTGCGCAAGCCGTTCTGCAGCGCGTTGGTTTCCGGGAGGCTCCGTGCGAAGTCAAAGCACATCAGAAGCTCGTTCAAGTTGCCCGGCACGAACGTCGCGGCCACCTTGCGGTTCTGCGCGCGCGCGGTCGCGAGCTCATGATAGTTGCGGTTGATCATCTCCTTCTGCAGCCACATCGCGTCCTCCTTTTGGACCTGTGGCTTCTTGGTGCTCTGGGGCATCGCGGCAGTGGCGTTCATGAGGTGGCTTCCTTGACAGGTGATCTTCAGTACCCTACGCAGCGCTCCAAAGCTTGATCGAATCGGCAAACGTGCCTGCCTGTTCCCGGATCGGCGCCATCTGGCCGGTGTTCTCCGCGTACTTGAAGGCCGTGTGCGGCACCTTGTGCTTGGACAGCACGTCCTGCAGCATCGGACGCTCGAGAAGCGCCGGGTCGCAGAACGATGGAGCTGCGAAAATGACGCCCTCCGCAGCGCTGTTCTTGATCTGCTTTAGGAGAAAGACGCCCTTTTCCTCGCGCTTGGCGTCGTACTTTGCCGCAGTGGTTGCAGAGCGGTGGAGAAACGCCTTCGAAAGCTCCTCGAGTGGATTGCCGTCCGCGGGGACGTCGTCGAGCAGCCAGCGCGTCACCAGCATGAAGTCATCGTCGACGATGTAGCAGCCGGCCAACTCGATCGACTTGATCAGCCCGAGCGGTGGCTGTTCGCAGAACGAACCGTTCAACACGACGCGTGCGTTGTCTCGCTTCGGTCGGGGCAGCGCGTCAGCCGCTGCAATGTAGTCGCGGACGAGTTGCGTGTGCTCCTCCGGAGGCAGCACCATGCCCGCGCGCAGCACCAGATAAACCTCGGAAGTGGGCGCCTGCCAGGGCTTCGTGGCGCGGTAAGCGTAGAGATCCTGCACTGCTCGGCGGTTCTCGTTGTACACCCGGATCGAAGCGTTGAGCTCTTCGTCGGTGATCGGCGCGCGGCGCAGCTTGCCGAGATCGTCGCGCAGGGCTTGGAGCTCGTTGACGTAGAACGTCCCGCCGATCGCGTCCTCGTAGTTTTGCGGGACGTCGAAATAGCGCACGTACTTGTCCTTGAACAGGATCTGCCACATGCCCGACAGATTGCGTATCACGTCGCAGATCGAAGGAAAAAGCATGCCGTCGAGACAGTCGAGACGGCCGGTGAGCGCGAGCTCGATCGTCGAGCGGGGTATCCGGCAGATGTAGCTCTGGTAATACGCGTCGCCCTGGATCACTTCGATCTGGTCGCCGCCGCCGAGGATGCCCACCGACAGCATGCCTGCCGCATGGACGAGCTCGCGCGGGACGTAGACCGGCATGTAGCCGATCGCCTTGCGCCCCGAGACTGCCGCCTTCCATTGCTTGACCGAGCTGAGCTCGAGGTCCTCGAAGAGTGCTTGGCAGCGCTCGACGATCTGAATGACGGGCGGGACGGTAACCATCATCGATGCTCCCAGTGCGGTGCGCGTTTCGCGAGAAACGCGGTCAGCCCTTCGTTGGCATCGCGCGTCTGCATCAGTGTGTCGAGATAAAGGCGTTCGAGCGCGGCAAGGCGCTGCCGGACATCGGCGATCCATGCGCCCCGCGCCGCGGTGAGGGCGCAGGCGAGGGCGGAAGCGCTTTTAGGTGCGAGATGCGCATCGAAATACGCCAGCGCAGCGGCCTCGGGATCCGGGGCCGTCGCGTGCACGAGGCCGATCGTCCTGGCCTCCTCGCCGCTCACCGATCGGCCCGAGAACAGCAGGTCTTCCGCCGCCGGCTGGCTTACTCGGTACGGCAGCAGACACGACGCCGCCGGCGCGAATACGCCCAGCTTCATCTCGGGTTGACCCAGCTGCGCGTCAGGCGCCGCGAAAATCAGGCTTCCGGCCAGCGCGACTTCGAGTCCGCCGCCGAGGCACTGACCGCGTACGGCGACCAGGATCGGCGCGGGGAATTCCAGCATGGCGAGAAGGAGCGCGTGCAGCGACGCGAGCATCGCCGCGCATCGGTCGGGAAGATGCTCCTCGACGCTTGCTCCGAAGCTGAAGTGCGGACCCTCACCGTCGAGAATGACCCCGCGCAGCCCCCGATCGGCACGATGGTCGACCAACGCAGCATGGAGTGCGGCGATCATCGCGGCGTCGACGAGATTGGCCTTGGGCCGCGCCAGCCGCAGCCGCAACAGCGCGCCCTCGCGCGCGAGCCAGAGCTTGACCGGACCGGTCAAGTTGATCGCCTCGACGCTCTCGGCGCTCACTGGTGCACGCCCGCGCTCGCCCGTGGCGCTGTGGCGCTGGCCTGGGCGGGGATGCGGTTCGCGCCCTGAGCCAGCCCTGAGCTCATGGCCGCCGTCCCGGCATCAGGCTGTCGGTGAACGCCTCGTCCCAGCCCTGTCCGCGGGCGAGCGCCTGACGCAGCGCGATGAAATCGACTTCGCGCGATGCCTTCGTTCCCTCGTTGAAGGCGCGGAATCCGGCGCGTGCCTCGGTCATCATGTTGAGCGCGAGCCACGCCCGCGAGTCTTCCTTGTTGCGGTTCCAGGCCTCGAGCTTCGGCTTGCGCAGCTCCTCGAGCGTCTTGGTCGTGCAGTCCGGAAAGGTGAGCAACAGCTTGGCGCAAAGCTCCTCGACCTTGGCATCGAGCAGCGAGAGATCGACGGTTCCGCGGCCAAGCAGCGCTTTGGCTTCCTTGGCGGCCTCCCCGCTCTTGGGCTCACCGAAGACGAAGCGGCCGAACTCGTCGACGACGCGCTGGGTCTCGACCATGGGATTGGCGAGGAACTTGCCGTCGACCTTCAGCGCCGGAACGATATCGGCGAGCATCCCCCAGTAGTAGGCCTTGTGCGCCGAGAAGGGCTCGCACAACACGCCCGCGACCATGGCGCGCTCGTTGCCGACCATGGGCGGAAGGAAGTCGGTCGCGCCGCCGATCGGCGCGGAGCCGTGCTTAGGGCCCGCTTGCCCGAAGCGCGCGAGATCCTGCGCCACCGAGAAGTCGCAGGCCATGCCGATCTCCTGGCCGCCACCGATGCGCATGCCGTTGACGCGGCAGATCACGGGCTTGTCGCAGGCGAGAATCGCCGAGACCATGTCGTTGAACAGCCGGATGTACTGGCGATATTCCTGCGGATGACCGGCGTAGTACTCGGCGTACTCCTTGGTGTTGCCGCCGGTGCAGAACGCGGATGAGCCCGCGCCGGTGAGTACGACGCAGTTCACGTCGCGCGCATTCGATGCAGCGCGAATGGCGAGGATCACGCCCTTCACCATTTCGGTGGTGTAGGAGTTGTACTGCGACGGGTTGTCGAGCGTGATCCAGGCATTGAAAAGACCCGCCACGACGGTCCCGTCCGGAGCTCTCGCCGGTCGCTTGTCGTAGCGGATACCCGGCTTGGAGATATCGTCGACGAGATCGTGGTTCTTGAATTCGCGCAGCGGAACCTGGATGTCGGGGGCATTCATCTGTTGGACTCCTGTCAGGCCGGTACGAGGACCGCGCGCTTCTTGATCTCGCGGCGGTGGACGGCAGCAAACACGCGATTGATGTCGTCCAGCGGATGGTTCTCGACGAATGGTTTGATCTGCACCTTCCCGTCGAGCACGAGGTCGAGCGCTGCCGCGTAGTGCTCCGGAGGGCAGCCCCAGTTGCCGATGGCACGAGCGTCGAACGCCATCAGGTTGGAGAGCCTCACTTCGACCTTGTCCATGGTGAAGCCGACAACCGAAAGCGTCGCGCCGTGGACGAGCAGACCATAGGCCGTCAGCTGACCGGGGGCGGTGCCCGAGCATTCGAAGATGAACCATTCCGTTCTTGGAAGGCTGTTCTGTTTCGCGAAGTCGAGGATCGCCGTCTTGATGGCCTTGCCGTCGAGCGCGCGCGCATCGAGCGTCAGCGCCGCTCCATGGCGGGCGATCGCCTCGAGCTTCGCTTCGTCGACGTCGATCGCGACCACTTTGGCGCCGAATGCGCTGGCGATCTGTACGCAGTAGCCTCCGACGCCCCCCGCGCCGACGACGATGGCGAGGCTGCCGGGCTTCACGCCCGCGCGCCGGACGGCCTGGTAGGGCGTGGTCAACGCGTCGGCCACGATCGAAACATCGGACAGGCCGAGACCCGCGCGGGCAAGCCGCGACTCGTCGACCGCGCACAACCCGCGGCCGGGGACGACGATATGGGTGGCGAACCCGCCGTGAATGTCGTTGCCCGGCATCTTCTGAGCCCGGCAGATCGTCGACAGGCCGCGGCGGCAGAGATCGCATTCGCCGCAAGGCAGGACCGCCGGAACGATCACGGCTCTGCCCTGCCAGGCTTGAGCGCCCGGGCCAGCCGCCACGACGCGACCGCTGATCTCGTGGCCCAGGGTCAGCGGCAGCGGCTGATTGGTGCGGACGCCGTCGTAGAGATATCCCAGGTCGGTGTGGCACACGCCGCAACCCGCCACCCTGACGACGACCTCGTCGGACCCCGGAGCGGCGCTGAATGCGGCGCGTTCGAGCGGGGCTTTCGCCGCGGTCATGAGCCAGCGGTGGGCTTCGATGCTCATAGGCCTCTCCTCGTCGCATCAGGCTCGCGGACATGCCGGCGGCAGCCGGGGCACGTCTCCCGGGCCTGATCCGATCCGTGCGGGTGCTATTGCGGTATTACAGTACCACAATACGTATTTATGGCTAAGATGATGCAACAAGGCGATTGGGCAGGTCTTGATCTGCGTCAAACCGGATTCGGCGCGCAACCGGTTTACTTGACGGAACGCGAAGCGGTCGGGAGAAAGCGACGTGCCAGCAACGGAAATAACGGGAGCAGCCGGAGCAGCCGGCGTGCGGCGCTCGCGCGGCGCGGACATCTCGGTCGCGCTCGCCGGCAGCGGCGGCAGCGGCGTGATGACGGCAGGAACGATGCTCCTGAACGCCGCCGCTAAAGCCGGCCTCTACGGGATCATGGTCCGCACCAGCGGTCCGCAGATCCGGGGCGGCGAAGCCGCCGCACTGGTGCGGCTCGCCGACCATCCTCTGGAATCGCTGGGCGACACCTTCGACCTGCTGCTCGCGATCGACTGGCAGAACGTCAGCCGCTTCGCCGACGAAATCCCCTTGGGAGCCTCGAGCGTCGTGATCGGCGACCCCGATCAGGGCGAAGCGCCCGACACCTTCACCCGGTCCGGGGCGCGCTACATTCCGTTGTCGCTGAAGAAGATGACCAAGGCGATTCCCGGGAGCTGGCCCAACATGGTGGCGCTCGGCCTGGTTGGCACGCTCGCCGGGGTTCCGAAGGAAGCGCTGGAGAGGGCTTTGCGCGAGTCCTGGAAAAAAGATGATGCGCTGCAAGCGAACGTGGCCGCGCTCGAGGCGGGTATCGTCGCCGCGGCGGACATCGAAGGGCCGCAGAAGCTCGTGCGCGGCAACGGGCCTACGGGCAAGCGCTGGCTCATCAGCGGCAATGAAGCTGCCGGATATGGCGCCATTCGCGCCGGCGTCCGCTTCGTCGCCGCGTATCCGATCACGCCCGCAACCGAGCTGCTCGAATGGATGGCGCCGGCGCTGACGCAGGTTGGCGGCACCTTGCTGCAAGCCGAGGATGAGCTCGCGTCCATCAACATGATCATCGGTGCGTCGTACGGTGGCGTGCCTTCGCTTACCGCGACCGCCGGGCCCGGATTGGCGCTCATGACCGAAGGCATCGGGCTGGCCGTCAGCGCCGAGATTCCAGTCGTGGTCGTGGACGTCATGCGCGGCGGCCCGTCGACCGGCATCCCGGCCAAGAGCGAGCAGAGCGATCTGTCTTTCGCGGTGAGCGGGCTCGTCGGCGATGCGCCTCGACTGGTGCTCGCGCCGACCTCGATTTCCGATTGCCTGGCGACGACGCAGTGGGCGGTACAGCTCGCCGAAGCGATGCAGGCGCCGGCGATCGTGCTTTCCGACCAATTCATGGGGCAGTCCCGCGCGATCATCGACCGACCCGCCGAATCGGCCCGCGTCGGCAGGCGCTTGACGGCCGCGGCGAATACGCCCGACTACAAGCGTTATCTCGATACCGACTCCGGTATCTCGCCCATGGCCATCCCCGGCACGCCGGGCGTGGTCTACACCGCGGACGGCCTCGAGCACACCGAGGGCGGGATCCCGAGCAGTCAGTCGCGCGACCATCGCGTGCAGCTCGACAAGCGCGAGCGCAAGCTGCTGCAGCACGACTACGGCGACGCGTGGGCCGATGTCGAAGGTCGCGGGGACGCCGCGGTGATCACGTTCGGATCCGCAACCGCGGCGGCGCGCGAAGCCGTGGCGCGTGCGGCGGAGCAGGGCATCCATCTGCGGCTGATCGCGCTGCGGCTGATCTCGCCCGCACAGCCGGCGAAACTTGCCCGAGCGCTCGAAGGCGTGAGCCGCGTGCTCGTCGTCGAACAGAACCATGGCGCGCAGCTCTACCGCTATCTGCGCTCGGCCTTCGATCTCCCGGGGAAGCCGGCAAGCTTCCATCGTCCGGGCCCGCTGCCGCTGCGACCCGGGGAGCTCACCGCAGCCCTGTGCGAATGGGCACGCCAATGAACGACGTCGCGACCAGCGCGCCGCGCACGGCGCAACAGTACAAGTCCGGCTACAAGCCCATCTGGTGTCCGGGTTGCGGCGACTATTCGGTATTGAGCTCCATCACCAAGGCGCTCGCGATGGTCGGCGTCGCGCCGGAGAGCGTGGCGGTCGTATCGGGCATCGGCTGCTCGTCGCGCATCCCCGCGTATACGTCCTGCTACGGATTTCACGGCGTGCACGGCCGGTCGCTCGCGGCGGCGACCGGGCTCAAGGTCGCTCGCCCCGAGCTGACCGTGCTGGTGGCGGGTGGCGACGGCGACGGTTATTCGATCGGCGGCAATCACTTCCTGCACGCGTGCCGGCGCAACGTCGACCTCACCTACATCGTCATGGACAACCACGTCTACGGCATGACCAAGGGTCAGCCTTCTCCGACGACCGAGCCGGACTGGGATTCGAAGCTGTCGCCCGGGGGGACCGGGCTGCGGGTGTTCCATCCCCTGGTCATCGCTCTCGCGGCCGGCGCCAACTTCGTCGCCCGAGCTTTTTCCGGCGACCCGAACGGAACGGCGGAAATTCTCGCGCAAGCGATCCGGCACCCCGGATTCGCCTTCGTCGAGATCCTGAGCCCGTGCGTGACCTTCCGGCCGGAGCAACGCGAGTGGAAGCATCAGGCGCATCCGGCGCCGGTGGCGGCGACCGACGATCCCGCGCGCGCAGCGCGCCGCATCATGACCGACGACGGATTCAATATCGGCGTGCTCTACGCCGGCAGGCGCCCCGGGTATGCGGGTCCCTCGGGCCCGCCGAGACTCTCGCCTGCCGAACTCGAGGCGCAGTTCGAGACATGAGCCGCTCGAATTTCCGCAAGGCCACGGGCGCCGCATCGAAGAGCGCGGGCGACCCAGCGCTTCGAGGGCCGCGAAACCTCGGCGAGCTGATGTCGCAGGCCCTTGAAATGGAAATGGAGGCCGCGCAGCGCTACGCCGATCTGGCTGACGCGATGGAGACGCACAACAACCTGGAGGTCGCAGCGCTGTTTCGCAAGATGTGCGATGTCGAACACAAGCATGCATCGCAGATCATGGCCGCCATGGGCTGGGAACAAGCTCCCGCGCCGCCATCGATCCGGCATGCCTGGCAGGGCTTCGAAGCGCCCGAGACCACTCCAGGCGACGAGGTTCATTACCTGATGCAGCCGTATCACGCGTTGCAGCTTGCTCTGTTGAACGAAGAGCGAGCGCAGCGCTTTTTCGCGCGGCTCGCGCGAGTCGCGACCGTGGATTCGGTGCGCCAGGCCGCCCGTGAGCTGCAGGAAGAAGAGCGCGAGCACATTGCGCTCGTCAAGGCGTGGCTCAGGAAGACGCCGAAGCCGGACCCGCACTGGGCCGAGGATCCGGACCCCGCGCGCTACACCGACTGAGGCGCGGCGCGCGGACATCACGCCCTGTATTCCCAAGGAGACGCCTTTTGCTGGAGATCATCATTCAGGGCCGGGGCGGTCAGGGCGCGCAGACCGCGGGCACGCTGCTGGCGATGGCATTTTTCGCCGAAGGCCGGCAGGTGCAGGCTTTTTCGAGCTATGGTGGCGCGCGGCGCGGCACGCCCGTGAGCTCGTTCATTCGCGTCGACGACCGGCCGATCCGAGTGCGCTGCGACATCGAGCGCGCCGACGCGATCCTGTGCTTCGACGCGAGCCTTCTCGAGGGCCCGTTGCTCGCGAGCGCGCAGGCCGATTCGCCGATCGTCGTGAACTCGTCGAGGACTCGGGAAGAGTTTGCCGGGAAGGTGCCGGGCTACCGGGTGATTCCGGTCGACGGCATCGCGATCGCCCGCCGCCACGGGCTGGGGCGGATCGTCAATTCCGCGCTCCTCGGGGCATTTGCCCGGGCGATCGAGGCGCCCAAGCTCGACGTGCTGCTGCGCGCGATCGCCGAGGAAGCGCCGAAGCTGCGCGACGAGAACATCGCGGCGTGCGAGGAGGGCTATCACCGGGTCGACGCGCTGTTGTCGAAGGTGGCGGCATGAGCTCGCGCGAGAGCGTGCCCACCACGTGGACCACCGGCAGCACCGAGGTCTTCAAGACCGGCACCTGGCGCGCCGCGTTGCCGCAGCACATCCACGCACCGTCGCCGTGCCACGCCGCCTGCCCGGTCAACGGCGACATCACCGAATGGATCGCCCGGGCGCGGGCACGGGATTTTCGCGGCGCGTGGGAGATCCTTACCCGCCATAACCCCTTCCCCGCGGTGGCGGGGCGCATCTGTCATCACCCGTGCGAAGCCGCGTGCAATCGCGCCGGATTCGATCAGTCGCTCGCGATCTGCCGGCTCGAACGCTATATCGGCGATCGGGCGCTCGCCGAAGGCTGGACGTTCGCGCCGGTGCCAGCATCGCGCGAGGAACGCATCGCAGTCGTGGGCGGCGGACCGTCGGGGCTGTCCGCCGCGTTCCATCTGCGAAGGCGCGGCTACGCCGTCACCGTGTTCGAATCCCGCCCGGAGCTCGGCGGACTCATGCGCTATGGCATTCCGTCGTACCGCCTGGCCCGGTCCGTGCTCGATGGCGAGATCGCGCGCATCATCGCTCTCGGAGTCGATGTCCGCTGCGGCGAATCCATGGACACGCCCGCAGACTTCGAGCGCTCGAGGAGGGACTTCGACGCCGTCTACCTCGCCATCGGTGCTCGCTGCCAGAAGCGCCTGCCGCGGCTCGATTACAGCCGGCCCTGGGTCATGGACGGCGCGGACTACCTGGCGCGCGCGAACGCCGGCGCGGCGCCCACGCTCGGCAAGCGCGTCGTCGTGATCGGCGGCGGAAGCGCAGCGGTCGACGTCGCACGCAGCGCGCGGCGAGCTGGGCACGAGGTGACGATCCTTTCGCTCGAGCGCGTATCGCAGATGCCCGCGCAACGCGAGGAGCTGGACGAAGCGATGGAGGAGGGCGTTGCGCTGGTCGACGGCGCCATGCTCACCGACGCCGTCGACGCCGGCTCTGCCGGCCTCGTGCTCGAGTGCGTGCGCGTCGAGTTCGAGGCGGGTGCGTGGCCCGGACGATTCACCGTGTCCTCCATCGCCCGCAGCGAGTTCCAGCTCGATGCCGATGCCATCATCACGTCGATCGGGCAAGATCCCGATCTCGCGCCGGTCTCCGCGGCGCTCGCCACGGACGGCGCGCTGCTCGACGCCGGCCCGCGTCAGGCGACCAGCCTCGAGGGCGTATACGCCGGCGGAGACGTTGCGAGCATGGCGCGCTTCGTCACCGAAGCGATCGGCATGGGCAAACGCGCGGCGCGCGAGATCGACCGTGCATTGCGCGGGCAGGCGCAGGGCGTCGAGGTCGAGCCCGAGCCCATCGTCGGGCTTCCGGCGATCAACACGTTCTACTACCCTCCACAGGCACGCGCGGTCGAGCAGCGGCTTTCTCCCGCGGAGCGGCTCGCGAGCGGCGCCGAAGTTCAGATCGGCTTCGATCTCGACCAGGTGCTCGCCGAGTCCGAGCGCTGCTTTTCCTGCGGTACGTGCATCCAGTGTGACAACTGCGTTCACTACTGTCCCGATCTCGCCGTCAAACGCGAGGGCGACGGTTATGTGGTGCTGACCGACTACTGCAAGGGATGCGGGCTTTGCGTCAAGGAGTGCCCGACCGGCTCGATGAAGATGATCGAGGACGCGCGATGAGCGCGATTGCGCGAGACATGCCCACGCTCTTGACCGGCAATCACGCGGTCGCCTGGGCCGCCCGCCTGTCGAGACCGAAGGTGGTCCCGGTCTATCCCATCACGCCGCAGACGCCCGTGCTCGAGAAGATCACCGAATTCCAGGCCGCCGGCGAGTTCGACGCCGAAGTGATCACCCCCGAATCCGAGCACTCGGTCATGGCCGCCTGCATTCCGGCTTCGCTCGCCGGCGTCCGCGTGTTCACGGCGACCGCTTCGCAGGGCCTGCTGCTGATGCACGAGCTGCTGCACTATGCGAGTGGCGCACGAGCGCCGATCGTCATCGCCAACGTCAACCGGACGCTGGCATCGCCCTGGGCGTTCTGGCCCGACGAGACGGACAGCCTGTCTCAGCGCGACACCGGCTGGATCCAGTATTACGTAGAGAGCGCGCAGGAGTCGCTCGACACGGTGATCCAGGCATTCAAGGTCGCCGAGCGGGTGCTGCTGCCGGTGATGGTGAATCTCGATGCATTCTACGTCTCGCATGCCCTCGAGCCGGTGTGCATACCGGCCCAGGAGCTGGTCGATGGCTTCCTTCCGCCGTACGCGCCCGCGCATCGCCTGGACACTGCCAGCGCGGAGTCGTGGGGCAACGTTGTCACGCAGGATATGTTCTATCGCCATCGTCAGAGCCTCGGCGAAGCGATGGACCGGGTCGCCGCCGCCGCGCTCGACGCGGACGGGGAATGGCGCGAGCGCACGGGGCGCGGATACGGACTGATCGAGCGCTACCGCTGCGAAGACGCGCGCACCGTCATCGTGGCGATGGGCAGCATGTGCGGCACCGCGCGCGACGCGGTCGACGCGATGCGTGACGAAGGAGCGCTGGTCGGCCTGCTGAAGGTGCGGCTGTTCCGGCCGCTGCCCGTCGAGGCATTGCGTGCCGCGCTCGTCGGCGTATCCGAAGTGCTGGTGCTCGATCGCAATTACTCGCCCGGCCACGGCGGGGTGCTGCACCAGGAATTGCGCGCTGCGCTGTACGGCACGGCCGCGGCGCCGCGGATTCACGGCTATCTCGCCGGCGTGGGCGGCGTCAACGTATCGCCCGGGAAGATCTGCGAGTTCGTCCGCAGGGCTGGCGCGACCGAAGCCCAGCCCGAATCCGTGTGGGTCCGGTGACGCGCATGCAACCGATCGTACTGCGTCAGGATGATCTTCTGTGCTCCGGCCACGCCGCGTGTCCCGGTTGCGTCGATGCGCTTTCCGTCCGGCACGTTCTCGCCACGCTGGGACCCAAGACGATGGCGATCGTTCCGCCTTCGTGCATGGCGATCATCGCCGGCCCTCAGCCCTATAGCTCGCTCAAGATTCCTGTGTATCAGCCAACGCTCGAGGCGAGCGCCGCCGCGGCTTCGGGCTTGCGGCGTGCGCTGGACGCACGCGGCGAGCACGACACCCAGGTGGTCGTGCTGGCGGGCGATGGCGGTACCTACGACATCGGCTTTCAGTGTCTGTCTTCGGCAGCCGAGCGCAACGAGAACTTCATCTACGTCTGCCTCGACAACGAGGGCTACATGAACACCGGCGCTCAGAAGTCGTCTTCGACGCCACACCTGGCGAGCACGGGTTCCACGCCCTCGGGCAAGCTTTCTCGGAAGAAGAATCTCACGGAGATCATGGCGGCGCACGAGGTGCCTTATGTGGCGACCGCGAGCGTCGGCTTCCTTCCCGACCTGATCCGCAAGGTCGAGAAGGCCAAGACAATCCATGGCACGCGAATCCTCACGCTGCTCATTCCTTGCCTCGACGGGTGGCGGCTCCCAGACGACGCGGGCCTGACCGCGGCGCGTTATGCGGTCGAAAGCGGCGCGTTCCCGCTCTACGAAGTCGAGAACGGACGTACGTACACGCTCAATTATCCGAAGACGCGTCCATTACGCGACTATCTCGCTCTGCAAGGGCGCTATCGGCACTTGAGCTCCGCAGATATCGAAACCCTGCAGTCGGAGATCGACGACGGCTGGGCGAGACTGCTGCAGCGAGTCGAGGTTGGACGGCCGCGACCGAGCGGGACGAACTCGAGGGACGCGGGCGTATCGGATTGAGCGCCTGCGTTCTAGGCGTAAGGTTAAGCCAGAGAATCGAGGACGCGAAGGCGGGCGCCGCTTCGGCAACAGAGCGCCTTGGCATGAGAAAGCGCTCAGCGCGGCCGCTGCGCTTCATCGACGTCGAGATACCGCCAGATGAAGGAGCGCACCGGGTGCGGCTTGTAGTTGCGCACCCAGGGTTGCACCAGGTGATCCTCGATGCGGTGCTCCATCAACCGCCAGGGGGCGTAGGCGAGCACCAGCTCCGTCATACGATCGAAGAGGCGCGTGCGCTCGGGTGAATCGGGCAGGCGCTGCGCAGCTTCGTAGAGCCTGTCGAACTCCGGGAGGCTGAACCGAGCATGGTTCTCCTGGCCGACACTGGGTCCGTAGAGGAGCTGCATGAAATTCCCGGCGCCCGGATAATCGGCATTCCAGCCGTCGGTGCGCATCGGCATCTTGCCCTGCCGGGCCATCTTTCGCAGCTCCTGCAGCCGGTCTTTCCTGAACACGATCCTGAGGCCGATCGCGTCCATGTTCTTCTTCCACCACTCGTCTTCCTGACGCGACAGCAGCGTCGGCGCCGACCAGCGCTCGAGGACGAGCGGGGTGCCATCGGGGGCTTCGCGGTAGCCGTCGCCGTCGCGGTCCTTGTAACCGAAGCGGTCGAGCAGCGCGCGCGCCGCCGCCGGATCGTAAAGCTGAGCCTCGGTCTTCAGTCCCGGGTCGTAGCCGGCGATGTCGGGGGGAATGGGACCCGTCGCCGGCACGCCACGACCCTTGAGGATGACCCGGATGTATTCGCCGACGTCGTATCCCATGCCGACGGCGCGGCGCAGCGCGATCTTCTCGGGCGTATATCCGCCCACCACCGGGTCCTCCATGTTGAAATAGGTCCAGCGCGTATTCGGCCGGAGCAACGCCTCGTGGCGGATTCCCTGGGCCGCGAGATCGGACCGCAGCCTGCCGTTCGCGAGGGCCTGGTCGATGAAATCCGCGGGAACCCGCTCGATCAGGTCGACCTCGCGATTGACGAACGCAAGCCACACCGCCTGCCCCTCCTCGATGACCGTGATCTGGATGCGGCCGACGAGCGGAAGCTTCCTGCCCGCGAGCGCTGCCGCGATCGCTGCCGACTCCCGCGGCACGGGTCCGGCGGGCACATACGTCGTCTCGCGGAAGCGCGGATTCGCCACCAGCACGATCCTGGCGCTGCGCCGGTACTCGCCGAGCATGTAGGGGCCGGTGCCGACGGGGTGGGCTCCGAAATCGGCTCCGTACGCCTCGACGACTTCGCGCGCGACGGCGGCGGTATTGGGTATGGCGAATACATAGAGGAAGCGCAGGTCGGGCGTCTTCAGGCGGATGCGCAGCGTATAACGGTCGACGACCTCGAGTCCGGAGATCGGCGCGTCGTAGTCGAATCTTCCCGACTTCAGCGCCGCGGCGCGCACAGCTGCGGCGCCGACGATCTTGCCGTCGACCAGCCACAGCCAGGGGCTCTTCACGGCAGGATCGAGAAGGCGCCTGAGCGCATATGCCTGATCGCCGGCGGTGAGCTCCCGCGGTTTGCCTTTGAACGCGGGATCGGGGGTGAAGAAGATGCCGTGCTTGAGCCTGAAAACATACGTCGCTCCGTCGTCGGCGACGACCGGCATCGCCTCGAGCGTTCGCGGCACGAGCTTCACGGGACGCGCGAGATAGTCGTAGTCCAGCATCGACTCGTAGATGTGGTCGATGATGCCGTCGGTACCCGCGTCGGCGGAGAACTGGGGGTCGAAGCTCATCTCGGCGCTGGTCAGAACGACGCGAAGCGTCTTCACGGGATCCACCGCAGGTCGTCTCATGCCGCCTGTTCGAACGCTTGCTTCGGTCCGCCATCACGGCATGGAGCTCGCCGATTACGAATTCACGGTCCCGCTCTTGCGCGCATTCGAGGATTCGCAGCCTTTCGAGACGAACCCGATCTTCGCGGTCCTGCACGAAATGTGCTACACGCAGGGAGCGGCGGCGCTCTGGTCTGCGGAGCGCGTGCGAGCCGAATTCCAGGACATGAACTGGGCGCCGGGTCAGCTGCCCTCGTTCACCGGCGAGATGATCTATCCATGGATGTTCGAAGACTACGCGGGGCTCCGGCCGCTGCGCGACGTCGCCGAGCTGCTCGCCTCCGAGGAGCGCTGGCCGGCGCTGTACGATCCCGCGCAGCTCACGCGCAACACGGTTCCGTGCGTCGCGGCGATCTACGCCGAAGACATGTACGTGCCGCGAGCCCTGCGGTCTTCGAGCGGCTGCTGGCGCTCCGGAGAGAGCAGGTCTAGCGGAGGCCGATTGTTACCGTCGCAAGACTCGGTGGCGAAGGCGCATCAGGGGCGCGGTCGTCGTAAGTGGGTGGCTCGTGTGCGGCGAGTCGTGGGTTGAGTCGCCGCCGCGAGCCGGGACCCACTCGACGAGCAGATTGCGCCACCAGCGCCGAAGTCACCGAGGCTTACGATGCACAGGCGCGCGACGCGTCGTTCGCCGCTCAGTCACGCCGCGTGCTTGAGCCCGACGTCGGGTAGTTTCGGCCGCGTCGCCAGCGCCTGCTTCATGATCGCCTCGATCTCGACCGCCTCCTCGGCGCGGAGCGGCAGCCGCGGCGGCCGCGTGCGGTGCGTGCCGCGCCCAACGATGTGCTCGCAGAGCTTGATGCACTGGACGAGATCCGGCCGGGCGTCGAGATGCAGGAGTGGCATGAACCAGCGGTACAGGTCCAGCGCCTCGGCGTACCGTCCCGCGCGAGCCAGCCGGAACAGGGTCTCGCCTTCGCGGGGGAAGGCGTTCGACATGCCGGAGACCCAGCCGACGGCGCCGACCATGATGCTCTCGACGACCACGTCGTCGAGGCCGGCGAAGAGCACGAAGCGGTCGCCGACCATGTTGGTCAAATCGGTGAACCGCCGCGTGTCGCCCGACGATTCCTTGAAGCAGACGATCGTCTCGCAATCGGCCAGCGAGGCGAGGATCTCCGGGGTGACGTCGTTCTTGTAGATCGGCGGATTGTTGTAGACCATCACCGGCAGGTCGGTCGCCCGGGCGACGCTGCGGAAATGCTCCGCGGTCTCGTGCGGCTTGGATGAATAGACCAGCGCAGGCATGACCATGACGCCGTCGAGGCCGATGCGCGCCGCCTCTTTGGCCATGTCGATCGCGAACGCCGAGGTGAATTCGGCAATGCCGCTCAAGACCGGAACGCGGCCACGCGCAGCGGATCTCGCCGCCTCCATCACCGCGATTTTCTCGTCCTTTGCGAGCGAGCAGTTCTCGCCCACCGTGCCGCACACGATGAGGCCCGAGACCCCGTCGCGGATCAGGCCTTCCATGACGCGCGCGGTGGCGTCGACGTCCAGCGAGAGATCTTCACGGAACTGCGTCGTCACCGCAGGAAAAACACCACGCCACTGAGGGTTCAATTTGCGCTCTCCCGATTCGACTGCGCACCAGACCGGCCCCGGGCCTCGACGGTCCCCGCGCCGGATCGCTCACGACTACCCAATATCACTGATCCGTCGGCAGGGTCAACGGCTGGTCAGGCTCCTGCCGAACCGATTTGAATGCCTCGCCGGTGATTCTGAGAATGTAATCGGAGCCCTCTGCGGGGTCGGGCTTCGCGGGGCGGATCTCCCAGTCGCTGTAGCCCTGCTGTTGGAGCGCCGCGCCATATCGCTCCCTCAGGTAGGCGACATCCTGCGGCAGCATGAGCGTGCGCCATGCGCCCGACCGCCTGGTCCGCGCGACCCGCCGATACCTGTGGGCGACCTCGCCCTCGGTCGACAGCTCGACGCCGAGGTAAGCCGACAGCGCGGAGGTGTTCCGGGCGACGAAATCCTCGTACCTCAGAACATGGAAATCATCCCGGTTCTGGTCGATCCAGCTCGAGTAGGTGATAAACGTTTCGAAAAACGAATCAGCCGTGTCACCGACGTTGAATATGTTCGCCAGACGACCGATCAGACTGACGACCGAGTATTTCTCGGGGTTCGCTTCCTTGTCGCGAACGATTTCAACCCATGCGTTGACTTGCGATTCGTCCGCTCCCTCGAGCACGCAGTTGTAGGCGCGGTACATCAAGGCGCTTATCAATTGGTCACGAGGGTCGCGGATGATCGCGACGGCCTTATTCGGACGAAAGTGCGTTTCGCCGCGGACGATCCCCTTCAGCAGGAACGGCCGGTGCAACCAGTGCTCGTACAGTATCTTGACCACCCACGGCGCGTCGACTTTCCCCAGCTTCTCGAACAACCCGATGCTTTGGGGCTCGACGAAGAGGCGTGCGTAGGGTATGGAATTGTGAATCACCGAAGCGACGATCGTCGTCCCGGTCTTGTTCATCCCGACGACAAGCACGCGTTTCATGGCACTTCCTATCGAAGACGGTCCGGGAACGGCCCAACAGGTCCAAAGCACCCCGGCTCTCCATTTTCTTTGCGTGCACGAAGCTAGTAAAGGCCCGTCTTCGGGACGAGGCAATGGGCGACGAGCGCGATCCGAGCCCGGACCGAGCAAGGCGCGACGACCGCGATCCAACCGAAACCGATCACTACGCCGTGCCGCCGGCATTGCGCCGATACCGCCATCCGGCGAGAAACGCCTTGACCGTGCTGTCGAGTGCCGCGAAGGTATCCGTCACGAATTCTCCCACGATCGACGTGGTGGAAGGTTCGGGCAGCCCGAGTCGAGCCGCCGTTTCTACGCCGAACGATACGATGTCCATGTCGAAGCTTCGGGCCATGCGCATGATCGCCGCATTCGTGGAAAGATATTGCATGCAAAGCCTGGATATGCACCGGTTGCGCGCGTGCTCACAGGCGCGCCTGAACAGGGCGCCGCCGACGCCGCGGCGGCGGTGCGCGGGCAGTACCGACAATCCGAGCTCCGCCTGTTGATTCTCCAATGCAACATGGACCACGCCCGCGAGCGCGAGATCGTCGTCGAGAACGCCAAAGACCGCGTCGCGTCCAAAGTCGAGCCGCTCGACATAGGCGGCGATCATGCGGGGAACGAGCGCGGTGCCGAAACGCAGGCGGCGGTCCGTCGCCGGCAGCGAAAGGAAATGCGCCAGGAGCAGGGGGCGCAGGTCTTCGCTTAGGCGTTGGACGACGACGGTCATGTTCTTGCCGATCAGTATGCGGCTACAGGTTTCCCCACCGGGTCTTGCGAGACGTCGAGTTGCGGCTGCGCGTCGGTCTTCTGTGCCAGGAAGTAATAATCCGCGGTGTAGGGCATCCGTACGCTCATCCCGAGCTGGGATTGCGAACAACCCGATTTAGGCGCCACGCCGCCAACGGTGTTCACGCGCTGTACGCTGCTCACCTTGCTGAAGGCACCCTGCGAGCCGACCGATTTCGTCGCAAGCAGCAGCCAAGGTACGGCATCGGGCTGCATCGCCTCGGCCCGCCCCTTCACGGTACCGACGATCCTGCTGCCGTCGACGGATTCCCAATGGGGACCGGCATAATGCCGGCCGATCTTTTTTCCTCTGGCGTCGAAGAGCTCTGCCTCGGGAGCGACAAAAGCCCATTCGTAGGTACCGGGCCGATCTTTCGCTGCCCGGCATTCATAGATCTGAACGCCTCGTGCGGCAGCGATCGTGGCCAGCGATTCGCTCGCGCTCGGTTTGAGCTCATCGGGCACATCGACCGTGGGAGCAGGGCTCTGCACGCTCGCGCACGCCGAAACGACGAGCGCCAGCAAGGATATGATGAACTTGAAGGTCATTCGGTGGTTCCTTTCTCTCGCTTCTCGGGTGGGTCAACGGGGCGAGCGACAGCCCATTAGACGCGGGGGCGTCTTCCGCCCCCGCGTTCCGTGCCGACGCCGGCTTTGGATCCGACGTCTACCGGAGAACCGTACCATTGCCGATCCATCGGCCGCTGGCCGTTCGGATCAGAAAGGCGACGTCGGGTTCGGTCGCACACACGGCGGGTAACGCACCGACGTTGCCGCTGAAATGAGCGTCGCCCTGATCGTCGAGATCCACGAGCGGCGTGTCCCTGACGAAGGAGTTGCCGCCGGAAGCGCTGCCGTCCGTATCGCAGACGAGCGTCCCCTTGACCTGAAGGACGGTTCCCGTCGTGCCGATCGTATTGCCGGCAGCGAACACGAGGCCGTTGGTGCTGAAACTGACTTGTCCTTTGTCCAGATCGACCTTGACGCTTCCGCCAAGGGCCGACCACGGGCCCGGGACGCCGGTTACCGCTCCGGTTCCGGTGCCGACGACGTTGCCACCCTGGATGATGCCGATGACTGACTGCCAGCGAAGGGTATCGACCGGATCGGCGCTGGCGTTCTGGCCGATCGCGGCCAAGCCGAGCGCGAGCCCGGATACGATCAATGACTTACGTAACCACGTTTGCATGAGTTCTCCGAATCAAGTTATGGGGCGGGTGTGATTCCGCGGCGCGCCCGACAGCACGGGCAATTTGCGGTGCTGTCGACACATTCGACAGGGTGCCCGCGGAAGCACTGCAGTCTAATGAGCGGATGCGTCAGGCGAACTTCACCGCGGAGCCATTCTTGTTTCGTTTGTCTCACGCGCGCGGCAGACGAAACGATCGGGCATTGGCGCGTTACGCAGGTGTCGTCTTCGACGCCTCGATGTTTTTGCGGCCGGCATGCCTTCGACATGCCGTGCTATTTCCCCGATGGCAGCTCCGCGACCACGCGACGGACTTCGCTCGGCAGGAAAGGCTTCTCGATCACCGGACGGCCGCTCTGCGTGACGAACTCGCGCAGCGCCGACGCAAGCGTATCTCCAGTCACGAAGACGACCCGGCCGGCCTGGCCGGGCCAGCGCCGCTCGATCTCCTGGTAGAGAGCTCGGCCGTCGAGATCCGGCATGCGGATGTCCGTGAGAATCGCATCGTAGTGCGCGGCTGCCATGCGCTCCAATGCCTCGCGCCCGGAGCTGGCGGTTACGACGCGGTGGCGCGCGCCGGCCAGGATCTCGGAAAGCGCCTCGCGAATGTCCGCCTCGTCATCGACGACGAGCACCGTGCGGCGGTTCGGGTCGGGATCCTCGGAAGGCGTGGTTTCGGTCCCGGCCGACTGCACGCAAGCAATGGGCAGCACGACCGTGAAGACGGCGCCCCCCCCCGCGGGGCAATCGACCGTCAGCGTGCCGTCGTGAGCTTCGACAATGCCGAGGCTCACCGCCAGCCCCACGCCCGTGCCAACGCCGGTGGGCTTGGTGGTGAAGTACGGCTCGAATATCCGCGCGCGAAGGTGGGACGGAATTCCGGGCCCGTTGTCGGCGACCTGGATGCGGATCGCGTCTGCGACGGGATCGAACCGGGTTTGCACGCGTATCCGGCGTGGCAGAGGGTGATCCTGCAGCGATTGCTGCGCGTTGATGACGAGGTTGAGCAGCACCTGGTGGAGCTGATCGGCGTCGGCGTTTATCAGGGGAATGTCCTCCGCCAGGTCGAGATCCACTTCGATGCTGCTGGTGGTGATGGCATACCCGGTGATGTCGAGCGCCGCGGTCACGACATCGTTGATGGGCACCGGACCGCGCTCCGGCCGCTGCTGCCGGGCCATGGCGAGGAACGTTCGCACGATCCGCGCGCAGCGCTCGGCGGCGGTTCGAATCTTCAGAGCCGCGGCCTGGGTCGCCGAATCGCCCTGCTCTTCGAGCAATACGGCTCGTGCCACCACGACGGACAGCGGATTGTTGAGCTCATGGGCGACGCCAGCAAGCAGCGACCCGAGCGCCGCCAGCTTCTCGCGCTGGTAGGAGGACTCGCGCTGCCGTGCCAGCTCGGCCGCAGCGCGCTTCTTGTCGGTGACGTCCCGCGTGATGGTCAGTACATGGGGCTTACCCCGATACTGCATCGGCACGCCGTGCACTTCGACTTCGAGCGCGGACCCGTCCTTGCGCCGCGCCGACACTTCCTGGCAGATCGACTCGCCGGCAGCGACCGACCGGATCAATCCAGGACCATACGACTGTCGAGCCCAACCGCCGGGCGGCAGCGTGGAGGACTCGCGCTCGCCATAGCCGTAGATCCGCGAGAGGGCGGGATTGGTATCGACGATCTCTCCGGCGGCGTTGCATAGAGCCAGTCCGTCGATCGATGCGTTGAACATGGAGCGGTACTGTTCCTCGCTGGCGCGCAACGCCTCCTCTGCCTTCTTGCGTGCGGTGATGTCGCGAGCCAGCGCCAGCACGCGGTCCTGTCCGCCGATGGTGACGCGTTTGATGAACACCTCGTGCCAGCACAGGCTGCCGTCCTTGCGCTTCCCATGCCACTCGATGCGCAGCTCGTCCCCGGCGGAAGCGCGGTGGATCAGGTCCAGCGCATCCTTCTGCGTGTAAGGCCGTTCTCCCGTGCCGAGCGTCCCGATGTCGATGTGCCGAAATTCCTCGCGCGAATACCCGAAGGTCGAGCAGGCCTTTAGGTTTACGTCGATGATCGCCCCGGTTTCGATGTCGTGCACGAAAATCGCATCCTCGGAGGCGTCGAAAATCTCCCGATAGCTCTCCTGCGACACCCGCAACGCCTCGGCCGAACGCTTGCGCTCGGTGATGTCGGTGGAAATGCCGCAGACGGCGTACGCCACGCCGTTGGCATCGTGCAGCGGGAACTTGACCGAAATGTAGGTATGCAGGCCGTCGTCCAGCGGCACCGTTTCCTCGAACTGCATCGGTTCATTGCGCTGAAGCACCAGCAGATCGTTGGCCCGGAATGCCTGCAGCGCATCTTCGGCGAAACGCTCGCGTTCGGTCTTGCCCACGAATTCTTCCGGGCGCCGATGGAACAGCCGCGCGAATTCGCGGTTGACGAACAGGAATCGACCCTCGATATCCTTCACGAACACGACGGCTGTCGAATTGTTCAGGATCTGCTGCAGCCTCGCTTCGCTGTTCTCGAGCTCACGCTGCACCCGCGCGCGCTCCGCCAGGTCCCGCCGCAGGCGGTTCTGGGTCTCCGCCACTTCGAGCGCCATGGCGTCGAACGCTCGGCTCAGCCGGCCGAGCTCGTCGGTTCCGCTGAGCGCGCTGCGGGCGGCGAGGTTTCCCGCAGCGAACTGATCGGCGGCCTCCACCAGCCGCGCGGTGCGCCGGGTCAGCAGGAAATGGAACACCAGCCACATGCCCAGCGCGAGCGCCGTCACCCAGCCGGCCCAGTAAAGCGACTGCTGCAGGACCTGCGTGCGGGCTTCCGCCTTGTAGCGCTGGAGATCGTAGGCGAGGAAAACGCTTCCGGTCCGGGAAGGACGCAGCTCGTCATGCGCGCTTCCCATGAGGACGCCGGCATGACCGAGCAACTCGTTGCCGGTCGAATCGATCGTCATCCCGGCGCGGCGCTGGCGGATATCCGCTGCGGCCTGATCGAGGTCGAACTGCGGCAGCACGTCGCCGATCTTCTGGCCGATCCAGGCCCGCCGTGTCGCCGCGATGACTTCGTTCTTGTCGTCGGTCATCACGGCCAGCGTGACGTCGTGGTTGTGCGCGAGCACCGAGATCTCGTGCTCGGCGCCCGCGACGTCGCCCTTGAGCAGCAGATACTCCAGCGTGCTCTGCAGCCGCGACATCTCCTGCGCCAGCTGCCTCCGGCCGTCTTCCTCCGCCCCGCGCTCGGCCTCCGGCACGTGATAAAGGAGGTTCACGGCACTGAGTGTCGCGGCAAATACCAGCAGGACCAGCGGCACCGTGAACTTCAGCGACGCCGGAACGGGCAGTGCGCCAGCGCGCAGGTTCATTCTTTCATGCTCTCCAGCGGACCGGGTGCGAGCACCTGCTCGATGTCGATGGAGGCGGGCAGCAGCTTCGCTTCCAGCATGAGTGAGAGCAGCCGGCGTCCGGTGACCGCCAGCTCGGGCTTCGCTCCGCCGAGCATTCTCAGGTTTTCCTCCCGGGTCGGGATGTGCAGGCCGCGCAGTCCGTCGAGGAATTGCTCTCCGGTGGTCTGCTGGCGAATTCCCATGCGGCGCGCCGCGTCCATGGGGTCGCGCTTCATGTAGTCGAGCGCGGCGAACCAGCCGCTAAGGAGCGCCTGGATCGCCTCAGGTCGCTTTTGGATCAAGTCGGCGCGCACCGCGAGCAGATCGACAATTTCGCCCGGAATCCGACTGCTGTCGAAAAGCGTCTCCGCTCCCGCCCGGAGGAACTGGTCGCGATACGGGTCGAAAGTGACGGCGCCATCGACCTGGCCCTTCTCGAAAGCGCTCGGCTGCTCGTTCGATTCGAGGTGCACGACGTTGACGTCGCTCGCCTGCATGGCGTTGAGCGCCAGGGCCCGGCTCAGCACGAAGGCGCCAAGCGCGCTGCTCTCCACGGCGACCGATTTGCCCTTGAGATCGCTCATCGTCCGCATGCCGCGGCGGCCAACGACCACGTCGGCCCCGTTCGATACGTCCACGACCAGCACGATCCGAGGCTGCAAACCGTCGACCGCAAGTCCGAACAGCTCGTCGAGGCTGATGACCATGCCATCGATGGCTTGATTGCGGAATGCGCGCAGGACCTCGCTCGCCGATGGATATTCCACGAGCTGCACGGTCGCCTGATCCAGGCGACCCAGTTCGCGCGCGAGGTAGAGCGGCTCGCTGCCGATCCAGACGTTCGTGCCGATGCGCAACGCCGTCTCCGGCTGGCGCATGCAGCCGCCGAGCGAGAGCAGAAGCAGCCATGACAGCGCCCAAAGATGCTTCGCCGGGTCCGGGCTTCGGCGCATGCGACCGTCACTTTCCATCCGGAACGAAGATGTAACCCTCGTTGCGGATCGTCCTGATGAATCTCGGCTGTTCGGGATCGGGCTCGATCTTCTTGCGCAGCCGCATGATGCGCAGATCCACGCTGCGGTCGGATGGATCCCAGTCCCTTTGCTGGTGCAGATTCAGGATGCGCTCGCGCGACAGCGCACGGTTCGGATTCTCCGCGAGCGCCCTCAGCAGGTCGAATTCCAGTGGCGACATCGCCACCTCGCCTCCGCTCTCGTCCGTGAGTCGGTGCGCGGCGATGTCGAGCACGCATCGTCCGACGCGAATGCGCTCGGCGCCGATGTCGACGCGACCTGCGAGCGACGTGCGGCGCAGCACGCTTCGCACCCGCGCCATCAACTCGCGTGGATCGAAGGGCTTGGGGACGTAGTCGTCGGCTCCCATCTCGAGGCCCACGATGCGGTCGACGACCGTGGAAGCCGAGGTCAGCATGATGATTGCGATCGATGCGTAGCGCTCGCGCAGATGGCGCGCGAGGCTCAGTCCGTCCTCGCCGGGCATGTTGATGTCGACCAGTGCCAGATCGACGGCTCGCGTCGCCGCGGCCGCCTTCGCGGCGCCCGCGCTTTCGGCGCCGATGGCCGCGTAGCCATGAGCGAGGAAGTACTCCTCGAGCACCTCGCGCACGTCAGGCTCGTCATCGACGATGAGGATGGTGGCTCTCGGGTCCACGGATGGATTCGGGGTCCTCGGCATCGCGTGAGCAAGCGGGGCGATCGCCTCCGTCGGACGAAACCGCAAATCGTACAGCAACGGCGTCTTCATGTCGTGGGTCGATGGCGAGCGACTGAGTCGAGGCGCCAAGGATAAACCGACTCGCATCGCGTCAACGCGCCCGAAGGAACCGCTGAAACAAACGAAACAAAATTAGGCACCGGATGAAATTCCCCTGCTGCACCGCGCCAATAGACTGCGAATCGCTGAGGAACTTCGAGAGAAGGAGCGAGAAGGTGGAAACGAGAGATCCGAATGACGGCGCCGGTTCGCCTGCCATGAAAGCGGCGGCCCGGATGGGCGCAATGGCGCTCGCTTTCTACGTCGTAATGCATCTGGCGGTCGCGGGCGTGATACGTGTCGTGACCGGTCACGATGCCGCCGATGTTATCGCGCCCAACGGATCCACCGCCTCCGTGGCATCACCTGCGCCCCCGACCGCGAGCGTCAAGACAGCGCCAGCGGGCGCGAGAGGTCTGCCGGGATATCTCGCGGAGTCGGCTGATTCACCGCGCTAGAGCAGGCTGACTCTTGCCGTCGATTCCGATTGCGTCTTCGACTGAAACAACCATGAGCACATCAACCGAAATGGAAGATCTGGCGATTCTCGACGAGGCGGCGCCGCGCGTGCCAAGCCTCAACGGCCCGACGATTGTCGCGCGGCTCGCGCCGGCCGGTAACGACCCGGCCCTTGCGGAACCGCCGACGGCGTCTGACGAATGGCCGACGAGCTACGAGCTCTATCTCGCGGCACGCGCCCATCGCGCGTTCGTGCTTGGCGAAATCGCGGGCGCCGCGGTCCAGGCCCTGAGCTCACTCGCGCGCCGTCTGCTCGCGCGCTACCAGCAGCATCGGCGAGCTGCGGCTGCCCGAGACGCGCTTCGGGCGCTCGACGACCGCACGCTCCACGACATCGGTCTGGACCGCAGTGAGATCGCTTCGATCACGGCGGAAGCGATGGGCGAAGCGGAGCCATCGCGGGCGCAGGTCCTGCGGATGCAGCTTCCTGCGAACGCCCGGAGACCATGACGCCCGCCATCAGGGCGAGGCCGGCGATGGACGACCAGCAACGGACTGAGGAGAGCATCATGCAACGCTACGAAATCGCATCACCCCGCGTCGCCTTGGGTACGGCCGCGGTCGCATTGAGCGCCATCACGCTGGCCGTGCTGGTGATCATACCGGCGACAACGGATGTCGACGCGCGGATACTGATGGCGCAATCGGGGGCCGCTGCCTTGATCGGCGACGCCGTCGAGGGCTCGCGCGGGTTGGAAACGGAACACGAGCTCGCTGCGGCGCCGTGCGTCGGTCCAGCCGTGGGTGCCGAAGGCGACGCGAGGCCCTGAAGTCCGCGTCAAAGCCGCGGCGCCCGCCGGCGGCCTGTCGCCGCGCGCTCCAGTGACGGTTGTGCAAGAATCCGCGTTCCGGCGACCGGAACGCGGACGATGAGCGACGACACCGAAAAGACGGAAGTACATCGGGGCCTGAAGGGCGTGTACTTCGACCGCTCGCGGGTGTGCTTCATCGACGGGCGCGCGGGCGAGCTCTCGTACCGCGGCTATTCGATCCACGATCTGGCCGAGCATTCGACCTTCGAGGAAACCTGCTACCTGCTGCTGCACGGCGAGTTGCCGACGCGATCGCAGCTCGAGACGCTCGACGCCGAGCTTAAAGCGGCCCGCACCCTCCCATCCGCGGCGTACGAGATGATTCGCCTGCTCGCGCCGGCGCATCCGATGGACGTGCTGCGCACGACGGTCTCCGCGCTGGCGGCCTTCGATCCGGACGTTGCGGACAATCGTCCCGTGGCGACGCTGCGCAAGGCTGTGCGGCTCACCTCCCAGGTCGCGATGACCGTCGCGGCGCACGAGCATATCCGCAACGGGCGACAGCCCGTGAGTCCGGATCCGACGCTTTCGCATGCGGCCAATTTCCTCTACATGCTCAAAGGCGCGCGCCCTGCCGCGGACGTGGCGAGACTGATGGACGTGGACATGATCCTGCACGCCGAGCACGGTTCGAACGCCTCGTCGTTCACGGCGCGCGTCGTCGCGGGAACGGAGGCGAATCTGCATGCCGCGATCACCGCCGCGATTGCCGCGCTCTCCGGGCCCGCTCACGGTGGCGCGGCTGAGAACGTGATGCGCATGGCGCAGGAGGTCGGAGACCCGTCGCGCGCCGCGGAATACGTACGCCAGAAACGGGCGAACAAGGAGCCGGTGATGGGCTTCGGCCACCGCGTCTATCGCACCGAGGATCCGCGGGCCCGGCACATGCGCGCCGGCGTCGAGGCGCTGTCGCGCAAGCTCGGCCAGCCCCAGTGGTACCGCATCCTCGCCGCCCTGGTCGAGGCGATGAAGCCCTATGCGCGCCACGGCGTGAACGTGAACGTGGACTTCTACGCCGGCGTCGTCTATTACCTGAACGGCATCGCCGAGGATCTTTTCGTGCCGATCTTCGCGGCCGGCCGGGTCCCCGGCTGGGCCGTACAGGTGCTCGAGCAGATGGAGAACAACATCCTGATCCGGCCGCTGACCCTCTACAACGGGCCGGAGCCGCGCGCGTACGTGCCGCTCGACCAGCGCTAGCCTGCTAGACCTGCGAGAGCAGGATCGCGGCCGTGGCGACGATGTCGTCGACGCTCGCGCCGCGCGACAGATCGGACATGGGCTTGGCGAAGCCCTGCAGGACCGGCCCGAACGCCTGCGCGCCGCCTAGATGCTGCACAAGCTTGTAGGAAATGTTGCCTGAGTCGAGATCCGGGAACACGAGGACGTTGGCGCGCCCCGCGACATCGCCGACCTCCCCGAGCTTTCGAGCTGCGATCGCCGGCACCAGCGCCGCATCGGCCTGCAGCTCGCCGTCGATCGTGAGCGAAGGCGCGCGCCGGCGCGCGATCGCCAGCGCCCGGACCATCTTGTCGACCCGCGCGTGCCTGGCGCTCCCTTTGGTCGAAAACGACAGCAGCGCGACGCGGGGCTCCTCACCCAGAACGCGCCGGCAACTTTGGGCGGACGCGAGAGAGATGTCGGCGATCTGCTCGGCGGTGGGGTCGGCGGTCACCGCGCAGTCGGCGAACACCAGAGCGCGCCCCGCGACGATGATCAGGAAGAAGCTCGAAGGCGTCTCGATGCCCGGCGCGAGCCCCACCGTCATCAATCCCGCCTCGAGCACGCGCGCCGTCGGGTGCGCCGCGCCCGCGACCATCGCGTCCGCGTCGCCCGCCTTCAGCATGAGGCCGGCATGAAAGAGCGGCTTCGCCGCAAGCCGTCGCGCGATCTTCGGGTTCGCATCGGGGCGACCTTCGAGATAGAGCGCCGCGTAGGCGTCGAGGCGATCGCTCGCCTCGGGATCCTCGACCAGGATGGTTTGCGCGAGCCGCTGGTCGCGCAGGCGCGCGGCCGCGGCCACGATCCGCTCGTCGTGCGCCTCGGGGAAGACGACACGCAGCGCGCGACCGCGGACGCGCTCGACACAGTTTTCGAGCGCGCTCAGCAAGAGAGCGCTTTCACCCGCGACGGGACCTGCGGCAGGCCGTGCATCGGAAAAACGAGCGGCGTCCTCGTAGGTGCGATCGGGCTCATGGATCACCGGGCGATATAGCACAAAGCCGTCGTCGCTTCCACGGCCGGGCTCGGACGCCCGATGCTTCCCGCGCGGAGCCCGCCGACTCGCGCGGGTGTGAACGAAATCACTCGGGCCGGGCTCCGTCGAAGAAGCGGTGGAGGGTCGCTTCGAGCTCGCGCGCCGAGCGGCCATCGCGCCCGAACGCTTCTCCACGACGACCCGGGCGCCGTCGGCGCAGCCGGCGTTGGCGAGGCCTTCGGCGACCGCCTCGAACAGGGTCGGCGGAATGGCGAGCTAGTGGAGCGGCCGCCGCGCCGCGCCGAGCGCATCGCGCAAGCGCGCGAAGGTCGCCTGATCGCGATAGTCGCCGTCGACGTAGCGGAGAAGCGAGAGCAGCCTGGCGAACGCGGCTTCATCTATGCCTCCGTGCTTGTCCAGGCTGGTCGCGCCGGAGAACACCAGCGCGTCGGCTTGCGAATGGTCGGTCATGACGCCTCGGCCGCCGGCGCTTGAACGGTCGCTGTCGATGCACGCGTGAGATCGGCGAGCGCCGCATAGAGCAGCGCGAAGGCGAACGCTGCGAATAGGACTGCGATCAAGCGTCTCATATCTGTCTCTTTTTCGTCCCCGGTTTTCCGGGGAATCGTGGTTTGCCTAGCGGAGGCGAGGCCGCTCTTGCGGCCTGCTTCGAGCGCCGCGGATCGGCTCCTGGCGGTGGCTCGTCGTGCTCTTGGCTCCGATGGCTGCTCGGACCGAGACCGTGCGAAAGATTGCACGCTGTATTGACCAGCCCGACGTGGGTGAACGCCTGCGGGAAATTGCCCAGCATGCGGCGCGAGCGCGGGTCGTATTCCTCGGCGAAGAGGCCGACGTCGTTGCGCAGCGCGAGCAGGCGCTCGAAAAGCGCGGTCGCTTCGTCGCGGCGGCCGGCGAGCGCGTAGTTGTCGGCGAGCCAGAACGAGCACGGCAGGAAAACGCCCTCTCCGGGCGGAAGGCCGTCGACGCCGGTTTCGGTGGGATAGCGCAACACGAGGCCGTCGGCAATCAGCTCGCGCTCGACGGCCCGCACGGTGCCCTGAACGCGAGGATCGCGCGTCGGCAGGAAGCCCACGACCGGCATCAGCAACAGGCTCGCGTCGGTATGCCGGGCGCCGTAATGCTGCACGAAGGTTCCGCGCTCGACGTCGTAGCCCCGCTCGCATATCTCGTCATGGATCCGCTGACGCAGCGTCCTCCAGTGGTCTACCGGGCCCTCGAGCTTCGCGATCTCGACCGCCTTGACCGCGCGGTCGAACGCGACCCACGCCATCATCTTCGAATGCGTGAAGTGCTGCCGCGGCCCCCGCACCTCCCAGATCCCGTTGTCCGGCTTCGACCAGATGGATTCGAGAAATTCGAGCAGCACGCGCTGCAGGCGCCACGACGCATCGTCGGGATCGAGACCCGCGGCCCGGGCGACGTGCAGCGTATCCATGACTTCGCCGTACACGTCGAGTTGGAGCTGCTCTGCGGCCGCATTGCCGATGCGTACCGGTCCCGAGTGGGCAAACCCCTTCAGCCAGTCAAGCGTGCGCTCGTGCAGATTGCGCTCGCCGGCTACGCCGTAGAGGACCTGCAGATCCTGCGGACGGCCCGCGGCAGCCCTCAGCAGCCATTCGCGCCAGGCAGCCGCTTCGTCGTGGTAGCCGGCGAGGAGCAGTGCGTACAGGGAGAACGTGGCATCGCGGACCCAGCAAAACCGATAGTCCCAGTTGCGCTCTCCGCCGAGGTATTCAGGAAGCGACGTCGTCGGCGCCGCGACGATTCCGCCGGTGGGCGCATAGGTGAGCGCTTTCAGCACGATCAGAGACTCCGTTACCGCCTCCGGCCAGCGGCCGTCGTAGGTGCACTGCGCGCACCACTCCCGCCACCAGCGCTCGGTCGCCTCGAGCGCGGCTTCCGGATCGATCGGGACGGGCGGCTCCTCGTGGGACTGGAACCAGGTCAGCACGAACGGCACGCGCTCGCCCGCCGCGACGGAGAACGTCGCGACCGTCGTAAACTCTTCGCCGCGCAGTTCGACGCCCGCGCGCAGCCGCAGCGAGTCGGGGCCGGCGGTCGCGTGCAGCGCGCCGTGAACCCGGCGCACCCATGGCACGAGCGCGCCATAGCCGAACCGGATGACGAGTTCCATGTGCATCGTAACGCGCCCCGAAACACCTTCGACGTACCGCACGACTTCCGTCCGCCCGCTCCAGATCGGCATGCAATCGACGAGCCGCACCGTACCCTCGGCGGTCTCGAACTGGGTCTCGAGCATCAGCGTTTGCGGCCGGTAACGCCGACTCACGCGGGTCGTCGGCCCTTGCGGCGCGAGCAGCCAGCGTCCGTTGTCCCGCTCACCCAGCAGGGCCGCGAAACACGCAGGCGAATCGAAGCGCGGCACGCAGAGCCAGTCGATGGAGCCGTCGCGCCCGACCAGTCCGGCGGCACGGGTGTTGCCGATCAGGGCATAGTTTTCGATAGGGGAGGCCATGGCGATTGGCTTGTCGGATCCTTCCAGCCGATCCTTCGATTAGATGCCCCGAGCGCGGAGAAGTGCTGTCCGCCGGGCAAAGGCCACGCGCCCGCGCGATCGACCCGCGCCGCCGAGCGCCCTCGCGCGATGCGGCGCATGCGATCCATGGCGGGCGGAACGTTCTGCCTCGTTGCGTTCGGCGTCGTCGGATACTCACGTTGAATCCGATCCGTCGAGTTGCGTAGCTCGGTCGCGGCGGAAGTGCGGTGACGCACACCGAAAGTCGACTCGCGCCGGGCGCCGGGCTCGAGATGCCTGGAAAAGAGACTCGCGAGATGCCCTTATCCGGGTTCGGCTTGGAGCGAGTCTCGGTTTAGACGCGATCGGCCTGCTGGCGAGGGGTCATCGCCGAGGTCCAGGCGCGTGCCATGAAACGCGGCGAGCGCGCTGCGATGGCCGACGCTGACGATTGCGGTGCGCGGCAGCCTCCTTTCGAGCAATTGGTAGAGCCGGCCCTCGCTGGCCTCGTCGAGCGACGCGGTCGCCTCGTCGAGGAACAGCCAGTCGGGACGCTGCAGGAGGACGCGCGCAAACGCGAGGCATTGCTGCTCGCCCGGCGAGAGCTCCAACGCCCAGTGACGCAACTCGTCGAGCTTGTCCGCGAGATGCGCCAGCCCGCACGCCGCGAGGGCTTCGCGCATCTCGCCTTCGTCGAACGCCGTCGGCGGGTCGGGATAGCTCAGGACGCTGCGCAGCGTACCGATCGGCAGATACGGCTTCTGGGGCAGGAACAGAACCCGCCCCTCGGCCGGCATCTGGATGCTGCCCCGCCCGAACGGCCAGATGCCCGCGATCGCTCGCAGCAACGTGCTCTTGCCGGTTCCCGTCGGCCCGGTGAGGAGCCATCGCTCTCCAGGCTTGATTTCGGCTTGGATGCCTTCGATCAGCCCGTCGCCGTTCGGCAGGTCGAGACGCAGATCGCGGATCCGAAGGCTCGCGCGAGAGCCCGTCGCCCGCTCGATTCCGGGAGCGCTCGCGCGCGCCTTCGCGGCGCGGATCGCCGACTGGAACCCGGTGAGCCGATCGGTCGTCGCCTTCCACTGCGCGAGCTGCGTATACGCCGTCACGAACCAGCTCAGCGCGCTCTGCACTTGACCGAAGGCATAGATCGTCTGCATCAATGCCCCGAGCTGAATCGCGCCGGAGAAGTAGCGCGGTGCGGCCGCCAGAATCGGAAAGACGACTGCCGCCTGATTGTAGCCGGCGGTGAACCAGGTGAGACGCTTCTGCCGCTTCATGATGGCCCACCAGTTGGTCACGATGCTCCCGAAGCGCTCGCGCAGGCTCCGTGTCTCTTCACGCTCCCCGCGATAGAGCGCGACACCCTCGGTGTTCTCGCGCAGCCGGGCGAGCGAGAAGCGGAAGTGCGCCTCGAATCGCTGGCGCTGGAAGTTGAGCCCGATGAGCGGCCTGCCGATGCGGTGCGTCAGCCACGTGCCGGCGACGGCATACAGCAGCGCGGCCCAGAGCATATAGCCCGGAATCGCGAGATGGCTCGAGCCGAGCGGCAGCTCGATCGTCCCGGACAGCCGCCACAGGATCATGGCGAAAGAGAACAGCGTGACCACGGAGCTCAGGAGCCCGAGCGTCAGCGTCAAAGTGGCCTCGACGAACAGGAGCAGATCGTCGGCGATCCGCTGGTCAGGGTTGTCGGCGCGGTACTCGCCGAGCTGCAGATGATAGTAGGCGTGGTCGCCGAGCCACGCGCCGAGGTATCTGTCGGTCAACCAGCTTCGCCAGCGGATCTCCAGCATCTGCGTCAGGTAGATCTGGTAGACCGCGATCACGATGAAGACTGCCGCGAGACCGCAGAAGTATTCGAGCTCGTGCAGGAACCGCGCGAAATCGTGCTGCTGAAGCGCGTCGTAGAACCGGTTGTTCCAATCCGAGAACAGAACGTTGACGTACACCAGGCCGAGATTCATCGCCACGATAACGGCCAGCAGACCGCGCGCTGCCCAGCGATCGCGCGATACCCAGTAGGGAAGCGCGAGGTCGATGACGGCTGCGACGAACTGTCGCGTCTTTGCGAGCATCGTTCCCGTTCCCGGCGATCACCCGCGTGCGTCAGTATCGTTACTGTTCACGGCGATCGGCGAGCGTGCGTCAGTCGTCACCGATTTGCACCCGCGTTGCCGACAGGTATTTGTTAGGTGGCACAACGAGATTGAGCGGGGCCGGCATGCCCTTGAAGACGCGTCCCGCGAGGTCGTACTTCGATTGGTGGCAGGGGCAGAAATAGCCGCCGGGCCAGGAGGCGCCCAGATCCGGGGCGCCCGGCTGCTCACGCAGCGTCGGGACGCAGCCCAGGTGCGTGCAGATCCCTATGGCGACGAAGTATTCCGGCTTGATCGACCGTGTGGCGTTCGTGCAGTACGGCGGCTGCTGCGGAGCCTCCGATTTGGGATCGCGCAGCAGAGCGTCATGTCCGGAAAGCCCGGAGATCATTGCCGGCGTGCGCCGCAGTACCCATACCGGTTTCCTCCGCCAAATGACCGTGACCTGCATCCCGGGCTCGATCCTGCTCACGTCGACGTCCACCGGCGCTCCAGCGGTCCGTGCAAGGGCGCTCGGCTCCATGCTCTCGACGAACGGCACTGCCGCGCCCGCGACGCCGATGCCACCGACTACGCTCGTCGCAATCAGCAGGAAACGCCGCCGCCGCAGATTGACACTCTTCTGCTCCACCATAGGCGACCGCCAGGGCAATACGCATCCCGACCATCGAATGGTGGACCTTGAGACTTAAGGAAGGCTTAAGGCCGCGAGGAAGCTCACGGACGCTCGTTTGGCAGGACCGGCTGGTCGAGCCTTTCAGGCCAGAATCGCGGCGCGGTCGCGATTCTGGTCACCCGTCGAGCACTCGGTCAACCGGTGGCAAGCGTCACGTCGTACCCCGCCTGCGACTGGCAGATCGTGCGGTCGCTGAGCGGCATCCCGTTGCACGCCGCGACGGCCGCATGGAAGCGCGCATCCGCCTTACCGAGGGCGATCCGCTGATTGCCCGACAAGCCACGGGGCACGTTCTGTCCATAGCCGGCCTGGTCCTCGCAGATATACCGGTCGCTCAATGGCAGCGTCTTGCAGCGGCCCATCTCCGAAGCGGTCGCGGCGCTTGCCTGCCGGTCGATGGCTACTGCGGATGGGGTCACCTGCGACCAGCCGACCTGGGATCTGCACAAGCCGCGCTGACTCAGCGGCAGCTCGTTGCATCCCGCGATCGTCGTCGGCATGGCGCTCGGCGTCGGCGTGAACGCGCCGAGGTCGGCGTGCGCGGTTCCGACTGCGAAGACGAGCAACGTCACGGCGGCGGAAGGCACGGCAGCGAGGGCTGCGATGCGGTGCCCGAATCTCGTGGTCATCATCCTCATGGGTTTCTCCTCACGACGCGGGCGTCGAACCTGCGTAGAGACGGCCGCCCGCACGACGCGCGATCAAACAACCGCGCACAAGCCGGCACCACGGCGCGTTGCTTTCTGGAATCGTTTTCACCAGCACGCGCCTTTGTTAGACGCCGCGCGAACGCGGCCGTTCAAACAGACGGACAGTGGGCTGACGCGTTCCTGACGCGGTGCGTTTCGTGCGCGGTCGACACGTCCTGCGCAGGCGTCGCGCGGCTCGCTCGACGCGCGAGCGAGGTGGAGCGTCCGGTTCTTTCGAGCTTAAGTCTGCCTTAAGTCTCGACGCTTAGCATGATGGCCATCAGAGCTCGTTCGCTCAATCATCGAAAGGATGCGCCATGAACGCGAAGCCCATTGTGCGGGCCTTGCTGATCGCTGGTCTTTCTGCAGGACTCGCAACCGGTTGCAGCAGCGGCGGCAGTCCATTCTTCGCCTCGTCTCAGGCAGCCACAACCCCGGGCCGGATCGAAACACGTCCGGTTCCATCGGCCGCTGCAGCGCTCCCCGACTTCTCCGGCTTGGTAGCGAAGTACGGTCCCGCGGTGGTCAATATCAGCGTGACCGAGACCGTCAAGACCAATGACCGTATACCGCAGCTTCCGAACGTCGATCCGAACGATCCGTTCTGGAAATTCTTCCGCAATCTCCCCTGGCAGCAGGTGCCGCCGAACGCGCTGATGCATGGCCTGGGCTCGGGATTCATCGTGAGCCCCGACGGCGTGATTCTCACCAACGCCCACGTCGTCGACAACGCCAAGGAAGTGATGGTGAAGCTCACCGACCGGCGGGAATTCAAGGCCAAGGTCATCGGCAAGGACGATCAATCCGACGTCGCGGTGCTGAAGATCAACGCGAGCAATCTGCCGACGGTCAAGCTCGGCGACTCCTCGCGAGTCAAGGTCGGCGAATGGGTGGTGGCGATCGGCTCGCCGTTCGGCTTCGACAACTCGGTGACTGCCGGGATCGTGAGCGCCAAGGCGCGATCGTTGCCGGGCGGCGGCTACGTCCCGTTCCTGCAGACCGACGTCGCGGTCAACCCCGGCAATTCCGGGGGCCCGCTGTTCGATCTCGAAGGCGACGTCATCGGCATCAACTCGCAGATCTACAGCCGCAGCGGCGGCTTTCAGGGCCTGTCGTTCGCCATACCGATCGATCTCGCGGCCCAGGTCGAGAGCCAACTCGTGAGCTCCGGCCACGTGACTCGCGGCCGCCTCGGGGTGACGATCCAGGATGTAACCCAGGGTCTCGCGGACTCGTTCGGCTTGAAGAGCCCGAGCGGCGCCCTGGTCAGCACCGTGGATCCGGACGGCCCGGGGGCGAAGGCCGGCATACAGCCCGGCGACGTGATCGTGAAGATGGACGGCCAGGACGTGGATCGTTCGACCGACCTGCCGGCCCGAGTCGCGGAGATGAAACCTGGCACGCGCGTCGCGCTCGAGCTCTGGCGTAACGGATCGCCCAAGGACGTTACGGTGACCGTCGGCCAGTTCAAGGGACAGTCGGTCGCTTCCAGCGAGGAAGCGTCCGGCGAGCAGGGGCGGCTCGGAGTGGTCGTGCGGCCCCTCACGCCCGAGGAGAGGCAGCAGGCGGGCGTCGACGGCGGACTGCTGGTCAACGAGGCAAGCGGCCGCGCGGCCGAAGCCGGAATCGAATCCGGCGACATCATCCTGCGCGTGAACAACACTCCCGTGAAGACCGTGAATCAGCTGCGCTCGCTGGTCGATAAGGCAGGCGAGCGAATCGCACTGCTGGTCCAGCACGGAGAGGCAAGAATATTCGTACCCATCGATCTGGGTTGAGCGATGCCGGTAACTCGACATGGAACCGCGTCGCCTCCGTTCGGCGGCGCGCTTACGTTTCCACAGCCGGCCGTAATTGAAGGAGACTGCAAATGCGACACCCCACACTGACTCTGGCGGCAGCGCTCGCCGCCACCAATCTCTTCGCGACCGGAACCGCGCTCGCGATGCCCATGAGCAACCTTCCGCCGGAGGAAACGCACAGCGCCGTAACGTACCGCACGGGCGGTATCGGTCAGGCTGAAGCGAGCGCGATGAAAAGCGCGGAAGCGCAGTATCCGTTGTCGCTCGAATTCGTCGCCCGCGCCGAACCCAGGAACGAGTACCTGGCGAACGTCGAGGTCACCATCAAGGACGATCGCGGCAACGTCGAGCTCAAGACGTTCTCCGATGGACCGTTCGTCCTTGCCCAGCTGCCGAACGGGCGGTACACCGTGACGGCGACCGACAATGGAAAGAGCGAAACGCGCCACGTAAACGTTGCAGCCGGGAAGCCCGAGCATCTGGTCTTCGAGTGGTAGAGCGCGACTTCCAGGAGAGACATGTCTGACACGGGACTGCGCGCGGCGGGCGCGCTCGCGCTGGTGCTCATGGCGGCGATCCCCGCATGGGCGACGACCAACCCGGATCTCCCGCCGAAGCTCACCCGGGGGCAGGTGACGTACATGACCGGCGGCATCTCGAGGGAACAGCAATCGGCCATGAAGCAAGCCGCTTCGCGATACTCGCTGGAGCTCCACTTCCTCGTGAGCGGGCCCGCTTATGTCGTTCCGGCCTATGTGCCGGTGACGATCGAGGATCGCGCGGGCAACGTGATATTCGACGCCAGCGCCTATGGTCCGCTCATGCTGGCGAAGCTCCCCGACGGCCGGTACACGGTCAGCGCACAGTACGCGGGCAAGACCGAGACGCTCGACGTGAGGATCCGGCGCGGCAAACGTGAGACGCTGGCGTTCGACTGGAAACCATGAGCGAACGCCGTCGCCCGCTCTGAGCCCGGGACGCCCGTCACGGTTCTGCGAGAGGCCTCATTGCCGCGCGCCGGTCACGAATGCGCGCCAGGTGCGAGAGCCTTTCCAGGTCCCGATGCAGGCGGGCCAGGGTGGCGGCCGGCATTCTTTCGAGCGCGTCGGGGATGACGCCCTGAACGGGCTCCGGCGCTTTGCGCAGCATCTTCTGGCCGGAGGAAGTGATGTAGACCCGCACGACGCGCTGGTCCTTCTTGCCTCGCTCGCGACGTACCAAGGCGTTCGCCTCCATGCGGTCGAGCAGATTGCTCGCGGTCGAGAGATGAATGGACAGCGCGCTCGCCAGCTCGGAGATCGTCATTCCGGGCCGGGCCTTCAATTCGGCGACTGCCCATACCTGGACGCCGCTCACGCCGCAACGCGCTTCGATGCGCTTGAAATGCTGCTGTGAGACCCGAAACAGCTCGCGAATATGCCGCAGTACGATCGCCTCCCGGCGAAGTCTCGAGTCGCGGCCTCGGCCCGGTGACGCCTTACCCGCGGGGCGCTCGAGACTTTCCTTTGCGGGCGGTCGGCGTCGCAGACGGGCGGGGATGGATTCGATCATGGATGCTCAAGCCGGCGTGTTCGAAGCGCTCGATATGCGTGCGAGAGTAACGGTTTCCGGGCCAGTGTATCGCGCAAAGACCGCGTGCGGAAATCATGTGGCCGCCGCTGCGGAAAGCGGGCGCGCGCTCGAGCAGCGTCGGCTCGAACCCGTAGCGGCTCAGCCAACAGGCAAGCGTCGGTCCGGCGATTCCGGCCCCCGAGATCAGAACGGTCTTTATCAACGGAGCCTGCGAGCTATCAAGGAAGCCTGCGAGCGCGCCGACCTGAATCGACGACCGCAGGGCCGGTTCGGGATTCCCCGACCGGCGGTTGTTATATTTCAGCGTTCCGCCTACAACAACCCGGCTCGAGCGGTCCGAGCCATGGCGAGCTTGCGCGGGTTCCCTGCGCTCACGACTGGTGCTTTGCTTTAAAATACTTCGATGTCCGAGAATCTACGGGCATTCGCCGCGGATTACCCCACGTTGCTCGCGTGGCTCGAGACGCTCGGCTCGGCCCTCGCCGCGGGATTGGTGGCGGTGATCGCTTATCGCTTGGCCTGGTCGGTCGTGGCGCGGCTGACCCGCCATCGAACGTTCGCCGCCACTGTCCTTCGCTTCGTGCGCGCTCCCGGATGCGCCGTGGTGGTGCTCCTCGTACTGCAGTTCGTCTGGGAAGCGGCACCGGACGGATTGCCGCGCCTTGCCGTGGTCGAGCACGCCACCACGCTCGCGCTCACGATCGCGCTGGCGTGGCTGGGTATGCGCTCCGTCCGCGGCCTCGCCGAAGCGATCATCCTGACGCATCCGCTGACGAGCACCGAGAATCTGCAGGCGCGGCGCCTGCAGACGCAGACACAGGTGCTGGCGCGCATCGTCATGGGCGTGATTCTCTTCATCGGCATCGCCCTCGCGTTGATGTCGTTCCCGGCGGTGCGCAATATCGGGACCAGCCTTCTTGCCTCCGCCGGCGTGGCGGGCCTCGTCGTGGGGCTCGCCGCGCGACCTGCGCTTGGAAACCTCATCGCGGGGCTACAGCTCGCTCTGACGCAGCCGATCCGCCTGGACGACGTCGTCATCATCCAGGGCGAATGGGGCAGGATCGAGGAGATCCGCGCCACCAACGTCGTCGTCAAGATATGGGACGAGCGACGGCTCGTCGTTCCCTTGCAGTGGTTCCTCGAGAATGCATTCCAGAATTGGACCCTGACCTCGTCCGAGATCATCGGGACAGTATTCATCTGGGCGGACTACCGTCTGCCCGTGGCGCCGGTGGCTGCTGAGCTGGAGCGGTTGTGCCGCGAGGACAAGGCTTGGGACAAACGCGTGTGCCTCATCCAGGTCACGGACACCAACGAGCGGGCGATGCAGCTCCGGGCTCTCGTAAGCTCGGCCGATGCCTCGCTGAACTGGGATCTCCGCTGCCGCGTTCGCGCCGGCCTGATCGGGTTTATCCAGGAGCACTACCCCGACTGCCTGCCTCAAGCGCGCGTGGAGATCGAGGGTCGAGACAAGCGCGCGGGCGGCGACGCCGACGTGGCCGCACCGCGCAAGCGCGTTCCCGCCGCTACGGCCTGAGCGGCGTCGACGTTCGCGGCGTCACCAGACTTGCGAGGATCACCGCGAGCAGGCCGGTCACGAAGATGCCGTCGAAGGTCCCGGCGCCGCCGATCGACGCGACCGGCGCACCGAGTTCCCGCATCCGGTCCAGGTTGGTGAGATCTGCGCCGATCAACGTCCCGAGACTCCCGCTGATGTAAGCGAGCGGTGCAGCGTGGCGACGCGACAGCACCACGGCCACCACGGCAGTCGCCAAGGGCGGAATGAAAATCGGAATGGCGATGCCGATTCCCGGCACGGGATACGCGAGTTGATGGCAGATGAGCGAAACCAGCGCGATCGCCAGCAGGCCTTCGCCATACAGAGCTTTCCTGACCATGAGATAGAGGGACATCAGCGCCGGGATGACCGCGCCGCCCAGATTGACCGCGACGATGGTCCCGGGCCAGTCACGGACCACGGGTATGACATAGTGCATGCCGAAGAACAGAACCTCCTGCTCGCTGAGCACGCGCTCGTCCGGAAATCGCAGGAGCGGGATGTTGACGTAGCTTCCGAGCAGTGAGAGCACGAGCACCACGAACACGTATTGCGGGGCGATGCCCATGCTGACGTAGGCATAGCGCAGGACATGCAGCAGCACGAGGATGACCAGCGCGCCCAGCAAGGCGACGAGGAACAAGAAGAAGGGCGGCGAGAGCGGAAAATAGTGAAGCCCGGAAGCGAGCATGGTGGCTCCAGAGATGCGGTGAGCGATGCGCTAAGGGCCGACGATGAGGGTCTTGCGTGCAGCCATGCCGACGTTGACGACGAGGTTGAACCCGCCTACCGCCGGGAAGCACTCCCGCAGATCACGCTGAGCGGGCAGGAGCTTGGCAAAGCCACGTCCGAATATAGACGACGCAGCGTTCGGCGGGAAGAACGTGAAATGGAAGGCGACTACGGCGCCGGGTCGATGAAAAGCTCGGACTGGCTCGTCATCCAGGTCGCGAGCGGTGGGATATCGGCGAAGTACGACGTTCCCGCCCACGTGGGGCAGCGGCAATCGATGCCTTCGTTGCCGCGAATAGCGACCTATCGAGGAGGGGTTCGCACTACATCAAGCTACGGAGCCGTCGCCGGCCGCGGGGGCCGTGACGGCTCACGTCACAACAATCGCGTCACGCGGCAAGCATCGTGGCGCGAAGCGATGCCTACTCAATACGTCTTGTGTTCCCGCGCTTCTTCCGTTACTCCGCGTCCCGCGGCGGATACGTCCTTGCCGGCACCTTCCACCGTATTGCAGGCCGTCAGCGCGAGGGATAGCAGCGACATGAGAACGAACAGGGCCTTCTTCCACATGACGATTCCTTTCTTCTAAAAGTTGAGCCCGCGGAAGAACGCTGCGAGCCGGGACAAGGATCCGTCACGACGGAAGCTGCCGCAATCGGCGGCGGGCGGATTCTTTCGTAGGACGCCCCGGCACGTCACTGTAGGAGCGCTTCGGTATGGACGTTGCCCGCGAAGGAAGGGCTCCTACGCCAGAATCAGAACATCGCTGATACCGAGTGCGGTGCGTCCTGGTTTATGGTGGAGTGCCGACGAGAAGGCAGTCGAGCTCGCGGCACCCCATCGGCCGCATATGGACCGAGCCGCAAACTGCCCACCAGGAGTTCCCATGGCAAGAAAAGCGTTTCTCACCGACGTGAAGACATTGCGTGCGCGCGCCCGCGAGCACATCGAGGAAGGAGCGGTCACGCCCGCGTACGGCGACGAAGCCCAGACCGCCGTCAAGGTGCTGGACGATGCGCTGGCGACCGAGATCGTGTGCGTTCTTCGCTACAAGCTCCATTACTTCGTGGCCAAGGGCATTCATGCGGGCCCCGTGGCCGACGAGTTTCTGGAGCATGCGAACGCGGAGCAGGCGCACGCCGATCGCATCGCGCAGCGCATCGTTCAGCTCGGCGGCACCCCGAACATGTCGCCGGGAGGCCTGCTTTCGCGCAGCCACACCGAATACGTCGCCACGGAGAATCTGGGCCGGATGATCAGGGAGAATCTGATCGCCGAGCGGATCGTGATCGACAGTTACCGGGAGATCGCAGCGTATTTCGCGCCCTTCGATCCGACATCGAGAACGATGATCGAAGAGATCCTCGCCGATGAGGAAGAGCATGCCGACGAGCTCGCCGATCTGCTCCGCGGCCTTCCGGAGGACCTGAAGCACTGAAGCGCCGTCGGCTCGTCACGCCGAGGGCGATAAAAAGCGCCGGCTCGCCGCGATGGCGGAGCCAGCGCCCTAGGCGCTGGCCGTTACCGTTTACTGACCGTATTGCGCCTTGGCCTGCTTCACGCAGCGGTCCTTGGCGTCGCCGCTCAGCGCGTCGCACTTTTCCTTGGCGACCTTGTATTGCGCTTCCAGCTTGGTGTCGCGCGCGTCGGCCATGGCGTCTCTGGACTTGAGTTGCGCCTTGGCATCGGCCTTGATCTTGTCGCGGTCGGCCTTGGCTTCCTTGATGCAGACGTCCTTGTCGTTGCCGCTCTTGGCGTCGCAGGCCTGCTTGGCGGCCTTGTATTCGGCGTCGGCGCGGTCCACCGCCGCGTTGTAGTTGGCCTTGTGCTGCTTCTCGACGCTGCTCGCGGCATTTGCACCGAAGGCGACCACGCTGATGGTGACAGCGCAAAGCATGTTTCTGATCGTGGAATTCATGTTCTGCTCCTTGGGTTGACTTTGAAGATTGGATCAGCCGTGGCGCCTTCCGGCGCCGTTTTGGCTCCTCGAATCACTTGGGTGTCTTGGGATCCTGGGCGAGGGTCGAGTGATCGTTCGCTTGCCCGGGCCGGGGCATCGACTTGCTCTCCTCATCCTTGTCCATCGAGTCCATCGGTGGGTCGGAACCGCTCGCCGTTTCGGCGCTGTTCGTTGTCGCGCCGCTGCTCGTTCCGTCCTTGTGAACGTCCTGCGACTGCGCAGCAGTGCCGGGCGTCGGCGACGACGATGCAGGCGGCGGCGCTGGCGTGCGTGCCGCAAGACGCTGCGTTGCGGTCTGGTCGGACCGGCTGCACGCGCCCAGCCCCAGCGCCAGCACCGCGATAAGCGAGAGGACACGGAAACTTGCCGTCCTCATATGACGCCCATCACGGCGAGAACGATCAGCACGATGAGCAACAGGCCCAGACCGCCGGCCGGGTAGTAGCCCCATCCGGAGCTGTAACCCCAGGTCGGCATCGCTCCGAGCAGCAGCAGAATCACGATAATGAAAAGTACGAGGCGCATCCCGTTCTCCTAGAGATAGCCTGAGGCGCCACTGGCGGGCCTTCGTCCGCGCTTTGATTCGTGCATGGGAAGTTCAAAGCCGGTCGGCGGCGCGGCCGCTTTCATCTGCTTTTTCGTCAGCGGCATCAGGCGACGTCTGCAACCTTCTCGAGGCGAGATTGTCCGCGCGCCCTCCACACGTAACAATCGGAAAACGTCTGATTTGATTGTAGGAAATGCCTATCACGCGTGTCGCTCGAAAACGGGATAGTGCCGTGGCCCCCGTCGGGCGACGGCGGTCGAGCGCGCATCGTAGGGCGCCGTCCTATGACGCTCGCCGCGCATCCGACCGCATAAAGAGCGATCGGCTGATGGCATTGCGGCGAGCGGCTCGCGAGAATTCGAGCACTCAGCGAAGAGCGATTCCGAAGGCGTTTCGCCTTTCGAATCGTTTCCGCACAAGCGAGCCAGCCGCAACATGCCGCAAGCGAATTCGTGCACCACGCAGTCGTCGACCAGCGCGGCGGCGGCGGGTCTCGTCTACGTATCGGATGCGATGCCCGGTATCCGGCGCGTTCGCCGAAGCGGTGGCTTCGCGTACGTGTCATCGAGCGGCCGCAGAATGACGGATCCGGCCGAACTCGATCGGATCGCGCAGCTCGCCATTCCCCCGGCCTACGAGAACGTCTGGATCTGCGAGGATCCGCGCGGCCATCTGCAGGCGACCGGGCGCGACGCCCGACGCCGCAAGCAGTACCGCTATCACCCGAACTGGCGGGTGTTCCGCGATGCCCAGAAATTCGATCGGATGCCCGCGTTCGCCGAAGCGCTGCCCCGTCTGCGCCGCCGTCTGCGGCGCGACCTCGCGCTCCCGAACATGCCGCGAGAAAAGGTCCTGGCGATCGTCGTGTCGCTGCTCGACGCCACGCGCGTGCGCATCGGCAACGCCGAATACGCGCGCGACAACGATAGTTACGGTCTTACCACGCTCAAGAACCGTCACGTGGAATTCATCGGTGACGGAAAGCTGCTGTTGCGCTTCGCAGGCAAGGGCGGTGCCGATCACGAGGTCGCTGTCGGCGACAGGCGGCTTGCGCGCCTCGTGCGCCGCTGCCAGGAGCTGCCCGGGCAGCGGCTGTTCCAGTACGTCGACGATGCCGGCCAGACGCGGCCCATCGATTCCGACCAGGTCAATGCCTACCTGAAGGAGTGCATGGGCGAGGACTTCACCGCCAAGGACTTTCGCACGTGGAACGCAACGCTTCGCGCGATCCAGATCATGCACTCGACGCCGCTGCCGGAGCCCACGAGCGAGCGGGCGCTCGCGGCCCGCATCGTCGAAGCCGTGAAGCAGGTGGCTGCGGGTCTCCGCAACACGCCCGCGGTGTGCCGCAAGTCCTACATTAATCCGATAGTATTCGAGGCGTGGCGGCGCGGCGCGCTGCACGCAAAAATCCGCGAACCGATCGCAGGCGCGCCACGGCGCGCGGAGCGCGTCGCCGCGGCATTCCTCCGGCGGCAAGCCGCAGGCCCCTCCCGGAAACCGGATCGCGCGACTCCTGCCCGGCGCGGCGGCGGGATATTGCCGATCGGACGGCTCCGCGCCAGCGCATCACTCGCCCGCGCCTATCCTTGAGCAGCCCGCGGGACGCATAGCTGCTCACCTGGCCGCGGTGCGCTGCGCGTTTTCCGCGCCGGTCACTCTCCAGACCGTATTGCCCACGTCGTCGGCCACGAGCAGCGCGCCTCGCTTGTCGACCGCTACGCCGACCGGCCGGCCCAACGCGTCGCCGTCCCGATCAAGGAAGCCGGTCAGCACGTGGATGGACTGATCGGATGGCTTGCCGTGGTCGAAGGGTACGAAGATCACCTCGTACCCGCTGCGTGGATTGCGATTCCACGAGCCGTGCTGAGCCACGAACATTCCATGCTCGAATTGCGGCAACAGTTTCTCGCCCTCCGACGCGGCGAGGCCCAGCGATGCGGTGTGCGCGCCGAGCGCGTAGTCGGGAACGATCGCCCTGGCGACCAGATCGGGCCGTTCCGGCTGTACGCGCTTGTCCACATGCTGGCCGTAGTAGCTGTAGGGCCACCCGTAGAAGCCGCCATCGCGGACCGCAAGAGATCCGATGAGCGCCGGTCCTGATATCGATTTCCCAGATTGCCGTGCGTCCCTGTTCCTTGTCGATCCCGTTCTCGGCTACGTTGCTATTGGAGCCGACCGAAACGTAGAGCTTGGTGCCGTCCGGGCTGGCGACGAGATTCTTGGTCCAGTGATGGTTGAGGGGCCCTCCGGGGAGATCGACGACTTTGACGCCCGGCGCGGAGATCTTCGTTTCGCCCGCTTTATACGGAAACCGCGTCACGGGGTCGGTGTTGGCGACGTCGAAATCGCTGCCGACGAGCGCCATGCCGAATGGAGAATCGAGTCCTTCGACGAAGAGGTGCGCGTGTCGACCTTGCCGTCCCCGTCGCCGTCCCGCAGCAGCGTTATCCGGTTGGCGCTCGGATGGCTGGCGCCCGCACGCTTCTGTGCCATCTTGTAGATCCAGCCCCTGATCCCCTTGCCGTCTTCCGGCTTGGGCGGCGCATCCGTCTCGGCCACCAGGACGTCGCCGTTGGGCAACACGTACACCGAGCGTGGGTGCTGCAGGTCGCCCGCGAAGCGAGCGACCTCGAGGCCGCTGGTCGCGGCCGGCTTGGCGTCGGCAGGCCAGCCTTTGGCCGGCGCGACCTTCAAGGTCGGGAGCAGCGATTTTTCGGGGGCAGGCAGTGTCGGATGCGGACCGACATCCGCCGACGGCGGCAGCTTCGCGGTTTCGCACGAAGCCAGTCCCAACGAAAGAGGCATGGAGAGAGCGAGCCAGAACGAGCGCATGGTGACTCCTCACGCAAAGACTTGAGAATCCTTCCTGCTCGGTGAGACCCGCGGGACCGCGAAGAGTGCGACCACGCCTCTACAACGAATGATCGGTCGAGACGTTGATCTGCATCAGCGAAAAGCGAGGTTTCGGGCCGCTTCGAAAGAGAATGAGCTTCAGCAATCCGCATTTCCCGAGGCGATGTCGGTCCGGTTGCTGGGTTAGAATAACGGACCATGCACCCGAATGAAATCAAGCTTTCGCATCCGCTCGTCGGGACCGAGCTTTCCCCGCAGGCCATCTCCGAGGAGGTCCTGCTCGAGAAATACGCGAAAGGCGGAGAGCGCACCGTCGATGACGTGCGTCGCCGCGTCGCGCGCGCGCTCGCGGCGGTCGAAACCGAGGAAAAACGCGGGGCGCTGGAACAGGCGTTCTACCAAGCGCAGGCCGACGGATTCATTCTCGGCGGCCGGATCAACTCCGCCGCCGGGACCGATCTCAAGGCCACGCTCATCAATTGCTTCGTGCAGCCGGTGGGCGACAGCATCTCCGACGATAACGGCCAGGTGGGAATCTACGCCGCGCTCAACCAGGCCGCCGAGACGATGCGTCGCGGCGGCGGCGTGGGCTACGACTTCTCGCGCATCCGGCCGAAAGGGGCGTACGTCCGCGGCACGCACAGTCGCGCCAGCGGGCCGCTCTCCTACATGCGCGTGTTCGATGAATCGTGCGAGACGGTCGAGTCGGCCGGGTCACGTCGCGGGGCGCAGATGGGCGTGCTTCGCTGCGACCATCCGGACGTGGAAAGTTTCGTCCATGCCAAGGATCAGGGGAGCTTTCCGAACTTCAACCTGTCGGTTGCAGTCACCGATGCCTTCATGCAGGCGCTCACCGCCGATCGGGACTGGGAGCTCGTGCATCGCGCGCCCCCGGCACCCGATCTCGTCGAAGCGGGCGCGTTCCAGCGCGGCGACGGTCTCTGGGTGTACCGCAAGCTGCGCGCGGCGGATTTGTGGCGGCAGATCATGGCGAGCACGTACGATCATGCCGAGCCCGGCGTGATCTTCATCGACCAGGTCAATCGCGACAACAATCTGTCCTATTGCGAGGTCATCGAAGCAACCAACCCATGCGGCGAGGAGCCGCTACCGCCCTACGGGTGCTGCGACCTCGGCAGCGTCGACCTGACGCGTTTCGTGCGGTTGCCGTTCACGCGCGACGCACGCTTCGACTTCCCGGCACTGCGGGCAGTCGTGGGCGTGGCCGTGCGGATGCTCGACAACGTGCTCGACGCCACCGTGTGGCCGCTGCCCGAACAGGGCAGGGAAGCCGCCGCGAAGCGCCGCGTCGGCCTCGGGTTCACCGGCCTCGGCGACGCTCTGCTCATGCTGACGCTGCGCTACGACGCCGACGAGGGAAGGAACATGGCGGCGTCGATCGCGCGCGAAATGCGCGATGCGGCGTATCTCGCTTCGGCGACTCTCGCCGAAGAGAAAGGCCCGTTCCCGTTGTTTGACGCCGAAAAATATCTCGCGGCGCCGCGATTCGCCTCGCGTCTACCCGAGGAGATCAAGATACGGATCCGCCGCCACGGCATCCGCAACAGTCATCTCACGGCCATCGCGCCAACGGGGACGATCTCGCTCGCGTTCGCCGACAACGCATCCAACGGCATCGAGCCGGCATTCAGCTGGTTCTACACCCGCAAGAAGCGCATGGCCGACGACACACGACGCGAGTACCCGGTCGAGGATCACGCGTATCGGCTGTTCAAGCATCTTTACGGCATCGACGAAGGTGTGACCGTCGTGCCGTTCGATGCTGCACCCGACAAGCCCTCGGGAAGCGTTTGGCAGGATGGCGACGGTCGGCGCCTTGCGAAGCTGCCCGCGTATTTCGTCACCGCGCTGGAAATGAGCGCGCTGGATCACATGCGGATGAGCGCCGCGGTGCAGCCGTTCATCGACACGGCGATCAGCAAGACGGTCAACGTGCCGGAAGAATATCCGTTCGCGGAATTCGAAAGCCTCTATCTCGAAGGATGGAAGAGCGGGCTCAAGGGGCTCACCACCTACCGTCCGAACCGCGTCGTCGGCTCGGTGCTGGAAGTCTCGTCGCAGTCGGTGGCACCGGAGGACTTCGTCACCGATCCCGACCGGCGGATCCGCCTCGACAAGGCACCGCAGCCGCCACTCGCGAGCCTCCGCTGGCCGGGGCGGCCGGAGCTGCCCAACGGCAATCCGTGCTGGACCTACGCCGTGCGCCATCCGCTCGGCGACTTCGCGGTATTCATCGGCCACATAGACAATGGTCCGCCGTACCCTTTCGAGGTCTGGGTCAACGGCAGCGAGCAGCCGCGGGGCTTGAGCGCGATCGCCAAGACGCTGTCGATGGACATGCGGGCGGAAGACCGGCGCTGGCTAGACATGAAGCTCTCTGCGCTGCAGAAGGCGAGCGGCGACGACGCCTTCGACATGGCGATGCCGCCGAACGGAGAGAAGGCGCGCGTGCCGAGCCTTGTGTCGGGATTCGCACGGCTGGTTCGCTATCGCTGCAACGAGCTCGGCGCCTTCGACGACCAGCGCAAGGGCGGGACGCCGGTGATGGACGCGCTCATCGGTCTCAAGGAGCCGAAGGCCGGGCCAGACGGAACGCTCTCCTGGACCGTGGACGTGGTCAATCACAACACCGGTGACGACTTCGTGCTGTTCCTGAAGGAGCTCGTCATGCCCGACGGCCAGCGCCGCCCGTACTCGATGTGGCTCTCGGGCGAATACCCGCGCGCCCTGGACGGCTTGTGCAAGGCACTCTCGCTCGACATGCGCGTATACGATCCAGCGTGGATCGGGATGAAGCTGCGCAAGCTCCTTACCTACGGCGAGCCGAACGGCTCGTTCCTGGCGCGAATCCCCGGCTCCGACAAGTCACAGCTCTGGCCGTCGACCATCGGCTACCTCGCGCAGCTCATGATTCACCGCTACGCGATGCTCGGCATCCTGACGGAAGAGGGTTACCCCGTCGCGCACGTCGGCATCCTGTCGGTTCCCGAAGCGGAACGGAAGGCCACCGCCGAGCTCAGGCTGCTGGCCGGCAAGAAGTGCCCCGAATGCGGCAACAAGACGATGATCCGCAAGGACGGCTGCGATTTCTGCACCGCCTGCGGGCACACAGGCGCGTGCGGCTAGTCGCCTCAGCCGAGCGCCACCGCATTTGCCCGAATCGCGTCACGGAGTGAAGGCGTCCTCCGACCTGCGGAAGACCATCGCCGTCGCATCGCCCGGGCGTGGCACTCCCGAGCCTGGAGCCGCTGCCGGCGAGGGGATGCCGCTCCTGCGCCTCGGCTTCCGTCCGTTCTACCTCCTCGCGAGCATCTTCGCCGCGGCGTCGGTCGCGCTCTGGACGGCGCGATACGCCGGCTGGTTGACCGCGCCGTACGGCGCGGGCCCGCTGTGGCACGCGCACGAGATGCTGTTCGGCTTCACCATGGCGGTGGTCGCCGGGTTCCTCTTCACCGCCGTGCGCAACTGGACGGGCCAGCCGACGCCGGCGGGCGCGACGCTCGCTCTCCTCGCCGCGCTGTGGCTTGCCGGCCGCGTGTTGATCGTGACGCCGTTCGGCTGGGCTTCCGCTTTGGTGAATGCTGCGTTTCCGCTCGCGGTCGCAGCCGGGATCGGCGTGCCGCTCGCGCGCGGCGGCAATCGTCGCAATTACTTCTTCATCGCGCTCATGGTCGTCGTCGCCTGCGCCGTGCTCGCGGTGCACCTGGCGCAGCTTGGCGTGGCGGACCTGCCCGCCTGGCTCGGCATCCAGATCGCGCTCGACGTCGTGCTCTTCGTCATGGCGGTGATGGGCGGGCGGGTGATTCCCATGTTCACGAACAACGGCGTTCCCGGCGCCGGAGCCCGCCGCCTGGCGTGGCTCGAAAGGCTCGCGCTCGGCGCGACGCTCGTCCTGCTCCTCGCCGATGCGCTGCAAGCGCGCGGCGCGCTGCTCATCGTCGTGCTCGTCATCGCGACTGGCGCGCATGCCGTGCGGCTCGCGCTCTGGAAGCCCTGGCGCACCGCGAAGGTTCCGTTGGTCTGGGTGCTGCACGCCGCCTACGCGTGGATACCGGTGCACCTCGCATTGCGGGCGTTTTCCGAAGCCGGGTTCATTCCGGCGCCGCTCGCGACGCACGCGTTGACCGTCGGCGCCATCGGCGGGCTCACGCTCGGGATGATGACGCGCACGGCGCGCGGCCACACCGGACGGGATCTGCGCGCCGACGGTTTCGAAGTCGCCTGCTTCCTTCTCGTGCTGTCGGCCGCCGTCGTCCGAGTGTTCGGACCTTTGATCTTCGCCGACTATTATGTCGCCACGGTTGCCGTGGCCGGCGTCTTATGGTCTTGCGCGTACGCGATCTACGCGGTTCGCTATTGGCCCGTTCTTACCCGGCCTCGCCTCGACGGGAAGCCGGGTTGAACGGTTGGTCTTCGCCGGACTGGCCTAGCGGATCAGGGAAAGCCACGGCAGTCCGATCACGAGCATCGCGGCGATGAACAGCACGCCGAAGACCGCGCCCAGACGCCAGTAATCCTTCGCAGGCAGATAGCCGGAGCCGTAATACACCGGACTCGGACCGGTCGCGTACGGCGTCAGCACGCCCATGATGCCGAGCGTGAGACACAGGAGCAGCGCGAACAGCGGAGCGTCGATGCCGGGGACCGCGACGCCGACGGCGACGATCACGGGCAGCATCGCCGTCACGTGGGCTGTGATGCTCGCGAACAGATAGTGCGTGAAGTAGAACACGAGCACCAGCACGATCATCACCGCGAACGGCGGGAGGCCGGACATGTGCGCTCCAACGGCATCCGCGAACCATTTGACGAAGCCTACCCTGGACAGTCCATCGGCCAGCGCCACCAGCGTCGCGAACCACGCCAGCGTGTTCCATGCGCCCGAATTCCTGATCATGTCGTCCCAGCTCACCACCTTGAGGACGAGCATCAGCGCGATCACCAGCAGCGCCACCGTGGTGGCGTTGATGAAATTGCCGCCGAAGATCCACAGAGCGAGCGCGAGCAGAACCAGCACAGCGAGCGTGATCTCGCTCTTCTTGAACCCGCCCATCCTCTCCAGCTCGGCGGCCGCCCACTTCGGAACTTCGTCGCCGGCCTTCACTTCGGGTGGATAGATCCAGTACGTCACCAGCGGCACGAGCACGAGCAGCGCGATGCCGACGGGGACGAAGGCGACAAACCATCGCGTCCAGTTGAGGCCCGCGTCCGCCGTCTTGTTCACGAGCTCCATCGCGAGCAGGTTGGGTGCCATCGCGGTGACGAACATCGAGCTGGTCACGCAGGTGGTCGCGATCGCGACCCACATCAGGTACGAGCCGATGCGCCGCGCCGACGGGTCGTTCGGCTTGCTGTCGTAGAGCGCAGGGAGGTTGCGTATCACCGGGTAGATCGTCCCGCCGGAACGCGCCGTGTTGGAAGGCGTGAACGGCGCGAGGATCGTGTCGCTCGCCACGACCGCGTAGCCGAGCGTGAGCGTACGGCGTCCCATTTTCTTCACCAGCAGCAGCGCGATGCGGCGCCCGAGGCCCGTCTTCTCGTAGCCCAGCGCGAACATGAATGCACCGAAGATGAGCCAGACGGTCGTGTTGGCGAAGCCCGAGAGGCCCCAGGTCAGCGCGGCGTTGTACGCCTTGAACCCCGGCTTCGCGAGCTCTTCGGGCGAGAACAGCACGTACGGCGCGAGCACAGCGACGACGGTGACGCCGATCCAGCCGATGGCGCCGCCGGGCAGCGGCTCGAGCATCAGCGCGACGATGACGCCTGCGAAAATGGCGAAGAAATACCATGCATGAGGTGCGAGCCCGTTCGGATGCGGCAACAGCGAGAGCGCGAGCGTGACGGCGATCGGCACGAGAGCGCGCCAGGCGACATGCGGCCATTTCGAGTGTTCTGCGGGGACAACGGTCGGTGCGAGGGAACGTTCGGTTGCAACTGAGCTAGCCATATCGACTCCAAGAGGTTTGCCGGAGTCTCGGCGGGTGAATCCCACGATGCCACAGCGTCGCTCGAGGCGTATTGACGCAGCTCAACGCGGCCGGCATTCCCGGCGAATCGGAACTGACACCCTTTGCGTTACACGAGACCGGATAGAATGAGCGGCATGGCGCACATCACGGAGATCTCCGTCCGATCGCGCGAGCGCACCGAGTTCATCAAGCTCGACGGCGAGATTGCGAGCTTCGTTTCCGGGAGCGGCGTGCGGAACGGCGTATGTCATGTCTTCGTCCCGCACACTACGGCGGGCGTGACGATCAATGAGGGCGCGGATCCCACGCCGGCGCCAGGTCCTGCTGAGCGTCAGCGAAGGGTAACGTCGAAGGTCTCGGTTGTGGGCCGCGCGTGCGCGGCGAGAGTCGGCAGTCGAGATCAGGAGGCCTTGGTGCCGCTTGCCCCGGAGCCTGCCGACCGCTTGGTCTTGAGCAGCCAGGACTGCCCGTTCGAAGCGAGCCAGTCCGGCAGCATGTCGCCCGGCATCGGCCGAACGAAGCGGTAGCCCTGCATGAGGTCGCAACCGAGCGCGGAAAGGAACGTCTGCTGGTCGGTGTGCTCCACGCCCTTGGCGACGACGCGCAACCCGAGTCGACGCGCCAGCGCGAGCAGGGCGCGGATTCCCTCCTCGCTGTCCGCGTCCTTGCCGATCCGATCTACGAAGGCACGATCCAGCTTGATGCAATCGATCGGAAAGCGCGTGAGATAGCTCAGGGACGAGTAGCCCGTGCCGAAATCGTCGAGCGATACTCCGACGCCCAGCGCGGCGATCGCGTCCAGGGCATCGCGCGTGGCTTGGGGGTCACAGACGATCGCGCTTTCGGTGATTTCGAGGTTGAGCTGCTGCGGCGCCAGCCCTGTGCGCTCGAGCACTCCGGCGATGATCCTCGTGATGTCGGGCTGCTGCATCGTGACCGGGGAAAGGTTCACGCAAACGCTCGGCCCCGATCCATCCGCGAGCCACTTCCGCGCATCGCGGCAAGCGCGCTCGAGCGCCCAGGCATCGATCGTGCGGATGAGACCGCATCCCTCCGCGTGAGGGAGGAACGCATCGGGCAACGTCAACCCGGACCCCGGCTTCCGCCAGCGCAACAGCGCCTCGGCGCGCTCCACCTGGCCCGTTGCCGCATTGACGATCGGCTGATAGAAGAGGATGAACTCGCCACCGGCGAGCGCCGCTTCGAGCTCGGCGGTCAGGGACAGGCGCTCCCTGGTCCCGCCGATCATCTCGCCTTCGAACACGCGGTACTGCCCACGACCCGCCTTCTTGGCCCTGTACATCGCGAGGTCGGCCTTGAGCTGGAGCGTTTCGGCGTCCTGGCCGTCCTTTGGATAGAAGCTGATGCCGATGCTGGCTCCGACCCGGACCGTTCGGCCTCCCACCTGGAAGGGCATGGCCACTGCCTCGACGATGCGCTCCGCAATCGACGTGACGTCGCCGGTCGACCCGGCGCGAGCGAGCAGTATCGTGAACTCGTCGCCTCCGGTTCTCGCCAGCGTATCGGAGCCGCGGACGCAGCAACCGATGCGTGCGCCGATCTCGATCAGCAAACGGTCGCCCGCCGCGTGTCCGAGCGTGTCGTTCACTTCCTTGAAGCCGTCGAGGTCCAGATACATGACCGCGATGATGTCGTGCTGGCGCTCGGCGCCTGCGAGCGCGACTCTCAGGCGATCGTTGAACAGCGCGCGATTGGGCAATTGCGTCAGGCTGTCGTAGAACGCGAGCCGCTGAAGCTGCTCCTCGCTGCGCTTGAGCGCGGTGATGTCCCTCGACACGCACACATAGTGGGTCGGCGCGCCGGCCTCGTCACGCAGCGCATTGACGAGCACCCACGAAGGGAAGGTGTCGCCGTTTCCGCGGCGTCCCAGCACTTCGCCGGTCCAGTGTCCAGTCGCTTCGACCGACCGCCAGAGCTCGCGACACTGCTCCTCGCCTTCCCGTCCGGGCTCGATCGGATAGAGCCGCGTGCCGATGAGCTCGTCGCGCGAGCGGGCATGCGCATCCTCGTAGGCAGGGTTCACCTCGATCAAGGTGCCGGAGGCATCGGTAATGGCGACGGCTTCGCCGGTGCTGCGGATCACCTCGGCGTAGATCGTCAGATGTCGTTCGGCCTCCCGGCGCTGAAGGACCTCGGATTGCAGCTCGCTGTTGGCCGCCTGGAGCTCGCGCGTACGCTCGTCCACGCGCTGCTCGAGCTCGCCGCGAGCCTGCCGCACCTCCTGGAGCGCATCGGTCAGCGAGGCGTTGGTCGCACTCAAGGCTCGTTCGCTCTCCTGCTGTCGGAGCAGGGATTGCCGGAAAACGGCCAGCGCATGAGCGATGCGCTCGATCTCGTTGCTCCCCTCGACGGAGATTCGGTTGCCGGCTCGCGTACCGAGCTCGGTCAACGTCTCGATCTGGGTCTCGAGCGCGCGCGCGAGCAGTTTCGACAGCGCCATCGAGAGCGCGAGCAGGAGCAGCGCGGCGGAGACGCCGCCGACCAAAATGACGGCGCCGTTCACCTCGCCGTAGTGAATCCGCGCCGCGATCTCGGACCGTACTCGGGTGCGTTTGGCCTGAAGAAGACTCACGAACGAGTGTTCCATCGCCGTGAACTTCTGATTGAGCGCCATTATCTCCCCCGGCTCCAGCGCCAGGTTGATCGTGGCCCTCGTGACCGCGGACGTGGCCGCGTTGCGATAGGCGAGCGTGCTGACCATGAGCTCCCCACGGCGCGTCGCGAGCTCCGAGTCGGCATCGCGTGCCGCTGCGGGGTCGGCGGGCAGCGCCCGCTCGAGATCGCTCACGGCTGCGTGGATGCCGTCGAGGCGACGCTTTCCGGCGTCGTAAAGCCGCTCCTCGTCGACGTCGGGAGCGGCGTGCAGCACGTCGAGCAGTGCCATGTGCTGCTCGGACAGACGGACGAAGATTTCGGAATAGCGGTCGTAACCCGCGATGTCGCTCTCCGCGACCCGCTTCAGCAGCCCAGCTTCGTACCGCAGCTCGTAAGTGAAGGCGGCGGCGAGCCCGCTCAACAGGACAAGCCCCAGCAACGGGCCGACGAGAAATCGCTGGCGCAGGGACAGACGGGCGAAGAAGCGGGCGAGGCGGCTCACGAGGGCGCTCGCAGCACAATGATGTGGCAGGGATGTGGGTCGCCGCAGGCGAGAGCGCCAGCCAGCGGCGCGAGCGTCGCCGATTCCGCCGCGGGGCGAAGCCGTTTGCCTTTCTCAGCGAAGTTGCACGTGCTTGATCGCATCCTTGCCAACGCTCCGACGCCGACGACGCAGAGATCGCCGCTGTGCGGCGATGCGCGACGAAAAGGGAAGCCCTGCTCGGAAGGGAACGGCGCGTGCATGCAACCGGAGGGCCGGTGCGAGCGCACCGGCCAGCGGCCAGCATCTTCGGCAGCCCCGCTGTCATAGGACGAATCCCTTAGACCGGAAGCTTTACGTCCCCGCCTTTCGACGGGTTTGCCTTTGTCGTCTTGTCCGATGCAGACCCAAGCATCAAGCATGCCATTCGCGCCAAGCCGCGAACGCTGTGACCTACAACGCGATCATCGCCCGAACAGCCAGAAATACGTCAGCCCGCCAGCCACGAGCAGAAAGGGCACCGAATAGCCGTGAAACACCAGCCATGCACGCCGTTTTCGGAGCATTCGCAGGGCGATCAGATTGGCGAGGGAGCCGAGCGCGAGACCGAAGCCGCCGACGTCGACTGCGTAGGCGATCAGCCGGGCATCGTCGCTGTGCTCCGCCAGCAGGATCGCGGTCGGCACGTTGCTGATGACCTGGGACAGCATGACGCCTGCGAGGTAGAGGTGCCGCGGTTCCGCAATAGCCGCGCGCGCCACCCACTGCCGCACGAAGTCCTGCTCGGCGACCAGACGCAGGTCGACGAACATCAGCACGAACGCGGCGATGAGCAGCCAGTCGACGCGCTTCAGCACCGAACGGCAGACGACAAAGACAACGGCGAGGACGACGAGGAGACCGGCCAGCGCGTAATGCAGATCGGCCGCGACGATGAACAGCGGGTAGAGCGCCACGCCCGATACGAGCAGGCGACGGTCGAGGGCGGGCACCTCCATGTCTTCTGTCGCGTCGACGCGCCGCGCAGGAAACGCCACCGCGGTCATCACGGCCAGCACCGCGAGCAGGATCAGCGCCAAGGGCAGCATCTCCCGGACGAACACAAGAAAGCTCATGCCGGAGCGCTGCCAGAGGAAGAGATTCTGCGGATTGCCAACCGGCGTGAGCGCCGAGCCCGCGTTGACCGCGAGCGCCTCGAACACGACCAGGCGCGTCGTGGCCAGCGAAGCCATGCCGTGCAGGCTCAGGGTCAGCGGCACGACGATGAACAGCGCGATGTCGTTGGTAAGTACCATCGAAAGCAAGGCCGAGCTCGCGACAAGAAAGAATGCGAGCTTGCGCTCGGTGTGCTCGAGGGTGATGAGGTGGAAGCCCAATCGATGGAAGAAACCGGAAACCTCCACGCCCTTGGTGAGAACGAGGAGCCCGGTCAAAGCGGCGATCGTTGGCCAGTCGACCAACGTCGGGAACGTAGCGACGGCGGCGGGACGGAGAAGCGTCAGCGCGGCGCACACCACCAGCAGCACGTGCAGAAGGTAATCCTGCCTGAACGCGGCCCAAGCGCGCGCTGCTAAAGCAGGGCGGTGCCGATTCATCGATGCGACTTGCGCAGGCGGGCGTAGAACACCCGTTTCACGGCTTCGACCATCGCCAGATACGCGAGGACCAGAACGACGACGATGACAAAGAACCGGCCGGGCGGCGGTTGAAAGCCGAAGTATCGTCCGAGCTCAGTGAACGGCAGAGCGAACGCAGCGATCAGAACGGCGAGCGACGTGGCTGCCAGCGCGACATGCGGGCGGCTCTTGAGGGGATTGCCGCGCGTGCGGATGACGAAGATCACGAGCACCTGGGTCGCCAGCGACTCCACGAACCAGCCGGTCTGGAACAGCGCCTCCTGCGCGTTGAGCACGGCGAGCAGCACGTAGAAGGTTAGGAAATCGAACAGCGAGCTGACCGGGCCGATGATCCACATGAAGTTGCGCACGAAGCGCATGTCCCAGATCTGCGGGCCGCTGACTTCGGCTTGGTCGACATGGTCGAGCGGAATCGCAACCTCGGAAAGATCGTACAGCACGTTGTTGAGCAGGATTTGCGTGGGCAGCATCGGCAGGAAAGGCAGGAACAGCGACGCGCCCGCCATACTGAACATGTTGCCGAAGTTGGAGCTCGTGCCCATCATCACGTACTTCCGGATATTGGCGAACGTACGGCGGCCTTCGAGCACGCCGTCATGGAGCACCGAGAGGTCGCGCTTGAGCAGGATCAGATCGGCGGCCTCCTTGGCGACGTCCACCGCCGTGTCGACCGACAGGCTCACGTCGGCCGAACGCAGCGCCGGCGCGTCGTTGATGCCGTCGCCGATATAACCGACGACCCGGCCGCGCTTCCTGAGGGCGAGGATGATGCGGTTCTTCTGCATCGGACTCACGCGGCAGAAGAGGTTCGCCTCGCTTGCCCTCGCCTGCAGCGCATAGTCGTCGAGCCGCGCGATCTCGCTGCCGGTGATCACGCCCGTGATCGGCAGCCCCAGCGTGCCGCAGATGTGCTGTGTGACGAGCTCGTTGTCGCCGGTGAGGATCTTCACCGCCACGCCGCTGTCGCGAAGGGTTGCGAGCGCTTTTGCCGCGCCGGCCTTCGGCGGGTCCAGAAATGCGGCGAAGCCCACGAAGACCAGCTCGGTCTCGTCGCCGACGCTTGCTTGGGCATGGCTCCCGGAAACCTGCCTGAAGGCGATGCCGAGCGCGCGCAAGCCTTTCGCACCCAACGCGTCGAGCTGTCGCCCGGCGCTCTCGCGCGTCAGTTCCTCGAAGGCGCGAGTCTCGACGCCTGCACCCGTCTCGAACCGGGTCGACAGCGCAAGAATGTCTTCGGCGGCGCCCTTCACGATCAGGAGGCGCTCGCTGCCGTCGTCGACCAGCACGGACACGCGCCGGCGCTCGAAGTCGAACGGCGCCTCGTCGATCTTTTTCCACTGTCGAACGTCGAGGTGGCCGTGCGCCAGGATCGCTTCGTCGAGCGGGCTCTTCAGTCCCGTTTCGAAGTAGCTGTTGAGGTACGCGAGCATCAGCACGCGCTCGCTGTCTTTGCCTGCGAGGTCGACGTGCCGCTCGAGCGAGATCTTGGCCTCGGTCAGCGTTCCGGTCTTGTCGGTGCACAGCACGTCCATCGAGCCCAGGTTCTCGATGGCCGCGAGCCGCTTGACGATCACGTGTTTGGCGGCCATGCTCAGCGCACCGCGTGCGAGCGTCACCGACACAACCATGGGCAGGAGCTCGGGCGTGAGGCCTACGGCGAGCGCGACGGCGAAAAGGAACGATTCGAGCGGGGGCTTGTGCGTGGCGACGTTCACCATCAGCACGAAGAGCACCATAAGCACGGTAAGCCGCATGATGAGCATCCCGAAGCGCCGGATGCCCATCTCGAACGCGGTCGGTGGTGGCTCGAGACTCAGGCTGCGCGCGATCTGACCGATGGCGGTGTCCGCGCCGGTGCGGTAGATCAGGAGCCTCGCCGTGCCGCTGACCACCGAGGTTCCCATGAAAAGCGCGTTGCTCGCCATCGCCAGTTCGGTATTCGCCTCGGGGCGCGCGTCCGCGCTCTTGTCGACGGGAAAAGCTTCGCCGGTCAGCAGCGCCTGGTTCACGTGCAGATCGCGCGCTTCGAGGAGAATGCCGTCGGCGGGCACGAGGTCCCCGGCAGCGAGCAGCGCCACGTCGCCGGGGACGATTCGGGTCGTGGGAACCTCCCTGGTTTTTCCGTCGCGTACCACGCTGGCGTGAACCTGCACCGAGTGGCGCAGCCGTTCCACTGCGCGACCCGCGCGGTATTCCTGCACGAAGTCGAGCGTTACGCTGAAGAGCACCAGAACGGTGATGATGACGAAGCTCGCCACCTCGCCGGTGAGGGCGGCCACGACGCTCGCGGCGATCAGGATCAGCACCAGCGGGTTACGAAAGCGCCGCAGGAACTCGATGAGAAGAGAGCGCTCGGGGTGCAGGACAAGCGCGTTGGCGCCATAGCGCCTGAGGCGTGCGTGCGCCTCGGCGTGCGATATGCCTGCAGCCGTGGTTCGCAGTTCCTCGGCCAGCGCCTGCGGCGATCGGAGCCACCACGCCGTGCTGTCGCGCGCGGCGCTATCGTTCACGCGAACGGTGGTCCACGATCACCTCGCGCAGCTTGCCGCTGCGCGGGTCGGGGAGCGGCGGCTGCTTGTCCAGCACGATCTCGACGTTGGCGAGCGATTGTGCGGCGAGATAGCGCGAGAGCGCCCGCGCTGCGGCGTGCCAGGCGGCGCGGCGCCGATCTCCGTCTTCGGGATCGAGCCGCAAGGCGAGCTGGTCGGGCGGTCGCGCGACGAGCTGGAAGCGATGGATGTCTGCGGCCTCTTCGACGACCGTGGTCAGCGCGAGAGGCAGCAGCGACACGGAACGGCCGTCGGCGGATGTCAGCGTCACCACGTCGTCGTTGCGGCCCTGGGCGCGAATCGCGCGCAGGAGACTGCCGCAAGGGCATGGATCCGGCGCGACGAGCACGCTGTCCCCGAGATCGTAGCGGATCACGGGCTGCACGCGATTGGCGAGATTCGTGAGCAGCACCGTATGCGACGCCTGGCCCGGCGGCAACGGACAATAGTCGCGGTCCACGGCCTCGAGCACGACCCACTCCTCGTTCACGTGCAGCCAGCCCTCGGGACAGCCGAAGGCTATGCTCATGCATTCCGACGCGCCGTATTCGTTGATGACCGGGCAGCCGAAGGCGCGCTCGATCGCCGTGGCGGTTGCCGGCGCAAGATATTCGCCGCCCGACCACAGGCATGTCGGTTCGAGCCGCAGCCGCCCCGCCGCCTGCTCGCCGGCGAGCAATGCCAGCATTGTCGGGTAGCTCGCGACGAAGGCGGGGCGATAGGCATTGAGCTCGGCCACGATGCGCGGCAGAGGGTCGAGCACGGAGAAGGCCCGCGCGTTCGGCCACGGCGTGCCGCGGCACATCCGCTGCCACGAGGCGATGCTGGCGAAGTGATCGCCGATCGCGGCGATCAGCGCCGCACGGCCGCCGCGAGCGAAGAGACCCCACGCGTAGGAACCGACGAGTCGGGTCGCCGCGAGTTGCACCGCGATCAACGCGTCGTAGGTGGCAAGCGCGTCTTCATCCTGCACGAAGATGCCCGGCTCGCCGGTACTGCCCGAGCTTTTCCAGACGACATACCGGCCGAGAAAGCGCTCGCCGATGTGGCCCCGATCGGCAAGAAATGCCTCGACGCCCGCTCGATCGATCTCCGGATCGGTGACCCACTCGTCGAAATGCGCCATAAGCTCGCGCTTGGTTGCGACCGGAAGCTCGTCGAGCGCGAGCTCGCGTTGCGGCAGCGTCCGCCAGACGTTGGCATAGTAGGCCGAATGCTTCCTCGCGAACGCGATCAGGCCAGCCGTGCGCGAGGCTCGAGCCGCGTCGATCGCGGCGCGGCCCGCGTTCCGTGTCCACCAGGCCTCCGTCATTCGCGGGAACCAGCCCCATGCCGCGGTCTCGGCGCCGCGCCATGTCGGCTCTCGCACACGAGCGGTCCTCGCCGTGTCAGACGGCGTGCCGACGCTGCTCACTGCCGGTCGCTGGCGCATGCGGGCATGGTATACCCCGCCAGTAAGGGACGCGTTGACGCGCGTCAACGCGCCACCCCTTGAAAAGCCGCGCCGCCTGCTTGATATGCGTCAATGCCATCGCCGCGTCAAATCCTATAATTGGAGCGAGGCAACCGGGAACCCGGGGGCTCTTCCCGCCGTCGGAACCTGTGTCCCGAAGGGCGGATCCAGGCCCGGCTGGGCGTTCAAGCAAGTAAGGAGAAAGTCATGGCAAACATCACACGGTTCGATCCGTTTCGCGAGCTGACGAGCTTCGACCCTTTCCGGAACTTCGACGAATGGTTTCCCGCCCCGCGGGTACGATCGATGCTTCGGGATCTGCCGGCGCAACCGGAAATCAAGATGGACGTGACCGAGGACGACAAGGCCTATCACGTCAAGGCCGAAGTTCCGGGCGTGAAGAAAGAGGACATCAACGTGGCGATCGACGGCAGCCAGGTGTCGATCACCGCCGAGGTGCGCCAGGAGAAGGAAGAGAAAAAGGGCGAGAAGGTGCTGCACAGCGAGCGCTACTACGGCAGCCAGTCCCGCATCTTCAGCCTGTTGCATGAGGTCGACCAGACCAAGGCCGAAGCGAAGTACGTCGATGGCGTGCTCGAGCTGACGCTGCCCAAGAAGGGTGCCGCGCCGGCCAAGAAGCTGACGGTGCAATAAAGCGCCACGCGCTGCTGCTCAAAGCGACGGCGCCCGCCGCCCCGGCGGCCGGAGCGCGGGTGCCGTCGGTCACGAAAAAGGCGAAGTCATGACCCGACGGACCGCTGTACCTACGCCCGACACCCCGCCTGGAGGGGTGACGCGCTACCGCGACCGGATCCTGGACGACAAGCGTGTCGATCCGTATCAGCCGCGGGGCAAATACCGCGAGCCCACCGTATGTACCGACTGCGGCGCGGTGTTCCGGCGCGGCCGATGGGTGCTCGGTGAGGCGCCCGACGGCGCGCACCGCGACCGGTGCCCGGCATGCCGCCGGGTCCGTGACAAGCTGCCCGCCGGTTGGGTCACGCTCGAAGGACCTTTCTACGCCGCGCACCGGGAGGAGCTCTTGCAGTTGGTGCGCCACGAGGCGGAGAGCGAGCGTGCCGAACATCCCCTCAACCGGATCATGGGGCTCGAGGAGCATGCCGATCGCGCGATCATCACGACGACCGACATTCATACCCCGCACCGGATCGGCAACGCGCTGGAGCGCTCCTGCCAGGGCGAGCTCAAGATCCACTACGCCGAGGGCGAGTACAGCGTCCGGGTGAACTGGCGGCGCGGATAACACTCGCGATCGAGCTACCGTGCCGACTCCCGTACAGATCACCATCCGCCATATGGAGCGCTCGGACGCCTTGACCGCACGCATCCGTGCGGACGCGGACAAGCTCTCGGAATTCTATCCGCGCATCACGAACTGCCACGTGATCGTCGAGCAGCGCGACCGGCACAAGCGGCAGGGGCGCACCTACACCGCGCGCCTCCTGCTGCGCATTCCCGGCGACGAGATCGTCGTCACTCACGATCACGACGAAGACGTCTACGTCGCGGTGCGCGACGCGTTCGCGAGCGCGACGCGTCGCCTGGAAGATTACGCCCGGGAGGGGCGGGGGGAAGTGAAAGCGCACTCGCTCCCAGGCAAGGCACGGCCTTCCGACGAAGGTTGACACTGCCGCAAGCCGAAAGGAACGCGATGTCGATCAGCGAGTTCTGCACCCACAACGTCGTCTGCGCGACCCGCGACACGACAGCGCTGGAGGCGGCCAGGCTCATGCGCCACCATCACGTCGGCGATGTCGTCATCGTCGACGAAACCGAGGGCGTCCGAAGGCCGCTCGGGATCTTGACCGATCGCGACCTCGTGGTCGAGGTAATGGCCGGCGGCGTCGATCCCGGCGCCGTGAAGCTCGGCGAGCTGGTGTTGCGGGCGCCGGTGACGGTCGACCAAGACGCGAGCTACGCGGATACCGTGCGCCTGATGGCCGTCAACGGCGTGCGGCGCATGCCCGTCGTCGCGCCCGGAGGCGCTCTGCTCGGAATCATCACGCTCGACGACATGCTCAGGCAGCTCACGTCGCCCTTGGCGGCGCTCGCCGATCTTGCGGGCCGCGCGCGGTCTTTCGAGGCGCAGACGCGCGCGTGAGGCTGCCGTCCGTTCCCGCCGAAGGCCGCATCGCCTTCGACGCTGTCCAGCTCAGACGGGGGGAGCGCGGGCCCGTCTCAGGGCAGACGCGCTCCGCCCAGCAATACGGTAAGTAAGGCTCTCAGGTCGACTGACCGACCAGCTCCTTGAGCGCTCCGCGCTCGAGGAGCTTCACGACCCGGCCCTGGACCTGGATCAACCCTTCCTGCTGCAGCCGTGACAGCAGCCGGCTCACCGTCTCCAGCTTGAGCCCCAGATAGCTGCCGATTTCTTCGCGCGTCATGCGCAGGATGAATTCCGAGGACGAATAGCCGCGCGCCTGGTAGCGCTGCGAAAGATCGAGCAGGAAGGCGGCCAGCCGCTGATCCGCGCGCATCGTGCCGAGCAGCAGCATGAGAGACCGCTGGCGAGCGATCTCGCGCGAGAGATAACGGTGCACGTTATGCTGGAAGGCGGCGTACTCACGGGCGACCTCCTCGATGCGGTCGAACGGCAGCGCGCAAACCTCCGAATCCTCGAGCGCGATCGCCTGGCATTCGTGCACGTTGTTGCCGATCCCGTCGAGCCCCACGATTTCACCGGGCATGTGATAACCGGCGACCTGATCCCGGCCGTCTTCCGCCAGGAGCATCGTCTTCAGCGAACCGGAGCGGATCGCGTAGAGGGCGGTGAACGATGCGCCGGCGCGATACAGCGTGTCGCCCTTGCGCAGGCGAATGCGAGCGGTAACCAGCTCGTCGACACGTTTCGACGTGGGGGCGTCGAGGCCGTCGTACAGGCACTTGTCCCGGACCTGACACGCCGAACAAAGCGCCGGACTGCGGCTTACGTCGCGCAGGACGGCGCGCGCGCGCGGCATCACATGGTTTCGCAACGGTATCGCGATCGGCAAAGCGGCGGCAGCTTCCATGGCGCTTCCTTCTCGGTTTCGAGGTGGATCAGGAGTTCGCAGCGACCGGTCCGTCGATCACTTCGCGGATCTTGCCGAACTCGGTGCTCTTGTCGAAAAACCAACCCGCGCCGGATTCGATACAAGCCCGGCGGTACTGCGGGCTGGGGTGGTTGGTGAGTACGATGAAGCGGATCGAAGGGGCCTTCGGGTGCACGGCCCGCATGACGTCCACGCCCGTGCCGCCCCGCAGCTGAAAGTCGAGGATCACCCAGTCCGGCTGCCTTTCGAGGATCCCGTCGATGGCTTCGGCGGGAGACTCGGCCTCGCCGACGATGTCGACGCTTTCGAGCTCCGTGAGCAGCTCAGTGAGGCGGCGGCGGACCGGGAGGAAGTCCTCGGCGATGAATACCTTGGTGCGAAGCGGCGTTTCCATGGCTGGCAGTATCCGCACCGCCCCGGCGGGCAGCCATCGGCGAAACGCTGAAAACGGCGGTCGGTCAGGTCCGAATCGAGGGGTAGGACGGCGCCGCGCCGGCTAGGATTTCGCCTACCCCGGCCGGCCTTCAGTCGGCGTCGTCGACCAGCCGGTGGCGCATGGCGTAGCGCACGAGCTCGGCCTGGTTGTCGATGCCCATCTTTTCCATGAGCCGGGCCTTGTGCGTGCTGACGGTCTTGACCGAGAGGTTGAGCTCGCTGGCAATCTCGGACACCGCCTGTCCGGCGACGAGCATCTGGAATACCTGGTACTCGCGGTCGGAGAGCGATGCGTGGGGCGGACCATCGGTCTGGGGCATGGCGCCCAGGGCGAGCTGTTCCGCGACCTCGGCGCTGATGAATGCGCCGCCGCCGGCGACCTTCTCGATGGCCGAAACGAGCTGGGTGGACGCGCTGTCCTTGGTGAGGTAGCCGGAGGCTCCGGCCTTGATGGCACGAACCGCGTACTGATGCTCCTGGTGCATGCTGAGGACGAGGATGCGCAGCCGCGGCCGCTCGCTCTTCACCTGCTTGATCAGATCCATCCCGCTCTTGCCGGGCATGGAGAGATCGAGGAGAAGCACGTCGAACTCCTTCTCGCGAACGAGCTTCAGCACTTCGTGCCCGTCGCGGGCCTCGCCTGCGATCTCGAACACGCCGGCGGCGAGCAGAAGCTGCTTCAACCCCTCGCGCACGATCGTGTGATCGTCGGCGATGACCACGCGGATCATCTTCAGTGGACCTCCTCGGACACGGGGAAGCGCACTTCGACTTGCGTGCCGCGGCCCGGCGCGCTCGTGACCTTGGCATCTCCGCCGAGAAGCGCGGCGCGCTCGCGCAAGCCCAGCAGTCCGAACGAATTGGGCTTGCGCGAGTCCTCCGGCGCGAAACCGACGCCGTCGTCGCGCACCCGGATGGAGAGCGTCGAGTCTTCCTGCTCGATATTGACGTCGACCTGCGAGGCGCGGGCGTGCTTGGCGATGTTCGTGAGCGACTCCTGGACCGCGCGGAACACGGCGGTCGCCTGCAGGTCGGGAAGCTCGAGCTCTTCCGAGCCGACCGACAGCTCGCATCGGACGCCGGTATGCTGGGTGAAGCTTTCCACCAGCCATTCCAGCGCGGGCCTCAGGCCCAGGTCGTCGAGCATCAGGGGGCGCAGGTCCGACGATATGCGCCTCGTCGCGGCGACGGTGGTTTCGAGCAGCGACTCCATGCGGCGAAGCCGCGTCGCCATGCCGTCCTGCGCGACCGGGATGCGCTCCCGGCACCAGGCGACGTCCATCTGCAACGCGGTCAGGCCCTGGCCAAGCTCGTCGTGAAGTTCGCGGGCGATGCGGCTCTTCTCCTGCTCCCGGGCGCGGTGAGCGGCAGACGCCAGCTCGTGCAGCTCGTCCTTCGACCGGCGCAGGGCCTGCTCCGCGTGCACCCGCTCGCTCACGTCCCGCAGGATGACCGTGAAGAACTTCCCGTCGCGACCGGAGACTTGCGAGATCGACGCGTCGATGGGAAATTCCTCGCCGTTGCGTCTCAGCCCGGTGACGATGCGCATCGCTCCCATCCTGCGCGAGGCGATGCTGCCTTCGCCGAACCCGTGGACGTGCGCGGCATGCGCGGCGCGGAAACGTTCTGGAATGAACCACGACAGCGGCGCGCCCAGCGCTTCGGGCCTCGAACAGCCGAACATCTCCTCCGCCGCCGCGTTGAACAGAACGACGTGCTGGCTGGCGTCGACGGTGATGATCGCGTCCATCGCCGAATCGAGGATGCCGCGCAGCCGTGACTCGCTGCGCTCGATCAGCGATTCGGCGCGCAAGCGCTCCGTGATGTCGCGCAGGATCACCGTGAAGAGCTTCCGTCCGCCTTCGCCGTGTTGCGAGATCGAGGCCTCGATCGGGAATTCCTCCCCGTTCGCGCGCAGCGCCACCAGCACGCTCTGGGCACCCATGCGGCGCGAGGTCGTGCCGGTCTGGGCGAAGCGCTCGATGTGCGAGCGGTGGGCTTCGCGGAATCGCGCCGGCAGAAGCTTGTCCAGCGGCTCGCCGATCACGCCGGCGCGCGGCCAGCGGAAAACCTGCTCCGCCGCGGAGTTGAAGACGAGGATCCGCTGCTGCTCGTCGATAGTGATGATCGGGTCCATCGCGGACTCGACGATGCCGCTCATGCGCTCCTCGGCGTTCTGCAACGCGACGTGCGAAGCTTTTTGTTCCCTGACCTGGTTGTAAAGCAGAACGATTGTTACCGCGACTACGGCCCCGCCGGCACCGATGGCAGCGAGCAGCACCTCGTGGCGGTACCAGCCGAACATCCACGCGGCGAGCGCCATCACCGCGGTGGCGCCGACCAGCGCCAGCACGGGCGCCAGAATGATCAGCAACTTTCCCGATGTAAGGCCGGCTTGTGCGGGCACGGGCGGCGCCACGGCGGGCGCAGGATCGCGCGGTCGGATCGGGCCCTCGGGCGGTGCAGCGCTCATCGCGTCGAAACCTCCCTGGGAATTATACGGTGTGGCGATACCCCCGGGGCTCGCGCCGCCGGCTCTGCCGGCAAGGGGCCCCGCTTGATCGCCGTCAAGGCCGGCAGCCGGGCGGCGTTGCATGATGATCCGCAGGAAGCCGCCGGTCGTGAACCGGCATCCTGGAGGCGCGGTCAACGAAGAAGCCGGCACGTTGCGGCGGCAGACGATCTGGTAGCCATCGAACAATCACGGATTCGAGCGATGCGATGAGCGGGGTGCGCGGCAAGCTGTCGTTGGTCAGGACCGAAGGGAGCCCGGCGCCGCGACCGCGTACGCCGCCCGCAGTCATGGCGCGGCCGGCGATCGCCGCGCAGGATTCTTCACTCACTCGCGATTCGTTTGCTTCGACGGCGTTCGCAGACGACATCGGGTCCCTGCACGCGGCGATGGCGCGCTTTACCGCAGGACTGTCGCCGATCGCCCTCACGGATGCGTATCTCGATTGGGCCTCACATCTCGCGTTCTCTCCCGGCAAGCGATCGCAGCTCACCGAGAAGGCTCTCAAGAAGGCGCTGCGCTTTGCGACCTACGCTTCGAAGCAGGCGATGGAGAAGGACGTCGACCCGTGCATCGTGCCGCTGCCGCAGGACCGGCGGTTCATGGAATCCAGCGTGGCGCGAAGCGCCGTTCGACCAGATCGACCAGGCGTTTCTGCTCGTCCAGCAGTGGTGGCACAACGCGGCGACCGGCGTGCGAGGCGTGACGCGTCAGCACGAGCAGACTGCCGCCTTTGCGACCCGTCAGTTCCTCGACGTTTTCTCGCCGTCGAATTCGCCCTGGACCAATCCCGAGGTATTGCGCAGGACGCGGGCGGAATGAGGCGGCAACTTCATCCGCGGCGCGTACAACTTCAATCGAGGACTGGGATCGCGCGATCGGCGGCAAGCGGCCGGCGGCCGCGGAGGCATTCCAGGTCGGGCGCGACGTCGCGATCACGCCCGGGAAGGTCGTCTATCGCGATCGGCTGATCGTACGGCAAAGCTAGGGCCGAGGCACTACGTCGAATCGCCGTGAATTCAATGGCTTAGTATTCCAGCTACAAATAGGGCCTTGACAACTACTGCTTAGGCAATATAATACGTCACATGAACGAGACCGTCGAAAGCGCGGACCTCACCGAGGTCTACGACGCTAAGACTTACGATCCCAAGCGGAGCGTCGCGGGGTTGCTCACGCGCGTGAAGCTGAAGCTCTTCGAGGCCCTCGAAGCTGAGCTGGAGCCCTTGGGGATTACGGCCGCGCAGTACGTGATCATCCTGAATCTGGCCGGCGGCGTGGACTCGGCATCGGGGCTATGTCGCAGCGTTTCGTACGACCCAGGTGCGATGACTCGAATGATCGACAGGCTCGAGAAAAAAGGCTTGGTGCGCCGGGTGCCCTGTGCGGAAGACCGGCGGGTGATGAGACTGGCGCTGACGGAGGAAGGCAAGGCGGTTTACCCGCGACTGATCGAGCGCGCCGCAGCGGTGCTGAACCATCGGCTGCGCGGGTTTTCGCGGGACGAGGTTCGGCAGCTCGAGCAGCTGTTGAATCGGATGCTCAAGAACGACTAAAAAAATTTGTACCAATTGTTGCCTAGGCATCGGTAGCCCTGGCAGCGAAAGGGGTTTAACGAAGCGAGGAAGAAAGAAACGAGTCGATGATGAAGACGTGGTTTCAATGGTTGGTCGAGCATTTGCGTGAGCTGGGACCCTATTTCGCGGTGGAGCTGATCCTGCCGGGTGGATCGTTGATCGCGCTGGCCCTGTGGCTCTACAGGCACCGGGCGGGACTCGCGTCGCGCGAAGGAACGCGATGATGCGGCGCGTCGGGACACCTCTGAAGTCGCCGTTCGCATCCGAAGTCGTGCGGCGCACGCGCGAGGCCTGGCTGCCGAGCGGCGCGTCGCGGCCGTGCAGGCTGAACGGAATCCGGATGCGGGAGCCCAAAAGAGTAATCGAGGAATCGGGAGCCGGGGCCCGCCAGGGCGCGTCATCGGGACGGGCGCGCTGGCTGTCGATTTTCGTAGCGCTGATCGTCGTCGTGTCGGTGCTCGCCGGAGAGCTTTGGGCGGCGCGGGATGCGCCCGCTTTCGACTCGACTACGGTGCGCCAGATCGTTGCCGACGTCAGCACCACGCTGGCCCGCGTGGCTGCGACTTCGGTTGTGATCAGTCCGGTCGACTGAATCTACAAGGACAAACAACGCATGGCTCAAGACAACGAAACTCCTCCGACAGCCTCGCGGGACGACGCAGCACAGAAGGCGAAGCGCAGGCGCTGGCTCGCGATCGCCGCGGTGCTGTTCGTCGCGGCAGGCGTCGCCTATGGCGCGTACTGGGCGATCGTGCTGCGCTACTCCGAATCGACCGATGACGCCTACGTCAGCGGCAACGTCGTGCAGATCACGCCCCAGATTTCCGGGACGGTCGTCGCGATCGGCGCCGACGACACTCAATTCGTGAAGGCGGGTCAGATCCTCGTGCAGCTCGATCAGGCGGACGCCAAAGTCACACTCGATCAGGCGGAGGCGCAGCTCGCGCGGACCGTGCGCGAGGTACGCGGCTTGTACGCGACCTCGGCGCAGCTCCAGGCGACGGTGGCGATGAGGCAATCGGATCTCGATCGGGCCAACGAGGACCTCGCGCGGCGCGAACGTCTGTCGAGCTCCGGCGCCATTTCGCGCGAAGAGCTGCAGCACGCCCGGGACGCCGTGAGCAGCGCCAAGTCGGCCCTCCACGCGGCCGAGGAGCAGCTCGCGGCGAATCGCGCGCGCGTCGATCGCACGACCATCGAAGATCATCCCGACGTCCGCAATGCGGCAGCGCATTGGCGCGACGCGTATCTCGCGTACGCGCGAACGGCGCTGCCGGCGCCGGTCGCGGGCTTCGTCGCCAAGAGGGCGGTACAGCTCGGCCAGCGCGTGAGCCCGGGCGCGCCGCTGATGGCGATCGTTCCGCTCGATCAGGTCTGGGTTGACGCCAACTTCAAGGAGCCGCAGCTCGCGACGATGCGGTTGGGCCAGCCGGTTACGCTTACGGCGGACCTCTACGGGGGAAAAGTAAAGTACCACGGCAAAGTCGAAGGGTTCGGCGCAGGCACCGGCTCGGCGTTTGCGGTATTGCCGGCGCAGAACGCGACCGGCAACTGGATCAAGATCGTGCAGCGCGTTCCGGTGCGCATCGTGCTCGACCCGAAGGAGCTCGCCGCGCATCCGCTGCAGATCGGTTTGTCGATGCAGGTCGAAGTCGATACGCACGATCGACAGGGAGATCGGTTGCCCCAGCTCGCCCAAGCCGCGCCTGCCTTCGCGACCGATGTCTTTCGTCTGCAGGACGAGGTGGCCGAGCGACAGGTGAAAGCGATCATTGCGGCCAACGAGGGCGCGTCGAGCCAAGTCGCCCAGAGCCGGCCGCGAGAAGCCACCAAGGACCATCGCCTCGCGCGCACCAATCGCGCCACTCCGGCCGTCGGCGCAGCGTCCACGCACTCCGGTTCGCTCTGATCCCATGGATCTCGAGCTCGAGGGCAAGCTTGCGCTGGTGAGCGGAAGCACCGCCTGCATCGGCTATCCGATCGTCGACGCGTTCGCCCGGGAACGCGCGCGCAGCGCGCTCTAGCGGAGGCAGGCCATGGCAGAACCGTTGCGACAACCGTCTCCCGCGGCGCCGCCGCCGCTCACCGACGGCGCGCTCGTGCTCGGCAGCATCGCGCTGTCGCTCGCGACGTTCATGAACGTCCTCGACACGTCGATCGCCAACGTGTCGATTCCGGCGATCTCGGGCGATCTCGCCGTGTCGCCGGACCAGGGAACGTGGGTGATCACGTCGTTCGCCGTGGCCAACGCCATCTCGCTGCCCTTGACGGGCTGGCTCACGATGCGCTACGGGCAGGTCCGGCTGTTCCTGGCTTCGACGCTCCTGTTCGTGGTCGCGTCGTTCCTGTGTGCGCTCGCACCTTCGCTCGCCTTCCTCATCGTGTTCCGCGTCATCCAAGGCGCGGTCGCAGGTCCGATGATCCCGTTGTCGCAGTCGTTGCTGCTCGGGAGCTTTCCGAAGTCGAAGGCGGGCACCGCGCTCGCGATCTGGGGCATGACCACGCTCGTCGCCCCGGTTGTCGGTCCGGTGCTCGGCGGCTGGATCACCGACAACATCTCGTGGCCGTGGATCTTCTACATCAACATACCGGTTGGCCTGATCGCGTCGGCCGCGACGTGGATCATCTACCACAAGCGCGAGACGCCGACGCGCCGGCTGCCCGTCGACGGCGTCGGCCTCGGGCTGGTGATCCTCTGGGTGGGATCGCTGCAGATCCTGCTCGACCGCGGCAAGGATCTCGACTGGTTCGCCTCGGGCCAGATCGTCGCGCTCGCGATCGTGGCGCTGGTCGGCTTCGTGCTGTTCGTCATCTGGGAGCTGACCGACCGCCACCCGGTCGTCGACCTGCGGCTGTTCGCGCGCCGCAACTACTGGACGAGCACGCTCGCGATGTCGCTCGCGTACGGCGCGTTCTTCGGCAATGTCGTGCTCCTCCCGCTGTGGCTGCAGCAGTACATGGGCTACACGGCGACAATGGCGGGACTGGTTCTTGCGCCGGTCGGGGTGCTCGCGATCCTGCTGACGCCGTTCGTGGGGCGGACCGTGGATCGTGTCGATCCCCGGATCTTCGCCACGACGGCGTTCCTGGTCTTCGCGCTGGTGCTCTGGATGCGCTCGCTGTTCAACACCCAGGCGGATCTCGAGACGCTGCTCATACCGACGATCATCCAGGGAGCAGCGGTGGCGGTGTTCTTCATCCCGCTGGTCAACCTGAGCCTTTCGGGACTGCCGCAGAACCAGATTCCCGCGGCGTCCGGGCTGTTCAACTTCGCCCGCATCACCGCCGGCGCATTCAGCACGTCGATCGTTACGACATGGTGGGATCGGCGCGCCGCGCTGCATCACGCTCAACTCGCCGAGCACATCACGGCCTATGACCCGACGTCCAGGCAGGCGCTCGCCACGTTGCAGTCGAGCGGTCTCTCGCCGGACCAGAGCGCGGCGGCGCTCAACCGGATGATCGACCAGCAGGCGTACATGCTGTCGGCCAATGACATCTTCTACGTTTCGGCGATTCTGTTTGTGCTGCTGATCGGCGTGGTCTGGCTGGCGCGGCCGGTGAAAGGTGCCCACGCTACCGTCGAAGCAGGGGGAGCGCACTAGAGGCGAACCGCCGGCTTTGGCGCGAGCGATCCGCCGGGGCGGCGTCTTTAGCGGGGCACGGAAAGCCGTCATAATAGGTGCATCGATCCGGCGCATCGACGCGAAGAGCGCCGAAGGAGGCATCATGGAACGACTTCACACCTCGCTGCCGCGGCGGGCTGGCGTCACGGCGGTGCATTCGCTGCATCGTTTCGTCTTCACGGTGCCCGACCTCGACGTCGCGCAGCGCTTCTATACGGCGTTCGGTCTCGATGTCCGGCGCGAGGGCGCGCGCCTCGATCTCCATAGCTTCGGCCATCCTCATCGCTGGGGCTCGGTCTATCGGGCTCCGGGCGCGAAGAAGCTGCAATACCTGAGCTTCGCGGTCTATCCGGAGGATCTGGAGCCGCTCCGGCGGCACCTGGACAAGATGGGCGCGACGGTCACGAAGTCGCACCCCCTCGCCGACGAAGAAGGGCTTTGGCTGCGCGACCCGGACGGCACGGCGATCGAAGTGCTGGTCGCGCCGAAGGTCTCGCCCGACACGTGCGATGTATTCGACGCGCGCAGGGTTCCTCCCGGGGCCGGTGCGGCGCCGAGCCGCTCCGAGGCGGGCCCGGTGCGGCCGCGCCGCCTCTCGCACGTGCTTCTGTTCAGCACCGACGTCCTGCGCTCCGCGCGCTTCTACTGCGACACGATCGGTCTGCGGCTATCCGATTCCTCCGGCGATATCGTTGCCTTCCTCCACGGCGCACACGCGAGCGATCATCACATGCTGGCGTTCGCCAAGTCGCAGGGGCCCGGGCTGCATCATTCGAGCTGGGTGGTCGCCGACGTCGACCAGGTCGGGATAGGCATGGAACAGATGTCGGCGCAGGGTTACACCGACGGCTGGGGCGTCGGCCGGCACGTGATCGGTTCCAATTATTTTCGTTACGTGCGCGACCCCTGGGGCAGCTTCGCCGAATATTCGGCCGGCATCGACTTCATTCCCGCGGACCTCGAATGGAAAGCGGCCGACCATCCGCTGGCGGACTCGTTCTACGTCTGGGGGCCGCCGCCACCCGACTACTTCGTCGTCAATCACGAGCTGGCGGGCGCCGCGTAGTCCCGCAAGTTGGCGCCCTGGGGCTGCGAGAGCCGGGTGAGGCGCCGCGATGCTTTCGGCCATGGGTGCGAGCGCAGGTCGAAGCGGCAAGGATGATATACGAGAAAATTGCAGGCGGGCTGCAAGCCTTCGCTAGGTTTTCAGGCGCCCGGTGTGCTTGAACCGTGGATGTTGCACGAGCGATTCCTCGCGCGATGCACCGCGTTCGCTCAACTGCTGGATCCCCTGCTCGATTTCGGCGAGCTGCCCGGCCCTGCCGATCACTTGCGCCGCGATCGCTCGAGGAATCACGATCAGCCCATTGCCGTCCCCGACGAGAAAATCGCCCGGTGACGCGTTCGCGCTGGACACGACCTGTCCGGGGAGCGTGATCGCGGCGTCGGTGACGAGCGAAGCCGAAGAGGGCGTGTTCATCCAAGTGTTTGTTATGTTCAACGTGGCGAACAGCGCGCAGTATGCCTCGAAACCGGGCGACTTCAGGTAGCATACCGCCCCTGAACATGCCTCTCACCCACCTGCAGCGCCTCGAAGCGGAATCGATCCACATCATGCGGGAGGTCGTCGCCGAGGCCGACAACCCCGTGATGCTGTACTCCATCGGCAAGGACAGCTCGGTGATGCTGCACCTCGCCCTGAAGGCGTTCTATCCCGCCAAGCCGCCGTTTCCGCTGCTCCACGTCGACACGACCTGGAAGTTCCGCGACATGTACGCGTTCCGCGACACGAGAGCTCGCGAGGTCGGCATGGAGCTGATCGTGCACATCAACCCCGAAGGCCTGGCGATGAAGATGAGCCCGATAACGCACGGGTCGGTCGTGCACACCGACGTGATGAAGACGCAAGGCTTGCGCCAGGCACTCGACAAGTACGGATTCGACGCGGCTTTCGGCGGCGCGCGGCGCGACGAGGAGAAGTCGCGCGCCAAGGAGCGGATCTTCTCCTTCCGCTCGGCTCAGCATCGCTGGGATCCGAAGACGCAGCGTCCCGAGCTGTGGAAGGTCTACAACGCGCGCAAGCACAAGGGCGAGAGCATGCGCGTGTTTCCGCTCTCGAACTGGACCGAGCTCGACGTGTGGCAGTACATCTACCGTGAGAATATTCCCATCGTGCCCCTGTACTTCGCCCGCGAGCGGCCGGTCGTGGAGCGCGACGGAACGCTGATCATGGTCGACGACGAGCGCCTGCCTTTGCATGACGGCGAGGAGCCGGCGCTGAAGAAGGTGCGCTTCCGCACGCTGGGCTGCTATCCGCTCACGGGCGCGATCGTGTCCGATGCCGTCACGCTCCCCGGCATCATCGAGGAGATGTTGCGCACCAGGCTGTCGGAGCGCCAGGGCCGGGTGATCGACTTCGACGCCACGGCGTCGATGGAGAAGAAGAAGCAGGAGGGTTATTTCTGATGGAGCGCGCGCCCATCGCAGTCGATGTCGCGAGCTATCTGCGCGCGCAGGAGCAGAAGGGGCTTCTGCGCTTCATCACCTGCGGCAGCGTCGACGACGGCAAGAGCACGCTGATCGGCCGGCTGCTGTACGAATCGAAGCTCCTGTTCGAGGATCAGCTGGCCGCGTTGCAGGCCGACTCGAAGCGGATGGGCAAGGAAGACCACCTGGACTTCTCGCTGCTCCTCGACGGTCTCGCCGCGGAGCGGGAGCAGGGGATCACCATCGACGTCGCCTACCGCTTCTTCGCGACCGACACGCGCAAGTTCATCGTCGCGGACACGCCCGGGCACGAGCAGTACACCCGCAACATGGTCACCGGCGCGTCGACCGCGGATGCCGCGGTGCTGATCGTCGACGCGCAGAAAGGCGTGTCGGTGCAGACGCGGCGGCACAGCTACCTCGTATCGCTGCTCGGCATCCGTCACATCGCGGTGGCGATCAACAAGATGGACCTCGTCGGCTATTCGGAAGCCGTGTTTCGGGCGATCGCCGACGAGTACCGCGGTTTCGCGACGCGGATCGGGCTCGAGGACGTCACCTTCATCCCGGTCTCCGCGCTCAAGGGCGACAACGTGCTCGTGGCGAGCGCCAAGATGCCGTGGCACCGTGGCCTAAGCCTGATGGGCTATCTGGAAAGCGTGCCCATCGACGAGGAACGCCTGCAGAAGTTGCCCTTCCGGCTGCCGGTGCAGTGGGTCAACCGTCCCAACCAGAATTTCCGCGGCTTTGCCGGCACCATCGCAGGAGGCGAGATCGAGCCCGGTGTCCGCATACGCGTCCAGCCTTCGGGCCGCGAGAGCCGCGTTGCCCGGATCGTGACTGCCGACGGCGATCTCTCGCGGGCGGTGGCCGGCCAGTCGATCACGCTCACGCTCACCGACGAGATCGACGTCTCCCGAGGCGACGTGATCTCGCGTGCGGACGCGTCCGCCGAGGTCGCCGACCAGTTCGAGGCCACGATCGTATGGATGGCCGAAGAGCCGATGCTGCCAGGACGACCGTACCTCCTGAAGGTCGGCAGTTGCACGCTCAACGCCCAGGTCGGCGAGCTCAAGTACAAGGTCAACGTCAACTCGCTCGAGCACGTCGCCGCCAAGACGCTCGCGTTGAACGAGATCGGCGTCGCCAACCTGTCGCTCGATCATGCGATCGCGTTCGATCCGTACAGGGAGAACCGCGACACCGGCGGCTTCATCCTCATCGATCGGGTAACCAACAACACGGTCGGCGCCGGGATGTTCGACTTCGCGCTGCGCCGCGCGCACAACATCCACATCCAGGCGCTGGACGTCAACAAGGGTGCGCGCTCGCAGCTGAAGGGCCAGCGCCCGTGCGTGCTCTGGTTCACGGGGCTTTCGGGCGCGGGCAAGTCGACGATCGCCAACCTCCTGGAGAAGAAGTTGCACGCGCTCGGCCGGCACACTTATCTGCTCGACGGAGATAACGTGCGCCACGGGCTCAACAAGGACCTCGGGTTCACGGACGTCGACCGGGTCGAGAACATCCGCCGCATCGCGGAAGTCTCGAAGCTCATGGTCGATGCGGGCCTGATCGTGATCACGGCGTTCATCTCGCCGTTCCGCGCCGAGCGGCGGATGGCGCGCGAGTTGATGGCGGAAGGCGAATTCATCGAAGTCTTCGTCGACGCGCCGCTCGCGATCGCCGAAGGGCGCGATCCGAAGGGCCTGTACAAGAAGGCGAGGCGCGGCGAGCTCGCGCACTTCACCGGTATCGATTCGCCCTACGAGGTTCCGGAGCACGCGGAAATGCGGGTGGAGACGAACAATCTCGCCGCCGAGGAAGCCGCCGACCTAATCCTGAGGGAGCTTGCGCGGCGCGGGGTGATCCGGAGCGTCGGATAAAAGCGTCGGGAGCGGCGATGCAGCAACGGCCCGAGCGCCATCCCGAAATCCGCGAAGCCGTGCGCGCGCTTTGCGCCGACTTCCCCGACAAGTATTTCCGCGACATCGACGAAGCGCGCGGTTATCCGGAAGCCTTCGTCGACGCCCTCACACGAGCAGGCTGGCTCGCGGCGCTGATACCGCAGGAATACGGCGGCTCGGGCCTGGGGCTTGCTGAAGCCTCCGTGATCATGGAGGAGATCAACCGCTCGGGCGCCAACGCCGGCGCCTGTCACGGTCAGATGTACAACATGGGCACGCTGCTGCGCCACGGATCGGAGGCGCAGAAGAAGCAGTATTTGCCGGACATCGCCACCGGCAAGCTGCGCCTGCAATCGATGGCGGTCACCGAGCCGACGAGCGGCACCGATACCACGCAGCTCAAGACCACCGCCGTGCGCAAGGGCGACCGGTTTGTGGTCAACGGCCAGAAGGTCTGGATCTCGCGCGTGCAGCACTCGGACCTGATGATCCTGCTGGCGCGCACGACACCCGTCGCGGAGATCAAGCGCAAATCCGAAGGCATGTCCATCTTCATCGTCGACCTGCGGGAAGCGATCGGAAAAGGCCTTGCCGTGCAGCCGATCCGCAACATGGTCAACCACGAGACCAACGAGCTCTTTTTCGACAACCTCGAGATACCCGCGGAGAACCTGATCGGCGAGGAAGGCAAGGGGTTTCGGTATATCCTCGACGGGCTCAACGCCGAGCGGGCGCTGATCGCCGCCGAATGCATCGGCGACGGCTGCTGGTTCGTCGAGCGTGCGGCGAAGTACGCGGGCGAGCGGGTGGTGTTCGGCCGTCCGATCGGCAAGAACCAGGGCGTGGCATTCCCGATCGCCGAGGCCTACATCGAAGTCGAAGCGGCGAGCCTGATGCGCTTCGCCGCCTGTGATCGCTTCGACCGGGGCGAGCCGTGCGGCGCGGAAGCGAACATGGCGAAGCACCTGGCCGCCAAAGCCGCGTGGGAGGCGGCCAACGCCTGCCTGCAGACCTACGGCGGATTCGGATTCGCTTCCGAATACGACGTCGAGCGCAAGTTCCGCGAGACGCGTCTTTACCTCGTCGCGCCGATCTCGACCAATCTCATCTTCAGCTACATCGCCGAGCATGTGCTCGGCCTGCCGCGCTCGTTCTAGGCTTCGCCGAACGTTCGGTCGCCGGAGCGGCAAAATGCCGAAGGCATCCGTTGCGCCGCGCCGACCGTCACGGGTGGCGCGGCGAGGGAGTCGTGGGTTGACTCCCGAAGTCCGCACCGGGCACCCGTAGGCCGGCGCCTGCGGCGGCACGATGCCGAAGGGCGCTTTGCCGCTCCGGCCTCTTACCGCTTCGCCCACTCCCGTGCGATCGCGGTGGCGTCGTGCAGTTGCGCTTGCACGGAAGCGAGCGCACTCGGCGTGCGCGAGAACCGCGGCGCCGGCGCGGGACAATCCACGCCGTCGAGCGACGCCATCAGGCCGCGCGCGGCCGCGTGCGGGTGCTCCGCCACCTCGCGCAAGCCCAGCACCGGCGCGAAGCAGGCGTCGGTTCCTTCGAGGAGCTCGCACCATTCGCGGCGAGGGCGCCGGACGAAGGTGTCCTCGAGGATACGCCTCAGCAGCGGCCACGAGGCGGGATCGTCGCGATCCTTGAACGCTTCGGCATCGAGCCCGAGCCGCTCGATCAGTTCGGCGTGGAACTGTGGCTCGAGCGCGCCCACCGCGATGTATCCGCCATCGGCACACGCGTACGTGCCATAGAACGGCGCGCCTCCATCGAGAAGGTTGCTCGCGCGCGCGTCGTGCCATTCGCCGCGGGCGAGCGCCGCGTAGATGAACGTCAGAAGCGACGTCGCGCCGTCGACGATCGCGCAGTCCACGACCTGACCACGGCCCGATCGGCGCGCCTCGAAGATGGCGGCGAGCGCCCCGACGACGAGATAGAGCGCGCCGCCGCCGAAGTCGCCCAGCAGATTGAGCGGCGGCAAGGGCGCGCGGTCGCGCTCGCCGATCGCGTGCAGCGCGCCCGAGAGCGCGATGTAGTCGATATCGTGCCCTGCCGCGCGCGCGAGCGGTCCCGTCTGTCCCCAGCCGGTCATCCGTCCGTACACGAGCCGGGGATTGCGCGCGAGCGCGGTCTCGGGGCCCAGCCCGAGCCGCTCCATCACGCCGGGTCGGAATCCCTCGAGCAGCACGTCGGCGTGCGCAATGAGGCCGAGCGCGGTCGCCGCACCTGCGTCCGACTTGAGATCGAGCTCGACGACGCGCCTTCCACGCTCGACGATGTCGTGCGGTTTCAGCGCGGGCGCTCCCGGCCGGGCGACGCGGATGACATCGGCGCCCATGTCGGCGAAGAGCATGGCCGCGAACGGCACGGGCCCGATCGCGGCAAGCTCGACGACGCGCAGGCCCGCGAGCGGGCCAGTCGATGGCGGGTGCATCAGGATCCCTGGTCGATTCTTCGCTCGAGAAACTCGACGCTCGCGGCGAGCACCGCTTCGGGCTGATCGCGGTGCGCCGAGTGACCGCAGTCCGCGAGCTCGACACGGCGGAGATCCCGCAGGCCCCGTGCGAGCCGGTCGAGCTGCTCCATCGTACCGTATTCGTCGTCGAGGCCCTGGATCGCCAGCACGGGGCAGGCGACGTCCGGCAGGAGCGACTCGATGTTCCAGTCCGCGAACGCAGGCGAGAGCCAGATGTCATTCCAGCCCCAGAACGCGCCCTCGACGTCGGCGTGACGGCGCGCGAGCCGTTCCCGCAGATCGTCCCGCAGATACGCCCGCCGCGCCTCCGCGATGTTCGAGAGGCCGTAAGCCTCGACGAACACGTGCGGCGCCAGCGCAACCACCGACGACACCGGACGCGCCGGCCGAGCCGCGTAGATCAGCGCGATCGAGGCGCCGTCGCTGTGGCCGAAGAGCACCGGCCGCTCCACGCCGAGCGCAGAGAGCAGCTCCGGCAGCGTCTCGCGCGCCTCGGTATGCATGTAGTCGACTCGCCTCGGCTCGGTCAGCGGATCGGATCGGCCGTAGCCATAGCGCGAGTAGACGAGGACCCGGCGCTCGGCTGCCTTGGCCAGCCGCTCGGGAAAATCCTTCCAGAGCGCCACCGAACCCAGTCCCTCGTGCAACATGACGATCGGCGGAACATCGGTTCGCCGGCGGCCGTGCCAGACGTATTCCAGCCGGTGGCCGCCGGCGACGGTGAATTTCGCCGTCATCGCGTGTCGTTCATCGCCCTCAATGCCGCTTTCGCTTTCGAGCTGCGGAGCGCCTCGTCGCTGCGGCGCACTTCCGATAGTATATCGTCGAGCGGAAGTCGATCGCGTCGCGCGCGTTCGACCCGGCAACAAGGACAGGACCAGCGATGAGCGCGCCGGCCAGCGTGGATTACAACGAGCGCATTCCGAACAACGTCGGGCTCGCCGACGACCGCGCGCTGCAACGCGCGCTCGAGCACTGGCAGCCGAGGTTCCGCGACTGGTGGCGCGAGATGGGGCCGGAAGGCAGCGCGAACTTCGAGGTATATCTGCGCACGGCGATCAGCGTCGAGCGCGAAGGCTGGGCGCACTACGACTACGTGCGGATGCCCGACTACCGCTGGGGGATCTTCCTCAATCCTGCGGAGCCCGGGCGGAAGATTCATTTCGGAGCACACAAGGGCGAGGATGCGTGGCAGACCGTGCCCGGCGAATACCGCGCCAACCTGCGCCGAATCATCGTCACCCAAGGCGACACCGAGCCGGCATCGGTGGAGCAGCAACGCCAGCTCGGGGCGACCGCGCCGTCGCTCTACGATCTGCGCAACCTGTTCCAGATCAACGTCGAAGAGGGCCGTCATCTCTGGGCGATGGTCTACCTCCTCCATCGCTACTTCGGCCGGGACGGGCGCGAGGAGGCCGAAGCGCTGCTCGAGCGCCGGTCGGGCGATCGCGACAACCCGCGCATCCTGGGCGCGTTCAACGAGAAGACGCCGGACTGGCTGGCGTTTTTCATGTTCACCTTCTTCACCGATCGCGACGGCAAGTTCCAGCTGTGCGCGCTCGCCGAAAGCGCCTTCGACCCGCTCGCCCGCACGACGCGGTTCATGCTCACCGAGGAGGCGCACCACATGTTCGTCGGCGAATCAGGGATCGCGCGCATCCTCCAGCGCACCGCGGAAGTGATGGCGCGGCACGATGTGCACGATCCAGCGGACGTGCGCCGGCACGGCGTGATCGATCTTCCCACGCTGCAGCGCTATCTCAACTTCCACTACAGCGTGACGCTCGATCTGTTCGGTGCCGACGTGTCGTCGAACGCCGCGACGTTCTACAGCACGGGGCTCAAGGGCAGGTTCGACGAAGGGCGCATCGCGGACGATCACGTTCTCGAAGGCGCGACTTACCCCGTGCTGGAGCGCGCCGAGGGGCGGCTGGTCGAACGCCGCGTTCCTGCACTCAACGCGCTCAACGAGCGGCTGCGCGAGCGCTACATCAAGGACACGATCGGCGGCGTCGGTCGCTGGAACCGCGTGCTGGAGAAACAGGGAATCGAGGAGCGGATCGTGCTGCCTCACAAGGCCTTCAACCGCCGCATCGGCTCGTTCGCCGGCGCCCGAATGGCGTTTGACGGTCGCGTCATCGGCGAAGAGGAATGGCAGGCGCACGAGCGCGAATGGCTGCCGACCGAAGACGACCGTGCCTATGTGGCGTCGCTGATGGGGCGCGTGATCGAGCCCGGCAGATTTGCGAGCTGGATCGCTCCGCCGGCCACCGGGGTCGACGCGTGCCCCGCGGACTTCGAGTACGTCCGCTTCGGCTGACGGAGGCACCTTTGTCCGACGCTTCTCCGCTCGTGTCGCTCGAGCGCGACGGTGAAATCGCGCTGATCACGGTCGACCATCCTCCGGTCAACGCCCTGTCGAAGGAGGTGCGCGCCGGACTCGTTTCCGCGCTGGACGAGGCCGTCGCCGATCCCGCCGTGCGCGCGATCGTGCTCTGCTCGTCGGGCGCGTCGTTCTGCGCCGGCGCCGATATTCGCGAATTCGAATTGCCGCCACAGCCTCCGCACCTGACCGATGTCATTCAACGCTTCGAGGATTCCGCCAAACCGGTAGTGGCCGCGCTGCAGGGCAGCGTGCTGGGCGGAGGTTGCGAGCTTGCCTCGGGATGTCACTATCGCGTTGCCGCGCGCGACGTCCGGATCGGACTGCCCGAGGTTAATCTCGGGGTGCTGCCGGGCGCGGGCGGGACGCAGCGGCTCCCGCGGCTCATCGGCTTCGATGCCGCCCTCGCCATGATGCTCAGCGGCAAGCCGCGCCGCATCGCGGATGGAGCCCTCCGCGGTTTCGCCGACAGGGTCGTCGACGGCGGCGTTCGTGGACAGGCGGTCGCGTTCGCGCGCCGCCTCGTCGAGACGGGCTCCACCCCGCGCCGGACCGGCTCGCTGCCGCCGCCCGACTGGGTACCGGAGGTTTTCGAGCGTCATTCCAAGGATGCACGGAGGCGCCGCGGCGAGCCGGCGCCGGAAAAAATCGTCGCGGCGGTGCGTCGCGCGATCGACATGCCGTTCGGCGATGCGGTCGCCTATGCGCGGGCTGATTTCCTGGCGCTGCGCGATACGGCGGAGGCGAGCGCGCTGCGCTATGCCTTCTTCGCCGAGCGGCGGGCGGCGAAGCCCGGCCCGGAAGTCGCGCTGGGGACAGCTCGCCCGCTCGCGAGCGCCGCGGTCGTCGGCGCCGGCACGATGGGGCAGGGCATCGCCATCGCGCTGCTCGATGCCGGGTTCGATGTCGCGTTGATCGAGACCGGCGAGGCTGCCCTCGCCCGGGCGAATGAGCGCATCGCCGCGCATTACGACGATGCTGCAGCCAGGGGTCGCATCGACGCCGGCGCGGCCGGGGCGATCAGGGCAAGATTCCGGACGGCCGGCGCGCTCGATGCCGTGGTCGACGCCGATGTCGTCATCGAAGCCGTATTCGAGGACATCGGCGTCAAGCGCGAGGTCTTCGCGAGCCTTGACGCGATCGCGAAGCCGGGCGCGCTCCTCGCGACGAACACGTCGTATCTGGACGTGGCCGAGATCGCCGGCTTCACGCGGCGGCCGCAGGACGTGATCGGCCTGCATTTCTTCAGCCCGGCCAACGTGATGCGGCTCGTCGAGATCGTGCGCACAGACGCGTCCTCGCCCGATGCGCTCGCGACCGGCGTGGCGCTCGCGAAACGGCTGAGGAAGGTCGGCGTGGTGTGCAAGGGCAGGGACGGCTTCGTCGGCAACCGCATGCTGGTGCAGCGCACGCGCGAGTGCCTGTTCATGCTCGAGGAGGGCGCGTTGCCGCGCGAGATCGACGCAGCCTTCACCGAATTCGGTTTCGCGATGGGGCCGCTCGCCGTGAGCGATCTGGCCGGGCTCGACATCGGCTGGAGCAATGCGAATCTGCGGAGGCAGCTGCGCGAACTGGGGCGAGACTGCGATCTCCTCGACCGGCTCGTCGAGTCCGGCCGTCTCGGGCAGAAGACGCGTGCCGGCTGGTACCGCTACGAGGAGGGCAGTCGCACGCCGCTCGCCGATTCCGCCGTCGAGGCGTTGCTCGTCGAGCATTCGCGCACGCGAGGCATCGAGCGGCGCCCGATCCCGGCCACCGAGATCATCGAGCGTTGCCTCTTCGGAATGATCAACGAGGCGGCGCGCATCCTGGACGAGGGTGTAGTGTCCCGTCCATCGGACGTCGACGTCGTCTGGCTCACCGGCTACGGTTTCCCGCGCCATCGAGGCGGGCCGCTGTTCCATGCCGACCGACTCGGCCTCGCCTACGTGGTGTCGCGGATCGAAGCGTTTCGCGATCGTTTCGGTGCGGCGTACTGGTCGCCCGCACCGCTGCTCGCACGCTCCGCGGAGCGTGGTCACGGCCTCACTTCGGACGCGAAATGAAGTAGGATGGCGCGGCGAGAGCGACTTCGCTCGCTGGACCGCCCTTAGACCGGAAGGAGGAATTGATGCGTCACCCGTTGCTTCAATCAAGGCGTCGCTTCCTCGGCCGTGGAGCGGCGGCGGCCGCGGCTCTATGGCTCCCGCGTTCGGCGTTCGCGGCCGACCCGGTCAAGATCGGGCTGATCCTACCCATGACGGGTCCCTTCGCTTCGACCGGACGGCAAACCCACGCCGCCGTGCGGCTGTACATGCAGAAGAACGGCGACACCGTCGCGGGTCGCATGGTCGAGCTCATCGTCAAGGACGACACCGGGCTCGCGCCCGAGACGACCAAGCGCATAGCGCAGGAACTCATCGTGCAGGAAAAAATCGCGGTGCTGGCCGGGTTCGGCCTCACGCCGCTCGCGCTGGCGACCGCCCCGGTCGCGACCGAGGCGAAGATGCCGATGGTCGTCATGTGCGCGGCGACGTCGATCATTCCCCAGCGCTCGCCGTTCATCGTGCGCACGGGGTTCACCATACCGCAGGTGACCGCGCCCATCGCCGACTGGGCGGCGAAGAACAAGATCAAGAAGGTCGTCACGCTCGTGACCGATTACGCCCCGGGCAGCGAGGCCGAGAAGACATTCGTGAAGCGCTTCAAAGACGCCGGCGGAACGGTGAGCGATTCGATCCGCTCGCCTCTGGCCAATCCCGATTTCGCGCCGTTCCTCCAGCGCGCCAAGGACGCGAAGCCGGACGCGCTGTTCGTGTTCGTGCCTTCGGGGCAGGGCACCGCGGTGCTCAAGCAGTTCGCCGACCGCGGTCTCAAGGAAGCAGGAATCCGCCTCATTGGCCCCGGCGATGTGCTCGACGACGACATCCTCGAAGCGATCGGTCCGTCGGCGCTGGGGATGATCACGTCGCATCACTATTCCGCGGCGCATCCGTCGCCGGAGAATAAGGCCTACGTCGCCGAGTTCATGAAAGCGAACAACGGCATGCGGCCGAACTTCATGTCCGTCGGCGGCTACGACGGCGTGCATCTGATCTACGAGGCGCTCAAGAAGACCGGCGGTGCGACCGACGGCGAGACGCTGGTAGAGGCGATGAAAGGGATGGCGTGGGTGAGCCCGCGCGGGCCAATGTCGATCGACCCCGCGACCCGCGACGTGGTGCAGAATGTCTACATTCGCAGATGCGAGCTGGTCGACGGGAAGCTCTACAACGTCGAATTCGACAAGGTGGAAAACTTCAAGGATCCCGGCGTCTGACCTGGACCCGATCAAAATGGCCCTCCGGACCGCGCCGCCCTTTCGCGCCGACCATGTCGGAAGCTTCCTGCGTCCACCGGAGCTGCTCGCGGCGCGCGAGCGCTACCGCAACGGCGAGATCTCGAAACCGGAGCTCCGCGCCGTCGAGGACAGGGCGATCACCGAGGTCGTGCGCATGCAGGAGGACGCCGGCATACGCGGCGTCACCGATGGCGAATTCCGGCGCACCTATTTCCATATCGACTTTCTGGAGCAGCTCGAAGGCGTCGAGACGCGCGGCGGGTTGACGGCTCACTTTCACGGCGCGAAGGGTGATGTCGACTTCGCCCCGCCCGTGTTGCACGTCGTGCGGAAGCTCCGTCATCTCCGGCCGATCCAGGTCGCGGATTTCAATTTCCTCAAGTCGGTGACCAGGCGCACTCCGAAAGTAAGCATTCCTTCGCCGACGATGCTGCACTTCCGTGGCGGCCGGGAGGCGATCAGCCGCGAGGCGTATCCCGATCTCGAAACCTTCTTCGCCGATGTGGCGACGGCGTACCGGGGGGAGATCAAGGCGCTCGGCGAAGCGGGATGCACCTATCTCCAGCTCGACGACACGAACCTCGCGTACCTCTGCGATCCCAAGATGCGCGAAGGCGCGCGGGCACGCGGCGACGATCCCAACGAGCTGCCGCGCCGTTATGCGCGGCTCATCAACGCCGCGATCGCCGATCGCCCCGCCGGAATGACGATCTGCACTCACCTCTGCCGCGGCAACTTCAGGAGCGCGTGGGTGGCCGAAGGCGGCTACGAGCCGGTGGCTGAAACGCTGTTCGGCGAGCTTGCCGTCGACGCCTATTTCCTCGAATACGACGACGCCCGGTCGGGCGGTTTCTCGCCGCTGCGCTTCCTGCCCAGGGACAAGATCGTTGTGCTGGGGCTCGTGACGACCAAGGTCGGAGATTTGGAATCGAAGGATGCGCTCAAGCGCCGCATCGACGAGGCGGCGCGCGTGGTGCCGCTGGAGCAGCTTTGCCTGTCGCCGCAGTGCGGCTTCTCGAGCACCGTTCACGGCAATGACATCGCGCGCGAATCGCAGGTCGCGAAGTTGCGTCTGGTCGTCGAGACGGCGCAGGACGTGTGGGGTACATCCTGATGCATGCCCGGTCCGGAGCCGCGGGCATATGTCTTGCGTTCGGGGGAAGCGACTCCCGAAATCCCGGTTCGAGCAGACTCCCATGGACGACAAGCGTCAGCACCGCCCGCAAAATGCGGCCGTTCCGGACGGGCGCACGCCGCCGACCGCAGTCGACGCGCTCCGGCAGGCTCTCGACTCGATAGACGGCGCCCGGCCGCCGTGGCTGGGCGAAATCCTCGTCGCTCAAGGACAGATCTCCAAGGAGCAGCTGGACAAAGCACTGTCGAGCCAACGGCTAAGCGGCGGCCGGCTCGGCGAGGAATTGATCCGGGCCGGCTATATCAACCGTTCCGTCGTCGGCAGGGCACTGAGAGTTCAGCGCCGCATGACCTTCGCGGCGATGTGCTCCAGGCTTGCGGTGTCCACGATCGCGCCTGCGGTCGAGACGGAGCCGTAATCCGATCGAATCGAAGACGGGCCTCGAAACGGGCCCGGGCGGTTACTTCCGGATCGAGTCGCAGAGCACCGTACCCACGTCGGTCATCGCTTCTGCGGGATCCGGTACGCTGATCTGCGCCGTGCACGGAGGGTCTCCATCCAATCGAAGCTGGTAGGCTCCCGGCGTCAGCCCTTCGACGTAGAACTCGCCGCGGCGAGCCGTGAACGCGCGCACGACGATATCGCCGCGCGTCAGAGTGATCTCACGGAACTCGAGTGGCAGTCGCGCGCCGCCTCGCGATTCGACGAGAACGCCGAAGACGGCATGGTTCTTCTTCACTTCGAATGCCACCAGCGTGCCGCTGCGGGTGGGCGGCGAGATCACTTTTTCGGAGCTCGCGAACACGTAGTCGAGCGGCAGATCTTTGGTTCCGAAGGCGATGAAGTTGTCGTAATAGGAAGCGATGTTGGTCGCGACGACTTCGCCCTTGGCGTCGGTCTTGCCGGCATACCAGCCGTTGGCGTAGACCGGTACGTCGCGCATGCCCTCGACGCGGACCAGCGCGAAGCTGTCATCCACCGGACGCGCAGCGAACACCGAGCCGCCCACAGCGCCGATGCTCCCCGCCACGAAAAGCTGACTGAGCCCGGGGCCCGCGTCCGGCCGGCTGGCGCGGGCATACTCCGCGCCGAACGTGGCGTGTGCCGCGTTGGCCTGCACGAAGGCGCGGCCGAACGCGCCGTCGAAGCCGTCGCCGACATGGCCGCCGGTCAACGTGTAGCCGACGCCTTCTCCCTGAGGGATCGACTTGTCCAGCGAGATCGACTGCGTGTTCGTGGAGGGCGTACCCGCAGCGCGGGTCCCTCCCGCGGCCGCGATCACCGAGGTATCGCTGTCGAAGAAGTAGCGGAACGACAGGAGCCAGACCGAGGTCGATTGCGGCTCCAGAGTGCGCGTGTAGTTGACCGCGACAAGCGCTCGACCGTCGAGCAGTCCCCGTGTGTAGGCGACGTTCCACAGCTTCGTCTGCGGCCCGTCGTAGGACGTGAGCGCGGTGTACGTCGCGGTGAGCGTTCCGAGCCTCGGCGAATAAGCGGAGCCCGATACATACTGATTGCTGCGCGCGCGAAACGTCGATTCGAAGTCGGAGAGCTGCGCGAAATCGCGTGCCAGGTACTGTGCGCCGACGGTCAAGCTGAGGTTTCCGCCCGTATACGAATAGGCCGCGGCTGCGGCCGGACCCGAGTTCCCGTCGCGACCGCCGATCGACACCCCGGCGCCGAGGATGCCCCACGGACCCTGAAAGGTGCCGAACGGGCCGACGTTGTACAGCTTATCCGTGGCCTGGCCGCGTGCTCCGAGGGTGAGCTGATCGGTGAAGGCGTAGCGATGGAACAGCGACGCCGCGAGCGGTCCGTAGTCAGCGCTCTCGATGCCGTACTGGCGGCGCAGGAAACCCACGTTGTAGCTGTATTCGTGCAGCCCTTTCGCGAGGCCGGCATTCGTGGCGAAGAAGAACGGCCGCTGCAGCAGCTGTTCGCGGCCGAACGGATCGCGGATGACGACCGAGACATTTTGCCCGCCGGTGACGCCCGTGATGTTGGTGATGTCAACGGGTCCGGGCTGCACTTGACGTTGGGCGATGAGGTTGCCATCGACGCGGACCTGGACGGTCGAAGGGAACTCGACTTGGGTCTGGAAAGCGGCGGTCGGGTACTGGATGAAGTACGGATCCATCGAGTAGAACTTGGTGAAGCTCACCCCGCCCAGCGGCACGGAGTTCGATAGATCGAGGGTTGGCGTGAAGAAGTCGCCCAGCGTCAACCGCCGAAGGTTCGGACGATCGTCGTATTGCGCGTTGGTCAGCAGTCGCGTAAAGCGACCCGGGACGCCATTGCCCCACTGATCATCGGTCGTGTTGTAGAAAAGCCATTCTCCGGTCCGCACGCCGAGCTCGGTCGCGAACTGATAGCGCCGCTCACCGAAGCGGTCGTCGCCGTTGGCATTCAACCCATAGTTCAGGAAGAAGCTTTTCTCGGCGGGGTAGATGACGCCCGGGCGGTGCTGCGGGCCGAGATCGATGGCGGTCGTCGGCAGCGCCTTTGCGGCGACCTGCAGCGTTAGCGTCACTGTCGTGGGGTCGAATCGCGCGGCGAGGCCCTCGATGCCGGACACCGCGATGTAGCGCTCGCGTTGGACGACGACGGGGACGACGCCAGGGAGCGACAGGCCCCATCGCTCGAACTCCGTTGCGGGAACGAGAAAGCGTCCCTGGGCGTCGCGCAGCACGGGGACGTCGCCGCGGTTGACCGTATTCACGAACACGCGCGCGATGAGCATCGCGAACGGAGGCGTCACGGGCGGGCTCGTCGCGGCCGGTGCTGCCGACGACGGCGCCGGCGCATCACTCATGCCGGCCGCCCACGCGCCCGGATTCAGCAGCGATAAGACAATGATTCCGGCGGCGAGCGCGACGTTAGGGACAGCGCGCCGGATCGACATCGAGCTTTCGCTTCAGGTCGAGGTTCTCGCCATGTACCCATGCCTCGAGCGCGACGAACTGCCTGCACGACTCGCGGGGAATGTCGAAGCGCAGCGTCTTGGTCACGCCGGCGAGGAAGTAGCGCTCAGGAAAGTCCTGGAGGAGGACCCGCGTCCCGTCGCGTGCAACGCCGATGAGCTCCACCTGCTCGGTTCGGAAATGGGCATTTCCCGTGTTTGCCACCGACCATTCCGCTGCGCCGCCGCGCAGGTCGAGATGCGTGATTTCCGCAGTCGGCTTGGGCTGCGCGGGCGCCACGAACACCGCGACCCCGACTCGAAGGAAGATGCGCAGCGACGTGCCCATCTGGCCGGTGTCCGGACCGGAGGGCGGCGGAAGCTCCTCGATGAAAAGCCGGTAGGCGTCCTCGCGCGTGACCGGTGCAGCCCGCACGCCCACCCGAACGATGCGCGACTCGCGGGGAGGAATCTCCATGGCGCGCGGGAAGAAGATGAGGCCCTCGGCCGGCTCGTACTGGTCCTTGCCGTCGGCGTCCTGGCGCCAGCTCATCGCTTCGAGCTGCATGCGCAGCGGCACGGTGTCGTCGTTGCGCACCGTGATCTCGCTGGCGCGGGTCGTGCGGTCGAGATTTACGCGCAGCGGGTTGATCGTGAACTCGCCCGCGTAGAGAGCGGTCGACCACGCGGCGAGCGCAACGAGCATCAGGCCGAGACGCGAAAGCGCGTATGACTTACGGAGCATCATGGCAGCACCGTGACGGTGAGCGTGTCGGAGTAGGACCCCACGAGGCCGTTCTGGTAGCTCGTGCCGAGAACGGTGGCCGTGATCCGCCAGTTCTCGTTCACCCCGGTGGTGTTCAGGAACGACGCTGAGACGCTGTAGGGGATGAACGCGTTCCCGAACGAATGCTTCATGCGCAAGGGGGCGTTCCCATAGAGGCCGCTGAACTGAAAGGTCGGCGAGAGGCCTGCCGGCGTGCACTTGACCTTGAGGTCGATGAACGCGGTCTGGGTCGTGGCCACCGACGGATCGAACGGCGCGAACGTCATCGAGCCGCCGCTACCGTTGAACGTGCAATCCGCCCAGGCGAGCGAGGAACCGCCGAGCCAAGCCGCTGCCGCCGCCCGAACGAGACCTTTCATCATGGGGAGACGGTAATGCTGACGTCAGCGAGAGCGACGCCGACCGAAGCGGTCTGAACGGGCGCCGGCCCGACGGGGCCGGCGACGATCAGCGTCAGGTCGCGCCCGGAACCCATTCCGCGTCCTACGCCGCCATTGTCCGACAGGATGACGGGGCCGATGCCGCGCGCGTCGGGGCATCCGCCGCAACCTGCGGCAGCGGTGATGGCGAATGCCGGTGCCACGCCATTGGTGCAGCGGTACGTGATGGCGCCGGTCGCGGAGAGCGGTGCGGCTTGGCCGGCGTCAACAGCTCCGCCGGCGTTCGTGTCGAAATTCGCAGGGCCCGAGGCCGAGAAGCGGCACACCGGAAGCACCGTCGTGTTGATCGTCACCGTGAGGCTGTCCGCTGCGCCCGCGCACGCGGGCTGCAGGATACAGGCCGCGAAGACCGCGAAAACACGTCGCCAACCCATTCGCGTTCACCTTCGACACGTTCTCAAGAAGAAGGCCGCATTCGCGGCCTTCGGTTCGTCAGCCACGATCGTGCGCCGGTCAGGGCGTCACGCTGACGGTCATGTTGCCACTGTAGGAGCCGACCTGCGAGTTCTGATAGTTGGCCTGGGTGATCTGCGCGGTGACGGTGAGCGTCTGATCCTTGCCGCTGCCGAGGCCCGTGCCGGCGCCGGTATTCGACGAGCTGACCGTGGGCGCCATGGTCGACGCGCCGCAGGTGCCCGCGGTCGTGCAGGTGACGGTCGCAGTGGCGGGGACGGTGAACGACGGCGACGTTCCGTTGCTGCACCGGTAAGTGATGTCGACGTTGCCCGTCGCAGGTCCGGCAAGGCTGGGATCGATGTTGCTGCCCGAGCCTGTGTTGGTGATGTCGATGGTCGGCGATGCGGTGAAGAACTTGCAGACGCCGACGATGGTCGCGTTGACGGTGACCGTAACGTTGTCGTTGGCGTGTGCCGTGCCCACGGCGAGCATCGATACTGCGGCTACAGGCAACAGCAGACGCTTCAGGTTGCGAGTGTTCATCAAAGATGCTCCCCGTTGAAATTTGAAGTTGGCGCCGACCGACAGCCTGAGAAACCGGACGAGCGTCAGCGAACCGGTGACCATTCAGCAAGTGCTATGCCAGACGTCGGCGTCGAGCCTTCGTGGCCGGCGAACCGACGTTGTGGGCCGGCGCGCCAGGCTTCATATTATTTAGTGTAATCAATAGATTGAGTGGGTTGACGCGAATCACTGGCCACGTGATCATCGATCGGGCGGCGATCGATTCCCGCGCGGCGCGGAACGGACCCACGCATCTGGAAACCGCGGGTTGTGACCCGCCGCGGCATGACGATGCGGCCGCGCGAGCGCGCCTTCGCGCGCCGAGGCCAAACGCTTGCTTCGACGTTATCTTCGACGCGACATCGATCGCCGCGGAGCCAGAACCTGGATCTCGATGCACGCGGCGCCTTACGCCTCGACGCGGATCGTCCCGTCCATGTCTTCGTGACCGGCCCCGCGGATCACCTCGCAGTGGAAGACGAATTGCCCGACCCTTGCCCGCTCGCACGCGCGAGGTTTGCCCGGGAACGCCGGCTAGCGAGTCCGCTGGCTTGGGCGTCTCTTCCGCGTCATACTTGCACCGTAGTGTCGGACGTTCAAGAAACCCCGTGCCATGCCTTCCTACCTCTCGATCGAAGCCCTGACCGTTTCCTACGGCGGTCCGCCGGTTCTCGATCGGGTGAGCCTCGACGTCGAGCGCGGTGAGATGGTCGCTCTGCTGGGTAGCAGCGGCTGCGGCAAGACGACGCTGTTGCGCTCGATCGCCGGCTTCGTGATCCCGGATTCGGGAACGATCCGCATCGAGGGCCGCGACATCGCGCAGCTTCCGCCGGAAGCGCGCGGCACCGCGATGATGTTCCAGTCCTACGCGCTTTGGCCGCACATGAGCGTCGCCGACAACATCGGCTACGGACTCCGGATGCGCGGCTGGAAGAAGGGTGCGATCGCGGCGCGCGTGGCGGAGATGCTCAAGCTGCTCCAGCTCGAAGGCTTCGGTCCGCGGGCGGTGACCAAGCTCTCGGGCGGGCAGCGCCAGCGCGTCGCTCTCGGTCGCGCGCTGGCGGTGAGCCCGCACGTGCTGCTCCTCGACGAGCCGATGTCCAATCTCGACTACAAGGTCCGGCTCGAGCTGCGTCACGAGCTGCGGGCGCTCCAGCAGCGGATCGGCATCACGGCGGTGTACGTGACGCACGATCGCGAGGAAGCGCTTACGCTGTCGGACCGCATCGCGGTGATCGACGCCGGGCACATCGTGCAGACCGGGGCGCCGGAGGAGATCTTCCATCACCCGTCGTCGGCGTTCGTCGCCGGTTTCATGGGCGCCGACAACGCCGTCGACCTGATCGCGACCGACGACGGATTCTCGGCAGCCGATGGCTCGGAGGACCGTGGCCGCAAAGTTCGCGCGCACTTCCGCAGCGATGCTGCGCGGCTCGCGGGCTCGGATACCCCGCCGAACGGCGGAGACCTGGTGCTCGACGGCGTCGTTTCGCAATCGGTGTACGTCGGCCAGGGGTACCGTTATCGCGTTCGCATCGACGGCGCCGAAATCTGGGTGCACGCACCCGAGCGCGTCACCGAGGGCACGACCGCCCGCGTGGTCGTGCCGCGTTCGGCATTGCTCTTGTTTCCTTGAAGATCGCGTTTGACCCGTTTCCCTAGGAGGAGATCATGAAGAGAGGGCTTTTCGTACTCGCCGTCGCGCTGGGTTTCGCCGGCGCAGCGTGGGCGCAGACGACGCTCAACGTCGTCACGGCGGGGGACCAGAACATGGTCGACTATGTCAACAACTACCTCGCGCCGAAGTTCGAGGCGATGAATCCCGGCGTGAAGGTGCGCGCGGTGGGCACCGGCCCGGGCGACGCGGGCTCGCAGAAGATCTACGAGAAGCTCTCGGCGCAGCAGAAGGCCGGCAGCAACGAGTGGGATGTCGATGTCGCGGTGATCCACCAGCTCGCTTCGGCGACGATGGTGAAGGAAAAGCTGCTGATGCCGTACCGCAAGGACGTCTCGGTGGGCAAGCTGGTCTCGCGCGACACCGCCAAGAACGCGTTGGGGGCGGACGTCGACGGTTACGTGCTGCCGATGTTCCACAGCCAGATCGTTTTCGCCTACAACCCCGACCTCGTGAAGACGCCGCCGAAATCCTTTGCTGAGCTCAACGACTGGGTCAAGAAGAACCCGAAGCAGTTCGGCTACAACGGCGTCAAGGGAGGCATGTCCGGCGTCGGCTTCGTCACGGGCTGGGTATCGGCGTACAGCGGGATGGCCGACAAGCTCGAAAAAGGGCCTTACGACGCATCCGCGGCGCCGGCGATCGACAAGGCGCTCGCGGGGTTGAAGGAGTTCAACCAGTACGTCGTGATGACGCCCGGCAACGCCGGCACGCTCGACATGCTCAATCGCGGCGAGATCGCGATGGGCCCGGTCTGGGTCGACATGTTCTACACCTGGCAGGCGGATGGCCGCATGAGCCCGAAGATCAAGCTCGTCCTGCCGTCTCCCGGATTGCCCGGCCAGCCGATGTACTACGTGATTCCCGCCAAGGCAGCGCACGCCGCGCTCGCCAAGAAATTCATCGAGCTGGCGGAAAGCCCGGAAGTCCAGGCCGACGGCATCATCAAGCAGTTCAACTGGTATCCGGGCATCGATCCGCAGTACGTCCAGCCCAAGCTCGATCAGGCCGCATGGAACAAGCTGTTCACGGACGTCTCGCCGCAGGATCTGGCCAAGTACGGGCGTCCATTCCCGCTGTCTCCGTATTTCAAGGAGATCGTCGAAGGCTACGAGCGTGTCGTCTTGAAGTGACGCGGATGTCCGAGAGCAAGCGGCGAAAGCCTCGCAGCGATCGGAGACAGCCGGGTCATCCTGGCGAAGGCCGGGATCCAAGGTGTTGCGCCGGCGTCACGGCAGTCGGAACTTGGGCCCGGCCTGCGCCGGGGCGACATCTAATGCGCCATCCCCGCGAAAGCGGGGATCCAGTGTCGTGAGTCGCTGGCACATCGCCGGCACGCCGCTGGGTTCCCGCCTCCGCGGGAACGACGACCCTGCGGCGTGCCGCGCGTGACGTCGGCTAAAGCGATAACCCTGTCGCCGCCGCTCCTCCGAGGCCGCGGCGTCGCGCTTCTGCTGATCGCGCCGGCGCTGGCGGTCGTCGGCCTCTTCTTCGTCGCGCCGCTCGCGATGTCGGCCGTCGTGGCGTTTCGCGCCGCAGGCGGCGGCTTCACGCTCGAGCACTTCGCCAAGGCGTTCGATTTCTACACCACCGATCTGCTGTTCACCCTGGCGATCGTGCTCCTGTCGACTCTCCTCATCGGGCTGGTCGCGATCGCCATCGCCGGCTATCTCACGCTCGGGGGTCATCCCCGCACCGTAGCGATCCTGCGCTGGCTCTACCGCTGGCCGCTGTTCATTCCGTTCGTCGTCGCCGGGCAGCTCATGCGCACCTTCCTCGCCAAGAACGGGATGCTCAACCACGTCCTGATCGGCAGCGGACTCATCGAACCGATCTCTGCGCAGAGCCTCCTCGACTGGCGCGGCATAGTCGTCGCGTTCGTGTGGAAACAGGCCCCGTTCGTCACCTTGCTTCTCGCCGGCGCGATGGCCGCAGTGGAGTCCCAGCATATCGAAGCAGCGCGCAACCTCGGCGCGCCCCGGCTGCGCGTGCTGGTCGACATTGTCCTGCCGCAGGTCCGCGGCACGCTGCTCGTCGGGTTGGTCCTGTCGTTCGTGACCATGCTCTCGGTCCTCTCGGTGCCGCTGATGATCAATCCCAACTCTCCGACGATGGCGACCGTCGACGTGGCCTATCGCATCAGCACGTTCGGGGATTACGCGGTCGCCAATGCGCTGTGCCTGCTCTCGCTTGCGCTCGCCGCGATCGGGGCGGTGTTCTATCTGCGGCACGCGGTGGCGAAAGCCGAAGCCGCTTGAGCCGATGCGCGCGCTCACGCTTCCGTCGCCGGTTCAAGCGTTCTTCCGCTGGCTGATCCTGGCGCTGCTCGCCTTCGCGATCTTCGGCCCGCTGCTGAACCTGCTACTCTGGGCATTCGCCGAGCGCTGGTACTTCCCGAACAAGCTTCCGATCGAGTACGGCCTCACCTACTGGTATCGCGTGTTCCAGCCGCGCGGCAACGCGCTCGCGTCGCTCGCGACGAGCGTCTGGATCGCCGTCCTGACGGTCGTCTTCAGCCTCGCGGTCGCGGTTCCCGCCGGCTACGCGCTGGCGCGGCTCAAATTGCCGTGGCGGGGCGCGATCCTGCTCGCATTTTTGCTGCCGCAGGCTGTGCCGAACCTTCCCGTGTACGTCAACATCGCGCAGGTCTTCTATCAGATCGGCCTCAACGGCACGATCCTGGGCGTGGTTCTCGTGCACGCATCGCACGGCCTGGTCCTCGCGGTCTGGATCGCCTCGGCCGCGTTCGCTTCGGTCGACGCATCGCTCGAGGAAGCATCACGCAATCTCGGCGCGTCGCCATGGACGTGCTTTCGCACCGTCACGCTGCCGCTCGCGATGCCCGGCCTGATCGCGAGCGCGATCTTCGTGTTCCTGGAATCGCTGGACGAGTTCACCGGTACCTACTTCGTCGGCGTTCCCGACGTGACGACGCTGCCGCTCCTCATGTTCAACGCGACCATGGGCGGCAACTACCAGATCTCGTCGATCACGGCGCTGCTGCTCCTCATTCCCTCGATCGGCTTCATGCTCGTGGTCGAGCGTTTCCTCAAATCGGACGTCCTGGCGATGGTCGGCCGCTAAAGCCCATGGCAGCGAGAAAGCCCGTCGCGGATGGAGCGCCGAGCCTGACGGTTTCGGCGGGTATCGCCAGGGTGCGCTTCGAGCGGCCGCGCGAGCACAACCGTATCGATCCGGACGACATTCCGGTGCTGCGCGCGCACGTCGAGCGCGCGGCGGTCGACGCGTCGGTCCGGGCGGTGATCTTCACCGGCGCGGGGACGAGTACTTTCAGCTCCGGCTTCACCATCGAGGCGATCCTCGGACGACTCGATCGCAGCTTCGAGGAACTGCTCGATACGATCGAACGGCTGCCGATGCCGACGCTCGCAATGATCAACGGCGGGGTCTACGGCGGAGCAACCGACCTCGCGCTGTGCTGCGACATCCGGATCGGCGTGTCCGGCACGCGCATGTTCATGCCGGCCGCACGATTCGGCCTCCACTACTATCCGGGCGGATTGCGCCGCTACGTCGCCGCGGTCGGGGTCGCGCAGGCGAAGCGCATATTTCTGACCGGTCAGACGCTCGGAGCGGAAGACATGCTGCGGGTCGGCTTTCTCACCGACCTGGTGCCCCGCCGGCAGCTTCAGCGGACGGTCGCCGAATACATCGCCGCGATCAAGGCCTGCGAGCCGACGGTTCAGCGCTCGATGAAGCGCCAGCTCGACGCGATCGCCGCCGGCGATGCGGAGGCAGGGGCGTCGCGAACGGCGTACGAGGCATCGCTGGCCTCGCCGGAACTACGCCGGCGGCTCACGGCCCTGACGGAGAAGCGGCGCCGATGAAGACCGGAACCGTCGTTCTGTGGGATGATGGCTTGCGAGATCGGCGGGCGGTCTTTAGGTGACATGGCAGGCGTTGGCGGATGAACACTGATCGGCTTGCATTCGAAGAATCGGCGTTCGCGACGAGCGCCCGCGCCGAGCTATGGGCGGGGGTGCCGCAGCGGCTGCTCGAAGCCGCGGACGTTCGCTGCCATAAGCCGGATCCGCTGCCGCCGGCCGACGACGACGACGATGAAGAAGAAGACGACGACGATCGCGGTTCGAGCGGAGGCAACATCGATCCCGACGACGACGAAGGCGGCTTCGACGAAGACGAGGACGACGAAGACGAAACGCTCTGGACGGGTCGTCGCGGCATGTTTGTCATCCCGGCGCCGGCCAGGATCCAAGTTGCTTAGGTTCAAATTGGGCCCCGGCCTTCGCCGGGGCGACCGCAGACATGGACACCGCTGAACGCCGACCCGCCGCGCGCAACGCGAAAAGAGCGAACGCATCCGCCGCGTTGCGCTATCAGTCCGGCTTCGGCGGCGAATTCGCAAGCGAAGCGCTTCCGGGCGCGCTTCCGCAGGGCCAGAACTCGCCGCAGAAGGCACCGTACGGCCTGTACGCGGAGCAGCTCTCCGGGACGGCGTTCACCGCGCCGCGCCACGCGAATCGCCGCTCGTGGCTGTATCGACTGCGGCCCGCGCTCAAGCACGGCGCGTTTCGGCCGCGCGAGCAGGGGCTCCTGCGCAGCGCGCCGTTCGACGAATCGCCCGCGCCGCCCGACCCGTTGCGCTGGGATCCGCTGCCCATGCCCGCGACGCCGACCGATTTCGTCGACGGGCTCGTCACGCTCGCCGGCAACGGCGACGCGTCGCTGCAGGCGGGGATCGGCATTCATGTGTACGCCTGCAATCGCTCGATGCAGGAGCGCTTCTTCTACGATGCCGACGGCGAACTGCTGATCGTTCCGCAGAAGGGCGCTTTGCGCATGTGCACCGAGTTCGGCGTTCTCGACGCGTGTGCGGGCGAGATCGTGGTCATTCCCCGCGGCGTGCGCTTCGCCATCGGCCTGGGCGACTCGGAGGCGCGCGGTTATGTGTGCGAAAACTACGGAGCGATGCTGCGGCTGCCCGAGCTCGGCCCCATCGGGGCCAACGGGCTCGCCAACCCGCGCGACTTTCTGGCGCCGGCCGCCGCGTTCGAGGACCGCGAGGGAGCCTTCGAGCTCGTCGCGAAGTTCGGCGGCCGTCTGTGGGCCGCAGCCATCGATCACTCCCCGCTCGATGTCGTCGCGTGGCACGGAAATCTGACACCCTACAAGTACGATCTCGCCCGGTTCAATGCGATGAACACGGTCACGTTCGATCACGCCGATCCGTCGATCTTCACGGTGCTGACTTCGCCTTCCGACACACCGGGAACCGCCAACCTGGACTTAGTGATTTTTCCGCCACGCTGGATGGTCGCCGAGCACAGCTTCCGGCCGCCGTGGTTCCACCGCAACGTGATGAGCGAGTTCATGGGCCTGATCCACGGCACCTACGACGCGAAGGCCGAGGGCTTCGTCCCCGGGGGCGCGAGCCTCCACAATTGCATGTCGGGCCACGGACCCGACGCCGGGACGTTCGAACGCGCAGTGAGCGTGCCGCTCGCGCCACAGAAGCTCGAGAACACGCTCGCCTTCATGTTCGAGAGCCGTTACGTTATCCGGCCGACGCGCTACGCGCTCCAGTCGCCGTCGCTGCAAAAGGATTATCGCGACTGCTGGGCCGGGCTCGCAAAGCGTTTCAGCGCGACGCCGTAACGCGGCCGATCTCGAAGCCTGACCCGTACGTCGCCCGTACATGGCCGTCACCGATCCGGCATCGCGGTCTTTCCTCGACGTTGCACGCGATTCGCCGTTCCCGCTGCAGAACCTGCCCTACGGCATCTTTCGCACTGCGCAGGACCGCCGGCTGCGCGCCGGAGTGGCCATCGGCGAATCGGTGCTGGACCTCTCGGCTCTCGAGGACGCAGGCCTGCTCCCGGTGGCGCCCGGCCTGCGCGTTTTCGACCGCGCGTCGCTGAACGCCTTCATGGAGCTAGGCCGCCCGGCGTGGCGTCTGGCTCGCGCGCGGATCACGGCGCTCCTGGCGCGCGACGAGCCCACGCTGCGTGACGACACGGCGCTGCGTTCGCGCGCGCTCCTGCCGCTGCACGAAGCCGAGCTCGCGCTGCCCATCGAGGTCGCGGGATACACCGATTTCTATTCGTCGCGCGAGCATGCAACCAACGTCGGCGCGATGTTCCGCGACCCCAAGAACGCACTGCTGCCGAACTGGCTGCATCTGCCGGTCGCGTACAACGGACGGGCGAGCTCGGTCGTCGTGAGCGGCACGCCGATCTGCCGGCCCAACGGACAGACAAAGCTCCCCGAGACGGATCGGCCCTCGTTCGGACCGTCGCGCAAGCTCGACTTCGAGCTCGAGATGGCGTTCGTCGTCGGTCAGGGTAATGCGCTCGGCGAACCGATCGCGGTGGACGAGGCGGAAGACCACATCTTCGGGCTGGTGCTTCTCAACGACTGGAGCGCCCGCGATATCCAGCAGTGGGAATACGTGCCGCTCGGACCGTTCAACAGCAAGAGCTTCGCGACCTCGATCTCGCCGTGGGTCATCACGCTCGATGCGCTGGAGCCGTTCCGCGTGCCGGGACCCGACCAGGACCCCGTGCCGCTGCCCTATCTCGCCCAGACCGGCCCGCACGCGCTCGACATCCATCTCGAGATTGCACTGATTCCGCCGGGCGGAGCGCCGACGACGATCTGCAGAACGAACGCGCGCCACCTGTACTGGAGCATGGCGCAGCAGCTCGCGCATCACACGGTGTCGGGCTGCAATACGCGCTGCGGAGACGTCATGGCGTCGGGCACCATCAGCGGTGGAGCGCCCGATTCGCGGGGAAGCCTGCTCGAGCTTGCCTGGAACGGGCAGAAGCCGCTGGCATTGCCCGGAGGCACAGCGCGATCCTTTCTCGAGGATGGCGACGAAGTCGTGATGACCGGCTGGTGCCAGGGCGCGAGCTACCGCGTCGGCTTCGGCGAGGTGCGAGGCAGGATCCTTCCTGCGCGCGACTGAGCGCGGCTCGCACTGATTGTCGCGGCCGGCGTCGAGCTGCCGCGCTTCCCAGTTCCCCCTGCGGGCCGATCGACTAGACGCTCCGCCTGCGCCGGTAACACCACGCTGCCAGCAAGCCCGCGCCGACGATGTGCCTATGCGTAACTACGGTCCCTAATCAACAGCCTGGGGACCTTCGCCGGGCGGGTCCAGCCACCACTGTAAATATCCCTGACACGAAATCTGTTGCGCGTCCGTGCAAGGCCGACGGCGGACGCACGCGATCAGTGCGCCGCGAAACGATCGTAGAACGAAGGCGCCGCCGGAGGAAGCTGGCCGTCCGGACTCTCCAGCGTCGCGGCAAGGTGCTCCTCGGCTCCTCGCCGGGTGAGCCGATAGAGTTCTCGGCACAGGGCATAGGCTTCGGGTGCGGGCCAGCCGGCCGGCGCCAGCTCAGCGGGTAGCTGAGGATCGTGCAGCGTTACGCGTCGAAACGCGTGGATCAGGACGGTGCGCACAACGAAAGACTGTTCCGCGTCGGCCAAACGCACGGACTTAAACTCTTCGATGACCGACCGGAAGCGGGCAAGGAAAGCCCGGTACTCGCCGGCAACGCGGGCGAGGTCCCAAGCCGCGCGGGCGTACGCCCGTAGCGAGCCCGTCGCGAGTCCAGGCGCATCGCGTCCCTCCAGCACGACGAGGTGGCGCCCGACGTCGAGGGCCGCGAGGATTTCGGCAAGATCGGCTTCGGCGCGGTTGTGCGACGGCCGTACGAAGATGCCCGGTGCAATCGCGCCGAAACCCTCCCACCCCAGGTCACGCTTGAGCTCGCGCCGCTTGGGCGCAGTCAGCTTGGCCGGCGGTGCCAGGACGATTTCCCAGCCGCCGTCCCAATCCCTCGAAGGCGCCGCGTAGATGCGCCGATAGGCATGCTCGAAACGCTGCACGCCCGAAAGGGTGAGGCGATACAGGCTTCGCCTGCCGTTTTGCTGCGCCGAAAGCCAGCCCTCCTGCGTCAGCCGAAAGACGCTGGTGCGCACCAGGCGCTCGTTGAGTCCGAGGGGAGCCAGCAATCGGATCAAACCTCCGAGCCACACCGCGCCGCCGTGGGGCGCGATGGCGTCCCCCCAGACGGTGACGACGAGGGACTTGGCCCGGGGCGGATGCAGGGCGAGTTCGCGGCGGATCCAGCGCGCAACGCGCTCGCGCGCCGTGGCCGGCCGCCCCCGCGGCTGGATGGTCACGGTCGATGTGATACGAAAATTGCCTGCGACATCGCAAAAGTGTATCGTTTTCGTTTGGACCGCGCTAGGAGCCCATGCCATGTACGCGCAGATGGTCGACACTGGGCAGAAACGCCTCCGCTCGCTCGAGGAGATGACGCCCGAGGAGCAGGTGTTCCAGCGGCGCATCGACGCGGACGTGAAGGTCGAGCCCAAGGAGTGGATGCCCGAGGGCTATCGCAAGACGCTGATCCGGCAGATCTCGCAGCACGCGCACTCCGAGGTCGTCGGCATGCTCCCCGAAGGCAACTGGATCACGCGCGCGCCAAGCTTGAAGCGCAAGGCGATCCTCATGGCCAAGGTGCAGGACGAGGCGGGCCACGGCCTGTACCTCTACGCTGCGGCGGAAACGCTGGGCGTTTCGCGCGACGAGCTCGTCGCCGAGCTGCACGCCGGCAAGGCCAAGTATTCGAGCATCTTCAACTATCCGACGCTGACCTGGGCGGACATCGGCGCGATCGGCTGGCTCGTCGACGGCGCGGCGATCATGAACCAGATCCCGCTGTGCCGGTGCTCCTACGGGCCGTACTCGCGGGCGATGATCCGGGTGTGCAAGGAGGAGAGCTTCCATCAGCGGCAGGGCTTCGACATCATGATGAAGCTCTGCGCGGGAACCCCCGAGCAGAAAGCGATGGCGCAGGACGCGCTCGATCGCTGGTGGTGGCCATCGCTCATGATGTTCGGTCCGCCGGATGCGGAGAGCGTGCACAGCGCGCAATCGGCGCGGTGGCGGATCAAGATCCTGTCGAACGACGAACTGCGGCAGCGCTTCGTCGATCAGTCGGTCCCGCAGGCGGACTTCCTCGGGCTGAAGATGCCGGATCCGCTGCTCAGGTGGAACGACGAGCGCGGACACTACGACTTCGGGCCGATCGACTGGGAAGAATTCCACAACGTGATCAAGGGCAACGGACCGTGCAATCGCGACCGGCTGCGCACCCGGGTGAAGGCCTGGGAGGACGGGGCTTGGGTCCGCGATGCGGCGCTCGCGTACGCGGAAAAGCGCGCCGCGCGGGCGACACGGGTCGCGTAAGCGCGAGTGATGCTTGGTTGTCATCCCGGCGCAGGCCTGGATCAGAGCTCGGCGGCAAAATTGCGCCCCGGCTCATTTACCAAAATAAGCCGGGGCGACGGCTTTGCCGGTGTGTAGCCGGGAGGTGCGGATGATCAGGAACGAATGGCCGTTGTGGGAAATTTTCATTCGCAGTCAGCACGGGCTCGCGCACAAGCATGTGGGCAGCCTGCACGCACCCGACGCCGAGATGGCGATCAAGAACGCGCGCGACGTCTATACCCGGCGTAACGAGGGCGTCAGCATCTGGGTGGTCAGGTCAGCCGACATCACCGCGACAGCACCGGGAGACAAGGCGTCGCTCTTCGAGCCCGCGAACAGCAAGGTCTACCGGCATCCGACTTTCTTTCCCATGCCGGAAGAAGTCAAACACCTGTGATGCCGCAGGAATGAACTCGACCCGACGATCGTGCGCGCCGGCCGGGACGGACTCCAGGCGATGCGACCGATGACCGAAGCGCAACTCTTCGACTATCTGCTGCGTCTCGCCGACAGCGACCTCGTGCTCGCGCAGCGACTGGGCGAATGGGTCGGACACGGCCCGGTGCTCGAGGAGGATATCGCGCTCACCAACGTCGGGCTCGATCTCCTCGGTCAGGCCCGGCTGTGGTTCGCCTATGCGGGGGAGGTCGAAGCGCGGTTCGCGGGCCAGGGACGAAGCGAAGATGCGCTCGCGTTCCTTCGCGACGGCGGAGCGTTCCGCAATCTCCTCCTGGTGGAGCAGCCCAATGGCGACTATGCGCAGACGATGGCCCGGCAGTTTTATTTCGACGTTTGGCATCGGCTGCTGCTTTCCGCTCTGACGCGATCGCGCGACGCCCGCGTGGCCGAGATCGCGACCAAAGCCGAAAAGGAAGTCGCGTATCACGCCGAACGCAGCGCAGACTGGGTCGTTCGCCTCGGCGACGGTACCGAGGAGAGCCATGCGCGGATGCAATCGGCGATCGATGATCTCTGGATGTATACCGGCGAGATGTTCGAGGCCGACGAGACCGATCGCCTTCTCGCAGCGGGAGGGATCGGTTGCGATGTGACCGCGCTGGCGCTGCCCTGGCGCGGGGCGGTGGAGGCCGTGCTTGCCGAAGCGACGCTCGCCGTGCCGCAGGCCGGCTCGATGCAGCGCGGCGGCAAGCGAGGGTTGCATACCGAGCACCTCGGCCACATGCTTGCGACCATGCAGTGTCTGCAGCGCGCCTATCCGGGAGCGCAGTGGTGAGCGAGACCATCGACGTCGCGGAGCGCGACGCGGCGGTCTGGCGCGTGCTCGGTCGCGTTCCCGATCCCGAGATTCCGGTCGTTTCGGTGGTCGATCTCGGCATCGTCCGCGGCGTCGAATGGCGCGACGACGAAGTGGTCGTGACGCTGACCCCGACCTATTCGGGATGTCCGGCCACCGAGATGATCGTCGCCGACGTCGGTCGTGCCCTTGCCGCCGCCGGGTTCGGCAGGCACCGATTGGAGATCAGGCTGTCGCCGGCCTGGACGACCGACTGGATCACGCCCGAAGCGCGCACCCGGCTCGCGCGCTACGGCATCGCGCCGCCGGGCGCGCAGACGAGACCAGCCGTGCAGCCGATCGACGCTTCGCGGCTCGGACGCGGATCCTCTCGCCCCCTTGTGCCCTGTCCGCGCTGCGGCTCGACGCGCACGCGCGAGCTTTCCCGCTTCGGCTCGACGCCGTGCAAGGCGCAGTACGCCTGCGACGACTGCCTCGAGCCGTTCGACTACTTCAAGCCGCACTAAGCTACCTTGAGCAGGTTTCATCCGCTGACGATCGCGCACGTCGCCCGCGAGACCCGCGATGCGGTAGCGATCACCTTCGACGTTCCGCCGTCGCTGAAGGAGGCGTTCCGCTTCGTGCAGGGCCAGCACCTCACGCTGCGGGCGGACGTCGGGGGCGAAGACCTGCGCCGGTCGTACTCGATCTGCTCCGCGGTCCAGGACGATTGTCTCCGGATCGCCGTGAAGAAGGCGCCCGGCGGAGCGTTCTCGACCTGGGTGAACGAGCGGCTGAAGAACGGCCAGACGATCGACGTGATGCCGCCGATGGGGCATTTCAACGTCCCGCTCGACGCCGCCCACCGCAGGCACTACCTCGGCTTCGCCGCAGGCAGCGGGATCACGCCGCTGCTCTCGATCATCAAGACGACGCTCTTCGCGGAGCCGCAGAGCCGGTTCACGCTTTTCTACGGCAATCGCTCTTCTGCGGCCGTGATCTTCAAGGAAGACCTGTCGGATCTCAAGGACCTGTTCCTTTCCCGGCTGAATCTCGTCTTTGTGATGAGCCGCGAGCCGCAGGACATCGCGCTCCTCAACGGCCGCATCGACCGGCAGAAGACCGATGCGCTGCTGGCCCATTGGGTCGATCTCGCCGATGTCGATACGACGTTCGTCTGCGGCCCGGACGGGATGATGCAGGCGGTCTCGACATCGCTGCAGGAGCATGGCTTTCCGAAGTCGAAGATCAAGATCGAGCTGTTCGCCGCGAGCATCCCGAAGCACGAACACAAGCCGCAGGCGACGCCCACCGCGGGCCGCAGCGAATGTACGGTGAGGGCGATCATCGACGGCACCGCCCGCGAGTTCACGGTCGAAAAGAACAAGGAGAATGTCATCGATGCGGCGCTCAGGCAGGGAATCGAGCTGCCTTACTCGTGCAAGGGAGGGGTCTGCTCGACCTGCCGCGCCAAGCTCGTCGAAGGCGAGGTCGACATGGACGTCAACTTCGCGCTCGAGGATTACGAGGTGGCACGAGGGTTCGTCCTGTGCTGCCAGAGCTATCCGGTGACCGATAAGGTCGTCGTCGATTTCGATCAGACGGCGTGACACAATATTCGTCGCCCCGACTTATTTGAGTAACCGAGTCGGGCCCAATTTTTGTTTGCGAAATCGGATTCCGGCCTACGCCGGGACGACCCGGCACAAAGGAGTCATCGCAGTGTCCCACCCCTTTTTCGAGCGACATAGAGCGCTGCTCGACCAAGCGCTAAGAGCGATTCAGGAACGCGGCTATTGGAGCGCCTTTCCCGAGTCGCCCAGTCCGAAGGTCTACGGCGAGGGTGCCGCCGAAGCGGGCAAAGCGGCGTTCGATGCGCTGCTGAACAAGCCGTTTGCGATCACGCTGCCGGCCGTTGTCGGGACCGTCGGCGCCGAGCGCTCGCCCTACGGCTTCCCGCTCGAAGTGAGCTATCCCAAGGTCGATCTCGACGGCCTCTTCGCGGCGATCGCAACTGCAGAGACGGGCTGGCGCAGGGCGGGGCCGGAGACTTGGGTCGGCGTCTCGCTCGAGATCCTCGCGCGCATCAACAAGAGGAGCTTCGAGATCGCCAACGCCGTCATGCACACGACCGGCCAGGCATTTGTCATGGCCTTCCAGGCGGCGGGCCCGCACGCGCAGGATCGTGGGCTGGAGGCGGTGGCCTACGCGTGGGACGAGATGCGCCGGATCCCGGCGAAAGCTTACTGGGAAAAGCCGCAGGGCAAGAACGAGCCCCTCAAGATGGAAAAGCACTTCCGCGTCGTGCCGCGGGGCGTCGGTCTGGTGATCGGCTGCAACACGTTTCCGACCTGGAACGGCTATCCCGGGATGTTCGCAAGCCTCGCCACCGGCAACGCGGTGGTCGTCAAGCCGCACCCGAACGCGATCCTGCCGCTCGCGATCAGCGTGCAGATCGCCCGCGAGGTTCTCGCGGAAGCAGGCTTCGATCCCAACGTCGTGACGCTGGTTGCGCACGCCGCGGGCGACGAAGTCGCGCAGAAGCTCGCGCTTCGACCGGAAGTGAAGCTCATCGACTTCACCGGCAGCAGCGCCAACGGCGAATGGCTGGAGAACAACGCGCGCCAGGCGCAGGTGTATGCCGAGAAGGCGGGCGTGAACCAGATCGTCATCGACTCGGTCGAGGACATCAAGAGCGTCGCGCGCAATATCGCGTTCTCGCTCGCGCTTTACACCGGACAGATGTGCACCGCGCCGCAGAACGTCTACGTGCCGAGGGATGGCATCGACACCGCGCAAGGGCGCCTGTCCTTCGACGAGGTGGCGCGGGCGCTCGGCGAGTCCGTGCAGAAGCTTCTCGGCGATCCCGCGCGCGCGGTCGAGATTCTCGGTGCGGTGGTCAACGATGGCGTTGCGCAGCGGATCGACGCCGCGCGCACGCTCGGCGCGATCGTGGTCGACAGCCAGACGATTACGCATCCGCAGTTCAAGGATGCACGCATTCGCACGCCGCTGATCGTGAAGCTCGACGCCAAGGACCATGGCAAGTACCTCAAGGAGTGGTTCGGGCCGATCGCCTTCGTCATCGCGACCGACGATACCGATCAGAGCCTCGAGATCGCCCGCAAAGCGGTCCGCGAGCACGGCGCGCTGACGCTGTCGGTATACTCGACGAACCCGGGCGTGGTCGACAAGGCGGTCGACGTGGCGGAAGACGCGGGCGTGGCGCTATCGCTCAACCTGACCGGCGGCGTCTTCGTAAATCAGTCCGCCGCCTTCTCGGATTACCACGGCACGGGCGCGAACCCGGCGGCGAATGCCGCGCTTACCGACGCCGCGTTCGTGGCGAGCCGGTTTCGAGTAGTGCAGCATCGGATGCACGTATGACAGGTTGTCGTCGCCGCGAAAGCGGGGATCCAGCGGCTTTCGACGATAAGGCACTTCGCTTGCTCGCTTACGACTCTCGATTCCCGCGTTCGCGGGAATGACGGAACAACGCACCGATGCAATACGACAACATCCTCTTCGCCACCGGCGGCGGCATCGCCAGGCTGACCCTCAACCGTCCAGACCGGCTCAACAGCTTCAACGAGGCCATGCACACCGAGGTGCGCGACGCGCTCGCGCGCGTGCGCGCCGACGCCTCGCCGCGCGTCCTCCTGATTACCGGAGCCGGCCGAGGCTTCTGCGCCGGACAGGACTTGAACGATCGTGCCGTCGCTCCGGGCGGGGAACCCGTCGATCTCGGCGCGTCGATCGAGCGCAATTACAAGCCGCTGATCCTTGGCTTGCGCTCGCTGCCGCTGCCCGTCGTATGCGCCGTGAATGGCGTCGCCGCCGGCGCGGGGGCGAATCTCGCGCTCGCGTGCGACATCGTCGTCGCCGCGAAGTCGGCGAGCTTCATCCAGGCGTTCAGCAAGATCGGGCTCGTCCCCGACTCTGGCGGCACGTACTTCCTGCCGCGGCTCGTGGGCACGGCACGGGCGCTGGGGCTCTCGCTTCTGGGCGAGAAGCTGCCCGCGGAACAGGCCGCGGAATGGGGGCTCATCTGGCAATGCGTCGAGGACGCGGAGCTTGCGCCGACCGTCGAGAAGCTCCTCGCGGCGCTCGCCGTCGCGCCGACGGCAGGTCTCGCGGCCGCCAAGCGGGCGCTCTACGCGTCCGCTGGAAACAGCCTGGAGGCGCAGCTCGATCTGGAGCGGGACCTGCAGCGTGCGCTGGGCCGCGGCGCGGACTACCGCGAGGGCGTCACCGCCTTCGCCGAGAAACGCCCGCCGCGGTTCACCGGGCGCTGATGGGCGAGCACCACCCCGCCGTGGCACCCGCGGAGGCGCAGGCGCTCGCCGAGCGCGTCGCCGCCGCCATGTACGCGCGCGACGCCGCATCGCAGGCGATGGGCGTGACGATCGCCGCCGTCGGGCCGGGGCATGCGAAGGTCACGATGACGGTGCGGGGCGACATGCTCAACGGCCACGCGATCTGCCACGGTGGATTCATCTTCACGCTGGCCGACAGCGCGTTCGCGTTCGCCTGCAACAGCTACAATCTCACCACGGTGGCGTCGGGCTGCACGATCGATTTCATCGCTCCGGCGCGCGAAGGCGACGTTCTGACGGCCGCCGCCCGGGAGCGAAGCGCCAGCGGCCGCACCGGCGTCTACGACATCGAGGTCGTGAACCAGCGCGGCGAGCCGATCGCGTTCTTTCGCGGAAAGTCGTACCGCATCAAGGGTCATGTCATAGAACAAGCATAGGAGGAGGCATGCCGGCCAGGAAGCCCGCGCCCGGCGATCTCGAGCCCATCGAGACCGCGAGTCGCGACGAGCTGCAGGCGACGCAGCTCAAACGTTTGCAATGGACGCTGCGTCACGCGTACGACCACGTTCCGCACTACCGCGCGGTGTTCGACGGCGCCGGATTCCATCCCAACGAGTTCACGTCGCTCGCCGATCTCGCGCGTCTTCCGTTCACGACCAAGAAAGAGCTGCGCGAGAACTACCCGTTCGGGATGTTCGCCGTGCCGCGCGACCAGGTGGTGCGCATCCACGCCTCATCGGGGACGACCGGCAAACCGACCGTCGTCGGCTACACGCGCAACGACATCGAAATCTGGGCGACGGTGATGGCGCGCTCCATCCGCGCCGCCGGCGGGCGCGCCGGCGACGTCGTGCACGTGGCTTACGGCTACGGGTTGTTCACCGGCGGACTGGGCGCGCACTACGGCGCCGAGAAGCTCGGCTGCACCGTGATTCCCATGTCCGGCGGCATGACCGAGCGCCAGGTGCAGCTCATCGCGGATTTCAAGCCCGACATCATCATGGTGACGCCCTCATACATGCTGGCCATCGCCGAGGAGATGGAGCGCCAGCACTACGATCCGCGGAAATCCTCGCTCTCGATCGGCATCTTCGGCGCGGAACCATGGACGCCGACAATGCGCGAGACGATCGAAGCCCGGCTCGATATCGACGCCATCGACATCTACGGGTTGTCCGAAGTGATCGGTCCCGGCGTCGCGCAGGAGTGCATCGAGACCAAGGACGGGCTCACCGTCTGGGAGGATCATTTCTACCCCGAGATCATCGATCCGGAGAGCGGCAACGTGTTGCCCGACGGCGAGAAAGGCGAGCTCGTGTTCACCTCGCTCACCAAGGAGGCGCTGCCCATGATCCGCTACCGCACGCGCGACCTCACGCGGCTGCTGCCGCCGACGGCGCGCTCGATGCGCCGCATCGAGAAGATCACCGGCCGCTCCGACGACATGCTCATCATCCGCGGCGTGAACGTCTTTCCGACGCAGATCGAGGAGCTGATCCTGCAATCGACGGTGCTCGCGCCGCATTACCAGCTCGAAGTCGCGCGGCCCAGAAACTTGGACGAGCTCACCGTTCTGGTCGAGCGCTCTCCGGGCGCGGGCGCGGCAACCGGTGAATCCGCGGGCGCGCAGCTCGCGCACAAGATCAAGAGCCTGATCGGCGTCACGGCGGAGGTTCGCGTCGTGCAGAGCGGCGGCATCGAGCGCTCGATCGGAAAGGCGAAGCGGGTCGTGGACAAGCGGCCGAAGGAATAGGAAGCTCTCGTCTAGTCGTCCTTCCTCGCCGCCGTGCTGTTGCCGTCATCCGCAGCGCCCGCTCCGCTGGCAGCCTGACCCTGATCCGGAACAGCTTGTTACTGGAACCCGGCCGGCGACCCCCATCGATCACTCGAGCCCGCATCTCCATGGAATCGTCATCGCTCCACGACTACGAGCTTGCCGGCTACGACATCGATGGCAGCACGATTCGATTTGCGTTGGCAAGGCCCGCCGTTTCCGCCGGCCCGCACCGGGCGGTCGAGATCCTCTTTCGTGACGTCGAGGGTTATTTCTTCGAGCGAAACCTGGCTGCGGATGTAATCCTGGCAGTCGAAGAGCAACCTCTGGTCGAGTTCCTGAGGCAGAACGAAGCCCGCTTCGCGTACGAGGCTCGATCGGGCTGGCCGCGCTTCTGGCAAGGGTCGCGTGAACGAACCGCAGCGTGGCTCGCGTCCCGCGGCCGTCGCGTGTGGACGATCGCGGCCTCCTATGGCTTGTCGGGCTGGATCGTCGCGGGCGGTGCGACCTACCACAATGCCGTGCCCGCTACGGAGCCCGTCTGACCGGCGCCTCGCGCGGCGCCTATCCCGCGGCGCGAAGCCCCGGGCGCCATTGCGCCACGCCCGCACGGTCCGCGTCGCGAGTACCGGTCAGGCGCGTTCGACCCAGCCGTTGACCGTGAACCGGGCGTCGCGGAATTGCGTCGACGGCATGCTCACCGGGATGACCTCGTGCATGACTGCGGCCTGGAAGAACACGATGCTGTTGTGCCGCGGCTCGATCACCTGAAAAGAGTCGGTGGCCACGAGTTTGCCGTTTCTGAGCGTGTCGTCGTAGATGCGCAGCTCGCCGCCGGTGAACGCCTTGGGCTGGCGATTGAAGTAGTACACGTAGGTGAGCTGGCGCTTGACGGGTCCGTCCAGCCCGGCGTCGGTGTGGGCCTTGAAGTAGCTGCCGTCGACACTGGCGGTGACCTGGCAGTCGATGTTGCCGACTGCGAACGTGCCGATATGCAGCCGATGGATCACGTCGGGCATCACGTTCCTGATTTTGCCCGTTACGAGCGCCCAGACCTCGTGCGGCGCGGAGAGCATCAGCGACTGCCGGTAATTCGCCCTGTGGCTCGAGAGGCGCGACGAGACGAAACGGCCCTCGGCCGCGAACGTCAGGTCCATGAGCCAGGCAACTTCCGGATCGGTGAGAAACCCGTCGAGCTGCACCACCGAGTGGCGAATCACGTCCGGGTAGCCCTGCGCCGCGCTTGCCGCGGCAGCTGCGGCGATTGCCGGCGAGGCGATCGGCGCGGCGACCTCCGGTTCCGGTATGGCGGTGGCGCTTCCAAGCGTTACGGCGGGATCCGTGAAGACGGCGACGAGCTGGTGCGCCGCAAAGGCGAGCGACGCCCGCCCGCCTTCCATGGGAATCTGGAACAGAGCGGGGCTCGCCTCCGGCGCGTCGCCGCCGGCCGCGGCGACCGCTGCGAGCAAGCGAGCGAGCAGCGGATGGTCGGGCGCCAGCGCGAGCGCTACCGACTGACCGCCTGCGAGCATGAGCTTGACCCTGATCTCACGCTCGCCCGACGGGTGAACCACCGGATTCATGGCGCGGCGCGAGGCGATTGGTTTCCGGATTGTAGGCGTGCGGGGCGACGCAGCGCGGCCCTGCGCAGCAGGATCGCATTGTATCGAAGCGTGGTCGATTCGGGTGTACCGCAGGCTCGCGCCAAGGGCGTCGGTCGTTGCCGAACAGCGAGTCGATCGGCTCGCTGAAGCCGTCTCCCGCGACTCCGGCGTCCTTCAAGCCGCGGCTTTGAGCCCGCCGGGGCAGCCTCCGGCCCGGGGGCCAAGTTGCGCTACCATTGACGCTGGACAGCGAAACGCTCCAGCCCGTCCCATGTCCGAAAAGAAATTCGCCTCGCAAGCCGACCTCGCCGAGAAGAAGGTGAGCTTCGACAAGCTCTCCGAGCACGCGTACGCGTACACCGCCGAGGGCGACCCGAACACCGGCATCGTCGTCGGTGACGGGGCCGTGATGGTGATCGACACGCAGGCCACGCCCGTGATGGCGCAGGACGTCATTCGGCACATCCGGGTCGTCACCGACAAGCCGATCAAATACGTCGTGCTCTCGCACTACCACGCCGTACGCGTGCTGGGCGCAACCGCGTACGGCCCCGAGCACATCATCGCCAGCCGAGACACCTACGACCTCATCGTCGAACGCGGCGCAGCCGACATGAAGAGCGAGATCGAGCGCTTCCCGCGCTTGTTCCGCGCCGTCGAATCGGTGCCGGGGCTCACGTGGCCGACGCTGATCTTCGAGCGGCGGCTCACGCTCTGGCTCGGCAAGGTCCGGGTCGACATCATGCAGCTCGGACGGGGACACACCAAGGGCGATACCGTCGTCTGGTTGCCGCAGGAGAAGATCCTGTTCTCCGGCGATCTGGTTGAGTACGGTGCGACGCCGTACACCGGCGATGCGTATCTCGCGGAGTGGCCCGCGACCCTCGACGTCGTATCCGCGCTCCGACCCGCGAAGCTCGTCCCGGGACGCGGCGCCTCGCTGCAGACGCCCGCGGAAGTCCGGGCGGGTCTCGACGGTACGCGCGCCTTCGTCACGGAAATGTTCGACACGGTGAAGCGAGCCGCGGCTGCGGGCAAGGACCTTCGCGCCGCGTATCGCGAGACCTACGCGGCGCTGAAACCGAAGTACGGCGACTGGGTCATCTTCGACCATTGCCTGCCGTTCGACGTCGCTCGCGCCTACGACGAGGCGACGCTCCACCCCGACCCGCGGATCTGGACCGCGCAACGCGACAAGGAGATGTGGGAAGCCCTCGAGGCTTAGGTCGTTGCAATGGGTTGGCCGACTCTCGGAACGAGCGGAATATCTCCTTGAAGACCTACGCGCCTCCCGTCTATCTGTACACGAAACCCGCCGAGCCGACCGGTTCGCCGCGGCATTGGCCGGTGATCGTGGTCGGCGCCGGTCCCGTCGGGCTGAGCGCCACGATCGATCTCGCGCAGCGCGGCGTCGACGTGCTGTTGCTCGACGAGGATGACACGGTTAGCGTCGGCTCTCGCGCGATCTGCTGGTCGAAGCGCACGCTGGAAATCCTGGACCGCCTCGGCTGCGGGGAGCGCCTCGTGCGGAAAGGGGTCGGCTGGAGCGTCGGTCGCGTGTACCTGCGCGACGAGCAGATCTTCCAGTTCGACCTGCAGCCTGAAGCCGGCCACCGCCGGCCCGCCTTCATCAATCTGCAGCAGTACTACGTCGAACAGTTCCTGGTCGAGCGCGCCGCAGAGCTGTCGGGCGCCGAGCTGCGGTGGCGACACGAAGTCGTGGACGTCAAACCCGGGCCCGACCGCGTTGCGCTGCGCGTGTCCACGCCGGACGGCGAATACCCGGTCTACGCCGACTGGCTCATCGTTGCCGACGGCGCACGTAGCCCGATCCGAACTCTGCTCGGACTCGAGAGCGAAGGGCAGGTCTTCCACGATCGCTTCCTGATCGCGGATGTCCGCCTGAGCTCCGATTTCCCGGCCGAGCGTCGGTTCTGGTTCGATCCACCGTTTCATCGCAACCAGTCCGCGCTGCTCCACCGCCAGGCGGACAACGTCTGGAGGGTCGATTTCCAGCTCGGCTGGGACGTCGACCCCGAAGAGGAGAAGAAGCCCGAGCGCGTGCTGCCGCGCGTGCGAGCGATGCTCGGCGAAACTGTCGGCTTCGAGCTGGAATGGGCAAGCGTGTATTCATTCCAGTGCCGGCGCATGCGCTCGTTTCGTCACGGGCGGGTTTTATTTGCCGGGGACGCGGCGCATCTGGTCTCGCCGTTCGGCGCGCGCGGCGCGAACAGCGGCATCCAGGACGTCGACAACCTCGCGTGGAAGCTCGAGCTGGTGCTCGCCGGCCTCGCGCCCGAGCGCCTGCTCGACAGCTACGATGCCGAGCGCATGCCGGCGGCCGACGAGAACATCCGCCACTCCACGCGGAGCACCGACTTCATCACGCCCAAGAGCGCCGCCAGCCGCGCGTTTCGCGACGCTGTGCTGATGCTTGCCAGGCGGCAGGCTTTCGCTCGCAAGCTCGTCAACAGCGGACGGCTGTCGCAGCCGGCGATCCTCGGCGAGTCGCCGCTCAACACGCCGGATGAGGATCCTTTCGAAGGCGGTCTCGTCACCGGTGCGCCCGCGGTGGATGCGCCGGTGAAGGGCGAGCTGGGATCGTGGCTGCTCGACTATCTTTCCGGGGGCTTCACGCTGCTCATTTTCGCTGGCGAACGGCCGGAGTTAGGCTGGCGCGAGCTCGACGCCCTCGCGTCCGATCCGATCGCGTGCACGAGCGTGCTCGTTGCAAAGACAGGCATCGAGCTCCCGCGGGGTGGCCGACGCATCGAGGATCCGACCGGCGTGCTCGCCGAGCGCTACGATGCGAAAGCCGGGACCGTTTATCTTTTCCGACCCGACCAGCACGTCTGCGCGCGCTGGCGCAGCCTTGAGCCGGGACGAGTGCGGGCGGCGATCGGCCGCGCGACCGGACAATCCACCATCGAGGCTGCCGTATGCTCAACACCGAACCGAACATCGCCGCGCCCGACGATTTCTACCAGGAGCTGATCGACCTGCACCGCGATCTGACCGACGAGCAGAGCGCGCTCGTCAACGCCAAGCTGATACTCCTGCTCGCCAATCACATCGGTGACAGGGGGGTTCTGCGAGAGGCGATGGCTGCGGCCCGGGAGGGCGTTTCCACCGAGGCCTCCATCAAGGCCTGAGCTGATCGCCGATCGCTCGAGAAACGTGCATCCGAGCGCCGGAGCCGACGGCCCGTAGCTGCTTCGAACAACGGACCTATACCCTAACGCCAGGCGTGCGCCAAGCCGGGCGGCGTGATGAATGGTCCACGTCGTCGGGCCGGTCACGAAGAGATGAGGCCGTTACAGTCGCAGCGAGTCCGCGCGTGACGCGCCAGCCGGCATCGATTAGCATTCGACAAGCTTGGACATTGATTCCCGCGGATCAAAGTAACCTATGGACTATCAGAACATCCTCGTCGAGACCCACGCCCGCGTGGGCGTGATCCGCCTCAACCGTCCGCAGCGCATGAACGCGCTCAACGACGCGCTCGCCGCCGAGCTCGCCAACGCGCTCGCCGCATTCGATGGTGATTCGAACATCGGCGCGATCGTGATCACCGGCAACGAGAAGGCCTTCGCTGCCGGCGCAGACATCGGGGCGATGGCCGAGTGGAGTTACCAGAAGGTCTACGCCGACAACTACATCACGAGCTGGGAGTCGGTGAGGCACACGCGCAAGCCGGTGATCGCCGCGGTGGCTGGATATGCGCTGGGGGGAGGCTGCGAGCTCGCGATGATGTGCGATCTCATCGTCGCTGCCGACACCGCGAAGTTCGGGCAGCCGGAGATCACGATCGGCACGATGCCCGGCATGGGCGGCACGCAGCGCCTGCCGCGCGCGGTCGGCAAGGCCAAGGCGATGGACTGGTGCCTGACCGGACGCATGATCGACGCCGCGGAAGCGGAGCGCTCCGGTCTCGTGGCGCGCGTCGTGCCGGCCGACGGGCTTTTCGATGAAGCGCTGGCCGTGGCGGCGAAGATTGCGAGCCATTCGCTGCCGGTGGTGCTCAAGGTCAAGGAGGCGATCAACCGCGCTTACGAATCGTCACTCGCGGAAGGGCTGCTTTTCGAGCGGCGCGAATTCCATTCGACCTTCGCCCTGGAGGATCAGAAGGAAGGCATGCGGGCGTTCGTCGAGAAGCGCAAGCCGGAATTCAAGAACAAGTAGCTCGGGGTGAGCGCGGATGGCAATTCGCGCGAACCCCGGGGAAGTTCGCGTCTCGCGGTCCCGGGGTTGGCTCGCGCTCACCCCCCGGGCCTGCCCCTCTAGCTCGCGTTGGACGTGAGGTGCGCGACGAGCGAAGCCAGCACGTCGGTGCCGACATCGGAAACCACCCAGCACTCCATGCCTGCCGCGGTTCCGTGCGCGACGTTGAATCCGCGCAGGTTCGCCGATTTCGGGCTCGACGAGAGCTTGCGCGAGGCGACGGGCCGTATGAACACGTCGATCGTGTGATCGCGATATTTGTAGACCAGCGTGGCGACCGGACGGCCGTCGAGATAGTCGATCCTCCCGCCCACCAGCGGCAGTCCGTCTGCGCTGAAATCGTGCACCGGCGGCGAGTAGTCGAGTCGCGCGGACAGCCACGGCTTGACGGTATGCTGGTCCGATGAGGCGACGTCCGTGAGGCGATCGGCAAGCGTCGCACGTGCATGGTTCGCCACCGCTTCGGCGACTAGATCGGTTCCAACCTGCCAGTCGAGGATCGCACTGCCGATGAACCAGGCAAATACGGTCGCTGCGCTTCCCGCCAGCGCCCCGGCGGTGAGCCAGCGCCACCGATTCGCGATCCGCGATCGTGGAGCGCCCGGCTGCGCTCCGCGCGCGATCGCCGCCCGGACGCGGGAGTGCAGCGCCGGCGGCGCAATGTAGTAGGGCACCTCGCTCTGGATGCGCGAGCTCAAGGCAGCAAGCTCGTTGCGGCGCGCGGCGCAGGCCGTGCATGCCAGAACGTGCTTTTCGATCTCCGCGCTTTGCACCGCATCGAGCTCGCCGTCGCTGTAGACGGGCAGCAGGTTCGTGGCTTCGTCGCAGTTCATGCTCACCCTGTTCGTCGTTTTCGTATTGCGTTCAGGACGCCGCGCGCTCGCGGATCGCCCGCAGGACAGGCGAACGCCGCAGCAGCCCGCGGGCCCGAGCAAGGCGCGACATCACTGTCCCGATCGGGATATCAATCACGCGGGCGATCTCCCGGTAGGGCAACTCTTCCAGCTCACGCAGGATCAGCACCTCGCGATAGCCGAGCGGCAGCGCAGCAACGGCATCCGCGAGCGCCGCGGCGGAGGCGTTGCGCGCGACGATCTGCTCCGGGAGCGCCGCGGGATCGACCGCGTCATCGAGAGCCTGGCCCTCGCCAGGAACGATTTCCGCCGGCCGATTGCGCTTCAGCCAGTCGTAGCAGGCATGGCGCACGATGGTGAGAAACCACGCCTTGGCGTCGCTGCCATGGAAGGCGGCGAAGTACTTGAGCGCCCGTTCGCAGGCGTCCTGCACGACGTCTTCCGCATCCATTCCGTTGCGAGTCAGCCACCGCGCAAGGTTGTACGCGGCATCGAGCTGCGGCAGCACGACCTGCTCGAAACGGGTCGCGCTGACCTTGTCGTGCCTATGGCTGGACGCGCTCATACGGGCATCATACCGTCGCGCCGGCCGTATTATTCCCGGCGCCTGCGCGGCTCGAAGAAGCGATGTGCTACCATTTTCGCCAACGCCATACGAGAAGCGCCCATGCGATCGATGCGAGTTTGGGGCGGAACGATCGAACCTTCAAGCCGAGCGTGAGCGGGGAATCGGCCGGCTTCGCCGTCGTCGTGATCGCCGCCCTGGCGAAGCCGGGTCTCGTCTTCGGGCCGAAGTAGTGCAGTCCTCCGGTGCTCCGGCGGTTGCGTGCGCGCGGCGACGATGACTGCTGCGCGATGACAGCCGCGCTGCCATCCGGGACCCGTATCCTCGAGCGTTGCGACGCTCTCGCGCGCTGCTCCGAGACAACCGATGGTCTGACGCGCGTTTATCTGTCAGCCGAACAGCGTGCCGCGAGCACGCTCGTGCTGCAATGGATGCGAGAGGCTGGCATGAGCGCGCGGCTCGACGCGGCAGGCAACGTCGTCGGTCGCTACGAGGGCGAAAGGTCCGGGCTTCCCTGCCTGATGCTCGGGTCGCACCTCGATACCGTGCGCGACGCCGGGAAGTACGACGGCATGCTCGGCGTCGTCACCGCCATCGAATGCGTCGCCGCGCTTTCGGCGCGTGGGGCTCGACTCCCGTTTGCCCTCGAAGTGGTCGGCTTCGCCGATGAGGAAGGGGTGCGCTTCAACGTGACGCTGCTGGGCAGTCACGCCGTCGCCGGGACCTTCGATCGGACGCACCTCGAACGCACCGATGCCGCCGGCAAGACGATGCGCGAGGCGCTCGGCGATTTCGGGCTCGACGCGGACGCGATCGGCGCCGCGGCGCACCGGCGCGACGAGGTGCTCGCCTACGCGGAGCTCCATATCGAGCAGGGTCCGGTGCTCGAGTCCGAGGGCCTGCCGGTCGGCGTCGTAACGGCGATCAATGGCGGCAACCGCGTGGCGATCGAGCTTTCCGGTATGGCGGGTCACGCAGGCACCGTGCCGATGCCGCTTCGGCGCGACGCCCTCGCAGCCGCGGCGGAATGCGTGCTCGCCGTCGAGCGGATCGCGGCGGCGGAGGCCGAGGTGGTCGGCACGGTCGGCACGATCGAGGCCTCGCCGGGTGCGATCAACGTCATTCCCGGTCGCGTGCGTTTCTCGGTGGACGTGCGCGCACCGACGGACGCCAAGCGGCAGCACGCGCTGGAACGAATGCGATCGGCGTTCGCCGACATCGCGCAGCGCCGCGGCGTCACCCTGGAGATCCGCCCGGTCTGGGAAGCGAAGACGGCAGCCTGCGCGAGCTGGCTCCAGCAGCAACTCGGTGCCGCGATCGACGCCGAGGGGATCGCGTTGCGGCGGCTTCCGTCGGGTGCGGGGCACGACGGCATGGCGATGATCGCCATCGCGGACATCGGCATGCTGTTCGTGCGCTGCAAGGGCGGGATCAGCCACAACCCGGCCGAAGCGATTTCCGAAGACGACGCGGCGATCGCGGCGCGCGTGTTTCTGCGCTTCATCGAGCGGTTCCGGCCGCAGTCCTCGCCATGAGCGATCCGCGATCCGCGATCCGCAGCTTCGTCGCGGAGCATCGGTCCGACATGGTGCGCTTTCTCGCCGAGCTGGTGAGAACGCCCTCGGACAACCCGCCCGGCGACTGCGCGCCGCACGCGGCGCGCGCCGCCGCACTGCTTGAGGGGCTCGGCTTCCGGGTGGAGCGCGACACGGTCCCGCAACCCGCGCTGGCCGCCAGCGCAATGACGAGCTGCGTCAACCTCATCGTGCGCGAGCGCTTTGGCGCCGGTCCTGTCGTTGCCTGCAATGCGCATGGCGATGTCGTTCCGCCCGGCGCAAGCTGGAGCATGGACCCTTACGCGGCGGAGATACGCGACGGCCGGATGTTCGGCCGCGGCGTCGCCGTGTCGAAGTCGGATTTCGCGACCTACGCTTTTGCGTTGCTCGCGCTCAGGGCCGCCACGGCGGCCGGCGCCAGGCTGTCCGGATCGGTCGAGCTGCACTTCACTCATGACGAGGAGGTGGGCGGCGCGATCGGCCCGGCGCGCCTGCTGGCGCAGGGCCTCGTCCGACCGGATTACGCGATCTGCGCCGGCTTCGCGCACGGCGTCACCACCGCGCACAACGGCTGCCTGCATCTCGAAGTCGAGGTACGGGGCAAGTCCGGTCACGCCGCGGAACCGGAGAAGGGCGTCGACGCGCTCGAGGCGGCGACGGGCATCCTCGCCGGTCTGTACGAGCTTCGCCAGCAGTACGCCTCGATCCGCTCGGGGATTCGCGGCATTGGCTCGCCGACGCTCGTCGTCGGCGTGATTCACGGCGGCATCAACACCAACGTCGTGCCCGATCGCGTCGTGTTCCGCCTCGATCGGCGCATCATTCCCGAGGAGACTCCGTCCGACGTCGAGGACGGCCTGACGCATCGGATTCAGGAGATCGGCATGCGTTTTCCCGACGTTGCGATCGACGTGCGGAGGGTCCTACTGGCGCTGCCGTTCCTCCCGCTTCCCGGACAGGACGAGCTCGTCGCGCTTCTGCGCCGCAACGCGCGAACGGTTCTGGGGGAGGACATTCCCGCGCACGGGGTGCCGCTCTATACGGACGCGCGCCACTACAGCGCCGCGGGCGTGCCGACGGTGCTGTACGGAGCCGGTCCGCGCACGCTCGCCGAGGCCAACGGACACCGCGCCGACGAGAATCTCCTGCTCGAGGATCTATACGCGGCGACCGAAATCGTCGCATTGTCGCTCTGCGATCTGCTCGCAGCCGAAGCGCCACGCGCCTCGTGAGCGCCTCGGAACAAGCCCCGCCTGTCCGGCTCGCGCGGGTGATTCCCGCGCTCGGCGTGGCGCAGATCATCTCGTGGGGAAGCCTCTTCTATGCCATCGCCGTACTCGGCGAGGCGATGCGCACCGACCTCGGCATCTCGGCGACGCGGCTCTTCGGCGCGTTCACCGTGGGGCTTCTGCTGTCCGGCGTCGTGTCGCCGCTGGTGGGCCGCCTCGTCGATACGCGCGGCGGGCGATTCGTGCTTTCCTGGGGCTCGGTGCTGGGCGCCGCGTCGCTCGCGATCCTCGCATCCGCGCACGATTATCCGACGTTCTTCGCGGGCTGGGCCCTGGCCGGCCTGTCGATGGGGGCGTGCCTCTACGATCCCGCGTTCGCGACGCTGCATCATCTCGCCGGCTCCGCCTATCGCCGCGCGGTGACCGCGTTGACGCTCTTCGGGGGATTTGCGAGCACGGTGTTCTGGCCGTTGTCACAGTGGCTCCTGGACAGTGTGGGCTGGCGCGATGCGCTGTGGATCTACGCCGCGCTGCACGCGCTCGTCTGCCTTCCTTTGCATGCGTTGTTCGTCCCGAAGCGGATGGGCGAAGGTCCGGCCACGGAGCCGATCGATGTGCCCGTCGCGGCGAAGGCTCCGCGGAGCGCCCGCGGGGTCGTGTTCTACGCCCTGGCGGCCGCCTTCGCCGCGGCGGCTTTCCTGTCCGCGACACTCTCGGCGCATCTGATCGAGCTGCTCGAGTCGGCGGGGCTCGCCGCGCGGGACGCGGTGCTCGTCGCCTCGCTGATCGGTCCGATGCAGGTGGCCGGGCGCATCGCGGAATTCAGCTTCGCGCGCCGGATCTCCGCGCTTTCCGCCGGCGTACTCGCCTTCGGCCTGATGACCGCCGGATTCACGTGCCTCGCCCTCGTCGACGGGCTCTCCGTGGTCGCGTTCGCCTTCGCCGTGCTTTACGGCTGGAGCAACGGGGTGATGACCATCGTGCGCGGGACCGTGCCGGCGGCGCTGTTCGGCAGGCGCAACTACGGCGCGCTGCTGGGACGACTGGCGCTTCCTGCGTTCGTCGCGAAGGCCGTCGCGCCGGTCGCGTTTACGTTGCTCGCCGCGGTCGGCCTCGCGCAGACCGTGGCGCTGTGGATGCTGGTGCTGGTATCGCTGGTCGCGCTCGCCGGTTATCGCTGGGCCGTGCATTAGCCGCCGGCATCAGTCCTCGTTCTCGCCGAGCTGGGACTGCTGGTAATTCTCGATCCCGATCCTGTCGATCAGCTCGAGCTGGATCTCCAGCCAGTCGATGTGCTCTTCTTCGGAGACGAGAATGCGGCGAAAAAGATCTCGCGTCACGTAGTCGCCGGAAGCCTCGGCGTCCGCAATTCCGGCCTTGAGCGCCGGATGCGCGGCCATCTCGAGCCTGAGATCGCAGGCGAGCGCTTCCTGCACGTTCTCTCCGATCAGCAGCTTGTGGAGGTCCTGCAGGTTCGGCACGCCTTCGACAAAGAGGATGCGCTCGATCAGCTCCTCCGCGTGCTTCATCTCGTCGATCGATGCCTGGCGCTCGCGCTTGCCCAGGCGCGACAAGCCCCAGTGATCGAACATCTTGCCGTGCAGGAAATATTGATCGATCGCGGTCAGCTCGTTGGTGAGCACCTCGTTGAGGCGCTTGACGATCTTCGCGTCGCCCTTCATCGCGGATTCCCTTCGTCGGCTCGCGCTCGCCTCAGGCGGCCTGCGGTTCCGCGTCGATGGCCATCCCGGCAAGCGTTTCGCACAGTACGGCCTCGGCGCAGGGGATGCAACGGCCGCACCCCGTCCCGATCCCCAGTTCTTGAGCGAGGTCCGCAGGGCAGCGGGCGCCCAGCTCCGCCGCCTTGGCGATCTGGCGTTCGGTGATGGCATGGCAGAGGCAGATGTACATGGGGCCGCGAAGTTCTTGTCAGGCTTGGCTATAAATGAGAATGGTTCGCATTATGACTCAATCGGAGCGCCCTGGCAAGCGGCTTCCTTGATCTGCATCAATCGCACCGCTCCTCGGGCGCCGGGAAATATGCCCTGGCAGCGCTTGCACTCATTAATGAGAATCATTATTATTCATGTAAGCACTGCGGACACGCCCAATGAACGCCCGGACATCGTTTGGCCTGATCGTCGCCTGCGTCCTCATGGTCGCCTGGGGCGACGCCCCGGCTCAGGACGCCGAGGCGAGGCTCACGATCCGCGCCCACCGCTTCGAGCCCTCGGAGCTCGTAGTCCCGGCGGGCAGGAAAGTGAAGCTCGTCATCGACAATCAGGACGACACCGCCGAGGAGTTCGAGAGCTACGAGCTCAATCGTGAGAAGGTCGTGCCTCCCAAGGGACAGGTCAGCATCTACGTCGGTCCGCTGCAACCGGGCCGCTATCCCTTTTTCGGCGACTTCCACAAGGACACCGCGCAGGGCGTCCTGATCGCTAAATAGGAACCGACTCGTGGCCGGGATCGCCGTACTGGTCTTTCGCGAGGTGCTCGAAGCGGCACTGGTCGTGAGCGTCGTATTCGCCGCCACACGCGGCGTTCCCGGACGCGCGCGCTGGATCGGCGCCGGCATCTTGGCGGGCATCCTCGGCTCCGTGATTCTCGCGCTGTCTGCGGGCGCCGTCGCCGAGGCGGCGGCCGGGATGGGCCAAGAATTGTTCAACGCGACCGTGCTCTTCGCAGCGGTGGCCATGATCGCGTGGCATGCGATCTGGATGGCCACCCACGGGAGGGAGATCGCGCTGCAGATGAAGGCCCTCGGCGACGCGGTCTCCGTCGGCCATCGGCCGCTCGCGGCCTTGGCGATCGTGGTGACGCTGGCCGTGCTGCGCGAGGGCTCGGAAGTGGTGCTGTTTCTCTTCGCGCAGGTCGCGGGCGGCTCGGATTGGATCGACATCGCCGGCGGCATCGCGCTCGGAGTGGCCGGTGGCGTGGCGACCGGGCTCGCGCTCTATTTCGGGTTGCTTCGCATCCCGATCCGCTATTTCTTCACCGCCACCAACTGGCTGCTTCTCCTGCTCGCCGCCGGCATGGCTTCGCAAGCCGCGCGCTTCCTCGTCCAGGCGGACCTCATTCCCTCGCTCGGTGCCCGGCTGTGGGACACCTCCGGGCTTCTCTCCGATCGTTCGATCCTCGGACAGACGCTGCACGCGCTCGTCGGATATGACGCACGACCGGCCGGCGTGCAGATCGTGTTCTATGTCGTTACCGCCGTATCGATCGCCATCGGGATGAAGTTATGGGGAAAGCCCAGAAGAAGAATCAGCGGCGCAGCCTGAAAGTGCCGCTCGCTGTCGTCGTTTTACTGCCGTTGCAACCGCTCGTCGCCTCGGCCGATCCTGCTTCCAAGGTGCATCTCCCGGATGTCGTGCAAGGAGAGCTCGAGCTCGAGTTTCTCGGCGGCTATCAACGGTGGTCCGGTCAGGACGACGACCGCGAGCGGCAGTTCATCGGCGAGGTCGAGTACGGCTTCACGCCCTGGTGGAGAAGCGGACTCGAGGTCGGCACCACGCGCATTCCCAACGAGTCGTATCGGCTCGACGAGATCGAATGGGAGAACACGTTCCTCCTTACCGAGCCCGGCCGATACTGGCTCGACCTGGGACTCTTCGCAGAGCTTGCCTACGACTATCCAGTGCGTCGCAAGGCGATCGCGCTCGGACCGATGTTCCAGAAGGAGATCGGCGCCTTCCAGGGCAATCTCAACATCATCTTCGAGCAAGAATTGGGCCGCGGTGCGGAGAGCGGAGCGGATGTCAACTACGAGTGGCAGGTCAAGTGGCGCGGCAACCCGCGCTTCGAGCCGGGACTCCAAGGACTGGGTACTCTCGGCAGAACGAACGACTTCGGCCACCAGACCGAAAGCAACGTCGGGCCGGCGTTCTTCGGCCAGATTCCGATGGGCGGGCGCAGCAAGCTCAAGTACGACGCGGCGATCCTGTTCGGCGTGAACAAGAACACGCCGGATACGACCGTCCGGTTCCAGGTCGAATACGAGATCTATTGAGGTGTCGGCGCGTCGCCGGGTCGCGACGCCTCGTCGTCCGCACTGCCGGAAGTCGCCGCGTTGATGTCGGAGCGCGAGCCGGCGGCTTTCGCCCGCCGCCACCAGCGCCACAGCAGCCAGGGGATGCCGACGATCGACACGATTGCCCAGACCGCGATCGCGGCTTCCGAGCGCGACCGCGGCGGCGGCGGCAGGTCATGGTCGCGAAGCGCCTCGGGAAAACGCCGCGCCGGCACCGGGATGATCTTCGCTTTCGAAGGATCTCGCGGGTAACGTTCCCGGTACTCCCAGGCGCTCACCACGGGAAAGTCGCCCCAGGCGCGCGACGACGGAAACTGCGGCACGGAGAGATACACGATCGCCTCGAGGTCGTCAGCCAGCGCGGCTTCGAGCGGACTCGGCGCTCGCTGCAGCGTCCCGTCCGCGATGCGAAGCAGCGTTGCGCCGACCTCTTCGAATGCGGCGGCGGGCAGCAGACGCGTCCGATCCTCGGTCAGATAATCGAACGTCTGCGCGGCCTTCGTCACGCTGCGATCATGCACGGCGAAATACGGCAGCCCAAGCGCGGCCGCCGGCCAGCTCGTCGCTCCGCGCGCCCGGACGCCGAGGTCGAGCACGCGGAGCACGTCGACGCTGATGCTCGCGCAGTTCATCGTCGTGTGCCGATAAACGAGCTGATGCCGGTAGAATTGATTGTACGTTCGTTCCAGCGCGCCCTGGATGCGACTCGCGATCCGCTCGCGCTTCAGCACGGCCGCCAGCAGGTACGACGGCCGGTACCATGCCTGCCCGCTGTTGAGATCGCCGAGGTAATTGTCGAGCGGCACCATGGCCGGGAGAATTCCTTTTTCGCTCTCCGCGTCGAGCGTGTAGAAGTTGTTGGTGATCCAGTCGCCGATCGCACCGTCCGGTCCGACATAACCCGTGACCAGCGCAAAATGTCCCGCGTGCGCCTCGTCGTCGTCGCCCTGCGCGCCGTTGAGGATCAGCGCCAGCACCGGTGAGCCGTCCCAGCGCCTCGCCGCCCCCGGCGCGCGCTCCCACAGCACGGTCGTGGAGAATGGGCTTTGCGCGCCGCCGCGCGGCTCGGCGCGGACGAGCGCGCGCAAGGCCGCGGACGTGGCGGCGATCGTCCGCGTTCGCGCAGTCGCGTCGAGGCGGAATTCCTCGGGCCACAGCGTGCGCGCGGTGAACGTGCCGTCCTCGGCGCTGCCACGCACGGCGAGACGGCGCTGCGCGAAAAACGCCGTCGACGTTCGATCGTAATACGAGCGATTGAGCGGGATCTTCGGCACCAGCGCGAACGACCAGCGTTTGTCTCCCGAAACCAGCGTGCGGCCGTCGGCCGACAGCGCTGCGGCGCGCACGATCTCCCGAGAGCCGATCCAGACCAATGGCGGTGCCTCGAGCTTCGCATCGAGCGCATGCGCGGCGGCCCACTGTCGGAGATCGGCCCACGCGCTCACCCCCCGAGCGAATCCCGCGACCGCGACACCGGGTCGCGGCGTCGCGATCGTTTCATCGGCGAAGTACCATAACGCCTGCGGGATGGCCGGGCTGTCACGACTTCGCCCGGTGGCGAGACGCAGCTCGTCCATGCGGCAGAGTCCGATCTGCGACTCGAGCGCGGAGCCCGCCGAACGGCCGGCCGTGTCAGGCACGGGACTTGCGGCCATGGCAGCGTGTGGCCCGACGCGGGTCGAACGTGACGATCGCCCGCGCAACGCGCAATGCGTTGCGCGCCGTGGCGTCGGCGAAGAGCGGGGGGTCGATCATCCTGGCAGCGGGCCTGATTTTACGACAATGTAAGTTTTTCAAAGCATAGCCGACGTTTATGATACGACTTCAATCGGGGGAGCGATGACGCATTGGGCAACGGTACCGCAACGGGGTGCGGAGGTTCCGACGCGAGTCGGATACCAGTTGCACAACCGGCTCATCGGTCCGTGGCGGCAGCCGTCACGGAGCGACCGCCCCGAGCTGATTGCGGGCCTGCTCGCCGATCCGGCGCGGATCGCGCCGAAATACTTCTACGACGCCATCGGCTGCGCGTTGTTCGAGGCCATCTGCGAATTGCCCGAGTATTACCTGACGCGGACCGAGCGCGCGATCTTCGCCGCGCATCGCGACACGATCGCGGCTGTCGTCGGCCGGCACCGGCAATTCGTCGACCTCGGCGCGGGCGACTGCCGCAAGGGCGAATCGTGGCTCGCGGCACTCGCGCCGCGGCGGTTCATCGCGGTCGACATCGCCGCGGCCGCGATCGAGCCTGCGCTCTCGCGCCTCGCGGCCGCGCACCCGGACATCGAATTCACGGGCGTGATCACCGATTTCTCGCGCACCCTCGATCTGGGCGCGGATCTTGATCCCGGACCTGTCACGTTTTTCTATCCAGGCTCGAGCATCGGCAACTTCGCCCCCGACGAAGCGCTCGGCCTGCTGGCGCAGATCCGCCGCCTCTGCGGCCGCCGTGGCGGGCTTCTGATCGGCGTCGACGTGCCCAAGGACGGGGCGCGGCTGGCCGCCGCGTACGACGATTCGCTGGGAGTCACCGGGGCGTTCAACCGCAACGTGCTGAATCACGTCAACGCCCTCATTGGGTCCGACTTCGACCCGGCAGCATTCGGTCACGTGGCCTTCTACAACGCTGCGGCGAGCCGGGTGGAAATGCATCTCGAGGCGCTGCGCGCGCAATGCGCGATCGTCGATGGTCACGAACGGGTGTTCGCCCCGGGCGACCGGATCCACACCGAGAACTCGTACAAGTACACGCCCGAACAGTTCGCCGCGGTTCTGCGGCGCGCGGGTTTCGCCGATATCACAGTCTGGCAGGACGAAGCGGGCGATTTTGCCGTCTATTACGCGGAGTGACTCTTAGTACGTCACACACTGCGTGACGCACTAACTCCGTGAAGCGCAGCGGTCATGCCTGCCGCCGCGTTCAACGCGGCATGGTAGGCGGCAGACCCGGCCCGGAGCGTCGAACCGGGCGCACCGCGCCGGTTAACGCGGCGGAACCCCGCGCTCACCGTGCTTCGATGATCTGGGCCAGAATCTCGGCTGCTCGCGCGCACTGCTCGCGAGTGACATCGAGATGCGTGACTGCGCGCAGCGTGCGCGGACCGAACGCGAAGATGAGAAGCCCCTGCTCCTTGGCGCGCGTCACCACGGCGGCCGCTTCGGGAGCCTCGCTTGTGAGCTCGAACACCAGGATGTTGGTCTGCGCGGTCGCGAGATCGATCCGGATCCGGGGACATTGCGCCAGCCGCTCGGCGATGAGCCGCGCGTTGGCGTGATCCTCCTTCAGCCGCTCGAGTTGATGATCCAGGGCGTACAGGCCGGCGGCTGCGAAGATGCCGACCTGGCGCATTGCGCCGCCCGACATGCGGCGATAGCGCCTCGCCCGTTCAATCAGCGTACGCGATCCGGCGAGCAACGACCCGCCCGGCGCGCCGAGCCCTTTGGACAGCGCCACGGCGACCAGATCGAAGGGCGCCGCGAGCTCGGCGAGCGCTCGCCGTGTCGCGATCGCGACGTTCCACAAGCGGGCGCCATCGAGAAACGACGCGATGTCGCTTCTTCGCGCGGCCGCGCAGATGCGCTCGATCTCCGCCTGCGGAAAGATCACGCCTCCGGCGCGATTGTGCGTGTTCTCGATTTCCACGAGCGTCGTCGGCGGATAGACGACATGGTTGCGGGGCTTGCAGGCAGCGACGAACGCTTCGGCGGTGAACGTCCCGCGCTCGCCGATCTCGGTGAACTGCACGCCTGCGTTGGCGGCTGCAGCGCCGGTCTCGTGCCAGACCGCGTGGCTTTCGCGGCTGGCGATCACGTCGTCGCCGGGACGGGTCAGCGTGCGCAGCGCCACCTGGTTGGCCATCGTGCCCGACGGCAGCCACAGCGCCGCTTCCTTCCCGAGGAGCTTCGCCACTCGGTCCTGCAGGGCGTTGGACGTCGGGTCCTCGCCGTATTGATCGTCGCCCACGGGCGCTGCGGCCATGGCCTCGCGCATCCCCGGCGTGGGCCGGGTGACGGTGTCCGAGCGAAGGTCGATCGCAGCAGCGGATAAGGAGGTCACGCGGTTTCTCCGGCAACCAGAGGCGGGAAGTGTACGCCGGCGGGCGCGAGCCGACGACGGGTCGGGCGCTGCGTTGGTGGCCGCACCGCCGAGCAGATCAGGCTACGCCGAGCGCCAGAGACAGCTCGCTGCGCTCGCCATTCGTCGGAGCATGCGTCACATGCAGCGCCTCGCGCCAGGACGCATGCGCGTCGGCCGATGTCCACACGGCGGCGTGAAGCTCGGCGAGCGCGTCCGAGTCGTCGATCAGCCGCATCTTCTGCTGATCGCTGAGGCCGGACGGACCGGCAATGAGCGCGGTGCGCACGAGCGCTCGGCGCTCGGCGCTCAACGCGGGCGCAGCGCGCGCGCGCGGCGCGCTCGTCGCGCAGATCAGCGCATTGAGCGCCGGATCCACCACCGCCTCGGCGAATCCAGGGGTGGCCGCCTCGCGGTCGATGGTCATCACGGCGGACCGGATCTCGATCGGCGGATGCAGCTCTTCGGGAATGACGAACAGGCCCGCCCGCCGCAGGTGCCGGCCGAGCGAGACCCGGCTGGTATAGACGGACACGGGAATCGAAACGATCAACGCCCCGGCGACCGGGAGCAGCCACCACAGCGACGACGGATTGAGCCAGTAGACGCCTCCGGCCCATAACACCCCGAGGAGCGTTTGCGGACCGTGCCGCCTGACGGCTTCGCGCCAGGTTGTCTCGGCGTCCTGTCGTGGCGGCGATTTCCAGTGCAGCTTCAGGCCGAGAAAGGCGAGCACGACGAACCGGCTGTGGAACAGCATGCGGATCGGGGCGAGCAGCGCGGAGAGCAGCATCTCGCCGAGGACGCTGAAGGCGAGGCGCCGGGCGCCGCCGAACCGCCCCGCGCCGCGCACCGTCACCACCAGCATCGCCAGGATCTTCGGCAGGAACAGCAGCGCTGCCGTTGCGCCGAAGAGCGAGAGCGCCCACTCCGGATGCCACTCCGGCCAAAGCGGAAAGAGCTGGTAAGGGCGCAGGAAGTACTGCGGGGCGGAAAGCGTATGCACGGCGAGAAGCACCGTGGACAGCATGAGGAACGCGAACCAAAGCAATGCGGAGACGTACGCCATGACGCCGCTCATGAACACCGCACGATGCGCGACGTGCAGCCCCTTCATCATGAAAAGGCGGAAGTTCATCAGATTGCCCAGGCACCAGCGACGGTCGCGCTTGAGCTCGTCGATCAGGTTCGGCGGCATCTCCTCGTAGCTTCCCCCCAGGTCGTAGGCGATCCAGACCGCCCAGCCGGCCCGGCGCATCAACGCCGCCTCGACGAAATCGTGCGACAGGATCTCGCCGGACAGGCTGCCGCGGCCCGGCAGGCGCCGCAGGCCGCAATAGCGCATGAAGGGCTGCACGCGAATGACCGCGTTGTGTCCCCAGTAGTGCGATTCGCCGAGCTGCCAGAAGTGCAGTCCCGCCGTGAACAGTGGCCCGTAGACCCGGTTGGCGAACTGCTGCACCCGCGCGTACATGCTCGCTCTGCCCGCCGCGCGCGGCGCGGTCTGGATGATGCCGGCGCCCGGGTTCGCTTCCATGAGACGCACCAGCCGCGTGAGGCATTCGCCGCTCATGACGCTGTCGGCGTCCAGGACCACCATGTAGCGGTAGTTGCGGCCCCAGCGCCGGCAGAAATCCGCGATGTTGCCGCTCTTGCGCTTGATGTGATGCCGGCGCCAGCGATAGAAAACGTGCTCGAAGCCCACCGCGAGGCACATGGAGCGCCAGGCCGCGAGCTCGGCCACGCGCACGTCGGGGTCGTTCGAGTCGGAGAGCACGAAGAAATCGAAGCGCCCGATCTCGCCGGTGCGCACGAGCGAATCGTAGGTGGCGCGCAAGCCCGCGAACACGCGCAGCACGTTTTCGTTGCGGATCGGCATGACAATCGCGGTCCGCCCGGCGTCGCCGAGCGGAGCGTCGGCCGGGGCCGTGCGCGAGATCGCGAACCGATCGGCACCGAGGAGCTGCAGCACGAAGCCCGCGATCGCCGTCCAGAATCCGCCGGATACCCAGGCAAACAGGATACAGAACAGGACGAGCATCACGACCTCGAGCGGTTGGCGGCCGTGGTACGGCATCACGGCCACCATGAAGTTGGTGGCGATGTAGGTCTGCGCGACGACCAGAGCCAGCAGGACGACGCGCCGGAACGTGCCGACGGCGTGCCAGTGGCCTTGCGGATCGGGCGCGGCTGCGACGCTCGTCAGCGTCGGGTCCGGGCGCGAGCGATCGCGGGTGCCGCGGACGCGGGCGAACAGCCCGTGCGACCAGGGACGCGGAACCATCGAGCTGCGGGCGAGAGGCGGCGCGGTCGGAAGCCGGTCGCGTCCGTGCGCGTCGTGCGCGACGGGCACTTCGCGGCACCCGGTGACGAGCCGGCGTCGGATCGATGCACGGGGCGCGTCCTCGCCGCTGACGGCGCGACCGGCGAGCGCGCGATGCAGTGCAATGAAGCACTCCCGCGGATCGCTCTCCGCCGCGGGCACGCTTGCCAGAAGCTCGCCGCGTTCCCCGGCGGACAGCGACAGCCGATCGAGATAGGAGAGATACGCCTCGGGCCGCGGATCTTCGCGGCCCGAGCTGCTGCGTTCGTTCACGTGCTTCCTCGAGGCTTCGGGCTCTCGCCGCTAGTCCGGCGGCAGGACGTAACTCCAGGTTTCGGACAGTGTACTCGTTCGAGTGCGCAAGTACGCCCGCAGTTCGAGCGGTTTTGCAGCATCGATGCGCTTGAAGCGCATTACGAGCCGCCAGCCTCCGGTCACGTCATTGCGGTGCGTGACGACCTCCCGCACCTCGGCGTTGGAATCCACGCTTACGATTCCCTCGACCTCGGCGTCAGCCGGTAGCTTACGCAAGGCCGGTCCTTCGAAATCGAGCACCATTCCGATGCTGCTGTCGTCGTTGCGCGTGTAGCCGCGCCCGCGGCGGGTTTGCGTCACCCAGGACGAAGGCGGGCGCGTCGTAGTCTCGCGTTGCCAAAGCAATCGGTATTCCAGGTCGAGCGGCGCTCCGGGCGCGGGCGGCGACTCCGGCACCCAATAGGCCACGATGTTGTCGTTGGTCTCGTCGGGACTCGGAATCTGTACGAGCTCCACGCGGCCCGCGCCCCAGTTGCCCCTGGGTTGCACCCAGACGCTCGGCCTCAGGTCGTAACGCGCCTCCAGGTCCTCGTAATGATCGAAATCGCGGTCGCGCTGCATGAGGCCGAAGCCGACCGGATTCGTCAGGGCGAACGACGTGACAAGCAGCCGCTTGGGGTTGACGAGCGGCCGCCAGATCCATTCGCCTGTCCCCGATTGGATCGAAAGCCCGTCGGAGTCGTGCACTTCCGGCCGGTAATCGTCGCGCGTCGCGCGCTGGTTCTCGCCGAAGAAGTACATCGTGGTGAGCGGCGCGACGCCAAGCCGGCTCACGTTCTCGCGCAGGAAGAGCCGTGCCTTGATGTCGATCGCCGTCTCGACGCCCGGCCGTAGGACAAAGCGGTAGGCGCCGCTCGCGCGCCGCGAGTCGAGAAGAGCATAGATGGTGAGCTCGGTCGCGTTGGTCGCGGGCCGTTCGAGCCAGAATTCGACGAAGTGCGGAAATTCCTCGCCGGAGGCGAGCCCGGTGTCGATCGCGAGTCCCCGCGCCGAGATACCGTAGACCTGGTTCTTGCCGAGCGCGCGGAAATAGCTCGCACCCAGGAAGACCAGGACTTCGTCCTTGTACTTGGGCGTGTTGAGCGCATAGTGGATCCGGAAACCCGCGAACCCCAGTCCGCTCATGCGCTGCGGGTCGAACTTGTTGGACCCATAGTCGAACAGCGCGGGATCGAAACGGATTTGCCGGACGTCGTTGCCGGAGAGCTCGTTGATCCGGACCGGCCGATCGAAGTAGAGACCCATGTGGAAGAAGGCCACTTCGAACGGCAGCCGGGCGTCGCGCCACAGCGAGTGCTCGGGCCGGAAGCGGATATCGCGAAAGTGATCGTAGTCGATGCCCTGCAGCTCCTTGGGAAGCTCGACTTTCTGCGGCCGGTACGGCTGCGCCGCAAGTTGCTGCGCCCGGTGCGCCACTTCCACGAAGTCGAACGCCGCCGCCGCCGGTGCGACGGCGAGGAACAGCACGACGCTCGCGAGCCGTCCGCGCCAGCTGCCTTGCGATGCGATGGCCGTCACAGATCGCGCGCGAGCCTGAACCCGCTGAACTGCCAGCGCGCGGACGCGGGAAAGAAATTGCGGTAGCTCGGCCGGATGTGCGAACGCGGGGTCGCACAGGATCCGCCGCGCAGGACGTACTGGTTGCACATGAACTTGCCGTTGTATTCGCCGATCGCGCCGGCGGCGGGGCGGAAGCCGGGGTACGGCGCGTATGCGCTCTGCGTCCACTCCCAGACGTCGCCGAAGAGCTGCTTGAGCGGCTCGCGGTCCGGGGGCGCCGGCCGCGGCTCGAACCATCCGTCCTCGGCGAAATGCCCCTCGATCGGCGCGTACCCGGCGGCCCGCTCCCACTCGGCCTCGGTCGGCAGTCGCGCGCCCGCCCAGCGCGCAAACGCGTCGGCTTCGAACAGGCTCACGTGACAAACCGGTGCGTCCGTGGCGAGCGACGACATGCCGTAGAGGGTGAACGCTCGTCGCCGCCCTGCATTGCCCTCCTCCCAGTAGAGCGGCGCCGCAATCGCCTTGGCGTTGACCCAGTCCCAGCCCTCGGACAGCCAAAGCTCGGGTCGGCGGTACCCGCCGTCGGCGATGAATGCCTCGTACTCGCCATTGGTCACCGGACGGCTGGCGAGCGTGTACCCTCCGAGATATTGCCGATGGCGCGGCGCCTCGTTGTCGAATGCGAACCCGTGTCCGTCGTGGCCGATTTCGACCAGAGCTTCGTCGAAGTCGATCCAGCGGAGGGGCGTCGGGACCGACTGCGTGCCGTCCCGGACCAGCGCATACGCCGGGTTCAGCGGATTGCACGACAGCATGTGCTTGATGTCGGTGAGGATCAGCTCCTGGTGCTGCTGCTCGTGATTGAGTCCCAGCTCGATCAACGGGCTGACGGCGGCGGAATGCTCGATGTCGGTGAGAAGCCGCGCCATGCCCTCGTCGACGCACGCCCGATAAGCGCGCACCGCGTCGAGCGAGGGCCGCGAAAGCAATCCCCGCTGCGGTCGCGGATGCTTGTCGCCGACGGCGTTGTAGTAGGAATTGAACAGGATCCGAAACGCGGGATCGTGGACAGCATGACCGGGAAGGTGCGGCGCGAGCACGAACGTTTCGAAGAACCAGCTCGTGTGGCCAAGATGCCACTTTACCGGGCTGGCGTCGGGCATGGACTGGATCGCGCAATCCTCGGCTGAGAGTGGTGCGGCCAGTGCTTCGGTCGCCGCCCTCAACGCTCGATAGCGCTCGAGGAGCGACGACGGGCTGCTGCGCAGCGGAGTCAGGGTCGAAACTGGGCCATCGTTCATGTGCGGAGTCCGCCGGGCAGGTCGGTCACGGGTTCGAGCGGTGTCGCGGCTATTCAGCGCACGCGCACGCGCGGCGCTCCGGCGACGCATTCGCCGATCACCGCCGCGTCCGCGAAGCCCTCGTTGCCGAAAACCGCGAGCACCGAGGCAACGTTATCGGCCGCGACGGCCGCGAGCAGCCCGCCCGAAGTCTGCGGGTCGGTGAGAAGCGCGCGCTTCGCTTCGTCGAGCGTGCCGTCGAGCTCGACTTCCTCGCCATAGCTCGCCCAGTTGCGCGACGAAGCGCCGGTCACGATGCCGCTCCGCGCGAGCTCGAGCACACCGGGATGCAGCGGCAATCGCGCGAAGTCCACCGATGCGCCGACACCCGACGCACGACACATGCCGAGCAGATGACCCAGCAGCCCGAAACCCGTCACATCGGTCAGGGCGTGCACCGACTCGTAGCGCCCGAGCGCGATGCCTGGAACGTTGAGCCGTGTCGTGCTGTCGAGCATCGCCGCGTAATGCACGGCGTCGAGCCGGCCCTTCTTCAGCGCGGCGCTGTAGATCCCCACGCCCAGCGGCTTGCCGAGGACGAGAGCGTCGCCGGCCCGTGCGCCGGCATTGCGCTTGAGGTGCCGCGGATCGACGATGCCGATCGCCGCGAGGCCGTAGATCGGCTCGACGGAATCGATCGTGTGACCGCCGGCGATCGGGACGCCAGCCCTGGCGCAGATCGATTCGCCGCCGTCGAGGATGCGGCGGATCAGATCGAGCGGCAGCCGGTCGATCGGCATGCCCACCAGCGCCAGCGCGAAGAGGGGTGTGGCTCCCATCGCGTAGAGGTCGGACAGGGCATTCGCAGCCGAAATGGCGCCGAAGTCGAAGGCATCGTCGACGACGGGCGTGAAGAAATCGGTGGTCGCCACGATTGCCTGAGAGTCATTGATCCGGTACACCGCCGCGTCGTCGGCCGTGTCCAAGCCCACCAGAAGCTCCGGCGGGACGATGCCGGGTGCAGCTTTGGCGAGGATGCTGGAAAGCGCCGCCGGTGCGATCTTGCAGCCGCAGCCGCCGCCATGGCTTAACTGCGTCAGGCGGATCGCGGCGAGGTCGGGGGCATTCATGGCCGGAATGTTGTTCCAACTTGTTGGTCGGGGGCCGCCAGACGCGAACGGCTCGCCAGCCGCCAGTGTAGTGTACGGTCCGTTTCGAAACCATACATAAAGGCCATGTTGCTAACGATTGAATGCAAAGGGCTTTTCAGGCGCGTGCGGGAGGCGTAGGATGGCGCCTCGTTTTCGGATGTCGTAGCGGTTCGACGCCTCCTGCACCACCAGGGAACTGAGGCGGTCAAATAACAACAAAGGCCGAAAGCATCCGCCGCGGAGGGGCATTGAAGCAAACCGATATTTCGGATCCCGCCTACTTTCACAAGGTCGTCGATTGCCAGTGGGCGTGTCCTGCCCATACCCCCGTTCCCGAATACATACGGTTGATCGCCGCCGGGCGTTACTCCGACGCCTACATGATCAACTGGAAGTCGAATGTGTTTCCGGGGATTCTCGGCCGAACCTGCGATCGGCCGTGCGAACCCGCGTGCCGACGTGGCCGGGTCGAAGAGGGAGCGCCCGCGGGGAGCGCCGCCGCGAAGGCTCCCGAGCCGGTCGCGATCTGCCGGCTGAAGCGGGTCGCCGCCGATCACAAGACCGATATCCGGCATCGTCTTCCCAAGCCCGCCGCGCGCAAGAACGGGAAGCGCATCGCGCTGGTCGGTGCCGGGCCGGCATCGCTCACGGTGGCGCGCGATCTCGTGCCGCTTGGTTACGAGTGCGTCGTCTACGACGGCGACGCGCAGGCCGGAGGCATGATTCGCAGCCAGATCCCCAAGTTCCGACTGCCGGAATCGGTGATCGACGAGGAAGTCGGCTACGTCATCGATCTCGGCGTCGAGTTTCGCGGCGGGTGCCGCGTCGACAGCCTCAAGGCGCTGCTCCAGGGCAACGGCGCGAGCTACGACGCGATCTTCGTCGGCAGTGGCGCTCCCCGCGGGCGCGACCTCGACATCCCCGGCCGGAAGGAAGCGGCGAAGCATATCTATATCGGCATCGACTGGCTTTCCAGCGTTTCGTTCGGCCATACGACCTCGATCGGCAAGCGCGTGATCGTGCTCGGCGGCGGCAACACCGCGATGGACTGCTGCCGCAGCTCGAGGCGCCTCGGCGGCGAGGACGTGAAGGTCATCGTGCGCTCCGGGTTCGAGGAGATGAAGGCCTCGCCCTGGGAGAAGGAAGACGCGATGCACGAGGGCATCCCGATCATCAACTACCACGTGCCTAAGGCGTTCGTCCACGAGTACGGCAAGCTCACCGGGATGCTGTTCGAGAAAGTCAAAGCCGAGTACGACGCCGACGGCCGGCGCCAGCTCTTCCCGACCGGCGAGCCCGACGTGCACTTCGCCTGCGACGACGTCCTGGTCGCCGTCGGCCAGGAGAACGCGTTTCCCTGGATCGAGCGCGACTGCGGCGTCGAATTCGACCGGCACGGACTGCCGGTACTCGACACTACGACGTTCCAGTCGACGCACCCGAAGGTATTCTTCGGCGGCGACTCCGCGTTCGGGCCCAAGAACATCATCTGGGCGGTCGCGCACGGCCATGAGGCCGCGATTTCGATCGACGCGTTCTGTCGCGGCGAGGACGTGACAAACCGCCCCCCGCCGCTCGTCAACCTGCTTTCGCAGAAGATGGGCATCCACGAGTGGAGCTACGACAACGACGTGTCGTCGGACGCGCGCTTCAAGGTGCCGCTCAAGGACAAGGTGATCGCGCTCAAGAACATCAAGGTCGAAGTCGAGCTCGGCTTCGACGCCGCTCAGGCCTATGCCGAAGCGCAGCGCTGCCTCAACTGCGACGTCCAGACGGTGTTCACGCCGAAGCTGTGCATCGAATGCGACGCCTGCGTGGACATCTGTCCGATGGACTGCATCACGTTCACGGCCGATGGCGAGGAGCAGGAGCTGCGCGGCAGGCTGAATGCGCCGGCGCTCAATGGCACTCAGGATCTGTATGTCGCCGGAGGGCTCAAGACCGCACGGATGATGGTCAAGGACGAGGACGTCTGCCTGCACTGCGGACTCTGCGCCGAGCGTTGCCCGACGGGCGCCTGGGACATGCAGAAATTCTTCTTCGAGCCGGCGCAAGCGAGGGACTGCCAGCGGCGCCCGGCCGGGCGAGGCGCGGGACTTCGGGACGCGGCCGACTGATGAAACCCTCCGTCGCACCGATCGAGCGCATCAACGACTTCGTCGTCAAGTTCGCCAACGTCAACGGGTCGGGCTCCGCGTCGGCGAATCTGCTGTTCGCGAAGGCGGTCCTGCGCATGGGCGTACCGGTCGCGCCGCGCAATATCTTCCCTTCGAACATCCAGGGCCTGCCCACGTGGTTCGAAGTGCGGGTGAACGAGGCGGGATGGCGCGGCCGACGTGGCGGCGTGGACCTCATGGTCGCGATGAATCCGCAGACCTGGGACCAGGACGTGAAGGAGATCGAGCCGGGCGGCTATCTCTTCTACGACTCGACCAAGCCGCTGCCACCGTCGAAGTTCCGCGACGACATCGTCGTGATCGGCATGCCGCTGACCGAGATCTGCAACCGCCAATACAGCGATCCGAGGCAGCGGCAGCTCTTCAAGAACATCATTTACGTCGGCGCCTTGTCCGCGCTGCTCGAAATCGAGCCGGAGGCGATCGCCGAGCTGATCGGCGAGCAATACAAGGGCAAAGAGGCGCTGCTCAAGCCGAACGTGCAGGCGATGCACATGGGCCGCACCTACGCCGCCAACGAGCTCGACTGCCCGCTCGGCATCCGCGTCAAGCGCGCGAGCGCGGTAGGCGACCGGATCTTCATCGAAGGAAACAGCGCCGCGGCGCTCGGCTGCGTCTATGGGGGCGCGACGGTTGCCGCCTGGTACCCGATCACGCCGTCCTCTTCGCTCGCCGAGGCGTTCGCGCGGCACTGCAAGCGCTTCCGCACCGAGCCCGAGACGGGCAAGGCGCGCTATGCGATCGTGCAGGCCGAGGACGAGCTCGCCTCGATCGGCATCGTCATCGGCGCGGGCTGGAACGGCGCCCGCGCCTTCACCTGCACGTCCGGACCCGGCATCTCGCTGATGCAGGAGTTCATCGGGCTCGCGTACTTCGCCGAGATCCCGGCCGTGATCTTCGATATCCAGCGGGGAAGCCCCTCGACGGGGATGCCGACCCGCACGCAGCAGGCGGATCTCGTCTCCTGCGCCTACGCTTCGCACGGCGATACGAAGCACGTTCTGATCTTCCCGGAAGATCCGAAGGAGGCATTCGAGTTCGCCGCGAGCGCCTTCGACCTCGCCGATCGGCTGCAGACGCCTATTTTCGTCATGATGGACCTCGATATCGGCATGCAGGATTGGCTGTGTCAGCCGCTCGTCTGGGACGACGCACGCCGGTTCGATCGCGGCAAGGTGATGGGTTACGTGGAGCTCGAGGCCGGCAAGGACTTCGGCCGGTATCTCGACGTGGACGGCGACGGAATCGCCTATCGGACGTATCCGGGAACGCACCCGAAGCGCGGCTCGTATTTCACCCGCGGCACGACCAAGGACCGCTACGCTCGCTATTCCGAGGACGGCCCGACCTACGTCGACAACATGGAGCGGCTGCTGCGCAAGTTCGACACCGCGAAGCAGTACCTGCCGAAGCCGGTCGTCAGGCGCGCGTCCCAATCGACCCGCTTCGGGGCCATCTACTTCGGCTCGACCGGGCCGGCGATGGAAGAGGCGCTCTCCGCGCTCGCCGGACAGGGCGTGCACCTCGACACGCTGCGGGTGCGCGCCTTTCCCTTCCACGACGAGATCGCGGACTTCATCGCCGACCACGATCAGGTCTTCGTCGTCGAGCAGAACCGGGACGCGCAGCTGCGCATGCTGCTCGTCAACGAGCTGCCGATCGATCCGGCGAAGCTTCTGCCGGTGCTGCACTACGACGGCACGCCGATCACGGCCCGTTTCATCCTGCGCGAGATCGGCGAGAAGCTCTCCATGCTCAACGTGACGCCGCTGCGCAAGGTGGCTCCATGACCTATCTCGCCAAGCCGAGGCTCCATCACCCCGATCTGCCGAAGAACAAGCTCGGCTTCACCCACCGCGATTACGAGGGCACCGTATCCACGCTGTGCGCGGGATGCGGCCACGACTCGATCTCGGCGGCGATCATCCAGGCGTTCTTCGATCTCGACGTCCCGCCGCATCGCGTGGCGAAGCTCTCCGGCATCGGCTGCTCGTCGAAGACGCCGACCTATTTTCTCGGCAATTCGCACGGCTTCAACAGTGTTCATGGACGCATGCCCTCGGTGCTGACCGGAGCCAATCTCGCAAACCGCGAGTTGATCTACCTCGGGGTGTCCGGCGACGGAGACTCGGCGTCGATCGGGCTCGGGCAGTTTGCGCACGTGATGCGCCGCGGCGTGAACATGGTCTACATCGTCGAGAACAACGGCGTGTACGGGCTCACCAAGGGGCAGTTCAGCGCCACGGCCGACAGGGGCTCCAAGGCGAAGCGCGGCGCGGTCAACAACGAGGAGTCGATCGACCTCGTCATGCTCGCGCTCGAGCTCGGGGCGAGTCTCGTCGCGCGGAGCTTCTCGGGCGACAAGGACCAGCTCGTCCCGTTGATCCGCGCCGCGGTCGCGCACGAAGGCGCGGCGTTCATCGACGTCATCAGCCCCTGCGTGGCGTTCAACAATCACGCCGGGTCGACCAAGAGCTACGACTTCGTTCGCGAGCACAACGAGGCCGTGAACCGCCTCGACTTCATGCCTTCGCGCGCGGAAATCACCGCAGAGTACGCTCCGGGCGCCGTGCGCGACGTCGTACAGCACGACGGCTCGGTCCTGCGTCTGCGGAAGCTGCACGAGGACTACGATCCGGGCGACAAGCTCGCGGTCATGAATTACCTGCAGCAGCGCAGGGCAGCCGGCGAGATCGTCACTGGACTGTTGTACGTCCAACCGGACCCCGAGGACCTGCATCGCCTTCTCAACACGGTAGATGCCGCGCTCACTGGCTTAAGCGAGAAGGAGCTCGTGCCCGGCGCCGCGATGCTGGACAAGGTCAACGCGTCGCTGCGATAGCTCCTCGTCGCCCCGGCGGAGGCCGGGGCCCAAGTTCGTGGCGTTGGCGCTACAGCGCAAAGAATTCGATCCCGGCCTGCGCCAGGATGACGATCTGCCCGTCGCCGCCTGGCGACGTTTCGTAACGCGACCCCCAACGCGCTAGAATCGCCACATGCGGATTTTCTGGCGCACGCTGGCGGTGTTGGGCGGCTTGGTCGTCCTGCTTCTCATCGCGGTGGCGATCGCCGTCCGCACGGTCGACGTCAAGGAATTCCTCGGGCCCATCCAGCAGCGCGTGAAGGACGCGACGGGACGCGACCTCACCGTGCGCGGCGGCATCGATCTCAAGCTGGGGCTCGAGCCGAAGCTCGTGCTCGACGATGTCACGCTCAGCAATGCGCCGTGGAGCAAGGACCCGCGGATGCTCTCGGCGAAGCACATCGAGGCGCAGATCGCGCTGCTGCCGCTGCTGCGCAAGAAGTTCGATGTGACGAGCTTCAAGCTGGTCGAGCCGACGATCTCGCTCGAGACCGACGCGACCGGCAAGGGCAACTGGGAATTTCCATCGGCGGCCTCGGCCGCTAACGCCACCGACCGCGCCCCCTCCGGAGGCACGCTCGGCGGCTTCTCCGTCGGCGACGTGGCCATCAGCGATGGCGCGATCACCTTCCGGGACGGGAAGACCGGGGAGGTGACCAGGATCGTCGTCGAAACGTTGTCGGTGCACGCTCGCGATGCGCAATCGCCGGTGAGCGGACGGTTTCGCGGGACGATCAACGACACTGCGGTCTCACTCGAAGGCGACTTCGGTCCGCTCGAGCAGTTGATGCGCCAGAAATGGCCGTATCCGGTCACGGTCCAGGGAGAGATCAACGGCAAGAAGGCGTCCGTGGACACGCAGGTGTCGGTGCAGGGCAACGCGGTCGGACTGGATAACCTGAAGATCGGTTCCGGGACGAGCCAGCTTACGGGCAAGATGGCGGTGGTCGGCGGGACGCAGCGGCCCAAGGTCACGTTCAAGTTCGACGCCCCGGTGCTCTCGCTCGCGGACTTCACTTTTCCGGCGGCTGCCGTCGCGGCCGCGAAGTCGGTCGCGAAATCCAAATACGTTTTCAGCGACGCGCCGATCGACGTTGCCGCACTGCGCGATTTCGACGCGGAGGGCGAAGTATCCGCCGGCGTCCTGACACTGCCCGACGGCCGCCGTCTCGACCAGGTCCACGTGCAGATCCTGCTCGCCAACGGCAAGCTCGAGTTGCCGGCCCTGCAGGCGACAATGTTCGGCGGCAGCCTTCTCGCGCGGGCGCGACTCGACGCGAGCCGCGGGCAGGACGCGGCGCTCGAGCTCCACGCCGAGGCGAAGAATCTCGACTTGGCGGCGATCATGACGGCAGCCGGCGTCCACCGCGAGTTGCACGGCGGCAAGACCGACCTCAAGGTCGATATCGCGGCGCATGGTGCTTCCTTCCATCAGTGGATGAGCACCGCCAACGGCAACATCGTCGCGGTCGTGGGGCCCGCCACCGTGTCGGGTGGCAAGGCGACGCAGGACTCGTCGCTCGACCGGCTGGCCGGTGCGGTGAATCCTTTCCGCGAGCTCGATGCGCAGACGCAGCTTCAATGCGTGGTCGTGCGCCTGCCGCTCAGGAACGGCGTGGCCAACGTCGACCGCAGCATCGCGGCCGAGACCAGCAAAATCGGCGCGACCGCAAGCGGAACCCTCGACTTCCGGGACGAGGTGCTTGATCTCGCGTTTCATCCGCAGATACGCCAGGGCGTGAAGCTCGAGATTCCGCAGGTCGCGCAGCTCGTCCGGCTGCGTGGACCTTTTGCGTCGCCGTCGGTCGGCATCGACGCGACCGCGACCGCGGCGACGGTGGCGCGCCTCGGCGCTGCGGTCTACACGGGTGGTCTCTCGATCCTCGGTGAAACCTTGCTGGCGGAAGCCAAGGCGGACCCCGGCGCGCCGTGCCAGATCGCCCTTGGACACGGCGGCGGGGCGGCTGCCAAGCCGGCGCCCGACGCACAGCCCGCCGCGCAGACGGCACAGGATATCGGCAAGGCGCTGGGCAGACTGCTCGGGCGCTGACGAACCGAGGCTTGACGCAGATCAACGGGCTCACGCTTCATCCAGGGCACCCTTATGCTCATGTTGGGTCGCCGTTAGGGAGGGTTGCTGCGTGCGTTCTTCGCGTCGCTGGCTGGCCGGAGTGATGATTCTGGGCGTCGCTTGCGCTCAGTTCGTGAGCCTCGCCCATGCCTGCATGAACGGTTTGGGCGCTCATCCGGCCCGAGTCGCCGTGGCAAGTACTGTCGCGATGCCAGCCGACTGCCCTATGGTGGCCGAGGGCACTGCAGCGACGGATACGAGGTGTGACGCACATTCTGTTCCGCGCGAGCAGGTTGACAACGGTGCCGATGTTCGAGTCGCATGGGCGCCGCCGAGCATTCTGGTCGTGCGTCTCACACCCGTGGTAACCCCGAGCACGTTGCGGGCGACGCGGCCGTTCGTGCGCAACGCCTCGCCTCCGCTCTCACTGCTCTCCAATCGTTTCCTGATCTGATCTCCGGAGTGCGTTGAATCCGGCGCGGGTGCGCTTCCGCGCCTGGCGTCGTATCGCATTCATTCGGAGATCGTATGAACAGCAAGTCGGCCGCTCGAGCGGTCATGCAAGGCGTTGCCGCAGCCGTCGCGGCCGCGTTGCTGGTCGGCACAGCGCCCGCTTCCGCTGCGGACCCGCCGTTGACACTGGCCGAAGCGCAGCGGCGAGCAGTGGAGCGGTCCTCGGCGCTGAAGGCCCAAGATGCCGCCATTTTGGCCTCGCGCGAGATGGCGGTCGCGGCGGCCCAGCTTCCCGACCCGGTTGCCACGCTGGGCATCAACAACCTGCCCGTCGACGGACCCGACGCGTGGAGCCTTACCAACGATTTCATGACCATGCGCAGCGTCGGATTGATGCAGGAGTTCACGCGCGAAGACAAGCGCCGGGCTCGGGCGCAGCGCTTCGAGAGGGAAGCCGACAAATCTGCTGCCGAGAAGGCGGCGCGTCTCAACGCTATACGCCGCGACACCGCGCTCGCGTGGCTCGACCGCTACTACGTCGAAGCGCAGCTCGAAGTCCTCGGCGAGCAAAGCAGGCAGGCGCGGCTTGAGATCGAAGCGGCGGAAACCGCCTACCGCTCTGGACGAGGCGGTCTCGCCGACGTGCTTGCCGCGCGCAGTGCGCTGGTCGCGCTCGACGATCGGTCCAGCGAGCTCGGCCGCCGCGTAAGTTCCGCAAGGATTGCCCTCGCTCGCTGGGTAGGCGACGCAGCCAATTCGCCGCTAGCCGGGAGACCGCCGATCGACATGATCCGGGTAGACCCACGTACGCTCGATTCGGACCTCGAGCACGAACCGCAAATCGCGGTCCTTTCCGGCCAGGAGCGAGTTGCCGACGCCGAGGTCAGGGAAGCGCAATCTAACAAGAAACCCGACTGGAGCGTGCAGTTGATGTACAGCCTGCGCGGGCCGTCGTTCTCGAACATGATTTCGGTCGGCGTCTCCGTGCCGTTGCAGTGGGACCAGAGGAACCGTCAGGATCGCGAGGTTGCGGCCAAACTTGCGATGCTCGATCAAGCGCGCGCCGAGCGCGAAGACATGCTGCGGGCCCGCAGCGCGGAGGTGCGCGCCATGATGACCGAGTGGGAAAACGACCGGGAGCGCAGCGTACGCTACGAGCGCGAGCTGATTCCGCTGGCGGCGGAGCGCACGCAGACAACGCTCGCTGCCTATCGCGGCACCAAGGTCAGTTTGACCGATGTGCTTCTTGCGAGGCGTAACGAGATCGACGTGCGCTTGCAGGCTCTTCAGCTGGAGATGGATACGGCTCGTGCCTGGGCGCAGCTGAACTTCCTTTTCCCCGAAGGCGATGACGCGCCTTCGGGAATAACTGACACGAAGGTTCCGCGATGACCAAGAAAGCGATCGTTCTTACCGTGGTGGCACTCCTCGCGATCGGCGCAGGAGGCTACGGCCTTTACCGCGCCGGCATGGAGCAGGGCATGAAGATGTCTGCCGCGACTGACGGCGGCGCGACGACGGCGACTGCTGGTCCGCAGAAGCCCGGGGATATCGATGCGGCGAACGGCAAGAAAGTGCTGTACTGGCACGACCCAATGTCTCCAGGACAAAAGTTCGACAAACCGGGCAAGTCGCCTTTTATGGACATGGAGCTTCTCCCCGTTTATGCCAACGGTGGCGGTGACGAGAGCACTGTCGCGGTCAGCGCACGCGTGCAGCAGAACCTCGGCGTGCGCACGGCGGAAGTGCAGCGGGGTGCGATCCAACCGACGGTGGACGCCGTCGGGAGCGTCGCCTACAACGAGCGTGATGTGGCGATGGTCCAGGCGCGCAGCAACGGCTACGTCGAACGCCTGTTCGTGCGGGCGCCGTTGGATCCGGTGCGCAGGGGCCAGCCGCTGGCCGAGCTGTACGTTCCCGACTGGGTCGCGGCGCAGGAGGAGTACCTGTCCGCGCAGCGCATCGGCCGCGAAACCGGCAGCAAGGATCTCGCCGGATTGGCCGATGCGGCGAAGCAGCGCATGCGCCTCGCCGGCATGAGTGAAGAGCAGATCCGCGCGATCGAGTCCGGCGGTAAGGTGCAGCCGCGCCTGACCATCGTTGCGCCGATCAGCGGCGTGGTCGGCGAGTTGACCGCGCGCGAAGGCATGACCGTGATGGCGGGCGCGCCGCTGTTTCGCATCAACGGCCTTTCCACCGTATGGGTGAACGCCGAAGTGCCCGAGAGCGCTGCCGCGCTGGTGCGACCAGGCAATCCCGTGGAAGCTCGTGCGCCCGCGCTGACCGGTAGCGTATTCAAGGGCAAGGTGAGCGCCATCCTGCCCGAAGTGAATCCGGCAACGCGCACGCTGAAGGCGCGCGTCGAGCTGGCCAATCCCGCAGGGCAGCTCGTCCCGGGAATGTTCGCCAAGGTCAACTTCGTGCCCGCGGCGAAGAGGGAAGTGTTGCTCGTGCCGTCCGAGGCGGTGATCGTAACCGGCAAACGTAACGTTGTCGTCGTCGCCCAAGGCGACGGCAAATTTGCTCCAGTCGATGTGGACGTCGGTCTCGACAGCAATGGTCAGACCGAGATTCGCAAGGGTCTGGAGGCGGGGCAAAAAGTGGTCGTCTCGGGGCAGTTCTTGGTCGATTCCGAGGCCAACCTGAAGACTTCCACGACGCGCATGAGCGAGATGCCGTCCTCCCCGAGCGACGACGCGGCCGGGCGTAAGCACGAGGGCGAAGGAATCGCGAACCCCGGCAAGGGCACTCAGCCATCCGCAAACCGAAACACCACGGGCCCGATCGCGCAAAGCGCGCGACCAGGAGACAAGCGATGATCGCGCGACTCATTCGCTGGTCCATCGCCAACCGCTTTCTCGTGCTGTTGGCGACGCTGCTGGTGACCGCGTGGGGTATCTGGTCGCTGCTGCGTACACCGGTGGACGCGATACCGGACCTCTCCGACGTGCAGGTGATCATCCGTACGACCTTTCCCGGACAGGCGCCCCAGATCATCGAGAACCAGATCACCTATCCGCTGACCACGACGATGCTCTCGGTGCCTGGGGCGAAAACCGTGCGCGGCTACTCGATGTTCGGCGACTCGTTCGTCTATATCCTGTTCGAGGACGGGACCGATCCGTACTGGGCACGCTCGCGTGTGCTCGAGTATCTGAATCAGGTGCAATCGCGCCTGCCGGCACAGGCGAAGCCGTCCCTGGGGCCCGATGCGACGGGCGTCGGCTGGGTCTACGAGTACGCACTGATCGATCGCACGGGGAAGATGGACCTTTCGCAACTGCGGGCGCTGCAGGATTGGTTTCTGAAGTACGAGCTGAAGACCGTTCCCAACGTGTCAGAAGTCGCAAGCGTAGGCGGCATGGTTCGTCAATACCAGATCGTGCTCGATCCCGATCGGTTGCGCGCTTACAACATTCCGCACGGGAAAGTGATCGACGCCGTTCAGAAGGCAAACCAGGAGACGGGCGGGTCCGTCGTGGAGCTGGGCGAGGCGGAGTACATGGTGCGCGTATCGGGTTACCTTAAATCACTCGACGATTTCCGCCAGATTCCCCTGATGACGAGCGAGGCCGGCGTTCCGGTGCGGCTGGGAGACGTGGCGCGCGTCCAGGTCGGCCCGGAGATGCGGCGCGGCATCGCGGAGTTGAATGGGGAGGGCGAGGTGGCGGGCGGCATCATCGTGATGCGCTCGGGCAAGAACGCGCTGGAGACGATCGACGCCGTCAAGGCCAAGCTCGAGAAGCTCAAGGCGAGCCTGCCGGCGGGCGTGGAAATCGTGCCCACGTACGACCGGTCGAGCCTCATCAAGCGCGCGGTCGACAATCTGCAGGAAAAGCTCGTCGAGGAATTCATCGTCGTGGCGCTGGTGTGCCTGGTGTTCCTCTTCCATCTGCGCTCGGCCTTCGTGGCCATCGTCTCGCTGCCTCTCGGCGTGCTGGGAGCGTTCATCGTCATGTCCTACCAAGGGGTCAACGCGAACATCATGTCGCTCGGAGGCATCGCCATCGCGATCGGCGCGATGGTCGACGCCGCCGTGGTGATGATCGAGAACGCGCACAAGCATATCGAGGCGTGGCATCAGGCGCACCCCGGGCAGAAGCTCCAAGGCGACGCGCAGTGGCGGGTCATCGGCGACGCTGCGACCCAGGTCGGACCGGCGCTGTTCTTTTCGCTGGCGATCATCACCCTCTCGTTCGTCCCGGTCTTCACGCTGGAGGCCCAGGAGGGGCGCATGTTCTCGCCGCTCGCCTATACCAAGACCTATGCGATGGCCGTCGCCGCGGGGCTGGCGGTGACGCTGATCCCGGTGCTCATGGGTTATCTCATTCGCGGCCGCATCCCGGCGGAACAACGCAATCCGCTGAATCGTTTCCTGGTTTCCGTGTATCGGCCTGCGCTCCAAGCGGTATTGCGAGTGCCGATGCTGACTCTCGCAGTCGCTGTCGTCGTAGCGGTGGCGACGATATGGCCGGCGAGCCGGATCGGCGGCGAGTTCATGCCGCCTTTGGACGAAGGCGATTTGCTCTACATGCCTTCGGCGTTGCCGGGCATTGCCGCGGGCAAGGTCACCGAGCTCTTGCAGCAGACGGACCGCCTGATCAAGACCATCCCGGAAGTCGCGAGCGTGTTCGCCAAGGCAGGAAGAGCGGAAACGGCGACGGATCCGGCGCCGCTGGAGATGTTCGAGACGACGATTCAGTTCAAGCCGCGCGATCAGTGGCGACCCGGCATGACGCCGGACAAGCTGGTCGAGGAGCTCGATCGCACGGTCAGGGTGCCCGGGATTTCCAATATCTGGGTGCCGCCGATCCGCAATCGTATCGATATGCTGGCGACCGGCATCAAGAGCCCGGTGGGCGTCAAGGTCGCGGGAACGGATCTCGCCCAGATCGATCGCATCGCAGGCGAAGTGGAGCGTGCGGTCAAGGATGTTCCAGGCGTGACCTCGGCGTTCGCCGAGCGCCTTGCCGGAGGGCGCTACATCGACGTGCAAATCGATCGCGTGGCCGCTGGGCGTTACGGTCTCAACATCGCTGACGTGCAGAGCGTCGTTTCGGCGGCGATCGGCGGCGACAACATCGGTGAAACCATCGAGGGACTGCAGCGCTTCCCGATCAACGTCCGCTATCCGCGGGAAATCCGGGACTCGGTCGAGATGATTCGCGCGCTACCGGTGCTGACCGAGCGCGGGGCGCAGATTCGTTTGAGCGACGTGGCCACGATCCGGATCAGCGACGGCCCGCCGATGCTCAAGAGCGAGAACGCCCGGTTGTCGGGGTGGGTCTACATCGACCTGCACGGGCGCGATCTAAGCTCCGCGGTACGGGACATGCAACGAGCCGTCGCGCAGCAGGTCAAGCTCCCGCCCGGGTATTCGATCTCATGGTCCGGTCAATTCGAATATCTGGAACGGGCAACTCAGAAGCTCAAGGTCGTCGTTCCGGCGACGCTGGTGATCATTTTCGTGCTGCTCTACCTGACGTTCCGGCGCTTCGGGGATGCCTCCCTGATCATGGCTACCCTGCCGTTCGCGCTCGTCGGCGGCTTCTGGCTCATGTATCTGCTGGGCTACAATATGTCGATCGCGTCTGCCGTAGGGTTCATCGCGCTCGGCGGCGTGGCTTCGGAGATCGGCGTGGTCATGCTCGTGTACATCAATTCGGCGGCAGCCAAGCGGGCCGCCGAGGGCCGGCTTAACAGCCGGCGCGAGCTCGTCGAGGCGATCATCGAGGGCGCGGCGCTGCGGGTCCGCCCGGTCGCAATGACCGTGGCGGTGATCATCGCTGGCCTACTGCCGATCATGTGGGGCAGCGGCACGGGCTCGGAAGTCATGCGGCGCATCGCGGCGCCGATGGTGGGCGGCATGATCACCGCGCCGTTCCTGTCGATGTTCGTGGTTCCGGCCGCATATTTGCTGATGCGTCGAGGAAAGCTACGGAAGGATAGCGCTGCGGACGTGAGGATTCCCCGCTCCGTGACCCGAACTGTCGCTACTCGCTAGGTCCAATCGTTTACAAGAGCCCCACTTGCGGATGTTGCGGCCGATGGTCGCAAAGCTTGCGCGCGAACGGTTTCGCAGTGAACGTCAAGGAAATCGGCGATATCGACGCCTTGCGCGCCCGGACCGGCGTCCCGGCCGCGCTCGCGTCGTGTCACACCGCGTTCCCCAGGAAAGCCGGCGGCCAGCACGCGCTCATGCAGACGCAGATCGGCCGATGGTCGAATCGCGACGGCCGGAGCGTCCAGGTTGCGTACTGTCAGAAGGCATAGATCATGGTAGATGCTGCCGATCTGAGCGTCTGCCCTCCAACGCGGTGCGCCATCCGATCCGCGCGAGACTTCGATCGCCCTTGCTCCTCGAGTGACGTGACAGACCGTCGCTACCGTCTCCTTTCCGATGACCACGCCGGAGCCATAGACGACCCCGCCGTCGGATTCGACCACCTTGATCTTCACCACACTTTCGGCTGCGCCTATGGCTGGAGCAGCGATCGCCGCGCCGGCCAATGGAGCTGCGGCAAAAGCGCAGAAGATTGCGATCAATCGCACCGGTCACCATTCGGCTTACTCCATTTCCGACTTGCACGAGATGTGCCCGGTATTGGCTACGGTGCCTTGCGGAGCGAAATCCCTGTTTTGACAAGAAATTTGCTCGCGGCGATGATCGGCCCGAGCATGGCTAAAGCACTACATTTGTGCGTGATCGCACCAATGGGGAGCGCTATCGATTGGGTGTGACAGGCTTGTCGGATAATGGGAACGATGAACGGGCCGTGGGGTCGGCGAGACACGAATCGGCGCGAAGACGCACTCTCTCCGCGATCATCTGCGCACGGCGCTGGTCGCATGGCTGACCTTTCGCGACTCGCAGCCCGAGGCGCTGCTCAATTTCGCCGATACGCGGTTGCTCTGACGGTGCGCCGCGCCTTCGGCTTGGCCGGGACCGTGCTGCTGGGCGGTGCACTGGCATGGTCGCCGGTCGCCGCGTTCACCGGCGACATGCTTACCGTAACTAAGATGGCGTTGGCGGGTGTAGCACTCTTGATCGTCATGTGGCTCTTACCGCGGCCGCCCCAGCCCGACGGTGCCAGCGGCGCAACGGAGGATCGCCCGGATCATCCGGACGACGAGCGCTAGCTCGGAACTGCATTCTCCGTTGCCGGTTGCGCCGAGCGATCGATCGAGCCTGCAGGAAAGGTGATTTCGAATCGCGTTGTTGTTGCCGAGGAGGTTGCTTCGATAGTTCCCCGATGCGCGTCGACGATCGATTTCGTGATCGCCAACTCGAGTCCGGCGCCGTCGCTGACCTTTTGTCTTGACGGATCGATGCGATTGAAACGGGGCGTACCGTACCCCCGCCTCGATGTGCGAGGCCACCGGTCGCGCGCTCTTTTCGGGCAGCGATTCCGCAGCGTCGTTTCCTGGCTCGACCAGCACGGGCTCGGTGCGCCGACTGGCGGTGCCAGTTGTGCAGCTTAGGATGGCCACGCAAAATGTGCGCGGCTCGCGCGCAGAAAGGAGAATGTCGCCAGCTCGGAGGCGAATCGTCCGGCATCGATTCGGTTGAGGTGAGATCGATCCGGCGATCAGCCAGTCTTTGGGCACGAGCCGGCGGCACGCGCGTTTCGTAACGTAGCTGCCGGCATCGCTTCTCGTTCGGCGCGTCTCGACCACCTCAACGCGCGCTGTAGCGACGTCCGCGCGCAGTCGTTCCTTCATCGATCGACGCACGCTGCTCCGGCGTCAGGACATCGTAGAGTTTCGTAAACGCTGTCGTCGTCGCCGCAATGTCAGCATGCTGCTGGCTCATCGCCGCGTTGTGCTGCGCGAACCAATCGGGCGTGGTCCGGTCGGCCCGCGATCCGTGCATCTTATCGAACCACGTCTGCCGATCTTCGGCTTGCTTCTTGACGTTGTCGGCAAAGCCTTGCCATGCGTCTCTTTGGTCCTCGGTGATGCCAAGCTTCGACTTCAGTGCGTCGAGCCGCTCCATTACCGTGCCGGTGTCACCCTGCAGCAGACCCATTCCGTACCCCGCGCCCATGCCGAACCCGGGACCCATGTGATATCCTGAATTCATGCCGTAGCCCATGTGACCGGCACCCATGCCGTAGCCCATGTGGCCGAAACCCATCCCATAGCCGAGTCCAGGACCCGGTCCGTCGGAATACGCGTTGACCGCGAGCCCCAGCGCCAGGGCCGTGCCTGCGACCAGTGCGACTTTGGTTGTGCTCTTCATATCTGCTCCTTTGGTTTGATCCGTTGGTCTGCGGCTTCCGGCATCCGCGAACACTGTGCCGCATCGGTTTCCATTGGAGCAGGCTGGCGTAACGGCTGAGTTGGTTTTTTGTTGCGCCGGGTCGCAAGGGCGGGGGCTGTTACGCTGCGCTACAAACCCGTTCGCCGCGGTTGCCCGTGCCCGGCCACAATGGCTCCCATGAGCTCGCTGGACCACATTCTGATCGTCGACGACGACGCCGAGATCCGCGCCCTGTTGGGCGCGTACCTGGAGAAGAACGGCTATCGCACGAATGTTGCTGCGGACGGCAGCGCAATGTGGAAGGTGCTTGAGCATAATGCCGTCGATTTGATAGTGCTCGACCTCATGCTTCCCGGCGAAGATGGCTTGACGCTTTGCCGGAAGCTGCGCGCCGCTCGCGACACGCCCGTGATCATGCTGACGGCCCGCGGCGAGGAGACGGATCGAATCGTCGGGCTGGAGATGGGTGCCGACGACTACATCGCGAAGCCGTTCAGCCCGCGCGAGCTCCTGGCGCGGATCAAGAGCGTGCTGCGCCGCTACCGCAGCCTGCCGCTCAACCTGCGCGCCGACGAGGCGCGCGAGATCGCGTTCGCAGGCTGGATGCTCGACCTTGTCGCGCGGCACCTGGTTTCCCCAGGCGGCGTCGTCACATCGCTGAGTGGTGCGGAATACCAGCTGCTCAAGGTCTTTCTGAGCCATCCGCATCATGTGCTTTCGCGCGATCAACTGATGATGTTGTCGAAGGGTCACGAGGCGGATCCGCTCGACCGCAGCATCGACATCCAGGTGAGCCGGCTTCGGAATCGGTTGCACGACGACCCGGCCGATCCGACGATCATCAAGACGGTCCGGGGGGAAGGTTACGTGCTCGCCGTTCCGGTGGAGGTCAAACGCTGATGCGCTTGCTGCCGCAGAGCCTCTTCGGCCGGTTGGTCGCGGTCATGCTCGCGGGACTGATCGTGGCGCAGCTCGTCACTCTGTACATCAATGCGAGCGAGCGCGATCAGCTTCTCTATCGCTCCGGGGGTATGCAGGTCGCACAACGTATCGCGGACCTCGCGAACCTTCTCGATTCGATGTCGGCGCCGGAGCGCCGCAAGGTCGCGGCGGTATTCGATGGGCCGCCACTGGTGATCGAGCTCGATCGCCCGCCGCTCGCTGCCGAGTCGACCGAGCCGGCCGGGGATCTCCAGACAACGATGTTCGCGTCGATGCTGCGCTACGGCCTCGGCGAAGGCATGCCGGTCGTCGTGACCCGCGCTCCCGGCGCGCCAGGCACACCGCCCGCTCCACGCCGGCTCCGGCGCGGGCCCGCCTCGATGATGGGATACCCGATGATGGGACATTCGATGATGGAGGGCGCTACGCCAACGCTTCCGCCCGGCGGTGCGAGCTTCGTCGCGCAGGTTCGCCTTCACGATGGCGCCCTCGCCACCTTCAACTCGTACCTGTCACAGCAGGCGGCGGCGGTGCCCGCGCGCATCGCGCTGACGCTCGCGGTGTTGCTACTGGTGGTGGTCGCGCTGTCACTCGTTGCGGTGCGCTGGATTACCGTGCCGCTCCGCACCCTCGCCACCGCGGCGGAAAGGCTGGGGAGCGACATCAATAACCCGCCCTTGCCGGAGAACGGGCCGGTGGAGGTGCGTCACGCGGCGAAGGCGTTCAACACCATGCAGCTTAGGCTTGCGCGGTTCATATCCGAGCGCACCCGGATCTTCACCGCGATGTCGCACGACCTCAAGACCCCGATCACGCGAATGCGGTTGCGCACCGAGCTCCTCGATGATGAAACATTGCGCTCGCGCTTCACCAAGGACCTCGAAGAGATGGAGGCGATGGTCACGCAGACGCTCGAGTACATGCGCGACGCGAGTGCAGGGGAGCCGACGCAACCGGTGGACATCAATGCACTCATCGAGAGCCTGCAGAACGATTATCAGGAAACCGGCGGAGACGTCGAGATCGGTGGGAGCGCACGCGCTCCGTACGTCGGGCGCCCACTGGCGTTGCGACGCTGCCTGACGAATCTGCTCGATAACGCATTGCGCTACGGCAAGCGGGCAGCGGTGATCATCGACGATGCGCCGTCCAAGCTCACGCTGCATGTGCAGGATGAAGGCCCGGGACTACCGGCAGACCAGCTCGAGCGCGCATTCGAGCCGTACTTCCGCGGAGACTCTTCTCGCAGTCGCGACACCGGAGGCACCGGGCTAGGTCTGGGCATCGCTCGCAATATCGCGCGTGCGCACGGCGGCGACCTTGTCCTGAGCAATCGCCCGGCGGGCGGCCTCGAGGCGACACTGACGCTTTCTCGCGGTCTCGCCGGTGCGACGGTCTCCGCGGTGCCCGGGCCGTCGGCCGGTGTCGAGGCCGCGGACGCGCGCGGTCGCGATGGTCAGACCGGCATGCCGCGCCGCAACGATGTTGCATGACTGCGCCTACATTCCGCCCCGATGGACGGCCGTCGTTCCCGGCGTCCGCATCGCGATGCACGTGAATATCGTCGCGAGCTTTCCCGCGAGATGACATCCGCCGCCAGGCGGAGAGTCGAGCCGCCGAGGTTTCGTTCGAATTTTCTGGAGAGTTTGCACGTGTCCGACGCGGCGGCGTTCAATAAGGCGGCGGGGCTTGATCTCGGTCAAGTTGAGCGTCAAGCCAAGTCTTAGACTCGACTTGTCTTGGGTCACAGGGTCTCATGAAGGTGCTTGGGCGATTCGGTCAGCAGCGCAAGATCATTACCGGCGCCACGCTTGGGGTGTGGCTCTTTGCGCTGGCGGTCGGGATGGCGCACGCGTGTGGCTGGGACGAACCGGACCTGGCACCGACTCATGCGGTCGCCGTCCTTCCAGGAGATAACCCTTCCGACGACGGCGCGCCGATCGGCTGCCAGCAGTTCTGCAAGACCGACGTCCCGGTTGTCACCAAACTTCCCGCTGTCGGCGACCAACCGGGCGAGCAACCGCCGATCGTCGCGGTTAACGGCGTCCACGCTGTCGCTGCACCTGCGGTTACTCTCCGGCTGATACAGGCCGCGCATCCGCCTGCGGATGTACCGCCTTTCCTCCGCTTCACGCACTTGAGGCTCTAAGCTGCGCCGCTTCGCAGGGCGGTGGCGCCGGCCCTGCACGCGTGCGTCCGGCTCGACGCGGTCGCGTGCCGATGGCGGCGCCTGTCGCCCAGCCCTCTCTCGGTAGATATCCCAAAGGAGATGCAGATGATCAACTCACCTAGAACGGCTGTTGCCGACTCGATCACCAAGGAGAAGCGCATGACTAAACTGACTATGACCGCGGCGCTCGCGGCAGTCGTAATCGCTGTGGCCGCGCCATTCACGTTCGCCCAGACGGGCGGCTACGGACCCGGAATGATGGGCGGCTACGGTGGCTACGGCGCGGGACCCGGAATGATGGGCGGCTACGGCGGCTACGGCATGGGACCCGGAATGATGGGCGGCTACGGCGGCTATGGCATGGGACCCGGAATGATGGGCGGCTACGGCGGCTACGGCATGGGGCCCGGAATGATGGGCGGCTACGGCGGCTACGGCATGGGACCCGGAATGATGTATGGCTACAGAGGCAACGTCGCCGGAGCGCTCAACCTCACCGACGATCAGCGTGAGAAGATCGCCAAGATCCAGGAAGGTCTATCTACCAAGCATTGGGAACTCATGGGCAAGATGCAGGAGCAGCAATTCAAGCTTCGCGAGCTGCTCGCCTCGGGCAAAGCCGACGATGCAGCCATCGGCAAGGCGTACAAGCGGATCGAGGAGCTCCGACAGCAGATGTGGACCACCGGAGCGGATGCTCAGAAACAGATGGACGCCGTGCTCACGAAGTCGCAACGGGACCAGTTGCAGCGTGGCGGGAGCGCTAACACCAACTGAGTCCTTGAGAAGCGACGCGGAGGCATTCTGCTCGAGCGGTGACCCGGCGCCGCTCGCGTCGATCCGCTAAGCTCGTCCGCAGCGATGACGCGGTAACACCTGGGCTCTGTCTCGCCGGGGGCGGTCAGCCTGATGCGGAGTGTTGTCACGACCTGGACCAACCATCGACGAAGGAGCATCCATGGAACGCCGAACCTTTCTGGAAATCGCCGTAGCCGTCGCGCTCGTCGCAGGCAAAGCCATGGCAGAAACCACGGTCGTCGAGGTGTACAAGAGTCCGACCTGCGGTTGTTGCGGCCAATGGTCTCAGCACCTGCGCAGCGGCGGATTCGCGGTCAATGTCCACGAGATAGGCGATATCGACGCTTTCCGAGTCCGGAGCGGTGTACCCGCGGCGTTTGCTTCCTGCCATACTGCGCTGGTCGACGGCTATGTCGTGGAAGGTCACGTCCCGGCAGCGGATATCCGCAGGATGCTCGCCGAGCGTCCGAAGGCACGCGGTCTCGCTGTCCCGGGCATGCCCGCTATTTCGCCGGGAATGGACGGAACGCATGGTCCCGGTTACGAAGTGCTTCTGTTCCGGACCGATGGGACGAGTCGCGTGTATCGATCGTATGCAGCAACATAGCGGACGGGACTAAAGACTGTGCATAGAGGAGCGCCGATCCACAGCAAGATCCGATCCACAGCAAGATCCGATCGCGCTCCCTGATGGATGGGTCAACGTGGGATCGCGGAACGATAGGATCGATCCTGAACTCGAATCGATACAGCCAATGAACGAACACTTGCACGATCACATGGAGGAGCCGGGTTCCGCCGAAGATAACCGAGCGGTGGATCCGGTCTGCGGCATGCGCGTTCGGGCCGATTCGCCGCACCGGTACTTGCACGAAGGCCGAGAATATCTCTTCTGTTGCGGGGGTTGCCGCGGGCGGTTCATCGCGGCGCCCGAGCAGTATCTAAACAAGCCCGCAGCGTCTTCGTCGAACGCGCGCGCCGCAGGCGCTCCGGATCAGATCGCACGCGTGAGCATCGGCCAGATCGGCAAGGGACGTCCCGGCATGCAAGCGCAGCGCGATGGTGGCCACGGGCGTGCAGGCGTTCAGACTGCGCGCGTGAGCATCGGCGAGATCGGCAAGGGGCGCCGCGAGCGTCCGGCCGATCCGAGTGCTGCGCCCGAGCCGGGAACGGGCACGATGTACACCTGCCCCATGCACCCGCAGATCCGCCAGGTCGGCCCCGGCAATTGTCCGCTCTGCGGAATGGCACTCGAGCCTGAGATGCCAGCGCTCGAGGAAGAAAGGAACCCCGAGCTCGAGGATTTCACCCGACGCTTCTGGTGGACGTTGCCGCTCTCCGCGATCGCAGTCATCCTGGCGATGGGCGGGCACCGGTTGCTGCCCTTCGCGGGCAGCGCAATGTCTTGGATCGAGCTCGCCGTCGCCACACCGGTCGTGCTGTGGGCCGGCTGGCCCTTCTTTGTTCGATGTGTCGAGTCGATCCGCAACCGCAGTCCCAACATGTGGACCTTGATCGGGATCGGCATCGCCGCCGCTTATTTCTACAGCGTGCTCGGCACCGCGGCGCCATGGCTGTTCCCTGCCCAGTTCCAGGAAGGAGGCCGCGTCTCCGTATACTTCGAAGCGGCCGCCGTCATTGTCTCTCTGACGTTGCTCGGGCAGGTACTCGAGCTGCGCGCTCGCTCAAGAACATCCGCAGCCATTCGGGCGCTACTGGGACTTCAGGCCAAGACCGCGCGCCGGATCGCTGCCGACGGCACCGAGGAGGACATACCGCTCACCGACGTGCACATCGGCGATACGCTACGCGTGCGTCCCGGCGAAAAGATCCCTGTCGACGGCGTCGTTACCGAGGGGCGATCGACTGTGGATGAATCAATGCTCACCGGCGAGCCCATACCGGTCGAGAAGGTTGCGGGTGCGCGCGTGATCGGAGCGACGATCAACGGCACAGGCAGCCTCGTCATGCGCGCCGAGAAGATCGGCTCGCAGACCGTGCTGGCGCAAATCGTGCAGATGGTGGCGCAGGCGCAAAGGAGCCGCGCGCCGATGCAGCGCCTGGCTGACGTGGTGGCCCGCTGGTTCGTGCTCGCGGTGATTGGGGTTGCCGTGCTGACGGCCATCGCATGGTGGTTCTTCGGTCCCGAGCCGCGCGGCGTCTACGCCGTGCTCAACGCGGTCGCCGTGCTCATCATCGCCTGCCCGTGCGCGCTGGGTCTCGCCACACCGATGTCGGTCATGGTGGCGAGCGGGCGCGCGGCGACCAGCGGCGTGCTGTTCCGTGACGCCGAAGCGCTCGAAACCCTGCGCAAGATCGATACGCTCATCGTCGACAAGACAGGCACGCTGACGCTTGGCCGGCCCGTATTCGACCGCGCGATCAGCGTCGCCCCTTTCACCGAGCAGGAGGTGCTGCGCATTGCCGCAAGCATCGAGCAGGGGAGCGAGCATCCGCTCGCTTCCGCGATCGTCGAAGCCGCGCGAGGCCGCGGCCTGCAACTGTCGAAGACCGAAGCGTTCGAGTCCGCGACCGGCCTCGGCGTGCGGGGGAAAGTCGACGGTCGTCCGGTCGTGCTGGGAAGTACGGCGCTGCTGCGCGACGCCGGAATCGACGCTGCGCCGCTCGCTTCGGAGGCCGAGCGCCTGCGCATCGAGGGCGTCAGCGTCGTCTATCTCGGCATCGACGGCGCGCTCGCCGGCCTGCTCGCCGTGCACGATCCGATCAAAGAATCGACCCGCGGTGCGATCGACGCTCTGCATCGAGCGGGCATTCGCATCGTTATGGCCACGGGCGACCATCTGGCGACGGCGAAGGCCGTGGCAAGTCGCCTCGGCATCGACGAAGTCCACGGCGAAGTGCGTCCGGACGACAAGGCGAATCTCGTCGCTAGGCTGCAAGGCGAGGGCCGGCGGGTGGCGATGGCGGGCGATGGAATCAACGACGCACCGGCGCTCGCGCGCGCCGACGTCGGCATCGCGATGGGCACCGGAACCGATGTGGCGATGCAGAGCGCGCAGGTCACGCTCGTGAAGGGCGACCTGCGTGGCATCGCTCGTGCGCGGCAGCTTTCGGAAGCTACGGTGCGAAACATGTACCAGAACCTGCTATTTGCGTTGGTCTACAACACCCTGGGCGTGCCCGTCGCTGCAGGCGTGCTCTATCCATTCCTGGGTATTCTGCTGTCGCCGCTCATCGCGGCGGCCGCAATGTCGTTCAGCTCGGTGTCGGTGGTCACGAACGCGCTGCGCCTGCGGCACGCCTGAGCGCAGCTACGAATCGATCGTCTCGCCCCGGTTGACGCCGCTTCCTGGTCGGCGACTCGCGCCGTTGAACAATGCATTGAGCAATACTGCGCTGACGGCGGCAAGGGTGATCCCGCTGTTGGCCAGAGGGCCCGCCCACCTGGGTGCCTGAGCGAAGAACGTCGGCGCAACCATCGGGATCATGCCGATTGCGATGCTGAGCGCGATGACGATGAGATTGTGCCGCGACGCGAAGTCCACCCGAGCGAGGATGCGGATGCCGGTCGCCGCCACCATGCCGAACATGACCAGCCCGGCGCCTCCGAGGACCGGCTGCGGGGTCGATGCGACGAGCGCCCCGAGCTTGGGCAGCACCCCGAGGACGACGAGGATCATGCCCGCGACCACGACCACCCAGCGGCTCCGCATTCCGGTGATGGCGACCAGGCCCACGTTCTGCGAAACGGACGTGTATGGAAACGCATTGAGCGCGCCTCCGATAATCGCGCCGAGGCCGTCGGCTGCGAGGCCGCGCGCGATCTCGGCGCGTCCGATCACCTTGCCGCAGATTTCGCCCAGCGCGAGGAACATCCCGGTCGACTCCACCATCACCACGATCATCACCACGCACAGCGACACGATCGCGCCGGGCTCGAAGCTCGGCGCACCGAAGCGAAAGGGATAGACCACCGCGATCCAGCTCGCGTCCCGCACGCCTGCGAACTCGACCATGCCGAGCCCCAGCGCGGCGGCGAAGCCGACGCCGAGCCCGATCAGCACGGCGATATTCGCGACGAAGCCGTCGAAGAGCTTCCCGATCACCAGGATGGTCGTCAGCACCAGCGCCACGACCGCCAGGTTCGCCGGATCGCCGAAATCCTTGGCGCCGATGCCGCCGCCTGCCCAGTCAATGCCGGTGCGCAACAGCGTGATGCCGATCACTGCGACGACGGTCCCGGTCACCAGCGGCGGGAAGAAGCGCACGAGGCGAGCGGCGAACGGCGCAAGCACGACGGTGAAGACGCCCGCGGCGATCACCGCGCCGAAGAGACCCGTGAGGGTGACGCCGCTCGCCGCCATCGCCACCATGGGGCCGACGGCGGCGAAGCTCGCGCCCATGACGACGGGCAGGCGGATGCCGAAGCGCCAGAGACCGGCGCTCTGAATCAGCGTCACGATGCCGCAGGCGAGGACATCGGCGTTGACCAGGAATGCGATCTGCTCCTTCGGGAGCTTCAGCGCTCCGCCGACGATGAGCGGCACGGCGATAACGCCGGCATACATCACGAGCACATGCTGAAAGCCGGCCACGGCCACTCGGCCCAGAGGCAGGATCTCGTCGACGGGATGAAGCTGTTTCGCGTTGTTGGCCATCGCCTTGGGTCACGCTCCGACCGCCGCCCTGAGGCGGAACCACGCGATGCGCTCGATCTGCTCCAGCGCTTCCTCGAACTCGGTCGCGCGGTCGCGCTGCAGCCTTTCTGCGAAACGGCCGAGGATCGCTGCGCGGTCGAGGCCTTTCACCGCGAGAACGAACGGAAACCCGAACCGGGCGCGATAGGCGCGATTGAGCTCGTCGAGCCGCGCGAGCTCTTCCGCCGAGCACCGATCGAGGCCTGCGCCCGTCTGCTCGGCGCGCGAGTCCTCGCTGAGCCCCCCGCTGGCAGCGAGCCTGCCCGCAAGCTCCGGGTGTGCGCGGATGAGCTCGATCTGCGCCTGCGGCCCCGAGGTCCGCATCGCATCGACGAGCGCGCGGTAAAGGGTTTCGAGCGTTTCGAACGGATGTCTCTTCCACGCCACTTCCGCGATCCACGGCGAATGCTCGAAGATCCCTTCGAGCGCGAGCACGAAGCCGCGGTGATCGCGACCATTGAGGTCCGCGAGTGTCATGCCTTGCCCGGATGCGGGTGCGTCGCGATCCAGTGCCGGGCGATGTCGATGCGACGCGCGATCCACACGGCTTCGTGCTTGCGCACGTGATCGAGAAAGCGGGCCAGCGCGGCCAGCCGTCCGGGCCGGCCGGCGATACGGCAATGCAGGCCGATCGAGAGCATCTTCGGCGCATCGAGGCCCGCAGGGTCGCCCTCCGCATAGAGCACGTTGAACGCGTCGCGCAGGTAGGCGTAGAACTGCCCACCGCTGTTGAAGCCCTGCGCGGTGACGAACCGCATGTCGTTGGTGTCCAGCGCGTAGGGAACGACGAGATGCGTCTTCGTGCCGCCGCGGGTCTCGACGTCGACCCAGTAGGGAAGGTCGTCCGCGTAGGAGTCGGCGTCGTAGACGAAGCCGCCGTGCTCCACGACGAGCCGCCGCGTGTTCGGGCTGTCGCGCCCGGTGTACCAGCCCTCCGGTGCCGTGCCGGTGAGGCGTCGCAGCGAATCGACGGCACGCGCGATGTGCTCGCGCTCGGTGTCGGCATCGGTCTCCTGATAGCTGACCCACCGCCAGCCGTGGCTCGCGATCTCGTGTTCGTCCTTGAGCATCGCCTCGACCGCCGCGGGATGCCGCTCGAGCGCCATCGCGGTCGCGAAGATGGTCACCGGAATGCGCCGCTCGCGGAAGCACCGCAGAAGCCGCCACAGACCGGCGCGGGAGCCGTACTCGTAGAGCGATTCCATGCTCATGTGGCGCGCGGGGAAAGCTCCGGCGCCGACGATGTCCGACAGGAACGTCTCCGACGCGGCGTCCCTGTGCAGGACGGAAGATTCCGCGCCTTCCTCGTAATTGAGCACGATCTGCAGCGCGAGCCGGGCGCCGCCCGGCCACCGCGCATGCGGCGGCCGCGCGCCGTAGCCGATCATGTCGCGCGGGTAGCGATCAGTGGTGCCCATCGTCGCTCTCGTGCCATCGCGGCCATCGCAGTCGTGGCGGAAGGCTGGCATAGAATACCGCAACGGAAGGACCCGCCCGTGGGACGACTGACGACGCACGTTCTCGATACGGCGCACGGCACGCCGGGTGCCGGCATGGCCATCACGCTGTACCGGAGCGTCGGCGAGCGCTTCGAGGCGGTTCGGTCAGCCACGACCAACGCGGATGGCCGCGTGGACGTGCCGCTGCTCGAGGGCGAGGAGCTGTCGCCGGGCCGTTATCGACTGGTATTCGCAGCCGGGGCGTACTTCCGGCAACTCGGTATGGATCTGCCGGATCCGCCGTTCATCGATCGGGTCGTCGTCGATTTTGGCGTGGCCGACGCGGCCGCGCACTATCACGTACCGCTGCTCGTGTCGCCGTGGGCCTATTCGACCTATCGCGGCGGCTGATGCCCATGGCGCCCGTCGACCCGGACATCGCCACGCTCAGCCCGGGCTGCGCGTCCGGTATCGCGACGGCACGCGCAATGCCGTAGCCCGGGGTGAGCGCAGCGAATCCCGGGAGCGCGATCTACGGCACGAAACCATGGAAGCCTACGCCGCAGACTGGGTTCAATTGATTCTGCGCTGGGTCCACCTCGTCACGGGCATAGCCTGGATCGGCGCCTCGTTCTACTTCGTGTGGCTCGACAACAGCCTCGCGCCGCCGGAGGACGGGGCCGACGCCGACAAGGGCATCGGCGGCGAATTGTGGGCCGTGCACGGCGGTGGATTCTACGTCGTGCGCAAGTTCCGCGTGGCGCCGGAAGTTCTTCCGAAGACGCTGCACTGGTTCAAGTGGGAGGCGTACTGGACCTGGATCTCGGGCTTCTCGCTCCTGGTCGTGATGTATTACCTGAACGCACGGGTCTATCTCATCGACCGCGGAGTCTTCGATCTGACGCCGCTTCAGGCGATCGGACTCAGCGTAGCGCTCATCGTCGCCGGCTGGCTCGCCTACGATCAGCTCTGCAAGCGACTTGGCCTGGAGCGCGAGATCTGGATCGCTGCGGCGATGATCGCCTTCGTATCGCTGGTTGCATGGGCGCTGTCGCACCTATTGAGCGGCCGGGGCCTCTACATCCAGATCGGGGCGATGCTCGGCACGATCATGGTCGCGAACGTCGCGCACGTGATCATCCCGGCGCAGCGGAAGCTCGTCGAGGCGAAGAAGCGCGGCGTCGCGCCGGACCCCTTCGAGGGCGCTCGCGGCAAGCAGCGTTCGGTCCACAACAACTACTTCACGCTGCCGGTGCTGTTCATCATGATCAGCAATCACTATCCGCTGACCTACGGACATCCGTACGGCTGGCTGGTGTTGATCGCGATCATGCTGCTCGCGGCGTACGTGCGTCACTTCTTCAATCTCCGCCACAAGGGTCGGGTTGCGTGGATGATTCCGCTCACCGCGGCGCTCGCAGTGTTCGCGCTGGCTATCGCGATTGCGCCGGCCAGGCCGCCGCAGACGAGCGCCATCGTGGGCTTCGACGAGGTGCAGGCCATCGTCGCCCGGCGCTGCACGACCTGCCATGCGGAGCATCCGACGCAGGCGGGGTTCGCGGTTGCGCCGAAGGACGTGAAGCTCGACACGCCCGCGCGCATCGTCGGCAGCGCGCCGAAGATCTACGAGCAGGCGGTCGCGACCCGGGCGATGCCGATCGGCAATCTGACGGGCATGACCGACGCGGAACGGGCGAAGATTGCAGCTTGGGTCGCGGCGGGCGCCTCCCGGTGAGCGTGCGGGGAGGAACGGGTCCGCGAAGCAGCCGCAGCGCGACGTTCGATTTCAGGAGGCCGGAGCGGCTTCCCCGCTCGATGCCGGAGCGGTTTCTACGCTTGCGCCTTCGAGCAACTGGATCGCGGTCTTCGCCACCTGCAGCGTGTCGAAGTACGCATATCCCGCGACCGCAGCTGCGCCGATGACGGGCACCCAGCGGCTTGCGGTCGTTCCGGCGGCTCGCTGTGTTACCGAGATACCGATGGAGGTCAGTACGCTCCGGAGCGCGCCTCCGGAGAGCTGGTGCACCACGAACCGCTCGCCCGCGCGCACGACCACGTCGCGCGCGAGTTGGCTCGATGCGTGCCGGAACAGGCAGTAGAGCATGTGGGTGCGCGTGAGCTGCATCTCCTTGCCGTAGAGCCCCGCCACATCCGACACCATCTGCGCCTGGATGCGCCAGATCGCCGCGAGGTCGGGCACGACCGTCAGCAGCCCGAACACGCCAGGCGGCAGCGCGAGCGCTCCGGACAGCGCGGCAGCACGGGAAGCAGCTTTGCGCGCGATTGATCTTGCGGCGGCCGCAGGCGCCTCCGCGGTCTTTTCGCGGCTTGGCGGCACGCGTGCGATCAGGTCCTCGACCGCATCGACGATGTGCTCGACGAGCGGTTGCACGGCAAGGGAATAGGTGGACGCCATGGTGAGTCGCGGCTTCGCCGGGCACTGTGAGTATACGGGTTACAATCGCGCCAACAAGCCATGGGGGGAGCACGGATGCAGAGCACCGCGTGCGCTCGCGACGACGGACGCGCACATGCAACATAACTCGCCGATCCTGCCGTACTCGAATTCCGGCGCCGGATACGTCGAGTACGACCGCGCGGCGATCGATGTCGCCGGCGAGGTCGGCGCCCTCATCGAGAAAGCCGCGCCCTGGGCGAAGGTCGAGCACATCGGCAGCACTGCCATTCCGGGCTGCGCGGGCAAGGGCATCGTCGACGTCATGGTCATGTACCCGGCAGGTCGATTGGAGGCGACGCGGATCGCGATCGACCGACTGGGCTTCCAGCCGCAGAAGACCGGCCATATCTTTCCGGACGAGCGCCCCATGCGGGTCGGCGCGATCGAATACAACGGAAGGCGCTACCGCCTGCACGCTCACGTCATCGCCATGACCAGCCCCGAAGTCGAATCGCTCCGGCGGTTTCGCGATCTGCTGCGAGCCGATTCCGCGCTTCGCGACGCGTACCAGGACAAGAAGCGCGCCATTGTGCATTCCGGCGTGCGTGAGCCTCGCGCTTATACCCAGGCCAAAGGCGAGTTCATCACGTCCGTGATGGGCGGCCAATCGATACGCCACTGAACGGTCCGATGCACGTGTTCGGCTTTGCGGGCTGGTCCGGCAGCGGCAAGACGACGCTGATCGAGCAGCTCGTTCCGCGGTTCATCGCCCGCGGCCTGACCGTGTCGCTGGTGAAGCACGCCCACCACGAGTTCGACCTCGATCAGCCCGGCAAGGACTCGTTCCGCCACCGCGAAGCAGGTTGCCGCGAGGTGCTGGTGACCTCGGCCGTTCGCTGGGCGCTGCAGCACGAGCTCCGCGGAGAGCCGGAACTCAGCCTGGCCGGGGCGCTCCAACGGCTGTCTTCGTGCGATCTGGCGCTGGTGGAGGGCTTCAAGGGCGCGGCCATCCCCAAGCTGGAGGTCTACAGGGCCAGCGTGGGCAAGCCTTTGCTGCACCCGCACGACCCGAATATCGTCGGAGTGGCCACGGACCAGCCGCTGTCGGCAGCTCTGCCGGTGCTTCCTCTGGGGGACGCTGACGCCGTTGCAACATTCGTCCTGCGCCGCCTCGGTCTTTGAGCGCTTCGCGGTTGACGGAGACCAGCGCATGGGCGTAAGGTGAATTGTGTACGGGCCTGTGTGCTTCATGTGGGCGGCGGGTGCATCGGTGGGGTTGAAGTCGTGAAAAAACAATTACTTGCGTGGGTGCTCGGGGCTGGGCTCGGGTTTGGGCTCGCCTCCGGGGTTTTCGCGCAGGCTGGTTTCTACGGCGGTGTGTCGATGCGCAACCAGGGGACCGAGTCGAGGGGCCTGGTGGTGGCGGCGCAGCCGGCGGGCCAGACATTGATTTGGAACCGGTACCCGACTCCCGCGCCAGACGAAAGCGTCCAGCAGCGCTCGCTCGTCTATGGTGGTTATCGCTGGAACAACGACGTCGCGGTCGAGGCCGCATTCAACAGTACGGACAAGTACGCGCTACGTCCCGCTTCGTCGGGCTTGAGCGTCGGACCTGGGCTCGGATTGAGTTTCGGCGACGCCACGTCGCGCACCTGGAACGCGGATGTCTACACGAGCTGGGAGTTCATCCGCAGCATCTCGCTCTACGGGCGCCTGGGCTATGCGCAAAACGAAGTGCGTCCGCTCTTCGCCGGCGCATCGCTCGTTCCCGGCGACCCGCGACGCCAGCGCGATGGCGTCAACTATGGCGTCGGCCTGCGCTACGACGTAACCCATTCGCTGGGACTGCGCGTCGAATACGCGCGCTTCGGGCGCTTTGCCGGCGAGCTCGTCGGCAGCGGCATGCCGGAATCCGATCAGTTTTCCATCGGAGTCCAATACCGGTTCTAGCTGCATCTTCAGCTGCATGCGCCGGCGGGTCGATACTGCCGGCGTTTTTGTTTGGACCGGCGTCGGCGCAACGCAACGCCTTGGTGCCGTCGGGCAGGCAGCGGTAAGATGTACCGGTGATCACGCTGGTTTATCTCGCACGGCTACGCGAATCGCTGGGCGTTCCGTCCGAAATCGTCGAGCTCCCGACCCACATAGGCAACGTCGCTGCGCTTCTGTCATGGCTGCGCGGGCGCGGGGGCGCATGGGCAGCGGAGCTCGCGCCCGGGCGTGCCGTTCGCGTCGCCGTGAATTTCGATGTCGCAAAGGGCGACACGCCGGTGCGCGTGGGCGACGAAGTCGCGCTGTTTCCGCCGGTCACCGGAGGTTGAATGAGCGTCGTCCGCGTCCAGACGGAGGATTTCGACGTCGCTCGCGAGATCGCTGCGCTGCGCGGTCGCGACGCGCGCGTCGGAGCGGTGGCGGCGTTCATCGGCCTCGTACGCGACGTCAACGACGCCGCGGCGGTAAGCACGCTCACGCTCGAGCACTACCCCGGCATGACCGAAAAGGCGCTCGCTGACATCGTTTCCGAAGCGAAGTCGCGCTGGTGCGTGTACGACGCCACGGTGATCCACCGCATCGGCGAGCTCAAGCCCGCGGACCAGATCGTGCTCGTTGCGGTGACCAGCGCGCACCGCGCTGACGCATTCGACGCGTGCGAGTTCATCATGGATTATCTGAAGACGCGCGCGCCTTTCTGGAAGAAGGAACGGACCCCCGCTGGCGAGCGTTGGGTCGAGGCGCGGGCCAGCGACGACGAAGCCGCAGAGCGGTGGTGATTACGCATCGTTGCCCGGGGTGAGCGAGGCGAACCGCGGGATTCGCTTCCAACGAAGGGTGTAGCCCGGGGTAAGCGATGCGAACCCCGGGGGCTGTCCCGGGTACGCGCTTCGCGCTCAACCCAGGCTACGAACGTTTCTTCATGTCCGTCTCGCTGATCGCTATCGACTGGGGAACGAGCAGCGCTCGCGCCTACTGGCTCGATGCGCGCGGTCGCATCGTGCGCGCGAAAAGCGCGCCGCTCGGCGTGCAGAAGGTTCCCGCCGGCGGTTTCCCCGAGGCCCTGGCGGCGCTGATGGCCGATGATGAACACGACGGCGCCCCATTGCTGGCTTGCGGCATGATCGGCAGCCGTCAGGGCTGGGTCGAGGCTCCGTACCGTGCGTGCCCCGCCGATGCAGCGACGATCGGCTCGGCGCTCACTGCCGTCCCCGCAACGCGGCTGGCGATCGTTCCGGGGCTTATCTGTCGCGACTCGAACGGTGTGCCCGACGTGATGCGCGGCGAGGAGACGCAGATCCTCGGCGCCATCGACGCGGGCGCCAGCGACGGGCACCCGATGCGCGTCGTCGTCCTGCCGGGAACGCACAGCAAGTGGGCTCTGGTCCGCGCGTCGCGGATCGAAACCTTCGTCACGTTCCTGACCGGTGAGCTCTACGCGGTATTGAGAGAGCACAGTATTCTGGGACGACTCGCCGTTGCGGGCGACGACGCTGCCGCCCTGGAGGCAGGCGTGCGTCGCAGCCTCGCCGAGGACGCCCATCTCTCGCACGATCTTTTTTCCGCGCGGACCCTTCGCTTGACCGATGAGCTTGCGCCGGCCGCCGTCGGCGACTACCTTTCGGGTTTGTTGCTCGGGGCCGAGCTCGCGGCCGGGCAGCGCTGGCTCCAACGACAACGAGCGCTGGGGGAGTGCGTGCATCTCGTCGGCGACGCGGTGCTGTGCGAACGTTACCGCCGCGCATTCGCGCTCGCGGGCTTGGACGCGACGCTCGGACCGCCGGACGCCGCCGCGCAGGGCTTGTGGCGCATCGCGCAGCGTGCAGGAATGGTGGCATGAGCGCCACGTCGCTTCGCGACTACCTCGTGCCCCTGCCGCTGGTCGCCGTGCTGCGCGGGATCGCGCCAACCGAAGCCGAAGCGATCGGCGCGGCCCTGACCGAACACGGTTTCCGCATCCTCGAGGTTCCGCTCAATTCGCCCGATCCGTTCGAGAGCATTCGGCGGCTCGCGCAAGCTCACGGCGAGCGTTGTCTCATCGGCGCCGGCACGGTCCTCGACGTCGCCGATTGCGAGCGCGTAGCGCGGGCGGGCGGACGGCTGATTGTCATGCCGCACGGCGATATCGCGGTGATCCGCGAGGCGAAGCGGCTCGGGCTCGTCTGTCTGCCGGGCGCGGCGACGCCGACCGAGGCTTTCGCCGCGCTCGCCGCGGGGGCGGACGGGCTCAAGATGTTTCCGGCCGAACAACTCTCGCCTCCGGTGCTCAAGGCGTGGCGCGCCGTGTTGCCGAGAGACACGCTGGTTTTCCCGGTCGGCGGCATCCGTCCGGACAACATGGCGCCGTACTGGGCAGTCGGCGCGAACGGCTTTGGCACGGGCTCGAATCTGTATCAGCCCGGAGCATCGGCGGAGAGCGTGCGCGCGATCGCCGCGCAATTCGCCGCGGCATGCGCCGCGCTGACGGCGAAAAGATGACCGTGGTCCGCTTCGATCTGGTCGCGCTCGGCGAGCCGCTCGTCGAGTTCAACCAGACCCGCGGCGCGGGTGACGAGTATCTGCGCGGTTTCGGCGGCGACACGTCTAATTGCGCGATCGCGGCGGCACGGCTCGGCGCGCGTGCGGCGTACCTCACGCGCGTCGGCGACGACCCGTTCGGTCGCCAATTCGTCGAGTTGTGGCGAAAGGAGGGCGTCGACGTTACCGGCGTCGCCATGGACCCCGACGCGCCCACGGGCATCTACTTCGTTTCCCATGGTCCGGGCGGACACGAGTTCAGCTATCTGCGGGCAGGCTCCGCGGCGAGCCGCATGCGACCCGCCGATCTGCCGCTCGAAGTCGTGCGCGCTTCCAAAGTCCTGCATGTGTCGGGTATCAGCCAGGCTATCTCGGCTTCCGCCTGTGATGCGTGCTTCGCGGCGATGGAATCGGCACGCGGCTCCGGCGTAAGGATTTCGTACGACACCAATCTGCGCCTCAAGCTGTGGCCCCTGGCGCGGGCGCGGGCGATCATCCGCGCGAGCCTCGCGCTCGCCGACTGGGCGCTGCCGAGCCTCGAGGATGCGGCGCTTCTTTTCGGGCGCGACCAACCCGACGCGATCCTCGATGCCTGTCACGCCGACGGCGCGCCGGTGGTCGTGCTCCGCTGCGGCGCCGCAGGTTGCGTCGTGTCCGACGGCCACCGCCGCGAGCGCATCGCCGGCCATCGCGTCGACGCGATCGACGCCACCGGCGCCGGCGACTGCTTCGACGGGGCGTTCGCCGCCCGACTCGTCGCCGGGGACGATCCGTTTACCGCCGCCCGCTATGCCAATGCCGCCGCGGCGCTGGCGACGACCGGCTACGGCGCAGTGGCGCCGCTCCCTCGCCACGGCGAGGTCGCGGCACTCCTCGGCGAGGCGGTTCCACCATGATCGCGACGACCTTCCGCGAGGAGACCTTCCGCGACAAGTCCGTGCTCGTCGCTGGCGGAACGAGCGGCATCGGCGCGGTGATCGGCGATGCGTTTTCCGCGCTCGGCGCGAGCGTCACCGTGACCGGAGCGACGGAAGGCGAAGCCCCCGGCGCGCGCGAGCGCGCGGGCTCGCGGGTCGAGCGCGCCGCGGTCCTCGACGTGCGCGACGGCGCGGCGGTCGCCGCCTTCGTCTCGGCGCTGGCGAAGCTCGACGTGCTCGTACCCGGCTACAGCGCGAGCAAGGGCGGGGTCGCGCAGCTTACCAAGTCGCTCGCCGGCGCGTATGCTGCCGACGGCATCCGCGTCAACGCGATCGCCCCGGGCTGGATTGCCACCGCGCTCACTCAACCGCTGCAGGACGATCCCATGCGCTCGCAGATGATCCTTTCGCGCACGCCGCTCGGGCGCTGGGGTAAACCGGAAGATGTCGCAGGCACCGCGGTTTTCCTATGCTCGCCGGCCGCCTCCTTCATCACCGGTACGATGGTTCCTATCGACGGCGGCTATCTCGCCGCGTAGACCATGGCGCTCAATACCGCGATCCGCTATCTGAAGAAGGGCGAATGGCAGAAGGCGCACGAAATCGCCCAGCAGGACGAATCGAAGCTCGGCTGCTGGGCGCACGGCATCGTGCACCTGGTCGAGGGCGACCTCGGCAACGCTCGCTACTGGTATCGTCGTGCCGGGCGCCCCTTCCCCAAGGATCGTGACGTGGACCGCGAGGTCTCCGAGCTCACGCGCGCGCTCAAAGCCGAACAGTGAACGCAGTTCTCCCGTCGCAAGGCATCGTGGCCGAGCTTGCGGTCCCGGCCCTTCCGGAGGACGAGCGTGTCTGGGTTCCGCAGGCGCGCGACGTGTGGTTCCGACCGCTGCTGCTCAACACGGTGACCGGCGGCTGGTGCAACCTGCTGCGGGTGCGCCGGTCTGGTGTGCTGCACCGGCACCGTCATCCGATGGCGGTGACGGGCTACGTGATCAAAGGCCGCTGGCGCTATCTCGAGCACGACTGGATCGCGCAAGAGGGCAGCTTCGTCTACGAGCCGCCGGGCGAGATCCATACGCTGGTCGTGCCCGAGGACTGCGGCGAGATGATCACCTTCTTCAACATCGGCGGCGCGATGATCTATCTCGACGAGAACGGTCGTCAGACCGGCTACGAGGACGTGTTCACCAAGCTCGAGATGTGCCGAGCGCATTACGCCGCAGTCGGACTCGGCGCGGGGTTTGTCGACCGGTTCGTCCGCTGATTCGCGTCACGTTAGTCGACGCGATTCTTCGTGAGATCGAGGTTGATTCGATCGATGAATGCATGCAAGACGGTCGCCCTTCTCGCTGGGGTGCTCGTTTGCGCGAGCGCTCCTGCGCAGGCCGACGGTGAGCGCTGCGCCGTGAAGCACCCGCACGCGGAGAACGGCGGCACCATCGTGGCGAAGATGTCCGTGATCAACGACGGCACGCCCTGCGCGATGCAAATGCGCATCGGCGGCAAGCCGGCGACGTCGCTGACCATCCGGGGAAGGCCGGCGAGCGGCGTGCTCTCCAGCACGACAGCATCGGTTTCCTACACGCCGAATCCCGGATTCGTCGGTAAGGATACCTTCGACGTGCAGTGGTTCGGCTTAGGGTTCGGTCCCAACAGCCGCAGCCATAACGTCCGTACCAAGGTAGACGTGAGCGTCCGTGCGCCGAGCGACGAGCCCGACGCGATGGGCGACGAGCCGGAGGCGAAGAGCGCGAAGCCGGGCACGTGAGTAGGGTCCCCGCTTCTGGAGGATAATATCGGCGATGGTCCGTGCCGCCGCATTCCATCCCGCCGTCGAAGCCTGGTTCCGCAAGACCTTCTCCGCGCCGACGCTGGCGCAGGAGCGCGCCTGGCCGGAGATCCAGTCCGGGCGCCATGTCCTGGTCGCCGCACCGACGGGCTCCGGCAAGACGCTCTCCGCGTTCCTGGCGGCGATCGACGCGCTGGTGCGACGCGGCACGGAAGCGCCGCTGCCGGACGAGACGTTCGTCGTCTACGTTTCGCCGCTCAAGGCGCTGTCCAATGACATCAAGAAGAATCTCGAAGCGCCGCTCGCCGGCATTCGAGCGGAGCTCGAGGCGGGAGGTTATCCGGACGTCGAGATCCGAACCCTGGTGCGCACCGGCGATACGCCGCAGGCCGAGCGCGCCGGGATGCGCAAGCGACCGCCCCACATCGTCGTCACGACGCCGGAATCGCTCTACATCCTCCTCGGCTCCGAGTCGGGGCGGAAGATGCTCGCCACCACCCGCACCGTCATCGTCGACGAAATCCACGCTCTGGCGCCGAGCAAGCGCGGCAGCCATCTCGCGTTGTCGCTGGAGCGCCTGGCCGCACTGACGGCTTCGCCGCCCGTGCGCATCGGCCTGTCGGCGACGCAGAAGCCGATCGAGGAGGTCGCACGCTTCCTCACCGGAACAACGAACGCCGAGTGCGCGATCGTCGATGCAGGTCACGTCCGGAAGCGCGATCTCGCGCTAAGTGTGCCGCCTTCGCCGCTGGAAGCCGTGATGTCTGGCGACGTCTGGCAGCAAGTGTACGCGCGACTTGCGGAGCTCGCCCGAGCGCATCGCACGACGCTCGTCTTCGTCAACACGCGGCGCATGGCCGAGCGCGTGGCCCGCCACCTGTCGGACCTGCTGGGCAAGGAGAAGGTGACGGCGCATCACGGCAGCCTCGCCAAGGAGCGACGACTCGCCGCCGAGCAGCGGCTCAAGAGCGGCGAGCTCACCGCGTTGGTGGCCACCGCGTCGCTCGAGCTGGGCATCGATATCGGCGACGTGGAGCTCGTCTGCCAATTGGGCTCGCCGCGCTCGATCGCGACGTTCCTGCAACGGGCCGGCCGCGCGAACCACAGCGTCAGCGGCATGCCGAAGGCGCGGCTGTTTCCGCTGTCGCGCGACGAGCTGGTGGAATGCGCGGCGCTGCTCGATGCGATCGCGCGAGGCGAGCTGGATCGCGTTTCGATTCCACCCAAGCCACTCGACGTGCTCGCCCAGCAGATCGTCGCCGAGGTGGCCGCCTGCGAGTGGCCCGAAGATGCTCTGCTCGACCTGTTCCGGCGCGCGCATCCGTACGCCGGTCTAGAGCGAGACGAGTACGCCGCGGTCGTGCGCATGCTGGCCGAAGGCTTCAGCACGCGCCGCGGACATCGGGCGGCGTACGTGCACCGCGACGCCGTCAACCGGGTGCTGCGCGGGCGGCGCGGCGCGCGGCTGACCGCGCTCACGTCGGGTGGCGCGATACCCGACACGGCCGACTACGACGTCGTCCTCGAGCCCGCCGGTCAGCAGGTTGGCACCGTGAACGAGGACTTCGCCATCGAAAGCCTCGCCGGCGACATCTTCCAGCTCGGCAACACGTCGTATCGCATTCTCCGCGTCGAGGCGGGCCGCGTGCGGGTCGAGGACGCCAAAGGCCAGCCGCCCAACATCCCGTTCTGGCTCGGCGAGGCGCCGGGGCGGACCGACGAGCTTTCGCATGCGGTATCGCGCCTGCGGGAAGACATCGTGGCGCGCCTCGACGAGGGGATAGGCGCGGACGTTCTCGCGCAGCAGCTCTCGTTCGGCGCTTCGGCCGCGGGGCAGCTCGTCGATTATCTGGCCGCGGCGCGAGCCGCGCTGGGGGTCGTGCCGACGCAGACCACGATCGTGCTCGAGCGTTTCTTCGACGAGTCCGGCGGGATGCAGCTCGTCATCCATTCGCCGTTCGGGAGTCGCATCAATCGCGCCTGGGGGCTGGCGCTGCGCAAGCGCTTCTGCCGCAAGTTCAACTTCGAGCTGCAGGCCGCGGCCACCGAGGACGCGATCGTGCTGTCGCTGTCGACCAGCCACAGCTTTCCGCTCGACGAGGTCGCGCGCTATCTCCACTCGAAGAGCGTCCGGCCCTTGCTCATCCAGGCGCTGCTCGACGCGCCGATGTTCGCCGCGCGCTGGCGCTGGGCTGCGGCCACGTCGCTTGCCCTGCCGCGCTTTCGCGGCGGCAAGAAGGTGCCGCCGCAGCTCCAGCGCATGGCCTCGGAGGATCTGCTCGCGGCGGTATTTCCCGACCAGATCGCCTGCGCCGAGAACGTCGTCGGCGAGCGGGAGATCCCGGATCACCCCCTGGTCAACCAGACCATCCACGATTGCCTGTTCGAGGCGATGGACATCGAAGGACTGGAAAGCGTGCTGCGGGCCATGGAAGCGGGCGACATCCGCGTGGCGCACCGCGACCTGACCGAGCCTTCGCCGTTTGCGCTGGAAATCCTGAGCGCGCGGCCGTACGCGTTCCTCGACGACGCACCGCTGGAAGAGAGGCGCACGCACGCGGTGATGAGCCGGCGCTGGCTGGACGAGGAGGCCGCTGCGGGACTGGGCCGGCTCGATCCTGAGGCGATCGAACGCGTGCGCGCCGAAGCCTGGCCGGCGGCGGCCAACGCCGACGAGCTGCACGACGCGCTGCTTGGCCTCGGCTTCGTCAGCGAACAGGAGCTTGGAGCGCATCCAGGCTGGCAGATGCTGCTCGACGAGCTCGCCCGATCACGGCGCGCGACGCGCATGAGCGTGGCTGCGGGGACAACGTCGAGCGAAGCGCGGCTCTGGATCGCCGCCGAGAGGCTGCCTCAATTCCACTCGGTGTTCGGCGCAGCTCCGTGCGAACCGCGGATCGACGCGCCGGACGAATTCAGGCTCAGGTCATGGTCGCACGACGAAGCGCTGGTCGAGATCGTGCGCGGGCGGCTCGAAGGGCTGGGACCGGTCACGGCGCAGGCGCTGGCCGACTCCATGGCGCTGCCGCGCGCCGACGTCGATGCCGCGCTGGCCAAGCTCGCCGCCGAGGGCTTCGCCATGCAAGGCTCGTTCACCCACGGCGCAGGGCCCGAGTGGTGCGATCGAGCGCTGCTGGCGCGGATCCATCGCTACACGGTGAAACGATTGCGGCAGGAGATCGAGCCGGTATCGAGCGGCGACTTCATGCGCTTCCTGTGTCGCTGGCAGCACGTGATTCCGGCCGAGCGGCGCGAGGGTCCCGACGCGCTCGCGGCGCTGGTCACGCAGCTCGAAGGCTTCGAGGCGCCAGCCGCGGCGTGGGAAGCCGAGATCCTGCCGTCGCGCCTCGACAACTACGACTTCACGTGGCTCGACGACCTGTGCCTCGCCGGCCGCGCGGCGTGGACGCGACTCACCGTGCCGGCGAGAGTCGCCGCGACGCATGCGGGTCCGATCCGCACGACGCCGGTGACGCTGCTGCCCCGGCGGAGTCTCGCGCTGTGGAACCGCGCCGTGCCTGTCGAAGGCGAAACATCGGCCGCGAGCGCGCGAGGCCAGCGTGTCGCCGATTATCTCAGGAGTCACGGCGCCTGCTTCTACGACGAAATCGTCGAGGGCAGCGGCATGCTGCGCACTCAGGTCGAGGACGCGCTCGCGGAGCTCGTCGTCCTCGGGCTCGTGCACTCGGACAGCTTCTCGGGATTGCGCGCGCTCCTCACGCCCTCGGATCGGCGCAAACCCCTGGGCGAAGGCAAGCGGCGGCGTCGCACGGCGCTCTTCGGCATCGAGGACGCGGGGCGCTGGGCGCTGCTGCGTCGACCCGCCCCGCACCACGTATCGATCGGCGGCGTGCACGACGCGGAAGCCGAAGTCGTCGAGCACATCGCGCAGACGCTGCTGCGCCGCTACGGCGTCGTGTTCTGGCGCTTGCTCGAGCGCGAGGCCGCGTCGCTTCCGCCCTGGCGCGATCTCCTGCGCGTGCTTCGACGATTCGAGGCGCGCGGCGAGATTCGTGGTGGCCGCTTCGTCGCAGGCGTGCCGGGGGAACAGTTCGCGTTGCCCGAAGCGGTGTCTCTGTTGCGCGAGACGCGTCGCGCGCCGCAGACGTCGGCCTGGATCTCGCTCTCCGCCGCGGATCCGCTGAATCTCGTCGGTACGATCGTGCCGGGTCCGAAGATTCCGGCGCTGACGAACAATCGCGTTCTCTATCGCGACGGCGTCGCCATCGCGGGACTCTCCGGCGGCGAAGTGCACTGGATCGAGCAGCTCGAGCCGCGCGAGGCCCGCGACGCGGAGAGCGCGCTCATCAAAAGGCAACCCGGTTCGCCGCTGCTCGCTTACCTGCGCTAGGACAAGCCGCACAATTCGGCGACGCTGGTCTTCATGCTAGCGGGAGTCGCACGCCAACGCTTGCGCTCGCTTCGGGCATTGTCTAAACTACGCGTGCATTCCAGGAGATGGCCGTCCTCCTTTAACCGCCGCAATGGCTGATGACGCCTACGCTTGTCATGTAATTCGAGCAAGCGTGGGCGAGCGTCTGACGGTCCTGTAGGTCGCTCCGCTTGCCCATGCCGTGACGATCAGGGCGATACCCTGTTCGTCTCTGGAGGGTAACGGGCGATGCGATCGATGAGCCTGGGTGCGTATGCCTCGCCGCGCGGCGAGCGTGGCTACGCGCCTGCTCTTGACGCAGAGGGGGTCTCGACGACTCGCGTGCGAGCGCGGATCGCCCGCTGACCAGGCATCATGGCCCATCGCATCGTCTTCAACCTGCTCCAGGTGCTGGTGGTGATGGCGTTCGCGCCGCTCGCCGCCGGCGTGCTCGCGCGGCTCAAGGAAATCGTCCAGTCCAAGCGCGGGCCAAGCGTCTTCCAGCCCTATCGGGATCTCTGGAAGCTCTTTCACAAGGACGAGATCGTGTCCGAAGACAGCTCGTGGATCTTCCGATTCACGCCCTACATCGTCTTCGTCACGCCGATCTTCGTGGCGCTGCTGATCCCGGTGCTGACGAGCTATCCGCTGTTCTTCGCGTTCATGGGCGACATGCTCGGCGGCGGCTTCGTGCTGGCGCTGGGAGGATTCTTCGCCACGCTCGCCGCCGTGGACACCGCCAATCCCTACGGTCCCATCGGCGCCAGCCGCACGCGCATGGTCGGGTTCCTCGCCGAGCCGGTATTCATGATCGTGTTCTTCACCGTCTCGTTCGTGGCGGGTTCGACGATTCCCTACATCGTCCAGCAGAAATGGGTGACGCCGCTCGCCAACTTCTTCGCGCCGTCGCACGTGCTGCTCATGCTGGCGTTCGTCATGCTGATCCTGGCCGAAGGCGGGCGGATCCCGGTGGACAATCCGACTGGCCATTTCGAGCTGGCGATGATCGACGAATCCAAGTCGCTCGAATACTCCGGCCGCGGGTTCGCGTTGGTGAAGTGGGGTGGCCAGATGAAATTCTTCGTGCTGCTCTGCATTTTTCTCAACGTACTGGTCATGCCATGGGGGCTCGCGCGCGAGCAGACGCTCTGGGCGGTGCTGCTGGCGATACCGCTGGTGCTGCTCAAGATCTTCTGCTTCCTGCTCGTGCTGGTGGTCATTGAGTCCTCGCTCGCCAAGCTGCGCCTGTTCCGGATCGTAGAGTTCCTTGGCGCCGCGTTCATCACGTCGGTGGCGGCGATGATCGCGCAGGTCTTTTCTCCCTGAGCCGACGATGAGCGACGCGACGAAGCAGTTGCTGGAGAACCTGAACGCGCTCGCGTGCGGGTTGTTCCTGCTGACCGCGTTCGGCATCGTGGCGATGCGGCAGGCGAGGGGCTGCCTGGGCCTGTTCATCGCGCAATCGCTGCTGCTCGCCGCCTCCGCGCTCCTGTTGGGCATACGCTACGACTCCGGACACCTCTACGGCGTCGCGCTGGTGAACCTCATCAGCAAGCCGATCATCGTTCCCTGGCTGTTGCGCAAGACCTCGCCGGCTGAAATCTATACGCGCCGCGAAATCGACCAGGCGCTGAACATCCCAGTGACTCTGAGCATCGCCCTGGCGCTGGCGGTGTTCGCCTATTTCATTGGCATTCCGTTGGCAAACGCGATGGGGCCGGAATTCCGCGGCCCCAACGTGCCGATCGGCATCGCCGGACTGCTCCTCGGCGCCTTCACCCTCACCGTGCGGCGCGAGGCGCTGCCGCTGCTGATCGGGCTCTTGGCGATGGAAAACGGCGCGTTCCTCGCCGGCGTCTCGATCGCCCGCGATCTCGGGATGCTGGTCGAGCTCGCCATCGCCACGGACGGTTTGATCATCGTCTTCATCATGGGCGTGCTCGTCCGCGCCGTGCAGCAGCATGTCGGCACCACGGCGGTCGGCGAATTGGCGAGCTTGAGGGAAAGGGCCGCCGAACCGGCCGCGCCCGAGGCGCTGCCATGAGCGCCGCCGGGCCGCCGCAAGGCGCGAACTGCGCCCCCGCTTTTGGGGGCAGCGCAGCGGCCGAATTGTCCAATGAGGCCGCAAGCGTGGGGGTCCAGTGAGCGTTATCGTCATCCTGGTGCTGCCGGTCATCGCCGCTCTGCTCGTCCTGTTGCCGTTCGGCAAGCGCTGGGTGCCGGGCGTGACGGTCGCGGTCTGCGTGGTGAATCTGATTCTGGTGGCGCGCCTCGCGTGGCAAGTCGTGGCGGGGAGCCCCCCGGCGGACCTCGCCGACCCCGCGTGGTCGAAATGGATCGCCGTGGACGGTTTGAGCGCCCTTATCCTGCTGCTTATCGCGCTGGTCGGAACCACCGCTGCCATCTACTCCGTCGGCTACATGGCGCACGGAGCGCTGCAGCCGAAGAAATTGCGACTCTATTATGCCAACTACAACCTGTTCATCTTTTCGATGCTGGCCATCCCGGCGCTCGCGGAGCCGACGCTGGTCTGGATCGTGGTCGAGTTGACCACACTCTGCTCCGCGCTGCTGGTTTCCTTCGAAAATACGCGCGAGGCGCTGGAGGCGGCGTGGAAATACGTCGTCCTCTCGCTCATGGGTGCGGGCGTGGCGCTCCTGGGCTTTCTCGTGCTTTTCGCCGCCATGCAGGCCGGGGGCGGTGGGACGTACACCTGGGCCGGACTCATAACGGCCGCGCCGCGGATGCCGCCGATACTCCTGCAGACCGCGTTCCTGCTGGTCCTGATCGGTCTCGGAACGAAAGTTGGTCTCGTGCCGATGCACACATGGCTGCCCGATGCCCACAGTCAGGCGCCCTCTCCGGTGTGCGCGCTGCTCTCCGGGGTCGAGACGACGGCGATACTCTACGTGATCCTTCGGCTGTTCCCGGTGATGCAGGCGGTGCCCGGCGCACACGTCGAAACCTGGGCGCTCGTGCTTGGCTTGATATCGGTCGGCTTCGCCGCGTTCCTGCTGCTTCAGGTGCACGACTACAAGCGGCTGTTCGCCTTCTCCACGGTCGAGCACATGGGGATCATCCTGGCGGCGGTGGGGCTCGGCGCATCGGCTGCCGATTACGGCGCGATGCAGCAGATCGTCAATCATTCGGTGACCAAATCCTTCTGCTTTTTCGCCGCGGGCGCGACGTTGCTGAGCGTCCAGACGCGCGACATCGCCAGCGTGCGCGGGCTGATCCGCCGCTCTCCGGTCGCCGGCGCTGCCCTCCTCTTCGGCGGCCTCGCGATCACCGGCGCGCCGCCGGCGGCGGTTTTCCTAAGCGAATTTTCGATTCTGAAGGCGGGCATCGCGACGGGACATTATGTCGCGACGGCACTCCTGGCCGCGTTCATCGCCATCGCGTTCTTCGGCGTCATGATGCACTTGAACCGCATGGTGTTCGGCACCCACTCGGATGTCGCAGCCGAGCAGCCTTCCGAGGCGGCGAAAGTCGCAACGTTCCGTCTGCCGTTCAGTTGCGGCCTCGCGCTCGTTATTGCCGCCGTTCCCGTGCTTGCGCTGGGCGTCTATGTCCCCGAACCGCTGCACCACCTTCTGACGATGGCCGCCGCTGCGTTGGCAAGATGAAACCCACCGAATTGCAGGAACAGATAGCACGGTGCTGGCCCGGGCAAGCGCAGTCGAGCTTCGACGCCCGCAGAGCGACGACCGAACTGACCTGCGCACGGGCCGTGCTGGCCGACGTCTGCCGTCGCATTTTCAAGGAGTGGGATTTCAGCTTCGCCGGCCTGATCGTGGAGGAAGGCGCAAGCGAGTGGCAGTTGCGTTACGCATTCTACGGACCAGGCGAAAGCGGCTGGCTTCACGTCATGGCGAGCGCACCGCTCGCGGAAAATGTTTTCCCCAGCATTGTCGAGTGGGTCCACGCGGCCGACTGGCACGAGCGCGTCGCCGAAGATCTGTTCGGCGTGCACTTCGAAGGTCATCCGCGCCTGGGCGATTTCGTGCTCCACGACGACGTCTGGCAGGAGAATGTCGAACCGATGCGCCGCGGCTTCGACGCGGAAAGCGCGATGCGGCACCGCCGGCCCGATGAGGACTGGCGGCCGCGACGCGTCGTCGAAGAGTCGGGTGCATTCGTCATGCCGATCGGCCCGAAGTTTTCGGGGGTGACGGAATCGGTGCATTTCCTGCTCGAAACGGTGGGCGAAGACGTCATCCGCTCTTCGACCCGCCTGTTCTACAAATGGCGGGCCATCGAGAAGCTTGCCGAAGGCAGAGAGGTCGACGAAGTACTACTGCTGGCGGAGCGTTTCGCGGCGACCACAGCGTTTGCGCACGGATTGGCTTTCTGTCAGGCCGTCGAGATGATCGGCGGCGGCGTGGTGCCTGCGCGGGCACGCGCGCTGCGCGTGTTTCTCGCCGAGCTCGAGCGCTTGCGGCAGCACGCGGGCGCGATCCAGGAGATCTGCGAATCCACCGCGCTTCTCGTCGCCAACAGCCAGGCGGGGATCCTCGAGGAGGACCTGCTGCGGGTGTCGGGCGAATTGACCGGCCATCGCTACCTGTTCGGCCTGCTCGCGCCCGGCGGGTTGCTGTGCGACCTGCCGACGGGCGCCTGCCGCAAGGCGCTCGGCCAGTCGCAGGACATCGTGAAACGGCTGAACGGGCTCGAGCGCGAGCTCAGGATCTCCAGCAGCTTTCTCGACCGGCTCGAGGAAGTCGGGATGATCTGGCCGCAGACCGCGAAGGACTACAGCCTGGTCGGGCCGGTCGCGCGCGCGTCCGGGCTTGCGCGAGACTTGCGCCGCACGCGACCTTATTCCGGTTACGAGGCTTTCGCTTTCGAGGTTCCGAGCGAGCAGGAGGGCGACGGCTACGCGCGGCTACGCGTGCTGTTCGCCGAAGCGCAGCAATCCGTGCGCATCATGGAGCAGGCCGTGCTTGCCATGGGGGACGGCGACAGCGTCCGCGCGCCGGTCGCCTCGCGCGCCGGCGCCGCGCTGGGGTGGGTCGAGGCACCGCGCGGCGGGACGTTTCATTGGGTCCGGCTGGAAGAGAGCGGAGCGATCGCGCGTTACCGGCTGATCACGCCATCGTTCACCAACTGGCACTCCTTCCACCTCGCCGCCGAGAAATTCGCGTTCCAGGATTTTCCGATCATTCTCTCCACGTTCGATCTATCCGCGGCCGAAAACGATCAATGATCACGCACGTGAACGACTGGAAAAACGCATGAGCCGATGGGTCGCTAGAGGTCTTCGCACGGGAATCAAGAGCACCACGTATCCGCGCGGCGCGGAGCGCGCGGCCGGCGTGACGCCAGGATTGCCGGTCGGCGGTGAATTCGGAGCCGAGGCCGCCGCACTTGCCGGGCGCTGCCTTACCCATGCGCTCGACCATAGCGACGGGAAGATCACGGTGGACAGCCGCCGCTGCGTTCACTGCTACCGTTGCGTTCGTGGCGTCGAGCGCCCGCTCGATTGGGAGCCGACGTACGAATGGGGCTTCGAAGCGCCCGCTGCCCGCGCGGAGCAGCGATTCGGGCAGCCGTTTCGGCGCTCGATTCATATCCTCGTCGTGGACGCGGGCGACTGCGGTGCATGCCTGAACGAGGTCAAGCAGCTCAACAATCCCTACTACAACATGCACCGGCTCGGCTTTTTCATCACGCCGACGCCGCGCCACGCCGACGTTCTCCTGGTCGTCGGCCCGGTGACCGATCACATGCGCTTCGCGCTTAAGAAGATCCACGACGCGATGCCGACGCCGAAGCGGGTCGTCGCCGTCGGCGCCTGTGCGCTATCGGGCGGCGTGTTTGCCGACAGCTTCGTCTGCGCGAAGGGTGTGACCGACGTGCTGCCGGTGGACGTGGAAGTGCCCGGAAATCCGCCGCCGCCGCTGGCGATCCTGCACGGCTTGCTCCTGGCGGTCGGACGCAAATCCCCGGCGTCGCGCGGCTCGATTCCGTCCGCGATTGGCCAGACGTCGGCGGAGAAATAGTGGGCGCGCAAGCGCTTCTTCTCGTCTTCTTCGCCTTGTGCGGCCTCGGCGTCGTGCTGGCGCTCGCCGCGCGTCCCGCGCGGCAGAGAGACGTCCTCGCCTGGGCGGGTTGCCTGGCCGCGCTGGCGTTGGTCGGCGCGGGCGGGGGGGTGTTGCTGGCCGACGGCGTCTTCACGCAGCCGCTGTGGTCGTTGCCCGGGTTGACGGTGCTCACGCTCACCTGCGACCGCCTTTCGGCGTTGTTCGTTGTCGTGACAGGCCTCGTGCTCGGGCCGGCGTCGATTTTCGCCGCGCGCGAATTGAGCGAGGAGTCGCTTCGCGGCCACGAACGCGCTTTCACGGTGATGATGCTGGGATTGTATGCGTCCATCGTGCTCATCTTCATCGCCGGCGACGCGCTGCTGTTCCTGCTGGCGTGGGAGGTCATGTCGATCCTGTGCTACCTGCTGATCGCGAGCGGGCGCAGGGGGGAGAGCGGGCGGGTCGGCGCGGGATATCTCCTGCTCGGCCTGGGCGAGGCGGGAACGCTCGCCGTGGCACTCGGGTTTCTCATGCTCGCGACGAACGCCAGCTCGCTCGCTTTCCCCGCGCTCAAATCCGCAGCGCCCGCCATGAGCGCGGAGGCGCGTTGGGCCGCGTTCCTGCTGACGCTCTCCGGTTTCGGCGTCAAAGCCGGGTTGGTGCCGGTGAATTCCTGGTTGCCGCGCGCGTATGGCGCCGCGCCGAACGGGTTCGTTCCTGTGCTCGCCGGCGCGACGCTGAACCTCGGTCTTTACGGCATCCTGCGCGTCCATGCCGATCTCATGCCGGCGACGCAGATCGAGGCGGGTCTGGTGGCGCTCGTCGTCGGAACCGCTTCGGCGCTGCTCGGGATTCTTTACGCCACCACGGACAACGATCTCAAGGTGATGCTCGCGCACAGTTCGATCGAGAACGTCGGCATCGTCGTCGCGGGTTTCGGCGCGGGAATGGTTTTCGTGGCGACCCGTCATCCGACGCTCGCGGCCATCGCGTTCGTCGCGGCGCTTTATCACCTGATCAACCATTCGCTTTACAAGACGCTGCTGTTCTTCGGCGTCGGCGTTATCGAAAGCGAGACCGGCACGCGCGACATGGATCGGCTAGGCGGGCTGATCAAATGGCTGCCGATGACCGCGCTTGGTTTCCTCGTGGGAACTCTGGCCATCGCGGGGCTGCCGCCGTTCAACGGCTTCGTCAGCGAATGGCTCACGCTGCAGACCATGCTGCGCTCGGCCGAGCTGGCTTCCACGGAGGCGAAGATCATCTTTGCACTGTGCGGCGCGGCCCTCGCCCTCACGGCAGCGCTCGCCGTGACGTGCTTCGTCAAAGTGTTTGCGATGAGTTTCCTGGGGATGCGCCGGCTGGACCAGGAACAGCGCGTCGCCGAGCCTACGGCGGGCGCGCTCGTGCCGATGGCTATCCTCGCCGCGCTGTGCCTGCTGCTTGGCGTGCTGCCGACGTACGTGATTCCGGTGCTGGACGAAGTGGTCGCGCCGGTGACGGGGGCGAGCGCGACCGAGGCGCTGGTGCCGCCGTTCTTCGCCGCGGCGCCGGGGCACGAAACGCTGCCGCCCGCGTTCGTCGCGGAGTTCCACGAGCTTGGCGCGCAGGTGGGCGGCGAGGTCGTGCCCGGACGGGGCCTGGTCGTACTGCATCGGGGCGGGGAGGCGAATCCGGTGGTGTTCGCGATGTCCACGTCGTACATGGCGGTGGCGTTGCTCGTTTTGCTGGGGGTGACGTACGTGGTCGTTCGCTTGTGGCTGACACGCGGTCGGCGATTAGCGCGGGGCGAGCGCTGGGACGGCGGGGTGCGGCGGCTGTTGCCGGAGATGACCTACACGGCGACCGGCTTTTCCAACCCGGTGCGGGTGATCTTCGACGCGATCTTCCGTCCGACCACGGTGGAGGACACGAGCGAGACGGTGGCGGAGCATTTCCGCATGGCGATCCGCCGCGAGAAGGAACGAGTGCATCTCGTGGACAAGCTTTTGTTCCACCCCGTGAGGTCTGCGACGCTGTGGTTAGCGCGCGGCTTCGCGCTGATGCACCACGGACGCATCAACGCCTACATTGCGTATGCGTTCCTGGCGCTTGTGATCGTGCTGGTCCTGCTACCGAGGACGTAGGGCGGAGCGCGCGCGGTCGCGCTTCGAGGCAGCGGACGAGAGAGATCTTATGAACGCTGACGCGTTGCTCCTCGCCCTGGTGTTTGCGCTCTGTGGCGCGGGTGCGGCTGCGGGGTTCGTGGTGTCCGAGCGGAGCAATCCGCTGCTGCTGGCCTGGTTGGGGTCGCTCGCCGCGCTGGCGCTCGGGTGGGTGAGCGCGGACGTGCTCGCCTCGGGCGCGCCGCTCTCCGGCGAGCTATGGACGATCTACCCGCTGGGCACGTTGACCGTCTCCCTCGATCGGCTCTCGGCGCTGTTCCTGTTGGTGACGGCGCTGGTGGTGCTGGCGAGCTCGATCTTCTCGGCGAGCTATCTCGAGCGTTATCTGGGGCACTACAGTCTCAGGACCTTCACCGCGTGGTATCTGCTGCTGTTCGCCTCGATCGTGCTGATCCTGATCGCCGCCGACGCGCTGCTGTTCCTGCTCGCCTGGGAGGCGATGTCGATCCTCTCCTACCTGCTGGTGAACTTCGAGCATCGGCGCGAGGAGGCGAGCCGGGCGGGCTATCTGATGCTGGCCATGGGAGAAGCGGGGTTCGTGGCGGTCGCGATAGTGTTCGTGTTTCTCGCCACGCAGGCGGGATCGCTCGAATTTGCGGCGTTCAAGACCGCGGGCGCCGCACTGGGCCCGCTTGCGCGCTGGCTCGTGTTCCTGCTCACCTTCTTCGGCTTCGGCATCAAGGCAGGCCTGGTGCCGGTGAATACCTGGCTGCCGCGCGCGCATCCCGCCGCGCCGGCGAACGTCTCCGCGATCCTTTCCGGCGCAATCCTGAATCTTGGACTCTACGGCATCCTGAGGGTGAATCTCGATCTGCTGCCCATCGCGACGATCGGCGCGGGCCTCATCGTGCTAGTCATCGGGACGGCTTCGGCCCTGGTGGGAATCCTTTACGCGACCATCGCCAATGACTTGAAAGCCATGCTCGCGCACAGCTCCATCGAAAACATCGGCATCGTGACCGCGGCGCTGGGTGCAGGGTTCATTTTCGGCGTCTACGAGCGCCCCACGCTGGCCAGCGTGGCCTTCGTCACGGCCTTCTATCACATGGCCAACCATTCGGTGTACAAGGGGTTGCTGTTTCTCGGCGCGGGAACCGTGGATGCGCGCGCGGGCACGCGCGATCTGAACCGGCTGGGCGGGCTGATTCGCACGATGCCGTGGACGGCGGGTGCATTTCTGGTCGGGGCACTCGCGATTTCCGGGCTGCCGCCGTTCAACGGCTTCGTCAGCGAATGGCTCACGCTGCAGACCATGCTGCGCTCGGCCGAGCTGCCTGCGACATCGGTGAAGATCATCTTCGCGCTGTGCGGCGCAGGGCTCGCGCTCACGGCGGCGCTCGCCGTGACGTGCTTCGTCAAGGCATTTGCGATGGGATTTCTCGGGATGTCGCGCTCCGAGGAAGCGGCGCAAGCCGTCGAGGCGCGGAGGTCGTCACTGGCGCCCATGGCGCTGCTGGCCGCGCTGTGCCTGCTGCTTGGCGTGCTGCCGACGTACGTGATTCCGGTGCTGGACGAAGTGGTCGCGCCGGTGACGGGGGCGAGCGCGACCGAGGCGCTGGTGCCGCCGTTCTTCGCCGCGGCGCCGGGGCACGAAACGCTGCCGCCCGCGTTCGTCGCGGAGTTCCACGAGCTTGGCGCGCAGGTGGGCGGCGAGGTCGTGCCCGGACGGGGCCTGGTCGTACTGCATCGGGGCGGGGAGGCGAATCCGGTGGTGTTCGCGATGTCCACGTCGTACATGGCGGTGGCGTTGCTCGTTTTGCTGGGGGTGACGTACGTGGTCGTTCGCTTGTGGCTGACACGCGGTCGGCGATTAGCGCGGGGCGAGCGCTGGGACGGCGGGGTGCGGCGGCTGTTGCCGGAGATGACCTACACGGCGACCGGCTTTTCCAACCCGGTGCGGGTGATCTTCGACGCGATCTTCCGTCCGACCACGGTGGAGGACACGAGCGAGACGGTGGCGGAGCATTTCCGCATGGCGATCCGCCGCGAGCGCGCCTCGGTGCATATCGTGGATCGCCTGGTCATGCAGCCGGCGAAGAACGCGATGATGGGGTTCGCGCGCGGCCTGGCAGCAATGCACCACGGACGCATCAACGCCTATGTCGCGTATGTCCTGCTGTCGCTCTCTGCTGCGCTCATCATCGGCTCGCTGCTCTGACCCATCGGCGCCGCCGGGATCATGCGCTCCGATGCGCGCGATACCGACGACCGACCCAGATGAAGAGCGGTACGGCGGCGAACTGCGTCGCGACGCAGAACGCGATCGTGGCCGGAATGGAAACGTCGTAGAGCATGCCGATCACCGCGCTGCCCAGAAACCAGAACACGCCGTAGCCGGCGGTAAACAAGCCGAAAGCCGAGGCTCTGCGCTCGGTCGCTACCATCGGCGCGACGGCCGCCGGGATGATCGACTCGTGAACGCCCATGCCCAGTCCCCAGATCGCCGCACCGATGAGCGCGACCCAGAAGCCGCCGAGGAAGGCGAGTGGCGCAAACAACGCCGATAGGAGCGTCAAGGCGATGAGAACCAGGAAACCGAATCGGTCGAACAGTCGACCGAGAACGAGCGAGCCCGCTCCGCTGACCGCCATCGCCACGGCGTAGAAGACCGCGATCCATTCGCCGGACGCGACGTTCGTGCGACTCCAGTGAAAGGCCATGATCGGATAATCGGCGAAGCCCGCGGCGACGAGCGCCGCGCCGGCGAGATACACCCAAAAAACGTTGGGCATCCCCTTCCGGTGGACATTCGGCGGCGATGACTCGAGATCCTGCGGCCGCGGATACAGCAGACGAGCCGTCATGACCAGGGCGAGGTTGACGAACGCGGGCACGAGCAGTACGGCGAAAGCAAGCCGGTAGTCGCCCCGACGGGCGAGCACCGCGGCCATGGCCAGCGGCCCGATCATCGCGCCGAACTGGTCGAGCGCCTCGTGCAATCCGAAGACCCAGCCGTACCCGCCCATCTCGTTGGCGGCGTGCGAGAGCATGACGTCACGCGGGGGATTGCGAATGGCCTTGCCGACGCGCTCCAGGATGATGAGCGCCGCCGCAGTGGGCCAGTTGTCAGCCAGCGCGAGTGCGGGAACGGAAGCCATCTGCACGACGTAACCGACGATCGTGATCGGCCAGAACTTGCCCGTGGCATCTGCGAGCCGCCCGGAGACGAGGCGAAGGCCGTAGCCGAGCAATTCGCCGAAGCCCGTGACGATGCCAACGACTGTCCCACTGGCGGCCAGCGTCGCGAGAAAAGGCCCGAGGATGCTGCGCGAGCCCTCGTAGGTGAAATCGGCGAAAAAGCTCAGGATGCCGATCAGCAGCACGAACCGGAACGCGGTGCGCCTCGTGCGGGAAGCCGCGAGACGGCTCGCGCCGTCGGCGCTCGTCATGTCTCGATCGATCGCGCCGGCACGCGCCGCGGCCGCTTCGCGCCCGTCCACTCGCGTCGGCGGGGTGACGCGGGTCATGACGCGAAAATCCTCCGGTAGAGATCCTCGCCGTAGCTCGTTTCCAGCGGTTCGCCTTCGATGAGCTTGAAAGTTCGGGTGCCGTCCGCTAGGCGTTCCGCGCGCAGGAACAGGGCGGCGGCCTTGCTCGGGTCGAGGAAGCTGTGCGCGAACGGGTACAGGTGCGTCACGAAAAAGACCTTGACGCGCTTCTCCAGCAGCGCGCGGACTACCTGCCGCGCGATCTCCGAGCCCTCGCGCTCGTTGGTCGACGCGAACGATTCGTTGAATAGCATCAGCGACTGCGGACCGATCGCGTCGGCGACGCCGCCCATCCTCCTGATCTCCTCGTCGAGTTTGCCGCCCTTCATCGTCGCGTCCTCCTCCCGCTTGCAATGGGTGAAGAGACCCGCGCAGAGCTCGGCGGCGAACGCCTCCGCCCCTACCAGCATGCCGCATTGCATCATCAGCTGGGCCACGCCGATGCTGCGCAGGAAGCTCGACTTCCCGCCCTGATTCGCGCCCGTGATGATCACGAGATCCTTGTCGTCGGCAATCACGTCGTTGCCGACGACGCGACGACCCATCGTCAGCGCGAGGTCGATGTCGTACAGCCCTGTGAAGCGATGGCGGCGCGACCCTGGAGGATGCGGCTCAGGGAAGCACATCGGACAGCCCATGGCCGCGAGCTTGTCGCGCAGATTGAGACAACCCACGTAGAAGGCGAGCTCGACGCGCAGGATCTCGAAGAAGCTAAGGACATGATCAGCGGACTGGGCAAGGGCGTTGGCGACCACGCTGATTCCGCGGTCCCGCAGTCGCGAGACGATCGTCGCGCCGGATTCGTCGCGCGGGTGAAGGTGGAAAGCGTATGCAGGCGGCCCCTTGCGCAGCATTCGCTTCATCCAGGCCGGCCGCTTGTCGCGGTCCTCGCGCAGCACGAGGCCGGTAACCGCATTGCCGGCGGCGCCCAGGGAGGCGCTCACGATAACGCCGGCGCGGAACCTGAGGTTCGTCAGGTGTCCTTGGACGCTGGCGAAATATTCGTCGCTCAATTCCTTCGCGAGCATCGCGAACAGGGAGGCGAAGCCTTCGGACTCGAAACGCGTCATGTTCGCTTCGGCCATGCCTCGCAGCTTCCGAAGCTTGTCCATGAGCATCTGCATCAGGTCGACCGCGCTGTGCAGGATCGAGCCGGGAAAATGGCTGGATATTCCCCACCAGTGCTTTCTCTTCTCGTTGATCGTGATTACCGTGAGGTCATAGAGCTCGCGGACCACTGCCGGATTCCTGAAGCAGTCCCGCATGATCGCCTGCCGATACAGGATCGTGTCCACGTCGGCTGTGAGCGCGGCGAGCAGCGCCCTGCGCGCCACCTCGTGCAGGAAGGGGTCTTCGGCGGCCATGGCGCTCAGTACCGTCGCGAGCTCCAGGTCCTGCATCAGCGCAGCCTCATGAGCCGAGAGCTGCCGCTTCGGCACGTACGCGCGATATCTCTCCTCGCGCGGAACCTCCGTGGCTGCGACGAAATCCCGATCGCGGTGCATCAGCAGGGCTTTCATGGCTTGATCCGATTCTTCAGCCGTTCGTACGTGACGCCATGCTTCTCCGCGATCGCCAGGGCGTACGCGAGTCCGTCGGCCTTCCGTCGCTGCAGCTTGTAGGTTCTGATCGCCGGATCGGCCGGATCGATCATGCTAACCATGCTGACCGTTTTCGCGTCGAAGGACGCCAGTTCATCGATAAAGGTGACGCATACCGCCAGCAGATCGAGTCGCGAGATGCGCCTCATCACCTCGTTGCTCAGGTAGACCGCGTCGTTGAGCGTCGTCGATGCGAAGATCTCATTCATGACGATGATGCTCTGCGAGGTCGCATGGTCCAGGATCCCTCGGATTCGAAACAGGTCGTCCTCGAGCTTGCCGCGCAGCGTGGTGATGTCCTCTTCCCTCTCGAAATGCACGAAGAGGCGGTCGAAGAGGAAGAGCTGTCCCTCCTTGCCCGGTACCGGGCAGCCCAGCGCGGCGAGGTAGTGGAGCTGACCGAACATGCGGGCGAAGGTCGTCTTGCCGCCGTTGTTCGGACCCGAAACGACGAAGACGCGCTCCCCTCCGTGTAGGAAGAAGTCGTTCGGGACGACCGTCTTCTTTTCGTCGACGAGCTTGTCGGCGAGCGCGAGATCGTAGCCTTCGAGGCTGCTTACCTCCTTGGAGGTATCGGAGAGTCGCGGGTAGCAGAAGCTCAGGTTTGCGCGCCGGAACTTTTCGACATGGGCAAGGTAGGCGACGTAGAACTGGATCTCGCGGTCGAAGCGCGCAATCGGGTCGTCGAGATACGACGAGTGCCCGGTGCAAAACGCTTCGAGAGCCTGGAAGGGGCCCGGATTGAGCAGGGCTACTCGATCGACGATCTGCGCTTCGATGTGGTTCAACCCGGACGGTTCCGCGAACCTGATCAGGTGGTCCTCGACCGCGCCGCGCCGGAACTTCTCGAAAGTCGCTTCGACCGCCGTGGTGTAGTCGATCTCGCCGTCGTAGTCGCGAACCGTGATGCTGCCATCGTGCATGAGGATGGCGTACCTGATCGCGCCCAGGTCCCCGGCGACTTTGCCCGCTTCCGACCGAAGGGAGTTGAAGGTCGAGGACCCGGCATACTCGACAACGTATTCTCGGAAGAGCCACATGCCGCGCGATCGCAGGTCGACCCGCGCGATGTCTTCAGAGAGCCGCTCGACCGCGTCGCAGTAGATCTCGACGGCGGACAGAAACCACCGCTGCTTCTCGCGCGCGTAGTAACGTTTCTGTGCAGGGTCCAGATGCGAGCGCATCGTGCGCATCCGCTCGGCGAACGTCCGCAGGCTCTGCGCCAGCGACGCGTCCTCCAGATCGCGGAAGATCTCCTGACGGTAGGCCACCGCGTCGAGCTCTGTCAGCGGCGCATGAAAGAACGGCACGATGTCGTAGTCCTTCCACGCCGCCGTGATCGCGGCCACGATCTGGTCGAGATTAAGGTCGTGGAAGAAGTCCGGCGCGTCCTGTACACCGGAGCCATGGCGCCCTGGAAAGAGGATGCTGTGGAAGCGCGTGCGGCCGGCGTCCGGCGGTTGCGACGACGTCGCGTAGGCCGACCGAGGATGAGCCGGTGCGGACGCGACGCCGAAGGGACCTGCGCCATCATCATTCATGCAGCGCCTCGTTCCGGCACGGTTTCACCGGGCCGTATGTCCAGCGCGGCGAGACGATCTAGGCAAGCCATGATCTCCGCCCATTTCGCGGTGCCTGCGATTGCGGGGGTCCACGAGGGCGGCACCGAACATGAAAAACCCGCCACGCGGCGGGTCTAGGGCTTCGCGACCCTACCGCGCGCGAACGCAGTAGGAGTCATTAGCCGATGCGGCGGTTTCCGGGGAACTCCATCCCCGTGACCGATGGGTCAGACAAAATGATAACAAGTTTCCGGCCTGTTGACACTCCCTGCCGGTCTGGCCGATGGCAAGGCGACGCTCGATCGTTCCGCCCGTGATGCGGCTTCCTACCCTCGAAAAAATCGGGTTATATTTGTTGCAATGAGATGGCATCGAATACGCCGTCGTCACCTGTGCGCGAGCGCGAGGAATCGCCATGAGCGCGCGAGGCCGAATGGCCGTTCTGCAATGTGAGGGCGCCGGTCCTCGATAATGACCTCGCGTTCGTCATCTACGACAACTACCCGGTCAACCCCGGCCACGTGCTCATCGTCTCCAGGCGTCACGTCGCGAGCTACTTCGAATCGGTATAGTGTCGCGCCTGTCGTGTGCCAACGGAGAAGGTGAATGCCCTGGAGCGGGTTGGTTGCAGTTGGAGCGGGCGCGGCCGCCGGCGCGTGGATACGCTGGGGGCTGGGAATAGCGCTCAACCCGCTGTTCCCGACGCTCCCGCTGGGTACGCTGGTGGCCAATCTCACCGGCGGTCTGCTGATGGGCGTCGCGATGGAGTCGCTCGGGCGCCATGCCGTGCTGCCGACCGAGGTTCGACTGCTGGTGACCACGGGCTTTCTTGGAGGTTTGACCACGTTCTCTACGTTCTCCGCGGAGGTTGTGACGCTGCTGGTGCGGCGCGAATATCTGTGGGGATCGATCGCCGTCGCCATGCACCTGGCGGGTTCGCTGGTGATGACGATCGTCGGCTTGCTGCTGATTCGCGGACTCTACGCCTGGGGGGCGGCATGAAAGGCACGATCCTGCGCTTCTACGTTCACGAGAACAGGACCCACCGGCATATCGCATTGTTCGAATGGCTGCTGGAGCAGGCGAAGAAGCTGGGGATCCACGGCGGGTCGGCGTTCCGGGCCATCGCCGGCTTCGGCCGCCATGGGATCCTGCATGAAGAACACTTCTTCGAACTGGCTGCCGATCAGACCATCGAGGTGGAATTCGTAGTTTCGGACGACGAGGCGGAGAAGCTGCTGGCGCTCCTGCGCCGCGAGCGCGTCAGCATTTTCTACGCTCGGGTGCCTGCCGAGTTCGGCGCGATCGAGGGTGACCGCTGACGCGCGAGATCTTCGGCCCATGGCGGTCGTCCGCACGATCGAGCTCCCCTCGGGCGCAGTCATGTACACGCTCATTGCCAACGCGCTCTTCCTGCCGCATCATCTCGTCGGCCCGCGACGCGGCGCTGCCGGCGAAACCGGCGGCGATCGAACCGACGGGAGCGACGTCCATCTCCGCGCCACGCCCGGAATCGTGAAGCATGTCCTCGTAGCGTTCGACGGCTCCGAGTCCGCAGCGCGCGCCTTCGACTTCGGGCTCGAGCTCGCCGCGAAATTCGGCGCGGATCTTTCCGTGCTCGCCGTCGTCCGCCCGCCGGAGCTGCCCGAGGACGTCGAGACCGAAGCCCTCGTGGAGAGCGCGCGCGAGTATTACGAGCGGCAGTTCGGGCCGTTGCAGGTACGGGCGGCGAAGGCGGACGTCAAAGCAGGTTTCGCGGTTGCCGTCGGCCATCCGGCGGAGCAGATCGTCCATTACGCGGAGACGCAGGCCGTGGATCACATCGTGCTGGGCGATCGCGGCAAGACGTTCTTCCGCCGCTGGCTCATCGGCTCGGTATCGAAGCAGGTCATTCACTACGCGCATTGCACGACGACGGTCGTGCGTTAAACTCGAGTACTGAGTCTGGAGTTTCGCACTAGCTCGATCCACGGAGACGAAAATGGCGCATGCGATCCGCATTCATCAACCGGGCGGTCCCGAAGTCATGCAATGGGAGGAGTTCACGCCGGGCGATCCCGGGCCGGGTCAGGCGCGCGTGCGCCACACCGCGGTCGGGCTCAATTTCATCGACACGTACCATCGCAGCGGGCTGTACAAACTGCCGATGCCCACGGGGCTCGGCAGCGAAGGCGCGGGCGTGGTCGAGGCGGTCGGCCCGGGGGTTGGCGACATCAAGCCGGGCGATCGCGTGGCGTACTCCGGCGGCGCGCCGGGCGCCTACGCCGAAGTACGCGTGATGCCGGTCGACCGGCTGGTGAAGCTGCCCGATGGCGTGTCCGAGCGCACGGCCGCGACGCTAATGCTCAAGGGCCTCACAACGCAGTACTTGTTCCGGCAGACCTATCCGCTCAAGGCCGGCGAGACGATCGTGTTCCACGCCGCCGCGGGCGGCGTGGGACTCATCGCCTGCCAATGGGCGCGCGTCCTGGGCGTGACGATGATCGGCACGGTCGGATCGGACGAGAAGGCGGCGATCGCCAAGGCGCATGGCTGCGCCCACACGATCGTGTACACGCGCGAGGACTACGTCGCGCGCGTCAAGGAGATCACGGGAGGCAAAGGCGTCCCGGTGGTCTACGACGGCGTCGGCAAGGCGATGTTTCCTTCGTCGCTCGACTGCCTCAGCCCTCGCGGGCTGTACGTGAATTTCGGCAACGCGTCGGGGCCGGTGCCTCCGCTCGACATGCTGATGCTCTCGGCGAAAGGCTCGCTGTACGTCACGCGCCCGACGCTCGTCACTTACACGGCGACGCGGCAGGCGCTGCTCGCGATGGCGGAGGAGATGTTCGGGCTGGTGAAGGCCGGCAAGATCGTGAACGAGCCGCGGCAGACCTATGCGCTCAAGGACGCCGCGCAGGCGCATCGCGATCTCGAAGCGCGCAAGACCACGGGATCGACGCTCCTCATTCCGTAGGCCGGGGTGAGCGCGAGCGAGCCCCGGGAGGCCGCGCTATTGCTCCCGGGCATCGCGCTTCGCGCGAGAGCCCGGGCTAAGTCTGCTCGCCAGGGCTGCGTGCCGCGGCGTTGACGAGTCGCCGCGCGACCGGCGCGATCTCGGACGCGGTGAGGCCCACCGGGCCGACGCCCTCGGCGACCAACGCGTCGGCCGCGGCGCCGTGCAGGCAGACGGCCGTCTGCAATGCGTCCTTCGCCGTCAAGCCTTGAGCGAGCAGAGCGCCGAGCATTCCCGTCAACACGTCGCCGGTGCCTCCGCTCGCCAGGCCGGCGTTGCCCGTCGCGTTGATCGCCCACGTACCGTCGGCGAAGGCCAGCACGCTGCCGGCGCCCTTGATGACGACGTCGGCGCGAAACCGGGCCGCGGCTTCGAGCGCCGAGGCGAGTCGGTCGCTCTGGACGGCGTCCGTCGTCGTCGAAAGCAGCCGAGCCGCTTCCGCGGGATGCGGCGTGAGCGTGGTCGGCGCTTTGCGCGCCGCGACCATGCGCGCCAGTTCGGCGTCAGCGGCGACGAGATTGAGCGCATCCGCGTCGAGCGCGATGGGCGCGGACGTGCGAAGCGCTTTCTCGAGCAGCGCACGCCCTCGACTCGTCGCGCCGAGACCGGGCCCGACGACGAGCGCGTCGGCATGCTCGTCGACGACGCGCTGCGCCTCCCGCAACATCAGCTCCGGCCGAACCCAGTCGACCGCAGGCCGTTCGGTGGCGGCGAGTCCGACCCAGACTTTGCCGGCGCCGAGCGCGACCGCGGCGCGCCCGGCCAGGATCGCGGCGCCGACCATGCCGTCGCCGCCCCCTACGACGCCAAGCGTCCCGAAGCTGCCCTTGTGCACATTGCGCCGCTGTCGTCGCAGCGCATCGGGCAGCGCCGCGGCGAGGGGCGGCCAATCGAGGCGCCGACCCGGCGCGCCATTGCCGATATCGATGTCCAATGGGTGCACGCTGATCGCGCCGCAATGGTCGGGGCCATCGGCAGTGAGAAGCCCGGGCTTGAGTGCGAGGAAGGTCGCGGTGCGATGGGCGCGAATCGTCGGCGCATACGCCACGCCGGTGTCCGCGTTGAGACCACTGGGTATGTCGAGCGCCAGGACATGCGCGCCACACGCATTGACGCGCTCGATCCACTGCGCCGGCTCGCCTTCGATCGCTCGCGCGAGGCCGATGCCGAAGAGCCCGTCGACGACGAGCCCCCAGCCTGCATCGTCCGGCCATCGGCGCTGCGTCGCGCCGCCCGCTTCTCGCCAGGCGCGATGCGCCGCCGCGGCATCCGCGCCAAGACGCGCCTCGTCGCCGTGAAATGCGACGGTCACGTCGTAGAACCAGGCTTTGAGCCAGCGTGCGACAACGAACGCGTCGCCGCCGTTGTTGCCGGGGCCCGCAAGCACCAGCACCCGCGAAACCGATCCGGCGAGAAGATCGCGAGCGACGCTCGCCGCCGCGAGCCCTGCGCGCTCCATCAGCGGCTCGCCGGCGCGAGCGCGCTCGACCGCGCGCAGGTCGGCGACACGCCCGATCGGCTCGAGGCTCATGCGGCGATTATAGGCTACGGGACCTTGGTTCCCCGGCCTTCGGCGTGGACTTTCCAGAGGGCAATCGTTACACTAGCGCGACGCGTCGGCATGGGGGGCACGGGATCGCTCAGGATCGCCGACGGAATGTTCACGGGAGAATTCATGAGAGTGCTACGCCATATCGTATGGGCTCTGGTCGCGCTTTCCATCGGCACGGCCGTCGGCGCGCAGGAGCTGACCGGAACGCTGAAGAAGGCGAAAGACACAGGCTCGTTCACCATCGGCTATCGCGAATCGTCGATTCCGTTTTCCTATCTGGACGACAAGCAGCAGCCGATCGGGTATGCGATGGACCTGTGCATGAGGGTCTTCGACGCGGTGAAGAGCGAGCTCAAGATGCCGAATCTCAAGCTCAACCTCCAGCCCGTCACGTCCTCCAATCGCATTCCGCTGCTGCAGAACGGGACGATCGACCTCGAGTGCGGATCGACGACCAACAGCGTCGACCGGCAGAAGCAGGTCGCCTTCGGGCCGACCTACTTCGTGATCAACGTGACGGCGGCGGTGAAGAAGAAGTCGGGCATCAAGAGCCTCGCCGATCTGAACGGCAAGACCATTTCCACCACGGCGGGCACGACGTCGGTGACGCTCCTCAGGCAATACGAGAAGACCAAGAACGCGGACATCAAGTCGATCGACGCCAAGGACCACGCGGAATCCTTCCTGCTGCTTTCGCAGGATCGGACGTCCGCGTTCATCATGGACGACATCCTGCTGGCCGGCCTCATCGCCAACTCGCCGAATCCCGGCGACTACATGATCCTCACCAACGAGTCCCTGCGCACCGAGCCCTACAGCATGATGCTGCGCAAGGACGATCCTCAGTTCAAGGCGCTGGTGGACAAGACGGTCGGCGGGATCATGAAGTCCGGTGAAATCAACAAGCTCTACGCGAAATGGTTTACCAGCGCGATTCCGCCGAAGGGAATCAACATGAACTTCCCCGAGACGCCGGCGATCAAGGCCGCGTTCGCCAACCCGAACGACAAGGGCGTCGAGTAGCAGCGGGCCACCCCCATCGAGCGCGCGACGGGCCGGAATTAGCGACGTGCTTCCGGCCCGTTTCGTCTCCAGCAGCGCGCATGACGCCCGGTCGCGCCTGAAATGAAGCGCCGATGATCACCTACGTCCTGAACTGGGGCGTCTTCTTCCAGGAGCTTCCCGGCGGCGGCGAGCGCTACTGGCAGCTCATCGTTTCGGGCGTTGGGTGGACGCTGGCGGTCTCGGCCTGCTCGTGGGTCGTCGCGCTCGTTCTCGGCTCCGTCATCGGCACGATCCGCACCACCGGGAATCCCTGGCTCGTGCGGTTCGGCGATGCCTGGGTAGAGCTCTTCCGAAACATCCCGCTGCTGGTGCAGATGTTCCTCTGGTACTTCGTCATCCCGGAATTCATTCCGCCGCTCAAGTCGTGGATCGTGCGCACCGACCCGGTCAACGCGCAGTTCGTCGCGGCGGTTCTCTGCCTCGGGCTTTTCACGTCCGCGCGCATCGCCGAGCAGGTGCGGGCGGGTATCCAGTCGCTGCCCCGGGGACAGCGCCTGGCCGGCATGGCGGTCGGCCTCACCACGCCGCAGGTCTACCGGTACGTCCTTCTGCCGATGGGCTTTCGCATCGTCGTTCCTCCGCTCACCAGCGAGACGATGAACCTGATCAAGAACTCGTCGATCGCGCTCACCATCGGGCTCCCCGAGCTCACCTATCGCGCGCGCGAGCTCGGCGAGTACACCTTCAATTTCTTCGAGGCATTCACCGCTGCGACCTTGATCTACATCGTCATCGCGATGACGGCCAACCGCGTGATGGCGGTGATCGAGCGGCGAACCGCGGTGCCCGGCTACATCGCCGGCGGGGCGAAGTAGGCGGCCATGCAGCTCGATTTCGGCGTCGTCGAACGCTCGCTGCCGTTCCTCTGGTACGGCTTCAAGTACACCGTGCAGCTCACCGCGATCGCGGCGCTGGGAGGGATCTTCTTCGGGACGCTGCTGGCTATGGCGCGGCTCGCTTCGAGGAAGTGGCTCGCGCTTCCGGCGGCAACCTACGTGAACCTGATGCGCTCCATTCCGCTGGTGCTGGTGATCTTCTGGTTCTTCTTCCTGATGCCGATCGTCTTCCAGTCGCTTACCGGCTCCGAGCGCCCGATCCAGATCGGCGCGGAGCGCACGGCGATCATCACCTTCATCATGTTCGAGGCGGCGTACTTCTGCGAGATCATGCGCGCCGGCATCCAGTCGATTCCGAAGGGCCAGGTCCATTCGGCCTACGCGCTCGGGCTCACCTACGGGCAGGCGATGCGCCTGGTGATCCTGCCGCAGGCATTCCGAAACATGATTCCGGTGCTGCTGACGCAGACCATCATCCTGTTTCAGGACACCTCGCTGGTCTACGTCATCTCGGCGACCGACTTCGTCGGCGCGGCGTCCAAGATAGCGCAGCGCGACGGACGGCTCGTGGAGATGTACCTGTTCGTCGCTGTGGTCTATTTCGTGATCTGCTACACGCTGTCGTACATGGTAAAGCACCTGCAGAGGAAGATCGCCGTGATCCGGTGAGGTTGCGTCGCGGCAACGCCGTTGCCGGCGAACACGGTCCGCGAGCGGGTGGCGCCGTTCGGCAGGCTCAGGCGAACAGGGTGGTCAAGGGAGAGCGCGATGATTTCGATCGACAACGTTTCCAAGTGGTACGGTCAGTTCCAGGTGCTGACCGACTGCACCACGCGCGTCGAGAAGGGCGAGGTGATCGTCGTCTGCGGTCCGTCCGGCTCTGGCAAGTCCACGCTCATCAAGTGCGTCAACGCTCTGGAGCCGTTCCAGAAAGGGACAGTTACCGTCGACGGAATTTCCGTCGGCGATCCCAAGACGAATCTGCCGAAGCTGCGCGCTCGCGTCGGCATGGTATTCCAGCACTTCGAGCTGTTTCCGCACCTGTCGATCAAGGAAAATCTCACGCTGGCCCAGGTCAAGGTGCTCGGCCGGGGAAGGACCGAGGCACTGGAGCGCGGCATGAAGCTCCTCGAGCGCGTGGGACTGATCGCCCAGAAGGACAAGTTCCCCGGACAGCTTTCCGGCGGGCAGCAGCAGCGCGTGGCGATCGCCCGGGCGCTGTCGATGGATCCGATCTGCATGCTGTTCGACGAGCCGACCTCCGCGCTCGACCCTGAGATGATCAACGAGGTGCTCGACGTGATGGTGCAGCTCGCCAAGGACGGCATGACGATGATGGTGGTCACCCACGAAATGGGCTTCGCGCGCAAGGTCGCGCATCGGGTGATCTTCATGGATCAGGGCAAGATCGTCGAGGACGCGAAGAAGGAAGACTTCTTCGGCAAGCCGCGCTCCGAGCGCGCGCAGCTCTTCCTGTCGAAGATTCTCCAGCACTAGATGATTCCGGTCGTCGGAGCGTTCCTCCTCATGCTCGGCCTGGTGTCCGGCGTCCTCCTGGTGTTGGCGCCTTTCGGCATCGGGCCCGCGTCCCCGGGCATCACGACCTGGATTCTGTTTCCCGGGTTCACCATCGTCGGTTACATCCTGCTCGCGGCGTCGGCAAGGATGCCGATCATCTCGCTCGCGTCGCGACTGGCCGGAGCGCTGCTCCTGCTCCTCGCATTCGGTGCGGCAGCCGCCCTGTTTGCGATCGGCAACGCGCTGTACCACCCGTCCGCGGACGCGCTTTCGCTGTGGTACGTCATGGGGCTGGGCCTCATTTTCGGCGTAGCGGGATTCGCGATCGGGCACGCGATCGCTGGCCCCACGACGACCTAACTGCGATCGCTCGCGAGGGCGCGCACGCTTGGTCGCCCCTTCCATGCATCGCCGCCGCACACGTTCGCGCGGTCGGAAGGAGCGGAGGCGAAGCGTATAATTCCCCTTTACGTCCACCGCAGCTTCGATGGCCGAGCTTCTTTCGCTCCGCGGGCGCAACGCCCTGTCACCGTTTCGCGTCACCAAGCTGCTGTCGAATCTCGCCGGGACCCGCATCTCCCGCATCAGCGCCGATTTCTGGCATTTCGTGCAGTTGAGTCGCGAGCTGACCGCGGCGGAACGCGGGACGCTCGAGCGCATTCTCACTTACGGGCCGCTCGAGCGCGCTCACGACGACGGCGGCGACCTGCTGCTGGTCGTTCCGCGTCCCGGCACGATCTCGCCCTGGGCGTCGAAGGCCACGGACATCGCCCACAATTGCGGTCTCGCTGCGGTGGCGCGTATCGAGCGCGGCGTGGCCTATCGGGTGACCACGCGGGACGGCGATCCCCTCGGCGACGAGGAGCGCGCGGCGCTCGCTCCGCACCTCCACGATCGCATGACGGAGGCAGTGTTTACCTCGCTCGCCGACGGATCGCGGCTCTTCAAGCACTTCGCGCCCCGGCCGCTCGAGACCATCGACATCGGGGCAGACGGCCGCGACGCCATCGCGAGAGCGAACGCCTCGCTCGGGCTTGCCTTGTCGCCGGACGAGATCGGCTACCTCGCCGCGCATTTCCGCCGCGTCGGCCGCAATCCGACCGACGTCGAGCTGATGATGTTCGCCCAGGCCAATTCCGAGCATTGCCGCCACAAGATATTCAACGCCGACTGGATCATCGATGGCGTCCGGCAGTCGCAATCGCTGTTCGCGATGATCCGCCACACCCACGCGATGAGTCCCCAGGGGACGGTCGTGGCCTATGCCGACAATGCGGCGGTGATGGAAGGCGCAGTGGCGCGCCGTTTCTATCCGGAGCCCGACGGACGCTATCTTGCGCACGCGGAGCTCGCGCACGTGCTGATGAAGGTAGAGACGCACAACCATCCGACCGCGATCGCGCCGTTTCCCGGAGCCGCCACGGGATCCGGCGGCGAGATCCGCGACGAGGGCGCGACGGGGATCGGCGCGCGCCCGAAGGCGGGTCTCACCGGATTCACGGTGTCGCACCTCAAGATTCCCGGGCTCGAGCACCCATGGGAAATCGACCATGGCAAGCCGGATCGCATCGCATCGGCGCTGCAGATCATGCTCGAAGGCCCGATCGGCGGCGCGTCGTTCAACAACGAGTTCGGACGCCCGAACCTCGCCGGCTACTTCCGCACCTTCGAGCAGACCGTTGGCGGCGAAGTGCGCGGCTACCACAAGCCCATCATGATCGCGGGCGGCCTCGGCAATATCGCCGCAGCCGATGCCGGCAAGCGCGCGCTTCCCGGAGGAGCGCTGATCGTGCAGCTCGGCGGTCCCGGCATGTTGATCGGCATGGGAGGCGGTGCCGCCTCGTCGATGGCCACCGGCGCCAACATCGCCGATCTCGATTTCGATTCCGTGCAGCGCGCGAACGCCGAGATCCAGCGCCGGGCGCAAGAGGTGATCGATCGCTGCTGGCAGCTCGGCGAGCAGAACCCGATTCTTTCCATCCACGATGTCGGTGCCGGCGGTTTGTCGAATGCGCTCCCGGAGCTCGTGTACAACGGCGGCAAGGGCGCGCGCCTCGATCTGCGCGCGATCCCGTCGCAGGAGACGGGGATGTCGCCGCGCGAGATCTGGTGCAACGAGGCGCAGGAGCGCTATGTGCTCGCTGTCCGGCCAGAGGCACTGGCGGCGTTCGAAGCGCTTTGCGAACGCGAGCGCTGTCCATTCGCGGTGCTCGGCCGTGCAACCGAAGAGCAGCGGCTGGTCGTCACCGATCCCGTTTACGGCAATGTGCCGGTGGACATGGAGCTCGCAGCGCTCCTCGGCGAGCCGCCGAAGATGATCCGCGACGTCGCCCATGTCGCACGCCCGCGCGAGCCGTTTTCCGCCACCAACATCGATCTCAGGGACGCCGCGTACCGCGTGCTGCAGTTCCCCGCGGTGGCGGACAAGACCTTTCTCGTCACCATTGGCGATCGCACGGTGGGCGGATTATGCGCGCGCGATCCGATGGTCGGTCCGTGGCAGGTGCCGGTCGCCGACGTCGCAGTCACGCTGATGGACTTCGACGGCTACGCGGGCGAGGCGATGGCGATCGGCGAGCGCACGCCGCTGGCGCTGCTCGATGCGCCGGCGTCGGGTCGCGTTGCCGTCGGCGAAGCGATCACCAATCTCGCCGCGGCGGGCATCCGCAGCCTCTCGGAAGTGAAGCTGTCCGCGAACTGGATGGCTGCCGCCGGTCACCCCGGCGACGACGCCGCGCTCTACGACACGGTGCGCGCCGTCGCGCTCGAATTGTGCCCGGCGCTGGGCGTGAGCATTCCCGTCGGCAAGGATTCGATGTCGATGCGCACGACGTGGCGTGACGGCAACGAAGAGCGCGCGGTGACCGCGCCGGTCTCGCTTATCGTCTCGGCCTTCGCGCGAGTGCCCGACGCCCGCCGCGTGCTGACGCCTCTGCTCGCGCTCGACGGCGGCGACACGCTTCTGCTGCTGGTCGACCTGGGCAACGGGCAGAACCGCATTGGTGGCTCCGCGCTCGCGCAAGTCTACGATCGGATCGGCAGAACGCCACCCGATCTGGACGACGCGGAAGCGCTCCGGTCGTTCTTCGCGATCGTACAGTCGCTGCACGCGCATGGAAGCCTGCTCGCCTACCACGATCGCTCCGACGGCGGCCTGTTCGCGACGCTGGTCGAAATGGCGATCACCAGCCGCTGCGGTCTCGCGATCTCCCTCGACGAACTTCCCGGCGAGCCTCTTGCGGCGCTGTTCAACGAGGAGCTCGGCGCCGTCGTGCAGGCCGCGAGCGCGAACCGCCACGACGTCGTTGCCGCCTTCGAGGCCGGGGGGCTGCGCTGCGTGGCGATCGGCCAGCCGGTGCGCGGCGAACACCTGCGCATCGTGCGCGACGGGGTGACGCTCTTCGATGAAACACGCACCGAGCTCCATCGCGCGTGGTCGAGCACCACGCACGCGATGCAGCGCCTGCGCGATCATCCCGAGGCGGCCGACCAGGAATACGAGCGCATCCTCGATGCCTCGGATCCCGGTCTCACGCCGCATCTTACGTTCGATCCCGCCGACGACATCGCCGCGCCCTTCATCGCACGCGGCACGCGTCCGCGCGTGGCCATCCTGCGCGAGCAGGGCGTGAACGGCCACATCGAAATGGCGGCCGCGTTCGACCGGGCCGGATTTGCGGCGTTCGACGTGCACATGACCGATGTCATCGCCGGCAGGACTTCGCTCGCCGGCTTCCGCGGGCTCGTCGCCGGCGGAGGCTTCTCCTATGGCGACGTGCTCGGCGCCGGCGAGGGATGGGCCAAGTCGATCCTGTTCAATGCCCGAGCACGCGACGCCTTCGCGGCGTTCTTCGCGCGCTCGGAGACCTTCGCCCTGGGCGTATGCAACGGCTGCCAGATGATGGGAAACCTGACCGAGCTCATCCCAGGCACCGGGCACTGGCCGCACTTCGTCCGCAACCGGAGCGAGCAGTTCGAGGGCCGGCTCGTGCTCGCGGAAGTGTGCCGCTCGGCGTCGCTGTTCTTCGCGAGCATGGAGGGAAGCCGCATTCCGATCCCCGTCGCGCACGGCGAGGGATTCGCGGAATTTCGCGATGCCGGACAGCTCGCGGCTGCCGAGCCGCTGGTCGCGCTTCGCTTTATCGACCACCGCGGGCACGTGACCGAGCGCTATCCGTTTAATCCGAACGGCTCGCCCCTCGGCATCGCCGGGCTCACGACGGCCGACGGCCGGTTCACGATCCTCATGCCGCATCCCGAGCGGACATTCCGCAGCGTGCAGATGTCGTGGCATCCACCGGAATGGGGCGAGGATTCGCCGTGGATGCGGATGTTCCGCAATGCGCGGAAGTGGGTCGGGTAGCCCGGGGTGGACGAAGTGAACCCCAAGGCCGGGCACGCGGCTCGACAGCGGAGAGCCAGGTGAAGCTCCGGGTCTGGTCGATCAACGGCGTGACGCCGGTGGTGGATCCGACCGCGTTCGTGCATCCGAGCGCGGTGCTGATCGGCGACGTGCTTGTCGGCGCCGGCTGCTATGTCGGTCCGTCGGCTTGCCTGCGCGGCGACTTCGGGCGCCTCGAGGTACGCGCTGGCGCGAACGTTCAGGACTGCTGCGTCCTGCACGGCTTTCCGGGCACCGACACGGTCATCGAGGAGGACGGACATGTCGGCCACGGCGCGATCCTGCACGGGTGCGTGATCGGCAGAAACGCTCTGGTCGGCATGAACGCCGTCGTCAACGACAACGCGGTCGTCGGCGAATCGGCGATCGTAGCCGCGATGGCGTTCATAAAGGCGGGCATGGTCGTTCCGCCGCGCACGCTCGCTGCGGGCGTTCCGGCGAGGATCGTGCGCTCTATCACCGACAAGGAGCTCGCCTGGAAGATCGAGGGCACGCAAAGCTACCACGAGCTTTCCCGTCGCAGCCTGGCGACGATGGTCGAAGCCGACGCGCTGACGACGGTCGAGCCCGATCGCCGTCGCATCGAGCTGCCTGAGCTCCTGCCGCTGTCGACGACGAAAGCGAGGGCTCGAGCGCTGAAGGCCCACAAAAAAGGGTGACGCTCTGTCACCCTTTCCGCGCTCCGGAAATTCCGACAGCTTCTTCTACGGACGCGCGGACGTGCCGGATGCGCTAGAAACCCGCCGCCTGTCCATCGCGGCGCGGATCCGACGCCGCGACGTAGCCGTCGCCGTCGCGCACGATGATCTGTCCGGCGCCAAAATCCATATAGGCGTCGGGGATCGAAGCGAAGCGATGCCCAAGCGCCGCGAGGCCGTCCTGGACCGCGGGCGCGATGCCCGTTTCGAGATCGATCGAGAGCCCCGCGTTGACCTTCCAGCGAGGCGCGTCGAGCGCGGCCTGCGGTTGCTGGCGATAATCGAGGAGGCGCACGAGCGTCTGCACGTGACCCTGGGGCTGGATCGGCCCGCCCATCACGCCGATGGTCGCGTAAGGCTGGCCGGCGCGCATCACGAATCCAGGAATGATGGTATGGAACGGCCGCTTGCCCGGCCCGATCCGATTCGGGTGTCCGCTCGCGAGCGAAAACCCGGTGCCCCGATTCTGCAGGCTGATTCCGGTGCCGGGGACGACGATCCCGGAGCCGAATCCCATGTAGTTCGACTGGATGAGCGACACCATCATCCCGCTCGCATCGGCCGCCGTCAGATACACCGTGCCGGCGCGCGGCGGCGTGCCGTGCTTGAAATCCTGGGCGCGCTTCGGATCGATCAGCCGCGCGCGACTCTGGAGATACGCGGCGTCGATCAGCTCTGCCGGCGCGAGTTCCATCGAGCGCACGTCGGCGACGTACCGGTAGACGTCAGCGAAGGCGAGCTTCATCGCCTCGATCTCGAGGTGCTGCACCGCCACCGAGTCGACGGGATCGGATCGGAAATCGAAGTGCTCGAGGATGCCGAGCGCCATGAGCGCGGCGATGCCCTGGCCGTTGGGCGGAATCTCGTGCACGGTGTAATCGCGATAGCCGATGGCCATCGTCTCGACCCAGTCGCAGCGGTGCTCGGCGAAATCCGCCAGCGTATGAGCACCGCCATGAATCTTCGCGTGAGCAACCATTGCCTCGGCGAGCTCGCCGCGATAGAAGGCGTCTCCCGAGCTCGCCGCGATCTTCTCGAGCGAATCCCCCATTGCGGGCGACGAGAATACTTCGCCGACCGTCGACGCGCGGCCGCGCGGCAGGAAGTGGTCGGCGAAACCCGGGACGTTGCCGAGGACCGGAACGGCCTTCGCCCATTTTTCGGCGATGACCGGACTCACCGCGTAGCCGTCTCGCGCGTAGCCGATCGCCGGTGCGAACAGGTCGGCGAACGGCAGCTTGCCGTAGCGGCGCGAGAGCTCGATCCAGCCCGAGATCGCGCCCGGGATGGTGACCGTATCCCAGCCCGCACGCGGCATTTCCTGGTACCTCGCAAAGCGCTCCGGCGTCCAGGCCGCGGGGGCGCGGCCCGAGGCGTTCAGTCCGGAGAGAGCCCGGCCGTCCCAGACGATGGCGAAAAGGTCGCTGCCGAGACCGTTGCTGCACGGCTCCACCACCGTGAGAGCGATTGCGGTGGCGAGCGCGGCGTCGACGGCGTTGCCCCCGGCGCGCAGCATCGCCACGCCCGCCTGCGTCGCGAGCGGCTGCGACGTGGCCACGACGTTGCGTGCGAGCACCGGCGAGCGCCGCGACGCATAGGAGACATTCCAGTCGAACCCCTCGTGCCTTGGCGCCATGTCAGGCCGCTCCTTCCTCGAACACTTCCTCGCGCTTGCGGCGCAGGTTCGGCAGGATGATCAGCAGCAGCAGCAGCACCGCCGCAACGAGCATCCCCAGCGAAATGGGACGCGTGATAAACACCGTCGGGTCGCCGCGCGACAGCAGCAGCGCGCGCCGCAGGTTCTCCTCCATCATCGGTCCCAGCACGAAACCGAGGAGCAAGGGTGCAGGCTCGCACTCGAGCTTCAGGAAAATGATGCCCAGCAGGCCGAATACGGCCGTCTGGCTGACGTCGAAGTGCGCGTTGTTGATCGTGAACACGCCGATGCTGCAGAAGAGCAGGATCGCGGGATAGAGCAGGCGATAGGGAACCTGCAGCAGCTTGATCCACATGCCGATCATCGGCAGATTCAAGACGACCAGCATCAGATTGCCGATCCACATCGACGCCACCAGCCCCCAGAAGAGCTGCGGATTCGAGGTCATCACCTGCGGCCCGGGCTGGATGTTATGGATGGTCATCGCACCGACCATCAACGCCATGACCGCGTTCTCGGGAATGCCGAGCGTGAGCAGCGGGATGAACGAGGTTTGCGCGCCCGCGTTGTTGGCCGACTCGGGGCCCGCCACGCCCTCGATCGCGCCGTTGCCGAAGCGGCTCGGATCCTTGGCCACCTTCTTCTCGATCGCATACGAGGCGAAGGAGGCGAGCAATGCCCCGCCTCCCGGCAGGAGGCCGAGCACCGAACCCAGCGCGGTACCGCGGAGGACCGCCGGCGCGGCCTGCCGGAACTGTTTCTTCGTAAGCCACAGACCCTTGACTTTGGCGGAAACCATCTCGCGTTTACCGGTGATCTCGAGGTTGCTGATGATCTCGGCGAAGCCGAAGAGGCCCATCGCCACGCTCACGATGCCGAGACCGTCGGTGAGCTCCGGAACACCGAACGCGAAGCGCGCCATGCCGGAGTTGACGTCCGTGCCGACGATGCCAAGGAGAAGGCCGAGCACGATCATCCCGATCGCTTTGAGAAGCGAGCCATGCGCGAGCACCACGGCGCCGATCAGCCCGAGGGTCATCAGCGAGCAGTACTCGGCCGGGCCGAATTTCAGCGCCAGCTCGGACAACGGCGGCGAGAAGGCCGCCACGAACACCGTGGACACGCAGCCGGCGAAGAACGAACCCAGCGCCGCGACCGCGAGCGCGGCGCCGGCCTGACCCTGCAACGCCATCTTGTGTCCGTCGAGACATGTCACCGCGGAGGATGTCTCGCCGGGCATGTTGATCAGGATCGAAGTGGTCGATCCGCCGTACTGCGCTCCGTAGTAGATGCCTGCCAGCATGATCAGCGCGGAAACCGGCTGCAGACCGTAGGTGGTCGGCAGCAGCATGGCGATGGTTGCGACGGGACCGATGCCCGGCAGCACGCCGATCAAAGTGCCGACGAGCACCCCTACCAGCGCGTGGAACACGTTGATCGGGGTCAGCGCGACGCCGAACCCCGTGGCGAGGTGCCCGAAGATGTCGAACGACATCGCGTCAGCCGCCGGGCCAGAGCGGAATGACGAGCTTGAGGCCGACCACGAACACGGCGGACGCGAGCGCAGCAAGAAGAATGCCGCTGATCAGCGCTTCCTTGGGACGGAACTCGCGGCTTGCCGCGCTGGCCGCAAAAATGAGTCCCACCGTCGACAGCACGAGACCGATGCGAGTCAGGACCAGGCCGAAAACCACGACGCTCAGCAGAACGACGAGCACCGGGCGCCATTTCCACCCGGGCAGCGGCGGACCGGCGAGGCGCAGGGAGCGCAGCGAAAGCGCGCCGCCCAGAATGACCAGGAGGATGCCCAGAATCCGCGGGAAGTAGCCCGGCCCCATGCGCGACGCGGTGCCCAGCGGATAGTCGCTGCCGAGCACGATGGCGGCGAGGCCGAACGCGACGAAGATCAGGCCGGCGAGGAAATCCTTCGGATTGCGAATCGCCCGCATGGCGCCTTCCTCCTGACCGCGTTCTTGTCGGTGGTCTGTGGCCGGGCGTAAGGATAGCACCTAGGCAACAAGGGCAGGCGAACCTCGCCTGCCCTCGTCATCGCTCGTGCGAAAAAAAGCGTCAGAGCCCGTTCTTGGCCCGCAGATCCCGGAGGTACTTCTCGACGACCTGTCCCTGCGCCCGTTGCGCGAGCTGTGGCTTCACTTCGTCGAAGCCCGGGACCTTGGCGTCGCGAATATCGTCGAGCTCGATCACATGCCATCCGAATTGCGTCTGCACCGGCGTAGTCGTGAACTTGCCCTTCTGCAGGCCCACCATCGCGTCGGCGAAGGGCTTCACGAAGTTCGCGGGGACGTTCCAGTCGAGATCGCCGCCGTTCGCCTTGGAGCCGGTGTCCTTGGAGCGCTCGGCGGCGAGCTTCTCGAACTTCTCGCCCTTCTGGAGCTGAGCGATGATGTCCTTCGCCTCGTCTTCCTTCTCGACCAGGATGTGGCGGACCTTGTATTCCTTGTCGCCCATCTGCGTGCGGATCTGGTCGTACTCCTTGTGCAGCACGTCGTCCGGCACGGGGTGGGCCTTGAGGTAGTCAGCCATGAAGGCGCGGACGAGCACCGTCTGCGACGTGAGGTCCATCTCCGCCTTCATGCCCGGGGCCTTGTCGAGGCCCTGCTTCCTGGCCTCGCGCACGAGCAACTCGCGGGTGTTGAGCTCATCGCGTATCGCGGCCCGCAGCTCCGGCGTATCCGGCTGGCCCTGCGAGGTGCGCTGCTTGAGCATGAAGTCGAAATAGGCCTGCGGATAAAGATCCTTGCCCTTCGCTGCGGCGTCTGCCTTCGCGGGCGCCTTCTTTGCCGGCTCTTGGGCGAGCGCGAACGGCGGAGCGAGGAGCAATGCGGTGGCGCTGAGCGCCGCGAACAATCGGAGAAGCGTGTGCATGGTGGTCCTTTGCAAAGTCCAGAGGTCAGGAAAATTCTTCGGGCGCCAGCGCCCTGATCGATAGCGCATGAATCGGAAATGGAAGAAGATCGGCGACCCTTGCCATGACCGTCTGATGGCGCTTTAGGCGCGGGAGACCGGTGAACGCCTCAGACACGATCAGCAGCGAAAAGTGCCCGCCTCCTGCGGCCGCGCCGGCGTGCCCGACGTGCGCCGCGCTGTCGTCGTGCAGATCGAACGCGACGGGATCGAGATCCGCCAGGCGGTCCCGCAACGCGGAGGAGACGTCGATCACGAGCGTTCGGGCAGGTAGCGGGCGACCGAGGCCACGGTCCCGATGGCGAGCAGGAAGAACAGGACCATCGCCCCCCAGACCTTGAAGTTCACCCAGACCGCCGTCGGGTAGTGCAAGGCGACGTAGAGGTTCGCGCAGCCCATCGCGACGAGGAACGCGACCCATACCCAGGTCACCCGCGCCCAGATCGGATCGGGCAGCGCGAGATCCTTCATCAGCGTCGCGAGCAGATTGCGACGGAAGAAGAGCCGTCCGACTCCCAGGATCGCTCCGAACAGCCAGTAGAGCACCGTGGGCTTCCACTTGATGAACGTTTCGTCGTGAAGCAGCAGTGTCGCGCCGCCGAAGACGACGATGATCACGAGGCTCAGCCAGTGCACGACCTCGACCTTGCCGCGCCGCCAGCGGAAATAGGCAATCTGCGCCACCGAGGCGGCGATCGCCACGGCGGTCGCGATGTAGATATCCCACAGCTTGAACGCGACGAAAAAGAGAAGCAGCGGGAAGTAGTCGGCCAGAAACTGCATCAGTTGCGAGGGAGCTCGGCGGCAAATTACATAACCTATTATTTTACCTCAGAACTTGGCGCTTTGCGTAGCCCCAGGCGTGTGCCCACCCGCTGACGAGCGGCGAAGGCCAAGCCGGCGCGCATGAGCCGCGCCGACCGTTACGGGTGGCGCGGCGAGGGAGTCGTGTGTTGACTCCCGAAGCCGGCGCCGGGCACCCGTAGGTCGGCGCTTGCGGCTTAGCGCGCCGGCTTGGCCTTCGCCGCTTGTAATCGCTTTCGCGCCTACGCAAGTCCTGCCATGCGCCGATACCGTTCCCAGTCGAATGAACGGCCCGGGTCGGTCTTCCGGCCGGGCGCTATGTCGCTGTGGCCCGCGGCTTCGGTGATGCCGTAGCGCCTCGCGAGCGCTCTCGTCAGACGGGCGAGGGTCACGTACTGCGCCGCTTCGTAGGGCAGGTCGTCCGTGCCTTCCAGCTCCACCCCGACGGAGAAGTCGTTGCAGCGCTCGCGACCGCGCCAGGAAGATTCTCCGGCATGCCACGCCCGCTTGGCGCAGGGCACGAACTGCAGCAGAACTCCGTCGCGCCGGATCAGGAAGTGCGACGAGACCTTGAGGCTCGCGATCTGCGCATAGTAGGGATGAAACGCTTGATCGAGCCGGTTGGTGAAGAACTCCACGATGCCCGGCCCGCCGAACTCGCCCGGGGGAAGCGAGATGCCGTGCAGGACCAGGAGCTCGATGCTTGCGCCTGCAGGCCGCTCGTCGAAGTTGGGCGAGGGTACCTGCAGGGCCGAGCGAGCAATGCCGGCGCGGTCGATGGCGATCCGCGCCGGCGGTCCGCTGTGCCTAGCGTGCGCTTCCGGCAATTTCCTTCGATGCTTCGCGGCATCGATGGCCCGCGACGCTACGGGAGTGATCGAGCCGACGTCACGTTAGCACAACTCGCGCTCAGTTGTTGGTGTTGAGTACAGCGGAGAAGTGGACCGACGCCATGCAGCCATCGATCGCCGTGATATGACCTTCGATCCCGTGGCTCGTCGGATGAAAGGCGTCGATGGTCACCGCCTGCACTGGGCCCGCAGGAACGCCATTGACTGTGCACGACGACTGCCCGTTGAGCTGGTACAGCCGGCCGAGGTGCGTCAGCGATCCCGTCAAGGTGCAAACGAGGCCGTTGTGAGCCGGGTCGACGAAGCTGAATACGAGGGTTGCCGACTGGTCGGCCGTCTGGGTCACCGTCACGTCGAAGCGGGACCGATACACGGGCTCGTTCTGACCGGGATTGGGGCAGTTGTTGATGCTGCCGGATCCCGACCCCGAGTAGTTGCCCGAAAGGACGTACGCGGTGAGCGTCTGCCGCTGTACCGCCTTGGTCACAGTTCCGACACCGTTCACCGTGTACGAGAGCGTCGCGTGGTATGGATCGCTCGGCGTGAACGACGCCGTTCCCGCCGCGAGGGTGGTCTTGCCTTGCCACGGGTTTGGAAAGTAGGTGCCGGTGGTCGCGTAGAGATTACCCGTGAATTTGCCGGTCCCATCGTCCGCCAGTATGGCGACGTACCAAGTGGGCTTTCCGTCCGGTCCGTAGATGAAAAAGGCAAGGAATTGAGTCGTGTCGCTCTGGACGAGGAATACTCCCCAGCCGTCCTCGGCAGCGTCGTAGTAGACATCGGTGTATTCGGCAGCGCGAGCGCTGAATGAAACCGCCAGTAATGCAACGAGAACGAGTCGTCTGAGCATGTTGGCCTCCCTTGGGCAGGATGTGATTGGAAGATCGAATAACGAGCCCGGTGAATCCGCGGGCCCGCAGGCCGCGGCGCTACGGTCCGGCTGCCATAGCTGCAGGGGCATTGAGCACACGGCGTTCCGACTTCGTGGCCCCCACGATCTCGATTCCCCGACAACCCCGGACGCTTTCCAGCGGGAGAGCGACGCAGAAATCGACGAGCGCGGGCAAGCCGCAGGCGGTCAGGCGCCCGACGACCTCGATCACCCAGAAATCGGGCCTTTCGCGATACGGCAGAGGCTCGAGCGTCACCCGAAGGTCAGCCCATGACTTGACGCCGGAGACCAGCAGCAATGGGCCGCCGCCCGCGCCGGCAGCCTCACGCACTTCGACGCAGTCGAAATCGACGCGACGGCAGGCGTGGGCACAGGGTAGCGATGCGAAGCGGTCCAGCACGGCCATGAGGTCCCCGTTCTTTCGAGCAATGCCTCGGATTGTTAGAATTCAGCACAAGGTTGAGAAGGGGGCACGGGGTATCCAAAGGGTTGCAACAGCCCCGGGACGAATGCAGGCGCGAGATCCCATCACACCGGAGGCGCTGGCGGTCGAGCTCGACCGCATCTGCGAGAGTCCCGCGTTCCGTCACTCGCTGCGCCACCAGCAGTTTCTCCGGCATCTGGTTGCGTGCAAGCTCGCGGGCCGGCTCGCCGCGTTGCGCGAGATCGCGCTGGGTATCGATTTCTTCGCCCGCACGGCGAGCACCTACGACCCAAAAGTCGACGCGGTCGTGCGTGTCGAAGCCGGCCGCCTGCGGCAGCGGCTCGATCGCTACTACCATGGCGAAGGCCTCTCGGCGCCGTTCGAAATCTCGCTCGACAAGGGCAGCTACGTGCCGACGATCCGCCCGCGCGCCGCGGCCGCAGTGGAGATCGGTGGGCAACCGTCCGTCGCGGTCCTGCCTCTCCCCTCGGCCACGCCGGCGGCGGCCGATCGCGAGCTCGCCGCGGCGCTGACCGACGAGATCGTGCGCACCCTGTCTCGCCTGCCTCGGGTGCGCGTCCTGGGGCCCGAGTCCTCGACGGCCGCCGATGTGGAGGCCTCGCCATCCGAGGCGCGCAACCGTCTGAAGGTCGAGTGGATCGTGCGTGGCCGCTGGCTGGAGGCGGCGCCGCGGACTCTGTTGCTGGAGATCGTCGCGACCGCCGGCGGCGAGACGATGCTCGCACAGCGCATCGACGCCGCGGCTGCCGACGCGCTGGCCGTCGATCAGCAGATACGCAGCGCGATGCTGCACTGGTTCGTGCCTTTGCTCGCGACGCGCGCCGGCGAGGAAGGCCGCGCGACACATCGCGCGCGACTCGCGGCTCCGACCCGCGATCTCGGCGCATTCGATCTCTACCAGCGCGCCCGCTACCTGCTGAAGCAGCGCAACCAGAGCCTGCTGCCCAAAGCGATCGAGCATCTCGAGACTGCGGTCCACCTCGACGCCGAGTTCAGCGCCGCCTGGTCCGAGCTCGCCCTTGCTTACGTCCGACGGCGCCAGCTTCTGTTCCATGCGGCCCAGCGCGACCCGCGCGCCGCGAGAGACGCCGCGCAGCGCGCCCTCGACCTCGACCCGGACGCCGGCCCCGCCTGCGCGATCCTGGCCGGGCTCGCGTACATCGCGGATTTCGACTGGCCGAAGGCCGATGCGCTGTTCGCGCGTGCTCTCGCCGCAAGCCCTCGCGATGCGGGCGTTCGCTCGGATTACGCGAGCTTCCTCATGTACAGCGCGCGGTTCGAGGAAGCACTGCGCGAATACGACGTCATCCAGGCGCTCGATCCGCTCGATCCCGCCATTCGTTGCAGCAAGGGCGCCCTGTATTTCTACTGGCGGCGGTACGAACGTTCCGAAACGCTCTTGACGCAGGCGATCGAGCTGACGCCGCACGACGTGTACGCGCGCCTGCTGCTGGCCGACACATACGCCCAGTCAGGCCGCCCCGAGGAAAGCCTCGAGGCGGCGCGACAGCTTACCAACGTGGCGCCGGACTATGCCAACTCCTACGTGTACCAGGCGCGCGCCTTGTATCTGCTCGGTCGTGATGAAGAAGCGACGGAGATCATGACTCGCGCGCGCACCCGGTTCGACGATACGTCCATCTCCGAATATGAAGAGGCCATGCTCGACGTGGCTCGCGGTGACGTCGCGACCGCCCTCGAGCGCCTCGAGCGCCATGCGCTCCGCAAGGCAAACGGAGCGCACTGCATGGTGGTCGATCCGACTTTCGCGGCGCTGCACGGCGACAGCCGCTGGCGCTCGATGCTGAGACGCGTCGGGCTGCCGGATTTCGACTCGCCCGCGCGCAGCGAACTCGATCGATCGGCAATGAGCGCCGGCGGACCGGCGCCTCCTTCCGCTACTTGATGCCGAGCCGCTCCATGCGATAGCGCATCGCGCGAAAGGTGATTCCCAGCAGCTTCGCCGCGGCGGTGCGGTTGTAGCGCGTCTTCTCCAGCGCCTCGTTGATCGCGGCGCGCTCGACCCGGTCGAGATAGTCCTGCAGCGGCCACTTGTCGCCGGTCGGCAGCGCCGCGTCGACCTCCTCCGGCGGCGGCGTGAGGTGCAGATCGTCGGCGGTGATCTTCTGCGGATCGGGGGCGAGCGAGAGGCCGCGCTCGAGGATGTTCTCGAGCTCGCGCACGTTGCCCGGGAAAGGATACGACTCGAGCGCTGCAACGGCGGCATCGTCGAGCCTGGCAGGCGCGGCGCGCGCGAGCTTGCGCAGGATGGCATCCGCAATCGTCGGAATGTCCTCGCGCATCTCGCGCAAGGAGGGCATCGCCAGCTCGATCACGTGCAGACGGTAGAAGAGGTCCTGGCGAAATTCTCCCGCATCGACCAGCGCCGGCAGTTTCTTGTGCGTGGCGCTGATGATGCGCACATCGACCGGTTCCTCCTGCGTCGATCCGACCTTGCGCACCATTTTTTCCTGGATCGCGCGCAAGAGCTTCACCTGCATCGGCAGGGGGAGGTCGGCCACCTCGTCGAGGAACAGGGTGCCGCCGTTCGCCGCCTGGAAGAAGCCCTCGCGGTCGGCCTCGGCCCCGGTGAAGGCGCCCTTCTTGTAGCCGAAGAACTCGCTCTCCATCAGGTTCTCGGGAATCGCCCCGCAGTTGACGGGCACGAACGGCTGCTCGGCGCGAGGGCCGCCCAGATGGATCATGCGCGCCGCGAGCTCCTTGCCGCTGCCCGAGTCGCCGGTAATGAACACGGGCGCCTGGCTCTTCGACAGCCGCTCGATCATCTGCCGGACCTGGTTGATCGCCTGCGATTCGCCGAGCAGCTGGTACGAGGAAGGCGCCGACGGCTTCTCGGGCACCTTCAGCGCCTGCTTGACCAGCGCGCGCAACTGTTCGAGCGCGACCGGCTTGGCGAGATAGTCGAATGCGCCGGCCTTGAGCGCCGCGACCGCGTTCTCGGCGCTGCCGTAAGCCGTAATCACCGCGACGGGCACATCGAGCCCTTTCTCGGTGATGTGCTCGACCACGCGCAGTCCTTCGCCGTCGGGCAGACGCATGTCGGTGAGGCACAGGTCGAATGGCTGGCTGTCGAGCGTGCGGATTGCTTCCGCCACGGTCTGCGCCCGGGTCGTGTCGAGGCCCATGCGCGAGAGCGTGAGCTCGAGCAATTCGAGCAAGTCCGGCTCGTCGTCGATGACGAGCACCTTGGGTTGTCCGCGGTCGCGCGGTTTGCGGCTCATGATCGCCTCCCTCAGGCGAGCTATTTTTCGACTGGGCTCAACGCGCGCTTCATCGTGAGACGGAAGTGCGCGCCAGGGCCTCGAGGCAACAGTTCCAGCGCCGCGCCGTTGGCGTCCGCCAACTCGCGTGCGATGTACAACCCCAGGCCGGTGCCTCCCGGCCGCGTCGTGAAGAAAGGCTCGAAGATCTGCCCGCGCAACTCCGCGGGGATGCCGGGCCCGTCATCGCTCAGCTCGCATATTACGGCATCGCCCATGTATCCTGGTCGCCCCAGGATCTGGATGCTGCCCTGCTTCTTCTGGCAGTGCTGCCAGGCATTGCGCACGAGATTCCAGACGATCTGGTTCAAGTGCCCGCGGTCGAAGATCACCAGCAGGTCGTGCGGGACCTGCATGACCGCGCCGCCTCCGGGAATGCCTTCGGCCTGGACGATCTCCTCGACCAGCGCCCCCAGGAACTCGAACAGCGAAATGACCTCGGGTTGCTGGCGGTCGCGACGGTTGAGCTGCAGCACCTCGCCGACGATCCGGTCGATGCGCTTGGCGTTATTCTGGATCATCCCGAGCAGGCGGCGACCTTCGGGCGCGACCGAGCCGTCCTCCTCGAGCAGTTGGGCCGCCTGGTTGATCGCCGAAAGCGGATTGCGCACCTCGTGCGCAATGCTTGCCGTGAGCCGTCCCATCGCCGCGAGCTTCATCTGCTGCGCTTCGCTCTGAGCCCGGCCGAGGTCCTCGAGATAGATGAGCGTGCCTCCGTTGAGGCCTGCCCCGATCCGCACCAGCCGCACGCGCAACAGCCGCTGTGTGGCTTCGACCTTGAACGGCGGCAGCGCTTCGGAGAAGTCTTCCTGCCAGCGCCGCCAGTAGTCGTGCAGGGTGGAGCTGAATTCCGACAGCCGCATGCCGCCGCGCATGCGTCCGAAGCCGCCGAGCAGACGCGTGACCTGCGCATTGTGGCCTCGTACCACGCCATTCAAGTCGACCACCAGCACGCCGTCCTGCATGTCCTGGATGATCAGCCGGTTGACCTGCTCGAGGTTGGCGACGTCGATGCCTCGTTGCAGGGCGAGGTCCTCGCTCGCCTTCGTATAGCGCCCGAGCGCCAGGGCGATGCCGACGGTGGCGAAGTAGCCGAAGCCGACGAGCCCCGTCTGGAAGAGCTGCGTGGCCGGAATCGCACCCTGGAGGAAGCGCCAGCTGTCGAGTCCGAGCAGCGCGACGCTGGTGAGGGCGGCGTGGAAGAAGGCGACCTGGGTGCGCATCAGCCAGCCGCTCGCGGCGAGCTGGGGAAAGAGCAGGATCGACAGTTGCCCTGCCGCCATGCCGCCGGAGTAGATCAGAAGCGACAGGAGGCAGACGTCGCCGCCGAGCAGCGAAAGCAGCAGCATCGGAAGCGGCAGCAGCTGATTGTCGCGCTGCACCCACAGGAATGCGGCGAGGCCGTACAGAAAATACAGCCCGGCAGCGGTGATGAAGGCATTGGGCACGCCGACCGACATGGTGCGCAGGTCGAAAAACAGCGCAACGCCCAGGAGCAGCGCTCCGCACACGGCGCGATACAGGCCGACGATCCAGAGGATGCGCCGGGTCGAATCGTTGATGAGCGACGGCAGCGCCGGGGGCTCGAACGGCGGGGCCGCGGGACGCGGCTGCATGAGATCAGGCATGTCTGCCGCACTCGCCTGCGACGCAGGCGTAACCGCCGCTCACCGCTTTGGCTTCCGTGCGGGGCAGGTACACGCCGCAGCGGACGCAACGCACCATCGGTTCGGCGCCCTTGCGGACTTTGCCGTCAGCCGCGTGGCGGACGCTTTCGTTCGCGCGCCGGGCGCGGGCGTTGCGCAGGTTGATCATGCGCAGCGCGAACAGCACCACGAAGATGACCACCAGCCAGGCGATGATCTTGGCCATGCGCCTCACACGACCTTGCCGGGATTGAACAGGTCGCCGGGATCGAGCGCGCGCTTGATCCGGCGCATGATCTCGAGCTCCACGTCTGGTTTGTAGCGCACGAGCTCCTCGCGCTTGAGCTGCCCGATGCCGTGCTCGGCGCTGAAGCTGCCGCCCAGCTCCGTGACCAGATCGTAGACGATGCGGTTGGCGCGCGGGGTCTCGCCGCGAAACGCGCTCGGCGCGACGCCTTCGGGCGCCGAGAGGTTGTAATGGAGGTTACCGTCGCCGAGGTGCCCGAAGACGACATAGCGAATGCCCGGAAAGGCAGCGTCGAGGCGCGCTTGCGCGTCGCGCAGGAACGCCGGGATGCGCGAGACGGCGAGGCTCACGTCGTGCTTGATATTGAGCCCGTCCCGGCGCTGCGCTTCCGGGATGTGCTCGCGCAAGCTCCACAGTGCCCCGGATTGCGCGGCCGATTGAGCGATGGTTGCGTCGCGCGCGGTCTGCCTTTCGATCGCCGTGGCGAGCGCGGCTTCGACTTGCGCGCCAAGCGGAGAATCGGACGCCGGGTCGTCGGCCTGGATCAGCGCGTACCACGGATGTCCCGGAAGAGGATCCGCGAAGGCGGGGAAGACCCTGCGGGTGAGTCCGATGCAATAGCCGGAGATGAGCTCGAAACCGGTGAGCCGATCGCCCAGCGCCTGCTTGAGCTCGCCCAGGAGCGCGATCGCCGCGTCGGCGTCGGCAAGCGCCGCGAAAGCGGTGACCGAGGCGCGCGGCTTCGGGAAAAGCTTCAGCACGGCGGCGGTGATGACGCCCAGCGTGCCCTCGCTGCCGACGAAAAGCTGCTTCAGGTCGTAACCGGTATTGTCCTTGCGCAGGCCTCTCAGCCCGTCCCACACTCGGCCGTCCGCGAGCACGACTTCCAATCCGAGGATGAGATCGCGTGCGTTGCCGTAGCGCAGCACCGCGGTGCCGCCGGCATTCGTCGAAAGGTTGCCGCCGATGGTGCAGCTGCCTTCGGCGGCGAGCGACAGCGGAAAAAGGAGCCCGGCCTCGTCGGCCGCCCGCTGGACGCCCGCCAGCGGAAGACCCGCCTCGACGGTCAGCGTCGCATTGGCCGCATCGACCGTGCGCACCCGGTTGAGCCGCGCTAGCGAAAGCACGATCTCGCTGCCGCTGGCATGTGGCGTCGCCCCGCCGCAAAGACCGGTATTGCCACCCTGCGGAACGATCGGAGCCCGATGCTCGGCGCAGAGCCGCACGACCGACGCGACTTCGGGGGTGGTTGCCGGTCGGACGACAGCGCGTGCCCGGCCGTGAAAAGCGTCTCGCCAGTCGTTGACGTAGGGAGCGACGTCGCCATCGCTCGTGAGGAGGTGGGCTTCGCCGACGATCGTTCTGAGCGAAGAAAGCAGGGGAACAGCAGATTCCGCCATGGTGCGTTATATTAGCCGAAAAGGGCCACCCTCCCGCGGTCCCAAGCCCGGAGTCCACGCGATGTCGCCACCACCCACGTCTATGCCATTCACGCCGCAGCAGGCGCTGGAGTTCATGCAGAAGATGTGGAATCCGTTGGGCATTGCAACGCCCGGGACTCCGCCGGCTCCGGGGTTGCCGCCGACCGCGCCATTTCCCAACCCGATGGCGATGTTCGCCACGCTCGATCCGGCGGAAGTCGAGCGCAAGATCGGCGAGTTGCGCGTGATCGAAAGCTGGCTGGCGATGAGTCTCAACTTCATGCAGATGAGCATCAAGACGCTCGAATGGCAGAAAGCTTCGCTGGAGGCGCTCTCGCGCGGCGCGACGGCCGCTTCGCAACCCGACTCTCCGCCGAAGCCGCAGTCTCACGGACACGCGAAGAAATCCAAGCCGAAGGAGGAAAGCGAATGAGCCTCACGCTGTACTACGGATCGGGCTCGCCTTACGCCTGGCGCGTCCAGCTCGCGCTCGAGCACAAGGCGCTGCCCTACGAGCGCAAGGTGCTCTCGTTCTCGGCCGGCGACACGCGCAAGCCAGAATTCGTCGCCCTCAACCCGAGGCATCGGGTGCCGACGCTTACCGACGGTGACTTTACGATCTACGAATCCAACGCGATCGTCGCCTACCTCGAGGCTGCTTATCCGGGCCGCGGCGCATCGCTGTTTCCAGGCGATGCGCGAAGCCAGGCGACCGTGTGGCGGCTGATGATGGAGGTCGACAACTACGTCCAGCAGGCGACCGATAGCATCGTCGACTATGCCTTCTATGCCAAGCCTGAGGAGCGGGATGCGCAGAAACTCGCCGATGCCCGCAAGGCCGTGACGGAAGAGTTCGCGCAGATGGCGCGCTATCTCAAGGGCGACTTTCTCGTCGGGCCGCTGTCGGCGGCCGACTTCTCGCTCTATCCTCCGGTAGCGTTCATGTGGCGCTGCCGGGTGAAGCTCCCCGATTTCGACGCCGAAGCGCTGCTCACGCCGGAGCTGCGGGCGTGGAAGAAGCGGATCGAGGCGCTGCCATTCCTCGACAAGACGGTTCCGCCGCACTGGAAGCAATCGTAGGCTCGTCGTCCGCGCCCCGATTCGAGCACTCGGGGGCAGACTTCAGCGGGAGCCCGCGGCCCAGCAAAGGGCGCCGGGTTCCCGCCAACGATTCAGGCATTCGGGGGCATGGTTTCGCGTCAACGATGACTGGAGATAACGATGAAACTCACGAGCACCGCCTTCGCCGACGGCGGACCGATTCCTGGAGCGCTTGCGTTCTGCGTGATCGATCCCGCGGCGCACGTGAAGCTCTCCGAGAATCTCAATCCCGATCTGCGCTGGAGCGATCTGCCGTCCGGCACGAAGTCGCTCGCCCTCATCTGCCACGATCCCGACGTTCCTTCGCGACCCGACGACGTGAACAAGGAGGGCCGCCGCGTGCCGTCGGCGCTTGCGCGCGTTGAGTTCTTCCACTGGACGCTGGTCGATCTGCCGGCGGATACGCCGCCGATTGCTCGCGGAGAGTTCTCGCGCGGCGTCACGCCGCGCGGGAAACCGGGCCCGCAGGCGGCGCGCGGCGCCCGCCAGGGCATCAACGATTACACCGACTGGTTCGCGGGCGATGCGGACATGGCGGGCCGATATCACGGCTACGATGGGCCCTGTCCGCCGTGGAACGACGAACGCGTGCATCATTACGTATTCACGCTCTACGCGCTCGACGTTGCGCGTCTTGCCGTTGGCGACGCGTTTTCCGGTCCGGACGCTCGCAAGGCAATGGCGGGGCATGTGCTCGCGCAGGTGACGCTGACCGGCGTCTACACACTGAATCCGGCGGTCAAGTTGTAGCCATCGCCAACGGCGCCGCGTGGCGTCGCGGCGTCGCTTCGGCGGCGATGCGTCGGCGGGCACGGTCCGTGCAAGTCTGGTGATCGGGCGTCCGATAGAGAGGGACGATGGGCTATTGCGCTGGTTTCGACCCCAAGAATTGCAAACGGCCCTGTCGCCGTGCGGTAGGGCCGGCTTGTAGTTCTTACAAGGGCAGCGATCGCCTTGGGCCGCGAGCGCACCATCGTCCGGCGGGCCGGTCGCGCACAGCGGAGCAGGGCCATGGCTGAGACACGTTTCCACGGAGATGTTCGAGCGCCGCCTGCGGTTGCGTCGCTGTCCGATCACGATGTGTATCTGTTCCGCGAAGGAACGCACACGCGCCTGTACGAGAAGCTCGGCGGCCATCTGTGCGAGGACGGCGGCGAGACCGGCGTCGTGTTCGCCGTGTGGGCGCCCAACGCGGAAGCCGTCTCGGTCATCGGTGATTTCAACGGCTGGGACCGCGCTCGTCATCCGCTTGCTCGGCGGCGCGACGGGTCCGGGATTTGGGAGGGGTTCGTCGCCGGCGCGGGCGTGGGCACGCGCTACAAGTATCACGTCGCGTCGCGCTACCGCGGCTATCGCGCCGACAAGGGCGATCCGTTCGCGTTTGGCTGGGAGGCGCCGCCCCAGACCGCGTCGCGGGTGTGCAACCTGGACTACGAATGGGGCGACGCGGAATGGATGGCCGCGCGTCGCGCCCGTAACGCGCTCGCCGCGCCACTGTCGATCTACGAGATGCACGCCGGCTCTTGGCGCCGTCGCGACGGCAGCGCCTTCCTGACCTACCGCGAGCTTGCGGCGGAGCTTCCCGCGTATCTCGCGGATCTCGGCTTCACGCACGTCGAGTTTCTGCCGCTCACCGAGCACCCGTTCTACGGCTCGTGGGGTTATCAGACGACGGGCTATTTCGCGCCCACAGCGCGCTACGGCACGCCGCAGGATTTCATGTTCCTCGTCGACAGCCTGCACCGCCAAGGCATCGGCGTCATCCTCGACTGGGTGCCGTCGCACTTCCCCGGCGACGAGCATGGCCTCGCGTACTTCGACGGTACGCATCTCTACGAGCACGCTGACCCTCGCCAGGGCTACCATCCCGACTGGAAGAGCTACATCTTCAACTACGGCCGCAACGAAGTGCGCTCCGTGCTCGCGAGCAGCGCGCGCTTCTGGCTCGACCGCTACCACGTCGACGGGCTCCGCGTCGACGCCGTTGCGTCGATGCTCTATCTCGACTATGGGCGCACTGGCGGCGACTGGGTGCCCAACCGCTACGGCGGGCGCGAAAATCTCGATGCGATCGACTTCCTGCGCCACGTCAACGAGAGCACGTATCGCGATTTCCCGGACACGCAGACCATCGCCGAGGAGTCGACCGCCTGGCCGATGGTCTCGAGGCCGACCTACGTCGGGGGCCTGGGTTTCGGCATGAAATGGAACATGGGCTGGATGCACGACACGCTCGCCTACATGAGCCACGAATCCGTGCACCGCAGCTTCCATCAGCACCAGATCACCTTCAGCATCTGGTACGCGTTCAGCGAAAATTTCGTGCTCCCGCTGTCGCACGACGAAGTGGTCTACGGAAAGCGCTCGCTGCTGTCCAAGATGCCGGGCGACGACTGGCAGCGCTTCGCCAACTTGAGGCTGCTCTTCGGTTACATGTGGGCGCATCCCGGCAAGAAGCTCCTGTTCATGGGCGGAGAATTCGCGCAATGGCGCGAATGGAACCACGATCAGAGTCTCGACTGGCACCTCACCGACCACGCGCCACACCGGCAGATGCAGCAGTGGGTGCGCGACCTCAATCGCCTGTACCGCGCGGAGCCTGCGCTGCACGCGACCGATTTCGGCGCCGACGGCTTCGAATGGATCGACACCGGCGACGCCGCGCACAGCGTGATCTCGTTTCTGCGCCGTGGCGGCGGGGGTTCGACGATCGCCGTGGTATGCAACTTCACGCCGTTGCCGCGGCACAATTACCGCGTCGGCGTGCCGAGCGGCGGATTCTGGCGCGAGATCGCGAACAGCGATGCGACCTGCTACGGCGGCAGCGGACAGGGAAACTACGGCGGCATCGAAGCGGCGCCGATTTCGACCGCCGGGCGGTATCACTCGCTGAACGCAACGCTGCCGCCGCTGTCGGTCGTCTTTTTCCGGGCCCCCTGATGGCGAGCGTCGAAGCGCGGCAGACCGCAGTCAACCTGCCCGACCGCGACACTGCGTTGCGGCCGGTCGTCATCGAGGGCGTGCGCCCGCAAGTCGATTGCGGGCGCTTCGCGGTGAAGCGCACGACCGGCGAAACGGTGACGGTCGAGGCCGATGTATTCGCCGATGGTCACGACCAGCTTCGTTGCCTGCTGCGCTACCGTCACGCGAGCGTGCCTGAATGGAACGAGGCGCCGATGCAGCTCCTCGGCAACGATCATTGGCGCGGCGAATTCACGGTGGTCGAGCTGGGCCGCTACGAGTACCAGCTTACGGCGTGGATGGACGCGTTTCTCTCCTGGCGGCATGACTTCGTCCGCCGCAACACCGCCGACGAGAACGAGATCGCGCTGGCGCTCCAGGCCGGAGCTGCGCTTGTCCGCGACGCGGTCAAGCGGGCGCCGGCGGCGGCGACGGTGCGGCTGCGAGAGATCGCGCGCTCGCTCACGCTCGACGCCGATCTGCCGGCGCGGCGCGAGCTCGCGTTGAGCGAAGAGCTTCTCGGACTGATGCTGGGGAGTCCCGATCGCCGCTTCGCGACCACCTCCGCGCCGCTCGGAGTCGTCGTGGAGCCCGAGCGGGCGCGCTTCTCGGCATGGTACGAGCTCTTTCCGCGCTCTTGCGGGCCGGCCTCGAAGCCGCACGGAACCTTCGCCGACGTCGAGGCCGAGTTGCCGCGGCTCTCGGCGATGGGCTTCGACGTTCTGTACCTGCCGCCCATCCACCCGATCGGACGGGTGAACCGCAAGGGTCGCAACAATACGCTCGTCCCGAGTCCGGACGATCCGGGCAGCCCCTGGGCGATCGGCTCGGAGGAGGGCGGCCACAAGTCGATCCATCCGGCGCTCGGCACCGTCGCGGATTTCCGCCATCTCGTCGCCGCCGCGAGGAACCTGGGGATCGAAGTCGCGCTCGACATCGCGCTGCAGTGCGCGCCCGACCATCCCTACGTTCGCGAGCATCCCGAGTGGTTCCGGCGCCGGCCCGACGGCAGTGTGCAGTACGCGGAGAATCCGCCGAAGAAGTACGAGGACATCTACCCGTTCAACTTCGCGACGAGTCGCTGGGCTTCGCTCTGGGAAGAGGTGAAGAGCATCTTCGACCACTGGATCGCGCAGGGCGTGCGGGTGTTTCGCGTCGACAACCCGCACACCAAGCCCTTCGCGCTGTGGGAATGGCTCATTGCCGAAATCAAGCGCGATCGCCCGGACGTGATCTTTCTCTCCGAGGCATTCACCCGTCCGCGCGTGATGCATCGATTGGCGAAGCTCGGCTTCAGCCAGTCGTATACCTACTTCGCCTGGCGCAACACCAAGGCCGAGATCACCGACTACTTCATGGAGCTCACGGCCACCGACGCACGCGAGTACTTCCGGCCCAACGTCTGGCCGAACACCCCCGACATCCTCACGGCTTACCTCCAGAACGGCGGCCGGCCCGCGTTCATGGCGCGGCTCGCACTCGCTGCGACGCTGGCGGCGAACTACGGCATCTACGGCCCGGCCTACGAGCTGTGCGAGAACCGTTCGCGCGAGCCCGGCAGCGAGGAGTATCTCGACAGCGAAAAATACGCGATCAAGCATCGCGATCTCGACCGTCCCGACGGATTGAAGGACTTCATCTCGCGCGTCAATGCCGCGCGGCGCGACAACGCGGCGCTGCACTTCGACTGGAACCTGCATTTCCATGGCGTCGACAATGGCGAGCTCATCTGCTACAGCAAGGCGACCCGAGAGAAGAGCGGTGCGATGCTGATGGTCGTCAATCTCGATCCGTACCACAGGCAGTCCGGGTGGGTCGACCTCGACCTCGATGCGCTGGGTGTCACGGACGGGGAGGGCTTCCAGGTCCACGATATCCTGTCCGATGCCCGCTATCTTTGGCACGGGCGACGCAACTACGTCGAGCTCGACCCATACGTGTGTCCCGCGCATATCTTCCGCGTTCGCCGCCACGAGCGGACCGAGCGGCAGTTCGACTACTTCGCCTGAAGCTCGCGCATGGATCAGCCCGTGACCGACGTGCCGTCGCCAAACAGCGAAGCCGAGGCGCAGAAGGATCCGCTCTGGTACAAGGACGCCATCATCTATCAGCTGCACATCAAGGCGTTCTTCGACTCAAACGACGATGGGATCGGCGACTTCCAGGGCTTGACTGACAAGCTCGACTACGTCAAGGACCTCGGGGTCAACACCATCTGGCTGCTGCCGTTCTATCCGTCGCCGCTGCGCGACGACGGCTACGACGTCGCCGATTATCGCAACGTACATCCGCTCTACGGAACCCGCGACGACTTCGAGCGTTTCGTGCGCGAGGCGCATCGCCGCGATCTGCGTGTCATCACCGAGCTGGTCGTGAACCATACCTCGGATCAGCATCCCTGGTTTCAGGCCGCGCGCCGGGCACCGAAGGGCTCGAGCGAACGCGACTATTACGTATGGAGCGACACGCCCGAGAAGTACGCCGGCACGCGCATCATCTTCACCGACACCGAGAAGTCGAATTGGACATGGGACGACGTTGCCAAGGCCTTCTACTGGCACCGCTTCTTCAGCCACCAGCCGGATCTCAATTTCGACAACCCGAAGGTGCTCGAGGCGATCTACGGCGTCATGCGCTTCTGGCTCGATCTCGGGGTCGACGGCTTCCGCCTCGATGCGATCCCGTATCTCTGCGAGCGCGAGGGCACCAGCAACGAAAACTTGCCCGAGACGCACGCGGTGCTCAAGCAGCTGCGCTCGATCATCGATGCGAACTATCCCAACGTTCTGCTGCTGGCGGAGGCGAACCAGTGGCCCGAGGACGTGCGCGAGTATTTCGGCAACGGCGACGAATGCCAGATGGCGTACCACTTCCCCCTGATGCCCCGGATGTACATGGCGATCGCGCTCGAGGAGCGGCATCCGATCACCGAGATCATGAACCAGACGCCGGACATTCCGGAAAACTGCCAGTGGGCCATCTTCCTGCGCAACCACGACGAGCTGACGCTCGAGATGGTGACCAACAAGGAACGCGATTACATGTACAACATGTACGCGGCCGACAAGCGCGCGCGGATCAATCTCGGCATCAGGCGGCGGCTCGCCCCGCTGCTCGAGAACGACCTTGGCCGGATCAAGCTCATGACGAGCCTCCTGCTGTCGATGCCGGGATCGCCGATCCTGTACTACGGCGACGAGATCGGGATGGGCGACAACATCTACCTCGGCGACCGGGACGGGGTCCGCACGCCGATGCAGTGGCGTCCCGAGCGCAACGCGGGCTTCTCCCGCGCCGATCCCCAGCGCCTGTATCTGCAGCCGATCATGGATTCGATCTACGGCTACGAAGTGGTCAACGTCGAGGCCCAGACGCGGGCGCCGTGGTCGCTGCTCAACTGGACGCGGCGGCTCTTGGCCGTGCGCAAGGGCTTTCGTGCGTTCGGCCGGGGATCCTTGCGTTTTCTGCGTCCGGCCAACCGGAAGATCCTCGCTTACCTGCGCGAGTTCGGGGACGAAGCCGTGCTCTGTGTGGCCAACCTGTCGCGCTCGGCTCAGCCGGTCGAGCTCGATCTCGCCAAGTACAAGGGACGCTTTCCCATCGAGCTGCTGGGGCGCACGGCGTTTCCTCCGATTGGCGAGCTGCCCTATATGCTGACCCTCTTGGGGCACGGCTTTCTGTGGTTTCGCCTCGCCCTTCCGGAGAATGCCCCGGTCGGACGGGACGAGGTCACGCCGCGCGAGGAACTTCCGGTGCTGGTTCTCTTCGACGGCTGGGCGAGCCTGTTCCGCGATCGCGTCGTACCGTGGCGCATCAACATGTCAGAGAAGGTCCGCACCCAGCTCGAGAACGAGGTGCTGCCCGCGTTCATCGCCGGTCGTCGCTGGTACGCGGCAAAAAGCGAGCCGGTGCGGCGTGTCGAGATCGCCGATCACGTGGAGTGGAAGGCGGGCAATCGCAGCTGGCTGGTGACCCTGGCCCGCGCCGAAAGCGCGAGCGGCGAGGCGCAGACCTATTTCCTTCCGCTTACCCTGGCCTGGGAGGACGGCGACGAGCCCCTCATCAACGCGCTCTCGAGCTTCACCATCGCCAAGGCGCGCCAGCAGGCGCGGGTCGGTGTGCTCGCGGATGCATTCGGCGACGAGACGTTCGTGCGCGAGCTGGTCGCGGCGGTCGGCCAGAGCGCGGAAGTCAAGTCGGCCCGGGGCACCGTGCAGTTCAAGCCAACGAACGCGTTCGCGCAACTCGTGGGACCGGACGTGGCCTCGCTTGCAGCGACGCTGCCGAGCGCGCAGAGCAGCAACACGATCGTCTCGCTCGGCGACCGTATCTTCGTGAAGGGCTACCGGCGCCTGCAGGCGGGGGTGAACCCCGAGGCCGCGATCGGCCGCTATCTGACCGACGTGGTGCACTTCGAGCACTGCGTTCCGGTGGCGGGAAGCGTCGAATACCTGGCGGAGGACGGTCGCAGCGCGACGCTCGCGCTGATCCAGAAATACGTGTTCAACCAGGGCAGTGCCTGGGACTATGCGCTGAATTATCTCGACCGCCTCTTCGAAGACAGCTCGCGCGAAGCGGCGACGGCGGCCGGCGTCGATCTGCACGACGGCCATGCCGCGCTGATTCGTACGCTCGGCAGGCGCACGGCCGAGCTGCATGCGGCGCTTGCCCGACCGACCGGCGATCCTGCGTTCGATCCCGTGCCCTTGAGCACCGCCGATGTCTCCGCGTGGACCGACCGCGTCCGCGAGCAGGCATCCAATTCGCTCGATCGCCTGGCGCGCAGGCGCGATGCGCTTCCGGAAACCCTGCGCGGCGACGCCGATCGCCTGCTCGGCCTTCGTGACGCGCTGCTGAGGCGGATCGCAGCCCACGCGAACGACCGCTGCGCCTGCACGAAGACCCGCGTGCACGGTGACTACCATCTGGGACAGGTTCTGCTCGTCCAGAACGATTTCGTGATTATCGATTTCGAGGGCGAGCCGACGCGCACGATGGAGGAGCGAGCCCAGAAGCAATCGCCGCTCAAGGACGTCGCCGGAATGCTGCGCTCGTTCGACTATGCGATGCACGCCGCGTTGTTCAAGTTCATTGCCGGCCGTCCCGACGCGCGGGAGGCAGTGCAGGCCGCAGGCACGCATTGGCAGACGCAGGCGACGGAAGCCTTCCTCGACGGCTACGAAGACGTGGCGCGCGAGAGCGGGCTTGCTTCCGCGCGCGCCGAAACGGACGGACTGCTCGAGCTTTTCGTTCTCGAAAAAGCCGTGTACGAGCTCAAGTACGAGGTCGACAACCGCCCGGACTGGGTACGTATCCCGCTGAACGGACTGCTCGATACGCTCGAGCGCAGCCGCTGAACGTTCCCGAGCCCGACCGCCTGCCAGCGAAACCCGTCGACCAAGTCAGTTCGATCCTCAGGAGGGCGCAACAATGGACGTCAACATGCTGCTGGATTCGATCCGGGAATCGCTGCACCAGGTCGGTATCTTCCTGCCCAGGCTGCTCCTCGCGATCGTCATCGTCCTCATCGGCTGGTTGCTCGCGAAGGCGGTGCGCTTCGCGATCGTCAGGGCGCTGCGCGCGATCAACTTCAACGTGGTTACCGAGAAAGCCGGTATCGATCACTTCCTCGAACAGGGAGGCGCGGAGGTCGACACCGTTCGCGTGCTCGGCAGCCTCGCCTTCTGGCTGGTGATACTGGCGGCTCTGATGGTCGCGTCGAACAGCCTCGACTTGGCGTACGTCACCGATCTCATCGGCCGCATCGTGCTGTTCGTGCCCAAAGTGATGTTCGCGGTCGTCATCGTGGTCTTCGGCGCCTATTTCGCACGCTTCGTGGCTTCGGCCCTGACGATGTACCTGCACGATACGCACGTCGGCGAAGCCGGCCTGATCGGCAGGCTCACGCTCTACGCGATCATGGTCTTCGTGATCATGATCGCGCTCGATCAGATGGGCCTGGGAGACATCATCCGCCAGGCATTCCTGATCCTCGTCGCAGCGATCGCGCTCGGCCTCGCGCTTGCCTTCGGGCTGGGCGGCCAGAAGCGCGCCGCCGACGTGATCGAGCGCTGGTCGCGATCGGGGAGCGACAAGGAGCCAGCGAAGAGCGGTCACACCGCACACCAGCCGACGAAGCCGGTCCTGTGAGACCGGCGAAGCGGTTTCACCGCGCCCGGCCACACGGCATCACGGTACGTCCGCTGCGGAGCGCACGCCCCGGAGCCCCGCGATGAACGGGCAGACTTCTGCGGTATGGCCGGGCCGCCCGTATCCCCTGGGCGCGACGTGGGATGGCGAAGGCGTCAACTTCGCGCTCTTCTCCGAGCATGCCGAAGCCGTCGAGCTGTGCCTGTTCGATCCCAAGGGCAAGCGCCAGGTGGATCGAGTGAAGCTTCGCGAGCAGACCGACCAGGTATGGCATTGCTATCTGCCCGATGCGCGACCCGGGCTGCTTTATGGCTATCGGGTGCATGGGCGCTACGACCCGACCCAGGGACTGCGCTTCAACGCGCGGAAGCTCCTTCTCGACCCGTACGCCAAGTCGATCGTCGGCAGCTTGCGCTGGAGCGATGCGCACTTCGGCTATCGTCTCGGTGGAAAGCGCGAGGACCTGACGCCCGACGATCGGGACAATGCGTTCGGCATGCCGAAATGCCAGGTGGTCGATTCGGCTTTCACCTGGGGCAACGACCGCCCGCCCAATACGCCGTGGAACGACACGGTGATCTACGAGCTGCATGTCAAAGGGTTCACTCACCTGCATCCCGAGGTGCCGCAGCGCCTGCGCGGAAAGTACGCGGCGCTCGCCACGCCGGCGGTCCTCGATCACCTCCAGCGGCTGGGCGTCACCGCGGTCGAGCTCATGCCGATCCACGCTTTCATCGACGATCACGCGCTCGTACGGAGGGGTCTGACCAACTACTGGGGTTACAACACCATCGGCTTCTTCGCTCCGGAGTGCCGCTATTCGACCGACGGCACGCTCGCCGAATTCAAGACCGTGGTGAAAGCTCTGCACTCGGCGGGCATCGAAGTGATTCTGGACGTCGTCTACAACCACACCGCCGAGGGCGGTCGCCTCGGCCCCACGCTGTCGTTCCGCGGCATCGACAATCTGGCGTACTACCGGCTGGTGGAAGACGATCCGCGCCAGTACATGGATTACACCGGCACGGGCAACACGCTCAACATGCGCCACCCGCGCGTGCTGCAGCTCATCATGGACTCCTTGCGTTACTGGGTGACCGAGATGCACGTGGACGGATTCCGGTTCGACCTCGCCGCTGCGCTCGCCCGGGAGCTGCACGAGGTTGACCGGCTGTCCGCGTTTCTCGACATCATCCATCAGGACCCGACGCTCGCGAACGTGAAGCTGATCGCCGAGCCCTGGGACGTCGGGGAGGGCGGGTACCAGGTCGGCAACTTTCCGGTGCGCTGGACGGAATGGAACGGCAAGTACCGCGACGTCGTGCGCTCGGTGTCGAAAGGCGAGGGCGGGCTCATCGGCGAGCTCGCTTACCGGCTCACGGGTTCGAGCGATCTCTATGGGCACAGCGGCAGGAAACCTTACGCGAGCATCAACTTCGTCACCGCGCACGACGGCTTCACGCTCGAGGACCTCGTCAGCTACAACGAGAAGCACAACGAAGCCAACGGCGAGGAGAACCGGGACGGTGAGTCGCACAACCGGAGCTGGAACTGCGGCGCCGAAGGACCGACCGCCGATCCGGCCATCCGGACGCTGCGGGCCCGCCAGAAGCGGAACTTCCTCGCCACGCTCTTCGTGTCGCAGGGCGTGCCGATGCTTCTGCACGGCGACGAGATGGGACGCACCCAGCGCGGGAACAACAATGCCTACTGCCAGGACAACGAGTTGAGCTGGCTCGACTGGAGCTTGCGGGAAGCGAACGGCTGGCTGATCGCCTTCGTGCAGCGTCTGACCGAGCTTCGCCGCGGGCACCCCGTGCTGCGGCGTCGGAGCTTCTTCCAGGGCCGGAGGATCATCGGTCCCGGCATCAAGGACATCGTGTGGCTCAACCCCGACGGGCGCGAGATGTCCGACGCCGAATGGGGCCAGTCGTTCGTGCGCTGCCTCGGCATGTGCCTCGCCGGCAGGGCGCTCGATGAACAGGACGAGCGCGGCCGTGGGGTCGTTGACGACGATCTCCTGATTCTGCTCAACGCGCACCACGAGGCGATCCCGTTTGCGCTGCCGTCTCTCGATGGCGCGAGCGGCTGGCACGCGGTTATCGATACCCACTACGACTCCGGCTTCGCGCCCGACGCACGCCATGCTCCTGGCGAGTTCTATCCGCTCGAGGGACGCTCGGTGGCGCTGCTCCTCCAGCCCCGTACATGAAATGCGCCCACGCGATGCAGTTCGGCGCCGAGCTTCGCGCCGATGGCAGCGTGCGCTTCCGGCTTTTCGCGCCGGCCGCGTCGTGCGTCGATCTCATGCTGGAAGCGACGCGCGACCGCGCATCCCGGGTACGGCTGCCGATGTCGCGCGGCGAAGACGGGTTCTTCGAGCTCGCCACCTCCGAGGCGCACGCTGGCAACCGCTACCGGTATCGCATCGACGATCGGCTGGACGTGCCGGACCCGGCGTCGCGCGCCAATCCCGACGATCCGGACGGTGCGAGCGCAGTCGTCGATCCCGGCGCCTACGAATGGAACGACGCCGCCTGGCGCGGCCGTCCCTGGCACGAGGCGGTGATCTACGAGCTGCACATCGGCACGTTCACGCCGGAGGGAACCTTCGCGGCGGCGATCGACCGTCTACACTATCTCGCCTCGCTTGGCGTCACGGGCATCGAGCTGATGCCCATCGCCGACTTCCCGGGACGGCGCGGCTGGGGCTACGACGGCGTGCTGCCGTTCGCGCCCGAGGCGAGCTATGGCACCCCTCGCGATCTGAAGCGCCTGATCGACGCGGCGCACGCGGCGGGCCTGATGGTTTTCCTCGACGTCGTTTACAACCATTTCGGCCCCGAAGGCAATTATCTCCACGCCTACGCGCCCACGTTCTTTACGAAGCGTTACCCCACGCTCTGGGGACCGGCGATCAACTTCGACGGCGAAGGCAGCCGACCGGTGCGCGACTTCTTCGTACACAACTCGCTCTACTGGCTCGAGGAATATCGTTTCGACGGCCTGCGCTACGACGCGGTGAACGCGATCCGGGACACGTCCCGGCCGCACATCCTGGAGGAGGTCGCGGCCGCCGCGCACGCCGGGCCCGGTCGCGAGCGCACGATCCACCTGGTCCTCGAGAACGACGACAACGCCGCGTGCTACCTGCACCCGCGGGAGCCGAAGCTCTATCGCGCGCAATGGAACGACGACGCGCACCACGCGCTGCACGCGCTCGCGACCGGCGAGCGCGACGGCTATTACGCCGATTACCTGCCGCGGCCGATCGTGCATCTCGCGCGCTCGCTCGCGGAGGGCTTCGACTACCAGGGCCAGGCGTCGGCGTTTCGCGGCCGCGACCGCGGCGAGCCGTCGGCCGCGCTGCCGCCGATCGCGTTCGTGAATTTCCTCCAGAATCACGATCAGGTGGGCAATCGCGCCTTCGGCGATCGCATCACCGCGCTCGCCCCGGAGCGCGCCGTGCGCTGCCTCACGTCGATCCTGCTGCTTGCGCCGCAGGTGCCGCTCGTCTTCATGGGGCAGGAATACGGCGCGAGCACGCCGTTCCAGTTCTTCTGCGATTTCGGCCCGGAGCTGGGCGCGGCGGTCGCCCGCGGCCGGAGGGCGGAGTTTGCGCGTTTCGCGGGCTTCGCCGGCGCAGCCGATCTGGCGGGGATTCCGGATCCGAACGACGAGGCGACGTTCGTGCGCTCGAAGCTCGATTGGGGAGAGCTGGAACGGCCAGAGCACGCCGCTTGGCGCGACCATCATCGAGCGCTCCTCGCGCTGCGGCACCGGCACATCATGCCGCTCTTGCCAAGGCTGTCCGGGTACTGCGGGAGAGCACGGGTTCTCGACGACGCGGCGCTGGAGGTCGCGTGGTCGAGCGACGCCGGTGAACGTTTGACGCTCGTCGCGAACCTAAGCGACAAGCCCGTCGCGGCGCCGGCGCCACCGCCCGGAGATGCGATTCACGCGACGCCCGAAGACGCCGCGCCGACCGGCACCCTGCCACCGTGGTCGGCGCGCTGGTACCTGCACACGCCATGAACGACACCAGCGGCGCCGGCCAGGCCGCACTCGATCGTCTCGCCGCGCTTTCCGGCATCCTCCCGTCGTACTACGACGTCGCCGGCGTGCAGCATTTCACCTCGGCGGACACGAAACGAGCCCTGCTTGCCACGATGGGCATCGACGCCTCCACCGACGTCAGTGTTGCGGCCGCGCTCGCCGCGCACCAGGCGCGTGCGAGGGGCCGGGGGCTGCCGCCGGTGGCGGTCTTTACCGTCGACGAGCCCGCGCTTGCGATTCCTCTCGCCCTGCCCGTCGCGCTCGCCGACCGGCCCTTGACATGGACGGTGACGCCCGAAGACGGCGAGATCAAGCGCGGCACGCTCATCCCGGGACAGTCGGCCGTGCCCGTGCCAAGCGCGGACGATACCTTCATCCACTGTCGCCTCGATCTCACCGCGGCGGGCGTCGCGTTGCAGGCGGGCTACCACCGGCTCGAGCTCGAGATCGATCGCGGCGACGCGCGGGCGACCACGATCATCGTCGCGCCTGCGCGCGGTTATCGACCCGCCGCGCTGGCGGGTGACAGCCGGGTATGGGGATTCGCCGTGCAGCTCTACGCGCTTCGATCGCGCCGCAACTGGGGCAGCGGCGACTTCGGCGATCTCGAGGCGCTGGTCGACTTCGCCGCGTCCGCGGGCGCCGACGGGGTCGCGCTGAATCCGCTGCATGCGCTGGACCCGACCGATCCGGCGCGGGCGAGCCCCTACAGTCCATCGAGCCGTCTGTTCGGCAATCCGCTCTACCTCGACGTCGAAGCGATCCCCGAGTTCGCCGGCTGCGAAGAGGCGCGCCGCGCGGTCGCGGAGCCCGCCTTCCGTGCTCGGCTCGAGGACTTGCGCGCGCGCGATCTGATCGATTTCGTCGGGGTGGCCGCAGCCAAGCGCGACGTTCTCGAAAAGCTCTATCGCTGCTTCCGATCGTGCCATCGCGACACGGGCGATGTGCGCGACTCGGCCTTCGCCGCGTTTCTCGCCGAGGGCGGCGAGGCGCTGCGCCGGCACGCCTTGTTCGACGCGATTGCGGAGAAGCTTCACGCCGAGGGCATCGTCCGCGCCGCTGACTGGCGCTCGTGGCCGTCGTCGCTGCGCGACGTCAACGGCGCTGCGGTTGCAAGCTTCGCCGTCGAGCACGCCGAGCGGGTCGAATTCCATGCCTGGCTGCAGTGGCAATTCGAGCAGCAGCTCGATGCCGCGGCGGCCCGGGGCTCGGCGTGGGGATTGGGCGTCGGACTGGTGCGCGATCTCGCGGTCGGCATCGATCCCGGCGGCTCGGAGAGCTGGTCGGACCCGCAGCTCTACGGGATCGGCGCCGCCGTCGGCGCTCCGCCCGATGCGTACAACCCCGATGGGCAGAACTGGGGGCTGCCGCCGCTCGTCCCCGAGCGCTTGCGCGAATCGGCCTACGCGCCATTGATCGCCACGCTGCGCAAGAACATGCGCGGGGCGGGCGCGCTGCGGATCGACCACGTGATGGGCCTCATGCGCCTGTACTGGATTCCGGACGGCGCTCCGGCGAGCGCTGGCGCCTACGTCGTGTATCCGTTCGAAGATCACCTCGGCGTGCTCTCGCTCGAAAGCCAGCGCAATCGCTGTCTCGTGATCGGCGAGGACCTCGGGACGGTACCCGACGAAGTGCGCGACGGGATGCGCCGGACCGGCATGTTGTCGCTGCGGCCGATGTATTTCGAGACCCAGCCCGACGGCACGTTCGCGCAGCCGCAACGGTACATGCAGGAGGCGGTGGTATCGATCGGCACGCACGATCTGCCGACGCTGCGCGGCTTCTGGCAGCTCGCCGATCTCGACGTGCGGCGCGCTCTGGGCCAGTTCGCCGGACCGGGCGTGCTCGAGAGCCTGCGCGCGGGACGCGAGAGCGACAAGGTCCGGCTCGCCCGAGCGCTCCAGGCCGAGGGCCTGCTCGCCGAGCACGACCCCGCGACGTGGTCGCCGGCGCTCGCGCTCGCGGCGCATCGCTTCCTCGCGCGTACGCCGTCGAAAATCATGCTGGTCGCGATGGAAGACGTTTTCGGGCAAGTGGAGCAGGTCAACCTTCCCGGCACGGTCGACGAGTATCCGAACTGGCGGCGCAAGCTCGCGCGCACGCTGGAGGAATGGGCGAAGGACCCTGCCGTCGAGACGCTCGTCGATGTGCTCGCGCAGGAGCGTCCGAGTCCGGTGCCGAAAAACATGGCGCCCGAGCGCTCGCCCTGCGGCCAGATTCCACGCGCGACCTACCGCCTGCAGCTCAACCGCGAATTCACGTTCGCCGACGCGACGGCGATCGTGCCGTACCTGGCGGCGCTCGGCGTAAGCCACGTTTACCTCTCGCCGTATTTCAGGGCGCGGCCGGGCAGCATGCACGGCTACGACATCGTCGATCACAACCTGCTCAACCCGGAGATCGGCACCCGCGCCGATCTCGAGCGCCTGTCCGCCACCTTGCGCGAGCACGGGATGCAGCAGCTCGCCGACGTGGTGCCCAACCACGTAGGCGTGCTCGGCGCCGACAATCCGTGGTGGCAGGACGTGCTCGAGAACGGGCGCGCAGCCGCGCATGCGAAGTTCTTCGACATCGACTGGGATCGCACGCCCGACGAGCTCCACGGCAAGCTGCTGTTGCCGGCGCTGGCCGACCGCTACGGCACCGTGCTCGAGCGCGGCCAGATCGCGGTCGCATTCGACGCCGGGCGTGGCGAGTTCGAGATCCGCTACGCCGAGCAGCGCTTCCCCGTCGATCCGCAGACGTACCCGCGCATCCTCAGCCCGGCGGCGGAGTGTGTGCGTCCGCGCATGCCGCGCGCGGGACTTGGCGAAGCCCTGCAGAGCCTCGCCGCGGCCTTCGGATCGATGCCCTCGGCCAGCGAATCCGATCCGGTGCGCTGCGCGCAACGACGGCATGAGCAAGCCATGTACAAGCGCGCGCTTTGCGATCTCTGCGCCCGCGCCCCCGAAGTCCTGCGCTGCATCGAGGTCGAGGTCGAGCGCATCAACGGCCGTCCGGGCGAGCCGTCGAGCTTCGACGCTCTCGACGCGCTGCTCGGGGCACAGGTGTTCCGGCTCGCGTCGTGGCGCATGGCAGCCGACGACATCAACTACCGGCGCTTCTTCGACTTGAACGATCTCGCGGCGCTGCGCATGGAGGAGCCGGCCGTGTTCGAGGCGACCCATGGGCTGCTGTTCGAGCTTCTCGCCGAAGGCCACGTCGGAGGCCTGCGCATCGATCATCCGGACGGCCTGCACGATCCGGAGGAATACTTCTCGCGCCTGCAACGACGCGCGGCGGAAACGCTCCGCCTCGACGACACCGGGAACGAAACGGTCCGGTGGAAGCTGCCGCTGTACGTCGTCGCCGAGAAGATCACCGGCTCCGGCGAGTCGCTGCCGACGTCGTGGCCGATCGCCGGCACGACGGGCTACGACTTCGCCGAGCTCGTCAACGGGCTTTTCGTCGATCTCCGCGCCGAGCCGAGGCTCACCCGCGGCTACTTCGCTTTCGTGCACGGGCACCCGGATTTCGCCGACATCGTCTACCGCTCCAAGCGGCTGGTGATGCATCTCTCGATGGCGAGCGAGCTCAATGCGCTCGCGAGCGCGCTCTCGCGCATCGCGCAGGCGGACCGGTCGACGTGCGACTTCACCTACAGCTCCTTGCGCGCCGCGCTGGGCGAAGTCGTCGCCTCGTTTCCGGTGTACCGCACGTACATCACGGGCACGGGCGTTTCCGCCGAGGATCGGCGCCGGATCGACCAGGCGATCCACGCGGCGGGGCGCCGCGCCTTGCCGGCGGAGCGCACGGCCTTCGATTTTCTGCGTGAGGTCCTCACGACGGACCTGGCGCGCGAGCGGCTCGAAAGCGAGCGCGAGGCCATCGTTCACCTGGCGATGCGCTTCCAGCAGTTCACCGCGCCCGTCATGGCCAAGGGCATGGAAGACACCGCGTTCTACACCTACAACCGGCTGCTCTCGCTCAACGAGGTCGGCGGCGATCCGCGCCGCTTCGGGGTGAGCGTGGCCGCGTTCCACGACGCGAACCTGCGCCGGGCGGCCGACTGGCCGAACGCGATGCTCACGACGTCGACCCACGACAGCAAGCGATCCGAGGATGTCCGCGCGCGGCTCAACGTGCTGTCCGAGCTCCCGGCCGAGTGGCGGCTGCGCGCCGGACGCTGGCGCCGGCTCAATCGGTCGCGCCGCCGCCGGATCGACGCGATCGAAGCGCCGACGCCGAACGACGAATATCTGCTGTATCAGACGCTGCTGGGCGCATGGCCCGATCGCCACGACGATCCGGCCGTGGCCGCGGAATTCGCCGAGCGGATAGAGCGCTACCTCATCAAGGTGGTGCGCGAGGAAAAAGCGCTGAGCTCGTGGGTGAACCCGAACGAAGAATACGAAGGCGCGCTCACGGGTTTTGCCCGTGCTCTGCTCAAGCCGGGCGAGAACGAGCGCTTTCTCGCCGAGTTCCTGCCGTTCCAGCGCAAGGTCGCGTGGTTCGGCATGCTGAACGGGCTCGGCCAGGCGCTGCTCAAGCTCACGGCGCCGGGCGTGCCCGATATCTACCAGGGCTGCGAGCTGTGGGGCCTCTCGCTGGTCGACCCCGACAACCGGCGTCCGGTCGATTTCGCCACGCGCCGCGACGCGCTGTCGGTGCTGCAGGCCGCTGCGGAAACTGGGTCGCTGTCGCAGCTCGCGGTCGATCTGGCGGCCCACATGGAAGACGGCCGCTTCAAGCAGTTCTCGATCTGGCGCGCGCTCGAATTGCGGCGCAACCGCGAAGCGCTGTTCCGCGACGGCGCATACGTCCCGCTTGCCGTGACGGGCGAGCGTGCCGACCACGTGTGCGCGTTCGCGCGCCTGCGCGGCGACGACTGCGCCGTGGTCGTCGTTCCACGGCTCGTTTGCACGCTCCTCGGGGGGCAGACGGTACTGCCTGTCGGCGCCGGAACCTGGGACGATACGGCGGTCGACGTGTCCTCGCTCAAGAGGACGGAATGGGAGGATGTGCTGACGGGCGACGGCCTCGACGCCAAGGCCGGACGCCTGCCTTTGGCGGAGCTCCTCGCTCGCGTGCCCCTCGCGCTGCTCACGGCGCGCGTGTGATGCCGTCGCCCCGGCTTATTTTGGTGAATGAGCCGGGGCCCAAGTTGCGTCGTCCCTGGGCACGCAGCCGTCGTCCCCGTGCACGTAGCCGTCGTCCCCGCGAAAGCGGGGACCCAGCGTCGTTTGGCACGCGCCAAGACGCTGGGTCCCGAGTCTCGCACCCGCTCGCCCGGGACGACAGGCCAAGTCCTCGCCCGGCGCCGTCACTCCAGGGGAGTTAGAATCATTGGCCGACGCGCAATCGCCATGACGAGCTCCGTGCCCGATTCCCAGCCTGCGCAGGGCGACACCGCCGCCGCAGCGCCCAAGCGAGGAGCGGCAGTGCTGCCGCTCGATGCGCAGCGCGTGCGTCCGTACGTGCCGCGGACGTTCCAGCAGCATCTGGTCGACGCGCCGGACGAGAAGGCGTGGACGGCGGACGGCACCGCGGTGTTCGTCGACATCTCGGGCTTCACCCAGCTCTCGGAGCAGCTCGCGCGCAAAGGCCGCGAGGGCGCCGAGCAGATCACCGACGTCATCAGCCGCAGCTTCGAAGAGGTGCTCGCAGTCGCCTATCGCAACGAAGGCGGTCTCATCAAGTTCGGAGGCGATGCGCTGCTCCTCTGGTTTCACGACGAAGGACACGTCGAGCGCGCGTGCCGCGCGACCGTGCTCATGCGCGGCGTGCTGGACGAGGTGGGCCGCATCGAGTTGCCGGGCGCGCAGGTCACGCTCCGGATGTCGCAGGGCGTGCACTCCGGAGAGTTTCATTTCTTCGGCGTCGGAGCGTCGCACCTCGAGCTGCTACCCGTCGGGCCCGCATGGAGCAAGCTCGCGTCGCTCGAGCGCGAAGCCGGGGCCGGCGAAATCCTGATCAGCGACGAGACCGCAGCGCAGCTACCCGCCGAATGTCGCGGCGAGGCGAAGGGACCTGGATTTCACCTGAGGCAGGGACCGCCGGGCGAAACGGGCGAGCTCAAGCTGCACGATCCGCCGTCGGTGCCGCCGGAGACGCTGGTTCGCTGCCTGTCGCCGGCGATCCGCGCGCACGTGCTGGGCGGCGGCGGCATGCCCGAGCATCGGCCCGTGACGATCGCATTCATTCGCTTCGAGGGCACCGACGCACTGATCGCCGAGCGCGGCGCCGAAGCTGCTGCCGAGGCCCTGCAGCGCCTCGTCACGACGGTCGAGGCCGCCACCGAGGAGCAGGGCGTATCGTTCCTCGCCTCCGACGTCGACGCCGATGGAGGCAAGCTCATCCTCACCACCGGCGCGCCGAAGGTCAGCGGCAACGACGAGGAGCGCATGCTTCTCGCGCTTGCGAAGATCGCCGCGGGTGACCTGCCGCTTGCGGTCCGCATGGGCGTGCATCGCGGCGCGGTGTTCGCCGGCGACATCGGCCCGAAATATCGCCGCACGTACACGGTAATGGGCGACGCGGTGAACATGGCGGCGCGGCTGATGGCGAAGGCGGAGCCCCGCCAGATCTACGCGACCGCGGACGTACTCGATCGCTCGAACACTCATTTCGAGACGACGAAGCTCGAGCCGTTCGCGGTGAAGGGCAAAGCGGAGCCGGTCCAGGCGTGGTCGGTGGGCCGGGCGCAAAGCTCGAAGTCGCGGGTGGTCTCCACGCAGCGCCTGCCGCTTACTGGCCGCAATGCGGAGTTGGGCGTCATCCGCAAAGCGTTCGCCAGCGCACGCTCGGGCGCGGGCCGGCTGATCGAAGTCGTGGGCGATTCCGGCATCGGCAAGACGCGCCTCCTCGAAGCGCTGCGCGACGCGGCGACCGGGCTCAACAAGCAGCACGCCACCTGCGAAGCGTATACCGCGTCCACGCCGTACGCCGTGTGGACCGAGCTGCTACGCGAGTACATGAGCTTCGGGCGCGACGATCCAGAGCTGGAGATCGCGGAGCGCCTGAAGCAGGAAGTCGAGAAGCAGGCGCCGGATCTCGTGCCCTGGCTGCCGCTGATCGGCATTCCGTTCGGACTCGAGATCGCGACCACGCCAGAGGTCGCCATGCTCGCCGAGGCCAACCGGCGCCCGAAGCTGCACGAATCGCTCGCGAGTTTTCTCGCCGCAGTGATGCCCAAGCCCCAGCTCGTCGAGATCGAGAACGCGCACCACATGGACGAGGCGTCCGCCGAACTCCTGACGTACCTGATCGGCCAGATCGGAACTCACCCCTGGCTCTTCGCGGTGGCGCGCCAAGGGGCGAAAGGTTTCGTGGCGCCGGAGGGTGAGAACGTCGTTCGCATCGAGCTGAAGCCGCTCGTACCACCCGATACCCTGCGGCTCGCGCAATTGGCGACCCAGCAGACGCCGCTCGCTCCGCATGTACTCGAGGTCGTAGCCACGCGCTCCGGCGGCAATCCGCAGTTCCTGCGTGACCTGTTGCACAAGGTTGTCGACTCCGACGGCAGCATCGCGGATCTGCCCGATTCCGCCGAAGCTGCGACGATGGCGACGATCGACTCGCTTTCGCCGGAAGAACGCAACGTCGTTCGACACGCTGCGGTGTTCGGGCTCACCTTCCACCCGCGGATGCTCGCGTGGTTCGACAGCGAGGAAGGGTTTTCCGTCCCTTCGCCAGCCGTGTGGAGTCAGCTCGCGGACTTGTTTGACGAGGAGCCCGACGGCTATCTGCGCTTCCGGCGCTCGCTCCTGCGCGATGCGGCGTACGAAGGACTGCCGTACAAGCTCCGCCGGAAGCTACACGGACTCGTCGCGATGCGGCTCGAGGAGGAGGTCGACTACCCGGAAGAAATCGCGAATATTCTTTCGCTCCACTACTTCGAGGCCGGCGAATACCAACCTGCCTTTCGCTATGCCACCGCGGCGGCCAATCGCGCCGAAGGCAGTTATGCTCACGTCGAAGCGGCGAAGCTGTACTCCCGCTCGCTGGAGGCTGTGCGCCAGCTCACCGATGTGCCGGACCGCGAGCTAGCCGCAGTGCATCGCGCCGTCGGGGATTCGTGGTACCGGGCCGGGGAGTTCCAGAAGGCGTCCGTCGCCTATGCGGCCGCGCGGCCCCTCGCTGCGAAAGAGCCCTTGGAGGATGCCGAGCTGCTCGTCAAGCTCTCGCACGTCGAAGCGAAACTTGGCCAGTGCGAGCAGGCGCTGCGCTGGTGCGAGCAGGGTCGAGTCATCCTGCAAGGACTGGAGGGTTCCGAAGCCGCGCGGCAGTACGCCCGGGCGGGCGGTTGGTACGCCATGGTGCTGACCATGGAAGGCAGGATGACCGAGGCCATCGACTGGGGTGAACGCACGGTGACCGAGGCGGAGGCTGCAAACGACCAGGATGCCCTGGCAGACGCTTACTTCGCAATGGGGCTTGCCTATGGCGAACTGGGCAAGGAGGAAGGCCGCGCGTTCATGCAGCGCTCGCTCGAAGCCTACCAGCGGGCAGGGAACCTCCCGCGCCAGGCAGATACCCTTTCGACCCTCGGCGCGGTCTGCCACTGGGGGGGTCAATGGGACGAGGCCCTGTCCTATTGGGAGCGAGGTCGCGAGGAGGCGTTGAAAATCGGCGACGCGGTCGGCGCGGCCCTTGCTCGCATCAATACTGCCGAGGTCCTGACCGACCGTGGAGAGTGGAAGGAGGCTGAAGCGGTGCTTCTTGAAACGCTTCCCTTCTGGAAGGCATCGCAGTATCGCTATTACCTAGGGGATTGCCTCTTTTACCTCGGGCGAGTGTCGCTTCGCCAGGGTCGCATCGACGAGGCGCTGCGCCGTCTCGAAGAAGCCAAGTCCAACTTCGTCGCGGTCGGAGCGGAGGAAAAAGTCCCGGCGGTCGATGCCCGGATGGCGGAGTGCCGTCTCGCCATGGGAAATGCCGACGCTGCTCTCGAGCTGGTGCGCGGCCTGCTTGGGCGCGCAAGCGAATCGAACGGGGTGGCGAAGGTCGTTCCTCTGCTGGAGCGCTTGCAGGCGCACGCGCTGCTCATGCAGAACGACCTGTGGGGCGCACGGGACTGCCTTGAGGCGAGCCTTGCGGCGGCGAGGGAGCGGCGCGAACTCTTCGAAGTGGCGCTCACGTCGCTCACGCTGATCGAGCTCGACCGCCTGGAAGGCATCGAGCCTCCCGTCGACACGGTGAACGAGAGCCGCTCGTTGCTCGCGAGCCTCAAGGTCCGGGCGGTCCCGCCCGTGCCTTCCCCGGTGGCATAGACTCCCCCTCCCAAGAAAAGCGGCCCCGCAGGGCCGCTTTTTATCATCGTCGCTTACGGGCTCTCAAGGGTACTTGCCCGACGAGTCGATCTGGTCGATGACGATATCGAAGTAGATGATCTGGTCGGAGTTGATGGAGTCTACCGTGAATCCGTGCTGTACCGAGCACATCCACATATGCTTGGTGGTGGCCTGCGTAGCATCGTAGGCGTACGGAGAGCTGACCGGATACATGCTCGTATCGTTGTAGGGCGCGGCATTCGGGATGAGAGGCATCACGGCCGTGGGCGTCCCGTTCACATCATCGATCCGGCACGGCAGGATTGGCGCCCAGTTCGGAGCTACCGCAGGGCTAGTGGGATCCGCCGTCCACGTTACCCACGGACGCTTCCCAGCCCAGCCGTCTGGATCGACGCTAACCGGATCCCAAACCATGATGTACTCAACCGAGGGGTTCAGGTTGCCCTTTAGCGCGCTATACGTCCAAGAACTGGGATTGACGTTCAACGCGTAGGCGATCGCGCTGCTACAGCTGCCATCCGTGTCGGATCCACGCAATATTCCATTGGCTCCAGGGACGGCTATGTCGTTGCCCGGGTCAGTCGGATCGGTGCCGACCGTCCCGCCACAGGAGGCTAGCATGCCGTCGCAGCCGATATAAACCGGCGCAGTGTCCGCCCCAGTCGGGAACGCGGTGAATGGTTGGCCACCGCCGCCCGTCCACGCCTGACCGAACCATTGCCCGGCGTTGCAAGCCGTTCCCGCGGCCACAGTCACATTGACTTTCACCCAGAAGGTCTGGCTCGGCTTAACGCCGGTCAACCCGGTGACGCAGACTGCCGTGTTGCCGGAACACAAAGCGGCGTTCCCGCTCTGCGCTTGCGGATTGCTCAGCGTGGCTCCAACCGCATTCTGGAGCGTCGCGGTCAACGTGTTGATGACCGAATTGCCTTGTTTCGGGGATACGTTGGTGAAGGTGATTGTCACCGTCTTCGTGTCCCCCGCCTTGATCAGATTGGGCGACGGCGGCGGGCTGATTATGCTGAATGACTTGTCTGGTGTTGTCGCCGCCATGCTCGACAACGCGAACGCCGCAAGCGCCAACGCCGCGACGATGGTGACAATTTTTCGTATTCGATTCATAGGACCCCCGTTGAAGCGCCAAGCCGGCGCCGTAATACCTGGTCGCACTCCGTATGCGAGCCGCACATTACGGCGCCCGGGGGGCCCCGTCAACCGGAATATTCTCGGAATAGGCGTGCGAGCGGCTCACTCTCCCCATTTAACCAAGTTATCCGCTGATGATCGCCACGCCTGGTCGGCGCTTGCTGTACAGGGCAACGGGGCGAGCGTTCACGTTGGGCTTTAGGCCGCTTCATAGGAGGAACTTGATTCCTTCGGCCTGCGCAAGTTGAAAATTCACGGCACCTGTCGACGACAATAAGAGGCGAAATCTCCCAGTTCAGCTAGTCGACCGAAAAGCCAAGCAGAAACGCGCGGGTCCTGCGCCGCAGGAGCCGCCTTGCTTGATGAAATCGGGTCCCCGAGCCCGACTTGCTCTAGCTCGGTCCGGCGAGAAGGCTACGCCGACGGACGTCCCAACGAGCCGTGCGGCAGCGACCGATCCCCGGTCGCACGGCTACGGTAGGCGTCGATGCTCCACGGGCCGCCGCCTGCGAGCGCCAGGAAGAGGAACACCCAGCAGTACACCGCCGCGAGCTCGCCGCGGTTGAGGATCGGCAGCACGCCCGCGGGCGCATGGGCCATGAAATAGGCCACCGCCATTTCGCCGGACAGGATGAGGGCGGCAAACCGGCTGAACAGCCCAACCAGGAGCAGCAGGCCGAAGACGATCTCGATGGCTCCGGCGAGGCCGATCAGCGACATGAGCTGGACGTTGTCGAACTGCGCCACATGCGGGACGTGGAACAGCTTGGCGGTGCCGTGCTGGATGAATAGCCCCGCCATGACCATCCGGAGCACGCTCAGGAACCGTTCCGACCAGACCGAAAAGAAACTTGTCGACTGATTCACCATTGCCTCGCCGCGGAAGAATCAATGGAGTAATGACCCTCGCCGACTACGCGAGTTTCGTGTCAGTTGTTTCCTGCTGCTTCGGGAGCCGCGTCGGCGGCACCGGACCAGTGCCCGGGCAGTGGGGTACCGTTGCTCGGCGAACGATCGTTCGATAGACTGCGCCATGGGCATCGGCCACGAACGCTGCGACGACTACCCGGGCTTCGAGTGCCCCGTCTGCGGGCATCGCCGGTTCTATCGCATCCTGGTCCAGCGCGAGAAGCAGCCGCCCTATCGCACCGCGTTCTACGGCTGCTTCGGCTGCTCGATCATGTTCAGCGACCCGTACCGTTTCACGCAGAGCGTGAAGAACGGCGAGGGCAATTTCGGGTCCGCCAGCTACAACCGCGGCGCACGCTGACGTTGGGCCAATAGCAATCGGCGTGTGCACGGATAGGGGCTGACGCTTTTTGCGCGCGCTTGTGCGGTGCAGTCGGGCTGTAAGAGTCAACGCGCTGTAGGAGTCTTACGCGGGCTACTCGCGTCGCGCCGACAGCGGCGACGTGTTTCGCGTGCGAATGGAAACGCGCGTCTGCCCACGTGGTCGAACCAGAGCGCGAGGACTCCGCGCTCGCGCTGGGCCACGCGACCGTCATGAGCAAGTGTCCGTTCTACCAGGTTCAAATGCATCAATCTCCCGGTACGTCAGCGGGGAGAGATCAGGACCTCGCCATCGTCCGTCCCGAGCCCTTCCCATGGTGCTCTCACGCGCACTCGGTTGTTTCGATGCTCGACGCCACGCAGAGCGAAGGCGGAGAGCACAAGCTCAGGTGCGGTGGCGACATAGAGAGATGTCAATTGGCCGCGGAATGGCAGCCGCCATTCGACCCTGGAAAACGTTAGGGACTTCTCGAAGAAGCGGCTTGTGGCACCCACGGCCGGAGTCGAACCGGCGACCTAGCGCTTAGGAGGCGCTCGCTCTATCCACTGAGCTACGTGGGCGTGGGCGCATTGCGATAAAGCGCGCGTATTGTATGCCCGTTTGGTATGTCCGTTTGCGGACCGCGGTTTCCGCGGCCGATCGGTCGCCGGCGAGCGCGCGTCAAGCAGCGAGTGCGGGCCAAGCGACGCTCAGGCGCTCGGGAGCCCGACATCGAGCACCTTCCTGATGCGCTTGGCGAGGCTCGACTCGGAGAACGGCTTCACGATGAGCTCGATGCCTGGATCCAGCCGGCCGGAGTGCACGAGCGCGCTGCGCGCGTAGCCGGTGGTGAACAGCACCTTGAGCTGCGGCCATCGCCGTCGGGCTTCGTCGACGAGCTGCCGGCCGTCGATGCCGTTGGGCAATCCGACGTCGGTGAACAGAAGGTCGACTTTGGGGCCGCTCGCCAGCACCGCCAGGGCCGAGGTTGCGTCGGTCGCGGTCAGCACGCGATAGCCCCGCTCGCTCAAGACCGCCGCGGTGAACGCTCGCACGTCGTCTTCGTCTTCCACGAGCAGGATGGTTTCGCTCGCGGTCTGGCGGGGCGCGATTTCGATCTGCTCGCGCGCTTCAGGAGCAGCCGCCATCAGCCGCGGCAGGTAGAGGCGGATGGTCGTTCCGCGCCCGACTTCGCTGTCGATCGCGACATGGCCGCCGGATTGCTTGATGAAGCCGTACACCTGCGACAGCCCGAGCCCGGTCCCCTGGCCGATCTCCTTGGTCGTGAAGAACGGCTCGAACGCCTTCGCGATCACCTCGGGCGTCATCCCCGTGCCGGTGTCGGTCACCGCGATAAGCACGTAGTCGCCTTGCTTCGCGTCCTCATGGGCGAGGGCGTATTCCTCGTCGATGACCGCGTTGGTGATTTCGATGGTGAGAGAACCGCCGTTAGGCATGGCGTCGTGCGCGTTGACGGCGAGGTTGAGCAGCGCCGTCTCCAGCTGACCGGGATCGACCGAAACCGGCCACGCACCCTTGCGCCCCTCGATCTGCAACTGGATCGACTCGCCGAGCGCCGACTTCAGGAGCGGCGCCATGTTGCTTACGAGCTGATGCGGATCGAGCCGCTGCGGCTGGAGAGGCTGGCGCCGCGAGAACACGAGCAGCCGCTGCGTCAGGTTGGCCGCGCGGTCCGCGCTGCGCCCGATCATGTCAAGCGCGGTGGCGATGTCCGGGTTCGAGGCCGGCAGGCGACGATGCAGGATTGCCGCCGAGTTCTTGATGACGTGGAGGAGGTTGTTGAAATCGTGTGCGATCCCGCCGCTGAGCTGGCCCAGGGCTTCCATCTTCTGGGACTGGGCGAGCGCGAGGCGCGCCTCCTCGAGCTCGGCCTGCTGCTGGTGCCGCTCGGTCACGTCCCGCGTGATTTTGGCGAAGCCGACCAGCCGCCCGGATTCGTCGCGCAGCGCGTCGATCACCACGTTGGCCACGAAGCGCGTTCCGTCCTTGCGCACCCGCGGCGACTCCGCTTCGTACTTGCCTTCGCGCACCGCGGTCTCGAGCGCCTTGCGCGGGACGCCGGCCTGGCGATCCTCATCGGTGTAGAAGACGGAGAAGTGCTTGCCGATGATCTCGCCGGCCGAATAGCCTTTGATCCGCTCGGCGCCGGCATTCCAGCTCGTGACGTAGCCCTCCGGGTCGAGGCGGAAGATCGCGTAGTCCTTGACTCCGGCGACGAGAAGCCTGAAGCGCTCTTCGCTGTCGCGCAGCATCTGCTCGTGTTGCGACCGGTTCGCGAGCTCGGTGCGCAGCGTCCGAGCCGCGTCTTCGAGCGCGCCGGTGCGCTCGGCGACCAGACGTTCGAGCTCGATGTTGGAGCCCTGGATCTTCTGCTCCAGGCGCTGCCGCCGGGACAGGTGCCGGATCGTGATCAGTCCGAAGAAGATCAGGATCGCCGTCGCGACGACGCTGGCCAGCGCATTGGCGAACCTCGCCCATTGGCCAATCCGCACCAGCTCGCCGCGCAGCGCTGCGATGCGCGGGTTGAGCACGGCCTGCTGGGCGTTCCCGAGACTCTGGATCTGGTCCATCTGGGTCATGTCGCCGGCCGTCGTTTCGAGCGTCCGGTCACGGTCGCCGGCGCGATAGGCATCGATGATGCGTGCGAGTTCGTCCAGCCTGTTGCGGGCAAGGCGATCGTACCGCTCGGCCTGCGCCTGCTGGTTCGGGTCGGTATGCGGTATGGCGGCGAGGGCGTCGAGCACGGTCTTCGCGCGCGCCGTGGCCGTTGCGTAGGGCTCGAGATTCTCGACGCGGCCGGTGAGCAGATAACCGCGCGTAGCGGTCTCGGCTTCGATCAGAGCGTCGTGGGCGGCATCGAGCTGGTCGATCTGTTCCCGGATCGCAATCGCTTCCCGCGTCCAGTCGGAGGTTGCGGTCGTGACGTAGTCAAAAAGCAGCGCGTCGAGGACGATTGCGAGCAGGCCGCAGCCGAACAAGATCGCCATGCCCCTCGGCACGTAACTCATCCGCCAATCGCTCAGCCGGCGCATCGGGCGCAATCTCGCTTCGTCACGTTGAGAAGTGCCATGGTGTGCGCAACCGGCCCGATGCCGGCACGTCGTGCGTTGGCTGAACGTAAAGTGCTGGTTGTGCCCTGGCGATGCAGAGCTCAACGGCTACCCAACCATCGCGTAGCAGAGAGCTTTTCCTTATTGCGCCTCGGACGCTCGTAGTGTAACGCTTAAGCGCTGAATATAGCGCTGGATCGGGACACCCGAGCGCACGCCTGGCGCGCTTGTCGGATTGTCTGAAGCGGGGCGTAGGAAGATCGCCGACAGGCCGCGCGACTCACGATGTCGCAGACGCTCTCGAGCCGATCCGATCGGCCCGACCGCCTATAATGCGCGTCCGTTGGCAACCGCCGCGCCATGAGCTCCCTCACTGCCGCCCCGCCTCGGCGCCCCGTTTTCCGCACCGTGGCGCGCCTCTGGCGGTTTCTCTCGCCGTATCGCGCACGCTTTGTCGTCGCCGGCATCGCGCTGCTGATCGCCGCGGGCTGCGCACTGGCGATGGGGCAGGGGCTCAAGCTCGTCATCGATCGCGGCTTCGCGGCGGCCGACCCGCACGCGCTGGACGAGGCGCTCGTGGCGTTGCTGGTCGTGATCGGCGTGATGGCGATCGCAACCTACGTGCGCTTCTACAACGTCTCCTGGATCGGCGAGCGGGTCACGGCCGACCTGCGCAAGCGCGTGTTCGATCACCTGCTCACGCTCTCGCCCGGCTTCTTCGAGATCACGCGCACCGGAGAGGTCATCTCGCGGCTCACCAACGACACGACGATGCTCGAGACGGTGATCGGCTCGAGCCTGTCGCTCGCGCTGCGCAACACCGTGCTCGGGATCGGCGCGCTGGTGCTGCTCATGCTCACCAGCCTCAAGCTCACGCTGCTCGTTCTCGTCGGGCTTCCGATCGTGCTGCTGCCGATCATTCTCTTCGGGCGGCGGGTGCGGCGGCTGTCGCGCACGAGCCAGGACCGGGTGGCGGATACCGGCGCGTACGTCGACGAGGCGATCCACGAGGTGCGCACGGTGCAGGCGTACGCGCACGAGCCCGAAGACCAGCGCGCGTACGCGAGCCGGGTCGAGGCCGCCTTCGTCGCCGGCGTGCAGCGCATCAAGCAGCGGGCGCTGCTGATCGCCGCGGTGATCTTCCTCGTCTTCGTCGCGGTGGGGATCATCCTGTGGCTGGGCGGGCACGATGTGCTCGCCGGCCGGCTCTCCGCGGGGCAGCTCTCCGCGTTCGTGTTCTACGCCGTGATCGTCGCTACCTCGATCGGCGCGGTGAGCGAGGTCGCGGGCGAGCTGCAGCGCGCGGCCGGCGCGACCGAGCGATTGATGGAGCTCCTCGACACGGTTCCGGAGATCGCGGCACCGGCGGATCCGCTGCCGCTGCCGGAGCCGCCACGCGGGACGATCGCGCTGGAGGACGTGACGTTCTGCTATCCGTCGCGGCCCAACGACCCGGCGCTGCGCGCGCTGTCGCTGAGCGTGGCGGCGGGCGAGCGGGTGGCGCTGGTCGGTCCTTCGGGCGCCGGCAAGACGACCGTGTTCCAGCTACTGCTCCGCTTCTACGATCCGCAAGCCGGACGCGTGCTCATCGACGGCGTGGACATCAAGCGCGCCGACCCGCGCGCGGTGCGCGGCCGCATCGCGGTGGTGCCGCAGGACCCCGTGATCTTCGCCGCGAGCGTGTGGGAGAACGTGCGCTACGGACGGCTCGATGCGAGCGACGCCGAAGTTGCCCAGGCGTGCGAGGCCGCCTATGCGACCGAATTCCTCACCCGGCTGCCGCAGGGCATGGACACCGAGCTGGGCGAGCGGGGCGTGAAGCTGTCCGGAGGGCAGCGCCAGCGGCTCGCCATCGCGCGCGCAGTCCTCTCGCGCCGGCCGATCCTGCTCCTGGACGAAGCGACCAGCGCGCTCGACGCCGAGAGCGAGCGCATGGTGCAGCTCGCGCTCGAGCGCCTGATGACGGGCAAGACGACGCTCATCATCGCCCATCGGCTGGCGACCGTCGTGGGTGCACAGCGCATCATCGTGCTCGACGGCGGCGTGGCGATCGCCGAAGGAACGCACGCATCGCTGGTGCGTGACGATCCGCTGTACCGGAGGCTGGCGGCGCTGCAATTCGGGGTGGAGGTGGAGAGGGCTGAAGCGCGAGACGCGCTGCGTTATTAGCGTGCCGTCGTCACGGAAAGCTGATGTTCCACGTCGACGCAGTACTGACGGTCTGCGGCGTCATGATCGAGAAGTCCTTGACACCGACCATGTCTCCCTGTGGTACGCAGTCGGCTCCGCCCGAGGCTGCCTTCGACCGCAAGCGACTTCCCTGAATTGTCGCCGCCGACGGAGCGTCGTCCCCAACGGCGCCCTTCAGTTGCCGCCAGGAGACGACGCCGTGAACGTATTGCCAGACGAAAAACATGTCGTCGCGATAGAGACCGCGTAGCTTTTTGACAGGGCACGTTCGCGTGTACGGGCCCGTGTCGTTGTCCGCGGTGAACTCGTTGACCAGCTCCGTGAATACGAATGGGGAATCCGCCGCATCGGGAAATTCATATTGAATGTAGAGTCCCGCCGATCCCTTGTTCGTCAGATACGCCAATTGTGCGTGCCCGCCTCCTGGAAGCACCGGCAGGGTCGCTAGCGGCTTGCCGGCGCCCCCATCAAATTGGAGCCGTATGCTGGTCATGTCCAGCGGGGAGGCATTCGGGGACAGAGGGTGGTACTTCTGGTCCAGCGTGTCATAAGCGTAGTCGCTCATGTTGGCGAAAGCGAAAAAATTGGACTCCGCCGTGTCGGTGGTGGATACGGCAACGGCATCGTCTTCCATGCCCAGCTTGCCGCGGAAGACGACCTGCAGGTAGACGTCGCTGGCGTTGATCGGGATGGGGGTCGCCCCAAAATCGAAGGTTATTGTTTGGGGCTCCACTGCGCTGACCGATTGCACGGTGTATGGCGCAGAAACCAAGATGAACTCATCCTTTGACCGGCAGGCGTCGCCAGCGAAGGCTGCTCCGCCATACTCGCCAGATAGGTCGGTTTGGTAACACGTGTTCAGGTGGTGCTTCACGACCGCTCGTAACGTGCCGGCTCCCATAGCCTCGCCACCAGCAGTGACTTGTCCTCCCACAATTCCCGGTGTCACATTCGTGAGCTTGACTTTGATCTTCGTGAAACCGCATGGCGTGCCACATCCATTAGGGCTTTGATCGGCAATCGCGTAAACGCCCTCATCGGGCAGCTCGATCTTCATGTCGCCGCGGAAGAAGTAGTTGATGAAGCCGGCGGAATAAGCGACAGCCCGCGGAAGCAACAACGAATGATCATCTGCGAACGTGAAGCGATTGACGGTGTAGCGAGGCTGGCCTGGGTTACGCTGGGTAAGCTCAACGTCAAAGATTGACATTGCGGCTGCGTGGTTAAGCTGGATCTGCGCTGGGCGAAACTGGTCATCCGCGACGCTGCTGTAAAACGTTACGACGTCCCCGGGCGAAACCGGAGCAGCGCATGGTGGCGCAGCCGTCGTGCAGAGCGTGACGGCATCGACATCCACGCCTGTTGCGAAGTCGACGAGCGGAGGCCGTCGATGCATCGTGTTCTCGCTCAGAAAATTGCGGGCTGTAAACTCCGCGATCCCCTTTCCAGCATTTTTCCAGAAAAGTCGCGGGCCGCCGAAGACAGACAGCCCGTCTGCTCCCGCATCTGTCGATGCATATACAGGATCGTATCCGCTTGTGGGAATGGTGCTGAGCACGGAAAGTTGGTTCGTCCAACGCTCGTATACGCTAGGTCTCACCAATGCGTTCCAAGTGCGGCACTCGTCGATCGTATTGAACACCGTGCAGAAGAGATCAATTCCAAGTCCTTCTATGTGCAAGTGGGCATCATTTCTTACGTGCTGGGGCTGCGCCATGTCTTGCAGATGATGGATGATCCGCCCGAGGGAGTCGAATGTCAGGCCCAAGTACCCCTCTCGATCAACTCTGTTCAGGGTCGTGAGGCCCTTGAAGAAATAGTCACGGGCGCTTTTCAATGAGTAACTGTTACATCCAAAATCGGACGAACATCCTGTTCCGAGAGCCCAGTCCGGCGAAGCCACCGCGTTGACGTTCACCAAGTCAAGATCGGCTTGATCGGCACCTTGAAACTCGTTGGCACCAAGAAAGAGCGCCGTATCATTCGTCGGATCAAAAAAGTGATGGAGTGATCTGGGAAAATCGTCCTCGTATCGAGCTCCGTTGGTGATCAACTCCTCGAGAGTCAACTTGCCAGCGTGTGAGCCGATGAACTTTTGGCTTCGATCGCTAATCGGGCGCGCTAGGCCGATGCGAGCGCGCGCGATCGGATCTGCGAGCATCGAACTCTTCGCTGCAGCGAGCGAAAGCCTCGCATGCGTATCCAACTCATATGCGTCTGCTGACAATAAATAAGCGAAGATCGAACAAAAAAGCACCCCACGAGGCGTCATTTAACATTGCTCCGATCCACTCCTGGACAACTGATGCCGTACCCCTTCAGATCATCCAATGAGTCGTAATGATGTGGGTCGAACAGCGTAACCACTAGCCCCATCTCACAAAGGAACGATGGAATGGCATGCCAATGACCACCATAGGCACGTAGATTGTTGGTATACATCGTCAGAAGGTCGAGAGTTCTACTGCGGTCATCAAGGGAGGAACTCTCACGTTGAAGGGGGATAATCTTTCCGTTCCATTGCGAGGTCATGTGTGACGGGGCGCTGTCTTTTCCAGAGATCATGTTTGCCTCAGCCTTGAATACGTAGCCCCTCTTCAAGAACATCAGTAGCGGCGCTTCGCCCTGGATTCCGCCGAAGTGAGGGTTGAGCCGCGGGCCCCAGCTAGGGAACCGGAACTCGCCGTTGCTACCGGTAGTAGTCTCCATCACCTTGATATAACCCTCGATATTGCCGCCCTCGAGTCCCCCTTTCACTTCCCAAGCGGCAACAACGTGCACTCCCTCCAGCGGCGTTTTGGTGTCTGCGTCAACGACCCGCGCAGTGATTGGGTCTGCGGTGTAGATCCCGCAGCTACACATCGCCCCGCTCAAGGCGATGATGGCTACGAGCCGCTGGGCTGCCACAGTGACATCGATCAATGTTGGCACGGTCGTTCTACATGGAGTCGATTCGCCAGATGCCCTCGGCATCGCGGACCAGATAGATGAAGAAGAGTCGCCTGACGCCATTCTGCACGCGACGTACGACGTATTCAGCGACCTCAACGTCCAGCAAACCGGCCTGCGGCGGTTCCATACTTGCGACGACCGCAGACATCACTCCGGCGAGCTGTTCAAAGACTGGCTGATACCGGACTTGGGCGGCCGAACTCAGGAATGTCGCGGGGAGATCGGCGTCTCCCGTCGTCAACGCAGTCGTGAAGTCCAGCCACACCGACTTCAGTACGCCGTCAACCGCAGGTTTGTCGAGCACCATGATCGCTACCGTCTGAGTATAGGTATTGCCGAGAGAGTCCGTGATTACGAGCCGTGGCGCATATATTCCAGGGGTCGTGTATGTAATCGTACCCAATGTTGATTGGTCGATCCCAGAGGTATCGAGCTGACCACCGCCAAGATTCTGGTAGACGATATTGGTGTAAGCGTTGGCGGTGCGATTTTCCAGCCGGATCGTGTAGGTCGCTGGCGCCAAGGCCGCATCGGGGTCTGCGGAGACCTGCATCGGCGCGGTCGCGGTACTGCTGACGGTTTGGGTTTGCGTGACGGTTTGGCCGTCTGCCGTAGTCAGAACGATGGTGAGCGTGTTCTGCCCAGGGACCAGCGGCAGGTCATTGAGGAAGTAGTTCCCCAGGCCGTCATTACTGGCGACCACGCCGTTCACCGTCACGCCGCTGTTGGGCGGGGCCTGATAGGTTCCCGTCACAAGCACGAAGTCTGATGCGATCGAAGCATTGGCTGCCGGACTCGTGATCGTTAACACGGGTGTGATCACCTTAACGGTGACTCCACTCGAGGTGGCGGTTGCGGTCTGATTATCGATCGCCTTGGCGGTGAGCGCATAGCTTCCCGCAGGCACGTTGCTCCAGGCGAAGTTGTACGGCGGGGCGGTCACCGTGCCAATGAGCGTGCTGCCGGCGTAGAACTCGACCCGTGCGATCGTGCCGCCGGCATCGGCGGGCGTAGCGGCGAGATGGATAGTGGCGCCGGCAGCGAAGGTCTGATTGGCGCGCGGGATGGCGAGCGAGACCGTCGGCGTGCTACTGGACGTGACGGTGACGGTGAAGGCTGCCGAGCTCGTCGGTGCGCCGCGATTGTCGGTGGCGCGTGCGGACAGGATATGCGTGCCGATCGCGGCGCCGGACCAGGTCATCGTGTAGGGGCTCGCGGTGACCGTTCGGATCACGGCGCCGTCGGCGAGAAACTCCACCTTGGCGATCGCGCCGTCGCTGTCGGATGCTGAAGCGGTGAGGGTAATCGACTGTCCGGCTGCAAAGGCCTGTCCGTTGACGGGCGCGGTGAGGCTCACACTCGGTGTACTGTTCGCGGCTGCGGTGATCGTCGCGGACGCTGACGTCGTGATCACGCCAAGATTGTCAGTGGCCCGGACCGCGATCCCGTGCGTGCCGGCGCTCGCCCCGGTCCAGGTGAACGCATACGGCGGGGCTCCCATCGAAGCCACCGGGGTCCCATCGACAAGAAATTCCACCTTGGTCACTATCCCGTCGCTGTCCGATGTCGTTGCGGAAAGCCCGATCGGCTGCCCGACAGAGAAGGTCTGCCCGTTACCCGGCGCAATGAGCGTCACCGAGGGGGGTGAGTCATTGCGCACCGAGATGCTGACCGGCATCGAGCTCGCCGCATTGCCGAGGTTGTCTGTGGCTCGGGCGGTGAGCGAGTAGGTCCCGGCTGCGACTCCGCTCCAGGCGAAGCTGTACGGTGCGCTCGCGCGCGAGCCGACCAGCACACCGTTGGCGAGAAAGTCCATTCGAGCGATGCTTCCACCACTCGCCGGAGTCGCGCTCGCGCTCAAGGTGACCGTGCCCGGCGCTGCGAATACGCTGCCGCCGGCGGGCGAAGTGAGCGTCACCGACGGTGGCGCACCGTTCACCACGGTCACCGCGACGCGAGTCGACGTCCCGCTGCGACCCTGCAGGTCGTACGCCTTCGCGGTGAGCGAGAGTGCGCCGACGGTCGGGTTGGTCCAGGTGTACGCGTACGGTGCGGTCGATGCACTCCCGATCAAGTTGTTGCCAGCGTAGAAGTCCACGCGCGAGATCGTGCCGTCAGGCGCAAGGGCCGTGGCGGTGAGATCGATCGGCATGCCCGCCGCAATCGCGGCGCTCGCCGCAGGTGCCGTCAATGCAACCGCGGGTGGCCTTGGCGCTGCGAGGACCTCGACATGCGCAGCAGGCGAGGCGGTGGCCAGGCCGAGATCATCGTAAGCCTTCGCCGTGATCGCGAAGTGCCCCGGCGGCGGATTCAGCCAGTTGCTCGTGAACGGCGACGAGAACACGCTGGCGATCACGGTCGCCCCAACGGTGAAGTCGACCCGCTCGATCGAGCCCTGGCTGCTGCTCGCGGTCGCGGCCAGCGGCACCGAGCTCACATGCGTGAAGATCTGCCCGCTCGTTGGCGAGTCGAGCGTCACGCTTGGCGGTTGATCGGCGGCGACGATGTAGACGGGCACCGCTTTCGATGCCGCCCAGCCGCCCAGCGAATCAACGGCTCGGGCCGAGATCAAATGGGCACCTGGCGCCGGATTCGGCCACACGAACGCGTAGCCGTCCGGCATCGTGTTGGGCGTGGCAACCGTCCCTATTACGGTCACGCCGTCGAGAAAGTCTACTCGGACGATACTCGAAGGAAATAGACGAGTGTCGGCGATGGCAGTGGCGTAGAGCACGGGCGATGCCGGCGAAATGAATTCCAGAACCAGGTTGCCGACCTGCGCGTCGGGCACAATGAGGTCTATGCCTGGCTGCGTGGGCGGTTGCAGGACGGTAAAAGCGACGACGCTCGCGTCGGTCGCCTGCCCGAGAACGTTGTACGCTTCGGCCCACACCCGATAGGCGGTGGATTCTCCCGATGCCGACAGGACCAGCGGCTCGGGCGGCGTCCATGTGGCCCGATACGGATTCGAGCCCGTGCCGGGGACAATCATCGGTGCGCTCGCGCAGGTTGTCCCGCTCGCGGGACAGACCAGGAAGACGACGCCTCCGAGTGCTTCGTCCGGATCCGAAGCCGTTGCCTCGAACGTGATCGAGGGCGTGAGCTGAGTCGAGACGACCGCATTCGGCAGCGGATAGGTGATTGCGACGGTCGGCCAGTCCTTGCTCAAAAGCGGCCCACCTGCATGCGCCGCCGTTGTGACGGCGAGGAGCAAAGCTAGGAGCAGCGGGACCGGAGCGGTCATCGGCTACTCGCTCTCCGACGCCTGGTTGACGACCTGGATCACTTCGGAGGAGGCGTATCCGTCGAACGGTCCGCTGCCATGGAATGTGGCGCGCAGTCGGTGGATCCCGACAGCCAGATTCGCCTGCAGCGTCGCGGCCGCGCCGTTGAGTTGCACCGTGCCGAGAACGGTTGCGCCGTCGTCGAATTCGATCGACCCCACGTAACGCGCATCGGCCACCGTCGCCATGAGGAGTATGGGGTGTGCGGAATCGCCGGGGTTCATGCTGCTCGCAAGCTTCACGGGCGCCAGATGGTCGTTCAACTTGGCGATGAACGGCGTGGTCTGTTCGTCGCCGAGAATCGGTGCGGCCTGAGCGGCGTCGACCATCGGTAGGCCGCCGGGGGCGTAGCCCGCGACGAACACGTTGCCGAAGCCGTCGAGCGCAAGACCGGTGGCGACCCCGCCGCCCAGTGTTGCCGCGTAGACGACCACGGATCCGTCCAAGGAAATCTTCATGACGAACGCGCCGTTCGGCCCGACCGCTGCGAGGCCGGTGGGCGCGGGGGCAACGAGCTCTTCCACGAAACCGAGCCCACCCACCGCTGTGATAACCAGCTGATCGAGATTGACCAGGCGCCTGCTGGTGAAAGTCGTCCCGGCGGCGTAGATCGCGCCGGCCGCGTCGACCGCCACCTTGACCGGGTACGGATCGACGTCGCCGACGAACGCATCGAGCACGAGGTTGCCTCCGATCGTTCCGATCGGGTCGACGAAGATCCAGCGCTTGCCGTCGGCTGAAAGCTTGGCGACGAAGCCGGTTTCGCGCTCCACCAGCGGCGTCTGGTCCTGGAAATAGACCCGCGGTTGGAATGCGTTGATGCCGAGGAACGGCAGGGTCGCGGTCTTGCCTCCGATGACGATGCCTCCATCGGGACTGAGCGCGATGCCGGTTGCGCGCTCGGCGTCGTTTCCGCCCAGCCTCGCCACGAACGTTAGCGCGGTACCCGCCGCATTGATCTTGGCGACAAAGGCATCGCGATTCTTGGTATCGGTCGTGTCCGGCGAGCCGGGCGTCACCGGAAATTCATCCGAGGTCGCCTGTCCGGCGACATAGGCGTTCCCGGCAGCGTCGACGGTCAATGCATAGGCCGTCGTCGCCGCGTCGACCATCGACTGTGTCGAGTCGGGAAGGCTGCCGCTTCGACTCCCGGGCACCGACAGGTAGGTCGCGAATGCGATGCTCGCGCCGCCAGGAGAGAGCTTGACGAGGTACGGCGCAGTCCGGGTCGCCAAGGGGCCCGTCGATACGGGGATGCTCGCAATCGCCGCGCCCGGGCTCGTAACCAGTCCCGGCCCTGCGACGCCGGTGAAATAAAACGCGCCCGATGCATCGACGGCCAGCGCGCGAATCGTCATAACCGCGGGATCGATCGGCGCACTGACCGCTTGGGCCGACCCCGTCGGCGCGACCTTGAAGATGTATTTCGGACCGGTCCTGACATAGGTTCCGCCGCGCAACGGATAGTCGGCGGAACTGGCATAGGCGGCGACCCAGACATTGCCGCCGGCGTCGATCGCCATCGCTTCGACCTGGCCGGCGCCCAGGTAACTCTCGGTCGTGTCCTCGAAGGAACCGACATAGGCTTGCAGCCCCGTCAGCGTGATGTCGGCTGCGCGTCCGCCCACCGCGGTGACGAAATCGGCGGCGCCGCGACTCGCATTGATCTTGGCGACGAAGAGGAGGTCGAGGCCGGCGTTGGTGAACGCCGCCGAGCTGAGACCCGGGAAGTTCGTCGATGCGACCGAGCCGCCGACATAGGCACTGCCGTCGGACCCGACCACGACGTCGAAGGCCTTGTCGCTGGCATCGCCGCCGAGGTAGGTTGAATATTCGATGAACGGACCCGTGATCGTCGGCGTTACCGAGTGGCCCGCGCTTCCACCTGTGACCGTGAAGCTGCGATCGACCGATGCCGGCGCGTATTGAGCGTTACCGGCTTGCGAGGCGCGTACGGCGCAGTTGCCGTTCGAAAGCAGCGTCACCTGGCCGCCGTTGACCGTGCACACGGTCGTGGTGAGCGACGAAAACGTCACCGGCAGTCCGGAAGATGCGCTGGCGCCGATCGTGATCGGCGATGCCTGCAGCGGCTGATCGTCGGGCGACCAGAACGCAATCGTCTGGTATGCGCCGGCGATCGTGATGCTGCGGTCGACATTCGGCGCTGCGTTGTAAGCCGCGTTGCCGGCCTGCGATGCGCGGATCGTGCAGGTGCCCGCGCCAATAAAGTCCGCCAGGTTCGCACTGACGACGCACACGGCCGGGGTGAGCGTCGAGAACGATACGGGCAGTCCGGAGGATGCGGTTGCCCAAAACTCCGTCCACGCCTTGACGGAACCCGTGGCGCTCGGCTGGAAGGTGATCGTTTGACTGCCGCGGGCAACCGCGAAGCTGCGGTCTACATTCGGAGCCGAAGCGTACGCGGCAGTGCCCGGCTGCGATGCGCGGATGGTGCACGTGCCGGCGGTGTTGAGGCCGACGACGCTACCCACCACCGTGCACACCGCGGGTGTCAGCGAAACGAAGCTGACCGGCAATCCCGATGACGTGGTCGCATTGAGGGAAAGCGTTCCGGTTCCGATCGTATGGCCGGCGAACGAACCGAAGGTAATCGTTTGCGTCGCCAGGGCGATGCCGATGTTGAACTCCTGCGTCGCCGCGGGTGCGATGCCGTTCGACGCCGTCAGCGTGCCGGAGAAGGTGCCACCTGTATCTGGCGTACCGCTGATGACGCCGGTGCTTCCATTCAGCGCCAAGCCTGATGGAAGCGCACCGCTCGTCACGTTCAGGGTCGGAGTCGGGACGCCGCTCGCGGTCACCGTATAGCTGTAGGCGACGTTCACCGCGCCGTTCGGCGTTGGCGTGCTGGTAAAGGAAGGCGCCTGCCCAGTGATTGCGGTATTGGTCAGCGCGAAGCTTGTCGCCAGTGGGCCGGCGCTCGCGATCACACTGAAAGAACCCGCGACCGCATTGGCGGTGAACGGCGGCGCAGTCGCGATGCCGGCAGCGTTGCTCGATGCCTGAGCGACCGTCCCGGCGCCGTTGAACGTGCCAGACGCGCCCGAGGCCGGTGCGGTGAATGTCACGACGACACCACCGATTGCCCGGCCCGCCGCATCCTTCACGAGCGCGGCGAGGGGCATCGCGTAGACCGTCCCCGCCGCCGTGGTCTGCGCGCCACCCGATTGCGCCGCGAGTGACGCGGGCGCAGCGGGAGCCAAAGCATTCAGCAGGATTGCAACCGCATTCGTCGCCGCGCTGCTCACGACGAGGTCGACTTTGCCGTCATTGTCGAGATCGCTGGCGACGACCGCCTCGAATTGCCCGCCGAATCCGCCGTACGCCGCCGGCGGCTGAAACGTTCCATTGCCGTTGCCGAGCAGTACGACCAAGGTGTCGTCGAAGCGGTTGGCGACTGCGAGATCGGCGTCGCCGTCGCCGTTGAAGTCCGCGACTGCGACGCTCGCCGGTCCGCTGCCCGAGTGGACATGGGTCGCCGGGGTGAATGTGCCGTCGCCGCGGCCGAGCAGGATCGACACATCGTCGCTGTAGTCGTTGGCGACGGCGAGATCGACCTTTCCATCGCCATCGAAGTCGCCGACGGCGAGCACATCAGGATAGAAATGGGCTGCGTAGCTCACGGCGGCGGCGAACGTGCCGTCGCCTCGGCCGATCAGGATGGAAACGGTATCGTCGTCACCGTTTGCGATGGCGAGATCGGGCTTTCCGTCACCGTTGAAATCGGCTACGGCTACATCGTAGGGATCGGGACCCGTCGCATAGGTCGCCGGCGCGCGGAACGATCCATCGCCGTTGCCGAGAGCGATCGAAACGGTTCGACCCGTCGTGCTGCCGTAGCTGCCGTTGACGACGGCCAGATCCGGCTTGCCGTCGCCATTGAAATCGGAAAGCGCGATCGCGACCGGTGCCGGGCCCATGGCGAGCGTCGCGGATCGGACGAACGCGCCGGTGCCGTTGCCGGTCAGGATGAAGACATTGTTCCCGAACAGGTCGGCGACGGCGAGGTCGAGCTTTCCATCTCCGGTGAAGTCCCCGACGGCCACGGCGACGGGCTCGCCGCCGGTTTGCACGGCGTTGCCTGTGACGAATGTCCCATCGCCGTTCCCGATCAGGATGGAGACGCCCGCGGAAAACGCGTTGGCGATCGCCATATCGGCGATCCCGTCACCGTTGAAATCTCCAACGGCGATGCCCTCCGGAAAGTTGCCCGTGCCATAGGTGAGGGCGGTCGCGAACCTGGCCGCCGCGATGATCGCGAAGCTTTGGCTTACCGGCGGCGCCGCGCTGTAGGACGCGTTGCCGGGCTGTGTCGCCTGAATCGTGCAAATCCCGGCGGCGACGAGCGTCAAGCTCGAGCCGGCAACGGTGCACAGAGCAGGCGTGAGCGAAGCAAACGCCACGGGCAATCCCGACGAGGACGTGGCGCTCAGCGCCAGTGGAGCCGCTCCCAGGATCTGCCCGGGAATCGCCGCAAAAGTCATCGTTTGGCTTGCCGGCGCCACGCTGAAGCTCTGGCTGACGCTTGGTGCGGCGTTGTAGTTGGCGTTTCCCGCCTGGGCCACCTGGAGCGTGCAGGTGCCTGCCGCCACCAAGGTCACGGTGCTGCCGCTGACCGTGCACACGCTGATCGTGAGCGAGAGGAAGGTCGCGGCGAGTCCGGAGGACGCGGTCGCGCTCACCGCGAACGGTGCCGATCCATAGGTACGGTTGGCGGGCGCGGCGAAGGTAATCGTCTGGTTCGCTTTCGCCACGGTGAAGCTCTGCCCCACGTTCGAGGCCGCGTTGTAGCTGGTCGTACCGGCCTGCGCCGCCTGGATCGCGCACGTGCCGGCCGCCTTGATCGTCACCGTACTGCCGCTCACCGTACAGACCGTCGTCGTCAGGGACGTGAACGTCACAGCGAGCCCGGACGAGGCTGTTGCGCTGAGAGTGAAAGGCGCAGCGCCGTACGTCTGGTTGGCGAGCGGGCCGAAGCTGATGCTCTGGCTGGCCTTCGCGACGGTGAAGCTCTGACTGATGCTCGTCGCGGCGTTGTAGCTCGTGTTGCCCGCCTGCGCCGCCTGGAGGGTGCACGTTCCGCCGGTCCTGATCGTGACCGTGCCGCCGCTGACCGTGCAGACTGTGGTGGTCGTCGATACGAAGGTCACCACCAGGCGCGATGTGGCCGTGGCGGCGACCGTGAACGGTGCGACGCCGTAGGTCTGATTCGCGAGCGCACCGAAGGTTATTGTCTGATTCGCTTTGGCGATCGTGAAACTCTGCGTGATCGCCGTGGCGGCGAGGTAGCTGCCGTTGCCTGCCTGCGAAGCCTTGATGCTGCACGCGCCGCCGGTGACGATCGTCACCGTGTTGCCAGTCACCGTGCATACCGCGGTCGTGGTCGAGGCGAACGTCACTGCCAATCCGGAGGACGCGGTGGCGCTTGCCGTGAAGGGCGGGTTACCGTAGGTCTTGTTGGGCAAAGCCGCGAAAGTGATCGTATGCGCGGCCTTGGCCACGGCGAAGGTCTGGTTGATGCTCGCGGCCGCCAGATAATTACCGTTGCCGGGCTGGCGCGCCTGGATCGTGCAGGTGCCTCCGGCGACGATGGTGACCGTGGTTCCGCTGACCGTGCACACGGTGGTAGTCGTCGAGACGAACGTGATGGCGAGGCCCGACGAGGCGGTCGCGCTCACCGCGAAAGGCGGATTGCCGTAGGTCTTTCCGGAGAGCGCGCCGAAGGTGATCGTTTGCGCGGCCTTCGCTACGGTTAAGCTCCGGCTGACGCTCGGCGCTGGCGCGTAGGTGGCATTGCCTGCCTGTGAAGCCTGGATCGTGCAGGTGCCCGCGGCGACGATGGTGACCGTGGTTCCGCTGACCGTGCACACGGGAGTCGTCAGCGAAGCGAAACTGACCGGCAGTCCCGATGACGCGGTTGCGCTGACCGTGAACGGTGCCGCGCCGTAGGTCTTGTTGGCGAGCGCTGCGAAACTGATCGTCTGGCTCGTCTGCGCCGCGACGGCGATCGCGCTCGCGGAAGCGGAGACGAGGAGAATCGTCGCGAGGATCGGCCGGCGCGCTGCCGAGCGCCCGACGCGGCGTGCCACGTTTTTCAATGATGGGTACTGCGCGAGTATCGACGCGGCGACTATGCCGCGGAGTGAGGACGGTCGATATCGGCCAAATGGATGAGGCGAGGTCGTAGTCGCCCCGACAGTGCACGACAGCGGCGGCTATCGTCGACGCGACGCGCTTCGCACCTGCAGAAAGTTACAGGGCGACAGCGCGCATTGCGCTGTCCTCCATCTCAATTCAGCGCGCCACTTCCCGTTCGCTCACCAGCGAATCCACTTCCGCCAGATCGCGGAGCCATCGCAGCCATCGTCGCACTACGTGCCGACGATGCCGGCCCGCACACCGTGGGGAACGCGATGCACAAGGCCTGCACGGCGCGCACGGTCAAGATGACCACCGAGGCCTTCGTTCTCCGGAGATGAAGACGCGCCCGGTGCGGCGCGAGCAGACCACGCTGCGGGCCGTGATTGCGATCAACGGAGGCTAAGAACCCGCTTCCGAGATCGCCATGCGGACCAGCGTGCGCTTCCCCTCCCTGGTGACGGTCACGCCGCATACCGCCTTGCCCTTCTTCGCGGAGACGACGAACATCTCGCCGGTGTTCGTGGTGCCCTCGATCTTCCAGCCCTGACTCTTCAATTCCGCGTCGTAGAACTTTGCCGCATCGGCAACGGAGGCGGACGTGTAGAGATGCACGATCGTGCGCTCGCCCTGCGACATGACGAGCTTCACGGTTGCGTCCCTGAGGATCGGCACATCCCTCGGGAAGTCGGGGGGCAGGGCGACGCTCTTCTCCGCAGGGTTTGTCGCAGTAGCCCGCTCGCCTGTCCTGGAGGTCGTCTCGATCTTGCCGCAGCCGGACGAGAATGCCGCGAGCACCATGAGGGCGACGGCGGCGTATGCTTTCACGGTCGATCGGTGGCCACGTCTCTTCGCTGACGCGAGAGCTTACTCCAAGCGACGCCGCGCTACCGAAATCGGCGACGGAGCGTTAGCATGCTGCTCGAGGCGGAACCGCCTTTGCGTACTGTGACCCGAGCCCTCTGCGTATTCCTGCTTCTGTTCGCGATGTCCTGGCCGGCATCGGCCGACAACGCGAAGTCTTTGACCACGATCCTCCTCGTCGCCCGCACGGAGCTGCCCGATTCCAATTTCAAGGACGCCGTCGTGCTGGTGATGAACAACATCGGTCCGGCCCCCGGCGGCCTCATCGTCAACCGGCCCACGAAGATCCCCGTTTCGGAGCTCTTTCCCGACCTCGAACGCCTCGGGCCGTTGGACGACAAGCTGTACTTCGGCGGTCCCGTGGACATCGCCTCGGTGTCGTTCCTCTTTCGCGCCGATACGCCGCCCGAACACGCAGCTAAGGTTCTCGACGGCGTCTACCTCAGCACGAACCGGGCATTGCTGCTCAAGCTGCTGGGCCGAGACAAGCCGATGGAAGGCCTGCGGATCTTCATCGGCTACTCGGGCTGGGGTCCGGGTCAGCTCGAGCGCGAGATCGAGCGCGGCGACTGGACGCTCGCACCGGCCGAGGCGGGCGCGATCTTCGACCGCAAGTCCGAGCGCCCCTGGCCCGAGCAGCAAACGCCGGGCGTCGGGCGCCGCACCTGACAAAGCGCTTAAAGCGCCTCGGGATCTTTCAGCGGATGCGAGCCGAGATCCTGCGGGTGGTTTCCTGCTTCCCTGGGTTGACGCCGATGCTCAATGCCGTGGCCGAGCGCTCAATGGAGCTCTGCGCTCGCACGACGGGCGGATGCGGGTAGCAAGCAAGCTGGGCAGCGTTCCACCTTCACGCTGCCGCTGCGTTCATGAGGCAACGGTTCTTTGTTCCCTCGCAGGCGAGCGGCAGCATGGACGTCATCGCCAAGAATGGCATACCCATCTTTACTTATGCTTGCCGACGGTATCCTTTGAGAGGTCGGTGAACCAAATCTTGCCATCCGGACCAACCGTGATCCCGTTAGGCTGTCCGGGCGGCGTCGAGAAGGCGGCTGCTTTGCCGTTCGGTTTGACGCGAACGATGGCTGCTTCGTTGGACGCGTACCAGAGGTTGCCGTCGGATCCGGTCGTTATGTTGGAATTGCCAAAGCCCGTCGGGACCGGGAACTCGGTGATCGCGCCGGAGGTCGTGATGCGTCCAATTCGGAACACATCTGCCTCGGTGAACCAGAGCGCGCCATCCGGCCCGACGGTGATTCCGTGCGGATTGCTGTTTACCGGGAGCGCAAATTCGGTGACGACGCCAGCGGTGGTGATTCGACCTATGCGATCGCCGTTGATTTCGGTGAACCACAGCGCGCCGTCAGGACCCGCGGTGATCGCAACAGGACCGGATCCTGCCGTGACGCCGCCGAACTCGGTGATGGCGCCGGCGGGCGTGATTCGCCCGATTCCGGCCGGATCCCGCTTCGTAAACCAGAGATTGCCGTCCGGGCCTGCAGTAATGCCCTCCGGGCCCAAGGTGGCGGCGGTGGGAATCGGGAATTCGGTGACGACGCCGGCGGTGGTGATTCTACCGATCTTGTTGGTCATCGATTCGGTAAACCAGAGCGCGCCATCGGGACCGGCCGTAATAGCAAAGGGTTCGCTATTGAACGTGGGGACCGGGAACTGCGTGATGACGCCTTTGATCGTGATCCGACCGATGCCCCCGCCGTTAAGAGCAAGGGTGAACCAGAGGTTACCGTCCGGACCGCTGGTGATTTCGATCGGCTCGACAAACCCTGGAGGGATCGGGAATTCGACGATCTTCTTCCCCGCCCATACGCTGCCGGACATCAGGCAAACGGACGCGATCACGCAGCCGACGACAACGCGATAGGTTTTCATCATGAGCCCCCCTTGGTGTGTTCGTTCTTTTCGCCGCTCACTGTGCTCTGAGCGCCCAGCACTATAGCGCAACGAGCTTCGCGCACGCCAAGCTTTCGTGGTGCCGGCTCGAGACCACTGGCAATGGCCCATCGGGCGGCCGCGAGGCCGGAGAACGCTGGATCGAGCGTCGCCACGCGCGTGATGTCGGGGTCGGCGGCAATGTCGACGGGGATGATGGCAAGCAAGGGCCGGCTCGCCGTGCCGACTCCGACGAATCTCGATTGTTTCACCCCCGCGAGGTATCGTTGCGCATGGAAGCCATTGTCACGCCAATCGGCATCGCCCAGATCGTCGCACGCAACGCTGCCCCGATCGTCGGCATCGTGTTCTTTCATTGGTCGACGACTAATGTGCTCGTGCTGTATTTTCTCGACACGATGTTGTCGTTCGGCGTGATCTTCGCAGGTCTCGCCAAGACCTTTTCGCCCGCCAAGCCCGACACAGCCGGTACCCGCGTCAAGGCGGAATTCACGAACGTTTACGTGGCGCTCCTGTTGTGCGGATTGTTCGCCATACCTCTGGGCATGCCTGTGGGCCTGGCGCTCGGCGCGGCCGGAGTTACGTTCGGCGAGGCGCTCGCCGATCCCTCGCTGCGGGTTGGCGTGTTTTGGCAATGCGCAGCGGCGCTCTGGTCGTACATCGGGCTTCACCGCGCTTTGGAAACGCACTCGCCATCGGAATTGCGGTTGAAGCAGCGTTTCGGCCTGATCCTGATGCGCTGGGTCGTAGTTTTGGTTGTCTGTTATTCCGGGCTCGGCTTTGCGCCGGGTAGCATCGGCGTCTTCCTGCTGGTGGTCGCCTACGTCGCCGGCTCGATATTCGCCGAGATCGCACCCGATCGTTTCCTCCGCGGAACTCCCGCCGATGATTCCGCCGAAGCCGGGGCTTCAGCCGCGGCAACGCAGCCGAAGCGTCGCCCCTAGCGTCCCGCGCCGATCCGGGCTCTCCGGATCTCACCATCGCGCAGTCGATGCTGGGTAGCGGCGAGGTCGTCGACTGAGAATGTGAATGTCTGCTATGTAGAGGCCGACTGGCCGCAACCGGGTCGACTTGCGACATGTCGCAGTTCGCCCAACTGCAGACATTCAGCCTCACTGGCCGATTTGCCAGAAGCAGCCGTTCCTACCTACAACCTTTCGGAGCTTGCCTACAGTGCCTGACCCGCAAAGCAACAAGCCCCGCCGAAACAGGGCCGTGTTGCGGCTCGAATGATTACTTACTTGCGATTGCGGCGCGAGAATCCAAGTCCAGCGAGACCGATGGCGAGCAGCGCGAGCGTAGCGGGTTCGGGTGCGCTCGCCACCGTTGGGCCGTCGACGCCGTCGACATAGAAGTTATCGGTGACGACAAAACCGTTGCCAGGATATCCGCCCGGCGGGCCGTCACCGCCGCCAAAGCCGTCACCGCCGCCAAGACCGTTGCCGCCGTCAAAGCCGTCACCGCCGCCAAAGCCGTCACCGCCGCCAAAGCCGTCACCGCCGCCAAGACCGTTGCCGCCGTCAGGCTGGCTGCCTCCGTTGCCGGCTGAACTCGAACCATCGCCAGATGAACCACCGCCAGATGAACCACCGCCAGATGAACCGTCGCCAGATGAACCATCGCCAGATGAACCACCGCCAGATGAACCGTCGCCAGAAGTGGGCGGACAAGGTGTCGTAGCCGGCGGCTGTGTTCCCTTTCCGTGGTGCCCTGCGTGGTGTCCCTTCACGATCGTTGGGGCGCCCGCGTCGGCCACGCAGCCTCCTGCGGGAGGGCTGACGTTCTTATCGCGATGATGGTGCCCCGACGCTGCCGGCACGAAAATCAAAGCGATCGTAGCTGCAAGGGCTAACTTGAGAAACCGTCGGTTCATCTTGAGTTTCATCCCAAGCAATCTGTGTTGCCGCTAAGGTAAGCAAGTTAGAGGCCAAATTAAATTTAAATATAAAACAGTTCATTAACGTTGAAAGATACAACTAATGTAAAGATTATCGACGTTTTCAAGCGCTCGGGTGTCGTTCACAAATCGTTCATGCACGCGATGATCTTCGGGCAAGCGGTCCGGCAATTTCGAGTTCGTCATGAATATCAAACCCGTCGACACGATTGGCCTCGGGATCCCGCGGTCGCTTCGGTTTCAGGTTGATTTGATAGAGCGATGAATCGATGCGCATTGCTCGCATGGTTTGGCTGCGCCCGCTGCCGTCGCCGGTTGAATCGATTCGTTGAACGGCAGCTTAGGAGAAGACCGACCGGCTGCAACGGCGTGCTGAGACCGTCGACGATCAGGCCTCGCGGCCACAGGCAGCCGGTCGCTCCCGCCTCCCAATTCGCTGCGAAGCAGTCATTCCTTATGCGCAGCGCCCTCGGCTTTGCAACGTCCGTTGCAATTGTCAGGCGCACGACGCTGGGCAAGCGCATGCAGGCGGCCGCCGGGCACGCAACGGCAACCCCGCGGAGGCTCGCCAAACATCCGCACTTGCGCACTTGCGGCTACCGTGGCCCCGCGACGACCACCGATCACCCGAGCTTCCCGTCGGCCCGCGCAATTCGTGCTACGCTACTCTCGACGGCGCGTCGAGGCGTTGGATTTACTGCGGCGAAAGCAACATTGTCCAAGTAACCCGACAGATTCTCAGTAAGGATCATCATCGATGCCGACATTTATCCGGCCGCAGGCAGTGGGCTTTGCGGGCGAAGTCAATGCGATCGCGATCGACGCGTTCAACGACAGCGAGATTCTCACCGCGGTCAAGAACGGCTCCGGAAATCTCGAGTTGATCGCGTGGCGATGCGCCCCGGCCGATACGGAGGTCACGCGCGTCTCCGATAGCGGCTCGCAGGCCGGATCAATCGGCGAAGTCGCGCTGTCGGTAATAGGACGCACGGCGATCACGGCGGTGCGCAACGGCAGCGGCAACCTGTTCATGATCCTCTGGGACGTGCCGCCGGGCCTCGGTTCGATCACGCGGACGTGGGACAGCGGGACAACCGCCGGCGAGGCGAGCCGCATTGCGATGGCGCTGCTTCCTTCCAACATCATCGTCACGGCGGTGCGCAACGGCAGCGGCAATTTGGAGTTAATCTCGTGGCGCCTGGAACCCAACGGAACGCTCTCGCGCCTTCGCGACAGCGGGTCACAGGCGGGGTCCGTGAGCCGCGTCACAATCGCTGCCATTGACGACAGCAACGTCGTCACCGCCGTCCGCAACGGCGGCGGCAATCTCGAATTGATCGGCTGGAGCGTTGCCCCGAACGGCACGCTCACGCGCTGGGGCGACAGTGGATCGCAGGCCGGATCGGTGAGCGAAATCTCCATCACGGCGATGGACGGTCCCGGTCCCACAAACGATGTGTTGACGACGGTACGCGACGGTTCGGGCAATCTGCTGATGATTTCCTGGAGGCCGGATCGGGGGTCGGCGACCATCGAGCGGCTACCGGACGGCGGAGCGGGGACGGCGAGCTACGTGAGCTCCTGCTTCACGCTCACGGATTCGGGTCCGAAGTACATCGCCTCGATGCGCAACGGCTCGGACAATCCGGAACTGATCGCTTTCGCCGTGGTCGGCGCGGGTGCAAGCAGCGGATTCGTCCGGACCGGTGATTACTCGGCCGGCGGCGACGTTACCGGGACGGCGATGATCGATCTCGGGTCCGGCCGTGTCGCGCAGGCCATGCGCGTTTCAAAAAGCGGACATCCGGACAATGCGCTCGCTGTGACCGTATTTCGCGTATCCGATATCGAGCCGACGTTCATTCTGCCGCGCGCCGAAGGTACGGCCGGCGAGATCGGCGAAGTCGCGGTGCAGGCGTTCAACGATACAGAGATTCTCACGGCGGTGCAGAACGCGTCGGGGAATCTCGAGCTGATCGGCTGGCTATCGCCTCCGGCGCAAACCGTGGTGACCAGAATGGCGGACAGCGGATCGCAGGCCGGCGCGATCGGCGAGGTCGCGCTCGCGCTCATCGACCGGACTGCGATCACCGCGATCCGCAGCGGCAGCAACAATTTGTTGATGATCCTGTGGGACGTGCCCGCGGGCATGGGCTCCATCACGCGGATCTGGGACAGCGGTACTTCCGCCGGCGAAGCGAGCAACATCGCAATGGCGGTAGTCGGAGCGAATATTGTCGTCACCGCGGTCCGCAACGGCAGCGACAATCTCGAACTGATCTCCTGGCAATTCGAGACCGACGGCACACTTTCGCGATTGCACGATAGCGGATCCCAGGCGGGCGCGGTCAGCTGGGTGACGATCACAACCGTCGATTCGTCGAACGTGATCACGGCAGTGCGCAACGGCAGCGGCAATCTGGAACTGATCGGCTGGGGCGTGGCGTCGAACGGCGCGATCACGCGGTGGGCCGACAGCGGATCCCAGGCGGGCGCGGCAACCGAGATTGCGCTCACGCCGATTCCCGGAACAAATCCGACGAGCGACGTCCTCACGAGCGTGGTTGACGGCGCGGGAAACCTGAAGCTGATCGCCTGGCGTCCGTCGCCGTCCGCCCGCACGATCGACCGCCTGTTCGATCGCGAAGCCGATGCAGCGAGCGCGCTCGCCGCGTGCTCGACGACAACCGCGTCCGGAGCGAAGCTCATCACCTCGATGCGTACCGCTTCCGGCACGCTCGAATTGAGCACCTACGGCGTCTTTTCCGACGACCTCGGAAGCGCCTTCGTCGAGTGCGGCGATTTTTCCCAGCCGCCGATTAACGACGTCACCGCGACCACGCTCGCACCGCTCGGCACGGAACGCATCGTCAGCGCGATTCGGATTTCAAAAAAGTGCGTGAGCCCGTCGAATCAGCTATCCATCACGGTCTACGACGTCTTCGATCCGCCGTCGCCCGCGCCGGCGAATATCCTGGAGATCGCTTTCCAGAATCCTGCACTGCCTTCCGAGGACGATTCGACCTGGGCCGAGAGCGGCGGCCACGAGTTCCCGCTCAGCGCCGACATCGAGTGGACGCAGGCGCTGGACCATTCGCAGGATTACGAAAAAGAAAACATGGTCGGCGGCACCGGCTGGGTTGTCGCGCCGGATTATTCGGGCGCGGACGCTCCGTTCGATCATCCGTTCGGCTTCGACTGGGAATTTCAGGTCGCGCTCGATGACGACAAGAACGGGTACCAGGAGTTACTTAGTCCGGCCAGCATTAACCCGCAGGAATCGGGCATAGGGCAGTTGCTCGCCAGCGAACAAGGCCTGCCGATGCGGCGCGGCCTGCTCGGCGTCGAATGGGACGGCAACCTGATTCCGCAGAGTTTCAAGGCGCGCGTGCGGCACGGCGATCGCGTGGCGGCGTTCGGGCGCTGGATCCTCGATACAGGCCACAACTACGTAAAGTTCTGGCGTACCGAGATCCACCCGCCGCTGCTGCTGGTCAGTGCCAGCGTCGACAAGAATCCTCGCGCGCCGGAGTCGACGCGGGCGCTGTTCATGTCGCGGCCGTATCTTCCGGGGCAGCACTATGCGGTCGATCCGGCCAACGCGTATCTGGACTCGGTCGACGATGACGGGCCGTTCCTGTCGCACCTCGTGAACGAACTCGTTAAGGTGATCACGCTGCGTTCCCGAATGGTCGAGGCGCATCCCAAGATCAAATCGGCGCCGTTTGAAGGCTCCTACCAGTTCACGGTCAAGGTGCGTCCGCCGGCCAGGCCGAGGGGCGCCTATCGACTGGCCGTGTCGTTCCAGTTCACGGTGCGCGACGGATGCTCGGTCGAGGTGTCGGCGGCGGACAACGAAACAGTCGAAGTGATCGTCACGCTCGATTCGGGCAAATTTACTCCGCCGCAACTCCCCACGCGTCGCAGCTGCGTATATTCGAAGGACGAGCTCAACGCCCTGTCGCCAGGGACCGGCAAGGATATTCTCTTGATCGATATTGTGGCCCCGCTGGTGGGCGTGCTGCTCCCATTCGGCGGCCTTTGGCTCGCGATCTACATCGAGTACATTCTGCAGCGCGGCTTCAAGGTCGACGCCTACGATCCGATTCCTGAAATCGATGTTCTCGATTCGTCGCATGCGGTGTTCAATACGCTGCCGGAGAACATTCCATCCGGCGCGGGGGTCGTAGTCGACAATACGCAGCCGTATCCGATCTTTGGTTGGCTGGATGCAAAATGGATTCCCTGGAATACGATTCCCGTGAGGGGGAAGGACGCGGGCTCATCCGGCCAACGGACGACCAAAAAGAAGCAGCCCGCGAAGAAGAAAAAAGCGGTTCGGAAATAAGGAGGAAGAATGCAGCAGAACGCGTCGCTTGAAAACATTCTGCACGACGTACACGAGCTCGAGACGTGTCTTCACGCGGTGATCGGCCCGCTGACGAAACAGAAACAACGGGAGTCGAACTAGGGAGGTACTGTGTTCAGGTGTGCCTCGACCGCCCTGCCGCGAGGAATCGCGATCCCGTCGATGATTATTTGCTGTGGTTCGTAGCTTGTCGCCCCGCCGCGCCAGTCGCAACACCGTGGAGCATAACTGTGAAGTGGCTTACGAGAGAACAAATCAGGATAGATAGAGTGGCGAGCGCTTGGCTAATATTGCGCTTTATCGATCCCGAAGCGCAATTCATATTCGCGCCTGGACGAGAAGCGCTCGCGCGTGCAAGCATCGAACACGCGACTCCCTTCGTTGTACCAGGAGCCGAGCTCTCAAGACGGGAAGGTAAGGTTACGTTTGATGCGCTCCTTGAAAAATACAACGTGTTGGATCCTTCGGTCGACCGAATGGCCACTATAGTCCGGGAGGCTGACATCAGCGGTCGTGCAGATATTTCGCCAGAGGCTCCCGGTTTGCGGGCCATTATCACGGGGTTCTTCTGGTCCGACATGACGGACGAAGAGAGGTTGCGACTGCAAATTCCGCTATTCGATGCCTTATACCGGTATTGCAAAGGTAAACCTAGAGCGAACTAACCATGAACAGGGATCAACTGGAGCGTCCCCGCTGAGGCCCGCAGCCACGCTCCGGTAGCGTGCCTGCGAAGCGTCCGGCATCGCTTGCGCCGTTCGGCTTGTCACTGATTGGTCCGTGCAACTCCAAACGGCAAATCGTTGGCGCACCGCGGAAAGACCGCCCCTGGAATAGGTCAGCCGATCAGACCCTGCCTACAACCGCACCTTCGCGGTCAGCTCCAGCAGTCTTTGTTTGTAGCGTTCACTGGTCAAGGGGTAAGTCTCGAGCCAGCGGCGCATCGAGAAATCGGCATCGCGGGCGCGGATTTCGTCGGCCTCCCATTCGGCCGCGGAGCGATTGCCATCCGCCACCAGTGCCGCGGCGAAGTAGATATGGGCTTCCAGGTCGTCCGGATTACGCCGCAGCGCTTCGCGCAGATTGATGAGCGCCTGTTCGATATCGTTCTCGAACAGGTACGCGCGGCCGAGCAGCAGGAAGTACAGGTATCCGCCGTCGGGATTCAGCCGGAGCGCCGTGCGCAGCAGGGGAATGGACCGCGCCGGCTGTCCGACATAGGTATAGATGCCACCCATGAGCGCATAGGCGTCGGCGTACGATCGATTCAGCTCGATCGCTTTCCGCAGCGACTCGATCGCCTGGTCGTAGCGTCGGGCCTGCGCGTGGATGAAACCGAGCCCCCAGTAGACTTCCGGAATATCGGGGTCGATCGTTCGAGCGGTTTCGGCCAGTTCCAATGCCCTGCCGAGCGTGGCGGACGATTCGGCGGACTTCTGGTAGCGATAATCCATCGCGTAGGTCATCGCGAGGCCCGCATAGGCGCGCGCAAACTGCGGATCCAGATCGAGCGCCTTTTGATAGAACACGCGGGCCTGATCGTTCTCGTGGGGGCGTCGAGCGAGGAACAGCGCCTGAGCGCGCAAGAAATACTCGTACGCCTCCGGGCTGCTGGTGTAACGCTTCGCCAGCTGCCGGCGCTCGGCATCGCTGATCTTGCCCGGCAACTGCGCCAGCAGGCCGCGGCTGACGTCGTTCTGAATGGCGAAAAGATCGCCGAACGGGCGCTCGAATCGCTGCGACCAGAGCTGCTCGTTGGTGCGTGATTCGGTCAGCCGAACGTTGACCCGCAGGGTCGCACCGTCGCGTTGCACGCTGCCCGAGACGACATAGCGAGCGGTACTGGCCGCGTGGCCGCTCGCAGTGTTGCCAGAGGCGCTAATCAACCGCAATCCGGAAAGGCGGGAAAGATCGGTCATCAAGTCGCTGCTAATCCCCCGCGCCAGATAACCTTGCTCGGCGCCGGCGCCCACCGTTTCGAAAGGCAGCACCGTCACGGTCAGCAACCCGGATTTGTCCTCGTCGGCGGCATCGGCACCAGCGTGCGGAACCGGCAGCGGCTCCGATCGTGAACCGAAGAAATAGAAACCGGCCGCCGCCAAGACCAACGCAATGCCCGCGGCCATCGCCAGCGAACGGATGCCACGACGAGCGGAAGCCGGCGATTGCGGTGGCGCGGGCCCACGCTCATGCTGCGTCGCCGGTACAGCATCGCTTCTCACCACCGTCGCGATCAGGCGGTAGCCGCGCTTCGAAATGGTCGCGATGTAGGACGGCGAACGAGGGTTGTCGCCCAGCGCCTTGCGCAGCTTGATGATGCTTTGCGTGAGGGCGTCATCGCCGACGACCACGCCGGGCCACACCGCCGCGAGAAGGTCATCCCGACTAACGACCTCGCCGGCGCGGTCGGCGAGCACCATCAGGACTTCCATCACCTTGGGTTCGATGCGCACCGTGTCGCCGGCGCGGCCGAGTTCGTTGGTCGTGCGATTGGCCCGCCACTCGCCGATCTGGAGCCGCGGTGGCGTCGTCGCACCGGTACTGAAAACCTGATTCAACATCCCGGGGACCTCCCGGCGCACCAACCTATCCCGTTGATCTGGGTACGATAGCATTTTCATCAGTAAAGCTTAGGCGTTCCGTTGGGAAATTCACCGCTTTCGGGCGGTAAACATACGGCACCCGCGGCGCCACCCGCTCCCGAGCAGCGACAGGCCAGGCACCGGGAAGCAATTCGGCAAACGCGTGAACCAACGGAGGTGTACTCATGAAAAGGCTTCTTATGCATACCGGAATGATCGTTGCACTGGCATCCGGATTGTTGTCGTCACTGCCAGCCCTGGCGGTGACGGAACAGAAGTATGTCGTCACGCCTGTCGCCCAGAAGAAAATCAAGGAACTGCCGGCCGGGCCGTTGTACTGGCGGGTCGAGAATTTCCCCACGCTGACCGACGCCAAGGCCGCGGTCGGCCCCGACGGCTGGAACCCGGCTTCGGTACGGTATGAGACGACCACGTCGCTGATTGCTGAGGTCGCCGGCAAGGTTTGGGTGGTCACGCTCGGCCCCAACGGCGCCTCAACCCCCGGCGGCACCAAGGTCGCCGAGATCGGGCCCCTGCCTCCGATCACTGCATCGGAGTATCTGCTGCGTCTCAACTACGGCTCCGGGCCGGCCGGATCCAAGACACCGGTGCACTCCCATCCTGGCTCCGAATCCTTCTACGTGATCAGCGGTCGGCTGGGCCAAAAGACTCCGGATGGCGTTAGCTACGTCGACGCTGGCCACACCATGGGTGGACATCCCTCCGGAACGACCATGGAAGTCTTCAACGCCGGAAAGACGGATCTGAATGCCCTTATCATGTTCGTGGTGGACGCGACCAAGCCCTTCTCGTCACCAGCGGAGTTCCACTGAGCGATGTAATGACTCGTCCCGAACAACTGCGGGACGGCACGCCGCGTGGCCCGCACCTCCAACGACCGATCTAGGGAAGGCGATGGGAGCGCAACGGGTCGATAGCGGTCTCCGGTAGCCTATAAGCACTTCAGGAGCTTCAGCGCGCGGTTCCGCGATCGCTCGCGAGCGAATCCACCTCCGCGAGCTCCCGGAACCAGCGCATCCACAGCCCCGCGACGAGCAGCGTCCCGAGCCCGCCGATCACCACTGCGGGCACCGTGCCGAACCACGCCGCGGTGACGCCGGATTCGAACTCGCCGAGATGGTTGGATGCGCCGATGAACATCGAGTTGACCGCCGAGACCCGACCGCGCATCTCGTCGGGCGTGCGCAGCTGCACCAGCGACATGCGCACGACGACGTTGATCATGTCGGCGGCGCCGAGCACCACCAGCACGGCGAGGGAGAGCGTGAAGGAGCGCGACAGCCCGAACGCGATGGTCGCGATGCCGAAGAGCGCGATCGCCGCGAACATCTTGCGTCCGGCGCGGCGCTCCAGCGGATGACGGGCGAGCCACACCGCCATCGACAGAGCGCCCACGGCCGGGGCCGATCGAAGCAGGCCCAGTCCCCACGGTCCCGTGTACAGGATGTCGCGCGCGTAAATCGGGAACAGCGCCGCCGCGCCGCCGAAGAGCACCGCGAAGAGATCGAGCGAGATCGCGCCCAGCAGCTCGCGCCGGCGGCGGATGTAGGCGATGCCGGCGAAGAGCGTCGCGAGCGTCGGCGGATCTTTCGACAGGCCGCGGCGCTCGACGCGCAGGGTCGCGTTGAGCACGCTCGCGCTGACGAAGAGCACCGCGCACAGGGCGTACACGGCGGCGGGCCCGGCGACGTAGAGGAAGCCCCCGAGCGCAGGTCCGACGACGATCGCGGTTTGTCCCGCGGTGGCATTCGCCGCGACCGCACGCGGCAGCAGCGTCGCCGGCACGACCGCGGGCAGGAGCGTCTGCTGGGTGGGCATCGTGAACGCGCGCGCCGCGCCGACCACGGCGACCAGCGCGAAGATGGCGTGCTCGGTGATGGTGCCGCGCAGGCTCAGCACGGCGAGCGTGATCGCGGCGCACGCTTCGACCAGCTGGCAGATTCCCACGATCCAGCGCCGGTCGTAGCGGTCGGCGACGTGGCCGATCACGAGCAGCAAGAGCACGGAGGGCGCGAACTGCGCGAGCCCGACGAGCCCCAGGTCGAGCGCGCTGTCGGTCAGCGCGTAGACCTGCCAGCCGACCGCGACCGCCAGCATCTGGTTCGCGAACCCGCCGGTGAGCCGTGCGATCCAGAAGCGGACGAACGATCGGTGGGCGAGCAGCGCTCGGAAGCCGGTGGCGGACGCGGGCAAGGCTCGAGGAGGGTGGCGCCGAAGCAGGGGCGGTGCGCAGAGCACGCGCAGTATAATTGCGGATCGGCCGGCCCGCCGACGGCCTATCCGAAGGAGTCGCATTGCCGCAGGTGCTGCTGGCGTTGCTCGCGCCCAAGTTCATCGTCGTCTATCTCTTCGTCGCCTCCGCGCTGTACGTCCACCTGCGCGGGCGCGTGCGGCACACGTTCGTGCGCCAGCTCAAGGATCACTCGACGCTGATGGCGCCGTACAACTCGCTTATGTATCTCTTCTCCGCGGTTCCGCCCAAGCCCTTCGTCGATGTGAGCACGGTGCCGGAGCTCGCTAAGCTGCGCGAGAACTGGCAGCTGATCCGCGAGGAGGCGCTCGGTCTCATGAACCAGGGCGGCATCCGGGCGGCGACGGGGCACAACGACCTCGGCTTCAACTCCTTCTTCAAGGAAGGCTGGAAGCGCTTCTACCTGACCTGGTACGGTCACGGGCTGCCGTCGGCGCAGGCGCTCTGTCCAAAAACCGTCGCGCTGCTCGAGTCGCTGCCGAAGGTGAACGGGGCGATGTTCGCGCTGCTGCCGCCGGGCGGAAAGCTCAACCGCCATCGCGATCCGTTCGCCGGCTCACTGCGCTACCACCTCGGGCTGGTTTGTCCCGACTCGGACGACTGCCGGATCTTCGTCGACGGCCAACCCTATTCCTGGCGCGACGGCCAGGATGTGCTCTTCGACGAAACGTTCATCCACTCCGCCGAGAACAAGACCGACGTCACGCGCATCATCCTGTTCTGCGACGTCGAGCGGCCCTTGCGCACGCGCTGGATGACCGCGTTCAACCGCTGGGTGTCGCGCAGCATCATCCGCGCCTCCGCGACGCAGAACGTGGAGAACGAGCAGGTCGGAGCGTTCAACCGCATCTACGCCTTCTTCGGGCGTGGCAGCGATCTCCTCACGCGATTGAAGCGCAAGAACCGGACGGTATTCAGGACGGTCAAGTACGCGCTGATCGCGGGGCTGGTGTACTGGATCTTCGTGCAGCCGCTGGTCGTCGGCAGCTAGCGATCCGCCTCTGGATCGCTGTCGGGCCGCCTGCCGGGCTCCGGTGCGCGACGAGGTGTCGTTATCTCGAGATGCGCCGACCCGCGCGCAGCCGTGCCGCCTCGCCGTCCCCCAGATCCCAGAACAACCCCGCCATCATCGTGAGCCCCTCGCGCGCGACCGGGCCGAGCAGGTGCTCGTTCGGTGCGTGCTGCGAGCAGCCGGGATACGAATGCGGAATCCAGATCGTCGGCAGGCCGAGAATTTCCGCGAAGGCGTCATTGGGCAGCGTGCCCCCGAGATTGGGCAGAACCGCGACCGATTTGCCCGTGGTGCGCTCGAGCGAGGCCACCGCGAACCTGACCCACGGATCGTCCGGCGAAAGGCGCGTCGCCGGGCTCGCCTGCACCACGTTCACTTCCACCCTCTCATGCCCTCGTGCCGCGAGGTGGCGTCGGACGTGCTCCGCCAAGTGTTGCCAGTCGGTTCCGACGACGAAGCGCAGCTGGCAGTGGGCGATGGCGCGCGGCGGAATCGCGTTCACCGGGTTGTCCGGATTGCCGGCCTTGAAGGCGAGCACTTCGAGCGTGTTGGCGCCGAAGACGCGCTCGGCGGGCGAGAGACCCGCTTCGCCCCAGTCCTCGTCGATCTCCGGATCCCCGGCGTCGCCGCCGACGGTGATTCCGGCGAGCGCGCCGCGCACCGCTTCAGGCAGCGGCGGCGAGCGCAAGCCGTCGACTTCGATCGTTCCGCGCGGGCCGGTCATGCTCGCGAGCCCATGCGCGAGCATCGTTGCGGGATTGGCCAGGAGGCCGCCCCAGTTGCCGGAATGATGGCCGCCCTCGCGCAGGCGAAGCGAGAGCGTGAAATTTACGCAGCCGCGCGAGCCGAGGAAAAGCGTAGGGCGATCGGCGGAGAGCCGCGGTCCGTCGGAGGCGATCAGTGCGTCTGCCGAGAGGTCGGCGCGGCGAAGGCGACACACATCGTGCAACCCCGGCGATCCGACTTCCTCTCCGGTCTCGAGGAGGAGCTTCACGTTGTAGCCGAGCCGGCCTTCGCGGGCGGCAATCGCGCTCGCGAGCCCGCCGAGCACGATGCTGTGCTGCCCCTTGTTGTCCGCCGTGCCGCGACCGTACCAGCGATCGCCTTCGACGAGGATCGACCAGGGCCCGAGCGGCGCACGCCACTGATCGTCGTAACCGCGCACGACGTCGCCGTGGCCGTAGGTGAGGATAGTCGGCAGCGCATCGTCCTCGCGGCGCTCGGCGATGAGCATCGGGCCGTGGGCGGCTCGAGGATCCTCGACGATCGCGGAGACGAATCCGAGTTGCGCGATCGCGGGCGCGATCTCTTCGCTCAAGTACGCCCGCAGCGCCGGAGCCTGCGCCGGTTCCTGGCTTTCGGTCCGATACGCGACGCGGCGCGCGAGATCGGCGCGAAACGCTCCGGAGTCGAAATGATGCGCAGCGTGGTCGATCGCCGCGTCGCGGCTGGAGCTCATGGGATGCGCTGACAATGCGGTTTTCGGATCGTACCGCATCGGCGCTCGGGGCATCGTCGCGTTCGTTACGTGCGCCATTGTGCATTAGCGTTCCTGCAACAGGCGCCACGACCGCCGGTCGGCAGGGATACGAGGGCCCTCGGCTCGGTGTGCGATCCGCCGTAGAATGTAGCGAACGCCGTCGCGGTCATCGTGTCGGCGTGGCTGCGAGGAAACGCATGATCGACTGCAAGTCGCTCGCCGGCAAGGTTTTTGGGGCGCTGTTCGGGATCCTGACAGCGGCGGCCCCGCTCTGCGTCGAGGCCGCGCCGGGCTATTTCGACGTGTCGAAAGGCGCGCATCCGCATGACGTTGCGGCCGCGCCCGGCGCCGGCGCACCGGTGTACTACACGGCGCAGATGACAGGCAAGCTCGGCATCCTCGATCCGAAGAGCGGCAAGTTCGAGGAGATTCCGCTGGGCACGCGATCCGCGCCCCACGGCGTGATCGTGGGGCCGGACGGCGCGCCGTGGATCACCGACGGCGGACAGAACGCGATCGTTCGGGTCGATCCGAAAACGCACGCCGTGAAGGTCTGGCCGCTGCCTTCGGACGCGGCGCACGCGAATCTCAACACGCTCACCTTCGACAAGAAAGGGCGCGTCTGGTTTACCGGGCAGAGCGGGTACTACGGACGGCTCGACCCGGCGAGCTCTGACATGAGGGTGTGGAATGCGCCGCGCGGCAGCGGTCCTTACGGCATCACGACAACGCCTTCGGGCGATGTGTATTACGCTTCGCTCGCCGGCAGTCACATCGCGCGCATCGACGTCGAATCCGGCACCGCCACGGTGATCGAGCCGCCCACCAAGGGGCAGGGCGCGCGCCGTGTCTGGTCCGATTCGCGCGGCCGCGTCTGGGTGAGCTACTGGAACACGGGCCAGGTCGGCATGTACGATCCGGCGGGCAAGTCGTGGCGGGAGTGGAAGCTGCCCGGCAACGCGCATGCCTACGCCGTCTGGGTCGACGATCAGGACAAGGTCTGGCTCACGGACTGGTCGACCAACGCGATCGTCAGGTTCGATCCCGCGACCGAGAAGTTCGAGAGCTTCGAGTCCAATCGTCGGGGGGCGGACGTGCGGCAGATGCTCGGTCGCGCCGGCGAAGTCTGGGGTGCCGAGTCCGGCAACGATCGGCTGGTGATGATTCCTGCAAGATAGAAGAACGCGAGCGCGAAAAAAACCGCGCGACGATGTGAGGGAGAAGGGAGAGCACATGAACGTCCTATTGCGTGGCTGCGCGGCGATCGCGCTCGGTCTGTGGGCGGCCGTGGCGACCGCGGCGACGAGCTTCCAGATCGAGGCGATCTACTCCAACGCCGACGGCGCGGTGCAGTTCGTCGTGCTGCACGAGACGGCCGGGCTGGACGGTCAGCAGGCGTTCTCAGGCGGCGGACTGGCGATCCAGTACGGGCCGCACAACAAGCTCTTCACGTTCCTGCACGATCTGCCGAGCAGCGCGACGGCCAACCGCCGCGTGCTGATCGCCTCCCAGGGCCTGGCCGATCTCGGGATCATCACGCCCGACTACGTTTTTCCGAATCAGTTTCTGTCCACCGGCCCGGCGACCCTTACGCTCTTGGGCGTCGATTCCGTCGCCTATCCACCACTGCCCACCGACGGCGTCTACGCGATCACGCGCACCAACGTCGTTCTGCCCAACGTCGCGACCAACTTCGCCGGTGATAGCGTGACCATCCCGCCCGTACCGGTGACGGTCGTCGAATATTACGACGCGGCGCGCGATCACTATTTCATGAGCTCGCTGCAGCCCGATATCGATGCGCTCGATCAGCAGATCATCCCCGGCTGGACGCGCACGGGGCAGAGCTTCGCCGCGTATGCCACCGCCGAATCGGCGGGTCCGGGCGCGCAGCCGGTATGCCGGTTCTACATTCCGCCGCAGAATGGCGACTCGCACTTCTTCTCGGCGTCGATCGCCGAATGCGCGGCGATACTGAATCTGATGCGCACCAATCCGGCGTATGCCGGCTACGTCTACGAGACGCCGTCGGCCTTCTTCATCGCTCTTCCCAACCTCGCCACCGGCGCGTGTCCCATCGCGACCGTTCCCGTCTTCCGACTCTGGAACCAGCGCATCGATTCGAACCATCGCTACACCGACGACCCGGCCATCAAAGCGGCCATGGTCGAACTCGGATTCGCGCCGGAGGGTTACGGCCCGGACGCGGTGGCCATGTGCGCGCCCGCGACGGGACCGGTCGACTTGTCCAATGTCGGTTTCAACGGCGTCGCATGGACGGGTGCGCTCTTCGTCGCCGTGGCGGGCGGGCAGAACGGCGTCGGGCTGATCGCGGTGTCGCGCGATGGGATGCACTGGAGCGTGCGCAGCTCCGGGACGCCGTCGTTGCGCGGAATCACATGGACGGGCAGCCAGCTCATTGCCGTCGGGACCCGGGGCACCATCATCACCTCACCCGACGGGTATCGCTGGACGCAGCAAGTTTCGAATGCCACCGAAACGCTCAACGCCGTGGCCGGCTCCGAATCCAACGCCGGCCCCGTCATCCTGGCGGTAGGCGACGGCGGCGTGCTGCTCACCTCCCCGGACGGCGTGAACTGGACCCGAAAGGTGTCCAAGACGGCGGAGAACATCAACGGCATCGCGTGGACCGGCGTCAAATTCGTCTTCGTGGGCGACAACGGGGCGATTCTCACCGTGCTCCCGACCGGCGTTCCGAACACACAGGTCTCGGGCACGGTTGCGAACCTCGCGGCGGTTGCGGTGGGGGCCGGCGGCAGGATCATCGTGGTCGGGGCCAACGGCACGATCCTCTCCTCGACGGACGCGGTCAATTGGAATCCGCGCGTGTCGAACACCGCCGCGTCGCTGCAGGCCGTCGCCGCGGCAGGCTCTGCAGTCGGGAACATTCAATTCATCGCGGTAGGGACGAACGGAAGGATCGTCACATCCAACAACGGCAACACGTGGAGCACCACCCAGTCGAAGACCGCGGCGAACCTGGCCGGCGTCGCCTGGTCGGGAACGCTCTTCGTGGCCGTAGGAAGCGCCGGCACGTTCGACACGTCGCCCGACGGAGCGACGTGGACGATGGAGTAGGGAGCAGCGCGGGGGCAGCCCGGGCTAAAGCGCAGCGAACCCGCAGCGGCCCGCCCCGCTCGCGGCTACATCGACACCGAATGTGCCGCGGGTTCTTCCTGTCGCCAGACTTCCTGCAGAACCGAGCGCACCGCTTCCAGCAGGCGATCCTCGGAGCGCCTGGCCTGGTGAATGAACCAGAGCTCGGTCTCGAGCTTCGCTCCGGCCCAGACCGAGATGCGTCCTTCCTGTTCGGATGCGAGCGCAAGCTCCTCGCGGGCGATGCTGGCGCCGACGCCGGATTCGACCAGGTTGAGGATCACCGTTTCGTTGTCGGCTTCGATCACCTGGGTCGGTGAAACGCCGCGCGCGGCGAACAGCTCCATCACGAGCACGCGGTGCGAGCTCGTTTCCGGGGCGAGTATCCACGGCCGCGCCGCAATCGCGTCCCATTCGACCCGTGCGCCTTCGAGACCCCACTCCGCGGGCAGCGCGACGCGGTAGGTGAGCGGGCGCAATAGTTCGCCCGACAGGGCCGGATCGTCGAGCGCCCCGTAGAAGAAGCTGGCGTCGAGCTCTCCGCTCCGTACGCCGGCCAGGGCCGCACCCGAGAACACCTGGTGCAGCTCGATCTCGATCAGCGGATAGCTTTCGATGGCCCGGGCCAGAAAATCGCCCAGCTGCAGCGTCACCGGATCGAGCACGGTGCCGAGGCTCAGGCGTCCCGCGGGGCGACCCTGGAGGTGCTGCGCGGTCTGCTTGAGCTGCTGAATCGCCGCGAGGACGCTCTCCGCTTCAGCGAGAAGCGATCGACCGCCGGAGGTCAGCGTCATGCCGGTCGAGGAGCGCTCGAAAAGGCTGATGCCGAGCGCTTCTTCCAGCGCCTTGAGCTGGCCCGACAGGGCCGGTTGGGACAGATGCAGCCGCTCCGCGGCGCGCGTGAGCTGCCCCATCTTGGCGATCTCGACGAAGGCTCGCAGCTGGCTTAGTTCCATCGTGGGCTTATCCAGGTCTGTCCGGCCCTTCAATTCATCTTGGTGCGCTGCGTCATAAACAGAAAACCTTTTATCACGCCCGACAATCGAGCTCATCGAAACATGCGATTAGACGATCGCAGCAGGGGTCGCTATCGTACAGGTCCAACTCAAAAAATTCTTTTCTTTAATAGGTTACAGTGACAACCTCATGATATTACTATCGATCTACGATCTCAGCCTGGCGGCCGTCGCGGAGCAGCTCGCGCTTCGGACGGGCCCGCTTCCCGACTCCTACAAGGACCATCATAACGGAAATTTGTTGCACTGCACATCGGGCGACGAAACCGGCCCGGCCGACCGCCGCTATTGGACGGCATACGACCATTTCATGGCAGCGCTCGAAGCCCGAGCCGAGCGCCGCGCGGATTGGTGCCGGCGCATCGCTGACGCCTGGCGGGAACGGCGCGCGCGTTGGTTCCAGGGATTTCCGGACCGACCACGCCCGCGCGCAGCGCGTTGAGGGCGGCGGACGGGCGGTTATCGGCTGCAGCTGGCGCCGCCCCTTCGGAGCGAAGCGCCGATCAGCTCTCGTATTTGAACGAAAGCTGCACGCGGGCGCGGAAGGCGACGGCTTTGCCGCCTTCGACCTTCATATCGAGCTTGGAGATCTCCGCGATGCGCAGGTCACGCAGCGATTTGCTGGCCGTTGCTACGGCATTCCGGGCTGCGTCTTCCCAGGATGTGGTGCTCGTGCCGATCACGTCGATGACGCGATAGACGCCGTCGGAACCTTTCTTTGCCATGGTGTTTCCTCCTTTTGTGGCTACCGCGGCATCGAGCCCTCGGCAGCGTGCGTTGTTCTCGCGTAAGGCGGCTCCATCATACCAACTCGACGCGCTCGAGTGACGCTGCAGCGCGGCACGACCTGAACATGACGCATGGCTCAGACGCCCCAGCCCACGACCGCGACCCCGAACAGCGGGCGGTGCAGGGCCATGAGCACCAGCGCGACGGCAACGCCTGCGACGACGCCTATGGCGTCGTGGCGACGCACCGGCTCGAAGGTCTTGGCCGCTCCGCGCTGGACGACCGACAGGAAGTCGATCGCCGCGTAGGCGAGAAAACTCCCGAAGAGAATCGTGCCGCGCGTATCGCCGTTGGCTGCGAGGTGCACCGCCGCCCAGATCAAGAGTCCGAAGAGCATCGGATGCCTCACGACGCGGCGCGTATGCCCGCGCAGGTTGGCCGCGGCGAACAGGATTAACGCCAGGGTGATCGCGTACGGTGCCACAGCGATGGCGACCGAGGACGGCAGGAAGAGGCGAGGGCCGGGCTCCGACCTCGCGTAACCGGCGATGATCAGCGCGAGCCCCACGAACGCAATCAGCGAGAACAGGCCGCGATAGCGTTGCTCGCCCCAACGTCCGACGAGCCTGGCCCGCACGCCCGGCAGCGCGGGCAGGAGATGAATGCCCAGGAATACGATCAAGCCCGCGACGAGCACCGACACGCAGCCTCTGCCAGGGAACCGAGCAGGACGAATATACTCTATGGAATCGATGTCGCCAGCGGCCCGCGACGGACGTCAGGATCGCGGCGCGCGACCGACTAACCGGCTAGCGAACCTCGATTGGTCAAAGGAGATCGTCCATGCCACGTTTTTCTCTTAAGCGCCTCGCTGCCGTCGCACTCGCCTCAGCGTTCCCCGCGTTTGCCGGCGCAGGCTCGCCCCTTCCGGCGCCGGCGCAGGATATTCCCGCCGCGTCGGTCAAGGGACCGCAGGCGGCGGTTTTCGCCGGCGGATGCTTCTGGGGCGTCGAGGCGGTGTTCCGGCATACCAAGGGCGTGACGAGCGCGGTGTCCGGCTACGCCGGTGGCGATGCCAAGACGGCGGAGTACGAAACGGTCAGCACGGGAAGGACCGGTCATGCGGAGTCCGTCCAGGTCACCTACGACCCGGCACAGGTTTCGTATGGCGAGCTGCTGCGCATCTTCTTCTCGGTCGCCCACGACCCCACGCAGCTCAACCGCCAGGGACCAGATTACGGCACGCAATACCGCTCCGCGATCTTCTTCACCAGCGATGATCAGAAGCGTGTCGCGCAAGCTTACGTCGAGCAGCTGCGCCAGGCGAAGGCGTTCTCCGATCCGATCGTCACGCAGATCGTTCCGCTGCCCGCCTTCTATCCCGCCGAGGCCTACCATCAGAACTACCTGGCGTTGCATCGCACGCAACCCTACATCGTGATGAACGATCTGCCGAAGCTCTATCAGCTCAAGGCGCAATTGCCCGATTACTATCGTTAGGTCGGCCGCGCCCTCCCGCGAACGCGCTTCGCGGGAGTAAACTCGTCAGCGTGCGGTGAGCCGTGCACGACGTGTACGGCCCAGCGCGTTCGCGCGAGGCTGTCATGCGATTCGATTCGGGCGTCCTGCGGCGATGAGCCTGTACGCAAAGCTCTCTGAACGCGTCGCCGGCGGCAAGCCGCTCGGTGTCGGCCTGATCGGCGCGGGCAAATTCGGCGCGATGTATCTCGCGCAGGTCCCGAAGACGAAGGGAGTGCATCTCGCGGCGATCGCCGATCTGGCACCCGCGAACGCAGCAGCCAACCTGGAACGCGTCGGCTGGGCCGCCGAGCGCTATGGCGCGCGGTCGATCGACGCTGCGCTCGCGGCAGGCACGACGCACGTGTCCGACGACTGGGAGGCGCTGGTCCGGCATCCGCGGATCGAAGTAGTCGTCGAGTGCACCGGACATCCGCTGGCCGCGGTCGAACATTGCCTCGCCGCTTTCCGTCACGGCAAGCACGTCGTCAACGTGACGGTGGAGGCCGACGCCTTGTGCGGAGCACTGCTCGCGCGTCGCGCGACGGAGGCAGGCGTCGTTTACAGCCTGGCCTACGGCGATCAGCCGGCGCTCATCTGCGATCTCGTGGACTGGGCGCGCGCCGCGGGGTTCGGCGTAGTCGCCGCGGGGCGCGGCCACAAATGGCTGCCGCACTTCGCCCAGTCCACGCCGGACACGGTGTGGGGCCACTACGGGCTCACGGCCGAGCAGGCGAAGATCGGCGGGCTGAATCCGAAGATGTTCAACTCATTCCTCGACGGCTCGAAGCCGGCGATCGAATGCACGGCGGTATGCAACGCGACGGGGCTGGTCGCGCCTCCGGACGGGCTCACCTATCCGCCGGCGTCGATCGACGACATTCCCTTCGTGTGCCGGCCCATCGCCGAGGGCGGCGTCCTGGATGCCAAAGGCCAGGTCGAAGTCATCTCGTCGCTGGAGCGCGACGGACGCGTGATTCCCTACGACATCCGCTTCGGCGTATTCGTCGTGTTCGAGGGCGACACCGAATACATCCGCAATTGCTTCCGCGAGTACATGGTGCGCACCGATCCGACCGGCCGTTACGCTTGCCTGTACAAGCGCTGGCACCTGATCGGCCTCGAAGTCGGGATCTCGGTCGCCTCGGTGGGGCTGCGCCGGGAAGCCACCGGTGCGGCCGTCTGCTTCAACGCGGACGTCGTGGCAACCGCCAAGCGCAACCTCGAAGCGGGAGAGACGCTCGATGGCGAAGGCGGCTACACCGTTTGGGGCAAGCTCCTGCCGGCGCGGAAATCGCTCGACCTCGGCGGGCTGCCGCTCGGACTCGCGCATGGCGCGAAGCTCACGACGCCGGTGAAAAGCGGACAGACACTCACCTGGCGCGACGTGACGCTCGACGAAACGTTGCCGGCGCTCAAGCTGAGACGCGAAATGGAGGCGATGTTCGCGCCGGCTATGGACGCCCGCAAGACCCGAGCGTTCGTCGCGGCCAACTGAGCTTGGCCAGGAGCCTCGGGCGGCGAGATCTAGCGGCGGTCGAGCGATCCGGGGAATTCCAGCATCACGTACTGGCGCCGCTCGCCGACATCGACGGTCTTGTGCTTGCGGGCGCCGCTCCACTCGACATCGACGTCGTAGGTCCCGGCGGGCAGCCGCACCAGCAGAAACGGCCCATCCGTCCGCGTCTCGAGCACCTCGGACCCCTGGCTGTCGCGGATGCGTACGCGCGCGTCCGAGATGTATTCGTCGCGCGGTCCGCCTCCGGCCGCGGCGAGCTCGAGCGTCAGCGGGTAATCGGCCGCGGCATCGCGCATTGCTTGTGCTTCGTCGCTGCCGATGCCGCCCGAGAGGTAACTGACGGCGCCTCGTGTGTGCTCGCGCGGAGCGAGGCTCTGGGCGAGCGCGCCGGCGGCCACCAGGGCCGTTGCGATGCCAATCAGGAATCGGTTGGTGTTCATTCGCTGGCTTTCAAATCAATCAACTGCAGGCAAGAAAAGAGAACGAGCCGATCGGCTCGGCCCGTCCTCTGCCGCGAGCCTTGGGCCGCGACGTGCGAGAACGGTCTTGATCGGTGGACATGCCTGGGAGTCGGCCAGCGCGGAAGCCCACCCAAGGATCCTCGCATGGCACCCATTCTGGGAGCATCGCGGAGAGCGCAAAATCGGCGGACCTCCGATTCTGCTGTAAGAAGCCAGGCCAAAAAGGTAGGACGAACGCCGACGGCCGGCCTCGCGCACCGTTCGCGGCCGCTCAGCGCAGATCCGGAGGCGCTGCTTCCAGCCAGTGGCCGAGCTCGACGAGCTGACGCTCATCGAAGGTCGAAAAACCCTTGTAGCCGAGCTTGGCGAGCCGGCGTTGGCCTTCCTCGGTGAATTCGAGGTTCAGGAAATATTGCTGGATGTGCGCGAGATCCTGCGCCGGCAGATTCGGACTCGCGATGAGTTCCTTGATCGGCACCGGCTTGCTCTGGAGGAGCACCTTGCCGCCCTTGTCGGTATATTCCTTGATCACCTTCGACGCCGCGGTGGCGCCGACTTCCGCAAAGCCGTAATCGACCATGAATGGCACGGCATCCTGATAGCGCGTATAGCGCAGCCGCAAAGCTTTGGCCTTCGGCCCCAGCGCATCGCGCAGCGTCGCGCGCACGATCCACGCCGTGATCGAATCGGCGTCGGGCATGCCGATCTGGTGGATTCGTGGATCCGCGAGCGACCCGTAGTTCGAGTCGCCGCGCACCAGGAAGCTCGCCCGGTAGTCGATGTAACCCTTGGTCACGGCGACCAGGCGGTAATGGGCCTTGTCGATCGCCCGGGCGGCGTAGTGCGCCGGATGCACATAGGCGAGGTCGTAGCGGGCCGCCTCGAGATCCTTGCCCATCTGCACGTACTCGTCCATGTATTCGATGTGCACAGGACGCTTGAGGAGCTTCGCGAGATCGTCGGCGACTTCGCGGAAGCGCTCGCGAACTTCGGACGCCGAAATACGGTACGTCACGCCCTCGTTGATGCCGAATATCAGGGGTTGGGACGCGCCTTGCGCCAGGCTGAGAGCCGGCAGGATCGCAAGCAGTAGTGAACACAGCGTTCGCATTCTTAGATCGCCCCCGATCGATCGTTCGCGGGAAATCATACCGTAGGTGGCCGCAGTCCGGCACGTTTTTCCGACGAATCGTCGGGCGTAGTCACGCGCCGGTCGGGCGAGGGGAATAGCGAGACCGCTATAATCGTCACCATGACCCGGCCCCGTCCCGATGTTGACTGCAGGCGAACGACCCGGATGTTTGTCGTGTACACGTTCGTGAGTGCAGCGGTGGTCGGATCATGCGCCGTGTCGGCCGAAGAGACCGCTCGAGGAACGTTCGCGAGCCAGGCGATAAAACTGGACGTGAGAAGCGCGATCGCGTTCCACGGGCACTCGTTCCTGGGACCCGACGCCGCGCTCATCGTCGCTGTCACGAATGCGCGCGTGCACGCGGACGCGCTCGCCGACTATTACGATCGCCGGCGCGCGGTCGAGAAGCGCATCCGGGACGACGAAACAGGCGTGGTGTATTTCGAGTTCCGGCCGGACGGGAGCTATCGCGGATTGAGCTATTACTTCGCTCTGGGCAATGGGTGCGGGTTCTGCACGAGCGAGGTCGCATCGAGCGTACGCCTGAGCGGCGGGAGACTGTCCGGCAATCTCAAAGGCAGCGAGAAGGATCGTCCGTTCGAAGTCGCCGTCGACGTGCCGCTCATGTCAGACGACCACGGCACCGCGCTCGCCGCCGGCGGAGGCTCGCCGGGCGCGGCGTATCTCGCCTACCACGCGGCGCTCGTCAAGCGCGACCGCGCGAAGCTCAAATCCCTGCTGTCGCTCGATCGGCAGCGGACTTGGACGGACGCCGAGAACAAGGGCAATCTCGACGGGTTCCTCGATTATCTTGCCGGAGAGCACCCCGAGAAGTCGGTCCGCATCGTGCGCGGCTTCGTGAAGGGCAATACCGCGGTGCTTCTGGTGACCGGCGATTCGACCGTGGGCGCGCTCGACGGCGAGGTCCTTCTGATGAAAGAGAGCGACATCTGGCACGTCGACGACGAGCTGCTGGATCTCGTCGTGCGCTGATGCATTCCCGTTCGCCTCAACGGATTCGTGGCTGTCCTCCAGCGGGATGTCGCGCGGGCCGCCTGCGCCGTCTCTCGCCCTGGGCTCTGCTGTTGATCGCAGCGCAGGCGGCTGCGTTCACGTTCAGCGACGGCAGCACGATGCGCTGCATCGTCGCCGGAGCCCCGATCGAAGAAGAGATCGCGCCCGCATCGCATCCCATCGTCGTCCGCGGTCGCATCGCCATCACGGAGCGCGCCGGGTCGAGCTACCGCATCGTCTGGAACGAAGCGCAATTGAAGGCGCTGCCGCGCGAGATGCACGACTTCATCTTCTTCCACGAATGCGCGCATGCCAGCGTGCCCACGCAGAGCGAAGTCACTGCCAACTGCGTAGGGCTCGAGGCGATGCGCGCGGCGGGGCGCGCGGGGTTCGCGGTCGAATCCAGGCTCGCCGCCTTCTATGGACCGGAGAGCGCCTACTGGCGCGAGACACTCTCGTGCGCCAATGCCTTCCGGCCGTCTCGAGGGCCGGGCTGAAGCAGGGAATCCTGCTGATGCGCGCACGTCGTTGAGACGCGTGCGTACTCCTCGGGTGAGTGGACTTCGGCCTGCCGCGCGTCGAGCTCGCGTTGCCAGTCGCTCATGAACCGCGCGAGATAATCGCGAAGCCCGACGATGAGCCGCCGCTGCAATTCGTCGGGGCTCGCCGCGCGGCGGAGCTCGGCGCCGATGGCCTCCGGAAAGTCGTGCTCGAGCGCTCGTGCGGCTTCGTCGAGCACTTCGCGGAAGACGGCGACGTGCTTCATTTCGTGCGAAAGGGTCACGTCGTGCTGACACGGCGCCTGCGCGAGCTCGCGGGCGATGAAAACGGTCACCGGCTGCATCGACAGCTCGACGCGAATTCGAGGCGTGCCGCAGGCGCGCGAGCCCCGGTGGTCGTCGATCACGTGGAGGTCGATGTCGGCGCTCTGGCCGAAGACGGCCGTCGTGAGGCCCATCGTCTGATGCGCCGCGAGCGCGCTGCCGCTCATGACGGTGAGCTCGGCGATCGGCCGCGTGTCGTCGCGCTCGAAGGTGAGCGGCTTCGTGACGACCTGGAATTCGGACGACGGCAGGCTGGCGCAGTGCGTCTCGAACGACGCGAAAGGGTTGTCCACGCGACCGCAGGCCGCCGCGAGCGCGGACAGCGCGAAGACGGCGGCATGACGCAGGCTCACGCCCGAGGCGCCTCGATCCTGCGCGCGCCCACCTCAGGCGCTCCGCCCGGAGGAACTGCTTGAAGTGCGGCTCGATGTTTCGCGGGTCCCATGCATGATTCGATCGTCCTATGAAAAAAGGCGCGCAGCGGGCTACTGTACGGCAATCGCGATTGCCCTTTTTCGTATGGTACGCCGGTCATGGTTGGACGATTCGCCTCGTGGCGCGCACTCGGCGTGCGATCGCCGTCCCGCATGCCGTCGCCGGGGCCGACGCCTGCGCCGGCAAGCCGGCTGCGGGGGCCAAGCCGGGTGCCTCGGAGCTTCCGGAAACGTCGTACCGGGTGGAAGCATCGGAGAAGTTCGATGCGCTTTGCGTCATCAATCTGCTGTCGGATGATGCGTTTTACGCCCGCTGCTACCCCGCCGAGCATCTCTGGTGGCACGAGTGCGTGTCAGCCGAAACGCTTGCCGCCGCGCGCCGGATCAAGCGGGTCCTGAAGGACGAGGGCGGGGGGGATCGCGCGAGCGGAGCGACGAAAGGGAACGCCGCACGTCCACACCGGTCCCAGCTTCGGGCTCACCGTCGGGCGCCGATCGCCGGTTTCGCCTCCCACTTGACCGACAAGCACATCGCGGCTCTGGTAGATTATCTGCGCGCGCCGTGATCGACGCCTGACCTTGGAGGTCCGGGCGCACGCCCCCACATTCAATCCATGCCACCGGTAACCCTGTTTCTGATCGGCGCCAATGCGCTGGTCTTCCTGCTGCAAATGTCCGTTCCCGGAATCGAGGCGCCGTTCGCGCTGTGGCCGCTCGCCGCCGCGCGCGCGAGCGGCGGGCACGTGAGCTTCCAGGTCTGGCAGCTCGTGACGTACGCGTTCCTGCACGGCAGCCTGCTGCATATCGGTTTCAACATGTTCGCGCTTTACATGTTCGGGGCGCCGATGGAGCGCGTATTCGGAGCGCGGCGGTATCTGACCTATTACTTCGTCTGCGTGCTTTCGGCCGCAATCGCGCAGCTCATCACGTCCGCACTGAGCGGAGCGCTCTATCCCACGGTCGGCGCATCCGGCGGCGTGTTCGGCTTGCTGCTCGCCTACGCGATCTATTTCCCGCACAACCGCATCATGCTGATCTTCCCGCCGATTCCGATGCCGGCTCGCGTATTCGTCGTCGTGTACGCCGGGCTCGAACTGCTCCTGGGGGTGACCGGAACTCAGGAGGGCGTTGCCCATTTCGCGCACCTCGGCGGGCTGGTCGGCGGCTACCTCATGCTGCGCTTCAGCCGCAGCGCTCCAGCTCGCTGGCGCCGCTAGCGGTGATCACGTGCGACGAGACGGGGGCTCGCGCCTCGACGTCGTCGGCCTGCGCTTATTTACAACTCCCGTTGAAAAAATGGCGTCAGCGCGAACGCTTCGACGTCCGCGCGATGGCGCCGAGCACCGACGGTTTGACGGGTCCGCGCGTGGATCCTCCCCGAGCGCGCGCGGGCATACGGTTTGCATCGCTTCGCTCCGGACGAACGCGAAGTATCCATGCAGCTTCACATCCTGCGCACCGCGTCGGAGTTCGCTCGCGATGAAGGCAGTCCTGCCACATGCCGGCGCTGCATCCTGTGGCGGGAGGCGAGCCAGGCCGTCGTCGGCGAAGGACCGCGTGGCGCGCGGCTGATGTTGATCGGCGAGGCACCCGGCAATGAGGAGGATCGTGCCGGGCAACCCTTCGTCGGGCCCGCAGGCGTGTTGTTGCGCGAATTGCTGCGCGAAGCGGGCGTCGATCCGGCGACGGTCTTCATGACCAACGCGGTCAAGCATTTCGGTTATCAGCTACGCGGTCGGCGCCGGAAGCAAAGGACGCCCGGACAGCGCGAGCTCCAGGCCTGCAACCTCTGGCTGCGACGCGAGCTCGAAGAGATCGGCCCGCGGGTGATCGTCACGCTGGGGACCACTGCGCTCAAGGCGATCCTCGGCGAGCGAATCGCGATTGTCGCTGCGCGGGAGCGGTCGCTCGCCGCGCCCGAGGGCATACCCGTAATCGCGACTTATCATCCCCTCGCGCTCCTGCGCGCGCCTGCGCAGGAAGAGAAGAGCGCCCTGCGGCGCACGATCCTCGCCGACTTCGGGCGCGCGCTGAGACTCGCCGGCACCTAGAACGCCGCAGGCGTCGACCTACGGGTGCTCGGCGCTCCTTCGGGAGTCAACCCACGACTCCCTCGTCGCGCCACCCGTGACGGTCGACGCGGCGCAACGGGTGCCTCGACGGCATTCGCCGTTCCAACGGTCTCCGCTGAATGGCGCTCTGCTAACCGGCTTCCGACTGCGACCTACGACGGCAGCCACGCCCTGACGCGCGGATGCCCGAGCACCGCGGGATTGACGACGAACTCCGGCCTGCGTCCGTTCAGCGCATCGACGATGCTCGCGAGTCCCGTCGACGCCATGTTGTGAAAGCACTCATCGGTCCAGCACAGCGAGTGCGGCGTCACGATGACGTTGTCCATTGCGAGCAGCGGATTCGCGGGATCGACCGGCTCCTGCTCGAACACGTCGAGCGCCGCGCCGGCGATACGCCCATCGCGCAAGCACGCGATCAGCGCCGGCTCGTCGACGATCGGTCCGCGCGCGACGTTGATGAAGTACGCGCTCGGCTTCATCTGCGCGAGCTCCTTCGTTCCGACAAGATGGCGCGTGCGCTCGTTGAGCAGGCAAGCGACCACGACGAAGTCAGACTCCCGCAGCAGCGTCGGAAGATCGACCTTGAGTGCGCCGAGATACGAGAGCTCCAGCGCGTTCACGACGGGATCGGCGGCCAGGAGCTTGAGATCGAACGGCTTCGCCATGCGCATGATCTCCTGGCCGATGCGCCCGGCGCCGATCACGCCAAGCGTGCGTCCGGTAAGGCCCGTGCCCATGTTGTCCATGCGCTCGTGCCAACGCCCCGTCCGCGTCAGCTTGTCCTTGAGGAAGAGCCTGCCCGCGAGCGCAAGGATGAAGGTGAGCGCGACGGTCGCCACGGGACGCGGCATCGGCGTGGGCGTGTTGGTCACGAGGACGCCGGCGCGAGTCATGGCGGGAACATCGACCGAGTCGTAACCCACGCCGTGGCGGGCGACGACGCGCAGGCGGCAATCCGCCCGCGCGACGGCCGCGGCGGGCACGCGCGCGATGTTGACGTAGATCGCGTCGTAGAGTGCGGCGTGATCGGCGTCGATCTCCGGCACGATGCGCGGCAGGTACTCCCAGGCGATGTTCGGCGCCTGGTCGAGGATCGCGAGCGCCTTCCGCCCGAACGCCGGCTCGCCGCGCGAATCGAGGATGTCGCGGGTGATCCCTACGCGGAACGTGGCGGTCATTTCCGTGGCTGCGCCGTTTCGCGCAACGCGACGAGGCCGCGATGCAGCGCTTCCTGGTAGAGCAGGGGATCGATGCCGTAGCCCAGGAGCCGGAAGCCTCGCGCGGCGTATTCGCGCGCCCAGCTCTCGTCGGTGGCGAGGAAGGCCGCAGCCTTGCCGCTCGCTTCGCACGCCGCCAGCACGCGCTCGATCGCCGCGAGATACGCCGCATGCTTGAAGTCGCCGGGGATGCCGAGGAAGTTGGTGAGGTCGAAGTGCCCGATCCACAGCGCATCGATGCCCTGCACCGCGGCGATGGCCTCGACGTTGCCGAGCCCTTCGTCGGTTTCGATCTGCGCGATCACCAGCGTGCGCTGGTGCAGCGCAGCCATCTTGGCCGCCACGTCGCCGCCCTCGTAGTCGTCGTGCGCGAATCCGAAGGCCGCGCCGCGGCGCCCCTGCGGCGGATAGCGCGTGCAGGCGACGATGTGGCGCGCCTCTTCGGCGGTGCCGACCATCGGCACCATGACGCCCAGCGCTCCCACGTCGAGGGCTCGGGCGAGAAAGTGATATTCGCCGCGGGGAACGCGCGCCATCGGCACCAGATCGAGGCCCCGGCACAACGCACACTGGGTCTTCAACGTTTCGAAGCCAAGTCCCGTGTGTTCCATGTCGTAGAGAACGAACTCGGCGCCCGCGTTGCGGCAGAGCTGCGGCAGCCCGGGCGAGAAGAACTCGAAGACCATCGCGCCGAAAGCGAATCCGCCGGCGGAGAGCGACCGCTTGACCGGGTTGTCCCGCATCCGGCGCGTCGCGGATTACCGGCCGTACGCCAGCTCGTCCATCATGTCGGCGAATCGCGACCAGTCGACGCGCTCCCGGCTCTTGCGGTTGCGGCCGTACCAGTAGAGCGAGCCGCGTCCGACCTCGAGCTGTCCGATCTTCTCCTCGTTGGAAAAGATCTGTAGGCGCAGCGACGAGCCCGCCTTGACCAGCTCGAAATTCGCGAGCTGCGCCTTCACGACGTGCCGCCAGGGGTTGGCTCGTTTCTTCGCGATCCGCCGCGCGGGCCGAGTCCGACGCTTGCGAGGGGTGGCTTTGCGCGCAGTCATTGCCGTGAATGTATGGGCTCGCACGGTGAAGCGCAAGCGAGCCGCGTCCAGCGACGGCGAGAGGCTGGCCGCCCCGGTCCTGGTCCATGGGATAATTCCCGCATGGAGGCATCGTCGACGATCCTGGCCGCGGCCGTCGCGGTGTGCGTCCTTCTCGGGCTCGCTTTCGTGCTGGCGGCGGCGCGGCGCCTGCGGGAGCGCAGGCTCGCGGCCTGTGCATCGCATGGCACGGCGGCGTTGGTGTGCCTGCTCGCCGCGGCCGCGGTGGCTCTGGTGGGGATGAACCTCCTCACCTACGAGCGCCTGACGTTCGAACGCCCGGTCGTCCGGGCGAATTTCGCGCGCGCCGGAGACGAGCAGTTCAACGCGACGCTCAGATTTCCCTCGGGCGAGGTTCGCGGCTACGTGCTGCGCGGCGACGATTGGCAGATCGACGCGCGGATGCTGAAGTGGCGCGGCGCGGCCAACGTGCTCGGCTTCGACAGCCTCTTTCGCCTCGAGCGCATCAGCGGCCGCTACGATGACATCGAGCGCGAACGCACGGCTCCGCGCACGGTGTACGAGCTGCACCCGCCCGAGCGCATAGACGCCTGGTCGCTGGTTCGCGCCTGGCAGGCCTACGTCCCGTGGGTGGATGCGCGGTACGGCAGCGCGACCTACGTTCCCATGGCCGACGGCGCGGCGTACGAGGTGACGGTATCGCAGAGCGGTCTGTTGGCGCGTCCGTTGAACGGCGAAGCGCGCCTGGCGGTGGGCGAATGGCGGTGAATCGAGGCGACGAGGAGATCGGCATGGACCAGGAGACCTTCAACTTAAGCATTCGCAAGTTCCTCAAGATGGTGGGCATCGGATCGCAGCGCGAGATCGAGCTCGCGGTCGCGAAGGCGCTCGCGGCGGGGCAGATCAAAGGCACGGAAAGTTTCCCGGCGCGCGTCACGCTCGATGTCGCGGGGCTGAAAATCAACGTCAGCTTCGACGGAGAGATCAAGCTCCAGTGAGCTCACCGCGGTCATTGCGCGCCGTGTTGACGGTCGCCCGCGAGGGAACCTCGCGTGCGGTCCGGGTGTCGTCATCACTGGCCCTGATGCAACGGAGAGACCGATGCGCGGATTCATGCTTGCGCTAACGTGCGGCGCGTTGTTTCTGTCGGCAAGCGCGACGGTCCGTTCCGAGTCCGTGCCCATTCCCGGCCCGGCGACCGACGTCTACCCGGGGACGCGCGAGTACCAGTGGACCTTCTTCGTTCCCGTCGTGACCACCGAGCGGCGCGAGATCGTAGTCCCGGGACCCAATGTCACGGTTCGGTCGCGACGCCTCGACTACGAAGTGCCCGGGCTCAAGGCCGAGCGGCGCAAGCTGGGCCAGGTGGCGGAGTTCTATTGCAAGTATCCGGACTGGCAGCTGCCCAACGAATGTGGCGTCACGTGGCGCGATGTCTACGCCGATTTTCCGCAGCTCACGATGCGGCGCGAGCACATCGACGTGGACGTAGCCGAATGGACGCAAGGAGAGCATCGGATCCGCATCGACGTGCCTCGCCTGACGTGGACCGAGCGGACCCTCACGCTCGTCGTGCCGGTCCTCGGCACCGAACCACCGCCTCCGCGCGTATGGTCGCGAGCCGACGGCGCAGCGCTGGCGGTGTCGACGGAGAGCGCGCGCGAGACGCTCGAGGCCGGTCGGGCCGCGTCGCTGAAGGCCGTGGACGAAGCCTTGGCCGCGTTGGGGAACAGCATTGCGGCGATCGAGGGGCACGGCGGCGACGCATCGAGGCTCGCCGCGGTCGACGGGACGTCGATCGATCTCTACGGGCTCAGGCGGGCACTTCTCGACCAGAGGGGCGAGCAAGCGACCCGCTATGCGCGGATCCGCTCCGAGCTGGAGGCGGCTGGCGGAGCGGGACCCAGGGACGGGACCCTCTGACTCGGGAGGTCGGCAACTGTCGTGCCGTCGCGACCGCCGGCGGGTCAGCGATCGTCGAGCACCAGCGGCGAATCGTCCTGAAAGGCGACGGCGAACGGCCGGGGCAGCCTGTCCTTGCTGCTGACCAGCCTGACATGGATGAAGGACGAAATCTCGCGCAGCGCCGACCGGATGTCGTGCGCACCCTCGCTTTTGGTGGCGATACGGCCCCAGCGTGCCCGGCGCGAGGCGAGACGCGGGCGTACGACGACGCCGAGCGACAACTCCGCGAGCTGACGGTCGCGGCTCATGTAGCCGCCATAAGGCGCCACGAGCTCGATCTCGAGGGGATTGCGCGTCCATTCGCCGTTGATGCGCGCCGCCAGCTCGCACGCCTTAGCCAGGAGTTGCTTCGCCCGGTCACGCGGCAGCGGTTCGACCACTCGAGCGAAGGCCAGCTCGAGGAAGCGTTGGTTGAGGCCGTAGTCGGGCTGGAACTCGTTGGGCGGATCGAGCAGGCCCTCGGAAACGAACTCGTCGATCAGCATCTGGCCCATGGTCGTATCACCGATGCCGAAATCCTGACGCAGGTTGCGCGCGCTGACCCGGGCCCGCTCGGGCGGCAGACCGACCACCCGGGTGTACACGCGCGCCGTTCCCGTCCGCAGGCTGAGCGGATCGATGCCGAAATACAGGCGATCGGTAACTAAGGTGCGCGCTCTCATCGACTGGATGCCATACGGTGTATTCTATGACGATAGCATAACATCGGCGTGGCTGGAAGCCCACCCGAGAGGCCTCGCGCCGGCGTCCCTCATGGCGCCAAGGCTAGGGCTTTTCGACGATATCCTTCTTGAGCCTACCGACGGTGCTCAGAACCTCGTCCTTCTCTTTGGAAGGCGCGTTGAGCTTGTCGAGCGTCGCGTGAGGAGCCTTTACCGAGCTCTGCTCGCGCGCGAGGGCGGGACGCCGCTCTAGACCTGTCCGCCTTCGACCGGATGCCCTCCGGCGCGCCAGCGCAGCATGCCGCCGGCGAGGTTCGCGACCTCGTTGAATCCCGCACGCTGCAGCAGAACCGAAGCCTGCGCCGAGCGCGCGCCTGAGCGACACACGGCGACGACGGGACGATCGCGTGAGAGCTCGCCGACGCGTGCGGCGAGCGCACCGAGCGGAATGAGCTTCGCATCGTGGATGTGGCCGAGCGAGCCGTGATACTCGTCCGGCTCGCGCACGTCGACGATCTGGATCGCGTCCGCGTGCTCTTCGAGCGCCTCGGGCTGGATCTCCCAGATGCCGGCGAAGGTGAACGTGAGCGGTGCCCAGCCAGGGTCCGCGGGCAGCGCAACATCCGTCGCCGGCCGCCCGCAGCGCAGGTTCGCCGGCACGGCGATATCGATCAGCTTCGGATGGGGGAGGCCCAGGTTATTCATGTAGCCGACGAAATCGGATTCGCCGATCTCACCGCCGAGCCTCGGGTTGTAGCGGCGCTCCTCGGCTACGCTGGTCACGGTGAGGCCGCGGTAATCGTGCGCGGGATAGAGCAGACACGACGGCGGCAAGGCCAGAATCTGGCTTCGCACGGAGCGATACATCTCGCGCGCGTCGCCCTGCTGGAAGTCCGTGCGCCCGCTCCCGCGAATGAGCAGGCAATCGCCTGTGAACGCCATGCTCTCGTCGTCGAGCACGTAGGTTACGCAGCCGTGCGTGTGGCCTGGGGTCGCGCGCACTTCGAGATGGCGCGAGCCGAATGGCACGCGGTCGCCGTGCTTGACATAGCGGTCGGCGCCGTCGGCTCCGCTCGCTTCCGAAAGAACGATCGCGCTTCCGAACTGTCGCTTGAGCAGCCACGCACCGGTCACATGGTCGGCGTGCACGTGCGTTTCGAGCGTGGCGAGCAGCTTGAGATCGAGCTCGGCGAGGAGCGCCGCATCGCGGCGGACCTGCTCGAACACCGGATCGATCAGCACCGCTTCTTGCGTCCGACCGTCTCCCAGAAGATAAGAGTAGGTCGACGACTGGGGATCGAAAAGCTGGCGGAAGACGAGCATTGCCGAGTCATTATAGGCCAATCGAACGCAGTGCCTTCGGACCGTCGCCGGCGGGGAAAGAGCCCCGCGAATCACGGCAGGATCAGGCGAGAGCTGGGCCTCTCGGCCGCTATTCATGCGCTTACGGGTGGCGATTGCGGCGTGGTGGCGCCGAGGCGCCTGCGGTTCAACGCGTAGTAGAGAACCGGGACGAGGACCAGCGTCATGAGGGTGGAGACGAGGATGCCGAAGATGAGCGAGATCGCAAGCCCGTTGAAGATCGGATCGTCCAGAATGAAGAGCGCGCCCAGCATCGCCGCGAGGCCCGTGAGCGCGATCGGCTTGGCCCGCGCCACCGCCGAGTGCACGACCGCCTGCTCGAACGCGACGCCGCGCTCGAGCTGCAGGTTGATGAAGTCGACCAGCAGGATCGAGTTCCGGACGATGATTCCGGCGAGCGCGATCATGCCGATCATCGAGGTCGCGGTGAACTGCGCGCCGAGGAGCGCGTGCCCGGGCATCACGCCGATGAGGGTGAGCGGGATCGGGGCCATGATCACCAGCGGCGTGAGATACGAGCCGAATTCGGCAACGACCAGCAGATAGATCAGCACCAGCCCGACGGCGTACGCGGCACCCATGTCCCGGAACGTCTCGTAGGTCACCTGCCACTCGCCGTCCCACTTGTACGCGAACTGCCGGTACGGATCGGAGGGCTGCGCGATCCAGTATTCGTTCAAGCGTCCACCTTGAGGCAGCGACACGCCGGCGAGTCCCGCGCGCGCCGCGAACATCCCGTAGAGCGGACTGTCCGCGCCGCCCGCCACGTCGCCGACCACGTAGGTCACCGGCAGCAGGTCCTTGTGGTAGATCGTCCGGTCGCGCTCGGCGGGGCTGGGGTGCACGAGCTCGGAGAGCGCAACGAGCGATCCTTCGCGCGAGCGCGCCTGCATCGCGAGCAGCGTGTCGAGCTTGCCTTGCCGCTCGGCTGGAAGCGTGAGCTGCACGGGTACGCCGTACTTGGACTGCCCGTCCCGGATGATGGTGACGTCGTCGCCGCCGAGCGCGACCCGCATCGTCGCGACCACATCGGCCTGGGCGACGCCGAGCGCGGCGGCGCGCGCCTGATCGACGCGCACCGCGATCTTCGGCGCGCTGTCCTCGACCGAGTCGTCGATGTCGACGATGTGGGGCGTGCGGGCGAAGTCGGCGCGAATGCGCTTGGCTACCGCGTGCCGCCCCGCCTCGTCGGGGCCGTAGACCTCCGCCACCAGAGGAGCGAGCACCGGTGGTCCCGGCGGGACCTCGACGATTTTCACTTTGGCGCCATGCGCCTCGCCGATGCGGGAGAGCTCCGCCCGCACGGCAAGCGCGATGTCGTGGCTCTGTCGCGCGCGCTTGTGCTTGTCGACGAGGTTCACCTGCAGGTCGCCGTTCTCGGCCGCCTGGCGCAGGTAGTACTGGCGCACGAGCCCGTTGAAGTTGATCGGCGTTGCGGTGCCGGCATAGCCCTCGACGTCGGTGACCTCCGGCACGGTCGCGAGGTAAGCGCCCATCTCGTGCAGCGCCGCCGCGGTGTTCTCCACGGGCGTGCCGGCCGGCATATCGACGACGACCTGGAACTCGGACTTGTTGTCGAACGGCAGCATCTTGAGCACGACCCACTGCACCACCACGAGCCCGACGGAGAGCGCAATCGCAACGAGAACGCCGGCAAGGAGAAGCCGGCGATTGCGCGCGCCGCGCGCCGCATCGAGAAACGGCGAAAGAAGCCGCGGGAACGTCGCGGCGAGGCGAGCATCGAGCCGAGACTTGCGATGCGCCGTCGAGATGCTCGGCGCAAGCTTCATCGCGAGCCAGGGCGTGACCACGAACGCGATCGCGAGCGAAATCAGCATGCCCATGCTGGCGTTGATCGGGATGGGACTCATGTACGGTCCCATCAGACCGGAGACGAACGCCATCGGCAGCAGCGCGGCGATGACCGTCAGCGTGGCGATGATCGTCGGCCCGCCGACTTCGTCCACCGCCTTCGGAATCAGCGAGGCGAGCGACGCGCCCGGATCGAGTGCGCGGTGGCGGTGGATGTTCTCGACGACGACGATCGCGTCGTCGACGAGAATGCCGATCGAGAAGATGAGCGCGAAGAGCGATACCCGGTTGAGCGTGAATCCCCAAGCCCACGACGCGAACAGCGTCGCGGCCAGCGTGAGGATCACCGCCGAGCCGACGATCACCGCTTCCCGCCGCCCGAGCGCGAGGTAGACCAACGCGACGACCGACAACGTGGCGAAGACGAGCTTCTGGATGAGCTTCATCGCCTTGTCGTTCGCGGTCTCGCCGTAATTTCGCGTGACCGTGACCTCGATGCCGCCGGGAATCACGGCGTTCCTGAGCTCGGCTACGCGTGCAAGGACGCGGTCCGCGACCACGACCGCGTTCTCTCCGGGTTTCTTGGTGACCGCAATCGTCACCGCGGGAAACTCACCCTGCGTCTCGATGCCTTTGCTCTTCGCTCCGGGTCCGGTGGCGAGCCATGCGTAACGCGCCGGTTGCGGCGGTCCGTCGACGACGCGGGCGATGTCGGCGAGGTAGACCGGGTTGCCGTCCGAGACGCCGACGACGATCCGGCGCACATCCTGAACGCTCGCGAGGAATTCGCCGGTCTCGACGTCGATCATCCGGTTGTCGCTCGCGAGCGAGCCCGAAGGCATCGCGCTGTTGGCGCTCGTGAGCGCCTGCCGGATATCGCCGGCGGTGAGCTTGAACGCGGCCAGGCGATCGGGCTCGAGCAGCACGCGGATCGCGCGTCCGGGGCCGCCGATCGTTGTCACTTCGCGGGTGCCTGCCACGCGCTTGACCTCGGCCTCCAGCGCATGCGCGACGCGCTCCAGTTCGTAGGCGCCGCGCTCGACGTCCGCGGTCCACAGCGTGAGCGTGACGATGGGAACGTCGTCGATGCCTTTGGGCTTGACCAGCGGCTCGCCGACGCCGAGTTCCTTCGGAAGCCAGTCGCGGTTCGACTGCAGCGTATCGTAGAGACGCACTAGAGCTTCCGTGCGCGGCACGCCGACCTTGAACTGCGCGGTCACGACCGCCAAGCCCGGCTTCGACACAGAGAACACGTGCTCGAGTCCGTGAATCTGGCCGATCACCTGCTCGGCGGGAATCGCGACCAGCGTTTCCACGTCCTTCGCCGACGCCCCGGGAAAAGGGATCAGCACGTTGGCCATGGTGACGTTGATCTGCGGCTCCTCCTCGCGCGGCGTCACCGCCACGGCGAAGAGCCCGAGCACCAGCGCAAGAATCGCGACCAGCGGCGTCAGCCGCGATTGCAGGAAGAACTGCGCGATGCGGCCCGAGATGCCCATGCGGTCAGCCCGCCTACGCGGAGGATTTGAGTTTCACGATGCCGAGCGCCTTCATGACATGCCGCTCGTAGATCGGCTCGGACGTGCCGCGCTTCATCTTGCGCAGGAAGTACTTCTCGAAGGCCACCTTGGCGAGGTGTACCCACTTTCCTTCCGAGAACCAGTTCACGTTGCGCGGCGGGATCTGTGGCAGCGCGACGAAAGCCACGCCCGTGTCGCCGAAATCGGCGAGGCACACCGCATTCCACGTCGCCTTGGCCTTGGGTTCCCTGCCGTCGAGCTGGTCGCGGATGTTCTGTACGGTCGCGGTGACCATCGACTCGATCATGTAGCCGGTCTTGGGCGCGCCGGTCGGCACCGGTGTGGCTTCGACGGGCGGAATCGCCACGCATACGCCCACCGCGTAGATGTTCTTGTACTTCGCGTTGCGCTGATACGGGTCGATCAGGATGAAGCCGCGCGGATTGACGAGGCCGTCGATGCCGAACACCGCCTCGATTCCTTTGAACGCGGGCAGGAGCATCGAGTGCGCGAAGGCAATCTCGTGCTGTTTCTTCGGATGGCCGGTCTCGTCGTGCTCGGTGACGTACGCCTTGCCCGGCTCGACCTTGGTGACCTTGGCGTTGCAGATCCATTTGATGTGGCGCTCGCGAAGCGCCGCCTCGAGCAGCGTCTTGGAATCGCCCACGCCGCCGAGGCCGAGATGGCCGATATACGGCTCGGCCGTCACGAAAGTCATCGGCACGCGATCGCGGAGCTTCCGGCGCCGGAGGTCGGTGTCCATGATGAAGGCGAACTCGTACGCCGGGCCGAAGCACGACGCGCCCTGAACGGCACCGACGAGGATCGGGCCGGGGTTGGCGACGAATTCGGTCCATGCCTTGCCCGCGGCCGCCGCGTGATCGACGTGACAGACCGAGTGCGTGTTGGCCTGCGGCCCGAGACCTTCGACTTCGTCGAAAGCGAGCCGCGGGCCGGTCGCGATGACCAGAATGTCGTAGTCGAGCATTCGGCCGTCGCCGAGCTCGACCTGGTTGCGCTCGGGATGAACCCGCTTTGCGCCGGCCGCCGTGAAGGCAATGCCGCGGCGCGCGAAGGACGGTTCGATCGGGAACTCGATCTTCTCGCGCTCGCGCCAGTTCACGGCGACCCACGGATTCGACGGTACGAACTGGAACTTAGGCGCGTTCGAGACGACGGTGATCTTCTCGCCTTTGCGCAGCGTCTGCTGCATTTGGTACGCGAGCGGCATGCCGCCGAACCCTGCACCGAGAACGACGATGTGTGTCATGGGTTGCCTGCTTGGAATCGTGCGCCCACCGCGCTACGAGGGATGATCGGTACCTCGGCTCGCCTCGATACCTGCGCGCACCGGCTCGAGCGATACACGCTCACCGGCCTCGAGTCCCGCCAGTACTTCGATGAGGCCTTCGCCCGCCGGCTCGCCCAGACGTACTTGCCGCAATCGAGCGGCGCCCGAGGGGTCCAGCACATAGACGGCCGTGACTTCGCTCCGCCGCAGCACTGCCGAAGCCGGAATGGCCAGCGCGCGGATATGTCCGGTGACGAACAGCGCGCGTGCATACTGGCCGGGAAGGAGTCCCGCAGCCTCGGGCAATGCGAGCCGCACGCGGGTGGTGTGCGTTCGTGCGTCCGCCACGGGAAGGACGGTGACGGTGCGCGCAACGAGCTTGCGCTCGAACGTGGGGATCTCGATCGTTATCGGTGCGTCGAGCCGCGCTTGCGCCAATACGGCCTGGGGCAGCGTCGCTGTGACGCGCAGCTCGCGAGGATCGAACACCGTGAGGAGCGGTCGTCCAGGCGTGGCCATGTCGCCGACCTCCACCTCCGTGGATGCCACCACGCCGGCGTAGGGCGCGGCGATCGTGGTGAAGCTCGTCGACGTGGCCGCCTGGCCTGCGTTGGCGATCGCCGCCGCGGTTTGCTCCTGCGCGGCGAGGTATTCGGCCTCCGCCTGATCGAGCGCGGCCTGGCTGATGAACTTCTGGGCGAAGAGCTGTCGGCTGCGCTCGTACTTTGCCTTGACGTTGGAGAGATTGGCTCGCACTTCGCGCACCTGGCTCTGGCTTGCAGCCTCGGCCTGAACGGCGCTGCGCGCATCGATCCGGGCCAGTACCTGGCCCGCGCGCACGATGTCGCCGGCCTTGACGTCGAGCGCGACGATGCGGCCCGAGACCTGCGCCGCGAGCGTGGTTTGTCGCACCGCCTCGACCACGCCTTCGGCCGCCGCGACACGCTGCAGGTCCCGGTATTCCACCGTCGCGACGGCCTCCGCCAGGGCGGTCGAGCCAGGCTCGGCGAGCGCGTGCCCGAACGTCGCTGCAGCCAGCGCGCCAGCCCAGAAGACCGCTTGTCGCGTTGACCTCATGCGCCGCAGCAGCCCTTGCGCGTCTTGACACCGAATGGCAGATACGCCGGGCACCAGCGGATCAGACCGGTGATGATGGGAACGAATCCGACGAGCGCCCACCACCGCGTCGAGCCCTCGAGCACGAAGAAGAGGCTCAAGATCGCCAGTCCCACGGCGATACGGATACGGCGATCCACGTCGCCGATGTTGGGGGTCATGAAAGTCTCCTGTCGGGATTGAAGCGACGAGTGCAGCATATCGATCTCCGAGGCGCGGGTCCGTGATCTAAATCACACAACGGACGAATGTGCGGAGAGGCGCGGACTCGCCAGCCCGAGATAGAATGGCAAGATGACTTCCCGGGCGTGCGCGCCGTGATCCCGTCCGATCCTCCGGTCGAACCCGCGGTCAGCCTCCGTACGCTTTTCCCGGCGCTTGCCGACGCGGCGCCCAGCACGCTCGAGCGCATCCTCGAGCACGGCATTCATCGCAAGGTCGCCGAGGGCACGGTGCTTTTCGACGCGCACATGCCTTGTTCGGGCTTTCCTCTGGTTCTATCGGGAACGGTGAAGGTCCTGCAGCGCTATCCGAACGGCCGCGAGCTCCCGCTCTACCGCGTTCGTCCGGGGGAGAGCTGCCTGCTGTCGGGAAGCTGCCTCCTCGGCCACAGCGACTACACCGCAACCGGCATCGCCGAGACGCCAGTCGAGCTGCTGATCCTCCCACCCGCCGATTTCCACGCGCTCGTGGCGAGCGACGAAGCGTTCCGAACGCACGTGTTCAATCTCTTTGGCGAGCGGCTGGCCACGCTGCTGTCGCTGGTCGAAGCGATCGCGTATCAGAAGCTCGATCAGCGGCTCGCCGCGCTGCTGCTCGCGAAGGGCGATCCGGTGCTGGCCACACACCAGGCGCTCGCCGACGAGCTGGGAAGCGTGAGGGAAATCGTGAGCCGGCTCCTGCGCATGTTCGAGGATCGGGGCTGGGTCGATCTGGGACGGGAAAGGGTCCGGATCGTCGACCGCGCGGCGCTCGAGGGCTTGGCGCACGCCTAGCAGGCAAGGCGTCCCCGTTCGACGGTCGCTCGTTCCTTCGCCGGAATCCCGGCATGGCTTCGGCTCGCCGACGGGTGACATCCTCGCGATCGACCGCATCAAGGCCATTCACGAGCGGCTGCCGGACACGCACCTCGTCATGCATGGGTCGTCGTCGGTGCCGCAGGAGTGGGCCGCCACCATCCGCGAATATGGCGGCGAGTTCGATGAGACGTATGGCGTGCCGGTCGAGGAGATCTTCGAAGCATTCGGCTGCCGAGGCAGGGCATCGAAGCTGAGGCTCGTGCCGCTCGAACGGAAGGTGCACCGGTATCGCGTTTCGGAACATTGATATGGTCCGCCGGTACCGGACTCCGGGAAGAGCGCTTGAGCGGCGTCGATCGGTGTGCTAGCTTCCCAAGAGCGATGAAGCACCTGACGCCTCTTGATGCCAGCTCGCTCCTGCATTCCAACCCGGATGCGGTGCTCATCGACTGCCGCAGCGAGATGGAGTACCTGTTCGTGGGGCACCCGGTCGGTGCGCACCATGTGTCGTGGAACGACGGCCCCGACTGGACGGTCAATCCGCACTTCGTCGGCCAGGTGAAGAAGATCGCCAGCATGAATCGGCCGGTCGTCATCATCTGTCGCAGCGGCCAGCGCTCGGTCGATGCCGGTCTTGCGCTGGAAGCAGCCGGCTTCGACGAGGTCTACAACGTGCTCGAGGGCTTCGAGGGCCCGCTCGACGAGCAGCATCAGCGAAGCAAGGTTTCCGGCTGGCGTTTTCACGGCTTGCCGTGGGAGCAGTGCTGAGATCGCGCTCGAGCGGATGGACGGGGTGCGGAAGCCCCGCGGCTCTCGTCCGTCGCAAGCGTGTGGGCGGTCGGCCGCCTTCTTGACTCAGATCAAGCGCTCCGCGGCAAGCGCGCGCATGATAGCGCTTGAGGCATCGAGCGCATGGCACTCCTCGAATTCGCACGCGGAACGGCGCTGGCCGTCGCGATCGGCGTTTTCATCTTGGGCATCGTCTGGCGCATCTACGGCATCTATCGGCGTCCGCTCAAACCCGATTATTCGGAGCCGCGTCCGAGCGACGTCGGCGCGCCGGCCTTGCGCGCCATCGTGTCGCGGATGTGGCACCCCCGGACGTTCCGGCATGCCACGATCGTGGGCACGCTCAACGCCTACGGCTATCACATCGGGCTCGCGATCGTCTTCTTCGGCTTTGCGCCGCACATCGCGTTCGTGCATCGGCTCACCGGTCTCTCGTGGCCCGCGGTCCCCGGCTGGGTCTTCGTCATCGCGGTGGCGTTTGTTTTCATCGGGCTCTTCTACGCCCTGATGATCCGGCTCACTTCGCCGGTGCTCCGCATGCTGTCGAACTTCGATGACTACGCGAGCTGGGTCGTGACAATCCTGCCGATGGTGACGGGCATGGCAGTGCTAAGCCTTTCGTTCGATTCGCGCTACCCCGCGAGTCCCGCGTATCCGGGTCCGGTCGCGATCCATTTGTTGTCGCTCGAGTTACTCCTCGTGTGGCTGCCGTTCTCGAAGCTGGGTCATGCTTTCCTCGTCTTCCTGTCGCGCGGCGCGACCGGGGTCGCTTTCGCGCGCAAGGGAGCGGCGCTGTGAACGACGTCGCGCTGCAACCGCTCGACGCCTGCGGCACGCGGCTCACCGTCGAAGAGCCGGCGGTGCGCTACGACAAGCAGGGCGAGCGCAGCGACACCGATCGACTCACCGCCGCGATGGCGGGCTTCGCCAAGGACTTCGGGCGCACGGCGGCCCTCTACATGGAATCGTGCATACACTGCGGCAACTGCGCCGAAGCGTGCCACTTCTATCTTTCGACCCAGGATCCGAAGTACACGCCGATCTGGAAGATCGAGCCGTTCAAGCAGGCCTACAAGCGTGAGGCCGGGCCGTTCGCCTGGGTTTACCGGACGTTCAACCTGAAGCCCGCCGTCACGGTCGGCGAGCTTCAGGAATGGCAGGAGCTCATCTACGACGCATGCACGATGTGCGGCCGCTGCACGATGGCCTGCCCGATGGGCATCGATATCGCGAGCCTCGTCGGCCTGGCGCGACATGGTATGTTCGCTGCCGGGCTCGTACCCCACGAGCTGTGGGCGGTTGCCGAGCGCGCCGCGCGCGAGGGGAGCCCGCTCGGCGCCACGCCGAAAGTCCTCAAGGACCGCATCGAGTGGCTCGCCGACGACTATGAAGTCGAGATGTACGTCGACCAGCCGAAAGCCGACGTGCTGGTCACGTTCTCGTCGATCGAGATCATGAAGTATCCGGAATCCCTGGTCGCGACCGCGAAAGTGCTCAACCACGCCGGCTACTCCTGGACCGTATCGAGCGCCGGGTACGAGGCGACCAATTTCGGCATGATGTCGGGCAACGCCGAATGGCAGCGCCAGATGACCATGAAATTGATCGATGCGGCCATCGCCTGCGGCGCCAGGATTGTCGTGCTACCCGAGTGCGGCCACGCGTACATGGCGCTGCGCTGGCAGGGCGCGAACCTGCTGGGGCGGCCGCTTCCGTTCCGGGTGCTCCATATCTCGGAGTTCATTGCCGAGAACGTCGCCAGCGGGCGCATCCGCGTTTCGAAGCTCGGCAAGTCGGCGACCTTCCACGACCCGTGCCAGATCTCGCGTCGCGGCGGTGCGACGTCGGCGCCCCGCAAGGTACTCGGCGCGCTCGGCTTGGAGCTGCGCGAGACCGAGGACACCGGCGCGCTCAACTTCTGTTGCGGGGGTGGCGGCGGCGTCATTGCCAACCGGCGTGCCGACGACCTCCGATACAAGGCCTTCGAGATCAAGATGAGGCAGATGGACGCCACCGGCGCCGACATGCTGCTGACGAGCTGCGCCAACTGCCGGCAGACATTCGACGACGGAGCCGCGCACTTCCAATGGGACAAGCCGATGGGGAGCCTCCTCGAGCTGGTTGCCGGGCAACTCGAAGACAGAGAGCCGGCCGCGGCCGCGGCGGGCGCTTGACAGGCCGGGATTTATATTAGAGATTGCTAATGTACAAGCGGAGGCCGGCGCGAGGTCCGCGCACCGTGCCTCGTGCGCTTGGCTGACAACTGACTCGGGGAAGCCATGAACTGCGACAAGGAACTCGACGCCCGCGGACTCAACTGCCCGCTGCCCATTCTCAAGGCGAAGAAGGCGTTGAACGAGATGACGACCGGCCAAGTGCTGCGCATCCTGGCGACCGATCCGGGCTCGGTCAAGGACTTCGAGGCGTTTTCGAAGCAGACCGGCAATGCGCTGGTCGAGCAGGCCGCGAACGGAAGCGAGTTCACGTTCTTCCTCAAGAAGAAATGACTCGGTAGCTCGAGCCCTCGAGCCTTGAAGTCCCTGAACGATTAGAGCGAGCCTTCGCGTGGACGGCGCTTCGCGCCCGCTTCGTTCGGCTGCGTTTGTCGGCCACGAGATCTATCGCAAGGCCGCCTACGGGCGACTCCATCCGCTGATGATCCCGCGGGTCGAGGTCGTCGTCGACCTGATCCGCGCGCTCGACGGATTCCTCCCCGGGGAATATGTGGTATCGCCTCGTGCGAACGCCGAAGTGCTCGAATGGTTCCACACTCCCGACTACATCGCGGCGCTCTCCACCGCCACGCGAGTCGGCGCGGTCGACTTCGCAACGCGCGAGCGCTACGCCATCGGCACGATGGAAAATCCTCTCTTCCCGGGCGTATTCGAGCGCGCATCCACCGCCGTCGGCGGATCGATCCGCGCCGCCGAGCTGGCGCTCGAAGGACGGATCGCGTTCCACCCGGCGGGCGGCACGCATCACGGCCGCCCGGACCGCGCGAGCGGATTCTGCTACTTCAACGACCCGGTGTTCGCGATCCTGCGGTTGCTGAAGGCCGGCGTCGATCCGGTTCTATACGTCGATCTCGATGCGCATCATGGCGACGGCGTCCAGGACGCTTTCGCCGACGATTTCCGAGTGCATACGATCTCGATCCACGAGGCTGGGCGCTGGCCTTACACGGGTGCCTTCGAGGATCGTGGCGGCAGCCGCGCGCTGAACCTCCCGGTACCGAAGGCTTTCAATGACGCCGAGCTCGAGCTTCTCGTCGACGACGTCGTGCTTCCGCTGGCGGATCGCATCGCCCCGGAAGCGCTCGTCCTGACCTGTGGCGCCGACGCGCTTGCCGGCGATCCGCTCGCGTCGATGGCGCTCACCAACGTCGCGCTGTGGGAAGCGATCGAACGGATTGTCGGTGTCGCGCCGCATGCCGTCGTGCTCGGCGGCGGCGGTTACAACCCTTGGACGCTCGCGCGCTACTGGACAGGAATCTGGGCGAGGCTGTCTCGTCGGCGTGTGCCCGAGACCCTGCCGGAAGCCGCGAGCGCCGTGCTGCGCGGGCTCGCCTGCGATCTGATCGACGACGAGGACGTCGACCCGCGCTGGATCACGACGCTCGCCGATGCGCGCGCGCGCGGCCGCGTCCGCGAAAGTGTTCGGTCGTTGCGCGACGCCGCGATGGCGCGCACGAGCGAGCTCGAGCGTGCGTAGTATCATCGACCGACGATGAACTGGCTCGAGCGGCTCTCGGCGGTCGAGGAACTCGAGGACGCGGCGCTCGATGCCGCGCTGGTCGCCGATTGCGAGGCGAGGCGCGACGCAGTCGCCGGTCGCGAGCTCCGCTTCTCCACGCCGACATTCAAGGCGTACTCGGGCTGCGATGTCGAAGGCTGCGGCAAGAACGCTTTTCCCGCGTTTTCGGTGACCGCCGGCGGCTGCGCCCTGATGTGCGACCACTGCCAGGCGAAGATACTCGAGCCGATGATCCCGGCGACCTCTCCCGAGATGCTCGAGCGCAAGGTGCGCGAGCTCATCGCCGCACAGGACCTGCAGGGATTCCTGCTTTCGGGAGGGTCGACCAGGCGCAACGAGATCCGCTACGAGCGCTACTACCCGGTGATCGAGAAGCTCAAGGCCGAGTTTCCCCATCTCAAGGTCGCGATCCATTCGGCGCTTCTCGACAAGGGCCGGGCGAAGTCGATGGAGGCCGCCGGCGTCGATACCGCGATGATGGATGTCATCGGCTCGGAGGACACGATCCGCGAGGTCTACCACCTCGACCGGCCGGTCGACGATTTCGAGGCGACGCTCGCCGCTCTTGCGGCCACCTCGATGGAAGTCGTGCCGCACATCGTCATCGGCCTGCACTACGGCCGCATTCTGGGCGAGCCGCGCGCGCTCGATATCGTGGCCCGTCATCGCATCCGCTCGCTGGTGCTGGTGGTCATCATGCCGTTCTATGCCAAGCCGGGAACGTTCGAGACGCCGCGCACCGCGGACATCGGCCGGATCTTCATCGAGGCTCGGACGCGGCTGCCGCAGATCGAAGTGCTGCTCGGCTGCGCGCGCCCGCCCGGCATGCACCGGCGGGTCACCGACGCATACGCGGTCGCGGCCGGGCTCGACGGCATCGCGTTCCCGGCGGAAGGCACGCTCGCGGTGGCGACGGCGCTGGGACGGCCTGTGGTGCAGGAGCATGCGTGCTGCTCGATCAAGACCGGCCGCACGATCAAGATCCACCCGTACGTCCCTGCAGCTGCCGTATGAGCGCCGTAGGGCCGCCCCAAGGCGCGAATTGCGCCCCCGCTTCTGGGGGCAGCGCAGCGGCCGAATGCGTCAATGAGGCCGCAAGCGTGGGGGTCCACCCGTGAGCTTCGAGCGCATCGACGTGCTCGTCGTCGGACTCGGCCCGGCCGGCTCGTGCGCGGCGGCGGCGGCGGCGCGTCTCGGCGCGAGCGTGATCGCGGTCGATCGCCGGCGCGAGGCTGGAGTCCCCGTGCAATGTGCCGAGTTCGTGCCGGCGATGATCGGCATCGAGGTCGGCAAGCTCGCAGCCGCGGTGCGGCAACCGATCACCTCGATGATCACGTTCGTCGGCGACGATCCGCCGGATGTCACGAGACCGTTTCCGGGACAGATGCTCGACCGGACGGCATTCGATGCCGCGCTCGTCGACGAGGCCCTCGGCGCCGGCGCGCAGTGCCGGTTCGGCGCACGCCTTCGCTCGATCACCGCGAACGGTCGCGCCCGGCTCGCTGACGGCGCCGAGATCGAGGCACGAGTCATTGTCGGCGCGGATGGCCCGCGGTCGGTGGCCGGTCGCGCGATCGGCCGCGTCAACACCGCGCTGGTCGAAACACGGCAGATCACCGTTCCACTCTCCGAGACGCACGATGCGACCGACATCTTCCTGTCGGAATCGATTCCGGGCGGCTACGGCTGGCTCTTTCCGAAGGGCACGATCGCCAATCTCGGCGCCGGCGTCGATCCTGCGCACAAGGATCGACTGAAGGTGATCGTCGACGGACTGCACGCGATGCTGATCGCGAGCGGGCGCGTCGGCGCGGAAGTGCTGGCAAAGACCGGCGGTGCAATACCGGTCGGCGGCATGCTCGAGCCATGCGGGACGCTCGGCGACACGCACGTCCTCCTCGCTGGCGATGCGGCGGGGCTCGCCCATCCGGTGACCGGTGCTGGCATCGCGGCGGCGGTGTACTCGGGCAGGCTCGCCGGCGAAGCGGCCGCAGCGATGCTGGCCGGCAAGGCCAGCGCGGCGCGCGATTACGAGGACGAGCTGCGATCGGTGTTTGGCGCGTCGCTCGCGCGCGCTCTGCATCGCCGGCGCGAGCTGGCGGCTAGAGCGGAAGGCGGTGACGCAAAGGCTGCGCTGCGCCGCGGCTGGATCACCTATCCCGAATACTGGGCCGCGTGAGAAACGCGTCGGCAAATGAACGAGGACTCCGTATGAGCTGCCACCGACCTGAAGCGACCGGCGTCGCGCCGTCGGCGGCGCAGCCGCACGACTATAACGCGCTCGAGCGGATGCAGCCGCGTTCGCCGGCCCCGACGCCGCGCGAGGCGCGCATGGGCGCGCGCGTAGTCGCCGCGAACGTCGCGCCGCAGGGCGTGTATCTGCCCAACTACAACGTGCTGACGCCCTACATGCGCTCGCCCGAGTACGTGCAGATGTCGACGGCGGCGGCCATCACGCTCGGCGTCATGCAGGGCCGGATGCACCGCTGCGAATGCACGCGCTGCCTGAACCTGCTCCTCACTTACCCCGAAGGGTGCCGCGCGAACTGCGCGTACTGCGGGCTCGCTCGCCATCGCGAAGCCGAGCGCGACTATGCGGACCGCAATTTCATCCGCGTCGACTGGCCGGCGGTGCCGCTCGAGCAGACGATCGAGATCGTCGCGCGCGACGGCGACCGAAGCCCTTTTCACCGGATGTGCATCTCGATGATCACGCACCCGCGCTCGGACGACGATACGGTGAGCGTGCTGAAAGCCTGGACGACGCGCATCGATCCATCGGCGATCCCGGTATCGATCCTGTCCAATCCGACCACCATGGCCCGGGAGGACGTGAAGCGCCTGCGCGATCTCGGCGCCGACATTTTCACCGTCGCGCTCGACGCGGCGACGCCGGAGATCTTCGACCGGACGCGTGGGCGCGGCGTGCAGTCGCCGCACTCGTGGAGGAAGTACTGGGAAATCCTGATGGATGCGCGCGATATCTTCGGCCCGAAGAAGTTCGGCGCGCACATCATCATCGGCATGGGCGAGACCGAGCAGGAGGCGCTTACACTCGTCCAGCAGCTCGTCGATCTCGGCGGCCACAGCCACATGTTCTGCTTCTTCCCGGAGAAAGGCTCGCTGATGGATCACCTGCCGGCCACGCCGCGCGACCAGTGGCGCCGAGTGCAGCTCGCCCGCTACCTGATCGACTATCGCGGCGTGCGCGTCGAGCAGATGACGTTCGACGGCGAGGGGCGCGTCACGCAGTTCGGTGTGCCGGCACGCGAGCTCGAGCAGGTGATCGACGCCGGCGTGGCGTTCCGCACCTCGGGCTGTCCGGGCAAGTTCGCCGACGACGTCTCCGCGTGCGATCGGCCGTACGGCGATTCGCCGCCGAGCAACATCGCGAGCTACCCCTTTGCGCCGAATCGCGGCGACCTCACCAGGATCCGCCGCCAGTTGCGGATCGTAGAGCGCTAGGAGCCTGTCGGGCTTGCTCTCACGTATGCGTTGCTGGCCAAACGGCGATGAGCGCAAGGTGTGAGGTGAGCTCGAAGCGCTTCCGGGTCATCGACACCGGCTTGCGCGACGGCCGGCGTCAGATCGCCTTCGATCAGGCGCTGATCGACGCGCACCGGGACGGGCGGATCCCCGATTCGATCCGCTTCCTGCGTTTTCCGCCGACCGCGCTCATCGGCCGCCATCAGGCGCTGTCGAGCGAGATCAGACTCGACTATTGCCGTGCGCGTGGCATCGGCATCGCGCGGCGCATCACCGGCGGCGGCGCGATCTATTTCGACGAAGGCCAGCTCGGCTGGGAGCTCGTGTTCCATCGGGCGACCCTGGGCATCGCCTCGCTCGGCGATCTGGCGCGCGAGATCTGCGAGGCGGCCGCCGCGGGACTCGCCCGACTGGGCGTAGAGGCGAGGTATCGTCCGCGCAACGACATCGAAGTGGACGGCCGCAAGCTCTCGGGCACCGGCGGGTTCTTCGACGGGGACACGCTTTTTTATCAGGGCACGGTGCTCGTCGACATGAATCCCGAGCGGATGGTTGCCGCGCTCAACGTGCCGGAGGCGAAGCTCGCCAAGCGGGCGCTCGACTCCGCCGCAGAGCGCGTGGTCACGCTCAAGGCGTTGCTCGGATCGGTGCCGCGCATCGATGTGGTCCAGAACGCTCTGCTGGAAGGCTTCGCCGAGCGCCTCGGCATCGAGCCCGTGCGTGGCGAGATCGGCATCGAGGAGGAAGCGCTGGCGGATCAATACCATGACGAGGAAATCGGAACGGATGCCTTCGTCGGCGAGATCGACGTTCCGGATGCGTCGCCCGGCGTGCGCTCCGGGAGCCATACCGGTGCCGGCGGCACGATCACCGCGTACGTGCGTCTGGAAGGGCGCGCTGCGGACCGCATTCGCGAAGTGCTCGTCACCGGCGACTTCTTCGTCACGCCGCCGCGGACGATCTTCGATCTCGAAGCGGCGCTGCGCGGCGTCGCAGTGAACGATGCCGGCGCGGCGATCGATCGCTTCTTTGCCACCGCCGAAGTCGGCATGTTGAGCGTGTCGCCTGCGGACTTCCGCGCCGCGGTCGAGGGAGCGATCGGAGAAGCAGCAGCGACGCACGCCTCGGAAACGAACCCCCGGCCGGACGGCGATTCGCGGTCGGGGCGCCGGTGAAGCTCGTCCATGTCGTCCAGCACACCTCCGCCGAGTACCTCGGTCTGATCGAGGATCATCTCGAGGGACGCGGCATCCGCTTCCGCTATGCCCGTCCGTTCACGTCGAAGGGTGCCCTGCCACCGCCGGACGCGCTGCGCGACGGACTGATCCTGCTCGGAGGCGGGCCCTGGGGCAGCGCAGGTGCTCGAGACCTGCCGACGCTGGAGCAGGAGATTGGCTTGGCCCGTACGTGCCTGGAGCGCGATTGGCCTCTTCTGGGTATCGGCCTCGGTGCGCAGATCGTTGGGCTCGCGGCAGGCGGTCGGTCTGAGCCGGCGCCGCTCGAATTTTCGGTGACGAGGGCGACGCGTCTCGCCGATTCGGCGCTTGCGGGCTACCTGCCCGCAGCCTACCCGCTTGCGATCTACATGCGCGACTGGCCGATTCCGCCGCAGGACGCCGAGGTGCTGGCGCGCGACCCGGTTGGCCGCCCCGCACTATGGCAAGTCGGTGAACGGGCGCTCGGCTTCGCCGGCCATCCCGGATTGAAAGTGGCGATGGTCGAGGACCTGATCATGGAGTTCGAGGAATCGCCGCCCGGCGTCGAAGCCGGGCTCTCCGACTTACGGACGGCACGCCAGGCGCTCGAAGACGCGCTGGTGCCCATCATGACCGGTGTGGTGCGCGTGGCCGGCTGGATGGACGAGCCGGAGCGCTCGTAGCTCGCCGGTTCGGCAATCGCGAAGCAATGCGCGGCTTTCTGTCCGATCCCGCTCGGGACTCGAGCCGTGAGAACCTTCACGCCAGCCTGCTGACCCGCCAGTACTGATACTTCATCGTCACGGCGGATCCGGCGACGATCGCCAGGAACGTGATCATCGAGCCGAGCGCGAGCGTGGAAAAACCCGAAATGCCCTGTCCGATCGTGCAGCCCAGCGCCGTGATCCCGCCGAACCCCATGAGGAGCCCCCCGACGATGTGGTTCGCGGTGTCCTCGGCATCGCGAAAGCCCTCCCAGCGGAACCGCCCGCTCGCGATGGCAAAAGCCGCCGACCCGGCAATCACGCCGGCCACCGAAGCAATTCCGTAGGTGATGATCTCGGACTTGTCGGTCCACAGCATGAAATATTCGAGCGTGAAGGCGAGCGGCGCGACGAAGGAGAACGATTCCATGCGGCCGGTATTGGTGGCGACGAAGGCTTCCTGCAGCGTGTTCGGATCTTCGGCGACGTGGCCGATCACGCCGCTCACGAGCCATCCGCCGATCACGACCAGCCCGACGACGAGGCCGCCCAAGGTGTAGTCGAAGTTCGCCCGGAAGCTGCGGCTCGAATAGGCGAAGGCAAGCAGCGCGCCGCCCAACAGCGCGCCGACAAGAGCGATCAGGGTCCTCTTGTCCATGCCGCTCGCGCGCGCAAGCAGCGACGGCAGATCCTGGCCCGTCGGCAGAGTGATCGACGCCCGCTCGAGAACCCCGACGCGAAACGCGCCGAGCAGCCCGCGCAGCGTCATGTAGGCGGCGATGCCCAGGAAGACGAACACGACCAGCGACTTGAGGCTGCCTCCGCCGACCCGGATCAGCGTCTTGGAACCGCAGCCCGACCCGAGCGTCATGCCGACTCCGAAGCAAAACCCGCCGACCAGGTAGGAAAGCCAGGTGAAGTTCGGGCTGGGGTAAATCGACTTGGAGAGGTCGACCACGCCGGCGACCTGCAACGCGCTCGAGCCGAGGATCGCCACCGCGATCGCCAGCAGCCACATGCGCATGCGTCCGGTATCACCCATGTTGACCCAGTCGGAAACCGCGCCCATGGTGCAGAAATTCGTCTTGTTCGCGACCGCGCCGAAAACGAAGGCGAGCGCAAAGGCGCCCCCGGTCACGTAGGGAACGAGTTGCGCGGGGCTCGCGTCACTCACGATGCAACACCGTCGCGTCCGCCGCGCCGCGAGAGCACACCTTCGGCCGCGGTCAAGGACGGCTCGCTAAGGCAACCCCAGGGCCTTCCGCGCGATGCCATCGAGCAGCCGTTCTACCTCCTGGAGCGCCGCTTTGGATGCGGCCGATCCGTCCGGCCGCCACGGCCGCCGGTAAGCGACGTGAACCTTTTCCGGCTCCTGCGCGGTGGCGTACACGACCATGCTGTACGGACAGTGCGCGATGTTGGCCGGATCGGCCTCCATGGTCTTGCGCGACAACGCCGCGCTGCAGAACACGAATGCCTGTGCGTCCGCGTAGATCTTGCGCGTCGAGCCGACGTCCTTGCCCGTGCGCTCGAGCATCTTGTTGATGAACGACTCGTAGTCGATCACCAGGCCCTTGGCCTCGATGGCGAGCTTGAGGTCGTCGCGCACGTCGTCGAACTTCGCCGCTTTCGAATAGGTGACGATCGGATGCGGTTCTGCGGCCACGGGTCCTCCCGGATGGTAAGGATGCGCGCAGGGCCTGCTTCGGCCGAAGACACAGGAATCGGCGTAACCCCGGTCGGCACGAGCGGGCGGCCAGTGATTCTGGCAGCTGCCGGCAGGCCTGCGAACGGATTATTCTAATGCCGCCATAAGCAGCCGGGCATCTCGCGTCTCGCGCATCCGCTAAGATGGCGAGATGAAGGTCTGCATCGTTTCGGACAGCCATGACCGCGCCGACGCGCTGGCCCGGGCGCTGCGGGAGGCGAAGGAGGCAGGCGCGGCGGCCGCGATCCACTGCGGCGATCTGATCGGCGCCCAGACCCTGAAGCCCGCGCTGGCGCTGGGGCTGGTGGTGCATCTGATTCACGGCAACAACGTCGGCGATTCGCTCGCCCTGCACCACATGTCGCGCGGGAGCGGCGGGCTGCTGCATTACCACGGCGCCGATGCACGGGTCGAGCTCGACGGGCGCCGCGTGTTCGTCGTGCACTACCCCGAATACGGCTACGGGATGGCCTGCACCGGCGACTGGGACCTCGTCTGCTGCGGGCACTCGCACGCCGCCGCCATCGAGCGCGTCGCCAACGTCAAGGGCGGCACGACCTGGCTGGTCAATCCCGGTACGGTCGCGGGCCTGGCCGCGCCCCCGACCTGGATGCTCGGCGACCTCGAACGAATGAGCTTCGAGATCCGCCGGCTCGCGGCTTGAGCCTCGAAGGCCCGAGCCCGGTTCGGGAGTCAGACGCTCCGCCAGTTCGAGCAGGCCCGGCTTCGTCACCTGCATGGCCCGGTACGTCCTCTTCATGGTCGCAGCCCTATGCGTTCCGACTTGCGCTACCCGGCAATGCACGCACCGCCAAGGCTTGCAAGCTCAATAGCGACGACGAAATAGTCGGAAAACTGTGGAGACCACTCGCTCGCGATGCCTTCATTCGACCACGCCAGACACCGGATTCGGCTGCGTCTTGTTATGGCCGCATAGCAAGATTTTGCGTTGGCCCGCCGGGCGCCTACGTAGAATAGGGTGCCGGAGGAGGAAGATTCCATGCTGAGCATCAATCCGTTCGCCGTCGCGGGCGTGTCGCTGCCTGCCGGCTTCCTGCAGGGGTTCCTGGTGGTGATGGTCCTGGCCGTGGTGGCCGGGACGCTCTTCGACATGGCCCACAAGGGCAGCGCGAAGTACTTCTTCGCCAACATGCGCATGTCGAGGGGCAAGGGCCGCAAGATACGAGGCGGCGAATTGGTCTCGATCGCCGTGCAGACCGCCGTCGTCGACGTGCTCGCCTCGGGCGAATTCTGTAACCCGAAACGCCGGGTGGCGCACCTGCTCGGCATGTACGGGTTCGTCCTCTACGTGGTGGCCACGGCGGTCATGGTATTCGGCTACCCCACCGGCGCCACGCCCGCCCCGGCGATCTGGCCGGCGCTGTGGTGGATCGGCGCCCTGATGGTATTGGTGGGCGGCTACTGGTTCTGGTTCTTCATCCGCGTGGACGTCGCCGCGGAAGGCCAGTCGCCCTTCCGCCTGGCGAAGGCGGACCTCTTCGTCCTGTCGCTGCTCGCGAGCGTGACGCTCGCGGTCCTCTGGGCCGCCACCGGCGGCGGCGTGGGCCTGCTCTTCTGGCTCTACATCATCGCGACCCTCGTGCTGTTCGGCGGGGTGCCATGGTCGAAGTTCGCCCACATGTTCTTCAAGCCGGCGGCCGCCTTCGACAAACGCGTCTCCAGGGCGAATGGCACGGCCGAGAATCTGCCGACGCAGACGCGTGACGATCCCGAACAACAAAAAAGACACTCGATGGAGCTGTTGCGGGACGCTCCGATGGACATGGGACTCGGCATCAAGCGCGAGGCACCCCGCCACTACTAGAAAACGGGCAGCAAGTTCAATACGAACAGCCCAAGGAGCCGACTCAATGCCTACCTTCGTCTACATGACGAGGTGCGACGGATGCGGACACTGCGTCGACATCTGTCCCTCGGACATCATGCACATCGACCCGACCTATCGCCGGGCCTACAACATCGAGCCGAACATGTGCTGGGAGTGCTACTCCTGCGTGAAGGCTTGCCCCCAGCATGCGATCGACGTGCGCGGATATGCCGACTTCGCCCCGCTCGGTCACAGCGTTCGTGTCGATCGCGACGAACGCAAGGGCACGATCGCGTGGAGGATCAAGTTCCGGGACGGCACGGAGAAGAACTTCCTGTCGCCCATCACCACGAAGCCCTGGGGGACGGCGATCCCCAAGCTCGCCGATGTCCCCGCGCCCAGCAAGGAAATGCGCGACGGCCAGCTCCTGTACAACGAGCCGAAATACATCCGGCTGGATGAAGGCGGCCTGCGCACGCTCAAGGACGCCGGCCTCAAACTGACGAAAGGCGTGTACTACTGATGGCCTACCACACGATCGTCGAAGACGGCATCGATATCCTGGTCGTCGGTGCGGGTCTTGGCGGCACGGGTGCCGCATGGGAAGCGAGATTCTGGGGCCAGGACAAGAAGATCGTCATTGCCGAGAAGGCCAACATCGATCGCTCCGGCGCGGTCGCCATGGGCCTGTACGCCATCAACTGCTACATGGGCACCCGCTGGGGCGAGAACAATCCCGAGGACCATGTCCGCTACGCTCGCATCGACCTGATGGGGCTGGTGCGCGAAGACCTGCTGTTCGACATGGCCCGTCACGTCGACTCCACCGTGCACCAGTTCGAGGAGTGGGGCCTGCCCATCATGAAGGACCCGAAAACCGGGCGCTACCTGCGTGAAGGGCGATGGCAGATCATGATCCACGGCGAGTCCTACAAGCCCATCGTGGCCGAGGCCGCCAAGAAATCGGCGGACAAGGTCTTCAACCGCATCTGCGTCACCCACCTGCTGATGGATGAAAGCAAGCCGAACCGGGTCGCCGGTGCCCTAGGCTTCAACGTCCGCACGGGCAACTACCACATCTTCAAGTCGAAGGCCGTGATCTGCGGCGCGGGCGGCGCCTCCAACATCTTCAAGCCGCGCTCGACAGGCGAAGGTGCCGGCCGCACCTGGTATGCGCCTTGGTCGTCCGCGTCCGCCTACGGGCTGATGATCAACGCCGGCGCGAAGATGACGCAGATGGAAAACCGGATCGTGCTGGCGCGCTTCAAGGACGGTTATGGTCCGGTCGGCGCGTACTTCCTTCACCTGAAGACGTATACCCAAAACGCGTTGGGCGAAGAGTACGAATCGAAGTGGTGGCCGGAGCTGCAGAAAATGGTCGGCAAGGCGTATCTCGATCCGGAAGCCTGGCACCTGACCCATCGGCCCATCCCGACCTGCTTGCGCAACCATTGCATTATCAGCGAAGTGGCCGCCGGCCGCGGTCCCATCCACATGGTGACTATGCAGGCCTTCCAGGATCCTCACCTGGAAGAGGTGGGTTGGGAAAACTTCCTCGGCATGACCGTGGGCCAGGCGGTCCTGTGGGCCGCCACCGACGTGGATCCCAAGAACGAGAATCCAGAGCTGACCACGTCCGAGCCTTACGTCATGGGGTCGCACGCGACGTGCTCGGGCGCCTGGTGCTCGGGTCCCGAGGACGTTTCCCCGCCCGACTATTTCTGGGGCTACAACCGCATGACCACGGTCGAAGGCCTATTCGGCGCGGGCGATGCGGTCGGCGGCACGCCGCACGCCTTCTCATCCGGCTCGTTCACGGAAGGCCGTCTCGCTGCGAAGGCCGCCTGCAAGTACATCGACGACGGAAAGGCCGAAGGCATCGTCGTATCCGATGCGCAGATCGAGCGCCGCAGGAAAGAGATCTACAAACCCCTGGAGCATTACAGGATCTACCGCAATGCGGTCGTGGCGGGCACCGTCAACCCGCACTACATCAATCCGCAGCAGGGACTGGATCGCCTGCAGAAGCTCATGGACGAGTATTGCGGCGGCTATACCGTCGGCTACATGACTAACGAGAAGCTCCTGAACATCTGCCTCAAGAAACTCATGATCATGGAGGAAGATCTCGAGAGCCTGGCCGCGAAGGACCTTCACGAGTTGCTGCGCGCGTGGGAGCTGAGGCACCGTCACCGGGCTGCGGAGTGCGTCACGCAACACACGCTGTTCCGCAAGGAGACGCGCTGGCCGGGCTACTACTACAGAGGCGATGTCATGAAGGTGGACGACGAGAACTGGCACGTGTTGACCGTTTCGCGTCGCGATCCGGAAACCGGCGAATACACCATGGAGAAGGCGCCCTGCTACCACCTGGTTGAGGAAGACGAGGTGACGACGAGCAGCCAAGCGCCGGCGCAGAAGCTCTCCGCTTGAACATTATCGAAAGAACCGACGAGGAGATACGCGCCGTGGCCGATCCCCTGTGGCGCGATCTCCTCAAGTATTCCAACGAAGGCAAGTACGGGGAGTTCGTCAAGGGGTTCGCCAAGTCCCTCGCGCTTGCCATGAATCAAGTCGTGGTGAATCACCAGTTCGCGAACAGCGAGCTTGCCAGGAACCTGTCCGAAGATGCTGACTATCTCGGCGTCATCCGCCGCGGCGAACACGTGACGGTTCTTTACCGGCAACGCAGCACCAAGAAGCCGGGCGAATGGCTCGGTAGGCTTGTCCTCGGCTACGAAGATGGCGAGGTCAGGATTTTCGCGGCGTCCATCTTCTGAGCGGCGGTCCGGATTCGACATGAGTGAGGCCATCCAGGACGGCAAGTTCGTCGAGCTCACCTACCAGGTGACCGACAAAAAATCGGGGCACGTCCTCACCTGCGTCCAATTTCCGTTGGGCTACGTTCAAGGACACAATGAAGTCCTGGCCCCTTCCGTCCACAAGGAGCTGGAGGGCAAGTCTGCCGGCGATGTGATAGAAGTGCCCATCGACGGCAATCGCATCTTCGGCCCTAGAGACGAGTCGCTGGTCTTTACCGACCACCTCGAGAACGTCCCCAAGGAATATCGGCAGGTCGGCACCGCCATCCTCATGGAGAACGATAAGGGCCATACCCGCAGCTTCATCGTGACGCGGATGGACGACGAGACGTTGACCGTCGACGGCAACAATCCGCTTTGCGGCAGAGAGGTCGTCTTCAGGCTCGAGATACTGACGGTGCGCGACGCAACCGACGAAGAGATGAAAGCCGGTGGAGCGATCGGCGCGAAGCCGAACATCGGCCCGTCGATGATGAGACCGGTTTGAGCGGCGGTGGCGAATGGGATCCGACGACCCGGCTTTGTTGCCTGGGCTTGCAATCCTGACTTCACGAAAGAAGGGGTGACCCTTGAGCGAGCAAAAACCAATCACCAAGGTTCCTGACGGCCAGACGCGCTTCTATACGACGCGTCAGAAGGCGCCGAACGAAAAGGGGTTTGTCGGCTACGAGACCGTCTGGAAGCCGTTCCAGAAGGAAGTCGAATACAAGACGCCAAAGACGCCGTAGGGTTATATCGAGGCCTAGGTGAGCAACCCCTCGAGAACGCTCTAGTAAGAGTGCTCCACCGGGTTTGCCGCCAGTCCCGGCGTCGCTGTGCCGCTGGCGGTCTTCGGACGCGGGCGTGTCGTCGGCAACCAGCCCGAACGATTATTCGCGCGCACACATCTACTCGAACACCGCCGCCCCCGAGTCGACCGCATCACCCCCATCTCTCACCGTAGTCGGGGCAAACTGCTCCGTTGGGCTGGGGGACGTGATCCCGATCGCAACGCGCTTTCGCCAGTACATCGACGCGAAGGGGCCCGCCGGGAAGGTGTTCGTGGCGGCGAAGCCGAACTGGGTTGTCATGTCGACCCAGTCCTACGAAGGTCCCGACGTGGCAGCCGCGCGGCTGCCCGAGCTTGTAGGGATCGGGGCGCATATCATCGGGTACTGCTGCGGCTCATCGCCCGAGCACATCAAAGTGACGGGTTGGGCATCAACCGGCAGGAGACGCGCCGGCCGGGCTACTACTATCGCGCCGATTATCCGAAGCTCGACGACGACGAGTGGCACTGCTTCACGGGCTCGCAGTACGACGCGAAGACCCGCGAGTGGAAGATGTCGAAGCTTCCCGTGCACCGCATCGTGCCGGGCTTCGAGCTACTGCGAGCCTGACCGCCACGCGACGGGGTTCAGTCGCGAAGGGGCAGCCGCCGTGCACGGTCAGGGCCGCCCGGCCGATGCCTCGATGAAGGGCACGAGCGCGTCGGTGAGCTCGGCTTCCTTTCCGGTGTAGAAGTGATCGGCACCGGCGATCACGACCTGGCGCGAGCCTGAAATCCGCTCGACGGTGCGTCGGCGTTCGGCGGCATCGCGCAGCACCGTCGGCAGGTCGTTTTCCCCGTACACGTCGAGAATCGGAATCGGGCGGGGCGGCGGAGCGAGCTTTCCCGAACGGCCCATGCAGATCCAGGCGGCGAAGGGAGCCGCTTTCGTCGACTGCAGGTAGCGCTCGGTCATCCACGAGCCCAGGCTGTGCGACAGGATCACGATGGGGGCATGCTGCCTGGCGCCGAGCCAATCCGCCGCCGCAGCGATCCGCTCCGCGGCTTCAGGAAACAACGGTAGGTAATCCTCGGCACGGGCGTCGGCAGCCAGCACCGGCATCTGGATCGAAAGCGTGGTGAATCCGCGATCGGCGAGTGCGACGCGCAGGATGCCGATGACGCCGTGGTCCGGATGCACGCCGGCGCCGTGCACGAGCAGCACGACGGGCCGACCCGGGTGCCCTTGCGTATACAGGCCCAGGAACGCGCCGCCTGATGGCAGGGCGATGCGCACCGCATCGCCTACGACAAGGTTCGACAGCACTTCCGCCTTCCAGCGTTGTTCGCGCAGATAGTCCTGACCGCCTGCCGGAAACGCCGCGGCGGCGATCGTCAACGCAAGGAAAAGCCGTCGCTTCATCGTCAAATCGAAGTCAGCTCGTCATCCGCCCGCCGCCACGGCGACGAGTTACCCATTGCTTGCCGCTCAGTGCGGTTTATGCTTACATAAGTCTTTTGAATCTGCGGCTGTTTATCGCAGCTGTCGGGTACGGGAAGAGTCATGGCAGACCGGCGTCTCCGGGTATTTCACGCGGTCGCAAAGCATCTCTCCTTCACAAAGGCCGCGGAGGCGCTGTTCATGACGCAGCCTGCGGTGACCTTCCAGATCCGGCAGTTCGAAGAATACTTCAGCACGCGCCTCTTCGACCGCGCGCAAGGCCGCATCGCGCTCACTCCCGCGGGAACGCTGGCGCTGGAATACGCCGAACGCATTCTCGCGCTCTCCGACGAGCTCGACACCCGGCTGAAGGAGCTCGCCGGCCAGGTGGCCGGGCCGCTGCTGATCGGCGCCAGCACGACGATCGCCGAGTTCGTTTTGCCGCAGGTCCTAGGTGAATTCAAGGCGCGCTTCGCGGCGGTGGTACCGCAGCTCTTCGTCGCCAACTCCGAGGTCGTCCAGAATCGCATCGTCGAACGCCATCTGGACCTCGGCTTCATCGAAGGCGACTCCTGCCTGCCGTCGCTCGCGAGCGATACCTGCTGCGAAGACGAGCTGCAAGTCGTATGCGCGCCGTCACATGCTCTGGCGAAGCACGCCGTCGTCGTCCCCAGCTCGCTCATGGAGCACGCGTACATCAGCCGCGAGGCCGGATCGGGGACGCGTCAGGTGATCGATCATTATCTGCAGAGACAGGGCGTGTCGCCGGAGTCGCTGCAGGTCGTGATGGAGGCGGGGAGTCCCGAGGCGCTCAAGGGGCTGGTCGCCACGGGGTTGGGCTTCGCCATCATGTCGCGGGCGACCGTGGTGATGGAGACAGGGCTCGGGCGGCTGGTGCAGATTCGCCTGTCGCCTCCCTTGAAGCGGCACTTCTCGGTGGTCTATCCCAAGGAACGGTTTCAATCGAGGCTCGTCGGTACCTTCGTCGACTTCGCGCGGGAACGGCTTGCCGCCATGCAACCGCTGGAGACCGTACGGGTAGCCGCGGTCGGCCGCTGACGCGCTCGATGGCCGCCGCCGGCGGTCGGTGTGCCGCCCTCGCTCCGCCCTGGCCTAACGCGCAGAATGGCCGGTGAGCTTGATCTCGACTTTCTCGTCCAGTCCGGCGTAATACCCGCGCAGTATTTCGAGCACTTCGGGCCGCGAGAATTCCGGCGGCACCGGGCTGCCCTCGGACAGCCATTTCCGAAGCTTCGTCCCGGAGACGAGCAGCCGCTCCCGGTCTTCGTGAGGGCAGGTACGGCCGGAGGCCATGCCGCCGCAGCGGTAGCACCAGAACGTCCAGTCGAGCTTCAGCGGCTGGATCCGGAGCGCATCCGCGGGAATCTCGTCGAAGATGCGGTGGGCGTCGAACGGCCCATAGTAGCTGCCAACGCCCGCATGATCGCGTCCCAGGATCTGGTACGCGCAGCCGTAATTCTGGCGAAACAGCGCGTGGAGGAGCGCCTCGCGCGGGCCCGCGTAGCGCATGTCGAGCGGGTAGCCCGCCTGCACGACCGTGCGCGGCACGAAATATTTTTCGATGAGAACGCTGATGGCGCGCGCACGCACCTCCGCGGGTATGTCACCTGGCTTGAGATTGCCAAGGAGCGAATGCACCAGCACGCCGTCACAGCACTCGATGGCGATCTTCACCAGATACTCGTGCGAGCGGTGCATCGGATTGCGGGTCTGGAACGCGGCGACCTTCGACCAGCCGAGCCGCGCGAATTCGACCCGCGTCTCGGCAGGCGTCATGAACAGCGTCCCGTACCTCGACCGGAAACCGCCGTCGGAGAGAACGCGGACCGGACCGGCGAGGTTCACCTCGCCCTGCTGCATCACCATCTGGACCCCGGGATGCTCGAGATCCGTGGTCCGGAAGACGGCACGGCACTCCTGCGCCTTATCGATGCGGTACTGCTCCGTCACCGACATCACCGCCAGGATGCTGCCGTCCTCCGGATCGGCAAGCGCGATCTCGCTTCCCGCTTCGAGCGACGCGGCCGTCGGCTCGTCGGTCGAAAGCGTGATCGGGATCGGCCAGAATACGCCGGAGGCCGTGCGCATCTCGCCGCACACGCGCTGCCAGTCGGCGCGGGTCATGAAGCCGTCGAGCGGCGTGAAGCCGCCGATGCCCAGCATGATCAGATCGCCCTTTTCCCGCGAGCTGACCCGGATCGCGCGCAGGGTCCGCGCCCGGGCGCGCTCCGCCTCGAGCCGCTCGCCCGAGAGCATCAGCGGCTTGAGAGGACCTCCTCCGTGCGGTGCGACAAGTTCAGGCAAGGTCATCTCCGGGGGACGCTCGGGAGGCATTGTCACGAGGCGCCTCTGCTCGAGCAACAGCGTCGTGCCTATGAGCGGATAAACAGAATTGATCTCGCCGCCTTGCAATGAAGCCGGATCAGCGGATAATTTTCCATTCTTTCTTCGGGGCGGCCTAGTACCGCTGGTCGCAAATCTTCCGATACGCTACCCTGCACGGGTGAGACGTCGACTAAGGAGGAGGGTTCCGATGAGACGAGCAGGCTTCCTGGCGGCATGGGCAGCGTTCTGCATTCTGACCGCGGGCTGCGCCGCGACCGGCGGCATGCAGCCGGGCGAGGACAAGGTGGTCTACCACTTCAGCGAAGGCCTCGAACAAGCGTCGAACGGCTTGCGCAACATCGGCAACCACCTCGAAGTCAACCCGAACGCGAAGATCGTCGTCGTGGGGCACGCGAAGGGCGTCGATTTTCTCATGAAGGACATGAAGGACAAGAACGGCAACAAGTACGAGGACCTCGTCGAGCAGCTCGAGATGCGCGGCGTGCAGTTCGACGTGTGCCAGATCACGCTTCGCAACCGCAAGCTCTCGAAGAACCAGTTCATCGAATACGCGACCTTCGTTCCCTCCGGCGTGGCGGAGATCTCGCGCCTAGAGCACGAGGGCTACGCGTATCTGAAGCCCTGAGCGCGCGTGAGTCCTGCCAATACGCCGATAAGAAGATTCGATGTGCCGCTGGACAGGCGAGCATCTAGGATTCGTGACTTTCGGAGGAATCGGGATGGATGACCGACGCAGGAGGCTGCTCAAGACGGCGGGCAGCGTGGCCGCCGCTCTCGCGGTCGGGCTGCTCAAGCCCGTGCTGGCGCTCGCCGCGGCCTGGAGCAAGGACGCCTTCGCGGCGAAGAACCCCGCCGACGCGCTCAAGGGTATCGGCATCGTCGAAACCGTTGCGAGCAAGGACTTATTGATCGACGCGCCGCAGATCGCGGAGAACGGCGCGGTCGTGCCGGTCGAGATCACCAGCAACATACCGAACACGACCTCGATCGCGGTGGTCATCGACAAGAACCCGTTCCCGCTCGCCGGGAAGTTCGACTTCATGGATGGCGCATTGCCGTTCGTGAAGGTCAATCTCAAGATGGGCGAGACCTCGGACGTGCGCGTGGTGGCGACCGCGGCAGGACGCAACTATGTCGCGACCAAGGATATCAAGGTGACGATCGGCGGATGCGGAGGCTGACATGGCGGCTGGACCGATGAAGATGCGCGCGACCCTGGGGCCGGCGTATACCGATGTGCGCGTGCTGGTGAGCCACCCGATGGAGACCGGGCAGCGCAAGGGAGCGGACGGCAATCTCGTTCCGCCCCATTTCATCCAGAACGTCACCGTCAAGGTGAACGGCAAGACCGTGGTCGACGGCCAGATCAGCCAGGCGGTTTCGCGCAATCCAGTGTTCTCCTTCCGCCTCAAGGGCGGCGCTAAAGGCGACAAGATCGAAGTGAGCTGGCTCGACAACAAGGGCGAGACCGACGCGACCGAGACCACGGTCGCATGAGCGCGGCACGCGAATTTAAGGCGCGAAGCGCTCGGTGCCGCGCGAATGCGGAGCGGCCGACACGGAGTGCTTGCACACGGCGTCGCACGCACAAGGAGTCCGCTGACAGACGCCGCGTGACCGGAGGGAGCATGCGCATCGTTCTGTACACCCCCCTGCTCCTCCTGGCGCTATCGCCCGCGCTCGCGCAGGACGCCAAGACGGAGATCCAGAAATACCAGCGGATGATCAACGAGGACAGCCCGGCCGAGCTGTACGCGATCGAGGGCGAGACGCTGTGGAAGAAGAAGGGAGGGCCGAGGAACGTCTCGCTCGAGCAATGCGACCTGGGACAGGGACCTGGCGTGCTCAAGGGCGCCTACGCGGCGCTGCCGCGCTACTTCCCGGACGCCGACCGGGTGATGGACCTCGAGACGCGTCTTCTCTACTGCATGATGACGCTCCAGGGACGCACGCGAGAGGAAGCCACGAAGCGCGTGTTCGGCAACGCCGATCAACCCTCCGAGATGGAGTACCTCTCGGCGTACGTCGCCACGCAGTCGCGCGGCATGAAGATGGCGCCGGGCACAGCGCATCCGAAGGAGAAGCAGGCGTTCGAGCTCGGGCGCGAGCTCTACTTCCACCGCGCCGGCACGTGGGATTTCTCGTGCGCGAGCTGCCACGGCACGGAAGGCCAGCGCATCCGCATGCAGAATCTCCCGGTGCTGTACAAGCCCGAGTATGCGCGGCACGTGGTCGCCACCTGGCCGGCGTACCGCGTCTCGAACAGCCAGTTCAAGACCATGCAGTGGCGCGTCAACGACTGCTATCGCCAGATGCGCATGCCGGAGCCGACGTTCGGGTCCGACGCGACCATCGCGCTGATCACCTTTCTCACCGTGACCGGCGAAGGCGAGCCTTACGCCGGTCCGGGAACGAAGCGTTGAGGGGACGGGTCATGAGACGACGCCACATTGTCGCGGCTGCCGCCGCCTCGCTGGTCGCCTGCGCCTCGACGCTGCCCATCGGCGAGCGGCCCACGGTCGCGGCCGACGAGCCCGATCGGATCACCGCCGTCCTCAAGCGAGACTTCCACGATCGCGGCCCCGCCAAGCTCGCCCGACTCGACCTGGATGCGGTGCAGCGGACCTGCAACCTGCACGCCGACCATCCGCCCGCCAGCGTCGCGGAGCCGCTGGAGAAGGCTCAGCTCGAAACCATCAAGTTTCCGAGCGACGGACGTCTGCTAGGCGACTGGAAGAACGGCGAGAAGATCGCTCAGAACGGCCGCGGCTCAATGTGGAGCGACAAGCCCGGCGACCCGGCCGGCGGCGGCTGTTACAACTGCCACCAGCTCTCGCCGAAGGAGGCCTCGTTCGGCACTGTCGGCCCGAGCCTGTACCGGTTCGGCAAGCTCCGCGGCGACGGGCCGGACGTCCAGAAGTACGTCTACGCCAAAATCTACAACGCGAAGGCCTACAACCTCTGCTCGCAGATGCCGCGTCTGGGCTATGCCGGCACCTTGACCGAGCAGCAGATCAAGGACGTGACCGCTCTGCTGCTCGACCCGGCGTCGCCGGTCAACCAGTAGTTGGTTCGACGCGAATTCCTGCGGCTTCTCGCGCTCGCCGCCGCGGCGGGGGCGAGCCTGCGTCCAGGCGCGAGCGCGGCCGAAGCGGCGACCGAGCTCTACGATGTGCCGGCGTTCGGAAACTTGAGCCTGCTACACATCACCGATGTGCACGCCCAGCTCCTGCCGGTGTACTTCCGCGAGCCGAGCGTCAACATCGGCTCCGGCGAGCCGCCCCACCTCGTCGGGACCGCATTTCTCAAGCATTACGGCATCGCACCCGGAAGCGCGCTCGCCCACGCCTTCACGCATCTGGATTTCGAAATCCTCGCGCGACGCTACGGCAAGGTGGGCGGCTACGCCCACCTCGCGACTCTGGTGAAGCGCTTGCGCGCCGCGCGTCCGCACGCCTTGCTGCTCGACGGAGGCGACAGCTGGCAGGGCTCGGCGACCGCGCTGTGGACGCAAGGCGCGGACATGATTGGTGCGCAGAAGCTCCTCGGCGTCGATGCCATGACCGCGCATTGGGAATTCACCTACGGCGCCGAGCGGGTGAAGCGCGCGGTGGACAGCGAGCTCGCACCGATCGAATTCCTGGCGCAGAACGTGAAGACCGTCGACTTCGAGGACCCGGTGTTCAAGTCTTACAGCCTGCGCAGCGTCAACGGCATAGCGCTCGCGTTGATCGGCCAGGCGTTTCCCTACACGCCGATCGCCAATCCACGCTACATGGTGGCCGACTGGAGTTTCGGCATCCAGGAGAGCCGCCTGCAGAAGCTCGTCGACGAGGTGCGCACGAAGGGGGCGAAAGCGGTCGTGCTGCTCTCGCACAACGGCATAGACGTGGACCTTAAGCTCGCGTCCCGCGTGCGGGGCATCGATGCGATCCTCGGCGGGCATACGCACGACGGCGTGCCGGCTCCGGCGATCGTGGGCAAAACGCTGGTCACGAACGCCGGCTGCAGCGGGAAGTTCCTGGGCGTGCTCGATCTGCAGGTGTCGGGCCAGGGCGTGACCGACTACCGCTATCGTCTCCTGCCGGTCTTCGCGAACCTTCTCCCGGACGATCCCGCGATGGCGACGTACATCGCCAGGGCGCGAGGCCCCTATCGGGCGAAGCTCGAGGAAAAGCTCGCCACGACCGAGGCTCTGCTCTACCGCCGAGGCAATTTCAACGGCACGTGGGACCAACTCGTGCTCGACGCGCTCATGACAGTGAAGGGCGCGGAGATCGCCTTCTCCCCGGGCTTTCGCTGGGGCACGACGCTGCTTCCCGGAGAGGCGATCACCTTCGAGCACGTGATGGACCAGACCGCGATCACCTATCCGCAGTCGACCCTGAACGAATTCACCGGAGAGCAGATCAAGGCGATTCTCGAGGACATCGCCGACAACCTCTTCAACCCCGACCCCTACCTGCAGCAGGGCGGCGACATGGTCCGCGTCGGCGGCATGAGCTACACGTGCGAGCCGCGCGCGCGGATGGGCCGACGCATTTCCGAGATGAGAATCGGCGACAAGCCCGTCGCTGCGCAGAAGACGTACAAGGTCGCCGGCTGGGCGTCGGTGGCCGAGGGCGTGAGCGGCGAGCCGATCTGGGATGTCGTCGTCCGCTATCTCCGGGCGAAGAAGACCGTCCCGGCGGCAAAGCCGAACGTACCGCGTCTCATCGGCGTGGAATCGAATCCGGGAATCGCCGGATAGTCGCCACGCCCGGCCGGAGTCGCGAGCACCGAGCTGCCGCGGACGCCAGGTGCTCCGGGACACCGTGCGGAGTGCTGCGCAGCGCGGCATCGACGCCTCCTGCCGGCATCCAACAGGCGCAGCTCGCCCGGTTCGCGCACGGGAGTTGCGCCGGGATCGGCCGGCCGCGCGGTGGGGGTCGCCCGAGGCCGGCGATCGACCGCAAGAACGGCTTGCGCCGCACCCGCGATGCGCTTATATTAGTAATTCCTTATATATCCCGCGGACTAGAAGACGATGGCCAAGAAGCTCGTGATCGTGATGGCCAACACCGATCCGCGGAACGGCGAGGAGCTGGGCGCGCCGATCTTCCAGGCATCGGTCGCGGCAGCGATGGAGTACGACGTCGAAGTGATCTGCACGGCGACCGCCGGCCGGCTGATGAAGAAGGGGGTGGCCGAGAAGCTCTTCGTCAAGGCAGGCTCGCCGAAATCGGTCTACGACTTCATCAAGGATGCGCACGAGGCGGGCGCCAAGTTCTACTGCTGTTCGCCCAACCTCGATCTCTTCGACATGACCAAGGACGATCTCATTCCGGAGTGCGAGGGGATCATCGGCGGCGCTCATCTCATCGAGTCCGTGATGGAAGACGCCGACTGTCGCGTGATGACCTACTAGAGCCGGCGCAAAATGACTGCGGCGCACGTATCCACCCGCGTCCAGGACCGGATCGGCGATCCGGTCTCCGACAAGCCGCCCGTCACGCGGGCGAAGCTGGAGACCATCTTCAAGGACCTCCAGTCGGACCTGCGCTACGACCACGAGCTCAACGGCTGTCTCAACTGCGGCATCTGCACGGCGACCTGTCCGGCCGCGCACTACTACGACTTCAGTCCGCGCGAGATCGTGCAGCTCCTGTGGACCGAGAACCTCGAAGGGATCTACGACGCGATGCAGGAGAAGATCTGGGCCTGCGCTCAGTGCTATACCTGCGCGGCGCGCTGTCCGTTCGGCAACTCGCCCGGGGGACTGGTCATGCTGATGCGCGAGACGGCGATCAAGCACAACATGGAATCGGCGCGCAACGTCCTGCGCCCGTTCAGCCGGGTGATGCTGAAGCTCATTTCCACGGGCAACCAGCTGGCGCCCGACATGATCAACCGCGATCACTTCGCCGACTGGGGGCCCAACATCTCCAAGGTCGACGCGCCGCTCAAGATCCTGCGCAAGGCGATTCCCATGCCGACCTTGAACACGACAGCGACCGCCTGGGAAGTGAATCTGAAGACTTCTGTCGAGCTGTACACGATCTGGGAAGAGACCGGCGTCTTGAAGCAGCTCGAGACGATCGACGAGAATCTCTTCGACGTGATCACCGACATCATGGACGAGAAGCGCGAGGACCTGAAGGACTGGCTCGCGGAACAGGAAGAAGAGAAGGACGACGATTGAACCTGGCTCGTCATCCCGGCGTAGGCCGGGATCCAAGTTTGAGAGCGACGGTACTGCTTCACCTGGCCTCCGGCCTTCGCAGGGGCGACGCTAGCTAACGGTGCAGGAGACAACTTATGACGAATCGAATCGAACCGCAGCCCGGTGAACGCTTCACCGGTCATGGCGCCGAATGGCACGACGCGAAGCTTTCCACGGAGGATGCGCGCGTCGCGACCGCGTGGGTCGAGCTCAAGATCGACAAGCGCTCGATGCTCACGACGAAACAGCAGGTCGAGGACGTGCGCGACGTCATGTGGCAGCTCGAGCGCGACGGCGAGATCGTCGTCCATCGCGTGACCGACGAGCACGAGCCCATCATCGCCAAGACGCTCTACGGCTGGGACAAGAAGATCCCGACGCGGCGGCTGTGGCACCACAAGTCGTGCGGCCAGTGCGGCAACATTCCCGGCTATCCGGCGTCGCTCCTGTGGCTGATGAACCGGCTCGGCATCGAATATCTCGACGAGACCGACCAGACCTCGTGCACGGCGTGGAACTATCACGGCTCGGGCATCGGCAACCTGGAGAGCCTCGCGGCGGTCTTCCTGCGTAACTTCCACCAGGCGTACGTCGCGGCGAAGGCGCAGGGGCTGCCGGAGGGCTATTACTTCCCGCTGGTGCACTGCGGGACCTCGTTCGGCAATTACAAGGAAGTCCGCAGCTATCTCCTGCATTCGGCCAGCTTGCGCGAGAAGGTGCGCAAGATCCTCGCGAAGCTCGGGCGGCTGGTCGACGGAAAGCTCCTGATTCCGGAAGAGGTCGTGCATTACTCGGAATGGCTGCACGTGATGCGCGAGCGCATCAAGACATTGCAGGAGATCGACTGCAGCAGCATCCGGGCGACGATCCATCCGGCCTGCCACGTCTACAAGATGGTGCCGCAGGACGTGATCTACGACGACACCGTGATGGACGGCAACCGCGTCGCCGTGTCGACGGGCCTTATGCAGACGCTTGGCGCGCAGGTCATCGACTATTCGACCTGGTACGACTGCTGCGGCTTCGGCTTCCGCCACATCATCTCCGAGCGCGAATTCACCCGCTCGTTCGCGATCGACCGCAAGATTCGCGTAGCGATCGACGAAGCGCATGCCGACGTGATGATCGGCCACGATACCGGGTGCATCACCACGCTCGACAAGAACCAGTGGATCGGCAAAGCGGCCGGCAAGGCAGTCGATCTGCCGGTGCTCGCCGATTGCCAGTTCGCGGCGATGGTGTGCGGCGCGCATCCGTACAAGATCGTGCAGTCGCACTGGCACGCGTCGTCGACCGAGACGCTGATGGAGAAGCTCGGGATCGACTGGCAGGCGAAGAAGGCCGAGTTTGTCGCCTATCTCGAGGAGGTGAAGGCCGGGAAGCAGGAAAACCTCTACGACCCGCGGCGGATGATCACTTCCGGTCCAGGCTACATTCCCATTGCGAGCAGATCGTGACCCAACCCGTTCTCGTCGTTGGCGCCGGCCCCTCGGGGCTCGCCGCCGCCCATTCCCTGGCGAGCGTGGGGGCGCGTGCGATCGTCGTCGAAAAGGAGCAGCGTCTCGGCGGCGCCCCGATTCTGTCGGGCTACGCCAAGCTCGTCCCCTCGGGCGAATGGGCGAAGGACGCGATCGGCGGCATGGTGACGCGTGTCGAATCGCATCCGCTCATCAGCGTTCATCGCGGCTGTACGGTCGAGAGCCTCACAGGGGAAGCCGGCGCCTTTCGGGCACGGCTTTCGAACGGCACGACGCTCGACGTCGGCGCGGCGATCCTCGCGACCGGCTTCACCCATTTCGACTCGATCAACAAGCCGGAGTGGGGCTTCGGCACCTATCCCGACGTCGTCACCACGACACAAGTCGAGCAGATGCTCTCCTCCGGCAAGGGCATTCGCTGTCCTTCCGACGGGCGCAAGCCCGAGCGGGTCGCGATCCTCTTGTGCGTGGGCTCGCGCGACCGCCAGATCGGCCGCGAGTGGTGCTCGAAGATCTGCTGCACGGTTTCATGCAACATCTCGATGGAGATCCGCGAGGAGCTGCCCGACTGCCACGTCTACATCTATTACATGGACATCCGCACGTTCGGACTCTACGAGACCAAGTACTACTGGCAGAGCCAGGAGGAATACAAGGTCAAGTACATCAAGGCGAGGGTAGCCGAGGTGACGTCGAACGGCGAGAAGCTCGTGATCAAGGCCGAGGACACGCTGGTCAAGCGTCCGATCACGATCCCGTTCGACATGGTCGTGCACGCGATCGGCATGGATCCGAACGTCGATAACAAGCGCATTGCCGGTGCATTCGGTGTCGAGCTCGAGAAACACGGCTTCATCGGCAAGGGCAATGCGTACGGCTCGCTCGGCGAGACGTCGCGGCCCGGCGTATTCGTCGCGGGCGCCGCGACGGGTCCGGAGACGATCGACGACTCGATCGCTCAGGGCAACGCCGCGGCGATGGCGGCGTTCGCGCTCGTGAACCGCGAGACGACCGCGGCGGTCGCGGCTTGAGCCGCGGATGAGATGAAGCTTCCGGTCGCCTCATCCGCTGCCGTGGCCCAGCGGCCGCAGCTCGAGCTCTCGGGTCCGAAGCTCATGCTGGCGTTCGAATCGCTGGTCGCCGCGAGCGACGAGCACGGCGGGGTCGAGCGCTACGTCGACGCGCTGAAGCTCAAGTCCGCAGCGTATCGCGAGGCGCTCGGCGGCGGCAGGGCGGCCAGCGTGCCGCTTGCCGACCTGCGCAACGTCTGCGCGTGCGCGGCCACCGTGCGACGGCGGGCCGGACGCTATCTCGAGGCCGGGACCTTCGGGCAGCTGCGCGCCGAGCTCGTCGAATTGCTGGCGGCAAGCGAAGACACATCGACGACCGACGCCCGCATCGCCCGCTTCTGCGCGGCCTTCTCCGACGACCGCGAGCATCGCTGGGTGCGTGATCTCGCGTCCGAGGTCCTGCACAACGTCGATCCGGAGCGCTATCCGCCGATGTGCCGCTGGGTGTGGGACGTGCGTCTGAACACCGGCGCGCTGCGCGAGATCTGGCACGGCGACGAGGTCGACCACATTCTCATCGACGTGCCCGACCGCTATGAGACGTTCGTCGTGCTCCGCGAGGAGCTCGCGCAGTTCCTCGCCACCAACGGCGTGTTCCGCGACGTCATCCAGTACGTCGACCTTCTCGCCGCGCAGGTGTACGCCAATTACTTGAGCGAGCAGGGCGGCTCGTACCTCCGCGCCGACTTCTCGAGCCGCGAAGATCCGATGCTGCATGTCGTCCGGCTGCTCGGACTCGACGGCATCGGCGCCGACGGCCGCACGCGCCTGAAAGCGCTCGACGGCACCGCGCACCTCGCCGAGCCGCGGCAGCTTTTCTCTTGACCCATCGCCGCGATGCCCATCCACGAACAGTCACTGATCCGTCCGGAGAACCTGAAGACGCACGACAAGCTCGTGCTCGACGGGGTGGACGTCTCCGGACACTGGAGCACGTTCATCGAATCGCGCGTAGTCAAGGACTACAACGAGCGGCTGCAGGAAGAGATCGCCGCGCTTCCCGGCGGGGAGCACATCCACCGCTGCTGGCAGTGCGGCTCGTGCACCAACGCCTGCACCGTGAACGCGGTGAATCCGGATTTCAATCCGCGCTACTGGATCTACTTGATCCGCGTCGGGATGGAAGAGGAGCTGCTGCGCGACAAGGACATCATCTGGCAGTGCGTGTCGTGCAACAAGTGCACGTACGCCTGCCCGCGCGACGTCTTCCCCGAAGGCGTGATGAAGGCCACCGCTCACTGGCTTGAGCTGAAAGGCCACACCCGTCCGTCGAACTCGACGCTCTTCGACGAGGAGTTCGCCGATCAGGTGATCGCGACCGGCAAGATCGAGGAAGGGCGCATCATCCGGGGATTTTTCGCGAAGACGGGTCAACCGCTCAGGCAGGAATGGCTGATCGAGATGGTGAGACGGGTGGCGCGGCGGCTGCCTCTCAAGCTGGCGATGCTGATGGGCCTCTCGGCGCTGATCCGTCCGCGCACGCGCGGCTGGGGCAAGGCGCGGGAGGCGATCGAAGATTACGTAGGCGAGCAGACGGCGAAGCAGCGCCGCGCGCTCGGGCTCTCCGAGCTGGTCGATATGGCGAAGAGCGAAGCGTCGGCGGGCGCTCCGACACATTGAAATCTGGGAAAGACACCATGGCCGATGCACCGGTGACCGATCGCAGGACGCGCTATCAGCGCGTTGCCTATTACCCGGGCTGCGCGCTCGAAGGCACGGGCCACGCCTACAACACGTCGACCCGCGAAGTCGGCAAGGCGCTGGGACTCAAGCTCGACGAAGTGCCGAACTGGAACTGCTGCGGGGCGATGGAAGTGAAGAACGTCGATCCCAAGGTGCAGACGTATCTCTCCTCGCGGGTGATGGCGATCGCGGCCAACGAGATGAAAGCCGACGTCGTGATGGCGCCGTGCAACGGCTGCTACCACAACCTGAAGAAGGCGGAGTACGACCTCGCGCACGACGGCGCCTCGCGGCAGGTCGTGGGCGAGATCTCGCGCAAGGCCGGTCACGCACCGTACCAGGCGGGCGATGTCGAGACGATCCACGTGCTCGACTGGCTCAAGCACGGCGTCGGCGAAGAGGGCTTGCGTGGGCGCGTCAGGAACTCGCTCGCGGGGCTCAAGGTCGCGAACTACTACGGCTGCATGTACACGCGTCCGCGCCACATCTTCCCGGAGAAGGACAAGGGCGCGGGCAGCGAGTCGACGTCGAAGCCGCATTTCATGGACGATCTCCTCGAAGCGGCCGGCGCCGAGAACGTCGAGTTCCCGCTGAAGACCGCCTGTTGCGGCGGCGCGCACACGCTCTCCGACAGCGACACGTCGACCAAGCTGGTGCTCAATATCCTGCGTGCCGCGGAGGCCGCGGGGGCGGAGGTCATCGCGACCGAATGCCCGACCTGCCACACGGGGCTCGAAATGCATCAGGTACGGGCCGAGAAGGTGCTCGGCGAGAAGACCAGCGTCAAGGTCATGTACTTCACGCAGCTCCTCGGCGTCGCGCTCGGCGTGGCGCCACGCAAGCTGGGCGTGCACGAAAACGTTTCCGACGGCCTCGCGGCGCTGAAAGCGAAAGGCATCGCGTGAGGGCGGCCACGGCGATCGAGAACGAACTCGACGCGTTCGCGCCGCGCGAAGACGCTGCCGCTGCGGCGACGACGCTCCTTGGTCTCGCCGAAGAGGTGCTCGAACACTGGATCGTCGCCCGCGGCGATACGCCTACTTCGGAGGAGCGTGAGGGCTTCCGGCTGCTCGCACTGCATCACCAGGGCGCGCGAGGTGTCCCCAGCTTCAACGCCTCCCGCGAGACCTGCCGCGAAATCGTCTATCACTACAACTTGCTTCGCCTCGAGCCCGCCGATCCGAAGAGTCCGCAGCGCCAGCGCATGATGGCAATGCTCGTGCGGCACCTCGCGTTGTTCGTCACGGGCAAGATGCAGGTCGAAGGACTCGGCGAATTCTGCTGCGCGTCGCGACCGTTGAGAGAGTCCTGCTAGAATCGCGTGCGTTGCCAGCAAAAAGGAATTGCGCCATGCCTGACGTGCGGGGATGCCATCTGCCGGACGATCTGCTGTACGACGTGGAGAACCACATCTGGCTCAAGGAGCTTCCGGACGGCAACGTGAAGCTCGGCATGACGACCGTGGCCACGGCGATGGCGGGCCAGCTCGTGGCGTTCACGCCGAAGAAAGTCGGACGCGAGGTGCAGGCGGGCAAGTCATGCGCGACGGTGGAGTCGGGCAAATGGGTCGGGCCGGCGAAGTCTGCTGCGGCCGGTGCGATCGTCCAGGTGAACGAAGATCTGGTGGCCAAGCCGACGCTCGCCAACGAAGATCCGTACGGTGCGGGGTGGCTCGTCATCATCAAGCCAACGGACTGGGCCGCGGTCAAGCCTACGCTCGTGTCCGGCGCACAGGTCGTCGCTCCGTACGAAGCCAAGATGGCTGCCGACGGGTTCGCCGGATGCGCTTGCGCACCGACGGCAAAGCCCTAACTTAAAATCTATGAACGTGAACCGAAGCACACTGAGCACTCCGGTGGCGCGCGAGGCCGGTGCATTAAAGGAGCTGCAGCGCAATGCGCGGCGAGTGGCGAGCCTCCTCAAGGCCATGTCGAATCCCTCTCGCCTGATCATCCTCTGCCAGATCGCGGAGGGGGAGCGAAGCGTGGGCGAGCTCGAGCGGGCAGTGGGACTGAGCCAATCGGCCATCTCGCAGCATCTCGCGGTGCTGCGCGGCGAGGCGGTTGTCTCCTGCCGGCGCGTTCGGCAGACGATCTTTTATTCGCTGGCGAGCAAGGAAGTCGTCGCGTTGATGGGGACGCTGCATGCCGCGTTCTGCCGGGAGGGCGGCGCACCGACGAGCGCGTTGACGCGCGTACGCAGCGCGTAGTCCATAACGGCGACCGCGGACGACACGGCCGCTGGCACGTGGGCGCGCTTTAGTCCGCCGGCCGCGGCACCGGCGTCGAAAGGCAACCGATAAGCCGTTCCATCCGCACGCGATGGAGCTCCAGCCACGCATCCCGGATCCGCATGGCGATGTCGGCGTCCGCAGTGGCGCTTCGCCCGGCGAATACGGCTTCGAGCAATCCATCCAGCGCTTCGCGGAGCTCGCTCGTGCGTGCATCGCCCTGCGTCCAGCCAAGGCGCCGCGCGGCCTTCTTGTAGACCTCGATATCGTCCACGGACCGCGCGAGTTCTTCGAGCTTCTCCAGGCGTACGATATCCTCCTTGAGGAGTTGCGCCCGAAAGAGGCTCTGCTCTTCGCCGATCCGCTGCTTCAATTCTTCGATGAGGAGCACGGTGGAATCCTCGACGTCCTATGGTCTGATTCTACTTCGCGCTTGCACCGAATGGATGCAATGTCGCAACTATCTCCCGCCACCCGGTATGCCGCGGCTGCCAGCCCAGCGTGGCGGCGGCTCTGCGGCAATCGAGCGTGAGCGAGGCGCCGACGCCGTCGAGCCAGCCCAGTTCGCCGCCCCAGCCGGTCGACCGCCAGGCGAGCGCGAGGGCCGCGCGGGCGATCGTCCGCGGAACGCCGACGGCGCGCGGTTGGCTCGACCGCACGACGTCTCTCAACGCGAAGCTCTCCGGCGCCGCGAGATTGAAGGCGCCGCGAACCCGGAGAGAGAGCGCCGCGATAATCGCTTGAGCGACATCGTCTTCGTGCACGCACTGGAAGCGAGGCTGCGGGTCGGGCACGCGCACGTAGAAGGGCGCGCCGACGAGCTGCCTCAGAAGCGGCTGCGCGTTGGGCCCCAGGATGATCGTCGGTCGCAGGACCACGGCGTGCGGAAGCTCATGCGGAATCCACGTATCGACCTCGGCTTTCTGACACGCGTAGTGAAACCGCGGCCACGGCACGAGCGGTGCATCTTCGGTGAGATTCTCACCGCTGCCGTACACGGCGGCGGTCGACACGTGCACGATCCGATCCACGTTTCCTGCCGCCGACAGGAACGTCTCGCTGCCGTCGACGTTGCCGGCTCGCATGGCGGCGAGCGAGAGTCGTCCGCGCTGCAGGATGGCCGCGAGGTGCACCAGCGCCGAAGCCTCGCGCAACTCGTGGATCGAACGCGCATCGCGGATGTCGGCGACGACCGGCGTGAACTTCGCATGGCGAAACGCGAAGGGCAGGCGGTCGATGCCGACGACCGACGTGACGTCCGCTCTCGCGCAGAGACTGGGCAGAAGCGCCGCGGCGAGTCGCCCGGCCGCGCCGGTCACGACGATATGCATCGCCTTACGCTCCAGCGAACGCCGGAAGAACCTCGGCGGCGATGCACTCGAGCGATTCGCGGACGATTGCCGTCGGAAGCGCTCCGGCCCCGACCGCGCAAAGCACGTGCGTTACGCCCGCCTTGCGGTAGCGTTCGAGCCGCGCGATGCACTCCGCGGGATTCCCGACGACGCTCAAGCCCGCCAGATCGAGCAGCCGCGGCCGCGCGCCGAGCTTGAGCAATCGACGGAATCGTCCGAGATCGTGGAACTGCTCGTAGCTGGGAAAGAGGTTCTCGAGCACGGGCCCGGTCACGCGCAGGAGCTCGCCGTAGAACCATCGCATGGCGGGAGCAGCCAGCGCTCGCGCGCGCTTGCCGTCGGGCAGGCACAGCATGCCGACGGTCATGCCGATGCGGGGACGCTCGGGTTGACGCCATGCCGCGACATACCGGCCGATATCGGCAGAGACCATGAGCCAGGGCTTGAACGGGCCCGCCAGTACGCCTAGCCCCTCGCGCGCGGCCCATTCGAACGTGTCGGGGCTGACTGCCGCCGACCACAGCGGCGGGTAGGGGCGCTGGACCGGGCGAGGCACGATCGTGACGGCATCGAGCGCGAAATGACGTCCCTTGGCGGTTATCGGACAGTCGTTCGCCGCTGCCCGCAGGATGGCGAGCGACTCGTCCACAAGGCTGCGACTTTCTGCCATGGCAACGCCGAAGGCGGCGTACTCCTGCGGCGAGAAGCCTCTGCCGATGCCGAGCTCGAGACGGCCATGGCTCAACAGATCGAGTGTCGCGACGCGCTCCGCGACATGGACTGGATGATGGTACGGCAGCGGCACGACGGCCAATCCGAGGCGCAGCCGCGAAGTGCGCTGCGCCAGCGCCGCGAGAAAGAGCTCCGGCGTCGACGAGTGCGAATATCCCGGCAGGAAATGATGCTCGACCAGCCAGACGCCGTGGAATCCGAGCCGATCGGCGACCTCGATTTCGGCGATCGAGTCGGCGAACACTTCGGCTTCGGTGCGGCCCAGCGCGGGCGGCACCGCGAGCTCATAGAACAGATCCAGAAACAAGAAGGAGCCTCTCGCGTTTGCAAGCCGTGGTCGAGCCGGTATATTGCCAGCGATCCCGTGTGACTGGATCGAGCGAGACTTTGTCTTCTCCCGACCCATGATGCGCATCGCCGAGCACTCCGCAGCGCCCTACCTCGACCCGCTTGCCAGGATCGAGTGGAGCGGTGTCGATCGAGAGTGCTGGTGGCTTCCTCCGCAGGCACTGTCGCTCGCCGGCGTTCCCGAATTCGAATTGCTCCCCCTCGAGCATCGTCGTCGCCTGTCCCACTACGAATACGCGCATCTTCTGGAGATCGGCTTGTGGCTCGAAGCGCTCTTTGTCGAGCGGCTCGCGCGCCTCGCCCGCGGAACCGGTGACTTCGAGCGCCGCAGCCGCTACCTTCTCGAGATCCGCGAGGAGGCGGGACACAGCTTGATGTTCCTGGAGCTGATCCGCCGCAGCGGCGTGACGCTGCAGTCGCGGCGTGGCGCGGGGGTGCGGCTCGCCGAAACGCTGGGTCGATGCGTAGCGTCCGGATCGGCCTTGTTCTGGGCGATAGTCGTGATCGGCGAGGAGCTCCCCTATCGTCTGACTCGAAAGCTGGAGCGCGGTGCGGAAGATGTGACGCTCAGCGCAGTCGTGTACCGCATGGCTCGGCTCCACGGCCGCGACGAGGCGGCGCATGCCGCTTATGCACGCGCGCGATGCGAACAGGCGACGCTGGCATTGCGTGGGTGGCAACGAAGGGCACGCTCGCTCGTCCTCTCGCGTATGCTCGAAGCGTTCGCGACCTACCTCTACTTTCCGCCGGGCGGCGTCTATCGGAGCGCCGGCCTTCCACCGGGTACGGCGTGGCGCTCGCTCGCGCTACGCAATCCTGAGCGACGGCAGCAGGCGGCCGGCATGATGCGTCCCACGGTGGAGTTCCTGAGGCGCATCGGCTGGCGCGTCGGGAGCAGTTGGTAAAAAAAGCCCCGCGCTTGACGCGGGGCTCCTCTGACATCGGATACGGCGTCTAGAAGTGGTATGCCCACTGCACGCCGAGCGACCACTCCTTGAGCTGGATCTTCTCCTGCATGTCCGTGCCGGGCGGGAAGAAGGCGTTGAGCAGGCTCGCGCCCTGCACGGTGTTGTTGAACGCGTACATGAAGGCGCCGGTCAGCTCGTTCTGCGGGTTCCATTTCCACGTCGCGCCGGCCGTCGCATGGTCCTGGATGACGCCTGGGGCGAGCATGTTGAACGTCACGTCCTGCGACCGGATGGGATTGTCGCTGTGGTTGTAGCCTGCTCGGAGGGTCCATTGCGCATTGAGCTCGTACTGTACGCCGATCTTCCACACGTCGACGTCCTGCCAACCGAAGCCCGCGCCGTTCGATCCACCGAGACACGTATTGGTCGGATCGATGCCGAACGCGCATTGCAGGATCAGGTTGCTGGGATTGTGGACCGATTTGGCGTCGCTGTAGTAGATCTTGACGTAGTCTAGCGCGATTAGCCATTGCGGCGTCGGGCGCAGGGCCACACCCACGCCCCAGTTCCCCGGCATGTTGAAGCCGCCGCCTTCAGCGAACAGACCCTTGTACTTGTCGAAGTTTCCCGTGTCGATCTTCGACTGATAGGTCGCGCCGATCGCGATCTGCGGCGTGATCTGGCCGTAGTAGCCGACGCGGACGCCCCAGCCGGTAGAGCTGTCGTGGCCGCGATTGGTCACGTCCCCGGGACTCGTCGAGAGTCCCTGAAACGCCTGCAGGCCATCGGCCTTGAAACGCTGGTACCCAAAGAGCGGCGAGATGCCGATGGAGTGATCGGGAAGAAAACGCCACGCCACCGTGGGCGCGACGATCAGTTGCGAAAGATCGACACCTAGCCGGCCATTCCCGCAGAACAGGTTGTACGGCCCGGGTGCCGGATTGAAGCCGGTGCCCGGACCGGTGGCCGGACCGCAGGCTCCGGGCGAGGGCAGCTGATCGCCGGGGTAATCGGTGTTCATGCCGCCGTTGCCGTAGACGGTGACGCCGAGCGAAAGATCCGGCCGCACCATGTAGTTGTAAGCCAGCTCGGGAATGCCGAAATACTTGCTGTCGCTATCGGCCGAGCCGTCGAGACCGAACGCCGCGCCGCCGGTGCGCTCGGCGCTGCGGGTGGGGCTGAAGAGATCGACGCCGATCGCGAACTGGTTGCCGGCGAAGGCCATGGTCGCCGGGTTGTTGGCGCCGCCGAACGCGTCCTGCGCGACTGCGATCGAGGTGCCGGCCATGCCTTTGGCCTTCATCCCGTAGCCATGCGACAGGTAACCGTCGGTCGCATGCGCGGCGAAGGGCAGCACCGCCGCAATCAGTACGGCGAGTGGTTTCATTCTCATTTTGTTACTCCCTATCGGGTTGTCGAAACCGTGCCGACCGCGGCGCGTCGCGCTCGCGATCGATTCAAATGAACAGGCTCACATCCGCATCCTTCGCCATCGGCAGGAACGTCGCCGCGCCGACGTAGTCCTTGACCTCGGGAATGAACTCCTCTCGCTTGTAGCCGAAAAGGTCGACGGTCATCTGGCAGCCGATGAGATTGACGCCGGCTTCGATGCACAGACCGCGCAGTTCGCCGATCTCCGCGACGCCCTTGTTCTTGATGGTCTTCTTCATCATTCGGGTCGCGAACGCCTCGTAGGCCGGGATGAGCGACTGCACGGCGTTCGGGATGTTCCAGCGAATCGACTTGAACCACGCCGGTCCCATCGGCATCTTCATCGGCATCGCCGGGTTGCCGAGCGGGCTCACCTTCAGTTTCTTGAGGTCCTTCTTGAGGAGCTCCAGACCATAGAAGGTGAAGAACACCGAGACGTCCCAGCCGAGCGCTGCCGCCGTGGACGACAGGATGAACGGCGGGTACGCCCAATCGAGCGTTCCCTTGGTGGCGATGATCGTCATCGACGGGGTCTTGTTGGCCTTCAGTTCGGCGAGCTTCGCTTCCAGCCGCTCGGTGAGCGCCGCATCGACGCGCTCCCTGATCAGACGATCGAGCGCGACTGCGTCGGGCATTTCTGACAAACCATGCTCGGCCATGACTTCACTCCTTACGCATCGGTTGTACTGTTTGGACCTCGGCGGCGGCCGTCTGACGCTAGGCTAGCGCCGCGGGCCGCCAAAGGCCTTGACACAGGTCAATGAGGGGGAAGGGGTCGACGCCGCCTCCACTGCGGCTTCGATCAGCATATACCAGATACCCCATAGGGTACAAACGAGTACGCTTGCGCAGCAAAGATGATGCCGCTTGTTCCTGGCGGGTGAAGTGTTGCGCCTGGGCAACGGATTGCCTATATACCCATCGGGGTATACGATGCAATCACCTGCTCGCAGAAGACTGTCCGGCGATGGCGAATCCGGCGTTACACGACCCCGAGGCCAAGAAAGCGATCGACGCGCGCCTGGCGCGCGTCGAAGGACAGGTCCGCGCGGTCCGCCGCATGATTGTCGATGACGAGCCGTGCGAGGAGATTGCGCTCCAGCTCGCCGCGGCCCGCAAAGCGCTGGACCGCGCGTTTTACGAGATGGTGTCGTGCCTGATCCGGATGCAGCCGTCCACGGGCGCAGCGGTGCGGCGGGAGCACGCGGGCCGGGTTGCGGAGCTGCTGGCGCGGTTCGGTTGAATCGCACTGAGGCTCGTCACGCCGTGAAGACGCGCGAGCTGGCCTCCGAGGTCCGGACCACGACGTGTTACATGTGCGCATGCCGGTGCGGCATCCGCGTGCACCTCCGCGATGGTGCCGTCCGCTACATCGACGGCAATCCGGACCACCCCATCAACCGGGGCGTGATCTGCGCCAAGGGGTCGTCGGGCATCATGAAGCAGTACTCGCCGGCCCCGCTGCCTCGGCCGCTGAAGCGCAAGGCGGGTTTGCCCTCCCCTTCGCGTTGCTCTCGGCAGCGCTCGCGCTGCCGGCGCCATGGCTCGCGATCGTCGCCGTTTCCGTCCAGTACGCGAGGATCGTTCGCGGAGCGCTGGCTGTTCCGGCGCCTCGTCGCCCGAGCCCGGCCGATAACGCGCGACCGCGCGCTGCAGCCGCAAGGCCGCTGAGGCCGGGATGTGGGGGCAAGGAGTACCATCGCGCCATGGCGGCGAACCTCGACCGGCCCGGCTCGGCCAATCCCAAAGCCCGAATCCTCGCCGAAGCTCTGCCGTACATCCGCGCCTACCACGGCAAGACGCTCGTGATCCGTTTCGGCGGCCACGCGATGGCGGATCCCGTGCTCAAGGCCGGGTTCGCGCGCGACGTCGCGCTGTTGCGCCTCGTCGGCATGAAGCCGATCGTCGTCCATGGCGGCGGCTGGCGCATCGACGAGCTCTTGCGTCAGACGGGCAAGGAGAGCCGGCGACACCACGGCATACGCATCACCGACGAGAGCACGTTGACCATCGTCGAGATGGCGCTGGGTGAGCTCAACCAGGAGCTTGTCGGGTTGATCAATCGCCACGGGGGACGTGCGGTCGGGCTCAACGGGCAGGACGGCCGTTTCATTCACGCGCGCCGCCTGACGCTCGCGGCCGGCGAGAAAGACGATACCGATCTCGGATTCGTCGGCGACGTCGAGAGCATCGATCTCGATCTCATCGAGCTTCTGCTCTCGCGCAACTTCATTCCGGTCATCATGCCGATCGGGGTGGGCGCCGACGGCACGGCCTACCACATCAACTCGGACCTTCTCGCCGGGCGGCTCGCGCGGGCGCTGGAAGCCGAAAAGCTGATCCTGATGACCAATGTGCCGGGCGTTCGCGACCGAGCCGGCAAGCTGGCCTTCATCCTGACGGCGCGCGAAGCGGAGGCGTTCCTGCGGGACGGTGTCGTCGACGGCGGCATGCGTCCGCGTGTAACCGCCGCGCTCCAGGCGGTCCGCGAAGGCGTCCAGTCGGTCCACATCATCGACGGCGGCGTTCCCAGCGCGCTGCTGCTGGAGATATTGACCGCCGAAGGCGTCGGCACGGCGCTTCGCTCCGACTCTGGACCGCACTTTCTCGACGCGAGCCGCGACTACCTGCTGGCGCAGTAGCGCGCGAATCGCGGTCCGTTCAGCGCGATCCGGAACGCTTGCCCTCTCCGGGAGACGATCGCGCGCCGCGCGCGACCAGATCGGGCGCGAACGCCGCGAGCAGCCGCTGCGGTTGCAGCTCCATCATCATAGTCGCCACGGCGTAGGCGAGCACGAGCACGAAGCCGAAGATCGTTGCGGACAGTCCTCCGCGCTGCGGTTGCAGGAGCCCCGCGCTGACGATGAAGACCCCGCAGACGATCACCCAGCGCATGAACACCAGTCCGAAGCGTGCCCTGATGACGCGGTCCGCGTCGGCCGCGGCCTCGATCCGGCGGTACTCGCGCAGCAGGAGCGTGACCGCCGCGCAGAACTGCGCGCCGACGCCGATCCAAAGGTCGCGGTCGTGCAGCGCGAACTGCCACACGAAGTCCTGGAGGAAGAGCATGAAGGCCAGAAAGCCGAACGGCACGAGCGCGACGATCAACGTGACGCCGGCCCCCGAGCTCGCGAGCTGCAGGCCCTTTGAAAGACGCTGGTACCAGCTCGGTCCGCTCGTTTCCTCGATGCCCCCGAGTCGCCCGGCCGCGAGCACGCTGACCGAGAAGAACGAAGCGAGCGTGTCGGCGAAATAGACGATCAGGAGGTCGGACGCGGACCAGTGGAGGAAGAGGACGCCGGCGATCGGTACGAGCGCGCGCGCGACCACGGTGCCGCTATGACGCCAGGGAATCGTCGGCTCGGTCGTTTCCATGGTCAGGGCCGGTACGCTAGGGAGTGGAAGCCGACGGGTTCTCTTTGCGCCACACCATCGCCCGGCGCACCCGCTCGTAGCCGCTGGGATGATCGTAGAAGAGGAACTCCTCCACTGGACCCGGCCGCAGCTTGCGATACGTCGACAGCCGGATCGACGCCATCGCGAAGCCCTCGGGCTCGCGGGAGGCATTGAGGCCGAACGCGTCGGCTTCGGTCTCGGTCGTGCGCACAACGGTATTGGTAAACGGGGTAAGAACGAACAGTGCGATCAGGAAGATCCCCAGCAACAGCGGAAGCGCAGCCGTGTCCGCGCGATCGCGCAAGCCGAGGCGGGGTCCCCAGCGCGCCAGCGCGCGATCGAGTGTCGCGTGTACGACCCACAGCGCGATCCCGTACAGCACGGTCAGGTATACCGAGAGAGCGTACCGATGGTTGAGCACGTAGTGCCCGAGCTCGTGGCCGAGCACCGCTTTGATCTCGGGGAGCGAGGTCTTGTCCAGGAGATTGTCGTTCAAGCTCACGCGTGTTACGCCGAGCAATCCGGAAACGTTGGCGCTGACCCGCGTCGTCTGCTTGGAGTTATCGAACCAGGCGACGCGCTCTGTCGGTACCTCGTTGGCACGCATCAGCGCAAACACCGCGTCGCGCACCGGCCCGTCGGCGAGCGGCTTATAGTCGTTGAAGAGCGGCGCGATGAACACCGGAGTGATCAGAGTCAGAAAGAGGAACAGCCCGAAAGCGAGTCCCGTAGCCCATATCCACCAGCGCGCTCCCGTGCGACGGATCGCGGCGTAGAGCAGCGCGACCACGACCGAGCCGATCGCGACCTCGAGCGCGAGGCCGATCAGCGATTCTTTCATCCAGCGCGCGAACGTCAGGTTCGACAAGCCGTATGCATGCTCGCGCCAGAATTCCGCGTACACCGCGAACGGCCAACGCAGCACGAACAGCGCGACAAAGAACAGCGCCGCATAGATCGCCACGCGCAGGAAGCGCCATCGGGTCAGCCGCTCGGCCAGATCGCGCATCCGCCGGGAAACGCCGCTCCAGAGCAGCAGCGCCATCGCCGCGACGCTGTAGACGAGGTCCCAGAGCTGCAACCAGTAGCCGCCCTCGAAATAGGCGTCGGAGAGCGGGCGCTGCTCCGGCGAAAGCAGTCCGAGCCATGCTTCCGTGGCACGGTCGACGTCGAAACCGGGGCCGGGCTTAGCCGCGCCGGGCACCTGCAGCCCCGGCGGCAGGTCGCGCACGATCGCGGGCTCGCTCAGGGCGCTGCCGGCTTCGCCGAGGGCTGCGATGGCGAGGAGGAACAGCAGGATGCGCGCCGCCCCGCATCTCGAGATGAGTCGCCCCACCGCCGCGCCTTTCCCCTGCTTTTTTCCGGAATGGATCGTGAAGCGCCGGCTTCGCAATCACAGACGCGGCGAAGGCGGCCGCGGCCAGTATAGCGCGCCGGTTTTGGCCGCACCGCGGTCGCTGCCGCGGCGTCCGACCGCGAGGGCTTGGCTCGACTCCCGCGCCATGGGGCGACGCTCGGACTGGCGCTCGATCAGCACGAATCGCCGAATTCGTGGGTGCGATACCGTGCGCGTCCAAGCGGCGGCCCTCACGCAGCGTCGCGAACGCGCGACCGGCGATGCCGCGATTGGCGTCCACACGTCGCGCCGAGGGAATCGCGACACGCGCGTACCGCTTCACGGCACTCGGCACTTTTTTACCTGTCTGAGCGGACGGTCACGATCTTCGTCGCGAGCGCGCAGCATGATCTTGAAATCGGTGATCTACTGGCTTTTCCTGGTAACATCGCTCATTTTTGCCAAAATCCGGACATGCAACGCAGGGGCTCAAGGCGTTTCGGTGGTGATTCTGGCGAATGCGGACGTCTGAACCGGGAGCCCAATCAAAGCAGGTCGCCGTGTGCTATAGTTGCGGCCGCAAATCGGGCCGCGAAACCGCGGGTGGCCCGTCGCGCGTAAGGTGTGTCATACATAATTGATTGAATCAATGGGAGATTCGGCGCCGTACGGCGCCGGAGAGAAGGAGGCAAGCTAGCGCAGCAAGGTCAAAACCCGGGCGAAATCGCCACAGGGTCCTCCTGGACTCTTTGCGGCCGCGTCCGGAATGCGTCCGGAGGTATTCCATGCCGACGAAACTGCTGTTTGCATCCCGGAAACTGCTGTTTGGATCCCGCCGTGCCGACCATTCAAGCCTGCAGTCCGACCCGGAACTGGGACGGGCCCGCACTGCAGCGTTCCTCGCCTTGCTGGCGGCAATCCTGCTCTCTGCCTCGACCGATCGCCTCGTCGCGTCGGCGCGGCCGCCCGAAGTAGCGCCGGTCAGCCTCACGACCCGGGGCGAGGTCCAGACGCCCCCTGCGGTACGCGGTCTTGCCGCGCTCCCGGGGAATGTCGAGGGCCTAGTCGCAGCGTTGGCACGCAAGTACCGAGTCTCGTCCGAGGCGACCCGGGATATGGTCGACGCCGCTTACGTGGAAGCGAGACGCAATGGGCTCGATCCGTTGCTCATCATCGCCGTGATCGCCATCGAATCGCGCTTCAACCCCATTGCCCAAAGCGACGGCGGCGCCCTGGGACTGATGCAGGTGATCCCCCGCTACCATGGCGACAAGTTCGATGCGGCCGGAGGGGAGTCGATGCTCGACCCGCGCACCAATATTCAGGTCGGTGCCGCGGTCCTCAAGGAGTACATTCGTCGCGGGGGAACGGAGATCGCCGGCTTGCAGCTCTACAACGGCGCCCTGGACGACGAGACCAGCGCCTACGCCCACAAGGTGCTGGCCGAGAAGCAGCGGCTGAAATCGATGATCCGGCGCGGCGCCTGAACGAGCGCGCCCTGTTTGACCGGCCGCGCGTCGCGGCTCCATGACGGGCCACCTGCGCTCCCGATTGCTCGTCGAGGGCTGGCGCTTCCTGCCTCATTCGTACGCACTCGTGGCGCAGGCTCATTGCCTGTGCCTCGCCCGTCGCGCGGATGTCGACCTGCGCTTCGTCGATCTGCCGTTCTACGACCCGGCATGGAAGCCGGCGCGCGGCATCTTCTCGCCCCCCGAGGAGGCCGTGCTTTCGGCGCTGCGCGCGCCCGAACCATCGTTCCGCCCCGAGGCGACGCTCACGCTGAGACCGGAGCGCCCCGATTTCAGCGCGCCGTCGAACGGAAGGAGATTCGCCTTCGGGACCGCCGAGTATCGCGTGCTCACGCAGGCGAGCACCGGTGCTCTGCGCTCGGCGGCCGACGTGCCAGCCTGCGTCCACGTGGTGACGCCGTCGCGGTGGACGGCGGTCGCCTACGAGCGCTTCGGCTTTCCCGGGGAGCGCATCCACATCGTTCCGCACGGGATCGATCCTTCGATCTTCCGTCCGGATGAAGCGGCGAGGCGCGCCACGCGCCAGGCTCTCGGCGTCGAAGAAAGCTTCCTGTACGTCTCCGTCGGCGCCATGACCTGGAACAAGGGACTCGACCTCCTGCTCGCAGCCTTTGCGCGCGTGGCGGAAACCGAGCCCCGGGCCCGGCTTCTTCTCAAGGGTGCGGATGCGCTGTATCCGTCGCGCGAGCTCGTGAGCGAGGTTCTCGCGGACTTGCCCGCGCGCTCCCGCGCGACTATCGCGGTGCGCCTTATCTACGAAGGACGCACGTTTTCAGCCAAAGTCATGGCGGATCTGTTGCGCGCGGGGGATTGTTACGTCTCGCCCTACCGGGCCGAGGGTTTCAACATGCCGGTGCTGGAGGCGATGGCTTGCGGCGTGCCCGTCCTGTGCACCGAAGGCGGACCAACGGACGAGTTCACCGACGCCGCATTCGCAGGGCGGATAATCGCTCGTCTCGGGAAGAAGCGTCTGGAGGCGGGCGACGAAGGCGATGTGCTCGAGCCGGACCTCGATCATCTCGTTGCCCTCATGAGCAAGGCCGCGCGCAAGCGGGATTCCCTTCCAGCGCGCGGTGCGCTCGCGGCGCAGCACGCGCGCGAGCGTTTCTCCTGGGAAGCGGTAACCGAGACGCTGCTCGCGGGCCTGTTCTCCTGATACGCTAGCCACGGCGAGGTCCGATGAAGTACCGCACACTTCCCGGCACCGATCTCGAAGTCTCCGAGGTCTGCCTCGGCACGATGACGTGGGGCGAGCAGAACGACGAAGCACAGGCGCACGCCCAGCTCGACTATGCGCTCGCGCAGGGCATCAACTTCATCGATACCGCCGAGATGTATCCGGTGCCGCCCGACGCGGCCACGCAGGGACGCACCGAGACCATTCTGGGCAGCTGGCTCGCCGGGCGCGCGCACGACGGGCTGATCATCGCGACCAAGGTCGCGGGACCCGGACGGCGCGACTGGATTCGCAACGGGCGCACCGATCTCACGCGCGAGGTGATCGCCGAGGCCGTCGAAACGAGTCTGGCGCGGCTCAGGATCGATCGCATCGATCTCTATCAGATCCACTGGCCGCAGCGCAACGTGCCGAATTTCGGCGCGACCGCGTTCGATCCCGGCAAGGAGACGGCCGGCCCGTCGATCGAGGAGCAGGTCGAGGGCATGGCCGCGCTGATCGATGCCGGCAAGATCCGCTATTACGGCCTGTCCAACGAAACAGCCTGGGGCGTATGCGAATTCCGGCGCATCGCGCGCGAGCTCGACGTGCCGGGTCCGGTGACGCTCCAGAACAGCTACAGTCTCGTGTCGCGCAACGTGGACAACGATCTCGCGGAAACGCTGTTTCGCGAGCGGATGTCGCTCCTCGCATACAGTCCGCTCGCGGCCGGTCTGCTCTCCGGAAAATATCTGAACGGCGCGCGGCCCGACGGAGCGCGATTCACCCTGTTCGACGGGCTGGGCATCCGCTTCCGCAAGCCGATGGTACGCGAAGCGATCGAGGCCTACGCTGCGCTGGCGAAAAGCCGCGGGCTCTCACCCGTCCAGCTCGCGTTGGGCTACGTGCGGAGCCGATGGTTTCTCGGTGCATCGATCGTCGGCGCCACGTCGATGGCGCAGCTCGAAGAGGACATTGCCGCTGCGCAGTTCGAGCTCGACGCCCAAACGCTCGCCGATATCGCGACCATACAGCAGCGCTATCCCAATCCCGCCGGTTGATAGCCCGCGGCCCGCGGTCACGCTTCGAAGGTTTGGGTCGATCTCATCACTGGCCGTGATCGTTGTAGTAGCCCCGATAACCGTATCCGTAATAGCGCGGGTAGTATCCGTAGTCGCGGTAGTAGCCGTGACCGCGGGAGTAGTCGTGGCCGTAGGAAACGTATCCCGCCGGGACGACGACGCAGCCGCCGAGCAGGGCGCTCAAGAGCGATAGAGCGAGGAAGCGTTTCATCGTGCGCTCCTTCCGTGTTGGACCCTGGTTCGACATTCGCGCCGAAAGGAAAGTGCGGACCTCGTCGCAGCGGGAGACATGCCGCGCGTAATCCCGAGGACTACGCCCGAGCGTTCGAACACCGAAACATGATCGGACTGCGTCCGATGATCCCGAACACCGGCGACGCGGAAGACTGGATTAGCGGCTCAGAAGAGAATCGGTGCTTGCGGAAACGGGCACGATGGCTAATAATGACAACGTCATAGCCGCAGATTGTGCCACCGTACGCGAGGAAGGAGCGCCATCATGTTCAATCAACGCAACGATCGCCTTGGCGACACCAAGGATCTTCCCAAGCCCGCCCTCAAGCCGGCGCCCTACGATCCGCCGATCCCGGCCGCGAAGCCGATGACCTCGGGCGTACGCAGCGGATTGTCGCCCCAGCCGGCGCCTCCGAAAGAGCATGTTGCCGTCCCGCCGCGGAACGACGGCGCTGCACCGACGACTGGCAACGCCAATGTCGCGCCGGTCACGGACGCAGGCGGCAGCAAACTGTTCATCGGCGTCAACATCAAGCTCAAGGGCGTTGAGATTTCCGACTGCGACGTGCTTGTCATCGAGGGTCAAGTCGAGGCCACCGTGCACAGCAAGGTGATGCAGATCGATCAGCCCGGCACCCTCAACGGAACCGCTCTCATCGACGTCGCCGAGATCCGCGGCGAATTTTCCGGCGACCTCACGGCGCGCACGAGACTGGTGGTGCACGGCACCGGTCGCGTATCGGGTACGATCCGCTACGGAAAGTTGATCGTCGAGGAGGGCGGGGAGCTTACGGGCGACGTCAAGCGCCTGGATGGCGCGGAGGTGCAGCCGCAGCGTTCACTTCTGCCGGGCGATTCGCGGCGTCCTGGCACGCCGGCTGAGCCCGTTACCACGCCGACCAGCGCGGCACACCCGGGGGCGCGCACGTATTCGGCGTAGTCGCCTGATGCTCTGGAAACGCGGACGGCGTTGCCGCCCGCGTCGGCGCGCGACAGCGTGCCGACCGACATCCGCGGGACCCCGCAGCTCGACGACTACGGGCGCTAACGCGCCCCTCGGGTAAACCTGCTCGTTTTCCGGCCGATGCGGCAAGTGCGTATCACCGGCGCACGCCCGGGGCTTCGAGAGACAATCCTTCCGCCCGCCAGGCTAGATAAAGCTCGAGATCGGTGAGCTCAGGTGCGCCGGCGCGAGGCATCTCGGCGCGAATCCCGAAGAAGCATGCCCGGATGCGCCGCTGCAGGGAGCCGAGGCTCTGCCATTCGAGGCGATAAGCCGGGAAGGCATTACCGTGCCCCTGGCTCAGCGTCTCCGCGTACAGCCGCTTGCCCCAGTTCCGATCGTGACACTGCGCGCAGGAGAGGTTCATCTGGCCGTGCCGCGTGGTGTATAGGGCGCGTCCGCGCTCGAAGCGCGCGCGTGCCGGCCCGTCGATGCTGACAGCGAAAGGCATTCCGCGCGACTGAGACGCGACGTACGCGGTGATCGCGAGCAGCTCGTCGGACTCACGCTCGAAAGGTTTCGCGCCCTGGCGTCCGACGCGGCACGCGTTGATGCGGGCCTCGAGATCCATGACCGCATCGGACGCCGGATCGTAGGCCGGATAGCGCGCGGCCACGCCTCGCATCGACATGACGGCGTCGCCGTGGCAGGACTCGCAGCTCGGGCCGTTCACGGCTTGTTGCCACAGCTTCTCGCCGCGCTCCACCCAGAGGAACCCGGGATTGGCGACATCGTCGGCCTGCATCGAGCGCACGTCGGCGCCTGCGAAGGACAGTCCCGAACGAAGCGTTTCGAGCGACAGCGGCCGTTGCTGAGCCGTGACGGTGAGGGAAATCAACGCCGCGGCAACGGCGTACGCCAAGCGCCGGAACGGCATCAGACGACTTTGACGTCCGAGCGCGCTTCGCCGCGCACGCCTGCGTCGTCGACCCATTCGAACTCGAGCGTGCCCGATTCGCGCGCCGTCACGAAGAAGCGGAAGTACGGATTGGCGGCGATGCCCGATGTCACGCGCACGGCGAAGACCGGCGTGCCGTTGTAGCGGCAGCTGAAGCGCCGGATGACGTTGCGGGGCACGTGCTCGCCCGACTCGTTGGTGCGGTAGCCGGTCTCCATCGGGTGACGGATCGAAATGCGCACTTCGAACGGCTCGCCGCGGCGAGTCTCGGGAGCGACGCTGATGCGGGAATCGGCCATCGACGTGCGTCAGCTTCCGTCAAGGCACGCGGCGATGGTGACGACGACCTCGGCCGCAGCGGCATAGAGCGCCTCGTCGCTCATCACCGCCACCGCGACCACCTTCTGGCTTCCCGCCAGGCGCACGCGCGTGTCGATCTCGACTTTCTCCGGCGGCGCGAGGAACTCGAATACCGCCATGTCGGGCACGGGGTTCTTCTCCGAGAACAGATGGATCGCGCGCACCGTCGGGCCCGCCATGAACGGCCCAGGCATCGCGAGCTTCAGCGGCACGGCCAACCCGTTGTCGGCAAGCGCCGGCAAGTCGAGCCGCAGGCGCTCCCATCGCGGCGTCCGCCCAGCGAGAAGCTGCGCCAGCAGCGGAATGTCCGGCATTTCCGGCGCCGCGATCGCCGGAAGCGCGCGGGCGGCAACGAGCGCTGCGGCGCTCTTGAGCAGACGGCGACGCGCGTACGAGTGACGACCGACCAGTGGCTTCACTTCAGCGTTTCCAGATACGCAACGAGATCCTCGACCTGCTGGCCGTCGAGCACCGGCTTGCCGCGGTATTCGCCCGCGACACGGTCCAGCTCGTCCACGCGATAATAGCTCGGCATCACCGCATCGGGGTTCAGCCGCTGGATGTCGGCGATGCGCAGGCGCAGCTGGGCTGCCGAGAGTCTCCGTCCGACGCCGGCCAGCGACGGACCGACGTTGCCGGCGACGCGCTGGCTCGGATCCGGAACGGCGTGGCACAGCAGACAGTTGGCCGCTGCGCGTTCGACCAGGAGCGCTCGGCCACGTTCGGCGTTCCCCGGGGTGCGGGTCAAAGGTTGTGGAATGCCGTCCCCGACGACCTCGAACCGTGTCCGGGTCGAAGCTTCCTGCGCGCAAGCGAGAGCAGCGACGACCAGGGCGCAGATGCCACAGACCCGTGCCAGGCCGCGCTTGCGCCAGCTTGCGTCCCGCCCAGCGCCCGCCGTCCTCGCAGAGCACGGCTCGCGGAAGAACGCCGCTCCCAGAACTGTTTGCGTCGCGTGCATCGTTTCGGGCAAGGATGTTAACCGCAAACAGCGCGGCGCGGGACCGACGGCCGGATGCGGGTCGCATGGTGTCGAAGAACTTCGACACGTACGAAATCATGCGCCTCGCCGAGATGCCGAAGGTCGAGACGGTCATCCTCCCGACGTACGACTTCTGGGGCGGGGTCGGCGAGCCTACGATCAGCGTGGTGGCGCCTTCGGTGCTCAATGCGATCGCGGCGGCGACCGGCAAGCCGGTACGAACCCTGCCGCTCAAGAACGTGAAGCTTACGCGTGCATGAGGACGTTCGCCCGATTGTGGAGTGATGCACCGCCCGCGGCTGACAACGCCTGGGCGGTGGCGTAAGATCCTTCGAGAACACTAAAGGGGCGTAAGGGACGCGCCTTTGGCAGCAGAAAGGAGTTCGCCATGTGTTACGAATTCAGCGACTGGACGTGGAAAGCGCGCGCCGCGGAGCTGGCGCGCAGACAGCGTGAAGCGGAAAGAGCTTCCAAGAAGGAAGCGAAGCCGAGCGCGCCGCCGGAACCGGCGCCGCGCGAGCCGCGCGTCGACGAGCAGGAGAAGGTGCCAGCCTGAGTAGCCGTCACGCGTTAAAAAAAAGCCCCGCATGCGCGGGGCTTTTTTTATCGGTCCAATACCCAACCAATAGATCGAACGATCCGTTCGAGACTCATTAGAGACTCCCTTTTGAGGAACGCGGGAACATTGCGGCGCCCGGTCCGGGCGCCGCAGCGCAATAAACGCGAGATCTCCTTCCTTCTTGCCGCTCGCTAGTTCGATCGAGGCACACGCCACGAGCGCTTCGACCGGCTGGGAAGCCTAAAGCCGAAGAAACTAGCGGTCAAGCAGGGTTTTGCAAAAAAATGCCGATCTCGACTCAAACGCCGGAATGTGCAGCCGGTCGCCCAGGAGCACGGACGCAATCCGACGGCGCATGATCTCTTCCCCCGTCACCTGAGATCATCGAGCGCGTGGGGTCAACGGCTGTCCGGCGGGCTCCTGGGCGTTCGCTGGCGCGCTAGTGCGACCCGAAGATCAACGCGCCAAAGGCGGTGATGCGCGTCGGCGCTAAGCCGCCGCGCGTACCTTGTGCTGTCCGAGTTGCAAGACGTTGACCGAGCCGTCGGTGCCCGGCGTCCGCGCCTGCTTTTGCTGCTCGCGGCGGATCCGCGCGAAGGTCTTGCGAATGTCGGTGTCGATGCTCTTGGTGTAGCGGAACGACGGATCGAGAATGGATTTCACCCTGGGTCTCCACTTTGCGTTGTGCGTTACGCACCTTCGTCCCACATGGCATGCAAGAGTCGTTCCGTCCTCGCGCGTAACGCGAAGGTTCAGGGGTTTAGCTTCGGGCGTCGCGCACGGCAAGCGGGCGAATGTAAAGTGGTTCGACACTTTCGTCTTGGGCCGCCGCCCAACAAGTTGTGCTGCACCGTTTCGCTTACCCGCCACGCGGTTTGGCTGCGACGACGAATGGTGGCTGCCGATTGGAGGGCCGCGCGCGATTTGCTGCGACAATGCGCAGCATCCCGCTACGCTGCAGCGACATGTCGATCTACCGCAAATTCAATCGTATACCCCTCGACGATCTTCACCACTTCGAGCGTCGGCCAAAAGGCTCGAGCGGATCCGTCGCGCAGGACAACCGCGAATGGCTGCCGAAGCGCAAAGCCAAGCCGTACGAACAGCTTCTTTCGACGACCGTGACTTGGTGCGCGGCGCTGCCTCCTGCGCTGGAGCCGAAGATGTTGTGTGCGCGCTTTCCACGGATCGCCAACGGTCTGGCCATGGGGTGGCGCGATGCCGATGCAACGATGGGTTGCTTCGAGGATCTGTTGACCGACAGGCGAGGAAGCCGCAAAGGCTTCCCCGCTGACGTGCTCGAGGAATTGCATGCCCTCAAGGCGTTTTACGAGGCGTTGCATCAGCCGAGCGAAGGGTGGCGCCGCAGCACCTGAAGGAGCCCGGTGGGCGCGCGGCCTGCGTGAAGCCGGCGGCCGCGTCCCTCAGGCGAGGTTCGCTGTGTAGGTGCTTCTGCGAGGCGATGTAGGCCGTTTGCCGGAGCGCCGCGCCGATGCACGATCCCCCGGAACGCGTCGCGGAACTTGCGCGAGCCCTGCCGGCCACACTGTTATCAGGCATCGGCCGAATCCCGACGGAGGTGACTATGAGAGGCTCTCTCTTGGGAGCGATCATCGCTACGGCGCTGCTCGCCGGTTGCGCGACCGAGGCTCCCCACAGCGGAGGCTATGCTTACGGTTACGACTACTCCTACGACCCGGGCTACTACGGCTACGGACCGGTTTATTCCTACGGTCCCGACTACTACGAACCCGGATACTTCGGTTTCTCCTATCGCAGCGGCGATGGCGGCCATCGATGGGGCCATTGGGACGGCGGAAGTCGATCGTGGCATCAGGGCTCGGTGCAGACTCCGCGGTCGTCGAGCCATACCGTGGTTCATTCACGCGTCCGCGGCGGCAACCGCCTCGCGCACGGCGGAGCGCCACACGTCAGCCGAAACAACGTACGCCGCGACCGCGCGGAGCGCCAGCCGAATCGCGTCGCTTCGGCGCGACACCGTCCGGACGGCGAGCACGGAGGTTCATCGCCTCCTGCTGGTCCTGCTGCTTAAGCGGCGGCTCCACGACCCTACGTAGGTCCACTCGAGCGCGCCGGTAGGACGCGCGCCGACAACTTCGACATGCAAGCTTAGCTACGGCCCCGCGGCGAAGTCTTCGTGGTCGCGGCTTCTCCGCCGCTTCTCCCAAGCCCGTCGGGCCGCATCGTATTTCTCGCGCGCCTCCTCGTAGAGGTCGAATACGCAGCGGTCGCATCCGCCGTGGCAGCAATCCTCCTGCTCCGGAGGTACCGGCGGAACCGGTGGCGGATCGTCCCTCTCAGCTCCGGGAGGCATGCCGGCAGGGCGCCTCCCGGCGATTGCCCGAGCGCCGACTATACTTCCACGGCATGTGCAGCCAGCTCGCTCGAGCAACAAGGAGGAACCCATGATCAGGATACTCATCCCCGTTCTGCTTGCGCTATTGACAGGTTATGCTCTGCACGCGTTCGCGCAAGCGCGCGTCGACGCGCGCTCCGCGGTGACACCCATCGCAAGCTCCTCTTCCGAGGGCGTGTCGTTCGTCTGGTTCTACGATCCAGGAGAGCGCACGGTGTATGCCTGCCAGGTCGGCCACGGCCAGAACGCGGTGGAGTGCAAGGCAAGAACGCTCTTGCCCTGACCCACCCGCAGCACGGGGTGGCGCGTCAGTCGCTGCCCCGCCGCTTGTGCGGGGCTTTCTCCTTCGGCGTCGAGGTGGCGCTGTCCTCCGGCCTGTTCGGCTTCGACTGCCATGGGAAGATCAGCCGCGACGGGTTTTCCTTGATCTCGCTGGTTGTCGCGCCGACGTCGGAGAGCACCTTCTTGGTCTGGTTCTCCAGCGAGATGAAGCGGTCGATCGCCTTCGGCAGCGCTTCCAGGGCGGTCGTCAGCGAGCTTTTCTCGGATGCAATCTCTGGAATCGTCCCTTCCGGAGTGACGGCCACGAGCGGTTTCTCGTCGGCGCTGCCGCCGTTGAGTTCGATGAACAGCACGCCGGTGATGCCCTTGAGCTTGAGGCTCGCCTTGGTATCGGCCTTGACCGGCGCGTCCTTGCGCAGCGCGACGTCTACCTGCACCCGGTTGGGGTCCGTCGGATCGAGGTTCATGGACCTCACGGTGCCGACGTCCACTCCCCGGAACTTCACCGGGTCGCCGACCGACAGGCCGCTGACTGATTCGTCGAAGCGGATGCGGTAGAGCACGTCGTCGCGATGTCCGCTGCCGGACAGCCAGGCGAACGCCAGCGCGGCGGCGAGCGATAGAACGATGATGAACAGCCCTTCGAAGAAGTAATGCCGGTCACTTTCCATGACTAGAGCCTCCTCGCGGCCATCGCCGCGTCGGCGCGCGCGCCGTGAAGGAATTCGCGGATCCAGGGTTGATCCGATCGCCGGAGCTGTTCAACGGTATCGACGGTAAGCTTCCCGTCGACCAACAGCGCCACGCGGTCGCAGATGGAGAACAGCGTGGCGAGATCGTGGGTGACGACGATCACGGTGATGCCCAGGCCCTCGTTGAGCTTGCGAATGAGCGCATCGATGCCCGCGGCGGTGATCGGATCCAGCCCCGATGTGGGCTCGTCGAGGAAGAGTATCCGCGGATCGAGCGCTATCGCCCGCGCGAGGGCCGCGCGCTTCACCATTCCGCCCGAGAGCTGGGCTGGAAATTTGACGGCGGCATCGGCCTCGAGGCCGGTCAAAGCGAGCTTCATCGCGACGACGCTCTCCTGCACGCTCACAGGCAGCGCAGTGTGCTCGCGCAGCGGAAGCATCACGTTCTGCGCGACCGACAGCGAGGAAAAGAGCGCCCCCTGCTGGAACAGGACGCCGACGAGCGCGGCTTTCTCCTCCGGGCCGAGCGCCGCGATCTTCCGGCCCTCGATGCGGATCTCGCCCGCGTCCGGCCGGTGCAAGCCGGTGAGCGTCTTGAGCAGCACCGACTTTCCGGAGCCCGAGCCGCCCGCGATGCCGACGATCTCGCCCGGCAGAACGTCGAGCCCGACCCGGTCGTGAACGTGCTGCCGGCCGAAACGATTGACGATGTCGCGCGCGGACAGGATCGGCTCGACGTGCTCGCGCGTCCGGCCGGTCATAGTCCGAGCTTTTCGAACAGCACGGAGAAGATCGCGTCGAGGACGATGACGAGAAAGATGCTCTTGACCACCGCCCGGGTCGTCTCGGTCCCGACGCTCTCCGCAGAGCCGCGTACCCGCAGGCCGTGCATGCAGCCGATCACCCCGATGAAGAACGCGAACACGGGCGCCTTGATCAGTCCCACGAGGAGGTCGTTGACATCGGCCACCTGTCGCACACGGTCGAAATACTGCGCCGCCGATACGTCGAGCAGCGCCTTCGAAATCATGGCGCCGCCGAAAAGGCCCATAACGTCGGCGAAGAACGTCAGGAGCGGCAGCGCGATCAGCAGCGCAATGAGCCGCGGCGCGACCAGCACTTCCATCGGCTCGATTCCCATGACCTGAAGGGCGTCGACCTCCTCGCGGGCGCGCATCACGCCGATCTCGGCGGTGAACGCGGACCCGGAACGACCTGCAACCATGATCGCCGTGATCAACACGCCCATCTCGCGCAGCACCGACACGGCGACCAGATTGATCGTGAAGTCCTCGCCGCCGTAGGGGCGCAGCTGCGCCACGCTCTGGTAACCGATGACCACGGCGATCATCACCGCCATGAGACCGATGATCGGAAGCGCGCGGATGCCGGCTTCCTCGATATGGCGCGAGATCGACGCAGGGCGCAGCGCATGCCAGTGCCCCAGCGCGCGGCCCACCGCGTTCACGGCGCGGCCGATGAAGGCGAGGATGTCGTAGGCGTCGTGCCATGCGCTGTCGAAGCCGCGGCCGGTTGCGATCACCAGTTGTCGCCACCGCGGCGCCGGCGGTCGTTGCGGCAGCGGCGCGAGATCGAGCCTGTCGATCAGCTCGACCAGCGCCCGGTGCTCGGGCCGCAATCCCGTCAGCGACACGCCGTGCGCCCGCGCGCTCGACAGAAACAGCGCGCCCGAGGTGTCGAGTTCGCTGAGGGCTCCGAGCTCTAGCGTCCGCGGAGTCTGGCCGTCGGCTGGCGCAGAAAGCACCCCTCCGAGTTCGGGCAGCGTGCGTACGCCGAGCGAACCCTTGACTGCGATCCGGGTACCGTCTGCTTCGATCGCAATGGCCGGTGAAGGAGATTTTTTAGGCGCGCGTGGCATCGGTAGCGCGGAGGATCAGCCGCGCAGGTCGGAGCCGGGAGCTCGTCTCCGCTGCAGCAATTGATGTGCCATTGACCATGTGTCGAAGAAACAATGGCTTAAGCCGAGATGGACGAAACGAAGCATGGTCGTGTTTACACGGTCGATGGCGCACGAAGGGCTCGAGACGCTCGCGAACGCACGACGGAGGCCCGGGTGCAGCGGTGAAGCGGAGCGCGCTGACGAAGCGTCTGCCTGGATCGTTTTCGCTGCGGCGCTGTCGATGCTACCAAGCGCGCGGGCCGCCTCGCCCCGCCCTTGCTGACGTGGCGAGCGGATCGTGCATAATTCGCATCGGATAAAGGCACTGAAAGAATTCGTCGGCTCCAAGGGCGTCCGCCGATCGCAATCGGTCCGCCGTAATCCGGCAAGTGTGAACGCATGAAGTTTCTGCATCCCCAAATCCTGTGGCTGCTGGTGCTCGTGCCGGCCCTCGTCGGCGCCTATCTGCTCCTTCTGCGACGGCGAAAGAAGCACGCGGTGCGCTACGCAAGCGTGGGCATCGTCAAGGAGGCGATTGGGCCGGGGCAACATTTCCGGCGCCATATTCCGCCGCTGCTCTTCCTCATATCGCAGGTTGCGCTGATCGTCGCGTGCGCCGGGCCCACGGCGATCGTGACCCTGCCCGCCGAGCGCAAGACCGTCATGCTGGCCATGGACGTCTCGCTCAGCATGGGCGCGCGCGACGTCGATCCGGACCGCCTTACGGCTGCTCAGCAGGCTGCGAGGAGTTTCGTGGAAAATCGGCCGGACGACGTCGATATCGGCATCGTCGCCTTCGGCGCGACGGCATCGCTGGTGCAGCCTCCGACCCGCAGCCGAGATGACCTGCTGGCGGCGATCGAGCGGTTCGAATTGCAACGCGGGACCGCGACCGGCAGCGCGCTCTACGTCGCGCTGCAGACGCTTTTCCCCGACTCCGGCATCGATCTCGAAGACCTCGTCTTCAAGGGCGGTCTCGTGCCCAACGCGGGCCGCGGTCGCTCGCTCGATGCGCCGCGAAAGCCCGAGAAGGAATTCAAGCCCGTCCCGCCTGGCTCGTACCCTTCGGCCGTGGTCATCCTACTTTCCGACGGCCGCCGGACGACCGGGCCCGATCCGCGCGATGCCGCGAAGTGGGCGGCCGATCACGGCGTTCGCGTCTACACGGTCGGATTCGGCACCGAGGAGGGCGGGCTCATCGGCTTCGAGGGCTGGTCGGCCTACGTCCGCCTCGACGAAGAAACGCTCAAGGCGGTTGCCGACATCACTCGCGCGGAGTACTTCCGCGCCGGAACGTCGGAAGATCTGAAGAAAGTCTACCAGCAGCTCAACAAGAAGCTCGTTCTCGAAAGGAAGGACACCGAGATCGCGTTCGTTTTTGCCGCGGCAGCGGCGGTGTTGCTCATGGCGGCGCTGGGTCTGTCGCTGCTCTGGTTCGGACGGCTCTAGACGGAAGGCTCTATCGGTGGTGCCCGTGAGTGGCGATCACGCTGGCGACGCACGCGGTGAGCTTCTTCGCGTAGGGAATGTGCAGAAACTCGTTCGGTCCGTGCGCGTTCGAGTGCGGTCCCAGCACGCCGGTGATCAGGAACTGCGCATCGGGGAAATGGCGTCCGAGCATCGCCATGAAGGGAATCGTCCCGCCTTCTCCCATTGCGCACGCCGGCTTGCCGTAGAACGCGACGGACGCGTCGTTCACTGCGCGGGTGAGCCACGGCGCGGCCGGCGGGGCATTCCAGCCGGTCGCGCCTTCCTCGATGTCGAAGCGCACTTTCGCTCCGTAGGGCGGATCGGCTTCCAGCAGGGTTTTCATCGTCCTCGCTGCCAGAGAGCCGTCGACCGTCGGTGGCAGTCGCAGCGACAGCTTGAGCGACGTCAATGGCCGCAGCACATTGCCTGCGTCCGCGATCGCCGTCAGCCCGCCGGCGCCGGTGATGGACAGGGCCGGGCGCCACGTGCGGTTGAGCAACGCCTCCGCGCGATCGGCGATCATCGGCTGCGTCGAACCGGCGAACGGATACTTCGCGATCACGATGTCGCCGAGGATCTCCGCGGCACGCTCGGCCTGCTGAGCGCGCTCCGGCGGGATCGGCGCGTGGAGCTCGGCAGGAAGAACCCGCCCGGTGTCCGCGTCTTCGAGCCGGTCAAGGAGCCTGCGGGCGATGCGGAAGGACGAGGGGACCACACCGCTTGCGTCGCCCGAATGCACCCCTTCGGTGAGCACTTCGACTCGAAGCACGCCGCCGGCGAGACCGCGCAGCGATGTCGTGTCCCACATCCGCTCGTAGTCGCCGCAACCGGAATCGAGGCCGATCACGAAATCGACCTGACCCATGCGTGGCGCGAGCGTCTCGAGATAGGCGGGGAGATCGTAGCTTCCGGACTCCTCGCAGGTCTCGATCATTCCGACGCAGCGCGAGTGTGCAACGCCCTGGGCCTGCAGCGCGCCGATCGCGGACAATGCAGCGAATAGCGCGTAGCCGTCGTCGGCGCCGCCGCGCCCGTAGAGCTTGCCGTCCTCGAGGAGCGGTTCCCACGGACCATAGCCTTCGCGCCAGCCGGTCATCTCCGGCTGCTTGTCGAGATGGCCGTACAGCAGCACCGTGCGAGCGCCTGCGCCCGGAATGTCAAAGTACAGCAGCGGCGTGCGGCCGGGGAGGCGCACTATCTCGTAGCGCAGGTCGCGCACCGATTGCTTTCTCACCCATGCTTCCGCGAGACGGATCACGCCCTCGATGTGGCCGTTGGCTTCCCATTGCGGGTCGAAGTGCGGCGACTTGGCGGGGATGCGCACATAACTCGTAAGCTGCGGGACGATGTCGGCGTCCCATTGAGCGGCGATGGTTTTGAGCAGCGTGGCGGTATCCATAGTTTGGCGAATGTCGTGCCGTTGTTCGACACCGCGGCTCGGCGAGCGCCGCGTCGAAAAATTTTACATTCTCCTGGCGGCGAATCGTTGAACTGGTCGATAACAGGCAGACTATCTCAGTTAATTCAAGTCGCTGTTGCCCGAACGTTTGGCGTTGGTTCGGTTTTTGCTGAACGTTACAGGCGCGCAAGGGGGCGGACCGAGCAAGGCGGAGCTTCCTTGCTCGGTCATCTTTTGCGCGCTCGGCCGGCCATGCAGGTCGGTCATCGGGGTCAGGAAGGTGATGACTCGTGCGGCGGGAATGCTGACCGGCGCGTCGATGCCCGACGCACTGCGATTGCCTTAGTCGATCGCCCAGACGGCGCATCCAGCTGCATCGCCGCTCGGCAGCGAGCGACCAACCCCGCAAGAGCGTCAGCGACGCTCCGCCGATGACCGAGTCGCCCTAAACGGGCGCTGCTCAGTCGGACGCTGCTACCACGGCATTCCGTTCAGGTCGGGGATGCTCGCCGTCGATGGTTCCGGCAGTCCTCCTGCCATGCGCATCAGCGCCATGAGGAAGATGCCCGCACACCCGCCCACAACAAATGCCACGATCAACCACCAAGCCGAAACCATTGTCTCGCCCCCATTTCCCATGGTCTCGTAAGTTCCACCGGGCCCAATCTCAGCCCCGGTTCTGCGCCTTCAGCTGCAAAAAAAGTCCGGCGTGTGCCGGACGGTTTTATCAACTTGTCTCGCAGCCCGCCCAGGGAAAGCGGCCCAGGCTGTGGGATCCGAGTTGCGTCGAACAACCTGAATCCTACGGCACCCACCTCCATAGGGACCGACCCCTCGGAGCAGGGTCCCCTCGCAGAGCGGTTCCAGCGTGTTTTCCACCTTTGTCTGGCCAAGTCCCAGCCCGGAGCGTCGGCCCGGAGGCCGACGCACGATAATTCGTCAAACTATAGCTTCTTTTGCCGGCGTTTCAAGGTCTTATTCGCCTTCGCCCGGCCGGCCTGCAGCGCCCAGGCATGCGCTCGTGTGAATGACTGCCCTCGGATTGGCTGCGGCGAGCCTTTGCGACAGCTATGTTCCGACCTGGAAAGGGCGCTTGCGCGACCCCGGGCTACAGAGGTAAATCGTAGCCTACTGCCGGCATGCTCAGTCCGCCCGCCGGGCCGATGCCTGCTCAAAGGCTCTCGAGCAGGGAACCGTGGTGCCGGCGCTTGCAGGAGTTACCTGAGACTGCTTAATTCCCGTGCGTCGGCGGACGGTTTCGGCGCCTCACCCGCGACGCGTACCAGGGCCATCAGGAATACGCCGACGCTTCCCCCGCCGAGGAAGGCCAAGAACACCCACCAGAACGAATGCATTCGGGAATCCCCCTTCCGACGTCCTCGGCGACATCGTCGCCGCAGACTGGCGGCGACGAGCGAGATTCTACGAAGGGGGCGGGGGAGTTTCCTTGCGCCACGTCAAAATGTCGTTGTGACGCACAGACGCCCGCAAGCCGACGGAGCCAGGCACAGCCACGACTCTGCAGGAGGCTCGGCCGTGGGAGGGACTGACACTACGAAACGTCGGCTGCGGTCCTACGTAAATGGGCACGAAGTGCCCGTTTGGGCATCGGAGCCTTCGTCACTTCCCTGGCTGCCGACATGATGGCCATGACGAGCATCCCCGCATAGCCACCGATCAGGAAGGTCGGTACGAGCCACCAAGCTGAGATCATCTGGTACCTCCTTATCCGCTAACTGCCGGTCTCGATCGAGCAAGAACTATGCCCCCATGGCTGGCGTTGTCCCGTGCAGCGGCGGGCGGTCGAGGCGGCGATGGAGTACATGGGTCCGGAAGCTGCAGGACGACCGGTAGGCGACGAAATGTGCATGTCATGTTCGATCCAAAATGTCGACGCGAGTGCGCTGCGATTCGACCTGTGAGCGCGCCTACCCCATAAAACGGACGCCGTCCGACACCGATCGTCCGCGGCGCCCGACATCATTTCCCGCGATCGAGCGTTAGCATTTCCATGTCCCAAGCGAGGTCTCGCCCTGGGGCGAGTCCAAGACATGGAGGTTGCATGCATACCGTATTGAAGAGCCTTTTGGCCGCGACCGGGCTTGCCCTGGCCATGCAGGCGGCCGCGCAGGTCACGTTCTATTCAGGCGAAGGCTTCCACGGGCGCCAGCTCAACGTCGACCGGCCGATGTGGGACCTCGATCGCACCGAGTTCAATGACCGCGCATCGTCCGCGGTCGTGCAAAGCGGAGGGTGGCAGGTTTGCGAAGACGCCCGTTTCCAGGGTCATTGCGTCGTTCTTCGTCCCGGCGAATATGCTTCGCTTGACCGCATGGGATTGAATGACCGCATCTCTTCGGTAAGACCGGTCAACAGCTACGGGGCCGCGGAGTATCGGGCACCGGCACCTCCCCCACCGTCGCAAGCGTACGAATACCATCAGCGTCCGGGCGAGGCGCTTTATCAGGCTCGCGTCACGTCGGTGCGCGCGGTCGTCGGCCCGCCCGAGCAGCACTGCTGGGTCGAGCGCGACCGGGTTGAAGGCGGCGCCAATGTGCCGGGTGCGATCATCGGCGGCATCGTCGGCGGCGTTCTGGGTCACCAGATTGGCAGCGGCCGTGGTCGCGACGTCGCGACGGCCGGCGGCGCGGTGGCAGGCGCGGCGGTCGGCGCGAACGTCGGGCGCGGCGGCTACGCCCAGGACGTGCAGCACTGCGAAAACGTGTCGCAGAACATGCAGCCCGACTATTGGGACGTGACGTACGAGTTCCGCGGCCAGGAGCACCGGGCGCAGCTGAGCTCTCCGCCGGGAAGGACGATCACCGTCAACGAGTACGGCGAACCTCGCGCGTAAGCCGGCATTCAGCGCCCGCAAAGCAAGGCGGCCCGTTCGGGCCGCTTTTTTTTGTATCATTGCACGACCGATTTTGGTCCACATATCCAGGCTGGACCGGGCGCGGGCGCCCATCATGCCGTCGACTCCCAGGAGATCTCTGCGCGTGGCCTCAGGCTTGATCGTATTTCTCGGGCTGCTTACTGCAGGCCCGCTGTGGACGCTCGCCTCCGGGCGCGTGCCGATCCATGGCGACTGGCGCAACGCGAGCCATCGCTCCGCCGGGCTCGCGCCGGACCCCAAGGCCCATCCGGAGGCGGTCGTGCAGGTCTATGCGGCCCGCGTGTTCGGCTGGCGCGGTGCTTTCGCAGTGCATACCTGGGTGGCCGCCAAGCCGAAGGACGCCCTGCGCTATACGCGCTACGAGGTGATAGGCTGGTACGCGGGCGCGGACCGATCGGTGGTCTGGATGACCGACACGCGAGCCGCGGACGCGGAGTGGTACGGCGCGGCGCCGAGCGTGCTTGTCGACGTCCGCGGCCCGGAAGCCGATGCAATCATCGGCAAGCTCCCCGCGGCGATCGCGTCCTATCCGCATGCCAAGAGCTACAACATGTGGCCGGGCCCGAACAGCAACACGTTCACGGCTCATCTCGCACGCGAGATTCCGGAGCTGCGGCTGACGCTGCCGTCGACGGCGATCGGCAAGGATTATCTTCCGCTCAGCAAGATCGTGACGCGAACGCCGAGCGGCACGGGCTACCAGGTTTCATTGCTGGGGCTGCTGGGGGCCACCCTGAGCGCCGACGAGGGTCTGGAGCTCAACGTGCTAGGCTTCGTGTTCGGTGTCGATCCGCGGCATGCCGCGCTTAAGCTGCCGGGCGTCGGACAGGTGCCGGAGCGACCGCACGTTTAGGCGGCAAGCAGCGTTCCGCAGGGGGAAACATGAAGCGTCTAGCGATCGTCGCCGTCCTGGCCTGCGCCACGCTGGCCGCCCACGCGCAGCCCGCGCCCGCGCTGCGCACCATCAACGTCATCACTTTCGCCGGCGGGTTCAACCTGCATACCTACGTGGCCCAGCGTCAGGGCTTCTTTGCAAAGTACGGCGTCGACGTCAATCTGCGCTACACGCCATCCTCGGCCTATCTGATGACCGGCCTTATCGAAGGCCGTTTCGACATCGCCACCGCAGCGATCGATAATCTCGTGGCCTATCAGGAAGGACAGGGCGAGGCGCCGGTCAAGGCGGCGCCGGACCTCACCGCGATCCTCGGTTTCGACAACGCCTTCCTGAGCCTCGTGTCGGTGCCCGAAGTGAGGACGATCGGCGAGCTGCGCGGCAAGGATCTCGGCGTCGATGCGACGACCACCGGGTTTGCGTTTGTCGGACGCGAGATGCTGGAGCGCGCCGGCCTCCGGGAGTCCGAGGTCAAGCTGGTGCGAGCCGGCGGCACGAGTCTCCGCTATGCCGGGCTCGTCGCGCATAAATTCGCCGCGACGCTGCTGTCCACGCCGTTCGATCTGCAGGCGGAAGCGCGAGGCTTCAATCGCCTCGGCAGCGCGACCGAGCAGCTCGGCGCATACCAGGGCCGCACCGCGTTCGCCATGCGCGGCTGGATACGGGACAACGAGGCGGCGGTTGTGGGCTTTATGCGCGCGATGCGCGAGGCGACGGACTGGATCTTCGATCCGCAGAATCGCGACATCTGCGAAGCGATCCTGCTCGCCAACGACCGCGACATGACGCCGGCGCTGGCGAAGAAGACCTACGACATGTTCGTCGACAGCAAGCACGGCCTTTATCGCGACCTGAGAGTCGACATGGACGGGCTCAAGGTCGTGCTCGCGCTGCGCAGCAAATACGGCGAGCCCAAGCGGGAATTCGCCGACCCGATGAAGTACGTCGACATGGATCTCTACCGCAAGGCGTTTCCGGGCCCGCCGCGCTGAAGGTCGCGCCTGGGCAGCCCTCGGGGCAGCCGCCCGTGTCGGGTTTCGCGGCTATTTCCCGTAATGCATAATAAGGGGCGTGCTAAGTGGCGCACCCATAGATCCGGGCAGCGCTTGCCGGCCACTCGAACGACCGAGCATGGAGAGGGGGGTTGCGATGACGAGGCTTGCTACCGGCGCCTGTCTGCTCTTGTTCTCGCTGGCGGCGTCCGCGGGGAACCCGGGGACGGGTGCGGGAAAGCTCCTTCAAAACGGCAGCTTCGAAACCGGCCAGGTTGCGAACCCCTGTTTCATCTTCGACATCGGGGTCGGCAGCACGCTGATCACCGGCTGGACGGTGTCGCGGGGCACCATCGACTGGGATGGCCCGCCGCCTTGTAGCGTGGTGGCTTCGGACGGGGCTCACAGCCTGGACCTGGTCGGGCAAATCGGCATCGGCGGGATCCAGCAGGCTTTCCAGACGACGCCGGGCCGCTGCTACAAGATCTCCTTCGATCTGGCCGGCAATCCGGAAGCCGGCAATCCCCCCGTAATGAAGCCTCTGACCGTCAATATCACGAATGCCGGCACCGCGTTCATCGCGACGAACACGCCGCAGGCCCAGGGCTGCGCGCCGATTGCGAACGGCATGGCGTGCACGTTCACGTTCGACGTCACCGGCAAGACGCAGGCGAACATGGGATGGGTGAGGCAAACGATCAAGTTCGGCGCGACCTCCACCAGCGCCACCGTCGAGTTCGTGAGTGACATCACCGCCGCCGGGCCGCCGGGCAACGCCGGGGCGAATCTCGACAAGGTCGGTGCAGGTCACGCCCACGGCTGCTAGGGGAGTCGCTCGCGCCGAGGCAGTGGCCAGCGGCGGCGCGGGCGGAGCTACGTATAACGCTTCTTCGGACCCGCCAGCGACATCGCCTTCCTGTACGCCGGCCGCTCCTCGATGCGCTCGAGGTACGCGCGGATGTTCGCGTAGGGCTCGAGATCGTAGTCGAGGAAATAGCGCAGGGTCGTGAACGGGAAGGTCATCATCACGTCAGCGGCGGTGAACTCGGCGCCGGCGAACCAGGGCCCGCCGGAGATCTCGCGGTCGACGAACGCGAGCATCTGATTCATCCGCTCCCGTATGCGCGCCGAGACGGGGCTCGCGCTGGCTTCCTTGACGCGGCTCAGCACCAGGACGATCAGCAGCAGCGACATGAGGCTGCCTTCGGCGAAATGCAGCCAGTAGACGTAGCGCGCGTACGCCGGATCCGTCGGCTGCAGCGCGAGGCGCCCCTTGGCATGGCCGTGGACGATGTAGTCGACGATGGCGCCGGATTCGGCGAGCACGGTCTCGCCGTCGCGGATCGCCGGCGCGCGACCGAGCGCGTGGATCTCCTTGTAAGGCGGCGGCGCGGCGCCGTTGGGCTCCCGCGGAAACACTTCCATCCTGTAGGGCAGCCCGAGCTCCTCCATCAGCCACACGACGCGCTCGGAGCGAGAGCTTTCGAGGTGATAGACGGTGATCATGCGCCGGAGCGTTCCGCGGCTCCGATCCGCGCATCGCTCGCCGCCTGCACGGCGTTGCGGAAAGCGAGCGGCGACTGAATCGTGGAAAACGGTTCCTGCGTGCCGCCGCTTCCGGTGAGCACGATGTCGCCGTAGCCGAGCATCCGGCCGGTCAAGCTCTGATGGACCGCGATCGCTTCGACCTTGGACAGCAGGAGCTCGATCGAGCGCACGGTAAACACGCCGACCTTCATCAGCACCCGCTTGTTGGTCACCACGAATTCCGACGTCTGGCGCTTGACGAACGCGGCGATCAGCCAAAGCAGCGCGAGCGCGACCGGGATCCAGGCGAACACCGTCCACGTTCCGGCGAGAGCGATCCACGCCAGGGGTATCGATATGACGAGCGCGAACAGCACGGGCGGAATGAAGACCTTCCAATGGAGTCGTGTGCGATAGATCACCCGCTCGCCTTCGAGCAGGTTCGAGTCGACGTAGCTCATGTCTTCGACCGAGGCATCTACCTCTCCTGGCTGGCGTAGATCGCGCGCACGGTCTCGATCGTGTCGGCGTCGCGCGCGCTCTTGTCCGGACGATACCTTTTGACGCGCGCGAAGCGCAAGGCGAGTCCGGCGGGATACCGGGGGCTCGACTGCAGGTCGTTGAAGGCGATCTCGACGACCAGCTCGGGGCGCACGTGAACGATCCATTCATCGCGCGAGACCTCGCGCTCGAGGAGCTTTTCGGTCTGCCAGGCGAGGATGGCGTCGGTCATGCCCTTGAAGGTCTTGCCCAGCATCACGAAACTTCCGCTCGCCGGATCGACCGCGCCAAGGTGCAGGTTCGACAACCAGCCGCGCCTGCGTCCGTGACCCCATTCCGCCGCGAGCACGACGAGATCCAGCGTGTGCGCGCGCTTTACCTTCAGCCACTGCCCGCTGCGCGCTCCGGGCTCGTACGGCGCATCCAGCGACTTCACCATCACGCCTTCGTGCCCGCGCTCGAGCGCATCTTCGTAGAACGCCTCAGCGGCAGCCGTGGCGCGGGTGACGAGCCGGGGCATCAGGAGCTCCGGCGGGATCGCGGCGGCGAGGGCACCGAAGCGTTCGGCCCCGGGCCTGGGCACGAGGTCGAGATCGTCGCGCCGCAGGCAATCGAAAAAGAACACCGAAAGCGGCATCCGCGCGCGCATCGCCTCGATGTCGAGGATCCGTCCGAAGCGGCTCATCGTATCCTGGAACGGGTAGGGTGCTCCGTTGGCTTTGAGCGCAATCGCCTCGCCGTCGAGGATGAGGTCCCGGGCGTGGGCGGCGCGAACCGCCACCACGATTTCCGGTGCGGTAGCGGTGACCTCGTTGCCGGTGCGCGAGTAGAGGCGCACCTCGTCGCCGCGCTTGTGGACCTGCACGCGCGCGCCGTCGAGCTTCCACTCGAGCGCGGCTGCCGGGATCTGCGCCAGCGCTGCGGCAATGTCGTCCGCCGGCTGGGCGAGCATCGGCGCGAGCGGCTGGAAAAGCACGATTGCGTAGCGGGCGAGCCCGCCGGTCCCTTCGGTGAGCGCGCTCGCGGCAACCGCGCCGATGCCGCCGCCGACCATCGCCGCTCTGCGCACGGTCGCCGCAGGGAGACGGGCCGCCGCGGCGACGGCTTCGATCATCAAACCTTCGAGCGCCCCCTGACGGAGCTCGCCCAGCAGAAGCCGGGCGAGAAATTCCCGCTCGTTCACCGTTGCGCGTCGGAAGAGGGTCGTGAGCTGCGCGGCACGTTCGGTGGTCGAGCCGGGTCCGCTGGCGCGGGCGACGCGCTCGAGCATCGCATCGACCTCGCCCAACGTGAGCTCGGGCGCATCGGCTCGAGTGTCGGAGGCTTGCGCGTCGCGGATCAGCGCCCAGCCGACGCCGGTCTTTCCCTGCCGGGTCAGGCCCGAAAGATAGGACACGCCGATGCCCATCTCGGCGGGCTCCAGCCGGCGCAGCAGCTCGGCGATGTGCGCGATCTTGCTGCGCCGCGACGCGTCCTCGCCGACGCGTCGCGACGTGTCGACGAGCTCCGCCAGTAGCGTTGAGTGAGCCACGGCCTCCAGCGGTGTGATGGAACGGCCCGTCTGCACACCGCTTGAGACAGCGTGCGAGCTACTTCGTTACCGTGAACGGGGTGCTCATCCCCGCCTTGTAGTGGCTCGGCTGATTGCAGATGAGGAGGTACGAACCCGGCTTGAGGTTGAGCGTCATCGCGCCGGAGCGACCGGGCTTGAGGTCGGCGATCTCGCCCAGGTGACGGATGCGCTTTTCCACGACCTCCTGCTTCTTGTCATCGTACGGCAGCGTCGACTGCCGGGACTCGGTTCGAACGACGATAAGCTCGTGGACCAGGTTCTTCGACTGGTTGACTGCGCGGAAGGTGACCTTGCCTGCGGGCACGCTGTCGCGGTCCACGGCGATGTGCATCGAGGCGATGCTGGGGTCGGTGCTGGGGTCCTGCAGCGACGCGTTGACCACGGTCGCCGCCCGTGCAAGCACGGCGCAGAGCATGGAACAGATCAGCGTCGTACCGGCAAGGATAACGCGGGCGTTCATAGAGCCTCCGAAGCGGGTCGAATCTTCGCGCCGTCAGGCGCGTGGTTAATCGGCGAGGAGCGGCGCGGCGTGACGCCGCGCCGGGACCTCACTGCGGCTTCAATTGCGCCCGGATCTCTCCGCCGGGATGCGCTGCGCTGTGCACGTTGACGTAGAGATTGCCCGCCTTGAACGCTTCGTACTGGGCGTCGGTGAGCTTGGCGCCATCGGGTGCGACGAACGTGTTGTCGGCCGTCTTGGTGAACGGAACGATGACCGGCCCGTTGGTGCCTGCAGCGCCCTGGTGGATGTGCGACGCTGTCGCGGGCATACCCGTCACGGTTTCCTTCACGCTCACGCTGTGATCGGGCCTGATCGTGACCGTTGCCGTGCCGGTCGCCGACGTCGTGACCGGCGGCACTTCGTTCGCTCCCGACAGCGTGACGGTCTGGGTGTACATCGAATCCGACATCGTCGCGCAGCCGGCGACGATACCGATTGAACCGATCAGCGCCAGTGCCGATATCAGGACGCGTCGTTGGAACGACGTATTTTTCATAGTCATGTCTCCAAAGTGAGTGGGTTCATCAGCGCCGCACGTTGCGCGTGTGGCGGGTATTGCGACAGCGGCCGTAAGATAGCATCGCCCGACCTTGCTCGCGCGCCGGGCCATTGCGAAGTTCACGCGTCACCGTGTATCCGCCGCCAGCCAGGGAATAACGTGGCTGCAGGACCCGTTTACATAAGGCTGTACGCATTCCCGGGAGTTCCGGTCTTCGCGGCGACCCGCCCCTTCGGCCTCCCGGCTTGGTGTCGCTGTCCTGGATCACCTCGACCCTGCGGACCCGTCCACGCGTCCAGGTCCGGGGGCCGGGACGGCGGCGAGCCCCGGAATGAACGCAAGGCCGCAGAATACCCGCGTGCGAGTCATTTCGGAGGCGGCGCAAGCATCAGGCTCTGGTGCGGAGAGTTCGCGACCGACGGAAACTTCTCGGGCCGGGGATCGGGAATGAAGCCGTCGCGATTGGGCATCTTCACGGCGGCGAGCGATTTCGCGTCGAGCACCGTGTCCGGCGGGACGATCTTCGCTTCCGACAGGATGTACGCCGTCACCGCGTAGACCTGATCGTCGGAGAGGCTGTCCGGCGCGTTGAACGGCATCGAGCGCTTCACGTAATCGAAGATCGTGGTGGCGTAAGGCCAATAGCTCTCGATGGTCTTCACCGGCGCCTTGGCGGGATCGTTGTTGACCAGCGATCCCCGCCCGCCGATCAGCCTGTCGCCGCCGCCGCCCTGAAGGCTGGCGCCATGACAGGCGGCGCATTGCTGCTCGTAGACCGCCTTGCCCTGTTCCACCGATCCCGAGCCGGCGGGGAGCCCGCGTCCATCGGGCATAACCGCATGGAAGCGATCGAGCTCCGTCTGCGACGGTGTTACCCCGAAGCCGTAGCGCGCCGTTTGCGCACCCGCGATCGAGCTCGCGGCCGAGAGCAGGGCGGCGAGGACCGCGGCCCGTACACGCTCAGTAGTCGTGCACATTGGACACCTTCCCATCGCTCGCGATCTGCCAGCTCTGAATGGCGTTCAGGTGATAGATGGAACCGAGCGGCCCGTCGAGTCCGCGCAAGGCGATGATCTGACCGAGCGTCGGCTGCACGTAGCCCGTGTCATCCACGCAGCGACTCTGCAGGACCGCGAGCTTGCCGTCCCATTGCCACGGCAGGCGGAAGCGCGTGTGACAGATCGGCAGGACCGGCCCCTGCAGCGCGGCCTGGCGCCATGTCTTGCCGCCGTCAGTCGAAATGTCGACGCGCTTCACGGTCCCGCGACCCGACCACGCTAGACCGCGGATCTCGTAGAAGCCGGGACCATCCAGCGTCATTTCGCCGGATGGGAAGGTGATGACCGACTTCGCCTCCATCTCGAACGAGAACTGCACGGCCTTGCCGTTGGGCCTGAGGTCGGTGTACTTCGAGGTCTCCTCGCGCGTCATGAACGGCGCGTCGGACACCTCGAGCCGGCGCAGCCATTTGATGTTCATGTTGCCTTCGAAGCCGGGAACGACCAGCCGCAGGGGGTAGCCCTGCTCGGGCCGGATCGCCTCGCCGTTCTGGCCATAGGCGACGAAGCAGTCCTTCATCGCCTTGGCGAGCGGAATGCTGCGCGTCATCGCCGCGCCGTCGCCACCCTCGGCGAGGAGCCAGCGCGCGTTGCCGCGCACGCCCGCTTCGTTGAGGATCGTCGACAGCGGCACGCCGGTCCATTCCGAAGTCGAGGTGAGGCCGTGCGTGCCTTGCACGGTGCGCATCGTCGGCTTCGACCATTCGGTGAGGCCGTTGCCGGAGCATTCGATGAACATGATCCGGGAGATCGACGGAAAGCGCCGCATGTCGCGCATCGAGAACTTCTTCGGCTCCCGCACCAGGCCGTGCACGTAGAGGAAATGCTTGGCGGGATCGATGACCGCGGTGCCGGCGTGACTGCGCTCGAAATGCAGGCCCGACGGCGTGATGATGCCGATGCTATCCTGCAGCGGCGTGAAGGTCCATGAGGATTGTGGCGTAGCCGTCTTGAAGCGAACGCGCACTTCGGTCTCGAACTGCGAGCGCGAGCCGTAGCTCGAGTCGTCAAGCGCGTAGCCCTGCGTCTTGCTGGCGTCCTGCGGCACCTCGTGCTCGACCGCGCCGAGTGGGGTCGCGCGCGCGCCAGAGGTCAGCAGGCCTCCGGCGCTCGCGGCCGCGATCGAACGGAGCAGAAAGCGCCGACGCTCGACACGGAGTCTGGGATCGCCGGCGAAATAAGGCGACGCGGGATAGTTGCGATCGTGCGCGAGCTGCCGCGTCTCCGCTTTGCGCAGCGCATCGACCGCAGAGATCTCTTGGCGCGTCGATGCCGTACGCGCCGCGTCGAGCTCGGCCCTGTTCATAGCTCCTCCAGTCGGCGGCGACCGCCCGCGCAGCACGAGCGAATCGCGAGCCGAGCCGGCTTCTTTCCCGCCGGAGCGCATCAGTATACGCGCGTGGAAACCGTGGCTGGAGAGGCTGGCGCCGTCTTGACCGGGCTTCGTGCCGGTGGCACGCTGACGAACCGCGGCGGCGACCGGCGCATGGTCATGCCCGGGCCGCGGCGCCTTGCACGATTCGACGAACGGAGACCGCATGAAGGCAACATTGACCGCCGCCCTCGGTTTCGCGGCCTTTCTGTCCGCTCAGCACGGCGTTGCGCAAGTGGTTTTCTACGAGCAGGAATACCTCCGCGGCCGGGTCTTCAGCGCCAACGGCCCGGTCGACAACTTCGAAAACTACGGCTTCAACGACCGCGCCTCCTCGGCGATCGTCGAGCGCGGCGAATGGGAAGTGTGCGACGACGCCTACTATCGCGGCCGCTGCATCACGCTGCGTCCGGGGCAATACAACTCGCTTGGCTCACTCGGGATGAGCAACCGGATCTCGTCGGTGCGCCCGCTGCGCGCGCGGCCGCAGTACGCTTACGCGCCGCCCCCGCCGCCTGCGCCGGCGTATGAATACTACCCGCATCACGGTGAGCAGTTGTTCCAGGCCGACGTCGCGGCGGTGCGCGCGGTCGTGGGTCCGCCCGAGCAGCGCTGCTGGGTCGAGCAGCAGCAGGTGCGCCAGAATCAGCCCAACATCGGCGGCGCCATCATCGGCGGCGTCCTCGGCGGGGTGCTCGGGCATCAGATCGGCAGCGGGCGTGGCAACGACGTCGCGACCGCGATCGGCGCGGTCGGCGGCGCCGCCGTGGGCGCCAATGTGAACCGCGGCGATCGGGTGTACACGCAGGACGTGCAACGCTGTACCACGGTTCCCGGCTCGGCGCGCCCGGATTACTGGGACGTGACGTACGTGTTCCGCGGTCAGACGCATCGCGCGCAGCTTGGTTTCGCGCCGGGCGCGACCATTACCGTCAACGACCTGGGCGAGCCGCGCGTCTAGGACCCAGCCGAGCTGTCCGCGGCCTACTCGTCGACGTGCTGGATCCGCGTCGATGCGGCGGATTTCGGCTGCACGATGGAGCCCCAGGCGGAATCGACATCGCGAAGCGGCATCGGTGCTGTTGCCGCGCTCCGGCGCAGCAGCTCGGCGGTCGGATCTGCGGGGAGGGGGCGTCCGAGCAGGAAGCCCTGGACCGTGTTGCAGCCGAGAGACATGAGCAGATCGACTTGCGCCTGCGTTTCAACGCCTTCCGCCACGACGGCAAGCTTCAGGCTTTGCGCCATGGCGATGACCGCGCGTGTGATGGCGACATCGCCTTCGTTCTGCTGTGCATCCCGTGTGAAGGACTGGTCGAGCTTCAGTTTGTCCAGAGGCAGCCGCCGCAGGTACGACAATGACGAATAACCCGTGCCGAAATCGTCGATCGCGATCTTGACGCCCATGGCCCGCAGTTTGGACAGACTCTTCAGCGCGGCGTCGAAATCACTCATCAGAACGGATTCGGTTACCTCGAGCTCGAGGTGATCGAGCGGTACGTCCAATACCTGGGCGATTTCCTGAACGCGCTCGGCCAGAGCTGGATCGCTGAACTGGACGCTCGACAGGTTGACGCCGACCGTCACACCCGGAAGCCCCTGTTCCTGCCAAGCGTTGTGCTGGATCAATGCGGCGACCAGCACCCATTCCCAGATGGCCATGATGAGGCCTGCTTCCTCTGCGACGCGTATGAAATGCGTCGGCGTTAGCAATCCCAGTGTCGGATGGTGCCAGCGAATGAGTGCTTCGATGGCGACGATCCTGCAGCTGGGCAGCTCGATCTGCGGCTGATAGTACAGCTCGAACTGCTCCTCCTCGAGCGCCTTGCGCAGATCGCGCTCCAGCGAGAGTCTCTGCGCCGATGCCGCGCGCATCGAATCCTGGTAGAAGAAGAAGCGATTGCGCCCCTGCGCCTTGGCGTGATACATCGCCACGTCGGCGTTCTTGAGCAGAGTGTCGAGGTCTTCGCCGTCGCGAGGGTACAGCACGATCCCGATGGAAGCGGACACGAAGATGTCCTGCGAGCCGAGCGAGATCGGCTGGGCGAGGGTCGTGAGAAGCCGGTTCGCCGCGCGGGCCGCATCCTGTTCGCTCGCCACTCCGTTGAGCAGCACGATGAACTCGTCGCCGCCCTGCCGGCAGACGTCGCGCTCGCCGACGCTCGCCGGGGGCGAGCCGGCAATGTCCTCGGAGCGCATGCTGCGGGTGAGCCTCTGCGCGATGATCCGCAACAGATCGTCTCCGACGGAGTGGCCGAGCGTATCGTTGATGCGCTTGAACTGATCCAGATCGAGAAACATGATCGCGAACGTCGTGCCTCGGCGCTTGGCGAGCTCCAGCGTCTCGGCCAGCTTTTCGTGGAAGCGCGACCGGTTCGGCAATTCCGTGAGGCCGTCGAAATAGGCAAGGCGGTGGATCCGCTGGATGGCGCGGGTGCGCTCAGTCGCGTCCTGGATGGTGCCGGCGACGCCGACGACGCGACCGCTCGAGTCGCGCTGCGCCTCGCCGAGCACGTGGACATGGCGCAGCTCCGTTCCCACCGCGACCATGCGAACGTCGAGTCCTTCCGGCTCGGCGCCGCGAGCCAGGTCGACCATCCAGCGGCGCAGCGCCCGGCGGTCGTCGGCGTGGGCCATGCCGAGAATCGTCTCCAGCCGTGGATAAAACTGCTCTGCATCGATGCCGAGTATTCGGTACGTTTCTTTCGAGCAGAACAGGTCGTCGCCGTTTCGATGCCATTCCCAGCTTCCGACGCGCGCGATGCGTTGCGCACGCTCGAACCGTTCTGCGAGGTTGCGGTCCGCGGCACTGTCGCGAAGCGCTGCGTCGCGGGCAGCCTCCAGACTCAGCTCATGCACCGCGACACGGCGTCGCGCGCTTTCGATGCTGCGTTCGAGTGCGCGCAGGCCGGTCGACCCGCTGACCAGCAGGCTCTCCGGCTCTTGCTCGGTCGCGGCGATGCGCTGCAGAGCGGTACGGAGAACGGCGACCGACCGCGTCACGCGGAGAGCAACGATCGTCGAGCCCACGGTCGAAAGCAGGACCGCACTGAGGACGAAGCTCAGAGCGCTCAGCCATCCGAAGTGAAACAGCGGTAACAGCAGGGCGTATGGGAGCGCAACTGCTGCGAGCGACTGCGCGACGAGATTGTCAGGCAGCATCCCGATGATTGCCCTCCAGTTCCTCGAGGCCGCCTGGGATGGAAGTCTTGGGTCGACTCTCTTGTTCACGGAGGTTCGATCGCGTCGCTACATGAGGGACACTCGCCGAGGAGCATGTCGTTGGCGCGCGGACGCTGGCAATCCAGAGAGGCAAGGTTTGTACCAGTCTCCAACGCAGCGATACCCGGCGTGGCAATGGCGTACAGCGGCGCAATGTGTCGATGCCGGGCAGTTGATCGCGGGCCGACGAGTCATTTGAACAACCTGTAGCCTGCTGGAGCGGGCGCCGCGCCGGTGCAGCGTTCCCGGCGAAGCCTTCGAGGCTTCCTTGCCTTGGATCAAGAGCCCCCGCTCGTTGGCGGCCTAGACTAAGCGCCGTCGCGGCAAGTTTGTCGGTGGCGAGGGAGGGGTCCCATGAAGCGAGAGGCTGCAATGCGAGCGCTGCTCGCGGCGCTGTTCGTCGGTTTCGCTGCGTACATTGCGCCGGCCGAAGGCGCGACGGCCAAGGCCCAGATCTCCAAGGAAGGGCGGGCGTGCATCGGCTGCCACGAAAAGCAGTCTCCGGCCTTCGTCAAGCAATGGAAGATGAGCAAGCACGCTGCGAAGGGCGTCGATTGCTTCACGTGCCACCGGGCGGAGGCGGGCGATGTCGACGGCATTGACCACTATGGCTATCGCGTCGCGATCCTGGTCACGCCGAAGGATTGCGGCCAGTGTCACCCGAAGGAAGTCAAGGAAACGACCGCCAGTTACCACGCCAAGGCCGGCGACATCCTGAACTCGCTCGACAACTACCTCGGCGAAGTCATCGGCGGACCGGAAGCCGTGGCGGTCGGGTGCACGCAATGCCACGGATCCAAGGTAAAGGTGCTGGCCGACGGCAAGCTCGACACGACGACGTGGCCCAACACCGGCATCGGCCGCATCAATCCGGACGGCTCGCTCGGCTCGTGCAGCGCGTGTCATGCACGTCACGACTTCTCCAAGGCGCAGGCGCGCGAACCGGAAGCGTGCGGCAAGTGCCATCTCGGCCCCGATCATCCCCAGATCGAGGTCTATCAGGAATCGAAGCACGGCATACTGTACGTCGCGAACAAGGATCGCCTGAACATGCACAAGGACTCGTGGATCGTCGGCAAGGACTACACCGCGGCGCCGACCTGCACGACCTGCCACATGGGCGCCACACCCACACAGCCCTCGACGCACGACGTCGGCGCGCGTATTTCCTGGACGCTGCGGCCCGCGATCTCGAAGAAGCTCGAGAATGCGGACAAGCGCCGCGAGAGCATGAAGGATGTCTGCTCCAACTGTCATGCGAGCCCTTTCGTCGACGGTTTCTACCAGCAGTTCGACGGCCTTGTCGGTCTCTACAACGACAAGTTCGCCAAACCCGCAACAGCGATCCGCAACGAGCTCATGGAGCGTGGTCTCCTCACGCGCGCGGACTTCGACGACAAGCTCGACTGGATCTATTATGAGCTGTGGCATCACGAAGGGCGGCGGGCGCGACACGGCGCGTCGATGTCGGGGCCCGACTACGCGTGGTGGCACGGCATGTACGACGTCGCCAAGAACTTCTACACCGAGTTCCTGCCGGAGGTGAAGAAAGTCGCGGGCCCGGAGGTCTACAACGAGCTCGTCAAGAAATATCTCGAACCGGACGTGCGGCACGAGTGGTACGTCAAGGGCATGAGCAAGGAGCAGCTCGAGAAGATCAAGAAGTATTACGAAGAGCGCTACGGCAAGGAGAACGCGCCGAAGTAGGGCACGCGTTATTCGATCGTTGCCGCCTGCGGCGGGAGCGGACTTAACCCGCCTGCGTCGAGCACGTTACTCGGCCGGGGCTCATGAAGTCCTCGCCGGCCGCGGGATGTAATTTTTACAACACCCGCAGCACCTCCCTCGCTCTCGACATCGGCCGCGCCGGCGCGATAATCTAGCCCAATCCCCAGCTGACGCGGGATCGACGCGTTGGTTTCGATGCTGGCACCTTGAAAGCAAGCGCGATGGCCCCTTCCTCCGAAGCATCCCGTGCCAGCACCGGCATCGAGGGCCTCGACGATATCCTGAGGGAAGGCTTGGTCCCAGCTATCTTGCGGACTCGGTGGTGCTCCTGCGCTACTTCGAAGCCGACGGCGAGGTCAAGCAGGCGATATCGGCGGTCAAGATGAGAGGCGGCGACCACGAGCGCTCGATCCGCGAGTTCATCATGTGCGAGGGGCGCATGTGGGTCGGGGACCCGCTGCGCGATTACCGGGGCGTCTTCACCGGAGTCCCGCACAAGATAACGGACCGTGAACGACGCGCGGACTGACGGCCTGGAGGGCCGGCTGCTGATCCTTGCACCTGTGGGCAAGGACGCCGCGCTGATCGAAACCATGCTGGGCCGGAGCATTGCTGCCGGCCGGTGCTCCGGCTGGGCGGAACTGTCGCGGGAAATCGACCGGGGTGCGGCCGCGATCCTGGTGACGGAGGAAGCGCTTGCCGAGGGTGAGAGCCGACTCGCGGGCATCATCGCCCGCCAGGCGCCGTGGTCCGATCTTCCTGTGCTGCTCCTCACGGGGCACGGTGCGGATTCGCCCGCGGTGGCCAGAGCGCTCCAGACGCTGGGGAACGTGACGCTGCTCGAGCGGCCCGTGCGTGTCGCCGCCCTCGGGAGCGCCGTGCGGAGCGCGCTCCGGGCCCGGGAGCGCCAGTACCGGATGCGCGCCCACCTGCGGGAACGCGAGCAGGCGGACCGGCACAAGGATGAATTCATGGCGGCACTCGCGCACGAGCTGCGCAATCCGCTGGCGCCAATCCGCAACTCCGTACGTCTCCTGAAGCTTGCGGGCCCGACCCAGGAAGTGGTGGCGATGATGGAGCGCCAGGTCGACCATCTGGTACGACTCGTCGACGACTTGATGGAAGTCTCCCGCATTACGCGCGGCAAGATCGCGCTGCGCAAGAGCGTGGTGGACATCACCGAAGTCATCGCAGCAGCGGTCGAGATGAGCGCTCCGCTGATCGAATCGGCGGGCCACAAGCTTACGGTCGCGCTGCCGTCGGAGCGCTGTTTCGTGGAAGCGGATGCGACGCGACTCACTCAGGTCTTCTCCAACCTGCTCAACAACGCCGCGAACTACACCGATCCTGGCGGCAGCATCTCGATCGCGGCCAGGCGCGACGGGGCGGACGTCGTCGTGACCGTCAGCGACACCGGGATCGGCGTTCCCGCCGAGGCGCTGTCCACGATGTTCGATATGTTCGCCCAGTTGTCCGCGCGCGGCGGGCACGTCCAGCCCGGGCTCGGCATCGGCCTCACGCTCGCGCGCAGCCTCATCGAGCAGCACGGCGGAAGCCTGACCGCCGCAAGCGAAGGGGTGGGCAAGGGCAGCCAGTTCACCGTTCGACTCGCCGCGACCGATCGCGAACCGATCGTCGCACCGGTCGCCTCGGCTCCGGCAATCGCACCGTCGCAGCGTATCCTCGTGGTGGACGACAATCGTGATGCGGCCGACAGCCTTGGAGCCTTGCTCCAGATGCTTGGTGCCGAAGTTCGCGTAGTGCACGACGGCAAGGCGGCGCTCGACTCGTTCGAGGCTTTTCATCCTCGCGTGACGCTGCTCGATCTCGGGATGCCCGGCATGGACGGATACGAGGTGGCTCGCCACATCCGGGCGCGCCCCGACGCGCGCGGGGCGACGTTGATCGCACTCACGGGTTGGGGCCAGGAAAGGGACCGTCACCGCACTGCGGAGGCGGGCTTCGACGGTCATCTCATCAAGCCGGTCGATATCGACACGGTCGCGGCTGCGCTCGCGTCCGTTTCGGACTAGGGACCGTCCGGTGGATAAGCGCAAGCTCGGCAGCACGGCATTCGACGTGGCCCCGCTCGCCCTCGGCGGCAACGTGTTCGGCTGGACGGCGGACGAGGCGATGTCTTTCCGGCTCCTCGATCAATTCATAGACGCCGGGTTCAACCTTATCGACACCGCCGACTCGTACTCGCGCTGGGTCACCGGCCACCAGGGTGGCGAATCGGAGACGGTCATCGGCCGCTGGATTGCCAGGCGCGGCCGCCACGACGACGTGGTGATCGCCACCAAGGTCGGCTCCGACATGGGACACGGGCACAAGGTGCTGCGCAAGAGCTACATCCTCAGCGCGGCCGAAGCCTCGCTGCGGCGTCTGCAGGTCGACAGCATCGATCTCTACCAGTCCCACTGGGACGACGAGAACACGCCGCTCGAGGAGACGCTCGCCGCGTACGAGCAATTGCTCCGCCAGGGAAAAGTCAAGGCGATCGGAGCGTCGAATCTGTCGGCGTCGCGTCTTTCGCAGGCGCTCGAGGTCAGCAAGTCAAAGAGGCTCCCGAGGTACGCGACCCTGCAGCCGCATTACAATCTCTACGAGCGCGCGAGCTTCGAAGGCGAGCTCCAGGCGCTGTGCGTGAGCGAGAAGATCGGCGTAATTACGTATTTTTCGCTCGCCGCCGGCTTCCTCACCGGCAAGTACCGCTCCGAGGCCGACTTCGGCAAGAGCGCGCGCGGTCCCGGGATGAAGAAATTCCTGAACCCGCGCGGAATGAAAATCCTCGAAGCGCTGGATAGCGTCTCTTTGCGACTGCACGCCACGCCGGCACAAATCGCGCTTGCGTGGCTGATGGCGCGGCCGGGCGTCACCGCGCCGATTGCCAGCGCGACGAATCCGGATCAGCTGCGCGAAATCCTGGGCGCGGCGACGCTCGAGGTCGACGCCGAGGCGTCCCAGGCGCTAGACACCGCGAGCGTCTAGCGCGACGGCTATGGACACGAGCCCGGCCCTCACGTCGCGCGACGTGCGCCGCCGCCAAGCGTCGTAACAACGTGCCGCGCGGCGGCAAGAGCGGCGCCGACCACCTGATCCATGTCGTAGTAGCGATACTGCGCGAGGCGGCCCACGAAAGTCACGTTCCGACATTGTTCTGCAGCCGCCAGGTAGCGCCTGCGCAGCAATTCGTTCTCCCGCCTCGGAATCGGATAGAAGGGCTCGCCTTCGGCTTCCGGGTACTCGCGCACGATCGACGTCCCCTCGTGAATCTGACCCGTCAGATGCTTGAATTCGGTGACCCGCGTATACGCATGGTCGTTGGGATAGTTGATGGTCGCGACTTCCTGAAACTGGCGTACACCGGGAAGGTGCACGTGCTCGAATCGCACTGATCGGTAGGGCAGCGGGCCGTAGCGGAAGCCGAAGTAGCCGTCGAGGGGGCCCGTGTAGATCAGATGCCGGTAGCGCAGTGCGTGGCCCACGGTGGCGAAATCGACGCCCGGCTCGAGGCTGATGTGCGGATGCTCGAGCATGCATCGGAACATCGTCGTATAGCCTTGGGCCGGCATGCATTGATGCCGGTCATCGAAGTAGCAGTCGTTGGCGTTGGTCCGTACCGGCAGTCGCGCCGCGATCCCGGCGGGAAGATCAGCGAGATCGAGTCCCCAGTGCTTTCGCGTGTACCCGCGGTAGAATTTGTCGCAGAGGTCGCGACCGACGCCCCCGAGCACGACATCCTCGCTCGTTGACACAGGTGCGAGCCGCTCGCGCACCCGTGCGAGATGCGCGGCCACGCCAGACTCATCGAGGGCCAGCCCGTACAACCGGTTGATCGTCGTGCGGTTGATCGGAATCGGCAGCAACTGCTCACCCACCTTGGCCAACACCCGATGGGTATACGGCCGCCACGCGGTGAAGCGCGACAGGAAGTCTACGATCCGTTCGCTGTTCGTGTGGAAGATGTGGGGGCCGTAGCGATGCACCAAGATCCCGTGAGCGTCGGCGGCGTCGTAGGCGTTACCCCCGATGTGACCCCGCTTATCGATCAGATGCACGCGATAGCCGGCGTCCGCGAGGACACGCGCCGACGTTGCGCCGGCGAATCCCATTCCGACCACCAGAACGTCGATCGACGTCATCGCTGGAGATATCCGAGGAGGCCAGTCGGTTCGACCGGGTGCGAGGCGCGATGCTAGAATCGGTGCCGTCGCCGGACTATACCGCGAGACCCCCTTGGCGTTCGAGCTTTCGCATCGATGGACCGTCCCGGCCGGCGACGCGACGCCCGGCCTGTCTTCTTCCCCGATTTCTCCGCCGCCCGCCGCCCTGGCCGATGGCTACCGTCGGCGCGCTGCGGCGATCGAGGCTCGCCACGATGCACAGACTCCGGAGACCGTCGCGGCGCTGCGGAGAAAGTACGCTGCGCCAGTCCTCGGCCGGGTCAGCCCGTGGAGCCTCGTCGAGAGACTGGCGCACTGCGTCGACCCGACCGATTGCAGACTGCTCGGCGCGAGTCAGCAGCTGCACGTGCTCCAGATCATCGACGCGATGGAGGCCGATGGGACCGCAACCGAGGAATGGCTGATCGTCGCGCTGTTGCACGACATCGGCAAGGTGCTGCTTCTCACGGGCGAATCGCCGGAAAACGTAGTCTGCATGAACAAGCCTGTCAGCGTGTGCGCACCAGGCGGCGGGCTCGACCAGTGCACGTTTCAATGGAACCACGACGAGTTCGCCTATTCGCGCCTCAAGGATTATCTCCCCGAGGGCCTGGCCTGGCTCGTGCGCTACCACAGCATCGTTCCAGACACCTGCGAGACGTACATGAATCCGCGCGATCGCGAGTACCGGGACCGTTATCTGCGCCCGTTCGCGAAGTACGACCACGGCAGCAAGAACCCGATCTATCTTCCGCAACGGCACCTCGAGGATTATCGCCACGTCGTGGAACGGGCACTGCCTCCGACCATCTTAGTATGACCATCGCGGCCGACCATCGCTGCGTCTGAGGTCCCGGAGACACGGATCGAGGTTCAGTCCAGCTCGGCGATGCCTTGGCCAGGCGTGCACGCATCACGCTTTGGTTGCCAACCAGGGCATTGCCTGCCGCGCAGCGAGGAACGCGGTCCAATCGCGGCTCAGCAACCCGTCGAGTACCGAGGCGTCCGCAGGATCGGAGGCAGCGAGCACGTTCCCGCGATTGTCGATTGCAGCGACCACTCTCTTTTGCGGGAGTCGCTCGATGCCGTGTCTGCGTAGAAGTTCGATGCCCTCGTCTCTCGCATTGATGCCGAGGTCGGCCAGCTTGCCGTAGCTGGGACCGCCGACCGGGCGCGTGTGCGTTACCTCGACGGCGTCGACGATTGCGCTCCGGCGAGCCGAGGGATCCAGCCGATGGGGCCACACCCAATCGAGGCCCCACCCTCCCAGGGTTTCGTTGAAGCTCGGAAGACACGCCTCGAGGAATCCGCGCTCGAAACATGGCGCCATGATCTCGATGAAGTTGGTCCAGCGGACGCGGAAGCTCGGGTGCCGCACGGTCACAGGATGCGAGTAATGGCTGGTCCAGGAAAGCGCCGGTTGAGCCAGTGCCAGCTTCAGGTCGGCAACATGAGTGAATAAGGCGCTGATCGAGGCCTGACTGGCAACGAGATCGTCGTCCGGGAGCCAGATATAGTCGTATCGACGCCAGAAGTTGTCCCGGGTCAGCAATGCGTACAATCCCTGCCACTTGAGCCCTTTGTCGTCGATCCGCGTTTCGCCTGCACCGCGAAAGCGCCGTACGTCATTGCCGAAGTAACTGACCACCAGGTCCCAGTCTCTCGTCGCGAGCGCGTCGGTCCATTGCGGGTGCAAGGATTCGTCGCCCGCGCGAACCACAACGAGAAAGCGCTTCGACCGCGACATGCCTTGACCGCCGGAGCGCTATCGCTGCGCCGGGTGCTTCGGCCGCTTGGCCTTGAGCAACGCCTTGATCTCGCCGTTCGCGATCAGTCGTCGGAGATCTTCGGCCCCGCCGACGAACACGCCCTTCACGAACACCATCGGAAAGGTCGGCCATCCGGTCCACATCTTGAGCGCGTTGCGCCGGCGCCATCCGCCGAGGTAGCTGCCGTATTCGAGGTACAGGTGCGGAATGTCTGCGGCGTCGAGCGCCTTGCGCGCCTTGCGCGGGAACGGGTTCTGCTTCATGCCGACGACGACGACGTCGTGCTCTCCGATGGCGGCCTGGACTTCGCGCACGATGTCGACGTGGTTCGCGGCGATCGCGTCCCTGATCGCGGGATGGATGTGCGCAGCGTCGAGAATGTGCCGACTCATGGTTTCCTCTCCGTTTCGATGACGCGAGGCTTCAGGAGGTGGCGGCGTAGAGCCGCCATTCTCCCGGAACGCCTCTGAGCGTGTGGACCCCGCGGTCGGCGAAGACGATGCCGGACCCGACCACGATGTCCTTCACGGTGCTCGAAACCAGCGTCTCGCCGGGCTCGGCAATCGCGGCGACGCGCGCGCCGATGTGCACGGCGATCCCTCGGACGTCGTTCGCCGATTGCTCGATCTCGCCCGTGTGGAGGCCCGCGCGCGTCGCGAGGCCAAGCGCCCGCGCACCGTCGCGGATCGCGAACGCGCATCGGATCGCACGTCCGGGACCGTCGAAGGTCGCGAGGAAACCATCGCCCGCGGTGTTCACTTCCCGGCCGCGAAAGTGCGAGAGCTCTTTGCGCACCATCGCGTGGTGACCGTCGAGCAGCGCGCGCCACGCGCGGTCGCCGAGCCGCGCCGCTGTCTCGGTCGAGCCGACGATGTCCGTGAACAGCACCGTCGCGAGCACACGATCGATGTCGGCGATCGGACGCACGCCGGTCAGGAACTCCTGAATTTCGTCGAGCACCGCGTCCTGGTCGCCCACCCAGGGCAGATGATCGCTGCCGCGCAGCTCGACGAAACGCGCGCCGGGAATGCTCCGCGCGATGAAGCGTCCTTCCTCGATGTTGGCGTCCATGTCGCCCAGGCGATGCAGGACCAGCGTGGGCACGTGAATCGCCGGCAGCGCGGCCCGGATGTCGATCTGCGTGTTCATTCGCAGCAGCGCGACCGCCGCGCCTGGGCTCGCCGAGTGCCGGAAGTAGGTCGCGAGCCGGCGCATGTAGGGTTCGTCGCCAACTTGGCCCGGAACGTACTTCGCGAGATCCATTGCACCGCCCCATTCGCGCGCGACGACCTCGTACTCGCGCTCGCGTTCCTCCGGCGTCGGCGCCCACGGGTAGTCGGGCGCCCAGATGCGCTTGGCGAAGGTACCGAACATCACCAAGGCGGTCGTTCGCCGCGGATACATGGCTGCGAACAATGCGGCCAAATTGCCGCCTTCGGAAAAGCCGCAGATCGCGGCTCGGTCCGAGCCGGCGGCGTCCATGACCGCGCGGATGTCGTCCATGCGCTCCTCGTGCGTCGGCAGCTGAGCATCGGGAACGCGATCCGAGAGGCCCGTGCCGCGTTTGTCGAAGACGATCAGACGCGAGAACGAGGCGAGCCGCTTGAGGAAACTCGCCTTCGTCGGCTCTTCCCAAGCCAGTTCGACATGCGAGACCCAGCCGGGGACGAAGACCAGATCGAGCGGTCCGTCGCCGACGACCTGGTAGGCGATGTGAACGTTGCCGCTGCGGGTGTAACGGGTCTCGGGAGGCATGCGGCGATCGTGCGCGAGTTGCCGTAGCATACTACGGAGCGATAAAGTGCCGACCGCCGGGCCAACCTCAGGGGAACTCGATATGATCGATGCCGCTTTGCTCAGCTTCGCCATCACCATGGTGGCTGCACCGCCGCAGTGGCCGCCGAAGGCACCGAAAAAACCGACAGCCAAGATCGCGCAGGTGCAGAAGGATCAGCGCTTCGCCGACTTCGCGAAGGCGGTGCTCAAGTGCTACCACCCGACGGCACGCTATCAGGGCGCGGCCATCGAGCGGCGTCCCTGGGCGAAGCAGAAGCAGTACGGCGCGAAGGGCTCCGCGCTCGTCAGCATCGAGTACCTCGGCGTCAGCAATGCCCACTACACGCTTGCCGTCGGCGTGCTCGCGAAGCCGGAAGCGATCAAGACGGTGCTCGAATCGGACAGCGCCGTGGTCAAAGCCTACGAGAACTGCGAGGTGGCGGATTGGGTAGAGGTGAAGTAGCGAGGCGGGGCGCCTGCTGCCGCCCGACCTTCGGCACGTGCTCGAGATTCGTCGCCTATCAGCTCGTCGTCATCATGATGGGCGCGTGATCGCTCGTGCCGATGTCGGCGAGGACCTTGCAGCTCGCGACCCGCTCGGCGATCGCTCGCGAGGCGAGAATGTAATCGATCCGCCAGCCGATGTTGCGCTGGCGCATGTTGCGCCACGGCGGCCACCAGGTGAAGAGCCCCGGATTTTCCGGATCGAGCGCGCGGGCGACGTCGACCAGACGCCCGCCCAGCAGCGCCTCGAAGAGCTCGCGCTCCTCCGGGCGCTGGCCGATGATGCCCTCCTTGCGCTCCTTGGGATGGACGTCGATGTCGGCGCGGGCGATGTTGATGTCGCCACAGAGGATCAGCTCGCGACCCTGCTCGTGCAACTCCTTCGACCATGCGGCGAGCGCGGTCAGGAACGCAAGCTTGGCGGTGTAGTCCTTGCCGCCGTTGGGGACGTAGACCGACGCGAGCACCAGATCGCCCAGCGCGACCTGGACGATGCGGGTCTCCATGTCGAATTCGGGATGGCCGAACTCGGGCTCCTCGAGCAGCTCGCGCCGGACGTGAAGGGAAACGCCGGAGTAACCGCCGGCGCCGTGCCAGAAGGCATGATAGTCGGCGAGCTTGCACCGGTCGGGCACCTGATCGGGGCGCGCCTTGATCTCCTGCAGGCAGACGACGTCCGGACGGTCGCGCTCCAGCCAGTCGCACAGTTGCGCCTCGCGCGCTCGGATGCCGTTGACGTTCCAGGTGGCGATCTTCATTGCGTCTCGTGCTCCGCGTCGTGCGCTTCATCCTCCCAGGAGTAGCGCCGGCGCGGCGGTACGTCCAGGTGCTGCAGGCCGATCGCCAGGGCCACGCCGATGATTCCGGCCGCCAGGTGCGTTTCCCACGACACGCCGGGCTTGATCGGCAGGACGCCCCACACCAGCGCGCCGTACATGAACGAGACGAGCAGCGATGCGGCGATCGCGCGCCGGTCGCGCCGGATCAGCCCCGCGACGAAAATGTAGCCGACCAGGCCGTAGACCAGTCCGCTCGCGCCGATGTGGCTCGATCCTCGGGCGAGCAGCCACACGGCGATGCCCGGCCCCAGGTACACGGCGGGCAGCACCCGCAGTGCCGACTGGGGATACAGATACAGCATTGCCGTGCCGACGAAGATCAGCGGCAGCGAGTTGGCGAAGAGATGCCCGAAGTCGCCGTGAACCAGCGGCGCGAAGAGAATGCCGGCGAGCCCGGCGAGCTGGCGGGGACGGACGCCGAAGTTCTCGGGTCCGATGTCCAGTCCCGAGATCAGGAGCTGGACGAGCCAGAGCACCGCGACGAAGCCGAGCGCGATCCTGACGGCGAGCCTGAAGTTGCCCCGCGCGCGCTCGGAGGACGTGTAAGCGCGGTCGGGCGAATCGATGGGCATGGCGTCAAGAATACCAGCCCGCATCTCTTACGCTAGGTTCCCGCGACGGGGTTCCTGCCGCGACTGACGTTGTCGCCGTCTCCCGGATGCAGCGTCCAGAACGCGAGCGACGAGAGCATCGTCAGGCCGCCGACGGTGAGAAACGTCTTGTGGAGCGCGCTCGCGACGGCGAGAGGGTCGGTCTGCGGCGCGTCGCCCAGGAACCAGCCGGCCACGAGCGACGCGGAGGCCAGTCCAAAGGAGAGCGACAGCTGCTGCATGGTGCTCGCGATCGACGTGGCCATGCTCGAATCCGCAGAGGAGATGTCGGCGTAGCCCATGCTGTTCACGCTCGAGAATTGCAGCGAGTTGAAGAAGCCCTGCGCCAGCGAAAGGAGCAGGATCAACGCCAGTGGTGTCGCGGGCGTGACGAGCGAGAAAAGGCAGATGGTGGTCCCGACCAGGATCGTGTTGACGATCAGCACAGAGCGGAAGCCGTAGCGCCGCAGCAGCCGCGAGCTCAGGAACTTCATGCCCATCGCCGCGATCGCGGTCGGCATGGTCAGCAGTCCCGACTCCCAGGCGGGCAGGCCCAGCCCGAGCTGATAGAGCAGCGGCAGAAGGAACGGCATGCCGCCGATACCGAGTCGCGTGACGAGGCCGCCAGCGACCGAGACGCGGAACGTGCGCAGGTTGAAGAGCGAGAGTTGCAATAGAGGATAGGGAAGCTGGCGCGCGTGCCAGACGTAGGCCGCGAGCAGGGCGAGCGACAGCAGCAGGAGCGATCCGCCCTGGAGCAGCGTGATCTCGTGCTCACCGAAGATCTCCAAAAGCCAGGAGAGGATCGCCATACCCGAGCCGAAGAGCACGAGCCCCACGAAGTCGAGCGGACGCGGGCCGTCGCCGTGAAAGTCGGGCATGTAGCGATGGATGATGAAGAGCGCCGCGATCCCCATCGGCACGTTGACGAAGAAGATCTCGCGCCACGACACCCAGTGCACGATCAGTCCGCCGACCGTGGGCCCCAGCAGCGGCCCGATCAGCGCCGGAATGATCACGAAGTTCATCGCCACCAGCAGCTCGGACTTGGCGAAGGTGCGCACGATCGCGAGACGGCCGACCGGCGTCATCATGGCGGCGCCGAGCCCCTGCAGGATGCGCGATGCGATCAGGATCGTGACGTTGACGGATAGGCCGCACGCCACCGACGCGACGGTGAAGATCGCCACCGCCGTGCTGAAGACTCGCCGCGTGCCGAAGCGGTCGGCGATCCACCCGCTGATGGGAATGCCGACGGCGAGGCTGACGATGTAGCTCGCCACGACCGCCTTCAGGCTCAGGGGCGCTACGCCGAGGCTCGCCGCCATCGCCGGCACGGCGGTGTTGACGATCGTGGAGTCGAGCTGCTCCATGAAGAGCGCCGTGGCGACCACCCAGGGCAGATAGCGCTTGACCGCGCCGGTCGTGGCGGAGGGCGCGGGCTTGTCGAAGGGAGGGGCCATCGATCGAGGTTAGGCGCGCTTGAGCGAGGCACGTTCCTATCGATCGCCGAAGCAGGCGTTACGGCTTCGAGGTACAGGACTCGGACGCGCCGACGGTGGCAGAGAAGATCAGCGTAACCGATCGAGGTACGAAAGTGAATCCACGCCCCGAGCGGAGAAACGCCTTCGCTCATTCGCCGAAGGGCCTGTCGTGCAGTGATCGCATCGGCTCATCTCCGGTAATATGGAGGTCCGCAGCCCGTTTCGAGTTGGGAGTCACTTGTGCCCTCGTCACAACGCAGGATCGGCATCATCGGCGTCGGCTTCGGCGCGCAAGTCCACGTGCCCGCTTTCCGCTCAGAGGGCTGGGAGGTTGCGGCGATCTGCAGCCGCTCTCGCGACAAAGCGCAGAAGGCGGCGACCGAAGCCGGCATCGACGACGCCTGCACCGATCCGATAGAACTGATCGGGCGCGACGATCTTGCCGCGGTATCGATCATCACGCCGCCCGGCGCGCATCACGCCCTGTCGCTCGCCGCGCTTCGCGCGGGCAAGCACGTGCTGTGCGAAAAGCCCTTCGCCCTCGATGCCGCGCAGGCCCGAGAGATGCTCGACACTGCCCACAAATCGAAGCGCACGGCGATGATCGCGCACGAGTTCCGCCATACGCCGCAGCGCGCCTACATCAGGCAGCTCCTCGACGAAGGCTACATCGGCAAGTTTCAGCTCTGCACGATCGAGCTGTTTCTGGACCGCTACGTGTCGCCGGAGCCTCGACCCCTCACCTGGATGGCGCGCAAGTCCGACGGCGGGGGCCTGCTCGGCGCGCTCGGCTCGCACTACATCGACGGCCTTCGCTATTGGTTCGGCGAAGTAGCGTCGGTGGCCGGTCGCCTGGAGACGCTTCGCCCGGATCTGGTCGACGTCGCGACGGGGAAGCCGGCGAAAGCCGAAACCGACGATACCTTCGCATTCACCCTCACTTTTGCCGACGGCGGCATGGCGACCATGATCGCGTCGTTCGCGACTACACCGACCCGCGGCGCGAAGATCGCGGTCATGGGCGACAAGGGGACGCTCATCGCCGAGCAGCCCGGACCCAACCCGCTGGAGGACGGCGTCGTCGTCGCCAGCCGCAATGGGGCGCCGCTGCAGGCGCTTGAGACGCCGCCGCGATATCTGCCGTTCAAGGACCCGCGCGATCACCGGCTGACGGCGTTCCGGCTGCTGGTCCGGGATTTCACGCGGGGCGTGGAGGAGGGCGCGTCGCCCGCACCGAACTTCACCGACGGCTTGCGCTGCCAGCAGGTGCTCGATGCGGTTCACGAGTCGTTCGCGTCGGGACGGACAGTCCGGCCTTGACAGGGACGACGCACAGGCGAGGCGTCGCCCATTGACCGCTGCCGGCAAGGGCGGCAAGGCGATCGCGATCCAGGGCGACGTCTCGAAGACCGCCGACGTCAAGCGGCTCTTCGCGGAGACGAACAAGGCCTTCGGCGCTCCGGACGTGCTGGTGAACAACGCGGGCATCTACGCGTTCGACCCGCTCGAAGCAGTCACGGAAGACGAGTTCCATCGGGAGTTCAACACCAACGTCCTCGGGCCGATCCTGACCATCCAGGAGGCGTTGAAGCACTTTGGCCCCGACGGCGGGAGCATCATCAATATCAGCTCCGTCGCGAGCACCGCCGCGCCGCCGAACTCGGTGGTCTATTCGGCGACCAAGGGGGCGGTGGACACGATCGCGCGTGTGCTCGGCAAGGAGCTGGGCGCGCGCAAGATCCGCGTCAACACGATTGCGCCGGGCGGCGTGGAGACGGAGGGCGTTCACCGCATCGGGATCATCGGCAGCGACTTCGCGAAGCAGATGGTTGCGGACACGCCGCTGGGACGTCTGGGGCAGCCCGAGGACATCGCGAGGGTCGCGGTATTCCTCGCCTCGGACGATGCCCGGTGGCTCACGGGCGAGGGGATCACCGCGTCCGGCGGACTTCGGTAACGCAGACGACGAGCGAGCGTCCATCGCGGAAGCCATGCGCAACGCGGTGGACGCCCGGCGCGGAATAGCCACAGCCGCCCCGGCCGACCGCGCGGCTCGCCATCGCGCACGACTCGCGCCCGGTCCCAGGCTCGGCGTGCACCTACTCTCTCAGACGCCGAGCAAGCAGTCCCAATCCCAGGCCCGCAAGAATCGCCGCCGGCAGGCCCACGGTCCAGCGCTCGCGCTCGCGTGCTTTGCCTCGCAGCACGTCCTGTACGAACCGCTCGCCGCGCGTCATCTCGTTGAAGCTCTGCTGATACGACGCGATGCGCCGGATCTCGTCGTCCGGCAGAGGCGCGCCCTCGTAGCGCGCGGCCTTTTCCCTCGCGTTGAGCTGATCGACTTCGGCCTGGAAGCGCAGCGCGTCGCGTTGCGCGCTCTCGTAGATGTCGCGATCGCCGGCTTTGAGGAAGTACACCGGCCCGAGTCCCGTCGCCTGCTCGACGAGCGCCACCAGCGGCTGATCGGCCGCCGGATTGACGATCAGCCACAAGCTCGACGCCAGGACGAGCAGGAGCGCCGACCCGACCACGGCCCGGCCGGCGATGCGCTGGTTCGCGCGTCGGCGCGCAGGATCGATGAGCACCAGCGCCTTCACGAGCCCGGCGAGCACGAGCGCCAGGGCGAAAGCCGCGACCATCGCCGCGCCGGTCGGCAGATCGAGCACGTAGGAGCCCGCGAGGCCGGCGGCGCTCGCGAGAATGCCCACACACCACGCGATCGCCAGCACGACGGCGACCGAGCGCGAGAAGATCGTGCCGATGACCGCCGGGACGATCAGGAAACTGAACACGAGGAGCACGCCGGCGGTGGTGACCGAGCTGGTAACCACGATCCCGAACGACAGGAAGAAGACGAAATCCCATACCGACACGGCGAGAGCGCTTCGTCCCTTCGGCTGCAGCTCGCCCGACACCGCGAGCAGCGGCCGCCGCAGCAACCAGTGCAGCACGCCGATCGCGGCGTACAGCGCGGTGAACTTCACGAGATCCGCGGGACTCACCGTCAGAATGCTGCCGATCAGGATCCGCTTGACGTGCTCGGCGCCTTGCGGCGAGCGGTCGACGACAAGGATCGTCGCCGCGGTCGCGACGACGTAAAGAATGCCGACGAATGCCTCCCGGCTCACGAAGCGGGCGACGCCGCGCGAGAGCGTGAGGAGCGCGGCGCCGAGCGCGGTGAACAGGAAGGCGTACCCGAATCCTGCCACGCTGGTCGGCGCGTAGCCGCCGGCGAATGCCACCGTCGCCCCGAGCGCCGAAAGCTGGGCGAGCGCGAGGTCGGCGAATATGACGTTCCGGCGCAGGACGTGAACGCCGAAGTAGGCGTGGATCAGGACGAAGACGAACGACGCCGCGAAGGGGAGAAGCAGGAGCGAGAGCGCGTTTTCCATCCCGCTCAGTGTTTCTGCGCGGCGAGCGCCCGGGCGAGCGTCGTCGCATTGAATTCGAGCAGAGCGAAATAGTCCCCGGTGTGCGGCAGGCTGCCGACCGACGTGGCGAGCAATACGAATGGAACGCCGAGTTTTTGCGAAAGCAGGCGCGATGCTTCCTCCGGCTCGTAGGGCTCGTGCACGATGGCGCGCACGCCCGCCCGGCGAGCCTCGGCGATCAGGTGCGCGAGATGGGCGGGGCTCGGCGCCACGCCCGGCTTGGGCTCGATAAAGTCGATGACATCGAGCCGGAAGCGACGCGCGAAGTAAGGCCACGAGTTGTGATAGGCGATGAGCTTGACGCCGGCGAACGGCGCCAGCGACGCGCTCCACCGGTTGCGGCGCGCTTCGAGCTCGGCGAGAAAGCGCTCGCGGTTCGCCACGATGCGCCCCCGCGCCGCGGGTGCGAGGCGCACGAGCGCTTCGGCGATGCCCGCGCTGACGATGACGGCGTTCGCGGGATCGAGCCAGTAGTGCGGATTCGCCACGCCGTGCGCATGGCCACCCTCGTTGACGACGCTCTGGCCGCGGATCTCGAGCAGCGGAACGCCGGCCGATGCATCGAGATAGCCCTCGCCGCCGCGCATCAGCCGCGGGTCGCCGATCCGGCCGAGAAGCGCGTCCAGCCAGAAATCGTAGCCGAGCCCGACGCGGACCAGCAGGTTCGCGCCGCGGACGCGGTCGAGGTCGCCTGGGCGCGGCTCGAAGGCTTCCGGATCGGTAGCCGGCGGAACGAGCGGTTCCACCGTGACGACGTCGCCCCCTACCGCCGAAACGAGGGCTGCCAGGTCCGTCGTCGTGGCGACGACGCGTACGGCGGCGAACGCCGGAACGGCGAGCGCAATCGCCGCCGCCAGCACCAGGCCGAGGGCGGCCCGCATCAGGTTCCCGCTTATTTCGACGCGACCCAGGTGCTCTTCGGCACGAGGCAGTGCACCGCCTTCTGCGCGCCCGCGGGCGCCGCGAGCCTGCAGTCCATCACCATGCTCGCGAGGCTGTAGGCATCGAGGCGGCTCAGGTTCTTCTGCTTCTCCAGGAGCTCGATCATGGCCCAGGAGGCGTCGTCCATCGCCTTGTTGAGATCGGCGTCTTTGCCGACCGTCACCAGGTAGGTCTTGTTCTCCGCAGCCGGCAACGCCTCGATCACGCGCTTGGCCCTCGGATTCTTGGCGCTGAAGCAGTGCAGGCCCTTGTTCACATCGACGACCTGGCTCACGCGGCAGTCCCACGAAGCCATCATCACCTTCTCCGCCGCCGCCTGGTCGATCTTGCGCTGTTCCATGAGGAACCTCGTGGTTTCCGCCTGGAGGATTTCCAGCGCCTTGTTGAGATCCTTGTCGATGCCCACCGTGATCCACGCGTCCTTCGTCTCGATGCGGGGCCATTCGAGCTTCATGTTCTTCAGCACCTCGACAGTGACGCTCATTTCCTTGTACGCCGTCTCGAGCGCGGTGAGATTGATCTCGCCGTTGCCCTGCGCCGCGTGCGAGTCGCCCGTCCAAAGAAGCGCGCCCTTGACGAACACCGGAACGTAGAGCGTGCTGCCTTCGGTCTCGTCGCGGATGTCCATGTTGCCCGCGTAGCGTCCGGGCGGCACCGAGCTGTACTGGCCGGGTTCCGCGCGCGCGACGCCCATCGTCCCCGGGAACGGGCGCAGCGGAATCTCGATCCCGGGCGCGAACTCGGTGACCTTGCGATCGAGGTCGAGATAGAAGTACTTGACCTGCCCGTCGGGGAACTTGCCCGGGAATTCGCCGAACATTCCGGGCACATTGAAGTTGGTCGCGTAGGCGCGCGGCACGATCTTGTCGATGCGCACCTTGAGCACGTCGCCCGGCTCGGCGCCTTCGATATACACCGGTCCGGTCAGGGTGTGCGGTCCCCGGCCGGGATAGTCCGTACGGAGCTTCTTGATCTGCTCGATCGTCGCTCCCGGCACGACCTGATTGTGGGAGTGCATCATCGTCTCGAACACGATCGTGTCGCCCGAGTTGACGTGCAGCACCGGCGGCTGGGCGTTGTTGAACCAGCCCCACTGCGTCGTTTCCATCGTCGCCGGCAGCAGATGGACCTTGCCTGCGAAGTGCTTGGCGGGCACCACCCGAAGCTTCTCCTGCGCGGGGGTCGATGCCGGCACGGGCGGCACCTCGGCCGGTGCGGGCGCCGGGAGCGCCGGGTGGGGCGAGGGCGTTTGCTGAGCCGCAGCGAGCGCGATCATCAACGGCAGAGCGGATGCGACGAGTGCAGGCGCGTACGAGCGAATGGACATCGATTCCTCCCCTTGAGCCTCGGGCCAGGCGGCCCGGTTCGACGAGCGCAATGGTAACAGCGGCGTCGGCGACGGCCAATGCGCCCGTCTGCGCTCGGCGCCGGCGAACCTACATCTGCCTGAACAGATGATTGAAGGTGCGGCTCACTTCCAGCTTTTCATCGCTGCCCTTCAAATGCACGACCTGATGGCCGCGCAGGTTCCGGCTGACCTGCTCGATCGCTTCGACGCGAACCACGGTGGCACGATGGATCTGCCAGAATTCGTCGGGGTCCAGCTCGTCGATCAGCTCCTTGATCGGCTTGCGGATGAGCGCCTCGAAACGCTGGGTCTGAACCCGGGTGTACTTGTCCTCGGCGCGGAAGAAGAGAATCTCGCTCGTCGGGATCATCCGTATGTTGCTGCCCACGCTGGCCTGGACCCAGCGGATGTATTCGCGCGGCTTCAGTCCGCCGGCGCCGAGTCGCTCGGAGAGCTGCGCCAGCAGATCATTCATCGGATCAGGTTCGTGGGTGATCCGTGCGCGCAGCCGCTCGCACGTGAGCGCGACCCGCTCCGGCTCCGCCGGCTTCAGCACATAATCGACGGCGCCGTGCTCGAAGGCACGGATCGCGTACTGGTCGTGGGCCGTGATGAAGACGACGTGGACCTGGCCGGCGAGCGCCTGGGCCGCCTGGATGCCGTCCATCTCGGGCATGCTGATGTCGAGAAAAGCGATGTCGGGCTCGAGGCTGCGCACCATGACGACCGCCTCGCGGCCATTGGTCGCCTCACCTACGATCGAGAGCTCGGGCCACGCTTCCTTCAGGCGGTCGACGATCTGTTCGCGCATCAGGCGTTCGTCGTCGGCAACGACGGCTGTGGGAGCGGGCGAGGGGCGCATGCGTTGACGGGAACAAATCAGCCCGGTCCGGGCGTGATTTCGTAGGGCACCCTGATGGTAGCGCACGTGCCGCCCGCGGGCGGCACGCTGATGATCAGCTCTGCCCGGCCGCTGTACAGGGCCTTCAACCGCTCGCGCACATTGGCGAGGCCGACGCCGCCACCGCCTTCCGGCTTGAAGCCGACACCGTTGTCGAGCACATGGACGGCAATCTGGCCGTCGACGACCTCGGCACCGATCTCGAGCCGGCCACCTTCGGCCTTCGGCTCCAGGCCATGCTTGATGGCGTTCTCCACCAGGGTCTGCAGCATCATCGAAGGGAAGACCGCCGACTTCAAGCCTTCGGGGACGCTCACGACCGGCTGCAGCCGATTTTCCATGCGCACTGCCATGATCTCCAGGAAGGCGCTGCACAGATCGACCTGCTGACCGAGCGAGGGTCGCCGGCCTTCGCGCATCTGCGGCATGGCCGAGCGCAAATAGCGGATCAGGCTCTGCTGCATCTTGGAGGCCCGCGGCGGGTCGGTTTGGATGAGCTGGTCGATGCTGCCCAAGGTATTGAAGAGGAAATGCGGCTCGATCTGTGCCTGCAGCGCTTCCATGCGTGCTTCCAGCACGGTCCGCTCGAGCTGCTCTGTTTCGGCGCGCTGCGTGGCCTGGCGGGCCGTCACGTCGGCGCGGCGCTTGCCGCCGGCCACGACCTTGATGATGGCGGAGCCGATGATGAACAGGAAGAACGGCGTGGGGCGATCCAGCATACCGGCCAGGACCAAGCCCAGGCCGTAGACGATCGCCAGCGTTTTCCACGATACGACCGCGAGCCAATCGAAGAAACGCCACCAGAGCTCGACGATGACGCGGCCGGCGTCGCGCAGGGTCTGTTTCGTGCCGGGTGGCTGCGACGCCGGCTGTGGTTTTGCGCGCTCGGCCGCGCCGTCGGTCCCTGGGCTGTTTTGATCGGTGCTCATGTCGCTCTCTGGCGCCTATTCTGTCAGAGGGGCAAGACTACGGGAGAGGTGTGCCGGCTTCCAGCGCGGCAGGACACAATGCGCGCTGGCAGGGATGAAGCGTTCGGAAGCCGTCTTATTCGGTCGCGCGTCGCGGCGCCGGGCTTCACCCGCGGCGCGAGCGGGATCAGATCGGCTCTCGCCAGCGGCGCTGGCGGCTCGCTGCGACGAGGAATGCCGCCGCGAACGCGAGCCCGATCCACAGGCCAGGCGTGCTCAAGAAACGCCCCGGAGTGAGTTGCGTCAGGGAGTCGAGCCGGCCGTGCGGGTCGAAGGCGAAAGCTTCCGCAGCGAAGCCCGTCAGACGGTGCTTCAGCATGGAGCCGAAATAGTGCGTGTTGAATGCGATCTTCTCCACGACCTGGATCGCGACCAACGGCAACACGGCCCACAGGAACACGCTGCGCCGCGCCCAGCCCGAGACCAGGAGCAGCCAGCCATAGATGGGGGCATGCCAGAGCGCGAGCGCGACGAGACCGTACAGCAGAATCAGCGAGTGCTGAAACAGCGGCAACTGCGCCGATGTCGTCGTGCTCACGCCATTCGTCAGCAGCACCGTATTCATCAGCAGGAGCATGATGAGCTGCATGACCACGGTCGTCGCGAAGGTGACGAGCGGCAGAACGAGCAGCGGAATGCTCGCCTTCGACAACACGGTGGTCAGATCGGAGACCGGCATCGACTTCCAGAACAGGATGCTGCGGTCGCGACGTTCGCCGTGCAGCGCGTCGAGACAGTAGAACGCGCCGACGATGATCCCGGTCGCCAGGAGGACCATTGCCGCGATGTCGTACGGCCTTTCGATAGCGGCCCGCTGTTGCGCCAGATCGAGCAGCAGCATGGCGCGCCTGCGCTCAGGCAGACCGATCATGCTGACCAGGAATCCGAGCAGGGTGACGACGGCGACGGCGAGCGGCGCGATATAGATCGACCGGCTTTCCCACAGCTCGCGCCGGATCGACCAGTACATCGGGCGAGTCGCCGACATCTGTGCGGGCGCGACCGCCCGCGAATCGGGAAAGGGCTCAGGCATAGCGTTCGATGGAGTGTTCATCAGATGTAGAAGTGGGGCGGCCACATGCCCATGGTGGCGGCAAGAATTCCAGCCAGGAGAAACCAGAGCGGGACGCCAGAGTTCAGGACCGTGTCTGCGATGGCGCTCCGCTTCGAGCGCCCCGATGATGCGGCAGTGTTCATGGTTGTCTCCTCAGGCGAAGGATTCATGCGACCGCCTCTTGCGCCGCGCCGGCGGCCTTGTTCCCCATCATGGCCACGAACAGGTCGGCGATGCCGGGGGTGCGCACTTCACCGAGCGCGGCGAGGCGGTCGCGGTCGATATGGTCGAAAAGCATGATGCTGCGGCCGAACATTTGGCGCTCGTGGATCGGTTTGAGCGCGCGCGCCTCGGCGAGGTGCTCGGGATGCACGAGCGCTTCCACGTAGCGCAGCTCGAGGTCCTCCATGCTGGAGTCGAGCACGACGCGGCCGCGGCTGATGAACATCACGTCGGTGACGACATTCTGGATCTCCTCGACCTGGTGCGTCGTCACGACGATGGTGCGGGTGCGATCGAAGTAATCGTTCAGCAGCGAGTCGTAGAACTGCTTGCGATAGAGAAGGTCGAGTCCGAGCGTCGGCTCGTCCAGCACCAGCAATCGGGCGTCGATGGCCATGACCAGCGCGAGATGCAGCTGCGTGACCATGCCCTTCGAAAGCTCCCTGACTTTGCTGGCACGACTGATGGCGGTCTTGTCGAGAAAGTCTTCCGCCTTCGCACGATCGAACCGTGGATGCACGCCAGCGACGTAGTCGATCGCCTGCGAAACACGCATCCAGCGCGGCAGCACGGCGACATCGGCGATGAAGCACACGTCGCGCATGAGCTCGTCGTGCTCCCTCCAGGGATCGCGCCCGAGCACCTTGAGGTCGCCCTGATACGAGGTCAGCCCCAGGACGGCGTTGAGGGCCGTGCTCTTGCCCGCGCCGTTGGGACCGATCAGCCCGAGGATCCGGCCTTCCTCGACCGAGAGATCGATGCCGTCCAGTGCGATCGTTTTGCCGTAGGCCTTGCGCAGGCCGCGCGCTTCTATGCAGGACATGGGCTTTAGCGCTCCTCGCTTGTCTTCGATGACGGTGCACCCGGTGCGGCGGCTGCGAGCAGCTCCTCCGGCGTCAGGCCGAGGCGCTGGATGGTTGCGGAGATGGCGGGCCATTGCTCCGCGAGAAACTTCTGGCGCTCGCCTTGCAGCAGCAGGCTGCGCGCGCCGGCATTGATGAACATGCCGAGGCCTCGCCGCTTCTCGACGAGCTGTTCGTCGACGAGCTGCTGATAGGCCTTCAGCACCGTCAGCGGATTGATCCGATACTCGGACGCCACATTCCGGACCGACGGCAGGGGATCGCCTTCGTTGAGCAGCCCGTCGAGAATCATCGCCACGACCCGATCGCGAAGCTGTCGGTAGATCGGCGCACTGTCGTTCCACTCGCGATCCATCATCGGTTCCGGATAGCTTCGCGAGGGAAATCCCGGTCACACTGCTCATCGAGCGACTCCCCGGATCCCATGCAGCGCACGATCCAAAGCGTGTCAGCGGGATCTGAAAGTTGATGTTTTATAAATATATTCATGAGTATGCGTATAGGACTAGGCTTCTGGCGACGACTCAGCAAGAGAGTGGCCTAAGTGACATTGTGTTATAGTTAACTATAACACTGATCTTGACGTCAAGCTTATTTTGCAACCGGAGGAAGGCAGCCCGCGCGGGCTGGATGGCCATGCCTCCCCAACGAAGAAGGAGCGCGCCCGGCCAAGCCCGCAGGCTACGGAATGCGGGTCTGCTTAGTCGGTGCCCGGAGGCGGGCGCAGCACTCGACGACCCCAGCGCGACGACCGGCTCATTCCAGGGCGTACAGGTTGCCGTCCGTGCTGCCGAAATAGACGACGCCTGCGACAACCAACGGGGAGGAGAAGACCGAACCGACGCCGAACTGCCGCACGGTCGCGACGATCGGTGCTTCGCGCCAGCTCGACCAGAAGAGCATCGGCGTATTGAATCGGCGCTCCGCCGTCAGTACCCAACCGTCGTTCCGTTTCGATGCCTCCGTCTGGAATTCCCACAACACGTCTCCGTCGTCGAGGTCGCGCGCCTCCAGCGTGCCGTTGAGCACCCCGACATAGACGGTGTTACCCGCCACTGCCGGCGAAGCGAACAGGTAGGCCTTGCCTTGCTGGCGGACGATCGGCTTGCCGGTATCGGCATCGACGACGAGGAAGAGACTCGAGTCCGAGGTGCCGAAGACGACTTTGCCCTGCGCGACCGCGGGTGATGTGATCACCCAGCTTCCGGCCGCGTTGAAATGCCATTTTTCCTTGCCGGTCGCGGCATCGATGGCGTAGAGGTTGGAATCCCGGCAGCCGGTATACACGACACCGTTCACGACGGCGGGCGACGACTGGAATCCGACCTGGTTGTGGATCAGCGGATCTTCGCCCCCGTGAAAGCGCCATTTCTCCGCTCCGGTATCCGCATCGACCGCATAGAGATAACTGTCCCAGCTTCCGAAGAACACGACGCCGTCCGCGTATGCGGGCGAGGCATGGACGACGTCCCCCGTGTGGAATTTCCATCTCAAGTGTCCGGACGCGGCGTCCAGCGCGTAGACGTTCCCGTCGCCACTGCCGAAATAAACGGCGCCCCCGGCCACCACCGGACTCGACAGATAGACGTCGAACGGATCGGCAATCGTCTGCGTTTTCGGCTGCATTCCATGCAGCCCCTTCGCCTCGAACCGACGCTCGCCGTCGGTGGCGAACTTCCAGCGCGGCACTCCGGTGCGCGCATCGAGTGCGTAGAACTTGCCGTCGTAGCTGCCGACGTAGAGCGTCCGCCCGGCGATCGCCGGCGTCGATGGAACGGGACCGCCGGTACGGCGCTTCCAGAGCTGATGGCCGTCGGCCGCATCGACGGCATAGACGTTGCCGTCATCGCCGCCGAAATAGATCACGCCGTCGGCATGGACGGGCGACGACACGATCCGCTCGCCCGTCTGGAACTTCCATTTGACGCGATGAAACTGGCGCGGCCCCTGATCGGGATACGTGCCGGAATGCGCGGCATCGCCGCGAAACATGGATTGCGCATCGACGATCGCCGAAGCAAGCAGCCCCACGATCACCAGCCCCACGATCACCAGTCCTGCCGATGCGGCCTTCATGACGTCCTCCGGCCGGAACGGCGCAAGACCAGCGGCAGCTCGAGGGGCCCGAGCTCGATCGTTCCCTTGAGCTCGTCCCGTTCCTCGACGAGGCGTCCTTCGAAAGCGACCTGACTGGTCTGCGATTCGATCCTGAGCAGGCCGCCTTCCTCGACGATGAGGTCGACCGGCAGATTGTTCGTCTGCTTGCCGACGACCACAAACGTAGCCGTCGCGGCGGCACTCGGATGATTTTCAAGCGTGATCGTGACGTAGCGTGGATAACCACCCAGCTCGAACTCGCCTTTCCACTGGTCTTCGAGAGCGCGCCCGACGCGGGTGCTCCGCACGGCTTCGTCGACTTGCGCTGGGCCGACCTTCCTGAGCAAAAGTGGAGCGACGTTTCCGGCCTGGCGCATCTCTCCCGCCATGCTTCCTCTCGCGCTCAGATGCGCCCGGAAACGTGCCGGACCGTGACTCGGCGTGCTCAGAACATTGCCGGCATCGAAGGCGACGTCGGTGCGGCCCGCGACGATGTTGGAGAGTGGCGCGCCTTTGATGCCGAGCCCCGGAATGATGATCGACCCCGTCCAGGCGCCGGCGGCGCCACGCGCAAGGTCGACGATCACTCGAGTCTCGCGTCCCGGGATCAGGACGCGCCCCTCCCAGCGTCCTTCCAGCGTCTGCGTGGCGCCGCACGCCAAGGCCGGCAGCGACACGAGCACAGCAATGATGGCTCGACGCATGAGATCTCCCCTGATCGACAGACGGTTCAAGCGATGAGAGCTCGCGGAATGCGCCTCGGGCGAGCCACGGCGATGCCTGGCGTTGCAGCGCCCGGGCGCCATCCCGACGGTGGAGATCCTACGAGGGAACGCAGCGGGCCAGCGGGCTCGCGACAGGACGTATCGCGAGGCGACGAAACGCTTGTGCGCACGACAAGAGTTGCCGTAACGGGTGCGTTCCAATAGAGTGCTCGGGCCGACAAACGGACGCCGAGCTTTGCCGGACGCACTCTACAAGACCGCGCTGATCGTCGGAGCCGGGCAGGGCTTGAGCGCCTCGCTCGCGCGGCTCCTTTCGCGCGAAGGGATGAGCGTCGCGCTCGCGGCGCGCGATCCCGGCAAGCTGAAGCCGCTCTGCGAGGAGACCGGAGCGAGCGCCTTCGGCTGCGACGCGCAGGACGAAGCGCAGGTGGCGCGCCTGTTCGAATCCCTCGACAAGCAACTCGGGCCGCCCGATGTCGTGATCTATAACGCCAGCGCCCGCGCCCGCGGGCCGGTGGCGACGCTCGATCCGAACGAAGTCCGCCGTACGCTGCTGGTGAGCGCCTTCGGTGCCTTCCTCGTCGCGCAGCGCGCAGCGACCCGGATGCTGGCCAAGGGCTCCGGGGCGATCCTATTCACCGGCGCTTCCGCGAGCGTCAAGGGCTATGCGGAGTCGGCGCCGTTCGCGATGGGGAAGTTCGCGCTGCGCGGGCTCGCCCAGAGCATGGCGCGCGAACTGGCGCCGAAGGGCATCCACGTCGCGCACTTCGTGATCGACGGCGCGATACGCCCGCGGGGCCGTGCCGACGCCAACGATTCGATGCTCGATCCCGATGCGATCGCGCAGACCTATCTGCATGTGCTCGGGCAGCCGCGCAGCGCCTGGACCTGGGAAGTGGAGTTGCGTCCCTGGGTCGAGCGCTTCTGAGCGGGTAGATCGCGTAGCCCGGGGTGAGCGAGAGCGAACCCCGAGCCCACGAACCACCTTCAAAGGAGGCGCCGTCAGTTCAGCTTTCCGCTCGAGCCGCCAATGCTGAACTTGCCCGCGCCGAGCAGCATGATCGCTACGGCGGTGAAGAAGTAGAAGCCCTGCAGTTCGAGCGCCCAGCCGCCGCTCCGGCCCAGCTCGCCAAGCTGACCCGTATGAGCCAGGAGGACGGCCACGATCATGTTGATCGCCACGAGCAGCGCCGCCGCGCGGGTCCATAGCCCTGCGATCAGCAGCAGCGGGGCCAGCACTTCGCCGACGTAGACGAGGTAGCCGAGCGACGACGGGAAACCCGCGTTCGCCACGCGGTCCATGATGCCGGCGGGAAAAGCGTGGAGCTTGGCGATCCCGTGCAGCAGCAGCAGCCCGCCGAGCGTCAGCCGAAGAACGAGTTTGGCGAGGTTGGCGCTGAAATCCATGCGGTGTTCGACTAGTATGACAGGCGTTGTCAGTCAAAGCCTAAAGCAGCCCGAGGCATCTCGGGAAATTTCCGCCCAGCCCGATGCCCGGAGTTTTATGCGCGTCGGTTTATTTCGACACTCAGGCCCAGGACCCCGCCGCGGATCTCCTCAAATTGCGCAGCGGCAAAACGTCGATTTTTCTTACAAATCGCAGCCGGTGAGCGGCGGGCGTCGCATTAGGTTATTGATTGAATTTCAACAAGCTCATGCAGCATGAATCTTGCTTTGTGGTGCACAGCGGCATCCGGTCGTTGTTGCGCGCTTAGTCGTTTTGCGACAGCGATCAATCGGCTGACCGTCTAATCAGGGTAGACATTCGATGTACGGGCCCGCGCACGGGAGACATCGCATATCGCGACGCGTTCTTGCTGCCGCCGTTGTCCTTGCGGCGAGCAGCACGCTAACCCAGGAAGCGATCGCCCAAGTGGCCGTCGATGGCCCGGGAACGCTTTCGCGCTTCGGACTCGCGCGCAAGGATTGTCTCGGCACCGCGCGCAATACAAACTCCAAGGTCTGGTACACGATCGCAAACGGCGTATTGAGCGACGTCTACTATCCGACCGTCGACAACACCAACGTCGAGACGCTCCAGTACATCGTGACCGATGGCTCGACCTTCACGGATCTGCAGACGCGGGACACGACTTACACCGTGCAGGCGCTCGACCAGGCGGGCATGGAATGCCGGGTGACGACGACCGCGAAGAGCGGCAAGTACCAGATCGTCACCGATTACGTGACCGATCCGAGCCGTAACGCGCTTCTCGCGTCGGTGAGCTTCAACCCGCGCATCGGCGGCCTGCAGCTTTACGTAAGATTCGACCCATCCGTCAATGGCAACGGAGGCGGTGGCGCTGGCAATGGTGGCGCGGATTGGGCGGCAATCGATACCTCCACGGGCCATCCGATTCTCATAGCCTTTGATCCCGTGACGGCAACGAACGCGGTCGATCGCGATTACGCGCAGCCGGTCTATGTCGCACTGGACGCCTCGACCCCGTTGGGGGCGCTCACGGTGGGTTTTGCGGGCGCGGGGAGCGACGGATTCGTGCAGCTCGATACGGTCCATACTCTGACGACGGCGTTTACCCAGGCCAGCGTGGGCAACGTCGTCGAAACCGCCCAAGTGATCCTGCCGCACAACGGCGCGTTCACGCTCGCGCTTGGCTTCGGCTCGAGTCAGGCCGAGGCTGTCGATGCGGCAGAAGGCTCGCTCGCCCGGGGCGGCTTCCCGGCGGCGCGCGGGCGTTATCGGGCGGGTTGGGCCGCGTACGATGCCTCGCTGAATCGGCCGCCGTCCTCGCTTTCCGGCGTGACCAAGAAGCGGACCAAGGAGTTGAGCGCTGCGTACTACCTCAGTGCGAACGTCATCAAGGCGGCGGAGGACAAGACCTTCCCCGGCGCCATTGTGGCGAGCCTTGCGGCGCCATGGGGGCAGGCGATCTCGGCTGGAGATCCCGGCAACACCTTCTTCGGATCCTATCGGGAGGTATTCGCCCGCGATGTTTACGCAGCCTGCACAGCGCTCCTCGTCACCGGAGACCTCGCGACCGCCCGCGATGCCATTTCGTTCCTCTTCGACAATCAGCAGCAAGCCGATGGCTCGATGCCGCGGAACAGTCTCGTGAATGGGGATGCCGCACCTGACTCCTTCGGCACTCAGCTCGACGAGACTGCCTACGCCATCTTGATGGCCGACCAGCTCGGCGTGACCGGCACGAGCTTCTACCAGGATGACATCAGGCCGGCGGCGAACTTCCTGATCGCGCACGGCCCGGCCTTCGGTGCCGATCGCTGGCAGGAGCAGACGGGCTACTCGCCCTCGACGATCGCGGCCGAGATCGCGGGTCTCGTTGCGGCCGCTCACCTCGCGCAGGTCAACGGAGACACGCTGTCGGCCAACATCTTCCTCGGCGTGGCCGATGACTATCAGCGCTCGGTCGTCGGCTGGACGGTCACGACGACGGGCCCGCTGGCCCCGCACCCGTATTTCATCCGGCTATCGAAGACCGGCGACCCCGACGCCGCCATCACCTACAACGTGGGCAACGGCGGTCCGACGCTCGACCAGCGCAAGGTCATCGATGCCGGCTTCCTCGAGCTGTCGCGGCTCGGGGTGCTCGCGGCCTCCGATCCGGCGATCACCGAATCGCTGCCTGTTGTCGACGCGGAGCTCGAGACCGCCACGGCGAACGGACCGGGGTGGCATCGCTACAATGGAGACGGTTACGGCGACGGAGCGACGGACGGCCACCCGTGGGCGCCCAGCGGCATGGGCACCGGCCATCTCTGGCCCGAGCTGACCGCGGAGCGCGCCGCGAACGCGCTGCAAAGCGGCGACAGCGTCACGGCGGCCAGCCTCGCCGACGCCATGGCGCGCTTCGCGGGCGGCGTCGGCCTGATCCCCGAGCAGGACTGGGAGGTCCCCGATCTCGCCGCTTCGCCCTTCGGAACCGATCCCACGGTGGCATCGATCGGCTTCACGACCGGCCAGCCTGCTGGCTCGGCCGCACCCCTCGTTCGCTCGGCGGCGGGCTTCGTTCGTCTGCTCGGCGACCTCGACGCAGGACGGATCGTCGAACAGCCCGTGGCAACGTTTTCACGCTATGTTGCGCACGCCCAGGGGCAAACCACTCTGACTGTGACGAGCCCGACCGACGAGTCGGCCGTGAATAGTTCAGCTGTCACCATCAGCGGCGCGACCACCGCGGGAAATGCCGTCTACGTAGCCGCGACGAACATCGACACCTTCGAGACCACGACCGCCTCGACCACGGCCCCCGCGGGAACCTTCAGCGTCTCGGTTCCGATCAGCGGAGGCACGACGGTTCTCAATACCGTTGCCGTGAGCGCGGACGGCGCCACGGCCCATGACAAGCGCACGATTGTCTTCGACTTCACGCCAGGCACGGTGCTGCTCGATGTCATCGACCCCAGCTCGGACGATAACGGTCCGGGGAACTACGCCTACCCGACTGCGAGCGACTTCCATCCGGGAGCCTTCGACATCGAGGAATTCCAGGTCATCCTGTCGCCGGACGCGTCGACGGTGACCTTCAAGCTGGAGGTCCGCGATCTCAGCCCGACGTTCGGCAGCCCGCTCGGGGCACAGCTGGTCGACGTCTATGTACACAATCCGAATGCCGCCGCCGCCGATACTTCGACCGCGGCGGCCTTCCCGCAGCGTAACTACGAGATCGACGCTGCAGCCGCGTGGAGCCGGCTCGTCGAGGTGCAGGGGTTCGCCCCGCGCTATGTCGATGCGCACGGGGATAGCCTCGGATCGATCTCGATCAGCGCCAACGCGATTTCCCGCTTCATCACCTTCAGCGTCCCGACGGTGTCCCTCGGGGGGCAACCCGGCGCGGGCTGGGGATTTACCGTCGCCCTTACCGGCGAGGATGGCTTCTCCCCCGATCAGGCTCGTGCGTTCACCTCGACCCCCGGTGCGTTCACCTTTGGCGTCTGCGCGACAGCGAGCAGCGATCCCCACTGCACCGTCGATCCCGCGACCGTCCCGAAGGTGCTCGACCTGCTGACGCCTCCCGGCATTCTGCAATCGAACGAGCTCGACTACACACTGCACAACCCAGTCACGCTGCAGGGCGTCTTCATCCCGTGAACGGCGTGGTGCCGTCGGCTTAACCGTATTCGCGCATCGCTCCCGATTTCAGCACGCGGACTCCGGGCGTCGCATCGCGAACGGCGGCCAGCAGCGCGGATGCTACCGCGTGCGCGTGGATCGGCCGCAGGTCCCTGGGCATGAGCCGGCCGAGAGGGCCAAGCAGCCTTGCCGCCCATCGCTCGCCGCTGCGCGCGGGCTGTCCCAGCGCGGCTCGGTCGCCCAGCAGCATCGAGGGCTGCGCGACGACCACCGACTCGTATCCGAGCTGCATGACGGCCATCTCCATCTCGCCCTTCACCCGGTTGTAGAAGATACGCGAGGTTGGGTCGGCGCCCAGCGCGGACACGACGCCGAGCCGCGTCGCCCCCGCGGCCCTCGCGGCTCGCGCGACGTTCACGACGAAGTCGAGGTCCACCCGGCGAAAGGCTTCCTGTGAGCCGGCGACCTTGATGGTCGTGCCGAGCGCGATGAACACGTCGTCAGCCGGCGGGAACGCGGCGGGCAGCCGCGTGAAGTCGACTTCGTGGATCTTCAGTCGCGGGGCGGCGTCGACGTGCGGCGACGTGCGGCGCACGAGGACGTGAACGCCGTCGTAGTCGTCGCTCGCGAGCAGCGAGGACAGAAGCGCGCGACCGACGAGACCGGTAGCGCCGGCGAGGAGCGCCGTGCGCGGTGGGGCTACCACGGCCTTGCTAGACCGGTCGAGGAATGCAGCATGTCTCTCCGCCCGCCAGCATGACGATATGCGACGCCGCCGATCACTTTCCCCCCGGCTGGAAGGACACGAGCTCGAGCACAGTCGATTCGGTCCGGACCTGAGGCTGGCCTCTGTCCCTTTGGTTGTACAGTGCCTCGCGGTTTTCGCGAACCGGCGCCTTCACCGCTGGTGCATACCAGATCGAGTCGGTGCGCGATGTTCGAGACCGCCAGAACTCCGCATCGTCGAGCTGCACCGTCCGGTAGACGGCAATGGCATCGAATCGACCCGCAGGCACGGTCGCTGTGGCGGAGCCGTTGACTTTGCCGTAGATCAGGATCTGATCCTTGATTCCCGTATCTTTTCTAAGCGTATTGATCGTCTGTCGCCAGGTCTTGCCCTTGTCGAGCGGAAATGCGAGCAGTTTTGCCGGCGGATCGAATTGACGCACGGGCTCACGGTCCAAGGACCCCGAGATGAGTCCGCCTTCGCCGTCGACCTCGTCGATCCATTCCGTGCGGCCGCCGGCATCCGCGCGCTGAACATGGATCCGCGCCGCGCGACCCGTGACGGAAATGACCTCCACGTCGAGTTGCGACTGCGTGCCGCGGCGCAGGTTATCGGTGATCCGGTATTTCCAATGGTCGCCGACGGCGAGTTGCGACGCAGAGGCGCCTGCTCCGGCCTCCGCCGCCGCGCCCACGGCGAGCCAGAACAAGGCGGTTATCCCGAATATCGATGCAAGGTGCTTCGTGCGAAGTGTGCAGGAGACCATGGAACCTCTCCTTCCAGAGCCAACATGGACCGGCGACCGCATTATCGCAGCTCGTCCTTCACGACCTCGCCGCCGCGCACGATCATCCGCAGGTGCTTGCCGTTGGCCGCGAGCAGAGAGATGTCCTTCAGCGGGTCGCCGTCGACCACCAGCAGGTCGGCGTGCGCGCCGGAACCGATGCAGCCGAGCTTGCCCTGCTGCAGCATCAGCTCGGCATTGATGGACGTGGCCTGGCGCAGCAGCTCGAGCGGCGAGAACACTTCGCGGCGGATGGTGAACTCGCGGCACTCCTGCACGTAGGTCGAGCCGAGGAGGTCGGTGCCGAAGCCGACCTTGACGCCGGCGCGGCGCATCCTGTCCATGCCGGAGAGCGCCTGCTTGTACGCGTACTCGGCCTTCTCCTGGCTCACTGCGGGGAACCCGAGCTCCCTGCCCAGCTCGACCAGCACGAAGATGACCACCATCGTCGGCACGATGAACGCGCCGCGCTCGGCGACGAACTTCGCGGTGTCGTCATCGATGAGCGTGCCGTGCTCGATCGAGCGCACGCCGAACTCGACGCAGCGCCGGACCGCGCTCGCCGGATGGCAGTGCGCGGCGACGTAGGTCCGCCGCTCAGTGCATTCGTTGACGATCGCGCGGATCTCGTCCTCGCGGTACTGGTTCATCCAGATCGGATCGGTCGGCGACGCGACGCCGCCAGAGCCCATGATCTTGATGCAGTGCGCGCCCTGGCGCAGCTCGTCGCGAGCCGCCGCGACGCACGCGTCGACGCCGTCCGCCACGCGGCAGCCCCAGTTGACGACGCCGCATGAGCACAGCTCGTCGTGACGCGACTTCTGCTCCAGCGGCCGGAAGTCTCCATGCCCGCCGGTCATCGACAGCACCTTGCCGGCGTAGAAGAAGCGCGGCGCGCGCACCAGCCCGTCGGCGATCGCCCTGGCGAGCGAGTAGTCGCCGCCGCCGATGTCGCGCACGGTGGTGAAGCCGCAGTCGAGCGCATGCCCGAGCATCCGGACCGCGTGCGCGGTGCGGTACGGCTCGCCCATTGCCTCGACCTTCTGCATCGACACGTCGCTGCAGTACGCATGCATGTGCGCGTCGATCAGGCCCGGCATCAGCGTGCGGCCCGCGAGGTCGATGACTCGTGCCCCTTTGTCGGTGATCGGCTTCGGCGAGACCTCCCGGATCAGCCCGTCCGCGATGCGGACGTGCATGCCTTCGGCGCAGTCGGCGCTGGTGCCGTCGAAGATGCGGGCGTTCTCGAAGAGAAGAGCGGTCATCGCGGATCGATCGTCAGGATGCGGGAGTAGGCTCCGGATCGGAGAATCCGTATTCAGTTGACGCTTCTGCCGGTCACGTAAACTGTCGCACCGGCCGCACCGAGCGCGAGGGCGATGCCCTTGCCGACGCCGCGGGTCGCCCCGGTGACAACACTGACTTTTCCGCGAAGGCTGGCCATCGAAGCATCCCGTGGCCGAGACCGCGGACGGGAGTCTACCCCATTCACCTCCGACGGCGCGATTGCTTCGCTGCCTGCTCTCTCGTGCTGTAATCCCATCCACATGGGCCGCGAGCTGACGAATTCAGCGGAATGTGACTTCTGGCCCGGCGGCTGGCGGAAGCAGGCGGCGCGCAGCCACTAGCCTGAGCTTCGTGCTCCTCGCTCACCGGGCGGAGAGCTGACGCACCGCGCCTATCCAGTCCTCCACGTGGTCCGTCACGGTCATCTTGCCGTCCTTGATGGTATGGACGTCGATGGACATGACCCGGAAGCTCTTCCCCGCCGGCGGCACGCCCATGAAACACTCGCCGGGAGTGCCGGACGCCTCGCCACGCACGATCACGCGGTCGCCCGAGACCAGCACCTCCTTGATTTCCCACTTCAGATCCGGAACCGTTGTGTGAAGGTGCGCGATCGCCGCCGCGACCTGATCGCGTGACCTGCACGTTAGGTTGCCACTGCAGGACATCCAGTCCGGCGACGTGGCCTGGTTGATCAGCGCAGCAGCGTCGTTGCCGGCGTCGAGCGCCTTGTAGAACGGGGCGACGATGGTGCGCGCCTGTTCGACCGTGAGCATCTGCGCCTCGGCGATGTCGGGCAGGGTCCATGCCGCGGCAGAGGCGAGGAGCGCAATGACAAACAGTGCAACGACAAACGGGATGAATGTTCCGTGCTTCAAGCGCGCATCCTTCTAGGCGGCGATTAATTCGTTCGGGAGCGCGCGTTGCCGAGAAGCCGCTTCGTCCTCGATGCTCTTGAACACTTCGAGCTGGACGCGGCTGCCGCCGGCGTCGCCGAGGAAGGGCCGCAGGCGCGCGAGAAACGCCGCGGCTTCGCCGTAACGACCGTCCGCCCAGGCCTCGAGCGCCTGCAGCCCCGGCAGCGTGACGAGCCGCGCACGCAGCGCCGCGTAGTCTGCGCCGTCGGCGCAGCGTTCGATGGTCTGCGCCAGCCGTTGCACCCGGATCTCCTCGCCCGCGTTCAGGTGCGCGAGCGCCGCGTGCAGGTCGACGTATGGCCAGAATCCCGGTGTTATCGTCCGGTCGAACGCGTCTGAGAGCTTGCCCCAGCGGCCTTCATCGTCGACGCCGTCGGTGGTGAGCCGCCACAAGAGCCCCGTCGCGTCGCATGCGTCAAGCGGCGAATGTGCGATGGCGGGAAGCAGCAAGTCGTCGAGGATGCCGAGCGCCGAAGCGGCGTTGCCGTCCTCGGCGTCGAACATGGCGAGGTGCCAGGCGTTGTGGGTGCGCATGCGGCTCTCGGTGGCCCAGTGGTCGCGCTGCTCGCGCATCCAGCGCGCGCCCTCGTGGTGGCGCCCGGATTCGGCGAGCGCGTGCGCGACGGCGTGCACGCCCGCCGGGCACGAGGGCTCGTACGCCAGCGACTCCCGACCGAGCACCTCGGCCTGCGCGGCATGGCCGCTTTCGGAGTGCGCGAACGAAGCCATGGACAGCACGAATCGATAGCCTTCCTCGTCGTGCGTCCACGCGGGCGCGACCGCGTCGACCAGCTCGCAGGCGCGCTCGTGACGCCCGAGAAAGAAGTAGCACGATTGCGCGAGCCGCAGGGCGAGCAGGTCCCTCGGCCACCGGCTGAGGATGAACGCATAGCTCTCGGCCGCGAGCACTGGATTCCCGGACAGCCAAGCGTGAGCCGCAGCCAAATGGGTACGCGCGCGCGGCGACTTCGGAAGCGGGTTCGCGATCTGGATTGCATTCGCGATCGACGGGAGGGCGTCCGGAACCTTGGCGAGCACGCCCGCGCCCGCGCGGATGGTCTGCGCGCGGACGAAATCCGGATGCTCGGGCCCGATATCGCGCAACTCGCGGATCGGATCGCCGATGGCGCACAGGAGGTGCTCGAGGGCGAGGGAAGTTGCTTGCATGATCGTGAATTCTGCGAGCAAACGATATTTCGGACTTGATGCATTTGCCGGCGTTCTTTGCCGATATGCCGTTCGTTTCGAAGACTGTCGGTTGCGAAGACTCCTATGCGATGGCGGGTTGAACCTCGCGGCCGGCTTCATGACGAGCCCGATGCCGCTCGAGGAACTGCGCGATGACGCGGTTCACCTGAGCAGGATCGGTCAGCGGGCCCATGTGCCCGAGATTTTCGAACTCCACCAGCTCGACTCGCGGCAGGGTGGCCACCAGCAGGCGCGCGACGCCGCGGGCTGCCGGCGTCGAGCGCTTGCCCAGCATGTAGAGCACCGGGACGTCGAGCGAGCGGAATGCCGCCAGACGCGCGGGCTCGGTGAACAAGGCAAACGCCCAGCGCCTCACGTTCGTCACCGACACGGCAATGGGCTGCCTGCGCTCTTCCGGTAGCCGTCGCCAGCTTCCCGCACCCATCCAGTAGTCGATGAATCGCTCGGCGGCGTCGTCCGGTTTGCCCGCGTCGAGTGCCGTGCTCGCGTCGGCGACCACAGCGCGGATCCCTTCCGCGTCGTCGCAGGGAGGTTTTTCCGCGTCGAGCAGCGCGAAAAGCGTGGGTTCGTACAGGGCCATGGCGCGAACGCGGCCGGGGTTCGCGAGCGCAGCGATCAGTGCGACGGCGGCGCCGTACGAATGACCGACCAGCGCGAGCGGGGATCCGGCCTTCGCGAGCACGGGCTCGATGAGCGCAAGCTCGTCCTTGAGGCGGATAACGCGGTCCGACGGCCAATGCGGGCCTCTGCCGGAGTCGTACGAATCGGGAGCGAAGACGCGAAACTTCGGCGCGAGAAGAGCCATGAGCTCGCGCCATTGCCTCGACGTGCTCGCGTTCGCATGCAGGCACACGACGCAGGGGCCGGTTCCGGCCTCGCGATAGAAGGGCTCCGCTCGATCGGGGACTGGAACGCTCATTGAGGCTTACGGCTCGGCAGCAGCATTCCCACCTGGTTGCGATAGCGGATGTACCGTTCGCCGAATTGGGCGACGAGATCACGCTCCTCGAACCAGATCCCGACGAGGATGTAGCCGGTGCAGGCGATGGAGAACAACAGGTGCCCGGCCGTCATGACCGGCGCCGCCCAGAAGCTGAGCAGGAAGCCGAGATAGAGCGGATGGCGCACGTAGCGATAGAAGAGCGGCGTCCTGAACTCCGGCTTCGGCACAGCGCCGCCGGTCAGATTCGCGACGACCTGGTTCACCCCAAAGAGCTCGAAATGGTTGATGAGGAACGTGCTGATCAGGAGCACCGCCCAGCCGAGCCAGAAGACGAACCAGAGCAGCTTCACCGTGGTCGCGTTCTCGACGTGCCAGATGACCGGCTCGGCGATCGGACGCCACTGCCACAGCAGGAGCGCGAGCAGGAGGCTCGCGGCGAGCACGAAGGTGCTGCGCTCCACGACCGGCGAGACGATGCGTGTCCACCATGCCTTGAAAGAGCGTCTCGCCATGACGCTGTGCTGCACGGCGAAAAGGCCGAGCAGCAGAAGATCGACGATCAGCGCCTGCGCAAGCGGCGCCGGCGTGCCCGTGTCGATCGACTTCGGCACGAAGACGTTGCCGATGAAGCCAATTGTGTAGACAAGCGTAGCGAGAAAGAACACATAGACCGCCACGCCATAGCAAAACGACAGAAATGCTCCCATTACTCTCTCCCTTCGATGTGCACCGAGTCGCGCGGCGCGATGATGGGGCTGTTGCCCGGGATGAGCCTGCGAATCCCGGGGCACCGACCTAACCGCGAATCCCGGAGCTGATGGCTGACAGTCTAATTTCCATGCGTGGCACGAAGACTTCGCGGAGGCGCCAATCTTGTTTCATGTGTTTCATGCGTCACGCCGGCGCGGCCGCAGGCAGGTCGCGCTCCTCGCGGCTGGGTAGTGGATCGCCGCGGCCGGCCACGCGACCCCTACCTGCGGGCTCCGGGGTCGGGACCCGCGTGAAACAAACGAAACAAAAATGGCCTCCCGCTGAAGTCATGCTGAAGCACTCGACCGCTAGTCTCTGATCCAGGCGCACTTCCCGATTTTCCCAACGACAAACGATGCGATCGAAGCTGCCCGCGTCCCCGTAGGAACACGAAGATCCTCCCCCGGCGCTTCCCCCAAAGCGCCTTGACGTCCCGCAGGTTCGCACTTGCGGGACGTTTTTTCTCGAGCGCCCGTTTCCCGCAGTCCGGGCGCGCTTCGCTCCGATGCAGGATCGGCGCGCTCAGCGGGTCGAGTTGCCCGCGCTCCCGCTCATCATCGGCGATGTCCCGCCGATCGCGTCGACGCCGCTCGAGTGTTCAGGAACACCGAATACAGCGACGTCGTCGCGCAAACGAACAGCCGGTTGAGCTTCGGCCCGCCGAAGCACAGGTTGGCCACGCTCTCCGGGATCAGGATCTTGCCGATGAGCGAACCATCGCTCGCATGGCAGTGAACGCCGTCGCCGGCCGAGAGCCACAGGTTGCCGTGCGCATCGACGCGAAAGCCGTCATACACGTTGACCGGACAGACGGAGAAGACCTCGCCGCCCGAGATCGAACGTCCGTCGGCCGAGACTTTGAAGCGCCGGAGGTGATGCGGCCCGTCGACCTTGTGGGTCAGCCCCGTATCGGCGATATACAGCAGCGATTCGTCGGGCGAGAACGCGAGGCCGTTGGGCTGTACGAAGTCCGATGCGACGAGAGTGACGCGGCCGTCTTGCGGATCGATGCGGTAGACGTTGCGCGAACCGATCTCGCTCGGCGCGGCATCGCCCTCGTAATCGGAGTCGATGCCGTAGCTCGGATCGGTGAACCAGACGCTGCCGTCGCTCTTTACGACTACGTCGTTGGGCGAGTTGAAGCGCTTGCCCTCGTAGCGGTCGGCCAGCACGGTGCGGGTGCCGTCGACCTCGGTGCGCGACACGCAGCGGCTGCGATGCTCGCACGAGACCAGCCGTCCTTCGCGGTCGACGGTATTGCCGTTGCTGTTGAGGGAAGGTTGCCGGAACACGGACACCGAGCCATCCGTCTCGTCCCAGCGCAGCATGCGGTCGTTCGGAATGTCGGACCACACGAGGTAACGTCCTGCCGCGAACCACGCGGGGCCCTCGGCCCAACGGCATCCCGTATACAACTTCTCGACGTGCACGTACGGGAAGGTCAGCTTGTAAAAGCGCGGGTCGACGACCTGGAAGCTGGAGGTGAGCTCGAGAGGCATGGTGTCGTCTCCGAAGGGCCACCCGCTAGTCGGAGTAGCGGCGGCCGCGTCCGTAGATCAGCAGCATGGCGATGATGACCACGCCGTACGTGACGTGGCGGCCGAATTCCGGCATCTGCATCACGGAGAGGATCGACTGCAGGAGCGTGATCAGAATTACGCCCGCCACGGTGCCGAGGTAATTCCCGCGTCCGCCAAGGATGGATGTCCCGCCGAGCACCACGGCGGCGATCGCCGGCAGCAGGTACGGATCGCCCATCGCCTGCGCCGCCTTGCTCGCGTAGCCGGCGAGGAGCACGCCGCCGAGAGCCGACAGGCCGCCCGAGAGGGCGAACGCCGCCATCATGACCAGGCGCGTGCGCGCGCCGGAGAGATACGCCGCGCGCTCCCGGTTGCCGATCGCGTAGACGGTGCGCCCGAAGGTCGTGCGGGTGAGCAGGAAGACCGCGGCGACGCCGACCGCCGCCCACACCAGCACCGCGTGCGGGATCCCCAGCACGGTCTCGCCGGTGGCGATGAAGCGCATGGCCGGCGAGGACGCATCCTGCGGCGAGAATCCGCCGGTGTGCACGATCATCAACCCTTGCGCGACCGCGTTCATCGCGAGCGTGACGACCATCGACGGGATGCGAAGAAACGCGACGCCGATGCCGCTGATGAGCCCGAGCGCAATGCCGCTGGCGATGCCCACCGGAATCGCGAGCAGCTCGCCGACCGGTCCCCAGCCGGTCGCCGCCGTCGCCATCATTCCGCCCGCGGCAACCACCCACGGCACCGACAAGTCGATCTGGCCGAGCAGGATGACGATCATCGCCCCGGTCGCGATCACGCCGAGGAAGGACGCGACCTTGAGCTGCTGAAGCAGATATTGCGGCGACAGGAAGCTGCTCGAATAGAGGCTGCCGACGAGCAGCACGAGCACGATGCACGCGAACGCCCATGCGATGGCAGGATCGATGCGCCGGCGCACGCCGCCCGCGAACGTGCGCAACGAACGCGGGGACGGACTCTCGCGAGAGGGCACCTCAGCCATACAGGTCGAGGCGGTTGCGGACGCGCAGGAGCCGCGCCGCGCCCAGACAGACCGCGGCCGCCAATACGGCCCCCTGGAATAGCGGCTGCCACAGCGGCTCGACGTTGAACACGAACAGCAGATCCCCGATCGTGCGGAACATGAGCGCGCCGAAGATCGCGCCGATCGCGCTGCCCGAGCCACCGAACAGCGACACGCCGCCCAGCACGACCGCGGCAATCGAATACAAGGTGTAGGTGCTGCCGTTGGCCATCGACGCTTCGCCGGTGTACGTGACGCAGGTGAGGAAGAGCCCTGCGATCGAGGCGAGCAGGCCCGACAGCGTATAGGCGACGAACTTGGCGCGCCGGATCGGCACGCCCGACATGTACGCGGCGACCTCGGACGAGCCGACCGCGTAGACGGCTCGTCCGATCACCGAGCGGCGGAACGGAAGCCAGACGATCGCGACCAGCGCCAGCAACAGCGCCAGGCTTGCCGGGATCCCGCCGGGCAACTGCCCCGTCAGCGCATCGGCCAGCGCCGCGTTGACGTCGCCCCCCGGAACGGGCCTCAGCGCCAGCGCCGCCCCGTAGTACACCGCGCCGGTGGCGATGGTCGTGACGATCGGCTGCAGCCGTCCGAAGACGACGATGAGCGCGTTGATCGAGCCGCACAGGCAGCCGACGGCGAGCACGCCGACGACGCCCAGCGCGGTCATCAGCGGCGAGCCGACGACGATTTGCGACGCGAGGCAATTGCCGAGCAACATCACCATGCCGACCGAGAGATCGATGCCTGAGGTCAGCACGACGAGCGTCTGGGCCATCGCGACGATCGCGAGCAGCACGCCCTTGTTGGCCGCGGTCGTGGCGACGTTGGCGTTGAAGCCCGCGGGATGGTTGGTCGCGTAGATCGTGAACATCGCGACGAACGCCGCGAAGGCAAGCAGCGTCCCCGTGTTCTCGCGCAGCCAGTAGCGTCCGTCGCCGGTGGTCATGTCGGTCAGGCCGAATGCGCTGCCGGCGTCGCCGGCGTCTCGGCGCCGATGTTGAGCGCGCTGCTGACCAGTGCGCGCTCGGTGATTTCGCCGCCGGTCAGCTCCCGCCGGATCGCGCCGTCGTACATCACGAGCACGCGATCGCAGCAACCCACCAGCTCGTCGTAGTCGGTCGAATAGAAAAGGATCGCCGCGCCGCCGTCGGCGAGCTCGCGCAGCAGCCTGTACATCTCCTGCTTGGTTCCGACGTCGATGCCGCGCGTCGGATCGTTGAGCAGGAGAATGCGCGGCGACATCATCAGCCATTTGCCGATGACGAGCTTCTGCTGGTTGCCGCCCGAGAGCGATCCGGCTGGCAGATCGGTGCCGTCGGTCCGCACCGCGAGGGTGCGCACCATCCGCTCGACCGCAGCGCGCTCCGCCGCGCGGTCGACGATCCCCCAGCGCGACAGCGTCGGGAGCGCGGCGAAGGAGAGATTGTCGCGGACCGACATCGGGAGCATCAACCCTTCTGTCTTGCGGTCTTCCGGGATGAGCGCCATCCCGATGTCGGCGCGCTTCGCGACGTCCGGACCCTTGATCGCCACCGGCCTGCCGTCGATCAGGACGTCGCCCGTCATGCCGTGCAGGACGCCGAAGAGCGCCAGCAGGAGCTCGCGCTGGCCCTGGCCGTCGAGTCCGCCCAGGCCCACCACCTCGCCGGCACGCAGTTGCAGCGAGATGTCGCTCAGCCGGTCGGTCCAGCTTAAGTGGCGCACCTCGAGCCGCGGGGCCGCGCCGCTCGCCACGCGCGCGGTGCGCTCCGGAAACGCCGCGTTGAATTCCCGGCCGATCATGAGCTCAATAACCTCGTTGTCGGTCTTGGTGCCCGCGGCATAGGTCGCGACGCTGCGGCCGTTGCAGAACACCGTGCACTCGTCGGCAAGCTCGGCGATCTCGTGCATCCGGTGCGAGATGTAGACCAGGGCGAGGCCTTCGGTGCGCAGCCGCTTCAGCACGTCGTAGATCTTGGTGACGTCCGCGGCCGTCAGCGCGGAGGTGGCCTCGTCGAGGATCAGGATGCGCGGCTTGCGGGCGAGCGCCTTGGCGATCTCGACCATCTGCCGTCGGGAGAGCGACAGGTCCTTGACCAGCGCCAGCGGGTGGACGTTGTCGGCGCCGGCGCGCGCGAGCGCTTCCTCCGCCATGCGTCGCTGGGCGCGGCGGTCGATCAGCCCGAGACGGCGCGGCGGGTTGCTGATGGCGATGTTGTCCGCCACGGACAGATCGGGGATGAGGGAGAGCTCCTGGAAGATGCAGGCGATGCCGGCCGTATTGGCGGCGGCGGGCGACGCAAAGGAAACTGCCGCGCCGTCCAGCAGCATGCGGCCCTCGTCCGGCGCGACGACACCGGCCATGATCTTGATCAATGTCGATTTGCCGGCGCCGTTTTCGCCGAGCACCGCGTGGATCCGGCCGGCCTCGATCACGATGTCGGCGTCCTGCAGCGCGCGCACGCCGCCGTAGCGCTTGGAGACGCCCTGCATGACGAACAGGCTCATTCAGGTGGCCGTGCCGTTGCACCGAACGAGCCGTTCAACATGTCCGGCGCTGGATCGATGGAGGCGGGGATCGCAGAGGCGCGATCCCCGCGTGCGCGTCTACTTGTTCGCTTCGTTCTGCCCCATGATTTCCTGCGCGGTGAAGTTGATGCCGCAGGTCGGGAACGAGTTGCCGACGAAGAAGTTGTCGCTCTGCGCGGGGTAGTAGTCGGACCCCTCCTTCATGTTCGGAAACTCGGCCTTCGCAAGCGGCAGCTTGATCGACTGCGGCACGACCTTGCCTTCGAGCGCCGCGATGGCCGTCTTGATCGCCACGGCCACCTGGGCGGGTCCAGTCCCGGCCGAGGCGCACTTCAACCCCTGCGACCCGTACTTGCCGCAGAACTTGCGGAAGCCGTTCTCGGTCTCGCCGCCGAAGGGCACGAACGGATGCTTGGCGTCGAGCATCGCCTGCACGACGCCGGTATCGCCGCCCTGCGCGGTGATGCCGTCGAAGTGCTTGTGCACGGCGATCGCATCAGCCGTCACCTTCTGCGCCGTCGGATCGTCCCACTTGCCGATCACCTCGACCGTGTCCCACTTCTTGCCGGAGGCCTTGAAGACTTCCTGGATGCCTTCGTGGCGATCGCGGTCGACCGACGTTCCGGAGACGCCACGCACCTCGAGCACCTTGCCGCCCTTCGGCACGTTCTTCACCAGCCATTCGGCCCAGTACTTCCCGAGCCCCTTCTGGTCGACGTTGACGTCGATCGCTTCCTCGGTGTCGAGAATGTTGTCGAAGGCGACCAGTACGACGCCGGCATCGTTGGCGCGCTTGATCACGGGCTTGAACGCGGCGGGATTCTGCGCGTTCACCACGATCGCGTCGTAGCCCGAGTCGATGAAGTTGTTGATCGCCGCGATCTGCGCGGCGACGTCCTCACCGGTCGAGACGACTTTGAACTCCTTGACCTTCGCGGCGACCTCGGGCTGCGCGGCATAGGCCTTAGCCGTCTTGATCATCTGGATGCGCCAGGTGTTGGCGATGTATCCGTTGGCGAGCGCGATGCGGTACGGGGGCTTCTTCGCGGGGTACTGGAACAGCTTCGTGTTGGCGGCCCAGGGCGCGAAGCACTGGGGATCGGAATTGGGCAGCGTCACGACCTTGGGCGGAGCGGCCGCGGCGAACCCGGCGGCAAGCAGTGCACTGAGGGCGGCAGCACAGGTACGGTATTGCATCAGAACCTCCTTTGACCGGTCATCGCGACTGCCGGAGCTCGCTGGCAGCATAGGCGTCTTTCTTCTTGGAATGCTCGCCCGACGCCGGGGCGTCCTCGCTGGAGGTTGCATTGGATCAGGTCAACATCGGGCGGTCAAGAAAGCGGCATGCCTGATATAGGCGGGCCGCCGGTCAACCTACGCTCGCGCCGCCGACGCTAGCCGGCGGACAGGGAGGAATCGACTGGACTAAGCGCTCTTGCTTCGAGTGCCGCTACCTTGGGGTCGACCGAGTCGATTTTCGCGAGAACCACAGCGCGCCCATCAAGCTCGTGGCGAGCAAAGGCAAGCTGGCGGGTTCTGGGACAGAAGAGGATGGCGTCACGATCGGAGCGGGAGTCAACTCGCTCGCGAACACGTCGACCGCCGGGTTCGGTGAGTCGAGATTGACCGTGAGCAGGGAATTCGCACCGCTCGGATCACCGGTATTGACAACGGTACCGTCCGATCGGAGAAGTGCGACGGAGAATTGGTCGGGCGTAACTCCGGCGTCGACGTTGTTGCTCAAGTCGAAATCGAAGGTCAGCGAGCTCGCCGGAGTGAACGACGCCGCGAAGATGTTCAGAAATGCGCTATCCGTGAGCGACGCACCCGCGGCCAGGTCGCCGCTCACACCTCCGGTGGAGAGCGTAACGTCGACGGCACCGGCGCTTCCTCCGATGCCAAACGCGAAGTCGCCAAGCGTGACGGTGTTGTTGGCGTCGCCCGTGCCGCTTCCGTCGGTAAGAATGAAGGCGAGCTCGAAGGATCCGGACAGGCCCGAGGTATCGAGGCTGATCGCTCCGCTAATCGGTCCGGCCCCCGCGGGAGGCGGAACTGCCGTCACGGCGAGCGCCAGCAATCCGCTGACCAAGATTCGCCGATGTACGTTCTTCATAATTTCTCCTTTCAGCGCCCCGCGCTCCCTGCGAGCACCCGTGTGGCATAGGTGATACCGGTTCGCGTCGGGTTGATGAATTGAACGCTGAGCACGGTGCTTCCACCCGGGTTGAGATTGGCTGAGAAATTGACGAACGGACTGCCTGCCGGAAGTGCGCACGCAGTGGTGCCGCTCGGGTTGAACAGCGCCGCGTTACTGCTCAGGTTGTCGAGCACCAGCGAGAGGGATCCCGCGACGATCCCGGTCGAAACGTTCTTCAGAGTGATCATCTGCACGAAGCGCTGGGTCGCAAGGTTGTAGCCAAAGCCCGATCGCGTGATCTGCAGCTGATTGCTGATGTCGGTCGCGCAACCAGAGGTCGGCCTGACCTGAGTCGTCGATTCCGAGACGGTCTTCAGCGGCTCGGTATTTCCGACGAGGTCCGTGCCGATGGAAAAGAATCCGTAGCTGTGTCCCGTCTGCCCCGGATAGGACCCGGACGTTGCGGTAGTGCCGTCGAGCCATTTCGCGAACGGCCCACCGTCGTCGGAGACGAATATCGTGAACCCGGAGATGCCCGAGCCGACGTCGCTTCCGGTCCACTGCACCGCGAACGTCGATGAGCTCTGTGAGGCCGCCAGAGGAAGGACGTGTGTCTTGGGCGCGTCGTTGTCGATAACGTTGAGCCAGGTCGGCGTCGCGATCGGCGCATTGGTGTCGAATACGACCAAGGCCTGGTTCTGGATCGGCGTTCCTGTCGCAAGCCCGCTCTTCGGCATTACGGTGAACGCCACGCTACCTTCTCCTGCGGGAGGGTTGGTGTTTGGCGGAAGGAAGCCGGCGTCCGGATTGCCGGTGAGCTGTCCGGTGTCAGGGTCGACCGACGTGAGGCGCCAGTTCACGAGCCCGGTGCTTTTATCGAGTCCGACGCTGATCGTCACGATGAGGTTCTGTGCCGGCCGAAAGTCCACGCCGCCCGTCCACGCCCTCACACCGGGCGCCGGCAGCAGCGTATCGCCGGCAAAGGCAATGGGACCGGGCCGGAAAGTATCGAGGTCCACGAGGCGGGAGTCGAGCTGATCGGTCACCACGACGACCTGCGCTGGAGCGGTCGCGGTGCTCAAATTCTCGAAATGAACCGTGTAGCTCAGCGGTGAGTCGCCCCGGACGAACTGCGACGCTCCTACGCCGATCGACCCCGCCTTGTCGTTTGGGTCGATGCTCTTCTTGATCGGCAGAGACAGGCAGGTCGAACATATATTGAGCTCCTTGACGCCGAAATCGAATTTGTAGCAGTCCTTGGAGCATTTGTTCGGCGCGCAGACACTCGACCCATCGGCCAGGGCTTGTACATGACGCCCGGGGAGCGCATCGCACTGGTCGGCCGTGATAGCGCAGTCGTGCGGGGCAGTGATGAACTTGATCGTGCCGGTTATCGTCGAGATCGCCTTCTTCACCTCCTCGGGATCGCAGCCCGGGGGCGCCGGGAGGTCCGGCGGGGTGGTGAGGTCGTTTTTCGAGCTGCAGCTGCAACCGGGGGGCAGAATGCTCACCTGCTTGCAGGGCACGATCGGCGGGCAGTGCTGGGAATCGAACGGGGTCGTTTGTGCGACCGTTTGATCCGGCAGCAAAGCCGCCCAGGCGCTCATGAGCGCAAACGACATCGATCTCGCTATGGCCGCCATTGCTGTTCCTCCTGGTGACTACGCGCGCAAACCGAATGGCGCACACTGACGAACGCATCAAGGATGCAGCGTGCGCACCGCGCCCACGATCGCGGCATCGATCTGGAGCTGTGAATGGCTGTAGATCAGCGGCAACGTACCGAGGCTGGCGACGAACGCGCTTCGACCGCGATCGACCACGAGCTGAAGCTGGCTGCTCACATACTGCTGGAGAAAGGGCACAAGGGACGGCGCGATGTCGACATGAAAGCCGACCGGCGCGTACGCCAGCGCGCCCTGAACGAGCTCGCTCACGACTTGTGGGTTGAGCGTCGGCCTGAAGTACGGAGTATCGATGTTCAGGAACAAGGTAGACCCGGTCCCCGGGACCGACGGCGCGACGAGCACGATCTGCAGCATTCCGGTGAATCCCGCCGGAACGATGGGCAGCACGAGCGGAACATTCGTATAACCGTTCGGCGAGACGGGTTGGACGATGAGCGGGACCTGGCTGAAATCGGTCAGCACCTGATCAGGCTGTGATGGCGGCTGCTCGATGTCGAAGAGCGCGCTGACGCCATACTGGCTCGGAACAGACAGTTGCAGCGGAACGGCGACCGCGTCCACGGTGCCGCGATTGCCATAGAAAATCGTCAGTCGGCTCGAATCGTGCCGCGGAACGATGAATGTCGCGACGTCGACCCAAAGATCGGGACCGCCGCCGGCCTGGACGATGAATCCGTTCGGCAACGTTCGCGACGTTGAATCGGGTTCGACGACCACGACGTTCCACGCTCCGGGCGACGCGCCCCTCAGGTCGAAGGTCGCCGCGATTGCCGAGCCGCCTTCGTCGACCTGCATCGGACTGCCCGCAATATCCGGTTGACCGGCGCGGCTGAGCTTGACGGTGCTGCCTTCCGCAAAGCCGCCTCCGGACACGAGAGCGGTGACGGACCCGGCGTTGCCGCCCGCGGCGGGCAGAATGCGCGTGATTGCAAACGATCCATTGCGTTCCAGGGCGCCCATGTCGCACGCGGCGCCGAGCGGCCTCGGGAATGCGCGCTGATCGAACGCGGCGCAGGCGGAGCCGCCGCTGCCGGGCGGCGCGGGATTGCCGTGGTCGATCGCCGGGCTGTCGGCGGCCGGAGCCTGAGTCAGCGTCGGACCGCCGTTATCGGCGAGCACGCCCAGCTTGGCATCGGCGCCGACGATGTTGCCGACGAGATTCCCCGAGATCACGCAATTGTTCTGATTGCCGATCAGATTGTGACCGTTCGAGTTCAGGGTCCCTGCGCAATCGGGGCCGAATCCAGTATCGGCAACGTTATGGGCGATGATGGAGTTGGCTACGTCGAATGTCCCGAACATACCGCCACCGATCGACCCTGCCGCGTTCGGGACACTCGTTACGAGGTTGTTCGCGATAGTGCAATTGTTCAGGATGACCTGTCCGCCGCCCCCGAGGCTTTCGATGCCGCCGCCGCTGGTGCTGCTGTTACCGCTGATGGTGCAATTCGTGAGCAGGTTTGGACCATTGTCGAAGTTGCCGCTTAGAATTCCGCCGCCGCGCGATCCAACACTGTTGTTGCTAACGGTGCTGTCCGTCAGCGTCAGGGTGCCTCGATTCTTGAAGATCCCACCACCGCCGTCGGTGCCGCCGCTGTTGTTGCTTATGGTGCTGCGGCTGATGAGGACCTTCGTATTGCTTGGTTTGCTGACGTCGAAGAAGCCGCTGAAGATCCCGCCGCCCCCCTGAAAGCTCGTGTTGAAGCTGACCGTGCTGTCGATCAGGATCAGCGTGGCGAAATCTCCGTTGACAATCCCGCCTCCCAAGGTATTCGTCCTATTGTTGGTGACGAGCGTATTGATCAGCGTGAGCGTGCCCCCGTTGCTGATCCCGCCGCCGGTTCCGGTCGCGCCGGAGAAGCCGCTGCTGTTATCCCTGATGATGCTGTCCACGACCGTCAGCTTGCCCCGGTTGCGCAGGCCGCCGCCGGAGAGATCGGCGAAGGCGGCCATGGTTCCGTTGCGGATCGTGATGCCACGAATGAGAACCTCGATGCCTTTGGCACCGGGATCGATGTCGAAGACCCGGTTGATGCCCCTGCAGGTCGTCTCGGGCGGAACGATGGCGCAGGCCTGAACGATCGTCGCGTCCGCGCCGTCGCCGATGATGGTCAGCGGATCTGTGACGTCGAGATCGCCATTGACATTGTTGTCTTCGAAATCGGTGGAAGGAACGGTGAGCGTATACGTGCCCGCGGGGAGGAGGATGGTATCGGGCCCGGGGAGCGCATTCGCTGCGGTGATCGCGCCTCTCAGGCTGCAGTCACTGGGTACGGAATCATCACAGGCGCTCGCCACGACGTCATCGAACCGATCGACGGTGAACGTCCTTGCCTGAGCCGCCATCGCAATCGCAGAGATCGCAAGCGCGGTCATCACGTTGCGACACAACAGGAGTGAACTTGTCACGACTCGTACCTCCCCTCGTGCTCGGTCGTTCGGACGACTCGTACCCTGTCCACATCTCGTCGTCGCCTCTTGGCGGGCCATCGACGTGTTAGTGGGTCGAGTCCCGTCCCCGAACGTGGTACCGCCTAGTTATGACAAAGTCATGTTGATTGTCCCGTACAGATTGTCGTCGGCAACCAACGCGTAATACCGGCACCCCGGCGCCTTTTATTCCGTCTATGTGTGTAAGTGTTTGATACTAAAATACGTAACGAGCGCGTGACCCCGTCCCGCTCGAAGAGAGGTGCTCGACGCGGTTGCCTGAATCTTCCAGAAAGGGGCGGGGCTCGCCGAGCCCGAACCTGGCGTCTCGGTGAATTTCAAGCTGGGGGACGAGCTCGGGGGACGCTATCGATGGCGAATCGGCCGACCATGGCTATGTCCCGCCTGGAACGGTGAACTTCGATAATTCAGCGAGGAGTCGCGTCGCGTGTCCGGTACACCCGGTTGGCTAGCGCCGCCGCGCCTCGACGACGATCGACTTCGCGACGCCGCGATAGGGGTCGGCGCCGCCGATCTTCGTCAGCGCAGCTCGCGCAGGAGAAGCGCTGCGACAAGCGGTGAAACAGGCGCTACCTAACGGCCGGCGCGGTGGCCGTTCGAGCGACCTTGGCCCTGGCGCTGACCCCGCCCGTGCCCCTGAGCTTGTCCGCGGCCGCGCTGCGCGAAGATCTTCTGCGGGATTTCGTTCGGGTCGGGCTCGAAGCCGGGGACGACTTCGCGCCGAATCGTGCGCTTGATCAGGCGCTCGATATCGCGCAGAAATTCGTGCTCGTCGACGCACATCAGTGAGATCGCCTCGCCGGTGGTACCTGCGCGTCCGGTGCGGCCGATGCGATGCACGTAGTCGTGGGGGACGTTGGGCAGGTCGTAGTTGACGACGTGCGGCAGCTCGATGATATCGATGCCGCGCGCCGCGATGTCGGTCGCGACCAGCACTTCCACCGAGCCGCGCTTGAAGTCGGCGAGCGCCTTGGTGCGCTGACCCTGGCTCTTGTTGCCGTGGAGGGCCACCGCGCCGATGCCGTCGCCCTGGAGCGACCGCACGACCTTGTCGGCGCCGTGCTTGGTCCGCGTGAAGACGAGCACCTGGCGCCAATCGTGATGACCGATCAGCCATGCGAGCAGACGGCTCTTCTGATCGCGACTCACCGGATGCACCCGCTGCGAGATCGCGTCGACCGTGGAGTTGCGCGGCGCGACTTCGATCGTCTGCGGCCGATTGAGCAGTTTGTCCGCGAGGGCCTTGATCTCGTCGGAGAACGTCGCGGAGAACAGCAGGTTCTGGCGCTCCCGCGGCAGCAACGCGAGGATGCGCTTGACGTCCGGCAGGAAGCCCATGTCGAGCATCCGATCCGCTTCGTCGAGCACGAGGATTTCGACCCGCGAGAGATCGACGTTGCGCTGCTTAAGGTGATCGAGTAGGCGGCCAGGTGTGGCGACGAGAATGTCGACCCCGCGTCGGAGTTGCGAGGTTTGCGGCCCGAGCCCGACGCCGCCGAAAACGGCGGTCGAGGTGAGCTCGAGGTGTTTGCCGTAGGTTCGGATCGACGTCTCGACCTGCGCAGCGAGCTCGCGCGTGGGCGTGACGATCAGCGCGCGCAACGGCTTGCGCGCACCGGCGGGTGGCGCCGGCTTGCTCGACAGCCGCTGCAGCATCGGCAGGACGAATCCGGCGGTCTTGCCGGTGCCGGTCTGCGCGCCGGCCAGCAAATCGCCGCCGGCGAGCACGGCGGGGATCGCCTGCAGTTGAATGGGGGTGGGGACGGTATAACCCTGATCGGCCACCGCGCGCAGCAGCGCGCCGGACAGCCCTAGCTTGGTAAATGGCATGAAAAACCTTCGTGTGGGTGTCCAGCCATACGCCCCCAGGGGACGGCCAGTCACAGCCAAACGGGATTAACTTACGAGGTCGAACCGAGTGAAACTTCGACTGCGGCAAGGGGACTGGAACAAGGGCCGCAGAAAGCATTATACATTACCATCTCCGCAGGAGCGCTACTCAGCCTGTGACCGCGATCAAGCCCACGGAAATCGAATGGACCGCCATCCGCGCGCAAGGCGCGGGCGGGCAGAATGTCAACAAAGTGTCGAGCGCGGTGCATCTGCGCTTCGACATCCGCGCATCGTCGCTCCCCGAGCCGATCAAGAAGCGGCTTTGCGCCCACAGGGATCAGCGGATTACCGCCGACGGCGTCGTGATCATCAAGGCGCAGGGATATCGAACGCAGGAGCGCAATCGCGAGGACGCGCTCGCGCGCTTGCAGGAGCTCATCGACAGCGCGAGCAGCGTGCCGCGCCCACGCAAGCCGACCCGACCGACCAAGGGCTCGCAGCGCCGCCGCGTCGACAGCAAGGTCAAGCGCGGACAGCTCAAGGCCGCGCGTGGCAGAATCGTCGAATGACCCAACCGGCCAAGCCGTTCACGGCGCAGGAACTGGACCAGCTCGCCGAGCGCACGCTCGAGCACTACCGCGAACGTGCGGAGGATTTCCGGGAGGGCACGCGCGACCACGATGTCAGCCAGAACATCGCCGCGCTGCTGGAGCATATCGTCGGTCCGCCGCCTTTCACGGTTCTCGACTTCGGCTGCGGCCCCGGGCGCGACCTGGCGGCGTTCACGCAGCTCGGTCACCGCGCGATCGGATTGGAGGGTGCATACGAGATGTCGAACAGGTTAAGGTGTCCTAGCCGAGAGTCGACCCGACGGACGATGTCGGATGGTTTCAAACTGCGCTCTGCTCACTGACCGGGTTCGACCCTGACCGGAGGGGCGGACTTTTCAGAAGTGGACGGTCGATAGATAAAACGAAGGACAATTGCGGCGAGTAGCACCCGCCATCGGTGCTGTTCATTTGAACGACTGTTCAGCCCCGGCTCAACCGGCAGCCAATCGCGAGTGGCGCCTGTGAACCCCCTCGAAATTTCTGAGGATACGAAGCCAAGGCGTGCTTGGTACGCGTTGCGCGCCTGGCTCGTCGCGGTAATACCGGCACTTCTCTACTTCTTTGCCCTTGTATATATCGGGGCCGATTCACTGCGTCCGCCCGCGCGGGCACTCGCCGCCGCCACTGCGGGCTACAGCATTCTGGTTGCCCCGCTGCTCGAGACGGCGCTCATGTTTCCCTTTGCCTTCCTGCTCAAACTCCTCATTCCGCGGCACGGGTGGGTCCAGATCGTCCTGCTAGCAGCAATCTGTGCGCTGGCTCATAAAATAGGTGGTGGTTGGCAGCAGGTGCTTGCGAGCTTTTGGCCATTCTTGATCTATTCCGTGACGCTGACCACTTGGCTGAAGCGCTCCAGTAGAGATGCGTTTGTGCTAACTGCGCTCGTGCACGCGCTCTACAACGCGACCTTTTTCGCCGTGGGTGCTCTTGGCGCCCTTCTGGCGATTCCTGCATGACAGAGCTATCGAAGCCGGGCTCCTGCAAGCCGCAAACGATCGATCGCATGTGACCGCTAACCGACCCGTTGCAGTCCGTCGATTCTGCGCAAAGCCGCCGTTCGCCAACGGGTAAGCGGACCTTCAACTCCGTAGACCTTAAGCCAGGAAATTGCACACTAAAGGCCAAATTCAGTTCGGCGGATTCCGGTTGTGTTCCGCGTTGAAACTGGTGTCTATACAGTTGAACCGCACGGCACGGTGTCGGGTTCGATGCTGCCGGGGCGCACGGACCAGGCGCTCGCTCATGTTCACCGCCTCAACTGCCTGTGGCCGATGTCCATCAGAGCTTGTAGCCGATCTGGCGCAGCAAGTTCTTGCGCCACGCGATGTCGTCGTCGCCCTCGATGCCCTTGGGAGAAAAGCCGTCCACCACACCCAAAATTCCACGCCCCTGCTGCGTCTCGGCGAGGATGACTTCCGTCGGGTTGGCCGTGGCGCAGAAGACGTGGCACACCTCCGGAACCATCTTGATGGTGTTGAGCACGTTCACCGGATAGAAACCATCGCCTAGAAAAATGATGAAGCAATGCCCGGCAGCGACGTTCTTCGCGTTCTTTTGCGCGAGTTCCACCATCGCGGGATCGGTGCCCGACCATCGCACCAGGCACTTATCCGAGGCTTCGCAGAAAGCCAGGCCAAACTTGATGCCCGGGACGCACGCCACCAGCGCTTCGTGGAGGTCCTCGACGGACTTGATGAAGTGCGTCTGACCGAGGATGAAGTTGGTCGCTTCAGGCTTGTCGATCGCTACCGTGACGAGTTGCATCTCGAACCCCTCCTCGAAGGAAGAGAATGATTGCTGTCGCGCCGGCTTTGCGCAGACGGCTTACGAGGAGCGCGCCGGTTGGCGTGGAGTTTTCGCCCAGCTCTGCGCCGGAAAGTGGCTAGCGGTCCGCGTACCGCTTCGCCGCCGCAAGGTCTCGGCGCAACTCCTCCGCCGTGCGCCGCGGACCATAGCCGGGCGTATCGCGCTGGATACGCCAACCTTCCTTCAGGGACCCCGCATCCACCGTGTCGAATCCGAATTGATCGAGCAGACGGGTGACCGTCGTCTTGGCAGCAGGGTCGTCGCCGGCGATGGCCAACGCGCGACGATTCTTTGTGCCGGCTGGTTGCCCGTCAGTGGTGAGCGCCGCGGCGTAGATATGGTTGAAAGCCTTGACCACCTTCGAGGTTGGCAGGTGCGCCTGCAGGAGCTCGGAGGTCGTAGTCGACTCATTGTCGAGCTCGGCAATTTGACCGTCACGTTCGGGGTAGTAGTTGTTCGTGTCGATCACGATCTTTTCCGCCAGAGGCTCGACAGGAACGGCTTGGTAGCTCTTCAGTGGCACCGTGACCACGACGATGTCGCCAGCCTTCGCCGCGTCGGCAGCTGTCGCCGCCCGCGCTCTCGGTCCGAGTTCCGTGACCAGCGCTGATAACGTCTCCGGCCCGCGCGAATTGCTGATCACGACGTTGTAGTTGTTTCTCACCGCGAGTCGCGCGACCTGGCTTCCTATGTGCCCGGCACCGATGAGTCCGATCGTCTTTATCACACTATCGTTCACGGCAAATTTCCTTTCGTTTGCCCATTCGAACCCGCTACCAGGTACGCTCGCTCGGTCTATTGGAGCATTGCGCTTTTCAGGGTCGCAATGAATAGAGGCTGCAACCCTGCTTCGAATGGAAGCTGAAGAACGGGTTAGCCCTTGAGGCCGGCTCCAAGACTTCGACCACATCTTGCTCAACTTTGCGCGGCGCCCGTTCCGCGCGGTGCACGGGAAGCTTGCTCATGCAGGACCTCTCACGAAAGAGTCCTGATCACCGGCAACATAATGCGTCACGGAGGGATTGATAAGATCCCTTGCCGGGATTGCGCATCAATTTTACTCCGTCGCTCCGCCGCTTGGACACGACGGCCCCGCGCCCGCTACGACGGCTTTCCCCAGCGGCCATTTAGAGCGAGACACCTTGGTCGGGTGCCCGACGGCTGGCAGCTGCTCGATCGCGTCGGCGGCTAGCACGACAAAATCGAACGCCTCACAACCGCACCAACTTGCGAGCATGGCTGCCGCCCGGATGGCGGTGCGCCCTGCACATACTGCTACGAACCCCGGGGTTTGCGTCCGGCGGGGCGGAGTAGTGGCCTGTCCAGCCGGGCCGACGGCCGCAAGGGGCACGGCACCACGGCCTCCGCTTCGCTCTTGACTTTGGCATATCCCTTGCGGGCAGCTGCCTTGGGTCGCGGCTTACTGCCGTGCGAGTTGCTCCCGCTGACGCTGCTCGTCACATAGCGACGACAGTGACGCTCGGCGACCGCAATCGCCGAAAGGCAAGGAGAATGCAATGGACATCAAGGAAATCGACCACACGATCTACCCATACATGGTCGGCCGTGAAGATTGCAAAGTACTACCGCGATCGTTCAAGACGCTGGCCGAAGCGGAAACATATCTCGCTAAGCAGGACAAGGATGCGCTCGAGCGCGGCGAGTTCTATCTCGACGGACCGGAGCAGGACAAGGCAGCGTCCAATTCTTGCGGGCCACTTATCGTGAATCCTAAACCTATCGTAGCCGCGCCCGCGGCCGCCGACCCTGCCGAAGTCGACTCCGAATGCACGCCGATACCAATCGAACCCCAAGTGACGCGCGGCCCATGGACGCGAGAGATCGAGGAATTATGTCGCGCGCTTGAGGCTCAGCAGCGAGCGCGCTACCCAAGTACTAACGCAGAGGAAAAGTAACGCGGCCTTCAGCGCGGTACGGCGTGCGCCGCGCGAGTGTTTACTCGGCTTATTGGGATGATTTTCTGGGAGCCGAGCCCGGCGAGCTTCCGGTCGAACAGCCCACTAGGTATTACCTCGCAATCAATCTCAAGACCGCCAACGCGCTTGGGCTGCCGATTCCTCGCGACCTTCTGTTACGCGCGGACGAGGTCTTTGAGTAACTGTCCGACGCACCATGATCCAGAACATACTGTCATCGCTTCAGCCCCAAGACCACAACACCAGCGCCGACGAGAGATATGCCAAGCCACTCTCGGGCACCTGGACGCTCGCCGAGAAACACCACTGCGAAGAGCGCGACCAAGACAACGCTAAGCTTGTCGATGGGCGCGACCTTAGAGGCATCGCCAATCTTTAGGGCGCGGAAGTAGCAGACCCAAGATGCTCCCGTAGCAAGTCCCGAGAGAACCAGAAACAGCACAGTCTTCGGGCTCAGCTCTGTCGGGCTGCTCCACTTACCCGCATAGGCTACGAACCCGGCGAGCACAACCAAGATCACCACGGTGCGAATTAGCGTGGCGAAATCCGAATCGATGCCTTCGAGACCGATCTTCGCGAAGATCGCCGTCAACGCGGCAAAGCACGCGGAAAGAATGGCCCAAACAAACCAGTTCGGTGTGTCGGTAATTAGCATGCGCAATGGGTCCGGTTATTTCGACTGCAGTAGCTTCGGGCAACAAGGCGCGTGCGTCAACGCACTGCGTCGACTCAGCCGTCCACCAACGCCTTGCATCCCGCATAAACGGCCGATGCTCCCGTCCGCTAGTACATGACCTGCCGATGACGCCGATTGGCTTGGCGCCATACTTGACAAGCTTCTTCGCGACCACGTCGACCAGCGCCTCCGGACCGACCGATGCACAGAATGGGCATTCCGGCCGGACCGTCGAGAGCAGGAACCGCGTTTGTTGGTTTACACTTCGCCGTGTGTCGGCACTGACACGCGGCTTAATCCTCAAGCGCTGGAAAGTCCCGGAGAAAGTCGGCAGCCATCGGCCGATCGCGCACGTTTTCACCCTTTCGAATCGTACCATCGCGGAAGACAATGACTCGCTTGGCGAACTGCGCAACATCATGCTCGTGCGTGACCATCACGACGGTGAGTCCGCCATCGTTTAGTCGCTGAAAGATCTCCATGATCTCGGCCGAAGTGCGGGTGTCGAGATTACCGGTCGGCTCATCGGCGAGAAGAATGGACGGCTCGTTGACCAGGGCCCGGGCAATGGCGACCCGCTGTTGCTGCCCACCAGACATTTGGGACGGGTAGTGCAGTGCTCGATCAGCAAGCCCAACCATCGACAAGGCATTGGACGCGCGCTGACGACGCTCGACCTTGTCGATCTTCGTGTAGAGCGTCGGAAGCTCAGTGTTCTCCAGCGCAGTCGTGCGGGCCAGCAAGTTGAACCCCTGGAACACAAAGCCGATTTTTTGGTTTCGAATCAGTGCAAGCGCGCGTTTGTCGAGCCGGGATACGTCAGTGCCTTCTAGCAAATAGCGTCCGGATGTGGGGCGATCGAGGCAGCCAAGCAGGTGCATGAACGTGGACTTGCCGCTGCCGCTGGCGCCCATGATCGCCACAAATTCACCGAAGTCGATGGAGGTGGTGATGCCGCGTAATGCATGAACTTTCGTCTCGCCCAGGGAGTAGTACTTGTGCACGTCTTCGACGCAGATCAGCTCGGATGCGGAATGCTTCCGCATCGCTTCGGGTTGAGGTGCGACCGCCATTACCATATTGCGCTGCTATCCAGGTGCGGTTACCTGGGAGGCCCTATTTCTTCGGGGGACTGCCCACGCTGGACCCTCGGGGTGTCTGACCCGTCGCGACCAGCGCACCGGTGATCACCTCGTCCCCTTCCTTCAGCTCGCCGTGCAAGACGTCGACCACCGCGGTGTAGGCGTGGTCGGTGATCCCGACGTCGATTTGTACCGGCTCGATGGAGTCATCGCCATGCAGCTTCCACACGACGACACTGCTTTTCAATCCCCGCGCAGGGCCGGACGGCATGACGCCGGTCCCGTCGACATGCCGTGAGGTCGCGTTGTCCACGCCGACCGGACTAGCCACGGCGGAAGTTCCGGAGTCGTTTTCGTCAGCGGCAATCCCGTAGCGGCTGTAAAGCGCCCGCACGTCGTCTGGCGTAAGCTGCGGCTTGTACCGAAGGGCACCATTGGCGATCTTCAGGACATTCTGCACGGTGTCGACAGGGATCGTGACGTAGGCCGTCATTCCCGGAAACAGCTTCAGATCAGGATTGTCGAAATTAACGATCGCGTCGTAGGTGACCACGTTCTGGACCGTGGTCGGGTTCATTCTGACTTGGCTCACGACTCCCTTAAACGTTTCCTTGGGGTATGCGTCTACCTTGAAGACCACCGGCCGTCTTACTTTGACACTGCCCACGTCGGATTCGTCGGTCTTGGCGTAAACCTGCATCTTTGTCAAGTCCTGTGCAATCGTGAACAAGGTCGGGGCCTGCAACGACGCGGCAACGGTCTGGCCCACGTCGACATTGCGCGCCACGACCGTCCCGTCAATGGGTGAACGGATCACCGTGTAATCTAGATTCGTACGCGCCACGGATACGGCAGCCGCCTTCTGGTTTACCTGTGCCTCGGCCTGGGTGATCGCCGCGCCAGCCGCTTTGAACGAAGCGTCGGCGGACTCGTAATTCGCCTTGGCGAGATCGAGAGCCTGCTTGCTCACACTGTCCTGCGCCATGAGCACGAGCGCGCGATCGTAGTCCGCCTTCGTCTGAACCTGCATAGCCCGTGCTTTGTCGAGGTTTGCGCGCGTGGCGACGACGTTCGCCTTGGCGCTTGCCAAGTCGGCATTGGCCTGCAGCAGCGCTCCCTGGAACAGCGCCGGGTCGATGACCGCGATCACGTCGCCCTTGCGGACCCGCGAGTTGAAGTCAGCGCCGAGCTTGGCGATCGTTCCCGATACCTGCGACCCGACAAGAACCGTCGTGACGGCGTTGATGGTTCCGGTGACATCGACCACATCCCGGATCGTGCCGCGTTCGACCTTGGCGGTGAAGTACTGCGGTTGGCCCTTGCGGGTGAGGGCGAAGCTGGCGAACAATCCGAGCGCGATTGCGATGGCCAGTAGGATCAGCCAGGCGCGCTTGTTTCTCATGAACGATTCCCGATGGTCCTCAGCCGCGTAAGCTTCGTGGTGCAGTCCTTGGCGCGGTACTCACTCGTACCGAAGAGCCTCGATAGGATCCATCAGCGCGGCCTTGCGCGCGGGGTAATAGCCGAAGAACACGCCCACCGCAACCGAGAACATCGCAGCAATCAGCACCGCTCCGACCGAAACCTGCATGGGCCAGTGCAACGTCTTACCGACCAGTATCGAGCCGAAGATCCCCACCAAGACTCCCGCCATGCCGCCGACCAGGCTCAGCATGATCGATTCACCAAGGAACTGAAGTTGAATGGCCTCTTCGGTAGCACCCACCGCCAAACGGACACCGATCTCGCGGGTTCGCTCCGTGACCGAAACCAACATCACATTCATGATTCCGATTCCTCCGACCACCAGGGAGATCGACGCGATGGCGACGAGAAGGATGGTCAGGGTCCGGCTGGCTGCCAGTTGGGCCTGAATGATGTCTTCTGGGTTGCGGATGTTGAAATCGTCTTCTTCTTCGGGCCGCAGGTGATGCCGATCCCTAAGCAGCGCCGCAACCTGCTGACCCGCGAGCCTTACCGCGTCCGGCGACACGGCGGAACAGAGTATGTCGTCGAGCCAAGCTATGCCTTTCAGCTTCTTCTGCACGGTGGTGTAGGGCATGATGATCGTGTCGTCCTGATCCTGGCCGGACACCGAAAGCCCTTTGGGTTGAAGGGTGGCCACCACGGTGCAAGGCAGATCCTTAACCCGCATCACCTTCCCGATCGGATTTTCGACGCCAAAAAGCTGGTCGCGCACCGTTTTTCCAATTACGCAAACGTCGGCTGCTCGGTCCACGTCGTCTTGCGCGAACGAAGCACCTTGTTCGACGAACCACCGTTTGATGTCGAAATACTCGGGCGATACGCCCCGGTAAGTAGTGAACCAGTTCTGATTGCCGTAGATGATCTGGACTTGGCCATCTACGTTGGGCGACACGCTCTTGATGACCGGCACCTGAGCTTTGATCGCAACTGCGTCGGCAAGCGTCAACGACTTGGTCCCGTGCGTGCCGGTGCGCACCCCGTTTACGGCGCGTCCTCCGGCTTCAATCCAGACAAAGTTATCGCCCAGATTATTTAGCTGCTGCTCCACCTGGGCTTGACCCGCATTGCCTATCGCCACGACGCAAATAACGGCGCCTATTCCGATGGTAATGCCGAGGACCGTCAACGCGCTGCGCATCTTGTTTCGCAGCAGCGCAATCGACGCCGACCGAAGCAACGCGCCGTAATTCACATTCTTCGCTGAGGCATGGACACTGTCTTCGAATGATACTCCGCGGTCGCAACCGACCGGAGTCAGAGGAATCGTCCCCTGCCGCAGAGTGGTGAGGTGAATAATGGCTCAGCCGTCTCGTGTTGGCTGACAGGCAGCCATCAACGACTGCTTTAGAGCGCGATGCACTGCGGCCGCTGTTCGCCGTGAACCGCCTGATCACCATGCGTCGCACAACGACCCATCGCTGCAACTTAAGGATGAGGAAAGCGGACCTTCTTGCGTGCCATCTTCTTACGCCGGTCCCGAAAGCCTCTTGCTCATCTGCACTTGTCGGACTGTTCGCCGGGAACGAAGGGAATCAGACCTTGTTCAAAGGCCGCCCGTTGCAGTTCAACCGGCGCATGACGAATGTCCATGATGAGCCCGTCGACCTCCAGCATCCATACCATCGGGTTGTCCGCCAAACGGCTGGGCAAGGTCCATTCTGGCGACAAAGGCCCCATGTCTAGAAGCTTTTGAATCTCGCGTGACTTGGTCTGGCCGGTACTTTCGACAACTCCGAAGAAATCAAAGATAACCGTCGGCTTGCAGTGCGGTGTTTGGGCGGGATCATCCAGAAAATTGATCCGCCCAATCGCGTGCACCACGGCGGCTGCCCAGATGCTTTCCTTCCCCTTCAGCAATGGCGAGGGGCGCTTCCTGGCCAACGTTCCGACCAGGCGGTGAATCACTTGACGATATTCATCGTTGAGATGCTGAGCGCAGAAGTCGTCGCTAAGGGCGGTGATGGCGACGAATTTCTCCGCCAAGGCTTTGGGGACTTTTTCCGGGAATGGCATGATGACCTTGGACCGCGTGGTGCAAGCTACATTGTTTCAGAACAATGGACCAACGACCAACTACCCCCAAATCAGCGTGAGCCGCAGAATCGTCGAAGACCTCGAGGTGCTTTTCGGACGTAACCTCAACGCGCGACTCACGCCAGCACCGTGGAGCTGCGCCCACGCCGAAGCCTACGGGTTGAGCAGCACCTCCACGCGGCGCAAAAAATCTTCCTCTGACAGCGGCTCGGCATTACGGCCGAGCGGCAGCGGAAAGTGTCGCGCGCCTGGAATGTCCCAGGCTTTGGCATTCGTGCCCTCCGGATCTACCGAAACTGGAACGCCTTCGACGTCGTAGAAGCTTGTCCCAAGCGGAAACAATGCGGCGGCGATGGCCGCCCCATATTCCATAACGGTATCGCGTTCCTCCAACCCGCTGACCCGGCAGAGCTGGTTCGTTAGCGCGAGAGCGAGAGCGATGCGGTTTGAAAGCAGCGCACCGGCCTCGCCGGCCGCGATGAGGTCCTGCGCTTGGTTCAGGACCACGCGCAAGGCTCGCACAATATTATCGACCGCGGTTTGATTGATAGGGGTCATGGCCACGACTCTACTCCATCGTCACGCGGCAACCGAGGGATTGTCGCCAGACGTCCGAGAACGGCTAAAACCGACCCAGAGCTGCCGTTCGCGCTCATCGAAAGCACACGTTTAGTCAACTCAAACTACCGCAGCGCCAGCGACACGCGTCGACGCATTTTTCGACTCTACCGGAAACACGACGGACTTCGTATCGCCTCGTGGGATGAACTGTCTTAGCTGCTCGATTCGGACACGAGTGCTCGATTCGGACACGAGTTTGAGCGGCCGACCAGGAACCAATTGCTAAGCGCGTCTTTGCGGAAACGGTAAGCGACATCGAGGCATACCGATCTCGATCCGGAGCGGACGGCAACCTGTCGTCTAGCTTTACATTCACTTGCAGCCTCGTGCCCCCATTTGATGTATCACTTTGATTTGGCTGGAGACGCCAAGTAGGTACGGTTCATGCTAGTGAGTACTTTCGGTCCACGACGAGCCGTAGGCTACTTCGTTAACGAACGATTGCGTTCGGAGGGCGAAGCAACGAGGGCGACGCCGCATTAGCAGCGTTTGCGACTTAAGCGCTGGCTCACGTCATCGCGGACTGAAATTCTTGCCATCCAACGAGGGGGAAGTATGCAAGAAGGAAGCCCGAGGTCTAGCCACAGTCAAATCGGTCGTCTGCTTCTCTTTCTTACCACCGTCCTCCTCCTCACTCAGGCATACCGATCTCGATCCGGAGCGGACGGCAACCTGTCGTCTAGCTTTACATTCACTTGCAGCCTCGTGCCCCCATTTGATGTATCACTTTGATTTGGCTGGAGACGCCAAGTAGGTACGGTTCATGCTAGTGAGTACTTTCGGTCCACGACGAGCCGTAGGCTACTTCGTTAACGAACGATTGCGTTCGGAGGGCGAAGCAACGAGGGCGACGCCGCATTAGCAGCGTTTGCGACTTAAGCGCTGGCTCACGTCATCGCGGACTGAAATTCTTGCCATCCAACGAGGGGGAAGTATGCAAGAAGGAAGCCCGAGGTCTAGCCACAGTCAAATCGGTCGTCTGCTTCTCTTTCTTACCACCGTCCTCTGAACCCGGCGCTGCGAGCCGGGCGCATAAAAAATCAATCAATCCCAGGGAGGCTGAACATGCAAAAGAAACACATCCTAGGCGTTACAGTGGCGTTGCTGCTGGCTGCGCCCATTTTCTCGGCGCAGGCAGCGCTCGTCAGTGTGGATTGCAGCAAAAAAGGCACGACCCTGACGGCTGCGCTCGCGAAGCTAACTAAATCCGTCGCGAACACGGTAACGATTTCCGGGACCTGCACTGAGGATGTGTCGGTCTCTGGGTATACGGGCCTAACGCTCATCGGGAACCCGGGCGCGAACATCACAGGTACCCTCACCCCCTCAGGCGGGACCACTTTGACCGTGAATGGAGGAAGCACGATCACGGTGCGGTCGCTCACCATCAACGGGGGACCAAGCGCATTTGCGACGGGTGTTTCATGCACTGACCGAAGCCTCTGCGCGTTCGACAATGTGGTCATCCAGGGGGGCGGGCCGGGTCAGACTGGACTGTCCCTGCAGAATCAATCTTCAGCCGACATTTTGGGCGCCACCATCATCCGAAACAACGACACCGGCTTGGGTGTGTTCGGCGCATCCACGGTCAACATGGGACCCGATGTCCCTGGCGCGGCGGGGCCTGTCATTTCAGGAAACGGCAGTTTCGGCGCGATCGTTCAGGACGGTTCTTTCCTGCGCACTGACGACGTGAGGATTACGGCAAACGGCACCGGTATCCTTGCCCAGCGAGGCTCTGTGATCAAGATCCTCGACGACAGCGGATTTGGGTCGGTGGACAGCAACGCCGGTGATGGCATTGTCGTACGGGCCTCGACGGCGCAAGTCGGGGAGGCCCTCACCAATAACGGTGGCAACGGCGTCTTCATTAGGCAACTGGCGTTTGCAACGATCATTGACGGCTTCGACTTCTCAGGCAACGGAGGAGGGTTTGTGGTGAAGTGCGAAGATCCTGTCACGTCCGTTTCAACTGGCGTTGCCTGCGGTACCCCGAGTCCGTAGAGCGATAGGGAATCCAGTCACACGAGCCTACGCATTTCGGGATTGGTGATGGCGGTCAAGCGACGCCCGAGCGCCGCTTGACCTATTGTCTGCGCGGTGCCGGGGCAGGTTCCCGTTTGGATCGCGCAGGCAATGGAGCGCTGGCGGGCAGATTTCTGTCGGTTGGCAGCAGCCGGCTGAGCCGCCCCTGCGACGCGCCATGGCGGAGCGTGCGAATCTATCTCGCGCCGCCCGGCTTGCTAACCGTTACGGCGAAATTGAGCCGATTTGTCGGATGACGGGTTTTGGCCGAACTGAGACGATTGCATATGGCCGGGTTCGCAAGCCGGGTTCTGCCAACGCGCTCACGAAATCGCCAAGCGGAGGCCCGTCGAAAGTCCGAGGTGAAACTGATGCTACCGGGCTGTCAATTCCGCGGATAGGACCGTCGGCAGGCGCACCTTGCCTTAATCTGTTCGACTGTTTACATCAGAAGGCGCGAGCTTTGCGCTGCTGCCTTCTGTTGGGGAAGTGGCGTTCGATGTCGACGCAGAAGCTCCCGCGCTCGTCGTCGGTGCAGTTTGGTGCGGCGTTAGGAACGACATTGCGAACGCAAAGCACAACCACACGAACCAGTAAATAGTTCGCTGCGCACGATCCTTCGCAATTGTTGCCGCCTTGGCGGCCGTGGCTTCGTCTGTCTTTGGGAGAAGCGCAACCAATCGGGCAGCAAGAATCTCTGGTTCCGCCGCCCTCTGTCGTTTGTCAGCAAGAAGATTGAGTGTCGAGACGAGAGTTTTTTGAGCGTCCGGCGTGGACAGTGTCGCCAGACGGGCCGCCTCCTCCCAGGGATCGACGTTCATGCGCGCCAATGCGGAAAGGACGCTCAGCCGCATCCCGCCGGGCTCATCGCATATCACTGCAAACAGAAAGTCGTCGTATCGAGAAGTGACGTTTAAAGCTGAACGTTGATTAGCCATAACGAAATAGTGTGTTGCATTTCCTCAGCGGTCGTCCCGTGGCATCTCTGTTTATAGATGTCGGCGATCCCGCAGCCTGCCGGAGCTGCTTGACGCTCCGACGTCACGGTCGCTTTGCTCGAAGGGAAGGTAGCGCCCGCTTGACGATGCGTCTGTGCGATAGCGCACACACTCGCAAGAGTAGCCATCGAGGTTGCCGATGTACGACGCGATCCCGGCCAGATACTCGTGGGCGATCTCAGTGGCTGCCTGGTGGACGATTTCCTTCACCTACTTCGCACCGATATCGCCTGCTTATATGTTGCGATGATAAAGTCGTTAACGTATTGACATATGTCAAAACGCCTCTTACAACCTGAAGTAGGTGAACACGGGCACACGGGCTACCGCCGGCACCGACCAACGGCCGCTATGGAGCGCAATGGGCCACGACCGCTTGTGGCCGAAGTGAGCCGCTCAAGCGCAAGTACGACCTGACACTCGATGTCAGATCAAGTCCGGGCTACGACAGTTAAGGCGCCGCTCCTTACTTGCAGCCCATCCCCGCCGCCGCTTCCTTGGCCGGCAAGTTCAATTCGAAATCGAATGTAAACGACGTTTTGTCTAGGTTGCCGACGATCTTGCCCGACAGCGCGCCGCCGGGCTTGATGTCTCCCGTCATCTTCTCGACCTTGAAGTCCTTGGGCGCCTCGACCACGCGCTGGATGCCCGCCATCGGCGACTTGGCGTGGTTGGTGTTGAGGTCGATCGATTTGACAGCCGCCGCGGAGGCCGTCTCCTTGCCTCCACCCGGACAGAACATGATGATCGCCATCGTGCGCTGCTTGCCGCCCTTGTCGCCACCGGCGTAAGACGACATCTGGAAGTTCTCCGCCTCGGCGGGCGCGATGGGATCTTCGTTGAACCAGATCGCGACACTGTGCTGGTCGCCGTACAGCGCCACGACACAGTTGGTCGCCGCGAATTTCTCGCCGCCCATCGATCCTGTCGCCGAGCACCGGGTCTTCACCGGAACACTTGCGGCCACCGCGGTGCTCGGCGCCGAGCCCGACGTGGCAGCGCTCCCCGGCATCGGCTGGCCGACCTTCCACGCATCGGCCAACGCTTGGGCGCTGCGCCCTTGCTCCGGCGTGAGCTGCTTCGCGATCTCGTTCCGGTATTCGACGTTCTCCTTGTCGCCGCCGCGCGCGGCGATCGTGGCGTTGGCGAGCGCGAGGACCTCGTCCTTCGCCACGCCCTGGCCGGTATGGTAGACGACGCCCAGCTTGAACTGCGCGTCTGCGTTGCCCTGGGCCGCCGACTTGCGCCACCAGGCGATCGCCTGCGCATAGTCTTTCTCTACGCCCTGACCCTTGGCGTACAACAGTCCGAGGTTGTATTGCGCCGTCGCGTCGCCCTGCGTGGCCGCCTTTCGGAACCAAGCCACGGCTTGCACGTCGTCCTGCTTCACGCCGTCGCCGGTCGCGTAGATGAAGCCCAGCTCCTGTTGCGCGTCGGCGTGGTTTTGCGCGGCCGCCTTGCGGATCCAGGCGATGCCCTGCGCCTTGTCCTGCGGATACCCTTTGCCGAACTCGTACATCCGCCCGATCCGATATTGGGCTTCGGCGTTCCCGCGCTCCGCCAGCGGGCGGTATTCCTTTATGGCGGTGGCGTAGTCCTGCCTGCTCAGCGCCTCGTAGCCTTCCTTGAGGCCGGCGACGGCGGCGTTGCAGCCCAACATTGCTGAGATCGCGAGCAGGGTGCGCAGATGCATGATTTCACCTAGATCGGATGGAACCGTAAAGGCGTGCCGGATTATCGACCAAGGATGACGATTCGGTAAGGCATCTGCGATCGTTGTGGTCGCTCGCCATTGTGTCTCAGGAGTCGGAAATTTCTACTGCCGGCCGATACTGAAACGGGGTCATCGGCGCCCGCGTCGCAGTGCTATGGTTTCCGGGGATTGGATGGGATCATTTCCCCTTGCGTTTCCGTCTGTAGCCCTTAGAATCGGCGGGTTCGAATCCCTCTCTCCGCCAAGAAGCTTTTTTTTGGCCGGCTAACGTCGGCCAAATTCACGTGACAGGACTGCTGGAGTCCGAAGCGCTGCAAATACCTGATTGACAATGGCCTGCTCAACTCGACCGAGGGTGGATGACACCTGACCCGCTATACCGGCTGCCGGCGTTAGAGTTGTCCGAACTCCTGCGGACGAAAGAATGCTCGGCGCGCGAGATCGTCCAAAGCTGCCTGGCGAGAATCGAGGCGCTTGAGCCCACGGTGCATGCCTTTGTTGAGATCGATGCTGACGGGGCGCTGCGAACCGCGACCGAGCTCGACAATCGAACCGTCTCCGGCCCGCTCCACGGAATTCCTATCGCCGTCAAGGAAACCATCGACGTTGCGGGGCTCAAATGCACTCTGGGAAGCCCAATCCACGGCTTGCGCAAGCCTTCCAGCGATGCTGTTGTCGTGCGGCAGCTTCGCGAAGCCGGGGCAGTAATCGTGGGCACGACGGTTTCGACTGAATATGCCATCGCGCGTGCCGGGCCGACCACCAATCCGCACGATGCATCTCGAACCCCCGGCGGATCGTCGAGCGGCTCTGCGGCGTCGGTGGCTGCAGGCATGGTGCCGATTTCGATCGGCACGCAAACAGTCGGGTCGATTGTTCGTCCGGCGGTGTACTGCGGAGTCTTTGGCTTGAAACCGACGAAGCAGGCGATAAGTACGGCCGGCGCGATGCCTCTGTCGGCCTACCTCGACCACGTAGGACCGATGGCGCGTACGGCTGCTGACATCCTGCTTGCATTCATGGTGATGTTCGACCGGGGAGGCGGACAGTTGCCCGGCGCGGGCCCTGTCGCGACTCCGAAGCGCGTGCGGCGCATTGAAGGGCCGTTGCAGAAGTACGTCGAGCCGAGCTCGATCGCAGCCGTTGACAGGGCCCAGGTACTCCTCGAGTCGAACGGCATTCGAGTAGACACGGCGAATCTGTCGGCAAGATTCGAGAATGTGGTGTCCTGCTATGAAACGATTCTCTTCCGCGATATAGCGTCCAATCATGGAGGCGACCGCGACCGGTACGGCGACGCCATGAGCGACAGGCTGCGCGAGATCATCGATTCCGGACGCAGGATCTCGGATCGTGCGTATGCCGATGCGATCGCGGATGCGCAGGGTTATCGGGAGGAGATACTGAAGCTACTGGAGGAGGATTCAGTCATCCTTGCGCCGGCGACCAACGGGACCGCGCCCGTTTTCTCGGAAGAGACGGGCCCATCGAAGCTGCAGGGACCCTGGAGCCTGGTTGGCCTCCCCGCGCTTGCCGTCCCGTGTGGGTCGGTCGACGGCCTTCCCGTGGGCGTGCAGCTCATTGCCGGACCGCAGCGCGAGGGTCTTCTAGCCGGGGCGGGCGCGTTTTTCAAGGCCGAATGGCCTGATGTGGGCCGCGACGCACCCGTCTCGGACGGGCACACCCCGAGCCAACCCACATTACAATCCTGAAAACTCGAATGCGTGCGTAAGCAATCCGCAATTCGTTCGGCATCGCGCGAATGTCGTGCGCTGAGAAATGTTTCGGGCTATATTGGCGTCGCAAAGGGCGACGTACATCGTCGGTGGCGCAATGTAAGGAGAACGGAGATGACCACGCTCATGCATGCTGTCAAGACTCTTCGGCGTACCCGGATCTGGCGTTGGCTCTTGTTGTCTCTTGCCGTAGCCGGTATTTGCGCTCTCGGAGCGCGAATCGCTAGCGGAGCCACGCTCGATGAAATCAAAAAGCGCGGCTTCATGATCGTTGCCACGGAGGACGATTACCCCCCGTTTGAATACGTCGTCAACGGCAAACCGATGGGCTATGACCACGCGCTCCTGGCAGCTCTGAGAAAGGTCGCGCCTTTCGAAATCCGGCAGGAGATCCTGCCGTGGCAGGGCATCCTGCCCGGTGTTGCCTCCGGGAAGTACGACGTCGCGCTTACCGCCGCGGTGATTACCGACGAGCGTGCGAAGTCGCTCGATTTCACCATGCCCATTTCCGAATCGACGATGGCTTATGTGAAGCGGAAGGGCGACACGAGGATCGAGGCAATCAAGGACCTGTCGGGGAAGACCCTTGGCGTCCAGCAGGGAGGCGCATCTTTTCAAGTCCTTCCGTACCTCGAAACCGACCTGAAAAAGACCGGCGGAAGCCTGGGCAACATAGTCCAATACGGAGCGTTCTCGGAGGCCTATCAGGACCTCGTGAACAAGCGTCTCGACGCGGTCATCCACAACATCGTGTCACTTTCTACGCTCGTTCACGAGAAGCCGAATGTATTCGAGCTCGGCCAGCGGGTGGGCGACAAATCGTACGCCGCCTGGGCGATCGCGAAGGGCAACGACAGTGTTCGCGAATATCTAAACAAGTTCCTAGCCCAGGAAAAGGCCAATGGCTCCATGAAACAGCTTCAAACAGAGTGGCTCAAGATCACCTTCGACAACCTGCCAAATCAACCGCTGCTCCCAGGTGATCGCCCCATGCGTTGAGTCGAGCAATCGCTGCTTCGAATCCACGCGTCAATTTCGAAGGCTGCCGTCCGCGGGAAACTGCGGACGGTTTGCTGTTCTAGGGGCTTGAATGCTTACCGCGCCGACACTGTTGGACCTCCTGAGCGGTGCGGTCATAACTGTCATCGTTTCCGCGGCTGCGATCGCGTTGGGCGTGCCGCTCGGCTTGTTGCTTGCCCTGGGCCGCTGCGCAAAGATGCGCATCCTGAGCGTCGCTTGCGGGACTTATGCGAGCTTCGTGCGCGCCGTCCCGGTCGTAACGTTCGTGATGCTCATTTACTTTGGCCTGCCTGCGCTTGGCTGGTCCATGGATCCACTGCCGGCGGCAATCCTCTCCCTGACGCTCAATACAACCGCATTCAACAGTGAAATCTGGCGAGCTGCCATCGTCGACTTTCCACAGGGGCAACTCGATTCGGCGACCGCCTTTGGCATGACCCGATTCGTGGCGTTTCGCACGATCGTCCTTCCCCAGATTTGGCGGGCGAGCCTGCCGTCGCTCGTCAATGAGATGACGCTGCTGATCAAAGCCAGCCCGGCAGTCGCGATCATCGGCGTAGTCGAACTCACCAGAAAGGGCCGCCAGATTGCGGCGACGACCTATGAGCCACTGCCACCGTTCCTCGCGGCAGCCGTGATCTACGGGGTCGTGCTGCTCGTGCTGGTTTTTGCCGCCCGCACGCTCGAACGACACGTGCGCGTGCGCCTGGGAAAGATCTGAAGTGCGCTTTGGCGTCATCTGGCACGAGCTGCCACAGTTCGCAATTGGGCTGGGTAACACGCTGTGGCTTTGCGCGGTGTCGGTAACGCTGTCGCTGCTGCTGGGCGGCCTGCTGGTGGTTCCGATGATGTCAAAAAACCGCGTCGTCGCCGGCGTCTCGCGGGCGCTAGTCGACGCAGGACGATGTATCCCATTCCTGCTTCTGACCTATCTGGTGTACTTCGGGCTTCCGTCGTTAGGAGTCGTCGTCGACAAGTGGAGCGCCGCGCTGATCACCTTGGTTGCTTACAACACGGCCTACATGGCCGAGATTCTTCGCGGGGGATGGGCCCACCTGCCTGCCGGGCAGACCGAATCCGCCCACGCGTTCGGGTTTTCCGGGTTGATGTTGTTCCGGCGGATCATCCTGCCCCAGGTTCTGATCGCCGTGGGGCCGGTGATCGGCAATCAGCTAATTCAGCTGATCAAGGATTCCGCGTTCCTCTCCATCATCACCGTCCCCGAGCTCACCTTCGCGGCGCAGGCGGTTCAATCGTATTATTTCGTTCCTTTTGAATCCTTCCTGTTCGCGACCCTGCTTTACTGGGCGCTTTGCGGCGGCGTCGAATGGTTCGTCCGGCGTGGGGAGAGATACGCCGCTCTCGTCCGACCACGCCGTGCCTGATACCCCCTCAACGCCGGCAGTCGAATTGCGCGGTGTGGCGAAGAGCTTCGGCGCACACGAAGTGCTGACGGACATCGATCTGCAGATTGTGCCGGGCGAGACGGTGTGCATCGTCGGTCCCAGCGGTTCCGGGAAATCGACGCTGCTTCGCTGCATCAACTGGCTGGAGCGGCCTGATCGTGGGTTGGTATTTCTTCACGGCACCCGCGTCGGCTACAAGGTCACCGCAACCGGCACGATACCGATGAGCGATGGCGAGCTCGCGCTGATTCGGGCTCGGATTGGTATGGTGTTCCAGCATTTCAACCTATGGCCGCATCTGACGGCGCTGGAGAATGTCATCCAGAGCCCGGTGCACGTTTTGCGCAGACCTGTTCGCGAAGTCACAAGCGAAGGAGAGCATCTCCTGGAAAAGGTCGGGCTCGCCGACAAACGCAATACGTATCCGGCGTTCCTTTCCGGAGGTCAGATGCAGCGCGTGGCTATCGCCAGGGCGCTGGCCATGCGTCCTGAGGTGCTGCTCTTTGATGAGGCCACGAGTGCGCTCGATCCCGAGCTCGTTGGTGAAGTACTGGCAGTCATGCGTGATATCACGAAACTGGGTTTGACGATGATCGTCGTGACGCATGAGATGAGCTTCGCACGCGATGCGGCGAATCGCATCGTTTTTCTCGACAAAGGGAAGATCATAGAGGTCGCGTCGGCAACGACTTTTTTCGAGCGACCGGCCACCGAACGTTCCCGGCAATTTCTGGAACGTTACGTTAACACGAGGAGCCGTCAAGAATGAATCCGGAATTTCTCACCATAGCCGAAGCTCCACCGCCACCTCCGACTGCCGCTTACAGCCATGCGGTACGTGCTGGTGGTTTTATCTTCGTGACCGGTCAGCTCGGTGTCGATCCCAAGACAGGTGCGCTCGTTCCGGGCGGTGCCGCCGAGCAGACCCAGCAGATCATGCGCAACTTGCAAACGGTTCTGCGCGGCGCCGGAAGCTCGCTCGACCGCGCCGCGATGGTCCGCATCTACCTCGTAAACTTCTCGGCGGATTATCCGGCGGTAAACAAGGTCTATAGCAGCTACTTCACGCAGGGACACTATCCTGCCAGGACGACAGTCGGAGTCACCAATCTGGCGGTGGGCGCCCTGGTCGAGATCGATCTTATCGTCTGCCCCTAAGCCCCGCCGCGGGCTGCTGGCTCAGTCGCTAGCGGTGAACGAAGTATGCGCGTGCCGATGGGCGCGAAGCGTGCATGCCCGGTCAAGTCTGGGTCGGAGCAGAGGTGATCTTCTGCTGCAATGCCGTCATGCGCCCGACGGCGTCGGCGATCGCCTGCTTTACGAGATCACGCACTTCGCCATCCTTTAGCGGACGCAAGCCGGTGAACAGCTTGAGTTGCTCGGGGCTCTCCGCGCGCTTTGCGGCAAGCTCGGCCGTCCCCCGTGCCGTCGCGGTCGCTGCTGCGACCGCAGCCTCGCGGCTCAAACCAAGCTCCATGCCGGCTCCGATCATCGCGTCGAGCACGGGCAAGAAGTAGGTCGGCCCCACCGCGCTGAGCGCCGTGTACGCGTTCATCGACGCGTCATCGATCTCGGCTGTTGCACCCATCACGGCGAGGAACCGATCGACGACTGCCCGGGCTTTACTCGTCATGTTCGAGCCGTAGGTCACTGGATTGAAGCCCGCGCCGACCAACGAGGGCGAATTCGGGTTGATCCGCACGACCGATGTTCCCGGGGGCAGCATCGACTCTAAACTCGAGATAGGTACTGCCGCAGCAAACGAAACGATCACGGGTTGATGCGACAGATGGTCGCGGATGGCCTGCAGCGCCTTGGCGACCTCCAGTGGAGGCAGGGCAAGAACGATCACCTCTCCACCTGCCGCTTCGACCGGGTTGCTCGTGGTTCGGACCCCGAATCGCTGCGCCAGCTCTTCGCGTCGCGTGTCGCGCGGTTCGCAAGCAACAATGTCCACCGCCAGGGAATCGGCGCCAGTGAGAAGGCGGTCGATGACCACGCCACCAATCGCGCCGGCGCCGATCAAACCAATACGTACTCCGCGCATGCTAGCCATGACACCTCCACGTCCTTCGTTCTTGGGAATCTATCCCGGCAATTGGCAAACCGCAGCCGCAACACGATTACTCGTTGGATCGGCAGCGCCTGTCAATGTTCAAAGATCGCCTCGGGTAGCACCGCCGAGACGAGGACATTGGGAACATCGACGACATTGCTCACCTTCAAGTCGACGGCAACGCTGCAAATTATGTACGCCTGCTCGCGCGTCCAGCCACGTTCCTCGAGCAAATCGATCATGTTGATTACCGCATTGCGCGCGGCCAGAGTAATGTTTCCCCCATCGTTGGTTCCATCGTCGCGAATGGGCATGCCCATTGTGGCGATGAAGTTGCGGGGGGCTGCCCACTCCGGCGCGGCAAAATACCCCGGATGACTGAACCGGGGCCAGCGAATGCCATGACGCTGCGCTTCCCCGGCCAACACGCGGAATCGGACGGCAACCGTGGCGCCCATCTCGATGGCCGTGCCGCAGCACTCCGAATCGCCCTGGGCAAAATGCGCGTCCCCGGCGGAATAGAGCGCGCCCTCGACGTTCACCGGGATCAGCAATCGCGACCCCTGGGTGATTTGCTTGATGTCACCGTTGCCACAGTTCTCGCGAGGTGGAATGGTTCGCAGGCCCTGGCTCGCGATGGGTTCCCGGGCCGGAACGGCGCTCTTCGAATCGGGGAGAAAGACAGTTCCACCGCGCTCATGCAACTCGGCTTCCCGCCGCGTCCACTCGTGCAACTGCGCGTGCGAAGGGGCAAGCCCCGCAGTGCCCATGAACGTGCTGCTTGGAATGCGCACACCCGGAAGCGCGGAAGAGATCGCCCAATCGTTCTCAAGGTCCCAATGAACGAGATAAGGTTCGCTAAACAGGTCGTGCAGAAAACCGAGACCTGGGATAAACCGCGTCCAGCCATGGCGCTCGGGCGTGATCCGAACATATTCGATCTCGAGCAGATCGCCTGGATGCGCACCTTTGACGTACACCGGTCCGGTCAGCGGGTGGACAATCTTCGAGTCCATCCGCAAGAGATCGGTGGCAAGCACGCCCGGGCGAATCTGGCCGTCGGACGAGTCGCGAGTTTCGAGAATGACCTCTTCGCCCGGTTCCACGTCGAGCACCGGTGCAATGTCGGGGTGCCAACGGTTGTGACCCTTGCTTGGCTCCTCTGCGAGCCGCTTGGCGCGGTCGATCTCGATACCCTTTGTCATTTTGCTTCCGCTGCCGCGGTATGAAGAATATTCATTATGCTCGCAAAATTCCAAGTACTGTAAGGGCTCTGTCCACAATTCGGGGCAACGCCTGCCCCGGAGACACAGGTATTCTGCGCGGTGCTTCGTATCAAGTCGAGTACAGCGTCACCGCGAACACCACCGCGTGGTACGCCTTCAGGATCACGTAGAGCGCCAGGATCAGAACGACCGTGGTGATCGACCGCCGCAGCCACGACAGGCCGAACACCGTGCCAAGGGCGACGTAAAGGTACGCCCCGAGGCCGGCGGCTTCGATCGCGGTGACGGTCATGTCCATTGCGTGATGATCTACGGTGAGCCGACTCGCGGCCATGAGGCGAAGCGCGATCGCGGCGACCGGGAACAGCAGCGAAAGCCAGAGGAGGGCAAACGCGAAGAAGTGCGTGGCGAAGGTGAACACATGCCGGAACGGCTCGCGTCGATCGAGCGTCAGCGCGCCCACCACGACGGCGAAGGCGGGCACCATGACGATGACGAGCGACTTGGCGTGCACCGCCTCGAGCGCGTCGAAGATGTCCGCGTAGCCACCCGTGGCTTCCGTGACCCCCGGCTTGCGGTGCGCAAGCAGCCAGGTCGTGAGCCAGCTGATCGAATCGTCAGAGAGATGAATGCGGAGCGGCCACGTCAAGATGCCGAGCCCAGTCGCCGACTGGACCAGGAAGAAGACGACGTTGATCCAGAGAAACAGCGAGATCGGCGTCAGATAGCCGACGCGCCGGCCGCGAATCCAGTCGCGGGTGAGGCGTCCGGGCGGAGAGAGCAGAGCGTGCAGACTCGCGGACGTGCGATCCACGAACGAGCGCGTCCGCTCGACGGCGACTCGGCGCCGCGCGATGGGCGCTGCGGCGCGATCGACGCGACGCTCGCCGCAGTTGCCGCAATAAGGCGTTGTCGCGGTCGCGCCGCAACTCGGGCAGGTCCAGGCGTCCATGGGATGGGCGAGCAGCAACCGCCTGCGGGCGAAGCAGGGGTTATCTTCGCCACCAATTGAAAAGGTACCGAAACTCCTGCGGAACCCGGAGGTATTCTTCGCGCGATATCCTGATCGGTCGCTGTTGGCGGTAGTTCCGGCTGTCCCTGAACCATGAGCGGCAGTACATGTTATAGAGTATCGGTCGGGGATTGGCCGAGCGATTGGCGTTGCCGGCGTGCATGAGACGGTAATCCACCAGAAGGCAGTCACCGACATCCGCAAACGGATCGACACTGGGCATCTGCTCGGCCTTGTTCTTGGGCACCAGGTGGCTCCCGAGCCAGAGGTGCGTGGTTCCGTTGGTGGCGTTCAGCGGCACCAGCGGGACGATGGCGTTGAGCGCATAGGGAGGCAGCACTATATCGACCCACGGTTCCGTGGCTTCAGCCTCCGTCAATTCATAGATATTCGGGTGGTCACGATGACTGTGCTGATTCGGCGCTCCGGGCAGTGACACAACAGCCCCGAAGCTGCCCACGATCAAGTGTTCACCGAGTACCAGCTTCAACACCGGCAGAATGAAGTCGTTCGCATAGAGTTGGGGCGAATTGAACGGCCCTTCGATAGCGACCGTTACCTGGGTTCGTTTGGTACCCACGTTCAATGCGTCCGGAAATTCGCGCTCCTCAAGATACGGGGAGTAGGTATCGACGAACGCACGATGCAGTTGTGCAACGTAATCCTGGCCGAACACACTCTTGAGCAGTACGCAACCGTGCTCCATGAATAGCTCGGCAGCCTCTTGCACGGCTTCGGGACGCTCGGAATTCTGCCGCGAGCCGAAATCTACGGTGGGACAGGTCGTCATCTCGGCGTGGATTGTGCCATAGGGTGCGAGCCGCGGCCGACTCTCGCAGAGATCATCGCGCCGAGGACGTCGCGCCACTCCGTCTCGCCGAACGAGCTACACTTCAAGCCTCGCGCATGCCCGCAGCAGGCGTAAACCGAAATCGCGGCCCCCGACGTTGTGGTTTGTCGTCGGCGCCGGACGCGCGCGCGGCGCTGCACGCGAGAGGTGTTTTTCAAGACGGCGGCTTAGCTGCTGCGGAAAAGCCGCATGCTAGGCATAATTCGCAATTCCTGCATCGGAGGCAGGACGATGGCGTCCGGCAAACAGGATCCCACAAAGGCCGACGAGACTAACGTCTCGCGGCGTGACTTCATCGCTCGCTCGGTAGCGGCAGGGCTCGTCGCCGCGACCGGCCGGTCCTTCGCCGCGACGCTCGACGTCGTCGAGTCCGATGTGACGGTGAAGACGCCTGACGGCACCTGCGACGCCGCGTTCATTCATCCAGCCTCGGGCGCGTATCCCGGCGTGATTATCTGGCCCGACGCGCTCGGATTGCGGCCGTCGATGCGCGATATGGCGAAGCGCCTGGCAGCCGAAGGCTACAGTGTGCTTGTGCCCAATCCCTTCTACCGCGTCAGCAAAGCACCGCAGTTCACGACCGCCGCGAATCTCGACTTCAAAGACCAGGACCTCATGAAGAAGATCCGCCCGCTGATGTCGTCGGTCCAGTCAACGGGCAACGCCGAGAAGGATGCGGTCGCGTACGTGGCGTTCCTCGATGCGCAACGGCAAGTCGACAAGACGAAGAAGATCGGCAGTCAGGGCTACTGCATGGGCGGCGCGCTTGTCGTGCGGACAGCCGCAACCGTTCCAGAGCGCATCGGCGCCGGCGCGTCCTTCCACGGAGGCGCACTCGTAACCGACAAGCCGGACAGCCCGCATCTTCTCGCGCCGAAGATCAAGGCGCGCATGTACTTCGGCATCGCCGCGAGCGACGATCAGCGACAGCCCGACGCGAAGGACAAGTTGAAGGAGAGTTTCGCGAAGGCGGGCGTTCCAGTGGAAGTCGAGGTCTATCCGGCAAAGCACGGCTGGTGCGTGCCCGACATGCCGGTCGAGGATGGCGCGCCGATCTACGACAAAGCGCAGGCCGACCGCGCGTGGAGCAAACTGGTGGCGCTGTACAAGACGCTCGGGTAAGCGGCGCGCAATCGCGCGAAACACCTTCACGCTCCCAGCACGTAGCGCCACTCGCTTTCGCCCGCCGGCGCCACCCGCGACAGGCGCTTTTCGAGCCGGCGGCTCAGCCAAGTCCCGGCATAGCAGATGGCGAAGAAAAGCGCGCCGACGAGCGTGAAGATCTCGAACGGCGCGAGCGTACGCTCGACGACGTGCTGCCCCGCGCGCGTCATCTCGAAGAACCCGATTGCCGAGGCGATCGAGGTGTCCTTGATCAGGATCGTGAACTGCCCGACGGCCGGCGGGATGATGCGGCGGAGGGCCTGCGGAACGACGACGGCGGCCAACACTTGGCGGAACCTGAGCCCCAGCGCCGTTCCTGCTTGCCATTGCTCCCGAGATATCGCCTGCACGCCTCCGCGCACGATCTCCGCGAGGTAGGCGCCGTTGTTGAGCACGAGAGCCACGGTCGCAGCCGTAAAGGCGGAAGGGTTCCAGCCGAAGAGGAGCGGCAGCCCGAAGAAGATGAAGAACATCTGCACCAGCACCGGCGTGCCGCGGAACAGCTCGATGTAGGCGACGCTCAACCAGCGTATCGGCAACGGCGCGTACAGGCGCAGCAGGCCGGCGATCGCTCCGACGGCGACCATGAATACGGAAGCGAGCGCGGCAAGACGCACCGTCTCCCACGCGCCGCTCAGGATGTAGCCGAAGTTGTCGACCAGTACGCTCACGGGATCGGCGCTATCGCGGCGTACGCAGCCGCAGCTCGAGGAGCCGGAACAGGCCCGCTGCCGCGAGGGTCAGGGCCAGATACGCCAGCCCCGCCAAGGCGTAGAGCTCGAAAGAGCGATAGGTCTGGGCGACGATGTCGACGGCGCGATAGGTGAGCTCGGCCGCGCCGATCACGGAGGCGAGCGACGAGATCTTGAGCATCACGATGACCTGCCCGCCGAGCGCGGGAACGGCGCCGCGCACCGCCTGGCGCAGGACGATCGAGCCGAATACGGCCGCCTCGCTCAGCCCCAGTGCCCGGGCGGCTTCGACCTGGCCGCGGCCGACCGCCTCGATGTTCGCGCGCAGGATCTCGAGCGTGTAGGCGCCGCAGTAGAGCGACAGCGTGGCGAGCGCGGTCGCGTTCGAGTCGAACCGAATGCCCAGCTGGGGCAGCCCGTAGAACACGAAGTAGAGCTGCACCAGCATCGGCGTGTTGCGCACCACTTCGACGTAGGCGCGCATCGCCCCGCGCAGCCAGGCGACGCGGCTCACGCGCGCGGCCGCGCCGGCAATGCCGATCGCGAAGCCGATCGCGGTCGACAGGCCGGCGAGCTTCAGCGTGTCGACGACGCCGGCGGCGAGAAGCGGAAGCGAAGAGCGGACGACCTCCCAGGAGATCGCGTAGCTCATTCGCCTAGCGCAGCCCCCACTTGGCGAGCAGCTGGTCAGTCGTGCCCGACTGCTTCATGCGCTTGAGCTGGTCGTTCACCCAGGCCACCGTCTCGCTGTCGTCCTTGCGGATGCCGACGGCCCACGGTTCCTCGTTGTAGAGACCGCCGACGAGCTTGTACCCCGGATTCTTGCTCACGAACGGCTGCATCAGCGCGATGTCCTGCACGACGGCGTCGACGCGCTTGGCCTGGAGCGCCGAGAACAGCTCGCTGATGTGCTCGAGCTTGAGGATCTCCGCGGGCGCGGGCGAGAGCTTGGAGACGATCGTGTCGGCGGTCGAGCCGCGCGTCACGCCGACCCGCTTGCCGGCGAGCGTGGCCATGGTGGAGACGTCGTTGGTGTCCTTGGCGACCATGATCGTGTAGCCGCCGGTGTAGTACGGATCGCTGAAAGAGATGGTCTTCGCGCGCTCCGGCGTGACCGACAGCGTCGCCAGAACGATGTCGACCTTGTTGGTGACCAGGAACGGAATGCGGTTCGGCCCGCTCACCTCCACCAGCTCGACGGCGTTCGGGCTGCCCAGGAGGGCATTGGCGAAGTCGCGCGCCATGTCGATCTCGAAGCCGACCACCTGCTTCTGCTCGTTCACGTAGCCGAACGGTGGAAAGTCGTACTTCACGCCGACGACGAGCTTGCCGCGCTTCTTGGCGGCGGCGATCGCCGACGAGTCCGCGGGCTGCCCGGTGGCGTCCGCGACGACCCCGGCGAGCGCGGCGACAAGCAGAAACCCGGCCCAGAAGATACGAGATGCGTGATTCATGGCTCTCCTTCGCTCCAGAAGATCGATCGACGGCCCCAGGCCGCGCCCGCCATCGTAGCCGAATTCAGCGCCACTCTTCCGGCGCGATGGTCATGGCGCGCAGCTTCTTCTCGTCCAGCTCGACGCCCAGGCCGGGCGCCTTCGGCAGGCGGGCACGGCCGGAGCGCAGCTCGACGCCGCCTCGGAACGGCGTATCGGCGAACCACTGGAATCCCTCCAGGTCGGCGGGGTAGGCGTCGCGGAGGGTCGCCGCGAGGTGCGCGTTGGCGGTGTCGCCGAGCAGCGTGAAGGGCATCGTGTCGAGGCTCACGCCGATGCCCGCGGCCTCGCAGATCGCGACGATTTTTCGCGCGGCGCCCAGTCCGCCGACGCGGTTGAACTTGAGCACGATCCTATCCGCGGCGCCGTGCCGGACGATCTGGATCATGGCCTCCGGGGACAGGACCGATTCATCGAGCACGACCGGAATCTTCAGCCGCTCGCGGATGTAGCGATGTCCTTCGAGGTCGAGATGGTGCAGCGGCTGCTCGAGCGAGAGGTTGGGGTGGAAACGGTCGCGCTGGATCTCGTCGACGATCCGCACCGCTGACTTCGCGTTGCGCCAGGACTGGTTGGCGTCCGCGTCGATCGCGACGGTATCGGGGACCGCGCGCAGCGCGGCGACGAGCTTGTCCTTTTCGGCTCTCAGCGACTCGGCAGACAGGCCCTTGCTGCGCACGACGTTCCCCACCTTCACCTTGAGTCCGCGGTAGCGCTCGCGCACGAAGCCGCGGCAGAGCTTCGCCATCTCGGCGGGCGAGTCCGCGTAGACGTTGGTTTGCAGCTCGAAGTCAGTGCGCCAGGCGCCGCCGAGCAGCTCGTAGACCGGGCAGCCGTACGCCTTGCCGGCGATATCGTGCAGCGCGAGGTCGATCGCCGCGCGCGCAGGCTGGCACGCGGGCGGGTAGGCGCCCGAGACGCGGTCCATCCGCCGATGAGCATCGACCCGATCGAGCGGATCGGCGCCGTCGAGCGCTCTCGCGTATCCACGCAGCCAATCGAGCAGCCCGTTCATCGTCTGGTGGAAATACACCGTGCCCGCAGCGGCTTCCCCCAGGCCGCTGATGCCCGAGTCGGTCTCGATGTGCACGATGATGGTGCTGCTGCCGGGGAGGGCCGTCGATTGGTTGGCGGCGTAGCCGGGCTTGACGACCTTGAGGCGGAGAGGAAGGGCTTGGAGGCGGGTGATCCGCATGGCGCAGCGATCGTACTACAGCGAGGCTGATTGGAGATCAGCAATAACCGGGTATGCCCGCCTCCGGCAAGGCCGGCGAACCTGATTCGCTAGTGCAAGTTCTTTTGCGCGCTCTTAATTACCCGCGGCATTTCATGGTCGAATGCCTTTCTCATACTCTGAGTAATAGAAGGAATATCTTGCACCTTAAATAGGTCAGCCTCACGCTGCTCTTCCTGTTCTAGATATCGAACGAAGAGATCCGCTTTCTCGAGCCGCTTTCTCACTCGCTCAAGTCGTGCGCGCGTTAGGTACAGTCTATAGTCATCGTTGGAGAGCTCCGCGATCTGATTGGCGGCCTGTTGGTCACCAATGGCGCAATCAGAGCAAACAAGCTCAAGATAACTGAATGTATGGGTAAGGAACTGCAACATGAATACTCCATACGACGTAATTTTCAAACTATCGACACTTGCCGAGAATTCGTCCAATCGGTTGTTTGCCTCGACAAGACCGTGCTTAAGCAGAAGATCGGTGTTCGCCTCAAAGTCTTCCTTCATCCCATAGCTCTCTACGAATTCGGCGGCCAACTTTGCAACAGGTATGAAAGGAGGATGTGACGAGTCATGACCGGTGACTAGGACCTATCTCAAATTCGCTTCAGGAGCATCGTGATGCTGGCCAGTTCCACGAAACCCAGGAAATTGCTCACGTAGTACTCCCAGCGAACGACCAGCCGCCGCTTCCACTGTAGCCATGCGAAATAGCGTTCCACCAGCCAGCGCCGCGCATAACGCCGCAGGCGGCGGCCGTCCTGCGTCTTGAGCGTTCGATTCGAGCGATGCGGCGCGATCATCTCGATGCCTTGCTGCTTAAGCGATTGATCGAGCGCATCGCTGTCGTACGCCTTGTCGCCGATCAGATTGTCAGGCTTCGCCTCGATCATGTAGAAGTCGAAGCTCAATTGCACCAAAGTGACTTCATGATGGTTCGCTGCATGCGTGCTCACCGACAGTGGCAACCCGTGGCGATCGACGATGGCCATGATCTTGACGCCCTTGCCCCGACGCGTAGGACCAATTTCCGCCCCACCGCCCTTCGCACTCGCAAAGGTCGCATCGATGAAGCACTCGCTTTCATCAATCTCGCCTCGATCACGCAGCTCATTCGCCAAATCAACCAGGATGGCGCGCAATATCTCGCGCTCGCACCATTGCTGAAACCGCCGATGCACCGTCTTGTAGTTGGGATAGCTCTGCGGCAGCATGTGCCATTGCGCGCCGGTGTTCAGAATCCACAGCACCGCTTCGAGCACTTGCCGCGTCGGCACCGGCTTGCGCCCCGGACGCTCCGCCGGAATGTTCTCCTCCGGAAAGTGCTCCCGAATGCGTTCCCACTGGTCATCGCTCATTCGCAGCATGCTATCGATTGTAGGTGACCAATTTCATAATTCAATGATTTTGAGATAGGTTCTAGCCTTCTCAATATTCTGGTTGCTGTAAAGTGAGATCCGAGCACTTTAGATCGGATTTGGAAGAGATTAGGGATAAGGCTAGTCTGCTCGTCGTAGAAAAATCGATTCGGAATCATGAAGGGCTTGATAACCTGGTGGATTTGCAACGTCCACCAATCGCTCGTAGTCATCTCGTTGACGTTTGTATAGCCGGATTCTAGGAATCCACGAAACAGTTCCAAGGCTAGTCGGATGTTCCCGTGAGAGCAGGCGGTTAGAAAGTTGGCCAGATGGGATCGGTCCGCGTTGAATTCCGTCGCCAAGACACGAAAGAGCTTTCCGCAGACCTCTCTATCTATTCTCTCTGGAAAGTGCTGAGTGAATTGGTCCCCGTCGGTCTGGAGAAGCCGCAGAACATAGTCAATGCGCCGTAAGAAGACCTCGTTCGGTTCCGGAGAAGAGATATGAAATCCAGAGTTTTGAAACGCGTCTAAGACACCCCGGATTGAACTGGCATAGAAGCGCTCTTCCCGCATAGAGATTACTGCGATACATGTGAGGCGCGCAGCTATCTCTTGAGCAATCGAAAAACAAAGTTCCTGCACTGATTCGGGCAATTGATCTGTGTTATCGATGACCACGATTAATGCTTTGTGCCGTCGCCTCCAATAATCGGCAAGTCGCTCTGCGACGTATGGTAGGTCGGCAATCCACTCAGTCACCAGTCGGTTCAATTGCGCGTTGAATACTTCACTGGAAGGATCGAGGCCGAACAGGTCGATCCGTTTGGCAGCTTCGAAGCGATCGGTAAACAGGTTGCACAGGGCGTCGCGATCCTTGTTCAGGAGCAGGTCTACATCCGATTCGGCCACGACCGACGCCCAGATGGCACGTCTTATTTCCGCGATGTCGGGCGGCGTGTTCAAAAGGTCGACTAGGGTTACGATGGCGTTCTTTTTTAAGATCTGTGGAGGCCGATGGAAGAGAAGCTTGTGAAGGAAGGTTGACTTTCCCACCCCCTTGCCGCCGAACAGCACAACAACGTCAGCGGCGCGTTCCTTGATGACAGTTTTCTTTAGGCGGTTTCCAAATCCTCCGCCCTGAGGAGAATCCTTGAAGTTTCGAATATCATACTGTTCCAAATAGGGTGTCAATGCATCTTCTAGCCGACGGCGTGCATTCGTGAAAGCGAGGTCATACTCGCGACGGCTTACATAGCAGTTATCCATAAACTCCTGGTCGCCTGCGTCAATCGTTCCAAAGAATCGCAGACCGATCGGCCGAAGAGACGAGGCATACGCGTTCGCGTTGACTGTTGCGTCAAAACTTGGGACCCGCGCCTTAGGATAGAACAGCTCTCGATTGTGAATCGTTAGGTCGAGCAGCAGTCGTCTAAGTGAGCCTCGAGTTGTGATGGACTCGTAGGATAAATGGTTATGCGCCTCGGTAAAGCGTTCCGAAAAGAAACGCATGGAAAAGACTGCAAACGCCTTCAAGTCTCGCCACTCGGCATCGCGTTGAAACGCGCGAAATAGGATCCATTCATGCCCGTTAGTTATGGCGCCCGTGTCACAGCCTGCATCTAAGCAATACGTACGTACCTGCGTGATGGCGTCATTAATATCTTGAGATGTCAGTAAGGTCCGCACCTTGACATACCCGCTGAGAGATTTATCCGCGAGTGCCTGAGGGATTTCAAAATACCTTCCCTCTCGCTTCGCCTCGATGATGATTACCTTGCTGGCGTCCGCTCTGGAGAGAATGTAATCTGCAAACCCTGGATGGATGTGTGTCTCGGTTGCTAACCGCGCTCGTGGCCAACCCAGGATGTCGATGAGTATCGGATCAATGATCTGCATCCGTGTGTCGGCCTCTAGCAGTTTACGGCTAGCATGCTCACTGACTAGTTGGGTGGCGATATCGTGCGCTTTCATAGCGATCCTCTACGACAATGAAACAAATGGGCAGCCAAGCTGCCCACTCGTTGAGTATCCTTAGCGTTCGCAGGATTCAATCCCAACTCAACGCCCCGCCCGTCTGATACTCGATGACCCGCGTCTCGAAAAAGTTCTTCTCCTTCTTCAGATCGATCATCTCCGCCATCCATGGGAACGGGTTGTCGGCCTTGTCGAACAGGGGATCGATGCCGATCTGCTGGCAGCGGCGATTGGCGATGAAGCGGAGGTACTCCTTGAACATGGTGGCGTTGAGACCGAGCACGCCGCGCGGCATGGTATCCTCGGCGTAGGCGTACTCGAGGTCCACACCCTTCTTCATCAGCGTGCGGATTTCCTCGCGGAACTCCGGCGTCCACAAGTGCGGGTTCTCCATCTTGATCGTGTTGATCAGGTCGATCCCGAAGTTGCAGTGCATGCTCTCGTCGCGCAGGATGTACTGGTACTGCTCGGAGCTGCCGGTCATCTTGTTCTGCCGGCCCATCGCCAGGATCTGCACGAAGCCGACGTAGAAAAACAAGCCTTCCATGATGCAGGCGAACACGATCAGGCTCTTCAGGAGATCCTGGTCGGCCTCCATCGTGCCGGTCTTGAACGTCGGATTGGTCAGCGTGTTGATGAACGGGATCAGGAACTCGTCCTTGTCGCGGATCGACTTCACCTCGTGGTAGGCGTTGAAGATCTCGGACTCGTTCAGTCCCAGGCTCTCGACGATGTACTGGTAGGCGTGGGTGTGGATCGCCTCCTCGAACGCCTGCCGCAGCAGGTATTGGCGGCACTCCGGCGCGGTGATGTGCCGGTACGTCCCGAGCACGATGTTGTTGGCGGCGAGGCTGTCGGCGGTGACGAAGAATCCGAGGTTGCGCTTGACGATCAGCCGCTCGTCCTCGGTCAGGCCGTTGGGGTTCTTCCACAGCTCGATGTCGCGCTGCATGTTGATCTCCTGCGGCATCCAGTGGTTGGCGCACGCGGAGAGATACTTGTCCCAGGCCCACTTGTACTTGAACGGGACGAGCTGGTTGACGTCGGACTGCGCGTTGATGACGCGCTTGTCCTCGGCGCGCACGCGGCGGAAACCGTTGGCGAGCGCATGGGCGTCGGCATCGAGATCGTGCACGGGCTCGCGGGACAGACGGCCGCCGTAGACCTCGGGGGAGGGCTGCGACCCCAAGTTCGCAACTGAGTTGGGAACTGAGTTGGGAACTGAGTCGGCAACGGCGGCATCGGGCGATTGCGGAAGCGGCGCGCCTCGCGCGGGCGTCACGAAATCGTCTTCGAATGTCAGCATACTTGTCTCCGGTTCTAGCCGAGTGAACCCGGCTCCGCCACCAGAATCCTGTCCTGGTGTTATTCGTGCCCCGCGCCGAACAGCTCTCCCCCCGGCGCGGGGCTTTCTTCTTGGCTATTACTCAATGCACCGCACTCAACTTCGCGTACAGATAATCCGGATCGAAATCCTGTCCGTCGTGCCAGGCGATCGTCGCGAGTCCGTAATCCAGGTAGAACTGCGCGAACCGCTCCCGGTCGCGCAACCCTTCGAACTCCTCGCCGTACAGCTCGTCGGCGAGATCGACCACGCCTTTTCTTCCGTCGTTGAACTCCAGCCAAACCTTGTAGTCACCGAGATACCGCGCATCCACCACGTGACATGGCGCTTGCTCGTACTGGGCCATCTACTCTGGTCCCTCCGGTTGGTTGTTTCGAATACCCTTGCTACTACCCTCCATAGACGCGCTCTTGCGTCTTAGTAGCCGGCATCGAAAAACCAACCAGTTCCTGTCTGGGTCGCGCCGGCGGTTGTTGTTTCGTTGGGTTCTCGGTGATCTCCGTGTTTCGTGTGGCTCTGTCCTGTTTCGTTTGTCCCGGGCATCGCTCGCGCTCAGCCCGGGCTACGGTTGCTATGTTTCGATGTCCCGGGATTCGCGTTCGCTCATCCCGGGCTGCCTGCTGCGACCGATGGCGCCCGAGCCGACGGGCGCGGCAGGAAATTGCAGACCGGGCGATAGCGGGCGATCAGGCTCCGCTCGATGTGCTCGCGAAACTCCGCGCCGCGCGCCAGCCAGAGATACGAAAAGTACAAGCGCTCACCGTCGCGGACGGCGGGGTGCTCGCACCAGCGCCCGAACGCCGGGTGAAAGACCAGGCCCGTGCGCGCCAGATTCTCGCTCTCGCCGAAAAAGATCGGCTCGTACGGCAGGGGCTTCCAGGTCAGATTCATGATCTGGATCGCAAAGACGACGGGCAACTGCGGCGGCTTCGAGGCAAGCAGCGGCTCCGGGTAACTGAACGACCAGCCGTCATAGACCATGAAGTTCATGGTGCGATCTCCTCAGCGGCAGGAGCTTGTCGTCCCGGCCCCGGACTCACGCACTCGGGGCAGGCTGCGGCCGGGACCCAAGGTTCTGCGTCGCAAATTGGGCCCCGGCCTTCGCCGGGGCGACGGCTCTTCACTGGCACGACTCGCAGTCGATTCCGACATGAATCAAGATCGTCGGAATCCGCCGCGCCCAAACCAGGGCGCGGCGCGGGTTGTGGCTCCGGCCGCTCACTTTCGTTCGCTTAACGTTCGCTTCGCTCACGTTAGCCTTCGCCGTAACCAGTCCTGTTCGTCCTGCCTACTGGCAGGACTCACAGTCCGGGTTGTCGATCGAGCAGAACTTCGGGGCCTCCGGCTCCTGCACCGCGTACGACTTGGGCGCGGACGCCTTGATGCTCGACGCCAGGCTCGATGCCTGCCCCGAGGTCATGCCGCCCGCGCCGGCCATCGCTCCCGCACCTGCCATGCTCCCGACGCCCCCCGACGCCGACACCGCATTCAATTCGCCGCCCTGGCCGGTCGACTTCTCGGCCGACGTCGCCGCCAGCGTGCGCAGGTAGTAGGTGGTCTTCAATCCGCGCACCCAGGCGAGCTTGTACGTCTCGTCCAGCTTCTTGCCCGAGGCGCCCGCCATGTAGATGTTGAGGCTCTGCGCCTGGTCGATCCACTTCTGCCGCCGCGCGCCCGCTTCCACGATCCACTTGGCGTCGACTTCGAACGCGGTGGCGTAGAGCTGCCTCAACGGCGCCGGCACGCGGTCGATCCGGGCGAGCGAGCCGTCGAAGTACTTGAGATCGGCGACCATCACCTCGTCCCAGAGGTTCTGCTTCTTGAGCTCCGCGACCAGGTGCTCGTTCACCACCGTAAACTCGCCCGAGAGGTTCGACTTGACGTAAATGTTCTGATACTCGGGCTCGATCGACGCGCCGACGCCGACGATGTTGGAGATGGTTGCTGTCGGCGCGATGGCGATGCAGTTGGAATTGCGCATGCCATGCTTCTTGATTCGGGAACGCAGCGCGTCCCAGTCCATCGCCGCCGAGTCGTCGATCTCGACATACCCGCCGCGCTCCTCGGTCAGGAGCTTGAGCGAGTCCTGCGGCATGATCCCCCGATCCCACAGACTTCCCTTGTAGCTCGAGTAGCGTCCGCGCTCCTCGGCCATCTCGGTCGAGGCGAGGTACGCGTAATAGCAGACGGCTTCCATCGAGCGGTCGGCGAAGATCATCGCCTCCTCGCTCGCGTACGGCATGCCCAGCTTGTGCAGGCAGTCCTGAAAGCCCATGATCCCGAGGCCCACCGGGCGGTGCTTCAGGTTGGAATTGCGCGCCTTCTGCACCGCGTAGTAGTTGATGTCGATCACGTTGTCGAGCATCCGCATCGCCGTGCGGATCGTCGTCTCGAGCTTCGCGTGGTCGAGTTCCCATTTGCCCGGCGTGCCCTCGACTTCGTGCATGTGGGCGGCGAGATTCACCGATCCCAGGTTGCACACGGCGATCTCGGTGTCGCTGGTGTTGAGCGTGATCTCGGTGCAGAGGTTGGAGCTGTGCACGGTGCCGACGTGCGACTGCGGCGAGCGCACGTTGCACGCGTCCTTGAACGTGATCCACGGATGCCCGGTCTCGAAGAGCATCGACAGCATCTTCCGCCAGAGCTGCATCGCGGGAAGCCGTTTGTAGAGCTTCAATTCGCCGCGCGCCACCTTCTCCTCGTAGCGCGTGTACGCTTCCTCGAACTTGCGGCCCCACTTGTCGTGCAGATCAGGCACGTCGGACGGCGAGAAGAGCGTCCAGTCGCCGCCTTCCATCACCCGCTTCATGAACAGGTCCGGGATCCAGTTGGCCGTGTTCATGTCGTGCGTGCGCCGCCGGTCGTCGCCGGTGTTCTTGCGGAGCTCGAGGAACTCCTCGATGTCGAGATGCCAGGTCTCGAGATACGAGCAGACCGCCCCCTTACGTTTTCCGCCTTGGTTCACTGCTACCGCCGTGTCGTTCACCACCTTGAGGAACGGCACCACGCCCTGACTCTTGCCGTTGGTCCCCTTGATGTGCGAGCCGAGCGCGCGCACGTTGGTCCAGTCGTTGCCGAGCCCGCCGGCGAACTTGGAAAGGAGCGCGTTCTCCTTGATGGCCTCGTAGATGCCGTCGAGATCGTCGGCGACCGTGGTGAGGTAGCACGACGAGAGCTGCGAGCGATGCGTCCCCGAGTTGAAAAGCGTCGGCGTCGAACTCATGAAATCGAACGTCGAGAGCACGTTGTAGAACTCGATCGCGCGCGCCTCGCGCTCGACCTCGTTCAGCGCGAGGCCCATCGCCACGCGCATGAAGAAGCACTGCGGCAGCTCGAAGCGCCGTCCATTCCCACCGAACTGAGCGTACTGATCGACCAGAAAATAGCGGTCGTAGAGCGTCTGCAGGCCGAGATAGCCGAACTGCAGATCGCGCTGGGGAACCAGCGCCTTGCCGAGCGTCGCCAGGTCGTACTGCGCGAGCGCCTCGTTCAAGAGCCCGATCTTGATCCCGTGCTTGACGAAGCGCGGAAAGTATTCGGCGTACTTCGTGGCCATGTCCGCCTGGGAGGCTTCCTCGCCCATCGCCTCGTAGCGGATCGAGTCGAGAAGAAGCCGCGCGGTGACGAAGCTGTACGCGGGATCCTTCTCGATGAGCGTGCGCGCCGCGAGGATCACGCACTTGCGCACCTCCTCCATCGGCACGCCGTCGTACAGGTCCTTGAGCGTCGCCTTGAGAATGCGCTCGGCCTCGACGTCGGGGAGTCCTTCGCACGAGGCCTGCACCAGTCCCTTGAGCCGGCCGAGATCGAGCGGCTTCGCCACACCCTGATCGACGACGCTGATCGCGGCGGGCGGCGTGTCGCCCTTCGCGCCTTTCTGCTTTTCCAGCGCCCGCTCCTGCGCCCGCTTCTCGCGATAGAGCACGTACGCGCGCGCGACCTCGTGCTCGCCGCCGCGCATCAGCGCGAGCTCGACCTGGTCCTGGATCTCCTCGATGTGGATCGCGCCGCCCTCCGGCTTGCGGCGCATCAGCGCGCCGACGACCACGTCGGTGAGATGCGCGGTCAACTCCCGCACGCGCGCGGAAGCCGCGCTCTGCCCGCCGTTGACGGCGAGGAACGCCTTGGTCAGCGCGATCGCGATTTTCGAGGGCTCGAAGCCCACGACGGCGCCGTTGCGCCGTATGACCTTGTATTGCGCCAGTCGGGGATCGGTATTCGCCGCCATTGGCGCGGCGGTCTCACCTGCCGTGGGATTCTGTGGGGTCTTCGAGGGCGTAGAAGCGGCAGGACCGGCGACTTGCATATGTGAACTCCTCGTGAAATCTTGTCGTTCTTGGTGCTTGACTGCCGCTGCGCTCCCGGAGAGCCCCTTCCCTGCGAACGAGCGTCAAAGCTTTTTCCGGTCTCGGATGCCCCTTTCGACGCGAGGCTTACCTGGGGCGCTCTAGGGCGCCTTCCGGAATTTCCTTAGGAATCAAAACCTACTATATCTTGTGTTCAAGTGCTGAATCAAAACTAAGAATAGTAGTTTGGTCGGAAATACGCAAGCGCTTTTTAGTACACAAAAGCGGAGCGCCAAAAGCAACGAAAAATCATTGCGCTATCGCACTGCGCAATAAATCTGCACCTTCGTTCCACCGGAAATCCACCGTGTTGTCCACCGTTGGAACGATTCATGCGACGCGCGGGCGCGATTGGCGCGCGTTGATGCATTCTTGTGCGGCGCTCGGCTATGACATACACCTGCGATCCCGGAGTACCCCGGGCGAGCGCGAAGGACTGTAGCCCTGGCCGGGCGCGAAGGGCGATGCCCGGAGCCGCACTCCGGGGTACACTAGACGCCGCGTGCCGCCCTCTCGTGGGCTGCACGGCAGGAACCACGTCGCCAACGAGCAAGACAAACAACCATGGCAGCGACCGACCACGACAAGCTCTCGCCGTCCTCCTCCGCTCACGGACAGGAGAAGACTCCGGCGCACATGGGCGGCCTCATCGACACCTCGCAGGCGAGTCCGGGAGAGCACGCCGAGAGGACGCCCGGCGGCGCCCTCGGCAGGCGTCTCGCGGCGATCGGCGCCGCGACGAATGTCCCGTTCCGCGCGGTGTTCGCCAACGGCTCGACGTATACCAACGCGGACCGGCTGCGCGCGGCGCCCGCGTTCACCATGCGCTTCAAGAGCATCGCGGCGGAGCTGCGCGTGCTCGCGTTCGGCCATGTGGGTTTGCTCGAATCGTATTTCGACGGCAGCGTCGACGTCGACGGCAATCTCGCGCTGGGCATACGCGCGGGGATGGATGCCGGCTTCGATCGCAACCCCAACAAGCTGGTCGCTTTGCGCAACCGCTGGCACGAGATGCGGTTCTCGAACAAGTCGATCGCCCAGGCCAAGGCGAACGCGCGCTTCCATTACGCTCTGGGCGAAGCGTTCTACAAGCTCTGGCTCGATCGCGTCGGCATGATGTACACCTGCGCCTACTGGAAGGAGGGCACGAAGACGCTCGAGGAGGCGCAGGTCAACAAGATGGACCACGTCTGCCGCAAGGTCGAGCTCAAGGCGGGCGAGACCTTCGTCGACGTCGGCTCGGGGTGGGGCGGGCTCATGTTCCACGCGTACGAGCGCTTCGGCGCGCTCGGCACCGGCGTCAACGCGACCACCGAGCAGGTCGAGGAGACGCGCGCGGAGATCGCGCGACGCGGGCTCGCCGACAAGCTCAAGGTCGTGGACTGCGACATGCGCGAGATCCCCGGCCAGTACGACAAGCTGCTCTCGATCGGCACGCTCGAGCATGCGGGGCCGGACGCGCTGGCCGACGTCGTGCGCACGCACGCAGCCGCGCTCAAGCCCGGGGGCCTCGGCGTGATCCACTTCATCGGTCACGTCGGCGACTTCGCGACCGAGTTCTACATCCGCAAGCACATCTTCCCGGGCGGGTGGATCCCGAGCCTTTCGCTCGCGATCGACTGGATGGAGCGCAGCGGCCTCGAAGTGCTCGACGTCGAGAACCTGCGCCGCCACTACGCGCTCACGCTCGATGCGTGGGCGTCGCGCTTCGACGAGAACTGGGAGAAGATCCACGCGATCGACCCGAAGCGCTTCGACGAGCGCTTCCGGCGCACGTGGCGGACGTACCTGTGGTCGTGCGCCGAGATGTTCCGCTCGAAGGCGAGCCGCACGCATCTGTTCCAGGTGACGGTGTCGAAGGGCAACGTCCCCGCCGGCGGCTATCCGATGAGCCGGGCGTTCCTGTATCGCCAGGATGGGGCGCGGTCATAGGTGTCGCCCCGGCGGCGGCCCAAGTTCGACCGTCGTGACGATCTCGCAGCAACTTGGATCCCGGCCCTCGCCGGGATGACCTCCCGCTTTGGCCACCTACGCTGAAAAAGTGGCCGCGCTCGAAGCCGAGCTGGCGAGCAGCGCGGCGGGCATGGCGCGCGTCGGCCTCGCCAAGTCCACGTCCAACCTCTTCCGCGATCGCGCGACGCGACCCGCGCCGCGCATCAACCTGAGGCACTTCGATCGCGTGCTCGCGGTCGATCCCGCAGCCGGCACGGTGGAGGCGGAAGGGATGACCGCCTTCGTCGATCTCGCCGACGCGACACTCGCCCGCGGGACGATGCCGCAGGTCGTGCCGCAACTGAAATCGATCACGCTGGGCGGCGCGCTCGCCGGCGTCGGCATCGAAGCCACTTCGTTCCGCTACGGCCTGGTGCACGACACGGTCGCCGCGTTCGACGTGCTGACCGGCGACGGCCGCGTCGTTGTGTGCACGCGCGACAACGAGCATCGCGACCTCTTCTACGGCTTTCCCAACGCCTACGGCACGCTCGGCTACGCGCTCAAGGTCACGCAGCGGACGCGCCCCGTAAAGCCCTACGTACAGATGGAGCACCACCGCTACCGCGATCCCGCGGCATGCTTCGCCGACGTGGCACAGTTTGCCGCCCAGAAGGACACCGATTTCCTCGACGGCGTGGTGTTCGCGCCCGGCGAGCTGTATCTGACGCGCGGAACGTTCGTCGAGACCGCACCGTACACGAGCGACTACACCTTCGAGCAAATCTACTATCGCTCGATCCGCGATCGCGCGAGCGACTTCCTCACCGTCCACGATTATCTGTGGCGCTGGGATACCGACTGGTTCTGGTGCTCGAAGAACGTCGGCGCGCAGAACCCGATCCTGCGCCGGCTCTACGGCCGCGAGCGACTGAACTCGATCACCTACCAGAAGATCATGCGCTGGAACAGCCGGCACGGATTGACGCGCGCGTGGAGCCGCTTCCGCGGCGTGCATCCGGAGTCGGTGATCCAGGACGTCGACATTCCGCTCGAGCGCGCCGCCGAGTTCCTGGAATTCTTCCAGGCCGAGATCGGGATCCTGCCGGTGTGGATCTGTCCGATCCGTGCGCCGCCCGCGAGCGAGCGCTTCGCCCTGTATCCGCTGAAAGCCGACGCCCTGTACGTCAATTTCGGCTTCTGGGATGTGGTGCGCGATGCCGCGCAGCACCCGCCGGGTTACTACAATCGCAAGATCGAGCGCAAGGTCGACGCGCTCGGCGGGATCAAATCGCTGTATTCGGATTCGTACTTCACTGCGGCAGAGTTCTGGTCGATCTACAGCCGCGATGCCTACCGCGCGCTGAAAGACCGTTACGATCCCAGGGGCGTGCTCGGCGACCTCTACGAGAAGACGGTTTTAAGGAAGTAGCCCGGCGTGAGCGCGAAGCCCCGACCCCGAGGGTCATGCGTCGTCCCGGGTTCAGAAGCTGGCCGGTCAAGGATTGACCTGGATCAACGTAAACCCCCCTTTCGGACCTATATTGATAATAAGTTGTGACGCTCTCGGTTGCGGCGGGATCGGGGCGCGGAACCCCCCCGTTTTCGCTCTCGCGTCCGTGCGCGCCGTGGGCGTCGCAATGCGGGACCGACGCTCGCGTGGTTCGAGCGATCGAGTGGGATGTTTCCTGCGATGGAGAAAATCATGACGAACCTTACTCGTTTCGATCCGTTCGGCGATCTTGTCCGCTTCGATCCGCTTCGCGGTTTCGATGAGATGTTCCGCATGCCGCGCCTGTCGACGTACCGCGCATTGCCGGCCGAGCCCGAAATGAAAATGGACCTGACCGAAGACAACAATGCGTTCTACGTCAAGGCCGAAATTCCCGGCATGCGCAAAGAAGACATTCATGTCGCGATCGACGGCAACGAAGTCTCGATCAGCGCCGAGCTGAAGAAGGAGACCGAAGAAAAGAAGGGCGAAACAGTCATTCGGAGCGAGCGCTATTTCGGGCGCGTCGCGCGTGCTTTTACGTTGGGCCATGATGTCGACGAAACCAAGGCCGACGCGAAGTATGCGAACGGCGTACTGACGCTCATGCTTCCGAAGAAAGGCGGGGCGGCTATCAAAGAGGTGACGGTCAACTAGAGTTTCTGGGCGCCGCATCGCGCGGCGCGATGACGTGCGCTGTAGCGCGCACGACAGGCCGCCCTCCGGGGCGGCCAACGGTTCCATGGAGGTGGAGTGACGCGGGAGCGTGTGCACCCCGGCGTTTCAAGTAGTGGCGCCGGGGTGTAACGCGAAATCCCGCGCTTTTTTTGTGCTTCCAGGGTTGCCGCATGGAGCGGGACCGCCTACAATCGCCGACGGTTTTGGATCCGGTTAGGCCGAATCGATTCGGCCATATGGAATGCCGCCGATGAGTGAGCACGCCTTCCTTGCCCGCCGCCGCCTCCTGTCCGCCGGCGTCACGCTGCTGGCCGCGCCGATGCTCGCGGTGTCGCGCAGGAGCTACGCCGGCGCCGAGCCGCGGGCGCTCGCATTCGAGCACCTGCACACCGGCGAGAAGCTCTCGCTCACCTACGCCGTCGGCGACCGATACGTGACGGCCGCGCTGGCCAGCGTCCGGCAGTTCCTGCGCGACTTCCGCAATGGCGAGACGCATGTGATCGACCCTGCGCTCCTCGACCAGCTGCACGCGCTGGCCGGCGCGACCGGCACCCGCGCGCCGTTCCAGGTGATCTCCGGCTACCGCTCGCCCGCGACCAACGCGATGCTGCAGCGTGAAGGGCACGGCGTCGCGACCGCGAGCCTGCATTTGAAGGGCCAGGCCATCGACATCCGTCTTGCCGACATCGCGCTATCCGACCTGCACGACGCCGCGCTCTCGCTGCGCGCGGGCGGCGTAGGCTATTACCCGTCACCTTCTTCGGATTTCGTGCACATCGATACCGGCACGGTGCGGCGCTGGTAGCCTCCTGCGGGGTCATCCCGGCGCAGGCCGGGATCCAAGTTGATTTGCGCGTCCGACGCTGAACTTGGGCCCCGGCCTTCGCCGGGGCGACGACCTTCTAGCCTTCGCCGGGCCGACTACCTACCGCGCCTTCAGCGCGCTCTCGAGCTTCGCGTCGTAACGGTAGATGTCGGGCGTGAACAGGACCCGACCGGCCGCGTCGACGATCGCAGTCGTGTAGAAGATCACCACGGGAATCGGGCGGGTAAGGCGCGCGGTGCTCATCGTGCCGGCCGCCATCGCCGCGGCGATGCGCTCCGATGTCCATGCCGGCTGATCCGAGAGCACGAACGCCGCCAGGGCTGAGGGATCCGCCACGCGGATGCAGCCGTGGCTGAAATCGCGCCGGCTCCGTTCGAACAGCCCCTGCGCCGGCGTACCGTGCAGGTAGATGTCCATCGTATTCGGTAGCACGAACTTGACCGCGCCCAGCGCATTCTTCTCGCCAGGGCGCTGCCGCACGCGGAGCGCGCCGCTCTCGAGACCGTCGAGCGTCGCCGCGTCCAGCGTGGTGATGGCCGCACCTTTGGCGCCGACCGGCACCGCCTCGAACTCTTCGCGCTGCCAGTAGTCGGGATCGCGCCTGAGGCGGGGCACGATCTCGGTACGCTGGATCTCCGGTGGCACGTTCCAGTACGGGCTGAACTCGACATAGCGCATGTCGCCGATGAACACCGGCGTCTTCTTCGCGGCGACCGCGCCGCCGACGATCACCGGCATCGACAGCTTCGCCGCGCTGTCCTCACGTCCGTTGGCGAACGCCCACAGCCGGAACGACGGAATGTTGACGGCGATGACGGGTCCCGGTGAAAGCTCGGGAAGCCAGCGCAGGCGCTCCAGCGTCAGCTCGAGCTGGCGTACACGCGCGGAGAAGGGAAGGGCCAGTGCCGAGAGCGTCTCGCGTCCGAGAACCCCGTCGGCTTTCAGTCCATGCCGGTCCTGGAATGCCCGCACCGCATCGACCAGCGCGCCGTCGTAGCGATTCTCCCCGGGTGTCGCGGCGTCTGCGGGCAGATCGCCCACGCGGCGCAGGCGTTCCGCGATCGCCGCCGCCCCGGCATAGCTCCCGCCCGGCTCGACCTTGCGCACGCCTCGGGGGAGGGGAGGCACCTCGGGCAGAGCCTCCCCGGCCAGCGCCCGGTAACGCGCGAGCGCGTCTTCGAGCCGCCGATAGAGCGGAAACGAAGGCTCCGCGGTGACGACGGCCGCGTGCAGGTCTCCGGCGGCGAGCCCGGCGCTGACCAGCGCGCCGACGTCGAGCGGCGTGTCGGTTCGCCTGAAGCGGAACCCGGCGCGCTCCGGCGTGACGCGCCCGCGATGCAGGTCGGATACGAGTCGGAAGAGCGATACCGTCAGCGCGACGTCGGCGCGCGGCCCGCGTTCGCTTGCGCGATCTCCCGCGGCGATCGCTACGAATTCGCCTTGCAGCCACTCGACGTCGTAATCCGCGGCGTCGAGCCCGTGCGTCGGCGCCGCGGCCAGCTCGGCGAGCGCCGCGCGCCAAGCCCGCTCGTCCGCGAGCCATTGCGGCGCGTAGCCTGAGGCGCCGTAGAACGCGATCAGATCGGAACGGTACGCGGCGAAATCCGGATGCTCGAGCTGCAGGAGACTGCCGCGTGCGATCAGCGCCTGAATGGCCTCGCGCGCCTGCGTGTCGGGCTCGTCCGCGACGGCTACGCCGGCGAGGAACGTCAAGGACAATCCAACGGCGGCAAAGCGCCGCGCGATCGATCGTGCGCGCGGCTCGCTCGGCATCGGCTCAGGCGGCGCGCTTGAGCGTCGCCGCGATCGCGGCGATCTCGCCTTCGGAGAGCGTTTCCTTCTGCAGGAGTTGGCGGGCTCCCTGCTCGAGCGTGACCCGGTTCGCCGACAGGATCGACACGGCGCGCGCGAAGGCCTTGTCCGAGATGGCCCGCGTCGCGCGGTCGATCTCGCGCGCGGTCTCCTCGCTGTATTCGCGCTTGGGCGGACCCGGCAGCCCCGGAAGAAATGGCGAAGGCTCGTCCTGGTACGAGAGGCTCCCCAGGTTCGCCTCCATCCCGTAGCGCGTCACCATGCTGCGGGCGATGTCGGTGACCTTGGCCAGATCGTCCGCGGCGCCGGTCGAATAGTGGCCGTAGATCACCTGCTCGGCGGCACGCCCGCCGAGCAGCACGGTCATCTTGTTCTCGAGCTCCTCGCGGGTCATCAGGAACCGGTCTTCGGTCGGGCGCTGGATGGTGTAGCCCAGCGCGCCGATGCCGCGCGGAATGATCGAGACCTTGTGCACCGGATCGGTGCCGGGGAGCGCCAGGGCGACCAGCGCGTGGCCCATCTCGTGGTGGGCGACGGTCTCGCGCTCGCGCTGATTGAGAATGCGGCTCTTCTTTTCCAGCCCGGCGACGAGGCGCTCGACGGCCGCGGTGAAATCCTCGAGCGCGACCGCGTCGGCGTTGCGGCGCGTGGCGACCAGCGTCGCTTCGTTGACGAGATTGGCCAGATCGGCGCCGGTGAAGCCCGGCGTGATCGCCGCGATCTTCTCGAGCTCGGCGTCGGGCGCGAGCTTGGTCTTGCGCGTATGCACCTTGAGGATCTGCACGCGGCCGAGCTTGTCCGGCCGGTCGACCAGCACCTGGCGATCGAAGCGGCCGGCGCGCAGCAGCGCCGGATCGAGAATTTCCGGGCGGTTGGTCGCGGCGATGAGGATCAGCCCCTGGGTCGGATCGAACCCGTCCATCTCGACCAGGAGCTGATTGAGCGTCTGCTCCTTCTCGTCGTGGCCGCCGATGCCGTACGCCCCGCGGGCGCGCCCGAGCGCGTCCAGCTCGTCGATGAAGATGATCGCCGGGGCGCGGGTCCGCGCCTGCTCGAAGAGATCGCGCACGCGCGCGGCGCCCACGCCGACGAACATCTCGACGAATTCCGAGCCGTTGATCGAGAAGAACGGGACGCCGGCTTCACCCGCGACGGCGCGGGCGAGGAGCGTCTTGCCCGTGCCGGGCGGACCCACGAGCAGCACGCCTTTGGGGATGTGCCCGCCGAGCCGTGTGTAGCGCTTCGGATCCTTGAGGAAGCCGACGACCTCCTGGAGCTCCTCTTTAGCCTCGTCGACGCCGGCGACATCGTTGAAGGTGGTCTTGGTGTCGGTCTCGACGTAGACCTTCGCTTTGCTCTTGCCGATCGACAGGAAGCCCCCGCCGAGTCCGCCCTGGCCGGCCATGCGCCGCATGAGGAACATCCAGATGCCGAAGAACACCAGCGCCGGCGCGACCCAGGAGATGATGTCGCGGAAGAAGGTGTTCTCGGTCACGCCGGTGAACTGCACGTCGTATTGCGACAACTCCTTCGCAAGCTCGGGATCGACGCGGGTGGTGACGAAGCGCGTGCGCTTGTCGGGCTTCGCCTCCTTGTAACTCCCGGAGATGACGTTGTTGGAGATGGAGATATCCTTGATGCGGCCGGCCTTGAGGTCTTGCTCGAACTGGCTGTAGGGGATGGGCTCGACCTGCGACGCCGTCATCCAGAGGTCGCGCGCCCACAGCACGCCGAGGATGGCGAGAATGACGTACCAGACGTTGAACCACGTTTGGCGCTGCATGTCTCCTATATCGGGCTTTTGCGGCCTGCTATCAATGGACAACACTACCATGCTCGCCGTTCTTTAGGCCCCGGAGCGGACCGTGCCTTGACCCCGGTCAACGGCTCCGGGCGCCGGCGGCGCGAGAATGGCGGCGAGCCGGGTCTCGCGACCCGGGTCCGTGTAGGACCAAAGATGACGCCCGATGGCGATGCCGGCAGGCAGGAACAGGCGAAGCTCTTCGCCGCGCTCCGGCATCCGGCCTGTTTCGGCGCCGGCGTGCAGCGCGTCACCGCGCTGGAAACGCACATCTCCTTCGTGCTTCTGACCGGATCCTTCGCCTACAAGATCAAGAAGGCGGTCGACTTCGGTTTCCTCGACTTCACCACGCTCGCAGGGCGGCGCTTCTTCTGCGAAGAGGAGCTGCGGCTCAACCGGAGGCTCGCGCCCGGGCTCTATCTAAGTGTCGAGCCCATTACCGGCAGCGTGGACGCGCCGCGCGTCGGCGGCGGCGGCCCGGCGATCGAATACGCGGTGAAGATGCGCGAGTTTCCGCAGGACGCGCTGGCGAGCCGGCTCCTCGCGCGCGGCGCGCTCGGCCCGGAGGACGTCGACGCGCTGGCGGCGACGGTCGCGCGCTTCCACGGAGCGATCGAATCCGCCGCGCCCGGCGCGGGATTCGGCGGTCCCGAGGGCATCCACCGCGCCACATCGGACAATTTCGCGACCCTGCGCCCGTTGGTCGATGCGGACGAGCGTCCAAGGCTGGACGCGCTCGCCGCATGGACCGCGCGCGAATATGCGGCACGGCGCGGCGCGCTGCTCGCGCGGGTCGAAAACGGCTTCGTGCGCGAATGCCATGGCGACCTGCACCTGGGCAACATCGTACGCATAGATGGACAGCTCACGATCTTCGACTGCATCGAATTCAATCCCGCCTATCGCTGGATCGACGTGATGAGCGAGGTCGCCTTCACGGTCATGGACCTGGAGCACCGCGGGCGCGCCGATCTCGCGCGCCGCTTCCTGAATGCATATCTGGAGCGGACCGGCGATTATGGCGGGCTCGGGGTTCTGCGCTTCTACCTCGTCTACCGCGCGCTGGTGCGCGCCAAGGTGGCCCGGCTGCGCGCTGCGCAGCTCGGTGCGGAAGCCCGCGAGGCGATCGACGACGCCCGCGCGCACCTTCGGCTCGCGGAAGGCTACGCCGCATCATCGCAGGCGGCGATCGTCATCGCGCACGGGCTCTCGGGCTCGGGCAAGACGACGCTCTCGCAGGCGTTGCTCGAAAGCCTGGGCGCGGTGCGCGTGCGCAGCGACGTCGAGCGCAAGCGCCTGCACGGTCTCGAGGTCCGCGAGCGCGATCGGACCGGCGTCGACCGCGGCGTGTACGCGGACGCAGCCACCGAAGCGACCTATGCGCGCCTCGCGGCGCTTGCGCGCGAAATCGTCGGCGGTGGGTTCGTCGCGGTTGTCGACGCAGCGTTCCTGCATCGCTGGCAGCGCGATCTGTTCCGGCGCCTCGCCGCGGAGCTCGCGGTGCCGTTCGCGATCGTCGATTTCGCCGCGAGCGAGGCGGCGTTGCGAGAGCGCGTGGCGCGCCGCGCGAGCGCCGATACCGATGCCTCCGATGCCGACGTGGCCGTGCTCGAGCATCAGCTGCGTTCGCGCGAACCGCTCACCGCGGACGAGCTTCCCTGCGCCGTGCGTTACGACGCCGATGCGCCGCTCGAGCACGCGCGGGCGCCGGAGGCGTGGCAAGGGCTAAGGCGGCAGATCGAGAGGGCGGCCGACGCGGCCTGAAGGTCGTCAGCCCGCGATATCGACAATGGATTCGCCGGCATGAAGGCGGCGGATCGCCTCGGCGAGGAGATCCACCGTGCCGACCACGGTGAGCGGCGCCCCGACCGCGCCGGAGGCGAGCGGCGACGGCGGAATCGAGTCGCTGACGAGGATCTCGTCGATCGGCGCGGCGGCGAGGACGCTGTGCGCCTCGGCTGCGAACACGCCGTGCGTCGCGACCGCAATCACGCGCTTCGCGCCGGCGTTGCGGCAGGCTGTCGCGGCGCGGGCGACGGTGTTGCCGGTCGAGATCAGGTCGTCGACGACGATCGCCACCGTGCCGGAGATGTCGCCTGCGAGCCTCTCGCCGGAGAGCGCGCCGCTGCTGCGGTATTTCTCGACGAACCCCGACGCCACCGGCCGGCCGAGAGTCGCCGCCAGCCGCTGCCGGAACGCGTCCGCGCGCTTGATCCCGCCTGCGTCCGGTGACACGACGGCCACCGGTTCGGTGCCCAGCCGCGGCGCGAGCTGCACGGTGAACAGTGGCGCGGCTTCGAGATGCTCGGTCCGACAACGAAATGCGTTCTGGAACGCGGCGAGGTTGTGCACGTCGAGCGTCACGACGCAGTGCGTGCCGACGGCTTCGAAGAGCTGGGCGACGTAGCGCGTGGTCACGGGATCGCGGACCTTGGTCTTGCGGTCCTTGCGCGAGTAGGCGAGGTAGGGGATGACCGCGGTGACGCGCCGGGCCGCGGCATCGTTGAGCCCGCCGATAAAGAACAGAAGCCGGACCAGCTTGTCGTCCACGCTCTGTTCGGCTTCCGCGTACAGCGACTGCAGCACGTAGACGTCCCGCTCGCGCACGCTCTCGAGCGAACGCAGCTTGTGCTCGCCGTCCTCGAACACGCGCTCCTCGTGCCTCGACAGCGCGATCCCCAGCGAGCGCGCGACCGCTTCGCCGCACGCGCGACCGGCGTCGAGCGCGAAGAGCATGGGGACCTCGTGCATGGAGCGGGATCCGGAGGAGGGCGTCGGCGGCCCGGTCATGTTACGCTCAAGTCGGCTTCCCGCCAGCGCTATCGGTCATGACCTACTACGACGTGTTCAACGGCGATGCCGACGGCATCTGCGCGCTGCATCAACTCAGGCTCGAAGAGCCGCGTGAGGCCGCGCTGGTGACCGGCGTCAAGCGCGACATCGCGCTGCTTGCGCGCGTCGACGCGCGACGGGGCGACTCGGTGACGGCGCTCGACATTTCCGCGGCGACCAATCGTCCGGCACTCGAAGCGCTGCTCGAGCGCGGCGTGTCGGTGCAATACTTCGATCACCACTTCGCCGGCGATCTGCCGCGGCACCCCGGACTCCAGGCGCTGATCGACACGTCGCCCGGCGTATGCACGGGAATCCTCGTGGATCGCCATCTCGGCGGAAAGCGCCGGATCTGGGCTGTCGTCGCCGCGTTCGGTGACAACCTGGACGCATCGGCGCACGCGCTGGCGGAGCCGCTCGGGCTCGACGCCGCGCGGCTCGATACGCTGCGCACGCTGGGCGAGAATCTCGCCTACAACGCGTACGGCGACACGGAGACCGACCTCATCGTGCATCCGGCCGCGCTCTATCGCACCGTCTCGCGCTACGCCGACCCGTTCCGGCTGATCGAGGACGAGCCGCTTCTCGCGCGTATCGACACCGCGCGCCGGAACGATCTCGCGCTCGCCGACGAGGTTGAGCCCGAATTCGCGCTCGAGCGGGCGGCGGTGTATGTCCTGCCGGACGCGGCGTGGTCGCGGCGGGTCCGCGGCGTGTTCGGCAACGAGCTCGCCAACCGCTTCCCGGGGCGTGCGCACGCGATCCTCACGCGCGACGCGCAGGGTGGCTTCGTGGTGAGCGTGCGTGCCCCTCTCACGGTGCCGACGGGAGCGGACGCGCTGTGTCGGGGGTTCGCGAGCGGCGGCGGTCGCGCCGCGGCAGCGGGTATCAATCATCTGCCGGAGGACGCGTTGCCCGAATTCGTGCGTCAGCTCGACCGGGCGTTCGGCTGACGGGCGAGCCGCGCGCTTGCGCCCCCTCGGCGGCTTGACGCCGATCAAGCATTCCGGGCCGACCGGGCGCAGAATAAGCGAGTTCCCGGCGCGCGCGGGCCGCGAGAGCGGTCGGGCGTGTACGCGACCGGCAGGAGGCAGGCATGAAACGCAAGGCAAGCACCAAGGCAGCCGGCAGACCGAAGGGCAAGGCGCCGGTGCCGAAGCACCCGCATGGCGTGGCCACTCTGGGTGTCGAGGAAGTCGATGACGCGCCGGATCAACCGTTCGCGGAGGGTATCGCCGACGAGCTCGATCCCGATCTGCGACATCGCCTCGTCAGCGAAGCCGCTTTCCATCATCAGGTCGAACGCGGCTACAACAGCGACTACGACGACGACGACTGGCGGGATGCCGAGAGCGAGGTGGACCACCTGAATCTCAACCCGAGCCCCGAGGACAAGCCGGACCGGGAGAGGTGAAAGCCCCGCGGCGCGAGCGCTAGCGCCCCTTGGCGCGCGCGCGCCGTCGCGGCCGGGGGACGGGGCCGCGCACGAGCAGGACCGGCACGGGTGACTCGCGCACGACCAGCTCCGCGTCGCTTCCCAGGACGACGCGGGAAAGCCCGCTGCGGCCGTGGGTCCCCAGCACGATCACGTCGGCGCGCCACTTCTTCGCTTCCGCGACGATGACATCGGCGACGCGGCGTCCCGCCGTTTCGAGCAGCGCCGTGTCGACCTTGACGCGCCGCTGCCGCGCCCTGGCTTCCGCGCGCGCGATCAGCCGCTTGCCGCCGGTCGTGAGACTGCGCAGGAAATCGTCGATGTAGCTCGCCGGCATGTACGTCGTGCCGTCGAAAGTGCGGGTGACGATCGACTCGTCGACGACATGGAGCAGGCAGAGGCGCGCGGACTGATCCTTCGCGAGCATGATGGCTTCCTCGAGGCCGCGTCTTGCCGGCGGGCTGCCGTCGATCGGTACCAGGATCCTGCGGAACATCGGTGCCTCCTCTTCGGATTACGCCGTCCAAAGTACGCGCGTGCGGACGCTTTACCCTTGAGCGACGTCAAGCGGCCTACACCCAGACCATCAAGCCCATCTCGAACGGGTGCGTCAGTGCCTCGGGGCGCGGATAGGCCCGGATGCGGTAGTCGAGCTTGCCGCAAAGCTCCGGGGCGACGTCGACGCGGAAGACATGTTCGCCGGCCTCGTTGACGCTTCCAGTCGGACGAAGCGGGTACTTGAGCACGCGCGCTCCGTCCGAATCGCCCTCATGGCGCGTCATCAGCAGCTCGACGACCAGATCCTCCGGCGCGAGGCCATCGACCTTCGCGCCGACTTCGACGGCGATCTTCTCGCCGAAGGGGATGCGTTGCGCCGGCGTGTCGAGCCGCCGCAGCGCGACCTGCGGCCAGGCGCCGCGTACGCGACCTTTCCACGCCGCGACCTTCGCCGCTGTCGCATACTGCGCTTCCGCGAACCGGCGGCCCTGCTCGGAGGCCGGCCCGTAGAAGTTGCACACGTACTCGCGCACCATGCGCTTGGCGGTGAAGTGCGGCATGACGCTCGCGATGGACCGCTTGGCCATGCTGATCCACTCAGCCGAGTAGCCCTTGTCACCGCGGCCGCTGTAGTAGAGCGGCAGGACCTGATCCTGCAATATCTCGTAGAGCGTGTGCGCCTCTTCGCGGTCGCGCCGCTGCTGATCGAGCACCAGCGACTCCGGCTTGATCGCCCAGCCGTTGTCGCCCTTGTACCCCTCGCCCCACCAGCCGTCGAGTACCGAGAGGTTGATCGCGCCGTTCATGGCGGCCTTCATGCCCGACGTTCCGCACGCCTCCAGCGGATAGACGGGATTGTTGAGCCACACGTCGACGCCGGCGACGAGGCGTCGGCTCAATTGCAGATCGTAGCCCTCGACCAGCAGGATCTTGCCCTCGAGCGACGGCAAGCGTGCGACTTCATGCACGCGACGGATCAACTCCTGGCCCGGAACGTCCGCCGGATGGGCCTTGCCCGCGAAGATGAACACCACGGGCCGATCGCGCGTATTGACGATCTGCGCCAGCCAGTCGAGGTCGTCGAAGAGCAGCATCGCCCGCTTGTACTGCGCGAAGCGGCGCGCGAAGCCGATGGTGAGCACGTCCGGATTGTCAGGATCCACGAGGCGGAACAGCCGGTCGAGATGCGTTTCGCTGCCCTGGTTGCGGACATACTCCAGACGGATGCGCGAACGAACGACCTGCAGCAGCGCCGCCTTGAGGCTGCGGTGCGCGTTCCACAAGAGCTCGTCCGGGATGCGCTCGACGCCTTCCTGCCATTGCGCCTCGGTCAGTGCGTCCCACCAGTTCGGATCGACATAGCGGTCGAACAGCGCCCTCATCTGCGTGGAAAGGAACGTCGCCGTGTGCACGCCGTTGGTGACGTAGCCGACCGGCTTCTCGTCGAGCGGAATCTGCGGCCAGAGATCGCGCAGCAGCTGCGCGGTCACGTCGCGATGGATGCGGCTCACCCCGTTGTGGAACGACGAGCCGCGCACGGCGAGCGCGGTCATGTCGAATTCGTCGCTGCCAGGCACGGCGCCGAGCGCGAACAGCGCGTCGGGTGCGAGCGAGAACTCCTTCAACAGGTCGGCGAAGTAGCGCTCGATCGTCTCCTTCGCGAACCGGTCGTGTCCCGCCTCGACCGCGGTATGCGTCGTGAACACCGTGGCGCTGGCGACCGCTTCGAGCGCCCCGGCGAGATCGACGCCTCCGCGCATGATGCCGCACATGCGTTCGAGCATGAGGAATGCGGCGTGGCCCTCGTTCATGTGCCAGACCGTGGGCTTGAGCCCCATCGCGGCCAGCGCGCGCGCGCCTCCGAGGCCGAGCACGATCTCCTGTTCGATGCGGGTGTCCTTGTCGCCGCCGTAAAGCCGATGCGTGATCTTGCGATCGGCGGCGCGGTTCGCAGGCAGGTCGGTGTCGAGCAGCAACAACGTCACATGTCCGACCCGGGCGCGCCAGACCTTGGCGAGAACCTTGCGCCCTGGCAGCTCGACGGTGACCTTGAGCGAGCCCCCGTGCTCGCGCCGCACGGGCGAAACGGGCAGGTCGTCGAAATCGGAGTCGGTATACGCGGCGAGCTGGTTGCCGTCCTTGTCGATCGTCTGCGAGAAATAGCCTTGGCGGTAGAGAAGACCCAGCGCGACGAACGGCAGGCGCAGATCGCTCGCGGCCTTGCAGTGATCGCCGGCGAGGATGCCCAGGCCCCCGGCGTAGATCGGCAGGCTCTCGTGGAAACCGAACTCGGCGCAGAAGTAGGCGATGAGATCGTTGTCGCCGAGCGCCGAGACGGGCTCCCTTCGCTGCCGGTCGCCGTGATAGATGTCGTACGCGGAGATCACCCCGTCGTAGGCGGTGAGGAACGCCGGATCCTCGGCGGCGGCGGTGAGCCGCTGCTCGTCGATCCGCCGGAGGAACGCCTTGGGATTGTGCCCGACGCCTTCCCACAGGGTCGGATTGAGCCAGCCGAACAGGCTCCGCGTCGGGCGGTCCCACGTGTACCACAGGTTGGCCGCGAGCTCCTCCAGCCGCGCGAGCCGCGGCGGAATCCTCGGGTGAACCTCGAGGGAAAAATGCGTCCCGGGTCGATCCGGCATGAGAGCGGAATTCGTCCCCTGCGGATCAGCGGACCGTCATGCGGATCGGTCGCACCGACGGGCTACCGGTCAGGCCGCCTTCTCCAGCTCCGCGCGGTACTTGCCGTCGCGCGCGAGGCTGTTCATCTTCAGTCGCTGGTAGAACGCCCGCTGCGCGGCGGCCACGTTCTCGGCGCGACCCGCCCAGATCTTCATCGGCGGATCCTGCAGCGCCCGCGCGTACGAGAACGAGAGCACCCATGGCGCGTTCGGCGGCATCACGTTCATGGCATTGAGGTTGGCCGTCGCCTCTTCGGGGCTCTGTCCGCCCGAGAGGAAGTTGATCGTGGGCACGGCGGCCGGAACCATCCGGCGGAGCACTTCCAGCGTCGCCTTGGCGACCACCTCGGGACTCGCCTTGGGCGGATGCTCCTTGCCGGGCAGCACCATGCTCGGCTTGAGGACCATGCCCTCCAGCATCACGCGATGCCGCCGCAGCGCGTGAAAGACGGCGGAGAGGACGGCTTCGCTGACTTCGTGACAGCGCTCGAGCGTGTGGTCGCCGTCGATCAGCACTTCCGGCTCGACGATCGGGACCATGCCTTCGGCCTGACAGATGGCCGCGTAGCGCGCGAGGACCTCGGCGTTGGCTTTGATCCCCAGGGGCGTCGGATTGCGGTCGGTGATGCCATAGACCTCGCGCCACTTGGCGAAGCGCGCGCCTTTCGCCTTGTAGTCCTTGAGCCGCTCGCCGAGACCGTCGAGACCCTGCGTGATGAGATCGCCGTCGGCGTTGGGCAGCGCGATCGTGCCCTTGTCGACCTTGATGCCGGGCAGGATGCCCTGCTTCACCAGCACCTCGGGCAGCGGCGTGCCGTCATCGGTCTTCTGGCCGAGCGTCTCCTCGTAGAGGATGAAGCCGGCGACGAACTCGCCGACGCCCTTGGTGGTGAACAGCAGCGTCCGGTACGCGCGCCGCGTCTCTTCGGTGGACTCGATGCCGACAGCCTTGAAGCGTTTGGTGATGGTGGGCGTGCTCTCGTCCGCGGCCACGATGCCCTTGCCGGGCTGCACGATCCGGGCGATCGTCGCTCGGAGTTCGTCCTGGATACTCATGCTGCACTCCTCGGGATGTAGGACATTGATTTTTTGGGACGGTTGAATCGATGCCGAGCTCGAGGCCCCTGAAACTGCCCGACTCACGTCACTCGGGATGCTGTTTTGCAGGTTTCCGACGGGTGTCGGCGACCTTACCGGCCGGACCTGAGCCGACAGGGGCGACATCCCCGATTTTCTTGCCTCCGGCCGCGGCGCGCAAGCCCGGCCGGCTGGCGCGGCCGCCGTTACTGGTAGCGCAGCGCGTCGATGGGCTTGAGCCGGGCTGCCTTGTTCGCAGGATAGAAGCCGAAGAAGACCCCCACGCCAGCCGCCACCAGAAAAGCAACCAGCACTGCGGCGCCCGTGATGACGACCGGCATCCTGGCGGCGAGATTCGCGCCTAGCGCGGCGCCCACACCGAGGATCACGCCGACCAGGCAGCCGATGAGCGAAATGATGATGGCTTCGAGCAGGAACTGGATCCGTATGTCGCGCTCGCGCGCGCCGATCGCGACCCGGATCCCGATCTCGCGCGTGCGTTCGGTGACCGACACCAGCATGATGTTCATGATGCCGATTCCGCCCACAAGCAACGACACCGAGGCGATCGCGCCGAGCATGATCGACATGACGCGCGTGGTCTGCGCCGCAGCATTGGCGAGCGCGGTCAGATTGCGGATATCGAAGTCGTTGTCGGTGCGATCGGGGAGGTGATGGCGCTGGCGCAGCAGCTGGGTCATATCGCGCTCCGCCGCAGTCATCGCGTCCGCCGAGATTGCTTGCGCGACGATGAACCGCACGCTCCCCGGAAAGGACGTTCCGAACACGCGCGTCTGCGCGGTCGTCACGGGGATGAACACCGTGTCGTCCTGGTCGCGGCCGTCGAGGCTCTGCCCTTTGGTGGCGAGCACTCCGATGACGAGAAACGGACTCTGCTTGATGCGGACCGTCTTGCCGACCGGGTCGGCGTCGCCGAAGAGGTTCTGCGCCACGGTATGACCGAGAAGCGCGACGCGGGCGGCCGAGCGCACGTCCGAATCGGTGAACGGCGCGCCCGACGCGATGCCCCAGTCGCGCACTTCCAGATAGCCGGACGTCGTGCCGGCGACCAGCGTGCTCCAGTTGTTCGAGCCATAGATGACCTGAGCGGTCCCGGGCGCTATCGGCGCGACGGCGGCGATCGAGGAGAGCTCGCCGATCGCCTCAGCGTCGCCCGTGGTGAGCGTGGGCGCCGCGCCCATGCCCATGCGGATGCCGCCCGAAGTGGTCGAGCCGGACATGACGATGAACAGGTTGCTGCCCATCGAGGCGATCGACTGATCGACCGCGAACTGCGCGCCCTGGCCGATCGCGAGCATCATGATGACGGCGGCGACGCCGATCATCATGCCCAGCATGGTCAGGAACGAGCGCAGGCGGTTCGCGCCCATCGCATGCCACGCTTCCTGGAGCATCGGGGCGATCATGCGGGCATCGGCTCTGCGTCTTCGATCGACACGCGGCCGTCGTGCGTGACGCGTCCGTCGACGAAGCGCACGAGCCGCTTGGCGTAAGCGGCTATGTCGGACTCGTGAGTCACGACGACGATCGTGATGCGCTCGGAGGTGTTGAGCGCTACGAGTTGCTTCATGATGTCGTGGCTTGTCTTGGTGTCGAGGTTGCCGGTCGGCTCGTCGGCGAGGATCAGCTGCGGATGGTTGGCGAGTGCACGGGCGATGGCCACGCGCTGCTGCTCGCCGCCTGAGATCTGGTTGGGCAGGTAGCCCGCGTAGCGCGCGAGACCAACCTGCTCGAGCAGCTCCCGCGCGCGATGGCTCCGCTCGGCTTGCGCCGTTCCCGAATAGAGCAGGGGCAGCGCGACGTTGTCGGCGAGCGTCGCTCGCGGGAGCAGGTTGTAGCCCTGGAAGACGAAGCCGATCACGCGGTTGCGCAGGCGCGCGAGCTCGTCGGCGTCGAGCGCGCCGACGTCGCGCCCATCGAGCGTATAGCGTCCGCTGGTCGGCAGGTCGAGGCAACCGAGGATGTTCATGAAGGTCGACTTGCCCGATCCGGAGGGCCCCATGATCGCGACGAATTCGCCGCGCTCGATGGCGAGATCGACGTCCGTGAGGACGGGCACCGGTCCGGCTGCAGTCTCGTATTGCTTGCAGAGCCGCTCGGTCCGGATGAGCGGTGGGCTCGCCATCAGAACGCTCTCAGGCGGAGGGTGCTCGACGTGTTCTCGGCCGCCGTCTGCTGCATGCCGACGATGACCGCGTCGCCGGCCTTGAGATCTTCGCTCGCGATCTCGGTCACGCGGCCATCGCTGATCCCGGGTCGCACCGCAATCGCCCGCGGCCGGCCGCCGTCGAGCACGTAGACGGTGCCGACGCGGCCTTCGGCGCGGGACGGCGCCTTGCCGCGCGCGACGGGCTCGGTCGCCTCGTCGGGACGGAAGCGCAGCGCCGCGTTCGGCACCGCGAGCGCATCCTTGCGCTGCGCGACCTGCACGTTGACGTACGCCGTCATCCCCGGCATGAGAATCTGATCCGGATTGTCGACGGCGACGACTACGTCGTAGGTCACGACGTTCTGCTGCGTAGTCGGGTTGAGCCGCACCTGCCGCACCGTGGCGCTGAAGGTGCGCTCGGGAAACGCGTCGACCGTGAATTGCACCGGCTGGCCCACCTTGATGCTGCCGATGTCGGCCTCCGCGAAGCTCGAGTCGATCTGCATCTTCGAGAGGTCCTGCGCGATCTGGAAGAGCATCGGCGTCTGGAAGCTCGCGGCTACCGTTTGGCCGAGGTCGACAGCGCGATTGACGACCACGCCCGACACCGGCGAGCGGATCACGCTGTAGGCGAGGTTGGTCCGATCTTTTGCCAGGGCCGCTTGCGCCTGCTCGACCTGAGCCTGCGCCGATTTGCGCGCCTGGACGGCGGTGTCGAGTGCCTGCTTGGCGATCGAATCCTGATCCCAGAGCGTCTTGCTGCGCGTCTCGTTGGCGAGCGCAAGATCGAGAGTCGCTCTCGCGTTCGCGAGGTTCGCCTCGTCCTGATTCACCTGAGCCTGCAGCAGCGCCGGATCGAGCTCGAGCAGGACCTGGCCCGCTTTGACGCGGTCGTTGAAATCGACGTGAAGTTTCTTCACCGTGCCGGAAACCTGCGTGCCGACGTTGACCAGCACGACCGGATTGAGCGTGCCGTTGGCCGACACGCTCTGAGTGATGTTGGATCGAGTCACGGCTGCCGTGCGGTATCTGTTGTCCGTGGCGCGGTTCTCGGTCCAGCGCCACACGCCCACGCCCACGGCGATCGCAGCGAGCAACCCGACGATCAGCAATGCGCGTCTTCGGGCGGGCTTGCCCAGACGCACGCGCTCCGGACGCCAGGCATTCTGCCGTTCCGGCTGCAATTCGACTCTTGATCCGTCCTTGGGCATGAGGTTGCCTTCGCGTCGCTTCAGTGCGACATCAGCACGGGAACCGTCATCGCCGCGAGAAGCGCGCGTGTGGCGCCACCGAGCATGCGCTCGCGCCACCGAGGATGGCCGTAACCGCCCATGACGAGAAGATCGGCGCCGAGATCGGCGATGCGCGACAGCAGCCAGTCGCCCACGCCGATGTCGCCGTCGCCGAGGTTGTCCGATTCGAGCTTCGCGGTGATGCCGTGTCGGCGCAGATACTCGACGAGCCGGTCGCGCGCGACCGCGTCCGCGCCCCGTGCCGAGGCGTCCGGATCGAGACAGGCAACGGTCACTCGAGCCGCCCGCTCGAGAAGGGGCAAGGCGTCGCCAACGGCCCGCGACGCCTCGCGGCCGCCATCCCAGGCGACGACGACGTTCCTGCCGATTGGCTCGTGCACGTCGATCCGGGGTGCGACGACAAGCGGCCGTCCCGATTCGAGCAGCACCGCGCCGACGAGCTGGGCGTCGAATCCCCAATCGGCCTCGGCCGGCTCGGGCTGACCCAGGACCGTCAGATCGGCGCAACGCGCGTGTGCGATGGCCGCATCGATCGCCGGTCCGGCGGGTGCGCGCCATTCGACGGCACCGACACCGGCCTCGGAAGCAGCGCGGCCGAACGCTTCCTCGGCGCTGCGCTGACGGTCGCCGACGTTCCGCAGGTAGCGGTCTACGGCTTCCGCCGGAAGCAGCGCCGCGACGGAAGGGGCGAGCGCAGGCGCATCGGCGAGGTACATGCCTACGAGATGGGCGCCCAGGTGGCGGCTCAAATCGAAGGCGACGCGAAGACGGTTTGCCGATCGAGGAGTGTCGTCGACATGGACTAGGATGGTGGGCGAGGTCATGTTGGGGTCCGGGATAGGGAAAGCATAGGCGCAGGCGGCCGCCTGAACCTTGCCCGAGATCAATGCGCCGGCGAGGGCAACGGGCTTCACGTCTCCGGACGGAACCGTCCTTGCCTTTGGGCGCTCGATTCGTTTCGAGCATCGATGAAGCATCTTCCGCCGGCCGTGCGCGAGAACGCGATCGAGATCGCCAACGCGCTGCTCGACGAGCGCATGGAGGAAGGAAAGACGATCCGCATCGCCATCGCCAGAGCGAAGAAATGGGCGAGGCGCCATAGCGACCTGGTGTGACGCCGCGGCCTTCCCGCGGGCACGCGCCTCGGCTTCATGGCGGAAGTTGATCGCGATCAACGCGCGGTCTCCGCCTTTCGTGCATCCTTTCGATGAAGCGCACCGCGTCGCGGTGCGCCGCGACGGTTGGTGTCACTGCAGACAGGCACGTCGCTTCAGAATCGCTTGCGAGCACCGACCGCGCGCTGGAGGATTTTGGGCAAAGGAGAGCAAACATGAAGCGGTTCAGGAAGACTTTGGTCGGGATCGCGATCGCGTCGGCGGCGGGGCTCGCGTTGGCGTTTGGCCCCGGTTCGGGCCCAGGGTACGGCCCTGGCATGATGGGCGGCTACGGGCCCGGGATGGCGGGTGGCTATTGCCCCGGAGCGACAGGCGGCTACGGTCCCGGCGTGGGCGCACGTCCCGGCTGGGCGGCTACGGTCCCGGCATGATGGGCGGCTACGGTCCCGGCATGATGGGCGGCTACGGTCCCGGCATGATGGGCGGCTACGGTCCCGGCATGATGTCCTTCGGCTACGAGCTGCAGGATGCGCTGGGTCTTTCGGCGGATCAGCGCAAGAAGGTCGACGCGATCCGTGACGAGCTGCAAACCAAGACCTGGGACATCATGGGCAGGATGCATGGCGAGATGGCCACGATCCGAGAGCTCGCGTCGGCCGACACGCTCGACCAGCCGGCGCTCGACGCCGCATACAAGCGCATGAGCGAGCTGCGGCAGCAGCGCTTCGATGCGCAGATCGCCGCGCGCAATCAGATGGACGCAGTGCTGACCAAGGAGCAGCGGGAGCATTTCCGGAGCTTTGGCCCGCGGTGGCTGAGTCAAGCCGACTGAGGGCGACGGCGTTGCCGGAGTGAGTTCACGGGCAACCGGCAGGCGGCTGCCTGCAAGCTAGCCCTTGATGCAGACGATCGGCTCGAGCCGCGCGACCTTGCGCGCAAGATTGGCGCGGGCGGCGGCGTCGACGACTTCGGTCACGTCCTTGTAGGCGCCGGGGGCTTCTTCCGCGACGCCGCGCTGCGACGGGCTGCGTACGAGGATGCCTCTGCCGGCGAGCTCGTCGATCACTGCGCGCCCGCGCCAGTGGCGCGATGCCTGGTTGCGGCTCATGCTTCGCCCCGCGCCGTGGCACGCCGACCCGAACGCGGCGTGCATGCCTTGTATCGTTCCGGCGAGCACGTACGACGCGGTGCCCATGCTGCCGCCGATCAGCACGGGTTGCCCGTTCCCCAGGAATGCCGGCGGCAAATCGGGATGCCCCGGACCGAACGCGCGCGTCGCGCCCTTGCGATGCACGAACAGGCTCCGGCGTCGGCCGTCGACGATGTGCTCTTCAAGCTTGCAGGTGTTGTGCGAGACGTCATAAAGAAGCTCGAGCTTCGCCTGCGGCAGGACCGGGCGGAATACGTTCCGGACCAGATGGGTGAGGATCTGCCGATTCGCGAGCGCGCAGTTGATTCCCGCCCGCATCGCGCCGAGGTAGCGCTGGCCGACCGTCGACCGGATCGGCGCGCAGGCGAGCTCACGCTCCGGCAGGGCGATGCCGGACGCCTTGGCGGCGATGGCCATCTCGCGCAGGAACTCGGTGCCGACCTGATGGCCGAGCCCGCGTGAGCCGCAATGGATGCTGACGACGACAGCGTCCTGCTCGAGCCCGAAGGCGCTGGCGATCGCCGCGTCGTGGATTTCGGTCACGCGCTGCACCTCGAGATAATGATTGCCCGAGCCGAGCGTCCCCATTTCGTCGCGCTGGCGGCGCTTGGCGGCATCCGACACGGCCGATGGATCCGCGCCCTTCGCGACCCCGCGCTCCTCGATGCGCTCCAGGTCCTCGGCGCGGCCGTATCCCTGTTCGACAGCCCATCGCGCGCCCCCGGAGAGCATGGCATCCATCTGCGCCGGCGTAAGGCGGATGCTGCCCGTGCTGCCGACTCCCGCAGGAATGTTCACGAAGAGCGTATCGGCAAGCTCGCGCTTGACCGGCTCGATATGCTCCGATTTGAGCCCCGTCAGGAGCGTGCGGACGCCGCAGGAAATGTCGAACCCGACGCCTCCCGCCGAGACGACGCCCCCCTCCTCGGGATCGAACGCCGCGACGCCGCCGATCGGGAAGCCGTACCCCCAATGCGCGTCGGGCATCGCGAATGACGCCTTGACGATGCCGGGCAGAGTGGCAACGTTCGAAACCTGCTCCGCGACCTTGTCGTCCATTCCGTCGATCAGCGCTTCGTCGGCGTAGAGGATTCCCGGAACACGCATCGCCCCGGAACGCGGCAGCTCCCATTCGCATTCGGCCTTGCGATTCAGTCGTGAACGATCCATGGCCTCGGCGCTACCGAAAAAGAATCAGACATCGACCACGCATTGTGCGATCCACGCGCCATCGTCCCGTCGCGTTACGTCGAGCGCGGTGTAGGTCGCGCCCTTGACTTCGACGGCGGGGCGATGGCGCGCGCGGTCCACGGGCTCGCCCCAGGCCGTCGCTTCGAGACGATGATCGTCGAGCTTCACCGTGAAGCGTCCGAAGAGCGCGCTGCGCGTCGCCATCTCGTAGACCAGCGCGTTGAGCCAGTCCGTGAGGAGCACCTCGTCGTCCGGCGCTTCGCAATGGATTTCGATCGGATCGCGCGCAGCGACATGCTCGGGATCGGTGATCACCGCGGTCAGGCCCATCGCCGCCTGCTCGAAAGCCTCGCTTCGCGTCGTGCCGATGCCGCGCACGCCGATGTCGGCGCCGTGCGCGAAATGTTCCCAGGGCATGGCGCTATCCTCGGCCTACGCCTGTGTTCGTGCAAGCGTTGGTCGCGGCCGACGATTCATTTCAGTAGCACCTTCCAGCTACGCGGCGCGAAATGAATTCGAGCATCCCTGCGCGGTGGGCAACCGCTGGGGACCGGGCCGATGCTGGCGGCGATTCGTGACCGGGCCGAAACGGAGCACGCGCGTCTTCCGGATGCCTTGCGATCGCTCGACGCTGCGGAACCTTACGCCGTCGACGTCGCGCCGTCGTTGCGCGAGCTCGCGAAGCGAATCGACGCCGAGAATTAGCGTTGAAATTGTCGCCCGACCTTGATGCGGGTCAACAGCTCCGCTGCGCGAGCTGTTATCGTCAAGCTGTTATCGTCAATCCGGGATTCGGCTTGGCGCCTCCGATGCCTCGGATATCGATCGGAGACCTCGGCCGGTTCAACCGATGGAGGTGAAGCATGACCGAGCGTACCGATTTCTTTTCCGCGTTTCCCGCCGACCTGCGCGCACTGTGGGATGTGAACGGGACATCGCTCAATTATGCCGAGAAGGCCTACCGGGCTTGGGTCGAAGCGGCGAGCGAGATCCAGAGCGAAACGATCGGCTTCATGAACAACCGCTTCGCGAAGGACTCTGCCGCTCTTGCCCGGCTTGGGGAATGCAAAACGCCGGTCGAGGTGCTGAACGCTCAGACCGAATACGCGCAGCATGCCTTGGCCGACTTCATGGGTGAAGGTCAGAAGATCGTGGCCTGCCTCGGCAACGCGGCACGGCGGACCGTTTTTGCGGGATCCGCTACCGAATCGAAAGAACCCGAACCGGCGTCGCATCGCCGGCCGGGGCACCGGACAAGGGGACATTGAGGTCGCGGGCTGTCGCCGCCACTGAAGCGGCTCCACTTCCGGCGGCTCGGGGCTCGGACCAAACCGTCGGAAGACGGGAAGGAGTCGGCGTGTCGCGCGGTCGCGAATGGGCTGCCGAAATACCGGCGGACAATGTCAGCCTCGAGGGCGAGCTGGTGCTTCCGGCCAAGCCGCTCGGGGCGGTGTTGTTCGCCCATGGTAGCGGCAGTTCCCGTCACAGCCCGCGCAACGCCTTCGTTGCTCGGGCTCTGCGCGAAGCCGGCGTCGGAACGCTGCTCTTCGACCTGCTGACCGTCGAGGAGGATCGCGTCTACGCGACGCGCTTCGACATCCCGCTGCTGAGCCGGCGGCTTGGCGCAGCGACGGAGTGGCTCCGCCAGGAGCCCGCTGCCGGCGGCTTGCCGATCGGCTATTTCGGCGCGAGCACCGGAGCGGCTGCGGCGCTCGTTGCGGCCGCTGAGCGGGGCCACGGAATAGGCGCCGTGGTGTCGCGCGGTGGGCGGCCGGACCTGGCCGGAGCCGTGGCGCTCCGGCGCGTCACGGCGCCGACGCTGCTCGTCGTCGGGAGCGAAGACACCGAAGTCATCGCGCTTAATCGCCAAGCTTTCGGCGATCTCGGCTGCGAGAAAGACCTGCAAATCGTCCCGGGCGCAACGCATTTGTTCGAGGAGGAAGGCACGCTCGAGCAGGTCGCGGCGCTCGCCGCCGAGTGGTTTCGCCGCTGGCTGGCGGATCGAGACCGTTGCTAAGCCGGCGCGCCCGCGCGACGATCGTTCACGACTGCGGCCAAGGAGAGACTATGTTGAGAGTTCTGCTTCCCGTCGATGGGTCGGAGAGCGCGACACGCGCCACCCGGTACTTGCTCGGCTCGCTGGACTGGTACCGGGAACGGCCTCGAATCGATCTCCTGACGGTGCACCTGCCGGTGCCGCGCTTCCCCAACATGGGCCTGGTGGTCAGCGACGAGATGATCGAGCGCTACTACGCCGAGGAGTGCGAGGCGATGCTCGCACCGAGCAGGAAACTTCTGGACGCAGCCGGCGTGACATACGAGCTGCACCGTCGCACCGGGCCGATCGCGGAGAACATTGTCGATCAGGCGAAGCAATCGGGCGACGATATGATCTGCATGGGCACGCGAGGCATGACAGCGTTGTCCAACATGGTGTTAGGCTCGGTTGCAAGCCGCGTCCTTCACTTGGCGCATGTTCCGGTCACCCTGATCCGCTGAAGCGACGGGCACAGGCGATCCCATTGCTGCAGTGTCGTCAAACGGAGGGACGGCCGGCGGCGGTTTCGCGGCGCTTCGTGCTGGCGCGCAGGATCGCTACGACCTCATTGTCGTCGACCTGCGGAAAGCTGAGGTAGCACTGGCTGATCGCGAAGAAATCGTAGGACGCGTCGAGGCATACGACTTCATCGGCGTACGGGCGCACCTTTTCCACGGCGTCGTGCGCAGCGACCGGGACGGCGCAAATGAGACGCAGAGGCTTCTTCGAGGCGACAGCGTGCAGCGCGGTGATCATCGTGGCGCCGGTCGCCAGGCCGTCGTCGACCACGATGGCGATCCGGCCGGCCGGATCGAGCGGAGGCCGCGCGGGCGTGTACTGCGCCCTTCGGCGGCGCATCGTTTCGAGCTGCGCAGCGACCTCGCGCTCGATGTATTCGGGCGTGGCCCCCGTGGACGCCGCGTGTGGGGCGACGTAGGTCCAGCCGGTCTCGTCGACCGCGCCGATCGCGAACTCCTGGTTTCCTGGCGCGCCGATCTTGCGGGTCAGGACCACGTCGAGATCGCCGTCGAGCCTGTCGGCGAGAATCGCGCCCATAGGCACGGCCCCGCGTGGGATGGCGAGGACGAGCGGATGCTTTCCGCGCCATTGCGGGAGCGCCGCGGCGAGCCTTTCGCCCGCGTCGGCCCGATCCCTGAAGATCACCCCTGCCATCCGTCCGTCACGTTAGCTGTCAGCGTAGTGCCTCGTTGCGCGGCGGCATTGACTTCAATCAAACCGCGGCCATCCTGCCGCGCGCGAATGCGACGTTGCAGCCGATGCGCGCAAGCGGCACCATGGATGCACCAAGTAAGACAAGGGATCGCAATGCCGCGTTTCTCCGCCAACCTCTCGTTTCTGTACACGGAGCTGCCGTTTCTCGACCGTTTCGCCGCAGCGGCCAGCGATGGCTTCCGCGCGGTCGAGTTTGGATTCGCCTATGAGTTTGCCGCAGCGGAAATCGCGGCGCGGCTCGCCGCCCACAAACTCGCGCAGGTGCTCATCAACGCCCCGCCGGGCAACCTGGCGGCGGGCGAGCGCGGCCTCGGCGCACTGACGGGGCGTGAGCACGAATTCGCCTCGAGCATCGACACGGCGCTCGCTTTCGCGCAAGCGCTGCGCTGTCCATGCGTGCACGTCATGGCGGGAATCCTGCCGGAGGAGGCTGACCCCGATCGCCGTGCACGAGCGCGGGCGACGTTCGTCGAGAACCTGCGCTTCGCGGCCCGCAAGGCGGCCGAGCGCAACGTTGCGCTCACCATCGAGCCGATCAATCCCCGCGACATTCCCGGCTACTTCCTGAGGACCCAAGCCGAAGCGCACGCCATTCGCGAGGAAGTCGACGCGACAAACCTCGCCGTGCAGATGGACCTCTACCACGCGCAGATCGTCGAGGGCGATCTTTCGGAGAAGCTCCGCCGCTGGCTGCCGCACATCGGGCACATCCAGATCGCAGGCGTTCCGGGAAGGCACGAACCCGACACGGGCGAGATCAACTATCGCCATCTCTTCGCGCTGCTCGACGAGCTCGGCTACGCAGGATGGATCGGCTGCGAATATCGGCCGCGCGACGGAACGTCGGCGGGGCTCGGGTGGATGAAGACGCTGCGTTGAGCGCCATCGCGTCATCTGAAGCGCAGGTCGTAGCGCGCCTCGTAGCCCGGGTTACAGCGCGACGCTCATCCCGCCGTCGATGAACAGAATCTGGCCGGTCACGTAGTCCGACGCGCTCGAGGCGAGGAACACCGCGAGCCCCGCGATCTCGGGTGGATTCCCCCAGCGGCCGGCGGGCGTGCGCTTGTTGACCCACGCGGTGAACTGCGCGTCGGCAAGAAGCGCGCTGTTCATCTCGGTCGCGAAGTACCCCGGCGCGATCGCGTTGACCTGGATGTTGTGCGGCGCGAGCTCGACAGCCATGCCGCGCGTAAGCTGACGAACGCCTCCCTTGGCGGCCGTGTAGGGAACGATGTTCGGCCGCGCCAGCTCGCTCGTGAGCGAAGCGACGTGCACGATCTTGCCGCTTTTTCTCGCGATCATCGACGGCAGCACCGCCTGCGAGACGACGAACGGCGCCGTGAGATTGGTGGCGATCACGGCGTCCCAGTCGGCGGGCGCGAACTCGACCATCGGCCCGCGGCGCTGGATGCCGGCGTTGTTGAACAGGATGTCGATGCCGCCGCGCTCGGCGACGATCGCGTCGACTGCCGAGCGCACGGCAACGCGATCGGTGACGTCGAATACGCTCGTGGCGGCCTTGAAGCCTTCGCCGCGGAGCTTCGCGGCCGCGCTTTCGACCTCGGGGGATTTGCGGGCGTTGAGCACGACCGTCGCGCCGGCACGTGCGAGCCCCGCGGCGATCGCGAATCCCAATCCGCGGTACGCGCCGGTGACGAGCGCGACCTTGCCGGAAAGATCGAAGAAGGGGAGCGTCATGGATCGCGGCGGCCGCGTTTCGCGCGAACGCCGCGATTATCGCATCATGCACCGGGGATTGCGCGGGACCGCCATATCGCCGTAGCCCGGGCTGAGCGCGGAGCGCGATGCACGGGACGTCTAAGCAGTGCAGGCCCCGAGGTTCCCGTCCGCTCACCCCGCCGGGCTACGCGGCAACACGCTCCACCGGCGCCGAGGCGGCTTTCGCGGCGCGGAACGCCGCGACCAGCTTCGCCTCCTTGTCCCTGGCGGCCACGAGATGGCGCTGCTTGACGTGCCCGTAGCCGCGGATCTGCTCCGGAATGCTGGCGATCTCGACCGCGATCGCGTGGTTGTGGGCGGCGAGCGAAGGCAGCAGCTCATCGATCAGCGCCTCGTAGTCGATGATGAGCTTGCGCTCCATCCGCCGCTCCGCCGTGCGCCCGAAGACATCCAGCGCGGTCCCGCGCATGCGCCGCATCTTCGCGAGCACGCGGAACGCGCTCATCATCCAGGGGCCGTAGCTCGCTTTCCTCGGCTCGCCCGTGTCCGGGTCGGGCTTGTTGACGAGCGGTGGGGCGAGATGGAACACGAGCTTGTAGTCGCCCTCGAACTGCGCCGCCACGCGTTTCGTGAAATCGCTCTCGGTGAAAAGCCGCGCGACTTCGTACTCGTCCTTGATCGCGAGCAGCTTGAAGTAGTAGCGCGCGACGGCTTCGGCGAGCGCGGTACGCCCTGGAAGCTTCTGGGCCTCGACGCCGCGCACCTTGGCGACGAAGTCGGCGTAGAGCTTTCCGTACGCCGCATCCTGGTAGTCCGTGAGGAACTGGACCCGGCGCGCGATGACCTCGTCGAGCGAGGCCGACAGGCGCTGCGAGTCGGGCTTCGCTTCGGGAATCGCGAGCTTCATCACCCGCTCCGGTTCGACCGCCGCGAGACGGCCCCAGCGGAAGCTCTGCTTGTTGGCTTCCACCGCGGCGGCGTTGAGCTCGATCGCGCGCAGGATCGCGTCCTCGCCGACCGGGATCAGTCCACGCTGATAGGCGTAGCCGACCATGAAAAGATTGGTCGCGATCGAGTCGCCCATGAGCGCGGTGGCGAGCTTGGTCGCATCGAGGAACTCGGCGTCGCCCGGCGACACCGCGTCGCGGATCTCCTGCTCCATCGAGCCGGTGGGAAACGCGAGATCGGCGTTGCGGGTGAAGTCCGCCGGCATGACCAGCGCCGTGTTCACGACGGCCCGGGTGACGCCCTTCGCCATCTTGGCGAGTGCTTCGTAGCCCACGCCGGTCAGGATGTCGCAGGCGAGCACGAGCTTCGCTTCGCCGGCGGCGATGCGCGTGGCGTGCAGCTTCTCCGGCGCGTCGGCCACGCGCACGTGCGTGACCACGGCGCCGTTCTTCTGCGCGAGGCCGGTCATGTCGAGCACCGATACGCCTTTCCCCTCGAGGTGCGCGGCCATGCCGAGCAGCGCGCCGATCGTCACCACGCCGGTGCCGCCGATGCCGGTGACCAGGACCCCGTAGGGGTCGGCGGTCGCCGGAAGCGCGGGAGCAGGGAGGTGCGAAAAGTCGACGGTATCGGCCTTCTTCGGCTTGCGCAGGCTGCCGCCTTCCACCGTCACGAAGCTCGGGCAGAAGCCGTTGACGCAGGAGTAGTCCTTGTTGCACGAGGACTGATCGATGACGCGCTTGCGCCCGAACTCGGTCTCGACCGGTCCCACGGACACGCAGTTCGACTTGACGCCGCAGTCGCCGCAGCCCTCGCAGACCAGCTCGTTGATGAACACCCGCTTGGCCGGATCGGGATACTTGCCGCGCTTGCGCCGGCGGCGCTTTTCCGCCGCACAGGTCTGGTCGTAGAGCAGGATCGTAACGCCCGGCAGTGTCGCGCAGTTCACGCTGCACACGGTCGAGCTCCGAGCGATCGTGGACGGCGATGTCGCCGGCGAAATAGCCGGGCGGGTATTTGGTCGGTTCGTCGCTCACCACCACGATCTTCGCTACGCCCTCCGCCGCGCATTGCTGAGCGATCATCTGCGGCGAGATGGGGCCGTCGACCGGCTGGCCGCCAGTCATCGCCACCGCGTCGTTGTAGAGGATCTTGTAGGTGATGTTGACCTTCGCCGCGATCGCGGCGCGGATCGCCAGGAGCCCCGAGTGGTAGTAGGTGCCGTCGCCCAGGTTGGCGAAGACGTGCTTGGTCTCAGAAAACGGCGCCTGGCCGATCCATGGCACGCCCTCGCCGCCCATGTGAGTGAAGGTCGAGGTCGAGCGATCCATCCAGATCGCCATGACGTGGCAGCCGATCCCTGCGGTCGCGCGGCTGCCCTGCGGGACGTTGGTCGAGGTGTTGTGCGGGCAGCCCGAGCAGAAGTAGGGGATGCGGTTGAGCGTGATCTTCGGCTTGTCGAGCGCAGCTTCCTTGGCGTTGATCCAGTCGACGCGCGCGCGCAGCTTCTCCATGGTGCGCGGATGAAGCTCCAGTCTCTCGATCCTCTGCGCGATCACCCGCGCGATCATCGCCGGCGTGAGCTCGGCGTGCGGTGGCAGCAGCCAGTCGCCGTGCGGCCGTACCCATTCGCCTTTCTCGTCGAACTTGCCGACCACGCGCGGCCGCACGTCGTCGCGCCAGTTGTAGAGCTGCTCCTTCAACTGGTACTCGACGACCTGGCGCTTTTCTTCCACCACCAGGATCTCGGCGAGCCCCTCGGCGAAGTGACGCACGCCTTCGGGCTCGAGCGGCCAGGGCATCGCGACCTTGAAAAGCCGGATGCCGATCTCGGCGGCCTCGCGCTCGTCGATGCCCAGGTCTTCCAGCGCCTGGCGCACGTCGAGGTAGCTCTTGCCGCTGGTGATGATGCCCAGCCGCGCCTTCGGCGAATCGATGACGATGCGGTTCAGCTTGTTGACGCGGCAGTAGTGGAGCGCCGCGTAGATCTTGTAGTCCTGCATCCGCGCCTCGGTGGCGAGGAACGGATCGGGCCAGCGAATCGACACGCCATCGATCGGCAGCGGGAAATCGTCGGGGACGACGATGTTCACGCGGGACGGGTCGATCGAGACCGAGGCGGAGCTCTCCACCGTGTCGGCGACGCACTTGAAACCGACCCAGCAGCCCGAATAGCGGCTCATCGCCCAGCCGTGCAGGCCGAGATCCAATATCTCCTGCACCGAGGAGGGATAGAGCACGGGGATCATCGCCGCCGAGAACTGATGATCCGACTGATGCGGCAGCGTCGAGGACTTGGCCGCGTGGTCGTCGCCCGCGAGCACCAGCACGCCGCCGTGCTTGGACGTGCCTGCGAAATTGGCGTGCTTGAACACGTCGCCGCAGCGATCCACGCCGGGGCCTTTGCCGTACCACATCGCGAATACGCCATCGACCTTGGCGTCGGGATAGAGGTTGACCTGCTGGCTGCCCCAGATCGCCGTCGCGGCGAGGTCTTCGTTCAAACCCGGCTGAAACCTGATGTTGGCGCGATCGAGAAAAGCTTGCGCCTTCCACAGCGACAGGTCGAGCGCGCCGAGCGGCGACCCGCGGTATCCGGAGACGAAGCCACCGGTATCGAGGCCCGCGAGCTTGTCGCGCTGCCGCTGCAGCATGAGGAGCCGCACGAGCGCCTGCGCCCCGGTCAGGAAGACGCGGCCGGATTCAAGCTCGTATTTGTCGTCGAGGGTGACCTGGCGCAGCGCTTCAGCCATGGCTCGCCCCCGTCAGGCTGGGGTGCTTGCGATTGTTGCACTGCGGCGCGAACGCGCCCTTGCGGTCCAGCGGGAAGGCCATCGATGATGCTCCAAGAAATCGTGTTTCTGGATGCCGCAGGTACCATTCATATGGTACCCCAACGGCGGAAGCAGGCGATTGTGTCGCCGCCCCGCGAGCGCGGCGGATTCTACGCTTTTAGATAGAGCCCGGGCAAATACGTTGCAAGCCCCGGCCCGAGCGACCTCATTTCTTGATGCGCTCTCAAGGAGGCTGCGGTGTACTACAGGCGTTGGACGCGTACGTCGACCCGCATCGTGGGGGCGGCGTCAGCCGGGCCGGTGAAGGTCCCCGAAACGGGAGGCACGCTCTCCGGGTGGCGAGCCACCGCGACCGCGATATGGTTGGCGCCGGTGATCTCGCCGCTGGTCGGATCGAAGCCCTTCCAGCCCGGCCCGGGAAGATACACCTCCGCCCACGCGTGGGTGGCCGCGTTGCCTGCTTCGGTCGATGGTGCGTGCAGGTAGCCGCTCACGAAACGGCTCGCGAGACCGAGATAGCGACAGACCTCGATGAACAGCGTGGCGTAATCGCGGCACGATCCTCGGCGCTCGGACAAGGTCAGAGGCGGCATCTGAACTCCGGGTTCTTCGCGTGTCGTGTAGGTGAAATTCCCGACCATCGCCCGGTTCATCTGATCGAGCAGCGCGTAGGTCTCGATCGGCGCTTGCGCCAGGCCGAGGCCGGCCACCCAGTCGCGCAGCGCGTCGTGATCGTTGGGATACGCGAGCTGCTGGTAGGGGAGCAGATCGACGCGCTCCTCCGCGGTGTAGAGAAACGGATAGTTGACCGCGTAGTCGGCGACCAGGAAGTCGAGCGGCGCCTCCTCGTAGTGCTCGATCGCGACCTCGCTCGAGATGGTGAGTCGATCGGCCGGATCCGCGAAGGTCGCCACGGCGACCGAATTGTCGAATACGTCGCGATGCCACTTGATCACCGCGGGAGGCGAAATGTCCAGCTTCGACGATTCGATCCGCACGTCGTGCCCCTCGCGCGGACGCAGCATCAGCCGGTGCGGACCGAGCGTCACCGACGCAGGATAGGCGTACTCGGTGAGATGAGTGATGGCGAGGCGCTGCATGGCTCGAAATTAACCAAAGAGCGACTTGCCGGCAAGAGCGGCATCGCCTAGTCTTGCCATCGACGAGGTCTCGGTGGGGGAGCCGGGCGAATGGCAGAGAGAAGCTTGACCAGGAAGCGCGGGAAGCCCGCTGCGCGTGGGCAGCGCGGTGCTTCGCGGCGCGAGCGCACCCGAGGGACGGAAAACGACACCCGCGCCCGTAAGCTCAAGAGGGATCTTGCCGAAGCGCTCGAGCAGCAGGCCGCGACCAGCGAGATCCTGCGCGTCATCTCGAGCTCGCCGTCGGACGCGCAGCCCGTGTTCGACACCATCGCGCGGAGCGCCGCTCAGCTCTGCGCGGCCGCGTTTTGCCACGTTTTTCGGTTCGACGGCAAACTGCTGCACTTCGCCGCGCATCACGGCCTCACTCCCGAGATCTTCGAGATCGGCAGGCGGCTCTACCCGATGCCGCCCGGCCGCGGGACCGCCGTGGCCCGGTCGATCCTGAGCGGGCGAGTCGAACAGATACGCGATATCGGGGCGGATCCGGAATACACGCTCGGTGCGTTCGCCAAGACCGTCAATTACCGCAGCATCGTCGCCGTCCCGATGCTGCACGACGGCGTCGCTATCGGTGCAATCGCGGTTGCGCGGTCTCGGGCCGGGCTGTTCCCGCGACGCCAGCTGGAGCTGTTGCAGATCTTCGCCGATCAGGCGGTCATCGCGATCGAGAACGTACGGCTGTTCAAGGAGCTTGAGGCCCGCAACCGGGATCTGACCGAAGCGCTGGAGCAGCAGACCGCGACCGGCGAAGTGCTCAAGGTCATCAGCCGGTCGACCTTCGACTTGCAGCCCGTGCTCCAAACCGTGATCGACAACGCCGTGCGGGTGTGCGGGGCGGAGCATGGCCACATCCACCGCTTCGATGGCGAGTTCCTGAGGCTCGCGGCCGGTCACAGCGCCAACGCGCAAATGCTCGAGTACCTGCGGGGGCATCCCAACCGTCTGGGGCCGGGAACGATTTCCGGCATGGCCGGGCTCGAGCGCCGGCCGATCCATTGTCACGACGTGCTCACCCTTCCGGACTACCAGCGAAGCGAGGCGCAGAGGCTCTCGGGCTTCCGCACGATTCTCGCGGTTCCCATACTGAGCGCCGACGCTCTGCTCGGCGTCATCATGATCTGGAAGACGCGGGTCGAGCCGTTCGCCGACAAGCAAATCGAGCTGGTGAAGGCGTTCGCCGACCAGGCGGCGATCGCGATCGAGAACGTTCGCCTGTTCAAGGAGCTGGAGGCGCGCAACCGCGACCTGACCGAGGCGCTCGAGCAGCAGACCGCGACGAGCGAGATCCTGAGCGTGATCAGCAAGTCGCAGACGGACGTGCAGCCGGTCTTCGACACCATCGCCAAAGCCGCGCGGGAACTGTGTCGCGCCACATCGGCCAACGTGTTCACGTACGACGGCGAGCTGATTCGTGTGGCCGCCATGGTGAATCTCAATCCGACGTATGTGGAAACGATGCGCCTCGTCTATCCGCGGCCGCTCAGCAACGACACTGCGGTGTGTCGTGCGATCCAGAGCCGAAGCGTTTCCATGATTCCGGATGTGCTGGAAGACCGGGATTATGTCGCTGCGCTCGGGAGGCACGCGACGGCGGGAGGCTTCCGCAGCGTGCTGGCCGTACCGCTGATGCGGGAAGGCAATGCGATAGGCGGCATCGCCGTCGGTCGGGCGGAGCCGGGATCGTTTCCCGAAGCCCAGCTCGCGCTTCTCAAAACGTTCGCCGACCAGGCGGTGATCGCGATCGAGAACGTTCGGCTGTTCAAGGAGCTGGAAGCGCGCAATCGGGACCTTACCGAGGCGCTCGAGCACCAGACGGCGACCAGCGAGATCCTTCGCGTCATCTCGAGCTCGCCGACCGATGTGCAGCCGGTGTTCGAGATCATCGGCGAGCGCGCTGAGAAGCTCTGCGAAGCCCAGGTCAGTGTCGTGACCCGAGTCGAGGGTGAAGAAATACATCTGGCTGCAGCCCACGGGATCAACGTGGAGGCCACCGAGGCCATCAGGCGTTATTTCCCGGCGGACGTGCGAACCGGATCCGCATCTTCGCGTGCGTTTCGCGATCGTTCCGTGGTGCATATCCCCGACGTTCTCGCCGATTCAGAATACGACGCGAAGCATATAGCCAGAGCGGGCGAGTGGCGCGGCTGTCTCGCGGTGCCGATGTTCCGCGAGGGGCAAGTCATCGGGACGATCTTTGTCGCGAAGTCCGATCCAGGACGCTTCGGAGACTCGAAGGTGGAGCTGCTCAAGACGTTCGCCGATCAGGCGGTCATTGCGATCGAGAACGTGCGGCTGTTCAAGGAGCTGGAGGCGCGGACGGCAGAGCTGACGCGCTCGGTCAGCGAGCTCAAGGCGCTGGGCGAGGTCGGCCAGGCTGTCAGCTCCACGCTCGATCTCGAAACGGTGTTGCGGACGATTGTCTCGCGCGCGACCGAGCTGGCCGGCATGGATGGCGGCTCGATCTGGGAATACGACGAAGAGCGGCAGGAGTTCCACCTGCGCGCCACCGATCGGTTGCCCGACGAGCTGGTCGACGTGCTGCGCGCGACTCCCATCCGCAAGGGCGAGGGCGCCCTCGGCAAGCTTGCGGTCACGAGCGAGCCGGTGAGCATCCACGACTTCGCGGATGAAAAGACCTACAAGAGCCGGCTTCGTAACGCGCTCATTCGCTCCGGATTCCATTCCGTGTTTGCCGTGCCGCTGTTGCGCGAGAACCATTTGCTCGGGGCGCTGGCGGTCAATCGCAAAGCGGCGGGAGAATTCGACGACGCGTTGACCGAGCTGCTGAAGACCTTCGCGAGCCAATCGGCTCTGGCGATCCAGAACGCGCGGCTGTTCCGCGAGATCGAGGACAAGAGCCGTCAGCTCGAGACCGCGAGCCGGCACAAGAGCGAGTTCCTGGCCAACATGTCGCACGAGCTGCGCACGCCGCTCAACGCCATCATCGGTTTCTCGGAGGTGCTGTCCGAGCGCCTGTTCGGAGACATCAACGACAAGCAGGCGGAGTATCTGAGCGATATCCTGGAGTCCGGAAAGCACCTGCTCTCCCTCATCAACGACATCCTCGATCTGTCGAAGATCGAAGCAGGTCGGATGGAGCTCGAGCCGAGCGAGTTCAACCTGCCGAATGCGATCGACAACACGCTGACCCTCGTGCGCGAGCGCGCGCAGCGGCGCGGAATCGCGCTGGGCCGCAGCGTCGATGAGGGTCTCGGCGCGCTCCGCGGCGACGAGCGCAAGGTCAAGCAGGTTCTGCTCAATCTTCTGTCGAACGCGTTGAAATTCACGCCTGAGGGCGGCCGGATCGACGTCCGGGCGGCGCTGAGCGACGGGGTTGCCGAGATCTCCGTCACCGATACCGGCGTCGGCATCGCGCCCGAGGATCAGGACGCCGTGTTCGAGGAATTCCGCCAGGTCGGCACCGCGGCGAAAAAAGTCGAAGGCACGGGGCTCGGGCTCGCCATTTCGCGGAAGTTCGTCGAGCTGCACGGAGGCAGGATGTGGGTCCAAAGCGAACCGGGCAAGGGCTCGACTTTCACGTTCACTTTGCCGCGCACGTAGCACGTCATCCCGGCGAAGGCCGGGATCCAAGGTGAGATACGGAGGCGCTGTCGCCCGACTTGGGGCCCGGCTCATTTACCAAAATAAGCCGGGGCGACAAGCAGCGTCAGGCGACGAGCCGCTTGAGCAGGAACGCGTGGACCGGCTGCGCGAAGCCCTTGAGCGAGAGCGGGCCGACGGGTTCCACTTCCGCAGCGTCGCCGAGCGCCGCGCGCGTGCGCCGATCGATGAGAATCTGTCCGCTCTGGGCCTCGTCCGACAACCGCGATGCGAGATTGACCACGCTGCCGATCGCCGAATAGTCCCAGCGGCCCTCGAAGCCGAACGCGCCGAGCGTGGCATAGCCCTGGGCGATGCCGATGCCCAGCGCGAGGTCGTAGCCGAGCTTCTGCCAGCGCTCGGAGAGTGGCGCGAAGCAGGCCTGCATCGCCAGCGCCATGCTGACCGCGTGCCTGCCGGGCTGAGGTACGGGCAGCGGATCGTTGAAAAAGATGAGGATGCCGTCCCCGGCGAAGCGGTCGAGGGTGCCGTCGTGCGCTGCGATCACCTTGCCCATCGCGTCGTGATATTCGCGCAAGGTCGCTTCGACCTCCTCGGGCTCCACCGAATCGGTGAACGCGGTAAACCCGCGCAGATCGACGAACACGTAGGAGATCTCCCGCCGATGGGGTGAGAGGATCGACTTCTCGCCGGCGGAGATGATGGCGTCCGCGACTGCCGGAGAGAAGAAGCGTTTGAGCTGCGACAGGCGGTCGAGCTGCGCGAGCTGTTCGTCGACGCGCTGCTCGAGCTTGAGGTTCGCGACCTTGAGCGCCTCGGCATGCCGACCGACTTCATCCTGCAGGGACTTTACCCGAAGGAGCGATCGCACCCGCGCGAAGAGCTCGGGCTGATTGATCGGCTTGGACAGGAAATCGTCGGCTCCGGCGTCGATGCCCTTGACGCGCTCCTGCACCGGATCGAGAGAAGTGACGAGCACGACCGGAAGGAGCGCGGTTGCAGCATCGTCGCGGATGCGCCGGCACACGTCGTAGCCCGATAAGCCCGGCATCATCACGTCGAGAAGCACGAGATCGGGCCGGTCGGCGGCGAGCTTGGCGAGCGCCTCCTCCCCCGTGGCGGCGGTCGCCACGGCATACCCTTTCACCGCCAGCAGGTCCGCCAGGAGCTTGACGTTGTGCGGCGTGTCGTCGACGACCAGTATCTTGGATGGGGCGGCCACTTAGGTCTTTCTCGCGAGCGCACGGTTGACGCTCTCCAGGAACTCCTTGAGGTTGATCGGCTTGCCGATGTAGCCGTCGAAGCCGGCCTCGGTGATGAGCGTGCGATCCTGCTGCATGACCGACGCGGTCACCGCCACGACTGGAATCGTCGCGGTTGCGGAATTCGAGCGAAGCGCTTTCAGCGCATCGATGCCGTTCATGCCCGGAAGCTGGATGTCCATCAGGATGAGATCGGGCTTGCGCTCGGCTGCGAGCTCGAGACCCGCCTCGGCGGTGCCCGCTTCGATCGTGTCGAAACCCTTGACCCGGAGCACGTCGCGGACGAGCTTCAGGTTCCTCTCGTTGTCTTCGACGATCAGTATGAGGCTCATCGTTCCAATGGAATGCTGAAAGTGAAGGTTGAGCCCTTGCCGGGCTCGCTCTGCAGCCAGATCCGGCCGCCGTGCAGTTCGACGAACTTCTTGGTGAGCGCGAGGCCGAGGCCCGTGCCTTCCTGCTTCTTGGTGTAGTCCGTACCGACCTGGCGGAATTCTTCGAAAACCGCGGCTTGATCCTGCGGCGCGATGCCGACGCCCGTGTCGTGCACGGCGATGATCGCATTGCCATCCTCCCTCGTCGCCAGCACGTCGATCCGTCCACCGTCGGGCGTGAACTTCACGGCATTGGACAGGAGGTTGAGCAGGATCTGTTTGAACTTGCGCTCGTCGGCGACGATCTCGCCGAGCTTCGGGTCGACCTGCTGGCCGAGTACGATGGCGTGGCGCTGGGCGCGCTCCCGCACGAGGGTGATGGCGTTCGCGAGCGCCGACGAGAGCTCGAATGTCGAGGGCTCCAGCTCCATGCGCCCGGCCTCGACCTTGGAGAGATCGAGAATATCGTTGATGAGCGTCAGCAGATGCTTGCCGGACGAATGGATATCCTTGAGATAATCATCCTGCTTTTCGTTCAGCTCGCCGAACAGCCGCTCGATCAGCACTTCGGAAAAGCCGATGATGGCATTGAGCGGCGTGCGCAGCTCGTGCGACATGTTGGCGAGGAATTCCGACTTGTGCTTGTTGGCGATTTCGAGCTGGGCGCTCTTGTCCTGGATCTCGCGGAAGAGGCGGGCGTTCTGGATGGCGATCACGGCCTGGTCGGCGAAGATCTTGAGCAGCGCCTGATCTTTGTCTGCGAAGGGCACCGGCGGCTGGCGCACCACCATGATCGACCCGATTCCGCGGTCCTCCCACAGCATCGGAACCCACGCGGCCGAGAAGTTGCCGACTTGCTCGTAAGTCTCGCGCGCCCAGACACTGGATTCTGCCATTGCAGAGACGTCCGGAATATGTACGATGCGTCGGTCCTTGATAGCCCTCCCGGTCGTGCTGCGATCGACGGGTAAGGGCAAGGTGCGGGTCATCGTCCGCACGATCGAGCCACGGATCGCCGCAGGATATACCAAGCCATCGTCCTGAGCGACGACGATCCCGAGATGCCCTGTTCCGAAAAGTCGCTCGCAGCTATCGAGGATCTTCTCGAACACCGGCGCGGTGTCGGCGACCGAGCTGCTTATCGCGGCGAGGACCTCGCCCGAGGCGCGCTGCTGTTCGAGCGCCTCCTTCGTCTCGTTGAACAGCCGCGCGTTCTGGATGGCGATGACAGCCTGGTCGGCGAAGGTCTTGAGGAGCGCGATGTCCTTCTCCGAAAAGAGTCCGACATAGTCGCGACCGACAAGGATGGCGCCGATGCCGTTTCCCTCCCAGATCATCGGTGCGACGAGCGCCGCTTTCACGCCGACGGCATCGGAACCGATGCGGATGCCGGGCGGCACATCGGGATCGTTCGCGATGTCGGGGTAGTGCAGGACTGTGCGGCGAGCGATCGCCCTGAGGGTACCGCTTTCGCGCTCGCCGACCGCTCCGCCGTACACGGCGGCTTCGAGCTTCTCCCGGTCGGGACCGTGGTAGGCCGCCATGTGTATGCGCCCGTCCTCGCCGAGAAGGTTGATGGAAATCACCTTGCCTGCGAACAAACGCTCCGCGCTCGACAGGATCTTCTCGAACACCGGCCTCGTGTCGGCGATCGAGCTGCTGATGGCGGACAGGACTTCGCCCGAGGCGCGCTGCTGTTCGAGCGCCTCCTTCGTCTCGTTGAACAGCCGCGCGTTCTGGATGGCGATGACAGCCTGGTCGGCGAAGGTCTTGAGGAGCGCGACGTCCTTGTCGGAAAACGGCCCGACGTAATCGCGTCCTACGAAGATGACTCCGATCCCTCGACCTTCCCAGATCATCGGCGCAAAGATCACGCCTCTGTAACCGATTGCACGGCATGCCTTGCGCGTCGCCTCTGGCACGGCGTCGTCATCGACATCAGGATAGTGGACTACCGTGCGCGAGGAGATGGCGGAACCCGATCCGCTGCTCGAGTCGACGGGAAGCGGGAATGACCGGCCTAGCTTATCGCGCCCCGGTCCGTGGTAGGCCCGCTGGTAAATCATGCCGTCTTCGCCAACCAGATTAATGCCGGCGAACTTGCCGGCGAACAGCCGTTCGCAGCTTTCGAGAATCTTGTCGAATACCGGAGCGGCATCGGCGATCGAGCTGCTGATCGCAGCCAGGACTTCGCCCGAGGCACGCTGCTGCTCGAGCGCCTCCTTGGTCTCGTTGAAGAGTCGCACGTTCTCCAGCGCGATCGCCGCCTGGTCGCCGAACGTGCCCAGAAGCGCGATCTCCCGCTCGCTGAACGACCGGACCTCCGTGCGGCGCAGCAGGATCGTGCCGAACGGCTGTCCCTCGCGATAGAGCGGTATGACGAGGACGGTTCGATGCCCGAAGCGGCGCGCGATATCGTGGCTGAGCGGATAATCCGTGCCCTCGCTCTGCATGTCGCTCACTTCGATCGTCCTGCGCTCGAGCAGCGCCCGGCCGGAGATCGAATCGCGGTTGATCGGCAGCGTCTCGACGTGCCCGACCGGATCCGGCGACGGCCCCTTCGATGCGAGATGGCGCAGCACGTTGCCCTCGATCAAGTACATCGACGCTGCCGACGCATCGCAGAACCGTGCCGCCCGCTCGGCAATCGCGTCCAGCACCGGCAGCACGTCGGTGGGCGAGCTGGAGATCACGCGGAGGATTTCCGCGATCGCGGTCTGCTGCTCGAGCGCCTCCCGGGTCTCGTTGAACAGCCGCACGTTGTCGATCGCGATCGCGGCCTGACGCGCGAAGGTCTCGACCAGGGCGACCTGGTCCGGTGCGAAGAGGCCGGCTTCACGCCGGAAAACGTGAATGCTCCCGTAAGCCCCGCCTTCGCGCATCAGCGGCACGGACAGGACCGCCCGGGCGCGCGCCTGCTCGATGATCGGTCGGGCGTCCGGGAATTCCGTATCGAGCAGCGGGAGAATGTCGGCGTAGTGGACGGTCTGCCGGTCGAGCACGGCGCGGCCGTTGATGGTGGTCCTCCTGAGCGGAGTCCGCAGGATGGCGTCGACGACGGGTCCGGCGTCCGTCTGATAATTCGCTACCGGATTGAGCATGTCGCCGTCGACGAGCAGCACCCGCGCGTACGGCGAAGCGCACAGGTGCGCCGCGCGCTCGGCCACCGCGTCGAGCACGGGCTGCACGTCGGTCGGCGAGCTCGAAATCACGCGCAGGATCTCGCTGATCGCCGTCTGCTGCTCCAGGGAATTCTGCAGCTCGCGCGTGCGCTCTTCCACTTTCCGCTCGAGGCCCGCGTAGGACTCGCGCAACTGCGCGGTCATGCGGTTGAAGCGATCGGCGAGGGCTTCCAGCTCGTCGCCGGTGTGCACTTCGATCTTCTGGTCGAGGTTGCCTGCACCGATGCGCTCAGCGCCTTCCTCGAGCGTGCGGATCGGGCGGACCATGCCGCGCGCCAGCGCCAGCGCGGCCAGGGCGGAGATAGCGAGTCCGGCGAGGAGCAGCAGGCCGGTACGCATGATCGAGGCGTTGAGCTTCGCATAGACTTCCGCCACGGGCTGCTCGACGAAGACATCCCAGCCGAGCTTTTCGATCGGCGCGACGGCGGTGAGGACCTCGGTCCCGGCCAGGTCCCTGGATACCATCGCGGGTTCGTTGGTGCCTCCGCGAGCCGTGGCTGCCTTTACGTGATCGAGATTCGAGAGGTTGGTCTTGCGCAGCACCAGCCCGATGTCCGGATCGGCGATGAGAAAGCCGTTGCCGTCGACGACGTAGGCCTTGCCCTTCTCGCCGATCTTGATTCGCGAGACGACGTCCCAGATGAACTTGAGGTTGACCTCCGCGATGGTCACCGGCCCCTTGTCGCTCCCGGAACGAAGCGCGACGGTCATGTAGGGCTCGGTCTCCTTGCGGAAGTACACCGGCCCGAACCATGCCCGGCCACGTTTCGCATTCTGGAACGCCGGCTCGCCGGCTCGATCCTTGCCGGAGTTGATGTTGTCCATGCCCAGACGCGACACGGCAATCTGCTCACGGCCGTTGGCGTCCACCTGCGCGATGTCGGTGACTTCCGGCGCCTGACGCAGGAGCTTCAGGAACTCGATCCGGCGCAGCTCGACGTCGGCCGCGTCGAGCTGCGGCAGCGCGGCGTAGGCGAGCTGCTGCTCGATCTGTCCCACGTACTGCTCGATCCGGGACGCTGCGGCCAGCGCCTTCTCGTGCTGCAGGGTCGCGAGCGCGGCCTTGTTCTCCTGGTAGGTGAAGTAGACGCTGGTGCCTCCGGAAACGAGGAGGGCGGTCGTGACCAGCGTGAGGATCAGGAGCAGGTATTTGCGGAAGAGCCGGCCCCGGCTGGTGCGGCGCGCTGCCGGCGGGCTTGCGGCGCTACCGGTGGGCGTCATTCCGGTGCGCAGCAGCGGATGATTCACTCGATCACCTCGTCGGCGCGCAGCAGCAGCGATTGCGGGATGATGAGGCCGAGCTCCTTGGCGGTCTTGACGTTGATCACGAGGTAATAGCGGATCGGTTGCTCGATCGGAAGCTCGCTCGGCTTGGCCCCTTTGAGAATCCGGTCGACATAGACGGCAGCCCGCTGAAACATCTCGTCATAGCTCGGTCCGTACGAGATCAGTCCTCCTTCGCGGACCAGCGACGCGAACTCGTACATCGCCGGCATGCGGTGCATCTCGGCGAAGTCGAGGACGCGTTTCCGGTTGAGGTTCGTGAGCGCATCCGTCACCAGGAATAACGCATCCGGACGGTCGCGCTCCAACGCTGCGAAGGCCCGGTCGAAGTCGTCCGGTTCCCGCACCCCAAGGGCTACGACGGTGACGCCCAGAACACCGGCCGCTCTGTCGATCTCACGGTAACGCAGCGTCATCGCCTGATCCTGCGCATTCCACAGGACCGCGATCCGAGCGGCCCTCGGCACGGCTTCTTTGAGGAGCTCCAGCCGCTTGGCGCTCAGCGCGGTTGCGTTGTCAGTGACCCCGGTGACATTTGCGCCGGGCCTCGCGAGACTCGTAACCAGTCCTACGCCGACCGGATCCGCCGAAAGCGCCATGACGATCGGAATGCTCGAAGTCGCCTGCTTGGCAGCCGCGGCCGCAGAGGAGCCGAACGTGATGATCACGTCGACCCCGAAGGCGACGAGCTCCACCGCAAGCGCCGGTAGCCGCTCACGCTTCACTTCGGCCCAGCGGCCGGCATAGACGACGTTGTTTCCTTCGCGGTATCCGAGCTCGAGGAGTGACTGTCGCAACGAAGGCGGCAGCGCGCCGTCCGACGGCCGAACCCCCGCCGCCAGATACCCGATGCGATACACCTTGCCGGCCTGCTGCGCGGCGCCGGACCGCGACACGAGAAACCCAAGTGCAATGCTGGTGATGAATGCCCGCCTGCGCATCACCGGATCACCTCGTCGGCGCGCAGCAGCAGCGATTGCGGGATCGTCAACCCGAGGGCCCGCGCGCTCTTGAGGTTGATCACGAGATCGAACTTGGTTGGCTGGATGATCGGAAGGTCGGAAGGTCTCGCACCTTTGAGGATTCGTCCGACGTAGTTGCCGGCCTCGCGGTACATCCACTGGATGCTCGTTCCGTAGCTCAGGAGAATGCCTCCGGTGGCGGCGATGACGGCGACCCCTCGCTTGGCGAGCTCGGTCGCCAGGGCGGACAGCCGGGTGTAATCGTTGTTGGCCCAGCGATATTCGATCGCGACGTTCCTGCCTTCGACGTATCCGGCCTCCCGCAGGCCATCGACAAACGCCGCGGCATTGAACGAGTAGGTCGCGGCCGATGCGCTGTTGAGGAAGCCGACCACCGGGACCGCCTGGGCTTTCGCGCGCGTCGCCAGCGCCGAAAAAACCGAACCGCCGAGCGCCACCAGAAGGGTTCGGCGTCTCATTCGATGAGTGCGGCTAAAAGCCTGTCGGGCTTGCTGTCGCGTATGCCCGACAGGCTCCTAGGTCCAGTCCACGTCCTTGTTCTTGCGCCGGTCCTTTCCGGAGCGCCGGTCACCGTGGCCCTTCTCGACACGCAGGGCCGCGCGGCGCTCCTTCCCGGCGCGCCGCTCCTCTTTGCGCCGGTCGAACAGCTTCACGTAGTGACACTCGCATTCCCGCGGAAAGGGACATTCCTTGACCGGCAGGGACGGCTTTTGCTGCACTGGAAACTCCTTGCCCAAAAGGCCGCGCACTTGCGGGCAGGTCTGCGCTTTGGCCGACGCCGCGATCCGCACGCCCCACTGCTCCGCCTGGTTCTTGTTCGCGGGGTGGCTTTTCTGCGGGCGGTCTTTGTGCGCACCCGCGTTCTTTTGCGGGCCGAGGAGGTTCTGAATGTTGTGCTGCGCCGTCGACCGCTGGCGATAGATCAGCAGCGCCGCCACTCCGACGGCGATGCTGACAAGAACGACGATCAGAATCATCGAGCCTCCCATGCGCCCTCCTCGCGACCGGTCGATCCAGGACGGGGACGCCGGTTGAGCCGCGGGCCGAGTTTGCGCTCAGCCCCGAGAACGCGTCAACGTAGGCCGGTTTGGGACGCGGCAGGCCCGGCTGCCGCTTGGCTTATCATGTACAGCTCAGCTCGTACCGAACTGCCTCATGCCCGCCAATCTCAGCCCCGAATACAAGGCGGCCGAGGCGGCGTACCGCAAAGCGCGGGAGCCGCGCGAGCGACTGGACCTCCTGCGCGAAATGCTGCGCACGATCCCAAAGCACAAGGGAACCGAGCACCTGCAGGCGGACATCAAGGCGCGCATCAAGGAGCTGGGCGACGAGATCGACATCGGTCGCCGCGGCGGCGGACACGGCGGGCCGTCGATCGTGGTTCGCCCCGAAGGCGCCGCGCAGATCGCGCTGATCGGACCGCCGAATGCCGGGAAGTCGCTGCTGCACGCGCGGCTGACCGGCTCGGGCGCGCACGATGCGCCGTATCCCTACACCACTCAATTTCCTCTGCCGGGCATGATGCCCCACGAAGACATCCACTTCCAGCTCGTCGATCTGCCGGCTGTTGCCTCGGAGCATCCGGTCCCATGGCTGCAGGCCACGCTTCAGAGCGCGAACGCCGCATTGCTCATCGTCGATCTCGACGAGCCGGCTTGCGTGGAACAGCTCGCCGACGTGCACGCCACGCTCGCGGCCAGACGCATCGCACTGGGGCACGACTGGGAAGCACGGTCCACCGCGCCTGCCGACGATGCGGAGGAAGGTGACCCGTTTGCGCTGAGTCTGCCCGCGCTGCTCGTCGCCAACAAGGCCGATCAGATCGAGCACATCGACGCCGAGCTCCAGGCGCTCCGCGATCTGTCAGGCGTGCGTTACCCGGCGCTCGCGGTATCGGCAGCGAGCGGCGAGGGATTGCAGGAGCTCGGGGCGCGGCTCTTCCGCTACCTCGGCATCGTTCGCGTGTACACCAAGGCGCCCGGTCATCCCGCCGAGAAGACGAAACCCTTCACGCTTCGCCGCGGCGAGACCGTGCGCGACGTAGCGCGACTGGTACACCGCGATCTCGAGCACACGGTGCGCTACGCACGCGTGTGGGGCCATTCCGGATTCGACGGCCAGCAGGTCGGTCCGGAGCACGTGCTGGCGGACCGCGACGTCGTGGAGCTGCACGCGTAACGGGCCCGGCAGCGGCACCGTAAACGCTCGCGCCCTGCATCGTTATTGGATCACCTGGTCGGCTCGCACCAGGAGTTGAGGCGCAATGTTGAGGCCCAGTTGACGTGCCGTGCCGAGATTTACGATCAGCTCGATCCTGGTGGGCTGCTCGACCGGCAGGTCGGCGGGTTTGGCGCCCTTCAGGACGAGGTCGATGTAGCGTGCAACCCGTTTGTAATACGCACGAAAGCTTACGCCATAGCTCATCAATCCCCCCGCCTCGGCAAACTCGCTAAAACCGTAGATCGCCGGAAGCCTGTAGCGCTTGGCGAGCGGAACGATATGGTTCGCCTCCCCGGCCAGAAACGCCTCCGTCAGGACGACGATGCCCTCTACATGGAGGTCCTTCATCCTCGGGAAAGCTCGGTCGACGTCTGCGGGCGCTCGAGCCTCGAACTGCACGACCTCGGTGCCCATTCGCTTCGCCGCTGCCTCGAATTGGGCTGCGTAGAACGGATCGACCACGTTGTACGGATCGCGTAACAGTGCGACTCTGCGAAGACTCGGCACTGCCATGGAAAGCAGCTCGATCCACTTCGGGATCAGGTCCTCGAAGAGCGTGGATGTACCCGTGACGTTGCCACCCGGGCGGGCGAGGCTCGCGACGAGGTTGGCCGCCACGGGGTCGCCGTCGACAGACATGACGACTGGAATCGTGTTCGTCGCCTGTTTCGCCGCGCGCGTCGAGGGAATGCACGTACCGACGATTGCACTCGATCGGGCATTGACGAGCTCGGCGGCGATACGCGGAAAATCCGACGGGGAGTCGCCCGCCCAGCGAACGTCGATGATGATGTTTCTGCCATCGACGTAGCCCAGTTCGCGCAGGCCATCCTTCAGCGCGTCGAGAAACGCCGCATTGCTGCCCGCGGATCCGGTCGACATATAACCGATACGGCGAACCGGAAGGCTCTGCTGGCTCCGCCCCGTCCCGGCCCACGTCAGCACGCCGGCACCGACGATCATGAGCAATTCGCGCCGGCTGGTCATGACGTTTCTCCCGCCGCGAGTTTGCCCTTCGCGGGGCGAGCACGTCAATCGATGGTCTCGGCGCCCGCCGTCTTTCCCCGCAGCCGCTGTCGCACCTTATGATGCGCCTGGAGCGTCGCTGTCTGTCGAGCGAGAAACTCCGCGAGGATCGCCGCCGTATGCGATTCTCCCGGTCGCGCCAGGACGGCCTCGGGCGGACCCTGCGCGACGATGCGTCCGCCGTCGGCGCCGCCCTCGGGACCGAGGTCGATGATCCAGTCGGCGTCGGCGATCACGTCCAGGTTGTGCTCGATGACGACGACCGTATTGCCGGCGTCGACCAGCCGATGCAGCACGCGAATCAGCTTCTCCACGTCGGCCATGTGCAGCCCGACGGTCGGCTCGTCCAGCACGTAGAGCGTATGCCCGATGGCATTCCTTCCTGGCACGCTACCGAGAAGATCGGTGCGAACCTTGGCGAGCTCGGTGACGAGCTTGATGCGCTGCGCTTCGCCGCCGGAGAGGGTCGGGCTCTGCTGGCCGAGCGTGAGATAGCCCAGGCCCACGTCCTGCAGCAGACCCAGCGCGTGATGGATCGATCGGTGAGCCGAGAAGAATTCCACGGCGTCGTCGACGCTCAGCGCCAGGACCTCGCCGATCGACTTGCCGCGCCAGAGCACCGCGAGCGTTTCGGCGTTGAAGCGCTTGCCGTTGCATGCTTCGCACGCAACCTTCACGTCGGGGAGGAAGCTCATCTCGATGGTCTTGACGCCCTGGCCGTCGCATTCGGGGCAGCGGCCGCCCGAGGTGTTGAATGAAAACCGGCTCGCGGCGTAGCCGCGCATGCGCGCTTCCGTCGTCTCGGCGAACACCCGGCGGATCGCGTCCCAGAAGCCGACATAGGTCGCCGGGCATGACCGTGGAGTCTTGCCGATCGGACTCTGATCGACCTCGAGCACTCGATCGACTGCCTCCCATCCGGCGATCTCGCGGCAGCCGAAGAGCTTCGCGGGTTTACGCTTGCGGCGCGTACGCACCAGCTCGACGAGATTGGCATGGAGCACGTCGCGCGCCAGCGTGCTCTTGCCGCTGCCCGACACGCCGGTGATCACGCTGAGCCGCCCCAGCGGGAGGCGTACGCGAAGCTTCTTGAGATTGTGCAGATCCGCTCCGGAAACGACGAGGGCTTCGCTGCGCACGCTGGTTTCGCGGCGCGCGACCAGCGGATGGGCGAGCGGCGAGGCAAGGAAGCGACCGGTCACCGATTCGGGCGAGCGCATGAGCTCTTCCGCCGAGCCCTGGGCGACGACACGTCCGCCGCGGGTGCCTGCCCCCGGGCCGAGATCGATCACGTGATCGGCGCGCCGGATCGTTTCCTCGTCGTGCTCGACGACCACGAGCGTATTGCCCTTCGCTTCCAGCTTCGCCAGGGTGTCGAGCAGCACGCGGTTGTCGCGCGGGTGCAGTCCGATCGTGGGCTCGTCAAGGATGTAACACACGCCGCGGAGATTCGATCCGAGCTGGGCCGCGAGGCGGATGCGCTGCGCCTCGCCGCCGGAAAGCGTGCGCGCGGAACGGTCCAGCGCAAGATAGCTCAACCCGACGTCGTTCAAGAAGGAAAGTCGGGACACGAGCTCGGCGACGAGGTCGCGGGCGATCTCCGCGTCGCGTCCTTCCAGCTTCAGCGCAGCGAAGAATGCGCGCGCCTCCGCGGCCGAAAGGCGGGCGAGGGCGGCGATCGAGCGGCCCTGAAAACGCACCGCGCGCGCCTCGCGGTTGAGGCGGTCGCCGTTGCAGTCGGGGCAGACGTGCTCCTCGCCCTCGTACCAGGCGTTCCACCAGATCTCGTCGCCGGTCTGCTCCTCGTCGAAACCGCGAAGCTTCAATCCGGTGCCGAAGCAGCTCCGGCACCAGCCGTGCTTGGAGTTGAAGGAGAAGAGCCGCGGGTCGAGCTCGGGAAAGCTGCGATTGCACACCGGACAGGCGCGCTTGGTCGAGAAGACTTGCACAGGCTGTTCCTCCCCGCCGGCGCGCGAACGGCGTTTGCCTTTCGGCGCTTCGATGCCGAGCGTGAGCACATGGACGAGCCCCTTGCCGAACTCGAGCGTTCGCCTCAGGGCCTCGCGCAGTGCGTCTTCGCGCTCCGCGCCGACCACGAGCTCCGCGACGGGCAGCTCGATCGTGTGCTCGCTGAAGCGCGCGAGCCGTGGCCACGGCTTGGTGGGGAGGAATTCGCCGTCGACGCGAAGCGAGCCGAACCCCTTGCCGGCCGCCCACTTGGCGAGATCGGTGTAATAGCCCTTGCGGGCGACGACCAACGGGGCGAGAAGCGCGATGCGCTGGCCGCGATGCGATCGGGCGAGGCTCGCGACGATGCTGTCTTCGCTCTGAGGCGCGATCGGAACGTCGTGGTCGGGACAGTATTGCGTCCCGAGCTTGACGTAGAGCAGGCGCAGGAAGTGATAGGTTTCGGTCAGCGTCGCGACCGTGCTTTTGCGCCCGCCGCGGCTCGTGCGCTGCTCGATCGCCACCGTGGGCGGGATCCCGAAGATCGCGTCGACGTCCGGCCGCGACGCGGGTTGCACGAACTGCCGCGCATAGGCATTGAGCGATTCGAGATAGCGGCGTTGACCTTCGGCAAACAGGATATCGAAGGCGAGGGTGCTCTTCCCGCTGCCGGAAATGCCGGTAATCACCGTGAAACGGTTACGGGGCAGCTCGACATCGATGTTCTTGAGGTTGTGCTCGCGGGCGTTGTGGATGCGGATGGCTCCGTTTTCGTGTTTCGCCTCGCCCGCTCGGGGCTCCGCAGACGCTCGATACCCCACTCGCTCCTGCGGAGCCCCTCGCGTGCGGGGCGACTCGACAACGGAGCCATCGAGAGTGGGTGAGGAAAGAGCTACCCCCGGTTCGGTCGCTACGGGCAGCGAGCCGTGGGCCGCGCGAGCGAGTGGGGTATCGAGCATGCGCGGCTCACGGCGAGCTAGCCCGAGTGCCGACTCGTATTCGCGTAGCGCGACACCGGTGTGCGAAGCCGCGCACGCCATCACCTCGGCCACCGTGCCGGCGACGACCAGCTCGCCGCCCGCGTCTCCACCTTCCGGCCCGAGATCGACGATCCAATCGGCGGCGCGGACGACGTCGAGGTTGTGCTCGATCACGACGAGCGAATGTCCTGCGGCGATCAGCCGGCGGAAGGCAGACAGCAGCTTCGCCACATCGTCGAAGTGCAGGCCCGTGGTCGGTTCGTCGAACAGGAAGAGCTTCCCGGCCGACGGCGCGCCGACGCTGGGCCGAGCGCGTGACTTCCCTGCGCCGAGCGCTTCGGCGAGATGCCCCGCGAGCTTGAGCCTTTGCGCCTCGCCGCCGGAGAGCGTGGGCACGGGCTGGCCGAGCCTGAGGTATTCCAGCCCGACGTCGGCGAGCGGCGCCAGCGCTCGAGTGACGTCAGGCGCGTCGGCGAAGAACGCTCGCGCTTCGGCGACCGTCATCTCCAGCACGTCGGCAATGGACTTGCCGGCGAGCGCGATCTCCAGCACTTCGGCCCGGAAGCGCCTGCCGTCGCAGTCGGGGCAGCGAAGGTAGACGTCCGAGAGAAACTGCATCTCGACGTGCTCGAAGCCGTTGCCGCCGCACGTCGGACAGCGTCCGTTGCCGGCGTTGAAGCTGAACGTCGCATGGGTGTAGCCGCGCTCGCGGGCGGCGTCGGTCGCCGCGAAGCGCTTGCGGATCGCGTCGAACGCACCGACGTAGCTCGCCGGATTGGACCGCGTCGTGCGGCCGATGGGCGTCTGGTCGACCATGACCACGTCGGCGACCGCCTCGTGGCCGGTCAGCGCGCGATGCGCGCCCGGGGTCTCCGTGGGCCTGCCCTTGGCGCGCAGGAGCGCCGCGTAGAGCACGTCCTGCACCAGCGTCGACTTGCCCGAGCCGGACACACCGGTGACGCATACCAGGCGATGCAGCGGAATCGACAAGTCGACCGACTTCAAGTTGTGCTCTGTGGCGCCGACAAGCTCGATGCCGGTGCCGTCGGGCGGCAGCGTCTCCATCGGCGCCTCGACCCGCCTGCGGCCGGAGAGGTAATCGGCGGTGAGCGAGCCCGTCGTTCCTTCGAGCGCGGACGGCGCACCGAAGAACACGATCTCCCCTCCGCGCTCGCCCGGACCCGGGCCGATGTCCAGGATGCGATCGGCGGCGAGCATCACCTGCGGGTCGTGCTCGACGACCACCAGCGAATTGCCCGCGTCGCGCAAGCGGTGCATGACGCCGATGACGCGCCGCATGTCGCGGGGGTGCAGACCGATCGACGGCTCGTCGAGCACGAAAAGGGTGTTGACGAGCGACGTGCCGAGCGCGGTGGTGAGATTGATGCGCTGAACCTCGCCGCCCGAGAGCGTACGCGACTGCCGGTCGAGGGTGAGATAGTCGAGGCCCACGTCGGCGAGATAGCCGAGACGGGCGCGGATCTCGGTGACAAGGAGCTCGGTCGCCTCGTCGAGCGGCGCGGGCAGATGCAGCTCGGCGAAGAACCGCCGGACCGCGGCGATCGGCAGGAGCATCAGGTCGTGGAGCGAGAGTCCCGGCAGGCTCGCAAGAATGCTCCCGTCGAACTCGCTGCCGCGCGGGCGGAAGCGGCGCGAAGGCTCGAGGACCCGGTCGGCGTCCGCGCGCGCGCCGAGCCGCCACAGCAGCGCTTCCGGCTTGAGCCGCGCGCCGTCGCAGTCGGCGCACGGCGTGTACGCGCGGTACTTCGAAAGCAGGACCCGGATGTGCATCTTGTACGCCTTGCTCTCGAGCCAGGCGAAGAAGCGGCGCACGCCGTACCACGTGCCCGGCCAGGATTTCGACCAGCTCACCCACTCGGGCTCGCCTTCGAGGACCCAGCGGCGCGTTTCTTCGTTGAGGTCGCGCCACGGCGTGTCGAGCGGCACGTTGCGCTTCTTCGCGTACTTGACCAGATCGTCCTGGCATTCGCGGAAGCTCGGCGTCTGCCACGGCTTGACCGCGCCCGCGCGCAGCGTTTTCGCCGCGTCGGGAACCACCAGACCGAAATCGATGCCGATGACCCGGCCGAAGCCACGGCAGGTGTCGCACGCGCCGAGCGGCGAATTGAACGAAAACAGGCTCGGGGTCGGATCCTGGTAGTGAATGTCGCAGTCTGCACAATGCAGATCGGTCGAAAAGCGCCACGGGGCTTCGGATTCGCCCGCGGGCCCGGATGCGCCTCTGCCCGTGGAGCCTTGCTCACGTTCCGAGCTGTCTCCCGCCCGACCGGATGAATCCCGCGCGTCGGGATGCACATCGACCCGGCCCCGGCCTACGGACAGCGCCGCTTCGATCGCCTCGATCACGCGCGAGCGCTCGGCGCTGCCGAAGCGCAGTCGATCCTGCACGATGTCGAGGACCGCTCCGCGGCGCGCATGCACCCGCGTATAGCCCTGCCGCTCGAGGAGCTGCAGAACCTCGGCTTCCGAGAAGTTGTGCGGGACGGTGACCGGGAAGCTGATCACGAGCCGCGGATCGCCCGCGCTTTCCGAGCGCTCGCGCAGGGCCGCGTAGATCGAATCGGGCGTGTCGCGAGCGACCCGCCGGCCGCAGCGCCGGCAGTAGAGCTGCGCAGCGCGCGCGTACAGGAGCTTCAGATGATCGGCGAGCTCGGTCATCGTCCCCACGGTCGAGCGCGACGTTCGCACCGGATTGGTCTGGTCGATCGCGATGGCAGGGGGGATCCCCTCGATGCGCTCGACGCGCGGCTTGTCCATGCGGTCCAGGAACTGGCGCGCGTACGGCGAGAAGGTCTCGACGTAGCGCCGCTGTCCCTCGGCGTAGAGCGTGTCGAAGACGAGCGAGGATTTGCCCGAGCCCGAGACGCCGGTGACCACGATCAGCTCATTGAGCGGCAGCTCGAGCGACAGGTTCTTGAGATTGTTCTGGCAGGCGCCGTGGATGACGATGCGATCGGGCATGAGAGCGAGCTTCGGGGTTGCCTTGAGCGACGGGTGTCCGGGCAAGCCGGTCGAACCGCTCCCGATTTGCCTCCGGACAAGCTTAGGGCGAACGGCTTATTTTTCCACCATGCGCGGATATCGGCAGACTAGGATCCGCGCTGGAACTGCGAGTCGGTACCTTCGAGCTGGGAGAAGCGCACGGGGATCAGCTCCCGCGTCGTCACCGCACCCTTGCTGTCCTTCTCCACGAGCACGAGCTGCTGCGCCTCGGCAAGCCCTGTCGGAATCACCATCCTGCCCCCGGGCTTGAGCTGCTGGAGCAGCGCGCCGGGGATGAGATCTGGCGCCGCGGTGACGATGATCTTGTCGAAAGGGGCATGCTCGGGCCAGCCGTAGCAGCCGTTGCCGAACTTGAACTCGATGTTCTTGTAGTTCTGGCGATTGAGGCGCTGGCGAGCCTGCTCTAGGAGCTCCTCGATGATATCGACGCTGTAGACCTTTTGCGCAAGCTCAGCGAGGATGGCCGCCTGATACCCGAGACCGGTCCCGATCTCGAGGACGCAATCCTTCGGCTTGAGGTCGAGCATGTCGGTCATCAAGGCCACGATGAACGGCTGCGAGATGGTCTTGTTGCAGCCGATCGGCAGCGGAACGTTCGCGTAGGCGTAGGGCTGCAGCTCCGCCGGGACGAACTCGTGCCGCGGTACCTTGCCGATGGCCGCCATCGCGCGCTCGGAGAGCGCCGCCTTGCCGATGCGTGCGCTCACGAAGATGGTTTCGGCGGTGATCTCCGCCACCATATGCTGGCGCAACTGTTCGAAATGATCCTGGGTGAGCGACATGGCAGGCAAGACAAACGCGGCTTCGACCGGCTTCGACCTCGGAGCAGAAGCGTATTTTAGGACGGATTACGCCCTCGCGCCCTCATTTTGACTGCACTCGCGTCCGCGGGTTCGGCGAGCGAGGGCGACTCCGCTAGAATGCGTGCGGGCCACTACGCGCGCCATTCCATGTCCGACGAGCTTCTTGCCTGCATCGAAACCGAAACCGCGCCGCAACCCGACGCGAGCGTGATCTGGCTGCACGGGCTGGGCGCGGACGGCAGCGACTTCGTGCCCGTCGTGCCCGAGCTCGCCCTGCCGCCCGCGCTGGCGCTTCGCTTCGTCTTCCCGCACGCGCCCGTGCGCGCAGTTACGATCAACAACGGGATGCGTATGCGCGCCTGGTATGACATCGCGGCGGCTGACCTGAGCAATCGCGCCGATCTCGCGGGCGTGCGGCAATCGGCGCGCGCGCTCGAAGCGTTGATCGAACGCGAGCGCGCGCGCGGCATCGCGAGCGAGCGCATCGTGCTCGCCGGCTTCTCGCAGGGCGGGGCGATCGCGCTCTACGCCGGCGTGCGCTATGCACGGCGGCTCGCCGGGATCATGGCGCTGTCCACCTACCTGATCGGAGCCGAGGCGCTCGCGTCCGAGGCGAGCGAGGCCAATCGCGGCCTTCCGATCTTCATGGCGCACGGCACCGCAGATCCGATCGTGCGCTTTCAATGGGGCGAAGCGTCGAAGCGCGTACTGGAAGCGCAGGGCTACGCGCTCGAGTGGCACGGCTATCGCATGGAGCACTCGGTGTGCCTGGAGGAGATCCGATCGATTGGGGAGTGGCTCACCCGCGTGCTGTCCCCGAGGGCGTAGGTTGCTAGTTCGCGCGCATCGTCAGGCGCTCGCCATCGTCGACCGTCACACGAAACCCCAATCGTATATAGAGTCGTTGCGCCGGATTGCACTTGAGGACGATCAGCTCGACGGCACGTGCCTCGCTGCGCGCCAGCGCGAGAAGCGCGGCGATGATCGCACCGCCCAGGCCGCGGTTGCGCTCCTCGGCGACGAGCTCGATGTCGCGCAGGAAGATTTTCCGCCAGTGGCGCGTCAGACTGAGCCGTCCGATGTCGTGCGCCGGCGCGCCTTGGCGTGTAACCACCGTGTGGCGGGACGGCACGTAGGTCTGCTCGAAGTGCCTGCGCTGCCACGCCTCGTCCCAGCCCCAGGTCGCTTGCACGTAGTCCTTCATGGCCGAGCGATGCAGAGCGAACAGAAACTCGCAGTCCTCCGCGCGTGCCGCCCGCAGCGCGCAGCCGTGGAACGCGGGAGAGCCCGCGAGCCTCGCCGACAGGGCGTCGATCCACGGCGTCATCGCCGCCGATCGCCGGCTGGAGGCTTGCGTGGCGGGATGCCGCGGCGTGCCAGCGCGTCGCGCAGCAGGAATTCGATCTGGGCGTTGACGCTGCGCAGCTCCCGTTGAGCAACCTGCTCGAGTGCCGACCACACGGTCGGATCGAGACGGAGCAGGAACGCTTTCTTGCCCGTCATGACCGCCGGTCGCGCGGCTTCCGAAAGCGCATGAACCACGCGAGGATCCAGACGCCGATCGCGAGCGCGAATCCTGCCAACAACGCGTCGACGGCCGCTTCCGCCAGCACAGGCGGGTCGCTCGCGTTCGCCCGCAGGATCGCCCAGTGGAATCCGGCGACCAGCAGCGCGAGCACGCAACCGAAGGCCCACGCGAACGCCGACAGGCTCGAAAGCGTGGCCTCGCGGCGCTCGGCTTCGAACCAGTACGTGCGGTTCGGGAGGTTCACCGCTCGGGGAAACGCGCGTGGAAGCCAAGCAAGGAGCGCCACGAGGATCAGTGGCACGAGCACCGCCGCGATGAGCATGAAACCCACATAAGCGTCGCGCGGCATCCAGCCGTTCGCCTGTCCGCCCCGCGCGAAGTGCGACGCGACACGCGCCGGCAGGCCGCCCGAGGTCGCGACGATGAAGATCGCGGTTCCCGCCAGGAGCAAGAGAAAGAGCGCAGGCAGCAGCCGCCGCATGGATGACCGGAAGCGTCCAGCGCCCGGCGTCAGCCGCGCCGCTGCCCTACCAGGGCGCCGGCGACGATGCCGCCCGCGGTGCCGAGCGCGAGACCGATCGCATCGAAACCCGTGGCCACGCCGATCGCCATGCCGAGACCGACGCCGACGACCAGCCAAAGGCCTGCGAACCGCTGTTGCAGGGCGTTCATGGGAGCGACCCTCTGCATCTAGATATCTTTATGATATCGTAACAATATTAAACGTCAAGTCGCGCGGACAAAAAAGAAGCGCCGTGGAGCGGCGCTTCGGGGAACGGCGGAGAGGCGGAAGCTTAGCCGAGCGTCACCGGGATAAAGATCCGTGCGTCGTTGCGCTGGACCAGCAGAGCGACGGTCTTGCCGGCCTTTTCGACCAGGCTCTTGAGCTCGTCGACGCTTTTCACCGGCGTGTTGTTCACCGCCACGATCACGTCGCCCGGGCGCACGCCCGCGCGCTCCGCCGCGCCGCTGACGTCCTGAACCACGACGCCATGATCGATCTCGTTGTTGCGCTTCTCATCGCTGGTCAGCGCTCGCACCGCCACTCCCAGCTTGCCCTTGGCGATCGATTCCTTGTCGGCCGATGCGCTGGCGGTCTTGTCGTTGAGCGTGCCGATCGTGGCCGTCAGATCCTTGGTCGCGCCATTACGCCAGACTTCCAGGGTCACCTTTGTTCCGGGCTTGAGCGACGAGACCATCGGGGGCAGATCGGCCGAGCGCGAGATCTCCTTCCCGTTCATCTTCAGAATGACGTCGCCGGGTTCGATGCCCGCCTGGGCTCCCGGGCTGTTCTTCTCCACGGTGGAGACCAGCGCGCCTTCGGGCGACTTCAGGCCGAAGTTCTGCGCCAGCGCCTGATTCACTTCCTGGATGGCGATGCCGAGACGCCCGTGGCTCACCTTGCCGTACTGCTGGATCTGGTCCTTCACCTGCATCGCGACGTCGATCGGCACCGCGAAGGCGAGACCCTGGAAGCCGCCGCTGCGGCTGAAGATCTGCGAATTGACGCCGATGACTTCACCCTTCAAGTTGAACAGCGGGCCGCCGGAGTTGCCGGGGTTCACCGCCGCGTCGGTCTGGATGAAAGGAACGTACGAGTCGCCCGGCAGCGAGCGCGACTTGGCGCTGACGATCCCCGAGGTCACCGTGTTCTCGAAGCCGAAGGGCTGGCCGATCGCGACCACCCATTCGCCGACCTTGGTCGTCTTGGGATCGCCGATCTTCACGTAGGGCAGGCCGCTCGCCTGGATCTTGATCACCGCGATGTCGGTCGTCTTGTCGACCCCGAGCACCTTGGCGGTGAACTCGCGCCGGTCGGTGAGCTTGACCGTGACTTCGTCGGCGTCGTCGACCACGTGGGCGTTGGTGAGGATGACTCCGTCCGAAGTCAGAATGAATCCCGAGCCGACCCCGCGCACGGGTCCGCGCTCCTGAGGCTCCGGAAACTGGAAGTGGAAGGGCAGGTTGCGAAACATCGGCGGCAGATCCTCGTCGTCCGGCATCTGCAATTGCGGATGTCCCGAGGTCTTGCGGTTCTGCACCACGCTGATGTTGACCACGGCGGGCCCGTATTTCTCGACCAGCCCGCTGAAGTCCGGCAGCGCCGCCACGGGAGACGACGCAGACGACTGCGCAGGCGTCGGCGCGACGGCGGGCGTGGTGGCCGCGCTCGCCGCGTGCAGGCTCACGTGGTCGGCCACGGTAACCCCTAACGCAAAGGCAGCCGCCAGCGCCAATACGACCGCGTTGCGGCGGAAATTCTTGGTTTGCATCGCTTGACTCCTCTCTATCCATCGGGCGCCCAAGGCCCCCATGGCACGCAAGTTAAGGCAGAAAACTTAAGCCACACTTAAGACCGGGCCCGGAGGCAACCGTTCGGCAGGAGCCGTAGCGGGGAGAGCTAAAGCAAGCTCCGGGGTGGCCCGGAACCTGTGAGATCGTCCCCGGGGCCCGCGAAAACCGCTCACCCCGGGCTACGCTGCCGGGGGCGGAGGGAATCGCACGCTCACGCCCAGCCCGGCGCCCCCGAGCCCCTCGCCCAAGGCGATCTCGGCGCCGTGGCGGTCGGCAACGCGCTTCACGATCGCGAGCCCCAGGCCACTGCCGCGTTCCGCGCCCTCGGCGTGCACGCCCCGATAGAATCGATCGAACACGCGGGCGCGCTCGGCCTCCGGAACGCCTGGCCCGCTGTCTCGTACCGTGAGGACAACAGCGCCGGGCTCCGCGACGGTCTCGACGTCGACCCGACCCCGCGCGGGCGTATAACGCACCGCGTTGTCGATGAGATTCGAGACCAGCGTCGATAGCGCAGCGGCATCGCCGGAAACAATCGCCGCGGGGGCCGAGGGTGGCGATTCGACCAGACCGAGGTCGATTGCCTTCGCGGCGGCGAGCGGCGCGATGGCCTCGATCGCGTCGCGCGCAACCGCGCGCAGGTCGACCGGTCCGAACGCGCTCTGCGCCACGCCCGGCTCTTCACGGGCGAGCGTCAGCAGCTGCTCCGAGAGCCGCGTCGCCCGATCGAGACCGGCCTTGAGGTCGGTCAGCGCTGCGCGGCGGTCGGGCTCCGTCGCCGCGCGTTCGGCAAGCTGGGCCTGCAGGTGGACCGCGGTGAGCGGCGTGCGTAATTCATGGGCGGCGTCGGCGATGAACGTGCGCTGCGCCGAGAGCGCGTCGCGCAGCCGTCCGAGCAGCGTGTTGAGGGCCTGCACCAGCGGGGTGACTTCGCTCGGCAGCCCGCGCTCGGCGAGGGGCTCGAGCACGGTCGGCGAGCGTCTTGCGACCGCGGCCGCGATCCGGTCCAGCGGCCTGAACCCCTTGTCGACGATGAGCCAGATCATGAGTGCGAGCACCGGCAGTATCGCGAGCAGCGGCACGATTGTGCGCAGCGCCATGCTCGCGGCGAGCGCGCGGCGCGCCCGCATCGGCTGCGCCACCTGCACGACCTGGCTGCCCGAGAGCGTGCTGAAGACGCGCCAGTCGCCTTCGTCGGTGTGCACGTCGTTGAAGCCTATTTGAGCGTGCTGGGGCAGCGCCCGCTGCGGCTGCGACAGGTAGAGCCTCACGCCGTTGCGGTCCCAGATCTGCACCACCAGCGCGTCGTCTCCCGCGCCGTTGCCGATGCCTTCGACCGGTGCAGCAACGAAGGGCGCATCGCTCAAGGATGCGGCCATCGCCTGGAGCTGATAATCGAACAGCGCGTTGGCTTCGACGCGGGCGCGCAAATAGGTCCCGACGGCCGCCGCCGCGACCGCCAGCGACAGCCCGACGAGGAGCCAGAACAACAGCTCGCGGCGGATCGACTTCATTGGACCCCCACGCTTGCGGCCTCATTGGTCAATTCGGCCGCTGCGCTGCCCCCAAAAGCGGGGGCGCAATTCGCGCCTTGGGGCGGCCCTGCGGCGCTCATGGCGAAACCTGACGCGCCACCATCCAGCCGACGCCGCGGACGTTGCGAATGAAATCCGCCCCGAGCTTCTTGCGCAGCGCATGGATGTGGACTTCGACGGCGTTGCTATCGACCGGATCGCTCCAGCCGTAGAGCTTGTCCTCGAGTTGCGCGCGCGAAAGGATCACGCCCGGTCGGGCAAGGAGCGCTTCGAGCAGCGCAAACTCGCGAGGGCTGACGGCCACGGGTTCGTCCTTGACGCGCACCTCGCGGGTGGCCGGATTGAGCGTGACGTCTCCGGCCTCCAGGAGTGGCGCAGCGCGTCCCGAGCCTCGGCGCAGGAGGGCGCGCAGGCGTGCCGACAGCTCGTCGAGGTCGAACGGCTTGACCAGGTAATCGTCGGCGCCGGCGTCGAGCCCGGCCACGCGATCGGCGACAGCATCGCGCGCGGTCAGGACCAGCACCGGCCGCGTGTCGCCGCGACGGCGCATCGTGCCGAGGATCTCGAGACCCGTGCGCCTGGGCAGTCCCAGGTCGAGCACGAGCGCGTCGTGCACGCCTTCGGAGAGCGCCTCCTCCGCGGCGCGACCATCCTCGACCCAGTCGACCGCGAATCCATCCTGGCGCAAGCCGCTACGGATGCTCGAGCCGATCATCGGATCGTCTTCGGCGAGGAGAACGCGCAACGGGCGAGCCCTCCGGTGAACTCACTTCTTGTTGAACTTGAGCGCGGCCGAATTCATGCAATAGCGCAGGCCGGTCGGCCGCGGCCCGTCGTTGAACACGTGGCCGAGATGCGAATCGCACGCCGCGCACACCACTTCGGTGCGACGCATGAACAGGCTCCGGTCCTCGGCGGTGCGCAGGTTGTCGTCGGCGACGGGCGCGTAGAAGCTCGGCCATCCGCAGCCCGCGTCGAACTTGGTTGCCGAATCGAACAACGGCGCGCCGCAGCACACGCATGTGTACGTGCCGGCTTCATCGGTCGCCCAGTATTCGCCGCTGAACGGCGCCTCGGTGCCTTTCTTGCGCGTCACGCGATATTGCTCCGGAGTGAGCTCGACCTTCCACTCGGCGTCGGATTTCGTGACTTTTTCGGCCATGGTTTCTCCTGTTTGCCGCGCTTGAGATATCGTCACCCGTGCAGTCGAACCGGGCGCATCCTGGCTTGGTCCGGCGACGATGCAGTATAGTCGAGGCTTTCCCCCGTCATGTCCGCGCGCCTTCCCAGTTTGGATTCGCCTTCCGCCGCCCCGTTCCGCCGGGACGCCAAGGTCATCGGCCTGATCGGCTCGGCGCACTGCCTGTCGCATTTCTTTCAGCTTGCTCTGCCGCCACTGTTTCCGCTGCTCAAGGCCGAGTTCGGCGTGAGCTATGCAACGTTGGGGGCGCTGGTGAGCGTTTTCTACGTGGCGAGCGGACTTTGCCAGTTCGGCGCGGGCTTCGGGGTGGACCGCTACGGGGCGCGGCCGGTGCTGCTCGGCGGGATCGGATTGCTGGCCGGCGGCGCGCTCGTCGCCGGCCTCGTTCCCGGTGTGCTGTGGCTCTTTCCGCTCGCCTTCGTCATGGGCCTGGGCAACGGCGTCTTCCATCCGGCCGACTTTGCGGTGCTCAACGCCAATGTCGCGCTCAAGCGGTTGGGACACGCCTACAGCACCCACGGCATCGGCGGCTCTCTCGGCTACGCGCTCGCGCCGGTCGTGAGCTACGGATTGGGCAGCACGCTGGGCTGGCGGCAGGCGCTTGTCCTGGAGGGCGCGGTGGGACTCGTCGCGCTGGCCGCGCTCGCGACGCAACGCCGGACGCTCGCGAGCCGCGCGCAGGATTCGGTCGCGCCGCAGCACACGCTTTCCGGCAGCGTCGCGCTGTTCCGCCAGAGAGCGATCGTCTTGTGCTTTCTGTACTTTGCCGTGCTCACGCTCGGGACCATCGGCATCCAGACCTTCGCCGGCACCGCTCTCAACGTCGCGTACGGCGTGCCGCTCGCGCTCGCAACCTCGGCGCTGACGGCGTATCTGCTCGGCAGCACGGCGGGAATCCTGACGGGCGGTTTTCTCGCCGCCCATACCGGACATCACGATCGCGTCGCAGCGAGCGGCCTCGCTGCGGGCGGGGCGCTGATGCTGCTCATCGCCGCGGTGCCCGGAGCGGCAGCGTTCGTGCTGCCGCTGTTCGCGGTCACCGGGTTCGTCCTCGGTGCGACGGGCCCATCGCGGGACATGATCGTGCGCGGCGCGACGCCTGCGGGCGCCGCAGGCCGAGTCTACGGCTTCGTCTACTCCGGGCTCGATCTCGGCGCCACCATCGCTCCGGTCGCCGTGGGAAGCCTGCTCGATCATCATCAGCCCAGGGCGATGTTCGTCGCGGTCGCGGTGTGCATGTTTGTCGCGATCGGCACCGTGCTCCAGGTGCGACGCTCGGCTGCGCCGCGGGCCGTCGCGGCAGGCGCCGAGTAGCGAGCGCGCGGGAATGGATCTGGGCATCGCGGGCAAGAAGGCTCTGGTTTGCGCCGCGAGCAAAGGCCTCGGACGCGGCTGCGCCGAAGCGCTCGCCGGCGAGGGCGTAGCCGTGACGATCTGCGCGCGCGACGAGGCTAACGTGCGGGGCGCGGCCGAAGAGATCGGCGCGCAGACCGGCAACGCGGTGCGCTGGGTCGCGTGCGATATCACCACGCCCGACGGCCGGGCGGCTGCCCTCGCCGTATGCCCTCAGCCCGACATCCTGGTCAACAACGCAGGGGGGCCTCCACCCGGAGATTTCCGGGAGTGGGATCGGGACACGTGGATTCGCGCGCTGGACGCGAACATGCTCACGCCGATCGCGCTGATCCGGTCGACCATCGACGGCATGATCGAGCGCGGCTTCGGCAGGATCGTCAACATCACTTCATCGGCGGTCAAGGCGCCGATCGAGACGCTGGGCCTGTCGAATGGCGCGCGCACGGGCCTCACGGGATTCGTGGCGGGGCTTGCGCGCAAGGTCGCACGCCATGGCGTGACGATCAACAACCTTCTGCCCGGATCGTTCGATACCGACCGTCTTCGCGGCAACATGGTCGGACGCGCCAAGAACGCCGGCAAGCCGGTGGAGGAATTCGCGCGAGGGCTCGCTGCCGCGATTCCCGCCGGCCGCTTCGGTACGCCGGCGGAGTTCGGCACGCTCTGCGCGTACGTCTGCAGCGCGCACGCGGCCTACCTCACCGGACAGAACCTTCTGCTCGACGGCGGCGCCTACCCGGGAACATTCTGATGATCGACCTCTACTACTGGACCACGCCCAACGGGCACAAGCTCACGATGTTCCTGGAGGAGGCGGCGCTGCCTTATACGATTCATCCGGTGAACATCAACAAGGGCGAGCAGTTCGATCGAGCGTTCCTCGAGATCTCGCCCAACAACCGCATTCCCGCGATCGTCGACCATGCGCCGGCCGACGGCGGTACGCCGATCGCGATGTTCGAATCCGGCGCGATCCTGCTCTATCTCGCCGAGAAGATCGGTCGCTTCATTCCGCGCGACCCGCGCGAGCGACTGGATTGCGTCCAGTGGCTGTTCTGGCAGATGGCCAACCTGGGACCGATGGCGGGACAGAACCATCACTTCGGTCTCTACGCGCCGGAGAAGCTTCCCTATGCCATCGATCGCTACGTGCGGGAGACGGGGCGGCTGTACGCGGTGCTCAACAAGCGCCTCGCCGATCGAGAGTTCATCGTGGGCGAATACACGATCGCCGATATCGCCTCCTACCCGTGGATCCGGCCCGAACGGCAGCAGCAGAACATCGACGACTTTCCGCATTTGAAGCGCTGGAGGGTAGCCATCGAGGCGCGCCCCGCGACCGTGCGCGCTTACGCGAAGGCGAAGGAGATCAATCCCGCCGCAGGCGTTCCGGCCACCGCCGAGGAACGCAAGGTCCTCTTCGGGCAGAGCAAGGAGACGGTGAAGTAGCTCGCGCGGGCAGCGGACGTCGACTCCAGCCTGCAGGCGGCGGGTCCGTAAAGTTTACGACTCGCCCGGCGCGCTGGTCTGCGTTCGTCCGACTGCCGCCCCGAGGCAAGACTCATAGCCGGCAGGGAATCGAATCGCGTCCGCCGCTAGCGAAAGACCCACAAGCGGTAAGCGACATAATTGCCGAAGGTCAGCAACACCGTGGTCGCAATCTGCGCCGGCCATACGCCGAGGCCGGTCTCGAGCAGGAATCCGAGCAGCGCCGTATTCGCGAGCGCCTGGAGCCCCAGAGCGACGACGAAGCGCCGACCCGCCGTGGTGAGCCCGTGGCTCGGCGAGAAAACGCGCCAGTAGGCAAGCGCGAAGCGCGTCGCCGCGCCGCCACAGAAACCTATGCCGCTCGCGACGAGCGGCGGCACACTCAGACGCAGCAGCGCGTAGAGCACGCCGTAATGCACCGCGACGGCGGCGAAGCCCGTCAGCACGTGCAGCGAGAAATTGGCGATCAGGCCGATGACGACGGCGCGCCGCAGGTCGATGCCTCGCGGCGAGACGGCGTTTGCCTTCCTATTGTCGGGCATCGGACGAGACCCGATAGGCCGCGAGCCATTCATCCTCGTACGCCGGTGCGCCGAAGCGCGCGCGCAACGCGGGACCGCAGGCGGCAACGTCGGCGGCCACCATGACGTCGATGCCGGGTGCCACATAGCGATAGGGTTTCTGCCACACCACGTAGTCGACGCCGGCTGCGGCGAGTGCGTTCGCATCGGCGAGATGCACGGAATTGCGGAAGTCGAAGCGCGCGTCGTTCGGCACTTCGTTCGCGCGCACCGTCGCGCACAGCGGAGTGAGGAAGCCCGAGAGGATACGCTGGCGGCTCAAGCGCTCCCAGCGCGGCGCGTCCCAGCCGACGCTCTCCGTCGGGAAAGGTGCAACCGCGATCGTGAGCGTCGCCGGCGGGCGGTCAGCGAGCGTCGCCCACCAGCGCGAGAGCGGGATTGCCGCCATGTGCGCGATCACCGGGTTGCGTTCGGGCCGGAAGTCGAACTGATACAAGAGATGCTGGCTCTCGCCGTTGGGGTTCGCGAGCAGCGGCGCGAGCGGCGTGGTCGCCGCCAGCGCGGCGAGAGGAATCGCGGCGATACCCCCCGCCACACCGCTCGAGAGCGCGCCTGGCGCGCCACGCGCGACGATCGCGGCGCGGACCGCGCGCGCAATGCGCAGCGAGCCGCAGGCTGTAGCCAAGAGCAGCAGAGGCAGCACGGGCAGGAGGTAGCGACCGAGCGTCAGCGAGTTGCCGATCCATGCCGGGCGCGTGAGGACGATCGCCAATGCGCATAGCGCGGCGCCGGCGGAAAGCGAGCCGGCTTCGGGCAGACGCCGCCACACGATCGGCGCACCGACGATCGCAAGCGCCACGCACAGAGCGACCGCCATCGCGGATCCGGTCCCGAACCAGTGATACCAGATGCCGACGAGCGTGTCGGCCCGCGGCAGGTCGATCCCGCTCTTGAGGCTCAGCGATTCCGGATGTGCGAGAAGCGGCGGGACGAGAAGCGCCGCCATCGGCACGCCGGCCGCGAGCGCGAGGATCGCGAGTCGGACCAACGCGCTGCGGCGCTCGCTTCGAGCGGCACGCAGCCATCGCCAGGTTGCGGGGACGAACGGAGCCACGACGAACGGAACGACGACCGGATGCAGCCACGCGGCGAGCGTCGCGCCCGTCGCATAGAGGGCCGCATCCGAACGCCTCGGCGTTTCGCACTGGAGATAACGCCGGAAGGCGACGTGAGCCGCATAGACGAGGAGCAGCGTGAGCGCGTACGGCCGCGCCATGCGGCTGAAAAAGTAGAGCAGCGGCGAGATGGCGAGCAGAGCGGCGAACAACAGCGCTTCGCCGCATCCGACGCGGCGAGCCGCGTACCAGGGAAAAAGCACCAGCGTCGCGATCCCGGCCGCCACGAGAGGCCAGCGCATCGCGATCTCCGAAAGGCCGAACGTGCGCGCTTCCGCGAGGTAGAGCAGCGTCAGCGGAATGCTCGAATCCGAATGACCGAAGTCGAGAAATACGGCGAGCGGTGCGTCGTGCACGACGCGATAGACCGCGTGCCACTCGTCTTCGAGCAGGAGCTGCGAGCCGAGCTGGTCGAGGCGCAGCCAGACACCGACGCCGACCGCCAACGCGAACCACGGCAGGAGACTACGGCGCGCCGAGCGAGTCCCAGCCATCCTTGGGGATGCGCGCGACGAGGTGAAATCCCGCCGCGCCGAGTGGCCGAAGCACGGCGGCTTCGCCTTCGGCAAGGTAGGGCACGTTGGTGATCGCCTTGAACGGGTTGCCGTGACCGACGACGGCGACATCGGCGCCAGGCGGAGGAGACGTGGAGAGCAGCCGGCGCAACCCTGCGTACTTCTCGGGTGCAGCAGCCGCCGGGCCGCCCAGAACAGCGGGCGTGGCGACCGCCCGTCCGAAGATCAACGTGGCGGTCTCCATCGTGCGGCAGAAGGGACTCGCGAGCACGTCGCCGATCGGCAGAGCGAGCCGGTTCATCGCGGCGCCGATCGCGCGTGCATCCGCGCGTCCACCCTCGGTGAGATTGCGCTGGTTGCCGCAGTCCGCGTAGTCGGTCATCGCGATATCGTTCTCGCCGAAGTCCGTTGCCGCGTGTCGGAAGTAGATGATCAATCCGCCTGCCTTGAGCGCATCGACCAGGGCTCGGCTCGTGAGCGCATTTTCCTCCGCCGCGGCAGAGCCCGCCTGAACGAGCGCAAGCAGGCACGCGGCGGCGAACGCCACCCGGCGCGCAGCGGCGCCGAGCCCGCTCGAGCGAGCATCACGCATCGACGCGATCCATCCGGTAGGACGCGATCGTATTTTCGGTCACCGCGGTTTCGTCGCAGGCGAGGTCGCCGTCCGCCACCGGGGCGCCGGTGGCGCGGATCGAGGCAAAGTCGCGCAAGCGTCGATCGAGCAGATGCGTCGTCTCTACTTTGCCGAGCGCGTTGAAGATGGTTTCCACGCGGCCGGGATGCTTCTTCTCCCATTCGCGCAGCATCGCGCCCACCTGCTTGCGCTGAAGATTTTCCTGCGAACCGCAGAGATTGCAGGGAATGATGGGGAAAGCCATCGCTTCGGCGTAGCGCGCGAGGTCGCGTTCGCGCACGTAGGCGAGCGGCCGGATCACCACGTGGCGCCCGTCGTCGGAGACGAGCTTCGGCGGCATCGTCTTGAGCTTTCCACCGAAGAACAGGTTGAGGAAGAACGTCGCGAGGATATCGTCGCGATGGTGGCCGAGCGCGATCTTGGTGGCGCCGATCTCGCTCGCGACGCGATACAGCACGCCGCGCCTCAGGCGCGAGCACAGCGAGCACATCGTTGCCCCGTCCGGGATGACGCGCTTGACCACACTGTAGGTGTCCTGTTCCGCGATGCGGAACGGCACGCCGCGCTTCTGCAGATAGCGAGGAAGAACATCGGCGGGGAACCCCGGCTGCTTCTGATCCAGGTTGACCGCCACGACCTCGAAGGAAAGCGGCGCGCGGATCTGCAGCGAGAGAAGAATGTCGAGCAGCGCGTGGCTGTCCTTGCCGCCCGAGACGCACACCATGACGCGGTCGCCGTGCTCGATCAGCCCGAAGTCGCCGATCGCCTGGCCGACGAGCCGGCGCAGGCGCTTCCTGAGCTTGTTCGCTTCGAAGACCGCGCGCCGCGGATCGTGCGTGTTCGCGGCAGGTGGTTGCGGCGCAGACTGCTCGGTCAGGGCGAATGGTGAAGCGCTCATGGGGCTCATCGTGTCGTCGCGCGGTCGCCCGCGGCAGTCGGCGAGGATGGTAGCATAGCGGCCCCGGCGGGGCGCCGCCTTCGTCCGGCTCGAAAGAATCCCATGCTCAAGATCAGCCACGCCTTCGATGCAGGCGCGATCGAGCCCATCGCGCTCGACTCCGCCGAAAGCATCCGCGTCAACATCCGCGCCGACTCGCACGCGGACTTCCGGCAATGGTTCTACTTCCGTCTGCAGGGCGCGCGAGGCCAGCATTGCAGAATCCGGTTCGAGAACGCGGGCCTCTGCACGTACGTCGACGGCTGGCACGGCTATCGCGCGGTTGCCTCCTACGACCGTCGGCACTGGTTTCGCGTTCCAACCGGCCTCGACGGCGGCGTGCTCGAGATCGCGCACGTGCCGGAGCGCGACTCGGTCTGGTACGCGTACTTCGAGCCGTATTCTTTCGAGCGGCATCTCGATCTCCTCGGGCGAGCGGAGGATTCGCCGCAGGCTCGCGTGCGCGATCTCGGCAGCACGGTCGAGGGCCGCGACCTCAATCTCGTCGCCGTGGGCGCGGCCGGCGCGGGAAAACGATCGCTGTGGGTGATCGCGCGGCAGCATCCGGGCGAGACGATGGCCGAGTGGTTCGTCGAAGGCCTGCTCGAGCGCCTGCTCGACCGTCACGATCCCGTCGCTCGGGTCCTGCTGGAGCGCGCGGTGGTGCATATCGTTCCGAACATGAATCCGGACGGGGCCGTTCGAGGTAATCTGCGGACCAACGCCGCAGGGGCCAACCTCAATCGCGAATGGGGCGCGCCGAGCGTCGAGAAGAGTCCCGAGGTGTTTCATGTCCGCTCGGCCATGCACCGCTCGGGCGTCGACGCTTTTCTCGACGTGCACGGCGACGAAGCGCTGCCGTACGTGTTCGTCGACGGTTGCGAGCGTCTTCCCGGCTTCGGTCCCAGGCAGGACACGCTGCAGCGCAGCTTCGTCGCGGCATTCAAGCAGGCGAGCCCCGACTTCCAGGACGCGCACGGGTATCCCGACGACAAGGACACCAAGGTGAACCTCACGCTCGCCTCGAAGTACGTCGGGCACACTTTCGGCTGCCTCGCGCTGACGCTCGAGATGCCGTTCAAGGACAACGCCGACCTGCCCGACGAGGCGGTCGGCTGGAACGGCGAGCGCAGCGCCCGCCTGGGCGCCGCCACGCTCGAACCTTTGCTCTCCATCCTGCCCGACCTGTAAGGCCGCTGGCATTTGGCGCTACCATTAGCGCCCGAGGGGGAAAGCTCATGCAGAGTCTCGTGGTGGCCAACCCGAAGGGCGGGAGCGGCAAGACGACGCTCGCGACCAACATTGCCGGCTGGCTCGCGGGCCGCAAGCAGCGTGTGGTGCTGGCGGACTTCGATCCCCTGCGGGCGTCGACCGAATGGCTCGGGCGACGCCCCCCGCTCTTTCCGCCGATCGGCGGCTGGACTCCCGACGGCGCCAGAGGCGAAAAGCGTGGCGAGCTCAAGGGGGAGCTGCCGCAGTGGCTGGTGATCGACACGCCGGCGGAGCTGCATGGCGAGAGCCTGCGGGACGCGATGCGGCGCGCCGACATCCTCCTGGTGCCGGTGTCCCCGAGCGCGTTCGACATGGGAGCCACCCGGCATTTTCTCGATCAGATCGCGGAGTACAAAGCCGTCAAGAAGGGGGATATCGCCATCGGCCTCGTGGCGATGCGCGTCGACTCGCGCACCAACAGCGCGGGCGAGCTCGAGGAGTTCCTGAAGGAGCAGGGCTACCCGCTGGTGGCGCATCTGCGCCAGACGCAGGTCTACGTCTACTGCGCGCGCGACGGGCTGACGGTGTTCGATCTGCCGCGCTCTCGCGCGGAGCAGGACTGGGACCAGTGGCGCCCGCTAACGCGCTGGATCGCGCGTCAGGCGTCGAAGAACGGCTGACCTGAAAGGCCTTCGCACGATTCTTCCCCGACCGCGGGAAGCGAGCCCGGGTAACCGAGCGCACCCGGCTGGTCCGAGGGCAGTCGTGCCGCCTACGCTGCTCACGCCCGGGTGCGCTCCTGCAGCGCGAGCCCGATCCCGCTAGCGACGATGATCGCCATCCCGAGCGCCGACCAGTGGTCGGGCAGGTGCCCGAAAAGCACGAAGCCGTAAAGCGTGGCCCAGATCATCTGCAGGTAAGTGAATGGCGTGAGCATCGACGCCGGGGCGAGCAGATAGGCGCTGATCACGAACCAGTGGCCCAATCCAGCGAAGAGGCCGAGCAGCAGGAAAAGCGCGCCGTGGGAGAGCGGCAGCGCACCTGCCTCGAACTGCCAGGGCAGAGCAAGCGACAGGCCCACCGTGCCCACCAGGGCGCTGTAGAACAAGGTCGTGTAGGCCGACTCGTCGGCCAGCTTGCGCGTCGTGATGAAGTACAGCGCATTGCAAACGGCGGCCAGCACCAGCAGCAGCGCGGCGGGGTGGAAGATGGCCGACCCGGGCCGGATCAGAATCAGGATGCCGGCGAAGCCGGCAATCGATGCCATCCACCGTGCGCGATTCGGCCGCTCGCCGAGCAGCGGCCCCGATAGCACAACGACGAATAGAGGTGCGAGGAACGTCACGGCGGACGCTTCGGCCAGCGGCAGGTAGCGCAACCCGCCGAAGAAGCAGATCGTCGCCACCAGCAGCGAGCTCGAGCGCAGGAGCTGAAGCAGCGGGCGACGAGAGCGCCAGAACGAGGGGCCGGCGCGCCGCCAGGCGAATGGCGTGACGACCAGCATCTGGCCGGCATAGCGTGCCCAAACGACGAGGAACAGAGCGTGATCGCGGACGAGGTACTTGGCCGTCGCGTCGAGCGAAGAAAGGCACAGGCCGGCGAGGAGGAAGAGCGGGAGCGCGCGGCGAAGCGGCTGAGCGTCTGGCATGGCGGCTTAGGTGCGAGGTCCACGAGGCTGTGAGCCGCGCCGACGCTGGCGCATTGCGGCGCTGTCGTCGCTAAGCGGGTGGCTCGTGCGCGGCCACTCGTGGGTTGAGTGGCCGCCGCGAGCCGGGACCCGCTCGACGACAGGGATTGCGCCGCGCGCCGAGTCGGCGTGGCTCACTGCCTTATGGCGAGCGATGTGGTTCTTTATGCGGCCAGAATCGACGCTTCGACGGCATACGCCGCGGGGTTCGCATGCCCTCGCCCCGGGCTACAAGCCTACGCAGCCAGCAGCTCGCGCAGCACGAACGGCAGGATTCCGCCGTGCAGATAGTAGTCCACCTCGATCGGCGTATCGATGCGAAGGAGCAGGGGAACGTTCTGTGTCGATCCATCCTTGCGCCGGATCGTGAGCTCGACGTCCATCTGCGGCTTGATCCCCTTCTCAACACCGGTCAGGTCGAATTCCTCGTCGCCCTGGATCTTGAGCGAGGCGACGCTGTCGCTGCCCTTGAACTGGCACGGCAGCACGCCCATGCCGACCAGGTTCGAGCGATGGATGCGCTCGAAGCTCCGCGCCACCACGACCTTCACGCCTAGCAGCTGCGTGCCTTTCGCCGCCCAGTCGCGCGAGCTGCCGGTGCCGTATTCCTCGCCGGCGAAGACGATGGTGGGCGTGCCGCGCTTGACGTAGGTCATCGCCGCGTCGTAGATCGCCATCTGCTTGCCTTCGGGCTGGAGGAGCGTCAAGCCGCCCTCCACGCGCGAGCCGTCCGCTTTGGGCGGCAGCATCAGGTTCTTGATGCGCACGTTGGCGAAGGTGCCGCGCATCATGACTTCGTGGTTGCCCCGGCGCGAGCCGTAGCTGTTGAAATCCGGCACGGCGACGTCGTGCTCCTGCAGGTAGATCCCCGCCGGCGAGGTCGGCTTGATGGAGCCCGCCGGACTGATGTGGTCGGTGGTGACCGAATCGCCGAAGATGCCGAGCACTCGCGCGCCCGCGATGTCGCGCGCGGTGCCGGGCTGCATCGTGAAATGGTCGAAGAACGGCGGCTCGGCGATGTAGGTCGACTTGGGCCACGCGTAGACCTGCCCGGTCGAGCTCGGGACCGAGTTCCACAGCGGGTTGTCCTTGGTGAAGTCGCTGTAGAGCCGCCTGTAGGTCGCGGGGTCGGTTGCGTATTGTATGACCGCGCCCACCTCCTGCGACGAAGGCCAGATATCGCGCAGGAAGACGTCCGCGCCGTCGCTGCCCTTGCCGAGCGGCTCGGTGGCGAGATCGATGTTGACCCGTCCGGCGATCGCGAAGGCGACGACCAGCGGCGGCGATGCGAGGAAGTTGGCCCGGATGCTCGGATGGATGCGCGCCTCGAAGTTGCGGTTGCCCGAGAGCACCGCCGCGCACACGAGGTCGTTCTGCGCGATCGTCTCCTCGATCGACGGATCGAGCGGCCCGGCGTTGCCGATGCAGGTCGTGCAGCCGTAGCCCGCAAGATAGAAACCGAGCTTCTCCAGATCCGGCAGCAGCCCGGATTTCTGGAAGTACTCGGTGACGACCCGCGAGCCCGGTGCCAGCGAGGTCTTGATGTGCGGCCTGACCCGCAGCCCCTTAGCCGCGGCTTTTCGGGCGAGGAGTCCTGCGGCGAGCATCACGCCCGGGTTCGAAGTGTTAGTGCATGACGTGATCGCGGCGATCAGCACGTCGGCGTTGCCGATGTCCACGGGCTTGGCGCCCGCAACGGCCACGCGGTCGGGGGTCGGACGGTTGTCGACCATCTCGACGTATTCGCGCGGCTTGGCGTTGCCGGGGAGCTGCAGGGGCTGCTCGGTGCTCGGCGCCGTCGTCGCGCTCAGGAGCTTGGTCGGATAGCGCCGGCCGAGCTTCTCCGGCGGCTGGTTGAAGCCGTTCTCCGCGACGGGCTTGGAGAAAAGTGCGTTGAACGCGTCCTTCATCTTGGGCAGCGGGATGCGATCCTGGGGACGCTTCGGTCCGGCTAGGCTCGGCACGACCGTCCCGAGATCGAGCTCCACCGTCTGCGAATAGTCGATCGCACCGGCCGCCGGCGCGCCGAACAGGCCCTGGGCTCGGAAGTAGGCTTCGAAGGCTTCGATCTCCTCGCGGGTGCGCCCGGTCTTCGCGAGATAGTCGACGGTCTTGTCGTCGACGGGGAAGAACCCCATCGTCGCGCCGTATTCCGGCGCCATGTTGCCGATCGTCGCCCGGTCGGGAACGGACAGCGACGCGGCCCCGTCGCCGAAGAACTCGACGAACTTGCCGACCACCTTGGTCTTGCGCAGCAGCTCGGTCACGGTGAGCACCAGGTCGGTGGCCGTCACCCCCTCCTTGAGCTGGCCCTTCATGTGCACGCCGACCACGTCGGGGGTGAGGAAATACACCGGCTGCCCGAGCATGCCGGCCTCGGCCTCGATCCCCCCCACGCCCCAGGCGACGACGCCGATGCCGTTGATCATCGTGGTGTGCGAATCGGTCCCCACCAGCGAGTCGGGATAGTAGATACCATCCTTCTCGTGGACGCCGCGCGCCAGGTACTCGAGATTGACCTGGTGGACGATACCGATCCCGGGGGGCACGACCTTGAATGTGTCGAAGGCCTGCATGCCCCATTTCATGAACTTGTAGCGCTCGGCGTTGCGCTGGAACTCGACCTTCATGTTGAGGTCGAGCGCGTTCTTTGTCCCATAGTGATCGACCTGGACGGAATGATCGACGACGAGATCCACCGGCACGAGCGGCTCCACCACCTTCGGGTCCTTGCCCATCCGATGCGCGACGCCGCGCATCGCGGCCAGATCGCACAGGAGCGGCACGCCGGTGAAGTCCTGCAGCACGACGCGGGCGACGACGAAAGGAATCTCCTCGGTGCGCGGCGCATTCGCCCCCCATCCTGCGAGCTGTCGCACGTGCTCCTCGGTGATCTTCTTTCCGTCGCAGTTGCGGAGCACCGATTCGAGCACGATGCGGATCGACAGCGGAAGGCGCGAGATGCGGCCCACGCCGGCCTTTTCGAGCGCCGGCAGCGAGTAGAACCTGCCGCTCCTGCCGCCTGCCGTGCGGAACGGCTGCAGACTGTCGTGGAGGTTGTGGGCCATCGCGGCTCCTTTACTTCGTCGTGGGGGCAGGCGCGGGCGTCGCGGGGGCGGGCGCCGGAACGTAGCCGCCTCTTTTCCGCGCACCCCTTTCGTGGGCAGGCCGGGCCGCGTTGTCGGCCGCGGGCGCCTCGTCCGTGAGCGAGCTCACCTTGGCGCCGTTCGGAAGAATGACGTCGCCCGGCTTCTGGTTGGCCTTGCACGGTCCGGTCCACTTGGCTTCCATGACGGTGCTGCCCTCGGACTTACCCTTGACCGGCGGATCGAACGTCGACTTGCTTTCGACCTTGTAAGCCGAGTCGAACTTGCCGGTGATGACCGCGTGTGTCGTCGCGGTCGATGTCTTCGCCACCTTGCAAGTCGCGTCGACGACCAGCTTGTCGCCGTCGCGAACCGCCTTGCTCGCCTGGCAGCGCTCGCTGCGCATGCCTCCGGCGAGCTGCCGCAGCGCGTCGTCGGACACGTGGTCGACGCACACCTGGTAGGTGCGCTCCTTGTCCTCGGTGCGCGTCGACGTGCGCTTCACCTCCCAAAGACCGGATTTGCGCTGGTACTTCTCCTCGGCTTGCGCCGCGCCTGCGGCGAGCGCGAAAGAGAGAAGCAGAAGGATGGTTCGCTGCATGGGTGTCTCCGGGCGATGATGGATCGAATCAGATGACGAAATGATCGACGAACTCGTGCACGGGCGTCGCCTCGAGTCGATCCGAGTCGAGCGCAAGATCGAGAATGGCGCGCTGCTGCTTCGGTGGAAAGCGACGGGCGAGGTTGGTCTTGAACTTCTCGACGAGCAGCGGAATCCCTTCGGCGCGGCGGCGGCGATGGCCGATCGGATACTCGATCGCGACTTCGGGCAGCTTCGAGCCGTCGGCGAACTCGACCGTCAGCGCGTTGGCGATCGAGCGCTTCTCCGGGTCGAGGTAATCGCGCGAGAATCCCGGGTCCTCGACACAGGTCATCTTCGCCCGCAGCGCGTCGATGCACGGATCGGCGGCGACCGCATCTTCGTAGTCCGCGGCGGCGAGGCGGCCGAAGATGAGCGGTACGGCGACCATGTACTGGATGCAGTGATCGCGGTCGGCGGGGTTGGAGAGCGGTCCTGTCTTGTCGATGATCCGTATCGCCGATTCGTGGGTGCGGATGGTGATGCGGCGGATCGCGTCGATCCGGTCCTTCACGCGCGGATGCAGGGCCATCGCGCATTCGACCGCGGTCTGGGCGTGGAATTCCGCCGGATACGAGATCTTGAACAGCACGTGCTCCATGACGTAGCTTCCGTAGGCCCGCTGGAAGACGAAGGGCTTCCCCCTGAACAGCACGTCGTAGAAGCCCCAGGTCTTCGCAGTGAGCACCGAGGGATAGCCCATCTCGCCCTTCGCCGCCATCAGCGCGAGGCGCACGCCGCGCGCGGTCGCGTCGCCCGCGGCCCAGCTCTTGCGCGAGCCGGTGTTGGGCGCGTGGCGGTAGGTGCGGAGCGACTGACCGTCGACCCAGGCCAGCGACACTGCGTCGATGATCTCGTCCCGGGTAAGCCCGAGCAGCTGGGCCACGACCGCGGTCGACGCCACCTTAACCAGCACGACGTGATCGAGACCGACGCGGTTGAAGCTGTTTTCGAGCGCGATCACGCCCTGGATCTCGTGCGCCTTGATCATCGCGGTCAGCACGTCGCGCATCGTGGGCGCCCTGCGTCCCGCGGCGTTCGCGTTGCGCGAGAGCCAGTCGGCGGTCGCGAGAATCCCGCCGAGGTTGTCCGAAGGATGGCCCCATTCGGCGGCAAGCCAGGTGTCGTTGAAGTCCAGCCAGCGGATCATCGCGCCGATGTTGAACGCCGCGTGCACCGGGTCGAGCTGGAACTGCGTGCCCGGCACCTTGGCCCCGTTGGGCACGATCGTTCCCGGGACGATCGGGCCCAGGAGCTTGGTGCAGGCCGGATAGGACAGGGCTTCGAGGCCGCAGCCCAGCGTGTCGATCAGGCAGTAGCGCGCGGTCTCGTAGGCTTCCTTGCTCGTGACCTGATAGCCCGCGACGTAATCGGCGATGTCGGCGAGGACCTTGTCGGGCTCGGGCCGCACGTTGGAGATCGGGGCGGACACGCTCTAGTCCTTCGGCTTGGGTGGCGGCGTCGATCCGGGCGAGGCGTCCGGCGAGGAGACAGGGGGCGAGGACGGCGCCGCTTCCGGCGCTGGCGCGACGTTGTACCCTCCGACGCGCCAATGGCCGCTTTCCCGCGTAAGCAGGACGGTCTCCGTCACGAGGGGGATGCTGGTGAACTTGGTGAGGTACACGGCCGTGACGTACTCGCCCTCCGGTGCGCCGCGCATGCGCGTCGAAAACTCGGCGCGCTTGAGCTCGCGCATTACCGGCTTGCCGAGCGCTTCGCGCGGTGCGCCGAACTCCTGCACCCAATCCTGTTCCGTGCGTCCTTCCCGGACCACGGCCGCGGACTCGTTCCAGCCGTCGACATAGCGACGCGTATCCATCGCCTCCAGCCACTGATCGGCCTCCTGCGTCGCCGTGGCGACGGCGGCAACGCGATCGGCTTGTTCGTCGGCAAGCGCGTGCGGCGACAGCATGGCCAGCGCGAGGAATGCGGGCGCGAGACGTGCGATCCGCGTGCTCATCGACGCTCCGCGAGAGGCACGAAGCGCTGATCCTCGGGGCCGACGTAGTTGGCGGAAGGACGGATGATCTTGCCGTCCTCGCGCTGCTCGATGACGTGCGCCGACCAGCCCGCCGTGCGCGAGATGACGAACAGCGGCGTGAACATCGGCGTTGGGACGCCCAGCATGTGGTAGCTCACCGCCGAATACCAGTCGAGGTTCGCGAACATCTTCTTCGCATCCCACATCACCGCCTCGATCCGCTCGGCGATGGAGAACATCTTCATGTCGCCGGCGGCCGAGGAGAGGCGGCGCGCCACGTCCTTGATCATGCGGTTGCGCGGATCGCTCAAGGTGTAGACGGGATGGCCGAAGCCGATGATGACCTCCTTCGCGGCGACGCGCCGGCGGATGTCGCCTTCGGCGGCCTCGGGAGTCGCATAGCGCTGCTGGACCTCGAAGGAGAACTCGTTGGCCCCGCCGTGCTTCGGCCCGCGCAGCGCACCGATGGCCCCCGTGATCGCGGAATAGACGTCCGAGCCCGTTCCGGCGATGACGCGGGCGGTGAACGTCGAGGCGTTGAATTCGTGCTCCGCGTACAGGTTGAGCGAGGTGTGCATGGCGCGCACCTGGAGCTCGGACGGAGGCTTGCCGTGCAGGAGGTGCAGGAAATGACCGCCTATCGAATCGTCCTTGGTCTCAACTTCGATCTTCCGGCCGTTTCGCGTCCAATGGTGCCAGTACAGAAGCATCGAGCCGAGCGATGCCATGAGCCGGTCGGCGATGTCGCGAGCGCCCGCCGCGTCGTGCGCATCGGCTTCGGGCACGACGGCCCCCAGCGCCGAGACGGCGGTGCGCATCACGTCCATGGGATGCGCGCTCGCCGGGACCTGCTCCAGCGTCCTGCGTACCGGCTCGGGAATACCGCGCAAGGCACGGAGCTTGGTCTTGTATCCGCAAAGCTCGGCCACGGTGGGCAATTTGCCGTGGACCAGCAGGTAGGCGATTTCCTCGAACTCGCAGGTATCGGCGATATCGAGGATGTCGTAGCCGCGATAGTGAAGATCGTTGCCCGTGCGGCCCACGGTGCACAGCGCGGTATTGCCGGCGAGGATGCCCGAGAGCGCGACGGACTTCTTGGGCTTGGGACCGGCGACGGTGGAGGCTTCGGTGGTCATCGTTTCACCTTGGCGAACAGGGCGTCGAGCTTGGCTTCGTATGCATGGTAGCCCAAGAACTCATAGAGCTCCGCACGCGTCTGCATCCCGTCCACCACGGCCTTTTGCGTGCCATCGCGCCGAAGGGTCCGATAAACCTCAAGCGCCGCCTTGTTCATGGCCCGGAACGCCGACAGCGGGTAGAGCGCAAGCCCGACGCCGGCGCTCCTGAGCTCGTCGAGCGTGTAGAGGGGCGTCTGCCCGAATTCCGTGATGTTGGCGAGAACGGGAACGCCGACCTCATCGGCGAACTTCCGGTACATGGGGAGCTCGGTGACGGCTTCCGGAAAGATCATGTCGGCGCCGGCTTCGACGCAGGCGCAGGCCCGGTCGATCGCGGCTTGCAGGCCTTCGACGGCCAAGGCGTCGGTGCGCGCCATGATGACGAAGGCAGGATCGGGACGCGCGTCGACCGCCGCTTTCACGCGATCGACCATTTCTGCCTGAGGCACCAGCTCCTTGCCCGGTCGATGACCGCAGCGCTTGGCACCGACCTGGTCCTCGATGTGCATCGCCGCCGCGCCGGCACGGCAGAGCGAGCGTACGGTGCGGGCGACGTTGAAGGCGGAAGCGCCGAATCCCGTATCGACGTCGACCAGCAGCGGCAGCGTCGACGCATTCGTGATTCGAAGCACGTCCGTGAGCACATCGTCCAGCGTCGTGATGCCGAGATCGGGCACGCCGAGCGAGGACGCGGCCACGCCGCCGCCCGAGAGATAGATCGCCTTGAAGCCGGACTTCTCGGCGAGGATCGCGTGATAGGCGCAGACGACGCCCGGCACCTGAAGCGGAGCCTCCGTGGCGACGGCGGCTCGGAATTTCGCACCGGGAGAAGGCGTCGTCATCGGTGACATCGCGCTAGCGCCGGAGTTTTGCGGTCAGCGGGCTTGGGCATCGAAGAACCGTGCGGCCGCCTCGGGCGTCTCCGCTCCGGTCTGACGGGCGCGCTGCAACACGTCCCAGCAGTAACGGTACGAAGCCCGGTCGTAGAGCTTGCCTTCATGCCGGATCGGCCCCCAGTCGGCGTCCTGCGCGGCGGCGAGGACTTCGGCAGCCGTCCGGACCTCGGCGGCATGCGGGCGGAACGCGCCAACGATGGGTTCGATCTGCGACGGATGAATGCTCCACATGCGCAGGAATCCGAACTCCGCCCTCGCGCGCCGCGCGTCGGCGTGCACCGCCTCGGGGTTGTCGAGGGCCAGCGTTACGCCGTGGGCGGGCACGACCGCATGGGCGAGCGCCGCCGAGGCGACCTCGCACTTTGCCTGGCGCACGAGAGGGTGATCGAACTGGCCGGGACTTTGCATCGCGTCTTCCGGGATCGCGCCGCGATGCGCGCTCACGAAGTCGAGCGTGCCGAAATCGAGGCTGACGACGCCGGGGAGCGCCGCGATCGACCACGCGTCGTGCACCGCACCGGGGGTTTCCATCAGAACGCTCACGGGGATCGAGCGGTGGACGCCGGAGCGCAGAGACTCCTCGCGCACCGCGTGCAGAAAGCGCTGCACGTCGTCGACGGATTCGGCCTTGGGCAGGGTCAGGAATGCGATGCGGCTCCCCGCAGCGCGGATGAGGATGTCGAGCTCGACCCGCCAGGCGCGATGGGAAAGGTCATGGATGCGCGCGCCAACGCGGTCGAACGCGTTGTCCTTGCCCGCGATCAGGGCTGCCATCGCCGTGGCGTGCGCGCGCTCTTCCCCGACCGGAGCGCCGTCCTCGCAATCGCAGGAGACGTCGAAAACCGGTCCCATGTCCTTTTGCAGCTGCAGCGCCTTGGCGATATGGCGCTCGCTGCCGGCGTAGTGGACGCACGGCGGCAGCGCGGGAAAGGCGCGCTCGGCGCCGTACAGTGCCGCGCTCGGATGCAGGCGCGCGCTCACGTGGGGACCGGTCGTCGCTTTAGTGGGCAAGGAGCGACGAGACTCCGGCGCGCTCTTCTTCGAGCTCCTTCAGCGTCGCGTTCATCTTCTCGCGCGAAAAAGCATCGATGTCGAGATCGCGCACGAGCTTGTATTCGCCCGCGTCTGTCGTCACCGGGACCCCGTACATGATGTCCGCCGGGATGCCGTAGCTCCCGTCGGAGGCGATGCCCATCGTGACCCAGCGCCCGCTGCTTCCCGCCAGCCAGTCGCGCACATGATCGATCGCGGCATTGGCCGCCGATGCGGCCGACGAGAGCCCGCGTGCCTCGATCACCGCCGCGCCGCGCTTTCCGACCGTCGGGATGAATACGGTGCGGTTCCAGTTTTCGTCGTTGATCTTGTCTTTGAGCGACGCGCCGCCCGTGGTCGCGAAGCGGTAGTCGGGATACATCGTCGGCGAGTGGTTTCCCCACACGATGAGCTTCTCGATCGACGCGACGGGAACGCCCGCGCGCATGGCGAGCTGCGAGAGCGCACGGTTGTGATCCAGCCGCAGCATCGCCGTGAAGTTCTTCTTGGGCAGCGACGGAGCCGAGCGCATGGCGATGTAGGCATTGGTGTTCGCCGGGTTGCCGACGACGAGAACCTTGACGTTTCGGTCCGCCACCGCGTCGAGTGCCTTGCCTTGGGCGATGAAGATCCGGGCGTTCTCGAGCAGCAGATCCTTGCGCTCCATGCCCGGGCCCCGCGGCCGCGCGCCGACCAGCAGGGCGATCTCCGCGTCCTTGAAGGCTACGCTTGCGTCGCCGCTTCCGCTCATGCCCGCGAGCAGCGGAAAGGCGCAGTCCTCGAGCTCCATCATCACGCCCTTGAGCGCGGCCTGAACCTTGTCGATGGGCAGCTCCAGGAGCTGCAGGATCACGGGCTGGTCCGGGCCGAGGAGCGCTCCGCTGGCCACGCGAAACAGCAGGCTGTAGCCGATCTGGCCGGCGGCGCCGGTGACGGCCACGCGTACAGGCTTCTTCATGGCGGGCTCCTGGAGAGCGTGTCGTGCAGGATCGATGGCGGCGCCGGGAAGAACTCGCGCCGACGGATCGGTTTTCGAGACGCTCGCGGACTCAAACGCGCCCCGACAAGCGCCTGGAATCTTACCGGTCCGGGGTAAGTCGTGTCAAACTCATATATCATTTATATGATAGAAGTCAAAGCGTGGAGCCTCGCTCTTCGAGCGCGGGGTTCCACCAGACTGCCATGACGCCTTCCTCGCCTTCGGCTGCGCCGCAGTACCGGCCGCTGTACCTGCAGATCAAGGAGCTTCTCACCAAGAGCCTCGCGGCGCTCGAATGGGGCCCCGGCGAGACGATCCCGAGCGAGCTCGACCTCGCGACGCGCTTCGGTGTATCGCAGGGAACCGTTCGCAAGGCAATCGACGCTCTGGCCGCGGACAACCTGGTCGTGCGCCGGCAGGGCAGGGGCACGTTCGTGGCCACCCACACCGAGGAAAAGGCCTCGATGTTCCGGTTCCTGCGCATCCGGCGTAACGACGGCCGTGACGAATACCCGGCGAGCCGCCTGGTGGACGTCCGTCGCGGCAAGGCTTCGTCTGAAGTCGCCCGCGCGCTGGAATTCAAGACCGGCGACGCGGTCATCACCGTGCGGCGACTGCTGGAATACGGCGGACACCCCGCGGTGCTGGACGAAATCGTCGTCCCGGCGCTACTGTTCAAGGGCCTGACCCGGGGCAAAGTCGAGCGCTACCCGGGCTCGATGTACGGCCTGTTCGAAACCCAGTTCGGCGTGAGAATCGTGCGCGCGCAGGAAAAGCTCTCCGCGGTGGCGGCCGACCCGGCCCGGGCGAACTTGTTGCGCATCGCGGCCGGGACGCCGCTGCTCGCGGTCGAGCGCGTGACCTACACCTTCGGAGACAAGCCGGTCGAGTGGCGGCGCGGACTCTGCTCGACGCGCAATCATCATTATCTCAACGACTTGAGGTAGGCAAAGCGGCCGGCGCGGTGGCGGCCATGCGGCGAATGCCTGTATAATTTTCAACGACGCATCGACGAAGGGGGTGTGATGCGTTTGTCCGTATCGCCCATGTCTTCCCTCGAGCGTCCCTCACCCAAGCCGCGCCCGGTCTACCTGAACCTGGCGCGGATCCGGTTGCCTTTGCCTGGGATCGTCTCGATCCTGCATCGCATCAGCGGGGCCGTGCTGTTCCTCGTCGGCGTGCCTCTCGTCCTCGCTGCCGTACAGGCGAGCCTGACCTCGCCGCAATCGTTCGAATCCTTTCGCGCCCAGCTCGGGACGCCGCTCGCCAAGATCGTGCTGATCGGCCTGATCTGGGCTTATCTGCATCATTTCTGCGCCGGCTTGCGCTTTCTGCTGCTCGATGTTCACCAGTTCATCGAGCTCAAGCCCGCCAGGCAGTCGAGCGCCGTCGTGCTGATCGCGAGCCTTGTGTTGACGCTCGTCATCGCGGTGCGGGTGTGGTGAAGCCGGTCATCGTCGGCGCCCACTACGGGCTCAAGGACTGGCTGGTGCAGCGGCTTACCGCCGTGGCAATGGCGGTGTATACGCTCGCCTGGCTCGCGATCGCCGGATATGCGCGGGGCGTGGACTACGCGCTCTGGCAGGCGCTGTTCGCCAACAGCGCGTTCCGCATCGCCACGCTGCTGTTCGGCCTTGCGCTCCTCTGGCACGCCTGGGTCGGAATGCGCGACATCTGGATGGACTACATCAAGCCCACCGCGCTCCGGCTGACGCTGGAGATGCTGACCGTGGTCGTGCTGCTCGGCTACGCCGGCTGGCTGGCCGACATCCTCTGGGGCGCGCGGTGACGGTGAGTCTCCCGGTCCGCAAATTCGATGCCATCGTCGTCGGCGCCGGCGGCGCCGGCATGCGCGCCGCGCTGCAGCTCGCCGAAGCCGGCCTTTCCGTCGCGGTGCTGTCCAAGGTGTTTCCGACCCGGTCGCACACCGTCGCGGCGCAAGGCGGCATCGGCGCTGCCCTCGGGAACATGTCGGAGGACAGCTGGCTCTGGCACATGTACGACACGATCAAGGGCTCGGACTGGCTCGGCGACCAGGACGCGATCGAGTACATGTGCAAGATGGCGCCGCGGGTCGTCTACGAGCTCGAGCACTTCGGCATGCCGTTCGACCGCAATCCCGACGGCACGATCTGGCAGCGCCCCTTCGGCGGCCACTCGATGAATTTCGGCGAGCGGCCGGTGCAGCGCGCCTGCGCTTCCGCCGACCGCACCGGGCACTCGATGCTCCACACGCTCTATCAGCGCAACGTCCGCGCGCGCACGCAGTTCCTCGTCGAGTGGATGGCGCTCGACCTGATCCGCGACGCCGAAGGCGATGTGGTCGGCGTCGCGGCGCTCGAGATGGAGACTGGCGAGGTCATGATCCTGCAGGCGAAGGCGACGGTCTTCGCGACCGGCGGCGCGGGCCGCATCTTCGCCGCCAGCACCAACGCCTTCATCAATACGGGCGATGGTCTGGGCATGGCCGCCCGAGCCGGCATTCCGCTCGAGGACATGGAGTTCTGGCAGTTTCATCCCACCGGTGTCTACGGCGCCGGCGTGCTGATCACCGAAGGCGTGCGCGGCGAGGGGGGGATCCTTCTCAACTGCAACGGCGAGCGTTTCATGGAGCGCTACGCCCCGAACCTGAAGGACCTCGCCTCGCGCGACATCGTTTCGAGGTCGATGGATCAGGAGATCAAGGAAGGCCGCGGCTGCGGGCCGCACAAGGACTACGTGCTCCTCAAGCTCGATCACCTCGGGCCGGAGATCATCACCAAGCGGCTGCCGTCGATCCGCGAGATATCGATCAAGTTCGCCAATGCCGACCCGATCCGCGAGCCGATCCCCGTCGTGCCGACGATCCATTACATGATGGGCGGGATCCCGAGCAACGTGCACGGGCAGGTGGTGGCACCGAGGGGCGGCGATCCGAACGCGGTGGTCAACGGCCTGTACGCGATCGGCGAATGCGCCTGCGTGTCGGTGCACGGCGGCAACCGCCTGGGAACCAATTCGCTCCTCGACATCATCGTCTTCGGGCGAGCGGCGGGGAACCACATCGTCGAGCAGAATGTCGGGCGCGCTTCGCACAAGCCGCTGCCGAAGGACGCCGGCGAGCTGTCGCGCTCGCGGCTCGCCCGGCTCGACGCCGCGACCTCCGGCGAACAGGTCGCGGACGTGGCCAACACGCTGCGCAAGACGATGCAGGCGCACTGCGGCGTGTTCCGCAACCAACAGCTCCTGAGCGAGGGCGTGGCGCGGGTGATGCAACTCGAGCAGCGCGTCCGCAGCACCGCGATCAAGGACAAGAGCAAGACTTTCAACACGGCGCGCGTCGAGGCGCTCGAGCTCGACAACCTGATCGAGGTGGCCAAGGCCACCATCGTTTCGGCGGAGGCCCGCCGCGAGTCGCGCGGGGCGCAGGCGCGCAGCGACTATCCCGCGCGCGACGACCAGAACTGGCTCAAGCACACGCTCTGGTATCGCGAGGGCAACCGGCTCGACTATAAGCCTGTCAACCTGAAGCCGCTGTCGGTAGACGCCTTCCCGCCGAAGGCGCGCACATACTAGGCGCATGAAATTCCGCATCTACCGCTACGATCCCGAGCGCGACGCCGCGCCGCGCATGCAGGAGTACGACCTCGCGCTCGATCCGCACGACCGGATGCTGCTCGACGCGCTGATCCGGCTGAAGGCGCAGGACGACACGCTCGCATTCCGCCGATCCTGCCGCGAAGGCGTCTGCGGCTCGGACGCGATGAACATCAACGGCAAGAACGGGCTTGCCTGCATCACCAACCTGAAAGAGATCAAGGAGCCTGTCGAGCTGAGGCCGCTCCCGGGATTGCCGGTGATCCGCGACCTGATCGTCGACATGAGCCAGTTCTTCAAGCAGTACCACTCGATCCGGCCGTACCTGGTGAACGACACGCCACCGCCGGAGAAGGAGCGGCTGCAGTCCCAGGAGGATCGGGAGACGCTGGACGGACTGTACGAGTGCATCCTCTGCGCTTGCTGCTCGACCGCCTGTCCGTCCTTCTGGTGGAACCCGGACAAATTCGTGGGCCCGGCCGGGCTCCTGCAGGCGTATCGCTTCATCGCCGATTCGCGCGATCTCGCCACCAGCGGCCGGCTCGACGACCTCGAGGACCCCTATCGGTTGTTCCGCTGCCACACTATCATGAACTGCGTGGATGTCTGCCCGAAGGGTTTGAACCCCACCAAGGCCATCGGCAGGATCAAGGAACTCATGGTGAAGCGGGCGGTGTGAATCGAGGCGCATCGCCCCCATATGGACCGGTGCGGGTGGCTCCGAAAGCGTAGCTTGAATCGATGCTCACCGCCACCGAGCTCCATCGCCTGCGCTGGCGCTGCCGGCGAGGGTTGTTGGAGAATGACCTGATCCTCGCGCGCTTTCTCGATGTGCGCGGCGCGCGGATCACGGACCAGGAGGTCGTTGCGCTCGACCGGTTGCTGAGCTTGAGCGACAACGAGCTGTGGGACCTGCTAGCGGGCCGGCAAGAGCCCGTCGACGCAGCGGTGAAGCCGCTGCTGGATGCATTGCGTGCCATCTGAAGGAACGTGCCCGACCGTGCCGTCGGCGCGCCCATTCTGTCTCTCGCCTGGAGTAAGACGACATGCCAGACCGCACTGCCACCCTTAGCTTCGACGACGGCTCCGCCCCGGTCACCTTTCCGATCCTGAGCGGCACGATCGGCCCGGAGGTCGTAGACATCCGCACGCTCTACGGCAAGACCGGAAAGTTCACCTACGATCCCGGCTACCTTTCGACCGCTTCCTGCGCCTCGCAGATCACCTACATCGACGGCGACAAGGGAGAATTGCTCTACCGCGGCTATCCGATCGAGCAGCTCGCGGTGCAATGCGACTTCCTCGAGGTGTGCTACCTGCTGCTCCAGGGCGAGCTGCCGGACCAGGAACAGAAGGCGGAGTTCGTCCAGACGGTCACCCAGCACACCATGGTCCACGAGCAGATGACCGCGTTCTTCCGCGGCTTTCGCCGGGACTCGCATCCGATGGCGATGCTCGTGGGTGTCGTAGGGTCGCTGTCCGCCTTCTATCACGACTCGCTCGACATCACCGATCCCTACCACCGCCACGTGTCGGCGATCCGGCTCATCGCCAAGCTGCCGACGCTGGTCGCCATGTGCCACAAGTACACCATCGGCCAGCCGTTCGTGTATCCGCGCAACGAGCTTTACTACACCGCGAACTTCATGCGCATGATGTTCTCGGTCCCGTGCGAGGAGTACAAGGTCAACGACGTGCTGGTGCGCGCGCTCGACCGGATCTTCATCCTCCATGCCGACCACGAGCAGAATGCGTCGACGTCCACGGTTCGCCTGGCAGGGTCGTCCGGCGCGAATCCGTTCGCCTGCATCGCCGCAGGCATCGCCTGCCTCTGGGGGCCCGCCCACGGAGGCGCGAACGAGGCGGCGCTCAATATGCTGGAGGAGATCGGCGACGTATCGAAGATCGGCGAGTTCATCAAGAAGGCGAAGGACAAAAACTCTGGCGTGAAGCTGATGGGGTTCGGGCACCGGGTTTACAAGAACTACGACCCGAGGGCGAAGCTGATGCGCGAGACCTGCCACGAGGTTCTCGAGGACCTTGGCCTGCATGATGACCGCGTGTTCAAGCTGGCGATGGCGCTGGAGAAGATCGCGCTCGAGGACGACTACTTCGTGCAGCGCAAGCTGTATCCGAACGTCGACTTCTATTCCGGGATCGTGCAGCGTGCGCTCGGGATTCCCGTGAGCCTGTTCACGGCAATCTTCGTGCTGGCGCGCACCGTCGGCTGGATCGCGCAGTGGAACGAGATGATCTCCGATCCGGAGCAGAAGATCGGCCGCCCGAGGCAGCTTTTCACCGGCGCGAACCGACGCGAGGTGAAACCGATCGCGCAGCGCTAGGAGGTGGGCGAGATGACGTTCTCGGTGGATGTGGTGAGCCACCGGGCGCCAAGCGGCAGCGGCTCACCGCGGTCATGGAAGCTACACGACAAGTCGTCGAGGGCTGAATTGAGGCAACAGCAATGAGCATCATGGAGCAGTACGAATCGACGAGTGCGCTCTTCGGCAGCAACGCGCCCTTCATCGAGCAGCAGTACGAGATCTACCTCGCCAATCCCGGAGCGGTGAGTGCCGACTGGCGCGCTTATTTCGATCAGCTCCGCGACGGTGCGCCCGACGTCGCGCACGCGCCGGTCATCGATTCGTTCATCCAGCTCGCGAAGAACCGCCGCCTCGCCGCGCCGATGGTCGACGCGCAGGCGATGCACAAGCTAACGCTGGTGCTGCGGCTCATAAGCAAGTACCGGACGCTGGCCATCTTCCAGGCCGATCTCGATCCGCTGAAGCGGCGAGAGCGTCCGTACACGGCCGATCTGGACGTCAAGACCTACGGGTTTACGGAGGCCGACCTCGAGACGGAGTTCGACGTCGGCTCGTACCGCGGCGCGCCGGGCGGCGCGACGCGCATGCGACTGCGCGACCTGATCGCGGCGCTGCAGGAGACGTATTGCGGCCACTTCGGCGCCGAATACATGTACATGTCGGATACGCCGCAGAAGCGCTTCATCCAGGAGTGGATCGAGCCGCTTCGCTCGCGACCGAAGTATCCGCCCGAGTTTAGACGCCACATTCTCGAGCGGCTCACCGCCGCCGAGACGCTCGAGCGCTATCTCGGCACCCGGTACGTCGGCCAGAAGCGCTTCTCGGGAGAAGGCAACGATTCGCTGATTCCCATGCTCGACCATCTGATCCAGAAGGCCGGCGCCGCCGGCGTGCAGGAGATGGTGATCGGCATGGCGCATCGCGGCCGGCTGAACGTGCTCGTCAACACCCTGGGCAAGATGCCGGCGAGCCTCTTTGCCGAATTCGAAGGGAAGCTCGCGAGCGATCTGTCTGCCGGCGACGTGAAGTACCACCAGGGATTCTCCTCCGACGTCACGACGCCCGGCGGCCCGATGCACGTGACGCTCGCATTCAATCCCTCGCATCTGGAGATCGTCGACCCGGTCGTGGAAGGCTCCGTGCGCGCCCGGCAGCATCGACGCGAGGACCCGACGTTCGACCAGGTGATGCCGGTGCTGATCCACGGCGATGCGGCGATTGCCGGTCAGGGCGTGGTGCAGGAAACCGTCAACCTGTCGCAGACGCGCGGCTATCGCACCGGCGGCACGATCCACATCGTGGTCAACAACCAGATCGGGTTCACGACCTCGGACCCGCGCGACACGCGCGGGACGCTCTATTGCACCGACGTCGCCAAGATGGTCGAGGCGCCGATCTTCCACGTGAACGGCGACGATCCGGAAGCGTGCCTGCTCGCAGTCGAGATCGCGATCGCTTTCCGGCAGAAGTTCGACAAGGACGTGTTCATCGACCTCGTGTGCTTCCGCCGCCAGGGACACAACGAGGCCGACGAGCCGATGATCACCCAGCCGCTGATGTACAAGTCGATCCGCGCGCATCCCGGCACGCGCGCGCTCTACGCCCAGCGGCTGGTCGCGGAGGGAGTGCTCAAGGCCGAGGAAGCCGAGGCCATGATCGCGGCGTACCGCAACGCGATGGACAAGGGCCTGCACACCAACACCACCATCCTGTCGAACTACAAGCCGCCCTTCGCGGTGGACTGGACGCCGTACATCGGCAAGCACTGGACCGACGCGGCCGACACCGCGGTGCCGATGAAGACGCTGAAAGCGCTTGCGCGCAAGGTGACCGACGTGCCGGCGAACTTCAAACTGCACCCGCGCGTCGAGAAAGTCATCGCCGACCGCCGCGCGATGGGGGAGGGCGAGCTCCTGCTCGACTGGGGCATGGGCGAGACGCTCGCGTACGCGAGCCTTCTCGACCAGGGCTTCGGGGTGCGCCTGTCCGGGCAGGACACCGCGCGCGGGACGTTCTCGCATCGCCACGCGGTGCTGCATGACCAGAACCGCGAGAAGTGGGACACGGGCAACTGGATCCCGCTGCAGCACGTGAAGGAGGGCCAGCCCGACTTCGAGGTCATCGACTCCGTGCTCTCCGAGGAAGCCGTGCTGGGCTTCGAGTATGGCTACGCGACTTCGGAACCGAGTCGCCTCGTGATCTGGGAGGCGCAGTTCGGCGACTTCGCCAACGGCGCCCAGGTGGTGATCGACCAGTTCATCGCCGCGGGCGAGGTGAAGTGGGGGCGCATCTGCGGTTTGACGCTGTTTCTGCCGCACGGCTACGAAGGGCAGGGTCCCGAGCATTCCTCGGCGCGGCCCGAGCGCTTCCTGCAGCTCTGTGCGGAGCACAACATGCAGGTCTGCGTGCCGACCAATCCGTCGCAGATCTTCCACCTGCTGCGGCGGCAAATGGTGCGCCAGTTCCGCAAACCCCTGATCGTCATGAGCCCGAAGAGCCTCCTGCGGCACAAGGCAGCCGTGTCGACGCTCGAGGACCTCTCCGGCGGCCACTTTCACACCGTGATCGGCGATGCGGAAAAACTCACTGCCGGCGACGTGCGGCGGGTCATCGTGTGCAGCGGCAAGGTCTACTACGACCTCGTCGACTATCGTCGCGAGCACAAGATCGCCGACATGGCCGTGATCCGGCTCGAGCAGCTCTACCCGTTTCCGCACGCGGAGTTCAAGGCCGAGATCGCCCGCTATCCGGCGGCGAAGGAGGTCGTCTGGTGCCAGGAGGAGCCGCAGAACCAGGGCGCGTGGTACCGGCTGCGCGCCTACCTTCGCGCCGATATCGAGGACGAGCAGGTGCTGGCCTATGCCGGCCGGCCGATCTCGGCGTCGCCCGCGGTAGGCTATTTCGCGAAGCATCTGGCGCAGCAGCAGCAGCTCGTCGCCGACGCCTTTGCGAGCGAGCTCGGACTCGGCGAGATGGTGACCGCGCACTGAGAGCCGGCGCTGAGGCGCGAACAAGACGAAAGAAACGGGATGCTGATCGAAGTGAAAGTGCCGGTCCTGCCGGAGTCGGTGGCGGAAGCCACGCTGGTCAACTGGCACAAGAAAGCCGGCGAGCCGGTCAATCGCGACGAGAACCTGGTCGACGTCGAGACCGACAAGGTGGTGCTGGAGTTGCCGGCGCCAGGGTCGGGCGTTCTCGCCGAGATCCGCAAGGCCGACGGTTCGACCGTGACCGGGCAGGAAGTGATCGCGGTCATCGACACCGACGCGAAGAGCGGCGCCGCGGCAGCCGCTCCAGCGAAAGCGCCCACCGGGCCGGAGGCCGCCGCGCCCAAAGCGCCGAGCGCTCCGGCAGCCGCAGCGCCCAAGGCGTCGACTCAGCCTGCGGCCGCGCCCGCACCTCCGGCGAGCGGCCCGCAGCCCGCGGCGTTGCCCGCTGCCCGCAAGCTGATGGCCGAGGCCGGGCTCGGCGCCGCCGACCTCACCGGCACGGGGCGCGGTGGCCGGATCACCAAGAGCGACGTCCTCGCGGCGACCGGCGCGCAAGCTCAGCCGGCTGCGGCTGCGCCGGCGGCACGCGCGCCGCAACCTGTGCCGACGCCACCCGTCGCGCCGCCCACGGCGAAGCTTCCGTCGGACCCGGGCGCACGTCCCGAGCAGCGCGTGCCGATGTCGCGGCTGCGCCAGCGCATCGCCGAGCGGCTGGTGCAGTCGCAATCCACCGCGGCGATTCTCACGACGTTCAACGAAGTCAACATGGCGCCGGTAATCGAGCTCAGGAATCGCTACAAGGAGCGCTTCGAGAAGGAACACGGCGTCAAGCTCGGCTTCATGGGTTTCTTCGTCAAGGCTGTGGTGCATGCGCTGAAGAAGTTTCCCATGGTCAACGCGTCGATCGACGGCACCGACATCGTCTACCACGGCTATTTCGACATCGGCATCGCCGTCGGCAGCCCGCGCGGCCTGGTGGTGCCGATCCTGCGCGACGCCGATCAGCTCTCGATGGCCGATATCGAGCGCCAGATCGCCGACTTCGGCAAGCGCGCGCAGGAGGGCAAGCTCTCGCTCGAGGAGCTCACCGGCGGCACCTACACGATCTCCAACGGCGGCGTCTTCGGCTCGATGCTCTCCACGCCGATCATCAATCCGCCGCAGTCCGCGATCCTCGGGGTGCACGCCACGCGCGATCGCGCGGTGGTGGAAAACGGGCAGGTGGTCGTGCGGCCGATCAACTATCTCGCGCAGTCGTACGACCATCGGATCATCGACGGCCGCGAAGCCGTGCTGTCGCTGGTGGCGATCAAGGAAGCGCTGGAGGATCCGGCGCGGATGCTCCTCGACCTGTGACCGCGGCGTCCCGGAAATCGCGTGGCTGACGCGTTCGACGTCATCGTCATCGGCGCCGGTCCCGGCGGCTACACCGCTGCCATTCGAGCGGCGCAGCTCGGCTTCCGCACGGCGTGCATCGACGACTGGAAGACCGCCGAGGGCAAACCCGCGCCCGGGGGCACCTGCACCAACGTCGGATGCATTCCGTCGAAGGCGCTGCTGCAATCCTCGGAGCACTTCGAGCACGCCGGGCACGCCTTCGCCGAGCACGGGATCGACGTGAAGGGTCTGTCGGTCCATATCTCGCGCATGCTCGCGCGCAAGGACAAGGTCGTACGCCAGAACAACGACGGCATCCTGTATCTGTTCAAGAAGAACAAGATCGCGTTCTTCCACGGCGTGGGCCGCTTCGCGGGAGGCGGGCCGGGCGCGTGGCAGATCCAGGTCGAGGGTCCGGGCGCAGCGTCGCTCGTGGCGAAGAACGTGATCGTCGCGACCGGATCGGACCCCCGCGCCCTGCCCGGAGCCGCGTTCGACAACAAACTCATCCTCGACAACGACGGCGCGCTCGCTATTCCCGGGGTGCCGAAGCGACTCGGCGTCGTCGGCGCGGGCGTCATCGGCCTCGAGATGGGAAGCGTCTGGCGGCGGCTCGGGGCGGACGTGACGATCCTGGAAGTGCTGCCGGTTTTTCTGGGCGGCGCGGACGCAGACGTGGCAAAGGAAGCGTGGAAGCTCTTCACCAAGCAGGGTCTCGCGATCCGTCTCGGCGTCAAGATCACGAAAGTCACCGCGTCGGATGCCGTCACGGTCGACTACTCCGATACCGAAGGCAAGGCGCAGAGCGAGCGTTTCGACAAGCTGATCGTCTCGATCGGTCGCGTTCCGCACACCGCCGGCCTCAACCCTTCGGCGGTCGGGCTCAAGATCGACGAGCGCGGCTTCGTAGCCGTCGACGACGACTGCCGGACGAATCTGGAGGGCGTCTGGGCGATCGGCGACGTCGTGCGCGGACCGATGCTCGCGCACAAGGCCGAAGAAGAGGGCGTCGCCGTTGCCGAGCGGATCGCCGGCCAGCACGGACACGTCGACTTCAACACGGTGCCGTGGGTGATCTACACCTCGCCCGAGATCGCCTGGGTGGGACAGACCGAGCAGCAACTCAAGGACGCCGGCGTGGAGTACCGCGCCGGCTCGTTCCCGTTCATGGCGAACGGGCGGGCGCGTGCCATGGGGGATACGCGCGGCTTCGTCAAGTTCGTGGCGGACGCGAAGACCGATCGGATCCTGGGGCTGCACGCGATCGGGCCGATGGTCTCCGAGCTGATCGCGGAGGGCGTGGTCGCCATGGAATTCGGTGCCGCGAGCGAAGACATCGCCCGCATATGCCACGCGCATCCGTCGCTGTCGGAAGCGGTGAAGGAAGCCGCGCTGGCGGTGCACAGGCGAACGCTCAATCTCTGATTCGACCGGCATCGGCGACCCGCGCTTGAACGACGCCGCCCCGCCAGCCGCCGCAGAGCCTGCCGTCGCCGGCGGCGCGCTCGTCCGCCGTCTCGAGCGCGAGCTCGAGCGTCGCGGCATCGCGCTCGACGCGGCGCAGGAGAGCGCGCTGGCGCGCCTGCAGCAGTTGTACGACGAGCTTCTCGCCTTCAGGCGCGCGCGGCGCTCTCTGCTCCGCTGGATCCGTCCTCCCGTGCCGCCTCGCGGCATCTACTTCTGGGGCGGAGTCGGACGGGGCAAAAGCTTCCTCATGGATGCCTTCTACGCGACGCTTCCGTATCGCCGCAAGACGCGGGTCCACTTCCATGCCTTCATGCGTTCGGTCCACGAGGAGCTCAGGACGCTCCATCGCGAGGAGGATCCGCTGGCGACGGTCGCGGCGCGGATCGCGCGCCGCTATCGCGTGGTCTGCTTCGACGAGTTCCACGTCGCCGACGTCGCCGACGCGATGATCCTCGGCCGGCTCTTCCGCGCCCTTTTCGGCCACGGCGTGGTGTTCGTCACGACCTCGAACTACCGACCCGACGATCTCTATCCCAACGGGCTGCAACGCCAGAACCTCCTGCCCACGATCGCGCTCCTCAACGCATGGCTCGAAGTCATCGAAGTCGATGGCGGCACGGACTATCGGCTGCGCGAGCTCGAGCACACCAACGTGTACTACACCCCGCTGTCCGAATCCGTCGACGAGGAGCTCGGCGAACGCTTCGCGCGGATGCGTCCCGGCCCCGACGAGGATCCTCGCCTGATCGTCGAAGCGCGCCCGGTCCAGGCGCGGGCGCGCGCCGGAAGCCTGGTGTGGTTCGACTTCGCGAGCCTGTGCGAGGGACCGCGCTCCCAGCGCGACTATCTAGAGATTGCCCGCCGGTTCGCGGTTGTGATGGTCTCCGGCGTCCCTCTGCTTACGCCCGATATGGGCAACGCCGCGCGCCGCTTTACGTGGCTCGTCGACGTGCTCTACGATCATCGGGTAAAGTTGCTGCTGTCGGCGGCGGTCCCGGCCGAGGAGCTGTACGCAGAGGGACCCAACAGCCAGGATTTCGCGCGCACCGTAAGTCGGCTGATCGAGATGCGCACCCGAGAATACATGGCGTTGCCGCACCAGGCGGGCAAGCCGCCGGAAGCCACGCCGTCCTGAGGAGGACCCTACCCATGCACCGTTTCAAGGCCTACCGCACGTTCCAGGACGATCAAGGCGTGTCGAGTCGCTTTGTCGAGATGACCGAGGAGGAGCTCGATCCCGGCGACGTTCTCGTGCGCACCAAGTACTCCACGATCAATTACAAGGACGCCCTGTCGTACAACGGCGCAGGCCGGATCATGCGCAAGTATCCGACCGTGGGCGGCATCGACATGGCGGGAACGGTGGAAGCTTCAGCCGACACGCGCTTCAAGCGCGGAGACAAGGTAATCGTCCACGCCTACGACTTCGGCGTCGCGCACGACGGCGGCTACGCGGAGTACACGCGCGTGCCGGGCGACTGGGTGGTGCGCCGCCCCGAGGGCATGACGGCGTTCGACGCCATGACCATGGGCACGGCCGGCTTCACCGCTGCGCAGGCGATCATGCTGATGGAGCACAACGGACTCTCGACCGACAATGGTCCCGTGGCGGTGACCGGTGCGACCGGAGGCGTGGGTAGCGTGGCGATCGAGATTCTTTCGAAGATCGGCTATCACGTGGTCGCCATCACCGGCAAGGAGGAGGAAAGCAATTACCTGCGCGGCCTGGGCGCGAAGGAAGTGCGGCTGCGTCAGTCGATCGACCTCGCCACCATCCGTCCGCTCGAGAAGGCGATCTGGGCGGGCGCGATCGACAATCTCGGCGGCGAGCTGCTTTCGTGGCTGCTCGCGACGATGAAGATCGGCGGCAGGGTCGCGTCGATTGGCCTCGCGGCGAGCTCCGAGCTCGACACCACGGTGATGCCGTTCATCCTGCGCGGCGTGCAGCTCCTCGGCGTCGACAGCGCCAACTGCCCGATGGAATTGCGGCAGAAGATATGGAACAAGCTGGCGGGTCCGTGGCGGCCCAACCGTGTCCACGATATGGTGCGCACGATCGATTTCGAAGATCTGCCGACGCACTTCGACGCGTACCTGAAGGGACTCGTTCGGGGCCGTACGGTCGTGCGGATCGCCGCCGACAGCCATCCCTAGCGCGAGTCCCGCGCCGGGCTTGATCCAGAGCAAGCCGGCGCGCTTGCGCCTGGACTAAGGTCCGAGGAAAGCCCAACCGCGAGGAGAGTGCCGTGGCCGCCTATGCCCAAACGCATCATCGGTCCATCCACGACCGCGAGCACTTCTGGCGCGAGAAGGCTGTGCTCGTCGACTGGCACACGCCGTTCCAGAAGGTGCTCGATTATCGGCGCCCGCCCTTCGCCCGCTGGTTCGTCGGCGGCCGGACCAATCTGTGCCATAACGCGGTCGATCGCCATCTCGCGACGCGCGCCGACCAGCCGGCGCTGATCTATATCTCCACCGAGACCGGCGCCGAGCGCACCTTCACCTACCGCGAGCTTTCCCGGGAGGTGAATCGCTTCGCGGCGATCCTGCAGGCGCAGGGCGTCGGGCGAGGCGATCGCGTGCTGATCTACATGCCGATGATCCCCGAGGCGGTATTCGCGATGCTGGCGACGGTGCGCATCGGGGCCATCCATTCGGTTGTGTTCGGCGGCTTCGCGGCGGCAAGCCTTGCCACCCGCATCGACGACGCGCAACCGAAGGTAATGATCACCGCAGATGCGGGGATGCGCGGGGGAAAGAGCATTCCCTACAAGCATCTGGTCGACGAAGCGCTGCGGCTCGCGTCGCATCCGCCGGGCAAGGTGATCATCGTCGACCGCAAGCTCGATCCTGCCATGAAGCGCGTTCCGGGACGGGATCTCGACTACGCGGTGCTCGCCGAAGAGCACGTCGCTGCCGACGTGCCGTGCGCCTGGCTCGAGTCCTCCGAGCCTTCGTACATCCTCTATACGTCCGGGACGACCGGCCGGCCCAAGGGCGTGCAGCGCGACACCGGCGGCTACCTGGTTGCGCTCGCCGCATCGATGCGCGACATCTTCTGTCTCGCGCCCGGGGAGACGATGTTCACCACCAGCGACATCGGCTGGGTGGTGGGACATTCGTACATCGTCTACGCGCCGCTCATCAACGGCTCGACCACGATCCTGTACGAAGGCCTGCCGATACGGCCGGACGCGGGCATCTGGTGGCGCATCGTCGCCGAGCACAAGGTCCGGACGATGTTCAGCTCGCCCACCGCGATCCGCGTGCTCAAGAAGCAGGATCCGGCGTACATGAAGAAGTACGACCTCTCGAGCCTGCGATATCTCTTTCTCGCCGGAGAGCCGCTCGACGAGCCGACCGCGCGCTGGGCGGCCGATTCGCTGGGCGTGCCGATCGTCGATCATTACTGGCAGACCGAGAGCGGCTGGCCGATCCTTTCGGCCCAGCCGGGCATCGAGGACACGCCGCGGAAATTCGGCAGCCCGTCGTTTCCCGTCTGCGGCTACGAGGTGAAGCTGCTCCATGAAGGAACCGGCGAAGAGGTCGGCACCAACGAGAAAGGCGTGCTCGCCATCGCTCCTCCGTTGCCGCCCGGCTGCATGACGACCGTCTGGGGCGATGACGAGCGATTTGTCCAGACTTACTTCACCACCATACCGGGCCGGCAGGTCTACTCGACCTTCGACTGGGCGACGCGCGACGCGGACGGCTATTACTTCGTGCTCGGCCGCACCGACGACGTGATCAACGTCGCCGGCCACCGTCTCGGCACGCGCGAGATCGAAGAGGCCGTGCAGGCGCATTCGGGCATCGCCGAAGTCGCGGTGGTCGGCGTGGCGGATCAGATCAAGGGGCAGATACCGGTCGCCTTCGTCGTCGTGAAGGATTCGGCGTGGGTCGCGACCGCCGACGGCGCCGCGGCCGTCCGCCGTGAAGTGATGGATACGGTCGACCGCGAGCTCGGCGCGATCGCGCGCCCCGGCGCCGTGCACTTCGTGACGGCGCTGCCCAAGACGCGTTCGGGCAAGCTTCTGCGCCGATCGATCCAGGCGCTCGCGGAAGGCCGAGACCCGGGAGACCTCACGACAATCGAGGATCCGAGTGCGCTCGAGCAGGTGCGCCAGGCATTGGCGGGGGCCGATTCGCGGTAAAATGGCCGTTTCCTGCACGAATTCCCTCTTTGCCGATCGTCGCCTCAGCGGCACCACCCCACGTTCCGCTCGCCCTCGTCACCCGCGGAGAGGCTACTGACAGCGTCCATTACGGGTCGGTCGCAGTGGTCGACCGCGAGGGCCGCCTCGTCTTTGCGGCCGGCGATCCGCGCTACCTGACCACCACGCGCAGCGCGCTGAAGCCGTTGCAGGCGCTGCCGTTCGTGGCGCGCGGCGGTGTGGAGCATTTCGGGTACGACGTGGCGCAGACGGCGCTCCTGTGCGCCAGCCATTCCGGCGAGCCGCGACACGTCGAAGCGGTCGCCGTCATGCTGGAGCGCGCCGGGTGCACTGCGGACGACCTGCAATGCGGCGTCCATCCGCCGCTCTACTACACCGCCCGCGAAGAGCTGCCGCCTGCCGGTGTGCGCTTCAGCCCCCTTCAGCATAACTGCTCGGGCAAGCATACCGGCATGCTCGCCTATTGCCGGCTGTGCGGGCTTCCGACGCGGTCCTATCTGGATTTCGATCACCCGTTGCAGCAGGCGATCCGCACGGCTGTCGCATACATGACCGGCGTACCGGAAGACGCGCTGGTGTCCGGCATCGACGGCTGCTCGGCACCGAACTACGCGGTACCGCTCGACCGGCTCGCCCATGCCTACGCGCGGCTCGCGACGCTCGTCGACGACGAGCGCTACGGCGACGCGCCCGCCAAGCTCGCGAGGGCGATGATGGCGCATCCCGAGATGGTTTCGGGTGAAGGCCGCAACGATCTGATCCTCATGCGCGCAGGCGGCGGAGACTGGGTGACCAAGGTCGGCGCCGAAGGCGTCCAGGCGATCGGCGTGAAGAGCCGCGGCTGGGGCGTCGCGCTCAAAGTGGTCGATGGCAACGCGCGCGGTCTGCATCCTTCGACGGTGGCGGTGCTCGACCAGCTCGGGCTTCTCGATGCCGGCCGGCGCGCCGCGTTGGCGGCCTGGCGAGAACCGGCGATCCGCAATTACCGGGGACTTACCACGGGTCGCGTGCAGCCCGTGGTCGAGCTCGAGCGACGAACCTGACCGCGGGTCGGAAAACCCTGTCCCGAGTGAACTTCCCCTCCGGCACACGGTCCAGAGCAGCAGATATTGCGCGGCACGGGCCGCCGCGAACGCCCCGCAGGGCTCAGCTATACTGCCGGCGGGTGCCGAGCCCGCCCGGAAGGGTGTGGCTACAACAACATTCGAACCAGGGGCGGCCCGCGGATGGGTGACCGCGAAGTAGATCAGCAGCTCGTCGAGCGGGCGCAACGTGGCGACAAGCGGGCTTTCGAGCTGCTGGTTCTGAAGTACCAGCGCAAGCTGGCGAGGTTGCTGTCGCGGCTGGTGCGCGATGCGGGCGAAGTCGAGGATGTGACGCAGGAAGCGTTCATCAAGGCCTATCGTGCGCTGCCGAGCTTTCGAGGCGACAGCGCGTTTTATACTTGGCTTTACCGGATCGCGATCAACACGGCCAAGAATTATCTGGTTGCGATCGGGCGGCGGGCGCCGACCTCGACCGGTTTCGACCACGAGGAGGCGGAGAACTTCGAGGACGCCGAGCAGCTGCGTGACTCGAGTACGCCGGAGAACGAGCTGCTGGGCAGAGAAATCGCGACCACGGTCAACAAGGCGATGGACGCGCTGCCCGACGATCTGCGTACGGCGATCACGCTGCGCGAGATCGAGGGCCTGAGCTACGAAGAGATTGCCAACGTGATGAATTGTCCGATTGGCACGGTGCGCTCCCGGATCTTCCGGGCGCGCGAAGCGATCGCGGCAGAGCTGCGGCCGCTGTTGGGGACCGACAAGGACCGGAGATGGTAATGGGCAATTCTGAAGCTCTGCCGGGCGACCACCACCCCGAGCGGTCGAGCACTCAGTCAACCGAGGTGACGCCGGAGGAAGTTTCGCTTCTCGTGGACGGCGAGCTCGATGCGGATCGTGTCGAGCGCGTTTGCCATGGATTGCGCGCGACCGCGGCGGTGGAGACGTGGGTGTGCTACCACGTCATTGGTGATGCGCTGCGCGGACAAGTGAAGCCGATCCACGGCTTCGCGAAACGCTTCTCGGCTCGGCTCGCCGCCGAGCCGACGGTGCTCGCGCCCGCGCGCCCCCGGCCCGCGCCGGCGGCGGTCGCGCTTGCGATTGCCGCGACGGTCGCAGCAGTCGGGGTCGTCGGCTGGGTCGCGCTCAACACGATGCCCGCGCCGACGGAGCAGATCGCGACCGCGCAGCAGGCGAGCGCGGTTCGTCCGGCCGATGCGCGCCGGCCCGTCGTCAACGAGTATCTGCTCGCGCACCAGGAATACTCGCCGGCGACCGCGATCGCAGGCGTCCGCCCGTACCTGCGGGCGGTCGCTGCCGACGATCAGGATGCGTCGAAGTAGTCGGCGGTTGTCGTCGGCCCCGAGGCCCGCGACGGTGTGGGGCTGCGCCGCGCTCGCGGCCGCGGCGCTGCTGTTCGCCGGCATCGCGACGGCCGAGGACGCCGCCGAATGGCTGCAGCGTGCGGCAGTGGCCGCGCGCGAGCAGACCTACGCGGGCACACTCGTCTACAGCCACGCGGGCCGGGTCGAGACCTCGCGTCTGCTGCACATGGTCGACGAGCGGGGTGAACACGAAAAGCTCGTGAATCTCGACGGCCCGGCGCGCGAAGTCATTCGCAACAACCAACAGGTCCGCTGCTACTACCCTGACGCGAAGATCATCCGGGTCGAGCCGCGGACCTACCGCAACGCCTTTCCATCGCTCCTGCCGCAGCAGCTCGATACGCTGGCGATGTACTACTTCTTCCGCAAGGCGGAGATCGCACGGATCGCCGGCGTCGAGACGCAGGCCGTGCTGTTCGAGCCCAAGGACGGCATGCGCTACGGCCACAAGCTCTGGGCCGACCTCACCTCCGGGCTGCTGCTCAAGGCGCAGCTCCTGAACGAGCATAATGTCCCCATCGAGCAGTTCGCGTTCACCGACATCCAGATCGGCGGGAAGATCGATCGCGAGACGGTGCGGCCGACATTCACGCCGCCGCCCGCCGACTGGCAGATGCGCGAGTCCCTGCCCGGGGACGTCGTCCAGCAGGACACGGGCTGGACGGTGAAGCAGCTCCCGCCCGGGTTCTCCAAGGTCGTCGAAGGCTACCGCACCTTGCGCGGCAAGGTCGGACCGGTGGCTCATATCGTCTATTCGGACGGCCTGGTGGCCGTGTCCGTGTTCGTCGAACCGATGCCTCAGGCGCCACAGCCGATCGGACTGTCCCAGCAAGGGGGCATCAACGTTTACAGCCGCCAGCTCGATGATCATCTCGTGACGGTACTGGGAGAAACGCCGGGCACGACGGTGCGGCAGATCGCCTTTTCGGTCGCACACCGTTAGCGCCGCCCTGGCGCACAGAGGGGAAACCTGAGCATGAAGCTTCGCAACTGGACAGTCGCGGGCGCGCTGTTTGGCGTCGTCTGTTTTGTCCCGGCGGCATCGGCGCAGTCGGGCCGCGGCCTGCCGGATTTCACGGACCTCTACGAGCAGCAGGGACCCGCGGTGGTCAGCATCGACGTCACCCAGACGGTCAAGCGCTCGCAGTTTCCCGACCTCTCGGAAGACGACCCGTTCTACGAGTTCTTTCGCCGCTTCGGCCAGGTTCCTCGCGGGCGCGAGCGTCAGCGCGATCTCGAGCAGCAGTCGGTCGGTTCGGGATTCATTCTTTCCACCGACGGATTCGTGCTCACCAACGCGCATGTGGTCGACGACGCGACCGAAGTATTGGTCAAGCTCACCGACAAGCGCGAGTTCAAGGCGAAAGTGGTCGGGCTCGACAAGCGCACCGACGTCGCGGTGCTGAAGATCGACGCGACGGGCCTGCCCAAGGTGACGATCGGCGACCCCGAGAAGCTCAGGGTCGGTGAATGGGTCGCGGCGATCGGCAAGCCCTTCGGGCTCGAGAACACGATCACCGCCGGCATCGTCAGCGCCAAAGGCCGCGAGCTTCCGAACGAGAACCTGATACCTTTCATCCAGACCGACGTGCCGATCAATCCCGGCAATTCGGGCGGCCCGCTGTTCAACATGAAGGGCGAGGTGGTGGGGATCAACTCGCTCATCTACAGCCGCACGGGCGGCTACATGGGGCTCGCGTTCGCGGTTCCGATCGACGTCGCCATGGGCGCGGTCAAGCAGATCCAGGAAAAGGGACGCGTCACGCGTGGGCGCATCGGCGTGCAGATCCAGGAGGTCAGCAAGGAGACCGCCGACGCCTTCGGGCTTTCCAAGGCCACCGGCGCGCTGGTTAACTCCGTCGAGAAAGGCGGCCCGGCGGACAAGGGCGGCGTCGAATCCGGCGACATCATCCTCAAGGCTGACGGGCGCACCGTCAATTCGTCGACCGAGCTGCCGCGCATCGTCACCCAGATCAAGCCGGGCACGAAGATTCCGCTCCAGGTCTGGCGCAAGGGAAGCATGAAGGACCTGAATGTGACCGTCGCCGAGCTCAAGGAGGACGAGGCACCCCGCGCTTCGAAGAAGGGCGCGCCGCTCGCCAAGGAGAAGGGCAAGCCCAATCGCATGGGGCTGGTGCTTGCCGACCTCACCGACGAGCAGAAGAAAGAGCTCGACGTCAAGAACGGCGTGCTGATCGAGGACATTACCGGCAGCGCGCGCGGCAACATCCAGGTCGGCGACGTGATCCTGGCGGTGATCAGCAAAGGCGCCACAATCGACGCCCGGAACGCAGAACAGGTCAACGCGCTCATCGCCAAGCTGGAGAAAGGGGTCGGCGTCACGTTTCTTCTGCGCCGCGGCGAGGCGCAGTTCTACTCCAGCGTGAAGATCGGCAACGGTGCGGAGTAGCGCCGGGGACACGCTTACGCTGCTCGTCCGCGGTTACTGTCACCTGTGCGACGAGATGCGGGAGGCCGTCCTGCCGCTGGCAGGCGGCGCCGGGATCGCGGTGCACGAGATCGACGTCGACGCGGACCCCGCGCTGGAAGAGCGCTGGGGCGATCTCGTCCCGGTTCTGCTCGCGGGGGAGCGCGAGCTGTGTCACTACCGGCTCGACCGAGGCGCGCTCGCCGCCTTCCTGGCGGCTGCGACACGTTGAAGCGGCCGACCGACACGGCCGACCGCTTGCTCGAAGCTCGGCTCCCCGGCGTCGGCGCGGTCGACTTCGGTCTGACCGCGTCCGCCGACATGGACGAGCGTCGCGGATTCTGTGCCGACGTGCCGCCGGCGCCAATCAACGTTCGCGCGGCCGCCCGATTTCGGCTAAAATTCAAGCTTATTCAAAGAATTCCGACGCCGATCGCCGCCGCGCGACCGTCGGTTTCGAAGCGGCAGCTAACGAACAATGCAGCCAGGGGCATGCAAGGGCACCGGTGGGTGCCCTTCGTGTTTTCATGCAGAACGTACGCAACTTTTCGATTATCGCTCACATCGATCACGGCAAGTCGACGCTGGCCGACCGGTTCATTCAGCGTTGCGGGGGACTGTCGGACCGCGAGATGGGCGAGCAGGTGCTCGACTCGATGGATCTGGAGCGCGAGCGCGGCATCACGATCAAGGCCCAGACGGCCGCGCTCTCCTATGCCGCGCGTGATGGCCGCACCTACAGCCTGCACCTGATCGACACGCCGGGACATGTCGATTTCGCCTACGAGGTCTCCCGCTCGCTCGCGGCGTGCGAAGGCGCGCTGCTGGTGGTCGACGCCTCCCAGGGGGTCGAAGCGCAGACCGTCGCCAATTGCTACACCGCGATCGAACAGGGCGTCGAGGTCGTGCCGGTGCTCAACAAGATCGACCTGCCCGTTGCGGAGCCCGAGCGCGTGATGGCGGAGATCGAGGACATCATCGGCATCGATGCCACGCATGCGGTCCGGGTGAGCGCCAAGACCGGCGAGGGCGTCGACGACGTGCTCGAGGCGGTCATCGCGCGCATACCGCCGCCGCGGGGCGACCCTGAAGCGCCGCTTCGGGCGCTCATCATCGACTCCTGGTTCGACAATTACGTGGGCGTCGTGATGCTCGTGCGGGTGATGGACGGAACGCTCAAGCCCAAGGAGCGGATTCTGCTCATGGCGAGCGGCGCCGCCTACAACTGCGAGCAGGTGGGCGTGTTCACGCCGAAATCCGTTGCGCGGGACGCGCTTGCCGCCGGTGACGTCGGCTTCGTGGTCGCCGGCATCAAGGAACTCAAGGCGGCCGCGGTCGGCGACACGGTGACGCACGTTGCGCGTCCAGCGGCCGAGGCGCTGCCCGGGTTCAAGGAGGTCAAGCCGCAGGTGTTTGCCGGCCTGTACCCCGTCGAGGCGAACCAGTACGAGGCCCTGCGGGAAGCGCTGGAAAAGCTCAAGCTCAACGACGCGTCGCTGCGCTACGAGCCCGAGGTCTCGCAGGCGCTCGGCTTCGGCTTCCGCTGCGGCTTCCTCGGGCTGCTGCACATGGACATCGTCCAGGAGCGGCTCGAGCGCGAATATCAGATGGAGCTCGTGACGACGGCCCCGACGGTCGTCTATCAGCTGCTCCTGCGTGACGGGACGAGCATGGAGATCGAGAATCCGGCGAAGCTCCCCGATCTCTCGCGGGTCGCGGAGATACGCGAGCCGATCATCGCCGCGACGATCCTCGTCCCGCAGGAATATGTCGGCGCGGTCCTCACGCTCTGCACCGACAAGCGCGGCGTGCAGAAGAACATGCAGTACGTCGGCCGGCAGGTGATGCTCAAATACGAGCTGCCGCTCGCCGAGGTCGTGATGGACTTCTTCGATCGACTGAAGTCGGTGTCGCGCGGTTACGCGTCGCTCGACTACGAATTCGAGGAATTTCGCGCTGCCGACGTCGTCAAGCTCGACATTCTCATCAACGGCGAGCGCGTCGACGCGCTTTCGGTCATGGTGCACCGCGCCCACGCGCAGTATCGCGGCCGGGAGGTCGTCGCCAAGATGCGCAAGCTCATCCCGAGGCAGATGTTCGACGTCGCCATCCAGGCGGCGATCGGCGCGCAGATCATCGCCCGCGAGACCGTCAAGGCGTTGCGCAAGAACGTGCTCGCCAAGTGCTACGGCGGCGACGTGACGCGCAAGCGCAAGCTCCTCGAGAAGCAGAAAGCCGGCAAGAAGCGCATGAAGGCGGTGGGAAGCGTCGAGATCCCGCAGGAGGCCTTCCTCGCGATCCTCCAGGTCGGCGAAAAGTGATCCGCTCCGTTCCCACGCCCGCGTGCTTTCCAGTCCGATGAACTTCGCGCTGATCCTGTTCATGCTCACGATCGCCACCGGCGCCGTCGCGCTGGCCGATCGGATGTTCTTCGCCCGGCGGCGCCCCGCCGACTCCCCCGAGCCGTGGTGGATCGAGTATCCGAAGAGCTTCTTTCCGGTCCTGCTGATCGTGTTCCTGCTCCGCTCGTTCGTCGCCGAGCCGTTCAAGATCCCGAGCTCCTCCATGCGCCCCACGCTCGAAGTCGGCGACTTCATCCTCGTCAACAAGTTCGCCTACGGCATCCGTCTTCCGATCATCGAGAAGAAGATCATCGAGACGGGTCAGCCGCAGCGCGGCGACGTGATCGTCTTCCGCTATCCCGTCAACCCGTCGCAGGACTTCATCAAGCGCGCGATCGGGCTTCCCGGCGACGAGGTCGTCTACCAGGACAAGAAGCTCACCGTGAACGGCGTGCCGCTTCCCCAGACGCCCGACGGCACCTACGGCTACCTGGAAGGGCTCACCTACGTGACCACCGAGCGCCTCACCGAGCGCTGGGACGGCAGGCGCTACTCGATCGCCGAGAATCCGGCGGCGCAACCGGTCTATCCGCTCAACGTCCGCTCGTTCCCAGGAAAGGAGAACTGCGTTTACAATGACCGCGGGTTTCGCTGCAAGGTGCCCGCGGGGAACTACCTGATGATGGGTGATAATCGGGACAACAGCGACGACAGCCGCTACTGGGGATTCGTTCCGGACGATCACATCCGGGGCAAGGCGATCTTCATCTGGTTCAACTGGGACGACATCAGCAGCCTCGCGTTCAAGCGCATCGGGACCCGCATCCATTGAGGGGAGAGACCATGGGGACGCGTGATCGGCAAGCGGGACTCACCATCATCGGCTTCGTCTTCGTCGCCGCGATCGTGCTGGCGATCGCCATGATCGGCTTTCGCGTGCTTCCATCGTACATCGAATACTTCTCGGTGGAGAAGACGCTTCGGCAGACATTGCAGAACTCGCGCGATAACGTAACACTGGCTCAGTTTCGCAGTGATTTCGACCTCAAGGCGAGCGCCGACTACATCGATTCGGTGCGCGGCACCGACATCGACCTTACCCGCGAGGGGACCGAGCTAGTTGCTTCGGCGTCGTGGACCAATACGCTGCATCTCGTGGGCAACGTGAGCCTGCTGCTCGAGTTCGAGGCGTCGGCGCGCAAGTAGGGAATGACGGCTGACCCGGCACGGGCCGCGGCTCTCGGTCACGTCTTCCGCCATCCCGAGCTGCTGCGCCAGGCGCTCACGCACCGCAGCTACGCCGGTGAGCACAACGAGCGTCTGGAATTCATCGGCGACGGCGTGCTCAACTGCGTGATCGCCCTGATGCTCTATGAGCGCTTCCCCGCGATGTCCGAGGGCGAGCTTTCGCGCATGCGCTCTGCGCTGGTCAACCGCGAAACGCTGCACCGGCACGCCGTCGCGCTCGATCTGGGCGCGTCGATCCGGCTCGGCGAAGGAGAGATCCGAAGCGGCGGAGCGGCGCGGCCGTCGATCCTGGCCGACGCGCTGGAAGCGCTCTTCGGCGCGATCTTTCTCGACGGTGGATTCAGCGGCGCGTACTCGGCCATCGAGCGGCTCTATGCGGCCGAGATCTCCGCCGCGACCGAGGGAGTCGCCAAGGACCCGAAGACCCAGCTGCAGGAATGGCTGCAGGCGCGGCGCCTTGCCATTCCCGAGTACGCGATCGTCGCCGTCGAGGGGCAAGCGCACGACCAGACCTTCGAGGTCGTCTGCCGCATTCCTGCGCTTGCCATCGCCGAGAGCGGCAGAGGACCGAGCCGCCGCGCCGCCGAGCAGGCTGCCGCGGCGCGCGCGTATGACCGGGCGACGCACGACGGTCAAACCTGAGGCGGTCGCGGCGGCCGCGTTCCGGTGCGGACAAGTCGCGATCGTGGGCCGCCCCAGCGTCGGCAAGTCGACGCTCGTCAACGCGCTGGTGGGCGCGCGGATCGCGATCACGTCGCGGCGGCCGCAGACCACCCGCGGGCGGCTGCGCGGCATCCTCACGACGGGCTCGGCGCAATTCGTGTTCGTCGATACGCCGGGATTCCAGACCCGGCACCGGTCGCTCCTGAACAAACGGATGAGTCGCGCGGTGCGCGAGAGCCTCCGCGATGTCGACGTCATCGTCGTGGTGCTGGAGACGCGTGGGCTGACCGTGGCCGACCGGGAGCTGCTCGCGCTGCTGCCGGACCGCGTCCCGGCCATCGCGGCGGTGAACAAGATCGACCGCGTCGCCGACAAGAAGCGGCTGCTGCCGCTGCTGGGCGAGATCGCAGGCGTCCGCGAGTTCATGGCGATCGTGCCGATCAGCGCCGAAAAATCGATGGAGCTCGACGTGCTGACGGCGGCCATCGAGCGCAGTCTTCCGCCCGGTCCGCCGCTTTTCCCGGATGACGAGCTCGTCGACCGCGACGAGCGTTTTCTCGCCGCGGAGCTCCTGCGCGAGAAAATCTTCCGCCAGCTCGGGGATGAGGTGCCTTATGCCGCGGCCGTGGCGATCGACACGTTCCGGCACGAGGGCCCGCTGCGTCGCATCCACGCCACCGTGTACGTGGACAAGGCGAGCCAGCGGGCGATCGTTCTGGGCGAGGCCGGCGCCCGCATGAAAGCGATCGCCTCGGCGGCACGGGCCGATATGGAGCTTCTGTTCGGCGGCAAGGTATTTCTCGAGGTCTGGGTGCGCGTCAAGCCGGGCTGGGCGAACGACGAGCGCATGCTGACGCGTTTCGGTTATTGATGCGCGGCTGACATTAGCTCCATGAAGCAACCCCGCGAGCGACGCGACGATCAGCCCGGTTTCGTGCTGCACACCTATCCGTATCGGGAGACGAGCGCTATCGTCGAGGCACTCACCGCCGCGTACGGCCGCGTTGCGCTGGTCGCGCGCGGCGCCAAGCGGACGCGCTCGGAGCTCCGCGGCGTGCTGCAGGCCTTCCAGCCGCTTACGCTGTCGTGGGCTGGGACGGGCGAGCTCAAGACGCTCATCCGCGCGGAGTGGCGCGGTGGCCTTCCGCTGGTGGGGGGCTCGGCGCTGCTGTGCGGGTTCTACTTGAATGAGCTCCTGCTGAAGCTCCTGCCACGCGAGGATCCGCACCCAGGCCTCTACGAGGAGTACGAATCCGCGCTCGCCCGGCTCGCGAACGGCGTCGAGCAGGCGCCCGTGTTGCGGCAGTTCGAGCTTCGGCTCCTCGCCGAGCTCGGTTACGCGCTGCCGTTGACGCATGAAGTCGATACGGGGCGACCGGTCGATCCCGCGGAGCGGTACTATTACGCGTTCGAACGCGGACCGCGAACAGTCGCAGCGGAGCCGGGGCGCCGTTATCCGCTGGTGCGCGGCGCAACCCTTCTCGCGCTCGCGCAACACGACTACCGCGCGCCCGAGTCGGCCGCGGAGGCCAAGCGGCTGATGCGCGAGGTACTCGATTACTACCTCGAACAGCGCACCATCGTGAGCCGCCGCGTCGTGCGCGACCTGCAGGCCCTCGAGGATGCGGAAGTGAGCGGAGAGAACAACGGTCATGATTGAGCTTGGCGTCAACATCGATCACGTTGCCACGCTTCGCCAGGCGCGACGCACCTACGAGCCCGACCCCGTGTGGGCGGCGGTCGAAGCCCATCTGGGCGGCGCCGACGGCATCACCGTGCACCTGCGCGAGGACCGGCGCCATATTCAGGATCGCGATGTGCGGCGCCTGCGCGAGCTGGTGCACATCAAGCTCAATCTGGAAATGGCCGCGACCGCCGAGATGGTGGCGATCGCCTGCGATCTGAAGCCGGAGATGGCGATGCTCGTGCCTGAAGGCCGCGAGGAGATCACGACGGAGGGCGGCCTCGACGTTTCGGGCCAGGAAGGGCGGCTGCATCGAGTCGTCTCCGAGCTTTCCCAGGCCGGCATCGTCACCAGCGTATTCATCGACGCCGAAGCACGGCAGGTCGATGCCGCGGCGCGGATCGGCGCGCGCGTGTGCGAGATCCATACCGGTCCGTATGCGCACGCCTTCCACGCCCGCGGACGCGATCCGCAGAGCTCGGCGGTCGTCGCCGAGATCCAGAAGATCCGCGAAGCCGGCGCGGCCGTGGTTGGCCACGGCATGCGTTTCAATGCGGGACATGCGCTCAACTATTTCAACGTCCAGCCGATCGCCGCGCTGCCCGGCATTCGGGAGCTGCACATCGGCCACGCGATCGTCAGCCGCGCGGTATTCGTCGGTTTGCGCGAGGCGGTGCGCGAGATGAAGGCGCTCATCCGGGAGGCGGCGGGTTGAGGCGAAGGCACGGCGACGCTGTTGCGCGATCTGGCGCGCAGAGCTCGGGCGCCGCGGCGCAAAACACGTCGTCGGGCGGGTACCCGGCTCGCGGCGGCGACTCAACCCACGAGTCGCCGCGCACGAGCCACCCGCCAGCGACGACTGCGCCGCGAATGCGCCTTCACTCTGCACGCCAGATCGCGCCGGGCTCGGAAGCGCCGCGACGCGGGCGTCGCATCGACGCGCAATGATCGCGCTTCCACGCGGCCCGGTGATGCTCGATGTAGCGGGCCTCGAGCTCTCCGCCGAGGAGCGCGAGCGCATCGCCCATCCGCTGATCGGCGGAGTGATCCTGTTCAGGCGCAACTACGCGGAGTCCTCCCAGCTCAAGGCATTGACGAAGGCGATCCGCGCGCTGCGCGATCCCGCTCCGCTGATTGCAGTCGACCACGAAGGCGGCCGCGTGCAGCGCTTCCGCGACGGCTTCACGACGGTTCCGGCGATGGCGACGCTGGGGCGGCTCTGGGATCGCGACGTCGCCGCGGCCGCCGCCGAGGCGACGCGGCTCGGCGCGACGATCGGCGCGGAGCTCAGCGCTCACGGCGTCGACTTCAGCTTCGCACCGGTGGTCGACCTCGATTACGGCCGGAGCGCCGTAATCGGCGATCGTGCCTTTCATCGCAATCCCAATGCCGTGGCGCACCTCGCGGCGGCCTTCTGCGACGGCCTGCGCTCGCGCGGCATGGCCGCGGTCATCAAGCATTTTCCCGGCCATGGTTTCGTTTCCGCCGACTCTCACACCGAGGCACCAGTGGACGCACGCCCGCTCGCGGCGCTGGACAAGGACGACCTCGTGCCCTTCGCGGCGCTCGTCCGGCAGGGCGTCGAGGGCGTCATGCCGGCTCACGTCGCATATCCGGACGTCGATGAGCGGCCGGCGGGCTTCTCGCGGGTCTGGCTGCAGGAGATCCTGCGTGGCCGCTTCGGCTTCGACGGGATGATTTTCAGCGACGACCTCTCGATGGCGGGGGCCCTCGTTGTGGGGGACATCTTCGCGCGCGCCGATGCGGCCTACGAAGCCGGCTGCGACATGCTGATCGTCTGCAAGAATGCCGAGGGCGTAGGCGCGCTGCTTTCGCGCTGGCAACCGGCGCGGGCAACCGACCTGGAGCGTCGCTGCGCGCGCCTGGCTCATGGCGCTCGGCGAAGCTCCATTGCTGGCCGAGGCTAATACGGATGCGGCCAGCGCCCGCCTAAATGGCGGGTCAGCTCCTCCGCGATGTGCGCGACCACCGGCCCCAAGTGGCGGATCCGCTCGTCGGGCATCCGCGACGACGGCCCGGCGATCGAGACCGCGCCGAGCGGCTCTGCGTGCTCGTCGTAGATCGCGGCGCCGACGCAGCGCGTGGAGCGCGCGTGCTCCTCGTCGTCGAACGAATACCCGCGCTGCCGAATCACCCGCAGCGCTGCCCACATCGTTTCGACCGCGACGATCGTATTGTCGGTGATGCGCGGCAGGCCTCTGACCTTCAGGATGGCATCGACCTGCAGGTCGGGCAGCGCGGCGAACAGCGCCTTGCCCACGCCCGAAGCATGAAGCGGCACGCGGCTCCCGAGCTTCACCAGCGTACGCATCATCTCGTGACACTGGACCTGCGCGACGAACACCGCTTCGGTGCCGTCGAGGATCGCGAGGTTGACCGTCTCGCCTGCCTGCTCCATGAGGCGGTGCATGTAGGCGTGGCTCTCGGCGACGAAATCGCGATTTTCGAGGAATGTCGTGCCGACCGTGAACGCCTGCAGGCCGATGTACCACAGCCCGAGGTCGCCCGCCTGATGCACATAGCCCATCTTCTCCAGCGTCGACAGGAGTCGATGGGTCGTCGACGCCGGCAGCTGGACGCGCTGTGCGACGTCGGTGAGCGTGAGCCCGGCTGCGCTCTTGGCGAGCGCGTCCAGGATCGACAGGCCGCGGGTCAGGCTTTGAACCTGACCGGTCGGCGCGCCGGGCTTGCTCGGGGCGCGACCGTGGCGGAGCGGGACGGGATAGCGATGCGACATCGTGAGGCTAGCGTAAAGCCAGTGGTGCAAGCTTGTCGAGCATCGCTCGCGAATTGGAATCATCCGCCTGGCATCAAGGCGGGAGCTTGAAATGCGGCGCGACTGCGAACAGCTCGCCGGCGATGTCGACCGAAAATCCCGCGCCCAGCAGCGCTGCATCTGAAAGGGTTGCTTCGCCGCGGACGTAGCCCATCGCCACCACGCGGCCGAGCTTGCGGCTGTAGCCCGCGGACGTGAGCTCTCCGACGCTCGTTCCTTCCATGAGGATGGGCTCGCCGCCCCAGGGATAGGCTGAGGCATCGTCGAAAGTGAAGAGCACGAGACGCTTCCGGAGCCCCTGGTCGCGCTGGCGGAGAAGCGCTTCGCGGCCGATGAAGGGCATCGGTTTTTCGAGCTTCACCGCGTAGCCCAGGCCGGCTTCCCAGGGCGTGTCGTCGGGCCCCAGCTCCGCGCCCCAGGCGCGCCGTCCGGTCTCGATGCGCAGCGCGTCGATCGTGTAGTAGCCCGCGTCGGCGAGGCCGAACTCGGCACCGGCCGACCACAGCGCCTCGTAAAGCGTCGCGCACTGCTCGGTCGGCACGGTGAGCTCGTAACCCGGACCCCCGACATAGCTCATCCGAGCCGCGCGCGGCCGCGCGTAGCCCACGTCGATCTCGCGGGTGGTCGAGAAAGGCATGCCAGTCTTCGACAGATCATCGGATGAAAGGCGCGCCAGCAGCGCCTCGGCTTTCGGACCCATTACCGAGATCACCGAAAAAGCGGAGGTGACGTCGACCAGCGCCGCGTATTCGTTGTCGCCGATATGGCGCTCGATCCAGTCGGCGTCGCGAGTGGCCTGCGCGGAGCCGGTCAGGATGAAGAACGTGTCGGAGTCGAGCCGCGTGATCGTCAGATCGCTTTCGAACCCGCCTCGCTCGTTGAGCATGGCGGTGTAGATCATGCGTCCGGTCGGTACGTCGACCTCGTTCGCGCATAGCCGCTCGAGCACCCCGAGCGCGTCACGGCCTTTGAGGATGAACTTGGCGAAGGACGTCTGATCGAAAACGGCGACACCCTCGCGGCACGCACGCTGCTCCTCGAGGACGAACTGCAGCCAGCCCGGCGTGCCGAGCGTCGGCGCCGGCTCGTTCGCGCCAGCGGGCAGGAAGTAGTTCGCGCGTTCCCAGTTGAGCTTGGTTCCGAACACCGCACCCTTCGCCTTCAGCCGATCGTAGAGCGGAGAGCGGCGCAGCGGCCGCACGGTCGCCAGCTCCTCGCGCGGCCAGCGCATCGCGTAGTGCAGGCCCAGCGTTTCCCGCGTACGGTCGGCGAGATGGCGGAAGTTGGCATGGATGGGCGCGAAGCGGCGGATGTCGACATCCCACAGGTCGATCGGCGCCTCGCCGGCGATGATCCATTCGGCGATGAGCTTGCCCGCGCCGCCTGCATTGGCGATGCCCGCGGAGTTGAAGCCGGCACACACGAAGTAGCCGGAGAGCTCCGGTGCCTCGCCGAGAATGAAGTTGCCGTCGGGGGTGAAGCTCTCCGGGCCGTTGAGCAGCATCCGGATCTCGGCGTTTTCGAGGCACGGCGTGCGATGGATCGCGTTCTCCATCAGGATCGAGAAATGATCCCAGTCCTCGGGCAGCAGGCGGAATTCGAATCCGTCCGGGATGCGCGCGACGTTCCAAGGCTTGGCGGCCGGTTCGAAGCCGCCCATCACGAGTCCGCCGACTTCTTCCTTGTAGTAGATGTAGCCGTCGGGGTCGCGCATCACGGGCAGGTCGGGGTGCACTCCGGGAATGGGCCGGGTCACGACATAAAAGTGCTCGGCCGAGAAGAGCGGCACCGTGACGCCGGACACGGCGCCAAGCTCGCGCGCCCATTGTCCGCCGCAGTTGACGACCGTCTCGCAGGAGAGCTCCGTTTCGCCGTTGGCCGTCAGGTAGCGAACGGCCGCGACCCGGCCGCGCTCTGTCACGACGGTCGTGACGCGGGCGCCTTCGACGATCCGGGCGCCGCGCGTTCGCGCACCCCTGGCGAGCGATTGGGTCAGGTCCGTAGGATTGGCCTTGCCGTCGCCGGGAATCCAGACGGCGCCAGAGAGATCGTCGACGCGCAGCAGCGGATAGATCTCGCCCGCTTCGCGCGGCGTGATGAATTCGAATTCGATGTCGAAGCTCCTGGCGCGGGCCATCTGCCGCCTGAAGAGCTTCAGCCGCTCCGGCGTCCGGGCGACGTTCAGGCTCCCGCATCGCTTCCAGCCGGTCGCGAGCCCGGTCTCGGCTTCGAGCGTCGCATACAGCTCGATGCTGTAGCGGCTCATGCGCGTGGCGTTGCGGGTGGCGCGGAGCTGACCCACGAGTCCCGCGGCGTGCCAGGTCGTGCCGCAGGTGAGCTTGCCCTGCTCGAGCAGCACGACGTCGGTCACGCCGAGCTTTGCGAGGTGATACGCCGTCGAGACGCCGGCAATCCCGCCGCCGACGACCACCACGCGCGCGTGACGCGGAACGGCGGTCACAGCTTCAGCGCCGCGATGCCGACCACGACGGCGACCACGCCTGCAAGCCGCGGCAGGCCGAAGCCCTCCTTGAGCCAGAAGGAGCCGATGAGGGCGGCGAAAAGCACCGAAGTTTCGCGCAGCGCCGCGACGGCGGCCACGGGCGCGCGCGTCATGGCCCAGAGCACGATGCCGTATGCAGCGAGGCTGCATGCTCCTCCGGCGAGCCCGCGGCCGGCGCTGTTCGCGACGTAGCGCAGAGCGGGCCGTCCGCGCCGTGCGAATACCCAGATCAGGAAAGGCAGCCCTTCCAGGAAGATGAGCCACGAGACGTATCCCACCGGGCTCCCCGAGGCCCGTGCTCCGCTCGCGTCGACCAGCGTGTAGGAGGCGATCACGCCGGCGTTGGCGAACGCCCAGTACGCGGCCGCGGGCGGATGCGTGCGGATCCCGCGTTGGCGCACGAAGGCGATGCTGACGATGCCGAGCGAGATGAAAAGGATGCCGGCAGCGGCGGTCACCGTCGGCAGCTCGCCGAGAAATGCGATCCCGAGGATGGCCACGATGAGAGGCGCCGAGCCTCGCATCAGCGGATACGCGAAGGAGAGATCGCCGACGTTGTAGGCCCGCGCCAGAGTCAGGTAGTAGCCGAAATGGATCGTCGCAGACGCGGCGATGTACGGCCACGCCGCCGAAGCAGGCGCCGGCACGAAAGGAACCACGACCAGCGCGCAGACCGCCGAGCCTGCCACGACGCTCGCGGTGTCGAGCAGCGCATCGCCGCCCGGCGCGGACTTGAGAAGCGCATTCCAGCCCGCGTGAAGGAGCCCTGCGCCCAGGACCGCAAGCGTAATCCCGAGCGTGAGCTCCATCAGGCGGTTCGCGGCTTGTGCTTCTTCCAGCCGTCGGCGTCTTCGCCGGCGACGATCGACGACTCGGGCGCTTCCTTGAGCCGTGTCTTCGCGAGCACGCCGGCCTGCTCGAGGATGGGGTAGGCGATCGAGCAGATATGCGAGTTGATCCGCTTCAGGTCGCTGATCATGTCGAGATGCAGCGACGACGTCTCGATGCTCTGCGCGGTATTGTCCATGAGCCGCGAGATATGCGAATTCGCGTAACTGCGCTCGAGGTCGCGGAAGAGCACCTTCTCGGCGAGGAGCTGCTGCGCGCTCTTGAGATCACCGTGCAGGAACACGCTCATTCCCAGCCGGAGATTGGCGACGAGGCGGGCGTGCAGGTCGCAGATCTCCTGCATGCCCGCCTCGGAGAAGTTGCGGCCCTTGTCGATCTTCTTCTCTTCCAGATCCATGACGATCCGCTCGATGATGTCGCCGACCTGCTCCATGTTGATCGCGAAGGAGACGATATCTGCCCAGCGCCTGCCTTCCTTCTCGTCCAGCGCCTCGCGACTGATCTGCGTGAGGTAGAGCTTTACCGCGGTGTAGAGCTTGTCGACGATATCGTCCATCTTGCGCAGCTTTTCCGCGAACTCCCGGTCGTTGGTCTTGAGCACGGTAAGCATTCCGGTGAGCATCTGCTCGACGACGTCGCCGATGCGCATCGCCTCGCGGACCGCGTTGCCGATCGCCAGCGCCGGTGTCGTCAGCGCGGACGGATCGAGATACCGCGGCTTCGCCGGGTTCTCGTCGTCGGGCTTGTTCGGCATCAGTCGTTCGGCGATCCGGGCCACCGGCTCGGTGAGGAAAAGGAAAATCGCAGCCAGCGCGACGTTGAACAGCAGATGGAAGTCGACGACCGCACTTCCACCGGGAATCCCGAAAGATGCGAAAAGCTCCTCGATGTAGGGCAGGAGAGGCACGGCAAGCAGGCAGCCGATGAGTCGGAAGAGAAGATTGCCCAGGTTCACCCGCCGCGCCTCGGGTGGCGAGGACATCGTGTTGATCATCGCCAGTATCCCGCTGCCGAGGTTGGCGCCGAGGACCAGCCCCAGCGCGACGTGCAGCGAGATGACGCTCGAGGTCACCAGCGCGGCGGTGAGGAGGACTACCGCGAGGCTGGAGTACGACATCATGGTGAACAAGGCCGCGACCAGCATGTCGAGCATGACGTCGCCGGTGAGCGATGCGAAGATCACCTTCACCCCGGCGCCCTGCGTGAACGGGTGCGCCGCGAGCACGATGAGCTGCAGAGCCAGGATGATGAGCCCGAGCCCGATCAGCGCCTGCCCGATTCGGCCGATGCGGCGATTCTCGCGCCGCAGGAACAGCGTCACGCCCCCGACGATCAGGAGCGGCGACAGCCAAGACAGGTCGAACGAGAACACCAGCGTCATCACCGCGGTGCCGACGTCGGCGCCGAGCATGATCGCCAGCGCCGGTGCCGTGGCGATCAGCCCCTGGCCGGCGAACGCGGCCAGCATCAGCGCGGTGGCATTGCTGCTCTGGATGAGGGCCGTCACGCCGAGACCGGAGGCGAACGCGGCGAACCGGTTCGAGATGCTCTGCCGCAGCACGCGCCGCAGCGCGCCGCCGTACAGGCGCAGCACGCTGGTGCGCACGATGTGCGTGCCCCAGACGAGGAGCGCCACGCCAGCGAGAAGATTGAGCAGGATCTTCATCGGCTAAGGCGCGGCGCCGCGTTCCACTTCGCTCAGCGCCGCATCGACGATGTCGAGAGCGTCTTGGAGCTCCTGGGGCGCGATGATCAGGGGCGGGGAGAGCGTCAGAACGTTGCCTTGTCCGACTTTGAAGGAGAGCCCCCGGTCGAGGCACCGATACATCACCTGCTCGGCCTCGTGCGGAGCGGGGCGCCCGTCGCGCCGCAGCTCGATTCCCAGGAGCAGGCCGATGCCGCGGACGTCCGCCACCAGGGGGTGCAGGCACTGCAATTCGCGCAGCCTCTTCATCGCCGTGGCGCCGAGGGCGCGCGAGCGCTCGAGCAGGCGCTCCTCCTCGATGACTTCCAGCGTCGCCAGCGCGGCGGCGCAGCCCACCGAGCTTTTCTCGTGGGTGTAATGGCCGAGCGCGCGATCGCCTGCGACGTCGAGGTCGGCGCGCGCGATCAGGGCGGCCATGGGAAAGACGCCACCTCCCAGTCCCTTGCCCAGGACGACCATGTCGGGGACGACATCGTAATTCTCGAAGGCGAAAATCGTCCCGGTGCGCCCGAGGCAGATCGGGATTTCGTCGAGAACGAGCAGCGTTCCGTGACGATCGCAGGCGCGCCTGATGACCCGGTAGTATTCCGGCGGAGGCAGCTGCACGTCGGTACTGCGGATCGTTTCGATGATGACCGCGCCGATATCCTCCTCGCGGTCGAGGACGTATTCGACATATTCGGCGCAGCGCAGGTTGCACGCGCTGCCGCAGCCGAAGACGCAGCTTCCCGGGTCGCACGGCGGGGCGTGCTCGGCGCCGGGGAGCAGAGGGCCCGTGTCCCGCCGGAACATCGCTTCGCCGCCGACCGAAATCGTGTCGAGCGACGCGCCGTGGAAAGCGTCCCAGAGCGAAAGCGTCTTGTGGCGGCCGGTCGCGAGCCGTGCGAGCTTGAGTGCCATGCCGACGGCCAGCGCGCCGCCAGGTGCGAACAGCACCTTGGACAATGGATCGGGAGCGAGCGCCGAGAGCTTCGCCGCGAGCGCGACCGCCGCCTCATTGGTGTAGCGCCGTGGCGAGAACGGCAGAGTGTCGAGCTGCCGCTTGATCGCCTCGATGACGTGGGGGTGTCGGTAGCCTACCTGGTGCACGTTGTTGCCATGGAAATCCATGATGCGCCTGCCCTCGACATCGGTGAGCCAGATCCCCTCGCAGGCGGCGAGCGCATTCAGGCAGGGAGTCGACAGCGACTGGTGCAGGAAGACTTCGCTGTCTGCGTCGAGGAGCCTGCGCGTGCTCTCGTGCAGATGCTCGGCTTCCCACGAGCGGCGCAAAGGCGAGAGGTTGACGTCGCCCTCCGCGGCGAGGTTGCGCCGGGTGGAGTCGCGGTGGCGCGGCGGCTGCAGCGATTCGTTCATCGCGGCCCGGGTGGCGCTGCTCGCGGCGATCGCGTCGGCGCGTGGTCTGCGAACCGGCGCCCCGATTTCAGTGCCGGCTGCCGAGCGTCGACGACAGCGAACCTTTTCATCGATGACTGCATCCGGACATTGTAGCCCCGACGCGTACGCAGCCTCCGGCGCGCAGTGAGCGCTGCCCGGCATCCCGGCGGATGACTCGCCTCCGGAGCAATGCAGCACGCGATCGGCGTTGGGAGCGCGTTCGTCATCGGCGCTTTCCGCTACGGCGTCTCGCCGCGCCGGATGCGATCCTGAATGTCGTCGATGCACGGCATGAGATCCGCGATGGTGTCGACGACATAGTGTGCTCCGCACTGCCGCATGCGGGAGTACGCGCGGCCGCGCCTGGTCTCTTTCTCGGACGCGGGAAGCGCCTGCCATTGCGCGAGCGGCAAGCCGACCTCGTTCCCGCTCACAGCGAGGCCCACGGTCCACATGCCCGCGTTGAGCCCTTCCTCGACGCCGGGTACGGTGTCGTCGACCTTGACGCAGGACTGCACCGTCGTCACTCCCAGGTTGATGGCGTTCTGCAGGCACATGTACGGGAACGGCCGTCCGGCGGGCACGTCCGATGCGCACACCGTGGAGTCCGGATCGTAGCCCTGCCGTTTCCCGTCCTCGCGGTTGATCTTCATCATCTCGGTGAGGTAGCCGGTGGTCGATCCGATCTTGGCGCCGCGGCCGCGCAGCTCCGCCACGACCTCCAGCGTCCCGGGGATGAGTGTCGAGTACTCGGACAGGCAGGCGAGCTGCAGCGGCACGAAGTCGGCGAACATCGCATCCACGTCGTCCTCGCTGGGCGGGCGATCGTGGACTTCCTGCCAGCGGCGGCGCACCGTCTGCGCCTCGGAAATCTTGCGGATGTGCACCTTCTTGTGCGCCCCCATCGGCGCGCGTGCCTCCTCGATGGTGATAGGTACTTTCTTGCGCTCGTAGATCTGCATGAACACGACGGCGGGGGCCATGCAGCCGAAGTCCATGGTCGTGCCGGCCCAGTCGAGCAGCACGGCCTCGATGGGACCGCGATAGGTGCGTCGATAGGAAAAAGTCACGGTCGGGCCTCCTAGCAGCTGGTTTCTGACAGACGGCGGGCGTGTGCGTGCGCTTGTGCCCCGCACCTCACCACGGCAGCGAATACGTCTTGACGTTGGTGAACAGCTTCATCGCCTCCTGCACGCCTTCCTTGTAGCCGAGGCCGGAATCCTTGATTCCGCCGAATGGCGTCGATTCGAGGCGATAGCCCGGCACCTCGCGCACGTTCACCGATCCCACGTTGAGCTCGGCGACGAAACGGGTGATGTAATCTAGACGATTCGTGCACACCGCCGAAGAAAGCCCGTAGTCGGTCCCGTTGGCGATGCGGATCGCCTCGTCGATCGACGCGAACCGGATCACCGGGGAGACCGGGCCGAAAGTCTCGTGCTTCACGACCGTCATCTCCGGCGTCACGGCATCGAGCACGGTCGGCGAGTACAGCGCGCCGTGTCGGACGTTGCCGTAGAGCAGTTTCGCTCCACGCGCGATCGCGTCGTCGACCTTTTCCTGGATCGATCGCGCGGCCGCCTCGTCGATCAGGGTCCCCATGTCGGTGGCCGGATCGGCGGGGTCGCCGTACTTGACCGCGCGGGTCCGGGCGAGCAGGGCCTCGACGAAGCGATCTGCCACCGCTTCGTGTACGAGCATGCGCTTGATCGCCGTGCAGCGCTGCCCCGAGTTACGGTATGACCCAGCGGCGGCGAGGGTCGCCGCCTCCTCGATGTCCGCGTCCTCCATCACGATCAGCGGATCGTTGCCTCCCAGCTCGAGCACCTGACGCTTGTACACGGCCTTGGCCGCGATGGTCTTGCCGACGGCAATGCCGCCGGTGAAGGTGACGAGATCGACGTCCGGGTGCGTCAGCATCTCGTCGGCGATCTCCCTGGGATCCCCCGTTACCACGGAGAACATCTCCGGCGGCAGCCCGGCCTCGTAGAGGATGTCGGCGAGGAGCAGCGCCGAGAGCGGCGTCTTCTCGGTCGGCTTGAGCACCATGCGGTTGTTGGTCGCGATCGCCGGCGCGACCTTGTGCGCCACCTGATTGAGCGGATGGTTGAACGGCGTGATCGCCGAGATCACGCCCTGCAGCGGCTCGCGCAGCGTGTACACCTTGCGCTTCCTGCCGTGCGGGGTAAGGTCGCAGGAGAAGACCTGGCCGTCATCCTGCAGCGCGGCGTTGCCGGCGAAGAGGAATACGTCACAGGCGCGTCCCACTTCGTACACCGAGTCCTTCTTGCAGATGCCGGATTCGGCGGTGATCAGGTCAGAGATCTCGTCGCTGCGCGCGCGGATCAGTTCGATCGCGCGCATGCAGATCCGGTAACGGTCGTGACGGGAGAGCGTAGCCTTGAAGCTCTTCGCGATTGTCAGCGCCCGGCGGACCTCATCGACGCTCGCCTTGGGCACGGTGCCGACGATCGCGCCGGTATGGGGATTCATCACCTCGATGATTCGGTCTCCGCCGACGAGCGCGCCGGCGATGCGCATTTTTTCGTGCAGCGTGCGGCCGTTTCTCACGCCGGGCAGTTCCGCCATCATGTTCATGGATAGCTATTCCAGGTGGTTGAGCGCCAGGTCGAAGGCGTCGAAATTGCGCCATTTCCGGTCGGGCGCGATTATGGCGAGCGGTCTGTTGGCAATGAGCGGCACGCGCTGTTCGGAGATGCCGCCGTGCGAGCGCAGGGGGACGTCCAGACCGGACAGGTCGTGCCGGCTGGCACTGCTTCCCAGCACGGTCAGACGTTCCGAGACGATGACCAGATCGCCGATCCGATCCGGCGGGAGCTCGAAACGCTCGGCCGCGGCTCCGCGCGGGAGCACCAGCTCGACGCCGGCGAGCGCCGAGAGCCGCTCCGCCGCGTCGGCCAGGCGCTCGGGCGGAAGATACGCGGTGGCGAATGATCCCAAGGCGCCGTGATGCGCGACGTACGGGTCCGTAATCGGCAGAATCACGCGCGCCGCGCCGGCGCCGTACCAGGCGTCGAGAAGGTCCTGCAGGTAGACGATGTTCGGGCGCCCGAAGGCGTCGGTCTTGGCGTTCATCCCGTGGTCAGCGGTGACGACGATGCCCACACCGAGCGCGTCGAGCTCGGCGAGGTAGCGATCCATCATCGCGTAGAAGCCGTTGGCGGCCGGCGTTCCCGGTGCCGCCTTGTGCTGCACGTAATCGGTCGTCGACAGATACATGACATCGGGACGCTCGCGCTGCATCAGCCTGACGCCGGCGGCGAAAACGAACTCGGACAGTGCGACGCTGTACACGGCGGGCAGCGGCATTCCGACGAGACCGAGGATATCGTCCACGCCGTTGTCCGCTCGCGTGACCTGGTCGGCCTTTTCCGACGAGAAGCAGATGCCGCGCATCCCGTGCCCCAGCAGACTGCGCAGCTTGTCCTTGGCCGTGACCACCGCAACTTTCGCTCCCGCTGTGGCGAACGCCGCGAGGATCGTTCCCGTGCGGAGGTATTTCGCGTCGTTCATCATCACCTCGGCATTGGTCTCGCGGTCCCAGAAGTAATTGCCGCATATGCCGTGCACGGATGGGGGCACGCCGGTGACGATCGACAGGTTGTTCGGATTGGTGAACGAGGGCACGACGCAATCGGCGGTCAGGCAGGTGCCGCGACCGTCGAGCTTTCCGAGGAAGGGCGCGACCCCGGCAGCGATCGCCTGATTGATGTAATCGGGCTCGCAGCCGTCGACGCATACCACGACGGCGGGGCGAGTCGGCCAGCGATACTCCCGCGCGTTGACCGAAAGCGCGGGGGGCATCAGCGACTCCGGCGGGCTGCGCCGGCGAGGCTCCGCCGGGTCGCGGGCGCCGCATCGGGATGCGCGCGGTGCATGCGCTCGCGTCCGGCGAGAACGTGGTCGAGAAGCGCCTTGCCGGCCGCCGCGGGATTGCCCGAGGCGATGCGCTCGACGATCTCGCGGTGCTCGCGCGTCGAACCGCTCATCGTCTCGCCGCGGGCAAGCGTCTGATGGCGGAACAGCGACAGCTCGTTCACCAGCCGGCGATAGGTTGCGACGAGCTTGGGATTGCCGCAGGCGGCGACCAGCCGGTCGTGGAATTCCAGATTCAGGTGGTAATAGCCGTCGACGTCGTGTCGGACTGCAGCCTTTTCCATGCGCTCGACGTGCCCCCGCAGGGCACGGATCTGCTCCGACGTTGCCGTCTGTGCGAGACGGCGGCCGATCCATTCATCGAGGATCGCGCGCACTTCGTAAATTTGATCGGCTTCTTCGACGCTGATCCGTCGCACGAAAACCCCGCGGTTCTTCTCCACACGCACCAGGCCCATCTCGCCGAGCGCGCGGAACGCCTCGCGCACCGGGCCGCGGGAGACTCCAAGCCGGGCAGCGAGAGCAGCCTCGGTCAGCTTGGCGCCGGCCGCGAGCTCGCCGGCCAGGATCATCCGCTCCAGCTCCTGGCGTACCAAGTCCGGCAGCGAGCTGGTGCGGACGAGCGCGAGAGCATGCGCCGTGGGCGCGTGTATCGCGGCGGATCGGGCCGGCGAATCGAGTGTGGCCATGCTTGCAATGATCCTCGCGACAGGTGTAGATTGTCAACAATCTGCAACTTATGGTTGTCAGGATCGGCTACACGGCCTCTCGAAAGCCTGTTTCCGCCGGTGCGCTGCTTGGACCCGTGGCTACGCGCTCAAGCCAGTGTAGGATGGCGCCGTCTCGGGGAAATCGGTCGACGAGGCGTCGGTTGTCGATCGCATCGTTCGATGAAATTCACCAAGGGAGGAAACCGATGAAGCGCTGTTCAGTACTCATGGTCGTCGCGCTCGCCGTCGCGATGGTCGCCGGACCCTCGGCGCAGGCCCAGAACGTCGTCACGATCTATGCCGCGGACGGGCTGCGCGACGGCAAGCCGAACTGGTTCGACACGCAGTTCGACGCATTCACGAAGGAAACCGGCATCAAGGTGCAGTACATCGAAAGCGGTTCGGGCGAAGTGATCAACCGGGTCGAGCGCGAGAAGACCAACACGCAGGCGGACGTGATCGCCACGCTGCCGCCGTTCATTCAGAAGGCTACCGCCGACGGCATGACCGAGCCGTACACGCCCGCCGACATCAACGCGATTCCGGCGAACACGCGCGATCCGAATGGCCACTGGTATCCGCTGGTCAACAACTATTTCTGCCTGATCTACAACGGCTCGGCGCTGCAAGGACCGCCGAAGACCTGGGATGATCTGCTCGATCCCAAGTACAAGGGCAAGATCCAGTACTCGACGCCCGGACAGGCCGGAGACGGCACCGCACTGATGGTGCTCGTATTCCACGCGATGGGCAGCAAGGACGCCGGTTTCGAGTACCTGAAGAAGCTGCAGGCGAACAACGTCGGCCCCTCGTCGTCCACGGGCAAGCTCGCCGCCAAGGTGAACAAGGGCGAGCTGTGGGTGGCCAACGGCGACATGCAGATGAACTTCGCGCAGATGGCGGACAACCCGAACCTGCGCATCTTCTGGCCGGCCGATTCGAAGGGCCAGCGGACGACCTTCTCGCTGCCGTACTACATGGCGCTGGTCAAGGGCGCGCCGCACTCCGCGAACGGCAAGAAGCTCATCGATTTCCTGCTCTCCAAGAAGGCGCAGGAGACGGTGAGCTCGATCGCGCGCGGGCTGCCGGCACGCTCCGACGTGACGCCGACCGACGAGAACTACAAGCAGCTTCATAAGTTCATGGAGGGCGTGACCGTCTGGACGCCCGACTGGGACGCGGTCCTGCGCGACCTGTCGAAGGACGTCGCCCGCTGGCATGAGGTAACCGGCAGCTGATGAGGCATGTGTCCGTGCTAGCGGCGGAGCCTGGTCGAAACGCGGCGGCAGACGATATCGCGCGTGTCGCCTCCGCCCGGCGGCAACCGGGCATCCGATTCGAAGGCGTCACGGTGGCCTACGGGCATACCGTGGCGCTCGAGGACTTCAGCCTCGACATCGAGCCGGGCGAAGTGATGGCACTGCTCGGTCCGTCGGGCTCGGGCAAGACCACCGCGCTGCGGGCGGTCGCCGGCTTCGTCACCCCAGCGCGCGGGCGCGTCTTCCTCGGAGATACCGACGTCACGCAGATGCCGCCGCACCGCCGCGGCATCGGCATGGTCGTGCAGCAGTACGCGCTTTTCCCCCACATGCGCGTCGAGCAGAATGTCGCCTTCGGCCTGCGCGCGGTTGGGGCGCCGCGCGCGGAGATTGCGACGCGCGTTCGCGAATGCCTGCAGCTCGTCGGCATGGCGGCTTACGCGGGCCGGTACCCGCAGGAGCTCTCCGGCGGACAGCAGCAACGCGTAGCGATCGCCCGGGCGCTCGCGATCCGGCCGAAGGTGCTGCTCCTCGACGAGCCGCTGTCTGCCCTCGATGCGCAGCTTCGCAGCGGCATGCTGAACGAGATCGCGCGGCTGCATCGCGAGTTGCCCGACGTGACCATCCTCTACGTCACGCACGACCAGATCGAGGCGCTCACGCTGGCCGATCGGATCGCCGTGATGAACGAGAGCCGGCTGGTCGACGTCGGCAGCGCGCAATCGCTCTATCAGCAGCCGCCTTCGCGTTTTACCGCCACCTTCGTCGGCAATGCGAACCTGCTCGCGGTCACCGTCGAACAGTTCGATGACGTCCGTCGGGAGGCGAGGGTGCGCCTGGGCCCGCGGACGCTGCACGTGGCGGCATTCGCCGCCGCGCTTCCGGGCGACACGCGGATGCTGTGCATCCGGCCGCATGCGCTGAGTCTCGAGCCGCAAGCCGCGGGCGCAAACACGATCGAGGGCACGGTGACCGAGGTCCAGTGGCGCGGCTCCGCGCATCGGCTGTATCTGGAGGTCGATGGCGCGGAGATGTGCGTGGACAGCAAGCCGCTGCGCTCGCCCCCGCCGCGCGGCGAGCGGGTCTCGGTGCACTTCGCCCCGCACGACGCGACGCTGCTTGCCACGCCCAATGGCGCATCCACGGCCGGCCGGCACGGCGAGTCGCCCATCGCCAAGCGCTGACCGTGGCGACACCGGCGAGCGCGACTCTCAGCCTCCCGGCTCGTGGGGGCGGCAGCACCCGGATTCCCGCACCGCGATGGATCTGGGTGGTCGTACCGCTCGCCGTCCTCGTCGGCATCTTCTTCTATCCGCTGTTCTTCATCGCCAAGCAGTCCCTGACCGGCGATGCCGGCCCGCCGACGCTCGCGCACTATGCCACTCTGCTGAGCTCTTCGTTTTTCCAGGGCGCACTGCTGCGCACGATCCAGATCGCGGTGCTGTCGACGATCGGCTGTCTCGTCCTCGGCTTCGTGCTCGCCCTGATCGTGTCCTTCGTGCCTTTTCCGGGCGCTCGCCTTTTCAGCGGCTTCATCGACACGATACTGGCCTTTCCGTCGTTCCTTATCGCGCTGTCTTTCACGTTCCTCTATGGCTCCGCGGGGGCGTTCAACTTCATCTTCATGGACCTGCTGCACACGACTGAGCCGCCGATCGACTTCGTCTACACGAAATGGGGCGTGATCCTCGCCGAGATCACGTTCTATACGCCATTCGTCATGCGGCCGCTGCTCGCCGCATTCTCGCATCTCGACACCGCGCTGATCGAGGTGGCGAGCAGCCTCGGGGCAAGGCCGTTCCGGATCATCCGCGAAGTCATTTTTCCCGAGTCTGTGCCCGCGCTCCTCGCGGGCGGCAGCCTGTGCCTGCTGTTGACGCTCAACGAGTTCGGCATCGTGTTGTTCATCGGCGCGAAGGGTGTCATCACCCTGCCGATGGTGATCTACGGCAAGGCGATCCAGGAGTTCGACTACACAGCGGGGTGCGTCGCGGCCGTGGTGAACATCGTGCTGTCGGTGGGACTCTATTCGCTCTACCGCTACATGCTGTCGCGCACCGGAGGCGGCCGTGCTTCTGTCCTCTAAGATCGGGCGCTTTCTTGCATGGTGCCTTTTCGCGTTTCTTTTTGTGCCGGTATTCGGCCTGCCGCTGATGATGGTCGGCGCGGCGAGCGTCGCCGGCCAATGGAACGACGTGCTGCCCAGCCATCTCACGCTGCGCCATCTGGCCGATGCGGTCCGCAGCAACGCGGGCGAGGAGCTGCTGACGAGCCTGCTGACCGGTCTGATCGCGAGCGGAATCGCCCTTGCGCTTGGCACGTGGGCCGCGCTCGCGGTGCGCAATCTGCGCGGGCGTGCCCGGCGGGTTGCGAGCACGCTGTTCCTGCTGCCGATCGCCGTGCCGTCCGTCTCGGTCGGTCTCGGGTTGCTGGTTGCGTTCAGCCGTCCGCCCCTGCTGTTGAACGGGACCCCGTACATCGTGCTGATCGCGCATGTCGTCCTCGTCACGGCCTTCGCCTATGGCAGTGTTGCGGCCGGGCTGGCGAGGCTGCCGGCGCATTTCGAGCAGGTCGCCGCGAGTCTCGGCGCTCGCCCGGCCTATGTGCTCTTCAGGGTCACCCTGCCGCTCATCACGCCATCTCTGGTAGCTGCGGCCGGCCTGTGCTTCGCCCTGTCGATGGGCGAGCTGGGTGCGACAATCATGGTCTATCCGCCAGACTGGGTCACCCTGCCGGTCGGCATTTTCGCGCTCACCGATCGTGGCTCGGTTTTCGACGGTGCCGCGCTGACGATGCTGCTGCTTGCGGTGACGCTGACCGTATTGATCGGCGTAGCCCGCATCCGGACCAAGGCGAGCTTCCGCTAGCGAAGATCACTCGAGGACAGAAGATGAGCAATGTCGACCGCGATCCGATTCTCCTGACTCCCGGGCCTCTGACCACCTCGCTCGAGACCAAGTCGGCGATGCTGCGCGACTGGGGCTCGTGGGACGAGAGCTTCAACGTCGTGACCGCGCGCGTGCGCGAGCGCCTGACGGGCATCGTGCACGCGTCGGAAACGCACGTGTGCGTCCCCATGCAGGGCAGCGGCACCTTCTCGGTCGAGGCGGCAGTGAACACGCTGGTTCCGCGCGAGGGCCACGTGCTCGTGCTCATCAACGGCGCGTACGGCAAGCGGATGGCGAAGCTGACCGAGATGATGGGGCGCCGCCTCTCCACGTTCGAGACCGCGGACGATGTTCCCACGACGGCGACGGACGTGGCGCGGCTTCTCGACGCCGATCCGTCGATCACGCATGTCGGTCTCATCCACTGCGAAACCTCGACGGGTATCCTCAACCCGCTGCCCGAGATCGCGAAAGTCGTGGCGGGCCGAGGGCGAAGCCTCATCGTCGACGCGATGTCGAGCTTCGGCGCGATCGCGATCGATGCCCGCGAGACGCCCTTCGATGCGCTGATCGCGGCCTCCGGCAAGTGCGTCGAAGGTCCGCCGGGCATGGGGTTTGTGTTCGCCCGCCGGAGCGTGCTCCAGAAGCGCGCGGGCAACTCGACGTCGCTCGCCCTCGACCTGTACGATCAGTGGACCTACATGGAGAAGACCACGCAGTGGCGTTACACCCCTCCCACGCACGTCGTGGTCGCCCTCGACGCCGCGCTGGCGCAGTACCAGGCGCAAGGGGGCCAGCCGGGAAGGCTCGCGCGCTACACGGCGAACTACGAAACCCTGGTGGCGGGAATGACGGAGCTTGGCTTCCGCCCGTTCCTCGATCCGAAGATCCAGGCTCCGATCATCGTCACCTTTCACGCGCCGGCCGATCCGCGCTACACGTTCAAGGACTTCTACGCTCGCGTGCGCGACAAGGGCTTCATCCTCTATCCCGGCAAGCTCACTCAGGTCGAGACGTTCCGCGTGGGCTGCATCGGGGCGATCGGGCCTGACGAGATGAGGCTGGCGGTGAATGCCGTCCGGGATACCTTGCGCGAGATGGGCATTCTTCGAGTCACGCCTGCGGCGACTCCAGCCGCTGTGCGCGCCGCGTAAAAGCGCTGCCCCCACAGGACCGACATCATGGCAGATATCCTGCGTCCAAGATCCATTCCCACGTGGCTTCTAGCCGCTTTCGTCGCGGTGGCGCAGTCCTTGTGCGCGCACGCCGCCGCACAAGCTTTCCCGGCGACTCTCGAAGGTCTAGTGAAGGTGCCGTCGAAGCGACTGGCCGCGGTCTACCTCTTGCCGGGCGAGGATTTCCGCGCCTACACCAAGATCATGATCGATCCTGTCCAGGTCTCGTTCCGAAAAGGCTGGCTGAAGGACATGAACTCTTCACGCGGCATGTCGGCCAAGATCAGCGAGGACGACGCCCGGAAGATCGCCGACGAGATGCGCTCGGGATTCGGAGACATCTTCACGGCAGCCTTCAAGGCCAAAGGTTACGAAGTCGTAACCGCGCCGGGACCCGACGTGCTGCGGCTCTCGGCCGAGGTCGTCAACGTCTACCTCAATGCGCCCGACCCGATGGGGGGAATCGGGGTACGGACTTACACGGTCGAAGCGGGCGAAGCCACGCTGGGGCTTAATGCGCGCGACTCGACGACCGGTGCCCTGCTCGGCGTTGCGATGGACCGCAGCACGACCGGCGGCGCCGGGTCAGCGGGGTTGACGACCAGCGCGTCCAATCGCGGCCAGTTCGAGGATCTCTTCAAGTACTGGGCTAGGATCTGCGTCAACGGCCTCGAGCAGCTCAAGGCGAACGCGGTGCCCGCTGCCCAGTCCGGTAAGAAACGCTAGCCGTCGGCTCCCTTCAGCGTGGCCGCACCGACAAGTTCGGATGCAGCAACGCGTCCAGCGCCGCGTAATGCGGATCGGCGGACGTCACGTGGCCGTTCCGGAGCAGGAACTCGACGATCACGAGGCTTGCGTCTGCGGTAATGTCGTCCGTTTCGAGGATCGGCAGCACGGCATCCGGCGCGCACAAGCGATGCTCGACCGCTTCGCCGTCCTGGTTCTGCGGGGCGAAGTCCTCCGGAAGCCAGAGGTCGTAGACGTGGACGGTCTCGCGCTGAAGGCCCTCCGGCTGATCCCGGCAGATTTCGACCGCTCCCACGCTCCGCGCCTGCCGGGCGAGATCCGGCGAAATGCCGGCCTCCTCGAATGCTTCCTTGGTTAGTGTACTGCGCGCATCGGAGCCTGCGGCGATGCCGCCGCCCACGAGGTTGTCGAGCAGCCCAGGATCGATGGGCTTCATGGGGCTGCGGCGTGCGAGCCACATCCGCCAGCGGTCGTCGCTGCCGACCAGCCCGTTGGCGTGCGCGGCGAACGTGTGGATGCCGAAATAGCGGGCCGCCGCGCGCTCGATCTCGAGAAGCCGGGGCCCGCCGCCGCTGTAGGGGGCGACGGCATAGCGTTCGTCGCGCCAGGCAGTCAGCGCGCCCTCGTCGGAAAGCGCTCGCGCGACGACGGCGAGCGCTTCGGTACGCGCAGCTTCCGTGGCCAGCGCCGATACCAGCTCGATCCCGCGCGGGCTGCACCGGAACACATCGTGCCATTCGCAAAGGCGCCGAGCGCGTTCGGGTATGATCCAGCCGACGACATGGCCCTCGATGCTCCAAGGTTGGTAATCTCTTTCCGGCCTCGCCAGCGTTCGGCGGACCCGCGCCGCGACGCGGGCCGTTGCGTCCGGCGCGGCGATCCATCGGTCCTGCGGCATGCGGTCATTCTAGCCGAGGGCCGATGAGCGCCGGCGTGATCGCGCTGTTCGACCTCGACCACACGCTCCTCACGCTGGACAGCGACGAGGCGTGGGTGGAGTTCCTGATCGAAGAGCGCATTCTCGACCAGGCGGAATTCGAGCGCGCCAATCACGAGCTGGTCGCGCGCTATCGGGCCGGCGAAGCGACTTCGATCGAATTCAGCTACTTCTATATGTCGACCCTGGCGGGTCGCGACCCCGCGCTGCTCGACGAATGGCACGCGCTCTATCTCGCGCGCAAGATCCGGCCGGCGATTTCCGCGGCGGCGCGCGAGCTTCTCGAGAAGCACCGTTCCGCGGGGCATCTCATGGTGCTCACGACGGCAACCGGCCGCTTCATCGTCGGCGGAATCGCCCGCGAGCTGGGACTGGAGAATCTGATCGCGACCGAGCCGGAGATGAAGGACGGCCGCTACACGGGTAAGGTGGCCGGGACGCCCAACATGCGCGAGGGCAAGGTTACGCGGCTGGAGGCGTGGCTCGCCGATCGCGGGACCGCGCTCGCCGACTTCGATCAGAGCTGGTTCTACAGCGATTCGGTCAACGACATGCCGCTGCTCATGCGCGTCACGCATCCCGTTGCGGTGAACGCGGATCCGTCGCTTGCGGCGCTCGCGCGCATGAAGCGCTGGCCGCAGATCGAGCTCAGGTAGACTTTCGAGCTTCGCTCATGAGCGCGCGCATCATCGACGGCAAGGCTCGCGCCGAACGGTCGACCGCAGAGGTCGCCGAGAACGTAGCGGCACGCGTGGCGGGAGGCAAGTCGAAGCCGGGGCTCGCCGTCGTGCTGGTCGGCGAGAACCCGGCGTCGCAGATCTACGTCCGCAACAAGCGGCGGACGACCGATGCGGTCGGGATGGCGTCGTTCGCTCACGATTTGCCGGCAACGGCGTCGCAAGCCGAGCTTATCGCGCTCATCGATCGTCTGAACGCCGATCCTGCCGTGCACGGCATCCTGGTGCAGCTTCCGCTGCCGAAGCACATCGAGCCGGAGGCCGTCGCGGAGCGCGTCGACCCGCGCAAGGACGTGGACGGACTGCATCCGTACAACATCGGGCGGCTGGTGCTCAAGCGCCCGCTGCTGCGTCCGTGCACGCCATACGGCTGCATGACGCTCCTCGCGGACACCGGCGAAGATCTCGTCGGCAGGAACGCCGTGGTGATCGGACAATCGAACATCGTCGGCCGGCCGATGGCGCTCGAGCTCCTGATGGCGCGCTGCACCGTTACGATCTGTCATTCGGCGACACGTGATCTTCCGGGCATCGTACGTGGCGCGGACATTCTGGTCGCCGCCATCGGCAAGGCGCAGTTCGTGAAGGGGCACTGGATCAAGCCGGGAGCCATCGTGCTCGACGTCGGCATGAACCGCAACGCCGAGGGCAAGCTCTGCGGCGACGTGGACTTCGCCGCGGCGAAGGAGCGCGCCGCGTGGATCACGCCGGTGCCTGGGGGTGTCGGGCCGATGACCATCGCCACGCTGCTCGCCAATACGCTGCGCGCTGCGGAGCTGCAAGATACACGCGTTTAAGCCGTTCGACCGACACTCCCAACGGTCGTAGACACTCACGCCCCTCGCAGATGCCAGGCCTTCGTTCGGGTGAAGGTCTGGATGCCGTAGGTCGACAGCGTCAAGCCGATGCCCGAGTGGCCGACGCCCGACCAGGGCAGGCGCGGGCTCACCCGGTCGCAGCAGTTCCAATAGGCCGAACCGGCACGCACTCGCGCCAGGATGCGGCGCGCGCGTTTTTCGTCGGCGGAGTAGACGCCGGCGGTCAGCCCGTACTCCGTGTCGTTCATGAGCCCCACTGCTTCCTCGTCGTTCGCGACTTTCTGAATGCCGATGATCGGTCCGAAGCTCTCGTCCTTCATCAACGCCATGCGGTGGTCGACGTCGACGAACACCGTCGGCTCGAACCAGTTGCCTCTGCCATTGACGACGTGGCCGCCGGTCAAGAGCTTCGCGCCCTTGCGCATCGCATCGGCGACCTGGCGACGGAGCACGTCGAGCTGCGGCTTGCGAGTGATGGGTCCGATGTAAGTGGACTCGTTCATCGGATCGCCGACTTTGAAGCCCTTCACTTCGGCGAGAAAGGCGGTCACGAACGCGTCGTGGATGCGCGCATCGACATAGATGCGCTCGACCGAGCAGCACGACTGTCCCGTGTTGTAGAACGCGCCGTCGGCGAGGCTCGCCGCGGCGGCCTTGACGTCCACGTCTTCGCAGACGTAGACGGGATCCTTGCCTCCGAGCTCCAGCTGGGCCTTGATCATCCTGCGGCCCGCCGCCGCGCCGATCTTCGCGCCGGTCGCGTACGACCCGGTGAAGAAAATCCCGTCGACCGGCTGCCGCAGGAGCGCCGCACCGGTCTTGGCGCCGCCGATGACCGTGATGAAGGCATCCTGCGGCACGCCTGCCGTGTGCATCATCTCGGCGATGTGCTGCCCGGTCAGCGTAGCGAACTCCGACGGCTTGTACAGAACGCTGTTGCCGGCGAGCAGCGCCGGGACGAAGACATTGCTGCCGACGAAGTAAGGATAATTCCACGCCGAGATGTTGGCGATCACGCCCAGCGGCTCGTGCGAAATCCGCTCTTCGAGCTTCTCCTTGTCGTCGGCGTAGACCTTTTCGTCGCGGAGCGCGCGCGCCGCTTCCGTAACGAAGAAATCGATGCGCTTGACAAGGCCGTTCAACTCGTTCCTCGACTGCACGATCGGCTTGCCGACTTCCTGGGTCAGCGTGCGCGCCAGCGTTTCCTGGCGGGCGGTGATGCAGTCGCGGAAGGCGCGGATCGCGTCGACTCGCTTTCGCAGGGAGAACGCGGCCCAAGCCGGCTGCGCCACGCGGGCACGCTCGTATTTCCGGCGCACGGCGAAGGCGCCGTCCTCAGGGATGTCCGTGATCACGGCCCCGGTCGCGGGATTGAAGAGCTTCATGCGGGATTCAGCGGCGGGCGCGGGCGAGAAAATCGTCGAGTATCGGCGTGTCGTCGATGAAGGAAAGATCGGTGCGATCGTGGAACTCGGGATGCCATTGCACCGCGAAGACGTACGAAGGGCCGGTCCACCGGATCGCCTCGACGACGTGGTCGGGCTCCGACCAGGCTTCGACGACCAGCTCGCGCCCCAGGTCCTTCACCGCCTGGTGGTGCACCGAGTTGGTCTTGGTGAGAGTCAGTTTCGGGTAGAGCAGCGAAATGCCGGAGCCGGCAACCAGCGACGTCGCATGGCTGTTGCGGTCGTAGATGTCCCAGTTGCGATGATTGAGCGCGCCGGGAACCTGGAGCGCGATGTCCTGGTAGAGCGTCCCGCCCTGCGCCACATTGATGACCTGCGCGCCGCGACAGACGCCGAGCACCGGCTTGCCCGCGGCGACGAAGGCGTGAAAGAGCGCGATCTCGTAATCGTCGCGGATCCGGTCGCCGGCCCATGCAGGTTCGAGCGGCGTCTCGCCGTAGCTCTCCGGCGCGACGTCCGAGCCGCCCATGAGCACCAGGCCGTCCAGCTCGCGCGCGTAGTCGGCGACGGTCACGCGGCTCTCCGGACGGCGGGAATCACCTTCGGGGGACGGAATCATCAGGGCCATCGAGTCCTTCTGCATGACCCAGTGCGCCATCTGCTGCTCGACGTACTGCAGCGTCTTGCCCTTGAAAACCGCCCGCCGCGGATCGGGATGGAAGAAACAGGCGGAAATGCCGATCTTCAGCATGGGCTTCGCTGTCGTCCCCGCTCATTGAGGTAACTGAGCGAGGACACGGTGACTTTGGTTCGCACGACCCTGAAGATGCACATCCTAGATCGCCTGCTCGAAGATGCGTGCGAAATCCTCGCGCGTGCACGGCCGCGGATTGGTCTGGTGACAGGTGTCTTTGATCGCGACTTCCACCAGCGCAGGGATGTCCGCCCGCGTCACCGGCCGCTTCGCCTGATACGCGGCGAGGCCGGCGGGGATGTCGAGATCGCGCTTGAGGCGGCTCAGCCAGTCGACGAATGCCGCCGCGCTCGGCTGATCGCCTGGCTTGGCGACTCCTGCCACGTGGGCGAGCTCCGCCATCTTCGCGGTCGCGGCCGACAGATTGAAGCGCATGACATGGTCGATCATGATCCCGTTGGCGAGGCCGTGGTGCAGGTCCGCGACGGCGGACAGCGCATGCGCGCAAGAATGCACGGCGCCGAGGTCTTTCTGGAAGGCGATCGCGCCCATCATCGAGGACATCATCATGTCCGAGCGCGCCTGAAGGTTGTGCGGCTCGCGGACCGCCGTGCGCAGCGCCTTCGCGGCGATGCGCGCGCCTTCGAGCGCGATGCCGTCGCACAGCGGGTGATAGGCCGGGGAGAGATAGGACTCGACGTTGTGCGTGAGGGCGTCCATGCCGGTGGCGGCGGTGATGGCGGGCGGGAGGTCGAGCGTGAGCTCCGGATCGGCGAAGACCGCCTTCGCCAGCAACCGGGGCGAGAAGATGATCTTCTTCACATGCGTCTTGTCGTCGGAAATCACGCTCGAGCGCCCGACCTCGGAGCCGGTGCCGGCGGTCGTCGGCAGTGCGACGAAATAGGGCAGGTCGCGCTCGATCGGTCGCACCTGCGGATGGTCCCATGCGTATTCCAGGACATCGCCTTCGTGGACGGCCATCAGGGCGATCGCCTTGGCGACGTCGAGTGCTGCGCCGCCGCCCAGCCCGATGATCGAATCGGCGCGATGCGAGCGATACGCCGCGACGCCGTCGACGACCTGCTTCTTCACCGGATTGCCGCCGATGTCGGAGTGCACCGCGACGTGCAGCCGGTGCAGGTCGGCGAGGAACCCGGCGAGGAGAGGCAACCGTGCGATGCCTCGATCAGTGACGATCAGCGGCCGCTCGAGCCCTTGCGCGGCGAGATGCTCGGCGACGAGCCTGCGAGCGCCGGCGCCGAACAGGATCGCGGTCGGAAAAGCGAAACGGTGAATCGTCATCGAGCGCTCGCTCCCTGGACTTTGGCCTCGCCGATCTCGACGAAGCGAAGCTCGAGAATGTCGTTCGGCCACTGCGCGACACTGATGTCCGGGCGCATCACCCAGCTCAACGTGCGCCGGTACAGCGGAATGAGCGGCAGGTCGCTTTGCATGAGCCGCAGAGCATCGCCGACGAGCTGGCGGCGCCGGGCGATATCAGGCTCGACCCGGATCGCATCGATGACCTGGTCGAGCTTGGGATTGGAATAGCGCCCGCCGTTGAAAGTCCCCGCGCCGTCGGCGCCGTAGCTGTGCACGATGGCGTTGAGCGTCGGCCACGCGTCGGTCAGAGGCGACCAGCCGAATTCGAAGAAGCTCGACGTGGCCTGGGTGAGCTTTGGAAAAAAGGTCGCTGTGGGCCAGGGCTGGAACGTCACGCGGATGCCGATCTGCGCCAGCATGCCCGTGATTGCCTGGCAGACGGCGGCGCGGTACGAGGCGTTGACGCAATCGAGCGTCACCGCGAAGCCGTCCGGATAGCCTGCCTCCTTCAGCAGCTTGCGGGCCGCGGCGGGATCGTAAGGCAGGCGGCGGTCGAGCTCCTCGAGCGAGCCGTCGACCAGCGGCGACAGGAACGAGCCCGTCGCGGTGGCCTGTCCGCGCAGCACCTTGGACACGATCGTGTCGATGTCGATCGCCTGATAGACGGCGCGCCGGACCCGCAGGTCCTTGAATGGATTGCGACCCTTGATGTCGGAGAACTCGAGCTCGGAGCGGCTCTGGTCGAACCCGATGTACTGCAAGCCGATGTCGCTGATCTGTGCGAGCTTGAAGCGGCCCTCCGCCTTGAGCCTGGGCACGTCCTGGAACGGAGGATCGATCACGAAGTCGACGTCGCCCGACACGAGCGCGGCGAGCCGGGTCGCGTCCGACTGGATGACCACATAGATGGCTTCATCGACGTTGCCGCGCTTGCCCCACCAGTCGGGATTGGCCAGGAGGACGGTCCGCGAATCCGACTCGTAGCTCTTGAGCTTGTAGGGGCCCGTGCCGTTGCTGTGGCGCACCGCGAAAGTCTCCTGCTTCGCGTTGTAGTTCTGGGGCTCGAGCACGCCGTGCGCAGCCGCCCACGCCCGGCTCATGATGCCGACGTAAATGAGCTTCTCGGGCAGCACGGCGTCGGGCGCGCTCAGAATGAAGTCGATCGTCAGATCGTCCACCTTGCGCGCTTCCGTGATGCCGCGAAGCTGGAACGAGCGCTGCGAGAGCTTGGAGAGCGCGCGCTGGATGGAGAACACCACGTCGTCCGCGGTGAAGGGCCTACCGTCGTGGAACTTCACGTTCGGGCGCAGCTTGAAGCGCCAACGCGTGGGCTCGAGCTGCTGCCACGAGACCGCGAGCGCAGGCTCGATCGCGAAGTTGCGGTCGCGGAACACGAGCGATTCGTAGATCTGGCTCACGACCCGCGTCTGGTACTGGAGCGCGAGCGCGTGGGGATCGAGCGACTGCGGGTCGAAGCCGCTCGCGAAGCGCAGGGTCGCGGCCGGAAGGGGGCCGGCGAGCAGCAGCGCCGCAAGCAAAAGGAAGCAGCGGGAGCGAGGACCCGCGTTGCGAAGACGACTCGGCGTCATATGATCTCGAAGTAGCGCCTGAGCTCCCAGTCGGTCACGCCGTCGAGCCATTGGCGCCATTCCCACTCCCGCGTGGCCGCGAAGTGGTCGACGAAATCGTCGCCGAACCAGTCGCGGGCGACCTTCGAGTTGCGGAAGTTGCGCGTGGTCTCGATCAGCGTGCGCGGCGCGCGCGGCACGTTCTCGGCGCCCACATTGGTCCCTTCGATCGGCTTCGCGGTGAGCTTGAGGCTTTTCTCGACGCCGTCCAGCCCCGCGGCGATGCAGGCCGCGACCGCGAGATAGGGATTCATGTCGGCGCCCGGGCAGCGCGTTTCCAGCCGCGTCGACTTCGGCGACGCAGCGATGACTCGGAAGCTCGCGGTGCGGTTGTCCAGTCCCCAGGTCGGCTTGACCGGCGCCCAGAAGCCGTCGACGAGTCGCTTGTAGCTGTTGATCGTCGGCCAGTACATCGGCGCGAGCTCCAGCAGCGCCGCGAGTTGTCCGGCAAGGTAGCTTTCGAAGAGCTTGCTCATGCCGACCTTGTTCTTCGGATCGTGAAACAGGTTACTCGTGCCGTCGGAAAGGCTCTGGTGGACGTGCCCCGAGCAGCCGGGGTACTGAGGATTCCACTTGGCCATGAAGCTCGGCATGATGCCGAAGCGCGCGCCGATCTCCTTCGCGCCGGTCTTGAACAGGATCGCCCGATCGGCCGCCTCGAGCGCCTCCGAGAAGAGAATCGCCGCTTCGTACACCCCGGGCCCGGTCTCGGTGTGCAGCCCTTCGATCGGCACGCCGAATTCGGCCATCTCGACCATCAGCGCCTTGAAGAAATCGCGGTTCGCGCCGGCGCGCAGGAGTGAATAGCCGAACATGCCGGGCGTGATCGGCTCGGGACGGATGTAGCCTTTCGCCGCCCACGTCTGGGGCGTCTCGGCGAAGTTGAACCATTCGAATTCCACGCCGCACATTGGCACGAAGCCGAGCTTCTCCGCGCGCTTGAGCACGCGCTTCAAGACCTGACGCGGGCAGATCGGGTGGGGCACCTCCCGGCCGTTCTTCTGCATCACGAAATCGCCGAGGAAGAACGGCACGTGGTCGTCCCACGGCACGCTGCGATGCGTGCCGAGGTCGATCTTCGCCACCGCATCGGGAAAGCCCTTGTGCCATCCGGTCAGCGTCGTGTTGTCGTAGCACTGGTCGTTCATGTCCCAGCCGAACACCACGTCGCAGAAGCCGAATCCCCCGTCCGCGGCGGAGAAGAACTTGTCCTTGTGGAGGTACTTGCCGCGCAGCACGCCGTCGATATCCGACACCGCGACCTTCACCCGGGTGCCGGCGGCGTTGCGCACGGCGTCGAGCACCTTCTTGACGGATGTGTTCTGCGGCATGCCTCTTTCCCCTGGTGTTCGCGAGCGCGATTGTACCGCGGGCGACCGCGCCTCGATGGCACAATCCGGGCGATGGACCCGAACGAATCGCCGCCGTCGCGAGCGCGAGCACTCGCGGCGTTGCATCTCGCCGTCGCGCTGTTCGGATTCGCCGGGCTGTTCGGAAAGTGGCTGACGCTGCCGCCTGTCACCATCGTCCTGGGGCGAGCGCTCGTCGCGAGCGCGGCGCTCGCCGTGCTGATGGGGCTGCGACGCGAGCCGGCCGCGCCCTTCGGCGGCAGGGTGGAGTGGCGCTTCGCGATCAATGGCGCCCTGCTGGCGCTGCACTGGGTCGCGTTCTTCCAGGCCATCCAGGTGGCGAGCGTCGCCGTCGGCCTGCTCGGCTTCGCGAGCTTTCCGCTGTTCGTGCTGTTGGTCGAAGCGGCGCTGCGTCAGCGCGGACTGCGCGGCGCCGAGTGGGTGACCGCCGCGCTGGTCACGAGCGGGCTTCTGCTTCTGATCCCGGAGTTTCGGTGGGCGAACCACACCGTTCAGGGACTCGCGTGGGGCGTCGTTTCAGGATTCACCTTCGCCATACTCGCCGTGGGCAATCGATCGCTGGCGGTGCGTTATCCCGCGGGGACCATCGCGCTTTGGCAGAACGCCTGCGCTGCGGTATGCCTCGCGCCGCTCGCGCTCATGGCCGCAGCGGTGCCCAATACGAGCGATCTGCTGCTTCTCGTCGTGCTCGGCGTCGTGTGTACCGCACTTGCGCACACGCTCTTCATCGGCAGCATGCGGGCAATTTCGGCGCACACCGCGAGCGTGGTCGCTGCGCTCGAGCCCGTCTACGGCATCGCGCTCGCATTCCTGCTGCTGGGCGAAACGCCGGGCGCGCGCACGCTCGCGGGTGCGGCGCTTGTCGTCGGAGCCGCGCTCTGGGCGACGCGCGCGAGAGCGTAGCCCGGTGTGAGGGGAGCGAACCCCGGGGACAGCCGTGACCGCGTAGCTTCTCTCCGGGCATCGCGCTAGAGCGCTCAGCCCGGGCTACAGGCTCCGGGCTCCGAGCGCTGCGACGCCCCGAATGTGCCTCGCATTTGGCTCGCGCATCGCCTTTCGGTAGCATCGGTCCTTTCCCCGTTGGAGTAACAGTCGGCATGCACATCGGGATGGTAGGTCTGGGACGCATGGGCGCCAACATGACGAGGCGACTCACGCGCGGCGGCGTGGAGGTGACCGGCTTCGACCCGGATGCCGGCGCGAGAGCGTCGCTGGCGGATACGTCCGGTTTCACGGCGGTCGAGGACCTGGAAGCGCTCGTGCATGCGCTCCCTGCGCCACGCATCGTGTGGCTGATGGTTCCGGCCGGGGAGTTGACCGAGGAGACCATCGCGGCGCTCGCGCCTCGGCTCAGCGCGGAGGACGTGATCGTCGACGGGGGCAATGCCTTCTACAAGGATTCGGTGCGCCGCGCAGTCGATCTCGCGAGCTACGGCGTGCGCTTCATCGACTGCGGCGTTTCAGGCGGGATCTGGGGACTGGAGGAGGGCTATACGCTGATGTTCGGCGGCTCGCCCGCGGCGGCGCGCGCGGTCGAGCCGATCGTGAAGCTGCTCGCCCCCGCCCCGGACCAGGGATGGCTGCATTGCGGGCCGAGCGGCTCGGGACATTTCGTGAAGATGATCCACAACGGGGTCGAGTACGGCATGATGCAGTCGCTCGCGGAGGGCTTCGCTTTGCTGAAGGCGAAGAAGGAGTTCTCGCTCGACGTCGCGGCAGTGGCCGAGACGTGGCGCCACGGCAGCGTGGTGCGCTCGTGGCTGCTGGACCTGACCGCGGAGTTCCTGCGCGCCGATGCCGAGCTCGACGGCATCGCGCCGGTCGTCGCCGATTCCGGCGAAGGACGCTGGAGCGCAGCCGAGGCCGTCGAGCTCGGTATCCCCGCACCGGTGCTTGCGCTCGCGCTCTCGATGCGCTTCGCGAGCCAGGGCAACGGAGCCTATGCCGATCGCGTGCTGGCCATGATGCGCAAGAGCTTCGGCGGTCATCCCGTGACATTCGCTGCGCCGGCGAAGCCGTGATCGCGCTCGTCATGGGTGTCTGCGGCTGCGGGAAGACCACCGTCGGTCAGGCGCTGGCGCGTAGCCTCGGATGGCGCTTCATCGATGCCGACGATCTCCACCCGCCGGAGAATGTCGCCAAGATGGCGAGCGGCACTGCGCTGACCGACGACGATCGGTGGCCGTGGTTCGATCGCATCGTCGCCGAGATGCAGCGCCTGAATGCCGCGAGCGAGCACGCGGTGGTAGCCTGCTCCGCGCTGAAAGCAGCCTATCGCGATCGACTTGCGACCGGAGGCGACGTGCGCGTGATCTACCTCAAGGGCGACGCGGCGACCATCCAGCCGCGGCTTGCCGGCCGGCCGGGACACTTCATGCCGGCTTCGCTGCTGCCCAGCCAGTTCGCCACGCTCGAAGAGCCGAAGGATGCGATCGTCGTCGATATCCGTGAGCCGATCGAGGCGCAGGTCGCGGCGATCACCCGCGCACTGCGCGACAGGCTTCCCGCATGAGCGCCGAAGCGCCGCCAGAGCCGCATTCATGACCGACGAACGCAAGCGAAGTCCGGCGACCGATGTCGCGCATCTCGGTCGCGCGCCCGCCGAGCACCTGGGCGCGGTCAACACGCCGGTCTATCGAGCGACCACCATCCTGTTCGACACGCTCGCCGACCTCGAAGCGGCCGAGCGTGGCGAGCACCCGAGTTTCACCTACGGATTGCACGGGGTTCCGACCGTCACCGATCTCCAGGCGGCGATCTCGCGGCTCGAGGGAGGCCATGCGTCGCTCGCGGTCGCGTCCGGCCTCGCGGCGATCACGCTGGCGCTGCTCGGCACGACCAGCGCCGGCGACCACGTGCTGGTGACCGACGCGGTCTACGGCCCCACCCGGCGCTTCTGCGACAACCAGCTCCGGCGCTTCGGCGTGGAAGTGAGCTACTACGATCCGCTGGTCGGCTTTGGCGTCGAGCGCGAGTTCCGCTCCAACACGCGCGTCGTGTTCGCCGAATCGCCCGGCTCGCTGACCTTCGAGGTGCAGGACGTGCCGGCCATCGCCGAGGTCGCGCATGCCAAAGGCGCGCTCCTCATGCTCGACAACACGTGGGCGACGCCGCTCGGGTTTCCGGCTTTCGCGCGCGGCGTCGACGTCGCGCTGCACGCCGGCACCAAGTACATCGGCGGACATTCCGACGTGCTGGTCGGCATCATCGACTGCAGCGAGGCGACGTACCCGCGTCTGCACCGGCTGTGGACCGATATGGGCGTAGCGCTTTCGAGCGACGATGCCTTTCTCGCGTTGCGCGGATTGCGCACGCTGGCGGTGCGTCTCGAGCGCCACACGCAGAGTGCGATGACGATCGCGCGGTGGCTGCGCGAGCAGCCCGAAGTCGCGGAAGTCATCTTCCCCGCACTGCCGGGATCGCGCGGGCACGAGCTGTGGAAGCGTGACTTCACCGGCGCGTGCGGGCTCTTCGGCGTCGTGCTCAAGCCGGTCGCCAAGACGCGCGTGGCGGCGATGCTCGACGGCATGCGACTGTTCCGGATGGGCTGGAGCTGGGGCGGGTTCGAGAGCCTCATCATTCCGGCGAACGTCGAGCGGGCGAAGCGCACGATCCGGTGGGATCCGGGCGGACCGTGTCTGCGCCTTCACGTCGGGCTGGAAAGCGCCGAAGACCTGATTGCCGATCTCGCCGACGGGTTCGCGCGCTTGCGCGGTTGAGCGGCGAGCCTTACTTCTCCGTGGTGATCGTCGCGTTCAGCGCGGCGCGCTCGATCGCCCGCGGCGTTCGCGGGCCGACGCACCGGTTCATTGCGCTGCCGGCAACGCGGGCGCGCACATGGCCACGCCAGTGAGCCCGTAGCCTTCGGGCAGATAGCCTTTGGCGAGCATTGCGCTGCGGATGGCGAGGCTGGTCGTGTAGCGGTGATTGGTATCGGCGCGATTATTGTAGAGCCGATAGACCGGAATCGTTCCGGCCGGGCACGCGCCTGTGGTCAGGTCCGGCAGATCGATGAAGAACACGCTCGCGGATTCCTCCAGCAGCGCCGGGAACTTGACCTGCACCCCCGCACACTCGTCCGGGGAGGCCGAGTAGTAGTGCGAGTCGCCGTACGCCGGCGGAATGTAGAACCGGCACACGCGACTCGCGATGCCGGTCGCTCCGGCGTATCCGCCGAAGCTCTGTCCAGTCCGCACCCAGCCGCCGGGCGCCGATGCGTCGAGCGCGGCGATCTCCGCGGGATTGGCGGTCATGAAATAGTGATCTCGAGCCGCCCAGTAGTACTCGACGACCGGGACGGGCGCGGCGTTCGTCGCCAGCGCGGAGACGGCGGCGCCTGCATCGAGCATGCCCGCGCCGCAGGTGTAGGTCGTGCAATAGCACTGCAGCTGGTCGATCGGTGCGCCGAGGCCGTCGAATTGCGGTACCGTGCATGCCGGCACCGGCGTGCCGTCGCCGTTATCGCCGCCCGTCGTCGGGAACGCGCGCGAGGTCGCCTGCAGCACTTCCTTCACGCGCTCGGACGTGAGCGATGGCTGGACCGACAGCATGAGAGCGACCACGCCCGACACCTGCGGCGCCGAGAAGCTGGTCCCGAGCGAGCTGTTGAAACTGTCGGTGTAGCTCGAATCGGTCGGCGCTGTGGTGCCGGCCTTGGACGTCGTAAGAATCGGATAGAGGCACGGCGAGCCTTGGGTCGTGTTGACGCAATTGCCCGCCGGCGCGGCGATCGCGACGCCGAGTCCGAGATTCGAGAATCCGACCTTGGTGCCCGCGTGACGCAATCCCGCGACCGCGATCACGCCGCCGCAGTTGGCCGGCGAAGTCAGGACATGGCCGGCGTCGTTGCCTGCTGAGACGACGATGACCGCGCCGGTGGCGACAATCTCTGTGACCGCGTCCGCATACCCGGCGTGGCACACGCCGGGGCCGCCGAGGCTCATGTTGATCACGCGCGCGGGATTGGGATTGGGCGGCGCGCCCGGCACCGCGAGCCCGGCGGCCCAGCGCATGCCGGCGATGATGTCCGAATCGAAGCCGCCGCACTTGCCGAGCACCCGCACCGGGAGGATCTGCAGGTTGGGGCCCACGCCGGCCATGCCGATGCCGTTGTTGGTGAGCGCACCGATGATGCCGGAGACCTGCGTGCCGTGCCACGAGCTGTCGTCGGCGAGGTACTTTCCCGTCCCTGGGTCGAGCTCGGTGCAGCCGTAGAACTCGCTCGACTTGTTGTTCGCTTCGCCGGCGGTCACCCAGTCGCCCGGATCCGACGCGTCCGCATCGCGGCCGTCGCCGTCGTTGGCCGTCAGGACGTCGCTGATCATGTCGTATCCGGGCAGCAGCTTTCCGCCGGCGGCGACCGCGAGAAGGTCGGGATGCTCGAAGCGAACGCCCGTGTCGATATCGGCCACGACGATGGCGGGATTGCCCATCGTGACGGCCCACGCCGGCTCGACATTGATCGAGGAGGCCACCGCTCCGCCCGGGGCGCGCAGGTACCATTGGCCGACGGCCGGACCATTGCCCGGAACGCCGTTGCCGTACAACGGATCGTTCGGCGCGGTCGCGCGATGCCGGCGCTGATCCGGCACGGCGTATTCGACGTCGGGCTCTTGCGCCAGCCGCTGCGCGAGCTCGGCCGACGTCACGCCATCCGCGAAGATGACCTGGGTGCGCTCGGCGACCGGCGCGCCGTCTTCGATCGCGACGCCGAGCCGTACGGCGAGCGCCTTCGCGTGCATCGGCCTCAGCGCCGCGCCCGGCACCGTGACCTTCGGGATGAGCGGCGAGTCGATCCTGAGCTTGACGATCACCCGGGCTCGCGCGGGCGCCGGACCGGAAGCCTGTGCATGGAGCTGCAAGGGGAGGCTTGCGAGCAGCGCCAGTGCCGGCGCGGTCCATCTCGAGCGGGTTTCGCCCATCGACCCTGGTTGACGCGTAAAAGGGCGCAAGTTTACGCAAAGAGTGCGGGACGGGTGCGATGCCAAGCGCGATTTCAGTGGGCGTAGAATTGCAACAGGATGTTGCGCGGAGCGAGAGTCCGATGGCGACGATGAACCGGCAAGTGCTGCTCGCCAGGCGTCCTCGAGGCCCCGTGACCGAACAGGACTTCCGCATCGTCGAAGCGCCGATGCCGGTGCCAGGCGAGGGCGAGGTGCTGGTGAAGAACCAGTGGCTTTCGCTCGACCCCTACATGCGTGGGCGGATGAACGAGGCGAAGTCCTACGCACCGTCGGTCGGCATCGGCGAGGTGATGGTCGGGCAGACGACCGGCGAGGTCGTCGAGTCGCGCGCTCCCCGGTTCAAGGCGGGCGACAAGGTGCTCACCTCGCTCGGATGGCAGCTCTACGGCGTCGCCAAAGCGCGCGAGCTCACGCCCATCGACACTTCCCGGGCGCCCCCTTCGTGCTACCTCGGCGTCCTAGGCATGCCCGGCATGACCGCCTGGTTCGGGCTGCACGAGATCGGCCAGCCGAAGCGCGGCGAGACGCTCATAGTCTCCGCGGCATCCGGCGCGGTCGGTAGCGTAGTCGGTCAGCTCGCGAAGATCGAAGGCTGCCGCACGGTGGGCATCGCCGGCGGCCGCGACAAGTGCGACTACGTCGTCGACGACCTCGGCTTCGATGCCTGCGTCGATTACAAGGCGGGAAGGCTCGGGGACGATCTCCGCGCTGCCTGCCCCAAGGGTATCGACGTGGACTTCGAGAATGTGGGCGGGGTCATCCTCGATGCGGTGCTCGGCCTCATGAACACGCATTCACGGGTGGTCTTATGCGGCATGATCGCCGAGATCAACGCGAGCGAGCCTTACGGCTACCGGCGCCTGCGCTCCGTGCTGGTCAACCGCATCCGCATGCAGGGCATGATCGTGTTCGACTGGAAGGACCGTTACGGCGAGGCCGTGGCGGCGCTGAGCGAGCACTTCGCGGCGGGCAGGCTCAAGTATCGCGAGTCGATCGTCGACGGCCTCGACAACGCGCCGCGGGGCTTGATCGCCCTTTTCAGGGGCGAGAACTTCGGCAAGCAGCTCGTGCGGTTGGCGTAGCGGCGGTCACTCACCCGAGCGACTCGTCGAGCCGCTGCTCGGACGTCAACTCCGGCCACGCGGAGAGCAGCGTGAGGCACGCCGTTGAATCGGTGCAAGCCCTGAGCTTCTCGCGAAAGGCGCGATCGCTGAACATGCCAGCGGCCGCTGCGAGGAGCTTCAGATGCCGCTCGTCGGCCTGCTTTGGAACGATCAATCCCAGAAAAATCGACACCGGCCTGCCGTCGGGCGCGTCGAAGGGAATCGCGAACTTCGTCCGTATGAATACTCCGGCGGGCGCACCGCACTGCGGCATGCGCGCGTGCGGGATGGCGACGCCGTGGCCCAGGGCCGTCGACCCGAGTTTTTCTCGGGCGGTCAAGCCATCCAGAACCGCCGCGCCGACCAGGCGCGAGCATTGCGCAAGCATGGAGGCCATCCGTTGGAGCAACGCCGCCTTGTTCGACACGTCGAGGTCGAGTGCGATGTCCTGCACAGTCAAGAGTTCACCCACGGGATTCATGACATTGCCGTCGCCGCCAGCGCATGCGGGACTCCTCGATTAGTCGGAGATTGCGTGATCCTCGTCGCCGGTCGGCGTCGCCTCGTAGAGATGCACGGCGTTGGCGTTCTGGTCGAAGTCGATAAGCTCGGCGTAACGCCCCCAGGCAACGAGCGTCTCCAGAAGCCTGGACGGCTCGTCGTACGGCAGAAGCCTTCCGAGGTCCTCGAGGATGCTGTCTGCGTCGATACGCTGATCCGGCGCTTCGGCCAGCCGCGTTTCGAGCATCTGAAAGAGGCGCAGCTTCATGATGGCCTGCCGGAAAAGAGCTTTCCGTGCCGCCGTTGGAGCGGCGAGAAAATACCACCCTGTCTGGGTCATGAGCACGTCGTCCTTCGGCGTATCCACCAGGCCCAGCATCTCGGCCGCTTTGACCGTAGCGATCGTCTCGCCGAATTCCTTGCCGACGCGCGCGCTCAAGTCGAACACATTGATGGTCTCCTGGGCGTCCTCGATGATCTCCAGCAGCCCGACGATGGTTTCGACGGGAGCGTGCGGAATGGGCTCGACACGGGCGCCGGGCACGACTTGGCCTGGACCGGTCACGCCTTCGATGACTCGCCCTATGCCAGCAGCGCCGGTCGCGCGCTCCGCCGTCCGCTCGACGGGTTCGTCCGGCAAGACCAGCGCAGTGATTGCCGCATGAACCTGATCGACCAGGGCGGCGAAGGGCTTGGAATTGATGTTGCGCGGGTAGGGCAAGGGATTCTCGATAACGGTGCGTATACGGCCGGGATGCGACGAAATGATGACGATCCGGCTCGCCATGAAGACCGCCTCGGCGATGTTGTGGGTCACCAGGAAGATGCTCTTGAGGTCGGCACGCCTCGCGCCGTGCCACAATTCGACCACCTGAGTCCGCAGATTCTCGGCAGTGAGCACGTCGAGCGCGCTGAACGGCTCATCCATGCACAAGACCTCGGGTTGCGCCACCAGAGCGCGGGCGAAGCCGACCCGCTGCCTCATGCCGCCCGAAAGCTGTTTCGGATACGCATTCTCGTAGCCGGACAGGCCGATGACCTCCAGCACGCGGGCGATCTCTTCGTGTTCCTCACGGAGGCCAAGGCGTCGCCGGATGAGTCCGACGCGTACGTTTTCCTGCACCGTGAGCCAGGGGTAGAGCGCAAAGCTCTGGAACACCACGGACAGACAGCTGTTGATGCCGTCGAGCGGCGTGCCGTGGCTCAGGACGACTCCCTGCGTCGGCAACGTGAGACCCGCCATCAGACGCAGGATCGTTGATTTCCCCGAACCCGACTGTCCAAGGAGCGCCAGCATTTCGCCCTCGCGTATATCGAGGCTGATATCGTCGAGCACGGTCACGGGTGGACCGCCGTCAGGGCTCACGTACGACTTTGAGACGTGCCGCAGCTCGATGGAGGGCGCAACACCCGCATCGACCGCGTCGAGTCCCGGTCTCTCTGCGAGCAACGATTGGGCAGCCACGGTCACTCCAAAAATTCGCTAGGCACGAGCGCCATCGTCCATGGCTCAGTCGAGCTTGAATTTGCGCTCGGCGAGCTCATAGAGCCGCCGCCAGAGCACGCGATTGATGACGACGACGAACAGCGCCATGACCACGATGCTGAAGTAGATCGCCGGCTGGTCACCCTTCTCCGTAACCTGGGCAATATACGCACCCAGCCCGTCGGCGACGAGCTTTTCTTTCCCCCATGAGGCCACTTCCGCCACGATGCTGGCGTTCCAGGCGCCGCCCGTTGCGGTCACGGCACCGGTGACCCAGAAGGGAAAGATCGCCGGGATGATGAGAGTCCTCCAGAGCTGCCAGCTCCTGAGACCGAAGAGGGCCGCCGCTTCGCGAAGATCGGTGGGGATCGCCATGGCGCCCGCAATGACATTGAACAGGATATACCACTGCGTACCGAGCGCCATCAGCAGCACGCTCCCGACGTTGATCGAGGTATGAGTCGCAATGAAAAAAGCGACGATAAACGGGAACGTCATGTTGACCGGAAAAGAGGCGGCGATCTGGGCCAAGGGTTGCGCGATGCGCGCCACCCGCGGCCGCAGGCCGATCCAGACGCCGATCGGCGTCCACATGAGCGTGGCGATCGCGCTCATGGCGACGACGCGGAAGAGCGTCAGCACGCCAAGCCACACCACACGGAGCATTTCCGTCCCGCTCATATCGGTTCTGATCTCCTTCGCGATATCGAGGGCGTAGAGGGCGAGCCACACGACGCCCGCTCCGGCGATGGCCAACGTAGCGACTCGCAGCAACAGTTTGAGCGAGGCCGGGGTGCGCCCGGCAATCGCCTGGGTGACATCCGCGCCGACCATCGACGCTCGCTCCGAGAGGCGTTCCAACGCGTGCCCAAGGTGATCCGAGAGCCACGTCAATAGGTAGGAGCCCCTGAGGAGATTCAAAACCCACGAGGTCGGATGGTCCTTTCCTTCGGTTTGTTCGAGCTTGAACTTCTCGACCCACGCGACGAGCGGTCTCCAGAGCAGCTGGTCGATGACCACGATGGTGACGACCATCGCGACAATGGCATAAACGGCCGTGCGTGTATCTCCCGCCTCGACCGCGGTAGCCATGTACGAGCCCAGCCCCGGCAGTTTGATGTTCTTGTTCAGCACCGTAATGGCTTCGCTTTGGGCGACGAAGAACCAGCCGCCCCCGAAGCTCATCATCGAGTTCCACATGAGCCCGATCGCCGAGGAGGGCACCTCGACCTTCGTGAAACGTTGCCACCGGTTGAGGTTGTAGACCGATGCGGCCTCCTGGAGCTCCGGCGGAATGGTTATCAGTGAATGATAGAAACCGAAGGTCATGTTCCAGGCTTGCGCCGTGAAGATGGCGAAGATGCTCGCGCACTCGACGCCGAGCAGGCTACCGGGAAACAGCGCCAGAAACCCGGTCACGGTTACGGACAGAAATCCGAGGACCGGTACCGATTGCAGGATGTCCAGCAAGGGCAGCATCACCTTCCGCGCTCGGACGCTCTTTGCCGCGACGTATCCGTAGGTAAAAGTGAAGAGGAGCGCTGCGGCAAACGCGATGAACATCCGCAACACCGTGCGTCCGGTGTAATAGGGAATCAATGCGACGTCGAGAGAGAGAGGCGGCGGATGCACCTCGTCGAACTGCGCTCTCATGTCGCCGCCCAGGACAGCGAGCAGCCACAACAAGACCAAGACCCCAACGATGACCACCCCGTCGATCCAGCCGATAGCCTTCCCTCGCTCGACCTGCTGACCGGTCGTCTGGGGATAGGCGCGTGCCGTCATGCGAGGGTCATCGGGTGGTCAGTACGAAGCGCCGAGAGCTCCGGGTCCCGATTGTAATACGCCGCTTCGACCAAGCCGCCGAGGCGGCGGAGGAAAGGAGCGCGCGCCCCTTTCCGCTCTGCTGCGAAGTTAACGTTTCAACGAGTCAGTGGCCGGTTTGCAGCCCGCGACTCGTCGTCCACTCGTCGATCAGGCGCTGAATCGCAGCGGGCTCCCTGGCCGCCGCGACGCGATGCCGAAAACCGGGATCGGCAAACATCTGTGAGACGGTGGCCAGGATCTGCAGGTGTTCCTCGCTCGCGTGCTCGGGTACCAAGATTACGAAGAGCACGGACACGCCTTCGCGATCCGGCGAGCCAAACTTGATGGGCAGCTTGGTCCGGACAAGCAGGATGATCGGCTCGCTGATCCCGGCAATACGAGCGTGCGGGATCGCTATGCCGTGGCCAAGGCCGGTCGATCCGCTTTGCTCCCGCCGCCACAATGCGCGAAATACCGGAGCGTGATTCACATGATGGCGAGACTCGACGAGCAGCGCGGCTTCCTCGAGGGCCCGTAGCTTGTCGGGAACGTTGAGATCGAGCACGACGTCGTCGCGGGAGAGATAACGGCTGATGAGGTTCATGGTCGAGTGCCTCGAACGTGAGCGAGAGAGGGGCCTATTTCAGAGCCGGCGCTTCGTCGCTCCCACGTCGGTCTCGTTAGACCGAGTGGAGAGATAAACCAACAACAACGTGACACAGGCCTCCGCAGCACAGAATGCGATGCCAAGTAGAACCCACAACAGCGTGGAACAACAGAGGTTTGTCACGTCGATCCTACCGCATGTCATGCAGGACCAGAGCGTACGCCGGCCGGAGAAAAGACCGTATTTAGTTTGGTGCGAAAGCTGCAAAAGGCTTGTAAAAGATCTCCGGTCGGACCGGGACGTGCTCGGGCCGCAGCCGGGGAGCGGCAGGCGGTCAGACCGGCGAACGGTTGTGCGAGCCGGTAAGGCTTTCATGGACAGCGAGGGGATCCGTGCAGCTTCGCAGTTCATCCCGGAACTGCCTGTCCGAAAACATCGCCGCGACCTCCGCCAGAATCAGGAGGTGCTCTTCCGTCGCCTCCCACGGCACGAGCAGAACGAGCATATCGGTCACGGGTTTGCCGTCGGGCGCGTCGAATGGCACCGGCATTTGCGTCCGAACGAAGGCCGCGACCGGACGCGCGAGCCCCTTCACACGCGCATGGGGTATGGCTATTCCGCAGCCCAGAGCGGTCGAGCCGAGCTCTTCGCGCTCAGCGAGGGCCGCACGTACGGCTGTATCGGGTAAGCCATGGCGAGCGCCGACAAGTCGGGCAATCCGGCCGAGTGCTTGGCCCATCGTTGCCGCATCCATGCCGAGTAGGACGTCCGCAGGCTCGAGGATCGCGGCGAGGGCAGGGCGCGGGGGCGATGATGCGTCGTGCCTTGCAGTGGAGAGGGCGGTGTTGAGTCCGGCCGAATTGAACATGGCGAATGCGAACGAGTCGATGAGACGCGAAGGTAACGCGACCCGCGTAAAGGCGGCATCAGATCGGAGTTTCAAAGCGTAAAGAGCGTGCATAGAAGAATGCAATGCGCGTCGTACTCACCAGGCCCGCAGGCACGAAATGGGCCGGTGCGACGTTCTTTACGGAATCTTTGTGCGCGATCGCAGCGAATTTACGCATCCTATTCACGCCGGTGAGTACAGTAGCGCAGTGGGATTATTAGTAGGGAAGTGCTCTTATGGATTTTGATGCGTGGCATCACTGGCTTTGGTTGCGGCCTTTGATCGTGTTCTTGTTGGCGGGTCCGCTCGTCGCTGCTCTGGTCGGCTGGTCGGTGACGGCGCGGTGGCGGAGAGGCAAGGAAGCAGACGCTCGGCCGCGAGCTGCCGAGCTTGACGCGGCACCGGAGAGCAAAGCGGAGCCAGTCGCTGCCGGCGAAGGGCCGCGGCGACGCGCGCTACGCCCGGAATGCATTAAGTCGCTGGGGAAACCCGCGTCAATGATGGCGACTATCAAGGATTGAGACATGAAGGTTGGTCCTCGCTCTAGTTTGATCGCAGTCGCGGTTCTAGGCTGTGGCGTAGCGGCATGAGCGCGGCTGTCGTCGAAAGAAGTCATGCGTGAGCCTCTTACATGAGCGAGTACTTGTTGGCATGCTCGCTTCTCGTTGTTGGCGGAATCGTTGGCTGGTACGCCCACCGGCGCCGGAGAAACGCGCACGGCAGACACAGGAGTCCAACGTCGGTCCCGCCGTGCTGCGAGACACGGTAAGTCAGGCGGGGCAGGCGGCGGCATCCGAGGAGAGCAACTACGAGGAAGCCGGGCAAAGGATGCCCCGTGAATGGGATGGAAGCCCGCTCAGACCGAATCTGAATCGGCAAGTCACGCTCGGGAGAGGTCTGCGATAAGCCGGCGCGGGGCACGAACAGGTCGCATGCCGGCCCCTCGCGCCCGTTTGTCGAACGGCCACCCGGACGCGGCGCCATTGTCATTGGGCTTCGCGAGCGCCCCGGTTCTGGGATCGAAGCGTTGGCCTTTACACGATCTTTACGCCTTGTTGCGAAGCATTTACGAAAACTTAACCCGCATCGACATATGATTGCTCGATTTAGCCCAGGATTCGCGACCAAAGGGAGCGACCTATGGACGTGCTGATCGATGTCATATTCGTCGCGCTGATCGTGGTGTTCTTCGCTGGATCGGCGGGGCTGGTACGGTTCTGCGCGAACCTGCTCGGAGATAAGGGAGGCCAGTCATGAACTGGGTCTACTGGCTGAGCGGGCTCGCCTCGCTCGGCATCTTCGTTTATCTGCTCATCGCGCTGTTCAAGCCGGAGATCTTCGAATGAACGCCTCGGGTTGGTTGCAACTCGGCCTGTACCTCGTCGTCCTGCTGCTGCTGGCGAAGCCGCTCGGGGCGTACATGGCCGCCGTCTACGAGGGGCGGCCTACGCCGCACAGCGGATCGGCGGACCGCTCGAGCGCCTGATCTATCGCGGCGCCGGCATCGATCCGAACGAAGACATGCACTGGACGCGCTACGCGCTGGCGATGCTGTGGTTCAACCTGCCGGCGCGCTCGTCGTCTACGCGCTGCAGCGGCTGCAGCAATGGCTGCCGCTCAACCCGCAGGCCATGGCGGCCGTGACGCCCGACTCGTCGTTCAACACGGCGATGAGCTTCGCCACCAACACCAACTGGCAGGGCTACGGCGGCGAGACGCACGATGAGCTATCTCACCCAGATGCTCGGCGCTGGCCGTGCAGAACTTCGTGTCGGCCGCGACCGGCATGGCCGTGCTGGTCGCGCTGGTGCGCGGCTTCGTGCGCAAGGAGGCCAAGGGCATCGGCAACTTCTGGGTCGACCTGACGCGCACGACCGTCTACATCCTGTTGCCGCTGTCGCTCGTCCTCGCGCTGGTGCTGGTCTGGCAGGGCGTGCCGCAGACGTTCGACAAGTACGCGACCGCCACGCTGACTCAGCCGGTGACCTACGACAACCCCAAGACCGGCCCCGACGGCCAGCCGCTCAAGGACGAGAAGGGCAACCCGGTCACGGAGAAGGCAACCGCGACCGAGCAGACGATCCCGCTCGGGCCGGTCGCCTCGCAGATCGCGATCAAGCAGCTCGGCACCAACGGCGGCGGCTACTTACAACGTCAACTCGGCGCATCCGCTGGAGAACCCGACGCCGCTTTCCAACTTCCTCGAGGTGCTGGCGATCCTGCTCATCCCGGCGGCGCTCTGCTACACCTTCGGCCGGATGGTCGGCGACACGCGCCAGGGCTGGGCCCTCCTCGCGGCGATGACGATCATCTTCGTCGCGTTGCTCGCCTCCGACCTATGCGCTCGAGCAGCACGGCAACCCAGTGCTCGACCAAGCTCGGCGCGGACCAGGTCGCAGAGCGCGACCAACATCCAGGCGGCAACATGGAAGGCAAGGAAGTGCGCTTCGGCATCGCCAACTCGGCGCTTTGGGCGACGGCGACGACGGCCGCGTCCAACGGCTCGGTCAACTCGATGCACGACTCGTTCACGCCGCTGGGCGGACTGATCCCGATGTGGCTGATGCAGCTCGGCGAAGTGATCTTCGGCGGCGTGGGCTCGGGGCTTTACGGGATGATCATGTTCGCGGTCGTCGCAGTGTTCATCGCCGGGCTTGATGATCGGGCGCACGCCGGAGTATCTGGGCAAGAAGATCGGCGCGTTCGAGATCAAGATGGCGTCGATCGCGATCCTGTTGCCGCCGCTGCTCGTGCTCTGCGGCACCGCGGTCGCGGTCATGCTCGACGCCGGCAAGGCCGGTGTGTCGAATCCCGGCGAGCACGGCTTCTCGGAGATCCTCTACGCCTTCTCGTCGGCTAGCAACAACAACGGCAGCGCCTTCGCCGGCCTCTGCGCCAACACGCCGTTCTACAACATCGCGCTCGGCATCTGCATGTGGTTCGCCCGCTACTGGCTGGCGATTCCCGTGCTGGCGCTCGCGGGCGCGTTCGCCGCCGCGAAGCGCGTGCCGCCTCGGCGGGCACGCTGCCGACGCACACGCCGCTGTTCGTCTTCGTGCTGATCGGCACGGTGATCACCGTCGGTGCGCTGACGTTCGTGCCGGCGCTGGCGCTCGGGCCGGTGGTCGAGCACCTCCTGCTCTATTCCGGCCAGTAACGCGGCGCACTCGAAAGAATCGACCATGTCGACTGCGACTGCAAAGCAAGGCGGACTGTCCTGGTTCGTCAGCCCCGATCTGATGAGGACGGCGCTGCTCGACAGCTTCCGGCGCCTGACACCCCGCTATCAATGGCGCAATCCGGTGATGTTCGTCGTCTACATCGGCAGCATCCTGACCACGATCCTGTGGATGCAGGCGCTCGGTCGGCCAGGGCGAGGCGCCGGCAGGGTTCATCCTCGCGGTGACGCTTTGGCTGTGGGTGACGCTGCTGTTCGCCAATTTCGCCGAAGCGATCGCGGAAGGTCGCAGCAAGGCGCAGGCGGCCTCGCTCAAGAGCGCCCGCAGGGACACGACAGCCAAGAAGCTCGCCAAGCCCGATCGCGGCGCCGCGCAGACGGCGGTGCCGTCCGCCAGCCTGCGCAAGGGCGACATCGTGCTGGTCGAACAGGGAGATCTCATCCCGGGCGACGGCGAAGTGATCGAGGGCGCAGCCTCGATCAACGAGAGCGCGATCACCGGCGAGAGCGCGCCGGTGATCCGCGCCGCCGGCAGTGATTTCGACTCCGTGACCGGAGGCACGCTGGTCTTGTCGGACTGGATCATCGTGCGCATCAACGTCAACCCGGGCGAAGCCTTCCTCGACCGCATGATCGGCATGGTCGAGGGCGCGAAGCGGCAGAAGACCCCGAACGAGATCGCGTTGACGATCCTGCTGGTCGCGATGACACTGGTATTCCTGCTCGCGACAGTGACGCTGTTGCCGTACTCGCTCTACAGCGTCGAGGTTGCCAAGGCGGGCACGCCGGTGACGATTACCGTGCTGGTCGCGCTGCTGGTTTGCCTGATTCCGACGACGATCGGCGGCCTGCTCTCCGCGATCGGCGTCGCCGGCATGGGCCGGATGATGCGCGCCAACGTCATCGCGACCTCGGGCCGCGCCGTCGAAGCGGCGGGCGATTGCGACGTGCTGTTGCTCGACAAGACCGGAACGATCACCTTCGGTAATCGGCAGGCGTCGGCGCTCTTTCCGGTCGCCGGCGTCACGGCGCAGCAGCTCGCCGAAGCCGACGCTGCTCGCCTCGCTAGGCGACGAGACCCCCGAGGGCAAGAGCATCGTCGTGCATACTCAAGCGCGCCTATGGCATCGTCCCGCCGAAGCTGGAGCCAGGCAAGTTCACCATCGTCCCGTTCTCGGCGCAGACGCGGATGAGCGGTGTCAATTTCGACGGCCGCGAACTGCGCAAGGGTGCGATCGACGCAGTACGTGACTGGATCGTTCCGATGGGCGGGCGCATCGACGCGGAAATAACCACGCGCGTCGAAGACGTCGCCCGTCGCGGCTCGACGCCGCTGGTCGTGGCCGAGGGCGCGCACGTTCTCGGCGTGGTCGAACTGAAGGACATCGTCAAGACGCACATCAAGGAGCGCTTCGCCGAACTGCGCAAGATGGGCATCCGCACGATCATGATCACCGGGGACAACAAGCTCACGGCGGCGTCGATCGCGGCCGAAGCGGGCGTCGATGACTTTGTCGCTGAAATCAACCCCGAAGCCAAGCTCAAGCTGATTCGCAGCATCCAGGCCGAAGGCAAGCTGGTGGCGATGACCGGCGACGGCACCAACGATGCGCCGGCGCTGGCGCAGGCCGATGTCGCGGTGGTGATGAACAGCGGCACCCAGGCGGCCAAAGAAGCCGGCAACATGGTTGACCTCGACTCCAACCCGACCAAGCTGATCGAGATCGTCGAGATCGGCAAGCAGCTGCTGATGACGCGCGGGGCGCTGACGACCTTTTCCATCGCCAACGACGTTGCCAAATACTTCGCGATCATTCCGGCGGCGTTCGCCAGCACCTATCCGGTGCTCGATGCGCTGAACGTGATGCACCTCGCCACGCCGAACAGCGCCATCCTGTCGGCCGTGATCTTCAACGCGCTGATCATTCCCGGCCCTGATCCCGCTGGCGCTCAAGGGCGTGAAATATCGGCCAGTCGGCGCCGGCCCGATCCTGCGCCGGAACATGCTGATCTACGGCGTCGGCGGCATTCTGCTGCCGTTCGTCGGCATCAAGTTGATCGACATGCTGCTCGCCGCCGCGCATCTCGCGTAACGTGGAGAACATCGATGTTCGCCTTCTCTGAAGTCATTCCCGCGCTGCGGATGCTGCTGTTCTGACGGTGCTGACCGGCGTCGTCTATCCGCTGGTCGTTCACGGGCATCGCGCAGGTCGCATTCCCGCACGCGGCCAACGGCAGCCTGATCGTCGTAGAACGGCAAGACGCTGGGCTCGGAGCTCATCGGCCAGCCGTTCGACGACCCGAAGTACTTCTGGAGCCGGCCGTCCGCGACCTCGCCGCAGCCCTACAACGGTGCAAGCTCGTCGGGCTCCAACCAGGGGCCGCGCAACCCAGCGCTGGCGGACGCCGTGACGGATCGCATTAAGGCGCTGCGCGACGCCGACCCGGACAACAAGGCGCCGGTGCCCGTCGATCTCGTCACCGCGTCCGGCAGCGGCCTCGACCCGCATATCAGCGTTGCCGCCGCGGAATATCAGGTTGCGCGTGTTGCCAAGGCCCGCGGCCTATCTCCCGAACGCGTCCGCGATGCTCGCACCAGGCGACCCAGGGTGCGCACTCGGCTTCTCGGCGAGCCGCGGGTCAACGTGGTCAAGCTCAACATCGCGCTCGACGGGGTCACACGTAGAAGGGTGCGGTTGCCTTCTGGCTGTCGAAGGCCGCCATAGCGATGGAAAAGCAGCGCCCGGACCCTGATCAACTGCTCGCCGAACTCAAGGCACAGGAGGCGCGCGCCGAGCGCGGTCGGCTGAAGATCTTCTTTGGCGCCTCGGCGGGCGTTGGCAAGACCTATGCCATGCTGCTCGCAGCGCAGGCTTTGCGCCGCACGGGCACTGACGTAGTCGTAGGGTTCCTCGAGACGCACGGCCGCGTAGAAACGGCGGCGCTGCTCGAGGGACTCGAGCAGCTCCCGCCGCTGGTGCTCGACGTCCAAGGTGCATCGGTCAGGGAATTCAACCTCGACGCTGCGCTTGCGCGGCATCCCGCGCTGATCCTTGTCGACGAACTCGCGCACACGAATGCGCCGGGGGCGCGGCATCCGAAACGCTGGCAGGACATCGACGAGCTCCTGACTGCCGGCATCGATGTGTTCACAACGCTCAATGTCCAGCATCTCGAGAGCCTGAATGACGTAGTCGGCGGCATCACCGGCATACGGGTGTGGGAGACCGTACCCGACACGTTCTTCGATGAGGCCGATGACGTCGTTCTCGTCGACATCCCGGCGGACGAATTGCTCGCGCGTCTCAAGGCGGGCAAGGTCTACATTCCCGAGCAGATCGAGCGCGCCGCCGGCAACTTTTTCCGCAAGGGCAACCTCATGGCGCTGCGCGAGCTCGCGCTGCGCCGCACGGCCGATCGGGTCGAGGAAGACGTTCAGGCCTATCGCACCGACAAGGCGATTGAACGCATCTGGAAGACCGAGGCATCGTTGCTTTGCTGCATCGGCCCCGATCCAGGAGGGGAGCATATCGTAAGGAGTTCGGCGCGGCTCGCCAATCAGCTCGATATCGAATGGACCGCCGTCTATGTCGAGACGCCCGCGCTGCAGCGCCTGCCGGCAGCCGAACGCGAGCGGATTCTGAAGACGTTGAAACTCGCGCAGGATCTCGGCGCGAAGACAGCGATTCTGTCCAGCAGCGACCCAGCCGCTGCGGTCATCGACTACGCGCATACGCACAATTTATCGAAGGTAGTGGTGGGCCGCACGCATGCGAAGCGTACCTGGCCTTGGTCGCTCGGCACTGCTCGGCGCGTTGGCAAGCTTGCACCCGATATCGATGTCATCGAAATCGGCCGCGGTGAAATGCCGGCTGCTGCAGAACCCAGCTCGAGTGCTGTGGCAGAGGCTGCGGAAGATCCGCGACGTGTCACTAAGCGACTGGCCTATGTGTGGACGCTGGTCTCCTGTACTGTCACCACGCTCGTGGCGACCCCGCTGCGCCTCTATTTCGATCTCGCCAACATTGTGATGCTGTTCCTGCTCACGGTCGTGCTCGTCGCGGTCAAGTTCGGACGTGGCCCGGCGGTCATGGCTGCCTTGGTGAGTGTTGCGAGCTTCGACTTCTTTTTCGTGCCGCCGCGGTTCTCCTTTGCCGTCACCGACATCCAGTATCTGCTGACGTTTGTGGTGATGCTGGCAGTCGCGCTCATCACTGGGCAGATGACCGCCGGGCTTCGCTATCAGGCACGCATCGCCTCCTATCGAGAGGAGCGTGCCCGCGCGCTTTACGAGTTCGCACGGGACATGTCGAGCCTGCTGCAAACCGAGCAAGTCGTGGAGGCCGCGACGAAGTTTATCGAGAGGACCTTTCAAGCCAAGGTAGCGATCCTGGTGCCCGATCAGGAGAACCGGCTCCAACTTCCTGCGGCCGCTGGATTCGCACTGAGCATAGACGCCCGGGCGGCGGCGCAGTGGGCGTATGACAAGTCGCAGCCGGCCGGCGTCGGTACGGACACGCTTCCCGGACAGTGAGTTTCTATACCTACCGCTGCGTGCGCCCATGCGGACGCGGGGCGTGCTCGCGATCAAGGCGGCTAACCGCCGTGTGCTGATGATCCCCGAGCAGCAGCGCCACTTGGATACCTTTGCGGCATTGGCCGCGATCGCGCTCGAGCGTGTACACTATGTCGAGGTAGCGCAGCAGGCGCTGATCCGCATGGAATCGGAGCGCTTGCGCAATTCGTTGCTGTCCGCGCTCTCGCACGACCTGCGCACGCCTCTCGCCGCGCTGGTCGGGCTGGCCGAGTGGCTCGAGCTGACGAAACCCGAGCTCACGGGCGCGCAGCGCGAAACCGCGCGAGCCATCGCGGAGCAGGCGCGGCGTATGAGTGCACTGGTCAATAATCTGCTCGATATGGCCCGCATCCAGAGCGGGGACGTGAAGCTCCGTCGCGAATGGCAGTCTGTCGAAGAGGTGGTCGGCAGTGCGCTCAAGGCGGCCCAGCCGGCGCTCATTCGCCATCGAGTCGAGGTTGCCCTGCCGCGGGACTTGCCGCTGGTCGAATTCGATGCCTCGTTGATCGAGCGCGTGCTCTATAACCTGTTCGAGAATGCCGGCAAGTACACACCCGAGGGAACGGCTATCCGCGTCGCGGCCGAAGCGTCGGGAGACCAACTGCTCGTCACCGTTAGTGACAGCGGCCCGGGTGTATCGCAAGGGCAACATGAAGCGATCTTCGAGAAATTCACTCGCGGTTCGCGCGAATCGGCGACACCCGGCGTGGGCTTGGGACTCGCAATCAGCCGGGCCATTGTCGAAGCCCATCGAGGAAAAATCTGGGCCGAGGACAATCCCGGCGGGGGAGCTCGATTCTGCTTCACCCTGCCCCTTGGAACTCCCCCCGCCACCGTGGTCGAGGCCACGGCGGCGACGGGCACAACGTGATCGGCCGGTGAAGTGACCGAGCCCGCATCCGTTGCCGTCCTGGTCGAGGATGAGCTGCAGATCCGGCGCTTCGTACGCGCCGCTTTGGAAAACGAAGATTGGCGCGTCTTCGAGGCGGAAACGGTCAAGCAGGGGCTCATCGAAGCCGGAACCCGCAAGCCGGACGTGGTGATTCTCGACCTCGGTCTTCCCGATGGGGACGGCATCGACTTTATTCGGGATGTCCGTGGATGGTCCGCTGTTCCCGTGATTGTGCTCTCTGCGCGCGTCAACGAGACCGACAAGATCGAGGCGCTCGATGCGGGCGCCGATGACTACCTTACCAAACCGTTTGGGGTAGGCGAGCTGCTCGCCCGAGTGCGCGCCGTCCTGAGAAGGAAAGTCGGGACAGGTCCCAGGGATGGGCCGGTCTTCCGGTTCGGCGACGTGGAAGTCGATCAGGAGAAGCGGCTCGTTCGCAAGCGTAAGCGAAGACGTGCATCTCACTCCCATCGAGTATCGACTCCTCTCGGTGATGATCGCCAACCTCGGAAGAGTACTGACGCATCGCCAGATCCTGCGCGAAGTGTGGGGGCCTGCCTACGTCGATCAGGGGCACTATGTGCGCATTCACATGGCCCACCTGCGACAAAAGCTCGAAGACGACCCTGCGCAGCCCAAGCATCTCGTGACCGAAACCGCGATCGGCTATCGGCTTGTTCCGTAGCGCCGCGCTCGATACGACTTACGATCTGGATAATCCTCCGGCCTGCCGGCGAGGCGAGTTCGTCCGTATGTTTACGCGGCGTTTATGTCGTGAAGCCGGGTCTTTATAAGTTCTTTACTGGGCGCATCGTATGTTGACCCGATGGAATTTCGGGCACCGGCGACTCGCGGTCCAGACGATGCATCTGGGCACTCAGACTCGCTGCCTGTCGAAAGCCAGCGAATGAGCCACTGGCGGTGGCTGCTGTTCGCGGCGATGGCACGCTTTGAGGTTCGAGAAGACGCGTACCTGGGCATCCCCGGCGCGAAAGCTATTCCACGGGACGTCGAGATCTATCCCGAGCGAGACTCGAAGCATCACTCCGGGACCATTGGGAAGAGCGTGGGGATGTCCCGTCAACGCGACCTCACGCGGGTGACGTTCGATGATCGCTCCACACCGATGCGCCTAATTGCCTGGCTGTGGAGGATTGGCCGCAGACGTTCGTAACGTTCGATAAGGGCGTTTGTACAGTAGAATTCGGGTCGCCTCGCCCCCGGCGACTCCGCAACCGCCCCATGTTTTCCACGCAATGAGTGCGATCGAGCCCGCGGCCAGGGTGGGCGGACCGACGCAAGTAAACGCGCGCCGCGGCGGGCGACGCTGGGCTTGCGCTGCTCGCCCTGGGCGTCGTCTACGGCGATATCGGCACGAGCCCGCTCTACGCGGCGAAGGAAACCTTCAATCCCGAGCACGGCATTCGCGCTGACGCCGGAAAACATCCTCGGCGGCATATCGGCGATCTTCTGGGCGCTGATGATCGTCGTCTCGCTCAAGTACGTGACGCTCGTGCTGCGCGCCGACAATCGCGGCGAAGGCGGCATCATGGCGCTGCTCGCGCTCGCCACCGCGTCCGTACGAGACCGACCGCGGCTCGCGGTCGACGCTGCTCGCTGATCGGCGTGTTCGGCGCGTCGCTCTTCTACGGCGACGCCGTGCTCACGCCCGGCGATCTCGGTGCTCTCGGCGGTCGAAGGTCTCGAGGTCGGCACCGTCCGCCTTCAAGCCGTATGTCGTGCCGATCTCGGCCGGCATCCTCGATTGCGCTGTTCGCGATCCAGCGCCATGGCACCGGCGTGGTCGGCCTGCTCTTCGGGCCGATATGCGCGCTGTGGTTCGTCTCGCTTGGCGTCGGTCGGCGTCGTGGAATATCGCCAAGGCGCCGGCGATCCTGAAGGCGCTCGATCCGACGCATGCGCTGCATTTCGTCGACCGGGCACGGCTTCGCGTCGTTCGTCGTGCTCGGCTCGGTGCTGCTCGCGATCACCGGCGCCGAGGCGCTGTACGCGGACATGGGCCATTTCGGCAAGCGCGCCATCCGGCTCGCGTGGTTCGGCATCGTTGCCCCGGCGCTGGTGCTCAACTACTTCGGCCAGGGCGCGCTGCTCATCGCCGACCCGGCTGCGCATCGCGAACCCGTTCTACCTCGCCTATCCGCGCGTGGGCGCTCTATCCGATGGTGGTGCTCGCGACCGCAGCGACGGTCATCGCCTCGCAGGCGACGATCTCCGGCGCGTACTCGATGACGCAGCAGGCGATCCAGCTGGGCTACCTGCCGCGCATGCCGATCCGGCACACCTCCGCGACGAGCGATCGGGCCAGATCTACGTGCCGGCGGTGAACTGGATCCTGCTCTGGCGTGGTGCTCGCGCGCGGTGCGTCGGGTTCGGCAGCTCCATCGCGGCTCGCCTCGGCGTATGGCGTCGCGGTGATGGGCACGATGCTCGTCACCACCCTGCTGACGTTCTTCGTGCTGCGCTACGGGTGGCGCTATCCGCTGTGGCTGTGCGTGCTCGCCACCGCGTTCTTCGCGCTGGTCGACGTCGTGTTCTTCGCGGCCGCCATGCACAAGGTGCTCGAGGGCGGCTGGTTCCCGCTGGCCCTGGGCGCGCTGGTGTTCACGATCATGGTCACTTGGCGGCGCGGCCGCGAGACGCTGCTCGAGCAGCCTGCTGCGGCTCGTCGCCGCCACTGGACGGCTTTCCTCAATCGCTTTTCGTGTCGCCTCCGCAGCGGGTCGCCCGGCACCGCGGTCTTCCTGACCTCGGCGCCGGATGCGACACCAATCGCGCTGCTCCACAGCCTCAAGCACTACAAGGTCCTGCACGAGCGGAACGTCTTCATGACGGTCGAGTTCCGCGACGTGCCGTGGGTGGAGCCCGAAGAGCGCGTCGCGTGCGAGCGTCTGCCGCACGACTGCTGGCGCGTTAATGCGCGATACGGCTTCATGGAGCAGCCCGACGTGGCGCGCGCTCTCGAGCTATGCGGCCGGCACGGCCTGCAGCTCGAACCGATGGACGTCTCGTATTTCCTGTCGCGCGAGAAGATCGTGCCGGCTGGCCGCGCCCGCGGGCTGGCACTGTGGCGGGACCTGGTTTTCTCCGCCATGGCGCGCAATGCCGGCGAGCGTCACGGATTTCTTCAACATTCCGCCCAACCGCGTCGTGGAGCTTGGAACGCGGATCGAGATCTGAGTTGCCGAAGCAAGTTAGGTAGCGACCGCCGCGTCGAACGGCAGTTCGAAATAGACTTGGATCTACATCCGGCGTTCGTGCCTTTCAGACACGGCAAGTCTAGCCGCGCGGAAGCAGATCCTCGCGCAGCGGAGTGAATACGTCGAGCAGGGTGCCCGGCTCCAGCGCCTTGGCGCCATGGCGGGCGTTGCTCGGCACGTAGATGGACTCGCCCGATGACAGCAGGTGGATCGTGCCATCGAGCGAGTATTCGAAGCGTCCCGTGACGCAATAGCTGATCTGTTCGTGGACGTGGTGGTGCTCGTATCCCGCGGCACCCGCCGCGAACTGCACTTCCATGAGCATCAATCGGCCCTGCGCCTGGAGGATCCTCCGTCGAACGCCCGGTTCGGCGTCCACCCACGAGTCGATGGCTGTCATCTCGCTCTCCACAGTTGTCGGCGCGGGGCGGCTCAGGCGATCTCGAACAGGCCGGCTGCGCCCATGCCGCCGCCGATGCACATCGTGACCACTGCGCGCTTCGCGCCGCGCCGCCGGCCTTCGATGAGCGCGTGCGCGGTGAGGCGCGTGCCGGAGACGCCGTAGGGATGGCCGACCGCGATCGCGCCGCCGTCGACGTTGAGCCGGTCGTCGGGAATCCCGAGCCGGTCGCGACAATAGATGACCTGCACCGCGAAGGCCTCGTTGAGCTCCCACAGATCGACGTCCTCCAAGCGCGTTCCGGTACGCTCGAGGAGCTTCGGCACGGCGAACACCGGACCGATGCCCATCTCGTCGGGCTCGCAGCCCGCCACGGCGAACCCGCGGAAAATACCGAGGGGCATCAAGCCACGCGCGGCGGCGAGGCGCTCGCTCATCACGATGCACGCCGCGGCGCCGTCCGAGAACTGGCTCGCGTTGCCGGCCGCGATGACCCCGCCCGGCAACGCGGGCTTGATCTTCGCGATGGCTTCGACCGTCGTCTCGGGGCGGATGCCTTCGTCGTCGGCGATCGTGACGTCCCGCATCGAGATGCGTCCGGCTTCCTTGTCGGCAACGCCCATCGTGACCGTCATCGGCACGATCTCCTCGGCGAACCTGCCGGCGGCGAGCGCCGCGGCGGCGCGCTGCTGACTCCGGGCGCCATACTCGTCCTGCCGCTCGCGCGAGATGCCGTAGCGCTTCGATACCGTCTCGGCGGTCTGCAGCATCGACCAGTAGACCTCCGGCTTGTGCTCGACGAGCCACGGCTCGCGCAGCATGTGCTTGTTCGATTCGTTCTGCACGCAGGAGATCGACTCGACGCCTCCGGCGACGTAGATCTCGCCCTCGCCGGCGATGATCCGCTGGGCGGCAAGCGCGATCGTCTGCAGGCCCGAAGAGCAGAAACGGTTGATCGTCGCGCCCGGCACGGTCACGGGGCAGCCGGCGCGCAACGCAACCTGGCGCGCGACGTTGTATCCGGTGGCGCCTTCCGGAAAGGCGCAGCCGATGAGAACGTCGTCGACCTGACCGGGCTCGATGCGGGCGCGGTCCATGGCCGCGCGCACGACGTGTCCGGCCATCGTCGCGCCGTGCGTCAGATTGAACGCACCTCGCCAGCTCTTGGCGAGCCCCGTGCGGGCGGTCGATACGATGACTGCGTCAGGCATGATTCCTCCGGAAGGCATCACTCCGGCGTAGGCCGGGTCCAAGTCGTCTCGTGGAGCGTCGGAATTGGATCCCGGCCTGCGCCGGGATGACATGATCAGTCGTTGAAGGTCTTCCCCTCGCTTGCCAGCTTCGCGAGCAGCGGCGCCGGACGCCAGAAGCTCGGATCGCCGCGCGGATTGGCGGCGAAACGCCGCATCGTGCGCGCCACGTTGTAGAGTCCCACGCTGTCGGCGTAGAACATCGGTCCGCCGCGGTAGCGCGGAAAGCCGTAGCCCGCGAGGTACACCACGTCGATGTCCGAGGCCCGCAGCGCGATGCCTTCCTCCAGGAGCTGCGCGCCCTCGTTGACCAGAGCATAGATGCAGCGCTCGACGATCTCCTGATCCGAGACCTTGCGCGGCGAGAAGCCGTGCTCCTTGCGGTAGCCGGTGATCAGCTCGTCTACGGCAGGATCGGGCAGCGCCTCGCGGCGTCCGGTCTCGTACCTGTACCACCCCAGCCCCGTCTTCTGCCCGAAACGTCCCAGCTCGCACAGCCGGTCGGCGATGCGCGAGTAGACGAGATCCGGTTTCTCCACGTAGCGGCGCTTGCGGATGTACCAGCCCACGTCGTTCCCGGCGAGATCGCTCATGCGAAACGGACCCATCGCCATGCCGAAGCGCTCGAGCGCGCGATCGACCTGAGCGGGCGCCGCGCCTTCCTCGAGCAGGAACATCGCCTGCCGAAGATACTGCTCGACCATGCGGTTGCCGATGAAGCCGTCGCACACACCCGAGACGACCGCCGTCTTGCCGATGCGCTTGGCCACCCGCATCACGGAAACGAGCACGTCGTCCGCGGTCTTCGCGCCGCGCACGACTTCGAGCAGCTTCATCACGTTGGCCGGGCTGAAGAAATGCGTGCCGACCACGTCCTGCGGCCGCCGGGTTGCCTCGGCGATGCGATCGAGATCGAGGGTCGAAGTATTACTCGCGAGGATCGCGCCGGCCTTCGCGAACCCGTCGAGCTTGCGGAATACGCCGAGCTTAACGTCCATGTCCTCGAATACGGCCTCGATGACGAGATCGGCGTCGGCTACGTCGTCGTAGGCGAGCGTCGGCCGGAGCAGCGCGAGATTGCGCTCCGCCGCTTTCGCATCGAGCTTGCCGCGCTTGACCGACGCCTCATAGTTTCTCCGGATGGTCGCCATACCCTTGTCGAGCGCCTCCTGTTTCATCTCCAGGAGCGTAACCGGGATGCCGGCGCCGGCGAAGCTCATCGCGATGCCGCCGCCCATGGTGCCGGCGCCGATCACAGCGATACGCTCGATCGGACGGCCGCGAGCCTTTTCGTCGACGCCCGGGATGCGCGAGGCTGCGCGCTCGGCGAAGAAAGCATGGCGCAGCGCGCGCGATTCAGGCGTTTGCAGGAGCCCGAAGAAGATCTCGCGCTCGATCCGCATGCCGTCTTCGAACGGTCTCGTAACGGCCGCCTCCACGGCGTCGATGCACTTGAGCGGCGCCGGATACCCCTTGCTGACGGTGGCCACGGTATTGCGGGCGAACGCCAGGAAGGCTTCCGCGTTGGGTTCGGCGAGCATCACGTCGCGCAGTCGTTTGCGCGGACGGTTGTCCGCGGTGACGCTGCGCGCAAAGACGACCGCTGGGGCGAGCGCGTCTCCCTCGATGACATCGTCGAAGAGCGCGGTTGCGCGGAGCTCTCTCGCGGGGACGCTCGCGCCGGAGACGATCATGTTCAATGCGGTCTCGAGGCCGACGGCGCGGGGCAGCCGCTGAGTGCCGCCGGCGCCGGGAAGAATGCCCAGCTTCACCTCGGGCAGCGCGATCGAGGCGCTTGCGCCGGCAACGCGAAAATGGCAGCCGAGCGAGAGCTCGAGCCCGCCGCCCATGCACAGACCGCCGATCGCCGCGATCACCGGCTTGTCGCTCGCCTCGACCATGTCGATCAGCGTGTGCAGCGTCGGCTCCGCGCGGGCCTTCGGCGTGTTGAACTCGCGAATGTCCGCGCCGGCCGAGAAGACGCCACCGGCGCCGGTCAGGACGATTGCGCGGACGGCAGGATCGGCGAGTGCACGGTCGATACCCGCGGCGACCGCCACGCGTGTTTCGTGCGAAAGACCGTTGACGGGCGGATGGTCGAGCGTGATGACGGCGACGCCGTCGTCGGTCTGGAAGCGGGCGCTGATGGCTGGACTCCTTGGCTGGCTGCGGGCCGGCCATGCCGGGCCCCGCTGCTGCGGAAGGAAGCTTAGCAGGCCGATGCCGCACCCGCCATGGCGCCGACGCGGCTAGACCTCCAGCCACTCCTTGCGTACCGCATCGGCGGTGCGCAAGTCTTCGGGCGAGCCTTCGAACACGATCCGGCCATGGCCCATGACGTAGACGCGATGCGAGATCGCAAGCGCGATGGTGAGCTTCTGTTCGATCAGGAGGATGGCCGTTCCGCGTCGGGCGATCTCACCCAGGAGCTCGCTCACGAGCTGCACCAGCATGGGCGCGAGTCCCTCGGTCGGCTCGTCGACCATGATCAGGTCGGGATCGCCCATCAGCGTCCGGCAGATCGTCAGCATCTGCTGCTCTCCGCCCGAAAGAACGCCGCCGGGCGCGTCGGCGCGCTCCCTGAGCAGGGGAAAGAGCCCGAACATGTCCGCGAGCGACCAGCGCGCGACCCGCCGTCGGTGGCGAGGCGAGCTCATTCCCAGGAGCAGGTTCTCGCGCACGGTCAGCTCGGGGAAGATCGCCCGATCCTCGGGAACGTAGCCCAGGCCGCGGTGCGCGATCTCGTGAGCCTTGAGCCCGTCGATGCGCGAACCCTTGAACGTGATCGTCCCGACCGGACGCACCAGCCCCATGATGGTCTTGATCGCCGTCGAGCGGCCGGCGCCGTTCCGCCCGAGGAGGCTCACGATCTCGCCCTGGCCGACGCGGCACGAGATGCCCTGCAGGATGTGGCTCTTGCCGTAGTAGGCGTGCAGCGATTCGACTTCAAGCATGGACGCTCGTCCCGAGATAGGCGGCCTGCACCGCCGCGTTCTCGCGGATGCGCGAAGGAATATCCGTGGCGATGATCTCGCCGTAGACCAGGACCGAGATCCGGTCGGCGAGATCGAACACGACGCCCATGTCGTGCTCGACCATCACCAGCGTTCTTCCGGCCGAGATGGCGCGGATCAGCGCCACGGCGCGAGCCGCTTCGGCGCGGCTCATGCCCGCAGTCGGCTCGTCGAGCAGAATCACGCGCGCGTCTCCGGCGATCGTGATCCCGATTTCCAGCGCTCGCTGCTCCGCGTACGTCAGGACCCCGGCACGAGCGTCGCGCCGGTCGGTCATGCCGATCTGCTCCAGCACCTCGTCGGTCCGGGCGCCGACCTCGCGCAGTTTCGAGACGTTGCGGAGGAACGAATACCGGTAGCCGAGCGACCAAAGGACGCTGCAGCGGATGTTCTCGTACACCGAGAGCCGCGGGAAGATGTTCGTGACCTGAAAGCTGCGAGCCAGCCCCATTCGATGGATCTCGAACGGCGCACGATGCTCGATCGGCCGCCCAGCCAGCAGAATCGACCCCGCCGTCGGGGGGAAGCGGCCGCTCGCCAGGTTGAACAGGGTCGATTTGCCGGCGCCATTGGGGCCGATGATCGCGTGCCGCTCGCCCTCGAAGACATCGAGCGTCACGCCCCGGATGACCGGAGTGGCGCCGAAGCGCATGTGCACGTCCTCGAGGCGCAGGGCGATCCGCGGAGCGGCGTCGGTCATCGCGTCCCTCCGGGCGGCGTCGGGCCCGCCTTCGCTTCTTCGATCGCCTGCTGCCACGCGTCCCTCACCCGCGCAGAGCTTCGGTGCAGCAGTAACGCACCGACTGCCAGCAGCGCGAGGGCCGCGAGCCAGGGCCACGGCGCCGACGTGTCGAGCTCGATTCCGAAGAGACGCATCCGCGCGCCTGCATCGGGTTGAGTCGCGCGTCGATAGTTGATCTCGATCAGCATGACCGCGCCGAGGGCCGCGAGGAGCGCGGGAATCGCACTGATCGCGTAAGCCTGCACCACGCGGGCGAACGCGCGCGTCTTCAGGATCGGCCGGTGCATCAGGATCAGACCCGTGAGCCCGCCGGGGGCGAAAAGGACGGCCGCGATGAAGAACAGCCCGAGGTAGAGCTGCCAGGCCGTGGTGTAGTCGGACAAATTCACCTGCAGCCAGGTGATCGTGATCGCGCCGACAACCGCTCCGAAGAAATGATGCACGCCGCCGATGTAGGCCATCAGCAGAACGCCACCTGAGCGCCCCGCGCCGACCGCTTCCGCCGCGACGATCTCGTAGTTGAGCGCATGCAGGCCGCCGGCGAGACCGGCGAACATCGCGGCGACCGAGAAGGCGACCCAGCGCACGCGAACGGGGTCATAGCCGATGAATGCCGCGCGCTCTGGGTTGTCGCGGACGGCGTTGCACATGCGCCCGACCGGAGTGCGCAGGAAAGCGGCGAGCAGGATCGCCACAACCATGGCCCAGAACGCGATCACGTAATAGACCTGGAGCTGCGGCCCGAACGTAAATCCGAACGGATGCGGTCCGATCCCGCGATTGGCCGTGATCCCTTCCTCGCCGCCAGAGAATCCCTGGAGAATGCGCATGGCCGCGAAGACCAGCTCGCCCACGCCGAGCGAGATCAGCGCGAAGACCACCCCGGCGCGGCGCACGGTGACCGCGCCGAACAGCATTCCGAAGAGCAGGCCGGCTGCCGCGCCGGCCAGCGGGACCAGCGGCATGGGAATCGGCAGGCCGGCATTGATCGCCCGCATGAGATGGATGCTGGCGTAAGCGCCGAGGCCGAAATAGACCGCGTGCCCGAAGGAAAGCAGTCCCGTCTGGCCGAGCAGCAGATTGTAGGAGAGCGCGAACACCGACGCGATGCCCATCTGCGACAGGAGCGAGCGGCCGAAGTTGCCGTCGAGACCGGGCAGGTACGGCAACGCGACGAGCGCGAGCGCGGCGAGAAACCAGGGCAGCCGATCGGCGATGCCGCGCAGCGGCGCACTCCGGAGCTCATAGGTCGCATCTCCGGCGATGCGCCCGTCTTTCATGCCTCGCGCGTGCCGAGGAGACCGCGTGGGCGCAGGATGAGCATCACCACCAGCAGGAGATAGGGAACGAGCGGAGCGGCCTGAGCGATCTTCACCGCGGCCAGCTCGTGGAATGCCGAGTCGCGCGAGAGCGAGACATGGATGCTTGCCAGCAGGTCGAGCAGGGAATAGTCCAGCGCCACGGCAAAGGTCTGGACGATGCCGATCAGCATGGAAGCGATGAACGCGCCCGTGATCGACCCCAGGCCACCCACGACCACGACGACGAACACGATCGGTCCCAGGGCGGCCGCCATGTTGGGCTCGGTGAGCAGCGCGAAGCCGCCGATCACGCCGGCGAGCGCGGCAAGCGCGCTCCCCACCGCGAACACCAGCACGAAAATCCGCGGCACGTCGTGCCCGAGCGCGCTGACCATCTCCGGATGCGTCAGCGCGGCGCGGATGACCAGTCCCACGCGCGTGCGCCGGAACGCGAGGTAGAGAAACGCGAACATGCCGATCGAGATCGCCATCATCAGCACCTTGTAGGCGGGATAGCTGGTGCCGAGGAGCGTGAACGCCGGGAAGTCGATGACCGCCGGCACGCGGTTGTCGATGGGGTTGCGTCCCCAGACCATGACGACGAATTCGACGATCACGTAGGCGAGCCCGAAGGTGAACAGGATCTCGGCCACGTGTCCCTGGCGGTGCACATTGCGCAGGCCGTAGCGCTCGATGAGCGCGCCGATCGCGCCGACCGCGAGCGGTGCGATCACCAGCGCGGGCCAGAAGCCGATCCACCTCCCGATCTGATAGGAGAAGTAGGCGCCCAGCATGAACATGCTCGCATGGGCGAAATTGAGCACGCCCATCAGGCTGAAGATGAGCGTGAGACCGCTCGAGACCATGAACAGCAGCAGCCCGTAGACGATGCCGTTCAGGAGCGAGAAGGTGACGATCTCGAGCATGCGGCGCGCGCGACGTGGCGAGCGGCGCTAAGGCGTCGCCCCGGCGCAGGCCGGGGCCCAGGTTCCGTTCGCGCTCTGTACCCGCCGCACTTGGATCCCGGCCCCCGCCGGGATGACGGCTACGGGCTCGGCCGCTGCATCTGGCACGTCGTCGGAATGGCGGTGTCCTTCGCGTCGAGCCTGAGGTCCGTCTTGAAGCCGAGTCCGGTCTTCTCCACGTCGAACTTGACGTTGTCCGAGAAGGTGGCCACGAACAGCGGCTGCAGGAGCTGGTGGTTGTCGGCCCGCATCTCGACTTCGCCGACGCTGCTCGTCCATTTCATGCCTTCGAGCGCTCTCGCGATCTTCACCGGATCGTTCGACTTCGCCTTCGCGGCCGCGGCGGCGAACATCATGAACGCCGTATTCAACCGGTAATAGTTGAATTCGTCTTCCTTTCCTGTGAAGCGTTTCTTGAACGCGGCCACGTCCGGGTCGAGCTCGGGCAGTGCGTTGGTGTGGTAGGAAGTGACCACCTTGACCACGCCATTGCCGTCGCGGCCGATCGCGGTCGGAGCGCCGAGCGCGTCCGCATAGAAGGTGTACCAGGTCACCTTGAGGCCGGCGTCTCTTCCGGCCTTGAGCAGCAGGAACATGTCGTTGCTCCAGTTGCCCGTGATCACGGTGTCCGCGCCCGACGCCTTGATCTTGGCGACGTATGGCGAGAAATCCTGCACTTTCTGCAGCGGGTGCAGCTCGTCGCCGACGATCTGGATGTCCGGGCGCTTTTCGCCGAGCATCTTGCGTGCCGCGGAGGCGACCGCCCGTCCGAACGAGTAATCCTGGTTGATGAGATAGACCTTTTTTACCTGCGGCGTCTTGGCGATCTGATCGACCAGTGCCGTCATCTTCATGTCAGCGTCGGAGTCGAACCGGAAATGCCAGAAGTTGCACTTGGCGTTGGTGAGGGCCGGGTCGACCGCGGCGTAGTTGAAGTAGAGCACTTCCTTGCCGGGGTTGCGCTCGTTGTACTTGAGGATGGCGTCCGAGAGCGCGAGCGCCACCGCGCTGCCATTGCCCTGGAAGATGTAGCGCGCGCCCTCGTCGAGCGCCTTCTTCAGCGCGATCAGCGATTCCTGCGGGTCGACCTTGTTGTCATAGAAGGCGATCTGCAGCTTCTCCCCGTTGAGCCCGCCGGCGGCATTGATCTTGTCGATCTCGTAGAGAAAGTGCTTCTGCGCGTTGATGCCGGCGCTTGCGGCGCCGCCGGAAAGCGGATCGATGTACGCCAACTTGACGTCCGCGGCAGCCGGGGCCGGCGATACCAGCGATACCAGCGACAACGCGGCAAGCGCTGCGACGTGCGACGAAATGCGCATGGCTCCTCCTTACGGCCCACGGGAAGTGCCGGCGTTGAGCGCTGGACAGCGTCTCGCCGGTCCGAGGGTGGGCGAGTGGGCGATCCTACCGGCAGGCACCGGGCTTTTCAAGCGCGCTAGAATCACGGGACCAGCGCCGCCCGCCCAGAGACGGCGCAAGGAGGACGCGATGCAGGGCCTGATGATGAACGTGCCGCTGATGATCTCGTCGCTGATCCGTCACGCCGACACCTATCACGGCGACGCCGAAATCGTATCTCGGACCATCGAGGGGCCCATCCACCGCTACACGTACCGCGACGCGCACCGCCGATCGCGGCACCTGGCGCGCGTGCTCAAGCGGCTTCGCGTCGAGCCCGGCGACCGGATCGGAACGCTCGCGTGGAACGGCTACCGGCACTTCGAGCTCTATTACGCGGTGTCGGGCATGGGTGCGATCATTCACACGATCAATCCGCGGCTGTTTCACGATCAGCTCGCCTACATCGTGAACGACGCCGAGGACAGGATCGTCCTGTTCGACATCACCTTCACGCCGCTCGTCGAAAAGCTCGCACCCGCCTGCAAGGCGGTCAAGCACTGGATCGCGCTCACCGATAAGGCGCATATGCCGCGGGCCGCGATTCCCGGGCTCGGCTGTTACGAAGAGCTCCTCACCACCGAGAACGATGACTTCGAATGGCCCGAATTCGACGAGAACACCGCCTCGGGACTGTGCTACACGTCGGGCACGACGGGCCACCCGAAAGGTGTCCTGTTCAGCCACCGCTCGACCGTCCTGCACGCCTTCGCGATCTCGCTTCCCGACACCAAGAACCTGTCGGCGATGAGCGCCGTGCTGGCGATCGTCCCGATGTTCCACGTCAACGCGTGGGGTATCCCCTACGCCGCACCGATGGTCGGTGCGAAGCTCGTGTTTCCGGGCGCCGGGCTCGACGGCGCGAGCCTCTTCGAGCTCATGGAGGCGGAAGCCGTCGACAGCACGTCCGCGGTGCCGACCGTGTGGATGGGCCTCGTCAACCACATGAAACAGAACAAGCTCAGGTTTTCGACGCTGAAGTCCAGCACGATCGGCGGGGCGGCGTGCCCGGCCGCGCTGATGGAGACGCTGCAGAACGAGTTCGGCGTGCGCGTGCATCACGGCTGGGGGATGACGGAGATGAGCCCGGTGGGCACCATGAACGCGCCCAAGCCCAGTCACCGTGCGCTCTCCGAAGAGGCGCGGCGACAGGCCTCGCTCAAGCAGGGCCGTCCGCTCTACGGCGTCGAGATGAAAATCGTCGACGGCGCGGGTCACGAGCTGCCCCGCGACGGCAAGAGCGCCGGGAACGTGCTCGTCCGGGGGCCGTGGATCCTGCGCCGCTACTTCAAGGACGCGGGCGGCGATCCGCTGACGCCCGACGGCTGGCTGCCCACGGGCGACGTGGGGACGATCGACCCGGATGGTTACCTGCAGATCACCGACCGTTCCAAGGATGTGATCAAGTCGGGCGGCGAGTGGATCAGCTCGATCGAGCTCGAGAACATCGCCGTCGGCCATCCCGCGGTCGCCGAAGCCGCGGTGATCGGCATACGCCATCCGAAGTGGGACGAGCGGCCGCTGCTGATCGTGGTGAAGCGCGCGGATGCGGAGCTCGGCAAGGAAGCGATGCTAAAGTTCTACGAGGGCAAGGTCGCAAAGTGGTGGCTCCCCGACGACGTGGTCTTCGTCGACGAGCTGCCCCACACCGCGACGGGAAAGCTCTCGAAGCGGGCGCTGCGCGAGCAGTTCAAGGAATACCGCCTGCCGACCGCGTGAACGGCGCCGCGGTCCAGCGGCAAGATGCTCGTCTATGCGTCGCCCCTCGCCGGCGCGCCCGACCACGCGTCGCGCATCTCCGCGACGATCTCCGCCTCTCGACCCTGATAGCGCGGGGAGAAGTGGAAGGGCGTCACCGCCCTGGCGCCCACGCTGCGCGCGATCTCGCCGGCCTGCCGCGCCGTCAGATGGTTCTTGCGTGCGGCCTGGTCCGCGTCCTCGTCCAGGAACACGCTTTCGATGTAGAGCAGGTCCACGCCGGTGAGAAGAGCCGAGAGCGCCTCCAGGTTGGACGGGGTATAGCGCAGGTCGGTCACATACCCGATGCGCTGCCCCGGAACGATGTCCAGGACGAGGTGGCGCAGCTCGATCGCCGGGCGCGTCATCGCGTGCTCGCCATCGCGGTCGCGCCATTGCATCCGGATCGGCGTCGAGTCGGGCGCCCCGCTGAGCACCGCCCGCTTGAGCTCGCGCAGCCATGCGCCGGTCGATACGCCGAGCGCCTCGAGCCGGTCCCTGGCGACGTTGACGTGCGCTTTTTCCTCGACCGCGTAGGCGAGGCACGGAACGTCGTGATCGACGAACCGGCCGCGGACGCGAAAGGTCGCTTCGTCGTGAAGAACGTCATCCGCGATGGGAAAGGGCTCGCAGGCTTCGCGTGCGAAGCCGGTCCGGCTGGAGAATCGGCAACGGCGGCCGCGCCCGTCGGTGCCGAGCTCGCGCGCCTCGATCACGAGCTCGACCTCGTAGCGGTGCACGACGTTCCACGTATATGCGCGGAGCTTGTGCTCGACCTGGGAGATGAAACCGGGACCGCCGAACACGATCACGTTGGGCTTGCGGCCGAGCACGACGCGCAGCCAGTGATCGAACCCGGCGAAGTGATCCATATGCGTGTGGGTGACGAAGATGTGCGACACCCGCATGAGCTTGCGGGGCGGCAGAACGGAGAGGTCGCCCATGTCGAACAGCAGTGCCCGCCGCTCGTCGCGGAAATCGACGTACAGGCCGGGATCCCCGAAGGCCTCGTGGACCAGCTGCGGCTCGAACAGGTGGCGCATGGCGCTACGATGGCGGATGGGCCGCGTTGTTCCCGCTTCAGGGTGCCACAAAAGACGACGCCGCGGGCGGAGCCGCGGCGTCTGGAGTCGGCGACGAAAGCCGGTCAGTGGCCGTGCCCCGGCGCGGCCGTGCTGGGCGAGATGGGCGGGAGATGGGTATTGATCTTGCTCACGGTGTACCGGGTTACCTTGGCGGCCCACTGCGAATCGACTGTGGGGAGGCCGAACTGCGTATTGAGATCGAGCGCGAGATTGGTGACGAGAAGGAAGTTGCCGCTGAACACCAGGCTCGCGGGGAACAGCAGACCGCGGGCGGCGCCCTGATTGTCGACGCCGTCGAAGTCGCCGAGCTTCGCGATCACCTTTCCGGTCTTGTCCAGCACCACGATCTCGTCGGACTGGTTCGCGCAGACCCAGATATTGTCGTTCTGATCGATGATTACCCCGTCCGCTCCGTTGATGCTGTAGGCGAACACCGTTGGCGCGCCTGCGACCAGGGGTACGCCCGATACCGGAATCTGCACGACCGAATCGTTTCCCGTATTGGCCACGAAGAGCACCGTCTGCGCCTGGTTGAAGGCTAGACCGTTCGCGCCGAAAGGAGGAACGCCGGTCGTCGCGAGCAGGGCGTCGGTCATCCACGGCGACGCCGGCCCGGGAGTCGGGCCGATCTTCCAAATCGTGCCGTTGAAGGAATCCGAGACGTATACGTTCCCCGAACCATCGAAGGTCAATGCGTTGAGGCCGGAGCCCGCGCCGACCGAGCTGTAAAGCGTGGCGACGCCGGTGTTCGGTTCGACCTTCAATACGTTCCCGAGGCCGAAATCGAGAACCAGAAGGTCGTGGTTCGCCGGATTGAACGCGAGTCCCAACAGGTGCGGGCTGATCTGCGCGAGGCCTCCCGACGGCGCGAGCACGAGTTGGCGCAGCAGATTGCCGTGAGCGTCGAACACGACGACCTGACCGGCGGTCGCTGGTGTGCCGTCCGGAAAGCCAAAGGTCGATACATAGACCTCGCCCGTCTGCGGATCGACGGTGATCCCTTCGGGTGTCGTGGCGCCGGCGGGAAGCGTGGCGAAGGTCGTCGCCGGGCTGCGAATCCACGCCTGGGCCGGCGCAGCGAGGGCCAGCGCGAGCAGAGCTGTCAGGACAAAACCGGAATGTCGTTTCATGAAGAGCCTCCTGGTGGGGCCACGCCGCCGTCGTTAGGCCTGCCGCGGCGGCGAAGGCGATAGCTTGACCGCGGTTCTCGCTCGTCCGTGGGGATTGCGAGAGGCGGACCGGCTCAAAGCATGTCCAAGTCGTGGTGTCGTTGCAAGACCCGGACGCGAAGGCCGCGGGCCTGCGCCGCCGGCCACGCGTTTAGATCGGTTGGCGAGCCGAAAGCTCAGTCGCCCAAGTCGCGCGGTTCGTCGCTCGCCGAACCGGCGCCGGCGACCACCATCAGCGCAGCCAGCACCATGCCGGCGAACCCACCGACGGCGAACACCAGCATCAATACCCAGCCTGCCCCCAGACTCTCGGTCACAGCCAACCCCCTCGTCCCCGATCAGCGCCTTGGCCTTGTGAGCCGGCGCACGAGTTGTTGTTCTCAACATGTCCATATGCAAAACCGATACCTGATCGCAATCCCTTGTTTGCATGGACATTCGTCGTCGCGGCTTGGGACGACTGTAAGAACTTCCGACACGGCCGCTGGGGACGCGTCGCGCCGGCCAGCCCCGAGCGGCCTCGCTGACCGGCGGGCCGCTAACCGGTTCCGAGATAGACGGCCCGTACTCGGGCGTCGGCGCGAATCGCTTCCGGCGTTCCGTCGGCGATCACCCGTCCGCGGTCAAGAACGATGACGCGGTCCGCGTGCTCGAATACGACATCCATGTCGTGCTCGGTGAAAAGCACGGCGATTCCGTCGTGTTGCGCGAGCATCCGCGCGAGGCGCATCACGCCGCTGCGGGCGGCCATCGGCATTCCCGCCGTAGGCTCGTCCATCAACAGAGCTCGGGGCGCGTTCGCCAACGCGAGCGCAAGCTCGATGCGCTTCGCATCGCCGTAAGCGAGCGTCCCGCAACCCTGCTCGGCCAATGCCGCCATCCCGACGCGCTCGAGCAGCGCATCGGCTTCCGCGACGCGAAGCGCTGCCGCCCGCACGGCGACGCGGCGTTCCTCGCGGGCATGGGCGAGGAGGGCCACCTGGACATTCTCGCGCACGGTCATCGAGGCGAAAGTCGCCGCCACCTGGAATGTCCGTGCGACGCCGGCGCGAGCGATGGCGCGGGGCGGCAGGCCGTCGATCCTCGCCCCGAGCAGCGAGACAGTGCCCGCATCGGCTCGAAGCTGGCCCGTGACGAGATTGAAACAGGTGGTCTTACCCGCGCCGTTGGGCCCGATCATCGCCACCATCTCGCCCGCGGACAGCGTGAACGAAACATCGCTCACCGCGTCCAGGCCGTCGAACGACTTGGACAGTCCCGTTGCAGCCAGTACGGGTCGCCGTCGCTCCACGTCGCGGTTCATCGATCGAGGGAAGCGACGAGCTGCCGCACGGCGCCGCCGATGCCCATCGGAAATACCAGGACCAGGAGCAGGATCGCGACACCCAGTCCGGCGCGCCAATATTCCGTCGCCCGGGAAAGCGTGTCCTGAAGTCCGATGAACGCCGCTGCGCCGAGCAGCGGACCGGCCAGCGAATTCAGGCCGCCGAGCAACACGATGACCAGCGCGTCGACCGAGCGCGGGATGGCCAGCGTCTCGGGCGAAATGCTGCCCTTGGAAAACGCGTACAGGGCGCCGGCCAGACCCGCGAACGCGCCGGCGAGCACGAAACCTGTCCACTGCGTCGATCGCACGTCGATGCCGCTCGCTTCCGCGCGCAAGCGGGAGTCACGGGCTGCACGCAGGGAGTAGCCGAACGGCGTCTGGGCGAGCCAGGCGATCGCCCCTGCGGCGAGCGCGACGACTCCGAGCGTGAAATAAAAATAGAGGGTCTTGCCACTCAGCCATGGCGGTGGCCAGACGCCAACGAGGCCGTTGGATCCACCGGTGAAGCTGTCCCACTGGAATGCGATCGACCAGACGATCTGCGCGAACGCGAGCGTGAGCATCGCGAGGTAGATGCCGGAGAGCCTCACGCAGAACCAGCCGAAGACGAGCGCACCGAGCGCGGCGGCCGCGGGCGCGAGCGCGACCGCGGCTCCCATGGGCGCGCCGTGCCGGACGGCCAGTGCGGCGGCGTAGGCGCCGAGACCGAAATAGGCCGCATGCCCGAACGAAGCGAGCCCGCCCACACCGAGCATGAACTGCAGGCTCGCCGCGAACAGCGCGAACACGAGGACATCGGTCGCCAGCACGAGGTCGTATTCGTCGCCGACGAGAGGGAGGAGCGTCGCCACCGCGACGGCAAGGAGCGCGGCGACGGCGCTGCGCCGCCCCGGGGTGCGCACCAGCGTACGGTGTTCGGCGATCGCCGTCGTTGGCGCTGGGGCGGGCGCGCTGCCGAGCAGGCCATACGGCTTCACGGCGAGCACCAGCGCCATCACGACGAACTCGGCGACCAGCGTGAGCTTCGGGAAGGCGATCGTGACGCCGGCCACGTCGATCACTCCCAGCCCGATGCACACCGCCCGGGTGACACCGATGAGGATCGCGGCGATGAACGCGCCGGGAATCGAGCCCAGTCCGCCGACGACGGTCACGACGAACGCTTCGGCGATGACCGAGAGATCCATGCCGAGATGAGCCGACTCCCGCGGCAACTCCAGCGCCCCGGCGAATCCGGCGAGCAGCGCGCCCAGGAAGAAGACGCTCGTGAACAGCCGCGCCTGGTCGATGCCAAGGGCCTGCGCCAGGACGCGATTCTCCGACGCTGCGCGCACCATCATGCCCCAGCGCGTGCGGCGCACGAGCCACCAGAGCGCGACCAGCACCACCGGTCCCACCAGCATGAGCAGCGCGTCGTACTGCGGGAGAACGCGGCCCGCGATCTCGATCGTGCCGCGGAAGCCCGCCGCCCGCGGCCCGAGCAGGTCCTCGGGTCCCCAGAGCGCGAGCGCGGCGTCCTCGACGATCAGCACCACGCCGAAGGTCGCGATCAACTGGAGCAGTTCCGGCGCCCGGTAGATGCGCCGCAGGAGCAGCATTTCGATCAAGGCACCGATGCCGCCGACCGCGACCGCCGCGATGAGTACCGCCAGCCAGTAGCCCGAGACCGTCGAGCCGAGGCGAGCGATTGCGCTATAGGCGCAAAAGGCGCCCAGCATGTAGAGCGAGCCGTGCGCGAAGTTGACGATGCGGGTGACGCCGAAAATGAGCGTCAGGCCCGCGGCCAGGAGAAAGAGCGATGACGCGCCGGCGAGTCCGTTGACGAGCTGGATGAGCAAGCCGGAAAGCGTCAACGCAGGCTCCGTGCCGAATTCATTCGCGCGCCGGGAACGCAAGGATCCCGAAGCCCGGCCGGATTCGGGCCCTGCGTCCTATTCCGCGGGCCGATGTGCGCGCACCCAGTCGTCTGACGGAAGATAATCGGCGCCGTTGGCGTACTTCCAGTCGACCATGACGCCCCTGCCGTCCTTGACCGCGATACGCCCCACGTAGGCGCCCATGGTCGATTGATGGTCGAGCGCGCGGTAGGTGATCCTGCCGAACGGCGTGTCGAGACTGAGTCCCTTCATGGCCGCGACGAGCTTGTCCGCGTCGGTGGTTTTCGCCTTGCGAATGGCGGCGGCAACGCTCATGACGGCGGTGTAGCCGACGACGGAGCCCTGTCGTGGGTAGTCCTTGAATTTCGCCTGATAGGCATCGAGGAAGCGCTTGTGCTCGGGCGTCGCGATCGCGTACCAGGGATAGCCCGTGACGTACCAGCCGGCGGGCGCCTCATCCTTCAGCGGATCGAGGTACTCGGGTTCGCCCGCCAGCAGGTTGAATACCGGCCGGTCGCGGAACAGTCCGCGCAGCTCGCCCTCGCGCACGAACTTGGCGAGATCCCCCGCGAACAGCGACGAGAAGATCGCATCGGGCTTGGCGTCGAGCAGCGCCTGCACGACCGGACCGGCGTCGATCTTGCCGAGCGGCGCGGCGATCTCGACGAATTCGATACCGCCGGGCTGGCGCGCGATCATCAGCTGCTTGAAGGCGGCCGTCGCAGCCGTCCCGTACTCGTAGTTGGGATAGACGATCGCCCAGCGGCGCTTGTCGAGGCGCACGGCGTCGGGGACCAGCATGGCGGTCTGCATGTACGTCGACGGCCTCAGGCGGAACGTGTACTTGTTGCCGTTCTCCCAGACGATCTTGTCGGTCAGGGGCTCGGCGGCGAGAAAGAACGCATGGCGCTGTCGCGCGAAGTCAGCCACCGCCAGGCCGACGGCTGAGGAGAACGTCCCCATGAGCACGTCGGCCTTCTCGCGTGCCAGAAGCTCTTCGGCGGCACGCACCGCATCGCCCGGATTTCCGTTGTCGTCGCGCACGATGAGCTCGAGCGGCCGTCCGATCACGCCGCCCGCGCGATTCAGTTGCTCGACGGCCAGCTCCATGCCTTTTCGGTAGGGCTCGAGAAACGCCGGGAACATCTTGTAGCTGTTGAGCTCGCCCAGTTTGATCGGCTGAGCCGCAGCGATCGCGTTGCCCAGGAGGGCTGCGACGAGCAGGGCTTGAGAGAGCCTAAGCAAGGATTTCATCTCCACCTCATTGGTTCTGACTTGACCGGCGCTCGTGGCGGAAATTGAATCCCGGCCTGTGGCCGGACGACGCGCCCTGGCGAGTCCCGGAGTGTGGACCGCGATCATAGCCGTGCCACCCGCCGCAGGGGAAGCGCTGTCCCTGTTCGCTCGCTTCTATGCTTATGCCGTGAGGCGCTCGCGGCGGACCGATCGCGGAAGGTAAAATCGACCTTTTGCCCGCCGTGCGGGCTGGTTTTCGATGCTGAAGCTCGGATTCGGGTTCTCGTTCCCCGACCTCTATTCCACCGCAGGTCTGCAGGCGCTCGACCGAGCCTTCCTCGACTGGCTCGCACAGGCCGACGCATCACTCGCCGATCGGCTGGCGGCTGCGCGCAGCGCGCCGGACGCGCTCGGGCGCAGGGCCGAATCGGACCTGCTCATCGCTCTCGCGCCGCAGCTCGAGGACTGGCTGGCGAGGCTCTTCGGCATCGAGCGCGAGGCCGGCGTGCTGCAGGCGGCGCAGCACGAGCTCGCGCCGATCTTCGCATGCAAGCGGCAGGTCGTGCAGCGCAAGGCGATGAACAAGTACAGGGCCGAAGAAGCCGCGGGCTTCGACGGTGTGCGGCTGCGCGCCGAGCTGGAGCCGCGCCTCGGCGCCTCGCTCGCCGATCCGGAGGGCGAGCTAGCGTTCGCGCGAAAGGTCGGCGAGTGGGGACTCGACGAGGCGGCGAACGCGGCCGACATCGATCTTGCGCTGCGTTACGCGGCGTGGGCGGCCCAAACGCCCGAGGGCCGCGCTTTCCATCGCAAGGGCGTGCTGTTCAAGGCGCCGCGCAAGCTCGACTACCTGCGGCTCATTCCCGTCGAGCACGAGACGCGGCACGGCGTCGACATGTGGCGTCTCGGCCCGGAGCACCTGCGCCGCCGCGACGGCTTCGCGTTGACCGACGCCGGCACCGATCTCCTCGGCGGACTCGATCAGGCGCATTACTGCATCTGGTGCCACGAGCAGCAAAAGGACTCGTGCGCGTCGGGCTTGCGCGAAAAGAAGCCGGCGAACGAAGGCGCGGCGACGTACAGGAAGTCGCCTTTCGGCGTGACGCTCGCGGGCTGTCCGCTGGAGGAGAAGATCTCCGAGTTCCATAAGCTCCGCGCCGAAGGCTGGGCGCTCGGCGCGCTGGCGGTGATCTGCGTCGACAATCCGCTGGTCGCGGCAACGGGCCACCGGATCTGCAACGACTGCATGAAAGCCTGCATCTACCAGAAGCAGGATCCCGTCGACATCCCGCAATCAGAGACTCGCGTGCTCAAAGACGTGCTCGCGCTGCCCTGGGGTTTCGAGATCTACTCGCTTCTCACACGCTGGAATCCCCTCAATCTCCGGCGGCCGCTGCCGCGCGAGGCGAGCGGCAAGCGCGTGTTGGTCGTGGGCCTGGGCCCGGCGGGTTTCACGCTCGCCCATCATCTGGTCAACGAAGGACACACGGTGGTCGGCATCGACGGGCTGAAGATCGAGCCGCTGCCGTCCCCGGTGACCGGCGCCGCCCCATCGGGCGAACGCGTGGCGTTCGAACCCATCCGCGACATCGACTGCCTGCGCGAGCCGCTGGAGAGCCGGGTCATGGCCGGGTTCGGCGGCGTCGCGGAGTACGGCATCACGGTGCGATGGGACAAGAATTTCCTGAAGTTGATCCGCATCCTGCTCGAGCGGCGCGAACGCTTCGCGCTCCACGGCGGCGTGCGCTTCGGCGGTACGCTCGACGCTGCCGGTGCTTTCGCGCTCGGGTTCGATCACATCGCGCTGTGTGCGGGAGCGGGCCGTCCCACGGTGCTCGATCTTCCCAACGGGCTCGCCAACGGCGTGCGCACCGCTTCGGACTTCCTGATGGGGCTGCAGCTCACGGGCGCCGCGAAGACCGATTCGGTCGCGAACATGCAGGTGAGGCTGCCTGTCGTCGTCGTCGGGGGCGGGCTCACGGCGATCGACACCGCGACCGAATCGCTCGCTTATTACCCGGTGCAGGTGGAGAAATTCCTCGCCCGCTACGAAACGTTGACGGAGGAGGAGGGCGGCGAGGCCACCGAAGCCGCGTGGGCCGAGGACGAGCGCGAGATCGCGCACGAGTTTCTGGATCACGGGCGCGCGATCCGCGCGGAGCGCGCGACAGCGGCGCGGGAAGGACGGCCCGCGCGCGTCCTGGAGCTCCTGCAGCGCTGGGGAGGAGTGACGATCGCCTATCGCCGGCGCCTCATCGACAGTCCGTCGTACACGCTGAACCACGAGGAAGTCGCGAAGGCGCTGGAGGAAGGCATCTGGTTCGCGGAAGGCCTGACGCCTGTCGCGATTGAAGTCGACGCGGGCCGCCGGGCGCGCGCGTTGCGCGTCTCGGTCCAGCGCACCGACGGCGATGGCATGTGGCACGAGACTGGCCGCGTGGAGCTTCCGGCGCGGACGATTCTGATCGCTGCCGGAACGCAGCCCAATACCATAGCCGCCCGCGAGGATCCGTTCCACTTCCATCTCGACGGCCGCTACTTTCGGGTGCTGGACGAGTCCGGCGAACCGGCGCGCCCGGAGAAGGGATTCGCCAAGCCCGAAGCCGCTCAGGTGCTCAGCGCGTTGCAGCCCGACGGTCGGGCGATCAGCTTCTTCGGTGACCTGCATCCGTCGTTCTACGGCAACGTCGTGAAGGCGATGGCGAGCGCGACGCGCGGATATCCGGTCGTCGATCGCCTGCTCGCCCGCGTACGCGCCGCGTCGTCGCGCACCGACGCGGAATTTCTCGGGATTCTCGCTCGCGAGCTGCGCGCGACGGTCGAGCGCGTCGTGCGGCTGACGCCGACCATCGTCGAAGTGGTCGTTCGCGCGCCGGCGGCGGCACGGCGCTTCGCGCCTGGGCAGTTCTACCGGTTACAGAATTTCGAGACGCTCGCACCGAGCGCGAACGGCACCCGACTGGCAATGGAAGGCATCGCGCTCACCGGCGCCTGGGTCGACCGCGAGCGCGGTCTCGTATCGACGATCGTGCTCGAGATGGGCGGTTCGTCCAACCTCTGCGCTCTGTTGCAGCCCGGCGAGCCCGTGGTGCTCATGGGTCCGACCGGAACGCCGTCCGAGATCGCGGGAGGCGAGACGGTGGTTCTCGCCGGGGGCGGACTCGGGAATGCCGTGCTTTTTTCCATCGGGCAGGCGTTCCGCAACGCCGGCTCCCGCGTGCTGTACTTCGCCGGCTATCGGAAGATGATCGACCGCTACAAGGTCGCAGACATCGAAGCCGCGGCCGACGTCGTGGTCTGGGCGTGCGACGAGGCGCCGGGGTTCGCGCCTTCGCGCCCGCACGACAAGACCTTCGTCGGCAACATCGTGCAGGCGATGCAGGCGTACGCGAGCGGAGCGCTGGGCGAGCAGCCCATCGAGTTCGCCGCCGCGGATCGCGTGATGGCGATCGGCTCCGACCGCATGATGGCCGCGGTGGCCGCCGCGCGGGTTGGCGTGCTCGCGCCGTATCTCAAGCGCGCGCATCGGGGCATCGCCTCGATCAACTCGCCGATGCAGTGCATGATGAAGGAGATCTGCGCGCAGTGCCTGCAGCCGCATCGAGATCCGCAGACCGGCCAGCTGAGCTACGTCTTCTCCTGCTTCAATCAGGACCAGCCGCTCGACGTGGTCGACTTCGCAGCGCTCGAGGCAAGGCTCGCGCAAAACGGCGTGCAGGAGAAGCTGACGGCGCAGTGGATCCGACGTTGCCGCGCCGATCTGCAGCCACTGTAGGATCAGTTCCTACGGCGCAGCGTTTGGTGAACGCGCATCGGCGCAAGTCGCGTTCGAGGCCGCGCGATCGGACGGCGCACTAAGACCCGAACGCGCGATTCGCGGCCTGGCTGCGCAGCGCATACACGCTCTCCCTGAGGCGGCGCAGCCGCTCGGCAGCGCCTTCGGGCGCGGCCGTATGCGAGTAAGGTGTCACCGCACCGATGCGCACGCGGATGCAGCGTCCCCTGAGAGCGATGAACTCGCGCAGCAGCAGAAGCGTCCTGAAGCCAGGGTGGATCAGGCCGAGCGTCTGGAAGCGCCACGAATTGCATCCGTCGAAATAGAGTGGCACGCAGCTCGCGCCGGTTCGATCGATGAGCGAGACCAGGTGCGGGCTCCACGGCGGATCGGTGACCCGGCATTCCGGAAGCTGCAAGTGCGAGCACACCTGGGATGGAAAGATCAGCAGCGCTCCACCCGCGCGCAGATGGTGAAGCGCTGCGCGCAGGCTTCGCTGGTTGGTGGCGTGGCGCTCCGCACCCGAGCCCAGATCGACCCAGAGGGTGTGAGCCGCGTGGAAGTCGAACGCAGCGAGCGCGCCATTCGCGAGCACTTTCGTGTCAGGGCGCCGCGCCAGCGCGATCGAAAGCGCGATTAACGCGTCCGCGAAACCGTAGGGATGATTGCTGTAGAAGACAAGTGGCCCGGCACCCGAAAGATCTAGCGAGCCACCGGTATCTTCGAGCTGCCACCGGATGTCCGCCGCGGCGAAGACGTCGGCGATCTGCTTCAGCACGTCGGCGTTCGCCGCCGTTACGCCTGCTCCCGCGCAGAGTCGCTCGAACTGCGCGATGCCGAGAAGTCGTTCGACAGCATCCACTACCGCGTCCGGTGGCGACGCCAGGCCCAGCGAGTTCAGGATCCGTTTGGTGTCGACGACGCGTTTCACGAGAGTCGCGATGCGTTGGTTGCGAATATGCAGGACACGATCCTACGCAAGAATCAGACCTGCTCCGATTCGTCGGATCGTTCGGTGAACCAGACGGTGCCATGAGCCTCTAATCTAGGGCCGAGAAGGGCTGCTGCACCTGCCGTAAGGACGGCGACGTCTGACGGAGGAGTGTGATGACAAGAAGCAACGCAAGCGCGCTCAGGTATGCGCCGGAGTTCGAAGCGCAGCGATTGCGCGCATCCTTCGCGCGGTCGCCGGAAGAGGTCAAGGAAGCGCAGCGGCTGCGCCATCGCGTCTTCGTCGAAGAGATGGGCGCGCAGCCCAGTGCGTCCGACTCGAGGCTGGAGCGCGATCGCTTCGATCCGTTCTGCCGGCATCTGATCGTGCGCGACGTGCTGACCGGGCATGTGGTTGGAACCTACCGCGTTCTGACGCCTGAGCGCGCGGCCGCGCTGGGGTCCTTCATGTGCGAGCGCGAATTCGATCTCGCGCGGTTCTATTCGATCCGCGGCGAGATCGCCGAGGTCGGACGTGCCTGCATCGACCCGAGATACCGGCGCGGCTCGACGATCATGCTGCTCTGGTCGGCTCTCGCGGCCTACGCATCGTCGCGTCGTTACCGATTCCTGTTCGGCTGCGTGTGCGTGGGGTTCGGCGAGAGCGCGGTCGACGTTTCGGCGATGTTTGCAAGGCTCGCTTCCCGGCACCTCGCACCGGAACAGTACCGGGTGTCGCCCAGGGAGCCGTTGCCGCGCGGGGCCGCGCCGAGCGATGCAGCGGCGCGTCTTCCGGCGCTGCTGAAAGGATACCTGCGCGCGGGCGCATGGATCTGCGGCGAGCCGGCATGGGATTCCGAATTCCGGACCGCCGACCTGCCGGTGCTCCTGCCCCTGGAGCGCGTCGAGGACAGGTATGCGCGGCACTTCCTGCGCGAGGTCTTCGCGCCGGCGTGACGCGTGGGTCCGCGCAGAACGCCTGCGCCGCTTGTCCGCTTCGATTCCGCGGCATTGCTGCGCTGTTTCGCTTGTAATTATTACTTACACGCGATTTTCCGCCGCGAGCGCGCCGCTGTCATCGCTGCGGTCACGCGGCACGTTAAAGGCTCAAGCTCGCGCGGCACGGTTCATGCTGTATTGTGCTTGCCATGCAACAGCGCGGCTCGTTCCGCGGGCGATCCAGCAGTGGACTGGTAACGCTTGCGGCATGCCGAGCAACACCTACAACGTGCGATACGCATAACCTCCAGAGAGGATTCATCATGGGGCACCTTTTCTCCATATCGCGAAGCTGGGCGGTCGTGTTGTGCGGCGCCGCGGCACTGTCCTTTGGCGCCGGCGCGTTCGCCGACCCACCCGATCGCGTCGCGCGGCTCACCCAGATCGGCGGAACCGTGAGCTTCTCGCCGGCGGGCGAAGAGGACTGGGCGATTGCAGAGCCGAATCGTCCCGTCACGACAGGCGATCGCGTGTGGTCCGACGCCGGTTCGCACGCCGAGCTTCAGATCGGCGGCGCTGCGGCGCGACTGGGCCCGAACACGAGCGTGGCGCTTCTCAACCTCGACGACAGAATCGCGCAGTTCCAGCTCGCGCAGGGAACGCTCAACGTGCGCGTGCGCCGGATTTCCGGCGATCAGTTCTACGAGATCGACACGCCGAACCTCGCGTTTTCGATCAAGCGCGCAGGAGATTACCGTGTCGACGTCGATCCGTCCGGGAACACGACGGTGATCCAAGTGCGCGCGGGCCAGGGCGAAGCCTGGGGCGAAGGCACGGCTTATGTGATCGACGGCGGCCAGCAATACACGTTCGTCGGCGAGGGCATGCGCGACTATCGCTACGACCCGATGCCGCCTCCGGACGAATTCGATCGCTGGTGCCTCGATCGCAATCGGCGCGAGGATGCGGCCGTCGCCGCGCGCTACGTGTCTCCGGAAGTGATCGGCTATTCCGATCTCGACGAGTACGGCAGCTGGCGCAACGTCGAAAGCTACGGGACGGTCTGGGTGCCGACCCGGGTGGAAGCGGATTGGGCGCCGTATCACTTCGGACGCTGGGGATGGGTCGAGCCGTGGGGCTGGACCTGGATCGACAATGCCCCGTGGGGATTCGCGCCGTTCCATTACGGCCGCTGGGCGTACCTCTCCAGCCACTGGTGCTGGGTCCCCGGGCCGATCGCCGTGCGGGCGGTGTACGCGCCGGCACTCGTTGCGTTCGTCGGCGGCGGCGGCTTCAGTCTTTCGATCGGCGGCGGACCGGTCGGTGGTATCGCCTGGTTTCCGCTCGGCGTCGGCGAAGTGTACCGGCCATCGTACGCGGTGAGCCGGACCTACTTCACCAACATCAACGTCAGCAACACGGTCGTCAACAACACCTATGTCACCAACGTCTACAACAATCCCAACGTGAACGTCACCTATCGCAATCGGGAAGTGGCGGGTGCGGTCACCGCGGTCCCCGCGAACGCCTTCGCCAGCGGCGAGCGGGTCGACCGTCACGCGGTCGCCGTATCGCGCGACGTGGTCGCGCGCGGGCAGGTCACCAACATCGCCGCGGTGACGCCGTCGCACGCCGCAGTGATCGCCGCGGGCGCGGCAGTCGCAGGCGGCGCCGCCGTAGCGGCGGCGCGCCGGCCCCCATCGGCGGCGCTCAGTCGTCAGGTGGTCGCACGCACCACTCCGCCGGCGCACACGCCGTCATTCGCGGCGAGGTCATCGTTGCTTACTTCGCAGCCGGGCAGGCCGCTTGAAGCCGAAAAGATGAAAGGGATCCGCACCGAACGCGCGACGGACGCGCCCAGGGTGAAGATGGTCTCGCCCAACGTCACGCCGCGCGCGCTGGAGAAGGGCGCAGCCAAGGGCGGCCCCGCGCCGGGCGGCCAGACATCTCAGGAAGAGCGCGCCTTCAAGGAACGCAAGGGCGGCCCGCAAGGCGGCACCGTGCCGCAACCTCCCGCCGCGACGCAGGAGCGCACGCGCGAGCTCAAGGGAGGATCGGCGCAAGGTGGCCAGACGCCGCAGGAGGAGCGCGCGCTGAAAGAACGTCGAGGTGGCGGTCCGCCGCCGGGAGCGCAGGGCGCGCCGACGCCCCAGGAGGAGCGCGCAATGAAGGAGCGCAAGGCAGGGCCGCAGGCGGGCGTACCGCAGCCGCCCGCGGCGACACAGGAGCGATTCAAGGGCGGCCCCCCTCAGGGCGGCCCGCTTGGAGGCACGCCTCAGGAAGAGCGGGCGATGAAGGAGCGCAAAGGCGGGCCGCAAGCCGGACCGCAAGCTGGAGGTGGACCGCAACCATCCGTCCAGACGCAGGAGCGGTTCAAGGGCGGACCGCCTCAAGGAGGCCCGCCGCCGCAGCAGGAGCGGGCGATGAAAGAACGCCGAAACGACGGTCCTCCTCCGGGTGCTGCACAGGGCGGACCGCCGCCGCAGGAGCAGCAGAAGTTCAAGGGGCCGCCTCCGGGTGGCCAGGGTGGTCCTCAGGGACCGCAGGGCGCGCCGCAGGTACAGCGGTCACCGGCGCCGCAGGGCGGGGCGCAACCTCAGGGCGGTGGGCGGCAGGAGCCCAAACGCGAAGAGGGCAAGGGCAAGGGTCAGAACCAGGAAAAAGACAAGGACAAAGACAAGGACCACAAGGGGCAATAGCAAGACGGGGACGCGCGACGTAGCCCGGGCTGAGCGCGAAAGCGCGATGCCCGGGTCTGTTCCACGCAGGCGAGTTCCTGGGCATCGCGACACTCAGCCCGGGAGACGCTGTTTCAGCGCTCGAACTTGACCGACAGAACAATCGAAGTCTGCGTTCGCTGAATGCCTTCGATGCGGCCAATCGCGTCGAGATGGCGATCGATTTCTTCGGTGCTTCCGCCTTCGATGCGCACCTCGTAGTCGAACACGCCCGAGAGCGCGTAGACGGCGCGTACCCACGGCTGTGCCTCCAGCGCGCGCACCACGCGCTCGCCGGACTTGGGATCCACGTTGATGAGGACCTGAGCGGCGATCCGCTGCCGGGCAAAGCCTTCGCTCACGCGCACGGTGTAGCCCGCGATGACGCCGTCGCGTTCGAGACGCCGGATGCGCTCCTGCACAGTCGTGCGGGCAACGCCGAGCTTCCGCGCGAGCGACGCCGCGGGTTCGCGGGCGTCGCGGCGGAGTAGGGCGAGAAGACGCTCCTGCTCGCCGGTTAACCGTCGTTTCGTCATTTTCGCCGGCATTACGACGGAATTATACCCGCAGAGCGACGATTTGAGGCCTGTCTTTCGACGGAAACCGGGGCTAGACTGGCGCACGCTCCTCTACCTGACCAGAAAGCGACGCCATGACTCGCTCTCATCCTTCTCGGCGCAGGCAAGATCGGCGAGACGATCGCGCATCTCCTGCATCGCTCGGGCGATTTCGCTCTCACCGTCGCCGACCAGGAGCCGGCGCGCCTGGAGTCGATCGCTGCGCTCGGCGTCAGGACGAGGCAGGCCCGATTCGGCGACTTTCAGGGACTCGTCGAGCTCATCCGGGGCAACGCGATGGTGGTGAGCGCGCTGCCGTTCTATCTCACGCCGGCCGTCGCGGAGGCGGCCGTGAAGGCGGGCGCGCACTACTTCGATCTCACGGAGGACGTCGAGAGCACCCGACGCGTCAAGGCGCTCGCGGGGCGCGCCGAGAGCGTGCTGATGCCGCAATGCGGGCTCGCGCCGGGCTTCATCTCGGTGCTCGCGAACGCCATGACCGGCAAGTTCGAGGCGCTGCGCGATGTGCACATGCGCGTGGGCGCGCTTCCCGTCTATCCCACCAACGCACTCAAGTACAACCTCACCTGGAGCACCGACGGGCTGATCAACGAGTACTGCAACCCGTGCGAGGCCATCATCGACGGCGCCCGCAAGGAGACCCTCGCGCTCGAGGAGATGGAAGCCTTCTCCCTCGATGGCATCGCCTACGAGGCGTTCAACACCTCCGGCGGCCTCGGAACGCTATGCGATACCCTCGAAGGCCGGGTCGAGAACCTGAACTACAAGACGGTCCGTTATCCGGGCCACCGCGACCTCGTCAAGATGCTGATCCGCGATCTGCGGCTCGGTCAGCGGCGCGAGATCCTGAAGGACGTGCTCGAGGCGTCGATTCCGATGACGCACCAGGACGTCGTGCTGGTCTTTGTCACGGTGAGCGGCATGCAGGACGGCCGGCTCACCCAGGAATCGTTCGCGAAAAAGGTCTACAGCCAGTCGCTCGACGGCCGGCTCTATTCGGCGATCCAGATCACCACCGCGGCCGGCGTATGCGCGATGGTCGATCTGGTGCGCGAAGGCGCACTGCCGAACCGCGGCTTCGTGCGCCAGGAGGATGCCGAGCTGCAGCGCTTCCTCGCCAACCGCTTCGGGCAGTATTATGGGTAAACGCCGCGTTAACCGGCGCGCAGCGCCGTGTTCAACGCGGCGAGTTGGTGCGCCACGCGTAGCGTGACGCGCTAACCGCCATGTGCGGCCGCTTCGATCAGCACACGCTTCCCTATCGCTACGCCGGTTACATCGACGCGATGGTTCGCCTCGCGCCGGAAGAGCCGCTGCCGCGCTACAACGTCGCGCCGCAGACCCGGGCCTGGGTCGCGCGCGCGACGCGCGAGGGCGGGCGCGAGCTGACGCCGCTCTCCTGGGGCCTGGTGTCGTACTGGGACGACGATCCAAAAAAGGCCGTGAAGCCGATCAACGCCCGCGCCGAAAGCGCGACCACGCGGCCGATGTTCCGCAAGCTCATGGAGATCCACCGTTGCGTGGTGCCGGTGGACGGGTTCTACGAGTGGCGCAAGACGCCCGCCGGCCGGCTCCCGTACTACATCCGCCTCGCCGGGGACGACCCGATGCTTCTGGCCGGCTTGTGGGACCGCTGGAAGCGCGGCGACGCGCAAGCCATCGAATCGTTCGCCATCCTCACGACGCCGGCGAACCCCTCGATCGCCTCGTTGCACGACCGCATGCCGGCGATCATCGATCACGCCGACGTCTCGCGCTGGCTCGACCGCGGCGAGCACGATGCCGCCGCGGCGCAGGCGCTGCTGAAACCCTACCCGATGGGCTGCCTGCGTGTCTATCCGGTGAGCCGGCGCGTGAACTCGGCCAACAACGAAGGCGCCGACCTGATCGCTCCCGTCGAGGGCGAACCGGTGGCATGATGGCGCAGCCATGATCCGCGACCCCGAGACCCTTGCCGCGCTCGTCGACAGCATCGCGCATTTCGTGCGCGAGCGCCTGATGCCGAACGAGGCACTGGTCGAGGAAACCGACGCGATTCCCGAGGCGATCGTAGCCGAGATGAAGGCGCTCGGCTTGTTCGGACTGTCGATCCCACCCGAATACGGCGGCATCGGACTGACGATGGAGGAGGAGGTCGCGGTCGCTTTCGAGCTCGGAAAGACCTCGCCCGCATTCAGGTCGCTCTTCGGCACCAACAACGGCATCGGCTCGCAGGGAATCATCCTCGACGGGACGGCAGAGCAGAAGGCGCGCTACCTGCCGCGGCTCGCGTCCGGCGAGCTTATCGGCTCCTTCGCGCTCACCGAACCGGGCTCGGGCTCCGACGCCGCTTCGCTCTCGACGACGGCGCGGCGCAGCGCCGATAGCGCTTCCTACGTGCTCAACGGCACCAAGCGCTTCATCACCAACGCCCCCGAGGCCGGCATCTTCACGGTCATGGCGCGGACGAACCCGGCGGATCGCGGCGCGCATGGCGTGTCGGCCTTCATCGTCGAGCGCGACACGCCAGGCGTTTCGGTGGGCAGGCCCGATCGCAAGATGGGCCAGCGCGGAGCGCACACCTGCGATGTCGTGTTCGAGGACTGCCGGGTGCCCACGGCTCAGCTCATCGGCGGCAAGGAGGGCGTGGGATTCAAGACCGCGATGAAGGTGCTCGACAAGGGGCGGCTCCATATCTCAGCGGTCTGCGTCGGAGCGGCGGAGCGCATGCTCTCCGACGCGCTCGCTTATGCGCTCGAGCGCAAGCAGTTCGGCCAGCCGATCGCGGAATTCCAGCTCGTGCAGGCGATGCTCGCGGACAGCCGGACCGAAATCTACGCCGCGCGCTCCATGGTGGTCGACGCGGCGCGCCGCCGCGACGAGGGACGCGACGTGGGCACCGAAGCGGCATGCGCGAAGCTCTTCGCCTCCGAGATGTGCGGCCGCGTCGCCGACCGCGCGGTCCAGATTCACGGCGGCGCCGGCTACATGCGCGACTATGCGATCGAGCGCTTCTATCGCGACGTGCGGCTCTTCCGGTTGTACGAGGGAACGAGCCAGATCCAGCAGCTCGTCATCGCGCGCAACATGATCCGCGAGGCACGGCGCTGAAACTTCGACCACGGGAGAGCATCCCATGACCAGTAGACGATCGCTTCATTGCGCTTTCGCGACAGGAGCGGCCGCGGTCTTGTTCGCGGCGGGGGCTTTCGCGCAGGAGCCGTATCCGGCGAAACCGATCGCGCTCGTCGTGCCGTTCCCGCCGGGCGGCGTCGCGGATATCGTCGCGAGACCGGCGGCGGACGCGATGAGCCGCTATCTCAAGCAACCCGTGGTGATCGAGAACAAGCCGGGCGCGGGCGGCGGCATCGGCATGGGCTTCGTCGCCAAGGCCAAGCCCGACGGCTATACGCTGCTCCTCGCGCTGTCCTCGATATCGATCCTGCCCGAGGCCGACAAGGTAACCGGGCGCTCGCCGCTCTACACGCTCGATCAGTTCGTGCCGATCGCGCGGCTGACCGCGGATCCCACAGTGCTCGCCGTGCGTGCCGACAGTCCGTGGAAGACGGTTCAGGATTTCATCGCCGACGCGAAGCGCCGGCCCGGCGCGATCACGTACGGCTCGTCCGGCAACTACGGGACGATGCACATGCCCATGGAGATGTTCGCGACCAGCGCGGGCATCAAGCTCCTGCATGTGCCCTACACCGGCGGAGGCCCCGCGGTCGTGGGACTGCTCAGCGGCAACGTCGACGCGCTGTCGACGGGCCCGTCGACCGTCATTCAGCACGTCAAGGCTGGCAAGGTCCGGGTGCTCGCGTCGTGGGGCGACAAGCGGCTCGCTTCGCTGCCCGACGTGCCGACGCTGACCGAGAGCGGTGTCCCGACGGTGTTCTTCCAGTGGTCCGCGCTCTTCGCTCCGGCGGGTACGCCGGAACCCGTGCTCGCGAAGCTTCGCGAGGCGGCGCGCGTTACGGCTGCCGATAGTGCCTTCGTTTCGTCATTGGCTGCGGTCGAGACGCCGGTGCAGTATCTCGACGCGCCGGAGCTGCAGCGCTTCTGGGAGGCCGACGCCAAGAAGCTCGGAGAGGCCGTGCGGCGCGTCGGCAAGCTCGATTAGTCGACGACGATACCTGTAGGAGCAGTCACCGATGACCGAGCACACCTATAAAGCATATCGAGCTTTCAAAGGAAAAACGCCTCGCGAGCGGCGAGGCGTTTTTTGAAACCGGGGCAGGGATCAGATCTGATGGACGATCTGGACTGCGGTCGGCATGCCGAATCGCACCATGGATCTGCCCTACCTGGAGCGCAGGATCTCAGAACTATCTCGCGGCGACAATCGGCGCGAGTCCGATTTTCATGTAGGACCGCGCGGATTCGACTGTAGGAAGATAGCGGCGCATTGTCGCGAGAGGCGGCACTCTGCGAAGCTACGCGGGCGACGTACCGCTTTCAACCGCCGGTCGAAGAGCCGTGCAGGCAATCCGCGCGCGCCGCGCCGTACAATGGAGCGCAACGGTTGACGTTGCCCATCCACGTGTTGCTCGGATACGGCGAATAGACGTAATAGTCCGGAGTCGCAGGGTACGCCTCATAGCGCCAGTACACCGGTCCGCTGGCGTAGGGGTAGTAGTACGTCATGTACCCCGGATAGCTCGCGACGTAGCTATCACTCGGAAATCCGTAACGGGCGTCCGCGGCTTCCCGGCAGGCGTCCTGGAGCGCAACCGGCTTCTGGTCACAGTAGTACAGGGCCCGCTGATGCGCCGTCGTCGCGCCGTAATACGCCGTCCCCGCCTGGTAGTCGATCGGTACGTCGTTGCTGGTCTCGTTTGGAATCGCCTGGCGCGGAGAATCGTTGTCGGCGCCGATGGGTTGCCGGCCGTTATCGCCGGCCTGCGATCCCCATGCGAAGGCTGTGAGCGGCAGCGCCGCGATGGCAGCCGCCAGCGCAAGTCTGCGAACAGCGAATCGATGGAGTGGAATAAGCATACGGGGTCTCCTGCCTGGTCAAGGGGCTCGCGAGACCCGGAATGCCACGCCGCATGGCCGGCGCGGCCAGCGATGCAATGACGGTTCGCTTCTTCCCGGCTGTCTCGACGAAGCTATCCTGCGCTCGCGCGGTGCGACGGGCTATCGGCAGGAGGCCGATCTTCCTGTAGGCAGGCTCTGCCAGTCCTTCGGTGGAAGTCCTACTTGGGGCACGTCCGGGCGATGCCGCGTTGCTCGTGCCGCGGTCGTCCTGTCGGGCACGTGGTCGCGTTCGTTGACCGGCCGCGCGCGTACATGTAGCGTCACGAACAACAGGCTGATTCGACAACATTGCCGGACAGCCCTGTGGTGAGCGTCGCGTTCGTGGAGCTCGCGCCTTGCCCGACAACACGATGGCCGAGATCTTCCTTCGCTACCTGAGTCACGACGATGTCGAGGCGCTCGCCATGACCGACGAGGAAATCCTCGCGGCGGTCGAAGCGGGGCTCATGGCGCAGGGGCGCGGCGAAACGACGATCGAGCCGCGTGTGCACCTCGTCCCGGAAAAGGACCAGCCCGGCCACTTCAATGTGCTCCGCGGCTATATTCGACCGCTCGCCCTTGCGGGCGTGAAGGTGGTGGGGGATTTCTATCGCAACTACGAGCGCGGGCTGCCCTCGGAGCTTGCGCTTCTGAACCTCCTCGACCCAAGGACGGGAGCGCCGGTCGCAGTGATCGACGCCTCAGACCTTACCGATATGCGTACCGGTGCGGTCACCGCCATCGGCGCGAAGCATCTGGCGCGCCGCGACTCGAAGTCTCTGGGTCATATCGGCGCGCGCGGCACATCCTACTGGAACGTGCGGCTGCTCGATTCGATTTTCGATTTCGATGAGATCCGCGTGCACTCGCGCCGCCCGGAGAGCCGCGAGGCGTTCGCAGCCCGGATCGGACGGGACCTGGGCAAGCCGGTGAAGGTGGCGGATGACTGGGAGTCGTGCGTGACGGGCGCCGATATCGTCGTAGAGGCGTCGCGGCTGGAGAAGCCCGCGCCGCTGCTCCGGACATCCTGGATCGCCAAAGGCGCCTGCGTCATTCCGTACGGTACGGTGAGTGCGGTCGAGCTCTCGCTCACCGACATCATGGACAAGATCGTCGTGGACGACTGGGGGCAAGCCACGATGGGACCGTTCGGTGCGTTGCGCACCCACGTCGACTCCGGGCGCCTGTCGGAACGCAACCTCCATGCCGAGCTCGGACAGGTCGTCGCGGGGCTGCGCCCCGGGCGCGAAAGCGATGCGGAGACCAATCTGCTCTGGCACCGCGGGCTCTCGCTGTCCGACATCGCGCTCGGCGCCGCGATGCTCGAAAAGGCGCGCCGCATGGGCATCGGACAGGAACTGCTTTACCGTTGAGGCGCGTGGGTGATCGTCAATGCACGCATGTATTCCGCCACACCCGCCGCGAAGCAGGCATGGGAGGAAATACTGGGCTGGGCGCTGAAGCGCGCACGCCTCGCGTGGGAGATTCACGACTACGAAGCGCCCGCGCCGCTCGCTTCGCTCTGGGTAAGGGCCGATCTGGGCTGCGTGATGATGTGCGGGCTCGCCTACGTGCGGCGTCAGCCGCGACCGACGCTCGTGGCCGCGCCGGTGCCTTCGCCCGCGCGCTACGGCGGCCTGCCGATCTACTTCACCGACATTGCGGTCCGAGCGAACGCGCCTTACGAGCGCCTTCCGGACACCTTCGGCGGCATCGTCGGCTACACGCTGCCCGATTCGCTGTCCGGATGTGTCGCGCTGCGCAGCCACCTGCGCTTATATCGCGAAGCGTCCCCCGGACCTCTCTATCGCAAGGTGGTGGGCGGGTTCGTCAACGCAAGGAGTCTGATCGAAGCGCTCGCCGCCGGAGAGATCGACGTGGCGCCGCTCGACAGCTATTACCACGATCTTCTCAAAGCCGGGGCCCCGGAGCTTGCTTCGCAGGTGAAAACGATCGGATCGACCCGCGCGGCGCCGATTCCTCCGCTCGTAGCGGGCGTGGAGATCGCGGGAGCGGATCTGGCGAGACTGCGAACGGCACTCTCCGCCGCAGGTACGGCGCGGGAGCTGGCCGCGCAGCGCGCGACGCTGCTGCTCGATCGTTTCGCCGTGCCGGCCGAGTCCGATTACGCCGCGATCGGGCCCGTGCTGGACGCGGCGACACGCTACGGCGACCCATGGTGAAAGCGAGCGCAGGGCCGGCCCTGGCATTCGAAGACATTGTGCAGGATTTCCGTCTGCCCTCCGGCAGCGGCAGCCGGCGCGTGCTCGACGGCATTTCGTTCGACGTCCGGCCCGGCCAGTTCACCGCCGTGGTTGGACCGAGCGGTTGTGGCAAGAGCACGCTCCTGCACATGGCCGCGGGCCTTCTCTCTCCGACGTCCGGCGGCGTGAGGCAAAACGGCGCTGCAATCCGATCGGTCAATCGCGCGATCGGGTTCGTGCCGCAGCAGGCGCAGCTTCTGCCCTGGAAGACGCTGCGGCAGAACGTCGAGCTGCCGCTCCTGCTGCGGCAGGTGCCGCCCGACGAACGCGCGGGGCGCGTCCGCGACATCGTAAACGCGGTGGGCCTCGCGGGATTCGAGGATCATTATCCGCACCAGCTCTCCGGCGGCATGCAGAAGCGCGCCGCCATCGCCCGCACGCTGGTCTACCGTCCGGAGGTCATCCTGATGGACGAGCCGTTCGGGTCGCTCGATGCACAGACCCGCATGGTGATGCAGGACGACCTGCAGTCGCTGTGGCGCAGGCATGGGACGACCGTCGTTTTCGTGACGCACGACCTGACGGAGGCGGTCGTGCTCGCCGATAACGTCGTGCTGCTCAGTCGCCAACCGACCAGGCTCAAGGCCGACATCCCCATCGAGCTGGAACGGCCGAGAAATGTCTTCCAGCCGTTCCATACCCCGGGCTTCACCGAGCTCTACGACCGCGTCTGGACGATATTCCAGTCGGAGGTCGCGCGACCGGCGGCCGAAGCTGCGGCGGGAATCATGTCGTGAGCGAGCAGACCCTTCGCTCGGGGCGCTCGCGCGCGGTCGGCCTCGCTCTCGGCCTGCTGCCCGGGATCGCGCTTCTGTTGCTCTGGCAATGGGCTTCCGGTCGCGTCATCCGCACGATCTACATCAGCAAGCCGACCGATGTCGCGCAGCGCCTCTACGAGATCTTCGCCACCGGCGCGATCTTTCCCGACCTCGCGACCACTGGCCAGGAGCTCGTGCTGGGTTATCTCATCGGCGTGAGCGTGGGGATCGTCACCGGCTACGCGCTCGCCCGCTTGCCCAGGGTCGCGGCGGTGTTCGAGCCGTACGTGATGGCGTTCTACGGCATCCCCAAGATCGCGCTGGCGCCGCTTTTCATCATCTGGTTCGGCATCGGAGTCGGGTCGAAAGTGGCACTGGCAGCCGTCATGGTGTTTTTTCTCGTCTTCTACAACGTCTACATGGGTGTGCGCGCCGTGGACCGCGACATCGTCAACATGACTCTGATCCTGGGCGCGAGCGAGGGCCAATTGACCCGCCACGTCTACTTGCCCGCGGCCGCGCCGTTCGTGATCATGGGCATGCGCATGGCGATTCCGTATAGCGTGATCGGCGTGATCGTGGGCGAGTTCACTTCCTCCACGCGCGGCCTGGGGCTCTACATCGTCCAGGCGTCGTCGAACTACGATCCGGCCGGGGTGTTCGCGGGCATTGCCATCCTGCTTACGTTCGTGATCCTCGCCAACGCGCTCGCGACGCGGCTCGAACGTCGCCTTCTGCAGTGGCGTCCACCGCCGTCGGGCGCGGAGCAACAAGAGCTCTAGCGCAAACGAAGCTCAATCGAGAGGAGAGTCGCCATGAAGCGTCTGGGATTCGCGATCGTGTTGATGGCCGCCATCGTAGCGGCGCTGCCCGCACAGTCCGTTCGGGCGCAGAAGACAACCGTGCGCATCGGGCAGGCGGTGCCCACCATGAGTTTCCTGCCGGTGCTGGCGGCGCGCGCGATCGGCAGCTTCAACGACCAGCAGCTCGACCTGGAGTTCACCCAGATTCGCGGCGGCGACCCCGCGGCGCTCGCCGCGCTCGATTCCGGCGACATCGATTTCGCGGCCGTGGGCTCCGACACCGCGCTTGCAGCGATCGCGAAAGGGCAGCCGTTTCAACTCATCTACTCTCTGATGTCGCAGGTGACCTTGGAGCTGGTCGTCTCCAACGAGTTTCTCAAGCGCACCGGCGCGAGCGCTGGCGACCCGCTCCAGAAGCGCATCCAGGCGTTGAAGGGGGCGACCATCGGTGTCAGCGCGGTCGGCGGGGCTCAGGACCGGGCGGTGCGCTGGCTCATCGCCCAGGGTGGGCTGGACAAGCAGAACGAAGTCAAGATCGCCCTGATCGGGCCCCCGCCGGCCATTCGCGCTGCGATGGACCACGGGCAGATCGACGGCTTCGTGCTCTCGCCGCCGGAAGGCGTGTTGACCGAGCACGCGGGCACGGGCAAGGTGTTCATCCGCCTCGGCCAGGAGTTTCCGAAGCTCGAGCACGTGCCCTTCCTGGTGCTCGTCGCGAAGACGCCGCTCGACGGCGAACGGTTCAAATTGGCGGCGAGGACGGCGCGCGCGCTCCAGGCGGCCAGCCGGTCCGTGCTCAAGGACGAGAAGAGCGCCGCGGCCAGCATCCAGCGTCAGTTCTATCCTGCGCTGAGCGCCGACGTGGTGCTCGCCGCGATCACGACGATGGCGCCAGGACTCCGCACCGAGGGGAAGATGAGCCCCGAAGGCATTGCCGAGCTGCTCGCGTTCACCACCGAGTCGGGTGAGGCGCTCGGCAAGCCGCTCGCGGCAAGCCCCGGACCGCAGGCCTTCTGGACGAACGATGTCGTCGACGCCGGGCGCGGCAAAGAGTAACCGCCGCCTTAGCGACACTTCCCTTTGATGTGACGGAATGGACCTTCCTGCGGATCGACCGCACGCGGCCGACGACGGTACGTATACACGTTTTGGACGTCGGAGAGCCACGTTGCCGGCTGCCGGCAGCGATGCCGGTAATCGCGTGCGCCCGTGTGGTGCGCGCTGGTTCGCAAGGCCAGAGGTCACGCCAGTTACGAACGAGTCCGGCCCGCTAGTCTTGCCGGCATGGCGTGCATTTTCCTCGCCGGCCGAAAGAGAGCCTATTCCGCGGCTGCGCCGCCTTTCGCGATCTTCCAGAACTCCTCGGCGACGGACCCCTGCAGGCCGCGCCTGCGAAACAGGCGGATCTGGAGCGGAATGCTCCAGCGAGCGGCGCCGGCCGGGACGAGACGCTTCGCGGCGAGATCCTCTTCAATCAGACTCTCCGGCAGCCATGCGATTCCTCGGCCCTGTATCGCCATCGACTTCAGCACCACCGCCAGGTGCGCGGTAAAGACGAACTCGACCTGCGCATCGTCCAGCGTGGTGCCCAGAAGCATCTGAAGGATCCGACCGAGACCGGACGCATCGCTGTACGCGAGGACGGGTAGCTTGTCCTTACGCTGCCGCGCTGGATGAGATTCAGGCAAAACCGGTCCGTTCGGAGCCACGACGGGGATCAAGGTGTCCTTGCCGACACGCACCGACTGGAACTCCCCAGGATCGAGCCGGTTCTCGACTTTCGGGTGGTAGTGGCACAGGAGCAATTGCGCACGACCATGCAGCATCAGCTCCTCGCATGCCTGCAGGCTGTCCGAAATGAGATGAATCGGCGCACCGTGCATGCTGGATTCAAGGCTGCGAATCCATGTCGGAAAGAACGTGAGCGACAGCGCGTGCGTTGCCGCGAAGCGCAACGTCGCTGCGGCAGTCGCTTGCGCAGTTCGCGTCTCGTCTCGGGCGGTCGCAACGCGATGAAGGATGTCCGCGGCGAGCGGTCTGAAGCGGATCCCCGCTTCGGTCAGCGAGGCCGGGTGCGTGCTGCGATCGATCAGCGTCGCGCCAAGCCATTCTTCGAGCGAACGGATGCGCCGGCTGAACGCGGGCTGCGCGACGTGACGCTCCTCGGCCGCGCGTGAAAAGCTGCCGCTGTCGGCAAGCGCCAGGAAGTCCTGAAGCCAGATGATTTCGAAGGGGCGATTCAGCAGACGCATGGAGTTATGCGTATCTGGTATTGGACGGGCGCCGCCTCAAAGCACACAGTACCGAACAATCAATTCGAAGTCATCTGTAGCGTAACCGGTCATAGGAGGCCTCGTGCCAGCCATCAACTTCCACGGCATCATCCCCGCCATCGCGGTTCCATTCCGGAAAGATCTCTCCATCGACGACGTCGAGCTCAAGCGATTCGCGCAGTGGCTCGCCAAGCGGCCCGGTGTGACCGCGCTGATGACCAACGGCCACACGGGTGAAGTCTTCTCGCTCACGCCGCGCGAGCGCGCCGAAGTAACTCGCGTCACCGCCGCGGCGGTCAAGGACCTCTGCCCGGTGATCTCGTCCATTGTCTGCGAAGGTATCGACGACGCGGTCGAGCAAGCGGGATGGGCCAAGGAAGCGGGGGCTGCCGGTCTCGACATCATGCCGCCGCATCACTGGCTCCGCTTCGGCTTCAAGCCCGAGCATTGCCTCGATTACTTCCACGCGATCGGCAAGGCGAGCGGGCTGCCGCTCGTCGTGCACATCTATCCGGCGTGGACGCGCGGATCGTACTCGTCGAGCCTGCTGGCCGAGCTGGCCCGGCTGCCTTACGTGCAGGCGTTCAAGATGGGCGAGCGCGAGATGAACAAGTACGCGCGCGACATCAAGGCGATCCGTGACGCCAATCCGACCAAGGCGTTGCTCACGTGCCACGATGAATATCTCCTGGCGTCGATGGTGCAGGGCATCGACGGCGCGCTGGTCGGCTTTGCCTCGCTCGTTCCCGATTTGATCCACGACTTGCTGAAGGCCGTCCAAGCCGGAGACCTCAAGCAGGCGATGCGCATCCAGGCGTTGATCGACCCGCTGAAGGATGCCGTCTATGGCGCCGGCGAGCCCACGGGCGAAGCGCACGGCCGCATGAAGGCGGCGATGGCGATGGCGGGCATCCTTCGCGACGCCACAGTGCGTCCGCCGACACAGGCGCCGACCGTGGAGGAGCTGGCGCAAATCGCCGCGGCGTTGAAGCACGCCGGACTCGCGGTCAACGCCGCGGCGTGACACCGCTACATTCGTGAGCACTGTTCTTCAGCCGGACCGGAGTCTCGAAGTCGCGCCACGCAGGAGGCACGCGGTCGTGACGGGCACGAGCTCCGGCATCGGCGCGGCGATCGCGGATCGGTTGTTGCGGGAAGGATGGCGCGTCACGGGGCTCGATCGTTCGCCGGCCCGGACGCGCTCGCCGGACTTCGAGCCCGTGGAGATCGACTTGACCGACCTCGAGCGCGTCGCTGCCGTGGTCGACGAGATCGCGACGGTCGACGCTTTCGTGCATGCCGCCGGCTTCATGCGAACCGCGCCTCTGGGTCGGCTCGATGCGCGGGACGGCGAAGGGATGTGGCGGGTGCACGTGCAGGCCGCCGCCGTGATCGCCAACGGGCTTTGCAGGAAATTTTCGGCGATGGGGCGAATCGTGCTGATCGGCAGTCGCACCGCGGTTGGCGCGCCCGAGCGCAGCCAGTATGCCGCGGCGAAGGCCGCGCTGACGGCGATGGCGCGTTCGTGGGCGGCCGAATTGGCGCCGAAAGGCGTCACCGTCAATGTCGTTGCGCCTGCAGCGACCGAGACACCGATGCTGAACGATCCCGCGCGCGACGCCACGCCGCCGCGCGTGCCACCGATCGGCCGGTTCATTCAGCCTCAGGAGGTCGCCGCGCTGACGAGCTTCCTGCTCTCAGCCGATGCCGCAGCGATCACGGGCCAGCAGATCGTCATCTGCGGCGGCAGCTCACTGTAGACCTTAATGGAGAACGCGCGTGCTTGATCATCCCGCAACCGTTTCCCGATCGACCGCCAAGACGTCGGCGCCCGTTCGCATCGTCGACATACGCGAAGTGACGAAGCCGATTTCATCGTCGATCCGCAATGCGTACATCGACTTCAGCAAGATGACGCTGAGCCTCGTCGCAGTCGTCACCAATGTCGTTCGCGATGGCAGGCCGGTCACCGGCTACGGTTTCAACTCCAACGGCCGCTATGGACAGGGCTCGCTCATTCGCGAACGCATCCGCTCGCGGATCCTGGAAGCGAAGCCGGAATCGTTGCTGGACGAGACCGGCGAGAACCTCGATCCGCACAAAGTCTGGGCCGCGATGTTCCAGAACGAGAAGCCCGGCGGCCACGGCGAGCGCTCGGTGGCGATCGGCACCGTCGACATGGCGGTATGGGACGCAGTGGCGAAGATTACGGGGCGACCGCTGTTCCGGTTGCTCGCCGACCGTTATGGCAACGGCAAGCCCAATCCGCGCGTCTTCGTGTACGCGGCGGGCGGCTATTACTACCCGAATCAGGATCTCGGCAAGTTGCGCGCTGAGATGCGCAGTTACGTCGATCGAGGCTTCACGGTGGTCAAGAAGAAGATCGGCGGCGCCACGCTGAAGGAGGACCTGCGGCGGATCGAGGCGGTGCTGGCCGAGATCGATGGCGAGGCGCAGCTCGCGGTCGATGCCAACGGCCGATTCGACCTCGCCACAGCGATCGCTTACGCCAAGGAGCTGCGTCACTACCCGCTCTTCTGGTACGAAGAGCCGGGTGACCCGCTCGACTACGAGCTGCAGCGCGAGCTGGCGCAGCACTACCCGAAGCCGATGGCGACCGGCGAGGATCTGTTCTCGATGCAGGACGCGCGCAATCTCATCCGCTACGCGGGCATGCGCAAGGACATCGACTGGCTGCAATTCGATTGCGCGCTGAGCTACGGGTTGGTCGAATATCTGCGCACGCTCGCGATGCTCAAGGACCACGGCTGGTCGCCTGCCCGATGCATTCCGCACGGTGGCCACCAGATGTCGCTCAACATTGCTGCGGGTCTCGGTCTCGGCGGCAACGAGAGTTATCCCGACCTGTTCCAGCCTTACGGCGGTTTCCCCGACGGCGTGCGCGTGGAAGGCGGCCACATCACCATGCCGGAGCTGCCGGGCATCGGCTTCGAGGGCAAGGCCGACCTCTATGGCGAGATGCGCGCGCTCGCGTCGTAGGTGAGATCCGATTATGCGTTTCGCAATCAGCAAGCAGATCGTCGTCCCCGCGAACGCGGGGACTCAGTGTCGTTCGTCACGCGACACTCGATTCCCGCTTCCGCGGGAATGACGGAGTTGATAGAAATGAAAGAGGAGTAAGTCATGGCAGCAGGCAATGCAGCGGTGGTCGACGACGGCCGGTGGCAGAAATCGGTCCGACCGTTGATCCGGATGCGCGCGGTGTCGAAAACCTACGTCACCGCGTCGAGCGGCAGCGTGCACGCGGTCGATCGCGTCGATCTCGACATCGCCAATGGTGAATTCGTGTGCGTCGTCGGCCCGTCGGGCTGCGGCAAGAGCACGCTCTTGCGCATGCTCGCGGGGCTCGATACCAGCGACGGCGGCCGTTTGTTGCTCGACGGCCGTCAGGTGACCGGCCCGTCGGCGCAGGTCGGCGTGGTGTTCCAGGCGGCGAATCTCTTGCCCTGGCTCACCGTTCGCGACAACGTGAGCCTGCCGCTGCGCGTCGGCGGCCGCCACATCTCATCGACGCACCGCATCGACGAGCTGCTGGCGATGGCGGGCCTCGGCGACTTCGGCGATCGCTATCCGTACGAGCTATCGGGAGGCATGCAGCAGCGTGCCGGCATCTGTCGGGCGCTCGCGCGCGATCCGCGCATCCTGCTGATGGACGAGCCCTTCGGCGCGCTCGACGCGCTGACGCGCGAACGCATGAACATGGAGCTGCAGCGCATCTGGCAGGCGAGTGGCAAGACGGTGATGTTGATCACGCACAGCATCTCGGAATCAATCTTCCTGGCCGATCGCGTGGTCGTGATGTCGGCGAGGCCGGGCCGGGTGCTGAAGGAGCTGACCGTTCCCATACCGCGCCCGCGCAGCTTCGACACCATCGTCAGCAATCCGGCGTATCCGAAGCTCGCGAGCGAGATTCGGGCGCTCCTCAACGCCGAAGGAGAAATCGAATGAGCGATGCCAAAGTCGATCTGGATCCAAGCATGCTCGATCAGGCCGACGAGAATCTCGAACTCGACGAGGCGGATCGGACCGGCGCCGACGCGGTGGAGGCCAAGCCGAAGCGCCCGAAAACCGGGGTCAACGGCTCGATCATCGCCGGCATGGGCGCGCTGGTGCTGTTCGCGCTGTGGGTCCTCTCCGTTCGCTTTCTGAAAGTGCCATCGTACATCCTGCCGGCTCCGGAAGCAGTCCTCAATGCATTGTGGTCGGGCATCGGCATCAACCCGACCGATCCGCAAGGCTATTACGTGCCGCTGTGGAGTACGCTCAGCAACGCGGCGATCGGGTTCTCCATCGGCACGGGACTCGGGTTGGTGCTCGGTTCACTCATGGCGGAAAGCCGCACGATCGAGAAGCTGTTGATGCCCTACGCCTTCGCGTTGCAGAGCCTACCGAAAGTGGCGATCGCGCCGCTGGTGGTGATCTGGTTCGGCTTCGGCGCCGGCAGCAAGATCGCCATCGCCGCGCTGCTCGCCTTCTTCCCGGTGCTCATCAACAGCTTCACGGGACTGCGCTCGATCGAGCCGGACCGCCTCGATCTGATGCGCTCGCTGTCCGCGACGCGATTCGAGACCTACCGCATCGCCAAGCTGCCCAACGCCGCCCCATTCATCTTCGCCGGACTGGACATGGCGGTCGTATACGCGCTTCTGGGCGCGATCGTGGCCGAGTTCCTCGGCGCGCAGCAGGGCATGGGCGTGGTGATTACGCAGGCGCAGGCCGTATCGGACGTCGCTGGCGTGTTCGCGGCACTGATCATCCTCGGCGTCTTAGGCATCACACTGCACAGCTCGGTGCGTCGCCTGGAGCATCGCGTCGTGCATTGGGCCCATCGCGGCAAGCCGTAAGATTTTCTTCACAGGAGGAAGTCATGCAAATCAGCAGACGGGAATGGTTGTTGGCGAGCGGCGCCTTCGCGGCGGCGCTCGTGATCGGGCCGCGCGTCGCTCGGGGTGCGGAGTTGCGTACCGTGCGCTTCGGCGTCGGACTCAAGGCGATGGGAGCGGCGGTGATCAACACGGTCATCGGCGAGGCGTTGGGCTACAACAAGGAGGAGGGCTTCACGATCAAGCCGCTCTCGCTCGGCGGCAACTCCAACGTACAGGTCGCGGTGGATCGCGGCGACGTCGACATCGGCATCGGCGTGCCATCGTTCCAGTTGCCGATCCTGGCCAAGGGCGAGTGGGGTCCCGCGATCAATTTCTACGAGTACACTTACCCCTACAAGTGGGACGTGGTCGTCAAGCCGGGCTCGGCGATCAAGAGCTACAACGATTTGAAAGGCAAGCGCGTCGGCGTGTCGGACTTCGCGGCGAGCGAGTATCCGGTGACGCGCAATATCCTCAAGTCGCTGGGCATCGATCCCGACAAGGAGGTGAAATGGGTCTCGGTCGGCAATGGCGTGCCGGCGGGCGTCGCGCTCGAACGTGACGCGATCGACGCGCTGGCGTACTACGACACGGGCTTCGGGCAGATCGAGGCGGCGGGCATCAAGCTGGAATTCGTGCCGAGGCCGAAAAAGCTTCCGCTGGTCGGTGGCCAGTTTCTGATGGCCAAGCGGACGCTGCTCAAGGAGGACCGCAATCTTCTCATCGGCTTCGGACGCTCGGTGGCCAAGGCGTCGCAGTTCCTGCTCGCGAATCCGACCGCGGGGGCAAATGCGTTTCTGGACATGTATCCCGAGACGGCACCCAAGGGCAGCAGCAGGGAAGACGCGGTCAAGTCGGTGCTACAGACGATCAGCCGCCGCATTCAGCTCTACAAACCGCCGTATCCGAACGCGAAGATGGGCAGCATCAATCCAACGGAGTTCAAGACCGAGGCCGAGCTCAATCAACTCAAGATCGGCGACCTCAAAGACTTCTACACCAACGAGCTGATCGATCCCATCAACAATTTCGATTTGGGCAAGATCCAGGCGCAGGCCGTGGCGCTCAAGCGATAAACGTCGCGATCGCTGACGCCGTGCATCGCAGCGGCGAAGAAGTGTCACCCCTGCAACCGGGCCGATCGGACCTCGTGCGCGATCGCGCGCTGATTGGCGGGCGCTGGGTCGGCGAAGTCGACGGACGCATCTTCGCCGTCCTGGACCCTGCCGACGGCTCGCACGTGATCGACGTGCCCGACTGTGGCGCGACCGAGGCGAGCGCGGCGGTCGACTGCGCGGCGGAGGCGTTCCGCGACTGGAGCGCACGCACCGGCAAGGAACGCTCGCAACTGCTCCGACAGTGGAATGGTGCGCTGCTTGCGCACCAGGAGGACCTGGCGCGGCTGCTGTCACGCGAACAGGGCAAACCTCTAGCCGAGAGCCGCGGCGAAGTCGCCGCCGGCGCTGCGTATGTGGAATGGTTCGCCGAGGAGGCCAAGCGTGCCTACGGCGACGTGATTCCGGAGCCTACGCGCGGGCGCAAGCTCATCGTGGTCGATCACCCGCCGAGGTATCAAAATAGCGGATCACGCCTTGAGCTGCCGTGCGCGCATCCACGTCGGTGCCACGTTCCGCAACATGCGATCGCAAACGCAACAGCGTAACGCGACGGCTCGCTCTTACTGTTAGTGACTGCTATCGCTACAACCCTCATGGATTGGTGCTGTTGAGTGGATTCGAACCACCGACCTACTGATTACGAATCAGTTGCTCTACCAGCTGAGCTACAACAGCGTCCGGACGTGCGGGATGCGAAGAGCAGTCTGATTATACTGGCCCGACCTTGGACCGGCCAGCTCGCCGCAGCCCACGAAGCGGCCGCGCATGCGTTCGATCAGCGCTCGCAGCGACTGCCGACCAAGCCGGGCCGCGGCGCTGCGGTACACTCGCACCGGGAGCATCGTCGCGACATGCCTCGGTGAACGGAGAGCGTCATCTGTCTGGGTTTCATGCCGTGACCGCGCGCCTGCGCGCGCGGCCGGAGAGCGTGCGCACCGTTTACGTCGTGGCGTCACGGCACGACCGGCGCGCCCGCGAGCTCATCGAGCGCGCGCAGACCGCGGGCATAACCGTGCATACGGCCGACGACGATCGCCTCACCGCGCTCGCCGGCAACGACAAGCACCAGGGCGTCGTCGCGGTGATCGACGGGAGCGCGCCGTACCGCACCCTCGACGAAATCCTCGGTGGTCTTTCCGAGCCGGCACTCCTGCTCGTGTTGGACGGAGTCACGGACCCGCACAATCTCGGTGCCTGCCTCCGCAGCGCGGACGCGTTCGGTGTGCAGGCCGTCGTCGTCCCCAAGGATCGGGCGGTCGGCCTGACTGCGACGGTGTCGAAAGCGGCGTCCGGAGCAGCAGACAGCGTGCCGCTCGTCAGCGTGACCAATCTCGCTCGAGCCTTGAGCGAGCTCAAGGAGCGTGGCGTATGGGTCGTCGGCGCCGACGTTGGAGGCGAGAACCTGTTCGACGCCGATCTTTCCGGACCGATCGCGTGGGTTCTCGGTGCCGAGGGCGGCGGCTTGCGGCGGCTCACGCGCGAGTCGTGCGACCGCATCGTCACCATACCGATGGCGGGCGCCGTCGAATCGCTCAACGTGTCGGTCGCCGCCGGCGTGTGCCTGTTCGCGACGCGACGGCAGCGCGCCACATCGCAGAGGGGCTGAACGGCAGCATTTGGCTTTACCGCCAGGCTGGACTAGCATCGTTGCCGCAGCTCAAGTCGATCTTCGAATCGCTGGGGCAGGCGATCGGGTAGAAAAGGGCGTTGTGCCACGCGACCGCGAGCGAGGATCGTCATGGCGAGTCAATACCGCGTGGAACACGATCTGCTCGGAGAGAGAAACGTTCCGGCAGGCGCCTATTTCGGCGTCCACACGCTGCGCGCCTTCGAGAATTTCCCGATCACCGGCAATCCGATCTCGATCTACCCCGATCTGGTCCGGGCGCTGGCCTGCATCAAGCAGGCGGCCGCCATCGCCAATGAAGACCTGGGCCTGCTCGATTCGAAGCGCGCCGAGGCGATCGTCAAGGCGTGTCAGGAGATCCGCGACGGCGACCTGCACGAGCACTTCGTCGTCGACGTGATCCAGGGCGGGGCCGGCACCTCGACCAACATGAACGCCAACGAGGTGATCGCCAACCGCGCGCTCGAGCACCTCGGCCACGCGCGCGGCCAGTACGAGCACCTGCATCCGAACGAGCACGTGAACATGAGCCAGAGCACGAACGACGTGTATCCCACCGCGCTCAAGCTGGCCGCCCATTTCGGGATCTACCGGCTGATCGACGCCATGGTCGTGCTGCGCCGCGCCTTCGAGGCCAAGGCGGAGGAGTTCAAGGACGTGCTCAAGATGGGCCGCACCCAGCTCCAGGATGCAGTGCCGATGACCCTCGGGCAGGAGTTCTCGACCTACGCGGTCATGGTCGGCGAGGACGAGGAGCGGCTCAAGGAGGCTGCGCTCCTGATTCGCGAGATCAACCTCGGCGCGACGGCGATCGGCACCGGCATCAACGCGCATCCGGATTACGCCCGCGTCGTATGCACACGGCTCAGCGAAATCACCGGTATTGCGCTGATCACGGCGCCGAACCTCGTCGAGGCGACGCAGGATTGCGGCAGCTTCGTCCAGCTCTCGGGCGTGCTCAAGCGCGTGGCCGTCAAGCTGTCCAAGACCTGCAACGACCTGCGGTTGCTCGCGAGCGGGCCGCGGGCGGGCTTGGGCGAGATCAACCTTCCGCCCATGCAGGCGGGCTCGTCGATCATGCCCGGCAAGGTCAATCCCGTGATTCCCGAGGTCGTGAATCAGATCGCCTTCGAGGTGATCGGCAACGACGTGACCGTGAGCTTCGCCGCCGAGGCAGGTCAGCTGCAGCTGAACGCTTTCGAGCCGATCATCGCCCACAGCCTGTTCAAGAGCGTAACGCACCTGCGCAACGGCTGCCTGACGCTCGCCGAGCGCTGCGTCAACGGCATCACGGCGAACCGCGACCGGTTGCGCGCCTCGGTCGAGCACTCGATCGGGGTGGTCACCGCGCTCAATCCCTACATCGGCTACGCCAACGCGACCGAGATCGCACAGGAGGCGCTGACGACGGGCAGAAGCGTCTACGATCTCGTCCTGGACAAGAAACTGCTTTCGAAGGAAAACCTCGACGCGATCCTCCAGCCCGAGGTTCTGACGCGCCCGCGGCCGCTGCCCGGAGCACGCGAATAGCCCGTTGTTGCCTTCAGCGGCGACGGCCGCTAGCATTGGCGCATCCGCGCGCGAACCACAGACCGGACTCCCTTGCTCGCGTTCGTCCTCCGCCGCATTCTGCAGTCGTTCGTCGTGATGGCGGTGGTCGCGCTGATCGCGTTCGGTCTGTTCAATTTCACCGGCGATCCGGTGACTTTCATGGTGGGCCAGGACGCCACCCAGGAGCAGCGGGCGCAGCTTCGCTCGGACCTGGGTCTGGATAAACCGTTCTACGTCCAGTTCGGCCGTTTCGTCGCCCGCGCGGTGCAGGGAGAATTCGGCCTATCGCTGAGGCAGGGACGTCCTGTGTCCACGCTCCTCAAGGAACGGCTGCCGGCGACTCTCGAGCTGGCCACAACGGCCGCGCTGCTCGCGCTGATTCTCGGCATCCCGGCGGGCGTCTACACGGCGCTTCGGCGCGATTCGTGGTTCTCCCACTTCCTGCTCACCGTCTCGCTGGTCGGCGTATCCCTGCCGACATTTCTGATCGGCATCCTGCTCATCCTGGTGTTCGCGGTGATCCTCGGCTGGCTGCCCTCGTTCGGCCGGGGCGAGACCGTGGCGCTCGGCTGGTGGACGACGGGCTTTCTCACCAAGAGCGGCCTGAAGGCGCTGATCCTGCCGTCGATCACACTGTCTCTCTTCCAGATGACGCTGATCATGCGGCTGGTGCGCGCCGAGATGCTGGAAGTGCTGCGCACCGACTACATCAAGTTCGCGCGGGCGCGCGGGCTTACCGACCGGGCGATCCATTTCGGGCACGCGCTCAAGAACACGCTCGTTCCCGTGATCACGATCACGGGCCTGCAGCTCGGCGCGATCATCGCCTTTGCCATCATCACCGAGACGGTGTTCCAGTGGCCGGGCATGGGCCTGCTGTTCATCCAGGCGGTGAGCTTCGCCGACGTGCCGATCATGGCAGCGTATCTGTGCTTCATCGCGCTCGTGTTCGTACTCATCAATCTGGTCGTCGACCTGCTCTACTATGCGGTCGATCCGCGGCTTCGCATCGAGCGCCTCGTTCCGGCGCACTGACGGATCAGCCGATGTCGAAATGACCCCGGTCGATTACCTTCGGGGCGAGCACGCGGAACTCACTTCGCTGCGGCGTGATCTGCACGCGCACCCCGAGCTGGGATTCGAGGAACATCGCACGGTCGAGGTCGTCACCGGGGAGCTGGACCGGCTCGGCGTCGAATACCACGCCCGCGTGGGCAAGACCGGCGTCGTGGCGGTGATCCCCGGCGCTCGTAACGGGAGCGGCCGCTCCGTCGGCCTGCGCGCGGACATGGACGCGCTCCCGATGCACGAGGAGAACGATTTTCCGCACGCGTCCCGCTTCAAGGGGCGGATGCACGGTTGCGGCCACGACGGCCACACGGTCATGCTGCTCGGTACGGCGCGCTACCTCGCCGCGACCCGCCGCTTCGACGGCACGGCTTATCTCATCTTCCAGCCGGGCGAGGAGGGATACGCGGGCGGCAAAGCCATGATCGACGACGGGCTCTTCGAGCGCTTTCCCGCCGACGAGATCTACGCCTTGCACAACTGGCCCGCGCTTCGTCCGGGAACGATCGCAGTGCGCCCCGGGCCGATGATGGCCGCCGCAGACCGCATCGAGATCCACATCGAGGGGCGTGGCGGCCACGGGGCGCACCCGCACATGACCGTCGATCCGGTGCTCGTGGCGGGCCACATCATCACCGCGGCGCAGTCGATCGTCGCCCGCAACGTGAGCCCGGTCGACACGGCGGTGGTAAGCCTGTGCGCGATGCATGCGGGCAATCTTGCGGCGATGAGCGTGATCCCGCGGGAGGCACGTCTGGTGGGGACGGTGCGAACCTTCCGCCCGCAGACGCAGGACGCGATCGAAGCGAGATTGAACGAGCTCGTGCATTCCATCGCCACGGCCTTCGGGGCGAAGGCCACGCTGAAGTACGAGCGCGTCTATCCGGCGACGATCAACAGCGTGCGCGAGGCCGAGTTCGCGGCACAGGTCGCCGACAACCTGGTCGGCCCCGGCAACGTGGTGCGGGACCTCGAGCCCAGCATGGGATCCGAGGACTTCTCCTTCATGCTGCAGCGGCGTCCCGGCGCGTACGCGCGGCTGGGACAGGGCGGGGCGGAGGGAGGCTGCTTCCTGCACAACAGCCGCTACGACTTCAACGACGAAGTGATTCCGGTCGGCGCAGGCTACCTCGCGGCGCTCGCGGAAGCAGCGCTGCCGCTCGAGCGATGAGCGCCGCCACGCACTTCGCGCAGAGCTACGCAGAGGCGCGCGACAAGTTCCTCGCCGCGGCCGCTGCGCGTGGCGCGCGAACGTTCCGTCACGTGCATCCAAGCGAGCGCGGCGCGAAGGGCGAAGAGCTGTCGATCGATCTGGCCGAGATCGGCGATGAGCGCGCGCCGGCGATGCTTCTGCTCACGTCGGGTACCCACGGCGTCGAGGGCTTCTGCGGGTCCGGCTGCCAGGTCGCTTTGTTGAGCGACGACGCATTCGTCGAAGCGGCCGTGCGCTCGGGCTCAGCCGTGCTGATGCTCCACGCGCTCAACCCCTACGGCTTCTCGCACCTGCGGCGCACCAACGAGGACAACGCCGATCTCAATCGCAACTTCATCGACTTCTCCGCGCCGCGTCCACCTGACTCTGCGTACACGGAGATCCACCCCTTGCTGCTGCCGGCCGCGTGGCCCCCGCCGGGCGACTCCGAAGCGAAGCTCCACGGCTGGATCAAGCTGCACGGAGAAAAGGCATTTCAGGCGGCCGTGAGCGGCGGGCAGTACACGCACCCCGACGGGATGTTCTATGGCGGCAGCCATCCTTCGTGGAGCAACGGCTGTCTGCGCGCGGTGCTGCGCGCACGGGGGGCTTCGCGGAAACGGCTCGGCTGGATCGATTTCCATACCGGCCTCGGGCCCCGCGGCCACGGCGAGAAAATCTATTCGGGAACGGACGACGCTGCCGCCGTCGCGCGCACGAAGGCATGGTGGGGCGAAGACGTGACCTCGTTCTTCGACGGATCCTCGACGTCGGCGCATGTCACCGGCATCATCTCCGCTGCGGCGCAGAGCGAGTGCCCGGACACCGAGATGACAGCGATGGCGCTAGAATACGGCACCTATCCCCTCGAACATACGCTGCAGGCGCTCCGGGCGGAAGCCTGGCTGTACAACCACCCCGACGCGCCGGCGGCACAGCGCGACGCGATCAAGCGCGCGCTCCGCGACACGTTCTACATCGACGCCGACGACTGGAAGGCGATGGTCTTCGAGCAGGCCAAGGCCGCCTGCCTGCGGGCCCTCGGCTCTCTCGCTCCGGCGGCAGTCCACGGCTGAGGTATGAGGCAACGCAACCCAAGGAGGCCATTGATATGAGGAAGCTCGGATTGACCAAAGCTCTGCTCGGCACGGCAATCGTCGTCGCCACCGGATTCGCGGCGGCCACGGCGCTCGCGGTCACCTTCAGGTTCGCGGACCAGGGCGATTCCATATCGATGGATCCCCACGCGCTCAACGAAACGCTGCAGCTCCAGATCACCGGCAACATGTACGAGCCGCTGGTCGGCCGCGGCAAGAAGCTCGAGCTGGTGCCGCTGCTCGCGACGGCGTGGAAGCAGATGGCGCCCACGGTGTGGCGCTTCACGCTGCGTCCGAACGTCAAGTTCCACGACGGCACGCCGTTCACCGCCGACGACGTGATCTTCAGCTACGAGCGCGCCAAGGCCGACGGCTCGGACATGAAGACCTACGTCGGGCCGATCAAGGAGATCAAGAAGATCGACGATCTCACCGTCGACATCGTGACCAGCGAGCCGTTCCCGATCCTGCCCGACACCATCAATCAGTGGTACATGATGAGCAAGGCGTGGTGCGAGAAGAACAACGCGACGACGCCGGTCGACGTGCGCAAGGGCAAGGAGAACGCGGCCACGCTCAAGGCCAACGGCACAGGGCCCTTCATGCTGAAATCGCGCGAACCGGGCATTCGCACGGTAATGGTCCCCAATCCTAGCTACTGGACCAAGATCGAGAGCAACATCACCGAGGCGGTGTTCACGCCGATCGGCAACGCGGCCACGCGGGTCGCCGCGCTGATCTCCGGCGACATCGACATGATGGAGCCGGTGCCGCTGCAGGACCTCGACAAGCTCAAGGCGGATCCGTCGCTCAAGGTGATGGTCGGGCCGGAGCTGCGCACGATCTTCCTCGGGATGGATCAGTCCCGGGACGAGCTCCTGTACTCGAACGTGAAGGGCAAGAACCCGTTCAAGGACAAGCGCGTCCGCCAGGCGTTCTATCAGGGGATCGACGAGAATGCGATCGCGAAGACCGTCATGCGCGGCGCCGCGACGCCGAGCGGCCTGATGATCGCCCCGGGCATCCGCGGCTACGCCAAGGATCTCAATACGCGCCTGCCCTACGATCCGGTGGCGGCGAAGAAGCTTCTGGCCGATGCCGGTTATCCGAACGGCTTCATCGTCAGCATGAACTGCCCGAACGATCGCTACGTCAACGATGCGCAGATCTGCCAGGCGGTCTCCGCGATGCTGGCGAAGATCGGGGTCAAGGTCAATCTCAATGCCGAAACCAAGGTCACCTACTTCCCGAAGATCCTGTCGCGCGATACGTCCTTCTATCTGCTGGGCTGGACTCCCGGGTCGTACGATGCCCACAACGCGATCTACGCGCTGATCATGTCGCCCGGCCCGAAGGGCCAGGGGCAGTTCAATCTCGGCAGCTACTCGAACAAGCGGGTCGACGAGCTCGGCAACCAGATCGCGAGCGAGCTCGACCCGAAGAAGCGCGACGCGGAGATCGCGGAGCTGTTCAAGATCCACAAGGACGACATCGGGCACATTCCGTTGCACCAGCAGGCGCTCGCCTGGGCGATGAAGAAGAACGTCGATCTGGTGCAGCTCGCCGACAACAACAACTGGCTCAAGTGGGTCGTCATCAAGCCCGCGCCGTGATCATGCGTGTCGCCCCGGCCTTAGTTGGCAAATGCGCCGGGGCCCAAGTTCGGCGAAGATTGGATCCCGGGCTGCGCCGGGATGACGGCAGGTGCGTCGTCCCGGGCGAGCGCGCAGCGCGAGACCCGGGATCCAGCGGCGTGCGTCGCGCGACGCTGGGTTCCCGCTGGAGGCCGCCCTCGAATGCTCTAATCCGGGGCGGGAGCGACGGCGTGGAATAGACATGGCCACTCTCGCCTGGCCGTCCCGCCTCGCGCGCTGGTGGGACGGCGACCTCGCCTACGGTTTCCGCCATTCGCCGGTCGCGGTCGTCTCGGCGCTGGTGCTGGGCGTGTGTCTGGCCGCGGCGCTGTTCGCCCCCTGGGTGGCGCCGCACAATCCGTTCGACCTCGCGACGCTCAACCTGAGCGACGCGCTCACGCCGCCGCACGGCATGGAGGGGGCGAAGCCGGAATACCTACTCGGCACCGACGATCAGGGCCGCGACATCCTCTCCGCGATCATGTTCGGCACGCGGATCTCGCTTCTCGTCGGCGTCCTGGCGGTGGCGCTGTCGGTGGCGATGGGCGTGAGCCTCGGCCTCGCCTCCGGGTACTCCGGCGGGCGGGTCGACGCGTTCATCATGCGCGCGGCGGACGTCCAGCTATCCTTTCCCGCCATTCTAATCGCTCTTTTGATCGACGGCGTGGCTCGCGCCGTGCTGCCGCGGAGCGCGCACAGCGACGTCGCGCTTCTCGTCCTCATTCTCGCGATAGGCGTTTCCAACTGGCCCTCGTACGCGCGCACCGTTCGGGGGTCGACGCTGGTGGAAAAGAACAAGGAGTACGTGCAGGCGGCGCGCGTCATCGGCGTGCGGCCGGCGGCGATCGTGTTCCGCCACCTTCTGCCGAACGTGCTCGGACCGGTGCTGGTGCTCGCGACGATCAACATCGCGACGGCGATCGTCCTCGAAGCGACGCTCTCGTTCCTCGGCGTGGGCGTGCCGCCCACGCGGCCGTCGCTGGGGACCCTGATCCGGGTCGGCAACGATTTCCTCTTCTCCGGCGAGTGGTGGATCACGATTTTTCCCGGCGCGGCGCTGGTGATTCTGGTGCTGGCGATCAACCTCCTCGGCGACTGGCTGCGCGACGCGCTCAATCCCAGACTGAAATGACCTCGTGACGGCCGACGCGCTTCTGGCAGTCAAGGATTTGCGCGTCGAGTTTCCAACGCGGCAGGGGACGCTGGTCGCGGTCGACGGCGTGTCGCTGTCGATCGCGCCCGGGGAAGTCCTCGGCGTCGTGGGCGAATCGGGCGCCGGCAAATCGTTGACGGGCGCAGCCGTCATCGGGCTGATCGATCCACCCGGTCGCATCGGCGCCGGCGAGGTGTGGCTCGGCGGCCGGCGCATCGACAACCTGCCGGCCGAGGGACTCCGCCGCATTCGCGGGCGCGAGATCGGCGCGGTGTTCCAGGACCCGCTTACGTCGCTCAATCCGCTCTACACGATCGGCCGCCAGATCACCGAGACGATGACGACGCATCTCAAGCTGTCCTCGTCCGCCGCGCGCCGGCGCGCGCTCGATCTGCTCGCCGAGGTCGGCATTCCGGCGCCCGGACGGCGCTTCGATCATTATCCCCATCAGTTCTCCGGCGGGATGCGGCAGCGAGTGGTGATCGCTCTCGCGCTGGCCGCGAATCCGAAGCTCATCATTGCTGACGAGCCGACCACCGCGCTCGACGTTTCGATCCAGGCCCAGATCATCGCGCTGCTCAAGCGGCTGTGCCGTGATCACGGAACGGCGGTGATGCTCATCACCCACGACATGGGGGTGATCGCCGAGACCGCCGACCGCGTCGCCGTGATGTACGCCGGCAGGATCGCCGAGATCGGTCCGGTGGCCGACGTCATCCATCGCCCTCAGCATCCCTATACGCAGGGACTGATGGGGTCCATCCCGTCGATCGTCGCCGAGCGCGAAAAGCTGGCTCAGATCGAAGGCTCGATGCCGCGCCTCACCGCCATTCCGGTAGGTTGCGCTTTTCATCCGCGCTGCCCGCACGCCTTCGATCGCTGCCGGCGCGATCGGCCGGAGCTCATGGCCGCGGGGGCGACGCGCGCCGCGTGCTGGCTGGTGGCCGCGTGAGCTTTATGCCGACGGACCGCGCCTTGCGCGACAAGGAGCGCGACATCGATGCCGCCGCGCCGGCGAACGCGCCGCTGGTCGAGTTGGTCGACGTCGCCCGGCATTTCGACGTTTCCCCGCCCTGGCTCAATCGTCTCGTCGAGCGCAAGCCGCGATCGCTCCTGAAGGCGGTCGACGGCGTGAGCCTGGCGATCGCCCGCGGCGAGACGCTGGGTCTGGTAGGCGAATCCGGCTGCGGCAAGTCCACCGTCGCCCGGCTCATCGTAGGACTGTACCGGCCGACGCGCGGCGAGATCCGCTACGCGGGAAAGAGAATCGACGTCGACGGAGCGCGCGCCACCGCCCGCCGCGAGATGCAGATGATCTTCCAGGACCCGTATGCGAGCCTCAATCCCCGCTGGCGGGTCGCCGATATCGTCGCCGAGCCGCTGCTCGCGGGCCGCGGCGAAACGCGCGTCTCGAAGCCGGCGATCGCATCGCGCGTCGCCGCGCTGCTGGAGCAGGTGGGTCTGGTGCGTGCCGACGGTGCCAAGTTTCCGCATCAGTTCTCGGGTGGGCAGCGCCAGCGGATCTCGATCGCGCGCGCTCTCGCGGGCAATCCGAAGTTCCTGGTCTGCGACGAGCCGACTTCCGCGCTCGACGTGTCGGTGCAGGCGCAGGTTCTCAATCTGATGCGGCGATTGCAGCGTGAGCTTGGCCTGACGCTGCTCTTCATCTCCCACAACCTTGCGGTCGTGCATCACATCGCCGATCGCGTGGGGGTGATGTACCTCGGGCGCATCGTCGAGGTCGCGTCCACGAAGGCGCTGTTCGCCGATCCGCAGCATCCCTACACTCGCATGCTGCTCGAAGCGGTGCCGGATCTGGCGCTCACGGGCAAGCCGCGCACGGCCGTAGCCGGCGAAGTGCCCAACCCGCTGGACCCGCCCCGGGGCTGCGCTTTTCACCCACGCTGCCCCCATGCGAACGACCGCTGCCGCCGCGAAGTGCCGCGCCTCAAGCCCGTGCGCCGGGCCGCGGGATCGCTCGGGGAGGCCGCGTGTCACGCCGTCGAGGAAGGGCGGCTTGCGCCTATGGCCGTCCAGGCATGAGCGCTCGCAGGCCCGATGCGTAACAGGCCGTCGCGACATCGGGATCGGCTATAATTACGCCTCGAATGGCGGCGCGTCCGCCGCGAGTCGATCGTCTTTCGTCCCTGGTTCAACGTCCGCCGGCGTTCCGCCATCGCTAGAGCAGTCCGTAGCCAGAAGAATCCGAATTGCGCCTCACTGAAATCAAGCTGGCCGGGTTCAAGTCGTTCGTCGATCCGGTCACCATCGCCACTCCGGGACAACTCGTCGGCATCGTCGGCCCCAACGGTTGCGGCAAGTCGAACATCATCGACGCCGTGCGCTGGGTCCTCGGAGAGTCCAAGGCGTCGGTGTTGCGTGCCGAGTCGATGGAGGACGTGATCTTCAACGGGGCAGGCGAGCGCGCGCAGGTCGGCCGCGCCTCGGTCGAGCTGCTCTTCGACAACAGCCAGGGACGCATCGGCGGCCAGTGGGGACAGTACACCGAGTTGTCGATCAAGCGCGTGCTCACCCGCGAAGGCGATTCGACGTATTACATCAATAGCATTCCCGTCCGCCGCCGCGATATTCACGACCTTTTCCTCGGCACGGGCCTCGGCCCCCGTGCTTACGCGATCCTCGAGCAGGGAACCATCTCCCGCGTGGTCGAGGCCAAGCCCGAGGAGCTGCGGGTGTTCCTCGAGGAGGCCGCCGGGGTGTCGAAGTACAAGGAGCGGCGCAAGGAGACCGAGAATCGGCTGCAGGGCGCGCGTGACAACCTGGCGCGCGTGGAAGACATCCGTAGCGAGCTCTCAGCGCAGCTTGCGAAGCTCGAAGCACAGGCGCAGGTCGCCGCGCAGTACCGCGATTTCGAAGCGAGGCTCAAGCAGACCCAGCATCTCGCCTGGTTCGCCAAGCAGCAGGACGCGGCGCGGCAACGCGAGCGCTACGCGGGCGAGGTCGCCAACCAGACCGCCGCATTCGAGGCGGTGCAGGCGGAGCTGCGCGCCGCCGAGAACCGGGTGGAAACGCTGCGCGCAGAGCAATACGGGGCCGGCGACGAGCTGCACGACAAGCAGGGCGCCTTCTACGCCACCAACGCGGAGGTGACGCGACTCGAGCAGCAGCTGCAATTCGCCCGGGAAAGCGAGGAGCGGCTCGCCCAGCAGGCCGCGCAGATCTCCGAGCTGCTGACTGGACTGGCGGCGCAAGTCGAAGCGCTCGAGCGCGAAGCGTGCGACGGCGAGCGCGAGCTCACCGTCGCGTCGGAGCGAAGTACGGCCGCCGCCGAAGACGAGCGCGTCGCCGCGGCTGCGGTGCCCGAGGCCGAAGCCGCCGTCGCCGCGGCCGCGGCCGCGCTGGCTGAAGCTCAGCAGCGCGTCACGGAGCTCGAACAGGCGATCCGCGTCGGCGAGACCAAGCGCGACAGCGCAGGCAAGACGCTCGCCGCGCTCCTGCAGCGGCGGGAGCGACTGGACGCCGAAGCTTCCTCGCTGGGAGCGCCGCTCGCCCGGCAGATCGATCTCGTCGCCGAACAACTCGAGCAGGAGGCCGGCGATCTCGCCAGTCGTGAATCTGCGCTCGACGGTCTTCGCGACGCGGTGCAGGCATTGCAGGAACGGCAACGCGTCGCCGGCGACGCCTGGGAGCAGGCGAGCCGGGCGCTCGCCGAACGCGAAGCCCGCTCGTCGGCTTTGGCGGCGCTCCAGGCCAGGATCGGACGCAGCAAGGATGTCGATGAATGGCTCGCCGCGCGACGCCTCGAGCACGCGCGTCGGCTCTGGCAGCAGCTCGACATCGAGCCCGGCTGGGAAGACGCGCTGGAAGCCGTGCTGCGCGAGCGGCTGAATGCGCTAGAGATCGAGAAGCTCGATGCTGCGCTTGGGTGGCTGGCGCAAGGCGCGCTGCCGGTGCGCATTGCCGCCTATGCGGCCGAGCCGCATGCCGCGCCGGCCGCGGAACCCGATTCGCTGCTCGCCAAGGTGAAACCCGCTCGGCCGGGGCTCGCGCGCGTGCTCGGCGACTGGCTCGCCGGCGTGCGCTGCCGCCCGAGCGTGGCCGGTGCGCTGGCGGAGCGCGCGGCGCTCGGGCTCGGGAAGGCGTTCGTAACGCCGGAAGGCCATGTCGTCAGCGCGCAGGGCATCACCTTCTTCGCGCCCGACAGCGAATTGCACGGCGTGATTGCCCGGCAACGCGAACTCTCCGAGCTCGAGACCGCGATCGCTCCCGCCCGCAAGGCGGCGGAGGCCGCCGCGGCGGAACGCGACGCGATCGAAGCCGAGCTTGCCGCCCGGCAGGCCGAGTATCACGCCGAAAGCCAGGCGCTTTCCTCGCAGCAACGGCGCTGCCACGATCTCGAGCTCGAGCTGCTGCAGCTCAGGCAGGCCGCCGAGGCGGCGGAGAAGCGCCGTGCGGCGATCGCCGAAGAGCTCGCCGCGCTCGACGCCGAAGAAGCGCTCGAGCGCGACGCCCGGGCGGCGATCGACGCTGCGATCGCGGCGGAGCGGACACGGCTCGCCTCGGAAGCGCGGGCGCGGGACGGGGCGACGCGCGCTCGCGAGGCCGCGGACGCGGCGCTGAACGAGGCGCGCGAGCGCGTCCGTGCTGCGGAGCGGGCAAGCCAGGAAGCGCGCTTCGCCGAACGCTCGTGTCGCGAGCGACTGGACGAATACGCGCGCCGACGCGAGGCGCTCGATGGGCAGGCAGCACAGCAACGCTCGCTGCTCGGGCAGCTTTCGGCGCAGCGCCAGGAGACCGATTGGACGCCGGTCGAAGCTTCGTTGCAGACGCAGCTCGAGACGCGGGCCGCCGCGGAACAGGCGCTTGCCGCAGCGCGCGACCGGCAGGAAGCGGTCGCGGCCGAGCTTCGCGCGGGCGAGGAGGCGCGGCTGGCGGTGGAGCAGAGAGTCGAGCCGGCGCGATCCAAGATCGAGGAGGCACGGCTCAAGGAACAGACCGCGCTCGTCTCGGAGCAGCAGTTTGCCGAGCAGCTCGCGGAGGCGCACGCCGACGTCACCGCGCTCCCCGCAGCGCTCAAGGCCTGGGGCCGGGCGAGCACGCTGCCTGCGGAAATCGAGCGGGTCACTCAGGCGATCGCCGAGCTCGGCGCGGTCAACCTCGCGGCCCTCGACGAGCTCCGACAGTCGACCGAACGCAAGGATTACCTGGACTCGCAGGCGCAGGATCTGACCGAAGCGATGGCCACGCTGGGGTCCGCGATCCGCCAGATCGATCGCGAGTCGCGCGAGCTGCTGCAGCAGACCTTCGACGGGGTCAACGCGAACTTCGGTAAGCTCTTTCCGACGCTCTTCGGCGGCGGGCAGGCGAAGCTCGTGCTGACCGGCGAGGAGATCCTCGATTCCGGGGTGCAGGTCATCGCCCAGCCGCCTGGCAAGCGCAATACGTCGATCCACCTGTTGTCGGGGGGCGAAAAGGCGCTGACCGCGATCGCGCTCGTATTCGCGCTGTTCCAGCTCAACCCGGCGCCGTTCTGCCTGCTCGACGAAGTGGACGCGCCGCTCGACGACCCCAACACCGAGCGCTTCTGCGCGATGGTGCGCAGGATGGCTGACGTGACCCAGTTCGTGTTCATCAGCCACAACAAGATCACGATGGAGATGGCCGCGCAGCTCATCGGCATCACGATGCCCGATCCGGGCGTGTCGCGCGTGGTCGCGGTCGACATCGCCGAGGCGCTGGAAATGGCGGAGGCGCCCAGGCAGGTTGCGGCAGCTTCGTGATGAGCGCGTGGCTTCGCAGCGTCGCGATGCACCAGTCGTTGTTCGTCGCCCTGGTGGTGGCCGGCGTCGCGCTGATCATCGGGGTGCTGCTGTATAACCTGATCCAGGAACGCCGCGCGCGACGTCGGCTCGACCTGAGCTTCGGCCGTCCTGCCGCCGCAGCAGGCGAACGCGCTGAACCGACGCTGCGCCGCGACGCCGCGCCAGCCGAGGCGTCGCATAGCGCAGCGATCGAGGAAGAGTCCGAGCCTCCGTTGGAGCCGCTCCCCGACGTGATCCCTGAAGAGCCCGCGTTGCCGCCGCCGCTGCCGCTCGGCGCTGTGCGCGGCGCCCGCGAGGGCGGCGCTCCCGATCCGGACATCGAATGCGTCGTCTTGCTCAACCCGGGATCGCCGGTCCCGAGCGCCGCGCTGTCGCGCGCACGCGCGGCGCCGCTCGGCAAGCCCGCGCGCTGGGTCGGCCGGCGCGGCGCGTCGCTGCCGTGGCAAGCCGTCGACGGCGCGGCCGGGCCGTGGCAGCAGGTGGCCGCCTGTCTGCTGCTTGCGGATCGCTCGGGCGCGGCAAGTCGGGCGGACATCTCCAACTTCCTCGGCGTCGTGGCCACCGTCGCGGCCGAGCTCGCCGCCGAGTTCGCGCCGCCCGACGCGGGCGAGGAAGCCGAGCGGGCGGAAGAGCTCGATCGGCTCTGCGCCGATCTCGATGTGCAGATCGGTCTCACCATTCTGAAGAGCGAGCTGGGACAAATCGCCGGCACGCGTCTGCGAGGCGTTGCCGAGGCGGCCGGCTTTCGGCTGGCGTCCGGCGGTCAGTTCGAGTATCTGCAGGAAGAAACGGGCGCTGTGCTGTGCAGCCTGCAGAACTACACGCGGGAACCCTTCACGGTCGAGTCCCTGCGTGCTCTCAGCACGCCCGGCGTGGTGATGATCATCGATGTGCCGCGGGTGGCCGATCCGGTGCGCGCGTTCGACCAGATGCGGCTGACGGCCAAGCGTCTCGCGCATACGCTGGAGGGCGTGCTGGTCGACGACAATCGACGACCGCTCGACGACGCAGCGCTCTCCGCGATCAGGGCGCAGGTTCAGGCGACGGCGACGGCTTTGCGCGAAGCCAATATCGATCCGGGCGGCTCGCGCGCGCTGCGGCTCTTCGGCTAGCCCGCAAGGCAATGAGTGCGGTGACGAGCGTTCCGCGGAAGACGGCCGAGCGGGCCGCGAAGCTTCGCGCTGCGATCGAGGAGCACAGCTACCGCTATTACGTCCAGGACGCGCCGACCATCAGCGACGCCGAGTACGACGCGCTGTTTCGCGAGCTCGAGGCGATCGAGCGGGAATATCCCGGGCTCGCGACGGCAGACTCGCCGACGCAGCGCGTCGGCGGGCTGCCGGTGTCGGCGTTCGAGGCGGTCACGCATCGCGTGCCGATGCTATCGATCGGCAATGCCTTCAGCGCGGAAGAAGCGCAAGCCTTCGACCGACGGGTCCGCGAGGCGCTCGGGGTCGAGGTCGTCGAGTACGAGGTCGAGCCGAAGTTCGACGGGCTCGCGGTGAGCATCGCCTACGAGCGGGGTGCGTTCAAGGGCGGGGGAACGCGCGGCGACGGCTACACCGGCGAGAACGTCACCGCCAACCTGAAGACGATCGGCGCCATCCCGCTGCGGCTCGGCAACGGCGCAAGCGCGCCGCCCTATGTCGAGGTCCGGGGCGAGGTACTGATGCTCAAGCGCGACTTCGAGCGCCTGAACGCGGCGCAGGCGGCGAAGGGCGAAAAAACGTTCGTCAATCCGCGCAACGCAGCCGCGGGCGCGCTGCGCCAGCTCGATCCCAGGATGACCGCGAAGCGCAAGCTTACCTTCTTCGCCTACGGCATCGGCGCCGTGGAGTGGGGAGCGCGGCAGCGGGCGCCGGCGACCCAGTCAGCGCTGCTCGACCTTCTGGCGGCCGTGCATCTCCCGGTGCCACGGGAACGCGCCGTCGTGCGCGGCCTCGACGGGCTCCTGGAATACTACCGGCGGATCGGCGAGCGGCGCGAGCGCCTTCCCTATCAGATCGACGGCGTCGTCTACAAGGTCAACAGCCTGGCGCAGCAGGAGCGTCTCGGGTTTGTTTCGCGCGCGCCGCGCTTCGCGCTCGCGCACAAGTTCGCCGCCGAGGAGATGCCGACCGAAGTGCTCGGCATCGAGGTGCAGGTGGGCCGCACCGGCGCGCTCACGCCGGTGGCGCGGCTCAAGCCCGTGTTCGTGGGCGGCGTCACCGTGACCAACGCGACGCTGCACAACGAAGACGAGATCCGGCGCAAGGACGTGCGCATTGGCGACACGGTGATCGTGCGCCGCGCCGGCGACGTCATTCCGGAAGTCGTGCGGACGCTCACCGAAAAGCGACCGAAGGGCGCGCCCGAGTTCGTGATGCCCAGGAAATGTCCCGAGTGCGGATCGGCGGTCGTGCGACTGCCCGACGAGGCGGTGGCGCGCTGCTCGGGCGGACTCGTGTGCCCGGCCCAGCGCAAGCAGGCGCTGCTGCATTTCGCGAGCCGGCGCGCCATGGACATCGAGGGCTTGGGCGACCGTCTGGTCGATCAGCTCGTCGACGCGGGCATCGTGCACACGCCGGCGGATCTCTACAAGCTCGGCATCGCCGCGCTGGCCGAGCTCGAGCGCATGGCCGAGAAATCCGCAGCCAACGTCGTCGCCGCGATCGACCGGAGCCGCACGACGACGCTGGAGCGCTTCATCTACGCGCTGGGCATCCGGCACGTGGGCGAGCAAACCGCCAAGGATCTGGCGCGGCACTTCGGACGACTCGAGGACCTCATGTCCGCCGACGAGACCGCGCTGCTCGAAGTGGAGGACGTCGGGCCTGTGCTGGCCGAGAGCATCCACCAGTTCTTCGCAGAGGGGCACAATCGCGAGGTCATTGCCCAGCTGCGTGCGGCCGGAGTACATTGGCCGGAAGGCGAACCACGACGCCGAGAGGGCGGGAAACTGCAGGGTCTCACCTTCGTGCTGACCGGGACGCTGCCGAAATTGACGCGCGACGAAGCGAGGGAACTGATCGAGCGCCACGGCGGCAAGGTGGCCGGCAGCGTATCGAAAAAGACCAGCTACATCGTCGCCGGCGCCGACCCTGGCAGCAAATTCGACCGGGCCCGGGAACTTGGCGTGCCCGTGGTCGACGAACAGGAGCTGCGAGCGATGGTCGGTCGCGGCAGGTCATGACCAAGGAGCGCATCCATGGCGTTCGGTAGGATCACCAAGGCGGTGTTTCCGGTCGCCGGTCTCGGCAGCCGATTTCTGCCGGTCACCAAGGCGAGCCCCAAAGAAATGCTGCCCATCGTGGACAAGCCGCTGATCCAGTTCGCCGTGGAGGAGGCCGCCGCGGCGGGCATCACCGAGATGATCTTCATCACCGGCCGCAACAAACGGGCCATCGAAGACCATTTCGACAAGGCCTACGAACTGGAGACGGAGCTCGCCGCGCGCAAGAAGACCAAGCTGCTCGAAACCGTGCAGAGCGCTCTGCCGAGGGGGATCAATTTCATCTACATCCGCCAGGCCGAGGCGCTCGGCCTCGGACACGCGGTGCTCTGCGCCGCGCCGGTGATCGGCGAAGAGCCGTTCGCCGTCCTGCTTGCCGACGACCTGATCGACGCCAAGCCGGGCGTGGTGCAGCAGATGGCGGACATCGCCAGGCGCGAGCATTACTCCGTGATCGGCGTGATGCCGGTCGCGCAAACCGACATCGCCAGCTACGGCATCGTCGAGACCGATGTGCTCGGCGAGCGCCTGGGCCGCATCACGCGCATCGTCGAGAAGCCCAAGCCCGGCACGACGCCGTCGACGCTGGCGGTGGTCGGCCGCTACATCCTGACGCCGCGGATCTTCCATCATCTGCGCGTGGCGAAGCCCGGTGCCGGAGGCGAGATCCAGCTTACCGACGCGATCTCTCATCTCCTCGACGACGAAAAGGTTCTTGCCTACCGCTTCGAGGGTAGGCGGTACGATTGCGGCAACAAGCTCGGCTATCTCGAGGCGACGGTCGATTACGGCGTCAAGCACCCGGAGGTCGGCGAGGACTTCGCCCGCTTTCTCGGCGAGCGCAAGCCGGCCGGCGAGCCTTCCCCGCTGGGCAGGAGCCGCGACGACCGACTCGTGCGCCAGAACAGCCCGTCCGGGGAATAGCGGGCGAGGCGACGTGCCGCGATGACCCTGAACGAGCTGCGCTACGTGGTCGCCATCGCGCAGGAGAAGAGCTTCGGGCGCGCGGCGCAGCGCTGCTTCGTGAGCCAGCCGGCGCTGTCGGTTGCCATCCAGAAGCTGGAGGAAGAACTCGGGACGCAGCTTTTCGAACGGGGCAAGACGGAAGTGAGCGTCACTTCAGTCGGCGAGCGGATCGTCGAACAGGCCCAGAAAGTGCTCGAGGAGGCTACCCGCATCCGCGACATCGCCCAGGCCGGCCGGAACCAGCTCGTGGGGCTGTTCCGCCTCGGGGTGATCTACACCGTCGCGCCGTATCTTCTGCCCGACCTCATCCCCGTGCTCAACGCCCGCGCGCCGGAGATGCCGCTCGAGATCGAGGAGAACCTGACGGAAAATCTGGAAGACTCGCTCAAGACCGGGCGCATCGACGCGGCGATCATCGCGCTGCCTTTCCAGCCTTCAGGGGTGGTCACCGAATTTCTGTACGAGGAGCCGTTTCAGGTCGTCGTGCCGCACCGGCACAAGTGGGCGAAGCGCAAGACCGTCCAGCCGTCCGAGCTCTCCGGCGAGCACACTATCCTGCTCAACGTCGGTCACTGCTTCCGCGATCAGGTGCTCGACGCCTGCCCCGAGCTCAACCGCAGCGATGCACCCATCACGCGAACCAATTCGCTGGAGACGGTCCGGAACATGGTGGCCTCGGGACTCGGTGTCTCGGTGCTGCCGCGCGACGCGCTTACGCCGAAGTATCACAGCCGGCTGGTCGTCGCGGTTCCGTTCGCGCGGCCCGTGCCGACGCGCCGCATAGCGCTCGCGCATCGCAAGAGCTTCCCGCGGCCCACGGCGATCGCCGCAATACGCGATGCGGTCGCGGCGTGCCGCGGGACGAGCACCGCGCCGCCGCCCGGCGTCAGCCGAGGAAATGATGCGGGATCCAGCCCGCGAGGCCGGGCAGAAAGATCACCATCGCCAGCACCGTCACTTCGGCGAGGATGAACGCCCAGCAGTAGCGGATGGTCTCGTTGTAGCGGCAGCCGGCGATGCTGGTGGCGACGAACAGCAGCACCGCGACCGGCGGGGTCGTCGACCCGATCTGAGTGGCCATCACCATCAGCAGCCCGAGCTGGAACTCGTCGACACCGAAGCTGCGTCCGATCACCACCGCGACCGGGATGAGGATGATTAGGATCGCCATCGAATCGACGAACATGGTCAGCACCAGCATTACCGCCATCAGCAGGAGCAGCACGCCGATCCTCTCGCCGGTGAAGTGCGTGATCCCCGCCAGTACCAGGTCGTTGAAGTTGAGGTACGACAGAAGCCAGCCCAGGGCACCGGCGACGCCGATGATGCCGGAGACCATCGCGGTCGTAATGCCCGCACGCACGAAGATCGCCGGCAGGTCCCTGAGCCGGAGCTTGCGGTAGACGAAGAACCCGACCAGGAAGCCATAGAAGCACACGACGACGCCCGCTTCGGTCGCCGTGAATGCGCCGCTCAGGATGCCGCCCACCACGAGGACAGGCGCGAGCAGCGCCGGCCAGACGTTCACCAGCGCCTTCCCGACCCGTCGGAGGTCGAAGCTTCCGGTGGTGTGCCGCAGCTCGGGATACGCCGGCCGCCGCGAATAGCCGTAGATGACGATCATCAGACCGAGGCCGATCAGGATGCCCGGGACGATGCCGCCGAGGAACAATCCGCCGATCGACACATTCGCCATCGAGCCGTACACGATCATCGTCATGCTGGGCGGGATGATCGCGCCGATCGTGCCGGCGCAGGCGACCAGCGCGGCGGCGAAGCCTGGCTTGTAGCCGTGATCCTTCATGGCCGGGACGAGGATCGAGCCGATCGCCGACGTATCTGCCACGGACGAGCCGGACACGCCCGCGAATACCATGCTCGAGACCACCGAGGCGTGAGCGAGGCCGCCGCGCCAATGGCCGACGACGGTCTGTCCGAAGTCCACCAGGCGCTTGGATATCCCGCCGGCGGAAATCAGCTCGCCCGCGAGGATGAAGTAGGGGAGCGCGAGCAGGCTGAAGTTGTCCAGCATCGCGAACATCTTTTGCGGGAACAGCGCCGGAACGAGCGTCGGCGTGGCCAGGATGCCGGCGAGACCGACGATTCCCATCACCAGAATCGATGGGTACGCCCAGCACGATGAGCGCGAGCAGCAATGCGAAGAGCGCGATCAGCATCGCGAGCTACCGCCCCAGGTCGTGGGGCGCCGGTTCGCGCCATCCGAAGAGCGCGGCGAGGCGGCGCGCTGCGACCAGGGCCAGGTAGGCGCTGCCGATCACCATCCCGGCATACACCCAATGCATCGGAAGGCCGAGGCCGGGACTCTCCTGATGGCGGGCGACATCCATGATCAGCAGCGTATAGCGCCCGATCGCCAGGGCGAGGACGAGCCACAGCACCTCCGTCAGGAGAGCCACCGAGCGCTGCGCCAGCGCGGGGAGCAGCCGCAGCAGCATGTCCATCCCCAGATGCGCTCCGCGCCGATACGCCACCGGCAGCGCGAGCATCACCATCCAGATGTGACCGAACTTCTGGAACTCTTCGCTCCAGGACAAAGGCAGTCCCAGTACGAAGCGGTTGAAGACCTGGAGGCCGCCGACGATCGTGAACGCGAGAAAGATCAGGAACAGCGCGAACTCGACCGCGCGGTCGACCGCGCCGAAGAAACGAATGAGCATGGCGGGCTCGATGCGGCGCCGGCGGCCGGCGCGCCACCGGCCGCCGGCGCGCCACCTATTTGGTTTCGCGAACGACCTTGAGCAGATCCTCCGCGCCCAGCGTCTTGGCGAGCTGGTCCTGCAAGGGCAGCGCTGCGGCGATGAAAGGCGCCTTGTCGATGGGATCGACGATCATGCCCTTGGCCCTGAGCTTTTCCAGCGCCTCGTGATCGCGCTGCACGGAAAGGCTGCGATTGACGTCCTGCGCGAGCTTGGCCGCGGCGGCAACCACCTCCCTTTCCTTGTCGCTGTAGCCGTCCCATTCCTTCCTGGACATCGCGGTGCACGTGGGCCCGAAGAGATGTCCGGTCAGCGTCACGTATTTGCAGACTTCGTAGTACTTGCCCGTATATACGACGGCCGACGCGTGCTCGAAGCCGTCGATCACGCCGGTCTGCAGCGCGGTGTAGACCTCGCCGAAGGCCATCGGCGTGGCATTCGCGCCCATCGCGTTCAGTGCGGCGACGTAGGTCGGCGCCTGGATCGTGCGGATCTTGAGACCCTTGAGATCGTCCGGCTTCTTGATCTCCTTCTTGGTCGTGACGACGTTGCGATAACCCCAGCTGTCCTGCCAGCCCAGTATCCTGAGGCCCAGCTTCTCGTGCTCCGCGGCGAGCACCTGACCCACCTTGCCGTCGAGCACGCGGTGCGCGTGATCGTAATCGCGCCACAGGAAGGGCAGGTCGAGCACGCCCATCCGCTTGTTGAAGTTGCTGTGGATCGCGGTCCCGCCGATGTGCATCGTCGCGCCCGCGCCGAGCTGCATCCCCTCCACGACGGCGCGCTCTTCGCCCAGCGCGTTGGCAGCATAGATTCGCGCCTCCAGCGTGTCGGAGTAGGTATTGATGTAATTGGCGATGATCCAGGCCACCATGTGATTGTCGTTGCCGAGGTCGGGCGCAGTCGCGTGCGAGATCTTCACCTGCTTCTTCGCCTGCGCCAGCGCCTCGGGTATGACACCCACCGCGCCGGCTGCGGCGCCTGCGGCGGCCAGATAACGGAACAGCGTTCTGCGGTTCATCGTCGTCCTCCTTTTTTTCCGGTTGCCGGATGGCCCGGTGGTCAGCCCCGCTCCGCGCGGGGCGCCGAAGCGCTGCCGCGCCGAGCGCGTGTCTTGCTCCGCGGTCTGGCTTCATAGGCCGGCGCAAGGTCGCGGGCGGTGCCGGCCAGCAGGTCTCGCATGGCCCGCTCGGCATCATCGGGATTGCGCCGGCGGATCGCTGCGGCGACCGCCCAGTGCTCGGCGAGCGAGTTCTCGTAGGACTCTCGCGCATTGCTCGAGAGACGGAAAGCCGCGAGCAGGGCTGTCCGTATCGCCGCGGCGATTCGGATCAGCAACCGGTTGCCTGTCGCCGCGATGATCAGCTCATGAAAAACGAGATCGTGCTGACAGCAGCCCTCCACATCGCCGGGCAGCGACGCAGCCATGGCACGGAAAGCGCCCTCGATGGCCAGGATCTGCTGCGGCGTGGCGCGTGCGGCCGCCAGCCGCGCGGCCGCCGGCTCGAAGATGGCGCGCAGATCCAGCAGCTCCATGAAAAACGCCGCGTCTGGCGGCGCTGCGGCGATCCACCGCAGAACATCCGCGTCCAGAACGTTCCAGAAGGCCTTGTCGTTCACCAGCGTTCCGCGGCGGGTGCGCGCGTCCACGAGACCTTTGCGGGCGAGCGCGCGCAGCCCCTCGCGGAGCGACGGGCGGCTCAGGCCCAGGCTGCGCGCGAGAGCCGTCTCCGCCGGGAGCAGGGCACCGGCGGCGAGCTCGCCGGACACGATTTTGAGTCCGAGCGTGTCGAGCACGTCCTCTGACTTGAAGCGCCGTCCATAGGCGGTCGCGGCCGGCCGCACTGGGAGCGCGGTCCGCGGCATGCTTCGGGCGTAGCGGGGCACGGGCAGCATGATTTGTCCGACAGAATGACATCAAGGTCAGACAAATTCAAGTACAATCGGGCGTCGAGCGCTCGGCGAATCAGCTCGCGCGCGTTTCATTCCCGCACCCTCTCCCGGAGTAACGCATGACTTCCGATCTCAAAGGCAAAGTCGTCCTCATCACCGGAGCATCCACGGGGATCGGCGCAGCCGCGGCGCGCGCCTTCGCCAAGGCGGGCGCGAAGGTTGCGGTGCACTACAACGCAAGCCGCGAAGCGGCTGAAAGAGTCGCCGACGACGTGCGCTCGCTCGGCGGCGACGCACGGCTCGTGGGCGGTGACGTGACCAGCGCGGCGAACGTGCGACGGATCGTCACCGAGACCGTGGCTGCCTTCGAGCGGATCGACGTCCTGGTCAACAATGCCGGGGGCCTGGTGGCGCGCACCCGGATCGAGGACTACACGGAGGCGTTCCTGCATCAGGTCCTCGCGCTCAATGTCATCCAGGTAGCACTTTTCATGCATGAGGTCATTCCGATCATGCGCCGGCAGAAGCTGGGCAACGTGATCAACGTGAGCTCCATCGCCGCGCGCCACGGCGGCGGCGCCGGCGCAATCATTTACGCCGGCGCCAAGGGCTTCATCTCGGCTGCGACCAAGGGCTGGGCGAAGGAAGTTGTCGGCGACGGCATCCGCGTCAACGCCGTGTCGCCCGGCGTGATCGCGACGCCCTTCCACGAGCGCTACTCGACCGCCGAACAGCTCAAGGCGATGCAGGCCACGATCCCGATGAACCGGCTCGGCACGGCCGACGAATGCGCAGGCACGTTCGTGTTTCTCGCGTCCGACGAACTCTCCGGCTACGTCACCGGTCAGGTGATCGAGGTGAACGGCGGCCAATACATGCCGTAGCCCGGGTGCAAGCGGAGCAAACCCCGGGGACCGACACACGATTGCGCTGTCCGGGCCCGCTGCGCATCGCGAATCGGGCGGCAACGCAGCGCGTTGAAAGCGTCCCGGGCGTCGCCGCTTACGGGGCTCAGCCCGGGCTACGCACCAGTGCGGGCAGCTCGGCGAGCGAAGCGATGATCCGGTCGGGCTTCGGGCCATGGCGCTCGAGCGGAGCTGCCGTCCGGTTCACCCAGATCGCCGTCAGCCCGAATGCCTTGGCGCCCACCACGTCCCAGCCGTTCGACGAGACGAAGCCGATCCGTGCCGGCGGCAATTTGAAGTGATCCACCGCGAGCTGATAAACGCGCGGGCTCGGCTTGTAGATTCCCGCCGCATCCACCGAGAGCACCGCGTCGAGGTGAAGCGCGATGCCGGTGGCGGCAGCGAGCGGTTCGAGCATCTCGCGCGTGCCGTTGGAAAGGATCACCCGTGGCATCGGAGCCAGCGCCGCCAGTGTCGGAGTGACGTCGGGATACGGCGACAAATCGAGGTAGGCGTCGAGCAAACGGTGGCGCACGGCTGGCGTCAGCGCGAGCTGCAGCGCCTCGGCGGCGTGGTCGAGCGCGTGCGCGGTGATCGCGGCAAAATCCTCGCGCCGCTGCGTTGGGCTCAGCATCAGACTCTGCAGCCAGGAGTATTCGAGCTGCTTGGTGCGCCACAGACTCGACAGCGCATTGCCCCGGCCTTGGAACAGCCGCTCTGCGACGCTCGCGACCGACTGCACGTCGAACAGCGTGCCGTACGCGTCGAATGCGAGCGCGCCGATCCCGACGACCGACGACGAGTTGGCAATCATCGTGGTGCCTCCCCCGTGAATTTTTCCGTCATCGTATGCAAAAATTGCGCGGATGTCGTGTGCCTGGGCGAACGCGGGCAAAAAAATAGGGGTTACACTTGCGTGCAACCCCTTGGTTCCATGGTGGGCGATACTGGGATCGAACCAGTGACCCCTGCCGTGTGAAGGCAATGCTCTACCGCTGAGCTAACCGCCCGCGCGAACCCAGACAGGAGCGGGTATTTAAGCACAGCGCGAAAACGAGGGTCAAACCGGCAGCCTCGGGCGTACAGGCCTGTCCTGGACAAAAAAGGCACGGAAAAGGTGCGGCGACGGGCCTCCCGGCTGAATCTGGCTCGGTCGGATAGCGCTCGATTTCCGTAAGTTAATAGCCCGACAAGCAAAATATTTACTGGCTCAAGTCTTGCTAAAACCGCCTGGATTGGTGGATCAGCGCCTCGTGTCCCGACTCATTTATGATGAAATGCGCGACGGCGACGGGAGCGTCCGGCCGCACTACCGGGCGTTTTCCGACTGGCTGGAGCGCACCGGCGGCGACCAGATCGCCCAGAAGCGCGACGAAGCCGAGCGCGCCTTCCACCGCATCGGCATCACGTTCGCCGTGTACGGGGAGAACGCCGGCACCGAGCGCCTGATCCCGTTCGACATCGTGCCGCGCATCATTCCGGCGGCCGAATGGCGGACGCTCGAGCGCGGCCTGAAGCAGCGCGTACAGGCGCTGAACCTCTTCCTGCACGACATCTATCACGACCAGAGCATCCTGAAGGCGGGCGTCGTGCCTTCCGAGCGTGTGCTCGCCAATACCCAGTACCGGCGCGAGATGCAGGGCATGGACGTACCCGGCGGCATCTACGCCCACGTCGCGGGCGTCGACCTGGTCCGCGCAGACGAAGGCGCGTACTACGTGCTGGAGGACAACCTGCGCGTGCCTTCCGGCGTGTCGTACATGCTGGAGAACCGGCGAATGATGATGCGGCTTTTTCCCGAGCTCTTCGCGAGCCAGTCGATCAAGCCGGTCGAGCATTACCCCGACCTCCTGCTCGAAAACCTGCGCGGCGTCGCGCCGGCGGGCGAAGAGCGGCCGGAAGTCGCGGTGCTGACGCCGGGCGCGTACAACTCCGCGTATTTCGAGCACGCGTTCCTCGCTCAGCAGATGGGCGTCGAGCTGGTCGAGGGACAGGACCTGTTCGTTCAGAACGACACCCTGTACATGCGCACGACCCGCGGGTCGAAGCGCATCCACGTGCTCTACCGCCGGGTCGACGACGACTTCCTGGACCCGCGCGCGTTCCGGCCGGACTCCATGCTCGGCGTCCCGGGGCTTTTCGCCGCGTATCGCGCGGGGAGGGTAACGCTCGCGAACGCCATCGGCACCGGCGTGGCGGACGACAAGTCGATCTACCCATTCGTGCCGGCGATGATCCGCTTCTATCTCACCGAAGAGCCGATCCTCAACAACGTCCCGACGTGGCAGCTCTCGCGCGAAGACGACCTTCGGTACTGCCTGGATCACCTGCCCGAGCTCGTGGTCAAGGAAGTCCACGGGGCCGGAGGCTACGGCATGCTCGTCGGCCCCGCGGCGAGCGTGGCTGAGCGCGAGGCATTCCGCGGCCGGATCGTTGCCGCGCCCCAGAAGTACATCGCGCAGCCCACGCTTTCGCTCTCGACCTGCCCCACGTTCACCGAGCGCGGACTCGCTCCGCGGCACGTGGATCTGCGTCCGTACGTGCTCTCCGGCAAGGCCGTGAACCTGGTGCCCGGCGGGCTGACACGCGTCGCGCTGCGCGAAGGGTCCCTGGTGGTCAACTCTTCACAGGGCGGCGGCACGAAGGATACGTGGGTCATCGCTCACTGAAGAAGACGACATGCTCTGCCGCACCGCGAACGAGCTCTACTGGATGGCGCGCCACATCGAGCGCGCCGAGAACACCGCGCGGCTTCTCGATGTGACGTACCGGATGTCGCTCGTGCCATACGAGGCGATCGAGCCCGGGCTCGCGTGGGCCGAGCCCTGGGCCGTCCCGCTGATCACCTCGGGGCTGGCCACCGCGTTCTATCAGGGCTTTCCGCACCTTTCCGCCGAGAGCGTGCTGCGCTTCATGATCCTCGACCCGCACAACCCGTCTTCGATCTACTGCTGCCTGCGCGCCGCGCGCGAGTCGGCGCGATCGGTGCGCGGGGCGATCACCTCCGAGATGTACGAAGACCTGAATTCCGCCTGGCTGGAGATGCGCCGGTACGACTACAACCGCATCCAGGCCACCGGCGTATCCGAGTTCCTCGACTGGGTGAAGATGCGCTCGCACCTCTTTCGCGGCGTCACCTTCGGCACGATGCTGCGCGACGAGGCGTACCACTTCATCCGTCTGGGAACCCACATCGAGCGGGCCGATAACACCGCCCGGATCCTGGACGTGAAGTACCACACCCTCCTGCCCTCTGCGGCCGACATCGGCGGCGCGGTCGACTACTATCAGTGGAGCGCGCTGCTGCGCTCGGTATCGGGCTTCGAGTCCTACCGCAAGATCTACAGCGACGTGATCACGCCTCGGCGGGTCGCCGAGCTGCTGATCCTGCGCGAAGACATGCCGCGCTCGCTCCACTCGTGCATGAACTTCATCCACGAGACGCTCGAGGAGCTTTGCGACGAGAACTCGCGCGAGCTCGAGCGCGCATCCGGAGAGCTGCACGCACTCCTGCACTACGGCCGGACCGACGACATCATCAAGTTCGGTCTGCACGAGTATCTGATGCAGTTCCTCGAGCGGATTTCGACGCTGGGCGATGGGATCAACCGGTCTTTCCTCGTGCCGCCGACCGAGGCGCCGGTGGCGATCCGGTAGAATCGCGCGATTCCCGAGGACGCCGGCTCTCTACCCATGACCTATTGCGTCGCCATGTCGCTCGACGCCGGAATGATCTTCGCGTCGGACTCGCGCACCAATGCCGGCTTCGACCAGATCGCCCGCTTCTCCAAGATGCGCGTCTTCGCGCGCGACGGTCATCGGGTCATCGTCACGCTCTGCTCGGGCAATCTCTCGGTGACCCAGAACGCGCTCAGCATGCTCGAGCAGCGCGCGCGCAGCAGCGAGGCAGGTCCGCACCTGTGGAATGCGGGATCGATGTTCGACATCGCGCGGCTGGTGGGCGACGCGCTGCGCGAGGTCAAGGCCCGAGACGGCCTCTACCTGCAGCAGAACGGCATCGATTCCCACGCCAGCTTCATCGTCGGAGGGCAGGTGCGCGGCGAGCCTCCGCGCCTGTTCGAGGTCTACAGCGAAGGCAACTTCATCGAGACGACTCCCGACACCTGCTACTTCCAGATCGGCGAGAGCAAATACGGCAAGCCCGTGATCGACCGGGTCGTGACACGCTCGACGGGCTTGCTGGAGGCGACCAAGTGCACCATCGTGTCGTTCGACTCGACGATGCGCTCCAATATTTCGGTCGGACTGCCGATCGACCTCGTGGTCTACGAGACGGATGCGCTGAAGATCAGGTTGCAGCGGCGCATCGATGAATCCGATCCGTATTTCCAGATGATCCATACGCAGTGGGGCGAAGGACTGCGCCGCGTGTTCGCGCAGCTCCCCAACCCGGACTGGTAAGCCGGGAGAAGCGCCGCGTATGGCCATTCGCGTTGCGCTCCAGCACCGCACTACCTACCAGTTCGACCGGCTCGTCGACATCGGGCCGCACGAGATCCGCCTGCGGCCCGCGCCGCATTGCCGCACGCCGATCCTCGGGTACTCGCTCAATGTCGAGCCCGCGAGGCACTTCCTCAACTGGCAGCAGGATCCCTACGGCAACTGGGTCGCCCGGCTGGTCTTTCCCGAGCGCGCCGAGCGGATCGAAGTGCTGGTCGATCTGGTCGCCGACATGACGGTGATCAATCCGTTCGACTTCTTCGTCGAGCGCGGGGCCGAAGAATATCCGGTCACGTACGCACCGGCGCTCGCGAAAGAATTGATTCCGTTTCTCGAGAAGGCGCCTCCGGGACCGCGCCTTGCCCGGTGGCTCGACGCGTTCCGCAAGACGATCAAGCCGAGTGAGAACACCGTGATGATGCTGGTGCGGCTCAACCAGCAGCTGCAGCAGGAGATCCGGTACCTGGTGCGCATGGAGGCGGGCGTCCAGGACCCCGATCACACGCTCGAGCGGGCTTGCGGCTCATGCCGCGACTCGGGCTGGTTGCTCGTGCAGATCCTGCGCCATATGGGGCTCGCCGCGCGGTTCGCGTCCGGGTATCTCATTCAGCTCGCCGCTGATCAGAAACCGCTCGAGGGCCCCGCGGGACCGGAGCGGGATTTCACCGATCTGCACGCCTGGGCCGAGGTGTATCTGCCCGGCGCCGGCTGGATCGGTCTCGATCCCACGTCGGGCCTGCTCGCCGGCGAGGGTCACCTCCCGCTCGCCTGCACGGCCGACCCCGGAAACGCCGCGCCGGTCATCGGCTTCACCGAAGTCTGCGAAGTCGATTTCCGTTTCGCGATGCAGCTCACGCGCGTGCACGAGGACCCGCGCGTAACCAAGCCTTACAGCGACGCGCAGTGGGCGGCGATCGACGCGCTGGGCGAGCGTGTCGATGCGGATCTCGCCGCGAACGACGTGCGCCTCACGCAGGGCGGCGAGCCGACGTTCGTGTCGGTCGACGACATGGACAGCCCTGAATGGAATTACACGGCGCTCGGTCCGACCAAGCGCGCGCTCGCAGAAGACCTGCTGCACCGGCTCAGGGCGCGCTTCGCGGCCGGAGGCCTGCTGCACCAGGGCCAGGGCAAATGGTATCCGGGAGAGCCGCTGCCCCGCTGGTCGCTCTCCGCGTACTGGCGCGACGATGGCGAGCCGCTGTGGCGCGACGAGACGCTGTTCGCGGACACGCGCACCACCGGGAGCAGCGCGATCGAGGACGCGGGCGAGCTGGCGCAACGCCTGGCTCGGACGCTGGGGCTGCCTGCAACGATGGTGATCACCGCGTACGAAGACGTGCCGAGGCTGCTGCGCGACGAAGCCGCGCTGCCGGTCAACGCCGATCCGCTCAAAGCGGACCTCACCAATTCCGACGAGCGAGCGCGACTCGCGCGCCTGCTGCTCGCCGGTCTGGAGCAGCCTTGCGGCTACGTGCTGCCGCTCAAAGCGGGTGAGCATCGCGCCGGCGGCGAGTGGGCATGGGAATCGAGTCCCTGGCCGCTGCGGCGCGAACGGCTGTATGCCATGCCCGGCGACTCGCCGCTCGGACTCCGCCTGCCGCTGTCCTCGTTGCCCGATCTCGCGCCGGAAGACGTCGAGCCCGATTTTCCGCCCGATCCGTTCGCCCCCCGCGAGCCGCTGCCGAAACGCGATGGGCTGGGCCGGGGCCTCGCGGGGCATGCGCGGGGAGCGAAGCCGGCCGAAATCGTGAAGACGGCCGTGACGGTGCAGGCGCGCGGCGGTCATCTGCACGTCTTCATGCCGCCGCTCACCCGGCTTGGCGAGTATGCAGCACTTCTCGTCGCGATCGAAGAGGCCGCGCGCGCCGGCGGAACGGCGGTGGTCATCGAGGGCTATCCCCCGCCGCGTGATCCGGGCCTCAAGGTCATCAGCGTCACGCCCGATCCGGGCGTGATCGAGGTGAACGTGCATCCGGCTCGCTCGTGGCGCGAACTGATCGCTACCACGGGCGTACTTTACGAACAGGCGCGCAACGCGCGCCTCGGGACCGAGAAGTTCATGCTCGACGGACGTCACACGGGCACGGGCGGGGGCAATCACGTGACGCTGGGCGGCGCGACGCCCGCCGACAGCCCGCTGCTGCGCCGTCCGGACCTCCTGCAGAGCCTCGTCACGTACTGGCAGAATCATCCCTCGCTGTCGTACTTGTTCTCGGGAACGTTCATCGGCCCGACCAGCCAGGCGCCGCGCGTCGACGAAGCGCGCGACGATCGGCTCTACGAGCTCGAGATCGCGTTCCAGCAGCTCGAGAGCGAGCACCGCGCGGGCGCAGATACGGAGCGGCCGTGGCTCGTGGACCGGCTGCTGCGTAACCTCCTCACCGATCTCACCGGCAACACGCATCGCGCGGAGTTCTCCATCGACAAGCTGTACTCGCCGGAAGGCCCGACGGGGCGGCTGGGCCTGCTGGAATTCCGGGCGTTCGAGATGCCGCCCCACGCCCGCATGAGCGCGGTGCAGATGCTGCTGCTGCGCACGCTCGTCGCGCGCTTCTGGCGGGCGCCCTACAAAGGTCGACTGGTCCGCTGGGGAACGGCGCTGCACGACCGCTGGCTTCTGCCCCATTTCGTGGCGGCCGACATGCGCGACGTGGTGAGCGATCTCAACGAGGCAGGCTACGCCTTCGACGCCGCATGGTTCGACCCCTTCGTCGAATTCCGCTTTCCGCGCTTCGGCTCGGCAAGCTACGACGGTGTGACACTCGAGCTGCGCCAGGCGATCGAGCCCTGGCACGTGCTCGGCGAGGAGATCGCGTCGGGGGGAACGGCGCGCTTCGTCGATTCGTCGGTCGAGCGCATGCAGCTCAAGGTGAGCGGCGCGATCCCCAGCCGGCACGCGCTGGCGTGCAACGGCCGGGCGCTGCCGCTCACCCCGACCGGCGTTCCGGGAGAATACGTCGCAGGCATTCGCTTCCGCGCCTGGAGCCCGCCTTCCGCGCTGCATCCCACCATCGGCGTGCAGGCTCCGCTCACCTTCGACGTGGTCGATACGTGGGCCGGCAGGGCGATCGGGGGCTGCACCTACCACGTCGCGCATCCGGGAGGGCGGAATTACGATACGTTTCCGGTCAACGCCAACGAAGCCGAAGCGCGTCGCATCGCGCGCTTCTGGACGCACGGTCACACGCCGGGGCCGATGCATCTCGCCGCGGAGCCGCCGAATCCGGCGACGCCGACGACGCTCGATCTGCGCTGGGAGCCGACAAGCTCGCGCGGTGCTTGAGCGCCCCGAAAGCGAACGCCAGGCCGACCGCCGCGGGCGTTCGCAAGAACGACCCGGCCGACCCTAGAGCCATGCCCAAGCCGAAGCGCTGGCTGCTCGACGAGAAGCGCATACACCTCGCGTTCCGGGTCTCGCTGTTTCTGAAAGCTGCGTTCGCGCTCGCCGAGATGACGGCGGGTGTCGGTGCGTACTTCGTGACCCGGCAGTTCCTGTTCAAGGTCGTCGAACGGATGACGCGGGAGGAGCTGCTTGAAGATCCGCGGGACGTGATCGCCAACTACCTGCTCCACTCGGCACAACACTTTTCGGTGAGCACGCGCAACTTCACCGCCTTCTATCTCGTAAGCCACGGAGTGATCAAGCTCTGGCTGATCGTTGGTCTCCTGCGAAACAAGCGCCGGTACTATCCGGTCGCGATCGCGGTCTTCGGTCTGTTCGTCGTCTACCAGCTTTACCGGTTCAGCCTCACGCACTCGGCGTTGCTGGTTCTCATAACCGCTGTGGATGCCGTGGTGATCGGTCTCACTTGGCACGAGTATCGCATCCGGTACAATCGATAATTTCTCTGCGGTGATCGCTGTGCCTGCCCCGATCCGCACCCGCTTCGCGCCGAGCCCGACCGGCTACCTCCACCTTGGTGGCGCGCGCACCGCGCTCTTCGCCTGGGCATTCGCGCGGCATCACGGGGGCACATTCATCCTGCGCATCGAGGACACTGATCGCGAGCGCTCCACCGCGCAGGCGATCCAGGCGATCCTCGACGGCATGGCGTGGCTGGGCCTCGAGTACGACGAAGGTCCGTACTATCAGATGCAGCGGCTGGATCGCTACAGGGCGGCGCTCGACGACCTGCTCGGGCGCGGCCTGGCGTATCCGTGCTACACCACGCCTGCTGAGCTGGAAGCGCTGCGCGCGGAACAGATGGCGCGCGGCGAAAAGCCGCGCTACGACGGACGCTGGCGGCCGGAAAACCTGCGACCGGGGCAGAAGCCGCCGCAGGGCGTAGAGCCCGTATTTCGATTCAAGAATCCCGCGGACGGCGGCGTCGCCTGGGACGACCAGGTGAAAGGTCGGATCGAAATCGCCAATGCCGAGCTCGACGATCTGGTCATCATGCGACGGGACGGCGTGCCGACCTACAATTTCGGCGTAGTGGTCGACGATCTGGACATGAGCATCACTCACGTCATTCGCGGCGACGATCACGTCAACAACACGCCGCGGCAGATCAACATCTTTCGCGCACTCGGCGGCGAGCCTCCCGCGTTCGGGCACCTCCCGACGGTGCTCGGAGCGGACGGAGCGAAGCTCTCGAAGCGCCACGGAGCGGTCAGCGTCATCGAGTACGAGAATGAAGGCTTCCTGCCCGAAGGCATGGTCAACGCGCTCGCGCGCGTCGGCTGGGCGCACGGCGACGACGAGATCTTCACCCGCGAGCAGTTCGTCGAGTGGTTCGACGTCGCGCACGTCCATCCCGCACCGGCGCGCTTCGACGTCGAGAAGCTCAAGTGGGTGAATCACGAACACATCAAGCGCATGCCGCTCGATGTCCTCGGTGCGGAGCTGGCGCGCTTTCTCGTGCGAGACGGCGACGATGTGGTGCATGGCCCGTCGCCCGCGGCGGTGGCCGAAGTGCTGCGCGAGCGGACGCAGACGCTCAAGGAGATGGCGGAAGCGGGGCGCTACTTCTATCGTGACGAGGTGCCCTCCGAATCGCTGAAGGCGCAGCATCTCAACGATCAGAACCGCGGCATTCTGCGCGAGCTGGCGACGGCATTCGCGACGTTGCCGTGGGAGCGGGAACGCATCGCCGTGGTTATCAAGGATGCCATCGCCAGACACAAGCTCAAGGCGCCGCAGGTGATGATGCCGCTGCGAGTGCTTGTGGCGGGAAGAACGAACACGCCGGCGATCGACGCCGTGCTCGCGCTCGTAGGACGCGAACGTACGATCGAACGCCTCGACCGGGGATTGGCGTAGGGTCGAACTTTGTTCGGCGATTCGACCTGCATCGTAGGTGATGTCCCGCCGCATTGATCGGCGTTTAGCGCCGGGGCGAACGCGGCCGGGTTGCTGCGTCGTGCCTTATGTGAGGATATGATGTTGTTTCACGGCGTGGAACATTTGTTTGTTTGTAACGCGTGAGAGCTTCGTGTAGACTGCAAATTTCCAGAACTTGTCGCCCATGACCAAGTTCGTGTTTGTAACGGGTGGCGTCGTTTCCTCGCTGGGGAAGGGCATCGCCGCCGCGTCGCTCGCCGCAATCCTCGCCTCGCGCGGCATCCGCGTCACCAATCTCAAGCTCGACCCGTACATCAACGTCGATCCTGGAACGATGAGCCCGTTCCAGCACGGCGAGGTGTTCGTCACCGAGGACGGCGCCGAGACCGATCTCGACCTCGGCCACTACGAGCGCTTCGTCGACGTGAAGATGAGCAAGCGCAACAACTTCACGACCGGCCAGATCTACGAGAGCGTGATCCGCAAGGAGCGGCGAGGCGACTATCTCGGCGGCACGGTGCAGGTGATCCCCCACATCACCGACGAGATCAAGAGCTGGATCGTGTCCGGCGCCGGCGACGCCGAGGTCTGCGTGGTCGAGGTCGGCGGCACGGTCGGGGACATCGAGTCGCTGCCGTTTCTGGAAGCGATCCGCCAGATGGGCATCACGATGGGCCGCGACAATGTCTGCTACATCCATCTGACGCTCGTGCCGTTCATCGCTACCGCCGGCGAGATGAAGACCAAGCCGACGCAACACTCGGTGAAGGAACTGCGCGAAATCGGGATTCAGCCCGATATCGTCATGTGCCGGGCCGACCGGCCGCTGCCGGACGGCGACCGGCGCAAGATCGCGCTCTTCACCAATGTGACGCCCGAGGCGGTCATCCCGGCGCTCGACACCGACTCGATCTACAAGATTCCCGCGGCGCTGCACGCCGAAGGGCTGGACGAGATCGTGTGCCGCAAGCTCTCGTTGAGCCCGAAGCCGGCGGATCTCACTGTGTGGAACAAACTCGTCGACGCGCTGGTGCATCCCGAGCAGGAAGTGCGCATCGCGATGGTCGGCAAGTACGTCGATCTGACGGAGTCGTACAAATCGCTGTCGGAGGCGCTGGTGCACGCCGGCATCCATACGCGAAGCCGCGTGCGAATCCATTACGTCGACTCGGAGGCGGTCGAGCACGACGGCGTCGGTGCACTCGAGGACATGGATGCGATCCTCGTTCCCGGAGGCTTCGGCAAGCGCGGCGTCGAGGGCAAGATCGCGGCGATCCGTTACGCGCGCGAGAACGGGATTCCCTATCTTGGTATCTGCCTCGGCATGCAGCTTGCCGTGATCGAGTACGCGCGGCACATGGCGGGACTGGCCAATGCCAACAGCACGGAGTTCGATCCGGAGACTCCGCATCCGGTGGTCGCGCTGGTGACCGAGTGGCAGAACCGCGACGGCACCGTCGAAAAGCGCACGGCGCAGTCCGACCTCGGCGGCACGATGCGTCTCGGCGCGCAGCCCTGCGACGTCGTTCCCGGGTCGCTCGCACATCGCATCTATGGAACGACCACCGTCGCGGAACGGCACCGCCACCGCTACGAAGTCAACAATCATTACCTGCCGCGGCTCGAGGCCGCCGGGCTCATCGTCGGCGCGTGGGCCAAGAGCGCGCTGGCAGGCGACTTGTGCGAGATGATCGAGCTCGCCGACCACCCGTGGTTCTTCGGGTGCCAATACCACCCCGAGTTCACGTCCAATCCGCGGCGCGGTCATCCGCTGTTCATCGCCTACATCGACGCGGCGCTTGCGCGAGCGCGTGAAGCGCGGGACGAACCGGCGCGCGCCCGCCCGCAGCTCGTCGCGTAGCTAGCCTATGAATCTTTGCGGGTTCGAGGCCGGGCTGGACCGGCCTCTGTTCCTTATTGCGGGACCGTGCGTCGTGGAATCCGAGCAGCTCCAGATCGACGTCGCGGGCCGACTCAAGGAAACCTGCGCCGCGCTGTCCGTACCGTTCGTCTTCAAGTCGTCGTACGACAAGGCCAACCGCAGCTCGTCGCAGTCGTTTCGCGGGCTCGGGATGAAGGAGGGCCTGCGCATCCTGTCCGAAGTGAAGCGGCAGGTCGGCGTGCCGGTGCTGACCGACGTCCACACCGAGGAGGAAGTGCCGGAAGTCGCCGCCATCGTCGACGTGCTGCAGACCCCTGCCTTCCTCTGCCGCCAGACCGATTTCATCCGCGCGGTCGCCTCAGCGGGTCGGCCGGTCAATATCAAGAAGGGTCAGTTCCTTGCGCCGGAGGAGATGATCAACGTCGTGGCCAAGGCACGCGAGGCGAGCGGCAAGGACAACATCCTCGTCTGCGAGCGCGGCGCATCCTTCGGCTACCATAACCTCGTCTCCGACATGCGCTCGCTCGCCATCATGCGCGCAACCGGCTGCCCGGTCGTGTTCGACGCGACGCACTCGGTTCAGCTTCCGGGCGGGCAGGGAACGTCGAGCGGCGGCCAGCGCGAGTTCGTTCCAGTCCTGGCCCGCGCCGCGGTGGCCGCAGGCGTGGCGGGCATTTTCATGGAAACGCACCCCGATCCGGAGAAGGCGCTCTCCGACGGACCGAACGCCTGGCCGCTCGCCCGCATGCGGGAGCTGCTGGAGACTCTGGTCGCGATCGACGCGACGGTCAAGCGCGCCGGATTCCCTGAAAGCCAGCTCATGGCGGCATCCGCCGTCCAATCCCGAAGAGAAGGAAAGGCATGAGCGCCATCGTCGATGTCATCGCCCGCGAGATTCTCGACTCGCGTGGCAATCCCACGATCGAAGCCGACGTGGTGCTCGAATCGGGCACGAGCGGGCGCGCGGCCGTGCCCTCGGGCGCGTCCACCGGTTCGAAGGAAGCGATCGAGCTGCGCGACGGCGATCCGGCGCGCTACGGCGGCAAGGGCGTGCAGAAGGCGGTCGAGCACGTCAACACCGAGATCTGCGAGGCGATCATCGGCCTGGACGCCTCCGAGCAGGCGTTCATCGATCGCACGCTGATCGAGCTCGACGGAACGGATAACAAGGGCAGGCTCGGCGCCAACGCCATCCTCGCGGTATCGTGCGCCGTAGCGAAAGCGGCGGCGGAGGAATCCACGCTGCCGTTGTACCGCTATCTCGGCGGGGCCGGCGAGATGGCGCTGCCCGTTCCGCAGATGAACGTGATCAACGGCGGCGCGCACGCCAACAACTCGATCGACATGCAGGAGTTCATGCTGGTGCCGATCGGCGCGCCGACATTCCGCGAGGCGCTGCGTTACGGGGCGGAGGTCTTCCAGACGCTGAAGAAGCTGATCGACGGCAAGGGCATGGCCACCACGGTCGGCGACGAAGGAGGCTTCGCGCCCAATCTGGAGTCGAACGAAGCGGCGTTGAAATTGCTGCTGGAAGCGATCGACAAGGCGGGCTACACCGCCGGCACCGACATCGCCTTGGCGCTGGATCCTGCGGCGTCGGAGTACTACAAGGACGGCATGTACGAGCTGGAGGGCGAGGGCGCCAAGCTCACGCGCTCGCAGATGGTCGACTACTTCGCGGCCTGGGTCGACAAGTATCCGATCATCTCGATCGAGGACGGCATGGCCGAGGACGACTGGGACGGCTGGAAACTCCTGACCGAGAGGCTGGGCAAGAAGGTGCAGCTCGTCGGCGACGATATCTTCGTGACCAACACCAAAATCCTCCAGCAGGGGATCTCGAGGGGCGTCGCCAACTCGATCCTGGTCAAGGTCAACCAGATCGGCACGCTCACGGAGACGCTGGCCGCGATCGGCATGGCGATCCGCGCGGGCTACACGACCGTGATCTCGCACCGCTCGGGCGAGACCGAGGACAGCCTGATCGCCGACATCGCGGTGGGCACCAATGCCGGCCAGATCAAGACCGGATCGCTCTCCCGTTCCGACCGGATCGCCAAATACAATCAGCTCCTGCGCATCGAAGAGGATCTGGGCGACGTGGCACAGTTCAGCGGGCGCAGCGCCTTTCACCAGCTGAAATAGACATGCGCTGGCTGGCTCTCGTCTTCCTGCTGCTGATCGTCGCCTTGCAGTATCCGATGTGGCTCGGCAAGGGAGGCTGGCTCAAGGTGCGCGATTTCAATGCCCAGGTCGCCGCGCAGCATCGGGCCAATGCGGAGCTCAAGGCTCGTAACGAGGCGCTCGATGCCGAAGTGCACGACCTGAAGCAGGGCGTCGAAGCCATCGAGGAGCGCGCCCGCTCGGAGCTGGGCATGATCAGGCACGACGAAGTCTTCTTCCAGCTCCCTGGAGATGCGGCTGTCCCGCCGTCCGCGCCCCCGATTCAAACACTCGGGGGCAGGCCCCAGCGGGGACCCAGTAGCGTTCAGACGAAAGACGCTGGATTCCCGCTTACGCGGGAATGAAGAACGCGGATGCCGCGCATCACTTCGCGCGACAACCCGCGACTGCACGAAGCGGCGCGACTGATAGCGTCGTCGCGCGAACGGCGCAAGGCGGGGCGGTGCGTGCTCGAAGGCGAGCATCTCGTGGAGGCTTATTGCCGGCGCATGGGTTCGCCCGAGAGCCTGATCGTCGCCGAGGCGGCCCAGGAGCGCCCTGCCGTGCGGGCGCTGATGTCGAACGTTCCCGCAGGTCGGACGCTGATCGTCGCCGGCTCGGCCTGGAGCGGCCTCGGCCCGGTGCCGGCCGCTGCAGGCGTGCTCGCGGTCATACCGACCCCGCGTTCGCACTTCGAGCGCGCGGCGGATTTCTGCCTCCTCCTCGAAGACATCCAGGATCCCGGAAACGTCGGCTCGATCCTGCGAAGCGCTGCCGCGGCGGGCGTCGCGCAGGTGTTCCTGTCGTACGGATGCGCGTTCGTTTGGTCGCCGAAGGTGCTGCGCGCGGGGCAGGGCGCGCATTTCCATATCGAGATCCACGAGGACGTCGATCTGTCGGCGTGGGCTCGCGCGTACTCGGGCAAGGTCGTCGCGACCGCCGTCGCCGCTGGAGAATCGCTCTACAGCGTGGATCTCACCGGCCCGATCGCGATCGCCATCGGCAACGAAGGCACGGGGATCTCCACTGCCTTGCTCGGCGCCGCCGGCCTGACGGTAAGCATCCCGATGCCTGGCCGATTCGAATCGCTCAATGCAGCCGCCGCGGCGGCAGTGTGCCTGTTCGAATGCGTGCGCCAGCGCGCGCGCGTCGCGACCTAGCCGACGGCGGATGCCAGCTCTCCTCGCTATTGCAGGTTCACCCCGGAGAACGTGGCGTCTTCGCGGCATGCGCCGCCGACCGACGGGGCGGCGAGTTTCCCTTCGATGCCTTGCGAGGTCTGTTTGATCTCCGACAAGCTGGCGGTGGTGTTGAGCCCGTCGTCGCACTGATAGGTTGCCGACGGCACGCTGTACAACTGACCGCTTTGCACCAGTGCACCCGACAGCGTGCAGGTCAGCGCGGCGCTGGAGGCGCTGGGGTAGGCAAAGGTGAGCTGCACGGTGCCTACGCCTTGCGTGACCTGCAGATCGAATGTGTCCTTGTAGAGGAAGTTTCCGCCGGGGTCGCTGCAACCCGAATATCCTCCCGCCTGCCCGCCGGTGAAGTTTCCGCTGAGGTCGATCGTCACCAGCGTCTCGCGCACGATGGACTTGCTCACGGTGGGCCCGCCGACGAGCGTGTAGCTCAGCGTTCCCTGAGAGGCGTCGACGGGCGTGAACGACGCCGTGCCTGCGAGCGTCGACGCGAAGCTCGATGGATTCCACGGCGCGCCGAAGTACGTCCCGGTAGTCGAGTAGAGGCTGCCGGAGAAGTTGCCGTCCGCGTCCTGGTAGGCGATGGCGACGTACCAGGTCGGCTTGCCGTCGGGGCCGTAGAGGAAGAACGTCATGAAGATCACGTTCGCGTTCTGCGTGAAATTGACGCCCCATCCGCTTTCGGCGGGCAGATACCACATGTCGGAGTAATCGGTGGCGAACGCCGGCAGGGTGAATCCGGCGAACACCAGAGCGAGGCAGAAGCGCTTCAGCATGTCAAACCTTCGAAAACAGACGCACAAAGTGTAGCAGCGTCACTCCGCGGCGGCTGTAACAAGGGGTAACAGTGCATCGATCGCCGCGCTTCCGGGCGACGATGCCTGCGCGCCATGCATCGTGCAGCGAGCGTCCCGGTGGCGACCGTGTCACCGGGGCGAGAGAACGGGCAGCACGGTGAACGAGATCGACGTCGATCGAGCCGAAGACGACGACCTTGGCTGGCGTCCGCTACTCGTGCGCCGGCGGATAGGCGTTGACGACGCCCTTGACCAGCAGGATGTTGCCGTAGGGTCGCAGCTCTCCGGTGCGCACGACGGCAAAGGCGCCACGGGCGCGCTCGTAGAACGCCTGACGCGCGAGATGACCGATCTCCGCGTCGGCCAGGCCGTGCCTGGTGAAAACCGCCGCGAACTCGCGCACCGGTTCCGGGATGGCATCGGCGTCGCCCACGACTTCCATCGTGAACGCCGCCGGCGTCGCGACCGTATCCAGCGGAAACAGCGTCAGTATGGCATCGAGCGTCTCGGCAGCCGGCGCACCGCCGACATGCAATACCCGGCGGCCGATGCTCGCCACCGGAAAATTGGCGTCGACCACGGCGATCTCGTCGCCGTGGCCCATCGCGGCCAGCGCATGGAGCAAGTCGGCGTGCAGCAACGGGTGGATACCTTTGAGCATGTCATTCCCCTAGGCTTTCACGCCGCCGTGAATGAGCCCGGCGACGATCTCTGGATGACGATCGCAAGCAGCAGGACCGGCACGGTGACCACAGCGCTGCGGCGAGAAATTGAAAGCCCGGCGCCCAGGCGTGTCGATGTCTCGCACGCTCCCGTCGGTGATCACGCCGAGCGCGCCAAGCAAGCGATGGATCGCCGATTGCTCGCCCTTCGGACTAGGCATCGACAGCGCATCCTGACATTATCGCGCATACCTTTCGCGGAATCGACGCAACGGCCATGGCGCTGAACAAAACGCTGCGAGCGCGGTTGCGCAATGCTCCGGCGCTGGGCGGGGCGCCGCTGACCGCCGCGGCGCTTCAGTTTCCGTTCGGACATCCCGCCGTTACGTGCGTCCTGCCGGGCGCTCGCGCAGGAGCCGCTTCTCAAGAGCGTGCGGCCGATGCTGCAGGACATCGCCGATCCGGACTGGATCGCTCGTTCCGAAATCCAGCCCGCCCTGGGCACGCTGGCGGAGCTCGGCCTGCGCTTCGATGCTCTGGTCAGGCCGACGCATCTGCGTCCGCTTCTGCGCGCGCTGGAGCGGCATCCCGATCTCGATGTCGTCGTCGATCATTGCGCGAAGCCCGACATCGCCGCCGGCGCGTGGCAACCGTGGGCGGACGATCTCGCGACGATCGCGCGAGAGACGGCCGGCTGCTGCAAGCTCTCCGGACTCGTTACCGAAGCGGGCGCGGGCTGGAACATCGACTCCATGCGCCGGTACGTCGATCACGTGCTCGAATGCTTCGGAACCGAGCGTGTCATGTGGGGCAGCGATTGGCCTGTGGTCACGCTCGCTGCGAGTTATTTGGCGTGGTCGAGCGCGACCGACGCGCTGCTCGCGTCGCTTACCAATTCGGAACAGGATGCGATCCGCGGCGGGAACGCGCGGCGATTCTACGACTTGGATAATGGTTGACCCGGGCATCGCCCTTCGGGCTCAGCCCGGGCTACGGCATCTCGATCGAGTCCGCATCCGCGTGCCGTCATCCTGGCGCAGGCCGGGATCCAATTTCCAAACGAAACTTGGGCCCCGGCTCAGTTACCAAAATGAGCCGGGGCGACAACGGTGTCGCTAGAAAACATGCCGCTGCAACCCGACGCGATGGAGAATCGTGGTGGCGATCTCTTCGATCGAGCGGCTGGTCGTGTCGACGGACGAGATGCGCTCGCGATGCATGAGCAGCTCCGCCTCGCGCACTTCGAAGCGGCAGTTGTCGAGCGACGCGTACTTGCTGTCGGGGCGCCGGGCCTGCCGGATCTGCTGCAGACGCTCCGGATCGATGGTGAGCCCGAACAGCCGGTCCTTGAACGGCCGGATCGACGCCGGGAGCTCATGCTCGGCGAAATCGTCGGGGGTGAGCGGGAAGTTCGCCGCCAGCACGCCGAACTGCAGCGCGAGATAGAGCGTGGTCGGCGTCTTGCCGCAACGCGAGACGCCGACCAGGATCACCTGCGCCTTGCCGAGATCGCGCGTCGTCTGCCCGTCGTCGTGCACCTGCGCGAAGTTGATCGCCTCGATGCGGGCGAAGTACTCGTGGATGTTGGCGATGCCGTGCGAGCGTCCGGCGGCGTGGGAAGACTTCGCCGAGAGCTCCGCCTCGAGCGGCGCAATGAATACCTGGAACAGATCGAGGAAGAGCGCGTTTGCGTGGCCGAGCTGCGCGCTCATCGCCTCGTCGACGATCGAGCTGAACACGAGCGGCCGCTTGCCATCTGCCGCGCCCGTGGCGTCGATCTTGCGCACGACTTCGTCGATCTTCTCCGGCGTATCGACGAACGGAATCGTGCGGCGCTGGAAGTCGAAGGTATCGAACTGCGACAGCAGGCTGTTGCCCAGCATCTCCGCCGTGATGCCGGTGCGGTCGGAAACGAAGAAGACCGTGCGGCGCCGTGCCGCGTCTAGAGACGGAGCGTCGCTCTCGCTCACCAGTCGTGCCACACGGGCTTGACGCCGGCCGGCAGCGGCGGCATGTCGCCCAGGTCGACGTAGCTCTCGCCGGGACCGTGGTAGTCGGAACCCGACGAGCCGAGCAGGCCCAGGCGGCGCGCGTGGCCGGCGAACTCCGTCACCTGCGCCGCGGTGTGCGAAGGCGAGACGACTTCGACGCCGGCGCCGCCGGCGTCGCGGAATTCGCCCAGCAGCTCGCGCAAGCCCTCCGCGCCGAGCTTGTAGCGGCCGGGATGCGCGAGAACGGCGCGTCCGCCAGCGGCGCGAATCCAGCCGATGGCCTCGGAAAGAGCGGCCCATTCATGTTGGACATGTCCCGGCTTGCCGCGAACGAGATAACGCTTGAACACGTCCCTCATCTCGCGCACATGGCCTGCCTCGACCAGAAAGCGCGCGAAGTGCGTTCGGCTGATCAGCCGCTCGCTGGTGACGAAGCCGAGCGCGCCTTCATAGGCGCCGGGGATCCCGGCATCGGCGAGCGAGGCGCCGATGCGTCGCGCACGCTCGGAACGGCCGGCGCGGATTGCCGCAAGACCGTCGCGCAGCTTCGGACACGCCGCGTCGATGCTCAAGCCCAGGACGTGCAGCGTGACCTCGCGCCAGGTCACCGAGAGCTCGGCGCCGGGGATGAGCCGCAACCCCGACCGGGAGGCCTCGGCTTGCGCCTCGGCGAGGCCTGACAGCTCGTCGTGATCGGTCAGCGCCAGCACGTCGACCCCCCGGGCAAGGGCGCGCCGGACCAACCCCGCCGGGCTCAGGAGGCCGTCCGAATGGGTCGAGTGGGAATGGAGGTCGTATCGGGGCACGGAGATGCCGGGCTCCAGGCGCCGGAGGATTGAGATCCGGGCCGAAAGACCGCATTTTAGCAAAGCCGTCGCGCTTCCCTGCCCGAACGGCGGGTGAGGCAACCGCGCAACGCGCCGCCGGCCGGACGTTTACGAGGTTCCGGCGGCGCTTGCTTCCTCGCCGGCTTTGGTCAACAATTATGCCAATGGTATCCGAGAATGCCCTATCGGGAACAATTTGAGGGATTGGCCTGTCTTTTTGACATCTTAATCGGCGGCAAGTCGTGAAACTCTTCGAACGCGTCCTCAACCCACGGGAGATTCGGCGCAGGCTCGGGCTGAATCAGGAGCAGTTCTGGACGCAGATCGGAGTCACCCAGAGCGGCGGTTCGCGCTATGAGAGCGGGCGGGAGATGCCGAAGCCCGTGCGCGAGCTCCTGCGCCTGGTGCACGTAGAGCAGGTGGATCTGTCGCAGGTCAGGCGCGTCGACTTCGAGATCATCAACTATCTCAAAGAATCGCATCCCGATCTGTACCGTAACCTGCGCCGCGCCGCGCGCAGCAAGCACAAGCAGGACACGGGCGCAGCCGGGCCACTCGCCGAATCCTCTCTCGAGCGCCAGGCCGAAACGGTCGACGACGAGTAGCGGCACCGGCGAGCCCTGGCGCTCGCATCAGTGATTTTCCCACTTAGCAGCCGCGTGAACGGCTAGAATTCGCCGCGCGATTACACGCGGGGACATCATGGCCGAGCAGCAACGGGTGATCGCCTTCGATCACCTGCGCATGACCGACGCCGACAAGGTCGGCGGCAAGAACGCCTCGCTGGGCGAGATGATCAGCCAGCTCGCCGGCGGCGGCGTACGCGTGCCTGGCGGCTTCGCCACCACCGCCTTCGCGTTCCGCGAGTTTCTCGCGCAGGGCGGTCTCAAGCAACGCATCGACGACGCGCTCGGGAAGCTCGACGTCGACGACGTCGTGGCTTTGGCGCGCACGGGCAAGGAGATTCGCGGCTGGATCGCGTCGGCCGCGCTGCCGGGCGCGCTGGAAGGCGAGATCCGCACCGCTTACGAGGCGCTGACCGCGAAATCGCCGCGCGCCGCGGTCGCCGTGCGCTCGTCCGCAACGGCCGAGGACATGCCGGACGCTTCGTTCGCTGGTCAGCAGGAAACATTCCTTAATATCAATGGCTTAGAGAATGTTCTTCATGCTGTAAAAGAGGTATTTGCTTCCCTCTACAACGATCGCGCAATCGCCTATCGCGTGCACAAGGGGTACGCCCATGCCGATGTCGCGTTGTCTGTCGGCGTCCAGCGGATGGTCCGCAGCGACAGCGGCGCCGCGGGCGTGATGTTCACGCTCGACACCGAATCCGGGTTCGACCAGGTCGTGCTCATCAATGCCTCCTACGGACTCGGCGAGACCGTGGTGCAGGGCGCGGTCAATCCGGACGAGTTCTACCTCTACAAGCCCAACCTCGCCGCGGGCCGGATGGCGGTCATCTCCAAGAGCCTCGGAGCGAAGGCGACCAAGATGGTCTACGGCGACGGCGTTCGAGCGGGACAGTCGGTCCGCACCGTCGACGTGAAGCCCGAAGATCGGTATCGATTTTCCATCAGCGATGCCGAGGCGGAGGAGCTCGGACGCTACGCGCTGGCGATCGAGAAGCACTACAAGCGACCCATGGACATCGAATGGGGCCGCGACGGCGAGGACGGCAAGCTCTACATCCTCCAGGCGCGTCCGGAAACGGTGCAGTCGCAGGCGGCCGGCCAGCACGTTCGCCGCTACAAGCTCGCCAAGCAGTCGAAGGTGCTCGCAAGCGGCCGCGCGATCGGGCAGAAGATCGGGCAGGGCACCGTGCGGCTGGTGAAATCGGCCGCCGAGATGGATCGCGTCAAGGAAGGCGACGTGCTCGTCACCGAGATGACCGATCCCGACTGGGAACCGGTGATGAAGCGCGCCGCGGCGATCGTCACCAACCGCGGCGGTCGCACCTGCCACGCGGCGATCATCGCCCGCGAGCTGGGCATCCCTGCTGTCGTCGGATGCGAGAACGCGACGACTACGCTCAAGGACGGGCAGGGCGTCACGGTATCCTGCGCCGAAGGCGACACGGGCAACGTCTACGAAGGGCTGCTCGAGATCGAGACCGTCGACGTTACCACCGACCGGATGCCGGCGCTCCCGACCAAGATCATGATGAACGTCGGCAATCCGGAGCTCGCCTTCGGCTTCCGGCAGCTCCCGAACGAAGGCGTGGGTCTCGCCAGGCTGGAGTTCATCATCGCCAAGAACGTGGGCGTGCATCCGCGCGCGGTGCTGGAGTTCGAAGCGCAGCCGCCGGAGCTCAAGGCGAAGATCGCCGAGCGGATCGCTGGCTATCCGAGCCCGGTCGAGTTCTACGTCTCCAAGATCGCGCAAGGCGTGGCGATGATCGCCGCGGCGTTCTGGCCGAAGAAAGTGATCGTGCGCCTCTCGGATTTCAAGTCGAACGAGTACTCGAACCTCCTCGGCGGAGACCGCTACGAGGACCACGAGGAAAACCCGATGCTCGGCTTCCGCGGCGCATCGCGCTACATCGCGGAATCGTTCTACGAGTGCTTCGCGCTGGAGTGCCGATCGATCAAGCGCGTGCGCGACGACATGGGGCTGACCAACGTCGAAGTGATGATTCCGTTCGTGCGCACGGTCGGTGAGGCGAAGCAGGTCATCGATCTCCTCGCGAAGAACGGCTTGAAGCGCGGCGGCAACGGGCTACGGGTCATCATGATGTGCGAGATCCCGTCGAACGCGTTGCTGGCGGATCGCTTCCTCGAGCACTTCGACGGCTTCTCCATCGGCTCCAACGACATGACCCAGCTCACGCTCGGCGTCGATCGCGACGCGGGCGGCGCCATCGCGTCCACGTTCGACGAGCGCGACGAAGCCGTCAAGGCGATGCTTTCGATGGCGATCGACGCATGCCGCAGGGCAGGGAAGTACGCGGGCATCTGCGGGCAGGGCCCGTCGGATTATCCCGATCTCGCGCAATGGCTGCTGGAGCAGAAGATCGAGAGCATGTCGCTCAACCCGGACACGGTGGTCGAGACGTGGCTCGCGCTCGCCAAGGGCGCAGGCAAGGCCGGGGCAGCCGACGCGGCGGCACGCGAGAAATCGAAGCCGGCCGCGGCGTAAAGCGCGAAGTCGGACGCGACGGCGAAGTAGCGCGGGTCGCCCGACGAAGGCCGGGCCCAAGTCACGTCGTCGCCCCGGCGGAGGCCGGGGGCACAAGTTGCTTGAAATTGGATCCAGGCCTGCGCCGGGATGACGCGCAGTTAGACCTTTCGGTCGATTGACGCTTCGCCGCTCGAGCGCGCCAAGTCACGTCGTCGCGCCGGCGGAGGCCGGGGCACAAGTTGCTTGAAATTGGATCCAGGCCTGCGCCGGGATGACGCGCAGTTAGACCTTTCGGTCGATTGACGCTTCGCCGCTCGAGCGCGCCCAATCACGCGCATGAGAGGACCGGCGCCGCTGCGGATCGAGCTCCGCCGATCGTGGTTGGCCGCCGCTTGCGTCGTCATCGGTTTCGGCTCGAGCGCCATACTGCTCGCGCTCCTGCCGTTCGAGGCGCCGTATCGCGCATCGGCGGTCCTTGCTCTCGGCGCGCACAGCATCTGGACCGTGCGCGCCTGGGCGCTGCGCACGGCGCGCGCCGCCATCGTCGGCGTCGAGCTCTCCGCCGACGGCCGCGTCGCGCTGATCGAGCGCAGCGGTGCTCGCCGACAGGGCTGCGTTCGACCGGCGTCGTATGTCGGAACCTCGCTGGTGACCCTCGTCGTCCGCCTCGACGGCACGCGCCGGTCGCGCGCGATCGCCATCCTGCCCGACATGCTGTCCGCAGAGGAGCTGCGGAGGTTGAGGGTGGTAATTCGCGTCGTCGGGGCGATTCGCACCGACGTGCCGTCGTAACACTAAGCAGCTCGACCGCTCGCAAGCCACGCCTGCGCATCGATCACGCCGCCGCTCTCCGACTTGCGCTGTCCGTCGAGAAGGTACAGATACAGCGGCACGAAGGCTTCCGGCGGCGGCAGGCGCGTGATGTCGTCACCCGGGTGGGTCTGCGCGCGCAGCGGAGAGCGCATCGGGCCGGGCACGACGCCGTTGACGCGAACGTTGCCGACGTTCTCCCACTCGTCGGACAGAATCTTGAGCAACGCGGACAGACCTGCCTTCGCCACCGCGTATGCACCCCAGTAGGCCTTCGGTTCCTGCCCGCGGGTGTCGAGCGTGAAGATCACGCTCGCATCCAGCGCGACGCGCAGCAGGGGCGTCAGCGCGCGCGTCAATCCGAACGGAGCGAGCAGATCGACGCGCAGCGTCGCCAGCCACTGATCGAACGCCTGATGCTCGATCGGACCGAGCGATCCGAGCACGACCGCGGTGTGCACGATCGCGTCGACGCGTCCCAATTGGGCCTGCAGCGCGCTCGCGACGTTGGCGAAGTCTTCCGCCTGCGCCGTCGCAAGATCGAGCGGCAGAATGGTCGGCTCGGGATGACCCGCCTCGACGATCTCGTCGTAGAGCGCCTCGAGCCTGCGCACGATGCGCCCGTGCAGCACCACGGTAGCCCCGCTCGCCGCGCAGGCCAGCGCCAGCGCGTGACCAAGTCCTCCGGTCGCGCCGGTGACAAGGACGACCCGGCCTCCGAGCGATGCGCGGAATGGCGAGTCGGGATGGGGAAGCGGCATGGTCAGCAGAATTCGCAGTCGGCCGATGATAGTGGAAGACGCGTCCTGGCTGGCCAGAGCCGCGCCGTCTTCATCGACCGCCGATCAACGGTCGTAGCCCCGGGGTGAGCCGCACGAACCCCGGGCCGACGCGACGACTCGGTTTGCCAGAATCGACCACGGCGCCCTATAATTCTCGGCTCGCCGTGGGGCTATAGCTCAGCTGGGAGAGCGCTTGCATGGCATGCAAGAGGTCAGCGGTTCGATCCCGCTTAGCTCCACCATCCGCCCTCGTCGTTTTTAGTTTTCCGCCTCGTCCCCATCGTCTAGAGGCCTAGGACATCGCCCTTTCACGGCGCAAACGGGGGTTCGACTCCCCCTGGGGACGCCAGCAATATCAATAGCTTACGAGTTAAGCCGGCGTTCGTACGCAAATCGTACGCAAATCCGGCCGCTAGACGGCTTGCGCCGCTGGCGACGTGCTGAGCACGTGCCACGCGCCAGCGCCTCTCTGAGGCCGTTCTGGCGCGTGCTGGGGGCCATACCGTCGCCGCCGAAGCGAGAGAGCAAGAGCAGGAATAGTGCCGGCCACCAGAAGGGAGATCGCTGCGTGTCGGAAATATCGGCTTTACTCAACGTTTTTATTGGAGCCTTGGGCGGCGCGGGCGTCGCGCTGACTGGAGCATGGTTTCTTGGTGGCAGGTTGATCGAGCATCGTTTCGCCAAGGAAATCGAACGCTACAAAGCAGGCCTCTCGCAAAAGGCCGACGTATTAAAAACAGAACTGGCCATCTATGCTCACGAGCGAAACATTGCACTTTCACGCGTTGACGCGCAGCGGGCTAAGGCTATTCAAGAGGTGTACGCTGCCCTCCGAGCATGGGTAATTCCCGCGGCTCGGATCGTAGTAGGGAGTCCATACCAAGTAGAGGAGGAACAAGAGGAGGCGGACATTAGATTTTACGAACAGAATGCTGAAGAGGCACATGAGGCGGGGAAGGTTCTAAGCAACGCGCTGGCGGACAACGCAATCTATTTCGACCTAGAGACATATACCACCGTTGCGTCACTCTCAGCTGAATGCGCCGAATCCATCGCAAAGTTTCTCCGGCCAATACGTGAATTGCAGGCTGAGGGTTGCCCTCCACAACAGCTTTGGTCCTATGTGGAAGAGGATCGCAAATTGATCGCGACCGTATATAGCCAGCGAATCATGCCGGCATTTCAAGAGTTGACAGACCGGTTCAGAAAGGCCCTAGGAGTGATTCGAGACAAGGCGATTTGACAAGAGCCTATGGGGACTCCTGTCTCACGCCTGTTCGAACGGGACGAATGGCTGCGCGAGGAGATTGATCAGCGCCGTACGGAAGCGCACCAGCGGCGGGATTACGCTGGGCTGAAGGGGTCTCTTACGTGCCCGCGCGTTGTGCGTTGCTCCCATAGGCCTCAAGGAACATCTGGGGCAGCCGCTGCCTTAATCGCGAAGTTGACGTTCTGTGGTATATCGGCAGTGAGCCTTGCGACAGCCACACTATCCGCGAGTCAATGACTACACCTCGCCTTAGGTATAACCCGTTCAAGCCCGGCTCCATAGTCCATCCTGGCATGTTCGCGGGGCGGGCCCAAGAAATTGGCATTATTGAACGCATCCTGTTTCAAACGAAGCACAGTAACCCGGAGCATTTCCTTATCCATGGTGAACGCGGCATTGGAAAGTCATCGTTACTCCTGTTAGTAGATACCATGGCACGCGGCGCCGTCCTCGGTCGAGGAGGCACAAAGTTCGATTTCCTCACAGTCAATGTTGAACTCGAACCGAGCGACAAATACCAGGACTTAGTTCACAAAGTTGCCCGAGAACTTCAGCGGTCGCTCGACCGTAACCAAGCGATCAAGACACTCCTTAAGGGACTATGGGACTTCATTGCTAAGTGGGAAGTCATGGGGGTCAAGTATTCACGTGACTCAACGCCGCCGCAGCTCATGCTCGAGGAGTTGGCGGAGAAACTGTCCGCAATAGCGGACGCTATTAAGGATGAACACTCCGGTATTTTCATATTCATCGATGAAGCCGACAAACCACCCGCAGAAACGGCACTTGGCGAATTTGCCAAGTTGCTGACGGAACGTCTAGCTAAGCGCGGCGCCAACAACGTGGGGCTAGGAATCATTGGGATATCTAATGTTCTCGATAAGATGAGAGTAAGTCACGAATCCTCGGTTCGCATTTTCACGCCGATACAACTCGAACCGTTAGCAATGGATGACCGCAAACGCATCGTTAGTCTGGGGTTAGAGGAAGCTGCCCGTAAGAATGGCGTCGCTACCGCGGTAACTGAGGACGCACTCGAGTCCATTGCGGACATCTCGGAGGGCTACCCATACTTTATTCAACAGTATGCGTATAGCGCGTTTGAGCAGGATACGGACGACAAGATTGACCACGATGACGTGTTCGAAGGCCTGACGAAACCAAATGGTGCACTCGAATTGCTCGGTCAGCGGTATTTCGAAAATATGTACACCGACGAGATAAAGTCGGACGCTTACCGGAAGGTCTTACAGGTTATGGCCCAGCACATAACGGCTGACGTCACGCGCCAACAGATCTTGAGAGAGTCGGGTTTAAAAGAGCACACCGTACAAAATGCGATTGCTGCACTCAAGAAGAGAGGATCTATCATCCCCGTTAAAGGACGCGCGGGTGTGTTCCGCTTGCCATCACGGTCATTTGCAGTCTGGATTCAGGCATTCAAGGCAGTAGAGAAGCTAGAGAGTGTGGACTTAAAGACGCCCCCTCTACCTGGCCTATCCTAGAAACAAGATCGTGCCGTCGCACCGGTCGCGTGGCTGAGTGTGGACCACCCGACCACCGGCACTCTCGGCGTGCCAAAGCCCGAGTGTCAATGATCACGCGAACTGGACCAGGTGTGATCACGTAAAACTGACCAGGGCAACGTTCGATTTCAGAGTTTTGGTTGGAAGGTTGTTGTCCTTTCGTCATACTTCGAGGTGTGCAGCATCGAGCAGTAGGTCCGGTCTCGTGTTGGCGATCCAAGCGTAAAAGAGCAGGTTGCACCAAGGTGGGGCGACTAGGAAGCCCTACACGCGCTTCGGCTGCGCTCCCAGGTCATGCAAGTACCCAATGATTTAGGTTCACGCTACTACCTTCTTGGTTGTCGCAACGATCTTAGCGCCGCTTCTTGAATCGGTAGCTGTCGTTGCCGGTCTCGACGATGTCGCAACGATGGGTCAGCCGGTCGAGCAGCGCGGTGGTCATCTTCGGATCGCCGAAGACGCCGCTCCATTCCGAGAACGACAGATTGGTAGTCACGATCAGGCTGGTCTTCTCGTAGAGCTTGCTGATGAGGTGGAACAGCAACGCGCCGCCATTGGCGCTGAACGGTAGATAGCCCAGTTCATCGAGCACCACGACATGGGTGTGCGTGAGCCGATGTGCGAGACGGCCCTGCTTGCCGGCGTTCTTCTCCAGTTCGAGTTGATTGACGAGGTCGACGACGTTGTAGAAGCGGGTGCGCTTGCGGCACTTCACGGCGTGCGCGGCGATGGCGATGGCGAGGTGGGTCTTGCCGGTGCCCGGGCCACCGACCAACACGATGTTGCGGGTCTCGGTGGTGAACTCGCCGCCGTAGAGCTGGCGGATCTGCTGCTCGTTGACTGGTGACTCGGCGAACTCGAAGCTGTCCAGATCGCGGTAGACCGGGAATTTGGCCACACTCATCTGGTAGCGCACCGAGCGCGCCTGGCGTTCGGCGTCTTCGGCCTGCAGCAGGCGTCCGAGCACATCGAACGGGGTGCGGGTGCGTTTGATGCCCTCGTCGATGACTTCGTCGAAGGCGGCCACCATCCCGTGCAGGCGCAGTGCCTTGAGCCGGGCAATCATCTCAAGCCGCTCCATGGGGGACCTCCGTGGAGGCGAGCACCGGCAGCGTGAGCAACGCGGCCAGCGCGAGCTTCTTGAGCAACGTGTCGTAGCGACCGACATCGGCCCGTGGCTCTTCCTTCAGGCGCAGCTCCGCTGGCGTGGCCACCGGCTTGATGGTGGGCTGCGGCTTGAGGCGATTGAGCGCGTTGAGCACGTAGTCGGCCGTCGGGGTGCCGGCTTCGAGCGCGAGCTCGCAGGCTACCGTCACCGCCTCCAGGCCGTCGCTGCGGATCGCGTTGAGCACCAGGACGAACTGGCGATCGCCACCGAGCTTCTTGAGCACCCGGTCGCGCAACTCGAGAATCGCCGCTGGCAGCGGCCAATCCTTGAACGGCGCGCCATTGCGCAACGCCCCTGGCTTGGTCGCGAGCGCCGGCACGTAGTGCCAGGGATCGAAGAAGGTCCGCTCGCGCTCGAAGCTGCGTACGTGCTCGGCGACGATCTGCCCGTCGGCGACCATCACGATGCGCTCGGCGTAGGCGCGCACCGACACGGTCTTGCCCGCGAAGCTACAGTCGACGCTGTAGCGATTGCGGTCGTAATGCACGAGCGCGGTGGAACTCACCCGCACCTCGCGTTCGGCAAAGCCGTCGTAGGGTGCCGGCAGGGGCAGCAGCGCCGGACGTTCCTCCGCCTCGTACACCGCCCAGCGGGTGCGCTCACGCTGTTCCGGGTGGGTGATGCGCTGTGCGATCTCCACACAGCGGCGTTCGAGCAGCGCGTTGAGTTCGGCCAGGTCGGCACATTTGAGTCGCGGCGTGAACACCTGCTCGCGCACATGCCCCACCTGGTTCTCGACCTGCCCCTTCTCCCAGCCGGCCGCCGGCGTGCAGGCCACCGGCTCGATGAGGTAATGGCTCGCCATCTGCAGGAAGCGCCGGTTGTACTGGCGCTCCTTGCCCACGAAGATCAGATCGACCGCCGTCTTGAGATTATCGTAGATGCCGCGCCGCGGCACGCCACCCCACAGCTGGAACGCTCGCCAGTGCGCATCGAACACCATCTCCTGCGCTTCGCGCAGGTAGGCTACCGCGAGAAACACCCGGCTGTGCGCGAGCCGCAAGTGCGCCACCTTGACCGTCTGCACCTGCCCGTCAAGCTCGACCGTCTCGTAGCTCCAGTCGAACTGATAGGCTTCGCCCGGAGCAAACGTCAGCGGAATGAACACCTGGCCACCGCCGCCGCGCTCGCGCTCAGCCTTCCAGCCCCGCACCGCACGCTGCAGCGTCGGATACGAGCCAGCGAAGCCTTCCTCGACCAACGTGTCGTACAGACGTTGCCCATTGCGCCGCTCGCGCAGCGGTTTACCTGCATCTTCGCTCAATAACTCCAGCAGCCGCGCCACCCACGGCCCCAGGACCGGAAATCGCTTGGGCCGCGCCTTGTACTTCGGGTTGGTGATGTTGGTCTTGAGATACTTCTTGACGGTATTGCGCGACGCGCCCAGCCGCCGCGCGATCTGACTGATGCTCAGTTTGTCGATCCGATGCCAGCGCCGGATCTTGCCGATTGTTTCCACGCATAACACTCCAGGTCACTCCGCTCGCCAAAGAGCGGAAGCATGACAGCCTGGTCTGTTTTACGTGATCAGACTGCCCGAAACCTGGTCAGTATTGCGTGAGAACTCACAGACCAGGGCCGATGCTCAGTACTTGCGGCTCCTTCACCTGGCGGCCAGCACCTCGGAATCCGAAGTCGAGTTGGCGATCAAGCTGCTGCTCGAAGCCGGGCGCATGCCGACCTTCGAGGCAGTACGCGAACTCGCCGGCAGCAGCAAGCCCACCCCGGCGCCGGCGATCGCCAAGGCGGCGATCGACCTCAGCGACTACGACACCCTGCTCGCCTCGGGGGACCAGCATGGCTAGCCCGCGCGAGGAATTGTTAGCGTTGCTGCGCGGACTCAACTTGGGCGCGATGGCGAGCGCGGTGCAGGACACCGCCCTGCGTGCCGCCAAAGAGGGGCTCAGCCACGAGACGTTCCTGCTCGAACTGGCCCGCACCGAGCGGGCGGCCAAATCGGCGCGACGGGTCGAGCGCCTGCGCCACCATTCGGGTTTGCTGCCCGGCAAGAACTTCCGCACGCTCGATCTCAACCGCTTCGCCGCAGCCACCCGGATGCAAATCGAGCGCTTGCGCGATGGCAGCTTCCTCACCGAGGCGATCAACATCGTCGCCATCGGGCGACCGGGCGCCGGGAAGAGCCACCTCGTCAGTGCACTCGGCCATGCGCTCATCGAGCAGGGACACCCAGTGCTGTTTGCGACCACCAGCGCGCTGATGCAGAGGCTGCTGGCCGCCAAGCGCGATCTGCGCCTACCGCAGGAACTCGCCAAGCTTGATCGGTTCGAGTGCCTGATCCTGGACGACATCGGCTATGTCCAACACGACCGTGACGAAATGGAGGTCCTGTTCACGTTGCTTGCCGAACGCTATGAGCGAAAGAGCGTCGCGATCACGACCAACCTCGTGTTCTCGGAGTGGGACCGCATCTTCAAGGACCCGATGACCACGTTAGCGGCCATCGACCGCGTCGTCCATCACAGTGCCGTGCTTGATCTGATGGCGATTGAGAGTTACCGCGCCAAGGTGGCCGGAGCGAAGTCGAAATCACGCGTCGCCGCGGAACCGGCGGCAGTGTAAGGGGCGGCAATTCTAAATGTCGTCACCGGAAAAAGTAGTTGACGCCAGACAGTATGGGCGTCAAAACGACAACGGGTCTAGACGAGCTGGCACCGACACCTAGGCACGACAGGCCGGAGTCGACCCTTCTCGGTCGAAGGCCAACTGAAGCCGACGGTCCGCTTCGCCGCGGTTGCGGCCATTCAGCCGAGGCCCGTCAAATGGCGCTTTCGGCCATGACCGGCCCTAGCGCCTCGTCTCCCAAAGCAGTCGCTCGCTGGGCAACGGTTGGCGAGCTCCAACCATTTCACCAGCAGCGAGCGGAAGTCAGCAGTGATTGCATCAGACGTACTAGCTAAGTTCATTGTTCACACGAGCTTCGACCGAAGTTCTTCATTGCACTGCCTAGACAATGCGCGTATACGATTACTAGGTGCCAGGTCAGCGGTACATGGCTCCCGACTCCGCACACAGCGTCGCTGCCGGACGGGCCTACGGGCCGGCCGCTCACCCTCGGCACGGTATGCGTAATACCGCCGACGCGAAGAGACGAATTCCCACTGCGCTCGCTTAGAACGTTCAGGGTTCCTTTTTCTCTCCGTTGGGCCAGTGTTTCGGGACCGCCACTGGTCAATTCACAATCAAGGGTCTTGGATGTCAGAGGAGATCAACAATGGTGACTTACATCGCACTTTGCACGTTCACGGATCAAGGAATCCGTGGCGTTAAAGACACTACAAAACGCGCGGACGCGGTAAAGGAGGCCGCGAAGAAGTTCGGCTGCAACATGACGCAGCTCTATTGGACGCTTGGGCAATATGATCTGGTTTCGGTCATCGAGGCACCGAACGAAGAGTCGGGAACTGCCTACGCACTGGCAATCAGTGCCGCCGGAAATATCCGTATGCAGAGTCTGCGAGCCTTTGGTAAGGACGAAATGAACAAGATTCTTTCGAAGTTAGCGTAGACGGCTCGCTTCCCGAATCCTTCTTCTAATCGCGCGGGCATGTCCCGGCAAGCCCGGTCATGCCCGCTCAATTCAAACGTTAGCAGACAACCCCGGCATCCGCGGCCCACGTTGGTCGCCGCGTCACCCTGCTGAGCAATGGTGTTGTGTAGTTCCCGTCCCGTTCACGGCCACAACCGGTCGTAGTTCTCATGCTACAAAGCATCGCGGAAGATGTTTGGGCGGTGCACGTCGAATCCCCATGAAGCAGGCTCGGATGCCTCCCTTTAGCGGTGGAAGAGGCAGCGATGTAGACGAACCCCTCCACCACTCCATCCCCTCCAGGAGGGTCGAGTCATGAACTCCGAATCCACTAGCTACGATGGTGGTTGCCTGTGTGGTTTCGTGCGCTATCGGATGACAACGACGCCGCTCTTCGTTCACTGTTGCCATTGCCGGTGGTGCCAAAGGCAGACCGGTTCCTCGTTCGCGTTGAACGCCTTGATCGAACCCGATCGCGTGCAGGTGCTTGAGGGCGAAGTCGAGCTCATCGACACGCCGTCCGAGACCGGCAAGGGCCAGCAAGTGGCGCGTTGCCCCAAGTGCCAAATCGCGCTTTGGAGCAAACATGCCGAATCCCCGGTTCGGTTCGTCCATGTTGGAACGCTTGACGCACCTGACCGCTTGCCACCCGACATCCACGTTCACACTGCATCGAAACAACCGTGGGTCATGGTTCCGCCTGGCACGCCGACCTTTGCGGCGTTCTACAATCCCGGTGAAGTGTGGCCGAAGCGAAGTCTCCAACGTCGCGCGGAAATGCTGGCGCGATTGCAGCACTAACAGCCGCAAGAGCAGCTCGAGGTCGCTTCTTGCGCTGTAATTATGCAGGACGTCGCCCAAGCCTCTTGGACGTTTCCGTCGAATGTCCGCTGTGCCCCGGCGCGGACGACAGGAACGGGTCGGGCACGGCCGCCCGGTTCCCAACGATGAGCGGCGGTTCTACGATCTACACCGGCCGCTCACGCCTCGATGGCCGGTGTGAGTTGTGCAACGGTCGTTCGTATCGGAAAGGTGGAAGTCTCTGACCGGCCACTTGCCGTCGTTGCCCTGTTTCGCTCCGATGACCGGTTCAGAAGGTAAGGAGCCGTACGCCGCCGCCAGGGGAATGCGAACCATCGACTCAATGCGATCATCAGATTAGACTCGTTCGCATGAATCGCGGGAGGGAGTCATGAGATTGCACAATGGCACCGCAACGCTTGGAATGCTGGTTGTTCTCTTCGCCGCCGCGGGTACGGCCAGCGCGCAACCGGGCGGCGATTGCGGCGCGCTGGCCAACTTGAAGATCGAAGGCACCAACCTTCTCTCGGCCGCAATCGTGCCGGCAGGGGGTGGGCTGCCGGAGTATTGCCGCGTGCTCGGTTACGTGCGTCCCGCGATCAACTTCGAAGTGAGGATGCCAACCCGCGAGTGGAACGGCAAGTTCTACATGGCGGGCTGCGGCGGCTTCTGCGGCACGCTCGATAGCGATGACGACGGTTTTGCCAACGCCATGAACTACGGCCTCAAGCGCAATTACGCCGCAGCGACGATGGATTCGGGCCACTGGGGCGCCTCGGGGGTCGACGGACGCTGGGCCTATAACAATCGCGTGGCGGAGAACGATTATGGCTGGCGTGCGGTGACCGAGACGGCGCGTGTGGCGAAAGTGCTCGTCAAGACCTACTACGGCGCGGAGCAGAAGAAGGCATATTTCGCCGGCTGCTCCAATGGCGGGCGCATGGCCAACATGGAGGCGCGCAAGTTCCCGAACGACTTTGACGGCATCATCAGCGGCGCGCCGGCGCTCGACCAGACGGGAGCGGCAACGTTCCAAGCGTGGCTCGTACAGGCGAACACCGGGCCCGATGGCAGGGACATCCTTCAAAAGCAGAAGGTCGCTCTCGTCCGGGACAAGGTCTACGAGGCGTGCGACGCCAAGGACGGGTTGAAGGACGGGCTGATCGACGACCCACATGCCTGCGATTTCAAACCCGCCTCCCTTCGTTGCCGCGCGAGCGACGGCGCCGACTGCCTCACTGCGGCGGAAGTCGGCGTGCTGGAGAAGTGGTACGCAGGCGCGCACGACAGCAAGGGCAGGCAACTCTACCCCGGCGGCGTTCCGCTTGGCTCGGAGCCATTCTGGCCGCTCTGGCTGACCGGTCTCGAAAAAGGCGGCGGCCGCTTCACGCCGCGCTACATTGCCGACTTCCTTCGTTACGCGGCCTTCGCCGACGACCCGGGTGAATCCTATAGCGCCGCGAAATTCGATTTCGACAGCGATCCGCAGCGCCTTGCGACGATGGCGGCGATCTACAACGCCACCGACCCCGACTTGAGCGCGTTTAAGGCGCGCGGCGGCAAGCTCCTCATGTACCACGGCTGGGCCGATCCGATCGTCACCCCGCAGTTCACGGTCGACTACTACGAAGCGGTGGAGAAGAAGATGGGCGGACGCGAGGCGACGCAAGGCTTCCTGCGCCTGTTCATGATTCCCGGGTTCGACCACTGCGGGTGGCAGCCGGGGCCTGGTATCTCGGAGCTTGGATTCGATCCGCTCACCGCGCTCGAAAACTGGGTGGAGAAGGGCGAAGCGCCAGCGAGCCTGCTCGCCACCAAGCAGGACAACGACGGCAAGACCGTCTGGACCAGGCCGCTCTGCCCTTACCCGCAGAAGGCGAAATACAAAGGCGGTGACGCAAACGTTGCAACGAACTTCATCTGCTCGGACTGAACTGTCAGCTCCGCGCAGTCTCCGCTCCTGGCCGAAAGCACCGGTTGATTGGCGTCGGCTGCATGACCGCTATCGCGGCATTGCCGTCGTTGACGGCGTTGCGCTCACCGTCGGCAAGGGGTCAGTTCACGCCCATTGGAGCCGAGACGCCCCTGGCGGCTCTGTTGCCTATAGCCGCCGCTCGCTCCTCGATGGCCGCTGTGGGCTACGCACCGGCCACTCGGTTGCACCGCCTGAACTTCCGTGACCGGCCAACCCCCGCCGTTCCGTGTCCTCGCGGAATTGCCGGTAAGCGGCCATTCCGGATCGACCCAGCGCTTGCGCTGCAGCATGTCTTGAACGGACGTTATGATGGGGCACGATGAGACCTGACATAGGCCATGGCGCTTCGGCCGTGAGGCAGCGAATTTCCATCAGCGTTCGCGGAGGCCTTCGATGGGAAGCAGCCCGCCAAAGCGCAGCGGGAAGCGAGCGAGGCGCGGGCAACAGGCGCGCAGACGGAGTTGGATGAGACGCGCGAGAAGCTCAGAGGCACGCAGGCGGGGAGCGAGGAGTGGTTGCAAGAAATGAGGCCACGCCCACGCCAGCGTCGCGGCTTTTCCTGCCGCGCAAATCTGATTAGAGTTGCTTGTCCGGTCGAGTCCAGTTCACGATAACCAGGCGTAGGGGGATGCGATGCGACGCTACTTGATGAAACGCGCTGCGAATGCAGTGACCATCCTGCTCCTGGTAACTGCCCTATGCCCATGCATGGGCCTGGGTGACACGTTGTTCGTCTCGACCAACAGCAACACGATCCACGAGTTCTCCTTGACAGGCCAGGATCTCGGCATCTTCGCCTCGACGGGACTGAGCAATCCCCTCGGCTTGGCTTTAGACGCCTCCAGGAACCTGTACGTGGCCAACGTCGCCAGCGGCACGATCGTCGAATTCTCGCCGACCGGTCAAAACCTCGGCATCTTCGCCTCGACGGGATTGAATGAACCCGTCGCCCTCACCTTCGACGCAGCCAGCTACCTCTACGTATCTGACATCTTCGATAACACGATTCACAAATTCTCTCCGACGGGCCAGAACCTTGGCGTAATCGCCTCTCTGTCGGGTATTGGTTGCCCTACTGGTTTAGCGGTCGATCGGTTCGGCAACCTGCTCGTGGCCGACATCTGCTCTAACGTGATCCGCGGCTTCTCGCCGACGGGGCAGAATCTAGGCATCTTCGCCTCGACGGGACTGAGCAATCCCCTCGGCTTGGCTTTCGACGCCTCGAGCAACCTTTTCGTTTCGAACACTGACAATGGCGGGCCATTCCGCAACACGATTCACGAGTTCTCGCCGACAGGCCAAGACCTCGGAATGTTCGCCTCGACCGGTCTACACTTTCCCGCGGGCCTAGCCTTCGATCGGTCTGGGAACCTGTACGTGGCCAATGAGGGAAGCGACACGATCCGCCAATTCTCGCCGACAGGCCAAGACTTGGGCGACTTCGCCGTGCTACCGGATCAACCTCGGTTCCTGGCCGTCGTGCCCGAACCCGCCACGCTCGCACTGCTTGGTCTCGGCCTCTCGGGATTGGCTGCTACGCGCCGTCGCGGGAGAGCAAACGCGCAATCACGCGACGCATCTGACTGCGGCGTGCTCGCATCAATGAGCCCGCAAAGGTAATTATTGGGATGTTCAATATAAGATGATGATGAACGACAGGCGCAGCCTGACTCGTGCTGGGATTGGCCAACGTGCCTCGGCGTTGTCTTGTCGACTGAGGTGTGACGCCGACCGTCCGCTTTCCAAAGTCGGCTCTTGGCAAGTCTTGAACTTCTGCTTCGGGTCGGGTACGGTCAAACGCAGTGCCCGCTCGAACGGCGGCACTGCGAGCGACGCCGGCCGTTCGCGCATCGGTGACCGATGTGCGCTAATCAGCGGCCGCTCAGTCCAATCGCATCAATGCCGGCGACCGGCCAAAAGGGGACCTTTGATGTATTACATTGACCGCCACAAAGCGGTCACTTGACAGATTAGAATCCGATTCAGGTGACGGGCAATTGGCGGAGCGAAGGCGGTTGGCTTTTTTCTTCGAAGGGAATGCCCTGCGGTTGGATGAGGGACTTACTGATCTTGTGGAGGTGCTGAATGCGGCCGGCACTTATGCTGTTCGTCTTACTCGTTGGATGTAGTACTACGCCAAGCGAACTTAGGCGCCCCATTGGCGACGGTTCCTCCGGAGACGATGGCCACGGTCAGCCCTCAACGTGCGTTCAGCGATCGAGCGTATCCATCTCGGCAACGCCATTGGTTCTAGATTTCCCAACCCCAACAACTGTGAGCTGGTTGGCAAGCTATCCTGAGGATTGTCCCTATCTGAACGCGCAACTCTATGCAGACGTCGACGACGCCTACCTGAATGGTCAAGCCGTAGGCCCGTCGGGGCAGCGGACTTTTGTGCCTGCTGGCAAAACGACGTTCTCGATTGTGGTGGGCGACACTAGCGGCGCTTCCTCTTCGACATTAAGCGCCTCTGTGATAGTAGTGGCAAACGTTCGCGACCCCTTTCTCATTGACACCGCCACCGTCGATCCGGTGAACGTGCTGATCGGCGTCCTGACTCGCTCGCCTAACAAGACTCAGGTGGTTGAATTGTGCGACGACACCCTCACTCTGGATTTTACCTATAGAAGAAGAATTACTATCCCGTCGCATAGAACTCTGAAGGCGCGACTGGGATGTGAACGTAGTCTCCGCCGACAAGGACCTCTGCTCAAGACCAGCTTCAAAGGACCCTATCCCCTGTTCGTTGTGGCGGGGGATGACGTCAAGATCTCTGGCTTTCGGCTAGAGGGTCCGGAGAGCGGCCTTGGCACCGACGAGAATGGCGGAGCAAAAGGCATCCAAATCGTTCCACCTGATTGCACGCCTGATCCGCCTGGTCGCGCGCCTTATCCCGATGATACGAACATCGGCGTGGACAGCAGCGGCCACATAGATTGTGTGCTCGGTCGGGCGGGATACGTTGAGATTGCCAATATGGAGATTTTTCACTGGGACACCGCTGGAATTGAGGTACAGGATACCCACGCATTGCACTCCGCGCTGGGGCGTCTTTGGAATACCAACGTCGGCGCGGTGCACATCATCAACAATTTCATTCATGACAACCGTCACACCCACATCGGCTACGGGGTGGTCGTTTCGAAGGGAGGCTATGCCTTGATTGAACAGAACGTATTCAACCAGAATCGTCACGCCATTGCTGGGGATAGCAAGGACGATACCGGGCGTGACTTCTCAGGCTACACAGCGCGAGACAATTTGATTCTTCCGGGAGGTGGCCTTCAGATCATCAACGGCGTCACGAATCACACTCACATCGTTGACATGCACGGTGACGACAACGACCGGTTGCTGAGCTTTAACTGTGGCAAAGCCGGCGAGACGATAATCATTGAACGCAACACGATCCTGTATACGCGTACTAATACTCCCGCGATCAAAATTCGGGGCAATCCAGTTGACAAGGCAGTCGTGGCCCACAACGTATTTGCAGATGGGAGTGCAGAGGATGCGATCGGCCAGAACGGCGACTGCAACTTCTGGACGAAATTCTTCTTCGGTATTTGGTGGATCCCTAACACCCTCAGCGGCGTTACCAATCCTATACAAGGCGGGATCACCAATGTCTTCGGTGCCGATCCCATGGCCGACCTCGGCCATTGCAGTTTTGGGGGTGACGAGGTGCAAGATCAGTTCATGGCGACCGGCGTGACATGGTGGGTGCGCTCTGGACTGACGGGGCAATGGAGCTATTTAAATACGATGTCGGAGAAAGTGTCCGAACTTCAGTTTGAGGACTTTGATGGCGACGGCATTTGTGATGTGATTCCTCGGACGCGGTTCCCGGTGGGTCTTGTTACAAAGTATTCGCATAGTGGCAACACACCGTGGCTACCAGTCATACTTCCACCTACGCCGTAGCGTAAGAGTCGTTTCGATCAAGCGCCGTGGGCTCTTGTCGTGAATGGCCGCCGCGGACAGAATTGGCCTTGTCGTTACAGGAGTCCGACAGACCTCGCAAGCTTCCACGTATTGGAGTTGTCTTCCATATTGCAGTCATTTGCGATCCGCTCCTTTGGGTCGTTCGCGCTCATCCGCTCGTCGGTGCTGAGCGGCGGTTCCACGATCGACAGCGGCCCTTCGCACCTCGATGGCTGCCATGCGTTGTACAGCGGCCGCTGGATCAAATCGCGCCAATGCCGGCCACCGGCCATTACCAGCCGCCCGCAGCCGTTGCCGCGAGCGGCTGCTCATGCGACAGCGGTCCTTCAAGCCGCACCGCGACGCTGGCTGGGCGATCCCCCCCGCGCGGCGGCGAAGCTCAACTTCTTCGCGGTACGCCGGTGCCGCTGGGCATTCATTCCACGGCGCCGGATGGGTTTCAGCTCAGGCGCCGGCAGCGCCGAAGTCCTTGCGCTCGAGTAGGCGCGACACGGCGTAGCCGATTACCAATCCCCAGAACGGCGCCCCGACGTTGAAGATCGGCACGTCGGCCACCGTAATCAGGAACGTGACGAGCGCACCGAGCGTGAAGCGCTCGCGGAAAGACACATTGAACGCGGTCTGGAGCACGCGCAGCATGGCGAGGCCGGCGAGCGCGCCGATGAACGCCGGCGGAGTGGCGAGCATCAGCCGGGTGAACACGGGCGCGAACAGCCCGAACGCCAGCGCGAACACGCCCACGGCGAGGCCCGCGGTATAGTGCCGGTGCCGCTCGCCCGAACCCGAGATGATCGCGTTGACGGGGCCGGTGAGGCAGGTCGAGACTGTGCCGACGAGCGCGGCAAGGATCGAGCCGGCGCCGCAGGCCACGGTGATCGCGTTGATCGGCGCCTCGTGCTCGGCGGCGGCGAGCACCGCGACTCCTTGGCCGTTTTGCACCACGAGCACGGTGATCGCGAGCGGGATGACGAGCTCCACCATCGCGCGCCACGAGAACACGGGCACATACAGGTTGGGATGGGCGAGCGCGTGCGGCGCCCAGCCGTGCGGATGGAACTTGCCGAGGAGTGCGATCGCCGCCGCGCCCGCGAATAGGGCGCCGATCAGCGGCGGCAGTCGGCGCGACCATCCGCCCGAGGCGCCAAGCGCGAGGAAGGCGACGATCATCGGCGCGGCGATCCAGAAGTCGTCCCGCATCGCGTACACCAGGCCCAGGCCGAAGCGCAGGAACACGCCCGCCACCATCCCCATCACGATCGGCATCGGCGCGGCTTGCATCGCGCGCCGTACCCAGCCCGAGAGGCCCAGCACCAGCATGAGCAGTCCGGTGACGTAAAAGGCGCCGATGACCTCGGCCCAGCTGAGGTGGCCGAGCGCGGGGCCGACCAGCACCGTCCCCGGGATCGTCCAGAAGAAGACGAGCGGCTGCCGGTACAGCGTGCAAAAGAGGAGGGTGATCAGCCCGTTCAGGAAGAACGAGCCGAAGATCCACGACGACAGATCGGACTCGCTCAGCCCACCACGCGCGCCGACGGCGAGGATGATCGCGACCGGCCCCGAGGCGGCGAAGATGAATGCGATGACCGCGTTAGCGAGGTAGAGCCCGCCGGAATCGGCGACGATCTGGCGCAATCCGGGGAGCGGCCTGTAAGCGGACTCAATGGGCATGGCGGGCTCCGACGCACGACGAGCGGAAGATTGTGCCGGAATCACAGTCGGCCATGGGGCGCGCCGGCGCGCCGTTCCGCACAAACCCGCTCGCCGCCGGGAGCGCCGCGATGACGTTCGGCTCGCTCGCGCCCGTGTTTGGGCAGCGCTGCATGCCGATTGATTGGCCGCTTTGGAGCACCAAGCAAGCATTCGACGTGCCCTGGCGAACTGCCGCTGTGGGTCGGGTACGGTCAAATGCAGTGCCCGCTCGAACGGCGGCACTGCGAGCGACCCCGGCCGTTCGCGCATCATCGGTGACCGATGTGCGCTAATTAGCGGCCGCTCAGTCCAATCGCATCAATGCCGGCGACCGGCCAACTACGGCCATAGCGCATTGCGCCCGATAGCGGCCATTGATTGGTTCTTGTCGAACAACTGCGATCGTCATGCACGACCCGCGTGCGCGCCGACGCGTGCGTTGCCCGCGTAACGCGGAAAAACGCCGCCACGGCGACGGCCGACCACCCTTCTCCCCGTCGGCGGGTCGCGTCAACCCGTGATAACCTGATTTTCCTCCGGCGGCGACCCCTGTATTCGTGTTTGCCCGAATCGAGGTGTAGATATGAGTGTTCTACCGACGGTCGACCCTGCCGCCCGCAGCCGATGGTCGGTGAACTTCAGATATTGACCCGGAACCCATGTCGCAGTCACGCGGATCCCCGTAGTAATTTACGCCAGAGTATCCCAGTAACGAATGATCCGCGCGCGCATCGCGGCATCCGGCAGCGGTCCGCGCCCGGCGGCGAGGTTGTCGAGCATGTATTCCGGCTTGTCGGTGCCGGGAATCACCGCCGTCACCGCCGGGTGCGAGAGGATGAACTTCAGGAAAAACTGCGCCCAGGTCCGGGCGCCGAACTCGGCGGCGAAATCGGGCAGCGGCCGGCTGCCCACCTTGCGGAAGAGCGAATTCCTGCCGAATGGCAGATTGATGAGCACCGCGGCGCCGGCGTCGCGCGCGGCAGGCAAGAGCTCCGCTTCAGCCTCGCGGTCGCCGAGCGAGTAGTTGACCTGGAAGAAATCCGGCTTTTCGCGCGCAAGAACCTTCGCGATCGCGCGGTACTGGCCCGAGAAGCTTGTCGTCATGCCGACGTAGCGGCAAAGCTTCTGCGATTGCCACTCGCGCAGCAGCCCGAAATCGTAGTTCTCGTCGCCGACGTTCCACGCCTGCATGAGATCGACGCGGTCGGTCTTCAGGCGCTTGAGCGACGCCTGCAGCGACGCCGTTGCCGCGGCACGATCGAAGCGATACGAAAACTTCGTGGCGAGAAAGAGCTTGTCACGCACACCGAGGTCCGCAACGATGTCGCCCACCCGATCCTCCGCGCGGCCGTAGGAATACGCGGTGTCGATGAGCTTGCCGCCGCCCGCGACCAGCGTGCGAATGACCTCGCGTCGTTCGGCGTATTTCGCGGCATCGTTCTCGAAATCAAAAATGATCGCGGTGCCGATGCCGATGACGGGCAGCTCCTCCCCGCTGTGCTGGATCGGTCGCGTCCTGAGCGGCTCGTCCGCGGCCCATGCTGAACGAGGAAGCGCTGCGGCCAGCGCCGCCACCCCGCCTGCAGCGACGAACCGGCGCCGCGCAAGATCAGCGGATTTCACGGGTCACCATGCTGACCGCAGCACCTCTGCGAGCAGTGCGAGCTCGCGCCAAAACTCGCGTTTCGGGTGGGCGTTGAGCAAATGGACTTGCCGGCAGGACCGGCGCGCTATTTCAGTTTCTTCAACGCCGCTATGGCCTTTGCCTGATCTTCCGCACTGTCGCACGCGAGGTAACTCACGAACTTCCTGCCGATAGCGATTCCGCTGATGCCGCGAAAACTGATCCCGGCATCGCCGAGGGCGCGTGCGATCTTCGCTCCCAGGCCCGGCCGATCCGCACCTTCGATCCTTACGGAATAAATGCTCTGAGGGGTGTCCATGCCTGCTTCCCGGGCGGCGCGGGTCACTTTGGCCCCCTTTACCGGCGTCACAAACAGCATTCCCTTGCCTGGGTTTTCCGGCGTGCGCCGCGCCAACGCCATTTCGAAGTTCGCCCCTGCCTTGGCGAGCGGCTCGAGCTTGTCGGCTACGCCTCCCGCACGGTCGTCGATACTCACCGCCCAGACTTCCGCTTTCGTCGCCTTGAGTGCCATAGCGTCCTCCTCCAGAGAATGGTCTGCGATGGATAATTTAACTCCGTTGGGCGCCCGCGCGATACACGGGGCAGGCGGCCGATGCCGTGTCAGGTACTCCGCCGAACCCTGAGGGGCCGTACCCTTTGTAATAGCGGCCGCTCAGGGTCGATTCGCGCGTCTTGGCCAAGAGTTCGCTGACCCGCCGACAGAGGCCATTCCCTGCTGACGTCAAGCAAGAAAAGGGGCCGCACTGGGCGGCCTCTCACACGGCGAACGGCGGGAGGCTATCGCACTTCGACGTTGGCTCCGCCGAATTTCTGGCAGCGCGGACAGACGCTGCGGTGCTCATGTTTCCAGCCGGCCACGATGCTGTCGTCGGTCGGGGCACCCGCCGCCGCCGTCGTGTCATCGAACAACGTCAACGTCCTAATGAAGACCACGACAGCCGGGCACGTCGGGTCCAACGTGGCATACCAATCTTGCCTCATGATGCCGCCTCCAAGAATCCGTACCGGATCATCCCGCCCAGCACCTTTGCGTAGGCGCCCCAGCCTGCGTATGCAAACCCCGTAAACACGCGCCCGCGGGCTGCTAATCCACAATCGCAGCGGGAAGTTCGTCAAAGGATGATCGTGGCTACGCGGCGATGTTGACTTGGCAGCCATCGTCAGATCGTCATCGCCTCGACAGACCCAGTTCGGCCCACTTGCCGTCGTTGCCCTGTTTCGCTCCGATGACCGGTTCAGACGGGGAGCAGCCATTCGGCGGGCGCAGGTCAGTGGCAGTCACCGGCCAGAAGCGGTCCTTAGGTGGCTTGCCTGTAAGCGGACCTTCGACGGCGCGACCCCTTAGGCTGCCCGATAGCGGCTCAGGTGGCGTCGCGCTGGGTAGGTCTGAGCGCCATCGCGCCATCGCCAAGGAGGTACAGAGCGATCAGGCCGACCGTCCAGAAGGCCGGAAACTCCCAGCCGCCCCCCTTGTTAGTGAACAGCCACCCGTTGGCGCCATGCGCGAACACGATCGTCCCGAGCATCTCCAAGGCTAAAGGCAACGCGACCAACGGAGCGTAGATGCCAAGGATGAGGGCAAGGCCACCGAAGAATTCGAGCGCGACGACGGCATAAGCAAGAATCGCCGGCAACCCGAGGGATCCGAAATAGCCGACAAATCCGGGAATGGTGAAGACGAACACCTTGAGGCCGACGTGCGCCAGAAACATGATGCCCAGACTCACACGCAGGAGGAGCGCCGCATAGGGGGCAGTAGACGCTTTGATCATGTTGACCTCCGGTTTCGCTTGGGAAACGTTCGTAGCATCTTCTCACAAGACCAGTCGACGGCGTCGAGTCGAAAAGGGGCAGCAGCCAGCCAACAACGGTCGTAGCGCCTCGTCCTGCAAAGCCGTCGCTCACCCGCACAGGTCAGCCAATGGTCACGCCTCGTCGCTGGTGCCAGAAGCGTAATATGGCCTGCGCACAATTCGCTGGGGACATGATTCGATGGTAGGTCGGCGAAGGTTCATCGCAGTGGTTACTGGTGGTCTCCCTCTCGCATCGTTTGCTGCACTAGCGCAAACAGCGGAACCGGTCCGCGGCATCGGCTTCCAGAAAGCTAGCGCGCCCGACACGCCCGAAGACTGGAAGCTTTGCAGCCTAGATCGCTTCAGTGGGTCGCGTTCGCTGTGAGGTATGAGGCCGGTCCCTGCGCCTGTCTTGCCGGAGGGGCAAAGTGGTAGAACTCGCCGTTGAGATAGCGGGTCACGTCGGCGATTTCCTGCTCGCTCCACTTCAAGCCCGTATTGCGCTGCCAGCGCCGCACCTGAGCCTGCAGTCCCTTCCAGTCGCCGGCGAGCTTCCGATCGCGCCAGTGGACCTCCGTCGTATGACAACCGCCGCAGTGTGTCTTGTAGAGCAATTCGCCGCGTGCCGCCGACGGAGGCGCGGGCTGCGCCTCCGCCGTCGCGGCGCAGGCAATCGCCATCGCCGCGATCCACCAACGCACCTGCCATCCGTCCATGCTGTCCCTCCGACAAGATTCGACGATTATACGATGGCGCCTAGGCGGTCTCGTCGGCGCTTGCGCCGCTCGCGGCGTAGCGTGAATGACTCGACCGGCGCGACACACAGAGTCTGCGCCGCCATGCAATCGGCATGTCGCCGACGTTCGTCCGCTGCCAGGCGCCCAGGCGCTCCTTGCCTCTCTCGCCGAGGCCGAAATCCCGTGGGCAATCGCAACCATCGGTCGAATAGAAACGGCCCGACGCGCCTTGGAAGCGCTCGGTGTCGTGTTTGACCGAGTACCGATCATTACCCGTGATCAACTGAAGTACGCCAAGCCCGATCCCGACCGAGGAAGGTCGCGTTAAGAGCATGCCGCAAACGAGCCCCGGACTGCCCCACCCGCTCGGTGCGCGGGTTGAGGCGGCCGGAGTCAACTTCAGTGTGTTCTCACGGAGCGCAAACCGGTTGGAGTTGCTCCTCTACGATCGCGTTGACGACCAGTCGCCCTCTCGCGTCATTTCCCTCGACCCGGGAAGGAATCGCACCTATCACTACTGGCACGTGTTCGTGCCTGGGTGCGCGTCCGGGCAGATCTACGCGTATCGGGCCCATGGCCCTTTCGACCCGCCGCATGGCCTGCGCTTCGACGGCGACAAAGTCCTGCTCGATCCGTACGGGCGGGCGGTGGCGATACCCACGGACTATCAGCGAAGCGCCGCCAGTCGCTTCGGGCCCAACGATCGCTTCGCCTTCAAGAGCGTGGTGGCCGACGTCGCGGCTTACGACTGGCAAGGCGATGCTCCGCTCCGCCGGCCCTTTGCCGAGACGATCATCTATGAGATGCACGTGGGCGGGTTCACAAGTCATCCCAGTTCCGGGGTTGCACCGGAGCGACGGGGCACCTATGCCGGGCTGATCGAGAAGATTCCTTACTTAGTCGACCTCGGTGTAACCGCGGTGGAGTTGCTGCCCGTTTTCCAGTTCGACTGGCAGGACGCTCCTCCCGGCCTGACCAACTACTGGGGCTATACACCTATCTCGTTCTTTGCTCCGCACGGCCGCTACAGCTCGCATGCCGATCCGCTCGGGACGCTCGATGAATTCCGGGACATGGTCAAGGCCCTCCACCGCGCCGGTATCGAACTGATTCTCGACGTCGTATTCAACCATACGGCCGAAGGCGACGCACGGGGCCCCACGATGAGCTTCCGCGGCCTTGATAACCCGACCTACTACATGCTCGAGGACGGTGGGCGCTACGCCAACTACTCCGGAACCGGAAACACGCTCAACGCTAACCAGTCGATCGTTCGGCGGCTCATCATCGACAGCCTGCACTATTGGGTCGAGACTATGCATGTGGACGGGTTCCGGTTCGATCTCGCCTCCATCCTTTCTCGAGACGAGGGGGGCCGGCCTCTGGCCAACCCGCCCGTACTGTGGGACATCGAATCCGACCCGGTCCTCGCAGGAACCAAGTTGATCGCCGAAGCTTGGGATGCCGCAGGTCTATATCAAGTGGGAGATTTCGTCGGCGACAGTTGGAAGGAGTGGAATGGACGGTTTCGGGACGACGTCCGGGCGTTCGTGCGCGGCGATCCGGGAATGGTCCCTCGCCTCGCCGACCGGCTTCTCGGCAGCCCGGACCTGTACGCCGGCGAGCCTCGCGAACCGGAAAAAAGCATCAACTTCATCACCAGCCACGACGGGTTCACGCTCGAAGACCTGGTGTCTTACGACACCAAGCACAATGAAGCCAACCTCGAAGGGAATCGCGATGGAACCGACCAGAACGTGAGCTGGAACTGCGGTGCCGAGGGGCCGACCGACGATCCGGCCGTCGAGGCGCTGCGCACGCGGCAGATAAAGAACCTCCTAGCGATCAACATTCTGTCCCTAGGCGCGCCGATGCTGCTCATGGGGGATGAGGTGCGCCGAACGCAGCGCGGCAATAACAACGCCTACTGCCAGGACAACGAGATCAGCTGGTTCGACTGGACAGGCCTGGAGCGCTACTCCGATATCCACCGATTCGTGCGGGAGTTGATCAAGGTGCGCTTCATCCGCGAGTCGGTCCGATTCGAGCACCACCTCAGCCTCGCCGAGCTTATGGACCGGGCCAAAGTTCATCTCCATGGCGTCCGTTTGGATCAACCCGATCTGGGCTACGAATCCCGCAGTCTGGCGCTGACGGCGGCAAGTCTGTCGGGCGATCTCCTGATGCACTTCGCCCTCAACGCTTACTGGCAGTCCCTCGATTTCGAACTTCCTGCGCTGCCCGAGTGGGCCACGAGCGGTTGGCGACGAGTAATCGACACGTCGCTTTCGTCGCCGCTCGACATCGTCAACCCGGTGTCGGAGATATCGGTGACGGGTGAGACCCACCGTGTGGAGGCCCGCGCGGCCGTCGTCCTTTTCGCTACCGCACTGACGGGTAAACAGCCGAAGCCATCGCATCGGCGCTCATGGATGTCCGCTTCTCGACCTCGTGACTGACGGCGTTGGGTCGAACTGCGAGCCTCGACGATCAGGCCGAGTTCGGCCATGAGCGGTCCGTGGCGTCTGGGTTGTGATTTCGACGAAAGCCGTCGTTGACACTCAGGGAGTTCGGTGTCTTTCGCGTTTCAGTTAGAGCGCTAAGTCGCCAGGCATCCTTTGGAGAAACAAGGGGCCGCACATCGGTCAAAAGTGATTGGGCCCCGGGTCGGTGCCTTTGGGTAGAATCGTTGGGGGTTCTACTTTTCGTTAGAGTGCGCAATGGGACGCATAGTCAAGTTTCTGGGGCTTTACGAAAAATCGTGCAGGACGCCGGCATCAAGCTCGAGTAGGCCGAAGGGGGACAAGTGAGCCAAGCAAAGCCGCAGCCCTATAAAGTCCGCCACATACATGTCGTTGCGAAGGGCGCCGATGTTCTGGTGCGCGAGTACACGCTCGATCCGGGCGAAGCAATCCCATGGCACCGGCACAGCGAAGTGTCCGATTATTACTACGGACTGGAGGGTGTGGTCGTGATCGAGACGCGCGATCCGCCCACGCGCCACGAGATCGGCGTCGGACAGTCTGGAACGGTAACGCCTCCAACGGTCCACCACGTATCGAACCCTGGCACGCAGCCCTGCCGCTTTCTGCTGGTCCAGGGTGTCGGCAAGCACGATTTCGTGAAGACAGACTAAGCGCCGGTCAACCCATTTGTCGAAGACTAGGTTTCCCATCAACCATAGGAGGAACGTACAATGAAGGAAAATCAAACGTCGCGCCGCAAGTTTCTGAAGATTGGCAGCGCCGCCCTCGCCATGATCCCCGTCATTCTTGTTTCTGGCCGGGCCGATCCCGCGACCAACGCCAGCCTGCGCACCTCACTGAAGTACCAAGGCAAGCCGGAGGGCGACAAGAGTTGCGCCAACTGCATGCAATTCGTACCCGGCGCGTCGGCGAAAGACCTGGGCGGTTGCAAGATCATTCCGGGTGATACCGAAATATCGCCTCAGGGCTACTGCCTAGCTTGGGCTAAGAAGCCCTAACAGGTACGGTCAGGATAATGCGAACGCCTCGCGGAGGCTTCGCTACGCTTGGGTTTTCGCCCGCATCTAGTCCTGGCTGACTCGACCCGTCTCCTGTGGGTCGAACTGCGACCGTCGATGATGAGGCCGAGTGCGGCCAGGAGCGGACATCTCACCGAGCTACTGAATCACCTCGTCTGCGCGCAGCAACAGGGACTGCGCAATCGTGATCCCGAGCGCCCTGGCGGTCTTGAGGTTAATGGTCAGGCCGAATTTGGCCAGTTGCTGTACGGGAAGAACGGAAGGTTTTGCACCGCGAAGGATGCGGTCGATGTACTCGGCGCGTCGACGGCATTGTTCCACCCACGTTGTGCCGTAAGCGATCAGGGCGCCGGCCTTCCGCGCCACGGCCCGTTCGTCAGTCATGGTCGGCAAGCCACGCTTCGTCGCGGCGTCGACAAGGCGCGATGCGGATGTCCTTGCCCAGAACTGACGGGATTATTTACGTTTCGCATTTCAAGCGGCCCTCTGCGTTTCCAGCACCGCAACATAAACAATGAGTTGCAGGTTTGTGGCGCACGTCTTGCTGCTTCCAAAATCTTCCCCAAGAGGGCCCGCCATGCGATCAATTCCTCGTTCCGTGCTGCTCTTGATGCTATTTGCGCTTAGCGCCACGGTCAGCGCCGCGCCAATTAGCTACATCGAAGTCGGCACGATTGTCGACAGCACGTATGCCGGCGTGAATCCGGGTGATCCCATCACCATTGTCGTTACCTATGACCCGACAACGGGCCCGCCATTCTTCCAAATCATTAACGACGGGACGGAGTTGAATGTCGTCCAGGACCAGAACGGAGACGCTCTACTCCTGCCGTGGGTCATATGGATGAGCGTCACCGCCACCTTTGACGGGTACACCTGGCAAAACGATATCGGGACCTACGGTAACTACGCTACGGCCGGTGTCGCAGACGGCATAAGCTGCGGCCCATCGTGTTTCGACGATTCTTACACTGCCTTCTATGTAGGACAAACTTCAGACCCCGCTGCGAGCGAATTTCTATTGGGCTACTGGGCCATATCCAAGTCGGACACAACCAATCCTGATCTGACGAACGGCGTGTCATTCCCGCAGCCCATTGATCTGTCGAAGGGCGACCAGTCTGGTTTCTTGCTCAGGGGCAAGCAAACAGGTGACATACAGACAGTAGACTTTGTGCTGACTCAAATCGACATCCGGCCGGTTCCGGAACCCGGCACGCTCGCGCTGTTCGGTCTCGGTCTCGCCGGATTCGGTTTCTCTCGGCGGCGGCGCAAGCAGTAATTCACCCCAAGCCGCAACAGGCCCCGCTTCGGCGGGGCTCTTGTTTTTCCGCTTTCCCGCAGTTGGATGACCGCTCAGGGTGGAAGCGCGATCGTCGCTGACCGGCCATCTGCAGACATTGCGACGCGATACAACAATGCCCCGAAAGCAGTCGCGGCCGCGCAGCACGAGGGCACCGCCTGGCGCGTTTGTCGACTTCATTCCACCGTCGAACCGCTTGAGGAGTCTCGGAAGCGCGGGCGGCGGCACTCACGCGCAATCGATTACGGCTTGAAGATGTCCGCCGAAATTACGATTGCTTGAGTTGTTCCTTTGTTTTCCACCCAGTGAACGGTGTTCTTGTCCTCGTATAGGGAAGTTCCGGCACCATATTCCTTTGCGTCGCTTCCCCGATGATCGACGATGGCTCCCTGCACGATGTAGTCGGTTGCAGGTCGGTCCTTGTGGTCGTGAATCCCCAATACCCCCCGGGTTCCACAGTGATCAGACGCATCCGCAGTTGGCGTCCGGCCATCGCTTCAAACTGAGGACCGAGATCGACTGCCGGTTGGCGCAGCCTGCTGGGCCAATCCGCTGTGTAAACCGGCAACCAACACAACTCCGACGACAACACCCCCGATTCCAAGTTTCTGCGCTCTGTTCATTGCATCACTCCTTTCGCGCGTGGATTGATACACGTGGACAAGACACGTCGGGTCTGCCTATTCGCAGGTTATCGCACCCTTCCAGGTAAGGTATTGCTTGTAATCTGGCAGACGTAATCGACGGCGTCAAATGCAGGCAGCGGGACGCGCGGGCGCACCGGTGCAGCGGCGATGAGGCCGAGAGCGACATCGTGAATCGGACCTCAAGCGCGCGAAGTCGTTTGGACTTCAGGCCGCTCGCGGCCAGAAATGGACCTGGGCGAGATCGCCGGGAGCGGCCGTTCCTCCGGGCCGTTGCGCTGCTGCTCGGCCATATCAAGCTAGAATGTACCGTCCGTTACATGGCAACATGATCTGGATGAGCGAACATAGGGGGTATCATGGACGGGTACTATCGCATTCGCTTCGACGGCCTCGCGCTTAACGGCCGCGCCACGATACTGCTCAAGAACGGACACATCTATGGCATCAAGGGCGAAGGGCAATACGATCTAGCCGGCCGTTATTCGCACCAAGCGACGGGTGGCGCCATCGAGATCGAGCTCGAAGTGCATCTACCCGGCGGCACCCTCGACATCTCCCATGCGCGGCTTCGGCCACAGCCTGAGGTCGTCGCCGTCAAGTTCACGCTGCCGGACGAGGCGCTACGCCAGGTCGTGCTCACAACGGCCGATGGGCCACTGACTGTTAGTCTACAGCGGCTGCAAGACCTGGCCCCAGAGCAGCGCGGCTTGGAGCATCTTTGAGGTGTCCGAGCGTACGTTGGCGCGCCCGCGGCGACAAACAATTGGTGGGGGTTAAGGATGCTGGACACGAGCAAGCAATGCCGATGGCGGTAGAGCCTATGGCGAAGGGCGATCGTCGAATTGGCGGCGGCGCGCAAGCCAAATCCAGCAGAGGCGCAGAAGCAGCAGCACCGGCCGCGGCTCGGGCAGCGTCCATCGCCCGGCGGTGATGCGGATGTAGCTGCAATGTCCGCTGCCGACAAGGTCGAACGACCGGAACGGGTCGAGGCTGTGTGAAAACACACGCCTATTTCGTTTTCGGGGGTCCTCTCACCCCTACCCACACGAAAATAATCGAATACAGCGCGTTCTGAGAGGTCGATATTTCGCGGGACTGGTCTACGACGAGTTTTCACACAGCCTCGGTCGACAAGCGCCCTTGACCCAGGATCAACATGAGGCTCCTTTCCTCCTACAAAGGAGCCATTCATGCATGCCGCTACCAACACCGCCCCAAGGCTGACGGGCGTGTAGTACCGTGGAACAAAGGGAAGCTGATCGGCCAGAAGCCACCGCTGAAGCTGAAAGAGATCTGGGCCATCCGGATTCGACTGCAGCTGGATCATCGAGCCCGGGAACTCGCGTTGTTCAATCTCGCCATCGACAGCAAGTTGCGCGGGTGCGACCTGGTTAGGCTTCAGGTTCGCGATGTGTTCCAGGGCAGTCATGTCGCTCCACGCGCGATTGTCATGCAGAAGAAGACCCAACGGCCGGTGCAATTCGAGATCACCGAACAAACGCGGGACGCGGTCGGCGCCTGGATCGTGGCCGCCCGCCTGAAGCCGGAGCAGTTTCTCTTTCCGAGCCGTATGTCGGCGTCGCCTCACCTTTCGACTCGGCAGTATTCGCGGATCGTTCATACTTGGGCGGGATCGATCGGGCTTGATCATGCGGCCTAAGGCACTCATTCAATGAGGCGCACCAAGCCGACGCTGATCTACCGGCGAACGAGGAATCTCCGGGCGGTCCAGCTTCTACTCGGCCACAGCAAACTTGAGAGTACCGTGAGGTACCTCGGAATCGAGGTCGACGACGCGCTCGAGATCGCCGAACAGACCGAGGTGTAGTCCTGCAGAGCTGGTCACGACCGCTGGACCCGCCGGCGGTCGCTGACCGGACTGCAGCCGTTGGGCTATCGCGAGGGAGTGGCGCTCATCGACCCGTTGCAGCCGTTGGGCTTCGCGCCGCCAACGGCCGCAATTCCGCGTAACCGGCCGTTCAGTCGCCGCTCCTCAACTGGCGGTATCGGCCAGAACCGGTCACTGAGCGAGGAATGAAGCCACGCCGGGAGGCGTAGTATGGTCCTGGTTCCATTCAGCGACGAGAGGATCCGGTAATGGACCGGCGAACATTGATCGGCACATTGCTGGGCTGCGTTCTGGCCCTTCCGCTCGTGGTCAATGGCAAGCCGGCGCGAAAGACTTACCGGATCGGCTATCTTAATCCGGCAACCTCGCAGGATCCGGGGGGCGCCTTTTCTGCACTGAAGCAAGCACTCGCCGGTCTTGGGTACTTGGCGGGTCGGAACGTCAAGTTCGAGGCGCGCTTTGCAGGTGGCAGCCTCGAAAGGCTACCGAGCCTCGCCGCCGAACTCGTGACGCTCAAGGTCGATGTCCTCGTTGCGGTGTCGCCGTCAGCGATCCGGGCCGCACGGGACGCGACCGCGACGATCCCCATCGTAATGGCATTCAGCGGCGACGACCCGGTGAAGAGCGGCTTCATTGCTAGCCTTGCCCGGCCCGGCGGCAACATTACCGGCATGACGTCTCTCACCAGCGAGCTGGCGCCCAAATGGGTCGAGTTGTTCCAAGACGCGATGCCGGGTATCGAGCGAATTGCGGTACTGAGGAGCCCCCTGCGGCCGGATCACACGGAGCAGGTCGAGGTCATGCAGGCCGCCGCACGACCGCACGGCGTTCGGCTCCAGGTCGTGGAAGCGCGAGATCTCGAGCAGTACGGACCTGCATTCGAAGACATGACGCGCCAGCGCGCCGAGGCGGTCATCATTCTCTCGGGACCGGAGTTCGCGCAGAACCTAGTGCAGCTCGCGAAGCTGGCCGCGGTGCACCGGCTTCCCTCCCTGTGGCAGTTCAGGGATTTCGTCGTTGCCGGCGGGCTCCTTTCGTACGGTCCCAATATCCCTGACCTGTCCGCTGGTGCCGCCGTTTTCGTCGACAAGATTCTCAAGGGAACCAATCCGGGGGAGCTGCCTGTGCAACAGCCTACGAAATTCGAGCTGGCGATCAACTTGAAAACTGCGCAGAGGCTCGGGTTGAGCATCCCTCAGTCGCTGCTGTTGCGCGCAGATGAGGTCATTCAATGATTGGTCGTCGTACATTGCTCGCGGCTTGCGCGGTACCCGCATGGGTGACTTGGCAACTTGAGTCGTCGAACGTCCGCTACGGAGAAGACCGACGGGCTGCGTAGGGTCGTTCGCGCTCATCCGCTCGTCGGTGCTGAGCGGCGGTTCCACGATCCACAGCGGCCCCTCGCACCTCGATGGCTGCCGTGCGTTGTACAGCGGCCGCTGGATCAAATCGCGCCAATGCCGGCCACCGGCCATTACCAGCCGCCCGCAGCCGTTGCCGCGAGCGGCTGCTCATGCGACAGCGGTCCTTCAAGCCGCACCGCGACGCTGGCTGGGCGATCCCCCCCGCGCGGCGGCGAAGCTCAACTTCTTCGCGGTACGCCGGTGCCGCTGGGCATTCATTCCACGGCGCCGGATGGGTTTCAGCTCAGGCGCCGGCAGCGCCGAAGTCCTTGCGCTCGAGTAGGCGCGACACGGCGTAGCCGATTACCAATCCCCAGAACGGCGCCCCGACGTTGAAGATCGGCACGTCGGCCACCGTAATCAGGAACGTGACGAGCGCACCGAGCGTGAAGCGCTCGCGGAAAGACACATTGAACGCGGTCTGGAGCACGCGCAGCATGGCGAGGCCGGCGAGCGCGCCGATGAACGCCGGCGGAGTGGCGAGCATCAGCCGGGTGAACACGGGCGCGAACAGCCCGAACGCCAGCGCGAACACGCCCACGGCGAGGCCCGCGGTATAGTGCCGGTGCCGCTCGCCCGAACCCGAGATGATCGCGTTGACGGGGCCGGTGAGGCAGGTCGAGACTGTGCCGACGAGCGCGGCAAGGATCGAGCCGGCGCCGCAGGCCACGGTGATCGCGTTGATCGGCGCCTCGTGCTCGGCGGCGGCGAGCACCGCGACTCCTTGGCCGTTTTGCACCACGAGCACGGTGATCGCGAGCGGGATGACGAGCTCCACCATCGCGCGCCACGAGAACACGGGCACATACAGGTTGGGATGGGCGAGCGCGTGCGGCGCCCAGCCGTGCGGATGGAACTTGCCGAGGAGTGCGATCGCCGCCGCGCCCGCGAATAGGGCGCCGATCAGCGGCGGCAGTCGGCGCGACCATCCGCCCGAGGCGCCAAGCGCGAGGAAGGCGACGATCATCGGCGCGGCGATCCAGAAGTCGTCCCGCATCGCGTACACCAGGCCCAGGCCGAAGCGCAGGAACACGCCCGCCACCATCCCCATCACGATCGGCATCGGCGCGGCTTGCATCGCGCGCCGTACCCAGCCCGAGAGGCCCAGCACCAGCATGAGCAGTCCGGTGACGTAAAAGGCGCCGATGACCTCGGCCCAGCTGAGGTGGCCGAGCGCGGGGCCGACCAGCACCGTCCCCGGGATCGTCCAGAAGAAGACGAGCGGCTGCCGGTACAGCGTGCAAAAGAGGAGGGTGATCAGCCCGTTCAGGAAGAACGAGCCGAAGATCCACGACGACAGATCGGACTCGCTCAGCCCACCACGCGCGCCGACGGCGAGGATGATCGCGACCGGCCCCGAGGCGGCGAAGATGAATGCGATGACCGCGTTAGCGAGGTAGAGCCCGCCGGAATCGGCGACGATCTGGCGCAATCCGGGGAGCGGCCTGTAAGCGGACTCAATGGGCATGGCGGGCTCCGACGCACGACGAGCGGAAGATTGTGCCGGAATCACAGTCGGCCATGGGGCGCGCCGGCGCGCCGTTCCGCACAAACCCGCTCGCCGCCGGGAGCGCCGCGATGACGTTCGGCTCGCTCGCGCCCGTGTTTGGGCAGCGCTGCATGCCGATTGATTGGCCGCTTTGGAGCACCAAGCAAGCATTCGACGTGCCCTGGCGAACTGCCGCTGTGGGTTGACTGCCGGCGTTGAAGCAAATCGACCGAGTGGCAGCTCAATGGCGGGCAGCTGCCATTCGGGGCATGAACGGCCGGTGTCGCTCATCGAGCCGCCGCTCATCGCCGCGAAGTGAAGGACCGTGCCCGGTAGAGTCGGAATGTGGCGCGGTGGCAGTAGGTTAGGCATAGCCGTTGGCCGCCCCTTTCGTCTGGCGGTGCCTCAAGAGCTGAACCCTAACTCCGTTTCCACATCCCGCTCATCGAACCGGACATGCAGATCTCCCGCATCCGGCTCTCGGACAAGACGTCACGCCGTCACCCACGACACGTCGTGCCCAAGCCGGGTCAGACGTACGAGACCGAAATACCCGTAAAGGTGCGAGAGTGGATAGCTCCCGCCCCTGCGTCGCCTGACCTTGTGCTTGTTGCGCAACCACCGGCGCAACCGCGCAGCGGTATAGCTGTCGAGCGCTCGATACGCCTTGCTGATCGTGCCTACTTGGAAGTAGTTCGCCCAGCCGCGCAGCGCGCGGTTCAACTTGCCCACCAACTCCGTGGTCCCTTGCCACGTCATCGAGACTGTCGTCAGCGCATGGATCTTCTCGACCATGCGCCGGATGCTCTTCTTCGACGGTCGGAAACCCAGATAAACCTGTCCCGTACCCGCCGAGTACATCCGCCCAAACGTGTACCCCAGGAAGTCGAATTCGCCTTCCGGTACCGTGCAGATTCGTGTCTTCTCCTCATTGACCGTGAGCTTCAGTTTGCTCATGAGTTCGCGCATTCGCTGCAAGGCTTCTTCCGCCTTGCCGCGTCGACAGAGAATCACGAGGTCGTCAGCGTAGGTCACGATGCGACTGCCAAGGCGCTTGTCCAGCCCGAGCTTCTTCCATCCCAGCACGAAGCGGCGCATATACAGATTGGCCAACAACGGTGAGAGGGGTGAACCCTGTGGGATGCCGCGCCCGCTGTCCTTGGCCTCGGTCGTGCGCGTCCTCCTTCCTCGGTCGTCGGTTTCTTCGACGGGGCACTCCAACCACATCTTGATTAGATGCAGCACGCGCCGATCGACAATTCGTCGCGCGAGCGAGCGCATCAGCTCGGTGTGGGGAATGCTGCCGAAGTAGTCCGCGAGGTCGGCGTCAACGACTTCCGGATGGCCTCGGAACAGCGTCTCTTGCACCTCGACCACCGCCTGTTGGGCATTGCGGCCCGGACGGTAGGCGTATTGCTCCGGTGGAAGGTCGGCTTCGAAGATCGGTTCGAGCACGAGCAGTGCTGCGCTCATGCATACCCGATCGCGCAGGGTCGAGATGCCCAGCGGTCGAAGCTTGCCATTGGCCTTCGGGATATACACGCGTCTGATGGGGTCCGGTCGGTAGCTCTCCTTTCTGAGCGCAAGCGCCAGTTCACCCAGCCACCGCTCAACCCCATACGCTTCGACGTCCGCGAACTCCTGCCCGTCCACGCCTGGCGCGCCCTTATTGGAGCGGCACTGCACATAAGCATGGGCCAGGATGTCGCCACGGCTGATCTTGTCGTATAGGGCGTAGAAGCGATAGCCCGGCTCTGCCTTCGCTTTCGCGTGCAACGCCGTCTGCAGCTTCTGAACACTTTCCGGAGTTGCTAGGTTGCCCAATCTCCGAGTCCTTCGCTACTTGTTGCGTTCGTCTTGAACTGAGGTCCCTTCCCTCCACCGGCATTACCCGGCTTTAGCGGTACTGCGAACCTCTCCGTCACCCCCAAGGCGCCCGGCCTGTCCCTCGCGGGCGTCCGGTTGATCATCCCTGATCACGTCTTGGGGCTTCCCGTGTTGCCTGCGCTTTCCTTGTGTGCATGCTGTCGCCACTACCCCGGCGCAGCCACTGGCGGTACCGCTTCGCTCATCCGTCCCGTGGTATCAGCCTTCCCCGGTAGGGTAGCCGGGTCGGCCCGCGCATCGTCCTTTTCGAGGCTTGCTCGGCGTTCACTCGCGTTACGGCCTGCACACTCACGCTGTCACCGTATATCGTGACCCGCTAACCCGAAGGCTTTCAGTCACATTGTTACCTCCATGACTGCTCCGGTTGTTTCCGGCTGGAGCGGTTGCCGGGTGGGATTCTCACCCACTGGAAAGCGCCGCCTTATCACGGCGCACACCCGAAGCCGACATACGCGCCGCTCGAAAGCAGTCATCTAAATCGATCTCGACGACGAACGAACCTCACCAGCGCGATCCACGCGAGCGATACTGTGCGACTAGGCGATCATTCAATGATCTTGTAGCGGCGCAGCTCGGCGGAGGCCTCCACGGATGGAGTAAGTAGAGCGGGCAGCTAGGTGCACCAAGGCCACGCCTAGTGGTCCGCGACCTTCCGGAACGACGCAGATTGCTACAGAGTTTGATAACGTCGTTGGCGTCTAGTTCGAAGCTCTCGCCGACGACAATCAGATTGCGCGTCGGCTCGATCAAAACATAACCGCCGCGGTTACCGACCGTGCCGGCATCCCAGCGCGACTTGCCAACGATCAGTCCGGCCCGTCTTGCTGCGCGACGGCGCGTGCGTCCATTGCCGATTGCATAGTGTCCTCCATTCGGTTACCGAATGAAAGGCGGGAACGACGCGCTCCGGGCAATCGCTCCCGCACTTCGAACCATGCCCTACCTTGATAAAAGGCGTGATTCCGCGGCTGCAATCCATTGAACAAGTCGGGGACGGCGGCAGCCCCGCTGGGGCTGCAGATGAGCATCGAGCGAGCTAGGAATCGGCGAGCCGACTCAGAGCGACTAGGTCGAGCAACTTCACCAGTCGCCCTTCTACCTGGATCAGGCCTTCACGCTGAAACCGGGCGAGCTGACGACTCACGGTTTCCAGCTTGAGCCCCAGGTAGCTTCCGATCTCTTCGCGCGTCATTCGCAGCACGAATTCGCACGACGAGAAGCCGCGCGCTTGATACCGCTGCGACAAGTCGAGCAGGAATACCGCGAGCCGCTGTTCGGCACGCATTGTTGCCAGTAGGACCGTCAGAGCTTGTACGCGCGAGTACTCTTCCGACAGTAACTTGTGCAGGTTGTCCCGAAATTGGTCGCAGAATTGCGCAAGCTTCTCGATCCGAGCGAAGGGCAATGGCCAAACCTCCATGTCTTCTAGTGCGGTCGCCTCACACTCATGAAAGTTCGAGCCAACGCCATCCATGCCGATGATCTCGCCAAGCATGTGGTAGCCGGTGACCTTGTATTGCCCATCTCGCGCAAGAAAGACGGTCTTGCACGAACCTGCGCGTATCGCGTAGAGCGTGTCGAACCCGTCCCCGAATCGATAAAGGACATCGCCTTTTCGCAACCGAATTCGCTTACTCAGGAGGCGCTCGATATGCAACATCTCGTGCGGATCGAGTCCCGCGGACAAGGAAAGGTTCGTCAGCTCCCGAGCAGAGTACGGAATCGTGTTACGCACGCCTTCGCGTTGAACCGCGAGACCCTTGAGCTGCGCATTGACTGCCGAGAGTACCTTGACTTGCCCCTGTGCAGCGACCAACTGTTGCCGACTCGAAGCCAACGCTCGCTTGAGGTCATCCACCTGCCGGAGGGCCTGCTGCAATGGCGAGCGGATAGCGACCGGTGGCGCCGCGCTGTGCAGGTACGAGACGCTCGCATGCTGGGGCGTGCCAACGTGCCGCGCGCCAATTACACCTGTGGTCCTCATCCAACCTCCCAAGCAATCTTGGACGCCGCTAACGAACCGGCCAGAAGCTTAAAAGCATGGATGGAACGAAGGACCCACGTCCGTGCGGTAACGCACATAAGCTCCGACGCTGGTACAGCCCTCAGTATTCGGCATCGAGGCACTCCTGCCGTCCGCGCGAACATCCGCGGCAAAGCAGAAAGGTATGTCCGCTTCTGGCCGAACTGAGACGGAGGCGCTCCCCGATAGCAGACGTTACGGTGAGCGTCTCTTTTCGAGATCAACGACAGGCTGCAGTTGACCCGTTGCAGTCATCCCACGGTCTCAAGAGCCGACATTCCCGGACAGGCCCGGTGCTACCAGACTAGATCACTCGTTAGTCTGCTTCGGCGCTCCGATGCGGCCATAGGCTCGCGAAGCGCTTACGGTTCGACCTTCCGAGGCTCGGCCTCCGCCGCGGCGCCCTTATCGCGGATCCACCGCACGAATCCCTGTCCCTTTGCTTCGAATCCGAAAAGGTAGACCCGTGCTGAAAAGTTGCTTACGTCGAGCAGCAGAGAGCTGTCGGGAAGCGGGCGGAAGCTGCGGGAACTGGCCGCGACCCCGCCGGCTAGAAGCATGGCGTGCATGCCGATCATGAGTGCGTCACCCGCAGCGGATCCGTTCATGCCGGTGTACACGTTTCCGATCTTCGACATCGTCAGACCCGACGCGTCGCACCCGAAATCCAGCCCGCCTCGGCTCAACGTACGCGGTGCGACCGATGGCTGCTCCGGCACCAATATCACGAGAGTGTCGGGTGCCGGCTGCTGGATTTCGATCGCGCTAGCCGACCGGAAGACAGGATCATCGACGAAGTTGCCGCCGAGGCTGTAGTCGCAGTCCCAGAAGTTCGGGTTCGGTCGCCGGTATCCGACATGGCCGCAGAACATGCTCATCGAGAGACCTAGGCCGGGGCTCGGCGTGCCGACGTTCAAATACCGGCCGGCGATGTTGGGACACGCTGTCCATGCGGTCACGGTCTCGGCCGGCCAATCCGCCGGATACGGCGTGGCGATATTCTTCATGAAGCAGCCGGACAGGGCGCCTCCAATGAGCACCGCGGCGACGACTCTTGCGATGTAGTGGCCTAACGACATGGCTGGTCTGGGCATCCGCGTAAACACGGCCGCGCGAGGAGCGCCACGAACCTACTCGCCTATTTTAGTTCGTTCCGCTTATCGCTTCGGGAAGAACCCATTTAAGACCTAGCGTCGTCCAAGAGCACGTGCAATGGAACTACTTGTAATGAGGACCGCACCTGGCCGACCTGTCGCGGTCTCGTGACGGCTCCGAGCGACCCGTCACTGCCGCTCGATCTTGCGAAGAGCAAGCATTCGCGAAATGGGGCTCAATATCCACAACCGGCCACTCACGGCGGAAGTTGAAACATCGCTCGATAGAAAAACGTCCTCGCTGCTTCCTCGTATGTCGACTTGAGCCGTGACCGAAGTGCACCCGGTTCGTCGAATACCGACTTCACCTCCGAAAGCGAGCCCGTTACGAATGGTGAGGGATAACCAGGGGAGAAAGAGAGAATAAGCTTTCTGTCGGCGACCCTCCAGAGCTGAATGCGCATCCTGGGCCAGACTTTCCATGAATCGCACCCTTTGCCAAACGGTTGAACACTGACACTCGAGACTTCGACTAGGAAAAGATGCGCCCGAGCATGCTGCGCCGCGGCGGCAAGAAGTTCTCTCTCCCCAGTTGCCTCGTCTGTGCCGAAGAAGAGGTCTTCGCGCGCAATGGGGATCGATGTGCCCTCCTGAAGCACGGCAGCAAACTGATCCTGCATGTCCGCCGGCGAGAATTCACGCTGTACGATCTCGTGGGCTTTTTCCTGAAGACCCGGATATGCGGCGTTCAGTTTCTGATAGCACAGGTCGGCGTCAGCTGCCAGTGCGAACGGAGCAATGATGAGCGCAAGGGGAGTAAGGGGATTATAGGGGGCGCCCCCGAGGGGAGGAGCATTGCGCATTCCCGCGACCGCCGGGCCCTCCGCATCGACCCAATTGCTTTCGACAACCGCGACTTTGGACGGTGGCGGGGATAGGACCGTAACGCCGATGCCATCGGGCGACACGAGATAAGGAGGTGCCGACCCCGTTGTTGCGCAGCCAGCCGCCAAAGCGAGCGCGCTGAGCAGTGCTGCAAACGGGGGTAGCTTCCACCAAACACTTGCGCATTCAGTGTCCCGCGTCACCCACATTAGGACCTATCTCAAATTCGCTTCAGGAGCATCGTGATGCTGGCCAGTTCCACGAAACCCAGGAAATTGCTCACGTAGTACTCCCAGCGAACGACCAGCCGCCGCTTCCACTGTAGCCATGCGAAATAGCGTTCCACCAGCCAGCGCCGCGCATAACGCCGCAGGCGGCGGCCGTCCTGCGTCTTGAGCGTTCGATTCGAGCGATGCGGCGCGATCATCTCGATGCCTTGCTGCTTAAGCGATTGATCGAGCGCATCGCTGTCGTACGCCTTGTCGCCGATCAGATTGTCAGGCTTCGCCTCGATCATGTAGAAGTCGAAGCTCAATTGCACCAAAGTGACTTCATGATGGTTCGCTGCATGCGTGCTCACCGACAGTGGCAACCCGTGGCGATCGACGATGGCCATGATCTTGACGCCCTTGCCCCGACGCGTAGGACCAATTTCCGCCCCACCGCCCTTCGCACTCGCAAAGGTCGCATCGATGAAGCACTCGCTTTCATCAATCTCGCCTCGATCACGCAGCTCATTCGCCAAATCAACCAGGATGGCGCGCAATATCTCGCGCTCGCACCATTGCTGAAACCGCCGATGCACCGTCTTGTAGTTGGGATAGCTCTGCGGCAGCATGTGCCATTGCGCGCCGGTGTTCAGAATCCACAGCACCGCTTCGAGCACTTGCCGCGTCGGCACCGGCTTGCGCCCCGGACGCTCCGCCGGAATGTTCTCCTCCGGAAAGTGCTCCCGAATGCGTTCCCACTGGTCATCGCTCATTCGCAGCATGCTATCGATTGTAGGTGACCAATTTCATAATTCAATGATTTTGAGATAGGTTCTAGTGTTTCGAAGCGGCAATTTCTTGCGCCAATCGTTCGCATATTAGGTCGGCTCCTTTTTGCAGTCCTTGGCCGGCCTCTACGTTGGCTTGCATCAGTTTGTCGAAGGAGCCATAGCTGTACGTCGGTAGCGCTGCAATGCGGATTCCCGATGTCAGCGGCGTGTATCCATACCGGAACCGCTCGACATAGATCTTGTCTTCGTGACCGCTCCTGTTCTCCAATAATTCGGCCACGACTCCGACCGTCGGAGTGTAGTCGTCGACACCGTGGACCGACACATACCCGGCGCCCAAGGCTACGTTGAGGATCGCATCTGCATTGGTGCTCGCATGAGAGATGACGCTCATCTGTATTGGCTTTCGTGTAGCTTCAATCTGTTCGACGTCGAACCCGGCGGCCGTCAACGAATTCACCAGGCAACGAGCGAATCCGCTGGAAAGGTTGAAGCCCTTATCGAGAAGCACCTTTGTGAAGTCCTGACCGTGCTGAATGTTCACCACGCCACCCAGGAAAACGCCTTCAAGATAAAGATTCGCCACGCCGTATTGGGGCGGTTCTTGCACATGTAGAAGCGCTATCTTGTGTAGCTGCGCGGCTGCATCTGGCGCCAGTGGTTTAGTCTGGGTCGCGCAGGCTGCTAGCCCAGCTACAACCGCCACGTATGCCGTAACCGCCGCAAGCCGTGCAAGCCGACCCGTTGCATTCATGTCAGTCTCCCCATTTTGCATACGGACCGTCTGAAGGCCTGACTGAAGCGCCCAAGGCGCCGTCAGGCGATTGGGCGGCGATCCGGACTGCAACAGTAAGTGAAGGGTGAGACCCAGGCCGCGAACAGAAGGCGGGCCAGCCGATGACGGTTTCAGCCAGACACTCCGGCTCGCCAAACATCGCCCCCTCCCCAGGACACGGTCGCGCACCGAACCATGGGCCACGAATGGCCTCGCGTCAAGCTAAGGGATATCAGCATTCCGTCAAGATTCGAAATAACCGCAAGGACCGATCAATGGCTGCAAAGCAGCAGATGCGCTACGGCCGCTCGTGGCCGATAGCGCCAATCCGGCCGACGACGGCGGATGGCTGCTCTCCGTCTGAAGCTGTCGGCTGGTTGGCGTCGGCCAATGGCAACTGATGGCCGAACTGCGTCATTGCGCTAGCCGCTCCAGTTTTCATCGCCCCAACTAAGCGCAGCGGCAACGGTTGGGGCAACGCTCAATCTGCGCGCGGGCCCTCATCGCGCGTCACGTGGCGCAGCCTCCTGACTCGATGTTCGCGCCCCTAGCACTGAGCGACTCTACTTTCTGAAATAAGCAACCTCACCCTTGGCACCGGGTACTGGACACTCAGCTCTTCGCCCCTCGCCCTGAGCACCCAGTGCTGCGTTCTTCGAGCGCAGTTCGAAGCGCGGGGCTGTTTGCTCTTGGTCGCAGGTGGAAAAGGTCAGCACCTCTCAGAGACATGGGGCTTGCGGTCAGTTACGACCCCCAGAATAATAGGCACTCGCGTACCGCGGTACGCCGTCACGGCTCCCTCAGCGTTACCCGAAAGAGGCCTTCCATGCGTATTCTCATCGTCGGAGCGACCGGGACGATCGGTCGCGCGATTGTTTCCGCTTTGTCTACCGGCAACGAAGTCATATCTGCCAGCCTGCAGCGCGCGGCCCTCAAGGTCGATGTCGCCAAGCCGGCCAGCATCCAGCAGATGTATGGTTCGCTCGGGAAGCTGGATGCCGTCGTATGCGCTGCTGGGCAGGCAAAGTTCGCGCCGCTCGATCAGTTAAGCGATGCCGACTTTCGCTTCTACCTCGACAATAAGCTGATGGGCCAGGTCAACATCGTGCGATACGGATTCGAGCATATGGAAGACGGAGGGTCGTTCACCCTTACAACGGGCATCCTTGCGCAGGCGCCGATGCCAGGCAGTGCCGCGATCAGTCTGGTGAACGCCGGGCTGGAGGGGTTCGTCAGAGCGGCTGCGCTGGAAGCGCCGCGCAAGATACGCGTCAACGCCGTCAGCCCGCCATGGGTAACCGAGACACTGCAGGCGCTCAAGATGGACACGTCCCAAGGTCTTCCGGCCGCCGTCGTTGCGCGAGCTTACTTGCGCAGTGTAACCGGTACGGATACCGGTTCGATACTCAAGCTCTCTCCCCAATAGGTACGAATCAATCATCTCATAGTGAATGTGCGTCCGCCGTTGGTAGGGGTTGCGCGGTGCCTGGGCTCCTCGAGCGCGGTACGACGCACGGGGTGCTTCGCTCTCGGTACTCGGGACTAAGATCTGGGCGCCACGGTCGACGGACCGTGTACGGCCCGGAAGTGGACTTCCATGTTTCGCCGAGGGAGAAGACCCCAGTCCCCAAGCTTGGGGGCGCGTATCATGAAGGCTTCAAGCCGCAGCTCTCAGAAATCCGAACCCAGCACCAAGACTTACCACGCGTTTACTCAACTAGAAAGGATCAATTATGAAAACTGACGTTCTTGCGGCCGTTGCCATGGCCATCCTATTCGCAAGCACAGCTTTCGCAGCTGACGTGTCATGCGAAGCGCAGGCCACCGAGAAGAAGTTGGCAGGAGCGGCCAAGACGAGCTTCATCAAGAAGTGCGAGAAAGATTCGACGGCGGCGGCTACCACGGCTTGCGAAGGACAGGCGGCCGACAAGAAGCTTGCAGGGGCGGCGAAGACGAGCTTCGTGAAGAAGTGCGTAAAGGACTCTACTGCCGCGGCGAAATAGCGGCGCTCGTCCGATTCACAGGCAACTGGCCCCGCTTCGCAGGGGCTTTCTGTTTCTCGCGACTCGGTACCGCGAACGGACTTCTCCGTTATCGGCTCGAAAGCGACCACGTGAGCCCGATCGATCGCGCCTAGCCCGAGTTCTTCGCACTGAGTACTAAGGACTTGGCTCTTCGGTCCGATAGCGACGCACACCGCTCTTTGGACGCGGGACTCAGAACTCCGAACGCATGGGTTCTCAGTACTTCGTCCGTCGCACTTAGAACTTCGTGCCAAGGGAAGACAAGAAAGGCCAATGGTCCCCGCAACCGGCTCGCCCATTTCATTCAAGCGTAACAACGACTGGGTTGTGGTCGCTCATCTGGGCCCATGCACCAGAATTTGCAATTTCTGCGTTTGCTAAGTGAGCCAAATGCTTGCTGCTTACGAAGACCGCGTCACAGTGATACGGAACTAGCGGATCCTTTGCCCAGCGCAATGTCTGGGTGAGATTGCTGTTGGGGTGCAGAATTTGCCACGCGTTTACCAGACCAAATTCCCTACGCAGCCTCTTTTGAAGTTCGATCTCACCAGCGGAATTTCTCAAAGCCTCCAACGCATGGCGCATCGCTGTAGTGAGGTTGAAGTCGCCGGCCAATATCAGGGGTGTCCCGTCCCACTTTCTTGCGATTTCATCAAGGATCCTATTTACAACAGGTTCATATGGTCCTGGTGACGGAACATGGAGGCTGAAAATCAGCGCAGGCCTAGAATCGCCGCCGATCGGGAGATTCGGAATCCTTGCCCCTACTACCCAGCCTTCAAATCCTGCCAACGATTCGGGCTCGAGCGGGTACCGCGAAAGGATTGCGCTTCCCCACTTGCGTTCCGGTACGCACGACCAAATACACCCCCCGAACTGCGCAAATTCCTCCGGTGAAAATGATTCCTTCGGATGACGTGACTCCTGCGCAAACACGATGTCAGGCGCGAATTCCAGCACCATCCGGCGCCATGCGTTGTTCGCGGCCTTGCCGCCAAAATGCAAATTGTAAGAAACAAGCCTCATAAGATGGTTCCCTCGGCCACTATTGTTGCTCAATTCTCGCTTTCCGCACGCGGGACCCCCGTTAGTGACTGCGCTTTCGGGAATCCAACCAGGCATGGGTTGTACCCCGGCATAGGGAGACTGCAGCGGTACATGACGCACCCCGTACGCAGCTCTTCGTACTTAGTACATCGAACCTCATTCACGGCATGTACGTACAAGTCGCGCTCCGTTACTCCGCCGAGGTACCCGGCTACCTGATGTCTTGGCACCAAGTACTGGGGACTCGGTACTGGGAGCCGGGTACTTGGTGCGAGAGCTACGTGAATGCGACAGCACCGATGCGATAGCGGGCGACGACGATGCCCGCTTCCGACCTTCTCGGCCGTTGGGTCTTCTCTAAAGCAGACGGATTTGGTTAATCAGCGACCGCATCGAGCAGAGCGAGACCCGCGATCAATGCGCGACGGCCCGTCACTCTATCAACCTAGCCTGATCCCGGAGCGACTGTCGAATCGTGAGGCCAAGCATCGTCGCGGTCTTGAGATTGATGACAAAGTCAAACTTTGGTTGCTCAATGGGGAGATCGGCGGGATTCGAGCCCTTGAGGACCTTGTCGATGTAGACGGGCAGGCGCTTGTAATACTCCAGCTGGTTCGGCCCGTAGGACATGAGCCCACCCGCTTCCGCGAAACTCCTGAACATGGAGATCGCCGGTAGGCGATGCTTTGCCGTCAAATCCGCAATCCGTGCGGCGAACGAGGTGTTGCCGAAGAGCGGCGACGACAACTGGACAAGGGCTCGTGATCCCTCCTTGACTCCGGCTTCGAGCGCATCATCCAACTCTCCGGCGCTCTGGATCTCGAGAACATGGAGCTCGATTCTGAGCTTCTCAGCCGCCGTCTTGATCGCTGCCAGTTGCCACGGCCCAGTCGACGGATCCCTCAGCACGGCGATGCGGCGAGTGTCCGGAGCCGCTTCTCCAATCAGCTCGAGCCATTTGCCGGTCAGACCGGTTTGATCGAGAAAGCACCCCGTTATGTTTCCACCGGGCTGCGCGAAGCTACGGACGAACCCAGCCCCAACGGGGTCACTCTCCAGGTCGAGCCCCACGATGGGGATCGTGCTGGTTGCATCTTTCGAAGCCCGCACGGCCGCCGGGCCGATCGCAAAAAGCAAGTCTACCTTTCGTTGGACGAGGTCCGCGGCGAGACCAGGTAAGGTCTCCGGCTTCCCACCCGCAAATCGGTTCTCGAACGCTATGTTCTTGCCATCGACGTAGCCGAGGTCTTGCAAACCTTGCCGTGCGGTATCAACTGTGCTCGCTCGAGGGCCAATAATGGGGATCAGCACACCCACCACTGGCACCCTCCCGGGCTGCTGTGCGGCGGCGGCGAGCGGCCACGCAAGGAGGCCACCTGCAAAGCCGCCAATGAACGTCCGCCGGTCCATCACTGGATCACCTCGTCGACAGATGGTAGTCCAGCCATGCTACGCCTACTCGGGATTTAGACGCCGCCCCGGAGTGACCGGTTGTGGCCCGGACGCTGCCAGATGGCCGACGACCTCATTCGGCCGAAGACGACCCAGAGCGGTCCTCTCGCCGGGCCGGCCGCGAGCCCACACATCCGCATGTCAATGTTTGCGCACAACAGGCGCAGCCAAGACAATCCAGCAGCCGATCATCGCGGGTGCCGGGAGAATCACGCGACGGCCAAAAGTGCGCTACTGCGCCGGCGCTTCGAGTGGGTGCGATTCGTGAGTGTCCATCGTCTCGTGCGCGTCGGAACCCTCAGGCTTGATACACGCCACGGCCATGATGAAGACACCGCATGCGACGGCGATTACGAATACCGCACCGAGGAACAACGTATCCACGGTTCTGCCCTCTTTCTGATAACCAATTTAGCCCCGATAAGCGTCGAGAACGTTAATCCACGGCAAACAAGGCTGTGCGCGGCGCATCGGGCAAGGGGGGAGCAGGGGGCATAAGAACGGCAACGATGGTGAAGATCGTAAGTTACGGGTAGCAGAAGTACGAGCGTCCGGTCGTGGCCGAGAGCGGCGATAGCCGAGGCCGCCCCCGCGCGTGGCTGCTCGCCGTCTCCTCAAAGTACCTAGCCCAGAGTACTAGGTCCAGGGCACCTTAACCTTGGGACCGGGTAATAGGAAGCTGGGGGCTCGGTACTGGGTACTTGGTGGCGAGCGGTAAGTGAATGCCACAGCGACGCGATGCGAGGATGAAGGATGTCCGACAAATCCATTCAACGACCGCTCTTAGACCCTAAGGAGACGTTCTCATCGCTCCAATGCGGTCTTAGCAATTCAATCAAGCGGACGCTTCCTGCCGATTGTGTGCCGAATCACGAGTTAGCCGTACAGTGGTAGCGTCAACGTGCATTCCAAACCGCCGCCCAACGCGTTGCGCAGAACCAGCGTACCGCCATGTTTGCGCGCAATATTGCGCGCGATCGTCAGCCCAAGCCCGGTTCCGCCCGTCTCGCGAGACCGCGAAGTTTCGATTCGATAGAACGGGTCGAAGACCTTTTCCATTTGCGCTTCGGGTATTCCGGGACCGCCGTCGCTCACGCGAATCACGGCCTTGTTTCCTTCGCGCGCCGTCGTCACGCGCGCATATCCGCCGTATTTCACGGCGTTGTCGATGAGGTTCGCAAGGCAGCGTTGCAGGGCGGTCGGAATGGCAAGTATCGAAGCGCGCGTCTGACCATTCAGCGTGACATCTTGGCCACTATCGATGGCATCGGCACAGACGCTGGAGAGCAACGAGTCAAGGTCGACACGTTGCATCATGCCACCGGTATCGACGCTCATCGCAAGGTCTAGACCTTCGCGAATCATGCCCTGCATCGCGCCCAGGTCGGCGACAAGCTTGTCGCGCAGGTTTTCGTCCGCGACTTTTTCCAGCCGCAGCCGCAAACGGGTAAGCGGCGTCTGCAGATCGTGTGCGATCGCGGCGAGCATCTCGGTTCGTTCCTCGACGTAGCTGCGAATGCGCGCTTGCATCAGGTTGAAGGCCGCTGCCGCATGACGCACCTCGGTTGGGCCACTCTCCGGCAGCGGAGGCTGATTGATGTCGCCGCCAAGCGCGGTAGCTGCCCGCGCGAGACCGCCGAGCGGACGTGTCGCCATGCGAGCAACGGCGTAAGCGAGCAGACCAAGGCAAAGCGGAAACACGATTGCGTACAGCAGCCAGCGCGAAGAGTGCGGCCGCCACCAACTGAAATCGGGCTGTGGGCGCAAGACCAGACGCAACGGCGTGCCGTCGTGCAGCGTCAATGAGATGACCTGGCACGAGGTGAAAACCGGACGCGCGGACGCGCCATTGTTGGCTTGTGTTGCGCAGTCGGCTCGCGTGCCTGCCGTAGCCGTTACGTTGCGATCGTGACCAAGCTCATCGACCAACGCATTGGTGAGCTCCGCATCGTTCTCTTGCAGAGGTGCGTCGGGTCCTGAGAATTGCGCGCTCATCCCCCTGCCAATTGTCGCCGCCAGGGTCGGACGAACCTCGGGCGGCACTGCTTCGAGCGCGCTGACTAGCTGCTCGACGCGATCGGCCGTATGCGCTGCGCGCACCTGCGCGAACGTCCGGCGCCCCTCGCGATCGGCGAGGGCGGCGGTGAGCAATGCGGATGCCACGATACCGCCGATGATGACGAGAAACACCCGGCCATGCATAGACATAACAAATGCCTTCATGGCGCCGTCTCGATCTTCACCTCGGCACTCAACACGTAGCCTTCGTTGCGCACCGTCTTGATGAGCTGCGGGTCGCGGGCATCCTCATCGAGCTTCTGTCGAACGCGGCTCACCTGGAGATCGATCGAGCGCTCGAACGGATCGGCATCGCGTCCTTGCGTGAAGTTGAGCAGCTGGTCGCGACTGAGGACACGTTTGGGATGCTCGAGAAAAATCTTGAGCAAGCGAAACTCCGCGCCTGACAGGACGACGACGACACCCTGTGGGTTGACGAGATGCCTTGCGGTGAGATCGAGCGTCCATCCTGCAAAGCGCATGCGCGTCGCTTCCGCGGGTTCGAGGTTTGGTGGCAGCGCTTCGGTGCGTCGCAGGACGCTGCGAATGCGCGCGAGCAGCTCTCTCGGCTCGAACGGCTTGGCGAGATAATCGTCTGCCCCCATTTCCAAGCCAACGATACGATCGATTGGCTGACCGCGCGCGGTCAGCATAATCACCGGCAGGTTCGAGTTCGTGCGCAAAGTTCGGCACAGTTGCAAGCCGTCTTCGCCAGGCATCATCAAGTCGAGAACAATCAGGTCGACTCGCGCCGCGTCGAGAGCTTTCCACATCGCCGTGCCGTCGGCCGCCTCCGCCGTGCGGAAGCCGTTGCCGGCAAGATATTCCGATAGCAACGTGCGAATTTCGCGATCGTCATCGACGACCAGAATCAGCGGTTGCGCATTCATGGCCTGATTATGGCAGGGCCATGCCCCGCTCGGACACCAACGTGTACCGCAATGTATCTCCGGGCGAAGTCGATACGAATCGATACAAACACGTTCGTAGGCGGTACACGCCGGTACACATTGGCCCGTTTAGGACAAGTTGCGGATACATCGGGCGACGACGATGGGAACCGTGCGAGAAGCACAGTTTGCCCAACCAGAAGGAATGATCAATGAACACATTTCGCAAGAGTATCGTTATCGTCGTCGCATCGCTCGGGCTGGGTACCGCCGCCTTCGCCGCGTCGGATCCCGGTGCAAGGCCGGCCGGCGAAGGTTGTCACGGGGGCACCTTCGGTTCGCATGGCGCGAAGTCAGCCGAAGGCATGGCCCAGCGTCAGGCAGCACTGCACGACAAGCTGAAGCTGTCGCCCACGCAGGAAGCGGCGTGGAAGACATTCACAGACAAGTTGCAGGCCACCGCGCCGATCAGACCCGAAGCAGCGCCTGTCGCGACCATGACCGCACCCGAACGTGCAGACCGCATGGCGGCATCCCTGCAAACCGCGCAGCAACAGGCGATCACTCGCGCGCAAGCGGTCAAGGAGTTCTATGCCACTCTATCATCGGAACAGCAAAAGATCTTTGACAGCCAGTTCCAGGGCCGCCATCACCATTTCGGTCGCGGGTGAATAGTCGGAAGTAGGGGCATCGCAAGCGGAAGCGCGTCATTGGTGTGCGTCAAACCGTAAGCGCATCATCGACGAACCCCAATGACAATCGCTGCGGTGCCGTAGTCCGCAGTACGGATTGAACTAAAGGAGGTAAACATGCTTAAGAGACAACCCCTGATCATCGCCGCATTCGCGGCAGCAACCGTGGGCGTAACCGCGCTTTCAAGCCAGGCGTATGCCAATGATGACGCATTACTGGGCGCCCTCGTCGGCGCGGGCATCGGCACCGCGATCGGCCATACCGTTCATGGCCGTGATGGCGCCGTAGTAGGCGGCGCGATCGGCGCGATTGCGGGAGCAAGCATCGCCGCGAATTCGTCGCCCTATTACGACACCGGGTACTACGCAGCGCCGGCGACTGTGTACGCGCCTGCGCCGGTCTACTATCCGCGCCCGCGGGTTGATTACGCGCCGCGCGTCGACTACGTTTATTACTACGGCCCGCGTTATGTCGATCAGGGCCGGCCTTATGGCCATGGACACCCGGATCGGCACGGCAACGACGGCCACCATGCACACTGAATCTGAACTGCACTAGCGATGGCACCGACGCGCGAATGATGGACGTGTATCGATCGCGCACGGCACGGGTGAAAGAGACTGTATCCGGTGGCGCAGACGCCTAGCGCCATCGGTTCCTTACACTTGCGGACAGTCTGGACTCAGCGCCTGACTCGTTACGCGATTGCCAGGAGGCGCGATCGTGGGCGGTCGCCAGCTCCAGATGCCCCCTACCAGCGTCGGTAGTACCACGGCCACCACGGTCGGACGACTACGACCGGAGCGGGGACCACGGTTGCAGGCGCGGCGTACCCAGGACCAGGTCCAGGGTATCGAGCTGGCACGACGACACAGCCGCCCAGCGTTGTGACAAGTATTGCGAGAGCGAGCGCTAGTTTCATAGTCCCTCCATGACTGCTCGCTTCCAGTAACGGAGCGACGGGTGCGACGTTAACAGCGGAGTTGTAACTGTGAGTGTCGATGCCGGGCGTCGGAGGGAGCGAGGGAGCCGCGATACCGAGTGCGACGCGGAGGGCAATGCCGGACCTCGATCTGAGCGCGAAGTACCTAGCACAAAGCAGGGCTAACGAGCTCGAAGCAAAGGGTACCCTTGCCTCGGAGAAGGTACTCTGGATGCGCCTTCCCAGGGTGGTGCCCGAAATCGTAGGCGGTACCCTTAAACCCCCTTTGTGCTAAGTACCTTGTGTCCCATGCTTAGCCGGTCGTGAGTTGTTCTCAGTTCGGCCCATCAGTTGTCGTTGACCGACGCCGACTATCCGACCGCTTCAAACGGAATAGCAGCCGTTGCCGGCGCGGGATCGAACTGGCGCTTTCGACCCAAAGCGGTCCTTGCCCCCGGCGGAGAGCGGACAATCGAAAACGCAAAAGCCAACGCTCGGAATCGACCGACAGGCGCTGGTGGGCGCTGCATAAAGCACTCGTTCACCGTCTTGGTGTTCAACTGCGGGCGTCAGAAAGGAGGTCCGAATGGCGCTGTCGCTGCGCTGGTTTCAGCGCCGTCCTCGAGGACCCGCGGAGCCAGCCGAACGAGATCACTTCACGAATGTCACCGGCACATCGACAAGGTGCAGCACCTTCGTCGCGATCGAGCCCATCAGCAGGCTGGAGATGGCCCCGACACCGCCGGAGCCGAGGCCGCGCGTGCCCATGATGACTTGGTCGCAGTGCAGGTCTCGCACGTAGCGGGCAATCGTCTGCGCCACATCGCCGACTTCCACGTGCGACGTATACGCAATGTCCGCCTCGTGGAGCCGGGCGCGGGCAGATTCCAAGGCCGTATTGCCTAGTTCCTGGTAGAACTTGTCGATTAGGTCCTGGCTGAGATGGTTCTTGACGATCCTCGAATTGATCGGGGGCTGAACGTTAAGCAGATGCACCGTCACCGGCTGCCCATAGGCGAGCTGCCGGCAGGCGGCATCCACCGCGCGCATCGAATTATCAGAACCATCGACCGGAATCAACACGCAGCGCATGACGATCTCCTCTTGCCCGCTCAACGACCCGCGGTTGACCACTTCGCGGTACGGCCGCTATTGGCCGGTCAGCGACTATCGCATTGAGCTGCAGCCGGCCTCGAGTTACTACCGCGTGTTAGCTGATGCTGGGCAGCGAATGCGGTTTGGAAGCAGATGCAGGATGTGCAATGACCTGCGATCGCCGCAGGCTTAGGCAGAGGGCTCCAGTGTCATGCCAGTATCAGTGCCGGTCACGCTCCGAACGTACGACCGCGCCACGACTGCAGCGGGCAGACCTTGGGACGGATCCATCTTGAGAGCATGCAGGGTCTCCGAGACCCACGGCGGGCTGACGGCGTTGACGCGGATGCCTCGCGGCGCCTCTAGTGCAGCTGCCCTAACAAACCCCTCGATGCCTGCATTCACGAGACTGATGGCTGCGCTGCCCGGCGTCGGAGCGCGCGCCAGGATGCCGGTGGTGACTGTGAACGAGCCACGGTCTGCAAGGTGCTCGAACCCGAACCGCACCAAGTTGACCTGACCCATCAGCTTGTTGTCGAGGCAGAAGCGAAAGTCTGCATCACTCAACTGGGTGAGCGGAGCGAATTTAGCCAGCCCGGCGGCACCCACGACTGCGTCGAGCTTACCGGCCAAACGGTACATCTCCCGGATGCTGGCCGGGTCTGCAAGATCCACCTTAATGGCGGTGCTTTGGCGACTGACGGCTACGATTTCATTTCCGGAAGACAGAGCGGCAACAACCGCTCGGCCGATGGTGCCGGTCGCGCCAACGACGAGAATACGCATCGAGCAGTCTCCTTCGTGAAACCCGGGTATAGGCGCCAATGACGGCATCGCCAACTACCTGGGCACCTCTCTATTTTACGATAGCAGCGGACCCAAACGACGGGCGGTTCACGACCTATTCTGTTGAACAACTCGACGTTTGAGCGGCGCGGTACCATCGCTAACGCTGGGCGGAGAGAGGATCGGTAACTGCGGGCGCTCTATATTGTGCTGGCGATGCTGTTCTTCGCCGATTCAGATCGCCATGGTCCCTGTTTCTGGTTCTATAGGGCACAACCACTTCGCCATTCGTCGTAGGTTCTGCGCGGTTGCCGCCAGAAGAAACTCATCGTGAGCGCCACTCGGCCCGCGCAGTCGCAGTCGATCAAGCTTCAGAATCTGCTTGAGGTGAGCGAAGAGCATCTCGACCTTCTTGCGATCCTTACGCGATTGTTTGTAGGCATCGGTCTTGGCAATGTCGCGAGCGACCTCCCGTGCCGATTCATGGACGCTGCGAGCGATCTTGCGCATCGGTGTGTTCGGACAGCAGCGCGCCTTCATCGGGCATGTCGCGCAATCTGACTGGCTGGCTCGATAGATGATGGTACCAGCCTTGGTTATGTGGGTACGCAGGTGCTTGAATGGGCGCCATTGACTGCGTAGCACATGGCCCTGCGGGCAGCGGTATTCATCGGCCTGCTCGTCCCACTGGAAGTCACTGCTGGATAGCGTTTCGTCGTTGCGTTGGGTCTTGTCGCACACCGACACATGCGGCTCGATCTGCTTCTCGTCGACCATCCATCCTAGAATTTCCGCGGTGCCGTAATTGGTGTCGCCGATCAGTCGGTCAGGTTTGAGATCAAAGCGCTCTTCGACCCGCTCGATCATCGTCTTGGCAGCGTTGATTTCGTCGGTCTTGTGAGCCGGCGTCGCCTCAACGTCAACCACAATTCCCGCGGCAATGTCGATCAGATAGTTCGCCGAATAGGCGTAGACCGCCGGTCCCCACGCGGCACTCCACTGCGCCGCTGGATCGGTCAGCGAGATATTCTTCGGCGTGCTCTTCTCCAGCTCGGACTGATCCAAGGCCGCCAGATATTCGCGCACCGGCCGGCTGATCGACTGCCGGTTCGACCAGTCGGCCTCGGCGCCAGGCACGCCACGCTGCCGGTTAGCATCGGCCTTCACCAAGCTGGCATCAATGGCGAACCCTTCGCCACCCACCAGGCCCTCCCGCACGCAACGCTCCAAGACCTGCTCGAACACGAAGCGCAGCGTATCGCTGTCACGGAACCGGCCATGCCGGTTTTTGGAGAACGTCGAGTGATCCGGCACCGGGTCTTCCAATCCCAGCCGGCAGAACCAGCGATACGCCAGATTCAGGTGGACTTCCTCGCACAACTGCCGCTCGGATCGGATGCCGAAGCAGTAGCCCACGATCAACATGCGAATCAGCAGCTGAGGGTCAATCGAGGGGCGGCCGGTATGGCTGTAGAAGGGGGCGAGATGCTGGTGTAGCTCGCTCAGATCGAGAAACTGATCGACTCCCCGTAGCAGGTGGTCGGCGGGAACGTGATCATCGAGATTGAATGAGTAGAACAGCTTCTTCTGACCACAAGTCTGTCGTCCCATCATTCCCGCGTCTCCCTCTCGAACATCTTGGCTTCAACATAGCCAAAAACCGACCAAATTCAAGGGAGTTGTTCAACAGAATAGACCCGTTGCGGTCCTTGTGACGACCGGAAAGCAGACGCTCAAAGTATCGCTACATCAACGCAATAGCAACCGCCGCACCGGCGCACCAGAGCACGACGATCAACGCCGACGCGCGCCACGCGACGAGCAGCGTGAAGGCGATCGCGGCGATTGCCACGTCCATCGGTCCGCGCACTGCACTGGTCCACACCGGATCGTAGAGTGCCGCGGCCAATAAACCGACGACCGCGGCGTTGATCCCGGCCACCGCGCGTGCTGCGACCGGCGTGTCCCCAATCGACCGCCACAGCGGCAGCGCGCCCGCGATTAGCAGGAATCCGGGCAGAAAAATGGCGACGAGCGCCGCGGTCGCGCCGACGATTCCGCCTTCCCCGCCTGGGAGTCGGGCTCCCAGATAAGCCGCGAGCGTGAACAGCGGGCCCGGTACTGCCTGCGCGGCGCCGTAGCCGGCGAGAAAGTCGTCGCTCGAGATCCAGCCGGGCGTTACCACCGATTCCCGCAGCAGGGGCAGCACGACGTGGCCGCCGCCGAAGACCAGTGCACCGGTTCGGTAGAACGCGTCGATCACCGAAAGCAGGCCGGGATGACCGCGCGCCGCGAGAGGCAATCCGAACAGCAGCAGCGCGAACAACACGAGCAGCGCGATGCCGAACCGCACGCCGTATGGCAATACCAATCGCGCGTCGGGCGCCGGCGGCTGCACCGCGCGACACACCGCAAGACCTGCGATGGCGCCGAGTACGACAACGAGGATCTGTGTCCATGCCTGTCCGAATGCGAGGATCAGCGCTACGGCGACGGCGGCGATCAACGCGCGCGGAGCATCGGGAGTCAGTTGCCGCGCCATGCCGAGTACTGCCTGCGCCACGACGGCGACGGCGACAAGCTTCAGGCCATGAATGGCCGCCTGCCCCGCAGCGCCCGACAAGTACGGCACTAGCGCTGCGAACGCGAACAGAAGCACGGCAGAAGGCAGCGTGAAGGCGACGAACGCGGCCAGCGCGCCGGGCCAGCCGGCACGCAACAATCCCAGACTGAAGCCGAGCTTGCTGCTGGCAGGCCCTGGCAGGAACTGGCATAGCGCCAGCAGCCGCGCGAACTCGGTCTCGTCGATCCACTTGCGAAGCTCGACGAATTCGCGGCGGAAGTAACTCAAGTGCGCGATCGGTCCGCCGAACGAGGTGAGACCGAGCTTGAGAAACGCCGCGAACACCTCCCCGACGCTGCCGACGTTCCCCACCGTCCCTGCTGGCCCATTGTGATCACTCATCATTCGAGTGCCCGAAGAGTTGTTCATGCGTTCAGTCTCTAGAACCCAAGATGGGCGATTGAGCCGCCGCGATCCCTCGCAGCATGCTCACATACATTGGGCTGCAGCGCATCACCTCGGCTATATTGAGGGTCTGCTCTCGGGCACAAAGTCTTAGGACGGGTTTTGGCCGGTCTGCGACCGTGGCAACGCGACCCATACCGGCTGTTCGTGGCAGCGGAATATTTCAGGTCCGATACTTGATCGCCACGCCGACGACCCTCCGACCGAACACAGGGTCAGCGCTCCATGGCCCATAGACATAGACCCCAACCGGTTGAACGCGGTCGACCACGACAACGATCGCGTCGGCGCCCATCTTTGCAGCTTCTGTACGCAATTTGTCCTCGATCTGTCCGATCGGCGCTGCGGGCTGCGTAGATGAATCGACGACGACTTCACCGAGCCCATCGTGTGCCTGCGTCGGTGGTTCACGCAGGATTGCCACGTGCGCCGGATCCGTCGGCGGCGGATGTGGCGCACCGATGTAGGGCGTCGACATGGCGTCGACAGTGGCGCACGCGACGAGCATGGGGATGAGGAACCCAAGCACGAGCGCGATCAATAGTGATTCCGGGAAACATCCAGCGAGGAGCTGGCGCTGCCTGTGCAATCTTGGATGGCGGTTCAATGGGCCTCAGCAACGCTCTCAGTGGAACCTACTCGGGAAAAAGCAGCTTCGGCGAATTGGGGCACCAGAGTCCCCGAGCAAGGCTACGGACGCAGCCAACATCTCCTCGTCCGGCAACCATCTCCTATAGATTACGGGGTCGAGCCGTGTTTAGATTCTGAGCGCTTTGCCCGGGAAAGGGAATTGTCCCAGGAGTATGGAATGACCGTAGGTGGCCGCAAACCGCCCTTCGTTCGATGGACGCTTCACGACCCGGAAGTCGACATTTGACAAACACGCTTACCTTGGACGCCAGCGCGCTAATCTGCCTTTTACGCTTAGGACGTTTTCAAAAACGCGCATTGCCTTGGCTTTAGTCGGCGAGCCCCATTTTTGCGAGGAACGGCCGCCAGCGTGGATCGCCGTGCATCTTTCGCAGCGGTTTCGACATCTTCATCATGCCAAGGCCGGGGTCGCGCTGCACGTACGCGCGCTCCAACCATTCGAACGCCATATCCGTCTCGCCGCGGTACGCGTATCCCAAAGCGATCTGATACGCGGCACCGGCCGAGTCTTTCTCGATCAACTCGCGGAGCGCCGCCTCCGACTCCGCAGACCGCCCGCGCGCGTGGTGTACTTGCGAGAGCCCGAGCAGGCGGAAGGTGTCATGAGCTTCTCCCCGGAACATTTTCTGCGCCTCGTCCAGCCGCCCCTGCCCCAGGCGCACCAAGCCGAGCCAGAAGTGCGTGAGCCCGCCCTGTGGGTTGAGCTCGAGCGCCTTTTGTCCCGCCACCTCTGCCTCGTCCAGGAGATCGGCAAAGAAGCACCATCGCGCAACAGATCGATGAGCGGACGCGCTCAGCGGGTCGAGCGACACGGCCCGCCGAACGAGTGCCAACGCCTCCTCCGGTCGGCCGAGAATTCCCGCAATGGTCCCCGCTGCGCGCATGACCTGCGCATTTCCCGGCGCCAGTTCCAGCGCCCGACCAAATGACGCATCCGCCCCCTTCCAATCCCAGTCATGTGACATGCGGATGTGCCCCAGCGCGGCGTGGCCCTCCGCCAGATCCCCGTCCAACTGCAACGCCCGCTCCGCTGCCTCCCGCGCTTTGCTAAAGCCTTCTGGGACGTCCAAGTTCCAGGAGTAATCGGCTTGGTTGGAGTAGCAACGCGATACCCCAGCCCACGCCAGTGCGTACTGCGGGTCGAGCTTTAGAGCCTGCCGGTAATACCCGATCGCCTTCACCGTGTCTTCACGCGTGAAGCGATCCTCGAAAAAGCGCCCATGGAGGTAAAGCCGGTACGCCTCCGCGTTCTCGCCGCGACCCTTCGCTGCTGCCTGCACTTCCGCCTTCACCGCCGCGGTTGCAGACGCATCCGGCTTCTCTCCCATCAACGCTGATCGCAGCTCTTTCACCACCGATTGAGCAATGTCGTCCTGCACCGCAAAGATGTCCTCCAACTCGCGATCGTACGTGTCCGACCACAGGTGCGAGTCGGTCGCCACTTCAATGAGCTGCGCTGTGATCCGCACCCGCTTGCCCGCCTTGCGCACGCTGCCTTCGAGGATGGTCGCTACGTTCAATTTTTGCGCCACGGTCGGGATATCCACCTTGGTGCCCTTGAAGCTGAATGCCGAGGTGCGCGAGGCCACGCGCAATCCGCGGATCTTGGTGAGCACATTCAACAACTCTTCCGCAAGGCCGTCGGTAAAGTATTCCTGGTCCTTCTCCGGGCTCAGGTCCGCGAACGGCAACACCGCGATCGACGGCACGTTTTCGTCGATCGGCGCAAGCGCCGTCCTGAGCGGAGGGAATGCCTGTGGCAGATCGGGATGGCAAAGCTGGAACACCGTCTCCCGGCGCAAGACGCCCCTGAGACTGTGCTCGCCGAGGGACTTCAGCGCGCTTCCCGCGGGCAGTCGGTCACGGCACAGCTCGTGCGTAATCTCGGAGAGCAAAGTCTGCCCTCCGTGGCCCATGGCAAGCAGACGCGCCACATGATTGAGCGGTGGACCGAAGTAATCGCCCTCGCGCAGCTCGGCGGCTCCTGTGTGCAGCGCCATCCTAGCGCGAATCGCGGCGTGCTCCGGCCAGCGCTCGGCGTGTAACCCTTGTTGCGCGGCCAACGCGGCGCCGACGGCGTCCGTCGCGGTGGCGAATACGGCGCAGAAGGCATCGCCAGCGGTCTTGAAAACGTGACCCTGGTTTGTCTCGATGCATCGGCGTAACAGCGCATCGTGCCGCGCAAGTGCCGCTCGCATCGTTTCCGGCTGCGCCTCCCACAGCCTCGTGCTTCCCTCGATGTCGGTGAACAGAAATGTCACCGTGCCGGTCGGCGGCGACCGGAGCGTAGCAGCGACGGGGGGCCTAGGCATGGAGCAAGGATAAGGGGCTTACGGTCGGCGCTTTGACATGCGGTCCGCCACATATCTTGCGGATTACCAGTGCATTTCGCAACCAGACCTGCGCGGAAATACTGCGTCAGGCGCGGTTAGCGTAAGCGCTCGATCTGAGTGCGCCCGAGTCTCCGGTCATGGTGAGCGCGACCGGCCGCTTTGGAGGACCAGGCGCTACGGCCGGTTGTGGCCGAAAGCGCCACTTGAAGCGCCCGCACCCAACGGCCGCTCCCGCGGCGAAGCGGACGGTCAGGTCGTCGGGCGTATGACCGAGAAGGGTCGACAAGCGCCCGTCGACCAGAAACACCATGAGGCTCCTTTCCCTCAACAGAGGAGCCATTCATGGATACCACCGCGACGACCGCAGGGCGTGCAGTACCCTGGAACAAAGGCAAACTGCTCGGCCAGAAACCCCCGCTGAAGCTGAAGGAGATCTGGGCCATCCGGATTCGACTGCAACTGGATCAGCGAATTCGGGAGCTTGCGCTGTTCAACCTCGCCATCGACAGCAAGCTGCGCGGCTGCGATCTGGTCGGGCTTCGCGTCCACGATGTGGTCCAGGGCAGTCATGTCGTCGCCCGCGCGATTGTAATGCAGAGGAAAACCCAGCGGCCGGTGCAATTCGAGATCACTGAGCAAACGCGCGAGGCGCTCGCCGCCTGGATAGCGGCCGCCCATCTGAAGCCAGAGCAGTTTCTCTTCCCGAGCCGCGTTACGGAATCGCCCCATCTATCGACCCGGCAGTATTCCCGGATCGTCGGGTTCTGGGTGGGGTCGATTGGGCTCGACCCAGCGGCCTATGGCACTCACTCGCTACGCCGCACCAAGCCGACGCTGATCTACCGGCGGACGAGGAATCTACGGGCGGTTCAGCTATTGCTCGGGCACACAAAGCTCGAAAGCACCGTCAGGTACCTCCGAATCGAGGTCGACGACGCGCTGGAGATCGCCGAGCAGACCGAAGTGTAGCTGCCCCATGCCGGTCGCGGCCGCCGATTCCGACGGTCGCTGACCGACCCGCAGCCGTCGGCCGTGGTGCTCCGAACCGGTCACAGAAATCGATTGAAGCAGTCATTGAAGTTGCGGCAACGTGGCGCCTCGACCTTCTTTGATTGGATGCCTACAATCGAGGTCAGCGGTCCCATCACAATCACCCATGAGTACGAACGTCAGCGCCGTCGACGGTTTCGAGTCAGCATTCGCGACCGTCGCGTTCGTCGATCTCGCGGGCTTCAGCGCGATAACCGATGTCTATGGAGATGCGTCCGCAATAGCGGTGCTTGGGCGCTTCGAGGAGTTGGTGAGCCAGGCGCTTGGAGGGTTTGGGCCGCCGATCAAGTGGATCGGTGACGAAGCGATGTTCGGATTTCCTGATCCGTCGACCGCCCTTCAAGTGCTCGGCCGCTTGATTCCAGCGTGCCGAGCAGAGCCACGGATTCCGCTGACAAGAACCGGGCTTACCCACGGTCCCGTACTCCTCAGATCGAACGACCTCTTCGGTTCGACGGTCAACATCGCAGCGCGCATCGCCGCCATTGCGTCTCCGGGACAATTGTTGGCGACCAAGGCGGTCGCCGACATCGCCGCAGAATCTGGAATTGTTGCGCGAGACCTGGGGAAGGTGGCGCTGCGATCCATTGCCGACCAAGTATCGCTCTATTCCATCGAGTTCGCGCCGGACTTCGATCCGGCTTGGATAGATCCAGTGTGTAAGATGCTCGCGCCTTATGCGGCATACCGCAAAACGACGCCGACGGAACCATGGTTTTGTTCTGAACGTTGTGCCGAGGCATATCGACGGTCACCGGAAATCTACCCTAGTGGAACGAAGGGCCCGGACCCTGCATAGGTTCGTTGCCGCGCCTGAGCGGTGAGACCCGAGCGACCTGCCGTTCAACGCGCTAGCTCGACGGGCTTGCCACCTTCTCCATGGCCGCAACGAGATCCTTCGCACCCGAGCCCCATCGCGAGACGACTTTGACCGCATCGGTGAACGGGACATCGACCGGGTGCACCCGTTGCCGGTCGAGAATGTAGACGGCGCCCGCAAATGGCGTCGGGATCGACGGGACGAAAACCGTATAGCGCCCGTCCTCGAGCTCTTCGATGATGAACGCCGGGACAAGGGCGTCTTCAATCTCGATCAACGCGGCCTTCCACGTGCTCCCGCGGCTTTGCCCCGCCACCTGGTGCGTGAGGCTGCGGATGAGCGCATAGCCAGGAATGCGTTCAAACACAGTCTTTTCGGTCCAGTTCCGTACGCGTTGTCCCATGCCAGTGCCGACGGAAGCGCCAATGACGACCAAGATCGCGACCACGAGCAGGAGCGACAGCAGTTCTTCGGCGGGAAGCCAGTCGGGAAGAAGCTGAGCCAATGGACTCACCAGATTGGCAACCGACTTCATCCCCTTGAGCACCAGTAATACGGCGAGGTAGACCGGAACAACGATCAGCAACCCTCGAAATAGCGCCTTTGACAAGACCACCAGTCCCCGCTTCATCGGTTGCCTTTCTCCCCGTGCTATCTCGAGGGGTCTATCGCGACTTGCAAAATTCCAAGAAGTGCGCGCTACCGATCAGTTCACGTCGCCTTTCGCTTGCGCAGATAGAAGAACAGCGCCGCCAGGACCAGCACGGCGATCACCACGTACCACGTCATCCCAAGCCCGGATGCTTCGGCGGGTTGCGTTGCGGGCTGGACGGCGCTCGGTTGAGGCGAGGGGGCCGGGGCCGGGGCCATGGATTGGGTCGCGGGTTGCGCTGGGGCTGCGGTTGTCACTGGTTGCGTCACTGCGGGTTCCGCCTTGGACTCGTCGAGCGTCGCCTGCACTTCCCGCTCGGTCAAGACGGTAGGCGGTCCTTGGGTGACGATCGTCGCCGTCAGCTTGTCGCCGCGCTTCAGATCGCCCACCCGCGTCGGTCGTCCATCCACGATGATCTGGATACCCCTCGCGTCCAGCTCCTCCTGCGTGAACCGGCGTGTGCCATCGGCCGTACGCACGGTCACCGACATGGGCGACGCGCGCAGCACCTCGCCCTCGCGCACTTCGGTGACGACGACCGGCTTGACGGTGGTCGTGGTCGTGATGGTCGCCGTGCCTTTCATCCCCGCCTTCAGCTCGGACACGGACACCTTCTTGCCGTCGACCGTAAAGCGGAAATCGTCCGGGACCGTATACTCCTCCGTGCCTTTCTGATCGCGGACGACGAGCTTGTTGCCATCGACCGAGATCACCTCGAAATTGCGCACATCGGTTGTGGACGTCGTCTGTGACGTCGTCGGTGACGGCGTCTGTGCGAAGGGGGCACCTGCCAAGGCGAACCCCAGCGCAACCGTCGCAATGACCGCGGACAACAACCTCGCCTTCGTTCTCATCGTTCGTCTCCTTAGGTTTGCGAAGCGATCCCGCCAATCGGCGCGCCGCTCCCGCGGTAGGAACAGCCCTGTGGGAGGGAACTCGCGATAGGTACAGCGTTACTTCGGGATTACGCTCCAGCAGGGAGAATACGCCTTCGCGGAGGGTGGGGCGCGACCGGCGCTTGCATGACCTGAGGCGGCAGTCTGGCTCGTCATGCTGATAGCTACCAAATTAGTGATTGCCGCGATGGGGCGTGTTTGCCTAACGCGGCTAGCGGCGTTTTAGCTCGCAACGCGTGTCCCGCACATAGTGTGGACAGACGCTTACGTGTGCTAGCCGAGAGTCGGAGCCACCTCCGTACGGGCTGCCTTCACGGTTTGCTTCCTTACCTTCTTATGTTGCTTCGCTATCCTCGCGAGGCGCTTCTTAGCTCTCTGCTTCTTTCGCCGAGTCGTGAGCATTTGAGTGTGACTCAATAGAGCCTCCGTCGGTGAGCCGAATGAATGGCAGCTTAGTTTGATTCGTTTTGGCGTTGGTGGCTATGACCTGAGTACGAAACTCGCCTGGACGAGCTATCACATCGCCCGTACGTCTCGACTTTTCTACGCCAGCTGCGTAATCCCTGCCAACAGCCAGCCCGACGTGCCGCGAACCGGCTTGGTCAGGTTCCAGACTTCGTCGATCGACTTGGACACAGGCTCGCCGTCCTCGCGGACGACACCCGTGAACCGCACGCTCGCCCAATGCTTGTCGCCCTCGGTCGACGCCTCGAGGACGTCGGCATCGAGCGTGACGATCTCCGTCGGCTGATGAGGGCCGCGCTCATCGAGCTCACGCCCGATCTCCGCGTACATCTCGGACGTCATCACCGCCGATAATGTCTCGCGATCGCCGCCGTCGTAGGACCCTTGCAGTCGGATGAACTGTCGCTTGGCCTCGCTTGCGAAGCCCTTCGCGTCGAATCCTTCGGGCAAAGGTTTGCGCGTTACACCGAACCGCGCGTCGCCGGCCGGCTCCAGGCGAGGTTCAACCTTTGGTGTGTCGCTCCAAACCGGCCTGGGCTCGCGGTCGTAACTCGCACGGACGTTGTCGCGGCCGCCCGCGTTGGCGTATCGGAGCGACGGCCTCGCGGCTTCGCGGCGAGCCATCAGCATACGGAACAAAAAGACGCCGCCGCCAACAATGAGCCCGAGGAGCAGCAGGCTGCCGAATCCTTCCGACAATCCGAAGTGCGACAGCAGCGCAGCGAGGCCGAGACCGGCGGCGATACCGGCGATCGGGCCGAGCCAGCGCGAGGCACCGGATGGCGCGGCGGCCGGGGCAGACGGGGTGCCCGCCGGGGGTGTCGCAGCCGGTGACGCGGGCGCCGTTGGCTGCGCCGCGGCATTGCCCGCGGGGGGTGCGGATTTCGACGGCGCTACGCTCTGGCGCTGCGCGCCGAAGCTACGGCCCCCGCCCATGCGGCCGGCGTCGGCAAGATCGCTCAGGGTGAGCGTAAGCGCGGCGAACGCAGCGAGGAGGAGGATGGGTGTACGTTTCATGGCGACTCCGTGACGAGTTCCGCATAGATGGGGGCAAATGCGCACGGCATCCAGGCCTGCGGATCGGCCCACTGTAACAGACAGCAGGGCTCCGGGTCGCAACTATCTCGGTGCAAACCGCAACTATTGCCCGAACGGCACGGGCGGCTCCAGAACGGTGATCGTTTCGATGCGATGCGGATCGTGCCGCGCAGCACAGACCGTGAGGCGCAGGCGTTCCCGCCAGGCGCGCTCCGCCAGTTGCTCGACGTGTCGCTCGCGGCTGAAGAACTTGTGCTCCCGGTGGTCGGCGTCGAGGATGAAGCCCTCGAAGTCGCCGAAGTCATCGAAGATGAGGCCGACGACCTTGCCCGTCAGGCACCGTCCTTCGCCGGGCTTCGGCCGGCCGGGCTCGCCCGATGGCGAAGGTTCGATCGTCGACGGGTCGCCGCCGAGGTCGGTCACGCGCCCGCCCAGTTGCTGCAGGTAGCGCTGGAAGACAGGGTAGAACCGATCGGTGAGCGACATGCGTGACGCGATCCAGCGCATCACCGACAGCAGCCGCTCCTCGATCGGAAGCAGCAGCTCTCTCGTCGAGACCGGAATGTTGATCTGGAACGCGCCGACGACACGGCGCCACTCGATGAGATCCGGTTTGCTTATCGCCGCGGCATGAACGGCTTCGATGACGGGAATCGGCGCGGGCCGCTTGGCTCTCACGGTGCGAACCTGCTTGGCGACGACTCTGAAGACGCGGTTGCGTGGAATGCCAGCGGGCAGGTCGAGCGTCAGCAATCCCGCGTAGTTCGAGCCGATCCCGGGCGGAATCGGCACGAACGTCAGTCCGTGCGCCTGGCAGGCGATCGTCTGGGCGTCCGCGCGCGAAAGACCGTGCGCCAGATAGAGACGGTTCGCGGTCTGCAGGATGGTATCCGCGCTCGTGCCGGGCAGGAAAATGCTCGCCTTCGTCCCTGCCGGCACGCGTCCCCAGTCGATCAGGAGCTCATCCGGCGTATCGGCGGGTCCGAGCGTCGCCGCGGTAGGCTTGATGTCGAAGGTGACCGGTACCTGATGGGGCGAGGCGACACCGACGATCGTCAGGTTGCGCTGCGCGAGCTTGTCGGAGTTCGCCGGCGCGATGCCGGTTGCAATCTGCGGCGCCGGCGTGTCGAGATTGATCTCGGCGACCAGGCACTGATGCTGGCCGCGCACGAGCTCCTGGATCGATCGCGCCGGCACGAACGGCGCGCTGCCGTTCACGCCGTCCGCGGGCATGACGTGCGCCGTCTGGTTGATGTCGAGCCAGCAGCCGAAGTAGACCTGCACCTCGGACCCGGATCCATCCGGCGGGATCGGCTGGCCGTTCGGACCGCTGTTGACGGGATCGGTCTGGGCGTTGAGGCCGGCGGCATTGGTCGGGTCGACGCGCGGCGCGGCGAAGAAGGGGATCGTGACGATTTCGTTGTTCACCACGCCGAGGAGCGGGACTTTCGTGCCGCCCTGGCCGCCGGTGGGATACGTCGTCGCCGGCTGGAACTCGGTCGAGGTCGTCGACATCTGGAACATCCGGAAGAAGACGCGGACGTTCGGCGCTGCCGTCGACAACGCGCGGTATCGCACGCGCGCCACCGCGAAATTGAAGATCGGAAAGAACAGAATCGACCCGGCCAGCGAGACCGTGGACGTGTCCTGGTGGGCGACGAGATCGTGGTCGTAGGGATGGCTTGGCGCTCGCGGGAGCGAAGGATCGTTATATCCGCCGCCCGTGTTCGACAGCAGTCGCGCGATGAAGTCGTTCGGATCGCTGCCGAGCTTGATGTCAGGCGTACTGGGAAGCGAGCCGCCGGCGATCAGCGTGAAGACCTGCACGTCCACCGACAGCCAGGACGTCGGCCCGTCCACTTCGTAAGGGTTGGGCTGTGTCGTCAGCGTGATCACGGCCTGCCCGGACACGGCGAGGCCTGCCGTGCTCGTGATCGACGCCGTCATCACGACGGGAACGTTCTCGCCTGTGAAGTCGTCGGAGTTGGTGAACACGGCCTGGTACGTCCAGGTGAATCGCTGCGGTACCTGGAGGTGATCGGGATCTTCCGCGTCGCACTTGATGGCCTGGGCCGTCATCCCTCCGAGGCCCGGCGCGAACGTCATGTGCGGCGCGACGTTCGGCGTACCGCTGAGCGTGCCGGCCGTGATGTTGAGATCGCTCGCGCGGAATCCGTCGACGGTGACGTAGAACGCCGCGTCGATGATCGCGGGGCTGGTCCCGTGCAGGATCGCGTCGATCTCGTCCTTGCCGAACGTACTGCGGTCGGTGATGACCGTACAGTCGCGCTGCTGCACCTTGAAGAAGAACGGGTCGACGGACTGAGCGATCACGGTCGCACCGTCGGTGCCGATGAGTGACGCGCCGTTCGTATTGCGCAGGTACCTGACGGTCCCGCCGCCGTTGGGGAAGAAGTTCGCCGCAGCCGGCGAATTCATGGCCGGAAACACGCCGTAGAAGTCGAGCCCGACGGCCACCAGCCGCGCGTAGTCGCCGGTGAAGTTTGGGCTGGGATCGGTCCGCGCCAGAATCGTGTCGTCCCAGCTCGTGCCGTTTACGGTCGTGCGGAAATGCGTCTCCATCCGTCCGCCGACGAGCTGCTGGTATAAGAGACCCACCATACCCCGGCGGTTGATCGTCATCGTCGCGAGCGCCGCGTTCTCTGCCGTCAGCAGATCGTCGGACCAGTCCTGTCCGCGATTGAGCGAGCGGCGCACGCGAAGGGTGTAGTTCGGCCCGGCGTCGTCGCACCAGACGATGTAGACGGTGCTGCTGTTGCTCGGATCGACGGCGACGTTCAGGTCGTTGTTCAGCCGGATGCCGCCGATGTCGTTCACCTCGTTGATCGGCACGTCGGTCGCGACCAGCCGGCCGGCCTTCCCGTCCGGATCCTCGAGATCCTCGAACGGCGAGCCGCCCGATCCCCAGTGGTCGTCGCGCGCGACGACGATGTCGGTCACGCTCATCTGGCCGACGAACGAGCTCCGGCTCTTGTACGCAACGTAGACCGTGCCGTCGGAGTGGACCGTCGGCCGGATCTCATAGCCGTCGTTGGGCGACGGATTGCGCGGGTCGAGCTGTATGCGGTTGAACGACGGCGAGGACGCGCGTGCGTCGAGGCACACGTCGACCGTCGCGGACTTGCCGATGCCGCGGTTGTACCCGACGTACAACCGGACCTGTCCATCGTCGGATCCGCCGTGGACCGCCGTCGCCTCGACCCATGGCTGATCGACCGGCGATCGCGACTCGATGAGATCGGCCGTGCCGACCGATGGATCGCCGGTGCGCAGGACATTGAGGTCGCCCGTGTCGCCTCTCAGCGTCCCCATGAAGAGCTGATCGGACGTCCCGCCCCACAATGGAGACTGGTCGTGGGTTTCCCCGCCCGGGATGTCGAAGCCGATGATCCAATTCTCGCCGCCGTCGGTGGACACGAACAGCGGACCGTTGGCGTTGCCGCCTTCGGTCGGCGTGAACGCCGTCACCACCATCTCGTCGACGTTGTTCGGATTGACGGTGACGCTCGGCTCGGCGTCGTCGTTGGTCTCGTTGCCGTGGTCGTTGGGAATGACGTTGACGATCCGGATGGTGCGCATAGGAGGCCTCCCTACCTGATCGTGGCGACCAGTTTCTCGACATCGGCGAGGCGCGATTCCGGCTGGAAGTCATCGGGATCGAGAACGACCAGCGCTCCGGCAGGTAGCGCGGCGAGGCTCGGATGGGTACTGCCGGACGGTGCGTGGAGGACGAATATGCCGCGCTGCCGCTCGGTGAAGCGGGGCGCGCGCGCCCAGTCGGGATGCTTGGCGGTCGGGAAATAAACGATCGTAGGAGAGCGGGGCGCTCCTCGAAGCACGCGCAGTACATGCAGCTCGGCGGTTCGCCACAAGGCGTCGTCGCGAACCAGGCTGACGCGCTCGACCGGCCCGACGCGTGTAACCTCCGCGTGCACCACCAGAACCGCGGCACGGAGGCGATCGGTCAGGTGGAGCTCCGGCAGCTTCGCGACGACCGCGGCCACGCTGTCCTGCACCTGAACTTCGGCGTGCTCGACCTCGCGGACCGCGATCCCCTGGCCGTGGATCCAGCTGTTGGTGAAGAACACCGCCTGCTGACCCGTCCGAAACTCCTTCGGATCCTTCACGGCGACCGTGATCATCTTGCCGCGGATATCGCCGAGCGCCTTGTCGACGCGGAGTCCCCGATCGACGCGGACGACGATGAGATTGTCGGCGGGCTTGATGGCCGGAACCGACGACCGGCCCAGTTCCACAACGGTGCCCGCGAAGATGAGGCCGGTCGAACGGACCAGACTCTCGTCCGGTGGTCGCGTGCTTTGTGCCATGACGGACTCCTCGGTCGCAAGCGAGTGTCGTGAGAAAAATGCTCGCCCTATCGAAACTCAACATCCGTACAATCCCGTATTTTGTACACTACACTTTACAGGCGTCTACGTCAAACAGAACGAACTTTCATCCAAGCATGGGTTCGCCTCGATCCTCAGCGATCGCAGTGCCCGGTCTGCACCGCGATCCGGATGATCACGAACTCCGCGGGTCGCAGTGCAGCCACGCCGAGGAGGACGATCAGACGGCCGTTGTCGATGTCATCCTGCGTCATCGTGCTGCCGTCGCACCTGACGAAGAACGCCTCTTCGATCTTGCTTCCGGCCAGCGCGCCGCTCTTCCACTCGTCGAGCATGAAGTCCGACACGGTGCGCCTGACGCTTTGCGACAGTGTTTCGCGGTTGGGTTCGAACACGGCCCATTGCAGGCCCCGCGAAATGGAGGCTTCGACATACAGGAGGTAGCGCCGGACATTGACGTACTTCCATTCCGAGTCGGGGCTCAGCGTACGCGCACCCCAAAGGCGAAAGCCGCGCTCCGCAAACTCGCGGACGCAATTGATGCCTTCCTGGTCGAGAAGCCGTTGTTGTGCATCGTTGATCGCCAGCTCGAGGCCGACTGCGCTGCTCAAGGCCTCGTTGGCCGGCGATTTGTGCACGCCGCGGTCTCGATCGCTGCGCGCATAGATTCCGGCCACGAAGCCGGATGGGGGCAGCAGCAGCTCGCTGCCGCCATCCGTACCGGCGACCTTGATCCACGGGAAGTTCAGCGTCGCGAAGCTCGACGAAAAGCTCGAGCGCCACGCGCGCACCTCGTCGACGCTCTGACCATTGGGCGCATCGATCACGGCGATCCGGTCATGCATCCGCTCCGCGTGAGCGATGAGCGCGGACGCGATGGTCAGCGCGTCGCCGCGAAGCTCGGCTCCATCGTCGAAAGTCGAGCCCGGCGTCGCGATCATCGCGACATCGGAGACGGCTTCGAGCGCGGAGAAACCCCGGGCAAAATCATCGGCTCGCGGCGGACCGGCTTCGCCGTCCGTGCCAGCGACCCGTGCCACCCAGAGCCGCTGGCCGCCTTCGACGAAAAATGCACGCGCGGCGTGCCACAGGAAAGCCGGCGTCGGTCGTGCCCCAGGATAGACCAGCGCGGCGCCATCGCCGAATTGGCGCTCGAACTCAGCGAGGCTCGTGAGGGGGCCTACCGCGGTGTCTACCGGACCGAATGCTGCCGCCCCGACAAAGCCTGCCGTGCTCGTATCCACGCCCTCGATCGGCTTCGCACCGGCCGCGATCTCCTCGACGTAAACGCCCGGCGCTACGGCCCCGCTGCTCGTTCCCACGCCCTCGACAGGCTTCGCACCGCTGGCGATTTCCTCGACGTAGACGCCGGGCGCTAGGTATTCGGGCATGGCTCTGGGGAGGAAGGCTTATTCGAAACAGACGACATGAAAATGGCCTCGCAGTGAAACTGTCTTAACGCATTTGTCCTCTAGACTGAGCTGCAATCCCGGTTCCTCGACGATCGATTCCCCAAGGACGCAATTCGCATGAAACACACGCTGCTCGCCGCGGTAGCGATCGCAGCAGCAGCCGCGGCAAGCGCGGCGACCGGACGCGACGAGACGACAGTCAATTTGGCGGAAGACAGCATCGGCCAACCCTATGTCCGGGCGGGGGCTTCAAGTTCGCCGGGCGAAGTGCACATCGAACGGCGCGGCGGCCAATTCCTCGTGCAGGCTCGGTCCGAAGTCGACGCAGACAGCGCAACCATCTGGGCGACGTTGTCCGATTACGACCATCTGGCTCAATTCATTCCGAACATGTCTTCGAGTCGCACCATTTCTCGCAACGGAGCCGAAGCGGTGGTCGAACAAAAAGGCATCATGAGCTTCGGCCCGATACGCAGGAGTTTCACTGTGCGCTTTGCGGTTACCGAGCACTGGCACGAATCGATCAGCCTGTCCGGCGCCGGCGACGATCTCGAGCTATTCGACGCGCGATACGACATCGTGCCGTTGACCCCGCACCGTTCGACGATAGTCTACGAAGCGACGATCGTATCGAGGCTTCCGGTGCCATCGTTTCTGGGCTTGACGGCGATGCGCTCGACGATCAGCAGTCAGTTTGGCGCGCTCATCCAGGAGGTGCTGCGTCGTCGGACAACTTGAGTTCCCCGCGACGTGGCGCCGAGCCGACGCCGTGCAGACGCGACGCGTCGGTATCGTTGTCGAGCGCCGGTCCCAGCGCGACGTCGGGGCGCCCCGAGTTCACTCCTTCGCTTTGAGGTCGGGAAACTTTCCCTTGACGTCCACTTTCAGCCTCTGACAAATGGCCGCCAGATCGTAGTGGTGGTACTCGGCGGGCACGTAGACGTCGGCTGCCCGATGACCCGCCTGCTCATCGGCCTGCGGTCGAGCCCGGACCGGTGCATTCGTATCCACTCGTGCGGCCCCCAGAATCTCGCCCTTGGCGTTGAACACGACGTGTAATTTCATCGCACGATCCTCCTCTAGTGATTCGGAATGACGACGACCGCGAATCGGAACGCGACCAAAGAGCCGGGGCCGAAGCCTGAGTTGGCGCGAATGAGCTCGCCGACGTGCGGATTCTCATGGCTGTCGCTCGAGAACCACTCGGACACCCGCACGACTTGTGCGTTGACAAAATCGCTCTGAAAACTTACGCCGGCGAAACGGCTGTCGTCCAGCACGCCGTTCCAGGTGATGTCCCAGGACAGTTGGGTGCCCGAGGCTTGAGCCACCCAATCCGACAGACCAAAATCCGCTTCTACGCTCATAGCGTCTCCTTTCGGCTTACGAACCGGAATTTCCTACGGACGGTGCGCCTTCGCGACCGGCTTGGACCGAGGTGGACCGCGGCCCCTGGTGAACGGAGCTGCCCACGCGCCGGACGCCGGGACGAAGCAAGCCGGCGGCGCGGAGATCGGCAAGACAATCGCTGTGGCGCGTGACTCTCCTCCTGCGGTTTTCCGTATTGTGGGGCCAAGGTAGCACCGATTTCAGTAGCCTACAATCGGAATATTCACGCCTCGCGAGTTGAGTCCCAGGAACGACTCGAGAACGCTGCGCGCGAGAGCCATCGCACGAAGCTTTCGCGCGACGGTGTCATGAATAGCCGCCGCGCGCCGGCTACTGCAGCAGGACGTCGGTCAATTCGTCGTCGACTCGCCAGCTGCCGTCCTGGTTCAAGAGCAGGACTTCGCCGGTCAATTTGCTCGTGCTCGATTCGCCGACAATCAGCAAGACGGCGCGGTTTCCCTTGCTGAAGCCCCTGGTGATCTGGTACCGACTTTCCTGGATGTTCCTTGGCGAGCTAATTCAGGTACGCCGCGGCCTTGCGGTCCTTCGTTGCCTCGGCGAGCGTCTGACGCAACTCCTCCGACAGGAATGGCCGTAATGCGCTGGCGTCTCTCTTTACGAGCGCCGCTTGACAGCCCGCGTACGCCTTGCCGGGCGCGCCGCCATCGGCAGACAACGCCGCGCCGTGATCGTCCGACTCGATGGGCACATCCAGCAGCAAGTCGAAGGCGATATCGGCATCGTTCGACTTGAGCGACCCCGCGAGCCGCCCGTCGACCAGCCCGACGGTCGACGTCACGCCGCCGCCGCAGTAGCCGCAGCCGTTTCCTCTGGCGAAATAGTAATTGACTATCCAGCCGCCTGCGATCGTGGAGCCGGGGGTTCGGCGGCGCTCATCGCTTGGAAGATTTCGGTGTCGGGGTGGTAGGCCGCGAACTCGTACCACTCTCCAACGCCGGACTCGAGGTACGCGAGCTGCGTTCCGGCGAGGGGGCCGTAGACCGCCTCGCCCATCTCGTTCCACACCGACCCCGTCTGTTCGTCGTACACCACGCCCGTTTCGGAGTGGCCGAAGGCCAGGATACGTTCCCCGACCTGGCGATGGAACGCGAGTGCCAGCAACGTCCCGGGGCGGCACCTCACGACCATCTCCACGCCACCGAGCGAGTCGTTGAGGACCGGGCCGATCTGCGCCAATGTCTCCAGCGGATAGGCTCGAGCGCTCGTTCCGCTCTCGACGCCGAGAACGAGCGTGTTGTGCGGGAGCCGCTCGTCGATAGGCCTGACAAGCGTCGCGCGAAACCCTGGGCTGATGCCGGGCGACCCGGGTGAGGCGTTCCCGGACGTAGCGCGCGCCGCGTGCTCGGCGTACAGGACCATTGTCATCGGATGAATCGCGAGCCACTCGCTCCAGAGACACTGCGACAGCGGGAGACGCTCTAACCCCGCGCCTCGCATCGCGCCAGCCAGCGCCACGCCAGTGAACGGCGACCAGAGGCTGGCGGTCGCTGCATCTTCCAGAAGCATCGTTCCGTTGTACCTCCCTCGCACCCGAAAGACGAGGCGCTGGCCTTCGACCTCCGCCCGAAAGGCCGATGCGCTGCTGCACACATGGCAGAGGGTCACGAGGACGTGCCGGCCGTCGAGGGCGAGATTCGCCACGTGGGGGTGCTTCATGATCCACCATGGGAGCGCCCAGGCCCGGCGACCCAGATACAACCCGAGAACAGGGTCGTCGTTGCGAACGTGGTCGTACACGTCCGTCCAGACCGGGTCGCTCAGCGGCTGAAGCCAGCCGTTCGCGAATTGCTTCTCTTCAAAGAGGCGCGCTTGTGGCAGTCCGCCTTGCGCGTCGATGCTCTGAACCATGGACTCCTCGTGAAGCCGCGCTCATGGCGACTTGCGGGGGGCCTCGATGCGCGTACCGCGCATCGAGGCCCCCAAGCACACACTGCCGGGCGCGAACCGCCGAACAGCCACCTAGCGCCGGACGTCACGGTCGATCCTACCGTTCTGACCTGACGTTCCGCTGACTCGAAGCTGACAACAAGGCTCGTTGCCGCTGCGTCCCGAGCGGGCCAACGCTCGTATTCTGACGCATGCCGCCCTTCCAGGCTTACGCGCGGTGCGCGACTTATGCGCCGGGTGGCTTCGCGCGACAGCACCGTCGGACATCGCTGGTCGACAGGCGACTTCGGCTCGGATCACGGCTGGATCGACGGACCGACTTCAAGCAGACGCGACGCCGGAGCCCGCAGGTGGGCAGCGTAGCGACGCACGTCGGCGCGAAGCGCCGAAACCTCGCCAGGTTGCTCAAACGGTCGTGGCGGAGTCCGACGAGACGCTGCCCGTCTGCCTCTCGGCGACCTTGGCGGCGATGAACGCAAGCGCCTTCTGCGATTCCAGCGACTTATCGTAGAAGCGATCCGCGCCCAGACGCCTGCTGAAATCCCTGCATTCCTGATTTGCGTGATTGGTCAGGACAACCTTGATCGCGTCCGGGACGAGACTGTGCTCCTGAAGCGCTCTCAGCACATCGAACCCGCTGCCCGAGGGCAGGGAGAGGTCGATAAGGATGAGATCCGCCTGCAAGGCGAACACGTCGGCAATGGCTTCCTGAGCGTCGCCGCTGCAGCCACAGACCTCGGCGCCGGTCGCGGCGATAGCGGAGGCGAGCATCCGCTGAAGGATCGGTGAATCTTCGACGATATAGACCTGCAGCGGTGGGGCCATGTCGTTATCACTCCATGGACAGGGCGCGCCGGAGCTCGAGACCTTTTCGATTACTCCGCCGTCGAATGCGTCAGCAACCGCAAGAGCCCCGGCCGCTCGGCGTTACTCTGCCGGGCGCCCAGGACGTCGAGGACATTCGGCTCCAGCAACAGCGCAAGGCCAAGGAGCGCGCCCGAAAAGAGCAGCGTGTCGAGAATGTCCGTTGCGCCCAAGGTCGCGGTGGCAACAGCCAACGCCGCCGCACCGAGAAGGACATCCACCGCCAATCGCCGCCATCGCCCGAGTCGGCCACCATCGGTCATCATCATGAGTGGGAGCTCCTGTCGCCTCTGTAGCCGATACCAAGGAAGCGCTTTGGAGTATGCGAGCCTCGTTGCCGTCCCGGAATCGGCGGCAATCCGATTCACTTGTCGGATTGGACGCCCAGGACGTAGGAGCCCTTCCGGCCGGATCGGCCGGGCTGCGATTTTGCGGCGGGGCGGGCGATCTGATCGCCGTGTCTACGGATCGCCGGCGGGGCTACGCGCTGCGGTCGATCGCAGCAGAGGTGGCTACGAATTGATGGGGACGGCGGCGCCGATGCACGACTGCATCGGCGAACCGAACGCCTACGCCTGCCCGAACTCTCCGGCGATCAGGCCCACGAGAAACTCTGCGACCCACGAGCGTCCGGGACCGCCTTTATAGGTCGCCGAGCGGCCGTTGCGGCGGTTCTCGACCGTGACCGTGAACTTCGGCGCATCCGACAAGGGCGGGTGACGGCCACGGATGCGGTCGACCTCCAGCACGAAATCATCGGGCGCGAACCCGAAGCGCACGACCTCGGCGGCGAAGGCGAGCTGGTCCCCGCGCGCGAGCAGGTAATGACGCGCACCGCCACGAACGACGGGCTGTCGCTGCTCGCTGAAACTGAGGTGTACCGGATCCGCCGTGGGCGGGATCGGTCTTGGATCGATCATGCGCGGAATCCCCCTCCACTCGCTAATCCTGCTTCAATGGCCAAGCATACAAGCAATCGCCGAGCCACACTGGTTTCTCTTTGATTTTCGCACGGTTTAACACGCGCATGGGCAGACTCGGTAATAGCTTTGTAAGAAAACCCGTCACTGACCATCCTGTAGTCATCATGCTCTCGGGCGCGGGGACGCGGGGAGTACCGGATGGGTGGCTCGCGAACGGTCGGCATTCGGGCTCCGCATTCGAAGAAGGAAGGGGCGCGCTGGCGCGCGCAGGACGGCTGCGGTAAATTCGGGCAGCCGCCACACCGGCGCCGCGCGAGGAGCATTCAAGTGAATCGCTACGTCCTAGTTCCAGCCCTGGTCGCGGCCGCCTCGATCGTCGCGTGCGCGGCAGTCGAGCCGCAACAATCCGCGGCGACGGGCAGTTCCGAGGTCAGGCATGAGAAGACTTACGTGACCGGAAGTCGCATCCCGGTTCGCGACAGCACTGGCAGTGCTGAGGTCAGGTCGATTCAGAGCAAGGAAGGCGTCGACGACATGATGCAAGGCAGGAGTACCATTACCACGGCGCCCAAGCACGGCGGGATGTGAGACCTGCCGTCGCCTGCGAGATCACGGAGACGCGTCCCGACGAGCCCGAAGCCGCTGCGCTGATCGCGGAGCTCGAGGCACACCTCGGCTCGCGCGGCTATCCCAAGGCGAGCCAGCACGGCTACTCGGTGGAAAAGCTGCTGCGCGAAGCGGTCGCATTCTTCGTCGCGCGCTGCGACGGGAAGCCCGCCGGCTGCGGTGGCGTGCAGCTCCACGGTTCCGAGTACGCTGAAGTCAAACGCATGTTCATGCGTCCCGAGTTTCGCGGCGCAGGCCTCGGCAAGGCGATGTTGCGACATCTCGCGGACTACGCGCGGGCGCGCGGCGCGGGCGCGCTGCGCCTCGAGACTGGCATCTACGAAACGTCGGCGATCGGTCTCTACGAAGCGTTCGGCTTCCGGCGGCGGTCGCCGTTCGGCCCTTATCGCGACGACCCGTTCAGTCTCTACTACGAAATCAGCCTGAGCGGCGACGGTCCTTCGAAGGGCCACGATCGGCGCGTCGGTCCTGCTCCTACACCCGAATCAGACCGCCGCTGATACCGGCGCCCGAGCGGTTCGCCGATAGTGGGCCCGCCGCCGGCGGAGCGTCGCCTCCCGGCCCGAATCATGATGCGCCTGCTTCGCACCATCGCGCTCGTCGCCATCGCTTTTGTCAGCTCGAGCGGACCGGTTCGCGCCGCCATCGCAGTCGCCGTCGAGTACTACGACGCCGCCCTCGACCACTATTTCGTCACGGCGATCCCCGCGGAGGTGGCTGCGCTCGACGGCGGCCAGTTTCCCGGCTGGGCGCGAACGGGCCTGAGCTTCAACGTGTACAGCGCTGGGTCGGGGATACCTGGATCGACGCCCGTGTGCCGCTTCTACGGGAGCCCCGCCGCCGGGCTCGACTCGCATTTCTACTCGGCCTCGCCGCTCGAATGCCAGCAGGTGCTGGAGCGCTTTCCGACGGCCTGGCTGCTCGAAAGCTACGACGTGTTCGAGGTGTTTCTCCCCGACCTCGCCACGGGCCAGTGTCCATCCGGCAGCGTCCCGGTGTACCGCGCCTGGAACACGCGCGCCGATTCGAACCACCGCTACACGACCGATCTCGCTACGCTCCAGGCGATGCTCGCGAAGGGCTACGCCGCCGAGGGCTACGGCACAGGACCCTATCCGACCGCGATGTGCTCGCCCGCGAACGGAGGCGGCGGCAATGCACCGGTGTGCACGCCGTCGGCAAGCGACACCGCGCCGTATGTCGGCACGACGATCACGCTGTTCGCCAACTGCACCGGCAATCCGGAGAGCTACACCTGGACCGGTTGCTCGGGAGGCGGCCGCTGCGACGTGACGTCGAGCGTCTCCGGAACACTGACCTATTCGGTCGCGGCGAGCAACGCCAGCGGCACCGGTGCACCGGGGACGATCGACATCCACTGGCGGAGTCTGCCGCCGCTGCCGATGTGCGGCATGGTGGTGACCTCGAACACCGCGCCACCCGATGTCGGGTCGACCGCGCTCCTCGCCGCAGCCTGCAGCAACACCCCGATCAGCTACAACTGGACCAACTGCTCGAGTGGGGGCGTCCTCTGCCCGGCGCAATCGGGGGTCCCGGGGCTCGTGAATTATTCGGTAAGCGGCAGCAACGCCGGCGGCACAGGGCCCGCGGCTTCGCGCAGCGTGAACTGGGTCGCAGGCACGCCGCCCCCGCCCGGACTGTGCGGGCAATATCCGAGCTATCTCTTCAGCGATCTCGGCTGGACGGGCGCGCTGATCTACTCGCGCGATTTCACCGACGCTCCGGGATTCGCCTGGAACGGCGTGTGGGTCCTGAAGCTGTCGGTGCCGCCTACTGCGAGCAGCACCCAGACCGGCCGGATCTCGATCGCCGAATTCGGCGGGCCACCGACATTCCGCGAAGTGACGATCTCGCGGGTCGCGTGCGACTTCCGGCCCGACGACCCCACCGGCAGCAACGGTCCGTTAGTGCGCAGCGAGGGTCTCGGAGCGACCCAGTCGTTCGTGCTTGGAGCGTCTTCCGGCGGTAAGCTGGGACTGGCGCCAGGCGTCGACTACTACGTCAACATCCGCAACTGGACGGCCCAGACGAGCTTGATCTCCTGCGATCCGTCGATCCGCTGCGAAGCGCTGTTCTCCATCACGCTTCCCTAGGCATCGTCGCGCAGCGCGCTGCCATTCGTGGCGATGACGCTCGAATAGAACAGCGCGCTGTCCTTGGGCGTGCGCTTCTGGGTCGCGAAGTCCACGTGCACGATGCCGAAGCGCTTGGAATAGCCGAGCGACCATTCCATGTTGTCGAACAGAGACCAGACGAAATAGCCGCGGAGATCGACACCTGCCCGGAGCGCGGCGTGCAGCGCCGTGATGTGCTTGCGAAGGTAGCCGACGCGCAAAGGGTCCTGAACCCGGCCGTCCTCCGCAGTCGGCGGATCGAAGAACGCTGCGCCGTTCTCCGTCACGTACACGGGCACGACGCCATAGCGCTCCTTGACGCGGACCAGCATGTCGGTCAGCCCCTGCGCGAAGACTTCCCAGCCGGTGTCGGTGTAGGTTGCGCGCGGCTGGCGGACCGGTGCGGCGCGCAGGGGCCACGCATTGGCATCGGCCCGCGTCACGTTGCGCGTGTAGTAGTTGACGCCGACGAAGTCGATCGGCTGCGCGATGAGATCGAAATCCGCCGCGGGCCAATGCGGCCAGGCTTCGCCGAAGATCTGCTCGAGCTCGGTGGGGTAGCCCTTGCCGAATACCGGATCGAGATATTGCCGGTTCATGTAGGCTTCGGCGCGAGCGGTCGCGGCGCGATCGTCGGCGCTGTCGGAAGCCGGATACTTCGGCTCGAGGTTGACGACGAGACCGATCCGATGCCTGCCTTCGGCGCGGTACACCTGCACGGCCGTGCCGTGCGCGCGCATCAGGTTGTGGGTCGCGATCGGCGCCTCGAAGCGATTGCGGTGGCCGGGGGCCAGCGCGCCGTGCAGGTAGCCGCCGTCGGTGACGACCCAGGGCTCGTTGAGCGTCGCCCAGAGCTTGACGCGATCGTCGAGCTTGCGGAAGACCGTGCTCGCGTAGTCGGCGAACCAGCCCGCGCTGTCGGGATTGAGCCAGCCGCCGCGATCGTCGAGCGCGGCGGGCAGATCCCAGTGGAACAGCGTCGCCATGGGCTCGATGCCGTTCGCGAGCAGCGCGTCCACCAGGCGGTCGTAGAAGGCCAGTCCCGCCGGATTGACCGCGCCGCGACCGTGCGGCAGCACACGGCTCCAGGCGATGCTGAAACGATACGCTTTCAGTCCCAGCCGCTGCATCGACGCGACGTCGTCGGCGTAGCGCCGGTAGTGATCGCAAGCGGTGTCGCCGGTTTCGTTGTTCACCACCAGCCCCGGCGTATGCGTGAACCGTTGCCAGATGCTCGGTCCGGCGCCATCGGCGAGGGGAGATCCCTCGATCTGGTAAGCCGACGTCGCGGCGCCCCAGAGAAAGCCTGCGGGAAATTCGATCTTGGTTGTCATGACGCCCTATCAAAAACGCTGCGCGACGCGCCGCCTAGCGCTCGACCACGATCCGGACGGGGAGCTCGCGGATGACGAGCTCGCCATTCTGCCAGCGCGCGCCCCGGCCGTTGATGCGCGTCTCGCCCGGAGCCGTTTCGAGCGGCCATGCGAAGACGAAGCCCCCGGGAGGCACCCGCGAGCCCGAGGCGAGATCGAGAACGATGCGCGAGCCTTGCTGCGCCAGCGAATACGACACCGTTCCGTACGGCGTGCGCAGGCCTTCGATCGCGACGCCCTCGCCGAGCCAACCCGCCGGGACGCCCGCGGCGAGCACCAGCGAACGATCGGCCACGCGCTCGTAGACGAACAGATCGAGCAGCGAGCGGATGAAATCGGACGCAACCCAGGCGTGCGGCATGTCGCCGACGAAGCGTGGAGCGCGCGCATCGCGGCCGACCACTTCGGCCCACTGGTTCCACGCCGCCGGGCGCCGTCCCTGAAGGAAGAACGCGAGCAGCGCCTGCGCGCGGTCGCGCCAGCCGAGGCGCACGAAGGTCGCGACGTTGCGCAGCTCGTAGGGCGTGTAGTCGTCCCATGTCGCGCGGCCGTCGCGCCGATCGACGAACTCGCGCCAGTAGCGTTCGTAGGTCGCGCGCACCCATTCCGGGCGAAGCTCGCGCGTGTCGCCGTACGGCGCGAAGGCGATGCTGGTCGATGTCGGATCGAAGTCGCCGAGCTCGGCCGAACCGGGGAGGTAGTCGATGCCATGAGCGGCGATCGCCGCCGTGAGCGAATCCCCGAGATCGCGGCGGAACTCGTCGCGCTCACGCGCGAAGCGCTCCGCCTCGTCGGCGCGGCCGAGCGCGAGCGCGATCGCGCAGGCGGAATCGTAGCCCTTGAGCGCCCAGAAATCGTCCCAATACGAATGCACCGGCTTCGCCGCGTAGCCTTCATGGCTGATCGAGGCGGGCAGCATCCCGTAGAATGCGCGCCGCGCCGGCGCGAGGTTCGCGTCGGTGCGTTCGGACTGGCGCAGGCTTTCGAGATAGCGCGCGGCCGCGGCGACGTGCGGCCACATCGCTTCGAGCAGCGCCCGATCGCCGGTATAGCGGTAGATCTCGGCGACGAGAAAGATGAATTCGCCCGGGCTGTCGTTTTCCGGCACCGGATCGGCGCCGCGGGCGTCGATGCAGCAGGGTACCTTGCCGCTGGCGAACTGATGCGGCGCGTACCAGCGGAGATAATCCTCGGCGGCATCGGCATCGTCGAGCCGCAGCAACGCCTCCGAGATCATTGTCCCGTCGCGGATCCACGAACGCGAATACGACCGCGTGCCCGGTCGCAGGACCGGGCCGTCGCGCGTGACCAGCAGATGCGCGAGCGCGGTGCGCAGCGTGTCGGCGAGCGGTTGCGCCGAGCGCGGAAGCCGGAGCCGCAGGCGGTCGAGCTTCGCTCTCCACATCGCGGCGACGGTCTGCTCGCGCTCGGCGAGCCACCGCGACGGCTCGCCGGGAGCCGGCACCGTCGGGCGCCCGGTGAGCGGCACGACGACGCCGACCGTCCGGCTTGCGTGCGGTGCGAGAGTGAATCGGTAGGCGAGAATGCCTGACGCGAATCCGTCCCAGTCGTGGGTGCTGTGAGCTTCGCGCCATTCGCCGGCGAGGATCTTCGTGATCGTTCCCGCGCCGAAGGAGAACGCACCGACGCGGTCGGGCGCCGGAAATGCCGAAACGCTCGCCGTGCCGTCGACCAGCAACGACGCGCCGTCCCAGGCGAGGTCGTGGATGGGACTCACGCCGCCCGCCGTGTTCAGGAACTGCGCGGGCGGATTCACCTGGAACGGCCGCACCGCCAGCGCGAGCGTCAGGTCGAGCGGCTCCGCGCTGCGATTCGCGAGCTCGTAGCGGGCGATCAGCTCCGAACGCTCGCGCACGCCCTCCGCGAACGACGTGATGGTGAGGTCCCAGCGCGGATCCTGCCATGCTACCGTCGGGATGGGCAGATAACCGTCAGCGAGAGACTGCCGGCGATCCACGTCGGCCCACGTGACGACGCGGCTGCCCGCGACGACGAACGGCTCGATCGAGAATCCCCCGGCGCGGACCTCGAGCGCGCCGTCTTCGGACAGCAGCCCGCTCTGCGCACCGCCGTCGATGCCGACGATCGTCCAGTACGGCTGCTCGCCGGTGAATCCGCGCGGATAGGCGCCGCGCGGAGCCTCTCGCGCCAGCGCAGCGATGAAGGCATTGGGCGTCGCGCCGAAGGCGAGGTCCTTGATCTCGACCTCGGCGAGGGCGTAGCCGGGCCCCGGACCGTCGGCGAGCACGAGGCGCATGTAGCGCGCCTCGGCGTCGGGCAGGGCGAGCGCATCGGGTCCGCCGCTGCCGCCCACCACGTTCTTCACCGTCCGCCAGCGCTCGCCGTCGCGGGACAGGAGCACGTCGTAGTGCGAAGCGAATGCGTCGGCCTGCCAGCGCAGCACGAGGCCGCCGAATTCACGCACGTGCCCGAGATCGATCGTCATCGTCTGCGCCTTGCCGCTCCCCGGGTCGCTCTTCCATGCGGTTTGAAGGTCGCCGTCGAGCGCCCGTTCCGGACCGGCGCCGGGCAGCGACGACGAGGCGCTTGCCGACGGTGGCGGCGCGACCCCCGGGACCGGCAGCTCGCGCAGCGCGAGATTGGCGACGTACAACGACCCTCTCCCGCCGCCGCGACCGGCATTGACGACGAACTCCACGCTCGCGACGTGCCGCAGCGTCCGGTCGGAGGTGGGACCCCACGCGAACTCGATCTGCCGTTGCTTGATGCGTACATGCCGCCAGGCGCGCGGAAAATCGAAGTCTTTGGCGTGGAACCACCACACGTTCTCGCCACTGGCGTCGGCGAGCTTGAACTGGAATTCGTTCACCGGCGCGTCCGCACGGAGATCGAACGAGATCTCGTAGTTCGGCGGCAGATCGAACGCAAGCGCTCGTTGCGCAGCCGCGTAGCCCGCGGTGCCGCCGAGATCGAAATCGAGCCGCAGCGCACCGCCCGCCGGTCCATCCACGGCGCTAAGCGACGCGCTAACGCCGTCGGAGACCGCAACGCGCCACGGTGCGATCGTTTCGAAGCGGTCGAGAACCCGCGGCGGGCCGGCAGACGATTGCGCGCCGATCGGACGGTCCGGGGCGACCAGCGACAGCGCGAGCGCGACGAGGATCAGGGCTCTCCGCCGTCGCGCCGCGGCTCTTCCGATTTGGCTCATCCCTTGACGCTGCCCGCGAGGAGCCCTTGGAGGTAATAGCGCTGCAGAGAAAGGAACACGAGGAGCACCGGCACGATCGTCACGACCGATCCGGCCATCATCAATTCGTCGTCCTGAACATGCTCGCGCGAAAGCGCCGCCAGCGCCACCGGAAGCGTATAGAGGTCCTTGTCGGTCAGGACGATCAGCGGCCACATGAAGTCGTTCCAGGTGGCGAGCAGCGTGAACACCGCGAGCGTCACGACGATCGGCTTCAGCGCCGGCAACACGACGGACACGAAGATCCGGAATTCGCTCGCCCCGTCGATGCGCGCCGCCTCGAGGAGTTCGTCGGGAATCGACCGGGCGTACTGGCGCACGAGAAAGATACCGAAGATGCTGGCCAGCGCCGGGACGATGACGCCGCCATAGCTGTTGACGAGCCCCAGTTCCTTGAGCTCCAGGAACAGCGGCACCATCGCCACCTGGCCGGGAATCACCAGCGCGCCGAGGAGCGTCCGGAAGATGCGGTCGCGCCCCGCGAAGCGGAGCTTGGCGAATGCATAGCCGGCGGCGACGTTGAAGGCGAGCGAAGCGACCGTGGCCGCGGTCGCGAGGAAGACGCTGTTGGCGAGATAGCGCCACATCCCGCCGTGCTCGAAGAGCTCGCGATAGTTGTCGAAGCCCGGCGTCGCCGGCAGCAGCGGCGGCGGCGAGCCGCTCGCTTCGCCGGGCGACATGAGCGACGCGGAGACCATCCACAGCAGCGGAAAGAGCGTAACGAGCGCCGCGGCCGCAAGCAGACCGTTCACGAGCAACGAACCGCGCAGCCGTTTCATCCCGCGCCCCGGCCGCGCGTCCAGGAGACCTGCACGGCGGTGACGGCGAACATCAGCAGGAACAGAACGAACGCCACCGCCGAGGCGGACCCGAGGTTCCACCACTTGAAGCCTTCGTCGTACATGAGATAGAGCACGCTCATCGTGCTCTGGAGGGGCCCGCCCTGAGTCATGACGTACGGCTCGGCGAAGAGCTGGAAGTAGCCCGCCACCGTGAGGATCGCGACCATCGACAGCATGGGCGTGAGCATCGGCAAGGTCACGTAGCGGAATTGCCGCCAGACCGACGCGCCGTCGATGCGCGCGGCTTCGTAGAGCTCCTCCGGGATCGCCTGCAGTCCGGCGAGCAGGATGATCATGTTGTAGCCGAAGTTCTTCCACACGGCGAACACGATGATCGCCGGCATCGAGAAGCGCGGATCGCCGAGCCAGTCGATGGCGGGAAGTCCGAGCCCGCCGAGCGCGTAATTGAGCCAGCCGTAGCGGGTGTTGAAGAGATAGCGCCAGACGACCGCCGAGGCGACCAGCGTCGTGACCACGGGCGCGAACAGCGCCGTGCGGAAGAACGCCCTGAAGCGCGCGGCGCGGGCATGGAGGAGCAGCGCCGTGCCGAGCGAAGCGCCGATCGACAGCGGGACGCCGGCGATCACGAAGTAGAGCGTATTGCCCAGTGCGTTCCAGAACTCCGGGCGCTGCAGGAGCTCGACGTAGTTGCGAACCGCAACGAAACGCAGATTGGCGAGATCGGCGAGCGCATAGATATCGAAGTCCGTGAAGCTCAGGGCCAGCGCGGCCAGCACCGGCAGGAAGAAGAAAACGCCGATGACGGCGAGCGCGGGCCCGACGAAGAACCACGCGGCGCGCTGCCGGGTCACCGACGGCCCCGTTGCGAGAGCATCCAGCGGCGCTTCTCGAGGATCCGGTCGGCGCGCGCGTCGAGCTCGGCGGCGGCCTGATCGACGGTGAGCTGGCCGTGCACCGTGCGCTCCGCGACGAGGCGCATTTCGGTGGCGATTCGCTCCCATTCCGGCACCTTCGGTGCAGGCTTGACGCGCTCGAGCTGATCGCGAAAGGCGCGCGCGTAGACGTCATCGGCGAGAGCACGCTCGTTCCATGTTGCGCGGCGCGGCGGAAGATCGCCGGTCAGCTCGTGGAAGCGCCGTTGCACGTCGGGCCGCGAGAGATACTCGACCCATTGCCACGCGGCCTTCTTGACGCGCGAGGCCGCGAACACCACGAGGCTCGAGCCGCCTGCGATCGACGCGCCGGGCCCTTCGGGTCCGGGCAACGGTGCCGTCATCCAGCTCTGCTGCAGCTCGGCCGGGAGCCGGCGCTTGAATTCGCCGATGTTCCATGGCCCGGTGATGTAGAACGAGAAATAGCCGCGCGCGAATTCGTTCCAGACGTTGGAGACGTCGGCATTCGTAAGCGGCGGCGCCCATCCGCGGCGGAACATCTCGACGTAGAAGGCGAGGGCGCGCTTGAAGCCGGCACTCTCGAAGTTGCCGCGCCGGCCGCCGTCGGAGAGCAGCGGCTCGGGCTGCTGCAGCGCGAGGACCAGCAGCGGCTCGAATTCGTTCAGCGGCAGCAGCACGCCATAGCGATCGGGGCCGGCGCGTGCCTTGATCGCCGCGAGCATCTGCTGCCATTCGCGCCACGAGCGCGGCGGCGTATCGAAGCCGGCCTGCGACAGCAGATCACGTCGGTAGAAGAGCAGCCGCGTATCGACATACCACGGCACGCCGTAGAGCGTTCCGTCGATCACGTTGGTGTCCCAGATGCCGGGAAAATAGTCGCGCTGGTCGATCGACGTCGAGCTGCCGACCCGTCCGTCGAGCGCATCGAGCGCCTTCAGCGCGACGAATTCCGGTATCCATGTGTTGCCGAGCTGGCAGACATCCGGCGTGGCATCGCCCGCGAACGCGGTCAGCAGCTTCTCGTGCGCGGCGCTCCACGGCAGGCCCTGCACGACGACGCGGATCCCGGGGTGAGCGCGCTCGAACTCCGGGACGAGCGCGGTGACGACTTCGCCTTCGCGGCCCATGGCCCAGAAACGGACCACGGTCTGGTCGGTCGCGCGTGAACCGCAGCCGGCCGAGATCAAAGCGCAGCCGAGCGCGAGCAGACCGGCGAGGATGCCCCAGGGCGTCCGCGCCGGGGAAGGGATCAACGTGTGGCGGAGAGCCAGCCGCCCGAGAATCCGGCGCGCTCCAGGCCGCGCCGCAGATCGGCATTCCTCTTCATGACGCGCCAGACGAAACCGGTGCGCTGGTTCTCGATCATGGCGCAGATCGGCCCCTGATCGATCCCGAGATAGTCGACGTCGACCCAGCCGAAGCCTTCCACGCCGCGACCGTGAGACAGCGGCACGTCGAAATGAAAGCTCGGATTGAATGCATCGAAGAAGCCGTATCGGGAATAGATGTACTTGCCGAAGCGCCGATACATGTCGAGCACCGCAGGGATCGCGAGCTCGGGCGCAAACGGAATCGAAGCGACTGTTGCCGTCGGCGCGAGCGTGCAATCGTCGTGCGACTCCATGCCGCGAGCCGCGTACGCGCGGAACCTTCGCTTGTCGTTGCCGTCTCCGAGCTCCACGTCGGCGGGGCCGTCGCTCGCAGTGATGCCCCAGACCGTCGCTCCGTAGTCCTTGCAGCCCAGCGGATTGGCGATCGCATACGCCTGCTGCGCATAGATCGCCCGTCGGCTGTTCTCGAAATAGTCGAGCCCTCGCCGACGCATGTAGTCGTCCTGGATGTTGCGAAAATCCATCCATACGTGGGTGTACTGATGCCCGAAGAGAGGCGCGAAGCTCAAGTACTCCTGGCCGAAGACCTTGCGCCAGCTCGTATCGTAGGTGCTGGTCCACGCGGACCACGCCTCCGAGCTGACCGGGAAGGTCGGCGACCCGAGCGCGAGGAGATAGACGAGCATCGCCTCGTTGTAGCCGCGCCAATCATATTCGAGGAATCCCTCTTCGGGCGTCCAGCCGAGGCTGATCGCGGGGCCGTGAGGCTGAGCCCACGTCCAGTCGACCCTGCGATAGATCTCCTCGGCGAGATTGCGGATCTCGACCTCCTCGTGCTCCGAGCCGCTGAAATACGACTCGCAGAAGAGCACGCCCGCCATCAGGATCGCCGTGTCGACCGTGGAGAGCTCGCTGTCCTCGAACCGCTCTCCGGTCTTCATGTCGAGGAAGTGGTAGAAAAACCCCTTGTAGCCGGCCACGCCGCGCGCGGAGGGCCCTTGCGGTGCATCGCGGAGGAAGCGCAGGGTCGCGAGCACGCGCTGGCGCGCCGCTTCGCGCGTGACGTAGCCGCGCTCGACGCCGATGGGATACGCGGTGAGCCCGAAGCCGACCGCGGCGATGCTCGAGAAGGAGGGCGTCGGATATCGGTCGGGAATCAGGCCGTTGCTCGGATTGGCCGTCTCCCAGAAGAAGCGGAAGGTGCGCTCTTCGAGCTCGACAAGAAACGGATCGAGCACCGGTCGAGCATTGATGAAGACCGAGCGGACCTGCGCGCGCTTCGGCCCCTCGCTGTCGCGCACCATCGCGACCATGACCACTGCGGCCAGGACGATGGCCAGCACACCAAGATTCCAGCGTTCCAAGCGCATCACTAGCCGCCCACCGCCCCGCGCGTATCCCGACCCGGCTGCCCCCCGCGCCCACAAGGCAGCTCCAAAGCCCCGCCCCGCCCGGATCGAGCAGGTCAGCCCCGCCTGCGCTCGTTCCGAAGCGGGCTCCGCGAGCGCGCCGCCAGCGCGCACAAGCAGGCACGCGCCGCACGCGGCGCGGCACGTTCAGTCCAAACGAGGGAACCCGACGAATCCGGAAGGTCTCGGGAAACGTGCCGACCTCGCGTCCCGGACCCCGGCATAGTCCGAGCGCAGGGGTTCGACGGTAGCACTCGAGGGCAGGGTGGTCAAGCGTCTGTATCGGGCCAGCACATATTGCACTGGTGGTGTTGGTGGAGGAATTGTACTGGGGAGAGCAAACGTGGAGTTTTGCGACCTGGCAGCGGGGTGTTGAGGCTGAAGTGCGGTCGCTCGAGGTTGTACCAGGACAGCCAGCGCAGCAGTTCGAGATTGAACTCGGTGAGCTGGTCGAGGAAGAGCAGGTCGTAGTGGTAATCGATGCATTCTTCCTGCACGGTGCGATTGAAGCGCTCGCAATGGGCGTTCATACGGGGGGTGTGGGGAAAGGTATGCCAGTGGGAGCACAGCAAGTGAGCGAGTTCCTGGGCGAAGAAGCGCTGGAACTCACTGCCGTTGTCGGTGAGTACAGTTTCGATGGCGAAGGGAAACACGGCCTGGATGAGGCGAAAGAACTGTGCCGCGGCGGCGCTGGCATGGCTGCGGGTGCCCCAAGCCCAGGCGAAATGGGAATGGAGGTCGACGCAGGTGATGATGTAGCGATGCTGGCCCTCGGTGTGCAGCTCGATGGTGTCGAGGCCGACGCAATGACCCGGGCGCTCGGCGCGGAAGTGCTTGGGCTTGCGCAGCCGCGTCCCGCGCATGGGCTTGGCTTTGCCGGGGGCTCCGAAGCGCCGTGGGTGGCTGCGCATCTTGTCGGGCGCATCGGCGATCAGCCGGCCGACGGTGCGCGCGCTCGGACAGGGCAGCTGCGCCGCGGCGGCGAAGGGCACGAGCAGCAGGTGCAGTTTCTCCTTGGCCAAATTCGGGTGCACCGTACGCAGCCGCCGGATCTCGGCGCAGACCGCTGCGGGCCACTGCCGGTGGCGCCGTCGCTTTGGTGCCGTCGATCGCGGCACCAACGCGGCCACGTTGCCGCCTTCGACTCGGAGCTTGGCTCGCCAGGCAAACAACGTGCGCCGGCTTACCTTGAAGGCATCGCGGGTAGCCGCCAAGCCGTAGCGGCGCCAGAAGTCGAGAATCTCCAACCTGCGCTGCGCGTCGGGGACGATCATCCCCCAGCGTAGGGCGTAATCCGCAATCCGGTAAAACCCGCGAATCTTATGGCCGACGTGCTGAAACTGCATCGCACTCCTCCTGCAAGGAGTGCAATATGTTTCTGGCCTTAGTCAGCGTCGCGCAGATCGACGGCGAGCAACAACCTCCGGACGGCGTCCCGAATGGCCCGTGAGGGCGATCGCACATGGCCCTCGCTTCCCCGTGCGACAGGCGAAGGCGCCGGGCTGCTGCCGCAAATTTCAGGCGGCGACCGACGCAGGCGCCGCCAGTTCTGCCAGACAAGTCTCCCGCATCTCGCCCAGCATGGACGCGAACCCCCCTTCGATCGTGGTTTCCCACCGCGCGCTTGTGAACACTCGCGGCGCGGCGTTGAGCGCCACGCATTCGCCGAGGGTTACGAGAGATGCGACCAGTGCCGCATCGTCGCCTTGGCGCAGCGGCTGAAAACCACCCGCTCGGCGGTACGCCGCCGCCGACAGTCCCAGATTGGCGCCGTGGACGTGGAAGTCTCCGGCTCGCGCGTAACGCTCGAGGAAGCGCTCCCGGACCCCATAGGGATGCGCCGACCAGTCTTCGATCCAGACGGGTCCGCAGACGGCGTCGGCACCGGCGGCGAGTTGTGCGGCAAGCCAGTCGGGCGGCACCAGGCTGTCGGCATCGGTGAATGCGATCCAGCGCGCGCCCGAGTCGAGGACGAAGGAAGCTCCGAGCGCGCGCGCCGCGCCAACGCAACGGGCGTTCAGCGACACGATCTGGGCGCCGTGGCGGACGGCAACCGCGGCCGACCGGTCGGTGCACGCATCGAGCACCACCACGACGTCGACAGGCTCGTGCTCGAGCCGCGCATCGCGAGCCGCGCGGGCGACGGCTTCCAGGCATTCGCCCAGGAGCATCGCCTCGTTGTGCACGGGAATCACGACACCGATCACCGCCTCGAGCCCTTTGTCTTCGGGTGTCCGGAAGTATCCTGTCTCCAGACGGCGACGCAATCAGACGACCGCTGATCTTTTTGTAGGACAGCAGGGCGGGCGTCGGATAACCAAGCCGCCGGAACGCCAGCCCGGTCATCAGCGATGAATTGGCGGTGCTGCCCGCAGTCGTCCTACGTTGTCTTCCGGGACGCTTACAGCAGTTTCAGCGCGCGCCGGATTGTCGAAGCTGCGCGCTGAGCCGATCATGAGGCTGCGCGTGAAGGTCATGTGATCCGCGCCAGAGCATGCTTCGATACGTACTCGTTTTTTCGGTCCTTTTCGTGCTGGGCGTGGCAGCGTGTGCGGCGGCGAGCGCGGCGGATGCGCCGGCCGTCGGTCAGATCGCGTTTGGCGTTTCGCTCGGCTTGTTCGTCGCGGCGCTCGCCGGCGGGGTGACGGGCCGACCTGCGCGCAGTCGGAAATAGGATCCGCGGTCGCAGTCTCCCGACGCGCGCGGCCTCTGCGCGCAGCGCGCTTCACAGACCGCTATCTTCACGCTCCGCTCCATGCTCCGCTGCCTTTCCCAGCCGTATGAGCCTTGCGCGGCCTAGCCTGCGCAGGAGCAGCCTGTAAATGTCGAGATCGAACTCCGCGCGAGGTGGCGTATCGACCATCGCGCCGAGCTCAGCGTCGTCACGCGCCGTGCCGAGCCAGCACCAATCGCGAAAGACATGCACCTCGGTGCGCCGATCGATAGGCGAGGTTTCGCGCACTCCCACCAACCCGGGATACGGCCAGCGCTTCATGGCGAGCCCGGACAAAGCCTCTCGCAGCCGCGCGTGATGCGCGCAGGGCGTCTCGGCGCCCACACACGCGCCCGCGCAGCGCTTGAGCTGGCGCGCGAAGCACGGCCCGACGCGGCGGTCCAGATCGAGCGCGGCCCAGCAGAGCGCCGACTTACGCGCCAACTGACGCAACGTCTCGCGAGCCTGGCGGCGGGAGGCGAACGGACCGTAGAGATCGTCCAGTGCGCCAGGATCGATATCGGGGGAACGGACGTACGAGGGCGGGCCGGGCTCCGCTCCGATCGATAACGCAACCATGTCCGCACGCTTTCTCAGCCGCTGGTTGTAGGCGGGCAGCAGGCTTTTCACGAGCTGCGACTCGCGGAGCAGCGCTCCGAGCTCGCCCGCGCTTTCCTCGAATTCGATGCGCGTGATCTCGGCCGACAGACGCTGGTCGTTGGCGCTGCGATAATCGGACGAGAAATGCGCGGCTACGCGCTCACGCAGGTTCACGCTCTTGCCGACGTACAACGGCAGTGCGTTCAAGCCGTAGAATCGGTACACGCCAGGTGATTCGGGAATGGCGTCGAGTGCGTCAGGCGCGAGCTGCGGGGGGAGGCTCGGCGTCCTCAGAATGCGGCGCACCGCGAGCTCGATTTCCTCGAGCGGCTTGTCGCGATGCACGGCCTGGACGAACGACCAGAGAACTCGCGCGTCGGCGAGCGCTCGATGGCGGACGGGCGCGGACAAACCGTGCCGCTCGATCAGCGCATCGAGGTGATGCGGGCCGGTCTCTGGATACAACCGCCGCGACAGCTTGACCGTGCAGAGCACTCTGGACGTGAACGAGCGCCCTAGCCGGGCGAATTCGTGCTTGAGAAAGCCGTAATCGAACCGGGCGTTGTGGGCGACCATCAGGCACCCAGCGATCCGATCCGCGATTTCGTCGGCGATGCGCTCGAAGGTCGGCGCGCGCGCGACCATCGCGTTGGTGATCCCGGTGAGCGCCTGGATCCCCGCCGGAATGCTGCACTCCGGATCGACGAGGGTGCTCCATTCGCTGACCGTCTCGCCTTCGACCCGCACGATGCCCACGTCGGTGACGCGATCCTCCGCGGCGGTCATGCCGGTGGTCTCGAGATCGACGAAGGCGACGGCCGGGGCGAGCATGCTTGACGGACGAACGATCGTTCGTTAGTCTACACCCATGTCGAACGATCGTTCCTACCTGGCTTCGCTGCAGGACTACTACGCGCGTCATCATGCGCTGCCGTCCTACGCATCGATCGGCGGCCTGCTTGGTTTGCGCTCCAAGTCCTCGGTCGCCGCGCTGGTGGCGCGGCTGAAGCTCGCTGGGTTTCTCGAATCGACGCCCGACCGGAGGCTCGCGCCGACGAGCCGCTTCTTCCAGCGTCCGCTTGCGGATTCGCCGGTGCACGCAGGCTTGCCGAATCCGATCGAGGACGCGCCGTCCGACGTGCTGACCCTCGACGACTACCTGATCGAGCGGCCCTCGCAGACCGTCCTGGTGCGGGTGAAGGGCGATTCGATGCAGGATGCAGGCATCCTCGACGGCGATCTCGCGGTGGTCGAGAAACGCACGACCGCGCGGCGCGGCGAGATCGTCGTGGCGATCGTCGACAATCAGTTCACGTTGAAGCGGCTCGACCTCGAGCGCGGGCGGTTCATCCTTCGCCCGGAGAACAAGGCCTATCCCGTCGTCCGGCCGGAGGGCGCGCTGGAGATCTTCGGCGTAATGGTGGGGCTGGTCCGCAAGACCTGATCGGCGCTGCGGCCATAGCCTCAGCGGGCGAGCCAGCCTGCGAGATCGCGCTTCAACTTGCGCATGTCGGTCTCGCGCGTGTACATCATGTGCCCCGCGTCGTAATAATGGTGCTCGACGCGAGCGAGCACGTCGGCCGGCACGTCGAGCTGCGCGACCGACCAGTCGCTGGCGCTGTACGGCGTGCCCAGGTCGTAATGCCCGCTCGCCACGAGCACGCGCAGGTGCGGATTGCGGCGGAGCGCGCGCGAGAGATCCGGGCTGGTGCACGCGAAGCCGTTGCCTTTCTGCTCGCCCCGGTTCCAGTTCCATTGCTTGTGGGCATCCATGTTGAGGATCTCGTAGCGGTCGCGGATATCGACGCCGAGGTTCTCGCTCATGTACGCGTGCGCCGCCATCGTGTACGGCGCCGCGATCGCCTCGATCCCCGGATCGAACTCCCAGTCGCGCGTCCGGCTGGCGGCCATCGGTCCGGTGACCCGCGCTTCGAGCCGTCCGACGATCCGGCCCCGGTCGCGCAGGAGCTCGAAGAAGAACGTGTGATCGCTGATGCGCAGGTTCTTCTCGTCGACGAGCGCGGGCGCGAGGCCCGTGAGCTCGGCGATGCGCTTCACCATGCGACGCCGCGCGTCATTCGACAGGCGCGCGCCGGCGTGCAACGCGCCGAGGTAGTCCTCCGCCACGAATTTCTCAGCCGCCGCGCGCGCGGCCGCAGGCGTCTCGGCGAGCGCGCCCGAGAGCTTGCCGTGGTACTGCGCCACGCACGCGAAGCCGGGCAGGAAGAGCGCGTAGGGCAGGTCGTTGCGCGGCGTGAAGACGATGCTCTGCAGGTCCATCGCGCAGGAAACGAGCACCAGCCCGGAAAGCGCGACGCCGATCTCCTGGAGCTTCTCGGCGAGCGCTGCGCCCCGCGTCGTGCCGTAGCTTTCCCCGACCAGGTAGAGCGCGGAGCCCCACCGGTGATGCTGCCCGAGCCATGCACGGATGCATTCCGCGAGGGCGTCGACGTCGCCGTCGACGGAGAGCATCTTCTTGCGCGCCTCTTCGCTCGACGTGATCGAATAGCCGGTGTGCGGAGGATCGACGAAGACGAGGTCGAAGTGCTCGAACCAGGAGTCATCGTTGTCGGTGACCGTGTACGGCGGCGCCGGCATGGTGCCGTCCTCGCGGATCGCGACGCGCTTGGGCCCGAGCGCGCCGAGGTGCAGCCAGATCGAAGCTGAGCCTGGCCCGCCGTTGAACACGAAGCACACGGGCCGCGTCTTCGGATCGGCGTCCTCCAGAAAATAGGACGTCGTGAACACCGCCGCTTCAGGTTCACCGCGCTTGTCGTCGAGCCCGCCGGCGTTGACCGGGACGAAGCCGGCCACCGCCCGGTATTTGAGCGTCCGGCCGTTCAGCCCGATGCTTCCTGTGCTCCGATAAGGGTCCTGCGCGAGCAGCTTGTCGACCTTCTCGCGGAGCCGCTTCTTGGCTTCTTCGGTCGGGGGGGTGGATGTAGGTTCCGCCATTGGCTCTAGTCGGCATTCGATGCTCGGAAAGGAGCGAATTCTATCCCGTGGCGCGCGGAGCCGCCCGTGAATGCGCGGCTTGACTGGGCTTAAGAGAGGCGCTACCGGGACAGGACGCAATCCTTTGTGGCCGCCACCACGTTTCGCGGCCATTACACTCTCCCTGTCCCGGTCAACCCCGAGCAAAGGTGCTGCCGGAAGCCGCGTCGAGCACCCTCTGCAGTCAGGGGAATCCGACGCCGCTCACTTCCATTCCGAGATGGGGAGCGACGGGAGGAATCGAACCTGCCGCGGATTTGCCGCAGCACCGGAGCCGATGCTGCGCAGCACATTGATCACGAACGCGAGGATCCCCAGGAAGACGATTGCCGCAGCGATCCCGACCATCGGTTCGACGGATGCATGGCCGGCTCGGAGGGCGAACAAGCTCACCATGAACGGCGGCAACCCGAGGTTGTGCAGCCAGAAATGCACCTGGGCAAGCCGCGTTGCCTCCGCTTCGGGATAGAGGCGATAGACGAGGCCCGCCAGGCCCAGCGACGCCCATCCGAGCAAATTGAGATGCGCATGCACCGGTGCGTACTCGAAATGATGAGTGAGCCCCATGATAAGACCGCTCGCCACGCCGACCTGGAGGTAGATGACTGCGATCTTCAGAAAACGAATGGCCATGGGTCAGTTTTTGGCGAGAAGAACGGCCCGCAATCGCGACCGAATCTCGAACTCGGTTTCGTCGGAAGGATCGTCGCTGAGAAAACCATCGAGGGTTCCTATCGACAGAGGAACGGCGGACGACGAGCGCGCCGGGTCGGCCGCGTCCGCCCGCTCGAGCTTGGCTCTCGCGTGGTCCCTTTGTTCGATCAGCTTGGTGAGCTGATCGTCGCAACGCGCGATGGGGGTGGGATAGTGCCGGATCTCATCGTTCAATTCTCGGAACCGGGCTTCGAGGTGTTCCTTGAGCTCGGCCCAGAGGGCGGCGATGCTTTCCTGGGGGTTGGTCGTCATGAGACGGTCTCGCGATGACGGAAGGGCGCTGTCGCTGGGTTCGGTGCCGGCAAGTATCGCCTTGGCTAATCAAGAATAAAAGGGAATAATAGGACTAATATCCAGTAGTATTGAGAATATGTTGAGCGGCATCGATGCCCTGCTTGCGCTGCAGCGGTTCGGAACCGTGAGCGAAGCGGCCGTAAGACTGCGGCTAACCCAGTCGGCGGTCAGCAAACGCATTCGCGCGCTGCAGGAGGAGCTCGGATACCGGATCGTGGAGCCCGAGGGCCGCAGACTGCGCCTCACTCCGCGGGGGGTCGACTTTCTGGAGCGCGCGCGGCCGCTGGTTGCCGAGTTGCGAGGGCTTAAGACGCCCGGCGAGAACGGCGGCATTACCCACTTCTCCCTTGCCCTGGCCGACTCGATCGCATCTTCCTGGGGACCGCCGGTCCTGCGTCGCGCCCTCGAGAGTTTGAACGGCATCGGCATGGACCTGCACTCGCACCGGAGCGTACTGGTCGTCGAGAGCGTGCGGCTGGGCCGCTATCACCTGGGTCTTTGTACGGATCCTCTGGGGGCGACGGATCTGATTCATCATCCGCTCGTCGAGGAGCCGATGGTGATGGTGAACGCGCGCCTTGCCGGCAGAGCAAGCAGGAACGCGCCGCTGATAACGATCGAAACGACCGCCGCAGCGTGGAAGGCGATCGAGCCGCTCATCCAGGCGAATTGCCCCGCGCTGCTGAGTCGCCCGCTGATTCCCGTCGAGTCTTTCAGCGCGGCGATCCAGATGGTCAGGGCAGGGTTCGGCGACGGCTTGGTACCGCTGGGCCTGGCTCTGGAAACGAGGCTCGGTCGCACCTGTTATCGCGAGCTGCCCGCCGTCAGCCGCCCGGTGGCGCTGCTGGCCCGAAAGACCGTGAATCAGCTGCCGAGCTTCGCACGGTTGCGGGACCAGTTGCGGCAAGCGACGACAACGTACTTCGCACGAGCAAGACGACGCTGAGCCTTCCGCGCCCGCTTCGGCAGGCCAGCGCAGATCCTATCCGCCGATACGGCGAGGCAATCGGCCGGCGCCGCTCTTCACTCGCCCGGGAGCTCGACTTCGACCAGGCAGTCGTAAAACGTTGCCGCGCGCCCCAGGTCGGTCAGCGCCTGGCCGGTGAGGGCATTGGCGTTGTGGCCATCGGGCGAGAGCTTCCGCCACCAGATGGAGAGCGCCACCACGACGCCGGGACGTGCCCGGTCGCTTACGCGCGCCGTGAGGGTGAGCTCGCCGCGATCGTTGCGAACGCGCACCGTGTCTCCGCTCGCGATGTTCCGCGCGGCAGCGTCGTCGGGATGGATCTCCAGCCAGGGGGTGCGTTCATGCTCGAGAAAGACGGCAAGATTGGCGAAGGTCGAGTTGAGCGCATGCCGGGCGGGCGGCGAGATCATCGCCAAAGGGTAGCGGCGGGCGAGCGTCGGATTGCTCGCGACCGATTCGCGCGGCGGCGTGTAGCTCGGAAGCGGATCGATTCCCTGGCGCGCGAGCGTCTCGGAATAGAACTCGCACTTCCCCGACGGCGTGGGAAAATTGCCCTCCGCGAAGGGCGCGAACGGCGAGGGCACGTTCAGACGCTGCCAGCCGTCGGCCTTGAGCTTTGCCCAATCGAGCCCTTGCGCCCGCGGATGATCGGGGATGAACGCGCCGCGCGCGATCTCCTCGTCGCTCTGGCGGAAGCACGCTTCCTCGAAGCCCATCCGCGCCGCGAGCAGCCGGAAAACTTCGGTGTTCGGCTTGGCTTGTCCAAGCGGCGCGATCGCCGGATTGTTGGCCAGCACATAGAGGTGACCATAGGACGAGTGAACGTCGAGGTGCTCGAGCTGCGTCGTCGCGGGGAGGACGATGTCCGCGTAATCGGCGGTATCGGTGAGAAACACGTCGTGCACGACGCAGAACAGGTCCTCGCGCGCGAAGCCGGCCGCGACCTTCGACGATTCGGGCGCCACCGCGACCGGATTCGAGTTGTAGACGTAGATGGCGCGGATCGGCGGGTCCCTGGCGTCGAGCAGCGCGTCGCCGATCGTCGACATGTTGATCGTGCGCGGGTTGTTCCAGATGAGATCCGGTCGCTCGAGCGCCTTGTTGTTGACCGGATAGCTGCCGCTGGAGGAGAGGAGGGCGCCGCCGGCCGGATCGCGCCAGGCGCCGACGAGAGCCGGCAGGCACGCCGCCGTGCGCATCGCCATCCCGCCTCCGGCGTGCCGCTGCATCCCATAGTTGAGGCGGATCACCGCGGGCCTGATCGTGCCGTAGTCGCGCGCGAGCGAGATGACTTCGTTCGCCTGCAAGCCCGTGATTTGCGCGACCCGCTCGGGCTGGTATTCGCGCACGCGCTCCTTGAGCGCAGCGAAGCCGAGCGTGTAGCGTGCAATATAGTCGTGATCGAGCAGGTCTTCCTCGACCAGCACATGCATCATCCCGAGCGCGAGCGCGGCATCGGTACCTGGCAGCGGCGCGAGGTGCAGCTGACACTTCTCGGCAGTGAGGCTGCGATACGGATCGATGGCGACCAGCTTTGCACCGCGGCGCTTCGCTTCCTGCACGCGGTTCCACAGGTGCAGGTTGGAAACGATCGGGTTCGAGCCCCAGATAAGGATCAGTTTCGCGTTCTCGAACTGCTCGAGATCCGTGCCGATCGAGGCGCCGATCGTTGCCGCATAACCCGCCTTGCCCGCCGTCGCGCAGATCGTCCGATCGAGCAGCGAAGCGCCGAGCCGATGGAAGAAGCGTCGGTCCATCGAGCAGTACTGCAGCAGGCCCATCGTCCCGGCATAGCTGTAGGGAAGAACGGCTTGCGGGCCGTCGGCGGAGGCGCCGATCTCCCTGAAACGCGCGGCGATGGTGTCGAGCGCCTCATCCCAGCTAATACGTTCGAAGCGGCTCGCTCCCTTCCTGCCGGCGCGGCGCAGCGGGTGCAGCACGCGCTCGCTTGAATAGGTGCGATCGAGATAGCGGGCGACTTTCGTGCAGAGGACGCCTTGCGTGGTCGGGTGATCGGCCGCTCCCGCGACCTTGATCGCGCGGCCGTTTTCGACCGTCACTTCGAGCGCGCAGGTGTCCGGGCAATCGTGCGGGCACGCGCCGCGAACGACGGTTCGAGCGGTCGGCGTGGAAGAATCGAGCGGCACCGCTCCATTCTACCGCGGCACTCGCGCCGCCGTTGTATGCTGGCTGCTTCTCCACTCTGGCGCTCTCGATCCGTGACCGATGCAGTTCCGCAATTGAAACTCGCCTCCGGGGCGAGGATGCCGGCGCTGGGGATGGGGACCTGGCGGATGGGCGAGCGCACGCACGATCGTGCGCGCGAGATTGCCGCGTTGCGACTCGGACTCGACCTCGGCATGACCCTCATCGATACGGCGGAGATGTACGGCGAGGGCAAAGCGGAGAAGGTGGTCGGGGAAGCGATCGCCGGCCGGCGCGAGCAGGTGTTCCTGGTGAGCAAGGTGTACCCGCATCACGCCAGCCGGCGCGGCGTCATCGCCGCGTGCGAGCGCAGCCTGGGCCGACTGAAGAGCCAATGGCTCGATCTTTACCTGCTGCATTGGCGGGGCGACGTCCCGCTCTCGGAGACCGTCGCAGGCTTCGAGCAATTGCGGCACGCGGGTCTCATTCGTCACTGGGGCGTCTCCAACCTCGATCACGATGAGATGAAGGAGCTGCTGGCACTGTCCGACGGCAACCATTGCTCGGCGAACCAGGTGCTCTACCATCTGAATTGCCGCGGGATCGAATGGGATCTCCTGCCCCAGTGCCGCCGGCGTCGCATCGCGCTCATGGCCTATTCGCCGCTCGATGAAGGGAGGCTGCTGCGCGATCGGCGCCTCACGGCCCTCGCCAGGCGCATGGGCGCGACGCCGGCGCAGGTTGCCCTGGCTTGGCTCCTCGCGCAGGCCAGCGTCGCCGTCATACCGAAAGCAAGCGATCCTTCGCATGTAGAGGACAACTACAAGGCGCTCGTGGTGAAGCTCTCGGCCGAATGGCTGGCCGAAATCGATCGCGTCTTCCCGCCTCCTGCGCGCGCCACGCCGCTCAGGATGATCTAGGTTCCCGGCCGCAAACTGCCGCGCCGCGGCAGCCGCCGCCGATCCGGCGACGAAGGTCGGCGCCGCAGAGTGCGCTTCATCGGTGCGGCCGCGCCGCTCGTCTCCCTTGTAAGTGAATCAAGGCCTTGAGAGAAGGTGCTCTCAAGCGGCTGCAATCCATGGCATGGATGTTGCTGCCCTGAAGGCGAGCGGGCATCGCGCCCCAAAGTATCCGGACAAGACTAGGAGATGGCTGTGCTCTACACGCACTATGACTACCTCGACTTGCCCCCCGGTGCATCGTCCACGCGCATCGAGGCGGCGTATCGGACGCTCAAGCAGCGTCTGAACGGCCAGGCGGATGAAGCGATGGTTCGCCTGATCCACCAAGCCTACGCAGTGCTGTCGGATCCGAAGCAGCGCCACGGCTACGACGAGTCGCTCAAGCGCGCGGCCGAGGCGGCCGACGCGGAACTCAAGGCCTGCCTTGACGAGAAGGGCGCCCGCGTGACGCGTTATGTGCAGGAAGTCCCTTCGCCGCTTGTTGCTGCGTTGACCGCATGGGCCGCCTGACGCCGTCCGCCCGTCGGTCCCGCGTCGACGTGAACGCGTGGGCTCGCAGCGCCAGCGCGCGCCGCCCCGCGACGCGCCCCCCGCGCATGCACGACGCTGCGGTCGCCGCCCGGGAAGCGGGACGCTCCTGTTACTTCCGGCCCCTTTTCGACCGTCCGCGTCACTGGGCCGCGCAACGCACGCCGCGCCAGGCGACGTCAGCGGCCAAGTAGCCGCACGCGTCCGGTTCTTGCCCTCTTTCTAGAAAGCGAGCTCAACCTTGGTCCGAGCGCGCGCCACCGAGCGTGGCACTCCGGCTGGGACAAATGCGGTCGATGCCGCGACCCGCGCTGCCCCACCGCCGCAACAAGCCCCGGCGAAGGACGCCACCGCCGAATCGCTCGTGAGCGTGGAGAAGTGCATCAATTGTCGCTTCTACGATCGCCGGCATGCCAGACCGCTCGACGGCAAAGCTCCCCTGTGGGGACAGTGTCGCCGGCAAGCACCTCAGCTCAACCCCGTGACCGCGAAGGCCTACGTCGTCGAGGGGATCTGGCCCCTCGTTCGCGACGACGACTGGTGCGGCGAATGGAGAATCATCCTCCGGGCCGAAGAGTGGCTGCCTGAGCCGGCGCCCACAGAGGACCTTCCGCCGATTGCTGCGCGCGCGGGCGGCTCGGAGACCGCGCGCGCAGAAACGGCGCTCGGCGACGACTAGCTCGCCGGCCAGCCAACTTGAGACCGCAACCGCTTCCGTCTGCGCGCCTTGGCGCGCGGCGCACCTTGGTGTATTTCGACCGGCTGTAGAGCACCCACGCTGCGCCGCGGGCAGCCCTGCGCCTCGGCTACCATTGCGGTCGTGAATCCTGCTCTGCTCGCCGCGCTCGACGCCGGCGCGATGGTCGTCACGCCCAATCGCCGGCTCGCGCGCTTCATTCATCGCGAGTTCGATCTCGTGCAGCGGCAGCGCGGCAGCGCCGCGTGGCCCACGCCGTCGATTCTGCCGTATCCACAATGGCTGGAACGTCTCTGGGACGACGCCGTCGCCGCCGAAAGCGTTCGCGACGCTCCGCTCCTGCTCACGCCGCCGCAGAGTGCCTTGCAGTGGCGCCACATCGTCGATGCGGACGTCGATCGCGTGCCCCTGTTCGATGGTCGCGGCGCCGCGGCACTCGCGGCCGACGCGTGGTCGATCGTTCACCAGTGGGGCTCGGCAGGCGAAAGCTGGCGCGCCTGGCATGTCCGTGACGGCGAGCTCGACGATCCCGCGATGTTCGCCCGCTGGGCCGACGCCTATGCCGCCCGGCTGCGCGCGACGGGCGCCCGCGATCTGGCGCTCGTGCCGGACGCGTTGGCCGCGTCCGCGGTGCGAATGAAGCGCCGCCTGCCGCCGACGGTAGCCGCCGGGTTTGTCGAGCTCACGCCCCAGCAGGAGCGCTTGTTCGTCGCGTTGCGCGAGGCCGGTGCGGAAATGCGCCCGATCGATACGCTGCCCGAGATCGACGCCCGCGTGACTCGCGCCACGGCCGCCACGCCACGCGAGGAGATCGCGGCCGCGCTTGCCTGGGCGCGCGAACGCGCTCTCGCGTGCCCGGAGGCTCGGATCGGCATCGTCATCGAGAACCTGATGGCGCGCCGCGAAGAAGTGGTCGCGCTGGCGGAGGAGGTGCTCTGCCCAGCGGCGGCGCTGAACCACGGGACATCGCGCGCCCCGTTCGAAGTCTCGCTGGGACCGCCGCTCGCCGCCGTGCCTCTGGTGTCGACCGCGCTCGACCTGATCGCGCTCGCCGATGGTTCGCTCAGCGCTGGAGCGGCTGCGTCCCTGCTGCGATCTCCCTATTTGATTGGCGCCGAAGCGGCATGGGTGATGCGCGCGCAGCCCGAGCGGGCCTGGCTGTGCGAAGGCAAGTTCGACGTGACGCTCTCCGACGCGATCGGCGCGCTCGACCGCTGTTCGAACGACCTCGCTGCGCGCTGGCGCACGGCGCGCGACCTTCTTCACTCGATGCGGCGCTCGAGCCCGCGCGAATGGAGCGATGCGTGGCGCGCGTGGATCGCGGCGGCCGGCTGGCCAGGCTCGCGCCCGCTCGACAGCGACGAATACCAGGCGCGCGTCGCGTGGGAACGCCTGCTCCTGGAATTCGCGAGCCTCGCAACGGTGGCGCCGCGGCTGTCTCCAGGGCGCGCGGTAGCAACGCTGCATGCGCTCGCGACCGAGCGACCATTTCAGCCTGAAGGCGGTCCAGCGCCGATCCAGATCCTTGGCGTGCTGGAAGGAACCGGCATAGCCTTCGACGCGCTGTGGGTTGCGGGACTCGCGTCGGATCGATGGCCTTCGGCGCCGAGCCCGAATCCGCTTCTTCCGCTGGCCTGGCAGCGGCAGCGCAACGTCGCGCACGCAACCGCGGACCGCGAGTGCGAGTACGCGGCTGGTCTGACCGCCGGGTTCGCACGCGCGGCGCCGGAAGTCGTGTTCAGCTCGGCGGCGAACGAGGACGACCACGAGTTGTCTCCGTCGGCTTTGATCCTCGCTTATCCCGAGCGCAGTTCATCGCCGCGGCCGGCATCGTGGACGCGCGAGATCGCGCGCGGCGTAACGCTGGAGACGATTGCCGACGATCGTGCGCCACCGCTGCCACAAGGGAGCAGGGTGCCCGGCGGTTCGCGCGTCGTTGCCTCCCAGAGCGACTGTCCGTTCCAGGCGGTGATCCGCTGTCGCCTGCGCATCGAGCCCTGGCCGAGACCGTGTGCAGGGCTGACGCCGGTCGAGCGGGGGAGACTGGTTCATGTCGCACTGGCTGAATTCTGGGCGGCGGTTCGCGACCACGCGACGCTCGTCGCTCTGGACGAGGGCGCGCTCGCAAGCCGCATCCGCGCTGCGGTCGATCGCGCGCTCGGCGAAGTGCCGGCCAGCCGCTGGCGCACGCTGCCGGTCTTGCTGCGCGAAGGCGAGGCGCAGCGGCTCGAGCGGGTTATGCGCGCATGGCTCGCCGTCGAGCGGGTCCGGCTGCCGTTCGCCATAGAAGCCCTGGAGACGTCCGTCCAGGTGCAGCTTGCCGGCGTCGAGTTCTCACTGCGGCGCGACCGGGTCGATGCGCTGGCAGGCGGCGGCGTCGCGGTTCTCGATTACAAGACCGGACAGGTTGAACGTCCGCGACAGTGGTTCGACGATCGCCCGCGCTCCGCGCAGATCGGCCTGTACACGCTCGCCCAATCCGTCGCGGCGCCGGGCAGCGTTGTCCGCGCGGCCGGATACGTCGAGCTGCGTCCCGAGGGCGTGGCGGTTGCCGGCCTCTCGGCCGACGAGAACGCCTTGCCCGGGCTCGATTCGGTCGCCATCGCACCCGGAGGCACGTGGGCGAGCCTCGAAGCGTGGTGGCGCCGACGTCTCGGGGCGCTGGCCGAAGAGATCGCAGCCGGCCACGCGGCGGTGACGCCGCGCGTCGCGCCTTCCCCGTGCCGCAACTGCGGATTGCAGCCGGTGTGTCGAATCGAATCGGTGCGCGCCATCGATCCGAACGAGTCCGCGGATGAATGACTCGGCATTGCACGATGCGGCGGAGCGCGCGGCGGCGCTCGATACGGATCGCTCGTTCATCGTCCAGGCGCCGGCTGGGTCGGGAAAGACCGAGCTGCTGATCCAGCGCTATCTCGCGCTGCTGGCACGCGTCGAGCGGCCGGAGGCCATCGTGGCGATGACCTTCACGCGCAAGGCAGCCGGAGAGATCCGCGAGCGCATCCTCCGAGCCCTGCGCGAACCGGAACCGGCGGCGGATGCCGAGCCGAGCCGCGTGCTTACCGGCCGCCTCGCGCGCGCAGTGCTGGCGCGCGACGCCGCATCGGGCTGGAACCTCGCGGCGCATCCGGCGCGCCTCCAGGTTCAGACGATCGATGCGCTCTGCATGGCACTGGTGCGCCAGGCACCGTTGACGGCGAGGCTGGGCGCGGTGCCGCGCCCGATCGAGCGGGCGGAATCGCTCTACCTCGAGGCGGCGCGGGAGGAATGCTTCGCCGCGGGTCGGCGCGACGATGCCTGGCGACGACTGCTCGATCATCTCGACAACGACGCCGAGCGCGCGGTGCAGCTCATCGCTGCGCTCCTCGGCAAGCGCGAGCAGTGGTTGCGCCACCTCGTGACCGACGCCTCGGGGCTGCGCGGCCAGCTCGAGCAGGCGCTCGAGGCCGAGATCGGCGCAGCGCTGCGCGCCCTGGTGGCGCTGCTGCCGCGTCGCCTGCTGGCATCTCTGGCCGAGCTTTCGCGCTACGCGGGCGAGAATCTCTTCGCGTCGAGAAGCGCGCATCCGCTCGCCGCGTTCGCCAGGGCGGCGGCGCTCCCGGCCGCGACCGCGGATGGTCTCGCGCACTGGCAGGCGATCTCCGAGTGGCTGCTTACGGGCAAGGGAGCATTGTTGCGAAGCATCGATACGCGCGACGGGTTTCCCGCTGCCGGTCGCCGCGACCGCGGATACACCGGCCGTGCGGCACGCAAGCAAGAAATGCAGGCGCTGATTCGCGCGCTGGCCGACGTGCCCGGTCTTGCCAAGGCGCTCGGCGTGGTCCGAACGCTTCCTCCTGCGCGCTACGAAGCCGCAGCGTGGTCGTTCATCGAGGCGCTGCTCGTGGTCTTGCCGCGCGCCGCTGCGCGGTTGCGCCTCGTCTTCGCACGGCATGGAGTGATCGACTTCAACGAGGCGACGCTCGTCGCTCTCGAGGCGCTCGGCACCGAAGGCGGACCGTCGGACCTCCTGCTCGCGCTGGACACACGCATCGAGCATCTCCTCGTCGACGAGTTCCAGGACACGTCCTTCGCCCAGTGCGATCTGATCGAGTGCCTGACCGCGGGCTGGGCGGCCGGCGACGGAAGAACGCTGTTCCTGGTCGGTGACCCGATGCAGTCGATCTATCGATTTCGAGACGCCAACGTGAGCCTTTTTCTCGACGCGAAATCGCGGCGGAGCATCGGCAGCGTGGCGCTGGAGCCGCTGACCCTGGCGTCGAACTTCCGCTCGCAGCGCGCGCTCGTGGCGTGGATCAACGCGAGCTTCCCTTCGGTGCTCCCGACGCGCGACGAGCCCCTGCGCGGGGCGGTCGCCTTCACGCCGGCGCATCCCGCGCGCAGAGAGGAGCTCCTGCCCGACGTCACCGTAGACATCGTTCTCGACGAGAAGCGGGAGGCCGATGCGGTCGTGGAGCGCATACGGGCCGCGCTCGCCACCGAGGCGCAGAGCATTGCCGTCCTCGTCCGCAAGCGCGCGGACCTCGCGGAGATCCTGCCAGCCCTGCGCAAGGCCGGCATCTCGTTCGCCGCGGTGGAACTGGACCGCTTGTCGGAACGTCAGGCGATGCTCGATCTCGCCGCGCTGACGCACGCGCTCGTCCAGCCCGACGATCGCGCCGCATGGCTCGCGACGCTGCGCGCGCCCTGGTGCGGCTTGACGCTCTTCGACCTGTTCGCACTGCTGGAGGGCTGCGCCGGGCGTCCTCTGGCGGAGGCGGTTTGCGGCGAGCTCGCCCCGCAGATCCGCGCCCGCCTGTCCGCTGACGGACGAAGCCGGCTCGACCGTTTCGCTGCGGCGGTGACGCCTGCGCTTCGCGAGCGCGGACGAGTCCCGCTGACGCGTCGGGTGCGCGCGGTGTGGCTCGCATTGGGCGGGCCCGCCGGCGTAGCGGAGCGGGCCGTTGACCTGGCCGCCACGCAACAGGTGTTCTCGCTCATCGCCGAACACGCCGTGGGCGCGGACCTTCCAGACTGGCCGGCATTCGTCGCGGCGCTCGAAGCGCTGCACGCGGAAAGCGACGCCGACGCCTCGATCCGCGTCCGCGTGATGACGCTGCACAAGGCGAAGGGGCTCGAGTTCGATGTAGTCGTCATGCCTGGATTGACGCGCCCTCCGGGCTCGACCGATTCGCAACTTCTGCTTTGGCGTGAGCGTCCCGATGGACTGCTTCTCGCGCCCATCCGCGCGCGCGGCCTCGCCAAGGGCGAGGACGATCCGGTCTACGCCTACCTGCGCGCGCTCGTCGGCGACGAGGACGACGCGGAGTTGCGCCGGCTGCTGTACGTGGGGTGCACGCGCGCCAGGCGCAGCCTTCATCTCGCTGCGGTGCTCGGCGTGGAGCAAGATCCCGCAGGCAAGCTGCGCTGGAAGACGCCTCGGCGCGGCACGCTGCTCTCGGCGCTGTGGCCTGCTTTGACGCCCAACCCGCCGCTCGACGAGGTGGTCGGCGCTGAGCCGCGATCGCGGCTCTCAGGCGTGCCGCTCGCGCGCCTGCCACTTTCGTGGCGGCTTCCGGCTCCGCCCCCGAGCATCCCGCTCTCCCCCGATCTTCACGTGCGGGACGAAAGCGAGGCGATCGAATTCGACTGGGCTCGCGAAGCCGCGCGCCAGGTCGGCACGGTGGCGCATCGAATCCTGCGGCGCATGGCAGACGAAGGGCTGGAGCGCTGGACACGAGAGCGGGTCGCCGCAGAGCGACCCCGCATCGAGCGCGAGCTCGCGCAGGTGGGGTTCACGGGCGCGGAGGCCCATGGCGCAGCGCAGGACGTCCTATTGGCGCTCGAGAAAACGCTTGGCGACGCTCGGGGGCGATGGCTGTTCGATCCCCGCCATGCGGACGCGCGCAGCGAATATGGGCTCACCGAGTGGCGCGACGGCGGCTTCGTGCATCGCGTGCTCGATCGCACGTTCATCGACGAAACCGGCACGCGCTGGATCATCGACTTCAAGCTCTCCCGCCACCAAGGTGCAGGACGCGACGCCTTCCTCGACCGCGAGCGCGAGCGCTACTCGGCGCAGCTCGACGGTTATGCCGCGGTGATGCGCGCGGTCGAGGACCGGCCGATCCGCCTCGGTCTGTATTTTCCATTGCTGGGTGGCTGGCGCGAGTGGGCTGCTTAAAGCGCGCCCGATCCGCATCAGGCTGGACCGGCGCCGGCCGCGGGCGGTAAAATCGAAGCTTTTCAATGCTTTTCCCCGGCCCCGGCAAGCTCACGAGCCCTTCAGTGCAGGTCTTCCGCGGATTTCCTCCCGCTTCGCAGGACGTCGCACTGACCATCGGCAACTTCGACGGCGTCCATCTCGGGCACCAGGCGATGCTCGCCCGGCTGGTCGAGGCCGCGGAGGATCTCGCGCTCGCGCCCACGGTGCTCACCTTCGACCCGCATCCTCGGGAGTTCTTCGCTCCCGAGTCGGCACCACCTCGCTTGTGCGGCTTGCGCGACAAGCTCGCCGAATTCGCCGCGCGAGGCGTCGCGCGCGTCCATATCGCGCGCTTCGACGCCCGCCTCGCAGGCTTGAGCGCGGGCGAGTTCATCGAGCGCATCATGGTGGGAGCGCTCCGCACACGGTGGGTCCTGGTCGGCGAGGATTTTCGCTTCGGACGCGGCCGAGGCGGGGATCTGGCGCTGCTCCGGGCGGCGGCGCACACGTTCAGCGTCGAAGCGATGCCCGCGGTGGAGAACGGGGGCGAGCGTGTGTCGAGCAGCGCCATCCGAAGCGCGCTGGCGAAGGGCGAGCTCGAGCGGGCGGCCGAGCTTCTCGGCCGCCCCTACTGCATCTCGGGTCGCATCGCCCATGGTGACAAGCTTGGCCGGAGCCTGGGCTTTCCGACCGCCAACGTGCCTCTGCGCCGCACGCCTCCGCTGTCCGGGGTATTCGCGGTAAGCGTGCACGGGTTGGGCAGCGCGCCTCGCGCGGGCGTCGCGAGCCTCGGCGTGCGACCGACGATCAAAGTCGACGGGCAACCGGTGCTCGAAGTATTCGTGTTCGACTTCGACGAAGCGATCTACGGCCGGCGCGTCAACGTGGAATTCCTGCACAAGCTGCGCGACGAGGAGCGCTATCCCGACCTCGATGCGCTGACGCGACAGATCGGCGCCGACGTCGCGCAGGCCCGCGAATACTTCTCGACCCGGAAATAGCCCAGGCGATGCCCGACGATCCGAAGACCGACTACAAGTCGACGCTCAACCTGCCCGACACGCCGTTTCCCATGCGCGGCGATCTCGCCAAGCGCGAGCCGGGCTGGGTCGCCGACTGGCAGCAACGCAAGGTGTACGAGGCGATCCGGATCGCCAGTCGGGGGCGCACGAAATTCGTGCTGCACGACGGCCCGCCGTACGCCAATGCAGCGATCCACATCGGCACGGCGGTGAACAAGATCCTCAAGGACATCGTCGTCAAAAGCAAGCAGCTCGCCGGGTTCGACGCGCCGTACGTACCGGGCTGGGACTGTCACGGCATGCCGATCGAGGTGCAGATCGAGAGGACCTACGGCAAGGACCTGTCGACCGCCGACACGCAGCGCCTGTGCCGCGCCTACGCCACCGAACAGATCGCGCTGCAAAAGTCGGACTTCCAGCGGCTCGGCGTGCTCGGCGACTGGGATCATCACTACGCGACGATGGCCTATCGCACCGAGGCCGACGAGATTCGCACGCTCGGGCGCGTCCTCGCGAAGGGCTACATCTATCGGGGCTTGAGGCCGGTCAACTGGTGCTTCGACTGCCAGAGCGCGCTGGCCGAAGCCGAAGTGGAGTACGAGGATCGCGACGACACCGCGATCGACATCGCCTTCCCGCTGATCGACCCGGCCGAGCGGCGGAGGCTGGCCGAGGCGTTCGAACTCGCTCGAGCGCCCGAAGGCCCGATCGCTGCGGCGGTGTGGACGACGACGCCATGGACGATCCCGGCCAACCAGGCGCTCAACGTGCATCCGGACTTCGACTATGCGCTCGTCGAGACCCGCCTCGGTCATCTCGTGCTCGCAACCGACCTCGTCGAGCGTGTGTTGAGCCGCTACGGACTCGACGGCAAGACGATCGCAACCACGAAGGGGGCGGCGCTCGAGCGCATCGCCTTCCGTCATCCGTTCTACGACCGGGCTGCGCCCGTCTACCTGGGCAGCTACGTGACGCTGGAGCAGGGCACCGGCATCGTGCACTCGTCACCGGCCTTCGGCGTCGACGACTTCAACGCCTGCCGGCGATACGGGATGACCGATGACGAAATCCTCAATCCGGTGCAGAGCGACGGCCGCTATGCGAGCGATCTTCCGTTCTTCGGCGGCATGAAGATCTGGGACGCCAATCCGAAGATCGTCGACAAGCTGCGTGAAGTCGGCGCGTTGCTCCGTGCCGAGCCGTGGACACACAGCTACATGCACTGCTGGCGGCACAAAACGCCCATCATCTATCGGGCGACGACGCAGTGGTTCGCCGGCATGGACGAGGTTCCGGGTTGGCGCGGCAACAAGCCCGCCGAAACGCTGCGCACGACTGCGCTCAGAGGCATCGAGGCGACGAGATTCTTTCCGGCCTGGGGCAAGGCGCGCCTCGCCGGCATGATCGCCAACCGCCCGGACTGGACGCTTTCCCGCCAGCGCCAGTGGGGCGTGCCGCTGCCGTTCTTCGTCGACGTGGAAACGGAGGAATTGCACCCCGACACGCTCGCGCTGCTCGAGCTGGCCGCGGCGAAGGTCGAGCGCGGAGGCATCGAAGCCTGGTTCGAATCCACCCACGAGGACTTCGGCGTCGATGCCCTGCGCTATCGCAAGCTCACCGACACGCTCGATGTGTGGTTCGACTCCGGATCGACGCACGAGACGGTGCTGCGTCGCGACCCGGAGCTGGGGTTTCCGGCCGACCTCTATCTCGAAGGCTCGGACCAGCACCGCGGCTGGTTCCATTCGTCGCTCCTCACGTCGAGCATGCTCAACGGCCGCCCGCCGTACAACGCGCTGCTCACGCACGGCTTCGTCGTCGACGGGTCGGGGCTCAAGATGTCCAAGTCCAAGGGCAACGTCGTCGCGCCGCAGAAGATCTCGAGCACCTACGGCGCCGAGATCCTCAGGCTCTGGGTCGGTGCGACCGATTACTCGGGCGAGCTGTCGATCTCCGACGAGATCCTGAAGCGCGTCGTGGAAAGCTATCGGCGCATCCGCAATACGTTGCGCTTCCTGATGGCCAATACCGCCGACTTCGATCCGAGCACCGACGGGATCCCGCTTTCGGAGCTCTTCGAGCTCGATCGCTACGCGCTCGCCGTCGCCCATACCTACTTCGCGGGGTTCGCCGAGTCGTACCGCAAGTTCGAGTTCCACCCGGTCGTGCAGCAACTCCAGACATACTGCTCGGAGGAGCTGGGCGGGTTCTACCTCGACATCCTCAAGGACCGGCTCTACACGACGCCGCGCGGCGGCCGGCCGCGCCGCTCCGCGCAAACGGCGCTCGCGCTGATCCGCGACGGGATGCTGAAGTTCATGGCGCCGATCTTGAGCTTCACCGCCGAAGAGGCGTGGCGGATCCTGCGCCCTCGCGACGCGACGATCTTCGCCGGAACCTGGGAAGACGTGATCCCCGAGCTCGACCTCCCGAAAGGGTTCGCGGAAAGGTGGGAAGCAATCGTCGCCTGCCGCCGCGACGTGCTCCGCGCGCTCGAGGCTGCGCGCGAGGCAGGCGAGATCGGTTCGTCGCTCCAGGCGGAAGTGGACCTCGTCGCGCCTGCCAGCGAGCATGCCGCGCTGGCGAGCCTCGGCGACGATTTGAGGTTCGTGCTCATTACGTCGGCGGCTCGACTCGAGGCTGGCGCGGAGCGCGCAGTGAGCGTCAAGCGGAGCGCGCATCGCAAGTGCGAGCGCTGCTGGCATTACCGGGCGGACGTCGGCGCGCACGCCGGCCATCCCGCGCTGTGCGGCCGGTGCGTGGCCAACCTCTTCGGCGCGGGCGAGGCGCGGGCATTCGCATGAGCGGACGCGCGGTCATCGCGGACGCACGCCGGATGGGGTTCTGGCTCGGAGTCAGCGCGGCCGTGGTCGCTGCGGACCAGCTCTCGAAATGGGTCTTGATCGCCGCGCTGCGTCCAGGCGACGAGCACGTCGTCACGCCGTTTTTCAGCCTCGTCTTGACGTTCAACACCGGCGCCGCATTCAGCTTCCTGCGCGATGCCGGAGACTGGCCGCGGTATCTGTTCTCCGCGGTGGCGATCGCCGTCGCCTGCCTGATCATCTGGCTGCTGCGCCGGGGCGGCGACGCGTGGTATTGCGCCGGGCTCGCGCTGATCCTCGGCGGCGGCTTGGGCAACCTGTGGGACCGCCTGACCCTCGGCCACGTGGTGGACTTTCTGCTTTTCCACTGGGAGCATTGGTACTATCCTGCCTTCAACGTCGCAGACAGCGCGATCACGATCGGCGCCGCGCTGCTCATCATCGATAGCCTCCGCCCGCGTCGCGACGGTCGGGCGGCGGCTTGAGGGAACAGGCGCTCATGGACGTTCTCCTCGCCAACCCACGCGGGTTTTGCGCCGGCGTCGATCGAGCAATCGCAATCGTGGAGCGCGCGCTCGCCAACGTAGGCGCGCCCATCTACGTCCGCCACGAAGTCGTGCACAACCGGTTCGTGGTGGAAGCGCTGCAGCGTAAAGGCGCGGTGTTCGTCGACGAGCTCTCGGAGATACCCGCGGGAAGCACGGTCGTATTCAGCGCCCACGGCGTGTCCCGCGCCGTGCGGGCGGAAGCCGAGGCGCGCGGCCTCACCGTCTTCGATGCGACCTGCCCGCTGGTCACGAAAGTGCACGCGGAAGTCGCCAAGATGCGCGAGCAGGGACGCGAGGTCATCATGATCGGGCACGCGGGCCATCCCGAGGTCGAAGGCACGATGGGTCAGGCCTCCGGCGGAATCTACCTCGTGGAATCGGTGGCGGACGTCGATCGCCTCGCGGTCCGCGATGCGGCGAACCTGGCGTACGTCACGCAGACCACACTGTCGATCGACGATGCCGCACAGATCGTCGCCGCGCTGCGCCGCCGTTTTCCCGGCATCGTCGGGCCGAAGAAGGACGATATCTGCTATGCGACGCAGAATCGCCAGGACGCCGTACGGATGCTCGCGCCGCAGTGCGAAGTCGTAATCGTGGTGGGCAGTCCCAACAGCTCGAACTCGAATCGGCTGCGGGAGGTTGCGGCCAAGCATGACGCAAGCGCGTACATGATCGATCGTGCCGATCAGGTGAGGGCGGAATGGCTCTCCGGCAAGCGGCGGGTCGGCGTGACCGCGGGCGCATCGGCGCCGGAGCTCCTGGTGCAGGAAGTCATCGCACGCCTCAGGGCGCTCGGCGCGACGCAGGTGACCGAGCTCGCCGGTGTCGTCGAGAAGGTCGCTTTTCCCATGCCGCGCGGATTGGGAGGGCCGAACAGCGACTCAACCAACCTCTCGCTCCAGACGACGCTTCGCGCGCGCACACGCGATTAGGGCTCAGGCGACGTTGATGTACTCGTAGAGCTGGAAGCCGGGACCCTGTTCGACCAGCTTGGTCAGCACGGCGGTATCGAGCCGCTCCCCGAGACGCAGGGAAATCGCCTGCTCGGGTTCGAAGCTGCCCGCGGGCACCAGCAGCATCGACGGCGCGCCGTCCTGATCGTCCTCCGGCAGAACCACGGCCGGCACGGGCGCGTTGGATGCGAGCTCCTCCGCGTGCGCCGCGGCGGCCTGCGGGTTATCGGACAGAAGCTCGCAGCCGAATTCCAGTCCGCTGCCTCGCAAGGTATTGCGGAACCAGCGGATCATGGCCACCTGCAGGGCATTGCGGCCCTCGACGCGCAAGGCGATGAGATCGCCGATCCGCAGTGCGGCACGGACCGTGTCGACCTGGCGCAAAGCGTAGCCCGCGGGCGTGTGATTGATGACCTGGCAAGTGCTCATTGCCGGAAGCGCGGGCGCCGCGCCGGGCAGGGCAGGACGCGTGCCGCGGCTGTACTGCCACACCGCGGACAGCCCCGCGCACATCACGACGCGCGCGCGTGAGGGGAGCCGATTGAACTGCCGGGCCGGCGGTATCGCCCATTGCCGCAGCAAGCGCTTCAGCAGCGTGATGTAATCCGCTTTCGCCGCCGGCGCGTTGCCGACGTAAGGTGGCGGAAGGCCACCGGCTTCGAGCGCGCGCAGCTGCTCCTGCATCTGGAAGGCAAGATCGAACGTGAGCAGAAAAAGCTTTCCCCCATTCACGTTGGCGCCTTTGTTAGCGGCGAACGGCGGAAAATCGTGGCCAACCGGCACGATCGCCACCGCCTTCGCCAGCCGATGAACCGGCGGCACATCGGTGATCCGCGCCAGGTGCGCGTGCGCGTGCAGGTATTGCACGACCTGCCCGAGCTGGCCCGGCATGAAGCCGTAAGGGTTGGCCAGCGCCAGCAGCAGCGCCTGCACGTAATAGCGCTCCGGCGTCGCATCAGCCGAGTCGCTGGCTACCGGCGTCATCTGCAGATTCTTTCCGTGGGCGAAGACATAGATCGCATGCGCGTCGTGCCAGGTTCGCGCCGGGACCGGCGCGTAAGACTGGTAGCTGTTGATCAGGATCCGGTTCGTGCACAGAAGGCAGCGATGGATCAGCGCGACCAGCTGGCGGTTGCTGGACAAGATCAGGCGCTTTTCCGCTTCGTGCGCGAGCAGATGCTTATAGGCGGTCGCGAGCTCGGCCGAGAGCGTCAGCGCGGCCTTGGCCGCGGCGAGCGCGTTCCCTGAGAGTGGATGCTGCGCGCGGGCGAAGTGCCGTTCGAGATGCGGCCAAAGCGCGAGCGAGGTCGCGTAATAGCGTTCCGCGAGCTCCAACCGGCGCGCCTCCGAGATCGCCACGCGATTGGTCGCAGCCAGCGCATCGCCGATGGTCGCGGCGGCTTCTATCGGATCGCGCTTGAGCGTCTCTTCGAGCCACGGCTGTACGCGCGCCGGGCGGGTCTCGGGCGGATGGGTCGGGCGGGCTTCGACGGCGGGTAGGCTCAGAGCCAGCGTCATGACATCGGCATCTCAGGGTCAGCCGGCGATTGTAGACGATGCACCGATCTTTGGATGATTCGCGCTTAGCCGGCGTCGAGGAAAGCTTCGACCGGCGCAAGCTGATCCGGCGACAGCAGCATGGGCGCATGGCCCACGCCGGCGAATTCGATCAGGCCCGGCGCCGGGCCGCGCGCGCGCATCGCCACGGCCGTCTCGCGCGAGAGCAGATCGGACTGTGCGCCGCGGAGCAACAGCGTGGGGCAGCGAATCGCGTCCCAGACGCCCCATAGATCGCCTCCCGCCGCGGCGGAACTGCGGAAAGGAACGGCGATGCCCGGATCGTAGTTGAGCTGCCACCGGCCGTCTGCGGTGCGGCGCGCCGTCGTCAGCGCAAGATGATTCCACTGGCCATCGTTGAGCGGCCCGAATGGGGCCGAGACTTCCCTGATGTGGGCCTCCAGCGCGGCGAAGCTGTCGAACGTCGGGTTGAGTCCCACGTAGCCGGCGATGCGCGACAGGGCCGCGGGTTCGATGACGGGTCCGATGTCGTTGACGACAAGCCGCGTCACCGGCGACCCGCGCTGTGCCGAGACGATCATCCCCAGCAGTCCTCCCATCGACGTGCCGACCCATCCAACCCGCTCGACCCGGGCGTGCGCCAGCATGGCGGTCAGCGCGGTGAGATACGTCGGAAACGCGTAGTCGGCGGGGTCCGGCAGCCATTCGCTCTCTCCGCGACCCGGCATGTCCGGACAGAGCACGCGGAAGCGATCGGCGAGCGACGCGGCCAGTGTGTCGAAATCGCGCCCATTGCGCGTAAGCCCGTGCACGCATACGACCACCCGGGAGCTCGCGGGATGCCCCCAGTCGCGATAGACGACTTCGTGAAAGCCGTGCGCGCTCAGGGAAAGGAAGGTCCGTCGGTGGGGTTCGAGCATGGCCGATCGCGACGACGAGCCGACGCCGGTCGATCAGTAAGGCGAAGGCGAACTATAGCGCGGAGGCACCGTTTTCGCGCAGTTCGACGGATAAACCGCACTGCGGACGCCGGAGCGTTTCTTCGTGCGCGATAATTGCCGCCGTCGCGCAACGACGCCGGAGCCATGGCCGATCACTACCTCGAAGATTTTCAACCCGGTCGAACGTATACCAGCCCGACGCGTACCGTGAGGGAAGAGGAAGCGCTCGATTTCGCCCGCCGCTACGATCCGCAGTATTTCCATCTCGATCCGGTGGCGGCGCTCGATTCGGTGTTCGGCGGCCTGGTGCTGGGAGGCTTCCAGACCGCGGCGCTCGCCTGGGCTCTCGTGCAGCAAAGCGGAATGTTCGAGCGTTCGGCGATCGCCGGCATCGGGCTCGACGAGCTGCGCTGGCACAAACCGGTGCGCCCCGGCGATACGCTGCGCTGTGACTTCACGCTGATCGACGCCCGGCCGTCGCGCACGCGCGCCGACCGCGGCGTGGCGCGCTTCCGTTACGAGGTCAGGAATCAGCGCGACGAGACGGTGCTGTCTCTGGTGATGATCCAGCTGCTGCTCCGGCGGCCCTGACCGGTCAAGGCTCGGTGGAAAGCGAGGCGCATTCCTTGCGCTTCATCTCCAGGTAAGTGTCCTCGTCGAGCTCGTGGAGCTGAAGGGCGTAGCGCTCGGTGCCGTCGAACCACTCCCGCAGGCGCTCCTCGAGCCGTTCGTCCGGCGGTGCGGCAAGCGCGGCAAGATAGGCGTCGATCGCGAGGTAATAGCGCATGACGTTGCGCTCCAGCGCGCCCCGCAGCCCGCCGACGAGCGCCGGCCGGCCGTCGGGTTGTCGACCGTCGGCGGTGAATCCCACCTTCCGAGCGCCGACGGTGCGCAGGTAGGCCTCAATCGCGACTTTCGCCGATACACCGTAGCCGTACGCGTACGACAGGTGCAGGAACGTGCGTTTCCCCTCGAGGGGCACGGCCTCCACGACGATCCGATAGTCACGCGTGCCGAACGGCCCGCTGGCGGCCGTCAGCGACAGGCGGAAGTAATCGGGCGCCTCGGACAGGAGTCGATACGCGAATTCGATCTTCTGCGTGGCGCGCGGCGCCTCGTCGAACTTCGTGCCGACGTAGACCCGGAGCACGCTGCCGCCGTCGGCGACGCGACAGCCCTTGACGTTGAGATGCAGGATCAGGATGTCGCACCAGCGCTTTTCGCCCTGGAGCGCACTTCGCACCTCGGTAAACGGGTAGCCGAGGACGGCGTGGACGTCGCCCTGGAGCTCGTCCTGAGTCTCCCTGGAGTCGAGATACAGCGGACGCGCGAACGCGCTGCGCTCGAGCTCCTGCTGCAGCGAGGCGTATCGCAGATACAGCGCGGCGGCAGAGCCGCCTGGCTCAGCGGCGCAGGCGACCCCGACCAGCCATGTCAGGAGGGCGAGAGCGAGTCGGACCAGCCATCTTTGCTCGTGCAGATCCATGAGGTCCACCACCGACTTCGAAGATACACCCGCCAATGACAGCGGCATAGCGCGTATTCACGAAAAACGGCACTCGGGCAGCGAGCGGAACGCTCGCTACGAAAGCTCCGGGGGAAACAAGGGCTGATAGCGGACGCCGTCGGCGGCCAGAAACGCGGCGATCTCGTCGCGCCGGCTCATCGCGTCGCGGTAGCCGAGCTCGAGAAGCACCTTCGTATAGCGCCCGTCGAAAAGAAGATAGGAGAGCAGCGCAGCGCCAGTGCCTTCCGTGCTGCCGAGGCCGTGCAGCAGATACCGGACGCCGGCCGGCAGGCTCGGGGCGTACGGTACGGCCATGGCGCCCAGATCGCGGCTCGGGGTGATCACCATGGCGTCGACGTGAGCGAGGTCGGGGTGCTGGTCCTGCACCCCCTCCGGCACGAGGCTCAGCAGGTGGTTCATCCGCTGCATGCGCTCGAGATCCGCGCCCAGGTTGTCGAGGAAGATCGACGCGAGCGCGTGGCCCGCGGTCTGGGCGAACGACGGATACGAAGGCGCTTCGCGCTGGCGCTGCGTCGGCGTCTGACCCGTGAATTGCCCGACGGCTACGACCAGGATCCGTCGCGCCCCCAGGTGCAGGGGCGGGGACAGCGGAGCGATCTGTCGGACCGAGCCGTCGGCGAAGAAATCACGGCCGATGCGAGCCGCAGGGAACACGAAAGGAATCGCGGCTGACGCGAGCAGGTGATCGATGCCGATTACCGCCGCTTCCCCGCGGCGGCGCGTCCGTTGCCAGGGGACGATCGCTGGGGAACCCTGGAAGAAAGAAACGGCCTGACCGGTCGTATAGCTCGTGGCGTTGATCGATAGCGCGCGCAGCGTGCCCTCGCGCACGTGTTGGCCGATCCGCGCAAGATCGAGATCGGCGCCGAGGGCCGTCCGCAGTGGCGAGTTGTCGAGCATGGCGGCGGCCCGTTTCGGGCCGCCGGCGCCAAGCAGCACCGAGGTCAGCCAGCGCACGCCGTGGAACGACACGGCGGCGAGATCCGCCCGATACACATCGGGAACCTCCACGCGCTGCCACCAGCGCAGCAGCCGCGCGACGCCGCGCCGGAAGCTGTCGCCATGCACCGCCAGAGTCGCGGCATTGATCGCACCGGCCGAGGTGCCGCATATGATGCGAAACGGCTGCCGCGATGTGCGGCCCAGAATGCGGGCTACCGCTCGGAGCACGCCGACCTGATACGCGGCGCGCGCCCCTCCACCGGGTAGCAGGACGGCGATGTCGTGATCGCGATCGGCCATGGCCGCGCGTTCAGCCCGCGCGCAGGGTGCGATCGAGAATGAGCAGCATCGCCGCGGTCGCGCCCCAGATGTAGCGCTCGCCGTAGGGAATCGCGTAATAGTCGCGCCGCCTGTCACCGATCATCCGGAAGTGGCGCTGCTGGTTCGCAGGCTCCAGCAGGAAGGAGAGCGGGACCTCGAAGATGTCCGCGACCTCGACCGGGTCGGGGGCGACCACGAACGGAGGCTCGACCCAGCCGACCACCGGTGTCACGCGGTAGCCGGTCACGGTCTCGTATTCGGCCAGCCTGCCGAGAAGCGTCACGCGCTCCTGCGGAAGACCGACTTCCTCGCGTGCCTCGCGCAATGCGGCCACGCCGGCATCGCGATCGTCCGGCTCGATCCGTCCGCCGGGAAAGCTGATCTGTCCCGGATGGTCGGGCAGATCAAGGCTGCGCTCGGTGAAGAGGACGGTCAGCCCTTCATCGCGATTGACCAGAGGAACGAGCACCGCGGCCGGCCTCGGCGCGCCGTCGCGGCCCGGAAGACGGAATCCGTCCGAAAGATTCAACGCATCGGAAGGCGCGGGACGCTGGAGACGGTCCCGCAGCCACGCCTGCTGCGCCTCGGGTGAAAGTTCGAACAGAGGTAACGGCATTGCGGACCGCCGTCGCGACGCACGCGCGGCAAGAGGTTCGCATGATACCGCTGAGACGGCGCGCGACCGCACGACCGCGTCTGCCGCGAGGCGTGGTCCGCGCGGGCAGGCGGGTCAACCGAGCAGCTTGACGCCTGCCGCGGCGAGGGTGCTCACCAGCAGGAGCCGCAACGCGCGAATCGGCACGCGGCGTGACAGCAGGCTGCCGAGGACGATGCCGGGGATGCCTCCGCAAAGCAGGGCGGCGAGCAGACCGACATCGATCGTTCCCAGCCACGCATGTCCCGCTGCCGCAACCGCGGTGAGGGGCACCGCGTGAGCGATGTCGCTTCCGGCGATTTCGACCGGCTCGAGTTCGGGATAGAGCATCGCGAGCGCCGCGGCGCCGATCGCTCCGGCGCCGAGCGACGTCAGCGCGACGGCGAGGCCAATCACCGCACCCACCGCCACGGTGGCGACAGGTCGATAGCGTCTCGCCGCACGAATGCGTGGGGATTGCGACGCAAAGCGCCTGAGACGATCGCGCGCCAGCAGCATCGCGATGCTGATCAGCAACGCCACGCCGACGCTTTCCCGAATGAGGTGATTGAGCTGATGCGAATCGAGGTGCGCGGCGGCGATGAATGTCAGCGTGATCATCGCCGCGGGGACGCTGCCGAGCGCGAGGAGCTTGACGATCGGAGTCGCTATGTTGCACGCGGCGCGGTGCGCGAGCGTTCCGGCGGTCTTGGTGACGGCGGCGCACGCGAGGTCGGTGCCCACAGCGACCGGGGCCGGAACGCCGAAAACCGTGATCAGCAGCGGCGTCATGATCGATCCGCCGCCGACGCCGGTCAGCCCGACGATCGCACCTACCACAAGCCCCGCGGCGCTCAACAAGGCGAAGTCGCCGATGCTCACGGGCTTGTTCTAGCGAACGGATGCGCGCAGGAGGTTTTGGACGATCGCCGGAGGTGGCGTTGAGGCTGCGCGGGCGGCCGTCCGGAATTGCGGACCGACGAGGATCAGCGCCGGTCCGGCGATACCCGTGTGGGCGATGCCGGGCAATGTTGACAGCGTCGCGTAGCGCGTCCGCATGCTCGACAACGAAATGTTCTCTACAATCGCGATCGGCGTCTCGGGAGGCTTCCCGGCACCGATGAGCGCGGCTGCGATCTCCTCCGCGTGACCCGCGCCCATGTAGATCGCAGCCGCGTCCGCGGCGACGACGCTCTCGATCCATTCGGACGATTTCTCGCCCTCACCGACCCGCGGCGTGACCAGCGTCACGCTGCGTGCCACCCCGCGCTGGGTGAGCGGGATGCCCAGCTCGGCGCTCGCCGCGAGCGCAGCGGTGACGCCGGGCACGACCTCGCAGCGCACGCCTGCGGCTGTGAGCGCTTCGATTTCTTCCTGGGCGCGCCCGAAGAGCATCGGGTCGCCCCCTTTGAGCCGGACGACCACGTCATGCTTCTGAGCCGCATCGATGAGCCGCTTGTCGATGAACTTCTGCGCGGTGGAATGCCTGCCGCAGCGTTTTCCGACGGCGATTTTCTCCGCCTGCGGCGCAAGCTCGAGGGTTTCGAGATGGACGAGTGCATCGTGGAATACGACGTCCGCGGCGGCAAGGAGCTTCGCCGCGCGCAGCGTGAGCAGGTCGGGCGCACCCGGTCCCGCTCCCACGAGATACACCGTGCCGACCGGCGCAGCGCTCATGGCGCGCCCTCCGCGCGCAATTCGCGTACGGGCACGTTGGTCGGGACGTCGTGGCGCCGGAGGTAACGGACGCCGATCCGCTGCAGCACCGTGGTGAGCTCGGCGACGCGTGTGCTCGAGTTCATTGCGACGCTCCCGGATAGGCGGCCTCCACGCCGATCGCGGCACGCCGGCGGAACAACGGTGCCGGTCGCAGCACCGTCGCCTGGTAGTTGTCGCTGAAGTCGGCCAGACCCTTGAGCGCGTCCTCGAGATCGCGGCCGGCGCGCACCGCGAAAGCGTCGAAGCCGCACTGCAAAAGATAGTAGAGCTGGTCGCGCAGCACGTCACCGATCGCCCGCAGCTCGCCCGCGAACGCGTATCTCTCGCGCAGGAGCCGCGCGATCGAATAGCCGCGGCCGTCCGTGAATTGCGGGAAGTCGACTGCGATGAGCGGCAGGGCAGGGCAGTCCGCGGCGAGGAGATCGGGGTCTTCGTCCGGCTTCAGCCAGACGCCGATGTCGGCGCGGGCGCGCAATGCGTCGCGCGCGGCCAGCCACAAGTTCAACGGAACGATCGCTGGCGTGCGAGGCACGTCGGCTCCGCATGCCGCTTCACGCAGCAGCGTCCAGCGGTCCTCGATGATCGCGCCGTCCTTAATGAGCCGTGGCATAGACGCGCTCCTTGAACGGCTCGATTCCGAGGCGCCGCACGGTGTCGATGAACCGCTCGTCCTCGTGGCGGTTTTCGACGTAGATATCGATCAAGCTCGAGACTACGTCGGGCATTTCGCTCGCGGCGAACGACGGCCCGATGACCTTGCCGAGCGATGCCGATTCTCCTTGAGCCCCGCCGATCGAGACCTGGTACCACTCGGCCCCGTTTTTGTCGACGCCGAGCACGCCGATGTTGCCCACGTGGTGGTGGCCGCAGGCGTTCATGCAGCCGGAAATATTGAGATCGATTTCGCCCAAGTCGTACACGTAATCGAGATCGTCGAAGCGGCGCTGGATCGCTTCGGCGATCGGTATCGACTTCGCATTGGCGAGCGAGCAGAAGTCGCCGCCCGGACAGCAGACGATGTTCGTGAGCAGGCCGATGGTCGGCGTGGCGAAGCCGAGGCCTTTCAGCTCGCTCCAAAGCGGCAGCAACGCGGCCTGTTTCACGTCGGTGAAAACGAGGTTCTGCTCGTGCGAAACGCGGAGCTCGCCGAAACCGTAGACATCGGCGAGGTCGGCGACCGCATCCATCTGATCGGAAGTCGCATCGCCCGGCGGCACGCCGGTCTTCTTGAGCGACAAGGTCACGGCCGCGTAGCCCGCGACCTTGTGCGTGAATACATTGCGTTTGACCCAGTTGCCGAAGGCTCGGTTGTCGGCGATCGCGGCGCGGTATCCAGGATCGTCGCCGGGCAACGGTTCGTATGGCGGCGCGGTGAAGGCTTTCGACAGGCGACGGATCTCCTCTTCCGGAACCGTCCCGGGACCGCCGCGGATCCGCTCCCAGTCGGCTTCGACGTGACGCGCGAAAATCGCGGGCGTCATGTCCTTGACCAGGATCTTGATTCGCGCCTTGAACTTGTTGTCGCGACGACCGAAGCGGTTGTACACGCGCAGGATCGCATCGAGATAGTTGATAATCTCGTCACGCTGCAGGAACTCGCGGATGACGTGCCCGATCATCGGCGTCCGGCCGAGCCCGCCCCCGACCAGCACCCGAAAGCCGATCTCGCCGTCGTCGTTCCTGACCGCATGCAGGCCGATATCGTGCACGAGCGTCGCCGCGCGATCGATCGGGGAGCCGGAAAGCGCGATCTTGAACTTGCGCGGCAGATAAGCGAATTCCGGATGGAGCGCCGCCCATTGCCTGACCAGCTCGGCGTAGGGTCGCGGATCGACGATCTCGTCCGCGGCGATGCCGGCGAAGTGATCCGTGGTGATATTGCGCACGCAGTTGCCGCTGGTCTGGATGGCGTGCATTTCCACCGTCGCGAGCTCGGCGAGGATGTCCGGGACGTCCTCGAGCCTGGGCCAGTTGAACTGGATGTTCTGGCGCGTGGTGAAGTGTCCGTAGCCTCTGTCATACTTACGGCCGATGTGGGCGAGCTTCCGAAGCTGCGCCGACGACAGCACGCCGTAGGGAATCGAGACGCGCAGCATCGGCGCGTACTTCTGGATGTACAGCCCGTTCTGCAGCCGGAGCGGCCGGAATTCGTCCGCGGTCAGATCCCCGGCGAGAAAGCGTTGTGTCTGGTCGCGAAACTGCGCAACGCGCTCGGCGAGGAATCGGTGATCGTAACTGTCGTAGCGATACATTCGAGGCTCCGGGTCCGAGGAGCGTACCGGGCAGCCTAGGAGCGGCAAAGGAATGGTTGGCGATTACCTGATAGCGTCGGGAGATAAGGGCCGGTCGGGTCGGCGGAGCGCCGCCTCGCATGCGGCGCACGCATGCGGCAGGGACTGATCGTTTTCGGGCACGGAGCGCGCGATCCCGGATGGCGGGAACCCTTCGACGCGCTCGTCGAGCGCATCCGCGCGCTGTCGCCGGCGACGCCTCTGCGGCTCGCATTCCTCGAGCTGACGGAGCCCGACCTGGAAAGCGCCGCCGCCGAGCTCGTCGCGCAGGGGATCGACGCGATACGGATTGTTCCGATCTTCTTCGGCCAGGGTGGACACGTGCGCCGCGATCTGCCGGAGCGCGTAGATGCATTGCGGCGAAGCTACCCTGGCACTGCTTTCGAGTCCGCGCGCCCGGTCGGCGAGGATCGCGACGTCCTCGAAGCGCTTGCCCGCTGCTGCATTCGCGGCCTGGAAGGCCATTGACGCGCCGCTGTGCTCTGGCGCTTGTTGCCCCAGATCAAGGCCGCAACTCGCCGCGATGTTAGAGTCGCACGGACGCTCATGACGATCATCCAAGGCATGACCAAGTTCGTAGGCGCACCCAGGCGCGTTGCCGTCCTGCTTGGGTTCGCTTGCCTGTGCCTTGTCGGCGCGAGCCTCTATGTCCAGCATGTGCTGGACATCGAGCCGTGCCCGCTATGCATCATTCAGCGCTTCACATACCTCGCGCTGATCCCGCTTTTCCTTGCTGCGGCGATCGCGAAACCTTACGGAAGGACGCAGCGGGGTCTGCTATGGGGCGCGACGCTCCTGACCTTGTCCGGCTTGGCGGTCGCCGGCTATCAGACGCAGCTGCAGCTGTTTCCGCCAGCGGTGACTGCAAGCTGCAGCGCGGGCCTGGCCTACATGCTGGACACGATGGCGGTCACCGATGTGCTCGTCCAACTGCTGCATGCCGGCGGCGATTGCGCCGACACGTCGTTCAAAATCCTCGGCCTCACGCTGGCCGACGCCTCATTGATCATCTTCGCGACATTCACCGGGCTGCTCCTTCAACTTCTGTTGCGCCGTAGTCCCGTCCGGGACTAGGGCAATCGGCCCGTGCGCAAGATCCGGCCCGAGCAGGGCGGTTTCCAGGATAGGGTTAGGCAGATAGCCGCGCTTCTTCGAGTCGATTATAGATTTTACATAATATAAATTATACGCACTATGCTCTGGGGTGGCGGCGGGCCCGCAGGAACAGCAGTCCCATCCAGGACAACGCGCTGAAGAACCCCCCGGCATAGAACGTGAACCCCGGCCCATGGGCCTGCCACAGCCATCCAGCCAGCACGCTCGCCACCAGGAGCGCGATGCCGCTGACCACGTTGAAGATGCCGAAGGCCGTACCGCGCAGGTCTTCGGGCGCGACGGCGGCGACCATGGCGGCGAACACGCCTTGGGTCAGCCCCATATGCGCGCCCCAGAGCGCGCCCCCGAGTAGCACGACCCCGGTCGAGTGCGCGTTGGCGAGAACGACGTCCGCTAAGAGGAGAAACAGCAGGCCTGACTGAAGAAGGCCGCCCTGCCGTCCCCGATCGACGTACACCCCCGCGGGGTATGCCAGCAGGGCGTAGACGACGCTCATCACGACCATCACCAGGGGAATCCAAGCGAGCGTGGTGCCGACGTCCTGAGCGCGCAGGACGAGGAAGGCCTCGGAAAAGCGTGCCAGCGTCATCACCGCAGCGACGACCACGATCGACCAGTACGCTCCGGGAAGCCGGCGCGCATCGCGGAGGCTGACGCGGGTCTTCTCGCCCGAAGCGGTTCGCGATCCTTCCGGTTCGCGCACCCCCAGGATGAGCAGGCCGACCGAGCAGAATGCGGGCACCGCCGCGAACCAGAATACCGCACGGAAGTTGTCGGCGAGCCAAAGCATCGCGGCAATGGCGACCAACGGCCCGATGACCGCACCGAGCGTGTCCAGCGTCTGGCGCAACCCGTAGGCCACGCCGCGCGCGGCCGGCGGGGTGATATCGGCGATGAGCGCGTCTCGCGGCGCGCCACGGATGCCCTTGCCTACGCGATCGACGAACCGCGCCACGATCACCCAGGCCACCGAGGATGCCAGCGGGAAGATCGGCTTGGTCGCCGCGGCGAGACCGTAGCCAAGCGCGGTCAGCGTCTTGCGGTTGCGAAAGCAATCCGAAAGGTAACCCGAAAAAAGCTTCGTAATGAGCGCCGTCGCCTCGGCGATGCCCTCGATGAAACCGACGGCGAGCGTCGATGCGCCGAGAGCCGTGACGAGGAAGACGGGCAGCAGGCTGTGAATCAGCTCCGACGATACGTCCATCAGGAGCGAAACGAAGCCCAGCGTCCAAACGCCCGCCGGGATGGTTTTCCACGCGGGCCTTGCGTTCGCCACGAAGGCGCTCGGACGTTCAGCCGCCGAAGTCGAAAGCCGCCGTAAGATCGCCGGCGCCCGGCCGGACGCCGGGTAACGGTTCCAGATCGTAGCGGCGCGTGATGAATTTGATGATAGACGTCGTATCGTAGGACGTATGATCGATGTAACCCCGTCGCGCGAACGGCGAAACGATGATCGCGGGGATCCGGGTCCCCGGACCCCATCGGTCGCCGGCCGGCGGGGGTACATGGTCCCAGAAGCCGCCGTTTTCATCGTAGGTGACGATGACAGCCATGCTGTTCCACTGCGGGCTGCGACGGAGGTGATCCAGCAGATCGGCGATGTGCATGTCGCCGCTCACGAGATCGGTGTAGCTCGGGTGCTGGGTCAACCGTCCCGGCGGCTTGTAGAACGCGACCTGCGGCAGCGTGCCGCTGTCGATCGCGGCGATGAAATCGGCGCCGTCTTTAAGATGTTCTGCGCGGTCGACCGTGCCCGGTGCGAATCGCGCGAAGTAATTGAACGGTTGGTGATGAGGCTGGAAATTCGGACTGTCGGCGGCGCGATTGTAGATGGTCGCCCGCTTCGCCGTAGGCTCCTGGCGGCCGTCGGCCAGCGCGGCGTTCCACCCTCCCGCATACCAGGCCCAGGTGACGTTCTTGGCGGACAGTGTGTCGCCGATCGTCTTCTGCGTCTGCGGAGGCACTGGAAAGCGCGCCGGATCGGCCAGATCGCGGTTGCCGTCCGCGGCTGGCGGCACACCGCTCGGCTCGTAGGGCGGTTGCGACGTATTGACGACGTAGCCGTCGGGCGTCACGGCACCGTCGAACACCTGCACCGGACCTTGCAGGACGGATGAAGGCGAGCCCGGTCGCCGGGTGAGGTGCCCCGCTTCGTCGAGCTTCGCGCGCTGCGCCGCTGGTGCGTCCCTGAAGGTCGGCGTGCAGGCGCAGACGAGCCAGAAGTGATTGAGAAAGGAGCCTCCGAATGCGCCCATGAAAAAATGATCGGCCAGCGTGTAGTCGCGCGCCCATTGCCAGAGCTTGAGCCGCGACCCGTCGAAATAGCCCATGACCCAGCTGCCCACGTTGCTCATCGCCACGAATCGGTTGTTGGCGCCGCCGGCGATCTGCTCCTGGTTCTGCCAGAACTGATGAATCGGGCTCGGCAAGATCTTGTCGAGCGATTGCGATACGGGTGGTGCGTCGATGCGGAAGGGTCGGTTCGGCAGATCCATCGGAAAGCGCGGATCCGGCTTGCGGTCGGCTGTCCACACCGGAGGCAAATGGGGCAACGGCTTGCCGTCGTGGTCGAGCTGTGTGTACTGGGCGACCGTCGCGTTCGCGATCCCGTCGGCGCCCGGGAACAGGCCGTAAAGGTGATCGAAGCTCCGGTTCTCCGCGTAAACCACGACGATGTGGTCGATGCGCGAAAACCCGCTGCGACCGGCGGGCGTGGGTGGCGCGGTGCACGCGACGAGCGCGAGGACGGCGAGGACGAGGCCAAGCGCTCGCCCCGCGCCGCGCCCTGCCCTATTTCGCTGCATCGTCGGCTTCACCCCCGCCGCCTCGCGCTGGTGGCTCCCACAACTCGACCTTGTTTCCATCCGGATCGACGAACCAGCCGAACCGACCGTATTCGTGCTCTTCCACCTCGCCCACGACCTGCGCGCCGCCGAGATGGACCTGACCCAGCGCGCTGTCGAGATCGTCGACGATAAGGTTGAACATGAACTCGCGCGCGGAAGGTCGGAAGTAGTCGGTACTGTCGGGAAACGGGCTCCACACCGTGAAGGCGCCCGGGGGCAGCGTTGCCGCTGCGAATTCCACCGACGACTTCCCGTCGCCCATGCCGAGCCACTTGGCGTACCAGGCAAGCAACCGCCCGGGATCGGGTGATTTGAAGAAGAGCCCGCCGAGACCGACGACTCGCGCCATGTTTTTACGTTCCCCGTTCACTGCAGCACCACCGATGTGCGGACCGTTCCGGCGCGCTCATGGCGCGCAACGAGCTCGATGCGATCTCCGGTTTTTCCGCGCACGATCCACTCGGCCTTCGCGCGGTCGTCGGTGACATGATAGTCCGGCCAGAACGAGATCCCGGTGTGCTTGTAGGCCTTGCCCTCCAGCTGGCCGATCTCTTCGCGTCGCTTGCCGCTCGCGAGCTCGGCACCGGGCGGAAGCGCGATCTCGGCGATAACGCCGCGCACGACCTTGCGCTCGAGCGCCCGCTTGCTCACGTAGCTGGGCAGCCAGCCCGTGTTCTGAACCACGAGCCGGACGCGCCACGTTCCTCCGCCGAGGGAGACGGCGTCGGCGGTGACGAGCTCCATCCTGGGCGAGAGCAGCGCCTGCCAGAGCAGCCACTTAGGAAAGCGTGCGACTTCGCCCTCGAGCCTGTGCAGCGGCGGATTGCCGAAGGCATGGAAGCGATTCCAGCCGCCGATCTCGACCGCGCCCAGCTCGGGATGCTGGAACGGCTTCCAGTCGACGTGCGCCCTGCCCTCGAGCTTCTCCTCGCTCCATCGGAAAAGCTTGAGATCGTCGTCGATCGGATGGTCGCGGAACCAGTCGATGTACAGATACTTCTCGATGCCGGCTTCGCGCATCGGACTCCAGATCTCGACCACCCAGCTGAACATGCCGAAGTGGTCGTAGACCCAGTCGAACGCGCCGCCGATCACCTGCTTCGGGTGGTAGCGGAATTCGTGGTAGACGGAGATGGCCGGATAGCCGGTGAGCTCCGTGCCCTTGTTGCCGACGCGCTGATAATGCCAGAGGTCTTCCGCATGCATCTCGGTGTCGGGCAGGTGGTCGAAGGGCCGCAGCAGCACGCCCGCCCAGGTGTGGAAGGCGACCCCGCCCATGATGTTCGGATGCGCAACGACGAAGTCCGCGACCGCGCGGATCTCTGGCTCGGACGTCGGGAAAGGTCCGGCACCGAGCTGTTCGTACTCCTGTCGCCAGTTGCCTGGAAAGTTTCTGTTTAGATCAAGCCCTTGTCGAGGTTTTTTCACCTTTAACGTGAAGCCATCATACCCCTCCAGGCGCCCCTCGGGAAGGATCCTGTAGTAGGTTCCGCCCACTTCTGCGGGATCGCGACGGACCATGAGCCGCGGCTCCTGCGGATGAGGCTTCCAGAGCCCGTTCGGATCCAGAATGCGCATCTGCAGGATCCGGCCATCGCCGTCGATATCCTCGACCGTCAGCCCTTCGATCGAGTCTTCCTCGTACGGATAGCTGCGCGTGCTGGAGCGTACGAATTTCGGTTTGTCCGCGAGCGCCCATTCCGCGCCGTCGGGATTAATGCGAGGGCAGACGTAGAAGGCGCGGGTGTCCAGCGCACGCGTGACGTCGGGGTCCTTGCCGTAGCCGTCGACGAGGTACTTGAGGAAATACACCGCCGCGACCGAAGCCGCGACCTCGGTCGAATGGATGTTGCCGTCGACCCAGAATGCAGGCTTGTCCGCGGCTTCGCCGGTCGCGCGGCTCGTGACCGTGACCAGCCAGATATCCCGGCCTTCATGGCTGCGGCCGATCGACTCGATGCTCGCGAGACCTGGAAATTCGGCGGCAAGCGCACGGAGAACCTCGCCCAGTTCCTGGTAACGATAGAAGCGGTCGAAGCGGACGCTCAGCATGGTCGCGGCGGGCAAAGCGCGCAGTGTCGCCGCCGCCCGGGAAGCAGTCAACCAAGGCGCGCTGAAGTGAACAACTCACCGGGTCAAATACCCGCGTACCACTCGTAGCCCTGATCTTCCCAGTAGCCGCCCATTCCCCCCGCGATGCGGGCGAAGCTCTCGACGAGCTCGATGCGCATGACGTACTTGGCGTGCTTGTAGCCGAGCTGCCGCTCGACCCGGAGGCGGATCGGCGCGCCGTTCTTGATCGGGAGCGCCCGGTCGTTGAGCTCGTAGGCAAGAATGGTTTGCGGGTGCATCGCGTCGTTCATGTCGATGCTCTCGTAATACGGCGCTGTGCCGTCGTCCTCCATGGGATCGGCGCAATGGAACACGACGTAACGCGCCTCGGGCCTGGGTCCGACGTTCTCAAGCAGCGCGGAGAGCTTCGCGCCCTTCCACTTGCCGATCGCGCTCCAGCCTTCGACGCAGTCGTGGCGCGTGATCTGCGTGCGGCTCGGAAGCGCGCGCAGGTCCGCGAGCGACAGGCTCGCGGGTCGTTGGATCAGTCCGCCAACTTCGAGGCGATAGTCCGCGAACGAGCCGGCCGCCAGTGCCCGATACGCGGGGCTGTTCGGCATCGCCGTCCCGTTGCTGCGAAACTCCGGCGAGAGATCGGCTTCGGTGAATTCCTGCGCCATCGCTTTGCGCGGCTCGAGCAGATGCTGTGCCCTGCGGTTCAGCGTCTCGGCTGAAGCGAGCATCTTCGGGAACCACTCCGTGCGCGACAACGCGTCGCAGCCCGAAAGCACCAGCGCCCCGACGGTACCCACGCTCCGGGCGAGAAAGCGGCGGCGGGAGTTCCTAGCGAGCAATTTCATCGGGTGCCTCCACGGCGACTCTATAACGTCCGGTGATCATCGACCGGAGCTCGTTCCAGAATCCGGCGACGATGACTTCGAACACGTGAATCAGGACGAAGGCTACGATCAGCCACGCGACGATGAAATGAATCGTGCGTGCCGCCTGCCGGCCGCCCACGAGATCGACCCAGCCTGGAACGAGCGTGTCGAGCCAGGGCGACATCGCGAGCCCCATCAGCACGACCAGCGGCAGAAGCACGAAGATGACGAGCAGATACGTGAGCTTCTGCAGCACGTTGTAGCGCTTCGCGGCCTCGCCCGTGGGATGCTTGAAGCGCAGGTGTTCGACGATCGAGCGACCGATCGAGCGCCAATCCTTCCGATCGAGTGCGAGGTCGCGGGACAGGTGTCGGCTCGCAATCGAATAAGCCACATAGCACAGTCCGTTGATGACAAAGACCCACGCGAAGAAGAAATGCCAGCGGCGAGCCATCGCCAGCCAGCGGTTACCAGGAATAGTCAGCCATGACGGAAACGTCCGCTCGACCACCTCGCCGTCCTCACTCTTGGAGGCGCCAAGCACGCCGGTGGTGACGAAATCGTGCCCGAGGACCCGGGTGACGCCGACCGTATTGCCATCGTCGTTTTCCCGCGCGTCGATCTTGAACACCGGCCCGCGCCCCGTATAGGACGATTTCCCCCAATAGAGCGCCGGGTGCGCGCTGAAAATATTGAGCCCGCTCAGGAGCAGGACCGTGAGCGCGATCACGTTGATCCAATGCATGAGTCGCACGGGCAGCGCGTGCCGGTAGTAAAGGTAGCTGCCGAACCGGCGCGGCGCGACGGTCACGGGCTCTGAAGCGATGGACGACATGACGAAATCCTCGTGACAGCCCGGCAGATTATTCCGTACGAGCGTGGCCGTTGAGCCCGCGCGTCCCGCTGACGTACGGATTGTCGCGTTCGAAGAAGCGAAGCTTACGCTCGATCTCGCGACTGAGGCCGATCCTCCGGCTGCGACCGATGCCTCCGGTCGGCCGGATCGCGGCGCCGAGCCATAGCCGCCCGGCCGCGCACAGGTCCGCGCCGTTGAATCGCCGGTCGATGTCGAGCGCCGTTGCCAGCCTGCCTGGCCCCCGCGCGAGATCGAGGTCGCGCCGGACACCACGGCGCCTGCGCATGAGATCGATGCCTTCGAGCGGCTCGATCGACCGCAGCAGAACGCCTGCGCCCACGCCCGCGTTTTCGCCGCAGACATTGAGCGCGTGCCAGCAGCCGTAGATGAAGTAGACATACGCGTGACCGCGCTCGAGAAACAGCGCTCGGTTGCGCGCCGTGGGTCCCCGAAACGCGTGGCATGCGGCGTCGCCGACCACGTAGGCCTCGGTTTCGATGATGCGGCCGCTCATCCTTCCCGCGGGATGATCGTGGACCAGCGTCTGGCCGATCAGGAATTGAGCCAATGCTGTCGTATCGACGGGAAGCTCGCCGCGGCGCAGGCGGCGTGGAACCTTGCTCATGCGTGCCTATGATACGACGCGCGAAGTCGCGCGCGTCATCGCCACGCAGCGCTAGCGCCACTGCACCGTGATCGATGCCGGCGCACCCGTCCCGGCGCCGTTGACTGCCCGGACGGAGAGCGTCACGGTGGCACGGCGCTTCTTGGTGACCGTGCAGCTCGGGCCCGTCTGGCTCCCGCAACTGCCGCCGGTCCAGGCGTAGGAAGTCGGGTTGTTACTACAGTTGGCGCTGATGATCACGGTCTGTCCGGCGGCCGGCGCGGCTGGACTGGCGCTGGGAGCACACACGGGTACGCTCTTTCCATCGGCGCAAACCAGGGTCTGCGTCGGCGGCGAACCGGTGATCGCGAAGCTCGAGCACGTCGGATCGACGATGGCGAAGCTCGGCGGCGGCGGCGGCGCGGTGACGTTGAGCGTGAAGCTTTGCATCGCGTCGGGCGCTACCCCGTTCGACGCTGTGAATTGCAGCGGGAAGCTACCGGCGCTGGTCGCCGTGCCGGCGAGCACACCTGACGCGGCGCTAAAGGTGATGCCATTGGGCAGCGCTCCGGATTCGGCGATGGTCGGAACGGGCGTTCCCGCCGCCCTGACGGTGAAGCTTCCCGACACGCCGACCTCGAAGTCGGCGCTGCCGGGGCTCGTAAAAGCCGGAGCGGCCGTCGACGGCGCAAAGGCCGTCAGATTCGAGCCGACTGCGATGTAAACGGCGCCGTTGGCGACGATCGGGCTCTGCCAGTGAATGCTGCCGACATTGGTACCCGTCCACAACAGCGCGCCGGTGGCAGGCTCGAGCGCGCGGACCGTGCTGCCGCCGGCATAGTAGAGAACGTCGTTGGCGATCAGCGGCGACGTGCCGCCGGTGCTGTTCTGCCACTGTGCGGCGATGGTCGGGCTGCCGCTGGCGTCGACGAAAAGCTTCAAACCGCTGATGCCGCCGTTGGTCGCGACGAATACCCAGGTGCTTCCGTCGGCCGGATTGACCCACACGGCGGGCTGACTCAGTACGTTGTTGCCCTGGGGCACATTGAACGGCGCCTGCACTTCGCCGCCGGTCTTGCCGGGGCCGCTCTGGCCGCTCAGGTTCGACAGATTGAGCAGCCGCAGCTTATTGTCCTTGCCGCCCTGCACGGCGAGGCGCTGAACGATCGAGCTGGGAGGCACGGGAAGGATCGCCGGCGCGGTGCTGCCGAGGTCCGCGTCGGAGCCGTCGAGGTTCTGGAAGTTTGTCGGCGTGAAACTATCGAGTGGCTTGCCCGACGCGCCGGTGCCGTCGGGGTTGATCGCGAGCACCGACTCGCTCCAGTTACGGCCGAGCGTGGTCCCGTTGTAGGTGCCGTTGCCCGTGCCGAGGAAGATGCGGTCGGTTCCGGCATCGTAGATCACAGCAGGGCGCGCCCAGACCGCGTTGCGCGTGCTCGAGCAGTTCGCGTCGTTGAGCTGGAGATGCTTCGTTTGATCGCTGCACGCGGCGTTGAAGACGTTCTGCGCGCCGGTCGCGAGATTGATCGCCGTGACGTGGCCCTGATAATCGCCTGCGTCGCCCGGATAGCCGCCGTGCGCGACGTACAGGTAGCTCACGCCGCCGGAGGTTGCGATGGCGAGCGCAGACGAAGCCTTCTCGTTCTGGCCCTTGAGCGTCGTGATTTGCGGCCATCCGCCGCCGGAGATTTCGACACCGTCGCCGACGCGATACTTGTGCGCCTTGCCGTCGAGCCCGTAGCCGTAGACGTATTGCCGGTCCGGATCGATCGCCGGCGAGGACGTCGTGTAGCAGGTGCCGCCATTGCTGGAAACGCAGCCGTTCGGTCCGTACTGGTGGCTCCAGACCGTCGCGCCCGTGGCGGCTTCGAGCGCGACGATCCAGCCGTTCATCGTTGTCACGAACAGCAGATCCTTGGTCCCCGAAGGCGTATCGACCGATTCCAGGAATACCGGCGCACCGTCGGACGATCCGGGCAGCGCAACCTGGAACTTCTGCGCGAGAGAGGCAACGTTATCCTCGCCGAGAATCGCCTCCCTGGTGTTGTTGCCGCTGTGCGCGGCGTCGCCGTTGAACTGCAGCCAGTCGTAGGCGCGTGCGGGCAGCGCGATGGTCGCCGCCAGCAGCGCGGCCGCGAGCCACGCCCCGATCCGCGGGGCGATGGCAGCCGCCGGAGGTCGCTCGTCTATTTCCAGGTGACGGCAAGTTGCGCGGTCGGACCGGTGCCCGACCCGTTGCTGGCCGTGACCGTGAAGTTGATCGTCGTCCCTTTGCTCTTGGCTACTGTGCATGTCGCCCCGCCCGACGTGCCGCAGGCGCCGCCCGTCCATACGTACGATGTGGGCTGGTTGCTGCAGTTGGCGCTGATCGTCGTCTGCTGGCCGATCGCGGGTGAGGCCGGGTTCGCCGAAGGCGCACAGGTCGGCGCCGTTCCTCCGCCGCCGGTCACGCAGGTCACCGTCTGCGTCGGGGAGGTCCCCGAAACCACGAAGCTGCTGCAGCTCGGATTAGTGTACGTGAATGTCGCCGCGTTCGGCTTGGCCGACAAGGCGATAAGCGTGGCACCCAAACCAAGGATCCACCAGCGCGCTAGCGGTTGCGCCGAAGCGCAAAGATTGCTTCCTGTCATCGAACTCTCCATGCCCGTACGTTGCCGCACGTGATAACCCTCCTCGTTCCTCACGCCATTCCCTAGGACTGCCAAATGCGGTCTGGCGCGACCTTTCCCCGCAGGGGCAGTCTCCGTTCCGGGTGCCCGCCCTGATTCCGCAACGCTCGTGCCCGCTCCAAGTCGTGCCGGCGCCATTCTATGACGTTAGCATAGCACGCAGACGCTGCAGCGGGCGGCGGCGCGGGTGATGACACCAAGAACTCGGCCGAGGTTACGCGCAAGCCTTTGATTCCAAGACCAGGAAGCTCGACTCGAATGGACAGTCTCAGTCGATTAGCGCGCGGCGTCGGACGCCTCCCTGCGGTACAGCATGCGCGTTGGCGGGCCAGGAGCAGCTCGCCGCAGCGCGGGAAGGTGCCGCAGGGCGTTACCTAGCGGCGGTTCGCGGCGGCAGGTCGGTCTGCCCGGCAGAGAACGGCGACGCGTCCCCGACGCGTGGTCGCCGTGGGGTGGCCGGATCCGAAGCGTGGCGTTTTTTCCGGCGGGAGTAAAATCGCCGGCAGCGCTGTTAGATTGTCAGAAGCTTTGCGAGCGCCGAAACGCGTGGCTCGGGAGACACATCGTGACGCAATGGAGATTGACCCCGACGACGAATGCTGCGCTTGGCCTCGCGCTCCTCTCCTTGGCTTTCATCGGCGATCCTGCCAAGGCGGCAAACACGATCGTGTATCGCTGCCTCGACGCCCATCTCAATGTCGTCTATACCGATCTGCCCTGCAAGGACGGGCAGGCGTTCGATACCCGCGCGGGCGAGGCGGACCCTGCGGCGCTTGCGCGACTGGAGCGCTTGCGCGATGCGCTCGATCAGAGCACGGTTCAGCGCCTCAGCGTCGACCGGCTCGTCGCCGAGAGAACGATCGTTGCACCCGTGCGCGCCGAAGCAGAGCCCGAGAACGTTTCAGACTACGGCGACTACTATTACACCTACCCGGTCGCCGGCTACGCTCCCGTCCGCCCGCATCCACCGCGGCAGCGGATCCACCGCCATGCAGGCGTGCGAGGCGGAGCACCGCCGCCCCCGTACATCGTCCCGCGGCCCTGAGCTCGCTTTGCGCTTGAGATCGGCCCAGCCGGCGTAAAGCGGCGCCGGCCGGCGAGCCGACGCCCTAGCGCCTGGCCTACTTGCTGCGTCCCGCTCGCTGTCCGCCCGCCCGGAGCGAATCGAGATCGATGTCAGGACGAGCCATGGACGCGGGTATCTTCGGTCGTTTCGGCGGCTTCACTTTCTGGAATCGCCTGGTCGTCACGTGCTTGCGCTTGGCGACGATTCGGTAGGAAAACCTCACCCCGCTCGTACCGCCTCCCTGCTCGCGAACCTCGAAGCCCTGCGTCGTTCGATTCGCGACATAGAGTCCGTTCGAGTCACCGTAGGCCGTGAGAAAGACGTGGTAGTGGCGGGTGTCCGCCACGGCGGCGAAATCGCGGTCGAGCTTCACTTTGGCGCGCCCCTTCGCCAGCCGCGCCTCGCCGAAGTCCTCGAACTGACTCTCCGGACTCTCGACGCAATAGAGCAGGCGATGCGTGCCGTCGGTGTGCCTGGCTGCGGCGCTCTTCGTGCCCCATACGACCTGATTTCCGGTAACGGTCAGATCTCCGATGACATCGACAGGCCCGACGAAGACGCCGGCGCGGCCGGTGTAGCTCTCCCAGTCGTCTGTATCGACGGCCGCCGCGCCGAACACCCCCGCCCCATCCGGGTTGGGATTGCCGTAGTCGACATGTCCGTAGACCCCGGCCCAGCTTCCGACGCCTTCCACGCCGGTCTGCCCGGCGCGACCGTCGCCTATGACACCCGTGGTCCGAGACGAGCCGTAAACCCCGGTGTGCGAGCTCGAGCTGCCGAGTACTCCGGGCATCGCCGTGGACGCTCCCCACACGCCAAGAGATTGTGCCGCGAAGCCGAGCACACCGACCGCGTCGCCGGCACCGCGCTCGCCTCTCGTCGCGGGATCGGCACCGAATCCGACGACGCCGGCGCGCCATCCCTGCCCGGGAAAGGGTCCTTCCCACAGGGTTCTTGGAGTGTCCTTGAAGGGCCGGGCGATGACGCTGCCTGCGATCCCCACGACGCCCGGACCCGTGTCGCCACCCTCGCCGACGATGCCGCGGCCGGCATTGAAGGCGCGGCCGTAACCGCCGTCGATCGTCTGATTCTTCATCGCCGACCGCGACGTCATGGCGAACGCGGGAAACGCGTCCATCCCGAAGACGAATACCCCGTCGAAGGGGTCCAGCTCCGAGTGACCGCCGGAATTGACGTCGGTCATCTTGGCCAAACCATTGAACGTGTTTCTATCTACGCTCGCCATGACAAAACCTCCCTGGGTTCAGATGTTCGCCGTGCGAAAACAGCCATTGGTGGCAGCAACGCTCTTCTTGTACCGGTCAAAATTTTTTGAAGGCCCGCGCGAGCGAGTCAAGATCATGCAGCCTCTGGGCGCCGCTGTATGCCAGATCCGTGTGCCATCGCGCCGCGCTTCTCAATAGCCTCGGATGGGCGCACGACGGGTCGCGCCATGGAGCCATTCTGGCACAATGAGGCGGCGACGGCGCGGTCGGGAAGTTGTCTTCGGTATTCGTTCTCGGGATCGCGTAGCTGCGCTTCGCCCTCCCAGCGCATCGCATGACCAAGGCCCGCGACAACCAGCCTGTCGTGATCGCCGGAGGAGGTATCGGCGGCCTCGCCTGCGCGCTGGGCTCGCGCGCAAGGGCTTCCGTGCGCTCGTGCTGGAACAGGCGCAGGAATTCGGCGAGATCGGCGCTGGATGTTGCGCTTCCGCGAGGCGACTTCGGCGCAGCCTTTCAGAGCTATGAGCGCTCACACCTCGTGCGCGCGCGTCCCGGGTTCAGATCTCGTCGCGATTGTTCGGGACTCGTCTACCACGCCGACGGCGTGGCGCGGCTCGTGCGCAACGAGATCTACTAAGGGCGCTCCGCCGAGCGCCATTACGACGCCTCGAGTGGCTCTTTTCGGCGCCGGACTACGTGCGGAGCTTTCGCTAAAAGCGCCGCGACGCGCGTGTCGCGGTATGCGAAAATCATCGAAGACTGGAAGCGCCCATGCTCTTCGCCAAAGCCGAGCAAACCGACGAGCGCAAGGCGTTTTACGCTCGCATCGATCAACACAACCTGACGCCGCTGTGGGAGGCGCTGGGCAATCTCGTCCCGCCGCACCCGGCACCGGCGTGCATCCCGGCACTGTGGCGGTATCGCGACGTGAGGCCGTATCTGATGGAGGCCGGGCGGCTGATCAGCGCGCGCGAGGCCGAGCGCCGCGTGCTGGTGCTCGAGAACCCGGGCTTACGCGGCGCATCGTCGATCACTCACAGCCTCTACGCCGGACTGCAGTTGATCCTGCCCGGCGAAGTCGCGCCCAGCCATCGGCATACACAGTCGGCGCTGCGCATGGTGGTCGAAGGCGAAGGCGCGTACACGGCGGTCGATGGCGAGCGCACGACCATGCATCCCGGGGACTTCATCATCACGCCGTCGTGGACGTTCCACGATCACGGCAATCCGGGCGACGGCCCGGTGGTATGGCTCGACGGACTGGACATTCCGATGGTCGCGTTCTTCGATACCGGCTTCGCCGAGCGCTATCCCGACGAGTCGCAGCCCGTCGCAAGGCCCGAAGGCGACGCGCTGGCACGCTTCGGCGCGAACCTTCTGCCGCTGGAATATGAAGCCTGCTCGGATACGACGCCGATCTTCAGCTATCCCTATGCGCGCACCCGGGAGGCGCTGGAGCGCATCCGGCGCAGCGGCGCTCCGCATCCTAGCCACGGATTCAAGATGCAGTACGCCAATCCGGCGACCGGCGGCTACCCGATGCCCACGATCGGCGCCTTCGTTCAGATGCTGCCGGCGGGCTTCCGCGGGCGTCCCTGCCGCTCGACCGACGGCACCGTCTACTGCGTCGTCGAAGGGCGCGGCGAGAGCCGCGTCGGCGATAAACACTTCGGCTGGGGGGCTCACGACGTCTTCGTCGTTCCGTCGTGGTGCTCCGTCGCCCACGAAGCGGCCGAGGACGCGGTGCTGTTCAGTTACTCCGACCGTCCGGCTCAGAAGGCGCTGGGCTTGTGGCGGGAAGAAGCGTTGAGCTGAAGCGACTGCAAGGAGGAACGATGGTGAAATGCCTGCTGAGCGAAGCGCTTTGCGCCCTGGCGTTATCGCTCTGGCTTCTCGCCGCCTCGCCGACGGCCCAGGGAACGGTCGAGTTCGACAAGTTTCCCGACGTGAAGGATCTGGGCAAGCAGCCCTAACGATGACGATGGACCCGGCGCAGATCGAACGGCTGCGCATCCGCGAAGTCGTCGAGAACTGGGTCGTCTGGCGCGACTCCGGCGACTGGGAGCGCTTCAGGGCGGTGTGGCATCCCGGCGCCATCATGATGGCGACCTGGTTCCAGGGGCCGGCCGAGCGCTTCATCGAAGTGAGCCGCGGCGGCTGGGACAAGGGCGTGAGCATCCTTCACTTTCTCGGCGGCTCGTCGATCGATGTCGGCGGGAATCGTGGGATCGCGCAGACCAAGATGACGATCTCGCAACGGGCGACGATCGATGGCGTCGCCTGCGACGTCCTGTGCACTGGACGCTTCTACGATTTCTTCGAGTTGCGCGACGACGCGTGGGCGATCGTGCTGCGGCAGCCGATCTACGAGAAGGACCGTCTCGACCTGCTCGATCCCTCAGCCAGCCTGCGGCTCGACCCGCGTCTGCTCGCGCGGTTTCCCGAAGGCTATCGTCACCTCGCCTACCTTCAGACCCGGCTCGGCTTCACCGTCAAGCGCGATATGCCGACGCTCAAGGGCCCGGAAGTCCAGCGCCTCTACGCGCGCGGCGCCGCGTGGCTTTCGGGAAGAGCCACCCTGCCCTGACGCGATCGCGCTTCGGTGCGGCCCTGTGCTTGCCGGTGCGCCCGCTCTTCAGGACGATCGCTCCAGCGCCATATCCTTCCAGCGCACGGCGAGCGCTGCGGCCAGCAGCGATCGCGATCCCAGCGACGCAAGTCGACCACACGCGCCACAAGCCTGATCGCGCACGCGCAAGAAATCTGTGCTGCACAAGCTGACAACCGAAACGCGCCCGATGCCCCGGGTGCGATGGTTCGGTACGATTCCTGCTCCTGCGCTGCCGTAATCCGCAGCGTCGTTCAGGGCCACCGGCTCGGTGCGCCTCGCCGCGCTCTTATTTGCGACATGATGCCGCCACCAACTTTCACAACGCGCGGGGGGGAATGCCGCGCGCAGATCTTCCGTATTGCGGCGATATGCGCCGCGATCGGATCGTGGCTGACGCTGGTGGGACCCGCCACGGCGCTGGGGCTGGGCGAAATCGTCCAGCAATCGTCGCTCGGCGAGCCGTTCCGCATCACGATTCCGGTTCTCGTCAACGCCGACGACCTGGCGGACGACGAGCTTGCGCCAGAATGCTTCCGGCTTGTCGCCAGCGAGTCGGAACGATCCGCCGATTTGCCTCAGATGGTTTTCGGGCGCGCGACGCTGGCGCGCAACGCGCAGGGCGTCTTCGTCATCGTGAGCAGCAATACGGTGGCGAATGACCCGGCGATGTCGGTAACGATCCAGGCTGGATGCAAGTTGCGCATCCGGCACGAGTACACCGTGCTTCTCGATCCGCCGATCATTCGCGAGCCGGTAGCCGAAGCGACGCCGCAGGCCGAAACCGCGCGGTCGGCACGCGACTCGCCGGTCATCGTCGCAGACGCGATGCCCGCGGCACACCCCGGCGTATCGTCGATGGCATCCGTACCCTCCGGCCGACCCTCTGCCTCGGACTCGCCGCCGGCCGCGGCGAAGCGCGCGCAAAGAGCGGCCAAGAGCACGCCCAAACCGAAGCCGGCCGACGGCACGGTCGTCCCTCGCGCTAAGGAGGACAGCAAGCTGCGCCTTCGAGTCTCCCGCAGCAGCCAGGATCAGGGCATCCCGCGGAGCGCGAGCGATATCGCGCGAGGAAAATCAGACGAGGAAATCAGACAGGAAGTGGAAGCCGAGACCATCGTGCTGCAGCGGCGGATCGCCGAGCTTTCGGCAACGCTCGAGCGAATGCAGGCGGACCTGCGCGAAGCCACCGCGGCCCGTGACTCAGCCGAGCGTGCCGCGAAGGCGCCTGCACCGCCCGCATGGCAACCCAGTCCATGGCTCGTCTCTATCCTGCTGCTGGGGCTTGCTCTCGCGCTCGCGGTCATGGTTGTCCGGTCGCGCCGCACGCCGCTGGCGAGCAGCGTTGCCCCGCTGGGGCTTGACAGCGTCGCGCCACCGGAACCCACGTGCCCGGCGGCGGACGACGGCGACGAAGAATTGCGTGAGGCCGCTCCGCCGATGCTCGCGGCGGCGGCGCCGACGCCGCGCAACGAAGAAGACGAGTCCAAACAGGCGCCGTTCCCGGGGCCGCAGCCAGTGCCGGACGAAGAAGCGACCTTCGACGACGATCTCTTTCGCTACGCCGAACAGAGATCTGCGTACTCGGTCCTGGAGCGTGAACACCCCAAGATCGTGGCGTCGGTCATTCGCGACTGGGGCAGGCCCAAGGTGATCGCCTATCTGCGCGAGATCCTGGTCAGCCCGCGCAAGCCGTCCGGCGGGTTCTCCCGCGAAGCGGTTTCGGATCTCATGCTCCTGCAAGCCATCGCCATGGAGCGTGCGGGTTATCGATCCGAAGACAATCCGTGGCGCATCGAGCTCGATTCAAGGCGGCGCGGCAATCGGTGACACGGCGCGCAGCGTCCTCCAGCTGCGAGCCTCCGCAGCGCGTTGATGCCCGCGCTAGCAGCCTCGGGCCTTGAATTCGACCCGGCGATCGAGCGCGTCGCGCAGGTCGTCCGTCCCGGATCCCACCAGATTCTCGCGGAATCCCATGCCCACAGCCTCCAGGCGGCCCGACGTCTCGGGGGCCAGCGCCTCGATACGATGCTCAATAGCGACAGCGCGCTGAAGCGAGAGCCGGTCGTTGAATTGCTCGCTGCCGGTCTTGCTAGTGTGACCGACGATGGTGAGGCAGGTCTTCGAGGAGGCGACCTCGCGTGCGACGATGCGCAGCCACATTGCGTAAGGACCGCTGATCTTCGGGTCGTTCAGGAAGTCGAGCGACCCGGGCCGGAACAGGAACTTGACCGAAAGGCTGTTGGTGGCAAGCCCCAGGGCGACAATTTTTGCGAACGCCTTCTCGGCGTCCTCGCTTCGTCCGAGCTGGGAATTGACGAGATAGAGTCCGTTGAAGACGCGTAGTTGCTGGCCTTCAGGCCGTCCGGCTGCTTGTTCGTAATAGCGCAGCGCCTCGGCGTAACTGCCAGCTTCGTACAGCCTCGAGCCTTCGCTGATCAACGCCGCCATCGGCAACCGCGCGAGGTAGACTTCGTCCGCGGTGCCGCCCGCCGGCGTCTGGGCGGTCCGGATCTGGCCTTCCACGACGCGGTCCTTGGTCAACGAAGGGCTGTCGCGATAGAACGCGGTCGGCGTGCTGTCCACGCCTTCGGCGCGGCTTCTCGCCACGGACTGGGCGACGATGAATCCGGTCTTGATGTCGGTCAGCGAGAGACTGATCCGGAACGTGCCCCGGTTGGTACCCGAAGCTTCGAGCGGCGTCAGCGTGCCCGCGAGCAAAAACTGCGCCCTGGCGAGATTCGCCGCCGTAACCGCGGCGACCTCGAACTGAGCGAACTTGTCGGCCGCGCGCTGCAGCAGCCTGGAATCGAGCGCTCTCGATGCGACGGTCTGCTGTCCCGTATTGCCATCGATCGCGGGATCGACCGCGATCACGGGCCGCGCTTCATCGCTCTTCAGCAGACCTCCGAGCGGCTTGGGCGCGAAGGCCGGCAGGCGCCTCGCCTGCACGAGCAGGTCGTCCACGGCGTAGTCGATGGCCGCATCGAAGCTCAATTCCGATGCGGGTGCCGGCGGACGCTCTGGAGGCGGCGGCGCCGCGCAAGCGGCCATCAGCAGGCAAGCCAGAATGACGCATCCGGCTTGGCTCTTCAGTCCGAGGTTATCTAGCGACATGTGTTCGCGAGCTCCCTCTTCTCCTCTGGCGTCAGCGGCTCGCCCAGCGCCGCCTTTTCGAGGATGCGACTGCAGCGCGGACTCGACGCGCCGCTCGCGTCCGACGACGGCGACGGGGCCGCGGAAAGCCTGGGTCTGTCGGTCGTCGCCCGGGTCACAGGTGCCGGAGGCATCGGATGAGCGCGCGGCGGTTCGGCCGCTGAACGCTCAGCCGTGTCGGTCGACCGCGGCGCGGCCGGTGCCGGATTCGGCTGAGGGTCGACCGCGCTTGGCGGAGCCGCGTTCGTGCGCTCCGGCGTCGTTGCCCCCAGTGTGGCGCTGGCTGACCCGGCCCCATTGTCCTTTGCTGCCGTTCCGCCGGTGCCCGCGGGGGCAGCGTCGATCGCTGGACGGCCGGTCGGCGACGGCGACTCGCGTATCTGCGTGAAGACGAAGGTCGCGGCGAGGGCCAGCAGCGCCGCACTGCCAAGGAACAAAGCCGGCCGCCAGAGCCGGGCGGCCGCCGAATGCGAACCGGGCGTCGCGTCCGACGTCGCCGAGCTTGTGGTGCTGCTGCCGCTCTGTAAATCTGCGATGTTTCCCGCTTCGGCGGCGATATCGTTCCTCAGCTTCTCGAGCACGCTGTCGCTCGGCGCGAGCGCGTAGAGCTCGTGCGCCCTGCCGTGCTTGTCGTCGGGCGCTCCGACGTGCTGGAAGAGCGCCGCGTAAGCGGCGTCGAGATTCGCAATCGCCTCGAAGAACGATCGCGACGCCGCGATCTGTCCGGGAAGCGCGAAATCCATGATGCGTTTCGCGGCGTTGATGCCGTCACCGATGAAGTTGCGCCGCGCCTCGACGTCGATCGACTCCTTGACCGTGCCCAGGTGCAGCCCCGTCCGCAGGCGGGTGGAAGGCTCGGCTTCCGTGCCGGCAGACGCTCCATAGTCATGACCGAGCGCGAGCGCCATGTAGAGCGCGTGCTCGGGATTCGACACGAAAGCGATCAGCGCGCCATCGCCCGTGTCCTTGATCCAGTAATCGCTTTCCTTCAGGGCCCCCAGATGTCGGCGCAGCACGGCTGACAGCTTCGCCTTCGCCGCGAACTGATCAGCCGCCGTTCCTTTCGAGAACCCGACGAGGTCGGTGAAGAGAAAGCTCGCGACGAGCGTGCGAATCGTCGGGCGAGGCTGGGTTTCGATCACGCACGAAGTCTAGCGGAAAAATCTTCGCGGGCGCGACCGCGCGTTGACGCTTATGCCATTGTCATCAGTGGCCGGCGCGCTCCACGACGGTCCCGCGCGGCAGAGCGATTCCGCATCGGCATCAGGAAGGAGGACTAGCTCGGGCGGCGGCGCGGCGGAGGCGCCGGGCCACGGGGGTCGAGGTGGCGGAACGTGATCCGACCCTTGCTCAGGTCGTAAGGAGAAATTTCAAGTGAAACTTTGTCGCCGGCAATGATGCGAATATGGTGCTTGCGCATCTTCCCTGCGGTGTAGGCGACGAGATGGTGGCCGTTGTCGAGCGTGACGCGATAACGGGCATCAGGCAAGACCTCGGCGACCACGCCGTTCATTTCGAGAACTTCTTCCTTAGCCATGGTCTGCCTCGGGAAAGTGGAAAGAAAAAGCCCGGCAACGCCGGGCTTTTACCGGAGCGATTGACGTACCAACCGCCACGACATCCGTGCAATTCAATCGGCCGAGCGGATGTTCGACGCCTGCTGCCCCTTGGGCCCGGTCGTAATGTCGAAACTAACCCGCTGGCCTTCCTTCAGCGTCTTGAAGCCCTGCTCCTGAATCGCGGAGAAATGAGCAAAGAGATCCTTGCCGCCGCCTTCGGGAGTGATGAAGCCGAAGCCCTTCGAATCGTTGAACCATTTAACAGTGCCTGTTGCCATGTCTTGAATATCCTGAAAGGACGATAAAAGGAGACAGCGCCCCTAGCGTAGGGCGAAAATCAAGACGGTGTGTGAAGAAGAGAAAGGACCTCAGGGTTGCGGGTCCTCGAACGAGAACCCGCCCTGCTTGATGTTCGCTACCCCACACTATGCAGGTAAACCTGCGGAATAGCAAACGTAACTCCGCCTGGCGAATGCGTCCAGAATTGACGCACTGCCCTCGCCTCCAAGGCCGAGGCCTCGCGCTCAGGGTGCGAAGCCTGACATGCCGCTGTTGTCGCTACGATTTAGGCGCTGCTTTTCGACCTGGCGCGAGAGGCGGGACGTACCCCGACACGCGGCACTGCCAGGCGTCGATCCGCGTCCCTTTCTCGAAGCGCGTGAGATTGCACGTGATGACCGCGCCTGAAGCCGCGAGGTCCGCAAGCCGCATTCGCACGGTCGCCAGCGGCACGCCGGTCTCCTTGGCGATTTCCACATCGAGCCGTTGACCGTATTTCTTCAAGCACTCCAGGATTTCCACCGCAGCTCGCCTCCGAGGTAAGAACCGGTTCGCTATCGCGCCGCCGAATACAGCGACAATATGTGCCGCGCCGCGGACCCGTACGTGCTGCCGATCGGCAGCCCGAGTTGATTGCACGTCATTCCGGGAAGCGGATTCAGACAGCCGGCGAGACTGACCGCCAGTTCGGCCGAAAGAACCCGGTCGTCCGCGTCCAGCGCAACGAGAAACTGATCGCGAATCGCCGGCGATGCGTACGACCCAGTCATCGCGCGGCTGCCGCGTCGTCTCTACGTTCGTCCGAGCGCTGCCGCAGCTCCCATGAGCGCCGGGCCGCTGAGACGAGCACGTCGACGAAGCGTCTGCGTCGCGACCCATCCCGCACGCCTGCAGTCGGGCGCAGTGTCGGGGCACCGGGCAGGGGTCGAGCCGCGACAATAGCAGGCAGGTGGCAAGGATAAAAGGTCGCGTGCAATGGGGTCAGTCGCTCTCGGCGCATCGGGGTGCCCGCGCTGGCGCGCGTATGGGCAATGCTCCCGCAGTATGCGCCCAAATTCCGCTCTTGCGTCCGAAGCGGAAAATTAAACAGCGCGCACAGTGATCCGCGCCGATCTATCGATCAAGTTCACCGAGCGTTGCCTGAAGCCGGCCGCCGCTTTCTCGCGTATGAGTTTCCGACGCGTGCTGCACTGCAGCGAAGCTGATACGTCCTGGAACTACGCAGACGGTGTCAGTGCATGGCTCAACGGCGCCGACACCTCTTCTCGGGCTCACGCGACTTCTCTGGCTCTGCCTGCGCATCGGTTGACGCTTGAGGCAAGAGCCGCAGGCCTGGAACGGGCTGTACGGGTACACGAAGTAAGTCTCCTCCGCTGCTCGCGCTCTCCTTCTCGGTGCCCAAGGCCTTCGGCGTCGACAATCAGATCGAGACGCTGCTGCATACGTCCTGGCGAAAAAAGGCGCGCACGGCGCAGCAGCTGTTTCGCGCCAAGATTCCGCGTGAAATTCATGGCGACGGCGCGCGCAGCGTAGCCGGATGCAGCCTCCTGGCCGAGCATGGCGTTGCCATAATGGAGCTGGTCGCCTGCTGCCGGCATAATCGCAAGAGCGGTCCGGTCCGGGACATGATGCTCCTCGGAGCCACCACTGTGATGTCGACTTAGCCGTGTCATTCGACGAAAACGCTGCGCTGGAGGTAACCGCGGTGCGTGCTATCGAGAGCGCGGACCGCGCGCATGCGATCTGGAGCGATGACGACCGCGCATGGGCGACCCGTGTCGCCGCCGAGATGGTCGGCGAAGGCGCCCCGCCGGAGGCCTTTCTCGCCGCGCGGGCGCGGCTGGCACTGGAGCGGATCGGCGGGCGGTTCAAGAGCCTTCCGCGTTCCGTCCACGCGCTGCGCTGGCGCCCCTGGGCGGGCGTTCTGATCATTGTCGCCGCATTCGGTGCGGGTGTGGCCATCGATCAGGTCGGGGGTTCCCAACGGATCAATCTGCTCGCTCCACCGTTGTTCGGGCTTCTTGTCTGGAACGTTGCCGTTTACGCGCTCATCGTGTTTGGTTTCATTGTCCGCTACGGCGATGCGGCGCCGCCCGGGCCGATCCGCGGACTCGTGACGCGCCTTGCAAGCGGGTGGGCAAGACCTGGTCGCAGCGAGCTCGCTGCGACTGTCGCACAGCTTGCCGGCGACTGGTCGCACCTGTCGGGGCCGCTTTATGCCGCGCGCGCCGCGCGCATCCTTCACTTTGCCGCTGCGACTTTCGCCGCGGGACTCATCGTCGGGCTCTATGTGCGCGGCATCGCCCTCGAATACCGCGCAACATGGGAGAGCACGTTTCTCGATGCGTCGACAGTGCGCTCGCTGCTTGCCGCCATATTGGCGCCCGGCGCCGCGGTCACCGGAATTCCGGTTCCATCTGCTGCCGAAGTCGAAGCAATCCGTGCGCCGGCGAGCGAGAACGCTGGACGCTGGTTGCACCTCATGGCGGGTACGGTCGTTGCCGTAGTGATCGTGCCACGGCTGGTGCTTGCGCTTGCGGCGTGGACCCTCGAGCGACACCGGGGAGCACATCTACCGCTCGGGATGGACGAACCCTACTTTGCGCGTCTGCTTCGCGGTTTTCGTGGCGGCCCGGTGCGTGTCTACGTTTCGCCGTATAGCTACATGGTGCCGGCCGCCGTGGCGGCCGGGCTCGAGCGCCTGATTCGGAACGTGTTCGGGCCGAACGCTTCGCTGACGATCATGGCATCGACAGGCTACGGGGATGAGGATGCGTTTGCCGCAGCCGTGCATTCCGAGTCGCCGGTCAACATGATCGCGCTGTTCAACGCGACGGCGACGCCGGAGCGTGAAGCTCACGGCGCCTTTCTCGACCGCCTCGCCGCGCAACTGGGCCCAGGCGGCACACTCGTGGCCCTTGTCGATGAGAGCGTCTTCCGCGACCGCTGGAGAAACGAGCCAGCCCGCCTCGAGGAGCGTCGCGCGAGCTGGCGTGCGCTTGGCGCAGATCGCCACGTACCCTGCGCCTTCGCCGCGCTCACCGCACCAGATCTGATCGACGCCGAGAGGCAACTCGAGCGCGCCGTCGACGAGGCCCTGCAGTGAGGGCAAACGAGATCGCGCTATCGCTGATCTCGCACACCAATGCCGGCAAGACGACGCTCGCGCGCACCCTGCTGGGTCGCGACATCGGCGAGGTGCGTGACGCCCCGCATGTCACCGCCGAATCGACGCCGTACCCGCTGCAGACCACGCCCGAGGGCGACGCGCTGGTTCTCTGGGACACTCCCGGCTTCGGCGATAGCGCGCGGTTGGCGAGACGCCTGGCGCAACATTCCAGCCCGATTGGCTGGTTCCTGTCGCAGGCGTGGGATCGTTTCCGTGACCGGCCGCTCTATCTGTCGCAGCAGGCCGTGCGCACTGTCCGCGACCAAGCCGACATCGTGCTGTATCTCGTCAACGCGTCCGAAGTGCCCGCCGATGCCGGCTACCTGACGCGCGAGCTCGACGTGCTGGGGTGGATCGGCCGCCCCACCTTCGTGCTGCTCAACCAGACCGGGCCACCGCGTCCACGCGGCGAGGCGGAAATCGAGGAATCGCGCTGGCGCGCGGCGCTCGGACCGCGCCCGTTCGTTCGAGACATCCTGACGTTCGACGCCTTCGCGCGCTGCTGGGTCCAGGAGATCGTGCTCCTGCGCGCGCTCGCGTCGGCCGTCGCGCCGTTCAAAAGAAAGAGCTATGACCGGATAGTCGCTGCATGGCAGGCACGCCGGATCGCGCAATTCGACCAGGCCATGGCGGCGCTGGCGACGCCGATCGCCAACGCCGCCCGCGACCGCGTGATGCTGGTCAACGCCAGCGTCACCGACAAATTGCGTGAAGTCATACGCTCGGTTGTCGTCAAGCCGAAGCAAGACGGCGAGGCGCAAGGCGCAGCGCGCGAGCTCGCCGAACGCCTCGACGCCGGGGTGCGCGACAGCACCGTCCGCTTGATCACGATTCACGGCCTCGAAGGCCACGCCGCAGACGTTCTACGCGAGCGGCTGACCGATCACCTGCGCACTGATGCACCGATGCACGAGGGCAAAGCAGCGGTGATGGGCGGCGTGCTGTCCGGGGCGCTGTCGGGGCTCGCGGCCGATCTTGCCGCAGGCGGGCTCACCGTCGGCGCCGGCACGCTCATCGGCGCGATCGCGGGTGCGCTCGGCGGCGCGGGTATCGCGCGCGGCTATAACGTTCTGCGGGGTCGGACCGAGTCGGCGATACGCTGGGACGATGAGTTGCTCGACCGCCTCGTGACGTCAGCGCTGCTGCGCTACCTTGCGGTCGCCCACTTCGGCCGCGGCCGCGGCGAATGGAAGCAAAGCGAGTACCCGCCGTTCTGGCGCGAGATCGTGCAGCGGGAGGTCGATGCCCGCCGGGCAGCACTTTCTGCGGTTTGGGCGCTTCGCGAGAAAGATGGCGAAGGATCGGCAATCGACACAGAGTTGCGCGCGATCCTCGCGCAAGCCTCACGCGCGGTGCTCGATGCGCTTTATCCAGGAGCGCTTGGCGACATGGGCGAAAAGCGATGACTAAGGTGAAAGATATGCCACCGTGCCAGCGCAGGCACAAGGCGTCGTGCTTCGGAAATATTGGCGGCGTGTGCTTCTCTCGGCGCTTGTAACCGAGCAGTTCGTTACTGACATCCGGTCCATCAGCAGGTCGAGCGCTTCCGGCGCGAAGGCGCGCGGGTCTACTGCGGATTTAATGCAAATCTGCTGCTTTGGTTCGCTCTTGCCGTCCGAGAGCGTCCGCCTTCCCCATGATTATGCTCGATCGACGTCTTGCTACTCGAAGGAGCGCGCTATGCGTGAAGAAAAGATAACCGCGGATCGGCTGACTACATTTTCAGACGCGGTCTTCGCGGTCATCGTGACTGTCATGGTTCTGGAGCTCAAGGCACCCGACCAGCCGGCATTCTCGGCGCTCGGGCCTCTGTGGCCTACCGCCATCAGCTATGCGGTGAGCTACCTGTTCATCGCCATTATTTGGATAAACCACCATTACCTTATGCGTTTCGTAGGCCCTCCGACGCCGGGATTGATATGGATCAACTTCGCCCATCTCTTCGGGGTGTCGCTCCTGCCTTTTGCGACTGCGTGGATTGCGCGCACCCAGCTCTGGTCGCGTTCGTCGCGCCGCGCGTCGGCTTCGGTCTGATCTGCGCTGCCCTGATTCTCCACGTGCGGCCAGATGTCTTCGGCAGTCGCCCGTGAATCGAGTCCGCCTCGAAACTCGAATCCCCGGTCAGGTTTCACAAATCGATAACGATGTCGCGAATCGGTTGGGAGCAGCAAACCAGAAGGTTGCCGTCAGCGGGCTTTTCCAGGGGCTCCGGTCCGTAGGCGATCGCCCCCGAAACCAGACCGCTCTCGCAGTTGTGACAAACACCCGTCCGGCACGACCACCGTACCGGGACGTCGCACGCCTCGGCCAGCTCCAAAACGCTCTGGTAGGAAGGCTTCCAATGTGCGGCGATCCCGCTGCGCGCGAACGATACCAGCGGACCTGTGTTGGCGTCGTCCTGGGGCGGATGCGGCGCTCGCGTCGCTGCGCCGACCACACCCGGGGTCAGCGATGCGCTCCCGTTGAAGAGCTCGACGTGAATCCGCTCCGGCGCCACGTCCACGGTGGAAAGCGCCTCTTTCATGTCTGCCATGAAGCGAGTCGGCCCGCAGAGATAGACATCCGCCTCTCGCGGGACACCGACCTCGTCGAAGACCGATCGCGACAGGTGACCGGCAGCGTCGAAATCCTCACCTATCTTGTCGTGCGAGTCCGGCCTGCTGAAGCAAACATAGCTCCGCCCGTGCGCGAGCGAGCGCACGAGGCGGCGGACTTCGGCGGCGAATGGATGATGCTGCCGATCGCGAGCCGCGTGCAGCCACAAGACCTGGCGTGTCGAGCGAACCGCCGCCAGCGCGTACAGCATCGCCAGAACCGGCGTCGCCCCGATTCCCGCGCTGAGCAGCACCACCGGCTGCTCTCCGGACTGCAGAATGAAGCCTCCGCGCGGTGAGCTGATGTCGAGAGCATCACCCACCCCGACATGCTCCCGCAGGTAGGTTCCTCCCGCCCCATTCGGCTCGATCTTCACGCTGATTCGATAGCGCTCCGTCGAGCCGGGCCCCGAGAGCGAGTAGCTGCGAAAAAGCGATGGACCGCCGGGGTTCGGCCGAAGCCGCAAGACCACGTACTGGCCTGGCAGAGCGGTCGGCAGCGGCTGGCCGTCCGGGCTCTGCATCGTCAGCGAGAAGACGTCCGCGGACTCCTGATCGATCGCCGTCACCGCGAGCGGCCGAAACCCTGGTGCCGCCGGGTGCGAAGCCGCTGCGGGCGCGAGCCCCGCGTTCCCATTCCCTGCGCCAGTCGTTTGGCTCTTCAGCAACGCCTCGAACGACGAGCGCCATCCGGGCGAAAGCGCCTCGATCCGCAATGCGCGCCCCAGGAGGTCCCGAGGATGATTGGGAGAATAGAGGAGCGCGTTGATCTCGGCGACAGTCATTCGCTCTTCCGCTTCCCCTACCTTCACGATCCCGTCGCCCGCGCCCACCTCGCCTTCCCGCAGCACGCGGAAGTAGAAGCCCGGCCGACCGCTTGATGTCAGCAATGCCGGCATCCGTGGCTCGTTCATTCGAATGCCGACGCGATAGCAGGTAACGCGAGGTTGAGTGACCTCGAACAGCGCGCCGCCGATCTCGTAACGGTCGCCGATGCACACGGCATCGTCGGCCAATCCTTCGATCGTGAAGTTCTCGCCGAACTGTCCGTGGACGAAGTCGGTCCTCTTCAGCTGCTCCTGCCAATAGCGATACGATTCGATCTGGTAGACGAAGACCGCGCGCTGCTCACCCCCGTGTCCCGCCAGGTCGCCTTGACCATCTCCATCCAGATTCAGCCGGCCGACACGACAGCGGCCACGCACCGGATCCTTCCAGATCGCGGTGTGCACCGTGCGATCCTTCCACTCGATGTCGCGCGGAAGTCCGACATTCACCGATAACAGTCGAGCCATGGCGCACCGCTCTGGTGGGGACGGGAAGGCCCTAGCGGGCCGCAACTGCTTCGGGGCCTCCGCCCATGGCCCGCCAGGCGAACGCGACGCGTGCCTGCAGTTCGCTCGCTTGAGCCGGCAGGCCAGTGTGCTGCCACGCTCCTCGCGACGCGGTGTGCTCGCCCGCGCAGACGGTGTACCAGGACGTGAGTTCGAGGTCGGGGTGCCGGGTGGTATGGTCGGTGTGTTCCAAGGTGTGTGGCGAGACGTCGGTCTCCGGGAAGTAGGCTACCGGATAGCGGCCCGGCTCGAAGAGCAGGACGACGTGCTCGCTATCGGCGAGCCAGGTTCCGCCGAAACGCACGCGCATGCGCCGGCGCAGCGGCTCGGCGTAGGACATTCTCTTGGGCAGCGGTTCTGTTACGAGAAACCGGCCGATTGCTCCCGGTGCGAGCGGACCTTGTTGCCAGGACAGTCCCATGCGCTCCCTCCAATAGAGCTGACCAGCGACGCGCTATCAACTGCTCGGCCATCGACCGCCGGCTGATCTCCCAAGCTACTGATTGGAGCGTGCCGGCGGGATAAAAGGTCCCGCAGAATCCCCGCAGCCAGAAAAAAACGAGTTGGAAACGAAGAAACAGCTGATGGCGTGAGTCGAGTCCCTAAACGATCCCCAACGCCAAGAAAAAAGGGCTAGACCGAGATCGATCTAACCCTTGTCTTGATTGGCGCGCCCGGCAGGATTTGAACCCACGACCCCCTAGTGAGCAGATCGCCAAGCTGACTCCGGCGGTGCCGGATCCAAGTGGGCCAGGCACGCGGCTACGGCTGCGCCTTTGTCCAGGTCGCGTCCGGATTGAACCGCGTCATCCTGGATGCGATGGCCGTCGTTTGCTTGCCCAGATTCTTCTGGTAGACGACCCCGTCGTGGTTGACGAGAAAGGTCATCAGGCCTGAGGCGCCCCAGCGCGCCGGATAGGCGACGAGCGCGAACCCGCCGATCATCTTGTCCTTGACGACATAATCGTAGGCGCCCCCGGGCGCATCGCGGCCCTGTGCAGTCAGGATGCGGTAAAGGTACCCGTGATAGGGCTCGTGCACCGCATTCTTGCTCTTGCCATAACCCTCTTCCTTTGCCTTCGCGGCAAGCGGGCCGAAGGGGCTCGCTGGCTGTCCGTCCGGAGTCGGCCAGTACAAGCCATCCTTCCTGCCGGGCGCACTGACGAGCTTCATCGCGTATCGATGCAAGCCGTCGCCGTCGCCCTGGGTCGCCGCGTATTCCCGCTGAGCGTCCACATAAGCGAGACAAACCTGAATGGCCGACAGCTCGTTGCGGCCAATGCGGCGATCGATGACTGCCTGCGCGCCCGACTTGGTGTCGAAACTCCAGCGCTCGTCACGCCTCACCAGCGGAAAAGGAAACGGCCAGTCCTTTTCGCCAATGAGAAGCGTAGATCGCGCATCGCCATCCTGCTCGATTCTCGACTGCTGCTCATACGTGGCGAGGAAACGCTGGCGCGCCCGTTGATCGGCGATCGGGTCGCCCGAGCGGATCAGCTCGCCGCTGCCCGGCCCCAGGATTCGGCCGATGCGCCTGTCGTCGTTGTCGCGCACCGCGGAGACGAGAGCTTCGATTGCACTCTTTGCTGTGGAGAAACTCTCCTGTGTTTGACGCGGCGTTCCTCTCGCACCGGCTGCGAGTGCCGGCGTCGCCGCGCTGAAGGAAGTCAGCGTGAAAACGACCAGAATAGAAAGCCATGGGCGATAACGAACCGTCATTCGTGTCCTCATGATCACGTGTCCGCTCAACGCTGGCGACCTCCGCCCTGCGGCGCTGCACGTGCGGGTGGCGCACGGCCTGCCGGCGCGGGGCCCATCGACTGCCGGCTCTGCACGCCCCGCTGGGCATTTGCTTGCGCCTGCTGCCGCGAGACGCCGGGGTCGAACGGCGAGGCGGTCCGTTGCTGCGGCACCGCTTGCGGCATGCTCGGCGGCCGGGCGACGCGCGGCGTCGGCGGGACGCCCGGCGGCGACGTTACGCGCGGCGCCGTTCGGGACGTACGCGGTGTGGGCGATACGCTCGGCGCCGGCTGGACTGCGCTCTGCGGAAAGCGTGCAACATTGGGACGTTGCGGATTGGGCGTTCGGAGATCATAGCCGCGATACTGCTGCCGAGCGCGGACCGCCTCCGGATCGACGCGCGTGAAGCGCTCGCGTGTCGATGCATTGGGGTACGCGATCCCCCGGCGATGCCCCGGCGAATGCTCCCAGGTTCCGCCCGCCGGCGGCGGATGGCCCGGGCGGTTCCAGAAGCGATTATTGTCGCCGTCGATCGCAATGCGATGACCGCGCCAGTCAGGATGCGCCCAATCCCAGTGGTGATGCGAAATCCTGCACGGCCTGCCGAACACGATGCCGGTGATCACCACCGGATAGCCGTAGAACGTAGGCGGATCCCAGAACCACGGCGGGTAGGCCGGCGCCCACCACGGACCGTAAACATAGAACGGGTCGTAGACCGGCACGTAAATGACCTCCGGCTGCACCGGCTGGATGATGATCTCTCTGCCCTGATCGAGCACCATCTGTTGCGGCGTCGATTGGAGGTTGCCTGCGGTTTCGGCGCGCTTGCGCAACGCCTGCACCGTGTCCATCACGCGCTGCTCATCGGCGAGGAACGCATCGCCCAGGCGCTGCGTCCATTCGAGCCGATCGTCCATCATGGCGAGAACCTGGGGAAATGCGGCGAGCGACTGGACGCTCGGATCCCAGTTCTTGTCGGCGATGGCCTGGTCGAGCGCGTCCTCGACCAGACTCGGGTTCCGGCGGACGAACCGGGCAGCTTCGACGACTTCGAGCGGATACGTAGCCGCAATCAGTACCTGTGTGAGGAGCTGATCGGGATAGAGAGCGATGGGCGCGAGCAACTGATCGAGCTCGTCCTGGCTGTAGGTTGACCCGGGCGCGGGCTGCGCCTCCGCCGGCACGGCTGCGCATGTGCCAAGGGCGAAGAGCGCTACGAGGATGATGCGCACGGTACGAGTCACGGGTCAGTCGGGATAACCCCTACCCCTACACGGCGAACACCCTCTACGCCCCGATTATTGCGCCCGCCAAGCATCGTCGCTTCCCAACGCACTTCGACCGCGGTCCCCGCGTGCGAGTTCATCGCTGCGGATGTTCCTTGACGCGCGAGACGAGCTGTGTCGGATCGACGAAGCGCATCGCGATCAGCAGCCACACGAGCGTCACGGTCATGTAGATCATCGCCATCGCGTCGACCGACTGCGGCGCGCGCACGCCGGCAGCGAACACCGCATAGTAGAGCGCCACCACCAGGGTCTGCGAGTCCGGTCCGGCGGTGAGGAAGGTGAGCTCGAAGAGCGCGATCGTGCGCACCAGCACCAGCAGCGACGCGGCCAGAATGCCGGGCGCGAGCAGCGGCACGAGTACGTGCCAGAACATCCGCAGTGTGCCGGCGCCGAATACGCGCGCAGCGGCTTCGACGTTGCGATCGATCTGCTCGATGAACGGGGTCATCACGAGGATGACGAACGGGGCGGCCGGCACCAGGTTCGCGAGAATCACGCCATTCAACGTCCCCGCGAGACGCAGCCGATAGAGCACGGTGGCGAGCGGAATGCCGTAGGTGATCGGTGGCACCATCAGCGGGAGCAGGAAGAGCAGCATGACGAGCCGCTTCCCGGGAAAATCGCGACGCGCGAGCGTATACGCCGCCGGCACGCCGATAATGAGCGCGAGGGCGACGACCGCGGCCACAACTTCCATCGTGACCCAAAGCACCGAGCCGAGCTGAAACTCCTTCCATGCGGCGAAATACCAGCTCGTGGTCCATCCCTCCGGCAGCCATGTACCGAGCCAGCGGCGAGCGAACGAGCTGGTCGCCACCGCAGCGATGATCGCTGCAATGTTGACCAGGAACAGCGCCACCACGCCCCACAGAAAGCCGCTCCAGACACGCTCGAGCCAGCGGCGCTCGATCGCGTGCCCCGATGGACGCTCGGCGAAATGGCGGGCCGCGAGTGTGCTCATCCCTTGCCCCCGACCACCGGACCACTGTAGAACAGGTTGCGTAAGCCGAGCACCGCCGCGATGATCAGCAGCTGCACGAATCCCATGATCATCGCGATCGCCGAGGCGAGCGAATAGTCGTACTGCTCGAACGCCGCCTCGTACGCGGCGATCGATATGACGCGCGTCGGTCCGGCCGGCGCGCCCAGCAATACCGCCGAAGGGAACACCGAGAACGACTGCACGAACGCGAGGCAGAAGCACATCGCGAGACCGGGCGCGAGCAGCGGCAGATAGATGTGCCGGAACTGGGCGGAACGGTTGGCGCCCAGCGTGGCCGCCGCACGGGCGAGCGCGGGATCGATCCCAGTGATGTACGAAAGGATAAGCAGGAATGCGAACGGGAAGCCCGAGATCACCAGCGAGATCAGGACGCCCCAGAAATTGTGAGTGAGGTGAATGCGTCCTTCGTACAGATGCAGAAATTGCACGGTCTGCGCGAGCCAGCCCTTCGGTCCGAAGTAGGTCAGCATGCCTTCGGCGATCAGCACCGTGCCCAGCGTGACGGGAACAACGAGGATCATGGTGAGCCAGCGCTGGTAGCGCGTCTTCGTCCGCATCTTGAAAGCGATCGGCAGCGCGAGCCCGACGTTGATCACCGTCACGGGCAACGCGAGCTTCAAGGTCGTCCAGATCGTCGGCCAGAGGTTGTCGGTGGTGAAGAACGTGAAGTAGTTCGCGAGCCAGTCGCCCTTCTGCGGAGTGAACGACAGCATCAGACCGTAGAGGAAGGGATAAATGAAGATAAGCACCATGAACAGCGTCGCCGGCGCGATCAAGAAGAGCGTCCGGTCGAGAGGCGCGGGAGGCGCCGCAGCGCGGCGGCTCATGCGCTCGCCGCCACCGGATAGATCAGCGCGCGCTCGACGGGCACGTGTACGTTGACCCGGTCACCCGCCGCGTAACGGCGCGTTGTCCGCACGTGCATATGGTTGCCGGACGCGGTCGTCACGTCGAGCAGCGAATCGCGGCCGCAGTATTCGACCCCGTCGATGCGCACGGCGATGGTATTGGCGCCCTCGGGCCCGTCGCCTACGACGATCTCCTCTGGACGCATCGCCACGCTCGCTCGCCCGTTCACGAGCGGGAGCTTGCGCGTTCCGGTGAGACGAACGTCCGGCCCAGCGAGCGTGACCCGATCGCCTTCGGCGCGCTCGACATCCAGCTCGAGCAGGTTGCGATAGCCCATGAAGCTCGCGACCGCGAGATTCGCCGGCTGCGCATATACCTCCTCCGGCGTGGCGACCTGCTGCACGACGCCGTCGATCATGACCAGGATGCGGTCGGCGAGCGACAACGCTTCTTCCTGGTCGTGGGTGACGTAGATCGTGGTGCGTGCGAGATCGCGGTGGATGCGCCGGATCTCGGATCGCGTCTCGAGCCGCAGCTTCGCGTCCAGATTCGAAAGCGGCTCGTCCATGAGCACGAGCGGCGGCTCGATGACGATCGCACGGGCGATCGCCACGCGCTGCTGCTGACCGCCCGAGAGCTGGCCCGGAAGCTTGTTCTCCTGTCCGTGCAGTTGCACGAGCTTCACCACGTCCGCGACCCGCCGCGCAATCTCGGCCGGCGGCACTCGGCGCATTCGCAGCCCGAAGTCGATGTTGCGTGCCACGCTCATGTGCGGAAAGAGCGCGTAGTTCTGGAACACCATCCCGAAGCCGCGCTTTTCCGGAGGGAGCGTGTCGATGCGTTCGTCGTCGAGCCAGATACTGCCTTCGGTGAGCGGGAGGAGGCCCGCGATCAGGTTGAGCGCGGTCGACTTGCCGCACCCGGATGGCCCCAGCAAGGCGACGAAGTCGCCGCGCTTGATGGTGAGCGTCAGTCCGGACACGGCGTTGAACGCGGCGCGACCGGTATCGGCGAAGCGGCGCGTAACGCCGTCGAGCCTGAGTACCTCGAAGTCCTTTTTCATCCAAGCCCTCCTCGGGCGAGACCTCTGGCGGATCGTCGTTCCCTCGTCTCCGCGGCGGCCCGCCACCACCATGGTGGCAGCGGCGAGTCGGAAGCTCTTTGATCCGCCTCAACCTCTGGCGGCGATCGGATTGCGCCAACGCAGCGCTTGGTGCATCTTGCGGCCATCGGCAAGGCCCCCGGCTGTCTCCTTAAGCGGTCTGCCACTCCCGGCGTGAGCAACGCCTGGCTGCACGCCGGGTCGAACCTCTACACAAGGAACACCACTCACTTGGATATCCTGACCACGCGAGGGCTGACCCGCATGTTCGGCGACCTCGTCGCGGTGGACGGTCTCGACCTTGCCGTACGCGAGGGCGAGGTCTTCGGCCTGCTGGGTCGCAACGGGGCCGGCAAGACCACGCTCATCAAGATGCTGACGACGCTGCTGCCGCCGACCACGGGACAGGCGACGGTGGGCGGCTTCGACATCGCACGGGAGCCCGCTCGCGTGCGCGGCATCATCGGCTACGTGCCGCAGGCGCTGTCGGCTGACGGCGAGCTTACGGGCCGCGAGAACCTGCAGGTTTTCACCCGGCTCTACGACATCCCGAGGGCATTGCGCCGGCAGCGCATCGACGAGGGGCTCGCCTTCATGGGTCTTACGGACGCTGCCAACAAGCTCGTGAGCACCTATTCGGGAGGCATGATCCGCCGTCTCGAGATCGCGCAGTCGATGCTGCACCGGCCGAAGTTGCTTTTTCTCGACGAACCGACCGTCGGACTCGATCCCGTTGCGCGCGAAATCGTTTGGGCGCACATCGAGCAGCTGCGAAGCCAATACGGCACGACCATCGTGCTCACCTCGCATTACATGGATGAAGTCGAGAAGCTCTGCGACCGCGTTGCCATCCTGCGGCGTGGGAAGCTCGTCGCCCTCGGCACACTCTCCGAGCTAGGTGCCGCCGCAGGCGAGCACGGCGGGAGCCTGGACGAGGTATTCGCTTTCTACACCGAGGACAGCGGCGAAACCATCGGAGGCTACCGTGAGACCGTCAACACCCGACGCAACGTCCGCCGGCTCGGCTGAGAGCGCGGCGCCGCCCGGCTTCGCCACCGCGCTCCTGCGCTACTGCGGCAAGGTGCTCGCCGTGGCGGACATGGAAGTGCGCAAGCTCCGGCACGATCCGACCGAGCTCCTGACGCGCGCGATTCAGCCCATGCTGTGGCTGCTGGTCTTCGGCGAGGTCTTCGCGCACGTGCGCGCCATCCCGACCGGCAGTGTCGGGTATATCGATTTTCTTGCGCCTGGGATCCTTGCCCAGAGCGTGCTCTTCGTCGCGATCTTCTACGGTATATCGGTCATCTGGGAGCGCGATCTCGGGATACTGCACAAGTTTCTCGTGAGCCCGACGCCGCGGACCGCGCTGGTTCTGGGCAAGGCGCTGTCGGCCGGAGCCCGGGCGTTGTCGCAGGCGATCATCGTCTACGTGCTCGCACTCGCGCTGGGCGTGCAGATGGACTGGCACGCGGGACCGCTGGGCGGGGTCGTGCTCCTCGTCATGCTCGGCGCGGCCGTATTTTCCACTTTCTCGCTGATCATCGCCTGCATCGTGAAGACGCGGGAGCGCTTCATGGGCATCGGACAGGTGCTGACGATGCCGCTATTCTTCGCGAGCAACGCCATCTATCCGACGGAGATCATGCCCGACTGGCTTAAGGTGATCGCCCACGTCAACCCGCTTACCTACGAGGTCGACGGATTGCGCACGCTGATGCTGGCCGGCGGCACGACGAGCCTGGGCCTCGGGCTCGACATCGGCGTTCTGGTCGGCACGCTGGCGCTGCTGGTCGCCGTCGCGGGATGGATCTATCCGCGCATCGTGGTCTGACGCCGGATCAAGCCTTGTCTCTACTACGCGGAGCGATCCTGGGCAGCTTGCCACAAGACTGCGACGACCATCGGTGCGAGTGCCGCCGAATAGCCGCCGAGGATCAGCAGCAGCACCCGGCTTTCCGGCGGCGTGGCCTCGTACAGGACGCACGCGGCGAAAATCGCATAACCGACCCAGAACACGAAGAGCAGCATTTCGACCGGTGTGAAGCGTCGCATGTCGTATCTCCCGCTATCACTCGGGGAGGACTTTCGGCGCCCGCGTGAGCACGAAGGCTCGTGCCGGCGACGTTTGCATGTTAGGCCCCGGCGGCGCGGATGACATTGATCTTCGGCAAACTCCGACCGCGGGGGCGCGGCCGAAGAGCTCCGCCAGTCAACCTACTCGCCTGACACCTGCAGGATCCGCACCCTCGTTGATCGTCACGCCGGCGGTCGTGTGCGGCACGTAGACGTGGCACACGCCCTTGGTCACGCCGCTGTCTATGATGATCTTCGCTATCTCCTTGTCCAGCTTGATGAACTCCGTGCGCTCGCGAGAGCGGACGGAAATCTCCGTGAGGTGTTCCATGTTCATTCGCTCCATGCCCGGCCGGCGTTCGCGGCCAAGACGGAGCGCAGCGACTCCGCCGGTCGCTCGTGCGGATCGATATCAGGAATCCGTTTGTACAGGTCCGTTCGGCGCCTTGCTGTCGCGCAGCCGCCTGCGCGCCAGCCATTTGCGCAATTCCTCGAGCACGAGCAGCGCTGGCGCGAAAGGCAGCACGAAAAGCCATACCTCCGCCGGTACCGGCGCCGTTCCAAAGAGAAGATTCCCCGCAGGAGTGTAGACGATCAGCGCGATAGCGACGATTTCGAAGACGATTCCCCAGGCGATCCAGGGATTGCCGGCGAGCCCCGTCACCACGATCGATCGAGTAGCGCTGCGGCACAGGAACACGTTGACGATTTGCATTACGACGATGGCGACCAGGCACGCTGCGGTCGCTTGCAGATAGACGGCGTCATCGGCAGCAACCGCCTGCCCGTAGGTCCAGCCGCCCCGATGAAGCACGAAAAAGAACGCTGCCATCGCCGCCGCAGCTTCGACCATGCCGAGAAACAGGTACGCGCGCGAGGCAAGCCGCCAGTCGAACAGGCGCTCGTCGCGCGCGCGTGGCGGCCGCTGCATGACCCGAGGCGACGGTTTCTCGACGCCCAGGCCGAGGGCCGTGAGCGTGTCGGTGCCCATGTCGATCGACAGGATCTGGATCGGCGTGAGCGCGAGAGGAATCGGAAACAGCGAAAAGGCCAGATAGGGAACGAGCTCCGGTACATTGTGCGCGAGGATGTACGTCAGGAACTTACGGATGTTCTCGAATACCGCGCGCCCCTCCTCCACGGCGCTCACGATGCTGGCGAAATTGTCATCCAACAACACCATGTCGGCAGCCTCCTTCGCGACGTCGTTACCCGCGATGCCCATCGCGATGCCGATATGGGCGCTCTTCAAGGCAGGCGCGTCGTTCACGCCGTCGCCGGTGACGGCGACCACGTGTCCCTTGTTCTTCAACGCCTCGACGATACGCATCTTCTGCTCAGCCCCCACCCGTGCGAAGACGATTTCCGGGGCCTCCAGGGCAAGCCTTAATTCGATGTCGGACAGTTTGCGGAGATCTTCGCCCGTGACGACCACCGGCTGTTGCGATTGGACCAGGCCCACCTGGCGGGCAATCGCAACGGCAGTCCGTGGATGATCCCCTGTGACCATGATGACCCGGATGCCCGCTTCGCGGCACCTGCGTATGGCCTCCGGCACTTCGGCGCGCGGGGGATCCTCAAGTCCCGCGAACCCCGCGAAAATCAGCTCCCGTTCCAGCTCGCCGTCGCGCCAATCCGCAGGCAGCGGCCGGTAGGCAAATGCGATGACGCGCAGTCCCCGTTCGGCCATCGCCTCACCGGCGTCGCGCAACTGCTTGCGAAGCTCATGATCGAGCGGGCGAGGTGAACCTTCCACCAGTGTGCGCGTGCACAGCGGAACGACGACCTCGGGCGCCCCCTTGCAGTAAAGCGCTGCGCCAGCGGGCGTTTCGTGTACCGTGGTGAGACGGATGCGCTCGGCATCGAACGGAATCTCATGAAGCTTGGCGCATTGCTTTGCGGAGTGCAGTGCCTGCCGGGCCATCAACAGGATCGCAACCTCCATCGGGTCGCCGAGGAGGGCTGAGCGGCCGCTTTCGTCGCCCTGCCTCACGTCATGGCAGTGGAGCGCAGCCTGAAACAAGGGACGGAAACGCTCCGCTACCGGCGATTCGCCTTGCGCAGCGGCACGCGCATCGACCGGGAGATCGAGGAAAAGCTGCTTCACGCTCATGCGATTCTGGGTCAGCGTGCCGGTCTTGTCGGTGCATATCACGGTCGTCGAGCCGAGAGTTTCGACCGCAGGCAGATAGCGGATCAGCACGTTGCGTTTGGCCATACGCTGCGTGGCCAGCACGAGCGCCAGGGTCAGTGTCGGGAGCAGGCCCTCCGGCACCATGGCCACGATGATGCCGATTGCAAACACGAAGTCCTGCCAGAACGGAACGCCGATCACCTGCCCGACGGCGAAAAAGGCGATCCCGATGAGAATCGCCAGAACGGCGATCAAGCGGCTCAACCGCCCGAGCTCGCGGCGCAGCGGCGAGGCAACCTCTGAGCCCGCTTGCGCGAGATGCGCGATCCTGCCGAATTCCGTCTGCATGCCGGTGGCAAACACCACGGCCCTCGCCTGCCCGGAAACCATCGAAGTGCCTGCGAGCAGCACGTTCCTGCTGTGGAGCGGGCTGTCTTCCGGGCAAGGGTCGGCGTCGCGCGGCTGCGGCAGCGCTTCGCCGGTCACCGTTGCGTTGTTGGCCCGGACGCTGAACGCCTCCACCAGGCGGCAGTCGGCCGGCACGTTGTCGCCCTGCCCCAGCAGGATGATGTCGCCCGGTACGAGGTGTTCCACTGCTATCCGAGCCACGACACAGTCTCGCATCGCCTCCACGTGCGGCGGCAGCAGTTTGCGCAGCGCGGCGAGCGTTTGTTCGACCCGAAATTCCTGCCAGAAGGAGAACAGACCGCTGACCACTATCACGCCGACGATCGCGTAGGCAATCTTCGCCATGCCCTGGCCAGGAGCCCTCCATTCCGCGACGAATGCAAGAGCCACGGCAAACCAGAGGATCAGGGCAAAGAAATGCGTGAATTCCTTGGCGAAGCGCAGCGGCAACGGCTGGCCGGCGGCACGCTCGATGCGGTTGGGTCCGAATTCACGCAGACGCCGTTCGGCTTCCGTTGCAGAAAGCCCGTCGGGCGTGCTCTTGACGCTGGATATTGCGTCGGCAACGGAGAGCTGCTGGATCCTCATCGAGCGTGCGGCGCGCCGCGACTATGTGTTCCTTCGCGATGGGCCTCAATGCCTGCGCTGTCTGGCCAGCCCCGCAAGCGCGAGACGACCTCGATCGGTCCCATCATGTGGTCAAAAAAGCGCGAGGCAGTGTCGCACCTTCGGGCGCAGCTGTGATCTAGCGGGACTCCTTGTACTTTGCATCGACGATGCGATTGCGCCGAGATGAACCAACGGGTCGAGACATCGGCGCCGCGGCGTCGCGCAGAACGCGTCGGATGTGCACCATAGTCCGGTCCTCCGTCGGCTCGGCTTCAAATCCGAATGCATGCGCGAATTGCAGCATCGGCGCGTTGTTGGCGAGAACGAGTCCTTCCATCTCTGTGAATCCTCTCTCGCGCGCGGACTTCATCAACGCCTCCATCAAAAGACCGGCGATCCCGGTCTTCTGCCAGGAATCCTCGACCAGCAAACCGAGCTCGCAGCTTTTGCCGTCGGCGCCCGCTATGCATCGTGCTTCGCCGACGATCTGCTCGTGGGACCCGCTCGGGACGCTCGCCACAGCCGTCACGCAGCGGCGCTCGTCGACATCCGTAAGGAAATGAACGAGCTCGTTGGACGGCGCATGTACCCACTTCTGGAAACGTTTATAGCGGCTTTCCTCCGAAGAAGCCTCGAGCAAATCGCGAATCCGTTCCGCGTCGTCTGCCCTTATCGGCCGGATCGTCACGGTCCTGCCGTCGGCAAGACGATGCTCACGGACCCGACGATTTCGACCTCCACGCACGCCCGCGTGTCTCCGCTCGAGATACGCGAACAAGTCATCGAGCGTTGCGAGCTGCGCGTAGTCGGATTCGGGAATATCGGCGCCGAATCGCTCGTTCACGGCGACGAGGAAGTTCAGCCAATCCATCGAATCGAGATCGACCTGGTCTCGCAGCGGGCGCGCGGGATTCAAGGCGTCGGGCGAGACCTGCGGAGCGATCCGCTGCAGCGTCTCGAACACCCCCTGGCGCACGTCGGCGGGCGCGAATGCAACGTGCGGCTTTCGCGTCATCTTTGGGCTTCGACTCTTACGACACCTGCGTCGTGTCGATCGCGCTAACGCGCATCGATCTTCGCCGCGAGATACGCCACGCAGCCGTCGAGGGTGGCTATCTTGCGATAGTCCGCTTCGGGGATGTCAACGCCGAGCGCCTTGTGCAGGCCAACGACGAAATTCAGGAAATCCATCGAATCGAGGTCGAGCTGATTGCGCAGGTCGGCTCGGGGGTCGATCTTGTCGCGCTCGAGCTCCGGCGCGACATCGCTCAAGGCGTCCAGCACAGTGTCCCGAAGTGTTTCCGAGGTCTTGATTTCGGCGGTCATAGCTTGTCCGGTTCCTGGAGAAGGCGATCGATCGCGTCGAGCAGCAGCGCTCCGCGATGACCGTCGGTGGCGCGATGGTCGCCCGACAGCGTCGCGCTGATCACCGGTTGCGCGACAACGCACCCGCCGACCACCCACGGTCGCTCGACCACCTTGCCGAAGCCCACCAGCGCGAGCTGGGGCGGATAGATGATCCCGTAGACGGCGTCCACGCCACGCTCGCCCAGGCTGGTGACGGTGATCGTCGGATCGGTCATCTCCGAGCTCCTGAGCGATCCCGCGCGGGCCCGCTTGGTGAGATCCTGCAGCCGGCGCATCAATTCGTCGAGGTCGCACCGGTCCGCGTCGTGCACGGCCGGCGCAACGAGCCCGCCTCCCCGAAGCGAAATCGCCACACCGACGTGGATCGCCTGGCTTTGCTCCGCGCGAGCGTTGCGCCAGAAGCCGTTGAGCTCGGGCACCTGGCGCAGCGCCAGCGCGGTCGCCTTGAGGAGCAGCACGCCGGGCAGCAATCGCTCCGTCACCGTTCGCCCCGCGTTGCGCGCCTCGAGCCACGTCAGCGCCTTCGCGAGCGAGATCGCCGTTGCCAGGTAGTAGTGAGGGATCTCGCGCTTCGACAGCGCCATCGTGGCCGCGATGGCATCGCGCATTCGTCGAGCGCGATCCGGAGCTTCCGCCACGACGGGAGCCGCTGCCGGGGCAACCGGGGCCGCCCCCGCGACACGCTCGACGTCCTCCAGCGTGATGCGTCCACCCGGACCCGTACCGACCAGCCGCGCGGGATCGATGCCGAGATCGAGGGCGCGCTTGCGCGCAGCGGGCGAAATCCTAAGCCGCGCCATCGCCGCGTCGGCGACCGCGACCGGTACCGCCGGAGCCGCACTAGGGGGCGGCGCGACCGGCGCAGCAGCGAGCGGTGGCGGCGCCGCCTCGGTCGGCACTTCGCCTTCCACGTGAATCACCGCCAGCGGAGTTCCGACCGGCAGCCACTCGTCGTGCGGTTCGACCAGGACGCTTTCGAACACCCCGTCGACGAACGATTCGGTATCGACGTTCGCCTTGTCGGTTTCGATTACGGCGATCACCTCGCCGCGCTTGACACGCTCGCCCGGCTTCTTGCACCACTCGACCAGTTTTCCCTGGGTCATGTCGGCGCCGAGCTTCGGCATGACGAACTGGACCATCGCTTCGCCCTCAGAAGAGCGCTCGTGCCGCGCTCGCGATGGTCGCCGCCTGAGGCAGCGCCGCGTCCTCGAGGTGTTTGGCGTAGGGAATCGGCACCTCGGCGCTGCAGACCCGCGCCACGGGCGCGTCGAGCGAATCGAACGCGCCTTCCATGATCTGGGCGCTCACCTCCGCGGCGAGGCTTCCCGTGCGCCAGCCTTCATCGATGATCACAGCGCGATGGGTGCGGCCCACCGATTCCAGGATAGTCGCTGTATCGAGTGGACGAAGCGTTCTGAGATCGATCACCTCGGCGTCGATGCCCTCGGCGGCGAGCGTTTCCGCCGCCTGCAGTGTCTTGCCCAGCGTGCCGCCGTAGGTAATGAGCGTCACGTCGTGACCGGAGCGGCGTATGGCGGCCTGACCGATGCGCATCGGCACGCCGTCGTCGGTGTCGCCTTCGAGCGAATAAAGGAGCGCGTGCTCGAACACGAAGACCGGATCGGGCTCTTTAAGCGCAGCGAGCAGAAGGCCTCTCGCATCGGCCACGGTCGCCGGGGCAATGGACTTGATCCCCGGGACGTGCGCGTACCAGCCTTCGAAGCTGTGCGAGTGCTGCGCCGCCATGCCGCGCCCGCCGCCGCTTGCCATGCGCACCACCATGGGCACGCTGAACTGGCCGCCCGACATGTGCCGCAGCGTCGCAGCGTTGTTGACGATCTGGTCGAGCGCGAGCAGGCTGAAGTTGATCGTCATGACCTCGACGATCGGCCGCATTCCGCCCAGCGCCGCTCCGATGCCGGCGCCCACGAATGTCGATTCGGACAGCGGCGTATCGCGAATACGTTCCGGGCCGAACTCCGCGAGCAGCCCCAGGCTCACCGCGAACGCACCGCCGTAGCGGCCGACGTCCTCGCCCATCAGGAACACACGCGGGTCGGCACGCATCGCCTCGCGCATCGCGCCCCGCAACGCCTCACGATAGGTCGTCTTGCTCATGATGCGGACGCCGGGGTGTAGACGTCGCGCGTGAGATCCTCGACCGGCTCCCACGACCCTGCTTCCGCGATGGCCACCGCTTGCACGATCTCGGCGGCCACGCCGGCTTCCATTTCGTTGCGCGCGGCATCGGAAAGCAAGCCTTCCGCCCGAAGCATCGCGGCGAAGGTCTCGACCGGACAGCGATGCTTCCATTCGTCGACCTCGGCGCGGGTACGATACAAGTCCGGGTCGGCCATCGAGTGGGCGCGGAAACGGTAGGTTCGAAGCTCGAGAAAACGCGGCTCCCGCTCGCGGCGCACGGCGTCAGCCGCCTCGCGCACGGCCGACTCGACCGCCAGCACATCCATGCCGTCGACCGCAACCGAAGCGATATTGTAGCTTTGCGCCTTGAGGTGGAGATCGGTCTGCGATTCCGAGCGCATCAGCGCGGTGCCCATGGCGTAGCGATTGTTCTCGCACAGGAAGACGATCGGCAGGTGCCACAAGGCGGCAAGATTGAGGGACTCGTGGAATTCGCCTTCGGCCACCGCGCCTTCGCCGAAAAAGCACGCCGTGATTCGCCGCCGGTCCTGCATCCGGTCGGCGAGCGCGAGCCCGACCGCGATCGGCAGGCCGCCGCCCACGATGGCGTATCCACCGTAGAAGCGGCGGCTCGCATCGAAGATGTGCATCGATCCGCCGCGGCCGCGGCTCGCACCATTGGCCTTGCCGTACATTTCGGCCATCACCGCACCGGCGGGGATCCCGCGAGCGAGGGCTTGGCCGTGCTCGCGATACGTGGCGACGATCGCGTCGTCGGGCGTGAACGCCGGCATCGCGCCGGCGGCCACTGCTTCCTCGCCGATGTACAGATGCAGGAAGCCGCGGATCTTGCCGAGCGTGTAGAGCTCCGCCGACTTCTCTTCGAAGCGACGGATCAGCAGCATCTGCCGAAACAGGCCCAGCGCGTGCTCACGCCGCAGTTCGGGCAGGGCCAGCAGTTCGGAGGCCATCAGCCGCTCTCCAATGTGGAGGTGTCGCCTTCGGGAAGCCCAAGCTCCCGCGCCTTGAGGAGCCGCCGCATGATCTTGCCGCTGCGCGTCTTCGGCAGCGAGGCGACGAACTCGATCTCCTTCGGCGCGACGGCGGCGCCCAGCCGCTTGCGCGCATGGGCGAGCAGCGACTTTCTCAACGCCTCGTCCGGCAAGTTGCCGCTCTTGAGCGCGACGAATGCCTTGACAACCTCCAGCGCAACGGGATCGGGCTTGCCGATCACTCCCGCCTCGGCGACCGCAGGGTGTTCCATCAGGACGCTCTCGACCTCGAACGGACCGATGAGATGGCCGGAGGTCTTGATCACGTCATCCTTGCGACCGACGAACCAGAAGTACCCGTCGCGATCGCGGCGAGCGAGATCGCCGGTGAGGTACCAGCCGCCCGCGAAGCACTTGCGGTACCGCTCAGGCTCGTTCAGGTAGCCACGGAACATCGACGGCCAACCGGGCTTGAGCGCGAGCTCGCCCTGCTCATCCGGCGCGTCGATCACGCTCACCGTGCCTTCCTCTCCGGCGCGGACGATCGCCGCTTCGATGCCCGGCAGCGGTCGGCCCATCGAGCCGGGACGGATATCCATGGCCGCGTAATTGGCGATCATGATGCCCCCGGTCTCGGTCTGCCACCAGTTGTCGTGAAACGGCATCCCGAAGGCTTCCACGCCCCAGAGCACGGCCTCGGGATTGAGCGGCTCGCCCACGCTCGCCAGGAAGCGCAATGCAGGCATCGCGCTCCGGCGACCGGGATCGAAGCCCGCCTTCATCATCATGCGAATCGCCGTGGGCGCGGTGTACCAGACGCTCACCTTGTGGCGGGCCAAGATCTCGTACCAGCGCTCGGCGTCGAAATCCGCCTCATCGACGATGCTGGTGACGCCGTTGGTAAGCGGCGCGATGATGCCGTACGACGTGCCGGTGACCCAACCGGGATCGGCGGTGCACCAGAAGACATCGTCGGGACGGAGATCCAGTGCGATCTTGCCGGTGATGTGGTGAGCCACGACGGCATGATGGACGTGCACCGCGCCTTTGGGCGTCCCGGTGGTGCCACTCGTGAAGTGCAGCAGCGCCATGTCTTCGGGATCGGTCGGCGGAATCGTGAACGACTCGCTCGCACCGCCCAACAGCTCATCGAAGCTCGTCGTGTCGTCGCCCGGCACGCCATCACCCACGATGAGCACGTGCTTCAACGACGGAAGCGAAGCGCGAATACCCGCGACTTTCTTGTCGTACAGCGCCCGGGTCGTGATCAGCACCTTGGCATCGCCTTTGGCCATGCGCGCATGGATCGGCTCCGGGCCGAATGCCGAGAAGAGCGTGCAGAACGCCGCCCGATACTTCCACGATCCCAGCGCGGCGATATAAAGGGCGGGGATGCGGCCGGTGAGCGCGTAGACCCGCTCTCCCGGCGCGACGCCGAGCTGGGCGAGCACGTTTGCGAAACGATTGGAGAGCAGCGACAGCCGGCGAAACGAGTATTCCTCGATCGCGCCCTCACGGCCGAGCCACCGGATCGCGACCTGATCGGCGCGCGAGCCCGCGGCGTGCCGATCGACGGCTTCGTGCGCGATGTTGAGCCCGCGCCCGCCGGGCAAGCCATCGAGCTCCTTGCGCGCCTCAGCCCACGAGAACGTGCGCCGGAAGGACTCGTACTCCGGCATGTTGGGCGCGCTGCGCAACTGTCCCACCGTCTTGGCGATCCAGTCGTTAGGCATGTTCCTCCACCTTGGCGCGCGAAGCGTCAGGCAACCGCGGGTTGGGTCGACACGATGCCGTGCCGAACGCGAAGGAAAGCGTACGGCATTGCGCGCTTGGCGCCTTGAGCCAAGTCAAACGTCGATCAACGTGATCTGCCGAACAGCGCGGATGCGGTGCGACGGCCGGTTGAAGCGAAGGCAGTAGCGAGATGCGAGATCGTGCCCGCGTTTGTCTCACGGGCATCGGCGCGGCGCTTTAACACAGGCTAGAGCGACGATGCTTGACACCGATCAATACGCGTTCCTTCGCGGGGGTGAAGAATCTCTGACAAACCACGCGGAGGTGGCCGACAGGCAGGTTACGGTAAACACCCAGTCGAGGACCGGAGCACGTGCGCCGTCCGGAAGTACGGAAGTACGAAGCACGTGCGCGCGGGCAGTTCGCCGCGGGCAGATCCTCCCCTTCGTGCATCCCTGTGCCGATAGGCACCGCGGCGGTTACGACCATTCGACGAAAGAAGGGGCCATGAACACTCTCTGGATCGTCGTCCTCGCCGTACTCACCAGCTATCTGGCGTACAACTTCTACGCCAAACGCATCGACCGCAACGTCATCCAGTCCGACGCCAAGCGGGCGACGCCCGCCAAGCTGTACATGGACGGCGTCGACTTCATGCCGACCAGCCGGAATGTGCTGTTCGGCTATCACTTCAAGGCGATTGCGGCCGCCGGGCCCATCGTCGGACCGATCACCGCCGCCAATATCTGGGGCTGGTCGCCGTCGCTGGCCTGGCTGATCCTGGGCGTTAGCTTCATCGGCTGGGTGAGCGACTATTCCGCCATCATGGTCGCGGTGCGCAACGACGGGAACAGCCTGTCGGCGATCTCGCACAAGCTTATCGCGCCGCGCACGCGCACGATTCTGTTCGTATTCATCTTCTTCTACCTGATGCTGCTCGCCGGCGCGTTCATCGGCATCCTGGCGGCGATCCTGTCCGCGCGTCCCGACGTCCCGTTCGGCATCATCATGCTCGCGCTCATGGGGCTGCTCGCCGGCCAGATGATGTACCGCTGGAAGATGGGCATCATGGGCGTCACGGTCTTCGTCGTCGCGCTGACGCTTGCCGGCATGGCGGCCGGTCCTTGGGGCCAGCACCGCGATGAGAAGGGTGCGCTGGTGCAAGGCCCGGTGGCGGCCGCGGTTGTGAACGTGAACAGCGCGGTAGACCAGATCAGCGACGGCACGGCATTGTTCGCGGTGGAGGATCCGACGGCCGCAGATCCACGCATCCCCGCGCCTGGCAAGGACGGCAAGCGCGTGAGCACCCCGGCGTATGACGCGAGCACGGGCCTTCTCAAGACGCTGCCCAACTACATCGGGTGGATGGTCTTCCTCTTCGCCTTCAGCTACATGGGGGCGAACCTGCCGATCTGGCGCTTCGCGCAACCGGTGAACTACATCGGCTTCTGGATCACCTCGATCACCATCCTGCTCTCCGCGCTCGGCATGGTCGTCGCGCCGATCCTCGGCACAACGGACGCGGCCGGCAACCTCATCGGCGCCTTCGCGCTGCCGGCGATCAAGGATCTCGGCTTCACGATCCAGTCCGGCGCCGCGTGGCAGCCGCTCTGGCCGATGCTGTTCGTCACCATCGCGTGTGGCGCCATCTCGGGCTGGCACGCTCTGGTCGGCTCGATCGGCACTGCGCGGCAGCTCGAGTACGACACCGACGCACTGCCGGTCGGCGCAGGGGCGATGTTGTTTGGCGAGTTCCCCCTGGCGATGCTGTCTCTTACTGCCGTCTCCATCGCCGGAGCCGGCGGCGGCGGTGGCCGCTTCGCGGCCGGCGTCGGCAAGCTGGTGTACGCCGGCACCTTCGGGCTCCTTCCCGAGGCGTTCGGTACCGCGCTCGGCTTCGCTACCTTCGTGATCATCGTGCTGACCGTGACACAACTCGTCTTCCGCGTGATGCGCGTGACCCTCGCCGAGTGGGTGGGCGACGCTATCCCGCCCATGCGCAACATGCACGTCGCGAGCTTCATCTCCATGGGCTTCACGGCTGCGCTCGTGCTCACCGGCACGTGGGTGTATCTGTGGCAGATGTTCGGCGCCTCCAACCAACTGATGGCGGCCCTGAGCCTGCTCGTGGTGGCGGTGTGGCTCAAGTCGGAGAAGCGCAATCCGACCTACGCGGTCGTGCCGATGGTGTTCATGTACTTCACCACCCTGGCGGCGACCGCGGTCACGGCGCGCAACCTCTACGTGACGATCGCGGCGAATCCGAATATGGGCGCGCTGCCGGTCGGGGGTGCGTGGGCCATGATCGCGGTCTCCTTGCTGCTGTTCGTGGCGGCTCTCATCATCGGCTGGGACGGCTACAAGGCTTACATGCGCCACGGTGCGACACCGGCGACGCCCGTTCCACGTCCTGCGACTCTGCCACCCGCGGCACATACGCCTGCGGCGCATGCATAGAGCAATCGGATCGTGTCAGCTGAGCGCGAGTTCGACGAGGCGGTGCACCGCTTCGAAGAACTCGCGCGCCGGCTGCCGGCGATCTGGAAGCGCGATATGAATCTGGAAATTTGGCTCAGTACGACGCACCGAGAGCCGCCTTATCGTGAGGTCGGTGCGCTGCGCGAGCGCCAGCATCGTGTCGGCCCGCTCGAGGGCCGAAGCGCCAGAGTGATGTACGACGACGCCGTCCGCGGTCGGAGCTTGGCGCACTGCCCACGCGGTCGGCACGCGCGGAAGCGCATCGCGACCCGACCAGCTCGCCGGGTCGAGCGCCTCGAGCTCGAGCGTCGGCGTTTGGCGCAACACGCCCCGGATAATGAGCGTGTCGCGGCGGCCGCCGCTGCGGCCGAGCGCCCACATCCAAGGCAGGTCTCGCGGTTCCAGAAAAATGACGACGGTCGCTGCGGCGAACGGAGGTTCGCCGTCACGAATCACCATCTCGACCGCGGTCGAGCCAAGCCAGCGCACGGTCGTGTGCTGGCCGAGCACCGGCAGGCCGCCCTGCATCCAGCGCAAGACCTCGCGCCCCAGGCGAACATTCCAGATCGTCCCGGCCGCGAACCAAGCTACGACTGCGACCGCGACGATGCCGATGAGCTCCGTCATGGAGGCAACGATAACATGCCCGTAGGCAGCGATAGCACGCGCGTCACCGGCGTATGGAGGAAGGCCCTGCGCGAATTCATGTATGGGCTCTCCGGCTACGAGATCGCGCAGGAGGCCCTCGAGATCCGGGCCACGATGGAGACTTTGTTCATGCTCGGCGTATTCGGGGACATGCTGGGCGTGCCGATCCTGCCGCCGTACTACGGGCTGCGCCTGCTCCCCTGGGTGGTACCGCAGATCGAGACCTGGAAGCGCCACATGATGCGCGAGCGCGAACTCGGCACCGACCACGAGCATCACCTGCACGGAATGTAAAGGAACAAGGCCATGACAGACGAAGAAAAGATGACGACGGCAAAGAGAATCTGGCAGAACGTCCGCGACACGGTGTACGGCATGGCCGCGCACGACATGAGCCGCGCGGCACTGCGCACGCGCGCATCGATGGAGCACCTCTTCATTCTCATCACGATGGGCGACCTGCTGGGCATCCCGATCCTGCCGCCCTACTACAGCCTGCGGCTTCTGCCTTACGTTGTGCCGCAGATCGCGACGTGGAAGCGGCGCATGCTGCGCGAGAAAGACGTCGCGGACGCGATGTTCTAAGGGGACCATGATGGGATTCAAGGACGTGTTCCTGCAGCATCCCGAGCGCCGCTACATCATGTTCGGCGGCGGGGGCGGAGTCGGCAAGACCACCTTCTCAGCGGCGGCGGGATACTGGCTCGCGAGCCACGGCAAGAAGGTGCTCGTGTTCTCCGTCGACCCCCAGGCGTCGCTCACCGACATCTTCAAGAAGGATATCTTCGGCAAGGGACCCGTGAAGATCATGGACAACCTCTGGGCCCAGGAGATCGACGCCGACAAGCATATCAAGGCGTACCAGCAGGAGATCCGCCAGAAGATCCTCGACATGTACGGCCTGCCCGCCGTGCCCGAGGAGATCGAGCACTACATCCAGGCGGCGAGCGCCGAGCCGGCGATGGAAGAGAGCGCAATGTTCGACGCCGTAGTGGACGTGGTCATGAAGGGCGACTACGACTACTACATCTACGATCTCGTACCGCTCGGTCACGCGCTCTACTACCTGTCGATGGCCAAGGTCTACGACGAGTGGATCAACAAAGTCACCAAGCTCCGGGAGGACATGCGCGAGTACGAGGAGATGGTGAGCCGGCTCAAGCACGAGAAGCAGACCGAGCAGGACCAGATCCTCCAGGAGCTGCTCTACATCAAGAACCGCATCAACACCTCCGCCGGGATCCTAACGGACAAGACGAAGACGGCCTTCTTCTTCGTGGTGATCCCGGAGATCGGGGTCATCAACGACACGCAGAAGGCGGCCAAGATGTTCGCGCAGTTCGACGTGCCGATCGCCGGATACGTGGTGAACCGGGTCATCCCGCACGAGCTGCTGAGCCAGAACATCCCGGAGTATTTGCGTCACCGCATCGCCATGCAGGACCAGCACATGCGCGACGTGCGCACGATCTTCAACGACCAGGTGAGGGCTCTGGTGCCGGAGATGGAGCGCGACGTCACCGGGCTGCCCATGATCGAGAAGCTGGCCGACATCATGTACGCCTAGCGGAGGCTCGCCATGTCAGAGATCACCATGCCGATGGGACGGCACCTCAGCGAGCACCCCACGCTGAAGTACTTCTTCTTCGGCGGCAAGGGCGGCGTGGGGAAGACGGTTTTCGCCGCCGCCGCGGCCATCGGGCTCGCCCGGCAGGGACGCCGGGTGCTGCTCGCGTCGACCAATCCCGTGCACAGCCTCACCACCTTGCTGGGCCAGGACGTGCTCGGCAAGCACGTCCCCGTCGAGGGCGTGCCCAACCTCTGGGCGTACGAGATCGAGACCAAGGAGACCATCGAGCGCAGCAAGATGCAGATCCGCGAGAAGATCCGCTGGTTCCTCAAGTTCGCCGACATCACCACCAAGGCCGACGAGTTCGTCGAGACCGCGACGATGAACCCCGCGTTCGAGGAATCGGCGATGTTCGAGAACATGATCGACCTCATGTTCAAGAACGAGTACGACGTCTACGTCTTCGACACCGCGCCCACCGCCAACGCGCGGCGGCTCCTCGGCATGTCGAAGGTCTACGCGCTTTGGGTCAACAAGATGATGAAGAGCCGCGAGGAGGCGAAGACGCTGCGCGAGATGCTTTCCTTCACCAAGAAGAAGGAGGCCGATCCCCTGATGGAGTACCTCGTCTCCTTCCGCGACCGGATGGAGCACGCGCGCGTGCTCCTCACCGACCCGAAGTTGACGGCGTTTTTCTTCGTGACGCTGGCCGAGGCGCTTCCCATCGCGGTGGTAACCCGCTTTATCCAGTGGTTCAAGGATTTCGGGATTCCGGTGGGCGGCGTTCTCGTCAACATGGTCATCGACCCGGCGTCGCTGGGTCCGGATTCCGCCGAGTTCGTCAAGAACCGCGTGGCCATGCAGCAGGAGCACATGAAGACGATCTGGCGCGAGTTCGACGATAGCGTCCGCGCCATCGTCCCGCTGTTCGAAACCGAGGTTCGCGGAGTGCCGATGCTCAACCGGCTCTGCGACGCGATCTTCGCGGCGGACGGCGCGAAACCTGTGCCCGTTAGCTTCGCTGAAGAGCGCCACGAAGTCGAAGCCCGAACCTGAGCAGCACAAAGCGGGGCCGTAGGGACGCCGGGCGGGCAATTCGCGCGGCGTTCGCGCAGCCAATAAAGCGCCAGTTGTAACGGACATTTCACCCTGCCAGACTCCTCTGGAGGCTGAAGCGGCGTTGTCGAAATTTTTTACGGTGCCCATTGGGTGCTCCCCTAGATCGCTGTCGGCCCCACGCCATGCGATGGCACCAAAATCGGTAGCGCCTGACCTCTACGCCGTCTGACGAAACGTAATTGGCTCGCAAAATCGTCGGAGAAGGCCACGCGCAAGACGCCGAGCGCTTTGGGTGGTGTCGAGATTTTTTACGGCACGGCCGTGACGCTCAATCGGTGGCTTAAGGAACCCCTTCACAAGTCGGGCGACGAGGAAGCGTCATAGGTCGGAAACTTGTGCGGACTCCGTCGATTCACGGCCCGTTGAGAAATCGTGGACGCATAGTCCATCCGTATGAGCGTAGTCCTCCGGCGCTGGACGGCTTTGATCCCCGTCAACGGGCTCGCACAGGCCGGCAGCTACGATGGTGGCGCGATCTCGATCTGTGCTGGCTCGGGGTCGAACTGCAATGGCTCCGAATGATCGTCCATTAACCGGGCGCATGGCCGTTCCGCCGGACGCCGCCGCGCAAAAGCTGCTGCAGCTCATTACCGAGATGCTGCATGAGCTGCGTCCGTCCGCTCCACCTCGGGCCGTGCATCTCGGCGACTCGATCGAGCGGGATCTGGGGCTCGACAGCTTGTCGCGCGTCGAGCTCGTGTTGCGTGTCGAGCGCGCCTTCGGAGTCCGTCTCCCCGAGCCTCTCGCCGCCGCCGCCCGCACGCCACGCGACGTTCTGGAAGCGATCGCGAAGGCGGAACCCGTGTCCGGCGCAGTCGCTTTGCCGCCGGCGCCGCCCCCGCCTCCGGAACCCGTCGCGGGCACGCCGGAGGACGCAGCCACTATCCTCGATGCATTTCGCTGGCATCTCGAGCGCCATCCCGAGCGCGAGCACATCACGCTGCTCGACGGCGACGAGACGCTCGGGACCATCTCCTATGTGCGCTTGTGGGCCGACGCCCAAGAAGCGGCGCGCGGGCTCGCCGCTCTCGGCATCGGTCACAACGATGCCGTCGCGCTCATGCTGCCGACGAGCAGCGCCTTCTTCCAAGCGTTCCTGGGGACAATGCTCGTCGGCGCCGTGCCCGTGCCGATGTATCCTCCCGTGCGCTGGTCGGAAATCGAGGAGCATGTTCGAGGCCGTGCCGCGATCCTCGCGAACTGCCTTGCCCGGGTGCTCGTGACCGTGCCCGAGGCGCAGTTCATCGGCGAGATCCTGCGCGCGGAGCTGCCCAATCTGCAACACGTTGTCGGCATCGATCGCCTGCGCGACGCGGGCGAGCGGGTCGATCCGCCGAGCGCTTCGGCCCGCGACACGGCGATGCTCCAGTACACCTCAGGCAGCACCGGCGATCCCAAGGGCGTGGTCTTGAGCCACGACAACCTGCTCGCCAACATTCGCGCGATGGGCAAGGCCGCCGGCGTGACGTCGGGCGATCGCTTCGTCAGCTGGCTGCCGCTTTATCACGACATGGGGCTCATCGGCGCGTGGCTCGCCACGATGTACTACGCCATCCCGCTGGTGCTGATGCCGCCGACGAGCTTTCTCGCTCGGCCGGCACGCTGGCTGTGGACGATCCATCGCTATCGCGCGACGATTTCGGCAGGGCCCAACTTCGCCTACGAGATCGTCGCCTCCAAGCTGCGTGAGGAGGATCTGGCTGGCCTGGATCTAAGCTCGTGGCGCCTGGCCTTCAACGGCGCCGAGCCGGTACGCGCTGCGACTCTGGAGCGGTTCGCCGCCCGTTTCGCGCGCTACGGATTCGATCGCCGCGCGCTTACCCCGGTGTACGGGCTCGCCGAGTCGGCACTCGGGCTCACTTTTCCGCCGCTCGACCGCGGTCCATGGGTGGAGCGGATCGATCCGCGTGCGCTCGCGCACGAAGGCGTCGCCACCCCGGTGACCGATCGTGCGACGGACGCGCTGGAAGTCGTCTCCTGCGGGCGGCCTCTTGCGGGACACGAGATTCGCGTGGTCGATGATGCGGAACGCGAGCTTCCCGCGCGTACCGAAGGTCGCATCGAATTCCGCGGCCCCTCCGCCACGATGGGGTATCACCGCAAGCCTGAGGCCACCGCGACGCTGTTCCGGGGCGATTGGCTCGACACGGGCGACGTCGGCTACATCGCCGGCGGCGAGCTTTTTCTCACCAGCCGCGCCAAGGATCTGATCAAGCGTGGCGGGCACAACATCCATCCCTACGACCTCGAGGCCGCGATCGGCGATATCCCGGGCATACGCAAGGGCTGTGTGGCCGTGTTCGGCACAACCGATCGAGCGAGCGGAACCGAGCGGGTGGTCGTCGTGGCCGAAACCAACCAGGCCGATCCATCGTCGCGCGCCGCGCTGCGCGACCGGATCATGGCACTGGCGACGATCCACCTGAACGGGCCGCCCGACGAGGTGCTGCTCGCCCACGCGCGCACGGTGTTGAAGACCTCGAGCGGCAAGATCCGCCGTGCCGCGTGCCGCGAGCTCTATGAGAAGGGCCTGCTTCAGGCGCCGCGCCGCGCGGTCTGGCTGCAGCTCGCGCGCCTGGTCCGCGAGGCAGTTCTCGCGAGGCTGCGTCGCGTCGCACGCGCGTTAGTACAGCTCGGCTACGGCGTCTACTGCTGGCTCGTCGTCTTCCTGGTCGCGGTGGTCGGCCTGCCGGGGCTGATGCTGGTTGCCTCTCCACCGATGCGCCTGCGCCTCGCGCACGGCGCGGCGAAGCTGCTCCTGCGTGGCTGCGGCATCGAGCTCTCCGTGAACGGCCTCGAGCATCTCCGCGCCGGCAAGCCCACGATCATCGTGGTCAATCACGCGAGCTACGTCGACGCGATGATACTCACCGCCGTGCTGCCGCCGGACGCGCATTTCGTGGCCAAGCGCGCATTCGAGCGAGCGCCGCTCTTGGGCTGGCTGATGCGCCGGCTCGGCGCGCACTTCGTCGAGCGTGTCGATCCTTCGCGCGGCGTCGAGGACACGCGAGACGTCGCGACTGCCGTCGGACGCGGAGAGACGGCCGTGTTCTTCCCCGAGGGAACATTCTCGCGCGCACCCGGTCTCGCCGCCTTTCATTTGGGCGCCTTCGTGGTCAGCGCCGAAACCGGCGCCCCGGTGCTTCCGATCGTGCTTCGCGGCACGCGTTCGGTGCTGCGCGAGCATCGCTGGCTTCCCGTGCGCTACCCGGTTGAGGTCAGCATCCAGCCGCCGATCGCGCCCTCCGGTCGCGACTGGTCCTCCGCCGTAGCGCTGCGCGATCGGGTTCGAGAGGTCGTGCTGCGCCATTGCGGAGAGCCGGACCTCGCGTGCTGATATCTTGGTGCTACTCCCGCAGCGACAGAATGTACCGGACCATCGTTCTCGCGTCCCCGGCTGAGACCTCGGAATGGGGCGGCATCGGCCACGGACCCGCCCCATGGGCACCCTGCTTCAGCGCTGCGGTGAGCGCTGCGACCGCCTTCGGGTCGCCACGATATCGCGCGGCCACGTCGGCATAAGCCGGACCGGTCTTCGTCTCGCGGTCGGCATGGCAGCTGTAGCACTTGTAGCGCCGCAGCAGAATCTGCGGATCTTCTGCGCAGACACCGGGAGTGGCGAGCCAGGCGAACGCAAGCGCCGTCATCAGGAGCTCGATTCGTAAAGGCAAGGTCATAGTGTTTCTTGCGCTCCACAGCATTCGCCGCATCGATAAGGATGCGGCTACGATTGGGGCTGATGGAAGTCGCGCGTCTTGTGTGGCGTGACCTCGCATTAGCGGAATACGACGACCGGAATCTTGGAATGCGCAAGCACCTTGAGCGTCACGCTGCCCAGCAGGAGCGATGTCAGCCCGCCGCGGCCATGCGAAGCCATGAAGATCACGTCGCACTTCTTCTTCTTCGCGGCGTCGATGATGCCGCCGTAGACAGTTGCCGGCTTGGTGATGTGCAATTCGCAGGATACCGTCGAAGCCTGGGCGATCTTGCGGGCTTCGTCGAGATACCTTTGGCCTTGTTTACGCGCACCGGCCTCGATCTGTTCCAGCACGGATGGCACGATAAAACCGCCGTCGACGTACGGCGGAATGATCTCGACCGCGTGATAGACCGTCACCCTGGCGCCGAACTCCTTGGCGAACGCGATGCCGGCCCTGACCGCCCTTTTGGACAGCGCCGAGCCGTCGGCGGGAATCAGGACGTGCTTGAACATTCTCGCTCCTTTGCCGGACACGACATTGGCGCGCACGTCGCGCGGCTTCCCGACCCTTGCAGCTACGCAAGGGAACGCGAGGCTCACGTGCTCCGCCGCGCTCTCACCTTCTTTCCTGCGACGCGACCGCTTCTTGCACGAGCTCGGCGAGATGATCGTGGATGCCTTTTACGCCCGGGACATTTTCCACGAGCACGCGGAGCGCCTGGCCCTCCCGGGCATCGAAGATCGTCCCGGTGAGGTCGACGAATCCCTTTCGGACACGGATGTTCACCGACTGCACGGGACACCACGGCTGCCTTTTCATCTCGGTCAGGATCGTCTGGCGGATCGATTCGTCGCTGGTCGGGCCAACCTTCTTCGGCTTGGCCAAGAACTCGGCCAGGGCGGATACCAGGTCCGCGCGGCTCACGATGCCGACGACCCGATCGTCGTCGATGACCGGGATGCGCTTGATCGCATGCTCCTCCATGAGGCGCACGACCTCGCTAAGCGGTGTCTCCTTGCCCACCGTGACGACGTTCGGCGACATCACATCCCGGACGGTGTGCCCATGGCTGCGGGCGTACTCGGCTGCCTCCGAACCGGGGCCGAGCAAGAGCTCGATCCAGCGGCGGCGAGGTGCCTCGGTGTGCATCTCGGCTCGGCGAAGGAAGTCCCCCTCCGTCACGATTCCGACGAGCTTCCCGTCCGCACCGACAACGGGCATGCCGCTCACCTGATGACTGATCATGCGCGCGATCGCATCGCGAATCGGTGCCTCGGGCGCGACGCTGACCAGACAGTGCGTCATGACATCTTTGGCTTTCATGTTTGTCTCCACAGGTCCCTGCATTACTCCTCGCGAACATAGGTGCCGGGGGCGTCGGCCAGTGCAACGAGCGTGCTCGAGCCCATGGCTGGCGGCGCAACCTTGGCCCCGGAGCGCGCATCGAGCCAGGTGATCCACTCGGGCCACCACGAGCCGTCCTTCGCCGTCGCCTTGCCCATCCAGGCGTCCGGATCCTCGTAGTGATCGTCCGACGCTCTTGTCGCGACCCGGTAATGGCGGTGCGGATGGCCCGGCTCCGAGACGATGCCGACGTTGTGGCCCCCGCTCGTGAGCAGGAAGGTCACCTCGGTGTCGGTGAGCAGATTGAATTTGTAGACTGAGCGCCACGGCGCCACGTGGTCGGTCTCGGTCCCGACCGCGAAGACCGGGGCGCGGATGTCGGACAGTGCCACGGGCCTGCCTCCCGCCGGGAAGCGGCCTTCGGCGAGGTCGTTGTCGAGAAAGAGCCGGCGCAGATACTCGGTATGCTGGCGATAGGGCATCCTCGTCGCGTCAGCATTCCAGGCGTTCAGATCCGTCATCGGCTCGCGCTCGCCCATCAGGTATGTCCTTACCATGCGCGACCAGATGAGATCGTTGGAGCGCAGGAGCTGGAACGTGCCTGCCATCTGGCGGCTGTCGAGGAAGCCCTGTTCCCACATCACGTCTTCGAGAAACGCGAGCTGGCTCTCGTTGATGAAGAGCATCAGCTCGCCGGCCTCGGTGAAATCGGTCTGAGCAGCGAGAAAGCTTGTCGATGCCAGTCGCTGGTCGCCGTCGCGAGCCATCGCGGCGGCGGCGATCGCGAGCAGGGTGCCGCCGATGCAGTACCCCACGGCATGCACCCGGCGCGACGGCACGATTTCCCTCACCGCGTCGAGCGCGGCCATGACGCCGAGCTGCCGGTAATCGTCCATCGAGAGGCCGCGATCTCCGGGCCCCGGATTCTTCCAGGAGACCATGAACACCGTGTAGCCCTGCTCCGTCAGATACTTCACCAGCGAGTTGTGCGGGCTCAGGTCGAGGATGTAGTACTTCATGATCCACGCAGGGACGATGAGCACCGGCTCGGGGTGCACCTCTTTCGTTGCCGGCGCGTACTGGATCAGCTCGATCAGCCGGTTCCGATAGATGACCTTGCCGGGCGTGATCGCAACATTGCGGCCGACCTGAAACGCTTCCACACCTACGCGCTTGCGCCCAGCCCAAACCCGCTCGGCGTCCTCGATGAAGTTCCAGAAGCCACGCAGCAGGTTCATGCCCGTTTCCTCGCGAGTGCGCTCCAGCACTTCGGGATTCGTGAACAGAAAGTTGGACGGCGCGAAGACATCGAGCCATTGACGCGTCCCGAACGCGACGATCTTTTCATGCCCGTGCGTAACGCCACGCACGTCCGTCATCGCGTTGTGCCACCACTGCTGCGTGAGCAGAAACGATTGATAGATGAGATCGTACGGCGGCATCCGCCACGCTTCGCCGACGAACCGCCTGTCCTGGGGCAGCGGCTCGATACATGGCTCGCGGTCGTCGCGCTCGAGAGCACGGCGCGCGGCGTAATCCACGAAGCGCAGCCACTTGCGCAGCGCCTTCTCGGCGAGCTGCGACCGCTTCCCCGGCAGCCCGGCAAGGTGCGCGGCCCAGTCCGCGTAAGCGCTGATCAGAGTATTCGGCGAGAGACCGGCGGTAAAGCGCGCCACCGCCGCATGCGTGGACCGATCGATGATTTCCGCAAACGCGGTCGAAGCGTAGGAATCCCGCAGGAAAGCCGGCTCGGGAGGTGTCGCCGGCGTCACATCGGGAGGACGGATGCCGGTCGCAGGCACGTCCGGGATCGCCTTGGACCTCGTTGCCGCTCGAGGCTTGCTCGATCCGCCGACCAACGAAAGCTGGGTGCGCTTCAGGGCCATGATCTTCCTCATCCTCAACATCGAGTGCCAAGCAAATGTTGGCAGGTTTCCAGAGTCAAGCCCTTGATGCCGGTCATGCTCCCTGTTTGTGACCGGCCTCCGGCCGAGACGCGATCGATGGCCGAACCCGGTCAGCGCGGCGGTGGCGGAGCCGGGACAACGTTGACCTGCGTCAATCGAGGGTCTCGGCCGGCTCGCTATGATGGTCTGGGCGCGACGCGTGCACCGTCGGATGCGGGGTCGAGCGTCGTCGCTAACAGAACCGAGGATTGAGATGCCGGCGAAGCTGCTCAAGTTCCATCAGGAGGCGCGCCAAAAGGTGTGCGCCGGGCTGAACATTCTGGCGCGCGCGGTCCGCGTCACGCTTGGCCCAAAGGGACGCCTGGTCGTCCTCGAGCGCCCCTTCGGCTCACCGACCGTGATCAATTCCGGCGTCATCGTCGCCAAGGAGATCGAGCTCGAAGACAAGTTCGAGAATCTGGGCGCACAGATGGCGCGCGAAGTTGCCGCAAAGACCTCCGAGACGGCCGGGGACGGCACCACTACGGCAACACTGCTGGCGCAGGCGATTGTTAACGAAGGCATGAAATACGTCGCTGCAGGCCTTGATCCGATGGAGCTCAAGCGCGGCATCGAGTCCGCTGTCGACGCCATCGTGGCTGAGCTGAAGAAGAGCTCCCGCCCATGCAGCTCCTCGACCGAAATCGCCCAAGTCGGGACGATTTCGGCCAACGGGGACGCCTCGATCGGCGAGATGATCGCCAAGGCGATGGAAAAGGTCGGCGAAAACGGCGTCATCAAGACCGAGGACAGCCGCGGCATGAGCAACGAACTGGAAGTCGTCGAAGGCATGCAGTTCGACCGCGGCTTCCTGTCGCCGTACTTTGTCACCGACACGGAACGGCAGCGCGTCGTACTCGAAGACGCCTATATCCTCGTCCACGATCGGTCGATTTCGACGATCCGCGATCTCCTGCCATTGCTCGAGCAGATCTCCCGCGAGGCGCGGCCGTTGCTCCTGATTGCCGAAGACGTCACCGGGGAAGCGCTGGCCACCCTAGTGATCAACACTTTGCGCGGCGTGCTCAAGACCTGCGCGGTCAAGGCGCCGGGGTTCGGCGACCGGCGCAAGGCGCTGCTGCAGGACATCGCCGTGCTGACCGGGGCCACCGTCATCTCGGAGGAAACCGGGCTCAAGCTCGAAAAGGTCACCCTGACTGACCTCGGCCGTGCCAAACGCATCGAGATCGATAAGGACAACACGACGCTGATCGGCAGCGCGGGGGCGTCCGATCAGATCAAGGCCCGTATTGCCCAGGTGCGCAAGGCGATCGAGGAAGCAACGAGCGACTACGATCGGCACCAGCTCGAGGAGCGCGCCGCCAGACTCTCCGGCGGCGTGGCCCTGGTCAAGGTCGGTGCCTCCACCGAAATCGAGATGAAGGAAAAGAAATCCCGCGTTGAGGATGCTGTGCACGCGACGCGGGCCGCAGTGGCCGAAGGGATCGGCCCGGGTGGCGGCGTCGCATTGTTGCGTGTCCGCTCTGTGCTCGATACCCTGCCGGCCAAATCTCTAGGCCGCCAAGCAGCGATCAAGATCGTGCGCCGCGCGCTCGAGGAGCCGTTGCGACAGATCGTAGCCAACGCCGGCGGAGAACCGTCGGTCGTGCTCGACCGAGTGCTGGCCGGAAGCGGCAGCTTCGGCTACAACGCGGCAACCGACGAGTTCGGCGACCTGTTTGCGATGGGCGTCATCGACCCGACGAAAGTCACGCGTCTGGGTTTGCAGAACGCCGCGTCGATCGCGAGCCTCATCCTCACCACCGACTGCATCATCGTCCAGAAGCCGAGGCATGAGCCTGGTCCGTCTGGGGGCATGATGGGCGAGGAGTAGCGAGTCTTGACGACGATCTTCGAAGACCGCCGACAGGCGGGCGAAATACTGGCGAGAGCGCTCGCAAAGTGGCGAGGCAGGAATCCGCTGGTCGTGGCCATTCCGCGTGGCGCCGTGCCGATGGCAAAGGTCATTGCCGACGCGCTGGACGGCGAGCTGGACATTGTCATGACGCGCAAGCTGCACGCGCCCGGCAGCCCGGAATTCGCCATCGGCGCCGTGGACGAGACGGGCTGGACGTATCTCGCCGATTATGCGGAGGAGACCGGCGCGAACCGTCGCTACATCGACGAGCAGGTCGCCGAGGAACTGGCGACGATGCGCCGGCGCCGAGCGGAATATACGCCACAGCGCGACTCCATCGAGCCCCGGGGACGCGTCGTCATTGCGGTCGATGACGGGCTCGCCACGGGGGCCACGATGGTCGCTGCACTGCACGCGCTGCGAGCCCGGAGTCCGGAGCGGCTCATCTGCGCGGTGCCCGTTGCGGCAGCGGGAGCGCTAGAGAAGGTCAGGCCATACGCCGACGAAGTCGTATGCCTGGAGACACCGGAGTTCTTCTACGCCGTCAGTCAGTTCTACCGCAGCTTTCCTCAGGTCGACGACGCAGAGGTCGTCGCTCTGCTCAATGTCCGGCGGAGGGTTTACACCGATCGGCCGGGCGCAGAAGCAGAGACCGTGAAGTAGCGCCGGAACCAACCGGCGGCCAGCGCTGCGACAGCTTCCAGCGCTCCGGGCTCCTCGAACAGGTGCGTGGCGCCCGGCACGATCTCGAGCGCCTTGTCGCAGGCGAGCTGCGCGTACGCCTCACGGTTGTGTCGAATCACCGTGCGATCCTCGCCCCCGACGCACCTGGTTCTGCTGCGCGAGCCATTCGGTCGCGCCGATGAGACGGGCGCTAAGCAGCGGGATGTCGAAGCGCCTGGCGTAATCGTCGTCCTCGGTCACGGTCAACAGGTCGAAGAGAAGCGTACCGATACCGGCGTCGGCCAGCACTCGCGCGACAAACGCGTTGCGAGGACTGTGGCGCGAGCTGCCGCTGCCGTGCGCGAACGCCACGACGCCCAGGCAGCCGTGCGGGAGCGCGAGCGCGCCTTGCAGCCGCTTGCCATCAACGAGAATCTCGACAGTGAGCGCTAATCCGGCGCGCCGACGACGAGGAGCTTGGCATAGCCTATGAGCGTGATGCCGAATGCTGCGACGTTGCAGCGTCGACGTCCTCGGCGAGCTTGCGCAGGCTTGCAGAAACGCTCACCGCATAGGGCTTCGCCGGCTCGAGCGAGCGCAGCGGCTCCGGCAACCGAGCCAGCTCGGTGCGGGCGTGCTCGCGGGACTCGGCCAGGGTCGCGAGCGGTTCGATAACCACGCCACCGCGGACGACGGGCTCGACCAGCGGAGCGCCGGGCGCCGTATCGCCGTCGAGCGTCAGGACGTCGCCCATCGGCACGCCGCGAGCATCCCGCTCGCGATAGACCTGTTTGCGGCCTGGCCAGGTCGCCTTGCCTTCCGAGCGCTTGCGCCGCGGCCGTCCTTCGTATTCCTCGAGCTTGTAGGCGCAGTCGAGGAACGGCGCATCGGCCGAGGTGTTCATACGAGTGCCGACGCCGTAGCCGTCGATGGGCGCGCGCTGCGTCACGAGCTCCCGCAACCGGTATTCATCGAGATTGCCGCTGGCGAAGATCGTAACGTCGCGTAAACCCGCCGCATCCAGGATCACCCGCACGCGTCGGGCGTGCTCGCCGAGGTCGCCGCTGTCGATGCGTACGCCTTTGATCGCGACGCCCTGCGCGGCCAGCTTCGGGGCCAGAGCCGTGACTTTGCGTGCAGCCTCCTCGGTATCGTAGGTATCGATCAGGAGCATCGCGTTGGCCGGCTGGCTTCGGGCGAAGGATTCGAACGCTGCCGTCTCATCGGCGTGCGCCTGAACGTAGGAATGCGCCATCGTCCCGTACACCGGAATTTCGAATCGCCTTCCGGCTTCGACCGTCGCCGTCCCCGTAAAGCCCGCGAGGTAGCTCGCTCGCGCGGACAACAGTCCCGCCTCCGCGCCATGGGCACGCCGCAGCCCGAAGTCGACCAGCGTCTTGCCCGGGGCCGCCAGCACCATCCGTGCCGCCTTGCTCGCCACGACCGTCTCGTAGTGCAGCAGGTTCATTACCCGGCTTTCGACCAGTTGGGCCTCGCGCAACGGCGCCGTGATGCGCAGGATCGGTTCATCGGCGAAGAAGAGCGTCCCCTCGGGCATCGCATCCACGTCACCGGTGAAACGCAGGTCGGCGAGCGAATCGACGAACGCCGGCGTGAAACGACCGCTCGTGCGGAGCCAGGCAAGTTCCTCCGGGCTGAAGCCGAGATCGCGCAGGTAATCGACCACCTGCCGGAGCCCCGCCGCCATGAGGAAATTACGCTCCTTCGGCAGCTTCCGCACGAAGAACTCGAATACCGCCGCGCCATTCATCCGCTGCGCGAAATACGCCTGCAGCATCGTGAGTTCGTAGAGGTCGGTCAGCAGCAGGCTCTCGGTCATGGTGTCGCGTTCGCCGTCGATTCAGATGTTGACGATCTATCCAGACGCCGTCACGGTCGGCGCACGATCTCTCAGGGGATCAGAACGACGGGAATATCGGCCAGATGCAACACTCTCGTCGTAACCGAGCCTAGCACCATGTTGGAGAGCGCGGTCATGCCCCGCGTGCCCATGTAGATCATCTTACTGCCGGATTGCTTCGCCTGCTTGACGATGGATTCGGCGATCGGCCCGACCAGCGCGCGCTCGGTGTATCCCACACCCGCCGCATCGAGCAGCTTCTTGCTCGACGCCAGCATGAGTTGGCATTCGTCCGCGTAGTAGCGCTCGAGCATTTCGTCGCTGACAACCACGCTCATGTTCGGGAACGGCGGTACCGGCAGGTGCACGGCCAGCAAATCGACTTTGGCTGCTCCCTGTACCAGCCAAGCGTCTCGATGAGCTTTTGCGTAGCGCGAGTCGCGGTCGCGGAACCGTCCACCGGAAGCAGTACCTTGGCCAGCAGCGTGAGCGTTCCCCGGCCAGGCAATCCTGGCACCGAAAGGATGACACCGACGAGGATCAGTACCAGGCCCAGCAGGTTCTTAAGAACGATGCCGACACTCATGACTATCCCCCGACGCGCGTTCTGAGCACTTTTTTTGCACGAAGGGTGCAGAAGTAATCCGATGGCAAGCCAGCCGTGGCGATAGAGATTGTAGAAATCCTGTTCCTCGCTCACGGGGTTCTCACTCCTCGTCCGTGACGGCTCGCCCACTCCTTGGCCTTGGCTATCGCGATGCGGATCGCCTTGCCCTCCTCCATGCCTTCCTCCAGCAACGCGTTCGCGATCTCGATCGCCTTGTCGCGCACGATCGGCGACAAATGCCTCATCGAAGTGGGGAAATAGTCGGAGTTCCAGGGCATCGCTTTGACTCGTTTCGGCCCATCAGTCGGCGAGTGCGGCTGCAGGGCGGGTCTTCGCCATGCCGGTCCGGTCGCGCTTGAGCAGCGGCAGTAACGCCGGCAGCGAGCGCGTGTTGAGAATGTCGCCGCGCGCGAGCCAGCCGCGTCGTGCCTGGCCGATGCCGTAACGCAGATTCGCGAACTCTCCGGTGTCGTGGGCATCGGAGTTGACGGCCACCAGCACGCCCTCGTCCTTGGCCATGCGGCAATGGGTGTCGGTGAGATCGAGGCGCTCCGGGTGGGCGTTCAACTCGAGACCAACGCCTCGCGCCTTCGCCTTGCGCATGATCTTGAGCATGTCGACATCGTAAGGCTCGCGCTCGCCGATGAGCCGCCCGGTCGGATGAGCGAGCAGCGTCACCCGCGGGTTATCGAGCCCCCGCAGGATGCGCTCGGTCTGCTGCGCCCGCGACAGGTTGAAGCGGCTGTGCACCGCGGCAACGACGACATCGAGCTCCGCGAGCACGCTATCCGGCAGGTCGAGCGTGCCGTCGTCGACAACGTCGACTTCGATGCCCTTGAGCACGCGGATACCTTCGCTCTTCGCATTGAGCCGGTCGATGGCGTCACCCTGCCGGCGCAGTCGACCCGGGTCGAGGCCGCGGGCCATCGACTGGCGACGCGAATGCTCGGTGATCGCAAGGTACTCGAAACCGAGCGCCCGCGCCGCGGCAACCATGTCCTCCAGCGAGCTGCGGCCGTCGGTCGCAGTCGTATGCGCGTGCAGATCGCCTCTGAGATCCGCGAGTTCGACCAGCTGCGGTAGCCGGCCCGCGCGAGCGGCCTCGATCTCGCCTCGATCTTCGCGCAGCTCGGGCGGTATCTCCGGCAGTCCGACGGCGCGATAGACCGAGGTTTCGGTGTCCCCGGCGATCCGCTTGGCGCCCTTGAACACGCCGTACTCGTTGATCTTGAGCTCGCGCTCCTGTGCCAAGCGACGCAGCGCGATGTTGTGCGCCTTCGAACCGGTGAAATAGACGAGCGCCGCGCCGAAACTTTCGGCCGGGACGACGCGCAGATCGACCTGCAGGCCACACTTGAGCCGTACGCTCGCTCGGGTCTCGCCCTGCGCGAGCACCCCGCCCACCTCGGAATAGGCAATGAAGCGTTCCATCGCAGCATTCGCCTTCCGCGCGGTAACCACGAAGTCGAGATCGCCAACCGTCTCCCGCATGCGGCGGAAGCTTCCCGCAACGACAACCCGGTCGACGCCTTTCGCCTGCTCGAGATGTCGCACCAGCGCCTCGGCGTGTTGCGCGGCGGTGGCAAGCTTCATACGCGTTTCCACGGATAAGCGCGCAGCCACCGCCGCCTCGATCTGGTGCTCCATCTTCTCGCCGAAGCCGGGCAGCTCGCGGATGCGCTTGTCGCGCGCCGCGCGCAGTACCTGCTCGGGCGTCTGCACGTCGAGTTCGTGCCAGAGCAGCGCCACGCGTTTCGGTCCCAGCCCCGGAACCTTGAGCAATTCCGTGACCGCCGCCGGCATCTCCCGCCGCAGCCGCTCGAGTAGCGCGCACTTCCCTGTGTCGACGATCTCCCGGATCTTGCCCGCGAGATCGGCGCCGATGCCGGGAAGCTCGGTGAGATCGTCCCCTCGCTCGAGCTTCTGTTTCACGTCGGGCCCGAGCCCCTGCAGCATGCGCGCGGCGTTGCTGTACGCGCGGACGCGGAACACATTCTCGCCCCGGATCGCAAGGCGATCTGCAATTTCCTCGAAGATTGCAGCAATTGCTAGGTTCTGAATGGACATCAGATCCTCCTGCTCGCAGGCCCCCGGACCCCGGTAAACATCGGTAGCTCCTGGACAAGCCGCGGGCAACGAAGACGGCGGGTTGTCCGACCTCTTCAGGCCTCATCGAGCAACGATCCTATGGCACCCATGGTACGGCCTGCATCCGTTTCCCTGCGTTGATGCGGGTCAAGGGTGTAGTTTCAGTCGCAAGGTCTGGCCTTCCTAGATCGTGCGCGTTGATCTTGCGCAAGGACGACGCGGCCAGCGCCGCATATGCTTGCATTGTCCAACCCAGCGCATCGGACGCTTAGGCGTCGCGGCTCGCGCCGACCTCGATGACTTATCAGACCATCCTCCTTCATATCGACCGAAGCGCCGGATCTCGAAGCCGCCTCGGCATAGCTATCAGCCTAGCTCGCGATTTCGCCGCGCGGCTCGTCGGCGTCTACTTCGACGATGTGCCCGAAATCACGCCGTCGCTCGCGGCGCTGCTTCCTACCGACACCGTCGAGCGGTATATGCGAAACGCCGTCGAGGCCCAGCGACTGGAGGAAGACGCGTTCCGGCAGGCCGCGGCTGCGGCCGGTGTTACCGACGTCGAATGGCGTGCACCGGCAGGGCCCGTGATCGATGCCGCTGTGGCGCACGCGCGCTGCGCCGATCTGATCGTCCTCGGTCAGCCCGGCTCCGCTCAGACTGGCTGGTCCTTCGCAGCGCAGCTTGTCGCCGCAGTGCTGCTCGAGGGGGGACGGCCGGTGCTCGTCGCTCCCTATGTCGGCGCCCCTGAAATCGTCGGAACCAATGTTCTGGTCGCCTGGGACGGCGGACGCGAGGCCTCACGCGCGCTCGCCGACGCGCTGCCGGTCCTTGTTCGCGCGCGCCAGGTGACTATTGCCTGCCTCGATCCAAGCGCATCCGCGCGGGGCGCAGATGCGCTAGCGCGCGAGCGCTTGTTGGCGTATATGCACCGCCACGGCGTTTCCGCGCGGCTCGAATCAGACAATCTCGGCGATGGCGATATCGCTGTCGACGAGTGGCTGCTGTCGCGAGCTGCCGACCAGGGCAGTGACCTGATCGTGATGGGGGGCTACGGCCGTTCGCGATGGCGTGAAGAGGTCCTGGGCGGGGCGACACGGACGCTTCTCTCGACGATGACCGTCCCGGTGTTGATGGCGCATTGATCGTCGCGTTCGCGCGGAGCCGATTTAGCATCCCGAATTCCGACGGACACGACTCGATCGAAGGAGCTTCGCATGTTTCACAGGATTCTGGTTCCCATCGACGGCAGTCCCACGTCGAACCGCGGTCTGGAGGAGGCAATTGGCCTCGCCAGCGATCAGAAAGCGAAAATTTGCCTGCTCCATGTCGTCGATGACCTGATCGTGACGGCGGTGCCGACGGCATGCTGTACATGGCGCCGAGCTATGTCGACGAGTTCCTCAAGGCGTTGCGCGCAGGCGGGCAGAAGCTTCTCGCCCGAGCCGAGGCCAAAGTGCGCAAGCATCGCATTCAAGTCGAGGTTGTGTTGCTGGAAACCATCGGTCGCCGGGTCGCCGATCAGATCATCAAGCAGGCCAAGAAATGGCGCGCCGACGTCATCGTCCTCGGCACGCATGGCCGGCGCGGCCTATCGCGCGTCGTCATGGGCAGCGATGCCGAGATGGTCGTGCGCACCGCAGTTGATTCGCGAGATCGCTGCAGATGCACGCCGATGATCTGATGCTTTTCGCACTCGACGCGAGCCGCGCGTACGGGGAGGCCGTCGCGAGCGCGCTCGGCATCGCACTTTCAGCGCATGAGGAACGGGACTTCGAGGACGGCGAGCATAAGTCGCGTCCGCTCGCAAGCGTCCGCGACCGTGACGTCTACGTCATCCATTCGCTGTATTCCGACGCGGGACAGAGCGTCAACGACAAGCTGGCACGGCTCCTATTTTTCATCGGCGCGCTCAAGGATGCGGCGGCGGGCCGGGTGACTGCCATCGTTCCGTACCTCGCCTATGCGCGCAAGGACCGCAAGAGCAAGACTCGCGATCCCGTCACCACGCGCTATGTCGCGCAACTCTTCGAGGCGGTCGGAACCGACTGCGTCGTGACGCTCGACGTGCACAATCTCGCCGCGTTCCAGAACGCGTTCCGTTGCCGCACCGAGCACCTTGAAGCCGCGCCACTCTTGGTGGCGCATCTCGCCCCGGCGATCGGGTCCGCCGAGGTCGCGGTCGTTTCGCCCGACGCAGGCGGAATCAAGCGCGCGGAAGCGTTCCGAATTCGGCTCGCCGCCGCGCTCGGACGCCCGGTCGTCGCCGCGTTCGCAGAGAAGTATCGCAGCAGCGGCGTGCTGACCGGCGATGCGCTGATCGGCAATGTCGAGGGCAAGATCGCGATCATCGTCGACGACCTGATCGCCGCCGGCAACACGGTCGTTCGTGCGGCGCAGGCCTGCAAACAGTGTGGCGCGACGCACATCTTCGCGGCGGCCGCTCACGGCGTCTTTGCTGCCGCCGCCAACGCGGTGCTCGGTGGGAGTGACATCGAGCGCATCGTGGTCACCGACACCATCCCGCCGTTGCGAGTGACCGATCCACGCCTCTCCACGCGGCTCGAGCAGATCAACGCCGCTGCGCTATTCGCCGAGGCAATCCGCCGGCTTCATAGCGGCGGCTCGATCGTCGAACTACAAGGAGGCTGAGCTGGAAGCGGTTCGGCCCGCGCACAGCATTGGAGGTGCTCGCGCGCCAGTGCGAGGTAAGCGCACGCCTGCGCGGGCCACCTGGCAGGGTCGCGCGGCGCGGCGTCGGCGAGATGCCGGATCGCGATCTTCGCCCGCACGCAGGCGCGGTAGCTCTGATAGAAGTGAACGAGAACCGCGCGCGGTGCATCGCCCGTGACCGTCGTATAGGTACTGAAGATCATCGCGGCAAGCTCGGTCGCGCCGAGGCGCTCGCACTCGAGCGCGAGGAATCCCAGTTCGTCCGCCGGATCGAGCAGGCGCAGCTCACGCGAGAATTCGAGGCAGTCGATAATCTGCGGATTTTCGTCGAGGCAGATATGCTCGGGTCGAAGATCGCCGTGCGCTTCGACGATACGGCCGCCGACAACTCGCTCATCGAACAGCTCTCGTTCGCGCTCGAGCAGCGCAAGTTGCTGCGCACAGGTTGCCTCGACCGACTCGAGCGGCAAGCCGTACACCGGGGCGGCCAGCTCGTGCCGGTTCTCGTCGATTTCGGTGGCAAACTTCGCGCGGTATCGAGCCGGCATCATTGCGACCGGAACGGCGTCGCGATAGAAGCGGGCGAGCCGCTCGATCGTACGCACAAGATCCTCGCGCTGCAGTGTGCGCGCGCGCAGCAGGCGGTCGAGCATGCGATCTCCGGGAAGTCGCCGCATCTTCACCAGCCAGTCGACGACGTTGTTGCCTTCTCCAAGACACAAGCCGCCCCGGGCGTCGAGCGCGAGCGCCACTAATCCCAAGTAGACGCCGTCTGAGAGCCGGGAGTTGAGCCGCAGCTCTTCCTCGCAGTCCAGGCGCCGCGCCGCCGCCGTGGTGAAGTCCAGGTAGCGCGATCGAACCGGTTTCTTAAGCTTCCAGGCCATCGTGTCGGTGAGAAAGACCCACGACATGTGCGTCTCGAGCACCTCCACTCGCTTCGTCGCCTCGGCGTAGCTCTCCGGGCGCGAGAGGAACGCAACCTTTACCCCGAGTCCGGGGTCCGCCCCGGGGTCGGCCGGCGCAAACGGATCTGCGGAGGCCAAGACCGCCGGTCGCGACGGCGCCGCCAGCAGCCGCGCCTGGTCCTTTCCGTCTTCGACGAAGGTAGCGGCCGGCAGCGGCTTCACGTCCTGGAACACGCGTGTCGGCATGCGTCCGCCCGTAGAGACTCAGCCCGCTGTTTCCTGCGGCTTGACCTGGCCGTGCTGGCGACGAGCAACATCCTCTAATCGCCGGGTCAGGCTCGCGAAGGCGTTGCGCAGCGCAACGTATACGTCCTCGTCGTGATCGCGATTGACGATAAGCTCGTGACCTGGGACGCGGACGGCGAGGCGGACGTTGAACCAGCGACCTTGTTGTCGGTGCCGGCCCTGTTCCTCGACCACAACGTGGCAACGCACGATGCCCCGGTAGAACTCGTCCAGCTTGGCCGCGCTCTCGCGAATGCGCGCCTCGAGCGCTGACGAATCCGTCATGTGCCGAATCGAGATCTGAAGCGTCGATTGCATGCTAGCGCGTCCAGTGAACGCGTACCGAGTACTCGTCCTCGCCGAAGCGCACTTCGAGTTCGCCGTCGTACGCCCGCTCGAGAGCCCCTCCGATGCGGCGCGGGGAATGTACGTCGCAAGTCGAGATCACCGCCTCGTCCGGCGTCTCGGCGACATGCATGATCCGATGCAGCGGGTGCTCGGCACGTTCGCTCTCGGCCGTGTTGCGGGCGAGCTGCAAGAGCTCGGCGCGATGCGCGTTGAAGAATTCCCCGGACAGTGTCACGAGGCTCGCCGGCAGGTTGTCGCGGATGCGGGCGCACGCGGGACACGTCTCCTTGTGGGAGTGTAGGGGCGCCTCGCCCCACTTCCAGCGGCCGTTTTGGAAGATCGCACCGCACCCTGCGCACACCGTAGGTTCCCGGTACTTGCCCTTCGCCTGATAGGGATCGTGCCGCAGATCGTCGAAAATGCGGTCGCGATAGCGTGTGACGCTGCCCGGTGGGCTGTCCGCGGTCGGAGTTGGATGTCGGCGTGTCATGGTTCTTGTACCTTCTTGAGCGCTGGGCGTGCGCGAGCCAGTTCCAACCATGATAAGGTGGCCGCGGAACTCGGCGTTGATCGGCGTCAAGCCTTGACCTGCCTGTATCTCCGTGCTTGCCGAGCGGCGCCCGAGCACGTATCACGTAGCAGGTGACCGAAACCGATGGGCCGTTCACGCAGACCGATGGCCGCGCGACTCTGCCGGCGGACATAAGCCTTGCAGTCGGAGGGGTTGCAACTGTTCGTGGCGAGAGTCCGGAAGCGCTCTCTCGATTGATAGTCGCCAACCTAAGGCAGATCCTTCACGACATCGGGGTATCCGCGGCGGACGTGCCGACAACATGACCACAACATGCACATGCGAACAACTTACCGCGAACGCCCTCCCCTTCAAGTCCGCGTAGAGACCCGCGCGTGGTCGCGTTGGATGCTCCCGCCATCGCTCGCCAGGCGATCAACGAAGAACGTTGGCCGATCGAAATCAAGCTTCACGGCGATTTTAAATCTCTTGAAAGCCTGTCGACACGTTGTCTGGCGTCTGCGTACGGCCGGAGTGCCGCTGGAGACGCGCAAGGTGCTGCTCGGGCACAAGACCGGTGACATCACCAGCCATTACAGCGCGCCGGAACTGGCGGAGTTGATACGCGCGGCGAACGCGGTGCTGAAAGCCCAAGAATCGACGTTGTTGCGAGTGGTGACGAAGCAAGACCAGGGTCCATCGGGAAAAGTCACGCGATTCTCACGCAATCGCGCGTGAAAAAAGTAAGGAGGGTGCGGCGGAAGCGTCGCAACCTCCTGAGCACTAACGGGTGAGCGGCCCGAGACATAGGTGACACGACGTACCGGACACATAGGTAACACTTTCCGCCTTCAAGCGGGAGGTGTCTATGCCGTGGAAGGAGTGTTCGGTGATGGACGAGCGCCTGCGATTCGTGGCCAAACTGCTCGATGGCGAGTCAATGACGGATGCCTGCCGGGAATTCGGGATCTCTCGTAAGACCGGCTACAAGATCTTTCACCGCTACAAGGAGAGTGGCTTCGAGGCGTTGAGCGACCGATGTCGACGACCCGTGCGGTATGCCAATCAGCTACCGCCGCAGATCGAGGGCTTGATCGTTAGCCTGAAGCGGGAGAAGCCCCATTGGGGTGCGCGCAAGATTCGCGAGCTCTTGGTTCGCCGGCTCGACCAGGACGTGCGCATCCCGGCCAAGAGCACCATTCACGCCGTGTTGCATCGCCATGGATTGGTCCAAGGCCTGCGCCGCCCGCGTCGACGGGCCGTTGGAACCGAGCTCTCCGCCGGCACGGCGCCCAACGATCTGTGGTGCGCCGATTTCAAGGGCGAGTTCAAGCTCGGCAACGGTCAGTACTGCTACCCGCTGACCGTCACCGACCACGCCTCGCGTTTCCTGCTGCTGTGCGAAGCGCTTGAGTCCACCCGCGAAGACACCGCGATCACCGCCTTCGAACAACTGTTCCTCGAGCGCGGTTTGCCGTCGTCCATCCGATCCGACAACGGCGTTCCCTTCGCCAGCCCCAACGCCTTGTTCAACCTCTCCAAATTGTCGGTGTGGTGGCTGCGACTCGGGATCGCGATCGAGCGCATCAAGCCGGGTCATCCGCAGCAGAACGGCCGTCACGAGCGTATGCACCTGACGCTTAAGAAGGAGGCCACCCGCCCACCCGGCATGAACAGCCTCCAGCAACAGGCTCGGTTCGATGCCTTCGTCGAGGAATTCAACACCGAGCGGCCGCATGAGGCGCTCGCCATGCAGACGCCGGCCCAGCGCTACGCCCCCTCACCCAGGCCCTACCGCGGCTTGCCCGACCTCAGCTACCCCTTGCACGATCGCGATGTCGTGGTCACCGCCTGCGGCCGCATCTGCATGCATCGCAAACGGATCAACCTCTCCGGCGTCCTCGCCGGTCAGCGTGTGGGAATCAAGGAGGTCGACGAGGGCATCTGGATCGTCAGCTTCATGCAGTACGATCTCGGCTACATCGACCTGGAACAGAAGACTCTGCAACCCCTGGATAACCCGTTCGGCCCGAGGTTGTCACCTATGTCTTAGGTACGGTCCGGAGACATAGGTAACGGACCCTACCGGGAATTCGTGGCGCGCCCGGCAGGATTTGAACCCACGACCCCCTGGTTCGTAGCTGGCGAAGTAGCTCTAACCAGTTCTTTTCATTAACGACTTTGGACTGCCCGTCCACCAGATACTCTACAGTTTTTCACTGCTTCTCACAGCGAGTCCCCAAAAAGTCCCCAACGCTGATTCGGAGCGGCTGTCACACCGAGAGATGCCGACAGCGGACATTAGAATCGCAGCACTCGACCCGTAGCGGACTTACGGCCGCGCGGAAAGCGGTCTTTGGGAGACCGATAAGGTCGGAACTGAAAGAACATCGGACGCGGCGCCACGCGAAGCTCTGCAGCACTTGGGTTGACCGTGCCCACGACTGTTTGCACACGGTTGATTTCCTTTGCGGCGGGCGACTCCTCTCACGTTAATGTGATACGGAGTACGGCGACCCGTCCTAATCACCTGCTCAGGAAACTTGCGTGCGTAATCTGCTCGCGGAGAACGGAGAGCCGGACGGTCGCGCCGTCCGGTTCTTCCACAAGCCTTGAACAGAGATTAGTCCGCCGTCGCGCGCTGCTTACTGGTCCGTGTAGAAGATGTAGTCGGCCGTGTAATCCACGAACGCCTGTCTGCCGATCTCTTGCAGCGAGTCACAGGTGTCCGCCGGCGGTGGGACCCCTCCAACGGTATTCACGCGCTGGACGAATGAGGTCTTCGCCAACACGTCGCCACCGGTGGGGCCATCTCGCGTTCCGACTGCTGTGAGCTTCAGCCAGGCAACGGCTGTTTGAGTGACGGTAACGGCATCACCCGCGACAAGTGTCGTGGCCCAGACGGAGCTCGTGTCCTGCGACGACTGCCATGTGGCGCGAATCGGGTGAAAATCCGTAAACGGGTCGGTGTTTAACTGATCCGGATTGGGGCTGAAGAAATGGGTAATGATCTGCTTGGGATCGGTGGGATCGTCACTGAATAGCGTAGCCTCCGGGGTGAAGAGTCTCCAGGCAAACGTAGGGTTACCTGCGGCATCGAGGATAGGATTACCTGCGGCATCGACGCGTATCGTGCAGGTGTAGTTCTGGGTGCCCTTGGCCTTGCCTAGGAGGAATGGGTGGTTCGGCGCATCCACAACGAGGCTCGGTGGCAGGTTGTCGGGGACGATGATCTTGGCGGCGGCGTGCGCCGGATGCGGCAGCGACACGGTCAAGGCGGCAGCGAGAGCGGTCGCGCACGCGATCGGCAGAATGCGACGCCTAGGGTGTCTATCCGGTGCGGTGAAGTTCTTGATGCAGTTTTCCTTTTGCGCCTTATGCGCAGGTTGGTTGTAAGACCGACACTTGAATCTCCCGTGAAGCCGGGATCGCAGTGCAGTCTATTGCGCAAGCGCGTCATGAGAACTTCACCGGGTGCCCAATTCTGTTTCGTTTGTTTCGTTCGCAACCGGCGTGCAAGTAATGCGGACGGAGGCATGTAAGAACTCGTGACCAATTTTGACACCGCGCAGCGTGTTTGGGATCGCGATTCCGCAGCTCGTTGCTCCTGGTGCTCAAACGACCGCAGCTGAACGGAAGTCGAACGATACGCGCCCGCGTTGGGCTAGTTCGCCGCGAGTTCGAATGACCACGTTCCGCAGATTTCCGGGTGGTTCTGGAATGGCAGGAAGTGGCCGGTCAGAGAAGTTCGCGAACGTCCGGTCTTCTTAGGCGTGAGCGAGTAGTGGTTGCAACAACTGCGGGCCGATGTCAGCAGCCCGCGCGGCACCGTGACCTTCGGCTCGAAGATCAAGCCGGCGCCAACGAGCGCACCGGCGACCGACAGCAAGGGACCATGCCCCGATGTGTCTGTGGCCGCGAATGCCAACGCGAACGTCGCGGCGACAACAAGCACCTCGACGATCAGTCGCTGCCAACGTAAGGCCCAGGCATCGCCACTCTTTATAGTTGGCCGCTCGGGCGCTCGGGTGATTGGACGACGATGGAAATGTAGATCGCCACTTCTCGCCGTTGGAATTAGAGCTTCTACCGCGGATAGCCCCAGAGGCGTCAATCTCTCGGACTCGCTCAGGAAGACTCTTGTCGCTCGATGGACTGGGCGCGCGCTAACCTGCCTCACTCCCCCACACCGCGCCTCAGTAGGCATACGCCGACCCCTTGGGAACGTACACCCGCGCCGCATTCGGCGACGCCGAGTGAGCGCTCGCAGCGAGGAAATAGTAGTCCGCGGTATAGGGGACGCGCGCGACCTGCCCGACAGAGGCGGGCGAGCAACCGGTCTTCGGTGCGGCGCCGCCGACTGTGTTCACACGTTGGACACTCGTGACTTTGCTGAACGAACCGTCAGGCCCGACCGACTTGGCTGTGAGCAGCAACCAGGGAATGGCATCGGCTTGGGGGACGTCGATCCGTTCCTTCAGAGCGCCCGCGATCGTGCTGCCATCGGAGGATTCCCAACGCGGGCCGGCATAGTGGCTGCCAACCTTCTTGCCACTCTTGTCGAACAGGTCAGCCTCCGGAGCGACGAATACCCAGTCCGCGGCTCCGGCATCCTTGCTCGCACGGCACTCGTAGATCTGTACGCCTTTCGCGGCAACGATCATGGCCAGCGATTCGTTCGCGGTGCCCTTGATCTCGTCGGGCACTTGCACCGCTGGAGTCAAGTTCGGCACTTGGGCACACGCCGAGACGGCGATGGTGAGCGGTATAGCGAGAAATTTGCGATGCATGGGTTTCTCCTTTGATCGACCCGGAGATGTCGCCACCTCCGCGTCGATCGCTTGTAAGAGGACTATTCGCTTCAGCGGAGAACGGTGCCGTTGGCGACCCACTTGCCGCTGGCGAGGCGGATCAGAAAGGCGATGTCCGGCTCCGTTGCGCACACGACGGGCATCGAGACGTTGCCGCTGAAGTGCGCATCGCCTTCCTCGTCGAGGTCGACGAGCGGCGTTTCGACAAGAATCGAATTGGGGGACGCGCTCCCGTTGGTGTCGCAAACCAGCGTTCCCCTGACCTGCGTGACCGTGCCGGTATTGCCGATGCTATTCCCGGCGGCGAATACCAAGCCGCGGACGCTGAACTCGATCTTTCCGTGCGTCAGGTCCACGGTGACGTGCCCACCCTGTGCCGACCACGGTCCCGGGGCGCCGGTGACGGCACCCGTTCCACTGCCGACAACGTTGCTACCCTGAATGATGCCGATCACCGACTGCCAGCGAGCGAGGTCGGCGGGCTCCGCATGAGCGAATTGAGCAGCGCCGAGGGCCAGCGCGGTAAAGACCAACGACTTGCGTAACCACGTTTGCATGATGTTCTCCAATTGAAAGTGAGCGGTTCAACGATACGATCGTCGAGAAAGCGCGATTCGCTTTCTGACCCGATATACGGCCGGGGGCGGCAAAGAGAGACAGTGGGCCGCCGGGCAATTTTGTTGCGTTTGTTTCAACCACCCCCCGTCCACGCAATCGCGACACGATTGAAACGACAACGCCACGCCCTCGAAATGTCGCTGTGACATCTCGCTCTTAGACTCACTGACGTTGTGCGCCGTCGAACGGGGAGCTAGTGTTCTGTTCCGTTAATAACTGGCATATGTCTTGCATCGGATTTCGGTATCTTCATGAGTGGAGATACCGCCATGCCGATGGGACGTCCGAAAGCTGATCTGGTATTGGACTCCGTTGAACTTGCGCAATTGCAATCGATGGTGCGCTCCCGCTCGATTCCGGCGGCGTTGCGTGCGCGCGCGCAGATCGTATTGGCGAGCGCGAGTGGGGAGCCGAACAGCAGTATCGCTGCGCGCCTGGGCTATACCCACGCGACGATTGGCAAGTGGCGCCGCCGTTTCGTCGAGCGGCGGATCAATGGGCTGTACGACGAATTGCGGCCGGGTAAGCCACGTTCGATCGACGACGAGCGGGTGGCCGAGTTGATCCAAACCACCCTGCACAGCAAGCCAACCGACGGAGCGACGCACTGGAGCATTCGCTCGCTGGCCGCCGAGACCGGAATCTCGGGCACCAGCGTGCACCGCTACATCAAGCTGTTCGGCTTGCAGCCGCACCGCAGCGAGAGCTTCAAGCTGTCCACCGATCCGTTCTTCCTTGAGAAGCTGCGCGATGTGGTGGGCCTGTATCTGAATCCGCCGGATAAGGCTCTGGTGCTGTGTGTCGATGAGAAGAGCCAGGTGCAAGCCCTGGAGCGCACGCAGCCGTTGCTGCCGATGGGCTTTGGTTACGTCGAGGGCGTCACCCACGACTACAAGCGGCACGGCACCACCACCCTGTTCGCCGCCCTCGACGTGCTGACCGGACAAGTGTTGGCCGAATGCAAGCCGCGACACCGGCACCAGGAATTCCTCGGCTTCTTGCGCGCGATCGAAGCCGCGGTGCCACCCGATCTGGACGTTCACCTGATCGTGGACAATTACCGCACGCACAAGCATGCCAAGGTCAAGGCTTGGCTGGCGGCACGTCCGCGCTGGCATCTGCACTTCGTGCCAACCTACAGTTCGTGGCTCAACCTGGTCGAACGCTTCTTCGCGCTCATTACCCAACGCGCGATCCGCCGCGGCTCGTTCCGCTCGGTGCGCGAACTGATTCAGCACATCGATCACTTCGTGGTCCATCACAACGTCAATTGCAAACCCTTCATCTGGACCGCGACCGCCGATTCGATCGTCGCCAAGCTCGAAAGACTTTGTGCACGAATCAGCGGAACGGCACACTAGCTATCGGTAGCGAAAGGAGGCATCGGTGATTCTGGAGGTCGCAATCCTGAACGTGCGCATCGGCGCGGAAGGACAGTTTGAGACAGCATTCGAGCAGGCGTCGGCAATTATTTCTGCGATGTCCGGCTACATTAGGCATCAATTGCAGCGCTGCACCGAGGTGTCCAATCGCTACATTCTCTTGGTGAACTGGGAATCGCTCGAGGCACATACGATCGGGTTTCGTGGCTCTCCCGAGTATCAGGATTGGAAACGCTTGCTCCATCATTTCTATGATCCATTTCCCACCATTGAGCACTATGAGTTGGTGTTGTCGCGTCCGGTCTGACATTATTACTCCGCCGTTTTGACGCTGAGAGGTGTTGCCGTGCTGTTCATACGGCCGCAGGCGGCAAACGGAGACGGTGGGCCGCCGGGAAACGGAGCTACCAGAGCTTGGCGCAGTGTCCCGTCAGAACGAATGGCGACGGCGTCGCGCCAGGTGCAGGCATACTGGCCTCGAACGACACCGCCAGTCGCGGCACGTTGAAGAACAGCTTCTCGGATGTGTCCGCGAGCGTGAGCGTCGCCTTTTCCGCATTAGGCACGACGCCCACCACGAAGGGCGCACCGTTGCGAGGCAGCGCCCACAACACGGCCAAGCGCCCGGACGCTACCTCCAGGGGTGGCAGCCGCTTGAGCGAGAGGATGCGTCCGTAGCGCGTCGAACTGGCGAGCAGCACCGCGTTGTTCTGTGCATCCGTCAGAACCCCGACATAGCTCTGTGGCAACGTGCCGCGCTCCTGTACGATCGCCTCGACAGGCATCGCATCCGGGAACAGTCTGACGACGCCGAGCGTCGCCAGAGCACCAAGCGCAAAGCCTATCGCGGGGCGCAGCCACCTCCACGAGCCGGCGGACGCTCGACGCGCGCCGCCGCCGGTCCGCTCGTCGATCGCGTGCCACACGCGCGCAGGGGGTTGCTCGGGCGGCACCGAACCGGACAGCGGCATGAGGCGCCTTTCCCAATCCAGCACCGCCCTTCCGGCTGCGGGCAGGCGCTGGCGCAGACGCTCGAGACGCCGACACGCGCGCGACGACAGCGAGCCTAAGACATATTCGGCGGCAAGGCGGTCGAGCAGCTGCGGATCGTCGTAGTTCATTGCGATCGATCGAGGCAGCGCTTCAGGCGATCGAGTCCGCGTCGGATCCAGACCTTCACGCTTCCGATCGGGGCAGCGAGCCGCGCCGCCACTTCGGAATGCGAGAGGCCATGGTAGTACGCGAGCGCGAGGCACTGCCGCTGCGGCCCTTGGATATCGCCAAGGCAGTCACGGATGCGGACTTCGTCCACCGCTCGCTCCAGCAGACCGAGCGGGTCGGGTCGTTCATCGGCCGGCTCATGGACCTCCCCGTCCTCTACGTCATGCAGCGGCTCGGCCGGACGAGCACTTTCGCTGCGCAGCACATCGAGCGCCCGGTTGCGTACGATCGCGGTGAGCCAGGTCATAGGCTGGCTCGCCGCAACCGAATAGCTAGCTGCGCGCTGCCAGACGTTCACGAAGGCATCTTGGATCACCTCTTCCGCACGGTCGCGCCGGTTCAACATACGAATGGCGACGCCGAATAAAGACGGTGAGGTCGCGTCGTACAAAGCGCGAAACGCCTTGCGGTCGCCAAGCGCAACGCGCGACAGAAGCCGCTGCAGCACGACGGTATCGAGCATAGTGCGGGACAGCCGGCCCGGGTCTCGAACCGTAGGACCGGCCCATTCTTTCGTGGCCTGGGGCGGCCTCGCTTTGGCCGGACGCTGCCCGCCGGCGTCACGCCCATGCGCTGGAGTCGATGGTACTGGTTGATCGGCCGCCGCCAGCTCAATGACGTTGCCAACGAGATGCCCTCGTTCCACGGTTTGAGCCGTTGAGCAACATGCTTGGCTTCCATCGCGATCTCCTCTCGGTTGAGGGAGATCCGACTTAGCGCGTATCGGTGAGAGCGCGTGTGGCGGACTTATTGCTAAACCGCCACAACCGCAGCTGGACTGCGCACCGTCGCCTTCAGCCAGCAAGTCCCTGCCCACTCCGGTCATATGGCGATCCTGAAAGATATATCGCGGAGCGCCATGTCAGCGAGCACCCGCAGCATCTCCCGTCACGGCACTGCGGCGTAGCTTCTCCCGTGCTCGAGAAAGTCGCGACATCACGGTCCCCACGGGTATACCCAACACCCGCGCTATCTCTTCGTAGCTTAGTCCTTCGATTGCCGCCAGCACGAGCACCTCCCGCTGGCCGATGGGCAGAGCAGTGATCTGCGCCAACACCTCGGCTGTAGCGACGTGGTCGAATTGTGTGGCGCGAATGGAGATTCCGCCACCGCTCGCTGCCTCGTCATCATCAAGCGACACTAACGCATTATCGCGCTGCCGGGTCGCGAACTGATTCAGATGCATGTTGTGCATGATCGTGAACAACCAAGCACGCAAGTCGCTACCGGCACGCCATAACTGCCGCTTTTCCCAAGCTCGCGCGAGTGTGTCTTGCACCAGGTCGTCAGCGCGGTGCACATCACGAGTAAGAACGCGGGCATAGCGACGCAACCGCGGAAGCGCTGCATGAAGCTCAGCGCTCGGCAGCGCGTCAGCCACGTTGGTTGCGGCGCTAAGCATTATCGAGAAACGTTACTGCGGTGAACAAATCGCGCTCAACGACCAGCGCGCCCAGTCAGTCCATATCGCTCGCTTTCGGATGCGGTAACAAGCTATCGCGAATGTGCTGCGGCAGAATTTCGTCGGGATGCGGTTCTTGTTTCGTTTGTTTCATTTCCGGACAGGCGGCATTCCGTTCGCGGAGGCGGACTGATGTCGTACGGGCCAAGTCAGGACGACATGTTCCGTCGGACGGCGGTCTACGTCGATAAGATTCCTAGGGGGCCAAGCCTGGCGAGCTGCCGGTCGAACAACCCACTAGGTATTACCTCGTAATTAATCTCAAGACCGCCAAGGTGCTTGGGCTGACGATTCCTCGCGACCTTCTGTTGCGCGCGAGTGAGGTGATTCAGTAGTTACAAAGTCGGCTTCCCGCAAGTTTTGCCGCGGTGCTCGAAGGTCCGCTCCTGGCCGGTCAGCGACGGTCGCAGAGCGACCCGGAGCAGAAGTTCTTCTGCGTAGGAAGCGGACCCACTGGGCGACCGCTCGCTAAGTCACCAAGCCGCCCACTACCAAGGACGATTCGGCGCGGCTAAACGAGTGTTGCACCTCCGTGTTCTTCGAGCCAGCGCGCAGCCCCGCTCGTCATTTTCTCGACAATCTCTCCCGCCGGTTCGATTTCATCGATGAGTCCTGCCGCCTCTCCAAACCACACGCCCGTGGTTTCGGGATCCACCTCCGCGAACGCCTGACGATAGCGCGGACCCTCAGTCGCAACGTTCCGCTCGAGTTCATCTTCCCGCCCGTGCCAACAGTTCGTAAAGGCGTTGCGCCGGATTCGCGCGGTGAAGCCGCTTGGCCAGGGAATCTGGCGAGCGATAAAGCCAGCATCACCGCCGTTGGCCGGTGCTTCAGCACATCCATAAGTAGCGAGGGCGACTTGCGTAGCGACCAGGTGATGAAACCGACGCCGACCCGGGCGTCACCGGCAGCGTTGAACTGTTCCTCGAGCCAGGCCGCGTCGCCATACCCCCCGCCAATCAGGCCGAGACCACCCGCGCGGCTCACTGCCGCAGCCAGCGAAGGCCATCGGCGCCGAGACGATCGGATGCGGAAGATTCAGCTTACGAGTCAGTCGTGTGGAGAGCAGTGACATGGGATCGTTATCGTCGTGTCGGGCGGAAGCGGTTTTTCGAGCCTAAAGCCTTACAAACAAGCCGTGAACGGAAGAAACTATAGATTCACAGGCTGGGGAGGTTCTTGAAATGTTTAAGCGCATCGACCATGTCGAACTAGTCACCGCGAACCCCAACCGTATGGTGCGGTTCTATACCGATGTTCTCGGCTTTGCACTGCGGCGGCGTGACCGGATCCCTTCTACGCCCTCGGGTCCGCTCGATCTCGTCTACCTAGACCTTGGCGGGACCACTGTCGAGTTGATGACTTACCCGGAGGTCCAGCCCGTACCAGCGCAATCCAACGAGCATCTCGGCTATCGAATGATAGCTCTGGAGGTGGAGGATATGGACCATGCACTGGATTTTCTCAAGTCAAAGGGCGTTGAAGCTACATGGGGGCCAGTCAAACGTCCGACTTACTCGCGTGCAGAGATCCGCGATCCCGACGGTAACCCCATCGAATTACGGAAATGGCTAGACTGATTTCACCGGCGCCGTGTCATGCCCATTCCGCCCATCGTACCCAAAGGAGAGGCGCTTCGCCGCGCCCTCGCATGGCTGGCTGAACAGGACGGTTGGACACCGCTACTTATCGAACAGGCCTGCGAGCGCTTTGACGTCTCCCCGGCAGACGAAGAATTCCTGCTTCAAGAATTTCGCAGGTGGCACGAGCATGGCAACACTTCCTAGGATTGGCGTCGACGATACGAGGCGTGAAGCACGGATTCCGTCTAGCGGCCTGAACGACAACCGGACCGAGCTGCCTGCACGAGCGGATGGTTGACGTCCGCTTGTGGCTCGTTAGCAGCCGTCGTTGCGCGAATCTCTGAGCGTCCCCGGCTCGCACTGACCGACGGCATAGCGGCGTACTTGGCGTCGGGCGTTTGCGGGAATACGATTCCCGGCCGGCTCCCCGGCGAGGGAACCGTCGCCCCAATAACGCCAAAGGGGAGTTGCCGTGCGCGAGCCACTTGTCGTCGTTGCCCTCGGTCCGGCCAGATCTGCTTCTTCGGTCATGCGGACCAGCTGCTGCGGCGCCGCAGCGGTCATCCTTCTCTGCGCTTGCGCGACCAAGGGACCGGTGAATTTCGACCGCAGTCGGCCCTTCGGAGCGGCTCTCGTGGGCACCGGTCCAGCAGTGACGGTTGCGACGCCCGACAGCGGCGCGGCGCGCGTTGGGGCGACGGCAGCTTTGGGCGCAGTGGTTAGCTTTCTGGGACTATTCGCAGGGCGACCTGACGCAGTGTTCCACGTTCCCGGAGCTGTAGGGGCGGAGGCCGACAGAGCCGCCTGCGTAACGTCATATTACGAGGCTAACCCCGACCTGTCCGGTGAAATCGTCAAAATCGTTAATCAGGATGTTTCGAAGAAAACAGTCCTCGAGGACTTTCTGGGCCATCTCAGTTCTTACGCAGATCTCAAAGTCATAGCAGTACACGACGCTGACAGTGGCGCCGAACCGTCCCATGAGGCAGCTTTACATCAAGCCAAGGCCCTAAACGTCGGAACACTCTTGGAGCTGGAGCAGCTGAGCATCAACTTCGACTTCGACTATGCCGGGAAGGATTGCGAAATGCGTTCGGCCGTTGCATTGCAATATCGATTCATTGGCGTAGATGGCGATCGACAGCTGATGTCCGGCCACATACGGCAAGACGTGTTTTTTTCCGAGCCGATACATTCCAGCACATTAACGCGATGGCTTGAGGACAATCGTGCCTTCGCCAAGCTGATCGAGATAGGTTTTAGCGATGCCATTACACAGGTGTGGTACGCAAATGTACCTTCCCAATAGGCCCTAGAGTAAGAGTGCCCAGGGGTCGCAACTGCGCCTACGTCCGCTTCGGGTCGACACCAGCCTGATGCCGCGCTCCGAAGCGGACACAAGCCGGAACGTCCGCTCTCGTTGAGTGGCTCCGTCTCAGTTCGGCCAAGAGTAGCCGTTCGACACCGTTGCTGAATCGCATCACGCGCGCGTAGCAGCAGTCATTGCGTTGTCCAGTGCCGAGCGCCCTCGCGGCCTCGGAGTTGATAACCAGCTTGAACTCCGTACAAAGTAAGGACCGCGCGGTTTTCGTGCCGTCCGCCGAGCTCCGGCTACTGCACCGCGCACATTACGACACCGTCCGCACCGTAGCCTTCCGCGGCATAGCCCGCAGCGATCATTTTCGCCTTGGTCGCTGCACTTGTCGTGTAGCGATGATTGGAATCCGTCCGCTGGTTCCACAGACGGTACACCGGAATCGTTCCGACGGGGCAGGCGCCCGTCTCCTTGTCGGGCACGTTGATCTGGAACGCGTTGTCGCTTTCCAAAAGCCAGAACACCTCCCATTTCATAAACACGCTCAGGCACTCACCTGCGTCGGCCGAGAAGAAGTGGGAATCGGCGCCATTAACATATCCAACGTCAACTTCGATAATGGGGGGGCTGTAGTAGCGGCACACGGGGTTGATGGAACCACCGGTACTGCTCCCTCGGGCGTACGCTTTGAATGACTCCCCGGTGCGCTCCCAACCGGGATGGGCGCCGGCGTCGAGGAACTGTTTTTCCGCGTCGTCGGCTGTGATGAAATAGTGCCGCAACACCGGGTTGTAGAACTCGTCAACTTGAACGATGACGACCGGCGGTGGCACCGACGTCAGCGTCAGCGAGCCGGCGGTGATCGAGCGGCCACGCGGCGGTTGCAAGGAAGGGAAATCTTCTCTTGATGCCGAGGTATCGAGCGATACCGTAGCGTTACTGCCGTCGAGCGCTACAACCGGAGTGATCTGCAGTTGCCGCACTCCGAAATACGGTCCGGGCACGCCCATTGTGGCGGAGAAGTCTAGCTTTGGCGCTCCGCCAGAAGGTTGGACGACGTTCACCATGGAGTTGCCGGGAACGTAGGAGAAGGCCGGGAAAAAAAAGCCCGAGTCGACGCGTATATTCCAGTTCGAGATCGTCTGCATCGTATCGTCGTAGCTTAAATACCCGGCGGCGACCGTTCCATCACTGAACCGCACATCGGCGAGAGTCCAGAATCGCGGTGCCGCGACGACGTGAAGCGAAGCGACGAGGGTCGTAAGCAAGAACCCGAGGCGAATCGATGTGAGGAGCATGAGCAACCTCCCACCACCGTGCCGCCGGATCGGTCAGCGAGATATTCTTAGGCGTGCTCGTCTCCACCTCTGCCTGATCCAGAGCCGCCAGATATTCACGCACCGGGCGGCTGATCGATTGCCCGTCAGACCAGTCGGCCTCAGCACCGGGCACGCCGCGTTGACGGTTGGCGTCGGCCTTAACTAGGCTGGCATCGATGGCAAACCCTTCACCACCCACCAGCCCCTCCCGCACACAGCGCTCCAGGACCTGCTCGAACACGAAACGCAGTGTGTCGCTGTCACGGAAACGACCATGCCGGTTCTTCGAGAACGTCGAGTGGTCCGGCACTTGGTCTTCCAATCCCAGCCGGCAGAACCAGCGATACGCCAGGTTCAGGTGCACCTCCTCGCATAGCCGCCGCTCCGACCGGATGCCGAAGCAGTAACCCACGATCAGCATGCGAATCAGCAGCTGGGGATCAATCGAGGGACGGCCGGTATGGCTGTAAAACGGGGCGAGGTGCTGGTGCAATTCACCTAGATCAAGAAACTGATCAATTCCGCGTAACAAATGATCGGACGGAACGTGATCGTCGAGATTGAAGGAGTAGAACAGCTGCTTCTGTCCGCCAGGCCGTTGTCCCATCATCCTTGCCTCTCCCTCGATCACCTTGGCTTCAAGCATAGCCACAAGGCGCTCATTTTCAAGGGGGTTTTTCAACAGAATAGGCCAACTGCGGACATTGACCCGCGACCCCGAAAGCAGTCGCTCAGCGGTGCTTTCGACCCCTTGCTGCCGTTGAGCTTCGCGCTGCCAACGGCGGCAATGCCGCGACTGCGGACATTCATTTCGGCCGAAAAGGCTTCACGAAAGCCCGCCTTAACTGAACACCAAGGACATGCTTTGTGCCGGCAGGTTGATGGGGGCGCCGCGCTATACTGCTCCCATGCCGTATCTACGTTCAATACGCTTTCGCGCCGGACGCCTTTACGATCGGCACCCAACGCATCAGATCATCGGCGATAAGCTGGCTGAACGCAGCTGACGTTAGGGGCGGCGACAGATCGAATCCTTGGGATCCAAGCCTTTTCTGTGCGTCCGCACTCGCGAATATCTTGATCAGCTCTGCGTTGAGTCGGTCGAGTATCTCAAGCGGAGTTCCAGCCGGCGCTACGAAGCCGGCCCACGCGTCGACCTCGTACCCCTTGATACCCTGCTCGTCGAGTGTCGGCACGTCCGGCAACAGCGACGACCGCGTAAGGCTTGTCACGCCGAGTGCCTTGAGCCTCCCGTCCTTGATCGGACCGATCACCGTCGGCATGTTGAAAAAGCCCATCATCACTTCATTCTTCATTACCGCCAGGACGCCCTGTGGCGCGCTGTTGTACGGCACGTGTACGAGATCGGTACCGGTGGCGCGAGCAAATAAGACACCGGACAAGTGATGGCTGGTACCGCTACCACCCGACGAGAATGTCACCGTGCCTGGCTTGGACTTTGCAACCGCAATGATGTCGGCCGGCGTGGACGCCGCGCTGCTCGGATGCACGACCATCACGTTCGACACGCGCCCGAGCAGCGCGATCGGCGCGAAGTCCTTTACAGAGTCGTAACCCGGCGTCGCGTAGATGCCTTGGTTGAACACGAGCGTACTTTGCGACGCAAAGCCTATCGCGTAGCCGTCGGGCGCAGCACGTGCGAGCTCTGCCGTCCCGATGGTGCCGCCCGCCCCTGGCTTGTTTTCAACGACGACCGGCTGGCCGAGCGCCTTGGAAAGTTCCTGCGCGGTATAGCGCGACACAATATCGGCCGTGCTGCCCGGCGCGAAAGGCACGATCAGCCAGATCGGCTTGGCGGGATAAGGTTGCGGCAACGCGCCGCCCGACGTGGCTACAAGCACAGCGGCAATGCCCGCATGAAAGCATCGACTCAGCCTCGTCGAGATCGGATGCATAAAGCTCTTCTGTCACGGCGCGAGCACTCCCGCATGCTACTCCATGATGGCATCGGAGGTGATCCGTGCGCGTCATTCATGCAGCCCCTCTAGCGGAGCGTCATCGAACGCGATCGCAGCTGCCTGCTCTTCGGTCAGACGTTCGCCGGCATGCAGCCAGGTTTCGACCGCTGCCGCAGGATGCTGGGCCGCCGCGCGATCGCGCACCCGTTGCCGTATGGGCAGAGCAATCAGGCTCGGAGGCTCGCGCAATGACGGCGTGTTGCACGCGTAGCCGGCGAGCAGGACGGCACGTCGCGCATTGTCGCCTCGGGCGTGCTGTAGCGCGGCAGCCATCAGAGGGGCGAACGTCACACCAAGCAGACGGTGGTGGTCGAACGCCTCGCGCGCGAGCGGAAGAATGTCGACGTCATCACCGCGCCAGGCCAAAGCGAGCGCCAGCGTGCCGAGACGAAATTCCACTCCGTAGGGCGCGTTGATTCTACGCAGGCCATCGACCGACTTGCGCAACGATTCGATCGCTAAATCCAGGTCGCCGGCGTCGAGCTGAGCGCTACCCACGTTGCCGATCGCGGCATTCTCGCCAAGCATGTCGCCCGCGCAGCGATACAGCTCGACCTGGCGACGGAATGCGGCGATCGCGAGTTCAGCGGCGCCACGCCGCAGGTAACACTGCCCTTGCGTTGCCGCGAGCGCCGCCTGTTTACGCAAAGCTGCGGTAGCAGTAACGAGCTTCTCGGCCTCGCGCAGCGCGTGCTCCGCCTCTGATATCTGGTGTCTCAGCGCACCGATCGTTGCGACAACCAAGAGGGCATGGCCGAGCCGGTCCGCATCGTCGAGCTTCCGATACAGAGCAGTTGCGCGACGCGCGGCTTCCCAGTGTTCCTCGCGGCCGGCGTCTTTGTTGAGCCGAGCAAAGGCCAGGCAAAAGTCCGCCTCGATTTTCGCTGGCAAGTTTGGCGGCGGCGGCCATAGCTGCAGCATTCGCTGCACGCCTTCGCCGGTCAGGCCGTTCAGCATCCACACGGGCCAGCACCTTCCCAGCAGTTCATAGGCTAGGGTGCGGTCGTCTTCGGAGGCTAACACCCAATCCAGCGCCGCGCGCAGGTTGCCCAGTTCATGTACTGCGCTGCTGTGCTTACAGTGTTCGGCGGCCGACAGATTCCAGAAATTCGCATCGATTGCCGCCATGAGCTCGCATATCACTTGGGCATGACACCGCAGCATCGCTTCGGACTCGCCTGCGACGGCAAGCCGCTCGAGCGCGAATGCACGCGTGGTGTCCAGCAGCCGATAGCGGAGCTCAGGCTCGGCCTCGCCATCGGCGATCACCAGCGACTTGTCGATCAGATGACCCAGCAGGTCCAGCACAAGCCATTGATCGATGCGTTCGTCCTTGACGATCTCCTGTGCCAGCTCGAGGGTGAAGCCGCCGGCGAACACGCCGAGTCGGCGGAATGCGGTCTGCTCGTCCGCGGACAGCAGGCCATAGCTCCATTCGAGTGCGGCCCGCAGCGTCTGGTGCCGACGCAGCTTCATGCGCGTGCCGCCGGTCAATACGTTGAACATCTGGTCGAGCCGCGCGTGCAGACCGTGCACACCGAGCATCGGGACGCGCGCCGCGGCTAATTCAATGGCTAGCGGAATGCCGTCCAATCGTCGGCATATGTCGACCACGACCTCGACATTCTCGGCGGCGAGTCGAAACCGGGAATCCACCGCATGGGCGCGCTCGACGAACAGCGCTACTGCGCCGAACTCGGCGGCCTCTTCGAGTTGCGCGTTTGCCGGTACCGCCAGCGGACCGAGACGATATACCTGCTCTTCGCGACACTTGAGCGACTCCTGGGAAGTCACGAGCAGTCGTACGTTCGGAGCCCGCACGCGCAAGAGATCGATCAATGGAGCGATGTCATCTGCAAGGTGCTCGCAGTTGTCCAGCACCAAGAGCAGACTCTTGGCTGCCAGGGTCGTCGCAAGCGCCTCCTTCGGCGAACCCGGGGGTAGCTGCAAGCCAAGCGATCCCGCGATGCTGCTCGGGACTTGCCCACCCTCGATGAGCGAGGCCAACTCCACCCACCAGCATCCATGGGGCGATTCGACCCGAGGGGCAGCCGCCGCGGCCAGCGCTATGCGCGTCTTGCCGATGCCGCCTGCGCCGACGATCGTCACGACCGGGTGTTCGCGGAGGAGAGCTTCCACGGCCTCCAAATCTTCCGCGCGACCAAAGAGCGGCGACGAGGCCGGGACGTTGCCACCGATCGTGACCGATGGCCGAGCAGCCTCGGCCGCTCCACCGCTTTCGATCACGTCGACCGGCATCACGAACCGATAGCCGCGCCCGGGGATGGTGGCGATCGCTCGTGAACCGAGGAACTTGCGCAACGCCACCATATGCACCAGCAGGTTGCCTTCCTCGACCACGAGCTTGGGCCACACCAAATCCATCAACTCGCGCTTGGGAACCACCCGCTCGCGACGCTCGACGAGCGCAAGCAGCACATCGAATGCCCGCGCGCCAATCTTGGCGGGCGTTCCGTCTATCAGCACGCTGCGCTGCATCGCATCGATTTCGATGGCTCCGCTCCGGTACCTGCTGTTGGATCGGGTCGCCCTAGCTTCGTCCATGGGCGTCAGATTAGGCCGGTTGGTGTCGCGTGGAAAGCGCCCGCCGGCACGATTAATAAGAATTAATCCACGCCCCAATGACGCGAATCGCGCTTCGGTGGACCATGGCGAAGGGCCGTATTCGAAGCAAGGCTTGATAGCGTCCAAGGAGGGTTCATGCACATTCACTTCTTCGCGAAATGGGCATCGGCGCTTGCGGCGACGGCTGCATTCGTGGTTTGGGGTCTGCTCGGTGTCGCAACACCCGCAGCGGCCCAAGTACAAACCGCAGTCGAATATGGCTTATGGACGTTTCAGGAATACGTTATCTCATTCTTCGTCACATCGTCTCCCGACGAGATCGCCGCACTGGACGCAGCAGCTCTTAACACGGGCGCTCTTGACACGCCTTCCGGCTTGCTTTGGCTGCGCACCGGCGAAACATTCGACGTTTGGACCGGTCCGGTAGGTGGCGCGCTTCCGACCTGCCGCTTCTTCTACGCGAAGGAAGCGCTGCAGCGTGACCCCGGCGGCGGTGAGATCGACGTGCTCTACCTCGACCACTTCTACACACCGTACGCCGCCGAGTGTGCGAGCGTGAAGGCTAATCCGAATTGGCAATATGAGGGGGTTGCCTTCTACTTGCAGGTCCCGGACGAAAACGGCAATTGCCCGATCGGCACGACCATCCTCTATCGGCTCTACAACAATGGCTTCGGCGGAGGGCCCTCTCACCGCTTGACCACGAGCCTAGCAACGTTCAACCGATACCTTGCCGGAGGCTGGGTATTCGAAGGTGACGGTAGAACGTTCGCCTTCGCGTGCGTGCCGTCGTCCACCACGCCGATCCATGCCCTAGAAGCTCCTATAGGCAAAGCAAACTTGCCGCCAATGGGAGACGCCCATGCATAGCGACATTCGTCTTGTGATTTCGCTCGGCATCGCCTGCGTCGGTTGCCTCGCCACGGCGCTATTCGCCTTGCCGGCAGCCGCCGGCACGAATAGCTGGACGGCGATCGGTCCCGTCGCCTACCCGTTTGCGGTCGATCCCTCGTCGCCATCTACGATCTATGCGGTGGTGTACCGCAATACCGCGTACGGTACCGTCACCAAGACCACCGATGGCGGAGGCCATTGGGCCGACTTGGCAGTCCTCGCCCCCGGTCAAGTCAATTCCCTGGTCATCGATCCCCGCTCCTCAGCCACGATTTACGCCTCCATGGGAGACCCCTGGGATTTGGCTGACGTTCCCATCTACAAGAGCATGGACGGGGGGGCGCATTGGGCGGCGGAGGCGGCCGAGTTCAACGGCGAGCCCACTTCAATAGTGGCCATCGCGCCAACGCTGAACTCAACGCTGTACGCCGGAGCAAACGAGGCGGTCTTCAGAAGCATCGATAGCGGGTTGTCGTGGGATATGCGCAGCAACGGACTGACCGGGTTCTACGTTTCCGCGTTGGCCATCGATCCGACGAATGCGGACGTCGTGTATGTCGCCCAGCAGGTGGCCGGATTCTCCGGCCCTGACACGGGCAAGATCTTCAAGTCCACCGACGGCGGCGAGCAATGGCGGCAGGTCCCGATTCCTGTCCCTGCTGGAGCGGCCATATGGTCTCTCGCGATCGATCCAGCGATACCGTCCATCGTCTATGCTGGGTACTTCTACACCTCCGACAGTGCGGATAAAGGCGGTGTATTGAAGAGCATCGACGGCGGCGAGACGTGGATCGCCGCGCAAGACGGACTGCCCGAGACGATTTTCGTAAATGCGCTGGCGATCGATCCCAGCACGCCTGCACGGATCTATGCCGCTACGAACCAAGGCGTGTTCAGGAGCACCGATGCCGCAGCGAGCTGGACGCCAATCAATGCCGGCCTGACCATCCTCGACGTCCGGAGTCTTTCGATCGATGGAACCGGTTCGCTCCTGCGCGCGGCAACCGACGCCGGCCTTTTCGAGTATCAGCTCTCCGGGATGCCGCCCTCGGCAAGCGTGCCAGTGATCGAATACTTCTACGCGGCGTTCGATCACTACTTCATCACGTCGAATCCCGACGAGATCAGCAAGCTCGACAATGGCACATACCCCGGCTGGGTGCGCACGGGGCTCCAGTTCAACGCCTATGCGGCTCCGAACGGGAATTCCGCACGGGTCTGTCGCTTCTTCAGCATGGCGTTCGCGCCAAAGAGCTCCCATTTCTATACGCCATTCGCCACGGAGTGCGCCATCAGGCAAACGGATCTCGCGTGGACACTCGAGAGCGCCGACGCATTCGACATCGCGGTTCCTGCTGCTGACGGGTCATGCGCCGAAGGCTTGACGCCAGTTTACCGTTTGTATAACAACGGCCAGGGCGGAGCGCCCAACCACCGCTACACGACCGATCTCGCAGTGCGCGCGCAGATGATCGGCCAGGGCTGGGTGGCGGAGGGCCTCGGGCCGAATGCGGTGGAAATGTGCTCGCCGCTGTGACCCCTTTGAGGGTTCCCACGCGAGTGGCATCCGCTTTGCATCGATCGCGGGATCGAACGACCGCTCTCAGCGACCCCGCGTTAGGGCCGCTGTTGGCCGCTCAGCGACGGTCGCTGAACATGCCGGATAGCCCCTGAACCGGCAAGGGAGGGTTAGGTGAGACCGCTGAGATTTTTCCTCCTCCTATTGTTGTTATCTGCGGCCTCGCTGTCATCCCAGCCGGGGAGGGCGCAGTTCACGCAACAGGGGCCAAAACTGGTGGGCACCGGCGCTGTGGGAGGTCTTGTAGAACAGGGCTACTCAGTCGCCCTGTCCGCCGACGGCAACACGGCCATCGTGGGCGGGAATGGCGACGACCGGGACGCCGGCTACACCTTCGACGTCGGGGCCGCGTGGGTCTACATCCGTAGCGGCGGCGTCTGGACCCAGCAAGGCGCCAAATTGGTTGGCACCGGCACAGCGGGAAGTTATGTACACCAAGGCACCGCGGTCGCCCTTTCTGCCGATGGAAACACGACCATCGTGGGCGCGCCACACGACAACTCGGGCGTCGGGGCGGTTTGGGTGTTCACGCGCAGCGGTGGCATGTGGACCCAGCAGGGCGCGAAGCTGGTCGGCACCGACGCCGTCGGAAGTGCTAATCAAGGCCAGTCGGTCGCCCTGTCCGCCGACGGCAACTCGGCCACCGTGGGCGGGCCACAGGACAATTCGGGCGTCGGGGCGGTTTGGGTGTTTACGCGCAGTGGCGGCGTCTGGACCCAGCAGGGCGCGAAGCTGGTCGGAACCGACGCTGTCGGAAGTGCTAATCAAGGCCAGTCGGTCGCCCTGTCCGCCGACGGCAGCACCGCCATCGCGGGCGGGGCTCTCGACAACCTCAGTGCCGGAGCGGCATGGGTCTACACGCGTATTGCTGGTGTCTGGACGCAACAGAGCGCCAAGCTGGTGGGCACCGGCGCCGTATATGCTCCCATTGCCGTTGGGCCAGTCGAGCAAGGCGTCTCAGTCGCCCTTTCTGCCGATGGCGCCACGGCTATCGTGGGTGGGCCTGGCGACTACCCAATCGGCGCGGCGTGGGTGTTCACGCGCAGCGGGGGTGCTTGGACCCAGCAGGGCGCGAAGCTGGTCGGCACCAGGGCGGTTGGATTTTCGCATCAAGGCGTCTCCGTCGCCCTTTCCGGCGACGGCAACACGGCCGTCGTGGGTGGGGCTGCCGACAACCCAGTTGGCGCGGCGTGGGTGTTCACGCGCAGCCGTGGCATGTGGACCCAGCAGGGCGCGAAGCTGGTCGGCGCCGGCGCAGTAGGAAGCTCCGTAAATCAAGGCTCCTCGGTCGCGCTTTCGAGCGACGGCAGCACCGCCATCGTGGGCGGCCCCGGCGACAACTCGGGAGCCAGCGGGGCGGCGTGGGTCTACGCGAGAGCCGCCGTGACACAAACCCAAACTGCAGTCGAGTATTACTACGCGGCTTGGAACTATTACTTCGTCACGTCCTTTCCTGATGAGATTGCCGCCCTTGACGCTGGTGCGTTTGGGGGACTTTGGCAGCGAACAGGCCAGACATTCAACGTCTGGGCACAGCCCGATGCATCTAATTCACCGACTTGTCGGTTCTTCAGCACCGTGTTCGCACCGAAGAGCTCGCACTTCTACACGCCGCTCCCGAATGAATGTGCGATCGTCAAAACGGAACCGGCCTGGCAGTACGAAGCAATCGCGTTCTATCTGCAACTTCCTACAGGATACGGGACAGGAAATGGATTTTGTCCGCCTGGAACGACGGCGCTGTATCGGCTGTACAACAATGGAATGGGGGGTGCTCCCAATCATCGCTATACCACTAGCCTAGCCACATTGAACGCAATGCTCGCGCAGGGGTGGGTGTTCGAGGGCGAAGCAAATACGCAGGTGTTTGCGTGTGTTGCCCAATGACGTTACGCAGCACGGTGCTCTTGTTACCTCTGATATCCAGCGCGATATTGGTCTCAGCAACGTGAAGTACCACCGATGGAATCGCCCGCTGCACGCCGATCCTCGGTGGGGCGCCGTTCCTGCGCAAGATGGGGCTCAGCGACTAAGAGCCAGTGTCGTCACTCGGCCAAGCCTTCGTTGATTAGATGCAATGTGCGGACGTCCGCTTCTGGCCGGTCAGCGTCGATCGCAGTATGCCCCAAAGCTGACTTCCGAAGCGGTCTGCCACGGACGCGATGAAGACGGCAACCGACGCGTGCTGGAACAATTAGGCTTTCGTTAGCTCCGCGGTTGCCCCGTCGTCAGTCCCTTTCGAAAATGCTCCTCCGCCCCATCGGAGGAGCCCATGGCCACGACACGAACGCCCGGCATCACTGTCCTCGCGGACGGCCGCCGATTCATTGACAAGCGATATCTCGGCGTACGCATCGGCCTTCGCGTCGGCGGCATCACACAGGAACAAGCCGAGGAGCGACTCCAGACGGAGATGGCTCGCGTGCAAGGCGACGCCACACGAAAGGCGCACGCCCGCCCGACCTTCACGGCCTGCGCCGCGCGCTATATCGAACAGTCGCGCGGCAAGCGCAGCATCGACGTCATCAAATGGCACGTTGCGTTGCTGCAGTCGTACATCGGCGATCTCGAACCGCACCAGGTTCATGATCAAACACCGGAACCCTTCGTGAAGGCGCGCCTTGCCGCTGGCAAGAGCACGACTACCATCAACCGCACTCTTGAAGTGGTGCGCACGATCCTGAATCGGGCGGCTCGTTCGTACCGCGATCCCGATGGTCACCCGTGGCTTGACGCCATGCCGCCGCTCATCACCATGCTGCCCGAGAATCCGCGCTCGCCCTACCCCATCACCTGGCAGGAACAGGACGCGCTGTTCCGCAGGCTACCCGCTCACTTGGCGCGCATGGCGCTTTTTGCGGTTAACACGGGGCTGTGCGACAGCAACGTGTGCGGCTTACAGTGGGACTGGGAGGTTGGCGTGCCGGAGGTCGGCCGCAGCGTGTTCGTGATTCCACCGGAGGCGTTCAAGACGAAGCGTCCACATGTTGTGGCGTTGAATGACGTCGCCTGGTCGATCATCGAAACGCAACGAGGCGAGCATCCGCTCTGGGTCTTCCCCTATCGCGGCAGGCGCATTGGAACCATGAACAACAATGGTTGGCAGGAGGCGCGGCGCGAGGCGGGCCTGCCGCTGGTTCGCGTCCACGACCTTCGGCATTCGTTCGCCTCCCGTCTGCGAGCAGCGGGTGTTTCCGCCGAAGATCGTGAAGTGCTTCTTGGCCATGCAAATCATTCGATGGCCGGTCACTATGCGAGTGCCGACGTCGAGCGCCTGCTGAAACAGGCGAACCTTGTTCTCAACCGGAGCGGCACCCAGACCGTGTTACGCGTCACTGACGGTCACCGCAGCGAGATCGCGGGAGTCCAACAGCAAGGAGGAGTACCTGGTTTTGCGCGCCAAGTGCATGAATGGCGACGCATCCGCGGGGACCGGTGGATAAGTCGTTCCACAATGGTCCCACAACAAACAGGAGGACCTGGTTTTCGCTGCCAAGTCTTTGAAATCTGGCGCGCCCGGCAGGATTTGAACCCACGACCCCCTGGTTCGTAGCCAGGTACTCTAATCCAACTGAGCTACGGGCGCTCAACGCGAATTATAGCAAAGGCCGGCCTATCGGCCCCGCACTCGCTCTTTTCGAGCGGTCGATCCGTGCGCAGGGGCATCCAGGGCAGGCGCATCCGGCCTGTACGCCCCCGTTTCAGGAACGATAAGCCGGCAGACGCGCGCACACCATCGTGCCGACGCCGTTCGGGCCGGCACCGATGCTGAGCTCGCCTCCGCACTGGGCGATGCGCTGGCGCATTCCCAGGATGCCGTGCGAGTGCGGATGCTCGAGCTTGTCTGGATCGATGCCCACGCCGTCGTCGACGATCGCGAGAACCAGTTCCGGGCCGACGACGGCCAGCGTGATATTGACCCTGGTCGCGCGCGCGTACTTGCTTATGTTGGTCAGCGATTCCTGGGCGATGCGAAAGAGAGCCAATGCGGCATCTTTCCGCAGTGACGGGACCTTGACCGCCACCTGCAGGTTCGCCGCGATCTCGGAGGTGCGCGACCAGCGCTCGACATGCTCCTTGAGCGTAGCGACGAGCCCGAGGTGATCGAGCGTGGCAGGATGGAGGTCCGCGATGATGCGGCGCTTGACGTCTCTCGCCTGCTGCAGCAGCTTGAGCGCATTCGCCTGGCGTTCGACAAGCTCCGGCGCGCGCGACCGCAGATCCTTGAGCACCGATTCGAGCTCCATGCCGAGCACCGCGTGCAGGGAGCCGAGCTCGTCATGAAGCTCGGCGGCGAGATGCTGCCTCTCCTCTTCGGCGACGCGCAGCAGGTATTGCGACAGCGCAGTCAGTTGCTCGGTGCGCCGGCTCACGATCATGGCGAGCTCGTCATGCGAGCGCTGAAGGGCGTTCTCGGCGAATTTCCGGTTGGTGATGTCGACCAGCACATTGATGGCACCGAGCAGTCCTCCCGTTTCATCGAGAAATGGCGTTGCGTGTGCCATCGCCACGACCCGCTCCCCGTTCGGTCGCTTGATGACGATCTCCTCTCTCTTGTATTCCTTGCGGTCCTTGAGCGCCAGCGCCATCCAGCACTGTTCGTGGGGAATCGGACGGCCATCGATCGAATACAGCCGGAATGATCCGCAGAAGCGATCGACAGGATCGTTCAACTTGGGCGCCCGGCCCCAGAGCACCGCGGCAGAGGCGTTGTAGTAGGTGATCAGCCCCTCGACGTCGCAGGTATACGCGCCGACCGGCAGGAATTCGAGCAGCCGCCAATACTCGGTTGTTCCCGGCTCTACCGATAAGGTCAGTGACAAGGGTGCCCTCGCAATCTTTGACTTTGGCGGCGAGCTCGGCGCCTGCTCCTGCCCGCATCCGACCCCGGGGCCAAAGCCGCGAACGGGCGAAGGATCGCAGAGCAGCGCTTCGGCGGCTATCGGCAGGGCTCTGTTTTGGAAGTCAGTCCTGGTCGCATTCGTATCGGAACCGGTCCTACATCGGGATTGCTACAATAACGGTCTGGCCGCGATCAGCTTGTCCAAGCCAACGATGTCTTCGCCCGCTATCCATCGAATCGCGGCACCGCTCGTCGCCGTGTCGATGCTGCTCGCTGCACCGTCTGTCGCAGCTCAGGCTTCACAGCGCAATCTGGTGACCAATGCTACGGTCACGCTGGCGAACTTCTTGAACGACCCCGACATGACCTGGCTGCAGCGCAATTTCAAGCGCGCGAAAGCCGTCCTGATCGCCCCGCATGTCGCGAAGGCGGGCTTCATCCTCGGGGGGTCCGGGGGGCGCGGGATCGTCGTGGCGCGCGACAGCAAATCGGGGAAATGGGCCGGTCCGGCTTTCTACACGCTGGCAACCGCGAGCATCGGTTTCCAGGCCGGCATCTCGTTCTCCGAAGTCGTGACCCTGGTAATGACCGAGAAGGGGTTGAACACGCTGTTGTCGGATTCCGTGAAGCTCGGCGGCGACGCCGCGGTCGCCGCCGGTCCGATCGGCGCCGGTGCTCATTCCGACATCACCGCGGATTTCGTTTCCTTCAGCCGGGCCACCGGCGTCTACGGTGGCGTCAACTTCGACGGGACCGTGATCACCACCTCCGACTCCTGGAACCGTGCCTACTACGGCCACCCCGTGCACGCTCCGGACATCCTGGCGCGCAAGGCCGTGCGCAACAAGCAGGCGAGCGAGCTCCTCAACCTAGTGACCAGGGCGGCGAGCAAGTAGCGCGCCCAACGGCGCCGTCGGGCAGCACGAAGGTCCTCCGCGCAAGGTCCGAGGCGAGCGTCTCCCGCGTGTAATAGCGATCGAGGATCGACGGCGAGTCCCTGCCGGCGATGGCGCACGCCTCGAACGGACGGACGAATTCCTCGTCGCTCATCGTCAAGGCTCCCGGGCAGCAAGCCCATTGCGGGCCACGCTCAAACGTCGTTCACCGCGTTGGTCACGACCCAGCCGGCATCCACGCCGCCCGGCAACATCTGGCCGACGTCCTCGCCGACCTCCTTCTCGATCAGCGCATTGAGCTTGGCGTTCATGGTCTGGAGCAGCTCTCCGTGCTTCTCTCGCTCGAGCGCGAGGTTATTGCGCTCGAGCGGGTCGCGCTCGACATCGAAGAGCTCCACGTCGTTCAGCTTGAACAGCGCATCGACCGACGCGGGCATGTTGTGCTGCTTGGGCGAGAAATAGCGGGCGAACCGGTAGCGCCCGTCGAAGACGCTGCGAATGGCGCCCCGCTTCGTCAGGTCGGGGCGCATCGTGCCCGCCTTGGCGGCTTCCTTGAGCTTGGCCTTGCCGTCCGGTTGCTGCAGCACGCCCACGACCTTTTGCATGAAGTCGCCATCGACGTACGCGAACATGTTGTAGCAGTAGAGCGACCCGTCGCGGATCGCGCTATACGACGCCTTGTCCGGGGTCGCGAGCAGCGGCGAGAAGTCCTTGCCGGGCAGGTCCTTCGCGATCGTCGCTTTCTTTTCCGGGCTCGCATTGGCGAGGCCCAGAAGCGTCGGCGCGATATCGACGTGGGAGGTCACCGCCTTGCAGCGTTTGCCGCCCGCAAGCCTGGGATGCACGACGATCAGCGGAACATTGTTCTGTTCGCGATAAGCCGTCGCGCCCTTGGAGTGCAGTCGATGCGCGCCGTCGAGGTCGCCGTGATCCGCGGTCAGGATCACGATCGTGTTGGAGGCGAACCCCAGCGCCTCGAGCTCGTCGAGGAGCGAAACCATGCTGCGATCGGCATCGCGCAGGCAGTTGAGGTAGTAGCTGTGACGCCGTCGCCAGCGCCAGTCCTCGTTGGGAATGTTTCCGACCAGAGCGTCGTGCGATCGGATGTAGTCCGCGTGCGCCGCAGGCCGGCCGGGCGCGTCGAGCGGCTGCGCGTAGGTGGCCGGCAGCTCGAACGCCCATTGCTTCGCGTACAGTGGGTTGGCCGGCTCAGGCCGGATATGGCCGAGAATGTTGCGCGCCTGAACCGGCTCGCCGGGACGATCGGTGTTGAGAAACATGATGTCGTGCGGATTGACGAGGTTCACCGCCAGGAACCAAGGCCTGCCCTCCGCGGCCAGCTCCATGCCTCGCCCCCGCAACCAGCTCACCCCCATTGCCGAGATGACGCCGTCGTGCAGATATCCGCCCTGGTCGTGCGCGATGATGTCGCCCACGCCGAAGTAGTCGGAGAACCCGTAGGCCTCCATCTCCTTGGTGAAGATCTTCGTCGGCGAGCCCAGCTCGTTGACCGTCTCGAACTCCTTGGTGAGATGCCACTTGCCTTTGTAGGCAGTGTAATAACCGGCTTCGCGCAACATGTCGCCGACCGTCGGGAGATCGGTCGACAAGCTGCTGATCCACGGGAAGTTGGTGTTGTCGAACATCTTCGTCTGCTGGATGTGCCGGCCCGTGTAGAGGACCGAGCGCGATGGCGTGCACACGCAGGAATTGATCTGGTGGTTCTCGAAGACGATTCCCTTCTTCGCGAGGCGCTCGTGCGCCGGCAGCCGGTAATCTCGCGGCAGCTCGCCCGGGCGGAAGTAGCGCTCTTGATCGGTCAGAATGAACAGAATGTTGTACGGGTCTCCGGAGACCTTGGCCCCCTCGGTGCGCGACGGGCCGGCAGCGGCGAGCGCCGTGCTGCTCTCGAGCAGACCGACTCCCGAGGATGCGGCCAAAGCTCCCGCTCCGATCGTCTTCAGGGCATCTCTGCGTCCGACATCGACTTCGGATTTTTTTGCATCTGACATCGTTGGTCCTCTTTTCCTTCCCGCTCGATGAGATCGTCGTTCAAGAAACGCCAGAATCGGATGCCGATGCCGGCGAAGAAGCCGGCGGTTGCGAGTCTGGTGCGTTCAACGATGGGGCGCTCTTGTACGTGACATGAAGGACCCGAGATGCGTCGCCGCACAAAAATAATCGCCATTGTCGCGACGACTCTCCAGCGAGCCCCTGACCGGGGTCAAACTACCGTGCCAGACGATTGCGCGCCAGCTCGGCCACGTCGACCCGCGCATGCTCTTTCGCGTGCATGCGAAGCGGATCCACGGTGTCCATAAATCGAGCGAACTACAACCTGAAGGCCGCTTTGGGCCACGGCGTTCGCGGCGAATGTGGCAAGCGCTTCTGCTTCAAGGTCAATTATGGCGGAGAGAGAGGGATTCGAACCCACCCCGCCCAGGGGCAAGAAGCGTTCTACCAGAGGGGAATAGCCCTCGCCAGGCCCCTAAAACCCCCTCTTCTGGCCACAGTTCGGGCCACAGTTGCGCCACCGCAATGCCCCCATGCTGATGGTCGCGGACGAGGTCGCCATCTCACCCTAATAAATTGTGTGGCTCAAAGCTGTCCACACTTTGACGTCGAGACACGTGCTAAGAATCACAATGTGAAAGGAAGCGACGCAGGCCGGGACCCCACTATGATATATTCGCAGCCGTAAGGGCACGGGTCTGTCGGCAGACTTTACGGACCGTCGGCGGTTGTAGCGTAGCTCTTTGATTCAACAATAATATGGTTGCGGAACGGTTCTTGCTGTAGGGTGCTGGGGAGCGGGCGTGCTGGGCGTCAACGTCCGGACTCGACCGGGGGGGAATATGCCAGGGACTAGGGGATTGCGCCTGCGTACGTGCTTCGTCATGGGCGTCCTTATCGCGGGGCGAGTCTGTGCTTCGCCGATCCAGGTTACCGTCGACACGTCGGGCCTCTCCGGTCTCGGCACCGTTGCCTTCGACTTCGTGGATGGCGGTCCTCCGCCCAACTCGGTAACGATTTCGGGCTTCGCGAGCGACGGCACGCTCGACAGCGCCTGCGTCACCCATGATCTCTTCACTTGCGACCCGGCCCCCAAGGTTACCGACGGGCCTGTGACGCTCGACGACAGCGTCTTCCCCTTCACCGAGTATCGTCAGAGCATCACTTTCGGAAATTCGTTTAGTTTCCTTTTCGATACCACCGGAAAAGCGGCCGAGCCCGGATCACAGCCGGACGGATTCTCCCTGTTTCTGCTGGATTCGGACGCCGTGATTTCGCTCGTCGAGACCACAGATCCGGGGGGCGCGCTCTTCGTGTACGCGATCGGCGCGGCCGATCCGCTGCTGGTCTTTACGCCACTGGTCCAATTACCCTCTGCGGCTCCCGAGCCCGGGGCACTGGCGCTCTGCTTGGCAGGCCTTCTCGCGTTAGGCCTGGTGCTGGCCGCCGCGAACAACAACTCCACTCGAAAAAGCTTGCCTGCTTAGCGACGTTCGCTCGCGCATCCGTCGCATGGGCCGCTCCGACCGTCACTGCGCGACCGCGCTCCTTGGGTGGGGCACGCTCCTACTCTGTCTTTGCCTCGGCACCGCCGCGGGCGCCGCGGTCCAGGACATCACGGGACAGTTCGCCGTCACGCGCTCGGCACTGCTGCTCAACCGGACGACCAGCACGTTCGATCAGACCGTCGCGCTCAAGAACACCTCCAACGCGCCGGTCCCCGCGCCGATCTCGGTAGTCCTTAGTGGGCTCCCGGATGCGGTTACGCTGGCCAACAAGGCCGGCCAGATGCCGGATGGCAAACCGTACGTGAGCCCGATGGCCGCCGGGTCGATGCTGCAGCCCGGAGCCACGCTTTCTTTCCTGCTCAAATTCGCCAACCCGAAGTTCGTAACGGTCACGTACGCGCTGCAGATTCTCTACACCGTACCGGTCCCGCCGCCGACTGCCCCGAGCCTGATCAGCGTGGTAGCGACCGGAGGGCTGAACGCCTACCTGGCCGGGCGCGTCGACGGTTTGGCGAACCAGTCGATCGCGCTGCAGGCATCCTCGGCCGCCAACTGCGTGTTCGGGACACTCGTGGGCGGCGTGCCGGGTGCACCCGTTGCAACGATGACGGACGACTCTGGCTATTTCGGAGTGTCCGTTTCGGGCGTCAATCCGGGTGCCTTCGTGGCGCTGCAAGTGACCTCCCCGACCGCAAGCCCGATGTCCGCGTGCCTCGTCAGCTCACGCGACAATGATTCCTGGCCCAAGGCGTTTGCTCTCGTTGGCTCGCCGGCGACTGTGCAGGACTTCATCGATGCGCCGGGCAAGGCGCGCTGGTACCGATTCAGCATCACGCCGGGGCAGAGCATCACCGTAAAGCTCGCCAACCTTCCCGCCGACTACAGCCTCGCGGTGTTCAAGGACATCGCGCAGACGTTCGCCAACCAATTCACGCCCGGGTCGGGGAGCACCGTCGATCTGCTGAAGCTGACGGCCGAATACGCGCCGACGATCTTCAGCCCGACCGTCTTCTCGCCGACCATCTTCAGCCCGGATGCGTACAGCCCGACGATCTTCAGCCCGACCATCTTCTCGCCGACGATCTTCAGCCCGACCATCTTCTCGCCGACGATCTTCAGTCCGACTATCTTCTCCCCGACGATCTTCAGCCCGACCATCTTCTCGCCGACGATCTTCAGCCCGACGATCTTCTCGCCGACGATCTTCTCGCCGACGATTTTCAGCTCCACGGAGATCGCGCAGGCGTTCTCGACCGCGCAGACGCGAAGCGTCATTTCGGTGTCGGCCGTCGCCGGCACGGGCGACAAATCGCTGGTCGTCAACACCTGGAACAGCACCGGAAACTTCTACGTGCGGGTGGCTGGCCGCGGTGGGGCCTTCAACACCAGCACGCCTTTCACCTTGAGCATCAGCAAGGGGCCCACGACCTGCACCGCCGTCACCGACATCACGCTCACGCCGCGTGCGCCGATGATGGCGACAGGGTTGAAGACGGTGATTCTCACCGATTCGTCCGTGGTCGCGCTCGACGCGACCCTGCCGGAACCCGACGGGGCGACGCTGCGCACCAAGCTCGCCGCGTTCGCGCAGCGCAGCGAGGTGAGCGGCGTGGTCGTCGATGTCGCTGGCGACGCCCGGGTAAGTGCGCTCAAACAGCAAGCGGCGAAAAACCCAGCCTGCCCGTTTGCAGTCAACCTGGTAGCGCAGGAGATCAAGGGCATCGTCGACTCGTACCGGGCCAACCCGCTGCAGTATGTAGTGATCGTCGGCAACGATGCCGCGATTCCGTTCTTCCGTTCACCGGACGAAAGCACGCTCGCGCAGGAAGTCGATTTCGTGCCGCCGGTGCAGAGCAACTCCGAATCCCAGGCGAGCTTGAGCCTCAACTTCGTGCTGAGCCAGGACGCGTACGGCTCCAAGACCGCGCTCTCGCTGCCCTCGAACGACTTTCCAGTGCCGGGGCTCGCGGTCGGCCGTCTGGTCGAGACCGCGACCGAGATCGGCGGGGTCATCGATGCTTACGTTGCGGCCAATGGGGTCGTCGTGCCGAGCTCCTCGCTCGTGACCGGCTACGACTTCCTCGCGCAGCCGGCCAACGCGGTCGAGACCGAGTTGGCATCCGGCATCGGCGCCACAGGCGCAGCGATGGACAAGCTGATCACGCCCGACGGCGTGTCGCCGCAGGATTCGAGACCGTTTCCGGCCGGACCGTGGACAGCCACTGACCTCGCCGGCAAGCTGTTCGGCGCCCGGCACGATGTCATCTTCCTCGCGGGGCACTTCAGCGCCAACAGCGCGCTCGCCGCCGATTTCTCGACCAGTCTCGTCACGACCGATGTCGCGTCGTCAACGACAGACTTCACCAACTCGATCGTTTTCAGCGCCGGCTGCCACTCCGGCTACAACCTCGTGGACAAGGATGCAATCCCCGGGGTGACGCTCCCCCTGGACTGGGCGCAGGTGTTCGCCCGGAAGAAGGCCACCCTGATCGCGGGCACGGGCTACCAGTACGGCGATACCGACTTCATCGAATATAGCGATCAGATCCACCTCAATTTCGCGCGGGAGTTGCGCGCCGGCACCGGCGCGGTCGCGGTCGGCGCGGCGCTGGTCGCGGCAAAGCTCGACTACCTGGCGACGACGCCGGAAATCCGCGGGATTCCGGAGAAGGCGTTGCTCGAGGTGACGTTGTTCGGCTTGCCCATGCTCGCCATCAACATGCCTTCTGGACGCGGCGCCGGACCGGGTGGCGGCAGCGCGATTGTGCCGGTGCCGGTAGCCTCGGGTCCGGCCCATTCACTCGGGCTCGAGACCTACGACTTAAGCGTAGCGCCAGCGCTGACGCCACAGGCAAAGAATCTCACGAGCGTAGCGGGCGGACCTAACATCACTGCCAAGTGGTTGAGCGGACCCGACGGCGTCGTGAGCAAGCCTGGCGAGCCGGTGCTGCCGCTCGCCGCGCTCAACGTGACGCCGAACGATCCGAGCCTCGTGTTGCGCGGAATCGGCTTCCGCGGCGGCAGCTACGTCGATTCTGCCCCGCTGATTCCCTTCTCGGGTGCGCCAACGACCGAGCTGCGCGGCGTCCACGTGCCCTTCATCTCTCCGGTCTTCTATCCCGGCAGGATCTTCGCTCCCAATTATTTCGGCGCCCTGGCCGGAAGCGGCGGGACCGAGTTGCTCGTCACGCCGACGCAGCATATCGTTGCCAGCGCCGCCGACGGCACCAGCACGCGGCGCATGTATACAGGCCTCGGCTTTCGCCTGTATTACAGCGGCAACCTGAGCCAGGCGGCGCTTTCCGACGCGCCGTCGATCGTCAGCGTGGACGCGCAGCCGAACGCCGGCGGCGTGCTCTTTACCGCTCAAGTCACCGGCGACCCGGCAGCGGCGATCCATCAGGTATGGGTCACGTACACGAGCGACGGCGCGAATGCCTGGACGTCGCTCGACTTGAGCCAATGTGTCACTCCATTACCGGCGGCGTGTAGCACCGAAGACTCGCGCCTGTGGAGCGGGCGCCTCGCCAGCGTGCCGACCAATCTGCGATACATCGCGCAGGCAGTGAGCGGCGTCGGACTCGTTGGGCTCGATGATAATCGCGGCGCGTACTATCGCCTCGGCGGAACGACCCCCGCGGCAACGATGCCCGCGCTCATCTCGCCACCGAGCAATGCAACCGTCGGCGACAGCGTGAATGTCACCACCAAGCTCACCTTTGCCGGCGTGCCGGTTGCCGGGAAGACGGTTATCGTGACCATCGGCGGCACGACTCAGGTTGGCACGACCGCCGCTGACGGGAGCGTCACCGTGAAGTTGCCCGTGGATGTCCCTCCCGGCACGTATCAGATGACCGTATCGTTTGCTGGCGATGACGTCTTTCAGCCTTCATCGACCACGACGACCTTCACGGTCGCCAAGGCAACCGCCACGCTCGCTGCACTGCCGCCGGCCGGCGCGACGCTCACCGGGACGCTGGGTGGCAAGATCGAGGCGCTTCAGCAGGAGGCCGTCAGTTTCTCTGTGACAGGACCCGGAGGCGCGAAGACCCTCTGGGTGACCACCGACAATGTCGGTCGGGCAAAACTCCCGCCGCCGGGATTGCTTGCCGGTAACTACACGGCGACGCTGGCATCGTTCGGCGGCAACGCGACGTATGCGGCGACCAGCCTCGCCTTGAATCAGCAGTTCACGGTGCCCAAGCTCGCGCAGAGCATCGCGTTCGATCCGCTCGCCGACAAGATCTTCGGCGACCCGGACTTCGCGCTGTTCGCGACGGCGAGCTCGGGCCTCGCCGTGACGTTCGGCGCGAGCGGCGCCTGCACGGTTGCCGGTAACACCGTCCATCTGGCCGCAGCCGGGAGCTGCACGATCACCGCCGACCAGGCGGGCGACGCAAACACCAATCCGGCGCCGCAGGTCGCGCGGACGTTCTCGATCGTCGCGGCGCCGATGGTGGTGTCGCTCGCTCGCGCTGTTCCCTCGCCGACGATGGCCGACTCCGTCACCTACACCGCGACATTCAGCGAAGCGGTGACGGGCGTCGCAATGGGCAATTTCGCGGTGACGGTGAGCGGGATCACCGGCGCCTCGGTCACTTCGGTCAGCGGTGCCGGCACGACGTGGACCGTGACGGTGAACACCGGCCGCGGAACGGGCACGTTGCGCCTCGACGTCGCCAATGGCACCGGCATCGTCGACGCTGGCAACGTCACGCTCGCGGGCACGCCGTTCAGCGGCGAGACCTACGACGTCGACAAGGGCGGCACGGTGTTCGGCGGCAGCGGCTCCGACGGGCAGCCCGTGGCGAGCTTCGGCAACGGCGGCTATGCGCTGTTCGGCGATGTGCCGATCGCGGCCGCGTTCGGTTTGATCGCCGTGCTGCCGGACGGTCGGATTTTGGTCGCGAGCGCGATCGGCTGCGATCCGCAGACGAACCTTTGCACGCTGCAGCTCGGGCATTACCTGGCGACCGGTGCGCTCGACGCGTCGTTCGGGGCCAACGGGCGCGTGGTGACCTCGGTGACCAACGTCTACCCCGAGATGAGCGGCATCTCAGTCAACGCCGACGGCACGTTCCTGGTCGGCGGCATCCGGAACAATGGTACCAACGACGTACCCTTCGTCGCCAAGTTCACCAGCACAGGCGCGGCCGACGTCTCGTTCGGAACCGGAGGTGTCGCGGTGCTGGATTCGCTGCCGCTTTTCGTCGCAATCAGCGGATTCGCGGTCGACGCCTCTGGGCGCGGCGTGATCGCGGGCAGCACGCTGCCCACCCAGACCGAAGGCGTCCACATTTTTGTCGCGCGGCTGACGAGCGCCGGCGCGCTCGACGCCAGCTTCGGCAGCGGCGGGGTCGCGACATTCTCGATTTCGCCCGTCAACGATCAGGGCAGATCGGTCGCGATCCAGCCCGACGGCAAGATCGTCGTCGGAGGTCGCACTCGTCCCACGCCCGGGGTGCTCGGCTCCGATCTTTTCCTCGTGCTGCGAATCGACGCCGGCGGCGCGCTCGACCCGACCTTCGGGACCAACGGGGTCGCGACGACCCGCATCGCGGGATCCCCCGGCGCCAATCTCGGCCGCAAGCTCGTGCTGCAGCCGGACGGCAAGCTCGTGCTGATCGGCAATCTCCTCAACCTCGACGGCACGACCTTCGCCGGGTGCGGCATCGCGCGCTTCAACGCCGACGGCACGCTCGACGCCGGCTTCGGCAGCGGCGGGCAGGTGCTCGAGCCCCGGTTCGACCAGGGATGCTTCGGCGTCAGCCTGCAGCCGGACGGCAAGACGGTGATCATCGGCGACGCCAGCGACGCGGACGTCAACATCGGCGGCTTCGTGCGCCTGCTGCTAAATGGATCACTCGACACAACGTTCGGCAACAACGGCGCCCTTGGCATCAGCAACTACGGCGTGCCGGCGCCGGTCGCCGTAACGCCGAGCGGCAACCTGCTCACGACGCTCGCTATACAGGATCCGGCGGACGGCGTGATCAAGTCGTATGTCGTCGAGCTCGCGAGCACGCTCGCGGGCCCGTGGCTCGCGCAGAGCATCACCTTCGGTCCTCCCGCCGACACGAGCTATGGCCAACCTGCGTTCGCGCTGAATGCCTCCACGGGCTCCGGATTGCCGCTGTCGTTCACGGCGAGCGGTCCGTGCGTGGTGGCTGGCGACATGGTGCAAGTGGGTGGCGTCGGAAGCTGCACGATCACCGCCAGCCAATCGGGAAACGCCACGTATTTCGCGGCCACGCCGGTGGCGCGGACATTTACCGTCAACAGCGCTGCCCAGGGGATCACCTTCGGACCGGCACCGGCGGGCGTAACCGTAGGGCAGGCATTTGTCTTCGTCAACGCGACAAGCACGAGCCCAACGGCAGCGCCATCGACCATGCCCATTACGTTCACTTCGCTGACGCCATCGGTATGCACAATGGGCGGCGCTGCCGCCAACGCTTCCCTGGTGACGCTCGTCGCCACTGGTCAATGCACGATCGCGGCAGACCAGGCCGGTGACGCCAATTACAATGGCTCGCCTCAGACGACGCTAACGTTCGCCGTAGGACCTGCTGGGCCGCCACCGCAAACGTTCACGGTGACCAACCTCAACGACCGCGGTCCCGGAAGCCTGCGCGCGGCGATTACGAGCGCCAACGCTGCGGCGCCAGGGCCGAATATCGTCAATTTCGCTCCTGGCCTGATGGGTACGATCGTGCTGACTTCGGGACAAATCCAAATTTCCCGGTCGCTTCAGATCGACGGGCCGGGCGTGGACAACCTCACGATCGATGGCAGCGCCAACAGCCGTATTTTCTCGATCTTCGTGACCGATCCGGCATGTCCAGCGAAAGACGGACCAGATTACCTGGTGTCGATCCGTCGCGTCAGACTGAGTAATGCACGCCGCAACGTCGACAATACGGGGGGCGCGATATTCACCGAGCACAGCCTCCTGCTCGATTCGGTGATAATCGACAACAGCGTTGCGCGCAGTGGCGGCGGCCTCTTGTCTCTAATCCAGTACCCCGGGCAAGTGCTCAACATTTCCAACTCGCAGTTCCTCAACAACGTTGCGACCGATCTCTTCCCGACCGGTGCCGAAGGTGCCGTGGGCGGCGGCCTGTACGTGGTCGAGCGATGTCTGGGTCCACTGAACACTCTGACGGACCTCCCATCCCTGACGCCGGTGTCGGTCAACATCACGGGAAGCGAATTTCGCGGCAATAGTTCGCAGGCGCTGGCACTGAACGGGCGCGGCGGTGCTATCCGGTCTTGGTCGCTGGCGGACATAGTCATTTCCGACACGATCATCGTCGACAATCATGTCGAGGCACCCAACCCGCCGGTCCCTGGCAAGGTCTATCACGGCGGGGCGTTTGAAGGGTTAGCCAAGTCGTTGCTGATCGCGAACTCGGAGATCGCCGAGAACACCGCCGACGACATCACCCTGAGCGACGCGACGCGAAGTGGTGGGCTTCATCCGACCAACAGTCCGGTGAACCGTCAGGGGCCAGGTGACGCGATGGCGGTCAGGATCGTCAATTCGACGATCTCGGGCAATAGTTCGGCTGCGACAGCCGGCGCGATGGTCGCATTTGGCAACCTGGCCCTGGAGTTAGACAACACCACGGTCAATGGCAACTCGGCCGCACCGACCCGCACCGGCGGCATCATCATGAGCTCAGGTGCGACTTATCCCCCGTCGGCGAACAACACGACGCCGCCTTCGCTGAGGATCGTTTCGTCCATCCTGGCCAACAACAATGGCGACGGCGCCGACGTCTCAACGAGTACAGCCACGATCCCGACGTTCGGGATCAACGCCTCCAATTCGCTGATCCAGAAACCCTGCTTGTCCTGCGCGATCGTCGTGTCGGGTCCGGGCGCGCTCGTCGGCCCCGATCCCCTCGTAGCGCCATTGGCGTTCAACGGCGGGACGACGCGCACGCACGCGCTGCTTCCGGGGAGCCCGGCGCGCAACACCGGAAGCAACGTGCTTGCCCTGACCACCGATCAGCGCGGGTTCGGCTTCCCGCGAGTGTCGGGCGGAGCCGCGGACATGGGCGCGTATGAAGCGAGCCAGTCCCTTCCCCTTGCCGCCGGCACCTATGTCGATCATGACCTCGGACTGGTCGGCACCAGCTTTCTGTTCGATCCGACCACGGTCGCCGGAACGCTTCCTTCAGTCACCGTGACCGGGCCGCCTTCATGGAACGCCGGCAATTCGTTCAGCTGCGCCCGCTACCAGCCCGAGGGAGCGCAACCCGTAGTCGACGCGGCTCCCTTTGCGTATTTCACGACGGCGACGGGCAAGCTGGTGGTCGTGGATACGGAGACGAACAGCGTTACAGCGACTGTCAGTGTGGGAACCAATCCCTACTCGGCCATCGTGAACCCCGCGGGCACGCGCGTCTACGTGTCAAATTTCGGCGACAACACCGTCTCGGTTGTCGACGCGTCCACGAATGCGGTGATCGCGACCGTCGCGGTCGGAGCCGGGCCGCAAGGGCTGGGCGTCAATCCGTCCGGAACGCGCGTCTATGTCTCAACCTCCACGGCCGGTACGGTCTCGGTCATCGACGCCGGCACTAACTCGGTGATTGCGGCGATCCCGGCCGCAGGAGCAGTGGATGTCGTCGTCAACAATGCGGGGACACGCCTGTATGTCGCCTACGGCCCGGGCATCGCGATCGTCGATACCGCGAGCAATCTTGTCATCGGCTCGATACCGAAAGGAGCTCTCTCCACATTCGGAACGATCGCCATCTCTACGGACGATACGCGCCTGTACGCGTGGTCGGACGGGAGCGCGAGCGTTGCGGTAATCGATATCGCCACGAGCTCGGTCGTCGCTACGATTCCAATCCCTTCTGCCTTCGCCAACAACGGAATCGCCGTCGATCCGAGCGGCGCTCCCGTCTACGAATCGGACGGTACCAGTGTCGCGGAAATCAACCCGGCCACGAATTCGATTTCCAACACCGTTGCACTGGGAACTACGGGAGGCCAAGTGAATGGCGTGGCGGTCACTCCGGACGGCGCGCGCGTCTACGCAGCGACGGCGAACGGCGCTCGGACGTTCGACACCACGACCAACACGGTGTCCCCGATCGCGACGGGAGCGGTTCGCGCGCTCGGGCACTTCATTGGCTCCGGGCCGAAAACCGAGTTCGAGAATATCGCAGACCGATCCATCTGCTGGACATTCGCTCTGCCCGTGACGGGCAACTACACGGGCCAGGGCACCACTGGAAGTACTGCGTTCACAGGCACGGTTTCCCTGAATGCGGCAAATCAACTGGCAGCGCCCCAGATCACGAGCTTGCAGGCTGGGACGGGAACCTTGAGCGTCGCCTGGACGCAGCCAGGGGGCGCGCATTCGTTCCTGGTTCGCGTGAATCCTGTGCCCTTCGCGGGGATTACGGATGAAAAGATTGTCTCCCGGGGTTCGAGCTCCGCGGCGTTTTCGGGATTGACCCTGACCAGCGGCGCAACCTATCAGGTAACGGTCTTCGCCTTCTCCCAGGATCTCCTGACTCCCGAGCTATTCGCGGACGTGTTCAACATCTCCTCCCACAGTCAGAATTTCGTCGCCCCGTAACGGCCGGCCACGCACCGGCGGACGCTTGTTCCGTCCGCCGATGCCGTTCGGAGTCTGTCCCCGTGCGCCGTGCGTTCGAAGACATGACAGCGGCCGACGCGCTTTCCTGCAGGCGCGTCGCTGATTCTTGCGCAAATCGGTAGCGATCCGCAGAATGCATCGGCTGACGTATCAGTCTCAAGACGCTGCCATGCCTGCGCAATCTCACACTGACTCAACGTTGCCGACCGGCACGGTGACTTTCCTGTTCACGGATATCGAGGGCAGCACAAGCTTGTGGGAGCAACATCCCGATGCGATGCAGGTTGCGCTGGCGCGGCACGACGCCCTGTTGCGCCATGCGATCGAGTCATCCCACGGACGCATCGTCAAGACCACCGGCGATGGCGTACTTGCGGTCTTCGGCGCGGCGGCGGATGCGCTCGCGGCATGCCTCGCTGCCCAGCGTGCCTTCCAGGTGCCGGAAACCAGCGTCTCGGCTCCCAAGCCAACGGCATTTGACGCTCGACTGCCAGTTACGCTCAAAGTGCGGATGGGCTTGCACACCGGCGTTGCGGAACTTCGGGATGGCGATTATTTCGGTGCGTCGTTGAATCGGGCGGCGCGGATCATGTCCGCCGCTCACGGCGAGCAGGTCTTGCTCTCTGCCGCCACGGCGGAGATGACCCGCGCACAGTTACCCGAAGGCGTCACGCTGCGCGAAATGGGCGAGCATCACCTGAAAGGCTTGCCCAGTCCCGAACGCCTGCTGCAGATCGTCGCATCGGACTTGCGCGCTGATTTTCCGCCGTTGGCGTCACTCACGGGTCACAGCCTGCCGGCCGAGCGCGATGCCTTCGTCGGCCGTAGTGAGCAATTAGCCGAACTGGCCCGACGCCTGGAGGCCGGGGCGCGCGTCGTCTCGGTTCTCGGCTTGGGTGGCACTGGCAAGACGCGTCTGGTCACCCGGTTCGGGTGGACTGCGCTTGGGGGATTTCAAGGCGGCGTCTGGTTCTGCGATCTGTCGCAGGCTCGAAGTCTGGACGGCATCGTTCATGCCGTTGCCCAAGGGCTCGACGTGCCCTTGGGCAAAGAGGATCCGGTGACCCAGCTCGGGCACGCTATCGCGGGGCGCGGACAATGTTTAATGATCCTCGACAACTTCGAGCAGGTCGCGCGCCACGCGGAGGAAACACTGGGCCGGTGGCTCAGCCGCGCGAGCGCCGCACGTTTCCTGGTAACGACGCGCGAAGTGCTGGGGCTGCCCGGAGAAGAGATTCTCACGCTGCCGGCATTGGCGTCGTCCGACGCCGCGGCACTGTTCATGCGCAGGGCAGAGGCGGCGAAGCCCGGGTTCCGACCCAACGCCGAGGATCAATCGGCTATCGGCCCCCTCGTGAAGCTGCTGGAGGGCCTGCCGCTGGCGATCGAACTGGCGGCGGCTCGCGTGCGCGTGATGCCTCCGCGGATGCTGCTTTTGCGCATGAGCGAGCGGTTCAAGCTGCTCTCATCGACGCGGGGCCGCCTGGATCGGCAGGCGACGCTGCGCGCGGTATTTGATTGGTCCTGGGATCTGCTGTCGCTACCTGAGAAAGCCGCGCTGGCTCAGCTGTCGGTGCTCGAGGGCGGATTCAAGCTCGAATCGGTGGAAGCGATACTCGATCTGTCCGGCTACGACAACGCGCCGTGGCCGATCGACGCGCTGCAATCACTCGTGCACAAGTCGCTTGTCCGGCAGGTGACCGACGATCGCTTCGATCTCCTCGGGAGCGTGCAGGAGTATGCGTCGGAGCACCTGCGCACGGCGGCGCGCTATACAGGGAGCGGTCCGGCCGCCTTGCTCGCAGCGGAAGAGCGACACGGCGCGTACTTTGCAGGTCTGGACCATAAGGCTGCAATCGCCGATGCCTGCGCCGAGCTCGACAACTTCGTCGTCGCTTGTCGCCGAGCCGCAGCGCGAGGCGACGCCGAGATGGCCGCCAATACGCTCGAGGGGGCCTGGGAAGGGTTGAGCTTGCGCGGGCCATTCCGGGTCGGCATCGATCTCGCGACCGTGGTGGAGGCGACGCCAGGACTCGGGGCAGCGGCAGCGGCCAAGGTGCATGGCGTTGCGGGCCTCGCGCTGGTGGGGTCCGGAAAGGACGCCGAGGCGCACGCCCATTTCGCAGCATCGCTGGGGCAGGCCCGAAAAGTCGGGGACCGGCGCTGCGAGTGCCGCGCGCTCATCGGCCTCGGCACCTGCGACCGAAATGCGGGTCGCATGGACGAGGCCCGCGCGCAATTCGAGGAGGCGCTGGTCATCGCACGCGAAATGAAGGACCGGACGCTGCAGAGCGACGCTTACAATGGTCTCGGTACCATGGAGACCTTCCTCGGCAGGACCGGCGAGGCCCTGGCGCAATTTGAGAAGGCGCTGGCCTCGGCCCGTGAGGCTGGGGACAGAGAGCGAGAGGGCCGCATCCTTGCCAACTCGGGCATTCTGCACTTCAACGCGGGGAGGATGGACGAAGCCCGGTCGCAAAACGAAGCGGCGCTTGCCGTGGCGCGCGACGTCGGCAACCGACAACTGGAAGGCAACATACTGTGCAACCTCGGCATGGTGCATCAGGTGCAGGCAAGATTCACCGAGGCTCTCGAACAACTCGAGGCGGCGCTGGCTGTGGCGCGAGACCTGGGGCACGCGCGCCTAGAATGCGTCGTGCTATGCAATCTGGGAATGGTTTACGACAGCCTGGCCCGTTTCGATGAGGCCAGGGAGCGCTTCGAGGCGGCGCTGGTCATCGCCCGTGAATCCGCGGACCGGCACCGTGAGGGCCAGTTTCTCAGCTACCTCGGGGTGCTGCACGCCCGCCAGGGCAAATTCGACGAGGCACGCCATTGCCTGGATTCGGGCGAGGCACTGTTACGCGCCGTGTCCGACCGCATGAGCCTCGGTATCCTACTTTGCAGCCGAGCCGAGACGGAGCATCTTGCGAGGTGTCCACAGGCCGCGGCGAGGGCACTCGCGACAGTTGAAGCGATTGCCGCCGAGGTTGGAACGGGGCCGGATTCGGAACTCGGTCTCGCGCTCGCTCGGGTCCGGGGTCTTGTCGGCCAAGAAGACCCGGTAGCCGACAGTCCGCTCGACGGGTAGCCGCCTCACCTCATCCGCGTGTGAAGCCTCGACGGTCGTGCGCGATTGGGCACGACCGTCCTGCTGTTCCTTCCCGGGTGAAGCCTCCTCGCTTTTTTGGGCAATCTAAAGTAGAGGTTGCGGGGATTTTGCCATGGCATATTTGACCGGTGGGATTCGTCCGAGCGACTCGTGCGGGCGCTCGGTGTTGTAGCGCGAACCAACGTCAACATCCGTCATTTGGAGCGGCGCATTCACCGCATGCAGGAGAGCGGCTTGCGCCTGATCCAGGGCGTGCTGGCGTTAGCCCGGAAGGGTTGTGTCAAGAGTCTTTCGCACTTTCTTCGGCGGTAGCCTGATCCGATCTCAAGCAGCTGCCTCCTCGGGAAGTGGGTTGAGCAGCGTTTCCATTGCGAGATAACGCCGCTTGCCCCACTTCGTACTCGCGATGTGTCGCAGTCGCGCCGCGACCAACATCAACGCTGAATGTCCGTCCGGGAATGCGCCGACCACTCGGGTGCGCCGGCGAATCTCGCGGATGATGCGCTCGAGCGGATTGTTCGTCTTCACCTGCCGCCAGTGATTGCTCGGAAAGGCGAAGTAGGTCAGCGTCTCGTGCGCCTTCGCTTCAACGAGCTCGGCCGCCTTCGTTAAGCGCATCGCGCGCAGCTTCGCAATCACTTCGCGCACCTTATCCTCAGCCGAGCGGCGATCCTCCTGGGCGTGGATCGCTTTCAACATTCGAGCGACGTCGGCGACTTTGCCCTTCGGCACGTTGCTGAACACGTTGCGATAGAAGTGGACCACGCAGCGCTGCCACTGCGCGTCGGGGAAGAGCTCGGCGGCCGCTTCGACCAGTCCCAGACACGCGTCCGAAATGATCAACTGCACACCGGCGAGTCCGCGGTCCTTCAAGTGACGCAGGAAGCCGCGCCAGCCTTCCAGATCCTCCTTCTGGCCTTCGGCAACCCCGAGGATCTGTCGGTGACCGTCGGCACCCACGCCGATCGCCACCAGCACCGATACATTGCGCACTTCGCCCGCCCAGCTGCGCTTGAGTACCACGCCGTCGAGGAAGAGGTACGGGAACTCCCCTTCGATGGTGCGATTGCGCCAGGCCTCGATGTGCCGGTAGATCTTCTGGTTGAGCCGCGACACAGTGCCCGAGCTCACCCGGGTGCCCCACAACGCTTCGGTGATGTCTTCGACCCGCCGCACGCTCACCCCTGCCAAATACATCTCGACCAACGCTTCCTCGACCGACGATTCGCGGCGCCGGTAGCGCTCGATGATCGCTGTCTCGAACGGCAGCGAGCGCAGCTTCGGCATCTTCAGCACAACGGCGCCGGCCTTGGTCTCCAGCTTTCGCTCGTAGTGCCCGGCCCGCGTATCAACCCGCTCCGGCGAGCGAACATAGCGTCCCGCCTTGCAGATCTGATCGGCTTCCGCCTGCAGCAGCGCGTTGAGCGTCTCCTCGACGCTCGAGCGCACCACCGCGTCGACGTGCCCGCGCAGCTCCGCTGTATCGACTCGAATCGCGTCCTTCAGTCCTTCCGCTGTATCCTCTGCCATGGTGGCCTCGCTGTGGTCTGGATCATTGATTGCCGCGCAGCTACCATTGAACCAGATCGAGGCCACCGCCTCGAAATGTGCGAAATTTATGTTACGTCATCCCCGGAAGCTGGCGCACTTGGCTCCCACCAAGGGCATTAGCGAAGTGTCGGCCATGCGCCTATTGGCTGAGCTCTTGGTCCTTCCGCAGGATCTCAATACCCCGCAGTGGGTCGCCCACGCCGGGCTCGACCCCAGAGCTTATGAATCAGGCAGCTCAGTCCATCGACCGCGTCGGATTACGAAGGTTGGCAACAAGTACCTGCGGGCTGCTCTCTACATGCCGCCCTCCGTGGCTATACAGCACGAACCTAACGTGAAGGCGTTCTACGCCAAGCTCGTTGCGGCGGGCAAAAAGCCCATGCAAGCCGTCGTTGCCGTGATGCGGAAACTACTGCATGCGATCTGGGGCATGCTGAAGCGCGACGAAAATTCGACGGTAACAGATTCTTCCGCATACCCCCCAAGACCGCTTGACTTCCGAGAGAGTATCTATGTCTCAGGTACGATCCGTCACCCATGTGTTCGGACCGTACCAATGCTTACTGGCGGAGAGAGAGGGATTCGAACCCTCGATACACCTTTTTGGGCGTATGCTCCCTTAGCAGGGGAGTGCCTTCGACCACTCGGCCATCTCTCCGGATCGTGCGCGATTTTACCTGCGCACCGTACGCGAGGCTACGACTTCTTCGGGCTGCGACGCTTGCGCTTGTGCTCCTTGTACGCGTCGTCGAATTGCTTCGCCTGCCCGGCCGCGCCGCGCAGCGCTTCGATGACCGCCGATTCGGTATAGGGCTGATTCTTCTTCAGGCCGCCAGGCGGATCGCCCATCGGAATCAGGATATCGTCCGTAGCGCCGTGCAGCCAAAGCGCGACCAGGTACACGGCCGGGATTCTGAGGAGCCGCAGCTCGTAGTCCGAGCTCGCGACTTGCGGCAACCGCTCGGCCGCGCCGAGCGCGTCGACGGTCGCGGCCGCGAAGGGACCGTGCGTGAGACCGGCGAACTCCAGCGGGCGCCCGGCTGCGCCCTTCGCACCCCGGCGACCGACGCTCAGCTCGGCCTCCGCGATTGCGGCATTGTCCTGGACCAGCAGGTAGCGCCAGCTCGTCTGTTTCGCGGCGGCGAGCAGCTTCCCGTCGGCCAGCGCATCCAGCGGCACGAAATAGACGGGATGCGGCTCGCTGTGCGACAGCGATTCGAGGCGCATCTCCTGCATCCGGTGCGGAAATTTCCGCTCCCGCGCCAGCTCGGTGAGGTGGGCGACGAGCCGGGCGGCGCCGCCGCGCGGAACGCTGCGCAAAGTGATCGGCATGATCGAGTGCCCTCCTACGCCTTGGTCGTGTAGTTATCGGTCCAGGTGCCGCCGCCCTGATAGGTATCCGGAAACGACAAATACCCTACGACGGAGTTCCCGTAAAACGGATCGCCGATGTCGAGCTTCTTGCTCGAATAGCCGTAGACCGTGACGAAGTGCCCGCCGCCGCCGTTCCACTCTATGCGCAGGCAGAACGGACGGCACTGGTTGATCTCGGTCTTGACCGCGGCGAGGGAGGCCTTGCCGCTGCTCCACGCATTGAGGCTGCCGACGATCTGCAGCGCCTGGTCGAGGAACCACGGCTGATTGCACTGCGGCGTGCTGCCGTCGGCGCAGCAAGTCGTCTGTCCCATCGCGAGGTTGGTCACCGCGCACTGGCTCTGACCGCTCGCCGGGTGGTAGTAAAGATTTACCGAGACCGAAACCGCCGCCCAGCACCATTGCGTCTGCTGCTGAGGCTGCATCGTGAAAGCCAGCGGATTACCGCAGGTGGTTGCGGCACCGTGACCGCCTGCTTTTTTCACGGCATGGAGCTTCAACGACTGCGGCAACGGTTTTCCGGCGGGCATCTTCGACATCTCCTCGATTGATCCGGCGAACCCTTACATCGATGACGGGCCGATCGCCATTTTACCCGGAGGCGAGCCTCACGCCGAGGCCGGTGCCTGGTCCAGGTCGAAAGTGTGATGGAGCTGTCGCACGGCGAGCTCCAGATATTTCTCGTCGATCACGACCGAAGTCTTGATCTCGGAGGTCGAGATCATCTGGATATTGATCCCCTCCTCGGCCAGCGCCTTGAACATCTTGGACGCGATGCCCGCGTGCGAGCGCATGCCGATGCCCACGAGCGAAACCTTGCAGATCCGATTGTCGCCGATGATCTCGCGCGCGGTGAAGCCGCGCCCCTTTTCGCGGTCCAGGAGCTCGAGCGCCTTCCTGTATTCGCTTCGATTCACAGTGAACGAAAAGTCGGTATGGCCCGATGCGCCGATGTTCTGCACGATCATGTCGACGTCGATGCCGGCGTCGGCGATGGGACCGAGGATCGCGTACGCTACACCCGGACGATCCTCCACACCCATCAGCGAGATCTTGGCCTCGTCGCGGGTGAATGCGATGCCGGAAATGATCGCCTGTTCCATGGCTTCGTCTTCCTCGAAGGTAATGAGCGTGCCCGCCGCGGTGCTGTCTGGATCGTCGAACGAGGACAGCACGCGCAGCTTCACCCGGTACTTGCCGGCGAACTCCACCGAGCGGATCTGCAGCACCTTCGATCCGAGGCTCGCCATTTCGAGCATTTCCTCGAATGTGATCCGATCGAGGCGCCGCGCTTCCGGCACGATCCGGGGATCCGTCGTATAGACGCCGTCGACATCAGTGTAAATCTGGCATTCGTCGGCGTGAAGCGCGGCCGCGAGAGCGACTCCGGAGGTGTCGGAGCCGCCGCGACCGAGCGTGGTGATGTTGCCTTCGGCATCGACGCCCTGGAATCCGGCGACGATCACGACAGTGTCGGCGGCGAGATCCTTGCGCATCGGCTCGACGTCGATGTCGAGAATGCGCGCCTTGGTGAAGGCGCTGTCGGTCAGCAGGCGTACCTGGCCGCCGGTATAGCTTCTCGCCTTAACCCCCAGCTCGTGAAGCGCGATCGCCAGCAGCCCGATGGTCACCTGTTCGCCGGTCGCGGCGATCACGTCGAGCTCGCGCGGATCGGGATCGCGCGACAGCTCGTTCGCAAGCGCGAGCAGGCGGTTCGTCTCGCCGCTCATGGCCGAAACGACAACGACCAGCTGATGGCCCTCGCGATGATAACGGGCGACCCTGCGGGCGACGCTACGAATGCGCTCGGTGCTGCCGACGGACGTCCCACCGTATTTCTGGACGATCAGGGCCATGCGTTCGCGATCCCGTCGATGCTCACACCGCCCGGAACACCAGCGTCGCGTTGGTGCCGCCGAAGCCGAAGGAATTGGACAACGCCGCGCGGATCGGCATCCGGCGCGCCGTGTTGGCAACGAAGTCGAGATCGCACTGCGGATCCTGCCTGAACAGGTTCGCCGTCGGCGGCGCGATCTGATCGCGCAAGGCGAGCACCGTGAAAACCGCTTCGATGGCCGCAGCCGCGCCGAGCAGGTGGCCGGTCATCGACTTGGTCGACGAGACCGCGAGCTTGGCCGCGTGATCGCCGAAGCAGCGCTTGACCGCCAGACACTCGGCGAGATCTCCCAGCGGCGTCGAGGTGCCGTGCGCGTTGATGTAGTCGATGTCGGTTGTCTTCAAACCCGCGTTCTTCAGCGCGTTCGCCATGCTGCGCGCGGCGCCTTCGCCGTCCTCGGGCGGCGCAGTGATGTGATGCGCATCGGCGGACATGCCATAGCCGGCGATCTCCGCGTAGACGCGCGCGCCGCGCGCCCTCGCGTGCTCCATCTCTTCGAGCACGAGAGCCCCGGCGCCCTCGCCCAGCACGAAGCCGTCGCGGTCGACGTCCCACGGGCGACTCGCCGTCGCAGGATCGTCGTTGCGCGTCGAGAGCGCCCGGGCCGCGCAGAACCCGCCCACGCCGAGCGGGCTCACGGTCGCCTCCGCCCCGCCCGCGATCATGATATCCGCATCGCCGTACTCGATCAGGCGCGCCGCTTCGCCGAGGCTGTGATTGGCCGTCGAGCAGGCGGTCACGGTCGCAAGGTTCGGACCCTTGTAGCCGTACTGGATCGACACGAGGCCCGAGATCATGTTGATGATCGACCCCGGAACGAAGAACGGCGAGATCTTGCGCACGCCGCCCTCGATGAACGCCCGGGTGGTGGCCTCGATCATCGGCAGGCCGCCGATACCCGAACCGATGCAGACGCCGACCCGCTCGAGATCGCCCGGGTAGCCCTCGAGCCCGCCGTCCTTGATCGCCTCGGTGGTCGCCACGAGACCGAAATGGATGAACGTGTCGTAGCGGCGCGCCTCTTTTCCGGACAGGTAACGGGTGACGTCGAAATTCTTCACCTCCCCGGCGATCCGCGAGGGAAACGTGGAGGCGTCGAAGCGCGTAATCGCGCCGATGCCCGATCGGCCCGCGAGGATATTCTCCCAGGCTTGCGCGAGGCCGACGCCGACCGGTGAAACGATGCCCATTCCGGTGACGGCAACGCGGCGGTTGGGCATGGCGTCTGTGCGGAGGCGAACCAGGTTGCGCAGTCGAGCTGCGCGGCGAACTCGGCGAAAGGGACCGGGCGGCGGGCCCGGCAGGGAGCTTACTTCTTCAGGTGCGAATTGATGTAGTCGACGGCCTGCTGGACCGTGGTGATCTTCTCGGCCTCTTCGTCGGGGATCTCCGTCTCGAATTCCTCTTCCAGCGCCATCACCAGCTCGACCGTATCCAGCGAGTCAGCGCCAAGGTCGTCGACAAAGGACGACTCGTTCTTGATCTCGGCTTCGTTCACGCCCAGTTGTTCGGCGACGATTTTCTTGACTCGTTGTTCCACGTTTTCCATGCGTCTCCTCCCGAAGGGATCCGAATTGTTGCAAGCGATGGATTTTACCAGATACGCCGAGCCCGCAGGCTAGGCCATGTACAACCCGCCGTTCACGTGCACGGTCGCGCCGGTGATGTAACCTGCTTCGCGCGAGGCGAGGAAATGAACCGCGTGGGCGACGTCCCCGGGCGTCCCGAGGCGCCCCAGCGGTATGCGCTCGGTGAGCTTCTCGCGCTGCGCGCCGGAGAGCGCGCGCGTCATGTCCGTGTCGATGAATCCGGGCGCAACGCAGTTCACCGTGATGTTGCGGCTGCCGATCTCCTGCGCGAGCGACTTCGTGAACCCGATCAAGGCGGCCTTTGCCGCGGCGTAGTTGGTCTGTCCCGGATTGCCGCTCACGCCGACGACCGAGCCCACATTGACGATGCGACCGTGGCGTGCCTTCATCATGCCGCGCAGAACCGCCTTCGAAAGCCGGTACACCGACTTGAGATCGGTATCCATGACGGCGTCCCAGTCTTCGTCTTTCATGCGAAGCAGCAGGTTGTCGCGGGTGATCCCCGCGTTGTTGACCAGAATGGCGATCTCGCCCAGTCGTTGCGCGATGCCCGCGACGGCCGGCTCGATGCTCGCGCCGTCGGTCACGTCCAGGCGAAGGCCCTCGCCGCTGTGTCCAGCTTCGCGCAGGTAGGCACCGATCGCACCCGCGCCCGCGTCGGTGGTCGCCGTGCCGACGACCCGCGCCCCGGCTCGTGCGAGCTCGAGCGCGATCGCCTTGCCGATGCCGCGCGTGGCACCGGTGACGAGCGCGACCTGACCGTCGAGCGTCATTGGACCCTACGCCGTCGCGGCGATCGCCGCCGTGATCGCGTCGGCGTCGTTCAGCGGCATCGCGCTCAACTCCGGCGCGATGCGCTTGGCGAGCCCGGTCAGGACCTTCCCCGGGCCGCACTCGACCAGATGCGTGACGCCTCGAGCGGCGAACGCCTGAATGGTCTCGACCCAGCGCACGGGGCTGGCTGCCTGAGCCGCCAGTGCCGCGCGGATGGCGTCCGGCCTGTGAGCGACCGAAACGTCGACATTGTGGATGACGGGCAGCGTGGGCGCGTCGATCGCGATCTCGGCGAGATGGCGCGCGAGCCGTTCCGCGGCGGGCCGCATCAGCATGCTGTGAAAGGGCGCGCTCACAGGCAGCATCACCGCCCGCTTCGCGCCGCGCGCTCTCGCCGCATCGACGGCGCGCTCGACCGCCTCGCGATGTCCTGCGATCACGATCTGGTCGGGCGCGTTGAAGTTCACCGGCTCGACGATCTGGCCGTGAGCCGCCTCGCGGCATGCCTCGTTGATCCCGTCGGAATCGAGCCCCACGACCGCCGCCATCGCGCCCACGCCGGCCGGCACCGCTTCCTGCATCGCCTCGGCGCGAAAACGGACGAGCGGAATCGCGTCGGCAAATTTCATCGCGCCGGCGGCGACCAGCGCGGCGTATTCGCCGAGGCTGTGACCGGCGAGCATCGCCGGAGCTGCGCCACCGGCCGCGCGCCACGCCCGGTACACCGCGATGTCCGCGGCGAGCATCGCGGGCTGCGTGTTCACCGTGCGATTAAGCGCTTCATCCGGCCCGTTTTCGACCAGCGTCCAGAGATCTTCGCCGAGGGCCATCGAGGCCTCGCCGAACGTGTCGCGCACGATGGGAAACGCTTCGTAGCGGCTCATCATGCCGACCGCTTGCGACCCCTGGCCCGGAAACACCATCGCGAGCTTCATCGCGCAGTTACCATCGTTGCTACCATCGCAGCAGAACCGAGCCCCAGGTAAAGCCGCCGCCCACGCCGAGCAGCATGACGTTCTGGTCGGCTTGAATGCGCCCATCGCGCACCGCCTCGTCGAGAGCGAGCGGAATGGACGCGGCGGAGGTGTTCGCGTGCCGTTCGACCGTGGAGACCATCCGCTCCAGCGGCAGGTGCAGCTTCTTCGCGGTCGCCTCCATGATGCGGATGTTGGCCTGGTGCGGGATCAGCCAGTCGATCGCGGAGGTCGGCAGATCGTTGGCAACCAGCGCCTCGTGCGCCACTTCGGCGAGCACTTTCACGGCGAATTTGAAAACCGTATTGCCGTCCATCGTCAGGAGCGGCGTGCCGCTGACCGCGCCGTGCGCGACCGTACCCGGAACGGCGAGAAGGTTGCGATAGTGGCCGTCGGCATGCAGGTGCGTCGACAATATCCCCGGCTTCGTCGCCGGCTTGAGCACGACCGCTCCGGCGCCGTCGCCGAAGAGCACGCAGGTCCGCCGGTCGCTCCAGTCGAGGATGCGCGAATAGATTTCGGCGCCGACGACCAGCGCGTTGCGGACCTGGCCGCTCTTGACCATCAGGTCCGCGATCCCGAGCGCATAGACAAATCCGCTGCACACCGCCTGCACGTCGAACGCCGGCCCGTTCCGCGTGCCGAGCTTGTCCTGGAGGATACACGCCGTCGACGGAAACACCATGTCGGGGGTCGTGGTCGCCAGCACGATCAGGTCGACCTCGGTCGGCGAGACCTCGGCCGCCGACAGCGCTTCGCGCGCCGCCGCCAGAGCGAGATCGCTGGTCTGTTCTCCGGGCGCCGCGATGTGTCGCTGCGCGATTCCCGTGCGCGTTCGAATCCATTCGTCGTCACTGTCGACGCGCTTGGCGAGCTCCGCATTCGTCAGGATCTGCGACGGCAGGTAGCTGCCCGTGCCGGCGACGCGACTATGCATCGCCGGAACCTGCTGTCGCCGCGGTGGCGACCATCGGCGTCACGGCGAGCCGCTGCGCGATGCGCTCGAGCACGCCGTGCGTCACCTCGGCGTAGGCTTTCTTGAGCGCGTACCGGAAAGCCAACGCATCGGCCGAGCCGTGGCTCTTGATCACCACGCCCCTGAGGCCGATCAGCGTCGCTCCGTTGTAGCGCCGGGGATCGACACGGCGCTTGAACGCATTGATCGCCGGCAGCGCGACCAGCGCCAGGCTCATGCGAATAGGGTTGCGCGTGAATTCCTCGCGCAGATAGTCGGCGAGCATCGTCGCGAGCCCTTCCGAGGTCTTGAGCGCGACGTTCCCGACGAAGCCGTCGCAGACGATGACGTCGGTGGTCCCCTTGTAGATGTCGGTGCCTTCGACGTTGCCGTAGAAGTTCAGATCCGATGCCCTGAGGAGATCCGCCGCCTCCTTCACCACGTCGTTGCCCTTGATGTCTTCCTCTCCGATGTTGAGCAGTCCCACCGACGGACGCTCGATGCCTTCGACCGCCGCGACCAGCGCGCTGCCCATGACCGCGAACTGCAGGAGCTGCTCGGCGGTGCAGTTGACGTTGGCGCCGAGATCGAGCGCGGTGGTCACGCCCTTGCGCGTGGGAAGCTGCGATGCGATCGCCGGCCGGTCGATGCCGGGAAGCGTCTTGAGGACGAAGCGCGAGATCGCCATCAGCGCGCCGGTGTTGCCCGCCGACACGCATGCCTGCGCGACGCCGTCCTTCACCAGGTTGATCGCCACGCGCATCGACGAGTCTTTTTTCCGGCGAAGGGCTTCGGCGGGCGCCTCGTGCATCTCGACGATCTCGCTCGCCGCGTGGATGCTTGCGCGCCCGGCTGCACGCGGCCTCGCGGCAGCCAGCGCCTTCGAGATGGCGTCCTCGTTGCCGACCAGCAGCACTCGCGCGTCGGGCGTCTCGTCCAGAAAACGAAGCGACGCCGGGACCGTCACGGCGGGCCCATGGTCACCGCCCATCGCATCGACCGCAATGATGACAGGCATGGTCGATGCGGACTTGAGTCGGGCCCGAGGCGATAGGAATGCGCGCGGAGGATGCGGACCGCGACGCAACTCGAACGTTGCGGACTAGACGTCGGCCTTGGTCTTGACGACCTTCTTGCCGCGGTAGTAGCCGCTCGGACTGATGTGGTGCCGCCGGTGCACTTCGCCCGTCACCGGCTCGACGCCGAGCGGCGGATTGGCGAGGAAGTCGTGTGCGCGATGCATGCCGCGCTTGGATGCCGATTTCTTGTTTTGCTGAACAGCCATCTGGTTCACTCCTCAGAAATTCCGCCGTGGTTTCTTCCTGATCGCCGCGAGCCCCGCAAACGGAGACGCCGCGCCGGATTGCTTCTGCGCGCCGCCGGCCGAGGCCGCGGCGCATTGCGCCTCCGGGTGCCTGGGCGCGAAAGGCAGCGAAAGCAGCACCTCGTCTTCGATCAGCGCCGCCGCTTCGAGCGGCGTCGACGCGAGAACGACTTCCCGCTCGTCGGCATCGAGCCGCGCCAACTCGGCGTCGTCGTGGGCGAGCAACAATTCCGACCGTTGATCCAGGTGAGCCTCGAAACCCTGAAGGCAGCGCTGGCAAACGACCGGCACGCTCCCCTGGACCGTCAGGGTCAGGATCGGCCGCTCGAGCTCGTCGCGCCCCCCCCGAATCGTCCACGCGATCATCGCCGTGCCCGCGGTCGGCGCCAGCCGGTCAGCGACCCGCGCCCGCTGCAACACGTCGAGCTTGCCCGTGATGACTTCCCCGCGGGCCGCCAGCCGAAACGCGTCGAAGCGCCCCGCTTCCATCCCTTGCCCGGCCGTTCGCTTCGTCATCGCTTCGCCTAGGCGCCGGTCCGACCTTTTTTGCAACAGAACGAGCCGCTGACAAAGCCGCCCGGACGAAGCAAAATGGGGTATTTTAGCCCGCGAGCCGCGTCCTGTCAAAGAACGCCGTGAAAACAGCAACTTCCCCGGCAATGCCGCGACTGGTTCTCGCCTCCGGATCGCGCCATCGACGCGCGCTGCTGGAGCGTCTGGGACTCGCGTTCGAGGTCCTCGCGCCGGACATCGACGAGACCGCTCTGCCGGGCGAGGCTCCCGCGGACACCGCGGTGCGCCTCGCCGAGGCCAAGGCCCGCGCCATCGCGCGCAGCCGCCCCGATGCGCTCGTGATCGGGTCCGACCAGGTGGCTGAGCTCGCGGGCTTGCCGATCGGCAAGCCGAGGGACCGGCTCGACGCGCTCGAGCAATTGCGTGCGATGCGCGGCCGCACGGTCGTCTTCCACACGGCGGTCGCGCTGGTCAATGCCGCGACGGGTGCGTGCCGGTCGGCGCTGGTCGACGTGGCGAGCACTTTTCGCAATCTCGACGACAGCGAGCTGGAGGCCTATCTCGACCGGGAGTCGCCGCTCGACTGCGCGGGGTCGGTCAAATCCGAAGGTCTCGGCATCGCTCTGTTCACGCGCATCGCCAGCGACGATCCGTCCGCGCTGATCGGACTGCCGCTGATCCGCCTCGTCGACCTGCTGGAGGCGGAGGGCGTCCGGCCGCTGCCGCTAATGCGGTCGTGAACGCGCCGGTCCATTCCCGCGAACTCGGAACGCTCTATGTGATTCCGAGCCTTCTGGGCCTGGTGCCGCCGGATGTGGTCCTGCCACAGCGCACGATGGACGTCGCGCGCGGCCTCTCGCATTTCGTCGTCGAAACGCCCAGGATCGCCCGGCAGTTCCTGAAAACGCTCGGTCTGCATCGCCCGCTGCAGTCGATCGCCATGACGGAGCTCAACGAGCATACGCCGAGCAGGCGCATCGCAGAGCTGCTTACGCCCGTGTTGCGGGGACACGATCTCGGATTGCTGACCGACGCCGGCTGCCCCGGTGTAGCCGATCCAGGCGCACCGCTCGTACAGGCCGCGCACGTCGCTGGCGTAAAGGTTGTGCCGTTGGTCGGGCCTTCCGCGGTGCTGCTGGCCCTGATGGCGTCGGGCATGAATGGGCAGGCTTTCGCCTTCCACGGCTATCTGCCGGTGAAAGCTGCGCCGCGGGAAGCGGCGCTGCGCACTCTGGATCGAGCCGCTGCCGTGGGTGTGACGCAGCTTTTCATCGAGACTCCGTACCGCAACGATGCCATGATCGCGGCCGTGCTGTCGGCATGCCGGCCGGAGCTGCGCTTCTGCGTCGCCGCCGACCTGACGCTCCCGACCCAGCAGGTCCTCTGCCGCACGATCGCCGAATGGCGCTCGCCGCCGCCGACGTCGTTGGGGAAACGCCCCGCCCTCTTTCTTCTCGGGCTGTAGCCCGGCGGTGACTCCGGACTTGATCCGGGCGAACCCCGGGATTCGCTAACGCTCATCCCGGGCTACGCCATCCGGTTGGTCTATTCGTCCGGCCAGCTCTTGATGTAGCTCTTGAGCATGCGGTTCTCGAAGGTCTGCTCTTCGTAGACGGCCTTGGCCACGTCGTGAAAGGACACGACGCCGAGCAGCGTCGGGCCCTCCTGCACCGGAACGTAGCGCGCATGGCGATCGAGCATCGCCCGGCGGAGCTCCATCACATCGAGGTGCGGTGTCGCGACCAGCGGGTCGCGCACGTAGATGTCGTTCACCTTGAGCTCGCCGAGCTGGCCCTGGCGTTTCGCCAGCGCCTCGAGCACTTCGGCGAACGTAAGCATTCCGATCATCTGCCCATGGTCCATCACGACCAGCGAGCCGATGTCGTGCTGCGCCATGACTTTGACCGCTTCGAGCACGGTGCCATGCGGCGGCGTCGTAAAGAGAGCGTTCCCCTTGATGCGGAGGATTTCGCTGACCAGCATGGTTCCTCCCTGGTGAGCCTTCCCTTCGTTCGCGGCCCTATGCGGTCAGCTTACTCCTCGCGTCGGTCGGCGCGCAACGACTTGCGACGCCATCAATGCCCATAGACCTGGTCCGGCAGCCACATCGCGATCTGCGGGAAGACGTAGACCAGGAACATGGAGACGAACACCATGAACAGGAACGGCAGCGCGCCAGCGAAGATCTGGTTCAGCGTCACGTGCTTCGGCGCGACGCCCTTGAGGTAGTAGCACGACATCGCCATCGGCGGCGTCAGGAACGAGGTCTGGATGTTGAGTGCCACGAGCACGCCGAAGAAGACCGGATCGATGTTGAAATTGTGCAAGAGCGGCAGGAAAATCGGCACGAAGATGATGATGATCTCGGTCCACTCCAGCGGCCAGCCCAGCAGGAAAATGATGAACTGGGTGAGGATCATGAACGTGACCGCGTTCATGTTGAGGCCGAGAATGAAGTTCTCGACCACGCCCTGTCCGCCGAGGTACGAGAACACGGAAGAAAACGACCACGAGCCGACGAAGAGCCAGCACACCATCGCCGCCGTCCGCGCGGTGAGGAATACGGCTTCCTTCAGCCGCAGCCAGGTAAATTGCCGATAGCCAATGGCGAGGAGAATCGAGCCGAAGGCCCCGAACGCCGCGGCCTCGTTGGGCGTGGCGAGCCCGAACAGGATCGCGCCCAGCACCGCCAGGATCAGGAACGCCAGCGGGAAGAACGACGTGGCGAGCAGCATCACCATCTGCCGCATCGGGATATCGGTCTGCTCCTTCGGCAGCTTGGGCGCGAGCTTCGGGTTGAGCATCGAGCGGCCGATGACATAGAGCATGTAGAGGCTGGCGAGCAGGAAGCCCGGCAGGAAGGCGCCGGCGTAGAGCCGCACGACGGACACGCTCGCCATGGCGCCGTACAGGATCAGCATGATGCTCGGCGGGATCAGGATGCCGAGACACCCGCCGGCCGCGACCACGCCCGCGGAGAGCTTGATGTCGTAACCCGCCTTGAGCATCGCCGGAAAGGCGAGCAAGCCCATCAGCGTCACGACCGCGCCGACGATGCCCGTCGCGGTCGCGAACAGCGCGCAGGTGGCGAGCGTCGCGACGGCGAGCGATCCCGGTATGTGTTTGGCCGACACCTGCAGGCTGTGAAACAGTCGATCGAGTATGTTCGATCGCTCGACCATGTAACCCATGAACAGGAACAGCGGCACCGCGATCAGCACGTCGTTCGACATCACGCCGAATGCCCGCTGCACCAGGAGCTGGAAGATGTTGTCGCCCATCGCGTAGTAGCCGAAGAACACGGCGAGCGCGACCAGCGTGAAGGCGATCGGAAAGCCTAAGAATATGATGAAGATGAACATGCACATCATCAGGACGCCGACTTGCGGATCGGTCATTGCTCTTCTCCGTGGCGTTCGACGTCCGCGAGGATCTGCTCCGCGGTCTTGCCCTCCTTCGCCTCCTCGAGAATGACCTTCTCCAGCTCCTCGACGTCGCGGCGGCGCTTCGGCACCTCCCCGGTTCGAAGCGCAATCACGCATCGGATGACTTCCACCGTTCCCTGCAGCAGCATGAAGACCGCTGCCAGCGGAATGATCGCCTTGAAAGGATAGATCGCGGGGCCGGTCGGGCTCGACACGCTGTGCTCGTTTTGCAGCCAGGAGACGTGGAAGAATTCGGCGCCGGAGTAGAGGAGCGCCAGCATCGCCGGGAAGAAGAACAGGATCAGACAGGCGAGCTCGACGCCCGCCCTGACCTTGACCGGCATCAGCCGGGCGACAAAATCGCCGCGCACGTGCGCGTCCTGCGAGAGCGCGTACGCCCCGGCCATCATGAACAGCGTGCCGTACATGATGTACTCGGTGTCGTACGCCCAGCCGGTCGGAGCGCTGAAGACGTAGCGCATCACGACGTCGTAGGAGGTGACGAGCGTAAGGATGAGGATGCACCACGCGAAGGTCTTGCCGACCCAGGTGCTCAGGTCATCGATGAGCAACAGGTAGCGCTGCATGCATTTCCCCCCTCGGCTATCCGCCCGGCTGTACAGCGCCGCGTCCGGCGCGACCCGCTCCGCCCGAGAGCTTTTCGATACAAAAAAACCTTCGCCCGTCGGGGCAAACCGTCGGCTGGCGGCGATTACCCGGACGGTGGCGAAGGTCTAGCGCTGATCAGACGTCAGGCCCGGTTCAGGCCCAAGAAGTGCTTTGATGCGAGCTCGCGCGGCGATTCGAACTGAGCCTTGTACCCGACGACCGTCTTGGCCCATGCCTTCTGCGACTCGATCACCCGGCCGAAGAACTTGTTCTCCGCGGACAGCTTGGCGAGGATCTTATCCCAGGCCGCGAGTTGGGCCTCGAGGACCGACTTCGGCGTCTCGTACACCTTCACGCCCATCTTCTCGATCTTGACGAGATCCTCGGGATAGCGCTTCTGCCACTTCCACGACATATCGGAGGACGCGGCCTCGCAGGTGTACCTGAGAATCGCCTGCAGCTCCTTGGGCAACGCGTTGTACTTGTTCTTGTTGAAGATGATCTCGAAGCATTCCATGTCCTGGTGGAAGCTCTGGACCATGTACACCTTCGATACGTCGGGGAAACCGAGCGCCAGATCGGACGACGGGTTGTTGAACTCCGCAGCGTCGATCACGCCTCTGTCCATGGACGGCACGATGTCCGGGCCGCCGATGATCGTGACCGCGGCGCCCAGCTCGTTCATCAAGTCGGCGGCTAGCCCGACCGTGCGGTACTTGAGCTTCTGGAACTGGGCGACATCGGTGATCGGCTTCTTGAACCAGCCGAGCGGCTGCGTGGGCATCGGCCCGGTCAGCCAGCCGACGCAATTGACCTTGAGGATGTCGTTGACGAGCTCGTTGTAAAGCTTCTCCCCGTCGCCGTAGTAGAACCAGCCGAGGAGATCGTTGGCAACCCAGCCGAATGAGGGCGCGGTGCCGAAGAGCGAAAACGCCTTGTTCTTGCCGTACCAATACGCGCACACGCCATGCCCGCCGTCGAGCACGCCCGTGCTCACCGCATCCTGCATGCCGAAAGCGCCGACCACCGCACCCGCGGGAAGCACATCGAGCTTGAAGCGGTTGCCCGACATTTCGTTGACGCGCCGCGCGTAATCCTGCGCGTATTCGTGGAAGATGTCCTTGGCGGGCCAGGTGCTCTGGAACCGCCAGGTAATCTGCGTCTGCGAGGTCGCGATTGCGGGAAAGCCGAGTCCCGCGGCGGCAGCAGCCGCGCCGCCTGCGGCCTTCAGGAACTTGCGCCGCGTTTTTGCGGTGTTCGAATCAGACTGGGTAGAGCAGGACTTCGCCTTGCGTGTCATGGCTCCTCCTAGACAGGGTGTTGGGCACGTTAATTGGGGCTGTTGTTGTTCGCGGCTGTCGCCCCCCGGGTGCTTGGCGCAGGAATACCCGCGATGCGCGAATGATTATACCGTCACGGGACCCTGCGTCCAGCCTGTAGACCGAATAGAGGCGTCGGATTTCACCCCGCCATACTGCGCCGCTCGCGGAGCGCCTGCGCCAGCGTGCCGCTGTCCACGTACTCCAGCTCGCCCCCCACGGGCACCCCCCGGGCAAGCCGGGTCACGGCCAGCCCCTTGGCGGTCAAGAGCTCGCCGATGTAGTGTGCAGTCGCCTCGCCCTCGTTGGTGAAGTTGGTTGCCAGCACGACCTCGCGTACGACGCCGTCCTGCGCGCGCTTGAGTAGCCTGTCGAGCCGGATCTCCTTCGGACCGATGCCGTCGAGCGGCGACAGCCGACCCATCAGCACGAAATACAGCCCGGAGTACGCCTGGGTCTGCTCCATCATCATCAGGTCGGCCGGCGTCTCGACCACGCAGAGCAGGCCCGGATCGCGCTTCGCCGAGCGGCACAGCGCGCACAGGTCGCCCTCGGTGAAGGTGTTGCAGCGCTGGCAGTGGCGGATGTTCTCGGTCGCGAGCCCGAGCGCGCGCGCGAGCCGCCGCGCGCCTTCGCGATCGTACTGCAGCAGGTGGAGCGCCATGCGTTGCGCCGACTTGGGACCAACCCCCGGCAAACAGCGCAACGCCTGTGTCAATTCCTCGAGGCTGCCCAGCGCTTCCATTGAGTCCGCCGTCAGAAGGGCAGCTTGAAGCCCGGCGGCATCGGCAATCCCGCGGTGAGCCCCGCCATCTTCTCCTGCGATGCAGCCTCGACCTTGCGCACGGCGTCGTTGACCGCCGCCGCCACCAGATCCTCGAGCATGTCCTTGTCCTCGCCGAGCAGCGTGGGGTCGATCGTCACCCGCTTGACGTCGTGGCGGCCGGTCATGACCACCTTGACCATGCCCGCGCCCGCCTGGCCCTCGATCTCGAGCTTGGCGATCTCCTCCTGCGCCTTCTTCATGTTGTCCTGCATCGCCTGGGCCTGCTTCATGAGCCCGGCCAACTGGTTCTTCATCATCGTTGAAAATCTCCCGTGCGATCAGCTCGGCTTGATCGAGTCCGGGCGGACGCGCGCGTCGAAACGCGACACGATGTCCTGCACGAACGGGTCGTCGAGGAAGGCCGCTTCGGTGCCCGCCCGCGCCGCCTCCCGCTCGCGCTTCTCCTGAGCCGCGAGCGTCGTGTCGGCGACCTCGCCCGCTTCGAAGCGCAGCCGCAACCGGCGGCCCAGGGTCCGCTCGAGCGCGGCCTTGAGCTTGTCCGCGTACGCCTTGTCGGTAAGGTGCCGCGCCGCTTCGGGGACGCCGAGAACGATCTCGTTCCCGGCGTTCGACCTTAGCTCCGTCTGCGCGGCGAGCTCGCGGGCGATGCCCGACAGGCGCATGCCGGCGACGAACGCGGGCCAGTCCCCTGGCGCGGGAAAGTCTGCGGCCGTCGAAGGCCGCTTGGCATCAGCCGGCGCGGGGGTGGCCGTCGCTGGTGCGGCCGTTGCTGGTGCGGCCGTTGCTGGTGCGGCCGTTGCTGGTGCGGCCGTTGCTGGTGCGGCCGTTGCTGGTGCGGCCGTTGCTGGTGCGGCCGTTGCTCGGCTGCGGCCGGGGCCGACACGGATGCCGACGCCTTGGACGTCGCCGCGCCTTTCGTGTCGCGCTGTCCGCGCGGCGGCTTTTCGGTGCCGGCCGGCTCCCCCGGCTCGAAAGCGAGCAAGCGCAGCAGAGTCATCGCGAATCCGGTCGGTTCGTCCGGCGCGAGCGCGAGGTCGGCGCGTCCCTGGACGCAGATCTGGTAGGCGAGCTGGACGGCCTCGGGCGAGAAGGAGCGTGCCAGTGCGTCGACCCGCGCGGCATCGGCCAGCGCATCGGCGGCCTCGGGCACCGCCTGAGCAATCGCGATTCGGTGAAACAAGCCCGCGAGCTCGTCCAGAGCCATTGGCAGCGACACGCCGTGCTCGGTGAGCGCCTTCGCTTCCGCGAGAAGCGACGGTCCATCCCCGACAAGCAGCGCGTCGACGATGCGATAGGCATAGTCGGCATCCACCGCACCGAGCATCGTCCGCACGGCATCCTCCCGCACTTCGCCCGCACCGTAGGCGATCGCCTGGTCGAGCACCGACAGCGCGTCGCGCATCGAGCCGCGCGCCGAGCGCGCGATCACCGTCACTGCGGCGTCGTCGAACGGCACCTTTTCCGCGCGCAGGATCTCGGAGAGCCGCTCCGAGATGACCGATACCGGCAGGAGCTTCAGGTTGAACTGCAGGCAGCGCGAGAGCACGGTGACGGGGATCTTCTGCGGGTCGGTCGTCGCCAGCACGAACTTCACGTGCTCGGGCGGCTCTTCGAGGGTCTTCAGCATCGAGTTGAAGGCCGCTTTCGACAGCATGTGAACTTCGTCGATGAGGTAAACCTTGTAGCGCCCGACGGTCGGGGCGTAGCGCGCGTTGTCGAGAATCTCGCGCATGTTGTCGATGCCCGTGTTCGACGCGGCGTCGAGCTCGAGCAGATCGACGAACCGGCCGGCATCGATATCAACGCACGCGGGACAGATCCCGCAGGGCGTAGCCGTCACACCACGCACGCAGTTGAGGCTTTTGGCAAAGATACGCGCGATGGTGGTCTTGCCGACGCCGCGCGTGCCGGTAAGAAGATAGGCGTGATGCAGCCGCCCGCGCTCCAGCGCATTGGTGAGCGCCTGGACGACGTGCTCCTGGCCGGAGAGCTCGGCGAAAGTCCTGGGGCGCCACTTGCGGGCGAGAGCCTGGTAAGTCATCGTGAAATGACGCGCTCCGCGAAGCGCGCCTTATTCGCCGTCAGATCGACCCGAGACGCGGCGCGAGCCGCGCGGTGTACAAAGCGGCCGCGCGGCGTACAAAAGAGTACGTGAGCGCCTGAGCCGGTGAGCAACAAAGTATCGGGTCGTATCTGACGCGCAAAGAAGGGGAGGCGAGCCGGACCCCCGGCACTTGCGGAGATTGGCTATGGCTGCTTCCTTCCGGACCTGACCAGGTTCACCACCATGCAATGCGGGGCGGCCCGCCATGGATCGTTCTAGCCAGCGAGCGTTCGAGCGGCGTCATTATCGGCGAACGGTGCCGCGCCAGCAAGCGCGTCGGGGTCGCGGCATTCACAAGCCGTTGGTGCGGATGGGAGCGCGCGAGGCGCTCACCGCGCCGGAGCGATCGTCGCGATGCCACCCATGTACGGCCTCAGCGCTTCGGGGACATCGATGCCGCCGTCGGCACGCTGGTAGTTCTCCATGACCGCCACCAGCGCGCGTCCGACCGCGACGCCGGAACCGTTGAGCGTGTGAACCAGCTCCGGCTTGCCTGAAGCGTTGCGAAAGCGCGCCTGCATCCGCCGCGCCTGGAACGCCTCGCAGTTGGAGCACGACGAGATCTCGCGAAACTTGCCTTGCCCGGGAAGCCACACTTCGAGATCGTAGGTCTTCGCCGAGGCGAAACCGAGGTCTGCGGTGCAGAGCGCCACGACGCGGTAAGGCAGCCCGAGCTTCTGCAGGATCCGCTCGGCGTGCCCCGTCATCTCCTCCAGCGCCTCGTACGAGCGGTCGGGATGCACGACCTGGACCAGCTCGACCTTGTCGAATTGATGGACGCGAATCATCCCGCGCGTGTCCTTGCCGTAGCTTCCTGCTTCCGAGCGGAAGCTCGGCGTGTGCGCGGTGAAACGCGCGGGAAGCGCATCGCCCGGCAGGATCGTGTCGCGCACGAGGTTCGTGAGCGGGACCTCGGCCGTCGGAACGAGGTACATGCGCGCCTCTTCGGGCGCGCCGCCCTTGGTCACCCAGAACAGATCGTCCTCGAACTTCGGCAGCTGGCCGGTGCCGGTGAGCGTTTCCGCGTTGACGATGAACGGCACGTAGTGCTCGCGGTAGCCGTGCTCTTGCGTGTGCGTGTCGAGCATCATCTGCGCCAGCGCGCGATGGAGGCGCGCCACGCCGCCGCGCAAGGTATAGAACCGGGCGCCGGCAAGCTTCGCCGACGATTCGAATTCCAACCCGTCGACCGCTGCGCCGATGTCGACGTGGTCGCGCACGGGAAAATCGAAGGCGCGCGGCGTACCCCAGCGACGGACCTCGACGTTGTCGGCTTCCGACCGCCCCACGGGCACGCTCGCATGCGCCAGGTTCGGCATTCCCAGGAGCCAGTCGCGCAGTCCTTTCTGGATGTCGGCGAGCTGGCGCTCGAGCGCGGCGAGCTCGTCGCCGACGCCGCCGACTTCGCGCAGCAGCGCAGATACGTCCTCTCCCCTGCTCTTCGCCGCACCGATGGCCTTGGACAACGCGTTGCGCTTCGCCTGCAGCTCCTGCGTCCGGGTCTGAATCGCCTTGCGCTCGGCTTCGGCGATCTCGAACTTCGCGGCGTCGAGCACGTAACCGCGATCGGCCAGCCGCTTCGAGGTGGCAGCGAGATCGTTGCGCAGGAGCTGCATGTCGAGCATGCGGCGATTCTACCAATTGGGCCGTGCATGCCCACCGGCGAATGCCGGTTTCGCGCCCGAACGCCGCTTGCTTGCGCGCCTGCGGGTGCCCGGCGCGGCAACGGGCTGGCGAATGCCGGCAAAGCGCCCATGAGCCGCGCCGAACGTTACGGGTGGCGCGGCGAGCGTGGGCGTGTGTTGCCAAGCGAAGCCGCGCCGGGCACCCGTAGTTCGGCGTTTGCGGCGTAGGGCGCGTGCCGGCATTCGCTGGCCCTCTACGTGTCGCGCTTCTTGTCGCGCTCGCGCAGCTCGGCGAGCTTCTCCGAGATCCTGGCCTCGAGGCCGCGCGTTGTCGGCTCGTAGAACGACACCGGCGGCATGCCCTCGGGCAGATAATGCTCTCCGGCGGCGTACGCGTCTTCCTCGTCGTGCGCGTAGCGATAGCCTTTGCCGTGCCCGAGCTTCTTCATCAGCCGCGTCGGCGCGTTGCGGATGTGCATCGGCACGGGACGCGATCCGTCTTCGGCGATGAACGCGCGCGCCCTGCCGTAAGCGACGTACGCGGCGTTGCTCTTCGGTGCGCACGCGAGATAGAGGGCGGCTTCGGCGAGCGCGAGCTCGCCCTCGGGCGTGCCGAGCCTCTCGTAGGTCTCGACGGCGTCGAGCGCGACTCGCAGCGCCCGCGGATCGGCAAGCCCGATGTCTTCGGTCGCCATCCGGATCATGCGCCGGCCCACGTAAAGCGGATCGGCGCCTCCATCCAGCATGCGGCACAGCCAGTACAGCGACGCATCGGGATCCGAGCCGCGCACGGCCTTGTGGAGCGCCGAGATCTGATCGTAGAACGCGTCACCGCCCTTGTCGAACCGCCTCAGGCTGCGCGTGATGGTCGTCTCGACGAAAGCGAGGTCGATGTCGCGCGTGCCCGCTTCCGCCGCCGCAGTCGCGAGCTGCTCGATAAGATTGATCAGTCGCCGGCCGTCGCCATCCGCATAATCGATGACGGCATCGCGCGCCGCCGTGGCGAAGCTCGTGTCGGGCATCGCCGCCGCGACCGCGCGATCGAGGAGCGCTGCGAGCTCATCGGCTTTCAGCGGCTCGAGCACATAGACTGCGGCGCGGGAAAGCAACGCGCCGTTGACCTCGAACGAGGGATTCTCGGTCGTCGCACCGATGAAGGTGATGAGCCCGCGCTCGACGAACGGCAGGAACGCGTCCTGCTGCGCCTTGTTGAAGCGATGCACTTCGTCGACGAACAGGATCGTGTGCCGACCCGACTGCGCCAGCGCGGCTTCGGCGTGCGCGACCGCGTCACGGATATCCTTGACCCCGGCGAGGACGGCCGAGATGGCGATGAAGTCGGCGTTGAAGGCGTCCGCCATCAGCCGTGCGAGCGTCGTCTTGCCCGAGCCCGGCGGTCCCCACAGAATCATCGAATGCGGCTTGCCCGACGCGAATGCCACCGCGAGCGGCTTGCCGGGCGCGAGCAGATGCCGCTGACCAATCATCTCGCCGAGCGTCTTCGGGCGCAGCCGCTCGGCGAGCGGCGTCGCCCGGTTCTCGATTGCGAACAGATCAGTCGCCGACGACATCGGCGCCTTTGGGCGGTGTGAACTTGAACAGATCGGGAGAGAGCTTAGGGTTGCGTTCCAGTTTCGACAGTCTGATCAGCGTTCGCTGGCCGAAATTGTCGAAGATCTCCAGCGCGGCGAGCTTGGAGCCGTCGAACCCGAGGCGGATCTCGGTGAAACTCGACTCCTTGTCCTTCGGCGTCGCGCCGAGCCAGTCCAGGCCGTCGGCCGCAGGCAGGTCGTGCCAATCGAATGCGCGCTCGACGTCGTCCTTGCCGGCCAGCAGCGCCGCCGGGGTGCTGCCGAGCGCCTGGTCGGCGCGGCGCTTCACCACCTGGTTGAGATCCGGATCGTAGATCCAGACCCGCTCGCCGTCGCCGACCAGGAGCTGCTGATACGGCTTGTCCACGCTCCAGCGGAATTTCCCGGGTCGGGCGATCGCGAATTCGCCGCTCGCCTCCTGTTTGGGGCGGCCGTTGCGGTCGGTCACCGTCTGGGTGAAGCTCGCGCGGGCCGTCTGGGTCTCTCGAACGAACGTGCGCAGACGTTCCAGCGTCGCGGCTTGCGCGAGCTGGGCCACGGCGCACAGCAGCGGAATAGAGCAGATTCCGAGGGTCATCCTCATGAGGCGTCCGCGTCGTCGTGGAAAGCCGTGCTCAGCGCCGCCGGGCAAGGCGGACGCGCGTCGCGGCTCGAAAAGCTTCGCCACGAAGCAGCCAAGCTCAATCTGAGGCAGCGGCACCAGGCAATTAGTGCCCGAAGGCTCACTCCCTGCCGACAGGCACCAGGACCTCCCGGTTGCCGTTGGTTTGCATCGCGGAGACCAGCCCTGCGCGCTCCATCTGCTCGATCAATCGGGCGGCGCGGTTGTAGCCGATGCGCAAATGTCGCTGCACGAGCGAGATCGAAGGCCGCCGCGTCTTGAGCACGACCGCGACCGCCTGGTCGTACATCGGATCGGCTTCGCCGTCGGCGCCTTCGACGGCGAGGCCGCCCTCGCCTTCGCCGTTCGAGGCAGCGTCGAGGATCCCGTCGAGATACTGCGGTCCGCCCTGCGCTTTCAGGTATTCCACCACGCGGTGCACTTCGCCGTCGGAGACGAAGGCCCCGTGCACGCGCTGGGGATGCCCCATGCCGGGCGGCATGTACAGCATGTCGCCCTGCCCCAGCAGCGTCTCCGCGCCCATCTGATCGAGGATCGTGCGCGAATCGACCTTGCTCGCGACCTGGAAGGCGATGCGCGAAGGAATGTTCGCCTTGATGAGCCCGGTGATGACGTCGACCGACGGGCGCTGCGTGGCGAGGATGAGGTGGATGCCCGCCGCGCGCGCCTTCTGGGCGATGCGGGCAATCAGCTCCTCGATCTTCTTGCCGGTGACCATCATCAGATCGGCAAGCTCGTCGATCACGATCACGATCAGCGGCATCTCCTCGATCGGTTCCGGATCTTCCGGCGTCAGCGAGAAGGGATTCTTCAGCGGCCGCCCCGCCTTGCGCGCTTCGGCCACGCGGCCGTTGTAGGTTGCGAGATTGCGCACCCCGAGGGTGGACATCAGCCGATAGCGGCGCTCCATCTCGCCAACGCCCCAGTTGAGCGCGTTGGCGGCGAGCTTGACGTCGGTGACCACCGGCGCGAGCAGATGCGGGATGCCCTCGTACACCGATAGCTCCAGCATCTTCGGGTCGATCAGGATCAGGCGCACCTGCCGCGGCTCCGCCTTGTAGATGAGCGAAAGGATCATCGCGTTCAGCGCCACCGACTTGCCCGAGCCGGTGGTTCCCGCAACCAGCAGGTGAGGCATCCGCGCGAGGTCGGCAATGACAGGCTTGCCGGCAATGTCCTTCCCCAACGCGAGCGAGAGCGGGCTCGGCATGTCGTTGTAGGCCGCAGACGAGAGGAGCTCGACCAGTCGCACGATCTGCCGCCGCGGATTCGGTAGCTCGAGCCCCATGCAGGATTTCCCGGGAATCGTCTCGACCACGCGGATGCTCACCACGGAGAGCGCGCGGGCGAGATCCTTCATGAGGCTCACGATCTGGCTGCCCTTCACGCCGACCGCGGGCTCGATCTCGTAGCGGGTGATGACCGGGCCGGGATACGCGGCAAGCACCTTCACGGCCACGCCGAAATCGGCGAGCTTGCGCTCGATCAGCCGCGACGTGAATTCAAGCGTCTCGGTGCTCACCTGCTCCTGGGCCGACGGGGCGTCTTCCAGCAGCGCGAGCGGGGGCAGCGGCGAATCCGGGAGATCCTTGAACAGCGGCCGCTGCTTCTCCTTGACCACGCGCTCGGATTTCGGAACCTCGAACGCGGGAGGAACCACGACCACCGGCTCGCGCTCCTCGTCGATCTCGCGCGCGATCTCGACGGCATGCTCGCGCTGCTCGAGGGCCGCTGCGCCGATCTCCCGGTCGCGCCTCTCCTCGCGGCGCTTGCGCACCCACGTCAGTGCGCGCTCCAGCAGCCCGCCGATGCGCTCCATCAACCGGATCCACGACATGCCAGTCAACAGCGACCAGCCCGCAGCGAGCAATGCGAGCAGGAGCATCGTCGCGCCGTTGAACCCCATGGCCCGGGAAAGACCATGGCCGATCAGATCGCCGACCGCGCCGCCCGGCGCCTGCGGAAGTATCGCCGGCAGCCGGTAGAGGCGCAGCGCTTCGAGCGAGGCGCTCGCGACCAGCACGATGACGAAGCCGGGCGCCGCGAGCCACGGATGATGGCGCTCCGCGGCGTCCCCTACGGCGTGCGACGCGACGCGTCGATACCCGCCGACGACCAGGACGATGCCGGCAAAAACCAACCACCATGCCGAAACTCCAAACAGATAGAGCAGCAGGTCGGCGAGCCAGGCGCCGACCACGCCGCCCTTGTTCAGCACCGACGATCCGTTACCCGAGTACGACCAACCGGCATCGGTCTTGTGATACGTCGCGAGGATCAGAGTAAGGAAGGCGACGGCGGCGACGACGAGCAGCCACCATGACTCCCGGATCAGCGCCGTGTGCCGGGGCGAAAAACGCGCGTCCGGGGACGGATACCGCCGATTTACGGTGGCGTCATTCTGCCGTGCAATCATTATCTTGCGGAGTATATCTCTGGCGATACATTATAGCCTGCGTCACGCCGCCGGCAAGGCGCCCTTGGCTCGGCGGGAAGCTTCCCCCACATCGGTTAGAATCGCTCCGCTTTCCGGGCGCTTGCTGATCGCTGCAAAAATCCCATGACTCCGCGACATTCCCGCTTGTTGATCCTGGGATCCGGGCCGGCGGGTTATACCGCCGCAGTATACGCTGCGCGTGCGAACCTCAAGCCGCTCCTGATCACCGGACTCGCACAAGGCGGCCAGCTCATGACGACCACCGACGTCGACAACTGGCCCGCAGACGCCGCCGGCGTCCAGGGCCCGGACCTCATGGCGCGCTTCCAGCAGCACGCCGAACGGTTCGAGACCGTGCTCGTCTTCGACCAGATCCATACGGCGAAGCTCGACGAGCGGCCGATGCGATTGATCGGTGACGCCGGCGAGTACACCTGCGACGCGCTCATCATCGCGACCGGCGCTACCGCGCGATATCTGGGACTGCCCTCGGAGCAGGCCTACATGGGCAAAGGCGTGTCGGCCTGCGCAACATGCGATGGCTTCTTCTACAAGGGCCAGGATGTCGTCGTGGTCGGAGGCGGCAATACCGCGGTCGAGGAAGCGCTTTATCTGTCGAACATCGCCCGGCAGGTGACCGTCGTGCACCGGCGCGAGAAATTCCGTGCGGAGGCGATTCTGGTCGATCGCCTCGTGGCGAAAACGAAGAATGGCGGCAACGTGCGCATCCTCTGGAATCATGTTCTCGACGAGGTCATCGGCGACGCATCGGGCGTCACGGGTGCGCGCGTGCGGCATCTCGGTGACGGCAATCCCCGATACCTCGACGTGCATGGCGTGTTCGTCGCCATCGGCCACGTCCCCAATACCCACGTGTTCGCCGGGCAGCTCGACATGCGGAACGGCTACATCACCGTCAAGGGCGGCAGCGAAGGCGCCGCGACCAGTACCAGCGTCGCCGGCGTGTTTGCCGCGGGCGACGTGGCCGACCACGTCTATCGCCAGGCGGTCACCAGCGCCGGCACCGGCTGCATGGCTGCGCTCGACGCCGAGGCCTACCTCGAAACGCTCGCATAATGTAGCGAGCGCCGGCGCAAATCCGATGGCGAAGCTCTCCGAGCTCAAGAATCTTTTCGCGCAGACCAAGCGCTCGGCGCCATCGGACGCTCGACAACCTCCGGCGAAGCGCTCGACGGTGGAGCGTTCGACGGCGAAGGCGCCATCCATCGACGCGGCCGACGTCGACCTGCGCGAGGCGTTCGCCGACGTGGAGCCGCTTCGCCGGGGCGATCGCGCCGCGATCCGGCGCCAGCCGCCGGCGAGCATCGCCTCCCAGCGTCTCGCCGACGAAGCCGACGCGCTGGCCGCGAGCAAGTACGGCGTCGAGCCCTCGCCGCTCTCGTGGGAGCCGGGACAGGAGCACGACGTCCATCAGACGTTCCTGCGCAAGGGGCTCGGCGCCGACGTGCTGTCGAAGCTGCGACGCGGACAGTGGGCAGTCCAGGGCGAGCTCGATCTCCACCGCCACACCCGCGACGAGGCGCGCGATGCCCTCACCGAATTCCTCAACGAGGCCCGCGGCTACGGCTGGCGCTGCGTGCGCATCGTCCACGGCAAGGGACTCTCTTCACCCAATCGCGAGCCGGTGCTCAAAGGCAAGGTCCGAGTCTGGCTCGCGCAGCGCGACGAGGTGCTGGCCTACTGCGAGGCGCCGCATCACGCGGGCGGGTCGGGCGCGGTGCTGGTGCTGCTGAAAGCGCGCACTCAGGGTTGATCTCACCATCGGATGCGCCGCGCCGGCGGAGGGCGCGCGGGTGACCCCGGTGTTTCGGGCGGCTGGCGCCGCGCGGCGGAGGGCGCATCAGCCGCGCAGTCGTCGCTGGCGGGTGGCTCGTGCGCGGCGACTCGTGGGTTGAGTCGCCGCCGCGAGGCGGGACCCGCCCGACGACGCGCTTGTGCGGCAGCGCCCAAGCCGCGCGGCGCCAGCCGTCGGCGATCTGATAGCCCGCCGCGCCGCGGCGCCAGCCGGTCGACGATTCAAAACAGCCGATGCTCCAGCGCCGGCAATTCGCTCCGCACCTGCGCGATGCGCTCCGGATCGACGTCCGCGACAACCACGCCCGGACCCTCGTCGCGCTCCGCCACGACGATGCCCCACGGATCGACGACGAGGCTGTGGCCATAGGTGCGGCGACCGTTGGGATGCACGCCGCCTTGCGCCGCCGCGAGCACGTAGCACTGGTTCTCGATCGCTCGCGCCCGCAGCAGCACATGCCAATGGGCGGCGCCGGTCACCGCCGTGAACGCGGAGGGCACGAGGATCAGGCTCAAATCGCGGAAGCGACGATAGAGCTCGGGAAATCGCAGGTCGTAGCAGACCGACAGCGCGACGCGGCCACACGGGGCTTCGAAGCTGACCGGCTCGGCGCCCGGCTCGATCGTTCTGCCCTCGTCGTAGCGCTCCTCGCCCTGGTGAAACGCGAACAGATGAATCTTGTCGTAGCGCGCCACGCGCTCGCCGTCGGGACCGAAGACGAGCAGCGCGCTGCGCACGCGCGCCGGATCGGCGATCGCGATCGGCACCGTGCCGCCGACGAGCCAGATCCTGTGCTCGCGCGCGAGTCGCGAAAGGAAATCCTGCTGCGCGCCGTGTCCCTCCGCCTCGCGCGCGGCGACCTTGTCACTCGCGCGCGCACCCAAGACGCCGAAATATTCCGGCAGCACCAGCAGGCGCGCGCCCTTGGCGACAGCATCGATGATGAGCGGCTCGATCCCGCGCAGGTTCTGCTCGACGTCGCCGCCCGAAACGGTCTGGATCGCCGCGACTCGAAAGCGCTCGGCGCTCATCTGTGCTCACCGTTCGCGTCCGCCGCAGGCCCCGCGACACCTGCGGCCTGACGTCCAACGCGCTCGACCACCGGATCGCTCCAGCTTCCACTGACCACGTACTCGTAGGCGAACATCTGCTCGATCGGATCCTGCAGCACCTTCTGCGCAAGCAGCGACCCCGCTCCGACCGCGGCGCCGATGATCGGATTGGCGAGCAGCAGCACCGCTGCGCCGACCGACACGCCGGCCGATAGCGTGGGCTGGACTCGAACCTTGAGTTGCTGGGTCTCTTTGGCGATGTCGGTTTCGCCGCTGATCGAGACGCGCGCCGCGGGTCCCACGATGCGCACGTTGTCGCTCTTCATCACACCGTTCTCGATGCGCACGTCGCCGGTGAGCTGATCGAAGGCGAAACCCTCGCCGAACAGATCGCGGTAATCGAACGCGAGCCGCCGCTGCAGCGACTGGAGCGACAGTACGCCGAGAAGCTTGCCGACGCCGGGGTCGAGCTTCGTGAACTGGCCGGCGCTGGAATCGATGCGAAAGGCGCCGGAGAGCGTCGGATAGTCGAAGGCCTCCGGTCCGCCGGCCCATGCGAGCTGGCCGCGAATCTTGCTCGCCGCGCCGCGCACCGCGTCGGGAAGTCCGAAGCGGCCGAGATACTTCCCGGCATCGCCAATGTCGAGCTCGGCATCGAGCGTCGTGAGCTGCGTGGGTTGCGAAGCGCGCCACCAGCCGTTCGCGGAGAGCTTGCCGTCGTCGTTGGTCAGCTGCACACGCTGGATCTGCCAGTCCGCGCCCTTTGGCTGCGCGGTGAGCTCGAGCTTGCCGAGGTCGCGCCCGTGCAGCTGGAAGCTGTCGGCGGCGATATCGATCTCCGGCCAGGGGTTGGGCTTTGCGGTCGCCTCCGCCTTTTCCGATGCGGCCGTGGCCGCTGCCGCTTCGGGCGCGGGTGCGGGAGCGGGAACGGTCAGCCGCTGCAGCTGCGCTGATATGCGGCCGTTCGGCCGCGTAGGCGCGCTGCCCTGCCACTGCGCGCGTCCTGCAAGCTCGCGTCCCGAGAGGTCGATCTGCCAGGCGTCGGAGGCTCGCGCCGCCTGGACGTGAAGATCGTTGAAGCGGCGGCCGAAAGCGTCCAGCTCGTGCACCGTGACATCGATGCCCGCAAGCGGCAGATCTTCCGCGCCTGCGGCGGCTTCGACGTCGCGCTTGACCACCAGCCAGGCATCGGCGTTCAACGCGTCGGCGCGGCCGCGGATCCACAGCCCCGGGCGATCCGGTTCGCCGCCGCCGTCGCCCAGGACGAGCAGCGCCCGGTCGACGTGGGTGGCGAGACCCGCCAGCCGGCGCTGCAAGGTGAGCTGGCCCGCCTTGCCGTAGCGCACCACGATCGTATCGCGCCCGCGCTCGGCGACGCGCCGCTCGACCCGCAAGGGCACTGCATCGGCGGGCGCCTTCGCGAGCGGCGGCGGCAGATCGATCTTCGCGCCACGCAAGCTCGTTTCGATGACCCCGGTCGACGTTTCGCCGCTGACGTCGATGGCGAGTTGCCAATCGGTCGTCCCCGAAACGCGCTGGGCGATTAGCAGCTTCGGGAACTCGCCTCGGAGCAGGTTCAGGTCGGCGGTTCCCTGGCCTGCGACGCGAACGCGTCCGCCGCTGCTCGTGATGGCGAACTGAGCCGAGCCTCCCAGCACGTCGGCGGTGAGCTGCGGGGCGCGCATGTCGCGCTCGGTGAATGCGAGCTTGCCGCTCAATTGACTCAGCGCAGGCGCTCCACCGGGAAGCTTGAGGCCGTTGGCGACGAAGGTGTATTCCCCGTCGACACGGCTCGCGCCGGGCTTGGCGAGAGGCAGCTCGACCTTCAGCGCCAGCGTGCCGTCGCCGGTCGCCTCCGCGCCATCGGTCACATGACCGGTCCATTCTTCGACCGGGCTTTCGGCGATGAAGCGCAGGAAGTCGCTCGTCGGACCCGTCGCTTCGCCATCGATTCGGATCAAGCGGTCGGGCGCGCGCAGGTCGGCGATCTCCACTTTCGCCCGCGAGATGGCCGAACCGAAAACGCGTCCCCGCGCCGCGACGACAGTGAGGTGCGTACCGTCGATGCGCAACTCGCCGTCGAGATCGGTCACGGGCGGCCAGGATTCGGTGTAATCGAGCGTTACGCCATGGCCTTTGACTGCGAGCTGGAGTTGTCCCTTCCTCGGATCGGCGAACGGAAAATCGGCCAGATTGCCACTGAGCTTCAGACGCGCTTCGCTGGCGGTGCCTGCCACGAGGCTTCGCCGCACCCAGCCGCGAAAGGCCAGAGGCAGCCCCGACGGAAGGTATCGGTGCAACTCTCGCGCGTCCGCCCGGGTGAGCTGTGCCGTGAGGTCGATTGATCCGGGACCGCCGGCGGCGGTGCGGTACGTTCCATTCGCCGAGCCCGCCATGGCGGCGTTGGCAAATGCAATCTGATCGAACGTGAACACGATCTCGCCGTCGGCACGTTCCCACGCGATGTGTCCCTGAACGCTGTCGAGCGCCAGTCTCTCATCGAGAATCCGCGGCAATTCGACTGCGACCGCCCGGCTCTGCAGTTTGAGCGACCCGCCCTTCTGGGTGGCGTCGAAGCTTCCCGACACGCCGCTCAGGCCCGGCCATCCGTCCTGGGCGGTGAGGCCCAGATCGCTGAACCGCCCGCTTGCGGCGAAGGTCTCGGGCGCGGTCGCCTCGCCTGTCCACTGCAGCGAGCCCTGGGCGAACGTCCCGCGAGGCTCGTAACGCGCGAGGTCCTCTCGCCAGCGCTCCGGCAAGGGCAGATTCTCGGCAACCTGCACCAGCGGGACGAGCTGCAGGTTGCTGAACTCGATGACTCCGGAGGGCGATTCCCTCGCTGTCGCGTCGCGCAGCGTGAGCTTGAAATCGGTCGGATCGAAATGCGAGCCGCGCGCCGCGGTGAAAGCGAGATGCTCCGCGAAGAACTGGCGCGTCCCCGCGTCGCTGCGCCAACCGAGTCGCCCTTCGAGCCGGGTCAGAGCCAGCTCGCGCAGCTCCGGTGCGAGCTTCGCCTGGACGTCGGTGAGAACGACATCGGCGATCATCTCGTGGGCCTCGCCCTTGGCGTAATCGAGCCAGATGCGCAGCGCCCCCTTGGCGCTCCGAACCTCGATCGGAAGAGGCAGCCAGCCCTGCAATGCGGCGACATCGGCGTAGTCCAGCCGCGCATACAGCCGTCCGTGCGAGCCGCGCCATCCACCCAGAGATCGTCCGGTCATGTCGCCGCGAAGATCCAGGGCGCCGGCGACATTTTCCGGCGGCAGAGCGGTCAAGCCGAAACGATGGCGTCCGAAGCCGTTCTCCAGCCGCAACTCGACACGCCTGAGCGCGAGCGGCGGCGCGCCGCGTTGCTCGTCGCTCCAGACCATCGCGCCGTTGTGGACGAGGATCCGCCTTTGGCGCAGAAGCCAGTCCGCGAACTGCGAGTCCCCACGCTGCTGCGTCGGATCGAACGCGAGCCCGGCGATGTGCAGCATTCCCGCCGCATCGCGCCGCACGGCGAGCTCCGGCTGCTCGAGCGCGAGCTCCTTGAAGCGCAGATCGAGAAAAAGAAGCGAAGTCCAGGCGACGGTGAAATGCAGCGCGGGCAGGCTCAGCACCTGCGTGCCGCTCGCGCGATCGATGATTCGAAAATCGCTCACGTCGAGCCGCGGATTCCAGCCGTCCCAGCCGGACGTAAGGGTGCCGATCTGAACCGGCTGGCCGATCTGGCGGGAGAGCAGGTCGGCGATCCCCGTCCGGTTGCTTTCGAGCTGGGGAAAGACGAGGAAGCGAATCGCGAGCAGGAGGATGCAGAAGGCCGCGATCAGTGCAACGAGCATACGCCCGCAGACACGCGCGATGGCGCGCGGCAGTGTGGCGCGCGGCAGTGTGGCGCGCGGCAGTGAGGTCGCGGCGGTGGATGCGTCGGGAGGAGCGCTCGGCAACGGCATGATAGGCTTTGGGCGAGTGATTCTACCCTTGGAACCGCTGACCGCCCCTTGGCTCATCGCATGGACCTCGATGCCGCGTTCGAGTTCAGCCGCTATGCCGTGCGCGTGCGATCCGCACAGCCCGAGCTCGCGGGCCGCGTTGTCGCCACACTGGATCAGCCGGCGACGATCGATGCCGCCGACTTGGAGCCGATCGCCGCCGCGGGAGATGCGCTCGCTCTGGCGACGGCCCTGCGCAGGCTTCGGACCCGCGTCGCTCTTGCCGCGCTGCTGCGCGACCTCACCGGTCGCGCGGGTCTGACCGAAGTCTGCGCGGCGCACACCCGGCTCGCCGAGGTCGCGATCGGGGCCGCCGTCGAGCTGCACCACCGGCTCCTCGCGCACTCGCACGGTGATCCCGTCGGCGCGGAGAGCGGTGCGCCGCAGCGCCTGATCACCGTGGCGATGGGCAAGCTGGGCGGCGCGGAGCTCAACGTTTCATCCGATGTCGATCTCGTGTTTGTCTATCCCGAGGACGGCGCCACGACCGGTCCCAAGTCGCTCGCCAACCAGGAATTCTTCGATCGCCTCGGTCGCCGCGTCGCCGCCGCGCTGGCCGACGTCACGGCTGACGGCTTCGTCTTCCGCGTCGACCTCAGGCTGCGTCCCTACGGCGAGGGCGGTCCTCCGTCCACCTCGTTCGCCGCGCTCGAGAACTACCTCGTGACGCAGGGCCGGACCTGGGAGCGCTATGCATGGCTGAAGGCGCGGGCCCTCACCGGCGATCGGGGCGACGAGCTCGAGCGATTGATCGCTCCGTTCGTCTTCCGCAAGTACCTCGATTACGATGCGTATGCCGGCTTGCGCGACGTTCACCGCCAAATCCGCGAGCAGGGCCGACGCAAGGACTACGCCCGCAACATCAAGCTGGGACCCGGCGGCATCCGCGAGCTTGAATTCATCGTCCAGGCATTGCAGCTCGTGCGCGCCGGACGCGAGCCGGCGTTGCGCGTGCGCGGCACGCTGCCGGCGCTGGATCTGCTGGGCCAGCGCGAAGTGTTGCCGCGACCCGCCGCGGCCGAGCTCGCTGCGGCGTACACGTTCCTGCGCAATCTCGAACACCGGCTGCAGTATCGCGACGATCGGCAGACGCACGACTTGCCGACGGACCACGGCGAACAAGAGGCGCTCGTGCTCGCCTGCGGCGCTGGCGATGTCGCCCGCTGGCGTTCGTCGATCGCGACGCAGCGGCGGCTCGTCGATCGTCACTTCGACCTCGTGTTCCGCGCCGACGCGGCACCCGACGACGATCCGCTGGCAGCGGTCTGGCTCGACCCGGCGCCCGAGGACGCCCAGAACGCGGCGCTCCTGGCAGCGGGCTATGCCGCGCCACAGCCCGTCGTCGAAACGCTTGTGCGCGTGCGCAAGAGCGCGCGTTACCTTCAGCTGCCCACACGGTCGCGGCAGCGCTTCGACGCTCTGGTGCCCCAATTGCTGCGCGTCGCCGCCGCCGCGGCGCGCGACGGCACGGTGGACGCGGCGACGGTGTTCGATCGTCTGCTGACGCTGCTGGAGACGATCAGCGGCCGCAGCGTATATCTCGCGCTGCTCGCCGAGCATCCTCCGGTGCTGCCTCGGCTCGCGCAGATCATGAGCGCGAGCGCGTGGGCGGCCGACTACCTCACGAGGCATCCCATCCTGCTCGACGAGCTGCTCGACAGCCGGGCACTGCTCGAGGAGCCGGACTGGAGCGCCTGGCGGCGCGAGCTCGATTCGCAAATGAGCGAGCACACGGGCGACGCCGAGCGCCAGATGGACGCCTTGCGCCACTTCCAGCACGCGCAGACCTTTCGTCTTCTCGCTCAGGATCTGAACGGACGCCTGACGGTCGAGAGGCTCGCCGACCATCTCTCCGCGCTTGCCGACGTCGTTCTCGCCGCGACGCTCGCAGGATGCTGGGCGCAGATGCACGGCGGCACGGCCCCCGCGCCCCCCTCGTTCGCGATCGTCGGTTACGGCAAGCTCGGTGGGAAGGAGCTCGGATACGCGTCCGACCTCGATCTGGTCTTCCTGTACGACGAGACCGATGAAGACGCGCAGGAGCGCTATACGCGGCTCGCGCATCGGCTCAACAACTGGCTCACCGCGATCACGCCCGCAGGCCGACTCTACGAAACCGATCTGCGCCTGCGGCCGGACGGCGCGACCGGCCTCATCGCCACCAGTCTCGATGCCTTCCGTCGCTATCAGCGGCACGATGCGTGGACCTGGGAGCATCAGGCGCTCACGCGCGCGCGCTTCGTCGCCGGCGATGCGGCGCTCGGCGCCGCGTTCGAGGCCGAGCGCGAAGCGATCCTCCGGATGCGCCGCGATCCCGCGCGCCTCTCCACCGATGTGGTCGACATGCGCAGGAGGATGCACGCGGGCCATCCCAATCGGACCGGGCTGTTCGATCTCAAGCACGATCCCGGCGGCATGGTGGACGTCGAATTCATCGTTCAGTACCTGGTGCTTCGGCACAGCCCCGACGAGCCGTCGCTCACCGCGAATGTCGGCAACATCGCGCTGCTCGCGCGGGCCGGTGCGCTCGGGCTCGTTGCGCCCGCGCTCGCAGCGACGGTCGCGGACGCCTACCGGGCTTATCGGCGGCTGCAGCACCAGATCCGCCTGCAAGGCGCCGAGTCCGCCCGCGTCGAACCCGCCCCGCACGCTCTGACGCGCGCTGCCGTCGGAGCTTTGTGGCGCCACGTCTTCGCGGACGCCTGGCACGAAGCGGCGGCGTCGGGATCGAACCGGATTTCGGCTAAAATAGGCGCTTTGCGACCGAAGGAATCGTGACCATGTCGATGGCGGACCGCGACGGATTCATCTGGTACGACGGGCAGCTCGTGCCCTGGCGGGATGCCACCACGCACGTGCTCACGCATACCCTCCACTACGGTCTCGGCGTGTTCGAGGGCGTGCGCTGCTACAAGACCGTAGCGGGACCCGCGATCTTCCGGCTGCGCGATCACACCGACCGGCTGTTCCGGTCGGCGCAGATCTTCGCCATGAAGATTCCCTACAGCAAGGAAGAACTGGATGCGGCGCAGAAGGAATGCGTGCGTCGCAACAGCCTCGAATCGTGCTATCTGCGTCCGCTCGTGTTCTACGGCTCGGAGGCGATGGGCGTAGCGGCCAAGTCGAACCCCGTACGGGTCGCGATCGCGGTCTGGCCGTGGGGCGCGTACCTCGGCACGGACGGATTGGAAAAAGGGATCCGCGTGCGGACTTCGTCGTTCACGCACCATCACCCCAACATCACGATGTGCAATGCCAAGGCCGTGTGCAACTACGCGGTCTCGATCCTCGCCAATCAGGAGGCGACGCACGACGGCTACGAAGAAGCGATGCTGCTCGACCCCCAGGGCTACATCTGCCAGGGCTCCGGCGAGAACGTGTTCCTGGTTCGTGACGGCAAGCTGCACACGCCCGATCTCGCCGGCGGCGCGCTCAACGGCATCACGCGCGGCACGATCATGACTTTCGCCGCGGAGCTCGATATCCCGGTGATCGAGCGGCGCATCACGCGCGACGAGTTCTACATCGCCGACGAGGCGTTTTTCACCGGCACCGCGGCCGAAGTGACGCCGATCCGCGAGCTCGACAACCGCCCCATCGGTGCCGGCCGGCGCGGGCCGATCACGCAAAAGCTGCAGACGATGTTCTTCGACGTTGTCCAGGGACGCAACCCCAAGTACAAGTCGTGGTTGACGCGGGTCGACTCCGACACCGAAGCGACGGACCATGGCGCAACCCGAGGCGAGCTCGCCGCCCATCGTTGAGGTGACCGAACGCGATCTGCCGCTGCATTGCCCCAATCCGGCGATGCCGCTCTGGTCGAGCCATCCGCGCGTATTCCTCGACGTCGCGGCCACGGGCGAGGCGATGTGCCCGTACTGCGGCACGCGGTATCGGCTGCGGGGCGGCGTTCGCAAGTCGTCGCACTGAACGACGTCGATGCGCGGCATGCATTCGTCGTTCCCGCGAAAGCGGAAACCTGGCGTCGTTCGTGCCCGAGACGCTGGATTCCCGCTGGAGCCTGCCCCGAGCGCCTGAATCGGGGGCGGGAATGACTGCGTGGCCGAACGCATACTGATCGTCGCGCCGTCGTGGGTCGGTGACGCGGTCCTCTCCGAGCCGCTGGTCGCGGTGCTGCGCGAGCCGTTCGGAGCGAAGGTGATCGACGTGCTTGCTCCGCCATGGTGCGCACCGGTCTACGCGCGAATGCGCGGTGTCGGCGACGTCATCGAGAGCCCGTTCCGGCACCGCGAGCTGGGCTTGGGACGCCGCCGATCGCTCGCGCGCGAGCTGCGGGCGCGCGCCTACACGCGGGCTTTGGTCCTTCCGAGCTCGTTCAAGTCAGCGCTGATCCCGTGGCTCGCGCGCATCCCTCGGCGGACCGGCTACGGCGGCGAGGCGCGCGGAGCGCTTCTCACCGACGCGCGGCGGCTCGACCGCAAGAGCCTTCCGCGGCTGGTCGATCGATTCGTCGCCCTCGCCGTGCCGAAGGGCCGGCTGATTCCCACCCCGCCCGCGCCGGTGCTGCTCGCCGACGTCGCCAACGCCGGCGCCGCAGCGCGCGCCCTGGGCCTGTCGACCAAGCGCCCGATCGCGATCCTGTGCCCGGGGGCCGAGTACGGACCCGCGAAGCGCTGGCCGGCCGAGCACTTCATTGACCTCGCCCGCCGCTTCCTCGACGAAGGATTCGCGGTATGGTTACTGGGATCGCCCAACGATCAGGCGGCTGCGAACCCGATCGCCGCGGCGCTCGCCGACGTGCGCGACTTGAGCGGTCGCACCGATCTCGGCACGGCGATCGACCTCCTGTCGTTCGCTTCGGTGGTCGTCAGCAACGATTCGGGTCTGATGCACGCCGCCGCTGCGGTCGGACGGCCGCTGATCGCGCTGTTCGGGTCGTCGTCGCCGGACTACACCCCGCCCCTGTCGCCGCTCGCGCAAGTCGCGCGCATCGACATCGCCTGCAGCCCCTGCTTCCAGCGCGAGTGTCCCCTGGGACACTTCAAGTGCATGCGGGAGCTCGAACCGCAACAGGTGTATCGGCTCGCGCGCAGTGCCGCCGCGCCGCGCTAGGATATCGGAGCCATGGCCAAGCCGCGCACGCCGACGATCCTCACCTCGCCTCAGGACGCCGCGATCGCTTTCTATGCCGCCTTCGAGGCGAAGGACATCGAAACGATGATGGCGACGTGGGCAGAGGACGAGGACATCGTGTGCGTCCACCCGGGCGGACCGCGACTCGTCGGCTACGATGCCGTGCGCGCCGGTTGGGAACAGCTCTTCGCGGGCAATACCAAGCTGTCGTTCCGCCTCGAGGAAATCGTCGTGATCGAGACCGTCGGGCTCGCCCTGCAGAGCGCGCTCGAGCGCGTCACCGTAGGCGACGACCGCGAGCCGCGCGGCGCCGCCATCGCGACCAATGTCTTCCTGCGCACCCCGTCAGGCTGGCGGATCGTCGTTCACCATTCTTCCCCCGCTCCGGCGATCGCCTTGGCCGCGCCCTCGGGTCCGCTGCACTGACGGTCCGTGCGATGCCGGCTGTGGATCACAACCATGACGTTTGCATAATCCGCGAATTGCGGCCATCATTGCGCCCGCCTGCCTGAAGCCGGGAGGCGCGCTCGTCGCGTCGGGCAGCAACCATTCCGGGAGGACTCTCATGCGTCATTCTGCTGCATGCCAGTTTGCCTTGGCCGCGCTGGTCGCGACGTGCGTCATATCGGCCCAGGCCGCCAAGGTCCAGGTTCCCGCGGATGACGAAGAATTGGTGCCGACCGGCAAGGGCTGGGGCGAGCGCGCCCCGCCGGGTCAGGCCCACAAGGCCGCCAAGCCGAGCGGAAGCAACGGGATTTTCTATCACGGCGGCCCGCTGCTGACGAACGGAGTCAACGCCTATTACATCTGGTACGGTGGCTGGAGCGGCGACAGCACGACCTCGATCCTCGCCGATCTCGCCAATTCGATCGGAGGATCGCCCTACTTCAGCATCAACACGACCTACACCGATGGTTCGGGCCAGCATGTCCTCAACGCCGTCCACTACGCCGGCTCGGCGGCGGTCGGTTATACGCACGGGACGGCCCTCAGCGACTCCAACATCCAGCAGATCGTTTCGGAGGCGATTGGCGCAGGGATGGCCAAGGACACGAAGGGGGTCTACTTCGTGCTCACTTCCGCCGACGTCAACGAGACGTCGGGCTTCTGCACCCAATATTGCGGCTGGCACACGCACGGCACGATCGCGGGCTCCGATATCAAGTTCGCGTTCATCGGCAACCCGAACCGCTGCCCGAGCGCGTGCGAAGTGCAGACGACCGGGCCCAATGGAAGCGTCGGCGCCGACGGGATGGCGAGCATCCTTTCGCACGAGCTCGAGGAAGCGACCACCGATCCGGATCTCAACGCCTGGTACGACCGGCGCGGCGAGGAAAACGCCGACAAGTGTGCGTGGACGTTCGGGTCGACCTACAAGGCGTCCAATGGAGCTCTCGCGAACATGAAGCTGGGCTCGCGCGACTACCTGATCCAGCAGAACTGGGTGAACGCTTCGGGCGGATACTGCTCCAAGAGCTATCCGTAACAAGGCGAAGCCGGATCGCCGCGCCGGCGGCGATCCGGTCCGCGGCAGGCGCGATGAACATTCGGCGGTATGCGGCGATGTTGCTCTGGCTAGCGGTCGGCCCGATGGCCGCCCAGCTCGATCCGGCATCGGCGCAGACGACTGCGACCGGTCGCGTCCCGACCATATCGCGCCTCGTGATGCTGTTCACGGAGCGGGAACGTGAGCTCGCGGCCCGCATCAGGGCGCGCGACGCCGCGGGCGCCGGGAGCTTCCTCACCGACGATTTCGAGCTGCGCGCGAGCTCCGAGCCCGGGCGCCCGGTGCCTCGATCGGACTGGATCCGGCAATCGATCCAGTCGCCGAGCCAAGAGGGCACGCCGACGCAGATGGCCGTGCACGATCTTGGCGGCACGGCGGTCGTGAGCTTTCTGCAGCCTGGCGGCGCCAATGCCGGGCTGTTCGTCGTCGACGTCTGGCGGCGCGCCGGTGAGGAATGGAAGCTCGCGGTTCGCTATGTCGCCCCGGCCGGCGGCGCGGTGCCGGGCACAACGGCGTCCGAGCCGGAGATACCGAAGAAGTACTGAAGCGCCCGCAGCCCGTGGCCGCTCGCGGGACCCTCGCTTGCTGCTCGCGCCGCTATCCGCCCGTGCCGCCGACCGTGAGCCCGTCGATGCGCAGCGTTGGCTGCCCTACGCCGACCGGCACGCTCTGGCCGTCCTTGCCGCAGGTGCCGATACCCGAGTCGAGCGAGAGATCGTTGCCGATCATGGACACGCGGGTGAGCGCATCCGGACCGTTGCCGATCAGCGTCGCGCCTTTGACCGGATAGGCGAGTTTGCCCTTTTCGATCTTCCACGCTTCGGCGGCCGAGAAGACGAACTTGCCGTTGGTGATGTCGACCTGCCCGCCGCCGAAGTTGACCGCGTACAGCCCCTCGTCGACCGAAGCAATGATCTCGGCCGGATCGCGCTCGCCGTTGAGCATCACGGTGTTGGTCATCCGCGGCATCGGCGCGTGCGCGAAGGATTCGCGCCGGCCGTTGCCCGTCGGCGACACGCCCATGAGGCGCGCGTTCATCGTGTCCTGCATGTAGCCCTTGAGGACGCCGTCCTCGATCAGCACCGTGCGCTGCGTGGGATTGCCTTCGTCGTCGATATTGAGCGAGCCGCGCCGGTCCGGAATGGTCCCGTCGTCGACCACTGTCACGCCCCGCGCGGCAACGCGCTGGCCGACGCGGTTCGAAAAGGCCGATGTCCCCTTGCGGTTGAAGTCGCCCTCGAGCCCGTGTCCGATCGCTTCGTGCAAAAGGATGCCGGGCCAGCCGGGGCCGAGCACCACGGTCATCGTTCCGGCCGGCGCTTCGCGCGCACGCAGATTGAGCAGCGCCTGATCGACCGCGCGCGCGGCGTATTCTTCCAGAAGCGCCGGCGAGAAATGACCGTAATCGAGCCGACCGCCGCCGCCCGCCATGCCCTGCTCGCGACGCCCGTTCTCCTCCACGATCACACTGAGCGACAACCGTACCAGTGGACGCACGTCGGCGGCGATCAGGCCGTCGCTGCGAGCAACCAGGATTGCCTCGTACTCTCCCGTCAGCGACGCCATGACCTGGCTCACGCGCGGATCGCGCGCGCGAGCGCTGCGCTCGAGGCGCTCGAGCAGCGAGACCTTCTCGACGTCGGTCAGCGCCATGACCGGATCGCGCGTCGCGTAGAGCGCGCGCGCGCCGCCGACGTGATCGAGCGCCGCCACGGCGCTCTGCCCCTGCCGGGCGATGGCGCGGGTCGCGCTCGCCGCCTGCGCCAGCGCGTCGAGCGTGATGTCGTCGGAATAGGCGAACGCCGTTTTTTCTCCGGACACCGCGCGCACGCCGACGCCACGATCGATCGAGAACGAACCGGACTTGACGATGCCCTCCTCCAGGCTCCAGCTCTCGAGGCGCGAATACTGGAAATAGAGGTCCGCGTAGTCGACACGGTGGACGTGGATGTCCGCGAGGACCTTGGAAAGCTGCGGCAATTCCAGCGCCGCCGGCGCGAGCAGAAGATGGGTCGCCTGGTCGAGCAGCGCGGGGTCGAGCGTGGGGACGGCGAGATCGGTCACGACAGAATCCATCGGCGTAAACGATAGATTTTACACCTTCATCCCTGGCCGTCCTGAATGCCCTGGCCCAGATATGTCGCTGCGACGCGCGGGTCGCGCGCCAGCGCCGCGCTCTCGCCCTCGGCGGCCACGTCGCCGGTCTCGAGGACGTAGCCGTAATCGGCCACCTGCAGCGCCGCGTGCGCGTTCTGCTCGACGAGCAGGATCGCGACGCCGGTCTCGCGCAGGCTTGCGATGATGTTGAAGATCTCCTTGACGATGCGCGGCGCGAGCCCCAGGCTGGGCTCGTCGAGGAGCAGAAGGCGCGGGTTCGCCATGAGCGCCCGCCCCAGCGCGAGCATCTGGCGTTCTCCGCCGGAAAGCGTGCCCGCCAGTTGTCGCCGCCGTTCGGCAAGTCGTGGAAAACGCCGGTAGACCTCTTCGCGGGTCGCCGCTATGGCGGCGCGGCTTCCTCGGCGGCGCGCGAATGCGCCCAGCTCCAGATTGTCGGCCACGCTCATCGCCGCGAACAATTCGCGCCGCTCCGGGACGAGGCACAAGCCGCGGGCGACGCGTTCCTCGACCGCAAGCTCCGCGACCGACCGTCCTTCGTAACGGATCTCGCCGCGCGAAGGCGTGAGCCCCATCACGGCTCCGAGAAGCGTCGTCTTGCCGGCTCCGTTGGGGCCGATCACCGTGACGATCCGCGCGCGATCGATCGCGAGCGATACGCCGTGCACGGCCTCGACCTTGCCGTGCGCGACCTTAAGATCGCGCACGTCGAGGAGCGCGCTCACTCTGCGCCCCCGAGATAGGCTTCGAGGACGACCGGATTGCGCTGGATCTCCTGCGGCAGACCCTCCGCGAGCTTCACGCCGAAGTCCATGACGACCAGCCGGTCGGTGAGACCCATCACGAAGTCCATGTCATGCTCGACCAGCAGGATGGTCATGCCCTCGGCCTTCAGGCTCCTCAAAAGCCGGGCGAGCTCCTGCTTCTCCGCGTAGCGCAATCCCGCTGCCGGCTCGTCGAGAAGAAGGAGCGAGGGATCGGCCGCCAGCGCGCGGGCGATCTCGAGCAGCCGCTGCCGGCCGAGCGGGAGCGAGCCCGCCGGCGCGTGCAGATGCGACCCGAGACCCACGCGCGCGATCTGAAACGCGGCCTCCGCCCTCATCCGCGCCTCCTCCTTGCGGTCCAGGCGCAAGGCGCAGCGCACGAAGCCCGCGCTGCCGCGCAGGTATGCACCGAGCGCGACATTGTCCAGGACCGACATCGCGGGCAGGAGCCGGACATGCTGGAAGGTGCGAGCGAGGCCCCGACGAGCGATGGCGTGCGCGTCGAGGCCCGCGATGGGCTCGGCGGCGAAGGCGATCGCTCCGCGCGTCAATGGCAACGCGCCGCTGATCAGATTGAACATCGTGCTTTTGCCCGCGCCGTTCGGTCCGATGAGCCCGAGGATCTCGCCCGTGCGCGTGTCGAAAGACAGGTCGTCCACGGCCACCAGCCCGCCGAAAGCCTTGCGCGCGCGTTCAACGACGAGCAGTCGCGGGCCCGCGGGCCTGGAGCGCGCGGGAAGGCGACCCGCCGCAGACGGTGGACGCGGCACACGAGCGGGCAACAGCTTCGCAAGCCACGGCCCCACGCCTTCGCGGGTGCGCTGCAGCAGCAGCACGATCAGAATGCCGAAGACGACGATTTCGAAATTGCCGCTGCGGCCGAGGAGCCGGGGCAGCCAGTCCTGCAGTTGCGCCTTGGCGAGGGTGATCAGCGACGCACCGATGACCGCGCCCCAGACGCTGCCGGCACCGCCGACCACGGCCATGAACAGATACTCGATGCCCTGGTTCAATCCGAACGGCGTCGGGTTCACGAAGCGCTGCAGGTGCGCATACAGCCAGCCGGAGACGCACGCCAGGAGCGCGGCGTAGACGAACACCACGATCTTGAGCCGCGCGGCATTGACGCCGAACGCCTCGGCCATGCCCAGCCCGCCCTTGAGCGCCCGGATGGCTCGCCCGACCCGCGAGTCGAGAACATTGTGCGTCACCCAGAGCGCAACGATGGCGATCGCCCAGATGAGGTAGAAGAAGTGGCGCTCGTTGCGCAGATCGAATCCGGCGAGCGACAACGCCGGGATGCCGGAGAGTCCGGTGTGCCCGCCGAGGAACTCGAGATTGCCGAACAGGAAATACAGGCTGATGCCCCAGGCGATCGTCGCGAGCGGCAGGTAGTGACCGCGCATGCGCAGCGTGATGAAGCCGAGGCCGAGCGCGATCACGGCGGTCGCGGCCAGTCCGAGCGCGAGATTGAGCCACGGCAGCCACGCCGACGCCTCCCCGCGGGTCGAGAGGTATGCCGTGACGTACGCGCCGATCCCGACGAAGGCAGCCTGGCCGAACGAAGTCTGGCCGGCGACGCCGGTGAGCAGCACGAGCCCGAGGGCGACGATGCTGTAGAGGCCGATGTAGTTCGCGAGCGTAACCCAGAACGGGGGCGCGAATGACGGCGCGGCAATCAACGCGACCGCTCCGACGAACAGGATCGCGCGCCGCGGCAGGTCACTCATCCTCGTCCTCCTGGTGATGCGTCGAGAGCGACCGCCACAACAGCACCGGAATGATGAGCGTGAAGACGATCACCTCCTTGAAAGCGCTGGCCCAGAACGAGGAGAACGATTCGAGGAGTCCGACCAGAAGCGAGCCGGCCGCGGCCAGCGGATAGCTCGCGAGCCCGCCGATGATCGCTCCGACGAAGCCCTTCAAGCTCACCAGGAAGCCGGAATCGTAGTAGATGGTCGTGATCGGGCCGATCAGCACGCCGGAGAATGCGCAGACCGCGGCGGCGAGCGTGAACGTGAGGCTCCCCGCAAGATTCGGGCTCACGCCGACGAGGCGCGCGCCGACACGGTTGAGCGCGGTCGCGCGCAACGCTTTGCCGTAGAGCGTCCGGCCGAAGAAGAGGTACAACGCGCCGATGAGCAGCAGCGAGAACAGCAGGACGAGCAGGCTCTGCCCGCTGACCGTGACGTCGCCAAGCCTGAACGTCGCGGTCGTGAACGCCGGCGTGCGCGAGCCTTCGGCGCCGAAGAACCACAGGCCTAGGCCCAGCATGACGAAATGCACCGCCACCGAGACGATGAGCAGCACCAGAACGGAGGCCTCCGCGAGCGGCTGATAGGCGAGCCGGTAGAGGAGCGGGCCGAGCGCAGTGACGATGGCCACCGACAGCACGATCTGCAACGGCAGTGCCAGCCGGAGCGGCGCCGCCGCGTAGACCAACGCGGCGATCGCGAGCGGAGCCGCCACGTACAGCGCCAGTCGACGCGGGACCGCGCGCCACGACCTTCTTCTCGCCGCAGCCCACGCTTCGACCGCGCCGGCGATGATCGCCAGCACGACGAGAAGACCGACGGTTCCGGGAGGCTTGCCGAGCTGCAGCGCGGCGAGCGTAAGGGCGCCGTACGCGACGAATTCCCCCGACGGGACGAAGATCACGCGGGTAACCGCAAACACCAGGACCAGCGCGAGAGCGAGCAGCGCGTAGATGGAGCCGTTGGTGATGCCGTCCTGCGTGAGCAGCGCGGCGATCGTCAGATCCATGGGCAACCCGCAGCACCGCGGTGAGCCGCGAACCGCGGACGCGGCGCGCCTGCGGAGGACGACCTCAGAGCGGGTCCGTCGCTACTTCAGGAGGACCCACTTGCCGTTCTCGATGCGCACCATCACGCGAGCGCGGTTGTCGAGGCCGTTATGATCATTCGGAGACATCACGAATACGCCGTGCGCTCCGGGCAGCTCCTTCACGCCCTCGAGCGCATCGCGCAGCGCGGCCCGAAATTCACGCGTTCCCGGCTTTGCCTTGCGCAGCGCCTCGGGCACGGCGCGGGTAAGCAGCAGGTACGCGTCCCAGGCGTGGCCACCGAAGGTCGCGCGCGTCCCGTACTTCGCTTCGTAGAGGCGCACGTATTCGCCGGCGGACTTCTTCACGGGGTTGCTGTCGGGAAGCTGCTCGTAGACCAGCATCGGTCCGGTCGGCAGGATGGTTCCGTTGCCGTCCTTGCCCAGCACCCGCAGGAAATCCGGGTTGGCTACGCCGTGGGTCTGGTAGATGCGGCCCTTGTACCCGCGCGCGATCAGCTCCTTCTCGGGGGTCGCGGCCGGCGTGCCCGAGGCGCCGATCAGCACCGCGTCGGGTTTCGCGGCGATGATCTTCAGGATCTGCCCGGTCACCGACGGATCGTTGCGGTTGTATTTCTCCTCGGCGACCACGTCGATGCCCGCGGTCTTGCCGGAGCGCTTCATCTCGGCGAGCCAGCTGTCGCCGTACGCGTCGCTGAAGCCGATGTAGCCCAGGGTCTTCACGCCGCTCGCCTTCATGTTCACGGCGATGGCGTCGGCCATCAGTGCGTCGCTCTGAGGCGTCTTGAACACCCAGTGCGTCTTCGGATTCGCCGGATCGACGATCCGGGCGGACGCCGCCATCGAGATCATCGGCGTTTCGGCATCTGCCACGACATCGATCATCGCCAGCGAGTTCGGGGTGATGGTGGAGCCGACGACGACGTCGACCGCGTTCTCGGCGATGAGCTTGCGCGTGTTCTTGACCGCTTCGGTCGTATCGGACTTGTCGTCGAGAACGATGAAGTTGAGCTTCTGCCCGCCGACCGCCGGTGACCCGATCAGCTCGATGGTGTTCTTCTCCGGGATGCCGAGCGACGCGGCGGGACCGGTCGCCGACAGGGTGACGCCGACGTTGATATCCGCCCGCGCGTGGCCGACGCCGATGAACGCGAGCGCGGCCGCCAGCAACGCGATTCGAAGCGCGATCTTCCCCATCCCTTGCCCCTTTCTTCGATCCATCGGTGCTATTTCTTCTTCAGCGCGTCGCGAATCTCGCGCAGCAGGACGACGTCCTCGGGCGGCGCGGGCGCCTGCTTCGGCTGTTCGGCACGCACACGGTTTATCTGCTTCACCATGATGAAGATGATCAGCGCCAGGATCAAGAAATTGATCGCGACGGTGATGAAATTGCCGTAGGCCAACAGCGGCACCCCGGCCTTGGTCAGCGCCTCGTAGGTCATCGGTCCGCCGTAGCCCGGAGGCGGAGCCGCCAGCATGATGAACCAGTTGCTGAAGTCGAGGCCGCCGGTGAACCGGCCCACGACCGGCATGATGAGGTCCTTGACCAGCGAATCGACGATCTTGCCGAAGGCCGCTCCGATGATCACGCCCACGGCGAGGTCGACGACGCTGCCCTTGACGGCGAACTCGCGAAACTCGCTCATAAACGACATGTCGTCCTCCTCGCGCTCTCAGGTGGACCGTTCGACGCTATACCGCCGCCTCGCCCGATTCGCCGGTGCGGATGCGCACCGTCTGCTCGACGGCGGTCACGAAGATCTTGCCGTCGCCGATCTTGCCCGTCCGCGCCGCCTTCACGATCGCCTCGATCGCCCGCTCGACCAGGTTGTCGGCCATGACCACCTCCACTTTGACCTTGGGCAGAAAATCCACCACGTATTCCGCGCCGCGATAGAGCTCGGTGTGGCCCTTCTGGCGCCCGAAGCCCTTGACCTCGGTGACGGTCAGGCCGCTCACGCCGATGTCGGACAGCGCCTCTCGCACCTCGTCGAGCTTGAACGGCTTGATGACGGCTTCCACCTTCTTCATCGCTTCTCTCCAGCGCTCGGGCGCATCGATTGCGAGCTACATTACACTACGCGGACACACTCTTCCACTCGGCCCACGCCGAGGTAATCGGGTAGCGCCAGTCCTTGCCGAAGCCGCGCGGCGTGATGCGAATGCCCACCGCCGACTGGCGGCGCTTGTATTCGGCGATCTTGATCAGCCGCACGACCTTCGCCACGTGCTCGGGCGCCAGACCGCGCGACACGATCTCGGCCGGGCTCACGCCCTCCTCCACGTAGGCCTCGAGAATCGCATCCAGCACCTCGTAGGGCGGAAGGTTGTCCTGGTCGGTCTGATTGGCGCGCAATTCCGCCGACGGCGGTCGCGTGATGATGCGCTCGGGAATCACGCGGCCCAGGCTGTTGCGGTACCGCGCGAGCCGATAGACCAGCGTTTTGCTGATGTCTTTGAGCACGCCGAACCCGCCCGCCATGTCGCCGTAGAGCGTGGCATAGCCGACGGCCATCTCCGACTTGTTGCCGGTAGTGAGCACGATCGAGCCGTACTTGTTCGAGAGCGCCATCAGCAACGTGCCGCGGATGCGTGCCTGGATGTTCTCCTCCGTCGCATCCTGGGGAAGGCCCTTGAATTCCTCGGCGAGCGCGCGCTGGAAGGCGTCGAAGACGTGGTCGATGGCGATCTCGTCGTAGCGCACGCCCAGGATGCCCGCCATCGCTTTCGCGTCCTCGAGGCTCATGGCCGCGTTGTAGCGCGAGGGCAGCATTAGCGCGCGCACCCGCTCGCGGCCGAGCGCGTCCACGGCGATCGCGAGCGTCAGCGCGGAATCGATGCCCCCGGACAAGCCCAGAAGCACGCCCGGGAAGCGGTTCTTCTGCACGTAGTCGCGCACGCCCATCGTCAGCGCCGCGTAGACGTTGGGTTCCAGGCGCTCGTCGAGGCCTCCCCGCACCGCCTTCGGCGTGGCCCCGTCGAATTCGGCCAGCGCCAGCGTCTCGTGCCACGCGGGAAGTTGCTGCGCGATCTCGCCTTTGCCGTCGACGATGAACGATGCGCCGTCGAACACCAGCTCGTCCTGTCCGCCGACGCGATTGACGTAGACTATGGGCAAGCCTGTTTCCCTCGCGCGGGCCGTCACGACTTCGCGCCGCAACGTCTGTTGCCGCGTGTGATATGGCGAGCCGTTCGGAACGACGATGACCTGGGCGCCGGCGTCCCGTGCCAGGCGCGCCGCGCCCGGGAGCCAGATGTCTTCGCAGATCACCACGCCCACGCGCACGCCGCCAACCTCGATGACGCAGGGCTCGCACCCCGGCTCGAAGTAGCGCTGCTCGTCGAACACCGTGTAGTTAGGCAGCTCGCACTTGCGGTAGACCGCTGCCACGCGACCGTCGCGAACGACGGCGACGGCGTTGTGCGGCTTGCGCTCCGAGGCTTCGGGAAAGCCGACGACAACGGCCGGTCCGGAGACCGCCTTGGCGAGCCGCTGCAGCTCGTCGTCGCACGCGGCGAGGAACGCCGGACGCAGAACGAGGTCTTCCGGAGGGTAGCCGCAGAGCGAAAGCTCGGGCGTGACGACGAGATCGGCGCCGCCGCGGCGGGCGTCGGCCACTGCCTCGAGGATGCGCGCCGCGTTACCTGAAAGATCGCCGACCACGCAGTCGAGCTGGGCGATCGCGATGCGCATGAAAGAATTTTATCATGACGAAAGTTGCATGCTTGCTGCCGCCGCTCCCGCGTCCCGCTCAGTGAGTCCGGCCGGCCAAGGAGAGGGCGAATTTGCCGAACAGGACCCTCGCACGCGACAATGAAGCCGCCGTTATCCCGCTCCATGCAGCGTCCCTCCTTGCGCACCATCGACTCCCTCGGCGCGGTCGCGCCCGCCGCCTGGGACGGCCTCGTCGGGGATCGCCCGCTGCTCTCGCACGCCTTCCTGCACGCTCTGCACGAGACGGGCTGCGCCGCACCGGAAACCGGCTGGACGCCGCACTACCTCACCGCCTGGCGGGGCGATGCGCTCGTCGGCGCGATGCCGCTGTACGTCAAGGCGCATTCCTACGGCGAATACGTGTTCGACTGGTCGTGGGCCGACGCGTATCGACGTCACGGCCGCCGCTATTATCCGAAGCTCCTCTGCGCGATCCCCTTCACGCCCGCGACCGGTCCGCGTCTGATAGCCCGGGACGAGGCAATCCGGGGCGAGCTCCTCGCCGGAGCGCTCGCCTTGCTCCACGAGCACCGCCTCTCGTCGCTCCACGTGCTTTTCCCCCAGGGCGACGAGGCCGCCGCTTGCGCCGCCGCCGGCATGCATCTGCGCGAGAGCGTGCAGTTCCACTGGACCAACCCGGGCTATCGCGATTTCGCCGATTTCCTGTCGACGATGAACCACGCCAAGCGCAAGCGCATCAATCAGGAGCGGCGCAAGCTCGCCGCATCCGGCGTGACGTTCCGTCGCCTCATCGGCCCCGAGATCCAAGAGCGCGACTGGGCCTTCTTCTTCCACTGCTACACCACGACGTACCGGCGGCATCACTCCACGCCGTACCTCTCGCTCGAGTTCTTCGAGCGGCTGGGCGCGACGCTTCCTGACAACGTGCTGCTCGTCGTCGGCGAGCGCGAAGGACGTTCCGTCTGCTCGGCGCTCGACGTGTTCAGCGGCGACACCCTGTGGGGCAGGTACTGGGGATCGACCGAATTCCTGCCGGGGCTGCACTTCGAGGCCTGCTACTACCAGGCGATCGAATTCTGCATCGAGCACCGAATCGGCGCCTTCGAGGGCGGCGCTCAGGGCGTGCACAAGCTCGCGCGCGGCCTGCTGCCCATCACGACGCGCTCGGCGCATGCGATCGCCGACCCCGATTTCGCGCGAGCGATCGCGCGCTTCGCCGCGGACGAGCGGATCGAAGTCGCGCAGAGCGTCGAGGAGCTCGAGGCGGCGAGTCCGTTCAAGGTGACCGAGGATTCCTGATCGTCGGAGCTGACCCCGCATCGGCGCCCTGCTAGACTCCGTGCGCTTGCCGTTGGCTTCCGCAACCAGTCCGCTCGACGCTGTCCGACCATGACCCATCCCCTCCTCGTCGACCGCGACGGCTCGATTGCCACGCTTACGCTCAACCGACCCGAAGCGCTCAATGCACTCGATCCGCCGATGATGGATGCACTCGTGCGGGAAGCGGCAGCGCTCTCCGCGGACCCGAGCGTTCGATGCGTCGTTGTGCGTGGCGCCGGCAGGCACTTCATGGCGGGCGGAGACATCCGTCACTTCGCAAGCCAGCTCGAACTCGCGCCGAAGGAACGGCAGCGAGAGTTCACGCGAATGATCGGACGTCTGCACGCAGCCATCGAGGAGCTCCAGCGCATGCCGCAGCCGGTCCTCGCCAGCGTTCACGGGGCCGTCGCCGGTTTCGGGCTTTCGCTCCTTTGCGCCTGCGACCTGGGCATCGCGGCGCAGGACGCATATTTCACCGCGGCTTATCGCAGCCTCGGCCTCACTCCGGATGGAGGACTGTCGTACGCCTTGCCAAGGCTCGTCGGCAGCAAGAAGGCGATGGAGATCCTGCTGCTGGGCGAGCGCTTCGGCGCCGACGAGGCGCTCCGGCTGGGACTCGTCAACCGCGTCGTGCCGGGAGCCGATCTCGTGCGTGAGACCGCGGCGATGGCCGAGGCGCTCGCGGCCGGGCCGCCGATCGCCACGCGCAACGGCAAACGGCTGATCCGGCAATCGCTGTCGCGGTCGCTTTCGGTCCAGCTCGACGCCGAGGCGACGAGCTTCGGGGCCTGCGCAGCGACCGGCGATTTCGTCGAAGGCGTGCGGGCCTTCCTGGAAAAGCGCGCGCCGCGCTTCGGCCGGGACTAAACGCGCCGTATCGTGGCCATGCCGACGCTCGCTGGACGCACGCTGTTCATCACTGGAGCGTCGCGCGGCATCGGACTCGCCATCGCGCTGCGCGCGGCGCGCGACGGCGCGAACATCGTCGTCGCGGCGAAGACCGAGGCGCCGCATCCGAAGCTGCCGGGAACCATTCACTCCGCAGCGGCCGAAATCGAAGCGGCAGGCGCTCAGTTTGGTGCAAAGGCGTTAGCGGTCGCCGTCGACATCCGCGACGAAGGGGCGATTGCCCGCGCGGTCGAGGCAGCCGTCGGGCGCTTCGGCGGGATCGATGCCCTCGTGAACAACGCGAGTGCGATCAGCCTGACCGGCACGTCGGCCACGCCGATGAAGCGCTTCGACCTGATGATGGGCGTCAACGTCCGCGGCACGTTCGCATGCTCTCAGGCCTGCCTGCCGCATCTGAAAGCGGCGGCCGTCGCGGGGCGCAATCCGCACATCCTGACGCTCGCTCCGCCGCTCAATCTGAGCGCTCGATGGTTCAAGGACCACGTCGCGTACACCATCGCCAAGTACGGCATGAGCATGTGCGTGCTCGGGATGGCCGAGGAATTCCGTCCACTCGGGATCGCCGTCAATGCCCTCTGGCCAAGGACGATCATCGCCACATCGGCGCTGGCGATGATTCCCGGGATGAGCGAGCGGCTGCAGAACTGCCGCAAGCCGGAGATCCTGGCGGACGCGGCGCACGCGATCCTCGTGCGCGACGCCAGTGAGGCGACCGGCAACTTCTATATCGACGAAGACGTGCTGGCGCAGGAAGGGGTTGCGGACCTCGCGCGCTACGCCGTCAGACCCGGCGCGCAACTATTGCCCGACATCTTTCTGGATTAGGGCCTGTTGACGCTATGGACGCATACGCGAACGGGCGCCCTGGGGCGCCAATCAAGGCGCAGGACGAAGCCAAGACTAGCGGTCTTGGCGAGGACGGCAACACCGAGTGGCGCCCCAGGACGCCCGTTCCCTGCGGGTTGCTGCCGAAAACGCCGATCGCTGCGTTGCAAAGTCTCGCCGGGCGCCCTGCCCGCCTTCGCCTTTGCGCCTTGCGCTAGGCGTTTTCGGCTACGCAACGCGTTTGTGTCCATAGCGTCAACACGCCCTAATCGGGTCGTTTCGCTAGGCGCCGCCGTGGTGGCCGCCGCGTGCACCACCGCCTCCGCGGTTTCCGCCGCCGCGGTTGCGCCCTCCGCCTTGGTGCCCGCGCGGGCGCGGTCCGCCCTGTCCGCCGAACCCGCCGCGCTGACCGGAACCGCCCGGCCCGCCGAACCCGCCCCGCTGATTGGATCCGCCCTGACCGCCGAATCCGCCGCGCGGACCGACGCCACCCTGGCCCCCGAACCCGCCCCGCGGAGCTCCGCCCTGGCCTCCGAGTCCCCGGCGCTTGCCCGGCCGACCGTGGGCCTGACCCTGGCCTTCGCGCACGACCGCCGGCGGCGGCGCGCGATTGCCGTCGACTTCGTCGAGCGACTCGTCGCTCTCTTCGTCGAGCGACGATGCAGCGAGACCATTGCCATCCACATCGTCGACCGGGTCCTGCGTACTGCTGTCGTGTTCGGGCGGCAATCCGGGTGCGTTGGCGTCGCGTCCTCCGCCCTGCCCGCCGTTCGCCATTCCCGCCGCCTGCAACAGGCGCTGGAGATCTCCTTGCTCCAGCTCGACCTGCTGGCCGCGTTTCAACTGCGGCGGCATCGCGATCACGCCATAGCGTATCCGGATGAGCCTGCTCACCATGAGCCCGAGCGCCTCGAACAGGCGCCGGACTTCGCGGTTGCGGCCCTCCGGGAGCGTCACCTTGTACCAGTGGTTCGTGCCCTCGCCGCCCTCGTCGGAAAGCGACGTCACGCGCGCCACGCCGTCGTCCAGCGTCACCCCCTCGAGGAGTGAGCGCTCCTGCTCCGGCGTCAGCGTGCCGACCACGCGCACCGAATACTCGCGTTCGACCTCGTAGCGCGGATGCATCAGGCGATTGGCGAGCTCGCCCGAGGTTGTGAACAGCAGGAGCCCTTCGCTGTTGAAATCGAGCCGGCCCACCGCGATCCACTTCGCGCTGCCGAGCCGCGGCAGCTTGTCGAACACCGTCGGCCGGCCTTCCGGATCGGAACGGCTCACGATCTCTCCCGCGGGCTTGTGATAGAGCAGCACGCGGGCGCGCGGCGGCGCAAAGCGAAGCCGCACCAGCTCACCGTTGATGCGGACCTGATCGTTGGGTCCGACTTTCTGCCCGACTTCCGCCGGCATGCGGTTCACCGTGATCCGGCCGGCGATGATCATTTCCTCGAGTCCGCGGAGCGACCCGTAGCCGCACTGCGCGAGCACCTTGTGCAAGCGCTGCGGCTCGGTGAAGACGGGCTCAGTGGAGCGTCGGTTTCGTGTCGGGTGCGTCGCGCCCTGCGCTCCCCGCAGCGGATGAGGCTGCGAGTTCATCAGGTGCGGATGCGGGTGTCCCGAGGAGCGGGCTCGCGAGCGCGAGCCCCGCCTCGGCGGCCTTTGCGGGGGCATCGGGTAGCTCCAGGAGGTGGGAAGTATCGAGCTGCGCCAGCGGCGGAAGCTCGGAGAGTGAGCGCAGGTTGAGGTCGTCGAGAAACTGCTTGGTCGTGGCGTAAAGCGCGGGCCGGCCCGGCGTCTCGCGATGCCCGACGACCTCGATCCACTGCCGGTCCTCGAGCGTCTTGATGATGTGGGTCGAAACCGCGACGCCGCGGATCGACTCGATGTCGCCCCGCGTCACGGGTTGCTGATAGGCGATGATCGCCAGCGTTTCCATCGCCGCGCGCGAATAGCGCGGCGGCTTGTCCGGCGTGAGCCGGTCGAGATACGGCTGCAGCTCCGGCTTGGCGCGAAAGCGCCAGCCACTCGCGACCTGCGTCAACTCGATACTGCGCCCGGCCCAGGAGGCGCGAATCTCGTCCAAGAGCTTGCGGACGAGCTCGGCTTCCAGCGGCGGATCGAACAGCTTCGCGAGCTCCCCAGGCGCCAACGGTTCGCCGGCGACGAGCAGGGCCGCTTCGAGGATATCCTTCATGCGCCCGAGATCGTCCATGCTCATGCGGCCTCCTTGCGCCGGCAAGCAGGCGCCACGAGGCGTGTCGGCCGCTCCGCATTCGCGCGGCGCCGAGCGCTGCGCGCCTTAAATTCTCGCGCCGCGCTCATGCGCCCTCGGCCTCGAGGACGAACGCCGGATCGCCCTTGCGCCGGACGTAGATCGGCGCGTAAGGGCTCGCCTGCGCCAGCTCGAGCAACTGCTCCCGCGCGAGCTCGAGGATGGCGAGAAAGGTCACGATGAGCCTGGGCGTGTCGAGCCGCTCCTCGAACAGCGCCGTGAACTCGAAGAAGCGGCCCGGCTCGAGGAGCTTCAGGAGCCGGCTCATCTGGCTGCGCACCGAAAGCTGCTCGCGCGTGACGAGGTGGTGACGCGCGGCGCGTGCGCGCGCCAGGAGTCCCGCCCACGCGGCCTTGAGATCGTCGGGCCTCACGTCGGGCAGCCGCGTCGTCGCGACGCGGTCGAACCAGACACGCACCAGCGCGAAATCGCGCTCCGCGAGCGGAAGCGCGTCGAGCGCTTCCGCGCCCGCCTTCATCCGCTCGTACTCGAGCAGGCGCCGAACCAGCTCGGCGCGCGGGTCCTCGGCCTCCTCCCCCGGCAACGCCGGCGGCCGGGGCAGCAGCAGCCGCGACTTGATCTCGATCAGCACCGCCGCCATCAGCAGATACTCCGCGGCGAGCTCGAGCTGGGTGCGTCGCATCATCTCGACGTAGCCGAGATACTGGCGCGTGAGCTCCGCCATCGGAATGTCGAGCACGTTGATGTTCTGCTTGCGGATCAGATAGAGGAGCAGATCGAGCGGTCCCTCGAAGGTTTCGAGGAAGATCTCGAGCGCCTCGGGCGGGATGTACAGGTCCTGCGGCAGCTCGAGCAGCGGTTCGCCGTACACGCGCGCCACGGGCGCGCCTGCAGCCTGCGCGAGATCGACCACCGTGGTTTTCTCCGCTGCGCTCATGTGTAAGCCAGTCCCATCACTTCGCGCACGTCGCGCATCGTTTCCTCGGCGAGCTTGCGCGCCCTGTCGCAGCCATCGGCCACGATCGCGCGTACCAGCGACGGATCGTCGAGGAACTTCTGCGCCCGCTCCCTGATCGGCTCCTGCTCGGCGATGATCGCGTCGATCACCGGCTGCTTGCATTCGAGGCAGCCTATGCCCGCCGTCGTGCAGCCCTTCTGCACCCAGGCTCTCCTCTCGTCGTCCGAATAGATCTTGTGCAACGCCCACACCGGGCACTTTTCCGGCGTGCCCGGGTCGGAACGATGGACGCGTGCAGGATCGGTCTGCATCGTCCGCACCTTCCGGGTGATCGACGCGGCGTCCTCGCGCAGCATGATCGCGTTGCCGTAGGACTTGGACATCTTCTGTCCGTCGACCCCGGGCACGCGCGGCGTCTCGGTCAGCAGCGCCCGAGGCTCGGGCAGGATGACCCGTCGGGAGCCTTCGAGATAACCGAACAGGCGCTCCTGATCGCCGAGCGCCAGGTTCTGGGCGTCGTCGAGCATCTGCCGCGCCGCTTCCAGCGCCTTCTGATCGCCCTGCTCCTGGAATGCCGTGCGCAGCTGCTCGTAGCGCTTGGCGCGTCGGGAGCCGAGCTTCTTCACCGCCGCCTTCGCCTTTTCGTCGAACCCCGCCTCGCGGCCGAAGACGTGATTGAAGCGGCGCGCGAGCTCGCGCACCAGCTCCACGTGCGAGACCTGATCCTCGCCGACCGGAACGAGGTTGGCCCGGTAGACCAGGATGTCCGCGCCCTGCATAACCGGATAGCCGAGGAAACCGTACGTCGACAGGTCCCGATCGGCGAGCTTCTCCTGCTGATCCTTGTACGTCGGCACGCGTTCCAGCCAGCCGACCGGCGCGATCATGCCGAGCAGCAGCGCGAGCTCCGCGTGCTCGGCGACGCGCGACTGGATGAATACCGTCGAGCGCGCCGGGTTGATGCCGACTGCCAGCCAATCGACGAACATTTCCCAGACGCTTTCCTCGATCGTTTCCGGCGAATCGTAGTGCGTGGTCAGCGCGTGCCAATCGGCGGCGAAGAACAGGCACTCGTACTCCTCCTGCAGCCGGACCCAGTTCTTGAGCGCGCCATGATAGTGGCCCAGGTGCATGCGCCCGGTCGGACGCATGCCCGAGAGCACGCGGTCAGGAAACATCACGGCCGAGAAGGTGTTGCGTCATCCCAATCCGAGCAGCAGACGCAGGGCGTATTCGCCCGCGCGCAGGATCGGCGTCATCAGCGTTCCGAGCACACCCGTGACCAGCAGCGCGATCACCAGCATGAATCCGTACGGCTCGAGCCGCGCATAGCCGCGCGCCACCGAGTCCGGCAAGAGGCTCAGCGCGATGCGTCCGCCGTCGAGCGGCAGGATAGGCAGCAGGTTGAGCGCCATGAGCATCAAGTTGACCTGTATTCCCGCATCCGCCATTTCCAGAAGCCCGTCGCTCTCGATCGAGCCTCCGGGCACCGACGCCTTGAGCAATACCGCCCAGGCGAGCGCCATCGCGAAGTTCGCAAACGGCCCCGCGCCGGCCACCCACAACATGTCGCGCTTCGGATGGCGCAGGTTGCTGAAATTCACCGGCACCGGCTTCGCCCAGCCGAAGATGAACAACGGCGCTCGGGTCAAGACCGAGACCGCGATCAGGAAACCCGGTACCGCAATCGTTCCGATCGGATCGATATGCTTCAGCGGGTTCAGCGTGACCCGGCCGAGCATGTAGGCGGTCTGGTCGCCGAAGTGCCTGGCGACGAAGCCGTGGGCCGCCTCGTGCAGAGTGATCGCGAAGACCACCGGCACCGCCCAGAGCACGATGGTCGCGAGCGACAACTCCATCAGTGCCCACTATTCTACCAGTAACGGCCGCAAAGCCAACGCGAGGCCCCGAAAGCCGTGTCGCTCGCTTCGCGAGCGGGGGCCCGGCCGCTTACGCCGCCGCGCGTGCAAGCCCGAGCCGCGCCGGATCGCCGCGCCCGAGGCGCACGATGGCCGGCGGATCGGTCGCGAGATCGACGACCGTGGTCGGCTCGAGATGACAGGCGCCGCTGTCGACGATGAGGTCCAGCGCGTGCTCGAATTGAGTGCGGATTTCCGCCGGATCGTTGAGCGGCTGCGTCGCGCCCGGCGGAATCAGCGTCGACGAGAGAATGGGCTCGCCCAGCTCGGCCAGCAATGCCCGCACGACCGCGTGATCCGGAACGCGCACGCCGATCGTCTTCCGGCGTGGGTGCTTGAGCCGCCGCGGCACCTCGCGCGACGCCGGCAGCAGGAAGGTGAAGCTGCCCGGCACGCCCTCCTTGACGATGCGGAACTGCCAGTTGTCGAGCTGCACGTAGCGGCCGATCTCGGCAAGATCCCGGCAGACCAGCGTGAGGTGATGCTTGTCGTCGATACGGCGCAAGGCGCGGATCCGCTCCACCGCCGATGCATCGTCGATCCTGCAGCCCAGCGCGTAGCTCGAGTCGGTCGGATACGCGATCACGCCGCCGGCGCGAACGATGGACGCCGCCTGTCGAATGAGGCGCGGCTGCGGGTCCTGCGGATGAATGGAAAAATATTGGGCCAGCGGGCTCGGAACAGCGGCGTCGGACGGATGGCGCCGCTGTTCGCTATATAATCGGCGCCTATTCTAGCGCGCGGTTCATACCGGGAAACGGTGAATCTGCAACAGATCCGCTATCTGTGCGCTGTCGTCGATCACGGCCTGAACGTTTCGGGGGCGGCGGAAGCGTTGTTCACCTCGCAGCCCGGGATCAGCAAGCAGATCCGCCAGCTCGAGGACGAGCTCGGCGTGCCGATCTTCATCCGGCAGGGCAAGCGGCTCACCGCCCTCACCGCCGGCGGCGAAGTCATCGTCGCCACCGCGCGGCGCGCGCTCCAGGAGCTGAACAACCTGAAGCGCGTCGGCGCCGAATTCAAGGCCGAGGACGTCGGAACGCTGGCGATCGCGACGACGCACACGCAGGCGCGCTATGTCCTGCCGCCGGTGATCAAGCGTTTTTCAGAAAAGTATCCGCAGGTACGGCTGCTGCTGCACCAGGGCAACCCCATCCAGGTCGCGGAACAGACGGCGCGCGCCGAGGTCGACGTCGGCATCGCCACCGAGGCGCTCACCGATTTTCCGGACCTGCTCACGCTGCCGTGCTACACCTGGAACCGCTGCGTGCTGGTGCCCAAGGGACATCCGCTCGCGCAGGAGAAGACGCTGACCCTGGAGGCGCTGGCCCGTTATCCGATCGTGACGTACGACTTCAGCTTCACGGGCCGCTCGCAGATCAACGCCGCGTTCGCCGCGAAGGGCCTGAGCCCCAACGTGGTCCTGACGGCGCTCGACTCGGACGTGATCAAGACCTACGTCGAGCTGGGCCTGGGCATTGGAATCGTCGCCCAGATGGCGTACGACGCGGCGCGCGATCGGCAGTTCGACAAGCTCGAGGCGAGCCATCTTTTCGCGCCGAGCACGACGCGGCTCGCGCTGCGTCGCGGCGTGTACGCCCGGGGCTTCGTCTACGAGTTCATCGCCATGTTCGCGCCGCAGTACGGGCGGGCCGCGGTCGAAGCGGCGCTCAGGGGCGGTGGAGAACAATATGAGCTGTAGCGCATTCAGCCCGGTGCGTTCGGTCATGCGCGCAGCGCCGTTCGCCGTCGCGCTCGCGGCTGCGCCCGCGACCGCAGCGGAGCTCCCGACCATCGAGCTCGCCATCAATGGCCACCGGCTCGTCGCCGAGATCGCTGCGACGCTGCCGACCCGGACGACCGGACTCATGAACCGGTTCAGTCTGCAGCCAGACCACGGCATGCTCTTCGTGTTCAACGAACCGCAGCCGCTCGCCTTCTGGATGAAGAATACCTACGTGCCGCTGTCGATCGCCTTCATCGCGAGCGACGGCAGGATAATCAACATCGACGACATGGCGCCCCGCACCGAGAACACTCATCCGTCGCTGGGCCTCGCGCTCTATGCCCTGGAAATGAAGAAGGGCTGGTTCGCCGACCGCGGCATCGGCCCGGGCGATCCGGTCAAGGGACTGAACAAAGCGCCCAAGGCCGCGGAATAGGTTCCACGATCCTCGATCTCATCGCTCGCTCGCGGGCTTGGCGCTCCCCGCCAACGCGGAAAACCGGGCGATATCGCCGCGGATCGCGGCCGAGAACTCTGCGGACGTCTCCTCGAGCGGCTCGTAGCCAAAAGCGAGGATGCGGTCTCTCACCTCGGGCGAACGCAGTGCTTTGGCCAAGCCGTCGCTAAGCGCGGTGAGCACGCCGGGCGCCGTCCCGGCAGGCGCGGCCACGCCATACCAGGGCTCGAGCACGATCCCGCTGACGCCCTGCTCTTCCAAGGTAGGAATATCGGGAAACGCGCGCAGCCGTTTGCTGCCGGCCGCGGCGAGCAGGCGCAGCGTCCCGGCCTTCACGTGCGGAGCGAGCAGCGCGACGTCGGTGAACAGCATATCGACCTCGCCGGCGAGCAGCGCCTGAATGCTCGCCGCCGCCGATCGGTACGGAACGTTCAGGATCTCGATGCCCGCGCGGCGGCTGAGCATCTCGATTCCCAATCCTGCCGCGCTTCCCGGTCCGGTCGAGCCGGCGGTGAGAACGCCGGGATGCACCTTGGCGTAGCCGACGAGCTCGCCAATCGTCTTCACCGGCAGCGTGGCGCGCGCCCCCAGCGCCCACGGTATTCTGGCAATCCGCGTGATCGGCACGAAATCGTTGACGGGATCGTACTGAAGCGCCTGGATTTGCACGGCGGCCAACGCGAGGTTCGCCGACGAGGCCAGCAGCAGCGTGTAGCCGTCCGCAGGAGCCTTCGCCACCAGGGTCGCAGCGATCGTTCCGGCGGCACCGGGATGGCCCTCGACGATCACCGACTGGTCCCAAAGCTCCCCCAGCTTCGGACCGATGAGCCGGGCCAGGATATCGGAGCTTGTGCCGGCGCCCTGGCCGACGATGATCTTCACCGCCCGCGACGGGTACGAGTCGGCCGCCGCGGCCGTCGGGAACGCGCCCGCGGAGAAGCCTGGCGCCACGGAGAGCAGGATCCATACCGAAAGCAGCGCGAGCGATCTCATGGGTCCTCGTTCAACAAAGGCCGGCCTGCTCGAACGCAGCGTCGAGACAGGCCTTGATCCGGGCGCCGGTCGCCGCGACGTGGCGGGTGATCGACGTATGATGATCGCCGGGAATGACATGCGTTTCGACGATCGTCGCCAAGCCCGACCAACCGAGGCTCGGGCGCAAGTCGAGCTGTGCCTCGGAGCGCAGCACCGCGAGCCGACCCGAATACGGGACGGGCCGATAATGTGCCATGGCGCGGCGATAGCGGGTCGAGGCCTTTTCGTCGCGCGACAGTGGCGACGCGGCGGGCGCAGCGGCCACGCGCGGCGACTTCGCGCGCTCCTGCCCGATGCTCACGCCAGGAAACACGCGCGTGGCGCGCCACGGCGCCTTGGCGTCCATCACGATGAGCATCGGGACGCTCTCCCCTTCGGCGAGCAGCAAACGTGCCATCTCGAAGGCAACGAGCGCGCCATTGCAGTGCCCGCCGAACGCATAGGGTCCGTTGGGGCGCAGCCGGCGTACCGAGCGCAGCCGATCCGCAGCCATGGCTTCGATCGTTTCCGGCACTTCGGCATCGATCAGACCGTGCGGATGGACGGCGTAAAACGGCTGGTCCGGCCCTAGCGCGCGAGCGAGCTCCCGGCTGTAGAACCCGCCACCGCTGAAGTCGCCATGCAGGAAGAAGAACGGCGGACGCGTGCCTGCCGCGTTCACCGCCGCAACCGGCTCTCGGGAGCGGTTCGCCTTGCCCGCGAGTGCGCCGGCGAGCGCTGCAATAGTCGCCGTGCCGAAGAGCGTGGTCAGCGGCACGCTTCGGCCGCACGCACGCTCGACGGCGTCCATCATCTGCGCCGCGAGGAGCGAGTGGCCTCCCAGCTCGAAGAAGCTGTCGTGGATGCCGATCTTGCGCACGCCCAGGATCTCCTCCCAGATGGCCGCCAGCATGTGCTGGAGCGGATCTCGCGGCGGCGCATGCCGTCCGGTCCTTCGCTCGGCCGACGGGCCGGGCTGCGGCAAGGCGCGGCGATCGATCTTCCCCTGGCTCGTCAGCGGCAGCGAATCGAGCACGACGATTGCGGCAGGCAGCATGTACTGGGGCAGAGTGCGGCGCAGCTCGCTCCAGATTTCGGCGGACGCGGGCTCGGCGCCGGGCATGCCGACGACGTACGCCGTCAGTTGCCGGGTCTCGGCGCTGGATCCTTCCACGACCACGGCCGCCTCGCGAATCGGGGGCAGACGCAGCAGCGCGGCTTCGAGCTCGCCCGGCTCGACGCGGTGGCCGCGAATCTTCACTTGTCGGTCCAGCCGACCGAGGAGTTCGATCGCACCGTCCGCTCGATAACGGGCCCGATCGCCGCTGCGGTAGAGCCTCGCGCCGGGTGCGCGATCGAACAGATGCGGGATGAACCGCTCGGCGGTCAGCGCCTGCTCTCCGAGGTAACCCAAGGCGAGCCCGGGTCCGCCGATATGGATCTCGCCCGCCACGCCGACGGGCGTCGGCTCGCCGTACCGATCGAGAATGTAGACCTGGGTGTTGGCGATCGGTCGGCCGATCGGGACGGTCATCGCGTCGACATCGACTGCGCTGACGGGATGCCACGTCGCGAAGGTCGTCGTTTCGGTCGGTCCGTAGACATGGATCAGCCGTTCCGGCCGCCCCTCGCGGAGGACCGCATCCACCGCTCGCGGATCCGCGGCCTCGCCGCCGAAAAGGACATGGCGCAGTCCGGCCAAGGTCCCGGGAGCCTCGCGCGCGAGCAGGTTGAACAGCGCCGTTGTCAGGAACAGCGTCGTGACCGCGTGACGATCCAGCGCATCGGCGAGCGCCGGCGGCGAAAGCACCGTGCTCCGCGGGACCAGCGCGACGCGCGCGCCATTGAGCAGTGCCCCCCAGATCTCGAAGGTCGAGGCGTCGAACGCGGGATTGGACAGATGCGCTACGACGTCGCCTCCGCCGAGCTGCACGTAGTTCGTGCCGCGGACCAGTCTCACGATCGCACGGTGGGGAATGAGGACGCCCTTCGGCGCACCGGTGGATCCCGAGGTGTACATCACGTAAGCGACGTCGTCGGGATCGCCGCAGCGTCGGCCTTCGTCGGCGGAATGCGCGGCGATCGCTTCGCGCTCGCGGTCGAGGCACAGCACAGGGCATGGCGAGTCGCCAAGCTGCGCGAGACGGCGCTGTCGGGCAAGGACCAGCGATGCGCGCGCGTCTCGAAGCAGGAAGCATAGTCGCTCGGGCGGAAGCTCCGGGTCGAGCGGCACGTACGCGGCACCGACCTTGAGAATCGCCAGCAGCGCGACGATCAGCCCTGGACTGCGCTCGATGCACACACCGACGCGCTGTCCGGCTTCGACGCCCCGAGCGCTAAGATAGTGGGCCAGGCGATTGGCGCGCGCATTGAGCTCGCGATAGCTCACCGTCCTGGCCGCGTCGAGCAACGCGATGGCGTCGGGCGTCGCCGCGGCCTGCGCCTCGAAGAGCTCCGGCACGGTCGCGCGTTCCGGATAAGCGGCGGGGGCGCCGCTCCATTCGTCGAGCAACGTCCGACGCTCGGCGGTGGTCAGCAGCGGGATGCGGCCGATGCTCTGCGACGGATCTGCGGCAATCTCCGTCAGCAGCCGCTCGAAATGGCCCGCCACGCGCTCGATCGTCTCCGCCGCGAAGAGGTCCGCACAATACTCCCAGCTTGCCGACAATCCCCGCTCGCCGGGATGAAGCGTCAGCGTGAGGTCGAACTTGACGTAGCCCGTCGGCGGCGAGATCCGCTGCACTTGGACGCCATCGAGCGCGAGCTCGGTCAAAGGCGTCGTCTGCATCGCGAAGCCGACCTGGAACAGCGGATTGCGGCTCGGGTCGCGTCGGGGCGACAGCTCCTCGACGAGTCTCTCGAAGGGCAGATCCTGATGCGTGTAGGCGTCGAGCGCGGTCTCCCGCACGCGTTCCAGCAACTCGAGAAACGTCGGTTGCTCCGTCAGGTCCACGCGCAACACCAGCGTGTTGGCGAAGAATCCGATCAAGCCTTCGAATTCGGCCCGCGTGCGCGCGGCGATCGGGGTGCCCACCGCGATGTCTTCCTCCCCGCTGTATCGGTGGAGCAGAACGTAGAACGCCGCGAGCATGCTCATGAACGGCGTCGCACCCGCGGAGCGTCCAAGCGCGGCCAGCGCGTCGGTGAGCTCCTGCGGGAGCTGCGCTTCGATCCTGGCGCCGCGGTAGCTCTGGGCTGCCGGGCGGGTCCGGTCGGACGGCAAGCGCAGCGTCGGCAGATCGGCCAGCTTCGCTTTCCAATACTCGAGCTGCCGCCGCAGCGGCTCGCTTCCGGAGCGTTCGAGCTGCCAGGCAGCGTAATCGGCGTATTGCAACGGCAGCTCCGGCAGCGCCGGCGAGCGGTTGCCGAGTCGCGCGTTGTAGGCGGCCGAGAGCTCACGCTCGAACACCGCCGCCGACCATCCGTCGCAAACGATGTGCTGCCATACGCGCATGAGCACGTACTCGGAATCCGCGAGGCGAACCAGCAGATAGCGCGCGAGCGGTCCCGTTTCGAGGTCGAAGCGATGCGCGGCGGTCGTTCCGAGCAGCTCCTTCAATGCCGCCTCCCGATCGCCGAGCGCCGAGTGCCCGGAGAGGTCGGCAAGCTCGAGGTGCGGCGCGACGCGGTCGTCGACGAGCTGCCTGGGTTCGCCGTCGATCATGCTGTACGTCGTGCGCAGAATCTCGTGTCGCTGCGTCACAACCTCCAGGCTCTCGCGCAGCGCTGCAACCGCGACCGGTCCGACGAGCCTGTAGACGCGGACCTCGTTGTACGCGGGATTGGCCTGATTGAGCCGCCACAGGAACCAGGCACGGCGCTGCGTGGGCGAAAGCGCTGCCGGCCGGCGCATCGATGACCGCGGCCGCGGCGCGGGCCGGTCCCCCGCGCCCGGAACACCCGACGCGCCTGCGCTGCGCAGCCGCTCGATGACTCGCGCCATACCGGCAACGGTCGCGGCTTCGTCGAACAGGACACGCGCCGGCAGCTCGACGCCGAAGGCCGAATGCACCTGGGTGATCAAACGTGCACCGTTGAGCGAATCGCCGCCTGCGAGGAAGAAGTCGTCGTGCAACCCTACGCGTTGCCCGAGCGTCGCCGCGAAGAGCGCGCCGACGGCAATCTCCAGGGGCGACCACGGCCCGATCGAGCCGGTCAAGCCTTGATCCGACGACCGGCCATCCGGCTGCAGCCCAAGCAGTCGCGGGAGCTCCGCGCGGCGCAGTTTCCCTCCGTCGTTGCGCGGCAAACGATCGACGAAGAAGATCCGCCGCGGCACTCCCTTGGGCCCGAGGCGGGACTTTGCACGCTCGATGAGATCCTCTTCGTCGATCCGGGCGCTTTCCTCCCGAACCACCGCTGCCACGACTTCCTCGCCGAGCCTCGGGTGAGCCACGCCGAACGAAGCGGCCTCTCTGACCCCCTGCAGCGATTCGAGGGCGGCATCGATCTGCAGCGGTGAGAATTTTTCGCCGCCGCGATTGATCATCTCCTTCATCCGTCCGGTGTGGTAAAGGTAGCCGTCCTCGTCGACGTAGCCCACGTCGCCGGTGCGAAACCATCCGTCCGCAAAGGACTGCGCGGTGAGCTCGGGGTCATCGAGGTAACCGCGGAAGACCAACGGACCGCGGATTACGATTTCGCCGCTGGAGCCAGCCGGCTCGAATTCGCCTGTGGCGCGCATGATCGCAAGCTCGTTGCCGAGCGGCACGCCGAGCGCGCCGATTTTCCGTACGCCGGGCGGCAACGGATCCTGGGTTGCGGCGCCCTCGGACAGCGTGAGCCCCTTGAGCGCCGGCACCGCGAACACCTGCTCGATGCGATCGATCTCCTCGGGCTCGAGTCGACCCGCACCGATGCGCAGGAAACGCAGGCGGCCGTGCGCGAGGCGCTCGCGGTGGTCGGCGGCGCGACTCAGGAGCTCGCGGTAGATCGTGAAACCGGCGGTGAGATACGTCGGCCGGAAATCGTCGAAGGAACGGAAGAAGCCGTCCACATCGGACTCTTCGAGGCAGACGACCGATTGGCCCGCGAGCAAAGGAACGATCAAGCCGTTTCGCACGCCGTGGGCCAGATGCATCGGCACCAAATGGCAGCCGACGTCGTCCGGCGTCAGGCGGAGCCAGTCCCGCATCACGCTCGCGTGACCGAGAACGTGGTCGTGTTCGACCGGCACGAGCTTGGGCCGGCCGGTCGTTCCCGAGCTGACCAGGATGTACGCGCCCGGCGAGGTCGTCTGCGCGGTCGCGTCCAGCGACGGCGAAGAGCGCGAGAGATGAAGCGTGAATTGACCCGCGCGGGCGTCCGGCTCGGAGGACACGCGGATCTCGGCGAGTCCGAGCTCGCGCGCCGCCGCGACGAGCGCGTGCTCTTCGCGTTCGGGGACGAGAACCGCTTTGGGGCGCAATCGCTTCAGAAGGTCTGCGTACGCTTCGCGGGGCAGCGAGGGACTGAGCGGCGCGAACGTCGATGACGATGGGAAGCTCGCGGATACGACCGCCATCTCGGGTCGGGAGGCGGCGAAACCTGCCACGATATCGCCCGGCCGTATCCCCCACGCCGACAGGCGCGTTCGAACGTAGCGGACTTGCGCTCCGAGCTCGTAGTACGTGAGAGCGACACGGCCACGGACCTGCAGCGCCGGCGCTGCCGGCTGGCGCCTTGCGAGACTTTCGAAGGCCTCGCCGATCCCACCATCCGCGGCGGTCACGATCGCGCCGTCGCCCAGGCGGCCTCTCTTCCCGAGTCCCGCCTTGCGCTCATCGCCAGCGCATGTTGCGGGCCACGACGGCGCCAAGGCTTCGTCCCAGCGTCGCACCGAACTTGCGCGCGAGCCGCTCGCCGATATTCTCCTTGACCGTGAAATCGACAACGTCGTCGGCCTTGATCACTTCGCGCGCGACGGATTCGACGCTGCCCAGTCCATCGGCGAGGCCGAGATCGACGCCCCGGGACCCGTTCCATACCAGCCCGGAGAATAGCTCGGGCGAATCCTTGAGCCGATCGCCCCGCCCCGCCTTGACCGTGGCGATAAACTGCTGGTGGATCTCGTCGATCATCTTCTGGGCGTAGTCTCGCTGCTCCGGCGTCAGAGGCGAGAAGGGATCGAGGAACGCCTTGTTCTCGCCTGCGGTGATCGCGCGGCGTTCGATGCCGAGCTTTTCCATCGCGCCGACGAAACCGAAGCTATCGATGATCACCCCGATCGAGCCGATGAGGCTCGCCTTGTCGACGTAGATCTTGTCGGTCGCCACGGCGGCGTAGTAGGCGCCCGACGCGCAGATCTCCTCGACGACCGCGTAGATGGGGATCGCCGGATACTTCGCCCGCAGGCGCCGGATCTCGTCGTTGATCTCCCCGGCCTGGACCGGGCTGCCGCCGGGGCTGTTGATGCGCAGCACCACGCCCTGCGTGCCCTTGTTCCTGAACGCCGCCTGGAGTCCGGCCATCACGTTCTCCGCGCTCACCGGCCCATCGGCGTCGAGCTCGCCCAGCATCTCCACTTTCGCGGTGCACTTGTCGAGGCAGGTGACCTGGCCCTCGTTCAGTGCACCGACGAACGCGAGCAGCGCCAGGACGACGACAGCGAAGCCGAGCAGTCGGAAGAATATCCTCCAGCGCCGAGCCCGCGTCTGCTCGCGCAGACCCTCGGTGGCGAGCTGTTCGATCACGCGGCGTTCCCAATTCTCTTCGGCCATGTCACTCCTCGCTGCAATAGATCGCGCCATCACGCTCGCGGACCGCGATCGTCGCCAGGCGCGCGCCCCGGCACGGACCGTCGACGCACAATCCGCTGTCGGGCTGGTAGAGCGCGCCGTGGGTCGCGCAAACCAAGTATAGCCGCTCGGCATCGAAGAACTCGCCCGGATTCCAGTCGAGCTCGGTGCACTGGTGACGGCATTCGTTGATGTAGGCGCGCACGACGCCGCCGAAGCGGATGGCGAACGCCGGCATCGGCTCTCCGGCGCGGCAGACTTCGAAGCGGAAGCCCGAACCGCCCTCGACGAGCGCCTCGCTCGCGCAGATCAACCGTTCGCTCTCAGCCACGCGTGGAGCTCGGGAATCGACGACACCACGGCGAGCGGCGAGAGCGCGGCCAGTCCGTCGGCGCCGTGCGCGCCGTAGGTCACCGCCACCGCGCTCGCCCCTGCATTGCGCGCGAGTTCGAGATCGTGGGAGGTGTCGCCGATCATCAGCGTCTCAACGGGGCCGACGCCGCAGCTTTCCATCAACGCGAGCAGCATGTCGGGGTGCGGCTTGGGGAAGCCCTCGTCGGCGCAGCGCGACGCCACGAATCGGGTCTCGAGGCGCTGTTGCGACAGGGCTCGGGTAAGACCGACGCGCGACTTCCCGGTCGCGACCGCGAGCAGGAATCCGAGCGCGTCGAGCTCGTCGAGCATCTCGCGCGCGCCGGCGAACAGCGGGATCTGCGGATCGCGCGCGAGATAGTGCTCGCGATACCGCTCGGAAAGCCGCGGATAGTCCGCAGGAGCTAGCGTCGGCGCAACCTGGCGCAGCGCGTCGGCGAGCCCCAGACCGATGACGAACCGCGCCGCCGCGTCCGCGGGGACCGGAAGGCCGAGGTCGCAGCATGCCTGCTGGATCGACGCGGCGATGATCGCGGTCGAGTCCGCGAGCGTCCCGTCCCAGTCGAAGACGAGCAGTCGGAATCGCCGCGATCGCGTCGGCTTAGCCTCCGGCATCGGCATCCTCCTGGGCCCCAAGGGCAGCGACAAAGCTCGCCAGATCCGCCGGCAGCGGCGACTCGAAGTCGAGCGGGCGGCGATCGAGCGGATGCGGCACGCCCACCCGCCACGCATGCAGGAACATGCGCTTCAAGCCTTGCTTCGCGAGCGCCTTGTTCCAGGCGAAGTCGCCGTACTTGTCGTCGCCCGCCAGGGGAAAGCCGAGATGCGACAGGTGCACCCGGATCTGGTGCGTGCGACCCGTGTGGAGCTCCGCTTCGAGCAGGCTCATCGGCGGCTGCGCCTTCGCCCACACCTGCCGTCGGCGAAACACCGTGCGCGCCATCTTGCCGCCGTCGCGCTCGATGCGCACCCGCCGCTCCCCGGCTCCGGTCAGGAATTTGGCGAGCGGCAGCTCGACCTTGCGCATCGCGTCTCGCCAGCGGCCTTTCACGAGCACGACATAACGCTTGTCGACGCCGCCGTCGCGAAAGCTCGCGTGCAGCGCGAGCAGCGCGGCGCGTTTCTTGGCGACGAGGAGCACGCCGGACGTGTCGCGATCGAGCCGGTGGACGAGCTCGAGAAACGCGGCCTCCGGTCGGGCGGCGCGAAGCTGCTCGATCACGCCGAAAGCGACGCCGCTGCCGCCATGGACGGCCAGCCCCGCCGGCTTGTCGATCGCGATCAGCGCCTCGTCCTCGTAGAGGATCGGCAGAGCCTCCGCCCGTACCGGGACCCGTCGCGCAGGCCGATGGGCGTCCGCCGTTCGCACCGGCGGGATGCGCACATCGTCGCCCGCCGCAAGCCGCGCGTCGGGGCCCACGCGCCGGCGGTTCACGCGCACCTCGCCGCTGCGCAGGATGCGATAGATGTGACTCTTGGGCACGCCTTTGAGCACGCGGAGCAGGAAATTGTCCACGCGCTGCCCCGCCGCCGCCTCGTCGATCGCGACGTGCCGGACAAGATCCTTGCTTAAATCGTTCATTTCTTTATAATTGTGCTTGCCAATAACGAGTGGAAGAGGCTGGCGGACGAAAGGAGCGAAAACTTCGCTCGGCTGCCGGCTCGAAGCGGCCGAAAGGCAAGCCCGCCCGTTGCCCCTCGTCGGGGCCAAGGTTAAATCGGCTCACCGTCCGGGTCTTGTAACCCGGAAAAGTAGCGATGTTAATGGAAGAGCGCGAGAACCGCGACCGGCCAGATGCCGGAGTGAAGCGGCTACGACGCGCGGCGCGCAAACGTTACCCGAAGCGCAACGATTCTGTAATCGACTGCTCACGCAGTCGAAAAGACCGTTCGAGCGACAACGCGAACAAACCCACGACGCTCCCGAGATCCGGCCCACGACTGAACGCGCAAGCGACGCGCGGGCCTCGATGATGCCCGATATCCGCATCTGTTCCCTCGTGGCCCGGCAGCCAGCGCTGCCGGCGTGGTCGAGCTCGCTCTCGCCCGCCGCCCGCCCGTAGCACGCGCCCGCTCGCCGGGCGCTCCCGCTGCACTTCGTCTCGCCCGCGGAACCTCGCGCCGGGGATGCACGACATGAAACGCATGCTGTTCAACGCCACCCAGGCCGAAGAGCTTCGGGTGGCCATCGTCGACGGCCAGAAGCTGATCGACCTCGATATCGAATCCGCAAGCAAGGAGCAACGCAAGAGCAACATCTACAAGGCGGTGATCACCCGCGTGGAGCCCAGTCTCGAGGCCTGCTTCGTCGACTACGGCACGGACCGCCACGGTTTTCTTCCCTTCAAGGAAATCGCCCGCGAATATCTGCGCGGCAACGGCGAAGGCCGCGGCCGGCCGCAGGATGCGCTCAAGGAAGGCCAGGAGCTCATCGTCCAGGTCGACAAGGACGAGCGCGGCAGCAAGGGCGCCGCGCTCACGACCTACATCTCGCTCGCCGGCCGCTATCTCGTGCTGATGCCCAACAACCCGCGCGGCGGCGGCGTTTCGCGGCGGATCGAGGGCGAGGACCGCAACGAGCTGCGGGAGGTGATCGGCCAACTGGAAGTTCCGGATGGGATGAGCGTCATCGCCCGCACCGCGGGCATCGGTCGCTCGCTCGAGGAGCTGCAGTGGGACCTGAACTACCTGATGCAGCTCTGGCAGGCGGTCGACGGTGCGGCGAAGACGCAGGCCGGCGCCTTCCTCATCTACCAGGAATCGAGCCTCGTGATCCGCGCGATCCGCGATTACTTCCATCCGGACATCGGCGAGATCCTGATCGACACCGAGTCGATCTTCGAGCAGGCGCAGCAGTTCATGAGCCACGTGATGCCGGCCAACGTCAACCGCGTGAAGCTCTACAAGGACGACGTGCCGCTGTTCTCGCGCTTCCAGATCGAGCACCAGATCGAGACGGCGTACGCGCGGCAGGTGCCGCTGCCCTCGGGCGGCGCGATCGTGATCGACCACACCGAGGCGCTGGTGTCGATCGACGTCAACTCGGCGCGCGCCACCAAGGCGGGCGACATCGAGACGACCGCATTCAACACCAATCTCGAGGCCGCGGAGGAGATCGCCCGTCAGCTTCGCCTGCGCGACCTGGGCGGCCTGATCGTGATCGACTTCATCGACATGGAAAGCGGCAAGAACCAGCGCGAGGTGGAGAACCGGCTCAAGGACGCGCTCAAGTACGACCGCGCGCGCGTGCAGCTCGGCAAGATCTCGCGCTTCGGGCTGATGGAGCTTTCGCGCCAGCGGCTGCGTCCGGCGCTGGCCGAATCGGCGTACATCCCCTGTCCGCGCTGCCACGGCATCGGCCATATCCGCGGAACGGAGTCGACCTCGCTGCACATCCTGCGCATCCTGCAGGAAGAAGCGATGAAGGAGAACACCGCACAGGTGGTCGCGCAGGTGCCGGTCGACGTCGGCACGTTCCTCCTGAACGAAAAGCGCCCGGAGATCCACGGCATCGAGACCCGGTTCAAGGTCAACGTGCTGCTCGTTCCGAATCGCTACCTCGAGACGCCGAACTACACGGTCAACCGCCTCCGGCACGACGATCTCAATCAGAGCGAGCCGCTGCCGGCGTCGTTCGACATGGTCGAGCGGCCCGAGGAGGAGGATCTCGTCAAGCTCAAGAAGGAGGAAGCGCGCGAGCCCCGTCAGGAAGCGATGGTCAAAGGGATCACGCCCGCGCAGCCCGCGCCGCTGCCCGTGCCGCGTGCGACCACACCCGAGGCGCCCGTGCGGCACGAGAACTGGCTCTCCACCGTGATGGGCTGGTTCAAGCGGCAGCCGTCCGAGCCCGCAATCGCGCCCGCACCGGCGCCGGCGCGTCAACCGCGCGAAGAGCGCGACCGCGGCCCGAGAGATCGCGGCGAGCGCCGCGACCGTCGCGATGGTCGCGGCGGCGAGCGTCGTCACGGGCGTCACGAAGGACAGCGCGCCGAGCCGCGCGAGCCGCAGAAGTTACCGCGTCCGCCGCAGGGCGCTCCGCAGCAGCCGCGGCGCGATCGCGACGGTCGCGATGCGTCGCGCGAGCCGCAGCGGCAGCGTCAGCCGCGCGAGCCCAAGGCCCCGCAGGAACCGCGTCCCGTGGATCCGTCGCTCGCCGCGATCACCCAGGGACAATCCGTGCCCGGGCGTGAGGGCGAGCGCGGTGAAGGTGGCCGGCGTCGACGCGACCGCGGTCGCGGTCGCGATCGCGGCGAGCGGCATGCACAGCAGGGCGAGCGTGGCGCAGCGGCCTCGATCGCGCCGCAACCGACGACGGAGCCGTTGACGTCCGGCGCGCCCATCGCATCGATGCCGATTGCCGAGCCGGAGAAGCTCGTACCCGCCGCCGATGCGCTGGAGCGTCCGATGCCGCTCGTCGAGCCGGAGAAGCTCGCACCCGCAGGCGACGCGCTGGAGCGTCCCATGCCGGCTGCTCATGTCCGGCCGGCGCACGCGCCGGAGCCCGTGACGGCACCGCCGCACGAAGCGACGGCGACAGCTCGCGAGGTGGAGCACGCGCTTCCGCTCAATGCGCCGGAGATACCGCGCGTATCGCTGGAGCTGCCGCCGGAGTCGGGACTGGTCCTGGTCGAGACGACTCACGCTGCGCCGGTGAGCGAGAGCGAGCCCGAAGCAACGCGTCCACGCCGTGCTCGTCCGCCCAAGCCTGCCACCGCCGAAGAGCCGCTGCAGATGGTGGAGACCAGTCACAAGGAACCGCCGGCGATGTGACGGTCACGGTGTAGCCCGGGGTGAACGCAGGCCAACCCCGGGGTCCCGCATCGATCATCGGCGTACCCGTTCGCCTTACGGCTCACCCCGGGCTACGGGCGCTTATCGCTTTCGAGCGCGCCCGACGCCATTCCCTGTCACGGCCCACAAATGAGACGTGTCGTACACGTCGAATCGCGAGGAACTTGCTGCGCGCGGCGTCACGGTACGATGTTTCACTTATCCAGCTTTTCCAGATACCAGTAGAGCCTGCGCCTCGTCGGACTGATGGGAATCGGCGGCCGCGTCCCGCCGAGCGACGAACGACAATCCGGACCGACGCAACCGGACGAAGGGTTGCCGCCGAGCAGGAACGGCACGGTCAAGGTATCGCCGTTGTTATCGATATTGACGAGACCCGCGACGGGTGACGGGGGCAAGCCGCCGGTATCGAGTATTCCGGAAGCTGTTTCGCCCGTTACGAAGTTGACCTGGTAGTCCCGCGCCGTTCCCGTACCGTTGCTGCATGTGAGATTCGACGGCGCTGTCGGCTGATTCGTGCCGAAGTAGGTAAATCCGCCGATCGTGGTCGGCGCGTTGACCACCTTCTCGCCAGTGTTCGGAAGCGTGATGTAGAAGCCGTTCAGCGACCCGTCGTATTTCGGATTCGGGGGGATCGGCAGAACGATGTGAACGAGGGAGGACGGGGCATTGTCCGCGGTGCTGCTCGTGCCGTCGGAGACCGCAGTCCAGCCCGACGCGTCGTTGCCGATGTTCGTGTCCTTGATCATGTAGAACCGGTTGACGATGCTGGTCGCGCCGTCCTGATACACCGGATGCTCTCGATCGCCCGTGCCCGCCAGCACGGCATCGTAGTGCGAGGTTGCGAGGATGTCGGGCGGATAGAGGAACTTGCGCTTGATCGTCCCCGAACCGCCGAGCGCGGCGAACTTGGTGACCTGCCAGGAGCTCGGCGTGTTTCCGCCTGCCGGCTCCAGGTCGACGCGCCAGATATTGCCGCCCATGTCGGCAGCGTAGAGGCGCTCGACAAACCCATCGGACTTGGTACCTCCGGGCGGGATGCGATCGAGCAGCGTGATGTCAGAGGCGACCGCATAGGTCATGTCCAGCAACTGACACGGCGTTCCGCTGCACGCATTGGTGCTGCCGCCGCCTTTGGCTTGCCAGACGATGCTGCCGTCGGTCGCGTCGAGGATGAAAATGCCGCGCCCCATCGTATCGGCGCCCGGCGGCTCGCTGTCCTGGTTCGCGTCGTAACCCGCACCGAAGATGAGCACAGGATTCGAGTAGCCTTTCACTTGCGTGACCTTCGGCTGCGACCAAGTCTGCCCAAGCTCCGCGAAGCCGGCGTCGCATCCTGTGTTGTTGGCCAGGCTCAGACAACCCTTCCTCCACTTGAATTTCGGATTGGTCGGATCGGTCACGTCCAGGGCGTAAATGAGCCGACCGCCGCGTCGAGCGGTGAGGTAGATATATGCGGTCCCGGTCGAGGTGTCCTGGTAGACCCCCGTAACCCCGTCGAAGAAATAATCCTTCGGTTGCGGCGTGGGGACGATGCCGGCGGGCGTGTTCGCCAGCTTGAGTCCGGGGCTGTTCGAGTAGAGCCGTTCCAGCTTGGAGAAGAACTCCTGCGGAATGAAGGACCACAGTTCCCCACCGGCCGGCACGCTGCCGATGCTGGCCGTTTGGTTACCGTTGATCGCACGGAACGTGCCGTCATTGGCGCCATAGAACACGACGACACCCGTCGAGCCCCCGTAGTTGACGACCGCAGGGCGCGAATGGATCACGTCGCCGTGGACGGACGGCCGGATGGTGATACCGTTGCCGGGACTTTGCTCGTCGCCGATATTGTCGTCGCCGCGCGCCCAGCGAATCAGGTCGCCTGCATCGATGCCGCCGACCGAGCTTTGGTAGGTGATCGTCATGCCCGCAGTGGCGTCCGTGCAGGCCGGGGTTGTCGCGATGGCATAGGTGAACTGCGTCGACGTAGGCACGCTCACCACGGTTGCGGACCCGATGTACGCGCTTTCGTTCGGCCCCGGGCTGGCGGTCGAGACCTGGACGACTTCGCCGACCGCAAAGCCGTGCGCAGTCGTCGTCGTGATGGTGACCGTCGCATTGTTCGCTGTGGCTCCGCTTCCCGTCCCGGTACAGCTGCTCGCTCCGCGGGAAAGGCTACTTACGGTACGTGTATAGGCGCCCTGGCGCGTCGCCGTCGTTTGCGGCGTGGAGGTCGCGCCGTTGCCGGACACAGCCGGGCTGATCGAGAACGCGGCTCCGAGATCGAGGCAGAGCGTGTAATAGGTCGTGCCCGAGGTCGCGGTGCCGGTGTAGGTGCGCACGGTTCCGTCCGTGTGCGTTTCGGTCACGTTGCACGAGGCGCCGATGCCGACGATCTTCCAGCCGGTCGTCGTATTGACGTAGTTGGCCGGTACCGCCCCGCCTTGGATGTACGCCTGCACGCCCGTCGCCGGGGTCACCTTGTTCAGCTGGCTGGTACCTCCGGGGAAATTCACCATGAGGACATTTCCGGAGTTCGCGACGCACGTAGAGCAGCTCGTTCCCCGCACGAGCCCCGGCAGGTTGGCCTGGCCGGCGTTGGGTGCGTTGCTGTTCGAAGCGCCGATGTTGTCGCAGTTCTTGTTGTTGTTGTTGCCGTTGGTCGTGCAGGTCGACGAACCGACCGAGATCTTGCCGCCGCCGCCGTAGACACCCGGCGTCTCTGACGTCGTATAGGTGATGGTATTCGTGGCTGTATTGACGCCGGTGATGGCGCCCGTGCCGTTGTAGCCGTTCGAATTGGCGATATTCAGCGAATCACCCACCGCCGCTGCCGTGCTCCCGCCGAAGGTGAGGTCGGCGAGCGTCGCCGTCACGGTGATCAGCCCCGCGTTGCTCGTCCGCGTCAGGGACGAAACATTCGACTGGCCCGAGGCGGCTCCGGAGACCGTCCATGCACTGGGGGTCGCCAGCGAAGTGGGCGGCAATTCCGCCGGCAGCGTATAGGTGACCGCGGTTCCGCTGGCGTTGGGCGACGCGGCCGCCAGGTTGTAGTCGAACTGCGCGCCGGCCGAGCCGTGAATCGTCACCGTCGTCGCGTCGGTAATGGCAGGATTCGGTGTTCCTGAAAGTTGCACCGTCACGATACCGGTCGAGCTGACGCGCGAGATGTTGGTCACGCCTTGCGAATAGACCGGATTGTTGATCCCGAGCGCGGCCGCGGTCAGTCCGGTGTTGGTCGTCGCGAACGGCGTCGAGGAGAGGCTTGCGCCCGCCGAACACAGGCCCGAAGTGCCCCAGCACGTGTACACATGGCGCGGAGTCGCCGGATTGGCGGTGTAGTCGTCGCTGAGGTTGGCGAGTCTGATCTGTTGCCCGACGCCGCCTTTTTCCACGACCTCGCCGTCGGGACTGTCGTAACCCCCGCCCGAGCCTTGCGGATTGTTTACCCAGAAGCCGCCGATCGAATCGGGGAGTTGCGACGTCTTCGTCGTCCAGAAGCTGACGGCGGTGGGCGAAATGAAGCCGGAGCCGGCGGCACTGATTGCATCGGCACCCTTGGAGTCCGCCAGGAACAGCTGCACGTTCGGTGGTGTACCCGTGGTGCCGAACTGATACTGCTTTAGATTACCCATCCACCGCGGATTGGCCTGCGCGTCCGGACGGAACATGCCGATGAACACCTGGTTCGCGAAGCTGCCCTGGGTGTTGGTCGCGATCGGCAAGCTTGCGGACGCGAACACGCTGTTGGTCGCTGTGACCTCGTTGAAGATCTGCAGCAGCGCCTGCTTGATCGCGTTGTAATCCGCCCCGACGAAGGGCTTGCCGCCTCCTTGAAAGGCCGTGCTCTTCAAGAGCTGGGTGTAGTCGAGGGCGTCCCCGCCTGCGGCGATCGTGTAGGTCACCAGGCTCTGCTTGTCGTTCGCGTTATTGTTGAAATCCGTCTGGTAGAGGAAGCGCGTCCATTCATCGATCCACGACCCATCGTCGCCCGTGTACGTGCCCAGATTGGAGGTGTTGATTTGCACCTGCTGAGCGGCGGTCGCTCCCGCAGAAGCCAGCTCGCTCGCGCTTCCGCAACCGCTGCCGTTGCACGGCCGGCCTTGCTTGGCTGCCGCGCCGATGATGATGAGATAGCTCTTCTGGCAGCTCAGCGTCCCGATGTGCGCGGAATAGGACGTCCCGGATCTCGGACCCGTGTTTCCGGTGAGCCAGGCCCAGACCTCGGTCATGTCGCCGTCGAGCTTGGCGTTGCCCGTCGCCTTGGGAATGCCGGCGCTGATGACGCTCTCGAACGCCGCAATGCCCGCAGCGTCCATGAGTGGCAGGTTATACGGTGGAGAGCTGGGATAGGACATCTCGCCCCCCTTGTTCGACCCCGAGCCCCCGACCATCAAGCCGACATGCAGCTTGCCGAGAAGCGGCTTCTGTCCAGTGACCGGATCCGCGGTGTTGATCGTCTCCAGGGTCCCGTAGAGAGCGCAATACACCATGTCCAGCAGATTGCCGTTGGGCAGGTTCGCCGGCGCCCCGGTGTAAGGGCAGGAAGAAGAGTACGATGCATCGTTGCTCGAAGTGTTATCGACGAGTATCAGGACGTTCGGCGCCGCGCCGTTGGCACCGGCCCCGCTGAAGATGTCGATGTCCTCTGCCGGCGCCCGCCCCACACCCGCCAGGAGCAGCGCTACCGCCAACAAGGCCTTGATCGTTGATCGTTCTCATGGTCTGAGTCTCCCCCGGTGCCGCGGACGGCACGGGTTTGCCTCGCTCCTTAGCAAGTCGTATCGATGGGCACGCGTTGGCCGATGCCCTGATGGACGGTGACGGTCGCCCCGCTGGCAGCGGTGTCGGTCGTCGTGGCGCTCACGTCCCACTGAGTGTTCGCGCACACCGAGTTGCCGCCTGCACCGGCCCCGCCCACTGCCGAGCTCGCGAAGCACGCGACGTCGGAAGGCTGCGATATGTCCAGCTCGATGCTCTTGATGGGGACCGCATTCTTGCATTCCGGTTTCGCGACGGAGACGTTGTAGTCGCTCGTGCCATTGTTATCGATGTCGACGGCGACCGTTACCGGCTGCGGGTTGGCCGGGAAATTCGTGCTGACGACCTGTTCGATCGCGCGCTGGGCGGCGGCGACGGATTCGGCCTTGGTCTGCTCGTTGTGGGCGACACGAAGGTTTACCGTCGACATGTTGATCACGGCGAGCGCGAAGAGTGTCAGCAGGACGAGCATGATGGCGGTCATCACGAGAGCCGCCCCTCGCTGACCGTGCATCGGGCGATGGACGTGGATGGAGCCCTCCATATGCGCGGAAATCGTCGGCCCGCGTGCGGGGTCCGTGGTCATGATGGGCAATCCGAGGTCGGTGCAATGCAAAGGGGTTTTTCCTTACGCTGGCTCGCGTTCGTGACCCGCACGACTTCCACGAATGCGTGCCGCTTGTACGCCCCACCGGGTGACACGGTGTTGTCGCCGCCGTCGAAGTTCTTCCCGAGCAGGTAGGTCTTGGTATCGGTGAAACCGGCGGTCTGGTCCACGTTCCGGGCAAGCAAGTGCAGCCGGATCGCCATGACCTGGGACCATTCCGTCGTGGACGCGGGCAAGGTAACGTAGGCGTCCGGTGCGCCATCGCCGCTCGTGTCGCGTCCATACTCGATCTGCAGATTCTCGATGCCCTCGACGAGCGGCACGAGGCACCACGAGGTGGCGGCGAAGAGCGGACAGGTCGCGTCATCCGCAGCGCGCAGCTCGAGTCTCTTGAGCGTGGGAACGGCGGGATCGGTGTTCTTGCAGGTGCCGTTGCTGCCGGTCGGGATGCTGCAAGGGCTGATGAAATAGATTTCCACGTGATACTGCCGGACAGGCGCTGGATCGACGCAATTCTTGTCCTCGAGGACGAATCCGCTCTGCGCGATCATGAACACCGGCGTTTGCGTGGCGCAAAAGCTCGTCTGGGTGTAGTAACCGTTCGCGACGGCGTCCGCCGCGGAGACGGTCGTCGTATTGCCACGGCGAATGACCAGGACGTCGGTGCCGGCCACGTGGTCAGGCAGGCAGGATGGGACGGCGTCCGGCGCGTCGACACCCTGCACGGGCAGCGGCAGCGCGGCTCGGAGGGAGGCGATGTCGGTCACGCACGGATCGGGTAGCGCTGCGGGCAGCGTGATCGGAGGCGTCAGCAGCAGATTGGTGACATCAGCCACTTCGCCGTAGAAACCGGCGTGCCGTATGCCGGCACTCAGGATCGCGGTCGCGTAGCGCCCGTTCTCGATCTGCTGGCTCGCCTTCTCGTTCTCGGAGAACGACCGACTGTTGCCGACGAATATCACAGCGAGCCCCAGCATCAGCAGCGTCGATACCGTCATCGCAACCATCAGTTCGATGAGCGACATGCCGCGCTGATAGCCGGGCCCGTAACGCCACCGCCTGGCAGCCGGCGGCGGGGCTTGTGGGACGCGGCACATGCCGCCGGGAGGGGGTACGCAGGTTTTCATCGTGCGCTGCAGGGATTCAGTCATTCCTGTCGTGCTCGAAATCGGTACGGGACGCTATTGCGCCCCGAGCGCGGCGATCCTCAATGTCGAGTTCACCATTCGAGCCCCGTATGGAGCCACGCCGCAGGTGAGCTCGGCGGAAGGTATGACCGTAGGCGATTCTCCTTCCCAGACGATCGTCACCATATAGAGTCCGGTACCGGCCTGAACGGCACCGGTGCTGTCGGCCAGCTCCGTAGCGGCGTCGTAGCTGATACACCCCCGCGCGGCAGCCATTGCGCCGACGCAGCCGGCGCCCGATGCCGTCGAGCAGCTGCCGCTGGCGGCTGTTTCGGCCGCCCCGTCGAGAACATTGCCCCATTCGCACAGATCGAGGTCTGCGCCGGTCTTACCCGTGCAATCGGTGAGCGCGCCACCGCCTCCAACGGGGGACGCCGTCACGTACGCCTGAGCGAATGCATCGGTGCGGTTCGCATTCATGCGATCGATGATGTCCTGGATGAACACGAGCGCCTGGACCCGCTGATAGGACTCCAGCTCCGCGCGCTGCGTTTTGGCCTGCAGCACGAACAATCCCATCAGCCCTATGGCGCTGAGCACCAGTGCGATCAGCACCTCGAGCAACGTAAAGCCCTTGTGAGGGCGGCCTCCAACCCGCACCGGCGCGCCGCGCCCTAGGCGGGTCGTCGGACAGGCGTCGCACGAGCGTTCAGTTGCAGCCATTTGCAGGGTTACGATCGGTATCGATCAGCAGGCTCGGGCGGCCGCTCAGATCAAGCCGCACGCAGCGCGCCGTCACGTTCGCATTGCCCGTCACACGAACAATCATCTGACCCGGTACCGGCGGCGGCACATGCCCATCGCTCTCGTAGGTGATCGTGTCGCCGGCCATCGAAGCGAGCTGAGGGTTGAGGGCGTTCTCGCGGCGAAGCACGGTGCCATCGCTGAGCTGCACGATCCAGCCGTTCTTCCAGTCGCCGCTCGTCGGCACGACGTTCACGTCCGCGGCCCGGGTAATGGCTTCGCTGCGCGCGAAGAACAGGGTGGTCTGAAGATCGCCGGCTCCGCCGCGCACAGCCTGGTTGAGAGAAAGATCGGCCAGCGAGGGCACGGCGAGCGTGAGCAGAACCGCGATGACGCTGACCGTGATCAGCAGCTCGATCAGCGTGAAGCCGCTGTCGCGGGCACGGCCTTGTCGATGAGTCAATTGCTCCATTTCGCCGCCGGCGTCTTCTGGTTAAGGCTGTCAAAGCACAAGTCGCCGTCGCTGACCTGCGCGCCGATCGCCGTCGCGTTAATCCTGTAGCCGCCTGACGGGAGAGCCACGCCCAGGCAATCGTTGCCCGCAATGGCAACGGCGAACGTGTAGTTCCCGGACGTTTCGGACGGTGGACTCACCCCAAGACCTCCCGTTCCGATCGTCGCCGTGTAACTTCGCTGGTCGAGGCGGTATTGCTCCTCGCGATTGGCGATGTCGCCCATGAATTGCTTCGCCTGGGAGCGATTGGCTCTCAGGACGTAGCTGCGGTACGAGGGCAGCGCGATCGCTGCCAGGACCGCGATGACGACGAGCGTGATCATGAGCTCGAGGAGGGTGAACCCGCGCTGTCGCGTGGAGATTCTGGAAGCGCTTCGCTTCGTCATTTCGCAACGGCTTGCAGCGGGCGACGGTCGTGACGGACTCAGCGGGCCTCCGCCGGAGTCGGGAAACACGCCGCGTGGCCCAGCCGCCCCTTCCGCTGGCGGGAGGCAGAGATCTCGGATCGGGCTCGGTCGAACATTTCTTCTTCGTCCCACAAGATCGCGCGGGCCTGGGCTGCAAATTAGGCAAGATGCCGCCGGTGGCCACTGACGATCGCCTGCAAGCCGTATGCCGATGGCATGGAGCCCTCGCAATTTCGTGACTGGCGGTCTGCCACTGCAGACTTGTGGTCAGCGCGGCCGTGCTAATGACATCGGCCGCACGAAGTTGGAGCGCTCCTTCTCGAGCGGCACCGCCTTGACACAATGGCTCACAGGGTGGAAGTGTCGCGCCACGTCAGATGTCGCCACGGATCGGCATCGCTTCGATTTCCGTTTCACACGGTCGAAGGCAACATGTGCGTCACAGGATCCGGCCCCAGTGCCGCGCTGACCTGCTCTTTGGAGAGCTGGTGTCCCAGTTATCTGAACGGATGAATGAGACTTGCCGCTCAGCGCAGACAGAGTCAGGACCATCACGAAAAAGCGACGATCTCGACTTAGCGATCGTTGAAGCGATGCGCCACGACGACGACGGCGGCGCTGGTAATGCACTCTCAAGATCAGAGTGTCGTCAACATGACCTCTTATCGGTTCGGGTTCCGAACAAGTCTGCACTGTGACAGCATTGTGACATTGAAAACTCGGCCCACTTTGCCATGAGCATCTATCGCAATTCTGATCGCCCTCCATGGATCGACGTCCATGCACAGGAGTCCCCGGAAGAACGCTTGGCGCCTGGGACCTGCAGCGCCGCGCTACAAATCGACCTTGAGCTCGACCGCTATCAGCACTTGCGTAAAGCAACGCCGGCAAACCGGCCCTTTCCTCACACCTTGACGTGGGTCGCGAGCCTTCCGGACGACATCAGACCGAACGCTCTTCTACGTCGATACGCGCGCATCGCCAACCTTATCGCGGTAACGTGGGCAGATCGGAAATCGTTCCGGGCGTACATGGAATCACTGTTAACCGATACGCGCGGAAACCGACGCGGCTTCCCGCCCGACGTCCTAAGCAATTTGGTGGCGCTACAGCGCTATCACGACACGATGGGAAAGAATGCCTTCACGTGGGACAATGTAGGCAGGCGGGGCTAGATTAGTAGCGCGACGGCACCGCCGCACGAAGCGACGGCGACAGCTCGCGAGGTGGAGCACCCGCTTCCGCTCAATGCGCCGGAGATACCGCGCGTATCGCTGGAGCTGCCGCCGGAGTCGGGACTGGTCCTGGTCGAGACGACTCACGCTGCGCCGGTGAGCGAGAGCGAGCCCGAAGCAACGCGTCCACGCCGTGCTCGTCCGCCGAAGCCTGCCACCGCCGAAGAGCCGCTGCAGATGGTGGAGACCAGTCACAAGGAACCGCCGGCGATGTGACGGTCACGGTGTAGCCCGGGGTGAACGCAGGCCAACCCCGGGGTCCCGCATCGATCATCGGCGTACCCGGTTCGCCTTACGGCTCACCCTGGGCTACGGGCGCTTATCGCTTTCGAGCGTTTTGCGCACGGTGTCGAGCAGTGCCGCAGCGGCGCCTTCGACAAGATCCAGCACGCGCTCGAAATCCTCGGTCTCGCCGTTGTACGGATCAGGCACTTCCAGCACGCGGCAACGGGGATCCATATCCAGGAACAAGCCGAGATGCCCGCGGTAGTCGCGCGGCCGCATCTCCTCGAGCTCGGCGAGGTTGAACATATCCATCGCGAGGATCCAATCGAAGCGAGCGAAATCCTCTTCCTCTATCTGCCGCGCGTACCGGTCGTGTAGCCCGTAGCCGCGCAAGCGCGCCTGCTCGACCGCGCGCGGGTCAGGCGGCTGCCCGACCTGGTAGTCGTGCGTGCCCGCGGAATCGATCATGATCGAGCGCGCGAGACCGGCGCGCTCGACCAGCGCGCGGAACACGGCTTCCGCGGTCGGCGAGCGGCAGATGTTGCCGGTGCAGACGAACAAGACGGCCGTAACGGCTTTTCCTCTTTTGGCCTTACTCATTCATGAGGCCCTGCTGCCGTGAGCCGCTCGGCTCTTCTTCCGGCGGAAGCTCGCTCTTGTTCGCATCCTCGCGCGTGATGCGATTGTATTTTCCGTCGCCCTTCAATTCCTGCCATTTGTCTTGCCCGACTTTCAGACAGAAGCGTCTGGTGTGACGAATGGCGAACACGTCGGTGTACACGACGTAGCCGAGGACAAGGAAACGCAGATACGCCCCTTGAGCCTCACCGGCCAACCGTCGAATCTCTCCCGCGTCAATCGACCGGTTGAAGTGCAGAATGAAACTGCCGCCAACGCTGTTCGGGGGAATAGCGAGCGTGACATCACGAGACTTGAGGCTTTCGAACGCGCCCAAGGACGGAAGCTCCTCTCGCTCGGCGAGAAAAAACTGCGCCGCTACCCGCTGCAAGATTGCCGGGCTGCTTCCGACATTGTTGAAGCCCAGCGTCAAGGACGGCTTATGCGTAGCGCCAGCGGCGAGGCCTTCGAGCGGCGGGTGCAGATCGCAGTTCCTGATCTCCGGGATCAGAAAGGGGCCGACGGCACTCGCGGCAACCTCCGCGCTTCTGCGGGCGGCGTCCGCGCTCGCCTGGGCGATCCGGAGAGATTCCTGCGTTTCGTGCGCTTGCCTTTGACTGTCCGCCCTCGCCTCTTTTGCGAGATCGACGGTGGCTTTCCACAATTTGCCGGTATAAAGCGCAAGGAAGAATGCGATGACCGCGACCGCTACAGTGGAATACGCGCCCAGCCTGTCGAGAGCGGCCTTATCGTCTTCGCGTTGTGCGTCGGCCTTGGGTTTCTCGGATGTACCCTTGGGAGTCACTACCCTGACGAACAGAGGCGACTCCTCGGTGCCGCGGATGTCCTTGGCCGGTGCGCTCGGGGGATTGGCGGGTTGTGCCTGTGGTTGCTGAACGCGTTCACCCGGAAGCGGGGCCGCCGGCCCTGCGGCAGGCCCGCCCTTGTCGGACGCCGGCCCAGCGGCGGACGCCGGCGCGGCGCGCGGGTGCCGGAGCAGCCGCGGGTGCCGGTGCAGCCGCGGGCGCCGGTGCTTTGGCCTCGCCCGTAGCCTCGGCGGCCTGCTGTGGCTGCGCTGCCGCCGCTGCCACCGCGAGCACCAAGGCTAGTGCAGCGAACAGTCGCATGTTCGTCCCCCCATCCTGAGCGCCCCGAAAACAAAGGCTAGGTCGTCGTCCCCGCCTCTGCGGGAACCACGAGACTTCGTCCTACGCCTGCACATCCACGCCCGACAGCTTCTCCTTCAAACGAGTACAACCAGCTTAGCCGCACCGTGCCCATCGGAAGCGCTGCTACTGCATGAACCAGCCGTGGCTCACGACCAGCGACTGACCGGTGAGCGCATTGGTCTCGAATGCGGCGAAGAAGAGGGCGACCTCGGCAACGTCGGCGGTGGTGGTGAAAATGCCATCGACGGACTCCTTGAGCATCACCTTCTTGACCACGTCGTCCTCCGAGATGCCCATCGACTTCGCCAGCTCGGGAATCTGTTTCTCGACCAGCGGCGTGCGTACGAAACCCGGACAGATGACGTTGGCGCGCACGCCGTGCGCGGCGCCTTCCTTCGCGACCACCTTGGCGAGCCCGATCAACCCGTGCTTGGCCGTGACGTAGGGGGCCTTGAAAACGGAGCCCTCCTTGGAGTGCACCGAGCCCATGTAGATGATGCTGCCGCCGCGGCCCGACTTGTACATGTGGGGCAGGCACGCGCGCGTGGTGAGGAACGCGCCGTCGACGTGGATCGCGAGGAGCTTCTTCCATTCCGCGTAGGTGAATTCTTCGAGCGGATGCACGATCTGGATCCCGGCGTTGCTGACCAGGATGTCGACACCGCCGAAGGCCTTCGCCACCGCCGCCACGCCGTCGTTCACCGCCTTCTCGTCGGTGACGTCCATGGCCACCGCGATGGCCTGCGCGCCGCTGCCGCGGATCTCCTTCGCGGCGGCCTCGGCGGCGTCCGGGTTGAGGTCGGCGATGGCGACCCGTGCGCCCTCGCGCGCGTAAGTTCGAGCGATCTCCTGCCCGAGCCCGCTCGCCGCGCCGGTGACGATCGCCGCCTTGTCCTTGAGTCTCATGCGTGATCTCCTATCGATGCGACAAAAGTCGGCGGCGACGATGTCAGGCGCTGAGGTCGAAGACACGCACGCCGCTCTCGATCGCTCGCGCTTCCCGCCATCGGCGATGCGAGCAGCTCAGGCGCACGTCCTCGAGCCCCGCCTCCCAGAGCCGCTGCATGCTCGCCCTGGAAAATTCGTAGTCCTTGGCGCTGGTCGAATCCGCCGCTCGCCGATTGATCAGATGCAGGATCGTGATCTCGCGCCTGGCCGTGCATAGTGGCTCGAGGCGCCGAACGTCCGGATCCTCGCGCAGCTTCGCCGGTATCTTTTTCAGGAGCCTCGCCAGCGCATCACGAAACTCCTCGAGCTCGGCGATCCGTGTCGTATTGAATCGCGTCTTGCTGGAGTACTGGATGTCCTTGGCGCGCTCGAGCACCTGGTCGAGGTTCGCCGGAATCTCGCCGCGAGCGCTGAAGAGGTCGACCTGCACGATCAACGCGGAAAGTCGAGGCGAATCGTCGAGCACGTACCAAAGCGGAGAATTCGACACCAGGCCGCCGTCCCAATAGTGCACGCCGTCGATAACCGCCGGAGCAAAGCCCGGCGGCAGAGAACCGCTCGCGATGACGTGCGCGGGGGTGATCGCCTGCGCCTGACTGTCGAAGTAGACCGAGTTGCCGGTGTGGACGTCCACCGCACCGAGCGAGAGCCGTACGCCGGACTTTCCGTTGAGGAAATCGAAATCGACCAGCTCCTCGAGCGTGGCCCGCAGCGGCGAATTGTCGTAGACGCTCAAGGCTTCCGGGCTGCCCTCGGGCGCGAGAAAAGGCGGCGGCACGCGGGGAACGAAGAAACCGGGCACGCCGAAGGCCATGACGGCCGAGGCGTTGAGTCGCGCGAAAGCGAGCCGCAGGGGATCGAGCTGTGCCGGCGCAACCAGCGGCAGGGCCGAGGACACGCGCTCCCAGAACTCGCGCAGGCGCTCGAGCCTGCGTTGCGGCGGATTGCCGGCGATCAGCGCGGCGTTGATCGCGCCGATCGACACGCCCGCGACCCAGTCCGGTGCGAACCGGTGCTCGGCCATGCCTTCGTAGACGCCGGCCTGATACGCGCCGAGCGCGCCGCCGCCCTGCAGGACGAGGACGCTGTGCTCGTGCCTGATGCCGAGCGGGGAGTGCCCTTTCTTCTTGGCTGGCATGCTCGCGTCGGCGGTTACGAGACGTTTCCCGATATTCACACTGCCACGGCGGCCGGATCGTCGCGTTCCCGCGAAAGCGGGAACCCAGCGTCTCCTGCTCGAACGCCCCTGGGTCCCCGCGTTCGCGGCGACGACGGCGCTCTCGTTATTCCTGGACCGCAACCCCGAATAGCTTCTCCTTCAACTGGTACAGCCGGTCGCGCAATTCCGCGGCGCGCTCGAACTCGAGGTTCCTCGCGGCGTCGAGCATCTCGCGCTCGACACGTTTCAGCTCGCGCTCGAGGTCCTTCTCCGGCATCGCTTCGTACTTGGCGTGCGCCTGCGCCGCCTTGAGCTGCTTTCTCTCCTCGTCGATGTCGTAGACGCCGTCGATGATGTCCTTGATCCGCTTCTGCACACCCCTGGGCGTAATGCCCATGCGCGCGTTGTACGCGGTCTGCTTGCTGCGCCGACGCTCGGTCTCGCCGATCGCGGCCTTCATCGAGTCGGTCATCCTGTCGGCGTAGAGGATCGCCGTGCCGTTGATATGCCGCGCCGCGCGGCCGATGGTCTGGATGAGCGAGCGCTCGGCGCGGAGGAACCCCTCCTTGTCAGCGTCGAGCACCGCGACCAGCGACACCTCCGGGATGTCGAGCCCCTCGCGCAGGAGGTTGATGCCAACCAGCACGTCGAATTCGCCGAGACGCAGGTCGCGGATGATCTCAACCCGCTCCACCGTGTCGATGTCGGAGTGCAGGTAGCGAACCTTGACGCCATGCTCGTTCAGGTAATCGGTGAGGTCTTCGGCCATCCGCTTGGTGAGTGTCGTCACCAGCACGCGCTCGTCGCGCTCCACCCGGATGCTGATCTCCGAGAGCAGATCGTCGACCTGGGTCTGCGCGGGACGCACTTCGAGCATGGGGTCGACGAGTCCCGTCGGCCGCACGACCTGCTCGACCACCTGGCCCGAATGCGCTCGCTCGTACTCCGCCGGCGTCGCCGAGACGAAGATCGTCTGCGGCAGGAGCTTCTCGAACTCGTCGAAGCGCAAGGGTCGGTTGTCCAGCGCCGACGGCAGCCGGAAGCCGTAGTTGACCAGGTTCTCCTTGCGCGCGCGGTCACCGCGGTACATGCCGCCGACCTGCGGAATGGTCACGTGCGATTCGTCGACAAACGCGATTGCCGTGCGCGGCAGGTAATCGATCAGCGTCGGCGGCGGCTCGCCCGGCTTGCGTCCCGACAGGTGGCGCGAATAGTTCTCGATGCCCTTGCAGAAACCGATCTCCAGCATCATCTCGATGTCGAAGCGCGTCCGCTGCTCGATGCGCTGCGCCTCCACGAGCTTCATCTCCTTGATGAAGAATTCCTTCTGCTGCGCGAGCTCGACCTTGATCGCCTCGACGGCGTCGAGAACCTTGTCCCGGCCGGTCACGTAGTGGCTCGACGGGAAGAGCGTGAAACGCGCGAGCTTCTGCTTGATGTGCCCGGTCAGCGGGTCGAAGAGCTGGAGCGATTCCACCTCGTCGTCGAAGAGCGAGACCCGGATCGCGTTCTCCGCGTGCTCCGCCGGGAAGATGTCGAGCACGTCGCCGTGCACGCGGAACGCTCCACGCCGCAGCTCGGTGTCGTTGCGCTGGTACTGCAGCTCGGTGAGGCGCCTGATCGCGTCGCGCTGCGCGAGCTTATCGCCCTGGCGGAAGTGCAGGATCATGCTGTGATACTCGGACGGGTCGCCGATGCCGTAGATCGCGGATACGGTGGCGACGATCACGCAGTCGGGACGCTCGAGGATCGCCTTGGTCGCCGAGAGACGCATCTGCTCGATGTGCTCGTTGATCGAGCTGTCCTTCTCGATGTACAGATCGCGTGACGGTACGTACGCCTCGGGCTGGTAATAATCGTAGTACGAGACGAAATACTCGACCGCGTGGCCAGGCAGGAACTCGCGGAATTCCGAGTAGAGCTGGGCGGCGAGCGTCTTGTTGGGCGCGAGCACCAAAGCGGGCCGGCCGGTGCGGGCGATGACATTCGCCATCGTATAGGTCTTGCCCGAGCCCGTGACGCCGAGAAGCGTCTGGAACGAAAGCCCGTCCTCGATCCCCTCGACCAGCTTGTCGATGGCCTCGGGCTGGTCGCCCGCCGGCGGAAACGGCTGGTGCAGCTCGTAGGGACTGTCGGGGAACGTGACGACCATGGCGGGTGAGCGAAGAGCAATCGAATATTGTAGCCGAAGCAAGTCGCACGGCGTAGCGTAGATCAGGTGCGCAGCCGGACGTATCGCGCGGCGCGATGTCGGATCTGCGCATGATAAAATTCGCGTGGCCGTCGAAGGCCGGAGACTCATGATGAACGCACCCCTGGCCGCCCCCCTTCTCTCCGCCGTGGAGATGGCGCCGCGCGACCCGATCCTCGGCGTCACCGATGCCTTCAACGCCGATCCGAATCCCGCCAGGGTCAACCTCGGCGTCGGCGTCTACTGCGATGAAGACGGCAAGGTGCCTCTGCTCGAATGCGTGCGCCGCGCCGAACGCGCCATTGCCGAGCAGGCGAAGCCCCACGTCTATCTACCGATCGACGGCATCGCCGCGTACGACCGCGCGGTGCAGACGCTCCTCTTCGGCGCCGACGGCGAGGTCGTGCGATCGGGCCGAGCGGTCACGGTGCAGGCGATCGGCGGCACGGGCGCGCTCAAGATCGGTGCCGACTTTCTGCGTCGGTTCGCTCCCGCCGCCCAGGTGTGGATCAGCGATCCGTCGTGGGAGAACCACCGCGCGCTCTTCGAGAGCGCCGGCTTCGCGGTCAATAACTATCGCTACTACGATCCCGCCACACGGGGACTCGACTTCGACGGGATGCTGGCGGCGCTCGAGCGCATTCCATCGGGCGCGATCGTGTGCCTCCACGCCTGCTGTCACAATCCCACGGGTGTCGACCCGTCGCTCGAGCAGTGGGGCCGGATCATCGAGCGGGTCCGCGGTCGCGGTCTGGTCCCTTTCGTCGACCTCGCCTATCAAGGATTCGGCGACGGCGCCGATGAAGATGCGGCGCCCGTGCGCCGGTTTGCCGCGACTCCGGGTCCGATCTTCGTCGCCAACTCGTTCTCCAAGTCGTTCTCGCTTTACGGCGAGCGCGTGGGCGCGCTCTCGATCGTCGCCGCGGATCGCGACGAGGCCGCGCGCGTGCTCTCGCAGGTCAAGCGAGTGGTCCGCAGCAATTACTCGAACCCGCCGTCCTTCGGCGGGCAGGTGGTGGCGACGATTCTCGGCTCGCCCGAGCTCGCGGCCCTCTGGACGCAGGAGCTGGGCGCCATGCGCGAGCGCATCCGCACGCTGCGCCGGGCGCTGGTCGAGCGCCTTTCCGTTCATGCGCCAGGGCGCGATTTCGGGTTCGTCCTCAGGCAGCGCGGCATGTTTTCCTACTCCGGCCTCACCAAGGAGCAGGTGGCGCGACTCCGCAGCGAGTTCGCGGTCTACGCGATCGACAGCGGACGCATATGCGTCGCGGCGCTCAACGCGCGCAACACCGATTACGTCGCCCGCGCGATCGCAACCGTCATCGCTTAGCGCGATTTTGACACAACGTGGCGGGACGTTATAATCATTTGTTACCGCGGGAATAGCTCAGTTGGTAGAGCGCAACCTTGCCAAGGTTGAGGTCGCGAGTTCGAGACTCGTTTCCCGCTCCAGTTCCCTTGGGAGAGCTTTTCGCGCTCTCCCATTTAGTTTGACGGCCTGACGCGCAAACACGGCGTCCGGCGCGCCCTTGGCGGGGTGGCAGAGTGGTCATGCAGCGGCCTGCAAAGCCGTCTACGCCGGTTCGATTCCGACCTCCGCCTCCAAACCACCCTCTAAGCGCCTCCACCTGGCATCCGATTGTTGCAGTCTGTTGCTTGCCGTCGTGACGTAGCGGATGTTGGCGAGCCCCGTCAAATTCCAAAGGCGGATTAGCGCGTGGTCCAGGCGCCGTTCTTTACCTCGCGAAGTTCCAGCTCGACGGACAGCTTGGTCTGGCCGTTCTTGTCGAAGCTGGTCCGGCCCATCGCGCCGTCGTAGTCCGATTCACGGATTGCCTTTGCGATAGCTATCTTGTCCTTCGCGCCAACCTTCTTAATGGCGGCGATGATGATGTTCGCGGCATCGAACGCGTTCTTGGTGTACGGACCCGCCGGCTCGGCGAATTTGGCAGCCTGATAATCCTTCATCATCTGGTCGAGCTTGGGATTGCCCGTCTCCTTGATAATGCCACAGATGGTGCCGTCGGCCGTGGCGCCTGCGATCTTGATGAACTCAGGATCATAGAACCCATCGATGCCGATCATGGGAACCTTGAGGCCGAGCTCCACCATCTGCTGACGCACGAGGCCCGCTTCGGTCACAACGCCGCCGAAATAGACAGCGTCAGGGTGCGCGGCCTTGATCTTAGTTAGGATCGCGCGGAAATCGGTGGTACCAACCGGCGCGCTCTCGCTGGCGACGATCGTTCCGCCGTCCGCCTTGTAGAAATCCCCAAACGATTGCAGGTTGGCGCTGCCGTAGTCGGTGGTGTCGGACACGATCGCGATCTTCTTGCCGATCGTCGTCGAAGCCCAACGGGCCAGCGGCGCGTTGGTATTGACGAGTGTCGGGACGACGCGGGTGATCATCGGATTGTTCTTCTCAGTGACCTTGGGGCTGATGGCCCCCCAGATCACCAAGGGGACGTTAGCACGGCTGAAGATCGGAATCGTCGCCAGCGCGACACCGCTGTTCCAGTGGGCGGTGGCCGCTACCACCTTCGGATCATTCGTTAGCTTGAGCGCCGCAGCTACCCCCGTCTGAGGATTGCCGGCGTCATCAAGGACGACCGGCTCGATCTTGAATGGCAGCCCGGCTGCGTTGGCCAGGTTGACCGCGAGTTCGAATCCGTTGCGGGCGCTTAGGCCCTGTTGCGCGTCGCCGCCGCTGAGCGGGCCGATGAAACCGATCTTGATGGTCTCCTGCGCACTCGCATCCATGCTCGTGACCAAGGCAACGAGTGCGAAGACGGCACCCGCCGCGGCCGCGCGAGCAATCCTTCCACATCCGTTGAGTTTTGTCATGCTCCGACCTCCCGTGTTTTCTGGCGCATCAAGGCGCTCCGACCATTGTATACCCCGTTAACCTCACAACCCGAAAAACCTCTGGGTTGAGGACGCTCACGGCATCGACCCATCGCGGACCCTTTGTCGCCCGATCGAAGGCGGATGGACCGTCCGGTTGGGGAGTGCCGTTAGGTGAAATGCCTATCTTGAGGATCCATGCGAGCCGCTGTTATTCATGCGCCAACGCGCCACGCGTCGGAAAACCGAGTTACCGGGGTCGGTAGCCCAGGCGACAATTGGCTGCCTCGATAGCCTTGTGTCATGGGCCAGAGTCCGTCGCCCAACTCGGCGACTTCTGTGTAAGATTTCGGCAAATTACGAATCCCGTTTGACGGGAGTCGTGCAGGCCTAGGATAAGAACGCGAATAGGTGATTACGCTGGGGAGAGTGCATGAGCGACATGTTTTTCCAGCAGATACTTAACTGGATCACGCTAGGCAGCATCGACGCCTTGATCGCCGTTGGGTTCAGCCTGCTGTTCGGGGTGTTGAACATCATCCACTTCTCTCATGGAGACGTGTCGCTGGTGGCGCCCTTCCTCGCGCTCGCAGTGATGCAGGCGGTCGGCAGCGCCCTCGGCGACACGTCATCGCCCGCGATGTTCGCGCTGTTTGCCCTCGTCGCGATCATTTTGACGGGACTCCTCGGAGTCCTGCTCGACTTTCTGATCATCCAGCGGTTCCGCCACGCTCCGGCCATGATGGCGCTCGTAGCGACGGTGGCGCTCGGCATCGTGCTGCGCGAACTCGTCCGGCGCCTGTTTCCGAATGGCAGCAATCCGCACGCTTTTCCGCGTCTCTTCTCCGGCGATTTCGCGCTGATGGGTATGCAGATCCCCACTTTCAATGCCGCCGCCGTCGTCGTTTCCGTGCTGTCGGTCGCTACCTTGTTCTTCATACTCAACCGGACGCGGCTCGGTCTTCACATCCGCGCCGTCTCGCAGGACTATGACGCCGCGCGGCTGATGTCGATCAGTCCGAGCCGGATCTTCCGCGCGACGTTCTTCATCGCCTCTGCCATAGGTGCAATCGGCGGCCTGTTCTTCTCGAGCTATGCCGGCATGGTGCGCTTCGATTTCGGCATCGATGTTGGCCTGATCGGCTTCTCGGCAGCCGTCGTCGGCGGCCTCGGCTCGATGCCGGGCGCGATCATCGGCAGCCTTCTGATCGCCGGCATCGACACGCTCGTCCAGGCGACCGTTCCCAACGGCGCGTCCTACCGGCTCGTCTTCGTATTCCTGCTGGTTATCGCAGTGTTGGTCTTCCGCCCCTCGGGACTCCTGGGCCGACCCGTCGTGGAGAAGGTCTGACCGATGGCCCATTTCATCGCCCTCCCAGTGGCCGCATCCCGCTCCTTCGTCGGGATCGCCGTCGTCGCCGGCGTCGAGATCCTCGGGGCGGCCCTGCTGCGCCAGTTTCTCCTCGCGGAGGATTGGCGCGTCGTCGTCGGGCTCCTCGTGGCATTCGGCGCCGCCTTCGTGACGATGCAGCGCCTGCCCTCAATCGAGGCGCGCATCGAGGATGCGTTTTCGCGGCACCCGACCGCCGCGACGGTGCTCGGCATATCGATCGTGTTCGCCTTCCCGTTCGTTCTGGAGAACAGCACCTATGCGCTGCATCTATCCGTTGTCGCCCAACTCTACACGGTGCTGGCGCTGGCGCTCAACTTTCAGCTCGGCAGCGCCAATATCCCGAACTTCGCCACCGGCGCCTCCTACGGCATCGGCGCCTATACGTCCGCCCTGCTGGCGCTCGACTGGAACGTGAGCTTTTGGCTGGCCCTGCCGGCGGCTGCGGTCGTCGCCACCGCATTCGGCTTCCTGCTCGGCCTTCCCACTATGCGCACGCGCGACAGCTATCTAGCGCTCGTGACAATAGCCTTCGGAGTCGTCATCCATCAGCTCCTGAACAACCTTGAATTTACCGGCGGCCCAAACGGCCTCGTCGGCATTCCGGCGCCGGAACTCTTCGGTCACTCCTTCGCCTCGCCGCTCGTCGTCTTCAGCTATGCACTGCCGCCGCAGGCTAATTTCTATTATCTGTCCGCACTTCTCGTCGGCATTGCGATCGTGTTCGCCAACCGGCTGCACAATTCGCGCATCGGCCTTGCTTGGAACGCGCTGAGGTCGGATGAACTCGCCGCGCGCTGCCAGGGCATCAACACCACCTGGTACAAGATACTTGCCTTTGCGGTGGATTCGTTCCTCGCCGGCTTCGCCGGAACCATCTACGCCTTCTATATCGGTTTCATCTCGCCGGACAACTTCACCTTCCTCGTGTCGGTCACGATCATGACGATGGTGATCGCGGGCGGCATGGACAATATCCTCGGCGTCATCGTCGGCGCCTTCCTGCTGACGCTGCTGCCTGAAAAACTGCGCGCCTTTTCAGACTACCGCATCCTGTTTTTCGGTGCGACGGTCATCATCTTTCTGATGATCCGACCGCAGGGCATCTTCCCCCAGCGCCTGCGGAGTTACCGAGGCTGACGATGCGCACGGTGCTGGAGGGTGAGGATCTCACCATGCGGTTTGGCGGCCTCGTTGCCGTGGCCGAAGTGAACTTTACGCTGCGCGAGGGAGAGATCCTTGGCATTATCGGCCCCAACGGCGCCGGCAAATCGACGCTGCTCAACATCATCACGGGCCTCTGCGGCCCCTCGTCGGGCGAAGTGCGCCTGGAGGGGCAGCGCCTCAACGGCACGCCGGTCCACCGGATCGTGGCGCGCGGCATCGCCCGTACTTTCCAGTCGAGCCGGCTGTTCGGGGATCTCAGCGTCCTCGACAACGTCATCGTCGGCCGACACACGCACACGAAATGCAGTGTGTTCGACGCCGTGTTCCGGCGGAAAAAGGCATTGGCCGAACTGACGCAGGCGGCCGTCACCGCCGAGGACCTTCTCAAGGGGGTGTCGCGCGGGCTCTACGACCAGCGCCACCGGCCGGCATCCCAGCTGCCACAGGCGGATCGCCGCCGGCTCGAGATCGCTCGAGCACTTGCCAGCGAACCTAAGGTCCTTCTCCTCGACGAGCCCTCCTCCGGCATGGACGACGCGGACACGGACGCGCTGATGGACAACATCCGCGCTGTCTGCGCCAGCCGGCCAAAACTCGCAATGATGATCATAGAGCATGATATGCGCCTGGTCGCTGCGCTGCCCCACCGCGTCATGGTGCTGGACTACGGGCAGAAGCTCGCAGACGGGACCTACGAGGAAATCCGCCGCATCCCGCGCGTGCAGGAGGCGTATCTGGGACGAAAGGCGGCGCAGAATGATCAGACTTGAGAACGTCGACACCAATTACGGCGTCGTCGCCATGCTGCGCGACGTGTCGTTTCACGTCGACGAAGGCGAGCTCGTCTGCATCCTGGGACCCAACGGCGCGGGAAAGACCACAACGTTCCGCGCGCTGACTGGGCTGCTTCCCGTTGCTAAGGGGCGGATCGACGTTATGGGACGCAACGTCGCGGACATGCGCACCGAAGCGCTGAGCGCCCTCGGCATCGGCTTCGTCCCCGAGGGGCGTCGGCTTTTTTCCGACATCACCGTGCGGGATAACATCAAGCTCGGCTTCGAGGCGCAGCGCGCAAAAGGCAGCTTCGAGCAGAAGCTGCAGGAGATATTCGACCTCTTCCCCCGTGTCAGGGACCGGGTCAACCAGCTCGCGGGCACCCTTTCCGGCGGCGAGCAGACGATGGTGGCCCTCGCCCGTGCCCTGATTGGCTCGCCCCGGCTCGTCATCATGGACGAACCCTCGCTCGGCCTGTCGCCCAAGCTGATCGACGAATATTTCGACACCGTTGCCGAGATCAATCGGCGCGGCACCACGGTCCTTCTCATCGAGCAGAACGCCGAGACGGCGCTCTCTATCGCCCATCGCGGCATCATGCTGGTGAAGGGCCGCGTAGTCGCCACCGGCAGCGCGGCGGAACTACTCGGCAGCGACGTCGCCCGGCATCTTTACCTGTGACAATTGGCAAGCGCGGCCCGGCAAGCTAGTGTGCTGTCCCGTTGATTCGCATGTTAAGTCTTTGCAGCTTGGCAAGGAATCGGTATTGTGATTGGTGACGACATGATCGATGCGTTGAATCAACTCACGGACCGAGGAGAACGAACCGCGGCGGATGGCGCGACCGGTGATCAGCGCAAAGATACGCTCTACCAAGTTCAGCCACGAGCTGTACGTCGGCACGAAATGCAGGTGCCAGCGCGGGCGTGCGGCCAGCCATACCTTCACCTTGGGGTGCTTGTGCGTAGAGTAGTTGTCGACGATCAGGTGAACGTCGAGATCGGTGGGCACCGACGCTTCGATCGCGCGCAAGAAACCGAGAAACTCCTGATGACGGTGGCGTGGCTTGCATTGCGCCAGCACGAGTAGTCCTTGTTGCAGGCCGACTGATCGATCACCCGCTTGCGGCCGAACTCGGTCTCGAGCGGCGTGACCGACACGCAGTTGGACTTGACGCCGCAGTCGCCGCAGCCTTCGCAGACCAGATCGTTGATGAAAACGCGCTTGGACGGATCGGGATACTGACCCCGTTTGCGCCGCCGCCGCTTTTCTGCCGCGCAGGTCTGGTCGTAGACGATGACGCTGATGCCCTCGACTTCGCGCAGATCGCGCTGGACGGCGTCGTAGTCGTCGCGGTGATGCACCGTCACGCCGGGCGCAAATCCCGCATCGCCGCCGTACTTCTCCGGCTCATCAGTGACCACAGCGATGCGCTTCGCGCCCTCGGCCGAAACCTGGCGAGTGATCTGGGGCACCGTCAGCTCGCCATCGACATGCTGGCCGCCGGTCATAGCGACCGCATCGTTGTAGAGAATCTTGTACGTCATCGTCACACCGGAAGCCACCGCCGCTCGTACCGCCAGAGAGCCGGAATGAAAGTAGGTGCCATCGCCGATGTTCTGGAAGATGTGTTTGGTCTTGACGAACGGCGCCTCGCCCATCCAGCTCGCGCCTTCGCCTCCCATCTGGGTATAGCCGGCCGTGCTGCGATCCATCCATTGCGCCATGAAATGGCAGCCGATGCCCGCCAGCGCGCGGCTTCCCTCGGGCACCCTGGTCCCGGTGCTATGTGGGCAGCCTGAGCAGAAATAGGGCGTACGGTCCATCGCCGGCTTTTGCGGTTGGCCCACCAGCTCCCATTGGAAGACGCTGGTGGCGAATATTGTCAATCGAGTTTGCCCCAGGCAGAACTGTCTGCGCCGTAGTTGATGGACTCTGCTCGCCGCCCGGCTACGAGGTCAACCGCGCCGACGAGATGCCGCCCTTTCATCGACCGAAGCAAGGCTCCTACACTGTTTTCTGGGCCGCCGCGCCGCGGTTGACGTCGTTCGTAGCCGGGCGCAATGTATGAACGCTCACGTATAAACATCGCAAATGACACAGGCGGCGATGCCCGTCCCGAGCGCGTGGCAAAAGCGGCGGTAAGCGAGAGGCCGGATCGTAGTCAGCACTGCAATCGAGGAGCAACAGGGATGAGAAAGCTTCCTTACAAACCGGGCATCGGTATCGGTCTCGCATTGTTTTCCCCCGTAGTGCTCGCTGCAACGTTGGAGGAGGAGGTGGCGACCACTATCAAGGTGTCGATGTACGCGTTCATATTATTCGCGGTCGTCGTCATCGTCGGCGTGTACTTCATGAGATCACGAGACAAACGCCGGGCTCCCTTGAGCAGCATATTCGAGGAGGGTGAAGCGATACACTCGGTTGGACCCGCTGCCCAGGTCACCGAGTGTGTGCGCTTGATGACCACGAAGAAAATCGGTGCCCTGGTCGTCATGGATGGCGAAAGGCTGATAGGCATCTTCACGGAGCGGGATGCGCTGACCAAAGTACTGGCTGGCGGTCTTGATCCCCGCAGCACGATAGTCTCCGAGGTCATGACGAAGGACCCATACTGCATCGCTCCGACGACGACCGTCGGCGACGCGATGGAGTTGGTCACAAAGCGGCGATTCCGGCACTTGCCGATTGTGGAAAATGGAAAGGTGCTCGCCCTCGTATCGAGCGGCGATCTAACCCACTGGCTGGTTAAGGACCAGATGGGAGAGGTTCAAGAGCTTGTCGAACTTGCCGCCCAGCCCTGAAGCGCTGCCCGATCCCGGCCCCGAGTGAATGGCATCGGTGCGCTGGCGGATGAATGCTGCACGCAATGCCTGCGGCGATCTGCCCGAGCGGGTGCCCTATCGGCTGATGTTCACTCTCCCGCGGGCCTGGAAGCGGCTCAACGGCGTGGCCACGCGGCGCAAGTGGCGACGCTAAGTGGCATTGGGGGAGGGAAAACTAATCGCGCGTTGAAACCGCACGCAAGAGGTATGAATGTTCCCATCGAATCGTCCGCCGACGGGGCATGCTGCGCCGCAGTATCGCGTCCTGTTTGATCTGCTGCAAGGTTTGGCAAGGCGGCCTCGCCAACAATGGGACGCAGAAGGATTGTCGAAACACAGTGCGCACTCACACGCCGAACCGGAATCGAGAGCGCACGAAAGAAGTTCGTAAGTCTTCTGACAGCCTGAAGTCAGGCTTCGTTGATAGCATCATGCCTTGTCGTCGTGGCTCGCCCCAAGGGTGAGGAGCGCCACGGCGCGAAGCCATCCGAGTTCCTGCACGCTTTGGCTCACCAGTGATACGTAAGCCGGGTTCGTAACAACAAACGACTCGTCGGGCGACGCGCGCTCGGCGCGGCCAACGAAGGAGGAGATCGATGGCGCCGACATCCGAACACAAATCGGCATTTGCGTCGCCGTGGGTTCAGCTCATCGTGGGCATCGTCTGCATGGCGATGATCGCGAACCTGCAATACGGGTGGACGCTGTTCGTCAATCCAATCGACGCCAAGCACCACTGGGGGCGCGCCTCCATTCAGGTGGCGTTCACTATCTTCGTGCTCCTCGAGACTTGGCTGGTTCCGGTCGAAGGCTATCTCGTGGATCGTTTCGGCCCGCGATGGGTCGTCGTTGTCGGCGGAATCCTGTGCGCGATCGCCTGGGCGCTGAACTCGGCCGCACGATCGCTGCCGATGCTGTACTTTGCCGCTGCACTCGGCGGCGTGGGAGCGGGGGCCGTATACGGAACCTCGATCGGCAACGCGGTGAAATGGTTTCCAAGCCGTCGAGGATTGGCGGCAGGCCTCACCGCAGCGGGCTTCGGTGCGGGCTCGGCACTGACGATCATCCCGATCGCCAACATGATCAAGACGAGCGGCTACGAGCAGACATTTCTGACGTTCGGCCTGCTCCAGGGTGCGGTCGTGGTGGTGCTGGGCTTCCTTCTGTCGGCGCCGCCCGCGAGCGTGCTGGTGGCGCCCCCGAAGCTGGCGCCCGGAGCCGGACGCCGCCAGGCAACTCCTGTCGAGATGCTCAAGACGCCGATCTTCTGGGTGATGTACGTGATGTTCGTGCTCATGGGTGCAGGAGGCTTGATGGCGACCGCGCAGCTCGCGCCCATCGCCAAGGATTTCAAGGTCGCGGACGTACCGGTGAGCTTGATCGGCATCACCCTGCCCGCGCTGACCTTCGCCCTCTCACTCGACCGGGTCTTGAACGGCCTCACCCGTCCCTTCTTCGGCTGGGTATCCGACCACATCGGACGCGAGAACACGATGTTCATTGCCTTCGGGCTGGAAGGCATCGGCATCTTTGCGCTGGCGAATTTCGGGGAGGATCCGGTGGCATTCGTGATCCTCAGCGGTCTGGTGTTCTTCGCGTGGGGTGAGATCTACAGCCTCTTCCCCGCGACCGTGACCGATACCTTCGGAGCCAGATACGCGACAACCAACACCGGCTTGATGTATACCGCCAAAGGAACCGCTTCGTTGCTCGTGCCTCTGGGCAACGTTCTGATGACGAGCACGGGCACATGGCTGGCGGTGTTCGTCATCGGCGCGAGCATGAACATCCTGGCGGCGCTCATGGCATTGTTTGTGCTCAAGCCCATGCGCGCGGCGTACACGAGCAAATCGCCGCCGGTCGATTCAAGCTTGAGATGGGCGACACCCTCCGATAAGCGGTAACGGGTCAAGTCCCGCTTAGCCGCGGGTCAGACCCCGATGGCCCGCGGCTGCGCGGCCGCCTGAACCGCCCTACCCTACGACCTTCATCACGACGATGGTCAGGTCATCGTCGTGCGGCGTCGCTCCAGCGAAGCGCTCGAGCGCCGCGAGAACTCCTGCAATTACCGCCTCGGGATCCTCGGCGCGATGCGCTGCCACGGCCTCCGCCAGCTGATCGCGACCGAACAGTTCACCGGTCCCGTCGCGCGTTTCGGTGACGCCGTCGGTATAGAAGACGACGATATCGCCAGTCTGCATCTTCAACTTCATCTCGGCGAAATCGACGTCCTTTTTTATTCCGAGCAGCATTCCATCCGCGGCGAGCGTCGTGCATCTGGCTTCGCCCACGCGGAGCAGGAGCGCGGGCGGATGCCCGGCGTTGGCATACTTGAGCTCGCGACTTTCAGCATCGAAGGTCGCGCAGCACGCGGTGATGAAGTGCCCGGCCTGGTCGAGGTCATAGTGAAGGAGGTCATTGAGCTTCGCCAGTATCTGCGCTGCCCCAGGCTCGACCAGCCGCTCGGCGAGGAATGTGATGCGGGCTTCGGCCATCAGCAAGGCAGCGCCCACCCCGTGGCCGGATACGTCGCCGATGAAACTGTCGACGCCGCCCCGCGCGCGCGGGAAATAGCCGAAATAGTCGCCGCCGACTTCGGAGGCCGGAATACATCGCCCCGCGACTCGCATCCCGGCCTGAGCCAGCGGAGCTTCCGGCAACATCGATCGCTGGATCTGCTTGGCGATATCCATGTGCGCACGGGTCACGGCCAGCTCGACCTCGGCGGCCCGGGTCTTTTCCTCGGCGATATGCAGCTCGCGATCGCGCGCTTCCAGCGTCGAAGACATGTCGTTGAACGCTCGCGCGAGGAGCTCGAGCTCGCTGCGATCGCCCAGCACATCCGCGCGCGCACCCAGATTGCCGGCTCCCAGCTTCCGAGTCGCGGCGACCAGAGCGTCGACCTGCCGCAGGATGAATTTGCCGCCAAGCCAGGCGGCTGCCAGCGCACCCAGGGTCACCAGGCCGAGCGCGGCAAGATTGCGGATCAGACGTCGATTGACCTCGGCGAAGGCGGCGGCCTCGGACACTCCGATGGTCGCATTGAGATCGAGGCCCGCGATGAGCGGGGCATGGGCCCAGAGGCGCGGCATGCCCTGAGCGTCCTCGGCTTCGAAGACGCCGGCCTCGTGCTGCCTCGAGAGCACCACGAGCACGCGTTGTTCGGGAAGCGGCTTGCCCACCAGATCTCCGGCGTCGGGCAGGCGGGCCAGGACCGTTCCGTTGCGATCGGTGACCGTCAGCACCGCGCCCGACGGAAATTCGACTTTGGCGAGCGCCACCGTGAGCCAATTCAAACTCTGCGCCGCAAAGACGACCGCCTGCACCTCGCCTCGATCGCCGAGCAGAGGGAGGGCGTAATTGATCGAAGGAAGCAGAGTCACGCGACCGATCTGGTAATCGCCCACTGCGAACTTCCGCGTTTCCATGGCTCGTCTGAAGTACATCCGATCCGCCACGTTGACGGTCGTCTGGAGCGGAACCGCGCTGCACGATAAACGGCCGTCCGGCTCGGCGAATGCGAGATTCACGTACATCGGGGAGGCCGCAAGGATCTCGGCCAGGAGCGCGCTGCATGCCGCGGTCTCTCTCGCGTGCAGCTGCGGCAGGCGCTCGATGGCGGCCAGCAGCTGACGCGCGCCTTCGATCGCGGCGGCCTGGTTGCTCGTGACAATGCGGATGAGCCGCATCTCATCCCGGTTGACGTTGGTGATCGCGGCTCTGCGCTCTTCGGCCTGGGTATACAGAACCAGCGCAAGCCAAGGAAGCAGGACAAGCGCGACGAGACCCAGCAGTCGCAGCCGCAGGCTGTAGAACCGTCCTTGTCGACTTTCAGGCGTCGCGCGAGAAATCGTATCCGACCTGAGGACCTGGTCCGCCTGGATGGTAGGCTTGTTGGCATAATACCGGTCCCCCTGTTGCTCGTCGACTCACTCATCCCTCGATGCCATCGTTTTCCATGGAATTCCTGTCCTATGACGATCGACGCTGATTTCGCCGAGCTCAAGCAGCGCTTGAAGACGATCGAAGACCTCGGCGATGCGCAGAAGGTGCTCGTCTGGGACCAGGCGACCTACATGCCGCCCGGCGGCGCCGAGGCTCGCGGCCGGTTGCTGGGTCTCTTGAGTACCCTTGCCCACGAGCGGTTGACCGACCCCGCGGTCGGACGGCTGCTGGACTCGGTGGCGCCGTGGACGGCCTCGCAGGGCGCGGAGTCCGACGCGGCCGCATTGGTCCGCGTCGCGCGGCGCGATTACGAGCGCGCGACGCTTGTTCCATCGACGTTCGTTCACCGCCTCGCCGAACATACGGCCGCGACTTACAACGCCTGGCAGCGCGCGCGACCGGCCAACGACTTCGCCGCCGTCCGCCCGCTGCTCGAAAAAACCGTCGCCTTGAGCCGCGAGTTCGCCGCCTTCCATAATGGCCACGAGCATCCCTTCGACGCGCTGATCGATCACGCCGAGGAAGGCATGAACGTCAAGACCGTGCGAGCCCTCTTCGCCGATCTGCGCCCCAGTCTCGTCGCGCTGCTCGATGCGATACGTGATGGTCCCGAGCCCGACGATGGTTGTCTCGCCGGCGACTTTCCCGAGGCGGGCCAGCGGGCTTTCGGCGAAGCGGTGGTTCGCGCTTTCGGCTACGACTTCGCGCGCGGCCGGAGCGACAAGACGGCGCACCCGTTCATGATCAAGCTCGGCCGGGGCGACGTTCGCATCACGACCCGCTACCGATCCGATTGGTTGGCCGATGGCCTGTTCTCGACGCTGCACGAGGCCGGACATGCCATGTACGAGCAGGGCATCGACGAGCGGCTCGACGGAACGCCGCTTTATCATGGGACGACTTGGGGCGTACACGAAAGCCAGTCGCGGCTCTGGGAAAATATCGTCGGGCGCAGCCTGCCGTTTTGGCGCCACTGGTATGCGCCGCTGAAGGGCGCATTTCCGGGCGTTCTGGACGAGGTCGATCTCGACGCCTTCCATCGCGCCATCAACAAGGTCGCGCCCTCGCTCATCCGGACCGACGCTGACGAAGTCACTTATAACCTGCACGTCATGCTGCGCTTCGACCTCGAGCTTGCGATGCTCGAAGGTACGCTGAAAGTCGCCGACCTTCCCGAGGCGTGGCGGGCGCGCATCCGGAGCGACCTCGGGGTCACGCCTCCCGACGATCGCGACGGCGCGCTCCAGGACATGCACTGGTATTCGGGCCTGGTCGGCGGCCAGTTCCAGAGCTACACGCTCGGCAACATCATGAGCGCCCAGTTCTTCGCCGCGGCGCGGCGCGACCTGGGCGACGTCGACGCGCAGATGGCAGCCGGCGAGTTCGGACCGTTGCGTGCCTGGCTCACCGAGCGCATCTATCGCCACGGCCGCAAGTTCACGGCGGAAGAAATCGTCCAGCGCGCAACCGGCGAGCCGCTGTCGATCACACCCTATGTTTCGTATCTCAACGACAAGTACCGCGCTCTATACGGGTTAGCCTAGCGACGGCATTCCCTCGCCCGCCTCCCATCTCTCCGGCGCACGAGACCCGATACGGGTTCGCGCTCTAGCGTCCGGCGACCCGCTTCACCAGCTCCGGCCTGCGGATCTTCCCGGTCGGCGTCATCGGAAAGTCGCTCATGACGACCAGCGCCTCGGGCAGCTTGTAATCCGCGACGCGGCCCTTGAGGAAGGCCACGACCTCCTCCAGCGCGAGGCTCGCGCCGGGCTTCACGATCGCGCACAGGCAGTTCTTCTCGCCGAGCCGCGGGTCCGGCGCGCCGACGATCGCCGCCTGCACGATCTTCGGGTGCTGGTAGAGCAGCTCTTCGATCTCGCGCGGGAAGTACTTCTTGCCGCCGCGATTGATGATCTCCTTCTTGCGTCCGGCGATGCGCACGTTGCCTTCCGCGTCGGCGTACTGGCCGAGGTCCCCGGTGCGGAACCAGCCGTCGGCCGTGAAGCTGTCGCGGTTGGCGTTCGGATTGTCGAGGTAGCCCATGTGCACCGACGGGCCGACGGCCGCGATCTCGCCTACTTCGCCGTAAGGCAAATCCTTGCCGTCGTCGTCGATGATGCGCAGCCCCATGGAATCGACGCAGCGACCGACGGTGCCGTTCACCTTGAGCGGATCGTCGGTGAGGCGGGTGAAGCTGTGGAATCCCGTTTCGAGCATGCCGTAGAGCTCGATCAGCTTGGCGTGCGGCACGGCGGCCTGGAAGGCCTTGATCGTCTCGACCGCGGCGGAAGCGCCGCCGGTGATGACGATCCGCAGCGACGAGAGATCGCGCTGCGCGAGCTCGGGCGAATTCAGCATGGCCACGATCGACGCGGGGGCGGTGGGGATGTACGTGACGCGCTCCCGCTCGATCAGCTCCAGCGCTCCGTCTGCGGAAAAGCGCTCCATCAGCACGACGCGAGCGCCGGCCATCGCCGCCTGCACGAGCGTCATGTAGCCCCAGTTCAGCCCGACCGGCAGATAGTCGAGCATCACCTCGTTCGCCGTGACCGCGAGTCCGTCGTTGAACGTCTGGCAGGTGCACAGCGTCGTGTTGAAGCAATGCAGCACGCCCTTGGGATTCCCGGTCGTGCCGGAGGTAAAGCACATGCGCATCACGTCCAGCGGCGACATGCGCACGCGATTCGCTTCGGCGATCGCCGGCGTGTCCTTCACCACGCGGGCGAAGCTCGTGACATCCGCGGCGTCGACCTCGTCGACGCAGATGACCAGTGCCAGGTCAGGAAGCCGGGGCCGGAGCTCGCGGACCATCGCCAGATAATCGAAGCCTTTGAACTGGCTCGCGCATACGAACGCGCGCGACTTCGAGAACTTGAGGATGTATTCGACTTCGACCGCGCGGAAATCGGCACTGATCTTGTTGGCCACCGCGCCGATCAGCTCCAGGGAGAAAAAGACGACGGGAAACTCGATCCGGTTGGGCAGCTGCAGCGTCACGACGTCGCCGCGCTGCACGCCTTGCCGTCGCAGGAATTCCGCGAAGCGGCGTACCTCCGACCAAAGCTGCGCGTAAGTGACGCGCCGGCGGGCGTCGCTGATCGCTTCGCGATCGGGTGTAGCGCGCGCTCGCGCTTCCAGGATTTCGGAGAACGTCTGGTCTTTCCACCAGCCGTTCGCGCGGTAGCGCTGGATATCCTGTGCGCTGGGTGGCCGCGGCGCTTCGATCATGTCGTCCTCCTGCAGATTCGTAATGCAGCTTACGATCCTATCGCACCGAGCGCAGCAGGCCGCCGTCGACCTGGATCGCTGTCCCGGTGATATACGATCCCTTGGGGGACACGAGCAGCGCGACCAGATGGGCGATGTCGTCCACCGAGCCGATGCGCCGGAGCGGAATCTCCTGCTTGAGCCGATCCTGGACGACCTCTACCGGCTCGCTGCCCGAGGCGAACACCTTGCGCAGCCGCGTCGTGTCGATGTAGCCGGGGCAGATGGTGTTGACGTTGATACCGAAAGGCGCGAGCTCCAGCGACAAGGTCTTGGCGTAGCCGATCACGCCGGACCACGTCGCGACCGACAATCCGAAGCCGGCGATCGGCTGGATCGCCGAGATGGCGGTGATGTTGAGAATGCTGCCGCCGCCGCGCTCCTGCATCGCTGGCACGGCTTCGCGGACCATGCGGACCACGTAGAGCAGATTCTGCTCGACCGCCTTTTGCCAGGCCGCGTCGTCGAACGAGAGGGCCGGGCCGAGCGGCGGCGCGCCGTCGTTGTTGACCAGGATGTCGATGCCGCCGAGCTCCGCCTTCGCGGTTTGGGCCACGCGCGCGCAGTCTTCCGAACGCCGGCAGTCGGCCTGGATCGGCAGTATCTTCGCGCCGGTCTCCGAGCGCACGCGCTCAGCGGCCGCCTGCAGGTCCGCTTCGCGTCGGGCCGTCATCGCCACGGTCGCGCCTTCGCTCGCCAGCATCCGCGCGATCCCGTAGCCAATGCCCTGGCTCGCTCCGCCGACGATGGCGACCTTGCCTTGAAGCTCGAGATTCATGGCCGTTTGACCTCGGCGAGGAAACGCTCCGCATTGGCGGAAAATACCGCTTCCAGCACCTGGTCCGAATACCCTTCGTTGCGCCAGTCCCGGACGAGGCGCTCGTAGGTGAACAAGGGATAGTCTGCGCCGAACATCACGCGCTCGCGCAGCCGCCGCGGGATTTCGTGCTTCAAGTCGGGCGCGAAATACTTCGGCGACCAGCCGTGCACTTCGTACCAGATGTTGCGCTTGTGCATCAGCACGGCCAGCGTCTCGGTCTGCCACGGCCAGCCGGGTCGCGCGGCGACGATCTTGAGCTTCGGAAACTTGACCGCCACCGCGTCGAGATGTCGCGGATGGCAATCGTCCAGCAGGACGCCGCCTCCGCCGGGCAGGCCGGCGCCCAGCCCCGTGGTACCGACGAAGATCAGCGCCGGGACGCCGGCCTCGATGCACAGCTCGTAGAACGGATGCCACGCCGGGTCGCTCGGCGGCCCGCTGCCGGAGCCGGACACGGCGAAGCCGACGAATCCTGGCGCATGGTCGATGCAGCGCCGAAGCTCCCGCACGCCTTCCGCACCGGCGTGGGGATCGATGTGAATCCAGTGGCCGAGAATCACGTCGGGATGCGCGCGCTGGGTGGCGAATCCATAGTCGTGGATCGGCCGGGCTTCGGCGAGCGGAATGAACTTCGTGTAGCCGAAGTCGAGGACAGCCCGCACGCCGCTCTCGCGGAAGTACTCCGCCATCTCGCCTTCGGTCACGAACTTCGGCTCCGAATTCCAGGTCGCCTTCTGCTGCGCGAGCTCCTCGGGCGTGCGCAGCGTATAGCCGCGCTCGGTGCCCCAGTGCGAATGGATGTCGACGATCTTCATTGGCCTAGTGTCCAGCTCCCAGATAGGTTTGCTCGATGCGCGGATCGCGCAGCAGCTCGGCGGCCGAGCCGCCGAAGGCCACGGCTCCGTTCTCGAGCACGTAACAGTGATCGGCGATGCGCAGCACCTTGCGTGCGTTCTGCTCCGCGATGAGGATGGACGCACCGGCGTCGTGGATCGCGCGCACGCGTTCGAGGATCGCTTCGAAGACCTTGGGCGCAAGCCCGAGCGATGGCTCGTCGAGCAGCAGGAGGCGCGGGCTCCCCATCAACGCGCGTCCGAGCGCAAGCATCTGCTGCTCTCCCCCGGAGAGATACGCGGCGGGCTGCGCTGCACGCTCCGCAAGGACCGGAAAAAGCCCCTCGACGTGCCGCAGCCGTCGGTGCAGCTCCCCGCGATCGCGCTGCAGATAGGCGCCGAGCTCCAGGTTCTCGCGCACGGTCATCGGTCCGAACAGCATGCGACCCTGGGGTACGTGGACGACCCCGAGCCGCACCACCGCGTCCGACGAGGAATCGGTGATATCGATGCCGTCAAAGCGGATCTTTCCTCCGCGCGCCGGATTCAGCCGCGAGATGGCGCGCAGCAGCGCCGTCTTGCCTGCGCCGTTGGGCCCCAGCACGCCGACGATCGCGCGCTCGGGGACTTCGAGCGAAACGCCGCGCAGCACGTCGATCGCGGTATAGCCGGAACGCAGCGACTCAATGGACAGCATCGGCCGCTTCCTCGCCCAGGTAGGCCTCGATCACCGCCGGATCGCGCTGGATGACCGACGGCACGCCTTCGGCGATCACCGCGCCGTTCTGCATCACGGTCACCGTATGCGCGAGGCTCATCATGACGCGCATGTTGTGCTCGATCACGAGCAGCGTGACATTCTGCGATTCGGCGAGCGCGCGCGCCGCGGCGACCGCGCGGTCGGCCTCCGATTCGCTCATCCCGGAGGTCGGCTCGTCCATCAGCAGGAGGGTCGGGCGCGCGGCGAGCGCCCGCGCGAGATCCATCCGCTTGAGCACGCCGAAGGGCAGTTCTACGGCCGGCGTGTTTCGATACGGCATGAGCTCGAAGCGCTCGAGCAGGTCGAGCGCTTCCCGGACAGCGGACGCTTCCCCTCGATGCGCAACCGACGTCGCGAGCACGGCATGGAAAAAGGGCACCGGCGCTTGCCGCCCGACGCCGAGCAGCACGTTATCCAGCACGGAGAGCTCGCCGAAGGGCTCGACGTGCTGGAATGTGCGGCCGATGCCGCGCCGGCTGATCAGATGCCCGGGTAGTCCGGACACGACGTCCCCGTCGAGGAGCACCCTGCCCTGCGTCATCGGCACCTCGCCCGTGATCGCATTGATGACGGTCGTCTTGCCGGCGCCGTTGGGGCCGATCAGGCCGCGGATCTCGCCCGGCGCGACCGAGAGCGACACCTCGCGCACCGCGGCGACCCCGCCGAAGCGCACCGACATGCGCTCGATGCGCAACCTCGCGGCCGTCATGGCGTGCCTTTCCCTGCCGCCGCGTAAGTGCGGGCGCGCGAGCGGCGTGCGCCCGCCTGCCAGAGCGTCACCAGGCCGCGCGGCATGAAGATCAGGAAGCCGAGGAGAATGAGCGTGTAGATGAGATCGCTGTATTCCTTGACCGGCCGGAGCGCCTCGGGCAGCGCGCTCAACACCGCGGCGCCGATGACCGAACCCGCGACCGAGCCCATGCCGCCGACGACGATGAAGGTGATCTGACGCAATGCCTCCGAAACGCCGAACTCCACCGGATCGATGAAACCCACGACGATCGCGAGCAGCCCCCCGGCCACGCCGGCGTAGACGGCGGAGAGCGCGAAGGCGGTCAGCTTCACCCGTCCGACCGATATGCCCAGCGCCTGCGCCGCGGGCCTGCTCAAACGAACGGCGTCCAGCTCACGACCGACGCGCGATTGCATCAGATTGCGCGCGGTCCACACCGCCAGTGCGCAGGTGCCGAGCACGATCAGGAACCCGCCGTATTCCGACACCCTCCCGCCGGCGAAGGTCGGCTTGGGAACGATCAGCCCGCGCACGCCGCCCGTGATGGAGGCGAGCTCTTCGATGACGATCTGCACGATCTGCAGGAAGCCGAGCGTCGCCAGCGCGAGATAGATGCCCTGCAGGCGGCTCGCCGGGGCGCCGAGGAGTGCGCCGATGACGACCGCGAGGGCCGCGCCCAGTGGGATCGCGAGCCAGAACGGCACGCCGAAGTTCACGGTCAGCAGCGTCGACCCGTACGCGCCGATCGCCATGAACGACGAATGGCACAGCGAGATCTGGCCCGAGTTGCCGGTGAGCAGGTTCAATCCGACGGCGGAGATGACGTTGATCATCGCGAGGCTCGCGAGATAGACCGCGTAGCTCCCGAGAAACGCGCCCCCCGCCGCCAGCATCGCGACGCCGATCACCGACAGGAGCGTCGCGCGGGAGGCGTCGGGGCGCATCGTCACACCCGCTTGATCTCGGCCAGGCCGAACAGGCCCTGCGGACGGAAGACCAGAAGCGTCATCAGCAGCAGGAACGGGACGAGGTTCTTGAATGTGCTGCCAATGAGAACACCGGAATAGGTTTCGATCAGCCCCACCGCCAAACCGCCGACGATGGCGCCCGGGATGCTCGTGAAGCCGCCAATCACGGCTCCGAGCAATCCTCGCAGGATGAGCTGGCCGATCTCCGGATTGATGCCGATGAGCGGGGCGACCAGCAACCCCGCCAGCGCGCCGATCGCGGTGCTCATCGCCCACGACCAGCGGTACACCGTTTCGACGCGAATGCCCATCAGGCGTGCCGCGTCGGCGTCGATCGATACCGCTCGCATCGCCTTGCCTAGCCGCGTGTAGCGGAAGAACGCGATCACCAGCACGGTCACCAGCACGGTGCAGGCGAAGATCCACAGCGCGGTGGGATTGAAGCGCAGGCCCCAGGCGACGAGCGGATCGCTGCCGAATGGACCGTCGATCGTGTTGGGACTGTCGCCGAAGCGAAGCGAAATGATTCCCTTGATGAGCAGTCCGATCGCGAAGGTCGCGATAACGAGCGTGAACTCCGGCGCCTTCACGATCGGCCGGATGAGGAGCCGCTCGATCGCGATGCCGCCCACGCCGCCAAGGACCACCACACCGGCGACGAGGAGCGGATACGGAAGGCCGAGCTGGGTTAGCACCAGCGCCGCGTAGGCCCCGAGCGTCACGATCTCACCCTGCCCGAAGTTGAGCACCCCCGAGGCCTTGAACGGCAGGACGATCGCGAGCGCCACCAGCGCGTAGATGCTGCCGACGCTCACGCCGGCGATCGCTAGCTGCAGGACGAGAGATAACGTCATGGCTGCCTCGCCCGCGCCGAGGCGCGCGGGCGAGCTCCGGCCGGCAAGCCGCTACTGGTACCGCTTCAGGATGTCGCTCTCCCGGCTGCTCGACCATTGCACGGGCTCCCACTGGCCGTTGGTCACGACCATCGGCACCAGCGTGAGATTGCCGATGTGGTGCTTGGTCGAGAACGTGCGCGGCGTCGCGACCGGGCCAACGCGGTAGTTCTGGATCGATTCGAGCGCCTTGATGAGGCCGTCCGTCGTAAGGTTGGGTCCGGCCCGCTTCATCGCCTCGGCCAGCACATAGGTGTCGCCATAGGCGAGAAGATCGAAGTTGTTCGGGCGTCCGGCGGGAGCGTTCGGGTATTCCTTCTTCCATGCCGCTTCCCATTTCACCATCTCGGGCGCCTTCGATCCCGGCAGGTAGGGAATCAGCGAAAAACCGCCGACGCCTTCGGCGGCGCTCTTGGCGGCGGTCACCAGCGCGGGATCGACCATGTTGCTGCCGACGAAGAACGGCTGCTTCAAACCGAGCTCCTTCGCCTGGCGCATCGCGATGGCCGCCTCGGCGGGATTGCCGAAGAAGGCGATCACATCGGGATTCGCCTTCTGGACTTCCACGAGCTGCGGGGTGAAGTCCTTGTCGCCGATGTTGAACTCCACCCGCGTCACCGGGGCCATCTGAAACCAGTTCTTGAGCTTGTCGGTGGTCGCGTCGCCCTCGTTGCGCGGGTACTCCTCGCGGCCGCTGATGATCGCGATGCGCTTCGCCTTGTAGTAGGTGACGAGGAATTCCGCGTAAAGCTCGCCGTAGCGCGCGGTTTCGGTCGTGCCGCCGCGGAAGAGGTTGCGCGCGAAAGGCCAGGTCACCTGCGGCGCCGATGCGATCGATACGTAATAAGGGACGCCCTTCTCGCGCATGTAGTCGACCGCTCCGACCGTAGCGTTGCTGCCACCGACCGACATGACCGCGAAAACCTTGTCCTGCTCGACGAGCTTCTTCACCGCAGCGACGGCCTTCGTTGGCGAGTGGCCGTCATCCTCGAATACCACGGCGAGCTTGCGGCCGTTGATGCCGCCGGCGGCATTGATCTCCTTCACCGCGAGCAGCATCCCGTCGCGGCCTGCGAGACCGATGTAGGCCGCAGGGCCCGTGATGGGGCCGTGCGCGCCGATCGTTATGGTGTCGGCCGTGACCCCCTGCTGCTGGCCTGCGACCGGCAGCGCGAAGGCGAGCAGGGTCGCGCACGCGACGAGCAGAAGCTTCTTCATGGATCTCCTCCTGTGGGCCGATGACGGCTCTTTGAAAACTGACTCGGCGCTCAGAATGGTAGTCCTTCGCATGCGCATGTCAAGGCTGAGGAACCGGCAGGTCGCCCCGATGGATGCGCCCGGCGGGCTTGCCTCGCCCGCCGTCGGGAGGTTACCCTTGAGCTGACTCGATGCTCAGAAACGATACGCCGATGCAGCCGCAAAGCAAGCCGGACGAGCGCCGTCGCCAGGAACGGCGGATCAAGACGGCGACCAAGAATCCGGACCGCATCCGCGAGCGGCGCGAGGTCCTGGTCAACGCCGCGATCCGCGTGCTGATGGAGAAGGGATTCCACAACGCCACCGTGCGCGACATCGGCCGCGTTGCCGGGATGACGCAGGGCACGATCTACAACTACGTCAGCTCGAAGGACGACATCCTCTACCTCGTGTGCGACCGCATCGTCGCCGAATACAACGACCAGACGCGCAGGGCCCTCGAGCTGGCCCGCGACCCCCGCGAGCGCGTGCGCTCGGCCATCCGGGCGGTTTCCGAGGTCATGTATCGCCACCGGCGCGAGATTCTGCTCATCTATCAGGACAGCCACCTTCTCGACAAGCGGTCGCTGAGGGTGATACTCGCCCGCGTCGAGGAGTTCATCGGCATGTTCGAACGGATCATCACCGATGCGGCGTGCGAATTGAACAAGCCGCTGCCTCATCCGCATGTCGCGGCGAACATCCTCACGTTCCTGCCGGTCATGATCGCGCTCCGCGGGTGGTCGCTGCGGGACGAGCTGCCACCCGAAGTCGTCGTCGAGGAGATCACGGCGTTCCTGGTGCGAGGTCTGGGGTTCGAGTAAGCCGGGCGCGTCGATCCGCTCTCGCGATAGGCGCTACGTCGGCGTCAGGCGCCACGGCGCATCCAGATCGCGTCTTCCTGTTCGAGCTCCTCGAGACGGCCCTCGATGTCGGCGACGTCCCGATCGAGCTCGGGAAGCAGCACGTCCTGAAGCGCCCGTGCGCGGCGCACCGAGCGCCGGTACTCGATCGAAAGTCGTTCGAGATTGCCCGCGGCGGCGGCGAGCGGCGCCGCCGCTTCGAACACTCGGCAGAAAGCGCTCCGGCACGCTTCGGCTTCCGGCGAAGCGTCGAAAGCCGGTGCCGCGGGAAGCGATTGCCCCGACCACGTCGCTTCCTGCAGCCGTACGCCCATCAGCGAGCGCTGGACGCGCCGGACTGCCGATGGGCCGAGATCCTCCCGCGGATAAACCTGCAGGCCATGCAGCCCGTGCCGCGCGACCGCCGCCTGCAACGCAGTGGCGGCTGCCTCATGGGCGGCAAGCAAATGTCCCAGCAGGCGCTCGTGGTTTGCCAGCTCGCGCAGGATTTCGCCGGCGAGCAGCAGGCACTTCTCGTCGAGAAATCCGTAGCCGTCGCGCATCGCGCGGCGCTCGTCCTTGAGCTCGAGCGCGACGCTGCGCGTGGGCGTGAGATCGGTCATCGAGCGTCGCCCCTGCGGCCATCGAGATGCGAGGCAATCTGCGCGTCGGAAAGTCGCGATAGCTCGCTCCGCGGGAGCGCCGCCAGGATCTTCCAGCCTGCTTCCATGCTCTGCTCGAGCGTGCGCGAGCCTTCCTGAGCGACGATGCGGTCCTCGAACGCGGTGCCGAAGGCGAGATAGCGGCGATCGACCTCGGCGAGACCCTCTTCGCCGACTACGCTGGCCAGTACGCGGGCCTGCGTCGCGCGTGCGTACGCGGCGTACAGCTGGCTCGCCAGCGCCGGGTGATCGGGATGGGTGTACTGCCCGCCCGTGCCATCCTTCATCAGCCTGGAGAGCGACGGCAGCACATTGACGGGCGGATACAACCCGCGCCGGTCGAGATCGCGCGAAAGCACGATCTGGCCTTCGGTGATGTAGCCGGTCAGGTCCGGGATCGGATGACCGATGTCGTCGGCCGGCATCGTCAGGATCGACAACTGCGTCAACGTCCCCGAAGAGCCGCGGATGCAGCCCGCGCGTTCGAAGAGCGTGGCGAGATCCGAGTACATGTAGCCGGGAAATCCCTTCCGGCTCGGAACCTCGCCCTTGGATGACGAGACTTCACGCAGCGCCTCGGCGTAGTTGGTCATGTCGGTGAGGATCACGAGCACATGCTTGCCGCAGGTGAAGGCCAGGTACTCCGCCGCCGTAAGCGCGAAGCGCGGCGTGAGCAGGCGCTGCGTCGACGAATCGCTTGCGAGATTGAGGAACAGCGCCGTGCGCTCGAGCGCGCCTCCCTGCTCCAGCCCGCGCCGAAAATACTCGGCGCTGTCGTACGGCACGCCGATGCCGGCGAAGACGATCGCGAAGTCGCCGGTCTTCGCGTCGTTGAGGCGCGCATGCGTGGCGATGTCGACCGCGAGTCTGTCGTGCGGCAGACCGCCGCCCGAAAACAGCGGCAGCTTCTGGCCGCGCACCAGGCTGTTCATCAGGTCGAGCGTGGTGATGCCGGTCTCGATGAAGTCGCGGGGCATCGCCCGGGCGACGGGATTGATCGGCAAGCCCTCGATGCGCAGCCGCTCCCGCGCAGCGAGCGGCGGGCCGCCGTCGATCACCTGCCCGACGCCGTTGAACACGCGCCCCAGCATCGAGGGCGACACGCCGAAGGACAGGGGCTCGGCGAAGAAGCGCACGACGGTTCCGTCGAGCGCGAGACCCGAGGTCGATTCCAGGACCTCGATGGTGATCAGCTCGTCGTCGATCGCGGCGATGCGCCCCAGCCGAGCCCGACCGTCGCGGCCGTGCACTTCCACCGCGTCGTTCAACCCGACATCGAGCGTGCGCTTCAGGAAGAGCAGCGGCCCGTCGAGCCGCGTGGCCGCGCCTTCAACCGTGAGCCGCATCGGCCACTTTCTCGGCGGGGACGAGGGCTGCGAACTCGCGCTCGATCGCCGCCTGCAGGGCGTCGAAGTGCGCGAGCTCGCCATCGGCGATGTCCTCGCCCATGCGCTGCAACGGACGGATGCATTGCATCTGCGCCATCGCGCTTGTGGAGACCCCGGCCGACAGCGCGCCTTCGGCCAGGTCGAAGAAGCGGTCGAGGATCCGCATCGTCGCCGCCTGCCGCGCAGGCGCGCAGACACGGTCGTTGTCCGAGAACGCCGATTGGCGCAGGAATGCATCGTTGACCAGGCTTGCGCAGAGGAGCGTGAGCTGCTGGCGATCGGGCAGCGCGTCCTTGCCGATGATGCGCGCCATGCGCTCGAGGCGAGCCTCTTCGTCGAGGAGACTCAGGAACCGCCGCCGCAGCGCAATCCATCGCGGGTTCCCGGCCGCCGTCCACCACGGAGCGAAGTCGCGGGCGTCCTCCGCGTAGGACTGCAGCGGATGGATCGCCGGATAGAATCGCGCCTGCGCGCGCTTGACGTCGAGCGCCCAGAACGCCTTGACGTAACGCTTGGTGTGCGAAGTGACCGGCTCGGAGAAATCGCCCGACGGCGGGCTGATGGCGCCGATCAGCGTGACCGATCCCGTACCGCCGCACAGCGGCTGGACGCGCGCCGCGCGCTCGTAGAAGTCCGCGATCCGCGACGACAGGTACGCGGGGTAGCCGCCTTCTCCCGGAAGCTCTCCGAAGCGCCCCGACACTTCGCGCAACGCCTCCGCCCAGCGCGAGGTCGAATCCGCCATCAGTGCCACGTGCAGCCCCTGGTCGCGGAAATATTCGGCGACGGTGGCGGCGGAATAGATCGAAGCTTCGCGCGCCGCCACCGGCATGTTCGACGTGTTGGCGATGACGACCGTGCGCTCCATCAGCGGCCGGCCGGTGCGGGGATCGACGAGCCGCGGGAATTCGTCGAGCACGCCCGCCATTTCGTTGCCGCGCTCGCCACAGCCGAGATAGACGATGACGTCGGCGTTGCAGCCTTTGGCGAGCGCCTCGAGCAGCACGGTCTTGCCGGTGCCGAACCCTCCGGGAATCGCCGCCTTGCCGCCCTGCGCCACCGGAAACAGGCTGTCGAGGATGCGCTGTCCCGTGACCAGCGGAGCGTCGGTCGGAAGGCGCGCCGCCACCGGCCGCGGCACCCTCACCGGCCAGGCGTGCGCCATGGCAAGCGTATGCTCGCGCCCTTCGGCATCGCGCACCGTGCCGAGCGCATGATCATCGGCGTACTTGCCGGCGCCGACCATGGCGACGATCTCGCCCGCGATTCCCGGCGCCGCGAGACACGCCTGCACCCGACCATTGTCGTCGGTCGCCTCACCGATGATGGCCCCACCGCGCAGCGTCTCTCCGCGCGCGACACGCGGAACGAATGCAAACGTGCGTCCGGGCGGACGACGCATGCCGGGACGCACGAATGCGGAATCGGCACCGGCGAGCGGACGCAGCAGGCCGTCGAAGATCCGGCCCAGCAAGCCCGGCCCCAGATCGATCGCCAACGGGAGGCCATCGCCTTCCACGACACCGCCGGGCTTGAGCCCCGTCGTGTCCTCGTACACCTGGACCACGATGTCGTTGCCGTCGAGACGCACGACTTCGCCGAGCAGCGATTCCGGTCCGACCCGAACGGCTTCCCGGAGCGCGAAGGGAGAGGTCGCCGTCGCATGCAGAACGGGTCCGGCGATCCAGTGGATCGTCGCCCGGCTCACGGGTCCTCCATATGAAGCAGCAGCCGCGCGCCGATCTCGGCCCGATCGGCGAGCAGGCCCGAGAGCGTGCCGTCGATCACATTGCCACCGGCGGAGATCCTCAATCCGGCGCGAATCGCGTCGTCAGCCTCGAATTGAGGCGCAGCACCCAGCTCCTGCGTCAGCGCCACCCCGAGCTTTTTCCATTCGTCCCGGGGCCAGGCGGGGGCGTGCACGATGCGCCAGGGCCTGCCGGAGAGCGCGGCGCGCGACGCGGCAACGACGCGTTCGATCCAGGCCTGCCGCGAACGCGGATCGAGCCAGCGCTCACAGAGCACGTCGGGAAGCCTTTGCCAGCCCAATGCAAGCAGCGCTGCGGCGCGCCGCTGGTCGTGCAGCCGACGATGCGTCTGCAGCCTCGCCTTTGCCGCCGCGACTCTCGCTTCGCGACGCTCGCGTTCTTCCCTGAAAGCCGCACGCAGTCGTTCGAGCGCCTCGGTGCGCGCAGCCGAGCGTGTCGCGCTCATCCGCGCCTGCGCACCGCGGATGATCACATCGGCGCGCCGAGCCCGATCGGCTTCGACCAGGGCGAGCAACGCCTGGACGCGTGCGTCGAGGGTCATCGCTTCCCTTCCAGGCCGAGCTCGCGGCGAAGCCGCGCGGCGAGGTCAGGCAGCGGGGCGTCCCCTCGCAGATCGGGCACGATCAGCGTAAGCGGCGTCAGCGCTGCTTGCGCCGCGCCGAGAATCTCAGCGGGGATCCGGGCCGCGACCGCCGCCGAGACCAGAACGAGCGCCGCATCGCTACGCGCCGTTGCGAGCGCTTCGGACTCCTCGCCCTCGCGCGGAACCAAGACCCGTGCACCGGCGAGCCGGAAGCCGGCCGCACCGGCCTCGTCGCCGATATAGCACGGTGCGCTCATGCGATTCGGTTCAGGATGAGGATCGACACGATCAGGCCGTAGATCGCGATGCCCTCGGCGAGCCCGACGAAGATGAGGAGCCGGCCGAAGAGCTCCGGCTTTTCCGCGAGCGCGCCGATAGCCGCCGCGCCGACCTTGGCCACCGCGAATCCGGCACCGAGCGTTGCCAGCGCGGTCGAGATGGCTGCGGCGGTGAATGCAAGGCCCGCGATGTCGCTCGCCGGCGCAGCGGCGGCGGATGTCGCGCCGAGAGCCGACGGCGAACCGCCGATCAGCGCCGTAGCCACGACGGCGAGCAGCGCCGACACGGCGACGAGCGCAATGACGAACCGAGATTGGTTTTTCATTCAATGCTCCTGTACGACGGAAGGAGGAGCCGGCAGCGGGCGGAAAATGCGCCCCTGCGCGACCAGAAAGCGGGCGAAGAACTCGAACAGCACCAGACGCGTCGTCTGGATCGATACGACCAATCCTTCGAGCACCAGCACGATGACGTTGCCCAGGACGAGCACCAGCACCTTCGCGACGGCTCCTTCGGAGGCGTTCATCAGCGCGACGATTGCCGACGACAGCCCCGCGTGCGCCAGCGCGAACGCGCCGACGCGGGCGAACGACAGGGTGTTGATGACAATCTGCAGCGTTCGCTCGATGAGCTCGGCGATGGCGCCGAAAGCTGCCGGGATACGGCGCGCCGAGAACGCGCGGCCTGCGCAGAAGAGCACTGCCGCCGCCGCAGCGATCCAGAATGCGTCCGCCCGGACGACGCCGGCCAGGATTGCGACGTAGACGACCATGAGCCATATCTCGCTGCAGAACCATCCGGTGAGCTCACGCCGCCAATACGCCTCGAGGGCCGTGAGCAGCAGCCCGATCGTCAGGAGCACCGCACCGCCGTACAGCGGAACGAGCAGCACGGCGAGTGGATCGGCCAAAGGCTCGAGCCACAAGGGATGAAGCACGTCGCCCAGGCTGAACACGCTGCCGAACAAGAGACCGAAAAACGCAGCGGCGATCCCTCCCGTCACAAAGAGGCGTGCCAGAGGCCAGCGCTTGCGCAGCGCGAAGCCGAGAGCCGTTATGACGAGACCTTGGCCGAAGTCGCCGAACATGTAGCCGAACATGATCGGGACGACGAGCGCGAGAAGCGTCGTCGGATCGGCCTCGGTGCGCGCAGGCATGCCGAGCGCGCGGCTGAAGATCTCGAACGGGCGCGCCCACCACGGATTGGCGAGGACCAGCGGAGGCTTCATCCCCGACGGCGGAGGCGGAAAGTGCAGGATGGCGCGCGCCCCGGAGCGATCGAGCGCGTCTCTCAGCCTTTCGCCGGAGAGCTCGCTCGTCCACCCGGTGATCCAGCAAAAAAGCTCACCCGAGTCGAGCGCATGCACGTTATCGATGACCCACTGCAGGCGACTCGCTTCGCCCAGCGCCGCCGGCAGATCATGGCGCGCGTTAAGCGCGTCGAGAGAAGCCGCGAGCTCGGCTTGTTCGCGGTCGAGCGCGGCGAGGCGCGTAGCGACGTAGGCAGCGTGCCCACCCGGTTCGGTCCGCAGCCATGGCGGGATCGCATACGTCCGTCCCTTCAAGGCGGCCGCTTGTAGAGCGAGCGGCTGCAGGTCGTCTTGCGTTCCCACGGCGAGGGCGTGCACGGCGTCGTCGATGGTGAATCGCCGCACGGGCAAAGCCTTCGGCAACACCGGTTGGACATCAGGCGGGAACACGAACAGGCGAGCGTCGATCAGCGGACCGGCTCGCGCCAGATCTCGCAGATCCATGTTGGACGATGCCAGCGTGCCGAGCACGCGTTGCCAGAGCAGGAGCTCGGCACGCTCCGCGTCGTCGGCCTGAAGGCGGCGTATGGCAGGTTCCGCGGCGGCGGCCCAGGCGGCGATCCGCGACAGGCAGCGGGTCAGCGTATCGGCCGGAGGCTCCGGAACGGTCCAGGGCGTCGGGGCCGCTTGCGGCCAGTAAGCGCGATAACGCTGTGCAAACTCGGCGTACCGTTGCAGCATCGGCCGCAAGTCGGCAAGCGTGGCTGGAAGCACCGCCGTCGGTTTGGCCTCGAGTTCGACGGCGCCGGTCGCGGCGAGCGACTCGAGGGCCCGCGCCGTGTCGTCGCGCGCCGCCAGGATTTCGAACCAGCGCGCAGGCTCGGGGCGAATCATGCGGCGAGCCTCGCCGTCGGAAAGATCGCGCGACGAAGCAGCTCGCCGCGCAGCCGCTCCAGATCGAGCGCGGAGAGCGCAAGGAAGATGAACGCGGCGGCCGGATCGAGCGTCGCGCGCCGAAAGAGCAGAGCGAGTCGCGCCGCGAGCGCACCGCGCATGGCCGTGGCACCGAGGGAGGCGCCCGCGAGCGAAGCGCCGGCCACAGGACGATGCGTGGTCAGCGCCCGGGACAATTCGTTGAAGATTTCGCCCGCGGCGAGCGAGGCTTCCGGCACGCGTCGCGTCCATTCCTTGTGCCAGACGGGAAATAGGCCATCGGGACGCTGCCAGCCCGCGGCGAGCGGCGCGAGCGGACCGGCGACAGGCGGTCCGGGGCTGTTGCAAAGGGACCCGTAGACCGCGTCCTTGCGCATCCAGGGCAACGCTTCGCCACCGCGTGCCAGATGCTCGACGACCGGCAGCTCGGCGAGCACACCGGCCCAAGCGACGGCGGGCTGCCAGCGCGCAGGCATCCACTGGGCGACCTCATTCACCAGGGTTCGGCGTTTTTCGACAAGCGCCGCTTCGATCGTGTGCGGATCGGCATCGGCGGTAATGCCTACGAGCCAGCGCCTGAAGGGCAGGTTGCGTGCGGCGCCGAGGAGCGCAGGCAGCCCGCGGATCGCCTCGATCGAGCGCCACGCGATTTCGTCAGGACGCTCACCGAAGCGCGCGCAGAGTCGCGCATGCGCGTAGTCGAGATCGCCGCCGATGGTCATGAGGTTCCACCCGTCAGTTCGGCGGCAAGCGTTACCAGCGCGCGCTCGAGGCGGTTCATGTCCTCGGGCGACAATGGCAGGCTGGCATCCTGCGCCGCCGCCTGAGCGTCGATCGCAGCGACCTCGGACGTCACCCGAGTTTCATACGCGGCGCGGACCGCGCGAATGCGGCGTTCGGTATGTTCGGCGAGCGCACGCGCCTCACCCCGCGCCCGTTCCTCGAGCGCGTCCGCGTCACGGGCCGCCTTTGCCAGCGCCTCGCGTGCATCGCGCTCCGCCGCGAGCACGCACGCGATCGCCGCTTCGACGGCGGTTACCGCCGGCATGGGCTCGACGATCGACGTCACGAGAGCTCCGTAGAAGCGAGATCGGGCAGTCTCGACCGGGTCCGCTCACGCTCGAGCAACGCGCACCACGAGACAAGGCCCCCGGATCGCTGTCCGCCGAGGCTTCATCGTCGCCTGTCCCGGCTCAGGGCGATTTGATCTGCGTCATCTCCCCTGCCGCGACGCTCGCTGGTGGACCCGGTCGACTAGGAAAGGCCGCGACGAAACTCGCTCCCATGGTCAGCCTCTAACCCTCCATGGTCCCGACGCCACGGCAGCAGCCGCTTATCTCGCACCTTCGACCCACTTTCTCAGGAGCTCCCATGGATCATCAACACAAGCTGACGCGCCGTTCCCTGCTCGGACGCGCCGGCTGGCTGGCCGGCGCCACGCTCGCCGGAGCGATCGTACCGATCAAGCTCGCTTCGGCGCAGCAGAAGGTCTCGAAGGAAGCGATGAAATATCAGGACAAGCCGAATGGCGACATGCGCTGCGACAACTGCATGCAATTCGTCGCCCCGTCGAGCTGCAAGGTCGTCGAAGGGACGATCAGCCCGAACGGCTACTGTCTCGCATGGGTCAAGAAGGCCTGATCGCGACCCGGCTCGCCATCCACCAAGGAGAAGCGCATGCCCACGGCGGAATTGCTCGAGGAGGGCTTTGCGCTCACGACGGTCGATCAGGCGGTTCACTGGGCGCGAACCGGGTCGCTTTGGCCGATGGCTTTCGGCCTCGCATGCTGCGCGGTGGAGATGATGCACGCGGCGGCATCGCGCTACGACCTCGACCGCTTCGGTGTCGTATTTCGAGCGAGCCCCCGACAGGCCGACCTGATGATCGTTTCGGGGACGCTCTGCAACAAGATGGCGCCCGCGTTGCGCAAGGTCTACGACCAGATGGCGGATCCCAAATGGGTGATTTCCATGGGCTCCTGCGCGAACGGGGGCGGCTATTACCACTACTCGTACTCGGTCGTCCGCGGCTGTGATCGCATCGTGCCGGTCGACGTGTACGTCCCGGGCTGTCCCCCGACGGCGGAGCAGCTTGTCTACGGAATCATTCAGTTGCAGAACAAGATCTGGCGCACCCAGACCATCGCGCGCTGAGAATCTGCGTCGGCCTCCATCCCGATGTGGAGACCGGCTTCACCGAGACTCCTTCCCAAGGCCTAGCCGCCGCAGCCAGAATCGTCGATTTCGACGGAACTGCGGCGCCGCGTGATAGGAGGGAGGCCGTCCGGGCGCGTGCAGCGTCGAATGGCGTGCATCGCCTCCCCCCTGCGCCGGCGATCGTTTTCGCCGGAGCGGGGCGTATTGCGTCTTCTGCTTGACCGGGATCCGATAGAAGGTCGCCTTGCTCATGGCCGCTCGTCCCACGCATGTCGACCGCGTCGCGCCTCGTTCATGGCGCCCTCCGCGTCCAGACCTAGAGAAGCCGCATACTCCATGCGGTAGTGTTTGGTCCGCGGGCGCGACGCGGAGTTTCGCGGGGAGCGCCGATTCGGACGTCGCTGCAGCGGTGCGGTTGCTAGAATGCACGCAGCCCGGGTGGTGAAACTGGTAGACACAAGGGACTTAAAATCCCTCGTCGGGTAACTCCGTCGTGCCGGTTCGAGTCCGGCCCCGGGCACTTAGAAGGTCTTTCAGTATCGCGCACTGCATACCCCACGAACTTTCGCCCAAAGCCACAGAAACCGCACCCGAAGGACAAGCGAAGTAGCAGCAAAGAGCGCCGGAACAGCACGCGCTAACGTACCGCCCGACTAGGCTCCATAGCCGCGTCCCAGGCGTCACCATATCGGTCATCGGCGATGGCGATGATGGATCCGTGTTCGCGGCGAGAGCGTCGGCCCATAGCCGCAAGCAGCTCGGGGCTCCTGGGCAAACAGACCCCGGGAGTGTTCCACAGATGGGCCGATACCGGCCCCAGCGGGCCGGAGGCCGCGCCTCCCTCGAAGCTGGGGGTGCGCGCTCCCGATGCGATCAGTCATCGATACGTGACACGCGCGCACACCGATCAAGATAAACGAGGAACTCGAAACGACGGTCTGCAGTCTGCGGGCGATCGTCGTCGCCGCGGTGTGAAAAGCGGCTCACCGGCCGATGTAGTTCTGCACCGCGCCCCGGCTGGAAACGGTCGGGGCGCTTCACCTGTCGGCCTGGTTTACACAGAGGATATTCGCTGGACATGAAGTTGTAGGCAACACCCTGTTTTGATGCCAGTTCGTGCCAGTGGCGCGACGTATGCTTGCGAGGCGCTTGGGGACATGGATTGGATTTTCGGAGGCGCGGCGATGAAAAAGATACCGCCTTGGGTCGCCTTGGTGGGCCTATGGCTCGCTGGCGCCGCGAGCGCCAGCACCATAGATATCATGGAGTCAGAAACTGTTGGCGGCCCATCTTTCTCACTTGTTTTCACCCCAAGCACTGTGGGGGGCGGACTACAGGCGCCCGGACTAGTATTTATTGATTGCCCCGCTTCCGCAGATTTGGAAACCTGCACGTTCGATCTCACGCCACCGTTTTTACAAACATCCGACTTTTTTGACGAAATTAGTATTGTTGCGCTGACCGAACCCGGAACAAATCAGATCTCTGACCAACTCTTGCTTCTGAGCATGAGCGGTGCGCCCCCGACCCTGCGCTTCAGTTTCGAGTCCGACACGGATGTTCCGGGTGGTGGATTGGGTCTGTGCAACACCGACTGCGTAGCTGAAGATGGCACATTGCAGACGGTAGCAACAATATTGTTTGGCACCAATGAGGACGAGATACTCGATATCCTCACGATCAGAGTCCAATCCGACATTGAACCGACAGTGCCCGAACCCGCGACGCTCGCATTGCTCGGCATCGGTCTCGCCGGACTTGGTTTCTCGCGCCGTCGCAAGCGTAGTTGAATCAGCTGGCTGTCTCCCACAACGAACGTTGCTGCCACTGTCTGTACCCGTATTGCCTAATCGGGGGAGACATGAAGTACTACAGCAAGCTGTATGGCGCTGCGATGGTCGCCTTGTCGCTGGTGATCGTGAGTCCTGCGCAAGCGATTCTGCTGAACACCGGCGACAGCGTCGTCTTCAACTTCGATCTGACTGCGGGAGCGCCGCCGCCGCCGCCCTATATTGACGTCCAAACCAATTTCTATTTTTCAGGCTTCGACGCCGGAGAGCACGTGACCGCGGAAATATTTGGGGACCTGGACGCACTCGGTCCGCTCGCAAACAGCTTTACCCTCGATGGCCCCGTGACCTCTATAGGCATTGGTTTCAGCGGGGTGGGTACTGAGGATGGCGTCTTCTCCGCTAAGCTCGTCGCGGACCAAGGACCGTTTGACGTCGACGGAGCCGAGGGTCTTGGCTACGTCTTCATCGACAACGTCTTCCAGAACACATCGTTTGTTCCAGCGACCATCAGCGGCGCGCCCGAGCCGACGAGCCTGGCGCTGGTCGGGATGGGAGCGTTAGTCGCTGCAGCGATGCGGCGCCTAATGCGCGGCGCCGGGGGCGGCGTTCGGATGTTCCAATTGCTCGGTTAGCAGGTCGCGTAAATGGGTGGCCTCTGCGACTGGAATCGCAAACGGAATCCATCCGATACCGGGCACTCGGATTCCCAATGCAATAACCTCGTTCATCGCGTCACGCGCGAGGTACCATCGCGGATCGAGGATTGCCTGCACGGCATGTAACAGGTCGGGATCGTTCGGAATTGGCGGTTCGGTTTGCTCGCGAATCGTCGCGATGCCCGCGACGAGGGCGCTCAGGTCCTCGGCCGAATAGTCCTGGTCTGGAAACGTGATCCGTACCGATTTCCGGTCGGCGCTATGCTGCCAATTCAGTTTGACGTCCCCCATGGCTTGGTTCCCTCGTAATCGGTTCAGGGTCCTCGTCGCGCTCGTCGGCTTTTGGACGCCGGCGCTAGTCATCGGCGCCCGGCTCGCGCTCCCAGAACGCGCATCCGCGATCTGCCTGCGACCGGACGTGCTCAGCGCCTGCCGGATCGCGGCGCTCGCCGAAATAGCGGCACGAATAGCACCCGCCAGGATGATCGACCACCTGTCGGAACTGCGGCGGCATCGGGCGTATTGCGCGGGGCGGCTCGAACAGCATGACGTTTACTATACCGGGCCTAACTCGTAGTCGGCGGCGCGGAACGCGCTTTAGAAATAGAAACGCCGCCCCCGTAGCGGCGTTTTCATTTGTCGCGTTGCGCCGGCCGCGGAATCCGGCGCTAACCTTCCGCGATGCCAGTTCGCTCGTGAGGGTCTGGTTTCTTGAATGAGCGTCGCTTAGCTAAAACTGCGGCAACTAAACCGACACTCATCAGAATGAGCGTTCCTGGCTCCGGCGAGCGCGATACGTCATCAAAGGCAAAGTTGGTTAAGACCCCTTGAACGCGTTCCTGGATGACGCTCATAGACCGGATGCCCACGGAGCTGCTGAATCCAAGGAATTCATTCGGAGGAGATTGCAGAAAATCCGTGATCGAACCGTCGATTTCGCTAACCAGGAAATGAAACCGCGCATCAGCTCCAGGCGCGTGAACGAAGGCTATGAATTGGAACCCGAACGCGCGAACAAAACCACTCTCGAAGGTTATCGTCTTGTCTGCGAGGGAATTACGAGTAAATAGCGAATTGGGTGGTGACGAAGTTATTGATATTTGGTCAAGGCTCCACCCCGGAGCGGGCGTGGGATCGAAGTAGGTGACCAGATCGATGGTGACGGACTGATCCGACACGGGGAATTGCGTCGGATGAGCAAACTCATCGAAGGTCTCAGTGGAAACGATGGAATTTGAACTGAGAAAGAGTGAGCGGTCGGTGGTGAGGATGACAGTAGCGATCGCGTAAGTGCTGGTGCCGATCGCGATCACGGCAACGGCAAACGCGGCGATTGTTGACATCACCTGATTTCTGCAGCAGCTCATCATATCGTCTCCGTGCTTCTGGTGGTGATAACCGGCGAAGCGTGAGGCGTCGCGCGGCCGAGAGAAACAACGGCCACGGCCAGCGATATCCCGATGCGAGAGACAATGTTCATGTGGCACTCCTTCCGCCCATAAGTCGACTCTCGCCGCGATCACCGGAAAACAAACGCCCGTCGCTAGGACGGGCGTATCGTTGGCATGGCGACGCGATCAGCTAAGCTTGCGGCGACGCGAGAACGCGAGTCCGGCCAAGCCAATGCCGAGCAGCGCGAGCGTCCCGGGTTCGGGAGTGGTTGCCCAGTTGGGGGCCACAGCGTAAATCGAAGTGACGCCGATACCGCAAGTAGGAAACCAGCTGCCCGAACCTCCACACCCGTCAACGAAGAGAACCGCAGGCACACCCAGGAACTCGGTAGAGCCGTACGGAACGAAAAAAGCTTCCTGGGTGACTCCTGGGGTTAGCAATGGGATCGGGACCTCTGCATTCAAAGTGTTCGAGATGGCAGTAGAGAGGGCTATTGCGGAGGATTCGCTGTTCCAAGCGAGCGGCGGCTTGAATGCAGCGTCGTTAGGATCGCCGAACACGTTTCGAAACGTCCCGTTAGTAAATTCCACGTCAACTGGGCGATTGCCGACTGAAAGATCATCGATACCGATGACGTAGTCGCGCGCTGATGCGTCGTTGTACACGACGACTGCCGCTTCAGCGTTCGGCAAAAGTTTACTACCGGCGAGCACTAATACGGCTGCAAGCGCCACCAGCAAGGGGGCCGGGTCTTTCATGGCTACCAACTGCGCGCGTCTGGCAGGTCACCGCAGCGGCTGCTACACCCTTTTCGCCGACCCGACAAACCGAGTCCCGCGAGTCCTATGCCGAGCAGCGCGAGCGTCGCGGGTTCGGGTGTCGCAAAGAACCGCGGAGTTGCCGCTTGATACAGAAACTGCGGTGGCGTTCCAAAGGAGTTGCCCGGCAGTATGGAAGTAAAGGGGAGCTGGGAAGGGGCTAGATCAATCGTCAGACTTGGCAGGATGACGAACGATACGCCCGTATCCGCACCGAACTTACCAGCGCCAAAAACCAATGCATACCAGCCAGGCACAAGTGCGAGATTCAGGCTACCGCTGCGATCGCTCCCGAGTATGGTTTGCCCCCCGATGTTCACGAGCGTTGTGCCAAGAACGTCCGGGGTCGATAAGTCCAAGGAATCGGGAAAATCGAGCGGCCCAGTCAGGGCGACCACCGCTGCGAATATGGTTTGGTCATTGGCGGCGAAGTTCTCGAAGAATCCTCCTACCGACCCGAGCCTAGTGTAAGTGCCGATTTGAAACCGGTGTGCCGGCCAAAAGAAATCGTCCACCACCAGTCCGCTCGCCAGCGGATTTCCCGCGGCGGTTTCAAACAGGAACGTTGCTTGTACCGACGATGTCGTGCCCAGAGCAAAAGCCACGACCATAGCGACCGCTATCATTCGGTTCATAATGCGCCCCGTCGCCGCATGGCCATTTCACAGCGTTCACACAGAAGAACAAACGCCCGTCACGAGGACGGGCGTTTTGTTGGCATGGCGACGGTCAGTTAACGCTTGCGCCTGCTGAGTCCGAGTCCGGCGAGACCGAGGCCGAGAAGGGCGAGGGTTGCGGGTTCGGGGGCGAACGAATTGTCGGCATGCAGGTACGTCGCGCTGCCTTGGGTAGCGTCAAAAGTGTCCCTTACCCATATGCTAGTTTGGGAAGGCGATGTCAACGCTAACTCGCCCTGAGCCGGAACACGGTCTCCATTGATACTCGTGAGCCTGTTGCCACTGCACTCGGTGCTCGGGAGGCCATCGCAGACGATATTCCAAGGTGTGCCATCTATAGCATCCCGCCACAAATCCTTCGTGGCCGCCGCTCCGGTTCCTTGGACAACCGTGTCGAAGTTCACACTGGAAAAACGGTCACCTGGGGATGCGATCGCCGGCGTTAGAGAGTACTCGATATCGCCGCCCCCCTGGTATCCGCCGGGTGTCGTTGAAATGATGAAGCCGTGAAAGTCGAAACCGACGTCGTACAAGTCGTTCCCTCCGACTTCGAGTTCGTCAAAGCTGAAACCTACGAGGTCTCCAGCGATGGTCGTCGTTTGATCCCAATTTTGATTCAGATTGTCGCTATAGCCCAGGAGGGTAAAGACCACGTCCTGATCGATGTTGTCGACGCAGGAGCCACCACCCGTCCTCAAAGCGCCGAGGGTGGCAAATGTATTACACGTCGGGACGGCCGAAGCCACTCCGCTTGCGAGCAAGCCTGCTCCGGCGACCACAAGCGCCAACATCACTTGTTGATAAGCCAATGACTTCTTGCTCATGATTTTTCCCCTGGTTAGTTTCGAAGGTCTTTCTTTGGCACCGTCGACCCCGATTATTGTTGGCTGCTTGCTTGCGGCGAGCGTTGTCCACCACATCTAAGCAATTTCCGTGCGAGTTTTGTAACACCCTGTTTAGCACAGGTTTCTTGACTCTAGTCGGCGGTGATTGTCCGGGATATGTAAAATAACCCGACGGCAGTGAGGGATTTACCCCACTCCCTCCGCCGCCGACGGTCGATGCGAGGAGCCTAATCCCGGCGCATACTCGCGTCCGAAGGGTGGCGCAACTGGATGTTGAGGCCCCTAGACTAGTGCCTTGAGGGCACGATTGGGGGCACCGCTAGCGAGAATGGCGATTTGTCCCTAGCCCGTTCGAGTCCGGCCCCGGGCACCAGAAGGCCTCGCCGTATCCCCCACTCCCCGCCAGTCGGGAACCAAACTCCCCACGAGAATCTTTACTTCTCCACTAACGCCGCCACGGGGGCGGCGTTGCGGCGCGATTGCACGATCAGTTCAGCTTACGCCGACGCGAGAAGCCGAGACCACCAAGACCGAGGCTGAGAAGCGCGAGGGTGGCGGGTTCGGGGATCCCAATGGTGAGATTGTTTTGCCCAAATTCCCCCTCTCGGGTAATTCCGCCGTTTGCCAACCCAATGTCCATGGTCCTGATTCCGAGGTCAGAGGTGATCCCAAAAAAAGCGGGGGAGACTGTCTGATTAAGCGCGATGTCCACGGTGGTGTTGTCCCCGAAGGTCACGTAGACATGGTACGGAATAGGGGTGATGACACCCTCAGGGGAGATGACACCCCCATCATTGAAGAAGTCGAATCCGACGCCGAAGACGCCGCCCGTGTTGGAAATCGACGTTGAGGTGAAGTCCATGCGGTATGAGCCATTGCATCCCCCGCAGTAGAAATGATCTCCTCCTCCGCGGTCGAACACAATGTCGTTGTTGCTAAATCCGGTGGTTGTATAGTCCGTTTCGCCCAGAACCGCGCTCATCGCCGCGTCCGATTGGTTGAACACATAACCCGGATTCTCGTAGTCATCCCGGACGATGGTGCTCAGGGTTGCCTCGAACGCCGCCCGATCGCTGTAGATGATCGCAGCCGCATTGGCCTGACCAAGTAGGCCCCCCAACGCCAACGCGGTGATTGCCGCGATATTTCTTGCCGGCGCAGTTTTCATTTTTTCGTGCCCTTTCCCAAATAAACCACTCAGAGAAGGAGTCGCTTAGTTCTCCTTGCGCCCAATCGGGAAGTCAGTTAGCTCCACTCATCTGAGCAGCGTGTTCTGCCTTGGCCATTGACGATCAACCGCACGCCCGAACTGCGGCGGCGTCGGCCCCGCAGCGCCCCACAAACAACGAGCCCCGCCGAGGCGGGGCCTGTGTTTGGTGCTGAATTAGTCTTGCTGCTTAGGCGGCAACCGCCATTCTCCGCCGGCGCACCCACGCCGCGCCGGCCGGGCCCACACCCCCGAAACGGTCGAGGCCAACGGCCCGGCGTCGGTGTGGCGCGGTAGACTCGGAGGTCTTGTCGCGCGCCAACTCTGCGAAGGCTGCAAATGAGAACATCGATCGTACTGGCTGCCGCCGTTCTGCTGTGGGGATGCGTGCCGATCGGAATTCGCGGTTCGAACATGCCGCTGCGCGGCGCTGCCGATGATGTTCAGCCGTCGTCCACAATCGTGGTTTCGCCGCTGGGCGTTGATCCGGGACCCGCCCGACGGGGCTGCACCACCGACGATGTCGCCTAAACGGCGATTCCGGCGGAGAAGTCAGCGCCGTGGCCGCTCTGCCAGGGCAGCAAGGTACCCCAGGCAACCTGCGAGCATCATGGCTATCCCGGCGAGGAGTAACGTACCCACCTGGAAACCGGCGAAGCTATACACGCCGCGCACACGCACCAGGACCGCAACCGCGCACAGGATCGCGCCGCCTGTTCCACCGAGTCGACCGATCCACAGTAACAGGCTCTCCACGCTAACGGGCCTGGGTGGATTGCCTCGCAGCGAGTTCGCTCAAGCGACGCGCTTCGGCTTGCGCCTGCAGTACCTCGGCCGGCGTTAGACCCCGCAACAGCACGTCCCGCTGAACGGCCGCGCCAGGGACATCCTGCGCTGCGGCCAGGTTGAACCACAGGTAGGCCTTAGCCTTATCCGGCGCAAGCCCGGTGCCAGCGCGGTACATCTCCGCCAAGGCGTATTGCGCGGGTCCATGACCGCGGGCGGCGGCGAGCTGCAGCCACTTCGCCGCAGTCTCGTAATCCTGGAGCGTGCCTACCCCCTCGCGCAAAGCATTGCCGAGCTCGTACTGCGCGTCGGAGTCGCCATGCTGGGCTGCACGCTCAAGCCAGGTCTGCGCCGCCTTCTTGTCGGCCGTGACACCTTCACCATGCGCGTACATGTGAGCGAGCTTCAATTCCGCAGGGGGATCCTCGTGCTCGGCGCGGCTGATCGCCTCCGCGAAGACCTGCGTGTCGGCGGTGGATACGTCCGAGTCGCGTGCAGGCTCGCTCGGCACACCCACCATATTCCATGCGGAGGCTGCGGCTACGATCACCAACCCCCCGAATACCGCAAGGTAGTTGAGGCGCTTGCTGACGACCCAGAAGCGTTCGCTACAGTCGCGGCATCGATAGGGGGAGCGAAGTCGAGTTATCCCGGAGCTCTCCAAGGGGCGTATGGACGAGCGGCGAACGTTGAGGCTGCCGCATGCCGGGCATTTGGTGAACATGGGTCTATCGGCGCTTGTGGTCGCGTTGCATTGAACACCCAACGGCGGCGCGCACGCAACACGAGGTGCCATTGAAAGCTCCGCTCGCTAAGGACCTTCGCGGCGAGCGATGATGTGCACTGCCGCCCGTCTCTCGTCGGTTGCCATCGACCGTCGAACTCATGACGGCAACGGGAACCTGCCCTCGCTCTGAAAGCTCTGAGGCTACCTTCTCGAGCGCCGCATCGACCGCACGCTCGCGAGGCCCAGCAGCCCCGCGGCGAGAAGCAGGAGCGAGCCTGGTTCAGGTGTCGTACCTTCTGGCGGAACCTCTTCTCCAGGCGTGTTGCCGGCAACGTCACCCGTGTTCGCACAACCCGCCGCGGCCGTAAAGCTGCTGCAGAGATCCACCGCGAAGACATTCCCGTTGGAGTCGGTGGTGGAAATGAAGGAGTTCACGGTCAATCCGGCAAGGTTTACGTCGAAGACGAGCGGCCCCGGATTGGGATTGCTCCCGCCGCTGCCGCAAACGGTACAGTTGATCCCGTACATCCAGTCTCCAGTGCCGTCTGCGTGGAACAGGTTCGGAGGATCCGAAGTGGCGGGATCGAGGGCAAAGCCGGCGGTCGTAAAGACAAGCACTCCGGCACCTGAAATATCGGGAAAGCCAGTCAGATTGAACAGAAAAGCGTCGCCGGCACCGCTGCTGCCCATGAACCTGTTCGAGTCCGTGAGCGTTACCGTCACCTTGATATCGCCCGGAGCAACCTCGTGCAGGCGAACCGTGCCGAAGGGAGCCGTTCCACATCCGCCCGTGCAATGGTCCTGATCGAGGGTATAGAGCAGATCGGCGGAGGCGGGAGCGACGTAGCCCACGAACACGGCCAGACTTGCTAGAACAATCAACAGAAGTCGCTTCATGCCATGCCTCCGCGTGCTTTGAGCCATACCGGCTGCACTAAAGCAAGAGCGATGCCGAAACCTTAACAATTTGAAATGCTTAGGGATTATTCATGTGATCGTCTCGAAGGAGACATCGACTGTAAAATCCCCTGACAACTCACTGAGGGCCGCGGGCGAGGCGCTCCGCGGCCCGTGAGCCCGCCCGATTACTTGGTCACCGTGACCGTTGTGGTCGCGCTGTTTCCCGCCGCATCCTTGGCCACGGCGCTGATCGTATGCTCCCCGTTGGCCGCCTTCTTGGTATTCCATTGCCACGATATCGAAGCCGCGTTTCCCGTGGCCGTCATGACGCCGTCCAGGTACAGGGTGAGGCTTGCGACACGAACGTTGTCGCTCGCCTTCGCGGCGACGCCGACGTTGCCCTTCACCTGGCTGCCATTGCCAGGTTTGCTGATCGTCACCGTCGGCGGGATCGTGTCCGGCTGGGGGGGCGGAGCAGTGCCGATCGTCACGGTAACGGTCGGGGAATTCGACGAGTTGCCGGCTGCGTCCCATGCGCGAGCCATCAGCGTCGCGCTCCCGCCAAGACTGCTCGTATCCCAGCTGAACCCGTAGGGCGCCGTCGGGTCGCTGGCGAACAGCGTGCCGTTGACCAGCAGATCAACCCGGGTGACGCCGACGTTGTCGCTCGCGCTGACGTTGACCGGCACTATTCCACTCACCGTGCCTGCGGTTGGAGACGAGATCGATGCGATAGGCGGCTGGGTGTCGCCGGACCTCGCGTTGGACGCGGCTAGTACTGCCGCTGCCGCATTGACTCGCCCGTAGCCGTAGTAATAGTCGTAGCCCGTCGTGCCGAGATCGACGGCAGTCGATTCGAGGAGGCTCACAATCTGGGACGGCGCCAGCGCGGGATTCGCCGCCATCATCAGGGCGATCACCCCGCAAGTAAGCGGGCTGGAGAACGACGTTCCCGACACGGTGGCGTAGCCCCCGCCCATCGTTGTGGTCCAGATCCCGGCTCCCGGGGCGGACACGTCGACATAAGGCCCGAAGCTCGACCAGCTTGCGCGCGTATCCGAGGCATCCGTCGCGGAAACCGATACCAGGGAGTCGCTGGGCGGGGTCGAATCCAGCGTTCCGTAATTGCCGGCCGAATTGCAGGCAACACCGCCCTTGTTCCTGAGGTACTGCGCGGCGGTCTGGATCGTGGAATAACTCTGGACGGCAAAACTCATGTTCGCGACTCGAGCGCCGTGATCGGCAGCGTAATTGAGACCCGAGGCCAGTGCGCTTATGCTTGCATAACCGTTGGTGCCCGCGACCCGAATCGGCATCAGCTTGCTGTTCCACGCGACACCCGTCACGCCGATGGCGTTGTTGCCGAGAGCGGCCACCACGCCGGCTACCTCGGTCCCGTGACCGTAGACGTCGGCGGTGTTGCTGTTGCCATCGTAGAAGTTCCATCCCGGAACCAGTTGACCTTGAAGATCGGGATGCGTCGCGTCGACACCGCTGTCCAGGATGGCGACCGTGATCCCGGCTCCCCGCGACACGTCCCACGCGGCGGCCCCGTTGAGTGTGTGCAGATCCCACTCGTTGCCGTAGTACGGATCGTTGGGCGTGAGGACCGGCGCAACGAGCGCATCGGGTTCGGCAAACTTGATCTGAGGATTGTGGGAAAGCAGGTTTGCCACCGCTTTCTCCGAGGCGGTCGCAGGCAGCGCAACGACATATACGCCCAGATTGCCGATCTGCCCGGCGACTTTTCCTCCATGTGGCGCCAGCGCCTTGGCGAATTCCACGTCGGACAGCCCCGGCCGGGGCTGGACCAGGATGCGCCCCTTTGCAACGGGAGCACTTTGGGCGGCCACCGCGGCGCCCGCGAACGCCAGGACCATCAACGGGATGGCACTGGCCGCGCGCATTTTCGACGGGGAGGGAAGGGTCAACCACGATTTCATCGATTCCTCCTTGAGGCCCGCGGCAATCAGGCTCGGAGGGAATCGGCCGTGCGCATCCATGAGCGGCGCTCGGGAGTCATCGCCCCGGGCACCACGCATTGCGCCTTCTATCGCGGGCTCCGCTCTCGCAAGTCGCGAGCAAAACCCGCCTGAGTCCGGCAATCCCGCTATCCTAGGACCTGAGTCCCTTAGACCGGTAACTTTGCGCCCCCAGCTTTCGCCGAGTTTGCCCTTTAACAGACTCTTGCTGCAGTGAACCGCGGGTCACTGCCCAAGGGGCTTTCTTAGGACATCCGCATGCGACCTACCAAAGCCCGTTGCTCCCCGCGCCAACGTACGCTACCGCTTAGCCTCAGCCGCTTCCTTGACGGACATCAAGGTCGCCGAACCACTACGTGCGCTTCAGCGTATCGCGTACCGCTTATGCCATCGTCATGATAGCGCAGAGCTGGCGTATTCCACAAGAGGGGTCAACCTTGCGTGGGACTGTCGACGCCATTTACAACTCGGCCTGGTTCAATCCCAACGCGACGCGCATCCGCCATATAAATCACGCTCTTCCGACGGGTGGCATGTCGCGTGCTTCGGTCCTACGCTATTCTTGTCCGGCCAAGTCATAGGCCACGGTCTCAATGTCCGATCCGATCGAGCCAAAATCTCCGCGCATGCCCGCGGTAAATCGCGAGCCTGCAGCGACCCGCCGACGCGTGCTCCAGGGCGGGCTGGCCGCCGCGCCCGTGCTGATGACGCTGCTGAGCCGGCCTGTTCTAGGACAGGGTCAGTGCGTAACGCCATCTGCCTTCTGTTCGGGCAACGCGAGCGTGGCGGGCGTCGCCGTGGTCTGTGCGGGGCTTACGGCTGACTACTGGGCTGACGCTCCGTCCTGGCCGGAGCCATTCACGCCGGACACTCCGTTCAACACCGTGTTCGGGCCCAACCCTCAGTACGCGTGCGACACGCTGCTGGACGTGCTCAGCCCGCCGGACAATGCGCCGCCTGAGGTGCCTGAAGAGCCGGCTCCTCCACCGCCTGCCCACGGGCATCGACATAACCCCGACCGCGTGCGTACCCCAAAGGCGCGTGACGAGCCGTCGCCTGGTTCCGGCGGGGGTTCCCATCATGGTTCCTTCCGGCCCATGAGCTACAAGGCGCTCGACCTCGGGAGCTCGGATGGGGCGGCGCTTCACCCTGCTGTGTTATCCGGGGGGGATTCCCGTCATGGTTCCTTCCTGCAGGTCGCCCACAGGACCCTTGACCTCGGGAGGTCAGGTGAAGAAGCGCCTGGTCCGTTAGACGGTGCGGCGCTCGGCCGTTCCCCGCACAAGCACAAGCACAAGGCTACGGACCCAGGCCTGGACCAAGGGGCAGACCAAGGGACAGAGCCACCGCCATCTGATCCAGGCCCGGTGGACCCGCTGGGGTGCAACAACAACAACAACGACACGGCGCCCGCCCCCGAGCCGTCGAGCCCTGCGCCGTCGGACCCTGCGCCGCCCAGCCTTGGCCGGCACAAGCATCGCTCGAACTCCAACTCCCGTGGTTTACGCAGCCCGACACAGCAGGATGCGTTGGCTCGCCACATCGTGGCGGCGCTGCTCAATGCGCAAGCCGGGTTCACCCCGGGGGTGTCCGTGCGCACGGTCAAGGGTATCTGGAACGAGTTCGTCACTAAGGGCTATTTCGAGCCTACCGCGGGGGTGCAGTGGGGGCTTCAGGACATCCTGACGTACCTCGCCTCGACACAGCCCGCCTAGCTTTCTGCCATACTTCTCCGCGTTCTACGGAGAAGCACCTTGCAGCATCCAACGGCGCCCCGCTGGCGCAGCGTGCCTCCCCATGCCGTCACCTGGCGCGAATGGGACGGCGAATTCGTGGTTCGTAACGAGCGGACGGGCAATAGCCACCTGCTCGGGCCTCTCGCCGGTCGCGTGCTCGGCGTCCTGCTCGAAGCCGGCGGACCGCTGGAGGCGGCCGAAATCGCGACGAAGCTCGACGAAGCCTTTCCGGCGACCCAACACTGCGGGCAAGCGGGCGCGATCGCGGAAACGCTCGCCGAATTTCACCGGCTCGGCCTCGCCGAATTGGAAACGAAGTGATCGTCCGCGATTTCCCGCTCGAGACTCTAAGGCGGCGGCTGGCTGATGGCGGTGTCCGGATCCGCACGGGCCCGGTCGTGAACAACATCCGATCGCGATCACCGAAGGTGGTCGATGGCCTTGCCCTGCACTATGCCGACTATACCGTCGAGGACGATACGGGCTTCGCGGACTTCGATGTCGCGGTCGCTCCGCCGCGAAGCCCGAGGCGATGGCTGAAACCGCAGATCGCGTTTCAGTTCGACGGTGCGACGCCCTTCTTTCCTCTCCCGGCCGATCAGGCGTTCGCCATGCTCGAATGGGGACTCAACTGGTGCGTCAGCGCGCATTGTCATCAATACCTCACCGTGCACTCGGCGAGCGTCGAGAAGGCCGGCCTGGCGCTGTTGCTGCCTGGATCGCCCGGTTCCGGCAAAAGCACGCTGTGCGCAGGCTTGGTGAGCCGCGGCTGGAGATTGCTGTCGGACGAGCTCACTTTGCTCGATTTCCCCGCGGGCCGGGTCGTTCCCCTTCCCCGTCCGGTCAGCCTGAAGAACGCCTCGATCGAGGCCATTCGTGCCTTCGCGCCGGACGCGACCCTCAATGCGCCGGTGCACGACACCGCCAAGGGTTCCGTGGCGCACATGAAGGCTCCCGCCGACAGCGTGCGGCGCGCGTCGGAAACCGCGCGTCCGCGCTGGATCGTGCTGCCCAGGTACCAGACCGGCGCGCCCGCGCGACTCGACCCGCTATCGAGGGCCCGCGCGTTCATGCAGCTCGCCGATCACGCCTTCAACTACGACGTGCACGGCCGCCGCGGATTCGAGCTCCTGGCGGACGTTGTCACGCGCTGCGACTGCTTCGAGTTCGAGTACGGGACGCTGGAGGAAGCGGTGGCGCTTTTCGATGCGCTCGTGCAACGCGCATGAGCTCGCATCGACTGGACCCGCTCGTGCTGGCGCTGCGGGACCCCGCGACGTTGTCGACGCTCGCGCTGCCGGCGTGGGAGGCGCTGATCCGGGACGCGCGCCGCACGAATCTCCTGGCGCGCGTCGCGCTCGACGTCGAGGCGCTCGGCCTTCTCAAGCGTGTCCCGGATGCGCCCCGAGCCCATCTCGATGCGGCGCGGAATCTCGCGCAAGCGCAGGCCGCGGCCGTGCAGCGCGAAGTCGCCTTCGTCGATCGGGCGCTCGCCGCCTGCGGCGTCCCGATCGTGCTGCTCAAGGGTGCGGCGTATCTGATCGCCGGTGCGTCGGCTTCCCGCGGACGGCTGTTCTCCGACGTCGACATCCTCGTGCCGCGCGCGGCGATCGCAGACGTCGAGTCGACGCTGATGCGCCATGGCTGGGCCGCCATCAAGACCACTGCTTACGATCAGCGCTACTACCGGCGATGGATGCACGAGCTGCCGCCGCTCCGGCACCATACCCGGCAGACGGTGCTGGACGTCCACCATGCGATCCTGCCGATCACAGCCCGGCTCAAGCCCGATTCCGCCAAGCTCCTGGCCGCCTCGCGCGCCGTGCCCGGCGAGCCCCGGCTGCGCGTGCTGGCGCCGATCGACATGGTCTTGCACAGCGCGGCGCATCTCTTCTGCAACGAGGACGTCGGCAACAGCCTGCGCGACCTGGTGGACTTGGACAGCTTGTTGCGCGAATTCGCGGGTGAGCCAGGTTTCTGGGATGCGCTCACCGCGCGGGCCGTCGAGCTCGATCTCGCGCGCCCGCTCTACTACGCGCTCCGGTATGCGGTGCGTATCCTGGATGCGCCCGTCCCCGCTGCGGCGCTGCAGGCGGCCGAAGTCGGTCGGCCGCCGGTCCTGTTGCGCGAACTGATGGATGCGCTCTTTCTGCGGACGCTGCGACCGGGCCGGGACGGAGCGAGCGAGGACGGTCTGGCGTCGATGGCACGCGGATCGCTGTATCTCCGCGCGCACTGGCTGCGGATGCCGCCCCTGCTCCTCGCACGTCATCTCATCACGAAGGCGATCCGCCGGGAGCCGGTCGCGGTGCCTTGATCGGCGTGGCGGAGCATTTACGCTGGAGCCCATTGCGGGGCGCGACCGGCTGAACAGCGTCCAACCCGCCACCACGTCTTGCGACAGCATCAAAAAAAACCCCGCCACACGGGCGGGGTTCGATCTATCCGAGTGATCGGTTTCGGGCGTCAGCTTCGCTTGCGGCGACGCACGAAACCCAGGGCGGTCAAGCCCAGGCCGACCAGCGCGAGCGAGGCGGGCTCCGGAATGTTGGCGACGTTCGTCTCGATCAGGGTGTCCGCGGAGCTGAACAGCGATCCGTTCTGGCTCACCGCCCAGGTGTCGCCATATTGAAGCTTCTGCGGCTCGTTCACAGTGTTCGCACCCTGCGAGCTACCGTTGATGCTGTTCAGCGTGATCAGCGCCCCGGCGGGATTCAGCGGCTGAATATTGGATTGCGCGAGCACGAGCGGTTGTGTCGGCCCGCCCGTGGTCGTGTCGAACGTCACCGAATCGATGCCGGCGAAGCCGACCGCGAGGTCGTTCATCTCGACGGTGTAGTCCAGGGAGGCGGCGAACGCTCCCGAAACCCCGGTCCCGAAAGTCACCGTGAAGTTGTGCTGGATATCGCCGCTGCCTAGAATGAGCTCATTGACTGTGATCGTGGCCGCATCGATGTTGGAGGAATTCGCCAGCCAGGCATAGTTCTTGTCGCCTTCCGAGCACCCCCCAGCCAGCCCCGCAAACGTCGCAATGGTCATGCCTGCCGAGCAAGGTGTCGTCGCCGGCGCCGGCAAAGGGTCGCCCCAAGCCGACCCGCAGGCGATCAACGCGCCCCCCGTCAACAGCCCTAACAGCGTGGTTCTCATCTGGTTCTGCCTCATCGGTCTCTCCCGGTGAACTGTTTCTCAAGCCCTAACGAAACCTGCGGCCCAAACAAAGCAGAAGCTGTGCCACGTTTACGTTTCAACGGGTTACGCGCCGGCGCCTTTCCGAATGTAAAGGGATTCGACATCCCCCAAGATGCCTTGCCGCAGCCCCTTCCGGCAGATGACGCGGCGCTATTGCCGCGCGAGCCCTCTGTGTGTCAGTGGCCGGTCGACCGCCGCCAGATTCGGTAAGCCGGCGACATCCTCCGCCGAACCGACTGGCCTCTTCGATACCACTTCGCTGAGCAGCACGGCGATCACGATGAGCTGGTACAGGACGTCCCAGTACGACAGTCCGAGGAAGAGGCTTCCCGCGGCATAGGCGATCAGCGAGGCGGCGAGCATCTCGCCGTAGTCCCGGACCCAGGCCAGATCGGGAGATCGCCCGGCCCGGTGCGCCAGCCGCATCAGGCTGACGATGGTGCCGAAAACAAGCAGGCACCACAGGCCGAAGGCGACGAAGCCGTGCTCGGCCATCATCTCGACGTAGGAGCTGTGCCAATCCATGGTTCCGACCGCGTAGTGCCAGCCGTCCAGCCCGACGCCGGTCAGCGGAAACTCCATCGCATTCCTGATTCCCACACGCCAGACGTCCAGCCGGCTCTGGGCGGAAGCGTCCTGCTGGTAGGCGAGAGCCTCGTGCATTCGCGCAAACCACGTTTCGGGCAGTGCCACGAGCGCAAGCGCGACAACGGCGATCAGGAGCGGAATCACGACGAACTTGCGCTTGCTGTGCCACAGCAGGACGACAGCCGTGGCGATCAGCGCGATCAGCGCGCCTCTCGACCAGGAGGACAGAGCCGCGGCGACGCTGAGCCCGATCGCCCCCATCAGCGTGTAGCGCAGCGCGCTGTGGCGCGTCTCTCTCAGCCACAGCACGAGCAGCGGAATGTTCATGATGACGGCGATCGCAAACAGGTTGTTGTCGTAGTACTGGCTGTCGGGCGGGCCGTACACGCGATCGCTGAAGCCGGTCGTGACCGCCCAGTAGCCGCCCTTGATCGTCACCAGCGCGAACGACGCCGCGATGGTGACGATCAGCAGGAAGAGCTTCTGCCGCGTGTCGATCAGCAGCAGGGTCAAGCCGAGGAACAGGAAGATCTTGGTGACTTCCTCGAAGCGCGGCCAGGCGGCCCATGGAACCTTGGCTTCGTAGGTCGTGAAGAGGAAGTAGGCCCAGAGCCCGGCGAGCCCCAAAAGCCGCCAATCCAGCGGCGGCCGCCGCCACTGCCTGGAGATCAGCAGCGACACCAGGACCGCGATGAACATTACCTTGTAGGCCGGGAAAGCGCGCATGAACCCCGTGGCGTAGCCCTGGGGGTGCATGTAGCCGAACACGGTCAGCGCGAGCAGGCCGACCCACGGTCGATAGAACGCCAGCGCGACGCAGGCGAGGACGATCGCGAGTATCGCTAGATCACGCACCACCGGAGCTGCCGCAGGCTAGCGGATCCGGACTCGGATCCGGGACTCAATTCAAGCTTCGATTTTCCGCGGTCTGCCGCCGACGAGCCAGGGCGAACGCCGCGAGCGCTCCGAGTCCGATGGCGATCAGCGCCAGGCTTCCCGGCTCCGGTGCGCTGTTCACGGTATCCGTCACCGAGTACGTCCCGTTCACCGTGTAGGCAGGCAGAACGACGCCGTGCTTGTCGCTGATCTCGATCTTATAGCTCTTCGTGGCCGCCGACGGATTGCAGCTACCTGGGGGAGCAGGCGAACAGGCGGTGTAGGAAAACGTTATCGTCGCGGAACAGTTGTCCCCGTTGTGGCTGCAATCGGCGACACCGGGAAACGTCTGGTTGCCGTTGTTGCTGACGACGAGCGATCCGGAGAGGCCCTCGACGTAGTTACCGGTGATCAGATTCGGAGGCGTCTTGCCATCGCTGAACTTCACGGGGACGACGACGGCGGTAAGGCCGGTCCCGCCTGACGTGAAGATAATGACCCCGATGTTCGGCGTGGAGCTGACGTTCGTCGTGACGCTCGGAGAAGTGGCGGGACCGGAACTGCCTCCATTGGTGAAAGTGAACGAACCGGAGCCGGTTCCCGTTCCTGTCTGGAACAAACCGATGGCATAGGTATTGGCAAATGCCGGGGTGGCCGCGAGCAGCGCCAGGGCTGCAGCCGCTAGGAGCCGATGGCCGGCCATTCTCAGATCAACCACGGGCTTTTCCGTTGACACCATCGGTCCCACTGTAGCTTGACTGCTGCGGGCGCTGTGCCCGAGCACTATATGAAGCAAGTTCCACACCGTGCTCTTGCGTCACAGGAAAAACAATAGCTTATCGTCATCCGTTGCCTTCGACCTTTTTGCTCCGCACCAGGCGTGTAAAGAAGGCTGACATGTCGCCGGGTCCGATGCCTGTTCAGGTGCTTTCAGCGACGCTTGGGAGCACCGACGATGATGCCCGACAGGATCACCAAAAGGAAGAACAACGTCGCGATCCGCGGCGCGTCGAACAGGCTCCCGAACAGTCCGACGGTGAGAAAGCCGCAGATCGACGCGAGCCAGGCGCCGGCGAACCGGTTTCCTCGCCATACCGTTATTGCAAGTTGCCCTACGACCGCGGCGACGAGCAGCAGCAAGCTGACTGCTCCGAGCCAGCCCTGCTCGAACAGCACTTCCACCCACAGATTCTTGATGTGCCACGGGAGGTGACTGTGGGTCTTGAAGAACCAGTCGTCGCCGCCGGCCGAGAAATCGCCGTTGCGGATCAAGTCCGCCCCGCCTCGATCACGCAACTGGACGTCATCGACATCGATCACGGAGCGCTCCGTATCGTCGTACAGCGACAGCTCGACCGGCCGCCGCGTCAAGAAGTTGCCGGCGCCCACGAGGCCGCTGTCGATCGCGATCGATTGCGCGTGCCACTCGTCGTCGCCTGGTACCGGGATGGTCTGCCACTGGCAGCGGTGAGAATCGAGCAGTTGCTTCTCGCACAGCGGGACGCCGAGGCGCGCGTCGGCGCTTCGGCTCCGCACGCGGAGCGACAGCACGTACCGCTGCCCCGGGATCACCGCCACGCGCTGCGCCATGTACAAGGTTTCCCCTCCACCCAGGCGCAGAAAACGGTTGCCGTCCTCGTCGATGAACGCGTAGGTGCCGGGCAGCGAAGCGCCCGAGCGGAAAAGATAGGCATCGGGGAACCGGCCCAGTCCCATGCCGAGCACGTCGGTCAGGAGGTCGTGATCGCGGATCGCGAGCGCCGTACGCCAGTGGTCGACCCGCACGGCCCAATCCTCCTCGGCATGGCCCAGCCGCTTCTGCAGGTAGCCGCCTCGCCAGCCCACTCCCAGCACTGCGGCCCCTGCCAGGAAAGCGATGGCCGCGGCAACGACGACCCATTTGTGCTTCGGCTTCGGTGCGGCGCTCCGCCAGGCGCCAACCAGAAGCACGCACAAGGCCACGCCAAGCGCAAGCAGGCCTGCGCGGGCGATGGTCAGCGTCATCAGATAAGCGCCCAGAGCGAGCAAGAGCACGCCGGCGAACCGGATGGCGATGGGCCACTCCATCGCGAAGGCGAGCCAGACCAGCGGGATGGCGGTGACGAGGTAGGTTTCGATCTCGCTTCCGCCGGTGTGCATGCTGGAGAAGGTCGCGGTGATGCGATAGGGAACGGTCAGGTCGACCAGGCTGGCAAACGACGCGCGCTCCCAGAGGCCCGCGACGATGACGCCCGCGAGGCCCAGCCACATCCCGGAGACGAACAGGCGCACCGCGAATGGCGATTCCGCGGGAAGTGTCCAGCGCATCAATGCCAGCAAAGGCACGACCCACAGGAATCCCTTGGCGACGCGGAGACTGTTGTAGTGGCTGAGGTAGTTGGTGAAGGCATTGGCATCGAGCGGAGAAAGCGGCAGCAGTCCGATCACCAGGCTCGCCACGATCGAGATGCCGAAGAGGCTGAACGCGATCGCGAGCCAACGCGACAAAACGGGCCGCGCCTCGGGAGAAGGACCGTGCCAGAGCGCCATCGCGACGGTGGTCGCGAGCACCATGTCGAACTCGTCGAAGAAGAACCGCCCCGTTCCAGGCGCGAGGTTCAACAGCGGCAATGCGGCCGGCACGACGAGCAGCCACGCATGACGGTACCGTGCCAGCAGCAGCGCATAGAGCGCCAGAACGCACAGCACGGCCATTCCCCACCGCGGGAAGAGCCATGCCCACACGCCCACCCCGAGCAGGAGCAGCACCGCGACGATCCGTCGCGCGACGCGCGCCGTTGTCGCGCGCGATGACGGCCCGCGGTCGCTTCGCTGCGCCGTCGCCCCGGGTGAAACGGCGAGCTCGGCCGGCCCGCCGTGCTGCGCATCTGGCACGGTGCGGTCGACCTGCGCGCCCAGCCAGATGCCCGCGAGGATCCCCCAATAGGCGCTCACGATTTCGATCACGTCCCCGACGACGAGCCGGTCGTACAGCAAGGCAAGCCCGACGGCACAAAAGGCCAGCGCGGCCGCGGAGGTCCAGATCCGGAGCTGCACCTGCCTGTGCACGAGCGCATACAACATCCCCACCGGTACCCACAGGATCAGCGGCTTCAGCGCCAGGTAAAGCTGGCCCGGGAGCGCCTTGGCGTAGCCGGCGAGCGAACCGACGGACGCTGCGATCGCCGGGTGAAGCAAGGCGGTATCGGGCGCCAGCGGCAAGAGAATCAGCGCGGCGCTCGCGGCGACCATGAGCGGGCCGATCAGCGATCCGAGCGCCTCGGAACGCTTCTCGAGCTTCTGCGCAAACGCCGGCGTACAGAGCCATCCTCCCGCGACGCCGAGCACGAATGCCGCCTGTTGCACGACCAGCTCGAGGATCGACCACGGTTCGCGCAAGCCGATTCGATGGGGCACGACCGCGGCAATGACGGCGAGCGCGAGCCACGCCGCGAGCAAAGCCATCGTCTGGCGGCGTCGAGATTTGCGGTCGAGCGCCGCGCCGGCGCACTGACATAGACAGCCCGCAACCAGCGGGACGATGAAATCCCCGACACGAAGAGGAGCAGTGCCCGCTTCGGGCGCCTCTCCCAGACCCGGGGCGCCTGCGAACATGTTCAAAAGACCTGCGCCGACCAGCCAACCCAGCGTCGCGATACCCAGCGCCATGAGCCATTCAGCGCGCTCCGTACGGGCGGGCGAGACGGTGGAATTCACGGCGCCGAATGCTTCGCGCTGCCCGGACAAGCCGCCGGCGAGCGCGTGTGCGTCACGTCGGGGCACCGATGGCATCGAGGGGATGGGATTCAATTCGCCGATTCATGGCGCCTCGGCATTGAGCGCGGTGGCTTGCTGTCGAGGCTGCGCCAGACGGGGAGCAAGGCGCGCAGGCAGAAGTATCCCAGGAGCGCGCCGGACGTCTCGAGCAGCCAGTCCGTCGCATCCGCGACCTTGTCGGGAAGAAACAGCTGCCCGATCTCGATCCCGGCGGCGACCCCGGCGGCGGCGAGCGCACTCGCCGCGTGCAGCAGGACCGGCGGGACCGCGAACCGCCGACGGATGCCGGCGGCACCGAGCGCGAACAGCGCGCCCAGGGGAAAGAAGAAGCCGGTCTTGTGAAAGACCTCGGTCACGGCACGAAACTCGGTGCCGAAGTAATAGGCTTCGAACGGAACCCGGTTCACCGTCGCGAGACGCCGATGCACGAATCCCCACTCCGTGTTGAAGTCGAAGGGATACCAGAACACGATGACCAGCACGCCCAGCCAGCACGCAAGCGCGACGATCCACAGCAGCGCGAGACGACCGCGGGCGCCGGCCGATCGCGGCGTTCCCTGGACATCCGCGCCCGGGCGCAGCCTCCGCGCGAGCGCGACACCGATCGCGCCGCCGCAGGCGGCCGTGATGACGTCGGTGGTCGAGGTGACGCGGGAATAGACGAAGAGCTGAAGAACTTCGATGATCGAGGCGCACGCGACGATGTAGAAAACGATCGTGCGTGCCGGCCGGCGGGACGAAAGTCTCCACAGGAACGCGGCCGGAATCCAGATCGCGATATCGGCCAGCAAGGCGTACGTGCGCTGGGCACCGGTCTCGTAGACCGCGCTGAAGGGCACGAGGAGCACCTTGCCCTCCTGCCATTTGTGGTAGATCTCGACCGCGCTGATCGTCAGGTCCAGAGGCAGGACGCTGTACCCGAGCAGCAGGAAGAGATACGCGTAGAGAAGACGCTCGGCCGTACCCGACGCGGCGTGCGATTCGTACCATCCGAAGAGCCATTCCCGGACGCGCTCGCCCCGGTACCACCACAACGCCGCGCCGAGGATCGCGCCGATGCTTTCAGCGAGGATGTCGTTGAGCGAGACGGTGCGCGGCGGAAAGAAGATCTGCGTGAATTCGATCGCCACGCTGAGGCCGAAGCAACTCAGCAGGACGAATCCCGAGGCGAGGATCCGGGCGACCCGCCCGCGACGGGGAAGCAGGACCGCGAGCCACAGGAAGGCCAGCGGCACGAAAAGAAGGATGTTCGCCACCCAGTCGGCGCGCGACCCGATGTCGAGGTGGAGATAGCGAATGTTCCGGAAAGCTTGCCACGCCTCGCCGAGCGGCTGAGCGTGGAAGCGGAGCGGGACGAGGCTCCCGTAGACGACGAAAGCCGAATAACCCAGCGCGAGCCACCATAGCAGCGTCCGGCCCGGTGCAGCGTGCGTCGCTGGGCGCTGCTCTCGTTGTCCGACGGAGTCCTGGTGGTCTATGGCGCGCACGCTTCGGGATGCCGCAGGCCGGCTGCCACGGTCAGCTCCGCTCGATTCGGAGCCGCATGTTAGCCCGGTTTCGTTCGAGCCGCCGTCGCAGATCCCTAGGCCCCATCGCACGGGTTGACACGCGGTCGCTCTGTGTTATTGAGTAGTCTACATGTGGCGGCGCGTATCGTTTTCGAAAGACAAGCACTTCGGTGGCCGCATGCTCGCGCTGGGTGTTTTCGTCGCCCTCGCCGCGCTGATCGGGGGCGTGATCGCCGTCCAGCCGTCGGAGCGTTTCCTCGACGAGCGGAGGCTGCCGCAGCTGCCCGCACCCGCCGATTTGCCACCGGTCACACTGCCGGGATTCAAGCACGCGCACCCGCGGCTCCCGAGCCCGAGCCGCGCTGACCTGACCGCGATCACTGCGCGCAATCCCGCGTTGCTCGAGCGTGTCCGAAGCCGCGCGGACGGCGGACGCGGAGACATTCGCGATGCGACCTTGCAGGCGCTGATCGAGCCGGGCAGCGTCGACCTGACCGTGCTGCACGGTCGTCTGATGGAACTCACGCCAACCGGACGCGGCCACGAGCAGGTCAAGCCGCTCGCGGTCGCCTACGACTGGCTCTACGACCAATGGAGCGAGCGCCAGCGCGCAGAGCTCGCGGCGAAGCTCGCCGACGGCTGCGACTACCTCATCGCCTACATCCGCAAGGATCGGCTTTCGCCGTACAACGTGATTCTCTACAACGCCCCTCTGCAGGCGCTGATGGCATGCAGTCTCGCTCTTTACGGCGACGATCCGCGCGGCGATCCGGCCATGCGCTTCACGTTCGATCTGTGGAAGAACCGGGTGCTGCCCGTGTGGCGGCAGATCATGGGCCGCAACGGCGGCTGGCACGAGGGAGGCGAATACGTGGCCGTGGGGATCGGACAGGCGATCTACGAGCTGCCCGCGATGTGGCGGAGCGCCACCGGCGAAGATCTGTTCGCGAGCGAGCCGGGCATCCGCGGGTTCCTCGATTTTCTTGTGTACCGCCGGCGTCCCGACGGCACCGACTTCCGCTGGGGCGACGGGGGATATTTCGACAAGCCGGTGCCCGATACCATTCCGTTGGCGCTCGAGTTTCGCCACGCGCCGGCGTACAGCCTGCACCCGCCACAACACGACGCCGTCCCATCGGGCTGGCCCTGGGGGCCGCTCACCGATAACTCGCTCAACGATCCTGCGACGATCGACCGCCTGCCGTTGGCGCGGCTTTTCGACGGCATCGGGATGCTCGTCGCCCGCAGCGACTGGTCTCCCGACGCGACCTACGTGACCTTCAAGGCCGGCGACAATTACTGGTCGCATTCGCATCTCGATCAGGGCGCGTTCACCATCTACAAGGGCGGGGCGCTCGCGATCGACAGCGGCCGTTACGGACCGGTGTACGGCTCGGACCATCATATGAATTACGACTATCAGACGATCGCGCACAACGTCGTCACCGTCACCGATCCGGACGATACCGTGCCCGCCCCGGGCAAGGACAAGCCGCGGCCGATCGCCAACGACGGAGGACAACGCCGGATCGGCTCGGGCTGGGGCGTCGAGGCCGCGCCGCTCGATCGCGCGGAATGGGAAGCGAAGCGCGATATCTATCACACAGGACAGGTGGGACCGCTCCTCGACCAGGGCGGATTCGCCGCCGTCGCCGCCGACATCACGCCGGCGTATACGAATTCGCGCTCCGGCGACGGCAGCTTCTCGGCGCGGACGCGGCGAGTCGAGCGGTTCTGGCGGATCTTCGGCTACGACCGGATCGATGACATAGTTGTCATCTTCGACCACGTTACAGCCAGCAAGGCTTCGCTTCGCAAGCGCTGGCTCCTGCACACGATCGACGAGCCGACCGTCTCCTCAGGCGGATTCAACGTTGCCGTGATGCCACAGGACCGTTCCGGACGCAGCGGCGGCACGTTGCAAGGCATGGTCCTGCTGCCCAAGGACGCCGTCATCAACCCCTTAGGCGGCCAGGGATTCGAGTTCTTTGTCGACGACCGCAACTACAACGAGGGCGGCAAGACCGATGAAGTGAACCGCAAACCCGGCCCCGAACAGGCCGAGCCGGGAGCATGGCGCATCGAGGTCAGTCCTCCTCGCGATGCGAAGGACGACCTTTTCCTCGTCGTCCTGTTACCGGCGGGAAAGCACTTCCGCACAACGCCCCAGGTTCGCCTGCTCGAGTCGGGGACACGGGTGGGTTGTGAGATAGCAACCCCCGGTCGCACGACCCGCTGGTGGTTCGAGCGCGACCACAATGAGGCCGAGATAGAACTCTTGTCGCCTACCGACACCCACCGTTACGAAATCAGGGGACCGGGCGCGTAGAATTTCCGTCCAGCCGGCAGGGCGGTACGGCCGCCGCAACGACGACCACGCCAGCCCACGGTTAGTGCATACATCGCGCATATGCTCACATGCAAGCTATTCCGGTATTTGTGATCAGTCTGGCGCGCGCCGCCGACCGTCGAGCGGCCATTTGCAGACATCTCGGCCATCTCGGAATCCAGTACGAATTGGTAGATGCGTTCGATGGAACGAAGCTGACTGATGCCGATATCGCAGCGCGCCTCGCGCCAGGCTACGCTGTCCATCGCGGAGCGATCGGATGTTACATGTCCCACGTTCACGTATACGAGGCGATCGTCTCGCGTGGGACATCGGTTGCCCTCATTCTGGAAGACGATGCGCGACTTGATCCACGTGCAAGATCGTTGCTCGCGAGCGATTTCGCCTCCCTCGATTTCGACTATTGCTTTCTCGATAGCGATCCGCACAATGATCAGGGACCCGTTTTCTACGACGCGGATTCCGCGATCGTCCTGGCCGACGGCGTAGTCGCTTATGAGCTCTCGTCTGGACCGCAGACTCTGCATTCCTACTTCATCACGCTTGAAGGCGCGAGAAAGCGTCTGGCACATGCTTATCCGATCGCCAGACCGATCGATCTGTACAAGCATCTTCCCTACGCGCCACGCTTTCGTGCCGTCGTTTCGCCGAAACTGGCGTGGGTTGGCGAGGAGAGCTTGACATCTTACACATCGACGAAGTCCGTTCCGCCCCACTCCCTGCGGCTGCGCTTCCTGCGCAAGTACCCATGGTTCTTTCGCCTGCGTGACTTCGCGCGCATGGAGGCCTTTCGCCACAAGCTCGCGATACCTCGGTTAATATCGGAGGGGCGGTTGCGTCCTGGACGAGATTGGCGTCCGCTTCCAGGCGGGCGTGATGTTCTCTTGCGCCCTGATGCAGAATAGACTGGAAGCCCGTGCGAGCAGAATTCATGCAGCTTGCAGGACAGCATAATCGGCGACGGCTGCTCGTCTTCCTGGGCACGCTCAGTGTCGCCCTGGGCGTGAGCCTTGCTTACACCTGGCTGCGTCCGGCGGAATACCGCGCCGTCGCACGATTGGAGATAACGCCCGGCCTCGGATCCGGCGCCTCCGCTTCCCAAGCGAGCAACGCGTCGGGATCGGGCGAACCGAAGCGTCCTTTCCTGACCGAGGTCCAGGTGCTGGTGAGCCGGCCGGTCCTCGAGGAGGTCGCGGCGCGTCTGCAAAGCGCGGGCGAAGACCTGTCGGCCTTCGGAGCCGACGCGGTCGGCGGCATGGAGACGCATCTCCAAGCCCTGCCGGTGGCGGACACGCACGTGGTCGAGCTGGTGGCGACCGGCGGACGAGCGACGCTGCTCGCGCCGCTCGTCAACACCGTCACCGAGGTCTACCAGAGCCGGCTCGCGGAGTCGTATCGCAATTCGACCGGCATCGCCATGGCGCAGGCGGACGACGAGGTGATGAAGCTCGAGCACACCGTCGCGACCAAACGCAGCACCGTCGAGGACTTCCGCCTGCGCAACAACATCGTCTCCCTGGAGCGCGATGAGAACGAGGTGCTGGGGCGCGTGCGCAACCTCACCACTTCGCTCAGTGCCGCCAATGACAAGGTCGCCGCCGCCGAGGGCAAGCTGCACGCATTGAGCGGATCGGCCGCGTCGGGCGCGCCGGTCGTCCGGTCCAAAGACGATCCCACCGTCGCCAGTCTGGAGCAGCGCGTCTCGCAACTGCGCGAAGAGTTGCGTGACCAGGAGCGCGGATTCACGCCGGAGTACATGGCCAAGGATCCCAAGGTCGTCGCGCAGCGGGCGCGTCTTGCCGAGCTCGAGCGCCAGCTCAGCGAGCAGCGCGTCACGAGCCGGCAGACAGCGCTCCTCGAGGCGCGGGAGGAGCTCGCGGCCGCACAGGCGACGGCGACCCGCCTGCGCGAGCAGATGGCAGGCGGTCGTCAGGAAGTTGCCCAATTCACCACCCGGTTCAACGAATACAAGGCTTTGCAAAGCGAGCTCGACGACCTGGAGAAGGCTTACCGCGATGCCATTCAGCGCCGAGCCAAGCTCGACGCGAGCGAACGCGAGCGAATGCCGTCGCTTCGGGTTGTCGAAGCAGGCACCACGCCGGAACAGCCTTGGCGACCGCTTTACTGGCGTGATACGGCGATCTCGGTGGCAGGCTCGCTCGTGCTCGCGCTGCTGGCCATGTGGCTGGTGGAGCTCTTCAACCGCCCCGATCCGCAGCCGTCCGTGGTCCTGATCCAGCCGCAGCAGGGAGCGTTGCGCTACGAGGGTCCGCAGCTGCAGGCTCTCGCGGAGCGCGGCGAGCACGCGGCAAGGCTGGGCGGCGCCGAGCCCGCTCTTCTGCCGAGGCAGCCCCGATTCCCGCGCGAATTGCGCCAGGACGAAGTGGCGGCGCTTGTGCGCGCGGCGGAAGACGAGCCGCGGCTCGCCATCCTGCTCCTTCTCTCCGGACTGGATGTCGACGAGGTGCTTGCGCTGCGCTGGGGCGACTTCGATTCGGCACGCGGCGTGATTCATGTCGGGCGGGAGTTTCGCCGCGATATCGCGGTGGGCGCGCCCTTGCTGCAACTGCTGCCGAGCGAGGGTGGAAGGAACGAGGCCGAGCCGGTCATCGGCTCGCTCGGCCATCCAGCCACGCGGGACAGCATCGACGCGCAGATCCTGTGTGCTGCGCACGATGCCGGCATCGAGGAGCCCGCTCAAGTCAATGCCGATTGCGTCAGGCATTCGTATGTCGCATTTCTCGTCCGCCAGGGCATTCGGTTTGCCGATCTGAGCCGGATCGTAGGCGATCTCCCGCCGGCCAACCTCGGAGCGTATAGTGCGCTCTCGCCGCCGGGGATGCGGCTCGGTCACGGCCAAGCCCAATTGCTTCACCCCGCGTTACGCGAAACGACCGCCTGAAGCGGCGGTCGCCGGAGACGAGCGCTCGATCGGACCCATCGGAGAAGGAATGACCGCGTCGTCACTCTCACTGCTCGTGGTCGTCGGCGTGCTGATGACCGCGGTCGCGCAGGTCCTGCTGAAGAAGGCGTCAGGCTTCGAAGTGACAACCCCTCCATGGCTCGTTTTCTTCGGCTTGAGCGCGCTGTCCTACGTGCTTTCGTTTCTCCTGTACTCGCAGATTCTCAAGTACTTCGCGCTCAACAAGATCTACCCAGCCATGACGGTCGGCCAGATTGTCGTCATCACGCTGCTCGGCCTCCTGATGGGCGAGTCGGTCGGTGGGCGGCATGTCCTGGGACTCGCCTTGGGGGCCGTCGCCATCTACCTCATCCTCGCCTGAGATAGCGCGGCATCACCGCGGGCTCCGTGACCAAGATCGTAGTCGTGGGAAGCGGCGTCTCGGGCTCGCACGCCGCCCTGACGCTGCTCGAGCGCGGCCTCGACGTAGAGTTGTGGGACGTCGGCCATGAGGAAGAGCCGTTTCCGGAGTCCGGTCCGACCTTTCACGAGCTGAAGGATCGACTGGCTGACCCGGTGACCTACTTCCTGGGAGCCGATCTCCAAGCTGTCGTACCGCCGACCAGCACCGAGCTGCTTCGCTATCCCCCTTCGCGCAGCTTCATGTCGTCGACCGCGGACGGACTCGACGAGTTCGTGTCCGACACCTTCCTTGCGCACGGTTCGTTCGCCAAGGGCGGCCTGGCCAACGGCTGGGGCGCCAATGCTCTGGCCTTCGACGACAACGACCTCGCGGAATGGCCGGTGTCGTTTTCCGACATGGAGCCGGCGTACAGGGCCGTCGCCGCACGCATCCCCATCGCCGGCCCGAGCGACGACGATCTCACGCCTCATCTGCAGGGCATCTATCCCTCGCAGTCCGCAGTACGTCTCTCGTCGAGCGATCAGAAGCTGCTGAATACCTATCGGCGGAGGAAGCGTCGGCTCGATGCATTGGGAGTGAAATTCGGGTGCGCGAGGCTTGCCGTGATCACCGACTCGGCGCGACCGGAAGGCTGCGTCTATTGCGGCCGATGCCTGTGGGGCTGTCCGAGCGGGTCGATCTACAATCCGCGGCTGAGCACGCTCAAGCAGTGCGAGGCCCACCGGAGGTTTCGCTACGTGTCCGGCCGTCGCGTGGTGAGCCTCCGGCCGAAAGACAATCGCATCGAAGGCATACGCTATCTCGACACCGGCACCGGAGAGGTTCGCGACGAATCGTGCGACGTGGTATTCCTCGCAGCCGGGGCGTTGCAGACCGGAGCGATCTTCCTGCGCACGATCGCAGCCAAAAGCGACGAGGCGCTCCCTCGCGCCGAAGGCCTCATGGATACGACCGTCGTCAGAATCCCGTTCATCGCCCTCTCGAGCCTGGGCAGTGCCGCTGACCCGCGCGTGTTTCAGCTCAACCGCCTCATCGCGGGCGTGATCGACGATTCTGCGCACTGGCCCCGCTATCTTCACGCGGAAATCCTGCTTCTCAACAGTCTGCTTTATCATCCGCTCATCGAGCGCCTGCCGTTCGATACGCGCACTTCGTCGCAGATCTTCTTTGCGATGAAATCAGCGCTCGGCGTGGCGACGCTCTTCTTCCCGGACCGAATCAGCCTCGGCAATCATGCGCAGCTCCTCCCCGGGGGGGACGGGGTCGCATCCAGAGTAGAGCTTCGTTACAGGGAGAGCGATGAAAAGGAGAGCTTCATCCGCCGATCGGCGGCTACGATGCGCTCTGCACTGCACAGGCTTGGCTGCGTTACCCGTGGCCTCGTGCGATCCCCGCCGGGCGCTGGGATTCACTACGCCGGCACGGTGCCCATGGGGCCCGGTCCCCGACGGTGCGATGCCCGTGGACGATCCAACTTGTTCTCCAATCTCTATATCGCCGATGGCGCGGCGTTTCCCTCGCTGCCCAGCAAGTCGATCACGGTGTCGCTCGCCGCGCATGCCACGCGGGTAGCCTCGTCGGCCACGCTCTAGCCCATGGCCGATCTTCTCGTTCCGCTGTGGCAGATCGAGCCGGAAGAGTATCGCGCCGTATGCGCCTATCTGCGCCTGACGCCGCACCCGGGATTGTACGACCGTCTTTTGCGATATCTTGCCGATGCGTCCGCCCGTTCTCCGGGCCCCGCAGGGTTTGCCCGCTACCTGGCCGTATCTCCGCTGACGCGGTTCAGGATCGGCCGCCTGGACGCGATGACGAAGCTGTTCCTTCCCGGCCACCCGATGCGGTACATCCTCAACGGCGTCGTCGCGCTTCACGAATGCGACGCGCGCGGCTATCGAGAGCTTGCCATTGCGCCTCTCGGACGTGCGGCGTGGCCTTCTCTGTTCGGGCTCGCCGTCCGCTTCGTCGGCAATTTAGCGCTCGGCCTCCCCTGGCTCGCTTGGCAATGGGCAGGCTATGCGCTCAGCGCGCCGTTCCGAGCGACGACGCACGGTCTCGACGGCGCGCGCGTCCTGATCACCGGAGTCAATCGCGGCCTCGGACGCGACCTGCTGCTGCACTGCCTCGAGTGCGGTGCCGAAGTCGTCGGCGTCGTGCGCAACGGCGAAACGCGCGACAAGTTGCAGGCGGAGCTTCCGGCTCGCGCTCGCGTCACGCTTCTGGCCGCAGACCTTTCGACGCCGGGAACGCTCGTCTCTGCGCTCCGGGGTGCGCGCATAGCCCCCGAATCGCTGACCATGGCTGTCGTTTCGGCCGGGATCAAGCGCGACGGCAAGTCGGTGCTGTCTCTGCCGGAGCTGCGCGAAACCTTCGAGGTCAACTTCTTCGCGGCGGCCGAGCTGATCGACTGGCTCTGCGCATCGGCGGATGCCCCGACCCGCATTGACGCGGCGCCTGTGGACGGCGCGACCGATCGGCGCGATTCGAGCGCCCCGCCGCGGGCGGAGAAGGGTTCGGCCCGCGCCGGGCTGTCTTCCACGACTCGTGTGATACTGATCTCGAGCATGGGCCGATGGCATGGCATGCACTTCTCGGGCGGATACAATGCTTCGAAAGCGGCGTTGAGCATCTGGGGAGAGAGCCTTGACCTGGAGTTGCGGACGCCTGGAACCATGCGCTATACCGTCACGATCGTCGAACCGGGAATGTTTGCTTCAGGGATGACGCGCCAGACCCCGCTGACCCGGGCGCTCTTCGCATCGCGCCCAAGGGTCGCGGAGCGAATCATTGCAGGCGCGCTCGCCGGGCGTTCGACGATTCGTCCACCCCTGTGGTTTGCGCTGCTCACCTGGGCGATGTGCCTGACAGGCCGGGGCTTTCGCGCCCGCCTCCTGACGCGAGCGAAGCCGCCGGCGAGTCGCTGACCATGACGCAACGGCCTGAAGAGTCGTATCTGATCGTGAACGCGGACGACTATGGCTACTTCGAATGCGTCACCAACGGCATCCTGAAGGCTGCCGCCGGCGGGATCGTGACCGCGACCGGTGTGCTCGCCAACGCACCGCACTTCGACGAGCATGCGGCCAAATTGCGGAGCTGCGACACCCTCGACGTGGGCGTCCACCTCAATCTCACCGAAGGGCTTCCGCTCACTTCCGAGTTGCGCGCCGCGCTCCCGCGATCTTCAGGTCGGTTCCCGGGCAAGTTCGCGATGGCGGCATCGATCCTGCGCGGCAGCGTGAAGGTCAGCGACGTGAAGCGGGAGTGGGCGGCACAGATCGACCGTTGCCTGGGGAGCGGGCTTGAGGTGCGATTCCTGAATTCGCACGAGCACATCCATATGCTGCCCGCCCTGTTCGCCGCGACCGAGGCGCTGGCTCGCGAGCACCGCATCCCCCATATTCGTTTTCCGACAGGACGGCTCGACGGCGCGCTGTCCGGCGGTTCGATTTTTCGTGGCGCGGTGATCGGAGCGCTCGGAGTGGTGAATCGCCGCCACGCCGGAAGCGCCAGAACGCGCTTTCTGGGCCTGGAAGCGAGCGGCCGGCTCGACCTCGCCTACCTCGAGCACAACCTGCCGCGCTTGCGCGGCGGTCAGATCTACGAGCTGATGTGTCATCCTGGCGAATTCGACCCCCGCGAGGTAACCGACGCTCGTCTTCGCCGCTATCACGACTGGGAGGGAGAGCTGCGGACGTTGACGAGCGCCGCCGCACGCGAGCTCCTGCTTCGCCATCGCGTCCGCCCGATCGGCTATCGGCACCTCGAAATCCGGGCTGCCCGGCTCGCGGTCAGGCCGGACGCGCTGGTCACCGCCTGAGATGATGGACCCCCTGCGACCCCAGATGCTCAGCGTCGTGGTTCCGGCGCACAACGAGGTGCACGGGATCGTGCACGCCATCGAGGTCATCCTCGACGCCATCGCTCCGTGCGGGATGCAGCCGGAAGTCATCGTCGTGGACGACGGCAGCCGCGACGGCACGTTCGAGCGCGTCAAGGAGCTCGCTGCCAAAGACCCGCGCATCAAGGGTCTGCGTTTCACTCGTAATTTCGGCAAGGAGGCGGCGCTGCTCGCGGGCTTGCGGGCGTCCGCCGGGTCCGCGGTCGTCACGATCGACGCGGACCTGCAGCATCCTCCCGCATTGATCGCGGCGATGGTCGAAGAATGGCGCGGCGGCGCGCGAGTCGTCGATGCCGTCAAGCGCGGGCGGGCGACCGACGGCACGCTCACGCGGCTCCGCGCCGGCCTCTTCAACGCTCTGCTCTCCAGGCTTGGCGGGATCAATCTCCGGAACGCGTCCGATTTCAAGCTCCTCGATCGCGTCGTCGTCGACGCGATCGCGCACGAGCTTCCCGAGCGCCAGCGCTTCTACCGTGGCCTCGCCGACTGGGTCGGATATCGTCATACGAGCGTTCAGTTCGATGTCGAAGCGCGCGCGCAGGGCCAGGGGAAGTGGTCGCTCTGGAAGCTCGTCCAGCTCGCGACGACGGCGATCGTGTCGTTCACGAGCGCGCCGCTGCAGATCGTCACGATCCTCGGTTTCCTGACGCTGGTTATGGGTGTCGGCGTGGGCGCCGATGCACTCATCGCCTGGTTCCAGGGCCGGGCGGTCTCCGGTTTCGCGACCACAATCATCACGCTGCTCATCGTCGGCAGCTTCATCATGATCAGCCTGGGAATCATCGGCGAGTACCTTGCCAAGATCTACGACGAGATCAAGGCGCGCCCGCCGTACCTTCTCGAAAGCGCTGTCGGCTTCGAGGAGAATGCGACGTTGCCGCCGGTTCAGCTTCGCAGCCCGGAACGTGCGTTGAGCGACGGCGATCCGTGACCTGATCGATCGCCCCCTGCAAGCTTACGGTAGGCCGTCGGGTCTGCGGGCGAAGACCACGACGCCTCGACCGTCGATGACCGTGACGCTGCTCGGGCTGGGCCAAGGAGCATGCGCGGCGGCATACTCCAGAACCTTGGGCATGCTCGCGTCGGCGGCCACGAAGGTCGCCTCGTCCCGCAGGATGCGGGCGACCGCAGTCATATGGTTCGGGTCCATGTACTTGTTCGCCACGCCCGTCGAGAGCGTATAGGGATAGTCCGAAGCCATGTCGTAGCGTCCCACGACGACGACGCTCTTGCCGTCCCAATCGGTTGCGGGAAGAGACCTCAGCCGGGCGAGCACCTGCGTCAAGGTGTTGAAGTGGGCCTGGGTGTTGAGGTAGTTGACGGTGGAAATCCAGTTGCACTGCAGGACGTAGCCGGCGATCAGGAATCCGGCAGCGATCATCGAGATGTTCCTCGTCGCCGTGCGGGCGGCCGTGCCGACGATCATTACCGTTCCGGCGACCAGCACGGCGTAGGCCGTCAGCGCCAGCGCGTGATAGCTTCCGTCGGGGTGCAGGATCTGCAACGCCCGAGGCGCAAAGACGCTCAGCCCGAGCAGTGCCAGGGCGGTGGCTTTGGTCTCTAAGCGCTTCGGCCGCCAGACGCAAACCAACGCCGCCGCGCCCAGAAAAGCGACTTGAACCGCCTTGAGGTAACCGGGGAAGTACGCCTCGGGCCAGACGAAGAAGCTGCGGGTACCGTTCCATACCAGCGGGATCGCTTCGGACAGCTTGGTCGCGGCGCCGAGCCGGAAAGCTTCCGCAGCCGCGTGGTCGGTGTCGAATTCCACCGGCATCATCGAAACGATGACCAGATACGCGAATCCGCCGACGACGACGGCCGCCAGGACTCCGACCGTTGGCCGGATTGCCTGCCGCCACGACGGACCGCTGGCTGGGTCCTCGGAGAGGGTCCTGCGAAGCAGCCAGATCAGAAAGATCGTGGCCGCATTCGCGGCCACGCTCTGATAAATCGAGAACGCTGCCACGTAGAGCAGTGCCGCCAGCGCGACGTGCCTCACCGTCGCCCGGGTCGAGAGGACGACGGCAAGCGCCGCCAGTAGATGGGCCAGCGGGTTGATGGCCATCGACGTGTTGTATTGATACGTATGCGCCATGTACGGAAACACGCACAGGATGGCGGCGACGAGCGCGATGTCGGCGGCTTTGCTCAAGCCCCAGAAGCGGGCGACGACGACCCCGTAAATCCCCATCAGCACGATGCCTTCCGCCATCTGCAGGAAAGGCATGAAGTAATGGTTCTGCGTGTAGTAGTAGAGCCACCCTGCGCCGAACCGTCCCAGGTAGCGTCCGAGGTCCGTGTTCTGGATGGTGAGCTGCTTGACGTCGTCGTGGATGAGGCTGAGATTGGTCATCTCGAACCCGAAGGCGAGGACGCTGACGGCTAGCACCGCGAAGTAACGCGGTCTTGGTCGCGACGGTCGATGGTGTTCCACCACTCGCCGGCGATCGTTTCCAGGGGCGTGTTGAATGGTGATCTCATGGTCGTGATTCGCGAGATGGCGACCGCTCAATAGCCGCGCAGAGCACCCCCCATTGCTCCACGGAGGGTCGACCAGCCGCCTGATCGCACCAGCATCGGGGGAGCCGCCCCTTGATGCGCCACGTCAATCTCAGGTCGGAGAGGTTATGCAATGGCTCGCCGCGAATCGCCGAGTCGGCAATTGCGCCAAGCTTCTCGATACGGATCGACTGCGTCTCGATCCACTGCAGCAGAGTTCGAAGCTCTCCGAGGTCGGTGACGTGCTTGCGAAGTTGCACTGACTCCACGGTATGCGGCCCCCGCCTCGCATAGGTCGCGGCAGCGTGATGGTCACCGCGCCCGCCGCTTGACTCCGTAAAGATTCATCAGATTGTCGAGCTCGGCGCGGGTTGCGGCCACATGGTCGCGAATCGAGCAGTTGGTATAGCCCGCGATCGAATGCTCCGTATATCGGACGTTGGTATCGGCGGCTCCCAGGAGATCTCGCCGGCCCTGTTTGTTCACATGGCCTTTTGCCCGTAAGAGAAGGACAAGCCCATCACAGTAATGATTCGTTCCCACTCCGCACTCCCGCTGTCCAGGCATGTTGAACTCCGGCCCAACAGCGTTTGGCACTTTGTACCGTCCCCAGCAAAACTGCGGCAGCTGCGCGATCTCTACGGGGGTGACGTGCATGCCTTCCTGAGCAGACGCATCACCTACCCACGGCACCAAGACGTCTAGTGCTGCAATCAGAAGTAGGTGACGGACGGTGAGCGGCATATCGGTCTCATCCTGTTTGCTTCATACAGCTCGGTCTTCCAACACGACGGCGATACGACAGCATGCCGGCACAATAGATCGCTAGAACTCGTACCCGAACAAGCGGACATCGTTGCGATGCCGTTCCGCCACGTGCGCCCTGCTCGCCTCGTCGTAGTAGTCCGCGTACCCGTGTCCGCCCTTTCTCAGTCCCGACTTGAGATGCGGCAGCTCGATGGCCGGCAATCCAACCCGCCGACACAACTCGGCCAGGTCTTCCCCCAGATGCTCGTAGCGCATGACGAAGTCCACGCAAAGCTTGCCATCCAGCAGATAGAACCGATCATTGGTCGTCCAGTCGCCCGCGACGAAGCGACGGAACAGCTTGGCGGTCTCGCGGAACTCGTCGAACGGCACGCCCATACGATGATACCAGCGCCTGGCGGGCCTGAGCGCCGGCTTGTTGCGCGCTTCCCAGGAAAAATCGGACACCACGCGATCCCATGGATTCCTCGTGATGCTGAACTTGAAGTAACCGTTCCAGACTTCCGGCGCGACTTTCCCTTTCACCTCGGCCGCCGGATCATGCTGCGAGAAACCGTCGTCGTTCATCGCATGGTGGATCCATTCCCCGCGCTCGTCGCGATTGAACCAGTAGTCGCCGAGCGCGGTGACCACGTCGCTGCCGGTGCAGTGCGCGGAGAGCGCCGCCTCGACGCTTGTCCCGCCTGTCTTCTCCGACTTGATGAAGATGAACCGGTGGCTGTGCGAGATGATCACTTTCCTGCCTCTGCGTGCTCCGGCGCGGCCTGCCGGATCACCTGCAGGCGGTTGCCTTCCACGTCTCTCAATTCCTGCACCTGTCCGTCGGGCCAGCGAACGGTCATCAAATCGGCGCGCGGATGCTTCCCGAGGCCGAAATACAGCCGGTAATGCCCCTGCGAGAAGAATGCGCCGTCGTTGAGTCCAACCTGCTGTGTCTGCCGGCCTCCGGCGGTGTGCACCGTAACGCGCGCGCCGATGGCCTGGAGGTTGCCTGGCTTGCCGACGAGTCTCAGCTCCAGCCAGTGGTTGCCATTGCTGACCAGATTGCGAAAGGCCGCCAGCGTCCAGGCGAATCGGTCGTCCGGGGTCTTGCCGAGCTTTTGCCACCATCGCCATAGCGCGAAGTTCTCGTTGAGCGCCAGCAGCAGATCGCGGCGGCCTTCGTTGTGAAAGTCGGCCCAGTTCACGATCGCGGCCATGTACTTCCGCGGCGGCAGTGCGAGCAGTCCGGTCGCCTCGAACGTGTGATCGCTGCGCTGCCGGAACAGCCCCTGCGGCACGGCATGGAGATCGACCAGACCGTCGTTGTCGTAGTCGACCCACGCGGCGCTCGCGCTTTCCGCGGGAAGACCGAGCGTGGCTGGATCGACCAGGGAGAAGCGCCCGCTTCCGTCGTTGACGAGCAACGTATTGCCCGTCTTGGAGGATGAGAAGACGTGCAGGTTTCCATCACCCTTGAAGTCGGCGACCGAAAGCTTGCCGTCGACGAACCAGTATTCGTTGACCGTCCCCCTGAGCTGCGGATTGTCCGCTCGCGCGAACTTCCCTCGGCCGATGAATTCGCGGCTGAAGAGCCTGCCCGCCCGATTCCGATGGAGGTAGAACCCCGTGTCCTCGTAGGTAAGCAAGTCGATGTAGCCGTCGTTGTCCGCATCGAACCACACGAAGTCGATGATCTCCTGCTCGGCAAGGGCGAGCCCGACCTCGGCTGCAACGTCCGTGAACTTCCTGTCGGAGCCCTGGCGGTAGAGATGTTTGGGATAGCTGGCGCTGACCCGGCCCCGATCCTGGCAGTTGATGAAGAGATCCAGCAGGCCATCGCCGTTGTAGTCGACCCAGTTGACCTTTCTGCCGGAGCAGCCGCGCTTCTCGATGCCGACTTCCCGCACGATGTCCCGGTAGCGGCCGGGTCCGTCGCTAACCACCAGCTCGTCCTGCGTTTCCTTCATGACGCTCTCGGGCATCGTAAGCAGCGTTCCGCCCAGCGCGCCGCGGCTGATGAAGATATCCATCCGGCCGTCGCCGTTGTAGTCCGCCCACGCCATGCCATGCCGGTCACGAAGTGTCAGCTCGAAATGGTTCGAGCGCGGCGAGATCTTGTGTCTGCCGACATGCACGGCGCTCAGCGGAAAAGCCGCGTCGAGCTCGACGCCTATCGGCGTGCCCGGAGCCTCGATCTCCAGGCCGATCGCACCGTCCGCGTCGGCGGAGAACGCCATCGTCGTTTCCGGCATCGTGTTCCCTACCCGAGGCGGAGCCGTAAGCGCATCGACGACGATTCCGTTCCCCTTGTAGCTTTTGATGCGCGTATAGGTTCGGAGCGTGCCTTTGACGGGCGCGACTTCGCGTATCCGGACAGCACGGATCAGCAGCGTCGTTCTTCCCTTCCAGTACATGTATAGCCCTGCGCTCGACGCATCGGGCTCTTCGACGTTCATCTCGAGGCCGGGAAACGCGAGGCTCTGGTCGAGACCCCATTCCGACAGGACGTCGCGGTATCCGCCCTTGCCGTTTCCCAGCAAAAGATCCTGCCGATAGTTGTGGTTCGTGGTGAACACGTCCAGCACGTCGTCTCCGTCGGCGTCGACGACACCGATATCCATCAGCAATTGGGTGGCCTTGAACGGTATACGATACGCGGCGAACGACCCTCTCGAACGCCGCAGCGAGTAATAGTCTGTCCATGCGAACTGTTTCACGGCGTACATCGCAGCGCCGATGACCGCCACGGCCACGCCCAGCGGCCACCAAACCGCGAGCGCAACGGCGGTCAAGGCAAGACCAACCGCCCACGGCCACTTTCCTCTCAACTCGAGATCGCTCATCGAAGTTCTTTTCAGGTGCTGGTGGAGCTTTTACTTGGCTTCCGGACCTTTTTCAACCATCTCCGAAGGGGATCGCGTCAGGCATTCCGGCGATCGCGATTCCGCTAACGAGGTCAGCGCAGTCACGGTAGACTCTCGGCGGCTGCAAGCAGCGCATTCTGGACCCAACCTGTGGTTGACAATCGATTTTCGAGCATGAAGCCGATCGTTTTCGTCAAGTTCACGGGCAACGAGATCCATGCCGAGCTCGGCCGCAACATATTTGCCCTGCTCAACGCTTTCACTACGTCAGGCTACGTCGTCCTGCTGAATGACCACATACCGGCAGAGCGGCTCGGCTTGTATGCGGCGAGGGCGAGGTCCCTCCCCGGGGTGCGCCCGACGACCGAGATTCCGGACGAGACATCGGACAAGCTCTACCTCTTCGACATCGAGGACACCGACGCCGGCAAGCGCAAGTGGCAGCGAAAAATACAGGTCAAATTCGATCTCTTCTCTCCCTACTGGCTGCGACAGCCGGTATTGATGCCCTTTCCGATCCACCCCGTTCACGTGACGCCGGACCTGCTCCACCGTCTTGCCCGGCTCCGCTCGGGAAAGCGCCGCATGCGCGTGTTCTTCTCCGGTGACACCGAAGGGTACACGTCGAGTCACATCCGGTACCCGGCTCTCAAGCTCCCGCGTCTCGAGGTGATCAATACGGTGCGCGAGCACTTGGGCGATCGGGCGCTGTTCGTCCAGGATCAGGAAACGCTTGATCGAGTCCTGGCGAGCGACTATGTCGACAAGTGCGTGATCCTGGATACGAGCAAGCTCCGGATTCCCGATCCCGATTGGCTGACGGTGCTCGGCACGGCCGATTTCTTTCTGGCGCCTCCGGGAATCGTGATGCCGATGTGTCACAATTCCGCGGAGGCGCTCGCCGTCGGCGCAATCCCGGTCATCAATTACGGCGAGTGGTTCGATCCCCCCCTGGAGTCGATGCGCAACTGCATCGCGTTCGACGACAGGCGGAGCCTCATCGGCGCGCTGGAAGCCGTTTTCTCGATGGACGAGCCGGGAATCGCACGGATGCGAACGCTCGCGATCGCATACTACGACTCGGTGCTCAGCGCCGCGGCCTTCATGAAGAGAATCGAAAGCTCGGCCGGCCGCAGGATCGAGATCCTGATCCCCACCGAGCGATACGTCGCGCGGAACGCGCATCGACTGGGTCGGAACTCAGCGCTGATTCGCGGTTCCCGCCGGCGAGGAGCCCTGGCGCGGATGGTCACGCTCATTCGATCGTGAACGCACGGTGGGCCAGATCTGGCTGGTTGTAGGCGAGCTCTTTGCCCGAATCGCACTCGCACACGCGCGCGCCCACCGACCTTGCGACGGCGTGGGCCGCCGCAGTCTGCCACTCCATCGATGCTCCGAAGGGGCTGCCGCGGCCCGCACCGTCCTCGATTGCCCTGCACATCGAAAGGCCGAAGCTCGCGGCTTCGCTCCCATTCGGCGGACGAGGAGCTGCCGGCGAAGTGCCGGATTGCGCGCCCGTCGCTTGCGAGGACCGCGCGATCAGCTTCACCGCCGGTTCATCGCGAATGCGTCGGAAGCCGCCTTTGCCCGCCCTCCCGTAATACACGGTGTCTGTCGCAGGCGCGTAGACGACACCGTAGATCGGCTGACCATCCTCGACCAGCGCGATATTGACGGTGAAGTCGCCCTTTCCGCTGACGTACGAGCTTTCGCCGTCGAGGGGATCGATGAGCCATAGATGATTCCATCGGCGGCGCTCGTCATACGGAACCCGAGCTGCGACGGGCGACAACGCGGGTATCTGCGGATTCAAATTCCCGAGAGCCTTCAGAACGACCTTGTGGCATGCTTCGACGCCCGCATCGACCCCGTCTTGATCCAGGAGTCGCCTTATGACCCGCTCGACCATTCGGCGCGGACCGTGTGCGCTGCCTTGTACGGGACCCTTGGCATCGGGATCGCCGCCCGCAGCCTGCGGGTGGCGCCGCATCAGCTCCAATCCGCCCTGCCTCGCAATTGCCACGAGATCATCCAACCTCGTCCAGGTGATCCGGGTGACGTTCGCCTTGGGAAAAGGCAGATCCGGCTCGGGTCGTCCGAGAAACGGGCAGAGCTTCTCCCAACCTTCGCCGGCGGCTATGTTGATCGTGAGCAGATCGCCGGGCCGATGCCTGAAATACGCTTGGACGCCATCGACGAATCGGCGATAGCCGCTCGCGAATTTCGCCTCGTCGAAAACGTCGGTGCCGTAGAGATCCATGAACAGCCGCTTGTGAGCATCGGTCTGGAGCTCCGCGAAGCGCTGGGTGAACTGCTTCTGGCACGACTTGAGCCACCCCTCGGCATCGCGCAGCGTGAGGATGAACTTCGAACCTGGAAACCTCCTGTCGAGCTCGCGGTAGAAGCTCGGGATCGGCGTGTCGGTGAGCGCGTCGAAGGCTTCGACGGCATCGAGATCGACCGATGACAGGTTTCCGGACGCATACTCGACGACCCCCATGTTGTCCCGGGTCTTGTAGCCGAGGATCTGGAGCGCGTTGGCGAGGCTCGTCGTTCCGGTTTTGGAAAGCCCGATCCCGAAGACCTTTGCGGCGCTGGCGGCCATCAAACCCGTTCCCTGTCGCGTAGCGGGAACGGATGGTACAACACGAATCCTCGCCTTGTCCTGCGCACAACCCCTCTCGTGCTGCCGCTGCAACTCGACCGAACGCTCAAACCTGTCTCGACACAGGGATCGGAGGCAGACGCCGGATGCGGCGTCCGCCTAGGTTTCCGTCGACGCTCCTTCGTTGGCGGGCGATCTCCGAAGAGGGGAATCACTTGCCCGCATAGTCCCAGGTGGCGCGCCCGCCATAGAGCGTGAAAGCCATGCCGTTGAGCGTGTGGCCTTCGAGCCCCAATTGCGATGCCGGCACCGACAGTGCAACCCATTGGCCGGTCGCAGGCAACGCTCCCATGTACCGCCGGCTGTTGGTGCCGTCGGTGCCCCAGCCGATGAGGTTCGACCCCCAGTAAGCGCGATGCTCCCAAGTACCATCATTCCATTGAAGCATGACTTCCTTCGGTGGATTGGCTGGGTCCAGGTACACATACGCGAACAAGGTGTCGCCCACGCCGACGGCCAGCTTCGCTGTCGCGTTGTAGAAGTAATGCTGATGCTCCCCGCGGGCAACCGCCGATTGGCTTGCCAGCGCTCCTGAGAACGGCGCAGGACTGGAGCTGACCCATGTCCAGCCGTCCCCACCATCGGCGGCCGATGCCGCGCCGGCGGGAACGGCGTCCTCCACCCAAAGGGCATTGAGAGTAGGGTGGGTCGAGGCGCTGTAGTTCTGCGTTGCTTGGTTGGCCGCTACGCTAGAGTAGCTGCGCGAGGTTGGAGTAAACGTGTAGCCGCTCAACACCGGCGTCACCGTGCCTGTCCAGCCTTGCGGCACCGTGCATGCATAGTTGCCTCCCGCATCCGAGCTCGTGCAGGTCGCTCCGCTGCTGGGCGTGAATTTCACTCCAGCCAGGCCCGTCCCGCCTAGCGTCACCGCGCCGCTGATCTGGTATCCCGGCGCTGTCTTTCCGGCATGATCCCAGGTGGCGCGCCCGTCATAGAGCGTAAAAGCCATGCCGTTGAGCGTGTGGCCTTCCAGCCCCACTTGCGCTGCCGGCACCGACAGTGCCACCCACTGGCCCGTCGCGGGCAATGCGCCCATGTACCGCCGGCTGTTCGTGCCGTTGGTTCCCCAGCCGATGAGATTCACTCCCCAGTAAGCGCGATGTTCCCAGCTACCGTCATTCCATTGAAGCATGACTTCCTTGGGCGGATTGGCCGGATCCAGGTACACGTACGCGAACAGCGTCTCGCCTACACCGACTGACAACTTCGTCGTCGCGTTGTAGAAGTCATGCTGATGCTCCCCGCTGGCCAGCGCCGATTGGTTTGCCAGCGCCCCTGAGTACGGGGCGGGACTGGAGCTAATCCATTTCCAACTGTCGCCACCGGTGGCGGCTGATACGGCTCCAGCAGGCACGGCGTCCTCGACCCAAATCGTGCCCTGGGTGACCGCGCCGACGACCTGCGACAATGCAACGCTCGTGGAAGCGGCATTACCCGCGTCGCCGCTGTAGGCGGCGACGACGCTATGCGTGCCGACGGCGAGGCCGCTGGTGGCACACGTCGCGCTGCGGGTGTTGCCTGAGCCGCCGAGCGCGATCGCGGCGCAGCCGCTGATCGACGTCGTGCCGTCCTTGAAGTTGACGCTACCGGTCGGCGAGCTTCCGGTGACCGTGGCCGTGAAGGTCACGCTCGCACCCGCAGTGGACGGGTTGGCCGAGCTCGCAAGCGCCGTGGTCGTCGTCGCTGGTCGAACCGGAGACCGACTCCGAGAGGGTTGCGCTGGTCGAGCCATTGTCGTTCGCGTCGCCGCCGTAGACCGCGCTGATGCTGTGGGTGCCCGCGGCGAGACTGCTCGTCGCGCAGGTCGCGGTCCGGATGTTGCCCGAGCCGCTCAGCGCTGCCGCGGAGCAACCGCTGATCGACGTCGTGCCGTCCCTGAAGTTGACGCTACCCGTGGGCGTGCTGCCGCTCACCGTCGCGGTGAAAGTCACGCTGGACCCCGGCGACAGAGGGGTTGGCCGAGGTACCGACCCCCGTCGTGCTGCCTGCCTTGTTGACCGTCTGCGACAGCGCACTGCTGCTCGAGCCTGCATTGACGGCATCGCCGCTATACGTCGCAACCATGCTGTGCACGCCCGCGCCGAGCGCTGCGGTCGTGCATGCCGCGGTGCGCGTGTTCCCGCTTCCCGCCAGCGCGACCGCCGAGCATCCGGCGACGGAGCTGCTCCCATCCTTGAAGTTGACCGATCCGGTTGGGCTGCTGCCCGTCACGGTCGCGGTGAAGGTCGCGTTGCTCCCGAAGATCGAGGGATTCGGCGCGGCGGCAATCGCGGTCGTCGTTGCCTTACCGCCGGAAGTCGTGACGTTGACCGTAAGCGCGCTTGCGCTCGCCCCCGTAACCGTGATGTTGACGCCGTACGTGCTGTCGACGTAGTTCTGGCCGACCAGCAGAGCGGCATCTCCCCAGCCCGGGATCGAGTTCGGATTCATGTCCAGGACTTCGGTGTCGTCAGCGCCCGCGGACCATTCGAACGGGCCCGAAACCCGAACCTGCGCGCCATTGCTGGACCAGGAGAAGTTCGCCGCCGGATTGCTGGGACTGTCGAAGCCCAGGGGTTGACGGTACTCGAGCCAATACGTCCGGCTCGACGATCCGGTCGGAATCTTGATGGCGTAAGTCGAGCCCCCCGCCATTTCGATCGGGGTCAGCGTGTAGTTGACCGACCCCGAGGTATGCGTCTTGACCGAGGAGGCCGGAATCCAGTTCAGGATCGATTTCTGCGCCGCGTTGAAGTGCATCACATGCGAGTTGGCCATGGTGCCGAACGGGTCACCGTACTCAGCCGCGCTGCAGTTCCCCCCGATCGACGCCCCGCTGCCGCAGGAGAGGCTCCCCGCGTGCAGGAGGCCGAAGTTATGCCCCATCTCGTGGCCGACCGTCTTGGTGTTGAAGGAATTGGTGCCATTGATGAAGGCCTTGTGGGGATTGCCCACATAGGCGAGCCCTGCCCAGCCGCACGACTGGCTTGGAAACACATAGACGACGAAGTTGTAGTTGCTGGCGTTGTAAGTGGGGCTGAGGGCGGCCGCGGCGGTTTCGGCTGCGGGCGCGATGTTGGTGTAGCTGCAGGTTGCCGCCAGGTTCATCGTCACCCAGGTGCTGGTCACCGTAACGGCGAGCTGCTGTTGCCCATAGGACGCATCGCTGTAGAAGTTCGCCACGCCGTAGGCGTTGGTGGACATCACCTGCTGGGCCTGGGCCGCCGTGAATGCCGGAGCGGCGGTATTGTTGAAATTGGCCATGATCACGAGCACCTTGTTGGTGGTCGGGGATGCCAGAGTGCCCGATTTCTCCACCAACCCCGCCGGAGCGCTCAGGATCGTGATCGTTTCCGGCTTGAGCGACGACGAATCCGCGGCGATCTGGCCCGAGACGCTCACCCGCATTCCCCCGCGCAATTCCGTGGGCACGCTCGCGACGCCCAGGACGGTGATATGCCCGGCGTCATCGCGCACGTGATAGAAGTAATGGCTGTTGCCCGTGGCAAAGTCGTCGGCGTGAGCAATGACCAGCGTCCCTTCCACCTGCACCGCGTTCGCGACCCTTGCTGCCTTCCGGGCTGCGGAAGGGGGCGCGATCTGCTGAATCTCCTGTACCGCCAGGTGGGCTCCGCTGCGCTCGCCGCGGACCGTTACCTGCGCGCCGTCCTGTAAGGTTTCCGTGGACGGCCCCGTCAGCGAGTCGGTCCCTCCGTCATCGCGCTGGAGCTCGTAGTAGCGTCGCGTCTTATTGTTGATGCGATTTTCGACAATCAGCTCATTCACCGTACCGCTGACTGCCTCTGCGGCGGGCGTAGCCGTAATGACGGTGGCATCGTGAGCCGTATGGGCTTGCGCGGCCTGCCCACAAAGGAGCGCCGCAAGCAGCGCCAGAGTAAGGGGTTGTAAATTTCCCTTGATAATCCGGTAGATTTTTGAGAGAGACATTTGGCTTCGTGTTAGGGTTATTAGGGACGGGCTGGTTATGGCCCCGCGATTATGCCAACGTCATCAGAAAAAGCAAACGTGCAGTGTCTCCTTTTCGCAACGAAGCTTGATACCGATCAAGAGAACTGTGGTTTTGACGCTTCTGCAGGCGCCAAAGCGGTTCAGCCCGGGTCAGTACAATTTGTCGTGTACGTGACGCGGGAGGAGTTCAAGTCGCTCAGTTCCTGGCGCGGCCCGAAACCTCCGCGGAATCCCGCGCGGCCGCCCATGCATCGGTCAGCGGGCGGATCGTCGGCGGACAGTCCCCGAACCGCCTGAGCGCGTAGTCGAACACCGCGCGTCGATGCGCGCTCTCCTGCGGGTCGCTACGCTTTCTCGCCCACTCGCGCCGATACCCGCTGGCGCTCCAGAGCAGCGCCTTGGGTAGCGAGCCTGCCGCAGCCCGGTCGATCGTGGGAACGGGGCAGACTCGGCGCAACGCGCCGCGAAGGATGCGCCACCACGCTCCGCGCGAGAGGTTCTTTTCCGCCCATAGCAGCTTGTTGCGGGTGCTGAAATAGGTCCGCAGCGGCGAGGCTTCGGATGTGAACGAGGTGCCCACCTTGTGCCAGACCCGCGCGGAGGGCACTGCGACGCATTCGAATCCCGCCCGGCGAGCGCGGAAGCACCAGTCCGAATCCTCGTAAACGAGAAAGAAGCGTTCGTCGAATAGTCCGATGCGCCGGGCGACGCCGGCACGAAAAAAAAGCGCGGCACCACAGACATAGTCGCTTCTTGCCGCCTCTCGGGACACCTCCGAGGCGAGGCAACCTTTATCGGGCGCCGAGAACGCCGAGACGGACGGGTCCCATTCTGATCGGGTGAACCACAGCCGATCGGGATCGTTCATATAGTAGATCCACGGGCCGAAGCAGCCTGCGTCGGGATATCGAGCCGCCGCTGCGATCAGCTCGTCCAACAACGCCGGATCGACCGTCGCGTCATTGTTCAACACCAGCACGAAATCGGCTCCGTGCTCAAGCGCGTAGCGTATGCCGAGGTTGTTGCCGCCGGCGTAGCCGAGGTTCTTGTCCGATTCGATCAGTTCCAGTTCGCGCGACACAGCCGTGTGCCGGAGAGCAGCGACCGAGCCGTCCGTCGAGGCGTTGTCGACGACGAGGATCCTGCGATTGGAGTAATGCAAACGCCGCAGCGACTCCAGGCAGGCGAGCGTGTCGGCCAGCCCGTTCCAGTTCAGGACCACGATCCAGACTAGGGGAGGATCTGCCATCGATGTGCGGGCAAGGACCGGTCCCCGGAGGCGAGCTTCCTATACTTTACTCACGTAATGGCTGTCGGGGCGACGAAGCGGTTCGATCAATTCATTTCCCTGCGTAATCCCAGGTGGCACGCCCTCCATAGAGGGTGTAGGCCATGCCGTTGAGCGTGCGTCCCTCCAGCCCCACCTGCGCCGCCGGCACTGCCAACTGCACCCATTGCCCAGCCGCCGGCAGCGGCCCCATGTATTGCCGGCTCGTCGTGCCATCGGTTCCCCAGCCAATGAGATTCGCACCCCAATAGGCCCGATGTTCCCAATTCACGTCATACCACTGCAACATGACCTCGCTCGGCGGATTCGCCGGATCCAGGTACACGTACGCAGATAACGTGTCTCCCACCGCCACCGACAACGTGGCCGTGGCACCGATGAAATAGTGCTGATGCATCCCGCTCGCCAGCGCCGACTGGTGCGCCAGCGCCCCCGAGTACGGCACCGGGTTGCTGCTTACCCAATTCCAACCCTCCGTGCCGGTTATTGTCGCCCCCGCAGGCACCGCATCCTCGACCCACACCGGAGTAGTCGCCGCGGCGTAGTTCTGCGCCGTCTGATTGGCCGCTACACTGCTGTAGCTGCGCGAGCCTGGCGTGAAGGTGTAGCCACTCAACACCGGCGTCACCATGCCCGTCCAGCCCTGCGGCACCGTGCAGGCATAGCTCCCCGTGGCATCCGAATTCGTGCAGCCCACTCCACCCGTGGCAGCGAAACTCACACCGCGCAGCGCCGCTCCGCTCAGCGTGACGGTGCCGCTCACCTGATAGGTCGTTGTCCCCGCCGTTGTCTTGCCTGCGTAATCCCAGGTGGCGCGCCCTCCATAGAGGGCGTAGGCCATGCCGTTGAGCGTGCGTCCCTCCAGTCCCACCTGCGCCGCCGGCACCGCCAACTGCACCCACTGCCCCACCGCCGGCAACGGCCCCATGTATTGCCGGCTCGTCGTGCCATCGGTTCCCCAGCCAATGAGATTCGCACCCCAATAGGCCCGATGTTCCCAATTCACGTCATACCACTGCAACATGACCTCGCTCGGCGGATTCGCCGGATCCAGGTACACGTACGCAGATAACGTGTCTCCCACCGCCACCGACAACGTGGCCGTGGCACCGATGAAATAGTGCTGATGCATCCCGCTCGCCAGCGCCGACTGGTGCGCCAGCGCCCCCGAGTACGGCACCGGGTTGCTGCTTACCCAATTCCAACCCTCCCCCGTGCCGGTTATTGTCGCTCCCGCAGGCACCGCATCCTCGACCCACACCGTAGTGCTTGTGTTGGTCGCCGCAGCGTAGTTCTGCGCCGTCTGATTGGCCGCTACACTGCTGTAACTGCGCCATACCGGTGTGAAGGTGTAGCCACTCAAAGAAGGAGTCACCGTGCCCGTCCAGCCCTGCGGCACCGTGCAGGCATAGCTCCCCGTGGCATCCGAATTCGTGCAGCCCACTCCACCCGTGGCAGCGAAACTCACACCGCTCAGCGCCGCTCCGCTCAGCGTGACGGTGCCGCTCACCTGATAGGTCGTTGCCCCCGCCGTCGTCTTGCCTGCGTAATCCCAGGTGGCGCGCCCTCCATAGAGGGCGTAGGCCATGCCGTTGAGCGTGCGTCCCTCCAGTCCCACCTGCGCCGCCGGCACCGCCAACTCCACCCACTGCCCCACCGCCGGCAACGGTCCCATGAAGCGCCGGCTTACCGTCCCATCGCTCCCCCACCCGATCAGATTCGCTCCCCAGTACGCCCGGTGCTCCCAGGTCCCGTCGTTCCACTGCAACATGACCTCGCTCGGCGGATTCGCCGGGTCCAGGTGCACGTACGCAAACAAGATATCGCCTACCCCGACCGGCACCTCAGTCGTTGCGGCGTAGAAATAGTGCTGATGCATCCCGCTCGCCAGCGCCGACTGGTGCGCCAGTGCCCCCGAGTACGGCACCGGGTTGCTGCTTACCCAATTCCAACCCTCCGTGCCGGTTATTGTCGCTCCCGCAGGGACCGCGTCCTCGACCCACACTGTAGTGCTTGTGTTGGTCGCCGCAGCGTAGTTCTGCGCCGTCTGATTGGCCGCTACACCGCTGTAGCTGCGCCAGACCGGTGTAAAGGTGTACCCACTCAACGCCGGCGTCACCATACCCGTCCAGCCCTGCGGCACCGTGCAGGCATAGCTCCCCGTGGCATCCGAATTCGTGCAGCCCACTCCACCCGTGGCAGCGAAACTCACACCGCGCAGCGCCGCTCCGCTCAGCGTGACGGTGCCGCTCACCTGATACGTCACCACCGCGACAGTGTAGTTCTGTGCCGTCTGATTGGTCGCCACGCTGCTGTAGCTGCGCGAGCCCGGCGTGAAGGTGTAGCCACTCAAAGAAGGAGTCACCGTGCCCGTCCAGCCCTGCGGCACCGTGCAGGCATAGCTCCCCGTGGCATCCGAATTCGTGCAGCTCACTCCACCTGTGGCAGCGAAACTCACACCGCTCAGCGCCGCTCCGCTCAGCGTGACGGTGCCGCTCACCTGATACGTCACCACCGCGACAGTGTAGTTCTGTGCCGTCTGATTGGCCGCTACACCGCTGTAGCTGCGCGAGACCGGTGTAAAGGTGTACCCACTCAACGCCGGCGTCACCATGCCCGTCCAGCCCTGCGGCACCGTGCAGGCATAGCTCCCCGTGGCATCCGAATTCGTGCAGCTCACTCCACCTGTGGCAGCGAAACTCACACCGCTCAACGCCGCTCCGCTCAGCGTGACGGTGCCGCTCACCTGATACGTCACCGCCGCGGTGTAGTTCTGCGCCGTCTGATTGGCCGCTACACCGCTGTAGCTGCGCGAGACCGGTGTAAAGGTGTACCCACTCAACGCCGGCGTCACCATGCCCGTCCAGCCCTGCGGCACCGTGCAGGCATAGCTCCCCGTGGCATCCGAATTCGTGCAGCTCACTCCGCCTGTGGCAGCGAAACTCACACCGCTCAGCGCCGCTCCGCTCAGCGTGACGGTGCCGCTCACCTGATAGGTCGTTGTCCCCCCCATTGTCTTGCCTGCGTAATCCCAGGTGGCGCGCCCTCCATAGAGGGCGTAGGCCATGCCGATGAGCGTGTGCCCCTCCAGTCCCACCTGCGCCGCCGGCACCGCCAACTGCACCCACTGCCCCACCGCCGGCAACGGCCCCATGTATTGCCGGCTCGTCGTGCCATCGGTTCCCCAGCCAATGAGATTCGCACCCCAATAGGCCCGATGTTCCCAATTCACGTCATACCACTGCAACATGACCTCGCTCGGCGGATTCGCCGGATCCAGGTACACGTACGCAAACAAGATATCGCCCACCCCGACCGGCACCTCGGTCGTTGCGGCGTAGAAATAGTGCTGATGTACTCCGGAGGCCAATGCTGATTGGTGCGCCAAGGTGCCGGAATACGGTGCGGGATTGCTGCTCACCCAGCTCCAACTATCGCCGCCCGTGCCTGATATCGTGGCCCACAACGGCAGCGCGTCATCGACCCAAATACAACCGGGCGGCGGCGGGTTGCCCGAGCCCGCAATGAGCGACGCGCCCTGCAGCGTGACGTTCCCTGTCCCTGAGAAAAGGGTCCACAGCACAGTAAGCTGCTGGCCGACGGAAGCAGCGTGGTAGTTGAGCGTGTAGACCACGTCGTATTGGCCGGTGCTTGAGAATCCGGTGTCGACAAAGTCAAGTGCCGAACCGTCGGACAGATGCGCGGTCAGCATGCCTCGCGAATTCGAGCCGCCGACGTAGAGATTGAGCGTTCGTGCTGTCGTATCCGCGGGCACGGTGATCAAGAAGCCGTTGCTTGTCCCGGCAACAGACACGCCCTTGAAGGAAGATGCGCAAAGCGTCGGCGATCCGTCATTCCATGTAAGGGTGCGCATATCGTTGCTGTAGACACTGGCAGCGGCGCCGAGGAACGCAAAGTCACTGATCTGTGCACTGCCCGTCGCTTTGCCATCGTAGCCCGGCCAGTGCGCCCAATCCGAGGTTCCGACAGCGCTTAGATCAACGGTAGCTGTCGAAACAGCTCCGCTCCCGCTGAGCGCACCTCCAGTCACCGCCGGCAAGGACCCGAGCAGGCCGTAGACAAGGAGCCGGTTGGAAAAGGTGGCAACATAGACGCGTCCGTTAGCGACCGTAGGCGGGACAAACTTGCCGTAATCGCCCAAGTCATCGCGAGCCGGCACCATCCGGGTGTCCCACAACTCGTGAGTCAGATCCGTTGCGTCAAACGCACGCAGTACCCCGGAAACAACGTCTTCGTTGGCATCCTCCGCGTAGGGAAGTGCAGCCCAAAGAATTCCGGTGCCGGGCTGGGCGCCGTTCGCGGAGATGGTCAAGAAGCCGCCAGGCATTCCCGTCGGGGCCCGAAAGGTGGATTTGCTGGTCGGTGTCGTATTGAAGAGCGAGCCGTTGAAGGCATATGCCTTCAAATAATCTTCCTCCCCCAAACATAAACCCACGGCCCATTTGGGCCGTTCCAAAATGCTGGTGCACCATGAAGATGTCCCCCGGTCGTAACCTGAAACGTTTGCACGATCTGGCCATTTCCGGTTTGTGTGTGGCCGAGGTTGCTACGACTCATGACGTAGAATCGGCCACCCTTGCCGGCAGCAATCACGTCGTTTGTTCCAGGCATCAGGAGCAGCCCTGCAGATCCCAAATCCAGATCCCCACCGTTCAGCTGTGCCCAGTTGTCTGGCGCGAACCAGTCGAGTACCGAGGACAGGTTCGGATTCAGCTTGATGACGCTTTCACCGAAATTTCGTACCGCGTCGAAGCTGCCATTTCCAGTCGCGACGTAAAGATCCCCATTGGCGTCGCTCGAAAGCGGCTGGCCCGACTGCCAGATCCCCGCCTTTGACCCATCAGGCGTAAGGCATAGCACCCCAACCTGCTGGAGCGTTCCTGCGCTGTACGCCATGACCCAGCCGTGATAGGGATCCCTATCCCCGTACGACGCCCATGCAATGTAGACATTGCCATTGGCGAGTGCCAGACCCGCACGCTGATTCTGTGTCTTCGGGTTGAAACTGACCGTGCCTCCAACGTTGTCATAGCCGCTACCGGGGACCGAGGCCTGAATCTCCACCGGCCCACCAAATTTTTCCGCGCCCGTGCTTATATCGAGGGCGTGAAGCCGTTGCTTGTAGGTGGCATTGTTGCCGGACGTCTCCTTTGTTCGCGCGACGAGGTACATCGTTCCGGTCGATTGATCGATCACCGGCGTACCCATGATGCCAATCGGCCCAGGTCTTCTGATACTGTCGTTCAACAATACGTCTGATGCTGGTATTGGCGTGACGCCAGGTCCGTTGAAGTTAACCTGCCACAGCGGCTCCGCGTTCGTTCCCTGGTTATTGTCGGCGTCGAAGGCATATACACTATTGTTATTCGTCGCCACATAGACGACGTTATGAATTCCCTTGCCGACGACAGTGACGTTTTGAATGACAAGCGGCTGAGTGTAGATGTCCGCATCGACCACATAGCTGAAAAGCCTGCCAAACTGATTCTTATTGACGTTCGACGTGTTGAGTTGTGTCTCGGCCAGGTTGGATCCAGTGCGCGCATTGTCGTAACGGTGAGTCCAAATGTTGACCTGCGCGCTTGCACTTCCGTCGACAAGTAGCCCCATCAGCAGACAAGCGAGTAGTGCCGCAAAGATCCTGTTTATAAGGTTCACAATGATCTCCCAGATCTCATTGCTTCAAGCCCAGCTTACTGTCGCAATTGCCGAGCGGTCACCGTGAAGCAATCTCCGGATGACGTGCGACAATAATGTTGGCGTAATCGTCTGCGCCAGATGCGCGCTTCGCAAACGCGCGCAATTTCTCGCTCAAAACTTCGATCGGTTCGAGACGCGGGGGAAAGTCGGACAATTCTCGCGACAGGTCATCGGGGTTTTCCTGCAACGCTCCGTACGGAAATTGGCCTATCAATGCAATGTAGGCATCAGCCGAGTCACCAATGCGCTCAAGGAGATACGGCTCGAATTCGGTGACAAGGTAATCGACACGCGATAATAGTTCCGAACCACCAGTCAGGACGCGGACCTCGCTTCCCTGTGTGTCGTTCTTCATCACAATGGGTGACTCGAGCGATTTGCCCCGGAAAAAAGCATCGAGTGTGGTCGCCCTTACTTGTATCGCTTGCCGCTGCTCCTCATGTTCCGATGAAAGAGGTACTGTCTTGCTCTTGAACTTCTCGCTCTGCACGCGATGATCCCCAAGATTCCGACTGGCAAGCGCAAGGGTGAGAAATCCTTCTTCAGAAAAAAGTGCGAGATTGAAGCAATTGACCAATGATTCGACGTCGTTGGCGAGGACATTCTCGCGAAGATTCAGGTAGTTGCCCGGCTCGGGCTCGAACGCATAACAGGATATACGTCGCTCGCGCGCGATGGGGATGGAAGTTAGACCAATGTTGGCGCCAATGTCGATCAGGGTTCCCCGGTTCTCTCGGAACAGATGATTTCTCAGCAATGTCTGATAAGCCGGGTCCCACGTCCCGTGTGCGGCATATCGCGCAAGTACCACGCCGTCCTGCGAGTGCCCGTGAAAAATTCCAAGTGGCCCAGAGACGCCATAGGAATCCACTCCGACTAGCATTGCCGTGGCGCGAAAAAAATCGACCTTGTCTGCGCGCGATAACGATTCTAGCTCCTTTGCAAGATGCTCCTTTAGCACGCGGAGGCGCGCGCGAGGAGTGCCAGGACGGAGCCCTGCTTCCTCGGCCTGAATTAGTCTCTTCGTTACGCCACGAGAGATTTCGTCCAACACATAAATCCTCTCTCCAGGACTGAGTCGCGCGATCCATCGGTCGAAGGCCGCTGTCGCCGTGCGGGTGATGCTCTTCTTGAGCCCTCGAAGCATTGCAGTCGAACTCCCTGTCACTGCCTCGGCCGCTTAAATCTCCAAATAACGCTTCGGTCGAGATGATAGCCGATGGCCATCGCAGCACGCTTAGCGCAAGACAGCTTCTTAACTGGAAAGGTATAGAAATTGCTGACGAGATCGTGGACGCGCTCTCTTGCCGCACTTACCGAATAGCGCTCGTTCACGAATGCCCATGCCGCGCTTCTGAGGCTCTCGTACAACGCCGGATTTCTCATCAATTGGATAACGGCACCCGCAAACACATCTGCTGTATCTCCCACCAGGACATTTCGACCGGGTGTTAACCCGAACCCCTCGATGCCGACGGTTGTCGTCACTACCGGTAACCCGTGAGCCATCGCTTCACCAATCTTACCCTTCAATCCGCCCCCGTAACGCAATGGTGCTACCGAGATATCGCTTGTCTCCAACAGCGTCGTGGTGTCGGGTACAAACCCCGCGACCGTCACATTCTCTCCCGCCAGCCTCCTCACTTCGTCAGGAGCCGAATCACCGACGATTGTTAGCGCTACGTCTGGGACTTCTTGTTTGATCAACGGCAAAACCTGCTTGCAGAAGTAAATCATCGCGTCCACATTTGGATCGTGATGGAAGTTGCCGATGAACAGCAACGAATTACGGCGGTTCTTCTTGCCCTCCGCAAGCGGCGGAACTGCGTGAATATTAGGGACGACGGAAACCGGGGATGTCCCGAGTTCGCGTTGCAGTATGCTCCTGTCTTCCTCACTTACGGCAATGACGACATCGGCGTCCTTGTATACCGCCAACTCTCTCCGCTTGGTTCGCCGCGCGATCTTGTAGTCCCTCTCCGCCCCGCTCACGCGTGCCCTCGCCAAGAGGCGATTGAAATGGACGTCGACTGAATCGACCAAAATCCTCGCGTCGGGTTGCCAGAACCGGGCTATATCAAGGTAGGACTCGGCTGCAAAATAGAATTCGAACAGGATCGCGTCGACCTGCCCTGATCTAATGGCTGCAATCGGATCTTTGCTCGTCACACCGATTCCTGACGCCTCAACGGCCGATCGATATGGACCCGCGTCGACCTCGCTAAGCCAGTGAACGGCCTTGTAGGCGCAGAGCAGAACTTGGTGTTCTCGTGCCAAACACCTCAGAAACTCAAAGAAACGCAGATCGCCGCTGGATCGGTCCGGCATTGGATATCGTTCGGCGACGACAAGAATTTTCATCTTGCGTTTAACCGGGTCGGCTAGTCACTGCATTTCAGAAAATTCCGGGGATCCAAGGCACTACTCGGTTGAGCTTTCGGCCTTTGCCGGCGGCGAACCATGCGCCAAATGCCTGGCGACTCGTTGGCCCTCGCCCCCAAGGCTCCACGTTGCCTCTAGATGAAAAAGTGCCCTATCGCCTAAACGCGTTACAGCGTAATCATGAGCAAACACTCGAAAGCTCGTAAGGTTTTCGCCGTAGAAAATCATGTTCCCGCTCGGCGAACCGATCCACGCAAGTACACAGTAGACGCCGGGAAGCAATGTTACTGCCTTTATTTCCAGCTCAACGCAGTGGGGGCCCTTGTCAAGATCGATTGGCTCATAGGCGGTATTGTGGTTAGTCAAGTAAACGAAGTCCGTGGTGTGCAAACCGATGTAGAACGCAATGTCTCGTAGGGGCTTACGTGCACCAAACGTAAGGCGGATTCGCATCGGTCGGAGAAATTCTACGGAATCCGTAAACGAGCCCCATTCATCAAGTAACTCGATCACGACCGATTCGATTTCATCTGATATGCGCAAGCTTCTCGTGGCTACGTTCTGTTGAGCGGCTTGAATCTTCACATTGCTTCTATCAACGAAAAGATTGCATACGTCCGCTGGGTGGCCGTCCTTAACAATGGTACCGTGATCGAGAAGAATGACTCGGGACGCAATGCGTTCGACCTGACGTATATTATGGCTGACGAGCAATACAGTCTTACCTTGTCTTTTGATCAAGTCCTCCATTCGATCAAAGCACTTTCGCTGGAATGCTAGATCTCCTACGGCAAGTACCTCGTCTACGATGAGGATGCCCGACTCAACTGAGGTTGCAATGCTGAAGCCAATCCGTACTTGCATGCCCGAGCTGTAGCGTTTGATTGGCGTGTCGATAAATTCCTCGAGTTCGGCAAAGGCAACGATTTCATCGAATTTCTGCTCGATTTGCGCCCTCCGCATCCCGAGAATGGAGGCATTCAGATAGATATTCTCTCGACCAGTAAGGTCTGCTACGAAGCCCGCACCGACTTCTATCAGAGGTGCCACCGAGCCGCGGACGTTGATTCGCCCCGCGTTGGAAGGCTAATGCCGGCCAGCATCTTGAGCAGCGTGCTCTTCCCGGCGCCATTCTGGCCGATGATGCCCAGCACCTCGCCCTGCTCGACTCTGAATTCCACGTCGTCCAAAGCCTTGAACCGCGCCCGCACCGGCACCGGCTGTCCACGCAGGCGCGCTATCGCCTCAAGCGTCGTCTGCTTGAGGCTTCGCAATTGGCCGAGCTGGAACTCCTTCGTAACGTGGTTGACTTCGATGATCGGCATTGTGGGCTTTGACACAAGGATCAGATGACGTCCGCAAAATGCAACTCGGCGCGCTTGAAAATCAGGTAGCTCATCGGCAGCGCAACAACCATGACGATCGCGCCCGGTAACAGCGACGAGGAAGTCGGGCGGCGCGCCACGCAACACGACGTTCTGGAAACTCTCGATGATGCCTGCCAGCGGATTGAGTGTGTAGATCGTGTAGAGCACGTTCGACCAGTCGCCGGCGGCTTGCTGGACGAGGAGCTTGTCCTTGACCAGGCTCAACGGATAGATCACGGGCGAAGCGTACATCAGTAGGGACAGGAACACGGGCAGTGCCGCGCCGACGTCGCGGTAGTAGACGTTGATGGCCGCGCCGGCCAATGCGAGCGTAAGCGAGACCAGCACCGTATAAGGAGGATCACGGGCACCCACAGGATATACATGCTCGGTGCCATCCTGAACCAGAGCATCAGCACGCGAGGATGATGGCGTTTATGCCGAGCTCCACCAGCTTGGTGACTATCCCCGTGATCGGGAATACTTCGCGAGGGAAGTAGATCTTGCGGATGAGCGCTGCATTACCTACGACGCTCTGGACTCCCTCGGAGGCGGACTCCTGAAAGAATATCCAGGGCATGAGGGCTGCGAATGCAAGGACAGGATAGGGAACATTGCCGCTGGAGATACCGATGAAGCTGCGGATCAGCGTAAAAACGAGCATCAGCGTAACGGGCTTGATGACCGCCCAGCCGATGCCCAGGTACGCTTGCTTGTAGCGTACGGTAAGGTTCTTCCACACGAGCACGCCGATGAGCTCGCGGTAAGTGACGAGATTGCGGATGACGTTGATCACGCGGCCAGCAACGCGTAAGAAGAAGGTAGTTTGGGCCGGCGAATTCTATGCTATTCCGCGGCCCGGCTCTATTGGATTGCTTCAATCCCGCGGCCGTTGCGTCTTCGAAGACCGCTGGCCGGGTTCCTTAACGTGCCGTGAGCTGCGTAGACAGCGAGCACTCGATCGGCTATGTGGGTCCAGCGATACTGCTCGGGCGCGAGGCGGATTTGCGCCGAGTCGAAGATAATCTCGCCAGCGAAATAGCGCTTGAGTGCCGCCTTCATTCCGGCCGGCGAAGGATCTCTCCGCGAAAAACCCATTCACGCCTTCGCGCACATAGTCGACCATCCCGCCTTCGCGGGTCGTGAGTACCGGCGTGCCCGCTGCGTTGGCTTCCAGGAACACGATGCCGAAGCCCTCGAAATTCCTCGGCTCCGCATAGGACGCCAGGATGAACAGGCCTGCCCGCGCGTAGTATGCCGCGAGCTCTTCCTCGCTCTTGCGGCCCTCTATCGCAACCTTTTTACCGAGCCCCTTCTCAGCGATCATCCGCTCGAGTTCATCGCGATATCCGCCTCTGACGGAGCCCGCGATGATGCGATACTGGAAGTCATAATCGTCCTTGAGCTCGGCGAGCGCCCCGATGACGCCGTGAACGTTCTTGATCCGGTCCGACTCGTCGAGCCGCGTTACGGTCAGTAAGAACGTCCTCTCCTTGGCCTCTGCGCCTTCGGTGAAGTACCGGTCGGTGACGCCCGGCGGAATCACCGTCGTCTTGCCCGCTGCCTCGGAGAACTCCTCGCAGAACCTTGCTTTCGAATAGCTGCTCACGGCGATCACCTGGCGCGCATTGCGGATCGCCCGCCTGTACAAGCGCCGATTCAGTGCCAATTCGGCCCTTTGCAGCATCTGGTCCATTTTCGTTCGCATCGCGTCGCTAAGCCGCCACATCAAATGCCTGCCGGCCCAGGCCCGCACAGGCAACACGCGGCGAATGCGCAGACTGAAGAAATCGTCCCCATGCCCGGTCACGAAGACGTTGGGCTTGCGCAGCGCCAGCAGCGCGTAGAAGAAGTACAAGGAATGCCACACGTCCATGTCGAACGCCTCGAGGCGCTCCAGGTCCTGCCCGAGCTCGAGAGTGAGCACCGGGTGCAGCGTGTATGCCGGGTCACCGAGCGCGTCGCGATGAGAGAAGACGTGGACGTCGAGTCCTTTGCTTGCCATCGCCTTTGCGAGCTCGTGGCAGTAGATCGTGGCCCCCCCGATCTGTGGCGGAAAATACGGTGCGATCAAACCGATCTTTCGGAATGTACGGCTATCGCTCATGCGATCGTGCGTCTGTGCAGTGCTGTTGACTACGAAGTGAGTGTGGGAAGAGGGGGAGGTGGCGAAGCGATTATGCCGGTCGATCGCGCACAAGATACCAAGGTATAGTCCGGAGCGGAATGCGGTTGTAGTATCTGCCGTCGCCCGCGGCGATCTATTTGCCGCCGGCCTAACGGAAACCTCCGGCGTGTCCCCCGATACCGGCCCCATCGCACTGCGAGACATCTTTGAGCGTCGCGCGGACGATGAAGTGCAGCCCATGGTTCGGTCGGATCTTTTCACGAGAGGCGTTCGCAGCCTCGCTGGCCGGGCGAGTCTCGTGTTCGATGGATTCACCGAGGGCGATGGGGCGTCCTGCTGTTTCCTGCGCATTGCGCCCGCACCGAGCGGCGTCGTTCAAATCGCGCTCGAGGGTGTCTACGGAACGGAAGCCTGCCCCTCGGGAGGGTGGTTGCTGAGACCGACTCGCCCAGATCTTGTCACCTACTGGATCCCTCGGCCGCCGATCTTTCGTGCTCGCGATTCCCAGGGCCGTATTCTTTCCGAGGAGGTGGCATCGCTCACCTCGTTTGTGCCGACCGCGGCAGGGACAACGCTCGGCATTGCGTCGCGCGGCGGATTCGATCTGGATTGCGTGATCTGGTGCCTGCCGCCGGAGGCATCGGAGCTTGTCGATAACCTGCTGCGGCCCGTCGTGCTCGAGCAGCAGCCCATCTTCATGTTGAGCTCGCACACGAGTTTCCGAGGGCCGGCCGATTTGTACGCCGTTCTTATCCATGGGCAGGCGTACGAGAACCGCTTCGACTTTGTGCGCAAGCGCAAGGTCTGGTCGGAGCTCGAAGCCTATTCGGCCTATCTCGCGTTGCACGGCCTCGAAGCTGCCACGCAGAAGAAGCTCTACCGGCTGCTCAAGCGGCAGCTCGTCTGCTCGGTGATCGCAAGACAAGCTCAGGACGGGGGCTGGCATCACGGTGAATGGACCGATTTCATGGAGTCGCACTACCGGTTCCACAATGCAGCAATGCTGTTGCTCGAGGGCGCGCTCGAGGAAGAGCCGGACGATCTCGTCCGGAATGCGCTGCGCAGCGCGGCGTCCACGATGTCGCGCTGCACCGACCAGACCGACCTCGGGTTGTGGTTTCTGCACGACTCGCTCGAGAAGAGCTTCGAGCAGACCGAGAAGTGGGGCATCCCGTGGGTGCCGAGCCGCACGCTGGGGAAATCGCTCACGACCAAGATGGTCCTGAACTCGCATCTGGACGCCATCGTCGTCATGGATCGCTATCGGGAAGTGACCGGCGACGAGCAATACACGGCCCAGGTCGAATCCGCGCTCGGCATGACGCGCAAGCTGCTCGCGCTGCGGCCCGCCGAGTGGCTCTACCGGTCACTGTACTGGGCGATCGGGCTCACGCTGCTGCCGGAGGCGAACGCGCGCCGGTTGCCGCTCGCGCTGCGCGCCGTCAAGCGGCTCGCTCGCGAGCGCCTGATTCCGTGGCTGCCCGGCCTCAAGCGCCGATTTCCCCGCATGGTCATGCCCGGCGGGCTGATCGAACGCCATTTGTCGTCGCTGCACTTCGGCGTGAACTACCACAGCGTGAACCTCATGGACCTGGCGCGAGTCTGGCGCCGCTTTCCGCAAGAGGATTTTCGTGGCGTCGTCGGCGGCGCAATCGACGCGGTGACAAATAGCACCCTGCCGGAATACTGGGCGGAAGCCAGGCAGTATCAGGCGCTGGGCTATTGGGTCGAAGCCCTTTACCAGTTATGCACGCTGAGTTCCGAGCCGCGCTACCGTCGCTACCTCGCGGAGGCGATGCTCGGCGCGTTGGATGCGGGGCTGGGGCTCCCTCCTTCGCTGCTGGGCGCAAATCCCGAGATCGTCAAGCCCCAGGAATGCGTCCCCTGCCCGTCGCCCCGGGATGCTCGCTTGCGCGTGGCCAACCTGAGCCGCGCGGGCGGCCGCGAGATACTGGTGGTCAACCCGACCGCGGCGGCGATCGAGTTGGCTTGGGAGGCAGATCGAGAGGGGCGCCTCGACTGGGCGTCTGCCGAAGGGGGTCGTCCTTCGACCGGCGAATCCCCGGTTTGGGTGCCATCGCGGGCGTGGCTGCTTGGCACGGCCAACCTCGTGTCCGCGTCGATATCGAAAGGAGCCACGTGAAAGGCGTCGTGGTCGTGCCAACCCACGTCGAGCGCGAGAGCATCGTCCCGCTCATCGATGCATTGCAGAGCCACTTTCAAGCGATGCAACACGACATGAGCATCCTCGTCGTCGACCACAACTCTCCCGAAGGCACGGCAGATGCCGTCCGGGCGCAGCAGGCACGCCACAAGAACCTGCATCTCATCGAGAAGAAGCGGGCTGGGAGCGGCGTACACCAGAGGCATGCGCTTCGCCCTTGAGGTCCTGCAGGCCGACTCTCTTCGAGATGGACGCCGATTTCTCCACAAGCCCGCCGATGTTCCAAGGCTGATGGCGGAGATCGACGATGGCGCGGACTTTGTCATCGGCAGCCGCCACGTCGCGGGCGGCAGCATTCCGAGCACGTGGGGGTGGCACCGCAAGTTGAATTCAAGAATGGGAAACCTTGTTGCGCGGTACGTCGCAGGCATATATCGGGTCCGCGATTGCACGGCCGGCTTCCGCGCAATCCGTGCTTCGGTCCTGCGACGCATCGATTTTTCGCGTCTCCGCGTCCAAGGATACGCCTTTCAGGTCGCTCTTTTGCACGCCGCAATTCTCCGTGATGCAACGGTCAAGGAGATCCCGGTCGAGTTCGTCGATCGCACGGTGGGCGAATCGAAGCTTGGCCTGCGTGACATCATCGAGTTCATCATCAACGCGTGGTGGATCCGCTTCCAAGGTGCCAAAACCTTCATCAAGTTCGGAATCGTCGGCGCGTCGGGAGTCATCGTGAATCTTGGCACCTTCACGATGTTGCTGTCGATCGTCTGGAACTTCTTCCTGAACAACTACTGGACGTTCCGCTGGCGCATCACCAGGGACGATGTGCACATCAAGGGGTTGAAGTTCAACGTCGTATCGATCTTGTCTCTGGGCGTAAGCTATACGACATTTGTCCTTGTCTCGCTCCTGCTCCCGCAACTGTCGCCGCATGTCGCCCGGTTCGTCGGCATCGTTCCCGGGACGATCGTGAATTACTTCCTCAATTCCTACTGGACGTTCCGCGCCGTGAAGGCTCGACGCCTCTGTTCGGCTGACGACCCGGGCACCGCACAGGCATATCTCGAAAAGTGCTCGGCACGGGTCTTGTCGCTCTGGAACGAGCAGGCTTACAGCAGTCCGTCCGCTTGCGCTACAGCCGTTGCTCTGAGTCCGGAATTGTCAGAGCAGGTAGTGGCCAAGCTCTAAGCAGGGCTTCCTGGGGCACCATTTGTATTCGACTCTGCCAAGGTGGGGAGCTTGGCCTCTGCGGGATGGTAGTCCCGTACAAAGTACAACGGCCTGCGTTTCGTCTCATCGAATACACGGCCCAGGTATTCACCGATCATTCCCAGCGTGATGAGTTGAACGCCGCCCAGGAACAGGATCAACACGATCAAAGATGGATATCCGGCGACGGGATTGCCATACATCAAGGTCCGGTACACGATGACTCCCGCATAAACAAAGGCCAGGAGCGCGACTGCAATACCCACGTACGTAGCGACCTTCAGAGGCGCTATGGTGTATGAGGTGATCCCTTCGATAGCGAAGTTCCAGAGACTCCAATAGCTCCATTTGCTCTGGCCGGCGAAACGCGGCTCTCGCTGATACAACACCGCCTTTTGCGAGTAGCCGATCCACGCGAAGAGCCCTTTCATGGATCTATGTTGCTCGCGCAGCTGCTTGAGTGACTCCACTGTCTGCCGGCTGAGGAGTCGGAAATCGCCGACGTCCTCGGGCATCTCTACCCTGCTGACGCGGCTGATAAGGCGATAGAAAGCGTGCGCAGTCACCTTCTTGAGAAACGTTTCTCCTTCCCGCGTGCTGCGTTTTGCGTACACTACATCGAAGCCATCCTGCCAGTCTTTGACCAGCGTCGGAATGAGCTCCGGGGGATCTTGCAGGTCGGCATCGATCACGATAACTGCGCTGCCCTTCGCGTAGTCTAACCCGGCGGAAAGAGCGATCTCCTTACCGAAATTTCGACTGAGGTCGACAATAGCAACGCGCGAATCGCGCTCGCGCAGGTCCATGAGTACCGGCAAAGTATTGTCGTCACTGCCGTCGTTTACATAGATGACCTCCGCGGCAATCGACATCGAATCCAGGACAGCAGAGGTGCGCTTGTGGAATGCGGGTAGAACTTCGTCTTCATTGTAGACTGGCACGACAACCGAAATCAGGACGCCAGCTTTCTTGTTGGAATCGCATGCGTGTGCGCTATCCTTCATTGCGACATCTCACTTGATCAGCATGGCCCATGCCGACTTGCGTTCTTGCAGGTCCGCTCGGGTCGGCGTCCGGAAGATCCGGTAGGAGCTCAATACGAGTTCCAAGTTACGACCACAATGATTGCCAGCGCTTGGGTGAGAAGATAATTAACCGCCATCTTCTCGACGCCGGCATACATTATTGCCCAGTTTAGTACGAACCCCAGTAGATTCATGACCAAGAAGCGCGGAAACGCGACGACGTGCGCTTCCGCGCTATCGAAGGTCCACACGTAGTGAAGCGCGTAGTTCTGAATGCAGACAATCACAAAGGCAATGCTGGTGGCTCCAAGCACGGCGACGTGCACCAGCTCAACGAGCATCCACAGTACAGCATAGAACGTTATCGTACCTGCGGCACCGACGATCGCAAATCGTGCCAACCGGCGGGGGTCGGCGCACTTGGATACTGCTGGAAAACGAATCATTCGCATCGTAGATCCGTCAAGCTTGCGCAATGAAATACTGAGTCCACAAGACCCACGCCAAATGGCCCGTCCTGAGTCTTGGTTCAAGCCATTGCTCGATGCGAAGGCCCGCTACTCCCCCAAACTCGGCCAGGAATGGGACATATACTCCAGACTTGAACTGTTCCAGTATCTTGAACCCCGGTGCTCGGAGTTGCCCAACGACCTGGTTCTCCGTCATCAGATTGATGTGGCCCGTCTCAAGTATCGGCTCCCGATAGATCAACCTTACGAGTCCGATAATCCCAGGCAGGAAGGCGATTTTTGCTGCCAACTCGAGTGGACTGTACCGTTGTGGCGTGGATACGATCAGGATGCCGCCGGGCTTTAACAGTCGGTGCATTGTGGCAAACGCCTTTGCGGAGTCAGCGATGTGTTCCACGACTTCTGAGCATACGATGAGGTCGAAATCGCGCTCGCACAGTCTTGAGCAAGTGATGTCGTCCACGACGAAGCTCACGTTCGCTCCCGTGCCCACAAGTAATCTCGCGTGGTTCAGATACGCTTCCTCGACGTCCGCCGCAATTACCTCGCGGAAGTGGCTCGCCAGAACCGGGAGATAGACGCCAGAACCAGGGCCAATTTCCAGAGCTCTCTGTGGCTTGCCATAGCCGTAGCGTTGGATTGCGCCGATGATCCAGTCGCGACGCGAGGTGTGTAACCAGCGTCGCGTAGCATTTTTTGACGCGTAGAGTGCCTGTTGAAGCTCAACTAGTTTGGCTTCTGAGCTCAACGTCGTGTGCAGCCGTGATTGCGCCGCGTGCGCGCCAGCCCCTTGCCGAAGTTTCGACTCAGATCGAGGATGGCGATACGCGGATCGCTTTGACGCAGATCGACCAGCAGCGACAGGCTGCGATCGGTGCCGCCGTCGTTGACGTACACGATCTCGGCCGATGACGCGAGCCCGTCGAGCACGGCCGCGAGACGCGCGTGAAAAGCGCCGATGACTGCCTCCTCGTTGTAGAGCGGAATCACCAGCCAGAGCAACCTTGGGGCGGCCTTCCGGGCTGGTGCGTCCATGGGCGTCATCCAGCGTCAAAACACGACGGAAGATCGCTCATCGTGCGCGGGGACGGACCGATGGTGACGACATCGATCTTGTCGGTGTCAGGCGCCGCGTATCGCACCTCCCATCGATCGAGCTTGATGCCAGGCGCCCCGGCAAGCGCATAGAGGCGGGAGACCGAAGTGTCAACGAGCGGCGGGATCTCGCGTCCATCGACCTTCACCGACAGGACCTGCCAAGGCATATACCAGTAAATGACGTTTGTCAAAACCAGCGCCTGTGGTCCGCGGGTGTCGAAACTTACGGTGCGCTCGCCGGACGGAGATCGAAGAAAGGGTCGCGGACGGAACGTCTTCCCTGACACGCGCGCAATGCCGGCTTCCGGGGCTATGACGCTCGTCACGGTTGCCACGCCCCACGAACCGATCCAGCACCGAGGTGTCAGATTGGCCTTCGTCCAGAAGATCCGCGGCATCCCGACCCAATGCATCCGACCCGCGTCACCCATGCCGCTGAGCTGCACGTCAGGAATGCGACCGCACCGGAGCAACGTGTCGACGCCGACGTTCACGTCGACGAGAAACGCCATCGACCCGTGAACCGCGAGCCTGTCTCCGTATCGGCATAGGACTCTTCCGCTGTCGTTGTGACCGAGCGAAGGAAACCATACGTTCGTCGACGGCTCGGACGCCAGACCCGCGGACAGGTCGCCCACGCCCGGCAGGGTGCCGACGCCCTGGTTCGTCTCTGCGGCAATCGTCTCGACGACGAAAACTTGCAGGAAAATGACGACTGCGGCTGATCCGTAGAGCACCCAGGAACCGAAACGATTCCGGGTGAACGCGCGCACGCCGAGCGCAACGAGCGCCGCGACCGAAGGCGTCAAGGCGTAAACGAAATAGGCCGGGGTCGTGGCGCGAAGGCAAGCGATCACGACCGCGAAGAGGGTCACCGCGCCGACAGTGAGCCAAAGCATTTTCGCGCCTCCCGAGGCATGGGCGCTGGCGATCGCGGCGATCAACGCGGCAATGACGAAGACCATCAGCCCCGCTTCCGCATACTGCAACAGCGACTGCGCGATGCCGATGATGTCCCGGGCGATCAACAGCGGTGCATCGAACAGCACGGACCGAATGATTCCGACGACGTTCACGACGTGGCGAAAATCGACGCTGGTGGCGACGTAGGCAGCACCGGTCTGAAAGTCGGGAAAGCCATTTCGAGCCTGGCTCACCAGGTACGGTGCGAACGGCGCAAGGCACCCGGCAGAAAAAACGAGAATGACGGTCGCGCGGCGAAGTTGCGGCGAGGCGAGCAGCGCCACGCCGAGGGACAGCGGGACGACGGGCGCAGTGGTGGGGTGCGCGTGGAACGCGAGCCCGCATGCGAGACCGAGCGCGAAAACCCACGCGGTCGCCGGCCGTTTCCAGACCCTGATCGCGAAGTACAGCGTCGCCAGGACGCAGGTTTCGACGACGTTGACGGTGGTGAAGGCGATCTGCTGGATAGTCGGCCATCCGGGCACGGCGAGCGCCAGTGCCCAGATCAGTCCGAACCGCGGATCGACAAGACGGCTGCCGCAAACGTAGGCGAGGATGAATTTCAACCCCGCGACGATGCCGACGAATAGCGCCACGGCAAGCCAGGACTCGTGAAAAAAAAGCGGGATGGCGAGTAGGTAGAACCATGCCGGACCGCCGTGGATTGCCTCGCCGAGCACCGGACCCTCGAGAGGAAAGTCCTGGCCGATGCTGATCCGATACGCCGTGTAGACGTCTCTCGTCGAGTCGGGAATCGCCAGAGAAAAAGCGTAAGAGGCAGCGTAGATCGTCGTCAGCACCAACAGCACGGCAAGGTGCTGCCATGGCACCTGGCCACCCTCCGGTTTGGCGACGGCTGGCACGCGCGAGAGTGTAGTGTCAGTCAGGGAGCCCTACAATCGGCCGCCGAGACCCTCGCGAGGGCGCAGCCACTCGCGCGGCAATAGCCATGGGTTGTCGTTCGGCACGCCTTGATCGATCGGCTTGTGCTCGCGACGGCACCGGCTGTGACGGTCACCCACGTCTCGTCGACGAAGACGCGATTACTTCGGCAAGAGGCGACTAATGCTTGCGCCGCGCGTACACCAGGAGCTCGTCGCCCCACCCCCGGCGTTCGAGCGGCTCGACGAGCCAACGGGTTCCTCGCGCCATTGCGTTGGTGATCGGCTGAGCTCGCTCCAGGATGTCGAGCCATTTCTGCAGCAGGCCGGACGGCTCCTGCTGCGGGGCCGTTGCGCGCGGTGCCGGCTCTCGCACCGATTCCGGTGGTCTCATTGCATCCGCATCGCGCTTGCTCGCGGCCGGCTGCGATTGTTCACGAGGAGCGGGACGCAGATGCAGGCGCAGGTCGTTGAGCCAGTTTCCCGCGGCCATCAGCGCGTACTGATAGAGATTGTTGCCGTCGCCCCGCAGCGTCGCGACTTCCATCACTTCGAATCCGCAGGCGTCAACGAGACGCGGCAGCGTGGCGGCGGAAAAGAACCACAGGTGCGCGGGCGGGCACATCCACGGCCACCACTGCCCTCCGGCGCGCGCGCCGAAGCTGGCGATATTGGGCACCCTGAGCCCCAGGACCCCGCCCGGCTTCAACAGCGCGGCAAGCCGCAGCAACTGCTCTCTGGGATTGCGCACGTGCTCCAGCACGTGCCACATGACGACGGCGTCGAAGCTTGCGTTCTCCAGCGGCGCGTCGGCGAGGTCGCAGTTGAATACCGTGAGGCCGAACTGCGTGCGCGCATGCGCCGAAGCCGCGGGCGAGAGCTCGACACCCAGCGCATCCCAGCCGCGCTCGCGGGCGAGCGCAAGCGAGTGCCCGTAGGAGGCGCCGACTTCCAGCAGGCGGCCCCGGGTGGGACACCAGCGCTCGAGCTCGGCGATTCGCGCCGCATTGCGCTGACCCGCGGCGGCGTAGCGCTCGAGCGGGACCGCATAGCTCCGATCGTAGTAAGCTGCCAGCTCGGTCGCACTCGGGATCGGCGTCACGAATTCGAGCCCACAGCCGATGCAGCGATGGACCGGATAGCCGCGCTGCACGAAGCGCCGTTCCGTGCGTGTCTCGCCGCAAACGAGGCAACCCGGGGACGCGAGCGTTTCGGCCGCAAGGCTATCCGGGGTGGTCGCTATGCTGCTTGGATTCATCATCTGAAGGTGACGAATTGTACAGGTCGAGCCATTTCCGAAGTGACGCGTGAGCGCGACCCTCGCGCCTCTGCCTCGCCCGCTTCGGTAGAATCGCGCCTAAGCAGGCACCCACGCCGGCGAAGGCATGTCCAGCCCACCCTCATCCCGACCGTCTCCTGCGCCAGGAGGGAGAAACGTTGCCCAGGAAGCGCCGGCCCCACCGCGCTACCGCAGCGGACTCGTCTCCGTCATTATGCCGTGCTTCGACGCCGCGCCGTATCTGGGGCAGGCGATCGAATCGGTCCTGGGGCAATCTTACCGCGACGTCGAATTGATCGTCGTCGACGACGGCTCGACCGACGGCTCACCGGACATCGCAGCCAGCCTTGCACAAGGGCACCCGGGGCGGATCGCGTTACTCCGGACAAACCGCGAAGGGCCCTATCCGGCACGCAATGTCGGGCTCTCGCGCGCCCGTGGCGAGTTCGCCGCCTTCCTCGACGCGGACGACTACTGGTCGCGCGACTTTGTCGAGAGACTGCACTCGGCGCTGGTCGATTCCGACGCGGCGCTCGCGTACTGCGGTTGGCAGAACATCGGCGCGACCGATCGGACGAACGAGCCCTATGTGCCGCCCGACTACGAGGTTGGCGACAAGCTCGAGATGCTGCTGCGGGCGGCGTCCCCCTGGCCCATCCATGCGGCGCTCGTTCGCCGGTCGGCGCTGGACGAGGTCGGCGGCTTCGACACGAGTCTCGCCACCTGCATGGACTACGATCTGTGGCTGCGCCTCGGAGCCTCGCGCCCCGTCGTGCGTGTGCCCGAGGTGCTCGCCTATTACCGCTTTCATCCGGGTGGCCAGATCACGTCCAAGCAGTGGCGGCAGGCGGAGAACGTGTGGCGGGTCAAGAGAAAGTTCGTCGACGCCTCGCCGCATCTGGTCGCACGGTTTTCGAAAAAGCGTCTCGAGGAGCTGATCGATGGAGCGCTCCTTCGGCGCGGCTACGATTGCTATTGGCGGCGCGACCTGGTTTCGGCGCAACGGATCTTTCGCCGCTCGCTTCGTGCCGGTGGATGGACGCTTAAGGATCTCAAGTATCTGCTGCCCGCCCTGCTTCCCGAGGGCCCCTACCGGAGCCTCATCGCCAGCGTCGAGCGCCGAGGCGCCGGGCACTGAGGTCTTTCCATGCCGATGTACAAGGCGTTGTCCACCAGTCCGGTCATACCATGGCGCTTGCGCCACGGACTCGAGCGCTGGGTCGAATCCTCGTGCCGCGACCAGCGCCCCGCGCTCTATCGTTGGCTGCACTTCGGAGAGGCGCGCGATCCGGTTCGCGCCGTCACTGCGGGCCCGCGGCATCATTTCTTCGGCTATTACGACAAATCCCCGTGGAACCTCTCGGGAACCCTCCTCCTCGCGCACGAAGCGCAGTTCAACGACCGGCCGCCCGGCCCCGTGGACAGTGCGGCGGTGGGCGTCGTGCACCTGGGCGAAGGCAACCGCTATCAGCCACTGGCCACGACGTTGGCGTGGAACTGGCAGCAGGGCTCGATGGTGCAATGGCATCCCGCCGACCCTGAGCATTGGCTGCTGCACAACGATCGCCGCGAGAACGCCTTCATCGGCATCGTGCGCGATACGCAGGGCCGGGAGCTCAACGCCTACGAGCGGCCGATCTATGCGGTGTCTCCCGACGGGCGCTGCGCCTACAGCATCAACTTCGCCCGTCTTTATGACCATCGTCCCGGTTACGGGTACGCCGGCTGCGCCGATCCCTGGGCCGATGACGCGCATCCCGGCGACGACGGCATTCACCGTCTGGATCTCGCGTCCGGGCGCTCGGAGCTGATCGTTTCCCTCGACCAGCTCGCCCGCTTCGACAGCGACCGCGCATGGCGGGACGCGTTCCAGTGGATCAATCACGTCCAGGTTTCGCCCGACGGCGGTCGCCTCGCCTTCTTCCACATCCGGCGCACGGGCGAGAAAGGCTGGCGCGCCCGCCTCTGCACGTGTCGCCCCGACGGCTCCGACCTCTCCTGCCTGATGGACGCCGAGTCCGTTTCGCACTATGACTGGCTCGACAACGAGCGCATCCTCATCTGGGCCAAGGATGAGGGGCAGCCCGGACGCTTCATGCTGGTGGGTGGCGACCGCGCGCACACCGAGGTCGTGGGCGCCGGCGTGCTCGTCGAGGACGGACATGTGAGCTTTTCTCCGGACCGGCGCTGGGTTCTGAACGACACGTATCCCGATCGCTACGACATGCGTACTCTGATGCTCTATCGCTGGAGCGACGGCACGCGTATCGATCTCGCGCGCCTGCACTCGCCCAAGGCGCGCTGGTGGGGCGAGATCCGCTGCGACCTTCATCCGCGCTGGAACCGGGACGGGACCATGGTCTGCGTCGACTCGGTGCACGCGGGCGAACGGCAGATGTACGTCATGCACGTGGGCGAATTCGTGCGATGAAGCGCGTGGTCATCCTCATGTACCACATCGTCGCCGAGCCCCTCTCGGCGCAGGAAGCGCGATACTGCTGCACACCCCGGCGCTTCGCGGCGCAGATGGGTCACTTACGCGATTCCGGCGCGCGACTGCTCGCGCTCGACGAGCTGGCGGAGGCGTGCGATGGACGCGCTACCTGGCCGGAGGCCGGCGTCGCGGTCACCTTCGACGATGGGTTTGCCGATACGTTCGCGAACGCGCTTCCCGTGCTCGCGCGGTATCGCGTTCCGGCGACGATGTTCGCGGTCGCCGACCGGATCGGCGCGAACAACGACTGGATGTCGAATCGCGGGTTCCCGCGCCGGCGACTGATGTCCGCAGCCGAGCTGCGCGAGATGGGCGAGGCAGGCGTCGCCATCGGCAGCCACACGCGCACTCATCCCCGTCTGCCCGAGATCGGCAGAGACGCGAAACGCGAAGAAATCCAGGGCAGCAAATCGCGTCTCGAGGAGCTGCTCGGCCGGAGCGTCAGCGCTTTCGCCTACCCGTACGGGCTGATCGACGACGATGCCCGTCTGGCCGTGGAGGAGGCGGGATACCGGGTCGCCTGCTCGACACGCTCGGGTTTCAACGGTCCCGATGTCGATCGCTATCTGATGCGCAGAGTGGAGGTCTACGGCCGCGACAATCTCTGGCAGTTCCGCCAGAAGCTGAAGTTCGGCGCCAACGAAGTCTCGAACTTCTATCCGCTGCGCTACTACGCCGGCCGCATTTCCTCGCGCCTTGGCTTGTAGGTACTCTTCGTGGACTTCAGCGTCATCATCTGCACGTATAACCGCAGCCGGAACCTCCCGTCGTGTCTGGCCGCCCTTGCCCGACAGGAGGCTGTCGAGAGAATCGATTGGGAGATCCTCGTCGTGGACAACAATTCCAGCGACGACACTGCCGGGACGGTGGAGCGCCTCAGCCGCGAGCTGCCTGTCAGGATACGTTATGTCCGGGAACCGCAGCAGGGGCTCAACTACGCGCGCAACTGCGGCGTGACGAATTCGCATGGCTCGCATTTCACGTTCGTCGATGACGATATCCATGTCAGCCCGCAGTGGCTTGCCGCCCTGCACCAGGCATTCAGCCGGACGGACGCCGACGCAATCGGAGGCCGAATCCATCTCGATCCCTCGATCGAGCTCCCGGCATGGGTGATCCCCGGCTCGGAAACCGCGGGCTTCCTGGGTTATCAGGATTTCGGCGACGAAGCCTTTCGCATGGACGGCAGAAGCAAGTATCCGTTCGGCGGCAACATGTCCTTCCATCGCCGGGTCGTGGAGAGAATCGGGCTGTTCGATCCCAAGCTCGGGCGCAAGGGGGAAGGCCGCAAGCGCGGCGAGCTTTTCAAGGGGGCCGAGACGGACTATTTCCACAGGCTGACGGCGGCCGGCGACGCCCGCATCTTCTACGAGCCGCGAGCCATCGTCTATCATCGAGTCCAGCCGTTCCAGCTCCAGCAGCGCTACTTCCTGACGATCCACTTCAACGCCGGCTTCCAGAAGGCCCTGTACGACACCCGCGAGTTTCGTCGCCGCGCGCTCGGCATTCCATTGTTCCTCTATCCGCAATTGACGCGCGCCATGACCAGGTACCTCGGGTTGCTCGTGGCTCGCGGACCCAATCAGGCCTTTCGCCAGCTCATGACGGTCGGCCATTTCCTCGGAGCGATGGCCGGCTACCGCAGTGCCCGCAAGCAGGCGGCATGAGGTCGTTCCGAAGCTTGCATCCGTGACGCCGACCCTCACCGTCCTCATCAGCTCGCACAACCGCATCGGGCTGCTCAAGCGAACGTTGCGCTATCTGAACGAAGCGCGGCGTCCCCGCGACTGGACCGTCGACGTGCTGGTGGCGGCGAACGCCTGCACGGACGGGACGCATGCGATGCTCGATCGCTACGTACGCGATGCACCCAATGCGCCCGCAGAGCCGCCGCTCCTGCGCCTGCGCTGGGTGGCCGAGCCGCGCGCGGGCAAGTCGTTCGCGATCAACTGCGCGATCCCGCTGCTCCTCTCGAGCCGGGTCGCGTTCGTCGACGACGACCATCGCGTCGACGCGGAATACCTCGAGAGCGTATGCCGCGCGGCCGAGGCGTATCCCGACGCCGATATCCTCTGCGGCCGCATCCTTCCGGATTGGGACGGCTCGGAGCCCCGGTGGGTGCACGACGACGGCCCTTACCGGATCTATCCCCTGCCCGTGCCCCGCTACGATCTGGGCGATCGACCCCTCGCTTCACCCCACGAAGTCACGACCCCCGGCGGCGGCAATCTGGTCCTGCGGACCGCGCTGTTCGATCGCGTCGGCGATTTCTCGGTGGCGTACGGACCGGTCGGGCGCGGTCTCGGCGGCGCCGAAGACCACGAATGGGTGCTGCGGGCGATCGCCGCCGGCGCCAAGGTTCAGTACGTCCCCGACATCGTGCAGTACCACTACGTCGACCCCACGCGCCTGAAGACCGCGTACGTCGTGCGCAAGGCCTACGAACGCTCGGCTTCCGCCGTGCGCGTCGGCGGAGCCAACGACGGCAAGGGGATCGTTCCCGCGTACATGCTCCGCAAGGCGGCTCAATATTCGCTCGCGGTGCTCGCGTCCGTCAGAGCGGAGCAACGGCGGTTCCATCTCGTGCGGCTCGCCGCCTCGCTGGGCGAGATCAAGGGCCGCGTGCGCGCCCGGCTGGACGAGCCCGCGCCGAAGCGCTCGTAGCCCATGCCGAGCTTGCGCAACCTCCACAAGCTGCGCGACGCGGAGATCCGCGCCAAGAACCTGCGCGCGGTCAAGCTGGCGTTGCGCGGGTGGTTCTGGGACGCGGCGAAGCCCCGGAGCGCCGACCCCATCTTCGTCGTCGGTTGTTCGCGCTCGGGCACGACCGTGACTTACGAGACGATCGCCGCGTCGCCTGGCCTGGTCTCGTTCGGACACGAGATCCCGGAATTCTGGGATGGGCTGTGGGGTCCCCGGCACAATGACTGGGAGTCCGAGGCGGCCGGCGCGGACGCCGCCCGACCCGAGCATCGCCTTGCCGCGCAGCGCTTCTTCTTCCAGCGGCTCGGCCCGGGGCGAGTGCTCGAAAAGACCTGCATCAACGTGATGCGCGTCGGCTACCTTCACCGGCTCTTCCCGCAGGCTCGCTTCGTGTTCATCCATCGCGACGGGCGCGACAACGTGAGCTCGCTGATCGACGGCTGGATGTACAACGGGCACTTCGGCTTGAGCAAGCTGCTCGGGCCGCTGCCGTGCGCGGTCAACATATCCGGGGGTACGATCAGGGACTGGTCGTTCCTGCTTCCGCCGGGCTGGCGCGACTACAACGATGCTCCGCTGGAGGAAGTCTGTGCCTACCAGTGGCTGATGGCCAACCGCCTCGCGCTGGACGCGCTCGCGCTGGTTCCACCGGAACAGTGGATCCGGCTGCGCTACGAGGATCTGTTCGAGCGTCCGGTGGAGATGTTCCGGCAGGTCTTCGAGCGTCTCGAGCTTCCCTTCGACGACGCGGTGGAGCATCGGTGCGCGACCCTCGATGCGCGCCCGACGAGCATCGTGCGGGGTGCGCCGAAAAAGGAAAAGTGGAAAGAACGGCATGCGGGCATGATCGAGAGGATACTGCCCCGCATCGCCCCGCTCATGGCAGAGCTTGGTTATGACGTCCGATAGCGCGCCGCTGGTCAGCGTCGTGATGCCCGCCTACAACGTCGCCTGGTGCGTCGGGCGGGCCGTCGACAGCGTCCTCGCCCAGGACTACCGGCGACGCGAGCTGATCGTGGTGAACGACGGCAGCACCGACGCGACCCGCGGGCTGCTCGACGCCTACGGAGATGCCCTCACGCTGATCGATCAGGACAACCGCGGCATGTCCGCGGCGCGCAACGCCGGCATCCGGCGGGCTCGCGGCGAGTACGTGGCGTTCCTGGACGCCGACGACCGCTGGCTGCCGCAGAAACTCTCGCGGCAGGTCGAGCTGATGGAATCCCGGCCGGAGCTGGGTTTCTGCTCCACGGCCGCGCGGGTCGAGAACGACGAAGGGCGGCTCCTCAACCTCTGGCGTTGTCCCGGCGGCAGCACCGACATGCTGACGACTCTGTTCGCCGAGAACGCGAGCATCGCAGGCGGGTGCTCGGCAGTCATCGCGCGAAGGGCTCTCTTCGATCGCGTCGGACTGTTCGACGAGCGCCTCGGCGGCTTCGAAGATCCCGATCTGTGGCTGCGGCTCGCCGCCGTGTCCGGATACGCATGCATCGACGAAACGCTCGCCGTCATCCTTCGCCGCGAGAAGAGCGTGAGTCGCAATCTCGACACCATGCGGGCGGCGACCTTGCATTCGATGCGCAAGAACCGCGCGCTGCTGCCACCGCCGCTGCGCGGAGGGTTCTGGCGCAACTGCCTCGCGGGGGTTTACACCGACTATGCCAAGCCGGCATATCGCGCGGGCCGCCTTCGACTCGCCTACGCGGATACACTGCGGGCTCTGCTCCTGTCGCCGCTCGGGCGCGGCCGGCTCTGCCTCGGGCTGCTGCGCGACTTCCTGCTGCGAAGGCCGGTCTGACCATGCCGAATCCGGACGCTTTCGTGCTGACGTCGCTCGGACACGGGGCGATCGTCGCGCTGCTGCTCGGAGCCGTCTGCGGCGTCGTCCTGGTCGTGAAGTCGATCCTCGACTTCACCCGGACCGGTCCGGAAATGGCGGAGGAGGTCCTGACCCATTATCGGGTCTACCTCGCCTACTCGCTCGGGCGGCTCTTCGTGTTCGCGTTCCTGATCGTCGCCTTCGTCGCGTACGTCGGCATCGTGGCCTATGTCGCAGGGCTCGTCATCTTCGGCGGCCGTTACGACACTCGCGCCGCGGTCGCGGTCGGCTTCGGCGTCGCGCTGCTTCTGATCGCCCGCCGATTCGCGCACACGCTGCTCTATTCTCCCGGGGTGATCGCCGCCTCGTCCCTCTATTCCATGACGCATTTCTATCCGCTGTGGCGAATGCTCACGCCCCGGCGTCTGCTCGCGCTCGATACGGCGCTGGTCGGCGCGTGCGTCCTCTGGCTCGCGGCGGCTCTGGCGCTGCTCGGGAGCTCCGGGGCATGGGCCGGCTTCGCGGCGCTCGGGGCTATCGCCGCCTTCTACGCAGCGAGCGTCCGATGGGCCACGCAACAGGCGGAGCCGCCGCCCGTGGCGAAGCGCGATCGACCGTCCGCGCAACCGAACATCATCCTCATCGGCTCGGATACGTTGCGCGCCGACCGGCTTTTCGGCACCGGCTACCGCCGAGAGCTGATGCCCAACCTCGCGCGGCTCGCCCGGCGAGGCACGCACTTCACCGACTGCTACGTTCCGTGCGCGCGGACCGCACCCAGCCTCGCCAGCATGCTCACCGGCACCTGGCCGCACCGTCATGGCGTGCGCGACACCTTCGTGACACCCGAGCAGACGCACCTTCCCGTCCCGTCGCTTCCGCACATCCTGAAGCAGGCGGGCTACCGCTCGGGAATCGTCGGCGACTGGGCCGCCTCCGATGCCGAGAAATTCAACTTCGGATTCGACGAGCGCGACCTGCCGCCCGATCAGTGGAACATCAAGTTCCTGATGCGGCAGGGTCCCAAGGATCTGCGGCTGTTCCTGTCGCTGTTCACCCAGAATGCGTTCGGCAAAAGATGGCTCCCTGAGATCTACTATCTCGGCGGCATTCCTCTCACCGAAGAGGTCGGGCGCGACACGCGCCACATGATCGCCAGGCTCGCCACGGACGACGCGCCGTTCTTCGTGGTTTCGTTCATGGCGACGACCCACCCGCCCTTCACCTCCAAGTACCCGTACTATTCGCTCTATTCCGATCCGGCCTATCGCGGCGAATCGAAGTTCATCATGGCGAAGCTGCGCGATCCCTGGGAGATCATCCGCGCGCAAGCCGAGCCCAAATCCAAGTTCGATCTCGAGCAGGTCATCGATCTCTACGACGGCTGCGTGCGAAACTTCGACGACGAGGTGGCGCGTATTCTCGCCTACCTCGACGCGTCGAAGCTCGCGGAGAACACGATCGTCGTGGTGTTCAGCGATCACGGCTTCGAGTTCTTCGAGCATGAGACGTGGGGCCAGGGAAACTCCGCCATCGGCGACTTCTCGGCCCGGGTCCCGATCATCATCGTCGATCCGAGGCTGCGCGGTGCGCAGAAGGTGACGCAGGTCGTGCGCACCGTGGACATCGCGCCGACACTGCTCGAGCTCGCCGGAGTTCCCGCTGCGCCCTCCATGCAAGGCGTGTCGCTCGCCGCGTCGATGCGCGGCGAGGTCCTGCACGCCGGGCTTCCGGCGTTCAACGAAACCGGCGTCTGGCTCACCGACCTGCCCGGCACGCCGGCGAACCATCTGCGCTACCCCCACCTGCCGGAGCTGCTGGAGGTTCCCGACAAGAAGGTCGGCATGATCTCGCTCAAGCCCGAATACGTCGACATCATCGTCGCCGCGAAGGACCGCATGGTTCGCGTCGGCGACTGGAAGCTCACCTATCAGCCGCTCACCGACGGCGCGATCTACCGTCTGTTCAACATCCGCGAGGATCCGGCCTGCCTGCGGGACGTGATCGAGGAGCATCCTCAGACTGCCCGCGAGCTCAGAGTCCTGCTCGACGGGTGGATGGCCCAGGATTCCAGGTCGACGCGGAGTCGCTCGGGCATCCCGGCCGCGACGACCCGGCCGATCGATAGCGACGCGGTCACGCCGTTGTCCGCGATGTCGGGCAAGATCAAGATCTCCTAGATGCCCACGGACCGCGCCGAATCTTCCGAGCCGAATCCATCCGCGCGTCAGGGCGGAGACCCGAAGATCGTCCGGGCCCGCGCGCCGCTGCGCCTGGGCCTCGCCGGCGGAGGCACCGACGTCTCGCCCTATTGCGATCGATTCGGCGGGCTCACGCTCAACGCGACGATCGACAAGTACGCCTACGCCGTCATCGAGCCGCGCACCGGGGTCGAAGCTCGTCCGCTTCGTCGCGGCGGACAACCGTGAAGCCTGGGAAGGAGAGGCCGATCCGGCGCTTGCGCTCGATGGGCGGCTCAATCTGCACAAAGGGGTCTACAACCGCATCGTGCGCGACTTCAACGCCGGCCGCCCGCTCGGTCTCGTGCTGACGACCCACACCGACGCGCCGCCCGGATCGGGGCTGGGCTCATCGTCGACGCTCGTCGTTTCGATGATCAAGGCCTTCGTCGAGCTGCTGAACCTTCCGCTGGGGGAATACGAGATCGCGCGGCTCGCCTACGAGATCGAGCGCGTCGACGTGGGACTGTCCGGCGGCCGCCAGGACCAGTACGCGGCGACCTTCGGCGGTTTCAACTTCATGGAGTTCCATCCCGGCGAGCGGGTGGTGGTCAACCCGTTGCGGATCAAGAACTGGATCATCTCCGAGCTGGAGGCGTCGCTGCTGCTGTATTTCGGGGGCATATCGCGCGACTCCGCGAAAATCATCGACGAGCAGGCCGACAACGTGAAGCGCAACGACTCGGCGGCCGTCGAGGCGATGCACGCCCTCAAGAGCGAGGCGATCGCCATGAAGGAAAGCCTTCTCAAGGGCGACTTCGAGCAGCTCGTGGAATCGCTGCGCGCCGGATGGGAGGCGAAGAAGCGGATGGCACGGAGCATTTCCAACGTGCAGATCGAGGAGGTCTACGAGCTCGCCCGGCAAGCCGGCATGCGCGCGGGCAAGATCTCCGGCGCGGGCGGCGGCGGCTTCATGATGATGCTGGTCGATCCGGTTCGGCGCATGGACGTGATGCGCGCGCTCGCGCAGCGTCCCGGCCAGGTGTATACCTGTCATTTCACCAAGTACGGCACGCAGGGATGGAAGATCTACTGACCGGAATGGAGCGGCTCGGGCACGGCATTCGCGAGCAGTTGCGCGAGACCGCGCGCAACGTCGATGCGATGGCGTCCGATGACGCGCTCGTCCACGAGATCGCGAAGGTCGCCACCGCGTGCGTGACGGCCTTGCGCAGCGGTCGCAAAGTCCTGTTCGCGGGCAATGGCGGGAGCGCGGCCGATGCGCAGCATCTGGCGGCCGAGCTGGTGAGCCGGTTCGCGTACGACCGTCCGGGGCTGCCCGCTTTCGCATTGACCACCGATACCTCGGTGCTCACCGCCATCGGCAACGACTATGGCTACGAGCGCCTGTTCGCGCGCCAGATCGAAGCCGTCGGGGTGGCCGGAGACGTGTTCTTCGGCATCTCCACGTCGGGGCGCTCGCCGAACGTTCTGCACGCCCTGGACGTGGCCCGCACGCGCCGCCTCGTCACGGTCGGCTTGACCGGCCGCTCGGGCGGCGAGATGGCTTCGCGCTGCGACCACCTCCTTCGCGTTCCGTCGGACGCGACGCCGCGAATCCAGGAAGGTCACATCGCGATCGGACACGTTGTCTGCCAGCTCATCGAGGCCGAGCTGTTTCCCGAAGCCGGCGTGACAGAGTCGATCGTCCTGGCCGGCGGTCTGGGCACGCGCTTGCGGAGCGTCGTGAACGACCTGCCCAAACCCATGGCGCCGGTGCGGGGCCGCCCTTTCCTCTCCTTCGTGCTCGACCGGCTGGTCGACGCCGGCCTCCAGACCGCCATCCTTGCGGTGGGCTATCGATACGAAGCAATCCAGTCGCACTTCGGCGAGAGCTATCGTGGCCTTGCATTGCGTTATTCGGTGGAAACCGAACCGCTCGGCACCGGAGGGGCCATCAGGCTGGCGTGCGAGAAGGCCATGGGAGGCGATATCTTCGTGATGAACGGCGATACCTACGTCGAGCTCGATCTTGACGCCATGCTGCGCGCTCACGTGGATCGCCGGCGCAGTCTCACGATGGCGATCTGCCATGTCCCCGATGCCGCGCGCTACGGCGCGCTCGACCTCGCCGACGATCGCGCGCGAGGGTTCGCCGAAAAGGGGCGATCGGGCCCGGGCTGGATCAACGCCGGCACTTATCTTTTCGGACAAGCGCTCCGGGAGCTTTTTCCGCCGCGTCCCGCATTTTCGTTCGAGCATGATCTGCTCGCGCGCCGCGTCGACGCGATCCGACCCCTGGCGTTCCGCTCCGCCGGACCGTTCATCGACATCGGCACGCCGGATGACTATGACCGAGCCGAGCGTTTGCTGCCTGCGCGATAGTCGCGCATAGTTCGCCTCCGAGTTACTCCGTATGGCGCCGGCGGGCGAAATGCGATCCGGCGCCGTCGACAACTCTGACGAAAGTGCCATCGAACATGTTCCTGAGACCCCGTAGCCTGGTTACCGGCGGCGCAGGCTTTCTGGGCTCGCACCTCTGCGAGCGGTTGCTCAAGAAGGGCCACGACGTGATCTGCGTCGACAACTTCTTCACCGGGGCTAAGGACAACATCACGCACCTGCTCTCGGATCCGCATTTCGAGCTGCTGCGGCACGACGTGACGTTTCCGCTCTACGTGGAGGTGGACGAGATCTACAACCTGGCCTGTCCCGCGTCGCCGATCCACTATCAGCGCGACCCCGTGCAGACCACCAAGACCAGCGTGCACGGGGCCATCAACATGCTGGGTCTTGCCAAGCGGATCAAGGCGCGCATCTTCCAGGCGTCGACCAGCGAGGTGTACGGCGATCCCGAGGTCCATCCCCAGACCGAAGACTACTGGGGTCGCGTCAACCCGATCGGACCGCGTGCCTGTTACGACGAAGGCAAGCGCTGCGCCGAGACACTCTTCTTCGACTACTACCGGCAGCACCGGGTGCCCATCAAGGTCGCCCGCATCTTCAATACCTACGGGCCGCGCATGCATCCGAACGACGGCCGCGTGATCTCTAACTTCGTGATGCAGGCGTTGCAGTCGCGACCGATCACCATCTACGGCGACGGCTCGCAGACGCGGTCGTTCTGCTACGTCGACGATATGATCGAGGGGATGATCCGGTTGATGGGTGCGCCGGACGACGTGACCGGACCGATGAACATCGGCAATCCGAACGAGCACTCGATTCTCGAGCTCGCCAAGATGATCATCGAGATGACACGGTCGAAGTCCAAGATCGTGTTCGAGAGCCTTCCGGTGGACGACCCGCGCCAGCGCCGGCCCGACGTCGAGCAGGCAAGGCGTCTGCTCGATTGGTCGCCCTCGACGCCGGTGCACGAGGGGCTCGGCAGGACCATAGCTTATTTCGAGGCTCAGCTTGCCAGGGGAAATTCACGGTAGCGCCACGGTACGCCAACGGCGTCCGCAGGCTCACTGTTTGATCACGTGATATTTCCAACTGCATACCGGATGCGGTCGTATCCGTTCCGGCTTGTCGTGAAAGAATCGATCGATCGCCTTCGAGGCGCCGCGCCAGCGCGCGTCACCGTATTCGTCGAACAGTATCGCGCCGTCGCGCTCGACCCTGCAGTACAGCGTCTCGAGCGCCGCCTCGTAGGATTCATACAAGTCGCAGTCCAGGTGCAGCAAGGCAATGCGACCCTCGTACTTCGGTAAGGTCTGCTCGAACCATCCCTTCACGAGGCGTATGCGCTCACGGATGACCTCGTCGCTCACTCGGCCGTCTTTAAGCACTTTCAGCACGGCCTCCGGAGGACTGGCAAAGAAGCCCTTCTCGCGGATCGGCGTCGCTTCGTCCTTCTCCACCGGATCGGGAAAACCTTCAAAGGAATCAAAGCCGTAGTAGGTGCGGGGCCTTCCGATGTAGTCGCTGAGCAATGTGAACAACAGAGTGCCGTGACCGATCGAAACGCCGCATTCGACGATATCGCCCTCCACCGACTTGACGGTTTCGAGCATGTCCTTGAAATACAGGACGCGATCCAACGACCCGCGATAGATGCGCGGCAAGAACGGCGACTGATTGTAGTCCGCCGGTATACTCTCTTCGAGAAGATCGATCTTCTCGATCTTATATCCGAACGTTCGCAGTACTTGCTTGGTTGCCGACTTGAGGTGCATAGGGCCACTCCTTACCCGCTGAATCGAAACGACCGGGTGACGGCCCCCTCCCATGCGCCCGGCAAGGTTTGCTGAACTGATGTTATCAGGGATTGCCCTGGCACACTGCGGGGCTGTGGGTCGGTGGACTTCGGTCTTTGGGTCAAGTCAATCGCATCGCATAGACGGGGCTATCGACGTGGCGGACCAGGACGGCGAGATCGATCGAGCCGAACGATGCGATCCGGAAGCGCCCGAAGGTTTGTGAGAGGTTAACTCGGTAGCGCGAGCGACGCGACGCGTCTGAAATCGGTTCGAGGGTGCCGTCCACCGGACCGAAGGCTCGCCAATCCCACCTCGCATCGCGAGCCTTGTCGACGGGACTCGCATGCTGCGGCGCAATCAGGTGCACCGTCCCTCGATCTAGAGGCGAGAAGTAGACGAGGCCAGCCAAGTTGGGGGCATAGTCCATTGCCGCGCAGGCTTGGAGAACAGGCTTCGACCCCGCGGACTCGAGCGGTCGAAGTTCGCTTCCAGGGTCGGATGGATCGAGTGCATACAATCGGTTGCGCGCGTGCACAGCGACTACGATCACGTCGCGCAAGGGATCGATCTGCATCGCATTTTCGTTCGCAATCCCCGGAAGCTTGTTAGGGAATCGGTTCGACCAACGCCCGCATGTCCCGTCCGCGTTGGTTCCGTCCGGACTAAAACCGATAAAGGCGTTCCCGCCGCCATCATCGCCGGAATGCCCCCAGAGCGTACGGCGCGACGCGTCCCAAGTCGTCCATCCGCCCGAGTTCAGGATCGCGGTCCGCTCAACCGGACCGTGTCGCCAGCGCAGCGTGTCCAGGTTGAAGAGATGAGGAATAGCAACGGCCTTCACGTTCTGCCCCAGCTCGGTCTGCCCCTTGAGCAGCAGATAATCGTTGCCAACCGGGTCGTATTGAACGTAGCCGTAAGTATGCGGCGGCAGCGGCGAGCCGTCCGGGTACACTGAGTCGGGATAGCGGGCGCCGGCCCCGTAATCGGCAGGTCGTCCAGCGACATATCCATCGATGATCCGTCGCCACTCGCGAGTGGCCAAGTCGAAGGCATGCACATCGGAGCCGAAATAATTGTTGTGGCCACCGCCAAACAGGACCATCGCCCCACTCGGCCCGTAGCGCGAAGCGAATACCGCGCCATTCCACGATTCGGTGATCGCGCTGAAGCCTGCAATGCCGTGCCACGGCGACTTGGGCTCGCGGCCCAGCACGCGACGTATCCGCTCCTTGACCGTGCTGGCAGGGTTGAGCTTGGGATCACGCGCGGGATCGGTGTCGATAAGATAGCGGGTACCAGGGGCCGTCGCCGTAAGCCCGAGGTCCGGCGTATCGCCCGAAATGGCGTACCACCGATGCAAATGCATTTCCTCGACCCAGGTCGGGGTAAACTTGGCCGTTGCCGTGCTGGCGGAGAAACCCATGCGAGCTTCGAGATTCCTTGTCCTTCCGGTCGTACTACTTGCGGCTTGCACAACAACATATTCCGCGAGCACGTCGCCGACAGTGGCGCGCTGGGAGGGAAAGGGGCGCGATATCTCCGAGCTTATAACAGCTATCGGGCCCTATGATACGACGTCCGTCAAGGGAGACTGGCGCTCGTATGACTGGTTTCGCTTCGGCCAATGCCATCTGATCGCGCGTACGTCGCTCGAAGGGAAGATTCAGGAAGTCACCATGCAGGGAATGGGAGCCGGCTGCAACGTGTACCTGGAAAAACTCGGCAGTGGATGAGGTTACAAGGCGCCCTGACTCGCCCAGATGCCCCGGCGGCTCTCCGAAAGGCCTGTTCCTCGACCGCGACGGTGTCATCAACGTCGACAAGGGCCACGTCGGCCGGATCGAAGAGTTCGAGTTCGTGCCTGGGATATTCGAGCTGTGTCGCAGCGCACAGGGACTCGGCTTGACTCCGATCGTCGTCACGAATCAGGCCGGGATCGGCCGAGGGCTTTACTCGGAGCAGGACTTCCATATCCTCACCGAGTGGATGCTCGCCGAGTTCCGCTCGTGCGGAATCGGCATCGGCCGCGTCTATCACTGCCCGTATCACCCGACGGAGGGAATCGGCGAATACCGGCGTGAATCATTTGACCGCAAGCCGAACCCGGGCATGCTTCTCCGGGCGCGCGACGACTTCGCGCTCGATCTGTCGCGCTCTGTACTTGTCGGCGACAAAGACACCGATATCGCCGCCGGACGCGCGGCGCAGTGTCGGTTTCAATCTCAAGCTCGTGCGCGAGCGGTCGGCGGACGGCCCACCAGACCGCCTTGAATTCCAGACACTCCTGGCCATTGGCGACTGGCTCGCGCACACTTTTGCGTCGCTCATTGAAGGATCATGACCCAGCGCCCGGGAGCGCACGTCGGTCCACGCACAGCATGAGCGTGACATTCTCGAACATCCGGAGCAAGCCGTTCAATCCTGCTCTCACCGGTCGCCTGCAGCATGAAGTCCCGAAATAGCTTCGAGACCAGCCGATATCTCGTCTTTGCGGCGGTGCTTCTGGTCGTCATTGCGCTGGTACCACTTTGGTCGGTCGACATGCCGCCCTTGATCGACTATCACAATCATATGGCGCGTCAATACATCCTTGCGAGGTTGCCGCATTCCGATCAATTGCAGATCTTCTATCAGGCCAACTGGAGAGTGATGCCTTACCTCGCGATGGACGTCATCGTTCAGGGACTTGCGAGGTTCGTATCCGTGGAAACCGCAGGAAAGATCTTCCTGTCGATGATGTTCATGCTCACCGGACTCGCGCCCATTGCGCTCAGTCTTGCGGTTCAGCGCCGCGTAACACCCATCTCGATCCTCGCCCTCCTCTCGATACATAACGAGACTGTGCGCCTCGGCTTCGTACACTACCTGTTCAGCGTAGGATTCGCCTTGTGCTTGCTGGCGTTGTGGATTCGCCTTCGAGAAGCCCGTCCCTGGGTCCGCCTGGGAGTCTTCCCCATCCTGTCGACCCTGTTGTTCTTCAGCCATCTCATCGGGTTCCTCATCTATGCGTTGACAGTCGGCGCCTATGAACTTGGTCGGCACATCGACCGTGTTCATCGCCGGACTCCTCGTGCCCTGTTTTCCCTGGATTCCATGCTCCGATTGAACGTGATTTCACTCTTCGTTCAATTCGTCCTGCCTCTTGGCATTTACGCCCTGTACGGGCCGTCCACCACTGTGGTCGGCCAAAATTCGTATGGTGGAATCTGGCGCAAGCTCGAGCTCCTTCAGGGGATGTTTTCCTATCTGATTCCACCCTACCTATGGACCCTCGACAGGATCCTGGCAACGGTCTTCCCCGTCGCACTTGTCTTGCTGGTGGCGCTGCGCAAGCTCAAGATCGCCAAGCACATGATCTGGCCTCTGCTGGCCTTGTTCGTCCTCCTCCTCGCGATGCCATGGGCCTTTCTCGGAGGCTTCGGGGCAGACCATAGATTACTTCCGGCACTCGCGCTACTGCTCGCGGCGAGCTTGACCTGGAGAACGGCCGACGATCCCAAGGCAGCGAATGCAGCGGCGAGTCAAACGAATCGCGAATCGCTCTTTCGGCCGGGCTCTCTGGACAGGCTGTCGCAGCGATGGGGCGGAAGCCGGGGCACAATCGCCTTCGGATTGATCGGCATACTTATCGTCGTCCGCGCTGCGGCGATTACCCTTGGGTGGCGAAGTACCAACGGAGAGTACGCGGAGTACCAGCGTGCATTTGAATTCCTGAGGGACGGCAGCAGGGTTTACTACGCATTCGGGCGCCGCGCGGGCGCCAGCGGACGTAGCGCGTCGTACTTCCTGCCATGTCTGGCTGTAGCGAGGAAAGACGTATACCTCCCTTATCTGTTCACCAGTAACGGCAATCCCGGAATCAATATGAAATACACCCCGGACTACGAACCGCTTCAATATCTCTCACCGGGTCCGAGACTTGCCGACGGGCAGGCGCCGGCCTGGTCCGCAACTCTGTGGGCGTACGACTATTTCATACTTGGAAATGAGCTCCTCGTCGACGTGCCGAAAGAACTCACGCTTGTCTATAAGGCGAGCGACTTTGCGGTCTACAAGAATTCGTCTCGGAACGCGAAAGGAGACGTATCGTCGCTATCAACTGAGAAGATCAAGCTTCAACGCACGGCCGATCCACTTACACTCGGTTTCCGCGAATCCACGCCCGAATAGCGACCTCGCAGGGCGAGCGCTCGCAGCTCGTCGACGCGTCGCTGGTGCGTGAAATTCTCGAGTACCCGCCGTCTCCCGGCGAATCCCATGCGCTGTGCCGTCTGCGGGTCCCCCAGCACACGCTCCAGCGCACGGGCGATCTGATCGATCTGCTCTCCGTCGACGCGCAGGCCCGTGAGACCATCGACGATGGCGGAGCCCGTCCCGCCCGCGGTACCCGATACTGCGGGCTTGCCCGCTGCGGCTGCTTCGAGGAACACGAGCCCGAAGCCCTCGGTGTCGCCCGCGATGTCGCGATTAGGCATGGCGAACACGTCGCAGGCAGCGTACCACCGGGGCAGGTCGTCGTAGGGAACGTGGCCTAGCAGGTGCACCCGCTCCGCCACGCCTTCTTCCAAGGCCAGCTTGCGGAGGTAGTCCTCGTCCTCGCCGATGCCGATCAAGGCGTAATGCACGTCGATGCCGCGATCGCGCAGGGTAGGCAGGGCGCGAATCACATGGTCGAAGCCCTTGCGCCGCTGCAGCCTTCCGACCGACAGGATGAGACGCTGTTCGGGCGCAAGCCCCAGTTTGGCGCGCTGCGCCTCGCCGGAGATGCCCGGATGAAATCGTTCCTCGTCGACCGTCGGGTACACGACCGCGATCCGCCCCGGATCCACGCCGAGCAGATCGACCAGGGTATCGCGCGTGAAATCGCTGTTGGAGAGCACGGCGTCCGCGTGGCGGAAGACGAAGCACATCAGCGAGAATTTCCGTCCGCGGCCCCAGTTCGTGAGCTCTTCGCCGTGTGCGTATACCAGCACCGGACGTCCTCGCACCCGGGCGACTGCCCATGCCACCAGTCCTTCGGGCAACACCCTTCCCGCGAAGATCGCGACGAAGCGCCGCATGAGCGCCAGCATCGCCGCTTTGATGAACAGCTTGACGTAGATCATCAGAGATTCGGGCTTGAGCCACCCCACCCGCTTCAGGCGCAGGCGATGAATGGTGTTGGGATGGACGCGGTCGAAATCGGCGGCGCCCGGCACATCCGCGGTGACCACGTGGATCTCCTTGCCGCCGAGCCGGCGGAAATCGTCGTCGAACGATACCGCCGTCCCGCCCTTGGTCGGCAGGAACAGCTCCGTCAACATGAGGAACGGCGTCTTCGCCGGTGCCGTCATCGGTGCGTCATAGGGTGGCAATGACCTGCGCTCCGAGGCTGGCATAGCGGTCGCCGGCGAATCGGCAACTGCCGATGAAGTGAATGAACTCCGTCACGCCCGGTTGCATCTTGTGGCAGTCGGCGTACTTGGGGTGAGGCAACACGACGGCATCCGGGACGCTGGCGACGACGATGTTGGACATGACCTGTTCGCTTCCCCACTCCTCCCATCTTTCCCCGATGGCGGTCCGCATCTGCATCGAAACCGTCTCTACGAAATCTCTCTGGAATGACTCCCGCGCGTATCCGGCAAAGCCCGCGCAGCCGCGAACGTAGCGCGAGGACGCGTAGGACTCGAGCTTGTCGAGGTTCGCTTCGGCGACGACCTGGACGTGCGAGCCGGGACCATGGTCGAGCTTCTGCGCGGTTTCGGCACGCTCGCGCATGCTCTCGAAGTTCTGCCGGTCCCAGGTGCCGATGATAAACGCCCGCCGCTCGACCACCGACGTTCGTACCTCGTCGACGGCACCGAGCGTCAGGGTATCGCTGTCGAGCTGGATGACGTAATGGTCGCGCACGAGATCCGAAATCGCCAGCAGACGCTCCCAGCACCCTCCCCGCGGACACGCTTTGCTGCGGAAGCTGGCGCGATCGAGGAATTTCAGACCCGGAATGTGATCCGTCAGCTCGGCCAGATCGTCCGAAGTGAGGCTGCCGTCGTCGAGAACGTACACCGCGCTGGGCTTCACCCGCCGCGTGAATGACTTCAACGCGAGGAGGAACATCAGCACGTCCTTGTGCTGCAGTTGGCTCAGCACAACCATGCCCGAGGCCGGATCGAGATCGATCGGCGGCGTTCGCAGTACGTCGCCGCAGGCGCGTGCGAAACGCAGTCGGCGCAACCTGTCCTTTAGTTGATAGAACATAGCCTGATCCGCGCTCCGAAACGGGCCGCCGGCTCAGTTCGCAGCCGCCGCGAGGCCGTGCCCAAGCGTGTCCCGAATCTCGAGCGGCGTCATCGCCACGCCGCCAAGCTCTTTCATGAAAAAAGCGAAGTACCGGCGGCACTTGTCGAGGAAGCGCTCCAGATCCGCTTCCGATCGGACGTAGGGCGTGCCGCCGGGCATCACCGAAGGCGAATGAAAGCTGAACACGAATACGCGTATGCCGTCACCCAGCAGCGCGCGAGTCAGCCGCCGCATCTCCGGCTCGCTGTAATCCTCGGGTGACAGACGGATACGCTCCATGAGCCGCAATCGCGCGCAGGCACCGGCCACGCCGACGCGTCGCATGGCGTGTCGGGTCGCGGCACGGTACAGGGCCGTGCCGCCGCCGCGCAGCCAGCCGACATAGCCGCCGGTGCCGGGGAGCCCGAGGAGCTTGCGTCGCTCGCCGAACCAGTAGGGATGGCTCGAATACCCGGAATAATCGGGACCGCCGTCGGCCGAAAAATCGATCGGCACCGCGGGGCTGATGTCGACCTGGTAGCCGAGCTCCTCTAGGATCGACGCGGTGTGAGCGCCGAATCCGTAGCGTCCGGCGAGATACGTGACCGGCCGCCTGCCGAACGAGCGCTCGATCTGTTCGGTCAGCCGTTGCAGTTTTTCGGCCTCCAACGCGCGCGGCAGATTGCAGGGATACGAATTGCGGACATTGACTTCCTCGACGTACGGCGGCGAGACCCACGGGTGCAGGTGCGCACCAATGACCGCGCGTCCGGAATCGGCGAAGGACTTGAGCGGTCCGATGGCAGCATCCTGGGACGCGATCGGATAGTCGATCACGTAGTTCGGCACGATGCCGTGCGAGTCGAAGATCTCCTGTGCGCGGTCGATGCGGCGCATGTGCGTGACGCCTGTAGCGTGTCGATCGTACGGCTTCGCCCAATCGAACTCCTCTTCGGTATGGACCACGACGGCCAGGATGGGGCGCGTGGCCTGCGGCAGTTCGATGAGCTCGCGTAGCATCTTCGAGAGGCGCCTAAAGGTCGAGAGCGACCAGCTCCGAATACAGGTTGCTCATGTCGGATGCGCTCAACGTCTCGCTCCGGAACACCTTGTGCCGATACCCCGATTGCTCCACGCAGAGCGGAGGCAGCCGAGGCAGCAGTCTCGATTCCACGCGTGTGTACGACAATCCGTGGCGCACGAGCAGATAACTACCGAACGCGGCGCGATGGCGCAGAAAAACTTCCGGATCGCTGAGCGCAAGAATCCGGGCACCGGGCAAACCCTTCCAGCGCGTGCGCTTCCAGACGATGTAGCATGCTGCACCCGGCCGTCCCAGGGCTGCATGCGCGAGCCACGGCAGGTGGCGGTGATCCTGGTAGACGCGAGCGTCATCGGGGGGCAGCATCGCCTCGATCTGTTCGGGGTCGCTGAGCCACGCGGATCTCGGCCAGCGCGGCCAATGGCCAAGGCGGATTGGGCCAGATCGCCTGTCGCTCGTCCATGGCGCGAAACTTGAGGAATTGCAGCGTCCGGGAAACGACTTCCGTGGGCGTCAGGTCGGTGAAATGGAACCCGGGCTGCCCGGTAAGCGCGATGGCGAGGCGCATGCTCTGCGCCCGGAATTCGTCCAGCACGCACCAGCTCGTGATATTGCAGAAGCGCTCGAGCCGACCCCGCACCTTGCGCTCCGCGTAGATGGCACCGATGCCGCCCACGATGCGTCCTTCATGGCGGATCAGGAAGCCGTTGTTGGGCTTGCCGGGGTACCAGGTCTGCATGAAGGCACTCGTCCAAGCTTCGGGTGAGCGCTCGCGGCTCAAGTGCTCGCAAAGAAAGCGGCAGAATTCAGGGAGGTCTTCATCCCGGATCGGTTCGATGGTGGGCAAGCTCATTGCGCGTGGAAGGCGCTCGGCAGGGGCACCCTAAGTATAATGAACTCCCTTTCGCCTTAGGCGCACGGATACCCATCCACGCGATCTCGATCGTGGCGATAGCCGAAACCTTGCATCCAAGCCTGGATACCTACCGGGCCTCCGGTTTGCAGCCCATCCCCGGCTTCGCGGTCGGCGATGAGGGCAGACCACGCATCGGTCTGGATCCGGAGAGCCTCTACGCCTACGGACATCTCATCCGCCTGACCGAGCAGTTGATCCTCGATCAGTTCTCGCGCGGCCTGGTGTCCGGCACCACCCACACTTGCCTCGGACAGGAGCTTGCTGCGATGTCGGTGGTGCGCGCGCTCGACCACGAGGAAGACGCCGTCCTCTCCAACCATCGCAACCACGGACATTTCCTTACGTATTCGGGCGACTTCCTCGGCCTTGTCGCCGAGATCATGGGACGCGAAGCCGGCGTATGCGGCGGGCGCGGAGGCAGCCAGCATCTCGCGTGGCGCCACTTCCACAGCAACGGCGTGCAGGCCGGGATGATGGGCATCGGCGCCGGGCTCGCGCTGGCGCGCAAGAGAAAAGGGCGCGGAGGCCTCGTCGCCGCCATGATCGGCGACGGCACTCTCGGCGAGGGCCTGGTCTACGAGAGCATGAACCTCGCGTCGGTCTGGGACGCCCCGCTGCTGATCGTGGTGGAGAACAACGGCATCGCGCAGACCACCGACACGCGGGAGACCATCGGCGGCGACATCGAGGAGCGCGGTGCCGCCTTCGGCTTCGCGACCTGGCGCTTCTCGGACGACGACCCGGATTTCTGCCGCAAGGTCGCCGAAGTCGGTCGCGACCGTGCGCGCCGCCCCGCGTCCCGGCTTTCTCGTGCTCGACACGCGCCGCATGGGACCGCACAGCAAGGGCGACGATCTGCGGCCCGGAGCGGAGATGGACGGGATTCGCGCGCCGCGATCCGCTCGCGGCGCTGGGTCGCCGCCTGATCGCGACGGCGAGGCAGCGGATCGAAGCCCGCAATGCCGACGTTCATCGCCGAGATACGCGCTCGCGCCGAACGCCTCGCCGGAAGCGCGCTACGGGGACGTACCTTCGAACATCTTCGCGTCGCCCAGCGCGCCGACGCGCGCGCGAGCTATCCGACGCTGGCCCCGGGCGTCAACGTGCGCCAGGCGCTCAATGCCGCGCTCGAGCACCTGCTGGAAACGGACCCGCGCACGCTGCTGCTCGGCGAGGACCTGCACGACCCCTACGGCGGCGCGTTCAAGGTCACTCAGGGCCTGTCGACGGCGTTCCCGGGCCGCGTGATCTCCACGCCGATCAGCGAGGCGGGCATCGCCGGCGCGTCGATCGGGCTCGCGCTCGCCGGCTTCCTGCCGGTGACCGAGGTGATGTTCGCGGACTTCCTGACGCTCTGCATGGACCAGCTCTACAACCACGCCGTGAAGTTCCCCGGCATGTTCCGAGACATCGCGGTGCCGCTGGTGATCCGCACGCCGTGCGGCGGCCGGCGCGGCTACGGGCCACGCACAGCCAGAGTCCCGGAGCACCTGTTCGCGTCCGTGCCCGGGCTCACCGTCGTCTACGGCAGCCATCGCCATGACGTCGGACGGCTTCTCATCGACGCGCCCTGCGCTGGCCCTATCCCGTGCTCTTCCTCGAGCACAAGCTGCTCTACGCGGAGAGCAGGATCCCGCGGATTACGCCGAGCTGCCGGCCGCCGCCGGCGACGTTGCCGCCGATCTCTTCCCGACGCTGCGTCGCGGCGCGCACGAGCCGGACGTGGCGCTGCTCACCTACGGCGGCATGGTGCCGGTTGTCGAGGCCGCGGCCGAACGTCTCGCCGAGGACGAGGAGCTGGCGGTCGAAATCGTCGTGCCCGCGCTGCTCGCTCCGCTTCCGCGGGATACGCTCATCGGCCATCTGCTCTCGCGCAAGCGGATCGTGATCGTCGAGGAATCGCACCACCAATACGGCGTTGCGGCGGAAATCGCCGCGTGCCTCCTCGAGCGGGCTTCCGAGGCAAAGCGCTTCGCCTCGGCGCGCCGCCGTTGCCGATCGCCTCGGCGCGGAGCCTGGAACGCAGCATCCTGCCGGACGAAGGGCAGATGGTCGAGCACGTCTCCGCATCATCTGAGTCGCGCCGGACGATGGCGGCCCGTTCACGTGCCGCGAGTCAACAACAACGACGACAGCGTTCGCATCGTCGCGCTTGGCGTCGAGGAAGGCGACTTCGTCAAGAGCGGCCAGATTGTCGGCGCGGTGGAGACCGACAAGTCGCTTCTCGATGTGCCTGCGGAGCGCGACGGCTACGTGCTCAAGATTCTCCGACGCACGGGCGAGACGGCGAGCGTCGGTTCGGTGCTCCTCTGGATCGGAGACGTCGCATCCGAGATTATGCCGGACGAAGCATCCGCACGGCCGAGCGCCGGGGCCGGCGCGGAATCGAACCGCCCCACTGCCAAGGCCCTGGCGATGCTGCGCGAGCTCGGACTCGACGCGGGCGCGATTCCGTTTGCCGGCGAGCGTCTGACCGTCGCGGATATCGAGGCGTGGTTGCCGAAGCGGGCCGTGGCGGCAGCCGCTGCGCCCGTAGCCTCCGGCGTGGCGGAGCAACTGCCCGACGTCGCCGGCGAGACGCAGGATCTCTCCATGGAGGAGCGCGCGATGCTCGCCACGGTGCGCTGGCACCGCGACCGAGCGGTGCCCGGCTACGTGGAGATCGAATACGACCCGAAGCCCTGGAACGATTACGCAGCGCGCTACGCCGCGGAGACCAAGCAGCTCTTCTCGCCGCTTCTCGCTCTGCTGGCCTTCCGTCTGGTCGCGCTCGCCAAGGCCACGCCGCGCATCAACGCTACGATTGTCGGCGACCGGCGCTACCAGTACCAGGCGATCAACCTCGGCTTCACCGTGCAGGCCGGTGCGACGCTTTACCTCGCAGTGGTGCGAGATGCGCACGAGATGAGCATCGGGCGCTTCGTCGACGCGCTGGGCGAAGTGCAGCGCCATGCGATTGCGCAGAAGCTTCGCGCCAGCGAATCGTCGGGAGCGACACTCGCATTCTCCAGCATGGCCCGCTGGGGCGTGAGCCGCCACAACCCCGTGCTGCCTCCCTACACGAGTCTGATCGTCGCCCACGCGGCGCCGCGTCCGGCGGGGAGTGCCGTCCTGGGCGCGACCTACGACCACCGGTTGCTGACCGGTTTCGATGCCGTGAGCGTTCTGCAGGCGCTCGCGCAACCGGCCGCGTAGGTATGCAAGTCGAGGGAGATTCGGTCAAGGCGGCCATTCGCGCCAAGGTGATCGCCCTGGCGCAGGCCCTGAACATCGACGCGAGCAAGCTGCGCGACGACGACGTCATCCCCGCCACGGGCTACCTCGATTCGACCGCAATCCTGGAGCTGGTGGTCTGGTACGAAGCGACCTACGGGCTTCCACTCAAGCAGGAAGAGATCAACATCGACAACCTCGGTTCGATCAACGCGATGACCGAGTTTCTGCTCGCCCGCAAGGGCGCCGCCACCGGTTGACCATGGCGGTGATCGCTGCCGTGATTCTGTGGCTGCTCGCGAGCAGCGCGCTCCTTGCTCTCGCCTATCGTCGCACGCTCTCCGCCGCCTGGCGTGAGCCGGTCCTGCGCGTCCCGGTCCTGATCCTGGAGAGTGACGATTGGGGTTATGGGCCGCCAGCGCAGGCCGAGCGGCTGGACCGGATTGCCGACCTGCTCTCGGGCTTCCGCGATGCAACCGGACGGCATCCGGTCGCCACACTCGGCGTCGTGCTCGCCGGGCCCGATGTGGAGCGCATGCGCGAAGAAGGATGCCGGGTCTACCGGCGTCTGATGCTCACGGATCCGCGCCTCGCCCCCGTTCGCGATGCGATGCTCCGCGGATTGGAGCGCGGCGTGTTCTCCCTGCAGCTTCACGGCATGGAGCATTTCTGGCCGCCGAGCGTGATGCGCAGCGCGGCGAGCGACGCGCGCGTTCGGCAGTGGCTGACCGGCGCTTCATTCGCTTCCACCGAGGATCTGCCTTCGCCGCTGCAAAGCCGATGGATCGACGCGAGCGTACTGCCTTCCAAGCGGCTGTCCGGGAGCGAGGTGGCGGCAGCGGCAACCGAAGAAGCGCGCGCGTTCGCCACCGCTTTTGGAACAACTCCGGAGGTCGTGGTGCCCGCGACCTTCGTTTGGACCGACGCCGTGGAATCGGCGTGGGCTGCCGCCGGAGTGCGAGTCATCGTGACGCCGGGCGTGCGCAACGAGGGCCGCGATGCTCTGGGGCGCATCGTGGCGGCGAGTCCCACTTACTTCAACGCGCAGAGCGGGCCGCAGGGTGTGACGTACATCGTGCGTGACGCGTACTTCGAACCGGCTCTGGGGCAAACCCACGAGCAGGCGCTCGCGGCACTGCGCGCAAAATCGATGGCGGCACGGCCCGCTCTCCTCGAGATGCATCGATTGAACTTCATCGGCGAAGCGGGTGCGACGCAGAATGCGCTCGACGAGCTCGGCAAGCTGCTGCGGGCCGTCGCTGCGGCCTTTCCCTCGCTTCGGTTCATGAGCACCGCCGAGCTGGCGCGCCAGTATCGCGAGCGCTCGTCCCTCGTCGACCGGCGGCCGAGCGTCCGGCTGCACTTTCTCATCCGCCGCCTCGCGGAAGTGTCGCGGCTGCGCAAGCTCGCCTGGGCGACGGGCGCGGCGGTCCCGGCGTGGCTGGCGTACGTTCTGACCCGACCGGGGGATCTCGCGTTCGCGGAGCCTGCCGCGTGATGTCTTCCGGATCGCTCCGCGAGCCGGCCTCGCGTCGCTACGGGCGCGGGTATCGCGCCGCGGCATGACCGGCATCTGCGGCTGGGTCGGCGCTTCCTCGGACCAAGGGGAAGCGCAGGCCGTCATCGGCGCCATGCAGCGGGCTCTGCGAGATCGCGAGGACGAATCGCCCTCGCCGATCCTGCGCGGGCGCTCCGCCCTGGCGGCGCAGCCCGGTGTCCGCCCATCGCTGGTGCAGCAGAGCGGTGCCCTCCTCTGCGCCGTGGAAGGCCGCGTACGCTGGCGCCGCGCCGAGCTGGGGGCGCTCGCCAAGGAGCACGGTCCTGGCATGGCGCTGGCGGAGACCTATCGCAGCCGGGGCTCGGCCTGTCTCGACGACATGTCGGGCCCGTTCGCCGTCGCGGTCGTCGACACGGAAAACGCGAGCGGGCTCCTGGCCATCGACCGGCTCGGCACGCGCACGCTCTGCTACGCCCATCCGGCGGGCTCGCTTGTCTTCGGCTCGAATGCGACGAGCGTGGTCGCGCATCCCGCCGTGGAGCGCGCGCTGAGCCGCCAGGCGATTTTCAACTACCTCTACTGCCATGTCATTCCCAGCCCGGGCACCATCTACAGCGCAGTCCAGAAGCTCCAGCCTGGCGAATGCGTGACGTTTCGCGACGGCAGGCTCGAGAAGAGGTTCTACTGGCGGCTCGAGTACCACGACGAAGGCACCGGCACGGTCGATGCGCTCGAGGAGCGGCTCCGCTCGGCGTTGAAGGAGGCGGTGGGCCGCACGATCGACGGCGGCTCTAATGTTGGCGCGTTCCTCTCCGGCGGCACCGATAGCTCCACGGTCGCGACGATGCTCGCGGCGCTTACCGGCCAGCCTCCGCGCACGTACTCGCTCGGGTTCGCGTGGGAGGGCTTCGACGAGATGAAGTACGCGCGCATCACTGCGCGACATCTTGCCGCCCAGGCGCACGAGTACTACGTCACGCCGCAGGATGTCGTCGAGGCGATACCGGTCATCGCCCACGCGTATGACGAGCCCTTCGGCAACGATTCCGCCGCGCCCACGTACGTCTGCGCGCGCATGGCGCGCGCAGACGGCATCGACACCCTCCTCGCGGGCGACGGCGGCGACGAGATCTTCGGGGGCAATACCCGTTACGCCAAGCAGAAGCTGTTCGAGGCCTATGGCTCCATTCCGGGCCCCGTCCGCCGCGGGCTCATCGAACCGCTGGCGTTCGCGTTCCCGGCGCACGAGCGCATCGCGCCGCTGCGCAAGCTCGGCAGCTACATCCGCCAGGCCGCGGTTCCTCTGCCCGACCGGCTCGAGACCTACAACTTCCTCAACCGCTCGCCGCTCGCCGAGATGTTCGAGCCAGAGTTCCTGTCGGCCATCGATCCGGGCGAGCCACTCGAGATGCTGCGCGACGTCTATCAGCGCACCACGTCGTCCTCGCCGGTCAATCGGATGATGCACCTCGATCTCAAGATAACGCTGGCAGACAACGATCTGCGCAAGGTTTCGCGAATGTGCGACATCGCCGGCGTCGATGTCCGCTACCCGATGCTCGACGACGACCTGGTCGAGCTCGCCGGCGGAATTCCCGCCCCGCTCAAGGTGAAAGGCTTGAGGCTTCGCTATTTCTTCAAGCGCGCGCTGAAGAACGTGCTGGCGCCCGAAACGATCGCCAAGACGAAGCACGGCTTCGGCATGCCGTTCGGCCCCTGGCTAAACGCCCATGCGCCGCTCGCCGATCTCGTGTACGGCAGTCTCGATGCCTTTCGCCGTCGCGGCATCCTCAGGCCCAGCTACGTCGATGCCGTGCGCCGCTCGCACCAGGCGGATCATGCGACCTACTTCGGCATCATGATCTGGGTAATCGCCATGCTCGAATGCTGGCTTGCCGAGCGCAGGTTGTGACACTGGCGCCCGGTGGTCTTCAACCGTCCTTGCCACGCGATAGCAACCGGTCGTAAGCTCGCTCGAGATCTCGAACGGGCTGTTCCGTAAAACGTTCCTCGACGATCTGTCGGGCGCGCTGCCCCATGCGTTGCCTGAGCTCGGGATCGTCGACCAGCATCGACGTGTAGCGGACCAGCCCCGCGAGGTCCTCACGTTCCACCAGGAACCCGTTCTCTCCGTGGCGGATAATTTCCGGTAAGCCACCGTCTCGCGTGGCTACCACTGGGCGGCGGCATGCGCCCGCTTCAATGGTGACCAACCCGAACGGCTCGCCGCCGCGCGAAGGCATCACCACGATATCGGACGCGCGATAGACGTTCTCCACGTCGGAGCGATACCCGACGTATCTGATTCGCGCATCGTCGCCGATCTCGCCGCGCAAGCGTGCCTCCGTATACGACCCGGGAAATCTGGCCGGGTCGCGGCATTCGCCGACTATCAGAAATTTAGTAGACGGCCCCGGAATCGCATGCGCCAGCTGGATAAACAGATCGATGCCCTTGATGTCTCGGATTTGGCCGACGAAGCTGACCACGACGTCATCCCGCGCGAGAGCGCAGCTCCTCGCGTATATCCTGGGCTTGGTCGAAGCGAGCGAGCACGACGGAATTGTGCACGACAGCCTTCGGCATCGACTTGGGTTCCGAAACTGCAGCGGTATAGGCAGAAACCGCGACGATCAAGTCTCGACCACTTGACGAACGGCCCAGGTTTACTGACGACTACGTGGTAATGCGTGACGATCGGAATACGCAGCAGCTTCGCGGCGAGAACTTCTGCCGGGCGCCAATAATTGGCTCCGTTGATGTGGAGCAGATCGACTCGGCGTTGGCGTAGCAGTCGAACCGATGCTGCGACTGCCATGGCATAGCGAACGGCTCCGTCAGGTTCGTGCGCCTGGCCCCAGATGACGTAAGGCACGCCGATCTTATCCAACAGGGTAGGATCCGGCCCTTGGCTGGCAGAAGCACGAGCGGCTCGAATCGCGCCCTGTCCAGTAGGCGCAGCGTCGAAAAGAGCACGCGGCTTGCGCCTCCCCAATCCCCTGCGCTTTCCGTCAGATAGCAGACGACGCGCTTGTCGCCTGCTCGACCCACTTCGCGATCGGAGGACGTCAAACGCAGCTTAGCCTGGCGTCGCGGCCGGCCGGCCACCGAAGCGCGTATCGATGCCTTTCGCTGCAGGTTCTGCGGCCCGATTGGCAGCGCTTGCCGTGAGCACCGTCTTGCACAGCACGACCAGCGCGATCAGCGTGTAATAGTAGTCGAAGAACGCGAGCCCGAGAAATGCGCCGGCGCTGGCGTAACCCACCATACTCACTTGGACCATGGCGCTGAGATCGGCGAGCCAGCGCTTTTCGCGATCGCGCCGGGCCCGCTTGATCACCCATGACGCGGTACGCCATGTCATTAACCCAAGCATCAGGAAGATCGCGAGGCCGACAAACCCGTGATCTCCGAGAACCTGAAAATAGATGCTGTGCGCATCGTGTACGTCGCCAGGGTCCGGCGCGTACATGATGAACGCGCGCTCGCGAAAGCAGTCGAACCCGCCTCCCAGCGGCTGGTGCTTGGCCAGGTTGAACGCCATCTTCCAGGCGTTGATTCGACCCATGGCGGAGGCATCGTCTCGTAGTTCTGTATCGTTGCCATCCGATCGTACCATTGCTGCGGCATCACCGTGAGCACGAGTGCGATCGCCAGGGCACCGAGCACGCCCGTGAAGAACTTGTTCCGGCTCTTCAGCCAAAGGAATCCGCCCATCGCGACCAGGCCCAGCAAAGCGCCGCGCGATTGACTCCCCACCGTCGCAATCGCGCACAGGAGCATGGCTCGCGGCGAGAGCCCGCCGCGAACCCAGAACTTGCGCGTCGTGAGCTGGAGATAGCGAAGCAAGGGAATGGTCATGATCAGGGCGAGGCCCATCTCGTTGTCACCGCCGATGAAGCTCGCCGCCGGTCCTCTGACGTGATAGACACCGCCATGGACGATAGTGAAGATGCCTCCCTTGACGCCGTAGAATCCGATGGACAACGCGATAACCCATACGAGTAGATCGATCCGCTCCTTGCTCTGCATGAGCAACATGGTGACGTAGACCATGAGTACAATTTTCCAGAACTGGTTGAGATACGGCCACGCCAACGCCGGGTACATGGCATTGGTCGTCGTGAGCAGCATCCATGCAAGGAAGATCAGGAGCAGTATCGTCTCCCGGGTCCATGGGATCTTCTTGGGCTCCTTGGACATGAGCAGCGAAACCAGGGTGACGACGGCGACGATCATGGCGAACGGCATGTCGTAGGCGAATCCCCAGCACAACCGGTGCGGATTCATGAACCCGATCCAGGTCCAGACCGAGGACCCCGATATAGGGCCGGGACAGAATGAGCGGCAGCGCGCCAAAAATCACCAGCGTGACCGCGATGTCTCTCATTGCTCTTGGCGCTCCGCCAGGCCTGCGCAGCGTTTCACCGGTGCAGGTTCCATCGGTTCGGAGGTGAACCAGCGTACGCGCGACCCGAGCGCGACTCCGCGCAACACTCCGTCCATTCGCTCGGCGAGCCGCCGCTCCTCGCGCCAGCCGCGGTCTTTCACCTGGTAGAGCCGGCCTTTCTCGGGCTGTCGCTGACCGAGATTTTCACCGCGCTCGAGACGGTCGAGCATCTCGACGTACACCTCCGCACTGTCACGCACGCCGCGCCAGAACAGGGTCAGCTCGTCGTCGCGCTCGTTCACTTCCGGACTGACGTGGGCGATCAGCGCTCCGGTGTCGATCCCGGAGTCGATCCGGTGCAGCGTGCAGCCGATTCGATCCGGCTCGCCGTTGTAGAGCGCCCAGAACGTGCAATCGGCCCCGCGGTAATGCGGCGAAAGGCCTCCGTGCAGGTTGAAGATCCCGAGACGGCCGCGGGTAAGCAGCGCGCCGCGGATCAGCGACGTTCCGAACACCGCGATCACGTCGGGCTGCAGCCGGTCGGCGAGGGCGACGACGTCCGGATGATCGACATGCGGCACTCTCAGGACGAGGTCTTCGCGCGCCAGCCGCGGCGGGCTCGAACCGAAGAAGAAGCGCGCCTCGCCGCCGCCGCGATAGCGGCGCCGGTCGCGCAGCCACCGCCACGATTTGCGCCACAGGTTCGCGGGCCGGAGCGCTCTGAGCACCTTCGCCGCGCTGAGATCGGTTCCCGTTTCCTGCACGATCGCAACCGCGCGCGAGCCCTCGCACAGCCGGTTGGCGATGTAGAGGTGGCGCGGCGAGCGTCCGCAGAGGATCATCACCGACAGCTCAGACATGCGCCACCGTTTCGTTCGCCGCCCGGGACGTCGCCAGGACCGGAGGAACCGGTCGGCCGGAGCGGTCCATCATCAATGCGTCGGCCAGGAACTTCGTGGCCCAGTTGGGGAATTCGAACCGCGAATAACCTCCCCAGATCGGCGCCGAGCCAGCGATCGCACCGCGCGCGACGTCGTCTCGATCGGAAAGCCGCTGCCGCCTCTTGACGAAACTCAGGGCGAGGCGAGCATGCCTCGAGAGCTCGCCGCTTCCGGTGACCTGAGCGCACCGCATCCAGTTGATGCTCATCTGGGCGGCGCCGGTGAGGCAGCAGTAACGCGCCCCCGGCTTCCAGTCGGCATCGTAGGTCCCGGCGAGCCAACCATCCGCGCGCTGAGCATGGGCCAGCGCGCGCGCCGCCTCGAGCGCGGCGCCGAGATACCTCTCGTTGCCGAGCAGCACGCCGGCTTCCAGAAAGCCGCGGATCGCGTACGCGATCGTATGCGTGAACGGCAGCCGGTCCGGCACGAAAGCGTTGTTCTCGAACCAGCCGGATTCGCGCTGCTGGGCGAGCGCCCAATCGAGATTGCGGATCGCTGCCGCCTTCTGGGCGGGCTCGCCGGCCACCAGCGCGGTGGCGAGCAGCGCCCAGGTCGCGCGGGTGTTGTAGGTATGGCAGACGCCGTTGTGCTCGAACTGGCGCCAGCACCCGTCCGCATCCTGCACGCGAACGAGCCAGTGGCCTGCCCTGACGGCCGCCTCGAGGCATTCGGGCCGGCGCAGCTGCAGATAGCCGGCGAGCATGCCGTGCATGATCTGCCCCGTGTTGAAGACGACAGGCCGGCTTCCCACCTCGCCGAAATGCCCGGGAAAGGCGCCATCGGGCCGCTGGATGGAGAGCTCCCAGTCGATGATGCGTCGGGCCCGATCGACCAGCTCAGCGCTTTCGAGCGTCTCCGCGGCCGCCAGGAAGGTCTCGACGATGTAGCCGCTCGTTTCCGGATAGCCCGGGAGCCAGCCGTCCTCGAAGCTCCATCCCGCCGATACGCTGCCGGCGTCCGGCTGGCCGTTGCGCACGTCCTGTGCACGGCACAGCCAGTCGATCGCGGCGCGCAGATGATCGCCGTGGGCGTGCTCCGGCTCCATGCCACCGACCAGATCCAGTGCGATCAGCCGCGCGTGCCGCGGTCGCCATGGCGCATACCGGAACGGCGCGCCGAGAATCTTCGACGGATTCATCGATGTACGGTCGCGTCCTGCCCGCGCGCGCTCGGCGGCACGAGAATGCGGGCCTCTTCCTCGAGCGAGCTGTGCGGCGGCACGTGGCTGACCACATAACGGTATTTGCCGGAGGCCTCGACTGGAACGGCGTCGACGATCCGGAAACGGATGCGCACGTCGCCCCCGAGCCGTTGCGCCAGACCGGCGACTATCTTGGCCCGGGCCTCTTCGCTCCAGCGCCCGTTGGGAACCACAACGACCTCGACGTCCTTCAGCGCATGCTGGATGAACCGGAATTGCGCCACGCCGTCGACGTCGCGCAGCACATAGATCACCGAGAGAGCGTGCATCATCGTCCCGTCGCTCCGGACGACGAAATCCGTGCTGCGGCCGACGACTTCGGCGAGCACGTGCAGGCCGCGCCCGTCGCTGCAGCGTTCGGGGCTCATGCGCACCATGTCTCCGGTGCGATAGCGGACGAAGGGCTGTGCCTCCGAGCACAGACCCGTGACGACGGCTTCGCCGAGGGCGCCGGCCGGGACCGGATGACCCGCGTCGTCCAGAATTTCCAGGATGATGCTCTCGCTCATCAGCAGCATCTGCCCGTGCGGCGTCTCGTGCGCAGTGAAGCCGATGTCGCGACTGCCGAACTCGTTCGCCACCGGAACGCCGAAGGCCTGCGCAATGACCTGCCGCTGGTGCGCGTACAGCGGCTCGCCGGTCGCACACACGACGCGCAGCTCCGGAAGCGGCAGTCGTCGTCCTTTCGCCAGGGCGCGTGCCGCGAGCAACGCCACGCTGCTCGCGTAGCCGTAGATGCACCGTGGCCGGAAGGCTTCGATCGCTTCGAGATAGCGATCCATGGCGGACGATGACATCGCGAACGCGTTGAGCACGAGCTGATTCAGCAGGCCATCGCGAATGGTCTTGATCCGATCGGTCTTGTCGAGCTCCGCCGGCGCGCCCCACAGATACACTTCGCGGTCCCCCACGTCGACGCCCCACCAGCGCCGGGCCCGCATGCGCCCCGCGGCGTCCGAGGCCTGGCGCGACCGGCCGAAATAAAAAATCAGCGGTTCGCCGCTCGAGCCTCCGGTGTTGTAGCGCGCCGCGCCGCCCGGCACTCGCGTCCAGACGATCCGGTCGACGTTCTCGCGCGCGTCCTCTCGCGTCATCCGCGGAAGCCGCCGCAAGACCTCGAGCGTGAGCGATTCGCCATCGTCGACGTCGATGTCCGCCGCGCGGATGCGCTCCGCATGCCACGGGCTGTGCTCCGCGGCCGTTCGGAGCAATGCCGAGAGCTTCCGCGACTGCAAGGCTTCGATGTCGGCTCGTTCCAGCCACTGGCTCTTCTCGAGGCTTTCCAGGTAGGCGAAGGTCGGCCGATGCAGCAATCTCTCCTGCAGCGGGTACACGACGCGACGCGAGAACCAGGGAGGAGGCAAGGCTCTAGCTCCGCAACCATGCCTTCGCCGACGCAGCGCTCGCGCGGCTTGCCGCGGTCGTGTTGCGCGAGGCGATGGCGATGAATTCGTCGGCCAGCGTCTTCACCCGGCGCTCCCAGCTGTGTCCTTCGGCGTAAGCGACGATGCCGTCGCGGTCCCATCGACGCACAAGCGCGTCCGCGATGGCGCGCGTCAATCGTTCCCGATCGCCGAACGGGACGACGAGCCCCAGGCGCTCGTCGGAAACGACTTCGGCGTTGCCACCGACATCGGTGGCGACGACCGGAAGCCCGCAGGCCATCGCCTCCAGCAGGACGTTGGCCCAGCCTTCGTTGCGGGTCGCGAGCACGAACAGGTCGGACGCGGAGAGAGGCACCTTGAGCGCTTCCGGTGCGATCGATCCCAGGAATGCGACGCAATCGCGCAAACCGAGGTCGTCCACCAGGCGTTGCAGCTCGGCGCTCCAATCGCCTTCCGGTCCGGGACCGCCGACGATGAGGTAGCGCAGCCCGGGGAAGCGCCGGCGCAACTCGGGAAGGCATTCGAGCACGCGATGAAAGCCCTTGCGCTCGACGAGTGCACCGACGGACACGAGCACCGGGCCTTCGCCGCGGAGTCCGAGCGAGCGCCGCGCGGCCGCCTGCTCGATGCGATGAAACTTAAGGGTATCGACGCCGTTGGTGACCACCACGATCTTCTGGGAGTCGATGCCCATGTCGATGGCGTGGCGCTTGAGAGACTCCGACACCGCGAAAATCCGCGTCGCGTGCCCGAGCGCGGCGATCATCCGGCGGCGACGCCGCCGGTCGCGGGCGAGCGGCACCTCGGTCCCGCGCAGCGTAATGCACACGGGGATGCCCAGCCAGCGGCCCAGGAGCGCAGCCGCGTAGCCTTCGGGGTACGCGAAGTGAGCGTCGATGATGTTGCAGGCGGATCGACGCTTGAGCGAGGTGAGCAGCGGCAGGCAGCACACTGCCATCGAAAACCCGTCGAGCCACTTGCAGGCACCCGGGACCGACAGGAACCGCGGGCGGCGGATCTCGATGCCTTGCTGCGTTTCTTTCGCCGGGCCCGGAGGACGGAAGTGCGGCCGCCACCTGCGCAGAAGTCCCTGCAGCGGGAACCACGGCGCCGGCGCGACGACGGTCAGCGGAATCGCTCTCGCCACGCGGAACATCCGCTCGCGAATGAACAAGCCGGTCGTGGGCTGCGCCGCATGCGGAAACAGCGTCGAAAGCACCACGACCCGGGGCTCAGGCGGCGGCATACGCTGCATCGCCCTCGCCGGTGAGGCGATAGTACGGCTGCCGATAGCGGGCGACGCTGGAGGTCCAGTTGCGCTCGGTCTCGACGAAGCGGCGAGCGCTCGCGCGCAATTCCCCCCACCGCCGCCGGTCGACGAGGAGATCGATCACCTTGGCCGCCAGCGCCTCGACGTCGCCGGCGCGAAAGAGCACGCCCGTTTCCTGGTCGCGAATCAGCTCGCGATGTCCCCCGACGTCCGAAGCAGCGAGCAGCCTTCCCTGCGCCATCGCCTCGAGCGGCTTGAGCGGCGTGACCAGCTCGGTGAGCCGCATGGGCAGGCGCGGATAGACGAGCACGTCGATGAGATCGTAGTAGCGCTGCACTTCCCCGTGCGGCACGCGCCCGGCGAAGCGAACCTTCGATTCCAGTCCGAGGCGCGCGGCGATCTTCCTCAGGTTCGCCTCCTCGGCGCCGCCGCCGACGAAGAGCACGTGCACGCGCGGCTCCACGGCGAGAATCCGGGGCAGCGCCTTGAGGAGCAGCGCCAGCCCTTCGTAGGCATAGAACGAGCCGATGAACCCCAGCACGATCGCCCCGTCGAGCTCCAGGCGACGGCGCAGCGGACCGTCGGGCTCGCGGCCGAGCACGAACTTCTCCACGTCCACCGCGTTGGGCACGACCGTGACCTTGGCCGGATCGACGCCGCGGGCGACGATGTCGGCGCGAAGGCCTTCGCAGATCGTGGCGACGGCATCGGCATGCTTCAGGGCATAGGTCTCGAGGGCGCGCGTGAGGCGATAGCGCGGCGCGCCTTCGCGCGTGCGGCCATGGTCGACCGCGGCGTCCTCCCAGAAAGCCCGCACCTCGTAGAGCACCGGGATTCCGAGCCTGCGGCCGACGCGCAGGGCGGGCAGCGCGTTCAGCACCGGCGAGTGCGCGTGCAAGAGCTGCGGCTTCACCTCCCTGGCCACGTCCGTGATTCGCCGCGCGAGCGCGTTCATCATCGCTACCTCGGTGAACACCGGGAACGCGTTCAGGCCGGTGCGCGGGAACGGCGTCCTGAGGAACCGCCACCCTTCGACCGTTTCCTCCAGCGCGTCGCCCCCGTTCTGCTTCGGACTGGTGAGATGCGACGTCTGCCAGCCGAGGCGCCTCTGCTCCTGCAAAATCGACAGCGTACGAAAGGTGTACCCGCTGTGCAGCGGCAGCGAATGATCGAGGATGTGCAGGATGCGCATTCCGGTGTCCTGTTCCCTAACGTTCCGGCTGGGACACTACGCGGCCTTCGCCTGCCCGGCGTCGCCCGCCCCCATGGCCTTGCGCAGGAACGCTTCGAACATCAGCAGCGACCAGAGCGGAACGCTGTAGTCTCGCGCGCCCGACCGATGCTTGTCGACCATTTCGCGCAGAAATCGCGGGTTGAAATAACCCGAATCCGCGAGCACGGGACCGAGCACCGCCGCCTCGACGCGCTCCCTCAGCGGCCCGCGGAACCAGCTCGCGAGCGGCACCGAGAATCCCATCTTCGGCCGGTACAGCAACTCGTTCGGCAGATAAGGCTCGAGCGCCTTCTTGAAGAGGTACTTGCCCTCGCGGCCGCGAAGCTTGAGGCCCGGCGGCAGGCTGGACAGCCATTCCATGAGCCGATGGTCCAGCAGCGGCTCGCGAACCTCCAGCGAGTGCGCCATGCTGGCGCGGTCGACCTTGGTGAGAATGTCGCCGACAAGATACGTCTTCATGTCGAGATACTGGACGAACGACAGCGGCTCGTCCTTGGGGGCCCGGGCTGCATGGCGACGCAGTACCTCGACCGCGCGGTAGCCCTGCAGCTTCCTCCGCAGCGATTCGGAGATGAGCCGGCCGCGAATGGGATCGCCCATGACCGACACGCTGTGGAAATATCCCTCGATCGAATTGCGCGCGAGCGCTTCCAGCGTCGACTTGGCGCGCAGCACCTTGGGCGCCCAGTCCGCTTTGGGATAGAGATTGCCGAGCAGTCCGAACACCGGCGCTCGGAGCGAATGCGGCAGCACGGAGCGCATGCGCTCTTCGTACACGTGCCAGCGATAACGGCGATAGCCGGCGAAGTTCTCGTCGCCTCCGTCGCCGGAGAGCGCGACCGTCACGTTCCTGCGAGCGAGCTGGCACAGTCGATACGTGGGGATGGCGGAGCTGTCGGCGAACGGCTCGTCGTAGACGTCGGCGAGCGTATCGAGCAGGCTGAAGTCGTCGGGATCGACCTGCTCGACGCGGTGGCGGGTGTGGTAGCGGTCCGCGACCGCCTGCGCGTACGCCGCTTCGTTGAACTCCGGATCGCCGAACGAGATCGAGCAGGTGTTGACCGGCTCGCTCGACGAGCCCGCCATCATCGCCACCACGGCGCTGGAATCGACGCCGCCCGACAGGAACGCGCCCAGCGGCACGTCGGCGATCATCCGGCTCTCTACCGCGTCGCGCAGCCGTCCGATCAGCTCTTCCTGCGCTTCAGCCAGCGGGAGCCCGGACCGCGGCTGGAACGGTATATCCCAGTACTCGCGGGGCTCCGGAACCGGGCCGCCCCGACGCACCGCGAGCGTGCACCCCGGCGGAAGCTTCAGCGCGCTCGCGAAGATCGTGTACGGCTCCGGGACGTAGCCGTACGCCAGGTAATCTTCGACGGCGCGCGGCTCGATCTCGCGCTTGAATGCCGGATGCACCATGAGCGCCTTGAGCTCCGAGCCGAAGACGAGCGTCCCGTCGCCGAGGCGAGCGTAGTAGAGAGGCTTGACGCCGAGCCGATCGCGCGCGAGAAAAAGCGTCTCGCGATTGCGATCCCAGAGCGCGAAGGCGAACATACCGCGAAAGCGCGAGACGCAATCCTCCCCCCACTGCTCCCAGGCGTGCACGATCACTTCCGTGTCGCTCCGGGTCTTGAAGACATGACCGTGGCGCGCGAGCTCGGGAATCAGCTCCCGATAGTTGTAGATCTCGCCGTTGAAAATCACGGCCACGCTGCCGTCCTCGTTGTACAGCGGCTGATCCCCGGTCGACAGGTCGATGATCGACAGCCTCCGGTGACCCAGCCCGACGCCTGGCTCGAAATGGAATCCGTCGGCGTCGGGTCCGCGATGCGCGAGGCTTTGGTTCATCCGCGCGACGAGCTCGCGCGCGATCGGTCGCTTGCCCGATACATCGAAGATGCCGACGATGCCGCACATGACAGGTCTCGCTTATGAAAGAGGTTCGCGTTGCAGCGGCGCGTCGGCCACGCGTGCCTCGGCCACGTACGACGAGGGCAGCACCACGCCTGCAGCGGCGAGCGCGCGCTCGTAGACCCGCTCGTACGCCGCGACCATCGTCGCCAGGCTGAAGCGCGTCGATACGGCACGCTGCGCCGCCTTCGCGTGGCGGTGCGCCGTGACGCGGTCGTCGAAGTAGGCGAGGATGGCGGAAGCCAGACCATCGGGATGGGCCGAAGGCACGAGCGTTCCGGTCATGCCGGATTCGATCAGCTCGGCGTTGCCGCCGACGCGTGTTGCGACGACCGGCAGCCGGGTGGCCATCGCTTCGAGAACCGTGTTGGATACGCCTTCGGCGAGTGAAGGCAGCACGAAGCAATCCAGACCCCGCATGAATTGCGGAACGTCGTCGCGCTCGCCGGCGAACCAGGCGAACTCGCGCGCGCCGGCTTCGGTCAGGATGGATTCGGCGTCCTGGCGCAGCGCGCCTTCGCCCGCGATGACGAGACGCAGCCGTTGCGCGGCGACGGGATGGATCGCACGCGCCCGAACGAATGCACGCACCAGGTTCAGCGGATCCTTGATGTTTTCCAGGCGGCCGACGCTGCCCACCAGCCAGCATTCAGAGCCCTCGAAAGGACACCCCGGAATGGCGCCGCGCCCGATGGAGGGGAAGAACCGATCCGTATCGACGCCGTTGTAGATCTGCGACAGCTTCGCATCGGGTACGCCGACCTGCTGCTCGAGGTAATCCGCCAGATGACGGGACAGCGCGATGTAGCGGCTCACGAACGGGCGGTAGAGCTTCCGCACCAGCCGGTACCGGCGCCGGCGCCCTGCCGGATCCTGGGTGTCCCATCCGTGCTCGCCGTGGATGCGCACCGGCACGCCCGCGGCCCACGCCGGCACGACGGCTTCGAGCGCGGCGAGGTTGCGCGTATGGACGATGGCGGGACGCAGCGCCCTGAACTCGCGCAGCAGCGCCGGATATTCGCGCACGAGGTGGCCCGGTCGCTTGCCGAGAGCGACATAGGTCACGTCGGGATGGACGATCCGCTCCGTGAATTCCTGAGAGATGTCCGTGAGCGATACGATCGCATGCCGCCAGCGGTCGCGCGACAGGTGGTTCACGAGGTTGACGATACCGTTCTCGAGCCCGCCGACGCCGAAACGGAAGACGACATGCACGATGAGCTGAGGCTCGGTTTTCATCCCTGGTCTCGATCCCGCTTCATTGCCGGCTAGCCGTGAGCTGCGTTTCCATGCGCGACAACGTTGCATCGATGGAGGGAAGCATGTCGCGGATGAACTCCTCCAGCGTCGCGACCGGTGGCCGGCTGGGGTCGCTGTACGGCGTCGCGAGGATAATCGCGGTCCCGTCGTCGCCGCGACGCGCGAGCTTCCCCCATGCCAGCAACGCCTTCGCGAGGTACGGGTTGACCAGATCGTGGCCCGCGATGCGGAACCAATCCCAGATCAGCAGGCGCTGCTCCGTGGAGCGCAATTGCGATTGTCGCACGTCGAACGTCCCCGGTCCCGAGGCTTCCTTGACTCGGCTTTCGCCCACATTGGTCCAGACCGGGTGCTTCTGCACCACCATGATGTTCCATGAATTGACGAGCTGCGCGCCGCGCTTCTGGTGATGGTAGTAACCCAGGTGCAAGGCAACGACGCGGTCGCCCTTGCGATAGGCCTGGAAGATGGTCGCGGTAGCAGGATCGTAGTGTGGCCGCCAGTCGGTGAATGGCGTCGGATCGGCGACCCAGCCTCCTGCACCCGCCGGCGCAGCGAGCGTCAGCGTCGACGGCCCCGAGCCCGCCGCTTCATCGCGGTCGAGGTACGCGGCGTAAACCGGAAAAGCACCTACGATGGCGATCGCAGCCGCGCTATACGCGAGAAGGTTCGCTGGCGAAGGAGCCCGCGCAGGTGCCGATGGGGCACGGGTCATCTCTCCATTGGCGTCGGTGTCGCGCCAGAATGAGCCGATCCAGAAAAGGAGCAGCATCACCAATCCGAAAAAGACCCAGCCGTAGATGAAGTGGTCGACGCCGTGCGCGAGCCGGTTGTCGCTCAAGTGCGCGATCATGACGATCAGGTACGCCCGCATGCCGTTGGCGACGATCGGCACGACGACCGACATCGCGGCGAACAACACTCGCTTCCATGTCCGCCGGTAGTTCAAATACGCGAAGAGGACGCCGACGGTGAACGAGGCGATGAGATAGCGCACGCCGCTGCAGCCTTCGACGATCGACCAATTGCCCGACGGGATGGAAAAGAAGAAGGTCCCGTCGCGCAAGACCGGGATCCCGGTAAGCTGCAGCGCGGTTACGGTGAAGTCGGCAGTCCATGTCATCAGCGGCGGAACCAGCGCTTCGCCCATGGGAACGCCGAGAACCAGAAAACCGAGCGGAAAGGCAATGGTGCGCGCGACCTCGCGTCCCAACGCCGCGATAACCACGCCCCAGATCGTCGCCACGAGGGCGAGTTGCTTCACGACCAGGACTTCGCCCGCGTAGCCGGCCAGCCAGGCTGCGCCAGCCAGCGCAACCAGGATCAGACCGAGCCCGTCGGGCGACGGCTCGAGGGCGGATAGCGCACGCCTCTGCCGCCAGATCAGCGCGATCACGATCGGCACGATCAGGAAACCGTGAGCGAAAGTCTCGGAGCGCCACCAGATCGAGACGATCGATTCGACCGTTTCCCAGTGGATGAGGAGCACGGCCACGATCAACGCCGCGACCAGCGGCAATCCGAGGCGCCAGCCGGCGACGCCGCGCTGGTGAGCGGTCATGCCGCGCGACAGAGCGATCGTCGCTTCGCTTTCGCCGTTCATTGCGGGCTCACGGTAGCAGCCAGCGGCCGGGCAAGCGGGGCGACGACGGCGGAAGCGAACTGCTGCGCACCTTCGGCGGAAAGAAGCGCATCGAAGCCTGCCAGTTTCGTTGCCCATGCATAATCGGTCTCGACCCGGGCCCGGGCATGCCGGCCCATGGCTTCGCCGTACGCGGGCTGCATCACCGCGATGACTTTCGCAGCGAAGTCGCTCGCCTCGTCCGCGACTTCCAGATCGCTCCCCGGCTGCGCGCTCAGCCCCCGCGCGGCGCCCGAAGTCACCACTGCCGGCCGGCTCATCGCCATCGCTTCCAGCACTTTGTTCTGGATGCCGCGCGCCACCCGCAGCGGCGCCACGACCGCGCGCGCGTGGGCGAGATAGGGTCGAATGTCATCCACCCGTCCCGTGACGCTGACCGCCGGCTCGCTCGTCAGAGCCTGCACGGCGCGATCCGGGTTCATGCCGACGATGTGGAAGCGGGCGCGCGCGTTTCGCTGGCGGACCCGGGGCAGGACCTCGCGCACGAACCAAGTCACCGCGTCGACGTTCGGCCAGTAATCCATCGCGCCGGTGAACACGATCGCCTCCTCGTTGCTGGTGAATGGCGAGACGAATTCGCGTGCGGGCGAGAAGTAGTCGCTGTCGACCCCATTCTCGATCGCCACGATGCGGCTTGCGTGCTCGGGCACGGCGGCGCTCAGCAGCCGTGCCTCGTCGGATGTGACGAATACGCTCGCATCGACGCGCCGGGCGATGGACTTTTCGAAGGCGAAGAGCCGCCGCGCCTCGAGCCGATACAACGCGGAAACGGGCCAGGGCCTCCGGCTCGCGTAGTCGGCCCACTTGGCGGAGTCGAGGTCGACGAAGTCCACGATCGACCGCACGCGCGGAAGATCGAGCACATACTGCGCCATCGGTGAGGAGAAGGCGATGACGCGCTCGACCCGCTCCCGGCGCACGACGTCCCTGACCCAGGCCGCGAGCGCTTGACTGCGAAAATAAGGCAGTGTCAGCGACTCCCCCGTCACGAGCGCCACGGCGCTGCGCCAGCGCCTCGACGCGCGCACGATCGGCTCGACATGGACCTCGGCGCAGAGCGCTTCGAGCTTTTCCACGTACGGCCAATCCGCGGGATCGTCGACAAACGTTCCCAGAACGACGCGGTAGCGATTCGCGAGGTGCCGCAGCAGATGATGCGAGCGGACCTTGTCGCCCTTGTTCGGCGGGTAGGGCAGCCGATGCGCCAGGAAGAGAATGGTCTCTGTCGCCATGACCGCTTCAGCCGAGACCTTTGACGAGATGGGGGCCGACCGCGTTGGCGACCCCGATCGGAAGCTTGCGCCACAGCGCGATCAGCAGCCGGTACTTGGGATTGAGTGGATTGTGCTCGGGGATGCTGCCGCGACGATACAGACAGTATTCGTAGGCGAGCGGTATAGGTTCGAAGCCCCAATGCTTCTTGAAGTCGAACGCACCGGTGCCGCGCTTGCTCCGGCCATAGTCGAAGATGCGCAAGCCGCGCTCGCCTCCGCGGCGCATCAGCTCCCAGTACTTGAAATCGTTGGCGGCGAGATCGCGCGCCGCGGCGAGGTCGCCCGCGTAATAAGGCAGCACCTCGTCGCGAAAGTAGAACGACAGCACGCTCGAGACCGCTTCCCCGCCGGGTGCGACGACCGTGAGGACCTCGCAGTCGCGGCCGAAAGTCTTCTGAAGCGCCCGGAAATAACGCTGCGGCAGCGGTGGCGTTCCCTGGCGGTGCATGTTGTCCGCGTACAGCCGGAAGAAGGCGTCCACGTCGCCATCGATGCGGCTCGCGAGCCCCGCGGCGATCCCCTTGCGCACCATCGCCCGCTGCTTGCGCGGAATCGACGCCAGATTGGCGTCGACGTCTTGAAGGATGGGTCCGCGGAACGTCACGTAGAGATCCTGTCGCGGCCAGTCGGGCTCCCGCACGACGCGATCGCGCAGCTCCAGGTGCTCGACGCGAAGCTCAGCACTCAGATCGCGAGCCGCGCCGTGCAGCGCGGACACGGCCGCCGTCTCGACCGCTGCGACGCCCCCGTAGGCGCAGAAGGGCAGCGAAACCAGCGCGTGGCCGAACAAAAGACTTTTCACCTCCGCGAGCGGCAGTACGCCGACGACTTCGCCGCCACGCTCGGCGAGAAGGTAGTGCGTCCGGTGCCCGAAGCATGACTCGAGGATCTCTTTCCATCCGCTCCGATGGAAGAACGTAGCATCCGGACACCGCTGGACGAAATCGTCCCAGCGGTCGCGGTCCGCGAGCGCGAACGCCCGCACATGGATCGCCGCCGACGCTGCGGGCCGCACATTTTCCATGGTCGCGATCGAATTCACGCGGCCTCCTTGGGCCGGCAACGCGCTGCGCAACGCCGCGCGTCGGCCGCCTCGGCATTCGCGCGCCGCCGAGCGCTTCGCGCCCTAATTTCGCGCGTCGCGCTCATGCCACACCGAAGACCACGCGATCCATCCGGTCCCAGCGGAAATCCTTGAGCAACATCGAAAGACGGTTCGCCGTGCGCTCGAGGTTGACGTAATGGCGGAACCGCGTTTTTGCGTCCACGCCGTCGACGCGCGGCTGCTCCGGATCGATCTCCCAGGGATGGAAGTAGAAAATCGCCGGCTCCGCGTCGCAACGGTTGATGCGCTGAAGCAGCCAGCGCGACAGCGCATACGGCATGAGCCGGAAGTAGCCTCCGCCGCCGGCAGGGAAATTCGTCCGGAACAACCGAGCCGTTGCTATGGGGACTTCGAGGATTTGAGTGTGTGCCATGTGCGCGAAGCGCGAGCCGCCGGGCGATCCATAGTGGTCGTGCCGGATCGGATAGACACTGGAGCTGTATCGGTAGCCCGCCTTCGCCAGACAGTCGTACGCCCATCGATTGTGCTCGCCGATCGAGAAGCTCGGGGCACGGTAACCGCAGACGGCGCTGCCCGCGATGTCCTCGAGCACGGCCTTGGCCAGCGCGACGTCGGCGAAAAAAGCATCCGCGTCGAGAGCGCCGGCGCGCTCGTGCTCGTAGCCGTGACTGGCCATTTCGTGTCCGCCCGCTACGATCCGGCGGACCATCTCGGGATAGCGCTCCGCGATCCAGCCGAGCGTGAAAAAGGTCCCATGAACGCCGTTTTCCGCAAGGAGCTCGAGAATCCGCTCGATGTTGCGCTCGATCCGGCACGGCTGCGCTTCCCACGTCGAGCGCGCGATGTACGGCGCGAACGCCGAGACCTGAAAGTAGTCTTCGACGTCGATGGTGAGGGCGTTGACGACCGCACCGGGGTTGGCAACTGCGGCGGCCATGGCGTTCAGGCGTAGGCCGATTCGACGCGACCGGCGAGCCAGGGCACGAGATGGGCGACGATGCGCTCCGATGCGTGTCCGTCCCACAGCTCCGGTATCCGTCCGCGCTTCCCCGCGCCGGCCAGGATCTCCGCGACGCAGCGGCGGACGAGCGTCCGATTCCTCCCCACGAGCACATTGGTCCCCTGCTCGATCGTGACGGGCCGTTCGGTGTTTTCGCGCATCGTGAGGCACGGCACGCCAAGCGCGGTCGTCTCCTCCTGGATGCCGCCCGAATCGGTGATGACCAGCGTCGCATCTCTCATGAGGCCAAGCGTCTCGAGATAGCCCTGCGGCGGAAGCACGATCAGGCGCTTTGGATCGAGAGCCTTCCCCAGGCGGAACCGTTCGATGTTGGCGCGCGTCCGTGGATGCAGCGGCCAGATCAGCGGCAGATCGCGGCTCACTTCGCCCAGGAGGGAGAGCGATTCAGAGAGGCTTTCGTGCTCGTCGACATTCGAGGGACGGTGCAACGTGACGAGCCCGAAGCGGTGCGGCTCGCCGACGAGCCTGGGATCGATCCCGTTGCCCGCGAAAACCACGGCTGGAGGAACGGCGTGCGGAAGACTCGCCGTGAGCGAGTCGATCATGACGTTGCCGACGAAGTGCACGCGCTCGGCCGGAATACCTTCGCGTCGCAGGTTCTCGGCCGCCGAGCGCTCGGTGATATAGAGTGCTTCGCAAACCTGATCGGTCAGCAGTCGATTGATCTCCTCGGGCATGGAACGGTCGAAGCTGCGCAATCCCGCCTCGACGTGCGCAACCGGGATGCCCTTCTTGACCGCGACAAGGCTGCACGCCAGGGTGGAATTGACGTCCCCGACCACCACCACGCAGGACGGCGGCGCCGCGTCGATGATCGGTTCGAACCGCCGCATGATCTCCGCGGTCTGCTGGGCATGGCTTGCCGAGCCCACGCCGAGGTTGACGTCCGGCGGTGGCAGCTCCAGATCGGCGAAGAGCCGGTCGTTCATCGCCTCGTCGTAATGCTGACCGGTGTGCACGAGCGTCGCGCGCGGAGCGGCCGGGTCCGCTCGGAGCGCCCGGATGAGCGGCGCCACCTTCATGTAGTTCGGCCGCGCTCCCACCACGCACAGGACGGGCCCGACAGAGGACGCGAGGTCGTACATCAGCCTTTGCCCGGATCGGGTGGCCGCGGCGGCGGAGGTGGGCGGCGCATCTGCTGGAGCAGGTCGAGCGTTGCCGTCATGGCGCGCTCCAAGCGCACTACGCGCTCTTCGAGTCCGATCAGCGAATCGACTCTCGCCGAGGCTGCGGCCGTTGAATCTTCGTCGCCGGTACGGCTGCTCCACTGGTGCCTGCGCTCAGCTCGAGCTTCATTTCGTCGGCGGTGGCATCGACGCTGGCGGCGCTGACGACGTGCTCCTCCGAAAGCGCGGCGGCGAGCAGCAGTCGATTGCACAGCGTGTTGATGCGCCGCGGAATCCCGGCGGAGAACGTGTAGATCGCGTCGAACGCGCCGTCTTCGAAGCACGGATCGTTGGTCCAGCCGACGTGATGCAGGCGGTGCTCGACATAAGCCTGCGTCTCGGCGCGATCCATCGGCCCCAGGTGATACGAGGCGATCACGCGCTGCCGGAGCTGCTGCAGGTCCGGTCCCTGCATCAGCGCGCGCAACTCCGGCTGGCCGACGAGGAAGCTCTGCAACAGGCCCTGATTGCCGAGCTGGAAGTTCGAGAGCATCCGCAGCTCTTCGATCGCTCGGCCGGTGAGATTCTGCGCCTCGTCGACGATCAGGAGCGCGCGCTTGCCCTGCGGAACCAGCGACGTGAGGAATGCCTCCAGCTGGGCGAGGAGCTGCGCCTTGTCCACCGACGCTATGCGGAGCCCGAACGCGACAGCGACGGAACGCAGCAGATCTTCGGCATCGAGCTGCGTGGTGACGAGCTGCGCGGCCACCATCCGGTTCGGATCGATCTGCTCGAGAAGGCTGCGCACGAGCGTCGTCTTGCCGGCGCCGACCTCGCCGGTGATGATGATGAAGCCTTCGCTCTGATGCACGCCATACTGCAGATAGGCAAAAGCGCGCTTGTGTCCCCGGCTGCCGTAGAAGAAAGCGGGATCGGGGTTGAGCTGGAAGGGCCTGCCGCTGAGCCCGAAGAAAGTTCTCGTACACGTCGTGGCCTAGAAGGTGTGGGAGATGCTGGCGAAGAGGCTGAGCGTGGACGGATGTCCGCTCAGGTTTTCGGTGTCGAACAGGAAATATCCGATGCCGACCGAACCGCTGGTCTTCGGGCTGAAACTGGTATTCAAGGAGGCAGACACGTTGTAGTTGCGGCTCCGGACATTCCCGGCCACGTTGTCTCCCCCGTTCGGCGTCGCGGTCGAATAACCTGGCCTGCGCGACGAAATTGGTCAGCGGACTGAGTCGATGACTGTAGCCGACACCGGCACCGGTCTGGATATTGTTGGCTCCGAACTGGAACTGCTCCGGTAGCTCCGTCTGATTCACGACCGACTCGCTCTCGGACCGGTAGAGCGTAAAGGCGAGGGAGTTGAGCCCGCCGACCCACACCGCCGAGAACGAGGCGGTGTTCTGCAGGGTTACTGTCGGCGCATAGACATTGAGCGGGCTTACCAGGGTGGGCGGCAGTCCCGATTGCGCCAGGAACTGCTGCACCGCACGCGCCCGCTCGACCGGGTCGGGAATGCGGGTCGTGAAAGCCGCGTCCAGGAATTGCGCCACCGGAACGCCGGCGGGAACCAGCAATGCGAGCTGGGGGTAGCTGTTGAGCCCGCGCGTGAAGGCGGCGCTCAGCGCGACGTTCGGCAGGCGGTGGGTGAGCGTCCAGGAATAGGCCGAGCCATAGTAGTGGTGCTCCCACCATCCGTTGAGGTCGGTCCGTTCCGTCGGCCGCCAGTGTGCGCCCGCCCCATAGAACGATCCTTCGGTGGTGTTGCCGATCGCGCTCTCCGCCGGGAACTGGTCCTTCTCGTAGCCGATGCGCGCCGACAAGGCCAACTGAGGATCGATCCTAAAGGAGTCGATCGCGCGCGCGAGCTGCAAAATGTACGTGCCGGTTGCGGCCCCGCTGTCGTAGTACTGGCGCGTGTATTCCGCGCTCCAGCCATTCGGACCGCTGTATGCCGAATTGAGCTGGGCGCTCAAGTTGTTCGCGTAAGTCCCGGGAGGCTTGATCGACGAGTCGCCGTAGTTCTGCGACGTCGTCCAGATGTTGTCGTCTCGCACCGCATAGGTCACGCTCGAGCCGAGGACTCCCTTGATGTACGGACTGACACTGTAACTCGCCGAAGTGTAGCGATTCGCGGTCGCGGTGGTCAGATTGGCCGGCTGCGGGCCGAACGGCGAAGCGTAGGTTTGCGAGACGTGCGCCGTCGCATCGACGAAGAAGAAGTGCTCGATCGCCTCGACCTGCCCGAAGACGCTGGCGCCTGGCGCGAAACTGTTGCTCTGGCCCTGCCCCGCGTACAGCACCTCGGTCGCGGACAATGCCCCGTTGATTCTCACCCGACCGCCTTCCTTGGCAAATGCCACCGCGGCGGAAAGTGATGTCACCGCTTCGTCGCCCGTTTGACCTGGACCCGCGTTGTGGTTGTAGGTTTCGGCAGCCCCAACCGACGCCGACGTGGTCCATCTCTGCGCGTGCGCAGATCCGGCAATGGCGATGCCAAGCGCGCCGATTGCTGCGGCTCTCCACCAGCCCGAACGCGTTTCCTGGCTTGGCGCGTGATCGCTGGCACACCCCGGTCGGCGAGATCCGCACACGAGATTCGCGCTCCGGAATCAGGATGTGGCGGCTGCAGAGTAGTAGTGTTGACCGTAGTAGCTGCCGACTTCGGGACGCGGCGCCTTGTTGAGCACCATCATGACGACCGGACAGCTCTCGATGGTTTCCAGCGCGTGCTTGACCAGCGCCTGAGTCGTGCGATCGGCCTCCACTACCATGACGATCTGGCCCATATGCGCTGCGAGCGCACGCGCTTCGGTCGTCGCCAGCAGCGGCGGCGAATCGAACACCATGATCCGGTCGGCATAGCGCGATGCCATGTCTTCGACCAGATCGGCCATGGTTTCACTCGCCAGCATTTCCGTTGCGCGTCCATGCGCGGTGCCTGCGGGCAGGAGCGTCAATTTGTCGACGTTGGTCTTCAGAAGGACATCGTGCAGGCTCATCTGCGGGTCGGTGAGCAAGTCGAGCAGGCCCTTCGACGAGGGCGGCAGATGTGTCATCTGCATGAGACTCGGATTGGCGACGTCCGCGTCGACCAGCAGTGCCGTGCTGTCGACCTCTAGAGCGATACTCATCGCCAGGTTGAGTGCGACGAAGCTCTTGCCCTCCGCCGGTATCGCGCTCGTGACCATGACCAGGTTGGCGCGCTCGGCTCTCGCGCCGGTTCTTTCGTGCGCGTTCTTGATGATCGGCCGCTTGATGACTCGAAACTCGTCGGCGATCTGCGATCGCTGGGCCTGCGGGGTGACGAACCCTGCCGCCGCGAGCGCCTCGAGATCGATGTGGACGACCTTGCTCCTCGACCCCATGGGCGCCGCGGTGTGCGGGACATAGGCAGATGGCGACGGCGCGGCCGACCTCGTCGGTGCGGGATTCACGGGATGGCCTTCGGCGGCCTGGCTGCGCTCCAGCGCCTGCGCGAGGCGCTCCGGCGTGGGAATCGGGTCGGGGAGCGATCCTTGACCAGCCGCCGAACCGGTCATCTGCGGCACGGGAATCTCGACACCCGCATTCTGGAGTTGTGCGAGACGCTGCGCCGCCTTTTCGACGAGATCCATGGGCATCCTTCAGGAGCTGCGCATCAGGAAAAGCAAAGCAAACGCGGCGGCGTACGACGCGACCAGGCCGCTGAGGCCGCCCACGAAGAGCGCCGCCGAGCGGCGTCTTATCACCCGCAGGCTGTGGGTTGGAAGCATGCTGATCATCCCGATCAAGGGGCGCTGCGTTATATCCCGCAGATTGCGGCCGTCGTGGAACGTGGGTCGCACCTGGCTAACGAGCCAGCTCGTGGCGAAGCCCGCGAGGACCGATACCAGGACCACCGCTCCGAGCAGCAACAGGCGGTTCGGCGCCACGGGGTTCGGCGTTACGCGCGGAGGGTCGATGACCCGGAACTCCGCCACGCCCGCATCTTCGAGCTTCCCCGTGAGGCTCGCAGTTTCGCGCCGCGTGACCAGGCTCTCGTACTGGCGCTTCTGGATGGTGTAGTCGCGGTTGAGCTGCGTGAGCTCCATGTCGACCTTGGGCAGCGTTTCGGCGGAGGCGCGCAGCTGGTTGTAGCGGGCCTCGTATTCGGCGAGGCGGGCGCTGACCGACGTGACGTTGGCTTCGGCGTCGTTCAGCGCAACCTTGAGCTGCTGCGCAATCGGATCGCTGCTCAACGGGTTCCCAGGCTCTCTTTCGGCAAACCTCCTCTCGATCTCTGCCCTGCGCTCCGTCTCGAGCTGAGCCAGCATACGCTTGGTGCCGACGACATCCGGGTGCTGATCGGTGTACTTGCGCAGCAGCTCGTCGAGCTGGCGCTGCAGATCGTTGATGCGGCCGTCGAGCTCCGGCACGGCGATCGATGCCGTACGCTTGCTCGTCGACGGGTGCTGGAGCTGGTCTTCGAGCTGCTTGCGAATGCCATCGCGAGTCTGCTCCGCGACGCGAAGCTCGATGCGCGTATCCTTGATCTGCTCGTTCAGCGTGCTCATCTGGCTGACATAGCCCTGGCCGCTCGAGCCGAGCAGACCCATGTATTTCAGCCGGAATGCCTCCATGCGGGCTTCCGATTCGCGGAGCTTGCCTTCGTAATCCTTGATCTGCTCATCGAGGAATTTCCGCGCGCTGTCGGTGCCGACGCGCGTCTGGCCGAGGCTCTGCTCGATGAACGTCGAAAGCGCGGCCTGCACGACGTCGCGCGCCCTGCGGCCGTCGGTGTATCTGAACGCGATGGTATAGACGTTGTCGCCGCCTGCGCGGGCGATGGTCAGGGCGCTTGCCGCGTCATCGATGAGCTCCGTGGCATTCTTGCCCGCGGCGGTATCGAGGTCCGACTTGCGGATGATCTTCTCGAGGTTCGGCCGGGTGAGCAGGATGCGGCTCAGAAGCGCGACCTGGTGTCCGGCGTCAGGCATAACCGCCATGCCGACCATCAGCGGCTGCAGCAACGACTGGGTATCTACATAGACGCGTGCGGAGGCCTCGTATTTGTCCGGGAGCCGGAATACGACGATTGCCCCGATGATCGCGACCAGCCAGGCGACCCCCAGCCCGATCCAGCGGCGTTGCCACATTCCTCTCGCGAGAACGAGGAGTTGCTCGACTAACTCTTGCATCGCTGCGACCTTTCTTACCTCGGAACGCGTCCGAGCCGCGTGCTAACCGCCGTTAAAACCAGCTCTGTGGAATCAGCAGGATATCGCCCGGCTTGACGTCGACGTTGGCGGAGATATCGCCGCGCTTGACGAGATCCTTCAGTCGAACGCTGTACTGCTTCCCTCCCTCGGAGGTCCGCATGATGGACGCGGCGTTGCCATCCGCGAAGTCGGTCAAACCGCCGACGGCGATCATCAGGTCGAGGAGCGTCATGCCCTGCCGATACGACAGCGCCTGCGGCTTCTGGGCCTCGCCCACGACCCGGATCTGCTCGGGATAGGGTCCATTGAACCCCGTGACGATCACCGTCACGACCGGGTCGCGAATGTACTTGGCCAAGGCCTTTTCGATGTCGCGCGCGAGCGTCGTCGGATCTTTTCCGAGCGCAGGCAGATCCTCGATCAGCGGTGCCGTAATCCTCCCATCGGGCCGCACCGGAACGCTCGTCGACAGCTCGGGATTCCGCCAGACGATGACGCTCACCGTGTCCAGCGTCCCGATCTTGTAGAGATAGTCGGGTGTCTCCGCGCTCTGCGGCGCCGGCGGATAAGGCGAGCTTTGGCAGCCCATGATCATCGCAGCCGTCACGAGGGCTGCAGCCTGGACGACGCGCCGTGCGACACCGCCGACGAAGACTTGGCGATTGATGATCGACCGCATGTTGAGTTCCTTTCCGCGCAGGAATCGTCCCAAGGCTGGAAATACAGCCGGAACTGCGATATACCACCCCGACCAACGGCCGCGCGCCGATTCGCAGTTTGGGGTTTTATGAAGTCGGCATCGCGCGTTGATTCTAAGCCCAATCGACTCGGAACGCCATGGTCGACGCGGCCCCGATGCTCCGACCCGATGAGCGTACGAATTGCCACGAATCAGCGGTAGACGACAGCTTGTGGCCAAAAAAGATGGTTTACGAGATTCGCAGCGGTCTTCGCTGCGGGGCCCTTGCCTGCGGCCGCCGAAGACGAGCGCCGCTCGGAGTCTTTCGCTGTGCCGACGTTCGACATGATCCATCGCGCCGCATTGGCGAGAATCTCGTAGAGGGCGTAATAGCTGCCCTGCAGTGCCGACAGACTCGGCAGGACATCAAGAGCCGTGTAGAACTGCCTGCTCGGAATGCCGGTCGGCGCGGGAAGCGCGTCGATGCCCTGCGCCGCAAATTCGGCCCTCGCTCGCGGCATGTCGAAACTGTGCGCGACAAGCACGATGCGACCGACATGCGCGGCGGCCAGGATCCGCGCCGAGCGCACGGCGTTCTCGTGCGTGTTGCGCGACTCGGTCTCCGCCCAGCGGACAGGAATGCCGAACTCGTGCTCGAGGGCGGCACGCATCAGCTTCGCCTCCGGCTCGCCACCGAAGACGGAGCCGCCGGTCACCAGTACCGGCAGTTTGGTCGCGCGTGCGACCTCGGCACCGTAACGCACGCGCTCCAGCGTCAGGTGTCCGAGCGTATCGCCGCCGTATTCGGCGGCATCGCGGCGAACCCCTCCGCCCAGAATCACGATCGCCTGAGCGCTGCGTGCGCTCTGGAGATCGAGCGCGGGTGACCGGTCGAGGAGGCTCAGCATTGTGAAGGCAACGATCGGAGTGGACAGCGCGACGAGCAGGAGGACCCCCGCCCAGGCGAGGACTCGGCCCCAGCGCCAGCTCCGCTTCAGCAGCAACAGACCGGCGATGGCGAGCAACAGCGGACCCGTCGGTGGCAGCACGACAGCCTTGAACACGGACTTCCAGAAGGTCGGGTCAGCCATGGGGCTTCTCGAGAAGCGCCTGCAGGTGGTTGACCGGTATCGCGTACGTGATGCCGCTCGGCTGCGTCAGCGCCGTTTCCTTGGTCCCCTTGACGAACACCATGTTGACGATGCCGAAGACTTCGCCGGTTTCCGGGTCGTAGATCGGGCTGCCGCTGTTGCCCGGATACGCGGTCGCATCCAGTTGGAACACCGGGAAGGCGCCCGTCGTCAAGCGCCGGAACACCTTCGGATCGAGTTTCGCCGCGGTAGGTGGCGGGATTGCGATCGGGGTGATCGCCGAAATCATGCCGCGATGCGTTGCCGGAAAGATCCCCAGCACCCCGCCGATGGGAAAGCCGGTCATGAGGACGCTTTGTCCTTCCCTCACCCTGGCGAAGTCGCCCAGCCGCAGCGGCGGCAGCGGCTGTCCGCCGATCCGCAGCAATGCGAGGTCGGTGTCGGGATCGACGGCGACCTGCCGCGCTTCGCGGATCTGCGGTTCGCGGCCGGCGCCGGGAATGGCGATCGCGAGCGTTTCACGATGCTCGCTGTCGACCGTGAGCGGCAGCGCGTGCGCGTTCGTCGCGATCAGCGAGCCGTCTCCCACGGCGAACCCCGTGGCTCGAAATTGAAACGCCGGCGAGCGCGTCCTTTCGTACGTTCCCAGCGCGACGATCGACTTCTTGACGCGCTCGATCGTCGCTACGGTGTCGTCGGCCAGCGCCGTAACCGCGACGAACGACAGCACGAGCGCAGCGGGTACCGCCATGGAACGGCGCATGCGGGTACGCCTGGCCCATGTACCAACGGCGGTCGTTCCTGCCCCCATGCAAGTCCTACGGCACCCCGAGGAATGGAGGGGGCGAAGCAAGGGCCGCGTCGTACGGATGCCGGTCGCTGCCGAACAGTGCCAGTACCCGCTGCACGTAGCTTTCCGTTTCCGGGTAGGGCGGGACGCCGCGGTACCTGTCGACCACGGCCTCGCCGGCATTGTAGGCAGCGGCAGCAAGCGCGACGTGGCCACGATAGTACGACAGCAGCCAACGAAGGTACCTGAGCCCCCCGCGTATGTTGTCGCGGATCTCGAACGGGTTCCTGACCTGGAATCGCGCAGCCGTATCGGGGATGAGCTGCATCAAGCCACGCGCGTCCTTCGGCGAGTGCGCCCTCGGATCGAAATTCGACTCCACGCTGATGACAGCGAGCGCAAGCCGCGGTGCGACGGCATAGGCCGGCGCGAGCGCGGTGACCACATCGGCGATCTTCTGCTTCTCCGCCGGCAGATCCGCGAACGGGTCAGGCGGTGGCTCCTCGATCACGGCCGGTGCGACCGGCTCGTCCGGCCGCATGCAATCGGGGAGCGGAGCTTTGTCCGCAGCGACAAACTTCAACGCCTGTCGTGCGCCTGGGTGCCCCTGCTCGGCCGCGAGCGAAAAGAGCGCCGCCGCGATGCCTTCGTCGTGGGGGACGCTGCGGCCGTTCGCGTACATCCAGCCGAGGCTGAACTGCGCCTCGGCGTCCCCGTTTCGCGCAGCGTCGCAATAGAGCGCCGCCGCCTTCAGTGGATCCTTCGCGACACCCTCGCCGTGTTCGTACGCAAGCGCCTGCACGACAACGCCCGATGCTTCGTCGTCCGGGGCGACGGTGCGAGGCTCCTGCGCCGCAGCCGCGCAGGCGACGAGCGCGACGCTGCCCGCCGCTACCCAGCCTCCGCGACGCCGGAGCCGTTTGCCCCTCTTTCTAGGTGACATCATCGACGCGCTGCTCTTCGACGATCCGGCCGATGGCCGTTCGGCGAAGCCTCGCTTCGTACCACGGCAGCGCTTCCCTCAGCCCGGCATGAACGTCGTGGACCGGATCGTAGCCCAGCAACGCTCTCGCCTTGCCGATGTCGGCCTGCGAATGCCGGATGTCGCCCGGTCGGAAATCCTCGTAGATGGGCGGCGCGACGCGGAGCTCCCGGTGCCGCTCCTCGAGCAACCGCCGCAGCGTCTCGAAGACCGCGTTGAGAGACAGTCGTCCACCGAGCGCCACGTTGTATATCTGACCGAGAGCCTGCGGGTCGGTCGCGGTCGCCGCGAGCAGATTGGCCTGCACGACATTGGCGACGTAGCAGAAATCCCGCGTAGTCTCACCGTCGCCGTAGATCACGATCGGCATGCCTTGCAGCATCGTCTCGACCCAGCGGGGAATGACCGCGGCGTAGGCTCCCTCCGGGTCCTGGCGCGGCCCGAACACGTTGAAGTAGCGAAGGCCGATCGCAGCCATGTCGTAACAGCGTCCGAACACATCGGCATAGACCTCGTCGAAGTACTTGGTCGCTGCGTACGGCGACAATGGGTGACCGATGCGGCTCTCGACCTTGGGCAGCTCCGGCGAGTCGCCATAGGTGGAGCTCGAGCTGGCGTACACGAATCGCGCCACGCCCGCGTCGCGCGCAGCGACGAGCATGTTGAGGAAGCCTGTCGCGTTGGCGGCGTGCGTGCGCAGCGGATCGCTGATCGAGCGCGGAACGGAACCAAGCGCCGCCTCGTGCAGCACGATATTGACGCCGCGGCACGCGCGCCGGCACGAAGCAGGGTCGGCGATGTCTGCCTCGAGAAAGTCGTGTCGCCGCCAGCACGCTTCACCTACGGCGTCACGCACCTCGTCGAGATTCTGTCGATGACCGGTCTCGAAGTTGTCGAGGCTGACCACGTGCTGTCCCAGGCGCAGCAATGCCTCGACGAGATGCGAGCCGATGAACCCGGCCCCGCCCGTCACCAGCCACCGCAGCGGGCGGTCGAGCAGTCGTTGGCTCGCCGCTTTCAGAGCGGCCGGCTCGCGCGAAACGCTCATCACAGCCGCCACACTTGCATGCCGAGGGCGCGCAAGGCCGCGACGTCCGCCTGACTCTTCACGTCGACGTACACGCCGCCGGGCACGAGCTTGGCAGCCAGCTCCTCGGGGGAACGCTGGACCAGTGAGCGGTGGGCGACGGCCCCGACGATGGCTCCGGCGCGGGGCAGATCTTCCCACGCTGTGAGCTCGACGCCGTACTCGTGGAGCGCTTCCGCGGGGTCGGCAACCGGATCGTGGATGTGAACGCGGACCCCGAAAGCCGCGAGCTCCCTCACCACGTCGATCACGCGCGAGTTGCGCAAGTCCGGGCAGTTCTCCTTGAAGGTGAGCCCGAGAACGTTCACCGCCGCGCCATTCACGGTCGAGCCCGCGTGGATCATCAGCTTCACCGTCTCGTCAGCGACGTACTTGCCCATGCCGTCGTTGATGCGGCGCCCCGCGAGAATCACCTGCGGGTGATAGCCGAGCATATCGGCCTTGTGCGTCAGGTAGTAGGGATCGACGCCGATGCAATGGCCGCCGACGAGTCCCGGCCGGAAGTTGAGGAAGTTCCATTTCGTTCCCGCGGCCTCCAGGACTTCCGCGGTATCGATACCGATCTTGTGGAAGATCAGCGCGAGCTCGTTGATCAGCGCAATGTTCAAGTCTCTCTGCGTGTTTTCGATCACCTTGGCGGCTTCCGCGACCTTGATGCAGCTCGCACGGTGCACGCCCGCGGTAATGATGCTGCTGTAGAGCTCGGCTACGCGGTCCAGAGTCTCCGGCGAATCGCCCGAAACGACCTTGGTGATCCTGGTGAGCGAATGCTCCTTGTCACCCGGATTGATGCGCTCGGGGGAATAGCCTGCGAAGAAGTCCCGGCGCCACTTGAAGCCCGAGTGGCGCTCGATGCATGGCACGCAGACTTCCTCGGTCGCCCCGGGATACACCGTCGACTCGAACACCACCGTCGCGCCACGCTTCAGGTTCTTGCCGACTATTTCGCTGGCGGACAGAAGGGGGCCGAAGTCCGGCTGGTGAGCCTGGTCGACCGGCGTAGGAACGGCGACGATGATGAAATCCGCCCCCGCGAGATCGGCCGCGCGCGCCGTCACGCGCAAGTGCGATGCAGCCTTGAGCTCGGCCTCGCTCATTTCGCCGGTCGGGTCCACGAAATTGCGGTATGCCGCGATCTTGCGCTCGGAAAGGTCGAAGCCGATCGTCGGATAACGTTTGCCGAACTCGACCGCGAGGGGCAAGCCCACGTATCCCAGCCCGACGACGGCGACGACGATCATTTCTTCTCCACGTTGATATTGTTGCCCTGCGCGCTTGCCCGCCCCGCCGCCTTTCCGGTCGGGAGCAGGCAGGGAAAGGGCTCGCTACAGTGTCTTCAGTAGAGCGTTGACCTCGGTCAGGCAATCGGGGCTGCAGTTGAGCGTCGGCTTGCCTGCCGCGGCCTGAACGGCGTTGCCCTGTACGCTTTTCCCCTTTTCGTCCGGCGCTGGTTGCGCCGGCGGTTTTGCTGCCTGAGCCAGGGCATCGAGCTCGGTACGCGCGCCCGCCTTGTCACCGGTCTTGATGAGGGCTTTGGCGAGGTGCAGCCGGATGTCGGCCTGGGTCGGCTCAAGCTGCACCGCCTTGCGCAGGTTCGCGACGCCCTGCGTAAGGTCTCCCTTTTTGATCAAGAGCGTGCCGAACGTGTCGAGGACATGAGCATTGGCAGGGGCGAGTGTCGCCGCTCTCTCGGCGTACGACAACGCCTTCGGATCGCCGAGCTCACCGGAGACCCACGCGAGGTTGTTGAGGAACACGATGTTGTTGGGCTGCAGAGCGACCAGCGCCTGATAATGTCGCGCCGCAGCCTTGTAGTCGGGCTTGCGCAGCGCGACGTCCCCGAGGTAGGCATGCACCACGGTATCCTTGGGATGGGCCCGCATCCACTTCTCGGCCGCTGCATCGGCCTGTGCGCCGTTGCCGGCTTCGGTCATGACCACGTGCAGCTTGGCGGCGATGTTGCCGTCATCGGGCGCACGCTTCTGGGCGGCGGTTAATGCGCCTTCGGCCTCGCGCCATTTGTGCTCTGACGCGAGCAGATCGGCCTCCAGGACGTACCCGCGGGCGTCGTCCGGCCGTCGCTGCTGGACCGCCTTGACCTCCTGCATCGCCTGATCCGCTCGGCCCGATTTCGCGTAGATGACGACGATCTCCCGGCGCGCCTCGAAGAATTCGGGGTTGATCGTCAGCGCCTCGCGCAGCTTGTCCACGGCGCGGTCGTATTCCTTCGCGGCGACGAGCGCCTGAGCCAAGCGAACGAGCGGCTCGACTACCCCCGGGCGCGCCGCCACGAGCTTGGTAAAGGTCGCCACCGCCACGGTCGCGTCGCCGGTCGCAAGCTGGACCTGCCCGAGCAGGTCAAGCGTCAGGGGATCGCTCGGCAGGGCCGCATTGGCTTCCTGGGCCACCAGCAGCGCCTGCTTCGCATCGCCCTTCTTGAGGTAGAAGGTGGCGAGCGCTGCCCGGGCGTTCATCGCCTGAGGGTCGGCCGTGACCGCCTTTTTGAGCAGCGCCTCGATCTCGTTCGGGTCGCCGCTCATCGACTGGAGGAGATTGGCGAGACCCAGAAGCGCCTGCTCGTTCTTGGGATCCTTCTCGAGGACCTTGTCATAGTGTTTCCTGGCCAGCTCCGGCTTCTGCTGCATGCGATCGAGCTGTGCCAGGTTCGCAACGGCAGGAAGATAGTCGGATTGGATCTGCAGCGCGCGCTCGAAGTTGGCCCGCGCTCCGTCGGGATCGCCGCGCGTGAGATAGACGATCCCCTTCAGGTTGTACACCAGAGGATTGTTCGGCTGCTTCTTCTCCAGGCGTACGACCGCGCCCAGGGCCTCGTCCAGCTGCTTCTTGCGAATGAGATTGGCGATGAGCGCCAAATCGGCCTGCGATACGTTGGGATCCAATGCGGACGCGGCCTCCAGGTCGCGTATCGCGCCCTCGGTGTCGCCTTCCGCGAGGCGGACTTGGCCGAGCCGTGTCCGCGCAGCAGCGTTGTTCGGCTCCATCGCAGCGGTTTGCGCGAAATACTGCGCCGCCTTCGTAACATCCCCGACCGCGAGGTAAGCCTCGCCGGCGACGGCCAGGAGTTGCGGATCCTTGGAGCCACGGCTGAGCGGCTGCTGCAGTACCTCTACGGCGCGCGCCGGACTGCCCAGACGCAGATACGTGGCAGCCAGCAGCCGCTGCGCATACACGGCGTCGGGTGCGCCCTTAAGTGCGCGACGCAGGTAGTTCTCGGCCTGGTTGAACTGATTCGCCCGATACTCGATTTCGCCGGCGAGAACCAGGCTCGGGACGTGTCCTGGCGCAGCTTTCAGGACTTGCTGGATCGCCTCGCGGGCCGCTGCGAGATCGCCGCGCCTGGCCGCAATGAACGCTTCGAAGTAGTAGGCGCGCCCATCCTGCTTCGACACCTTCCTGATCGCGCCGACCTGCGCACTTGCCAGATCGAGATCGCCCTTGGCGATCAACAATGAAACAAGATCGTAGCGCGCGGCCAGATAATCCGGCTGTGCCTCGACCGCCTTCTGAAGCAGGGAAACTGCAGCGTCGCGCTGATTGTCGGCGACGAGAAGTCGCGCCTTCAGCAGGTAGGCTTCGGGCGGCGGTGGCGACCGCGCGAGCAGGTCGTCGACGATCTTTTGGGCGCCCGGTATGTCGCCGTTGCCGGCCTGCAACGTGGCGATGCCGAGCAGCGCCTTCGCGAAGTCGGGCTTGGCTGCTGTCGCGGCGCTGAACGCCGCTTTGGCTTCCTCGGGCTTGCCAAGCGACAGCAGCGCGTCTCCGATCGTCGTCTTCAAAGCCGCCTCGGCATCGGGGCTGGCAAGCTTGGTCTTGCCGAATTCGGCGACCATCTCCTTCGCATCGCCGTCGTCGATCATTGCGGTCGCCAAGGCTGGCAGCGTTTGGTCCTGCGGATAGCCCAGCTCTAGGGCCTTGCGCAGCTCCTTGACCGCGCCGGCAAAGTCGCGCCGTTCGACCAGGGTTTTGCCGAGGAGGTACCGCGCTTCTGCGTTTTCCGGCGCTTTTTGCAGCGCATTCCGGAGTTGGATGACCGCCGAATTGGAGTCACCCTTCGCGAGATACTCCCGCGCCGACTTGACGAGGTCGTCCGACGAATCCCTGCCGCAGGCGGCAAGCAGCATGGCGCAGAGCGCCACGGCCGTCCAACCTTTGGCCCAACTGTTCCCGCTGATCTGTTTCATGGGCGTGTCGCTTTCGTTTGTCGGTTCGCAGGACCTACTTGAGCCCGAACCGGTGCATAAGTTCGTACAGCGTGGGCCGGCTCACGCCGAGCAGATCGGCCGCCTTGCTCAGGTTCCCGTTGACGCGCCCCAGTGCGCGCAGGACGGCATGCTTCTCGGCTTCTTCGCGCACCTGGCGCAGATTGAGCTGCGAGCCCTCGCGCTCACCCTCGGGCACGATGCCGATGTCGGCGGCGCCGATGCCTATGCCATCCGCCATGATCACGGCCCGGCGGATGACGTTTTCGAGCTCGCGAACGTTGCCCGGCCAGGCGTGCCCCTCGATCGCGGCGACCGCGTCGGGCAGCAGCGTCATCGAACCGCGCTTCTGCTCGGCCGCGAAGCGGTGCACGAAACCGTGCGCGAGCAGCGTTGCGTCGCCATTGCGCGCTCGCAATGGAGGGACCTCGAGCACGATCTCCGCCAACCGGTAGTAAAGGTCCTCCCGGAATTTGCCGGCGGCGGTGAGATCCTTGAGGTTCTGATTGGTGGCGCAGACGATCCGCACGTCGATGGGTATCTCCTGCCGTCCGCCGATGCGCTCGATGACGCGCTCCTGGAGAAAACGCAGGAGCTTCACCTGCAGCGCGAGCGGCAGATCGCCGATCTCGTCGAGAAAGAGCGTGCCAGTGTTTGCGGTCTCGATCTTGCCGAGCGTTTGCTTCGCCGCGCCGGTGAACGCCCCCTTCTCGTAGCCGAAGAGCTCGCTTTCGAGCAGGTTTTCGGGTATCGCAGCGCAGTTGATGGCCACGAACCGGTTCCCCTTCCGCGGCGAAAGATCGTGGAGCGCACGCGCCAGCAGCTCCTTGCCGGTGCCCGACTCGCCCATGATCAACAGCGTGGCCGAGGTCGGCGCGATCTTCTCGACGGTGCGGCAGACCTTCTGCATTCCGGGATCACGCGTAACGAGACCGGCCATGGCCGGACTCTGCTGCGCAGCCTGCAGCCGCCGGTTCTCCTCCTGCAAGTCGTGGACCCGGAATGCCCGCTCGAGCATGAGACCAAGCAGCGTCGGCTCGAACGGCTTTTCGCAAAAATCGTAGGCGCCGAGCGCGATCGCCTTGAGCGCGTTGGCGCGGTCGTTCTGTCCGGTGAGCACGATGACCTTCGTCTCCGGTGCGAGGGCATGAACTTCCTCGAGAAGCTGCAGGCCCTCGCTCGGATCATCGGGGCGCGGAGGCAGCCCCAGGTCCATGGTGACGACCGCGGGCTCGTGCCGACGCACCGAGGCAACCGCCGACTCGCGGTCCCCCGCGACGATCGTGGCGTACTGGTCGAAGGCCCAGCACATCTGCTTCTGCAGCGCCGGATCGTCTTCGACGATGAGCAGGTTTCTTCGCGCTTCGCTCATGCTGCTTCTTTGGGCTCGAGACCGCTCGCGAGCGCGTCGCGCCCCGCCGGCAGCACGACGCGAACGCGCGTTCCCGAATCGGGCGTGCTCTCGACCACGATTCTTCCGCCCAGCTCCGCGACATATTGCGAGCTCTCGTAGACGCCGACGCCCATGCCGGATGTCTTGGTGGTCTGGAACGGCTTGAACAGGCGATCGCGAATGAACTCGGCAGTCATGCCCACGCCGTTGTCGGTCACCTCGATCACGGCGTTTTCGTTCTCACGCCTCAGTAGCACCGCGACCTCGCCTGCTTCGCCCGTCGCGTCGATCGCATTTTGCACCAGGTGACCGATGACATGCTCGAGCTGGTCGGGATGTCCGATCGCCGAAATGTCGGAACCGAGATTCATCACGATGGGCGGCTGCTGCTCCGCCTTCGTCTGGCACACGCTGCGAATGACTTTCTCCAGATTCACGGGCCGCGGCTTTTCCACCGGGTTTGCGCCCGTGCGCAGCTGAAGCATGAGCTTGTTCATTCGCTCGACGACGTTGTCCACGGTCATGAGCATATCGCGCTGGAACGCGGGATTGTCGCGGTGTCGTTCCGCGTTTCGCAACAGCAGCGAAAGTTGCGCGACCAGGTTCTTCAGATCGTGCACTACAAAGGCCGACATGCGGTTGAAGGCGTCGAACTTGCGACCTTCGAGCAACGCTTCGGTGGCCTGAAGCTGTCCGAGATAGCTCGCCGCCTGGCGACCGGCGGTCTTGAGCAGATCGATGACTTCCCAGTCTATCTTGATCGCCGCGCGCGATCTGACGAGCACCACGAAGCCCACGAGGCCCGATGGCGACGGAAGCGGGACGACGAGCCAGGCGTCGGGCAGCGTGACGAGCCATTGGGGAACGGCGAGCTCCGGATAGCGCTCCGGCGAGGAGGCGTATTCGCCAAGATCCACGACCCAGCCGGTGCGCTCCAGGAACCGACCCAGCGAGGCGTCCGCGGCCTCCACCGCGCTGATCGTCGGCAGGTTCCAGCGTGCTGCAGGTCGGAACGATGCATCCTGCTTCAACCAAAGCGCACCCGCGGGGCTCTCGACGAGGTCCGCAAGCGCGTTGATGGCTCGCTGCTGGATGCCCTGCGGGCTGCTGTCGGCTGCGAGCGTGCGCGTGAACCTGAGCCATTCTTCGCGGTAGTCGTAGCGGTATGAGAAGAAATGCTTGCTGACGAAGACCTTGAGTTTCGACCGGAAGCTTCCCGAGAAGACGGCCAGCGCGAAGAACAGCAGCGCGGCAAACAGGAATTCGATCTGCAGCACTCTGCCGAATTCTCCGCCCACGAAGCGCACGAAATAACCCGCGGCCGCGACGGCGAGAAGGAACACGCCTGACACCAGAAGAGCGGTCGAGCGCAGGACGGCTCCGCGCGACAAGTGCATCTCGACCGTCCATGCCGGATTCCTGGCCGCTGCGATGGCGACAAACGGTATGACCAGGGCGTGGGCCACGCCGCGCGCCGCCCAGGCATTGACGTCGTGGTGTCCGAACAGCATCGCGTCGGAATAGAAGAAGAGATCGAAGCCGAACATACCCGCCAGGCCGAGGCATAGAGGCTTGACGGCCCAGCGCGCATGCGTTGCCGCCCCGCGCAGGAGCCGCTCGACAAGCACAAGCCCGATGACCGCCAATCCGATGCGGATCGCGAACGCGATCATTCCGGTGCGCTGACCCAGCGCGGCAGCGAGCGGCTGGCGATCCGGCAAAGCGATGCTGGCCACGACGCCCAGGGCGACCGCCGCGACGAGCCATCCCAGCCCGAAACCGTTGCGATCCGGCCGCCGAGCATTCCCCGCAACGCTCGCCACCAGCTTGTAGAGAAACGCGAACCACAAAGCGTAGCGAGTCGTGTCGAGGCAGGACGAGACTATGCCGACAAGTGAGCCCGGCTGGAGCGTGAGCATCGCTTCGGACGCAGCCCATAGCGCGCTGGCGACGCTCGCCGAGAGCAGGAGCGCCGCTCGGACGCCTCCGCGCCACCCCAGGGTCATGCGCAGTGCGAACACGCAGAAGGCGGCCGCTGCGAAGCCGTAGCTCCAGAGTGCTGCAGTCAGCAGGGAGTCGTCCGTCACTTAATTCGATCGCCACAGAACGGGAAACGTGGGACTTTACCGCGGATCGGTCGGAACAGTGAAGGCTTGCACGTTGAAGCAGACAACCAAAGCTACGGCGCAGCCCTCGAGTTGCAACTCCCGGCGTCCGTGTATCGCGAGCGCTGCGACGTCACCGCGCGCCTTCGCCGAGGAGCACCACCCTCACGGTCTTGACGAAGATCAGCAAGTCGAGCAGCAGCGAGTGGTTCTTGACGTAGTAGAGGTCGTACTCGAGCTTCTTGACGGATTCCTCGAGGTTGCCGCCGTAGGTATACCGGACTTGCGCCCATCCGGTCAGACCGGGCTTGACGCTGTGCCTCACTCCGTAGAACGGAATTTTTTCGCTGAGCGTGGCGACGAATTGCGGCCGCTCCGGCCGCGGACCGACGAAGGTCATCTCGCCGCGCAGGACGTTGATGAGTTGCGGCAGCTCGTCGATGCGGGTGCGGCGCATGAGGCGTCCCACCGCCGTAACCCGGGCATCGTTCACGCTCGCCCAGGCGGCCTGTCCGTCCTTTTCAGCATCCTTGGCCATGCTTCTGAACTTGAGCAGCGTAAATATCTGGCCGCGACGGCCGACTCTTTCCTGTCTGTAGATGATCGGCGTGCCGCCATCGATCGCGATCAGCAGCGCCATGACGCCCATGATCGGGAGCGCAATGGGAAGCAACACCGCGACCACGAGGATGTCGAACGCGCGCTTGACCGCAGTACGCAGCCAGGTCTGGCGGAAGCCGTTTCCGTAGATGAGCCAGCTCGCTTTGAGCGATTCGATCGGTACTCGGCCATGGACGCGCTCGAAAAAACGAGCGAGGTCGGTGATGCGGATGCCGCTAAGCCGGCATTCCAGCAGCTCCCGCAGCGGAAGGACCCCGCCCCGCTGTTCCCTGACAGCGACGATGATCTCGTCGATGCCGAGATGCCGGACCGTTTCCTCGAGCGTCAGATGAGTCGACACGATGCGCGTTGTGGCCACGCTGCGTACCGGGATTTTGTCGAGCGGATAAAATCCGGCGAGTTCGAGTCCCGGCGGATTGGTCATCTCCAGCGACGTTTCCACGGCCAGCGCTTCGGGACCGGTGCCAAGCACCAGAACCCGGTACGGCAGGAATCTTCGCGCAGCGGGCGATACCGCGATCTGGCGTACCGCCAGCAGGCCGCCGAGCGCAATCAGAACGACCGGGCCGAACGCCTCCTGGAACACCGTGCCGCCCGGCAGCATGTGTGACAGGGCGTAGGCGGCAGGGAGGCCGATGACGAGCGCGGCCGACTGTCGTACGGCGTATTCGCCGAACATGAGGCGTTGGTCTCTGCGGTACAGTCCGAACGCCGCATTGAGACCGACCATCAGCAGCGCGAAAACGAGCGCCGGCATGACCACCGAGAGCGACGAGAGCGCGCTGTAGTAACGCACGGCCAGAACGACCGCCGCAATGAGCCAGCCCAGCTCGATCCACAGCTGGAGGAACGCCACGCCGCCGCCTCCGTGAGGACGCAGCAGGCTACTCATGCGAGTGGACGATGGCGACATAACTCGCCCAGATTCTCCGAGCCACCGGTGACACAGCAGTTACCGAGCGTCATGGCGCTGTTTCTTGTTTGGTTTTCCCGCCGGCCCCCTGGCCGGCCTCGGTTATCCCCCCTTTTTTGCTACACGTCCCCGAACGTGCTGGCGCATCGGCCCCTGGGCCTCGCGCCACCCCTGGGGCTATCTTGCCCCGTGCCTGCTCACTGCAATGCGCCCCTGATCGGCCACGAGCCTAGCTTCATCGGAATCGACCTTCCAAGACGATCTGGACCGTGCCGAGGCTCTCATGCATTTTTCCATAGAGATTCATGCACTAAGCAATAGATATGCCAGTTTTTCGGCGCTCCGCCTGCCAAGGCGCGATATTGGTGCGGCGCTAGGATCCGAGCGCCCATGCTGTCCGCTTCAGTGGTGACCGATTGCATCAACTTGTGTCCCGTGACGGCGACGTCAGCCGGCTCTCTCATTTGCGAGAGCACAACTGTGATCGTCCCGCGAGTCGGCCACCAGCAGATAGTCTGACGCGGCAATGCGGAATAGTCACTTGCCTCCGCGCGTGTGACGCATGCGCGACCGCCGATCCGGAGAAATCGGCGGGCGGATTGTCGGCTCGGGACTCTAGCGCCGCAGGCCGGGCACCGTCTGCTGGGCTAGACGCGTGAAATCGCCCATGACGCGCTGCATCGATTCGAAGGCGGAGCCTCCCGACGACATTACGCCCTGCATGGCTCTCACCAGGCCCTGGGCCTGCCGCAGATCGGGCATCATCGCCATCGCCGCCCTGGCTTCGCGTGCGCCCGGCACGTCTCCCATCTGCTGCTCGATCAGCGTGAACAGTCGCTTCTGAATCTCGACGATCATGTCGAACATCTGCGTCCAGTATCGCATCGCTTTTTCGACGGCCTCTTGAGTCACCGCGTGGCCCGCGGCCACCAGCGCCTGCGGGTCGTTGGCTTCGGCGGCGTGCCGCACCGCCTTTTTCTGCATCGAACGCGCTTCCTCCTCGCCCTCGAACTGCAGCTTGCGCAGCTTCGCGGTGCTCTCGATCGCCGCATCGATGACGTCGAGTGCCATCCGCGCGTTGGTGCGATACAGCTCGAACGCCTGTTCAGGCGTCAGGATCTTCGCCATCTTGGACATGTCCCCGAGTTTGACGCCTGCCAGGTTCACCCCGGCCGTCTTGCGAGCCGCGGCTCGCGGCTGCCGCCTGGCCCGCTTGACGCCACGACGGGATGGTTTGGACGCGGACTTCTTGACCATGGAGCGCTCCTTGGGATGAGATTTGCGGCGGGGTTCGGAAGGCAAGCGCGTCGGCTCTGGCTGCCGTCGGCGCGTGTTCCTCTATTCGACGCTTTCAGCCGGCGATCGTCAACACCGCGGCGCCATCGATGGACCCCGCTCGGAGGTCGGCGAGTGCATCGTTCGCTGCCGCCAGCGGGTAGGGTCGAGCATGCACCGAGATCGGCATCGACGCCGCGAGCGAGAGGAATTCGCGGGCGTCCTGCCGCGTGAGATTGGCGACCGAGCGCACGCTGCGCTCGCCCCACAGCAGGCGATAGGGAAAAGACGGGATGTCGCTCATGTGAATGCCGGCGCAGACCACCGTGCCGCCCCGCGCGACCGCCGCAAGCGCGGCGGGCACGAGCGGGCCCGCCGGGGCGAAGATGAGCGCCGCGTCGAGCGGTGCCGGCGGCAGCTCGTCGCTGCTCCCGGCCCACGCGACGCCAAGCTGCCGCGCGAACGCCTGGCCGTGGGCATCTCCCTTGCGCGTGAAGGCAAATACTTCGCGGCCCTGCCCGACGGCGACCTGCGCGATCAGGTGCGCGGCTGCACCGAAGCCGTAGATCCCCAGCCTTTTTACGTCGCCCGCGAGACGAAATGCGCGGTAGCCGATCAAGCCGGCGCACAGCAGCGGCGCCGCATCGATGTCGCCATAGCGCGCCGGCAAGGCAAAGCAGTACCTCGCATCGGCGAGCGCGTATTCGGCATAACCACCGTCGAGCTGATAACCGGTGAAGCGCGCCTCGCCGCACAGATTCTCGCGCCCGCTCGCGCAGTATCGGCAGACTCCGCACGTCCATCCGAGCCACGGGACGCCTACGCGCGTTCCGATGTCCTGCTGGACGCCGGAGCCGCGCTCGACCACCGAGCCCACGATCTCGTGGCCGGGGACCACCGGCCGCTTGGGATCGGGCAGCTCACCGTCGACCAGGTGCAGATCGGTCCGGCATACGCCGCAAGCGTGCACCTGAATGAGCACCTCTCCCGTTCCGGGCGAGGGCCGCGGGATCGAGGTCGGCCGCAACGCGCGCCCGGGCGCGTCGAGGACCATCGCCCGCATCATCGGCCGCGAGCTCATGACGACGGGGCTTCACGAGGCGAGCGCATCCCTTAGCTCCGCCACTGTTCGATCGCTTCGCCGATGCGCGCAACCGGGAAGATCGCGATGCCTTCGATCGCTTGCCTGGGTCGGTTGCCGACCGGGATGAAGGCTCGTTTGAACCCCAGCTTGGCAGCCTCGCGCAAGCGTTCCTGGCCGCGCTGCACGGGCCGGATCTCGCCGGCAAGTCCTACTTCACCAAACACCAGAGATTTATTTCCTAATGCAATGTTTTTGAAAGAAGAATAAACCGCCGCTAAGACAGCCAGATCGGCCGCCGGCTCGCCGATCCGGACTCCGCCGACGGCGTTGATGAAAACGTCGAAGGCGGCGGTCTCCACCCCGCCGTGCCGGTGGAGCACGGCAAGCAGAAGCGCCAGGCGCTGCGGATCGAGGCCGACCGCCAGCCGTCGTGCCAGACCTCCCTGGACCGGATCGACCAATGCCTGGACCTCGACCAGCAACGGGCGCGAGCCCTCCATCGTCGCGAGGATGCAGCTTCCGGGGACTGCCTCGGGATGCTGGGAAAGAAACAGCGCTGAGGGGTTGGCCACACCCTTGAGGCCGCGCTCGGTCATCGCGAACACGCCGAGCTCGTTCGCGGCGCCGAAGCGGTTCTTGATCGCGCGCACGAGGCGGAAGCTCGAATGGGTGTCGCCCTCGAAGTACAGAACGGTGTCGACGATGTGCTCGAGCACGCGCGGGCCGGCGATCGCGCCTTCCTTGGTGACATGGCCCACCATGATGACCGTGATCGCGCTCTGCTTTGCGAGTCGGGTGAGCTGCGCGGCGCACTCGCGCACCTGTGCGACGCTGCCCGGGGCCGACTCCAGCGCTTCGGTATACATGGTCTGGATCGAATCGATCACGACCACTTCCGGCTGCCGCATTCGGATCGCGCCGAGGATCGCTTCGAGCTGTACTTCGGCGAGAAGCTCGAGCGGGGCATTGACCAGTCCCAGCCGCTGAGCGCGCATGGCGATCTGTTCCGGCGATTCCTCGCCGGTAACGTACAAAGCGCGCCGCGCGGCACCGATCGCCGCCATCGCCTGAAGAAGGAGGGTCGACTTGCCGATGCCGGGATCGCCTCCCAGAAGGATGACGGCGCCCGGAACGAGGCCGCCGCCGATCACCCGATCGAACTCCTCGACCCCCGTGGGAGATCGGGGCTGGGCGTGCGTCGCCACGCTCGCCAGCGGCCGGATTTCGCCCGCGGCTCCGGCGACAGCCGCAAATCGCGTCTGAGGCGCTGGAGCCACGGTTTCGACCAGCGTGTTCCAGGCGGCGCAATGCGGGCACTGCCCCTGCCATTTGCTGCTTCGGCCGCCGCATTCGGTACAGGCGTAGGCGGTCTTCGCCCTGGCCATCGCTTTAGCCGAGCTCTTCGGGATGCACGACCGCCGTCCCAAGCTTGCCGACGACGATCCCGGCCGCCTGGTTGGCGATCCGCACGGCGCTTTCGAGATCGGCGTGCGCTCCGAGCAACGCGCCCAATGTCGCGATCACGGTATCGCCCGCGCCCGACACGTCGTAGACCTCGCGAGCCTCGGCGGGAATGTTGACCGCACCGGCATCGGTGAACAGCGACATCCCCTCTTCGGCCCGCGTGATGAGAATCGCGCTCAAGCCCAGATCGGCGCGCATGCCCTGCGCCTTCGCCGCGAGCTCCGCTTCGGTGCGCCAGGCGCCGGCCACCTGGCGGAATTCTGCGCGATTCGGCGTGAGCAGCGTCGCGCCGCGATAGCGAGCGTAGTCCTCGCCCTTCGGATCGACCAGAACCGGGACATCGTGCCCTTTTGCCTGCTCGATCATGCGAGCGATGTGCGCGAGGCCGCCCTTACCGTAGTCCGAGAGCACGACGGCGTCGAATTCGGGCAAGACGCGCTCGTAGTCGGCGAGCTTGGTCGCCAGCACTTCGTGCGAAGGCACCGTCTCGAAGTCGATCCGCAGCAGTTGCTGCTGCCGCCCCACGACCCGCAGCTTGACGGTCGTCGGCAGCGTGGGATCACGGTGCAGGGAGGCGCTGACGTGCGCGGCGCTCAGCAGACGGCCGAGCGCCTGCCCCGCTTCGTCGTCGCCCACGACGCTGATCAGCGTCACCTGCGTGCCCAGAGCCGCCGCGTTGCGCGCGACGTTCGCGGCGCCGCCCGGTCGCTCTTCGTGGCGCGCGATCTTGACGATCGGCACCGGGGCTTCCGGCGAGATGCGCTCGACCTCGCCGAACCAGTAGCGATCGAGCATGACGTCACCCACCACGAGAAGCCGCGTTCGGGCGACTGCTTCACGATAGGCTGCGAATCGAGAGGCGCTCACGGCCGGCCTATGCCGAAGTATTCGAGGCCGGCGGCACGGACGAGCTCCGGGTCGTAGAGATTGCGCCCGTCGAAGACGAGCGGATGCCTGAGCCGGCGGCGGAGCTCGGCGAAATCCGGGCTGCGGAACTCCTGCCATTCGGTGATCACGACGAGCGCGTCCGCGCCGTCAACCGCATCCAGCGGCGAATCGGCGAACGTCACCCCGGGAACGGAATCCAGCGCGCGCCTCGCCTCGTCCATCGCGACCGGATCGTACGCGGCAACGGACGCTCCGCGCTCGACGAGGCCCGAGATGATCGTGCGCGACGGCGCCTCGCGCATGTCGTCGGTGTTCGGTTTGAAGGCGAGTCCCCACACTGCGATCTTCCGGCCGCTCAAATCCTGGCCGAGTCGCCTCGCGACTTTATCGACCAGGCGGGATTTCTGCGTCTCGTTGACCGCCTCGACCGCGGCGAGGATCCTGAGCGGCTGCTCGTGCTGCTGGGCCGTGAACTGCAGCGCGCGAACATCCTTCGGAAAGCACGAGCCGCCATATCCCGCACCAGAATAGAGGAAGTGGTAGCCGATGCGCGGATCCGAACCGATGCCCCGGCGGACGTCCTCGATGTCGGCGCCGAGCGTCTCCGCGAGATTGGCGAGCTCGTTCATGAACGAGATCCGCGTCGCGAGCATGGCGTTCGCGGCGTACTTCGTGAGCTCCGCCGAGCGCACGTCCATCACGAGCATTCGCTCATGGTTGCGCTGAAACGGCGCATAGACCGACCGCAGGAGCATGATCGCGCGCTCGTCGTCGGCGCCGATGACGACCCGGTCCGGCCGCATGAAATCCTCGATCGCGTCGCCCTCCTTGAGGAACTCCGGGTTGGAGACCACCGCGAACGGAACTTCGACCGCGCGTCGGGCCAGCTCGGCGGCGATGGTTTCGCGCACGTGGTCCGCGGTGCCGACGGGAACAGTCGACTTGTCGACGACCACCTTGTAGTCGGTCATCCGCGCGCCTATCGCGCGGGCCGCGGTCAGCACGTGCTTCATGTCGGCCGAACCGTCTTCGTGCGGAGGCGTGCCCACGGCGATGAACTGCAAGGTGCCGTGCCGGACCGCAGCATCGACGTCGGTGGTAAACCGCAGGCGATGCGCCGCGACATTGCGTCGGATCATCTCCGGCAGGCCCGGCTCGTGGATGGGCACGCCGCCGCGCGTCAAAACATCGATCTTGTCGCGGTCGACGTCGAGGCAAAGGACATCGTTGCCCACTTCGGCGAGACAGGCACCGGTCACGAGGCCCACGTAACCGGTTCCGGTCATCGTGATCTTCACCTGGAGGCCCCCAGCGTTGCGTTGATGCGCTCGAGCGCGGCCCGCGGATCCGCGGCCTGGGTGATCGAGCGCCCGATCACCAGATAGTCCGCACCGCTCGCGATCGCTGCGGCCGGTGTCGCGACGCGCGCCTGATCGTCAGCGCTCTCGCTTTCCAACCGGATGCCCGGCGTGACGAGCTTCGCCTGGGCGCCCAGGGCGCGGCGCAAGGCCGGCGCTTCGACGGCAGAGCAGACTACGCCGTCGAGCCCGCAGTCCCGCGCGAGGCGCGCGAGGTTGAGCGCCAGGGTTTCCGGCGACGATCTGAACCCGACTTCCTCGAGATCGCTGCCGTCGAGGCTGGTCAACACGGTGACCGCGATCAGCAACGGCTTCGGGGCGCCGCGTTCGGCCGCGGCGCGCGCCACCGAGTCCCGCGCGGCAACAAGCATCGATCGGCCACCGGCGGCATGCACGTTGAGCATCCAAACGCCCAGGCGCGTCGCCGCCGCGCAGGCCCGGGCGACCGTATTCGGAATGTCGTGGAACTTCAGATCGAGGAAGACGCGAAAGCCTCGCCTGACCATCCACCGCACGGGTTCCGGTCCCCCCGCGACAAACAGCTCCTTGCCGACTTTGAGCGCACAGTCCCGCGGATCGAGTCGATCGGCGAGCCGGAAGGCTTCCGCCGGCTCGGCAAAGTCGAGTGCGACGATGACTTTCGGATCGGTGGTCATTTCAGGGCGGTCGGGCCGACGGCCATCAAGCGAATCCGTCGGGCGTTTCGGTGCGTCGGGGAGTATACGTCTCCCACTTGCCGCAGCCGGGGCAGCGCCAGTAGTACTGCTTGGCGCGGAAGCCGCATTGTTCGCAGCGGTACATGCCCAGGCGTTTGATGTGCTGTCCCACCAGCCCCTTGACCAGCTCGAGATCGTGCCGGCGGTCCGCCGGCGCGGCGAGAAGCTGCGCCTCGAGGAGCTTGTCCAGTCCGAGGAGCGTCGGACTGCGAACGAGCTCTTCCTTGATGAGCTGGGCGGCCGCTTCGGGCCCTTCGTGGGCGAGAACGAGGTTGAAGAGCGCGTTCAGGAGGTCGAGGGAGGGGTACTGATCTTCGAAGCTGCGCAGCACCCGGATGCCCTGCGCCACGTCGCCGGTCCTGCGATAGCCGTCGGCAAGCCGATCGGCCACGAGGCCAAGGAAGGCGGGATTCTGAGACTCGATGCGCTGCCAGGCCGAGACGGCCGCGGCGTGGTCTCCCCGCTGCGCGGCGGCGTCACCCAGCAGAATCGTCGCCCTCGTGCAAAGCTTGTATTCCGCGAGCGCCTGCTCGAGGTGCCGGTGCGCATCGTCGAGCTGCGATCGAAGGATCGCGTTCTGCGCGAGCTCGCAATAGTAGTGCGCGATTTCCTTGAAATACGGCCGCTTCGCGAGCGCCTCCATGCGCTTGGTCACCGTGATCGCCTTCTGCCAGTCCTTTTCCTGCTCGAAGATCTGGAGCAGGAAGCCCAGCGACTGCAGCTCGTAGGGGCTGCCGTCCAGCCGATTGAAGAGCTCCTCCGCACGATCGAGCAGACCCGCGCGGTGAAAATCCTGGGCGAGCTCGAAGACGGCGAGCCGGCGCTTTTCGGCTGCCAGATCCGGACGGTCGAGCAGGTTCTGGTGCATGCGAATGGCGCGATCGATTTCGCCCTGGCGACGGAACAGGTTGCCCAGCGCGAAGTGCAGATCGATCGTCTGAGGGTCGACCTTGACCACCTCGATGAACGATTCGATCGCCTTGTCGGGCTGCTCGTTGAGCAGGAAGTTGAGCCCGCGGAAGTACGACAGCGGGAGCGCCCGCGACTCGCGTAAGAGATGCGAGATGTCGATCCGTGCCGCGATCCAGCCGAGCGCGAAGAACAGCGCCGGAATGGGGAGCAGCCACCAGAGCTCGAAATCCATCGCGATGCGGACTTGAGCGAAGCCTCAGCGGCCGTCGGCCGGCGCCGGCTGCGACGTTGCGTTCGCGCGCCGCAGCTCCTTGCGCAGGCGCGCGAGCTGGCGCTTCAAGCGCGCCGCGCGAGCCAGCCCCGCGAGCAGTCCAGCGGCGACGCCGGCCGCGAACGCCGCGAGCAGCAGGAAAATCAGCGGTGCCTGCCAGGAGAACCAGTGATAGAACCGGACGGTGGCCAGATCGGAGTTCTGGAGCGACAGGAACAGCAGCGCAACGAAGAGGACGCCGCCGACGATCCAGCGCAGCAGCGCCATCACGCGCCGCCCCTGCGGTCGTCGACCGGTGGCACAGAAGGTCGCCCCCGGTCAGGCCCGTCACCAAGGGGCGCCGCAGCGAAGCGCGCCAGGGAACCTCTGAGTAAGTCCCGCGTGGCCGCGACGGCGGCTTTCCGGGCGATCTGCTTTGTCGCGCCGCTCGCCCGTGGGGCCCGCCACGGGCTTCCCGTCGCTTCGCGCATCTCATCCCGGAAAGCCCCGTCCCTCCGGGTTTCAGCGCAATGGCCGCATCTACGTTGTTGCGCGGCTTGCAAATAGAATGAACTATTCGCTGCGCCCGCAGTTGCCAGATTGGGCCTAGCATCTGCGGCCATTGCGCCGGAAACACGGCTCACGTGGGACTTGCTCAGAGGTTCCTAGCTCTTCTTGAAGTCGACGCGTTCTCGCAATTCCTTGCCGGCCTTGAAGTGCGGGACGTGCTTCTCCGGCACCTGCACGCGCTCGCCGGACTTGGGATTGCGCCCCGTTCGCGGCGGCCGGTAGTTGAGGCCGAAACTGCCGAACCCGCGGATCTCGATCCTCTCCCCCTTGGCGAGGCTTTCCGCCATGGCGTCGAGGATCATCTTCACCGCGAGCTCAGCGTCTTTGGCTACCAATTGCGGGAACTGCGCCGCCAAGCGGTCGATCAGCTCCGATTTGGTCATCACGGGCTCGCTTACCCTTGATTCTTGTTGTCGAGCTTGGCCTTCAGCAGCGCGCCGAGGTTGGTCGTGCCCGCGCTCGCGCCGGAATTCTCGGCGGTCATGCGCTGCATGGCCTCGGCCTCTTCGGCGTGATCCTTGGCCTTGATCGAAAGGTTGATCGAGCGGTTCTTGCGATCGATGTTGATGATCATTGTGGTGACCGAATCGCCCTCCTTCAGGTGCGAACGGATGTCCTCGACGCGATCGCGCGCGACCTCGGAGGCGCGAAGATAGCCCTCGACGTCGCCTTCGAGCGCGACCACTGCGCCCTTGGCGTCGAGGGATTTCACCACGCCCGTGACGACGTTGCCCTTGTCATGGGTGGCGACGTAGTTGGAGAACGGATCGCCGTCGAGCTGCTTGATGCCGAGCGAGATGCGCTCGCGCTCCACGTCGATCGCGAGCACGACGGCTTCGACTTCCTGACCCTTGCGGTAATCGCGCACGGCCGCCTCGCCGGGCAGCGTCCACGACAGATCGGACAGGTGCACCAGACCGTCGATGGAACCCGGCAGACCGATGAACACGCCGAAGTCGGTGATCGACTTGATCACGCCCTTCACGCGATCGCCCTTCTTGTGGTTCATCGCGAACTCTTCCCAGGGATTGGGCATGCACTGCTTCATGCCGAGGGAGATGCGGCGGCGCTCCTCGTCGATCTCGAGGATCATCACTTCGACCTCGTCGCCGAGCTGCACCACCTTGGTAGGATGGATGTTCTTGTTGGTCCAGTCCATTTCGGACACGTGCACGAGGCCCTCGATGCCCTGCTCGATCTCGACGAACGCGCCGTAATCGGTGATGTTCGTCACCTTGCCGAAGAGCCGCGTCCCGGGCGGATAGCGACGCGACAGCCCGACCCACGGATCCTCGCCGAGCTGCTTCATGCCCAGCGATACGCGGTTCTTCTCCTGATCGAACTTGAGCACCTTGGCGGTGACTTCGTCGCCGACCGAAAGCACTTCCGACGGATGCTTCACCCGTCGCCAGGCAAGGTCGGTGATGTGCAGCAGCCCGTCGATACCGCCGAGGTCGACGAACGCGCCGTAGTCGGTGATGTTCTTGACCACGCCCTTGACCACCGCGCCCTCCTGCAGTGTCTTCAAGAGCTCCTCGCGCTCTGCGCCGAGGCTCGCTTCCAGCACCGCACGGCGTGAAACGACGACGTTGTTGCGCTTGCGGTCGAGCTTGATGACCTTGAACTCGAGGAGCTTCCCTTCGAACGGACCGGTGTCCTTGACCGGCCGGATGTCGACCAGCGATCCGGGCAGGAACGCGCGAATGCCGTTCACCATGACCGTGAGCCCGCCCTTCACCTTGCCTGTGACGAGTCCCTGCACGACGTTACCCTGCTCCATCGAGGCTTCGAGGTCCGTCCAGGCCTTGAGACGCTTGGCCTTGTCGCGCGAGAGCCGCGTCTCCCCGTAACCGTCTTCGAGGCTCTCGATCGCAACGGTTACGAAGTCGCCGGGCTTGACCTCGACTTCGCCCTTGTCGTTCTTGAATTCCTCGATCGGGATGAAACTCTCTGACTTGAGCCCCGCATTGACGACGACGATGTTGTAATCGACGCGGGTGACTTCGGCAGTGATCAGTTCGCCCTGCCGCATTTCCTGCCGCGCCAGGGATTCCTCGAACAGCGCGGCAAAGTTCTCCTGCGGTTGGGCAGGTTGGTTGGTGGTGGTGGTGGCGGTTGCCATGAATGAACGGTTTCCTATTACCTGAAAGTCCGTCGCACCGGGGGCGCGAACGGGGTCGGTTGGTCATCCCGCCCGAGCGAATCGGGCGGCGTTGGCTTGCCTCAAGTTGCTTTACTCAATCCCTTGTGATCGTAGCCGGGCTCTTCGCGCTTCAGCCGCGAAGCCTAAGGCGACAACGCTCGGTAGCGTTCGAGCACGAACGCTATTCCGGCCTCGATCGACAGGCTGGTCGTATCCAGGACGATCGCGCCGTCAGCGGGCTTGAGCGGTGCCGCCGCCCGACCACTGTCGCGCGCGTCTCGTTCGCGGATGTCGCGCAAAAGACTGTCAAGGCTAACAGAGTTTCCTTTTTCTATCAACTGCTTATAACGGCGCCTCGCCCGCTCCTCGGGGCTGGCGGTGACGTAGACCTTGATGATGGCGTCTGGAAACACGACGGTGGCCATGTCGCGCCCGTCGGCGACCAGCCCCGGCGGCCGCCGGAAAGCTCTCTGACGGGGCAGCAGCGCGGCCCGTACGCGGGCGAGGACCGCGACCCGTGAGGCAGCCGCACTCACCGCTTCGCTTCTGATCGTCACGGTCACGTCGGCGCCGTCGAGGACGGTCCGGTCTTCGCGGAGATGGAACGTCATGCCCGTCGCCGCCCCGGCGAGGCTCGCCTCGTCGTCGAGCGCGATGCCGGCGTCGAGCGCCTTCAGTGCCACGAGACGATACAGCGCGCCGCTGTCGAGATGATGAAAGCCCAGGGCCCGGGCGACCCCCACCGCAATCGTGCCCTTCCCGGAAGCCGCGGGCCCATCGACCGCGATCACGGGCGCCGGGCTCATCGGCCGAGCGCACGAAAGGCTGCGAAGTAGCCGGGAAAGGTCTTGCGCACGCACTGCGGATCGTTGATGCGGACGGCCACCCCGCCCAAGGTAGCGAGCGAGAAGCACATCGCGATCCGGTGATCGTCGTAGGTGTCGATTGTCGCCGGCAGAAGGCTCGTCGGCGGGACGATCGACAGCCAGTCCGGCCCCGTCTCGACCGCCGCGCCGAGTTTTGCGAGCTCGGTCGCCATCGCCGCAATGCGATCGGTTTCCTTCACGCGCCAGCTGCCGATGCCGCGAAGCCGCGAAGAACCGTTCGCGAACAGCGCCGCGACCGCAGCGGTCATCGCCGCGTCCGGCATGCGATTGAAGTCCGCGTCGATCGCCCGCAGCGGCCGCTTGCCGCGGACTTCGATCCAGTCGGGACCGTGATCCACCGCGGCGCCCATCTCGATCAGTGTGCGCGCGAATTGCGCGTCGCCTTGAATGCTTTCGAGCCCGACGCCTTCGACCCGCACCGGCCCACCGCCGATCGCCCCGGCCGCCAGGAAATACGAAGCGGAGGACGCGTCGCCTTCGACCGCGATCGTCCCGGGACTCGCGTAACCCTGGCCGGCGGGGATGCGCAGAGCTCGCCAGTCGTTGCGGTCCACGACGACGCCGAAGCGCGCCATCAGCGCAAGCGTCATGTCGACGTACGGCTGCGAGATCAGCTCGCCCGAGATCTCGACGTCGATCCCACGGCCAGTCAGCGGCAGCGCCATCAGGAGCGCGGTAACGAACTGGCTGGAGATATCGCCTCGGATGGCAATGCGCGCGCCCACGTCCAGGCGGCCTTTGCCGATCGCGAGCGGGGGAAATCCGGGTTCGCCAAGGTAGCGGATATCCGCGCCCAGCGTGCGCAGAGCGTCGACGAGATCGGCGATCGGACGCTCGTGCATCCGCGCGACGCCGGTGAGCTCGTAGTCTCCTCCGGACAGCGCGAGCGCCGCGGTCAGCGGCCGGAACGCAGTGCCTGCGTTGCCGAGAAAAAGCCTGGCGCGCTTGACCGGGAACGCTCCGCCGATACCGTGCACGGTGAAATGGCGCGACTGGCCGCGCTGCTCGATCGCCACGCCCAGCGCGCGCAACGCCTCGAGCATCCGATCAACGTCGTCGGCGTCGAGGAGTCCCTCGACCTCGGTATCGCTGTGCGCGAGCGCGGCCAGCAGCAGCGTGCGGTTGGAGATGCTCTTGGAGCCCGGCAGCGAGACCTTCCCCGCCATGCGGGCAAGCGGCGGAAGGTCGAGGTAGTCCATTGCTCCACCAGGCCGCGGACCGGGCACGGCGCGGACTTCAGACGTCGTCGGCGCCGCTCGCGCGATCGATCCACGCGGCGCGCGCGGCGCGCGCACGGGCGAACAGCGACAGCAAGGCGCCGCCATCGCGGCGTTCCAGCAGGGCGTCGATCCGGTCGAGCTCTTGGCGATAACGCGCGATATCGCGGCGCAACGCGTCGCGGTTGGCGAGGCAGACGTCGCGCCACATCCCGGCGTGACTGCCGGCGAGACGCGTGACGTCGCGCAATCCCGTCCCAGCGAGATCGAAGTGTTCGTCGGCGTCGGGGCGCGCCGCAAGCTCGGACATCAGCGCAAAGGCCAGCACGTGCGGCAGATGGCTCACCGCGGAAAGGATCGCGTCGTGCCGGCCCGCGTCGAGCCGGCGCACGGTCGCGCCACAACGCGCCCAGCAGTCGCTGACCAGCGCAAGCGCCCGAGGTTCGGTTTCGGGCAACGGCGTGAGTATCACCTGGCGGTCGCGGAAAAGCGCTTCGAACGCGGCGGCGGCGCCCGAATGCTCGGTACCCGCGATAGGATGGCCGGGAACGAAGCGCGGAAACGCGGCCCGAAGCTGCGAACGGGCCGCGTCGATCACGTCCTGCTTGGTGCTTCCGGCGTCCGTCATGACGGTGTGCGCGCCGACATGCCGCGCGATCGCGTCGAAGAGCGCGGGCATCTGCCCCACGGGTGTGGCGAGAAACACGAGATCGGCGTCGTGGAGCTCGGAGGTCCATGGCTCGTCGAGCGCCATGGCGCGATCGACCAGCCCCAGCCGCCGAGCGGCGTCGAGATTGTCCTTCCCCCGGCCCACGCCGAGCACGTTCGACGTCGCGCCGGAGCGACGCATGGCGAGCGCAAACGAGCCGCCGATCAGGCCGACGCCGATCACGACGAGCTTGCCGATCGCGACCATCGCCCTAGCGCCCGAGCGCGGACTCGAGGGCAGCGAGGAACCGCCGATTCTCCTCGGGCAGTCCGACCGTGACCCGCACGTGCTCCGGCAGCCCGTAGTTCGCCACCGGCCGGACGATCACTCCCTGCCGCAGCAGCGCCTCGTACACGCGAGCCCCGTCGCCGACCTGCACGAGGAGAAAATTGGCGTGCGACGGCACGTACGCGACGCCCATGGCGTCGAGCGCGGAGGTGAGCTGCGCGAGACCGGCGCGGTTCAGCGCGGCGCTCTCGGCGGCGTATTCGGTGTCCGCGAGGGCAGCCAACGCGGCCGCCTGCGCGATCGAGCTCACGTTGAACGGCTGGCGCACGCGATTGAGCATATCGGCCACGCCCGCGTTCATGAGGCCGAAACCGACTCGCAGGCCTGCCAGACCATAAGCCTTGGAAAAGGTGCGCGAGACGATCAGGTTCGGGTGCTCCGCGATCCACGATACGCTGGGCGAGCGCTGCTCGAGCTCGAGATATTCGTCGTACGCTTCGTCGAGAACGACCAGCCGGTCGCGGGGCACCGCCGCGAGGAAGGTCTTGAGCTTCGGCGCAGCGAGCCAGGTGCCGGTCGGATTGTTGGGATTGGCCACGAAGACGATCCGCGTGCGGAACGTGATGGCACGCGCCATAGCCCCGAGGTCGTGGCCGTAGTCGCGAGCCGGGACTTCGATGCCGGCGGCGCCCCGCGCCTGCGTGGCGAGGGGATAGACCGCGAACGCATGCTGCGAGTAGACGGCATCGTCGCCGGGACGCAGGAACGCCTGGGTCGCCAGCTCCAGAACGTCGTTCGAACCGTTGCCGAGCACGATCTGCTCTCGCGCTACGCCGTAATGCGCGGCTAGCGCGCTTTTCAGAGCGAACCCATTGCCGTCCGGGTAGCGCGTGATCCCTGCACACGCGCTCATGATCGCCTCGCGCGCCCTCGGGCTCGGCCCGCGCGGGTTCTCGTTCGATGCGAGCTTGACGATTCGCTCTTCGGCGAGTCCGTATTCGCGCGCGAGCTCCTCGACCGGCTTGCCCGGGACATAGGGCGAGATCCGACGGATGTATTCGGGTGCGAGCCCCGCGGGTCCGTGAGGAACGGTGCGACTCAACGGCGCCTCCGATGGTCTCGCATGCGCATCAGACGAGCGCAGCCGGGTAGGAGCCCAGAAGCTTGAGAAACGGGGCGCGGCTCTTGAGCTCCGCGAGCGCTGCGGCGACCGCAGGATCGCTCTGATGGCCCTCGAGGTCGACGAAGAAAAGGTATTCCCACAGCCCGGTACGCGCCGGGCGCGACTCGAGCCGCGACATGGAGACGCCGTGCTTGGCGAAGGGCTCCAGCAGCGCATAGACCGCTCCGGGCTGGTTCTTCGCCGACATCACGAGCGAAGTCTCGTCTTTGCCCGAAGGACCCGCCGCATGGCGCCCGAGAACCCAGAAGCGTGTCGTGTTGTTCGGTTCGTCCTCGACGTGCGCGGCGATCACGTCGAGTCCGTAGATCACCGCCGCCTCCTCGCCGGCGATCGCGGCCGCACCGGGCTCGGCGGCAGCCAGGCGCGCAGCCTCGGCATTGCTCGCGACGGCCACGCGCGCGGCGGCGGGCAAATGCTGCGCGAGCCATTGCACGCACTGCGCGAGCGACTGCGCATGCGAGTACACCCGCGTCACCTGCCCGAGCGTCAGGCCTCGCCCCAGCACGTTCTGGCGGATGCGAAGCTTGATCTCGCCGACGATGATGAGCGGTGTCTGCGACACGAGATCGAGCGTGCGCCCCACGGCGCCTTCGGTCGAGTTCTCCACCGGCACGACGGCGCAGTCGCATCGCCCCGCCTCGGCGGCGCGGAAGACCTCGTCGATCGACGTGCAGGGCTCGGCCGCGACGGCCCCGCCGAAGTGCCGTGTGACCGCGGTATGGCTGTAGGTTCCGGGCGGGCCGAGATAGGCGACCGAAAGCTGCTGCTCGAGCGCGAGGCATGCGGACATGATCTCGCGGAAAACTCCGGCAACCGCTTCATCGGACAATGGCCCGTTGTTCATCTCGACGACGCGACGCAGGACCTCCGCCTCGCGCTCCGGCCGGTACGCGGGACCGCTCTTGGAGAGCCCGATCGCCTGCGCCTGGACCGCGCGGTTGGAGATGATCCGCAGGATCTCGCGGTCGAGCTCGTCGATTGCGGCGCGGCGTCGCTTGAGCTCGTCCCGGTCGTCATGACTCTCGTCGTTCGCCATCATCGATCCGCGTCGCGAGCTCGCGGCCGCCGCCGCATCGCCGGCCGCTTCACTCCCCGTTCTCTTCCTCGGTCTCGACCACGCGCTCGAGACCCGCGAGCCTCTCGCCTTCGCCGAGGTTGATGAGCGTGACGCCTTGGGTCGATCGGCCCATCTCGCGGATCGACTTCACGCTGGTGCGGATGAGCACCCCACCGGTCGAGATCAGCATCACTTCGTCCTCGGGCCGCACCAGCGCCGCGGTGACGACCTGTCCGTTCCTGCCGCTCTGCTGGATCGCGATCATGCCCTTGGTGCCGCGTCCATGGCGCGTGTACTCGACGATCGGCGTGCGCTTGCCGAAGCCGTTCTCGGTGGCCGTCAGGACCGACTGTTCCTCGTCTTCGGCCACCAGCATGCTGATCACACGTTGCCCCTTGTCCAGTTGCATGCCGCGCACTCCATGCGCCACGCGGCCCATCGGCCGAACGTCGCCTTCCTCGAAGCGCACCGCCTTGCCGCTGGAGCTGAACAGCATCACGTCGTGCTTGCCGTCGGTGAGCGCGGCGCCGATCAGGAAATCGCCGTCGTCGAGATCGATGGCGATGATGCCCGACGGGCGCGGCCGCGAGAATTCCGAGAGCGGCGTCTTCTTCACCGTGCCCTTGGCGGTGGCCATGAAGACGAAATGATCGTCGACGAACTCCTTCACCGGCAGGATCGCCGTGATCTTCTCGTGCTCGAGCAGCGGCACGAGGTTGACGATGGGCTTGCCCCGGGAGATGCGGCTGCCCTGCGGCACGTTGTAGACCTTGAGCCAGTACACCCGCCCGCGGTTGGAGAAGCAGAGGATGTTGTCGTGGGTGTTGGCGATGAACAGCCGGTCGATGAAATCGTCTTCCTTGGTCCCCGTCGCCTGCTTGCCGCGTCCGCCGCGGCGCTGCGCGCGGTATTCGCCGACGGGCTGCGCCTTCATGTAGCCGCCGTGCGAAAGCGTGACGACCATGTCCTCGGGGGCGATCAGGTCCTCGATCGACAGGTCGACCCCCTGCGCGACGATCTCGGAACGGCGCTTGTCGCCGAACTGGTCGCGGATCGATTTCAGCTCCGTGCCGACGATCGTGACCACCCGCGAAGGCTTGGCCAGGATGTCGAGCAGGTCCACGATCTGGGTCATGACCTCCCGGTATTCCCCGGTGATCTTCTCCTGCTCGAGACCGGTCAGTCGCTGCAGACGGAGCTCCAGGATCGCCTGGGCCTGCGCCTCCGAGAGGTTGTAGCCGCGGCGGCCGGCCGTTTCCTGCCAGCCGAATTCCGGGGCGAGGCCTTCCGGCCGCGCCGTTTCCGCTGCCGCCCGCTTGAGCATGTCCTCGACCACCGCCGAGCGCCAGTGCTTGGCCATCAACGCGCTTTTCGCCTCCGCCGGCGTCGGCGCCGCCTTGATCAGCGCGATGATCTCGTCCACGTTCGACAGCGCGACGGCGAGCCCTTCGAGCACGTGCCCGCGCTCGCGCGCCTTGGTCAGCTCGAAGCGCGTCCTGCGCACGACGACCTCGCGGCGGTGCGCTAGGAAGTGCTCGAGGAACTGCTTGAGATTGAGCAGCCGCGGCTGGTTGTCGACCAGCGCGACCATATTCATGCCGAAGCTGTCCTGGAGCTGCGTGAGCTTGAACAGATTATTGAGGATGATGTCGGCGACTTCTCCGCGCCGGAGCTCGATCACCACCCGCATTCCGGACTTGTCCGACTCGTCGCGAAGGTCGGAGATACCTTCGAGCTTCTTCTCGCGCACCAGCTCGCCGATGCGCGAGAGCAGCGTCGACTTGTTCACCTGATACGGAAGCTCATCGACGATGATCGCCTGCCGGCTGCCCTTCTCCAGATCCTCGATGTGCGTCCGCGCGCGGATGACGACGCGGCCGCGGCCGGTGCGGTAGCCCTCGCGGACGCCTTCGGTTCCGTAGATGATTCCGGCCGTGGGGAAATCCGGCGCCGGAACGTGCTCGATCAGCTCGTCGACCGTGATCTCGGGACTTTCCAGCAGCGCGAGGCAAGCCGTCACGATCTCCGAAAGGTTGTGCGGCGGAACGTTGGTGGCCATGCCGACCGCGATGCCGGACGAGCCGTTGACGAGCAGGTTCGGCAGTCGCGTCGGAAGAACCGTGGGCTCGCGCTCCTTGCCGTCGTAATTGGGCACGAAATCGACGGTTTCCTGCTCGATATCGGCCAGCATCTCGGCGGTGATGCGCTGCAGGCGGCATTCGGTGTAGCGATACGCCGCCGGGGCGTCGCCGTCGACGGAGCCGAAGTTGCCCTGGCCGTCGATCAGGGGATAGCGCAGCGAGAAGTCCTGCACCATCCGCACCAGCGCCTCGTAGGTGGCGGTGTCGCCGTGAGGGTGGTATTTCCCGAGCACGTCGCCGACGACCCGGGCGCATTTGACGTAGGAGCGGTTCCAGACATTGTTCGCCTCGTGCATCGCGTAGAGCACGCGGCGGTGCACCGGCTTCAGCCCGTCTCGGACATCCGGGAGGGCCCGGCCCACGATCACGCTCATCGCGTAATCGAGGTAGGAATGCCGCATTTCGGCTTCCAGGCTGACTGGAAGGGTTTCTTTTGCGAACTGCTCCATCAGCAAAGCGCTCTTTCTCGGACTAAAACGTGAAAACTCGGGCGCGGGCCGCTACCGTGCGGCGGGGCGCGGAAACTCCCCGCGGAGCGGCAAATCGTTTGAGCGAACGGCACGCCGAAAAACGCATGATTTTATCATGACCGTTGTATTCTCGCGACACTGCGCAATGTATTGTTGCCGGAATCCTTGGAAGGGGAAAACCCCGTATGTTATATTCGAGCGCAAAGCGCGCTTTGCCGTCGCTAACGCGTCCGCTTGCCGTCAATCGCGCCTGAGTTGCTGTTCCAGGTCAAAAGAAACGAGTACACCACGATAATCAAGCCAAAGGGGTGAAAGTGATGAAACTTCGTCTGATCGCAACGATGGTGACCGGCGCGGCGGCAGCCACGCTCTGGTCGGCCGCTTTTGGCCAGGCCAACCCCCAGTACAGTGGCTATGTTCTGTTTGGCCCCGGTACACCCAATGCCAATATCTGGCGCAGCGGCTCGTATGGCGGCAAGCCCGGCGTGAACGACACGCTGTGCTGGAGGACGGGATACTGGACACCCGCGATGGCGATTGTCGAGTGCGACCCCGATCTGGTTCCGAAGCCCGCGCCTGCGCCGGCCCCCGCCGCCGCACCGCCGGCTCCGCCGCCCCCGGCGCCCCCGCCGCCGGCCGCACCCGGCGTGCAGAAGATCACACTGGCGGCCAAGGCGCTGTTCGATTTCGACAAGGCCGTGCTCAAGCCCGAAGGTCAGGCCGCGATCGATCGCGAAGTCCTGAGCCGCTTGAGAGACGTGACCAAGCTCGAATTGGTTCTCGTGACGGGCCACACCGACCGCATCGGGTCGCAGGCCTACAACCAGAGACTCTCCGAGCGGCGCGCCAATGCCGTGCGCGACTACCTCGTGTCGAAGGGCGTCGCGAGGGATAAGATCGAGACCCTCGGCATGGGCAAGACGCAGCCGGTCCCGGGCGTGGTGTGCAACCAGCCCTATCCGAAGGAGCGCAAGGCGCTGATCGAGTGTCTGGCGCCGAACCGACGCGTCGAAATCGAAGTAAAGGGCGAGGCGACGAAACGCTGAGCCCTTCCGCGCTTGCGTGAAAGAGCCCCGCTCCGTGCGGGGCTTTTTTTGTCCGCCGCTCGTCGACCTTGGTTTCGAGCACGCGACGGCGCGCTATAGTGCTTCAACTTACCCGGAGCCGAATTTCGCTGATGCGCACCGTCGTTGACCTCTGCATCGACGCGCGATGGATCGTCCCGATCGAGCCCGCCGGCGTCCTCGATCATCACACGCTGGTCGTCGACCGCGGGCGGATCGTCGCGGTCGCCCCCACCGCTTCGGCCGAGCGCGAGTATCAGCCCCGCGAGCGGGTGAGCCTGTCGACGCACGCGCTGCTTCCGGGCCTGGTCAATGCGCATACGCACGCGGCGATGGCGCTGATGCGAGGCATCGCCGATGACGTCCCGCTCAAGCCCTGGCTCGAGAAGCACATCTGGCCGCGCGAGGGACGGGTTCTGTCGCCCGAGTTCGTGCACGACGGCACGCTCGTCGCCACGGGCGAGATGCTGCTTGGCGGGATCACGTGCTGCGCCGATCAGTATTTTTTTCCGGACGCCGCGGCGCGCGCGTATCGTCAGGGCGGGATCCGGGCATTCATCGGCCTGCCCGTGCTGGACTTTCCAACGCCCTACGCCACCGACGCGGAGGCGTACATCCGCGAGGGCCTCGCCGTTCGCGACGCCTGGAAGCACGAGGCGAAGCTCTCCTTCGGGTTCGCCCCGCACGCGCCCTATACCGTAAGCGACGCGAGCTGGCAGAAGATCGTCGTCTATGCGAGGCAGCTGGATCTGCCGGTCCAGACGCATCTGCAGGAGACCCGAGACGAGCTCGAGGCAAGCCTCGCCGCGGGCGCCGTGTCGCCGCTCGCGCGGCTCGAGCGGCTGGGGGTCACCGGCCCGAATTTCATTGCGGTGCATGCTGTCCATCTCGCCGACTCCGATGTCGAGCTGCTCGCTGCGCAAAGTTGCCAGGTCGTCCACTGCCCCACGTCGAACCTCAAGCTGGCGAGCGGCATCGCGCCCGTCGCCCGCCTGCGGGGACGAGGCGTGAACGTCGCGCTCGGGACCGACGGAGCGGCCAGCAACAACCGTCTGGACATCTTCGGTGAGGCGCGGCTCGCCGCCCTTCTGGCCAAGCTCACAACGGGTGACGCGGCTGCGCTACCCGCGGGGTCGGTGCTGCGCATGGCGACGCTCGACGGCGCTGCGGCGCTGGGGCTCGACACCCAGATCGGCTCGCTCGAGCCCGGCAAGCAGGCCGACACGATCGCCGTCAGCCTCGGTGCATTCGAACACGCTCCCTGCTACGATCCGACCTCGCACCTGGTGCACGTCGTGGGACGGGATCAGGTCACCGACGTGTGGGTCGGCGGCGAGCGCGTGGTCGACGATGGAATCCTCGCCTCGCTCGACGCCGCGGAGCTCGGCGTTCTCGCACGCACCTGGCAGGACAGGCTCGCCAGGGCTTAGCGCTATCTGGCTCACGCGACGCGCCCTCGTACCCCCATGCTTAACGCCGATCCTGCAGAACTCGCCAAATTCAGCGCGCTTGCTCATCGCTGGTGGGATCCCGACAGCGACTTCAAGCCGTTGCACGACATCAACCCGTTGCGACTCGGATACATTGCGGAACGCTGCGGCGGGCTCGCCGGGAAGCGGGCGCTGGACGTGGGCTGCGGAGGCGGCATCCTTGCCGAAGCGATGGCGCGCGCCGGCGCGAAAGTGACCGGCATCGATCTATCGGAGAAGGCACTCTCGGTCGCGCGCCTGCATCAGCTCGAGTCGGGCGTGGAGGTCGACTATCGGCTCGTCGCCGCCGAGGTGCTCGCCAAAGAGGAATCGGTCGGCTTCGACGTCGTCACGTGTATGGAGCTCCTCGAGCACGTTCCCGACCCCGCATCGCTCGTCGCCGCGTGCGCGAAGCTCGCCAAGCCGGCCGGCTTGGTGGTGTTCTCGACCATCAATCGCAATCCGAAGGCTTATCTCTTCGCGGTGATCGGAGCCGAATACGTTCTGCGCCTCCTGCCGCGCGGAACGCACGACTACGCCCGGTTTCTCAAACCTTCCGAGGTCGCAGCTTTCGCCCGGCGCGCGGGCCTCGAATCCGACGCGGTGATCGGCATGACCTACAACCCGATCGGCAAGACTTATCGCCTCGAGGCCGACGCGTCGGTCAACTACATCGCGAGCTTCCGCCGCGATGCCTGATAAGGCGCAGCCGCGCGCCCTGCCAGTACACGCGGTGCTGTTCGACCTCGACGGCACGCTGGCCGATACGGCCGTCGATCTGGCCGCAGCGCTGAACCGGTTGCGCCGGGATCGCGATCTACCGCCTCTCGCGCTGGCGGCCTTGCGACCGCATGCCTCGGACGGCACGCGGGGCATGCTGGACGCCGGGCTCGGCGTGACGCGAGAGGATCCTGATTGGGAGACGCTTAAGGAAGCGTTCCTGGACTACTATGCCGCGGGACTCGCGGTGCATACACGGCTCTTCGCCGGCGCCGAATTTGCGCTTGCCGGAATAGAGAAGCGCGGCCTCGCGTGGGGCGTAGTCACCAACAAGGCCGCGCGCTTCACGCTGCCGCTTCTCGAGCGGCTCGGCATTGCCACCCGTGCCGGCGTGATCGTCTGCGGCGACACGACGCCGCAGACCAAGCCTCATCCCGGGCCGCTGCTGCACGCCGCAGCGAAGCTCGGCATTGCTCCGGAGCGCTGCGTTTACGTCGGCGACGCGCCGCGCGACGTCGCCGCGGCGCGCGCCGCTGGGATGGCGGCGCTCGTCGCGAGCTACGGCTACATCGCGCCGGAGATCGCCCCCCTGTCGTGGGCGCCGGACGGGCTGATCGATTCGCTGACCGCGGTGCTCGACTGGCTCCCCGCCAGCGCCTGAGCGCGGTCCGAACGGGCGCCGCCGCTTTCGAGGACGCATCACGCGCCGCACATCGGGACGATCACGAGGGACACGCGCCGGCGTTGAGGTAGAGCCACTGCTGCGGTTTGCCCTCGCGGCTGCCGGTGACCCAAACCTGCTGGCTGCGAGTGAGCGGCCGAAGAACGGTTCCGGCGATATCTTCCGGAAGCGCCAGCGCGATACCGTTGGCACGCTCCACGTGGTCGCCGTTGCGCAGGCCCATCATGCCGGCGAAGCCGCTCTGATCGCGCACGATGAGGCCGCCGGCCACCGGCTGCACGAGCGCCTTCCAGGTGTCCGGCGCCGCAATCATGCCGGTAAGCAGCTCGGCGTTGAGGCGCAGCACCGAGCCGCTGAAGCCTGCGGGCGCCGCGCACTGCGCCGAGCGGACCGGCGCGGCCGCGCCGCGAACGTTTGCCGTCGTCCGCGCCTGGCCCAAGGCGATGTCGCGGCGAACGCCGCCCTGGACGAGCGTGACACCCTGGGGCCGGACCGCTTCGAGCAGCGTGCCTGGCGCGACCTCGGAGCCGGCAGCGATGAAAAGCGGTCCACGGGACCCTGCACGGAACAATGCGTAGCCCTGGCCATCGCGCTCGGCGAATACGCCGAGCAGACGCAGATCGGCGATCCCCTGCGTCGCCTCGGTCGCCGCGACCGTGGCTGCGCCGAACAGATGAGCATCAGCGATGCGACGCAGGGGATCGCCGTCGACGCGCTCGGGAGGCAAAGCCGCCGGAGCCGGACCGAACCAGCGCCAACCCCAGTACGCGAGCACGATGGCCAGGAGCGCGAGTGCGGCGAGCACCGCCGTGCTCGCGAGAAGCCGCCATCGCCATCCCGCCGGAGACGCGTTTTCGCCCGGGTATAATTTTGCTTCGTCTACGTCGATTGTCGCCACGTTGAATCCGCAGCTCGCGTTGTTGCAGCCCTACCCGTTCGAGCGGCTGCGAGCGCTCTTCGCGGGCATTGCGCCACCACCACAGCTCAGGCCGATCAACCTTTCGCTCGGCGAGCCGAAGCATCCCACGCCGCAATTCATCCTCGATGCGCTCGCGGCGGGCGCGAAAGGTGTGGCGAATTATCCCACAACGGCCGGCGCGCCCGCCCTGCGTGAAGCGATCGCCGCGTGGCTCATGCGCCGACACGGGCTCGGAGCACTCGACGCGGCCACGCAGGTTCTGCCGGTGCTCGGGAGCCGCGAGGCGCTGTTCGCCTTCGCGCAAACCGTGGTCGACCGGAGCCGCGTCGGCGCGACCGTCGTCGTCCCCAATCCGTTCTACCAGATCTACGAAGGAGCGGCGCTCCTCGCCGGCGCGACGACCTTCTGCGTCAACAGTCTGGCCCGCGACGGCTACGCGCCGCGCTGGGACGCCGTACCCGACGCGATTTGGCGACGCACACAGCTCCTCTACGTCTGCTCGCCTGATAATCCGACGGGCCGCGTAATGACGCTCGACGACTGGCGAAGACTGTTCGAGCTCTGCGATCGGCACGGTTTCGTGATTGCCGCCGACGAGTGTTACTCGGAAATCTATTTCGACGAAGCGCATGCGCCCCTGGGCTCGCTCGCCGCGGCGAGGATGCTGGGGCGCGACGGCTACCCGCGGCTCGTTTCGTTCGGGAGCCTGTCCAAGCGCTCCAACGCGCCGGGCCTGCGTTCGGGCTACGTCGCCGGGGACGCCGCGCTGATCAAACTGTTTCTGCTCTACCGCACCTACCACGGTTCCGCGATGTCGCCCGCCGTGGCCGCCGCGAGCGTCGCCGCGTGGAGCGACGAAGCCCACGTACGCGCCAATCGCGCCGCCTATGCGCGAAAGTTCGCAGCGCTCTTCCCGCGGGTCGCCGCGGCGTACGAAGTGACGCGACCCGACGCCGCGTTCTACCTGTGGGCCAAGGTCTCCGACGACGATGCAGCTTTCGCTCGCGGGCTTTACGCGGAGCACGCGGTGACGGTGCTCCCCGGGGGGTATCTCGCGCGCGAGGCCGACGGCGTGAATCCGGGACGAGGCTACGTCCGCATAGCGCTCGTCGCCGACCTCGACGAGTGCGCGGAAGCCGTCGATCGGCTGGTCCGGTTCGCGCGTGGCCATTGAGGGAGCGGCCGGCCTCGAGGGAGCGCCGTCCCGCTCCATTCGAGGCCGCTTCGTCGTCCCCGGAGGCGCTTCGTCGCCCGGGCCGATGTGCGGCCACGGCCCGCGTACAATCGTCCGCCATGACGAGCTCCGCCACGCCGTCGACCCTGCGCCCGAGCCGCTGGCGGACACTGCTTTTCGCAGGCTGCTACGGCGCCTCGTGGCAGATCGTCGCCCTGATCATCGCGATCAACACGGGCTACGCCGCGATGATGTCGATCGAGGATACGCGTCCCTTCTGGCACCCGTTCATCACCGCGCAATGCTTCGGGCTTTCCATAGCCTACTTCGTCAACGCGGCTTCGCCCTGGTACAAGCCGCGTCCGGTGCTGCGACTCGCGCTCGCAGTGGCGATCGGAACGGCGGTCGGCTATTTCCTCGTGTTTCTCGTGAAGGGAACGATCATCGGCGAGCCGGGTTACGGGTTCGTCGACATGTTCTCCGATAGCCACAAGGCCTGGACGCTGCTCTCCGGCTTCGGCAACGGGCTGTTCGTTTCCCTGTTCTTCCTCATCCAGTTCCGCGAGGCGCGCAGCCGCGCCGATCTGCTCCGCGCCGAGGCCGATCGCAACCTGCTCTCGAAGCAGGCCATCGAAGCGGAGCTCAAACTGATGCAGGCGCAGGTCGAGCCGCATTTCCTGTTCAACACGCTCGCATCGGTGCAGTTTCTCGCCGAGACGGAGCCACCCAAGGCGAGCCTGATGCTGGGTCACCTGATCGCCTATCTGCGCGCAGCGCTGCCGCAGCTCCGCTCCAACAGCACGACCCTTGGACAGGAGGGCGACCTCGCCCAGGCCTATCTGTCGATCATGCAGATGCGCATGGGGACAAGGCTTCGCTTCGCGATCCGCATTCCGGAGGAGCTGCGCGGGCACCGCTTTCCGCCGATGCTGCTGATGTCGCTCGTCGAGAACGCGGTCCGGCACGGGCTGGAGCCACAGGCTGAGGGCGGCACGGTCGAGCTTCAGGCGCGCCACGACGGCAGGCGTCTGATCGTCTCGGTCGTCGACAACGGGCATGGTCTGGGCAACAAGATCGGGAACGGCGTCGGCCTGACCAACCTGCGCGGGCGGCTCGCCGCGCTCTACGCCGATCAGGCGCGCTTCACGCTGGAGGAAGTCGAGCCCCACGGGGCGCGCGCAACGGTCGAGCTACCCTATGAGCCAGCCTAAGCAGCCCTGCGCGCTCATCGCCGAAGACGAGCCGATGCTGCGTGCGCAGCTGCGCTCGCGGCTCGCGCAGGCGTGGCCGGAGCTCGCTGTCGTCGCCGAAGCGGAGAACGGCGAGCAGGCGCTGGCGCTGCAGCGCGAGCTCGAGCCCGACATCGTCTTTCTCGACATCCGAATGCCGGTGAAGTCGGGCCTCGAAGTCGCGGAAGAGCTCGGCGGCGCCTGCCACGTCGTCTTCGTCACGGCTTATGATCAGTACGCGGTCACGGCGTTCGAGCAAGGCGCCGTCGACTACGTGCTGAAGCCCGTGACGACCGAGCGCATGGGCAAGGTCGTCGAGCGGCTCAAGCTGCGCCTCGAGCGCGCGCCCGCCGATCTCACGACCGTTCTCGCGCAACTCAACGCCCGCGAAGTGGGTGGTCCGCTGCGCTGGATCAAGGCGTCGCTCGGCCCGTCGATGCGACTGATTCCGGTCGACGAGGTGGTCTATTTCCATGCCGAGGACAAGTACACCAAGGTCGTCACCGCCGATGGCGAGGCGCTGATACGCAAGACGATCAAAGACCTCTTTGACGAGCTGGACGGCGAGCAGTTCTGGCAAGTACACCGCGGCACGATCGTCAACCTGCGCGCCATCGCCCGGGTCGATCGGGACTATCGCGATCAGCCGCTCATCCTGCTGAAAGCGCGGCCCGAAAAGCTCACCGTCAGCCGTACCTTCGCGCATCTCTTCAAGGCCATGTAGGCGCTGTAGCCCGGGTTGAGCGCGAAGCGCGATACCCGGGAAAACCTCGTCGAGATGCAGTGGTCCCGGTGTTCGCTCGCACTCAGAGGAGGCTACAAGCTCATCCCCGAGCTGGCTCGCCGGTCGCCGCACGGACCGCACACCGCGTAAAATCGGCGTTTTTGGCCGCGTTTTCGCGCTTGCCGTCCGATGCACGACCTGCAGTCCACGATCGAAGCTGCCTGGGAGCGACGCGCCGAGCTCACGCCGCAATCGGCGCCGGCGGAGGTGCGGGACGCCGTCGAATCGGCGATCGTCGAGCTCGACGCGGGCCGGCTCCGCGTGGCCGAGAAGCTCGACGGGCGCTGGACGACGCATCAATGGCTGAAAAAGGCCGTGCTGCTGTCGTTCCGGCTGTCCGACAGCGTGCCCATCGGTATCGCCGCGCCCGACGCGCCCTTCCGCTTCTACGACAAGGTTCCCACCAAGTTCGCCCGGTTCGACGACCAGGCCTTCGCGCAAGCGGGCGTGCGCGTGGTGCCGCCCGCCGTCGCGCGGCGTGGCGCCTACGTCGGACGCAACGTCGTGCTCATGCCGTCATACGTCAACATCGGCGCCTACGTCGGCGAAGGAACGATGGTGGATACCTGGGTGACGGTCGGCTCGTGCGCGCAGATCGGCCGCAATGTCCACCTCTCGGGTGGCGTCGGCATCGGCGGCGTACTTGAACCGCTGCAGGCCAGCCCCACCATCATCGAGGACAACTGTTTCATCGGTGCGCGCTCGGAAGTCGTCGAGGGCGTAATCGTCGAGGAGAACGCGGTACTGGGCATGGGCGTATTCATCGGTCAGAGCACGAAGATCTTCGATCGCGCAACGGGGAAAGTGTCCTACGGCCGAGTTCCAGCAGGCTCCGTCGTCGTTTCGGGGAGCCTGCCCTCCGGCGAAGGGGGCTGCAGCCTCTACTGCGCAGTGATCGTCAAGCAGGTGGACGCGCGGACGCGAGCCAAAACAGCCATCAACGAGCTGCTGCGCACATGAAACGGGGCGTCTGAACCCAAGCGCAGTGCGCCGTTGTCCGAACGTCGAAAACCAGTCCATGTCCGTCTCGCTCAAATCCGCCGAAGACGTCGCCAAGATGCGCGTCGCCGGCAATCTCGCCGCCGAGGTCCTCGACTACATCGCGCCGCATGTGACGGCGGGCGTGACGACGGGCGAGCTCGACCGGCTCTGTCACAAGTACATGGTGGAGGTGCAAGGCACCATCCCGGCGCCGCTCAACTATGCGCCGCCCGGATATCAGCCGTACCCCGCGGCGATCTGTACCTCGGTCAACCATGTCGTCTGCCACGGCATCCCCGGCGACAAGAAGCTCAAAGCCGGCGACATCGTCAACATCGACATCACCGTCATAAAGGATGGCTTTCACGGCGACACGAGCCGCATGTTCTACATCGGTGCGCCTCCGATTCAGGCGCGGCGGCTCTGCGAAGTGACGTACGAGGCGATGTGGCGAGGGATACGCGCGGTCGAGCCCGGGGCGCATCTCGGCGACATCGGCTCGACCATCCAGCGCTACGCCGAAAGCCACGGCTTCTCGGTCGTGCGCGAATTCTGCGGGCACGGGATCGGCCGCCAGTTCCACGAGGAACCGCAGGTGCTGCATTACGGTCGAGCAGGCACGGGACTCAAGCTGCAGGCGGGAATGGTGTTCACCATCGAGCCGATGATCAACGCCGGCCGCCCGGCGATCCGCTGTCTCGCCGACGGCTGGACGGTCGTGACCGCCGATCACAGCCTTTCGGCCCAGTGGGAGCACACGGTGCTCGTCACCGACACGGGGTTCGAGGTGCTGACCCTCTCGCCCGGCGCGCCGCCGCCCCCGGCGACGGGCTGAGCCCCGCTTGAGCACCGTCCTCGCTTCTCTGCCGGAGCGGGCCGCGCCGGTCTTCCGCTGGAAGCAAGCGCTCGACGCGGGCCGCGATGCGCTGCGGTCGGCATATCGCACGCATGGGCGGCCGCACCGGCTCCTGGTCGCGCAGTCGCGGCTCGCCGATCGAGTGCTCCGCGGCCTGTGGGCGGAGATCGATCCGCCGGCCGGCTGCGCCCTGCTCGCGATCGGCGGTTATGGGCGCGGCGAGCTCTTTCCGCACTCCGATGTCGACGTCCTGATCTTGCTGCCGCAGCCGTTCCCGCTTGACCTAGCGATCGACGGCGGCAGCGACATCGAACGCTTCGTTCGCCTGATGTGGGACACGGGTCTGGAGATCGGACACAGCGTTCGCACCATCGACGAATGCGAAGCCGAGATGAGCGGCGATGCGGTCATCCGGACGAGCCTGCTGGAGCGGCGGCTCCTCGCCGGGTCGCGCGCGCTCTACGCGCGCTTCTGCCGACGCTTCGACGCAACCCTGGACGTGCGCGCATTCTACGAAGCCAAGGCGCTGGAGCAGCAGCACCGGCATCTGCGCTACCAGGACACGGCCTATAACCTCGAGCCGAATCTCAAGGAAAGCCCCGGCGGACGCCGCGATCTCCAGACCATACTGTGGATCGCGCGCGCATCGGGCGTGGGCCGAAGCTGGCCCGAGCTCGCGGCACACGGACTCATGACCCCGGCCGAAGCGCGCGACGTCGCCCGCCACGAGCGGCTCATCGACGATCTGCGCATCCGCCTGCACTACCTTGCCGGTCGACGCGAGGACCGTCTGGTGTTCGACGTGCAGACCGCGCTTGCAGGCGAGCTTGGCCTCGCCGATACCGCGACCAGGCGCGCGTCCGAGCAGCTCATGCAGCGCTATTACCGCGCCGCCAAGTCGATCCGGCAGATCAACGTCATCCTCCTGCAGAACCTGCACGCGCGGCTCTTCCCGGCACAGGTCGCCGTTCAGCCGATCGACGCGAATTTCCAGGCAATCGACGAGCTCCTGGACGTGCGGGACGAAGCATTGTTTGCGAAGCAGCCGGCAGCGATTTTCGACGCCTTTCTGCTGCTCCAGAGACATCCGGAGCTCAAGGGAATGTCGGCTCCGACGCTGCGCGCGCTATGGCGCAATCGTCACCGCGTGGACGCCGCGTTCCGGCGCGACCCTGCGAACCGGGCGCGATTTCTGCAGATCCTGCGCGAACCCCGCGGCGTCACCCACGAGCTGCGGCGGATGAACCAGTACGGGATCCTCGGCCGCTACCTGCCCGCGTTCGGTCGCATCGTCGGCCAGATGCAGCACGATCTCTACCATGTCTACACCGTCGACGAGCACATCCTGATGGTGATCCGCAACCTGCGTCGGTTCACCGAGGCGCAGCACGCCCACGAGTACCCGTTGTGCTCGCGGCTCATCACCGACTTTGCCCGGCCCGAAGTGCTCTATCTCGCCGCGCTCTTTCACGACATCGCCAAGGGTCGCGGCGGCGACCATTCGAAGCTCGGTTCGGCCGACGCACGGCGCTTCTGCCGCCAGCACGGCCTCGAATCCGACGACGCGCGGCTGGTGGGCTGGCTGGTCGAGCACCATCTGACCATGTCGCTCACCGCGCAGAAACAGGACATCCACGACCCCGCGGTCATCGCCGCTTTCGCGGCGAAAATAAAGACGGAGCGCCGCCTCGCCGCGCTCTATCTGCTGACCGTCGCGGACATCCGCGGGACCAGCCCGAAAGTGTGGAACGCGTGGAAGGCGAAGCTCCTCGAAGAGCTTTTCCATGCGACGCAGGCGCGCCTCATCGGCGGATCGGCTACTCGGACGCTCGACGACAGTCTCGAGGCGAGGCGACGCGAAGCGGCGCGGCAGCTTCGTCTCTACGCGGTCCCTCAGGACGCCGAGCAGGCTCTCTGGCACAAGCTCGACAACGTGTATTTCCAGCGCCACAGCGCCGACGAAATCGCCTGGCACGCTCGCCAACTCTACTTTCGTGTCGACGGCCGGGAGCCTATCGTGAAGGCTCGGCTCTCGCGCTCGGGCATCGGGCTGCAGGTCATGATCTATCTTCCCGACCAGAAGGCGCTGTTCGCGCGCATCTGCGGCTTCTTCGGCCGCGAGAGGTTGTCGATTCTCGATGCGAAGGTCTACACGACGCGCCACGGCTACGCGCTGGACACCTTCACCGTGCACGATCCTGCGAGCCCGAACACGGCGTACCGCGCCTCGATCAGCTACGTGGAGTTCGAGCTCAAGCGCGCGCTCACGGAAGGCGGTCCGCTGGAGCCGCCTTCGGTAGGACGCATGAGCCGGCATCTCAAGCATTTCCCGCTGACACCGGAAGTGAGCCTGTTCCCGGACGACAAGGGAACGCACTACATCCTCGAGATCGTGGCCGGCGATCGTCCGGGACTCCTCGCCCGGATCGCCTACACGCTCGCTACGGCCAACGTGAACGTGGAGAGCGCACGGATCAACACGCTGGGCGAGCGTGCCGAGGACGTGTTCCTCATCGACGGAGCGCGACTGCACGACGAAGCCGCGCTCCTGCGCCTCGAGACCGCGCTTTACGAACAGCTACGGCTGAGCTAGCGACTTGCCGTTCGCTCGGCGCGTTGCTCAGGGCAAAGCGACCAGGTGACCGAAGACTTGAACGAAGACGTGCCCGGTGCCGGCCGTCTGAGTCCGGAACGCCGAGAGCGAAAGGTTGAAATCGCCGCGATCAGCAGCCAGTCCAGGGCCGGAATCGCCTACAAAGATGTCGAGTGGGCCGTTAAAAACCACGCCGCTCGGGCTCGTGCCGTGGAATGTCGTCCCGACGAAATTGCCGGACGCGCTGTTATCGACGAAAGCAGAAACGTTCACCCCGATCAAAGTCTGGCCGACCGGCAGTTCGCCGAGCACATTGATGCGATCGACTACCAGTCGGGTGTTTTCCGGAATGTCGACGGAAAAGTTCTGATTCTTGACCGCCGAGGCGCCCGGGTCTATTTGCAGAGAGAAGCTGTTTTGGTAGGGGTCCCGCCCGGGATTATCGAAATCCTTGATGCTGACGATGTTGCCGACCGACACGGTGCCCGAGATGGCGCCCGTGCCTTGCAGAGTCACCGGTACCGGATTGGAGGGTGGATTGGTCACAACGACCGGCTGCGCCGGCGACGGTATCACCGCGGGTGGTGCACCGAAGACCGATGGGGCGACAAGGAACAGCAGAGCGGCACTGACGTAGTTCAGTTTCATGGTCTACCTCCCTAAGGTGAGACAGGAATCGCCGGCCCTAGGCGGGGAACCGCCGAGATCCGGCTCACTTGAACTATACGCAAAAGGCAAGCCGAACGCGCCATCCCGGTCCCACGAATCAGGGCGGGCGTTGTTACCCTTGGTCTGTTGGGAACCCGAGCGTGCGCGCTCGGGCGAGAGGACCGGCTATTCAGGCCGGGGAGGCGAGCCAGACCCTGGACGAGACGGGTCCTCCGAAACTCCTACTCGTCGACGACTTCCGCGTCGGGGAACAGCACGTCGGTGTACCCGAGCTGACGCATGTCGCGGATACGCATCGGATACAGGATGCCGTCCAGATGATCGACCTCATGCTGCACGACGCGGGCATGGAAGCCCGACGCTTCCCGCTGGATCGGGCGTCCGTCGGGATCGAACCCCGTGTAGCGCAGCCGCGTGAAGCGCGGCACCTGGCCGCGCAGACCCGGCACGGACAGGCAGCCTTCCCACCCCTCCTCCATCTCGGTCGTGAGCGGAGTGAGCACGGGATTGATCAACTCGGTGTAGGGCACAGGTTCGGCGTCCGGGTAGCGCTCGCTGTGCTGGAACCCGAAGATGACCACGCGCTGACCGACGCCGATCTGCGGCGCCGCCAGCCCTGCGCCGTGCGCGGCAATCATCGTTTCGCGCATGTCGGCGATGAGTTCGTTCAGCTCCCGCGTACCGAAGCGCTCGACCGATTTCGATCGCTCGAGCAGCCGCGGATCGCCCATCTTGAGGATCGGTCGAATCATTTCGTCTCCTGTCGCACGTCACCGGGCGCGTACTGCTGCACCACGTGATCGATGAGTATCTTGACCCTGGCAATCGCCTTTTCAAGCACCCGGGCGATGCGCTCCATCGACACGGCCTGCGCGCTGTCGCCCCGACCCGCCGCATGATTGACGACCACCGCGATCGAGGCATAGGCGATGGAGAGCTCACGCGCCAGCGCCGCTTCCGGCATGCCCGTCATGCCGACCAGCGTCGCGCCGTCGCGTTCCATCCGGTCGATTTCCGCCGCGGTCTCCAGCCGCGGACCGGAAACGGCGCCGTAGACCCCACCGTCGTGGATATCGATCTTCGCCGTTCGGGCCGCGTCCAGGCATCGACTGCGTAGCTCGCTGCTGTAGGGCTGCGTGAAGTCGACGTGCACGACTTCGCGATCGCTGCCATCGAAGAACGTCTGCTGCCGCCCGCTGGTGTAATCGATGAGCTGATGCGGGAGGACGAGGTCGCCCGGGACGAGAGCGCCGCTGATTGCGCCGACCGACGCGACCGCCAGGATCGCGTCGACGCCGCGCTGCTTGAGTGCCCAGAGATTCGCGCGGTAGTTCACCCGATGCGGCGGAATCGTGTGGCCGTGCCCGTGCCTCGCCATGAACACTACATCACGGCCCGAGAGCTGCCCGAAGATCAACGCGGAGGATGGCTCCCCGTAGGGCGTGCGAACGACCTCGCGGTGGGCGACGGCAAGCGTCGACAGTCGGGTCAGCCCGCTGCCGCCGATGATGGCGAGCATGGAAGCTTCCGTGCAGGAGTCCGGTGAGCCCAATCGGCCGCGACCAAACGCCGCATGCCAATAGAGAGGTTCCAGTTGTTACTTTGCTTGAGCAAGGTTATTCTTGTCAATTCATGACATTGTCAACCCGGTCGGCGGGCGGAGGCGGGCGCCGAGCCGGCCGGTCTGACGGCAAAACGAGACCACCATGTATCTCGACCGACTGTTCAAGCTCATGGCGGAGAAACAGGCCTCTGACCTGTTCATCTCCTGCGGGGCGCCGATCAACATCAAGATCAACGGCGTCGTCTCCGCCATCTCGACTCAACCGATGGACGTCGAAGCGGTCCGACGCATCGCCTACGAGCTGATGAGCAAGGACCAGGCGCGCGAATTCGAGAACGAAATGGAGATGAACCTCTCCTACCTCGATCGCAGCGTCGGCAATTTCCGGATCAACATCTTCCGCCAGCGCGGAACGATCTCGCTGTGCGTGCGCTACGTGCGCAGCCACGTACCGCCGTTCGAGGAGCTGAAGCTCCCGCCGGTGCTGCTCAACCTGGTCATGGAAAAGCGTGGGCTCGTGCTCCTTTGCGGGGCGACGGGCTGCGGCAAGTCGACGACGCTGGCCGCCATGATCGACTATCGGAACAACAGCCGGTCCGGGCACATCCTTACCATCGAGGATCCGATCGAGTATCTGTTCGAGCACAAGCAGTCGATCGTCAACCAGCGCGAGATCGGTGTCGACACGCAGACCTATGGCAAGGCGCTCGGCAACGCGCTGCGCGAGGCGCCCGACCTCATCATGATCGGCGAGATCCGCGACCGGGAGACCATGCAGCAGGCGCTGCTCCACACCCTGACCGGCCACCTGTGCCTGTCGACGCTGCACGCGAACAATAGCTACCACGCGCTCTCTAGGATCATCAACATGTTTCCCTACGACGCGCGTTCCGGCCTGCTCTCCGACCTGTCGATCGGCTTGCGCGCCATCATCTCTCAACGGCTGGTCCGCAACAAGGTCGGCGATCTCCAGCCCGCCGCGGAAATCCTGCTCAACACCTCGCTCATCGCCGAGCTGATCAAGAACGGCGAGATGACGCAGATCAAGGAGGCGATGGAGCAGAGCCTGTACCCCGGATCGCAGACCTTCGAGCAGGCGTTGTGCCGGCTTTACCTCGACGGCGCGATTGCCTACGAGGAAGCCCTGATCGCGTCGGACTCGCCGACCAATCTCGCGTGGCTGGTCAACCAGAACACGCCTACCGCCCGCACCGACGCGCCGGAGGCGGGGGAAGACACCGCGCACCTGATGAGCGCGAATTTCGCCAAGCTCGAGATCGATCCGGAGCTGCTGAACCGCGACCGCTGATGGCGGCGACGGGTCTCACGGGCACCCTGGAGCTCGCCTCCGAGCTCATCGCGCGCCGCTCGCAGACACCCGACGACGCGGGGTGCCAGGCTATCCTCGGCGCTCGGCTAGCACGCGCGGGTTTCCGCTGCGAGTCGCTGGCGTCGAATGGAGTCACCAACCTGTGGGCGCGCCGCGGCGAAGGCCGCCCCACGGTGTGCTTCGCGGGCCACACCGACGTCGTGCCGAGCGGTCCGCTCGAGGGTTGGACGTCCGACCCGTTCACGCCTACCGTCCGCGACGGGTTCCTGTACGGGCGCGGCGCCGCCGACATGAAGTCGTCTCTGGCGGCGTTCGTCGTTGCCGTCGAGGGCTTCGTCGCCGCGCGTCCGCAACATCCTGGATCGATCGCGCTCCTTGTCACGTCCGACGAGGAAGGTCCTGCAACGGACGGTACGGTCCGTATCGTCGATCGCCTCAAGGCGCAAGGGGAGGCGCTCGACTACTGCATCGTCGGCGAGCCCTCGTCGGACCGGCGGCTCGGCGATACGATCAAGAACGGCCGCAGGGGCACGCTTTCTGGCACGCTCACCGTCCGCGGCGTGCAGGGGCACATCGCCTATCCTGATCTGGCACGCAATCCCATCCATCTGGTCGTGCCCGCGATCGCCGAGCTGGCCGCGCTGACTTGGGACGAGGGCAGCGAATACTTTCCCCCGACGTCGTGGCAGGCGTCGAATATCCATGCCGGTACCGGCGCGACCAACGTCATCCCGGGTACGCTGGAGCTCGCCTTCAACTTCCGTTATTCGACCGCGAGCACGCGCGAGAGCCTCGTCGAGCGGATGGAAGCCGTGCTGCGGCGGCACGGGCTCGACTTCCGGCTGGAGTGGACCGGAGCGGGACGCCCTTACCTCACGCCGCGGGGCCGACTCGTCAAGGTCGTCTCCGAAGTCGCGCGCGAAGTGTGCGGGATTATTCCCGAAATCTCCTGCAGCGGGGGCACGTCCGATGGCCGCTTCATCGCCGACGTGTGTCCGGAAGTCGTCGAGCTGGGACCCGTCAACGCCACGATCCACAAGCTGAACGAGCGCGTGGCGATCGCGGACCTCGCGCCGCTTGCCGCACTGTATCGTGGCATACTGGAACGTCTGCTGCTCGGGCCCGCGCAATGAGCACCATCACGCAGGAACTCGCGACCGTCCGCGACTGGCTGCGCTACGCCGTTTCGGAGTTCACCCGCGCGGGGCTCTCCTTCGGTCATGGCACGGCCAGCGCTTACGACGAAGCGGCCTACCTGATCCTTCACAGCCTCCACCTGCCGCTGGATCGCCTGGAGCCGTTTCTCGACGCGCGGCTCACCCACGAGGAGCGCGAGCGCCTCGCGGACATTCTTGGGCGGCGGATCGAAGAGCGAGTTCCGGCGGCCTACCTCACGCACGAGGCGTGGCTCGGCGAGTACCGCTTCTACGTCGACGAGCGCGTCCTGATCCCACGCTCGTACATCGCCGAGCTGCTCCGCGAGGACCTCGCGCCCTGGGTCGCCGATCCGTCACGGATCCAGACGGCGCTCGACCTTTGCACGGGCTCGGGCTGCCTCGCCATCCTGCTCGCCTACCATTTTCCCAATGCAGACGTCGATGCCGCCGATGTCTCGTCGGACGCGCTCGCGGTCGCGCTGCGCAACGTCGCGGAGCACGGTCTGCAGGGGCGGGTCAATCTCATCCGGTCCGATCTTCTGTCCAACCTCACCGAAAAGCGCTACGACTTGATCGTGAGCAATCCGCCGTACGTGACGGCGATGGCCATGGAGGAGCTGCCGCCCGAGTACCGCCACGAGCCGAAGCTGGCGCTGGCCGGAGGCGACGACGGGCTCGATGCCGTGCGAACGATCCTCGCTCAGGCCGCGGATTTCCTGACGCCCGAGGGATTGATCCTGGTCGAAGTAGGCCAGAATCGCGCAGCGACCGAAGCGGCGTTTCCTCGTCTGCCCTTCGTGTGGCTCGCGACCGAATCGAGCGAGGACAGCGTTTTCCTGCTCAAGCACGCGGACCTCGTCACCGGAGTGCGTGCGGTCGCCTGACGGACGGGCGACGCCGCGCTAGGCGTCCAATCCGAAGAACTGGCGAATCCGCCGTACGATCTCGCTGGCCCGGGTACCGGTCGCCTGCGCGCGGGCCTCCGCAGAAAGCGATGCCAGCGTGGCATCGTTGGCAGCCTGTCGTGCCGCCACGGTGCGCGACATCGCCTCCGCAAGCTCCGGTCTTGCCTGGATGATGGCTTCGAAGCCGTGTTTGTCGAGCTGGTAGCAGAGCACCTCGGACTCGGCGAGGATGGTCGCGGTTCGCGCCTGGCCGGTGAGCAGGCCCATCTCCCCGAAGAACGCCGGCGCCGTGAGCTTGGCGAGGAGCTTGCGTCCCTGCCTCTGCTCGCCGTCGCGAAAGATCGCAACCTGCCCGCGAGCCAGGATGTACAGCGAGTCCGAGGGCTCGCCCTGCCTGGTCACGATGTCACCCGACGCGAGCGGCACCATTTTCAGCTGGGCCGCCAGGGCGTGCGTCTCGTCGTCGGTGAGCGGCGCGAATAATTCCAGCGAGCGAAGCAGGGCAACGCGCGATGTCTGCTCGTTCGCGCCGGTGGCCGCTGCCATGGCGCGGGCCGAATGCAGGTACAGATCCTGGCGCGAAATCGGTATCTCCATGCCCGCCCGCCCAAGCGCGGCGTAGACGTGCACCCGTACGCGCGAGTCGGTCTCGATGTATGCCTTGATGTCGGTCAGCGAGTAGTAGATCATGTACTTGATCGCGCTCGGGTCGAAGCCCCCGCATACGCAGCGCGCCATCGGCTTCGCTGCCACCAGGGGAATCTCCATGCGCTCGAGCGCCGCGGTGACGACCGCAATCACCTGCCCCGGCGTCCATTCGTAGCCAACCCCGAATTCGATCGGGCGCCGCCACGCCACGCGGTCGTCGCCGCGTCGTCCGAGCAGCGTGATCTTGCTCTTCATGAGGTCCGCGTTCGGGATCACGATGGTCACGTTGGTGATCGTCGCGATCGCGGTGTAGCGCCAGCGGATCGACACGACTTCTCCGGTGACGCCTTCGATCTCGATCCAGTCGCCGATCCGGCAGGTGTTGTCGAGCTGGAGGGAGATGCCGCCCATGAGGTTGCCCAGCGTGCTCTGCGCCGCGAAGCCGATGATCGCGGTCAGCGCAGTCGCGGAGAACGTAATGGCGGTCAGATTCACGCCCAGGGCCTCCATGCGGAACAGCGCATAGACGACCAGAGACACGAACATGCTCACTTCGGCGAGGATCCGTGGCACGGCGCGGCGCGCCAGCAGGACGTTCCCGAGGAAGGCGATCCAGATCTTGATGTTGCCGAGCGCGACGATGAACAGGCACAGCTCGCGCGGAACCACCGCGATCGCGAGCTGGGGCGGGATCGGCTGATAACGGGTGAGCGCGGCAAGGCCGCCGAGACCGAGCACGACGATGAGCAGCGTGACCAGCGTCGGGCGCCGCAGCTCGGGCTTGAAGCGCATGATGACCAGCCCGAGCAGCAGGGCGAAGGCGGAAAAGCCGAGCGCTTCCTGCAGCGTGATCGTCTCAACCATCGGCGGATGGGCCCCCAAGGCCGACGCGGGACGCCGACCAGCGCGGATTATACGCACCCGTCAGCGCGTATGCCGAATCACGCTAGAATGCCCCGACCTTCGTCAACTTCCCTGGTTGGAACGATGCGCACCGGCGGCCGGATACTCGTCGACAATCTGCTCGCCCAGGGCGTCGACCTGGCGTTCTGCGTTCCGGGCGAGAGCTATCTTCCGGTGCTCGACGCGCTGTACGACGCGCGAGACCGGCTTCGGCTCATCGTCTGCCGGCAGGAAGGCGGCGCGGCGTACATGGCCGAGGCGTACGGCAAGCTGACGGGTCGCCCGGGGGTCGTCTTCGTCACGCGCGGACCGGGGGCTTCGAATGCCGCGATCGGCATCCACACCGCCGCGCAGGATTCCACGCCGCTCGTCGCGTTCGTCGGACAGATCGGCGGCGACGTCGTCGACCGCGAAGCGTTCCAGGAAGTCGACTACCGGAGAATGTTCGGCAGCGTCGCCAAATGGTCGGCGCAGATCGATCGCGCCGAGCGCGTTCCCGAGTACATCGCGCGGGCGTTCCGGGTGGCGCTATCCGGCCGACCGGGTCCGGTGGTTCTCGCATTGCCGGAGGATATGCTCGCGGCCGTTGCGGATGTCGCCGACGCGCCGCGCGTCGAAGTCGTGTCGGTTCATCCTTCGGCGGCGCAGATGCGAGAGGTTGCGTCGTCGCTCGGCCGTGCCAGGCGACCCCTGGTGATCGTCGGCGGCAGCGGCTGGAGCGCCGAGGCGTCCGCCGATCTCGCCCGTTTCGCGGAAGCGAACGCGCTGCCCGTCGCCTGCGCATTTCGCAATCAGGATGCGTTCGACAACCGTCATCCCAACTACGCCGGAGACGTCGGCATCGGCATCAATCCGAAGCTGGCTGCCCGCGTGCGCGAGGCCGACGTGCTGCTCGTGATCGGAGAGCGGCTGGGCGAGATGGTCACCAGCGGCTATGCGCTGCTCGACGCGCCGACGCCGAAGCAGACGCTGATCCATGTCCATCCCGGCGCGGACGAGCTCGGCCGCGTGTACCAGCCGCGGCTCGCGGTCGAGTCGGGCATCGCGCCGTTCTGCGCCGCGCTCGCGAAGCTCGACCCGATCGACGCCACGGCCTGGGCAGGCAGCGCCGCGGCGGCCCACGCCGCCTATCTCGAATGGCAGACGCCGCGGGCGATGCCGGGTCAGCTCGATCTATGGCAGGTCGTCGCGACGTTGCGCGAGAGCTTGCCCGAGAATGCGATTCTTGCGAACGGCGCGGGCAACTACGTGAGCTGGCTCGCGCGCCTGTACCGTTATCCGCGTTATCGCACGCAGCTCGCCCCCTACAACGGGTCGATGGGCTACGGCGTTCCGGCCGCGATCGCGGCGAAGGCCGTGCATCCGGACCGCGTGGTGCTCTCGTGGAACGGCGACGGCTGCTTCCTCATGAATGGTCAGGAGCTCGCGACCGCCGTGCAATACGAGCTCGCGATCGTCTTCGTCGTCATCGATAACGGCATGTATGGAACGATCCGGATGCATCAGGAGCGCAATTATCCGGGGCGCGTCTATGGCACGACGCTCGCCAACCCGGATTTCGCCGCGCTGGCCCGAGCGTACGGCGCCGCCGGCGAAACGGTCACGCGCACGGCTGAATTCGCGCCGGCTCTCGAGCGCGCGCTCGCTGCCCGCGGCCCCGCCCTGCTGCATCTCGTCATCGATCCCCAGGCCGTCACCATGAATGCGACCATCGACGATCTGCGTCGCCAGGCGTCCGCCCGCGGTTGACCGGCGGGATCATGGCTTCCGCCGACTTGCTATCGGTATCTTCGCTGTCGGTCGAGTTCCGCACGTCCGAGCGCGTCGTCGCGGCGGTGCGAGACGTCTCGTTCACCGTCGGCCGTGGCGAGACGATCGCGATCGTCGGCGAATCCGGATCCGGCAAGTCGGTGACCGCACTGTCGCTGATGCGCCTCGTCGAGCACGGCGGCGGCACGATCACGTCGGGCCGTCTCGAGTTCCAGAGACCGCGCGGAGAGCGGATCGACCTCGCGCAAGCCAGCGCCGCGACGATGCGCGCCATCCGCGGCGCCGAGATCGCCATGATCTTTCAGGAGCCGATGACCTCCCTCAATCCGGTGTACACCGTGGGCGAGCAGATCGCAGAGTCGATCCGGCTGCACCAGGGCAAGGATCGTGCGGCCGCGCGGCGCGAGGCGCTCTCGATGCTCGAGCAGGTGCGCATTCCCGAGGCCAGGCAGGTGCGGGATCGGCACCCGCACCAGCTCTCCGGCGGCATGCGCCAGCGGGTGATGATCGCGATGGCGCTTTCCTGCAAGCCGACGCTCCTCATCGCGGACGAGCCCACAACCGCGCTCGACGTCACGATCCAGGCGCAGATCCTCGAGCTGATCCGCGCGCTGCAGGACGAGATGCACATGGCGGTGATCTTCATCACGCACGACATGGGCGTCGTCGCCGAGGTCGCCGAGCGCGTGGTCGTCATGTATCAGGGCGCCAAGGTCGAGGACGGCTCGGCTGACGCCATCTTTCACGCGCCGCGTCACCCGTATACTCGGGCATTGCTGGCAGCGGTCCCGAAGCTGGGCTCGATGCGGGGGACCGACCGGCCGGCGCACTTTCCTCTTCCAGCCTCCGAGGGCGAGGCGCCCGCTCCGGTCAGGGAGACGGCGTTCGTCGGTAACGCGCCCGTGCTGAAGGTGCGCTCGCTCAAGACCCGCTTCGACCTGCCGTCGGGATTCTTCGGGCGCGTGCGCCGGCGCGTGCACGCCGTGGAGCAGGTGAGCTTCGACTTGAACGCGGGCGAAACGCTCGCGCTCGTCGGCGAATCGGGCTGCGGCAAGTCGACGACCGGCCGCTCGCTGCTCCGACTGGTCGACATCCAGGGAGGCAGCATCGAATTCGGCGATCGCGATATCGCGCGACTGCCGTCGGATCAGGTGCGACCGCTGCGGCGGGAGATCCAGATGGTATTCCAGGATCCGTATGCGTCGCTCGACCCGAGACTCACCATCGGATTCTCCATCGCCGAGCCGCTGTACGTCCATGACGTCGCGCGAGGCTCCGAAGCGCTGGACCGCGTGGCGTGGCTTCTTTCGCACGTCGGGCTCGCGCCGGAGCACGCGCAACGCTATCCGCACGAGTTCTCGGGCGGGCAACGGCAACGCATCGCCATCGCCCGCGCGCTCGCCCTGCAGCCGAAGATCATCATCGCCGACGAGGCGGTGTCGGCGCTCGATGTGTCCATCCGGGCGCAGATCGTGAATCTGATGCTGGATCTGCAGTCCGAGTTCGGTCTCGCGTATCTGTTCATCTCTCACGACATCGCGGTGGTCGAGCGCATCAGCCACCGGGTGGCCGTCATGTATCTCGGCCAGATCGTGGAGATCGGTCCGAGGCGCGCGATCTTCGAGGATCCCCGACATCCCTATACGCGCAAGCTCCTGGCCGCCGTGCCTATCGCCGACCCGGCGCGACGTCGGCGAAAAAGGGAGTTATCATCCGACGAAGTTCCGAGCCCCGTTCGCGCCGTCGGGGATGAACCGACCGTGCTTCCGCTCGAAGAAGTCGGCCCCGGACACTTCGTGGCCAAGCACCGCGTCGGCGGCGCCTACTGACCGCGTCGGCAGGGCCTCGCCTGTATATGAATCGCTCACCCGTGGAGACAACCGCATGAACTCGCCTTTCCGTTCGCTCTTCGCTTCCGCGATCGCGCTCGCCATCCTCGCCGCCGCGCCTGCCTTCGCCAGCAAGGACGTTGTCTTCGCGGTGGCGTCGACCTTCACGACCACCGACCCCTACGATGCCAACGACACGCTGTCGCAGGCGATGGCCAAGTCCTTCTACGAAGGCCTGTACGGCTTCGACAAGGACATGAAGATGATTCCGGTGCTGGCCGAGAGCTATAAAGTGAGCAAGGACGGGCTCGTCTACACCATCAAGCTCAGGAAAGGGATCAAGTTCCACGACGGGACGGACTTCAAGGCGGATGCGGTGAAGGTGAACCTCGACCGCGTGACCAATCCCGACAACCATCTCAAGCGCTACGGGCTCTACAACAACAACATCGCGAAGGTGGAAGTCGTCGACGATTACACGGCACGGATCACGCTGAAGACGCCGTTCTCGCCATTCATCGCCCAGCTCGCGCATCCGTCGACCGTGATGATCAGTCCGACAGCGCTGGCCAAGTACGGCAAGGACATCGCCTCCAATCCCGTCGGCACGGGACCGTTCAAGTTCGTCGAATGGAAGCGGAACGAGTATCTCAAGGTCGCCAAGTTCGACGGCTATTGGAGAAAAGGGCACCCGAAGGTCGACACGATCACCTGGAAGCCGGTCGTCGACAACAATTCGCGCGCCGCGCTGATGCAGACGGGCGAGGCCCACTTCACCTTTCCCGTCCCCTACGAGCAGGCGGAGATCCTCAAGGCCAAGCCGGATCTGGAGGTCGTGGCCGCACCCTCGATCGTACTGCGCTATCTGTCGATGAATACGCAACAGAAGCCGTTCGACAATCCGAAGGTGCGGCAGGCGATCGCCTATGCAATCAACAAGGAGGCGCTGGTCAAGGTGGCGTTCAACGGTTATGCCACGCCCGCCGTCGGTGTTGCACCGCAGGGCGTGGAATACGCGGTGAAGATCGGAGAATGGCCTTACGACCTCGCGAAAGCGAAGCAGCTGATGAAGGAGGCGGGTTACCCGAACGGATTCGAGACCGAGCTGTGGTCGGCGTACAACCATACGACCGCGCAGAAGGTCACGCAATTCATCCAGCAGCAGCTGCAGCAGATCGGGATCAAGACACGCATCACGCTGCTCGAGGCCGGACAGCGGGTGGAGAAGGTCGAGAGCTGGCAGGATCCGGCGACCGCCCCCGTGCGCCTCTACTACGTCGGCTGGTCGACGTCGACTGGCGAAGCGGACTGGGCGTTGCGCCCCCTGCTCGACGGGGAATCGTGGCCTCCGAAGCTGTTCAACACGGCCTACTACAAGAATCCGAAGGTCGACGCCGACATCAAGAATGCGCAGCTCACGACCGAGGGATCCGAGAAGGCGAAGCTCTACAAGGATGCCCAGGAAACGATCTGGAAGGACGCGCCGTGGGCGCCCCTGGTGGTCGAGAAGCTTCTCTCGGCGCACAACAAGAAGCTCACTGGGGTGTATGTGATTCCCGACGCATCGTTCAATTTCACCGAGATCGATTTGAAGTGACACGGCTGTCCGAGAGCAAGAGGCGAAGCCTCGCAGCGATTGGAAACAGCCGTGTCATCCCCGCGGAAGCGGGGATCCAGCGGCGTTTGGCCCTGCGTTCACGCGAACGACAGTGGGTCCCCGCGGAAGCGGGGATCCAGCGGCGTTTGGCCCTGCGTTCACGCGAACGACAGTGGGTCCCCGCGGAAGCGGGGATCCAGCGGCGTTTGGCCCTGCGTCGAGGCGAACGACACTGGGTCCCCGCTTCCGCGGGGACGACGTGCAATCGGGGCAATCGCGCCCTTCACTGATGCTGCAGTACCTCCTCAAACGCCTGCTCGGCCTGATTCCCACGCTGCTTCTCGTCGGCGTGCTCGTGTTTCTGTTCGTACATCTGCTGCCGGGCGATCCGGCACGGCTGGCGGCGGGCCCCGACGCCACCGCCGAGACGGTCGCTCTCGTGCGGCAGGACCTCGGCCTCGACAAATCGCTGCCTGAGCAGTTCGTTCGCTTCAGCCTGGGCGCGCTCCGAGGAGATCTCGGCCGCTCGATTCGAACCAAGCGCCCGGTGGCAACCGAGATCGCCGAGCGATTCTGGCCGACGTTCTGGCTCACCGTCGCGGCGATGCTCTGGTCCGTGACGATCGGAATGGCGATCGGCGTCGCCTCCGCGGTCTGGCGCAACCGCTGGCCTGACCGCGTCGGGATGACGTTCGCCGTGTCCGGCATCTCGTTTCCCGCGTTCGCACTGGGGATGGTCCTGATGCAGGTCTTTTCGGTGCAGCTTGGGTGGCTGCCAACGGTCGGCGCCGACACCTGGCGGCATTACATCCTGCCCTCGCTTACGCTGGGCGCGGCGGTCGCGGCGATCATGGCTCGCTTCACACGCTCTTCCTTCGTCGACATCCTCAAGGAGGACTACATACGCACCGCGCGGGCCAAGGGCCTCGACGAGTCGACCGTCGTGGTCAAGCACGGGCTGCGCAACGCGCTGATTCCCGTCGTGACGATGATGGGACTGCAGTTCGGTTTCCTGCTCGGCGGCTCGATCGTCGTGGAGGTCGTGTTCAACTGGCCGGGCATGGGTCGGCTCCTGGTCGACGCGGTCGATATGCGCGATTACCCCGTGATCCAGGGGCTGGTCCTGCTCTTCTCGCTCGAGTTCGTTCTGATCAACCTGATCGTCGACGTGCTCTACGCGGTGATCAACCCTGCGATCCGTTATCGATGACGACCGCGACGGCGACCGCCGCATTGCCGGCCGAGGTCCGCACGCCCTGGACCGAGTTCTGGCGCAAATTCAAGAAGCAGCGTGTGGCGGTCGTTGCCGGGGCATTCGTGGCACTGCTCGTGGTCGTCGCCATCCTCGCGCCGTGGATCGTCCCTTACGATGCCGAGAATTTCTTCGATTACGACACCCTCAACGCAGCGCCCTCGCTCAAGCACTGGTTCGGCGTCGATCCCCTCGGGCGCGACATCTTCAGCCGCATCGTCGTCGGCTCGCGCATCTCGCTGACCGCAGGCTTCGTCTCGGTGGCCTTCGGCGCCGTTGTCGGCACCGCGCTCGGGCTCGTCGCGGGTTACTATGAGGGCCTCTGGGACCGGATCATCATGCGCATCTGCGACGTGCTGTTCGCGTTCCCGGGAATCCTGCTGGCGATCGGCATCGTCGCCATTCTGGGCGGCGGCATGGTGAACGTGATCATCGCGGTGGCGATCTTCAGCATCCCGACGTTCGCCCGGCTCGTGCGCGGCAACACGCTCGCGCTCAAGCACCTCACGTTCGTCGAGGCCGCGCGAAGCATCGGCGCCTCGGACTGGACCATCGTCACGCGGCACGTCTTCCCGGGAACGATCCCCGCGGTAGTCGTGTACTTCTCTTTGCGGATTGGCACTTCGATCATCACCGCGGCGAGCCTGTCCTTCATCGGCATGGGCGCCCAGCCGCCGACCCCAGAATGGGGAGCGATGCTCAACGAAGCCCGTGCCGACATGATGACTTCGCCGCATGTCGCGCTCTTCCCCAGCCTGGCGATCTTCCTGACCGTGCTCGCGTTCAATCTCCTGGGCGACGGGCTGCGTGACGCCCTCGACCCGAAGCTCGAGCAGCAATGACGCCGGCGACGAGCCGGCAGCCGTGGCCCAGGCTGGTCCTGCTCGGCGTCTTCGTGGCCCTGCTGCTCGCGTTCCTCCTCTCGGGCGGCGCGCGCTATCTGACGCTCGACGCGGTCAAGCAGAATGCGGCAACTTTGCGGACGTTCACCGAAGCCCATTACGTCGAGGCGCTCTTCCTCGCATTTGCCGTTTACCTGACCGCGACGACCCTGAGCCTGCCGAGCGGAACGCTGCTGTCGCTCACCTTCGGTTTCCTGTTCGGCCGCTGGATTGCGAGCGACCTGCAGCGGAACAGTCCGCGCAAACGTTTTGAACTCCCGCTCGTCCAGACCGGTCTCAAGCTGCGTATATGGGAGCGTGAACGACGCTCCCGCGGTGACACTATGTCTCGATCCGAAACGTCCCGGCGCGCCTTGCGCCGCTTCCTGGTGGGCGCCGCCATCGGCCTTACCGTGGTCGTCCTTTTCGGCGCCGCGCTCGCCTGACCGCCAGCCGCGGCGCGCGATTTGCTATGCTTCGCGCTGCCGCCGGGCCGTCGGATGAAGCCGAAGCTTCTTTTGCTGTTCCCCGAATGTTGGGATCGCAACGGCCTGCGCTCCGGCGCAGGGCTCCCGAAGGAATTCGAGATCCTCTACGAGGGCTTCGATCTCTTCAGGTTCCCCGAGAACGCGCGCATCCTCTGGCTCCACGCCCGTCGTTACATCGATCGACTGGCGAAGAAGTACTGGCGCGCGGGCATTGTCGGCGTGGCGAGCACCCACGAGCAGTACGGAGCGCGATCGGCCGGACGCCGCGCTGGGTCCCTCGCGCCGGAGCTTGCGGCGCCGCGGCGAGCTTCGTTCTGCGCGAGTTCGATGGCGCGCTCAAGTTTGCGCCGCTACGGACGGAAATCGCATGGCTGCGCAGAAAGCATCCCGATGCGGTCCTGCAGACCTTCATCAAGCGGGCGCCAACCGCCGCCGGGAAATGAAGTGGCTTGGCAGCGACCGGTACGCCACCATCAATCTGGGCGGACGCGGCCGCGAGGATCTGCTCCGGCGCTTTGAAACGGTCCGCGCGAGCCTGTCGTTCGAGAGGACTGCGCGATTCGAGTGGCCGGCGCTCGATGCACCGCGCCCGGGAAGATAGCCCCTAGACGTCGCTGGTGGCGCAGGCCACCGACGGCCCGAGCTGCTCCTTTGCGATCGCCACCCTGGCGATCTCCGGCAGGGCCACGCCGTTCTTGGCCGCGGTGATCTCGGCGAGGATCGAGATGGCGATCTCGGGCGGCGTGCGGCTGCCGATGTATAGACCGATAGGGCCGTGCAGGCGCTCGATCTGCTCGGAGGTCAGCTCGAACTCTTCGAGACGCTTGCGGCGCTTGGCGTTGTTGGCCCGAGACCCCAACGCGCCGACATAGAACGCCGGGGACTTGAGCGCCTCCATCAGGGCGAGATCGTCGAGCTTGGGATCGTGGGTCAGCGCGACCACCGCGCAGCGCTCGTCGAGTCGCATCTCGATCACGGTGTCGTCGGGCATCGTCCGGACAAGCGTCACGCCTGGAATGTCCCAGGTCTCGGTGTACTCCTCGCGGGGATCGCACACGGTGACCTGATAATCGAGCCCGACCGCGATCTGCGCGAGATATTTGGACAGCTGGCCCGCCCCGATCACCAGCATCCGATAGCGCGGGCCGTGCACGGTGGTCAATGACTGACCGTCGAAAGCGAGACCATCGGCGGCGCGCGCCGCCGCCAGGCGAACCGCGGCCGTCTCGAGATCGAGCGTTCGGGCGACCAGTCGACCGGCTTGCACCTCCTCCAGCAATTCCCCAACGCGGCTTCGCGCGGTGAGCGGCTCCAGCACGAGCTGGATGGTGCCACCGCAGGGCAGCCCGAACTTGCGCGCGTCATCGGCGGAAACGCCGTAGGTCACGGTCCGCGGCTCGGTAACGTACGCGCCCTCCCGCCGAGAGCGCTCAACGATGTCGTCCTCGATGCAGCCGCCGGAGACCGAGCCGACGACGTGGCCGTCGTCGCGCACCGCGAGGAGCGCCCCGGGCGGCCGCGGCGAGCTACCCCAGGTCTTCACCACGGTGACAAGCAGCACACGCCGACCGGCGTCGAGCCATTCGGCACTCTTGCGCAGAACTTCGAGATCGACGCTATCCATGAAAATTCCGGCTACGCGTGCAGGAAGTCGCTGACCAGCGCGATCCTGCTTGGGCTCGCGGAAGACTATTCTACCCCCGCCGCATCAGCCAGTAGATCGCCATGGCGACAATGATGGCGATCGCCAGCCCCAACCGCCACGCGAGAGCCCGCGGCGCGCCGGCCGTCGCCGGCGGCTTCGCCGCGCGGGCCTCGCCGCCGAGTCGCTCGACGAAGCAGCCGAAAAAATCGTCCGCCACCTTCGCCGCGGCCGCATCGACCAGCCGCGAGCCGATTTGCGCGAGCTTGCCGCCGACCTGCGCCGTCGCGCTGTAGTCGATGCGCGTCCCGCCGTCCTCGGCGACCAGCGCGACCCTGGCTTCACCGCGCGCGAATCCTGCCGCCCCGCCCTGGCCTTCGAAGCTCATGCGATACGACGAAGGCGGTACCACATCGGACAGCGCTATCTTGCCGGCGAACTTTGCCGACACCGGGCCGACGCGCGCCGTCATCGCGACCTTGAACTCGTGGTCGGACGTGCGCTCGACCGACTCGCAGCCGGGAATGCACGCCTTGAGCGTGTCGGGATCGTTCAGCGCGGCCCACGTCGCTTCGATCGACGCCGGAACCGTGCGGTGGCTGATGAGCTGCATCGAGCGCTCCTCCGGTCTCTAGACCGCAAGTGCGGCGGCGTTGCCGCGCCATGCGGCGCGTCGCGCGACCCCGCGCAGCGCGTGGCGCTCCGCGAAGGTGGACGCGAGCTGCTTCAGGCTTTCGAGATTGTGCACCGGCAGGAAATCGTCGACGTAGGGCAGCATCGCCCGGATACCTGCCGGCCGCGCCTCGAACTTGTCGTAACGCAGGAGCGGATTGAGCCAGATGAGCCGCCGGCACGATTTGGCGAGGCGCTCCATCTCGCGGGAAAGTCCTTCGCCGACGTCGCTATCGAGGCCATCGCTGATGAGCAGCACCACCGCGCCCTGTCCCAGGAGCCGACGCGACCAGCGCCGGTTGAATTCGGCGAGGCAGGCGCCGATGCGCGTGCCTCCCGCCCAGTCGGAGACAGCGGCGGCAACGCGGGCGATGGCGACGTCGACGTCGCGCCGGCGCAGGTGGCGCGTGATGTTGGTGAGGCGCGTTCCAAAGAGGAGCGTGTGCACGCGATCGCGATCGTTGGTGATCGCATGCAGGAAGAAGAGCAGCATGCGCGAGTAGCGGTCCATTGACCCCGAGATATCGCACAGCACCACGAGCGGCGGACGCCGCCGACGGCGCTGACGCCAGGCAAGCGGAGCCACCGCCCCGCCCGCGGACGCCATCGCCCGCAACGATGCCCTGAGATCGATCGCCGACCCGTGCCGCGCCGCGACCGTCCGGCGCACCGGACGCTCGGGCAGCGGCAGCCGCAGGCGGGCAATCATCGCCTTCACCTCGGAGAGCTCGGCCGCCGTCATCGTCTCGAAGTCCCGCGTCTGCAGCACCTCGCGCGGGGAGAACGTGAACACTGCGTCGACGGCGAGTTCTTGCGCCTGCGACTCTCGCTCCTCGCTCTGCGGCGGCGCGAGCGCCTCCGCAAGGCGCGAAGGCAGAGGCGCTTCGGCTTCCGGCCGCGGCGCGCGCGCGTAGACCTTCGGCAGCAGCAGTTGCATCATGCGCTCGAGCAGCCGCGGATTGCGCCAGTACAACTCGAACGCCTGGTCGAACAGCGCCTGCTGCTCGTGACGCTCGATGAACACGGATTCGAGCGCGGTGCGGAAGTCCTCGCGCACCTCCACGCCGACAGCCCGCACCGCTTCGAGCGCGGCGATCACCTTGGCGGGGCCGACCGGAAGTCCCGCAGCGCGAAGCACGCGAGCGAAATGCAGGATGTTCTCCGCGAGCCGCCCATCCGGGGCGCGTGCCGTGATCGTCACGATCGCAGCTCGGCGGCCTCGAGTTGCGCCTCGGCGATCAGCTGAGTGGCGACCTCGGGCGTCACCGCCCCGATGTCGTCCTGGTACTTGAGGAGCGCGCCCAGCGTGCTGGAAACGGTCTCCGGATCGAGCGCGATCCGATCCAGCGCGACCAGTGCCTCGGCCCAGTCGAGCGTTTCCGCGATGCCCGGAGCTTTGAACAGGTCCATCGCCCGCAGGCGCTGCGTGAAGGCGACGACCTCGCGCGAAAGCGCCGGCGCGGCGCCCGGGACCTTGCGCCGGACGATCGCGAGCTCGCGCTGCGCGGTCGGATAGTCCACCCAATGGTACAGGCAGCGGCGCTTGATCGCGTCGTGGATTTCGCGCGTGCGATTCGAAGTGATGACAACGATCGGCGGCGAGGCGGCCCTGACCGCACCGAGCTCCGGGATCGTGACCTGGTATTCCGCGAGCACCTCGAGCAGGTACGCCTCGAACGGCTCGTCGGTGCGATCGAGCTCGTCGATGAGCAGTACGGGTGCGGCCGCCGCGTTCGTCGAGAGCGCCTGCAGGATCGGGCGGCGTATGAGGAAGCGCTCGCTGAAGATGTCGGTCGCAAGCGCGTCGCGGTCGACCTCGCCGCGCGCTTCCGCCAGCCGTATCTCGATCATCTGCCGCGGATAGTTCCATTCGTACACCGCGGAGGCCGTGTCCAGACCTTCGTAGCACTGCAGGCGCACGAGCTCCCGCCCGAGGGCGCGGCCCAGCACCTTGGCGATCTCCGTCTTGCCGACGCCTGCCTCGCCTTCGAGGAACAGCGGCCGTCCCATCTTCAGCGCGAGGAACACGCTGGTGGCGAGCCGGCGATCCGCGAAGTAGTCGTGCTGCTCGAGCAAGCCTACGACGGCGTCGACGGTGGCAGGAAGAAGCTGCGGGGACATGGCGAGGGCGGTTTGCGATGCCGAGGAAGTTCGATTATAGCGTGCACGAGCTGCTCGCTGCGGGTGGCGGCCATGCTAAGTTCATGGCATGCGCACGTTACAGCCATGGGCGTGGGCCGTACGCATTTTCGCGATCATCGCACTTGCCGCCGGCGGCTGTCGGATCAACAACGGGAGCTCCGCCTGCTACACCACTTCCTATCACTATTTCATGAGCTCGCTCGAGAGCGAGATCCAGGCGCTCGACAACGGCATGCTCCCCGGCTGGACGCGAACGGGCCAGATATTCAATGCATATACGAACGCGGTCGCCAGCGCGAACCCGGTCTGCGGGTTCTATCTGTCGCCGGCGTACGGCGACTCGCACTTCCTACTCCGGCTCACCCGACGCAGTGAGGTTCGAGGGGCTCGCTCAGCGAAAATCCCGTGAGCGCGTTACCAGCCCGCCGAGCAGCGCCGTCTGGTCGCGCAGGCGGCCTGCGATCAGATGCACGACCTCGCCTTCGCGTTCCAGCGTGCCGTAGACGGTCAGAAGGCTCGAACGCAGCAATTCCCTGCGCTGCCGCTCGGCCAGATCGTTCCAGACGATGACGTTGATCATGCCGGTCTCGTCCTCGAGCGTGACGAAGGTGACACCGCTCGCCGTGCCGGGGCGCTGGCGGCCGGTCACCAATCCGGTAACGCGCGCGGGACGTCCGTGCGGCAACGACTTGAGCTCCGCGGCGGTTGCCATGCGTTGGCGTGCGAGCCTCGCGCGCAACAGCGCCAGCGGATGACGCCCGAGGGAAAGCCCCAGGCTCGCGTAATCGGCGATGATATCCTCGCCTTCGCCGGGCGGCGCAAGGGCGGCGGGTGCCTCGACGATCGTCGAACGCTCCAGAACCTCAGGCAGCCGCTCGATGCCGCTCACATCCCACACCGCGTGGCGGCGATGGCCGGAGAGACTCGCGAGCGCGCCTGCGGCAGCGAGCGCTTCGCTGTCGCGCTGGTTGAGTCGAGCTCGACGAACGAGATCGTCCACGTTCACAAACGGCGACTGCTTGCGCGCAGCGGCGACGCGCTTGCCGCCTGCTTCGGAAAGGCCTTTGACGAGACAGAGCCCGAGGCGGAGCGCGGGAGACCGAGCCGTCGTCCCCGCCCCCGATTCAGTCATTCGGGGGCGGGCCCCAGTGGAGACCCAGTATCGTTCGACCAAAGCCGCTGGGTCCCGGCACTCACCGCGTTCGGCCGGGACGACGTTTTCATCGTCTGCGCCGATCTCCTCCAGCGTGCATTCCCACTCGCTCACGCCGACGTCGGGAGATCGCACGGCCACGTCGTGCCGGCGCAGGTCCTGAACGAGCTGCGACGGCGAATAGAATCCCATCGGCTGCGAATTCAGAAGCGCGCAGGTGAACGCCGCCGGCTCGTAATGCTTGAGCCACGACGAGACGTAGACGAGCAGCGCGAAGCTCGCCGCATGCGACTCGGGAAAGCCGTATTCGCCGAAGCCGAGGATCTGCTGGTAGATCTGCCGTGCGAAGGTTTCCTCGTACCCGCGCTGGCGCATGCCCTCGACGAGCCGCTTCTCGAAAGGCTCGAGCCCGCCCTTGCGCTTCCACGCCGCCATCGATCGGCGCAACTGATCCGACTCGCCGGGCGTGAATCCGGCCGCGACCACGGCGAGCTGCATCACCTGCTCCTGGAAGATCGGCACACCGAGCGTGCGCTCGAGCACGGTTTTCACCGCCTCGCTCGGATACGTGACGGCTTCCGTGCCCTGCCGCCGGCGCAGATACGGATGCACCATGCCGCCCTGGATCGGTCCCGGCCGGACGATCGCGACTTCGATCACCAGATCGTAGAAGCTCCTGGGCTTGAGCCGCGGAAGCATCGCCATCTGCGCGCGTGATTCGATCTGGAACACGCCGACGGTATCGCCGTGCCCGATCATCTCGTACACGTCCGGATCCTCGGGCGGAACGTCGGTGAGCGCAAAGGGCCGGCCATGCCGGGCTGCGACGAGATCGAGCGCGCGGCGGATCGCGGAGAGCATGCCCAGCGCCAGCACGTCGACCTTCAAGAGCCCCAGCGTGTCGAGATCGTCCTTGTCCCATTCGATCACCGTGCGCTCGGGCATCGCCGCGTTCTCCGTCGGCACGAGGTGCGACAGGGGTCCTCGCGAGATCACGAAGCCTCCGGTGTGCTGCGACAGGTGCCGAGGAAAACCGAGCAGCGTCGTCACCAGATCGAACAGCCGCTGCATCACGGGGCTTTGCGGATCGAAGCCGGCTTCCGCCAAGCGCCTGGGCAGCGCTCGCCGGCCATCCCACCACGCCATCGATTTGGCCAGCCGATCGACTTCGCCGAGGTCGAGTCCGAGCGCCTTGCCGACATCGCGCAGCGCCGAACGCGGGCGATAGCAGATCACTGTCGCCGTCAGCGCGGCGCGATCGCGGCCATACTTGGCGTAAAGATACTGGATCACCTCTTCGCGCCGCTGGTGCTCGAAGTCGACGTCGATGTCGGGAGGCTCGTTGCGCTCGCGGGAGATGAAGCGCTCGAAGAGCATCTCCGTGCGCGCGGGGTCGACCGCGGTGATGCCGAGGCAGTAGCACACCGCGGAATTCGCCGCCGAGCCGCGTCCCTGGCAGAGGATGCCCTTGGAACGCGCGAACTCGACAATATCGTAAACGGTGAGAAAGAACGCCTCGTACCGTGCCTCCCTGATGATCTCGAGCTCGTGCTCGATGAGGTTGCGCACCTTGGCGCGCTGCGCTTCGGTGACGCGTTCCGGAGGGAAACGCCTGGCGAAACCTCCTTCGGTGAGCCGCCGCAGGTACGAGGTCGGCGTCTCGCCCTGGGGCACGATCTCCTCGGGATACTCGTAGCGGAGCTCGTCGAGCGAAAACGCGCAGCGCGCGGCGATGATGAGCGTCTCGGCGCGCCATTCCGGCGGATACAGGCGCTCGAGCGTGGCGAGCGGCCTTAAATAACGCTCCCCGTTGGGAAAAAGCGCATGACCCATCTCGCTGACGGACCCCTTGAGCCGGATCGCGGTGAGCGTGTCCTGCAGCGCACGCCGCTCGCGGCTGTGCATGTGCACGTCGCCCGCGGCTACCAGAGGCAGGCCCGTGGTTGCGCCGATCATGGCGAGCTTCTCGCAGCGCTGCGCGTCGTCGGCGGCGAGCAGGCGCTCGACGGCGATCCATAATGCATGCGGGAAACGGCGGCTAAGCCAGCGCAGCGCCTCGACGTCGAATGCGCTATCGGGCAGCCACAGCGCGAGGCATCCCGCGACGCCGTCCGCGAGATCGCTGCGGGTCAGTCGGTAGCTGCCTTTGACGGCGTTGCGACGGCCTCGGGTGATGAGCGCCGAGAGATTGCCGTAGCTCGCCCTGTCGGTGGCCAGCAGCGCGAAGCGCAAACCGTCATCGAGACGGAATTCGGCTCCGATGACGAGCGGCAGAGTCCACTTCTTCGCCTCGACGTGGGCACGAACCACGCCGGCGAGCGAGCATTCATCGGTGATCGCCAGCGCCGCGTAGCCGAGCTCGTGCGCACGCGCCACCAGCTCCTCGGGGTGCGACGCGCCTCGCAGGAAGCTGAAATTGGTAAGGCAGTGCAGCTCGGCGTAGGACATGGGTGGAATGCCCTGTACAGGCGCGATTCATTCGTTACCGAGCACGGGGCGCAGACGAGCCGGCCCTACGAAAACACGCCATGAACGAACCATGCTCCTTCTCGATCGCGATAGAGCCATAGCGCTTCCCCACGTTTGCTGCGACCGACGAAATAATCGCGGCCGGCGTCACGGCCGTCCCACCATCCGCTCTCGATGCGCTCGGGGCCCGATTCGAGCTGCAGCGATGCACCCGCGGGTCCCGAGACGAGTGCGTACGGTTCGGGAAGAAGCCACAGGGGCCGCACCGGCAATTCCGACGAAACTCCGGCGGGTTTCTTCGCCGCAGTGATCGCCTCGATGTTCACCGCCGGCTCCCAGCGCCAAGCGCATTCGGGCCGGTGATCGGCATGGAGCGTCAGCGTGCGCACGGCATCCTCCCCCAGCCGGGCGCGCAGACGCTCGATGAGCTGCGTTCCCGCTTCCGCGTTCTTGTCCGTGGCGAAGAAGTCGCCGTCTTTTCCGTTGAGCGGCGCGATTTCCTCCGCAACGAGCCGGATTGCCTCGACGCGATCCGGCAATACTTTGCGCGTGAGCCGTTCGCGCAGCACGGTCATGATGTGCTCGACCTGTCGCGTCGATCGCAAGCCCACGCCGATCGACGTCGGCGCCTCGTCGTCGTGGACGAGATCGCAGCGTATGCGGGTGACGCCGGCGCCGCGCCCCTGCAGGAATCCGCAGAGCTCGACGACGAGGCGTCGCGCGCCGAATAGAAGTGCTTCGGCCTCCTCGACCGGCACCGGCAACTCGAGCTGTCCTTCGTAGCGTTCCGGAGCGATGAACGCAACGCGCGCGTCGGGCAATCGTCCCAGCGCACGATCGATTTCATCCATGAGTGCCTGACCGAAGCGGCGGGCCACGCCATCGCGCGGCAAGGCCATGAGCTCGCCGATCGATTCCACGCCGATCGCGGCAAGCGTCGCGATCGCATCCGGCGCATGCGCGAGCAGATCGACGGGCAGGGGGCTAAGCGCGCGTTCGATGTTCGACACCTCGATCGCGCTTTCGCGGCCGGCGCGCGCGAGCAGGCTCGCCGCACCGGCGGTCGGCGCTACGGCGACCGCACCCGGAAAACCGATCTCCGCAAGCCCCGCGCGAATCCGTCGAGTGAGCCGTCCGAGGCCTTCGAAGTAACGTAGCGCGCCGGAGACTTCCAGCAGCACGCAACCCGGCGGCTCGATCGCCACCGTCGGCGTCCATTGTCCCGCCCACAGCGCGATGCTCCCCAGCGCCGCAGCTTCGCCGCGCTCGTCGCGCAGATGGATGGCGAGATCCGGATCGAGCGAGAGCGCCGCGGCGATCGACAGCCCCGCGACGACGCCGCGCTGCTTTGCCGCGGCGTTGGCGACGATCACGTCGGGACGATGGCTCGCGCTGGCCGTGACGGCCGGCGATCCGCAGGCATCGGCGCGCGCGAAGACGGCGAGCGGCAGATCGGGAAAGTGGAGGCAGATCCAGAGCATCGGGGCGTCATTCCCGCGAAAGCGGGAATCCAGTGTCGTTAAGACCAAGTCACTGGGTCCCCGCTTTCGCGGGGACGACGAATGAATCTCGGTTTTCAGCCGAATTCGACTCGTGCTGGCCGATGTGACGCGACGATTTGTCGCGCGGATCCGGACCCGGCACGCGCCGTCCTTCATCGGCGCGCACCAGCGCTCGATTCCAGATCCTGCCAGAGGGCATTCCGACCGGGTATTGGCGATGAAAGCTCGGAGAAAGACCGCGCGGCCCGGATCGGCGAACGGTGGATGCCCCGCGATGCTCAATCCGCGCCAGCGATGCATCGTCGTGGCCCGTCGCTCGCATCGCCGCCGCGACGTCGATGCGCAACGGTTTGCCGCAGACCCCCCCACGGCGCTTGAACACGTCCAGCTGAAGCTCTCTTCCGGCGGGCGACAAGCGGATGCGCAAGGGCGCAGGCGACGGCAGCGCGGCGCGCTCGCTGCCCGCGAACAGGAACGCGATCGACGCCGTGTCCTGCGTCGCCACGGCCAGGCGCCGCAGGCGCGCATCGTTGATCGACTGCGGCCAGAACAGAAGCGCGCCGGCGCTGTCGGAGCGCAGCACCTGTTCCGCCGCCCACCAGCGGTTGCTCTCTTCGGCGTCGATGACGACCAGCCGCGCGGGGTCGATGCCAGCGCGCGCAAAGGCCGGTGCATAGGGAAGATGCGGCGGAGCGACCAGCGCGATCCATCGGCCCGCGCGCGAAAGCTTTTCCAGCGCCGGGAGAAGCAGGCGCTGCTCTCCGATGCCTTCGGCTTCCACCAGGAGCTCGGTCAACGAACCCTGCGGCCAGCCGCCGCCCGGCAATTCCCGGTCGAGCTCGGCAAAGCCGCTGACCACCGTCCGCTCGACGCGCGCTTTGACGTCGCCACGCCAGAGCAAGGGATTGTGGAGCAATTGAGCGACGGCCGGCTTCATGGCGGATCCAAGCCCACCCGGCTCGCGCCGGGCGGACTTCGATCAGACAGGAATACCGAGTCTATCGAACGATCGTTCGATACGTCAAGGGGGATAATTCCAAGAAGAGAAGGCCTCGGGAAGATCCATGGCCGCCCCATTCGCCGCAGTCCGAAACGACCCCGCCGTCCTGAATCTCATCGGCAACACGCCGCTGATCGAGCTGACACGGATGGAAACCGGCCGCTGCCGTCTGTTCGTGAAGCTGGAAAGCCAGAATCCGGGCGGCTCGATCAAGGACCGGATCGCGCTGTCCATGATCGACGCCGCGGAGCGCGACGGGCGCCTGAAGCCGGGCGGCGCCGTGGTCGAAGCCACCGCCGGCAACACGGGCCTGGGGCTGGCGCTCGTCGCCCGCGCCAAGGGTTATCGCGTGCTGCTCGTGATTCCCGACAAGATGTCCGCCGAAAAGGTGCTGCACCTCAAAGCGCTCGGCGCGGAAATCCGCATGACCCGGTCGGACGTGACCAAGGGCCATCCCGCGTATTATCAGGACATGGCGCAGCGGCTCGCCGCCGACATTCCCGGCGCCTTCTACGTCAACCAGTTCGGCAATCCGGCCAACCCGCTCGCGCACGAGCGCACGACCGGTCCCGAGATCTGGGAGCAGACGAATCACGACGTCGACGCGGTCGTGTGCGGCGTGGGATCGGGTGGCACGCTCACCGGGCTCACCCGCTTCTTCGCGCGGGTGAGCCCGAAGACCGAGATGGTGCTCGCCGATCCCGCCGGCTCGGTACTCGCCCCCTACGTCGAAACGGGCAAGCTCGGCGAAGCCGGCTCATGGGTGGTCGAAGGCATCGGCGAGGACTTCATTCCGCCGATCGCCGATCTCTCCGGGGTAAAGAAGGCGTATTCGATCCCCGACGCAGAGAGTCTCGGCACCGCGCGCGAGCTCCTGCGCTCCGAGCTCATTCTCGGCGGCTCGTCAGCCGGTACGCTGGTGGCGGCGGCGCTTCGCTACTGTCGGGAGCAGGACGAGGCGAAGCGCGTGGTCACCTTCGTTCCGGACACCGGCAGCAAGTATCTGTCGAAGATGTACAACGATTTCTGGATGATCGACCAGGGCTTCGCCGAGCTTCCGCACTACGGCGATCTGCGCGACCTCGTGTCGCGGCGCTACGCCGACGGCGCAGTCGTGTCGGTGGAGGCGCAGGACACGCTCCTCACCGCGTTCCAGCGCATGCGGGTTGCCGACGTGTCGCAGGTTCCGGTGCTCGCGGATGCGGAGGTCGTCGGTATCCTCGACGAATCGGATGTTCTGCTGCATGTCTACAGGCAGTCCGAGCGCTTTCGCGACAGGGTTTCGACGGCGATGACGCAGAAGCTCGAGACGCTCGCTCCTTCGGCAAGCCTGGCGGACCTGCTCTCCATCCTGAACCGCGACCGCGTCGCGATTGTCATTGACGAAGGGCGGTTCTTCGGGCTCGTGACGCGTTACGATCTGCTCACCTATCTGCGGAGAAACCTGCCGTGAACGACTCGACCCACAAGCTTGCGACGCCGACGCAGGGTTTCGCAACACGCGCCATTCACGCGGGACAACCGCCCGATCCCTCTACCGGCGCGATCATGACGCCGATCTACGCAACCTCGACCTACGTGCAGACGAGCCCCGGCGTGCACAAGGGCTACGACTACGCCCGCACCGCCAACCCGACGCGCTCGGCGTTCGAGGCGTGCGTGGCGAACCTCGAGAGCGGCGCGCGCGGGCTCGCGTTCGCTTCGGGTCTCGCCGGCATGGCGACCGTGCTCGACGCGCTCGACGCCGGGGCGCACCTGGTTGCGAGCGACGATCTCTACGGCGGCACCTACCGGCTGTTCGAGAACGTGCGCAAGCGCTCGGCGGGCTTGAGCGTCTCCTTCGTCGACATGGCCGATCCGGCACGTCTCGCTGCGGCGATCCGGCCCGAGACGAAGATGATCTGGATCGAGACGCCGAGCAATCCGCTGCTGAAGCTCATCGACCTCGCGGCGGTGGCCCGAATAGCGCGCGAGCGCAACGTGCTCGCCGTCGCCGACAACACGTTCGCGAGCCCGTGGATTCAGCGTCCGTTGGAATCCGGCTTCGACATCGTCGTCCATTCGGCGACCAAGTATCTCAACGGCCATTCCGACATCATCGGCGGCGTCGTGGTGATCGGAGGCGAGCCGCAGCATGCAGCGCTCGCCGAGCGGCTTGCGTATCTGCAGAACGCCGTCGGCGGTGTCATCGGTCCCTTCGACAGCTTCCTCGCGCTTCGCGGATTGAAGACGCTGGCGCTGCGGATGGAGCGGCATTGCGCCAACGCGCTCGAGCTCGCGCAGTGGCTCGCTGCACAGCCGGAAGTTGCGCAGGTGTACTATCCAGGCCTCGCGTCGCACCCGCAGCACGCGCTCGCGAAGGCGCAGATGCGCGCGTTCGGCGGCATGGTGACGATCCGGCTGAAGACCGATCTCGCGGGCACCAAGCGCTTCCTCGAGCATTGCCGCCTCTTCGCACTGGCGGAGAGTCTCGGCGGCGTGGAGAGCCTCATCGAGCATCCGGCGCTGATGACGCACGGCTCGATCCCTCCGGTGCAGCGGGCGACGCTCGGGATCGACGACGCGCTGGTGCGGCTCTCGGTCGGGATCGAGGACGTCGAAGATCTCCGCCGAGACCTGCGCGACGCGCTCGACGCGATCTAGGTCTCGACACAAGTCAACGATGGATGATTCCCCCCGCTTGTCGTCTCCGCCCCCGATTCAATCATTCGGGAGCAGGCTCCAGCGGGGACCCCGTGTCGTTCGGTGAAAAAGACCCTCGATTCCCGCGTTCGCGGGAATGACGTCAAGCGCCGCGGTCTCGCTGATCCGGTCGGAGTCGCCCATCTCGCCTCGCAGATGGAACCGCTGATGCAACGCATCGCGGCGCGGGACGGAGCGCGGCTCGAGCGCACGCTCGACGAGAAAGGCGTGTCGATCGCCGACCGCTGGCGGATGGCGATCGCCCCGCACGACGATTACGCGTACGCGGGCTTCATGTATCCGCTGGTCTTGCGCAACGTGAAGGCCAGCGCGGTCATCATCTTCGGCGTCGCGCACCGGGCCCGCCAGCTCGGACTCGAGGATGTACTGGTCTTCGATAGCTTCACGCACTGGCGAGGACCATACGGCGACGTTCCCGTCTCTCCACTGCGCGAGAAGGTCATGAGGCGCTTGCCGGCCGGCAGTTTCGTCGTGAGCGACGAGATGCACGCCATCGAGCATTCGGTCGAAGCGAAGCTCCCGTTTCTGCAGCACTACAACCGCGCGGTCGCCTTCGTGCCGATCCTTGTGCCGTGCATGTCGTTCGCGCGTATGAACGAGCTTGCATTGCCGCTCGCGAGGGCGCTGGCCGCGGTCATCGATGAGGACCGGCTCGATTGGGGAAGAGATATCGCGCTCCTGGCATCGACCGACGCCGTGCACTACGGCGACGAGGGCTGGGGTGACAGGAACTTCGCCTACTACGGTGCCGACGCCACGGGCTTCGCCGCGGCGCTGCGGCATGAAGCTCGCATCATGGCCGATTGCTTCGCCAGCGAGCTATCGCCCGAGCGGATCGAGCGCTTCACCCGGTACACGCTGGCCGACCACGACCATCGTGAATACAAGTGGCCCTGGTGCGGACGCTATTCGGTCCCCTTTGGCTTGCTGGCGGCCTGGCGTCTCGCGCAGCTGCGAAACTCGCCGCCACTCTCGGGCACGATTCTCGGCTACGCGACGTCGCTCGACGATCAGCGCATCAGGGTCGACGACCTCGAAGGAATGGGCGTCACGGCGCCGGCGACGCTGCGCCATTGGGTGGGCTACCCGGCGGTGGGATACCGCTGACGCAGCCCGGCGGTGAGCGTAGCGGACGCCGGGGGTGACCCGGACATCGTGCTAACGCGCCGAGCCGGGCTACCCCATCGCCGCGACCGCCCTCCCGGCCAGCAGCGACACGAGGTGCGCGCGATATTCCGGCGAGCCGTGCAAATCGTTGTTGAGATTCGTCGCAGGAATTTTTACGGCCTTCGCGGCATCGGCCGTGAAGCTCTTCGCGAGCGCGTCTTCGATCGGCTTGGCGCGATGGACGTGCGAGCCCGCCCCCGTCACCGCGACGCGAATTCCACTACCGGTCTGCGCGACGAACACCCCGACCAGTGCGAAGCGCGACGCGGGCTGCGGGAACTTGACGTACGCCGCCTTCTTCGGGGCCGGGAAGCTCACCGACGTGATGATCTCGTCCGCGCCGAGTGCGGTTTCGTACAGACCCTTGAAGAAATCGTCGGCGGCAATCTTGCGCTTGTTGGTCTGGACGGTCGCGTTCAAGCCGAGCACTGCTGCGGGATAGTCAGCTGCGGGATCGTTGTTGGCGATCGAACCGCCGATCGTGCCGCGATTACGCACCTGGCGATCTCCGATTCCTTCGGCCAGCGCGGCCAGCGCCGGAATCGCCTGCTTGACGACCGACGACGCCGCCACGTCGGCGTGGGTGGTGAGCGCGCCGATCACGATCGCGTCGCCCTCCTTCCTGATGCCCTTCAGCTCGGCGATGCCCGAGAGGTCCACGAGCGTCCCCGGATTCGCGAGCCGCAGCTTCATCGCTCCGACCAGGCTCTGTCCGCCGGCGAGCGCCTTGCCGCCCGTCTTCGCCAGCGCGGCAACCGCATCAGCGACCGATTTCGCGCGTTGATATTCGATTGCGTACATGATCTGTTATCTCCGCTTCGGTTCAGTGCCTTGCCGCCTGGATCGCGCTCCACACGCGATGCGGCGACGCCGGCATGTCGATGCTCTTCACTCCCACCGCCGACAAGGCGTCGTGGACGGCGTTCATCAGCGCCGCCGGTGCGCCGATCGCGCCCGCCTCGCCGCAGCCCTTCGCGCCGAGCGGATTGTGCGTGCACGGCGTGACCTTGGTCGCGACCTTGAACGACGGCAAATCGTCCGCGCGGGGCATGGCGTAGTCCATGTAGCTGCCGGTGAGAAGCTGCCCGCTGTCCTTGTCGTAGACGCACGCCTCGAGCAGGGCCTGGCCGATGCCTTGCGCCAGTCCGCCATGCACCTGTCCCTCGACGATCATCGGATTGATGATGTTGCCGAAGTCGTCGCAGGCCGCGAAGTTGACGATCTGCACCGCGCCGGTATCCGGGTCGATCTCGACTTCGCAGATGTGCGTGCCGGCCGGGAAGGTGAAGTTGGTGGGATCGTAGAACGCCGTCTCGTCGAGACCGGGCTCGAGCTTGTCCAGCGGATAGTTGTGCGGCACGTACGCCGCGAGCGCGACTTCACCGAACGCCTTGCTGCGATCCGTGCCGGCAACGGTGAATTTGCCGTCCTTGAATTCGACGTCGGCCTCTGCGGCCTCGAGCAGGTGGGCGGCGATCTTGCGACCCTTGGCGACGACCTTGTCGAGCGCCTTCACGATCGCCGTGCCCCCGACCGCGAGCGAGCGCGAGCCGTAGGTCCCCATCCCGAAGGGAATGCGCCCGGTGTCGCCGTGCACGACCTCGACGTTTTCGATCGGGATCCCGAGCCGGCTCGCCACGACCTGCGCGAAAGTCGTCTCGTGTCCCTGGCCGTGGCTGTGCGAGCCGGTGAACACCGTCACGCCGCCGGTCGGATTGACGCGCACTTGGCCCGCCTCGTACAGGCCCGCGCGCGCACCCAGCGCGCCGGCGATATTGGATGGGGCGATGCCGCAGGCTTCGATGTACGACGCGTAACCGATGCCCCGCAGCTTGCCGCGCTTGGCCGCTTCGGCCTTGCGCGCCGAGAAGCCCTTGACGTCGGCAATCTTCATCGCCTCGTCGAGACACGCGTCGTAACCACCCGTGTCGTAGGTCAGCGCGACCGGCGTCTGGTAGGGAAAACTGCGGATGAAATTGCGACGCCGGATCTCGTCCTGTCCAATGCCCATTTCTGCGGCGGCCGCGTGCACGAGGCGCTCGACCACGAACGTCGCTTCGGGGCGTCCCGCACCGCGATAGGCGTCCACCGGTGCCGTGTTGGTGAACGCCGCCGTGACTTCGCAGTAGATGACCGGCGTCGTGTACTGGCCCGCGAGAAGCGTCGCGTAAAGGATCGTCGGAATGCACGAGGCGAAGGTCGAGAGGTATGCCCCCATCGCCGCGGTCGTATGCACGCGCATGGCGAGGAACTTGCCGTCCTTGTCGAGCGCCAGCTCGGCGCGCGTGACGTGATCGCGTCCATGCGCGTCGGACAGGAACGATTCGCTGCGCTCGGCAGTCCACTTGATCGGCCGGTTGACACCCTTCGACGCCCACACCATCGCCGTCTCTTCGGGATAGAGGTAGATCTTCGAGCCGAACCCGCCGCCGACGTCGGGCGCGATGACGCGAACCTTGGTCTCGGGAAGGCCGAGCACGAACGCCGTCATCAGCAGCCGTTCGACGTGCGGATTCTGGCTCGTGACGTAAAGGGTGTAACTGTCGTCGCCGCGGCTGTAGCTCGCCACCGCGGCGCGCGGCTCGATCGCGTTGGGGATCAGCCGATTGTTGACGATGTCGAGCTTGGTGACGTGCGCTGCCTTGGCGAACGCCGCGTCGACGCCCGCCTTGTCGCCCAGCGCCCAGGTGTAGCACTTGTTTCCGGGTGCACCGTCGTGGATCTGCGGCGCGCCGGACTTGAGCGCATCGACTGGGTTGACGACGGCCGGCAATACTTCGTATCCGACGTCGATGAGCTCCGCGGCATCCTTGGCTTGCTCGGGCGTTTCCGCGATCACCAGCGCCACCCCGTCGCCGACGTAGCGCACCTTGCCTTGCGCGAGCACGGGATGCGGCGGCTCCTTCATCGGCTGCCCGTCGGTGCCCGTGATGAGCCATCCGCACGGCAGCCCGTTGACTCCGGTCAGATCGGCCCCGGTGAAGATCGCGACCACGCCCGGCGCGCTCTTCGCCTTGCTCGTGTCGATCCCGCTGATCTTCGCGTGCGCGTGCGGCGAGCGGAGGAAATAGGCGTGGGTGTGATGCGGTGGATTGACGTCGTCGGTGAACTGGCCGGCGCCGATGAGGAAACGGACGTCCTCCTTGCGGCGGATCGATTGGCCGATGAAATTCATGTCGTTCGCGCCCATGATCACCTCCGCATGGCCGCGGCGCCCTGGGCGACCGCCTTGACGATGTTCTGATAGCCGGTGCAGCGGCAGAGGTTGCCCTCGAGCTCGGCGCGGATGGTCTTCTCGTCGGCGTTGGGATGACGCTTCACGAGATCGATCGCGCTCATCAGCATTCCGGGCGTGCAGAAGCCGCACTGCAGGCCGTGGCACTCCTTGAACGCCGCCTGCATGGGATGGAGCGCGCCGTCACTGGCGAGGCCCTCGATGGTCGTGACCTTCGCGCCTTCCGCCTGCACGGCGAGAATGGTGCACGCCTTGACCGCGTTGTCATCGACGAGCACGGTGCAGGCGCCGCACTGCCCGGTGTCGCACCCGACGTGGGTGCCGGTCAGCGCGAGGTTGTTGCGGATGAAATCGACCAGCAGCGTGCGCGGATCGACCTCCGCGCGCACAGGCTTGCCGTTGACAGAGAGTGAAAGCGAGACGGACACGAGCGGCCTCCTGCGGATGGATACCGGCGCTTGGGGAAGGAATCGTGTTTAGAGCGTGCGCGACGGCAAACCTAGAATACTCCGCGCCGAACGCGACGGCAACGTGACGACCGCCGCCGGCCCGCGGGGACGCTGCCGGCGCGGATTCCAGGCACCCGCGGTCCATTCCCGCGACGGAGGCACCGGTCGGCCGTCCCGGTCAAAGGTTGCCGATGTACTGGGCGAGGTTCTCGATGTCCTCGTCGGACAGGTTGGCCGTATAGCTCGTCATGTTGCCGGCGTCGTTGGTGCGGCGCTTCGCCCTGAAGTCGAGGAGCTGCTTCTTGATGTATTGCGGCCATTGGCCCGCCTCGCGCGGAATCTCGTTCTGACCGACGAATCCGCCGAGGTGGCACATCGGACAGAGCGCCGCGTCGGAGATCTTGCGTCCCGCCTCGACCCTGGCGCCGTCCACCGGGAACCTGATGGGCTGCTTCTTTTGCGCCGCGAAATAATTTGCCAGGGCGACCATGTCTTCCTGCGACAGGTTCGCCGCCATCGGCGACATCTGGGGATCGCTGCGGCGGCCCTCCTTGAAATCCTTGAGCTCGATGTAGATGTAGCGCCAGGTCTGTCCGGCCAGGATGGGGTACTGCGGGTCCCGGGAATTGCCTTCGGGCCCGTGGCACGCCGCGCACACCTGCGCCTTGTCGCGCGCTGCGGCCATCTGTGCGGCGTCGGGCTGCGCCAGCACTGGAGCCGCCGCGGCGAATGCGGCAAGCGTGGAGAGCGCGATGCGGACCATGCCTCGAAGCAAAATCAAACGCGGCCGCCCGGTATTGCCCGAGCGAGCCGCGCATGTCCTTCGAATCGGTTACTTGGTATCGGGCTTGAAGCCCTTGCCGCCGATCAGCCTGAATACGAACACGCTGTTGCCGCGCTTGGCATCGATCTGGTTGTTTCCGCCGGCGGCAACCGCAACGTATTGCGTGCCACCAACCATGTAGGACACCGCCGGCGCGTTGACACCGGCGCCGCAGTTGTACTTCCACAGTTCATCGCCGGTCTTGGCATCGTACGCTTTGAACCAGCCGTTGGCTTCACCGTTGAAGACGAGGTTGCCGGCCGTGGCGAGGACGCCGCCGATCAGCGGCTGCGGCGTCTTGTGCTTCCATGCGATCTTGCCGGTGTCGAGGTTCACCGCGACGAGCTGGCCCCACTGCTCCTCGGTGGGGATGACCTTGAACGCTCCGCCCAGCCAGAGCTTGCCGCCGGGATAAGGCACTTCCTCGACGTGATAGGTCATCGGCTGATGCAGGTTCGCGGCGTAGGCGTAACGCAGCCCGGGGTTGATCGCCATGGGCGACCACTCGACTCCGCCGTTCGCGCCCGGCAGCATGCGCGCGCCCGCTTTCGTCGGCAGCACCCACATGTTCTCCTGCGGGATCATCGCCTCGGAGAAGCGGATCAGCTTGCCGGTGTTGCGCTCGAGGACGTAGACGTGACCCGTCTTGCCGCCATGGATGACCACGTCGACGTTCTTGCCGCTCGCATCCTTGGCCGTCGTCAGGATTGTGGGGCTCACCGCGTCGAGGTCCCACACGTCGTGCGGCACGAACTGGTGGTGCCACTTGTACGTACCCTTGTCGAGGTCGATCGCGACCATCGAGTCGGTATACAGGTTATCCCCCGGGCGGATCGCGCCGTAGAGGTCCGGCGACGGGTTGCCCACCACGAAGAAGATCGTGCGCGTCTTCTTGTCGATTGCCGGCGTCATCCAGACACCGCCGCCGAGCTTGTCGAAGAACGAGCTGTCCTTCGCCAAGGCCGCCTTTTCGCCCTCGATATTGCGGTGCAGATCGCGCCCTGTCGTGTCCTTCGTGGCCCACACGCCTTCCTGTCCCTTTTCGGGAATGGTGTAGAACGTCCAGAGCAGCTTGCCGTCGTTGGCATCGAACGCCTTCACGAAGCCGCGAATGCCGTACTCGCCGCCGTTGGTGCCGATGATCACCTTCCCGTCGACGACCACGGGCGCCATCGTTTCCGAGTAGCCCTTGTCCGGATCGGCGATCTGCACTTCCCAAAGGACCTTGCCGGTCTTGGCGTCGAGCGCCACCAGCTTGGCGTCGATCGTGCCCATGTAGAGCTTGCCCTCGGAGATCGCTACGCCGCGGTTGTTGTTGCCGCAGCACACCGTGACGATCGGGCCGAGCTTGTGCTTGTAGTGCCAGAACTCCTCGCCGGTCGCGGCGTCGATGGCGTAGACGTGATTGAACGACGTCGTCAGGAACATCACGCCGTTGTCGACGATCGGCGCCGTCTCCATCGACTCGAGGACCGCGGTCTGAAAAACGAACGCCGGCGCGAGCGCGGTGACGTTTCCGCTGTTGATCTGCTTGCCCGGATAGTAGCGGCTGTTGTCGTAGTTGCCGTTGGAATGCAACCAGTTCTTGCTGTCCTTGGCGGCGCCGTCGAGCATCGCCTGGCTGATCGGCGCGAGGTTCGGCGACATCGGCCGCGCCACAGTCGTCGCGCCGGCGGCCATCTCCTGAGAGGCGGCGAATCCGGGTCCGAGTGCTAAAGCGGATGCGCAAGCCGCAGCCGCCAGGCTGACGAAACGAGATGACATAGACTCCTCCTCCGATGGCGAATGTGTTCTTATTGTCGCGGGGTCGCGCGATTTCCCCCACGCGCAAATGGCTTTTCCCGCGAGGAGCACTTATAGTCGAAAATATTGGCCAATGCAAACGCGCCGGCCAGCGCCGCCCCGAGGATGAGGCCAGAATCGCCGAGCCCGCGCCGCGCACGAACCTGGGAGACCCGAACGATGCTCCGCCCACGTCATCTGCTCTGCTGCTTGATCGCCGCGTTCCTCGGTACGGCACCGCTCGTCGCCCACGCCCAGGAGCCGAGCCCGAACGTCCAGCTGCTTGCGGCGGCGCGCAGCGGAGATTCAGCGGGCGTGGCGCGCGCCCTGGCGGACGGGGCGACGCCGAACGCCCGAAACCGGATCGGCGAAACGGCGCTCGTGATGGCGCTCAAGTCCGGGCGCATCGAGCTCGCGCAACAGATGCTGGAAGCCGGCGCGGACGTGAACCTGGCCGCGGTCAACGGCGTCACCCCGCTGATGGCCGCGGCGTACGGCGGCTATACCGAGATCGCGCGTGCGCTGCTGGCCAAAGGAGCCGTCGTTGAATCGGTCGACCGCCTCAAGAAGAACGCGATGACCTACGCCGCCGGGCAAGGCAGCACCGAAATCGTGCGCTTGCTGCTGGAAACGGGGATTGATCCCAACGCGATCTACGAGCATGCGCTCACCGCGCTCATGTGGGCCGCCGGTTACGGTCACACCGAAACGGTGCGCGCGCTCCTGAGCGCCGGCGCGCGGGCCGATCTTCGTGACGACCGCGGCAAGACCGCGCTGGACATCGCGCGCGAAGGCAACTTCCCGGAAACGGTCAAGCTGCTCGAAACGACGTCGAAGACGTAGCCCGGGCTGAGCGCGGAGCGCGATGCCCGGGAGCGGACGTTGCGATCGAGCTATTTCCCCCGGGTCCGCTCCGCTCACCCCGGGCTGCGCGCGTCGACGGTCCTGTCCCGGGCGCCAGCGCCCCACGGCCACATCCGCCACAGCAATCGGTCGCGAAGCACGCACTCGTGATACAAGGTCGCCGCGATGTGAACGCCGATGGCCCCCATCAGCACCCAGCTCGTTGCCAGGTGCACCGCGCTGCACAGCTCCTTGATCGTCGGCTGCGCGCCGGCCCAGGCGGGCAACGCCCAGCCGAAGAATCTCACCGGATAGCCGCTCGTGGCCGATCCGAGGTATCCGCTCAGTGCGTCGACGAACATGGCCGCGTACAAGAGATAGTGGACGGCGAGCGCTGCCCGCGCCTGCCAAAGCGGCAGCGGAGGGAGCTCCGGGGTGCGGTGGCTCATGCGCCAGAGCAGTCGGGCGAGCATGATGAGCAGCGCGGCGAGGCCGATGGATTTGTGGAGGTTGTATGCGTCGGCTCGAGGCCCGGGCGGCTCCTTCGGAATCGCCTGCATCCACCATCCGAGGATCACGAGTCCGACGACCGCGACGGCGATCGTCCAGTGCAGGACCACCACGGTCCTCGGGTAGCGACCGACCGCGTCAGAACTTGGCATTAGCGGTCAGCCCGCCGAGAACGTTGCGTCCCGGCGACGGCTCGAAAAACCGGTTGTTGGTGTCGCCGACGATCACCGAGCCCGAGTAGTCGCGGTCGAAGAGGTTGTTGACGCGCACGAACTCACGGAACGTCCAGGCACCGGCGGTCTGCTCGAATCCCAGGCGCAGGTTGGCGATGGCATAGCTGGGTGCCGCGTCGGTGTTGCGGTCGTTGACGTAGACCTTGCCCGCATACTGTCCCTCGACCGCCGCGGAGATCCCGTACCACTCCGGCTTCGCCCAGGCGAGCTCGGCGAATGCGGTAGCCTGCGGCACGCCGGGCAGCCGCGAGCCTGCGGGTATGGGCTGCGGCGGGAGGCCGGTCGTCGCATCGGAGGCGAATTCGGCCGAAAGGTAGGTATAGGAAGCATAGGCGTTGAAGCCTTGGAGCAACGGCGCATCCCACTCCGCTTCGACGCCGCGGCGGCGCGTCTTGCTCGCGTTCTTGTAGGTGGTCCGGCCGCCGGTGGCGGTATCGATGACGATCTCGTCCGAGGTGCGGGTCGTGAACACCGCCAGGTTGAGCCGCTGGCGGCCGAACAGATACGCCTTGATGCCGGCTTCCGCGGAGCGGCTGATGGCGGGACGCAGATCGAAATTGAGCCCCGTGCCGACGTTCCGGTACGCGAGCTCGATGAAGCTCGGCGTCTCGAAGCCCTCGCCCCAGTTGACGTACACGTTGACATCCCGCGCGGCGTGCCAGACCGCGCCCAGCGCGGGCGAGAGGTGATTGAAGTTAACCCGCCCGCTGTCATCGGGGTTGGACGCATTGATGTAGTGATCGACCGAATTGAAGCGCACGTCGCTGTAGCGCGCCCCGGCGAGGAAGGACACGGGGCCGTCCGGCGACCATTCCGCCTGCGCATAGCCATCGGTGGAGTTGACGAAGTCGTCCTCGTCGCGCCGCAGGTCACCGAGATCTCCGTTGTTGTTGACGAAACCCTTACGCCGCTGGTGCTGGCGGTCGTACGCCGTGCCCAGGGTCAACGTGAGCGGACCGCCGCCGGCCATGAACCGGGCGCTTGCCCGGGCGTCGATTCCGGCGAAGTCGCCATCGAGATCGGTCACCCCGCCCGACGATGTGGCACCGATGCCGGACAGCGCGAGGTACTGGCGCACGAGCCTCCGGCCACCGTACCCGATCACCCGCAGCTGCGCGTCCGCGGCGAGCCGGCGATCGATGGCGATCCCGCCCTGCTGCTGGTTCACCGTCTTGCGCGTGTTGAACAGCGCCGCCGCCGGGTCCGCCTGGCGCGGATCGGCTTCCCACTCCGCGCGCGTGAGCCCCAGGGGATCCTGCGCGTCCGGCTGGTAGAGCGAATTGCCGATCACCGTGACGCGCGTGTCGGGGTCGAGATCGAACTTGAGCTTGGCGTTGGCGAGCTCGCGCGTGGCCTCGCTGTGATCCCGGTAGCCGTCGGTCGCAAAATGATTGCCGGCGACGACGTATCCGACGCCGCGGTAGATCCCGTCGGCCTTGAGGATGGCGTTGTACGTGCCGTAGCTGCCGCCCACGATCTGCGCTTGCGCCTGCGGCGGCTCGGTGCCGTCTTCGGTGAAGATCGAGATCACGCCGCCCGACGCGTTACCGTAAAGCGCCGAGAACGGGCCGCGCAACACCTCGATGCGCCGGGCGGAGACCAGACTGAAGCTTCCGGTCTGACCTTGGCCGTCCGGCATGGTCGCCGGGATGTCGTCCTGAAAGAGTCGGACGCTGCGCACACCGAAGTTGGCGCGGGCGCCGAAGCCGCGGATCGACACCTGCAGGTCCTGCGCGTAGTTGTTGCGGTTGGCCGCGACGACGCCGGGGACCCGCACCAGCGTCTCGGATAGATTGAGCTCGAGCTGGTTGCGCTGGATCAGCAGGGCGTCGATGCTGTCGATCGCGACCGGCAGATCGAATGCGCCCTCTTCGATGCGGGTGGCTGTGACAACGAGCGGATCGAGGCGCTGCGTAAGCTGCGCATCGGTCGACGCCGTCCATGCGATCGTGACCGCCGTCAGAACCACGCCTGCGCCGATCCGCTTGCACCGCTCGCTCGCTCGCATTTCCCCTTGCCTCGGCCGAGGACTGCGCAAAAACTCGTGTAGGATAGCCGATCGCTCGCGTCGGTCCAAACCCAGCGAAGAGCAAACAGCACGAGGATCGGAATCATGCCGCGTTGGATGGATTGTCTCCCGCTGGTGGCGTCTGCCTTCGCCGCGGGCGCAGCCGCCGCGACGCCGCTCGCTTACGTCCCCAACGAAGGCTCGGCGTCTATCTCGATCATCGATACGACCACCGACCGCGTCATCGCGACGCTCAACCTCGCACAAAAGCCGCGCGGAATCGCCGTCTCGCGCGATGGAACGCGCCTCTACGTCAGCGACCAGGCCGCTAATGCGCTCGTGACCATCGATCTCGCCCGGCGCGAAGTCGCATCGACGACGCCGCTCGGCAACTCGCCGGAAGCCATCTACCTTTCCTCCGACGGGAAGTGGCTCTCCGCGGCCATCGAGGAAGACAACCAGGTGCTGCTGATCGACGCCGCTTCCGGCACGATCGCGCAGCGGATCAGGATGAGAGGCAAGAATCCCGAGCACGCCGTCTTCAGCCCGGATGGCAAGTGGCTGTACGTCAGCAGCGAAGAGGCGGACAGCGTCGACATCGTCGATCTCGCGAAGAATGAAGTCGTCAAGTCGGTGAAGGTGGGCGATCGGCCGCGCGGCATCGGCTTTCTTCCCGACGGCAGCCGCGCCTATGTCGCGGCGGAAAATGCCGATACGGTGAACGTGTTCGACGTGGCGTGCGGCGAGGTGATCGCGCGAATCAAAGCCGGCAGCCGGTCGAACGGCGTCACGGTGCGCCCCGACGGCAAGCGTGTCTACGTCTCCTCCGGCGGCGAGGGAACCGTGCAGGTGATCGACCCGGCGACCAACACGATCATCGCCAGGATCCCGGTCGGCAAGCGGCCATGGAACATGGCGATCACGCCCGATGGACGCAAGCTCTACGTGGCTTGTGGGCGCTCGAATGCGATCGCGGTGATCGATACCGAGACCAACACCAAGATCGCCGACGTCCCGGTGGGTGCGCTGCCCTGGGGCGTCGCGATCCGCTGACTTGGGTCGGCACAGGGCGCCATGGGCGCTGGCGTGGGCGTTCGCCGCGGGCGCGGCGTTCGGCCAAAACCCGGCGGAAGTCTTCGAGCTGCCATCGGTGACGGTGATCGGCACGACGCCGCTGCCGGGCCTGGGTACGCCCGCTCGTGACGTGCCGGGGAACGTCCAGATCTTCGGCAGCCGCGACATCGGTCGTCAGCGTCCGCTCGACCTCACCGAGTTCCTCGACCGCAACGCGAACAGCGTCGGCACCGGTTCGGGCCAAGGCAATCCGTATCAGCGCGATCTCGCCTTCCGCGGTTTCGCTGCATCGCCGTTGCTAGGAACGCCGCAAGGCATCTCCGCGTTCCAGGACGGCGTCAGGATCAACGAAGCGTTCGGCGATGTCGTCAATTGGGACCTGCTGCCGCCGGCCGCGATCTCCAGCGTGCAGCTCATCCCGGGATCGAACCCCGTATTCGGGCTGAACACGCTGGGCGGCGCGCTGGCGCTCTACACCAAGAGCGGCGCCCAGTATCCCGGCGGATCGCTCGAGCTCTCCGGCGGATCGTTCGGCCGCAGGACGGCGGGCTTCCAGTACGGCGGCGCCCGCGACCGGATCGATTATTTCCTCGCCGGCGACCTCGCGAGCGACGACGGCTGGGCGGATCGGAATCCGAGCCGCGTCAAGCGTCTCTTCGGAAAGGCCGGCTACCAGGACGACATCTCGGATCTCGACATTTCGGTCACCCTTGCCGACAACACGCTGCACGGAACGCAGACGCTGCCGCAGTCGTGGCTGGACACCCCCAGGCAGGCCTATACGTTTCCGGATATCAACGAGAACCGGCTCGCGTTCCTCGCCGCAAGAGGAAGCCGGTTCCTGAGCGAGACGGCGCTTCTTGGCGGCAATCTCTACTACCGGCGTTATCGCAACACCAACGTCAGCAGCAACGTCAACGGCGACTTCGGTGTCCCGGACCCCGAGACCGGCGTACCGCAGGAGAACGAAGCCACCAACGACCGCTCATCGATCGACCAGAAGAGTTGGGGACTGGGCTTGCAGCTCACCCTGCAGGGCAATCTCGCCGGAAAGAAGAACCAGTTCATCGCCGGGGCAAGCGGCGACTTCGGGGACACGGGTTTCATGCAAGCATCTCAGGCGGCGCAGTTCGCCGCGGGCCGCGAAGCGATCGGCGTCGGCGATTTCATCCCCGGGACCGACGTCGGCACGCGCAACCGGTACCTGGGCACGTTCTTCGTCGATACGCTCTCGCTCGACGACGACTGGACTCTCACGCTGGCCGGCCGGTACAACCACGCCCGGATAAACGTCGCCGATCGGAGCGGCGAAGACCCGGGGCTCGACAGCGTGGAGAGCTTCTCGCGCTTCAATCCGGCCGTCGGCATCAACTTCAATCCCTCGCCCGCGCTCACCACCTACGCGTCGTACAGCGAAGGCATGCGCGCCCCGTCGCCCATCGAGCTCACGTGCGCCGACGCGAACGCGCCGTGCAAGTTGCCGAACGTTTTCTTGAGCGATCCGCCGCTGCGCAAAGTCATCTCCAGGACGGTCGAGACCGGCGCCCGCGGACGCTACGGCGCCGACATGACGTGGTCCGCCGCCGCATATCGCACCGATGTCGACGACGACATCCAGTTCGTCACCACAGGGCAAGGTGCCGTCAGCGCGGGCTTCTTCCAGAATGTCGGGAAGACGCGCCGCGACGGGATCGAACTCGCGGCAACCACGCGCCTCGCGGATCTCACCCTCAATCTGCGCTACAGCCATATCGAGGCGACGTTTCGCTCCACGTTCCTTGCGGCCAGCCCGAACAACTCGAGCACGGATGCGAGCGGAGCCATCGTCGTGCGTCCGGGCGACCGCGTCCCGGGCATCCCGCCCGATTCGTTCAAGCTGCGCGCCGATCTCGATCTTCCGTCAGGCTGGTCGGTCGGCGCGAGCCTAATCGTAGCGTCGAGCCAGTACGCGCACGGCGACGAGAACAACCGCGACCGCAACGGCCGTGTTCCGGGGTACGCGGTGGTCGACGTCGACGCGCGCTGGCGCATCGCGCGCGATTGGGAGGTCTTCGCCACGATCGCCAACCTGCTCGATCGCCGGTACGAAAACTTCGCGATCCTCGGCGCCAACGTGTTCAACGGCCCGGAGCGCACTTTCGGCCCTGCGCTGGGGCTCGCGCCCACGCCCGAGCAGTTCCGCGCCGTTGGCGCACCGCGCGGAGCGTGGGTCGGAGTGCGGTATGCTTTCGCGCTGGGCGACAAGCGCTGATCGGCGTTGGGCGTCTTGCTTATACGCAACCGGGCCGAACGATGCCTCTCTCGCGCCGCGACTTCATCCGGACCCTGGGCGCGATCGCCCTTAGCTCGCTCCCGGACGCGCGCGCCGATCGGACCGCGACGGCGATAGCATCGAGCGGCCCGTGGTGCGGCGCCGATGCGCCGGCCTCCCTCTTCATCCCGCAAGACCGCGGCTTCCTCGGACGGCTCGCGATCGACGAGCGCCCGCTCACCCTGCGCGCCGCCCCGCTCCCGGCCGACGGCGCTCCTCGAGGACTCAGCCAGGCCTACCTCGCCAGCGTCGACGGCCGCGATTACATCAATCCCACGCTGGTGCTGCGTGCCGGTCAGCGCGTACGGATCGACCTCGCGAACGGCATCGGCGAGCCGACGATCGTCCATTGGCACGGATTTGCCGTCGACACCCGCAACGACGGGGGCGGCATGGTGCTGGCCGCTCCGGGAGAGCATTACGCCTACGATTTCACGCCTCGCAACCGCGGCAGCCTGTACTGGTACCACCCGCATCCGCACGGCCTCACCGCCGGCCAGGCCTACCGCGGCATGTTCGGGATGGTCGAGATTTCCGATCAAGACGAAGAGCGGCTGCGCGCGGCGCTCGACCTCGTCCCCGGCAGGAGCGAGATCCTGCTGGTGCTCCAGGATCGTCGCGCCGGGCGCGAATACGCCCCTTCCGACACGGACCGGATGCACGGGTTTCTCGGCGATCACGTGCTCGTCAACGGAACGGCCTGCCCGCAGCTCGACGTCGGCACGCGCGTCTATCGCTTCCGCGTGCTCAACGCGTCCAACGCGCGCACTTACCGCCTGGGCTGGCGCACCGCGGACGGCAAGCCGTTTGCGTTCACGCTGATCGGCAACGACGGCGGCTTGCTGCCGGCGCCGCGCACCTGTACCGACGCATTCCTCGCCTCCGCGCAGCGCCTCGACATCCTGCTCGACCTGAGCGATCTCGGCTTGGGCGACACGCTCATGCTGGAGACGCGCAGCTTCGATCCGATGCACATGGAGACGGGCGCCGGTGCACCTCCGGCTGACCACGCGGCATCGACCGCGCCGGTCGATCACGCCGCGATGGGCCATGGCGCGGTGGATGCGCACGCCGAGCACGCGGCGCACGGCGGTGCGTTTCCGGAAGGTTCGCCGCGGGTCCTGCTCGCGCTGCGGGTACGGGAAAAGACGAGCTACCACGCGAGCATTCCCCCGCGGCTCTCGTCGCTGCCCTCGATCGACATCGCGCAGGCGACCGAGCGGCCGCTGCGCCTGGGCTTCGCCAAAGGCCGCTGGCGCATCAACGATCGCGTGTTCGCCATGGGGGAAACTCCGATCGAAGTCAAGCGCAACACGGTCGAAGTCTGGCTCATCCGCAACTACTTCAACAGCATGCCCCATGCGATGCACCTTCACGGCTTCGCCTTCGAGGTGCTGGAGAGACAGACGAGCCCCGAGGCAATCGCCGCGCTCGGGATCGACGAGCGGGGACGGCTTGCCACCGACGGCGGGCGCAGGGATACGGTGCTGGTATGGCCTGGCGAGAGCGTGAGGATCGCGCTCGACTTCGCCTGTCCTTTCGCGGGCAACCAGACCTACATGTTTCACTGTCACAACCTCGAGCACGAAGACGGCGGAATGATGCTCGGGGTGAAGGTGAGCTAGAAAGCCTTCCTAAGTGTTCCGCAGGCATCACGATGCGACGGGACTGCGAACTTCGGCCACGGCTATCCCTACTACGCGATCTCGATCGCCCTGGCGCGCGGCGCGGACATCACCCACGCCGTCGTGCTCGATCCGCTGCGCGACGAGCTTTTAACCGCGGTGAAAGGGCGCGGCGCGCTGCTGAACGGCGTCGCGCTGCGCAGAGCGGTTGGCGGCTCGCTCTGATCATCCGGCCAGCTCGATGAGCTGACCGTGCAGGGCCGGACCGATCTCGACGCCGTTCTTCTGCGCGGCGAGCGCAAGCGCGCGACGACGGTCGCCGGGGAGCCGCACCTGCGGATCGGCGCTCATCGCGGCGATCAGTGCCTCGATCCGCTCCGCGTAGACCGCCTGTCCCGCGAGCGCAGACGGATCGATCGCAAGGAACGCCTGGCCGAGCCGCGGCCGATTGCCTTCGTCGACGAAAAACGATGTCGCCTCGAAGCCGAGCGCAGCGCCGGTGAGCGCGGTCACCAGCAGCTCCACCATCAGCGCGAGCATCGCCCCCTTGGCGCCCCCCATGGCCAGCATGCTGCCCTCGAGCCCGGCGCGCGGATCCGTCGTCGGGTTGCCGTCCTTGTCGAGCGCCCAACCCAGCGGGATCTCGCGGCGCTCGCGCGCAGCCACCATCAGCTTGCCGCGTGCAACCTCGGACAGCGAGAGATCGATCAGGAGCGGCGGATCACTGATCCGCGGAAAGATCGCCGCGATCGGGTTGGTGCCGAAGAGCGGACGCCTGCCTCCAGCCGGCGGCATCGCCGCGGGAGAGTTGCCGAACGCGAGGCCGACCAGGCCGGCCGCGGCCAGCGGTTCGAGATGGTAGGCCGCAACACCGAAGTGGTGGCTGTTGGCGACGGCGGCCAAGGCGACACCGAATTCGCGCGCCCGTCGCATCGCTTCGGCGACCGCGAGTGCGCAGGCCGGATAAGCGAGACCGCAGCGCGCGTCGATCAGCACCGCGCCACCGCGCTGCGCGACCAGCGCGGGCCGCGCACCGCCGTCGGCGCGGCCGTTGGCGAGGTGGGTCGCGTACTGGCCGACCCGCGATACGCCGTGCGAGGCCAATCCATGCGCTTCGGCGTATACGAGCGCCCGAGCGGTGACGTCCGCCATGTTTTCGTTCGCACCCGCGCGCTGGAGCGCGCGCTGCGTGAGCGCCTGCAAGGCGTCGAGGCTCACCCGCGGCACGATTCGGGCCTTCAGGCCGCCGCCCGCAGGGCATCGAGCGCGGCGGCCACCTTCTCCGCGATGAGCTGCGAGACGCGCGCATTCGATTCGCGGCTGACGCCGGCGATATGCGGCGTGAGAATGAGATTGGGGCAGCCCGCGAGCGGCGAGCCGGACGCGAGCGGCTCTCGCTCGAACACGTCGAGCGCAGCGCCGCCGAGCCTTCCGGACTTGAGCGCCGCCGCCAGCGCCGCCTCGTCGACCACGCCGCCGCGTGCCGTATTGACGAGCACCGCGTCGCGTTTCATGAGCGCGATCTGCTCCGCGCTCACGAGCCCGCGCGTCGCTGCATTCAGCGGGACATGCAGGGACACGACGTCCGCGTCGCGCAGGAGATCGTCGAATCCGCGCGGCGCAGTGCTCTCGTCCTGCCACACGGTCACCGACGCCGGAACGTGGGCATCGAATCCGATCGCCGTCATCCCGACCGCGCGCCCGAGCCGGGCAGTGGTCCGGCCTATGCTCCCGAAGCCGACCACGCCCAGCGTTCGTCCATGTAGCTCCCGCCCTGACGACAGCGCGGCGCGCGGCCATTCCCCGGCGGCGGTCGCGGTCGTGCTGAAGTAAGTGCCGCGCAAGAGCAGGAACGCCGCCGCGATGACGTATTCCGCGACCGCGAGCGCGTTCGCTCCAGTCGCCGAAATGACCTCGATCGCGCGCGATGCGCAGGTGTCGAGATCGATATTGTCGAGCCCGACGCCAAGCCGCCCGACAACGCGCAGCTTGCGCGCGGCGGCGATAAGCTCCGCGTCGACCCGCGTGCGGTTGCGCACGATCAGCGCGTCGGCCTCCGCCACCGCCGCGACGAGCGCGTCGCGCCTCTCGTGCAACGCCGGGTCGTAGTCGGTCTCGTGGCGATCCGCGAGATGCGCGACCGATGCCTCGTCCATGAACTCGGCGATCACCACCCGCATCGGGGAACCTGTGAGACAGTCCCACGCGGTTGCGACGGCCGCGTTTCGGGAGGGGATACCTCATTGACCAATGAGGCAGCGAGCGACGTGTACGTCAGTGTCCACGAGCGAAGCTGCGAAAACGGAGTTTCGGCGGAGGCTAACGTGAGCGTAGCGAACGTTAAGCCGCGAAGCGGCGGCCGGAGCCACAAAGTGGACCGCCGGAAACGCGGTCGTCCCTTCGGGCTGCGGCAAAATGCGGCGTCTGCTTCGCCGCCCTCCCTGGTAATGGGTTCGACTATTGCCGTCGTCGTGCGTCTCGCATTCATCCGCATTTTGCCCGCAGCGTAATCCACGCGGGGCTGTCCCACAGGTTACTAGCTCTGCATCCCCCAGCGGCGCACGGTCCTAAGCTCGACCGTGCGGAAGATCACGTTCTCGACCAGAAGGCCGATCACGATCACCGTCAGGAGCCCGGCGAACACGCTCGGAATCTCGAGCTGGTTCTTGTTCTCGTAGATGAACCACCCCAGCCCGCCGGAACCGGACGAGACGCCGAAGACCAGCTCCGCGGCGATCAGCGTCCGCCACGCGAAAGCCCAGCCGATCTTGAAGCCCGTCAGGATGCTCGGAAACGCGGCTGGGATGAGGATTCGGCCGACGTACGCGAGACCACGCAGGCCGTAGTTGCGGCCGACCATGCGCAGCGTGTTGGACACGGCGAGAAAGCCCGAGTGCGTGTTGAGCGCAACGGCCCACAGCACCGAGTGGATGAGCACGAAGACGATGCTGCCGGCGCCGAGACCGAACCAGATCAGTGCCAGAGGCAGCAGCGCGATTGCCGGCAGCGGGTTGAACATCGCCGTCAGCGTCTCGAGCAGGTCGGTACCGACCCGTGAAGTGATGGCGATCGCCGTGAGCACCGCGGCGAGCGCGATGCCCGCAGCGTAACCGATAAGGAGAATCTTCAGCGACGTGCCCACCTTGGCGAAGAGCGTGCCGTGGACGAAACCGTCGACGAAGGCCTCTATCGTCGCGCCGAACGTGGGGAAGAGCAGCGGATTGTTCAGCCACCGCGCATAGACTTCCCAGCTGACGGCGAGCAGCAGCACGATCGCGACCTTGCGCACCGCGCCGATATCGTAGATCCGCTCCCAGGCCGAGAGCGGCTTGTGGATGACACCCCGCTCCGCGGCGGCCGCCGGCTGCCGGTAGATGTCCTCCCGCGCCCTGGGCGGATCAGGCATGCGAGTGCTCCTGTTCTTCTTCTACGGCGTCAACGAACAGCATGTCGTGGATACGCCGTTCCAGCTCCAGCGCGCGGTCGGGGTCGGCGATCCCGCGCGGCAGGCTGTTCAATTCCGCCTTCACCTGCCCCGGGTGCGGCGACAGCAGTAGGATGCGGCTGCCGATCTTGACGGCCTCGGGGATCGAGTGGGTGACGAACAGCACCGTGAAATGGGTGTCGTCCCAGAGTTGCAGCAGCTCGTCCTGCATCTTGCGTCGCGTGAGCGCATCGAGCGAGGCGAAGGGCTCGTCCATCAGCAGCACGTCCGGTTCCATCGCCATGCCGCGGGCGATCGCCACGCGCTGCTTCATGCCGCCCGAGAGCGTGTGCGGGAAACTGTCGGCGAACCGCGTGAGGTTGACCTTGTCGATGTACTCGAGCGCCTTCGCCTCCGCGGCTTTGGCCCCGAGCCGCCCGCTCGCGGTGAGCGCGAACATGACGTTCTCCTTGACCGTCTTCCACGGCAGCAGCTGATCGAACTCCTGGAACACCATCATGCGGTCCGGCCCTGGACGCTTGACCACCCGGTCCTTCAGCCGGATCTCGCCCTCCACCGGGTTCATGTAGCCACCCACTGCCTTGAGCAGGGTCGACTTGCCGCAGCCCGACGGCCCGAGCAGCACGAAGCGATCGGCCGCGTACACCCGGAAATCGACCCGGTAGGTTGCCGTGATCAGGTGGTCGCGCCCCTTGTACTGCAGCGTGACGCCGCGCACGTCCACGATCGGCGCCGCGTTCTTTTGTATCTGGTCCATCACGCCTGCCACGGCAGGCGATCGAGATCCACGTTGCCGCCCGAGAGAATGATCCCGACCCGCATTCCGCGGACCTCGAGCGTTCTCTCCAGCAGGCTCGCGAGCGGCACCGCTGCGGACGGCTCGACGATAATCTTCATCCGCTCCCAGATCATGCGCATCGCTCGCACGATGCCGGCTTCGCTCGCGGTGCCGATCGCGTCCACGTTGGCGCGGATCGCACGGAGCGTGCGCGGGCAGAGCGTGGTGCGCAAGCCGTCGGCGATCGTGGTCGCCGCCGGCAGGGGCTCGACTCTGCCCGTGCGAAAGCTGCGGGCCGCATCGTCGGCGTTGGCCGGCTCGGCGCCGAACACCCGTACTGCGGGGTCTCGCGCCTTGACGGCGATCGACGTGCCGGAGAGCAGGCCCCCTCCCCCGACGGGCGCGACAATCGCATCGAGCCCGGGCGATTCGTCGAGGAGCTCCAACGCCGCCGTGCCTTGGCCGGCGATCACGCGGACATCGTCGAACGGGTGCACCAGCGTGGCGCCGGTTTCACGCCGGATCGCGGCGCAGGCGGCCTCGCGCGCTTCGAGCGTCGGCGCGCAGAAGCGTATGGTCGCGCCACGACGCCGGACGTTATCCTGCTTGGCTCGGGGCGCCGTCTCGGGCATCACGACGAACGCCGGAATGCCACGGCGCGCCGCCGCGTAGGCGAGCGCCGCGCCGTGGTTACCGGAAGAATGCGTGACCACCCCGTGGCGCGCCTCGTCCGCCGAGAGCGAGAACACGGCGTTGCTCGCGCCGCGCGCCTTGAACGCACCGGTGCACTGCACGTTCTCGGCCTTGAAGAAGAGCTCGGCCCCCACTTCGGAGTCGAGCGACCGGCAGCGCAGCACAGGCGTGCGGTGGACATGCGGCGCAATCCGCGCCTGCGCCGAGCGCACCGAGTCAAGGTCCGGCAGCGCGAGGGCGTCGGCCGCTGCTTCGTCTTCCGGCATCAACTCCCCGGCAATGCGTGGACGTTCGGGAAGAACAGGTCCTTCCAGCTGTCCGGCTTCACCTTGATGGAGCCGACCCGGTACATAAAGTCGACGTACTTCATCACGTTCTGAGGCGTAGTCGTGAACACGATCGCCGGATCGTTCAGCATCGCCAGGATGTCCTGCACGGTGTCCTTGCCCTTCGACATCCGCAGATAGGTCTCGGCAGCTGCCTTCTTGTCGCGGTTGATCTGTCCGATCACGTCGTCGAGTGCCTTGACGAAGGCGTCGTAGAGCTTTGGATTCTCGTCTCTGAACTTGGAGCTGGTCCAGACCACGTTGAAGGTCGCGGGGCCGCCCAGTACGTCGTAGGAATTGAGCACCGTGTGCACCGCGGGGTTCTTCAGCTCCTGGTACTGGAACGGCGGCGAGCCGAAATGGGCGTCCACCTCGGACCGGCCGGAGAGCAGCGCCTGCATCGCGTCGGGATGCGAGAGCGTCACGGTCAGCGGATCGAGCTTACCCTGCTGGCCCGGGCCGAAGGCTTTCTCGGCCGCCATCTGCAGCGTGATCGCCTGGATCGAGACCTTGACCGCAGGCAGGCCGATACGGTCGTTTTCCGTGAAGTCCGCGATGGTCTTCACGTTCGGATTGCGCGTCACCAGATACAGAGGCATCGAGTTGATGGCCCCGGTCGCCTTCACGTCGAGGTTGCCGCGGGTGCGCGCCCACAGCGTCACCAGCGGCGCCACGCCGCCGGAGGCGAATTGCAGGCTGTTCGAGAGCAGCGCGTCGTTCATGACGTTCCCCCCCGCGAAGGTCGCCCAGCTCACGCTGACGTCGACGCCATTCGCCTTCGCGTATTTCTCGATCAGCTTCTGGTCTTCCATGAGCATCAGCGGGAGGTAGCTGATGCCGTACTGCTTGGCAACCTTGATCTCGGCCATTTCCGCGCGGGCGGGCGTCGCGGCGAGAAGCGCTGCCGCGACGAGGGCAGGCAGGCAGGCGACCCAACGAACGAGGTTTTTGCGCATCGATTCCTCTCCCAGGGAAAGACGGGATTATAAGACCGGCCCGGGTGCGGTCCGCACCGTGCGATCAGGCGCTTTCGTACAGCCTGGTGAGGACGAACTCCCGGTGTCCCAGTGCCTCCGACGCGGTGAGCCTGCCGTTGGCCGTGCGGAACATCATCTCGAGGAGCTTGTCTCCCGCCTGATCCATCGTGATCTCGCGCTGCAGCAGCCCGGAAACATCGACGTCGATGTGCTCGCTCATCGTCCGCACCGTGCGCGGGTTGGCGCAGAGCTTGATCACCGGCAGGATCGGGTTGCCGATCACGTTGCCCTGGCCGGTGGGAAAGAAATGCACGACGAAGCCCGACGCGGCGCAGAGCGTGACCATCTCGGCCGCCGCCGAGGAGCTGTCCATGAACCACAGCCCCTTGTGCGTCGGGATCTCGCCCTTGTCGATCACGCCGTCGACCGTGCACTTCCGGCCGATCTTCTGGATGTTGCCGAGCGCCTTCTCCTCGATGGTCGTGAGACCGCCGGCGATGTTGCCCTTGGTGGGCTGCGAGTCGGACAGATCGGACGTCTTGTGCCGATTGATCACATCCTGGTAGCGATCGAACACGCGCATGAAATCCTTGCGCACCTTGTCGTCGCGACAGCGCGCGGCGACGATCTGCTCCCCGCCGGTGAGCTCCGTCGTCTCCCCGAATACCAGCGTGCAGCCCGCGGCATAGAGCTTGTCGAAGGCGTTGCCCACGGTGGGGTTGGAACCGCAGCCCGACGTCGTGTCCGACTCGCCGCACTTGCACGACACCCATAGGTCCGCGAGCGAACATTCGACCCGCGGGAGCTCGCTCGCATGCTGGAGGTATTCGCGCGCCGCCTTCGAGGCGCGCAGGATCGTGTCGTGATCACCGTGCAGCTCGATGCCGAAGCCGCTGACCGGCTTGCCCGTCGACGCGATGCCGTCGACGACGCGCCGGGTCCATTGCTCCTCGATGCCGATCACGATCACGGCCGCGACGTTGGGGTTGGAGCCGGCACCGATCAGCGTGCGGAAATGCAGATCGAGATCGGCTCCGAACTGCAGGCGGCCGTAGGGGTGCGGAATGGCCAGCACGCCCTTGATGTTGTTCGCCACCGCCTCAGCGGCCGCGTTCGACAGGTCGTCGACGGGGAGCACGATGACATGGTTGCGCACGCCGACCCGACCGTTGTCGCGGCGGTAACCCTGGAATCTGGTTTGCATGAACGTATCTCTCGCGTTGATCAGATCCGCCAAGCCCGCGGACGCCTTAGAAAGAGAGCTACCATCGCTTGGTCTTGATATTGTGGACGTGGGCGTGCTGGCCGGCCTTGATCGGCGCGACCACCCTGCCGATGTCGACGCCGTATTTGACCACGGTATCGCCCACGTTCATGTCCTTCAAGGCGACCTTGTGCCCGAGCGGGATATCCTGCGTGCATGAGAGGCTGATGGTGCGGTCCTCGTCGAGGATGAGCCCGGTCAGCGTCTGCCCCGCCTTGACGCCTTCGACCACCACCACGGCCACGGAATCGCCGGGGTCGTGCAAGACACAATGGATCATACGATGGCTCCCGGAGGAACTTCAGGGCGACGCATTGCGACCGAGTTTTGATTTTACCGCGTGAAGACGCCCGCGTCTCCCCGCGCCGATCCGGCCGCCGCACGCCGCCCGGAAGGCTAGAAATCCAGCTCCGCCTGCGCAACGCGGGCGAAGAAACGCCGATGCGCAGGGCACGGACCGAGTCGGCGCAGCGCCGCCAGATGCTCCGCGGTCGCGTAGCCTTTGTGGCGGGCGAAGCCGTAATCGGGGTAGCTGCGGTCGAGCTCGACGAGCATCGCGTCGCGCGCGGTCTTGGCGAGGATCGATGCGGCGGCGATGGACGCGATCAGCCGATCCCCGTCGACGATCGCCCGCGCCGGCGTCTCGAGCTCCGGGCAATGCAGGCCGTCGATCCAGACTACTTCCGGCTTCGTCGCGAGGCGCTCGATCGCGCGCTTCATCGCGAGCAGCGTCGCGTGATGGATATTGAGCACGTCGATTTCGCCCACCGCGCTTGTCGCCACGGCCCAGGCGACGGCGCGTTCGCGGATCTTGACCGCCAGCGCGTCGCGGGCTTCCGGGGTGAGGAGCTTCGAATCGCGCAGGCCCTTGAGGCGCTCTTCGGGACGGAAGATCACCGCCGCGGCAACCACCGGGCCCGCGAGCGGGCCGCGTCCCGCCTCGTCGACGCCTGCGATCAGCATTGAACCCCCGCCGCGCGAAGCTCGTCCTCGACCGCATCGGCGACGAGCGTCGTCGTGTCGGCGTCCAGCGATCGAGCCATGTCCGCGAACAGCGCCTCCAGCCGCCGGCGAACCAGTGCGTCGTCGTAGAGGTTCAGCGCGGCGCGTGCGAGGTTCGGTACGGTCGCATCGCCTTGCAGGAATTCCGGAACGACGAAACGTCCGGCTAGCACGTTCGGCAACCCGACATACGGGAGCAGTAGTTTCCGCGCAACGATCTTCGCGGTCAACGCGTGCACGCGGTAGAAGACGAGGTGCGGACAGCGCGCGACGACCGCTTCCAGCGTGGCGGTGCCCGACGCGACCAGCGCGACGTCGGCCGCCCTGAGCGCCTGATCGGCGTGCCCATACAGGATGGTCAAGGGCAGGTCGCGCAGCTCGAGCCGATCGAGCGTCGCTTCGAAGTACTCGCGCGTCTCGCGGCTCACCAGCGGCACCAGGAATCGCGCCGTGGGCTGCGCCTCGCGAAGCTCCTGTGCGACGCGAAGCAGCAGCTCGCTGTGCATCTCGAGCTCGGAGACGCGGCTCCCGGGCAGCAGCGCGAACGCGGGCTCACGGTCCAGCTTGAGCACGTCGCGCACCTGCCGTCGCGTCGAGGCGGTCGCCGCTCCCTTGGCGAGCGGATGACCGACGAAGGTCACGGGCAGGCCCGCGTCGGCGTACAGCGGCGCCTCGAAGGGAAACAGCGCGAGCAGCCGATCGGCGCTGCGGGCGATTCCCGCGATGCGCTCGCGGCGCCATGCCCAGACGGACGGACTCACGTAATGGATCGTGCGCACGCCCGAGCGCTTGAGCTTCGCCTCGAGCCCGAGATTGAAGTCGGGCGCGTCGATGCCGATGAAAAGGGCCGCCCTCGCCGCGAGCAGCCGCCGGCGGATGTCGCGGCGAAGGCGGACAAGCGCTGGAAGCTGCGCTGCGACCTCCGCATAGCCGCGCAGGCCCAGCCGCGCGATCCCGTGCCACGCTTCGCAGCCCGCGGATTCCATGCGCGGGCCCGCGATACCGGCGAACCGTACGCCCGGCAGCCGCGCGCGCACCGCGCCGATCAGCTCCGCTCCGAGCGCATCGCCCGACGCCTCCGCGGCGACGATGCCGATCGTGATCCCTTCGCCCCCTTGGCGCATCGCTTCGGTACTCAGCCTCCCGCGTCGTGCTGGCTCGCGGTTCCCGACTGGCTCAACGGATGATCCCCCGTCCCGTGGTCGCGAGAAAATCGCTCATCGGCTTCACGGCCGGCGCGGCCGCGGCCTCGGCGGCGATCGCCTTGCGCGCCTCCTCCAGTGGCAGCTTGGCCCGGTACAGTGCCTTGTAGGCGCGCCGGATCGCGGCGAGGTCTTCGGCGGAGAATTCCCGGCGACGCAGGCCTTCGCTGTTGATGCCGCGCGGCTTGGCCGGATAGCCGGCCGCGGTAACGAACGGCGGCACGTCCTGGAGCACGATCGACCCTGCGGCCACCATGGCGTGTGCGCCGATCCGGCAGAACTGATGCACGCCGACGAACCCGCCCAGTACGGCGAAATCGCCCACGACGACGTGGCCGGCCAGCTGGGCATTGTTGGAGAACGTCGTGTCGTCGCCGATGAGGCAGTCGTGCGCGACGTGGGTATAGGCGAGGAGCAGATTCCGGTGGCCGATGGTGGTGATGCCGCGGTCCTGCGCGGTCCCCGCGTGGATGGTCACGAACTCGCGGATGACGTTGTCGTCGCCGATCGAGGTGCCGGTCGGCTCTCCGCCGTACTTCCGGTCCTGCGGAATTTCGCCGACCGAAGCGAACTGGAAGATCCGGTTGCGCCGGCCGATCCGCGTCCGGGGCGCGACGACGACGTGGCTCGCTATCGTGGTCGCCTGACCGATCTCGACGTCGTCCGCAATGAGGGAAAACGCGCCGACGGTGACATCGGGCGCGAGCCGGGCTCCGGCGGAGACGATCGCCGTGGGATGGACGCTCGCCATCGCGCTTACGGCCCGCTAGACCTTGACGTCGCGAAGCGCTGCCATCAGCGTCGCCTCCGCGACCAGCTCGTCGCCTACGCTCGCCTTGGCGGAGAACTTGAACACGCTGCGCACCGCGTTGAGCTCGACCGACTCGAGCACGAGCTGATCGCCGGGAAAGACCGGCCGCTTGAAGCGCGCCCCGTCGATTCCGGCGAAGAAGAGCAGCGATCGCTCGTCGTGGCACTTCCCGCGCATCACATAGGCGAGAATCGCCGACACCTGCGCCATCGCTTCGATGACCAGCACGCCAGGGAGCACCGGGTAGCCCGGGAAGTGGCCCTGGAAGAAAGGCTCGTTGAACGATACGTTCTTGACGGCCTTGATGCGCTGGTTGGCAACGTCGCACTCCAGCACGCGGTCGACCATGAGGAATGGATATCGATGCGGCAGATGCCGCATGATCTCGACGATGTCCATGGCGGGCATCAGTGTCCTGCCCCGTGAGTTCCTGCGATAAGGGACACTACACCTCCTCCTCGCTGCGGTCGCGCTCGAGCGCCCGGACGCGCTCGACGATCGAGCGCAGCCTGCGCATCGCCGACGCCACGTGCCGCCAGTCGCGATGCGGCAGAGCGGGAAACGTGCCGGTGTAGACTCCGGACGACTCGATCGAATTGAAGATGCCGGTGGCTGCGGAAATGACCGTTCCGTCGGGAATGTCCAGGTGGCCGGCGATCATTGCCGCGCCGCCGATCTTGCAATTGCGTCCGATGTTCGTGCTGCCCGCCACGCCGACGCAGCCGGCGATCGCGGTGTGCGCGCCGATGCGGCAGTTGTGCCCGATCTGTATCTGGTTGTCGAGCTTCACGTCGTCCTCGATGACCGTGTCGCCGACAGCGCCGCGGTCGATCGTGGTATTGGCGCCGATCTCGACATCCGCGCCGACGAGCGTGCGCCCGATCTGCGGCACCTTGAGCCAGCGTCCCGCCTGTTCGGCCATGCCGAAGCCGTCGGCGCCGATCACGGCGCCGCTGTGGATGATCGTCCGCGCGCCGATTTGCGTGCGCGGATAGAGAACCACCCGCGGATGCAGCACGCAGTCGGCGCCGACGCTGCAGTCCTCGCCGATCACCGTGCCCGCACCCACGTTCGCCCGCTCTCCGATCAGCGTTCTCCCACCGACCACTGCATGCGCTCCGATCGCGGCGCTCGGCGCCACGCACGCATCGGGTGCGATCACCGCCGTCGGATGCGCGCCGGGCGCAGGCGCGGAAGCGGGATGCAGGATCGCCGCGACGCGGGCATACGTCGCATAGGGATTGTCCGCGATCAGCTTGGGGAGCGTCGTGCCCGCTGCGTCGGCCGGCGCGACGATCACCGCGCTCGCACGCGTCGTCGCGAGCCGGCTCCGGTACTTCGGATTGGATAGGAACGCGATCGCGCCGGCTTCCGCTCCGTCGAGGGTCGCGACCCGGTCGATCAGAACCTCGCCGTCGCCCGAAAGCTGTGCGCCGGCCGCTCTCGCGAGCTTGCCCAGGGGAATGGGGACGCCGTCCGGTGGGCTCATGCGCTCGCTTGGGCGCGAGGGAGCGGCGCCTCGCCTACTTGTCCGCGAGCGCCTTGATCACCTTGTCGGTGATGTCGATCCGCCCGCTCGCGTAGACCACCGGATCCTGCAGAATCAGATCGAACTTCTCGGCCTCCGCGATCTGCTGGATCACCTTGTTGGCGCGCTCCTGCACCGCCGCGAGTTCCTCGTTGCGGCGCAGGTTGAGATCCTCGCGGAATTCGCGCTGCAGGCGCTGGAGGTCGCGGCTCATGTTGGCGAGGTCGCGCTCCTTGTTGCGGCGCTCGCTTTCGGCCATGGTCACCCCTTCTTTCTCCAGCAGCGCCTGGAGATCGCGCACCTGCTTGGCGAGCTTCTGGAGATCGGCGTCGCGTCCGGCGAATTCCCGCTCGAGCTTCTGTTGCGCCCGCTTCGCCGGCGTCGCCTCCTTGAACAGTCGCTCGGTGTTTACGAACCCGATCTTGTAGTCGTTGCCCTGCGCCGATGCCAGGCTGGCGGCGAGCGCGATCGCCAGCGCGGCCGTAGCTCCGATGAACGCTTGCCTCATGCCGTGTGTCTCCTGCCGCAAGCCGAAAGCTCCCTCAAAACACCGTCCCGACCTGGAACTGGAAGCGCTGAACCCGGTCGGTCGGCTTCTTGTTCAGCGGGTAGCCGTAGCTGAACTTGAGCGGTCCGATCGGCGAGTTCCAGGCCAATCCGGCGCCCGCGGAGTAGCGGAACGATTCCTGCTCCGGCTGCGACCCGTTGTCGTAGATCTGGCCGACATCCGTGAACAGCGAGAGCCGCACCGACTGGTCGCCGGCTTTCATCCCCGGCAGCGGGAAAAAGATCTCCGCGTTGCCGACGACTTTGCGCCTGCCGCCGATCGTGTTGCCCTGGCTGTCCTGCGGGCCGAGTGAAGCCGTCTCGTATCCGCGGACCGATCCAACGCCCCCGGCATAATACGCCTTGAAGAAGGGAAGCGGTTTGTTGCCGATGCCGCCGCCGTAGCCGAACTCGCCGCGCAACATCAACACCATGCTCAAAGGCAGCGGCGTGAACCACTGCGCGACATAGTTCAGCTTGTAGTAGGACAGGTCGCCGATCGGCGTCCCCCACTCGGCCAGCGCGCTTTGCAGCAAGCCCCGGCTCGGGAAAAGGACGCTGTCGCGCGTATCGCGCGCCCACCCCCCGCTCATGATGACGCTGTTGGTCACGGAGCCGAATTCGTTGACGAAATCGCGATAGATCTGCGGGCTCTGATCGACCAGCGAAAGGCCGGTGTGCTCGTATCGAAAGCCGACGATCAGGCTGTCGGCTTCGGTGATCGGTATGCCGAAGCCGAGTGCCCCGCCCAGGGTCGTCGACGAGTATTGCGCCACGGGAAGCGACGAGGCGTCGACCTCCTTGTCGTAGACCTCGATCGTGCGCGAGACTCCATCGACGGTCCAGTAGGGCTCGGTGTACGTCACCGCGATCGTGCGGTTGACGCGGCTGGTGTTGATCGCAGCCACGAGGGAGTTGCCGGTGCCAAGCACGTTGTTCTGCGATATCGAGCCCGTGAGCACCAGGCCGTCGGCGCTCGAGTAGCCCACGCCGGCGAGCAGGTTGCCCGTCGGCTTTTCCGTCACCGTCACGTCGAGGTCGACCTGGTCGGGACTGCCCGGCACGGCCGGGGTCTCGATGTTCACGTCATCGAAATAGTTGAGCCGCGTGATGCGCACCTTCGAGCGGTCGATCCGCGTGGAATCGTACCAGCCGCCTTCGAGCTGGCGCAGCTCGCGCCGAATCACCTCGTCGCGGGTCTTGGTGTTGCCGCTTACGTTGATCCGCCGGATGTATACCCGGCGCCCCGGATCGACGAAGAACGTGAAGGCGGCCGTATGATTGGTGCGGTCGATCTCCGGAACGGCATTGACGTTGGCGAATGCGTAGCCGTCGCTCCCGAGGCGGTCCGAAAGCGCTTTGGTCGACTGGGTGAGCTTCTCGCGCGAGTAGAGATCGCCGGGGTGCACGAGGATCAGGTGGTACAGCTCGGACTCCGGCAGGAGAAGCTCGCCGGCGAGGCGAACGTCGCTGATCGTGTACTTCGGGCCCTCGGTGATGTTGATCGTGATGTAGATCTGCTCCTTGTCCGGCGTGATCGACACCTGCGTGGAATCGACGAGGAACTCGAGGTAGCCGCGGTTGGTGTAGTAGCTGCGCAGGGTCTCGAGATCCGCCTGCAGCTTCTGCTTGGAGTACTGGTCGTTCTTGGTGTACCAGCTGAGCCAGTCCGGGGTCGAAAGCGTCATCTCCTTGAGCAGCGTCCGCTCGGGGAAGGCATGCGCGCCCACGATGTTGATGTTGGCGATCTTGGTGACTTCACCCTCTTCGACCGTGAAATTCACGGCGACGCGATTGCGCTCCTGCGGCGTCACGGTCGTGGTCACCTGCATGGCGTAATAGCCGCGATTGATGTACTGGCGCTTGAATTCCTGCTCGGCGCGATCGAGTGCGGAGCGGTCGAAGATGCGCGACTCCGCGACGCCGATGTCCTTCAGCGCCTTGCGCAGCGTGTCCTTGTCGAATTCCTTGGTGCCGACGATGTCGATCTGGCTGATCGTCGGCCGCTCCTGGACAATCACCACCAGCACGTTGCCCTCGGCTTCCAGCCGGACGTCGCGAAAGAAGCCGGTCGCGTACAGCGCCTTCACCGCCGCCGAGGCCTTTTCGTCGTCGATGCGGTCGCCGACCTTGATGGGCAAATAGTTGAAGACCGTCCCCGCGTCGGTGCGCTGCACGCCTTCCACGCGGATGTCGCGGACCGTGAACGGCTCGAAGGCTAAAGCCGCCGGCGCGAAGCGCGCCCAGATCAGCAGCAGTGCAAAAAAGGCGAACCAGACCCGGACTCCGACGTCGGCGCCCTTCACGATCAGCCGCACGCCGCGGCGGGCGTCATAGGAGACGGGAAAGGTCATTGAAGAGCGCCAAAGCCATCAACATCGCCAGCACGGCCATGCCGATGCGCTGGCCGACCTCGAGAGCGCGGTCGGAGACAGGACTGCCCTTGAAAATCTCGACCAGATAATACAACAGGTGTCCTCCGTCGAGTAAAGGCACCGGCAACAGGTTCAGCACCCCGAGGCTGATGCTGATGAGCGCGAGGTAACCGACGAACGTGAGCACGCCAGCCTGAGCCGATTGTCCCGCGTAGTCGGCCATCGTGAGCGGCCCGCTGATGTTCTTGAGCGACGCGCCGCCGGTAACGATTCGCCCGAGCATCCGCACGGTGAACACCGAGAGCTCCCACGTTCTCGACGCCGCCTGAATCACAGCCTCCGCCGGCCCATAACGAATCGTCAACGACAGACCAGCCGCGGCTGCAGGATCGATCGCGAGCCGCATGCCGGCGATCCCGATCCGGCGCCCGTTCTGTTCGGTGGGCTCGGGTACGAGCCCGATGTCGCTCTCTTTGCCGTTTCGGCGAATGGTGAAGCGCACCCGCTCGCCGGGATGCGCGTTCGTCATCGCGGCGACGTCGGCGGGCGAGCGCATCGGCTCGCCGTCGACCGCGACGATGGCGTCGCCCGCGCGCAGCCCCGCGGCTTCGGCCGGCTTGCCGGGAACCACGTCGCGAACGAGGGGCGCGCCCAGATCGAGCTTGAACCCGAGCGCGCTCATGAAATTGCCTTCCCAATCGTCCGGTCCGACGGCAGCGAGCGAAAGCCTGCGCTCGGCGTGCACGCCGCCCGGACGATCGACGTCAATCTGCACGGCGTCGCCCCCCGAGGCCCGCAGCAGCCGCCAGCGCAAGTCCTGCCACGAGCGCACAGGAGAACCATCGACGGCCGTGACGACGTCACCTTGGGCGAGCCCGGCGGACGCGGCGGCTGACCCAGGCGGCGGCTCCGCCAGCAGGGCGCGCTGCCCGGGGACGCCGGCCACATAGGTGCCCGCCAGCAGCAGCACCGCGAGCAGAAGATTGGCGAGCGGTCCGGCGGCCACGATGGCGCTGCGCTTGCCTACGCTCTGGCGGTTGAAGGCGCGGCTCACGTCGGCCGGAGCGACTTCGCCTTCACGCTCGTCGACCATCTTGACGTAACCGCCCAGCGGCACCGCGGAAATCGCCCACTCGGTCGCATCGGGACCGTAGCGCCGCGACCAGACGATGCGGCCGAAGCCGATCGAAAAGCGCAGCACTTTGACGCCCGCGAGCCGAGCGACCACGTAATGGCCGAGCTCGTGGAAAGTGATCAGCACGCCGAGCGTGACGATGAAGGCCAGGAGCTTCTGGAGAATATCCATCATGCGGAAAGGGCGTGACGCGACAGGAGCTCGAGGGCGACGGAGCGCCCCGCGCGGTCGGCTTCGAGCGCGTCGTCCAGGGTGGCGACGGGCTGCGCCGGCAGTTTCGACAGCGCTTCGGCGCAAACGTCCGCGATATCGAGAAATCCGATCGCGCGCTCGAGGAACGCGGCGACCGCGACCTCGTTGGCGGCGTTCAGGCTCGCCGGCGCGCTGCCGCCCGCAGCGAGCGCTGCGCGTGCGAGGGTGAGGCAAGGAAAGCGCTCGGGATCCGGCGCGGCGAAATGCAACGCGCCGATCTGCGCGAGATCGAGCGCCGTTACGCCTGCGGCGACTCGATCGGGCCACGCCAGAGCATGCGCAATCGGGGTGCGCATATCGGGATTCCCGAGTTGCGCGAGCACCGATCCATCATCGTATTCGACCAGCGAATGCACGATGCTCTCGGGATGGATCAAGACCTCGATCTCGCGCGGCGCGAGGCCGAACAGCCAGTGGGCCTCGATCATCTCGAGACCCTTGTTCATCATCGTGGCCGAATCGACCGAGATCTTGCGACCCATCCGCCAGCGCGGATGCGCGCACGCCTGTTCGGGCGTCACGCGCCCGAGCTCGCTCACGGGGGTCGTCCGGAAAGGGCCGCCCGAGGCGGTAAGCAGGATCCTGCGCACGCCGGCGCGCCCGCGGGAGCCGTCGCCGGCGCTCGGCAGGCACTGGAAGATCGCATTGTGCTCGCTGTCGATCGGCAACAGCGTCGCGCCACCCTCCCGGACGGCGGACATGAAGAGGTCGCCCGCAAGCACGAGCGTCTCCTTGTTCGCGAGCAGAATGCGCTTGCCTGCGCGTGCCGCTGCGAGTGTCGGAGCAAGCCCCGCGCCGCCCACGATCGCGGCGACGACCGTGTCGGCGTCGGCCAGCGTGGCGACCTCGCGCAACCCTTCCGCGCCCGCGAGCACCCGCGTCGGCAGGCCCTCGCGCCTGACGGCTTCTTCGAGCTCGCGCGCAGCCTGCACGTCGAGCAACGCCGCGTAAGGCGGACGAAAGCGGGCGATCTGCGCGAGCAGCGCCGGCCATTGGCGATGCGCGGCGAGCGCAGCGACCGAGAAGCGCCCCGGGTTGCGCTCGATCACGTCGAGCGTGGACGCGCCGATGGAACCGGTGGCGCCGAGAATCGTGACCTTGCGCGCGGGCGAGTCGGGCATGGTCAATGGAGCGCGTATTGCACGAGCAGAGCGGCCGGCGGCATGACGGCGAGGAGCGCGTCGATCCGGTCGATCACGCCGCCGTGGCCGGGCAGGAGGCGGCCGCTGTCCTTGACGCCGCGCTGCCTCTTGAGCAGCGACTTGAAAAGATCGCCGACGACCGACAGCGCGGTCAGCGCCAGCACGACGACGATCCAGCCGGCAATCGCGAGCGGCGAGCGCTCGCCGGCATGGAGCACATCGGGCGCAAGCCAGAGCATCGCAGCCGCATACGCGGCGGTCGCGCCGAGGGCGCCATAGACGCCCTCCCACGTCTTGCCCGGGCTCACCGTCGGGGCGAGCTTGCGCTTGCCGAACGCGCGGCCGCAGAAATAGGCCGCCGTGTCGGCAATCCAGACGATCGCCATCGCCGCGAGCGTGAGCGCTGGAGAGCGCGCCTGGATCTGCACCAGCGCGACCCACCATGCGAGGAGGACCAGCCACCCGGTGAGCGCGAGCACGAGCTTCGATTCCACGCGCCATGAGGATGCCAGCCACACCGGAGCGACCGCGAGCCAGAACAGCGTCCCCGCGCCGCATGCCACCAGCGTTACCGCGACCGGCCAGCCTGCGCCCGGCACGAAGACGAAGAGCAGATCGGCGCCGATCGCGATCGAGCCCGCGACGAAGGCAACGCGAGCCCACCGCGCATAGCCGCAGAGATTCGCCCATTCGTGCGCCGCGATCCCGACGACAGCCAGCGTGACCGCGCCCCAGCCGCGCGCCGGCAGCCAGAACAGCGCCGCGAGGGTCACGGCGATCAGCACGATCGCAGTGAATATGCGCTTCTTGAGCACGTTCTTCGACTCGGGATCAGCCGCTTGTCGCGAGCTGCTCGCTGGTCCTGCCGTAGCGCCGCTCGCGGCGCTGGTACGAGACGATCGCCCCGTCGAGCGCCGCAGCGTCGAAGTCCGGCCAGAGCAGGTCGGTGAAGTAGAACTCGGTATACGCGAGCTGCCAGAGCAGAAAGTTGGAGATGCGCTGCTCGCCCCCGGTACGGATGAAGAGGTCCGGCTCGGGCGCGTAGGCCATCGACAGGTACGGCTCGAGGGCTTCCGGCTCGAATCCGCGCGCCGCTTCCGGTCGCGCCGCAAGGAGGGTCTGCACAGCGTGAGCGATGTCCCAGCGTCCCCCGTAATTGGCGGCGACGGTCAGCGTCAGGCGGCGGTTGTCCTTGGTCAATGCTTCGCCGGCCGCGATCAGGTCTCGGATCCTCGATTCGAAGCGAGTGGTGTCGCCGATCACCTTGAACCGGATGCCGTTCTCGTGCAGCTTGGCGACCTCCTGCTCGAGCGTGCGCAGGAAGAGCTGCATGAGGATCGACACCTCGTCCGGGGGGCGGCGCCAGTTTTCACTCGAGAACGCGAACAGCGTCAGGAACTCGACTCCGCGCTCGATGCACGTTCTCACCGTTGCGCGCACCGCCTCGACGCCTTTGCGATGCCCGGCGACGCGCGGCAGCATGCGCTGCTTGGCCCAGCGGCCGTTGCCGTCCATGATGATCGCGACATGTCGCGGCACGGCGCGCGGCGCCGGAATTTCGCGCGTGGAGCTCTCGAACGACACGGGCTCCAGCGGGCGACGAGCTTCGGAGTGGGATCCCACGGGTCGGCGTTCGTCCGGCGGCATCGTCACCGTCAGACGGCCAGCAGATCGGCTTCCTTCGCCTGCAGGACCTTGTCGATCTCGGCGATGTAGCGGTCGGTGAGCTTCTGCACGTCGGTTTGCGCGTGCCGCTCGTCGTCCTCCGACACCTTGTGCTCCTTCAGGAGCTTTTTCAGGTGCTCGTTGGTGTCGCGGCGCACGTTGCGCACCGCCACCCTCGCGTTCTCCGCTTCGTGGCGCACGACCTTGATGAGCTCTTTCCTGCGCTCCTCGGTCAGCGCCGGCATCGGCACGCGGATCACTTCCCCGGACACGGCCGGGTTCAACCCCAGGTCGGAATCGCGGATCGCCTTCTCCACCACCTGCACCATCTTCTTTTCCCAGGGCTGGACGGCGATCGTCCGAGCGTCGCCGAGCGTGACGTTGGCCACCTGGTTGATGGGCATCATCGAACCGTAGTAGTCGACCTGGATGTGATCGAGGAGCCCCGTGTGCGCCCGACCGGTGCGCACCTTCTGGTAATCGTGCTTGAGCGTCTCGACCGTCTTTTGCATCTTCTGCTCGGCGGATTTCTTGAGTTCAGGAATCATCGCATCCTCCTAGCAGTGCACCAGCGTCCCCTCGTCCTCGCCCATCACCACGCGCCTGAGCGCGCCGGGCACGAAGATGCTGAACACCTTGAGCAGCATGTTCTGGTCACGGCACAGGGCGAGCGCCGTCGCGTCCATGACCTTCAGGTTCTTCACGATCGCTTCGTCGAACGTGAGGGTCGGGTAGCGTCTCGCGTCGGGATGCTTCTTGGGGTCGGACGTGTAGACGCCGTCGACCTTGGTCGCCTTGAGAACGATGTCGACACCCATCTCCCGGCCGCGCAGCGCGGCGGCGGTATCCGTGGTGAAGAACGGATTCCCCGTGCCCGCAGCGAAGATCACCACCTTGTTCTCCTCCAGGTAGCGCAGCGCCTTGCCGCGGATGTAGGGCTCCGCAACCTGCTCGATCGAGAGCGCCGACTGCACGCGCGACACGAGCCCCGCCCTGCGCATCGCGTCCTGAAGCGCGAGCGCGTTCATGAGCGTGGCGAGCATGCCCATGTAGTCGGCAGTCGCGCGATCCATGCCGGCGGCGCCAGGCGCCACGCCGCGGAAGATGTTGCCTCCCCCGATCACCACCGCCACCTGCACGCCGAGCCGGACCACTTCGTCGATCTCGGCGACGATGCGGTCGATCACCTCGCGATTGATGCCGTAAGGGTCGTCGCCCATCAGCGCCTCGCCCGACAGCTTGAGGAGAATCCGCTTGTAGGCAGGCTCGGTCCGTGCCGCGGCCGCGGGCAACGTGGCGACGATCGGTGCTGTCATGGCTCTCCCTCCCGGGGTTCTGGAAAGCGGGGCATGCACCCTTCAGACGCTCTTCGCCATTGCCGCGACCTCGGCCGCGAAGTCATCCTTCTTCTTCTTCTCGATTCCCTCGCCGACGACGTAGAGCTCGAAGCCCTGCACGCTTGCGCCGCGGCTCTTGAGGTATTTCTCGACGGTTTCGTCCGGATTCTTGACGAACGGCTGGCCGAGCAGCGTGGTCTCCGACAGGAACTTGTTGAGCCGTCCCTCGACCATCTTTGCCACGATGTCCGCGGGCTTGCCCGATTCGGCAGCCTGCGCCGTATAGATCGCCCGCTCGCGCTCGACGAGATCGCGCGGGACCTGGTCGCGCGAAACGCACACCGGCCGCACCGAGGCAACGGAGGCGGCGATGTGCATCGCCACGTCCTTGCCGGTCTGCTCGTCGCCGCCCTCGAAGGCGACGGTCACGCCGATGCGCCCGCCTCCGTGCACGTATTGCGCGAGCCTGCCAGGCGTCGTGAGGCGGACGAAGCGGCGGACCGACACATTCTCGCCGATCTTCTGCACCAGCGCCTGGCGCGCGCTCTCGACGGTGCCACCGGCGTGAGGCAGCGCCGACAGAGCCGCCGGGTCGACGGGGGCCTTGTCGGCGATCAGCCGCGCCAGCGCGCCGGCAAAGACGACGAAGTCGGGATTGCGGGCGACGAAGTCCGTCTCGCAATTGACTTCGACCATGGCGCCGGTCTTGGCGTCGGCGGCGACGAACGCGCCGATCACGCCTTCGGCCGCGATGCGATCGGCGGCTTTCGATGCCCGGGCCCCGCTCCTGATGCGCAATAGTTCCTCCGCCTTGGCGAGATCGCCGGCGGCTTCGGTCAGCGCCTTCTTGCATTCCATCATGGGGAGCCCGGTTCGGGTGCGCAGCTCCATGACCCTGCTCGCGGTTATTTCTGCCATGTTGCCTGTCTCCAATCGTTCCGACGTCCGCTTTTCCGCTCGGTAAACACGGACGCATCGTTAGCATGCTGCCCGCGGTATCCGCAGCAGGGATGCCGTCGGGCAAAAAAAAGGAGCCTCGGCCCCTTTTTCTAGTAACCGGTCAGGCGGCGCTTTCGTCCGCCGAAACCTCTACGAACTCGTCGGGCTGGACGATCTCCTGGATCACCTGGCTCCGTCCCTCCAGAATCGCATCCGCCACGCCGCGCGCGTAGAGGCGGATGGCGCGGCTCGAATCGTCGTTGCCCGGAATCACATAGGCGATACCATCGGGAGAGTGATTGGTATCGACCACCCCGATGATCGGGATGCTGAGCTTGGTGGCTTCGGTGACCGCGATCTTCTGGTAACCCACGTCGATGACGAAGAGCGCATCCGGAAGCGCGCCCATCTCCTTGATCCCACCCAGGCTGCGATTGAGCTTCTCCATCTCGCGTTGCAGCGTGAGCGCTTCGCGCTTGCTCATCTTTTCGAACGTTCCGTCCTGCGCCATCGTCTCGAGATCCTTGAGCCGCTTGATCGACGCCTTGACGGTCTTGAAGTTCGTGAGCATGCCCCCGAGCCAGCGATGATCGACATAGGGCATGCCGGCGCGCTGCGCTTCCTCGGCGACGATGTCCCGGGCCTGGCGCTTGGTGCCGACGAACAGGATGGTTCCGCGGTTGGCGGCCAGCTGGCGGACGTACTTCACCGCCTCCTGGTACATCGCCATCGTTTTTTCGAGATTGACGATGTGAATCTTGTTGCGCTGGCCGAAGATGTAGTCCGCCATCTTCGGATTCCAGTAACGCGTCTGGTGGCCGAAATGGACTCCGGCTTCCAGCATTTGACGCATCGTGACCGACATTACTACACTCCTTTGTCAGGGTTGGGCCTCGATCCACCGCTGCACCCGAACCCGCTTGAGCTGTCGGGCACCCTGAACGGGCGGATCTGCGAATTGCCTGGCGGACGCGGGGCCGGGAAACCGAATCCGGCGCCGGCTACCGCGGGTACCCCTGGTACCCGTTGGTACTATTGGCCAGCCCGTTAGCAACAACGGCGCCACCAGACCAAGAGTTAACGTTTGATTTTAACACACTTCGCCGGGCGTCCTCCGACCGCAGCGCCCTCGGCCCGCTGGAGAGGCTCATGACCGCCTGGACTGCCTTTCTGCGCGAACGCGGCGCGTCCTTCGAGGACGGCGCCGTGACCGACTTCGGCGACGCGGCAGCCGAGCTCGCGGCGGCCCGCGACGCCGCCGTCATCTGCGACCTCGAGCCGCTTGCGGCGATCAGCATCGCCGGCCCGGATGCGGCGACGTTCCTGCAAGGCCAGCTCACAAGCGACGTGACGCTGCTCGCCGACGGCGCGTCGCATCCGTCGGCATGGTGCTCGCCGAAGGGGCGCGTGCTGGCCAATTTTCTGCTCCGGCGGGTGACCGGTGAACAGTTCGAGCTGCTACTTCCTTCGTCGCTGGTCGACGCGATCGTCAAGCGACTCCGCATGTACGTGCTGCGCGCCAGAGTCGTGATCGCAGATGCGCGCGATGGCGCGGTGCGCTTTGGACTCGGCGGTCCGGCAGCCGCCGCGTGCATCGCCGCGACGATCGGAGTGACGCCGCCGATGCATCATTCGGCGGCGGTGGATGGCGGGACCTTGATCGTGCTCCCGGGTAACCGCTTTCTTCTCCTCGCGGCACCGGCACACGCGCCGACGCTGTGGAATACCCTTGCCTCCCGGGCGCATGCCGCGGGCTTCGCCTGCTGGGAATGGCTTACCGTCCGGGCTGCCGTGCCTGTCATCACGCCGCCCACCCAGGAGGCGTTCATTCCCCAGACGCTCAACCTGGACGCCCTGGATGCGCTCGCCTTCGGCAAGGGTTGCTACACGGGCCAGGAGATCGTCGCACGGACGCAATATCTCGGCCGGCTCAAGGAGCGGCTCGCGCTGGCGCACGTCGACTCCGCCCGGCCCGAGATCGGCTCGCGGCTGTTCGCGAGGACTTTCGGTGACCAGCCGTGCGGAACGGTGGTGAACGCCGCGGCGGCACCGGGCGGCGGGACGGATTTGCTCGCCGTCGCCCAGACCGTTGCCTTCGCGGACGGCGCAATGCGATGGGGCGCGCCGGACGGCCCGCCCGTCGCGCTGCTGCCGCTGCCCTACGCGCTCCCCGCCAGCGGCCAGCGGCCTGGCCGCATGGCGTGACTGCCGCGCCGGCCTACGTCTACTGCTACTACCGGGTGGCGCCGGCAAAAGCGGCGGCCGCGCGCCGCGTCGTCGCGCTCTTGTTTCGCGCAGTCGAGGAACGATTCGGCGTGGTCGCGCGACTCTTCCAGGGTGAGCGGGAGCCCTGGCTGTGGATGGAAGTCTACGAGCACGTCGGCGAGCCGGATCGTCTCGAGGCCGTGCTCTCGGAACTGTGCGTGGCCCACGGATTCGATGCCTGCCTCGATCGCGGCGCACAACGCCGGGTCGAGCGATTCGTCGCCGCGCGTGCCTCGAGCGCATGAAACCGTGGCGTCCTCTGGATCGGGCGAGGAATTGAAGGATGTGCCTCGCCCTGATTGCTTTGGACGCGCATCCTCGTCTTCGGGTGGTGATCGCCGCCAACCGCGACGAATTCCACGCGCGCGATGCGGCGCCAGCGCACTGGTGGACCGACGGCAAGCTCGCCGGCCTCGATCGCGTGGGCGGCGGCACGTGGTTTGGCGTCGACGCCCGGGGCCGCTGGGCGCTGGTGACCAATTTCCGCGAAGGCGTTCCGCGGGACCCCGACGCGCCCTCGCGAGGGATGCTGGTCGGACGGGCACTCTCCGACCGCGCGAGCGCTGTCAGCAGCGCCGCGGCGATCGCTCTGCACGGTTCACGCTACCACGGTTACAGCCTGCTCGTCGGCGACGGGACGCGCGCGGCCTACACGTCCAATCGCGCCAGCGGCGCGCTCGCGCTCGGGGCTGGCGTCGTTGGATTGTCGAACCACCTGCTCGAGACACCTTGGCCCAAGGTGGTCCGGTGCAAGGCGCGCATGAGCGCCTGGCTCGCCTCGGGCAGCGACGGGATCGAGCCGTTGTTCGATCTTCTCGCCGACCGGGCGCAGGCCGAAGCGGCAGCGCTGCCGTCGACCGGCGTCTCGCCGGACTGGGAGCGGAGGCTGTCGAGCGCATTCATCGTCGATCCGAACTACGGAACACGCTGCTCGACGGTGCTGACGATCGCTCGCGACGGCGTCGCCCGCTTCGTCGAGAGGAGCTTCGATCCCGCGGGTCGCGGAACCGGCGAGGCCCGGTTCGAGTTCCGACTCAGCTCGTGACGAGGTTCGAAACCTCGATCAGGTTCCCGTCAGGATCGCGAAAGTAGACCGACAGGATCGCTCCGGTCGCCCCGGTGCGCCGGACCGGGCCTTCGAGGATCGTGACGTTCTCGGCGCCCAGATGAGCGACGACTTCCGCGATCGGGGTCGCGGTGATGAAGCAGAGATCGCCCGAGCCGGGCGTCGGCTGTTCGGCCTTGGGCTCGAACTCGCGGCCTTGCTGATGCAGGTTGATCTTCTGGCGCCCGAAGGCGAGCGCTTTCCGGCCCCCGGCGAACGTGACGACCTCCATGCCCAGCGCGCGTCGATAGAAAGCGCACGTCGCTTCGATGTCGGCGACGGTGAGAACGAGATGGTCGAGCGAATCGATGCGCATCCGCCCGCTCAATAGCCCGACAGCGAAAGCCGTGCCATGCCGCCGTCGACGGACAGCGCGCAGCGTCCGCCCACGGGCAGCGTGAGCTTGTCGCGGCAATGGCCGAACGGCAGGCCGGTGAATATCGGCACGTCGAATGCGCTCCGGCAGTGATCCACCATCGCCGCCAGGTCGTAGCCATTGTCGTTCGGCCCCAGCTCGAAGCCGCTGAACTCGCCGAGCAGCAGCGCGCGCTGGCGGCCGAGAATGCCGGCGTGGTGGAGCTGATAGAGCATGCGCTCGAGCCGGTACGGGTGCTCGCCGACGTCCTCGACGAACAGGATGCCGCCGTCGATGCGCGGCATGTACGGCGTGCCGACGAGATGGGCGACGAGCGCCAGGTTGCCGCCCCACAGCGTGCCCTCGGCGGCGAGCTGCGACGGACCGTCGACGGGAAATTCTGCCGCGTGCTCGGCATTGCCGAGAAGGGCCCAGCAGTGCCGGAGCGTGAACGTGGACGGCGATTCCGCACCGAAGTCGTACGCCGCAAGCGGCCCGGCGAAGCTGACCATCCCTGCCGCGGCGAGCGCAGCGAGCTGGAAGGCGGTGAAATCGCTGTGTCCAAGCCAGCGCTTGCCCGCCGCCACGATGCGCGCGAAGTCGAGTCGATCGAGGAGTCGCGACCATCCGTAGCCACCGCGGACCGCGATCGCAAGCTCGACGCGCGGATCGTCCGCCATCCGCATGACGGCCGCGAGGCGCTCGGCGTCCGGCGCCGAGAAGCGTTGCCAGCGGCTCGTCACCGTGGGATCGACGACGACCTTGTGACCCGCCGCTTCCAGTCTCTCGATCGCGCGCTGCACCGCCTCCGGCTCCGTGGCGAAGCCGGCCGGCGCGTAGAGGCCGATGCCGTAGGCGCGGTTCGCCATCGTGTGCGCTAGCGCCGCGCCGCGAAGAAAGCGGACAGAAGCGCGCCGCAATCCGCGGCGAGGATGCCGGCGGTCACGCGCGTATGATGGTTGAGGCGGGCGTCCGCGAACAGATCGACTACGCTGCCGCACGCACCCGTCTTCGCGTCGCGCGCGCCGAAGACGAGCCGACGCACGCGGGCGTGCATGATCGCGCCGGCGCACATGACGCACGGCTCGAGCGTCACATAGAGGTCGCAGTCCGGCAGCCGATAATTGCCCAGCGCCGATGCGGCGTCGCGCAGCGCCGCGATCTCCGCATGAGCGGTCGGGTCGTTGGCGGCGATCGGCGCGTTGCCGCCCCGGCCAACGATCCGGCCGTCGCACACGATGACCGCGCCCACCGGGACTTCGCCGCGGAGCTGTGCGCTGCGCGCGAGCTCGAGCGCCTCGCGCATCCGGCGCTCGGCTTCGGGAACGTCGACGGAGCCGTAGGAAGCCTGGACTTCGCTGCGCACGTTGATGCTCACGGACTACTGCCCGATCGCTCGTCGCCGGCGACCGCGTCGGCCTCGATCTCGACCAGCATTTCCGGATCGATCAGGCGCGAAACCTCGACCATCGCGCAGGCCGGCCGGATGTCGCCGAACGCCTCACCGTGGGCCTTGCCGACCGCCTCCCAGTGGGCGATGTCGGTGACGTAGATCCGCGTGCGGACGACGTCGGCGAGTCGCGCGCCGGCGCTCTCGAGCGCACGCTCGATGTTCGCGATGGCTTGCCGCGCCTGCGCGTAAGGGTCGCCCTGCCCCACGATGCGCCCCTCGGCGTCGGTGGCCGTCGTGCCCGAGACCCAGATCTGGCTGCCGACGCGAATGGCGCGTGAATAGCCGACGATCGGCTCCCACCGCGTGCCGGAGGAGATCAGCGCACGTTTCATGCCTGAACGAGGAGAAGACGTCTGCATTCGACCCACCGGGCGTCACCTTGCAGGCTTGGCCAACAAGGTCAGGCAGTCTAAACCGGATTCGCCGCCCCAATCCAAGACCGTCTGCTGCAGTACCTCCAGCCCCTTGCGCTCCGCAGATCTTGCAAATAGGCCCTTCGACATGAAAGCCCGCGCGTGGGGATTCTTCCCGAAATGGCGGTCCGGATCGAAGCTATAGTTGGAATGATGGAACAGCGCCTTTCCGCCAGGGACCAGCACCCGAGCCACATCCTGAAGGTAGGATCGAACGACCCGGCGATCGAAATGCACCATGGCGTCATAGCAGAATATGGATGTGAGCGAGGACGCCGGCATCGGCTGAAAATCCGCGCCGTTGTTGACCAGCATCCGCAGATTCCCGTGTTGGCCCAGGCGCGCCTTGCAGTAATCCACGTTGGATTGGAGGATGTCCGTCAGCACCAGGGTGCCCAAGCGCGATCCATAGTGCGCCAGGAGATACTCGCCGTGCCTTCCGTGCCCACAGGCCAATTCAAGCACGCGGGACAGATCCAACTGCTCGAACAGGGGGCGAAACGGGTGGGCTTCACTCCAGAAGAGCCATGTCCAACGCTCGGCATCGTCGTAATAGCTGCTGGCTTCCCACACCTTGGCTTCGGCGCGGGCCCGGGCTTCGACCCCTGGCCATGGAGGTTTGAGCTCGCTCACATCATCTTCCGGCACAGATTTCCGTTGGTGGCTGTTCCCATGAGGTCGCAGATGCCTCCCCGGCATGTCGCGGTCGACGGTCAGGGGATGCTCAGCGCATAGAGATGCTGATATGCCTCGGGCGTTCCCATGTATCGAAGCTTCCCCCAGCGACCGCAAGTTGTCGTGACGTATTCCTGGCTCGTGATGGTTTCGCCAAAGTGCTTCTGCCCCGGGTAGACGATGTTCCAGAACCCGGAGTCGTCGGATATCGCCGGCGCCTTGCCCATCTTCTCCAGTACCGGGAGAAAATCTGCGTGGCGGACAGTGAAATATAGCGTGCCGCTGCTCTTGAGCCCCCCAAGCAAGGCTTGCACGTTTCTCTCGAATGCTTCTCTGGTCAGGTGGGTAAAGACGGAGAATCCATAGATGAAGTCATAGCAGGCTTTGGGTATGTCGGTTTCCGAGAGCAGCTCATTGACCTTCCATGACTTGTTTCTGAAATGGTTGCGACCGATGAATTGCAGCGACTGGTCCCAGGCGTCGCACAGGTCGAGCTGCTCCGGTGAGCCCCTGGTGAGCAGAAAGGAAGCGATCCTCCCCCAGCCGCATCCATAGTCCAGCCCCTTCCAATCGCCCCCGAAAGCCCCATCGGCGTCCAACAGGTCGATGAACTGGCTCGCGCGCTCGAGCAGCGACACACCTTCCCCTCCGGTATATTTCAACTGATCGTCCTTGCCGGGCCACCTCGGAAGAATGCCTCCTGCTCCACGGGTGAACTGCTCGGTCAGTTCGGTCAGCGACAAGTCGCGGAGCACCTGCGGGGCGTTCGACAAGTCCTGCTGAAGGCCCGCTATGCGTTCCGCCTCTTTCGGGAGGCCTTCCAGTCGATCCAAGACCGAGCTCAACGTCTCCTGACCCATGTGTTCGCCAGCGCGTTGCCAGATCTGATCGGGATCCAGTTTCCACCATTCGCTGAGCAGCAGCCGCCTGATCATGTCATCGTCGTGCCGGAACCGAATCGTCTTCGCGGGTACGCCAACCGCGACTGCATAGGGCGAGACGTCGGTCGTAACCACGGCACCCGCTCCGATAACTGCGCCGGTCCCGATCGTCACGCCGGCCATGATGATGGCTCTCGTGCCGATCCAGACGTCATGACCAATGGTGACGCCGAGGTCGCCTTGGACAGACCGCCAATATCGCGATTGCTCGGCACGATCCGACGGCGCAGGCGAGCGCAGCACGTCGCGACTTACAGCCATGCTCAGGGGATAGGTGGTCAGCTCGTCGGTTAGATGTCGGCCATGACGCCCAAGGAAGATGATGACCTCCTCGCCGATGCTGCAGTAGCGGCCTATCGAGAGCCGACGCGGGAGGTCGTCGGGCGCGAGATGGACTGCAGGCCTTCCATAGGTCCAATCCCCGCACTCGATGGTCAGGTAGCCGCGAGCATACCTGTTCAACCAATCCTTGGTGGCGTTGAGCCCGGGGAAGTCTGACAAGTTGTGCGGTCCCTAACGTTGAAGGCGTCATCCACCATTGACCACCGCGAAGTGCTTCCAGGGCGTGTCCTCCCGCGCCGCCCTCACATCCCGCCAGTCCGCGACGGCGTTTTCGAGGCGATCGTCCGTTGCCTTCGAAAATGCAGCGCTGGAGCTAAGGCCTTCGATCTCCAGAAAAGCGCCCAGGCGTTGCAGCGCCTGCGTCGCGTCGGCGGCGAGCTCCTCGTAGGACAGGACGAACATGGGCAGGGCGAGCCCCTCGACCAACCGGTCGGTCTCGGCGGTCTCTTTCTGCAGCCACTCGAGCTCTCCTTGAGCTCGGCGACATCGACCCAAAGCTTTCCATTTCCACGGTCGGCGCCTACTCGAAGATTCCACTGTTCGCGCCGCGCAAATAGCCGCTGCCCGTTCAGATACGAAACTGCCTGCTTCAAGGTGTCCCGCCGCTTGATCCTCACGATCTTGAGCCTGTCTTCAATCAGCGTCCTGGCGAGCCCGGCCTGGTCGAGCACGACGCAGAGTCGCGTCTTGAAGCCAAGGGTTTCGATGCACGTCTTGCGGTATGGATTGACGGGGTGGTACTTGGGCGCCACGGCGTACGCTGCGTAGACTTCCGGCAACCCGCCGGAAACGATGCTCGACAAAAGAATCTTCTGCTGCTCGCGCTGGACAGATGCCGCGGTGCGAATACACGAATCGTTAGACAACGGTCGTAAAGCTGCTAAGAAACGACCCTCAGCCTCTTGGCGAACACGAATTCGTAGCAGGCTCCCCCGGTTTCGTGAACTACGCCCAGCCGGTATTCGCCCGGCTGAAGATGTTGAAGGTCGGCAAGAAAGTCAAATCCGCTAAACCGGGTGACCCAATTCGGCAACTCGGGAGCAGCGCCGGCCACGTCGTCCCTTTGGATGCGCGAAAGCACGTGCACATAGTAGCGTAATTGCCCGTCTCCGCGCTCGAGAAAGAAGTAACGACTATCCGCCCTTCCCTGAGCCTCTTCCATTCGACAGCTCCACCCACCGAAGGAAGCCGCCGCGCCGCGCCAAAGACTCAAATCCGCAGGAGCTGCGACGCCGTTCACTCTTTCCAGGTTGCCCGAGGCCGCGAGCGATTTGGGCAGTGTCCCGAGAAACCTAGGCTCTGTCGGCACGAAAACATGCATGCACGCTGCAGCGGCCGGCACTTGCATCGGAATCAGGCCGTTGTTTACCGCACTCACAATCGCTTCGTCGAGCGACTCCAAGGAACCTGAAAGACAATCCCCAGTCCGACGTGGATCGTCCTGCTGCGCCCCGGGACCAAGGCGAAGCCCTTGTTCAGCAGCTACCCCACCTGGCGCGGAGTCTTCATCGGACGCGAAAAACGATTCGTACGGAGTGCCGGCAAAATGTCTCCAAAGATCACGATAATTCACCACGACGTCTTCTTTCCGCGCGGTTATCTGCTTCAGGATCGCCGGCGCTACCGGCGTCTTGTCAACCTGAAGAAAATCAAATACCGCATTTGCCTGCTCCTGGGTGTTTTGCGACAACTCTTTGTAATCGACTCTCAGATAGGACTCTCCATGAAAGAGTTTTTCAATGTACGCATCCGCCCGTGCCATAGCCCGAAAAAAGCTCTCGGCTGCCTCCTGAGAGATCACTAGGCGCACATTGCGAATCTCATCGCTGGAAGAATCATCTCCAGGCCATTTGATCCAGCGTTCGGTCTTGCTGGCAACTATTCTGGATATATAAACATCGAAGTAGTTCGTCCTCCTTATATGTAGGACTCGCAGACCCGAGATTTCCTCTTTCAATCTTTCCAGCAATCGATCGGTCGATTTGGCTCTGACGTATTCCGCAAAGATCTTGAAGCCAATAGCACCGAAACCGGCGTTGCCATCGATCCAGACCCATCTTTTCAGGAAATCGACTGGATCGGCAGATTCAGCGTCGAAATACAGTGCCGCACCGTCTCGCCGAATAGCATGCGTCCTAGATCGCTCGCCAATCGCGGGGTGGAACAGCTCGCCGTAGGCCAAGATGGCTGGATGTTGCTGGATCGTGGTTAGCAGAAAAGTTGATCCGCTGCGAGGCATGCCGGCAATAATAAAGGGCTTGTAGGTCATGATGGAACGAGCGTCCCGGAGCTTGCATCTGCCGCCGTCGAGCTGTGTTCCCTCAGGGCGAAGCACAGTGTTGTCGACTCCGGGGCTGACGTCGATATCCTTATTCGCCCCGACGAAGCGAAGGTTATCGAAGATGGTACGTAGCCGCGTCAGCATGGCGCACGTGCCTCACGCGAATCGCCCGATGAGGCTTCTGCGGATCGCGGTTGCTCTTACGTACGCACGTATGGATCAGCCGGAGTTGGCCCTCGCCAAGCCTGCGGGCGTGCGCTCGCGGTGTCCGCCGTCATCCACGGCGAACCGTTCCCAAGGCGTGTCCCCCAGAGCCGCCCTCACTTCCTGCCAGTTCTCCACGGCGTGTTGCAGGCGGTCATCGGTGGCCTTCGAAAACGCGGCGCTGGGCGTCACGCCCTCGACGCCCAGGAACGTGCCCAGACGTTTGAGCGCCTGCGCCGAGTCGGCGGCCAGTTGCTCGTATGACAGGACGAGCGTCGGCAAAGCAAGAGCCTCGACGAACCGGTCGGTCGCCTCCGTTTCCTTTTGCAGCCAATCGAGCTGCTCCATGAGCTCGGTGACATCCGCTCGCAGCTTCCCGCCTCCCTCATCCGCGCCGGTTCGCAGGTTCCACTGCCCGCGGCGCGCAAACAGCCGCTGCGCGCTAAGGTACGAAATCGCTTGCTTCAAGGTGTTCAGGCGCTTCAGCCGTACGATTTTGAAGTTGCCTTCGACAAGGGTGTTGACGAGCCCGGAGTGATCGAGCACGGCACAAAGCCGCGTCTTGAAGCCCAGGGCCTCGATGCGCGTCTTGCGGTAAGGATTCAGCGGGTGGTATTTGGGCGCCACGGCGTACACCGCATGCACTTCCGGCAGGCCGCCGGAGGCGATGCTGGACAACAGGATCTTCTGGCGTTCGCCGCCCTGGTCAGCAACGAGAATCTCCGGATAGCAAATGATTTTCTCGTGCTGGTTCAGGCTCGCCACGACCAAGCTGCTGCCCACCCGCATCTCGTGAAAGACGACAAATCTGCATTTTTCGGGAACCCGCGGGCGCGCACTCTCTAGAGTGGAGTTGCCGAAAGTAGCTTCGGCTTGAGCTGCGAAGTCGATGAGCTCCAGGGTCTTGCCCAGAGCGAGGCGATCGAGCGCCGATCGGCTGCCGATCCGCCGCGCGAGCGTCCTGGCGTCCTCATACTTCGCATGCCACAGATTCACAAGGATGGCTGCGAGCGCGGCGCTGGCGCTGTCATCCCGCCGTACGCTGAAGGCTTCGTAAAGGGCAGCGGCCTCTTGGTACCTGCGCTCCCCTATATTGGCGAAAAAAGCGTGCCAGTCCGCGCATGCGGTCAGCTCCGAGTCCTTGCTCAGAGCGTGGATGGCATCGATCGCCTCTGCCCTGATCAGCTCGATGTCGCTGCCAAAGACCGGGGCCGAAGCTACCACGCGCGGTTCGGACAGGTCCGCCACCTGACGCAGAAGCTCTGCAAACGGCGGGCCCAGTTCCGGGTGCGCATCGATGTTCTCAGCCTGCAGCCGATCCCGGTAGTCGTTGAACATGGAACGTAGCCGCGCGAGCATAGCTTGCGCCGCCTGCGCTTCGACGATGTCGCCCTTGCGCGCCAGGATCCGCTTGTAGAAAGCCATCGTCTCGGACAGCAGCTTCTCGGGCTGCTGCAGCACTTCCCCCATCACGCTCTGATCATGCCGCCTGTGATAGTTCAGCGGTTCCGCGAGGTAGGCAACCCAGCCTTTCTGGGCAATGTTGATCCAGAACCACCAATCCCCGGAGAAACGGTAATCCGCCAGCTCCGCAAGGTTCTCCAGCATCGCCTCGCGAAGGAATACGGCGGCACTGGCGTTGGGTATGACGTTGTTCACCAGCAGGCACTCGTTCAGCAGCTCGGTTCCCGGCATCGTGAACGATGCGTCGAAGCGATGCCCGTGCATCGTCCGGTGATAATCGCGATAGCGATAACCCGCGCTGCCGCCACGCGCATCGACCATGACCGAGTCGCTGAAAGCCAGCGCGACTTCCGGATCATCAAAAAGCGCGGCGAGACGCTCCAGGAACATCGGCTCGCAGTAGTCATCGGCTTCGGCGATCCATACGAGATCGCCGCTGGCCGCCTGAAGGCCCGCTGCCCATTGGGCGAAGGGATTCCCTGAATTGCGGTCCTGGCGAATCAGCCTGCAAGCCACCGGGGAGCGCGCGGCCATCGCCTCGATGATCTCCAGGCTGTAATCCGTGGAGGCGTCGTCGAGGATGATGATCTCCTTTGGGCGCAGCGTCTGGTCGAATATGGTGCGCAGCCGCAGTTCGAGGTAGCGGCCGTAGTTGTAACTGGGAACGACGACGCTGACCGAGAGCTCGCTGCGCGGTGTCGTGGTGAGCTGGCCGCGCGCCACAGCCGAGGCGGGCACCCGGTCCAGGAGCGCCAGCAGCTTTCGCAGATAGAGTTCGTAGCCGAAGTGCTCCTGGCTGTAAGCGTGGTTGCGGTTGCCGATGGCGGCGCGCCGCTCGTCGTCTTCGAGGAGCTCCGCGAGCGCACGGGTGAATGCGGAGACGTCCAGGTACGGTACGAGCGCGCCCGACTCGTCATTGACGATGTCCACATAGCCGCCGGCGCCATCGAATGCCACCACCGGCATGCCGGCCTCGAAAGCCTCCATGACCACGCTCGGGAACGGGTCTTCCCTCGAGGTCAGGGCGAACACGTCGCAGCCGATAAAATAATGCGCCGGATCGCTCACCTTGCCGGTGATATGGAGCTTCGCCGACAGTCCCACGCGTCGGATATCCTCGGCGATGTATTGGGCCAGCCCTTGATCGACGTCGCCTACCCATAGAAAGGCAACGTTCGCCGCGGGGAGGCGCCGCGTCAGTTCCGCCGCCACCTGCACGAACAGGTCGATGCCCTTGCGTACATCGCCGTAGCCGCAACCCAGGACGATACGCGTTTCACGCGGCCAGCTCAGCTCCTGTCTCAGGTCCAGACGGAGCGACTCCCTCTTGCTCCAGTACGGGCTGAAGGCGACACCCTGCGTCGCCACCAGCAGCTTGGACGGATCGGGCTGGTAGCGCTCGCTGAAAGCCGCCTTGACGATCTTGGAAGCAAATACCAGCGCATCGGATCCTGCGGCCATGGCCCGACTCTGTTCCTCCCAACCGCGGGCTCCGATGAGCGAGAGCAGCTCGTGCACCAAGCCACAGACGCGATAGCCGCATTCCTTCAGAACTTGGACGGCCTCTCCGGTCACCACGGTGTTGCAGACGGCCTTCGCTGCGCCCATCGCCGCGTAGTACGACAGGTAAGCGCCGAGCTGGTCGCGCCACCCTTCGCCGCTCTCCAGCACCAGCGTCGTGCCCACCCTCTCGTATTCGCGCACCAGCTCGCCGCCCGCAAGGAGAATGATGATCACGTCCATGGCGAGGATGCGGCGCAAGGAGCGCGCCATATTCAGCAGATTGAGCTGGGCGCCATGACGATGTGCGTCGTGCCCCACCAGAACGATGCGCTGCGTCTGCTCTATCCGCGCGGCGGGGAACTGTGGTTCGCCGTCGGCCCAGTAAGTGCCGAAGGCGGCGTAGAGTCCTCTGTCCTTCGCCCGGCGCGTGCTTTCGAGCAGTTCGTAACCGAAAAATCGGTCAGGCTCGAGGGCGGAGCCTTCCGCCCACTCGTTCCAGGCATTGACGAACACGACCGCGTCCGCCCGCTCTGCGACCGACTTGGCGACATTCACGGTCAGCCACTCTTCGTATTTGGCGACGGTGAAATGGCCGTACACGTGAGCGTCGTTCCCGCGTCGGGCAGTGTTGTCCCAGGCCAGCATGCACGTGCGGTGCAGAGGGTAGTCCTCCGGAGGGCGGCGCATGAAGCACTGGGCGAGATGCTGATAGTCGAAGATCTTGCCCTGGAATTGCGGATGCATATCCGCCGGTGGAGTCGATTCCCGGTGGAAATCCAGCTCGGGGAGATTGAGGCTGGGCGCATGCGGCGGAAACTCCACGGCGGCGTCAAAGCCGACCGCCGTCGGGTCGCGAAAACCAAAAGTCTGCATCGCGCACAGGTGAATATCCTCGATGCCGTTGTCCCGACAATAGGCTTTCCATTTCGCGGCGGTCTCCGCGGGCTGCGCCAGCCCGGCCGCGCGATACACCAGCAACAGCGGCTTGCCGTCGACACGCACGTAGTCGGGATGCTTGAGCAGCGGCACCACATCCTTGATGAACGCCAGGTCCGATTCCGGCGTGTGTTCCATCGGCACGAGCACGTCGCCGGACAGGCCGTCCCAACTGCGCCGCCACTCCTCATTGACCCAGCAGATGCAGAACGGAAACGGTCCGCTGCGTCCCTCCACCAGATCGTTCAGCGGCTTTTCCAGCAGGCGGCGTCCATTGAACCAGTAGTAGTAGTAACAGAATGCATCGACGCCATATTTTCTGGCCATTTCGAACTGCTGGTTCGCGCTAGCGGGCAGGCGCAAATCGTAGTAGCCGAGGGCAGTCGGCTGCCGGGGCTGCAAGTGCCCTGGCCACAGCGGCTGGGCTGCGGCAACGTTGCTCCAGTCGGTGAAACCCCTGCCCCACCAACTGTCATTCTCGCGGATCGGATGGTATTGCGGCAGGTAAAAAGCAATGACGCGCGCGCTCTTGACGCCCTGGCGGGCCAGGATCCGATCGAGCAACCTCTTCAGGCTTGGATCGTCGCCGTTGTTTCGAACGGCCTCACGAAGATGGTGCGCAGCTTCGGCGTCGCGCCCGAGCACATACAGATTGTCGGCGAGACCGACCCGAGCGGCGACGGGCCGATCGTCGAGATCGACGGCCTGCGAGAACGCCTCCGCCGCCCTTGAATAGTCCTTGACGAGAGCACAGAGCCGGCCGATGCGGCAGAGTGCGGTGTACTTCTCCTCCGTCTCCTGTGAGGACTTTACCGCCGGCCAGTAGCGTTGCAGCAGCAGGTCGACGCCGCGCGCGAGCTTCTGACGATCGGCGTTCTGCGTTGCACCTCGGAGCGCTTTTTCGAAGCAATCGCACGCCTCGGTCAAGATGCGATACGGGATATCTTCCCCGTGCTCGAGGAGGACGCAGTGGTGCTGCGCCGCTTCGGCAAAGGCTTCGTTACGCAAATGCAGCCACGCTAGCCGGTCGTGGGCGATCAGCAGTCCGGGATCGATTGCGACACTTCGTTGATAGGCGGTCACCGCCTCGACATAGGCTTCGGATAACCGAAGCGCCTCGCCACGCAGCAGCCAAGCCTGCGCACTTCCGGGAAACCTGCGTGTTGCCTTCTTCCCTGCAATTCTCGCGCCGGTATGGTCTCCCTGCCGCAGGTGGTCCCAAAGTTGCCGCAGCATGCCGTCGAGACCCTCGTCGTGCGTTGGGCTAGCGCTCATTTCCCTCCCTGGGAAGGCCCGCGCCTGGCGGCTTATTTAGCCTTGCTCCTGAAGATTTTCAGTCTACTCCCATTCGATGGTCGCCGGAGGCTTGCCGGATATATCGTAGACCACGCGATTGATGCCGCGCACCTCGTTGGTGATCCGGTTCGAGATGCGGGCAAGCAATTCGTGCGGCAGCGGCGCCCAATGCGCGGTCATGAAGTCGGTGGTCTGCACGGCGCGCAAGGCTACGGCATGCTCGTACGTGCGGCCGTCGCCCATCACGCCGACCGAGCGCACGGGCAAAAAAACGGCGAACGCCTGCGCGACCTTGTCGTACCAGTCGGCGCGGCGCAACTCGTCGATGAAGATCGCATCCGCGCGCCGCAGCAGATCGGCGCGCTCGCGCGTCACTCCGCCCAGGATGCGAACGCCGAGGCCGGGACCCGGGAACGGGTGGCGATACACGACTTCGCGCTGCAGCCCGAGCGCCAGTCCAAGCTCGCGGACCTCGTCCTTGAAGAGCTCGCGCAGCGGCTCGAGCAGCTTCAGATGCAGCGTTTCGGGAAGCCCGCCGACATTGTGATGCGACTTGATCGTATGTGCCTTCTTGGTCCGCGCGGCCGCCGACTCGATCACGTCGGGGTAGATCGTCCCTTGGGCGAGCCACTTCGCGCGCTTCTGCTTCGCCGCTTCGGCCTGGAACACGTGCACGAACTCGCGGCCGATGATCTTGCGCTTTTCTTCCGGGTCTTCGACACCGGCAAGGGCGTTGAGGAAGGCTTCGCTCGCGTCGACGAGGTCGACGCGAGCACCGAGATGCAGGGCGAACGTGTCCATTACCTGCTTCGCCTCGTCCAGCCGCAGGAGCCCCGTGTCGACGAAGATGCAGATGAGCTGGTCGCCGATGGCGCGATGAATCAGCGCCGCAGCCACGGAAGAATCCACGCCGCCGGAGAGACCGAGAATCACTTCGTCGCTGCCGACCTCATGGCGAATCCGCGCCACGGCCTCCTCGGCGTAGCCGGGCATGGTCCAGTCGCCCTTGCAGCCGCAGATGTCGCGGACGAAGCGCTCGAGGATCGCGCGGCCCTGCCGCGTGTGGGTCACTTCGGGATGGAACTGCACCGCGTAGAAGCGTCGGGACTCGTCCATCATCGCCGCGATCGGCGTCGCAGGGTTCTCCGCCATCACGGTAAATCCGGGCGGCAGCGCGGTCACCTTGTCGCCGTGGCTCATCCAGACATCGAGGAGCCCGTGTCCTTGCGCGTTCGCGCGATCCTGGATGGCCGAGAGGAGCCGCCCATGGCCGTGCGCGCGCACCTCGGCGTAGCCGAATTCGCGAACGCGGCCGCTCTCGACCGATCCGCCGAGTTGCGCCGCCATGGTCTGCATTCCGTAGCAGATGCCGAGCACCGGCGCTCCGGCGTGCCATGTCGCCTCGGGAGCCCGCGGCGCGTGACCCTCGGTCACGCTCTCGGGACCGCCCGAGAGAATGATGCCCGCCGGTGCGAAGTCGCGGATGAACGCATCGCCGACGTCGAACGGCTGGATTTCGCAGTAGACGTGCAGCTCGCGGACGCGGCGGGCGATGAGCTGCGTGTATTGCGCGCCGAAATCGAGGATCAGGATCCGGCAGTGCATGAGCGAATCTTCACGTGGCGCGCGCCACGCCCTGGTACGCGAAGTGCCGCCGGGCGAGGAAGAGCGCGACGGCCTGGAGGATCGCGCTCACGAAGAACGTCGTCCCGACGCGCCAGTCGGACGGCGGGAAGCGGGCGACCTGCGCGAGGAGCGGTGTCCCGATCGCAGGCGCCACCACGAACATGATGCTGTTGATCGAATTGAGCGCGCCCATGGTCACGCCCTGCTCGCTCGGACCCACGGCATTGGACACGACCGCCTGGAGCGCCGGGCCGGCCGCAAAGGAGAGGAAGTTGGCGACGATGATGGCGTACATCATCCAGCCCTGCTGCGCGAGACCGTACAGAAGGTAGGCGACGGTGCCGACGGCAATACCGGCCAGGGCGAGCCTCGTTTCGCCGAACCGCTTGAGGAGCCTGCCGAGCAGGCCCCCTTGCACCACCGTCGCCACCAGTCCGACGCAGAACAGCGCGAATCCGTTGTCGCGCGGACCCCAGCCGAAACGGAAGTTCGTGTAGAGCACCCAAGTCACCTGCAGGATGAGCTGCGCGAGCACCACCAGTGCGAAGACGATGACCAGGCTGCCGATCTCGCGGTGCCGAGCGAGCGCGAGCAGAGCGGCGAGCGGGTTGGCGCGCGCGATCGAAAACGGCCGGCGGCGGTCGCGCGGCAGCGACTCGGGAACCAAGAAGTAGCCGTACGCGGCGTTGAGTAGCGACAGACCGGCGGCAGCGTAGAACGGCAGGCGCAGGTCGGCCCCGCCGAGGAGCCCGCCGATCATCGGACCGAAGATGAAGCCCAGCCCGAAGGCCGCGCCGATCAGCCCGAAGGCCGCCGCGCGCCGGTCCGAAGACGTGACATCCGACGCGTACGCGTTCGCGACCGTGAAGCTCGCGCCGGCCGTTCCCCCCAGCACCCGGGCGGCGAACATCCAGGGCAGCGAAGGCGCCAGCGCGAGAAGGAGGAAGTGCGCGCCCAGACCCAGCAGCGACCAGAGGAGCAGCGGGCGGCGGCCGAAGCGATCGGACAGCGCGCCCAAGAGCGGCGCGCAGAAGAACTGCATCACGCCGTAGGTCACGACCAGCGCGCCGTACCAGTACGACTGCAGCTCGCGGCTCGCGGTGAACTCGCCGACCAGCAGCGGCAGCACCGGCAATGCGATGCCGATTCCGAGCACGTCGATGAACACCACGACGAAGATGAACGGCATCGCCGCCCGCCGGCGGGTACGGCGGCTCGCGTCAGCCACGGCGCCTCGTGTGCTTCGCGGGCGCAGGCGACTCTTTATTCGACACGGTAGTTCGGGGCTTCCTTCGTGATCTGCACGTCGTGCACGTGCGATTCGCGCATGCCGGCCGACGTGATCTCGACGAACTCCGCCCGCGTGCGCATCGCCTCTACGGTCGCGCAGCCGCAATAGCCCATCGCCGCGCGCACCCCGCCCATGAGCTGCTGAATGACGGCGGAGAGCGCTCCCTTGTAAGGCACCCGACCCTCGATACCCTCCGGCACGAGCTTCTCCGCGGCATCTTCGCCTTCCGAATCCTGAAAATAGCGATCGGCCGATCCTTCCTGCATCGCCCCGAGCGAGCCCATCCCGCGATAGCTCTTGTACGAGCGCCCCTGGTAGAGCTCTGTCTCGCCAGGGGATTCCTCGGTTCCGGCGAACAGACTGCCGAGCATCACGCAGGACGCGCCCGCGGCGAGCGCCTTGGCGATGTCGCCCGAGTAGCGGATGCCGCCGTCGGCGATGATCGGCACGTCGACGTTGGCCACGCCTTCGAGCGCGTTCTGCACGGCGGAGATCTGCGGGACGCCGACGCCGGCGACGATGCGCGTGGTGCAGATCGATCCCGGGCCGATGCCGACCTTGATCGCGTCCGCGCCGTGATCGACCAGCGCGCGCGCGCCGACGGCGGTCGCGACGTTGCCGCCGATCACGGGCACCTGCGGATAGCGCTTCTTGATCTGCCGCACGCGATCGAGCACGCCTTGCGAGTGCCCGTGCGAGGTGTCGACGACGATCACGTCGACGCCGGCCGCGACCAGCGCCTCGACGCGCTCTTCGCTGTCGCCGGCGGTGCCGACCGCCGCGCCCACCCGCAGCCGCCCGAAGTCGTCCTTGCAGGCCAGTGGATGCTCGGTCGACTTGAGGATGTCCTTGACCGTGATCAGGCCCTTCAGCTCGAATCGGTCGTCGATCACCAGCACGCGCTCCAGCCGGTGCTGGTGCATCAGCGCCTTGGCGTGCTCGAGCTCCGTGCCCTCGGGCACGGTGACCAGCCGATCGCGCTTGGTCATGATGTTGGCCACAGGCTGGTCGAGATTCGTCTCGAACCGCAGGTCCCGGTTGGTGACGATCCCCACGACCTTGCGACCTTCGAGGACGGGCAGGCCGGAAATCCGATGCGCGCGCGTGAGCGCCAGCACCTCGCGCACCGACATCGTCGGCGGGATGGTGATCGGCTCCTTCACGACGCCGCTCTCGAACCGCTTCACTTTGGCGACCTGGGCCGCCTGCGCTTTCGGCGACATGTTCTTGTGCACGACGCCCAAGCCGCCTTCCTGGGCGATCGCGATGGCGAGCCCCGCCTCGGTGACGGTGTCCATCGCCGCCGACAGCAGAGGAATGTTGAGCGTAATCGTGCGCGTGAGGCGCGTCTGGAGGCTGACGTCGCGCGGAACGACAGAGGAGTGGGCGGGGAGCAGCAGGACGTCGTCGAAAGTCAGCGCCTTCTGGACGACACGCATGGTGCATTTCTCCTATGCGCAAAAGCGGATTATACGCGGGTCATCCGGGTCGGTAAACGCTTCCCCGGACGTGGTGCGAGCGTTTGACGCCCTTCACCGGTTTGCATTACCGTGTCGTCACCAGCCTTTCCGGAACGTCCAACATGAACCGCCGAAGGGGTCTTGTCATCGCGCTCTGCGCGCTCTCGCTCGCGGCCGGGCCTGCCGCCGGAGCGCTGTACAAGTGGACCGACGAGAACGGCCGCGCCGTCTATGGCGACACGCCGCCGGCAGGCGTGAAAGCGGAAAGAGTCAACGCGGCGGCGCCGCCCGCGAATCCCAATGCCGTGCGCGACATGGCGGCCAAGGATGCAGAGATCAAGGCGCGCCAGCGCGCACGCGCGGAGGAAGCTGCCAAGGCGGAGAAAGCTCAGGCCGATGCGAAGGCGAAGCTCGAGCACTGCGCGCAGATCCGCGGCAACATCCAGACGATGCGTTCCGGCGCCGCAGTCTACAAGTTCAACGAGAAGGGCGAGAAGATCTACCTCGAGGCGCCGGATCGCGAGAAGAGCATCGCCGACTCCGAAAGACAACTGCGCAGTCTCAACTGCGAACCAGCTCCGGCGAGCTAATAACCTAGGGCCGACGCCGCCGCACCGGCGCAGGTGCGTTCGATCCGCTCTGCGGCTGATCACCCTCGAGCGCCGCCTCGTTGATCTTGACGTCGGCTTTGGCGCGAAGACTCGCGAGGTACGCGCTGGCGAGCTCGCGCCCCACCTGATCGCCGACGCGACCGGCGAACGCGTTCGCCTTGGCAGCGTCGGCGGGCGGCGGGGTGATGACCCGCTGCACCCGGTAGAGCGAATAACCGCCGCGCTCGTTGACCGAGCCGGTGTACCCCGGAAGCTTGGACGAATCGACCTGGAAGATCGCTCCCAGCGCCGCCCCAGGAACGCCGGGTTGCGGCTTGTTGCGCGTGAGCGTGACCGGCTTGGCGAACGCGACACCGGCATCCTTGCCTTGCAGCAGTTGCTCGAGCCTCGCCCTGCCCACGAGCTGCGCCTGTTCGCTCGCAGCCTTCTGCTCGAGCTGCCGGCGGATCTCGGCCTTGACCTCGTCGAAGGGCTTCGGGCTTGCGGGTTTGTATTCCGTGACCCGCGCCGCCATCAGCGTGTTCGGCGCGACCTCCATCGCCTCGGTGTTGCGCTTCGCCTGCAAGGAATCGGGGCTGAAGATCGTCTGCACGAACTTCTGGTTGTTATGCGCGAGGGCCTGGACTTGCGCACGCGACAGAAGCGGCGTCGATTGGACCTTGATGTTCAGCGCCTTGGCCACCGGCTCCAGAGAGTCCGCCTGCTCGTAGACCAGGTTCTGCATCTGATCCGCCGCGTCGGCGAACCTGGCGCTCGCCTTCTGCCGCTTCAGATCCTGCTCGATCTGCGCCTTGACTTCATCGAAGGTCTGCACCTTGGCCGGGCGCACGTTCGTGAGTTTGATGACGTGCCAGCCGAAGTCGGTCTGGACCGGGCCGGCGATCTCGCCGGGCTGCATCGAGAAGACGGCGTCCTCGAACGGTTTGACCATCGAACCGTCGCGGGCGAAGAATCCGAGATCGCCGCCCTGCGCGGACGAGCCCGGGTCCTGCGAATACTTCTTGGCGAGATCGGCGAATTGCCCCGGATTCTTCCTCGCCGCCGCGGCCACTTCGTCCGCCTTCTTCTTCGCGGCGGCCTTGTCTTCGGCGCTGGCGTCGGGCTTTACCGCGATCAGGATATGCGACGCCTGGCGCTCCTCGGGCTTGGTGTACGTCTTGAGATTGGCGTCGTACTGTTTTCTGACCTCAGCGGGATCGATCGCGATCTGGGCGCCCAGCGCATCGGGCGTCAGCACGACGTAGTCGAGCTTCACTTCCTCGGGTACCTGGAACGCTGCCTGATTGCTGTCGTAGAACTGCTTAACGGCGGCATCGTCGATCTTCACTCCCTTGAGGAAGGGCTCGGCGTCGATCGTCGCTACCGCGACTTCCCGCTGCTGGTCGAGCAGATTGAGATAGCGCTCGACGTTGCTCCGGGCGACGATGCTGCCGGTGACGATCGGCTCCTGCAGCGGCGCGAGCAAGAGCTCGCGCCGGACTTCCTCGGCGAACTCGACCGGCGAGCGTCGGGGGTTCTGGATCTCGAGCAGCTGCTCGTAACGACTCTGCGAGAACTTGCCGTCCTCCTGGAAAGCGGGGATCTCCGAGATGAACGAACGGAGCTGGTCGTCGGAGACGCTGAACCGGTCGCGTCGCGCTTCCCGGCGCAGCAGCCGCTGACCGATCATCTGGTCCAGTACCGAGTAGCGCATCTCGGGATTCTCGAAGATCGCCGGATCGAAGTTCGCGCCCATCGCCTGGCGCATGCGCTCCTGCTGGGTACGCAGGCTGTCCTGGAATTCGGCTTGCGTGATCTTGTCGCCTGCGACGCTCGCCACTTCGCTCGCAGCGCCCGTGCCGCTGCGGAAGTAGTAGTCCACCCCGAAGAAAGCGAAGGGCAGCGTGATCAGAGCGAGGATGATCTGGACAAGTCGCTGACGCTTGTGAAGGAAGTCGTACATGAATGGTCGTCGCGATCAAAAAAGGGCGAACTCACGTTCGCCCTTCGGTCATGTTTGGCGGAGTGGACGGGACTCGAACCCGCGACCCCCGGCGTGACAGGCCGGTATTCTAACCAACTGAACTACCACTCCCGAATCGGCATCGCTTCAATTGGTGGGTGCTGAGAGGGTCGAACTCCCGACATTCGCCTTGTAAGGGCGACGCTCTACCACTGAGCTAAGCACCCTCGCTGCCTTGGCGAGCCGGGGCGCTGTCGTTCGCTCGAGACCCGCTCCCGCGCCGCCGGCCGCGAAGTACGAAAATGAGACGAAAATGAGACGAAAAATGAGCGCTGAATACGCTAGTTTACCGATTCCTTGAGTGCTTTGCCAGCCCGGAACTTCGGCACCCGCGCCGCCTTGATCTTGATCGCGGCGCCGGTCCGGGGATTGCGTCCCTGGCGGGCGGTTCGCTTGCCTACGTAGAACGAGCCGAAGCCGACCAGCGTGACGATGTCGCCTTTCTTGAGCGAGCCTCTGATCGAATTGACCGTCGCGTCCAGCGCGCGGCCCGCGGCAGCTTTCGAGATGTCCGCATGCTTGGCGATCGCATCGATCAGCTCTGACTTGTTCACGGGGGTCCCCTTGTTCGAATCGATATTTGAACGAATGCCGGCGGAGGATTGGATCGGACGGCGGAAGCTGCGAACGTGCTTTATAGCAATCGCGAAAACGTCGTGTCAAGGGAAAGCAAATCGCCGCGGCTTTGGGCCGCGGCGATGCGTTGCGATGTTGCGATGCGCGCCTTTTTTGGTACGACTAATGCTTCATCACGGCGGCCGGCTCTTCGACCGGAGCGGCCGGCACCGCGGGCGTTTCGGCGCCCGGGGCCTCGGAGAGCGGCGTCGGCTGCCGCTCCAATGACTGCTCGAGGACTTGCTCGATCCAACGCACCGGATGGATCTCGAGGCGGTTCTTGATGTCGTCCGGAATCTCGACGAGATCCTTCACGTTCTCTTCCGGAATCAGCACGCGCTTGATGCCGCCGCGGCCGGCCGCAAGCAGCTTCTCCTTCAGGCCGCCGATCGGCAACACTTCCCCGCGCAGCGTGATCTCGCCGGTCATGGCCACGTCCGCCCGCACCGGAATCCCGGACAGGACCGACACCATCGCGCTGCAGATGGCGATGCCGGCGCTCGGACCGTCCTTGGGCGTCGCACCTTCGGGCATGTGGATGTGCAGATCGGTCTTCTGGTAGAAGTCCGCAGGGATCCCCAGCTCCCGGCTGCGGTGACGCACGACCGAAAGCGCGGCCTGGATCGACTCCTGCATGACGTCGCCCAGCTTGCCGGTGGTCGTCGTCTTGCCCTTGCCAGGTAGCGAGACGGCTTCGATGGTGAGAAGGTCGCCGCCGACTTCCGTCCATGCGAGCCCGGTCACCTGGCCGATCTGGTTCTTCTTCTCGGCGATCCCGTAGGTGAACTTGCGCACACCCAGGTACTTGTCGAGGTTCTTGGCGTTGACTTCGACCGGACCCTTCGCCTCGCGCGGCTTGCCTTCGCTCGCCCTGAGCAGCAGTCCCTTCACGACTTTGCGGCAGATCTTGGAGATGTCGCGCTCGAGAGCACGCACCCCGGCCTCGCGCGTGTAGTAGCGCGTGATGTCGCGGATCGCGGATTCGGCAATGTGCAGCTCGTTCGCCTTGATACCGTTGTGCTTCATCTGCTTGGGCACGAGGTACTGCTTCGCGATGGCGATCTTCTCGTTCTCCGTGTAGCCGGCAAGCCGAATGACCTCCATGCGGTCGAGCAGCGGCGGCGGGATGTTGAGGGTATTGGCCGTCGCGACGAACATCACGTCGGAAAGATCGTATTCCACCTCGACGTAGTGATCGACGAAGGTATTGTTCTGCTCGGGGTCGAGCACCTCCAGCAGCGCCGACGAAGGGTCGCCGCGGAAGTCCATGCCCATCTTGTCGACTTCGTCGAGCAGGAACAGGGGGTTCCGAACGCCGACCTTGGTCATGTTCTGCAGTATCTTGCCCGGCATCGAGCCGATGTAGGTGCGCCGGTGGCCGCGGATCTCGGCCTCGTCGCGCACGCCGCCGACCGACATCCGCACGAATTTGCGGTTGGTCGCGCGCGCGATCGACTGGCCGAGCGAGGTCTTGCCCACGCCGGGCGCGCCGACCAGGCACAGGATCGGCGCCTTCAGCCGGTCCACGCGCTGCTGCACCGCGAGGTATTCGACGATGCGCTCCTTGACCTTCTCCAGCCCGTAGTGATCGGCGTCGAGCACTTTCACCGCGTTGGCGAGGTCCTTGTTGATCTTGCTCTTCTTCTTCCAGGGGAGCCCCAGCAGCGTGTCGATGTAGTTGCGCACCACCGTCGCCTCGGCCGACATCGGCGACATCATCCGCAACTTCTTCAACTCGGAGAGCGCCTTGTTTTCGGCTTCCCTCGACATCTTCGCGGCCTTGATCTTCTTTTCCGTCTCGTCGAGGTCGGCCGACTCGTCGCCTTCGCCGAGCTCCTTCTGGATCGCCTTGACCTGCTCGTTCAGGTAATACTCGCGCTGGCTCTTCTCCATCTGGCGCTTGACCCGTCCGCGGATGCGCTTCTCGACCTGGAGGATGTCGACCTCGCCCTCGAGCAGACCCAGCAGATGCTCGAGCCGCTTGCCCACGTCCTGCATCTCCAGGATTTCCTGCTTCTGCTCGAGCTTGAGCGGCAGGTGCGCGGCGATCGCGTCCGCAAGGCGGCCGCCGTCATCTATTCCCGACATCGAGGTCAGGATCTCCGGCGGGATCTTCTTGTTGAGCTTGACGTACTGATCGAACTGCGAAAGCAGCGCGCGGCGCATCGCCTCGATCTCGTGCGTCGCGCCTTCCGTGCCCGCAAGCAGCGTGGCCTCGGCCTTGAGGTACTCGCCCGACTCGTCCACGGCCTCGAGCTGAGCGCGCTGCGTGCCCTCGACCAGCACCTTCACCGTGCCGTCGGGCAGCTTCAGCATCTGCAGCACCGTGGCCACGCTGCCGACTTCGTACAGGTCGTTCGCCGCCGGGTCGTCCTTGGCCGCCGACTTCTGCGCCACCAGCAGGATGAACTTGGAGTGCTCCATCGCGACGTCGAGCGCCTTGATCGACTTCGGGCGTCCGACGAAAAGCGGAATAACCATGTGAGGAAAGACGACCACGTCGCGCAACGGCAACAACGGGAAGGTCGTCTGGGCGGTGGGGCGGGTTTCGAGTTCAGTCGCCATGGCGGCTCGCAGTGAAAGGGTGAAAGTCCCTCGGGTTGGACATGGGGGCGGCTACCGGCGGTTCAAGCCGGCGCCTCGGCTCCCTGTTCCCCTCCCGACGGGTCAGGAATGCGCCGCAGCCACCTTGGGCTGCTCGGCGAACATCAGGAGCGGCTTGCCGTCGTTGGCGATGGTCGCCTCGTCGACGATCACGCGCGACAGGTTCACGTGCGACGGCAGATCGTACATCACGTCGAGAAGCACTTGCTCGAGGATCGACCGCAGCCCGCGAGCCCCGGTCTTGCGCGCCAGCGCGCGGCTGGCGATCGCCTGCAGCGCCGGCTCGCGGATCTCCAGCTCGACGCCTTCCATGCGGAACATCTTCTGGTACTGCTTGATCAGCGCATTCTTCGGTTCGACGAGGATCTGGATGAGCGCTGCTTCGTCGAGCTCTTCGAGTGTCGCCACCACCGGGAGCCGGCCGACGAACTCGGGAATCAGACCGAATTTGATGAGGTCTTCGGGCTCCGTCTCGCGCAAGAGCAGGCTGATGTCCTTGCGGTCGTCGGGGCTCGACACTTCGGCCCCGAAGCCGATGCCGGTCTTCGCAGTGCGCTGGCGGATGATCTTCTCCAGGCCGTCGAACGCGCCGCCGCAGACGAACAGGATATTGGTCGTGTCGACCTGGACGAACTCCTGGTTCGGGTGCTTGCGGCCGCCCTGCGGCGGCACCGAGGCGATCGTGCCCTCGATCAGCTTGAGCAGCGCCTGCTGCACGCCTTCGCCCGAGACATCGCGGGTAATCGACGGGTTGTCGCTCTTGCGGGAGATCTTGTCGATCTCGTCGATGTAGACGATCCCGCGCTGCGCCTTCTCGATGTCGTAGTCGCACTTCTGCAGGAGCTTCTGAATGATGTTCTCTACATCCTCGCCGACGTAACCGGCTTCGGTGAGCGTGGTTGCGTCGGCGATCACGAACGGTACGTCGAGCAGGCGCGCGAGTGTCTGCGCCAGCAGCGTCTTGCCGGAGCCCGTCGGGCCGATCAGCAGGATGTTGCTCTTGGCGAGCTCGACGTCGTCTTCCTTGACGGCGGTGTCGAGCCGCTTATAGTGGTTGTAGACCGCAACCGCGAGGATTTTCTTGGCGAGGTCCTGGCCAATGACGTACTGGTCGAGGATCTTGCGGATTTCGTGGGGTGTCGGGAGCTTGTTCTTGTCGGCCCGGGCGGTGTCGGAGGTGGCACCCTCCTCCCGGATGATATCGTTACAGAGCTCGATGCATTCGTCGCAGATGAAAACCGATGGACCGGCGATGAGCTTCCTCACCTCATGCTGGCTCTTGCCGCAGAAGGAACAGTACAAAAGCTTGTCGCCGGACGCCTTGTCCGCCATTCACCTGCCTCTCGAAACCCCCGGCCGGGGTCTCATCACACTTTACAGGTCTTAAGCCCTGCTCCGCAAGACTTTATCGATCAGTCCGTATTCCACAGCCTCGTCGGGCGTGAGGAAATTGTCACGGTCGGTATCGCGCTCGATTTGGCCGATCGGCTTGCCCGTATGCTGCGCGAACAGGCGATTGAGCCGTTCCCGCAGCGAAAGGATGTACTTGGCGTGAATCGCGATGTCGGAGGCCTGCCCCTGGAATCCGCCCAGCGGCTGGTGGATGAGCACGGTGGAATTCGGCAGCGCAAAACGCTTGCCTTTCGCCCCTGCGGCCAGCAGGAACGCGCCCATGCTCGCGGCCATGCCCACGCACAATGTCGAAACGTCCGGCTTGATGAACTGCATCGTGTCGTAGATCGCGAAGCCGGCCGCGATCGAGCCGCCCGGGGAGTTGATATAGAAGTTGATGTCCTTGTCCGGGTTTTCGGACTCGAGGAACAGCATCTGTGCGACGACGAGATTGGCCGTCGTCTCCTCCACGGGGCCGACGAGGAAAATCACCCTTTCCTTGAGGAGCCGCGAGTAGATGTCGTACGCCCGCTCGCCCCGGCCGCTCTGCTCGATCACCATCGGGATGAGGCCCAGTCCCCGCGGTTCGTCCGCCCTGTTCTCGCTCATGGTTCGCTCTTCCACGTTGCCTAGGTAGGTTGTCGCCGGTCGCGCCGGCCGGTTCGGTCAAGCCGCCGCGGGCTCCATCAGTGCCAGGAAAGGCGTGGGCTGGTTCTGCACGTTCGCGCGCTGCAATGCCCAGTCGATGACGTTGCGTTCGACCGCCCGCACCTCGTATTCGTTCAGCCGCTCGGGCTGCTCGTAATGCCAGCGGATCACCGCGTCGGGCTGCTCGAAGCTCTGTGCCGCTTCCTCGACAAGCGTGCGAATCTGCTCCGGACGCGCCTGCAGCTGATGCTGCCGCACGAGCTCGTTCAGGACCAGACTGAAGGCGACCCTCTCCTCGGCCTGCGCCCGGAACACGTCCACCGTCAACTCATCCTGGGTCTCCACGCCCCGGTTCTTGAGCTCGGTCGCGGTGCGCTCGCGCAAGCTCTGCGCCTCGAGCTCGACCAGCGACTTCGGCACGACGAGCTGGCTGGTGGTCAGCAACGCCCGCATCACCTGCTCCTTGAGCACGCCTTCGACTTTGCGCTTGAGCTCCACGGAAAGATTGGTCGTGATCTCGGAGCGAAGCTCTTCCAGGCTGCCGCTGGCGATGCCGAAATTCCGGGCGAACTCCGCGTCGACCTCGGGCAGGTGCGGCTCGGAGAGCGATTTCAACGTCAATTCGAAGCGGGCCTGACGCCCGGCCACTTCCTTGCCGTGATAATCGGCGGGAAACACGAGGTCGAAGCTCTTCGTCTCGCCCGGGCTCATGCCTTCGAGCGCGCTCTCGAAGCCGGGCAGCATCTTGCCTTCGCCGAGGGTGATCGCGAAATCGCGTGCCTGGCCTCCCGCGAATTCCACGCCGTCGATCGTGCCTGTGAAATCCACGATGGCGCGATCGCCGGTCTGGGCGGGCCGGCTGACCGGGTGGAAATGCGCGCGCTGCTTGCGCAGGATCTCGATCGTGCGATCGACGTCGGCCGGGGCCACCTCGGCCACCGGCCGGGTTATGGTCACGGTGGCGAAGTCGCCGAGCTTGATTTCCGGATAGATCTCGAATACCGCCGAGAACCCGAACTCGTCCTCGCCCACGTCCTGTCTGGGCTCGATGCGCGGGAAGCCCGCGACGCGCAGATTCTGTGTGCGCAGCGCGTCGGTGAGGCTCGCCTGCACGGTGTCGGAGATCACGTCCGAGCGCACCTTCGAGCCGTACTGCTGCGCCACCATCTTGAGCGGCACCTTGCCGGGCCGGAAGCCGGGAACCTTCGCCGTCTTCGCAAGCTGTGCGAGGCGCTTCTGAATCTCCTCCTCGATCTGTGCCTTCGGCAGCGCGACGTGCAGCCGTCGCTCGAGCTGGCCCAACGTCTCCAGTGTTGTTTGCATGCGTTCGGATTCCTTGCTATGTTGGGTTGCTGCCGTGCGAGAGCTCTTGGTGGAAAACGGGTAGAAAACGAGTCAGTGAAAACCGCGCGCCTTGGTGCGAAAGGAGAGACTCGAACTCTCACGCCTTTCGGCTCCGGCTCCTAAGGCCGGTGCGTCTACCAATTCCGCCACTTTCGCAGCCGGTTCGCTAAACAGCCAAGTATAGCCCAAGCGGGCAGGGTCACGCCACGCGAAGCGCCTCTCCGGAAGCGCGGCATCGATCGTCGCACGCGCTCGAACGCTTCGCGAGCCGGGACCGCATCCGCCGACCGCTCCCACCGTCCACTTTGACGAGAAAATCGCCGGCATCGGCATTTGCCGCCGATTACCGCAGGTCTGCACTCGCAGCAGCGCCCCTGCGATGAGCCCCGACGAATACTGCGCGCGGAAGGCCACCCCCGCCGGTTCCAGTCTCTACTACGCCGTGCGGGTGCTGCCGCCGGCGAAGCGGCAGGCGACGGTCGCGGTGCATGCGTTCTGCCGGGAGGTCCGCGAAGTCGCCCGCGAGGTCGCCGACCCGCGCGTGGCGCGTCTCAAGCTCGATTGGTGGCGCGCGGAACTCGACGCGGCGGTCTCGGGACGGGCGCAGCACCCGGTGGCGCAGGCCCTCGCGCGGGCGCTCGCAGCGTTCAAGCTGCCCCAGACCTGCCTCGAATCCGTGATCGACGGCGTAGCGACGGATCTGGAGCGGCCGGCTTATCCAAGCTTCGCGGCGCTCGAAGAGCATTGCCGCAGCGTCGCCGGGAATGTCTGGCTCATGTCGGCGGCAATCGCCGGCGACGGCGATGCGGCGATGCGACCTTATGCGCGCGAGCTTGGCGTCGCGTTGCAGCTTACCTCGATCATCCGCGATGCGGGCGCCGACGTGCGCCGCGGGCGCATCTATCTGCCGCAGGACGAGCTCGTGCGCTTCGGCGTCGACGCGAACGAGCTGATGCGGCGGCATGCCGCGGCGGGCTTCTCCGCGCTGATGGCCCACCAGGCTGGCCGGGCGCGCGGCCGCTACGCGAGCGCGCTCGCCGCCCTGCCCGCGGCGGACCGCCGCCTACAGCGGCCCGGGCTTATCGTCGCGGCGATCGGCCAAGCGTTGCTCACCGAGATCGAGCGCGACGGTTTTCGCGTCCTCGATCGCCGGATCGCGCTCACGCCGCTCGCCAAGGTCTGGATCGCGTGGAAAGCCTCGCGCTGAAGGCGTCTTTCAGAGCCCCCTCGCCCGGTCCCTCAGCACGAACTTCTGGATCTTGCCGGTCGAGGTCTTCGGCAGCGAGCCGAAGACGATCGTGCGCGGCACCTTGAAGTGCGCGAGGTGGTCGCGACACCAGGCGATGAGCTCTTCGCCCGTCAACGACGCCGCGTCCGGCTTGAGCGTCACGAAGGCGCATGGCGATTCGCCCCAATGCGCGTCGGGCCGCGCCACGACGGCCGCCTCCATCACCAACGGGTGTCGATAGAGGCATTCCTCGATTTCCAGCGAGCTGATGTTCTCGCCGCCGGAAATGATGATGTCCTTGGCGCGATCCTTGATCTCGATGTAGTTGTCGGGATGCCACACCGCGAGATCGCCGGTATGGAACCAGTCGGCTCGAAACGCTGCCGCCGTCGCGTTCTCGTTGGCGAGATAGCCCTTCATCACGGTATTGCCGCGGAGCATGACCTCGCCCAGCGTGGTCCCGTCGCGAGGGACCGGCGCGCCCGTCTCCGGATCGGCGACGGTCAGCCTCGAAAGCGCCGGCATCGGCACGCCCTGCCGCGCCATCCGCCGCGCTCGCTCGTCGAGCGGGAGTGTCGCCCAGCTCGGCTGCGCCGCGCACAGCGTCGCCGGACCGTACGATTCGGTGAGGCCGTACAGATGCGTCACGCGAAAGCCCAGCTTCTCCATCGCCTCGATCACCGCCGAGGGAGGCGCCGCGCCGCCGGTTGCGACGTCGACCGTCTGCTCGAACCGGATCTTGTCTTGCGCGGGCGCGTGCACGAGCATGTTGAGCACGATCGGCGCGCCGCAAAGGTGCGTCACGCCATGGTCGCGGATCGCGGCGAACACGCGGGCGGGCTCGACGCGCCTCAGACACACGTGCGTGCCGCCTGCCGCGGTCACCGCCCAGGTGTACGTCCATCCGTTGCAATGGAACATCGGCAGTGTCCACAGATAGACGCTGTCCGGCTTGAGGCCGAACGCGAGCGCGTTGGCGAGGGCGTTGAGATACGCGCCGCGATGATGGTAGACCACGCCCTTGGGATCGCCGGTGGTGCCGGAGGTGTAGAGGAGCGACGCCGAGTCCCATTCGTCCTCGGGTCCGGGCCACGCGAAAGCGGGATCGCCTTCGGCGAGCAGCGACTCGTAGCTCCTCGAGCCGAGCGCCTTGCCCCGGGGCCCTTCGGGATCGTCGATGTCGATGACGAGCAGGTCGCGACCGAGCTCTTTCAGCGCGTTCTCGATGGTGGGCGCGAATTCCGCGTCGGTGATGAGCGCCTTCGCCCGGCCATGCGCGAGGCAGAAGGCGATCGTCTTCGCGTCGAGCCGGTAGTTGAGCGCGTTGAGCACCGCCCCCAGCGCCGGCACTGCGTAGTGCGCCTCGAGCAAGGCCGGGACGTTGGGCGCCATGGCGGCGACGGTGTCGCCGCGACCGATGCCTTGACTTGCCAGCGCCGAGGCGAGCCGTCGGCAGCGCGCCTCGAACTCCCGGTAGGCGTACACAAGCGCACCGTGCCTCACGGCGATCTTGTCCGGCCAGATGAATGCGCTGCGCTCGAGAAACTGCACCGGCGACAGCGGCACGTAATTCGCCCGATTCTTCGCGAGCGATGCGGGGGGTTGCTCGATGGCCATCGTTATGTCGCCGGGGAGCCGCTGCCCGGTCCGAGCGCACGCTGCATCAGCACGACGTCGAGCCAGCGCGCGAACTTGTTGCCTACGCTGTCGAGTACCCCGACGTGATGGAAGCCGAGCGCGGCATGCACCCGGATCGACGGCGCGTTGGCGGAGTCGCCGATGACCGCGATCATTTGCCGCGCTCCGGCCCGTTCGGCCGCGGCGATGAGTTCGGCGAGCAATGCGCCGCCGATGCCCCGTCCGCAGGCGTCAGCGCGCACGTAGATCGAATCCTCGACCGTGAAGCGATACGCCGGCCGCGGCCGATACGGGCCGGCATAAGCGAAAGCGATGACCTCGTCCTCCGCGACCGCCACCAGGTACGGCAGGCCGAGCGCGGTGACGTCTCGCCAGCGGCGCTCCATCTCCGCAGCGTCGGGCGGATCGAGCTCGAAGGTCGCCGTCCCGGTGCGCACGTGCTCCTCGTAGATTGCCGCCGTCGCCGGCGCGTCGGAGGCGGTCGCCGCTCGCAACGACACTCCGGCACGAGGCCGCCTCATCCCCGAGGGCGCGTGGCGCGTGCGCTGCCCGGACGATCGCGCAGGAGTCGCTGCTGCTCGCGCTTCCATTCGCGTTCCTTGATGGTCGCGCGCTTATCGTACTGCTTCTTGCCGCGCGCCAATCCGATTTCGAGCTTGACGCGGCCCTTGCTGTAATGAAGATCGAGCGGCGTCAGCGTGTACCCCGCGCGCTCGACCTTGCCGATAAGCCGGTTGATCTCCGGCCGATGCAGCAGAAGCTTCCGGGTACGCGTCGGATCGGGCCGGATATGCGTCGAGGCCGTCGGCAGCGGCGTGACGTGCGCGCCGAGCAGCACGATTTCACCGCCCTTGACAACGACATACGCCTCCTTGAGCTGCGCCCGACCGGCGCGGATCGCCTTGACTTCCCAGCCCTGGAGCGCGATGCCAGCCTCGAGTTTCTCCTCGACGAAATAGTCGTGATAGGCTTTTTTGTTTTCGACGATGCTCATGCCGCTCGAGAAGCGTGGTGTAGCGCGGAAGGTATTGTAGCAATGGCCACTGTGCAGAAGTCGGTGCTCGTGCCCTACCGCGCGGAGCGGATGTTCGATCTGGTGGAGCGCGTCGAGGACTATCCGCAATTTCTGCCATGGTGCGGCGGGGCGGCGATTCTCGAGCGCACGACCGATGAAACGATCGCGCGTCTGGAGATCCGCTATCGCGGCGTGCGGGCGAATTTCACCACCGCCAACCGCATCGAGCGCCCCGAACGCATCGTGATCGCGCTGCGTTCCGGGCCTTTCCGTCATCTCGACGGGACCTGGCGGTTCACCGCCCTCGGCGCGAGCGGCAGCAAGGTCGAGCTCGCCCTCGGCTACGAGTTCGCCACGGCCATGCTGGAGCGCCTGATCGGACCGGTGTTCAGCCGCATCGCGCACACTTTGGTCGACGCGTTCGTGCATCGGGCCGAAGAGATCTACGGCGACGCGCCACGGTCCGAGTCTTCCTCCGGTGCGGCGTGACCGCGATCAGCGTGACGGTCGTTTTGGCGTTGCCCGATCGTGCGACCGAAGCGGAGCTGCGCCTCCCCGCGGGCGCAACCGTGGCAGATGCCCTGGCGAAATCCGGCCTGGCTTCGCTGCATCCGCAGCTCGATGTCGCGCGCTCGCCGGTGGGCATCTTTGGCCGGCGCGTCGAGCGTGATCGCGTCCTTGCCGACGGCGATCGCGTCGAAGTGTATCGACCGCTGCTCGCTGACCCCAAGGATGCTCGCCGCCGGCGCGCAAGACGACCGGCGAATCGCTGACGCGCTGATCACCGGGAAGCTGATCGCGTTCTTGAAAACGCCGTGACGGGCGTCAGTCTCGCTCGCCGCCCTACCGCGCGCCCCGGCGCTTGAGCGTGGCTTCGATCGCTTCGAATCCGCCGCGTTGCGCCCACTCGAGCGCGCTCGCCCCGTCCTGGTTGCGCCGGTTCACGTCGGCGCCGCGCGCAAGGAGCAGCTCGACCGTTTCGCTGTGACCGCCGCGCACGGCCATCATGAGCGCGGTCGTGCCGTTGGGTGATGCGGCGTCGATCGCGGTGCCGGCATCCAGTAGATAGCGCACGACGTCGTCGTGACCGTTGGTCGCGGCGTAGATGAGCGGCGTCCACCCTGGCGCATCGAGCGCGGCGCCGCGGGCGAGCAGCGTCTTCACGATCGCGAGATGGCCGCCGAGGGCAGCGACCATGATCGGCCGATCGCCGAAGGTGTTGGCGGCGTCGACCTTCGCGCCCGCAGCGAGGAGCGCATCGACCGTTCGCTCCCAGCCGGCGCGCGCCGCGACGACGAGCACGGGCTCGCCATGCGGATCGACGATATTCGGATCCACCCCGCGGGCGAGCATTGCCCGCACCTCGCCTGAGTCGTCGGTCTCGACCGCGTGGACGAACGCCTCGTAGAGCGCCTGGCCGTGCGCCGCCGGTGCGAGCGCCGTGAGTGCCAGCACGAAGAGCGCGAGACACGAGCCGGCGCGTCCAAAATCAAACCGCATGCGGACTCACGCCGAAGAGGCGAAAGAAATTCGCGGACGTCGCGGCGGCGATCTCCGCGACGGGGACGTCGCGGAGCCGCGCGATCTCTTCGGCGACGTGACGCACATAAGCAGGCTGATTGGTCCTGCCGCGAAACGGCACGGGCGCGAGATACGGCGAATCGGTCTCGATCAGCATCCGGTCGAGCGGAACGCGCCGGGCGATGTCCTTCAACTCCTTCGCGTTCTTGAACGTGACGATACCCGAGAACGAGATGTGAAAGCCGAGTTCGATCGCCGCCTGGGCGACGTCCCAGGTCTCCGTGAAGCAGTGCATCACGCCGCCCGCGTCGCCGGCGCGCTCCTCGCGCATGATAGCGAGCGTGTCGGCGGCGGCGGAGCGGGTATGGATCACCAGCGGCTTCGCGCATTCGCGCGCGGCGCGGATGTGCCGGCGAAAGCGCTCGCGCTGCCAGGAAAGATCGCCGGTGAGTCGATAGTAGTCGAGTCCCGTCTCGCCAATCGCGACGACCTTGGGGCGCGCCGCCAGCGCGGTGAGCTCGTCGACCGATGGGTCGGGCGTGTCGGCATAGTCGGGATGCACGCCGGCACTCGCGTAGAGGTTGTCGTGATCCACCGCGAGCTGCAGCACGCGAGGCAGGTCCGGCAGGTTCACGCTGATGCACAGCGCGTGCGTCACATCATTGGCGGCCATCGCCTCGAGCACCGCGGCGAGATTGCCCGAGAGCTCGGGAAAATCGAGGTGGCAGTGCGAATCTACAAACATTGGGCAGCGGGAAACGAGGATCGCACGAAACGGCGCAGAGCGCTTGTGCCGATAGCACTTGACCTTCGGCGCGTTAACCGGCGCGGAAGCGCCGTCTTCAACGCGCCGAGTTATTGCGTCACGTGCTCGAAGACGTTGGGATCTCGCGTCAGCCTAACGCACGTGACGCAATAACCTACATTGTGTGGGTCGGGCGACTCGACGCCAGCATCTCGCCCAGGATCTTCTCGATGTGCGCTCGCGCCGCAGCGCCCGTTTCATCGTTGGTGAACTGGACGCCGATGCCTTGTGTACGGTTGCCCTGCACGCCTTCGGGCGTGATCCAGACGACCTTGCCCTGGACGGCGATGCGCTGTGGATCGTCCATCAGCGACAGCAGCATGAACACTTCCTCGCCCAGCTGGTACTGCCGGTTGGTGGGGATGAAGATGCCGCCACCCTTGAGATAAGGCATGTACGCCGCATAGAGCGCGGCCTTTTCACGAATGTTGAGCGACAGCACGCCCGGCCTTGCGACCGAGGATGGATTCGTGTTGCCGTTGAAGCGATCGTTCATTCTTTACGTTACGCGTTACACCCCGCGTCCCCGCGGAAACGCCGCACGATATTCGAACAGCAGCGCCTCGGCGACCAGCCGCGGTTGAAGCGGATGCCCGAGAAGCTCCCGCTGCCTCAGCAGCGCTTGATAATAGCGGAAGAGCGCTACCCGCGCCACTCGCGCCGCGAGACCCGCCAGCGCCTCGCTACGGTCGGGATTGAACCGCGGAGTACCTCCGCTCGCCACGGCCGCAAGGTCCGCGGTCCAGGCCAGGAGCCAGTAAACGGTTTCCGCGAGCCGCGCTCCGCGCTGATCGCGGGGATACGCGTCGAGACGGGCGCCGAACGCCACCGGCGAGAGCCGTTCAGGCTGCACGAGCGCGTCGAGGAGTGCGTCGCGCTCGCGCTGCACCTCCGGATCGGCCAGCGCGAGCGCCAGGAGCGGTGCGCCGCCGGCTTGCGCGAGCAGCAGTTGCGCGCGCTCGACGCCCTGCGCGGTGAGCCACGCCGCCGCCGCGTCGCGATCCGGCTCTGGCGCGGGGACCACTCGACAACGGCTCACGATCGTCGCCGGCAGGCGGCCGGATTGATCGCTGACCAAGAGCACATAGGTTGCCGGAGGCGGCTCCTCCAGCGTTTTCAAAAGCGCGTTCGCGGCCGCCGTGTTCATCGCCTCGGCCGGCGCGATCAGCGCGACCTTGGCGCGCTGCCGATGCGTGGTGAGCTGCGCGAATTCGATCAGCTCGCGGATGCGGTCGACGCGGATCGCTTCGACGGGCTTGATGTTGCCGTCGTCGTCGCGCTCGACCGGCTCGATCAAACGGAGGTCGGGATGCGCGCCTGCCACGACATAGCCGCAGCTCGGGCAGCGCCCGCAGGCGGCGCCGTCGGCGCGCGGTTCTTCGCACAACAGCGACTGCGCGAAGTGCAGCGCGAGGCTGCGCTTGCCGATCCCCTTGCGGCCAGCGATGAGAAGCGCGTGTGGCCAGCGGGAGCGTGCAGCGAGTGCCGCCGTCGCCGCCGCGCCCTGCCATGGCAGAAGCGGCTGCCATGAGATGCGTTGGACTTCGGTGAGCTCGCTCACGATCCGAACCGCCCGATGATCGTTTCCAGCTCCGCGCGCACCTCCGATTTCGGCCGGCTCGTGTCGACCACGCGCATGCGCGCCGGGTCGGCACGAGCGCGTTCCAGGTACACCTCTCTCACTCGCGTGAAGAATTCGCTCTGTTCGCGCTCGAACTTGTCCAGCGCGCGTCCCTTGGCGAGGCGCTCGCGGGCAACGGCGACAGGCACGTCGAAGACGAGCGTGAGATCCGGACGAAAATCGCCCAGCACGACGCGCTCGAGCGCGGCGATCGTGTCATCCGTCACGCCGTGGCCGCCGCCCTGATACGCATAAGTGGCATCGGTGAACCGGTCGCAGACGACCCAGGTGCCGCGCTCGAGCCGCGGCCAGATCTCGCGCTCGCAGTGCTCGTGCCGCGCGGCGAACATGAGCAGCGCCTCCCCGAGATGGGTCATCGTTTCGTGCAGCAGCAGTTCGCGCAGCCGCTCCCCGAAGGGCGTACCGCCGGGCTCGCGCGTAGACCATACATCCCGGCCATCACGCTCGAGCCGTTCCTTGATCCACGGCAGGTGCGTGCTCTTGCCGGCCCCATCGATGCCTTCGAGGGTGATGAAACGACCGCGCTGCACGGGTGCCGACACGGCTAGCGACCGCTCTTCTGATACCTTGCCACAGCACGATTGTGCTCGGCGAGGCTCGCGGAGAATTCACTCGATCCGTCGCCGCGGGAGACGAAGTAGAGATACGGCGTCTGCGGTGGATGCAGAACCGCGTCGAGAGAGGCCTGGCTCGGCAGGGCGATCGGCGTCGGCGGCAAGCCGTCGCGGAGATACGTGTTGTACTCGGTGTCGCTGTCGAGGTCGCGTCGAGTGAGATTGCCGTCGAAGCGCTCGACGATGCCGTAGATCACCGTCGGATCGGCCTGCAGCCGCATGCCGCGCTGAAGCCGGTTCTCGAGCACCGACGCGATCAGCGGGCGGTCGGCCGCTTGGCCGGTCTCCTTCTCCACGATCGAAGCCAGCACCAGCGCCTCGTAAGGCGAATTGAGCGGCAATCCCGAGGCGCGGGTCGCCCACGCACTCTCCAGCCGCTGCTGCATCGTCCGGTGCGCGCGCTTGAGCAGCGACGCATCGGTCGCGCCGGCAGCGAAGAAGTACGTATCGGGGAAGAACCAGCCCTCGGCCTGCGTCTCTCCGGTCCCGATCGCGCGCATCAGTTCGGCGTCAGGAAGATCGAGTACGGTCTTGGTGACGTCCGGTTCGGTGCGCAAGGCTTCGCGCAGATCGCGCCACGACCAGCCTTCGACGATCGTGAAGCTCGCTTGCGTCACGTCGCCCTGGGTGAGCTTCGCCAGCAGCCCGTTCAAGGTCGTGCCGGCAGGCACTTCGTAGTTGCCCGCCTTGATCGCGCGATCCACGCGCTCGATCCGAGCCAGTGCGACAAGGGTCCAGTCCGCGGGGAGCACGCCCGCCGCGGTCAATTCGCGCGCGACCGCGCGCAGGCTCTCGCCCGACCGAACGGTGAACGTGAAGGACTCTTCAGGCAGTGGCAGCGGATGGCGTGTCACCCAGACGTACGCGGCCGCCACCACCACAAGCGCGAGGAGAAGCAGGGCGACGAAACGCCGGAGCATGAAACGTCTGGAAACCGCGAGAGCGCAATCGCCCGATTATAATGGCTCGATGCACTGGCCGGCCCCTCGCCCGCGATCGAAGCGCGGCTTCACGCTGATCGAAATCATGGTCGTGATCGTGATTTTGGGGATCCTCGCGGCGCTGGTGGTTCCGCGCATCATCGAGCGTCCGGATGAAGCGCGCGTTATCGCAGCCAAGAACGACATCGCCGCGATCATGCAGGCGCTGAAACTGTATCGGCTCGACAACCAGCGCTATCCCACGACCGAGCAGGGCCTGACGGCGCTCGTCATCCGGCCGACCGCGCCGCCAGCACCGCCGAACTGGAAGCCCAACGGCTATCTGGAAAAACTGCCGAAGGATCCCTGGGGCAATCCCTACCAGTACCTCAGTCCGGGCCTCCACGGCGAAATCGACGTCTTCAGCTTCGGCGCCGACGGGCAGCCCGGGGGAACCGGTTTCGACGCCGACATCGGCTCGTGGGATCTGTGAGGCTTCGCACCCGTTCGCTCGGATTCACGCTCGCCGAGATCCTCGTCGTGCTCGCCGTGATCGGCCTGGCCGCCGGATTGGCGTACGCGCGACTCGAGGCCGACCCGCGCCAGACCCTCGAGCGCGAAGCGCGCCGCTTCGCCGGCGCACTCGAGCACGCGGCGCTGCTCGCGCAATGGAAGAACCAGACGCTCGGCGTGTCGGCGGGGGGCGGGGCGTATCGCTTCTGGCGCCGCGATTCCAGCCAAGCCGACGGCCCGCGCTGGATTGCGCTCTCCGACGATGACGTGCTCACGCCGCGCGCGCTGCCGCAACCGTTGATCGCGACGACGCAGCTCTACGCGGGCACTCCGGTCCCGGGAGACGCCGTGTTGCCGCTCGTCCCCAGCGGCCGCAACGAACCGTACGTGATCGCGCTCGTTTCTCCCAAATGGCAGATCCTGCTCGCCTCCGACCCTCTGAATCGAGTCGCGCTGGTGGGACCGACGCCGCGCTGAGCGCGCTCGGCTTGCGCCGTCGCGGCTTCACGCTGGTCGAAGTCCTCGTCGCGCTGGCGATCATCGCGGTCGCGCTCGCCGCGGGATTCCGCAGCGTCGCGCAGAGCGCGGAGACCGCCACCGCGCTCAAGGCCCGCACGCTTGCGCTGTGGGTCGCTCAGAACCGGCTCGCCGAGGCGCAACTGGAGATTCCCAGCCCCGCCGTGGGCGAGCGCGACGGAAACGAGACGCAGGCCGGCGCGCTTTTCGCGTGGCACCAGACGGTCGGCGGAACCCCCAATCCCGCCTTTCGCCGCGTCGAGATCACGGTCGCGGACGCTGCGCGATCCGATTACGTGCTGGCGCGGCTGGTCGGCTACGTCGGCAGCGCCACGCAGCCATGAGCGCGGGTTCGCATCGCGCCGATCGCGGCTTCACGCTGATCGAAGTCCTGATTGCCGTCGCGATCGTCGCGCTGCTCTCACTCCTCGGCTATCGCGCGCTGGCCGCGCTCTCCGATAGCGAAGAGAAGCTCTCCGAGGAAGCGACGCGCTGGCGCACGCTCGACCTGTTCTTCGCCCGGCTCGAAGGCGATTTGCGCCAGGCCATGCCGCGTCCGGCGCGGCTCGGCGACTCGCGTGAGCCGGCTTGGGCGGGCGCAAGCGACGCCGCGGGCAACGGCTTGCTCGCCTTCTCGCGCGCCGGACCGGAGTTCGCGCTCGAACCCACGAGCGCAGGAACGCGCCTGGAATACCGGTTTCATGACGGGAGCGTCGAAGTGCTGTACTGGGCGAGCTACGACCGCCCGCTGGGGGTGGAGCCGACGGCTTATCCGCTCATCAGCGGTGTCGCAAGCTTCCGGCTCGCTTACCTCGCGAGGGACGGATCGTGGCTCGACGCCTGGCCACGCCCCGGCGAAGCGGAGCTGCCACGCGCGGTCAGAGTCGACCTCACGCTCGCGTCGGGGGAGAAGATCGAGCGATGGCTCGCCCTGCGATGAACGCGCGGGGCGCGGCGATCGTCATGGCGATGCTGCTGGCCGCGCTGGCGGCGATCATCGGCGCGACGCTTCTCTGGCAGCAGGAGCGGTGGCTAGGGGAGCACGAGCGGCGCCGCGACCAGGTGCAGGCGCAGGCGCTCGCCATGGCCGGCGTGCAATGGGCCCGCCAGATCGTGTTCGAGAACGCGCCGCCCTCCGTCGTCCATCTCGGCCAGCCCTGGGCGTTCCGTCTGCCCGCGACGCCGATCGAGAACGGTTCTATCGGCGGTTACATCAGCGACGCGCAAGCTGGGCTGAACGTGAACAATCTCGCGTCCGGTTCGAGCACGTCGGCAAGCTCGCGCGGAGCATTACAGCGCCTTTTCGCCGAGCTCGGCGTGCCCGCCACATTCCTCAATGCCCTCGGTGACTGGGTCGACGCCGACGACCGCGCCTCCGAGGACGGCGGAGCGGAGGATCCCTACTACCTCGCGCAGAGCGTGCCCCGGCTCGCCGCCAACGCGCCTCTTCGGCGCGTCTCCGAGCTTCTCGCCGTGCGCAGCGCCGACCCGATCCTCGTTTCGCGCCTGCTGCCCTTTGTCGATGCGGTCGATGCGCCCTCCGCGGTCAACGTCAACACCGCGCCGCCCGAAGTGCTGATGGCTGCAATCGGCGGTCTCGATCCGACGAGCGCCGCAGCGCTGGTGACCGCGCGCACCCAGGCACCCTTCGGCAGCGTCGCCGACTTCCGCAACAGGTTGCCCGGTACCGCCCTGGTCGACGAATCGACCCTGACCGTGAAAAGCGACTGGTTCATCGTGTCGATCGAAGCGCGCCAGGGCGACACCGTTGCCCGGGCGCGCGCGCTTCTCAAGCGCTCGACCGGCGCGGCGCAATGGCCGAGCGTCGTCTGGCAGACCGTCGAGTGAAACGCGCGAGTACAATCGCCGCGGATTCGAGAGAACCTCATGGCGTCGACTTCGACCACGCTTCGCGTTCTCATCGACGCGCCTCCTGACGCGGCGCGCGCTGCCCCTTGGGCGCTTTACGATGCAGCCGGTGATGCGATTCGCAGCGGTCGCGGCGGGCCCGCGGAGTGGCCTGTCGCCGAACGCAAGGAGGCCGTGATCGCCGCGGCGCACGGCAGGATCGCGGCGCTCGAGTTGCCGCCGCTGCCGCCGGGCCGGGCCGAAGGCGCCGTCCGTTACGCGCTCGAAGACCAGCTCGCCGATGCCACCGACCAGAGCCATATCGCGCTCTCGCCGCAGGGGGCGGATGGAACGCTTCGCGCGGCCATCGTCGCCGGCGCGTGGATGAGGGCGTTCGTCGAAGCCTCGCGGCGATGCGGCGTCGACTGGGATCGCGCGCTGCTCGAAAGCGACCTCGCCGAGAGTCTGCCTGGCGCGTGGCGGTGGTGCGCGCCCACGATCGCGCAACCCGGCTTCGTTCGCACGGACCGTGGAGTGACGATCGCTGTCGGTCCCGCACTGCATGACGATCCGCCCGTCGAGCTCTCGCTCGCGCTTGCGCGCGGCGGGAAAGACGCGCCTCGCGGCGTGCGCATCGATGCGGATGGCGCCGGAGCGGCGTTCCTCGCTCGCGCCCGCAACGCAACCGGCGTCGAGTTCAGCGCCGGAACGCCGTGGCGATGGGCCGAGGCTTCCGCGGCGGCGCACGCCCGCGCGATCGATCTGCTGAGTGGGCGCTACGGACGACAAGCCCGCTCGCCCAGCTTGGCGACCGCGCGGATGTTCCGGCCCGCATTGTGGATCGCCGGGATCGCTCTCGCCTTTCACGTCGTGGCGACGGTCGGCCAATGGGGATGGCTCCGGTGGCAGGCGTTCGGGGCGGATCGCGAGCTGACCGCGCTCGCCCGCGCGGCCGTGCCGGAGTTTGCCGAAGGCCGGGCCGCGGATGCCACGCCGGCGCTCGCCCTGGCTCGCCGCGAACGCGACCTCAAGCACCGAGCGGGTCTTCCCGCGCGCGACGATTTCGTGCCGCTGCTCGCGCGAGCGGCGCCCGTCCTCTCGTCGCTCCCACGCGGAGCAATCCGCTCGCTCTCGTATAGCGATGGTCATCTGCTGCTCGACCTTGTGAAGCTCGAAGACAGGGAGCCCTCGCGCTTGCAGAGCGAACTCCGGCGATCGGGCCTGGTCGCGATCGCCGCGTCGACGCAAGGCGGCGCGCGACTGCGCATCGGGTGGGACTGATGGCGACGACGCACGTCCCCGGCACGTGGAGAGAAGCGTTCGCGCACTGGTGGCAGGTCCGCTCGCGCGCGGAGCGGCGCGTCCTCGCGGCCCTCGCGACACTGCTCGCGGTCGCGATCGTGTGGCTCGCCCTGTGGCAGCCCATCGTCCGGGACACCGATCGACTCGTGCAGCGTGCCGCCGCCGACCGTGCCACGCTGGTCGAAGCGCGCCGGGCCTCGGACGAAATCGCGGGTCTCGCGCGCGCCGCGCCCGCCGCCGCCAGTGCGGATCCGCGGGCGGCGTTCGACGCCGTCGTCACGGCACGCAATCTCAAGGGTGCGGCCGCGCAGATCGAGCGCGTGGGCAATGACCGGCTTCGCGTAACGTTCGACTCGATCGGCTTCGACGCGCTGGCCGGGGTGCTCGATGCGCTGCAGCGCGAAGCCCGACTGCGCGCGGTCGACGTCGTTGCCACCGCACGCGTCGAGACCGGGCTCGTGCGCGCCGACGTCACGCTGACTCGCTGATGAAGGCCGCCCTCGCCTTGGCGGCGGCTGCCCTGCTGCTGGCAATCGCCCTCGCGATCACCGCCCCGGCGAGCCTGCTCGACGGCCGCCTTGCGGAGCAGAGCGACGGCCGGTTGCGGATCGCCGAAGCCGCCGGAACCGTGTGGAACGGCGCGGGCGAGCTCGTTCTGCTGCCGCGAGGAACGCGCCGCCCGCTGTCGTGGCACATCGATGCCTGGCCGCTCTTCTTAGGCGAGGTGCGCGGCAGCGTCTCCATCGACGGCGCGGCGCCACCCGCCGACTTCATCTACGGCCGGCGGGACAGGGTGCTGCGGCGGTTCGAACTTTCATTGCCGATGGACAGCGTGCTCGAGAGCGCGGGCGTCCCCGCCGCGCTCGTCGGCGCCGGCGGCAGCATCGCGGTGCACGTCGAGCGGTTCGTGCAGACGCCCGACACGATCGACGCGGACCTCGCGCTGCAATGGCAGGGCGCGAGCCTGCCGGCGCTCCGGCCCGGAGTTCGGATCGCGCTGGGCGACGTGCGTCTCGATCTGCGCGGGACCGGAGCGGAGATCGGCGGAGCGCTCTCCAACCGTGGGGGTGACGTCGAGATCGCGGGCCGCGTCGCGGTCTCCTTCCGGCTGGTGCCGAGGGTCGATGCGACGATCCGCCCGCGCGCAGGCATCGATCGCGATCGAAGCGAAGCGATCGCGACGGCTCTGTCGCTGATCGGGGCGCCCGACGGACAGGGCGGCTATCGGGTCGCCTGGTCCGCGTCGTGACCATGAGCCGCCGTCCCCGCCGCCGTCACGCTGCGCCGCGCACGTCTGCTGCCGCGCGGTCCAGCCGAGGGAGGCTCGCCGCCATCGACGCGCTGCGCGGCATCGGCATCGTGCTGATGGTGGCTTACCATTTCGCGTTCGATCTCGCGTGGTTCCGCGTAATCAGCGCCGACTTCAATCACGATCCGTTCTGGCTCGCCTCGCGCGATTTGATCGTGACGATCTTCCTCGTGCTCGTGGGCGTGAGCCTCGTGCTCGCGAAACACGCGCACCCGGGGCCGCAGCCGTTCTGGCGGCGCATTGCGCTGATCGCGGCGTGCGCGATCCTCGTGAGCATCGCGAGCTATCTCACGTTCCCGCAGACCTTCATCACCTTCGGGATCCTGCATGCCATCGCCGTGAGCTCGGTGCTGGCGCGTCCGCTGCTGGGGTTTCCGCGCGTCGCGCTCGGGCTGGGGATCGCGATCGTCGCGCTCGGCACGACGGTTCAAGTGCCGTTGTTCGACAAGCCCTGGCTCAACTGGGTCGGGATGATGACGCACAAGCCGGCTACCGAGGACTACGTGCCGCTGTTTCCCTGGCTCGGCGTGGTGCTGATCGGCGTCGCACTGGGCCATGTGCTGCCGCGTGCCCAGCGCGCGCTCGAAGTGGCCAACCGATCCGCGCCGGCGTGGCTGGCATGGCTCGGTCGCCACAGCCTCATCGTCTACCTCGTGCACCAGCCGGTGCTGATCGGTGCCTTGCGCGTAGTGGTCTGAAGGACGGGGCTCCGCTATACTCCCCGCATTCGCTAGGCGCGTAGCTCAGCTGGCTAGAGCACCACCTTGACATGGTGGGGGTCGTTGGTTCGAGTCCAATCGCGCCTACCACCATCCGATGCACGGAAAGGCAGCGTTATGACACCGCGAACGCGTAGAGGAGCCGGCTAGATCGGGGCGCGAGCGCGCACGCGTGTATGTCTCAAGCGGAAAAGTGCGGCTCGTCCGCACTTTTTTGTTTTGAGGAGCTAACAATGCCCGATGTCCGATTGCCCGACGGCGCCGTCAAACACTTCGACGCGCCGGTTTCCATTGCGGAGGTGGCCAAGTCGATCGGGCCGGGGCTGGCGAAGGCCGCGCTCGCCGCCAAGGTCGACGGCAAGCTCGTCGATACGTCCTACGTCGTCGATCGCGACGCGGCAGTCGCCATCGTCACCGACAAGGACCCCGAAGGCCTCGAGGTGCTGCGTCACTCCACCGCGCACCTTCTCGCCTACGCGGTCAAGGAGCTCTTCCCCGACGCCCAGGTCACCATCGGCCCCGTGATCGAGGACGGCTTCTACTACGACTTTTCCTACAAGCGCGCCTTCACGCCGGAGGACCTGGACGCGATCCAAACCAAGATGACCGAGCTGGCCCTTCTCGACGAGCCCGTCGTGCGCAAGCTCATGCGGCGCGACGAGGCAGTCAGGTACTTCGAGTCGCTCGGCGAGCACTACAAGGCCGAGATCATCGCCTCGATTCCGTCCGACGAGCCGATATCGCTCTACACCGAAGGGAAATTCACCGATCTGTGCCGCGGCCCGCACGTGCCTTCGACCGGCAAGCTCAAGGCGTTCAAGCTCACCAAGCTCGCCGGCGCGTACTGGCGCGGCGATTCGCGCAACGAAATGCTGCAGCGGATCTACGGTACCGCGTGGGCGAAGAAAGAGGACCTCGAGCAGTATCTGCACCGGCTCGAGGAAGCCGAGAGGCGCGATCACCGCAAGCTGGGGCGGCAGCTCGACCTTTTCCATCTCCAGGACGAGGCGCCGGGCATGGTGTTCTGGCATCCCAAAGGCTGGACAGTCTGGCAGCAGGTCGAGCAGACCATGCGCAAGGTCTATCAGAACAACGGCTACCAGGAAGTGCGCGGGCCGATGATCCTCGACCGCAGCCTCTGGGAGCGCTCGGGTCACTGGGAGAATTACAAGGAGAACATGTTCACCACGGAGTCGGAGAAGCGCGACTTCGCAATCAAGCCGATGAACTGTCCCGGGCACATCCAGATCTTCAATTCGGATCTGCGCAGCTATCGGGATCTGCCGCTGCGCTATGGCGAGTTCGGTTTCTGCCATCGCAACGAGGCCTCGGGCGCTCTGCACGGCCTCATGCGGGTGCGCGCTTTTGTCCAGGACGACGGTCACATCTTCTGCACGCCGGAGCAGATCGAGGCCGAGGTCACCGCGTTCAACCGCCTCGCGCTGTCGGTCTACAAGGATTTCGGCTTCGAAGATATCCTGATCCGGCTCTCGCTTCGTCCGGAGAAGCGCATCGGCTCGGACGAAGTTTGGGACCGCGCCGAGGGCGCGCTGCGCGCGGCGCTCAAGGCCTGTGGCGTGGCCTGGACCGACCTTCCGGGCGACGGGGCGTTCTACGGACCGAAGATCGATTACTCGTTGCGCGATTCGCTCGGCCGCTCATGGCAATGCGGGACGATGCAGGTCGACTTCTCGATGCCGGAGCGGCTCGGCGCCGAGTACGTCGCAGAGGACAACATCCGCAAGATTCCGGTGATGCTCCACCGGGCGATTGTCGGCTCGCTGGAACGCTTCATCGGGATCCTGATCGAACATTACGCCGGCGCGCTGCCGCTCTGGCTCGCGCCGGTGCAGGTAGCCGTGCTGACGATTACCGATCGCCAGGCGGCGTATGCGCGGGAGGTCGAGGCGGCGTTGCGGGACGCGGGATATCGGGTGGTGGCCGATTTGCGCAACGAAAAGATAAACTATAAAATTCGCGAACATAGCCTGCAAAAGTTGCCGTACCAGGTGATCCTGGGCGACAAGGAGATGCAGGCTCGACAGGTGGCCGTGCGTACGCGTACCGGGGAAGATCTGGGGGCAATGCCCCTGGAAGCCTTCGCCTCCCGCCTCGAAGCCGAGGCACGCCGGCGCTGATGAAGCGCCGGAGGGAGAGACGGAACGCTGCACGGCCGGTCTTTCATTGACGGCAGGAGAATGCAATAGCCTTTGAAAAAGCACAGCGAATCAACCGCGAGATCACCGCTCCGGAGATTCGCCTGGTAGGTGCAGACGGTGAGCAAATCGGCGTCGTGCCGATCGCGGATGCGATGGCACGGGCGGAAGCGGCAGAGCTCGATCTGGTCGAAATCGCGCCGCTCGCGACGCCCCCGGTGTGCCGGATCATGGATTTCGGCAAGTTCAAGTACCGGGAGGCCAAGCGGGCGCACGAGGCGAAGCTCAAGCTCAAGCAGATCCAGGTCAAGGAAGTGAAATTCCGCCCCGGGACCGACGAAGGCGACTACAAGATCAAGGTGCGCAACCTGATCCGCTTTCTCGGCGAGGGCGACAAGGCGAAGGTGACGTTACGGTTCCGCGGGCGCGAGATGGCGCACCAGGAATTCGGGATCCGTCTCCTCGAACGCATCCGCGGCGATCTGGAGCCCTACTGCGTCGTCGAACAGTTTCCGAGGCTGGAGGGCCGGCAAATGGTGATGCTGCTGGCCCCGAAGAAAGTGGCACCGAAAGCAGCGCATCACCCGAACAAGCCCGAAGCCGGTCAGGCGCCCCAATCCAAGGAACCCAAGGAATCCAAGGCGCAGAAAGCCTCTCCCCCGGAGAGCACCGCGGTGGGCAGCAAATAGAAAGGCAGAGGCATCATGCCCAAGATGAAGACCAAGAGCGGCGCGAAGAAGCGCTTCCGCGTGCGCGGGAGTGGCAGCATCAAGCGCTCGCAGGCGTTCAAGCGCCACATCCTCACCAAGAAGTCGACCAAGAACAAGCGGCAGCTCCGCGGCTCGACCGGCGTCCACAGCACCAATGCGGACTCGGTCAGGGCCATGCTGCCCTACGCTTGAGGGGGTCGCATGCCACGAGTCAAACGCGGCGTGACCGCCAAGGCGCGGCACAAGAAGATTCTCGCCCAGTCGAAGGGTTACAGGGGCCGGCGCGGCAACGTGTACCGCGTGGCCAAGGAAGCGGTGATGAAGGCGGGCCAGTACCAGTACCGCGACCGCCGCGCCCGGAAGCGCGAGTTCCGCGCGCTCTGGATCGCCCGCATCAATGCGGCCGCACGCGAGCTGGGCCTGACCTACAGCGCCTTCATGAACGGGCTCAAGAAAGCGTCGATCGACATCGACCGCAAGGTGCTGGCCGATCTCGCGGTCCACGACAAGACGGCGTTTAGCAAGATCGCGGAGCAGGCCAAAGCCTCTCTGGCCTGAAAGCAGCAGACACCCGAGGGAGGCGATAACCGCCTCCCTTTTTTTTTGTGACGATGGACGAACTCGACTCGATCGTTGCATCGGCCCTGGCTGAGTTCGGCGCCTGCGGTGACGCCGCGGCGCTGGAAAACAGCAAGGCGCGCTATCTCGGCAAGAGCGGGCGCCTGACCGAGCTGCTGAAGTCGCTCGGGCGCCTGCCGTCCGCCGAGCGGCCCGCCGCGGGGGCGCGCATCAACGAGGCTAAGGCCACGCTCGAGGCCGCGCTCGATCAGCGTCGGGCGGAGATCGCCGACGCGAAGCTCGCGCGTGCCCTGGCCGCCGACGCGCTCGACGTTTCACTCCCGGGTCGAGGCCCGGGCGTCGGCGGACTGCATCCGGTCACGCGTACGCTGCACCGGATCGAAACGCTCTTCCACTCGCTCGGCTTCGCGGTGGCCGACGGGCCCGAGATCGAAGACGACTTCCACAACTTCACGGCGCTCAACACGCCGGAGAACCATCCGGCGCGCTCGATGCACGACACGTTCTACGTCGAAGGCGGGATGGTGCTGCGCACGCACACCTCGCCGATCCAGGTGCGGTACATGGAGACCCACGCGCCGCCGATCAAGATCATCGCGCCGGGACGGGTGTATCGCATCGACAGCGACGCCACGCACTCGCCGATGTTCCACCAGGTGGAGGGCCTGTGGATCGACGAGAACGTGAGCTTCGCCGATCTCAAGGGCGTCTTCACCGAGTTCCTGCGCCGGTTCTTCGAGCGCGAAGACCTGAAGGTTCGCTTCCGGCCGTCTTTCTTTCCGTTCACCGAGCCCTCCGCGGAAATCGACATGGGCTTCGGCGACGGCTGGCTCGAGATCTCGGGCGCCGGGCAGGTCCATCCGAACGTGCTCCGGGCCGTGGGCATCGATCCGGAACGCTATCAGGGCTTTGCCTTCGGCATGGGGCCGGACCGACTGGCGATGCTGCGCTACGGCGTGGACGACCTTCGGCTCTTCTTCGAAAACGACTTGCGGTTTCTGAGGCAGTTCGCATGAAGAGCCGATTCGTCGTTCCCGCGAACGCGGGAACCCAGCGTCGTTCGACCCAAAGCTACTGGGTCCCCGCTTGCGCGGGGACGACGCCAGCATGAAGTTTTCGGAACGCTGGCTGCGCACGATGGTCGATCCGCCGATCGGCAGCGCCGAGCTCGCCGAGCGGCTGACGATGGCCGGACTCGAGGTCGAGGAGCGCACGACGGCGGCACCGCCGTTCACGGGCGTGGTCGTCGGTCGGATACTCGCCGTCGCGCGCCATCCGAACGCGGACCGTCTCACCGTATGCGAAGTCGATGTCGGCAAAGATAAGCCGCTTTCGATCGTCTGCGGCGCTCCCAACGCCGCGGCGGGCATCACCGTGCCGTGTGCGCTGCCCGGCGCTGTGCTTCCTGGCGAACGGGCGATCAGGAAGACTGCGATGCGCGGCGCCGATTCCGAGGGCATGCTGTGCTCGGCCGCGGAGCTGGGGCTCTCGGACGACGCGTCCGGCCTGGCCATCCTCGACCCCGCGCTCGCACCCGGCACGGATCTGCGCGGGGCCCTCGACCTCGACGACGCGCTCCTAACGCTCAAGCTCACGCCCAACCGCGCCGATTGCCTGTCGATCCTGGGCATCGCCCGCGAGGTTGCGGCAATCACCGGCGCTCCGCTGAAGGCCCCGCCATCCGAGCGAATCGCGATCGAATCGAAAGCGATCCGTAGCGTGCGCGTCGAGGATAAGGTTGCGTGCCCTCGCTTCTGCGGCCGGCTGATCCAGGGCATCGATCCGAAGGCGCCGACGCCGGAATGGATGCGTCGCAGGCTCGAGCGGTCCGGCATCCGTACGATCTCGGCCGTGGTCGATGTGACCAACTACGTGATGCTCGAGCTGGGCCAGCCGCTACACGCTTACGATGACGCCGAGCTCGAAGGCGACGTCGTCGTGCGCTATCCGCGGCGCGACGAAAAGCTCACGCTCCTGAACGGCCAGACGCTCGCGCTCGATCCCGACGTGCTGCTGGTCGCCGACGAGGAGAAGGCGCTCGGGCTCGCCGGCATCATGGGAGGCGAGCACAGCGGCATCGGGGACGCCACCCGCGACGTTTTCCTCGAAGGCGCGTTCTGGAACCCCGACGTGATCCAGGGCAAGGCGCGACAGCTGGGCTTCGTGACCGACGCCGGCTACCGCTTCGAGCGCGGCGTGGACTTCGCCAACGCGCCGGCTGCGGTCGATCGCGCGACGCAATTGATCATCGAGCTGTGCGGCGGCGCGGCGGGTCGGCTTGTCGACGTGCAGGGCGAGTTGCCGCGGCGCGACCCCGTGCGAGTTCGCGCCTCGCGGATCGCGCGGCTCCTCGGCATTGCCATTCCTCCGCCTACGAATGCGGGCATTTTCGAGCGGCTCGGGTTCCAACCCCGCTTGGAGAGCAACGACTTCATCTGCACGCCGCCGTCATTCCGCTTCGATCTCGCCATCGAGGAGGACTTCGTCGAGGAAGTGGCGCGGCTGTACGGCTATGACAACATCCCGGCGGCGCCGGTGTGCGAGCCACAGGCGATGCTCCCGGAGCCGGAAAGCCAGCGTCCCGCGAGCGCGCTCGCGCAGCGGCTCGTCGATCGCGACTACCAGGAAGTGATCACCTTCAGCTTCGTGAGCTCGGACTGGGAACGCGCGCTCGGCATCGAGCCGAATCCGATCCGTGTGCTCAACCCGATCGCGAGCAACCTCGATGCGATGCGCAGCACGCTCCTCGGCGGGCTCATCGACACGCTGCGCACCAACGCCAACCGCAGGCAGGAGCGCGTGCGCATCTTCGAGCTCGGGCGGTGCTTCTTCCGCGACGGCGAGAGTTACGGCCAGCCGGTGCGCATCGCGGCCCTGGCCTCCGGACCGGCGCTGCCGGAGCAGTGGAGCGCGGCCAAGCGCGCGGTCGACTTCTACGACCTCAAGGGCGATATCGAAGCCCTCGCGGCGCCTCTCGCGGCGACCACAGAGGCGGCCGAGCACCCTGCCCTGCGCCCGGGCCGGTCGGCGCGGGTACGCATCGGCGGCGAGCCCGCCGGCTGGCTCGGGGAGCTGCATCCGCGGCTCGTGCGCCATTTCGAGCTGCCGTCGGCGCCCGTCGCGTTCGAGCTGGATCTCGATATGCTCGCCCGCCAGCCGAAGCCGGTCGCCCGCCCCGTATCGAAGCTGCCCGTCGTCCGGCGCGACCTGGCGGTCGTCGTCGACGAGGCGGTTCCGGCCCAGGCGGTCCTCGATGCGCTGGTCGCCCTAAAGCATCCGTCCGTCGACCGATTGACCCTCTTTGACGTGTATCGCGGCCCTGGCGTAGATCCTGGAAAAAAAAGCCTTGCAATTCTGGTGCTTATACAAGATACTGCACGTACTTTAACGGACGCCGAAATCGACGCCACGGTGGCGGTGCTGCTGCGGGAACTCCAAAGTCGATTCAAGGCTGTACTGCGCCGCTAGGGATGCCGGGGACTCCGATGACGCTTACGAAAGCTGAACTCGCCGATTTGCTGTTTGAGCAGCTCGGGTTGAACAAGCGCGAAGCCAAGGACATGGTCGAGCGGTTCTTCGAGGAAATCCGGATCGCGCTGGAGGCCGGCGACAGCGTCAAGCTTTCGGGTTTCGGTAATTTCCAGCTCCGCGAAAAACCCCAGCGGCCCGGACGCAATCCAAAGACCGGCGAAGAAATCCCGATTACCGCGCGTCGGGTGGTCACCTTCCACGCCAGCCAGAAACTGAAGGCAATGGTCGAAGCTGCGAACCATGTCGGAGCCCCGGCAGATTAAGACCGACTTACCGCCCATCCCCGCCAAGCGCTACTTCACTATCGGCGAGGTGAGCGACCTGTGTGCGGTCAAGCCACACGTGCTTCGCTATTGGGAGCAGGAGTTTACGCAGCTCAAGCCCATCAAGCGCCGAGGCAACCGCCGCTACTACCAGCATCACGAAGTCCTGCTCATCCGGCGCATCCGGGATCTGCTCTATGAGCAGGGCTTCACCATCAACGGCGCCCGCCATCGGCTGGAGGCCGACGTGCTGGTCGAGACGCCCGCCGTGACGCCCGCCCATTCCGGCAACGGCAAGGACGAGGGCCTTTCGCCGGCCCAGATCCGGGAGAGGATCGAGGAGATCCGTCATATCCTGAGGGACGGCTCGTGAGGGCGCGAGTACAATACGCGACGAGTCGGGGCGTGGCGCAGCCTGGTAGCGCACCTGCATGGGGTGCAGGGGGCCGGAGGTTCAAATCCTCTCGCCCCGACCATTTTTCCTCGGACGAGCGGCCGAAGTGCCGTCGGGCGCCGATCGTGCCGCCGCATCCCATCTCGCGGCGGGCGTTGTTATCGATCGGCCCTGCGCCGGCCATTCACGAGCCCGCGACCGGCGGGTTCTTGGCCGAGAACAAGAACTGTCAACCCGTAGACGGCATGATTGCTGCATTCCTGGCGAACCCGGGAATCAGCGCGGAGAGGCCTTTATGAGCGTCGTCCATCATCGGGCGGAGAAGACCGGCGTCGTCGCCGAGCTGGCTCTCGCGCGCGCGCAGAAGAACACCGTCGTGATCATCGACGATCTCTTCAGCAGCCGCTTGCTGCTCGCAGAGATTGTCCGGCAGATCGACGGCAAGCTGAATCTGGAGCTGTTCGACACGCCGAGCCGCGCGCTGGAATATTGCCGCAGCAACCGCGTCGACATGATCCTCACCGATTACAAGCTGCCGGAGTTCGACGGCATCCAGCTCGTGCGGCAACTGCGTTCCCTGGCGCATTGCATCGACGTGCCGATCGTGGTGATCACCGTGGTCGACGACCGCAAGGTGCGCTACGAAGCGCTCGAAGCCGGCGCGACCGACTTCCTGATCAAGCCGCTCGACGAGCACGAGACGCGCGCCCGCTGCGCGAACCTGCTGGAGCTCCGCCGGCACAAGATCGTGCTCTCCGACCAGGCGCGCGTGCTCCAGTACCAGGTCGACAAGTCGGTGGCCGAGATCCACGAGCGCGAGCTCGAAACGCTCTCCAAGCTCGCCAAGGCCGGCGAATTCCGCGACCGCACGACCGGCAACCATCTCGCTCGGATGGCCAAGTACTCGGCACTCATCGGGACCAATCTCGGGCTCGCCCCGGAGACCATCCACGTGCTCGAGTTCGCCGCGCCGATGCACGACATCGGCAAGATCGGCATTCCGGATTCGATCCTGCTCAAGGGCGGACCGCTCTCTAACGAAGAGGAGACGGTGATGAAGGGACACCCTCGGATCGGCTACGACATCCTCAAGGGCAGCCCGTCGAAATACCTTTCCATGGGCGCGATCATCGCCCTCGGACACCACGAGAAGTACGACGGCTCGGGCTACCCGACGGGACTGCACGGCGAGGACATCCCGATCGTGGCACGCATCGTCGCCGTGGCCGACGTGTTCGATGCGCTCGTCACCGTGCGGCCCTATAAGCAGCCGTGGAAGATCGAGGACGGATTCGCCTACCTGCACTCACAAAAGACGAAGCACTTCGACGCCAACTGCGTCGACGCGTTCGCGGCGGGGATCGAGAGGGTGAGGGAGATACATGCGGCGTATAGCGACGCCTAACTGAATGGTGGCGCGAGACCGAGTGCGGTCACTTTACGGTCTGTTGTAGTGCTGCGACATTTGAAATATTCCAAATCTTTTCGGGGATATGTTGACCCAACTGGTGGCCCACAACCTGTCAATTTCCCGCACGCGATTTGCAATCCTCGGCCGTATCTAGTTGTTTTAGGAAATATTTCTCGCATCTAGCGCGACTACCGCGAACGACTTGCCGGTCATTCAATGTAGGCCACAGTTTCGCTAAACCGGCTTGCGACAACGGTGGCTTTTCGGGCCCAATCGTTGATCTGGCGCAAAGTATCCATAACCTAAGCGCAACCGGCTCTGGAAACTGGCCAGTTTGTGCGCCACAATACGATCGGGGCTCTACTCCACTTGATGTGTTCCGGGGATTCCACGTTGACTTATCTGGGGAGGCGCTATGAATGCTGTCGTCGATTTTCCGACTCTTATCTCGCCGCGAACCTTAACGCAGCTCGAACTTGAGTTCGATGGAGAACTTGGCACGCTCTTCTCGTGGATGAAGCCGGCCCCAAGACCCTGCTTCAATCCAGTGCTACTGGAAGAGATTCAACGCAGCGAACAAGCGTTAGAGCTTCACCAAGGGCACTTCTACAATTCGGGCCGTCTAGAACGCGTTAACTATGTGGTATTCGGAAGCCGCGTTCCTGGTGTCTTCAACCTCGGCGGCGATCTAAGTATGTTTACTGAGGCGATCCTGCGGAAGGATCGCGATCAGCTTTCGTATTATGCACATCTGTGCGTCGACAATCAGTATCGGCGCGCTGTCGGTTTTGGCGCCCATATAACTTCCATCTCGCTCCTGCAAGGTAAAGCCTTGGGTGGGGGCTTTGAAGCTGCATTGGCTACCGATGTGATCATTGCAGAGCGAAGTGCGACGATGTCGTTTCCCGAAATTCTGTTTAACATGTTTCCGGGCATGGGGGCGTTAAGCTTCCTCGGACGGCGAATCGGGCTCAATAGGGCTGAGGAGATCATCAATAGCGGCCAGGTCTTTACGGCCAAAGAGATGCACGACCTCGGTGTGATTGATGAGGTCGTTGAAGACGGCCTCGGCCTTGCGACGACTAGACAGTTCATCCAAAATCGTAGCCGCCGCCAAAATGCGTACCGCGCATTAAAGCGCGCCAAGCTGCATTTCCTTCCCGTAGAACTCTCGGAGCTCAAGGCTATCGTAGACGTTTGGGTCGACGCGGCTCTCCACCTCGAAACACGAGATCTTCGGATGATGACGCACTTGGTCAGAGCACAGGACAAGCTGCTGAGATCGTCGCCCGAAGATGCGTTTGTGGAATCGTTATACGCGCCGGCGGAGATCGCCCTAGTCAGCAACGGATAGGAGATAAGACTTAACTAAGACGCCCCGGCTTTGTTCGCAGTATAAGTAGTGAGCTGAGCGGAGGTTGCGTTGAAGCAGCGACGCATCTCCGCAACTAGGTCCCGGAGTTGGCCCAGATGAGCACTCGTAGCGGCCTGCTCAATGCTCTCGCACCGTGCAGCCAGTTGCTGAGCACCAACCCCGAGCGCCGCCCCACGGATGGCGTGTGTTATATCGGCAAGGGCAGAGCGCTGCTCAGCGGCAAGAGCTGCGTCCAGGCGCTTTAGTAGCGTCTCGACGTCGCCCCGGAACCCGCCCAGGAGCTGTGCAATGAAAGCTGCGTCCTTCGAGATCCGTTGCACCTCCTGAATCCTACGGTGGTCGATTAGTGCCACGGTAGCTGGCTGAGCAGCGGCGGCTGCCCTAAAGCGGGACTGATGACCGCGTGTCGCACGTCGCGCCAACCGATCGATCACCTGAAGTAATCCGGCAGCCTCAAAAGGCTTGCCAACAAACTCGTCTGCCCCAGCCGTTCTCGCACGATCGCGTGCTTCTGTTGTGACGGACGCGGATAAGATAATTACAGGCAGCCGCGTGCCCGTCGGCTCCATCGTCCTGATAGCTGTGACCACTTCGAGCCCGCTACGCTCTGGCATATTGAAGTCAAGAATGGCAAGTTCAGCCTGGCCTGCTTCGTAGAGGTCGAGCGCTTCTTCGCCATCGGATGCAAGTAAGACGGTGTGACCTGCGCTCTCAAGCAATTTTCGGATAATTGTCTGATTGGTGATGTTATCTTCAGCGACCAAAATCCGCAGCGGTTGGCGTTGCTCTTGCAAGACCCGGCCAAGGTCAATGATCTCAGCCGAATCGGATGTATTCCTCGTCGCGGCAGCATGGATGGCGTTTCGCAGGACACGTGATGAGGCGCTGAAGTTGAGGCAAGCAACACCATCTATGTTACGGAGTCGCGCAAGCTCCGCCTCACTCGGCGCCATTTGTGACATGTAGATAAAGGCGATCGGTGCCTCGCTCCGCTCGTTCGACACTTGTTCAAAAACATCGCACGCAGAATCGACACTGCCTGCCACAACAACTGCGCCGATGGTAATACCCTGTTCTTGAAGCTTTCTGAATTGTGGGATTACTGTTTCCAATGACGCCGCGATGGTCATGCTATTACATGCGTCCTCTACGAGCGCAACTAATCCTTCGCGGATTTGAAAATCTGCGACTAAGATCGCCGCCGACTTGCTCGCTCGGATATCGACGTTCAGGGTCGATGCATGCGTGACGGTCAGCGGCGTCTTCAGCAGTGGCAGCTCAAACCAGAAGGTGCTGCCGACACCGAGGGTGCTCTTAACTCCTATTGCACCACCCATCAATTCCACAAGCTGCTTAGCGATCGTCGTACCGAGACCTGTTCCCCCATATCGCCTTGTTGTCGAGTCGTCGGCTTGAACGAATCGTTCGAAAATCCTTCCCTGTACGTCTTCACCGATACCAATGCCCGTGTCCCGTACCTCGAAGCGAACCTTAAGCCCCTCCGCGGTTTCGGCGAGAAGTGAAACGTCGACGTCAATCTCACCGCGCTCGGTGAATTTTATGGCGTTCGAAAGCAGATTCAGGAGCACTTGTCGGAGGTGGTGCGAATCGCCCCGAAGGCGATAATCGATTGCGGGATCGACCATCGCGTGAAGGCTAAGTCCTTTGGCCTGCGCGTGTGGCCGCAGGAGCCGGACTAAACCGTTCAAAGTCGCATGAAGGTCGAACTCTGCGACCTCGATGGTCAATCTTCCGGCCTCGATCTTCGAAATGTCGAGGACGTCATCGACAAGCGAACGCAGAAGCATGACCGAATGCCGCAGCAGTCGCATGAGCTCAGATTGCTGTAAATCAAGACTCGTCGTTTGGAGCAAATCAGCGACACCCACTATCCCATTCAGCGGCGTGCGCATTTCGTGGCTCATATTGGCCAAGAAGGAACTCTTGGCTCGACTTGCTTCCACGGCCTTAGCACGAGCCTGCTCGATTCGCTTAAGTAAAGTCGAGACATACAGCGGGAGCACTACAAGGGCGATCATCAAACACCACCCGGCAACACGGTGCATTACCCAGTACGGCGCATAGACAAGCGCGGCAGAGAACCCTATTAGGCAAAGCGCCTGACAAGCGAATAGGTACGTACGCCCGTAGCGGAAACCATTCCCAAACGTAATGAAAAGATAGACGCCTATCATCGATACGCCGGGTTCCCCTGCCAAGAATATGCAGAACGTGGCAGCTCCCGCATCGGCGAACATTCCAATCGAACGCCGCGGGATGCTTGGAGCTGGCCATATACAGATTGCGATAAACAATGCGATCGCGAGTACCAAGTCGGCCAGAAGCCCGAAAACGAGCAACGGCTCAGCATGGCCCCAGCTGGTTTTTTGGGGCGCATAGGCGAAACCCATGTACGCCAAGACGAGGGAGACGATCACGATCCGAAGAATCGCCTGCTCATGTTCGGTATCCGCGCGCGCCTTGAGGCGTGCGCGTAGTACCGCGTAGCGGGTAAGAACGTGTTTCACGACTGGATCAGGTTGGCGATATTGTTATCCATTGTTATACACAAGAACCCCTAGCAACTACCATGCCGTTGGTGGGGTGAATGCTAACCCATTGGAATATCGACATTTCTATCATCTACCCAAAGTGACCCGAATTGCAACCTTGGCCGTGCCGCGGCACGAAGCGTCCTCCCACGGACTCATTAGCCTAGAGGTCTAATCCGCAAAGCAGGAACTAGATGTTAGTCTGAATGGCGCGAGGGCCAAGGGTGCCATTCTTAAGGGAGAGGTTATGAGTCTCCACGAACTGAACATCCGGGCCGTCCGTATGGCGGACAGCCCACCGGCACCAGCGATCATGGCGCCCCTTGTTGATGCTGCCGCGCAAGGGGGGGATCTCGTTACCGCGGTGACGAAGATTGTGAGGTCCCTCGGCTTTGATACGTTCATGTATGGACTTGCCACTGAAATTCGTCCCAACCAAGATAGTTACATTTATTTTTTCACGACTGTCCCCCCAGAGTGGCCGAGGCGCTACCAGCGGGCAGCATATATCGAAATCGATCCTCGCGTTGAAGCCGTGTTGTCCTCCACACTTCCATATGTGTGGGATCAATCAACTCACCGCGGAGAATCAGAGCGACTGGATAGGTTTATTAATGAAGCGGCGAGCTATGGCATTTGCAGTGGCGTGTCATTTATTCTGCCCGATAGCAATCGGGCATCGGTCATGCTAGGCCTCAACTCATGTCTGCCGATTGTGGATGAACAACGGCGGTCCATGCTCGTCGACAACTTTGGCTCGATGCTTACGTTTGGGCGCTATTTCCACGAGCTCTTCATGCGAAAGGTCGTAGACGCCGGAATGCCCTCCGCGTTGGAGGGTGCTCCTCTTACTGTCCGAGAGAAGCAATGCTTAACGCTTGCAGCAAATGGATTAACGACGGAAGATGTTGCCGAGCATTTGGGAATCAAGCCACGGACGGCACAGTTTCACTTCGATTCGATCCGAACCAAACTCGCGGTCGCGACACGAAATGAAGCTATCGCGCGGGCCGTAAATCAAAGACTCATCAAGATCACGCGGTAAGCGCAAGGCGACAAGCTGGGGACCTGCCGCGCGACGTTACGGTAAACCTACAACCCCCTCCACACCCCCTCCACCAACCCCTCGATCGGCCTGAAGGTCGCCTTGTAGGCCATCTTGCGGCTCTGCGCGATCCAATAGCCGAGGTAGAGAAAGGGAAGTCCGAGCTCCAGGCAGCGTTGAATCTGCCACAGGACGTTGTAGGTACCGTAGCTCGCGCCCCCGACCGCGGGATCGTAGAACGTGTAGACGGAGGACAGCCCGTCGTGCAGCCGATCGACGAGACTCACCATGCGCAGCCGACCGTCCTCTCGGAACTCGAACAGGTCCGTCGTGACGTTGCTGTGGAGCAGGAAGTGCTGGTACTGCTCGCGGCTATCCTGGTCCATGCCGCCGCCCGGATGGCGATGACGCTGATACCTCAAGTAAAGCGCGTAGTGCTCGATGTCGAACGCGAGGTCGCGCTGCGCGGCGGTGAGCGACCCGTGCTTGCGCAGCGAGCGCCGCTGCGCCCGCGTCGGCACGAACGACACGGCCGGCACGCGCACCGGCACGCACTCGCGGCAGTGGTCGCAATACGGACGATAGGTGAACGCGCCGCTGCGGCGAAAGCCCAGGCGCACGAGTTCGCCGTAGACCCGCGTGTCGATGAGATGGCTCGGCGTGGCCACCTGCGAGCGCGCCGCGCGGTCGGGCAGGTAGCTGCACGGATAGGGCGCCGTCGCGTAGAACTGCAACGCCGCCAACGGCATGTCATTGAGCTTGGTCATGGCTCGTCGGGCGCCGCCGCTGCGGCCTGCGCCCAGGTTTCGGTCGGCTTGGGCGAGTGTACCAACCGCCCGAGCCAGCCGGCAAAGACCCGTCGGCTGATCGGCCGCCCGCCGAAGCGGGCCAGGTGATCCGTTTCCTGCTGGCAGTCGATGATCGGCATGTCCATGTGCTTGAGCATCGCCACGAGCTTCACCAGCGCCACCTTGGAGGCGTCGCTCACGCGCGCGAACATCGACTCGCCGTAGAACATGCGTCCGATAGCCACCCCGTACAGCCCGCCCACCAGCTTGCCGTCGCGCCACGACTCGACCGAATGCGCATAGCCGCGCCGGTGCAGCGCCGTGTACGCCTCGATCACCTGCGAGGTGATCCAGGTGCCGCTCTGGCCCGGACGCGGTCCCGCGCACGCCGCTACCACCTGCCGGAACGCGCTGTCCACCCGGATCTCGAAGCGCCGCTGGTGCATCACCTTGCGCAATGAGCGCGGCAGCCTGAACTCGTCGACGAAGAGCACCATCCGCGGGTTGGGACTCCACCACAGGATGGGCTGGCCGCCGTTGTACCAGGGGAAAATCCCGTGGCTGTAAGCGTCGATCAGCCGCTGCGGCGACAGGTCACCGCCTGCCGCGAGCAACCCGTTCGGGTCGTCGAGGGCGGCATCGATGGGAGGAAAGAGCGAGCTCGTGCGCAGCCATTGAACCACCTGGCGATTTTGCCGCTCCGGCGGGCCCGGTTCAAGCTGATCGTAGGGGCGCGACCCGCGTGTTCGGCCCGCCCGGCGGGAGACGCCAGCCCAGGCGATAATCGCGGTCGGAGCAACCGATGACCGAACCGCGCCGCTGCGGCTGGGCCGGCAACGACCCGCGCATGATCGCCTACCACGACCGGGAATGGGGCGTGCCGGTGCACGACGAGCGCCTGCTGTTCGAGTTCCTGATCCTCGAAGGCGCGCAGGCCGGGCTTTCCTGGTCGACGATTCTCAACAAGCGCGACGCCTACCGCGAAGCGTTCTCGGGCTTCGATCCCGCCAAGGTCGCGCGCTTCGATCGTCGGCGCGTCGAGCGGCTGCTCTCCAACCCGGGCATCGTGCGCAATCGGCTGAAGATCGAATCAGCGGTCGGCAATGCGCGAGCCATGCTCGAACTGCAGCGCGAGACCGGCAGCTTCGATCGCTTCGTCTGGAGCTTCGTCGGCGGGCGACCGAAGGTCAACCGCTGGCGGGCGCGCTCCAACGTGCCGGCGCAGACTCGGGAGTCGGATGCGCTCTCCGCGGCGCTCGAGCAGCGCGGCTTCCGCTTCGTCGGCTCGACGATCTGTTATGCGTTCATGCAGGCGACGGGGCTGGTCAACGATCATCTCATCACGTGCTTCACGAGGGAGTCATCGCCGGGCTGACCTCCGCTGGCACTTGCCGTGTATTTGACAGCATCTAGTTCTCGGGCTCTCGGTGGAAGACGCCGCACTGCTTCGGGGACTCTTGTGGGGCGCGCGCGAGCAGGAGCGCGGAATCGCGGACGTCTATGGCAGCTACTCTTCATTAACCTTCACAACCCCAGCTTGAGATCGTCGCCCATCGACCAAGCTAGCCTGTCTATCTATTTCGCCGCTGAGGACTGGGCCGAGCGAGCCGGCTGGAAGGCGCAGCAAATCGGGAGTAGGAACAGTGAAAGCTAACCGCTTGCTCCACCGGATGCCTCGCCGGCGACGCTGCCGCGCCGTTCGTTAGGCGAAGAGGCTCGTGTCAACGTTGTACCGCTATCTCTTTCCCGCCATGTGGGTGAGTTGGGCAGCCTACTGGTGGATCTCGTCTCGCAACGTCAAGCCGACCCTGCGCCAGGAGTCTCTGCCCTCGCGCCTCTCACACATCGTGCCATTGATGCTAGCCGCCTTTCTTCTCTCGGCTCCAAACGCACCGGTCCCGATCCTGGGTGAACGTTTTCTCCCTCGGGCTCCGTGGTTGCTTGCGGTCGCCGTCGCTCTTACGGCCGCGGGCCTCCTCTTTTCTGTATGGGCACGGCGACACCTGGGCACGAACTGGAGCGGCACCGTGACCATCAAGGAGGATCACCGGCTCATCACTACCGGTCCCTACGCGATGGTTCGCCACCCTATCTACGCCGGGCTGCTGCTGGCATTCGCGGGTTCCGCGATGGCAATAGGCGAATGGCGAGCAGTCCTTGCGGTTGTCTTCGCGTTGCTGTCTTTTCTTCGCAAGCTTCAGTTGGAGGAACGCTGGATGCAGCGGCAGTTCGGAGAGGCCTATCGAGCGTACGCGCTGCGCGTCCCTGCGCTTTTTCCTTTTATCCGGTGAACTGCCGTGCCGCTCGACCTTGACACACTCAGAGCGCCTTGCGCAGCCCCTCCCCGTCTGGACTGCCGAGTCCCGTGCACGGATCCCACCCCGTCTTCGCCTTGTACGCGCCGTTGTCGCCCTGCGCGATGTCGCGGAGGCCCTTGCCGCCACCGAGCGCACCTGTGGCGCGGACAAACAACAGCCGCCGCGGCCCGGAGGCCGAGACGGCTTGAAAACGAACAACGAAGCGGCCGGGATCAGGTTCCTTCGTTAATCCCAGTGCCCTGCCTCGAACCGCCAATGATCGCCATCGTGCTCCCAGCGATCGTGCTGCCAATGGTGGCCCCGACGCTCATGGATGAAATGTCCTTTCATCCATACGTGATGGCCATGATCCCAACGCCAGTAGCCGGGCGCCCACACGTAACCCGCGCGAGGCGGTGGCACCACCTCCACGCGATCGGGCGGCGGCGCGACTTGGACGTCGATGTAAGTGCGAGCCTGAGCGAAGCTCGCCATGCAGGCAGCGCTGACTACCAGCATCGCGCCGACGAGCGTTTTGCGGACGTTCATGTAACCTCCTGAAAAAGGTGTCGCGTCCAGGCGACATGCGCCTTCGCAATTTCTCCCGGACGCCGTTGAGAATGGACTGAATGCGCTCGCTCGGGGTTCGCCGGCTGACGCGCGCCTGACGCAGAAAAAGAGACTCTCCTACAGAGCGCTCGGATACGATCCGACAGCCTCCAAACGGGTCCAGGCGGTGCCGGTACAATGGCGCAGCCCGATCGTCCATGACGCTACCGAACTCGACCTTGTCGGCGATGAAGCGGCTTGCGCGCGATGCGGCGAAGCACGCTCACGCTCCGTACAGCGCATTCCCGGTCGGCGCGGCGGTGCTGGGCGAAAGCGGGACGATTCATGTCGGCGTAAACGTCGAGAATGCATCGTACGGTCTGTCGATCTGCGCCGAGCGCAGCGCGATCTTCCGGGCCATCGCCGAAGGTGAACGGACGATCCGGGCGGTTTGCCTCTATACACCGACGCGCACGCCTGCGTCCCCCTGCGGCGCCTGCAGACAGGTCATCTACGAGTTCGGGTCCGATGCGTTGATCCTCTGCTGCTGCGACGACGAGGGAGCTGAGCGGCGGTACGCGTTGCGCGATCTGCTGCCGGAGGCGTTCCGGCTATCGAAGTGATTGCCGAAAAGCGACAGACCCCTGCTCGATTCGTCGAGCAACGAAGCGCTGGTCGAAAAATACGGGGCGGTTGCCTACGCGGCGCGGTCGAACGCGTTGTCGTATCCCGATCGGCTCGCGGCGACACCGGCCTTGGCCTGGACGAACCAATCGCCCGCCGCCGGCACGTCGATCGGTATGTGCGACAATTTGCTCGACTCGGATTGCTGATCGGTTGAACGCGCGAAGGAGACAGACGATGGCGACTCACGGCAAGACGGCGGTCGTGACGGGGGCGGGAACGGGCATTGGCAAGGGCGTGGCTCTTGCGCTGCTCGGCGAGGGATATCGCGTCGTATTCGCCGGACGGCGCAAGGAGCCACTCGACGCCGCAATCGCGGAGGCGGGCGCGAGCGGCGAGCGAGCGCTCGCCGTGCCGACCGACGTGAGCGATCCCGCGGCGGTGCGCGCGCTGTTCGCGCGAACCAAGGAAGTCTTCGGCCGCCTCGATCTGCTGTTCAACAACGCCGGCATCGGCGCGCCCGGCATCAATCTCGAGGACCTGACCTACGAGCAGTGGAAGAAGGTCGTCGATATCAACCTGACGGGGTCCTTCCTGTGCACGCAGGAAGCCTTCCGAATGATGAAGGACCAGGATCCGCGCGGCGGTCGCATCATCAACAATGGCTCGATCTCCGCCCACGCGCCGCGGCCGAATTCCGCGCCCTACACCGCGACCAAGCACGCCATCACGGGATTGACCAAGTCGGCGTCGCTCGACGGGCGCAAGTACGACATCGCCTGCGGCCAGATCGACATCGGCAACGCGGCAACGGACCTCGCGGCGCGCATGGCGAAGGGCGTTCCCCAGGCCAACGGCACGATCGCCGTCGAGCCGCTGATGGACGTGCAGCATGTCGCGCGCGCGGTCTGCTACATGGCGAGCCTGCCGCTCGAGACGAACGTGCAGTTCCTCACCGTGATGGCGACGAAGATGCCCTTCGTCGGGCGTGGGTAGCGGGCGGGCCGACCTCAGGCACGCCGCGAGCCCGGACCGGCGGAGGCGAGTGGTTTATCGAGCGTTCGCGGGGCCACGCTCGCGACCACAGGCGAGAAGCGGCTACTGGCCGTGATCGGTCGTCCGACCGATCGGGCACTGAGGCACGAGACCCCAGGAGTTCCCGCAGTACTGCACCCGTAGCCGCTGCTCACAGGCGATGCGGTCGAACAGCCCTTCGCTCGCGCAGCGCGAGAGTCCTTCGTTCAGCGCCTGCCACGGATCGGGGCGCGGCGCCTCGACCGCGGGCTGCGGCGGTGTCGGTGCGCGGTCGACCGGCGCCGGCTCCGGGGTGGGCGGCGGCGCGACAACCACCGGGGGTGTCTCGACGGGGGGTGCGGTCTTTCGCGGCTTGTGGGGCGCAACCTTCATCGGCGGCGGTTCGCTTTCCGTGCGCACCGGCGCCATCTCAGGAACGGCCGGTGGCAACTGCGGCACGGGGACCGCGACCGCCGGAGCGGGCAGCGTCACGGCAGGTTCATCGCCTGCATGACCCGCGTTCCCCATCGTCCGCGACAACACGACCACGACCGCCGTCGTGACCACGACGCCCGCCAACAGCCAGAGAACGCCGAACTTTCGGGGCACGACGGTGAGCGGCAGGGCGGCAGGCTCGGCGCGGGCCGCATCGCGCTCGACCGTGGAATCGTTGGCGGCGGGCCGGCGCGCAGGCTTCGGCGCGAACCGCGGCTCGCCGACGCTGGGCGCGCCGACGGCGGCGAGCAGCGGCAAGGTGACGGTCTGGGCGAACGCCCGCTTGCGCGCTGCAGCGCAATCGCGGCAGATTTTTACCCCAGGCGGGCAGTCGCGCCCGCAGATCCTGCAGCTCATCGGATCCCCTCTCGTCCCGACAGCGACCCGGCCAGGTGCTTGATTCCTCGGCCGATCGCTATGGTAACGTCATACCGGGGCGGCGAGGCAAGGACGGCGTGCAGCGTTCTGCGCGCTACCGAAGCAAACGTTGTGCCGCGCTAACGCTATGTGCGAAGGCGTCGGCAGGGGTTCGGCGCAGAAACGAACGAGGCGCCGGCACGCTGCGCCCGGCAGCGAACCGCATCGCGGCCGATCACTGGCCGTGTTCGCGCGTGGGATTGGCGGGACACTGTGGCACCTGGCCCCAGTAACCGTCGCAATACTGCCAGCGCGTGCGCTGCTCGCAGGCAAAGCGCTTGAAGAAATCCTCGCGTGCACAGCGCCCCATGGCGTCGGCGTACATCTGCCAGCGGTCCGGCTGGACGGCCGCGGGCGCTGCCGCGGCGACTTGCGCCGCCTTCGCCGGCGCTTTGGCCGGGGGCGCGGGGGCAGGCGCGGATTCGGTCACGGTCGATTCGGTCTTTGGCTGGGGCTTCGGTTGAGCGCTCCGGGGCGCTGTCTTGCCCGGTGTTGCCGGCGTGCCGGGTAAACCGTTTGGCGCCGCGGCTACCTTGGCCGGTTCTACCGCAGGGGCGGAGAGCGGCGCCTCCGCTTGGGCCGGAGCGGGAGGCGCGGCGACCTCCTTGATCGGCTCGGCTGCGGTCGCTGTCGCCGGCGGCTCCGACACCTTTTGCGGCTCCACCTCTGCGACGGCTTCGTGTCTGCCTCCGCCATAAAGGGCGCGATAGCCGACGAAACCGATCGCGATCACGGCGACGATCGCGACCGCGCCGATGATGAGCGGTGCCTTGCTCGATGACGGCGAGGCACCCGCCGATTCCGCAGCACTCGCCGCTGCAGGAGTCGTCGAAACCGGTGCGAGCGCCCGGGGCGGCGTCGCGGGAATGGGTGCAGGCGTCGCCATCGCCGGTGGCGCCTCGACCGGCGTCGGCTCGAGGCGCGGGACGCTGGGCGGAGGAGCCGCTGCGGCATGCGACGCAGACGCGGCGGACATCGCCGGCGCGGCGGACGCTGCCGCGACCGCCGCGGCGACCGCTACCGGCGTCGGAGCCGAAACCGGGCTCAGGAGCACGCCGCAATGGACGCAGAACTTCGCGGTGGGCTGATTCCCGTTGCCACAAGCGGCGCACTTCATCGTTCCTTCCTCCCGGGGAATTTCTGGCCGAGGCTCTCAGGCAGAAGCCCGAACGGGCGATGGTCCTTCAGATCCGTTACGACCGAACCTGCTCTGCAGAGCGCGCACTATTATGGACCGATCGTCGCGTGCCTGTCATCCGCGACGACCTCGCGTCACTCGCGAGGGCACCGCCGCGGCGGCATGATCGCGGAGTCGCCCTCACGGTGATCTGCCGTTGCGCGCCGCTCGTTGACGGGCCGGCGCCTTGCTCGGAGAATCCGTCGCGCCCCGCTTCGAGGAGCTTCTCATGACCCCGCTCTACGCGTTGTGGCCTCCCATCCTGGTGTCTGCCGTCGCCGTCTACATCGTCAGCACGATCATCCACATGGTCCTTTCGGCCTGGCACAAGAACGATTTTCCGAAGCTCGCCAACGAGGACAAGGTGATGGACGCGCTGCGTCCGCTGTCGATTCCGCCCGGCGACTACGCGCTCCCGCGGCCCGCCAACATGCAGGAGATGAAGTCGCCCGAATACGTGCAGAAGCGCACGCGCGGCCCGGTCGTGATCATGACCGTGCTGCCGAGCGGACCGGCGACCATGGGCAAGCCGCTCGCGTTGTGGTTCGTCTTCTGCATCGTCGTCGGTTTTTTCGCTGCGTACGTCGCATCGGCTGCGCTCCCGCCCGGGACTCCCTATCCGAAGATTTTCCAGGTCGTCGGAACGACCGCGTTCGTCGGCTACGCGCTCGCGCTCTGGCCCACATCGATCTGGTACGGACGCAAGTGGAGCACCACGATCCGCTCGACGATCGACGGCCTGGTCTACGCGCTGCTCACGGCGGGGATCTTCGGCTGGCTCTGGCCGCGCTGAACCCTCCGCAGCGCTAGAGCGCAAGCTCCCAGGTTTCGGCGACGAGTTTCTTGCCGAAGCTCGTGTGCGACTCCTGGCCGACGCGACGGAATCCGGCGCGCGCGTAGAGATGGCGGGCCGCGTGCAGATCATTCTGCGTCCATAACGTGAGCGTACGATAGCCAGCGCGGCGCGCGAAGCGCACGCACTCGTCGATCAACCGCCGGCCAATGCCCAGACCGCGAGCCCGAGGCTCGACGAGAAGGAGTCGCAGCTTCGCCACTTTCGGGCTCTTGCGCACCAGGAAAACCGAGCCGACGGCCTCGCCATCGCGCTCTGCGATCCAGCAGCGCTCGCGCTTGGGATCGAAACGCTGCACGAAGCGCGCGGCGATCTCGGCGACGAGGGCCTCGAAGCGCTCGTCGTAGCCGTATTCCTGCGCGTAGAGCGCGCCGTGGCGGTGGATGACCCAGCCGATGTCGCCGGGCTGCGGCGGCCGCAGGACATACGGCTGCAGTCCGGACTGCGAGCGGTCGAGGAGCCCTGCGATCGCCTGCATCGCTCCAACCAGGCGATCCTGCCCCGGCTTGGGCAATTGGCGGAGCATCGCAGCCATCTCGTCCCGCGAGCGCGCTTCCAGGCCGGCGAAGAACCGCAGTGCCGCGCTTGGAAAGCGCGAGCGCCTTGCGCCGGCCATCGCCTGGCAAGGCCTTCTTGCGCAAAAATCCCCGCTGCTCGAAGCCGCGCAGGATGCGGCTCAGGTAGCCCTCGTCGAGCGCGAGCTTATCGGCGAGCACGCTCGCGGTCGCCGCCTCGCCTGCCGGCCAATGCGCCAGCTCATAGAGCACGCGCACGTCCGCCAGCGCGAACGGGCTGCCCAGGAGATGCTCGCTCAGAACGCCGATCCGCTGCGTGTAGAAACGATTGAACGCGCGCACCGCCGCGATGCGCCGCTCGAGACCTACGTCCGTCCTCATCGCATTCGACTCCAGCAATCAGGCTATCGATGCTAATGTCAACTTGTTAGTTGCTTCTGTCAACTATTGGTACCAAGCGAGCACGGCGCGTACCAAAGTCTCGCGCCGCGCCCTGCCGGCGGTCAGCCGACGTGCTTGCGAAGGAAGTCGAGCGTGCGCTCGCGGGCGATCTTCGCGGACGCGGGATCGTAGCTCTTGCGCTGATCGCAGTTGAAGCCGTGCTCGGCGTCGTAGAGGAAGAGCTGCACTTCCGGATGCGCGGCGGCGAACTGGCGCACCCCCGCCACCGGAATGGCCGCGTCCCGCTCGCCGAAATGGGCCATGACCGGGCACTTCGGCTGTTCCCCGGCGGCTTCGACGATGCCTCCGCCGTAGTAGGGCACCGCGCAGGCGAATCCCGGCAGGCGCGCCGCGCTCATCCAGGCGATGAATCCGCCCCAGCAGTAGCCGACGATGCCCACCCGGCCCGCATCGGCGACGGCGTCTCGCGCCGCTGCTATGTCCTTGAGCGCCGCGTCGGTCGCTGCTTTGGCCTTGAGCTCGCGCCCGAGCGCGATCTCTTCCGGCGAATAGCCGACCTCGAAGTTGCGCTGGTAGCGATCGAACAGCGCCGGCGCGATCGCCACGTAACCGTCGGCCGCGAAGCCGTCGCACACGCCGCGGATGTGACCGTTGACGCCGAAGATCTCCTGCACGACGACCAGCCCGCCGCGCGCCGTCTTGCCGCCTTCCGGATCGGCGCGGTAGGCCGAGAGCCGGAATCCGTCGTCCGCGTTCAGTTGAAGCCACTGCCCCATCGCTCGCTCCTCGATTCGAAAAGTACTCGAAGCGCATTATGCCTCGGACGCCGCGTCCGGCCCCTATGGGATAATCCCTGCCCCACCCGCTCGGAGTCCGGCAATGAAGGAGCAGAAGCTCGAGTCGCTCGTCCGCGGCATCCTCGTGGAGCTTGGCGAAGACCCGGCGCGTGAAGGGCTCGAACGTACCCCGCGCCGCGTGGCGGAAGCGCTGCGCTTTCTTACCTCGGGTTATCAGACCGACGCCAAGAAGCTCATCAACGGCGCGATCTTCACGCAGCGCACCAACAGCATGGTGATCTGCAAGAACATCGAGGTCTACAGCCTGTGCGAGCACCACATGCTCCCCTTCTTCGGCCGCTGCCACATCGGCTACATTCCCAGCGGCCGCGTGTTCGGCGTCTCGAAGCTTGCCCGCGTCGTCGACATGTACGCGCGACGGCTGCAGCTCCAGGAGCGGCTGACCGAGCAGATCTCGGAGGAAATCATGCAGGCGATCGATGCCGTGGGCGTCGGCGTGATGATCGAGGCGCAGCACCTGTGCATGATGATGCGCGGCGTGGAGAAGCAGAACTCCGTCATGGTCACCTCTTCCGTGCTCGGCGTGTTCCGTGACTCCACCGCCACGCGCGAGGAATTTCTCGCGCTGATCGGCCCGCGCCAGGTGTAGAACGGCGGGCACCGCGGCATTGCGTGTCATGAGCGCCGAAGGCCAGCCGTTGCCCGCTCGCGGAGATGCTCCGGCGATCAGTGCGCCCTCGATCGATGCACTGATCAGCGAGGCGCAGAATCTCGTTCGCGAAGGCGCAGCGCAGCGCGCGCTGGCTCCCGCCCGCGCAGCGCTGGCGAACGCCGAGCGTGCGAACGATCCGGCGGGCTGCGCGTTGGCCGGCGAAGCTCTGGCCGAAGCGCACTACGCGCTTTCGGCGTATCCCGAGGCGCTGGGGCAGTACTTCGCCTCCCTCGAGCGCTGGCGCGGCCTCCATGACCGCGCCAGCCAGGTTCGCTGCCTTCACCGCATCGCCTCGGTCGATATCTACATCGGCGACTACGCGCTGGCGATGAGCAGGCTCGAGGAGGCGCTGCAACTTCTCCAGGGCACGTCCGACGAAGCAGCCGTTGCCGCCGTATATCACCGCCTCGGGATGGTCTACGCGCGCCTCGGCGATCTCGCCCGGGCGCGCGAGTTCTACGAAGCTGCACTCGAGCGGCGGCGCAGGCTCGACGATCGCGCCGCGATCGCCGCGAGCCTGAACAGCCTCGGCGTGTTGTTCCTGCGCCTGGGCCAGCAGCGTCCGGAGGGGGACGATCTGGCTCGCGCCAGGAGCCTGTTCGAGGAGGCCGTTTCGCTCGCCGAGGATGCGGGCGACGTGCACCTGAAAGCGCTGGCGATGGGCAACGTCGGCAGCGCCGTCGCCGAGCTGGGCGATCTGGAACGGGCGCTTTCGCTGTTCCACGTGCAGCTCGAGGCCCTGCACGCGATGGGCTCGCGTTACGACGAGGCGCTCTGTCTCACCAACATCGGCGAAGCCCTGCGCCGGCTGGGGCGCGGCCGGGAGGCGCTCGTGCCGCTGCGCAGCGCCTTGCGGATGGGCGAGGAGCTCAAGTCCAAGGAGCGCATGATGCGCGCGTGGCACGAGCTGTCGCAGTGCCAGGAAGCGCTGGGTGACACGGCCGCGGCGCTCGAGAGCTACAAGCAGTACCACCGGCTCGACCGTGCGCTGCACTCCGAGGAAGCCGAGAACAAGGCGCGCAACCTGGTCGTGCAGCTCGCGGTGAAGAAGGTCCGCGACGAAGCCGATGGATACCGGGCCGAGCGTGACGAGCTCGCCGCGGCTAACGTGCTCCTCACGGCGGAGACGCAGGAAGATGCGCTCACCGGACTCGCCAGCCGCCGCCATCTCGACGCGAGCCTCGAGCGCGTATTCATCCAGGCCGTGAAGGAGAACCGCCCGCTGTGCTTCGCGGTCGCCGACATCGATCACTTCAAGTCGATCAACGACCGCCATTCGCACGCGGTCGGCGACGAAGTGCTGCGCACGGTCGGCGGGATCCTGCGCTCGGCTTGCCGGCCGAGCGACGTCGCCGGGCGCTACGGCGGCGAGGAATTCGTCCTGGTCCTGCTCGACATGGCTTCCGAGGTCGCGTTCGGCGTCTGCGAGCGGCTGCGCGCGGCGGTCGCGAGCCACGCCTGGGATGCGTTGCGCCCGGGGCTCGAAGTGACGATCAGCATCGGCATCGCCGACCGATCGAGCCACGCAAGCAGTGCCGAGATGCTCGCTGCGGCCGACGCACGGCTCTACGAAGCCAAGCGAGCAGGACGGAACTGCGTGCGCTGAGAGCAAGCCAGGCGTGCAGGACTTCGCGCGCATCGTCGCGCTCACCGCGCCGCTTTTCTTCCTGGTGCTCGTCGGCTACGCGCTGACGCGCTGGGGGAACTGGCCGAGGCCGGTCGCCGATGCGTTGACCCGATTCGTGTTCTACGTCGCGGTCCCGGCGCTGCTATTCCGGCTGATGAGCGACTTTTCGCGGCTGCCTCCCGTCGATGCGCGGCTGCTCATCGCCTATTTCGGCGCCTGTCTCGCGGTGTTCGTGGTGGGCCGCGTGGTCGCATCTCGCGTCTTCCGCCTCGACGGCGTGGCGCAATCGGTGTTCGCGCTGGGCGGGATTTTTTCCAACAACGTGCTCCTTGGCGTGCCTCTGGCGCGGGTGACGCTTGGAGAGCGGGCGTTGCCCGCGATCTCGCTGGTGCTGGTGTTCAACGCGCTGCTTCTATGGACGCTCGTGACGGTGTCGGTCGAATGGGCGCGCCATCGCGCCGTGTCGTGGTCGGGGTACATCCAGGCGGCGAAAGCCGTGCTCGGCAACCCGATCGTCGCGAGCATACTCCTCGGCACGGTGTGGGGGCTCGCCGGGCTGCCCTTGCCCGGCGTCGTCGATCAAACGCTTTCACTCATCAGCGACGCCGCCATTCCCATGTCGCTGATCGCGCTCGGCATGGGCCTCGCCCAATACGGCATCCGCGAAGGCTGGAAAGTAAGCGCCGCGATCACGGTCATGAAGCTCGCGGGACAACCGCTCGCAGTATGGTTGCTGGCCCGGGCGCTATCGCTGACGCCGCTCGAAACGCAGGCGATCGTGCTCCTCGCTGCCCTGCCCGTCGGTGCGAACGTCTATCTCATGTCGCGGCAGTTCGACACGCTGAGCGGCCCGGTCGCGTCGAGCCTCGTCATTTCCACCGCCCTCGCCGCCGTTACTACGCCGCTCATCCTTGCCCTGCTCGAGGCTGCGCCGAAGTAACCGGTCAGGCTATTGCGGCGGTGAAAAGAGAATCCTTGCGTACAAATACGCGATCGCCTCATCGACAACCGTGCGCACGCCCGCGCTGGACCGCCACCAGTGATTCGGGTCAAACCGCCGATCCTCAACGGCAATGACACCGACCTCGACCTCAGGGCCAAGGGCTTCTTCATAGAGCAGCCGGGATCTGCGGGCGTGGGGCCCGACGGTGACAACGTCGATCGACGTCGTGCGCAGGCCTTGCTCTTGCAGCCACTGTTTCACGGCCGTGGCAGCGTGAAAGGTTCGATCGCGTTGAACTTCCTCAGAGGACGCCGTCACGACCAGCTCGCTGGGAACACCGAATTGGATCAGCTTTTCCGCCCCAGAGTGCTCAGGCAGTCCTGTCTCCATACCAGCATCCTCTTGTGTCACCCCGGCGGCAATGATTTTGCGGTAGCCTCCTTTGCGAAACTGTGCCGCAGCCTCGCGATAGGCGTAGGCCGGCATCCAGCCCTAAACGACCAGGAATTGCCCGCCGACCGGACTGGTGATCGCCAGAAAGCTGCAGAGCCCCCGCGCCAGGATCACCGTGACCACTGCCACGACGGCCAGAGTCAGCAGTCTGCCGGTCCAGGTGAGGGTCCAGCGCTCCCGGCGCACGAAGAGTGCGGCGAGGGCGGCGGACATCCATGATTTTCGTAGCGGCGACGGCGGATGGGTTGTCTCCGGTTCATTTCGCGCTCGCCATGGCTCTGGTAGCCGGAGTCTTGGACGCGAGGCTTCGCACAGCGCGACTGACGACCTCGCTTTGCTCCGCCGTCAGCTCGGCAAACATCGGGAGCGATAACACTTCGTTCGCCGCTTGCTCGGAGTGGGGGAACTGACCCGCTCTGTAACCCAAGTCGGCAAACGCGGGAAGCAGATGAACGGGGATGGGATAATGAATTCCGGTCTGAATGCCTTGCGCTTGCAGTGCTTCTTGCCATTGCTGGCGCTGGGCGCTCCGTATCGCATAGACGTGATAGACGTGTCGAGCGTACGTCATGGCCAGTGGAGTGGGCAGGCCGCTGCCGGCCAATAGCCGGTCGTAACGCCGCGCAGCGGCACGACGCGCCTCGGTCCATGATTCCAAATGCCGTAGCTTGACCCTCAGCACGGCACCTTGAATCCCTTCCATGCGGTAGTTGTAGCCCTTGAGGACGTGCTGATATTTCTTCTCCGCGCCCCAGTCGCGAAGCATGCGGATCGTACGCGCGTAGTCCGCATTGTCCGTCACCACCATGCCGCCTTCACCGTAGGCCCCCAGGTTCTTGCCGGGGTAGAAGCTGAAGCAGCCCATGTCGCCCATACTTCCCGCGCGTCGTCCCTTGTACTCCGCGCCGTGGGCCTGCGCCGCATCTTCGATCACGAGCAAACCGCGCCTCTGCGCGATTTCCAGGATCGGGTCCATGTCCGCGGGCTGGCCGTACAGGTGCACAGGAAGGATCGCCTTGGTTCTGTCGGTAATTGCCGCCTCGATCGCGGTGACGTCCATGGTAAAAGTTCGCGGATCGACATCGACAAAGATCGGCGTTGCTCCCGTGTAATGGATCGCGGACACCGTTGCGACAAAGGTGAATGGCACCGTGATGACTTCGTCGCCGGAGCCGATGTTTGCGGCAAGCAGCGCAAGATGCAGCGCGCTGGTCCCGGTGTTCACGCCGATGCCGTGTTTCGCATGACAATAGGCGGCAAACTCTTCCTCGAATGCGGCCACTTCGCTACCCAGCGTGAACTGGCAGCTGTCGAGAACGCCCTGAATGGCAGCGTTCACTTCGCTCTTGATCGAAGCGTACTGTGCCTTGAGATCGAGAAACGGAATCACGACTTGTTTCCCTTCCGTTGCAAGTACACGGTTTCGCCCTTGCCGCGCATTGAACTCGTAGCCGCCTCGATCAACTCGATGACTCGCAGGCCGAGGTACCCGTCGGTCTCGGGCGCCTTGCCGTGCTCGATGCAGTCGACGAAATGCTTGCCCCCTAGACTGAGCGCCTCTGTGCTCGCCAGCTTGGGCGCCCACATGTCTCCGGTCCGCTGGGTGACCCGCATCTCATAGATCTGCTTGGGATCATCGGTGAAGGTGACTCCCTTGTCGTACACCTTAATCTTCTCGCTCGGCTCGAGGTCATTGTAGATGATCATCTTCTTGCTCCCGCCGACGAGGATCTGGCGCACCTTGACCGGCGCCAGCCAGCTTACGTTGGTGTGGGCGATGATCCCTGAATCGTAGAACAGGGTGATATAAGCCAGATTCTCGGGCGTGCCGGGAAAATGATTGGTGCCGCTGGCCGACACCGCGATCGGGTGTTCACGCAGAATATAGTCGAGGATCGAAAAGTCGTGCACGGCAAGATCGGCAATCACGTTTACGTCGCGCTGGAATAGACCAAGATTCACCCGGATGGAATCGTAGTAGTACACTCTGGCCGAGCTCGCCGCCCTTGATGATCTCGGCCATCTTGCGGACTGCACCGGTATAGATAAAGGTGTGATCGACATATAGCTACCCGCTGACGCCGCTCGGCTTCGTCGATCAATTTGCGGGCCTGGACGGAAGTTTCGGCCATCGGCTTTTCAAGCCACAGATGCTTGCCGGCTTGAAGAGCCGCCATGCCAAGCTCGAAGTGGGTCCTGACCGGCGTGGCGATCGCAATGGCGTCGATGGACGAATCCGCAAGCAGATCCTGGAAGTCGGTGGTCGTCTTCACGTCGGGATAGCGGCGCTGAACGATCGCAAGCTTCGCCGCGTCGAGGTCCGCGACCGCGGCAACCGCGGCACCTTGCGTCTCAGCGAAATTCCTCACGAGATTGGGGCCCCAGTAACCGTAGCCGATGATACCGACGTTGATCATTGCGTTTCGCCTCGCTTGTTGGGCATACGCGTGCTCCCAACGACCCGCGCAGGCACTCCAGCGGCAACCGTGTAGTCCGGAACGTCTTTGGTGACGACTGCACCCGCGCCGACCAGCGCCCCTTCACCGATGGTTACTCCAGGAAGGATCGTGACGTTGGATCCGATGGAGGCCATGCGCTTTACCCGTGTTGGTATCACTTTCCAGTCCGCTTCGGTCTGCAGGCTGCCATTCTCATTTGCAGCACGGGGGTAACGATCGTTGGTGAACATCACACCGTGCCCGATGAACACACCATCATCGATGACAACGCCTTCGCAAATGAAGGTGTGTGAAGATATCTTGCACCGGGCACCTACCATCGCATTCTTCTGAATCTCGACAAACGCACCGATCTTGGTTTCGTCACCGATCGTGCATCCGTATAAGTTAACCAGCGACGGCTGAGAGATATTTACGTTCTCTCCGAGGCAAACCGTGTCGGAGATGGGCATAGCAGAGCCTTTGTTTTCCTAAACTTGTTAGACACCGAGGAAATGCCGTCGAAAATCGTGTCCGGCACTACTCGCGTATGCGCGAGCTTTTTCGGAGATAGCATCGGCCCGCTTCGCGACAATGATAAGCGAGTATCGCATCCAGATGCCACTTTCCAAATATGCAACTGGCATAGGATGTTCCGCGTCGCTTCTGGCAACTGACTGTTTTTCTTGCGAACGCTGTGGCAGCGATCGTTCACGACTTGCTGCAGACCTACCAGCTGAAACGCTGAAACTAAAGGCGCTGTCGGCGAAGGTGGCGCAGGAGGGCCTGATTTTGGCCGAGGATCATGTCCGGGCGCCGTAACATCGCGCCCCTCGGACACTGAATCGCGAAACCGGAAGCGATATAGCACCAACGGATCGATATCTTGCAGAGGGTCGCGCGGCATGTACCGACGCTTCGTTCGCGATACCGGACAGAGCAACGACTTGGCACGCAAGCGGCCGCGCGCCTGGAGCTCCGTTGATTCCTGACATGATTCGACGGAAGATACTAACTACTGCGTTATGAGATTGCTCGCTACTGTTTACTTCTCTGCCACGTCGCTATTCGCGACGGCCGCTCCTTTCGTCGTCTCCGATCCGCTGGTGGTCCGGGCCACGCAATGTGGCGTCTACGTCGATACCGCTTCCATGGTGACATCTCCTGTCGTAGCTGCCATGGGCGGCAATATCTGCGCGTACGACTTGGCCGGTATTGCTCCTGGTGCGCACGTGGTAACCATGACCGCGATCGCCGTAAACGACCCGATCTGGGGCAGTCAGCAGTCAGTGAAGTCGAGCCCTTTGGCATTCACCGTGCCAGGTACGTCTGCCGCGACCGCCGTGGAGTACTTCTACTCCGGCTTCGGTCACTACTTCGTAACGTCGTTGGCCGACGAGATTGCCGCGCTCGACGCCGGGGTGTTCCCCGGCTGGGTACGCACGGGGCAGACCTTCAACGTCTATCCGGCCGGGACGGCTGGCGAGGTCAACGTGTGTCGTTTCTTCAGCGCGAGTTTCGCCCCGAAAAGCTCGCACTTCTACACGCCCGTAGCCAGCGAGTGCGCGTTCGTCAAGCAGAACCCCAATTGGCAGTTCGAGGGCGAAGTGTTCTCGGTCCTGCTGCCCGGATCTGCCGGCGATTGCCCGACCGGGACGCAACCGCTTTATCGCCTCTATAACAACGGCCAGGGCGGCGCGCCCAATCACCGGTACACGACGAGCCTCGCCACGCGAGCCGACATGCTGGGACAAGGGTGGCTCGCCGAGGGCTCAGGTCCCATCGGCGTGATCGCGTGCGTTCCGTTGTAGACGCGGTCCAACTCACCCCTTCGTGAAATGAAGATCACGGTGGTCGGCGGGGGCCGCATGGGCCTTCCTCTTGCATGTACACTCGGCAGACGCAGCGCCCATGTCACCGTGAGCGACCCGGTTGGCTTCGGAAAGCTGACACTCACCGATACGCGACCACAACGAGACTCGGCCTTGCATCGCTCTCATGAGCGGCACGAGAGCCAATAGGCCCGCAATTCGGCGCTCAGAACGCCAAAAACTAATCGTCAAAACGGTCCGGGAAATCCAAGTGGCTCTCAGAGCAGGTTCTTCATTTAGAGACAATTCCTCAGCGGTCTCTGAGTGCTGATGCGATGCAACTTACTCAGCAGTCGGAAATATAGGAGACGGAAGGAGCACGAAAGAATGACCGCACAAGTGGTCGATTGCGCTGCACAGCAAGCAACTCTTCGGCAATCCGCTCGTGTAGCTTCTCTCCTTGCTGCAACGGTCGCCTTGCCGTCCCGGTGCGTTTGACATGACTCCATACCAGTTCATCGGGATTCAAGTCCGGCGCATAGCCGGGCAGGAAGTGCAACGTCAATCGTCCCTCGGTCGACTGCACATAGTCTTTGACCAGCGCTTTCTTGTGCGCGGGCAGACCGTCCAGGACCAGGTGCACCGGTCGCTTGCGATGACCCATCATTTTCTTCAGCAGGTCGATGAAGAGTTCGGCGTTCAGCGCCCCTTGATAAGTGCAAAACCAGAACGCGCCGCGCGCCTGAACCGCGGAGGCGGCGGACATCGACTGCCGCTGCCCGGGGCGCTGCACCACCGGCGTCGTGCCACGGCGCCCCCAAGTCTTGCCATGAACAGCATCAGCGCGAAATCCCGATTCGTCCCAAAAGAAGATGTCTGCTCCCTCACCCTTGGCGCGGCGGGCCAGCGCCGGATAGATCTCGCGCTGCCAGCGCTCGATGGCTTGGGGATCGCGTTGATAGGCACGCTGCAGCGGCTTCTGCGGGGTAAGCCCGAGCTTGGCCAGCAGGGCTCCGACCGCAGTGACGCCCAGCCGAACACCAAACTTCCGCTCGATCAACAGCGCCACGATACGCCGCGTCCACAATCCAAAGTCAAGCCCGTACTGGCGGGGATCGCGACCGTTGACCCAGCGAAATACCTGGCGCTCTTGCGCCGGGGTCAAAGTCCGCGGCCGCCCAGTCGCTGGCGTCGAACGCAACGCCCGCAATCCACGACCACGTCCTGCCACCACATTGAGCCACTTATAAATCACCGTGCGGTGCAAGCCGAGCGAAGCCATCACCGCCGCCGGCCGTTCCCCTTCGCGCACTCGCTGCACCGCCATCCGCCGCATTTCTTCAAGCGTCTTGTGATCAAGCGTGCGTCCGTCCCGCTTCATGCTGCGTTGGACCGACGGATGCACGCTATGGTTCACAAAATGTCTTCTAATTTATCGACTGATCAGTAATGGGCTAACTGGCTGGAGAAAACGTGCTCAGGTCACCCCATTATCAACTTGCCAGCACGCCGGCGCCGCGTGAGTACCGCCTCGAACTCGAGCACATGACCGTTCTTCTTGTTGCGTTCGAGTGGAAATATCCCAGTAGGTTCGAAGCCGAGATGCCGATAAAAGGTCAGAGCCTCCAGGTAGTCAGGCATGCCTTCGTAGAGAGGTATAACCGAAAGCTCCGATTCAATGCCGACGATATGATGAAGCGAATCTCCCGCCCCTCTGACTACCCTTAAGTCGTAACCTTGGGTGTCTAACTTAAGAAAGACGCGCGGCCGCGCTAGCCCCTCCACTATCCGATCGAAGACTGATTCAAGCCGCCGGATGGGCACAATCTGAGAGTTGGTAACGTAAGAATTCTGGAGGTTCTCGCCCATGTTGACTGATGGTTCCAGAAAGGAGCTAAGGTCATCGGAGGCAAAAACGTTGATAGCTTTGGTCTCCTCCCTTTCGCCCAACGCAATGTTCAATCCATGCCACGAAGGATCATCCTGAAATCTTCTGCATAACGCGATGTAGGGCTCTGACACAGGTTCGACCGAGACTATCCGCCCCGTGTACCCTGCGTTGCGTATCATCGACGCGAACTGTCCACGATTGGCACCAACGTCGATGACGCAATTGACGTCAAGATTGCGCAAGATGGTGCCTAGGTGCCCAGGAAGGAACGCGAACGGGGACTGGTCCTTTCTAACATCAAACACGGCGTAGCCAAATTTCAGCGTGAAGGCGCGAAAGGACGGCTTGAGGCTTTTGGTAGCCGCGCCACGAAACTCCTTCGCGAAAGTGGAAGGGCTTATTCGGCAGGACAATGCAAGATTTCTTGCTGCACTCAGATACTTTCGTTGGCGTATAAAGACCCGGCCGGCGCCGAAATGTGAAGCAGCCAGAGCCTCTCTCAAATGCCGGCGGCGCTCGGGGCTGGTCTCCTTTGAGTTCGCGAGCAGGGCGTCAAAAAGAAAGAATGTCGCCTGAAAATGCTCGACCGATCTCTTGTTGTAAATTTGTGTTAAGCGAATGTCGTCTTCGGAATTCATTACTGTCCCGCATCCCGAGACGGCGCAGACAGGGTAGAGCAGGCCCAACTGAAAAAAGAAGAGAGTGTCCTCTCTAGTTCGAAGCCGCTCTGACAGCCCGCCGATTTGCAAATAGGCTTTGCGGGCCACCACACTGGCCTGAAGCATCATGGGTTGGATACGCAGGAAGATCCAGGCACCAGGGTCGCGCTTGAGTTCGTAGTCGCCCTCTATTTCGAATTCACAACGGCTCCAATACCGACCCCCTCCCTCTTGTCGGGGCACCTGGAGATCGGCGAAATATAGGGCAGCCTCACCCCCGGTGGCACGAATCGCTCTCACTATGCGTCCGAGATGCTGAGGCAGCCAATAATCGTCTGAGTCTAGAAATGCGATCCAATCGCTCTTGCTTTCCCTTACTCCGCGGTTTCGCGCTGCAGAGACGCCGGCGTTCGACTGGTATATCCAGCGTATCTTGTTCCCAAACGACTCAAGAAGTTCTCGCGTGTTGTCAACTGAACCGTCGTCGATAACGATGATCTCGGCAGGCGCATATTCTTGAGCGAGTGCACTCTCAATTGCTCTGCCGACGACATGACATCGGTTATACGTCGGAATCACAACGCTTATTTCAATATTCTCTTGCATATCCTACAGACGCATTTGAGCTGCAGCCGAGCGTGCGAGCACCTTGAAACCATACTGCATGGTCGTGAAGCCAGCCGCGAGTAAATTGCGTGCGTCGACACTCCAGGAACACCGGCAATTGCCGCTGGCTGCCCCAACGGCCTTTGAGAGAGACATGGGCCGTGCGGGTTGCACACCGATGAGACAAACACGCACTGTGTCGTCTAGTCCATGCCTCCCAGGACGTAGGATCTGTCGGCAAGTGCGCGATATTCATTGCCCAGACGGGTTCGCTCTCTCGTCAGGGTTGGCGCAGGCGACACGATTGGCGGGTCGTGCTCCGCAGCAACGCTTCAAGCGCGAAACCGGTCCGTACGCCGTGGTTTCGGTACGATTTCCTCAGGCTATCCATTGCCCGTTCATAGGGACATTACTAAGGTTCTGATGTGCGTCGAAGGCGGGCAAAGTTATAGAGATCCCTATAAAAGCTGATCTGCCCGAACACACGCATGAGCATGATCCAATATGTTCCCAACAGCACGACGCACGCCACAGCTAACCTAGGCAGCGAAGTCTGCCACCCGTTATACACAAACTGGGTAAAGGGGCTGGATCCATAAGGCCCAGCGTTCAGCCAATCCAACAGCTCTCCGCACGCAACCAATCCAGCGACGCCGGCGGCGCCTGCGACAGCGGCCGAAATCAAAGGCTGTCCGGCGACGACAAGTAGATCCCTCAGGGAGATCGACGTATCCCGCACGCACCAGGCCATATGCGGAAGGACCCAAAGAATCATAGTAACCGAGAAGGCCAATGCAACGCCGCCGGGCCCATGGGGCAGGCCGATCAGATAGGCCAGAATAGTCAAGGGAGCAAATACCGAAGCGATTTTCAACATGCGCTTAGCGAAACCCTTCGCCAATAGCATGGATACGAGTGGATTGATCAACGCCAGCACGAGAAAAGCTGGGCTCAGGAAGCGAAGAACAACTGCCGTGTCCCTCCATTTCGGTCCTAGCATCACCAAGACTACATCATCTGCGAACACCCCGCAGGCCATGACAATAGGCACCGTCATCGCCAGCAGCAGCGAATAGCCTTTGAGAAAGTAGCTTCTGAACCGGATAGCATCGTCCTGAAGCCTCGACAGGGCTGAGAACGTGATCCCACCCACCGCTGAAAGCAGACCATCCGAGGGAATATTCAGTAACTGGTAAGCTCGCCCATAAACTCCCAAGGCCACAGGCCCCCATGCGCGGCCAAGGAGGACTTTGTCCAGGTTGTAGGCGATATACATCACCAAGGCATTCAGAGAAATTGCGCCACCAAACCGCATCATCGAGCCGACCCCTGCATTTCTTCGCAGCCATCCGGGAACCCAAGCGACCGCCAACCATACGCCGACCGCGTTAGTCACTGTCGGAGCGACGGTCATCGCGACCAACGCCCAATAACCGAATCCGCGAATCGCCATAACGACACCGACCAGTATGGCAACCAGCTGAGTCATGATTTCTATCACAGCCATAGTTGTGAACCGCATATGGCGGTGGAGCAGCGCTCCATGTTGAACCGCAACTCCGTTGAAAAGGAATCCGACTGCGAGGGCTACGGAAATCCCAAACAGCCGCGGTTCACGATAAAACGCAACCAGCAGCGGCGCCGCTGCCAGGATTAGGCCAGAAAGTATGACAGCCGCCAGCACGTTCAACCAAAACAAAGTGGACAGCTGCTCGTTTGTGATGGCGGCGCTTTGTACGATTGCGGTGGAAAGGCCGAAATCCTTAAACAGACCCAGGATTCCCACAGCAGCGGTGACCATACCCACTAAGCCGAAGTCCCTAGGTTCCAATAGACGCGCCAGAATCATCACCGATCCCACGCGAAACAACAGGTTCGCGACCAGAACAAAAATCCTCGCTAACCCACCACGAAGCGCCGCTTCTTTGAGGTCTTTCATCGCGGGATCAGGCCCAGCAACGTTCAATGAGGTTTCCTTCCTAATGACGGAGCTCGGCTGCGCTCCGAGCGGAATGTGTCAATGACTTTGAGACACCTCGGTTGAGAAATTAGTGAGTAACGCGGGTGTCGTGGTCAGGTCATGAGAGGACTCCGTGGGTTGCGGTGGTGGCAAGTTGATACCAACGACTTCGGGCAACGGGGGCGATGTTGGCAAGCGCCCCTTGAAGCGCTCGGGATGAGCGGCGTAGGCCGCCTGCAGGACGTGACGGCGCTGCTCGTCGATCGCGGCTGAGCGACCGAAGTGCACCGTCGCTGGCGTCATGAAGCCGATGCCGGAATGACGATGCTCGTCGTTGTACCAGGCGAAGAAGCGCCGCAGGTGAGTGCGCGCGTGTTCGATGCCGTCGAAGCGCTCAGGGAACTCGGGCCGGTACTTGAGCGTCTTGAACTGCGCCTCCGAGAACGGATTGTCGTTGGACACCCGTGGCCGCGAGTAGGAAGCGGCCACCCCCAGATCGACCAACAGCTCGGCGGTGGTCTTGGCGCGCATCGGACTGCCGCGATCCGAATGCAGGGTGAGGCGGTCGCGGTCGATGTCGTGTTTAGCGCAGGTCTCCTCGATCAGCGCACGGGCCAAACCCGCGTTCTCAGCGCCGGCGACCAGCCAGCCGACGACGTAGCGGCTGAAGATGTCGAGCAGCACGTAGAGGTAGAAGTGCTGCCACTTCAAGGTCGAGCGCAAGCGCGTTATATCCCAGCTCCACACCTGATTCGGTGCCGTGGCAGCGAGCTCGGGCTTGGTGTGCGCCGGGTGCACGAGCTGGTCGCGCCGCTCTTGCACCAGGCCGCTGGCACCAAGCACGCGATAGAAGGTGCGCACCGAGGCGAGATAGGTGCCTTCGTCGAGCAGCCGCGCCCACGCCGTGTACGGGGTGCAGTCGGCGAAGCGCGCGCTGTTGAGCGTGTCGAGGATTAATTGCCGCTCGCTGCTCGACAGCGCCAGCGGTGGCGCCGGCCGCGACCGAACCATGGCTGGCGCGCGCGCGGCACGACGACGTCGATACCACGTCGCATGCGCGGCACCCAGCGCTCGAAGCGCGCGCCGGGTCGCCATCGCCGGCACCAGTTCGGCCACCGCGCTCAAGACTCGCTCCCGCTGCTCTCGGCGGACGCTGCCGTCGGAAGCCCCAGCAGCGTGCAGAGTTTTTTTTGCACTTCGATGATCGTGCGCGCCTGCTCGAGCTCGCGCTTGAGCCGGACCGTTTCCGCTTGCAGGACGGCCAGCCGCTTCTGCTCCGCGCTCAGCGTGGCCTTGCGCCCACGGCGACGTCCCAGCGCGGCCACCGCACCGGCCTCGCGCTCGCGCCGCCACACCGTGAGATGCGAGCTGTACAGCCCCTCGCGCCGCAGTAGCGCCCCGATCGCGCCAGAACTCGAACAGCGGTCGGCCTCCTCCAGCACCGACAGCTTGTACGCTGCGGTGAACTGCCGGCGCTTCGCGACCGCACGCACTTCCGGATCCGGCGCCACGCTCGGCGCAGCCGGCGCGGCAATACTCGCCGTCGTCGACGAAACCATCTTCAGCTTCTTCCTCTCGGACATCGTTCGCCTACCTTTCGACAGTAATTCTACGAAGGTAGGTGTCTCACGTCACATTGACACAAACGGGAGGGTCTGGAAATGGATTTCGCCGGGTTTGTGAACCACTTGGCGTGGAGTGGTTCCTAGAACGTTCTTGCAGTTAGTTCTTGGCCGCCGCAGTTTTGTAGATATACGGACGAAGGCAGCGAAGGCTGGCACCGTCAATCGTGAACCCTAGAAGACGCCGACCCTCGACCGGCCCAATTCCGTAACGCTAACTTCTCACAACGATGTCCCGTCCTCTGAGAGCTCGGCCAAGCTTCTTTACATACTGGTATGCGAGTATTCGATCTGCCGACATCAACGGATTTTCCAGGCTAAACCTTTGAATGATCCGAGTGAAGGTGTCTTTAACAATTCCGCTGGTTCCGAAGCAAAGGTCAATTAGTCCGCTCGCGAATACTCGGAGAAAAAAATCATTAGAGACATCCGAGTCAGTGTAAGGGAATGCAAATACTCCGTACGTCAACCCAAAAGTCTCCGTGATCACTCTGACGCTCTCAAGAGTTTGAGAGACTTGCTCCTCAATAGACAATGCCGAATACATGGCGTGATCCCGACTGTGCGCCCCGATATCAAATCCCTTGTCCAGAAGCCATCGAATTTGCGTTGAGGACAGATAAGGCCTCTCCGTTCTCAGATAGTGGTCGAAATCGACGCCAAGACGTGCTGCCAACTCATCAAGGAGCCTTTGCCTGTGGTACCCAATCGACAATAAGCCATCCTCAATGCTCTCGTATGGTATCGCGTTGTCTCGTAGAACTTCGGCCACTTCGTGCCTAACGGCAGCGGATCTGTGTCGCCTGAGATGGCCAATCAGCAGACTCGCCTTGTGATCATGTGACAGCTTCTTGTTGTCAATGAAATCGGTATTGACAAAGAAAACGGCTGATAGTCCCTTTTGAAGGAGAATTGGCGCGACCACGTCGTGCATCTCGCGAAATCCGTCATCAAAAGTAAGCATGAAGGATCTCTTTGGAAGAGGCCGCCCCGACCTCACGCAACGCAATATGTCGTCTAGGCTAACAGCCTTACAAATTTCAAGAAGAACGTCGATATCACGCCCGAACTCCTGCACGCTTTTGTGTTCGTAGAGGCATCTCACGTGAGCGCGGTCCTCATTTGATACCATATGGTAATAGGGTATCAGACAGGGCTTGTTCGTGGCCCATGAAAGAAGCCGTAGTGGCACCTGTGCAGCAATCTTAGATAGAACGCGGTATTTTGCAGACGGTCTTCCCATACGGTTTCGCGGTTGGTGGTACTGCAAGCCTGCAGTTATTTCAAACTCGGCATGGCGCCTATGTCAGGTTCCCATAAACCTATGGCGAGAGATTGTTCTTGATCGCCGCCTGACCACCATCGGCGTACACTCGCGCCGCTGTGCTGGTTGTCAAAGGTATGCGTCTTGATGGCACCGCAATCGCGAACAGAAGGAACAAGAGCCATAAGAGAGCACTTCCTCTAAAGAAGCTGCTCTCAGTTAAGTTGTGAATACAAATCACCGTAACGAAGACAAGTCTGAGGTAGGCATGCGAGACATCACTGTAGAAGTCTCGGGCTATATTCCTGTACGCCGAATATATTGAGATCAGGAGCAGTGCGAATCCAACGAAGCCCGTTTGCAGATAAACGTCTAGATATCCATTGTGGGCCTGTGTCGGCAACCAAGTAAATTTTTCCCAGAGGCCGTGGCTGGCGCCGACCCAAAAGCCTCCGAAGCCGGTACCGAAAAGTGGGTTTTGGTTCGCCCGAGCCAGCAGTTCCTTCCAAAGGTCCGTTCTCCCAGTCAGAGTGGGATCGCGTCCAAGAAGATAGGAGATGCCGTCGTACAGTGAAGAGTCGGTTAGCGCACCGAAGCCGAAATCTAGGATCAAATAGACCAGGCAGAGGAGTAAAGCTACTTTCTTCATTCGACCAGGGCCAGGACGGAATAAATTCAATAAGATGAGAGCGCTTGCACTAGCGGCGAAAAGCAAAACCGAGGTCTTACTATCGGCCGTAGACGATCCGCGAAGAACCCAGCCGACCATGACGAGCAGCATAAGCTCGATCCACTTGATGATGTCTCGTCGTCGCCAGAAATCCTGCAAGCTTGACACCAGGACAATGCCGCACATTAGCGCCAGTGCTCCGAGCTCGTTCTTGTGCGTGGTTACTCCTATCCACATTGTCTTCTCACCGTCTGCGGTGTATTCAAGACCAAGATGGGGGAAGAATTTTATGAAAATGATCGAAAGCGGCAACAGGAGGATTGCGCACCTCGCGATAAGTAGTCTGATGGCCAGGTGAGGGTTCTTTTCCGTTAACACTACAAGTGCCATTACAAGATCGCCAATCGCTCTGACCCATCGCTTGAACGAGACAAACTCGAAGTCCGACCATAGGGTCGTGAGTCCGACGTAACCGCAGAGTGTCAATAGCCAGAAATTCCTCCTAAAAATAGCTCGCCAATCAGCGCGTCTGGTCAATAGAACCCCTATGCCCAAGATTAGAAGTACACTAAATACCGCTCTGTCAATCGGACTTCCACTCAGATCGTCAACATGGACGCGCATGGCGGCATCTGGAGCTATCCAGTCGACGACGGGCCTAGATGCGGCAATTAGCAGCCAAATCTGGGGTATCCACAAACCGATAGACGTCTCTCGTTCTTGCCTTCGTGCGAACACAAGGGCAACGGCAACAAAAGCAAGATAAAGTGCAATTGAAATTGTCTGCATATTTCCCGTTTTCTCGGGGCGCGAACAAGCGCAGGTTTTTTCCGGGATGAAGCGCTTAGATTTCGCTACTAGCGGAGCCTTACTTGTCGGTGCCCCGCCGCTTTTCTCAGCCGATAATGCGCTCAAAATTCCTCATCGGAAAGACCGCGGAAGAGCGGCTGAAAGGTCGCGGTTTAGGGAGCAGCGCAATCATCGCCGAAGCACACGGTGGTGCGATCCTAGCGCGAGACGGGTAAGGATGCGAGCGCCGCGGTTGTCGCCTGATTTGGGCTGGACCGGTCGAAGGCGGGCCCTGCCGATCGTGATAAAGCTGGGTAGCGGCTACGCACGCACAGGCTGAGCGGCGCCGGCGGTCGGTTACTGGCGCTGCACGTGTTTGTTGTGGCGGAAGCGCCACTCCGCGGTCCGAACACAGGGAGCGGCAACCGACGCGCCCTTAGGTCCGGGAACACGGGGCGGGATTCCACATTGTGCCGTACACCGAGCGAACTGTGACCGGGCCTAGTTTGCGATCTCGAAAAGCTTTACCCTTCCACTGACTGGGATCGCACGTTGCCGGGCTGGCGGCGACGACAACGCCCGGCACAGTCTTCGGCGGCGGGGTGTTTTTCCAAATGGAGGCTTCATAAGAAATCTGACATGCCAGGCCAAAATAAACGTATCTGGATCGACTTGGACAACTCGCCTCATGTTCCATTCTTTCATCCTATCATCGAGGAACTGGAGGGCAGAGGATTCTCGGTTATCTTGACCGCTCGAAACGCTTTCCAAGTTGCGGAGCTGACGAAGCTGCATCGCCTCCAATGCAGGGCGGTAGGCCGTCACTTTGGCAAGAACCCATTCATGAAGGTTCTTGGGCTCCTTACGCGGTCGGCGCAACTCCTCCCAGTGGTTGCCCGAGCGAAGCCGGCTCTTGCGGTTTCTCACGGGTCGCGAGCCCAGATGATGGCAGCTAAACTGACAGGCATCCCGTCAATCGTGATCGCAGATTACGAGCATGTCAGACACGTGACTCATCCCGATTGGATCATCGTGCCGGAAGTCATTCCAACGGAGGCTGCAGGCAAATTTGCAAACCGGGTCCTCAAGTACCCCGGTATCAAGGAAGACGTCTACGTATCTGGCTTTGAGCCCGATCGTTCTATATTGGCGGAATTGGGACTGAAGGATAGCGAAATCATTGCGACGGTCCGCCCGCCGGCAACCGAAGCTCATTACCACAACGTAGAAAGCGAACCGCTATTCTCGGCCGCGATCAACTTATTGGCTCAGACAAGCGGGACACGGATCGTGCTCTTGCCGCGCAGCGACAGACAAAAATCAGAGATTACTCAACGCTGGCCGGACTGGTTGCGAACCGGAAAGATTGTCATCCCTAGGCAGGCTGTGGAAGGACTAAATCTCATCTGGCATTCTGACCTGGTGATCAGCGGGGGCGGCACCATGAACCGGGAGGCGGCCGCATTGGGGGTGCCTGTATATAGTATTTTCCGAGGAAAGACCGGTGCCGTGGATAAGTATTTGGCCGAGAAAGGCCGTCTTGTCTTGATCGAGACAATGTCCGATATACGGGAAAAAATTGGCATCGCCAAGAGAAAATCGACAACGCTTGGCCTCAGCGACCGATCGGCGCTACAGGCAATCGTGAATGGGATCGTATCCGCAATAATGTAAGGGGCCTCGCAGCTCGATTAGACCCGATCCTAATTCGCGACGAAGCGCGAACCACGCGAAAGCTTGGGCAATGTATGGGTAGTAGCCGGATGGCTTGAATTCCTGGCGGTGTTTCAATCCCTCGAAGGTGATTGGCTGCTGCCGGCTCTCAATCTACGTGCCTCTTGTGTGTCGCCAGAATGATTCGCTTCGACCGCACCGGAAATGCGCCTCCTCGAAGGTCATCGGTGTCGAGAGATTGTTTCATCTCCCCGAGTCAGCCTGGCTCGCGGCAAAGGTTTGTGTTCCTTGTTGATCGCGGAAGAGGGATGTGGCGCTTGTTGAAGCGACGTGTAGTAGAAGCTGCAGTGGAAGAAGATTCCGTTGAAGTGCCGGAAGCAATATTGCGGAGACTTCTGGACTATTGCCGCGCAAACGATTGGGCGGGATACGACCCTTACGATGCCCTCAATAGCAGGATATTCCAGGTGTTGCCTTTCCTCGATTGCCGAATTCCAAGGCTCGTTCTTACCCAGGTTTTAAAAAATAGCCCGATAAATCTGAGGCCGGCATTGCTCATACCGAAGACGGAGAACCCGAAGGCGATCGCCTTGTTCCTTACTGCGTTCGTTAAGCTTTCCAGGCTTGGATGGCATGGCGTAGAAGCGGACCTCATTACAGCGATGATTTCAAAACTAGTAGCTAGTCGGTCCCGTGACATTCCTTACTGGTGCTGGGGCTACAGTTTTCCGTGGCAGACGCGGACGAAACTCGTTGCGAAAGGCGCGCCGAATCTGGTTTGTACATCCTTTGTCGGCAATGCACTGCTAGATGCCTATGGGTGCAGCCAGGACTCACAGTATCTCCGCATGGCAATGAGTGCTTCTGAGTACCTGTTGGATGATCTTTATTGGACCGGCGGCGACGTCACTGGCAGCTTTGCCTATCCGCTACCGTCATCACGAACCCCGATTCATAACGCGAACTTTCTCGGCGCGGCACTTCTTTGCAGGGTATATCGCCACGCCAGGGAGAGGACAGAGTTTCTTGATGCCGCGCTGAGCGTCGCGCGATACTCGGCGGCTAAGCAACTACGGGATGGCGCTTGGAACTATGGCGAGTCGGAGAAACAGCGCTGGATCGATAATTTTCATACAGGGTACAACCTCTGTGCATTGCGCTCTATCGCGAATTACGCAGAGACGTCTGAATTTGATTCACACATAAGAGAAGGCTTTCGTTTTTACCGCAATCATTTTTTTGCTCAGAATTCTGCACCCAAGTATTTTCATAATCGCACATATCCGATCGACGTTCACTGTGTTGCACAGAGCATCGTAACATTGCTGACATTCAAGGACATGGACCGAGATGGAGCTAGGCTTGCCTACGCTGTCTACGAGTGGGCGGTGAAGAATCTCTGGACTCGCGACGGATTCTTTGGATACCGAACGTTTCCAGTCTATAAGATAAGTATTCCCTATATGAGGTGGTCCCAAGCGTGGATGGTGCTTGCCCTCTCGACGCTTATTGAGCATTCCGCCAAAGCTGCGGAAGGCGCTTGCTAGCCGGACGTGGCGAACGAACGACAGCCGCAGAGCGGGGCATAAGGATGGATACATCATCACGAGGGAAGGCAACAGCGGCATTGAAGGATGAAGCGCCGTGCAAGTTGACTTACGCGCTGATTACGCCGGCTCGCAACGAGGAGGCATACATAGAACAAACCATACGATCGGTCGTCCAGCAAACGGTGTTGCCAGTCAAGTGGGTCATCGTCAGTGACGGCTCTAGCGATCGTACCGACGAGATCGCAAAGGCTTTCGCTTCGAAATATCGCTGGATGGACTATCTGCGCATGCCTGAGCGTAAGGAACGAGACTTCGCGGGTAAGGCTCATGCGTTCAACGCAGGATATGCAAAGATCAGGGACCTTGATGTTGACATCATCGGCAATCTCGATGCTGATCTCTCGTTCGACGAGGATTACTTTGAGTTCCTGCTAAAGAAGTTCGTTGATAACCCTAACCTGGGAGTCGCGGGCACCCCTTTCCGGGAAGGTGCACGTCAGTACGATTATCGATTTACCAGTATCGATCATGTATCTGGAGCCTGTCAGCTATTTCGGCGGAGGTGCTTTGAGTCCGTAGGCGGGTACACTGCGATCAGCGGTGGAGGCATAGACCTGGTAGCAGTCACGACTGCCAGAATGATGGGTTGGACCACTAGGACCTTCCTTGAGAAGGTCTGCATACACCACCGACGGATTGGCGCTGGAAAGAGCAACTCGCTCAATGCGCGCTTTCGATTCGGAAAGCAGGACTTCTACCTAGGCGGCCATCCATTGTGGGAAGTGTTCAGATCGCTGTACCAGTTGAGCAAGCGGCCTTACGTGCTCGGTGGCGTGTGGTTATTGGCGGGCTATTTGTGGGCGTATCTTAGCGGCGAGGAAAAGCAAGTCTCGAAAGAGCTCGTGGAATTTCGCCGAAGAGAACAGATGGAGCGGCTGAAGCGATTTCTGGGAAGGCTTTTTCGCTGGCGCAGCGAGCCTCGCACAACAAAGCCGACGGATCAAGTTTTTTGACGGCTAGCCAGAGCTGGTCGATCGATGACTGACGGTCCCCTTGGATTAAGCCCGGCGGTGACTGTTTGCATTTGCACGTATCAACGGCCGACTTATCTTGGCGAGCTCCTCGACGCGCTAAAGAACCAGGGCGGTGACGGCTCTCTTAGGATTAGCGTGGTGGTCGTGGATAACGACGTCGAAGAATCGGCGCGAGTAACAGTAGCGCGTGCAGCGGCGGAAGCGCCATATCCAATGCGCTATGTGGTTGAGCCTACGCAAAACATCGCTCTGGCAAGGAACATGGCGCTAAGGGAGGCCAACGGCGACTTTGTGGCATTTATCGATGACGACGAGATCCCCAGCGAGGGGTGGCTCACTCAGCTATTGAGCACGTATCAACGGTATGGAGCCGATGGCGTACTCGGACCAGTCCTCCCCAGATACGAAGTGCATCCCCCGAAGTGGGTTCTCGAGGGACGATTCTTTGAAAGACCAAGCCACGATACGGGCACGTGCTTAACCTGGAGCGAAACTAGGACTGGCAACGTCTTGCTCGGGAAGCATTTGTTGACCGACGCTCGGAATTGGTTCCGCTCTCAATTCGGAATTGGCGGCGAAGACCGGGATTTCTTCCGGCGACTGATCGAACTGGGGTATCGCTTCGTGTGGTGTTCAGAAGCCAAGGTGTACGAACGCATACCGCCCAATCGCTGGGCACGGATTTTCATGCTGAAGCGGGCCATCCAAAGGGGCATGATCCCGCAGTTTAGTTCGTTTGAGATCATGAAGTCGTGTATTGCACTGCCGCTCTACTGTCTCGTGCTGCCGTTTCTCCTTGCCTTGGGACATCACCGGTTCATGGCATATTTGGTGAAGACTTGCGATCACTTAGGCAGACTGCTCGCGTTTCTCGGTTTCCGCCTGTTTGCTGATAAGTACGTGATCAAGTAGCCGATAGGTGGGCCCAGTGGTTCGGATCATCGAAACCAAGACTACTCGCGCGTTCAAATCGATTATCAGCCTCGATGATTTGATTTTGGTAACTGGGGCGAATGGTTTCATCGGCAGGAAAGTTGTAGAAACGCTCCTCGCGTACGGCTTCCAGAACATAAGATGCCTCGTGAGATCGCGATTCGGTGCCGCCGCGCTGAACGCTCTAGCAGAGAGATACGACCATGCGCATCTCGATGTTGTGGTTGGCAATCTGCTGTCCACGACCGATTGCGACAAGGCGGCAAAGGGAGCAATGGTCGTTATCCATCTAGCCGCGGGGCGGGGGGAAAAGTCTGTTCCGCAAGCCTATATGGATACCGTTGTTGCCACGAGGAATTTGCTAGATTCGCTCAAGACAAGTGCTGATCTGAGGCGACTCGTCAATATTAGTTCGCTCAGCGTCTACTCGAATGTAGCACTGAAGAGCGGTAGCGTGCTCGATGAATGTTGCCAGGTCGATACGCGCCCGGAACTCCGAGGAGATGCATATACCTTTTCCAAGGTCGGGCAGGAAGAGGTCGTAAATGAGTATGCAGAAAAATTCGCCATCAATTGCGTCACACTTCGGCCGGGCGTAGTCTTCGGGCCAGGCAACAGAGGCATACATGGTCGAGTCGGGATCGGAACCTTTGGCATATTCTTACATCTGGGAGGCAGCAACCCGATTCCGCTCAGCTACGTAGACAACTGTGCTGAGGCCATAGTTCTGAGCGCCTTGATACCGGGAATCGATGGCCAGGTATTCAACGTTGTCGATGACGACCTACCTACGAGCAGACAATTCTTATTGCTTTATAAGCGCGGTGTGAGACGTTTCAGATCGCTCTATGTGCCTTATTGGCTTTGGTTGTCTTTTTGTTGTTGCTGGGAACGATATTCAGCTTGGTCCGAGGGCCAGCTGCCCTCGACGTTTAACCGCAGGATGTGCTCTGCCTACTGGAAGAAGCACCGGTACGCCAACGAAAAGTTGAAGTCCTTGGTAGGGTGGCGACCGAGCGTTGCCATGGGAGATGCCCTCAAAGCCTATTTTGAGCACGAAAAGAAGTTGTTGATTCCATCATGATACGGACTGCAATCATCGGATGTGGGAAGATCGCCGACTCCCACGTCGAACAAATCCAGCGAATTCCGGGGAGCAAGATTGTTGGAGTCTGTGACACCGAAGAGCTGATGGCCAAGCAGCTGAGTAAGCGGTTCGGCGCAGGGGGCTATTTCAGTGCGGTGGACGACCTTCTGGCTCAGACCGGGCCCGACGTGGTCCACATCACAACGCCACCGCATAGCCACTTTGAGTTGGCGATGCAGTGCATGAATTCCGGCTGCCACGTCTACGTCGAGAAACCATTTACTGTGAACTTCGACGAAGCTAAAGCGCTAGTCGAACACGCCGCAAGCAACAACCTTATGCTTACGGTGGGACATGACGACCAATTTACCCACGCCACTAGAAGAATGCGCGAGTTGGTCAGAGCCGGATACTTGGGAGGCAAGCCGCTGCATATGGAGAGTCATTACTGCTATGAGCTCGGCTCCGAAGGTTACGCGCGAGCGTTACTCGGAGATCGAAATCACTGGGTCCGTAAGCTGCCGGGAAACCTGTTGCAGAACGTAATTAGCCATGGAATCTCTAGGATCGCCGAGTACATGAGCTCTGACCGCCCACTCGTCATTGCTCACGGATTCACCAGCGCTCTGCTTGCACATATGGGCGAAACGGCCATCCAGGACGAGTTGCGCGTCATCATGAGAGACCTCGATGACGTTACCGCTTATTTCACATTCTCCTCGCAGATCAAACCGTCTCTGCACCAGTTTAGGGTCTATGGTGCCAAGAACGGCTTGGCTGTGGATCATGATCAGCAGACGATGGTTAGACTTGAAGGTCGAAGGCGCAAGAGTTACTTGGAAAAATTTGTTTCCCCGCTGATGCTTGCGACGCAGTACGTGTCAAACGTCAGATACAACGTTGCCCAGTTTGCTCGGAGAGACTTCCATATGAAGTCGGGAATGAAATTTCTAATAGAGAGCTTCTACCAGTCAATCCGCGAAGGTGCACCGTTACCCATTCCTTACAAAGAGATCCTCCGGACTGCGCGGATGATGGACGACATCTTTTCGCAGATAGCTCGACCCGTTTAGTAGGCGACGCCTGCACCGTGGGAATCGGGCCGTTCTCAGCTCAGACCTGACACGATCGCATGGTAATCATAAACGCAGACGATCTGGGAAAGAATAGCTGCGCTACGAATCGGACTTTGGACTGCTATAGGCGCGGAAGAATCACATCCGCGAGCGCGATGGTCTTCATGCAGAATTGCGACGTATCCGCGCCTGCTATCGCAGAAAGCGGCATTGACCTTGGACTCCATCTAAACTTCACATCGCAGTTCGATAGTGTGAGGGCATCCCGGCGATTGCGCGATTGCCAAGATCGTCTAGCAGGCTTTCTGCTGAGCAACAAATATAGCGGATTGCTATTCAACCCAATGCTAAAATCGGCATTTGAGTATTCATCGCGTGCACAGTATGAAGAGTTTGGTCGGCTGTTCGGCCGGGAGCCTACCCACGTTGACGGGCATCATCACGCGCACTTATGCACGAACATGCTACTGGGGAGATACATTCCGCGAGGTTCATTTGTTCGGCGGAGCTTTACGTTTAGACGGGGCGAAAAGAGTGCTCTCAATCGGCTGTATCGACGCGCGGTAGACTCGTGGCTAAGACGACAGTATTGCGGCGTAGACATGTTATTTTCGTTGAGTCGATATAGGGAGCCGTCATTCCTGAAGTACATAGTTGACCTTTCGCCTACGAACGCGATTGAGCTCATGGTTCATCCTGAGCTTTCCGGTGAGTATGAATTCCTAATGAGCGATGCGTATTCTGGCTTTCTCTCGAGCATTCAGCGAGCATCCTTCACGGACCTGAGCAGGCGTGCTGGCAGGAATGCGTGAGTGTTCGATGGGCTAGGGTTCAAGGCGGGACTGGACATCCGCTTATTTTGATTCGATACCATGAACTGGGTCATCAAGAAAATAAAAAAGGGAGTCTTTCATAAGTTCCTGAGAAAGTTCGGTACTCGGGCAACTAAGCAGCGGATTTGGGACGAAGAGTTCAGGGCGGGAAGCTGGGAGTACATCGATCACACAGAGACAGATCCGATCTATGCGGTTTTGGCGAGATACTGCAAAGGCGGCGACATCCTGGATTTGGGCTGCGGTGCGGGCAATACCGGCAGCGAATTAGACGCTGGCAAATATAGCCACTATGACGGGGTCGATATTTCCGCGGAAGCTATTCAGAGGGCGATCCATCGATCCAAGAATAGCGGCAGAGAGGGCAAGAACACGTACTTCACTGGGGACATTGCGAGCTTCGTCCCGCAGAAGCGATACTCCTTGATCTTATTTAGGGAGTCACTCTTCTATCTCCCGCTTTCGAAGATACCCGAGACTCTTCATCGCTTGTCTGAGTACCTTGCAGCAGACGGATTCTTTGTTGTCAGAATGTGCGATCGCGGACGCTACTCGGGCATTGTAAAGATAATAGAAAGGGATTTCGCCTTGTGCGAAGAGATACTTCCAGAAAACGAGACTTCGACGATTTTAGTGTTTCAGGCGAGTCTCACATCGGACGGCGATTAGGCCCGATGGTGCTGCTAGAAATTGGGTATGAGTTCAAGGGCCACTCGGGCGCCGAATGATCGCGAGTGCCGACAGCAAAGTCGTGCTCGAGGTCGACACGATTCCAAAAGACAGATGGTGGTCAATACTTGGCAACTTCGCTGACGCCACGGTGTTTCAAACTTGGGAGTACGGGGCCATCTCTTGGGGTGAGAAAAGACTTAGTCGCTGTGTCCTAATGCGCGATCGGAAGGTGATAGGGGCGGCACAGGTGCGACTTGCGCCGCGCCTGCCGGGAATGAAGGAAGCTTACGTCGTTGATGGACCAATTTGGAGAACAAAGGGTTCCCCCGTAGATACTGACGCATTCCGGTTGATCATCCAGAGCTTGATACAGGAATATCTGATTCGCCGGGGTTGCTCTCTTAGAGTGTACCCATTCATTCATGATGGAGAGCGCATTGCTGACGAGGTGAATCGTTGGCTGTTGGAAGTGGGGTTCGCCGGAATAGGTGAGCGTCCGAAAACACTTCTGCTAGAACTATCTGTGCCGCTGGAAGAACTCAACAAGAACCTGCGACGAAAATGGCGGCAGTGCCTGCGCTATGCCTGCGAGAGCAATCTGCAAGTGGCTATTGGTACCGATCAGGAATTATTGGCTGAGTGCCTTCATGCCTATCGAGAAATGCATCAGAGAAAGCAATTTGAAGAGCACGTTCGGATGGACCAGCTACCACTGCTACAAGAAAGCTTGCCGCCCGGCCACAAGATGAAGATCGTCACTGTGGGGCAGGATGGAAAGATAGGTGCTTGCGTTGTAGCCTCGACGATAGGGGACACTGGGTTTCCAATGTTGGCTGCGACAACCGCTTTCGGTCTACAAAATCACGCTGCATATCTGGCTTACTGGGAGATGCTGAAGTTGATGCACACCCACGGTGTACGCTGGTTCGATTTTAGGGGGATAGACAAGGAGAATAACCCGGGAGGTTACACGTTCAAGACCGGTATGAGCGGGAAAAATGGCTTAGAGGTCAGCCTTCTTGGAGATTTTATTCTTTATCGCAGCGCTCTGGACCGAATGCTGACTGAGGGTATCAAGAAGGGGCGCGCATCTTATCAGGCTGCGAGATCAGTATTCTCAAGATTCGGCTAGGTAGGCTAGTTCCACTTAACTGGACCGCCACTAGAGCGAACAGCGGCATTGGATGTATGTTTAAGGACTTCGTATCGGTCTGAAGTCAGCAGCGTTCGACGTTAGTCGGAACCTATTCAAGTGGTTTGGGAAGAGCGTAGAGGTTAGAAGCGGTGCAGCAACTCCCGCACCGAGGGGTCGGTCCTAACCGTGTCGGATAGCAAATACAAGCTCGTCGGGGCTTTGCTGGTCATCTTGGCAGTGTCTCTTGGTGGGTATGCAACACGAAAGACCTGGCTCCGCATCGGCGCCGAGTCGCTCGTGTGCAGTTCCACTGAAGCCCCAAGCGACGCTGTCCTCATAGACCACGTCGATGATAACTATCTCCTATTCGAGCGAGCACAGCGACTGCAGGCTGGCGGGCTAGCTTCGATAGTGCTGGTTCCAATTCTTAGCTCGGAATCGAACGGCGCACCAAACACTGTTTCGATAGAATTCGTCGACGTGATGTGTCGCATCGCGCGAGCTTCACGCTGCATCACGTTCCACGCTCCGGCTGACGAGCCGATTTCCCTGAACCTAGCCCGTGGTTCTGCACATGAGCTTCGCGCACGTGGTGTCAAGTCAGTATTGCTCGTCACGGATGGATTCCGGAGCGAGCGTGCCCTGATGGTATATAGCGCGGTCCTTGCCCCGATCGGTATCACCGTTCACTGCCAGCCAGTTTTCGGAACTCGCAGCCCCCTTAACTGGTTCGAGTCTCTGCACGGCATACAGGAGGTCGCGCTTCAGTTCATCAAGCTCTGGTATTACCGACTTGTCGTGATGCCAAGAGCGCGTGCCTAGGCTGGGGGTTATCGCCGGCGGATACCACACCCCGCGGATTCGAGCAGAGCGGGATGCTGAGGGTCATACCGCGCTGCGGATCCTTGCAAATATATATGAGCTACTTCCATATTCGATTTGGCAGCGATCAGGCGAGCCAGCAGGAGCTCGAGGCGGCGCTCGCGTATGCCGTACCTATCCGCGCGACAAACGACACAATTCGGCTTGAACTTAGCGATGGAAACTTCGTTGCTTATAAGATCAGGAAGGCCATTCGAGATATTGTGATACACGACGATAAGAGGGACTCTTGGGTAGCGCTCATTGGGACGCCACTCGCACAGTTCCGATCGAAACAAGAGGAACAACGGTTCCTTGCTGACTTCCTGGTGAATCCCACCAAGTTGCTACAGCAACAAATCGACGGGAATTTCGCCGTTTTCTCCTATGATGCGGGGAGCGACACTCTGTTGGCGGCCACTGACTTCAACAACACGATCCCGATCTACTACTCGGTGACTCCTGGTGGTGTCCTTTTGTCGAGTCACGAGTTGCCTCTCGCACGCGCCCTCAAGTCCGAGATAGACCCGTTTGGATTCTGCCAATCTATTAACTTAGGAGTTACGTGGGGATCTCGTACTCGGTTCAGCAACATCAGCAAGCTCCTCGCCTGCCAGATCTTGCGCATAGATAGGAGAAACGAGCCCCGCGTAGAAACCTATTGGCAGCCTCGTGACGAAGCGATGTGGCCGGGCACGTTTGACGAACAGCTTGAGAAGTGGATGGCACTGCTTGAAAGGGCCGTGTCGCAGTACTATGAATGCTCGGACCGCAAACCTGTACTGGCCGATTTTACCGCGGGAGAAGATTCTCGACTCATTCTTGCGCAATGCCATGCCCTGAGAATTCCATTTACAGCTCACGTCACCGGACTAGATGGCGACGTTGACGTAACAGTGGCGAAGCGAGCCGCAAGTAAGGCGGGGTTCGAATTGCTAGTTAGGCAGAAGCACTGGATTACATCAGAGCAGCTGCTGAGCAATGCGACAAGCGTTGTACTCGATAGCGACGCCTACAGGGAAATATTCACTTCATGTACTGAGTTCGCGACGGATAGGGCCAGCCCTATTGATGACTACTCTACCGTCAAGTACTGCGGAGCGCCCGGAGGAGAAGCTTTTCGCGGCTCATACTACCTTAGGGGAAAGGCACTTTCTCCATCGTCGATGAGGGAGCTCGACTACGCTTTCTTCCTGAGGATGAAGTTTCTGCTCGATTTCCAGCCCGGCCTATTGGCATATCCGGGATATTCGGACAGCAAGTTTTTGCGGGCAATCCAAGGACTCGTCAAAGCCAGTTTGGAGGACGTGACTGAGTTTCCAATTGGCATTCAGATCGATCATTTGCTAAGGGATTTTCAGACCTGCTTCATCGGTTTGAAGTACAAGAATCCACTTTACCTTCCATTGGCAACGAGCCGGCTCACCCGCGCGATCTACGGCCTTTCACCCTCCGCTAAGCAAGGGGGGAAGCTCACGAAGGCGTGCACCGAACTCTTGTTCCCGGAATTGGCCCTCGTCAAGACTCAGAACGGAGTGCCAACCATTCGGCCAACATTGCTGAGGCTGCCGCTTTTCATTCCGGAGCATCTTTCCGTCGTGAGAAAGCTGCTGAGCGGCATCTTCAGCCGATATCTCAAATTGGGGCAGGCGAACAAGTGGTATTACAGGCAAGATCTGAATGCATACATTCTGACCACTCTCTTGAAGACTCCGCCATACTCCAACTGGTTTTCCGCAAGCCACGCGATGACGACCGGTTACCTGTACAACTCAGGTGTGCTAGACCCTATGCTAGAAAAGGCTAGGCGCGGTGATTGCAGAAATATTCCCGTCCTTGGCCGAATTGTGAACGAGGAGATAGCGATGCGCTGGGTTCTTGGTGGTGCCCAGTAGGTTCTGGTTTGCCCGCGCGCCAGCCGCGCGTGCTGTCTAACCAACGTCGCTCATCGGAGCTTGCCAGCAAGGAGGAATAGCAACCAATCGATGGCGCTTTCGGTTTCAGTCTTTATTCGCCAAAGCACAAATCTAACCCTCTTAGCCATCTTGGGTCCTATCGCTCTTTTCGTCAAAGAGAACGCCTGAGATTCCCTAGGCGGGCTGATTCTCCCCCCTAGCTCGGCGATCCGTAGTTGTGCGAGATGCGCAAAATTTTCCTCCTCCGGGTAGAGCTCGGCGAATAGTTGGCTATACAAGCTGATGCACGCCTGTCTCGTATCATTGCTGTCCTCCAGCTCGAGCAAGTGTTTCTTGCAGAGGTCAACCGCAAGAAAGTATGCTTGGACGGATTTACCCGATCTGCTAAAACTTAGACTGGATGGGTTCCCGATGCGATAGAAGCATCGCGCGCCTTCACAGAACTTGACGTATTTGCTTGCTGCGACGACTCTGCAAAAGTACTCTCCGTCGTCATTGAGTGAAAGTCTTTCATCCCATGGGCCGGCCAACGTAGACAGTTCCCTACTAATCAGCCACGCTGCCGGATGCATCATGATTGCCGATCCAAGCGATATTGAGAGCCACTTTACCGGGGTCAGGTCCGTCCAAAGAGGGTCCCGGTAGAATTTTGCAGCCTCCGGCCGATGGAAGAATCTGCCCCAGGCGCAAGAATAGAGCGTTCGCGTGTCGTGTCGATTTTGACTATCGGCCAACTGAGTTTCGATCTTCGTTTCTGCCAGAAGGTCATCGGCGTCTAGCCATTGGATGAAGTCTCCCTGCGCATAACTGAGCGCCGTGTTTCTGGCGGCTGCGGCGCCCCGATTCTCTTGCGTCACTACCTTGACAATCTTCGATGAAAAGCCCTTAAGAATCTGCGGGGTGTTGTCCGTAGATCCGTCGTCAACGACGATTATCTCCTTGTTTCGCCACGATTGGTTCAACGCCGATTCCACGGAGGATTTCACCCATCGTCGCGCATTGAAGGCGGGAATCAAAATGGAAACTAGCGGGCTCATATCTCGGCTCGGCCGTTCAAGGATTCGATCAGGTCGGTATCCAACGAGCTCGGCGTGGCCAAATACCAGGCCAGAAACTGGACGCCGCGCTTGTAGCTTGCAATTGGCCGTGCTGGCACAGCCGCTGGCGACTTCACCGATCGATCACGCCCTGGCCCTGAAACGTCGGTGCTCCGAGCGGGCGTAGGCGAAAACTTGTGCGGTGCTTATTCTCTCTTCTGTATTCGTATTTTATCTTTCCTTTTGATCCCCAGGGGAGAGTCTTACCGGTGACGGCTCTCCAATATCCCTGTTTCGAACGCATTGTCCTTACTGGATTCTCAGGTTAGCAGGAGGCGGCGGGCCATCGTTGGCCAACGGATGAGGGTAGGGGTATGGGGTGTACCCTGGCATGCTGGAGAGAAAGTAATGCGTGTTCAGAAGTACGTCATTTTGCGTGAATCCGATGCTTTCAACAGCTACCGTTCCGGCGTTCGCATTGTTCCAGATGTAAAGGTTGTTGACCTGCCCAAAGCAGAGACCGGTATGTGCTGTGCAATGCTCGCAGATCAGCGCCGCCTCGTCGGCTTGTCGCGCATGACAGAACTCAGCGTATCCTGCAGAGTTGATGTTGCCTTTGCTCAATGAGCCGGTGTCATCGGTCGTGTGCGAGCGCAGATTTTGTATCAAGATAAACGAAGCAAACGAATGGCCCATACCCGCAAACGTGTTGTTGAAGATAACGCCGCCGCCCTGCAAACCTCTCAGCTTGATCGCTCCCGCTGACCCTGCGTAGTTCGACGTAAACGTGTTGTTGTAGATCTCTACTGCGTAAACAGCCCGAGCATCACCGACGGTCGAAAACTCCGACTCAAAGCCATGAGTCTCGATGGCTGACAACCACCGGCAATTGACGTGGTCAGTAATGGTGTTATAACGGAAAACAATTCTGGGCGCGCTATTGCCATCGAACAAGTTTTCGGCGGCCCCATTCGGATCTGGCGCGTAGTAGTCCCTGCAGGCATTGGTCAAGAGAAACTGATTATCCTCGACGAATATGGTTCCATTCTCATACCCTCCGACAATGGGCGTTCTCGTGGAGGCCGGTGCACCATCTCCCCCGAAACTCAGAATTTCGTCGAGCGTATCCTGAAATACATTGTGGTCGAGTAGCCCATAACTGAATCCATGAAAAACTATCGTTCCGCTGGTAGTGTATGCCTTGTTCATGAACTTGTTGTGGTCTATCCTAAACCTCTTGTTTCCGATCCTTGATTGAGCGTTTGTGATGATATAGTTTGAAGCCCAGCTACCGTTAAATGTAAACCCTGTGATTCTGTAATCGTCTATCCCCGCAGGGATCGAAAACCCATTTCCACTAATAGTTGTCTTGTCGATCCCCGCGCCCTGAACTACGAGGGACTTGCCCAGACTTATGGGACTCGACCAAGTGCAGGCTCCAGCTGGAACGACAATCGTATCTCCAGCAGTCGCGGAAGCAATCACCGCAGCCACGGAACCTGATGAGCATGAGGCAGCTGAATGAGTTGCGCTCCACGCGGAAGAGATATTCCCAAGCCCGAACAAGCAGACGCCGCACATCGCGAAATTGGAAAGATGCATGGCTAATCACCTTCGGTAGTCGTGATTGACTGATCCAAGGAACCGCATTCAGGCACTTGACCCGGAAGTTCTCATCTATCCACTGATGCCGCTTTTCTTTGGTGGCCAGTATATATGCCAACGGCATAGTCCGTCCAGGGCTGCCCTCTTTTTACGAGCGGCAGATTGTATCGGCCCTGACTGGCGGCGGCCGGGCTATCCTGTCGAATTGTTGTGCAAGACAATATCTTTTGCCAGATGAAGTGTTTCTCTCGATTGCCGAAACTGGAACTTGAGCTACCTCGTTGCCTCGGGCACATTGGTGCCGGTCGAAACAAACGAGCTGACGGCAGACGACGAGATTGCTCGACGAAGAAGTGAACTTCCCGCGGATTCGGGCCCACCACGAGAGACGCCTGAAGCCTACAAACTCGAGGACGCGTTTTCCAGTGGCGAACCACATCGGCACTTCAAGGGCAGGACGATCCGTGGCAGCGTGGTCGCCGTATCGAGCCAGTTGCCCAGTTTCTTATTTCCATCATTTCAGCTGTCGTACTAGCGAGGCTGCTCTTGCCGGAGGATTACGGCATCGTGGGCATTGCGCCCTTTTGAGGTGTGCACCAAACGAGGGTAGGATCATCTGCCAGCGGTGAAGCAATTCTGGATGCGCCGGGCGGATGCCGGTATGGCGAACATCCCCCTTGCTAGCATACCTGCTGCACACCGCGATGTGCAGTTCGCGTCTCCAAACTCGCGGACAAGACCATGAATTGGCTTCGTAGCGGAAGACATTGGCCTCAGGCGCATGCAGAATGGGGGGACGCAATGAAAGTGGGCAGTATTTCTCGTGAGGGCGAGCGGTCGATCGAGCAGCCCATCTTGAAACGCGCTTTAACGGCCACGCACCTGACGGAGTGCGCGGCCGGATGTCTCATTTTCTGGAAAGAGGCATGGCTGAAACCGGTCAATCCCGCAGCACAAGACGACGTTGCCCAGAGTGGAGCTTCGCACGCCGAAGATCCTGCCGGCGCGTCCGCTGGGGGGCGCAAAGAATCTGTCGTGCGGGCGAGGGCCAAGAGATCTGACCCGGGTGGGGAACCATCGGTGTACGTCTGCCAGGCCACCCCGACTGGCTTACGCCACGTCGAATTTGGTTTTGGTGGGACATCCGTCAGTATATCGAGGACTACACTTCGGAAACCGTGCGCGTCGGATTCATCTATCGATGGTCGTTGTACGACAAGTGCCACGCTATGGCGCGGCATCCCTTTCCCTGGAAAAATGGCACGATTCCGCGAAGGGAAACCTACGCTCACACCGCATGAGTTTCCACCGTCGAAAGTGTGCTCACAGAACAAGCGATCGAAATCTGCCGTCTGGGGGCCTCATCGACGTGTGCGCATTTCCCCGTCACCCGCGCACACAGCCTCCTACAATCGCGAAATCGGAAGCATCTTGGTCGTCCTCCGGAATTCGCGATGGTAGGGCCGTCTGGCGGTCGTGCTCGCGAACCGACGCAGATGCGTGAGGGTACGACCATGATTTCAGTGATCGTTCCCGTTTACAACGAGATAGAAAACCTGCCTACGCTGTACGATCGCGTGACAACCGTGCTCCGACGTCTGAACCAGCCTTGGGAGCTGATCCTTGTCAACGACGGCAGTACGGATGGCAGTCAGAGCGTGTTGGATGAGCTGGCGGCTCGGGACAGCGCGGTCAAGGTTATCAGCTTTCGTCGCAATTTCGGCCAGACTGCCGCAATGATGGCGGGAGTCGATTATGCCGACGGGAGCATTATCATTCCCATGGATGGGGACCTGCAAAATGACCCGGACGACATCCCGCGGCTGCTTGCGAAGCTTGACGAGGGTTACGACGTCGTCTCGGGTTGGCGCAGAGACCGCAAGGACAACCCGATCAAACGCAACTTCCCCAGCAGGTTAGCTAACCGACTCATTTCGGCCATTTCCGGCGTCCATTTGCATGACTATGGTTGTTCTCTCAAGGCCTACCGAAGGGACGTGATCAAGGGTGTAAAACTCTACGGAGAAATGCATCGCTTCATTCCGATCTACGCGAGCTGGTTTGGCGCGCGGATCATCGAGATTCCGGTGACCCACCAGCCTCGTCAACATGGGAAGTCAAAGTATGGAATGAACAGGATCATCAAGGTCGTATTTGACTTGCTTGTAGTGAAATTTCTATCCAAGTATTCCGAAAAACCCATGTATGTTTTCGGCGGCACCGGCGTGGTAAGTCTGGTTATCAGTTTCTTGGCCGGCATCTGGGCAATCTACCTCAAGTTCTTCGAGAACACGTCATTTATCTCCACGCCATTGCCCCTTCTAGTAGCCCTGACGACCATCACCGGGTGCATGTGCATCCTGATGGGGCTGCTTGCCGAAATCATCATGCGGACCTATTACGAGGCGCAGGGCAAGTCTGTGTACCTCATCGGCGAAACCAGAAACCTCGAGAAGAAGGCTGCCTGATGTGTGGTATCGCCGGAATCATCGGTGCCTGGTCGGGTAATGACCTTAGGCTCATGATGGATGCGCTGCGTCATCGCGGGCCGGATGATGAGGGCCAGTGGTGTGACGAAGGCAAGCGTGTTTATCTGGGCCATCGCCGGCTCGCCATTCTTGACCTTGCTGGCGGCCATCAGCCCATGTGGACAGGCGACGGCCGGCTAGGCATTGTCTTCAACGGCGAGATCTACAACTGCGCGGAATTGCGTGCGGAATTGGAGAAGCGCGGACATGTGTTCCGCAGCGACCACTCCGATACTGAGGTCCTGCTTTATGGCTATCGAGAGTGGGGAGAGAGCCTGACCGAGCGCCTGAATGGAATGTGGGCGTTCGCGCTGTACGATAAGGACCAAGACATCCTGTTCTGCAGCCGCGACCGGTTCGGTAAGAAGCCCTTCTTCTATAGCTGGCAGAACGGAGTATTTGCTTTTGCGTCGGAGCTGACTGCGCTCCTTAAGTTCAGGCAGCTGCGGGCGACCCGGTCGAGCAAGGCGCTGCAAAAGTATTTTGCCTATGGCTATATTCCGGCTCCGTTATCGCCCTATCTCGAGATAAGCAAGCTTCCGGCTGGCTGCTCACTCGTCTACGCGCTTCGAGAAGAATCGCTTAAGGTGTCCCGGTACTGGCTGTTCACGCTGGAACCGCCCGATGCCGGGTCGCACCGCAGTGAAGTCGAACTCGCTGACGAACTGCGTGATCTGTTACGAACAGCGGTGCGCCGGAGACTCATTTCCGACGTCCCTATCGGCGTCTTCCTGAGCGGAGGGGTGGATTCATCGGCCGTGTCCGCATGCGCAGCGCGCGAGGGCGGTATAAGGACGTTTAGTATAGGATTCGAAGAGGCGGACTTCGACGAATCGCATTTTGCGCAGAGTGTCGCTACGCATCTGGGCACTATCCACCACCGGCGGATTTTGTCGATCGATCGCGCGCGGCAACTGCTCCCAGAAATCTGCGCTAAGCTCGATGAGCCGCTAGCCGACAGCTCTCTGCTGCCGACTTACATGCTGTGTGGTTTCGCCCGCGAGCACGTTACGGTTGCTCTCGGCGGCGATGGGGCCGATGAGCTATTCGGTGGTTATGCTCCATTTCGCGCGCTTCGCTGGGCAAGCCTATACCGGCGGCTCGTCCCGCAAACGCTGCACAGAGCGATTCGAGCTGTCGTCGGCCGGATTCCGGCCCAGGTTGGCTATCTGAGCTGGGAATTCAAAATCAAACGCACGCTGCGTGGTCTAAGCTACCCCGAGAAGCTGTGGAACTCGATGTGGATGTGCCCGCTCGACGACGGTGAATTGGCCGATCTGTTCCGCGAATCAGTGGACCTGGAAGATCTGTTTTCCGAGGCAATAGAATTGTGGGACGCGCATCCACAGGCGACGTTGTTCGACCAGACTCTGCAGTTCTTTACGCGGCTGTATCTGGAGAACGACATACTGACTAAGGTAGATCGCGCGAGCATGATGCACTCGCTCGAGGTCCGCTCGCCATTCTTGGACATCGACGTGGTTAATTTCGCGCGCCGGTTGCCAGCTGCATGCAAGATGCGCAACGGGGAGACCAAATACTTGTTAAGAAAGGCCATAGAGCCCTGGCTACCACGCCGCTATCTCCACCAGAAAAAGCAGGGTCTTGCGGTACCTGTAGCCCGGTGGTTCCGCGATGGGAATCTCGGCTTGCCGCCGAAAGCCAGCGACGGCTATGTAGCTTCCGAATTTCGCAACGCCAAACTCGCGGAACACAGGCAACGCAGGGCGAACCATGACGCCTATCTGTGGAGCGAGTTGATCCTGGATGCCGTTGGACCAGCGCCATGACGCGACTGACAGTCGCGACATTTGGGCAAACGAGAGCCGATCCGCCAGTGCCCATGCCAGCTCTGTTGCACGCTCGCTGAAGCTATGCCGTGTTCCCCACCTTGCCTCGCTTCTGCATATCGCGCCCTGCACCACGTTTGCAGGCCGCGTTGTCGGCTACGCTCTCTTCAAGAATGCAGCTGGCCGCACCTGCCTTTCACAGCGCGCTGGTTTACGAACACCAAGATGTCGATAGGCTCGAAACGCCCCATCTGAAGACGGGTGGGCCTGCAGAACGTGGATTCATGTTCCAGACGTTCCGCAAAATACGCATTGTATTGATTATCCAAGTCCTGCTTGTCCGCGCGGGCTCCGACGTACGCGGGGGCCGTCAAGACAATGTCGCTCTCGTTGGCAGACATCGCGACCTTGTCCCAATCTATTGGCCCATCTTCAAAGCGCCACAGCCACGTCACGCTAGGCAAGACTTCGTTGTTAAGTACCCATGGGTATGCGATGCTCGGCGGATTGAATGTGCGCGCGTTCCCCAGATACGAGATTGCAGGATGATCGATTCCATGCAATTGACAGAAGGATCTCAGCTTGCTCCAGTCCCATTGGTCCATGCGAGCCATCACGAACCACGGCGGGCTTCCGGAGCTGAAAGGTGGGTCGACTGGAAAAACGCTACGATTGCTCAGAGGCAACAGTGTCGTGACCAATTGAATTGCGAGAAGAGCAGCCATAGCTGGTCCGAAATACTTGATCGTGTCCCATCTAATGGTTTCTGCCAACACAGCGATGCCAACGGCCAGAAACGGAAGCAAGGGCGTTACATGCATGAGGTTCTGATTTTGTCCGGACAGATGTGCAACGAGAACCGGCAATGGACACAGGAAGCAAGTCAGTAATATGGTCTTCTGGGTCGAAGAAATGCTGTCTTTCGGTCCGATAGCGTTCTTGGCAATCCAGGCAAGAAGGATAGATAGTGACGCAATGGCCAAGGGAAGACCCAAACCGTTTTGCGCAAATAGAGCGATCCAGTCTGCAAACGTCGATAGAGATGGGGGCCCCAGAGAATGACGATAGAAACTCCGAGCGCCTGCGGCAGACTCCGTGGCCTGCTGAAAATTCAGGGCCCACCACGGCAACGCGATCGCCGTCCCGATGAGGCCTGAGATAATCAATGACTTGGGCGTTGGGCTGGTGATCCTCTTCCTCGCACTAAAGATCAGGGCCGCAAGCAAGGCTGGGCCCCCAATCAGCAGGAAGGTCGCCTTTGCCAGCGCGCCGAGGCCAAGGCTCATACCGAGCCCCACGCGCGCGGCCCTGGAATCTTTGCCGGTGTTCCAATTCGAAAACAGGAAGTAGAGCATTGCGCTTGTCGCGACGAAAAGCGGATATTCGGTTCCGAACGTCATGCTTTCAAAGATCATGCCGGGGCACAAGGCGAGCATAACAACGCTCAATGCCGCGCTTGACACAGATGCGACCTGCCGTACGGTCAAGTACGTCAATCCAAGTGTCGCCACGAGAAAAACAAGCGACAGCAGGCGAACCATCGTTGGGCTGAATCCAAGTGCATATACAAGGGGGAATACCAAGAGGCGGAATGCAGGGGGCCGAACTCGATCATGCCTTAGAGAAACCGCTCCGAGAGCCACCAAGTTGCCTACTACGCCGTTCGCGTTCTTGACGCGGGCAGTGTCAGAAACCACCTGATTGAAATACATGCTTTCGTCCCAACTAGTCCCAAAGGGATGGTCGGAAATCCATACGAGAGCCCCTATGGCAAGAAGTGCAACCGTCCCCATGGCAAAGGAATTCCAGAGTTTCTCGTGCTTTCTCATATCACACCTTAGTAGCACGTAAGATCCAACCCGAATTATTTGGCGGCGCTTCAACGCGAATATCAGTTAGCGGCAGATCGTCTGCAAGCGCCAATACCTCTTTCATGCGCCAGTAATTAGCAACGTCCGGGATAAGTTGATCAAAAACGATGCTGTGCACATGCCAGAGATCAAAGGTTGAGAGCTGCTTAAGGTACGCGGTCGGCCCGCGCAACAACTTTACAAGAACATAGAGTGGAACTGAACAGAAATATGCAAGGAAGTGGACAAGTGCAGGCGGAAGTTTCGAGGTAATATGAATGCGCACCGGATTAACATATTTGACTATCCATTCGTTTCCCTCATAGCCATAGACCCAGATAAGCAGTGTTCCGCCGGGCCGAAGTGCTGTGACCATATTTTTCAGCGCGAGTTGGGGATCCTCTAAGTGATGAATGACGCCGATTGAGAAAGCAATATCAAATTCATCCTTCCAACCGATATCATAGATGCTTTTTAAGAGGACAGTAGCCGTCGGAAATTCCTTGAGAGCTTCCTTCGTACGCGCGACTGAGCGCTCGTCGAAATCGAATGCTGTAACCGCACTTGCGCCCCATTTCATCGACCAGTAGCTATTGCGCCCCATTCCACAGCCGGCATCGAGAACTCTCTTTCCTTTCCAATCTTCGGGAGTCAACGGGTTGGTCCAGTTGCGAAACTGCCCTTCGTAGTTCTCGTTTACCCACCAATACTTATTCCACTCGTAGCCAAAACGGTGCTGGGAAGACATAGGTAATCTGCTTGCATTGAGAAGGCTTCTAGCTCATCGAAAGCCGCTAACTCCGTAAGCTTCCCCGTCAAGGCGACAGTTTTAAAGTAGAGTTTCTGGCGATTTGAGCATACTCGACCGGCGTGAGATCGCCGAGCGAGTCGTGGGGTCGGTCTTCGTTGTATTCAAGCATCCACCAGTAGACGGCCTCGCGGACGTCCTCCAGGCGGGCAAACAGGTGCTGATCGAGCAGTTCGTCGCGCAGAGTCCGATTGAACCGCTCGACATAGGCGTTCTGATTCGGCTTTCCGGGCTGGATGTATTGAATCGCCATGCTCGCCAGTTTCGCCCATTGCGTAAAGGTGATGACGTAACATAAATTTCGCACATTTCGAGGCGGTGGCCTCGATCTGGTTCAATGGTAGCTGCGAGGCAATCAATGATCCAGACCACAGCGAGGCCACCATGGCAGAGGATACAGCGGAAGGACTGAAGGACGCGATTCGAGTCGATACAGCGGAGCTGCGCGGGCACGTCGACGCGGTGGTGCGCTCGAGCGTCGAGGAGACGCTCAACGCGCTGCTGCAGGCGGAAGCCGATCAGATCTGCAAGGCGGGACGCTATGTTCGCTCGCCGGAGCGGGTTGATACGCGGGCCGGGCACTACGAGCGAAAGCTGGAGACCAAGGCCGGCGCCGTTGTGCTCAAGGTGCCGAAGCTGCGCTCGCTGCCGTTCGAGACGGCGATCATCGAGCGCTATCGGCGGCGCGAGTCCTCGGTCGAGGAAGCGTTGGTCGAGATGTATTTGGCAGGGGTGAGCGTGCGGCGGGTCGAAGACATCACCGAAGCGCTGTGGGGCACCCGGGTGAGCTCGGGGACGGTGTCGCGGCTCAACCAGAAGATCTACCGGCACATCGAGGCCTGGCGCAATCGCACCATCGAAGGCGAGTTCCCGTACCTCTTCCTCGACGGCGTGGTACTCAAGCGCAGCTGGGCGGGCGAAGTGCGCAATGTATCGGTGCTGGTGGCGATCGGCGTGGGTGCCGACGGTCACCGACAGATCCTCGGGGTTGCCGAAGGCCAGAAGGAGGATCTGGAAGGCTGGCGCGGCTTCCTGCGTCACTTGAAGGACCGCGGACTCGCCGGTGTGCAGTTGATCATTTCGGACGCGTGTCTGGGACTGGTCGAAGCGGCCGCCGAGCTCTTTCCCGAGGCGCAGTGGCAGCGCTGCGTGGTGCACTTCTACCGAAACGTGTTCAGCAACGTGCCGAAGGGCAAGGTCGCCGACGTCGCTCGAATGTTGAAAGCGATTCACGCCCAGGAAGATCGCCGCTCGGCCGAGAACAAGGTGCGCGAAGTGATTGCGAAGCTCCGCGCGATGCGCTTAACGAAGGCGGCCGAGCTCGTTGAAGCCAAGGCATGCGAGACACTGACCTACTTCGCCTTTCCGAGCAATCACTGGCGGCAGGTGAAGACGAACAATCCGCTCGAGCGGATCATCCGCGAGATTCGCCGGCGCACACGCGTCGTCGGCGCATTCCCGGACGGACATTCAGCGTTGATGCTGGTCGCGGCGCGATTGCGACACATCGCGAGTACGAAGTGGGGCAAGCGGCGTTATCTCGCGATGGAAACGCTGCTCAATCCGCTTCCCCAAGAGGAGGCTGCTTGAGACTCCGATCAGGCTACCGCCCACGAAAGTGCGAAAGATCGTTGACACAACCGTAAAGGTTTCGCCGAGAAATTCCGGTCCGTTGTCGGTCCGCAGCACTTGTGGGAGTCGGCGCTGGCTGCGTAGCCGGTCGAAGATGCGAACCAACCGCTCGGAGGTAATGGAGGTGTCGACTTCGATGTGCAGCGCTTCGCGGTTGAAATCATCGACGACGTTGAACAGACGAAATCGACGCCCGCAGCTCAGTGCATCGCTCATGAAGTCAGCCGACCAGACCGTGTCCAGGTGGCGTGGGATGTACAGAGGCACTCTTTCTCGCTTCGGCAATCTTCGCTTGGCGGCACGGCGCAGGTTGAGTCGCATTAGCTTGTACACTCGGTAGATCCGCTTGTGGTTCCAAGATTTACCCTGACGCCGAAGTTGCTTCCGACACTTCCAGAAACCGCGGTTCGGATGCCCTTCCACCAGTCTCGCCAGCGCCGCAATCACCTCGGCGTCGCGTACCGTCCAATGCACCGGACGCCGGTAGTACGCCGATCGATCCAGACCCACGCACTCACAAGCGCGGCGGATCGGCAGGTCATGCTCGTTCACAAGATAGCCGGCCGCCGCTCGCTTGGCGTCCGGCGCTATAACTTTTTTGTGATCAGGTCCTTCATCGCCCGATTCTCGAGCGCCAGGTCCGCGTACATGCGCTTGAGCTGCGACAGCTCCGCCTCGAGTTCCTTGGTTCGCTTCAGGTCGGACGGCTCCATGCCTCCGTACTTCGACTTCCAGTTGTAATAGGTCGGCTCGCTGATTCCGGCCTTCCGGCACAGCTCCTTCACCGGCATCCCAGCGTCCGCCTGTTTCAGGATCGACACGATCTGGGTCTCGGTAAAACGCGACTTCTTCATCACTGCCTCCTGGCAAAGAGGCCAGAAAACTCTAATTATGAAGTGTCGCCGAGAGGGGGAAGCTTACGACTCGAAGACACCGGATACGGATCGTGAGCGAGCCGAATCCACCGAATGGTGTCCGCGACGCTAGTGTACCGAGTCGTTAATAAGTGAACAGTTCGTTCGATCCCATGTCTCACGGTAAGGTGAGTGCATGGGGAGCGAACGATGAGCAGAGGGCCGCGGCTTGGGAAGCTTGAATTGACAGTGGAAGAGAACGATCGACTCGTCGAGTGGACGCGGCGACACAAGACTTCGCAGGCGCAGGCGTTGCGTGCGCGCATTATTCTCGCGTGCGCACAAGGCGCAGACAACAGCGAGGTGGCCAGGCGCTGTCGGGTGATACGGCAGACGGTGGGCAAGTGGCGTCGCCGGTTCCTTGAACAGCGGCTCGATGGCCTGCTCGATGAGCCGCGGCCCGGTGCGCCGCGCAAGCTCGATGACGCGAGGATCGAACAGTTGATCGCCACCACGCTCAATGAGCGGCCGCGCGAGGCCACGCATTGGAGCACGCGGCTGCTGGCTAAGAAGCTCAAGGTTTCGCAAAGCACCGTGAGCCGCGCCTGGCGCGCCTTTGGGTTGCAGCCGCACCGGGCCGAGACGTTCAAGCTGTCGAGCGATCCGCTGTTTATCGACAAGGTGCGCGACATCGTCGGCCTGTATCTGAATCCGCCGACCAAGGCGATGGTGTTGTGCGTCGATGAGAAGAGCCAGATTCAAGCCTTGGATCGCACCCAGCCGATCTTGCCCCTCGCACCGGGCTTGCCCGAGCGGCGCACGCATGACTACAAGCGTCATGGGACCACGAGCTTGTTTGCCGCGCTGGACATCGCCACCGGGCGCGTGATCGGCGAGACGCACCGGCGGCATCGCAGCAAAGAGTTCCTGGCGTTCCTGCGCACGATCGAATCCAACGTTCCCAGCGCGCTGGACGTGCACCTGATCCTGGACAACTACGGCACCCACAAGACGCCCTCGGTCAAAGGCTGGTTCGCCCGCCATCCGCGCTTTCATGTGCACTTCACGCCCACTTCGAGCTCTTGGCTTAACCTCGTCGAGCGCTGGTTCGCCCTGATCAGCGAACGCCAAATCAAGCGGGGCACGCATCGCAGCACCTTTGAGCTCGAATGTGCCATTCGCCAATACCTCGGCACTTATAACCAAGACCCCAAGCCGTTCGTCTGGACCAAGACCGCCGACGAGATCCTCGCCAGCGTCGCAAGATTCTGTAAACGCATCTCGGACTCAGTACACTAGGGACTCATTGTCGCAAGGTGTGCCTTGTCCGAAAAGAGGCAGCGTCTTGGCACCCGATGCTTACTCACGCCGCTTATCACTGAACACCCAATGGCGGCTGACTATGTAGTTGAGCATGAGGAGGATTGCCGTGGAGAAAATCTGCAGCACCAGATAATGCATGCCCAGCCAGGCGCTACCCGCTGCCATGATCCCGCAGTTGATGCATAGTCCAAAGGCAGAGATGGTAAGGAATTTGGGCAGCGTATCTTGGTGGGCCGCGTTGCTCCTGAAGGTCACGCTATAGCTAAGGGCGTAGTTCGTAAGCACCCCAATGATCAATCCGATGGTAGAAGCCAGGACCGGGCGAATGCCGGCCAGTTCGACCATGAGTACCAGTATGGCGTACTGAGCGGCTGTCGCAACGGCGCCGACCCCGGCAAACAGGACGAATTGCCGCATTAGTGGTCGCGATTCTTAGCCCGCCACCACACTGCGTGCCCGCGATTCATGGAAGACCAACTTGCTTCTCTCGTGTTTTCCATGTGTTGCACCCCGGACAACGATGCCTTTTGTTAATTGGTCGTCTTTTGCAATCAGAGCAGGATGAGTTGAAGAATGCGACGTTGATCTGTTGGGGCGCAACTGTCGGAGCTGATGCAGCGTCTACGTCACGCCACATGAGAGGATAGGGTAGTTCCCGAGCTCGAGGATACTTGGCAATTCGGCTGGACGTCTCATGAAAGTCATCGATGCCTTCCGGCATAAGTGTGCGAGCGTTGCCGTGTCGACCAACGTGGCGGCGGATGACGTAGCGGCGGCCACGGTCCCGCGCCCTTTGGAGCTTGGCGCCTACCTTGGGGCACGCCGGTAGTTCCTCTTTGTAATCGACGTAGACTACAGGAACGTGGCTTTCGACAGTTGACCCGGCGTACCCTGGTCGGTGCTGCTTTGCCGCTGCCGCCGGCCGTCATAAATCCACGAAAGGTGTACGCTGATAAGCTGGATCTCGCGAATCGGGCACGCCCAAGACCACGAGCGGTAAAGGCGGCAACATCTCGCCTGCTTGGATCATAGCCGGAAGCTTTCTCCTCAAAGTTCCTTGGAGTGCAGCATTTGGTACTGCTTCCGCGCCAGAAGCGCTTTACAACGCTAGCTGCGATCGAGACTGCTTCCAAAGTAGCCAACGTCGCCGTCGGAATCGGGATGGCCCTTCGCGGCTTCGCCTACTGGTGACTTGTTCCCATGACGACCGTAGCGTTGCTGGTCTACAGCATTTCGGTTTGGTTTGGCGTTGTCCCGTGTTCCTGGTCTGCCGCGCCGGCACCGGGGCGTTCGGTCCGTGGTGGGTTTTGGCGGCACTGTCACGCTGAATAGTATCATCGTCTATTCGCCTGAATGGGTACACGATGAACGCCGATGCTCCGCTCGTAAGCGTTGTAACGCCGGTGTACAACGGGGAAAAGTATTTGGCCGATTGCATCGAGAGCGTGCTCGCGCAAACCTATCAGAATTGGGAATATGTGATCGTCAATAACTGTAGTACCGACAGAACTTTGCAAATTGCTAAACGCTATGCGATCAAGGACAAAAGAATCAGTGTGCGTAGCAACGATCATTTTGTCGATAGTACAGCAAATCACAACATTGCCTTTCAACTTATTTCACAGCGCAGTACATACTGCAAAGTAGTTTCCGCAGATGATTGGCTTTATCCAGAGTGCATTGAAAAGCTCGTCGCAGAAGCTGAACACACCCCTACAGTTGGCATTGTCGGCTCGTATGCAATATACGCAAAGGGGATTCGCTGGACGAGGCTACCTTACGACAGGACTGTATTCAGTGGTCCTGAGGTATGTCGACTTTATCTCCTCGGTGCAATCGACGCTTTCGGGACGCCATCCACAGTTTTATATCGTTCCTCCCTCGTGAGATCGCGGTGCCCGTTTTTCCCTGGCCCTGTGGAGAACGACGACTTGGAAGCCTGTCTTATCTGCCTGGAGTCAAACGATTTCGCGTTCGTCCACCAAATTCTTTCCTTTGAGCGGATTCATGACGAGGCGACGAGCACCAAGCTTCGGCAATTCAATAGTTTTCTTTTGGATCGCATCGAGCTTCTTAGCAAATACGGTCCTAGGTATTTGACACATGACCAGCTCGAACGCCGGATGAAGGAATTGCTCCGCGATTACTACAAGTATCTGGCCGTAGCTGCGGTCAATCTGAGGAGCGAGGAGTTTTGGACGTACCATAGAACGAGGCTCAAGGGGATGGGATATCGACTTCGCGGTTTACGCTTGACCGGGTCCATTTGCATGAAACTATTGGATTTACTGCTCAATCCGAAGCATACAATCGACAAATTGCTAAGGCGTCTGAATCCTAATTGACAGCGCCGAGTCTTGTACACATCTATATCCGTTGAAGAGAGGTGTTCGCGGGTGTTACCACGCCATAGTTCGCCCTAGCGAAGCCCGACAAAGTCGTGCAACGAGTCGGGTTACTCAAGACAAGATGATGACGAGCGTTGTTTTTGGGTGCGTGTACGTACATATGGTCGCTGCGAAAGTCCCGCGAAGGTTTTGGTGGACCTCCGCATTCGGGATTCCGGCCGATACAAAGTCGCTGAAATTCCAACCAGGTTTTCGTGGGTTCCCATGTGCACGCTCCGCCGATTACTCGCTATCGAGCCCCGACAGTGATTCGGCGCGAAGCTCAGAGTCAGGGTCATCGTGGGCGAAAGGAAGGAATGTTGACGCGTTTCGCGCGAAGCGAGGCGACAACGGGAATCCAGCTGATGCTTCAACTTCATTAGCATAATCTCGATGCTCACACTAGCGCGGATTCCAAAGTCGGCAACTTGCGAGCACCTCGGTCCCATTCATCCTGTCGCATTCTGAGGCATGTAGATAGGCATGTGAACCAATGCTGATACGTAAAAGAATCTTAAAGGTGTTACTCAATGGCGGCTGGGTGGCGGCATCGCAAGTCTTTCGCATGGGGGTAGGGCTCCTCACCTTGCCAGTTCTTCTTTGGTATTACGGTCGGGAAAATTATGGCTTGATCGCGATTGTAGTATCCGTGCAAATGTACTTGGGCATTCTCTCTTTACGCACCCCGGATGGCTTGGTGAAGCACGCGGCGGAGTGGCTCCACCGCCGCAGTACTCAGGAACTCCACGCCTGCGCACGAACAGCTTTTACATTCTATGCTGCGCAGGGAGTTGTCAGCGCGGTGGTGCTGACTATCATCGGGATTTTTTGCGACGGACTCTTTCATGTGCCGGCGGCTGAGAGTGCGCTCCTGAGAAATATGTTCTTTCTAACCGCGGGGACAGTCTTGCTCCTGTCGCCGACGCAACTCATAACGCAGCTTTTGAAGGCCGCCGAGGAGTTCGAGTTCATGAGCAAGTGCGCGATCATCCAATCAGCGCTTGAACTTGTTTGGACTTTGGGGGCTGCGCACTGGCAAGTTCGTCTGGACTATTTTCTAGCCATCAGACTCCTAATCCCCTTATTCACCCTGCCATTTTTCGTGAACAGATGGTCACGCCACGGCTCGATTGGAGGTGTCTGTGCGTTCGGCTGGCACTGGAAGGCGTTTGGCCCCGTGATTAAGTATGGATGCGCATGGCTGGCCATGGATTGGAGTCTTACCACATTTCTCCAACTACGGCAGATGTTGTTAGGAGCTCGAAGCAGCGTGGGCGCCGTTGCCGAGTTTTCCATTGTTCTGGCCATTACTAATGCGCTAATGACGGCGGGCAGCTGGATCGTGGGGCCACTCATCCCATCTGTCGCGAAGGCGGTGGCCGGCGGGGAAGGTGAATATGTAGAGTTTATCGCCTACAGGATGACCAAGTATTTCGGCTTGTTGCTCTGCTTTCCGGCTATTTGCGTCATTGTCGATGCCGAGCCCATTCTTAAACTATACGTCGGCCAGCAGTTTGTCGGACTCGCTCCGTGGTTGGCAGTCATGATGTTGTGTGTTGTCGATGCCTTCCTCGCCCCACTGAGCGGGATTATCTTTGCTTCTGGAAAGCTGCGTCCGTTTGTCTGGTCGAACGGCATTTTTGGAATGCTGGGTGTTGCAATGGTCTGGCTGCTGGCGCCGCGCTTCGGGGGAATGAGCGCCGTGTTGGCCACGCTCTGGTATTTTGCAGCGAACTACGTGTTTCATCTTCTGTATTACATTCCTCGCGTTATGGCTCTCGATAGTTGGCGCGTTTTTCGTGAGTCTTTTATAAAGACGGTGTTGCCTGGCGCTCTGACAGCTGGCGTAATGGCAGGAATCAAGACAGCCTTCAATGCAGGAAGCGACTTGGAGAAGATTGTAGTGACTGTGGCTCTCGGAATACCATGCTACCTAGTGTTGGTTTGGTTAATATCCTTTGATAACTCGGAGCGCGCAATCGCACATAGGGTCCTGACTCTTCGTCCGGGACGGCGCAGGATCGCGAACGCTACGCGGTCAAGTGACAGACGGGCAATCAACGGTGATTCGGACGGCGAGAGGATGGATCGGTTGTAACGGGTATGAAACAGCAACTTATATTTGTTGTCGGATGCCCTAGGAGCGGCACTACGTGGCTTCAACTGCTATTGTCTCAGCACCCGGCCATTGCCACTTTGCAGGAGAGCCATATTTTTCGCGATTATCTGTCACCGGCTTTCAACCAGTGGCGCCGAGACAAGCAGGAAAAGCGAGAGGAAGGCCTGACTAGCCTCATGGATTGGCCCGCATTTATCGAGCTTTGGCGCCAGTTTGCTGAGCAAGTGTTGCGGGTGGCGCTACAGGACAAACCCGACGCAACCTTCATATTGGAGAAGACTCCTGACCACCTCTACTACGGGCGCGAAATTTTGGAACTGTTTCCAGATGCTTATTTTGTTCACATCATTCGTGATCCGAGAGCTGTGGTTGCTTCGCTCTTGGATGCTGGCCGATCATGGGCAAAACAATGGGCGCCTCGAACCTCATTGCCCGCCGCAGAGATGTGGCGAAGAGCCATCTCGCAGGGCAGGATCCTGGGCGCCCTCACTAAGCGTTATACGGAGGTTTCTTACGAGCAATTGTTGGCGAATCCGGAGATCGAACTGGGAAGGGTGATTGAATTGATCGGACTTCGCCCCGATCCCATTTTTTGCCGAAGGGCGGCGGACGTCTGCGCTGCCTCCAATTTGAGTGGAGCGAATTGGAACGGGTGGGCGCCGAAAAGCATGATTAAGGTCAGAGGCTCTACCGTGCGCAAAGGCCAGGCAGCCAGTTGGAGGACTGAACTGACGCGAACCCAGGTTGCTACGGTCGAGTTTGTCACGCGTGACTTGCTTCCTATTTACGGATATGTGCCGGAGATGAAGTGTGGGCCATTATTGGCAACTCAGCTAAAGCTGAAACGCTCGCTGCGCGAGTCCGTCAGCCGTGCGCGTCGAATACTCTACGCCGGATCGAGATGGATGGTAAGGGCAATGAGGATCCAGTGGCAGAGGCTCTGTTGAATTTCAAGCGGGTTGAGCCGCATGAGGATCGTTCTCGCGGAAGCCGAGCTTGCTGGCAATTAGGCAGGTGACCGTCCCGCTCGAGCGCGCGCTGGGGGTTTGGAACAAACCGTTGAGGGCCTCGAGGAAGCCCGTTAGTTTGCCGAGTCTGTGCCCACGCCACGATGACTTCCAGCTGGCGACGCACGAAGGCGACGACCTCCGAAGGCATTGACCAAAATGGCGTCCAGACTGAAGGCAGGCGATTGGGTTGAGGTCCGCAGCAAGGAAGAGATTCTGGCCACGCTAGACGAGCGCGCGCGACTCGCGGAACTTCCATTCATGCCCGAGATGTTTCAACACTGCGGCAAGCGGCTGCGAGTATTCAAACGAGCCCATAAAACGTGCGACACCATTGGACCGAGCAACGGTCGTAAAATGACCGATGCGGTGCATCTGGAGGGGATCCGCTGCGGCGGTGAGTCGCACGGGGGATGCCAGGCCAGTTGCATGATTTTTTGGAAAGAGGCTTGGTTGAAACCAGCGCCCGGCCTGCAAACCAGTGGTGCTGGCCCTAAGGCTAGCAGTGATCTCCCGGCGGGCGGTTCTGTTGCCGCGATTCGCTGCAGCGAGAAGGCTGTCCTTGACGAAACCGAGGTTCGCGCCGGCGTTCCGAGCGATGAACGGATCTTTCGGTGCCAGGCAACTGAATTGCAGAAAGCCACAGAGCCATTGCCTTGGTGGCACATCACACAATACCTTGAGGACTACACTTCCCGCAACGTTACCCTGCGGGAAATGATGATAAGTGCTTTGCACTCGGCATGGTACCACTTGAGCGAAAGCGGCATCGGGATTGGTTCATTCATGCGCTGGCTTTACGATGAACTGCAGGCATTACGAGGCGGCGTGCCATTCCCATGGCGCCGCGGAAAAGTTCCATCGGGAGTGAAGACCCCGTCGTGCGTGTTGGATCTGCAGCCCGGCGAGTGGGTTCGAGTCAAAAGTTATCAGGAGATTCTAAACACGCTTGACGGGAACAACAGGAATCGAGGCTTGATGTTCGGCCCCGAAGAGGCGCCGTATTGCGGAGGCACATATCAGGTTTTGCGTCGCGTCGACCGTATTCTCGACGAAAAAACCGGCAAGATGATCCAGTTCAAAAATCCAGCGGTGATTCTCGACGGGGTGTACTGCCAAGCCAGGTATTGCGAACGGAGAAAGTTTTGCCCGCGTGCCATATTTACCTATTGGCGGGAGGTTTGGCTTGAAAGGCTGAACGTTGGGGATCATTGTGAGTAACACAGCTGGCTCGGGAAAGTGAAGCTGGGTTTAGGCGAAGGACCTGCTCTTATCGGCGAGGGGCCAAGCGATGGGAACGGTCTGCGCCGTCGAACGTCTTCAATCTCGACTACATTGAGCCGGCTGCGTCTGACGGAGGACTGGTCTTCGGGGCATCGGGCAGGAACTTGTTTGCGATCGATTCGGCAACGGGAGACCTATGGCGTGTTGCCCCTCACCGCTCGCTGGTGACACTTTGGACAATTTGAAGGCCACTCGCGCTCTGCTGTGCGCCTGAAATCGGCTGCATCGTTGGTGTCGCGATACTGAGCTAAATTTTCGAGCACCTCAATCCAGAATCGACAGTTGCGGAATTGGAACTACGAACTTTGCACCCCACTCGCGCACGTAGCTCATGGACGCGCTTATCTCTTCCTTCAGGTTCCAAGGCAGAATGAAGATGAAATCTGGACGAGCCTGTCGGATCGCGTCAGGGGATAAGATCGGTATGTGCGTTCCCGGCGTGTACTTGCCTTGCTTTATCGGATTGCGATCCACTGTGAAGTCGAGAAAGTCCGTGCGAATGCCGCAATAGTTGAGGAGCGTGTTCCCCTTTCCCGGCGCCCCGTAGCCGACTATTCGCTTGCCTTGGCGCTTCGCGACAATCAGGAAGTCCAGGATCCCACGTTTGGTTTCTTCGACGCGCTCCTTGAACTGGCCATAGGTCGCGAGATCGCCAAGTCCTTCCGCCAGTTCTTCGGTGCGAAGCTCCGCAACCGCGGGAAGTGTTGTGTGAAGCGCATCATCGTCGTGGCAGACATAGATCCGAAGAGAACCTCCGTGCGTCGGAAGCTCTTCGACGTCGAAAAGTCGTAGACCGTGGCGTCGGAAGATCCTCTCCACTACGAAGAACGCGAGATAACTGAAATGTTCGTGATAGATCGTGTCGAACTGGTTCTGCCGCATCAACTGTAGCAGATGGGGAAACTCCATCGTGATCACGCCACCGGGCTTGAGCAGAATCTTCATCCCGGAAACGAAGTCGTTGATATCCGGGACGTGCGCCAAGACATTGTTTCCGACGAGGAGATCGGGCTGACCGAATTTCTCGCTGATCGTTCGCGCGCTCATAGCTCCAAAGAATTCAACAGTCGTACGCACGCCTTTCCCCTGGGCGATCTTCGCCACATTTGCCGCAGGCTCGATGCCCAGCACAGGCACGTTAGCGGATACGAAGTGCTGAAGTAGATAGCCGTCGTTGCTGGCGATTTCGGTCACGAGAGACTTCGAGTCCAGACCGAAACGTTCCCGCATCGCCACGGTGTAGCGCCGTGCATGCTCCACCCAACTGTCGGAGTAGGAGGACAGATAGGCATATTCACTGAAGATTTCCGATGGGGCCACGAACTCCTCGAGCTGTACGAGGAAGCAGTGGTCGCACACATAGACGTGGAGCGGATAGAAGGGCTCCATCTGGTTGAGCTGTTCCGCCGCGATGTAGGATTCACACAACGGGGACATGCCGAGGTCGATGAAGGTGGTGACCATCGGACTCGCGCAGAAGCGGCATCGCGGTCGATAGACGCTATCCTGTGGCGCTGCGTCTCCAGGATCTCGTTGCGCGGTAACCGAGGTAGCCGTTGCCATTATTGTGTGATCCAAACTTAGAGAAGCTGGAGCGGCGTCTTGCGCTATCAGCGATACGCACGGAACACCGGCTTCACCGGCCGTCCAATGAGGAACCTTTCGACCCCATCTTCGAGCGCCTTGCGGTAGACGGTCAATGCCTCGGCAACAGCATCGATGGTGTAGTCGATGTCCGCCTCCGTGTGTGAATAGCTGACCATGAACGAGGGAGCGAGAATTCCGCGGCGAATAAGCTCCTGGAGAAATAACGTTCTGAATTCCTGACTCGGGCGCCCGTGCTGATCCCGTGTGGCAAAGAGCAAGGCGCAGTCGCGCCCCAGACATTCGACCCGCCCGGCCACGCCAGCCGCTTCCGCTGCAGCTCGCACACCCATGCGGAGGCGGGCGCCCTGCCTGTAGAGATGGCCCACGACATCCTCGTCGCGGTACGTTGCCATGCTTGCGATGCCGGCGGCCATTGCATGGGTCTCGGCACCGTTGGTAGTTGACATCAGAAAGACCCGCTCCCGATCATGATCGTAGCCGCCAAGCTCCATGATCTCTCGCCTGCCGGCAAGGGCCGACAGGGCAAAGCCATTGGCGATGCCCTTGCCGAAGGTCGATAGATCGGGGGTGACCCCGTAAACGTGCTGGGCGCCCGATCGGTGCCAGCGGAATCCCGTGATCATCTCGTCGAATACAAGTAGCGCACCGTTGCGAGCGCACAGCCCCTTCAGTTCCGGGAGGAATCGCTCAGCAGGCTCATCCAGGCGTGCCGGTTCGAGCAGCACGCAAGCGATCTGTTCCGGATATTCGTCGAACAAGCGCTGCACGCTGGCTAGGTCGTTGTAGCGAAATTTCACACTGCGAGACCTGATCCATTCTGGCACCCCGCCCGGCATCGGGGTCGTGCCGATAAACCAATCAGCCGTCGAAAAGAACGGATGATCGCCACAGATCGCGACAAAGTCACGGCGGGTATGGGCGCGGGCCAGACGGACTGCGCCGTCCACTGCATCAGAACCGTGCTTCCCGAACTTGACCATCTCAGCGGTGGGAATCAGTTCGAGGAAGCGCTCCGCGCACTCGACTTCGATCGGTGCCGGCCTGACGAAATTGGTACCGAACTGGATCTGTCGCGTGGCGGCTTCGATCACGCTAGGGAAAGCGTGGCCCAAAGTCACCGCCCGCAAGCCCATGCCATACTCGATGAATTCGTTGCCGTCCATGTCCCACACATGGCAGCCCTGGCCACGGACAATGAAGGCTGGCGACCGCTCGGGATACTGATCGTCGCCTTTGGCGTAGGTGTGGGCGCCGCCCGGGATCAACTCGTGGGCGCGCCGGCTCAACCTCCGACCGCGCTCGAAGTTCGCACCACTCAGGCGGAGGCCCGGCTCAGCAGGCTTTGAAACGGAGCTTGCGACCATGAAATGCCTCAGCATACCCGCTCGATGAACGACACTCCAGACCCCGCAGCCTGAGCAGCGCCATGAACGTGTCTCGCGTGTACCAATGCTTGTTGGCCTGCGACGGGTACGACTTCATTAAAGCTTCCACCTTGGCGTCCGCATCTTTCGCGTCGACCGGAACATATACGTTGGGCTGGCCGAGATCCCCATCCCACTTCGGAATCTCGTACTCGAGTACCATGTGATCGCGGAAGGTACTCCAGATCATCTCGTTGACGACGCGATGATCCTGATGGCGGTCGTCGCGCTGGTGGCACAGGATCAAGTCTGGATCAGGCTTGCCTTTGAGCGACTCGCAGAAGGTCTTGATCTCGGCGTACGCCGCGGGAAACCGACCGTCTGGAAAGTCACCGAATTGCAGCTTGCCGCGACAACGTGGACGCACGAGCATCCGCATTGCACGCTGGGTCTCCTTGCGCCGTTCCCCGGTACCGCTCAGCACCACCCAGTCGATCACCGGCTTCTGACTGCGAGTTTGTAGAGCGCGCAGCGTCGCACCGCACCCGATCTCGATGTCATCGCAGTGCGCGCCGACGCAAAGGACCATGAGCTTATGCTGTTTGGGGGAGTCGAGAATGAGATCGAGCATCGTCGGAAGCCGCACTTGTCATTTGGGGGTCTCACCCGAGGGGCGCTTCCAGAGCATCCAGGGGCAATCTCCACGCGCCTCCATGCGATCGAAAGCGATCTTATCCTTGAATGTGTCCATGCACTGCCAGAACCCATCCCAACGGAACGAAGCAAGCTTGCGCTCGGCGATCAACCGCGCAAATGGCTGCTCCACCAGTTCCTCGCCTTCATGCATATACTCAAAGATGTCTGGTCGCAGGACGAAGAATCCGCCATTGATCCAAAGTGGCTGATCGGGCAGGACACCCATGTGCGTGACGATGCCGTCGTCCCCGCTGTGCACCGCATGGAAGCTCTGGCTGCTGCGCACTGCTGCGAAACTGGCTACGACATCCTGCTGATTAAAGTCGGCGATCTGGCGATCGATAGGAAGATCCGTCAGGCCATCGGCGTAGTTGGCGAGAAAGACCTCCTCGTTCTGTACAAACTTGCGCACACGCATCAAACGCTCGCCGATATTGCCGTGCAGGCCGGTGTCGACGAACGTAATTTTCCAGTCGTCCAAGTCCCGCGAATGCAGCTCGACGCGGCGGTCCTTGCCATGCAGCGTGAAGTCGTTGGTCATCGCCTCCTCATAGCGCAGGAAATAATCCCGCACCAGATCGCCCCGATAGCCCAGACAGAGGATGAACTCGGTGTGGCCGTAGTGCGCGTAATAGCGCATCAAATGCCACACGATCGGCCGATAGCCGACGTTGACCAGTGGCTTCGGGATCGCATCCGAGTACTCGCGCAACCGTGTGCCCAGGCCTCCGCAAAAGAGGACGACTTTTATGGCTTGGCTCCCTTTATTCTCGATGCGGTTCGCCGGCGCCCGCCAACGATCCGTCTGGTACCGGTCTTGCTCTTGCCGCGGTGACGATTGCGCGACAACGACCCTTGTTTGCGCGCCTGCGTAGATCCGTCTTGGGCACGCAGCAGTCCGGCATCCGCAAGTGCGACGCCAGCTTCCCGAACGGCGTCGAAGGCGAGGCCTGCGCGACGAGCGATATCCAGTAGCGACTTCGAGCCGTCAGACTGGTTCAGTACCCACAGCATCGCATGCTCGCGTTCGGCCGGTCCCTTGCCGCCCACCGCGCCGTACAGTCCCCTCTTGCCAAGCTGCGGTTCCCCCTTGGGGCTTCGATTGACATAGCGACGGTTGTTCTCGAGTACCGTCACGAACAATTTGCAGGCCGCCAGGCTTTGCTCCAGGCACTCCGGCCGGATCAACGCGAGGTCGTCCGCCGAGCTGTGGTATTGCGGATAGCCGCCGTTGACGGATCGGGTGAGCCGGCCAACAGGCAGATTGAAACCTGGCGAACACAGCTGCCGCTCGTCGTAGCCGTAGGGCGAGAATGGTATCACCGTCGCTCTTTGATCGATCTGCGAGAGGACGTAACTTGCGATCGCATCGGTGTTGGTGTCGGCGTCCCGGCTCATCTTGTAGGTGAGCGGGGCGGAGTCACCCAGCAGGCCGAGCACGAGACCCGCCCGTACCCGGGCGAGGCTCCGCTCGTTCCGCTTCAACCAGCACAGGGAGCCGATCGTCCCCGGCGCGAAAACGAATCGATAGCTGTAATGTCGCGGCTCGCTGGCGATCCATTTAGCGAGACCCATCGCGACGGCCATGCCGCTGGTGTTATCGTTCGCCAGCGATGGATGGCAGACATGGGTGAAAAAAAGCACCTCTTCCCGGCTGCGACCAGGGATCGCAAGTTCGCCATACGTCAGCGATCCGGGCGCCAGAGAACTCCTGATCTCAACTCGATAGCGGCCAGCGCGCAACGCCTGCTTGGCCTCATGGCGCATGCAAAAACCCCAGCTGCGTCGGTAGTAGCTCGTTCGATACGGGATCCACGCCGGAGAGTCGGGTAACGAGTGCAGCCGCGGCTCGAGTTCAGCCAACGGAAGTGTTGCAGCGACCGGCTCGGAATAGCTGACGATGTGCAGGTTGTGCTCGTGGAAATCGACGACACGTTCACCATCGGGAGACACGACGGCCGCGTCCTCGATGTTCCATTCCAACGGTACCGTCCAATCGTACACAGCGCTGCCACTGGGGACCTCGCGGATGGCGAGGGGGATATGCTCACCAATCAGGCCAAGCGACTGCCTCACACCCTGGCCGGTGATGCTTCGGCAGATCGGATACAGTTCGGAAGCGAACTGGTAAAGTTCCCGCCCGTTCATCGCCGGCGCGCTCATCTCGCCGGGCCCTTCCTCGAGAGGATCTCAGAGCGATCAATCTCCAGGCAAGCCTTCAAGTGCCTGCTCCAGATCGACGCGCGAGCTCGGATTCGAATGCCTGGCGGTCAAAATTCGGGCAGTTGGCATCTCGCTCCGACAAAATGATTCCGCTGCGCAAGGGCCACGGTATCCCAAAGATCGGATCGTCCCATCGGACGCCCGCCGCCAGATCAGGCGCGAACATGTCTGTCATTTCATATAGCACTTCCGCCGAGTCGGTCAGGGTCTGAAACCCGTGAGCAACGCCGTGCGGAATGAATACCGCGTCCCGTTTCTCTTCGTCCAGGTCCACCGTCACGTGCCGAAGATAGCTCGGCGAGTCGGGCCGAAGATCCAACAGCACATCGAATACCCTGCCCTTTAGACAACGGACGAGTTTGTCCTCTCGCGATGGCGGCCACTGGAAATGGAGCCCACGCACCGTACCATGCCGTGCACTAAAGGAAACGCTCGCCTGCACGATGTTGACCGCCAGGCCCGCTTGCGCGAATTCCTCTACGCAGAACGTCCGCGCGAAGAAGCCCCGACTGTCGGCCAAGGGTTGCGGCGTGACCAGCATCGAGCCCTTCAAAGCGAGCGATTCAAACTTCATGGGTACAAACTCAAACCGCCGCCTGATTCAAGACAATCCTATGTCCAATATGACTCATGATCTATCTGCCGGGTCGCCTGCAGATATTGGAGCTGTTTCAATCGGGTAAACGCTCGGAACTGATACGTTTCTGGCTTCATCTGAATGCGCTCGAATACCTCGCGCAGTTGCCGTGCGCCGTCTCTAGCTGTGTAGCGGCAAGAGAATCCGGCCAGCTCACGGTGGATCCGGTCGAAGTTGACGCGGTAGCTACGATTGTCGCCGCTACTCGGCCCAACCGTTAACTCACAGCCCGGAAATTCGGTGGCCACGATCTCCGCGATCTCGCGAACGCGATAGTTCTCTGAATTCTGCCCGACGTTGAACACCTTGCAGCGCACAGCGTGTTCTGGCGCAACGAGGGACCGGTAGATCGCCTCGCAGATGTCTTCGAGGTGGACGAGCGGTCGCCATGGGCTACCATCGCTTGTCATTGCTATCCGCTTGGTCGTCCATGCCAGCGCGCAGAGATCGTTCAATACGATGTCGAAGCGCATCCGGGGCGACGGACCGTACGCGGTCGCATTGCGCAGGAACACCGGACAGAAGTCCGGCCCTGCCATCGCCCCGACATCCCGCTCCACCAGAATCTTGCACTCCGCATAGGCGGTCTGAGGATTCGTGGCGCAGCTCTCATCCAGGAAATCTCCCGTCCCGGCACCATACACGCTACAGGAAGACGTGTAGACGAAGCGCCGTATGCCGACCGCCCGAGCCTTTTCGGCGAGAGCCACCGACCCTTTGTGATTGATCTGGTGGGTCACCTCTGGCTTGTTTTGGCCGAGCGGGTCGTTGGATAGCTCGGCAAGGTGCGCAACCGCATCGCAGCCTGCGAGATCCTGCTCCGCGACGCTGCGCAGGTCCTTGTTCAGGGTCTGCGGACTATGTGCCAGATGCCCGTTATCGCTATACAGCCATCCGTCCCGGTAGTAGCCGGTATCGAGGCCCAGAACCGTTAGGCCGCGCTCCATAAGGTATGGGGCGAGCACAGCGCCTATGTAGCCGTATACCCCGGTGACGAAGACTTTCATTTGATATGGAAAACCGAATGCGAGCCAGCCCGAAAACTGGCGGTATTCTGGATTGGTTCCTATATTGAGCTCAAGTCCCGATCAATCCACGTGCATGCTTCTCCACATACGTTGACGAGACGCCTCCCCTCGCTGACTACATCTTTCGAGAGAAACGTCCGCGCAGAGCTTGTCTTCTACAAGAGCCCGCCCATTTGCCGGAACACATTTCCGCGGGTGGCGCCCGGCCTTCGCTGGGCGTGGCTGCATCCCGCCGCTTGTTCTTCGGTTAGACGGGACTTTCTTCGCCGATTTCTCCTCATCCCCAAAAGGGAGCCGTCGAAGCGACGTTTCCTCCCCTGTGTCGACTGTCGTGAACTCCTGGGGCAACGCCATTCAGGCGCCCATAGGGTTGGACCTCGACACAGGGGACGGCTGGCTTGGTGATAGCGGCAGCGTTGCGGTCCCTATCGCCTCACGACGTTCACCGAGAGCGTGAATATAGCCACATCCATTCCAACGTACTGAAACAGTTTTTTATCGCCAAGAGCAGATGTCGCGCTGCAGAACGCACCAGACTTGAAACTTTCTGTTCTAGTACAAGCCTTCCATTTGCCTATTGACACCGTGAATATGCCAATGGTATAGAAACTGGAATCGACCATCCCGCCTACTTCCCAGGCCTGTACAGGGGGGCGAGGGGTTTGCCTGTGCTGTCTTTTTGGGCCGATTAGTGAGGAATGGTCGTATTTGAGGGAGTAGTAGTACACAAACCCGTTGCTCCAGGTGCCTAACGCAGGATTGTCCGATTGCGAGGAACGGAACTCGCCATGTGGCGGCCGCGGCGGAATGGTGGAGTCGCTTTGACGGTGCGTCTTGCAGCCGATATGGGCAGGCGTCCTACGTTAAGAGTGCTAAATGGGCTGGCGAGTCCAGGGGCACTCATCGTCTTCCTGCTGTTGATCGCAGTCCGTGCCTTTGCGGGCGGAGTGACGCTGGCCTGGGACCCGGCAAGCAGTCCTCCCGTAGTCGGGTACATGGTCTATTACGGGCCTGCAGCCGGCAACTATACGTCTAGCATCGACGTCGGCAACACGACCTCCTACACCGTCTCCAACCTGGTCGAAGGAACAACTTACCACTTCGCTGCGACCGCGTACGATGCAGCGCACACCCAGAGCGGTTTTTCCAACGATGTAAGCGCGACCATCCCGTATAGCGCTCCGGTTGCGCAGTTCAGCGCCAGCACGACATCCGGAACCGCCCCGCTCGCCCTGAACTTCTTGAATACATCCACCGGAACTATCAGCACCTACGCCTGGATGTTCGGCGATTCCACGACCGCTAGCACCCAAAGCCCTTCTCATGTGTACTCGTCCGCAGGCGTCTACACGGTCAGCCTCACCGTCACCGGCCCCGGAGGCAGTAATACCAAGACGAATAACAACTACATAACGGTTTCGGCGCCGGTGCAGTCCACGACAACGACGGTTGCGAGCAGCTCTGAACCCTTCTCTAGTCGGCGTTTCGGTGAATTTCACTGCGACGGTGACCGGCTCGGCACCCACAGGCACGGTCGCGTTCACCGCCGACGGCACGACGCTGAGCGGCTGCGGTGCGGTGGCCTTCCCGGCCGGCAGCGCCAACACCAAGACCGCCACCTGCAGCAGCGCGAACCTTAGCGTGCGGCACCCACAGCATTGTCGCGACCTATGGCGGTGATAGCGGCAACACTGGCTCCACCAGCAGCGCGCTCACGCAAACGGTGAACAAGGCGACGAGCACCGCCGCGGTGGCGAGCTCGGCCAATCCGTCGCTCGTTGGCGCGAACGTTACTTTCACCGCGACGGTGACCGGCACGGCGCCGACCGGCAGCGTGGGCTTCACTGCCGATGGCACGACGCTAACCGGCTGCGGTGCGGTGGCGCTGCCCGCCGGCTCCGCCAGCTCCAAGACCGCCATCTGCAGCACCAGCAGCCTCAGCGAGCGGCACGCACAACATCGTGGCCACGTATGGTGGCGATGGCGGCAACAATGGCTCGACCAGCAGCACGCTCACGCAAACGGTGAACAAGGCGACGAGCACGGCCGCGGTGGCGAGCTCGGCCAATCCGTCGCTCGTTGGCGCGAACGTTACTTTCACCGCGACGGTGACCGGAACGGCGCCGACCGGCAGCGTGGGCTTCACTGCCGATGGCACGACGCTTGACCGGCTGCGGTGCGGTAGCGTTGCCCGCCGGCTCCGCCAACTCCAAGACTGCGACCTGCAGCACCAGCGGCCTGAGCGCGGGCACGCATAACATCGTGGCCACGTATGGTGGCGATGCGAGCAACAATGGCTCGACCAGCAGCACGCTCACGCAAACGGTGAACAAGGCGACCAGCACCGCCGCGGTGGCGAGCTCGGCCAATCCGGCGCTCGTTGGCGCCAGCGTGACCTTCACTGCGACGGTGACCGGCACGCGCCGACCGGCAGCGTTGCCTTCACGGATGGCGGCAGCACGATCACTGGCTGCGGTGCCGTGGCCCTGCCTGCCGGTTCTGCCAACAGCAAGACCGCGACGTGCAGCACCAGCGGCCTCACGAGTGGCACGCACAACATCGTCGCCACCTACGGCGGCGACTCCGCTAACGCTGGCTCCACCAGCGCCACCCTGGCGCAGATGGTCAATACTGCCAGCAGCACCGCACTCGCCAGCTCCGCCAATCCGTCGCTCGTCGGCGCCAGCGTCGACCTTCACCGCGACGGTCACCGGCACCGCTCCGACCGGCAGCGTGGGCTTCACCGCCGACGGCACAACGCTGTCCGGCTGCGGCGCGGTGGCGCTGCCTGCCGGTTCGGCCAGCTCCAAGACCGCGACCTGCAGCACCAGCGAGCCTAAGCGCGGGAGCGCACAACATCGTGGCCACGTATGGTGGCGATGCGGGCAACAACGGCTCGACCAGCAGCGCGCTCACACAAACGGTGAATAAGGCAACGAGCACGGCCGCGCTGGCGAGCTCGGCCAATCCGTCGCTCGTCGGCGCGAACGTCACCTTCACCGCGACGGTGACCGGCACCGCTCCGACCGGCAGCGTGGGCTTTACTGCCGATGGCACGACCTTGACCGGCTGCAGTGCAGTAGCGCTGCCCGCCGGTTCCGCCAGCTCCAAGACCGCCGCGTGCAGCAGCGCAAGCCTCGCGGCCGGCGCGCACAACATCGTGGCCAACTACGGCGGAGATAGCGGCAACAATGGCTCGACCAGCAGCACGCTGACGCAAACGGTGAACAAGGCGACGAGCACCGCTGCGGTGGCGAGCTCGGCCAATCCGTCACTCGTTGGCGCCAGCGTGACCTTCACCGCGACGGTGACTGGCAGCGCTCCGACCGGCAGCGTGCCTTCACTGATGGCGGCAGCACGATCATCGGTTGCGGCGCGGTGGCGCTGCCTGCTGGTTCCGCCAGCTCCAAGACTGCCACCTGCAGCAGCGCGAGCCTCGCCGTCGGCACGCACAACATCATCGCCACCTATGGCGGCGACTCCGCTAACGCCGGCTCGACCAGCACCACGCTGGCGCAGGCGGTCAACACCGCGTCAAGCGGTACCTCGCTGGCGAGCTCCGCCAATCCGTCAGTCGTCGGCACCAGCGTGGCCTTCACCGCCACGGTCACCGGCACCGCTCCGACCGGCAGCGTCGCCTTCACCGATGGCGGCAGCACGATCACCGGTTGCGGTGCGGTGGCGTTGCCCGCCGGCTCCGCCAGCTCCAAGACTGCCACCTGCAGCAGCGCGAGCCTCGCGGCCGGCGCACACAACATCGTGGCCACCTATGGTGGTGATGGCGGCAACACTGGCTCGACCAGCGCCACCCTGGCGCAGGTGGTCAACACGGCGTCAAGCGGTACCTCGGTGGCAAGTTCGGCCAATCCCTCGATCGTCGGCACCAACGTCACCTTCACGGCAACAGTGACTGGCACGGCCCCGACCGGCAGCGTAGCGTTTACTGATGGCGGCAGCACGATCACTGGCTGCAGTGCCGTGGCCCTGCCCGCTGGCGCTGCCAACAGCAAGACCGCGACGTGCAGCAGCGCGAGCCTCGCGGTCGGCACGCACAACATCGTGGCCACCTATGGCGGCGATGCGGGTAACAGTGGCTCGACCAGCACCACCCTGGCGCAGGTGGTCAACACCGCCTCGAGCGGTACCTCGCTGGCGAGCTCGACCAATCCGGCGGTCGTTGGCACCAGCGTGACCTTCACCGCGACGGTCACCGGCACCGCTCCGACCGGCAGCGTGGGCTTCACCGCCGACGGCACAACGCTGGCCGGCTGCGGCGCGGTGGCGTTGCCCGCCGGTTCCGCCAACTCCAAGACCGCAACGTGCAGCAGCGCGAGCCTCGCCGTCGGCACGCACAACATCGTGGCCACCTATGGTGGCGATGGCGGCTAACACTGGCTCGACCAGCGCCACCCTGGCGCAGGTGGTCAACACGGCGTCAAGCGGTACCTCGCTGGCGAGCTCGACCAATCCATCACTGGTCGGCGCGAACGTTACCTTCACTGCGACGGTCACTGGCGCGAGCCCCACTGGATCGGTCAACTTCAAGGACGGCGCGTCATCGATCTCCGGCTGTTCCGCGGTGGCGCTGCCCGCCGGTTCCGCCAGCTCCAAGACCGCAACATGCAGCAGCGCGAGCCTCGCGGCCGGCACGCACAACATCGTGGCCACCTATGGCGGCGACTCCGCTAACGCCGGCTCCACCAGCAGCGCGCTGGCGCAGGTGGTCAACACGGCGTCAAGCGGTACCTCGCTGGCGAGCTCGACCAATCCGGCGGTCGTGGGCACCAGCGTCACCTTCACGGCGACGGTCACTGGCACGGCCCCGACCGGCAGCGTTGCCTTCACTGATGGCGGCAGCACGATCACTGGTTGCGGCGCGGTGGCGCTGCCCGCCGGCGCCGCCAACTCCAAGACCGCGACCTGCAGCACCAGCGGCCTGAGCGCGGGCGCGCACAGCATCGTGGCCACCTATGGTGGCGATGCAGGCAACAACGGCTCGACCAGCAGCACGCTGACGCAAACGGTGAACAAGGCGACGAGCACCGCCGCGGTGGCGAGCTCGGCCAGTCCGTCGCTGGTCGGCGCCAACGTCACCTTCACGGCGACGGTGACTGGCAACGCCCCGACCGGCAGCGTGGGCTTCACTGCCGATGGCACGACGCTGACCGGCTGCGGCGCCGTCGCCCTACCCGCCGGTTCCGCCAGCTCCAAGACCGCGACCTGCAGCACCAGCGGCCTCACGCTCGGCACGCACAACATCGTCGCCACCTATGGCGGCGATGCGGGCAACAGTGGCTCGACCAGCACCACCCTGGCGCAGGTGGTCAACACCGCCTCAAGCGGTACCTCGCTGGCGAGCTCGACCAATCCGTCGCTGGTCGGCGCGAACGTTACCTTCACTGCGACGGTCACTGGCGCGAGCCCCGACTGGCATCGGTCAGCTTTACTGCCGATGGCAGCGCACGCTTACCGGCTGCGGCGCGGTGGCCCTGCCCGCCGGTTCCGCCAGCTCCAAGACCGCGACCTGCAGCACCAGCGAGCCTCGCGCGTCAGCACGCACAACATCGTGGCCACCTATGGCGGCGATGCGGGCAACAGCTGGCTCGACCAGCACCACCCTGGCGCAGGTGGTCAACACCGCCTCAAGCGGTACCTCGCTGGCGAGCTCGGCCAATCCGTCGCTGGTCGGCGCGAACGTTACCTTCACCGCGACGGTCACCGGCACGGCGCCGACCGGATCGGTCAACTTCAAGGACGGAGCATCACGATCACTGGCTGCGCCGCGGTGGCCCTGCCCGCCGGTTCCGCCAACTCCAAGACCGCCACCTGCAGCACCAGCAGCCTAAGCGCGGGCAGCCACAACATCGTGGGCACCTATGGCGGAGATAGCGGCAACGCTGGCTCCACCAGCAGCACGCTCGCGCAGGTGGTCAACATCGCGTCAAGCGGTACCTCGCTCGCGAGCTCGGCCAATCCGGCGCTCGTGGGCACCAGCGTGACCTTCACGGCGACGGTGACTGGCAACGCCCCGACCGGCAGCGTGGGCTTCACTGCCGATGGCACGACGCTTAGCGGCTGCGGCGCGGTGGCGCTGCCCGCCGGCGCCGCCAACCCCAAGACCGCCACCTGCAGCACCGCGGCCTAAGCGCGGGCAGCCACAACATCGTCGCGACCTATGGCGGAGATAGCGGCAACGCTGGCTCCACCAGCAGCACGCTCGCGCAAACGATCGACACCGCGTCAAGCGGTACCTCGCTGGCAAGTTCGGCCAGTCCCTCGATCGTCGGCACCAACGTCACCTTCACCGCGACGGTTAGCGGTGCGGCGCCGACTGGGAGTGTTGGCTTCACCGATGGCGGCACGACCTTGACCGGCTGCGGCGCGGTGGCCTTGCCCGCCGGTTCCGCCAGCTCCAAGACTGCCGCGTGCAGCAGCGCAAGCCTCACGGGCGGCACGCACAACATCGTCGCCACTTATGGTGGTGATAGCGGCAACAACGGCTCGACCAGCAGCACGCTCACGCAAACGGTGAACAAGGCGACGAGCACGGCCGCGGTGGCGAGTTCGGCCAATCCGTCGCTCGTTGGCGCGAACGTCACTTTCACCGCGACGGTGACTGGCAACGCCCCGACCGGCAGCGTTGGCTTCACTGCCGATGGCACGACGCTTGACCGGCTGCAGTGCAGTAGCGTTGCCCGCCGGTTCCGCCAGCTCCAAGACTGCCGCGTGCAGCAGCGCAAGCCTCGCGGCCGGCGCGCACAACATCGTGGCCAACTACGGCGGCGACGCGGGTAACAATGCCTCGACCAGCAGCACGCTCACGCAAACGGTGAACAAGGCGACGAGCACGGCCGCGGTGGCGAGCTCCGCCAATCCGTCACTGGTCGGCGCGAGCGTCATCTTCACCGCGACGGTGACTGGCAACGCTCCGACCGGCAGCGTGGGCTTCACCGCCGACGGCACAACGCTGGCCGGCTGCGGCGCGGTGGCGTTGCCTGCCGGTTCTGCCAACTCCAAGACCGCGACCTGCAGCAACGCGAGCCTCACGGTCGGCACGCACAACATCATCGCCACCTATGGCGGCGACCCCGCTAACGCCGGCTCGACCAGCACCACGCTGGCGCAGGCGGTCAACACCGCGTCAAGCGGTACCTCGCTGGCGAGCTCGGCCAATCCGTCGGTCGTCGGTGCGAGCGTCACCTTCACGGCGACAGTGATTGGCACGGCCCCGACCGGCAGCGTTGGCTTCACTGCCGATGGCACGACGCTAACTGGTTGCGGTGCGGTCGCGTTACCCGCCGGGCTCTGCTAGCTCCAAGACCGCGACCTGCAGCACCAGCAGTCTCACCAGCGGCACGCACAACATCGTCGCCACCTATACCGGCAATGCGGGCAACAATGGCTCGACCAGCAGTGCGCTCACGCAAACGGTGAACAAGGCGACGAGCACGGCCGCCGTGGCGAGCTCGGCCAATCCTTCGGTCGTTGGCGCGAACGTTGCCCTCACTGCGACGGTCACTGGCGCGAGCCCCACTGGATCGGTCAACTTCAAGGACGGCGCGTCATCGATCTCCGGCTGCTCCGCGGTGGCGCTGCCCACCGGTTCGGCCAACTCCAAGACCGCAACGTGCAGCAGCGCGAGCCTCGCGGCCGGCAAGCACAACATCGTCGCCACCTATGGCGGCGATGCGGGTAACCATGGCTCGACCAGCAGCGCGCTCACGGAAATGGTCAACACCGTCAACACCGCCAGTGTTGGCCTCGCCAGCTCGGCCAATCCGGCGTCCACCGGCACCAGCGTGATCTTTACCGCGACGGTGACCGGCAGCGCCCCGACGGGGAGTGTTCGCTTCACCGCCGACGGTACCACGCTGACCGGTTGCGGCGCGGTGGCCTTGCCCGCCGGTTCCGCCAGTTCCAAGACCGTGACTTGCAGCACCGCGAGCCTAAGCGCCAGCACCCGCCGCTCCCCCAGCCACAGTATCGTCGCCACCTACGGCGGCAACTCCGCTAACGCCGGCTCGACCAGCGCCACCTTAGCGCAGGTGGTCAACACCGCGTCAAGCGGCACCTCGCTGGCGAGTTCGGCCAATCCGTCGCTCGTCGGCGCCAACGTTACCTTCACCGCGACGGTGACTGGCACCGCTCCGACCGGCAATGTTGGCTTTACCGCCGACGGCACGACGCTTGACCGGCTGCGGTGCGGTGGCGTTGCCCGCCGGTTCGCGCCAACTCCAAGACCGCAACGTGCAGCAGCGCGAGCCTCGCGGCCGGCAGCGCACAACATCGTCGCCACCTATGGCGGCAATGCGGGCAACAATGGCTCGACCAGCAGCACGCTCACGGAAATGGTCAATACCGTCAACACCGCCAGGGTTGACCTCGCCAGCTCGGCCAATCCGTCGTCCACGGCACCAGCGTGATCTTTACCGCGACGGTGACCGGCAACGCCCCGACGGGCAGTGTTCGCTTCACCGCCGACGGTACGACGCTGACCGGCTGCGGCGCGGTGGCCTTGCCCGCCGGTCCCGCCAGCTCCAAGACCGTGACTTGCAGCACCGCGAGCCTAAGCGCCGGCACCCGCCGCTCCCCCAGCCACAGCATCGTCGCCATCTATGGCGGCGACTCCGCTAACGCCGGCCCGACCAGCGCCACCTTGGCGCAGGTCGTCGAGAAGGGTAGTCGCCACCGATAGTGGCGACTTCAAAATGCTGAGCGAACTTCTGCTCAGGTCATGCTCCGGCAAGGAGCGTGACGTGAGCAGAACAATGGAAGAGGACATCCGTAAGCGCTCGACAGGCAAGCGCTGGGCGGCCCTCGTGGTCGAGATCCTGCAGGCTCGGACAGCGGTGACCGAGCTAGCGGTCTGACCTACGCAGAAGCCGCTGGGTCAGTACAGAACACCTAAGTCTTCGCTCTGGCAGGGACAATAGTCTCTCTCGCCAGCCACTGCTGTCAGGCGAAGCAGACTAGGTTGCCCCTTCGCGCCTCACCACGACCACGAAGGTCTTGAGGAGTATCTTGAGGTCGAACATCAGCGAGCAATTGCGGACATACCGAAGATCCATTCGGACCATGTCGTCAAAGCTCACCCTGCTTCGTCCATCCACCTGCCAGAGGCCGGTGATGCCCGGCTTTATCTCCAATATCCGCCTGAGATGCCACGGCTCGTATTCCTTTGCTTCATACGGAAGCGGCGGACGCGGCCCGACCAGACTCATGTCCCCCTTGAGTACACAGAACAATTGCGGAAGCTCGTCAATGCTTGTCTTGCGAATGATTCTGCCAACGCGTGTGACCCTCGGATCAGACTTTATCTTATAGAGGGGCTTCGACGCGTCCTGCTGATCTATTCGTCGGTGATCCCCCTTAATCAAGCGCGTGACGAACTCCCGGTGGATTCCATCATCGGCGCTACGATACATGGACCGGAATTTGTAGAAGTCAAAGGGGATACCGCTTTGTCCCAAACGGGACTGCCTAAAGATCACAGGCCCGGAAGAAGACATCTTGACAGCAAGAGCGGCGATCAACATCACCGGCGCGAACAGCAAGATCGCGACGATAGCCCCTGTCACATCGAGGCTCCGCTTGAGGACGTAGCCGACCGTTGAAGAATCCGCGGAATCATCGGGAAAGATAGGATCGAGATTACCCTTGTGCTCGCTTCCCCTCGTCAGGTTGTCAAATAGATAATCAGGGTATGTCGCCGTGGTGGCGGTGCAGGGCAGACCGTTAAGTCGCTCGGTGATTTTTTGCGCGAATTCTCGAGCCCCCTGCGGGTTTGTGCCTGGAAGAATGATGCCGATGAGGTCGTCTTCGAGATAACCAGCAATATCCAACTCCCGCTTGCCGTCGCGGAGAATATTGAAGACTGCCCTCACGTCATGGAGACCATCGCTACCCTTGTGCTCAAAGTGAAAAAGCGCGATGGACAGCGGGCCCTTGAACCGTTCTGTCCGCCGTTTTTCGAGTCGCAACTGTCTCAAGAACTGACGTTTCGATAGCATCTCGCACACGTCCGGGCAATAACCCTCGCGTGGCGAGCCAGCCTCCACGGATCGTTTCTTGACAACCTTCGTCGCGACTCGAGATCCATCAGGAACCCTGGTCTTGACAGTATTGCGCGATGGCAGAGTAGCCGTCTGGTGATGGTCCAGCGCTAGACCATCCATCGACACGACATCGTGACCCAGGCCCGTGCGCTTGTCCCAGTGGATGCGGGACCCCTGCTGACCTGGCAATTCGACCGGTCGCTCGCCCAGATGGGATCTCGTTGATGAGGGCCTGACCCAATGCGACATAGCGTCGTGCCTGCCAATCAAGCAATGGTGTTGGTGTTTGGAGCGACGACAGTGGAACGCATGCGCGTCCCGGAGAATCCCTGAACTACCCCCACCTCAGTCTAATTCTTTAGAAGCGATGCTATTGCCGCACCGCTAAATGCCAGCTTATTGCCGTAGCGCCAAAATGCTAGCTGCTCTGCGAGCACGCATTGTGACGTACGTCAACATTCGTGCCTATTATGAAATAATCGTAATATAACAAGCACTTGATAGACGACTTCGACAGGTTGAAGCCCATCGTTTGTAAAATTTACTAGACAATTGGCTGACAGCACAACAGATTTTGTTTGTATCGTACAATCCCCTGTCGGGGCTTTCCTAACCCTCGGTGGGCACAGTCCGACGTGAGCGGCGCCGCGTCGGCGGATTGAACAGCCAACCTCCCTCGCGCGCCTTGTCCCCGAGCATCTCGTTGACGGTAAGCGCATCGATCGTAGCTCTTTGGTCCGCGTAGCCGTACACGAGCGCGGTGTCACAGAGCAGATTGACGATACGCGGAATGCCGCGGCTGGCACTGAAGATGGCATCACAGGCTTCGGGAGTAAACAGATCCTCTCGGCCTGACCCGGCGAGTCCCAGCCGGTGACGGATGTAGGCCTGCGTCTGCTCCTTGTCGAGTGGTGTAAGCATGTAGTCCACACCGACCCGCTGCGCCAACTGATACATCTCTGGGCGGCGCAGCGTGTCCCGCAAAGAAAGCTGACCCACGAGCACCGTCTGCAGCAGCGGCGCATAGCCGGTGCTAACGTTCGAGAACAGGCGCAACTCCTCGAGCACCTCCGGCGCCAGCGCCTGGGCCTCGTCCACAACGAGCACCATGCGCCCGCCACGCATCTCCTCGCGCTTGGCGAAGTCGACGAGCACCTGCTGCATGCCTATTTTGTCCAGTCCCCGATAATCGAGTCCGAACGCCGAGAGCGTCCACTGCAGCAGCTCCTGGAAAGTCCCGCTCATGCCGGTGACCATGCCCACCGAGATCTGCGGTCCACGGCGCCTCAACAAATAGCGCAACAGCGTCGTCTTGCCCGTACCGATGTCGCCATACACGACGCAGAACAGGGCTCGGTTACTCAGGCCGTAGACGAGCAGGTCGAGCGCCATGCGGTGCTGGCGCGAGAGAAACATGAACTCCTCCTGCGGAAGCAGGGCGAACGGCCGGACCTTGAACCCGTAGAACGATTCGTACATGGCGGCTAGTTCTCGGCTCCGAAGAAGCGCCGCAGGAACCCTGGTTTCGGCCGCGTGATCGGCTCGGGCTCCGGTAACTCGCGCGACTTGTTGAGCACGATGCCCATGAGGTTCGACTTGTCGAGCAGCTCGCACGACCGCTCGATGTCGTCTCGCAGCGTCTTGCCTTCCTCGACGAGCAGAATGGTTGCCTCCATATAGCCCGAAAGGGCCAGCGCGTCCGCGCCCGAGAGGATAGGCGGCACGTCGAAGACGATGAGGCGATCGTTATAACGGCCGCGCACTTCTCGTATCATGTCGGCCATCATCGGCGAGCGCATCAGCTCGGACGTGTTCGCAACCGGTGCGCCGCCGGGAAGCACGACGAGGTTGCCCACATTGGGGTGGATCAGCAGGTCCTCGAGCGCCGCGTTGCCCAGCAGGTAGTCCACGAGACCGGGCCCCGGCTCGAGCTCCAGCATGTGACGTATATCCGGATCGCGGAGATCGGCGTCAACCAGCAGCGCCGTGTAGTCAGCCTCCATCGCGAAGCTCATGGCAAGATTCAGCGCGATGGTCGACTTGCCGGCACCCTTGTTGGGGCTCGTCACCGCTAGAGTTTGCCAGCCGTTCTGGCGCATTTGCATGAGAACCTGGGTGCGCAGCAGGCGGAACGCGTCGGCGGTCCGATCGTTCCTCACCGAGGCCAGGCGGTGGCGCTCCAGCACGTCCGGCGTAACCTCGAGTACGCGGGTGCGCGTGTAGGCGATGGGGCCAGGCGGGCGTGCCGACGACCCCACTGCGGAAGCCGCCTCATTCACGGGTGCGAACAGGCCCTCCCCAGGCTTCTGGGCGTCAAGCACGCGCTGCAGAGCGACGGAGATCTTTTCCAAGTCTGGCTACCAGAGCGTGATCCTGTGCGTCAGCGAGTCCAAGAGCGCAGGTAACGGCTTCAGGAAGAAGTGGACGCCGAGCAGGAAGGCGACGGCCAGCAATGAGATCAAGCAGACCGCCAGCCAGGTTCGGCGCCGTTTGCCGACCTGCTCCCAGCGCGTCTCGATGTATGGGATTGCAGTCAAGATGGGGACGGTGGCGATGCGGGCGAGTTCGAGCGGTCCCTTCACCGACGCATCGAAGGCTTCGCGTAACCCGGCGACGCCGATCCCGCCGCCAAGCGCGGCGATGAAGCCGATGAGCGCAACGGCAGGACGGTTGGGGCTAAACGGCTTTTCGGGCAGATGGGCAGGCTCGCCCAGGCTGAAGCGCTCCGCCTTGCGGTCCTTCTCCAGCTCCTGCGAGACCTCGGCCTGCATCTGCTTCGCCTTGACCTCGCGGTAGCGCGTCTGGGCGGTCTGGTAGTCGCGCGTCAGGTCGTCGTACTCGCGCTCGATCTCGGGAATCTGCATCAACCGCGAATCGTACGTGCGCTGCTGGGCGCGCAGGTCGTCCTTGAGCGCGGCGAGTTGATTGAGCTCACGTTTGGTACCCTCGATCTGCGTGATCAGCGCGATGTATGCCGGATTGTCGGGTTTCTGGATCGGGTCGGGTATTGCGCGCTTGTCGGCCGCTCCCTGCGCCGGCGGCTTGACCCCGGCCTCGTTGCCTGACGCGCCAGTTTCGGCGCGAAGCGCGGCAATCTCCCGTTGCATGCGTCGAATATCCGGGTGGTCGGCGCCATAGACCGCCGAAGCGCTGGCGTACTGCGCTTCTAGCGCACGCAGGCGCTCCGCCGGCGTCAGGCCGCGTTGCCCTGCGGTGTTTGTCGCTGGCGGGACGTTGGGCGCGACGACCGACAGCTGCGCTTCCAGCGCGATCTTGCGTTCCTGGAGCGTGCTCGTCTCCCGTTCGATACGCTGCAGTTCGGACCCGGTGCGCTCGGCAAGTTGCATGTTGACCATCGACGAATCCGGCAGACGACCTGCATAACGGCGCTTGAATTGCGCGAGATTTGCTTCGATGTCCTGGATCTGGGTGGCCAGTCGATCCGCCTCTTGGGTGAGGAAAGCTGTCGTCTCGGCGACGCTTTGCTGGCGCACCTTTGCGTTTTCATCCAGGTACAGCGATGCCAGGTCGTTCACGACCTTCTGCGCCTGATCTGGCCGCGGCGAGTCGTAGGAGATCGTGAAGGCGATGGTGGCATTCACGCGACGCCCGCTGCTTCGGTCCGAGATGTCGGCGTTGACGGTCGTGAGCTTGATATCCTTGCGCATCCGGTCGAGGATCTCGTCGGTGGTCGCGCGCTGGCGATATTTCTCATACAGGCCGTACTTGTCGACGAGCCGCAGCAGCATCGCGCGGGTCATAACCTGCTGGCTGATAACCTGGATGCGCTCGTCGGCGAAGCTCGTGATGGTGGAGCGCACCAGATCGGGGGGCACCTCCTGCTCCTGCACCAGAATGGTCGCCGTGGAGCGATAGACCGGCGGCAGGCCGATCGCCACCGCACCGGCGACCGCAGCGAGTACCGCGGTGACAGCGAAGATCTGAACCTTGTGCCGTCGCAATACGGCAAGGTATTCACCTAAGGTTTTGCCGCCTTCGTATTCTTCCATGGCCAGGACACCCTAATGGGGCGATCGGACGCGCCACCCCCTTATTTGCAAAATACTCGCGTATTGTGAATGGCGACACAAGTATGTCACACGTGCCCAGGGTCCCGTAACTTGTCTACCATTGGCGGCGCAGATTTTGCCAATCCCCCGTGTACTACGTGAATCTGTACTGCCCAACTGTCGAAAGCCTTACTTTCTGCGCTAGATGACGCGAGGGATCACTCTTTCCACGGTGGAGCCAATCAAGGCGCATGTCGCTGACAGTTCGGCAGAGGAGACGGCAAAGCAAGGCACAGCTTCGGATATGCGGATCACAGCGTCGAGCCCACGGTTCGGGTGTGCCAATGCGTTCAGCGCAGTCACGTACAAGCGCGCACTTGCTTCCGCTGGGGCTACAACACGCATGTTCGGGGCGCTCAGATCCGGGCGATGCGTCACGAGGAACACCGCTCCGAGCGGGCGCGGCCCCGAAACCGTGGCACTTGGCAGGGTTCGCGCGGGGATACTTATCGTACCGCCCAGGTCAAGCGCGCCTGCGGGGAGCCGGTAGGCCGCCGCCGGCGGTTGCTTGAGGCAGAGCGCGTGCGGATACGGAAAAACCCGCATGGAGTGCAGGTCGATCGGACTCAGCTCGTCACTGAGGTAGTGGAACCCGTGGTGGAGCAGTCCCCAGGTCGTGGTCGACTTTCCGCTTCCCGATTCCGCCGCCAGCAGGCAAGCCCAGCCTCGCCAGGCGATCGCCGCGGCATGCAGGAAAAAAAGGTCGGAACGCCTTTTCTGCAACTCCACGGTGACGTCCTTCTCCAGCAAAAACAGAAGGTCGCCGGGATTGCTGCCCTCGCACGCAGTTTGCCCTTCACGAATCAGCGAAAACGCCCCTGGCGTGGTGCCGCTGCTGATGCGGTAATCGAGGTCGGGCGGAGTGCGGTCATTCGCTGCCGCCATCGCCCCAAAATTGACGATCAAGCCGCGCCGCAGCTCAGCGTCGCAGCACTCAACGCGTACGTGTTGCCCCAGGATAAGAAAGCGCAGTGATTGCACGGATCCGGTACCGTTGTATTCCTTGCCCACCGCCGAGGCAACGGCCAACCCGCTGCTCGCGCTCGTGCGATGGCAAAGCGCCTGAATGGAATTGATCGCCCTGGGGGTCAATATTCACTCGCCAGCACCGCCGAGACCCTCATAAACACTTCGGCGCCGGACAGGTGTCGGGCGCCGAAGAGCTTCTAGGAACCGCTCAGGGAAATCAATGTCCCGGCGGCCACGGCGGCGGTCCCGGCGGCGTGAACGGGGGACCATGGGGCGATCCTGCTTTCGCGAACGAAGGCGCAACGCTAAGCGTCAAGATAGCGGGCGCGATATATCCCATCTTCGCAACGAAGTCGCGGCGCGATGGCTTATCGATCGGTTCGTTCTTCATCGACGCGCTCCTCTTCGGTCGGCCTCGGATCCCACAGCAGAAAGCTGTGTCCTCGACTATTCCGACAAATCGACTTCGACGATCAGATTCAGCCCCCGCAACTTTTCCAGGGTCTGAACAACGTCTCTTATAGCCTCATCATAGCTAATCTCATATTCTGCTGCAAGCCGCCTAGCCATCTCTTCCGACGACCGGGCTTCGTCGCACCTTTGCCAGATAAAGCCGGCTGTCTGATTGAGCTGATGAATTTGATTCGAGACGGTGTCGAGCAGCAACACCTCCTGGTTAAGGTGCCGGACCATCACCCCCTCTAGTCGCCTACGCAACATGGTCACGATTGCACTAATATCTTCAGCATCTTAACAGGATCAACGCCTATGCCAACGTCGTATCCGGTCGCTCGAATCTTCAATGCGTGGGCCACGACCAAAATGAAAGCATCGACTTGTGGAGTGCTGTCGATGCACTTGGCCCAATCTTCATGCTGACGCGACACCGGTGAATAAGCAGAACGGAGGGAGGATCCCCTTCCCGATTACCTCCAGATACGCTCGCGGTCTCATGCATGAACTGTTGAAGTATGCCGCCGCGCCACGGCCATCGGATGACGCCAATCGAATTCAGGATTGGCGGTGGGATGGCATCGAGGACCGGCAGATGCGACATGCGCTCGATGCTGGCCTCGGTGCGCTCCTGTACCGGGCAACACGCGACAGCCTCGAACGGGTGCCGCCGGCCTGGCGCGACGCGTTAAAAAGTGCCGACCTGACGGCCCAGGTCAGAAATGGCAACTTGTGCGATACCGCCGACGAGGTCATCGACGCCTGTCAGGAGATGGGAGTCCCGGTAACGCTCCTCAAAGGAATCTCGATCAGCGATCAGCACTATCCTGCCCCGCATCTCCGACCCATGGGAGACATCGATATCCTGGTGCGGGAACGCGAGTCCCAGTTGGTCGAATCGACCCTTCTGCGCCGCGGCTACAGCCGCATGTCGAACTTCCAGCTGGACGAACACTCGCACCATGGTGTGCCGCTGTTTCACCCGGAGCGACGTGTCTGGGTCGAGGTTCATACCGGTTTGTTCCCCAACGCATCGCGCCTGCGAGGTAACACGCTGTACGGTCCGTCCAATGTGGCAGCGCAGTCGATCGCCTCGACGTTTCACGGCCGGCCCGTGTTCCGCCTCACCGACGAGCTGCAACTCGTCTACATTGCATCCTACTGGATACGGGACCTGTCCATGCACGGGATCCATCCGAGCTTCGTGATCCCTTTGCTCGACGCTGTGTATCTTCTCAAGGCTTCGCGGCAAACGCTGGACTGGGATGGACTTCTCGCCTGGCTGGACAACGACATGGCGATCGCATCGCTTTACATCATGCTCGCCTATGTCTGCCGATGCGGGTTCGACGAATCTGCCTCTCCTATCCTGTCTCGTCTTGCCTCCCGACAGAACATCGTCGGCGCTAGAGAGATGCGAATCATCGATTTCATGCTGGATACTTACCTCATTGGCGGCCGGAAGTTCATGGGATCGTTCGGCGACCGGCACCCGATGCTCGAGGCAACCGTCTGGGATACCTTGCTGGCCCCCGGCTCATACTCCGGCAAATTGCTGTCGTTGCCCTGGAACCTTGTCTTCCCTCCTTGGATCCAGGACCGCTACAGCATGGGATATCAGATGGGAAGGCTTGCCCGGCTGCTTCGCAGCAGAAGCTGAATCCGCCGTCCGCGCCGTCCAAACCTAGCCCAGCGTCGCAGGGCCATCTTACGGGATCGTAAACGGATCGAACGGTGAAGTCCCCGGCGACGGAGCCGCGGGCGTCGCACCGGGCGCTGCCGATCCCGGCGAACCCACGGGAAGCGGCACCGCACCCGCCCCCGGCAAACCCTGCACATTGGGGCGTTGGCCTATCCATTCCGTGAATGACGCGCCGGGCCAGTTGTAACCGATGCTCACGAAGACGACGTTCGACTTGGGCTCGCCCGCATTCTGCCCGTACCGTGCGCCCGTATAGCGGTAGCCGACATCGAGCTTCCAGCGCTCTGCAAGCAGGTAGGAAAACCCTGTGTCGCCCGTCCAGTAGTTGTCGGTGGACGAGCTCGATATCGTCACCGGGAAGGTGGTGCGAGTGTAGCTCGCCCCCACCCGGCCAGTCAGGCGGTCCGAGAACTGGTGCGTCAACGAAGCAGTTGCAGTCTCGTTCTTGTTGAGGGTGCCGGAGCCGCTTGGCGCCAGGTTTTCCGAGAGGTTGGCGGCAAGCTGCGTTTGCTCGGAGAGTGCGTAGCTGATATTCCCACCGTATAGTTCGCCGCTTTCGCGTTGCTGGCTGCCGCTGGCGGGGAGATCGTTCTGCACGACCTTGATGTCGGTCCAGAAGCCGCCTAGCGATGCGGAAATCGTCAATTGCGGCGAAAACTGGTGCGCGACGCCAATCGTGGCCGTCAGCTCGTTGTTGTGGGTGAGGTCGCTAATATAGTTCGAGTACCCGCCCGTGAACGTGAGATGGGTGCGGTCCGAATACGCGTAGTCGCCGTTGCCGCTGACGTAGTAGCCATGGTTGTTCGACAATGTGGTTCCGTTTTCAACCCCGTCGTACGTGTTGCCGTATGCGCCGGCCGTTGCGCCGAGCGACCAGCGTTCGGTAAGTGCGTAGCCGTATGTTCCCGTCACCGACGCGGCGTTGGTGAAGGCGAGCACAAGCGCGGTTCCCGTCGGCCCGAGTTCATTCTGCAGGCTGGCCGATCGCACGAACGATGCGCTCCCGGTCCAGGTCGAACGTGCCTCGCGCAGCGAACCGTTCAGGCTCAAGTTGCCGCTCACGTAATCGACGCTCGACGAGAGACCCCACACTTTGTTCGCGCCGACGGCCACGAGCGCAGTCACATCGCTCGTCTCCGTTCGGCGAGCCGCGGTGACGAATGGAGTCAGGGTTCCGGTGAACGCCGACTGCTTATTATTGACTGGCGCTAAGGATCCGGTGAGCGCCGGCTCGGTCCCGGTTGACGTGAAGAAATAGTTGTCGTTGTACTCGGAGCGCGCCGCGGCGCCGCTCTGCACCGACCATTCCTGCGCGGCGGCGAATGACGGTACAGCCGTCGCAGCGGTCGCGACGAACGCGACGCCAAAACGCTTCGCCATGATGTGCCTATGGCACGACAACGACGTCGCCGGCACGAAGCTGAATGTTTTGCTCGAGCTTCTCGCCGCGGACGACGCGGCCATACTCGAACGGAAGCACGACTTGTCGCGCACCCTCGCGGCGCATTATGCGAATGTCGTTGCTGTCCGCGAACGGCGTGAGGCCGCCCGCCATGCTGAGCGCCTGCAGCACGTCCACGTACCTCCCGACCTGGAACTCGCCCGGCTTGTTGACCTTGCCGAGGACGTATATACGCTGGCTGCCGACCTTGACGATCGTCACCGAGACAGCCGCATCGGGGACGAATTTCTCAAGGCGCTTTGTGACCTCCTCGCGAATCTCGAGTACGGTCTTGCCGGCGACCTGCACTTCGCCAACCAGCGGATACGAGATGCCGCCGTCGGGACGGACCAATACTTCCTTCTTGAGCGCGTCCTCATGCCACACCGAAAGTTCGAGCACGTCCTCCGGGCCAACGCGATACACGGACGGATCGATCTCCGGCACTCGCGACGACGTGGCCGCGGGCTTAGCGTCGGCTTGCAGCTGCGCGAACACCAGCGCCGAGCCCAACGGCAACGAGGCGAGGACAAGCCAGGCTAGGAGGAGTCGTTGCAACAAGAAGCGCATGATCTACCGGTATCCCCTGATAATGGTCCAGCGCAACACTACCGCTACTTTCGGGTCCAGGAAAGGCCCAATTTGATCAACCGGTCCGCGACAGGGCAAACGGGCTCTGCGAGCGAATTCCTTCCCGTTGTGCGGGTAGCGCTGGCGAGCGGTCATGGCCCGCGATTTCGCTGGTGCTGGTGTTCAACGCGCTGCTTCTGTGGACCCTCGTGACGGTCTCGGTCGAATGGGCGCGCCATCGCGCCGTGTCGTGGTCGGGCTACCTCCAGGCGGCGAAAGCCGTGCTCGGCAACCCGATCGTCGCGAGCATTCTCCTCGGCACCATTGTGGGGGCTCGCCGGGCTGCCGTTGCCCGGCGTCGTCGATCGAACGCTTTCACTCATCAGCGACGCCGCCGTTCCCATGTCGCTGATCGCGCTCGGCATGGGGCTCGCCCAATACGGCATCCGCGAAGGCTGGAAAGTAAGCGCCGCGATCACGGTCATGAAGCTCGCGGGACAACCCCTCGCGGTATGGTTGTTGCCCGGGCGCTTTCGCTGACGCCGCTCGAAACGCAGGCGATCGTGCTCCTCGCTGCGTTGCCCGTCGGCGCGAACGTCTATCTCATGTCGCGGCAGTTCGACAGCCTGAGCGGCCCGGTAGCTTCGAGCCTTGTCGTCTCGACCGCGCTCGCCGCGGTCACGACGCCGCTGATCCTCGCGCTCATGGGGCCGGTGCGGTAGAGCTGACGAGCCGGGAGCCGGCCGTGAGCTCTACGCCGCGACCGCCATTCCCGCCGTTCGCAGGTTGGCGACGAACTGGTCCGTCGCCGCGCCCCATGAATACTGCTCGGCGTATCGCCGCACGAGAGCGCGGTCAAGATTCAGCGCCGCCAGCGCCGCGGTCCGCAAGTCCTCGGACAGGATGCCGACTGCGGAATCGCGCACCACGTCGATCGGCCCGGTCACGGGGTACGCGGCGACCGGCGTCCCGCAGGCCATCGCCTCGATCAGAACCAGGCCGAACGTATCCGTGCGGCTGGGAAACACGAAGACGTCGGCCTGCTGATAGAAGTACGCGAGATCCTTGCCGTGCTTCACGCCGTGGAAGACGGCGTCGGGGAAGCGCGCTGCGAGCCCGGCGCGCGCAGGCCCGTCGCCCACGACCCATTTGGTTCCTGGCAGATCGAGCTTCAGAAAATCGTCGATGCTCTTCTCGACCGCGACGCGGCCTGCGTAGAGAAAGATGGGCCGGCGGGTAAGGTTCTCGCGCGGCGCCGGCGCGAAGAGCGCGGTGTCGACGCCGCGCGACCAGGTCGCGAGGTTGGTGAAGCCCCACTGTTCGAGCCGCCCGCGCATCGCGGCGGTGGCAACGAGTACGGCCGCGGCCGGCTTGTGGAACCAGCGCATCCACCGGTAGCTGACGGAGAGCGGCAACCGGCAGCGGGCGTGGATGAACTCGGGAAACTGCGTGTGATAGGCGGTCGTGAACGGGCGCCCCGCGTCGAGACAATGCCGGCGTGCGGCCAGTCCGATCGGAGCCTCGGTTTCGATGTGCACGGCGTCGGGCTCGAACTCCTCGATCATGCGCACGACCCGCGGACCGGGCGCGACGGCGAGCCGGATCTCCGGATAGGTCGGACAGGGCAGCGTACGGAAGCCCTCGGGCGTGATGAGCTGGACCGAATGGCCCAATGATTCCAGCTCGCGCACGGTGTTGCGCAGAGTCGTAACGACCCCGTTAACCTGCGGCAGCCAGGCGTCGGTCGCGATCAGAATGCGCACGGCTCGTCTCCTCGTCGTTCTCGTCGTTCTCGTCGAATGCGTTATCCGGCAGAAGATCGTGCCAATGCACGATCCGGAGCTCGCCTGTCCTCGGTCTCCACCAGCGCAGTCAGGCTCTCGACCCAGTCGCCGTCGTTGCAGTACAGGACGCCGCCGATCGGCCGGATCTCGGCCTTGTGGATGTGGCCGCACACCACGCCGTCGAGGTTGCGCCGGCGCGCTTCCGCAGCGAGGGCCTCCTCGAACGCGGTGATGTAGCTCACTGCGTTCTTCACCTTGTGCTTGAGAAACTGCGCGAGCGACCAGTAGGGCAGGCCGAGACGAGCGCGCAATGCGTTGAAGGCGCGGTTGAGCCGCAACGAGAGCGTGTAGAGCATGTCGCCGAGGTGCGCGAGCCATTTGGCGTATTGCACGACGCCGTCGAAGAAATCGCCGTGGATCACGAGCAACCGCAAGCCCTTGGCCGTGCGATGGATCGCTTCCTCGCGGATGGCGATCCCGCCGAACGCGACATCCAGGAAATGCCGCGCCGCTTCGTCGTGATTGCCGGGGATGTAGACGACCTCGGTGCCCTTGCGCGCCTTGCGCAGGACCTTCTGCACGACGTCGTTGTGGCTCTGCTGCCAGTACCACCGCCGGCGGAGCTGCCAGCCGTCGACGATGTCGCCGACGAGGTAGAGGTAATCGGATTCGGTGCGGCGCAGGAAATCGAGCAGCCGCGCCGCCTGGCAACCCGTCGTTCCGAGATGAGTGTCGGAGATCCAGATCGCCCGGTAGCGCTGCGTCGCGGGAGCCTGCGTGGTCATCGCGTCGACGCCGCCTGCGCTAGAAGAGCGTGCCGAGGACCGAGGGCACGACGATCAGTCCCCAGGTCAGCACGAGCATGACGAGCGCGACGAGAACCGCCGCGCTTCCCAGGTCCTTCGCCCGCTTCGCCAACCGGTGCGTGTCGAAGCCGACGCGATCCACGGCCGCCTCCACGCCCGAATTCAGAAGCTCGACGACGAGCACGAACAGCACCGACGCGATCAGGAGCACGCGCTCGACCGCCGAGACGCGTACGACGCAGGCGACGGGGATCAAGACGACCGCCAGCGCGACTTCCTGCCGGAACGCGCTCTCGTGCGTGAACGCGATCCTCAAGCCCGAGAGGGAATAGAACAGTGCGTTGAGGAGCCGCTGCAGGCCTCGCTGACCTTTGTGGGGACTTTCAGGCAGGTCCGGCGTCGACATGGACCGGATGGGAGGGCCGGTGCGAATGCTCGGCCACTGCGGCTGCGCATTGCACGGTAGAGCTGCGACGCTTGACGCCGATCAATACGGGCTGTCTCGCGAAGGTGAAGAATCTCTGGCAGATCGCCCGGTGGTCAACAGGCGAGTTGACGAAAGCGGTATTCACGGCAGTGCAGGTTAGGCCGCGCACGTTACCGCTCCGTGGCGAAGCGATGACGTTTCCGTGACCGCATCGGCGAATGGTTCTCGGATGCAGTCCTACCGGATACACGGCATCGACCGACATGCGGTTCGGACCCGCGCCGACTGCGACGATCCTCGGTTCAATGGAAAATCCTGACTCGCGCTGGCGCTTCTTCCGATGCCGATGTCCCACAAGCTCTTCGTTCTGATTGCAGCGCTGCTCGCCGCAGTGTGGGTCCACGATGCTCGAGCGGACAAGAAGACCGTCTGCACGATCACCGTCAACTCGGCCGACGAAAAGGAAGCGTTTCGCCGCGGTCTCCCGGCGGACAAGTACCGCTTCGTCGAGCTCGTGGAGCGCGGTCGTCCCGACTGGCTGGCGTCGGCCTGCCAGCAGGGCGTCCGATGCGACGTGCTCGTGATCTCGGGACACTATGACGGTCGCGACGAGTTCTATTCCGATCAGCCGGGAGTGCGCGAATTCCTGCCCGTCGAGGAGATGGAGCGCGCGTCGTGCAGCAAGTCCTGCTCGGGCCTCTTCTCGCGATTGAAGGAGGTCTATCTTTTCGGTTGCAACACGCTCAATCCCGAGGCGCTGAAGCGCATCTCGCCGGAGATCGGACGAAGCCTGGTCCGCGACGGACACTCGCCTGCCGAAGCGGAGCGACTCGCGCGCTCGCTCGCGTCGCAGCATGGGGGCAGCAGTCGCGACCGGATGCGCCTCATCTTCGACGATGTGCCGGTAATCTACGGCTTTTCGGCCAAAGCGCCGGTCGGTCCCGTCGCGGCCTCGATGCTGGGCGGTTATTTCCGTGCGGGCGGCGGCGCCGCCGTCGGCAGTGGACGGGCGAGTGGCAGGCTCCTCGGCGCCTTCAGGTCGAGCTCGATGGCCGTATCGAGCGGTCTCAACGGCTCGGATCCTCTCGCCGCCCTTCGCCGTGACTATTGCCAGTTCTCGGACGACGGCGAGACGCCCGCGAGCAAGCTCGTCTTCGTTCATCAGCTGCTCGGCCGGGAGACGGCAGAGGTGCGCAGCTTCCTCGACCGCATCGAGAAGACGATGGCCTCGCTGTCCGAAACCGATCGCCGGACGGCCGCTGTGGCCGGAGTGCTCGACGAGATTGCCCGCGATGAGCCGGCGCGGACGCGCTATCTCGCTTTCGCGCGCGACGCCGACCAGCCCTCCATCCGCGCGCGCATGGTCAAGCTCGCGCGGGAGCTTGGCTGGCTGTCGGCCGACGATGAACGCTCGGAGCTGGCCGGACTCATCCGCGATCGGTTGGCCGGTCAGGTGGGCCCCGCCGACGTCGAGCTCGCCTGCGCGCTGAACGATCACCACGAGCTCGACGGCGAGCTTCCCACGCTGACCTCGTCGCTCGGACCGACCGGCACCCTGGGACGGGCCGCCATTCTCGCCTGCCTGGGAAGCGACGAAGCGCGGACGCAGGTTCTGCCCGCGCTCACGAGCGCCCGCGATGCGGATTTCGAGATGGCTCAGGTCTATCTTCGCCACCGGCCGTTGATCGATGTGAACGAGCTTCGCGCCGCGACGATGGAGATCGCCCGCGCGAGCGATGCGAAGGTCCAGGTCCGCGCGCTCGATGCGCTCGCCGGCCAGCATCTCTCGGACCCGGAGAGCCTGGAGGAGCTGACTCGTCTCTTTCCGGTCGCGCGCACGCCCGGAGTGCAAGTCGCGATCGCCGGTGTGCTCCTGCGATCGGACTACGATTCGATCGCGACGCCGGAAGTCGTGCAGACGCTGCGTGAAAGCCGCCTCAAGCCGGGCGCGAGCCCCGACCTGGTCGACGCGCTGATCCGCCGCCTGGAAGCGCAGTAGCTCCGGACGTCGGTCGGGATTTCCGGGCACCGGCCCGGTGTGGGATACTGGCGCGCCCTTCTTAGCGCGTCGCCCGAAAGTCGCCACTCCGTGTTCTCCGTTTCCAGATTCGCCCTTCTGGCCGCCGTGTTTGCCGCCATCGCCGTGCCCGCGCACGCAGATCGCAAGACGGTGTGCACCATCACCATCAATTCGCCCGACGAAAAGGAAACGTTCCGGCGCAACCTTCCCGAGGATCAGTACCAGTTCGTGGAGCTGGTCGAGCATGGCCGGTCCGACTGGTTCGCGTCGGCGTGCCGCAAGGACGTGCGCTGCGACGTGCTCGTGGTTTCCGGCCACTTCGACGATGGCACCGAGTTCTATTCGGACCGGCTGGGCGCGCGCGAGTCGTTGCCGGTCGACGCGATGGAGCGCGCGAGCTGCAGCGACTCGTGCCCGAGCGTGTTCTCGCAGTTGAAGGAGGTGTACCTCTTCGGCTGCAACACGCTGGAAGCCGCGCCGCTGAAGCTGGCTTCCGGGGAAATCAATCGCAGCCTCGTGCGCTCCGGACATTCGGTCGCCGACGCCGACCAGCTGTCCCGCGAGCTCGCGCAAGCGTACGGGGAGAGCAACGGCGACCGCATGCGACACGTCTTCCGGGACGTGCCCGTGATCTACGGCTTTTCCGCGAAGGCTCCGCTGGGCGCAGCCGCAGGGCCCGCGCTGGAACGCTATTTCCGCTCGGGCGCCGACGACAGCTTCGGAACCGGCCGTCCCAGCGCGAAGCTCCTTCGAGTCCTCGCGCCGGCTTCCATGATCGTTGCTCGCGGCGTCCGTGATTCGGATGCCGATGCAGACGTCCGGCGCAACGTATGTCAGCTTGCCGACGATCGCCTGACGGCTGCGCAAAAACTCGACTTCGTTCACCGGCTGCTCGGCGGAGAGATGGCCGAAGCGCGCATGATGCTGGACCGGATCGAGAGATACGTGCTCTCGCTTTCGACGGCGGATCGCGCAACGCCGGAGGCGGCGGTGGCGCTCGAAGCGATCGCCCGCGACGACGCCGCGCGCTCGCGTTATCTCGAGTTCGCGCGGGACGCGGACGAGCCGGCAACCCGGGCGCGCATGACCGAGCTCGCCGGCGCGCTCGGCTGGCTCACCCCCGAGCAGAGACGAGCAGAGCTCATGCAGATGTTCGGCGCGCGGTTGTCCTCGGGCAGCGTCGGCGCAGGCGACGTCGATCTCGCCTGCTCGCTGAACGCGGACCATTCCCTGGACCCGGGTCGCGATTCCCCGAGTCTCGCACCGGCGCGGGCGGATGAGGTCGCCCGCGCGGCCGTGCTCGCGTGCCTCGGCAGCGCTGAAGCCAGGTTAGGCGTGCTGCGCGGGCTGGCGAGCCCGAATGCCGACGATGTCCACATCGCCCAGACCTACCTTCGCCACCGGCCGATCGCCGACGCAGCGGAGCTGCGCGATGTCGCCGCCGCGGTCCTGCGCATGAAGGTCTCGGATGCGCAGGTGCGCGCGCTCGAAACCCTCGCCGGCTATCGCTTTTCGGATCGGGAGACGCTCCAGGGGTTGGCCGATCTTTTTTCCCTCGCCAAGTCGATCGACGTGCAGCGGGCCGTCGCCGGCGTCCTGATCCGCTCGGACTACACGACGATCGCCAGCCCGTCGCTCGCGCGTGCGTTGCGCGCGCACCGGCTGAAATCGCCGGACGGCGCGGACGTGATCGACATTCTCATCCGCCGGTTGACGTCCTGAACGCAAGCGCGCTCGGCGCGGTGGCCGCAGCGCGGTCGAGCTCCGCGCTGCGGCCACCGCGCCCGATGCCGCAGATCGGCGAGTCTCCCGCCTTCTTACGCTCGTCCGGATGTAAGTTCGCGACTGTCCGGCCTGACTAACGCTGCGATCGGAGGCCGGGGACTGAACGCGAGCGCCTCCGGCAGGCGGCAGGAAGCCGCGCAGCGAATCGAGGGAGTCATTCATGGTGAACGGAAAGACGGCGCTGGTCACCGGGTCGACCAGCGGTATCGGACTGGGCATCGCCCGGGCCTTCGCCGCCCAGGGCGCCAACATCGTGCTCAACGGGTTCGGCGACGCCGGCGAAATCGAAGCGCTGCGGAGCTCGCTCGCCAAGGAATACGGCGTCGAGGTGCTCTACGATGGCGCCGATCTGTCCAAGCTCGGCGAAATCGAGACGATGATGTCGAAAGCCCTTGCGGCATTCGGCGGCATCGACATCCTGATCAACAACGGAGGCATCCAGGAGCAGGTGATCAAGGACGTGCTGCTCGCCGCGCAGCCGACCAAGAAGTTCGCACAGATCGACGAGGTCGCCGCATTCGCCGTGTTCCTCGCGAGCGACGGCGCGGCCTCGATCACCAGCGCGGTGCTGCCGATCGAAGGCGGCTGGACCGCGCACTGACGGAGGGGAACCGCCATGACCCGCGTTTCGACACGGACGCGCAGGAAGGCCGCGGCAACCAAGCCCCTATTCGCGGTCCACCCCGACGCATCGGGCCATGCCAAGCTTCCCGGGCAGGTCGTGCTCGTGCTACAGGGCGGTGGAGCGCTGGGCGCCTACCAGGTCGGCGTTTACGAGGCTCTGCACGAGGCGGGCATCGAGCCCGACTGGGTCATCGGCACGTCGATCGGCGCGATCAACGGCGCGATCATCGCCGGCAACGGCCCGCTGGAACGTCTGGCGCGCCTGGAGGCGTTCTGGAGCGCGATCGAGCACCGCGCGCTCTTCGAGCTGCCGCGCGCCGCGGCCAACTTCGCCAGCGCGTTCGCGAACTTCACCACGCTCGCGCAGGGCATCGCACCGTTCTTCACGCCGAATCCGGCATCGTGGTTCGGACCACACATGCCGCTCGGCATCGAAAGCGCCGCCTATTACACCACCGCACCGCTCGCCGAGACGCTCAAACCGCTGATCGACCTGAGCCACGTGAACGGACGCAGCGTGCGGCTGACCGTGGGCGCGGTGAACGTGAACAACGGAGAGATGCGCTACTTCGACAGCCGCGACGAGCCGCTCGCGCTCGAGCACATCATGGCCTCAGGCGCCCTTCCCCCCGCCTTTCCGGCGGTGCGCATCGGCGGCGAGCCCTACTGGGACGGCGGCATCTATTCCAATACTCCGATCGAAGCGGTGCTGGACGACAAGCCGCGTCGCGATTCTCTGATCTTCGCGGTGCACATGTGGAATCCCGAAGGTCCGGAGCCCGAGACCCTGTGGCAGGTACTCGGCCGGCACAAGGAGATCCAGTACGCGAGCCGCGCGCGCAGCCATATCGCGCGGCAGAAGCAGATCCATCATCTGCGCCACATCATCCGAGAGCTCGCCAAGCATGTGCCCGACGGGGTCCGCGGATCGGCGGCCGTGCGCGAGCTCGCATCGTGGGGCTGCGGCACGACGATGCATGTCGTGCGGCTGATCGCGCCGCGCATCGACGGCGAGGACCATACCAAGGACATCGATTTCACGGCCGCCGGCATCCGGGCGCGCCGGCACGCAGGCTACGCGACCACGCGTCGCATCATCGAGCAAGCACCGTGGCGCGAAGCGGTCGATCCGATCGAGGGCGTCGTCATCCACGATCCGCCCACAGGCGCGCGTCCGCTGGCGGTCGGCGTGGATGGCTTCGCCGGGCGGACGAAGTAGTGGCGGCAAATTGTCCGTCGGGCACCATCAGGGGCCGTGAGCCGCTGCGACGCAGGCGCGTTGTGGCGCAGTCGCCGCAAGAGGGTGGCTCGTGCGCGGCGACTCGTGGGTTGAGTCGCCACCGCGAGCCGGGCACCCGCTCGGCGACTGCCTGCGCCACCCGCGCAAAAGGCGCAGCGGCTCACGGCGGCTGCGATCGCGAGAGGACGCTACTTCCTGCCGTTCGTCTCCGACCAGCTCTTCAGCGCGCCCAGCGTCTTCTCGACGTGCTTGGTCGGATTGAGGCTCATGTATTCGTAGACGATCTTGCCGTCCGGCGCGATGACAAAGGAGATGCGGTTGGCGTATTCGGGACGAGTCTGCAGGACCGCGTCGAAGGACTTCATGACCGACTGGTTCTGGTCCGAGGCAACGGGAAACTTGCTCTGGCAGGCCTGCACGGAAAACTTGGTGAGCGTCTCGATGTCGTCGCCCGAGACGCCGATGACTGTGGCGCCGAGCGCCTTGAACTCGCCGAGGGCTTCTGCGAAGTAGTGCGCCTCGGCGGAGCAGCCTTCGGAGAAGGCCGCGGGGAAGAAGTACAGCACGACGGGGCCCTTCTTCAGGGAGTCGGCGAGCGAATAGCGGTAGACTGAGCCGCCCAGCGCGGCGTCCGTCGTGAAGTCAGGCGCGCGCTCGCCGATGTCGAGCGCGGCGCGAGCGGGCAACGACAGAGCGAGAGCCAACGCGCACACGAGGAGACGCGGCATGAAGACCTCCACTTCGGCGATGCGAAGCATTCTAACCGGAACGCTGCTGCTTCTGGCGAGTCTCCTCGCGGCATGCGGCATGCTGCCGCAACGGGCGGAAATGCCCTACTCCGCCGCGCTGAAAGCCTCGCCCGAAACTCCGCTGGTCCGGATCGCGACGGGCTCGATCCCGTCGCCGGAGCTCTCCGGCTTTCGCCTGATGCCGATCGGCGTCTATGCGCTGGACACCCGGATCCAGCTCGCGCAACGGGCGCGCTACTCCCTGGACCTGCAGTATTACCAGTTCAACAACGACGACACGGGCAGGCTGCTGATGCGCAACCTCCGGAATGCCGCGCTTCGCGGGGTGCGCGTCCGGCTGCTGGTGGACGATCTTTACACCATCGGGGGCGATCCGCTGTTCATCGGCCTCGCCGCATTCCCGAACGTCGAAGTACGGCTCTTCAATCCCTTCTGTTGCGGCCGCGACAGCCTGCTCGGCAAATACACGACCTCGCTGGCCGATTTCGGCCGGCTCAACCACCGGATGCACAACAAGCTCTTCATCGCCGACGGCGCGATGGTGGTCGCGGGCGGCCGCAACATCGGCGACGAGTATTTCATGCGCAGCATGACCGACAACTTCGTCGACATGGACGCGTTCATCGTCGGCGCGGTCGTTCCGCAGCTTGCCGCCATCTTCGATACCTATTGGAACAGCCCGCAGGTCTATCCCGTCGAGCAGATCATTCACACCGACCTCGATCGCAACGCGCGCATGCGCGACTTCAACCGGCTCGTCGACGAGGGCGAGCAGATGATGTCACTCACCGTGCCGCCGGCCGACATCCTGGGCTACGGTCCGATCAGCGAAGACCTCGACGCGGGGCGCCTCGGCCTCGTCTGGGGCAAGGCGAACGCTTACGCCGACTCGCCTGCCAAGGTGACCGCGACCTCGGACGAGATGGCTCGCTCGATGAGCGTGTCGATGAACGTCATGGACTTGGTCATGAAATCCAAGAGCGAGGTCGTCCTGTCGTCGCCCTACTTCATCCCCGGCCCGATGGGCGTCCAAGCCTTCGGCGATCTGCGCAAGCGCGACGTCAAGGTCACGATCCTCACCAATTCCCTCGCCTCGAACGACGAGCCGCTGGTGCACACGGGCTACGCGCGCTACCGCGTCGAGCTGTTGAAGAGCGGTGTGGATCTGTACGAGCTGAGCCCGACACGCATCCACAAGGCGAAGCGGCTCATGTTTCCCGGCATGTCGCTGAGTCGCCTGCACGCCAAGACGGCGATCATAGACCATAAAACGGTGTTCATCGGCTCGATGAACCTGGATCCGCGATCGGCAAGCAAGAATACCGAGCTGGGCATCATCGCCGAGGCCCCGCAGCTTGCCAAGGAAGTGGCGCGGGTCATCCACATCAGCAAGCTGCAGAGCGCTTATCGTCTGCGGTTCGGGCCGGACGGCCAGAGCCTGCAGTGGCTGGCGATGGACGACGACGGCGACGTCGTGCTCACCGAGGAGCCGGACGTCACGCCGCTGATGCGCTTTCAGAACATGCTCCTCGCGCCATTCGTGCCGGAGCAGGAGCTGTAATAGCGAGCGCCCATGGCCACGGCACTTCGCCCCGTCGCCGTCGTCGGCAGCGCGCGCATTCCCTTCGCAAGAAGCAATGGCGCCTATGTCGATGCCGGCAACCAGGACATGCTCACCGCGGCGCTGAGCGCACTCGTGGACAAGTTCGGTCTGCGCGGCGAAACGCTCGGCGAGGTCGCCGCCGGCGCGGTGCTCAAGCACTCCCGAGACTGGAACCTGACGCGGGAGGCTGCCCAGGGCGCAGGACTCCACCCGCATACGCCGGCGTACGATGTGCAGCGCGCGTGCGGCACGAGCCTCACCGCGACGATCCAGATCGCGCAGCGCATTGCGCGTGGCGAAATCGAGGCGGGCATCGCCGGCGGCGTCGACACGGTCAGCGACGCGCCGATCGTCTACGGCGCGAAGCTGAGACGCATCGTGCTCGACAGTGCACGCGGCAAGACGCTTGCGTCGCGGCTCGCGCCATGGCTGCGCGTGAGGCCGCGGGATCTCAAGCCTTCGGCGCCCGCGGTCTCCGAGCCGCGGACCGGCCTGTCGATGGGCGAGCATTGCGAGCTGATGGCGAAGGAATGGGGAATCGCCCGCGCCGACCAGGACGCGCTCGCCTATCAAAGCCACGTCAAGGCCGCGGCTGCGTGGCGCGAGGGCTTCTACGACGATCTGGTCGTCCCGTTCGCCGGCCTCGCGACCGATAACAACGTGCGCGCGGACACGAGCCCGGAGAAGCTCGCGGCACTGAAACCGGTCTACGATCGCAGCGCCGCCGGGACGTTGACCGCCGGAAACAGCACGCCACTCACCGACGGTGCGGCCTGCGTGCTGCTCGCCTCCGACGATTGGGCGAGCGCGCACGGGCTTTCTGTGCAGGCTCATCTGACGCATTCCGCCGTCGCAGCGGTCGACTACGCGGGTCTCGCCGGTCCGCGCGATGGACTGCTCATGGCGCCGACCTACGCGGTGCCTGCGATGCTCGAGCGCGCCCGCGTCACGCTCCAGGATTTCGACATCTACGAGATCCACGAGGCGTTTGCCGCGCAGGTGCTGTGCACGCTCGCGGCGTGGCAGTCGGAAGATTACTGCCGCACGCGTCTGAAGCGAGCTCCGCTCGGCTCGATCGATCGTGCGAAGCTCAACCCGCGAGGCGGCAGCGTGGCGCTTGGTCATCCGTTCGCGGCCACGGGCGCGCGCATCGTCGGCACGCTCGCCAAGGAGCTCGCCATGCGCGGCTCGGGACGCGGGCTCATTTCGATCTGCACCGCTGGCGGAATGGGTGTGACCGCAATGTTGGAAGCGTAAAACGCGCTATAATCGACCGTCGCGCCAAGTCTCCGTCCGGAAAGGCTGTTGACCGCAAGGCATGCCCGTTTCCGCTTGAGCCCTCCCCGTTTCGACGCGGCTTGGATCACGTGGCTCGTCCGACGCGGCACGATCATTGCGTCATACAAGCCCGGACGGACGCGGCTCGAGGAGAGGGTGCCTGGTTTCCGTCGCGCCGGCGCTAAGCAGCACCTCCTCTGGCCTGCCGGCAGGCCGCCTCGCTTTGTAGAATTTACCGGTCGCTAAAACAAACGCGCCCGCAGAGCCGTCCAACGGGCAACCCTCGCGCGTCGACGAGACCTCGGAAAACCGATGAGCGCTCAAGATCGACTTCGCTCCATCCGACTGTCGTTGCGTTTCATTGCACCGCTGGTGATCACGCTCGCCCTCCTGGGCTACGCGCTGGTCCCGCTCGTCGACCGGCTCACGCTGCGCTGGTGGGTGAACGATCTCGACATCCGCTCGCAGCTCATCGCCAACACCATGCAGGAGCAGCTCGCCGAGCTCGTGACCCAGGGCTCGACGTCCAGAATCAACGCGATGTTCACGCGCGCGCTGCAGGATCAGCGGCTCTACGCGCTCGCGTTCTGCGACGAATCAGACAAGCTTCGCTATCGCACGGCGACGTACCCGGCCTCTCTCGATTGCAAGCCTCCGGTCGGGACGGAGGACGGTCATGGCGCGGTCGTGCGCCTGCCGCAGGGTCCGCTGCACGTCGTGCAGCGTCCCATCTACCAGGAGAACGACCGCATCGGCTCGCTCGTGCTCGTGCACGACATGAGCTTCGTCGAGCGGCGGAGCGCCGATACCCGGCAATACCTCATCGCGCTGTTCGTGCTGCTCGGTTTCGTGATTTCGCTGGTGACGGTGTTCATCGCGCATCTCTCGTGGCGCGGCTGGGTCGCCGGCACCCGCGCGCTCCTGCGCGGCGAAGGCATCCTGCAGCCGTTCTCGCAGGAACCGGCGCGCGACGAGCTGCATCCGCTGGCGAGCGACCTGCGCACGCTCCTGCGCGACCTCGAGCTTGCGCGCCGCAACCCGGATCGCAACGCCACCTGGAGCCCTGAGATGCTGCGCGGCGTGCTGCGCGAAAAGCTGCTCGGCGACGAAATCCTGGTCGTGTCCAACCGCGAACCCTTCCTGCATGTGCACACCGAAGCCGGGATCGTCGTGCAGCGGCCGGCGAGCGGGCTCGTCACCGCGCTGGAACCGGTCATGCGAGCCTGCTCCGGCACCTGGATCGCGCATGGGAGCGGCAGCGCGGACCGCGATACGGTCGATGCGCGCGATCGCGTGCGCGTGCCGCCGGAGCGGCCGAGCTACACGCTGCGCCGCGTGTGGCTCACCAAGGAAGAGGAGCAAGGCTATTACTTCGGCTTCGCCAACGAGGGCCTGTGGCCGCTGTGCCATATCGCTCACGTGCGGCCGGTCTTTCGCACGCCCGACTGGGAGCAGTACGTGCGCGTCAACCGGCGCTTCGCGGATGCGGTCAAGGCCGAGGCGCGCACCGACGATCCCGTCGTACTGGTTCAGGACTACCACTTCGCGCTCCTGCCGCGGCTGGTGCGCGAGCGCCTGCCCAAGGCGACGATCATCACCTTCTGGCACATCCCGTGGCCGAACCCCGAATCGTTCGGCATCTGCCCCTGGCGCGAGGAGCTGCTGGACGGGATGCTCGGCAGCACGATTCTCGGCTTTCACACGCGCTTCCATTCGCAGAACTTCGTCGAGACGGTCGATCGCTACCTGGAAGCGCGCATCGAGCGCGAGTCCTCCACGATCTCGCACGGCGGCCATCTCACGCAGGTGGAGACCTACCCGATCTCGATCCAGTGGCCGCCCGAGTGGGTCGAGTCGCAGCTCTCGGTGCCGCTGTGCCGCGCCAAGGTCCTGCGGGTCGAGCAGCTTCGAGACGACGTGCTCATCGGCGTCGGCGTCGACCGCATGGACTACACCAAGGGGATTCTCGAGCGCTTCGTCGCGGTCGAGCGTATGCTCGAGCTCCATCCCGAGTTCATCGGCCGCTTCGTGTTCATCCAGATCGCGGCGCCGTCGCGCTCTTCGCTCGACGAGTACCAGAACTTCGAGGGGCGGGTGCGCGCCCTGGCCGGCCGAGTCAATGCCCGCTTCGGTCGAGGCGGCTGGGAGCCGATCCGGCTCAAGGTCCAGCATCACGAGCCGCCGGTGGTCAACGAATACTATCGCGCGGCGGATGTCTGCGTGGTCACGAGCCTGCACGACGGGATGAACCTGGTGGCCAAGGAGTTCATCGCCGCCCGCGACGACGAGCAGGGCGTCCTTGTTTTGTCACAATTTACCGGCGCCGCCCGCGAACTGCACGACGCGCTTCTGGTCAACCCTTATCATAACGAGCAATGCGCACACGCCCTTTACCGGGCGTTGACCATGCCCGTGGACGAGCAGCGCGTACGCATGCGCAGCATGCGCAGGCTCGTGCAGGAGTTCAATGTCTATCGGTGGGCGGGAGCGATGCTGCTCGACGCCGCGCGTCTGCGTCAGAGGCAGCGCGTGACCGAGCGCATCTATGCGCACCAGCGCACCGCCGACGTCGAGGTGAAGTGAGATACGCCTTATCCACGGCCGGCCTGGCCCGTCTCCGCGCTTTCTACACGCGTGATACCCTGCTTGCTTTCGATATCGACGGGACGCTCGCGCCGATCGTCGACCGGCCCTGGGACGCGCGGGTGCCCAGCGAGGTGCAGCGGGGGTTGCGGACGCTGGCTTCGCACGCTCCGGTCGCGATCGTGACCGGGCGCGCAGTGGAGGATGCGCGGCCGATGCTCGGGTTCACGCCCCGGTTTCTCGTCGGCAATCACGGCGCCGAGGGCGTGCCCGGACAGGAACGGGTCTCCGAGGAGTGCGCGCGCGTGTGCCGGGCATGGCTCGACGAGCTGGCCTCGGGAAGCGAACCCTGGCGCGACGTCGACGGGATCGTGCTCGAAGACAAGACCTATTCGCTCACATTCCACTTTCGCCACACCCGCGATCAGGGCGCCGCGCTGCGCTTGCTCGTTGCGCGCACGGCGGCATTGTTGCCGCTGCCCAAGCTGCTCAATGGCAAGATGGTCCTCAACCTGCTGCCTCCGGGCGCACCCCACAAGGGCGAGGCGCTGAGCGCGCTGCTCGAACAGGAGCGTTGCAAGCGCGCCATCTACGTGGGCGACGATGCGTCGGACGAAACCGTGTTCCGGTTGCGCTTGCCGTCGATCCTCTCGGTGCGCGTCGAGCCGGACGATTCCAGCGCCGCCAACCTGTTTCTCAACGGTCAGCAGGACATCTTCCCGCTCGTGAGCGAGCTCGAGCGCATCGTCGCGCCCGCGGACTCGCCGCGGTCGTCACATCCGCGGCGAGGGGCCGCGGCATGAGTCGCTCGAAGAACGTCGCATAACGCGGCCAGGAGCCGCGGCGGCGATCGCTGGCAAATGAACGAGCGCTACGACGCCATCGTCATCGGCGCGGGCCAGGCCGGCCCGTCGCTCGCGGTGCGCCTCGCGCAGGCCGGGCGCCGGACCGCCATCATCGAGCGCAAGCGCATCGGGGGCACGTGCGTCAACAACGGCTGCATTCCCACCAAGACGATGATCGCGAGCGCGCGCGCGGCGCACGTCGCCCGGCGCAGCGGCGACTACGGCGTTCGCATCGATGCCGCGATCCGCGTCGACATGGAGGCGGTGAAGGCACGCAAGGATGCGGTCGTTCGCCATTCGACCGATGGACTCACGCGCTGGCTCGGCGGCACGCCCGGTCTGACGTATATCGAAGGCCATGCCAGTTTCGAAAGCCCGCGCTCGGTCCGCGTCGGCGAGCGGCTGCTCGAAGCAGAGCAGTTCTTCCTCAACGTCGGCGGCCGAGCCTCGGTTCCCGACATGCCAGGCCTCGATGACGTCCCTTACTTCGACAACTCGAGCATCATGAACGTCGACTTCCTGCCGGAGCATCTCGTCATCGTCGGCGGCAGCTATATCGGGCTCGAATTCGCGCAGATGTACCGGCGGTTCGGAAGCATGGTGACGGTCATCGAGATGGGACCGCGATTGATCGGCCGGGAGGACGACGAGGTATCGGCGGCGATCAAGGACATTCTCGAGCGCGAGGGGATCGCTTTCCGCCTCAACGCCAAGTGCATCGCGCTCGCGCGTCGCGGCAGCGGCGTGGCGGTCGAAGTGAGCTGCGACGAGGAGCCGCGCGAGATGGAGCCGCGCGAGATCGTGGGCTCGCATCTGCTGCTCGCGGTCGGAAGGGTGCCGAACACCGCCGACCTCGGACTCGACAAGGCCGGCGTCGCCACGGATCAGCGCGGATACATCCAGGTCGACGATCAGCTTCGGACCAACGTTTCGGGGATCTGGGCGTTGGGCGATGCGAACGGTCGCGGCGCCTTCACGCATACATCCTACAACGACTACGAGATCGTTGCGGCGAACGTGCTCGACGGCGAAGCGCGCAGGGTGACCGATCGCATCCCCGCCTACGCGCTGTTCATCGATCCGCCGCTCGGCCGCGCGGGGATGACCGAGCGCGAGATCCGCGCAGCCGGACGGAAGGCGCTCGTGGCTTCGCTGCCGATGACCCGCGTCGGCCGCGCCTTCGAACGCGGCGAGACTCTGGGGTTCATGAAGGTGCTTGTCGACGCGGAAAGCAAGCGTCTGCTCGGCGCGGCGCTGCTCGGCATCGAAGGCGACGAGATCGTGCACTCACTGCTGGACGCGATGTACGCCGACGCGCAGTACACCGTGATCCGGCGCGCGATGCACATTCATCCGACGGTGACGGAGCTGATTCCGACGCTGCTGGCGGGCCTGAAGCCGCTCGCCTAAGGCGAGAGGTCGCCTGCCGGCCGATGCGGCGCCTGCAGCGCGCGCTACGCGCGGTCCGAGCTCGTGACGGGCTCGTCGCGCTCCGTATCGGTATTTTTGGGGGCCGCCATGCGTTCTATGCAGGCATGGAGGAACGCGCGGCGATGATCTTCCGCGGGTTCCGGGCGGTCGAAGACTTCGCGCGCCTCCTGGAGCAGGAACGACTCGTCGTCCGCATCATGCGCGAACCAGCGCAGCTCGGTCGGGAACGAGCGGATCAGCAGGAAGTCCTCTTTCATGCGATCGAGGAACTCTCGTCCCGAGAGTCCGCGGTCGCGCGAAAGCGCAGCGTTGCCGATGAAATCCGACCCCTCGAAGCATTCGTTCATCGATGGTCGACTGGCAACAGCGCCTTCGGCGAGCGCCAGGACGACGCTTGTCGCGATGCAACAGATCGCTTTCTTCATCTCGATCCCCCTCTCCGCGGCGCGCAACTTTGTTAACGTTGTCGTTGCCGCTGTCTACGACGAAGCACCAGCAATATTCATGCTAATCCGAGGTGGTTCCGTCTACAAGCGGAAGCCGATCAGGACCGCCGCGTTACAATGCGAGCCCATCGGGGGCAAATCGATGACCATCAAACGTTTTACCGGCAAGACAGGCAGGCTCGTCGTTCTCGAGCATACGTCGAAGATCCTGAAGGACAATCCGCTCGGCGATCCGCACGTGCGCAAGCTCGGCGTGTGGCTGCCGCCGCAATACGACGACGGCGCCGGCGGCCACAGTCGCGGCCGGCGCTTCCCGGTGCTCTTCGACCTCGTCGGATTCACCGGCTCGGGACTCGCGCACACCGGGTGGCGACCGTTCGGAGAAAACGTCCCCGACCGCGCCGCGCGCCTCATGCACGAGCGAAAGATGGGGCCCGCGATCTTCGTCTTTCCCGACTGCTTCACCGCGCTCGGGGGCAATCAGTACGTCAACTCGTCCGCGCTCGGCAATTATGCGGATTATTTGACACGCGAGCTGATCCCCGTCGTCGATCGCGAATTCCGCACGCTGGCCTCGCGCGAGCATCGCGGGTGCTTCGGCAAGTCCTCCGGCGGCTACGGCGCGATCATTCACGGCATGAAGTATCCGCAATACTGGGCGGCGATCGGCGATCACTCGGGCGACTCGTATTTCGATTTCGTCTACTGGCACGACTGGCCCAATACGCTCAACGAGCTCGCAAAGTACCGACTGCCCAAGCGGCGTCCGGGCCGCTTCGACGTCCGGGCCGCAAGCGCGCGCAAGGGGCTGAACCAGGGCCTCGACGACGGGCGCGTCAAGCGGTTCCTCGATGCGGTCTGGGCAAAGGAAAAGTTGTCTCATGCAGAATCCCACTGCATCATGAACATCTGCATGGCCGCGACCTACGACCCCGATCCGAAGGCGCCTCTCGGCTTTCGGCTACCGTTCAATCTCGACAGCGGCGAGCTCATCGAGAAGCGCTGGAGCCGCTGGCTCGAGCACGATCCGATCCTTCTCGTCGCCAGGTACAAAGCGAATCTCAGGACGCTCAAGGGCATCTATATCGACTGCGGGTGGCGCGATCAGTATCACATCCACTACGGCACGCGGCTCCTGTCGCTCCGCCTCGCGGAGGCAGGCATCGCCCACATGTACCAGGAATTCGACGACAACCATTCGGACGTCGATTACCGGATGGACGTGAGCCTGCCGTTTCTCTATCGCGTGCTGAAGCCGTGAGCACCGTGGACGAGACCAACGTGCTCGGAAGCCGGCTGGAACCGTGTTCGGTCGAGCCGCGCACGGGGTTCTATCGCGACGGCTGCTGCAACACCGGTCCCGAAGATCTCGGGTTGCACGTGGTCTGCACGCGCATGACGGCGAAGTTCCTCGAATTTTCGAAGGCTCGAGGCAACGACCTGTCGACGCCGCAACCCGACATGGGCTTTCCGGGCCTCAAGCCCGGCGATCGCTGGTGCCTGTGCGCCGGGCGCTGGCGCGAGGCGCTCGACGCCGGGGTCGCGCCGCCGGTCGTGCTGTCGGCGACCCACGAGGAAGCGCTCGCGGTGGTCTCGCTCGACGATCTCAAGCGGCATGCGGTGGACTTGAACTAGAATGACCGAGACGGTCCGGTGCCGCAGCATGGATGCCGCCGAAATAGTTCAACGACAGGTCGACGCGTACAACGCTCGGGACCTCGAGCGGTTCGTCGCGACGTACGCGGATTCGATCCGCATTTTCCGCATGCCTGCCACCGAGCCCGCGATCTCAGGAAAGGCGCAGCTTGCGGAAGTGTATCGCGCGCGATTCGGCGCGCCGTCGCTGCATGCCGAAATCCTGTACCGGATCGTCCTCGGCAACAAGGTCATCGACCATGAGCGGGTACGAGGCATCGCGCAGCATCCGCTCGAGGCGGTTGCCGTCTACGAGGTGTCCTCCGGCCTCATCGCCAATGTCTGGTTCTTCTATCCGGGCGAGCCGTTTCCGTCGCCGACGCAATCATGAGCACGCTGTGCGCGCAGCCAGTGAGGCGTTTCCGGTGGCCACCGTTCGCTATCTCGTAACGGATGTCGACGCGCGGCGGTTGAGCCGCAGTCCGCGGCGGCCCGTTCGAACGCAAGCGTCGGTCAGACCGCGCGCTGCGGCTCGACGGACGCTTCGGCCGGTCGCCAGCTCCGTTCACACGTCTCGATCCAGCCACGCAACGCCTTGCCACCATCCTTGGGGGGGACTTGCGCGTCGTGCCAAGCGACATAGGCGTCGCCGCTGTCGGCAATCAGAAAGAGTCCGTGCATTCCCCTGCTCTTCTTCAGCGTCTCGAGCGCCTGGACCGGCGTCTGGGCGATCGGCGCGGCGACGTTGAGCGAGGTGTTGACGCTCGCTTCGACGCCGACGCGCCTTCCCATCGCCTTCAGGTAGGCGAAGCTGAACGGATCGAGATGCTCGCGCACGATCTGGACCCGCGATGTGCCGTCGAAGTGGACGACCGCCGGAATGTAGCGTCGCGCTTCCGGCTTCGCTCGACAGGTGAGGACCATGTAGTTGTACGCGTTGTAATCGTCGTCGTCGGCGCCCGGCGACAGCTCGAACCATGTCTTCGCCGCCTCCGGCGTGACCATCGGTGCCAGCGGCCGGATCAATTCGCGGAACTTGACGAGGCGGTTCAGCGTATCCAGCGTGCGCGGATGGGTCGGGTTGGCGAGGATAGAGCGGTGGCCGAGCGCGCGCGGACCCGTTTCCGCCTTGCCCTGATAGAGCCCGACGACCCCGTTGTTCGCGACGACGCACGCGAGGAGGTCCGCGATACGCTCGCGCTCCATTCGCGCGGAGATGTTGCCAAGGCGCCGATATCCGATCTCCCGCACGGCCGCGACGGCGTTCTCGATTTCGCTCGAGGTCGGTTCCGTCCCGCAGTAGAAGGCGTGCTGAAGCGACTCGCCAGGGCTCGCGCCGGCGAGACAGGCGAAGTGATACGCCGCGCCGATCGTCACGCCCGCGTCGCCAGGCACCGGTGGAACCCACAGATGGAGCCTCGCCTGCTTCATGCCGAGATTGCGGTCGTACCACTCGGCGCCGAACCGGTCGAGCAGGCGCATGTTGGCCACGCAGTTGAGCGCGGTTCCGCCCGTCATCACGATCCGCGTACTGCGGGTGGTTCGGATCAGATGTTCGACGATGTGGAAAAGCGCATCCTCGAACACGAGCTGCACCGCGGCGGCCTTGTCGACGCGCTCAGTCGTGATCGGCGCATGCTGGATATCCTCGACCGTGAGCACCGCATCGGGATTCCACATGTTACGCGGAAGAGTCGGCTCGCCGATGATCTCTGCCAGCCGTCGGGTGTAGGGCGCAGAGCAGCCGCCGCGATGCCAGTTGGCGAGCGAACGGTTCAAACGGACGCGGCCTTCGCTCTCGAGCACGAAGATTTCGCGCAGCGGTGCGTAATAGCGGTTGCTCCGGCGGTCCGAATCACCCCACGCCACCGCGCCCATGTACCGTCCCTCGCTGCTCAACAGGGGCCATCCGCCCTGCGAGGAGCTGAGCAACCCGTACATCATCCCCAGCGAGTCCCAGAAGTTGTCGTTCTTGTCGAGCAGTTCGAGCGCGCCGCGCCGCGCGACGTAGGTTGAGATCGCGCCGTCGTCGCCCGCGCCGTCGCTCACAAGCACCATCACCGGCGCGTCGCTCCGGGCGAAGGGCGAGATGCCCCAGGAGAACCACGCGTGGTTGTCGTGATGCCGCAGGTTGATCACCGGCATGCGCCTGCCGTCCGCGTTCAGTTTGCGGCCGAGGCGGCGAGGAGCGCTGAAGGCATCGAGCACGCAGTGCGCATTCATCTGCGGCGAGGCTTCGCGCGTCAGCAGGCGCCAGCTCTGCGGCAACTCCTGCACGACGCTCTCGACCGCTTTGGCCGCCCAGCGGGGGTAGTCCCAGCTGGCGCAAACCGCATGGATGCGCGAAGGTTCGATGCCGAGATTCTTCAGCTGCGTGAGCAGGACGTCGACGCATCTCCCCGGGTAACGCTGGAAATGCTTGATCGCCCGGAAGCGCTCCTCCTCGTGATTGGCGATGAGACGGATGCCGCGAGCTCTCGACACCTCGATCAGGCCGACCCCCGCGTTGTGTCCGCCGGGTCCGATGCCGAGCACGTAGACCGTCTCGCCGCGCTCGAGTTTTTCCCGCAGCGATGCGAGTCGCTCCGTCGCGTAGCGGCCGCGCGGGGAGTGGAATCGCGCGAGTGCTCCGGCCAGTCGCGCCAGAGCGTACGTCGCTCCGAATGCGACCCTTCCGAGCAGCCTGAAGCGCGGTCGGGTCCGGGCGTCGCGGGAGGCCATCGAGGTTCGAAGAACGCAGGCGAGGCGGGTGCAGCTGTTCGCACCTCACCATTCTACGCGCGATGATGGCAACGAAGACGATCGCGAGCGGTATCATATCCGCGCGCCAGATGCTGTGCGCGGCGGGCGCCGGCATCCGCGGCGCCAAGCGCGATTGACGAGGGATAGCCATCCAAAGGACGCTGAGCCCTGTGAGCCGTTTCGTCGCCGGCGCGCTCGGGGTGATCTGGGCCGGAGCCGGTATGGCCGGCCTCGTCCTCGCTTATGACTACGATCGCTGGCTGATCGCCGTGCCCGCGCTGTTCGCACTTGCCTATGCGGTGCTCTGGTTTCGCGTGACCGCGTGCGCACGGCTGCTCCGCTGGAGCGATATCGTCGCGCCTTGGCGCGCGCGCTGACCGCGGAGCGCGTGCCCATCGTACCAGACGCTCGCTCATCCGCCGATGATGTCGCTCGTACGCATGACTCGCGCATGAATTTCCGCAGCTTGAGACGAGGCAGCGGATTGCAGCTCTTCGCGACGGTCATCGTGCTCGGCCTCGAACTGGTGGCCGCCGCGCTTCTCGGCTACATGGTCGCGTTCAACGGCTATTTCCAGCACTGGAACGTAAGCACGCCGCAGTGGATAGGCTATATATTCCAGCGGCCCGAGTCGCACTGCGTCCACCAAGCGGCTACGGCGGCTGCCATGGTCAAAGACGTTCAACACAGGAGAGTTTCACATGGGATTGACGTTTCTCAAGATCGCAGTGGTCTATCTTTTCCTCGGCGCGGCACTCGGGCTGGGGATGGGGATCACGCAGAATTTCGCGCTGGTGCCCGTGCATGCCCATCTGCTGCTGCTGGGCTGGGCGTCGCTCGCCCTTGCGGGCGTGGTCTATCACCTGTATCCGGTCGCCTCCACGACTCGCCTCGCCCGCGGCCACTTCTGGCTCCACAATCTCGGCCTACCGGTGTTCATGCTCGCACTCGGTCTGCTTTTAACGGGCCATGAGGCGTTGCTGCCGCTGGTCGCGGGCTCGGCTATCGTCGTCCTTCTCGGCCTGGCGATCTTCGCGGTGAACGTTTTCCTCAACGTGCGAGCGGCGAGTTGAGTCAGGATCGGAAGCTGCCCGGATGAGGTGGCGGAGCACGCGGACCGAATTCGGTTCGCTCGCAGTCCTGTTTCACTGGATCATGCTCGTCGTGATCGGCGCAGCCTATGCGAGCATGGAGTTCAAGGGACTGACGCCGAGAGGCAGCGCGCAGCGCGCGACGCTCGCCGCGTGGCATTACGGATTCGGTCTCTCCGTGTTCGCGCTGGTCTGGCTGCGGCTCTTGGTGCGTGCGACGGGTACCGCGCCCGCGATCCTGCCGCCACCGACTCGCTGGCAGGAAACGCTCGCCAGGATCGGCCATTTTCTTCTCTACGCGTTCATGATCGGCGTGCCGCTGCTGGGGTGGTTGACCGTGAGCGCGGAAGGCGCAAGCGTTTTCTTTCTCGGCTGGCACCTGCCGCTTCTGCTTGCGAAAAACGAGCCGCTGCGAAGGCAGCTCCAGGATTTTCACGAGACGTTTGCGAACGTCGGCTACGTGCTCATCGGAGTGCACACGGCGGCCGCGCTGTTCCACCACTACGTCCGGCGCGACAACACGATGTCGCTGATGTGGCCACGGCGTTGAACTGTCTCCTCGGCCGCTCGCCGTCGGAGCTGCACCGCCCTCGGTCGCAGGCGCGGTTCATCGAGCCGGTATGCGCCTGGTCCGGGGTGTAGGCTCCCCGGCGCGATCGTGGTAGCGTTGCATCGTGGCTCAAGGTGCTCGCATGGTGGTCCATCGGGGCGGTTGTCACTGCGGACGCGTGCGCTTCGAAGTCGACGCGCCGGCCCGGATCACGGTTGCCGAATGCAACTGCTCGATCTGCTCCAAGTCGGGCTACCTCCATCTCATCGTGCCCGCCTCGAAGTTTCGCCTGCTGCAGGGTGAGGATGCGTTGACGGCCTACACGTTCAATACCGGTGTCGCCAGGCATTTCTTCTGCTCGACATGCGGCATCAAATCGTTCTACGTGCCGCGGTCGCATCCCGACGGTTACAGCGTCAATGCCCGCTGCCTCGATCCCGGAACCGTCGAGGCGATGGAGGTCGAGCCGTTCAACGGCCGCGAGTGGGAAAAGCAATTCGCCGAAGGGCGCCCGCCGCGCCTCGAGGGATAGTCCTCGCCCGGAAGCGTCCGGCAGCAAATACAACTGAGGGAGGACCCGTGAAGCAATTCATCATCGCCTGGATCGTGATCTTCATCGCCTGGTTCGCCGGCAGCTTCCTCGTGCACGGCGTTCTGCTCCACGACGACTATGCAGCGCTTCCCACCCTCTTCCGCTCGGAACCCGAGGCGCAGTCGTTCTTCCCGCTGATGATTTTCGCCCACGTGCTGCTTGCCGGCTCGTTCGTCTGGATCTATGCCCGCGGCGCGGAAGCCAAACCCTGGTACGCGCAGGGCATCCGCTTCGGCATCGCCATCGCGCTCCTCACCGTCGTGCCGCTCTATCTCATCTACTACGTCGTGCAGCCCATGCCCGGGGCGACGGTGGTGAAGCAGATCGTGTTCGACGGCATTCTGACCCTGATCCTGGCCTTGATCGTGGCGTTCCTTTACCGGGAGCCGGCGAAAGCGTGACCGCGCCGACTCGCCACGTCCGGAATACACGGAGCTTTTTCGATGAATACCGGTGAAGCCTTCTCGCTGGATGGCCGGTGTACCTGCGGTCGGGTGCGCTATCGGATGACCAGTCGCCCGCTATTCGTCCATTGCTGTCACTGCCGCTGGTGCCAGCGCGAGACCGGAGCGTCTTTCGCGCTCAACGCGATGATCGAGTCGGACCGCGTGGTGCTGCTCGGCGACGAACCGGAGATCGTCGTCACGCCTTCGAACAGCGGCAAGGGGCAGAAGATCGCCCGCTGTCCGACCTGTCATGTCGCAGTGTGGAGCAACTACGCAGGCGCCGGCGACGCGCTGCGCTTCGTCCGGGTCGGGACGCTGGAAGACCCTGACCGCCTGCCGCCCGACATCCATATCTTCACGTCGTCGAAGCAGCCATGGGTCGTGCTGCCTCCGGGCGTGCCCGCGGTCGCTGAATACTACGAGCGCGACAAGTACTGGCCCAGGGAAAGCCTCGAGCGACGCGGAGCCATGCTGGCCCGCCGGCGCAACGCGTAGGTTCAGAACGCGGTCCAACGACTCATCGCCCGCGGCCGTTCGATGTCACGCTTCCTCATCACGCTCGGTATCGTGCTGGTGGTCGTCGGACTCGCCTGGCCCTTGTTGGCGAAGCTGGGCTTCGGCCGGCTGCCGGGCGACTTCCGGTTCGAGCGCGACGGATTCACTTTCTATTTTCCGCTGACCTCCGGTCTGATCGTTTCGGCCCTGTTGAGCCTCGTTCTCTGGCTGCTGCGCAAGTGATCGGCCGGCGATGAACGACTCCAACGCAACGCCTTCGGCCACCCGTCTGAGCCTGGCCGAGCTGTTCTTCGGTTTCCTCAAAGTCGGCCTTTCCGGTTTCGGCGGCGTCATGCCTTTCGCCCGCCGCATGATCGTGGAAGAGCGACGATGGCTCACGGAAAGCGAATTCCTCGACGTGCTTTCGCTTTCGCAGTTCCTGCCCGGCCCGAACATCGTCAATGTCTCGGTCATCATCGGCAGGCGTTTCCAGGGCGTGGCTGGATCGCTCGCCGCCACCGGCGGCCTTATGCTGATGCCACTCGTCATCGTGCTCCTGCTCGCCACGGCCTACGCCCGATACGCGCAGATCGGCGCGGTGCGCAGCGCGCTGGGCAGCATGTCGGCTTCGGCCTCGGGTCTCATTCTGGCCACCGCGATCAAGCTCGCCCGCCCCATCCGCAGCTCGGCCTGGCAGGTCGGCGTCTGCGCCGCGGTCTTCGTCGCGATCGCGCTCCTGCGGGTGCCGCTGCTGTGGCTCCTCGTGGTCATGTGCCCGCTCGCCTTCGGGCTCGCCTGGCGGACGCGCGGATGACCTCTCCGGTCCTCTGGGAGCTCATGGCGCAGTTCTTCGTCCTGTCGCTGCTGTCGATCGGCGGCGCCAACGCGGTGATCCCGGAGATCCATCTGCGCGTGGTGGAAACCAAGCAATGGATGAACGATGCCGACTTCGCGCAGCTCTTCGCGTTGTCGCAGGCGGCGCCCGGACCGAACGTGCTGATCGTCAGCCTCGTCGGATGGAAGGTCGCGGGCGTGCTGGGCGGCGTCCTGGCGATGCTGGCCATGTCGGGGCCTTCGTCTATTCTCACCTACGGGGTTGCGCACGCCTGGGAGCGCTTTCGCGACGCGCCGTGGCGGATCGCGGTGCAGCGCGCGCTCGCGCCGGTCACGGTCGGGCTGATCCTGGCTTCAGGCTACGTGCTCACGCGCACCGCCGACCATTCGTGGAGCGCCTACGCCGTCACCGGCGCGACGCTGCTCCTGGTGCTGCGCACGACCCTTCATCCGCTGTGGTTGCTCGGCGCCGCGGCGGCGCTGGGCGCGTTCGGGCTCGTTTGAGCATCGCCGTCGGCCGAGCGCATGCCGGAGCTGCCGGACGTCGTCGTCTACGTCGAGAGCCTCGCCTCGCGCGTGGTCGGGGCGCGGCTCGAGCGCGTGCGTCTGTCGAGTCCCTTCGTGCTGCGCACGGCGGTGCCGCCGCTCGCCGATGCCGAAGGCCGGAAGGTGCTCGCGGTCCGGCGCCTCGGGAAGCGGATCGTGCTCGCGCTCGAGAACGAGCTCTTTCTGGTGTTTCATCTCATGATCGCCGGGCGGCTGCGCTGGCTCGAGCGCGGTGAAAAGCCGCCCGCGCGGATTACCCTGGCGCTGTTCGACTTCCCGGCGGGGACGCTCGCCTTCAGCGAAGCCGGAACCCGGAAGCGCGCGTCGCTGCATTTGGTGCGCGGCGAAGCGGCGCTCGCCGCGTTCGACCTGGGCGGGCTCGAGGCGAGCGAGGCCGGTGTGGAGGACTTTCGGGCCCGCCTGCTTGCCGAGAACCATACCCTCAAGAGGGCGCTGACCGACCCGCGGCTCTTCAGCGGCATCGGCAATGCCTACAGCGACGAGATCCTGCATCGCGCGCGGCTCTCGCCGATTGCGATGACGGCGAAGCTCGCGCCGGGAGAGATCGAGCGGCTGTACCGGGCGACCCGCGAGGTGCTGTCCGAATGGACCACGCGCCTGCGCGACGAGTCGGGTGCCCGCTTTCCGACCGGCGTGACGGCGTTCCGTCCCGAGATGGCGGTGCACGGAAAGTACGGACAGCCCTGCCCGGTGTGCGGTGCACCCGTCCAGCGCATCGTCTACGCGGAGAACGAAACCAACTACTGCGCCCGGTGCCAAACCGGCGGGACGATCCTCGCCGATCGCGCGCTGTCGCGGCTGCTCAAGTCGAGCTGGCCGCGCTCGATTGACGAGCTCGGCTGAAGGTCCGGGAGTAAGATAAACCCCCAGGGAGACTTCATATGCGTTGGGATGATTTTCGCCGCAGCGACAACGTCGAGGACGCGGGCAGCGGCGGAGGCGGCTTCCCCTTTGGCGGCGGCTTCCGTCTGGGCGGCGGGGCCATCATCGCCGTCATCGTCATCAGCCTCCTGCTGGGCAAGAACCCGCTCGACATTCTCACGCTGCTCGAAACGGGCTCGGCGCCGCCTACCCAGTCTTCGGTCCAGGGCGGTCCTCAGAGCCCTGCGCCTGCGAACGATCCCCAGCGGGATTTCGTGCGCGCGATCCTCGGCGACACGGAGGATTTCTGGAGCGCGGAGCTCGCTCGTCGCGGCGTGCGCTATCAGCCGCCCAAGCTGACCCTGTTCCAAGGCCAAATCTCTTCCGCGTGCGGTTTCGCCAGTGCCGCGATGGGACCGTTCTACTGTCCCGGTGACGAGCGCGTCTACCTCGACCTGCGCTTCTTCCAGGAGCTCTCCCAGCGCTTCGGCGCGCCGGGCGATTTCGCCCGCGCCTACGTCATCGCCCACGAAATAGGCCATCACGTGCAGAACCAGCTCGGACTGATGCGCCAGGTCGAAGAGCGAAGCTCGAGGGCCAACGAGAGCACGCGCAATGCGCTCTCGGTACGACAGGAGCTGCAGGCCGACTGCTTCGCCGGTGTGTGGGGACACTCCGCGCAACAGCGCGGTGCGCTGGACACACGCGATATCGAGCAGGGCCTTGCCGCCGCGGCCTCGGTCGGCGACGACCGCCTGCAGCAGCAATCGCGCGGCTACGCCGTCCCCGAATCGTTCACGCATGGCTCGTCGGCGCAGCGCATGCGCTGGTTCCGCGTCGGTCTCCAGTCGGGCGATCTGCGCCAGTGCGACACTTTCGCGGCCGCAAGTCTGTAACGAGCCGATCGACGGTAGCCCTGGGGGTTTCGTTGCTGCGCGGGGCATTTGCGCCTATAGTTTTCAGCGCCGAAAGGAGGATTCCATGAAGAAGACACTCGCGGCTTTGTGCGGCGCGGCACTCCTCGCCGGCTGCTCCTCGGTGCCGGTCCAGAAAGTGGAGAGCAACTCGGCCTGCGACTATGCGCTGATGCAGCGAATCGAAGCCCAATGGCAGCCGAGCGTGACGGCGCGCTACTGGGTGAATTGCCCGCAGGTCAGACCCAAGTCCTGATTCGCCGCGACGGCGTCACTCCATGGCGCCGTGTCGCCTGCAGCTCCCAGGGAGCCGGACGAAGGTGACCGGGTGAACTGCCCCGGCTGCGCGGCGGCGCTGCAGGCGCTCGAGTTCGAGCGCCTGCAGTTCGGCGTCGTCGCGCTGGACTTCTGCTTTCCCTGCCAGCTCATCTGGTTCGACCTCTTCGAAAGCCAGCAGCTCACGCCCGGCGGCGTACTGCAGGTGTTCAAGACGCTGAGCGAGCGGCGGGTGCCGACGCGCAACCCTCTGCCCGCGCTCCTCTGCTGCCCGCGGTGCCAGGCGCAGCTCGTGCTGACCCACGATCTGCAGCACACGACCCGCTTCACCTATTTCCGCTGCGAGTTCGGCCACGGACATCTGACGCCGTTCTTCCAGTTCCTGCTGGAAAAGAGCTTCGTCCGTCCGGTCACCGGCGCCGAGTTGGCCGAGCTCAAGACCAAGGTGCGCACGATCCAATGCTCGAACTGCGGCGCGCCGCTCGATCTCGAGCATGATGCGGCGTGCCGCTACTGCGGTTCGGCCATCTCGATGCTCGATCCAGACGCCATGGTGAAGACAGTGAACGCGCTCAACACGGCGCAGACGCGGCTGTCGACCATCGACGTCGACCGGCTGGCGGACGCCCTTTTGATGCCCCACCCGCCTGACGCCAGCCGAGCGCTTCCGATGGGCGACCTGGTCGCCACGGGCATCGCCGCCGTCGCCGCCCTGCTGCTCAAAAAGTAGGACTGCCTCCGGTCGCGGCCAGCGCTAGGCGGCTGTTAAAATGACGCTTTTCCCCGCTCTCAGAGGTATCACGATGACTCCGCGTTCTTCCCTGGCGGCGCTCGCCGCGCTGGCCGCGTTCGCCGTTCCCGCGCTCGCGCAGACCCCGGCGCCAGCCGCCGCCGCTTCCACGACGCAGGCATTCACGGTGCCGCCGCACACCTGCGTCGCTCCGAAGTTTCCCAGCAAGCCCGAGACGGTGCAGCTGCGTGGCGACGCCTACAACAAGCTCATCGAGGCGTTCAACCAGAACTACAGGGCATACAGCGAATGCATCAAGAAATACGTTGACGACACGAAGGTCTGGGTGAAGGAGGTCGCCGACGCGGGCAACAAGGCGATCGACGAATACAACAAGTACACCGCGGATCTCAAAGAGAAGATCGAGGCGGAGAAACAGTAGCAGCGACCTGAGGCTTGTCCGGAGCCCGAGGCGACGGGCGGCGCTACCGGGCGACGCTCCGGTCGACGCCCTCGACCTTGCCATTCGAGCAAACGATGCGCAGTCTGCCCGCATCGCTCGAGGATTCGTAGAAATATTCGGTCGCGGGATCGCTCCCGGCATCGGTCGCGGGCACCTCGCGTTGCCGGCTGGGCGGTCCAAGATCGGCGAGAGCCTGCTTGCAGTCCTGTCCGCGCGCGACAGCCCGGGCGGGCTTGGCCGCCGCGGCCGGCTCCGTCGGCGCGCTCTGCGCTGACGTCGCAGGTCGCGTCGAATCGGCGGGCGGGCGGATCGAATCGGCACCGGAGGGCGCGACTTGGGACACCTCGGGCGCCGCGCGGTCCGCGGCGTTCGGAATGAGGCGCGTCAACGGCAGATCGGCGGGCGCGCGATTAGCCGGCGCGCTGAGCGGCACGGGTGGCGCCGCTGGCCGTTGATCGGCTTGATCCGACGCCGGCGGCGGCGCAACGCGAGCGGACGGCGGCGCCGAGACCGGCGTCTCGCGGAACCAGAGGACCTGGTCGTTCAGCATGCCAACCTGAACGCTGCGATCAGGCAGGCTGTAGAGCCACAGCTGGGCGGCCCCCGCGGTCGGCGTCTCCCGCACTTCCGTGGGCTCGCCAAGCGCCTCGCGCACCCAGCGTGCCGGCATCCCCGTGACCAATCGATGCTCGCCGGCGCTCCTGCGCCATTCCGCTTCGCGCTCATCCTTGTTGGCGGTCCAGCGATTGTCGAAGATCTCGATGCGGCCCGCCTTGGCATTCTTCGGACAAGGCTCGTTCTGATAAGTCACGTTGCCCGAACCGTCGGTGCACTTGAAGATCTGCGGTGTCGTCTCCGCGGCGGCCGCCAGCGCCGGCAGCGCGAGCACCGGGCCGAGGAATAACGCCGCGCGCAGCATGCGCCCCTGCGTTGGAGCATTCTTCGGCGAGCACCTCATCACCGTCCACTCTACGCCGGGCCGGGCGCAGCGTCACCTGCGGTCGCGTCTCCGCAGGCGCTGAAGTACACTTCCGGCGACCTCCGTGCTTATGGCCTCCCTCCTCCATTCCGCCTCCCGCGCGCACTCGATCGAAGCCGCCAAGTCCCAACCTGCAGCGATCGCACAGGCGACCCTCGAAGGCTTCAACCGCCACTACGCACTTTTCCGCGACTGCGCGCGAGCAGCCAAAAGCCACTTCGAGGCAGGGAACTGGCTCGCGATCGCCCATACGTCGCAGGACCGGATCGATTTCTACGACCGGCGCGTGGCCGAAACCGTCGCGCGGCTCGAGCGCGAGTTCGGCTGCGACCGGATCGACGAGGCGCGCTGGGAACAGGTCAAGCGCGACTACATCGGGCTGCTGATCGACCACAGGCAGCCGGAATGCGCCGAGACGTTCTTCAACTCCGTCTCCTGCAAGATCCTGCACCGCACCTATTTTCACAATCGGTGTCTCTTCGTCCGGCCCGCGGCGTCGACGGAGCATATCGACGCCGATCCGCCCTCGTACCGCTCGTACTATCCGCGCCAGCACGGACTGCGCCACGCGGTGATGGACATCGTGCTGGACTTCCGGCTCGACACCCGGTTCGCCGATTTCCGGCGCGACATCCGCAACGTTCTGTCAGCGTTCCGCCGGCGTTTCCCGCGACCCTTGCGCCTCGAGGCGAACCATCAGGTCCAGGTGCTTTCGTCGCTTTTCTTCCGCAACCGCACCGCCTACATCGTCGGCAAGATCATCAACGGCTTTCACGTCTACCCGTTCGTCGTGCCGATCAAGCACGACGCCGAGGGACGCTTGCACTTCGACGCGCTGCTCGTCGATCCCGACGACATCGCCCTCCTGTTCTCGGCCAACCGCGCGTACTTCCTGGTCGACATGGAAGTGCCGTCGGCCTACGTCAAATTCCTGCAGGCGATGGTCCCGGTGCGCACCGAAGCCGAGCTGTACACGATGGTCGGCCTGCAGAAACAGGGGAAGACGCTATTCTTCCGCGACTTCCTGCATCATCTCAAGCATTCGACCGACCAGTTCATCCCGGCGCCCGGCATCAAGGGCCTGGTGATGGCCGTCTTCACGTTGCCTTCGTTTCCCTACGTGTTCAAGGTGATCCGCGACGACATCGCACCGTCGAAGGACACCACGCCCGAAAAGGTCAAGGAAAAGTATTTCCTGGTGAAGCACCACGATCGCGTGGGGAGAATGGCCGACACGCTGGAATATTCCGACGTCGCATTTCCGAAGGCGCGGTTCGCGCCGGCGCTCGTCGCCGAGCTGAAGATGGCCGCTCCGTCGCTCGTCGAGGACGATGGCGAGGCGGTCATCGTCAAGCACCTCTACATCGAGAGGCGTATGACGCCGCTCAACCTCTTTCTCGCAAAGGCCACGCCGGAGCAGCGCGATCGCGCGATCCGTGACTACGGCGACGCGCTGCGACAGATCGCCACCGTGAACGTCTTCCCCGGCGATCTCTTGTTCAAGAACTTCGGGGTCACCCGCTTCGGGCGGGTGGTCTTCTACGACTACGACGAGATCGAGTACGTCACCGACTGCCGCTTCCGCCGCATTCCGCCGGCGCCGCCGGGCGTTGACGACATGTCAGGCGATGTGTGGTATCCGGTCGGTCCGCGCGACGTGTTCCCGGAGGAATTCGCCACCTTCCTGCTCACCGATCCCGGCGTGCGAGCTTCGTTCCTGGCCTATCACGCCGACCTGCTCGACGCGGCATGGTGGCAGTCCCTCCAGGCGACCATCGGCGAAGGCGCGCTGCCCGAGGTGCTGTCGTATCCGGAGCGCATCCGCTTCGCGCCGCCCGCGTCGCGCTGACCGGCATCGCCGGATTCGCTTCGGCTCGAGACAGCGACCCTATCCACCCTACTGCGGAAGCGCGACGATTTCGCGCACGATGGCGGCCTGGACTTCGGGGCTTTTGTCGATCGTGATGTGAAAGGTCGTCCACTGGCTTCCGACGTCGATGTTGGATAGCTCACCTTTGAAATCCGGATCGGCCGTGAGCGGCGTCCCCCACCCAGGGGCCTGATAGTAGTTGAGCGCTCGCACGACGTTCGACGGGACCGGATCCTGCAGGAACGGCACGAGAGTTACGAGCAGGTCGACCTGGATACCGTGTGCCTTGAGCTCGCGAGCCATCTCGATGGCATTGTTCGCGCCCTGGGAGTGGCCGACGAGCACAAGACGGGCGGATTGGCCCGCCGCGCGCTCGCTGACGATTTTCGCGACCGTCGACTTCGACGACAGATGCCCGATCGCCTCGGCCCTGATGCCCCTGGCACGGAGCTCCTCGGCCATGGTGTCCATCCCAGTCGAAAAGACGTTGAACCAGCCGCGTACCAGATAAGCCTCGGTTTCGGCGTGGGCGCAATTGCACAAGCACAGCGCAGCGGCCACGATCGCCCAGCGGGCGCCGACTCTCCAGAATCCTGAATCAGAAGCCACGATCGCCTCGCGGCCTAGCACTCCGCGTGAGTCTCCACGCCGAGCGACGCCGTCGACAACCGAGGGAGGCGCGACGCCTACGCCCCTCCCTCGCCCAACGTCAATGCGGCTTGTAGTTGAACTTCTGGCCGGCGATGGCCGCTTCATACATCAGCCCGCCCTTGATGATGTAGAAAGTCGCCATACCCTTGTAGTACTGGCCCGCGGTAGCCGCTTCGTGCTTCGTGGCGCTGGCGCCGGCGGACGCTCCCGTCGACTTCGCCGATGCGCCTGCCGCGAGCGTGATCGCCACGGCCGTGGCATCCGCCCCGAATTCGAAGTTGCCCCCGGTGAATTCCTTGTAGGCGCGCTCGTCCTGGAAGAAGATGATCTCGCTGTAGCCCTGCCCGCCGAGCTGGAAGCCGATCGACAATTGCGTCATCGACGTGTCGCCAGTCTGTTTCCCCTTGGCGAAGACGCATCCCTTGCCGTAGGCGCCACCGACGCCGATGCCGCCCTTGCCTATCGTCGGAAACACCGCGTAGCCATACGACGTCTTGAAGAAGTTGGCGCTCTGCCCGGCCTTCCTGAAGAGGTTGGCCGTATCCGCACATGAGTCGGCAGCCCAGGCTTGCGAGAACGGCAGGGCCAGAAGCAGAAGCGAGAAAAAGGGAACGAGTCGCTTGATCATGTTCTTCTCCTTGGTGTTGGCCGCGAAGCCGCGGCGAATGGAATCGTGAAACGAGCAGGTCGAGATCCGACTCTACGCCCATCAGCGTCCCTTGCTCACTCCCTCGCGAGCCTTGCGCCGTTCCTCGTCCTGCGCGACGAGAAGCTTGTAGGCGGTGTAGTACTTGTAGATGTTGCTGACATAGTTCACCGTTTCCGAGCCGATCTTGTCGGCGGCAACCAGCTCGACGTTGTTGGACCACGGTCGCGCCGATGAGACCGGAGTTGACCATCTCGAGGATGTCCTCGGCTTCGAGCTCCTCCGGCGCCTCGCGAATCTTTACGGGAGGCTTGCCGGCGGCCGCAAGCCGTCGGTTCAGCTCCTGCAGGTGCTCGTAGTAGCTCGTATTCTTGCGGATGCCGACGAGCCGCGAAATGATCTCGTCGCGCCCGACGGGCAGATAGATGACATGCACCTTGATTGCCTTCGACTTGCGCCCCTTGTTGAGGTCGTTTTCGAAGGCCTGAAAGACGTCGTACGAGATGCCGCGCTGCCGTCCCTTCTCGACGTAGTAGAAGGTCTTGGAGTAAGGCACCAGCGCCCGGATGATGCGGCGCTTCTTCATCTGGTCGAAATCGCCCTTCCACTGGCGCGTGCCGACCTGCAGCTCCCTGGTGCCCTTGATCTCGTTCCTCATGGACGACGACTGCGCCGCAGCGGCATTCGCCGCCCCAAGAACCAACGCAAGCAATCCCGCGGCACCGACCGACCTATCGACGCCACGGATGCTACCGGCCCACGCGCATGGTTCCGCTCGCTCATCTCATTCACTCCTTGCCTGCTGCAACCGAGATTTTGCACGAGGGCTCTGACGTTCATGACGAGGTGGCAGCCATTGCCGCGTTTCACACGGGCGGTATGCGCAGCACCTGCCCGGGATAGATGAGGTCGGGACTCTTCAGCATCGGCTTGTTGGCCTCGAAGATCTTCGCGTACTTGTTCGGATCGCCGTAGTACTGCTTGGAGATCTTCGACAGGTTGTCGCCTTTGACCACGGTGTAGTACTGCGCTTCGGGCTCGCTCTGATCGACGGTCATCTGGTCGTTCACTGCGGCGACGCCCTGGACATTGCCGCAACAGAGCACGATCTTTTCCTTGGTGGCCTGGGTGTCGGCCACACCGTACACGGTGGCCGTCGACCCGTCGAAGGTCACCGTCAGACCGGTGGCCTTCAGTCCCTGCGATTCGATGTAGGCGAGAATCGCGTCGGCGGCCGCATCGTTGGCGGCCTTCGCCTTGTCCGCCGACGACGGATCCGACTGCGCCGCCGTCATCGCGGCCTGCGCCGGCCCTTTGCCGAATAGCTTCTCTCCCGCTTCCTTGATGAAACTGAGCATGCCCATAAATCACCTCACGGTTCGAAGAACAACGGAATTATCGCGTGCGCAGCACACGTCATGCGCGTCGATCGCGGTCCGGCGCTCTCGGGTGCCCGTCTCTCGAAGCGCCAGGACCGCTTTCAGCGCCGACACCCAAGCCTGCCCAAGCCTGTTTCGATCCGCCCATCGCTTGCTTGACGGGACCGACGATGATCATGACGATCGCGCCGCCGACGCCGCCGCCGACGACCTGTCCGACGAGCGAGCCGATGTCGAATCCGCCCCCGGCCGCGGCGTTCTGAAGCGCTGGGACAACCATACCGAGCAACTGGCCGCCGACACCGCCGCCGACAATGCCGGCGATCGAGTTCCCGATGGGTCCGAGGCTCAAGTTCTTGAGGAGCCCGCCCGCGATGTTCCCGCCGACCGCGCCGCTAACCAGTTCGATGATCAATGGCAACAGGTTCATGGTACCTGCCCGGTTGGTGACTGCTGCCCTGCATCCGCCGGACGCGCCTCGGTCACTTGGGCGCGTGTCGCGAAACCTGCGCACCGGTAGACTCGATCATCGGCGACCTGCAATGTCCGGCTCTTCTCCAACTTCCAGCACGCCTCGATACAGCCAGCCGGCCGCGACCGCACCCAAGATCGGCGCCAGCCAGAAAACCCACAGCTGCGCCAGCGCCCAGCCGCCCACGAAGATCGCAGGGCCGGTGCTGCGGGCGGGATTCACCGACGTGTTGGTCACCGGAATGCTGATGAGGTGGATGAGCGTCAGCGCCAGGCCGATCGCGATTCCTGCGAACCCGACGGGCGCACGCCGATGCGTCGTACCGAGAATCACGATCAGGAACATGAAGGTCATGACGATTTCGGTGACCAGTGCGGCGGTCAAAGAATAGCCGCCTGGAGAATGCCGGGCGTATCCGTTCGACGCAAAGCCGGCGGAGATTTCGAACCCGGGCTCGCCGCTCGCGATCAGATACAGCACGCCGGCCCCGGCAATGGCGCCCACGACCTGAGCGATGACGTAGCCCGGAATGTCCCGACTGGGGAAGCGTCCTCCCGCCCACAATCCGAACGTGACCGCGGGATTGAAGTGACCGCCCGAGATCGGCCCGAAGGCATACGCCCCCGTAAGAACGGTCAGACCGAATGCCAGCGCCACGCCCGTGAAGCCGATCCCAAGATTGGGAAAACCAGCCGCCAACACGGCGCTGCCGCACCCGCCCAATACCAGCCAGAACGTTCCGAGAAATTCACTCAGTAGCTTCGGAGCCATACGCAACCCTCCTTCAGGTTTCTCCCTCTCGATCGCGGTCCTCGCATCCTCGGCTGTCGCCGCTCCGAATCACCGTCCGGACAGATGATCCTTCATCTTCATCATCGCCACGGTTGCCGCGATCCCGCCAAGCGTGTTGATCAGACCCCGATGCTGCGCGTAGAACTGGCCGAGCTGATCGGCGACGCCGGGATGCACTTCGCTCGCGTGGTTGACGACATCCTGCACCTGCTGCGGGCTCAGCTGAGCGGCCTGATCGGGCGTGATCTGCGTCTGCCCCGGCCTCATGACGTTTCCAAGGACCCCGCCTGCGAGCCCTGCCATCACGCCCGGCCCGAGCGTGCCGATGAGCTGATTGAGCATGCCTGCCTGCTGCTCGCCGCTCGACTGCCCGAAGAGCTGCGACACCATGTTGCCGATGGCCGGCGTCCGGTCGGACGCGAAGGCCGCCGAAAGGCCCTTCGCCAGCGCATCGCCGGGCGCGCTCTGCGCGATGTCGTTGAACTGCAGGCCGCCATCCTTGTTGCCGAGGGCTTGCGTCAAAGTATCCAAGAGTCCCATGACTGTCTCCTTGTCGTAACGCTACTGTTTGTTCCTGGCAATCAGGTGGTAGATCACCAGCAGCACGACCGCGCCGAGGACCGACGCGATGAATCCTGCAGGATGACCTTCCGGGTATAGACCGACAAGCTGGCCGATGAACGTGGCCGCGATCGCGCCGGCGATGCCCAGGATCGCGGTGAGCCAGAACCCCGACGGCCCCGCGCCCGGCGTTATTGCTTTCGCGATGAGACCTGCCACGAACCCGATAAGGATGGTCCAGATCCAGTGCATCATGGCTGTCTCCGCTTGGTCAGTGCAAGGCGAAGTCCACGCGCGTGGGCTTGCCTTCGTCCTTCAATCCCTGTGCATCCAGATGCGGCGCAACCACAAACACCCGCTCTCCGGGAACGTGCTCGCTGTCGGTCAGATTCGCGCGAACGACTTGCGCCCGTCGATCCGCGAGCGATCGAAGGTCGTCGTCGGTCACCTTGGCGTTGGCGAGGAGGAGCGCTTCCATCTCGTCACGCGGCAGGTCCTTCGGAAAGCCGATGGCGTTCTTCGGCTTGGCGAAATCCGCCGCCCTGTAGGCACGCTTCAGCAGCGGTTCGTATTCGGCGGCGGATACTTCGACGGCGTCCACCGATGCCGGCGGCTCGCCGCTCTTCACGAGGTCGTTGAACTTCTGCGCCTTGATCTGGCGCTCGACAGCGGCGCGTCTCAGCGCTTCGCGGTCCTGCTCCGGATCGACGCGCCCCGCCACGTCGAGCTTCACGGCCGGGCGGTCGACCATGGCCTTCGCCAATGCCTTGATCTTCTCGTCGCTGGCCTTGTCGAGCGCAGCGGAGCCCGCCGGGAACTCGATGTATGCCAGTGACTCGCCGTGGCCCGCAAGCGAGCCCAGCACGGCGAAAGGCGCAGTGACGATCTTGACGATCAGGTTCACGATGGCGCGGAACACCAATCCCGCCACCGAGAACTTGGGATCGTCCAGCGATCCGCCGATCGGAAGGTCGAAGCGGATGACGCCGTTGCGGTCCTTGAGCAGCGACACCGCGAGCAGCACCGGTGCCTTGATCGCGTCCGGACTCTCGATCTTCTGTCCGAAGGTGAGCTGATCGAGGATGATGCTGTTCTCGGCCTTGAGCCTGCGGTCCTCGACGAAGTAGGCGACCTTCATCGAGAGCTTGCCCTTTTCGATCCCGTAGCCGACGTACTTTCCGGAATACGGCGACAGCGGAGGCAGCTCGATGTCGGTGGCGCTGGCCTTCACGTCGAGAAACAGGTTCTCGCCCAGGGGATTGATGCGGCCGGTAATCTCCACCTGCGCGCTGCCCTGCACGTTGCCGCGCAGCTCGATCTCGGCCGGCTGATCGAAGGCGAGCGTCGAAAGGCTTCCGGTGAGACCGGTCAGGTTGGCGGAATAGTTCGGCCGGATGAAGTGATCGGTGAAGTCGATGTCTCCGTTGGTGAGCGTGGTCTTGCCGAGCTTGAGCCAGGTCGTCGCGGTGGTGGGCGGTGCCTGCACTTCGACCGTCTTCGCCTCGGCCGTCGGCTTCGGCGGCTCGGCCGCAGGCGGTCGATCGCGTCCGAGCTGCTGCAGATTGAACTCGCCGTTCTCGTTGAGGAGCAGGCGGGCGAAGAGGCTGTCGAGCGCGATCTCGCCGACCTTGACCGCAAGCGGTTCGATCTGCGCGTCCACGTTCGTGAGCGCGAGCGTCTTCCACTTGAGGAGATCCGATTCGTTCGCTTCGTCCAGCGCCACGAGGTCCGCGATCACGACTTCGCCCCTGAAGCCGCCGCGTGTCGGGGCGCCGGTGGCCACGTCCAGCGCACCCTTGAAGGACGCGCTGCCCCCGGTAAGGACGACGCGGGCGGACTGGGAGATATACGGCTGGAACGGGACGAGATCGATGTTCTTGGCGGCGACGTTGAGCGTCGAGGCGAACGGCGCGGTAGCTATCGGCCCCGACAACGAGAGGGTCCCGCGCCTGTTGACCGTCGCCTGCAGCGTCGCCTTGCCCTTCGCCTTCGGAATGTTTGAGAGATTCTCGCCGCTGCCGGAGACCTTGGTGAGTACGATCTTCGCCGGCGGCGACACGGTCTCGTCGTTATAGGTCGCTGCGAAATCGTCCAGCGTCGCCTTGCGCGCTTCGACCTGCCAGCCCGAGCCGCTGGGTGTCTGAGCCGCGCCGGCCGGCGTCTGAGTCGTGCCGACTGCCGGAGTGCGAACAAGCCGCTCGAAGTTGAACGCGCCCTTGGCGTCGCGACGGATCGTCGCCGTGGCTCCGCGTCCTTCCACGGATTCGAAGACGATCGCATGCTTGGCGACGTCGACCGAGCCGCCATGGACGGCGAGCATCGGCACGCGCCAGAGCGGCTCCTTCTCGTCCGGCAGGCGCATCTTCAGATCCTTGGCGGTGGCGTCCAGCGCGCTCAAGGTCAGCGCTCCGGAGGCGCCGTCGTAGCGCAGCTCGGTCGATCCGTCGAGCGTACCGTCGTCCACCGCGAGGTTGAGTGCGCTCGCGTAGTAAGGGAAGAGCTTGGCGAGGTGCAGGCCGCTCATCTCCAGCCGGCCGTTCGCGCGAACGGGCGTGAGCGCGAGTGTCCCGCGTTCGGATACTCGTGCTCCGGTGTCGCTCGCGAACGAGAACGCGACGTCGGCTTGCTTGTCGCCGGTCGAGGCGAGATTCGTGATCGCGACCGACACGTCGCTCAGGGTCGAGGCGAACGCCGGCGCGACACTCGCGTCGGCGACGTGCATCGTGCCGTGCTCGAGCTTTATGCTGCCTGCGTGGAAGCTGAACGGCGCCTCGCCCTTCTTCGCCGGCGAATTCGCGGTAAACAGCGGCGCGAGATTGAGCTCGCCGCGAGCATCGCGTCGAAGCTCGAGCTCGACTCCGTCCGCGGCGATCGATCGGAGCTCCGCGCTGTTCCCGAAGACGTCGAATCGATCGACTGCGACATCGAGCGACGGAATCTTCAGCAGCTTGGCACCCGAGCGCTCGTTCACGGCGAAATCCGCAAGCTTGAACGTCCCGTCGAAGGTCAGTTGCGGCGGGTCCTTGCCGCGGCCGATGAAGCTCATGTTGGCCTTGCCGCCGATCACGCCCGATTCCACCTTGATGGGCAGGGGCACCGGAACGTATTCCATGTAGGCCGGAAGCGGCAGATCGCCCAGATCGAAATGCAGCACTGTCTCGTGGGTGTCCTTGAATGGCCTCGTCTCCCCGACGATGGCGACGGGCCGTCCATTCACCTGCGCGGCAAACGCAGGCGCGACGGTTGTTTCGGTCTGGCTCGGCAGGCTCGAAAGAAACGGGATGCCGAGCTTGATCTGCGTGATCCTGTGCTGCGCGTGCTCCGGACGGTCGTCGAAATCGATCTGACCGTCGACGAGCTCGATGTTGCTCACCGAGAAGCGCGGCGGCGGACCCGTGGGTCCGGTCAGTGCCCGATCCAGCAGATCGGAGAAGTTGTAGGTCTTGTCGGCGTTACGTACGAGATGCAGTGCAGGCTGCGTTATCTTGAGCGCGCTGACGACGGGGGCCCAGCGGAAGAGCGACGCGATCTCGCCGTTGAGATAGACCTCCGCGACCGTGAGCATCGGCGGCCCCTCGCCGCGATCGCTCACGGAGACGTCGGAGAGCGTCGCGGAAACCGCGAACGGGTTGATCTGGAGCCTCGCGATGCTCACCTTGCGATCGAGCGCCGCGGACAGGTTGCGCTCGAGCGCGGGCCTTACGAGAACGGGGAGAACGAAGAAGCCGAGTACGGCAAAGGCGACGAGAACGCCGGTGAACCAGATGAGGCTTCGGCGCAGACGCGGACGCGACCAGGTGGTGATTGTCCCGGGGGAGAGCCAGACGTCGCTCGACATGGCGGGCACTCCATGTTGCGGTGAATGACGTCGCCGCACCCCGAGCCGCGCCGACGATCGACGTAGCCTATCACTCCCGGGACGCATTGCAAGGGTTCTCCCCCGGGCGCACCGACAGGTCGCGGTCGGCTACGATAGATGGCGCTCCGCTACAATGGGTCACGGTGGATACGAGAACCCAGAACCCGAACGAAGGCGCGGCGACGTTCACTTAACGCGAGCCATGGCATTCGACCATCTGAGGCTGCTTACGCGGCGCGAGCGCATCCAGGCGGCGCTGCTGATCGTCGCGCTCTGCATCGCCGGCACTTACCTCTACGTGGTGCTGGCGAAGACCGTGCCGCCGCGCCGCATCGTTCTGGCCTCGGGTCCCGACTTCGGCGTCTATCACCAGTACGCGAAGCGCTACAAGTCGCTGCTCGCCCGCGAGGGCGTAAGGATCGAGGAGCGGATGACCAGCGGCGCGGCCGAGAACCTGGGACTGCTGCTCGACCCGAAATCCGGAGTCGACGTTGCGTTCCTCCAGGGTGGCGTCGCGGCGTCCACGCCCGTGGAAAATCTGGTCATGCTGGCAAGCCTGTATTACGAGCCGGTGTGGATCTTCTACGCTGGATCGGCGAGCTTGTCGCAGGTCACGCAGCTCAGGGGCAAGCGGATCGCTGTCGGCGTGCCGGGTAGCGGTACGCGCGCGCTCGCCAACCAGGTGCTCGCGGCCAACGGCTTGACGCTGGACGGCGGCGCGGGAAGCGCGAACACCGCGATCGTCGGGATCGGCGGCCGCGAAGCGCTCGAAGCCCTCGAGACCGGGACGGTCGACGCCGCGATCTTCGTCGGCGGTGCGCAAACGCCGATCATTCAGCAGGCGATGCGCGATCCCGCGATCAAGCTGATGAGCCTCTCGGACGTGGACGTCTATCCGCGCCGGTTCCCCTATCTTACGCGGCTCAGCCTGCCCCAGGGGACGATCGATCTCGCGCTCAACCTGCCGGATCACAACGTCGCGATGATCGGGACCAAGGCGATGCTGGCTGCGCGCGACGACTTCCATCCCGCGCTCGTCAACCTGCTCGTCGACGCCGCGCGTGTCATTCATGGTCAGCAGGGATACTTCGAGGCGGCGGGCGAGTTCCCTGCGACGGAGCCGCTGGATATTCCAGTCTCCCCCTACGCGGACCAGCACAAGCGCTTCGGATCGAACTTCCTCTACCGCTATCTGCCGTTCTGGCTCGCGGCGCTCGTCGAGCGTGCGATCATCGTCCTGGTGCCTTTGCTGGTCATTCTCGTTCCTGTGCTGAATCTCACGCCGCAGCTCCTGCGGTGGCGCGTGCGCTCGCGCATCTACCGCTGGTACGGGGAGCTTGCGCTGCTGGAGCGCGACGTCAACACCCGCAGCGGCGCGCTACCGCGCGAAAAATGGCTGCACGATCTGGATCGGATCGAGCACGCGGTCGAAGAGCTCAGGATCCCCGCCAAATTCGCCAGCGAAGCCTATACGCTGCGTGAGCATGTCGCACTGGTTCGCCGCGAGGTCATGCGCAGGGCTGGCGAGACGGCTGCACCGACGGCGACCGAACCCTCGAAGACGTTTGGATGAGCTGAGGTTCTTCTGCAGCGTGCCGCGGCGTCTGGCGCGGGCCGAATGGTCTCAGTGCGCGGCGCCGGCGGATTCCGCGAGCCGCCGAGCCACGTCCTTCGCCTGCGCCGCGGCGCCGACGTCGCCCTGACGCGCGGCAAGCACGTACCAATCGAGCGCACGCTTCAGATTCTGCGTCACCCCGTCGCCATGCTCGTAGAAGCTGCCGATGATGTATTGCGCGCCGACGTCGCCGCCCTCCGCGGCCGCTTCGTACCACTTCGCTGCGAGCTTCCAGTCTTTAGGCGCGCCGCGCCCGAGAAAATACTGGGTCGCGAGCTCGACCTGCGCCTGCGTGTGACCCTGCTCCGCGGCCTTCTGCCACCACGCGGTGGCTTCGGTCAGCGAGCGTGGCATGCCGATGCCGCTTTCCGCGAGCAGTCCCATGTGGTATTGCGCCTCCGCCATGCCCGCGCCGGCAGATCGGCTGAGCCACGCGACACCGCCGGCGAGATCGACCGGCCTGCCCTCGCCGCGCATGAGCATCATCGCCACATTGAACTGAGCGAGACGGTCGCCCCTCTGTGCCCCCGCCTCGTAGTCGGCGAACGCTTCGACGTAGTCGCCGCGCCGGTACGCCTGCCAGCCCGCGTCGGCCGACGGGCGTTGGTCGGGTGTCACCGCGATCGCAGCCGTTGCAACTGCAGCCGCAAAAAGCCCCGCAACGGCTCGCCCAAAACACTGTCTCATCGAGGTTCCCGGAGTATCATCCGCACGCCAAGTCTACCACCGGCAATTCCATGTTCGTCAGCGCCTTCGACCTGTTCAAGATCGGCCTCGGCCCCTCGAGCTCGCACACCGTAGGGCCGATGCGCGCAGCGCTTCGCTTCGTGCATCAGATCCTCGCCGATGGCAAGTTGGAAGCGGTCGGACGCGTGGGCGTCGATCTGTACGGATCGCTCGCTCTGACCGGGCGCGGTCACGGCACCGACCGGGCCGTGCTGCTAGGCCTTTCCGGCGAAGCGCCCGATCGGATCGATCCGGACGAGGTGGAACCGAAGGTGCGGCGCATCCGCGAGCAGCAGTCGCTGCGGCTCGATGGTCGACGGGAGATCTCTTTTCGCGAGCACGACGACGTGCGGTTCCGCATCGACAAGACGCTCGCCTTTCACAGCAACGGCATGCGCTTCACCGCGTACGATGCGGCGGGTGCGGTCCTCCTGCGCCGGACCTATTTCTCGGTCGGCGGCGGCTTCGTGGTCGACGAAACGGAAGCGCTGCACGTCGGCGATCCGCCCAAGGCGCTGCACGTGCCTTTCTCCTTCTCCAGCGCCGCGGAGCTTCTCGCGCACGGCGATAAGGCCAAAAAGCGCATCCCCGAGATGATGCGCGTCAACGAGCTCGCGCTGCGCAGCCCGGACCAGGTGCGCTCCGGACTGCTCGAGCGCTGGAAGGTGATGAGCGACAGCATCGAGCGCGGAATGCGCAACGACGGCGTGCTCCCTGGCGGCCTCAACGTGCGGCGCCGCGCCAAGGGACTCGCGGAATCGCTGCGCGCCCGGCGCGGCCGTCGGGAGAAAAATCCGACCGAAGCGATGGATTGGGCGAGCGTCTACGCGATTGCCGTCAACGAGGAGAACGCCATCGGCGGCCGCGTCGTCACGGCGCCGACCAACGGTGCCGCAGGCATCATCCCGGCGGTGATCCGCTATTACCGTGAGTTCTACCTCGACAGCAACGACGACGACGTGGTCGCGTTCCTCCTGACCGCGGCGGCGGTCGGCGGCCTGTGCAAGCGCAACGCTTCGCTCTCCGGCGCCGAGGTCGGGTGTCAGGGCGAGGTCGGCGTCGCCTGCTCGATGGCCGCGGCGGGGCTGGCCGCGGTGCTCGGCGGCAGCAACGCGCAGATCGAGAACGCCGCAGAGATCGGCATCGAGCACCACCTCGGCATGAGCTGCGATCCGGTCGGCGGGCTGGTGCAGATACCCTGTATCGAGCGCAACGCGATGGGCGCGGTCAAGGCGATCAACGCGGCTTCGCTCGCGCTGCGCGGGGACGGCACCCATCGCGTCGCGCTCGACGCGGTGATCAAGACCATGTACGACACCGGTCGAGACATGATGGCGAAGTACAAGGAGACCTCGCTCGGTGGACTCGCGGTCAACGTGGTCGATTGCTAGGCCCGTAGAACCGGAGCCCGGTCGTGAGCGAAGCGAACCCCGGGGCCAAACGAGGCGGATCAGTCGTGCCGACGCCCTGCGCTCCCCAGGGCAAGACGCTCGAAGCCGATCGCGGTATGCTACATGCCTGAATCGCACGCTCTAGGTGCGATCCCGGAGGGCGTGGTGCGGTCAGACCTTCACACCAGCAGGTTGCGGCGCGCGCAGGTCGCTGCGCTCGTCCTAGCCGCCCTTGCCGTACCCGCCCTGTGCCTCACGCCGCTCGCCGAGTTCAACGTCACGCGTTATCAGGGCCACTGGTACGAAATCGCCGCGATGCCTGGCGCGTTCCGGAATCAGTGTCAGCGCGACGTGCAGGTCGACTATGTGCCGGAGGACGGCGGCGCGCTGGTCATCCGCAATCATTGCCGGCGCCCCGACGGAGGCCTGCTCGAGAGCGAGGGCCGGGGCCGCGCGCTCGATCCCGATGTTCCGTCGGTCCTCAAGGTGACGTTCGTGCGCGCGCTGGGCATCTGGTGGTACCCCTTCGGACGCAACCAGACCGTGATCGCGGCGGGTCCGGGCGAGCGCTGGTTGGTGATCGGCGACCCGACGCTGCGCTACGGACGCGTGATCGCGCGCGAGCCGGTACTCGACGGCAAGGCGTTGCGCGCGATCGATGCCACGCTCGCCGCCGAAGGGTACGATCGCTGCGCCTTCCTGCTCAGGCCGCAGGCCGGCGGCAAGGACCAGCCGAGGCGCTTGTGCGAAGAGGTCCAGGCGCCGTGAAGCCTCCTGCGTCGCGCCGAAGACGATGCCGTTCTCCCGCCGTGGATCGCAACGCGTTCGGGAGAATGCCGATGCGCCTGGCTCAGGTCCTCGTCATCGCCGCAGCGCTCGCCGGCTGCGCCGACCAGCAGAAAAAGGAGGAGCAGGAAGCGGCGAAGAATACCTACGTGTGCCTGCTCGACGGCGAGCGGCTGGTGATCAAATTCGACATGGGCATGGCCCGGATGCTCATGCCGTCCGGCGATCGCATCGACCTGTACCAGATTCCCGGCGGGTCGGGCGTCCGATTCTCCAACGGCAACCTGGAGCTGCGGGGCAAGGGTATCGAGCTGGTGCTCTCGGATGCAGCGGCGGGCACTCAGGTCACGCTCACCCAGTGCACGCCGTATTCGCCGCCCAAGCAGTAGCCGAGAGGCGCGCGACGTCAGTGCGGCCGCTTGGCCGTGTCGATGTCGAGGTATTTCCAGATGTCGACGCGAATGGGATGCGGCTTGTAATCGACGACCCACGGCTGCACGACGTGGTCCTCCAGGAGGTGATGCGTGAGCTTCCACGGCGCGTAGGCGACGACCAGGTCCGTCATCCGATCGAAGAGCTTCGTGCGCTCCGGTGAATCGGGAAGCTTGCGCGACTGCTCGTAGAGCTGATTGAACTCCGGCAGGTTGAAGCGCGAGTCGTTGGCCTGGCCGATGTTGGGGCCGTACAGGAGCTGCATGAAATTGTCGGCATCGGGATAGTCGGCATTCCAGCCGTCCCGGCGCATCTGGATCTTCCCGGCGCGCGCCATCTTGCGCAGCTCGGGTGTCTGGTCCTTCTTGAACACCATCCGGATGCCGATCGCGTCCATGTTCTTCTTCCATAGCTCGTCGATCTGACGCTCCACCGAGGTCGGCCTCGACCAATATTCGATGGCGAGCGGCTTGCCGTCAGGCAGCTCGCGGTAGCCGTCGCCGTCGCGGTCCTTGTAGCCGAAGCGATCCAGCAGCGCGCGCGCCGCCGCCGGATCGTAGACCTGCGCCTGCGTCTTGTGACCCGGATCGAAGCCGGCGATGTCCGGCGGGATCGGCCCCTGCGCCGGAACGGCGCGGTCGTGGAACAGGACCTTGATGAACTCGGCGTTGTTGAATCCCATCCCGATTGCGCGCCGCAGCGCGATCTTGTCCGGCGTGTAGCCGCCGACCACCGGATCCTCCATGTTGAAGTAAGCCCACCAGGTGTTCGGCCGCAGCAGCAGCAAGTGCCGGATCCCTTTCGCCGCCAGCTCCGGGCGGAGCTTCCCGTTCGCGAGCAGCTCGTCGACGAAATTGATCGGGAACGGCTGGAGGTAGTCGAGCTCCCCTCTCAGGAAGGCGAGCCAGCGGGGCTGCTCCTCTTCGATCACCGAGATCTCGATGCGGCCGATGGCCGGGATCTGCTTGCCGCGGAGCTCCCGGGCGATCGCCGCGTCATCGCGGTTCGATGGAACCGATTCGTCGAAGATCACCTTGCGGAAACCCGGATTCGCCTCGAGCACGATCCGGTTGCTGCGCTTGTACTCCTTGAGCAGATACGGTCCGGTACCCACCGGATGCGCGCCGAAGTCGTTGCCGTAGGCCTCCACCGCTTCGCGCGCAACGGCGGCGGTGGCGGGCATGGCGAGCAGATACGCGAACGTGTAGTCGGGCCGCGTCAGCCGGATGCGCAAGGTGTATCTGTCGACGACCTGCAGCCCGGCGAGCGGCGCATCGTAGTCGAGCTTGCCGCGCTTCTTCGCGGCGCCCTGCAGCTCGTCGCCGCCGACGAGCTTGCCTTCCAGGATCCACGTCCAGGGCGAGCGCAGCGCGGGGTCGAGCAGGCGCTTCAGCGAATACGCGTAGTCGGCCGCGGTGAGCTCGCGCGGCTTGCCCTTGAAAGCGGGGTCGGGGGCGAAGAAAATGCCCTTGCGCACGCGGCAGAGATAGGTCGCGCCCTGATCGGAGACCTCCGGCAGGCGCTCGAGCGTGAGCGGCGTGAGCTTCACCGGTCGCGCCAGGTACTCGTACTCGAGCATCGTTTCCGAGATTTCCTCGATGACCGACTCGGACGCCGCATCCCACCCGAGGATCGGATCGAAGCTCGTCTCGGCGATGGTGAAGGCAGCGCGCAGGATCTTGCCCGAATCAGCCGCGTCGGCCGCGAAGGCGAGCGACAGCAATGCGACGGCGAGCCAGCGGGTGATGCGCAAGGGGGCTCCGGCGACGGTGGCGGAACACGGTTCCGGGTCGGAACGCGGCGCTATAATCGTAGCATTTCCGATCCAGTCGACGGAGCGTTCATGGGCAAGGGCGACGTCCGCAGCCGCCGGGGCAAGATCTTCAACCACAGCTACGGCAAGAAGCGCCGGCACAAGCCGAAGCGGACCAGGAAGCGCTCGGGGGCCGGTTCTTGACCGCCGGGTGAGTCGCGCTGTATTTCCTTCCGGACCGGAATCGCGCATGGAGATGAAGAGGCTCTCGGGCGGCAACCTGCGAGCGGCGGGTTACGAGGAGCGCAACCGCGTGCTGCGGGTCGAGCTGACCAGCGGCACCTTCGAATATTCGGGCGTCACGCTCGATATGTGGCAGCGGTTCGCCGGCGCTTCGTCCCCGTGGAGCTTCTTTCGCGACAACATCGACGAGGAGTTTCCCGCCAAGCGGGTACGTTAGCGCATGAAGCCTCCTTCCGATCGCGAGCGAAACGAGCTCAGGGAACGCCTCTCCAACCGGCGCACGGTGCTGCGCGCCGAAATCCAGCGCGAGCTCGAGAAGAGCGACGACCAGCGCGTCACCGGCTTCATGAACCAGCTCGCCGAGACCGAGGCGTGGGTGCTGGCGGATATACTCGCCGACCTCGACATCGCCACCGTCACGCGCGACGTGGCCGAGCTCTCCGATGTCGAAGCGGCGCTCGTCCGCGCCGACGACGGCAGCTACGGCACGTGCGTCGACTGCGGCGAGCAGATCGGCTGGCCGCGCTTGAACGCGCAGCCGACCGCGGAGCGTTGCATCGCCTGCCAGGAGAAGGTGGAGCAACGCGCGGCCCGCATGGGCCACTCGTAGGCACCCGCGGCCCGGGATGAGCGCGAGCGAATCCCGGGGCCACAAAGGAAGCGATCGAATTCCCCGGGGTTCGCGCGATGGAACCGCGCGCGCACCGGGCTACGCCCGCGCCGGCCCTCCCGGCGCATAACGCTTGATCCACGCAAAGAACTCGCGATACCAGAGCCGTGAGTTCTGCGGCTTGAGTATCCAGTGGTTCTCGTCGGGAAAGTAGACGAGCCGCGCGGCGATACCGCGGGCACGCAGCGTGTTGTAGTACTGCAGCGCCTGCGTCGCGGGAACGCGGTAATCGAGCTCGCCGTGGATCACCAGCGTCGGTGTCTTGAAGCGCCGCGCGTAATGATGCGGCGACTGCTTCATCACCCGCGCCGGATTGTCCCAGTGGAACGCGCCCAGCTCCTTCGCGAAGAAAAGATACCCGTCCGTCGCCATCATGCTCACCCAGTCGTAGCAACCGGCGTGGCAGACGAACGTGCGGTAACGGTCGGTGTGGCCGTTCATGTACGCGACCATGTAGCCGCCGTAGCTGCCGCCCGTCGCGACCAGCCGCTCGCGATCGATATAGCGCTGGCGGAGCATGAAGTCGGTCGCCGCTTCGACGTCCGCGAATTCGCGTGTGCCGTAGTCGCCGGTGATCGTCTCGATGAAGCGCTGGCCGAATCCCGACGAGCCGTGATAGTTGACGCCCACGACGACGTAGCCGTAGCCGGCAAAGACCTGGGTGTTCCAGCGGAAATGCCAGCCGTCGATGTGCGCGGCGTGCGGGCCGCCGTGGATGGAATGCAGCAGCGGCCATTTTTTCTTCGGATCGAAGCCCGGCGGATACGTCACCCAGACCTGGACGGGCTCGCCGCGCCAGCCCTTGATGCTGAACTCCCGCGTGGCGCCGAGGCGCGCTCGCGCCAGGAGCGCCCGATTGAGACTTTCGATCGGCCGCTCTCCTCGCCCGTCGGCCTGGATTGCGAAGAGCGCGGGCGGATGCGAGAACGTGGCGCGATCGAACGCGATGAGCTTGCCGTCGCGTGAAAGCGCATAGCCGCCGATCACGCCGCCAGCAGCCACGAGTGTGGGGAGCGCGTCGTGCAGGCCGAGACGATACAGACCGTGCCGACCGCGATCCTCGACGGTCAAGTAGAGCTGTGAACCGTCCGGCGCCCAGCCATGGTGACCAGTGGCGCGGTCGAGCTTAAGCGCGAGGCGACGCGTGCCGCCGCGCCGGCGATCGAACAGCGTGAGCCGCCCCTGATCGTTGAATGCGCGCTTGACGTTGTAGGAATTCCAGACGATGTGCCGGCCGTCCGGTGAGTACCGCGGGTGAGCGTCGCTCAGGCCGCTCTGCGCCGTGAGCGTCCGATGCCGCCGGGTGGCGATCGCGACGACCGCGATATCGGTCTCGTTCATCATCTTCGGCTCGTCCGCGAGATCGACCGTCAACGCCAGCTCGCGGCCGTCCGGCGAGATATCGTAGTGCATCGCCGACGGTTCCCACGGCTGCAACGCGAGACCGGTTCGCGCGAGCAGGTCGCGATGACGGCCACTGGCCACGTCGGCTGCCATCACGTGCGGCTCGCGACCGTCGGTCAGCCAGTGATCCCAGAAGCGGTATTCGCTGCGTTCGGAAAGATGCGCCTTGACCTTTGCATCCTTGCGCTCCTTCCGGCGTTTCGCCTGCGCCTGCTCGGTTGCGAGGTCGGGCCAGACCCATGAGATGAAAGCGATGCGCCGGCTGTCGGGGAACCATCGCAGCCCCAAGGCCCCGGTCGAGACCGACGTGAGCCGGCGCGCTTCGCCGCCGTCCGGCGCGATGAGGTATACCTGAGCCTCTTCGTCGTCCTTTCGCTTGGCGGCGAAAGCGATCCACTTTCCGTCCGGCGACCACGCGGGGTCACTGTCCTTCTCACCGGCCGCGAGCCGCCGCGGCCGGCGCCCATCGGTCGGAAACAGCCACAGCTCGGTGCGGCCTTCGTTCTTCTCGATGTCGTAGACGGTGACTGCCGCGCACGCGGTGCGGCCGTCGGGAGAAAGCGTCGGCGTTCCGATCCGCTTGATCGACCAGAGGTCTTCGACGCTCAGCGGCCGTCGGCTTCGAGGCATGGATCTCCCAGGACAAGGAGCGCGGCTTGCAGGCTGACCCCCCGCGCGGAAGCGCGGATTGTACGCCGTCTCATGACGGAAATGCTGCTGCGATGCGGTAACATAGCGCCTTGCCTTTTTGAAATGTCGGCGCGAGGCGTTCGACCGGCGCGCCGCTCGCGTCTCGCCCCGCTTCACGTAGCTGCGGGGCCTGCGCGCGCCGGTTGACGCTGTTGCCACGACTTGTGGCTCTTCCAATGAACTATCGAAGCCTCGGCAGATCCGGACTCAAAGTGAGCGAATTGTCGTTCGGCTCCTGGGTGACCTACGGCAATCAGCTCGACGAAGCTCCGGCGCGCGAATGCATGGCGGCGGCGTACGCGGCCGGCGTGAACTTCTTCGACAACGCCGAGGTGTACGCGAAGGGCGAATCCGAGCGCATCATGGGCAATGCGCTCAGGAAGCTCGGCTGGCGGCGCGAATCCTACGTCGTCTCGACCAAGTTCTTCTGGGGCTTGAACGATGGACCGAACGAGAAGAACACGCTCAACCGCAAATATCTCATGGGCGCGATCGACGGCTCGCTCAAGCGCCTGCAGCTCGACTACGTCGATCTCGTGTTCTGCCATCGTGCCGACCCGGAGACGCCCATCGAAGAGACCGTCTGGGCGATGCACGACATGATCCGCGCGGGCAAGGCGCAATACTGGGGAACCTCCGAGTGGAGCGCGGACGATATCCTCGCGGCGTGGCGGATCGCCGAGGCGCACCATCTCGCGAAGCCGGTGATGGAGCAGCCCGAATACAACCTCTTCCACCGGCAGCGCGTGGAAGTGGAATACGCGCGTGTCTACGACGAGATCGGGCTGGGTCTTACCACCTGGAGCCCGCTCGCTTCGGGGCTCCTCACGGGCAAGTACAACGAAGGCGTGCCGGCGGGATCGCGGGCGACGGTCAAAGGCTACGAATGGCTCGCGCAGCGCATCGTCGATCCGCAGAAGATCGCAAGCGTCCGGAAACTCCTTCCGATTGCGAAGGAGCTCTCTTGCACGCCGGGCCAGCTCGCGCTGGCCTGGTGCCTCAACAATCCGCATGTGAGCTCGGTGATCACCGGTGCGAGCCGTCCCGAGCAGGTGATCGAGAACATGCGCGCCGTTACCGTGGTACCCCGGCTCACCTCCGATATCGTCGCTGCGGTGGAGCGAGCGACCGCAGGTCACGAGAGCCGCGCCTCATGAGCAATCCGCTCGAAAGCTGGATCGAGGAACAGCGGTCGGCGTATCTCTACCGCGCGTGCGCCGAGGCGGAAGCGGGCACGGCGCGCGCGGATCTCTTCTCGCGCCTGGCCGGCGAGGCCGAAGCGCAGGCCGCGATCTGGCGGGCGCAGCTCACCGCCAGCGGGAAACCGGCCCCGCGGCCTTTCGAGCCGGATCTGCGCACCCGGCTGGTCGTGCGCCTGGTGCGCGTTTTCGGGCCGCGGCCGCTGCGCACCGTGCTCGCCGCGATGAAGGTGCGCGGCATGGCGATCTACAGCCGGCGCGAGCCCGGCGGTCACAGCGCGCCGGTGGCCGGCAATGTCGAGCACCGGCATCGAGGCCTGGGCGGGGGCGGCAACCTGCGCGCCGCGGTCTTCGGCATCAACGACGGGCTGGTTTCGAATGCGAGCCTCATCTTCGGCGTGGCGGGGGCGAGCGCCGACGCCCGCGTCGTGCTGCTCACGGGCATCGCGGGGCTGACCGCCGGAGCATTCGCGATGGCGACCGGCGAATTCGTCTCGGTGCGCTCGCAACGGGAGCTGTTCGAATATCAGATCGGGCTCGAGCGCGACGAGCTGAAGGAATATCCCGACGCCGAAGCGCAGGAGCTCGCGCTGATCTACAAGGCGAAGGGACTCTCGGGCGGCGAAGCGCAGCGTGTGGCGAAGAAGCTCGTCGCCGATCCGGAGCACGCGCTCGACACGCTCGCCCGGGAGGAGCTCGGCTTGAACCCCGAGGAGCTCGGGTCGCCTTGGGGGGCAGCCGTTTCGTCGCTGCTCTCGTTCGCGCTGGGAGCCGCGATACCGCTTCTGCCCTTTGCGATGCGCGCGGGTGCATGGAGCTTTCCGGTCGCGGCCGCGCTCACCGCGGTCGCGCTCTTCGCCGTCGGCGCGACGCTTTCGCTCTTCACCGGCCGCGCCGCGGTGGCGTCCGGCGCGCGCATGCTGCTCCTCGGCGCGCTTGCCGCGCTGGTCACGTTCGGCGTCGGCAAGCTCTTCGGAGTAACGTTGTCCTGAACGTCCCTCGCCGCGGACTCGTGCCGCCAGCGCGTGTCACGCTCAAGCCGGGCCGCGACAAGTCGCTGCGCCAGCGTCATCCGTGGGTGTACTCGGGCGCGATCGCCGACGTCGAAGACGCGCCGCGCCCGGGCGACACCGTCGCGCTGTGCTCCGCCGATGGAGCGTCGCTCGCGGTTGCTGCATGGAGTCCCGCGTCAAACATACGCGCGCGCGTCTGGAGCTTCGACCCCGGTGCCGTGATCGATCCGGCGTTCTTCGTCGCGCGCATCCGTGCCGCGATGCACGCGCGCTCGGGCCTGCTCGACGCGAAGCACACCGGATGCCGGCTGGTGCACGGCGAATCGGACGGCCTGCCGGGCTTCGTCGTGGACCGCTACGGCGAGGTCGCCGTCGCGCAATTCCTTTCCGCGGGCGCCGAAGCGTGGCGAGGTGCGCTCGTCGACGCGGTCCGCGATGCCAGCGGCTGCAGCGTGATCTACGAGCGTTCGGACGCCGACGTGCGTACGCTCGAGGGTCTCGACGCGCGCTCCGGGCCGATCCTTGGGACGCCGCGCGTGCCCCTCGGCTTCGTCGAAGGCGGCCTGTCGTACCGCGTCGACGTCGCTCGCGGACAGAAGACCGGCTTCTTCCTCGACCAGCGCGACAACCGCGCTCGCATCCGCTCGCTCGCAGCCAATCGCGATGTTCTCGACTGCTTCTGCTATACGGGCGGCTTCACCGTTGCCGCGCTCGCCGGCGGCGCGAGATCGGTGCTTGCGATCGACAGCTCGGGCGACGCGCTGACCCTCGCGCGAGCGAACGTCGCCGACAACGGCCTCCCGGGGGCGTGCGCGGAATGGCGCGATGCCGACGTCTTCGCGGAGCTGCGGGCGCTGCGCGATGCGCGCGCCGGCTTCGATCTCGTCGTCCTCGATCCACCGAAGCTCGCCCCTACGGCGCAGCACGCGCCGAAGGCCGCCCGCGCCTACAAGGACGTCAATCTGCTCGCGCTTAAGCTGCTTCGGCCCGGAGGTCTGCTTGCGACCTTCTCCTGCTCGGGCGGCGTATCGACCGATCTCTTCCAGAAGATCGTCGCCGGCGCGGCGCTCGACGCCCGCGCCGACGCGGCGATCGTCGGCCGCTTCGGTGCGTCCGCCGATCACCCGGTCGCGCTGAATTTTCCCGAAGGCGAATATCTGAAGGGACTTCTGGTTCGCAAGAATACGTAGCCCGGCGGTGAGCGCGGATGTATCGCGCGATCCCCGGAACACGGACCGGGCCGAGCATTTTCCGGGGTTCGCAGACCCCGCTCACCCCGGGCTACGGTCGATCAAGCCTTCTTCTTCGATAGACACCCCTTCATGAACGCCTTGCGCTCCGCGCCCTTCTTGCCCGTCGCCTGCTTCGCGCATTGCCGCATCTTGTCCTGCTGCGAGAGCTTGGCAGGCGCGCCCGTTGTCTCGGCGTCGAGCGCAGCGGGCTGGACCTTGGCGGCGCGGGGCTTGACGGCGGACGTATCGTCGGCGAATGCGGGGGCGGAAAGACCGACCAGGGCGGCCAGTGTCAGCGCACACAGTGTCTTCATTCTCGATCTCCTTGAACGTGATGGTTGATGAGATGCGGCCCGACGAAGAGACGCCGGAGGCCACGAGCGCATTAACGCCGCACGGGCGCCCCGGTGCGTCAGACCAAAGGACGATGCGGATGGATGGCGGCGGCTGAGCTATCCTTGCCTGCGTTCACGATGAGCTCACCCTCCATGGCCTTCGATGCGCTCGATGCGGCCGTCGTGTTTACCGGCCGCGGCGGCTCGGGCACGCGCCTGCTTTCGCAGCTCGCCGACGAGATCGGCATCTTCATCGGCAACCGGGTCAACCGGTCGGGCGATTCGATCGAATGGGTCGAATTGATCTACCGCCTGGCGGTGAGCGCGGCAGACTCTGTCGAGCTTCCCTCCGGCGCGCGCTATCGCCGGGAGCTGCGCGCGAAGGCCGCACAGGTCGTGAACGGCTCTCCCGCCCGCGCTTCGCGCTTATGGGGCCTCAAGCTGCCCGAAGCGATGCTCGTCCTGCCGCTTCTCCTCGACGCGTTCCCGCAGGCAAAGGTCGTGCACCTGACGCGCCATCCGATTTCGTCGTCGCTGCGCCGCACGCACATGACATCCAGGCTGAACAACGCGGTCGGCGCCGCCACGCTGCCCAATGCCTATCGCTATTCGAACCGGGATGTCGGCTCGATCGCATCCGACGAGCCCTATGTGCACAATGCCTGCTCGTGGAATTACCAGGTGAGGCGCGTCGTCCATTACGGGCGCGCTTCGCTCGGCGCCGGGCAGTATCTGGAGGTCCGCTACGAAGATGTGTGCACGGATCCTTCTCCAAGCATCGCGCGGGTGCGAACGTTTCTCGGTTGCGCTTCCGGGGAGCGCTCCGGATCCATCGCGGCAGACCCGTCGCGGATGGGCGGCTGGGATGCCGGCGATCCGCGCGTCGAGAAGGTGTGGACAATCTGTGGCGAGACCGCCGCGCTTCTGGGCTACACGCTCGAGCAGGGCAGCCCGGCGCCGCCGCCGGCCGCGCCTTCAGCACAGAAGCGCGATTAGCTCGTCGTCGCGGTCGCGCCAGAGGATGTCCAGCACGCGGCGCGATCCCTCCGCGATCTCCTGCTGCAACTCCTTCGATCGGCGGGCGGCTTCTTCGCGATCGAGCGCCGACAGCTCGCGCTGCCGCACGGCCCGGCCGCCGATCGTCGGCCGTGATCCGGCGCCATGGTGATAGACGACGTCGTCGTAGATCGAAAAAAGCAGCGGATGCAGGTTGACGCGGTTGGAGCGGATCATCTTGCCCCACGCGACGTTGTTGAGCGTGAGCGATCGCAGCAGGTTGGCGCCGACGTCGGTGACGACCTGAGCGTAGGCGTTGCTCCAGGTCGGGCCCGGGCGCCAGTCGCCGCCGATTCTCCGCCAGAATCCGGCGGTGGTCACGGCGAACGAGGGATGGGGCTGCATGTCGCCCGCATTCTCCAGACGCTGCACGGCGACGAGCGGCCATCGCCTCAAACCGTCGCGAATGTAGCCCGTGACGTCCCGCACCGGGAAGGCGTCGCTGTCGCAGAAGATCAGCACGTCGTCGTCGTGCGCGCTCTCGCATACGACCGCGGCCAGCGCGTTCAGCTTGCTTGCATGATCGACGATGCCCTTTTCGGGAGCGCAGTAGTCGAACTTGGCCGAATGGTCGTTCTTCGTCCCGTCGCAGAACGCGTAGATCCTGAAAGGATCGCGGATGTACTTCCGCAGGTGAGCGATCTGCACGTCCACCCAGAAATCGAATCGCCAGTGGACGGTCAGGACGTAGATCATCGAGGGGCCCGCTCCGAAGATTCGCTCGATAGTCCGCGGCGAGCCCGCAGGGTCGCGCTCGCCAGTCTAGCGCAGGTGCGGGCGATACGATGCCGCGGGAGGGACGTCTTCGATGCGGGGAATCGACAAAGACAAGGCGGCGCCGGAACCCGGTGCCGCCTCGTCAGTGCGGCGGGCTGGACAGGAGGTCAGCCCGCCGTATTCGGGTGAATCAGCTTGCCTTCATGCACTCCGCAGCGCGCCTTGTTCGCGTCTCCTTGCTCATGCCCTTGGTCTTGGCGTTGCATTCCGCCATCTTGTTCGTCGACGACTTCTCGGGCTTGGCCTTCAGGCAGTTGTTCACGTAGTCCTGCCGAGCCTGGCCTTCGAGCTTCTTTTCTCCAGCCTGGGTCTGGCACATTTTCATCTTGTTCTGCTGCGAATTCTCGGCCGCATACGCTCCGCCGCAAGCCAGAAGCGCTGCTGCTGTCGCCAGGACGAGTATTTTCTTCATTTGAGGTCTCCGAGGTCTCTTGTGAGACGAGGATCAGGATCGCAAGGCAGTCTACGACATCGGCCGCTCCCCCGGCAACGATTTGCCGCCGGCGACCCGGGCAGCGTGTGGCAAAACCAGGCCCGCGCCGCCGAGGCGGCCGAATCTCTGGCGCACCAGCCAAGGGCCCGCGCCGCCGAGGCGGCCGGAATCTGGCCTGGCGCACCAGTTAAGACGTAAAATGATGTTTTTGCGTCAAAAACCCACGCAATCAAGGAAGCACCCGTGTCCGACTCCGCCACCCACCGCGCCCGTCCGGCCGCGTCCGGGGCAGCCCCCAAGCTCCCGATCGATGACACGCGCATTCGCGAGATCATGGAGCTCGCCCCGCCTTCGCACCTGCTGCGCGAGTTCCCCGCCTCCGACGTCGCGATCGCCACGACTTTCGAGGCGCGCAGCGCGACCCATCGCATTCTGCATGGCGCCGACGACCGCCTGCTCGTGATCGTGGGCCCGTGTTCGATCCACGATTACGATGCCGCCATCGACTACGCCACGCGACTGGCCGCGCTCGAGCGCGAGCTTGCCGGCGAACTGCTCATCGTCATGCGTGTCTACTTCGAAAAACCGCGCACGACCGTCGGCTGGAAGGGCCTGATCAACGATCCGCGGCTCGACAACAGCTTCCGGATCAACGAGGGCCTGAGGCTGGCGCGTCGCATCCTGCTGGAGATCAACGAGCTCGAGTTGCCCGCGGCCACGGAATATCTCGACATGATCACGCCGCAATACATCGCCGACCTGATCGCGTGGGGCGCGATCGGTGCGCGCACGACCGAGAGCCAGGTCCACCGCCAACTCGCGTCGGGCCTGTCGTGCCCCGTCGGCTTCAAGAACGGGACCGACGGCGATGTGCGCATCGCGGTGGATGCGATCAAGGCGGCGTCTGCGCCTCACCATTTCCTGTCGGTCACCAAGGGCGGTCATTCTGCGATCGTGCACACAACCGGCAACGAGGACTGCCACATCATTCTCCGCGGCGGCAGCAGCCCGAACTACGACGCTGCCAGCGTCGATCGGGTCTGCGCCGAGCTGGGCCACGCCGGGCTCGCGCCGCGGGTGATGGTCGATTGCTCTCACGCCAACAGTCAGAAGCACTACGAGCGGCAGCTCGACGTCGCCCGCGATGTCGCGGGACAGATCGCCGGCGGCGACGATCGCGTCGTCGGGGTCATGCTCGAAAGCCATATCAATCCGGGCCGGCAGGACCTCGTTGCAGGTCAGCCGCTCGCCTACGGCGTGAGCATCACCGACGCATGCCTCGGTTGGGATGCGACGACGCAAGCGCTGCGCGAGCTGGCGGACGCGGTACGCCGGCGGCGTCTCAAGCTGATCGACGCCGCCTGAGGGGCCGGCGGCATTCGAGTGCCGCGCCTTTAGCAGCTTCCGAGAGTTCCCGTTGGCCGAAGAGATCGAACTCAAGCTGACCGTGCCTGCGGACGCGATCACCGCCGTATCGACCCACCCCGCCGTGGCGGCGGTGGCGCGCGGCCGGCCGCGCACCAGACGGCTCTCGACGACCTATTACGATACGCCGGAGCGTGATCTCGCCGCGGCCGGCGTCGCGCTGCGCCTGCGGCGCGTCGGGCGCCGGTGGCTGCAGTCGGTCAAGGGTGCCGGCGCCGTCGCCGCCGGATTGCACCGCCGGGTGGAATTCGAATGGCGAGTCCCCGCACCGCGGCTCGATCGCGAGAAGCTCGCGCTGACGCCGTGGAAAAAGCTCTTCGCGGCCAACGGCTCGTATCGCCGGGTATTCGCAACCGAGGTCCGCCGCTCCGAGCAGCCGCTGACGTTCGCCGACGGCACTCGCGCGAAACTGTGTCTCGACGTGGGCGAGATCCGCGCCGGCCGCAGACGTGCTCCGGTGTCCGAGATCGAGGTCGAGCTCGAGACCGGCGACCCGTCCCGGCTGTACGAGCTCGCCTCCGCGCTCGTCGCCGATCTGCCCGTTCGCGCGGAACCCGCGAGCAAGGCCGAGCGCGGATACCGACTGGCGACGGACTCCGCACCATCGCCGCGCAAGGCTCGCAGCGTCACCATGGCGCCCGACTCGACCGCCGGCGCCGCGCTCGAGAAGATCGGCGCGGAATGCATTGCCCAGATCGAGGTCAACGCGGCAGCGACGCTCGGCTCGACGGATCCCGAATATCTGCACCAACTGCGTGTCGGCTGGCGGCGCACGCGCTCGGCGCTCGAGCTGACCGCGCTCCTCGCCCCTCCGGAGAGCTTCGCCCCGCTCGAGCAGGAGCTGCGTTGGCTCGGCTCGATTCTTGGCCCGGCACGCGACTACGACGTATTCACGCTCGAAACGCTGCCCAAGGTGGCAGCCGAATTCCACGCCGACCGCGACATCCTCCGATTGCGGCGCCGCGCCGGAGCGCACCGGCGGCGGCTTACCGGGTTCGTGCGCGAGGCCCTGGCGACGCCGCGCTTCCAACAGCTGCTTCTTGCGCTGGGAGCCTGTTTCGCGGGGCTCGTGCGTGCGCCGACGACCATCGCGGCCCCGGTTCCCGCCCGCGAATGGATCGTTCCGGTGCTCGAAGAGCGTCACCAGAAGCTGCGCAAGCGCGCGAAGCATGCGCACCGGCTCGCCGCCGCCGAGCGTCACCGGGCGCGCGTCGCCGCGAAGAAGCTGCGCTACATCGCGGAGTTCTTCGTGCCGATGTTTCCTGGAAAGCGCGCCGACGGCTACGTCGGCGCATTGTCCAAGCTGCAGTCGGCGCTGGGACGACTCAACGATCTGGAAATCGCGAACAAGCTCGTCGACGAGCTCGTCCCCCGCGAGGCCGCAGACGCGGCAGCAGCGCACGCCAGCGGCGTGGTGCGCGGCTGGCTTGCCGCCTCGACGGGCACCGAGCTCAAGCGTCTGCGCGACGCGCAACGCGCCTACCGCAGGTGCGATCCATTCTGGAGCGCTTGAAGGACGGCGATGCTCGAATCGGCGGAGATCGGACACCGGACCTCGAAGCGCGTCTACGCCCGCGAGGAGCCAAAGCTGCGCGAGGCGCTGCTAAACGCGCAATTCGATCTGTCCCAGTCCGGACGCGGGCCCGTGCTTGTCATCATTTCCGGTGTCGAGGCGGGGGGCAGAGGCGAAACGGCCAACAAGCTCACCGAATGGATGGACCCGCGGCACATTCGCGTCGTGGCCTTCGCCGAGCGCACGTGCGAAGAGCAAGCGCGTCCGCCAGCGTGGCGCTATTGGAAGGCTCTGCCGCCGCGCGGCAAGATCGGCATCTTCCTGAACGCCTGGTACAACGAAGCGGCCTTCGCTCACGCCCGCGGCGACATCGGCGACGATGTGCTCCACGCGCGCCTCGATTCGATCCGCGAGCACGAGCAGATGCTCACCGACGAGGGCCTCGTCCTGCTCAAATTCTGGATCCATCTTTCGAAAGGGGCGCAGAAGAAACGGCTGCAGGCTCTGGACCGCGACCCGCGGACAAGCTGGCGCGTCACTCGCGCCGATTGGGATGCCTACAAGCTCTACAGCAAGCGGCACGATCTCTGGGAGCATCTGCTGCGCGAAACGTCCACGGGCTTCGCGCCGTGGTATGTGGTCGAGGGCGTCGACGAGCGCTACCGTTACCTGACGGTAGGCAAGATCCTGCTCGACGTGATGCAGGGGACGCTCTCGCGCAAGCAACCCGTGGTGACGCATTCGATCACGCCCACCGCGCCGTCCGTGATCGACAACGTCAAGCTGATCCGCGACTTGGACCTGTCGAAGCGCATCCCCGGCAAGGAATACGGTCGGTCGCTGGAGGCGCAGCAGGGGCGGCTCGCGCGTCTCACTCGGCACAAGCGCTTCGCGAACGTGTCGCTCGTGCTCGTGTTCGAGGGCGTCGACGCGGCCGGCAAGGGAAGCGCGGTCCGGCGCGTCACCGGCGCGCTGGACGCGCGGCAGTACGTCACCATTCCGGTGGCCGCGCCGAGCGACGAGGAGCGCGCGCATCCGTACCTCTGGCGATTCTGGAAGAACGTCCCGCCGCTCGGCGGAATCGTGATCTTCGATCGCTCCTGGTACGGCCGTGTGCTGGTCGAGCGGGTGGAAGGCTACTGCAGCGTGAGCGACTGGATGCGCGCCTACGGCGAGATCAACCAGTTCGAGGAGCAGCTCGCGAAAGGCGGTGCGGTCATCGTCAAGTTCTGGCTGCAGATCAGCAAGGCCGAGCAGCTCGCCCGCTTCCGGGCGCGTGCAAAGACGTCGTTCAAGCGCTTCAAGATCACGCCCGAGGACTGGCGCAACCGCAAGAAATGGAACGCCTACGAGCGCGCGGTCTGCGACATGGTCGATCGCACCAGCACCGAGATTGCGCCGTGGACGCTGGTCGAGGCGGAAGACAAGCACTTCGCCCGCATCAAGGTGCTCACGACCATCAATGACCGCCTCAAGCAAAGTCTGAACCGATGACACAGGCGAACGGCTTCTATCGCACGCCGCGCTGGCTTCCCGGCGGGCACGCCCAGACCATCTATCCGGCGTTCGTTCCCCGGCCACAGGTCGAATACCGCCGGCAGAGGCTCGAGACGCCGGACGGCGATTTCGTCGACTTCGATTGGCTCGAGACCGCGGCGCCGCGCCCAGACCCTCCGCTGGTCGTGCTCTTCCACGGCCTCGAGGGCAGCTCGGGCTCGCATTATGCCCTCGCCCTCATGTCGCACCTCGACGCGCTGGGCTGGCGCGGCGTCGTCCCGCATTTCCGGGGCTGCAGCGGCGAGGCGAACCGGCTCGCGCGAGCGTATCACTCCGGCGATTACGCGGAGGTCGGCTGGATGCTGCAGACGATCCGCAGGCTCGAGCCGAACGCGACGATCTTCGCGGTCGGCATCTCGCTCGGCGGCAGCGCACTCTTGAACTGGCTCGGCCGCGAGGAGCATCGCGCCGGCGAAATCGTCGAAGCCGCGGCCGCCGTGTCCACGCCACTCGACCTGACGGCCGCGGGCATCTCGATCGGTCAGGGGCTCAATCGCATCTACTCGCGCCACTTCCTGTCGACGCTGGTGCCGAAGGCGCTGGCGATGGCGCAGCGTTTTCCGCAGGCCCTCGACGCGAGGGCGATCGCACGGGCCGACACGATGTATCACTTCGACGAGGTCGTCACCGCGCCGCTGCACGGGTTCGGCGGCGCCAAGGACTACTGGCAACGCGCGAGCAGCAAGCCCTGGCTCAGGGCGATCGCCGTGCGCGCGCTGGTGCTCAACGCGCGCAACGATCCCTTCATCCCGGCCGAGTCGCTGCCGACGCCGGCAGAGGCGAGCGCGGCGGTGAGACTCGAACAGCCGGAGGGCGGCGGGCACGGCGGATTCCTCGATCCGCGCTTTCCCGGGCGCCTCGATTGGCTGCCCAGACACCTGATCGATTTCTTCGAGGCCTAGACGCCATGTTCCTCCCTCCCGACATCTTCAAGGCCTACGACATTCGCGGCATCGTCGGCGAGACGCTCACGCCACCCGTCGTCCAGGCCGTGGGCCAGGCACTTGGATCGCTCGCGCAGGAACGACGTCGCGACACGATCGTCGTCGCCCGCGACGGCCGACTCTCCGGCCCCGAGCTTTCGCGCGCTCTGGCCGACGGCATCCGCGCGAGCGGCACGCACGTGATCGACATCGGCATCGTCACGACGCCGATGAGCTACTTCGCAGCTCACGAATTAGGCACGCAATGCAGCGTCGCGGTGACCGGGAGCCACAATCCGCCCGACTATAACGGGCTCAAGATGGTGATCGACGGCGAGACTCTGGCGGGCGATGCGATCACGGCGCTCAAGACGCGAATCGAGAAGGGCGAGCTCAGGAGGGGTGCAGGAACGTACCGCACCGAGGACATCGGCGGACGCTACATCGATCGCATCGCCGGCGATATCAAGCTCGCGCGGCCGCTCGAGATCGCCGTCGACTGCGGCAACGGCGTCGCGGGCGCTTTCGCGCCGGAGCTCTTCCGCCGCCTGGGATGCCGCGTGACGGAGCTCTTCTGCGAAGTCGACGGCAACTTCCCCAATCACCATCCCGATCCGTCGCAGCCCAAGAACCTGCAGGATCTCATGCGCTGCCTGGAGACGACGGACAACGAGTTGGGTCTCGCCTTCGACGGCGACGGCGATCGGCTCGGCGTCGTGACGAAGAACGGGCACATCATCTATCCCGATCGGCAGCTGATGCTGTTCGCCGCCGATCTCCTGAAGCGTAACCCCGGCGCGCTCGTCATCTACGACGTCAAATCGACGCGCAATCTCAAGCCCTGGATCGTCGCCCACGGCGGAGCGCCGCTCCTGTGGAAGACGGGCCACTCGCTCATCAAGCTCAAGATGAAGGAGAGCGGCGCGCTGCTCGCGGGGGAGATGAGCGGCCACACGTTCTTCAAGGAACGCTGGTACGGGTTCGACGACGGGCTGTATGCCGGCGCTCGCCTGCTCGAGATTCTGTCGTGCGAGGCCGATCCCTCGGCCGTCCTCGATGCTTTGCCGGAGAGCGTATCCACGCCCGAGCTCAACGTCGCTGCCGGGGGCGAGTCGCCACACACGCTCATCGCGAGGCTCGCGGAGAATGCGACCTTCCCCGGGGCGACGGACGTCATTCGCATCGACGGCTTGCGGGTCGAGTACGCCGACGGCTTCGGGCTTGCCCGCGCGTCGAACACCACGCCGGTGATCGTGCTGCGCTTCGAGGCGGACAGCGAGCCCGCGCTCAAGCGCATCCAGGGCGAGTTCCGCCGCGTGTTCGCCGCGAGCGCCCTGGGCGTTTCGCTGCCGTTCTAGTAGCCCGGGGTGGGGCGAAGCCGAACGCCTTCGACAGCTTCCGTACTTGCCCTGGGGCCCCGGGATTCGCGCCAGCGCGCTCATCCCGGGCTACGCGAGCCAGGCCGAGCAGTCCCAGCCGAGCAGGCGCTCGAGCTCGTGGATTTCGTTCCCGTACAGAGCGACGAGATACCGCTTTTCCTCCTCGCTCATCGCGGTGTTGTACTCGCGCGTGTTTCGGGTCTTCGCGGCAAGGGACGGAAAGGGCGCGATCTCGAGGAAGGCGGCAATCCTTTCGAGCACCGCCGTCGGTTCCTCGAGCAGCTGCTCGCTCTTGAAGAGCAGCGTCTGCTCGGCGGGAAAATGAGCCCAGAGTCGTTTGAGCTGGCCGACATAATAGCCCCGGTCGACATAGGCGAATCGCTTGGCCTTGTCAGGCGGGAGCGTACGCTGACGGTCGGGATAGGCGCGGAGGGCCTGCAGGAAGGTCAGCCTTTCGCGGCGGACCACCCGCTCGTAGTTCCAATGGGAAAAGGCACGGGTGATGGGATTGCGCAGCACGATGATGAAACGCATCGCCGGGTTGTATCGGGCGATGCGTTCGACGGCCTGCGGCCAGTAAAGGTACGCAGGCGTCGACTCGCCCAGGAGACGCTGCGGCGGCTTCGGGTGGAATTGCGCGTGGTAGGCCGCATAGTCGACCGGCTCGACCGCGAAGAGCCGATCCTTGTCGAAGAAATGCAGCTCCTTTTCTCGCGGGAGGCACAGCTCAGGATGATCCCGCAGGTACGCGTCGAGTGCGCTCGTACCGCTCTTCTGGGCGCCCGCGACGAGAAACCCGACCTTCTTCGCTGCCGTCATCGGCGAATCAGCGTCCTGTCAGTAGCCGATGCCGAAACGCCGATAGACGAATCCGAGCAGCCATGCCGGCCCTACCAGGAAGGAGCGCACGTCTTCGGTGAACGACGGCCGGCTCCGTTCGATCGCATGACCGATGAACTGGCCGACCCATGCGGCGACGAAAACGGCCGCCGACACGACGAGCGCGCGCTCGCCGAGCCAGGCAAGCGCATACACCATCGCCAGCGTCACCGCGGCCATGCCCAGCGCAAGCGGGATCGACAGCCACGCATAGAACGCGAGCGCCGCACCGATTGCCAGCCAGGCGGCCGCCGGCGACGCCGACCATAGCATGCCCAGAACGCTCCAGACGATCAGCGGCACGCACAGCCAGTGAATCGCCTTGTTGACCGGATGCCGGTGATAGCCGCCGTAGCGCTCGAAGAGTCGATCGACGGTTCGCATGCCGATTCAGGACTGGATCCGAATCCCGCGATGGTCGCACGCCCCTGCGCGACAAGTCCAGCCGCGGCCCTTGAGCTATAATCGATCCGCAAGAAGACGCATTCGAATTCGCGGTTGCCGTCGCGACGCGACCCGCGAGCGCACGGCGGCCCGCGACGCTCACATGTCCAGGAGGATCGATGAGAGCCCTTGTCCGTTCCCTCGTCGTGGTGCTCGCATTCAGCGCGCATCCGGCGCTCGGCGCCGAGCAGTTCATCAACGTGCTGACCGGCGGTACCAGCGGCGTCTACTACCCGCTGGGGGTGGCGCTCTCGGGGGTCATCGGCAAAGCATTGCCCAACGCCAAGACTTCGGTGCAGGCGACCAAGGCATCGGTCGAAAACCTCAATCTGCTGCAGGCGGGCCGAGGCGAGATCGCCTTCACGCTCGGCGACTCGCTTTCCGACGCATGGAAAGGCAACGAGGAAGCCGGTTTCAAGACGCCGCTGAAAAAACTGCGAGGCATCGCCGCGATCTACCCGAACTACATCCAGATCATGGCTCGGGCTGACGCCGGCATCAAGACGCTCGCCGATCTGAAGGGCAAGAAGATTTCGGTCGGCGCGCCCAAGTCGGGCACCGAGATCAACGCGCGCGTGATCCTCGCCGCGGCAGGCCTCACCTACAAGGATTTCGCCAAGGTGGAATATCTGCCCTTCGGTGAATCGGTCGAGCTGATGAAGAACCGGCAGATCGACGTGACGCTGCAGTCGGCGGGGCTCGGCGTATCGGCCTTGCGCGATCTCGCCGCGTCGATGGACACGGTGGTCGTGCCGATTCCGCCGGATGTCATCAAGAAGACCAACGACCCCGCGTATCTGCCGGGGACGATTCCCGCCAATACCTATCGCGGCCAGACCACGGACGTACCGACGGCATCGGTGCAGAACTATCTGGTGACCCACGAGGGCGTCAGCAACGAGACGGTCTACGCGATGACCAAGGCGCTGTGGACAAACCTCGACCAGCTCGTCGCCGCGCACTCCGCCGCCAAGGCGATCAACCTCAAGCACGCGCTGGACGGCATGCCCGTGCCGCTGCATCCGGGCGCGGAAAAGTACTACAAGGAAGTCGGCCTGATGAAGTGACGGCATCGGTCCAAGAGCGGGCCGCCGCAGGACGGGCCGCGATTGGAGACCGATGCGTCATCCCCGCGAACGCGGGGATCCAGCGACTTTCCGATGAGACCAACACTGGGTTCCTGCTTCCGCGGGAACGACGAGAATGCCCGCCGCTGACCCTCGCCCCGACGCCGCGCCGGAAGCCTTCGCCGAAACCGGCGTGCGGCGGGAGCTCAAGGGCGTCGCGTGGAAAATCGTCGCCGGGGTCGCGCTGACGTTCTCGGCCTACCAGCTCTTCATCGCCGCGTTCGCGCCCCTGTCCAGTCTCGTCACGCGTTCTTTGCACGTCGGTTTTCTGCTGCTGCTCGCGCTTCTCACCCATCCCGTCGGCCGCAAGGCGGACCGGCATCGCATCGCCTGGTACGACGCAATCCTGGGATGCACGGCGTTCGCGCTCGCGTTCTACCACTGGATATTCGAAGCCGACATCGTCCAGCGCGGCGAGCCGATACTGGCTGACCTCGTGGTCGGGACCATAGTCATCGTGCTGGTGTTCGAAGCCGCCCGGCGCGTGCTGGGACTGGCGCTGCCGATCGTCTGCGCAACGTTCCTCGCGTACGGCCTCTTTGGACAGTACCTGCCCCCGGTCATCGCACACCGGGGCTATGGCTTCGACCAGATCGTCGGCCAGCTCTATCTCGGCACCGAGGGCATCTACGGCATCCCGACCCTGGTCTCGGCGACGTACATCTTCCTGTTCATCCTGTTCGGCAGCTTCCTCGAGCACGCGGGGATGATCGGACTGTTCAACAGCATCGCCCTTGGGTTCGTCGGTCACGCCCGCGGGGGCCCGGCCAAGGTGGCAGTGATCTCGTCGGGCATGATGGGCACGATCTCGGGTTCGGGCATCGCCAACGTCCTCACCGTCGGCCAGTTCACCATTCCGCTGATGAAGCGCTTCGGCTATTCGTCTGTGTTCGCGGGCGCCGTCGAGGCGACCTCGAGCATGGGTGGCCAGATCATGCCGCCGGTGATGGGCGCGGTGGCGTTCATCATGGCCGAGACGCTGAACGTGCCGTACGTGACGATCGTCAAGGCCGCGGTGATCCCGGCCGTCCTGTATTACCTCACGGCGTTCTGGATGGTGCATCTCGAAGCCGGTCGCGCGGGACTGCACGGATTGCCCAGGTCCGAGTGCCCGAATCCCTGGAACGCGATCCGCAGCAAGTGGTATCTCATGCTTCCGCTCGCCGTGCTCGTGTTCATGCTCTTCGACGGCTTCACGCCGATGTTCGCCGGTCTCGTTGGCCTGTCGCTGACGGCGATACTCATTCTCGGCGTCGCGGCAACCGCGGCGATGGGAAGCAAGGCCTTCCGCTACGCATTCTGGATAGCTCTCGGCGTGGGGCTCGCCGCCTACCTGAAGCTCGGCTTCGACGCCTACGGCGTGGTACCGATCCTCGCGGTGATCGCCGTTCTCATCGCCGTCTCCTTCGTGATCCGCGGAGGACGAGAGACGCTGGGGATCATGCGCAGCAGCCTGATCGACGGCGCGACGCAGGCGGTTCCCGTGGGACTGGCGTGCGCGATCGTCGGCGTGATCATCGGCGTGCTCACGCTCACCGGGGCAGCGTCGAATTTCGCCGAGTTCGTGCTGGAGGTCGGCTCGAAGAGCCTGCTCGCATCGCTGCTCCTGACCATGGCCGTGTGTCTGGTGCTGGGCATGGGCATCCCGACGATCCCCAATTACATCATCACCAGCGCGATCGCCGCGCCGGCGCTGCTCAAGCTCGGCGTGCCGCTGATCGTCTCGCACATGTTCGTGTTCTATTTCGGCATCATGGCCGACCTGACGCCGCCCGTCGCACTGGCCGCGTTCGCCGCGGCGTCGATCGCAAAGGCCTCTCCCATGCGCATCGGCTGGAAGGCAACCCATATCGCGATCGCCGGGTTCGTGATCCCGTACATGGCCGTCTACGACCCCGCGTTGATGCTCCAGGGAGGGAGCCTCCTCGATACGGGCTACGTGGTGATGAAGGCGGTGATCGCGATCGGGCTCTGGGGCGCCGCCGCTGTCGGCTACCTGTGGGGACCCCTCGCCTGGTACGAGCGCATCGCCGCCATGGCGGCCGCCTTCCTGCTCGTCGTGGCGGTGCCGTGGACCGACGAGGCGGGATTCGTGCTCGGTGCTCTGTTCACAGCGTGGCACGGCCTGCGCAGCCGCGGCAGGATGCGCGCGCACAAGAGTGAGAGCAAGGCGTCCTGAGCACGATCTGCATCGTCGCAGCGGGCGTGTTGCGCGCGAGCCTGCCCACGTCCGAGTTCACTCTCGCATGGGAGCATTCGGTCGAGAAAACGCGCTGGGAAGAGCGCTACGTCACCGAAGGTGACAGGCTTCGCCTCGCGGAAGCGCGCATCCAGGGCTTCGGCGCCGGGATGGAACCGCCCGCCGGCGCGCGCCTCGTCGATGGCTGGTGGACGTGGCGTCCCGCGCTCGAGCCACTGCGGGAGCTCCGCCTGACGCGCTCGTCTTACACGAAGGACTACCGGCTGTGCTGGAGCGATCGCTGCGCGACGCTCGGCGAGCTCACCGGGAAGACGGGCGACGGCGACGCCGTAACGCTCGCCCCTTGCGCCACCGCAGGCCCCTAGGCCGCCCCGGACAGCTCCGGCCGGGGCGCGCGCCGCTCGAGCGCGCTCACGTGCACCGGGAAGGCGCCGAGCTTGCGGTCGAGGAAGTACAGCCGGAGGGTTCTCGCGATGGTGCGGAAGGCGAGCTCGCTCCAGGGAACCGCGTCTTCCTCGAACAGCCGCACCTCGAGGCTTTCCGGACCGGGACCGAAGTCGAGGTCGACGAGCCGCGCGCGGAACATGACGTAGACCTGGTTGATCTGCGGCAGGCTGATCACGGTGTAGAGCTCGCCCACTTCCACCCGCGCGCTTGCCTCCTCGGCGGTTTCGCGGGCTGCGCCAGCGATGATCGTCTCGCCGTTCTCGAGGAAGCCCGCGGGCAGCGTCCATAGGCCGTGGCGCGGATCGATCGCCCGCCGGCACAGGAGCACCCTGCCCTGCCAATCCGGCAGACAGCCGACGACGATCTTCGGATTCTGATAGTGGATCGTGCCGCAGCTCGCGCATACCCAGCGCGGCAGCGTGTCGCCTTCCGGAATCCGCTGCTCGAGCGCGGAGGCGCCGCAGTGGCTGCAGAATTTCATGAGCCGCCCGGCGGCCTGATGAAGTGCTCGCGGTAATACCTGAGCTCGTCGATCGATTCGTAGATGTCGGCGAGCGCCTCGTGCTTGCCCTGCTTGATCCAGCCCCTGGCGACGTCGGGCTGCCAGCGCCGGCACAGCTCCTTCAGCGTCGAGACGTCGAGGTTGCGGTAATGAAAGTAGTCCTCCAGCCCGGGCATCCAGCGCGCGAGAAAGCGCCGGTCCTGGCAGATCGAGCTTCCGCACATCGGCGAGACCCTTGGTGGAACGTGTTGCCGCAAGAAGCCGAGCATCTGCTGCTCCGCCGTCGCCTCATCGAGCGTCGATGCCTTCACCTTGACGGTCAATCCGGTCCTGCCGTGGGTGGATTGGTTCCAGGAGTCCATCGCCGCCAGCGTGACGTCGTCCTGGTGCACGACCAGGACGGGCGCCTCCGCAACCGTCGCGAGTGCGCCATCCGTCACGACCAGCGCGATCTCTATGATGCGGTCGCTTTCCGGGTTGAGGCCCGTCATCTCCATGTCGATCCAGATGAGGTGGCCGGGGTCCTGAGGCATGGGTGCTGGCGTAGAATGATCGCGTGGTAAGAACCGCTTATTTTCGCATACCGCTGCGCTTCGCCGCACCGGTTCGCCGCAGCCTGCACGCCGATCGCGGCATCCGATGACCGCTGGGCTCTTCACCGACATATTCCTCACGGCGCTCGCGGTGTCGGTCGGCATCCAGCTCTGGCTCGCACGGCGCCAGATCCGCTACGTGCTCGCGCATCGCGCCGGGGTACCACCGCACTTTGCCGATCGGGTCACGCTCGGGGCGCACCAGAAAGCCGCCGACTACACCGTGGCGCGAACCCGCCTTTCGGTGATCGATCTCCTGCTCGACGCCGCCGTGCTGCTCGCGCTTACGCTCGGCGGCGGATTGGCGCTGATCGCGCGATGGATCGCCGGCACGGGTTGGCCGCAGCTGGCGCAGGATGTGACGCTGATCGTCGCGGTGGGATTGCTCGCGGGCGTACTGTCGCTTCCGCTCGCCTGGTACCGCACCTTCGTGATCGAGGAGCGGTTCGGTTTCAACCGCGCCACGCTCGCGCTCTGGATCGGCGATCTTCTCAAGGGCATGCTGATCGCGGCGGCGCTGGGCATCCCGCTGGTCGCTCTCATCCTCTGGCTCATGGCACGCGCCGGTCAGCTCTGGTGGCTCTACGCGTGGATCGCCTGGGTCGCGTTCCAGGTCCTGGTCCTGGCGCTTTATCCGACCGTGATCGCGCCGGTCTTCAACAAATTCGCGCCGCTCGCCGACGGCAGCGTGAAGGAGCGGGTCGAGCGGCTGCTTGCGCGCTGCGGTTTCCGCGCGAAGGGGCTCTACGTCATGGACGGCTCCAAGCGCTCCGCGCACGGCAACGCGTATTTCACGGGCTTCGGCGCGGCGCGCCGGATCGTTTTCTTCGATACCTTGCTCGCGCGCCTCGCCCCGGATGAGATCGAGGCGGTGCTCGCGCACGAACTGGGTCACTTCAAGCTGAAGCACGTGATCAAGCGCACCGCCTGGTTCGCCGCCACGAGCCTCGCGCTGCTCGCGCTGCTCGGCTGGCTCGTAAGCGAGCCGTGGTTCTACGCCGGTCTCGGCGTTCCCGGCCCCGCGCCGCGCTACGGCGTGGCGCTGGTACTGTTCATGCTCGCGCTGCCGGCGTTCACGTTCGTCGCTGCGCCGCTGGCCGCCATGTACTCGAGACGCCACGAATTCGAAGCCGACCAATACGCGGCTCGCAACGCTTCCGCATCGGCGCTCGTTGCGGCTCTGGTCAAGCTCTACGGGGACAACGCGACGACGCTGACGCCCGACCCGCTGCATTCCGCGTTCTACGATTCGCATCCGCCCGCGCCCGCGCGCATCGCGCGACTCGAGCCTACCGCCGTGTAACCAACCCGACCGAACCGCCATGACGCCCGAGCTTGCCGCCCTCTCCGCGCTGGATTGCCGCTCCGGAGCACCACGCCTGTCGCCCGACGAGCTGACGCAGCGACGACGCGCGCTGCCCGGCTGGGACGCCGCGGATGATCGCCTGACCAAAACGTTTCGCTTCGGCAATTACTACGAAACGATGGCTTTCGTGAACGCTGTCGCGTACGTCGCCCACCGCCAGGATCACCACCCCGACCTGTCGGTGCATTACAACCGCGTCCTGGTCGCGTATTCCACCCACGACGCCGGCGGCATCACGGAGAACGACTGCATCTGCGCCGCGAAAGTGGAAGCGCTCGGCGCGTGAAGGCGCGACCCATCACGGCGCCCAGTACGCCAGCGTCAGCAGCAGGACCAGGCCGAGCCAGACGAGCAGCGCGCGCCAGACGAGCCCGATCGCGCTCGGCATCAGCTCCGGGTCGGCGAAATCGCCGAGGCCCAGCTCGGGACGAAACTCGGGCTCGCCGGTCGGCGTGGTGACCGCGCCGCCGAGCTGTGCGCCCAGCGCGCCCGCGCCGCTCGCGAGCAGAATGCCTTCGTGCAGCGATCCCCACGCCTTCGCCTGCGTGCGCCAGCAATAAATCGCATCTTCGAAGTCGCCGACGATCGCGAACGTCACCGCGGTCGCGCGCACCGGCACCCAGTCGAGCGCGTGCAGAAGCCGGCGCACCGGCTTGCCGAATTCGTCCAGCGCGTGCCCCATCGGCGTCGACGGATTCCCGCGCCAATGCTCGGCCAAGAGCGAGGTCAGCCGATAGAGCAGCGCGCCGGCCGGACCGGGTAACACCAGGAACCAGAACAATGTCCCGAACACGTGCCGGTAGGAATCCCGGATCCCCTGCTCGATCGCCAGCTTCGGGAGCTCGGCGGCCGTCGCGCCGATCGTCTCGATCCCGCACCAGGCCGAGAGGTGCCGGCGGGCGGCCAGCGAATCGCCGGCCGCAAGCGCTTCGGCGATCGCACTGAACGCGTGGCTGAAGTGCCGGAATCCCAGGAGCAGATACAGGATCACGACGTCCCAGACGAGCGCGAGCAGCGGATGCACGCTGTCGAGTGCCCAGTACACCGCGGCGCCGAGGGCGACGGGTGGCAGCAGCGCCAGCACGGCGGCGATGACGCCCTGCTGGGCCGTCCCGGCGTTGAAGCGTCGTTCGAGCGCGTGACCGTAGCGCACGAACGCGCGCTGCAACGCCCCGCGCCATTGAAAGGCTCGCCACTGCTCCAGCGCCAGCGCGGCGACGATGGCGAGGAAATTCACGCGCTTCGCTCGATCAACTCTTCAACTCGGCGCGTTCGCGGAACTCTTCGAGCGCCTCGGGATTGGCGAGCGCCTCGACGTTCTTCACCGGCAGGCCGTGAACGACGTTGCGGACGGCGAGCTCGACGATCTTGCCGCTCTTGGTCCGCGGAATGTCCCTGACCTGCACGACCTTGGCCGGAACGTGGCGCGGCGTGGTGCTGGCCCGGATATGCTGCTTGATCCGATCCGTCAGCGCCTGATCGAGCGTCAGCCCGTCGCGCAGCCGCACGAACAGCACCACGCGCACGTCGCCGACTTCACCGGGCGGCCAGTCCTGGCCGATGACGATGCTCTCGACGACTTCGTCGAGCTGCTCGACCTGGCGGTAGATCTCGGCCGTGCCGATGCGCACGCCGCCGGGGTTGAGCGTCGCGTCGGAGCGGCCGTAGATGATCATGCCGTCGTGGACGGTGAGCTCGACCCAGTCGCCGTGCCACCACACGCCGGGGAAGCGCTCGAAATATGCGGCACGATACTTCGCTCCGTCGGGGTCGTTCCAGAACCCGACGGGCATGGACGGAATCGGAGCGGTGCAGACGAGCTCGCCCTTTTTGCCGCGTACGCTCCTTCCGTTCTCGTCGAAGACGTCCACGCGCATGCCCAGCCCGCGACACTGCAGCTCGCCGCGCCACACGGCCCTCGTCGGGCAGCCCAGCGCGAAGCAGGAGATGATGTCCGTGCCGCCGGAAATCGACGAAAGGCAGACGTCGTCCTTGACGCACTGATAGACGTAGTCGAAGCCTTCTGGGGCTAGCGGGCTGCCGGTGGAGAGCACGACGCGAAGCGCCGAGAGTCCGTAATCGTCGCGCGGCGTGAGACCGCTCTTCTTGAGCGCGTCGATGTATTTGGCCGACGTCCCCAGGTGCGTCATGGCTTCCGCGTCGGCCAGCTCCCAGAGGATCCTTCCCTCCCCCACGAACGGCGAGCCGTCGTAGAGAAGCAAGGTCGCACCCGAGGCGAGTGCGCTGGCGAGCCAGTTCCACATCATCCAGCCGCAGGTCGTGAAGTAGAAGAGGCGATCGCCCGGCTTGATGTCGCTGTGCAGCCGATGCTCTTTGATGTGCTGCAGCAGCGTTCCGCCGGCGCCGTGCACGATGCACTTGGGCACGCCGGTCGTTCCCGAGGAGTAGAGGATGAACAGCGGATGATCGAACGGCAGTCGTTCGAAGGCGATCGGCGCGGGCGGGTAGGGAGCGACGAAATCCCCCCAGCTCAGCGCGCGCTCGGGCAGGCCGCCCTGCTTAGCGCTCAGGTACGGCGCGATCACGGCACGTGCGACCGTGGGCAGCTTCTCCAGAATCGCGCCGACGCGCTCGAGGATCGGCTGCGGCTTACCGTTGTACCAGTAGCCGTCGACCGTGAACAGAACCTTGGGCTCGATCTGCCCGAAGCGGTCGACCACACCCTGCACGCCGAAGTCCGGTGAAGCCGAGGACCAGATCGCGCCTAGGCTCGCCGTGGCGAGCATGGCGATGATGGTCTCGGGCATGTTGGGCATGTAGCCTGCGACGCGATCGCCACGCGCAACGCCGGCTGCGCGCAAGCCCGCCGCGGCTCGCGACACGGCGGCGACGAAATCGGCGTTCGACATGCGCCGCTTCACCTTGTCCTCGCCCCAGAAGACGAGCGCATCCTCGGCGCCTCGCGCCGTCCGACCGGCGAGCATGTTCTCCGCGTAGTTGAGCCGCGCGTCCGGGAAGAAGCGCGCGCCGGGCATCCGGTCGGCGTCGATCAGCGTGCGGGCGCCCGGATCGCCGATGACGCCTGCATCGCGCCAGAGCTCGCGCCAGAAGGCTTCCGGGTGTTCCACCGACCAGCGGTAGAGCGCCGAATAGTCGGGAAGCGCGACGCCGTGATTCGCCGCGACGCGTCCGGAGAAGGCCGTGAGATTCGCATTTGCGACGCGTTCGGCCGACGGCTGCCACATCGGCTGGCTCATGCTCGTCCCGCGGCGGCTGTCCGATGCATCATCAGTCTTTCGCCCTGTCGCTGAGCAGCGCGCGCAACCGCCCCGGCAGCGGGGCCGACTTCGCGCTTGCGAGGTCGATCCACACCAGCTTCGCCGCACCGTCGGCGTATTTGCGCTCGTTCATCCAGATTTCGTAGTAGCTCTCCACGCTGCTTTTCCCCGGCGTGCCGACGAACATCCGCACCTCGGCCTCGCCGGGATAGGTCAGAGGCATGTGAAAGGTGCAGCTGGCGTTGACGATGACCGGTCCCTCGCGCTCATAGGCCGTCACGCCCAGCCGCATCGCACAGGCGTACAGCCATTCGATGCGCGTCTGCTCCATGTAGCGGAAGTAGACCGTGTTGTTCACATGGCCCATCGCGTCCATGTCGCCCCAGCGGATCGGGACGCGCGTGGTATGAACCATTTTGCGGGCGGTCGTCATGGGCGTCCCGGCGGGCGAGCCAATTATAATGGCTCTCGCCATCAGGACGCCGGAGGATCCGTGCCACGCGAAGCGATGCAATACGATGTCGTGATCGTCGGCGGCGGACCGTCGGGTCTTGCGGCGGCGATCCGGTTGAAGCAGCTCGCCGCCGGATCGGAGCGCGAGATCGGTGTTTGCGTGCTGGAGAAAGGATCGGAAATCGGCGCACACATCCTTTCCGGCGCGGTCATCGACCCGCGCGCGCTGAACGAGCTCCTCCCCGACTGGCAGGCCCGCGGCGCGCCGCTCGACACGCCGGTCACGGACGATCGCTTCCTCCTGCTCGCCGCCGACCGGGCGTACCGGATCCCGGCCTGGATGCTGCCGCCGCTGATGAACAATCATGGCAGTTACATCGCGAGCCTCGGCAACGTCTGCCGCTGGCTCGGCAAGGTGGCCGAAGCGATGGGTGTCGAGATCTATCCCGGATTCCCGGCAGCCGAAGTTCTTTACGACGAGCGCGGCGCGGTTCGCGGCGTGGCGACCGGCGATCAAGGCGTCGCCAGGGACGGCACGCACAAGCCCGAGTATCAGCCGGGCATGGAGCTCGTCGCCAAGTACACCCTGTTCGCGGAGGGCTGCCGCGGGTCGCTCTCCCAGGAGCTGATGGCGCGGTTCAATCTGCGCGACGGCGTCGATCCGCAGAAATACGGCATCGGAGTGAAGGAGCTGTGGCAGGTTGCGCCCGACAAGCATCGGCGCGGGCTGGTGATCCACACGCAGGGCTGGCCGCTCGATGCGCGCACGGGCGGCGGCTCGTTCATCTACCACTTCGGTGAGAACCTGGTGTCGATCGGATTCGTCGTCCATCTCGATTACGAGAACCCGCATCTGTCGCCGTACGACGAATTCCAGCGCTTCAAGACCCATCCCGCCGTGCGCGGCGTGCTCGAAGGCGGCAAGCGCGTCGGCTACGGCGCGCGCGCGATCAACGAAGGCGGGTTGCAGTCGATTCCGAAGCTCGCCTTCCCCGGCGGGGCGCTCATCGGCTGCTCGGCGGGTTTCGTCAACCTGCCGCGCATCAAGGGCTCGCACAACGCGATGAAGACCGGAATGCTGGCCGCCGAAGCGGCGTTCGCCGCGCTGTCGGCGGGGCGCGCAGGTGACGAGCTCACCGCGTACCCGGAAGCATTCCGCGCAATCTTGGTCGTCACGAGGACTTGTACAAGGTGCGCAACGTGAAGCCGGGGCTGAAGTGGGGCCTGTGGCTCGGCACGCTGCACGGCGGCGCTTCACATGTGGCTCAACGATCTGGGCTTGGGCGCGCTCGTTCCCTGGACGCTGCGGCACAAAGGACCGGATCACGCGTCGCTTAAGCCTTCGAGCGAAACGCCGGCCTTCGAGTACCCGAAGTACGATGGCGTGCTCACCTTCGACAAGCTCTCCTCGGTGTTCCTGTCCAACACCAACCACGAAGAGGACCAGCCGGTGCATCTGAAGCTTCGCGACCCTGCGCTCGCCGTCAGCGTGAACCTCGCGCGCTACGACGGCCCCGAGGAACGCTACTGTCCCGCGGGCGTGTACGAGTTCGTCGATGACGCGGCGTCAGGCAAGGCGGCGAAGCGCCTGCAGATCAACGCCCAGAATTGCGTCCACTGCAAGACCTGCGATATCAAGGATCCCCTCCAGAACATCCGCTGGGTCACCCCCGAAGGCGGCGGCGGGCCGAATTACGCCGACATGTAGCTCGTGGTGAGCGAGAGCGAATCCCAGGACCTGATCGTGGATTCCGAACCACCCGGGCATCGCTGCGCTCAGCCCGGGCTACAGACCACCTAGCCACGCCGCGCCGCGCACGCCGCTCGAGTCGCCATGGCGATGGCGCACCAGCCGCGTGTCGACGCGATCGGAGAACACCCACGGCGGCCACAACCGCGGCACGTTGACGTAGAGGCGCTCGACATTCGACATGCCGCCCCCCAGCACGATCACGTCCGGATCGAGGATGTTGATGACGTGCGCGAGCGAGCGCGCGAGCCGCTCCTCGTAAGTCGCGACGGTCGTCGCGCAAGCCGCGTCGCCGATCGACGCGCGCGCCGCGATCTCGTGGGACGTGAGCGACTCGCCGCTGGCACGCAGATGCTCGCGCTCGAGCCCCGGCCCCGACAGGAACAGCTCGATGCAGCCGGTGCGCCCGCAGAAGCATGGCGGCCCCGGCCATTCGCCCTCGCGCGGCCACGGCAGCGGATTGTGTCCCCACTCGCCTGCGATCGCGTTCGGGCCGATCAGAACGCCGCCACGGACCACGATACCCGCGCCAACGCCGGTGCCGAGAATCACGCCGAACACCACTTCCGCGCCGGCGCCCGATCCGTCGACGGCCTCCGAGAGCGCGAAGCAGTTCGCATCGTTGGTGACGCGGACCTCGCGGCCCAGGCGCCGAGCCAGGTCGCTCGCGATCGGCTTGCCATTGAGGCAGAGCGAATTCGAGCCGCGCAACAGGCCGGTCGCGCGCGAGATCGAGCCGGGAGTGCCCACGCCAACTGAGCCGGTCGCGCCGAGCTCTGCTTCGGCTTCGCGCACGAGCGTTGCAATCGCCGCGAGCGTCGCCTCGTAGTCTTCCTTCGGCGTGGCGACGCGCCGTCGCAGCAGCTCGCGGCCATCGTCGGCGAGTGCGATGATCTCGATCTTGGTCCCGCCGAGGTCGACGCCGAGGCGCAGCATGGCGCCAACAATGATACCGCGAGGCAAGCGCGCTCGGACGAAACCGCGCGGGCGACCTTTCAGATCACGCGCGAATACCGGGCTCCCTCGCGCTGCTCGCGCAAGTGGCGGTCGAACACCATCGCCACGGTGCGCATCAGAAGGCGGCCGCGGGCCGTAATCGCAATCGCCTCGGCGTCGACCTCGACCAGCCCGTCGGCGGCGAGCGGTCCGAGCGCGTCGAGCTCGGGGGCGAAATAATCGCGGAACGAGATGCCGTGCCGGGCGGCGACGCCGGCGAAGTCCAGCGGCGAGCCGCACATCAGCGTCCCGATCACTTCCCGCCGCAGGAGATCGTCGGCGCTGAGCTGGTGGCCGCGAAAGCACGGCAGCACGCCGCGATCGAGCCGCTCGTAGTACTCATCGAGGGTGCGCACGTTCTGGCTGTAGATCGAGCCCACCTTGCCGATCGCGGAAATGCCGAACGCGAGCAAATCGCAATCGCGATGCGTCGAGTATCCCTGGAAGTTGCGTTGCAGGCTCCCCTCGCGCTGGGCCAGAGCGAGCTCGTCCTGGGCCAAAGCGAAATGATCCATGCCGATGTAGACGTAGCCTGCGGCCGTGAGGCGGTCGATCGCCTGTTCCAGGATCGCGAGCTTGACTTCCGGATGCGGCAGCTCGCTCTCCGCGATGCGGCGCTGCGGCTTGAACAGATGCGGCACGTGGGCATAGCTGTAGAGCGCCACGCGATCCGGCGCCATCGCCACGATCTTGTCCAGCGTGACGCCGAAGCTCGCCACCGTCTGCCGCGGCAGGCCGTAGATGAGATCGACGTTGATCGAGCGGAAGCCGCGGGCGCGGGCCGCGTCGAACACGCGACGCGTTTCCTCTTCGCTCTGGATGCGGTTGACCGCCTCCTGGACCGCCGGATCGAAATCCTGAACGCCGAGGCTCATCCGGTTGAAGCCGAGCGTAGCCAGCAGCGCCACGGTGTCGGTCGTCACTTTGCGCGGGTCGATCTCGATCGAGCACTCGGCGTCGGAGTCAAATCGGAAGTGCTCGCGCAGCAGCCGCGTGAGCTCCGTCATTTCTTCGGTCGAAAGGAAAGTCGGCGTGCCGCCGCCCCAGTGCAGCTGACGCACCGGCCCGGGGTCGTCGAGAAGTCCGGCGACGATGCCGATCTCCCGGCCCAGGTATCGGATGTACTTCGCGGAGCGGCCGTGGTCCTTGGTGATGACCTTGTTGCAAGCGCAGTAGTAGCAGATCGTATTGCAGAACGGCAGATGCACGTAGAGCGACAGCGGTTGCGGTGCGCCCGGCGCATCGCGCCGCGCGGTGAGAGCGGCCGCGAGCTCGCTCGGACCGAAGGCGTCGGTGAAGCGATCGGCCGTCGGATACGAGGTGTAACGCGGACCGAAGCCGTCGTACTTCCGCACCAGGTCGCCATCGAAGGCGAGACCCTCGAGGGCGGCCGTCGTCAGAGGTGGCGTCATGGCCTCATGCTGCCAGCCCGGCGGCGGCGCAACCTTGAGCCAGATCAACCCTGCGCCGCGGCCGCGGTCACCTCGAACCTGGCCTCCAACGCCGCGACGGCTGGCCCGAGTGTCCCGCCGATGCGCAGATCGTGATCCATGAAGACATGCGGCAGACCGACCTCGGCAAGCCAGGCCGGACCCTGCGCTTCCATCAGCATGGCGATCGTCGTGGCGCTGCCGGCCACGACGCACTCGTCGGCAATGGCCGAAACGGACGCGAGCGCCCGGACCGGCATTCCGGTCCGCGGCGAGATGATGTGTCCGTATCGCCGGCCGTCGACCTCGATGAAGCGCTCGTAGTCGCCGCTCGTCGCCACGGCGCCGCGCGGAAGGTCGATGCTCGCCATCAATTCGCCGGGATGTCGCGGATGCTGGATGCCGACGATCCATGCCGCACCGTCGGGATGCGGACCGATGATCCGGATGTCGCCGCCCAGATCGATGAGGCCGTGCCGAAAACCCGCTTCCGTGCAGATCACGGTGGCACGGTCGGTCGCGTATTCCTTGACGATGCCGCCGAAGTCGAGCTCCATACCCGCGACGCCGAACGCGAGCGCAGGCCGGCGCCACCCGATCTTGTCCCACCCGACGCGCGCAAGCAGCGCGCGGAGCACCTCCGGCTCCGGCAGCCTAGGGCGGTCAAGATCCCACGCAGCGCGCAGCGCCCCCGAGGTGATGTCGAACAGCCCTTCGCTCTGCTCGAAGCAAGTCGCCGCGTAGTCCAGCAGCGTTGCGGTTTCCGCGTCGACGTCGATGGCCGTGCCGGCGGCAGCCGCGCGATTGATCTCCGCCGCGAAGCTGTCGCTGCGATAGCCGGAGTATTTCGCGTCCAGCCGGCGCACATCGGCGATCGCGCTCCGGGCACACTCCGCCGCGCGGGCTTCGTCGGACGAATACAGCCGCACCTCGCAGCGCGAGCCCATTGCGGAGAACGGGAAGCGAAACAGATCGAGCATCGCTGGAGTCGTATCGACGCGCGTTAGAAACGCACCTGCAGCGTCACGAGGTACAGACTCCAGATGTAATCGTCGGCTTCGATGCCGCTTCCGCCCCAGCGCAGGCCCACGCGGCGATAGCTGCGTTCGGCGGCCAACTGGATGGCGAAGTTGGGCGTGAGCTGCTTCGATACGCCCGCGAGCCACGCGATCGACCCGAATCCTGCCAGTCGATAGTCGCTGCTGTGCGCATCCCCAGGCTGATCCTGAAAGAGCGGAGCATAGAAGTCCGCGCTGGACTGCGCGTAGTAGCGCAACCCTGCGTTGACCAGCCACTCGGCGGGCAACTCTTTTTTCAGCTGCGCCTCGACGCTTCCCGACTGAATGCCCCAGTTGTCGGTGGAAAGGCTGCCTGTGACGTGCAGAGCCGAATCGATCGAGGGCAGGAACGCGATGTACTTGGCGGTGGCCGCGACCTGGCGTCGCCGGGCCGGGCGCGCATCGGAGAGCAACCCTCCGGTCTGCACGAACACGAGCTTGTACGGATCGGACAGGAACCCGGTGCTGTACGAATATTCGAGCGAAACCTCGAACAGCGAGCGCTCGTCGACGAGCTGCGTCACGCCGACGAACAGGTCGCGCTTGATGCGTGTGCGGAAATCGTTGGGCGTATCGTGATTCGACACCCCGTCATCGGAGAATGCGAAGCCGGCCGCGAGCGTCGTACTCTTCCTGTTGAGGTCGTGGCGGCCCTCGAGGCTGGTCCACGTCGACCTGTAATCGTTCTCTTTCGACCAGCCCTGGCGGAGAGTCACCTCGCTTTCCCCGAACAGGGCGGTCGCGCCAATGTCGCCGGCGTTGCGGCGATCCCGCACCGAGGCACCCGTCAGCACCTGCTGCGTCTTGCCGCCGGGACCGGGCGCATTGAACTGTGGCGAGGCGCCGCTCACGATGTCCTGGAGGCCGTTGGCCTTGAGCTGGAACGCGTCGCCCACTGGAATGACGGCACTCGCCTGATTGACGCGCACGTTCATGCGATTGCCGCTCTCGCTGTATTCGAGGTGGCTCGCGTCGAACTGCCATGGATTCCCGGCCGGCGGTTCTGCGCGTGCGTGGACGCCCGGCAGCGCCATGGCGGCCGCGGTCAATGCGGCGAGACGGGTGCTAATTACATCCACATCCGCCTCCGCCGACGCCGGTCGCCGCGACCCCGCCCTCCTTGGCGTCGTAGGTCCGAAGCTTCTGGGCGGCTTCGTGCGGCGGATCCTCGCTCGCCATCGAGGGTTTCGCGAGCGTGCCGCGCTCCCATGGCTGCACCGTCGCGCAGCCGCCGCCGGCGACCAGCGCGGCGACCAGTGCGCCGATGAGCGATCGTCGCGTGGCGATCATGGCTTTAGGGGCGGTCGAGCGCTTCGAGGACCTGCCTGTGGATCTCCGCCGCGTCGCTCGAGCGGAACCCGGCGTGCACGGCGCGGATGATGCCCTCGCGATCGATGAGGAAGGACGTCGGCATGCCGGGGAGCTGATACGCGGCGGGGCAGGCGGCCGCCGTGTCGAGCGCCAGCGCGAATTGAGCCGGATGGCGCGCAACGAAGCGCCGCGCGTCGTCTTCGGTCTTGTCCACGCTGATGGCGACGACTTCCAGCCCCTTGCCCGCAAGATCGCGCTGCAGTTCGTTCATGAACGGAAACGACTCCCGGCAGGGGCCGCACCACGAGGCCCAGAAATCGAGATAGACCACCTTGCCGCGATAGTCCGCGACGCTGATGGCGCGGCCACCGCCAAGCAGCGGCGCGGTACATCCGGGTGCCGGCTCTCCACGACCGAGCGGCCAGGCGCTCGTTGCCGCAGCGATTGCGCCGACGGCGGCAAGCGCGCTCACGCTCCATCGGACGCTCGAGGCTCCCATGCGCTCCGCCAACATATCCGACGGCGCGCCTATTCCGCAGCCTGCAGCGCATGGCGCCCTCGGGCGCATCATCGCCGCAGCACGATCGTCCCTTCCGGGAAGTGGCATCTTCCGACCCGTCTCGACCGCGGACGGCGGCGGCGTAAAATCTTGCCGGAGCGGCGAGCGCCGCGCAGTTGGGGCTGCAAGCGAATGAGCACGGACGACCTGGCCGAGCGTGTCCGCTTCGTGCGATCGCTTGCGCTGGAGGCCGGCGCACTGGCGTGGCGCTACTTCCGCCGCGAGATCGATTTCGTCGCGGAGGCCAAGGGCCCCCAGGATTTCGTGAGCGACGCCGATCACGCGGTCGAAGCGTTGATCACGGAGCGGCTGAGCGCGAAATTCCCCGGCGAAGCGCTGCTCGCCGAGGAGCGCGGCGGGGGGATCGGGCGTAATCTGTGGGTGATCGACCCGATCGACGGCACGGTGAATTTTGTGCACGGCGTGCGCTACTGGTGCATCTCGATCGGGTTCATCGTCGGCGGCGAGCGCCGGCTGGGCGTCATCTACGACCCGTCGCTCGACGAGCTGTTCTGGGCCGCGAAAGGCGAAGGCGCCTGGTGCGACGACGTCCGGCTGCACGTCTCGCCGCGCGATCGACTCGATCATGCGCTCGTGTGCGCAGGGTACGTGCCGCGTCACAGCCTCGAGGAGCATCTCGCGCTCAAGCGCCGGCTGCACGAAGCCGGCGCCGCGGTCAAGGACATGGGCGCGGGCGCGCTTATGCTCGCCCACGTGGCGGCAGGCCGCTTCGACGCTTTCGTCGAGCCGCACATGCATCCCTGGGACGCCTCCGCCGGGCTGCTCATCGTCGAGGAAGCTGGCGGGCGGCTGCATCCTTACCCCGGCCCGGCCGGCATCGCCGCCGGCGGTCCGGTCATCGCGTCGGCCCCGGGCATCTTCAGCGCCGTCCAGGGCATCGTGTTGGCTCGCTAATGGCCGGTCTTGTCCCGAGCCGGTTGAACCGCACTGCGGCCGCCCGCATCTAACAAGTTGAGCCTGCAAGCCAGTCGTAAGCTTCTCCGGACCCGATGAAGGATCGCCGATGTCCGCAATGACCGCACGCCACTGGGAGCTCGAGGATATCGACCTCGGACGCGTGGACCGTTCCGCCCTCGGCACTGACTGGCTTACCTTCAAGATCGTAACGACCGCATCGTTCATCGAGACGGGCTCCGACCTGTATGCGCAGAACCTGCGCGCGTTCTTCGCCGACGACGAGGAGTTCGCGCGCTGGCTGAGGTTGTCGTGGGAACCCGAGGAGCTGAGGCACGGGGCAGCGCTGCGCGCTTACGTCGAGCGTCTCTGGCCGCGGTTCGATTGGGAGCGCCGGTTTCGCTCGTTTCTGAACGACTACTCGCGCACCTGCACCGTACCCGAACTCGAGCCCTCGCGCGCCCTGGAGCTCGCCGCGCGATGCATCGTCGAGATGGGTACGTCGGCGCTCTACCGGGCAATCCACGGATATTCACGCGAGCCGGTTCTCGGACGGCTGGCCTTCCTCATCTACTCTGACGAAGTCCATCACTACAAGATGTTCCTTCGCCATTTCGCCCGCTATCAGCGACGCGAGGGGCGATCCCGCGCGCGCGTGGGTCTGACGCTGATCAGGCGGCTGCTCGCGACGAGGAGCGAAGACGGCCGATGCGCGTACCGGCATGTCTGGGATTTCGCGCCGAACCCGGATTGTCAATCGTTCGACGCGAGCTATCGAGCGTTCAGCCGCGATTTGACGACGCTCGTTCGCCGCCATGCCCCGGCCGAAATGCTGACGCGCATGATCCTGAAGCCGCTCGCGCTTCCCTCGTCCATCGTCGATGCGGCGACGTGGCTGAGCGGCCCGCTCTACGGGCTCTGGCTGAGCAGCGCGAGCTGAGCTCGCCTCGAGCGTTCGCCTCGGAGGCATCGGCCGGCCCTGCCCGGCTTCGCTCTTACGGCGCGGCGCAGAACACGGGACCCTCGAGGGCCCACCCGTCGGCCTGGGTCGCCGCGACTTCGCTCCGGCTGGTGAGGAAGCGATGGTTGGGCTGGCCGTTCATCCCGTTGTTGTAGAGGCGCACGACCGGGATGCGGTCTGCGGGGCAGTCGGCGTTGGCATCGGGCGGCTGCGCTTCGAAAGCGAATCCCTCGTAGAGCCACAGCGGGCTCGTCTTCACCACCGCGCACTCCAGGGGATTGATGGTGAAGAAGTGCGTGTCCGGCGAAAGCGCCGGTGCGCTGAAGAAGCGGCAGGCGGGCACGCCGAGGCCGCTTCCCAGGCCGAACACCTTGAATTCCCGGCCGGTGCGGATCCATTCGCCGCCGGCGTCGAGCGCGGCGGATTCGCGCGGGTCCGCGGTGATGAAGTAGTGATCGGTCGCGTCGCGATGGTACTCGACCGCGTCGGCCTCGCCCGGCAGGAACGGTTGCGCCGGCGCGGTATAGTCGATGATGAGCGCATCGCCCCCGCCGCCCGACACGCTCGTCATCCGCGCGAGCTGAACGCGGCGCATGCGGTCGTCCAGCCCGTGAGCGGCGATGAACACGAGCGACCAGGTGAAGATGTCGTTGGTGCTTGGCACGTCGAAATGGTGGGTCACGCCGGCGAGCGTCACGAGGTACTTCGATCCCGCGAGGCGTTCGACGCCCTGGATCGTGGGACCCAGCGGCGCGGTGGTGTCGGCGGTGCCGCTGATGCCCAGGAAAGGCACCGTCATGTCGTCCAGCCCGTGCTGGTCGCGCCCGAAGGCCGGAAAGAACGGCTGGCCGAAGTACGGAACGTAACCGACAACGGCGTTCAGCCGCGGGTCGGCGACGACCTGCTTGGACGACAATCCGATCGTAGTCGTTAATCTCGCGCCCGCCTGCAGCAGCAGCGTTTCGCCGCCGAGGCTCGCACCGAAGCCCGAGATGCGATTCGGATCGATGCGATCGGCAAAACCCGGAGCCGTCGTCAGCACGTCGAGCGCGGCGGCGCTCGACAGGGCCCGGATCGCCTGCATTTCCGTGTAGCTCGGAAAATGCAGCGCCGCGTAAATGAAATCGGAAAGGTTGTCGGGCTGGATGTCCGCGAAGCGCGGGTCGCCATGAAAGGGCGCGACGACGACGAAGCCGTAGCTCGCGAAATAGGTCAGCGCCGCGAGGTACTCCGGCGTGAGGGGGCTGCCCATGAGCCCGTGCGAGAACAGGATCACCGGGAAGCGCGTCGCATCGTCCGGAAAGACGGGCGGATCGCCGCCGCGCTGCATGTGCGGGACAGGGTTCCCGCCCGGGAGCAGGTAGTCCGGATACGGATTGGATGCGCTCGTCGGATAGCAGACGAGGAAATCGTAAGCGACGGTCGTGGTCGCGCGATCGAAGTAGAGCTCGCGATCGTCGGGCACGCGAAGGTCGATGCGCAATACGTGCGCGGGATCGAGCAGAAGCTGATCGACGTAGCGCTCGCGGCCGCCCGCGGGAAACCCTTCCCAATATTCCTGGGCGGACTCCCCGGGCTGGACGCGTGTGAAGTCCTGCTCGACGTTGCTGCAGCCCACGGGGAACGTCCCCGGCGGCAGCGGTGCCACCACCGAGAGCGGATCCGCAAGGGCCGCGCTCGCCGGCGCAGCCATCGCCAGGACCACAACGCCTGCCAGGATACTTCTCGATCTCATGCTCACGTTCACGCTCGTTCCATCCGGGGCTTTAGGACCGCGCCGACGCGGTGCGCGTTCCGCACGCCTCGCGCCGGACCCGGAAGGAGAGGGTCGAACCGCCGGACCGGATCAGAACTGCTCGTCGGCGAGCGCGAGCACGCTTTCGCCCGCGGTCACCACGGCGTGCTCGAGCGCGCGTGTCTGGGGAAGGAAGTAGTCGGCGTAGAAGCGGGCGGTGGCGATCTTTGCGCGATGGAATCCGGGGTCCGCCCCGTCGGCCAATCGTTTCGCGGCGGCGAGCGCCGCGCGGGCCATCTGCCAGCCACCGGCGGTGAGACCCCAGAGCTTGAGATACGGCACCGAGGCCGCGTGCGCGGCCCGAGGGTCGCTGCCATAGGTCTTGACGATCCATTCGACGGCGGCGCGCAAGGCGGTCACCGCAACCGCAAGCTCGCGGCGGATGGCGGCGAATTCGCCGCCGGGCTGCCGTGCCAGCTCGCTATCGAGCTTGCGCATTTCCTCGATCACCGCGAAGGCCGTGGCGCCGGCGTCGCGCGCGGTCTTGCGGCCGACTAGATCATTGGCCTGGATGCCGGTCGTCCCCTCGTAGATGGTGATGATGCGCGCATCGCGGTAGTGCTGCGCGGCGCCGGTCTCCTCGATGAAGCCCATGCCGCCGTGGACCTGGACCCCGGTATAGGCGACCTCCTGCGCGGTCTCCGTGCACCAGCCCTTGACGATCGGGATCATCAGGTCGACGAAGGCCTGATGGCGCTTCCGGGCCTCCGGATCCGCATGCGCCCGAGCGTTGTCGAGCGCCGCCGCGGTGACGTAGGCGAGCGCGCGCATCGCCTCGGTCTGCGCCTTCATCGACAGCAGCATCCGGCGCACGTCCGGGTGCTGGATGATGGTCGCGCCCTTCGCGCTCCCCTCGCCGATCGCGCGTCCCTGCACGCGCTCCTTCGCGTAGGCCGTCGCGCGCTGGTAGGCGCGCTCGGCGATGCCGACGCCTTCGAGCCCGACCGAGAAGCGCGCCAGGTTCATCATGATGAACATGTACTCGAGCCCGCGATTCTCCTCGCCGACGAGATAGCCCGTCGCGCCGCCGTGATCGCCGTAGGCGAGCACCGCCGTGGGGCTCGCGTGAATCCCGAGCTTGTGCTCAAGCGACACGCAATGCACATCGTTGCGGGCCCCGAGCGAGCCGTCGCCGTTGACCAGGAACTTGGGCACGATGAACAGCGAGATGCCTTTCACGCCTTCGGGCGCGGTCGGTGTTCGCCCGAGCACCAGATGGATGATGTTCTCGGTGTAATCCTGCTCGCCGTAGGTGATGAAGATCTTCTGCCCGTAGAGCTTGTAGCTGCCATCGGGTTGCGGCACGGCGCGCGTGCGCACCGCAGCCAGGTCGGACCCGGCCTGCGGCTCGGTCAGATTCATCGTGCCGGTCCACACGCCCTCGACCATCTTGGGCAGGAACCGCTCCTTCTGCGCGGGCGTGCCGCAAAGCTCGATCGCCTCGATCGCGCCTTGGGTCAGCAGAGGACAGAGGTCGAACGCCATGTTCGATGCGTGCCACATCTCCTCGACCGCGGCCGCGACCAGTTGCGGCAGTCCCTGGCCGCCGAACTCCGGATTTTTAGTGAGTCCGTTCCAGCCGTTGGCGCAGTACTTGAGATACGCGTCCTTGAACCCGGGCGCGGTCTTGACCGTGCCGTCGTCGAGACGGCGTGCGCCCTCGCGGTCGCCCACCGCGTTCAACGGATCGAGCACTTCGGTCGCGAACTTCGCCGCTTCGTCGAGCACGGCCGCGACCGTGTCGGAGGTCGCCTCCTCGAAACCCGGAAGCTTGCCGACCTGCTCCAGCCCGGCCAGCTCGTGCAGGACGAAGTGCATCTCTTTCAGTGGCGCGTGATACTGGCTCATGCGTTCACTCAAGCTCCGCCGTGAGCTGCGGGATGATCTCGAACAGGTCGCCGACCAGGCCGTAGTCAGCGATCTGGAAGATCGGCGCTTCGGGATCCTTGTTGATCGCGACGATCACCTTGCTGTCCTTCATGCCCGCGAGGTGCTGGATGGCGCCCGAGATGCCTACCGCGATGTACAGATCCGGTGCCACGATCTTGCCGGTCTGGCCGACCTGATAGTCGTTCGGCACGTAACCGGCGTCGACCGCGGCGCGCGATGCGCCGATCGCGGCATTGAGCTTGTCCGCGAGCGCCTCGAGCAGCTTGAAATTCTCGCCCTTCTGCAAGCCGCGACCGCCGGAAATGACGATCCGGGCGTTGGTCAGCTCCGGGCGATCGGACTTGGTGAGCTCCTGCCCGACGACGCGCACGGCGCCGTGATCCGGCGGCGCTGCGACCGGCTCCACCACGCCGCTGCCGCCGCTGGCCGCGGCCGCGTCGAAACCGGTGGTGCGGACGGTGATCACTTTCTTCGGGTCCCTCGACTGCACGGTCGCGAACGCACTGCCGGCATAGATCGGGCGCACGAACGTGTCGGACGATTCCACGGCGATGATGTCGGAAACCTGCGCGACGTCGAGAAGCGCCGCGATCCGCGGCGCCGCATCCTTGCCGAAGCTGGTCGCGGGAAGAAGGATGTGCGTATACGCGTCGGCGAGCCCGACGGCAAGCGCCGCGATCCCTCCCGCCGTTGGCGTGGCGAAGTGCGGCGCTTCGGCGTGCAGCACCTTTGCGACGCCGGCGATGTTCGAGGCCCCGCGGGCCACGGCGCTCGCGTCGTGCCCCGCGACCAGAACGTGGATCTCGCCGCCGATTTTCTGCGCGGCCGCGACGACGTGCTGGGTCGCGGGCTTGAGAGATCCCTTGTCGTGCTCGGCGATGACGAGGAGGGTCATGGAGCGCGTCCCTTCACGAAATCACCTTGGCTTCATTGCGGAGCTTCGCCACGAGCTCCTTGGCGTCCGCGACCTTGCCGCCGCCCTTGCGCTTCGGCGGCTCGACCACCTTGAGCGTGACCAGTCGCGGCGCGACGTCGACGCCGAGCGTGTCGGGCTTCACGACGTCGAGCGGCTTCTTCTTGGCCTTCATGATGTTGGGCAGCGTCGCATAGCGCGGCTCGTTCAAGCGCAGATCGGCGGTGATCACCGCCGGGAGCAGCATGGCGAGGGTCTCGAGCCCGCCGTCGATTTCGCGCTTGACCGTCGCCTGCATGCCGCCGTCCGCCGACGCGAGATCGATCTTCGACGCGAACGTCGCCTGCGGCCAGTCGAGAAGCGCCGCGAGCATCTGTCCCGTCTGGTTAGCGTCGTCGTCGATCGCCTGTTTGCCCATGATGACGAGCTGGGGCTTTTCCTTCAACACGATCGCCTTGAGGATCTTGGCCACCGCGAGCGGCTGGAGCTCGACGTCGGTCTCGATCAGAATCGCGCGGTCGGCGCCCAACGCCAGCGCGGTCCGCAGCGTCTCCTGGCACGCCGCGATCCCGCACGACACCACGACCAGCTCGGTCGCGAGGCCCTTTTCCTTGAGGCGAACGGCTTCCTCGACCGCGATCTCGTCGAACGGGTTCATCGACATCTTGACATTCGCGGTATCGACGCCGGATCCGTCCGGCTTGACCCGTACCTTGACGTTGAAATCGACGACGCGCTTGACCGGGACGAGAACTTTCATGGGGATTTTCCGCGCGCTTGCCCGCGCCGGGAGCGCGCATGCGAGGACGCGATGCGTGCGAGGACACGATTATAGCCGGAACGACCAAGCCGCTGTACGCGACAGAGGGCCGCGCGTCGTTCGCGGCCCGAGCTCGAGAGCCTTTACGCGTGGAGCGGTTTCGGCGGGTCGGCTAATGCCGGACGGTGCACTCGGGAGCCGCGGCGGTCATCGTCCCCTGCCAGGAGAGAACGTTGTTGTCGCGCAGCGGATCGGGGACGATCCGGTCCGGGTCGGTTTCGACGTCGATCCGGACGATGTCGGCGGGCGGGGTCGCGAGCGGCGCCAGCACGAGCGTCACCGCGTTCGCGACGGGCAGCGATACGTACTGCGTCGCGTAGACCTGTTCGCGCGCGCCGCTCGCCGTGCTGGCCGTCGCCGCGACCCGGAACGCGCCCATGTCGCCCGACAGCAGGGGAATCGCGGGCACGATGTTGGAGCCGAGGTTCTTCACGCTGGCGGCAACCACGAGATGCCCGTCGCCGCCGACGACGCACAGCATGCTTTCGAGCTTCAGGTCGGCGTGACGCGGCTCGTCCTGATAGATCGGATAGAAGTACATGGTGTTGTCGGGGAAGGTCAGGACGTACTGCGGATAGACGGGGCGCGGCGGAATATCCGCAGTGTAGGGATCGGCCGACAGCCGGTACCCGGCGTCGTGATACGCGCCCGTGAACTGGCAGCCTGCGAGCGCCGCGGCGACGGCGACCATTCCGAGCTTCGAGATGCAGCGCATAAGCGCCTCCCTTGAACGCGGCCTCAGAAGTTGTAGTGTACCGATGGCCGCGCGTCTTGACGGAAATGATGGAGCCTGGCCCGACGCCGGTCAACTGCGAGCGGGCTAGCCGGTCGCCTCAGGCTCACAGACGGGCAGGTGTTGTCGCACGAGCGCAACGAGCGATGCATAGGCTCGCTCGTCGGCTTCCCCATCGCGCTCGGCGAGGCTGCGCGCCTCGGCCTCGGCAAGCGGCGCGCCGCTCTCGTCCCACGCACGCGCCTCCATGAGCTCGCCATGCTCGTACCGGACCTCGGCACGCCGCGCGCCGTCCGCGTACCAGGAGCGCTCGATGCCGTGCAGCCGGTCGTCGACATAGGGCGCTTCGAGCTTGTGACCGGCCTCGCTCCGGCCGTCGGGTGCGGTATACCACAGCGCGATGGTGCCGCTGCGCGCGTTGTTGTCGAGCGGCAGCACGGCCAGTCGCGCACCGCCGGCGCTCCAGAAGATGAAGGTGCCGGTCATCCGTCCCTGCGAGAACGCCCCGGCCACGAGCAGCCGGCCATCGGTCATCCTGAGCTCGTACGCGCCGTTGGGTACGCCGGAACGGCATTGGCCTACGACGTCGTAGGCCTGCGCGCAGGCGTCGACGACGCCCAGGCACGCGCAGGCCGCAAGGGCGACGCGGATCACGCCGACGTCGGTCGATCGCCTGCGCGCCGTTTCTTCCACCAGGCCCCGAGCTCGCCGACGATGCCGCGTCGGAAAGCGAGCACGCAGACGACGAAGATCGCGCCCGTGATTACCGTGACCCACTGACCGAACGGAGCCAGATAGTTCTGCAGTCCGACGATGATCAGCGCGCCCACGACGGGACCGAAGATCGTTCCCATGCCGCCGAGGAGCGTCATGAGCACGACCTCGCCCGACATCGACCAGTGCACGTCGGTGAGCGAAGCGAGCTGGAAGACGATGGCCTTGGTCGCGCCCGCGAGGCCCGCAAGGGTCGCGGACAGCACGAACGCGAGCAGCTTGTAGCGGTCGGCGTCGTATCCCAGCGAGATCGCGCGCGCCTCGTTTTCGCGGATCGCTTTCAGCACCTGCCCGAAGGGCGAGTGCGCGGTCCGATAGATCAGCAGAAAAGCGGCGATGAAGATCGCCAGCACCACGTAGTAGAGCACCCAGATGTTGTTGAGATCGAGGAGCGCGAAGAGCCGTCCGCGCGGCACCGACTGGATGCCGTCCTCGCCGTGGGTGAACGCGGCCTGCAGGCAGAAGAAGTACACCATCTGCGCCAGCGCCAGCGTGATCATCGCGAAGTAGATTCCCTGGCGGCGGATCGCGAGCAGGCCCACGAGGATGCCGAGCAGCGCGGCGGTCGCCGTGCCCAGGGCGATCGCGGCTTCGGGAGGCAGCCCCCAGACCTTTGCGGCATGCGCGGAGACGTAGCCGGCCATGCCGAGGAACATCGCGTGGCCGAAGGAGAGCAGCCCGCCGAACCCGATCAGCAGATTGAACGCGCAGGCGAAGAGCGCCATGCACAGCACATTCATGAGGAAGACCGGGTAGATGAAGATCGGCGCCACGGCGAACAGCAACACCATGACGACGAAGGTGATCGCCGTGGCGCGATCCAGGTTCGCGACGCGGTCCTGCACGACCGAGGCGGTGGTTCCGGTCATGTTATCGAGCGCGCCCGAAAAGACCGGCAGGCTTGATGAGCAGAACGATCGCCATGATGATGAAGATCACCGTGTTCGACGCCTCCGGATAGAACACCTTGGTGAGCCCTTCGACGAGCCCAAGGCCGAAACCCGTGACGATCGCGCCCAGGATCGAGCCCATGCCGCCGATGACCACGACCGCGAACACGACGATGATGATGTTCGCGCCCATCTGCGGATTGACCGTGTAGATCGGCGCCGCCATCACTCCGGCCAGCGCGGCCAGCGCCACGCCGAAGCCGTAGGTGAGCGTGATCATGCGCGGGACGTTGATGCCGAAGGCCTGCACGAGCGCCGGATTCTCGGTCCCCGCACGCAGGTACGAGCCCAGCTTGGTCCGCTCGATCACGTACCACGTGCCCAGGCACACGATCAGCGAGGCGAGGATCACCCACGCCCGGTACTTGGGAAGAAACATGAAGCCCAGGTTGTAGGCGCCGGCGAACTCCTCCGGAAGCTGATAGGGCAGCCCGGAGCTGCCGAAGTAGTTGGTGAAGACACCCTGAAGGATCAGCGCCAGCCCGAACGTGAGCAGCAGCCCGTACAGATGGTCGAGCTTGTACAGGCGCGAGAGCATCGTGCGCTCGATAATGACGCCGACGATGCCGACCGCAACCGGCGCGATCAGGAGCGACCACCAGTAGCCCACGCCCGCGTACTGCAGCAGGAACCAGGCGCAGAACGCGCCCAGCATGTACTGCGCGCCGTGAGTGAAGTTGATGATGTTCAGGAGCCCGAAGATCACCGCCAGCCCAAGCGACAGCATGGCGTAGAACGCGCCGTTGATGAGCCCGATCAGGAGTTGACCGAAAAGGGCCTGCGTCGGGATGCCGAAGATGGTCATCGGACGCGATCGCTACTCAGCAGTCGCCCCGGCGCAGGCCGGGGCCCAGGTTCAAGTCGTTCGTGTACTCGCATGATGAAATTGGATCCCGGGCTTCGCTATCGCTCACCCGGGATGACGCATCCGTTTCCAATCGCGGGCACGCAAGGTGCCCGCTCCTGGACGGATGCGTCACTTGACCAGCGGGCACTCGCCGTCCTTCAGGGGCCGAAACGCCTGATCCGCCGGAATCGTGGTGCGGATCTTGTAGTAGTCCCAGGGGTACTTCGATTCCGAGGGCTTCTTCACTTCGACCAGGTACGCAGGGTGGATCTTGCGCCCGTCGACGCGGATGCTGCCCTTGCCGAACAGCGGATCGTCGGTGGGCATCTCCTTCATCTTGGCGATCACCTTGGTGCCGTCGTCGCTCTTCAGCGCCTCGACCGCCTTGAGGTAATGAATGAGCGACGAATAAACGCCTGCATGGATCATCGTCGGATAGATGCCCTTGTCGCGTTCGGAAAAACGCTTCGCGAACGCGCGCGTCTGGTCGTTCATGTCCCAGTAGAACGTGTTCGTGATGATGAGCCCTTGCGCCGTCTGCAGACCGAGGGCGTGAATGTCGGTCAGGAACACGAGCAGTCCGGCAAGGTTCTGCCCGCCCTTGACGATGCCGAACTCGGCCGCCTGCTTGATCGAGTTGGTGGTGTCGCCGCCGGCGTTCGCGAGGCCGATGATCTTCGCCTTGGAGGCCTGCGCCTGCAGCAGGAACGAGCTGAAGTCCTGCGTATTGAGCGGCGCCTTGACGCCGCCGAGTACTTTGCCTCCGGCCTTGATCACGGCCGCTGTCGTATCGCGCTCCAGCGCCGCCCCGAACGCGTAATCGGCCGTGATGAAAAACCAGGTGTCGCCGCCATTCTTAACAATCGCGCTGCCCGTGCCGTTCGCGAGCATCCAGGTGTCGTACGTCCAGTGGATCGTGTTGGGCGAGCACGCCTTGCCGGTGAGTTCGGAGCTCGCGGCACCGGATACGAGGAACGCCTTGCCTTTGTCCCGGGTGATCTGATTCACGGCCAACGCGACGCCGGAATTCGGCACGTCGACGATCACGTCCACCTTGTCGATGTCGTACCACTGCCGGGCGATCTGCGACCCCACGTCGGGCTTGTTCTGGTGGTCGGCGGAGATGATCTCGACCTTGTAGCCGCGCTTCTCGATGCCGGAGTCCTCGACCGCCATCTTCGCCGCCACGACCGAGCCCGCACCCGCGAGGTCGGTGTAGAGACTCGACATGTCCGAGAGCACGCCGATCTTGATCACGTTGTCGGAGATCTGCGCCTGGGCGCCGCCCGCGAGGCAGGCCATTGCGAGACCCGCGGCGAGGATGCTGTGTCGTATCGCTTTCATGTTGGCTCCTTCTGAGTAGGTCATGCCGATTGCCGTCCCTGATTCGTCATACGCCGAGGTATTCGTGCAACTTGCTCATCTTCGCGTCGATCTCGCTGTTCGGGATCATGTCGACGATCCGTCCCCGCTCCATGACGTAGTGGCGGTCGGCCACAGTCGCCGCGAAGCGGAAGTTCTGCTCGACCAGCAGGATCGTGAAGCCCCTGGTCTTGAGGCTGCCGATCGTGCGGCCGATCTGCTGCACGATGACCGGCGCCAGCCCTTCGGTTGGCTCGTCGAGCATGAGCAGGCTTGCGCCGGTTCGCAGGATGCGGCCGATGGCGAGCATCTGCTGCTCGCCGCCGGATAGCTTGGTGCCCTGGCTGCGCAACCGTTCCTTGAGATTGGGAAAAAGCTCGAAGATCTCGGCGACGCTCAAGCCCCCGGGCTTCACCTGCGGCGGAAGCAGGAGGTTCTCTTCGACGTCGAGGCTCGAAAATATGCCGCGCTCCTCGGGGCAGAGCGCGAGACCCATGCGCGCGATGCGATTGGATGGCAGGCGGATGGTCTCGACGCCGTCGAAGACGACCGAGCCCTTGCGTTCGCCCACGATGCCCATGATGGACTTGAGCGTAGTGGTCTTGCCCGCGCCGTTGCGGCCGAGGAGCGTGACCACTTCCCCCGCCACGACGTCGAAGGCTGCGCCGTGCAGGATGTGCGACTCACCGTACCACGAGTGCAGGTCGCGCACCGACAGCAGCGGCTTGTGCGCACCGTCGAACGTGCGGGGCTCGAGCGCCCCGGGACTTTCAAGCATGCCCAGCTCCCAAATAGGCCTGGACGACGTCGGGATTCTTGGACACGGCGGTGTAGTCTCCCTGGGCGAGGACCTCGCCGCGAGCGAGCACGGTGATGTGATCGGCAAGCGTCGATACGACCGACAGGTTGTGCTCGACCATCAGCACGGTCCGGTTGGCGGCGACCTTGCGGATGAGCGCGGTGATGCGCTCCACGTCTTCGTGCGTCATGCCCGCGGTAGGCTCGTCGAGGAGCATCATTTCCGGGTCGAGCGCCAGGGTGGTCGCGATCTCGAGCGCGCGCTTGCGTCCGTACGGCAGCTCGAGAGCTAGCGCGCCGGAGAATCCGGTGAGCCCGACCGCTTCGAGCAGCTCCTCGGCACGGTGATCGAGCGCCGAGAGCGTGCGCGCCGAGCGCCAGAAATCGAACGATCCGCCGCGCTTGCTCTGAAGCGCGATGCGCACGTTCTCGAGCACGGTCAGGTGCGGAAAGGTGGCCGAGATCTGGAACGATCGGACCAGCCCGAGGCGTGCGATCGCGGCCGGATGCGAGCCGGTGATCTCGCGGCCGTTGAACACGATCTGCCCCGACGTCGGCGTGAGGAAATGGGTAAGCAGATTGAAGCAGGTCGTCTTGCCTGCGCCATTCGGACCGATCAGCGCGTGGATCGTCCCGCGGCGGATCTCGAGATCGACCCGGTTGACGGCGACGAAGCCCTTGAACTCCTTGGTGAGCCCGCGCGTCTGCAGGATGATTTCGTCGGCCATGTGCGGTCCCGGTCGACCTGCCCGCCGGGCACCTGCTTAGAATGTGGCGCGATTATCCGGAACCGGCGGCGCGTTGGCAATCGAATTGCGCTTGGGATCGGCCGCCGGAGGCGGACTCAGTCAGGCCAATTCGGCGCGCGTCTCTCGACGAACGCATCGATGCCTTCGTGCGCGTCGGCCTCGAGCAGGCTGCAGGCCATCTCCTCGCCGGCGAATTCGTACGCGGAGGCGAGGCCGAGGTCGATCTGCCGGTAGAAGGCTCGTTTTCCGGCGGCGATGACGGCGCGGCTCCGCGCCGTGATGTTCTTAGCCAGAGCGCCGACTGCGATATCGAGCTCGGCCGCGGGCACGACACGATTGACCAGGCCCCAGGCGAGCGCGGTGGAGGCGTCGATCATGTCGCCGGTGAGCAGCATTTCCATTACGCGCTTCCGAGCGATGTTGCGCCCGACGCCGACCGCAGGCGTCGTGCAGAACACGCCGACGTTGACCCCGGGCAGCGCGAACCGCGCGGTGTCCGCGGCGACGGCAAGATCGCACATCGACACAAGCTGGCAACCTGCCGCTGTGGCGATGCCGTGCACGCGCGCGATCACGGGTTGCGGAAGCCTCGTCATGGACAGCATCAGCGCATTGCAGGCCGCGAAGAGCTCCTGCTGCCACGCCAGATCCGGGTGAGCCCGAAGCTCCCTCAGATCGTGTCCGGCGCAAAAACCCTTGCCTTCCGCTCCCAGCACCACGCAACGGATCGCCGAATCGGTGGCGACGCGTGAAAGCTCGCTCTGCAGCGCCGCGATCATGTCGCGCGAAAGCGGGTTGTAGCGCTCCCCGCGATTGAGGGCCAGATGGCAGATCTCGCCCTCCATGCGCGACAGCACCAACGGCGCGATACCGGCTTCCAGAGGGGCGTTCACTTGGATCTCCGTCAGGATGGGACGCAACGCCATTATTCTAGAGCCGTGTCGGACGCGGTGGTGAGTGTCCGATCAAAGTGTCGGCGTCAATAAAGCTTCTCCAGGTGACTATTGTAGTGATATTCGCTAAGATAATAGGCTTTTTATAGTGACTTCTACTGGACCATACAGATGATTCTGCTCATGACTGCGGACAGACCGTTTCCATGACGGCTGCGTCATTCGTTCTCGGTGCGCGCGATGCGCCGCGGGGCGCGCTGCGCGCGAAGCTCGATGCCGCGCACCTCGTCGACGAGGCTGCGGCGCTCGCGTCGCTTCTCGCCGAAGCCGATCTCGGACGGGACCTCGCGCCGACCCAGGAGCTTGCGGCGTCGCTCGCGCAGCGCGTGCGCACCGCCCGGAGCCGAGCGGGCGGCGTCGATGCGCTGATGCTCGAGTTTTCGCTCGATTCGCGCGAAGGCGTCGCACTGATGTGCCTCGCGGAAGCCCTGCTGCGCGTTCCCGACGCAGCGACCCGGGACCGCCTGATTCGCGACAAGATCGGCGGTGGCGACTGGCGCGCGCACGTCGGCCGCAGCCCTTCGCTGTTCGTCAATGCGGCCGCGTGGGGGCTGCTCGTCACGGGCGAGCTCGTCGCTTCGCGCAGCGACTCCGCGCTCGAGGCCGCATTGAGCTCGCTGCTCCGCAAAGGCGGCGAGCCGCTCATCCGCAAGGGCGTCGATCTGGCGATGCGACTCCTCGGCAAACAGTTCGTCACCGGGCGCACGATCGCCGAAGCGATCGTCAACGCTCGCGAGCGCGAAGCGCGAGGCTATCGCTTTTCCTACGACATGCTGGGCGAAGCTGCGCTTACCTCGGAAGACGCGGCAGGGTATGTCTCCGCGTATCGCAGCGCGATCGCGGCGATTGCCGACGCCGGCAAAGGCGCGGGCGTCTACGCCGGCCCCGGCATCTCGGTCAAGCTCTCGGCGCTACACCCGCGCTATACACGCAGGCAACGCGACCGTGTTCTCGCCGAGCTCACGCCAATCCTGGCCGAGCTCGCCCAGCTTGCGCGCGAAGGCAACGTCGGGCTGAACATCGACGCCGAGGAAGCGGACCGACTCGACCTCTCGCTCGATCTGTTCGAACGGCTCGCGTTTCATCCGCGGATCACCGGCTGGGACGGGCTCGGGTTCGTCGTGCAGGCGTACCAGAAGCGCTCCCGCGCGCTAGTCGACTGGCTGGTCGACCTCGCGCGCCGCTCCCATGGCCGGTTCATGGTTCGGCTGGTCAAGGGCGCCTACTGGGACAGCGAGATCAAACGCGCACAAGTCGAAGGACTCGCGGGTTATCCCGTTTTCACGCGGAAGGTGCATACCGACGTGTCGTATCTCGCCTGCGCCAAGGCGATGCTCGCCGCCCCCGACGCGATCTATCCGCAATTCGCCAGCCACAACGCCTTCACCATCGCCGCGATCCACACGCTGGCAGGCTCGGCCGAGTTCGAGTTCCAGTGCCTGCACGGCATGGGAGAGAGCATCTACGACGAGGTCGTCGGGCGCGACAAGCTCGACCGACCCTGCCGTGTCTACGCCCCCGTCGGCCTGCACGAGACGCTTCTCGCGTATCTCGTGCGGCGACTGCTGGAAAACGGCGCCAATACGTCGTTTGTCAATCGCATCGTCGATCCGGCCGTCGGAATCGCGGAGCTCGTCGCCGACCCGGTTGCGCGAGCGCGCGCAACCGGCGGCACGCCGCATCCGCGCATTCCGCTGCCCGGCGCGCTGTACGCGGAGCGGAGGAATTCCAGCGGCATCGACTTCGCCGACGAGTCGGCTCTGATGCAACTCGAGGCCGACCTGGCGAGCGTCGCGCGCACCGCCGAAGCGGGGCCGATCCTGGGGGACGGCTCTCGAGCGCCCGGGCCGAGCGTGACTATCGTCAATCCCGCCGACCGGGACGATCGGGTGGGCAGCGTCGTCGAAGCATCGCTCGCGGACGTGCAGCGGGCGCTGGCGATCGCGGCGGAGACCGGCACGGCGTGGGGCCGCACTCCGGTCGTCGAGCGCGCCGCGTATCTCGAGCGCGCCGCGGATCTCATGGAGCGGGAGCGCGCCTCGTTCATCGCACTGCTCGTGCGCGAAGCCGGCCGCACGCTCCCCAACGCGCAGGGAGAGATTCGCGAAGCGGTCGATTTCTGCCGGTACTACGCGGGCGAAGCGCGGCGAAATCTCGCCGGCGCGCGCCCCATCGGCCCGCTCGTCTGCATCGCGCCGTGGAACTTTCCGCTGGCGATCTTCGTCGGGCAGGTCGCGGCGGCGCTCGCCGCCGGCAATCCGGTCCTCGCGAAGCCCGCGGAACAGACGCCGCTCGTCGGCGCCGCGGCGATCACGCTGCTGCACCGGGCAGGCGTCCCGCGTGAGGCCTTGCAATTCCTTCCAGGCCGCGGCGAGAGCGTCGGCGCGGCGCTCGTGGCCGATCCGCGCATCGCCGGCGTGCTCTTCACCGGCTCGACGGCGGTCGCGCGCGCGATCCATCGGGCGCTCGCAGCGCGCGACGACGATCCGGTGTTCGTCGCCGAGACCGGCGGACAGAACGCGATGATCGTCGACAGCTCGGCACTGCCCGAGCAGGTGGTGGTCGACGCGATCAGCTCGGCGTTCGACAGCGCCGGCCAGCGCTGCTCGGCGCTGCGCGTGCTCTGCGTGCAGAACGATATCGCCGAGCGCGTGCTTTCGATGCTCAAGGGAGCGATGGCGGAGCTTGTCATCGGGGACCCGCGACGCCTCGACACCGACGTAGGTCCGGTCATCGACGCCGACGCGCTCGCCGCGCTCGAAGCCCACGTGGCACGCATGCGCGCCGCAGGGGCGCCGGTGTTCCAGCTCAAGCTCCTCGAGAGGTGCGCGAACGGAAGCTTCTTCCCGCCGACGCTGATCGAGATCGCGCGCATTGGCGATCTCGAAGGCGAAGTGTTCGGACCGATCCTGCACGTGCTGCGCTTTCGCGAGGCAGAGCTTGCTTCGCTCGTCGCCGACATCAACGCGACGGGCTACGGGCTCACGCACGGCATCCAGACCCGGATCGACGAAACGGTCGAAGCCGTGTGCGCGCGGATCCGCGCGGGCAACATCTACGTCAACCGGAACATGATCGGCGCCGTCGTCGGCGTGCAACCCTTCGGCGGCGAAGGCCTGTCGGGCACGGGACCGAAGGCCGGCGGGCCGCATTACCTGCCAAGGCTGGTGCGTGCTCCAGGCGCGGCGGCGCCCGAGACCGCCGCGACGATCACGCTCCCCGGCCCGACCGGCGAGACCAACACGCTGTCCCTCGTCCCGCGGGGGCGCGTCGCCTGCATCGCCGACAGCGACGAAGCGCTGGCCGCGCAGCTCCGTCTCGCCGGCGTGACGGGCAACATCGCGATCGTCGCGCGATCCGCCGCGAGCGAGCGCCTGGCCGGCAAGGACGGAGGGCGGTGCGAGTTCGCCCCTGACGTGCTCGCGGCCGCGCCGGACGTCGTCCTGTTCGCCGGCAGCCAGGACGAGGCGCGCGAAGTAAGGCGTGCCCTCGCTGCGCGAGACGGTGCGATCGTGCCGCTCGTCCCGGTCGATGCGGAGCATCCGGGCGACGCTCTGCGGCTTTTGCACGAGCGCACCGTCTCGATCAACACGACGGCCTCCGGCGGCAACGCCTCGCTGTTGTCGCTGGCGGAGTGAGCGCGCGATCGCCCGCCGCAGGAAGCGCGATGAAACGACTCGACGCGATCGATCTCAGGATTCTCGAGGAGCTGCAACGTGACGGCCGGCTATCCAACGTGGCGCTGGCGAAGATCGTCGGCTTGAGTCCGACGCCGTGTGCCGAACGGGTGCGCGCCCTGGAAGCCGGCGGCGTCATCGCCGGCTATGCGGCGCGCCTCGATGCACAACGGCTCGACCTCGGGCTGCTGGTGTTCATCGAGATCGCCATCGATCGCACCTCGCAGGACGCGTTCGACCAGTTCGCGACCGCGATCACCCGCATACCGCAAGTGCAGGAATGCCACATGGTGGCCGGCGGATTCGATTACCTCGTCAAGGTGCGCGTGGCCGACATGGCGGCGTACCGGGCCTTTCTCGGCGAAGTCCTGTCGAAGGTGCCGGGCATCCGCGAAACGCACACCTACGCGGTGATGGAGCGCGTGAAGGAATCGGCGATGGTGGATCTTTCGCACTTGAGCGCTGGTGGCTGAGGTCGAGTCCGACCCTTGCATCGCGCAATGACGGTGGCGAATCCCGTCTCGCGCCAGGGCGCCGCCAGCGCCGAAGTCACCACAATTGCGGCAGCGTACGGCTCTACTCGATCGCGCTCGTCGATCTGGCCTTCTCTCGCAGGACGAACTTCTGGATCTTGCCCGTGGAGGTCTTCGGCAGCTCGCCGAAGACGACTCTCTTGGGCGCCTTGAAGCGCGCGAGATGCCTCCGGCAGTGCTCGATCAGATCCGTTTCGGTCACCGTCGCGCCCGGCTTGACTTCGACGAAGGCGCAGGGCGTTTCGCCCCACTTCGGATCGGGCTGAGCCACGACCGCCGCCGCCAGCACGGCCGGATGACGGTAGAGCGTGTCCTCGACCTCGAGCGAGCTGATGTTCTCGCCACCGGAGATGATGACGTCCTTCGAGCGGTCTTTGATCTTGACGTAGCCATCCGGCTGCATCACTGCGAGGTCGCCGGAATGAAACCAGCCGCTGGCGAAAGCTTCTTCGCTCGCCTTAGGATTCTTTAGGTAGCCTTTCATGGTGATGTTGCCGCGGAACATGATCTCGCCCATGGTCTCGCCGTCCCAGGGGACTTCACGCATGGTCTGAGGGTCCATCACGGTCATGCCCTCCTCGCAGGTATAGCGCACGCCCTGCCTGCCGTTGCGCTCGGTGCGCGCGCCGATGTCGAGCGCGTCCCATTCGGCGTGCTTGGCGCACACCGCCGCCGGGCCGTAGGTCTCGGTCAGGCCGTACACGTGCGTGATGTCGAAGCCCATGCGCTGCATGCCCTCGATCACCGACGCCGGGGGCGCCGCGGCCGCGACGAGGCAGCTCACCTTGTGCTCGATCCCGCGCCTCCATTCTTCGGGCGCGTTGATGAGCATTCCATGCACGATCGGCGCGCCGCAGTAGTGACTGACGTTGTGCTCGCGGATCGCATCGAGGATGAGCTTGGCCTCGACGCGCCGCAAGCAGATGTTCGTACCCGCATTGGCCGCCATCGTCCACGGAAAGCACCAACCGTTGCAATGAAACATCGGCAGCGTCCACAGATACACGGCGTGTCGAGGCATGCCCCAGTCGATGATGTTCGACAGCGCGTTCAAGTACGCGCCGCGATGGTGATAGACCACGCCCTTGGGATTTCCGGTCGTGCCGGAGGTGTAGTTGAGCGAGATCGCCTGCCATTCGTCCTCGGGATGCTTCCATTCGAATGCCGGATCGCCTTCGGCGATGAAGGACTCATAGTCGGCGGAGCCGAGCCGTTCGCCGCCGGGGCCCAGCGCATCGACGATATCGATCACCGTCAGCGCGCGCCCGAGCTTGCCCAGCGCCGGCTTGACGATCGGCGCGAACTCGGTATCGGTGATGAGCACCTTCGCCTCGCCATGCTCGAGCATGAACGCGATCGCTTCCGCGTCGAGCCGGGTATTGAGTGTATTCAGCACGCCGCCGGTCATCGGCACCCCGAAGTGCGCCTCGATCATCTCGGGTGTGTTCGCGGCCATCACCGCGACCGTGTCGCCCGCCGCGATGCCCGCCTGCCGAAGCGCGGACGCGAGGCGGCGCGAGCGCGCGTAGGTTTCCGACCAGGTGAACCGGCGATCGCCGTGAATGGCTGCCACCTGTTTCGGATAGACGTAGGCCGTCCGCGCGATCAACGACAGCGGAGTCAGCGGCGTGTAGTTCGCTTCGTTGCGATCGAGCCCGGTCTCGTAGGCGGCCTTCATGGTCCGGCTTCCTCCTCCACGGCGAGATCTCGCCGGCGCTGTCATGGTAACCAATCCGCTCCAAAAGACAATCGAGAGCGTGCTCGCGAACGCTTGCCGCGCATGACCGAATTCTCTATGCTGGCCGCTCCGCGCGGGAAGGTTGGTAAAGCACGCCATGGGTCACCGTCTGTCCAAGATCGTCACGCGTACCGGAGACGCCGGCACGACGGGCCTGGGCGACGGGACGCGCGTCGCCAAAGACTCGGCGCGCATCGAAGCGATCGGTGCGGTCGACGAGCTCAACGCGATGCTCGGCGTGTTGCTGGCCGAGTCGCTCCCCGACGAGATCGCCGATTGCCTGACGGAAGTGCAGCACGATCTGTTCGATCTCGGCGGCGAGCTGTCCATCCCGGGCTACAGCGCCGTGCGCGAGGCGCACGTCGATCGCGTCGAGCAGGCGATCGGCCGCTTCAACGCCGACTTGAGTCCGCTCAAGGAATTCATCCTTCCCGGCGGGTCGCGCGCCGCGAGCCTCGCGCATGTGGCGCGCACGGTCTGTCGCCGCGCCGAGCGCACGCTCGTGCATCTGGGTGCATCCACGACCGTGGCCGGCCCCGTACGTAGGTACATGAACCGCCTTTCCGATCTTCTGTTCGTTCTCTCGCGTGTGCTCAATCGCGAGGCCGGCCGTCCTGACGTGCTGTGGCGCAAGGATCGCCAACGCGGCCCTTGAGCGGGCAGCGCAGCGTTGCGGCATCGCGCGATGGCCCTTGATTCCGCTAAACAGCTCGAGCGCAACGCGCGGCTGATGGAGCTGCTTGCTCGCACGGCGCTTTCCGATCAGCAGGCCTTCGCGGAGCTTTATCGGGCGACGTCCGCGCATCTGTACGCGGTGGCGCTGCGTATATTGAGGGAAGCACCGGCCGCCGAGGAGGCATTGCAGGAGAGCTTCGTCAACATCTGGCACCACGCGCGCTCGTACGTCGCGGCCAAGAGCCAGCCGCTGACGTGGTTGACCAGCATCGTGCGCAATCGCTGCCTGGATCAACTGCGCCGGCGAGAGGTCGAAACCGTGACGATGGACGACGAGGACGACGCCATGGCGATCGCGGCGGAGGATCCGACGCCGCTCGAACGGCTCCTCGCGGGCGCAGACGCGCGGGCGGTGGGCCGCTGCGTGGAGATGCTGGAGGCGGGCCAGAAGCAGGCGATCGCGCTGGCTTTCTTCCATGGTCTTTCTCACGCCGAGCTGTCGCGTCACCTGCGCCAGCCGCTCGGCACGGTCAAGTCCTGGATCCGCCGCGGCCTCGAGCGTCTTCGCGCCTGCCTCGACGGCGCCGGGGCCGGATCATGAACGTCGGTCGTCCCGATCGAGCCGAGGCGCTCGCGGCCGAGTACGTGCTCGGAACGTTGCGAGGTCGCGCCCGCAAGCGTTTCGAGCGCATCGCCCGCGGCGACCGCGCGCTCGAGGAGGCCGTGCGCCGGTGGGAGGAGCGGCTGCTGCCGCTCGCGGAAGGCCTGCCGGAGATCGAGCCGCCCGAACGCGTCTGGCGCGCGATCCAGGCGAGCCTTCCGGGCGCCCGCGCGCCGCGGACAACGTTCTGGTCGAGCCTCGGATGGTGGCGCGGGCTCGCGATTGCGTCGCTCGCAGCCGTCGTCGCGCTGTCAGCCCTGCTGCTCCGGCCTGTGCCCGAGCGGGCGGAAGGCGCGTTGGTCGCGGTGCTCGCGGGAAGCGACGCCAAAGCGGCACTGGTCGCCTCCGCCGACCGCTTCGGACGTTACCTCACGATCAAGGCGATCTCGCGAATCGATATCCCGGCCGATCGCTCGTTGCAGCTCTGGATGCTCCCGGGCAGCGGCAATCCGCGCTCGCTCGGTCTTATCGGTGCCACCGGTGCTGCGCGTGTCGCGCTACCTGCGCCTGCAGACGAAGCATTGCGCAACATCCCGGCGCTCGCCGTCAGCCTCGAGCCGCGCGGCGGATCGCCGACAGGCCTGCCGACCGGACCCGTGCTCTACAGCGGCCCGGTGCAGCGCACCTATTAGCGACATGGACTAGCTCGGTTCCCTGTGCGGAAGCAGCGCGGTGAACCGCTCGAGGATCGTGGCCGGGCGCTTCGCCTTGACCAGAATGCACGACGGCTCGATGGCGACCGGCAGGCCAACCTCGGCGAGGTCGGACTGCTTTGCGGTGACGGTGACCAGCATCCGGAATCTGGGCTCGGCCCAAGTCGTCTTCGCCGCGGCGAGCGGTGAGAGCGCAACGATCGTCGCAGCGGCAAGCGAAGCAACCAGCATGAACGGCCAGAACCACTTCAAGGCGTCGGTACGTTGCATGACCTTCTCCATTCGTTCGCCGGCAGTCCGGCAGAGTTCGAGCGTTTTCTGCTATTCGGTTGCAGGGAACCGGTGTGTTCCTTTCCAGCCTCGCGCATCCTCGTCGGTCCCTTGGATGCGCCGGAAGGCCGGTTCGGATTCAACGGTCCTGGCTCTTGTGCTCGGGACGGAACTTAAACGGCGACGGCCGGTGCGCTCAAGGGCCACGCGACGAAGCGCGCGAATGGCGGGCTGGAGCGTCCGGCGAAGCCGACGAAGCGCACGGGAAACGAAGCCGCCCGGGCCCAGGCAGGCCCCAGGCCGTCGGCAGCGCGGGGCCAGGCGAAGCTCCGGCCAAGTGCCGCGGAGCTCTTCGCGGGATTCGCGCTGCGCGCCCGCCGCCGGGGGCTACACGCTCATCCCGCGGGACGCGCTACGGCGTTTCAGGAAGCACGGCGCTTGAGCGCGTAGCCGTCGGGCCGGTCCTCGACTTCCCAGCCTGCGGCGTGCAGCTCCGCGCGCAGTCGATCGGCTTCCGCCCAGTCGCGCGCGGCGCGGGCCGCGCTACGCGCCGCCGCAAGCGCCTGGACCGCTTCGGGAATGACGTCTTCGCGCGGGGCCCAGGTTGCGAGCCGCAAGCCGAACACGCGGTCGAAGGCGGCGAGCGTGGCCTTGGCGACCTCGAGGTCCACGAGATCGCCGCGCAACAGCTCCCAGGCGAGCGCCAATGCCTTCGGAACGTTGAGATCGGTATTGATTTCGGCGCTGAAGCGGTCGAGATAGCCCTCGTTCGGCTCGCCGCCGTCGGGTAGTGCATAGAACCCGCGCCGCATGCGATCGAGCGCGGTCGCCGCGCCGTCCAGTGCCTCCCAGGTGAAGTTGAGCTGACTGCGATAGTGCGCCGTGAGGCAGAGATATCGATAGGCGAGAGGATCGTAGCCGCGATCGGTGAGCGAGTTCAGGCGCAGAAAACCTCCCGCGGACTTGGCCATCTTCGCGTCGCCCTCGAGCAGGAAGTAACCGTGCATCCAGAAGTTTGCGAGGCGCGTCCCGACGCGAGCCTCGGTCTGCGCGATCTCGTTGGTATGGTGGACCGGAATGTGGTCCTCGCCGCCGCAATGGATGTCGAAGTAATCCCCGAGATATTTCTGCGCCATGGCCGAGCATTCGATGTGCCACCCGGGGAATCCCCGGCCCCACGGACTGTCCCAGTCCATCTGCCGCCGCCCGCCCGCCGGCGAAAACTTCCACAGCGCGAAGTCGGTGGGATGCCTCTTTTCGCCGACGTCCACGCGCTTGCCTGCTTCGAGGCCCGCCTTGTCCAGGCGCGCGAGGTAGCCGTAGTCGGGCTGCCTGCTGGTGTCGAAGTAGATGCCGTCGGAGGTTCGATACGTGTAGCCTTTTTTCTCGATGTCGGCGATGAACTCGATCTGCTCGGGGATGTGATCGGTCGCGCGCGGCAGGTGCGTCGGCGGCTCGATGTTGAGCGCGAGCATGTCGTCGAGAAACGCGTCGGTATAGAGTTTCGCGATTTCCCACGCGCTCTTTCCCGCCCGGCGCGCGCCCTTCTCCATCTTGTCCTCGCCCTCGTCGGCGTCGGACACGAGATGGCCGACATCGGTGATGTTCATCACGTGCACGACCTTGTAGCCGTTCCACTCGAGCACGCGCTTGAGCACGTCCTCGAATAGGAACGTGCGGAAATTGCCGATGTGCTGATAGTCGTAGACGGTCGGACCGCAGGTATAGAGCCTCACCTCGCCTGGCTCGAGGGGCTCGAATGGCCGCAGGCTGCGGGTGTAGTTGTCGTAGAGCCTGAGCGGGGGCGTCATCGGACAAGGAGAATAGGACAAGGCGCTTCAGCGCGACAAGCGCTTGGCCATGACGTAATCGTCCATCACGTAGCCGCCGCCGATGTCGATCACCACCGAGTCGCGGATCGCGAACCCGTTCGCTTCGTAGGCGCGTATCGCCTGCACGTTGTTCTTGTTCACGTTGAGGATTAGCGTCGGCAGCGCCTGCGCCTTCGCGGCCGCCTCGACCTGCCCGATCAACCTGCTGCCGACGCCGCGGCCGTGATAGTCGTGATGCACGTAGAGCTTGTCGAGCTTGAGCTCATCCGTGCGTTCGGGCCGATAGTACGCGGCAAACCCGACGAGCCGCTCGTCGGCATGCGCGAGCAGGAGACCCGCGCCGGGCTCGGCGATGAAGCGCTCGAGCGCCTCGTGCGAGTAGCCGAGCGCGAGCATGTAGTCGATCTGGCCGGAGCTGATGATGCCCGGGTAGTGCCTGCGCCAGATCACGCCGGCGAGCACCGCCACGCACTCGAGATCGTGTTCGGTGGCGTCGGCGATATGGATGGCGATCGGTTCTCGCATGCGACAAGGGAAGGTCGCGTCCGGCGCTTCGAGACAAGAGGCGCGGAGACAGCGCGCGCGGAGCTTAACACGGGGCCCGAGCGCGGCGAACGCGGTAGAATCGCGCACCGTCGCGATGCCCCTACCGCCAGCGCCCGCTCCCCTTCCCTCCGTCTCGCCGATCACGCGGCGCAGCGCATGGGCGCTGCTCATCGTGTTCGCACTGCTCTGGTTCTCGAACCTGGATTATCGTCGCCTTGTGCACCCCGACGAAGGGCGCTACGCGGAGATTCCGCGAGAGATGGCCGTCACGGGCGACTGGGTGACGCCGCGCCTCGACGGGATCAAATACTTCGAAAAGCCCGCGCTGCAATACTGGCTCACCGCCGCGGCCTACGAAGCGTTCGGCGTTCACCCGTGGACCGCGCGTCTGTGGCCCGCGCTCGCCGGCTTTCTTGGCGTGCTCTTCATCGGCTTCGTCGGCTTGCGCCTGGGCGGGCCGACGCTGGGCCTTTACGCGGCTGCCGTGCTCGGAAGCTGCCTTTGGTACGCCGGCAACGCGCACGTCCTCACGCTCGACGCCGGGCTCACGCTGTGGATGAGCATCGGCCTCGGCAGCTTCTTCCTCGCCCAGCATGCTGACGATCCCGGCCGGCGGCTGGCATGGATGTGCGTGGCGTGGGCCGCGCTTGCGCTCGCGACGCTCTCCAAGGGCCTCATCGGCATCGTGCTCCCTGGAACAGCGGTCATCGCCTATTCGCTGGCGACGCGGGACTGGGCGCTGTGGCGGCGGTTGCACCTCGTCGCGGGCGCGATCCTCTTTCTGGCGATCGCCGCGCCGTGGTTCGTGGTCGTGTCGCTGCGCAATCCGGGGTTCTTCGATTTCTTCTTCATCCACGAGCATTTCACGCGCTTTCTCACGAGCGAGCACCGGCGCACGGGTCCCTGGTGGTATTTCGTGCCGATTCTCATCGTCGGCCTTCTGCCCTGGACCGTGGTGTTCTTCGCGACGCTGCCGCGCGTGTGGAGGCTCGCCGCGGACGAAGCCAACGGCTTCCACTGGCAGCGCTTCGCCCTCGTATGGTCGGCGGTCATCTTCGTGTTCTTCAGCGTTTCGGGATCGAAGCTTCCGTCGTACATCCTGCCGATCTTTCCGGCGCTCGCACTCGTGCTGGGCCGGCAGCTCGCCACGTCGTCCGACGCCGCGCTCGCGCGGCTTACGCTCCCGCTGGTGGTCGTGGCGGGCGTGGTCACGCTCGCCCTGTTGTTCGGCTATCCCGCCGTGGTCGCGCGAGTGGCCAATCAGCACCAGCCGGCGGAGCCGCTGCTGGCCTACGGGCCATGGATCGAGACGGGTATCGGCGTCGCGTTCCTCGGCGGCGCAGCCGGCTGGTGGTGGCTGCGCCGGGGCCGCAGGACGGTCGCCGTGCTGGGCGTCGCGCTCACGTCGCTGGCCGGAGCACAGATCGTTCTCAGCGGCTACGACGAGCTTGCCGAATCGCGTTCGACGGCGCCGATCCTGGCGCGGATCGCCGCGACGCACGGACCGTTACGGACCGACGTGCCATTTTACGCGGTGCGCATGTATGACCAGACCTTGCCGTATTATCTCGGGCGGACCGTCGTGCCGGTCGACTATCGCGACGAGCTGTCCTTCGGGATCGACAGCGAGCCCGACAAGGCGCTGGCGACGATCGGCGAGTGGCAGCAGCGCTGGCAGGCGTCCGAGCAGGCATACGCGATCATGCAGCCCGAAGAATACGAAAAGCTTCAGCAGAGGGAGGTGCCGATGGTCGAGCTCGGGCGCGATCCGCGCCGGGTCATCGTGAGCCGCAGATGACCTGGACGGCGTTTTACTTTCTCTTCGCCGGCGTGCTGCTCAACGCCGGCGCGCAGCTCCTCCTCAAGGCCGGCACCAACGCCCTGGGCGTGATCGGCCTCGGCTCAGGCGACTGGATGCTGCAGTTCGGGCGCGTGGCGTTCGAGCGGCACATCGTCGCCGGCGTCGGTTGCTACGTGGTCAGTCTGGTCGTGTGGATCATCGGCTTGTCGCGCGTTCCCGTGTCGATCGCGTATCCGATGCTCTCTCTCGGCTACATCGTGAACGCGATCGGCGCGCACTACCTCTTCGGGGAGAGCGTCACGTTGTCGCGATGGCTGGGCATCGGCTTCATCATCGTCGGCGTATGGCTGGTGGCACGCTCGTGAGCGCGGACTACCTCAAGTTCGCGAGTCCGCTGCTCGACGAGGCGACGATCGCCGGCGTAGCCGAAGTGCTTCGCTCGGGGCACATTGCCAGCGGTCCGTGGGTGCAGCGATTCGAGAGGGACCTGTCGGCGTTCTGCGCCGGCCGGCCCGTGCGGGCCCTGACCTCCGCCACCGCCGCGGTCGAGGTGGCGCTGCAGCTCTGCGACATCGGCTCGGGCGACGAAGTGATCACGTCGGCGCAGAGTTTCTTCACGGTGCTCAACATGATCGTCAAGGTCGGCGCGACGCCGGTATTCGTCGACTGCGACCTCGTGACGCGCAACATCGATCTCGCGGGAGTCGAGGCCGCGATCACGCCGCGCACCCGCGCCATCGTTCCGACGCACTACCCCGGGTCGCTGGTGGACATGGATGTGCTTCTCGCGCTCGCGCGCCGCCACAGGCTGCGCGTCATCGAAGATGCGGCTCTGGTGATCGGTTCGCGCTGGAAGCGCCGCAACGTCGGGGCGTTCGGCGACCTGACGACGTTCAGCTTCCACCCCAACAAGAACATCACCTCGATCGAGGGCGGTGCGCTGGTGGTCAACGACGAAGCGGAAGCAAAGCGCGTCGAGGCGCTGCGCTTCCACGGCATCACGTATCTTGCCGATCGCACCCGCGACGTCGCGTTTCCAGGCGGCAAGTTCAACCTGCCCGACGTGAATGCCCGCATCGGCTGCGCGCAGCTCGAGCGGTTGCCGGAGTTCCTGGCGCGGCGACGCGTCCTGGCAGACCGTTATTTCGCACGGCTCGCCACCGATCCGCGGTGCGTCCTGCCGCCCCGGCCCGACGGCGACGACGGGTATTCCTGGAACATGTTCTGCGTCCTGCTGCCTCTCGATCGTCTGAAGCTTCCGCGCAAGGGCGTCCGCGATGCCCTTGAAGAGCGCGGGATCGCCACGGGCGTGTCGTACGAAGCGCTCCATCTGTCCACGCTCGGCCGGCGGCATGGCGGTCGCGAGGGCCAGTTTCCCAACGCGGAGCGCATCGCTCGCGAAACCGTCTCGCTGCCTCTGCATCCCGGCATGACCGAAGCTGACGTCGATCGCGTGTGTGCTGCGCTCGCCGACGTGCTCGCGGCGGCGAAGCGATGAGCATGCCCGCGCCCGAGCTGTCGGTCGTGATCCCCGTCTACAACGAGGAGGCGGGACTGCAGACGCTGTTCGAGCGACTGTACCCGGCGCTCGACAAGCTCGGACGCAGCTACGAGGTGATCTTCGTCGACGACGGCAGCCGCGATCGATCCGCCGCGATGTTGAAGGATCAATTCCTGGAACGACCGGAGACGACGCAGGTCATCGTCTTCAACGCCAACTACGGGCAGCACCTGGCGATCATCGCCGGGTTCGAGCATTGCCGGGGTGCGCGCGTGGTCACGCTGGACGCCGATCTGCAGAATCCGCCGGAGGAGATCGGCAAGCTCATCACCGCGATGGACGCCGGGCACGACTACGTCGGCAGCATCCGGCGCGCGCGCAAGGACTCGTGGTGGCGAAGCGCAGCGTCGAAGGCAATGAACCGGATCCGCGAGCGCATCACGCGTATCAGGATGACCGACCAGGGCTGCATGCTCCGCGCGTACAGCCGCGACATCGTGCGCGCGATCGCCGCTTCGCGCGAAGTCGCGACGTTCATCCCGGCGCTGGCGTACACCTACGCTCACAGCCCGACCGAGATCGAAGTCGAACACGCGGAGCGGGCGGCCGGCGAATCGAAGTACTCGCTCTACAAGCTGATCCGGCTCAACTTCGATCTCATCACCGGCTTTTCGCTCGTTCCCCTTCAGCTCTTCTCGATGTTCGGCATGATCGTCTCCGTCGGCGCGCTGGTGACGTACCTGATCGTGATCGTCGAGCGGCTGATCCTCGCCGGCTGGCGCGAGGGCTTCGCGACGCTCTGGGACCGCGACATCCTCGCCTTCTTCCTGATCGGGATGGTGCTCTTCGGCCTGGGTCTCATCGGCGAATACGTCGGCCGGATCTACCAGCAGGTGCGCGAGCGGCCGCGCTATACCGTGCGAGCCGTGCTCGGCCAGGCGGAGGATGCGCAAGCCGAGCGATGATTTCCGCCGTCGTCTTCGCCTACCACAACGTCGGCGTGCGATGCCTCAAGGTTCTGCTCGCGCACGGCGTCGACGTTCCGCTGGTCGTCACTCACCACGACGATCCGCGGGAAGAGGTCTGGTTCGCAAGCGTCGAGCGCACGGCCTCGGAGTACGGCATCTCGGCGCTCACGCCGGAGGACCCGAACCGCGCCGACGTGGTGGCGCGCGTCGCCGCGTGCCATCCGGTGTTCCTGTTCTCGTTCTACTACCGGCAGATGCTCGAGCGTCCGCTGCTCGCGCTCGCGCCGCGAGGTGCCCTCAACATGCACGGTTCGCTGCTGCCGAAGTACCGCGGCCGCGCGCCGGTGAACTGGGCGATCATCCGCGGCGAGACCGAAACCGGCGCGACGCTGCACTACATGACGGAGAAACCGGATAACGGTGACATCGTGGGACAGACCGCGGTCCCGATCCTCCCCGACGACACCGCCCGGGAGGTGTTCGACAAGGTCGTGGTCGCCGCCGAGATCACGCTCGCGGCCGCTCTGCCGGCGCTGATCAGAGGCGACGCGCCGCGGCGGCCTCAGGACCCGAAGCTCGGCGCTTACTTCGGCGGTCGCAAGCCGGAGGACGGCATCATCGACTGGTCGAAGGGCGCGACCGAGATCCACAACCTGGTGCGCGCTGTCGCGCCTCCGTTTCCAGGTGCTCGCACGACGCTCGCGGGCAAGCCGACACGCATCCTGCGCACGCGCGTGCTCGACTCTGCGGCGAAGGCGCCGGCCGCGGCATCGTTGGGCGTCGAAGGAAATCGCATCCTGGCGCATTGCGGCGGCGGCGGCGTTCTCACGGTGCTCGAGCTCGAGGTCGAAGGCGCGCGGGTCGAGCCGGAGGCGTTCGCCGCGCGGGTAGGCTCGAGCACGGTGGCGCCCGGATCGACGAACGCAGGATCGCCGTGACCGAGCCTACCGGCGAACCTGTCGCAGGCTTGTCCAAGCACCGCATCGAGGCGCTCGCGGACGGCATCTTCGCCGTGGCGATGACGCTCCTCGTGCTCGACATCAAGATGCCGGAGAGCATCACCTACGCGAGCGACGCCGATCTGTGGCGGCGGCTCGTCGGACTCGAGCACGCGGTCGCGAGCTACGCCGTCAGCTTCGTGATGCTGTCGGTGTACTGGGTCGCGCATCACTTCCACTTCCACTTCATCCATCGAACCGATCGCGGGCTGCTGGCGATCAATCTCTACCTGCTCCTGTGCATCGCGCTGGTACCGTTCACGACCGACCTGGTCGGCGACAACGTCGAGCTCCGCCTGCCGGCGCTGCTGTACGGGATCAACCTGCTGCTCATCGCCGCGGCGTTCATCGCCCAGCTCGAATACCTTCGCCGGCATTCCCAGCTCGCCACGCCGGAGCTCGCCTCGGACGCCATTGGCCCGCTTCGCCGGCGCGGCGCGTTGCTGGCGATCGTTCCCCTGCTGTCGATGGCGCTGGCGTTTTACAGTCCCCGGCTGGCACTGTATCTTTACCTGACGCTGCCTCTGCTCCATCTCCTGCCCGGCCGGTTCGATCGGATCACGATGCCGTCCTCGGCTCGTCGCCAGCGATCCTCATGAGAAAAATCCTCATCCTCGGCGTCAACGGCTTCATCGGCCACCACCTCTCCCAGCGGATCGTCGCCTCGACGGACTGGGACATCTACGGCATGGACATGCAGACCGAGCGCATAACCGATCTCCTGTCCGAGAAGCGGTTCCATTTCTTCGAAGGCGATATCACGATCAACCGCGAGTGGATCGAGTACCACATCAAGAAGTGCGACACCGTCCTGCCACTCGTGGCCATTGCAACGCCGGCCACCTACGTGCGCGAGCCCTTGCGCGTCTTCGAACTCGATTTCGAGGCGAACCTGCCGATCGTGCGCGCCTGCGTGCGGCACCGGAAACGGGTCGTGTTCCCTTCGACTTCGGAGGTTTACGGGATGTGCCGCGACGAGGCATTCGATCCCGAAAGCTCCGAGCTGGTGATGGGCCCGATCGGCAAGCCGCGCTGGATCTACGCCTGCGCCAAGCAGCTCATGGACCGCGTCATCCATGCATACGGCATGGAACAGGGACTCGACTACACGCTGTTCCGCCCGTTCAACTGGATCGGCTCCGGTCTCGACTCGATCAATACGGCCAAGGAAGGCAGCTCGCGCGTGATCACGCAGTTCCTCGGCCACATCGTGCGGGGTGAGCCGATCAAACTGGTCGACGGTGGCACGCAGAAGCGCGCGTTCACCTACATCGACGACGGCATCGCCGCGCTCATGAAGATCATCGCCAACGAAGGCGGCATCGCGAGCGGCAGGATCTACAACATCGGCAACCCGGACAACAACGTTTCGGTGCGCGAGCTCGCGCGCATGATGGTCGAGCTGGCGCTCGGTTATGCGGAGTATCGGGAAAGCGCCGCGAAGGTGAAGCTGATCGATACGACGGCCGAGGACTATTACGGCAAGGGCTACCAGGATGTGCAGAACCGCGTTCCGAAGATCGACGGCACGTGCGCCGATCTCGGCTGGCGGCCGACGGTCACGATGGAGGAGTCGCTACGCCGGATCTTCGACGCGTACCGCGGCCAGGTGGCCGAAGCGCGGGCGCTGGTCGAGTGACGCCGCGGTCGCCCGCGCATCCGGTGCAGGCCGCTGGACGTATGGGTTGACGAGCCTCCCATGCTCCTCGCGCTCAAGATCGACGTCGACACGCTGCGCGGCACCCGCGAGGGCGTGCCACGGCTCGCCGAGATCCTGCATCGCCACGGTGCCGGGGCGACTTTTCTGTTCAGCATCGGCCCGGACCATACCGGTCGCGCCATCCGGCGGGTGTTCCGCCCGGGCTTCTTCGCGAAGGTGCAGCGCACCTCCGTCGTGCGCCACTACGGGGTCCGGACGCTGCTCTACGGAACGCTCCTTCCCGGGCCGGACATAGGGCAGCGTTCGGGAGACATCATGCGGCGCGTCCGCGACGAAGGCTTCGAAGTCGGCCTGCACGCCTGGGACCACGTGAAGTGGCAGGATGGGCTGGACGGCGCGTGCGCCGAGTGGACCGGAAGACAGATGGCGCTCGCCTGCGAGCGCTTCACCGACATCTTCAAGGAGCCGCCGCGCGTGCACGGCGCCGCTGGCTGGCAGATGAACGTCCACGCGCTGCGTCTCACGCAGGCGCTCGGCTTCGACTATTGCTCGGACGGGCGCGGCACGCATCCGCATCTACCGGTGTGGAATGCCGAGCTCATCCGCTGCCCGCAGCTGCCGACTACGCTGCCCACGCTCGACGAGCTGATCGGCGCCGACGGCATCGACGAGGACAACGTTGCCGACCGGCTGCTCGAGTCGACTGCCGCACCTCCCGCGAGCGCCCCATTCGCCGGACATGTCTATACGTTGCACGCCGAGCTCGAAGGCATGCGCCTCGCGCCTGTCTTCGAGCGGCTCATGGCTGGCTGGAAGGCGCAAGGCTACGAGCTCGTCCCGATGCGCGTTCTCTATGAAAGCCTGCAGGCCCTCTCGCTCCCGCGCTGCGAGGTGGGCCCCGGACAGGTGCCCGGTCGCTCGGGAACGCTGTTCACGCAACGCCGGGAATTCCTCGGCGACGTCGATCTTGCGCAAGCCGCTTGAAAGGACGCTCATGGTCGCGCTCCATCGCAAAGTCGCCGACTTCACCGCCCCGTCGACAGGCGGGTCGTTCAGGCTCTCGGACCAGCGCGGGAGAGCGGTGGTCCTCTACTTCTATCCCAAGGACAACACGCCCGGATGCACCATGGAAGGGACGCAGTTCCGCGATCGGTTCCGGGAATTCCAGAAGGCCGCCGCGGTGATCGTCGGCGTATCTCGCGACAGCCTGAAGTCGCACGAGGGCTTCAGGACGAAGATGGGATTCCCCTTCGAGCTCATCGCCGATCCCGACGAAAAGCTCTGCGATCAATTCGGCGTCATCAAGATGAAGAACATGTACGGCTCGCGGGTCCGGGGCATCGAACGCAGCACCTTCCTCATCGACTCGGAGGGCCGGCTCGCCCGCGAATGGCGCGGCGTGAAGGTGGCCGGGCACGCCGACGAAGTCCTGGCGGCCGTCCAGGCCCTCTGAGCCGTCGGGCGGGGCGCGGCCACCGGCCGGGGCGTCCCGCGGTTTCCGGTCAACGCAGTGTCATACAGGATGTCCATGACATTGGTATAATCGCGGGCAAGGTCGACTCCTGTACCTGCGATGTACGCTTCGCCGAACCGCCTCGGTCACCGCGCCTTCCCCGGGCTTGGGCCGCGCGCGCCTCGCTGAATCATGCCCCAGCTCTGGAAGACTCACCTCGGAGACGGCGTAGCCTACGATCCCCAGTACCACGACAACCCCCGGATCGAGATCGCGAGCTTCGTGAGCGAGCCGCCGGGCCTGGTCCTCGACGTGGGCTGCGGCGGAGGCGCGACGGGCCGGCTGCTGAAACAGAAGTTCCCCGGCACCCGGGTCGTCGGCATCGAGAGCAATCCGCAGGCCGCGGCGCACGCCCGGCAATCGCTGGACGAAGTCATCGGCGAGCCGATCGACACGGCGCCCGTCCGGGAGCGCTTGCGCGACGAGCCTGCCGTCCTCGTGCTCCTGCTCGATATCCTCGAGCACCTCTACGATCCATGGCGCGGCCTGCTCAAGGTCAGAAGCTGGCTCATGCCCGGGACGCGGGTCCTCGCGAGCGTGCCGAATGTCCGCAACCTGGTGACCCTCGACGACCTCGCGGCCGGACGATGGGAGTACGGACCCGACGGTGTGCTGGACATCACCCATCTGCGTTTTTTCACCAAGGCTTCGCTGCGCGAATTGTTCGACGAAACCGGATACGACGTTCTCGAGATGACGCCGATTTTTCACCCCGAGACGGTCGATCACTACATCGTCGACCGGCGACCGGGTCGGCTCACGACGCGCAATCTGTCGATCTCCTTCCACGATCGCGAGGACCTGGAGGACCTGTTCGCGTTTCAGTACGTGGTCGAGGCGCGCACACGCGAGCAGCCCGGCCTCGCAGACGACGACCGCCGCGCGGCAGACAGCGCTGTGTGCGCATGAGCGATCCGCTACTGGTGCCCCGCAACGCGCTCTGCCGCTGCGGCAGCGGTCGGCGCTACAAGGACTGTCACGGGGCGATCGGGACGGCTCGAGCCGCATCGCCGATCGGCGCCGTGCCGCCGGCGCGCGCGCCGGGGCAATCCGTCTATCGCCCCTCGGGACCCGATTGGGCTCATCTTTCCGACCCCGAGTGCGCAACCTGCGGGGTGCTGATGCAGCGCGCGCTCAAGCAGCAGCTTGCGGGCCGGCTCGCGGAAGCCGCCGCACATTACGCGCAGGTTCTCTCCCGCGCGCCGAACACCCACGATGCCCTGCACATGCTGGGCGCAATCGAGTTGCGCCGCGGAAACTTCTCGGAAGCGAAGAGGCTGATCCTCGCTGCGCTCAAGCTGCGCGCGCCCTACCCCGACATCGAGCACAACCTGCGGATGGCGGAAGATCTGGAGCGCGCCGCGCGCGTCGGCGCGGGCCGGCCTGCCGCGACGCCCGAAGCGCTGTGCGAGAAGGCGCTGCCGATCCTCGTCGACCTCGCGCTGCGGCCGACGCGGCCGGGCAGCGCTTCGCGTCGGCCGGCCGACGGGACGCGACTTTCAGCGCGACCCATTCATCTGATCGCGGGAGTGCGCGAGTCGAGCGACGACGAAGGCTGGCTGCTCCGGCGACTCACGGTCTTGCTGGCGGCGGAGCACCCCATCGCGTGGGCGGTTGCGCACGAGCGCGGCCGCGCACTTCCCTCGCGAAGCCCCGCTCGCGAGCTCGGCGAGTTTCCCGACGGCGGCTGTCACGTCTTCGTCGGCGTCGACTTCGATTGCGGCGAATGGATCGCCCGTGGAACCGCCGAGCGGGTGATCGTGCTCTGCCAGCCCGCGCCGCCGTCGCAGTGCCTTCAGCAGTTGCGCGCGATCTCATGCGACGGGGCACGACCCGTGGAGCTCGTCTTTCCGTCGCGCGCCATGGCGGCACGCTTCGGCAGCGGCCACACCGTCCTGCCTCCGCCGATCTCGACCAATGCCGGCCCGGACGCTGCGGATTGCGGCTTGGCATCGTCCGAGCTTCGGAGCTTTGCCGCCGGCCTGATCGGTCGGCACTGGCAAGGTACTTCCCCGGGCGAAGACGCCCAATTCCTGGGGCGGCTGGCGGCGGCGTCCGGAAGGCTCGAGCTCTACGACCCCGGCCCCCTGCGTTACGTCGTCGGCGGTGATCCCGCCGCGCGCTGCCGGTCACGCGGTGCAACGGCAATGCGCCGATTCCTGCGCTCGGTGGATTGCGTCCTCCATCCGGCGGGCAAGTGGTGGCTCGAAGGCGACGGCCGAGAATTGTTCATGGCCATGGAGGCAGGCGTGCCGGTGGTCTGCCCGCGCTCGTCGATCTTCGCCGAATACGTCGATCACGGAGTCGACGGGCTGCTCTACGACCGGCCCGACGAAGGCATCGAGCACGTCGCTGCCCTGCGCCGCAGCCCGACGTTCCTTGCCGACCTCGCCCGCGGCGCGCATGCGAAGATCGCCGCACTCGCTGCGTCCGAGCGCGCGGCCAGTACCATCCGAAGGATCATCCTGGACGACGTCCCCCGTCCGCAACCGATGGGAGGAGGCGTCGTACGCATCCCCTTGGCGGCCAAATGATGGCCGGCGTTTCATTGCCGCGGGCGAACGCGGTACGCGCGATCGCGTTCTACCTGCCGCAATTTCACCCCATCCCGGAAAATGACCGATGGTGGGGCAAGGGGTTCACCGAGTGGACGAACGTCGCGCGGGCGCGACCCGGCTTCGTCGGGCATTACCAGCCGCGCCTGCCCGCGGATTTCGGCTTCTACGATCTGCGCGTGCCCGAAACGCTCGAGGAGCAGGCTGCAGTCGCCCGCGAGCATGGCATCCATGGCTTCTGTTATCACTATTACTGGTTCGCCGGTAAGCGGCTGCTCGAGCGGCCTGTCGAGATGATGCGCACGAGCGGGCGGCCCGAGTTTCCCTATTGCTTCTGCTGGGCAAACGAAAACTGGACGCGGCGATGGGACGGCGCCGACGACGACGTGCTCATCGCGCAGAGCCCGTCCAAGGCCGATGACGAGCGCTTCATCCGCGATCTCCTCCCGCACCTGCGCGATGCGCGGTACATTCGCGTGGAAGGCCGGCCGCTGATCCTGGTCTATCGCGTCGGCATGCTGCCCGATCCTCAGGCGACCGCCGCCACGTGGCGCGCAGTGTGCCGCAGGGAAGGCGTCGGTGACCCGTATCTGTGCGCCGCCAGAACGTACGACACCGGCGATCCCGCCCTCTACGGCTTCGACGCGCTGGTCGAGTTCCCGCCTCACGATACGCGCGTCCTGACCGTCAACCTGCGGGTCGAGCTGATCAATCCGGAATTTCGCGGGTCGATCTACGACTATCGGGAGTTCGTCCACGACGTGCTGGAACGGCCCGAACCCAGCTACCCGGACCACCCTACGGTGATGCCGGGATGGGACAACAGCGCGCGGCGGCCCGAGCTCGCGAACATCTTCATCAACGCCACGCCGGAGCTCTACGAAGTGTGGCTGCGTGAGGTCGTCGAGCGCGTGGTCGCGAGGCGACGTCCGGAAGAACGCCTCGTTTTCATCAACGCGTGGAACGAATGGGCCGAGTCGGCTTATCTCGAGCCCGACCGCCGCTTCGGGCGCCAGTTCCTGCTCGCCACGCGCCGCGCGCTTGCCGGGGAGCCGGTCGGTGGCCAGCGCTACGTTTCCGATCTGGGGTCAGCGGCCATCGACGCAGTTGCCGAGCTCTGATCAGTCGCGGCGCACGACGTAGGTCGGGCTGGCCCTCCGCGCTCGACGCAGATCAGCTCGGGGGGCGACCCGCACCCTTGAGACGAGCTGGCGAGTGAAGCAATGCGCTTTGCGACTGCGTCGATGGCGATCAGCTTCTCCGGCGCGAAGAGCTTGTGATAGAGCGCCGCGCTCCCGTCCTTGTAGAAAGGCAAGAGCACGCGCGATCCACTCCCGGCATCGATTGCGATGTCGTTGTGCTGTGAACTTCTTACTACAACCAGCATGGCACCACGGCATTCGATCAGCCGAGTCCTTGTGTTGAGGTTCTTGGTGACCTACGATGACTCAAGCCGTCATTCAAGGCAGTGAGGCCAGGCGCGGTTGTCGTGATCAACTGGAAACTCCGGTATGCGGCACTCTTGGCGCTGGAGCCGTCGCTGTCCGATCCCGCCCGTCGCGTTCTGGAGGTCGGAAGCGGCGCACAAGGCATCGCCCGCTACCTGAAGCGCAGCATAGTCGGTGTCGATCGCGTCTTCGATGGGCCTCTCAATCCCTGCCTTGAACCGATCCTCGGATCGGTTCTCGCCTTGCCGTTCTCGTCCGTGGCGTTCGAAGACGTGGTCTGTGTCGATACCCTCGAGCACGTGGAGCGCAGGCAGCGTCCGCGAGCGGTCAGCGAGTTGCTGCGGGTTGCGAGCAGCCGGGTCCTCATCAGCGGACCCGTCGGCGCCTTCGCCGAATGGGGCGACGCGGCCTATGCCGAGCACATTGCGCGCCGCCGGCGTCCAATCCCGGGCTGGCTCCAAGAGCATCTTGAACACGGGATTCCCTCGCTCGCGGAGATCCTCGAGACGGTGATGGAGTGCGGGCATCCCTTCACGATCCATGTCAACGAGGGCGTCATCCAGCACTATTCGGGCCTTATCGCCGATAACTTTCCCTTCATGACGCGCTTCCTTGAGTTGCACGAGCGCAAGTTTTCCTTCGACGCTCCGCTGCAACGGGCGAGCGGCGACGTGCCTTATTCGTACTTGGTCACGATCGACGCCTCATCCTCCCGCCGGGAGATGCCGAGCGTCCGAGCGCCGGAGGTGACGCGCGGCGCTGAGGCCGGTTGGGCAAGGCGCGCGGAAATCTTCGCGGTCGGCCATCGGCTCGACCAGATGCCCGGGATTCCCGGAATTCGCCGGATCCTGGCGGGCGCCGGCGGCGTAGCGAGGTCCGCGACCCACGCCGACATTCTGTGCGATGATCGCGGCGATTCCATCGCTCACCGCAATCCGGATTTCTCGGAAATGACGGCAATCTATTGGGTTTGGAAGAACGTCACCGATCTCGACTCCGTCGGGTTCTGCCACTACCGGCGTTATTTCGACTTTCGCATGGCAGCAGTCGGCTCCCGTCGCGAAACGCGGCTTCAAGGCGTTCGCGACGTCGCGGAGCATCGCGCGGCCTTCGTCGATCGATCGGTGATCGCGCAGACGCTCGCGCATGGCACCATTATCGTCACTCGCACGACGCAGGAAGGGGTCTCGAACGCAGAGCAATACATGACCGCGCACGTACCCGAGCACTACATGGCGATGGTGAACTGCGTGCTCGCTCGCTATCCGCATTTTGCGCGGCAGGTTGTCGCACACGTCAGCGATAACGGTTTCTATGGCAACAACATGTTCGTCATGCCATGGGCCGACTTCGATGCGCTGTGCCGCTACTGGTTCGACTGCCTCTTCGCACTCGACGTCGAAATCGCGCACAGACCCGACGGCTATCAGCGGCGGGTTCTCGCGTTTCTTTCCGAGCGCTTGCTCGACATCTACATCCGCTGGCTGTGCGATGCTGGTCGACGGGTGGTCGAGTATCCGCTGTTCTTCCTGGAGACGGCGGCCCTGAGCGGGGACGCCTGACGCGCGGTCTGTTCACTTTGCACCACAATCCGTTCCGCTAAAGAGGTTTCGCGCCCACAATCCCTTGTGTTTCCCGCATAGCGCCGCTAGCATTGAATCGTACGTGTAACGACCGAACAAGGAGGCCCATGGTCGAGCGCAATCTTCGTCTCGCCCCTCACGTCAGCAAGACCGCCAAGACTTCCCTTCCCAAGCTTTTCGTGCTCGACACCAACGTGCTGATGCACGATCCGACCAGCATCTTCCGCTTCGAAGAACACGACCTTTACCTGCCGATCCTCACCCTCGAGGAGCTCGATAACAACAAGAAGGGCGTCACCGAAGTCGCGCGCAACGCCCGGCAGGCGTCGCGCTATCTCGACGAGCTGGTGACCGCGGCGGTGGCGATAAGCGGCGGCGACATCTCGGCGGGCATCCCCTTGAAACCGGCGAGCGGCGGCGCCGCCAGCGGCCGGCTCTTCCTCCAGACCGAGGCGATCACGACCCAGCTGCCGCCCTCGCTTGCCGGCGGCAAGACCGACAACCAGATCATCGCCGTGGTGATGCACCTCCAGGCGGCTACGCCCAAGCGCAGCGTGATCCTGGTTACCAAGGACATCAACATGCGCATCAAGGCGCATGCGCTGGGGATCGCCGCCGAGGATTATTTCAACGACAAGGTGCTCGAGGATACCGACCTCCTCTACACCGGCATGCGGGAGCTTCCGGCGGACTTCTGGGATCGCCACGGCAAAGGGATGGAGTCCTGGCAGCAGGGTGGCCATACCTACTATCGAGTGACCGGGCCGCTGTGTCACAGCCTTCTCGTCAACGAGTTCGTCTATCAGGAGGGCAAGGGCGAGACCCCGCTTTACGCCATCGTGAAAGAGGTTGCCGGCCGTACGGCAGTGCTGCAGACGCTGCGGGATTACTCGCACAACAAGAACAACATCTGGGGCATCACCGCGCGAAATCGCGAGCAGAACTTCGCGCTCAACCTGCTCATGAATCCCGAGATCGATTTCGTGACGCTCCTCGGCCAGGCCGGCACGGGCAAGACCTTGCTCGCGCTCGCTGCGGGCCTCATGACCACGCTGGAGTTCAAGACCTATTCCGAGATCATCATGACTCGCGTCACCGTGCCGGTCGGCGAGGACATCGGCTTTCTTCCCGGCACGGAGGAAGAGAAGATGAATCCGTGGATGGGAGCGCTCGAAGACAACCTCGATGTCCTCAACAAGACCGACGACGAGGCCGGGGAATGGGGCCGCGCCGCGACCCGCGACCTGATCCGCTCGCGCATCAAGGTGAAGAGCCTCAATTTCATGCGCGGCCGCACGTTCATCAACAAGTACCTCATCATCGACGAGGCGCAGAACCTCACGCCGAAGCAGATGAAGACGCTGATCACCCGCGCGGGCCCGGGAACCAAGGTGGTATGTCTCGGCAACATCGCGCAGATCGACACGCCGTACCTTACCGAGGGCAGCTCCGGCCTCACCTACGTCGTCGACCGGTTCAAGGGCTGGTCGCATTCGGGGCATGTGACGCTGCTGCGCGGCGAGCGCTCGCGGCTCGCAGACCGGGCGGCCGAAGTGCTGTAGCCCGGGGTGAGCCCGAAGGGCGATGCCCGGACCGCCCATTCGTCGCGGGCCCCGGGGTTCGCTCGCGCTCACCCCGAGCTACGAGCGGCTGCGCCGCGGCCGTACAATCCCCGCGTGATTCCGGCACCCCGTCTCGCCCGTTGGCTCGCGCTCGCCGCGATTGCGCTCGCTTCCTGCGGCGGCGAGCCGGCGCAACCCGACCTGGGCCGTCTCTACCGCATCGGCGCGACCTTCAGCGATACGACCCCGGTCATCGTGATCCCCGGCGCGTTCGGATCGAAGCTGCGCGATCGCAGGAGCGGCGTCGAGGTATGGCCGGGCACCGCGCGGATGATCCTGTTCGGCGATTATCGCGATCTCGCGCTCGACTTCGATCCGGAGACGCTCGCCGTGCGTCCCGACGAACTGGAAGCGTTCGACATTACCGACGCGGCGCTCGGCCAGGATTTCTACGGCAAGATCATCGCGACCTTGCGGGATTTCGGCGGCTACGTTCGGGGCACGCCCGGCGTTCAGCCCGGGGCGGGCGAGCGGCGTTACTACGTCTACGCCTACGACTGGCGGCAGGACAACGTGGAATCGGCGCGCGGGCTGGACCGGGCGTGCCGTACCGCGAGCTCATGCTCGAGCCCGGCGACGGCAGCGTCACCAAGCCTTCGCTGCTCGCCCGCGAAACCCTGGACCCGAGCGCGCCACAGAACGAGGACAGCGTGATTCCCATCGCCTACTGGTTCTTTCTCTGCGAGCATCACACGCGCCTCACGGGCAACGTCAACTTCCAGGACAACCTTCTGAACGTGCTGCTCACGCGCAGCCTGCCCTGGGAGATGTCGTCCGCGCCACCGGTCGCACCGAGCCCATGAACGAGCTGCGCGCCTATTTCGAGTCGAATCCCGGGCGGATGATCCACAAGTGGCTGCATTACTTCGAGATCTACGAGCGCCACCTCGCGCGCTACCGTGGCAGCGATGCGGTCCTGCTCGAGATCGGCGTCTACCAGGGCGGTTCGCTTCAGATGTGGAAGCACTACCTGGGGAATCGCGCAACCATATGGGGCGTCGACGTCAAGCCGCGGTGCCGCAAATTCGCGGAAGAGCGCATCCATATCCGCATCGGCGATCAATCCGACGCCGGTTTCCTGGCCTCGCTCGCCTCCGAGGTCCCTCGCATCGACGTCCTGATCGACGATGGCGGCCATACGATGCGCCAGCAGCGCACGACGTTCGACGTCCTATTCCCCAGAGTCGCCGAAGACGGCGTCTACATCTGCGAGGATCTGCACACGTCCTACTGGCCGGAATACGGCGGCGGATATCCTCGAGCCGACACGTTCCTCGAGTACACGAAGTCGCTGGTCGACCAGTTGAACGCGTGGCACTCGAGGAGCCCCGACTCCCTCGCCGTGTCCGACTTCACCCGCAGCACGCACGCGCTCCACTACTACGACAGCATGCTCGTCATCGAGAAGCGCCGCCGCGATCCACCCGAGGATCGACGCACCGGGAAGCGCACGATTCCGGACGGGGCCTTTCCGGCGCCGAAACCCTAGCCCGCCCGCAGTCCTTACCGCAGATAGCCGCTCAGGCCCATGGCGCGGACGTGATCGCGGAAGTGCGCCGCGCGGGCCGGATCCTGCAGCAGCGGGTGCTCGCCGATGCGGGCGAAGAATCCCGACAGGAGCTGTTCCAGCTCGAACGCAGCCTGCACCCGCGCACGCGCGAAAGTGTTCGTCCCGTGCAATCGGTAGAGATACAGCGGCGCGTCGACCATGGCCAGCGGCGCCACGTAGCTCGCCGCAAGCAGGAAATCCCAGTCGTGGCACACCTGCATGGCGCAGAAGCCGCCGGTGCGCTCCAGGAGCTCGCGGCGAAATACGAAATTGCCGGTCGAGATCGCAATGTTGTTGTAGACCAGAACGTACAGCGGATCCGGCGCCTTGGTCGCGTCGGCGATCGCCTTGCTGAGCTGCTTCACGTAGGGATCGGTCGAGCCGACGTCGCGCCCTTCGTCGTCGATGAACCGCGTAACCGAGAAACCCAGCCCCGCGCCGCGCCTATCCATCTGCTCGATGACGCGCTCGAGCCGGTCCGGAGCGTACAGGTCGTCGGAGTTCATCAGTGCGACAATCTCGCCGCGGGCAAGCGCCAGGCCGTGGTTGAGCGCCTCGTGCGCGCCGGCGTTGGCCTGGTGCACCACGGTCAGCGGGTGACTCCCGCACCGGGCGGCATAGTCGTCGAGGATCGCGCCGGTCGCGTCGGTTGAGCCATCGTCCACGACGATGATCTCGAGGTTCGCGTGCGTCTGGGCGATGACCGAGTCGAGCGCCGCTGCGACGTAGCGCTGGTGATTATAGGCGGGCATCACCACCGAGACGCGAGGCCCCGATCTGTCCGGCGGCTCGTGGGCGGTCGACCGGACGACCTTCGCCGCGGCAAACTCGCTGCCGTCTGCCCATGCGCGAAGCGCCTGGGGCGAAGGCCGCTCCGGTGCACGCCGGGCAGGTCGAACCACCGCAGCGCGCAGAGCGCGAAGATTGGCCCGTCCATAGTGCGCGTCGGGCTCGAGATGACAGCCCGCATCCCATTCGTTCCAGGCGCGAACGAAGATGAGCCGATCGTCGCCGGCGAAGCGCAGCCGGACGAGATCGACGACGCGTTCGGCCCAGAAGCCGAAGGTCTCGGCGTTGGAGTTGACGAATATCCGCGCCAGGTCCCCCTCCCGCGCCGTGGCGTCCCAACCGGGCATGACGCAGCGGAACATCGGATGCGTCGGCCGCGGCGAAAGAAGCATCTGCGCTACGTAGATGCGGTAGTTCCGGGCGTCGCCGTCGAAGCCGGGCGTGACGGCGGCGATCTGCTCGCGACGCCCCTCCGGGAACCCGCCGATCGGCGGCGCCTCGATCGTCGCGTCGAAGCCGATTTCGGCGGGCGACGTACCGAGGGCGCCGCCGTAGCAGGCGAGGAACAGCTCGCCGGCCCCCGCTCGCACACACTCCTCGCGCCACCGCGCAGCGACGGCACGCACGTCGTCGATCGGGTCCGGGGACGACACGACGAACAGCGGTCGACCTCCAACGCGCACATAGCGACGGTTCGCGAACGCCGGCAACAACGCCCGCACGACCGCAACGCTCTCGTCCGGCGCATGGCGATGCGCATGCTTTTCGTCTTCGGCGCCGAAGCCCACGCCCCCATGGGAGGTGACCGTCTCCCAGCACAGGCAGAACGGAAAGTCGGAGCGGTCATCCGCGATGATTTCGGCGAGCGTAGCACTTGGCGCGCCGCGCACGGGCCAGTGAAAAACGTAGCAGAACGCACTGATCGCGTACTCGTGCGCGAGCGCCGCGTGCGCAGCGCGCACGGCGGCGTCCCGCACATCGCAGTAGCCGAGCTCGCCCGGAAGCTGCGGCTGATGGTGGCCCGCGAAGCGCGGCCGGGCGTTGCGCGCGATCTTCCATTCGAGGAGCTCCTCTCCCGATCGGCCGCCCGCAGCGGCGTCGGGAAGACGGTAATACGCGATCACCCGCACGTCTCCGAGCGCGCCGGCGGAATCAGGCGGCGTCACGATGCGATGGGTCCGAGGCCGCACGCGACGCCAGCGTGGCCGCCGGAGGCAGGCCAAGGCGGCGCGACAGCGCGGATGTCGCACACAGGAGCCCTGGACACGCGTAGCCCGCGGCAGCCAGTTCGTCGACGCGATCGATGATGAGGCAAGGCTCGTCACGCGTAGCGACCACGACCGCGCCCTCGGCGTGCGCTGCAGGCAACCACCCCGACAGCGCAGCCGTCGCGCCGAGCAACATCAGCCAACCGCCTCGCGGATGCTCGTCGATGGTCAATCGCGCGGTATCCGGTCCCGTGTCCGAGTCCGCGTCCGGTCCCGCCTCGCGCCAGAGCCTCACAGGCGAGGAGCCGCTCGCCGCAATGACATGCCCCAGCGCATCGCGCTCCGCTTCGCCGAATGGACCGATCACGTGCACCGTACGGCCCTCCGCGAGGCGCATCGGATCGAAACCCAGGTCGACGCGGGAGAGCAACCGCGACAGCGCTTCGCGGCAGATCTCGACCTCCATCATCGGCAGCGATTCGAGCAGGCGCAGGTTCTGTCGCGGCGTACCTAGATCGGGGCGAAGATCGATCGCTCGCCGGATGAGCGAGACCGCTTCGTCGTAGTGACCGATCTCGTACTCGACCAGGCTCAGCATGTGCACGGCGTTGAAGTTCGACGGTTGCACGGCGAGGACGCGTCGGTATCTCTGCGCGGCGTCCACGACGCGACCTTCTCGCTGCGCCACGAGCGCCTCGCGCATCACCTGCGGTACCCACGCGTCAGGGGGTGGCTCCCCTGCCGCGCCGAGCGCGCCGTGGCATTCCTTGTAGCGTCTGCCGCTGCCGCATGGACAGGGCGCGTTGCGGGCGGCGGCCATCGCTGCTCTCTCGTTCGACATGCTGCGCCGAAGCTTCTAGACCGGGGCGAGCCGCGGGAAATCTGTCATGAATATCTGCCGGGCTGCGCGAGATTCTCGAAGCGGGTGTATTGGCCCAGGAATGCCAGCCGGACCGTGCCTATCGGACCGTTGCGCTGCTTTCCGATGATGATCTCGGCCACGCCCTTGTCCTGCGAATCCTCGTTGTAGACCTCGTCGCGATAGATGAACAGGATCACGTCCGCATCCTGCTCGATCGCGCCAGACTCCCGCAGGTCCGACATGATGGGGCGCTTGTTGGGGCGCTGCTCGAGGCTGCGATTGAGCTGCGAAAGCGCGAGCACCGGCACCTTGAGCTCCTTGGCGAGCGCCTTGAGCGAGCGCGAGATCTCGGAGATCTCGGTCGCGCGATTCTCGCCTTCCCCGACCGCCTGCATGAGCTGCAGGTAGTCAACGACGATCGCACCCAGCTTGCCGCCGTACTGGCGCGCGAGCCTCCGCGCCCGCGCCCTCAATTCGAGCGCGTTGAGCGCCGGGGTCTCGTCGACGTGGATCGCGGCCTCCGAGAGCCGGCCGAGCGCCTCGGAGAGGCGCTGCCAGTCGTCGGGGACGAGCTGTCCGGTGCGCACCTTGTGCTGATCGAGCCGACCGACCGAGCCGATGAGCCGCATGGCGAGCTGCATCGCTCCCATTTCCATGCTGAATACCGCAACCGGCAGCCTCGAGGTGAGCGCGATGTGCTCGCCGATGTTGAGCGCCAGAGCGGTCTTGCCCATGCTCGGGCGACCCGCGATCACAATGAGGTCGCCTTCCTGCAGGCCCGAGGTCATGTGATCGAGGTCGGCGAACCCGGTGGGGACTCCTGTAACGTCGGAAGGATTGTCGCGGTTGAACAGCACTTCGATCCGCTCCACCGCCTGCGTGAGCAGTGGCCGCAATTCCTGAAACCCCTGCTGCCCGCGGGCGCCGTGCTCCGCGATTTCGAAGACCTTCGTCTCCGCCTGATCGAGGATTTCCCGCACGCTTCGGCCCAGCGGATGGTAGGCGGCATCCGCAATCTCGCCGCCCGCCGCCGCCAGCCGGCGCAGGATCGCGCGCTCGCGCACGATCTCGGCGTAGCGCCGGATGTTGGCCGCGGTGGGCACGTTCTCGACCAGCGCGCCGAGGTACGCCATCCCTCCGACGTAGTCGAGCTTCTTCACCGAGGTCAGCACATCGGCCACGGTGATCACGTCCGCGGGCTTGTTGTCGCCGATAAGGCCGATGATCGCGTTGAACACCGCGCGGTGCGCTTCGCTATAGAAGTCTGCGCCGCCGAGCAGGTCGGCGATGCGGTCGACCGCAGCGTTCTCGAGCAGCAACCCGCCGAGCACGGACTGCTCCGCCTCCATTGAATGAGGCGGCACCTTCAGCGCATCGATCTGGGAATCGTCAGGCATCGGCGGGAACCGCGCGGTACCGGGCGATTATAGCTTCGCTATGGCCGGCGATTCTTTGCTTGGACGATCCCTCGCCGTGCGGGCTTCAGGCCGGCACGCCGGTCGTATCGCCGACCACCGTCACCGTGATGTGCGCTGAAACATCGGCGTGCAGCACGACGGTCAGCGGAAACTCGCCGACGTGCTTGAGCGGCCCTTCCGGCATCCGGATCATCGCCTTCTCGACCTTGTGGCCGAGCGGCTGCAACGCCTCGACGATGTCGACGTTGGTCACCGACCCGAACAACCGGCCGTCGACGCCCGCCTTCTGGGTGATGCGTACCGTGACACCTTCGAGCTGGGCGGCCCGTTCCTGCGCCGTGGCCGCGCGCTGGGCGGCGAGTTTTTCCAGCTCTGCGCGTTTTTCCTCGAGGAGCTTCAGGTTCTCCGGCGTTGCGCGCTTAGCTTTGCCCTGCGGAATCAGGAAGTTGCGGGCGAAGCCCGCCTTCACCTTGACCACTTCGCCCAGGTCGCCGACGTTCTGCAGCTTTTCCATCAGGATCACTTGCATGGCGGTCGCTCCGGTCAGTGCAGATCGGTGTAAGGCAGGAGCGCGAGATAGCGCGCGCGCTTGATCGCCGTCGAGAGCTGGCGCTGGTAATGCGCCTTCGTCCCGGTGATGCGCGCCGGCATGATCTTGCCGTTCTCCTGGACGAAGTCCTTGAGCACGTCGACGTCCTTGTAATCGATCTGCTTTACGCCTTCGGCGGTAAACCGGCAGAACTTCTTGCGCTTGAACAGATTGTTCCCGCGCTCGCGGCGCTTGCCGTCCTTGCCTTTGCCTTTGCCTTTGCCTTTGCCATTCTTCGAGCCTCTTCCCATCGGTCGGGGCATGTCAGTTTCCTTCCATCAGTTCGAATGCATTCACGTGCAGCGCCACGCTGGTGCCGGTTCGGTAACGGCGCGCGAGAAAGCCGCGGCAACGAAGCTGCGCGCCTACCGCGACGGATGCCAGGTCCTTCGCGAGCGGACCGATCGCCACGCCCGCGAGCTCGCAAGCTACGCGCCGCTCGGCGCTGCCTTCGGCCTGCGTCGACTCGTGCGCCAGCTGAAAGTCGAGCGCGGGGATGCCTGCAGGGGTGAATCGCAAGTCGCCCCGGGCGGACAGCCGCGCGTCGAGCGTCACCTGATTGGCCAGCGCCACGACGGCGCCCGGATCAGCGGGGCGCAGCGGCGGGGGCCGGCGTCGCCGGCGCTGGAGCCGCCGCTTGCGGCGCAGCTGCCCCGGCGCCCGGCGAAGCCAGCGACCGCGATTTCTCTTCCTTCATCATCGGCGACGGCGCGACCACGGCTTCACGCATCGCCACGATGAGGTGGCGCAACACGGCGTCGTTGAACTTGAACGCGTGCTCCAGCTCGGTGAGCGTCTCATTGCCGCACTCGATGTTCATGAGCACGTAGTGCGCCTTGTGCACTTTGGCGACGGGGTAGGCGAGCTGGCGCCTGCCCCAGTCCTCGAGTCGATGGATGTGGCCGCCCTGGCCGGTGACCATCGTGCGATACCGCTCGACCATCGCGGGCACCTGCTCGCTCTGGTCGGGGTGCACGATGAAGACGATTTCGTAGTGCTTCATGCAGATCGCTCCCTTATGGACGCTGTCCCGGTCGCGGCCGGAACATGGTTGGCGCGGAAAGCTTCGAAGCGTTCCGCCGACGGCCTCGTCCCTCTGCGCGGGGCGAAGCAAGGAAACCAGTGATTATCCTCGAAAAAACGTTCTGGATCAAGGCGCGCGCTTCCACCCCATCACGGGGCTGCGAGCGAGCTCCGGACGCCGGACGCTGCGGCGAGCGCCGCATGCCGCTCCGCCTTCGGCAACGCGGCGAGCTGCTTCACCCGCGCATAGAAGCGCGGCAGATCCCCGCCTTCCGCCGCCAGCAGCGCCTGGAACTGCGGAACCTCCTCCGTATAAAGCCCGACGGCGGCGAGGCTCGCGTTGTTGGGTCCCTGGGAGAACCAGTAGTCGTAGGCACTGAAGCCGCCCCAGGCGCGCTTGGCCGCCGCGTACTCCTCGCGCATCTCCGCGAAGGCCTGCCCCTTGCCGGCGCGCTTGGCCTCGTCGCTCATGGCGCTCGCGTAGAGCTTCTGGAGCTTCGAGCGCGCGCGCTCCACGAGCGAGCGGAACGTCGTCCGGTAGCGCTCGCTGATCGCGAACTGGCGGTCGAGCTCGGGATCGTGCTGGTCGGCGAGCCAGCGCCGCAATCCCTCTTTCTCGACCGTGACCGCGTACGACTCGTTGAACACCGTGTCGTCCTTGGCATAGAGCACCTGGTGCGCGAGCTCGTGAAAGATGAGCCGGGCGATCTCGGCGTCGGGATAGCGGATGAAGGTCGAGAGCATCGGATCGGAGAAGTAACCGAGCGTGGAGTACGCCGGGACGCCTCCGATGTACACGTCGTCGCCCTGCGCGGTCAGCTCGGCGGCTTCCGCGCGGGCGTCCTTCTCCGAAAAATAGCCACGGTAGTTCACGCAGCCGGCGATGGGAAAGCACCACTGGCGGGCGGTGAGCGAGAGCTCCGGCGCGGCAAACACGTTCCAGGTCACGAACCGCCGGTCGAGCTCGGTATAGCGGCGGTAGCTCGCGTTGTCGGGCAGGCCGAGCTTCCGGCTCGCGTAGTCGCGGATAGCGAGCACCCGTTCGAGCTTGCGCTTGACGACCGGATCGCGCACGGTCTCGAGCACCGACGGGATCGAGTGGGCGCGCGCGAGCAGATCCAGTTGCCCGGTGATGCCCTGCCAGTAGAACTCCGCGCTGGAGCAACCCGAGAGCAGCAGCGTGCCGGCAACGAGGCGAACGAACGTGAGCGGTCTCATCGGCCGGACAGACCGGAAAGCCAGCGGGCAAGCCGCCGCGTTCCTTCTTCGAGGAGGGGCCGGGCGATGGTGTAGGCGAAGCGCACGTGCGCCTCGGGCCGATTGCGTCCGAAGTCGACGCCCGGCGTGAAAGCCACACCCGCCGCCTCCAGCACTTCGAGCGCAAAGCGTTCGCTGTCGAGCCCGAAGACCGAGCAATCGGCGTAGACGAAGAAGCCTCCGCCGGGCATGACGGGAATGCGGAACCCGAGATCGCGCAAGGCGGGAACCAGGAAGTCTCGACGGGCCTGGAACTCGCGCCGGCGCTCCTCGAGGATCGCCAGCGTTTGCGGCGCGAAGCAGGCCAGCGCCGCGCGTTGCGACGGCGCGGCGGGCGAAATGTAAAGGTTCTGCGCCAGCTTTTCGATGTCACGCACGTGGCGTCGCGGCGCCACCAGCCAGCCGAGACGCCAGCCCGTCATATTGAAGTACTTCGAAAAACTACTTATGACGAACGCCTCGTCCGAGAGTTCCAGAGCGGAGCGCGGCCGCCCTGCGTACGACAGGCCGAGATAGATTTCGTCGACGATGAGCGCGCCGCCGCGTCCAGCGACGACATCGCGGATGCGCTCGAGCTCCGCCCGCGCGACGATCGTGCCCGTCGGGTTGGAGGGCGAGGCGATCAGCACCCCGCGCGTGCGCGGCGTCCAGTGGCGTTCGATCAGCTCAGCACTCAACTGATAGTTCGACTCGGGCCCGACCGGAACGCCGAGGGCCTCGCCTTCGAGCGTGCGGATGAAATGGCGATTGCAGGGGTAGCCCGGATCGGCGAGCAGGATCTGGTCGTCGCGATCGATGAGCAGCGCCAGCGTGAGCAGCAGCGCGGCCGATGATCCCGCCGTCACGATGATCCGCTCCGGGTCGATTTCCACGCCGTAGTGCTCGCGATAGTGCACGGCGATCGCGCGCCGCAGCTCGGGCAGTCCCAACGCCGAGGTGTAATAGATCCGCCCGTCGGCGATGCCCGCCGCCGCCGCGTCGAGCACCGGTTGCGGCGTCGGGAAATCCGGTTCGCCGATCTCCATGTGGATGACGCTCCGGCCTCTCGCTTCGAGAGCGCGCGCCGCGGTCTGCACTTCCATCACGTGGAACGGTGCGATGTCGCGCATGCGGACTGCAAGCTCACCGCGGGCATCCATCGGAAGTCTTAGTTGCAGGGTCGGGAAAGCTGCTATGGTAACCGCAATGACGCCTTCGACTGCTCCTCCTGCTGCAGCGTGCCTGCTGGCCGCGCTGGTTCTCGCGCCGGCGCTGCCTGCGTCCGCGGGTGTCTACAAGTGTGCGGGCGAGAAAGGCGCGGTGATCTACCAGGACGCCGCGTGCGCGCCCGGGCGGGAGCTGCGCAACCTCGAGCTCGATCCCGCGCAGCTCTCCATCGTCCCCGGCACGCCGGTGCCGAAGGACGCTACGAAGCCGGCGCGACCCGCCGCCACGCCCGCGAAGGTCCGCACGGCGTCGGTGAAATCGCGCGGCGGCGACCCGGGCGAACGCAAGTTCCTGCGCACCGGGATGACCGAGGCCGAGGTCGTGTACAAGATCGGCCGGCCCGACATGCGGCTCAACGCCCGGCGCAAGGAAGGGCAGCAGTGGTCGTATCTGCCGACCGCGGGCGACGCCGAGACGCTCACCACGGTGACGTTCACCGGCGGCATGGTGAGCCGGGTCGAGCGCAGAGTCGTCCGCTGATCGCCCGATGCGGGCACTCGTGCAGCGCGTGCTCGAGGCGAGCGTTTCCGTCGACGGACGCAGCGTCGCCTCGATCGGCCAGGGCCTTCTCGTGCTGTGCGGCGTGCGTGCCGGCGATACCGAAGGCGAACGCGACTGGCTCTCGCGCAAGATTGTCAGCTTGCGCATCTTCGACGATTACGCCGGCGTCATGAATCGCTCGATTGCCGAGGTCGGAGGCGAGCTTCTCGCGGTGAGCCAGTTCACTCTCTACGCCTCGACGCGCAAGGGCGCGCGACCGTCGTACAGCGCCGCCGCGTCGCCAGACCTGGCCGGCCCGGCGTTCGCGGCGTTCGTGCGCGCGCTGGAGCGCGATCTCGGCAAGCCGGTACCGACGGGGGTGTTCGGCGCCCCGATGCGGGTCGCGCTGGTCAACGACGGGCCGGTGACGATCTGGCTGGATACAGCCGCGCGCGAATGAGGGGATCCCTGACAGTCGCTGCACTTCGCTCACGTCAGCCGTTTCCAGGTCCCATGGCCCGCTGGCGGCCAATCAAAGCTTGTAGGCGCGCTTGACGAGCTTGTATGCGAGCTCCGGCGCAAGCTCGAACGCCTCGTCTTCCTCGAGGCGGTGCTCCACGACGAGCTGCGCAAGGAAGCGGCAATCGATGCGTCGTGCGACATCGTGCCGAGCCGGAATCGATAGGAACGCCCGCGTGTCGTCGTTGAAGCCGACCGTGTTGTAGAAACCCGCGGTCTCGCTCGCCTGGGCGCGGAAGCGCAGCATCCCTTCCGGGCTGTCGTGAAACCACCATGGCGGACCGAGCTTGAGGATGGGGTAATGCCCGGCAAGCGGCGCCAGCTCGCGCGCGTACGCACTCTCATCGAGAGTGAACAGGATCAGCGTGAGCGAGCGCTCGTTGCCGAACCGGTCGAGCAGCGGCTTCAACGCCCGCACGTAGTCGGTACGCGTCGGAATGTCGGCGCCCATGTCGCGACCGAACCGTTCCAGGATCGATGGATTGTGGTTGCGGAACGATCCTGGATGAATCTGCATCACGAGGCCGTCCTCCAGGCTCATCCGCGCCATCTCGGTCAGTATCTGGCCGCGGAAGGTCTCTGCTTCGATGGCATTCGCGTCTCCGGCCACCACCTTGGCGAACAAAACCTCGCACTCGCGAGGGGACAGGTCGAAGGTCGCTGCCGTCGGATGACCATGATCGGTGGAAGTCGCGCCCATGGTCTTGAAGAACTCACGGCGTTTGCGATGCGCGGCTAGATACCCTCGCCAGCTCCCCGTGTCCTCTCCGGTGATCTCGCCCAGCTTGGCGACGTTCTCGCGGAAGCCGTCGAACTCGGGATCGACCGCCGGATCGGGACGATACGCCGTCACGACGCGGCCCTTCCAGCCCGACGCCCGGACCTTCGCGTGATGGACGAGCGGATCCAGCGGCGATTCGGTGGTCGCGATCACCTCGATATTGAAGCGCTCGAACAGCGCGCGCGGCCGGAACTCGGGGCGCGCGAGGCACTCGTTGATGCGATTGAAAAGGCGATCCGCGGAATCCGGGGTCAGGCGCTCGCGAATGCCGAACACGTCATAGAATGCGTGATCGAGCCACAGCCGCGTGGGCGTGCCGCGGAACAGGTGATAGTGGGCGGCGAACGTGCGCCAGATGCGGCGAGCGTCCCGTTCGGCGGGCTCGCCGTCGCGGCGCGGGATGCCCAGGTCTTCCAGGCGCACGCCCTGGCTGTAGAGCATCCGGAACACGTAGTGGTCGCGCGTGATGAACAGCGCGGACGCGTTGTCGAAGGGCTGGTTGTCCGCGTACCACTGCGGATCGGTGTGGCCGTGCGGGCTCACGATCGGCAGGTCCTTCACCGTCGCGTACAGCGCGCGGGCAAGCGCGCGCTGCGTCGGATCCGACGTGAACAGACGATCGGGATGGAGCTCTAGCTTCATGAGGACCTCATCATTGACGGGCGGCCGTCGCAACGGTGCGTGCGGCGCCGTCTCGGAACAGTGTGGACAACCAGTGCGCGACACGGCTTGCGAAGCGCGCATCCGCGGAAAGATCGGTGCCAAAGATCGCGCTAATCGACAGGAGCCCTTTCGCGAGCGCTTCGGGATCGCCGCGGTGCGCCGCTGCGATGCGCGCGAATTCTGGAGCCATCGGATCGGAGACCCTGATCTCGCGGCCGGCTTCGTCGACTCCCGCGACGTAGCGCATCCAGCCGGCGACCGCGAGTGCCAGCCGGCCGACCGACCTGCCTGCGGCCAGATTGTCGCGGACCGTTCCCAGCAAACGCTGCGGGAGCTTCTGCGAGCCGTCCATGGCGATCTGCCAGGTCCGGTGCGGCAGCGCGGGATTGGCGAAGCGCTCGACCAGCGCGTTCTGGTACGCAACGACGTCGACGCCGGCGGGGAGTCGGAGCGTCGGCGAGACTTCCTCGCGCATCAATCCTCGCATGAACGAGACGAAGGCCGGCTGAGCCGCCACCTGATAGATGAATTCGTGCCCGGCGAGATAGCCGAGGTAGGCGAATGCCGAGTGGCTCGCGTTCAGGAGCCGCAGCTTCATCGCTTCGAACGGCGCGACGTCGGCGACGAATTGCGCCCCGGCCTGGTCCCATGCCGGCCGGCCACCCACGAAGACGTCTTCGATGACCCACTGCTTGAACGGCTCGTGCACGACCGGCGCGGCATCGTGCAGGCCCAGCGCCGCGTCGTTGTCGGCTATGTCGGATTCGGTCGTCGCCGGAACGATGCGATCGACCATGGTCGACGGAAATCTTGCGTTGCCCTCGATCCAGGCCGCGAGCGCGGGATCGCGTTCTCCGGCGAACGCCAGCACCAGCCCTTTCAGCAGCGCCCCGTTGTGCGGCAGGTTGTCGCAGCAGAGCACCGTGAAGCCGGGTATCCGCGCGACGCGGCGTGCGTCGAGCGTCGCGACGACAAGCCCGACCGCGCTGACGGGGCGGGTCGGATCGGCCAAGTCGTGGACGATATCCGGGTGCGCGAAGTTGAGCCGGCCGCTGGCCGGATCGTGGCAGTAGCCCTTTTCGGTCACGGTCAGTGAGACGATCTGCGTGGCCGCCGCTTCGAGACGCCTGCGTATGCGCTCGCGCTCGTCGCCGAGGAACAGGACTTCGCGCACGCTCCCGATGACGCGCCGGTGGACCCCTTTCGGGCTCTTCTCGACGCTCGTGTACAGGCCGTCCTGCGGGGCGAGGCGCTCGCGCACGTCGGGCGAGCGCAGGCTCACGCCGCAGATGCCCCAGTCGCCGATCTCCTGCGCGAGCGCGTCATCGGTGTACACCGCGGTCTGCGCGCGATGAAACGCGCCGATGCCCAGATGGACGATGCCGACGCCGATCCGGCTCGCGTCGTAGGCGGGACGAGCGACCGTCGCCGGCACGCCGGCGAGCGTCGCGAGCGACAGGCGCTTCATGCCGTGAGCGGCTGCTCCTTCACGCGCGAGACGAGTTGGGTCGGGTTGACGAAGCGCAGTGCGATGAGCAGCCACACCAGCGTCACCGCCATGTAGATCATGGCCATGGCGTCGACCGACTGCGGCGCGCGCACGCCAGCAGCGAACACGGCGTAATAGAGCGCTACGACCAGCGTCTGCGAGTCGGGCCCCGCGGTGAGGAACGTGAGCTCGAACAGGGCGATTGTGCGCACCAGCACCAGCAGCGACGCGGCGAGGATGCCCGGCGCGAGCAGCGGCACCAGCACGTGCCAGAACATGCGCGCGGTGTTCGCTCCGAAGACGCGCGCCGCGGACTCGAGATTGGGATCGATCTGCTCGATGAACGGCGTCATCACCAGGATCACGAAAGGCGCGGCCGGAATGAGATTGGCGAGGATCACGCCATAGATCGTGCCCGCGAGCTGCGCCTTGTAAAGCACGGTGGCGAGCGGGATGCCGTAGGTGATCGGGGGCACCATGAGCGGGAGCAGGAAGAGCAGCATCAGCGCCCGCTTGCCTACGAAGTTGCGCCGGGCGAGCGTATAGGCCGCGGGAACGCCGATCAGCAGCGCCAGCGCGACCACGGCGAAGACCACTTCCACCGTCACCCAAAGGATCCAATCGAGCTGGAATTCCTTCCACGCCGCGGTATACCAGCCGGTCGTCCAGCCCTCCGGCAGCCACGTGCCCAGCCACCGCCGGGCGAACGAGCTCGTCGCCACTGCGGCGATCATGAAGCCGACGTTGACGACGAAGAGCGTCATGACGCCCAAGAGCAGTCCCCGCCATGCGCGGTCGAGCCAGCCGCGAGCGCCAGAGTTCATCCCTTCCCTCCGACGACCGGTCCGCGATAGAAGAAATTGCGCAAGGCCAGCACGGCGGCGACCACCGCCAGTTGCACGAACCCCATGATCATGGCGATCGCCGAGGCGAGCGAATAGTCGTACTGCTCGAACGCCGCCTCGTACGCGGCGATCGAGATCACCCGCGTCGGCCCGGCCGGCGAGCCGAGCAGCACGGCGGAGGGGAAGACCGAGAATGCCTGCACGAACGCGAGGCAGAAGCACATCGCGAGGCCAGGCGCCAGCAACGGCAGATAGATGTGCCGGAACTGCGCGGCCGGATCCGCGCCGAGCGTCGCCGCCGCGCGCGAGAGGACGGGATCGATACCGGTGATGTATGACAGGATCAGCAGGAACGCGAACGGAAACCCCGAGATCACCAGCGAGATGAGCACACCCCAGTAGTTGTGAGTGAGGCGGATCGGGCCGTCGTAGATGTGCAGGAGCTGCAGCGTTTGCGACAGCCACCCCCTCGGCCCGAAGTAGGTAAGCATCCCCTCCGCGATCAGCACGGTTCCCAGCGTGATCGGCACGACCAGCAGCGTCGTCACCCAGCGCTGATAGCGCGTCTTCACGCGCATCTTGTAGGCGATCGGCAACCCCACGCCGACATTGATGAGCGTGGCCGGCAACGCCAGCCGCAACGTCGTCCAGATCGTCGGCCAGAGGTTGTCGGTGGTGAAGAAGTGCCTGTAGTTGCCCAGCGCTCCACCCTGCTTCGGCTCGAAAGACAGCGCGAGGCCGTACAGGAACGGGTAGACGAAGAGCAGCAGCATGAACGCCGCCGCAGGTACGATCAGAAGAAGCGACCGATCGAACAGTACGCGGGGTGCCGCAAGCGTCGAGGTCATTGCGTTCCGTCCGGCGAGTAGACGAGCGCCCGTTCGATCGGGACGTGCACACGGACCTCTTCGCCGACGACCATGGGCGCATGCGAGCGAACGTGCAGCAACACGCCGGAGCGCGTCCGCACGTCCACCAGCGAATCGCGGCCCCCGTACTCGATGTTGTCGACGCGCCCCACGATCGTGTTCGCTCCGCTTGGGCCATCGCCGACTGCAATCTCCTCCGGGCGGATAGCGACGCAAGCCCGGCCCCCGGAGAGCTGCTGCTTGCGCGCGCCGGTCAGACGAATGTCGTCCTGCGACAGGACAACGCGATCGCCCTCCTCGCGCTCGACCGCGAGCTCGACCACGTTGCGGTAGCCCATGAACCGCGCCACCGCGAGATTGGCGGGCTGCGCGTACACCTCCTGCGGCGAGGCGATCTGCTGCACGACGCCATCCTTCATCACCACGATCCGATCGGCGAGCGACAGCGCTTCGTCCTGATCGTGAGTGACGTAGATCGTCGACCGGCCCAGCTCGCGATGGATGCGCCGGATCTCGGAACGCGTCTCGAGCCTGAGCTTCGCATCCAGATTGGACAGCGGCTCATCCATCAGAATGAGCGGCGGCTCGATGACGATCGCACGTGCAATGGCAACGCGCTGCTGCTGTCCGCCGGAGAGCTGTCCGGGGAGCTTCAGCTCCTGCCCGACGAGCTGCACGAGCTTGAGCGCGCGCGCGACGCGCGGCCCCACTTCGGAACCGGACACGCCACGCATGCGCAGCCCGAAGCCGACATTGCGCTCGACGCTCATGTGGGGAAAGAGGGCGTAGTTCTGGAAGACCATCCCGAAGCCGCGCCGCTCCGGAGGCAAGGTGTCGATCCGAGCCTCGTCCAGCCAGATGTTTCCTCCGGAAAGCGGCAGGAGGCCCGCGATGCAGTTGAGCGCCGTCGATTTGCCGCAACCGGAGGGCCCCAGCAGCGCGATGAACTCGCCGCGCCGGATGGTCAGCGTGAGCTCGTTGAGCGCGGCGAACGCATGGCCGCCCGCTCCGGCGAACTGGCGTGTGACACGATCGAGCCGAAGTTCCTGGAAGTCGTGTTTCATGGAAAAAAGATTAACGTAGCGGCGTCGCTGAAGTTTGTCGTTCCCGCGAAAGCGCGCCCTTGCCGTCGTTCCCGCGAAAGCGGGAACCCAGTGTCTTGCCGACAAACGTCACTGGATCCCCGCTTGCGCGGGGATGACGCAACTGTATCCGATCGCTGCGACGCTTCGCGCCTCAGCTCTCGGACAGTTGCGTCACTTCGTCTTCTGCGCGCCGACCTGCTGGTCCCAGATGCGGAACGCTTCGACCTGCGCCGCAGGCGGAAGCGACTGCGTGTGGGGAAACTCCGCCAGCCACTTGTCGTACTCCGGCCGGCCGTACTCCTTGATCGCCTCCTGGCTCTCCTTGGGCGCCATCGATAGCGACACGTTCTTGACCGCGGGACCGGGATAGAAGTAGCCCTTGTCGTAGGTGTACGCCTGCGCTTCCGGCGTGAGCAGATACTGCATCAGTCCCAGGACCGCTTGCACCTTGTCGGCCGGCACGCCCTTCGGGATCACCATGTAGTGGGCATCGTTGACCCAGGTCATCCCCTTGAACGGCGCGACCTTGAAGTTCTTGGGCACGATCCCCAGGATGCGCGGGTTCAGGTCCCAGCCGGTCATGGTGACGGTCATGTCGCGCGAACCCTCGCCCAGCTCTTTCATCACCGCAGTGGTGCCCGACGGATAGTATTCGATGCAGGAGTTCAGGTCCTTCAGATACGCCCAGGTCTTATCCCAGCCCTTGACCGGATCCTTCGGGTCCTTGTCGCCGAGAATGAACGGCAGGCCCATGATGAAGGTGCGCCCCGGTCCTGAATTCGCCGGACGCGCGTAGATGAGGCGGTTCGGATTGGCCTTGCACCAGGCGAGGAGCTCCTGCGGCGTGGTCGGCACCTGCTTCACCTTGTCGGGGTTGTATTCGAGCAGCGGGCCCGCGGGCATGAACACGACTTCGATGCCCTGGTCCTGGGCGAGCTCCTGCATCTTGGCGGCGGCGGGCTGGTAGTTGGCCATCAGGTTAGGGAATTTCGACGCGAAGTCCGGAAGCAGCTTGATGAGAAGGCCCTGCTCGATGCCGGCCGCGAGAAAATCGGTGCCGGTGAGCACCATGTCGATGTCGCTGCGTCCCGCGGCTTGCATCGCCTTGAGCTTACCCGGCAGTTCCGGCGCGGGCGCCTGGGTAAAGTTGACCTTGGACACCAGATCCGGATGCTTCTTCGTGTACGCCTCGATCGCGTCACGCGTCAACTGGAGGTTGCCCGCGACGTCGACGATGTTGAGCGTCACCGGTGCGGCACCTGCCAGTCCGGCAACCGCCCCGAGCCATGCGCCGGCTCCGATCGCTACCGCGGCCAGCAAGGTCCGGCGACGCAGCGCGCGTCGATTGTCGTCTCTCATGCATGAATCCATCGCTCTCCTCCTAAATCGGCTGCGCCCTTATCGGCGTGCCTGACGTGATGCGGACGCGCCGAAGCCGTCGGCGCCGCGGTATGGCAAAAGCTTTCCATCGATTCGATGCTTTCAGGCGCCGGCGCGTCCCTGGCGACGAACCGCGCCGCCTCCCCCGGCACGGCGCGGGACCTCCTCGCGACCGTTGAGCCCGCGCTGGAACTCTCGGACGACCCGCGCGAGATGGCGGTGCATCGCCGCGCGCGCACCCTCCGCGTCCCGCGCCGCGATCGCGCCGAAGATCGCGGCGTGATCGCGAATCGTCTTGTGGGCGAGTTCGTTGGTATGGAAATGACTCTGCATGCGGCCCCACAGCTCGGCACGCTGGTCCCAGAGCCCCTCGACGACGAGCTCCAGCGAGCCGTTTCCCGTCGCCCTGGCGATCTGGAGATGAAAGTCGCGGTCGCTTGCCTCGCGCACCGCAAAATCATCGACGTGCGCTTCCATTCGCGCCACACACTCGCGCAGCGTCGCCAGATCCTCCGGCGTCGCCTTGGAAGCCGCAACGGCGGCGATCTCGCCTTCGATCAGCTTGCGCGCCTGCAGGAGTTCGAACGGCCCGGGCCCGGCGTCGTGCGCGGCGGCGCTCTGCCGTACCGGAGCGGTGACGAAGATGCCGGTACCCACGCGGACCTCGACCAGCCCGCCGATCTCCAGCGAGATGATCGCTTCGCGGACAGAAGCGCGGCTGACGCCGAGCGAGCTCGCGAGCTCCCGCTCCGCCGGCAACCGCGTTCCGGGAAGGAATTCACCGCTCTCGATCAGATGCGCGATCTGATCGGCGATCTGCCGGTAGAGCCGACGCGACTCGACGGCCTGCAGGGGCACGCTGCGGGATCCTCAGTAGTGGACGAGGCATTGATTGTTGCATCGCCTCGCGTTGATGCTCGACACCATGGTAGCGAGTCGCCTATACTGGGGTCAAGTGGCCTAGCCACCGAACCAGTGTCCCGGCCCGGATCGCGGATGTCCGGCCGCGCGCTTGCGGGTTTTTCGCCGGCGCAGGCTTCCTCGCTTCCACCCATCGACCATGAAGATCACTGCCGGCCGGGTCATCGTCTGCAGCCCCGGAAGAAATTTCGTCACGCTGAAGATCGAGACCGACGACGGCGTCCACGGCATCGGCGATGCGACGCTCAACGGGCGCGAGCTCGCGGTCGCGAACTACCTCGCCGAGCACGTCGTCCCGGCGCTCGCGGGACGCGACCCGGCGATGATCGAAGACATCTGGCAGTACCTGTATCGCGGCGCGTACTGGCGCCGCGGACCCGTCACCATGGCGGCGATCTCGGCGGTCGACACGGCGCTCTGGGACATCAAAGGCAAGGTCGCGGGGCTGCCGCTCTACGAGCTTCTCGGCGGCAGGAGCCGGGACGGCGTCATGGTCTACGGTCACGCCAACGGGGACGACATCGACCAGACGCTCGACGAGGTCGCGCGCTACATCGATCTCGGCTACAAGGCGATCCGCGCGCAATGCGGCATCCCGGGGCTCGCTTCCACGTATGGCGTGTCCAAGGACCGCATGCACTACGAGCCCGCGGATGCGGCGCTCCCGACCGAGAACGTCTGGTCGACGCCGAACTATCTCGACCATGTCCCGAAGCTCTTCGACGCGATCCGTTCGCGCTTCGGATTCGAGCACCACATCCTGCACGACGTGCATCACCGGCTGACGCCGATCGAAGCCGCGAGGCTGGGCCGGTCGCTCGAGCCCTATCGCCTGTTCTGGATGGAGGACCCGACGCCGGCCGAGAACCAGGAAGGCTTCCGAATCATTCGGCAACACACGGTCACGCCGATCGCGGTGGGCGAAGTCTTCAACACGATCTACGACTGTCAGACGCTCATCACGGAACAGCTCATCGACTATATCCGCGCGACCGTCGTACACGCCGGGGGCATCACCCACCTGCGTCGCATCGCCAGTCTCGCCGACCTGTACCACGTCCGGACCGGGTGTCATGGAGCGACCGACATGTCGCCGGTGTGCATGGGTGCGGCTCTGCATTTCGATCTCTGGGTGCCTAATTTCGGCATCCAGGAGTACATGCGGCACACGAGCGAAACCGACGCGGTGTTCCCGCACGCGTACACCTTCAGGGACGGCTATCTCACGCCCGGGGGCGCGCCCGGCCACGGCGTGGAGATCGATGAAGAACTCGCCGCCCGATATCCTTACGCGCCGAGCGCCCTGCCCGTGAATCGGCTCGAGGACGGATCGATGTGGAACTGGTAGTAGCCCGGAGTGAGCGCGAGCAAACCCCGGGAGAATCGGCGTGCACAAGCCCCGGGGTTCGCGCTTCGCGCTTACCGCCGGGCTACGCCGCGGTGAAGTGTCCCGACTTGCCGCCGGACTTCTCGAGGAGCCTTAAACCTTCGATGCGCATGCCGCGATCGACTGCCTTGCACATGTCGTAGACGGTGAGAAGCCCGAGCGCCGCCGCCGTCAGGGCCTCCATTTCCACGCCCGTGCGATCGAGCGTCTCGGCGACGACCTCGATCTCGACCGCGTCGGCGCCCTCATCGAGTGTAAAATTGACGGCGATCGAAGTCAGAGGTAGCGGATGCGTCAGCGGAATCAGTTCGGACGTTCGCTTTGCCGCCTGGATGGCGGCGACCCGCGCCACGCCAAGTACGTCGCCCTTGCCCGCCTTGCCGTCGCGGATCATCGCGAGCGTCCCGGGACGCATGGCGATCCGCCCGCCTGCGCGGGCTACACGCCGGGTGATGTCCTTGCCACCGACATCGACCATGCGCGCCTGCCCGCGCTCGTCGAAGTGGGTAAAATGGGAGGGCTCTGAGGTCATCGCGTCTGGTCGTACGTGAGCAATCGCCTTGTCATGCATCAAGAACTTTCGCCGGGCCGGGAGAATCATAGCACCGTGCCCGAAACACCCTGCGCTGTTCGCCGCTGGCTCCGTTCCACGATTGCCGCGTGGATCGGAGCGTCGCTTGCGCTGACACCGGTCGCGGTGGCGCAGAGCCCTTCTCAGGATCTGCCGGCGTTCGGTAAATCCCAGGCTGTCCCGAATCCTCCGCAGGTTGGTGATTCCGCCCCGACGCTCCAGAACCCCCCGCTGAATCTTCCCGAGCTGGGTGACTCGTCCCAGGCGCTGCTGTCGGGTATGCAGGAACGTAAGCTCGGCGAAAGCATCATGCGCCAAATCCGCGGAAGCGGGGCCTACCTCAACGATCCGGAGGTCAACGGCTATCTGAACGAGCTCGGCAATCGTCTCGTAACGGCGATCCCCGGGGCGCCGTTCGACTTCGAGTTCTTCGCGATCAACGATCCGTCGATCAACGCCTTCGCCCTGCCCGGCGGTTTCGTCGCCGTGAACACCGGTTTGATTCTCCTTACCCAGAGCGAGTCCGAGCTCGCCTCCGTGCTCGGCCATGAAATAACGCACGTGACGCAGCATCACATCGCCCGCAGCATCGACAAGCAGCGCGACGCACTCCTGGCGTCGCTCGGCGCTTTGGCCGCAGCCGTTCTGGCCTCGCGATCGCACTCCTCTTCCAGCGGCGACATGACCTCGGCCGCGATTGCGTCGGCCCAGGGCATCGCCATCCAGAGCCAGATCAATTTCACGCGCCAGAACGAAGAAGAGGCGGATCGCCTGGGATTCGAGAGGACGTACGCCGCAGGTTTCGATCCGAGCGCAATGGCTACGTTCTTCCAGCGCCTGCAGAAGGCATCGAGCTGGTTCGAGGGCAATTCGCCTTCCTACTTCCACGATCACCCCGAGACCTACCAGCGCATCGCTGAAGCTCAGTCGCGCGCGTTCACCAAGCCGTTTCGCCAGGTCCCGGACTCCCTTGACTTCCAGATGGTGCGAGCGCTGCTCAAGAGCTACGAAGGTACCCCGCAGGAAGCGGTCCTTTTTTTCCGCGACGCGATCGCCGAGCACAAGTACAACAACGAGGTCGCCGTGCATTACGGACTCGTCGCCTCGCTCCTTCGCGCGCAAGAGTTCAAGAAGGCGCAGGCCGAGTTGGAGGATCTGGAGAAGACGGCCCCGCCGCATCCCATGATCGAAGCGATGGCCGGCCAGGTCCTGATGCAGTCGGGCCAGCTCAAGCAGGCGATCGCGCGCTACCAGACTGCGCTGACGCACTATCCGCGCAAGATGCAGCTCGTCTACGACTATCCGGAAGCGCTGCTCAAGAACAATCAGCCCGCGAAGGCAGCCGCTTTCCTCAACGATCAGCTGCAGCGCTTTCCCTCAGACGGTCCCCTGCACCAGATCACCGCGCGGGCCTACGCGGCCCTCGGCAAGCAGCTTCTGGAGCATCAGCACCAGGCCGAGTTCTACGCCTGGGCGGGCAACCTGAAGGCCGCGGTGATCCAGCTCGAGCTCGCCGTCAAGGCGGGCGACGGCGACTTCTATCAGCTCTCCGTCGTGGAGAGTCGCCTCCGCGCGCTTCGGAAGGAGCTCACCGAGCAGGACAAGATGATGGCGGCCAATCGCCGCGACGGATGAGCAACTAGCCCAACGCCGCGATCGACGCGTGGCTAGCCCGCGTTCTGCGGGATGAACCGAAGCGCAACGCCGTTGTTGCAGTAACGCAGACCCGTCGGCGGCGGTCCGTCGTCGAAGACGTGGCCCTGGTGGCCGCCGCAACGCACGCAGTGATACTCGGTTCTCGGGACGATCAGCTTGAAATCCTGCTTGGTCGCCAGCCGGTCGGGGATCAGGGTGAAGAAGCTCGGCCAGCCGGTTCCGCTGTCGTATTTCATCTGGGAAGTGAACAGGGGCAGCGCGCACCCCGCGCAGACGAAGACTCCGGCGCGCTTCTCGCTGTTGAGCGGGCTGGTAAACGGATGTTCCGTGCCCTCCCTTCGCAAGACGTCGAATTGCTGCGGCGCCAGCCGCTTGCGCCATTCATCGTCGCTCAGCACCAGGGGATCCGACGTGGCCGCGACGTCAGCGCCCGGCGCCAGGAATCGCTTCCAGTCCTGCTGAATCGCGGCGATCGACTTCGTCGGGCCCCCCGCGGCCTGGCCGAGCTGCGCCAGCGCGAGCGTCAGCGGCGCCGTGGAAAACATGATCAGAAAGTCGCGTCGTTGCATTGGGGTTCTCCTTTGGCTCTCGACTCGAAACGACGGCGGGGGTTCCCGCTGTGTTGGTCGGCGATCGGGTCGATCTCCTTACGCTTCGCGGTTACGCGAAGTCTTCGCCACAAATCGCTGATCCACCGTCGCTTTGCCCGCGCACACGCCGGACTCGCATCGCACCGCGGTCCGCGCCTGTAGCTTTGTACAGTTGACACCTCGGCTTGTCAGCATACAGTAAGTGTCGCAGGCCCGGCACAGGGCGCCAATCTTCATCTCACGCAAAGGGGGAGCGATGAAGATCCTCGTCGTCGACGATCATCCGCTGATTCAGGAAGCGCTGCGACACGTTCTCTCGGCGCTCGATCCGACGCTTGAATTCGTCGAGGCGCAGGATGCCTCCGAAGCACATGCGGCGCTTTCCCGCGAGCCCGACACCGATCTCATCCTACTCGATCTCGCGCTGCCCGGCTGCGACGGGTTCGAGTTGCTCGCCGAGCTTCGCCGCGAATGGCCGGGCATGCCGGTGCTCGTTCTGTCCGCGACCCACGATCGCGACACGGTGGAACGCGCGCTCGACCTCGGCGCGATGGGTTTCATACCCAAGACCGCAAATACGCGGGTGCTGCTCGAAGCGCTGCAGCTCGTGCTGGCCGGTGGCGTTTATGTACCGAATGAACAGGCGCGCTCCGCGAGCGTCCGGCCGCGCATGAGCGTTACGCGCCCCGAGCAGCTCGGCCTGACGCTGCGCCAGGCCGACGTGCTCAAGCTGCTCGTGCAGGGGAAGCCGAACAAGCTCATCTGCCGCGACCTGAAGCTCTCCGAAGGAACGGTCAAGGTGCACGTCAGCGCCATCCTGCGGGCTCTGAACGTGCGCAATCGTACGCAGGTCGTCATCGAGCTCGCGCGCCGCGGCGTGCGTCTCGATGCGCCCATCGCGCGCACCCGCTGATCCGCCGAGCCCCGATCATGCCGACGGCCGCGCGCGATTCGCTCGCAGCGCGGCGCGCCCGCGCGGAGCAGGTCGCGACGCTGTTCGGGCAGTGGGGACGCACCACCTCGTCGATGACCCTCGGCGGGCTGATCCTGTGCGTCGTGATGTGGAACGTTGCTCCGCACGGCCAGCTTGCGGCCTGGCTCGCCGCAATTCTCCTCAATCAGGCGTGGCGGTACCAACTGGTTCGACGCTACCGGGCGGCTTCGCCGCAGCTTGAGGATTGCGAGCGCTGGGGCCGCGCATGGACGGTCGGGTCGGGCATAGCCGGCGCGCTGTGGGGAGCCGCCGGAGTGCTCTGGTTCGCGACGGGCGACATCGGCCATCAGGCGTTGCTCATCGTCTGCCTCTTCGGCGTCATCATGGGCGGCATCAACCTGACTTCGGTGTACAAGCCGACGATGTATGGATTCGCCCTTCCCGCGCTGACGCCACTCATCATGCGAGTCGCACTGGAAGGCGACACGCTGCACGCATTCATAGCCGCGGTTCTCTCGGTCGTGCTCTGCTTCATCCTGCGCTTCGGCCACAACCTGAACAACCTCATGGCGCAGTCGCTCGCCATGCGCTACGAGAATATCGATCTTATCGACGAGCTCCAGGCGCAGACCGCGGCGGCCGATCGGGCGCGGGCGACCGCCGAGGCCGCGAACCGCGGCAAGACGCAGTTCCTCGCGGCCGCGAGCCACGATCTGCGTCAGCCGCTGCACGCGATGGGACTTTTTGCCGCAGCGCTGTCCGCTCGCGCACAGGATGCACAGGTAAGGCACCTGGTGAGCAGCATCAATGCCTCGGTAGAAGCGCTGGAACGGCTCTTCAGCGCGCTCATGGACATCTCGAAGCTCGACGCCGGAGCGATCGCTCCGAGACGCACCGATTTCCCGCTCGGCCCGGTGTTCGAGCGGCTCGCGCGCGAGTTCGCGCCGCTGGCGTCGGCCAAGGGCATTCGCTTGACCGTCGTGCCTACACGCGCTTGGGTCGAGAGCGATCCGGTGCTTCTCGAGCGCATTCTCGCGAACCTCGCGTCGAATGCGGTGCGTTACACCGAGCGCGGAGGCGTGGTGATCGGTGCCAGGCGCCGCGCCGGCCGGCTGCTACTCGAGGCATGGGACTCAGGGCTCGGCATTCCGGCCGCCGAAAGGAAACGTATCTTCGAAGAGTTCTATCAGATCGGCAGCCCGGCTGCGCGGGGCGGCAAGGGCATGGGCCTGGGATTGGCGATCATCCGTCGGCTCGCGACGCTGCTGGACCATCCGGTGCTCGTGAGATCGGAACCCGGGAAGGGCTCGCGCTTCAGCATCGAGGTGCCGCGGGCTCAGCCGGCCGTCCCGTCGAGCGTTCCGGTGGGAACGTGCGCCATGCCCGGAACGCCACTGGCGGGCGCATGCGTCGCAGTCGTCGACGACCAGGAGATCGTCCTCCAGGGCATGCACGCGCTGCTGGGTGCGTGGGGCGCGACGGTGATCGGCGCGACGTCGTGCGAGGCCATGCTGGCGGCGCTGGGGGAGGCGCAGGCCTATCCCGATCTCATCATCGCGGACTACCGTATCGCACACGACGAATTCGGCACCGAGGTCGTCGCGCGTCTGCGTCACGAGCTCGGCCTGCCGATTCCGGCGCTGCTGATCAGCGGCGACTCCTCGGCAGCAACGCTCGATACACTGCGGCGATCCGGCATGGACTTCCTGCTCAAGCCGGTCCTCCCTGAAGAGCTGAAGGCGCACGCTTGCCGGCTTTCTGCGCCGCGCGCAGTCCCCGCGATAGACGGCCCGAGCGAAGACGTTTCCGCTTTTGCCGCTGCAACCGGCTGCGGTTGATCCTGTACGGCCGCACAGGGACCGTCAATCATCGTTCAGGCGTATGGATTCATCTTTGCACTTTTTTCTCGAACTTCGCATGGTTTTATGCAATTTGAATCTCAAGATTGTGGTTCATCTATTTGAAATAATGCAGGTTATTCTAATTTTAATGCAGGCTTTGCTACCGATAGCGGCTGCCTCGAGGGTGAAAAAAGGGCGCCCCTGGAAGGGGCGCCGGAGGACAGACCGAGTTCGGGATGACCGGTTAGGGTCGGGGGGGTAAACCCGGTCTGGATTCTGCGGCCGCCGCCGACCTTATGGGTATCGGCGGCGAAGCGTTGGGATCAGCTGAAGGAATACACGCTGTTTATGACAAATGGATTATATCGCTCCGCCGGCGCCATGCAAGCCCCTTCGTGGGGCCAGCGAAAAAAGAAGGCCCGGCGAAATGTCTGCCGGGCCGGACCGCCGGCCGGAGAGCCGACTAGGAGGACAAAAGACGACGCGCCGCGCGCGCCTCAGCTTGTCGCCGCGGACCCGCGCCGGTGTGCCGCGCGCCGCGCCTGCATCTGCTCGATCTTCGCCTTGATTGCGTCGCGTGCGATCGTCTTCTGCTCGGGAGTGAAGGTGGCATACAGAGCGAGCCATGCGTCGCGCGCCTGCCTGTGCAGCGTCGCCAACTGGTCGTGTGCGGCGTCCGTCGCCGCGGCGATGGAGGCGAAGTCCGGTTCTGGTTTGACAAGCTCGGTCTGCAGCGCGGCGCGGCGCTGCTGGAAGCTCGCGCGAATCGCGTTGCGCGCGTTCGCGCTCAGAGCGACCGCGTTGTCCCACTGCTGTTGCTGCGAGGTGTTGAGGTTGAGCTGGGCTCCCAGCGCGCCCAGCATCTCGAGCGGACCTCCGTCGTACATCGGCTGTGCCGAAGCGGGCAGACCGGCAGTGCCGACGGCGAAGCCCAAGAGAGCCGCGACAAACATGCGTTTCATGAGTATTTCCTTTCGTTCGGTGATCCGGGCTTCGGTCACAACGGGCGCCTGAAGCCGACGTCGACGAGTCTCCGCGCCAGGTGTTGCGCAATCATTGCTCGCCCGACACGGTCGGTAACGCTTTGTTGCGCGTGCCCTCACGGTGGAATGAGCTCTGACGGATGCCGCGTCATTTCGCTGCGTTTCGGCTTCGTGTAACGAATCGTTGCCCTGGACGACAGACGTTACAATTCGTGACAATCCCTGGTCCGCCGCGATGATTCCGCGCTCTACGATGATGCCATGAAGCAAGGCAACCCGAAGATTCTGGTCGTCGACGACGATCCCCGTCTGCGCGAACTGCTCGCGCGATATTTGAGCGAACAAGGCTTTCAGGTGCAGACCCTCGCCGATGCGCGTGACATTGACAAGCGCCTTCAACGCGATCCGCCTCATCTTCTGGTGCTCGACCTGATGCTGCCCGGCGAAGACGGGCTGGCTGTGTGCCGGCGGCTGCGAGGCGCCGGCGAGAGCGTGCCTATCATCATGCTGACAGCGAAGGGCGAGGACATCGACCGCATCGTCGGTCTCGAGATGGGCGCCGACGACTATCTGCCCAAGCCGTTCAATCCGCGCGAGCTGGTCGCGCGCATCCATGCGGTGCTGCGTCGGCACACCGAGGCCCCAGGCGCGCCCTCGGCCGAAGGCAAGATCGCCTTCGGCCCGTACCTGCTCGACCTCGCCACCCGCACGCTCGTGCGCGGCGACGCCCCCATCGCCCTGACGACGGGCGAGTTCAGCCTGCTCAAAGTGTTGGTCACGCATCCCCGGCAGCCGCTCGCACGGGAGAAGCTGATGCTGCTGGCGCGAGGGCGTGATCATGATGTATTCGACCGGGCGATCGACGTGCAGATCTCGCGGCTGCGCAAACTGGTCGAGCCCGACCCTTCGATTCCGCGTTACATTCAGACCGTGTGGGGCTTCGGCTATGTGTTCGTGCCCGATGAAGCCGCCGCGCCAAGCGAGGCAGGTGCTTGAGCCTTCCCCTTTGGCCGCGCTCGCTGTTCGGGCGCCTCGCCTTGCTGCTGCTGGCGGTGATCCTCGTCAGTCAGGCGGCAGCCATCTACCTGTTCCGTCAGGATCGAGCGGCGCTCATCGCCCGGCAGTTCGGCGACACCAAGCTGGTCGAGCTAAGATCGCTGCGAGCTGCGCTCGCTTCGAGCGATACCGGCGCAGCCGATGAGACGCTCACCAAGTTCGGGGAGGCCTATCACGCACGCATCGTTCCCGAGCAGGAGCGCCGGACCGGTACGGATCCCGAGCGGCGGATCGGTTTCGATCCGGAGCGACGCTTTGGCGTAGCGCCGGGCAGTCCGCTGCTGGTCGAGCTCGAGCAGCGGCTGAAGGCCGAGCTCGGCCCTCAGACGGAGCTTCGCATCCAGCCGCGCTTGCAGCTCCTGTGGATCAAGCTCGTCGCGGGTCAGCGCGTGTACTGGGCGGGGTTTCCGCTGCCGCCGCGGCCCTCGGAAGACGCGCCGTCTCGCGCGCTGGAATGGAGTATCGTCATCCTTGTGGTTCTGCTCCCGAGCGCCTATGCCTTCGCCCGCTATCTGGCGCGACCGTTGCGCGTGCTCAACGCCGCAGTCGCACGAGTCGGAGAAGGCAAGTCGCCGCCGCCGCTGCCTGAAAGCGGCCCGTCGGAGATCGTCAACCTGAACCGCGGCTTCAACCAGATGATCTCGAACCTGCGCCAGATCGAACAGGATCGTGCCGTGCTCCTCGCCGGCGTCTCGCACGACCTGCGCACGCCGCTGGCCCGGCTGCGCCTTGGGATCGAGGTCGGCACCTCCGACGATCGCGCCCGCCAGGGCATGGTCGACGACATCGAGGAGATGGACCGGATCATCAGCCAGTTTCTCGATTTCGCGCGCGATGGGGACAACGCGGCCTCGGAAGTCTCCGATCCCGGGGACGTCATCGCCACGGTGGTCGACCGGCAGCGGCGCGCCGGGCACGATGTGCGCTTCTTGCGGGAGAAGCTGCCGCGCGTCGCTCTGCGCACAACGGCGTTCGAGCGCATGGTCGGCAATCTCGTGGACAATGCGTTGCGTCACGGCGCGCCTCCCGTGGAGATCGCGGCGCGCGTCGGCGGCGGGGCGCTGGTGCTCGAGGTCACGGATCACGGACCCGGCATCCGCCCCGATCAGGTGGACTATCTCAAGCGTCCTTTCACCCGCGGCGATCCAGCGCGCTGCGGCGCTTCAGGCGCGGGGCTCGGACTGGCGATCGTCGAACGCATTGCCCGGCTGCACGGCGGAACGCTCGATCTGCTGCCTCGAAGCAGCGGCGGGACGACCGCGCGCGTGACGTTGCCGGTCGGATAGAGGCCTGGACTAGCAGCGATCGGTGACCCGCGGAAGCGAGTGGGGTACCGAGTGCCCGCGGGTCTCGCGAGCTGCGCACACAAGCGGGCAGATTTCCGCCGTGAGCGTTGCTCGTTGCCGGTTACGCTTTCACCAACAACACGCTCGCCAGCGCGGCGATCCCTTCGCCGCGACCCGTAAAACCGAGGTGCTCCGTCGTCGTCGCCTTGACGTTGACCTGGTCGGCGCGCGCGCCGCAATCCTCCGCCACGTTGGCGACCATGCGCGCAACGTGCGGGGCAAGACGCGGCGCCTGAGCGATCACTGTCGCGTCGATGTTGCCCAGTACGTATCCCGCGTCGCGCGCCTGCTGCCAGACGCGGCGCAGCAGCACACGGCTGTCGGCGTCCTTATACGCGGGATCGGTTTCGGGAAAGTGCGCGCCCAGGTCGCCCGCGCCCAGCGCGCCGAGGATCGCGTCGCCTATCGCATGCAGCAGAACGTCGGCATCGGAGTGACCGGCGAGACCGCGCTCCGAAGGGATCGTCACGCCGCCCAGCACCAGGCGGCGGCCAGGCACCAGCGCGTGCACGTCGAACCCGTTGCCGACCCGCACCGCTGGATGACTCATGTCCGCGGCTGGCGCTGCGCCAGGATCGCTTCGGCCAGCGCCACGTCTTCGGCGTAGGTCACCTTGATGTTGGCCGGATTCCCCAGGACGAGCCTCGGCTTGACGCCGAGCGCTTCGACGGCTTGCGCCTCGTCGACCATGCGGGCGCAGTCCGCGTTGCGGAAAGCGTGCTGGAGGATCGCGTAGCGGAACATCTGCGGCGTCTGGGCGCACCACAGGCCCTCGCGTGACTCGGTCGACACCGCGCGCAATCCCGCGCCGCTTTCCGTGCGTTTCAGCGCATCGGCCAGAGGTATGGCGAGCAGGCCGCCGACCGGCTCCTCCTCGAGCTCGTGCAGAAGGCGGTTCAGCGTGGCAACGTCGATGCACGGTCGCGCCGCATCGTGCACGAGCACCCAGTCCTCGGCCCTCGCGTGGCGGCCAAGCGCGGCGAGACCATTCCTTACCGATTCGGCTCGCGTCGATCCGCCGCAGTACAGCGTTTCGACGCCGCGGACCGCCCCAATGCGTTCCGCGTAAAGCTTGTCGCCTGGCGCGAGCACGACGAACACCGTTTCGAGCACCACCGAGTCGTTGAGCGCGTCGATCGCGCGCCGCAGCAGAGGCACGCCATCGAGCAGCGCGTACTGCTTCGGCAACCCACCGCCAAAGCGCAAGCCAGAGCCTGCCGCAGGGATGAGGGCAAACCGGCGCGGCGCGGCCATGGCACCAGGCGTCAAGCACTGCCCCCAAGATACTTGGCAAGGAACTTGGCCATGGCTTCGTAGAACTCGAACTGGTTCTCCTCGTTGTGAAAGCCGTGGCCCTCGTTGTCCTTGACCAGATACGGGACATCGATGCCTCGCGCCCTCAACGCTTTCACCATCTGATTCGATTCGTCGATGTTCACGCGCGGATCGTGCGCGCCCTGGGCGATGAAGAGCGGCGCCTTGATGCGATCCGCGTTGAGCGCCGGCGACGCGGAGGCGAGCAGGCTCTTGTCGTTCTCCGGATCCCCGACCATCTCGTGCATCATGTCGAGGTAAGGCTTCCAGTACGGCGGAATGGTGTTCATGAACGTGAACAGGTTCGACACGCCGACGTAATCGACCGCGCAGGCGTAGAGATCCGGCGTAAAGGCGACGCCGGCGAGCGTCGCGTAGCCGCCGTAGCTGCCGCCGTAGATGCAGATTCGCTTCGGATCGGCGATTCCCTCCCGGATCAGGTACTGGACGCCGTCGGTGACGTCGTCCTGCATCTTGCGTCCCCATTCCTTGAAAGATGCCTCCCAGAAGGCGCGCCCGTAACCGGTCGAGCCGCGGAAATTCATCTGCAGCACGGCGTAACCGCGGTTCGTGAGCATCTGGACTTCGGGATTCCAGCCCCAGACATCGCGGGCCCACGGCCCGCCGTGGGGGTTCACGATCACGGGCAGCTTCTTCGCTTCCCTGCCCTGCGGCAGCGTGAGGTAGCCATGGATCGTGAGGCCGTCGCGAGACTTGTATTCGATCGGCTTCATCGCCGCCATTCTGTCCGCCGGCAGCCACGGCGCGATGTCGCCCAGCTTGGTAAGTTTGTCGGTCCGAACGTCGTACAGGTAGCGCGTTCCGGGTGTGCGATCGTTGAACGCGGCGACGATGATCCGCTCTTCATCGTCGGTCATGCTCTGCAGCGCGAATTCGTAGCCCGGAAGCTGCCTTGCCAGCGAGGCGTAGATCTTTCCGGTTTCCGCATCGAGGATCTTGCGCTCGGGCTTCCAGGTCACGAAGTCGACCTCGGTCAGCACCTTGCGCTTGTGCGAATAGCTCAGCGAATCGACGTCCACTTCCGGATGCTCGAAGAGCACTTTCTGCTCCTTCGCGGTCGCCGGATCGACCAGCACGATCGCCTGCTTGTCGCGGCCGATGTTCGACGCGGCATAGAGCAGCTTGTCGTCGAACGTAAAGAAAAGCGGGCTGAAGGAATCGCGGAAGTTGGTCGTGAGGACAGTCTTGAACGGGCCGCTCACGCCGTCGCGATAGAGGTAACTGGTGTTGACGCCGTCGGACGTCTGAGCGCCGCGGATGTTGCCCGCGTGATCGGTGAGCCAGCTCGTGATGTTGCCGGGATTTTCGGCGACGAGCTCGAGCTCCCCGGTCTTGAGATCGAGCCGATAGGCGTCGAACACCTCCTTGTTGCGCTTGTTGAGCCCGACCAGGAGCGAGTCCGGAAAATCGCGCAGCTCGTCGATGATCTGGGCGCGCACGCCTTCGAAGGGCGTAAGGTCCCTGACGGCGGAGCCGTCGACGCCGACGGCCACGAGGTGGAAATTCTCGTCTCCGGCAAAATCCTTGAGGTACACGAGGCGCGTCGGTCCTTTCCAGAAGTGATCGGAGATATCCCGCGCAGTTTCGTTCGTGATGCGCCGAGGCTCGCCGCCCGCGAGCGGCTGAATGTAGATGTTCATGCGCCGCTCGTACGGCTGCATGAACGCGAGGGTCTTGCCGTCGGGTGAAATGCGGAAGAACCCGCGCTCCGGATGGCGGAAGAAATCCCGCACCGGGATCGGAGCGGCGTCGGCCGCGCTCGGCTGCGACGGCAAGCCGAAGACGATCGCGCCAGCGGTCAGCATGACGCGAAACGCGGAGCAGGAAGAACGTTTGGGCATGGAGCTGGGTCGGAGTTCGGAGGCCCGGGAAGCGTCGGTGGCCAAGCGTGGCGATTGTACGCCTTGCGCCGCGCTGGCCTCGCGCTCATCTCGACAACAGCGGCGAGAGCGCGGCTCGCACCGCGGAGGGGACTGGTATGGGACGGCGGCTGGCACGATCGACCCACACGTGCACGAAATGCCCGGTCGCCGCAGGCTCTTCGTCGCCCTGGCGGAACAGCCCGATCTCGTAGGTGACCGACGAGTTTCCGAGCTTGGCGACGCGCAGACCCGCGTCGACGACGTCGGGGAAGGACAGCGACTTGTGAAAACGACAAGCGGTCTCGACCACGATCCCGATGGCGGGCGCGGCGCGAATGTCGAGTCCGGCGGCCCGCACGAGATGCTCGTTGACGACGGTGTCGAAATAGGAATAGTAGGTCACGTTGTTGACGTGTCCGTAGACGTCGTTGTCCATCCATCGCGTGGGGATGGCGAGGAAGCTCTTGTAGCTGTCGCGGCGGCTCATCCGCACCGTCAGGCATCGCCGCGCAGACGCGCATCGAGCAGCTCGATCCAATGCCGTACCGGCCGCGCGGTCGCGGCGGACAGGTGCATGAGGCAGCCGATGTTCGCCGTGGCGATCACGTCGGGCTGGCCGGCCTCGAGCGCCGAGAGCTTGTTGGCGCGCAGCTTCTGCGAGAGCTCCGGCTGCAGGATCGAATACGTCCCCGCCGAGCCGCAACAAAGATGCGCGTCGGCGACGGGAACGAGCTCCAGGCCGAGCGCTCGCAGGATTTCCTCCACGCGACCGCCGAGTTTGAGCCCGTGTTGCAGCGTGCACGGAGCATGGAAGGCGACGCGCTCGGCGCCGCGGTCCCTCGCTACCAGCGGCGCGATCCGTTTCCACTCCGCGGCGACGACCTCGATGGTATCGCGTGAGAGCGCGGAGACGTGCCGCGCACGCTCGGCGTAGGTGGGGTCGTCGCGCAGCAGGTCACCGTACTCCTTGACCTGCACGCCGCAGCCGGTGGCCGTAACGACGATCGCTTCCGCTCCACGCTCGATCTCGGGCCACCATGCATCGATATTCGCGCGCATGAATCGGCGCGCTTCTGCTGCTGCTGAAAGGTGCTGGCTCAGGGCACCGCAGCAGCCGGAACCCGGGGCGCGCAGGAGCGAGATGCCGATGCGGTCGAGAACGCGTGCCATCGAAGCGTCGATCGAGGGAGCGAGCGCGGGCTGGACACAGCCGTAGAGCGCGAGCATCCGGCGGGCGTGGCGCGGGCGTGGCCAGGTGCGGCGCCCCGCGTCGGGAAGCTTCGCGGCGAGCGAGCGCGGCAGCAGCGGCCGCGCGAGCCGGCCGGTCGCCGCCGCGAATCCGAACAGCGGCCGCGCGAGCAGGCCCCTGCGCAGCAGCCAGCGGCGCGCCCGCTCGCCCGCCGGTCGCGAAGCGCGGCTCTCGGAGAGCTCCCGCCCGATTTCGACCAGCCTTCCGTAGCGCACGCCGGACGGACAGGTCGTCTCGCACGAGCGGCACGTGAGGCAGCGGTCGAGATGAAGCTGCGTTCTTCCGCTGACCGGCTCGCCCTCCATCATCTGTTTCATCAGATAGATGCGGCCGCGCGGTCCGTCCAGCTCGTCGCCGAGCAACAGGTACGTCGGGCAGGTCGCCGTGCAGAAACCGCAGTGCACGCAGGCGCGCAGAATCGATTCCGCTTCGCGTCCCTCCGGCGTGTCCTTGATGAAGTCGGCGAGATGTGTCTCCACGTTCAGAAATCCGCGAACATGCGCCGCCGGTTGAAGATCCCGGCCGGATCGAAGGTCGCCTTGAGCGCACGATGGATGGCGAGCAGCGGTGCGTCGACCGGTTGGAACGCGCCGGCGGATTTCTCGCCGCGGAAGAGCGCCGCGTGGCCGCCGTGCTGGCGCGCCCACGCGCGCATGCGTTCGGCGCCGGCGCCGTCGTTCGGTATGACCCAGCGCAGCGCGCCGCCCCATTCGATCGCCTGCTCACCCCCGAGCTCGGCATGAGGCGCGGTCGATTGCACCGAGAGCCGCCACAGGTGCCCCCGGCCGGCACCTCCGAAGAATTCGTGAGTCTGATCGCGCACCGACGACCAGAAGGCCGCGGCGTCGACAAGCTCGGTCCCGCCGATTTCGCGCGCCGCCGGGGCGACCGCGCTGTCGGCGCCCGATAGACGCGCGCAGAGCCTCCCGTCGCTGTACCACATGGCGCTGATCGGCAGCGGGCGCCCTCCCCACTCGTTCATGCGCCGTATCGCCTCATCGGGGTCGAGCTCGAGTACGCGGGTGGCTTCGACTTTGGGCAGCGGCAGACAGCGCAAGGAGACCTCGAGCACGACGCCCAGCGTTCCGAGCGAGCCTGCGATGAGCCGCGTCACATCGAAGCCGGCGACATTCTTCATCACCCGGCCGCCGAAGGCGAGGTCCTCGCCGCGCCCGTCGAGCAGGCGCACGCCCAGAACCAGGTCGCGCACGGCACCGGCGTAGGGACGGCGTGGGCCCGAAAGGCCGGAGGCGATGCATCCGCCGATCGTCGTCCCGGCACCGAAACGCGGCGGCTCGAAACCGAGCATCTGCCCTGCGCCAGCGAGAGTCCGTTCGACTTCGTCGAGCGGGGTGCCGCAGCGCGCGGTGATCACGAGCTCGGTCGGGTCGTGATCGACGACGCCCGCATAGGCGCCGGTCGGGAACGGTTCCCCGACGAGCTCCTGCCCGTAGAAATCCTTGGTGCCGCCGCCGACCAGGCGCAGCGGAGCACCTCGAGCGGCGGCGCGCCGGACCGCCTCGCTCCACGCATCGAGCACTTCGCTTGCTGCGTCTCGCGTCGCGCTCACTGCTGCTGCGCCTGGGTCTCCGGCAGATCGAACCCCGGAATGCGCTCGGTCTCGCGCTCGGCGTCGGACGCCCACTCACGCATCGCCGGCAGCTCGATGAGCGCGCTCGCGTACGCCGCGGCGATGCCCGCGAGAGGCACGCCGTAGCTCTGGAAGCGGAACGCGACCGGACACCAGAATGCGTCGACCGCGCCGAACGCGCCGCAGAGGAACTCGCCGCGGCGGCCGAACCGCTCGCGTCCCTCGACCCACAGCGCGAGGATCCGCGCGATGTCGGCGGCGACCGCCGGAGACGGTGCCTTCTGCGTGCGCAGTCGGACATTCATGCCCATCTCCTCACGCAGCGACGCAAACCCGGAATGCATCTCCGCGGCCGCCGAGCGCGACCAGGCCCGCGCGCCTGCATCGTCGGGCCAGACCCCGCGATGCCGCTCGGCCAGGTACTCGGCGATCGCCAGCGTATCCCACACCACCACGTCCCCGTCGTGCAGGCACGGCACCTTGCCGCTGGGCGAAACGTCGCGCAAGCGTGACGGGCTCTCGGGCCGATAGAGCAGGATGCGTTTCTCGGCAAATGCGATGCCGAGCCCGCGCATCAGCACCCAGGCGCGCAGCGACCAGGTCGAATAGTTCTTGTTGCCGATATAGAGCGTGTACACGACGGGTCAGAGCGGCACGGTCTTGCCGGGATTCATGATGTTGAGCGGATCGAGCGCGCGCTTGACCGCGCGCATGAGATCGACCGCCTCGCCGTGCTCCTGGGCGAGCAAGTCCAGCTTGTGCCAGCCGATGCCGTGCTCGCCGGTGCACGTGCCGCCCATGCGGATCGCACGGAGACTGACCCGGTGGGCCAGCGCGTCGGCGCGCTCGCGCTGAGCGGCGTCGTCGCGATCGTAGAGGACGATCAGGTGGAAGTTGCCGTCCCCGACGTGGCCTACGATCGGCGCGGTCAAGCCGCTCTGCTCGATGTCGGCCCGGGTCTCCAGGATGCAATCGGCGAGGCGCGAGATGGGAACGCAGGCGTCGGTCGCGAACCCGACGGTCCCCGGCTTCATCGCCAGGGCGGCGTAATAGGCGGCGTGCCGGGCCTTCCACAGCCGGCTGCGCTCTTCGGCCTGGGAAGCCCACTGATAGGCGCTGCCCCCGAACTCGTCGCTGATCGCCTGCATCGCGGTGCTTTGCTCGCGCACGCCGGAGGGCGAGCCGTGAAACTCGAAGAAGAGCGTCGGCTTCACCTCGAAGCCTTCGAGCTTGGAATAGCGGATGCAGGCGTCCATCTGCACGTCGTCGAGAAGCTCGATGCGCGCCACCGGAATTCCGGTCTGCATCGCCGTGATCACGGTGTTCACCGCGCTCGCGAGATCCGGGAACTGACAGACGGCGGCGACGATCGCCTCCGGTACCCCATAGAGCCGAAGCTGGATCTCCGTGATCACGCCCAGCGTGCCCTCGGCGCCGACGAACAGCCGCGTGAGGTCGTAGCCCGCGCTCGACTTGCGGGCGCGGCCGCCGGTCCGGATGACGCGGCCATCCGATGCGACCACCGTAAGGCCGAGCACGTTGTCGCGCATCGTGCCGTAGCGCACTGCATTCGTTCCCGACGCGCGCGTGGACGCCATGCCGCCGATGGTCGCGTCGGCGCCCGGGTCGATCGGAAAGAACAGTCCCGTTCCCTTGAGCTCGGCGTTCACCTGCTCGCGCGTCATGCCCGCCTGAACCCGGCAGTCGAGATCCTCGGCGTTGATCTCGAGCATGCGGTTCATGCGGGAGAGATCGACGCACACGCCGCCATAGAGCGCCGCGACGTGGCCCTCGATCGAAGTTCCGACGCCGAAGGGAATCACCGGCACTCGCGCGAGATGACACAGGCGCACGATCGCCGCGACTTCCTCGTTCGACTCCGGAAACACGACCACGTCCGGGAGCGCCGCGTCGACCACCCCCTCCCCGTGGCCGTGATGCTCCCGAACGGCGTGCGACGTGACCGCGCGCTCGCCGTAATCGCCGCGGAGCTTCTCCACCAGCGTGGCCACGGCGACGGGGTCGGGTCGGGCGAGAGCGTACGTATCCATGAGGCTCCTCCTCCCGCCTAGAAGCGCGGCAGCTCCGGATGCGGCAGCGCGCCGCGGTGCACGTGCATGCGGCCCATCTCTGCGCAGCGATGCAGCGTGGGCACGGCTTTGCCGGGATTGAGCAATCCGTCCGGGTCGAAGGCGCGCTTGACGCCGTGGAAGCACTCGAGCTCCGGCTTGGCGAACTGAATGCACATTTCCCCCAGCTTCTCGACGCCCACACCGTGCTCGCCGGTGATCGTGCCGCCGACTTCGATGCAGAGCTCGAGGACTCTCGCGCCAAACGCCTGCGTCTTCTCGGCGTCGCCGGCCCGGTTCGGGTCGTAGAGGATCAGCGGATGCAGATTGCCGTCGCCCGCATGGAACACGTTCATGCACGGCAGACCGAACTCGGCCGAAAGCTCGCCGATACGCTTCAACACCGGCGCCAGCTCCCGCCGCGGGATCGTGCCGTCCATGCAGTAGTAGGCCGGCGAGATACGCCCGGCAGCTCCGAACGCCGCCTTGCGGCCCGACCAGAATCGCTCCCGCTGTTCGTTGCTCGTCGATACGTCCACCAAGGTCGCTCCGCTTTTCTCCATCAGACCGCGTACGATCTCCACCTCCCCGGCGACCTCGTCCGGGACGCCGTCGGATTCGCAGAGCAGGATCGCTTCCGCGTCGCCAGGATAACCCGCGTGAACGAAGGGCTCGACGGCGGCGATGGTCAACCGGTCCATCATCTCCAGACCCGAAGGAACGATACCCGCGGCGATGATCGCCGCGACGGCCGAGCTCGCCTTGCTCACGTCGTCGAACGCGGCCAGCACGCACTTCGCCTCCTGCGCCGTCGGTGTCAGCTTCACGGTCACCTCGGTGATTACGCCGAGGAGCCCTTCGGAGCCGCACATCAGCGCGAGGAGGTCGTATCCGGGCGAATCGAGCGCCCCGCCGCCGAGCTCGATCACCTCGCCGCTCATGAGTACTGCGCGTACGCGACGGAGGTTATGGACGGTCAGTCCGTACTTGAGGCAGTGCACACCGCCGGCATTCTCGGCGACGTTGCCGCCGATCGTACAGGCGAGCTGCGACGACGGATCCGGCGCGTAATGCAGCCCGTAGGGAGCGGTCGCCTGCGAGATCGCGAGATTGCGCACGCCAGGCTGAACAGTCGCCGTTCGTGCCCGCGGATCGATCGCGAGAATGCGCTGGAACTTGGCAAGAGAAAGGATCACGCCGTTGCGATCGGGCCGCGCGCCCCCGGAGAGGCCCGTCCCGGCGCCGCGCGCGATCACGGGCAGACGCGCGGCGTGACAGAGCTTCACGATGGCGACGACCTGAGCTTCTGTCTCCGGCAGAAGGACCGCTCCCGGCTGCTCCCGGAAAAGCGTCAAGCCATCGCATTCGTACGGGCGCGTGTCTTCCGCCGCGGTGAGGATCGCGGCGGCGGGGAGGATATTGCCGAGGGCCGTGAGGAGGGCAGGGTTGAGCATGGGCGCCCGTGAGCGCTTCGAGAAGCGCCCCGTTCATTATTCCACAAAGCCCCGGGACGGACACGCGTCGACGCCGGCGGGCCGCGGTAGAATTCTGCGCCCCGCGCTCGATCCGAGGCGCGCCGTCTCGAGGAGAAACGACCATGACCCATGCTCGTCGGCTCACGCTGCTCGCCGGGCTCGCCCTCGCGCTTGGCTTCGCCTGCTCCGCCGGCGCTCAGACCAACCTCCGGATCAACATCGCGCTCGCGCAGAACTCGCACTATGGTGTCGCAATCGACACCTTCGCGCGCGAAGTCGAACGCCGCACCGCCGGCCGCTACCAGGTTCAGACGTTCTACTCCGGTGCGCTGGGCGCCGAGCGCGAATCGGTCGAGGGCGTTCAGCTCGGCACGCTCGACCTGACTCTGACGTCGACCGGCCCGCTGCCGAATTTCGTGCCCGACGTGGCGATCCTCGATATCCCGTTCCTGTTCCGCGATTACGCGCATGCCCGGGCCGTGCTCGACGGCCCGATCGGAGCGGAGCTCCTCGCGAAGTTTCCGGCCCAGGGCATGATCGGACTCGCGTGGGCCGAGAACGGCTTCCGGCACATGACCAACAGCAAGCGACCGGTCAACGGGCCCGAAGACTTGCGCGGATTGAAGATGCGAACCATGGAGAATCCGATTCACATCGAGGCCTATCGGCAGTTCGGCATCCTGCCGACCCCGATGGCCTTCACGGAGGTATTCACCGCTCTGCAGCAGCGGACCGTGGACGGACAGGAGAACCCGCTGTCGGTGATCACCGCGGCCAAGCTCGATCAGGTCCAGAAATACCTGACTCTCACCGGCCACGTTTATTCGCCCGCGGTGTTCCTGATGAACAAGCCGCGGTGGGACCATCTTTCGGTCGCCGACAAGCAGGCGTTCCTCGAAGCGGCGAAAGAAGGCGTCAAGGCGGACCGCGCCCGTGTGGACGAGGACGAGCGCAAAGCGGTGGCCGAGCTCCGGGCGCGCGGAATGACGGTCGCAGAGAACGTCGACAAGGCAAAGTTCCAGGCCGCGCTCGCGCCGGCTTACGCCGACTTTGCCAAGCGCTTCGGCCAGGCGAATATCGATCGCATCAAGAACTATCGGTAACGCCGCTACCGGTACCCGAAGAGCGCCGGCAGCGCTGTGCTGATCACTGGAAAGAGCGACAGCAGCGCGAGCACCGCGAGCTGCGCCCAGAGGAACGGCCAAAGCTCGCCGATCATTCGCGTGAGCGGAACGCGCGCGACCACCGAGGTCACGAACAGCAGGCCGCCGACCGGCGGCGTGAGCATTCCCATCGTGAGGTTGACGATCACCACGATGCCGAACTGCAGGTCCGAAATACCGAGCGCATGCGCGATCGGCGCCAGTATCGGGACCAGCACGACGATGCCTGGCAGCGGCTCGATGAAAATGCCGAATACGAGCAGGAACGCGTTCACCGCCAGCAGGAACGCGAGCGGAGGCAGATCCATGCCGACGATGAGCGCGGTCAGCTGCTGCGGGACGCGCGAGATCGTGAGCACCCAGGCGAACGCCGCCGACATCGCCACGATGATGAGTACCGAAGCCGTCATGAGCGCAGAGCGCGCCAGAATCCCGGGCAGCATGGCCCATTGCAGCGTGCGATAGATCGCGAAACCCGCGAACATCGCATAGAAGACTGCGACGACCGATGCTTCGGTCGGCGTGAACGCGCCCGAGGCAATGCCGCCGAGGATCAGCGCCGGCAGTGCGAGCGCCGGCAGCGCGCGCCAGGTGTTGCGGGCATATTCGCGCCAGGTGTAGTGCCGGAGCGAGCCGCGGTAGTTGCGCTCGACCGAGACGACGTGGTTGATGGCCGCGATCGCGATCGCGATCAGGATCCCCGGCAAGACGCCCGCGATGAGCAGCCCGACGAGGTTCACGTCGGGATAGGCCAGCGCATAGATGATCATGCTGATGGAAGGCGGGATGATCGGCCCCAGGATCGACGTCGCAGCCGTGAGCGCGGCTGCGTACTCGGGCCTGTAGCCGTCATCCCTCATCATCCGGATCATGATCGCCCCGGGCCCCGCCGCGTCGGCCAGCGCCGAGCCGGAAATACCGGAGAAAAAAGTCAGCGTAAGGATGCTGGTGTGGCCCATCCCGCCACGGAAGCGGCCGACGAATTGCGAGGCGAAGGTGAGCAGCACTTGCGAGAGCGCGCCGCCGGTCATCAGTTCCGCCGCGAGGATGAAGAATGGAACGGCGAGGAGTGCAAACACGTCGATGCCGGAGAACATCGTCTTGGGCAGCGCGAGGAGCGGCAGCTCGCCGTTGACGAGCATCGCGGCAAGCGTCCCGCTTCCGAGCGCGAACGCCACCGGCACGCCCAGAGCGAGAAGCAGCGTGCAGCCGAGGAAAAGCGCAGCAATCATGCTCAAAGTCTTGCGGCGTCGGCGTCGAACTCGCCGTCCGCGAGCAGCGCTCGACGGCGGACGTACGGTCGGGCCATCAGGAGCAGATGCAGAATCGAGAGCCCGAAGCCGATCGGCATCGCGAGATAGACGATTCCGATCGGGATCTGCAGCACCGGCGTCGTCTGACCCCAGGCAAATGCCGCGTACCGGAGGCCGACCCATACCATGAACACGAAGAAGGCGAGCAGGACGGCGAAGATGGCGCGGCGGATGGTTGTCGCGTGCCGCGGGAAGGCGTCCTGCAGCGTGTCGATGCCAAGATGTCCGCCGTAGCGCAGCACCGGCCCCATGCCGAGGAACGTGAGCCAGATCATCAGATAACGCGCAGCCTCCTCTACCCACAGAATCGAACGATCGGTGGTGAAACGCAGCACGACGTTGATGAACACCATGGCTGCCATCGCCGCGAGGATCGCGATCAGAAGCCAGCGATTGGCAGCGAGCAGCGCGCGATCGAAACGATCCAGCATCACGCCTTGTCCCCTACACCGTGAACGGCGTCGGATTGTCGCACGCCGCTCGCCTCTCGCCGCGGTTTATAATCCGCCCCGCGCAAGCGCGAACCACGCGGCTACGAGGAGCGGTTGAATGCATCCGGGCGAGATCTACGCCAAGACCGACGACGGGATACGGGAGGTCAAGGAACGCAAGCTGAACCTTCCGATCGCGCTCCGCAGTCTGCTGATCATGATCGACGGCAAGCTCACGGTGGCCGCCGTCCTGGAGCGTGCCCGGACGCTAGGCGTGGACGAAGAAGCGATCGCCGTGCTGGAGCGGGCCGGGCTCATCGCCAAGCGCTTCAGCGCGCCGTCGGTCGCCGAAGCGCAAGCGGCAGCCTCGCCGCGCAGCGAAGACGAAGCCCAGCGGTTCGTTGACGCGCAGCGCCAGCTGTCCGATCTGATCAACGAACATCTGGGGCTTCGCGGCTACCTTCTGATCATGCGTCTGGAGCGCGCGTCGAACCTGCGAGATCTGCACGACCTGCTGCCGGATGTCGCGAAGGCGCTCGTCAAACGCATTGGCGTCGAAGCGGCAACGCCGATCGTCGCCCACCTCGAGCAACTGATCGTTATTCGCCCGGCTTGACGCTCTGGTCTGTGCGCGGGCGGGCACGCGGCCGCCTCACCAGCGCGCGGAAAGCGACGAACGCCAGCAGCGTCGCGGCCGCGATGGTCCAGGTCATCGGACGCTGGGTGCCTTCGAAGGTCATCCCGACGATCAGCGCCGACGTCGATGCCAGCACGAACTGACAGAACAGCAGCAGCGACGCCGCGCTTCCTGCGATCTCCGGAAAGGCGGTCAGCGCCCCCGCCGTCGCCTGCGGCATCGTCGTCATGAGAGCAGCCATGAACAGGAACATCGGCGCCACGACCGCGATCGGATGAGCGACGCGCGCCCACGCGAGCGCCGCGAGCGCGGCGCCGGAGAACAGCATCAGCCACGTCGAGTAGCCGAGCATGCGGTCGATCCCGAGCCGCGTGACCAGCCGGCTCCCGATCGACGCACCCGTGATGTTGCCCAGCATGACGGCACCGAACAGGAAACCGAAGCCCCGCTCGCCGGTTCCCATCACGCTCACGAACACGAACGCGCTGCCGGCGAGGAACGCGAAGAGCCCGCTCGACGCGAAAGCTGCGACCAGCGTGTATCCCACGTAGCTCCGCGAGCGCAGGAGCCGCGCGTAGTTCGCGAGGATCACGCCCGGCACCGTCGCGCGCCGGTCGCGGGCCCGGATTGTTTCCGGGAGCGCCGCGGCGACGGTTGCGAGCGCCATCGCTCCGTACGCGGCGACGAACAGGAAATTCGCCCGCCACCCGAACCGCACGTGCAGATGGCTGCCGATGATCGGGGCAATAACCGGCGCGATTCCGAGCACAATGCCCATCAGCGAGAGAATCCGCGCGGCGTGCTCCCCGGTGTAGAGGTCGCGAACGATCGCGCGCGGGACAACGGCGACCGTCGCCATCCCGATCGCCTGGGCGATGCGAGCGGCGATCAGCATGTGGATATCGCGCGACGCGGCGCACGCGAGCGAGGCCGCGACGAAGACCGCCAGCCCGGCGAGCAGCAGCGGGCGCCGTCCGTAGCGGTCGGTGAGCGGTCCGACGAAGATCTGCGAGAGCCCCCAGCCGTACATGTAGAGCGAAAGCGTGAGCTGGACCTGTTCCGGCGTGGCGGACAGCGCCAGGGTCATCGACGGCATCGACGCGAGATAGATGTCCATCGCCAGCGGCGCGACGGCAATCAGCGCACCGAGCAGCACCGTCATCGCCGGCTGGTCGCGTCTGAGCATATCCAGCGTCATTCCGGCGAAGGCCGGAATCCAAGTCAGGGGCAGAGAGAGTTAGAAGGTCGAACCTGGGCCGCGGCTGAGTTACCGGAATGAGCCGGGGCGACAACAACCTCAGATGCAGCGCCCGCCATCGACTTCCAGACATGCGCCGGTGATGAAAGCCGCTTCGTCGGAGGCGAAGAACACGGCGGCGGTGGCGACGTCGGACGGCAGCGACAGCCGGCCCAGCGGAATGGTGGAAATGAACTTCGCCCGCAGCTCCGGCGTATCGCCGCCCATGAATTCGGCCAGCAGCCCGGTCTCGCCGGCGACCGGATTGATCACGTTGACGCGAATCCCGTCGGGCGCGAGCTCCGCGGCCATCGAACGGCTGGTCACGATCGCCGCCCCCTTGCTGCCGTTGTACCAGGTCAGACCCGGTCGCGGCCGTACGCCGGCGGTCGAGGCGATGGTGATGAACACGCCGCCGCCCTGCCGCCTCATCGCCGGAACGGCGTGGCGCGCGGTGAGATACAGGCTCTTCACGTTCACCGCGTAGATCCGATCGAATTCGGCTTCGGTGACCTCCAGCAGCGGCCGGTTACGGTGCGTCGTGCCCGCGTTGTTGACGACTACGTCGACGCGACCGTGTGCGTCAAGCGTGGAGCGCACCAGCTCGGCGACTTCGGCGTCGACCGCTACGTTGGCGGCGAAGAAAGAGGCGACGTTGCCGCCCGAACGGATGCTCTCGGCAACGCGCTCGCCGCTCTTTGGGTTGATGTCGTTGACGACGACCTTCGCGCCCTCGGCGGCGAATCGCCGGGCGATGCCCTCGCCGAAACCCGACCCCGCGCCGGTGACGATCGCCACCTTGCCGCCGAGACGCCCGCTAGCCATGGCGCAGCACGACCGTCTTGAGCGTGGTGAATCCGTACAGCGCCTCGAACCCCTTTTCGCGTCCGTAGCCCGAGTGCTTGACGCCGCCGAAAGGGAGCTCGACGCCGCCACCAGCACCGTAGCTATTCACGAAGACCTGACCGCTGCGGATCGCGCGCGCCATCCGCAGCTGTCGGGCGCCGTCCCGCGTCCATATCCCCGCGACGAGGCCGTAGGCTGTCGCATTCGCGAGCCGCACCGCATCGGCTTCGTCCGCGAAGGGCATCGCGACCAGGATCGGGCCGAAGACTTCCTCGCATGCGATACGGCTCTCGGCGGAGACGTTGCGGAGCAGCCGCGGTGCGACGTAATACCCGCCCGGCGGCGCGTCGGCGACGACGTGTCCCACTGCGACGGTCGAGGCGCCATCGCGCGCGGCCTGGGCGAGAAACCCGTTCACCCGCTCGAGCTGCGAGGCGCGGATGAGCGGGCCGCAATCGAGATCGGCGAGCGCCGGACCGACCTGCAGCGCACCGAAGCGTTGGCCGAGCTTGTCGAGCGTTTCCTCGTAGCGCGAGCGCTCGACCAGCAGTCGGCTGCCCGCCGAGCAGGTCTGGCCTGCGTTCTGCACGATCGCGTTGACGAGCACCGGCAGCGCGGCGTCGAGGTCCGCATCGCCGAATACGATCTGCGGACCTTTACCGCCGAGTTCGAGCGTCACGGGGCAATGGCGTTTCGCCGCTTCCTGCGCAACCCATGCGCCCGTCGCAGGGGAACCGGTGAACGAAAGATGATCGATGCCTGCGTGCGCGGCAAGCGCGGCGCCGGCTTCGCGCCCCAGCCCGGTGACGATATTGAGCGCGCCGGCCGGAAGGCCGACGTCGCGTCCGAGCTCGGCCAGTCGCAGCAGCGACAGGCAAGCGTCTTCGGCCGGCTTGATCACGCAGGCGTTGCCGGCGGCGAGCGCGGCGGCGACGCTGCGTCCGAAGATCTGCAACGGATAATTCCACGGGATGATGTGCCCGGTCACGCCGTGCGGCTCGCGCCAGGTCAGCACGGAAAATTCCTGCGGAAAGGGAATCGTCGCGCCGTGAATCTTGTCGGCCGCCCCGCCGTAGAACTCGAAGTAGCGTGCGCACGCGGCGACGTCGGCGCGCGCCTGCTTGCGCGGCTTGCCGCAGTCCCTCGCCTCCAGCGCGGCAAGGTCTTCGGCGTGAGCGGTGATCGCGCGCGCAAGCGTGCCGAGCATGCGTCCCTTGTCCGCTGGCGCCAGCGCGCCCCACGAACCGTTGAACGCGGCTCGCGCGGCTATGACGGCGGCGTCAATGTCGGCGGCGTCGCCGCGCGCGATTGCGGCGAACGGCGCGCCGTCCGACGGGTCGATTACGGGGAGGGTCGCCCCCGTGCTCGTTTCCAGCCAGCGGTTGTCGATGAAATTGGCGGCCCGGGTCGTCACCGCGGGCCATCGAAGATCCGGCGCGTTCATGACCTGCACTCCTGCGACGATGGCATTGCGTTCCGAGACCGCTCACATGCCCGGCCGGAACTTGTGCGCGAGCGTGTTCTCGTCGGTTCGCGCCACGTAGCCGATGCCGTTGCGCGTTCCCCAGATGCTCACCTGATGGTAAAGCGGGACGATCGCGGTATCGTTGATCGCGAGCTCGGTCGCGCGTTGCAGCACGGTGCGAGACATGATCTCTCCGGGGAATATACAGCGCCACGGGCGCCTTGGCGCAAGCATAGCGCAGTGGTAACTAATTGTAACCGTTTGTTTTCCCGCAGAAACTCGGGTCAACGTCCAGTGTCCTACTTACGTTGCGGATGGTGTCGCGCCATTCGCGACCTTAAGCATGAGGAGATTCATATGACTCGTCGCATTGCCGCGCTTGCCGCAGCCGCGGTCGTCGCCATCGGCGGCGCCACGATTGCCACTTCCGCATCGGCAAGGGACTCGTTCTCGGTGTCGATCGGAGCGCCGGGCGTAGCGTTCGGCTATTCGAACTATGGATATGCGCCGGCGCCGTACTACTCGTATTACTATGCGCCGGCTCCCTATCCGTACTACGGGCCGACGGTGGTATACCAGCCGCACTACAGGCCTTATCGCTACCACTACTACGGGCCGCACGCCTACTACCGGCATTGGTAGAGAGCCCAGGCGCAGCGAGCGCTGCGCCCCGGATGAGCTGACCCGAAGGATGCGCAACCCGTAGTGCGCCGTGTGAGTTAAGGCGGCGACCCGCAGCCTTAAAGCACTCGCAACGACCGCCAGGCTCGACGCGAAAGTCAGCCGGGCGGTTTTTTTGTCCTGATTTCAGCCGCACGAGCGTTTGACAGCGTGGCGCACGCTCGCCCAGAATCGCGGGTCCTTCGCGCCGCCATGTCGGCCGCCCGCAGGCTCACCTTCGCATGGAACTGTCCCCGCTCCAACGGCGCATCCGCGACTTTTACTTCAAGGAAGCGCTCACCGCGCCGCGCACGGCGAGCCACGTGCACAAGCCCGGTCTGGTGCCGGACCAGCGACTGTTCTCGATGGCGGATCTGCGGCGACGCATCGAATTCGTCGACCATCGCGTGCTGCAGCAGCATCTTGCGCAAGGCGCCACCTCGCGGGTGAGAAGCGCTGGCGGCTGCACCGCTCGCAGGCTCCACGACGAGCGACGTTGAGCGACCTGACCGATGCTCAGATGGGTCCGCTCGAGGCGGAAGTCGTGATGCGTCCCCGGCGACGTGCTCTTCCTCCGGAGCTTCACGCCGCACAAGGTCGAGACACTGACATCGTGCTCGCTGCACCTTTCGTTCGATCTGTGCGACCGCCAGCCGAGCGTCGAAGTCGCGCTCCAGCTCCTGCTACAGCATTACGATCAGGACGCCGCGGCGCCGCTGACCGCGCCGCCCGAGGTGCTCGACAAGCGATTCGCGCTCGCGCGCTCGCAGCACTATGGCGCGGATCTCGCCAAGGTCCTGGCGAACGAGAAGGCGGGCCACGCCGAATTCAGGCAGCTCCTTGCCGCCAATCGCATCACGCATCTCGACCGCTTCGTCGAAGAAGTCCAGCACAGGCCGGAGCCGGTCCCTGCGCAGCCTGACGGTCACGAGCCCCGGTAGGTGACGCGGTAGACAGCGCCGGCGGTATCGTCGGAGATGAGGAGCGACCCGTCCTTGGCGACCAGGACGTCCGCCGGCCGTCCCCAAGCGCTCTCGCCCTGCAGCCAGCCGGTCGCGAAGGGCTCGTAGCTGATCGCCCGATTGTTTTCCAGTCGGACCAGCGTCACGCGATAGCCGATCTTGTGCGAGCGATTCCACGAGCCGTGCTCGGCGATGAAGATCTGGTTCCTGTAGCCGGTTGGAAATTGGCTGCCGGTATAGAAGCGCATGCCGAGCGGGGCCACATGCGGGCCGAGGTTCTGCGCCGGCGGCGTGAACTCGCGGCAAGACCGTTTCCTTCCGAATTCGGGATCGGCGATCGTGCCCGCGTGGCAGTACGGAAACCCGAATCTCAAGCCCGGCTTCGGGGCGTGATTCAGCGTGTCCGGCGGCGCGTCGTCGCCCAGGTAATCGCGGCCGTTGTTGGTGAACCACAACTCGCCGGTGCGCGGATCCCAGTCGAAGCCGACCGAGTTGCGCAGGCCCCGCGCGAAGATCTCGAGATTCGAGCCGTCCGGATTCATCCGCGCGATGAGCGCGTAGCGATCGGGATCCGGCTCGCAGATGTTGCACGGCGCCCCCACGGGTACATAGAGCTTGCCGTCGGGTCCGAAAGCGATGAACTTCCAGCCATGATGCGAATCGGTCGGGAATTTGTCGGTCACGACCACCGGCGTCGGCGGATGGTCGAGGCGGTTCTCGATGTCGTCGAAGCGCAGGATCCGGCTCACCACGGAGACGAACAGGCTTCCATCGCGGAATGCGACCCCGACAGGTCGATCGAGCCCCGATGCGATGGTTTTCACCGTGGCGGCGCCGCCACCGGACGCTTGCGTTACGGCGTAGACCTTGCCGCCGTCCACCGAGCCGACGAACAGCGTCCCTTGCGATCCCAGGGCCATTTCGCGAGCGCCGGGTACGCGCGCCACGAACTCGATCGCGAAGCCCGGCGGCAGCTTGATCTTGTCCAGAGGCAGATCGTCGCCTCGAGCCGATACGGCGCCCACCGTCATCAGCGTGACCGCCACCAGCCACCACTTGCGCATCGTCGAAACTCCGTCCCGCGCCTCGGGCGCGATCTTCGCTGTCAAAGCCTCCGTTCGATTGACAGCGGCCGAGGCGGTTTCTATCCTTCACTTCCGGCCGGCGCTCGCGCTGCCCGCCGGAAGTTCCTCATGAACGCGCCCGCGGCAGCCCTCGCTCCCAGCTTCGCCAGTCTCGAATTGATTCGCACGCTGGTCGCGTACGACACGACCAGCCGCGACTCGAACCTGGCTCTGATCCACTGGGCGCGCGACTACCTCGCCGGCCATGGCATCGGCTCGCAGCTTACCTACGACGACGAGCGGCGCAAGGCCAATCTTTTCGCGACGCTGCCGGCCCAGGACGGCAATGAAACGGTTGGCGGCATCGTCCTGTCGGGACATACCGACGTCGTCCCGGTCGACGACCAGCCCTGGGACACCGCTCCATTCGAAGCCACGATCGTCGGCGATCGGCTGCATGGGCGCGGCGTGACCGACATGAAGAGCTTCTCCGCGATCGGGCTCGCGCAGGTCCCGGAGCTGCGGCGCCGCGGACTCCGTCGCCCCCTGCACTTCGCGCTCTCGTACGACGAGGAAGTCGGCTGCATCGGCGTGCGGCGGCTCATTGCCGACGTGGCCGCGCGCGGCGTCAGACCGGCAAGCTGCATCATCGGCGAGCCCTCCGGCATGCGCGTCGTGGTCGCCCACAAGGGCAAGAGGAGCTATCGTTGCCGGGTGCGCGGGCACGAAGCGCACTCGGCGCTGACCCCGCACGGCGTGAACGCAGTCCAGGCTGCGAGCGAGCTCGTGACGTTCCTCGCCCGGATGGCGCGCCAGTTCCGCGACCGCGGCCCCTTCGATGCGGCCTACGAGGTGCCGTACACGACCGTGCATACCGGTGTCATCCGCGGCGGCACCGCGCTCAACATCGTTCCGCGCGATTGCCGCTTCGATTTCGAATTCCGCCATTTGCCTACGGAAGATCCCGACGCGCTGCTGGCCGAAGTGAAGCGCTTCGCCGCAACGCTCCTGCCCGAGATGCACGCGGTCGACGCGGCTACCTACATCGAATTCGATCCGATCTCGGCCACGCCCGGCTTCGACAGCCACGGCGGCAACGAGATCACGGAGCTCGGACAGCGATGGACCGAAACGAAGGAGGTGGGCAAAGTCTCGTTCGGCAGCGAAGCCGCGCTGTTTCACAACGCCGGCATGGCCACGATCATCTGCGGGCCCGGGCACATCGCCCAGGCGCATCAGCCGAACGAGTGGGTGGAGCTCACGCAGCTCGCCCGTTGCGAAGCGTTCATGCATCGTCTCGCCGACCATCTTTGCATCGCTTGAGCCTCCGCTCGCCGCGCGAGAGATCCGTGTCGTCCGTCGCCTCTCGGCCGATCAGCGTCGCATTTCCCGATCTCGAGGCTCATGCGGCGGGCAGTGCCGGGCTTCCCTACGTCTGGACGTTCGCTGCCGCTCGTCGCGGCCCGCATGTGCTGGTGCAGGCGCTGACGCACGGCAACGAAGTATGCGGCGCGATAGCGCTCGATTGGGCGTTGAGGGAGGAGTTACGTCCGACCAGGGGCACGTTGTCGCTCGTATTCGCCAACGTCGCCGCTTACAAGCGGTTCGACGCGACGGATCCGTTTGCGTCACGCTGCGTCGACGAGGATTTCAACCGGTTGTGGACCGCGGAAGTGCTCGACGGGCCGAGGGACAGCTCCGAGCTCAGGCGGGCGCGAGAGCTCCGGCCTCTATACGAGCGCGTCGACTACCTTCTCGATCTGCACTCGATGTCGGAGCCGTGTCCGCCTCTGGCCATGGCCGGCCTGCGCAGCAAAGGACTCGCGCTCGCTCGCGCCGTCGGGACGCCGCAGCACATCGTCGTCGACGGCGGGCACGCCGCCGGCCGGCGATTGCGCGACTACGCTTTCTTCGACGACGAAGACGATCCCCGCGCGGCGCTGCTCATCGAATGCGGCCAGCATTGGGATGTGAGCGCGCCGGCGATCGCCATCCAATCGGTGCTGCGCTTCCTGCGCCACCTGGACATGGCCGAACAACGCCTGCTCGACGCCTTTCTCGAAGTCGAGCCTCCGCCGGCGCAGAAGCTGATCGAAGTGACGACCACGGTGACCATCGGCAGCGACGATTTCGCGTTTGCATTCCCGGTGCAGGGCCTGCAGACGATACCTCGCGCGGGCACGACCTATGCGCTCGACGGCGATACGGCCATTCGAACGCCGCACGACGACTGCGTGCTGATCATGCCGACGCGTCGGCCCAAGCGCGGCGAAACGGCGGTCCGCCTGGGACGATACGTCAACTAGGCGTCGGCGCAGCGAAAAGCACGTCGTCCGTGAAACCCGCGATCGCCCGCACGAAGCTGTCTCAATCCGGCCTCGCCGTCGAGCGCGCCGGCGCATCCCACCAGTATCGTCGGTCCGTTTCGCGCTCGCGTCGCGGCACGAACGAGGAGCCCGGCTCGACGGCGAACGTGAGCGCACCCTCGTAGTCCGTGCGGTAGGTGGGGACTCCGGCGCCGGCATAACGCGCGACGATCTCCGGCCGCGGGTGGCCGAAGCGGTTGCGGTAGCCCGGCGTGAACACGGCCGCGTCCGGTGCGACCGCGGCAATGAACGCCGGCGTAGACGACGTGCGGCTGCCGTGGTGCGGCACGACGAGCACGTTGGCGCGCAGCGTCGTTCCTTCGCGCCGGATGAGATCGCTTTCGGTTCGCGCCTCGATATCGCCCGTGAGGAGCGCGCTGCCGGTTGCGGCGCTGATCCGCAGGACGCAGGAAAGGTCGTTCGCCTTGAGCTTCGGATTGACGTAATTCGCCTCGACCGGGTGCAGCAGCGCGAAATCGACGCCGTCCCATGTCCAGCGCCGGCCGGCGAGGCAGCGCTCGGTGCTCCGCTGGTCCTGCTCTTGCGCGCGAACGATCGCGTGGTCCTTCGGCAGAGATGACGCGAGCCAGGCCACCGGCACCGTGTGCAGCACCGACAGTGCGCCTCCGCTGTGGTCGCTGTCCTGGTGGCTCACGATCATGCCGTCGAGGCGCACGACCGCGTTCGCGCGCAGCACTGGGGCGATGATGCGATCTCCCGCGTCGGCCGTGTCGTTGAAGCGCGGGCCGGCATCGTAGAGCAGCGCGTGGCTGTGCGTCTGGACGAGCACCGCGAGCCCCTGCCCTACGTCGAGCACGGTGAGACGAAACGCGCCCGGCGGCGGAAGCAGCGGGGCAACGACGAATAGAGGCGCCAGCCAGGCGAATCCGGCCAGGCGACCCGGAACGCCGCGCGGCGCGAGCAGCCACAGCACGCCGATGATTCCGCACGCGATACCCCACGACGGCGGCGCGTGCTGCTGCCAGACCGCGCTCGGGCTGGCGCTCAGCGCCTCGAGCAGCCATGCGAGCCAGGCGAACACCTGATGTGCCGCGACCAGCAGCGCATCCCACGGAAGCACGATCGACGCGAGCGTAAGCGGCACGACGATAAACGTGACCGCCGGAATCGCGATGGCGTTGGCGAGCGGTGAAACGAGCGAGATCTGCTGGAAGAGCATCAGCATGAGGGGCACGAGCCCGAGCGTGATGGCCCACTGGGCTCGAGCAGCGGCGGCCAAAGGCGAGCCGGCGCCGAGGCGGCCGACACCCGTGTACAGAAGCAGCCCTACGGCGGCGAAAGAGAGCCAGAAGCCGGGCGCGAGGCTCGCCCACGGATCCCAGGCGAGCACGACCGCGAGCGCCCACAGCCAGACCGTCGAGGCGGTCCCGGGACGTCCCAGCCAGAGCCCGACCGCTGCCGTGGCGAGCATATACAGCGTTCGCTGAGCGGGCACCTGGAAGCCAGCGAGCAGCACATAGACGAACGCCGCGATGACGCCGGCCACCGCCGCCGCCTTGCGCGCCGGAAGCGCGAGCGTAAGACGGTGGCTGCGACGCCACAACCAGAACACGGCCGCGCCGATGAGCGTCGCGAAGAACGTGACGTGCAGCCCGGAGATGCTGATGAGATGACCGATCCCGGTGCGATTGAACACGCGCCATTGCGCTTCGGGAATGGCGCGCTCGTCGCCTATCGCCAGCGCTGCGATGACGCCCGCATACGGCCGTCCAGCCAGCGCATCGAGGATGCGGTCGCGGATCGCTTCGCGCCAGCGCGAGACAAAGTCGACCGGGCGCCCCGCGAACGCATCCAGGCGCCGGCTGGCTTCGCTCTGCCGCACGTACCCGGTCGCGCGGAGCTCGTTCTCGAGCAGCCACGCTTCGACATCGAACCCGTGCGGATTGACCGTGCCATGCGGGCGTTTGAGTCGAACGGTGAGCGCCCAGCGCTCGCCCGCGTGGAGATTCGGGACGTCGCTGCCGGCGTCCTCGTCACGCCAAGCGGTATACCAGCCGAGCGACAAGCGTGATGGGACCACCGCGCCGGGCGTCGAAACCCTTTCGACCGTGAACGCGAAACGCGGCCCGCGATCGGTCGCCTGCGGAAGCTCGTCGACGACCCCGATCACGTCGACGTCCCGCCCTTCCCAGGCAGTCGGCAGCTCGTCGGCTAGCCGCGCTTGCGCGCGCCATGCAGCGTAATGGAATCCGCCGATGCCAACCGCGGTCGCCAATGCGAAGACCGCCAGGCTGCGCGCAACGCGGGGCGAGCCGCGGAGCCGCCGCGCCAGGCCGATTGCGACCAGAGCGGCCGCGACCGGCGCCGCCGCCCATGCGAGTCCCGTCACGCGCGGCAGTTCCGCCTGGTGCTGCAGAACCAGTACGCCGAGCGCGAATGCCAGGAGCAGGGAGCGCATCCGCGGACCCGATCAATGCCTCGCGGACAACCGACGTCCGCCGAGCACCACGGGCCTGCTCCAAGATGCAGAAAACAAACGCGGCCCGGAACCCTTGCGCGAGCGTTTCAGCGCTCTCGAAGGGTGCGCGCCGCAGATGAGCGGATTCGGGGCTACTTCTTCCCGGCCTGCTCGAGCATCTCCTGGATCTTGGCGTCGAACTGCGCGTAAGGCATCGCGCCGACGAGGCGCACGCCCGAGAGCTTGTCGTTCTCGAGATAGCCGAGTACGAACGAGGGCGTTCCCTGCACTCCTGCAACGCCGCCCTCGGCGATGTCCTGATCGATCTGCGCCTTGAACTTGTCGGAGTCCAGACAGCTCCTGAACTTGGCGACGTCCATCTTCACCTGGCCCGCGTAGCTCGCGAGATTGTCCGGCTTGAGCTGCTCTGCGTTCACGATCATCACGTGCCGCATCTCCCAGTACTTGCCCTGCTCCGCGGCGCAGCGGCCGGCGGTTGCCGCGCGGCGAGCGTTGTCGTGGAAGTCGAGCGGAAAGTCGCGGCTCACGAAACGGATCTTGCCGGTGTCGATGTAGTTGGCCTTGATCTGCGCAAACGCCGTGTTGTGGAACTGCTGGCAGAACGGACACTGGAAGTCGGTGTACTCGACCATGACCAGCGGCGCTTTCGCATCTCCCATCGAAAAGCCTCCCGGAGAGAGCTTGTAGCTCACCTTGTCGTCGGGAGCGGGCGCAGCCTGAGGCGATTGCATCTTCTCCAGCGTCTGGCGGATCTGCTTCAGCTCGTTGATGATTTCCTGGGCCTGCTCGGACGTGAGACCGTCCGCGGCGGCATACGGCGCGGCCGTCAGCAACGCCAGCGTCATCGCCGATGCGAGCCATCGCCGCACGGGGCTTGTTGCACTCATCGACTTGCCTTCCTTTCGCAACGCGGGCCGTGACGGCCCGCTTCAGTGGTTGGTGATCGACTCGTCCGGAGCACGGAAGCGCTGCCGGCGGGCTTTCGCGGGCGGGTCCCGCGAACACGGAGCGCATCATAGGCGGGTCCGGTGGACTTTCGAAACGCGGTCCGATTGGAGGTTACTGCGACCGAACAAACGGTTAGCTCTGGCCCCTCGAGCGGGCTCGCATCAGCCGGAGCGCCGGCCTCCGGGCCAGAGAATGAGCTGAGTGCAGCGGAACAAGGCGATCTTGCGGTCGCGCACCCGATCGTTCACGACAGCATCCCAGACCTGCGTCGTATTGCCCAGGTGTACGGGGGTCGCCACGCAGGCGAGCGTGCCCTCGCGCGCGGTGCCGAGAAAATTGCTCTTGAGCTCGATCGTGGTGAAGTTCTCCGCGCCATCGGGCAGATGCGCGAGGCAGCCGTAGCCGCAGGCGGTATCGGCGAGCGCGATCACGGTCGCTGCATGCAGGTAGCCGTTCGGCGCCAGCAGCTCGGGACGGATATCGAGCTCCGCATCGACGCGATGCTCGGCGAGGCCGGTGAAGCGCACCCCGACGAGTCCCGGCAAATAGCCGACGCCGCGTTTGCGGAATTTGTCGAGCGTCGCGTCGGCACGAAGCGGCATCGGACGCTAGACGAGCGGCATGGGTACTACAGCAGCCGTTGCGCGACCCACGAGCGGACCGACTGCAACGCGGCGGGGAGAGCCGCGGCGTTGGTGCCCCCTGCCTGCGCCATGTCGGGTCGCCCTCCTCCTTTCCCGCCAACCTGTGTCGCGACGTAATTGACCAGGTCGCCGGCCTTGATCTTCCCCGTGAGGTCCGACGTTACGCCCGCAATGAGCGTCACCTTGCCCCCCTCGGTCGAGCCCAACACGATGGCCGCCGACTTGAAGCGACCTTTCAGCTTGTCGATGGTCTCGCGCAGCACCTTCGCATCCGCGCCTTCGATCGTCGCCGCGAGCACCTGCGCGCCGTTCACTTCGAAGGCCTGCGACGCGAGGTCGCCGCCCTGACTCGACGCGAGCTTGCCTTTCAGCCGCGCGAGCTCCTTCTCCAGCGTTTTCACGTTCTCGAGGATCTGCGCGATCTTGGTGGTTACTTCGCTCGCCGGCGCCTTGAGCGCACGCGCGGCGTGGTTGAGGCGTGCCTCCATCTCGTGCGTATACGCCAGCGCACCGTCTGCGGTTACTGCTTCGACGCGACGGATGCCCGCGGCCACGCCCGATTCGGACACGATCTTGAAGAAGCCGATGTCGCCCGTGCGACTGACGTGCGTGCCGCCGCAGAGCTCGGTCGAGAAATCCCCCATGCGAAGCACGCGCACTTCGTCGCCGTACTTCTCGCCGAAAAGCGCCATCGCGCCCGACTTGATGGCCTCGTCGTACGGCATGATCCGCGCCTCGACCGGATAGTTGGCGCGGATCGCCGCATTCACCAGCGCCTCGACGGTGCGGATCTCCTCGTCGGTCATGGCTCTCGAGTGCGAGAAGTCGAAGCGCGTGCGATCGGGATCCACGAGCGAGCCCTTCTGGGTCACATGCTCGCCCAGCACCTTGCGCAGCGCAGCGTGCATCAGGTGCGTGGCCGAGTGGTTCCACGCGGCCCGCGCCCGTGCCCGGCCGTCGACCTTGGCAGCTACGCTGTCGCCAACTTTGATCTCGCCGGTCTTCAACTCGCCGTAGTGGCCGAACACGTCGGGCTGGATCTTCTGCGTGTCGTGCACCGAGAAAAGCGTCAGGCACGCTCCGCTCATCGAGAGCTCCCCGCGATCGCCCACCTGCCCGCCCGACTCCGCGTAGAACGGCGTGCGATCGAGGACGACCACGCCGCTTTGTCCGGTCGATAGCGCGTCGACTGGCGTGCCCTCGCGATAGAGCGCCACGACCCGGGCGTCCTCGGCCAGCGTGTCGTAGCCGTCGAAGCGGGTCTTCGCCCCGCGGTAGTCCAGCCCCTCCGCCATCTTGAAGGTCGACGCGGCGCGCGCGCGCTCGCGCTGCTTGTCCATCGCCGCCTCGAACGCGGTCTGGTCGACGGAAAGGCCCCGCTCTCGGCAGACGTCAGCGGTAAGGTCGAAGGGGAAGCCATAAGTATCGTAGAGCGTGAACGCCGTCTCGCCCGAGAGGGTCTTCACACCGGTCCTCGCGGCTTCGGCGAGCGAGGCTTCGAGCACCTTCATGCCGTGCTCCAAGGTCTCGGCAAAGCGCTCCTCCTCGGCCAGGAGCACGCCCATCACGTAGTCCTGCTTGAGCGGCAGCTCGGGATACGCGTCGCCCATCAGCCGCGAAAGCTCCGGTACCAGGCGGGCGAAAAACGGTTTGGTCTGGCCGAGCTTGTAGCCGTGCCGGATCGCGCGGCGAATGATCCGCCGCAGGACGTAGCCGCGCCCTTCGTTGCTCGGGATCACGCCGTCGACGATCAGGAAGGCGCAGGCGCGGATGTGGTCGGCGATGACGTTGAGCGACGGCGAGGCAAGGTCTGTCGCGCCGGTCAGTTTGATCGCCGACGCGATCAATTCGCGGAAGAGATCGATCTCATAGTTGCTGTGTACGCCCTGCAGGACCGCGGCGAGCCGTTCCAGGCCCATGCCCGTGTCGACGCACGGCCTGGGGAGCGGCGTGAGCTTGCCGCTCGCGTCGCGGTCGAACTGCATGAACACGAGGTTCCAGATCTCGATATAACGGTCGCCCTCCGCTTCCGCCGAGCCGGGCGGCCCGCCGGGTATGTCGGGGCCATGGTCGTAGAAGATCTCGCTGCACGGACCACAGGGGCCGGTATCGGCCATCTGCCAGAAGTTGTCCGAGGCGTACGGTGCGCCCTTGTTGTCGCCGATGCGGACGATCCGCTCGCGCGGTACGCCGATGTCGTCCGCCCAGGCGTCGTAAGCCGCGTCGTCGGTCTGGTAGACGGTGACCCAGAGCCTGTCGGGCGGCAGCTTGTAGATTGCCGTCAGGAGGTCCCACGCGTAGCGAATCGCCTCGCGTTTGAAGTAGTCGCCGAAGGACCAGTTTCCGAGCATCTCGAAGAACGTGTGGTGGCGGGCGGTGTAGCCGACGTTCTCGAGGTCGTTGTGCTTGCCGCCGGCGCGCAGGCACCGCTGCACGTCGGCCGCGCGCACGTAGCTGCGCTTTTCCTTGCCGAGGAATACGTCCTTGAACTGGACCATGCCGCTGTTGGTGAAAAGCAGCGTCGGATCGTTGGCTGGGACGAGCGGGGCCGACGGCACGATCGTGTGGCCCTTCGAGGCGAAGTAGTCGAGGAACTGACGGCGGATTTGGCTGGCTTTCATCGGTCAGGCCAACTCCACTTTCGCGGCCCGGGCTGCGGCGCCCAGGCGCCGGTCCCGAGTCGCCAGAGGCAAACGGAGCCGCAGCGCAAGCTCGAGATAGCTCGAATCATAGCTCGACAGCTCGTACCGGCGCGCGAGCGCGATGAGATCGGCAGGCGCCACGCCGCCGCGGTCGATCGCGATCGGCAGTCGGGCGAGCAGCGCCGCATCTTCGTCAAGCTTGGCGTACGTCATTCTGCGCTTGCGTTCCGCAGTGAGAAAAGCATTGGCAACCTCGCCCGGCCATATCGCGGGGACGACCGCGTCGCCCTCTGTCGCGCGATCGAGCAGCGCCCGACTGCTCGGGTCGATCTCGTCCTCGAAGAACCATGTCATGGTGACCGAGCAGTCGAGCACGAAGTTCATCAGTAGCGCCGGCCCTCGTCGATAAGCTTCCGCAGCGTAAGCCCCGGACCCAGCTTGACGCCGCGACGGGCTTTGTCGATGCGGCGAGCGAGCTCGCGCCGGTCCGATGCCGAGGCGCCGGCCTCGACCGGCACCAGGCGGGCGATCGGCTTGCCGTTGCGTGTAATCGTGATCTCGTCGCCGTTGGCCACCCGGTCGAGCAGTTCCGAGAGATGGGTCTTGGCCTCGAACGTCCCTACGGTTTGCATCGGTGCAGACTCCAAACTAGCTAGACTAGTCTATTATACCGCCCCCGGCGCGCGGTCGCTTCAGGACAGCCCTTCGTCGGCGCGGCGAAGCAGCTTCAGGATCGCCGACAGCGCAAATCCTCTCGACTGCATAAAGCGCACCTGCCGCGCCTTCTCGCGCTCGCCTGCGGGCGCGCGGCCGAAGCGGCGCCGCCACAGTGCGAGGAGTGCCGCTTCATCGTCCTGCTCGCCATCGGCGAGCGCGGCATCGATGTGCTCGCGGGCGAGCCCCGCGGCCTTCAACTCGTCGACGATCCGGCGCCGGCTGTAGCTGCCCGTCTTGCGGGCGACGATCGAGTGCGCGTAGCGAGCGTCGGACAACAGCCCCTCCGCGGTCAGCGCGTCGAGCAGCGCACGCACCTCGCTCCGGTCGCCGCCCCGCACAACGAGCCGGTGCTCGAGCTCGGAGCGCGCGTATTCGCGTCGCGCGAGAAGCCGGATCGCCCGATCGCGCAGGGAGGCGCCGGTCAAACCCGTTGCGAGGACCTTAGTCCTCGGCTGTCGCCGCGCCGCGCGCCGGTCCCGGAGAAGGCACGCCCACCGCAGCCCTGATCTTCGCCTCGATCTCGGAAGCGATCTCGGGGTGCTCCCTGAGGTAGTCGCGGGTATTGTCCTTGCCCTGACCGATCTTCTCGCCACGATACGCGTACCACGCGCCGGATTTCTCGACGATGTCGTGCGCGACGCCGAGCTCGACGATCTCTCCTTCGCGCGAGATGCCTTCGCCATAGAGGATGTCGAAGAGCGCCTCGCGGAAAGGCGGCGCGACCTTGTTCTTGACCACCTTGACGCGCGTCTCGTTGCCGACGATCTCCTCGCCGCGCTTGATCGAGCCTATGCGCCGGATGTCGAGCCGGACCGAGGCGTAGAACTTGAGCGCGTTGCCGCCGGTGGTCGTCTCGGGGTTGCCGAACATGACGCCGATCTTCATCCGGATCTGGTTGATGAAGATCACCAGCACGTTGGCGCGCTTGATGTTCGAGGTGAGCTTGCGCAGCGCCTGGCTCATGAGCCGGGCCTGCAATCCCGGAAGCTGATCGCCCATCTCGCCTTCTATTTCCGCTTTGGGCACCAGCGCGGCGACCGAGTCGATGACGATCACGTCGACGCCGCCCGAGCGCACCAGCATGTCGGCGATCTCCAGGCCCTGCTCGCCGGTATCGGGTTGCGAGATCAGCATCTCGCCGACGTTCACACCGAGCTTGCCTGCGTAAACGGGATCCAGCGCGTTCTCTGCGTCGATATACGCGGCCGTGCCACCTGCCTTCTGGACCTGGGCGACGACCTGGAGTGCGAGCGTCGTCTTGCCCGACGATTCGGGACCGTAGATCTCGACCACCCGACCGCGCGGCAGCCCTCCCACGCCGAGCGCGATGTCGAGCCCCAGCGATCCTGTCGAGATGACGGAGAGGTCGCCCTGCACCTGCGCCTCGCCCATTTTCATGATCGAGCCCTTGCCGAACTGCTTCTCGATCTGAGCCAGCGCGGCGGCCAGCGCTTTGGTCTTGTTGTCGTCCATGGTGCTCATTCCGTTGGATTTGCCGATGTTGCCACTGGTCGAGGTCGCGGTGCTCATGATGGGGCCTGGTGGGCAGGAAGATGAGGCGATTATGGCATAGAACGATCGTTCGATACAGGGTCCTTTTGGCCTAGGTCAGGCGGTCGAGGAGACCCTGCAGCGCCACCCGGACCGACTCGCGTCGGATGGCGGCGCGGTCCCCCCGGATGAAGATCCGGGACGCCTCCGTCCCGGCCGCTCCCGACCAGGCAAAGCAGACGGTGCCCACCGGTTTTTCCGGGCTGCCGCCAGTGGGACCGGCAATTCCCGTCACCGCGACCGCCCAGTCGGCGCCGCTGACCCGGCGCGCGCCCTCCGCCATTGCCTGCGCGACTTCCGGACTGACCGCCCCGAAACGCTCGAGCGCCGAAGCCGGCACGCCGACCTCGCGCCTCTTCGCCTCGTTGGAATAGGTTACGAAGCCGCATTCGAACCAGTCGGAGCTCCCCGCCACCGCCGTGATCGCGGCGGAAATCAGGCCGCCCGTACACGATTCGGCCGTTGCGATGCGAACGCGGCGCGCGAGCGCGGCGCGACCGACGGTTTCCGCCAGACCCACCAGATCCTCGATCATGCTTATCCGCGTTCCTCGCCGAGCGCACGATACCAGTACGCGTACGCGGGGGCGAAACCGAAATGAGCGTAAACGGCGAGCGCCGGCACATTGTCGTCGGAGACCTGCAGGTAGGCTCGGGAGGCGCCGCGACGGAGCGCTTCGGCAAGCAGCGCCGCGACGACCGCGCGCCCGAGCCCGCGGCCGCGCCACGGTTTTGCGGTCTGCACTGCAAAGAGGCCCGCATGATCGCCCTCGAGCTTGAGCAGACCGCAGGCGATCACCTCGCCTTCTCGCCGGACGAGCGCGCCGGCGTGCGGCAGAGGGTAAGACGCCGCGCGATCGACGAAGCGCGGCAGGGCGTCGGTCGGGATGCCCAGCAGCTCGGCGACGAGCGGCTCCCACTGCGGCGGGTCGACCAGCTCGACCGCGACTTCCGGCGTCGGCGCTCGGGGCAGATGGCCAAGCTCGGCGCGAAGCACGAGCGTGCGATCGAATGCTCTCCAGCCGTGGGCATCGAGCCATTCGTCGAGCGACGACGGTTCGGAGAACGGCACGAGGCGGAAGATCGGCCGCAGCTTCGCCGCGGCGTAGAACGCGACGCAGTAGGCGACCTTCTCGGCGAGCGGCAGCGTCGAGGAGTAAAAAGGGTTCACGCAGCGCAGCCGCTTGGTCGGCCCCGGTCGATAGCCGAGGAGCCACCCGTCGAAGAGCAGCGACTGGAACGCTCCCGACGCGTTGAGCGCGCGCTCTTCGATCCGCCGCGCCTCGAGCACATCGACGCCGCCGTTGGCTTTCACGGAAAGATCCGCTGCCACAGCGCGAATGCGAGCAGCGCATAGAACGCCGCGACGATGTCGTCGGCCATCACGCCGAATCCATGATGCCACGCGCGGTCGATGTAGTTCGCCGGCGGGGGCTTCAGGATGTCGAACGCGCGGAACAGCACGAAGGCGAATGCCTGGCGCAGCGGCTCGGCGCCCGCGAAGAAGAGCACCAGCAGGAACGCGGCGACCTCGTCGCACACGATTGCTCCATGGTCCGCGACGCCGAGGTCGCGGCCGGTACGATCGGCCGCCCAGACGCCGATCGCCAGCGACACCGCGATGGCGAGGAGAAAGCCGACGTCGCCGGTGTAGGCGCGCAGCGCGGCTGCGATGGGGAAAGCCACGAGCGTTCCGACGGTCCCCGGCGCGATGGGCGAAAGGCCGGCGCCGAATCCGAGCGCGATGAAATGCGCGGGATGAGAGACCAGGAACGCGAGCGACGGCTTTCGGGCCATCGAATCTACTCGCGGAAGTGATCGAATGCTCGCGGCGGCGCAGCGAGCGCGCGGCCGTGCTCGTCGCGCACGACGAGCACCCTGCGGGCTTCGATCGTGCCGATGCGCGTAAGAGCCACGCCGATCTCGGCCGAGAGCGCCTGCAGCTTCGCCGCCACGCTCCGAGGTGCCGTGAAGCACAACTCGTAATCGTCACCACCTGCGAGAAGGCATTCGACGGCGAGCTCGCGCTCCGCGCCGCCGAGGAGCCTATCGAGCGCCGCCGATCGCGGCAGCGAGGCGAGCTCGATCGTCGCGCCCGCGCGCGACGCCTCGACGACGTGGCCGAGATCGCCGGTGAGCCCGTCGGACACGTCGATCGCCGCCGTCGCCAGCCCGCGCAATCGCTGGCCCAGGGCAATTCGCGGCGTCGGCCGCGAAAGCGCCGCGTCGCAGCGCGCGAGCTCTTCGCTCGAAAGGGCAAGGCGGCCGCCGTGATGCGCCACCGCGAGCGCTGCATCGCCGAGAGTACCCGAGACGTAGACGGAGTCGCCCGGCTGCGCGCCGCTACGCAGGAGAGCCGCGCCCGCCGGCAACTCGCCGATGATCGTGACGCACAGATTGAGCGGCCCTCGAGTCGTGTCGCCGCCGATCAGCTCCACGCCGTGGGCATCGGCAAGAGCGAAAAAGCCGCGCGCGAATGCCTCGAGCCATGCAGGATCGGCCGCAGAGAGGGCGCAGGCCAAAAGCGCCCAGCGCGGACGGGCTCCCATCGCGGCCAGGTCGGACAGGTTGACGGCCAGCGTCTTGTGCCCCAGAGCCTCCGGGTCGGCGTCCGCGAGGAAGTGCCGGCCCTCGACCAGCATATCCGTCGATATCGCGAGCTCGCATCCCGCGGTCGGCGCGACCAGCGCCGCATCGTCTCCGATCCCGAGAACAGCCTCTCGAACAGGACGCCGGAAAAACCGCTCGATCAGCTCGAACTCGGACAGCGACATCGGGCTGGAGCCGGGTGGCCGTCGGGCGGCGGGAATCAGCTCGCCGCGGGAGCGGCGCCGATTTCCGCTGCGCGCGTCGCGAGCGCCAGCTTGTCGAGCACGCCGTTGACGTACTTGTGCCCGTCCGTCCCGCCGTAGGCCTTGGCGATCTCGACAGCCTCGTTGATCGCCACGCGGTACGGCGTTTCCGGGCAACGCTTCAGTTCCCAGGCGCCGATCGCCAGCACCGCCTTCTCGATCGGCGAGAGCTGCGCCGGAGGGCGATCGAGAAACGGGGCGAGCGCCGCGATCAGCGGCTCGAATTCCTGCGTGACGCCGGTCCAGAGGACATCGAAGAAGGCGCTGTCGCACTTCGCGAAGCCGCTCGATTCGGCGAGCTGCGCGCGGATGACCGGCGGCGGAGCGCGCGCGATGAGCCACTGGTAGAGCCCCTGCAGGGCGAGCTCGCGCGCGCGACGCCGTCCGCCTCTCCCGCTGCTCCGTTCGCTCATCTAGGGCCTAGTCTTCATCGATCGCGCCGAGCAGGTTCGCCATCTCCAGCGCGGCGAGCACGGCATCGCGCCCCTTGCCGGCGGCTCGCTCTTTCGCCTGCTCGTCGGTGTCGGTGGTGAGGATGCCGTTGCCGATCGGGATGCCGAACTCGAGCTGCACGCTGGAAACGCCCGCGGCCGATTCGTTGGCGACGATCTCGAAGTGGTAGGTCTCGCCGCGAATGACCGCGCCGAGCGCGACCAGCGCGTCGTACTCGCCGCTCTGCGCCATGCGCTGCAACGCGAGCGGGGCTTCGAGCGCGCCGGGGACCGTGGCGACGGTCACGGCGTCTTCGTTGACGCCGGCGTCCTGGAGCGCGCGTGCCGCGCCCTGGAGCAGCAGCTCGCCGATATCCGGGTTGAACCGCGACAGGACGATCCCGATGCGCAGATTCTCGGCGCGGGCGTTGGCAGTGAGTCGGCGCAAGGTCATGACGAAGGCGGAATCGAGAACGAACGGGAAATCGAGCGGCGCGCACCGCGGCGAGGCGCCGGCGCTCCAGTCAGCGGGACGGCGGGCCGCCGACGACGTCGGGTTCGGCGTGACCTGTGACCTCCAGACCGAAGCCGGTCATGCTGGGCATCTTGCGCGGTCGCGCCAGAAGCCTCATCTTGCCGACGTTCAGATCGCGCAGGATCTGCGCGCCGATGCCGTAGTTGCGCAGATCGACGCGCGACTGCTCGGGGGGCCGGTCGTTGAGGGCTCGCTGGCGGAGCTCGGCCGCGGACTCGGATCGGTGCAGCAGCACCAGCACGCCGCGTCCGGCACGGGCGATCGCCGCCAGCGCGGCGGCGATGGTCCAGGAGTGCGTCCGGCTGCCGCAATCGAGAAGGTCGACGACCGACAGCGGCTCGTGCACGCGCACCAGCGTCTCCCGCTCGGGCACGATGGATCCGCGGGCTAGCGCAAGATGCGTCGCGTCCGTGAGCTTGTCGCGGTACGTCACCAGACGGAACTCGCCCTCGATGGTCCGGATCGGCCGCTCGCCGACGCGCTCGATCAGCCGCTCGGTCTCGCTCCGGTAATGAATGAGATCGGCGATCGCGCCGATCTTCAACCCATGCAGGCGCGCGAATTCGACGAGATCGGGCAGGCGCGCCATCGTGCCATCGTCCTTGAGGATCTCGCACAGCACCGCGGCCGGAGAGTGGCCGGCCAGCCGCGCGAGATCGCAGCAGGCCTCGGTGTGACCCGCGCGCGCGAGCACGCCGCCTTCCTGAGCCACCAGCGGAAAAACGTGTCCGGGATGCACGATGTCGGACGGATTCGCGTCCGGCGCGCAAGCCGCGCGGATCGTCTGCGCGCGGTCCGCGGCGGAGATGCCGGTCGTCACGCCGCGCGCAGCTTCGATCGACACCGTGAAGTTCGTGCCATGCACCGAGCGGTTGACCGGCGTCATCGGCGCGAGATTGAGTTGCCGGGCCCGGGTTTCCGTGATCGGCATGCATATCAGCCCGCGCCCGTATTTGGCCATGAAATTCACCGCGTCCGGCGTGACGCAGTCTGCCGCGATGATGAGATCGCCCTCGTTCTCGCGATCTTCCTCGTCGATAAGGACGGCCATGCGTCCTTCCTTCAGCTCGGCGACGACCTCGACGATCGAGCTCACCGCGCCCAAGTCGGCGCTGGCGGCCGCGGCGAGCGAATCGCGTGAATCGACGGCGTGCAGGTGCGGTGCGGTCACGGGGATTCTGGTGCGACGGGGCAAGCGCTTATTATACTGCGCCGGCCGTCATCCCCGCGAACGCGGGGATCCGGTGTCTTTTTTCGTCATCCAGGCGAAGGCCGGGATCCAAGTTCGGTCATCCAGGCGTCAGCGATTAAGACCTGGGCTCCGGCTCAGTTACCAAAATGAGCCGTCGCGACGTCGCAATATGAGTCTCGTTCGTGCGGGAACGACGAACGTCAGAAAAGCGCGAGCGTTTGCCGCACCAGCTCGGTTGCGGGATCGCCGAGATCGGCAACGACGCTGAAGTGATGGCGTCCCGCGATGAAAAGCGGCGCGCGCCGACCATGAGGATGGCATTCCGGCCAGCGCTCCCAGAGCAGCCAGGACTGACGGATGAACTCGCTCGTTTCCTCGGCGCCCGCGGCGATCAGCATGGGCGTCGAGACGCGCGGCTGAAGGTGGATCGGGCTGACCAGATACGCGTGTCCCGCGTCGAGCTTGAGATCGGCGTTGAACGACACCTGGACGAGTGGTTCGAGGTCGAACACGCCGCTCAGCGCAACCGCGCCGGCGATCGTGTCGGCCGGCAGCCCGCGTGCGTGCCAATCGGTCGCCACCAGCATCGCCGCAAGGTGCGCTCCGGCGGAGTGACCGGATACCACGAGAGGACGGACCGACAGACCGTGGCGCGGTCCTTCCCGCGAAAGCCACACGACCGCTTCGCGGCATTCGTCGACGATCCGCGCGATATCCACCTGCGGGCAGAGATCGTAGTTCAGCACGGCGACGGCGATGTCGCGCGCGACCAGCGGAAGCGCGACGAACGAGTGGTCGCTCTTGTCGAGCGCACGCCAGTAGCCGCCGTGGATGAAGAGCAACGTGCCGCGCGCGTTCGCGGCGAGGAACAGGTCCATCGTCTGCTTGGGTCCGTCGCCGTAGCGAACGTCGAGCCGAGTCTCGAGGCGCGCGCGAGCCGCGGCGCTGTCGACCGCCCAGCGCGCGAACCACTGAGGATGATCGGGGAACGCAGCCCGAAGGTTGTATTCGCGCTCGACGAAATCCGCCGGCAGCGCGCTCATCGCGGCGGGAGGATGCGGATGCTCAGCGTTCCCAGTCCCTCGACGCGTCCGACCAGCTCGTCTCCCGGCGCCACGGCGGCCACGCCCGCCGGCGTCCCGGTGAAGACGAGGTCGCCCGGCAACAGCTCGTAGTACTGCGACAGGAAGTGCAGCACGTGCGGCACGTCCCAGATCATGTCGGCCAGATCGCCGCGCTGGCGAGGCTCGCCGTTCACGTCGAGCGCGATGCGGCCGCGCGCCGGATGCCCGACCTGCGTCACGGGATGGACCGGCCCGATGGGCGCAGCCTCGGCGAACGACTTGCCGATGTCCCAGGGCCGCTTGATCTCCCTCATCGCGTTCTGCAGGTCGCGCCGCGTCATGTCGAGACCAATGGCGTAACCGTAGATGATTTCGAGAGCGCTCCCCGGAGCAAGTTGCGCGCCGGCGCTGCCGATCGCGACCACGAGCTCGAGCTCGTGCTGGTAGTTCTTGGTCGCCGAAGGGTAGCGGACCTCGCCGATGTCCGGCGCCACCACCGGTACGATGGCGTCGGAGGGCTTGGTGAAGAAGAACGGCGGCTCCTTGGCTGCGTCGCCACCCATCTCCTTGGCGTGCTCGGCGTAGTTCCGGCCAACGCAGTAGATATGTCGCACCGGAAAGCGGTCGTTGCGACCGGCGACGGGGATGGAAGGGACGTTCCAGACGGGGATGACGTAATTCATGGGTTGTTCCTATAGGTCATCCCGGCGAAGCCTGCCCGGCATGCTTAAAGCCGGGGGCCGGGATCCAAGTTTGAGTCGGAACGGCATAGTGTAGGAGCTTGGGCCCCGGCTCAGTTACCCAAATGAGCCGGGACGACATCATTCCGCGTCGGGTTGTCCCGCGGGCGCCGCGCCTGCAAATGCCGGCAGCGCGCTGCAGCGCGCCTCGATGCGGGTGAGCGTCGGATACGAATCGAGCGGAATATTCGCCCGACGCGCGTTCGCGAGCTGCGGGACGAGGCAGCAATCGGCCAGCGTCGGCGCGTCGCCGTGGCAGAACTCGCCCGCGGCGGCTTCGCGGGAGAGCTGCGCCTCGAGCGCGGTCAGGCCCACATCGATCCAGTGCCTGTACCAAGCGTCCTTCACCTCCTCGGTCGCTCGGACCGTCCGCACGAGATAACGCAGCACGCGCAGGTTGTCGAGCGGATGGATGTCGCAGGCGATCGAGAGCGCGATGGCGCGCACCCGGGCGCGCTCGGCGGGATCGCGTGGCAGCAGCGGCGGTTCGGGGTAGCGCTCGTCGAGATACTCGATGATCGCCAGCGACTGCGTGAACGAGCCGCGATCGTCGACGAGCGCGGGCACGAGCTCGGCCGGATTCAGCGCCCGATAGGGTTCGGCAGCCTGTTCCCCCTTGCGCAAGTGCACGGCGGCGTACTCGTAGGCAAGACCCTTGAGTCCGAGCGCGATGCGCACGCGGTAGGCTGCCGACGAGCGGAAATAGCCGTAGAGCTTCAAAACGCGGAGATGCCCGTCTGCGCGCGTCCCAGGATCAGGGCGTGGACATCGTGCGTGCCCTCGTAGGTGTTGACCGTCTCCAGGTTCAGCACGTGCCGGATCACGTGGAACTCGTCGACGATGCCGTTGCCGCCGTGCATGTCGCGCGAAGCCCTCGCGATCTCCAGCGCCTTGCCGCAGGAATTGCGCTTCATGATCGAGGTGATCTCAGGCGCCGCTCGCCCTTCGTCCTTGAGCCGGCCGAGGCGCAGACACCCCTGGAGCCCGAGCGTGATCTCGGTCTGCATGTCGGCGAGCTTCTTCTGGATGAGCTGATTGGCGGCGAGCGGCCTGCCGAACTGGGTCCGGTCGAGCGTGTACTGGCGCGCCGCGTGCCAGCAGAACTCCGCCGCGCCGAGCGCACCCCACGCGATGCCGTAGCGCGCGTTGTCGAGGCAGCCGAATGGACCCTTCAGCCCTTCGACGCCGGGCAGGCGCTGCTCTTCAGGAAGGAAGACATCGTCGAGCACGATCTCCCCCGTGATCGATGTGCGCAGGCTGAACTTGCCTTCGATTTTCGGCGCGGACAATCCTTTCATGCCTTTTTCCAGGATGAAGCCGCGAATCACGCCGTCGTCGGTTTTCGCCCAGACGATGAAGACATCGGCGATCGGCGAGTTCGAAATCCACATCTTGGCGCCGGTCAGACGGTAGCCGCCTTCCGCGGCGTGCGCTCGCGTCACCATGCTGCCGGGATCGGAGCCGTGATTCGGCTCGGTGAGGCCGAAGCAGCCGATCCATTCGCCGGTCGCGAGCTTCGGCAGGTATTTCCTGCGCTGCGCTTCGGTTCCGTAGGCGTGGATCGGAAACATCACAAGCGAGCTCTGCACGCTCATCATCGATCGGTAACCCGAATCGACGCGCTCGATCTCGCGCGCGATAAGACCGTAGCTCACGTAGGACAGTCCTGCGCCGCCGTATTCCTCCGGCAGCGTCGCGCCGAGCAGACCCAGCGCGCCCATCTCCCGGAATATTTCCGGGTCGCTTTTCTCGTGCCGAAACGCTTCGGTCACGCGCGGCATCAGCTTGTCTGAAGCGTAGGCCCGTGCGGCGTCGCGAACCATGCGCTCGTCTTCGCGCAGCTGCTCGTCGAGGAGCAGCGGATCGGTCCAGCTGAACGTCGGCTTGGACGCCTTGATTCGTTCGGGAGCGTTCATGGTTTCCTCCGATCGCGAATTATCGCCCTGCCCCGCCGGCAGCGTCCACAGCATCCCTCCGACGTCTTAAGTCCTCGGTCGGAGTTATCCGCTCTCGCCTCTCCCTAGGATTCGTCGCGAGCGGTTTCGATGCCGCATCGATGCGAGGACGAGGCCCATGCGATTCAGCGCGGCCATCCCGGCGGAGGCCGGGATCCAATTTCGCCGGCGCCACTTGGGCCTCGGCTCAGTTACCGAAATGAGCCGGGGCGACGGGCTGTCCCTGATCGAGCTCCTGGTCGCGCTCGCGATCTTTTCTCTGGTCATGGGCCTCGGCGTGCCGAGCTACTGCGACTGGATCGCATCGAGGCAGCTCGCCAATCACGCGGAATATCTCGCCGAAACGCTAAACCAGGCGCGCAGCGAAGCGGTCAAGCGGCAACTGCGCGTGAACGTGTGCAAGAGCAGCGACGGAAAACAGTGTGCCGCGGCCGGCACCTGGAGCGCGGGGTGGATCATGTTCGCCGACGACAACCGCAGCGGAGGCATCGAGGCCCCCGAGAGCGTGATCCGTCGCGACGGACCGCCTGGCAACGGCATCACCGTCACCGCCAACCGCCCCCTCGACAGTTATGTGTCCTACACGAACTTCGGCTACGCAAGGATGCTGAACGGCGCCCTGCAGATGGGCACCTTCGTGTTCTGCAAGCCGGGACAGAAGGCGATCGACGTGGTGCTGGCGAACAGCGGGCGGGTGCGGATCAGCCGCACGACCCGACCCTGTCCGTAGCGACCCGAGCGGGCGCAGCGGGACGCCGCCGATGACCCTGCGGATGCCGCCTGTCGGCCCCATCCGGAAGTCCTCTTTAGCACCCTAACCGTCTGTTCCGCCGGCCATACCTCATATCGGGCCGGCTTTGCTTGCGCAAATCGGGCGACATACCATCAGCGCGTCAAAAAGGGAGTTTGACCGTGCATCGATATTCGCGGCGCCTGCCGGGGTCCAGCGCCCCGCGCGCGCATCATGGTTTCACGCTGATCGAGCTGATGATCGTCGTGGTCATCGTCGGCATCCTCGCCGCCATCGCGTTGCCGAATTATTCCGAGTACATCAAGCGGTCGAAGATCATCGAAGCGACGACCGCGTTGTCCGATGCGCGGCAGCGGACCGAGCAGCAGTTTCTCGATACGCGAACCTATGCGAACTGCGCCCAGGCCGCCAGCGATGCCGGCAAGCAGGTCAAGGCGTTCACGATCACCTGCCCGGGCGCCGCGGTTGCGACGTACACGCTGCGGGCAGACGGCGTAGCGACGGAGGGCATGGCCAACTTCCGCTATGAAATCGATAACACGGGCGCCAAGACTACGGCGAACGTGCCCTCCGGGTGGAGCAAGCCCAGCCCGAATGATTGCTGGGCCGTTCGCAAGAGCGGCGACTGCAGTTAAGCCGATCGATGAACAGCCGGCACGCGCGAGGCTTCACCCTCATCGAACTGATGGTCGCGCTGGCGATCTTCGGACTCCTAATCATGCTCGCCGGCCCCATGTACGGCCAGTTCATGGCGAACCACCAGATCCGCAACGCGACCGACGGGATGCTCAACGGCGTGCAGCAGGCCCAGGGCGCCGCGGTGAGCCACAATACGTTGGCCCGACTGGTCGTCGATACGACGACCGGCACGGGCGGTTGGCAGGTCCTGCAGACGATCGATGGGACGGAGTCGACTACGCCGGTCCAGGTCTACAAGTTGCACGAGGGCGCGCCGAATGCGGCCTTGAGCACGGTCCCCGCGGACGCGAGACAAGTGACATTCGACGGCTTCGGTCGGATCGTGCCCAACGTCGACGCGAGCGCGACGCTCACCTGCGTCAAAGTCACCCACTCCTTGACCGGCACGCGCCCGCTCAACGTGGCGATCAGCAATACGGGCCTCGGTGTCGGGACGAAGATCTGCGATCCCGATCCTGGCAACGTTCTTCCACCAGGCGATCCGCTCAAGTGCCCGGCGGGGTGCAAATAGCGCCATGAAGAATCTTTCCACTTCGCGGCAGCGCCAGAAGGGTGCCTATCTCCTCGAAGCACTGATCGGCATCCTGATCTTCGCGCTCGGCGTGCTCGGTATCGTGGGCCTGCAGGCTGCGTCGTTGCGCACGACCGTCGATTCGTCCCTTCGCGCCGAAGCGGTGTTCGCGGCCAACCAGCTCCTCGGACAGATGTGGACCGACAGCGAGGCGAATCTCACGGCCAACTACGACAGTTCGGTTGCCGGACAGCCCTACAAGGACTTCGCCGCGCAACTAAAATCGGTGCAGGCCGGCGCGTGGGCTCAGGACCCGACGGTCACCGTCAATGGCGGGACTTGCAACATCGCCAACGCACCGTCGAGTACCAGCTCAGTCGTCGCGATTCAGATCTTCTGGCGATCCGACACGGCGACCGATCCCTGCCCGGCCGTTTCGGGAATCAACTGTCACAGCTATACGACGTGCGGCGTCGTGGGTCAGAACTGATGGGCCCGATTCGATCCGGGAGTCCGCTCCGCCGCGCCGACGCGGGCTTCGGCCTGATCGAAGTCATGGTCGGACTGGTGATCGGGCTGATCGCGGTGCTGGTCATCTATCAGGTCTACAACGTCGCGGAAGGCTTCAAACGCAACACGACCGCCGCAGGCGAAGCGCAAATGGCGGGGCTGTTCTCGACGTTCGTACTGGGCATGGAGATCTCGAACGGCGGCGCCGCGATGGCGATCTCCGCGCCGGATCTGGCTTCGTGTGCCGATACGGGCAACATCGCCACCACGTTCCGCCCGATTCCGGTGCTGATCACCGACGGCGGGGGCGCGAGCAAGCCGGACTCCTTCGTCGTGACTTACAGCATGGCCACCACGCTGGTGACGCCTGCGATGTTCAACTTCGATGCCGCCGCCGACGACCCGTACGACGTGCAAACGGCGGGAGGATTCCACGTCGGCGACTTGATCGTCGCCATCGCCAAGCCAGGCGCTGTGGGGAGCGATTGCCCGAGCTCCGTTGTGACCGCGACCACCGTACCCGATCTGAGGGTGCCGTCGCCGCTGATCAACGACGTTCCGACCAACGTCGCGAACGTCACGCTGACGCACACCCCGACCGGCTCGGCCGCCGCGCTCAAGGGCGACGGGCGGCCCGGACTATCCACCCTGTTCAACATGGGCCCCTGCAGTCGCGTGCAGAAAGTCCGTTACGACGTCGACGCCAACGGCGTGCTCCGCAGCACGCCACTGCTCGATACGAGCGGCGGCAATTGCGGCAAGCTGGCCGATCCCCCCGTGCCGAATCCGGTGGCGTCCAACATCGTCAACCTGAAGGTCGAGTACGGCATCGACAGCGACGGCGATCCGCAGGGGCTACTCGACACCTGGGTTCAGGCCGGCGCAGGCGGCGGATGGGATCCGGCGACGCTCCTGCCGGCAGCGCTCACCCAGATCAACCAGATCAAGGCGATCCGCATCGGCATCATCGTGCAGAGCGAACAGTTCGACAAGAATCTCGCGGGTTTCACCGGCGGCGATTATGTGAACGGCGATTACAACTGGGTGCTCTTCGACTGCAGCAATGCCAACAAGGCGCTGTGCCCCGGGCGACTTACCGGCAGCATTGCCGCGTCGGTCTCGCCACCGGGCAACTGGCGTTTCCGCAAGTACGAAACAATCATTCCGCTGCGCAACGAAATATGGAACAAGGCGTCATGAAGCTTGGGTTCTTCGAACCGGCGCGGAAATCGCGCCAGCACGGCGTCGTGCTTTTCATCGCGCTGATCGTCATGGTGGTGATGAGCCTCGCGGCGATCGCGCTGATGCGCTCGGTCGACACGACGACGGCCGTCATCGGCAACCTCGCCTTCCGGCAGGCGTCGATTCTGCCCGCCAATTTCGGCATCGAGGACGCCGCGGCCGGATTGTTCTCCGACGCCAATACGGCCAACGTCGCGAGGATCGCCGACGTGCGCGTCGACAACTCCGGGCAGAACTATTACGCGACCCATAACCAGGGCTGGGACGATCAGTACGGCGTCCCGACGCCGCTCCAGAGCAAACCGGCATCGACTTTTCCGCGAGCACAGCAGGATGGGGCCGGCAATACGATCACTTACGTGATCGAACGGATGTGCAACGCCGCGGCCCCGCATCCGGAAGCGCCCGACGACAGCTCGACGCGAAGCTGGTGCGACATGGCGCCGCCCAAGCAGCCTCCCGGCGCGACGATCAACGATCCATCCGCCGGACTCGATTTCAGGCAGGTCTTCTACCGCGTCACCGTGCGCGTCGACGGTCCTTCGGGGACCAACACGGTTTCGTTCGCGCAGGCAATGCTGCGCTGAACATCTCAGGGACAACCATAATGGCCTGTAACCCGCTGCCTCCGCTGCTCCGTCGCTGGCTCGCCGGCGTCCTCGCGGTCCTGATCGGGTTGGGGCCACTCGCCACGCCGGCCTACTCGGCGCTCATCCCGCTGGCCGACGAGCCGCTCAACGTCAAGAATTCGGCGCACCCGAACATCGTGCTGACCGTCGACGATTCGACATCGATGCTGTTCGACTTCCTGCCCGACTACGTGGTGAACAATTATTGCCGCGACGGCACGGGCCGGATGAACGCGCCGTGCGGCAGCGTCGGCGCAGCGAGCGATTTCACGTTCGTGGGCGGCGGCAAGTATTTTTCGCCAGGCTTCACGTTCCAGCAATACAACCTGCCCTACTCGAGCTACACGGGGAGCTACGATCCATCGGGTCCGGGCTCCGGCTGCTTTGGCGGCAGCCCGCCCACGTGCTCGCCTGGGGTGAACCCGGGATCGCTGCCGGGAGCCTCGATTTATCCCGCAGGGCCGCAGCCGAGCTGGCCGCACAGTCTCCAGCCCTACGAATACTGGCTGCTATGGCCGGCGCCCCCGCACAGCGCGGGGCTGAACTCGCTCTATTACGACCCGCGGCTGACCTACGACCCGCCGGTCCACTCCGACGGCACGAGCTTCGACTCGATGACCGCGGGGAATACTTCGAACTGGACGCAGGTCCCCGGCGACCCGTGGGCCGCGACGGTCACCTACGTCGATCTGACGGCGAGCATCATCGACGGCTTGTGGTGCAACTCCGACTGGTCGACCGGTTCCGCGACCGATCGCACCGTGTGCCGGTACAACGGCAGCAACTCAGCGGCGTTCAACAACGGCAACGGCGCGGTATCGGCAGCGGAAGGCCAGGACTACACCTACCCGTGGGCGCCGGCGGGATTCGTCGTCAGCGCATCCGCCGGATCGACGACGGCGCAGACGTATGCCGCACAGAAGGTGAAGCTAACGTCGGCCTCTAACCCTACGGATCCCAATTACACCAAGTACGGCGCGCTGTTCGGCGAGCAGGTGAACGACGGCACGAACGGGACGCCGAGCAACTGGAGTGCGACGACCAAGAATCAGAAGTATTTCTACGAGAACGAGAACGTCATCTGGTGCGACCCGACGAACTCGTCGTGGCCGCAGACCGGGCCGACGCAGAGCCAGTTCTGCGGCAGCTTCCAGATCCAGACCTGCAGCGCCCAGAAGCAGACCTGCGACAAGGACCCGGGCAACTGCAGCGGCAACCCGACCAGCGCGGCCTGCAACGGCCTCGTCGTCGGCACCTGCAACAATTTCGGCTGCACCGGCGGCGTCGCGGGAACCTGCAGCGGAGCCGCGGTGTGCAACCCCGGAACGTGCTCCAACAAGAAAGCGGAAATCTGCAACGGCACGAACCAGACCTGCACCGGCATCGGGTCGCAGACTTGCGGCGGCATCCAATCCCAAACCTGCCAGCTCCCCGGAACCCAGAGCTGCGCGCCGCCGGTCTGCACCCCCGTCTACGACCCGCCCGGCTGCAACCTGTTGCCGCCGGACCCCGAGAACCAATGCACTGCGACACCGAACTGCGCGCCGCCCGTCTGCACGAACAATCCGGGAACGTGCAGCATCACCAAGACGGCCTGCGGCGGCGGCAACCTGACCCAGGCCCAAGCCGACGCTCAGTGTCCCACGCAGGCCGGAGCCTGCACCGTGAGCGGCCGGAGTTGCACGTCGAATTCCGATTGCACCAACGTCGGCCACTGCAGCATCGATTCCGGAACCATTTGTTCCATCGACCAGGACTGCCCGATCAAGGGCGGTACCTGCAGCATCCATACGAGTACCACCTGCACCAAGAATACGGATTGTCCCAACTCCGGCACCTGCAGCAATGCCGGGTCGACGGTCTGCCTGTTCGACACCGATTGCGGTCAGTGCAGCAACCCGGTCGGTCAGCAGTGCACTTCCGCCGCGCAGTGCCAGCAGAACGCCGGCACGTGCAACACGAAGATCTGCAGCGGCGGCGCCAACGACGGGAAGCCGTGTGCTAGTAACGGGAACTGCCCTGGGGGAAGCTGCTCGACCATCGCGTGCAACGCCAACGGCGCCAACGCCGCCTGTCCGGTCGCCGGCGGCACGTGCGCCCAAGGCGGCGCCGCTTGCACGTTGAGCTCCCAGTGTCCCGGCAAGTGCTCGACCTCTTCGGGTCAACCGTGGTCGGGGAAAGCATGCTCCGGCGTCGACCAGGCCTCGGCCAACGCGCAATGCCGCACCAACGGCACGTGCAACCTGGCCTCGCAGAGCTGCACCGCCGCCTGCACCAACACCACGTTCTCCGGCACGACCGACACGAGCTGCGGCTGTCCGGTCGCGTTCGGAACGTGCAAGGGCACCAAGATCGTTCCGCCGCCGGCGTGCTTCGCCACGGCCTGCAACCAGGGCCAGACGCAGTTCTGCTGCTCGAACATCCTGACCTGCTCCAACACGCATTCGACGTGCAACTCAGCTGTCGATTGCCCGGACGTCCCGGGGATCTGCAGCATTACCGGGGTGGCCTGCAACGTCGCGCTCCTCGACTCCACCAACTGTCCGCCGATCGGCAAGTGCAGCATCACCCAGGCGCAGTGCACGTCGAACGCCAATTGCCCGTCGCAACCCGGTCCTCTGCCGCCGAGCGCGGCGGTGTGCAGCACGGGCGGCGTGGGCGGCGTTTCGACCGCGACGCTCAGGAACGACGCCGAGAACAACGGCGTGGTCTGCCGCCGCAACAACAAGACGTCGGGCACGTACACGTCCGGTCCGTTCACGTATCCGTCGGGCAAGTTCCTGACACCCATCACCAACGGCACGGGCGACGACGCCTGCCCGGTCACCGACCATTACGTCAGCACTCCGCGCCACTACTGGAAGTCCGAAGTGCAGTGGTGCGACAAGGCGATCCCGACGGCCGGCGACAAGTGGCTGGGCTACGGCACCGACGCGGGCGGCACCTGCCAGGCGGGCAAGGACTCGACGCACATCTATCCGCGCTTCTTCCAGTTCGGCGCGGCGAGCTACGTCGACAATGTCGCCACCGCCGCCTTCCAGCGCGTGGATCTCGATATCAGCAAGCGTGCGACGGCAAGCTTCGTTCATACGTGGATCGACGCCACCGGCCAGAGCCAGACGATCACGCGCAAGTTCGACGACGAGATGACCAACTACGCCAACTGGTTCGCGTACTACCGCACGCGCGTCCAGGCCGTGAAGACGGTCACGTCGCTCACCTTCACCGCTCTCGACGACCAGTACCGGGTGGGCTTCCACACCCTGTCCAACGGGCTCACGACCAGCGCGAGCTGCGGCTCGCAGTCCGACCCGGCAACGTTCGTCAACGTCGACGATTTCACGCCGACGCAGAAGGGGCTCTGGTGGGATCAGCTCTTCGGGATCACCATTCCGCTGTGCCTGGAGACGCCGAACCTCGATGCCATGGCTCGGATCGGCGAATACTTCAAGAACGGCACCAGCTCGGCGCTCGCCGGCGCGACCGACCCGATCATCCTGTCGTGCCAGAAGAACTGGCACATGCTGTTCACGGACGGGTTCACCAATCAGGGCGGCCTGCCCTCGACCACCGTCGCGAATCAGGACGATACCGTACCTACCCTTCCGGATCCGGTGACCGGTCTCACCGCCGGCTCGCCGTGGCCCCACCCATTCCGCGAGGATCCAACCGCAGGCGCGTCGAACGCGGCGTCCGACTACGCGATGGACTACTGGGTGACCGATCTGCGGACCTCCGGTTCGTTCGCGAACGACAACGTGCCGGGCACCACCAAGGACCCGGCGATCTGGCAGCACTTGAACTTCGCCGCGATGTCTCTGGGCACGCAGGGGAAGCTCCCGGTCGCCAACCAGTCGCTCACGGAGAACCTTCTCTCCGCGGGCACGCTGCAGTGGCCGCAGCCATATCCGAACGTGTGGAAGCCGGACAACTCCGGCGTGGACGATCTTTGGCACGCAGCGATCAACGGCCGCGGACGCTTCGTCAATGCCGGATCGGCCGCGGAGCTCAAGCTCGGCATGGGTCAGATCCTGCAGGACATCACCAATCAGGCAGGATCGCGCGCCGGCGTCGGGCTGGCGAGCAGCTCGATATCGCTCTCGAATCACGCCGTGTATCGCGTCACGTTCCAACCCGGCTGGGCGGGAACGGTCACCAAGATCGACATCGACGTAGTCACCGGCGCCGAGAAGGCGAACCTATGGGAGGCGGCGGAGCAGCTGCACAACGCGTTGACGCCGTCGGCAGCCGATCCAACGTGCGTCACTCCGGGATCATGCCCGTGGTTCACCAATCGCAAGATCTTCACCGTCGACGACGGCGGCACGGCCGTTCCCTTCCTTTGGGCGGACCTTTCCTCGGCACAGCAGGATTCGCTCGCGCCAGGCTTGCCCGCGGTTGGCCAGGCCATCGCCTCGTACCTGCGCGGAGATCCCACCAACGAGGGTGTCTCGCTCGGACAGTTCCGGGTCCGTGCCACGGCATCGTTCGGAGAGAACTTCCTCGGCGACATCGTGGACTCGCAGGCCGTCTACGTCGGCGCGCCGAACGCGCCCTACCTCGACGCCAACGACCCGGGCTATTCGACCTTCTCGTCCGCGCAGTCGAGCCGTCCCGCGCGCGTGTACGTCGGCGGCAACGACGGCATGCTGCACGCCTTCGATGACGCCAACGGCGACGAGGCCTGGGCGTTCGTGCCGCACGACCTCTATCGGCCGGACAACACCGGGCTGGGGGCGCTCGCGTATCAGGACGGCGCGCTGCCGCCCTTCCGCCACCATTACTACGTGGACTCGACGCCGCGCATCGTCGACGTCGACTTCGGCGGGCAGGATTGGCACTCGCTGCTCGTCGGCGGCTTGGGCAAAGGCGGCAAGTCGTATTACGCGATCGACGTCACCGATCCGACGGCGATCACCACCGAGGCCGCTGCGGCGGGGCAGTACAAGTGGACGTTCACCGATGCCGACATGGGGTACACGTACGGCAGACCGATGCTCGCCAAGACGCGCGCCACCGGCGACATGTGGCTGATGGTCGTGGCCGCGGGCTACAACAATCCGAGCGGCGTCGGCACGATCTTCTTCGTGGACGCCAAGACCGGCGGCAAACTGTTCTTCAAGTCTATGAGCACCGGCTTCGGAAATTCGACCAGCCCATCCGGGCTCGCGCACATCGCCGGCTATACGCAGGACTTCCGCAACCAGCTCATCGACCAGATCTACGGCGGCGACCTGTACGGCAATCTCTGGCGCTTCGACGTGTCCGACCCCGATCCCGCCAACTGGACCGTCGGGCTCCTCGCTACCCTCACCGATCCGGGCGGCAATCCACAGCCGGTGACCACGCCGCCGCAGATCGAGGTGGATCTGCAGAACAGCACCGACCGCTGGGTGTTCATCGGCACGGGCCGGCTGCTTGACGATACGGATCTCACCGACACGACCATCGCCGACCAGGAGCAGACGTTCTACGCCATCCGCGACGGGACGACGACGACGCCGAATCCGATCACCGCGGCGTTGTCGCGCGCCGATCTGGTCGCGCTCACCGACAAGATCAACGGGTTGTCGAGCAAGCCGGCGAAGGGCTGGTACGACGATCTGCCGGCAGGCGAGCGCATCATCACGCCGGTGCAGGCCGCTCTATCGGTAGTTGCGTACGCGGGCACGTCGCCACAGGACAACCCCTGCCTCACCGGCGAGCCGGCGACGCTCTACGTGCGTGAGTTCTCCCTCGGCGAGTCGCTGCTGAGCGACGCCGGGGGCAACCCGGTCGAGGGCATCGGCGAAGTCCAGGGCGCGGTCGGTCTCGATATCGCGATCTTCAGCGATGCGAGCGGCGCGAACTCGGCTTCGGGCGTCGACATCCGGGTGGCGGTGACGGCGGGCACCACCGGCGACGTCATCTTCCAGCACATCAAGCCGCCGTCCTTCCTGTCGGCTCACCGCATGTCGTGGCGGTTGCTGGGGCAGTAGGCGCCGCGCAACGACGACAGCCCACGGCCCTTTCGCGGCAAGCGGAAGGGCCGTTGACTCGAGCGGCGTGCGGCGCGAGAGTCTCCCGCGCATGACCGCCGCGTCTTCCTTCGCCCCGAACCGGGTTGCGTCGCGCCGTGCCGACGAGCGCCGACTGTCGGTTGCGATCGGCGCCTCGCTCGTCATCCATGCACTCACCCTCGCGGTGTTGCGCGGCGTGGTGCCGGCAATCTACGCCGGCCCGCAGGGGGGAACGAGCGGCTTTTCCACGCTCCAGGCGGTTCTGGCCGGACCGAAGACCGAAGCGCCGCCGGAACCCGCTCCCGCCGAGATCGCCGTCGAACCCGAAGTGGTCCCGCCCGCGGCTCACCCGATCGAGCCGCCGATCCGGCGGCCACCGGCCCAGGCAGGCGCGCAGGCGGCCGGAGGTTCGGAGAGAGCCGGATCGACCACCCCCGACTTCAGCATCGGCGTGGGCACGATCGACGATCCCGCCAGACTGGGACCCGACTTCGTAACGCGCCTGGCGGCGCGTTTTCCCAATCGCGTGTCCAAGCCGCCGTTGCTCGTCGGGACGCCGGTGATGAGTTACCCCCAGGCGGCGCTGGAGGCCGGCGCACAGCGCCGCGTGGCGGCGCTGGTAATGCTTCGCGCGGACGGCTCGATCGAGGACGCCCAGCTCGCGCGCGACGATCCGCTGTTTGGTCCTGCCGTGCTCGCGGCGCTCAAGAGCGCGCGGTTCTCTCCGGCGGAAATCGGCGGGGATCCGGTGCCGTACTGGGCGATCGTGGAGTTCGTGTTCCTGATCGGGCACCCGGCTCCGCCGCCGGCGGCCCAACGAGGTCCGGCACGACGCGGCCTGGTTTTTCCGCCTCAGCCCAGCGTCGGCAAATGAAACCCCGGCGCCGCGCTGCCGTCGTCCGGCCAGCGCGCGGTCACCGCCTTGCCGCGGGTGTAGAAGCGCACGCCGTCCATGCCGTGCACATGCAGATCGCCGAAGAGCGAATTGCGCCAGCCTCCGAATGAATAGAACGCCATCGGAACCGGGATCGGCACGTTGATGCCCACCATGCCGACTTCGACCTGCTGCTGGAAGCGGCGCGCGGCATAGCCCGATCGCGTGAACAGCGCGGCACCGTTGGCATAAGGATTGGCGTTGATCAGGCGAATCGCGTCCTCCAGGGAATCGCTCCGCACCATGACGAGGACCGGGCCGAAGATCTCCTCCCGGTAGATCGTCATGCTCGACGTCGTGCGGTCGAAGAGCGTCGGGCCGACGAAGAACCCGCTCTCGTGCCCGGCGATCTGCGGCTTGCGGCCATCGACGACGAGCGTTGCGCCTTCGGCGACGCCGCGGTCGATGAGCCCTATGATCCGGTCGCGCGCGGCGCAGGTGATGACCGGTCCCATCTCGGATTCCGGTCGGTCGCCGGGACCGACGCTGATGCGCCGCGCCCGTTCGGCGAGGAGATCGCGCAGCGCGTCGCCTGCCTCGCCGACGGCGACGACCACCGACACGGCCATGCAGCGCTCGCCCGCGGAGCCGTACGCCGCGCCGATCAGCGCCTCGGCGGCGAACTTCAGGTCGGCGTCGGGGAGGACCACCGCATGGTTCTTCGCGCCGCCCAGAGCCTGCACGCGCTTGCCGTGCGCCGTGCCCGTCTCGTAGATGTAGCGCGCGATCGGCGTCGAGCCCACGAACGAAACGGCCTTGATGTCCGGGTGAAGAAGGATCGCGTCGACGGCTTCCTTGTCGCCGTGCACCACGTTCAATACGCCGTCGGGCAGCCCAGCCTCGGTGGCGAGCTCCGCCAGGCGCAGACCCGTGCTGGGATCGCGCTCCGAGGGTTTCAGGATGAACGTATTCCCGCAGGCGATCGCGATCGGGAACATCCACATCGGCACCATCGCCGGGAAGTTGAACGGCGTGATCCCGGCGCAGACGCCCACAGGCTGTCGCAGCGAGTAGGTGTCGACGTCGGTGCCGACGTTGTCGCTGAACTCGCCCTTGACGAGATGCGGGATGCCGGTGGCGAATTCGACGACCTCGATGCCGCGCGTCACCGACCCTTCCGCGTCGGCGACGGTCTTGCCGTGTTCCTGGGAGACGAGCTGCGCCAGGTCCTTCTTGTGCGCTTCGAGAAGCTCGCGAAAGCGCATCAGCACGCGCGCCCGGCGGAGCGGCGGCGCCGCTTTCCACGCGGGCAGCGCAGCGCTCGCGGCCGCGACTGCGGCGGCGACGTCGTCCGCGGTCGCGAACGGCACGTGGCGCACGACCTCACCCGTCGCGGGATTGGTTATTTCCCCGTAGCGCTTCGTGCGCGCGGAAACTGCGCGGCCGCCGATCCACAGCGGCAGTCGCTCGAGTGTAGTCAGGTCCATACGTCCTCCGGCAAAGAAGAAGATTCTAGCAGGCCGCTTCGGTACGGGCATCCCGGTGCGCCGCGCCGGCGTGGCGAGTTGTCGGTGACTATGGCGTCGCTGCGCGAGCGGCGTCGGGAACACGTGCGGAGGCGCGATCGCGGTGCTTCGCGAGATGGAGCGGTGTGCGCGATCGCGGCACCTTGTGCACGAAGTTGTAGCGCGCCACGTGATAGCTGGAGTCGAAACCGAAGAAATTGAGCCGCATGCGCTCGAGCTCTTCCTCGCGATAGCGTTCGAGCGGTTTCTCGGCTTCGTCGGCCCTGCGGCGCGCATTCTTCGCTTCCAGCAGCGCGATGAATCCCCGTTCGCTCGCGAGCTCGGTGGCGAGGCGCTTGACTTCGGACCTGAACGACGCGCGCGTCGCGCCGAAGTGGCCATCGATCAGACCGAGCGCCGCGGCCTCGCTCACGCCGACCGGCAGCCGGTTTCCGACCACGGCCCGCGCCTGCTCCGCCGCGACGCGGCGCGGCAAGAGATACGTCCAGTATTCCGAGCCGTACAGATTCCCCATGCCCTTGTAGTGCGGGTTCAGAACGATGCCCTCGCGCCCGTACACGCGATCCGCGGCGAGCGCGAGGAACGCTCCGCCCGCTCCGCCATTGCCCGCGAGCGCCGCGATCGTGAGCTGACGGTCGGTCAGCACGATCTCGCGCACGAGATCGTTTATGGCGTTGATGTTGCGCCAGGACTCTTCCGCCGGATGCGGCGAGGCTTCGATGAGGTTCAGATGGATGCCGTTCGACCAGAAGTCCTCGCCGCCCGCGAGCACGATGACGCGCGTCGGCCGAGCGCGCGCGAAGCAATACGCCGCGCGCAGCGCCTCGCACTGGCGGGTGCTCATCGCGCCGTTGTAGAAATCGAAGTAGAGATAGCCGACCGCGCCCTTCTCTTCGTAACGCAGTGGCTGCCAGGTGCGGTGTTCGACGCGCACGTGAGGCGGAAGCGGCAGCTCGGGTACGTCGCCGAGCTTGTCGCCGAGGACCATCGCCGCCGGCAGCTTGAATGCGTCGGCATCGTCGGCGCGCCTCGCGTGCGTGATCCATACCGCGCCGTCGCGGGTCGAGCGGAGAATCGCGCCGTCGCGCAGGGCGACGACGTCGCCGGGCCGGCCGCCGCGGATGCCACCTTCCTCATGAGCGTCGTATAGATGACAAGCCAGGCCTCGGATCGTGTCGAGGACTCCGGGCGAGCCGTCGGCCGCCCGGATACGGCGCAGAATCGTCGCGGTGTCGTCGTTCCGCCAATCGATTCTGCGGTCGGCCTGGCGCATCGCGGGACGCAGCCGGCCTCGCACGCCGGGACGCCCGTAGTCGAGCGGCCGTGGACGAGACGCCGGTTGCGCCATGCGCGCGAACGCGAGCTTCAGCGCCTCGACCGCGGCTTCGGTCACCTCGTTGCGATAAAGGCTGCCCTTGCTGGCGTCGCGCATCGGGAATCCCACCGAAGCCCAGACGTCGCCGGCGTCCATCTCGGCATTGGCCTCGAGCGCCGTGACGGCCCAGTCGCGCTCGCCTTCCATGATCGCCCAGTCGAGCGCCGACGGTCCGCGGTCGCCCTCGATCCCCGGGTGGAGCACGATGCAGCGATGCGCGCGCCAGACCGATTCGGGAATGGCTCGCTTGAGGAACGGCGCGACGATGAGATCGGGACCGAACAGCGCCACGGCCTCCTCGGTGACGGACGGGTTGATGTCGAATTCGACCGACACGTCGTGCCCCGCCTGTCTCAGCTCGACGAACACGCGCTGCGTGAGGCTGTTGAACGAATGGCAGAGGATAAGGATACGCATCGATCAATGTCGCCTCGGCTCATTTTGGTAACTGAGCCGGGGCCCAAGTTGGGCCACCGAGGCGCCTGCTCTCACCTTGGATTCCGGCCTTCGCTGGAATGACGTTCTTTCAGCATATTCTCGGGAGCTGCTCGCCGGTGAGCCAGTCGACATTGCGGCGGCCGCCGAAGCTCGTTTCCATCTGCACGAAATGGAGCGGATCCTCCACGACCTCGCCGACGATCGCGGCGTCGCGTGCCAGCGGATGCGCGCGCATCGTCTGCAGCAGCCGCGGCGCGTCGGCGGCGGGCACGATGGCCACGAGCTTGCCTTCGTTGGCGACGTACAGCGGATCGAGCCCGAGGAATTCGCAGGCGGCGGCGACCTGTGGTTTCACCGGCAGATCGCGCTCGCGGATCATCATGCCGCAGACGGACTGGGTGGCGAGCTCGTTGAGCGTCGTAGCAAGTCCGCCGCGCGTCGGATCGCGCAGGCAGTGGATGCCGGGAGCCGCTTCGACCATGGCCGCGACCAGCCCGTGCAGCGCCGCCGAATCCGACTCGATCGTCGTCTCGAACGCGAGGTTCTCGCGCAGCGACATGATGGCCACGCCATGATCGCCCAGCGTGCCGCTGACGATGATCGCATCGCCGGGACGGGCGCGATTCCCGGCGATATTGACGCCATCGGGCACCGCCCCGATACCCGTGGTGGTGATGAACACCCCGTCGCCCTTGCCCTGTTCGACGACCTTGGTATCGCCGGTGACGACGGGGACGCCGGCGGCGCGCGATGCGGTTGCCATCGACACCACGATCCGCTTGAGCTCCGAGAGCGGGAAGCCTTCCTCGAGCACGAACGCTGCCGCGAGATACAACGGCACCGCGCCCGACATCGCGACGTCGTTGATCGTGCCGTGAACCGCGAGGCTGCCGATGTCTCCTCCCGGGAAGAACAGCGGCGACACGACGTGGCTGTCGGTCGCGACCACGATGCGTCCCTTCGGCATGGCGATCGTCGCGCTGTCGTTGCCCGCACGCAGCCATTCGTTGTCGAGCTCGCGCAGGAAGAGCTCGGCGACGAGCTGCGCCATCGCCCGGCCGCCGCTGCCATGGGTCATGTCGACCCGGCCGTGCTTGAAGTCGACCGGACGGACGTAGTCGGCGCGCACGGGGCTCATGCTGCGGCGGCGCGCGCGACTACCGGCACGTCCTTGAACCGGCCGTAGGTGTAGTGCGCCGCGCAGGCGCCCTCGGAGGACACCATGCACGAGCCGATCGGATTCTCGGGCGTGCACACCGTACCGAAGACCTTGCAGTCGGTTGGCTTCTTGACGCCGCGCAGGATCGCGCCGCATTCGCACGCCTTGTTGTCCGGCACCGACCGGTACTCGATGCCGTAGCGATGCTCGGCGTCGTAGGTGCCGTACTTTTCCTTGATCCGAAGGGCGCTGTACGGCACTTCGCCCAGGCCCCGCCATTCGAAGGATCGGCGCAGCTCGAAGACCTCCGCCACCAGCGCCTTGGCCTTCACATTGCCTTCGCGCGTGACCGCGCGCGTGAACTCGTTCTCGACCTCGGCGCGGCCCTCGTTGAGCTGTCGGACCAGCATCAGGATCGCCTGCATCACGTCGAGCGGCTCGAACCCCGCGATCACGACCGGGCGCTGGTATTCTTGCGCGAAATACTCGTAGGGCTGGCTGCCGATCACCGTCGAGACGTGCGCGGGACCGATGAAGCCGTCGAGCGGCACCGTCCCCAGCTCGCGCACCTCCTTCGATTCGAGAATATTGGCGATCGCCGCCGGCGTGAGCACGTGGTTGCAGAAGACGCTGAAGTTGCTCAGTCCCTGCGCCGCCGCATCGGTAATCGCCACCGCGGTCGGCGGGGTCGTCGTCTCGAAACCGATGGCGAAGAACACGACCTCGCGCTCCGGATGGTCGCGCGCGAGGCGCAGCGCATCGGCGCTCGAGTACACCATGCGCACGTCGGCGCCCTGCGCCTTGGCCTTCATGAGCGACAGGCCCTTCGACGCGGGAACCCTCAGGGTGTCGGCGTACGTGGCGAGGATCATGCCCGGGCGGGAAGCGAGCGCGATGGCGCTGTCGATGCGTCCGATCGGAAGCACGCAGACGGGACAACCGGGACCGTGGATCATCCGGACGTTGGCGGGCAGCAGATCCTTGATCCCGTAACGTGAGATCGCGTGCGTGTGCCCGCCGCAGAATTCCATGAGGTTGTAGCTCGCGCCGGGCGAGGCTTCACGCGCGATCGCCGCAGCGAGCCCTCGCGCGAGCTCGCCGTCGCGGAATTCGTCGATGTACTTCACGCCGCAGCCTCCCGGACGCCGGCTTGCGCGAAGAGCGCGAGTGTGCGCGCCGCCTCCTCGGGATCGAGCCGCGTGAGCGCATAGCCGACGTGCACGATCACGTAGTCGCCCGGCTCGACGCCGTCGACCAGCGCGAGCGAAACGCGCTTGCGTACGCCGCCGACGTCGATCAGCGCAGCGCCGGGCTCTGGAAGCGCGACCACGCGCGCGGGAATGGCGAGGCACATGTTAGCTGTCGCCCCGGCGAAGGCCGGGGCCCAAGGTTGCGCCACGCAAATTGTCAGGGTTACTGCTTGGATTCCGGCCGTCGCGGGAACGACAGAGCGCGATCCACGCCTGGCCGAGGCTCAATCCGCCGTCGTTGGGCGGGACGTCCCTCGCCTCGAGCATGATCAAACCGCGAACGGCGAGCGCGCGCCGCAATCCTCGCGCGAGAATCGCGTTCAGGAGGCACCCCCCGGCGCATGCCACGACTGTGGTGTCCAGCGCGTCCGCGATTCGGCCGACCCATTCGGCGAGCGCTTCCACCAGGGTGGCATGGAAGAGCGCGGCGCCGTACGCCGCGTCCTGCTCGTCGGCCAGACTCGAAAAGAGCGGCGCGAGCACGAGACGGTTGTCGGTCGTGATCGAGAAGAGATCCCGCCGGGCCTCGACTGGACCGTAGCGCTCCGCCAGCCCTTCGAGCAGCATCGCCGCCTGACCCTCGAAGGCCATACGTCGCTGGATGCCGAGAAGCCCCGCCGCGGCGTCGAACGCGCGTCCCGCACTCGAGGTGTCGGGCGCGTGGAACCCGCGCTCGATCATGGTCGCGACCGCCGCCGCGGCCGGCTCATCGGCGAAGCGCGTCGCGATCTCGGACGTACGAGCGCAGGCTGCCAGCGCGGAAGCCGCCATGCGCCACGGCTCCCGCGCGGCGACGTCGCCGCCCGGAAGCTTCAGCGGCGCGAAGCTGCCGACCCTGCGGAAGCGCCCGCCGTCGACGCGCAGGAGCTCGCCGCCCCACGCCTGGCCATTGCTGCCGAGTCCCACGCCGTCGAGAGCCAGGCCAAGGATCGGGGTCGTCACGCGATGTTCCGCGGCCACGGCGGCGACATGCGCATGATGATGCTGGACGCCGATGAGCCGGGCGCGGAAGCGCTGCGCGAGCCGCGCCGCGTGTCGCGTGCTGAAGAAATCCGGATGCAGATCGTGGGCGACGAGCTCGGGCTCCACGTCCAGGACGGCGGCGAAGTGCTCGACCGTGTCGGCAAACGCCGCGCAGGTCGGCGCATTGTCCAGATCGCCGATGTGCGGCGAGACGAATGCCTCGTCGCCTCGCGTGATGCAGATGGTGTTCTTGAAGAATCCGCCGACGGCGAGCACCGACGGACCTGAGCAGGCCAGTCGGATCGCCCGCGGGGTGTAGCCCCGGGCCCGGCGCACGAACTGGGACGCGCCGCTCTTTCCCTCGGGGAGCGCGCGCAGGACGCTGTCGTCGCAGCGCGTCACGATGTCGCGGTTATGCACGAGCAGGCAGTCGACGATGCCCGCGAGCCGTCGTTGCGCCTTGGCGTTGTCGGTCACGAGCGGTTCACCGCCCGGGTTGGCGCTGGTCATCACCAGGACGAGATCGTGCGGCAAATCGAGCCAGCCCGTACCGTCGGGTCGTCCCGCCGCTTCGTGGAAGAGCAGATACTGCAGAGGCGTGTGCGGGAGCATCGCGCCGAGCCAGGCGAGTCCGGGAGCGACGCCCGGAAGGCCTGCGTCCGCGTCGCCCCGCTTGCGCAGGAGCACGATCGGCCGCTCGGCGCTTTCCAGCAAGCCAAGCTCGGCCGCGGTGAGGTGCGCGAGCGAGTGCAGCGAGGCCGTGTTGGCGACCATCACCGCGAAGGGCTTCTCTTCGCGGTTCTTGCGCGCGCGCAGGCGGGCGACCGCGTCGCCGTTGCGCGCATCGCAGGCCAGATGGAAGCCGCCGAGCCCCTTGATCGCCACGATCTCGCCGCGGCGGAGCCGCGAGAGGGTCTCGACGATCGGATCGGCGACGGCGATCGGGACGCCTCCGCGGTCGAGCAATTCCAGCCCGGGACCGCAACGGGGGCAGGCGTTCGGCTCGGCATGGAAGCGGCGATGCGCGGGGTCGCGGTACTCGGCGAGGCACGGCGCGCACTGCGCGAACGGGGCCATGCTGGTCATCGCGCGGTCGTAGGGCAGGCCGCGCGTGATCGTGTAGCGCGGACCGCAATGGGTGCAATTGATGAAGGCGTACCGATAGCGCCGGTTCTCCGGATCGAAGAGCTCGGCGAGGCACTCGTCGCACACGGCGCTGTCCGGTCCTATCGCGGTCGTTGCCCGCCCGTGCCCGCTTTCCAGGATGGTGAACCCGGCGCACGAGGACGGTTCGCATTCGCGCACGCTGATGCTGTCGACGCGGGAGCGCGGCGGGGGATCGGCCTCGAGGCGCTCCGCCATGCGTGCGACCCGCGCGGGATCGCCTTGAACCTCGATGGTCACGCCCGCGCCGTCGTTCCTCACCCAGCCATCGAGCGAGAGCGCGCTCGCGAGCCGGTAGACGAACGGGCGAAAGCCCACGCCCTGCACGATCCCGCGCACTTCGATGCGCGCCCGCCTCGCGGGCACCGGTAGTGACGTGGCCTGCATCGCCGTCGGCTCGATCGGCTACGCCCGATCCTGCACGGCTCGCCGCGCGAGCTCGCTTTCGAGCTCGACGATCCGCTGGCGCAGTGCTTCGACGCTTGCCTTGCGGCGGTCCTTCGCCGCGGCCGCGCCGCGCTCGATCCAGGCGAGCCATTGGGCGAGTCCCGCGCCGGTCTTGGCCGAGACGACGAGCGCCTCGATGCCCGGACGCACGCGACGCGCATAATCGATCGCCGTCGCGACGTCGAAATCGACGTGCGGCGCGAGATCGACCTTGTTGATCAGGAGCAGGTCGGCGGCGTGGAACATGTCGGGATACTTGAGCGGCTTGTCCTCGCCTTCGGTCACCGAAAGTATGACGACCTTGTGCGCCTCGCCGAGATCGAACGCGGCCGGGCAGACGAGGTTCCCGACGTTCTCGACGAACAGCACGCTGTCGTCGGCCAGCTCGAAGTGCGTGAGCGCATGCGCGACCATCTGCGCGTCGAGGTGGCAGCCCTTGGCGGTATTGATCTGCACGGCAGGGACGCCCGTTGCCCGGATGCGGTCGGCATCGCGCGAAGTCCGCTGGTCGCCCTCGATCACCGCGATCGGAGTGCGTCCGGCCCAAGCCTCGATCGTCTTCACGAGGAGCGTCGTCTTGCCCGATCCCGGACTGGAGACGAGGTTGAGCGCGAACACGCCGTGGTCGGAGAGGAAGCGCCGGTTCTCCGAGGCGCGTGCGTCGTTCTTGGCGAGAATGTCCTCCTCGATCTGGATCCTGCGCGCGCCCGGGACGCCGTGGGCGTGCGTGGCAAGGAGCGCGCCCTCGCGCGGAGGCGGTGCGTCGTGCGCGCTGCCGCCCCCGTGCACATGGCTGTGCCAGGTTCCGTCGGCGTGACGATGCCAATGCCCGCCGGCGCGATGCTCCCGGAAATGAATTTCCGCGTGGGCCGCGCCGTGCTCATGCGGCACGTCGGATGGCTCGGCTCCCGCGTTCACGGTCTTGCCTTCGATTCGCACTTCGCTGCTGCCGCAGCCACATGTCGTACACATCGCTCTTCTCCTCTCCTACGGTCGGCCGTGCGATTCCCGTCGCGATCAGGCGACCTCGATATCCATCACCCGCATGGCGTCGCCTCGCGACACCGCGAGCTGGTAGCTGCCGCAGTGCGGACACGGCGTGCCCAGCGCAGCGAGCGGGACGGTCTCGCCGCACGGCATGCACCATGCCGCGCCGGGCATCGTCTCGATATCCAGCCGCGCGCGCTCGGCGAGACTGCCACGCGCGACTGCGTCGAAACAGAAGCGCAGCGCCTCGGGCTCGACCTGCGCCAGCGCGCCGATCTCGAGTCGCACGACGAGCACGCGCTCCGCGCCGCTCTCCCGCGCCGTCGACTCGACGATTTCGAGCATGCTTTCGGCCAGCGTCATCTCATGCATGGCCGATCTCGATCCGGCACCCGACGCAGGGATCGAGCGCCTGCACGGCGAGCCGCGCGCCGCGCGAGAGCTCGGCCTCGTCGTTCGCCGACAGACCGCTCAGGCCGCTCACCAGCGGGCCCGCGGGATGGAAGTTCCATTCGGTCGGCGCGACGATCTGGTAGCTGGCGACCGTCGGTCCGGCGAGACGCACCCGATGCAGAAGCAAGCCGCGCGCCGTCTGCGCCGCGGCAAGCCCTTCGTTCGCGGCCAGCGCGAATGCCTGGATCGGCAAAATGTCGCCGCCGCCCCGATCCGTCGAGATCTCTTCCAGCAGCGTGGCGAGCTCGACGAGCCGCGCGAGCATGCGTGTGACGACCGCGTGGCCGTGGCGCGCGTCGATCGCCGACACCATCGGTTTTCCGCACATGCGAGCCAGCGCCCCAGTTTCCACGGGCGACCCGTCCCAGGTCGGAGCATGGGCGAATCCGGGCTCGCGCAGCATCGCGGGAACGACGGCACGCAGCAGTGCGTCCGATGCGTTCGGCATCAGACCGACCTCGCTGCGTCCGAGGTCCGGAACCTCCACGAGCAACTCGCCCAGGAGCATGGCGGGCAGTGTGCGTTCGTCCTCGACCCAGCGGCGCAGCGCAGCGACGTCGTCGATCGCGAGCCAGGCAGCCGGCGTCATGCCATAGACGCTCCTCGCCGCGATGGCGCCGAGCGCCGCGCCGAGTTCGCGCAATCGAGCCGGGTCGCGCCATGCCGGTGCGCCGTCGCGATCGCGCCCCGCCGCCGCGATTCTGTGTCGCGCCGCTGCGACCGGCGTGGCGAGCGGCTGCCGCCCCATCGCCTGGGGCCAGTCGATCAGCAGACGCCAGAAATATTCCTGGACGGTCTCGAGCACGACGCCGGAGCCGTCGGCCGGTCCGGACGCGATGTCCTGCGCACCCGCGGCCGCGAGCGCCGCGGACGCGGCGGCGCGCTGCGCTCCGCCGCAGACGCTGTAGAGCATCGGCACCATGGCGACGACCTGCCCGGGCGATTTGCCTGCGAAGAGCTGCTCTGCGACGAACGGCCGCGACGAGCTCACCGTCGGCCCATGCACGCGCTCGCCGTCCCACGGGAGACGCACGACAAGCTCGCCTTCGCGCGTCATCGTTCGCTGCCGAACCGGCCGCGGAGCAGATCGCGCCGTGACAAGGGCGCGTCGAGGCTGGCCGCGATCTCCGCCAAGGGACCGGGCTCGGCCGTGACGGCCTCCCGTAATCGCTCAGGCGCTTCGGCATGGGCGGCATCGAAGAGCGCCGCCCGTGCCAGCACGGCCGTCTGCCGCGCCGTGTCGTGGTCGGCGAACTCGAGCACCGGCGAGAACAACGAGCACGCGAGATAGTCGCCGAGCGCGGGGTCCCGCGCGCTGATGAAATCGTAGCTGCCCGCGGGGAAGGCATAACGACGCTTTTCGCCCGGAGCCAGCGGTCGCCAGGCGCCCGGCTCGCGCGGAAGGAGAAGAAGGTTCATCGACCAGGGCGTCACCATGACGCCGAGCCAATAGCTCTTCCACGGCGCGAAGGCTACCGCCTCCACGCGGATGGCCGGATTGACGAACGCGAGCCCATGCATCCGCGCTTCGATGTGGCGAAACGCAGCCTCGAGCCGCGCCGACGGATCGGGCAGCGCCGGCTCAGTCATCGGCAAGCACCATGAACTGGTCCTGCAGACAGGCGCAGTTCGGGCACGTCCAATGCTCGGGCAATTCCGAGAACGGCGTGTCGGGCGGGATCTGCCAGCAGGGATCGCCCTGCGCCGGATCGTAGACGTACCAGCAGACCTTGCACTCGAGCCGCGTGGTGGGTGCGATCTTGGATCGATCGCCCAGATAGGAGCCTTCGAAGGTCTTCATCCGTATCTCTCCGCGCGGATCAGGCGGCGAGATCCTCGCTCATCCAGGCGACGAGATCGTCGAGTCGCTCGCGGCTGTCCTGCAGATCCTCGACCGCGGCCAGCGCCACTTCAGGCGCGGTGACGATCTCCAGCGTGTTGAGGATCAGGGTGTTCATGCTGTTGAAGTACTGCACGCGCCAGACGTTGCGGGCCAAGGTCGACGTGATGCGGCAGTTTCCGAAACCGCGCGAGATCATCGCGACCGGCCCGACCGGCAGCGCAACCTCGAGCACGCGGTGATCCTCGGCCGTCAGGGGAAAGAGCGTGAGGTTCACCACGCGCGCCGGTGTGTCGGGTCTGCACTGCTTCATCGCACTCGCGATTTCGTGAAGCAGCGCAGGCGAGTTCATCGCCCCTTCGGGCACAGCGACCGGTACGGCCTGCAGTGCACTCGCCGCCGTCGCGGCGCGCATCACGACTTCCGGCAGCGTCGCTGCCTCGATCCGATCGCCGACGAGGCTCCCGGCTTCGTCGAATTCGCATACGCGCCAGATGCCCGTGAACACGCTTTCCTGGATACGGACGCCTCCGGCACCGGCGATCTGGATGCTGACCTCGCCTTCGCCGAGCATCTCGTTGACGATCGCAAGCGCTCCGGGAGACACGCCGCTCACGTCCAGACGAGGCCCGGTCCGGCTCGATGCGGGATCCCAGGGCCCGAGGGCATCGGCGAACTCGGCGAGCACCGCGCGGGCTTCGGACACGTCTTCCGCATCGGCGCGTTGCGGCAGCGACGGCATCCGGAATGTCTCGACATCGCGCGACATGTCGAGGTACTGCAGCGGCTCCTCATCCGGCTGCGAGGCGGGGCCGATGGCGCGCACGGGTATCGACAGCGTTTTCATGGATTCTTCCTCGTTGGATGGTTCACCCGCCACACCCGGCGTCGGCGGCACCTCCCGCTTTGACGGGGATGCCGATCGTCGGCGGCCGCGAGGGCTCGGAGTCGAGCAGTCGCGCGACCTCCTTGACGTATTCGTCCCAGTTGCGAAGTCCCTCGACCGCGCCGAGGTAGTGGCCGTCGCGCAGGACGACCAGCGCGGGCCAGCGGCGTACGCCATAGCGCGCCTGCAGCGCTCGCGCGGCGGCCGGCAGGAGGACGCCCGTCCGGAAGCAGCCGGGAAAGGCACGAACGAGCTCGGGCGCGATCACGGCGAGGTCGAGCGTTTCGCGCACCCGCAGCGGATCTTCGGTCAGCACGAGCATCGCGTGCCCCGGCTTGCCGGCGAAGGCATCGATGTCGGCGGCTTCCAGAGCGCTGAAGCCGTGTTTCTCGCTCAACTGGGCGATCAACGGATGAATGGCAGCATCGGCAGCGATCGTCATGGTGCGGTGTCCCGGACATTGGGCTGGAGCGCAGGGGCTTCGCGCTCGATCAGATCGGCGAAGAAAGCATCGACGTTGGATTCGCCGGCCAGGATTGCTTCGAGCGCGTCGAGCGCGGCACCGATGCGCCCGGCCTCCTCCGCCGTGAGCACGCGTACGGCGCAACCGCGGAAGGCGAGAACCCACGTACCGGTCGGTTGCGGGCCGATCAGCGCTCCATCGAGGTCCTCGCGCGCTCCGCGGCCTTCACACAGGAGCCCGCGTTCGCCGCTGCCGAGGATTTGCATGGGAGTGCCGATGCACATGGCGTCAATCGTTCGACGATGACGCGCCGCGGGCGAGAACGCGCGGGTCGCCGACGCGGCAGGCCTCTTCAGCGGATGGCCGGTCGCGCTCGTAGCGATCGAGCGCGAGCGCGGCGGCATTGAGCGGCGTGAAGCTCGTCCCTGCTGCGCGCGCCACCCCCGGAAACCCCCACGCCGCGAGCTCCCGCGCGGCGATCTCCACGGCCTCCGCGAGTCGGGCTCTTACCGGGTCGGTCAGGCTGCCGCCGAGGTCGGCAAGCTCCTGGGGCTGCACGCCGACGAGCGTGATCTTTTCCGGCGAATCGCCGCGAAGTGCGGCGAGCGCCAGCACGTCGTTGAATCCGGTCTGGTGCGGGCTCATCTTGACCGCACCCCAGGCGGGAACCTCGCCATCGCGGACCACGCGCAGCGCGCCGGGAGCAAGGCCGAAGTCGATCGCATCGAACACCAGGACGCGGCGCGCCGAGGCGACGAGATCGAACAGGTACAGTCCCTGCGTGCCCCCATCCACGAGACTCACGGCCGGCGGAAACGCGTACGCGCCGTGCAGGGCCTCGATGGCTCGAACGCCGAAGCCTTCGTCGGCCCACAGCACGTTGCCTATTCCCAGCGCCAGAACTTCCGCCCGCTCGCCCATCGGTCTCTTTGTTACGTCGCTTGTTACAACGGAAGACTACGCGTGCGGCGAGGGGCAGAGTTGCGCCAAATCAAAGGTCGTGCTCGCGGCGCGCGCTTCGCGCGCCGTGACCGAATCGTGCAGGGAGCCGGCTACAGGTGCTTCGACGCGCGCGCGCGCCGCGACGCGGCGTGCATGTCCCACGCGACCTGGAGGTGCATCCAGAAGGTCGCGTCGTTGCCGAAGTACATCGCGAGGCGCAGCGCGGTATCGGGGGTGATCGCACGCCGCCCGCGAATGAGCTCGTTCACTCTGCGCCTCGACACGCCGAGCGCTTCAGCCAGCTCCGTCTGGCTGATCGCGAGCGGCTTCATGAACCGCGTCTCCAGGAACTGGCCCGGGTGCGGGGGCGTCCGTGCGGGCAAGGCGAGGCCCGGCGGGACCTTGCCGCGTCGCTGTCCCCTCGGCGCCACCGGCGTCATGCGATAGAGCATTCCGGCAACTTCAGGCCCCGGGTTCTCGCTTGAACATCCGGATGCCGTTGATCATCGTCCCGATGACGCTCTCGCCGCTCATGATGTCCTCGCGGAACACCATGTAGACGTGGATGAGCGCGAACAGCAGCAGGTACCACATGCCGAGGTGGTGCAGCGTACGCACGGTCTGCGGGTCTCCGAACACGACGAACACCCAGCCGAAGAGGGTCATCGGCACGGAGCCCCAGCCCCACTGCTCGGAATAGAGCGCGAAGCCGGTGAGGATCATGAACAGCGCTCCCAGCGTGTACATGAGGAACATCGCCACCTGCGCGAGCGGGTTATGGCCCACCCACAGGTCGGCCTCGCGCTTGAGGAACAGGTAGTAGCCGAGCTGGCTGAAGAGCCCGCGCCACCAGGCGCCGCTCAGGAGCGGAGGCAGGAAGATGGAGCGCGCGTGATGGTTGCCGACGATCGCCCAATACACGCGCACCGCGAAGGACACCGCGAAGATCCACGCCGCGATGAAATGGATGGTGCGGATCCAGGCGAAGAAATAGCTGTGCACGGCTTCGCCGCCGATCGCCGGCGGCGGGCTGCCGATGAGATATCCCGTGGCCGCCAATACGATCATGCACAGCGTCATCACCCAGTGCCAGATGCGGACCGGCGCCTCGTACACGTAGACGGGCTCGAGCGGTCCGCTTAAGACCCGCCCCGAAACCTTTTCGACACGCATCGCATTCTCCCGATCTAGCACACCTTCACGGCGACGAGCTCCTTGCCCTCGGGTGAGATCACGTGCGAGGCGCAGGCAAGGCACGGGTCGAAACTGTGAATGGTGCGCAGGATTTCGACCGGCTGCTCGGGCTTCGCCATCGGTGTGTCGAGCAGCGCCGCCTCGTAGGGGCCGATCTGCCCTTTCGCGTCGCGCGGACCGGCGTTCCACGTCGTCGGTACGACCGCCTGGTAGAGGTCGATGCGGGTATTCTTGATCTTGATCCAGTGTCCCAGCGCCCCGCGCGGCGCTTCGCAGGGTCCCGCGCCCTTGCACTCGGCCGGCCAGCTCGACGGCTCCCATTTATCGGTGTTGGCGGTGGCGAGATCGCCTGCCTTGATGTTGGCGATCAGATCCGCGTAATACTGCTTCATCTTGTGCGCGGCCCACTGCGCCTCGAGCCCGCGCGCCGCCGTGCGACCGAGTGTCGAGAACAGCGCCGTGATAGGAACGTCCAGCGCCTTGAGCGCGCCGTCGACCTGCTCCTTGATGTCCTTGCGGCCGCGCGCATAGGCGACGAGATACCGCGCCAGCGGACCCACTTCGACCGCGTGGCCCTTCCAGCGCGGCGATTTGACCCACGAGTACTTGGCGGCCTCGTCCATCTCCTTGATGTCCGTGCGCGTGCCCTTGAGGTTGGCGCCGAGCACGAAGTTGGGCTCGGTCACGCCGTCGAACGGGTGCAGGCCCTTGGATTCATCGGCGTACTTGTACCAGGAGTGCGTCACCCATTCCTGGATCTGATCCGGCGCTTTGAGGTCGACCTCCTGCACCTTGGTGAGGTCGCCGTCGATGATCACGCCGGAGGGAAGCGCGAGGCTCGCGTTCGAGTAATCGTTCGCGATCTCGGGGAATTCGCCGTACGCGAGCACGTTCTTGCTCGACAACCCGCCACCCCATTTCGCCCAATCCTTGTAGAACCCGGCGATCGCCAGGAGGTCCGGAATATAGACCTGATCGATGAAATCGGCGGTCCGGTTGCAGATGTCGCCGACCATGTTGAGCAGCACCATGTTGTTGGCGCCGACGGCGCCCGTGCCGTCGACGTTGAGGGGGCTCGGCACGCCGCCCACCAGCCAGTTGGGATGCGGATTCTTGCCGCCGAAGATCGTCTGGATCTTGACGATGTCCTTCTGGAAATCGAGAGCCTCCAGATAGTGCGTCGTGGCGAGCAGATTCACTTCCGGCGGCAGCTTGTACGCCGGATGGCCCCAGTAGGCGTTGGCGAAGATCCCCAGCTGGCCGCTTTCGACGAATTTCTTGAGCCGGTTCTGCACGTCCCGGAAATAGCCCGGAGACGAGTTCGGATGATTCGAGATGCTCTGCTGGATCTCGGAAGTCTTCTTCGGATCGGCTTTGAGCGCTGAAACGATGTCGACCCAGTCGAGCGCATGGAGGTGATAGAAGTGCACCAGGTGGTCCTGCGCGTACAGCGTCGAGTGCATCAGGTTGCGGATGATGTTCGCGTTCTTCGGAATCTTGATTCCGATCGCATCCTCGACCGCGCGCACCGAGGCGAGCGCGTGCACGCCGGTGCATACGCCGCAGATGCGCTCCGTGAACGCCCAGGCGTCGCGCGGGTCGCGTCCCTTGAGGATCACCTCCAGGCCGCGCCACATCGTGCCGGTGGACACCGCATTGCGGATCACGTTGTTCTTGTCGACGTTGACCTCGATTCGCAGATGCCCTTCGATGCGCGTGATGGGGTCGACGACGATGCGCTTGCCGCTGTTGTCGAGCGTGAAGCCCTGTGTCTGATAGGCAGCCATGATTACTCCTCCACCTCGCTCACCTTGTCGTTGCGGCTCTTGCTTCGCGCCTGCTTGATCGCACTGACCGCGGCGTGTGCTGCGACGGCCGCGCCGGCGATCGCCACCGCTCCGAGACCGATCTGGTCGGCGGTCCCTTCGATACCCGAGAGTCCGGGCGGCCGGATGGTCGTGAGATGATCGTAGAACGAGCCCTTGTCCCAGAAATCGTCTTCCGAGCAGCCGATGCAGCCGTGCCCGGACTGGATGGGGAACGACAGTCCCTCGTTCCAGCGCGTCGCCGAGCACGCGTTGTAGGTGACCGGGCCCTTGCAGCCGACCTTGTACAGGCAGTAGCCCATGCGCGCGCCCGCGTCGTCGAAGCGCTCGGCGAACTGGCCCGCGTCGAAGTGCGGCCGGCGATAGCACTTGTCGTGCACGCGCTGGCTGTAGAACATCTTCGGACGCCCCTGCGCGTCGAGCTCGGGGAGCCGGTCGAAGGTGAGGATGTAGGTCACGACGCCGGTCATCACTTCGGGGATCGGCGGGCACCCGGGAACCTTCACGATCGGTTTGTCGGTGATCACCTTGTGGATCGGCGTGGCGCGCGTCGGATTCGGCTTCGCCGCCTGGACGCAGCCCCACGACGCGCACGAGCCCCACGACACGATCGCCTTGCAGTCGGCGGCGACACGGCGGAGCTTTTCCACGTACGGCTTGCCGCCGGGAATGCAGTACACGCCGTCGTCGGCGAGCGGCGGGTTGCCTTCGCAGGCGAGAATGTAGTTGCCCTTGTGCTTCCGGATCGTGTCCTCGAGCTGCTGCTCGGCCTGGTAACCCGCGGCGGCCATCAGCGTGTCGTCGTAGTCGAGCGAGAGCATCGACAGCACGACGTCCTTGGCGAGCGGATGCGCCGAGCGGATGAACGATTCGCTGCAGCACGTGCACTCCAGCCCGTGCAGCCAGACAACCGGCGTGCGCGGCTTGGTTTCCATCGCCTTCGCGATCTGCTGCGCCCCCGCGTCGCCGAGTCCCAGCGATGCGGCGGTCAAGCTGCAGAACTTGATGAAGCTGCGGCGGGAAATGCCCTGCTGCCGCATGAGCCCGTAGTACGTTTCGGTCATGGTCCGATCCTCCGCCAGGGCGTGGCGCTCGCGATTCGCTCGCGATTGACAGGGCGCTCGCTTACGATGTCTCCAGTGCGCCATTTAGAACCGGTAGGACGCTTCGCTGCTTGACATGCGTCAAGATATCGTCGCAGCCCGCACGCTAGCATCCAACGACGACGCCGCTCGTGTAACTCACGGTGTAACACTCTCGAGAGATGACGCCAGTTCGGAAGAATCTGTGCGGGCCAGACGTCGACTGGACTCGCCATTGAAAACCAAGCTGCTGGTCACCTACGCGCTGCTGATCGGCGCCAACGCAGCGGCCTGGGGATGGGCGTTGGTCGCTTTCCGCGACTTCCCGGTGCTGCTCGGCACCGCCTTTCTTGCCTACACCTTCGGGTTACGTCATGCCGTAGACGCCGATCACATCGCGGCCATCGACAACGTGACCCGGAAGCTGATGCAAGAGGGCGGGCAACCCGTCGCCGTGGGGTTCTTCTTTTCGCTCGGCCACTCCACCGTCGTTGGTCTCGCGACCGTGGCCATCGCGGTCGCGACCGCCGCGATGCAGAGCCGCTTCGAGTCGTTCAAGGTAGTGGGCGGGCTCATCGGCACGAGCGTGTCGGCACTGTTCCTGTTCGTCGTCGCCGCGGCGAACATCGTGATCCTGCGCTCCGTCTACCGCGCATTCCGGCGCGTTCGCCGGGGTGGAGAATGCGCGGAGGAGGATCTCAACCAGCTTCTTTCCCACAAAGGCGTGCTCGGCCGGCTCTTCAGGCCCGTGTTCGGCCTGGTCGCGAAGAGCTGGCACATGTATCCGCTGGGCTTCCTGTTCGGACTCGGCTTCGACACGGCGACCGAGATCGGCCTTCTCGGGGTCTCGGCGGCGGAGGCATCGAAAGGGCTGCCCGTCTGGTCGATCATGGTGTTCCCGGCGCTGTTCACGGCCGGAATGTCGCTGGTCGATACCACCGACGGCGTGCTGATGCTGCGCGCCTACGATTGGGCCTTCGCCAAGCCGGTGCGCAAGCTCTACTACAACCTGACGATCACCTTCATCTCGGTGCTGGTCGCGGTCGTCGTCGGGACGATCCAGACCCTCGGCCTCGTGGCGGGCGAACTGAGTCTCGTGGGGCCGTTCTGGAGCATCGTCGGCGCGCTAAACGAGAATTTCGGTCATCTTGGCTACTTCATCATCGGCCTCTTCGCCGCGACCTGGCTCGTCTCGATCGCGATCTATCGCGTAAAGCAATACGACACCATCGAGGTTGCAGGGCGGTAAGCCGGAACGCGGACCGTTCCCCCTGCCCGGGTCGACGATCGCGCGAACGTCCGCCCGCATCGGTCGCGACGACCCGCGATTACTCTCCCCGACGATAGGTCGCCATCCGTTCCAGGTATCGCGCAACCAGATCGACCTCGAGATTGACCCGCGCTCCGCGCTGCAGGCGGCCGAGCGTCGTCACCGCGAGCGTGTGCGGGATGAGATTCACCGCGAATCGCGATCCCGCCACGTCGTTCACCGTCAGGCTTACGCCGTCGACCGCGATCGAGCCTTTGCCGGCGATGAAGCGCGCGAGCGCAGAAGGCGCATCGATCTCGACGATCCGACTCCCCTCCTCGCCGCCAACCGGTTCCACCCGCAAAACCGTCCCTACGCCGTCGACGTGCCCACTGACGAGATGCCCGCCGAGCCGATCCGCCAAGCGCAGCGCTTTCTCCAGGTTGACCTCGCCCGGAGCATCGAGACCCGAGGTGCAGGCAAGCGTTTCCGCCGACAGATCGAACGAGAGCGTCCGGGCGGAGATTCCCACGACGGTCAGGCAACAGCCCGCAACGGCGATGCTGTCGCCTTCGCGAACATCGGCGATGTCCAGGATGCCGGCGTCCACCGCGATGCGAACGCCGTCGCCACGCGGCGTCACGCTCAACACGCGGCCGACGGACTGAACGATTCCGGAGAACATCAGGACGGCGCTCCGACGCGCGCCACGATGCGCCAGTCCTCGCCGATGCGCTTGTGGCCGCGAACGGACAGCGGCACGCGTGCGGCGAGCTGCCCGAGCGGGGACGGCAGCGCGAACATTCCGCGCGCCGGATCGCCGAGAATGCACGGCGCGATATAGAGCAAGAGCTCGTCGACCAGGCCGGCGGCGAGGAGCGCGCCGTTGAGCTTGGCACCGGCTTCGACGTGGATCTCGTTCAGCTCGCGCTCGGCGAGAAGTTGGAGCATTGCCTGCAGATCGACCCGCCCGTCCGGTCCCGGCAGCCGTACGCTCTCGACATTCGCCGGCCACGCGTTCCTGGGCGCCTCGGCGGAAACCACGAGCACGCTGCCCCGTTCCAGGAGCCGCGCTTTCGCCGGCAGCTCGCCGTGGCGGTCGACCACGACCTTCAGCGGCTGCCGCGGCGTCTCGACCGCCCGGACCGTCAGCTCAGGGTCGTCCTGCAGCACGGTGCCGATGCCGGTGAGAATCGCGCACGCCCGCGCGCGCCAGCGATGCCCGTCGGCGCGGGCCTCGGCGCCCGTGATCCACCGGCTGGAGCCGTCGTCGAGCGCGGTTCGTCCGTCGAGGCTGGCTGCGATCTTGACCCGGACCCAGGGACGACCTTCGCGCACGCGCTTGATCCAGCCGACGTTGAGCTCGTGCGCTTCGTCTTCGAGAAGACCGGAGTCGACGACGATGCCTGCGGCACTCAATCGTTCCGCGCCTCCGGCGGCGAGTGAATTCGGATCGCGCAGGGCGACCACCACCCGCTCGATGCCCGCCGCAATCAGCGCCTCGGTGCACGGCGGCGTGCGCCCGAAATGATTGCACGGCTCCAGCGTGACGAAGAGCGTGGCTCCGCGCGCCGACTCGCCGCGGGCACGGACATCCTCGAGCGCGCGAATCTCGGCGTGGGCCTCGCCGGCGCGCTCGTGCCATCCTTCGCCGATCGCACGGCCGTCGCGCACGATCACGCAACCCACGCGAGGATTGGGAGTCGTCGTGAACAGTCCACGCTCCGCGAGCTCGAGCGCGCGGCGCATGTGCCCGCGTTCGCGATCGTCGAAGGCGCTCATGCGTAGTGCGGCTCCGCAGCGCCCAACAAGCCCTATGCAGACCCGTCGTCACCGCGAACACGGGGACCCAGTGTCGCTCGTCGCAAGACGCTGGATTCCCGCTTGCGCGGGAATGACGGAGCTATTGTCCGCCGTCGGCGGATCTCGGTAATCACCGCGTCTTCCGCCGCTGCGTGGCAGGCTCGACCTCCCTCAATGCATCCCGGAAGTCCGCTGCGTCCTGAAAGCTCCGGTACACCGAGGCGAAGCGGATATAACCGACCTTGTCGAGCTTGTAGAGCTCGCGCATGACCATCTCCCCGATCTGCCGCGACGGAATCTCGCGCTCGCCGAGACCCAGGACCTGCTGGACGATCCGTTCCACGGCCTGGTCGACGTACTCGGTCGGCACGGGACGCTTGTGGAGCGCGCGCTGAAAGCCGTTGCGGATGCGCCCGACGTCGAAATCGGCGCGGGTTCCATTCTGCTTCACCACCTGCGGGAGGCGCAGTTCCGCGTTCTCGTAGGTCGTGAAGCGCTTCTGGCATGCCACGCAACGCCGCCGCCGGCGGATCGAGTCACCGGGTTCGGACACCCGCGAGTCGACAACCTGCGTGTCGGGACTGCCGCAGAAGGGACACTTCATGACTTCGCGGCAGAGATCCTACTTCTTCGCATCCACCGGGCCGTACGCCGGGAACTTGGCGGTCAGCGTCTCGACTTGTCCGGCGACACGTTTGAGCGTGCGCTCGTCGTGCGGCGACTCGAGCACGTCCGCCATGAGATGCGCGAGATTCTCGCATTCGATCTCGCTGAAGCCCCGGGTGGTGATCGCCGGGCTGCCAATCCGGATCCCGCTGGTCACGAACGGCTTCTCCGGATCGTTGGGAATCGCGTTCTTGTTGACCGTGATGTGCGCGCGGCCCAGCGCGCTTTCCGCGTCCTTGCCGGTGATCTTCTTCGCGCGCAGGTCGACGAGGAACAGATGCGAGTCCGTGCCGCCGGAAACGATGCGAAGCCCTCGCTCGCGCAACACCGTCGCGAGCACGTGCGCGTTCTCGAGCACGCGCTGCTGATAGACCCTGAATTCGTGCGTGAGCGCTTCCTTGAAGGCGACGGCCTTGGCGGCGATCACGTGCATCAACGGCCCGCCCTGCAATCCGGGGAACACCGCGGAGTTGATGAGCTTCTCGTGTTCTGCTCCGGCGAGGATGAATCCTCCGCGCGGACCGCGCAGCGTCTTGTGGGTGGTGCTCGTGACGAAATGGGCAACCCCGACCGGGCTGGGATAGAGTCCCGCGGCGATAAGACCGGCGTAGTGCGCCATGTCGGCCATCAGGTACGCCCCCACCGCATCGGCTATGGCGCGAAAACGCGCCCAATCGATGATCCGAGAATAGGCGGAGGCTCCGGCGACGATCATCTTCGGCTTGTGCTCGTGCGCCAGCCGCTCGGCGGCATCGTAGTCGATGAGTTCCGTCTCGGCGTCGAGACCGTAGGCGACGACGTTGAACCACTTACCGGACAGGTTCACCGGAGAGCCGTGCGTGAGATGCCCGCCATGCGGCAGCGCCATGCCGAGAAAAGTGTCGCCGGGCTTGAGCGCGGCGAAGAAGACCGCCTGGTTGGCCTGGGCGCCCGAATGGGGCTGAACGTTGGCGAACTCGGCGTCGAAGAGCTTCTTCGCCCGCTCGATCGCCAGCCGCTCGGCGACGTCGACGTACTCGCATCCGCCGTAATAGCGCTTGCCGGGATAGCCCTCGGCGTACTTGTTGGTGAGCTGCGAGCCTTGCGCGGCAAGCACGGCGCGGCTGACATAGTTCTCGGAGGCGATCAACTCGATGTGCGCCTCCTGGCGAGCATTTTCGTCGCAGATGGCGCGCCAGATATCGGGGTCGGCCTGGGCGAGCGTCACTTCGCGGTGCGGCATGGCACGGGACCGTCGGGGAAAGTCGAAGATTCTAGCATTCTGCGGCGGGCGGGCGTTGCCCGGATGGCAGTGCGGGGATGCGCATATAATCGCCGCCATTCGCGTATCACCGCCTCGGGGGGTCCCGTGTCGTTCCTGCTTTCGGTGTCCAGGATGATCGACCGGCTGAGCGAGCGGATCGGCCATGCCTTCTATTGGCTGGTGCTGGCGACCGTCCTCATCAGCGCGGCCAACGCGGTGGTCAGGAAGGCGTTCAACTACAGCTCGAACTCGCTGCTCGAGATCCAGTGGTACCTGTTCTCGGCGATCTTTCTTTTTCTGGCCGGATACACCCTGATGCGCAACGAGCACGTGCGCATCGACGTGGTCGCCCACCGCCTGTCGAAGCGCACCCAAACCTGGATCGACATCGTCGGCACGGTGTTTTTCCTGTTTCCGATGGCTATCCTGATCATGTGGCTTTCGTGGCCGGTGTTCATGGATGCCTATGAGCGGCACGAAGTCTCGACCAACGCCGGCGGCCTGATCATCTGGCCGGCGCGGCTCCTCGTCCCGATTGGCTTCGCCCTGCTGATCGTGCAGGGCGTCTCCGAGCTGATCAAGCGCTTCGCCTTCCTGCGCGGCCTCATCCCCGACCCTTCGGAAAAGCACGTCGAAAAGACGGCCGAGGAGGAGCTCGCCGAGGAAATCCTCCATTCGCGGGGCGAGCACGACGTGGCGGAAGGATTCATGGATCAGGCGAAGGGCGAGCGCAAATGACCGCCTTCCTGATCGAGAACATCGCGCCGCTGATGTTCGGGACGCTGGTGATTGTCCTCTTGCTGGGTTACCCGGTGGCGTTCTCGCTCGCCGCCGTCGGCGTCGGATACGCCATCGTCGGCATCAAGCTGGGGTTGCTTCCGCCCGAGCTCATCCAGGCGCTGCCCGAGCGTCTGTGGGGCGTGATGTCGAACGATACGCTGCTGTGCGTGCCCTTTTTCACGTTCATGGGGCTCATTCTCGAGCGCAGCGGCATGGCCGAGGACCTGCTCGATACGATCGGCCAGGTGTTCGGGCCGGTGCGCGGGGGACTCGCCTACGCGGTGATTTTCGTGGGCGCGCTGCTGGCGGCCACCACCGGCGTCGTCGCCGCGTCGGTGATCTCGATGGGTCTCATCTCGCTGCCGATCATGCTGCGCTACGGCTACGACCGCCGCTTCGCCTCCGGCGTGATCGCCGCCTCGGGCACGCTCGCCCAGATCATCCCGCCGTCGCTGGTGCTGATCATCATGGCCGACCAGCTCGGTCGGTCGGTCGGGGACATGTATGCCGGCGCGTTCATCCCGGGCATCGTGCTGGCCGGGCTTTACGCGCTCTACGCGTTCGGCGTGTGCACCGTGAAGGCCCGATGGGCGCCGGCGCTGCCGCTGGAAGCGCGCACGCTGCGCGAGCCGAGCGGAAGCCCCGGGACGCGGTCGCTCGCGCTGCTCACCATCGTGTCGGTCGCCGCGGCGTTCGCGTTCGCCCGATGGTACCTGCCGGCGACGACGCCGACCGACGAGACGATCGTCGTCGCCACCAGCTTCGGCACGGGCGTGGCGTTCTTCGCCGCGGTGATCAATCATCTGCTCAAGTTCGGGCTGCTGTCGCGGCTGGCCGAGCGGGTGACATTCGTGCTGATTCCGCCGCTCGCGCTGATCTTCCTCGTGCTTGGGACGATCTTCCTCGGCGTCGCGACGCCGACCGAAGGCGGCGCGATGGGCGCCAGCGGAGCGCTCATCATGGCCGTGGCGCGCAGGCGCCTGTCCTGGAGGCTCTTGAGGCAGGCGATGGACACCACGGCGAAGCTCTCCACGTTCGTCGTGTTCATATTGATCGGCGCCCGGGTGTTCAGCCTGACTTTCTACGCAGTGAACGGCCATGTATGGGTCGAACACCTGCTGTCCGGCCTCCCTGGCGGTCAGTTGGGGTTCCTGATCGTAGTCAACATCGTCATCTTCGTGCTGGCGTTCTTCCTCGACTTCTTCGAGCTGTCGTTCATCATCATCCCGCTCGTGGGTCCGGTCGCCGACAAGCTGGGTATCGATCTGATCTGGTTCGGCGTGCTGCTCGGCGTGAACATGCAGACCTCGTTCATGCACCCGCCGTTCGGCTTCGCGCTGTTCTATCTGCGCAGCGTCGCGCCCGCCAAGGATTACGTCGACAAGCTCACCAGGAAGCTGACCCCGGGGGTAACCACCGGACAGATCTACTGGGGCGCGGTGCCGTTCGTCCTGATCCAGATCGTCATGATCGGGCTGGTGATCGCGCTGCCCCAGATAGTGATGGTCTACAAGGCCAAGGAGAGCAAGGTCAATCCCGCGACCATCCAGATCGAGTTGCCGACAGAGGCCGCGCCCGGAACCGCCCCGACGGAGCAGCAGGAGCAGAAAGAGGAGAACGAAGAGGCACAGTCGCTCGAGAACGCGTTCAAGGCGCCCGCGCCCCAGGCGGCGCCGCCTGCCAAGAAGTAGCCGGCCGGCGGCGCGGCAAGAAATGAAAAGCCCCGCTCGCGCGGGGCATTCTTGTCGCCCCGGCGAAGGCCGGGGCGCAATTTTTCGCCAAAAGCAATTGGATCCCGGCGTTCGCCGGAATGACCTGCCTTCAGCCCTTCTTCGGGCGGGCGGCCTGCTGGCTCGCGGTCGCCATGAACTGATCGAAGTTCTCCTCGGCAACGCGAAACCAGAGGATGTCCTCCTCGCGGAATTGCTTCCACGGCTCGTAGATTTTCTTGAACTTCGGATTGGTCGCCGCGAATCCGTCGTAGACCTCCTGCGCAGCTTTGTACGAGGCCTGCATGATCTCGCGCGGGAACGGGCGAAGCTGCACCCCCGCGGCCACGAGCCGACGCAGCGCCGGCGGGTTGAGCGCGTCGTACTTCGCCACCATGTCGACATTCGCTTCGGCGCAAGCCGATTCCAGGATCGCCTGGTAATCCTTCGGCAGCTCGGACCAGGCCTTCGTATTGACGAACAGGTCGAGCTCCGGACCGCCCTCCCACCAGCCCGGGTAATAGTAGTACTTGGCGACCTTGTACAGGCCCAGCTTCTCGTCGTCGTACGGACCCACCCATTCCGCCGCGTCGATCGTGCCCTTCTCGAGCGCGGGATAGATGTCGCCCGCGGCGAGCTGCTGGGGCACGAGACCCAGCTTCTGCAGAACCACGCCCGCCGAGCCGCCGATGCGCATCTTGAGGCCTTTCATGTCGCCCACGGTCCTCAATTCCTTGCGGAAGAATCCGCCCATCTGCGCGCCCGTGTTTCCCGCCGGGATGTTGTAGACGTTGTAATCCTTCATGAAGTCGCGCAGCAGCTCCAGCCCGCCGCCGTGGTACATCCACGAATTCTGCTGGCGCGCATTCAGGCCGAACGGAATGGCACACGCAAAGGCAAACGTCGGATCCTTGCCGAAGAAGTAGTACGGTGCGGTATGGCAGCACTGCACGGTCGCATTCTGGACCGCGTCGAGCACCTGCAATCCCGGAACGATCTCGCCCGCGGCGAAGGTCTGGATCTGGAATTTGCCGTTCGTTGCCGCTGCAACACGTTTGGAGATGAGCTCGCAGCCGCCGAAGAGGGTATCCAGGCTCTTCGGCCAGCTCGCGGCCATACGCCATTTGACTTCCGGTTGCGTGCCCTGGCCGATCGCGGGCGCGGCTACCGCTCCAACCGCAAAGCCGGCTCCGGCTTTCTTCAGGAATGAACGACGTTGCATTGCATGGCCCTCCGATTGAATAAAGTCAGATACACCCGAGATTCGCCACTCGACCCACGCCGGCGCGACCGTCTTTAGCCCGCCGTCGTCCTCACGCTTCGTTCGCGGGCGATTCTAACCCAATTCGCCTCTCGACGACCCGCGGCCACACTGATCGGTCTTCGTAAGCCGGGAGACGCCTGCAGCAATCACCCGGCGAGCTTCCGCACCGCGCTGAACAGCGACCACGCCCAGCCGACCTGCCGTTCGAGCGTCTGGGTAAAGCGGATCAGGTAGCGCGCATTGCCCGTGTCGAGCTCGACCATGCCGCCCGGCAGGAAGCGGTCGTCCGGCCCGATGAGGCTGCGCTGCGCAGATTGGCGATTGTCCGCGTGCGCCGGCAGATACACGCCGAAGAACGGTCGATCCATGCCCCCGCGCTGCGCGTCGAGCGGAGCAACCCAGCTGCGCAGGAGCACGCGCACGATGCGCCGCGCAATGATCTCGACGCCGCAGATCACTTCCTCGGCCTGCTCGCGCTGCATCCGCCGCACGACCGCCAGCTCCCAGCGGTCGCCATCCCGGATGGCGATCACCTCTCCGAGCTTCGAGGGCGCGTCGCTTGCCGGCGCAATCATCCGGCAGCCGCTCTCGCTGCGGTTGGCGACCTTCCATGGCGAGCCGCGCACCCGCCGTGCGATCGAGTCGGGATTCGTGCTCGGGTTGACCAGCTGGGTAATCTCGTCGTAGCTATGCGCCGCGCCCGCCGCCCTTGCTTCGTCTTCGAGGTGCTCGACCTCCGCGATCGCGCGAGTGAGCGCCTGCAGGCCGACGACGACGCGCACCTCGGAATCGCTCGATTTACGCGGGGCCCGGGGCGAGAACGCGAGCGCGTCCGGTCCGTACAGCGCAGCGAGTCGCATCAGCAGAAGCTTCTGCTCCCGCGGCGGCAGCGCACCGGGAAGCTGCGGGTCGGTTTCCTGCTCGGGCAGCGAGCGCATCTTGTCGACGACGCGCGAATAGACCGGGGTCGCGTCGAGGAACATGAGTCGCCCGCCCGGCTGGGGACGATCCTGGCGCCTGAGGCCCTGCGTCCCGGACAGGTCGACGAAGAAGTTCGCGCCCGTCCCGGGCGGCGGAATCAGCGTGACCGACTGCGTCCATTCCTCGAGCGATCGCGCCACCCACTCGACCTGATCGGGCGTGAAGTTGCCGCTGTCGAGTCGCATCAGCAGCAGCGACCGGATGTATTCCTGCTCGAGCGACCGATCGGGCTGGCTGAACGCTCCGGCGCCGTGCGCGAGGGGCTCGCGTTGCCAGCCGCGCATGCGCGCGAATTCATACAGCTCGTGGAGCTCCCGCCATTGCGCCGGAATCCAGTGGCCGTAGCGGAAGAGGCGGAACTTGCCGTCGATGCCCTTGTAGTGCGCGAGCCGCACCAGCACGCGCGGCAGCACCGTCTTCCAGCGCTTCTGCTCCCCGGCCGCGTAGCCCGACTTGAGCGTCGCCTGATACGCCGCGGTGAACGCCTTGACGAGATCGAACACGCCGTGCCAGAGCCGCGTCTCGATGCCGCTCGAGCGCTGATAGTTGGCCGTGTATTGAGATGTAAGCTGGGCCACGATCGGCTCGCAGCGGGCATCGATGTGCAGCAGCGCTTCGGCCTGTCCCGGACCGATGCGCCTGCGCCCGCCAGGGAACGAGGTGACGAGCTCGAGCACCTCGCGCTGAAGGTCCAGCGGGTCGCCGGTCGGCAATACCGAGACCCAGCGGGTCGCCGACTTGCCCCCACGCAGCGGATCACGCAGCGTGCGCTGCCAGGTCCGCAGTCGTTCCCGCAACGGCCGCTTGGGGACCATCGGGCCGGCGCGGGGGCTAGTTGCCTGCAATGGTCATGGCGCCGATGAGCACGGAGCCGCAGTGGCGCGACCCTCGTGCGTCCACGTCGCTGCCGATGGCGACGATGTCGCGATACATCCGGCTCAAGTTGCCGGCGATCGTGATCTCCTCGACCGGATAGGCGATCTCGCCGCCCTCGATCCAGTAACCGGCCGCCCCGCGCGAATAGTCGCCCGTGACCGGATTCACGCCCTGGCCGAGAAGCTCCGTCACGAGCACGCCACGGTGCATGCGGCGCAGGAGCCGCGGCAAGTCCTCTTCGCCGTGACTGACGACCAGATTGTGGTTGCCGCCGGCGTTCCCGGTCGACGCGAGCCCGAGCTTCCGCGCGCTGTAGCTGCCCAGGAAATAGCCCTGCACCACGCCGTCGCGCACGACGTCCCGGGGACGGGTCGCCACACCCTCGTCGTCGAACGGCGCGGAAGCCTGGCCGCGAACGAGATGCGGCTCCTCACGAATCGTCACGTGCGGCGCAAACACCTGCTTGCCGCAACTGTCGAGGAGAAACGACGATTTCCGGTACAGGCTGCCTCCGCTGGTCGCGTTGACGTAGTGCCCGATGAGGCCGGTCGCGATCGGAGCTTCGAAGACCACCGGGCATTCGACGGTCGCCACCTGCTTCGCGCCGAGCCGCCGGACGGTGCGCTCGCCGGCGATGCGACCGACTTCGGCAGCCGGTTGCAGATCGTCGGCCGATCGTGCCGCCGTATACCAGTCTTCGCGCTGCATGCCGCCCGCGTCTTCGCCGATGACGGAACAATAGATGCCGTGACGCGACGTCGCGTAACCGCCGGAGAACCCGTGGCTGTTGGCGTATACGAATTGGCCCTCGTGCAGCGAAACGGTGGCGCCATCGGAATTGGTCAGCCGCCGATCGACGCCGAGCGCGGCGGCCTCGCATTCGACTCCGAGCGCGATCGCGGCGTCGACCGGGAGATCCCACGGATGGTATAGATCGAGATCGGGCCAGCCGTGCGCGAGGAGCTTCGGGTCGGCGAGACCCGCGCAGTCGTCCTCGGCCGTATAACGCGCGATCGCCAGCGCCTTGGCGACCGTGTCGTCGATCGCCGCCTTGGAGAAATCGGCTGTGCTGGCGTGGCCCCGTCGCGCACCGACGTACACCGTGACGCCGATGCCCTTGTCGCGGTTATAGGCGATCGTTTCCGTGTCGCCCTTGCGCACCGTCACCGACAGCCCGAAGGCCTGCGAGACCTCGGTTTCAGCCGACGTGGCACCGCGCGTTCGCGCGGCCTCGAGAACCTGATCGGCGACCGAAGCCAGCGCGTCGCGGGTCAGCGCAAAGCGCGTGGACGGCGGGGCAAGCGCTTCTGTAGCAGGATCGGTCATGCGGACTCTGGTTAGTGTCGGGAGCGCGCGCCCGCCGTCGCAGGAATGGGCTGCTGCGAAGAGCGACGGATGCCGCTTCAAGCTCCGTCCGAAGTTACTAGTATGATAGCAAAGGCGTTCCATCCCGACGGCCCACCGTGCGACGACCTGACGAAACACCCCGGCGGACCGGCCAGGAGGCCGGAGCTCCCTCGAAAACCCGCCGTAAAGCCGAGATGGATGCACTGCAAAGCCTGGGCCAGGAACTGCTGGGCGTAGGCTCAGCCCGGCTCGCGGAGCTCGATCTGCCCGAGCGGCTTGTCGACGCGCTCGACGCCGCCCGCCGGATCACCCGGCACGAAGCGCGTCGCCGGCAGTTGCAGTTCATCGGCCGACTGATGCGGGAGGTCGATCCTGCGCCGATCCGGGCGCGGCTTGCCCAATGGGCCGGGGCGCCGAATGCGGAAAAGGCCCGCGTGCATGCGGTCGAGCGCTGGCGCGAGCGTCTGCTCGCGGAGGCCGGCGCGCTGGACTCGCTCTGTGTCGAGCGGCCGGACGCCGACCGCGATCGCCTCGCCGCGCTGATTGCGAACACCCACGCGGAACGCGCGCACGGCGGGCCGCCGCGGGCGTATCGCGACCTCTATCGTTCCTTGAATCGGCTGTTCAGTCGCGACGCTTGAGTCCCGGATGACCGATCCGCGCCCCCTTCTCATTGGACTGGTCTCGGTCAGCGACCGTGCCTCCGCGGGCGTCTATGAGGACAAAGGGATACCGGGCCTGAAGGAATGGTTCGACGCCGCGCTCAAGACGCCGTGGCGAATGGAGACGCGCCTCATCCCCGACGAGCAGGCGCTTATCGAACGCACCTTGATCGAGCTCGTCGACATGGTCGGCTGCGATCTGGTGCTGACGACCGGAGGAACGGGCCCCGCTGCCCGCGACGTCACCCCGGAAGCGACCTTGTCCGTCGCGCACAAGGTCCTGCCGGGATTCGGCGAGCAGATGCGGCAGGTGAGCCTCAAGTACGTGCCGACCGCCATCCTTTCGCGTCAGGTCGGCGTCATCCGCGGTCACGCGCTGATCCTCAATCTCCCCGGGCAGCCGAAAGCGATCAAGGAAACCCTCGACGGCGTATTCCCGGCGGTGCCGTACTGCCTCGACCTGATCGAGGGGCCCTACGTGGAGACCCACGAAAACGTCTGCAAGGCGTTCCGACCCAAGTCGGCGCGGCGCCCGCCGGGCTGACGGGAAGTCTCGCCATGCCCGCGGGTGCGAACCAGCCGCCGCCATTCGAGGATCGCAACCTCTACCTCGCCGATCGCGCCCTGCAAGACGCGGCCGCGCGAGAGGGGGCCGCGTGGGCGCACGAAGATCTGAGCCGGTGGGGCGAGCGGATGGGCAGCGCCGCGATGCTGGCGCTCGCGGCGCGCGCCAACCGCTTCACACCGGAGCTTCGGACCCACGATCGTTTCGGCGAGCGGATCGACGAGGTCGCATTCGACCCGGCATGGCACGAGCTCATGGACGTCGCGATGCACGCCGGCGAGCACTGCATGCCTTGGATCGAGCCGCGCCCAGGCGCGCAGGTCGCCCGCGCGACCGCCTATCTGTTGCACGCCGAAGTGGAGAACGGTACCCAATGTCCGCTGACGATGACCTACGCGGCGGTGCCGGTGTTGCGGCGTCACGCCGACGCCACCCCCGCGCTCGGCGAGCTGTGGCTGCCGCGCGTGCTGCACCGCGACTACGATCCAAGATCGCTGCCCATCGCCGCCAAGCGCTCCGCATTGATCGGCATGGGCATGACCGAGCGCCAGGGCGGCTCCGACGTGCGCGCCAACGTCACGCGCGCCGAACGCAGCGGCGACGGGACCTATCGGCTGACGGGTCACAAATGGTTCTTCTCTGCGCCGATGTGCGACGCGCATCTCGTCCTCGCGCAGGCCGGGGCCGGCCCCACGTGCTTTCTTCTTCCTCGCATGCTGCCGGACGGCACGCGCAACGCGGTTCGCATCCTGCGATTGAAGGACAAGCTCGGCAACCGCTCGAACGCGTCCTCCGAGGTCGAGTTCGAGGGAGCCCACGCGTGGCTTCTCGGCGATGAAGGCCGAGGCGTCCCGGTGATCATCGAGATGGTCCAGCATACGCGCCTCGACTGCGCGATCGGAAGCGCCGGAATCGTGCGCGGCGCAACGGCTCGCGCGCTGCACCATGCCACCTACCGCCGCGCGTTCGGGAAGCGCCTCGTCGACCAACCGTTGATGAGGAACGTGCTGGCCGATCTCGTGCTCGAGGCCGAGGCGTCGACCGCGCTCGCGCTGCGGCTCGCGCGCGCCTTCGAAGCCGGCGCGCCGGAAAGCGAGAAGGCCCTCGCCCGCCTGGCGACACCGGCAATCAAGTTCTGGGTATGCAAGCGCGCGCCGACGGTCGTCGCCGAGGCGATGGAAGTGCTGGGCGGCAACGGCTATGTGGAGGATTCGGAGCTCCCGCGCTTCTACCGTGAGGCGCCGCTCAATTCGATATGGGAAGGTTCGGGCAATGTCATGTGCCTGGACGTCTTGCGCGCGGCGAGTCGTGAGCCGGACGCGATCGAGAGCCTGCTCGCCGAGCTGGACCTCGCACGGGGTAGCGATGCGCGGCTCGACCGGCACACGGCCGCGCTCGCCACGGCACTCCGCGATCAGACCGGCGAGGAACGCGACGGCCGGCGAATCGCCGCGTCGATCGCTGTCGGGCTGGCTGCTGCGACCATGCTGCGGCATGCGCCGCGCGAAATCGCCGACGCTTTCTGCGCTTCTCGCCTCGGCGATGCAACCGCGACACCGCTGGGTACACTCCCCTCGGCCGTCGACCTGGCCGCGATCCTCGAGTCGCGGCTCGAGCGCTCGCTAGCCTCATAAAAAAACCGGCGCGGTTGCCCGCGCCGGCGCCACTTCCGGTTGTTGCGGCTTCTTTACTGGATGCCGAGGATCTTTTCGGCCTTGGCCAGCGTGTCGAGCGATTCCTGGTGCTTGCCGGCCTTGTGCAGCGCTTCGCCTTCGGCACGATACTTCTTTACGTCGGCCATTTGCGCTGCGGTCAGGTTGGGGTTCTTGGCCATGGCATCGTCGATTTTCTTCATGTCCTGCGGACAATGGAACGCAAAAGCGCTTGCCGCGAAGAGCAGCGCGGTGGCAAACAGAACGGCGCGAACTTTCATGGTTGTCCTTCTCCTTTTAACGCGTCTAGGATTGCGGCCCCCCGGCCGACGGCGGCCTGGGATAGCGCACATCTCCACATTTGCTACCCCGGCATGGGCCCGATCTTCCGATCAGTGCTCGAGCAGCAGCTCCGTCCGGCTGGCCGGGTCCTGCCGGTAGAACCAGGTAAACAGCTGATACACGCTCGGATATTCCCCCTGGAGCAGGGTCGGATCGGCAAAAAAGACTTCCGAGAGCACCGCAAAGAACTCCGCCGAGCTGTCGGCCGCGTAGGGATCGATCGCCGTTTCCTCGCCGGCTTCGACCCGTGCCCGGAAATGATCGTAGGCCGCGGTCATCGTCTTCTGCCATTTGCGCGGCGGCATCTCCGCCGGCAGCGGCGGGCAGCCGTTGGCCTCGCCGCTCTTCATGTCGATCTTGTGCGCGAACTCGTGGATCACCAGATTCATGCCCGACGCCGACCAGTCGGCGCTCGCTTCGACGTCGGGCCAGGACAGGACGACCGGTCCGCCGGGCATCGCCTCACCGGCGAGAGGCTCGTTACGCCGATGCACGACGCCGACTTCGTCTTCGTACTCGAGGTCGGTCACGAACTCGTCGGCATAGACGATGATGTTCTCCCAGCCGTCGTAGAAGCGCGGATCGAGGTTGAGCGTCAGCACGCATGCCTGGATCGCGATCATCACGCGCATGAGCGGCGTGACCTCGAAGCCCTTGGCGCCGACGATGCTCTTGTCCGAAAGGAAGAGCACAACGCGCTCGCGGAGCCGCACGAGCTCGGCTTCGGTATAGATCGCGAGGAACGGCAGGTCTTCGAGAGCCTCGCGCCACAGCGGATCGGGGATCGCCGAGCTCGCGAGGATCCGGCTGCGCCTCCATCTGCGGATCGCTTCGAACATGGCGTGCGATTGGAGTCGCGTCGCCGTCAGTGGCTCGTCGAGCCGTCGGCGTCGAGGCGGGTCAGAAGGTCGGGCTCGACCTCCGAATCGTCGACGGCTTCCGCCTCGCCGGTGAGAACGCGTTCGGCCTCCAATTGCGGCAACGCTTCGACGTCACGCAATTTCTTCGCGATCGTGGTGCTCTTGCGTCCGGCTTCATCGAGCGTCTTGCCGACCTGGTCGAGGCGCTCCTTGGTCTTCGCGAGAAGCTCGCCGAACTTGCCGAACTCGGTCTTGACCGCACCGAGCACCCGCCACACCTCGGTCGACCGCTGCTCGATGGCGAGCGTACGGAAGCCGAGCTGCAGGCTGTTGAGAAACGCCATAAGGTTGGTCGGTCCCGCGAGCATCACCCGGAAGTCGCGCTGCAGGCAGTCGGCCAAGCCGGGCCGGGAGAGCGCCTCGGCGTACAGCCCTTCGGTGGGGATGAACAGAATCGCGAAGTCGGTCGTATGCGGCGGCTCGATGTACTTGTCGCGGATCTTCTTCGCTTCCGCCTTGAAGAAATCCTCGAGGCACTTGCGGCTCGACTCGACCGCGGCGATGTCCGCGCGCTCTATCGCTTCCTGCAGACGCTGATAGTCCTCGAGCGGAAACTTGGCGTCGATCGGCAGCCAGCACGGCACGCCGTCCTCGCCGCGGCCTGGAAACCGGATCGCGTATTCGACGCGCGCATCCTCCCCGGGCCGCGTGGCGACGTTCCTGGCGTACTGACCCGGCGCCAGCATTTCGTCGAGCAACGCGCCGAGCTGCACTTCGCCCCAGCCTCCGCGCGATTTGACATTGACCAGAACCCGTTTGAGATCGCCCACGCCGGCAGCGAGGGTGTGCATCTCGCCCAGGCCCTTGTGCACCTGATCGAGCCGGTCGGACACGAGCTTGAACGATTCGCCGAGCCGCTGCTCGAGCGTGGCCTGCAGCCGTTCGTCCACTGTCGCCCGCATCAGCTCGAGCTTCTGCGCATTGTCGGTGCGGAGCGCTTCCAGGCGCTGCTCGACGCTGGTCCGCACCGCTTCCAGACTCTGTTCGTTGCTGCGCGTGAGGGTCGCGAGACGTTCGTTCTGCACGCCGGCGTTGGTCGCGAGCTGATTCTGCAGCGCCTGGGTGAAGTGCGTGAGACTGGCGGAGAGCTCGCCTCGGGCGGCGCTCGCCGCTTGCGCGTTTTCGCTGCGCGCCTGCGCCAGGTCGGCGCGAAGGTCGCGTTCGAGCCGTTCGTTCTGCGCCGCGAGCGCTTCGAGCCGGACCTTGAGCTCGTTGCGCTCGCCCGCGCTCTGTCCGAACGTCCGCAGGCGCAGCAATACGATGATAAGGAGAACGCCGAGCGCTGCGGCGACGATCAACGCGGTGACGGCGAGCGGCGAAAGCGGCGAAGTCACGCGCGCAAGTTTAGCATCGGTGATGCAGAAGGCGTCGCGGACTCGCAAACGACGCTAGCTGAGCGCGAGCAAGGCGAAGGTCGCGAGCCAGTGATCGCCGACGTACTCGCCGCTCGCCACACCCGAAAGCCCCGCAGCGAGATGAGCCTGCGCTGCGGCATCGGCCGGCCCGATCCGAGCATCGCCGGCGGGCAAACCTGTCGCGATGGCGCGCCAGCACCACGCGCGCGACAGATTCAACCCGTCGAGATGCACGATGTACGGGTCGGCTCGATCGCTGACGACGACCGGCCGGAAGAGCGTTGCCGGCTCGCGTCGCTCGAGACCGGGCAGGAAGCGCGAGAGCCATGCGGCGAACTCGCCGATGCCGAGAAGCCGCCGCATCAGGTCGGCTTCGATCAGCGCCGGCGAAAGAAAATCCGCGCCCGACGGTTCCCACGCCGCCGGCGCATCGACGTCGCCCCCATACCATGCGCGAGCCTTGGCCTCGACGATTCGCTGCAGCTCGAGCGCGTCGCAGGCACGGGCGTAATCGAGCGCGAAAGAGAGCGCGAACGCCGTGTTGGTGTGGACGCCGTGACGAATCGGATACGTCGCGTCGGCGAGCCAGACGCAAGAGCGCTCGGCAAACGTGCCGGCCAACGGCGACAACCGCGCCGACCAGCGCCGCGCATCGGGATCGCGCCAGGTCGCAAGCTCGGCGGCGAGCTTGAGCAGCCAAGCCCAGCCATAGGAGCGCTCGAAAGCGACGCTCTCGGGCCGGTGCAGATAGGCGAGCTCGGCCGACAGATTGCTCTCGCTCAAGGCCGCGTCCAGCGCGGAACGGATCGCCGCCCCCTCCGGAAGGGACGGTTGCGCGTCGAGTAGGCGCACGAGCAGCCAGTGCGCATGCACGCACGAATGCCAGTCGAAGCTGCCGAAGAACGCCGGATGCAATTGCCGTGGACTCGCGACGTCCGACGGCCCGGCAAGCACGTGATCGAGCTTGTTGGGATACTCGCGCGCGATGTTGGCGAGGGCGAGCCGCGCGAAGCGCGATGCGAGCTCGGTGGTCAGCGCTGGAGATTCAGGCATCGGAAACCCGCGACATCGCTCGTGCCGCGCGCGCGGCTATCGCAAACCTTCAGGCGGCTTCGCGGCTCGCCTTCTTGCGCTCGTGCGCGACGAGGTGGCGCTTGCGGACCCGGATCGACTTCGGCGTGATCTCGACCAGCTCGTCGTCGGCGATGAACTCCACCGCGTACTCCAGGGTGAGCGGGATCGGCGGAGTGAGCAGAATCGCCTCGTCCTTGCCGGCGGCGCGGATGTTGGTGAGCTGCTTGGTCTTGATCGGGTTCACCACGAGATCGTTGTCGCGACTGTGGATGCCGATGACCATCCCTTCGTAGACGCGATCGCCCGGACTGACGAACATGCGTCCGCGCTCCTGGAGCTTCCACAATGCGTAGGCCACCGCCTCGCCGTCTTCGGCGGAGATGAGCACGCCGTTGCGCCGATCGGGGATCTCGCCCTTCAGTGGAGCGTAGCCGTCGAACACATGGGAGAAAAGGCCGGTGCCGCGGGTGAGATTCATGAACTCGCTCTGGAATCCGATCAACCCACGCGCAGGAACGCGATAGTCGAGACGCGTGCGGCCGCGCGCGTCGGACTCCATGTTCTGAAGCTCGCCGCGGCGAGGTCCGAGCGCTTCCATGACCGCGCCCTGGTGGGCGTCGTCGATGTCGACGGTGAGTTGCTCGAAGGGCTCGAGGCGCTCGCCGTCGCGATCGCGATAGACCACGCGTGGCCGCGACACCGCCAGCTCGTAGCCCTCCCGGCGCATGTTCTCCAGCAGGATGGTCAGATGCAGCTCGCCCCGGCCGTAGACGGTGAACACGTCGGTATCGGCGGTATCCTCCACGCGCAGCGCGACGTTGGTGAGGAGCTCGCGGGAGAGCCGGTCGCGCAGGTTGCGGCTAGTGACGTACTTGCCGTCGCGACCGGCGAGTGGCGAGGTGTTGACCTGGAACTGCATCGACAGCGTCGGCTCGTCGACGGCGATCATCGGCAGGGGTTCGGGCGCCTCGACCGCCGCGAGCGTAGTGCCGATGTGCAGATCGTCGATCCCGGTCACGAGCACGATATCGCCGGCGGCGGCGCTGTCGGCCGGAACACGGGTCAGGCCGGAAAAGCTCAGCACCTGTCCGACCTTGCCGCGCGCCACTTCGGCCGAGCCGTGCAGGACAACCACTTCCTGGCCGGGGACGATACGGCCGCGGCGCACCCGCCCGATCCCGAGGCGGCCGACGTAGCTCGAATAATCGAGAGCGGCGATCTGCAGCTGAAGCGGTCCCTCCGCGTCGCCCGCGGGCGCTGGAATCCGGGACAGCACGGTCTCGAACAGCGGCCGCATGTCCGTGCCGCGTACTTTCGGATCGAGCGACGCGTAGCCATGCAGGGCCGAGGCATAGATCACCGGGAAATCGAGCTGCTTCTCGGTCGCATTGAGCTTGTCGAACAGCTCGAACGTCTGGTTGACCACCCACTGCGACCGCGCTCCCGGCCGATCGACCTTGTTCACCACGACGATGGGAAGAAGGCCCAGCGCCAGCGCCTTGCGCGTGACGAACCGGGTCTGGGGCATCGGCCCCTCGACCGCATCGACCAGCAGCAGAACGCCATCGACCATCGACAGCACACGCTCGACTTCGCCGCCGAAGTCGGCGTGGCCCGGCGTGTCGACGATGTTGATGTGGGTGCCCGCGTACTCGATCGCGCAATTCTTGGCGAAAATCGTAATGCCGCGCTCGCGTTCGAGATCGTTACTGTCCATGACCCGCTCCGCGACGTGCTGGTGGGCGGCGAACGTCCCGGCCTGACCCAGCAGCTTGTCGACGAGCGTCGTCTTGCCATGGTCGACATGGGCGATGATCGCGATGTTGCGAAGGGGCCGCGCGGAGGCCATATCCGATGAAATTGCGCTGGCGAGAGTGAAATCAATCGATTTTATCAGCTCACATGTTACAAACCAAAAAATATTTGCAAAATCCGATATTTATCGCTATCATTTCAAGTATTCGGCGGACGTTCCGGTCACCGCCGATCCCCCGGGTGGGCAGATACGAAGCCACCCGTCAAAGCAATCACCATGAGTGTCGCGCCTGGACTGGAGCTCGGAAGCGAGCGGGCCGCGTCCAGGAGCCTTTTTGATGGGTAGTCCCTCGAGCTTTGCCGAGCTTGGGCTCAGGCCGGAGTTGCTCCGTGCCGTCGCCGAAGCCGGATACACCACGCCGACGCCGATCCAGGCGCAGGCCATTCCCCTGATCATGGCCGGCAAGGACGTCATGGGCGGGGCCCAGACGGGCACCGGCAAAACCGCCGGCTTCGCCTTGCCGATCCTGCAAAAGCTTCTACCAGGCGCCAACACCAGCCCTTCCCCCGCCCGGCATCCCGTACGTGCCTTGATCCTCACCCCGACGCGCGAGCTCGCCATCCAGGTCGAAGAGTCGATGCGCACCTACGGCAAGTACACGGGATTGCGTTCGACGGTCGTCTTCGGCGGCGTCGATATCAAGCAGCAGTTGCCGATCGTGCGCGGCGGCGTGGAGATTCTGGTCGCGACACCGGGACGGCTGCTCGACCATATCGAGCAGAAATCGCTCTATCTGGGCCAGGTCGAGATCTTCGTCCTCGACGAGGCGGACCGGATGCTCGACATGGGCTTCATCCCCGATATCAAGCGCATCATGGCGCTGCTGCCCGCGACCGCCAAGCGCCAGAACCTGCTCTTCTCCGCGACCTTCTCGAACGAGATCAAGAAGCTCGCCGACGCGTTGTTGAACGAGCCGCAGCTGATCGAGGTCGCACGCCGCAACACCGCGGCCGAGACCGTCAGCCAGTCGGTCTACAAGGTTCGGGCAGAGGACAAGCGCGCGCTCCTCGCTCACATCGTCACCTCCCGCAACCTATGGCAGGTGCTTTGCTTCGTGCGCACCAAGCACGGCGCCTCGCGGCTCGCGCGCGCGCTCGAGAAGGACGGCCTCAAGACCACCGCGATCCACGGCGACAAGAGCCAGCCGGCGCGGCTCGAGGCGCTCGACGCGTTCAAAGAGGCCAAGGTGCAGGTGATGGTCGCCACCGACGTCGCCGCGCGTGGGTTGGACATCGACGATCTGCCACTGGTCGTGAACTACGAAATTCCGCACGTGCCCGAGGATTACATCCATCGCATCGGGCGCACCGGGCGGGCCGGCGCCGAAGGGCAGGCCATCTCGTTCTGCGCGCCGGAGGAGGAGAAGCTCCTGGCGGAGATCGAGCGGCTGCTCAAGCGCAAGATACCGGTGTCCGAAGCCGACATCGCGCCGGCCGGGCGTCCGTCGAGACACGATGGGCCCACGGATCATGCATCCAAGCGGCCTCGGGCAGGCACTGCGCCACACGGGCCGCGCGTTGGGCATCGCGAGAGCAGCAACCGTAATCCGGATCAGCCCCACGCGCCGCGCGTTGCGCATCGCGAGACGATCGACCGCAATCCGGACCAGCCGCACGCGCCACGTGCTACGCACGGTGAGACCATCGACCGCAACCCGGATCAGCCACGTACGCACCCACCCCGCGCCCAGTCGCGCGCCGCGCTCACGACGTCAACGGCCAACCCGTCGCTGGGACACGATCACCGAAAGCCCAGGCCGATCCCCGCGTTACTGATGAAGCGGCGCATTCCCGAGCCCGAGAGCGCGTAGAAGTCCTGACTCGGCTTCACGTCGGGACCGACGCCGGGCACGGGCTACGCGGAGAGCCGCTCGAGCTGCTGCCTGAGCTTGGCAAGCGTCGATTGGAATCCGAGCAGCCGCTCGCGCCTCTGCTGTACGACGTGCTGCGGGGCGCGCGCGACAAACGACTCGTTGGCGAGCTCCGCTTCAGCCTTGGCGATCTCGCCCTGCACGCGAGCCTCCTCCTTCGCGAGCTGAGCGCGCTGCACGCCAGGATCGATCCTGACGTCGAGCATGACCTGGAAATGCTCGACGACCTTCACGGGCGCATCGCTCTTCGGCAAGCGTTCCACGTAACTCACCTGCGAGACCCGCGCGAGCGGCCGCAAGTATCGCTCGTATCGTTTCGCTGCTTCCGTCGCACCGGCAACGAAAAGCCCGACCTTCTCGCCGGCCTTGACATCGGTATCGCCGCGCAACTCGCGAACCGCGTTCACGAACTGCTTCAGGACCGCGATTTCGCCTTCCGCCGCGGGATCCCGCATCTCAGGCTGCTCGCGAGGATACGCCTGCACCGAGATCGAGACACCTTTCTTGCCGGCCAGCGGCGCGACGACCTGCCATAGCTCTTCGGTGATGAAGGGGATGAAAGGATGGGCGAGACGCTGGACGGTTTCGAGCACGCGGACCAGCGTACGCCGCGTGGCCCGCTGCTGCGCTTCGTCGCCCTCCGCGAGCTGCACCTTGGCGAGCTCGAGATACCAGTCGCAGTACTCATCCCATACGAACTCGTAGACCGCCTTCGCGGCGAGATCGAACCGGTAACCTGCCAAATGCTCGTTGACCGACGATTCGGTCGCCTGGAGCCGGCTCACGATCCACCGGTCGGCCACGGACGAACTCGCAGGTTTCGACTCGTCGAGCCCGACGTCCTTGCCTTCGACGTTCATCAGCACGAAGCGCGCGGCGTTCCACAGCTTATTGCAGAAGTTGCGATAGCCCTCGCAGCGGCTCAGATCGAAGTTGAGCGTATCGCCGAAGGTCGCGAGGCTCGCGAAGGTGAAGCGCAGCGCATCCGCGCCGTAGGACGCGATGCCGTTGGGAAACTGCCGGCGGGTCCGCTTCTCGATCGCGTCGCGCTGCTTTTCCAGCATGAGGCCCGAGGTCTGCTTGGCGAGAAGGCTCTCGAGATCCGTGCCGTCGATGAGATCGAGCGGGTCGAGGATGTTGCCCTTCGACTTCGACATCTTCTGCCCTTCGTCGTCGCGCACGATCGAGTTGATGTACACGTCGCGAAAAGGCACCTTGCCGGTGAAGCAGGTCGTCATCATCACCATGCGCACGACCCAGAAGAAGATGATGTCGAATCCGGTGATCAGCACGGACGACGGCAGGAAGGTCCTCAGCTCGGGTGTGTCCTCGGGCCATCCCAGCGTCGAGTGGCACCAGAGCGCGGACGAGAACCACGTGTCGAGCACGTCCTCGTCGCGTTTGAGCGCGCTCGTTCCCGCCTTCTTCGCCGCTTCGTCGGCGGTGCGCGCGACGAAGATGTTGCCGGCCTCGTCGTACCACGCCGGAATGCGATGTCCCCACCAGAGCTGGCGCGAGATGCACCAGTCGTGGACGTTGGCGAGCCAGTTGTTGTACCAGGTGGTCCAGTGCTCCGGGACGAAGCGGATGCGCACGCTCTCGCCGGCATGATCCACGTCGGGCAGGCTCGTGTTCACTGCCGCGCGGCAGATGTCCTGGAAGGACTTGCCCGGAAAGAAAGGATGGTCCGCGGGTGCCGGCTTGGTCATGGCGACGAACCATTGATCGGTGAGCATCGGCTCGACCACTTCGCCGGTACGGCCGCAGCGGGGCACGACCATGCGGTGCGGCTTCTCGCCGGCGACGAGTCCCGCGGCGCGAAGATCGGCGAGCACGGCCTTGCGCGCCGCATAGCGATCCAAGCCGCGATACTTCGCCGGCGCGTTGTCGTTGATCTTCGCGTCCAGTGTGAAGATCTCGATCGGCGCAAGCCCGTGGCGCCGGCCGACTTCGAAGTCGTTGAAGTCGTGCGCCGGCGTGATCTTCACGCAGCCGGTGCCGAATTGCGGATCGACGGAGGCATCGGCGATCACCGGGATCGTCCTCCCGGTCAGAGGCAGCTCGACCTGCATCCGGACGAAGCGCGCATAGCGCTCGTCATCGGGATGCACCGCGAGCGCGACGTCGCCCAGCATCGTCTCGGGCCGCGTGGTCGCCACCGCGAGATGACCGGATCCATCGACCAGCGGATAGCGGATCTCCCACAGCGTGCCCGTCTCCTCGTCCTTCTCGACTTCGAGGTCGGACACGGCGGTGCCCAGCACCGGATCCCAATTGACGAGCCGCTTGCCGCGGTAGATGAGCCCGTCCTCGTAGAGCCGGACGAACGTCTCGATCACCGCGTTGGACAATCCTTCGTCCATGGTGAAGCGCTCGCGCGACCAGTCGCCGGACGCGCCGAGCCGCCGCATTTGGTTCGTGATGATCGAGCCCGATTCCTTTTTCCATTGCCAGACGCGCTCGACGAAGCGGTCGCGGCCCAGCTCGGCGCGCGACGTCCCCTCGGCGCGAAGCTGGTTCTCAACCACGATCTGGGTAGCGATCCCGGCGTGATCGGTACCGACCTGCCACAAGGTGTTGTCGCCGAGCATCCGGTGCCAGCGCACCAGCACGTCCATCAGCGTCTGCTGGAAGGCGTGACCCATGTGCAGCGTGCCGGTGACGTTCGGCGGAGGAAGCTGGATGCAGAAAGCCGGGGCGTCCGGGCGCATCGGAGGCCTGAACAGGTCCTTCGACTCCCAGTAGGCATACCACTTCGTTTCGATCGCGCGCGGCTCGAAGCTTTTGGCGAGTTCCATTCGACGCTTAGTCGAGCGCAAAATTGGAAATTATAGCCGATCACTCGCGGGCGGCTGGGCGCGCCTGCGATCCAGTGCGAAACTGCTGCGCTAGCGCTGGGGGGAGATGACGAACTCGGCGTCGGTCATGCGGTAGAGCACGCCGGCCTTGTCGTCTTTGAGCACCGCGAACCGGCCGGCGACCACGATCGGCTCGAAGCCGTAAGTCACCGGCTTCTTCGCCTGAACTTCGACGATCGCATCGGGCCCGGCAGGAAGACAGAACGGACAGTGCGGGGGCACCGCCGAAAGCAGGAAATGCTTCTGCTGGTCGGTCATCTCGAGCGGGATCATGAAGCCGTAGACGCGGACGTCCTTCTTGTCGAGACCGAGGATATCGCTCGAGAACTGCGGGACGATCTTGCTTCCCTGCTTCACCGGTTCGACCTGCGCCAGCGTCTTCCACGACACGACACCGGCAAACTCCGGGAGGACCTGCGAGCTGTAGCTCGTTGCGCTGGGCAGACCAGTGGGGGGCACGCTCGTATCGAGCGCAGGAACCGGCAACGCGACGCCGAGCAGTCCTGCCGCAAGAAGCGGGTGCAGGAAACGATTCATCGCATCACCTTGGAGCGGCACAACCTGGGGGACATGTGGCAAGAGTATACGCTCCGGCGTGCGGACCAGCATCACCACTCCTCGAGCGCGACGCATGTTACGGGTTCGCGAGCCGGTTCGACTTGATGCACGGCACGCGCGAGCAACGCGCTCCGCGCGGTCGGGGGCATGCGATCAATGCACGTGTCCCTCCGGCGCCGGCGGGCGCACCGGTTCGCGCTCGAGCAGCTCGACCTGGTGGAGCACTTCGGACGTCTGGTCGGTGGCTGCATTCGGGATGCCGAGCCAGCGTGCCCGCAAGTATCCCTGGCGATCGATGAGAAACTCGGCATGGGTGGGCTCGGCGTCGTGCAAACGCGGGTTCGTGCGAGCGAACAGGGTATAGGCCGCGGCTACGTCCGCGCTGGCGACCGCGAGCATCGATTTGTCGTCGTTCATGGTCTGCGAATCCGCCGGAGCTGCCTCTGTGCTCGACGTGCGCAGCGACAGCGCGATGACGCGAATCCCTGCACGGGTAAGCCGGCCCTCGTTCGCCAGGAGCGCTTTCAAGCGAGGCAGCGACGGCGGCAGCGTGTACAGCACGAGCAGCGTGAAATGCCTGCCTCGCTCTCCGCTCAGCGACTCCTGTGGATGCCCCGGGGACTCGAACGTGAAATCGGGTGCGACGATGGGATGCCACGGTTCGACCTGGCCGCTCATCGACCTTGCCTCTTCGGCTTCCGACAGGGCGCGCACGAACTGGATCAGGTTCCAGATCTCCGGGTCGGTCAGCCGCGGCACGAATGCAGGCATCGGCGTTCCCGGGATGCCGTTGCCGATCCACCAGAAGAGGTCGCCCGCAGGGTGATGCGCCGCGTGCTCGACGAGGTTGGCGGGCTCGATCGGCAGGGAAGCTGCAACCGGGCCGTCGCCGTAGCCGTTGCGCCCGTGGCAGAGCATGCAGTTCTCGGCGTAGAGCCCGGAGCCGCGCGCGATCGCCGCGGTCGTGTAGCGCACCGGCGAGCTGACATAAGTGGTCGGATACGCCGGCACCGCGAGCAACCATGTCCCGGCAACCATCGCCGTAATGATGCCGATGATCGCGGCAGTCCAAACCCGTCGCCGCCGAGAACGCACGCCCCAGAACCCGCAGAGCGCGGCCAGGCACGCGAGCGCGCCCACCGCCACCAGGCCTGCGCGGACCGCTGCCGAATCCTCCGCAGCCTCCCAGCTCAACGTGCGATCGAACGGCCACAGCGGAGACTGATGCGCGCCCGGGATCGTGACGCCGAGCGTGCCGACAATGACGACGACGCCCAGCCCCGCGGCGGTTTCCACGATTGCATTGCGCCGGAGCAGGCGGCGCGCTTCCGCGTCCAGCGCTTGCAGCCGCGGTGTCAGGCGCAAGCGATTGACCGCGGCCAGCGATACCATCAGCACGACGAGCGCCAGCTTGGCCAGCAGGAGCTGTCCGTAACGGGTTCCCACGAGCGCCGGAACGCTGCCGACGAGAAACAGGGCGTTGATGACGCCTGTGAGGATCAGCGCGCCGACGCTCGCCATGCCGACGGTCGAGAAACGCCGCGTCGCCTGCACTGCCGCGTCGAACGCAGCCACGCCGCCCAGCAGGCGAACGAGTCCCGGCAGCGCCCCCAACCAGGCGCCCGCCGCCAGCAGGTGAACAACATCCGAGACGAGCTGGACCCACCGGTCGGATCCTTGTCCGGCGCCGGCGTGTCCGGCCCAGGCGAGGCTGGCGAGATAGACGGCGGCAAGCACCAGCGCACCGAAGGGCAGAAACGGCGCCGGCTCCTTTTTCATCGATCGGCCGCCGCCGAGCAGCAGCACGGCGACTCCGATCAGGAGAGCGAAGCGCAGGATCCACAGACGGCCGAATACGGTTTTGCCGAGGACGAGACCCAGAGTATCGACCGAGATCGCCTGCGCTAACGGCAGGCCGCTCATGCTCGCGGCTTCGGCGGCGAGCCACGCCGCGCCGGAGGCGAGGCTCAAGGCGGCGCTCCACAGCGCGATTCGGGTGACGTCGCGGCCAACGCGCCGGTCCTCACCCAACGAACCTGTGCCGTCGGCACGCCAGCCGGGGCGCGCGATGAACAGCGCGAACACCAGCTCACCGAAGAGCAGGATCGCCGAGGCGAAGTGAACAGTCCGCGCCGCGATGAGCAACGCATTCATCGCAGTCGCAAGGCCGTCGGCGGTCGCGTGCATTTACGGCGCGACATCGAACGTAAAATCGCCCTCGGTCACGTGCGTGTCGACCGACAGCACGCGCCAGGTCACGCGATACGTGCCCGGCGCGAGCGGTGGCAGCGAGACCCAAAGCTCCGTGGCATTGCTGCGATCGACCTGCGGATCGCCCTTGTCCACGCGCCTGCCGTTGCGGTCGAGCACCTGCACGGTGCTGAATGCGGGCTCGAGCTCCTGGGTGAACCACAGCTTGAGCTCGGCGGGCGACCCATGGACGGTGCTGCCGACGGCCGGCCCCGCGTGATCCAGAAAGGCGTGCGCACCGGCGGGTGAAGCCAACGCCAGCGCGCACGCTGCTGTGAGTCCCAGCAGGAAAGGTCGCATCATCTTTAGTCGTCGAAAATTGGCCGACCGAACGTCTTCGGAAACAGGTCGTCGACGAAGAAATGAAGCTGCACAACCCAACCGACGCCGTGGCCGCTGCGGTTGTTGAGCGGGATGATCGCCTCGGCCCCGAGCTGCACGTACTGGCCCGCCCAGAGGATTCCCGGATTGATCGTTCCCGTGGTCCCGCTCGCGCCGCGGTCGAGCGCGGTGGACATGGCGAACTCGACCACCGGGATCATCCGGTTGAACGGCGCCGGCAAGCCCACGTCCTGCACGGCGGATTGCAGATAAGGCAGGCTGTACTGGAGGGCGAAGCCCCACTCGAGCGTATGCGGATGGCGCTCGACCTCGGCGTCGCCCTCATCGCTGACCGTCGTCGTGCTGGAGCGCGAAGGAATGCCGACGCCGATCAGCCCGGTGACGGCGACCGGACGCAGGTACTTCATCTCTGCCGGGAGATCGCCGAACCCCTTGCCGAAGAAGAGCGCCGGAGTGAAGGTGCTGAAGGATTCCGCGCCCACGCGCTTGGCCCCGCTGCCCCCGATGTCCCAGTCGACGCCCGCCGACAGTATCGTCTCGTGCTCGTCGCTCTGATAGAACTTGTACTTGATGCTGGCGGCGAGATTGTCGAAGCCGCGCTGCGTGTCGCCCTGGTCCGGGCGGAGCTCCTTGTAGGTCGCGCCGAAGCCGACGCCGAAGTTCTCGGTGACGCGCTTCGACACGTCGATCGAGAAGTCCGTCTCGCGCGTAGCGGGGTCGTCGGTGCTCTTGGGCAGCCCGGCGATGGTCGGCAGCGACAGCTCGTCGGCGACGAACGGGTCGTCGGTCGCGATGGTGGCCGGGAAGAATCGCTTGCCCGCAAAACCGTGCGCCCAAACGGAGCCGCTCGCAACGAGGCTTGCGCAGGCGACGATGAGCGCCAGGCGAGCGCCGCTCGACGCGGGCGCGAAACGAAGACGGTTTATCGGCAAAGACGCGGTGCCTGAAACACCGCATGGCGAGACCGGACCTGCGCGGCAGGCCATGCGCGAGACAAATGCGAGACGCGGTGACGACGAAGTCATTGCGGACCTCCACTTTCAGAACGCCTGGAAGGGCCCGGCTGGCGACGCTGGCGCCGGCGGCGGGCAAAGCCCGCAAGCGCCCGGCGAAAAGCAGTCGACCGGTCAGGCCTCCGACTGGAGCGGCTTCAGGCGCCGCGCGGTGGAGGAGCGCGAACCGGAGGAAGAAATGCAACGAAGCCCGTGCGCTGGGGCTCGGTGCGCACACAGGGCTGGATCGCCTTGCCCGACGGCAAGGGCACGTCGGGTGGGCTGGACTGATACGGGACACACCGTGCCAGGTGCTTGAGCACCTGGCATTGGAAGCAATCGTGGTCGGCCGGATGGGTCGGGCTGCCGGGGATGTCCGAAGCGTCGAGGTGATGCTCATGCCGGACGATAGGCGCGTCGCCGTCGGAGTGCTCGCCCGCATGGGCAACCGCGTAGTCCCCAGGGTCGAGATCCATCGCGGCCCACGGCAAAGGGCCCAACGAGGGCCATCCGAGCGCGGCCAGGACGCACCATGCCACCCACGAGCGCCAGCGACTGCGGCGCGACGGGCGCCGCAGATAACGAGCTGTCGAACGCAAACGCGGTTTCACGAAGTCCAACCCGCCGTCGGCGTCACGGCCGAGAGATCGGTGCCAACGCGCTGTCTCGTCAAAACGGGTGGGTCAGCGCCGCGAACCAGGTCCGGCGCTCGCCATATTGCGGCGCGCCGACGCCCACGCCCGAGCCGTCACGCAACAGATAGGCCTTGTCAAACAGGTTGACCACGCCGACCCTTCCCTCCAGCTCCCCGATCGGGCTCGTCTTCCACCCGTGGACGAAGGCCAGGTTCATGGTTGCATAGCTCGCCAGCTTACCGGAATTCGGCGGCGCCCCGTCAGGCGTGTTGCGCAGGCCGCTGCCATAGATCACGTCCGCGCTGACCCGGCTGGGTCCGAAGCGATAGGTGACGCCGCCCGAACCCGAGTAGCGCTGATCGTGGTCGAGATAGATGAAGTGGTCGGCAATATAGGCCAGCTCGTCGGGCGCGAAGAGCGACTGACCGGAGATGATGTTCTTGCCTTTCGCCCTGCTGACGGCGAAGTTCAGGTAGCCGCCCCACCGAGGTCCCGAGTAGGTCGTCGAGACCTCGACGCCCTCGGCGTGCCCTTGCGCGTAGTTGAACGGCGTCAGGATCAGCGCCTGACCGAACTGGCCCTCGTCGAGAAGATTGGTGATCTGCTTGTAGTAGGTGTCGATCCCTACGGTGAGCCGGGGGGAAAGCGTATGTGAGATGCCCACATCGAAGTAATGAGTCCGCTCGGCCTTGACGGTGTCGGACACCTTGATTTCTGGCTCGTTGGTCGTTCCGATGAACTGGTCGATCGCCTGCTGGAGCACCAGCTCCTGCGGAGGCGGAGTGAAATACCTCGAGTAGCCTGCATGGAGCGCCGTCGAGTCCGTCAGCTTCCACAGGGCGTTGATGCGAGGACTGAACTGGTGCTCGTTGGTAAAGGCAGCCACGTGATCGAAGCGCAGGCCGTAGTTCACGGTGAGACGCGGATCGATGCGCCATTCGTCCTGCACGTAGAGGCTCGAGAGATTGCCTCGCTTGCTCGAGTTGTCGACGATGGTGAGCGGGTCGCTGCTCGTCTGATTGCCGGCCTCGTCGGTGGGGAACACGCCTACTGAGTTTTCGCTTCGCGTCAGCTGATTCGTATACGCCGCTCCGAAGCGCAGCGTGTGGTCGGTCGCGAGCTTGTACGACGCGTCGGCCTGGGCACCCGTCGCGGAATTCGACTTAAACACGTCGGAGCCCACGCCCAGATAGATCAAATCCCCGCCCTGCGTGTCCGGCAGGTAATGCAGGCTCGAATACTGATAGAACAGGGACGCCTGGTAATCGAACGCGCCGCGACTCTGCTGCAGCGATGCGACCACGTAATGGTTGACTTCGCGCTGACGCTGGTCGAGGTCCGACGACGGTCGGGCGGTGAACCCGGTATCGACGTCGCTCGCACCCGTCAACGAGAATGCCGGAGGTTGATCCGGATTGTTCGGGATCTGGAATCGCCCCTGGTACGTGCCCGCCATGAGCCCGACGCGGGTGTTCTCGTTCACTACATAGGACAAGTACCCGAATCCGCGGATCTGTTCGGTGCGATCGTGGATGGCATCTCGCGTAGGCAGTGGATTCTCGATGCCCAGGGTGTTGGTGACGAAGTTGCCGGTGACGTAATAGCTGAGCGGCCCCTTCGAGCCGAAGAGCTCGGCGCTCGGCTGGAAATTGTCGTGCCCTCCGACGAGCACGCCCACGTTGCCGCCGGGTGTCGTCGTCGCGCCATCCTTGGTTTCTATATCGACCACGCCCGCCGTGCGCAGGCCGTATTGCGCCGGTATCGCGCCAGTCACGAAATCGATGCGGTCCACGAAGCGGCTGTCGACCGACTGACCGAAGCCGCTGATCCCTTCGGGAAGCTGGATGCCGTTGATTCGATACTGGACGTTGGCGTGCTCGTCGCGCACGTGCAGCGAGCCGGAGGCCTTGGAGTCCTGCGCCACGCCGGGGAGCCGCAACAGCAGTTCGTTCATGGGCGTGTTGTCGCCTGCACCATAATCCGCGACGAACTGCTGGTCGAGACTGTAAACCGTCGTTCCCATCTTCGGCGACAGCGCGATTCTCGCTTCCTTGAGACGCGCGGCGGTGACTTCCAATTTGGCGATCCGGTCCACGGATGAGCCGAGAGTCACTGCGACGTCGGAATCCTGAGCGACCTCTACGGCTCGACTCGGTGCCTCGTCCGGGCGGGCGGATCGGACCGTGTAGCGCCCGGCGGGCACTGCGGTAAAGATCGCGGCGCCTTGCGCGTCGGTCGTCTGCCGCGCGATTTCCTTGTCGGCGGAGTCCAACAGGGTCAGCACGACGCCCGCCGCAGGCTTGCCCGCGGCGTCGTTGATCGTCGCGCGAATGGTTGCGGCCAAAGAGGGAGTCACGGCAAAGCAGGCGGCCAGGCACGCGGCCAGGGCCCGCGCGGGGCGCAGCGTCGGCATCGTTCTTCCTTTTCACGCATGGCCATCAACGCAGCCATGCGGACACGGTTGCAGAGAGGTTCGAACGGAGTTGCGGCGCGGCCGCTACCGGCCGCGCGAGGACCTACGCTGCAGGCGGGGGGCCGCGGCTCGGCGGCAGGACGACGACGATGGACCGCGCGAGTTGCGCTGTTTCCCGGACCGGCGTGGAAAGGAAGACAAGGACCGCCGGCTTGGGAACGACGACCTTTGCGCTGGAACCTTCCAGCTTGCCGGCGAATGCGGCGCAAACCGCGCACCCGTCCTCCGCGTCGTGGCCGACGTGGAGATGAGTGGCCGCGACGGAGACCAGGATCGCAAACGCGATCGCTGTCACTGCGACCGTCAGGCGCACATGGCGCCAACGGCTCATGGATGCCGCTCCACTCGGCAAGCGATGCGATCGGACGGTCGGATCCGGTTCATCTCTGGAGACGGCGACAGAAAGCCCTGGTAGTCTGCGGCTGGCCGGAAAAATGAGAATGATTTATCATTATCGTAACATAGTCCAGGCGCGGCAACATCGTCCAAGAGGCTAAGGCTTTCGGCATGTCCAGCGAGCGCTCGACACGGCAGAGAATCGCAATCCGTTCGGCAATACGCGCCGCACGGCGACCCCTTTCGCCTCAGGAGGTCCTGGAAGGCGCCCGCGGGTCCGTGCGCGCCCTGGGCCTTGCGACCGTCTATCGCAATCTTAAGCGACTGGTGGACGAAGGCCTCGTGCAGGTCATCACGCTCCCCGGACAGAGTGCCCGCTACGAGGCGAGGGAATCGAGCCATCATCATCATTTCCAGTGCACGACCTGCCGCCGGGTGTACGACGTTCCGGGCTGTCCCGGCAATCTTCGTCGTCTGGCGCCACGCGGTTTCAGAGTGGAGCATCACGAGGTCACTCTGTACGGCCGCTGCTCGGACTGCGGCCGGCGGAACGTTCGCGCTGCGCGATGATCCGGCTGGAGCGCGTCCGGTTCGGCTATGACGGCGGCGACGAAGTGCTGCGGCTGGACGAATTCGTCCTCGATGCGGACAGCAACATCCTGGTGGTCGGCCCCTCGGGTTGCGGGAAGACCACGCTGCTGCACCTGATCGCAGGCCTCCTCGTTCCCACCAGCGGCTCGGTGGTGGTCGACGGGCAGGACCTCGCGGCACTCGACGCTCCGTCGCGCGACCGTTTCCGCGGCCGGCACATCGGCATCGTGCTGCAGCAGTTCCACCTGCTGCCCACGCTGACGGCGCTGCAGAACCTCCTCGTGGCGCAGAGTATCGCGGGCTTGCCGGTCGGTCGGAGCGCCGCGCACGCGATGCTGGCCGCTCTCGGCGTCGAGGACCGCGCGGACGCCTATCCCCACCAGCTCTCGGTCGGTCAGCAGCAGCGGGTCGCGATCGCCCGCGCGCTGGTGAATCGCCCGAAGCTGCTGCTCGCCGACGAGCCGACGTCGAATCTGGATGACGAATCCTGCGCCGCCGTGGCCGATCTCCTGCTCGGCGCCGCGAGGAGCCACGGCGCGTCGCTGGTCATCGCGACGCACGACGGTCGCCTGAAGCCGAAGATCGCGCGGCAGCTCGCGCTCCCCCGCCGCCCGACCGTTCTCGCCGCATGACGCTTCTTCAGCTCGCCTGGAGCTATCTGCGGGCGAGACCGCTCGGCACGCTCCTCAACGTGCTCCTTCTCGCGCTGGGCGTCGGGACAATCGGGTTCGTGCTGATCGTCAACGACCAGATCGGCGGCAGTCTCACCCGCGACGCCAGGGGCATAGATCTGGTCGTCGGCGCCAAGGGCAGCCCGATCCAGCTCATGCTCGCCGGCATCTTTCACCTGGACGTGCCGACCGGCAACGTCCCGCTCGCCGCGGCCCGGGAGCTCGCGAAGGATCCGCTGATCCGGCGCGTGATTCCCGAGTCGATCGCCGACAGCTTTCGCGGCTTCTGGATCATCGGCACGTCGCCCGACTACATCGACCTCTATCACGGCGAATACGCGTCGGGTCACGGCTGGACGGACAAGATGCAGGCCGTGTTGGGAGCGACCGTGGCCGCGCGCACCGGGCTCGGACTCGGCGACACCTTCGTCGGCTCGCACGGACTCGCCGAAGGCGGTCCGATCCACGGTGACTCCGTTTACACGATCGTCGGCGTGCTCAAGCCCACGGGCACGGTCCTCGATCGCGTGCTGCTGGTCAACACGGAAAGCGTCTGGTTCGTGCACGAAGGCAAGATCACGGACCCCGAAGAGCTCGAAGTCATCGAGGCTGAGCGCCAGGTGACCATATTGCTGGTCCAGTACGCGACGCCGCTCGCCGCCGTCACCCTTCCGCGCAAGGTCAATTCCCAGACGAGCATGCAGGCCGCGTCGCCGGCGTTCGAAACGGCGCGCCTGTTCCGGATGATCGGCGTCGGCGCCGACGTGATCCGCGCCTTCGGCGGCGTGGTGCTCGCTACCGCTGCGCTTTCGCTGTTCATCGCCCTCTATCACGCGCTCAACGAGCGCGCCTACGACATCGCCGTTCTGCGGACGCTCGGCGCGCGGCGCGCGAGCATCGCCATGATGCTCCTGCTTGAAGCGCTGATGCTGGCGGTTCTCGGCGGCGCGTTCGGTCTCGCGCTGGCTCACGGCCTCGCTGCCGTGCTGTCCTGGTGGATGGTGCGCCAGGAGAGCATTCCGATCGATGCCTGGTCGTTCTCCGCCAAGGAGCTGTGGCTGCTCGTGCCTTCGCTGCTGGCGGCGATCCTGGCGGCCCTGCTGCCCAGTTGGCGCGCGGCGCAGGCCGACATTTCCGCGACGCTGGCGCGCCGCGCCTGAACCGGACTCGAGGAGATCCTTGATGAAGACGATCCTGCTTGCGGCAGCACTTTCCCTCATCGTATCGGCACCCGCGATCGGCGCCGATGCACCGGCTTCGAGCGCCGCGAAAAAACCGGCCCGTTCCCACGTCGATCCGGCGCTCGAAGCCGAACACACCAAGGAGGACGTCAAGCGTCATCGCGCCATCGCCGCGGCCCACGAGGCGGCAGCGAAGTGTCAGGAATCCGGGAAGGACGAGGATTTCTGCAATGCCGAGCTGGCTAAGGCATGCAAGGGCATCGCCTACGGCAAGTACTGCGGCATGAAGCACCCGGACTAGCTGCGGGCTCGTGCGACCAGTGACTTCCGAAGGCAACGATGCACGATGCGCGCTGCGCCGCTGGGTCGGCGCCGCAGCGATCGCGACTGCGCTTGCCGCATCCGCCGCGTTCGCCGCGCCGGTGGCGATCGTCGCCGTCGAGAGCGTCTACGGCGATATCGCCCGCCGGATCGGCGGCGGCGACGTTTCCGTCACGAGCGTTCTCGCGAGCGCGGACCAGGATCCGCACGAATTCGAAGCCTCGGCGGAAACAGCGCGGCTCCTCGCTCGCGCCAAGCTGGTCATCTACAACGGCGCGGGCTACGATCCATGGGTCGTGAGCTTGCTGGCCGCCGCGCCTTCGAAGTCGCGCGAGGTCATCGAAGTCGCGCGCGTCGCGCGCAGGAAGACGGGAGACAACCCGCACCTCTGGTACGACATCGCGGCGATCTCCGCGCTTGCGCAGGCGCTCGCAGCCAAGCTCGCAGAGATCGACCCCGCCCATCGCCCGGAATATGCCAGCGGGCTTGCCGCATTCGATGCCTCGATGGCGCCGCTCCGAGAGAAGATCGCCGCGATGCGCGGCAAATACGCCGGGACTCCGGTCACGGCGACGGAGCCCGTGTTCGAGTACATGGCCGACGCGCTCGGCCTCGTCATGCGCAACAGCCGCTTCCAGCTCGCCGTGATGAACGGAACCGAGCCGGGCGCACGCACCATCGCGGCTTTCGAGCGCGACCTGCGCAATCGATCGGTCAAGGCGCTGCTCTACAACACTCAGACGGGAGAAGCGCTGGCGGGGCGCATGCGCGATATCGCCCATGAGGCCGGCATCCCGGTGGTGGCGATGACCGAGACCCTGCCGCCCGGCAAGACCTACGAGCAGTGGATGCTCTCGCAGCTCGACGCGCTCGATCGCGCGCTCTCCGGCCGATGAGCACGGAGGCCATCGAGCTCGATCGGGTCACGCTCGTGCGCAACGGTCGCGTCGTGCTCGCCGACGTCGACGCAACCGTTTGGCAGGGAGAGTTCATCGGCGTGTTCGGTCCCAACGGCTCGGGCAAAACGACGCTGCTGCACGCCGTGCTGGGCCTGCTGCGGCCGAGCGCCGGCGAGCTGCGGGTCTTCGGCTCGCCGCCTACGCGCGGCAATCCCGCCGCGGGCTATCTGCCGCAGAAGCGCGCTTCGGTCGACGGCCTTCGCCTTCGTGCGTGGGATTTCGTGGCCAGCGCGCTCGAAGGCGAGCGCTGGGGGCTCGCCTGGGCGGACCGCAACGCCGCGCGCGAAGTCGACCGCGTGCTCGACCTCGTGGAGGCGAGTCCGCTCGCCTCGCGCTCCATCGATGAGCTCTCGGGAGGCGAGCTGCAGCGACTGCTCCTCGCCCAGGCGCTGCTCGGCCGACCGAAGCTGCTGCTGCTCGACGAGCCGCTCGTGAGCCTCGATCCGCGCTTTCAGCAGGCGATCGTCGCGCTGGTCAGGCGCATCCAGCAGGACCAGGGCATCACGGTGCTCTTCACCGCGCACGAGCTCAATCCGCTGCTCGGCGCGATGGACCGCGTTCTCTATCTCGGGCAGCGCCGTGCGGCGCTCGGAGCGGTCGACGAGGTGATCACGGGACCCGTGCTGTCGGGATTGTACGGAACACCGATCGAGGTATTGCACGTCGACGGCCGCATCGTCGTCGTCTCGGGCCACGGCGCGGTCGAAGCCGACGCCCATCGCCACGATGCTTGAGTACGATTTCATGCGCACGGCCTTCGCCGCGGGCGGCATCGTCGCGATCGTGGGGGGAGCCGTGGGATTCTTCCTCGTTTTGCGCAGCCTCGTCTTCGCCGGACACGCGCTGTCGCACGTCGGCTTTGCCGGCGCAACCGGGTCGGTGCTTCTCGGCCTCAATCCCCTGTGGGGACTGCTCGCTTTTACGCTCGTGGCGGCGATCGCGATGGGGATGCTCGGCGATCGGCTGCGGGGTCGCGACGTCGCCGTGGGGATCGTGCTCTCGCTCGCGCTGGGCTTAGGCGTGCTGTTCCTCTCTCTCTACACCAGCCACGCCACGCAGGCGACCGCGATCCTGTTCGGCAACGTGCTGGGCGTGAGCGTGGAGACGCTGTGGGCGTTGGGATTGCTGAGCCTCTTTTGCCTCGGCGCTCTTGCGATCATCTCGCGGCCGCTCCTGTTCGCCACGCTCGCGCCGGAGCTTGCCGAAGCGAAGGGCCTGTCGCCTCGGCTCATCTCGGTGCTGTTTCTGGTCGTCGTAGCGATCGCCGTCGCCGAAGCCGCCCAGATCGTCGGCGTGTTGCTGGTGTTCGTGCTCATGGTCGCGCCGGCGGCCTCGGCGCTGCGCCTCACCATGCGCGTCGGCTACGGCATCGCGCTGGCGATCACTCTCGCGCTGGCCGAAACGTGGATCGGCATCGCGCTGGCTTACCTTACCGACTGGCCGACCACCTTCTGGATCGTGCTCGCAAGCTGCCTCGTCTACGTCGCCAGCGCCTTCAGCCGGCCCGCGCGACGCCCCAGCGCGGCGCAGGAGCCTGCTTCGTCCTAGAACTCGCGCCCGATCGCGCCCGCGATCCCGGCGAGCTGCCGCATCAGATTGCCGAATTCCGCCGGCGTGAGCGCCTGATCGGCGTCGCACCAGGCGTCGCAGGGATTCGGGTGCACCTCGATCAGCAGACCATCCGCGCCCGCGGCCAGCGCGGCGCAGGAAAGCGCCGGGACCATCCATGCCTTGCCGCCGGCGTGCGACGGATCGACGATCACCGGCAGGTGCGTCTCGCGCTTGAGCACGGGCACGGCCGTGACGTCGAGCACGTTGCGGTAGGCGGTCTCGAACGTGCGGATGCCGCGCTCGCAGAAGATGATGTTGTGGTTGCCGGCCGCGGCGATGTATTCGGCCGCCATGAGCCACTCCGAGACCGTGGCCGACATGCCGCGCTTCAAAATTACCGGCTTGCTCGTGCGACCGACCTCCTTGAGCAGATCGAAGTTCTGCATGTTGCGCGTGCCGATCTGGATCACGTCGACGTCGTACTCGAGGAACGTTTCCAGCATGCGCGCGTCCATGAGCTCGGTGACGATCGGCAGGCCGTGCGCGTCGGCGGCCGTGCGCAGCAGCTCCAGTCCCTCGACGCCCTTGCCCTGGAAGGCATACGGGCTGGTGCGCGGCTTGAACGCGCCGCCGCGCATCAGCCGTGCTCCGGCCGCCTTCACGCCCGCTGCCGCAGCCTCCATCTGCGGCGCCGTCTCGACCGAGCACGGACCGGCGATCACCTGCACGGTCGCGCCGCCGATCGGCACGCCGGCGACGTCGATCACGGTGTTCGCCTTGTGCCATTCGCGCGCCACCATCTTGTACTGCTTCAGGATGTGCATCGACTTTTCGACCCCCGGCATCGGGTCGAACATCTCGGGATCGAGCTTGCGCTCGTCGCCGACGGCGCCGATGAGCGTGCGCTCGGTGCCGCGGGAGATGTGGACCTGCAGGCCGTGCGCGAGGATCTTCGCCTCCACGGCCTGGATCGCCTCTTCGCTCGCATTGCGTTGCATGACGATGATCATCGGCGGATCTCCAAAAAAATCGGGCGGCCTTGAGGGCCGCCCGATGGTGTCTGATCGTTCTTTCGCGTGCTATCGGTTAAGCGCGGCCCGGGGTGGAGAACCCATAGTAGTACCAGGCAAAGACGCCGCGACGCGGGTTCATGCCGGGTTGGACGCTCGTGCGGACGCTCGAGTTCATGACGGGGAGTCTAGCACGGAGCCGGACGCTCCCGGGATTCGCATACGCGCATCCCGGGCTACCGCTGGGCTTGACGCCACTGGGCGATTTCGCGCTCGATCGCCTCGGCGATATAACTCCGCACGAGCTGCCCGACGTGATCGTTGATCGCCTCCACCAGCTCGGTGCCGGCGCGCTCGACGATCGGCTGAAGGTGCGCGGCGAGCTGCGCCTTGAGCCCGGTATCGACGAAGAGATCGAGGCGCTGCAAGACCTGCATCGAGATCTGCTCGGCGAGAGCCTGCCAGCGCTCTTCGTCGCCGAGCTCCGCCACGGCGATGGGCTCGGCCGGCATCGAACCGGCAGGCGGCGGCGTGGCCGCGGAACCGACGGCGCGCAAGGTGGGTGCCGCCGAGTCCGGGAGGTCGATCGCGACCGGCGCTCGACCCTCGAAGGACGGCTCCGATCTCAGTGTGACGGGCGGCACCACGCCTACGGTATCGGGCGAAGGCCCGGTGATGCTGTTGAGCGCCGGGTCGATGGTATCGGGCCCCAGCCAGGGTGCGGCATCCTCTTCCGGCTGGCCCGTCGGCAGCGGCACGCTGTCGACGGCAACCTCTTCGACCGCGTCGGTGAGCACGGGCGGCTCGACCTCTTGCGCAAGCGAGCGGTCCAGGGCGAGCGCGAGCGCGTCCGAATCCGCCGCGTTGGCGGCGGCGGGCGGGCTAGCCTGATCTTCCGGTCCGGACGCGCGCAGCGCGGCGCCCGCACGCTCGCGCGTTACAGGGCCGCGAAGCGCCGGCTCCGCGGCCAGCGCCTCCGGAACGCTGTCGGTCAGCACCGGAATGCTGTCCGCACCGCGACTATGATTGCGATTGCGCCGCATCAGCGCGTCGGCCTGCTCCAGGAGCTCACGTGCCGTCGGCATGGCGCGCCCTAACGCTCGTCGAGGCTGTGCGTGCGCAGCTCGTAGCCGCGCTCGCGGTAGTAGCGATAACGTTCGCGCCCCGCCGCGACGTCGGCATCGTCGAGACCGACAATCTCGGCGAGGCGCTCGAAGCGGGAGAAGAACGGCGGCGGCGTGGACTGCAGATTGATCAGCACGACCGCCGGGCCGGAATGATCTGCGACGTGATCGACCCAGATCGGCGTCTCGGCCGCGAGCGCGCTCTCGACGCGGCAATGAGGCAGGAACGCGGTCGGGGGCTTCAGCCACAGCGCGCGATCCAGGACGTCGGTCGTGGCCGGATCGGGCGTCAGCACGCGCACGCTGCCGTGCTGGGCGAACGCTTTGGCGACCAGCCGCGCCGCGACCTCGAGCCGGTCGGCGACATGCGTGTAGAAGTCGATCGAGGTCATCGTCCGCGGAAGCGTCAGGCCAGACCTTCCTGCGTAAGGATCCAGGTCGAAAGCAACGGCACGGGCCGGCCGGTGGCGCCCTTCTCCTTGCCTTCCTTCCACGCGACGCCGGCGATATCGAGATGCGCCCAGTCGTATTTCTTGGTGAATTTCGATAGGAAACACGCTGCGGTGATACTGCCGCCGGCGCGATTGCCGATGTTGGCGAAATCGGCGAAGTTGCTGTTCAGCGCCTCATGATAATCGTCCCATACGGGCATCGGCCAGGCCCGGTCGAAGGCCTCCTCGCCGGCGGTAACCAGCGCCCGCCCGAGGCTGTCGCTGTTGCTGAATACGCCCATGGCGATATGGCCGAGGGCGACCACCATCGCGCCGGTGAGCGTAGCGATGTCCACCACCGCCGCGGGCTCGTAGCGCTCGGCGTAGGTCAGCGCGTCGCACAGGATGAGGCGCCCTTCCGCGTCGGTGTTGAGCACCTCGATCGTCTGGCCCGACATGCTCCGGATGATGTCGCCCGGCTTGACGGCGCGACCGCTCGGCATGTTCTCGCAGGCGGCGATGAGACCGACCAGGTTGACCTTGGCCTTGAGCTCCGCGATGGCGCGGAAGGTGCCCATCACGCTCGCGGCTCCGCACATGTCGAACTTCATGTGGTCCATGTCGAGGCCGGGCTTGAGCGAGATCCCTCCGGTGTCGAAGGTGATGCCCTTGCCGACCAGAACCAGGGGTTTCTGTTTCTTTCCCGCGCCGTTGTACTCGAGCACGATGAATTTCGGCGGCTGGTCGCTGCCGGCCGTGACCGAGAGGAACGACCCCATCTTGAGCTCTTCGATCTGGGGGCGATCGAGCACCTGGCAAGCGAAGCCGAGCTCCTTCGCGAGCGCGCTCGCGCGCTCGGCCAGATAGGTCGGTGTGCAGATGTTGGCCGGCAGGTTGCCCAGATCGCGCGTAAGGTCCATCCCGTGTGCGATGGCGAGGCCGCGCGCCGCCGCGGCCTCGCCGGCAGCGAGGTCGCTGCGCTGCGGCACCGAGAGCGTGAGCTTGCGCAGCGGCCGGCGGACCTCCGCGGGCTGGCTTTTCATCTCGTCGAAGCGGTACACCGCGTCCATGGCCACGACCACCGCGTGCTCGACCCGCCAGGCGACCTCGCGCCGCTTGACCTTTTCCTCGGTGAGGTAGATCACGGCCTCGTACGAGCCGGTTTCGTTCAGGAGCTGCACCGTGGCGCGCATCGCCGTCCGAAACTCGCGCTCGCGAAAGTCGCGCTCCTTGCCGAGCCCCACGAGCAAGACGCGGTCGGCCAGCGTGCCGCGCACGTTGTGCAGCAGCAGCGTGCTGCCAAGCTTCCCCTCCATGTCCCCGCGGCGGATGATTTCGCTGATGTACCCCCCGGAGGCGCGATCGATGAGCTCCGCGGAGAGGCTCGGCTTGCGGTTGTCGAACACGCCGACCACCACGCAGGCGCTGCGCTGTTTCTCGGGGCTGCCGCTTTTTATGGTAAATTCCATTGCCGCTCCCACGACCGTTCAGTTGACCTTAGCATAGCCTTTAAGCACTGTAAGCGGCATTATCGGCAAATCGGGCTTAAAAAGTCAAAATTTTTCCTTCGTCATGGTCTTCCGCCGTAGCTTGGTGCGCGAACTGACCGCGACCGCGATCGCGCTTTTCGTCGTTCTGCTGGGTATCCTGTTCACCAATCTGGCATTGCGGCTGCTGGCCCGCGCCGCCGGGGGAACGATCGCCGCGGAAGGCATCGTGGCGCTGCTCGGGTTCAATGCCCTCTTCTACTTCAACATCCTGTTGTCGGTGGCGCTTTTCGTCACCGTGCTGCTCACGCTGTCGCGCTGGTACCGCGACAGCGAGATGATCGTCTGGTTCACCTCCGGGCAGGGATTGACGGCTTGGCTCCGGCCCATCCTGCTGTTCGCCACGCCGTTCCTGGTGGCGATCGTCGTTCTTTCGCTATGGCTTTCCCCGTGGGCCGAGCAGCGCCGGCTCGAGTACGAGCGACAGCTCGAATCGCGCAACGAGATGTCGCTCCTCGCACCGGGGCTCTTCCGCGAGTTCCGTCAAGCCCGACTGGTCGTTTTCATCGAGAGCGTCAACAGCTTCGACAACACGATCCGCAACGTTTTCCTGCACTCGAACGATAACGGCAAGGACGTGACGACGGTCGCTCGCTCGGGCTTCCTCGAGGACGCGCCGAACGGCGACCGGTTCATCGTGCTCAAGGATGGGCGGCGGTACGAGGGCGAGCCCGGCACGGCCGAGTTCCGCAGCGTCGAATTCGAGCGCCTCGGCCGCCGGATCGAGCCTGCGGAGGTCCGATCCCTGCCGCTGTCGCTCAAGGCGCTTCCGACCGAGGCGTTGATCGCGGGCCGCGGAGCACCCGAGCGCGCCGAGCTGTTCTGGCGCGTCTCCGTTCCCATCAGCGCGTTCCTGCTGGTACTGCTGGCGGTTCCGCTGTCCTACGTCAATCCGCGCATGGGGCGCTCCTTCAATCTCATTTCCGGCGCGTTCCTGTACATGGTCTACTACAACGGCCTGAACCTCGTGCAGAGCGTCATCGCGCAGGGCAAGCTCTCGGTCCTGGAGGGCCTCGTGCTCATCCATTCGATCGCCATTGCCGCCATCATCCTGATGTTCTGGAACCGGCTGTCGGTGGGCGGTCTCCTTCATCGCCGTCTCGCGCGCGCATGAAGACGCTGACGCGCTACATCGGCCGGGAAGTCCTGTACGGAACGCTCCTGATCTTCATGGGGCTGTTGAGCCTGTTCGCGCTGTTCGACCTGATTCACGAGCTCGGCAACGTCGGCAAGGACGGTTACCCGCTCGGGCGCGCGCTTCTTTTCGTCGGACTGTCGATCCCGGGACACGTCTACGAGCTGGTGCCGACGGCCGCGCTGATCGGAACGTTGTTCGCGATCTCGCAGATGGTGGCGAACTCCGAATACACCGTCATGCGCGCCTCGGGTGCCTCGCTCACGCAGATCACGCTGGCGATCGTGCGCGTCGGGATCCCGCTCGCAGTCGCCACGTTTCTCGCAGGAGAGTTCCTCGCGCCGCCCGCGGAGCGCCTGGCGCAGACCGTGCGCATGCAGACCCAAGGCCAGGCCAATCGCATCGTCGCGCAGCAGTTCGACTCGGGGTTCTGGTTCCGGCAGGATCTTCCGGTCTCGACCTTCGTCAACATCAAGAGCCTGGTCTCCGACTCCGGAGAGACCAAGCTCCTCGGCGTGCGCATGTACGAGTTCGACCGCGACCTGCGCCTCAAGGCGCTCCGGGTCGCGGACTCCGGCACGTTCGTGAGCGATGGGCTTTGGCGGCTCAAGAACGTGAACACCACGTCGCTCGGCCCGGACGGCGCCAGCGTTACCCATGTCGACCAGCTCGACTGGGAAACGGTGCTCAAGCCGTCCATCCTCACGGTTTACCAGGTGGCTCCCGAAAAGCTGGAGCTCGGCACGCTCTACGACAACATCCGCGTCCTCGGCCACAACCAGCAGAAGACCTCGCGCTTCGAGATTGCGTTCTGGAACAAGCTGTTCTATCCCGCGGCGGTGGTCGTGATGATGGTGCTCGCGATCCCGTTCGCCTACTTCCAGCGCCGCGCCGGGGGCATGGGCTTTCGGATCTTCGTCGGGACGATCCTGGGGCTCGTGTTCTTCCTCATCGGACGGCTCTTCGCTTACGTCGGCGTGATCAACGACTGGCCACCGCTGTTCTCCGCGGCGTTTCCCGTCGGCGCCTTCGTGATCGTTGCGGCCGGCATGCTCTGGTGGCTCGAGCGCCGCTGACGCAGGCTGCAACGACTAAAAAAAATCCCCGCCGCGGCGGGGATTTTTTCTAAGGCTGGAAGGATATCCTAGGAGGCTGCGGACGCCGCCGCCGGGACGACGCTGACGATCGTCTTCCGGCTCGCGCCCCTGACGCCGAACTCGACCTTGCCGTCGACCAGCGCGAACAGCGTATGGTCCTTGCCGATGCCGACGTTCACGCCCGGGTGGACCTTGGTGCCGCGCTGCCGGATGATGATCGCGCCAGCGTTGATCGGCTCGCCGCCGAAAGCCTTGACCCCGAGACGTTTGGACTGGGAATCGCGCCCGTTACGGGAGCTGCCGCCTGCTTTCTTGTGTGCCATGCCGTTTCCTTCGCGTCGGGGTCAGCCGACGATGCCGTCGATCTTGATCTCGGTGAAACCCTGGCGATGTCCCTGATGCCTGCGGTAGTTCTTGCGCCGGCGCATCTTGAAGATCTGGAGCTTCTCGCCGCGGCCATGCGCGAGCACGGTAGCCTTGACCGTAGTCCCGGCGAGCGTCGGCTGACCGAGACGGACCGAGTCCCCGTCGCCGACCATCAGCACCTGGTCGATGACGATTTCCGTCCCGACATCTGCGGGAAGCTGCTCGACCTTCAGCTTTTCGCCCGGGGCGACCCGGTATTGCTTGCCGCCGGTTTTGATGACCGCGTACATGGACACTCCCGCCGTCGATGCTCGCGCGAACCCCGTGCCATCCTTGGGGAAGCGCTGAGAAAAACATGTGATTTTAGGGCTTTAGCCCCCTCATGTCAAAATGCGGTCGAATCGGCCGGTCGAGGCCGGCGCGTCAGGTAGAATACGCGGCCTCCCGCGGATGTTTTCCCCACCGGTAGCCGTCTACGGTCCGCGTCCAGACTTCGATCGTCCCGTGCCGATTCCCTTTCTCGAGCCGCTGCTGCACGACGACCTCGCCGCGGTCGACCGCGTCCTGCGAGAAAGCCTCGCCTCCGACGTCGCGCTGATCCGTCAGGTCGCGGAATACATCGTCGGCGGCGGCGGCAAGCGGCTGCGCCCGGCGCTCGTGCTCCTCGCCGCGCGCGCCTGCGGCTACTCCGGGCAGCATCACCATACGCTTGCGGCAACGGTGGAAATGATCCACACCGCGACGCTTCTGCACGACGATGTCGTCGACGAATCGTCGCTGCGCCGCGGCCACGCGACCGCCAACGCGATGTTCGGCAACGCCGCCAGCGTGCTGGTCGGCGACTTCCTCTATTCGCGTTCGTTCCAGCTCATGGTGTCGGTCGACAACATGCGCGTGCTGCGCATCCTGTCGGATGCGACGAACGTGATCGCCGAAGGCGAGGTGCTGCAGCTTCTCAATGCCGGCAATCCCGACGTCGCAGAACGCGCGTATCTGGACGTCATCCGGCGCAAGACGGCGAAGCTCTTCGAGGCCGCGACACAGCTCGGCGCGGTAATCGCCGGCGCCGACGCCGCGACGGAAAACGAGCTTGCGCGCTACGGCATGCACCTCGGCACGGCGTTTCAGCTGATCGACGACGTGCTCGACTACTCGGGCGATCACGATGCGATCGGCAAGAATCTCGGCGACGACCTCGCCGACGGCAAGCCGACCTTGCCGCTGATCCGCGCGATGCAGGTCGGCAGCGCCGCCGACGCTTCGCTGATCGGCGATGCCCTGCGGCACGGACGGCTTGACGACTTCAAACCCGTGGTCGACGCGATCGCGCGCACCGACGCCCTCGACTATGCGCGCCGCTGCGCCGAGGGCGAAAGTCGCGAGGCCGCGGCTGCGCTAGCCACGCTTCCCGATTCGCCAGCGCAGCAAACTCTGCTAAAATTATCTGCTTTCGCAGTCGAGCGGACGTACTGATGCGTAAGATCGCATCATCGCGTGCGAGCGTGCTCGCGAAACGTCGGGGTGTAGCTTAGCCTGGTAGAGCGCTACGTTCGGGACGTAGAGGTCGGAGGTTCAAATCCTCTCACCCCGACCACCTGTTTTCCCGCCCGTTACTCCTCATATTCTCCGAATCCCCCCGCGCCCGTAAAGGCGCTGGGGCGTTCGAGCCGGGGGTGTAGATAGCTCCCGGCCCGCAGCGCCGTGCCTACACGATCCTAGGCTGGCCTCCGCCACTCGTTATCCTGGCGGCTCGAATGGCTCGAGAGGAACTGCAGAGCATCATGCAGACAGAGCGCGGCGAGACCGGTGCTCCGATAGAATTCCAAGTCGACGCAAAGGGACGCTTCTACGTCAATTCCACTGGGAACCATACGTCACAAGCGAGTTGCTTTACCGTAGGTCGCCCTACTTCTCAAAGCGCGCTGCGTTAGAAGTTCAAATACTTGTCGCTGCGAGAAAACGCATAGCCGCTCAGATAAAGTTGTACCAAAGGAGAAGCGGCGGTGCCCCGGGTGAGCCGTCGCATTTCCTCGACTAGCTCATTTAGGTCGGCGCCAACGAAGAACCCGCGACGGAAAACATCGCAGACCTGGCGTGACATATCAAGTTGCCCTCGGATATTGGACTGATTGCTTTCAGCTGAAATGGAGGACAAGAAGGGAACTGTCACCAACGCACGCAGCTCTCTTTTTCGCAGAAGCTGTCGCAAATAGATGTCGATTGGAATTCCGATGCTCCATTTGTCCTTGATGAGCTTGGCGTATTTCTCGATCGATTTGCGATTCAGAAAAAACGAAGTCATACCCGATGCGTAGCAAGACGTCAGATCAAGGCAGGAAAACTGTCTTTTGGCATAGAACTTTTGCATCAACGGCCGATATGTCTCGAAGAGCTCGAACGGGACGAAAGTTTCGGTGAAGAGAAGATCCCAATCACCAAAGTGTTGGTCCGCGGTTTGTAGGGCCATCGGAAAAAGACTTTTTGCATCGCTCGCCACGACGACATCATCTTCCAGGATGTGGAGATGCTCCGTGCCATCCCCAAATTTCTCGACGATCTTCTCATGAGTAAGCCATAAGCCCAAGGCTCCGGGATCTAGCTTCGTCGGGAAATTTGTTGCCTCGGCCATGCCATTGATTGCAGGGAAATGCGTGTACCACGAACTGACACCGGCAGCCGAGAGATTGGAAAGCAGGGCGTTGCGCCTGCGCTCACTTTCCGCAAGGTTGATAAAAACGCCGCGATAAGGCATCAATTACCAGCTCCCGAAATTGAAGAATGCTGAATTCCCTGGATAGCCTCATTCCATGGGGGCATAAACTCCACAGTGGCTATCTTTTTTTTGTCAGAGATGCTGGATAGGGGCTCGCGTTTAACCCTTAATGCCGAGCAACGCCGGATGCATCAATCAGGCGCGCCACAAGCCGCAATTCATCATACCCCAGAACTTCCGATCTCCACTGAGTAGGGCTACTTCGTACCGAATATGCGAATGATCTGTCCGCTTCGGGTCGCGGTTGCGACCGTCAGCGATCAGTTTGCACCCGGGCCAAATTCCGGTTCCCTCGCTGATCGCTTCGTACCCGCTTCACCATCACCAGCCGCCTCCGCCGGCACCGCCTACGAACCGCTTTGTACTACGCCGCCGCCATTCAGCGATTCGTCTGACGCGCGAATCGCAGTCTGTCGCGCCTTGCTCAGTGAGCCAAACGCTTTCTGGTACGACCACTCAACCAGTTCGGTGAGATAGGCGGCGGGAAAACTCGACACGCTGACGATGGTGATCCAGTGAAAGCGTCCCCTGTATCTGGCGGGCTTCACCCCGTGAACATCCGTCAGCTCGACAAACCGGTCAGGCGCAACTCGAGTGCTGAAACGCCACCGTTCCGGACGACTGGTCTTGAAATAAGCGAACTTCTTACGACCCACGGAGTAGACGAGAAAATTGTAGGGCTCCCCGTACAGTGTTTCGATGGCCCCGGGAAATCGGCGACAAAACTCTTTCAGTTGCGCGACGTTCATGAGCCCATCAATCGCCGCCTGGCGAACATCATGATCGCCGCAATCAACGTGCGCGCTGCGCAGCGCTGCTGAGCATTGACGGCCAGCGACCGGATGCTAGCCGGCGCCGAGCGGATGGCGCGCCGGCACACGTCGCTCATCCCCCGGCGTCGCGAGCCGCCCGCACGCGCCGCCGGATGGCGCGAATCATCGGATACGCGAGCGCGAGCACCGTGAACGCCACGACCGTGCCGCTGATCGGACGCCTCACGAACACCGTCCAGTCGTTCTGGTACGCGATCATGCTGGTCATGAAGGACGTCTCGGCGACCGGACCGAGAATGCACCCCAGCACCATCGGCGCGATCGGGAAGCGGAAGCGCTCGAACAGATAGCCCAGCACGCCGAACACCACGATCATCCACAGGTCGGTGACGCTGTTGCGCGCGCTGTAGGCGCCGACGAAGCAGAACAGCGCGACGAACGCCGAGGTGATCGCCTCGGGCAGATGGAGCACGCGCACCAAAGGCTTGATCGCGAAATAGCCGAGCACGCACATCCCGACCACCGCCGCGAACATCGAAGCGAAGATCGTGTAGACCATGTCGGCTTCGGTGCGGAAAATCTGCGGCCCGGGCTGGACGCCGTGGAGGAGGAACGCGCCGAGAATCACCGCGGTGGCGCCGCTGCCCGGAATGCCCAGCGCGAGGAGCGGCACCATGTGGCCGCCGACCGTCGCCGTCGAAGCCACCTGCGGCGCGACGATGCCTTCGGGTATGCCGCTGCCGAGCTTGTCGCGCCGCCGGCCGTACTGCGCCTCGATCCCATAGGCTACGAAGGAGCCGACCGTCGCACCCGCTCCGGGGACGATGCCGCAAAGAACGCCGATCAGCGAGCTGCGGGCGATCGTCTGACGCAGGCTCCAGATCTGAGCCCAGCCCGGAAGGCGCGTTTCGATGCGCTTGCCCGGATGCAGCGGCACGCTGCCGAAGCCCTGCTCCATGCGCGTGAGAACTTCTCCCAGGCCGTACGCACCGACCATGACGGTCAGATACTCGATTCCGTCCATCAGGATCGGCACGCCGAAGGTGAATCGGCTCGCGCCGTAGGTCGGATCGACGCCCACGGTCGCGAGCAGCAGTCCGATGCACAGGCTCGCCAGCGCATTGACCATCGATGCCTGGCCGAGCGCGACGACCCCCGAGAGGCCGAAGATAACGATGGTGAAATACTCCGGCGCATCGAAGCGCAGCGCGAATTTCGCGAACGGCACGGCCAGCGCCACCGCCGACACGGCGGTGAGGAGCCCGCCCCACAGCGCCGCCAGGAGCGTCCAGCCCAGCGCGAGCGCAGGCTTGCCGGCTCGAGCCATCGCGTAGCCGTCCCACAGCAGGGGCACGTCGAGAGGCTCCCCCGGGATGCGGAACAGGATCGAAGTGAAGGCCCCGCCATAGGTTCCCGAGAGATACATCGCCGTGAGCAGGACGATCGCGGGCGTCACGTCCATGCCGTAGGTGAATGGAAGCGCCAGCACGACGCCCATCACCAGCGTCAAGCCGGGTAGCACCGCCACCAGCATGCCGACGATCAATCCGACCGTCAGGGCCGCGGCATTCGCCGGAACGAGAAGATGGAGGAAGCCGAGCGCGAGCTGGTACAGGACGTCGGACACTTGAAAGCCGCTTCAGCGAATGCCGAACGCGGCCAGGATCGCGACCGAAAGCGCCTGGAACGGCCCGACACCCAGCGGCAGCGACACGTAGACGACCTTCATGAAGACGAAGACGAAGGTGAGGCTCCCGACGACGCTGGTCACGACGATGACACCCGCGCGCCGGTAGCGACCGAAGCGCATGAAGAGCGCCAGGTAGAGGGCGGTGGCGAGGAAAAATCCGAGCCACTCGAGCGCGGCCACGTAGGCGGCGGACAGCACGATGCCGGCGAGCAGCAGGTAAGGATGTGTCTCGGGATTGCTTGGCGGCGCTCCGGATGCTTCGTCCGGCTCTTCCGGCGCGACGCCCGCGTCGCCGACGCGCTCCTGCTTGAACACCGGCGGCGCGAACGCAAGGCCGCGCACGATCGCGCCGGCGCAGACCAGCATGAGCAATCCGAGGACCGCCCGTGGCCAGAAGTCCGGACCGAGCTCGCCGGGTCTCGCGAGCGCGCCGAAGGTCCCTGCGTTCGCATACAGGTACGCGGCGCCTGCGAGCAGCACCGCGTACGGGAACACCCCGCCCAGCCTGGCGGCCAGCAATCCGCGGCGGCGCATCAGCGGCTCGCCGCCTGCGCTGCCTTCATGTCGTCGAGCTGCGCCTTGAGGAAGGGGACCGATGCCCGCGACTCGATGAAGCTGTTCGGGTCGGCGTATTGCTCGCTCAGGAACTTCTTGTATTCGGGCGTCGTCGCTGCCTTGGCTAGCGCGTCGGCGAGGATCTTGACCCGATCCGGCGGCGTTCCGGCCCTGATGACGAACGAGCGGAACTGCGGCAGCGCGATCTTGTAGCCCAGCTCGTACGACGAGGGAATGTCCTTGAAGGCCGGCAGCCGTTCCTTGCCGAAGAGGATGATCGGCCGGATCTGCTTGCTGTCGATGAACTGCCGCACGTCGCCCGCCTGCTCGTAGAGGGCATCGACGTGGCCGCCGATCACCGACACATAGCGCTCGCTCGGTTTGGCGTACGGCACTTCGATGACCTGAATGCCTTTGGAGCCCAGATACGTGAGAGTCATGTCGTCGACGCTCCCGAAGCCGAGCGTGGCGACCTTGAGCGTCTTCGGCTTGGCGCGCGCCTCCTTCTCGAAATCCGCCCAGGTCTTGAAGCGGCTGTCCTCCGCCACGAACAGGAACGAGGGCGCCTGGATCATGACGGCCACAGGCTCGATATCGGTGAGCGTCCAGCGCGGCGAGGGAGCGGCGAGCAGCGCGTTCGAGTCGGCGATGTACACGGCCATGGCGTATCCGTCCGCGGGTTCGGAGAGAAGCTTCGCCATGCCCGTGGCCCCGGTCGCCCCGGGCGCGTTGACCACCGGAAACGATGTCTTGAGCGTGGGCTCCATCAGTGTCGCGACGAGGCGCGCGAGCTGGTCCGCGCCTCCGCCCGGCCCCCAGGGCACCACGATTTCGACTGGACGCGACGGATAGCGTTCCTGCGCCCATCCGGCCAGCGCCGCGAGGGCCAGCGCCGCCGCCGACAGCATCCTCGCCACACGAATCGTTGCGATCATTTCGTTCTCCTCTGGAATTGGCGCCGGGATTTTCCCGCTGCGCCGGATCGTTTTGGCACGAGTCTACCTGCTTCCCGCTCGCTCCGGCACGCGAGGGCGTTGGCCGCGTACCGCGTCTCTTGCTTCGCGACATACCATCGGACCAGCCGCAAGGCTTCTTGCGCAGTCGCAGACGTACGCGTTATACAGCCCGACGGCACATCACTGGCAGTCGGGCGCATCCGTGCGCCGGGAGGACCGAGGGATGACGAGAGAATTGTATCCGTTCGAGAGCTCGGAGGACGAGCGCCGGCGACTGATCGCCCAAGCGGAGCTGTTCGCGCCTTTGACCCGGCGCCTTTTGCGCAAAGCCGGCATCACGGCGGCCATGCGCGTGCTCGATATCGGCTCGGGCGTAGGGGACGTTGCCTTTTCGGCGGCACGGCTCGTCGGCTCGCGGGGCAGCGTCATCGGCGTGGACCGTAATGCAGCTCATGTCGCCTTCGCCGACGAGAGGGCGAAGGAAGAGGACCTCACGAATGTGCGCTTCATGGTGGGGGACTATCGGGAGATCGAGCTTGCTCCCGCCGTCGATGCCATCGTCGGTCGTCTCGTGCTCATGTACGCGACCGATCCGCTCGAGGCCCTGCAGCGCGTTCTGCGCAATCTCCGTACGGGAGGCGTGATTGCCCTGCAGGAGTCGATCGTCGACTACGATGGCCACGTGCTCATCGAGCCCAGCGATTGCCTGGCCGCCAAGGCGGCCGAATGGTTCAGAGCGGGCTTCAAGCACGCCGGAGTTCAGCCCCGAATGGGGCTACGACTGTTCGGGCTGATGCGCGCCGCCGGATTGAGTCCGTCCCCGGACATCGACATGCATCTCCCGATCCAGCACGGGCCGGATGGGCCGCTCTTCCGCACCCTGGCGGCCGTGGTTCGCGCGCAGTTGCCGGCGATCGTGGCCAGTGGCGCGGCCACGGAACAGGAAATCGCCATCGAAACGCTCGAGCAGCGACTGATCGAGGATTCGCCCGCGGGCGGCGTCGTCGGCTACTTCAACCTGGGTCACGTAGGCGTATGGGCGAAAAAGCCGTAGCGTATGCGCTCCGACGTCGCTTTCGGGTGATCCGGCGTCGCCGCTCGGTCCGTGCGGTCGGATCCGCGCTGCCGCAGGCTAGAGCCCGAGGTAAGCCTGTCGGATCTCCGGGCGCGTTTCGAGCTCTGCGGGCGTCCCTTCGGTGAACAGCCGTCCTTCCGCGATCACGTACGCGTAGTCGCTGAGCGCGAAGGCGAGGTGCACGTTCTGTTCCACGAGCAGGATCGTGAGCCCGCCGTCCTTGAGAGCCTTGAGCTTGAGGAACAACTGGTGGACGACGACCGGAGCCAGGCCGAGCGAAAGCTCATCGACGATCAGGATCTCCGGGTCGGACATCAGTCCTCGCGCGATCGCGAGCATCTGTTGCTCGCCGCCGGAAAAGGTCCCGGCGGGCTGTAGGCGGCGCTCCTTGAGGCGCGGAAAAAGCCCGTACACCCGATCGAGGCTGTCGGCGGATTTTTTCGAGGCCCGCTTGGAGAAAGCTCCCATCTCCAGGTTCTCCTCGACCGACATGTCGTTGAAGAGCTGCCGACCCTCCGGCACGAGGACGAGGCCGCGCGCCGCTTTCGCATGCGGGGCGAGGCGCGTCACGTCCTCGCCCTTGAAGACGACGCGTCCGCCCCACGGCCGGATGCTGCCCACGGCTGCGCGCAAGGTCGTCGTCTTGCCCACGCCGTTGGCGCCGATGATGGTCGTGAGCTTGCCTGCCGAAGCCCGGAGCGAGATTCCCCAGAGAATCTGCACCTCGCCATAGCCCGCTTCCAGCGAGTCGATCTGGAGCAGGGCTTCTCCCATCTCAAGCCTTCCGGTGCAGCTGCTCGGCGAGCGAAGCGTCGCCGAGATAGGCCTCGATGACCGCGGGATTCGCTGCGACCGCGGCCGGCGCTCCTTCGGCGAGCTTGCGGCCCGAGCTCAGCACGACGATCCGGTCCGACAGTCCCATGATGGCCTGCATCAGATGCTCGATGATCAGGATCGAGACGCCGCGCTCGCGGATCATCCGTATCACGCCGATCATGCGCTCGACCTCTGCCGGATTGAGCCCGGCGAGCACTTCGTCCAGGAGCAGCAGCAGGGGCCGCGCGCACAGCGCCCGGGCGAGCTCGAGGCGCTTCTTTCCTGCGATGGTGAGCTGGCCGGCCGGCTCGTCGAGCCGGGCGCTGAGTCCGAGGAATTCCGCGACTTCGCGCGCGACGTCTCCGGCGGCACCGAGCGGCAGATCATCGCGCCCGAAGCAGGCGCCGACGATGCAATTCTCGAGCACGCTCATGGTGGCGAGCGGCTGCACGATCTGGTGCGTGCGCGCAAGCCCGCGGCGCACCACGTGGTTGGGGGCCATGCCCGTGATGTCCTCGCCGCGAAACACGACGCGGCCCTGGTCCGGCGCAAAAACGCCGTTGATCAGGTTGAACGCCGTCGACTTGCCCGCGCCGTTGGGGCCGATGAGTCCGAGGATCTCGCCCTCGCCAAGCGTGAAGCTCAGATCGGCCACCGCCTCCAACCCCCCGAACCTTTTGCCCACCTCGTGCAGTTCGAGCAGCGCCGTCATTCCAGTACCTGTTTCGAGCGCGGCCATCGGCGATGGATCCAACCCATGAGTCCGCCGGGAACAAACAGCACGATGAGGAGCAGCAGCACCCCTGCGATCACAAGCTGGAAGCTCGAGAAGGTCTGCGAGGTGAGAAGCGTGCCGCGCAACTCCTCGTACAGAAACCCCCCGAGCGCCGGACCGATCACCGTGCCCTGGCCGCCCAGCATGACCGTCACGATGGCCTCGGTGGAGAAGACCAGATCGAAGGCGTCGTCGGGCTGGATGAACGCGCTCTTGAAAAAGAACAGCGCGCCTGCGACCGCCGGCAGGAATGCCGATGCGCTGTAGACGAGCGCCTTGTAGTGCCTCGTCGGCACGCCGAGGACGATCGCCGCATTCTCGTTCTGGCCGATGGCGCGCAGTCCCAGGCCGAACTTCGAGCGCTTGATGCCGTAGCTCAACAGCAGCGACAGCCCCATCACCGCGACGAGCAGGAAGTAGATCGTCCAAAGCGCCCGCAACGGCCCGCCCAGCGGCTGATAGGCCTCGATCGAGAGGTAGATGCCCGTCGACCCGCCCCACGGCGAGAAGTTGACCACGAACGCCTTGACGCCCTCGTTGACGCCGATCGTGGCGAGCGCGAAGTACGCTCCGCGAAGGCGCAGGATGCCCAGCCCGAAGAGCAGCGCCGCAAAGCTCACGGCGACGCCCGCGGACAGCGCCGCGGCGACGAGCGGCCAGGCGTGAGAATTCACGAGCCACACGCACAGGTATCCGCCCAGACCGAAGAAAACGATGTTGCCGAAGTTCACGTACCCGGCATAGCCGATCATCAGATTCAGGTTCGTCGCGAGGATGACGTACACCGCGGCGAGCAGCAGATCCTCGCGCAGCCCGACGTTGTTGCCGCGCAGGGGAAGCAGTGCGAACGCCAGCGTGACCGCCACGATCAGCCAGAAGGTCGGGCGCATGAGGATCGCCGCGGCGCTCATCGAGATACCTGCGACGCTCAGCCGCGCCGGTGAAAGTTGAAAAGACCGCCGGGGAAGGCGATCAGCACGATGACGAAGACGACAAATTCAATGACGGAAGTCCAGCTCACCGGCATGAAGGGCGTGACCAGACCCTCGAGGAGCCCCAGCGCTACGCCGCCGAAGAGCGCACCCGCCGGATTGCCCAAGCCGCCGAGCACCGTGACGACGAAGCTCTTCAACTGATACGCCGTGCCGGAGAGCACGGTGAAAGGAAACATCGTGGCGATGAGCGCGCCCGATGTGCACGCGAGCGCGATGCCCAGGCCGAAGGCGAGCGAGAGCACCTGCGTGGTCGGGATTCCGTTCAGCTCCGCTGCTTCGCGGTTGCCGGCGACGGCACGGATCGCCTTGCCGGGACGGGTGCGGTAGAGAAACAGATAGAGCAGGCCCGCGATCACACCGGTCAGGATCGCCGCCATGATATGCGTGCCGGTGAACGTGTAGCCGTGCCACGTGATGCCGGGCAGACTGACCGGGACGTTGAACAGCACCGTTCCCCATACCGTCGTGCCCAGGCCGATCAGCACCATGTTGACCGCGAAGGTCGCAAGCAGGCTCATGAGCGGCGGCCTGCCGATCATCCGGTGCACCGAGATCCAATACAGCCCCACGCCGATGCCGAACCCCACGACCAGGACCGGCGGAATCGCAGCGTAGGCCGGCGCCCCGAGCGCGCCGGCGAGATAGAACAGTCCGAACATGCCGGCGACGATCATCGCCCCGTGAGAGAGGTTGATGACGTTCATCACGCCCCAGATGAGCGTAAGACCCATGGCCGCGAGCCCGTACACCGCGCCCACCAGCACGCCATCCACGATCGAGGCGAGGATTCCGAACATGGTTCCCCCGGCAAAGAACGGACCGCCTTCGCGGCCCGTTTCTTCGCTAGCCCGGCATCACCGGTAGGGGTACTTGACCGGCGCGGTCGCGGCCGCCGACGGCCAGACCACTTCCTTTTCCAGTCCGCCGTTCTTCGATTGCCACTGCGTAAGCACCATCTGGTGGGCGAGCTGCAGACCGTGGCTCTTCGGGTCGGTGGAGAACCTGGTCGCTCCCCACAGCGTGGTGACGTTCATCTTGTTGAGCTCGGCGGCGACCTTGTCGGGATCGATGGAGCCGGCCTGCTCGATCGCGTGCTGGAAGAGCAGCCCACCTGCGTACCCTCCCGCGGCATGGTAGCCGGCGGCAACGTTGTACTTCGCCTGGAAGCGCTTGGCGAACTCCGCCGGCGTCGGCCCGAAGTCCGGTTTGTACGTCACCTGCGGCGCCCATTGCGACGGCACCGAGATCCCCTGCGCCGCGGCGCCGAGACTCGCGAACTGCGGGCTGTCCGGCGCGACCAGCAGCGTCACCCACTTGAGATTCGCCTTCTGATCGTAGAGCTGCCGCGCAAGGGTGGCCCCGTCCGGGTAGTGTCCCCCGCCGAGCAGCGTATCGGCACCGGAGGACACGATCTTGTTGATGATCGCGCTGAAGTCGGTCTGGGCCGGCGGATACGACTCGTCCAGGACGATCTGCATTCCGGCCTGCTTCGCCTGCTCGCGCGCGGCGGTCGCGACCGCCTTGGAGAACGGATCGTCCGAGTACACCAGCGCGATTTTCGCCGCGGCGTTCTTCGACTTGATCAGATCGATCGCGCCCGTGAGGTAGTGGTCCGCCGGCGTATACGTCTGGAACAGGAACTTGTTGCCGAGCTGGTAGGTTTTGCCTTCGGCGCCGCCGATGCTCATCATCAGCTTGCCGTACTGCTCGGAAATGACGGTGGCCGTGGCGACGAGGCCCGACGAGTACGGGCTGAAGAGGAATTGCGCCTTGTCGTCCGTGATGAGACGCGTGTAGAGCTGCTGCACGCGCCCGGGCTGCGACTGGTCGTCGTAGCTGACGAAACGCACCTGGTAACGCTTGTTGCCGGCTTTGATGCCGCCGGCTGCGTTGACGTCGTCACGCCACATCTCGAATCCGTGCAGCTGCGCGACGGAGTCGAGATTGAGCGCACCGGTCTGCGAGACCGTGAACCCGATGGTGATCGTGTCTTCGTCAGCTGCGAAGACGGTGGTTGCCGCAAAGCATACGACCGCGGCGATGATCAGACAGAACTTGTTCATGTTCCTCCTTTTTCTTGGGTGCGCGGATCTCGCGATCTGCTCTCTGATCCCTTCCCGGCGACTCGGTTCGATTATACGGTCGCCCGCCGTCACGAGCCCAGCATCGGCAGGTTCAGGCCCTTCGCGGCCGCCACCTCGATCGCCCGCGCGTAACCCGCGTCGGCGTGCCGCATCACGCCCGACGCCGGGTCGTTCCACAGCACGCGCTCGATGCGCTTCGCCGCCTCCGGCGTGCCGTCGCATACGATCACCACGCCGGCGTGCTGCGAATAGCCCATGCCGACGCCGCCGCCGTGATGGAACGACACCCAGGTCGCGCCGCTTGCGGTGTTGAGGAGCGCATTGAGGAGCGGCCAGTCGGATACTGCATCAGACCCGTCTGCCATGCCTTCGGTTTCACGGTTCGGGCTGGCGACCGAGCCGGCGTCCAGATGATCGCGGCCGATCACGATCGGCGCTTTCAGCTCGCCGCTCGCGACCATCGCATTGAATGCCAGCCCAGCCTGATGGCGCTGGCCGAGGCCCAGCCAGCAGATGCGCGCGGGCAGGCCCTGGAAGGCGATGCGCTCGCCGGCAAGGTCGAGCCAGCGATGCAGATGGCGATCGTCGGGGAAGAGCTCCTTCACTTTGCGATCGGTGTTGCGGATGTCTTCCGGATCGCCCGAGAGCGCCACCCACCGGAACGGGCCCTTGCCCTCGCAGAAGAGCGGCCGGACGTAGGCGGGGACGAAGCCCGGGAACGCGAATGCGTCCTTCAGACCGGCATCGAAAGCCACCTGGCGGATGTTGTTGCCGTAGTCGACCGTCGGGATGCCGCGCGCGTGGAACGCGAGCATCGCTTCGACGTGAGTCCTGATGGAACTCCGAGCCGCGTCGACGAGCGATGCGTGCTCCGTCGGGTCGCTCTGCGCGGCACGCCAGCGCTCCAGCGTCCAGCCTGCGGGCAGATAGCCGTGAACGAGGTCGTGCGCGGAGGTCTGATCGGTGACGAGGTGCGGCTTGGCGCCGCGCCGCACGAGCTCGGGCAGGATTTCGGCGGCATTGCCGGCGAGGCCTACCGATACCGGGCGGCGCTGTGCGCACGCCTCCGCAATCAGCGCCAGGGCGTCGTCCAGATCGCGCGCCTGCCGATCGAGATAACGCGTCTTCAAGCGCATGTCGATGCGCGAGGGTTGGCATTCGATCGCCAGCAACGACGCGCCGGCCATCGTTGCGGCGAGCGGCTGCGCGCCGCCCATGCCGCCCAGCCCCGCGGTCAGGATCCACTTGTCGGCCAGCTCGCCGCCATAGTGCTGGCGCCCGGATTCGGCGAACGTCTCGTACGTGCCCTGCACGATGCCCTGGCTGCCGATATAGATCCACGAGCCCGCGGTCATCTGGCCGAACATCATCAGCCCCTTGCGATCCAGCTCGTTGAAGTGCTCCCACGTCGCCCATCTCGGCACGAGATTCGAGTTGGCGATGAGCACGCGCGGCGCGTCCGCATGGGTCTTGAACACACCGACCGGCTTGCCGGATTGGACGAGGAGCGATTCGTCGTCGCCCAGCGTCGTGAGTGCCGCGACGATCGCGTCGAAGCACGCCCAGTTGCGCGCCGCCTTGCCGATGCCTCCGTAGACCACGAGGTCCTGCGGCCGCTCGGCGACTTCGGGATCGAGGTTGTTCATGAGCATGCGCAGCGGCGCCTCGGTAAGCCAGCTCCTCGCCGTGAGCTTCGAGCCGCGCGGGGCGCGGATCACCCGGTCGGTCGCTCGCGTCGCGGATAGGTGCCTGGGATCGTCTCGATGCATCGTCGCCCCCCGAAGTCAGCCATTGTCGCGCACAGCCGGCAAAGCGTCATCCCTCCCTTGGAGCGCCGCCACGAAAGGGCTGAAGTCGCCCGCTTCGACCCGCGCCTTCACGCGCTCGAGATCGGGCGCGAAAGCGCGATCGCGCTCCCAGAAAGGAGCGTCGCGCCGCAGCCGCGCGATCACCTTCTGCAGGAGCGCGGAACTCGCAAGCGGCGAGCGCAGCTCGACGCCTTGCGCCGCCGCCAACAGCTCGATCGCGACGATCGCCGCGGTGTTCGACGCCATCGGCGCAAGCCGCAACGCGGCGTTGGTCGCCATGCTGACGTGGTCCTCCTGGTTGGCCGAGGTCGGCAGCGAATCGACGCTGCGCGGGGTCGCAAGCGACTTGTTCTCGGACGCGAGCGCGGCCGCGGTGACCTGCGCGATCATGAATCCGGAATTCACGCCGCCGTCGCGAACGAGGAACGGCGGCAGTCCCGACAGATTGGCGTCCATGAGCAGAGCCACGCGCCGCTCGGAGAGCGCGCCGATCTCCGCGATCGCGAGCGCGAGAATGTCCGCGGCGAAAGCCACGGCCTCGGCGTGGAAGTTTCCGCCCGAGAGCACTTCGCGCGCGTCCGCGAAGACCAGCGGATTGTCCGAGACCGCGTTGGCTTCGTCGACGAGCACACGGGCGACGTGCCGGATCTGATCGAGGCATGCCCCCATGACCTGCGGCTGACAGCGCAGGCTGTACGGGTCCTGCACACGCGGGCAGTCGCGGTGGGAAGCGCGGATCGCGCTGCCGGCGAGGAGCTCGCGCAGGGCTCTCGCCACGTCGGCCTGACCGCGGCTCGCACGCAGCGCCTGGATGCGCTCGTCGAACGGCGTGTCGCTGCCGAGACACGCATCGACCGACAGCGCACCGGCCACGAGTGCCGCGTCGAACACGCGCTCGGCGCCGAACAGCGCGGAAAGCCCGAGCGCGGTCGACACCTGCGTGCCGTTGAGAAGCGCAAGCCCCTCCTTCGGCCCCAACGCGATCGGCGCGAGCCCGGCGCGCTCGAGCGCCCTCGAAGCCGGCAACGTCACGCCGTCGACGCGCGCCTCTCCCTCGCCGATCAGCACGCCGGCGAGATGCGCGAGCGGCGCGAGATCGCCCGAGGCGCCGACCGATCCCTGGCTCGGGATCACCGGCAGCACGCCGGCGTTGAACAGCCGCACGAGCGCGTCTAGGAGCTCGTGGCGCGCGCCGGAATAGCCGCGCCCGAGCGAAGCGATCTTGAGCAGCAGTGTGAGCCGCACGACGGCATCGTCGAGCGGCGCTCCCGTGCCCGCCGAGTGCGACAGCACCAGCGAGCGCTGCAACTCGGAGACGCGCGCCGGATCGATGCGCGTGCGCGCGAGGAGCCCGAAGCCGGTGTTCACGCCGTACACGACGCGGCCCTCGGCGACGATGCCGGCGATCACCTCCGCGGCCGCATCGACCCGCGCCCGGGCATCGCCGTCGAGCGCGATCGCGAGCGGCTCGCGCCACGCATCGCGCAGCAGCTCGAGCGTGAGACGGCCAGGCGAGAGTTGAACGGTCATGCCCTGTCGGCGGGAGCTTCCGAGTCGATCGGGCGATTGTGCCAGAAAGCGCGCCGGCCTCAGCGGCTCCGTAGCGCGCGCGATGCCTTCGCGCCGAGGCGCTGGCGCCGGTCGCCGTAGTCCGCCCACGGATCCTTCTTGCGTGCCAGCCGTTGCGCAACCGTCGCGATCGTAAACGCGGTGGGCGGCGTCTTCGCGGACAGCTCGTCCCACGACAGAGGCGTGGACACCGTCGCGCCGGGACGGGCACGCAGCGAGTACGCCGCGACTGCGGTGGCGCCTCGCGCGTTGCGCAGGTAGTCGACGAAGATCTTGCCGCGTCGGTTCGATTCGCCCGACGTGGCGACGAAGCGGTCTGGCGCCGTGCGCGTGAGATGCAGAGCGACGCCGTGTGCGAACTCCTTCACTTCTTCCCACGTGTGACGCCTCTGCAGCGGCACGACGACATGCAAGCCCTTGCCGCCAGTGGTCTTGACGAATGAAACGAGGTCCACGGTCTCCAGCACTGCACGCGCCGCTTTGGCCGCGGCGATGACTTCGCTCCACGGCAGCGCCGGATCGGGATCCAGGTCGAGCACCAGCGTGTCCGGGCGGTCGATCGCCGGCGCGGTCGCACCCCATACGTGCAACTCGATCGCATTCCACTGCGCGAGACCGACGAGCGCCTCGACAGTGTTGGCGATGGCGTACGGATTCCTTCCGGTGCTCTCGTCGATCAACACGACCTCGACGCCGGGAATGGCGTACCTCCCCATGTGTTTCTGGAAGAAGCACTCGGCGTTCAGCCCGTCGGGGCAACGCACGATCGACAGCGGGCGACCGGTGATGAAGGGCAACAACCGATCGGCGACACGCGCGTAATACTCCGCGACCATCAGCTTGGTCACCTTGGGATCGGGATAGACCAGACGCCCGGGGTGCGTGATCCGCACACCGCCGACCGACGGCTTCGCCGCGAGCGCGTGCTCCGCCCTGCGCGGCGGCGAGGCCGCCGCCCTACCCGAGCTCGCGCCGGACTTCCTCTTGGGGTTTGTCTTCACGCAATCCTTCGAACGACGCCTGCCGCACGCGACCGTCGTGCGTCCATTCGGCAAACGCGATCTCGGCGACAAGCACGGGCCTGACCCACGTCACGCCGCGCGCCGAGCTTCCGGTCGGGGCAGGATCGAACGGCGGCTCGCTCGTGCGCAAGCGCGAGAGCTTGCGCTCGAGCGAGGCAAGCATCGCGGTGTCGAATCCGGTGCCGACCCGTCCGACATAGCGAAGCTTGCCGCCCTCGTCGTGCACGCCGAGCAGCAGCGCCCCCAGGCCCTGGCGCGACCCGCTCGGCTTCGAATACCCGCCGATCACGAACTCCTGGCGCTGCCTGCACTTGAGCTTGATCCAGTCGCGCGTACGCTCGTGCCGGTAAGGGCTGTCGGCGCGCTTGCCGATGATGCCTTCGAGCCCGCGCTTGCACGCTTGCGCTCGAAGCTTCGCCCCGGAGCCGGCGAGCGCGCCCGAGAAGTAGAGACTCGAGCCCGGCCTCGCCTTGCCCAGCGCCTTCTCGAGCGCGTGGCGCCGCTCGACAAGCGGCAGCGAACGCATGTCGCGCCCCTTCAGGATCGGCGCATCGAAGATCGCGTACACCGGCGCGCCGCCCGATTCCCCGGACAGCACGCGCTGCAGCGCGGAGAAGCTGGAGCGCCCTTTGTCGTCGAGCACGCACACTTCGCCGTCGAGCCAGGCGGGACCCAATTCCTTCCGCGCGAGCTCCTTGGCGATCGCTGGAAAGCGCTCGGTCCAATCCTGCCCGCTGCGGGTGACGAGCCGCACGTCGTCGCCATCGACCCGCGCGAGGATGCGATAGCCGTCGTACTTCAGCTCGTAGACCCATCCGGGTCCGGTGGGCGCCTCGGCGGCCAGCGTGGCGAGCTCGGGCTCGATCCGTTCCGGAAGCGATGCGGCTCGAACGCTCGAACGGCCGCCTCGCGTCTTAGCGGGTGCGCGGGGCGCCGCGGCCTCGGATCCACGCTCCGCCGCGTGCGAACGCGACTCGCGCTCCCTGATGAGGAGCCACGGCTGTTTCCCGCCCTTGTCTCGGCGGTTGATCCGGATCAGGGCCCAGCGGCCGCGAAGGCGCTTGCCCGATAACGAGAACGTGAGATGACCTTCCTGGAGCCCGCGCTCCGCGTCGCCGTCGGGCGTCCACGTGCCGCGGTCCCAGATCTCAACGGTCCCCGCGCCGTACTCGTGCTCGGGGATCACGCCTTCGAAATCGCCGTACTCGAGCGGATGATCCTCGACTTCGACCGCGAGCCGCTTGTCCGCCGGATCGAGGCTCGGTCCCTTCGGCACCGCCCAGCTCTTGAGCGTACCGCCCCATTCGAGCCGGAAGTCGTAGTGCAGAGTACGCGCGGCGTGCTTCTGGACCACGAAGCGAAGCCCGGTCTTCGACCGCCGCGCCCGGCCCCCGCGCGGCTCGGGTGTTTTCGTGAAATTGCGCTTCTCGTGATATCGCTGAAGGCTCATGGCATCCCGCGCTCACCGCTGCAGAATTCGTGCCTGCCGTCGGCGAGGCGACAGCGTTGCACGGCGCGCGCTTGCAGCCTGTAAATCTTGCCGGAGAGCGGTAGTGTTTCCTCATGCGCCGGGGGACCGTGATCCCGCCGCAACTCGAGCTGCGGCGGCGCATCGGCCCTTATAATCGTAGCGTGACCGCCACGCCCCTGCCCGACGCCGCGCCCGCATCGAGTGCGGCCTCCCTCGGCGCGCACACGCCCATGATGCAGCAGTACCTTCGCGTCAAGGCGGACCATCCGGACAAGCTCGTGCTCTACCGGATGGGCGACTTCTACGAGCTGTTCTACGACGACGCCGAGCGCGGCGCGAAGCTTCTCGACATCACGCTCACCGCACGCGGCGCTTCGGCCGGCGCGCCCATTCCGATGGCGGGCGTACCTTACCACGCGGTCGAGCAATATCTCGCTCGGCTGGTGAAGCTCGGTGAATCGGTCGCGATCTGCGAGCAGATCGGCGATCCCGCGACCGCCAAGGGACCGGTCGAGCGCAAGGTGATCCGCATCGTCACGCCGGGTACGCTTACCGAGGCGGGCCTCCTCGAGGCGAAGCGAGACTGCCTGCTCGTCGCGCTCCAGCGCGAGCGACAGAAGGTCGGCGTGGCCTGGCTCAATCTGGCGGCGGGCCAGATGCGGTTGCGCGACGTCGCGTCCAGCGAGCTCGGCGCCGAGCTGGAGCGCCTCGATCCTTCCGAGCTGCTGTATCCGGACGGCTCGCCGCCCATCGCGCTCGACGGCGTGCCTGCGCACGGGCTGCCTCCGTGGCAGTTCGATCCCGAAGCGGCGACGCGCCGTCTCGCGACGCAGTTCGGCACGGCCGATCTTGCGGCGTTCGGTATCGGCGATGCGCCGCTGGCCCTCCAGGCCGCCGGAGCCCTGCTGCACTACGCATCAGCCACGCAGCAGGGCGCGGGCTCGCTTTCGCACGTCCGCTCGCTCGCGGTCGAGCACGCGGGCCAGCATCTCGCGCTCGATGCGACGACGCGACGCAATCTCGAAATCGTCCAGACGCTGCGCGGCGAGGCGGCTCCGACCCTGCTCTCGCTTCTCGACCAATGCGCCACGGCTGCGGGCAGCCGTCTGCTGCGCCAGTGGCTCACCCAGCCGCAGCGCGCCCGCGAAACAGCGATCGCCCGCCATGCGGCAGTCGAAGAATTGCTTTCAGCACCCGCCGTGCGCCGTCGTCTCGCCGAGACGCTCAAGCGGACCGTGGACGTCGAGCGCATCGCGTCGCGGATCGCGCTCGCCAACGCCCGGCCGCGTGATCTGTCCGGGCTGCGCGACACGCTCTCGCGCCTGCCGGAAGCCCGCGCATCGATCGCGGAGTTCCGCGCCGCGCTTCTCGAAGACGTCGGCGAAGCCCTCGCCCTGGATGCGCGCTGGCACGCGTTGCTTGCGCGCGCCGTCGCCGCCGAGCCCGCCGCGGTGCTGCGCGACGGCAACGTCATCGCTTTGGGCTACGACGCCGAGCTGGACGAGCTCCGCGCCATCCAGGACAACTGCGGCGCGTTCCTGATCGACTTGGAAGCGCGCGAGCGCGCGCGCACCGGCATCGGCAGCCTCCGGGTGGAATTCAACCGCGTCCATGGCTTCTACATCGAGGTCACCAACGCCCACGTCGCGAGGATTCCCGACGACTACCGCCGTCGGCAGACGCTCAAGAACGCCGAGCGCTACATCACGCCGGAGCTGAAGGCGTTCGAGGACAAGGCGCTCTCCGCGCAGGAGCGCGCGCTCGCGCGCGAGAAGCTGCTCTACGAGCGGCTGCTCGCCGAGCTCGCCATGGCGATCCCGGCGCTGCAGCGGGCGGCGCTCGCGCTCGCGAGCCTCGACGTGCTCAGCACTCACGCCGGCCAGGCGGAGGCGCTCGACTGGGCGCGCCCGACGTTCGCGGCCGCGCCGGGCGTTCGTGTCAGGGGCGGTCGGCATCCCGTCGTCGAGACGCAGGTGGACCCGTTCATCGCCAACGATCTTCGGCTCGACGCTTCGCGACGGCTCCTGATCGTCACCGGGCCGAACATGGGCGGCAAATCCACCTACATGCGGCAGGCGGCGGTCATCGCGCTCTTTGCGAGCTGCGGGTTTTTCGTCCCCGCGAAAAGTGCGGAAATCGGGCCGCTCGACGCAATCTACACGCGCATCGGCGCGGCCGACGACCTCGCCGGCGGCCGCTCGACGTTCATGGTCGAGATGACCGAGGCTGCGTACATCCTGAACCGAGCGACGCCCGAGAGCCTCGTGCTGATCGACGAGATCGGCCGCGGCACGTCGACCTTCGACGGCTTGGCGCTGGCGTGGGCGATCGCGCGCGCATTGGCGCTCGGGAATCGGAGCCTGACGCTCTTCGCGACCCACTACTTCGAGCTGACCGCGCTCGCGTCGGAATTGGAAGGCTGCGCCAACGTGCACTTCGACGCGGTCGAGCACAAGGACGGTATCGCGTTTCTGCACGAGGTCGCCGAAGGGCCCGCGGATCGCAGCTACGGGCTGCAGGTCGCGAAGCTCGCGGGCGTGTCGGCCGAGGCCATTCGCCAGGCGCGCTCCTACCTCGCGCGCCTCGACCGGTTCAGCGCGCGGCGCGACGCGCACGGCGACCTGTTCGCGGGTGCTGATGCCGCTCCACCACCCTCCGCGCCGTCGCAAGTGCTGGAACACCTCGCCGCGCTCGATCCCGACGAGCTTTCGCCCCGCGACGCCATAGCCGCGATCTACGAGCTCAAACGCCTGCTCGAGAAGGATGGCAAGCCGTAGACCGGGGTGAGTGCGAGCGAGCCCCGGGACGACTGAATCTCGGCCAGCTTTCCCGGGTATCGCGCTTCGCGCTCAACCCGGGCTACGCGCTCGACAAGAGGCAGCATCAGCGGAAATCAGTGGTGATGGTGCGCCCCCGGGCCGTGCACGTGCCCATGCTCGAGTTCTTCGGCGGTGGCGGTCCGCACGTCGACGACGGTGCAGTCGAAGCGCAACCGCTGTCCGGCCAGCGGATGGTTGCCGTCGACCACCACTTTGCCGGAAGCGATGTCGGTCACGGTGAAGACCCGGCTCTCTTCGTCGTCGTCGGCTGTTTCCTCGAACTGCATGCCGACCTTGACGTCGCCGGGGAAGCGGTCCTGGGCCTCCACGCGGACAAGCTCCGCATCGTACTCGCCGAACGCGTCGTCCGGCTCGAGCGCGATCGAGCACGAGTCGCCGGGATTCTTTTCCGACAGTGCCTCCTCGACCTTGGGAAAGATGCCGTGATGGCCGCCGTGCAGATACGTGATCGGCTCGCGCGCTTCCTCGATCAGCTCGCCCGAGGCGGCGTAGAGCTTGTAAGTCAGCGTCACGACGGTATCGTCTGAAATCTGCAAGGGTTGCTCCGATCGACCCGGGTCGCTCGTGCGTCTTCGAGCGAAGGCCGCGTCATTGTACTCCGGCGCTCGCGCCGCCCGCCGCAGCGGCGCCCGCTATAATCCGCCGATGCGACGTGCGCTCATGGGCGGCGCCACCGCGACCCGTTTTCTCTCCCGGTACTGGCAGAAGCGACCGCTTCTCGTCCGCCAGGCGATCCCCGGCTTCCGGAGCATCCTGTCGTGGAAGGAACTCGTGAGCCTTGCTGCACGCGACGACGTCGAATCGCGTCTCGTGCTGCGCGACCGCGGCCGCTGGACGCTCGAGCACGGTCCGTTCCGTCGCCGCGACCTCACCGCCCTTCCCTCCAGAAACTGGACGCTCCTCGTGCAGGGCGTCAATCTCCACGTCGCCGCGGCCGACGCACTGCTGCGCCTGTTCTCCTTCATTCCGCACGCCCGGCTGGACGATCTGATGGTGAGCTACGCCGCGCCGGGGGGCGGCGTCGGACCGCACGTCGATTCCTACGACGTTTTCCTTCTCCAGGGTGACGGGCGGCGACGCTGGCGGATCGGCCGCCAGCGCGACCTCGCGCTCAAGCCCCGCTTGCCGCTTAAGGTTCTCGCGCGCTTCCGGCCGCAACACGAATGTGTGCTCGAGCCTGGCGACATGCTCTATCTTCCTCCGGACGTGGCGCACGACGGCGTCGCGATCGATGTCTGCAGCACCTATTCGATCGGCTTCCGCGCGCCGTCGGCGCAGGAGCTCGCGACCGGCTTTCTCGACTGGCTGCGCGATTCGCTCTCCCTCGACGGCCGGTATCGCGATCCCGATCTCGCTTGGTCGCGCGAGCCTGCGCGCGTCGGGCGCGATCTCCGGGCCTACGCGGCGCGGACGCTGTCGAGGGTGGCCTGGGACGAAGGGACGATCGCCCGATTCCTCGGCGCGTTCCTGACCGAGCCGAAACCGGCGGTCACGTTCGCGCCGCCCCGAAGGCCGCTCTCGCCGGCGGCCTTCGCGGCGCGTGCTGCGCGCGCCGGTCTGCGCTTGGACAGCCGTACGCAGTTGCTCTACGATGCGAATCATCTCTTCGTCAACGGCGACGCGGCCCGACCGCCTGCCGGGGAGCGCGACACGCTGCGGCGTCTTGCCAACGCGCGCGCGCTTGGAGCGGGCGCGATCGGACCCGCGGCCGCGAGGCTCCTCTATCGGTGGTATCGCGATGGCTTCCTCCACTTCGGATAGCACTGCCGCGACGACGGCGCCCGAGGCGCGCACGGTGGCGCTGTCCTCGATCGCCGAACAGATCGCGGCGATCGACGAGCTGATCGGGTTGGCGCGGCGCCGGATCCGCGTCTTCGATCAGGATCTTTCGCAGACGGATTGGAACGGCGTGGAGCGGGTCGCGCGGCTCCGGGCCTTCCTTCGGGGAATCCGTGGCCGCCGGCTCGACATCATCGTGCACGATACGGCTCATCTCGAGCGGTTCTGCCCGCGCGTTCTCGCGGTGCTGCGCACCTACAGCTACGCGGTCACGATCTACCGCACCGGGGCGGAGGCGAGGCACGCCAGCGACCCGCTGCTCATCGTCGACGATCTGCACTACCTGCATCGGTTCCATTTCGAGCTGCCGCGCGCGACGATGGGCATCAATCAGCCGGAGCAGACGCGTCCGCTGGCGATGCGCTACGACGAGATCTGGGCTACCGGCGAGCCTGGAATCAACGCCACCGTCCTGGGACTGTAGCGGGCCGCTCGCGAAACGACGGGCGTTCAGCCGACCGGCGGTCGTGCTACAATTCCACGTTGTCGAGCTGGCAGTTCGCTGTCGATCGACGAGGCTTCTGAAAGACAAACCCAACGCGCATTTGAGCCGAACGCGCATCTCCAACGTCCGACCCGCCTTGCCCGGGGCGGATACTCAAGTAAGGAAACCACAATGAACAAATCCATTATTGCTGCCGCTGTTTTTGCCTTCGCGGTCGTCGCTTGCAGCGAGAACAAGGCGCCCGCCCCCGCGCCGGCACCCGCCCCTGCGCCCGCTCCGGCCCCCGCTCCTGCTCCGGCCCCCGCGCCGGCCCCGGCGCCGGAAGCCAGCAAGGACACGATGAAGGCGCCCGACGCGACCATGGAACAGAAGAAAGAAGAGAAGAAACAGTAGCTCCCGGCCCGAAGGTCGGAACGACCTTCGGGCGCGTATCGCGCAGGGACATTCGAGAATCGATCAGGGAAACGATGGTGACGAACAGGTCTCTCTTCTTGGTCGCCGCTCTCGCTCTCGCCGTCGTGGGATGCGGCGAGAACAACCAAGCCGTGGATGCCGCCAAAGCGGCTGCCGACAAGGCCGCGGCCGCAGCCAAGGAAGCCGCGGACAAAGCCGCAGCGGCGGCCAAGGATGCCGGCAATGCCGCGATGCAGGCCGGGCAACAGGCGACGTCCGACGCGATGAAAGCCACTGGAGATGCGATGAAGAGCGCCGGCGAAAGCGTGAAGGCTGCCGCTCCCGCGGCACCCGCCGATAACATGAAGGCCGCCGCGCCCGCCGATACCATGAAGGCATCCGCGCCCGCCGAAGCCGCGAAGAAGTAACGGACCTGCGAAAATAAAAAAGCCGGCCTGCGGGCCGGCTTTTTTATTGAGCGTCTCGTACCGCGGCGAATGCCCGGGAGGCATCCGTTGCGCCGCGCTGACCGTCGCGGGTGGTGCGGCGAGGGAGTCGTGGGTTGACTCCCGATGCCGCACCGGGACCCGCAGGTCTGCATTTGCGGCGCCCGGATGCCGAAGGGCGTTCGCCGCGGCTCGCAGCCGCCTACATCGGTGCGCCTATCCTCTGTGCGACTTCCCGGTACTTCTCGATCACGTTGCCGAGATCGCGCCGGAAGCGGTCCTTGTCCATCTTGTCGTGGGTTGAGTGGTCCCACAGCCGGCAGCCGTCGGGCGTGAATTCGTCGCCCAGCACGAGCGCTCCCTGGGGGTCGTCCTTCGGATGTCCGAACTCGAGCTTGTAGTCGACGAGATCCATCCCGCCTTGCGCAAAAAGGGGCTTCAGCACTGCATTTACCCTGTGCGTGAGGGAACGCATCTGCTCGATTTCGGAACCTGTCGCCCAGCCCAGCACGCGAATGTGGTCGTCGTTCACCAGCGGATCGTGCAGCGGATCGCTTTTGAGGAAGAACTCGAAGATCGGCTCCGGCAGCCGCGTCCCCTCCTCGATCCCGTAGCGTTTGGCCATCGAGCCGGCGCAGATGTTGCGCACGACGCATTCGACGGGAATCATCTTCATCGCCTTGACCAGCGACTCGCGCTCGTTCAGCACCCGCAGGAAGTGCGTGGGCACCCCGGCGGCGGCCAGCTTGCCCATGATGAAGGCGTTGAACTTGTTGTTGGTTTCGCCCTTGAGTGCGAGCTGCGCGAGCTTCGCTCCATCGAAGGCGGACACGTCGTCGCGGTAGTGCATTACCAGGACATTGGGGTCGTCCGTGGCGTACACCGTCTTGGCCTTGCCGCGGTAGAGCTCCTTGCGTTTCTCCATGATTTCCTCTTCAGACGAATTCCCGCCAGCCGAAACCTTGCTGCTGGTCGGCGATGCCGATCCAGTCGGTTTCGCAATTCAGGGCGCCGGCAAGCGCGGCGCGCGCGAGCTCCGGCCGATTGTTCTCCCGGCTCAGGTGCGCCGCGATCAGGTGCTTCAGGCGCGAGGCGTCGATGCGGGTAAGCAGTCCGGCCGCCGTGGCGTTGTCGAGATGACCGAACTTGCTCGCGATGCGGCGCTTGACCGGTTCGGGATAGTCGCCGTTCGCCAGCATGTCGGGATCGTGATTGCATTCGAGCACCAGCGCGTCGCAGCCGGACAGGCTCGCCTCGACGTGTTGAGTCGATATGCCTAGATCGGTAAGGACGCCGAGCCGCCATCGGCCGTCGGAGCACACGAACTGGACCGGTTCGCGCGCGTCGTGCGGCACCGGAAACGGATGGATCTCGATGTCGTCGATGGCGAAGCGGTCGTGGCTGTCGAAGCCCTTTACGCAGGGAAGCTCGGCGAAGCGTTCCGACACGACGGCGAGGGTGCCGAAGGTGAGCCAGACCGGCGTTTCGAAGCGCATGGCGAAGGCGGCTACGCCGCCGATGTGATCGCCGTGCTCATGGGTAACCACGATCGCCGAAACCGTCCTGGCGTCCACGCCGAGGCGGGCGAGTCTTTCGATTGCGTCGCGAAGGGCGAAGCCGCAGTCGATCAGAACCCGCGTGTCCTCGACTTCCACCAGCAGGCCGTTGCCTTCGCTCCCGCTGCCGAGCGACGCGAATCGCATTTGCGCTCTAGAGGGAAGCGCGCGCGAGCCCGGTCACTTCAGTTGATCCTGGAGCAAGGCGAGGATCTTGTCGCCGTTGGCCGATTTGTCCGCCGCGCCCTTCGGATCCTGAACGGTGACCACGCTGTTCGGGTCGGCCTGCGTCACCACGACGCGATACTGCTCCGGCTTCGCCTTGTCATCGGTCTTCCAGAACTTGAGCTTGTCCAGGAAGCCCTTCTGCGTGCCGGCTTCCAGATCCGGATTGGCGTAACGCACGTAGTAGAGCCCCTGCGAGCGGTCGCGATCGACGACCGTAAAGCCGGTGCGATCGAGCGCGAGGCCAACGCGCCGCCATGCGCGATCGAACGCATCGTCGACGACGAGCCGGCTCGTGCCGTCGCCGCTTTTCTCGATGCGTGCCCGCGGGGCCGCGGCAGGCGCCACCGCCACCGCGGCGGTGGCCACTTCCGTGGGTGTCCCGAAGCGCACCATCAGGCGCGACAGGAACTCGGCTTCGAGCTCCGGGTTGGGCGGCGTTGCCTGCCACTGCCAATCCTCCGGCGAGCCGCCCTTGGTCTTGGTGGGCAGTTGCGCCGCGCCGTAGTGGGTGATGTAGACCTCGACGGTACCCGGCTCGGTGCCGCGCTCGATGCGGGTGCGGAACTTGTCCCGGCGATAGGTATCGGTCAGAAAATCGACGTACTTGCCGGCGTACTTCGCGAGCCCCGTCTGCGGCGCGTCGGCGCGGTTCTCCGCCCAGTCGGTTTCCATGATCCCCAGCGCGGGCTGCTCGACGGCGACGACGAAGCCGTTCTGGGTCCAGAAGTCGCGCAGCGCGTTCCAAACCGCTTCCGGACTCGCCTTGACCACGAGCCAGCGCTCCGATCCGGCGCGCATCAACCGTGCTTCCGCGTTGGCCGGCAGCACCTCGCTCGCCTTGCCGGTAGCGCGAGCTGCGGCGGCCGCGGATGCCGTCGACGCGACATAACGGTCGTCGTACGCGGGTGTGGTGAGGTCGGGCGGAATCTCCAGGGCCGGCGCCGAGGTCGCCGACTTGTAGTCGATCTTCTTTCCCAGCGAGAACGTCATCGATTCGCAACCGGCGAGCAAAAGCACGAGCGCTGCCGCGCCGGCGAAGGCCGCGGCGCGGCGCGCCCGGTGAACGTCGAAAACGTGCGACATGCGTTGAATCTCCATCAGATGCATCCGGCCTCGCGCAGCGCAGTGCGCACGGCCTCGTGATGTTGAGCTGCGAGCGGGGTAAGCGGCAGGCGCAGCTCGCCCTTGATGAGGCCCATCTCGGCCAAGGCCCATTTCACCGGAATGGGGTTGGCCTCGAGGAAGAGCCTCCGGTGCAGCGGCAGGAGCCGCTCGTTGAGCGAGCGGGCGCGTGCGAGATCGCCGGAGAGCGCCGCGGCGCACATCTCGCTCATGAGCTGCGGCGCCACGTTGGCGGTAACCGAGATCACCCCGTGCCCGCCCATGAGCATCAACGCCAGCCCGTTGATGTCGTCGCCACTGTAAACCGCGAAATCCGTCTTGCCCGCCGCGGAGAGGGCACGCAGAAGCTCGCTGCCGCGCGCGAGATCGGAGGTCGCATCCTTGATGCCCACGATCCCCGGGACCTGCGCCAGGCGCAGAACCGTATCATTGGCAAGGTCGGCGACGGTCCGCGAAGGAACGTTGTAGAGCAGGAGCGGCAGATCGACCTTCTCGGCAATGGTCCGAAAGTGCCGGTAGAGGCCTTCCTGCGTCGGCTTGTTGTAGTAGGGCACGACCGAGAGGCAGGCGCTCGCGCCGACTTTCTTGGCGTATGCGGTGAGCTCGACGGCTTCGGTGGTGGCGTTCGCCCCGGTGCCTGCGATCACCGGAATGCGGCCGGCGGCGTGCTCCACGGCCGTCCGGATGACGAGGCAGTGTTCATCCACGCTCACCGTCGGCGACTCGCCCGTCGTGCCGACCGCGACGATGGCCGCGGTGCCGCTCGTGACGTGACGATCGATGAGGCGGTTGAACGCGGGCAGATCGAGCGCGCCGCCGTCCTGCATCGGCGTCACGATCGCAACCAGACTTCCCTTCAGCATCCTCGATTGCCCGGAAAATGCGGCATTTTACCCCAAACCACTCTCGGACAGCGGCGGCGGCCACGCTCGTTCGCGGCCGACTGCAGCCAGTCGCTGGATCACGGCCGGCGAAGGGCGGTCGACGCGACCTTGCTCGAACGCAACCACGGTGAGCCGCTCGCGCGCGAGCGCCAGCAATTCGCCCGGCTCGAGGAGGAACGCGGGATTCGACGGCTTGCCGTAGACCGCGTTGCCGCGGGCGAAGGTCTCGTACAGGAGCGCGCCGTCGCCCGCGAGCACCGCGAGAAGATGCGGAAACAGCGCGCGATGCAGGTAATGCACCGCGACGACGGCGTCGAAAAGCTCGCCGGAAAACGGCCACGCGCCCTGCTCGACGTCGGCGACGCGCGTCTCCACGAGAGGCGAGCCGGCGAAGGTGGCCAGCGCCGCAGCATCGCGGTCGACCGCCACGACGCGCGCGCCGCGCTCGGCGAAGAAGAGGGCATGGCGGCCGCGACCCGCCGCCAGGTCGAGCACCCGCGCGCCGGACGCCACGAGCGGCGCGAAACGGACGATCCATGGCGAGGGCGCGAGCCCGTGGTGGCGGTTCGAAGGCGAATTCATCTCGCGCGCTTCGCGCTCACGCGCGCCTGCGTGGCCGTCCCGGCCTCGGCCGCATCGGCCCGGGCTTCTTCCTGCAGCCAGTCGCCGAATGCCTGCGCTTCGGGCCGCAACGCCGCATGGGTCGAGCGCACGATGTAGTACGCGCGCGGCGTGGCGTACCGGTCGCGGAATGGCGCGACGAGCTTGCGTTGGCGCAGCAGCCGATCGATCAGCGGCTCGCGGCCGAGCGCTACGCCCTGTCCGTCGATCGCCGCCTGGATTACCTGATCGAAGTGATTGAAGCGCAGCGACCCCGCCGGCGTCAGGCGCTCGATGCCGTTTGCCGCCAGCCACGCCGACCAGTTGAGCCAGGGAAAGCGGCCGCGCTCGTCGTCGATGTGCAGCAGAACGTGGTGCGCCAGGTCTTCCGGGCGCTTGAGCGGACGCGCTCGGTCCGTCGCCAGCGCGGGACTGCATACGGGCACCAGCCGCTCCCCGAACAGCCGCAGCGCGCCGGCAGGCGCGCTCGCCTCGCCGCAATAGCGTACGGCGAGATCGATATGCTCGCGCTCGAGGTCGACGATGCGATTGTCGGCGGAGATGTAGACGTCGACGTCGGGATACCGTTCGCGGAAGCGCGACAGCCGCGGGATGAGCCAGAGCGACGCGAAAGGCTGATTGGTCGATACGGTCAGCGGCTGCGCCGCCTTGTCCCGCCGGATCGTCGCGACGGCGCGGGCGATCTCGTCGAGAACGATTTTCGCCGTCGCATGCAGGACCTGACCCGCGTCGGTCAGGAGGAGCTGTCGATGGCGGCGTTCGAACAACGGCAGGCCGAGCTGCTCCTCGAGCGTCTGCATCTGCCGCGAGAGCGCCGACTGCGTCAGGAACAATTCCTCCGCCGCGCGAGTGAAGGAAAGATGGCGGGCGGCCGCCTCGAAACCCTTCAACAAGTCGAGGGAGGGCAGGCGTGCCCGGGGGCCGGCAGACCTAGGCATTCCGTTTTCTCATGATGTTCATTCGCCAATTTCGTTTGCCGCAGGCCGCTGCAAGCCCAATACTCGACCCAGCAGTGTAGCAAGCGGCCCGTACGACACCGAGGGCCTGTTGCATGCAGTGTACGCATTGATGAGGAAAATGACCATGTCCATGCCCGCCCAGCCCATCCGTCACACCCGGCGCTCCGCGCTGAACCGGCGCCAGGCGATGGTGCTCGCCAACGCGAAAGGGACCGTCGTCGCCGTCGACCGCGGCAGCGTCTGGATCACGCAGGAGCGCGACCCGCGCGACATCGTCCTGGTGAAGGGAATGCGCTTCGAGATCGACCGGCCGGGACGCACGATCGTCGCGGCCGAAGCACCGACCACTCTCCGGCTGCTGGTGCCTGAGCAGTGGAGGGAGCGCTTCGTCGCTGCGTTGCGCAGAACGGTCACCCGCATTTTCGGGCGTGCGAACGAACGGCTTCCGCGGCGCGCGGCACCGTATTTCTGATCCGGGGTTTCGCAGCGGGCTCGGCGCGCACGAGCAAGGCAACGCGAATCTGTCGTTCCGGCGCGACCGGAAACCCAGCGACATGACGGTCGAACGCCACGGGGTCCCCGCTTTCGCGGGGACGACAAAAAAGGTTACTTCTTTGCGAAGGCGATCTTTCCGCCCGAGACCGAGACCCCGACCGTATCGCCGGCCGTGAACTTGCCGGTGAGCAGTTCCTTCGCCAGCGGATTTTCGATCTCCTGCTGGATCGCCCGCTTGAGCGGACGCGCGCCGTAGACGGGATCGAACCCGACTTTCGCCACCTCGGCGAGCGCCGCAGGCGCGACGTCGAGCCTGATCTCGAGCTTCGCGAGCCGCGCTTCGAGCGCCTTCAACTGGATCCTGGCGATCGATTCGATGTCTTTCTCCGAGAGCGCGTGGAAGACCACGATCTCGTCGATCCGGTTGATGAACTCGGGACGGAACGTCGTCTTTACTTCCGCCATCACCGCGAGCTTGATGACGCCATAATCGCTACCGGCCATCTGCTGGATCATCTGCGAGCCGAGGTTCGACGTCATCACGATCACGGTATTCTTGAAATCGACGGTGCGCCCCTGGCCGTCGGTCATGCGGCCGTCGTCGAGCACCTGCAGCAGCACGTTGAAGACGTCCGGATGCGCCTTCTCGACCTCGTCGAGGAGGATCACGCTGTAGGGCTTGCGCCGCACGGCCTCGGTGAGATAACCGCCTTCCTCGTAGCCCACGTAGCCCGGAGGCGCGCCGATCAGCCGCGCAACCGAGTGCTTTTCCATGAACTCGGACATGTCGATCCGGATGAGATGCTGCTCCGAGTCGAACAGGAATTCGGCGAGTGCCTTGCAGAGCTCCGTCTTGCCCACGCCTGTCGGTCCGAGGAACAGGAACGAGCCGTAGGGGCGGTTCGGGTCGCCCAGACCCGAGCGCGAGCGGCGGATCGCGTCGGAGACGAGGCGCACGGCCTCATCCTGCCCGACGACCCGCTGATGCAGGGCATCTTCCATGTGCAGCAGCTTGTCGCGCTCGCCCTGCATCATTTTCGAGACCGGAATGCCTGTCGCGCGCGATACCACCTCCGCGATCTCTTCCGCACCGACCTGGGTGCGCAGCAGCGACGGCTTCTTCGCCGCCTCCTTGGCGAGCTTGGTGTCGGCTTTCTTGAGCTGCGCCTCGAGCTGCGGGAGCTTCCCGTATTGCAGCTCCGACATCGTCTGCCAGTCGCCCTTCCGCCGAGCCTCCTCCATCTGGAGCTTGATCTTGTCGATCTGTTCCTTGATGTGTTGCGCGCCCTGGACCTGCGCCTTCTCGGCCTGCCAGATTTCGTCGAGATCGGCGTATTCGCGCTCGAGACGCTTGATCTCTTCCTCGATCGCGGCGAGACGTTTCCTCGACGCCTCGTCCTTCTCCTTCTTCACCGCCTCGCGCTCGATCTTGAGCTGGATGAGCCGTCGGTCGAGCCTGTCCATCGCCTCGGGCTTGGAATCGATCTCCATCTTGATCCGGGCCGCTGCCTCGTCGATCAGGTCGATCGCCTTGTCGGGAAGAAAGCGGTCGGTGATGTAACGGTGCGAGAGCTCCGCCGCGGCGACGATCGCCGGGTCGGTGATCTCCACGCCGTGGTGGATCTCGTAGCGTTCCTGCAGCCCCCGCAGGATCGCGATCGTGGATTCGACTGAAGGCTCGTCGACGAGCACCTTCTGAAAGCGCCGCTCGAGCGCCGCGTCCTTCTCGACGTACTTGCGGTACTCGTCGAGCGTGGTCGCGCCCACGCAATGCAGCTCGCCGCGGGCCAGCGCCGGCTTGAGCATGTTCCCGGCGTCGATCGCGCCTTCCGCCTTGCCGGCGCCGACCATCGTGTGCAGCTCGTCGATGAAGACGATCGTGCGGCCCTCGTCGGCGGCGATGTCCTTCAACACCGCCTTCAGCCGCTCCTCGAATTCTCCCCGGTACTTGGCGCCCGCGAGGAGCTGAGCCATGTCGAGCGAGAGCACCCGCTTGTTCTTGAGCCCCTCCGGCACCTCGCCGTTCACGATGCGCTGGGCGAGACCTTCGACGATCGCCGTCTTGCCGACGCCAGGCTCGCCGATCAGCACGGGATTGTTCTTGGTACGCCGCTGCAGCACCTGGATCACCCGCCGGATCTCGTCGTCCCGGCCGATGACGGGGTCGAGCTTGCCGGAACGGGCGCGCTCCGTGAGATCGATGGTGTACTTCTGGAGCGCCTGGCGCTGGCCTTCAGCTTCCTGGGAATCGACGTTTGCGCCGCCGCGCACGGCTTCGATCGCTTTTTCCAGCGCCTTCCGTGTGAGCCCGTATTCCTTGAGGAGCCGGCCGGTCTCGCCCTTGTCGTCGGCGAGCGCGAGGAGGAACAGCTCGCTCGCGACGAACTGGTCGCCGCGCTTGGTGGCTTCCTTGTCGGTGAGATTGAGGAGGTTGTTCAGCTCGCGCGAAATGGTGATCTCGCCGCCCTGCCCTTCGACCTTGGGCAGGCGACCGATCGCCTTGGCAAGTGCCGATTTGAGCGGCGGAACGTTGACCCCCGCCCGCGAGAGCAGCGACGACGTGCCGCCGTCGTCCTGCGCGAGCAGCGCGGACAAGAGGTGCTGCGGCTCGATGAAGCCATTGTCGTTGCCAAGCGCCAGGCTCTGCGCGTCGGCGAGCGCCTGCTGGAATTTGGTGGTCAGCTTGTCCAGACGCATGAGAAATCCTCGCGAACCCCAGAAGACTACCCGTAGGTGGGGAATGCGGGGCGGATTTCAAGCGCGGAAAGCATCCAATCCTTTGATTTTTGCGGGGCAGCACCGGCGAGCGCGATCGCCGAGGTGGCCGCCGATCTCGTCGCCGGGTTCTCCTTCATCAGGATTCGGGCTAATCTCGAGCGATGGCTTCTCCCGACGACCGCGATCGACCCGAGCGGCGGACGGCCACCTTCCTGCAGGTGATGGGCGCCGTCTTCTCGAGCTTTTTCGGCGTGCGCAAACGGACTTCCGGCGAGCGCGACGTCGGGACGATCAGGCCGGTCCATGTCATCCTCGCGGGCGTGCTCGGGGCGGCGATCCTGGTGGCGGTCATCGCGACGCTGGTGCATTTCATCACCCACCCTTAGGTGCGGATGCGCCCCGCGAACGCAGCCGCGGAATGAATTCGGCACTGTGGCCGAGAATGCCCAGGAAGCGCAGCTCCTTCCGTCGGCGAAGCATTCATCGCCGATAAACGCTCGCGAGCGCAGCGGCGGAGCGATCGAGCTCGTCCGTGGTCGTCAGGACATCAGGGCAGAGCCGCAGCCACGCCCCGCGCGCATCAGTCACGACGCCGCGCTCGGCGAGCATGTCGGACCAGCGCACGGCGTCGCCCTCGGGAAATCTCACCACGACGAACGCTCCGCGATCCTCAAGGCCACCGACGGCCGGCATGCCGCGATCGCGCAGGAGGTCGACGAGCCTGCGCTGCTGCGCGAGCGAATACGCGCGCAGGCGCGCGACGCCGATCGCGAGCGTGAACACCTGGCCTGCGCGCGCCTGATAAAGCGGCAGAATCGGCGGCGTCGACTCGAAGAAGGCATCGCCGCCGGGCGCGAAGCGCGGAGGATCGGGCCGCTCGTAGGCGAAGGGCTCCTCCTTGGCGAACCAGCCGACGTCGAGCGTCGAAAGCGAACCGTCGAGGTGCCGCGGATGGAGATACAGGTAGCACGCACCCGGTCCGCCGCGCAGGTACTTGTAGCTGCCGCCGATCGCGAAGTCGACGCCCAGCGCCGCGAGATCGACGGGCAATACCCCGAGCGAGTGGTACACGTCGAGGAGCACGCGCGCGCCCTCGCCGTGCGCGGCCGCGACGAGCGCAGACAGCTCGGGCAGGACCTGCCCGGTATTGAACAGAACATGCGAGACGACGACGAGATCGGCGCCGGCTCGCACCGCGGCGAAAAGATCCTCCGCGGCGAAGCTTCCGTCGCCGCGCGGCTCGACCCACCGGATCGCGATGCGGCCGCGCCGCGCGTACTGCCGGAGGATGACGTCGATCGAATCGAACTCGGCGCGCGTCGCGATCACGCGTGGGATCCTGTCGTAGCTGTTGAGGATCGCACGCAAGCCCTGGCCCGCGCTCGTCTTGGGCACGATGCAGTCCGGACGAGGCGCTCCGCAGAGGCGCGCGAGGCGCACGCGGTACGCGTCTCTCTCCGCGAGCCACGCGTCCCAGGCATCGCCCATCCGCGTCTCCCAGAGCGCGATCGCCTCCGCGACATCCGCCGCAGTCGCGTCGAGCGGCCGGCCCAGCGAGTGGTTGGCGAGATCGATCATGCGCCCGCGCCGGGCGAGCACGCGCGAGAAGAGCGGCGCAACGTGCGCGGCGACGCAGGCTTCGTCGAGTGGGCCGTCGCCCAGCGCTGCGATCGCCGATCCGATCGGTTCAGGCCCGGAGCCGGATTTCATCGGTCAATTTGCGCAAGCGCGTCATGTCGTAGGCGGCAAGCACTTCTTCGCGCGTCCGCACGCGCTTGCGCACTTCGAGCCAGGGCGCGGCATCCGGCGCGAGATGCGCCGCGTGCTTCCGCTGGAACCGCTCGGCGTAGCGCAGCCAGTCGTCGTCCACGGTCCCTTCGGAAAAGTGGATCAGCCTGATGTCGAGGCACACGGCCAGGCGATAACCGGCGAGATGACAGCGAAACGTGAAGTCGGTGTCGTAGCCGTGCCAGCCGTCGAAGGTCGCTTCGTCGAAGCCGACGTGTTCGACGATTTCGCGGCGCGTTGCGAAGAACACGCCGTCCATGCCCTGGATCCCTCCGTTCACGATCTCCGGCGCGCCGAGGAATTTGACCTCGTAGCCGCCCGGCACGCGCTGCGTGACTACGCCGCGCGCATAGCGGATGCCCGAGTTCGCCCAGCCCATCGCGTGCATGCGCGTCGTTCCCGCGACGCCGATCAAGTCCCACGCCTCCAGATGCCGCGCGACGCTCTCGCCCAGCTCGCCGGACAGAAACTCGATGTCGTCGTGGGAGAAGACGCAGATCTCGCCTTTCGCCCGCCTCAGGCCCCGGTTGTAGCCTTCGCACAGCGATCTCGCGTCGTGTATCCCGACGATCTCGTAGCGTTCCGCGCCCATATGGCGGGCATAGGTCTCGCAGACGGCCGCGAACTTCCCGGCGTCGACGCTGCAGATGATGACCGAGATCACCGGCCGCTCGGCCTAGCCGGGTCGGCGCTCTTGGCCGATCGCGGTACGAACGTCGATCAGCTCCGGGAAAAACGCGCACTCGAGCGCCCGCTTCAGGAACGCGACGCCCGACGAGCCGCCCGTCCCGGGCTTGTGGCCGATGATGCGCTCGACCGTCTTCAGGTGCCGGAAGCGCCAGAGCTGAAAGCTCTCTTCGATGTCGACGAGTTTCTCGCACATGTCGTAGGCGTCCCACCATGCTCGCGGATCGTCGTAGATGGTCTTGAAAACGGGAACGAGGTCGGCGTTGCGCGCGTAGGGGAGCGTGAAATCGCGCTCCAGAGACACAGCGGGGACCGGGAGTCCGCGCCGGGAAAGGTGGCGCAGAAACTCGTCGTAGAGCGACGGCGTGCGCAACAGCGCGTCCAGCTCGGCGAACGTCGCTGCATCGTGGCGAAAGACTTCGAGCAGCGCCGCATCCTTGTTGCCGAGCAGGAACTCGATCGCGCGGTACTGCGGCGACTGGAACCCGGACGAGCTGCCGAGCACCGGACGGAACGCCTCGTACTCCGACGGCGTGAGCGTCTCCAGCACCGCCCATTGCTCGAAAAGCTGCTTCTGGATGAGCTTGACGCGGGCGAGCACCTTGAAGCTCGCGTCGAGCCGGTCGGATTGCACGTGCCCGATCGCCGCCTTGAGCTCGTGGATCATGAGCTTCATCCACAGCTCCGCCACCTGGTGCTGGACGATGAACAGCATCTCGTCGTGGCGCGGCGGATGCTCGGCGCTCCCCGATAATGGCTCCTGCGTGGCGAGCAGGCGGTCGAGGCGCAGATAGCCCGAGTAGGTGAGCCGGTCGCGGAAATCGGTGACGATCCCCGGCTCCAGACGTTCGTTGGCCATGACCTTCGCTCGAGTGTTCTTCAGGTCGCTTCGCGCAAGGCCGCAAGCGGCGGCTGACGCAACGTGCTACGCGTTCCGAGCCATCCCGCGACGGCGACGCAGGCCGCCGCTGCGCTCACGCCGACCGCCCAGAGAAGCGGATTGAAGCTGAACGGAATCTGGAACACGCGATCGGCCAGAACGAATCCGGTCGCGGTCGCACCTGCCGCCGCCAGCAGGCCGGCAAGCGCGCCCAGCGCGAGGAACTCCGAGACCTGCGCCGCGGAGAGCTGCCGCTCGCTCGCCCCCAGCGTTCTCAGCACCGCGGCGTCGTAGCGCCGCTCGTCCTGCGTCGCGGCGATGGCCGCTTCGAGCACCAGCACGCCGCCCGCCAGCGTAAAGAGAAACACGAACTCGACCGCGCGTGCGACCTGGTCCATGATCGACTGCACCTGGCCGAGCAGCTCGCCGACGTCGATCACCAGCACGTTGGGGTACGCGCGCACCAGGTTCGTGAGCCATCCCGGCTTCAAAGGATCTGCGCGCACCGCGGTGATGTAGGTACGCGGCATCGCGTCGAGCGCGCCCGGAGCGAAGAGCGCGAAGAAGTTGACGCGGAAGCTGTCCCAGTCGACCTTGCGCAGGCTGGTGACCTTCGCGGCGATGCGCGTGCCGGCGACGTCGTAGGTGAGCGTATCGCCGAGCTTGATGCCGAGCGTATGGGCGATCCCCTCCTCGAGCGACGCGCCGGCGCCCGCTCCGCGCGCGCCCGCGTCCCACCACCGGCCGGCGACGACGCGGTTGCCCGCGGGAAGCGATTCGGTCCAGGAGAGATTGAATTCGCGCTCGCCCAGGCGACGTGCGCGATCGTCCGCCATTTGCGATGCATCGAAGCGCGCCCCGTTGACCTCGACGAGGCGGCCGCGCACCATCGGCTTGAGCGACGCGTCGACGTCGAGCTCGCGCTTGAGCATCGCCGCCACGCCGTCGACCTGATCGGGCAGGATGTTGATGAGAAACGTGTTGGGCGCGTCGGGCGGCAGGCTCGCGCGCCAGTTGCGCATCAGATCGCCACGCACGATGGTGAGCAGCAGCAGCGCCATGATCCCCAATCCCAGTGCGCCGATCTGCAGGCTAGAACCGAACGGACGCCGGCGCAGGTTGGCGAGGCCGTAGCGCCAGGTGTATCCGCGTTGAGGCAGCAGCCGCAGGAAAACGATGAGGAGCCAGGCGACGCCAGCGGACGCGAACAACACCGCGACGATGCCGCCGATCATGATCGCGCCGGTCTTCAGATCCTGCGCCTGCCACAGAACCAGCGCGGCGATCGTCACCGCGCCTACGCCGTAGGCGACGAGGCCGCCGGCGCGCGGCAGGCCGAGGTCGCGGCGCAGCACGCGCAACGGCGGCACGCGAGAGAGCGCGACGAGCGGCGGCAGGGCGAATCCGAACAGCAGCGCAAGCCCGATCACCATCGGCGTGACGATCGGGGTCCACCCTGGCAGCGGCAGATCGCCATGGATCACGGACTTTAGGAGCAGAACGAGCAATTGCTGGCCGGCTGCGGCGATCAGCGTTCCGACGGCACTCGCCGCGAGTCCGAGGATCAGAAACTGGACGACGAAGAGCGCCAGCGTCTGCCGCTCGGGCGCGCCGAAGCAGCGCATCATCGCGGCGGCGTCGAGGTGGCGGCGGAGATAACGCGAGGCCGCAAGCGCGACCGCGACCGCGGCCAGGATCACCGCCACCAGCGCCGAGAGGCCGAGGAATTTTTCCGCGCGCTCGAGAGTCTGGCGGATCTCGGGCCGGACGTCGCGAACGGATTCCAGGCGCTGCCCGCGCGTGAGCCGCGCCGCGGCCCAGTCGCGATACGCGTCGACCGCCTTTCCGGCGACCATCAACCGGTACACTGCTCGGTTGCCCGGTTGCAGGAGATGGGTCGCGGGCACGTCGTCGATGTTCATCAGGAGTCGTGGGCCGAGCGAGAGCAGCCCGCCGGTAACCTCGGGATCCTGCGCCACGACGGCGGTCACCGTGAGCGTCGATTCGCCGACGGCGACCTTGGCGCCGCGTTCGAGCCCGAGCCGCGCGGCGAGCCGGGTGTCGATCCATGCCTCGCCGCGGCCGGGCGCACCCTTGGCCGGCTGCATCTCGGATGTTCCCGGCACGGCCAGCATCACCGCACCGCGCAGCGGATAGCCGGGCCCGACGGCCTTGACATCGGCGAGGACGGCATCGCTGCCGCCTGCGCTCTGCACCATGCTGTTGAAGCGGATCGCCGCCACGGTGGCGAGCCCGCGCGCCTGCCCTTCGCGCGCGTAGTCGGCCGGCAGCGGACGATCGCCCGAGAGCATGAGATCGGCGCCGAGCAGCAGGTTGGCTTCGCGCGTCAGCGCGCCTTTGACGCGATCGGCGAAAAAGCCGACCGTGCCCACGCTCGCCGCGGCGAGCACGAGCGCGGCGATGAGCACCGAGAGCTCGCCCGCGCGCGCGTCGCGCCGGAGCATTCTCAGCGCGAGTCGCAGCGTGTTCATGCGGCCGTCGCTACGACCTCGTCGCCGACGAGCCGTCCCGCCTCGAGCGCGAGCCTGCGCGCGCAGCGCGACGCGAGCTGCGCATCGTGGGTGACGAGCAGCAGCGTGGTGCCGCGCTCGCGGTTAAGACGGAACATCACATCGGCGACTTCGAGCCCGGTGGTCTCATCGAGATTGCCCGTCGGCTCGTCGGCCATGAGCACGCGCGGCTCGCCGGAAAACGCGCGCGCGATGGCGACGCGCTGCTGCTCGCCGCCCGAAAGCTGCTTGGGGTAATGCGTGAGCCGGGCGGAAAGCCCGACGCGCGCCAGCCACTCGCGCGCGCGCGGCGCCGCGTCGCTCGCGCCGGCGAGCTCGAGAGGAAGCATGACGTTCTCGAGCGCGGTCAGCGCGGGCAGAAGCTGAAAGGACTGGAACACGAACCCGAGCCAGCGCCGGCGCAGCGCCGCGCGCGCATCCTCCGACAGACCGTTCAGCGCGGTGTCGCCGAGCCACACTTCGCCGCTGGTCGGTCGGTCGAGACCCGCGAGCAATCCCAGCAACGTCGTCTTTCCCGAGCCGGAGGGACCGACGATCGCGACCGTCGCGGCGGCGCCGACCTCGAAGCTCACGCCGTCGAGGATCGTGAGCGGGGTGTCGCCGCTGCGAACGGTCTTGCAGAGGTTTTGCGCACGAATGACGGGCTCGGTCATGACGAGTGGACGGTAGGCTCCGCGGATCGCTCGATTCGAGTTGGGGTCGGCGCGCCGCCGGCGCAAGCGCCGGACAAAAAAGGAACGGCAGGCGAACGCGGGTGCCGCTTCGATGCGGCGCTGCATTGTAACCCGCGATGCTCGCTTGGCGCGCTCGAGGACACACCTCTAGAATGGAGTGTGGACTCTGATTCCTCCTCTTCGTTCCGCCGCGGGTTTCGTGCGCTGGCGGTTTTCGTCGTCGGGCTGGCCTGCTCCCTGGCGCTCGCCAAAGGCCCGCCCGTCATCCTGGTCGTCGGCGACAGCATCTCGGCCGGGTACGGATTGCCTTCGGGCGCGGGGTGGGTCGCGCTGCTGCAGAAAAAGCTCGCAGTTCACCACTCTCCTTATCGCGTGGTGAACGCGAGCATCAGCGGTGATACCACGGCGGGAGGACGAGCGCGCCTCGGCGCGCTGCTCGAACAGCATCGGCCCGCGGTGACGGTGATCGAGCTGGGCGGCAACGACGGTCTGCGCGGAGGCAATCTCGAGGCGATGCGTGACAACCTCGACGCGATGATCGCCGCGGCACAGAAAGCCGGCTCGCGCGTGCTGATGGTCGGGTTGCGCCTGCCGCCCAACTACGGCCCGGCCTACGTGCAGCGCTTCGCCGCGACGTTCGCCGAGGTCGCGAAAGCGCGCAAGGCTGCGCTGGTGCCTTTTTTCTTCGAAGGCTTCGGCGAGGACAACGCGATGTTCCAGCCGGACGGCATCCATCCGGTGGCGGCGGCTCAGGACAAGCTCCTCGACAACGTCTGGCGCGAGCTCGAACCGTTGCTCGGCGCGCCCGGGAAAGGCAAATGAGCGCCGGAGGGCCGCCCCAAGGCGCTCGCGCCCCCTCTGGGGGCAGCGCAGCGGCCGAATTGATCGATGAGGCCGCAAGCGCGGGGGTCCACCAATGAGCGCGCCCTTCACGGGCGTCCGGCGCGTGGGCGTTGCCGCGCTCGGCGACTATCCGGATCGAATCGACGTGCGCAGTCCCGCGGAGTTCGCGATCGATCATGTGCCGGCGGCGGTGAACCATCCGGTGCTCGACGACGGCGAGCGCGCGCGCGTCGGCACGCTGTACGCAGACTCGCCGTTCTCCGCGCGCAAGCTCGGCGCGGCGATCGTCGCGCGCAACATCGCCGCGATGGTCGAGTCCGCGTTCATGGACCAGCCGCGCGAATGGCGGCCCCTGGCGTATTGCTGGCGCGGCGGGCAGCGCAGCCGGGCGCTCGCCCTGGTACTGCACGAGATCGGCTGGCGCGCGGTACAGCTCGAAGGCGGCTATCGCGCCTATCGGCGCCACGTCGTGGCGGAGCTCGCGCGGGTACCGCGGTGCTTTCGCTATGCGGTGATCTGCGGTCTGACGGGGTCGGGCAAGAGTCGGCTTCTCGCCGCGCTCGCGGCCGCCGGCGCGCAGACGCTCGATCTCGAAGGCATCGCCCGTCACCGCGGCTCGCTCCTCGGTGGTTTGCCCGGCGAAGAGCAACCCTCGCAGAAATATTTCGAGAGCGCGCTGCTCGACGCGCTGTCGCGGCTCGATGCGTCGCGTCCGGTCTTCGTGGAGTCGGAGAGCCGGCGCATCGGCGCCGTGCAGATGCCCGATGCTTTGCTCGAGGCGATGCGACTCGGTCGGACGCTGACGCTGTCCACGCCCAGGGAACAGCGCGTCGCGCTGCTCAAGGAGGAATATGCGCATTTCTTCGCCGCACCGGGCTCGCTCGGGGCCTGCCTTCAACCTCTCGTCGAGCTGCACGGCAAGGTGACGATCGCGCGCTGGGAAGCGATGGCCGCGAGCGCAGACTGGGATGTCCTCATCGCGGAGCTTCTCGATATGCACTACGACCCGATCTACGCGCGATCGCTCGCGCGGAATTTCACCGAGCGGACCTCGCGCGTGATCGAAGCGAAGAGCGTGGCTCCCGCCGCGTTCGACGCGCTCGCGCGCGAGCTGCGCGCAGCGATCGAGGACGGCTCTCCGGTGGAGGCGCGATGAAAGCTTACGCATTCCGGATTCTCAACGTGTTCGCCGAGGAGCGGCTCGGAGGGAACCCGCTGGCGGTGTTCGAGGATGCGCGCGGGCTCGACGACGCCACGATGCAGGCGCTGGCGCTGCAGTTCAACCTGTCCGAGACGACCTTCATCCTGCCGTCGACGAAGGCGACCGCGCACGTGCGCATCTTCACGCCGACCTTCGAGATGTCGTTCGCCGGCCACCCTACGCTCGGCACGGCGCACGTCGTGCGCGCGCTCGGGGCCGGCGACGAGGTCACGCTGGAGATGCGCGCCGGCGTGATCCCCGTGCGCGCGGCGGCCGACCGCTGGACGCTCCAGGCCAACGCGCCGCGCAAGCGCGCCGTCACGGCGTCGCGCGAGGAGCTTGCCGCGATGCTCGGCATCGAGCCGTCGGATCTCGGCGGCACGCCGCTCTGGGTCGATACCGGAAGCGAGCAGCTCGTCGTTCCGCTGGCGAGCGTCGCGGCGGTGCGGCGCTGCCAGCCGAAGGCCGATCTCCTGGCGCGCTACGGCAGCATCGCGCTTCCGGGAGGCGGTTCGCGAGCGATGGCGTATGTCTGGAGCGAAGTCGCGCCGAACGGCGCGCTCGCCCGCTTCTTCTTTCTCAAGCAAGGCTCGATCGTCGAGGATCCCGGCACGGGCTCGGCGTGCGCGAATCTCGGCGGCTGGTTCGTCGCGACCGGTGCAGCGCTTCCCCGAAGTTTGACCATCGCTCAGGGAGAGGCCGTGGGCCGGCCGTGCCGGCTCGGCCTCACCGTCGACGCCGACGAAAAGATCTTCGTCTCGGGCCGGGTGATCGAGCTGGGCCGCGGAACGATCGAGCTGTAGCAACGCTCGCCCGGTTTCCCCCGGGTTTCGCTGCCGCTCACCCCGGGCTACGACGCGTAGGCAACGCCCCGTAACAACTTGAAACGGCCGGCCGGTCAACATCGGGCTAGACTCCCGCGTTGTAGCGTAGCAACCCCTCGCCACGCATGCGCCTTCTCATCGCCGCCTTTCTGTTTGCCCTCGCCTTCGCAGCGAGCCCCGCAGGCGCGGCCGCGCTTTCCTATGACGACGCGCGGCACCTGCTGAATCGCACGGGCTTCGGCGCCACCGACGAGGAGATCCGCCGCTTCGCGGACATGACCCGCGAGCAAGCTGCGAGCACGCTGCTTGCCGAAGCGCGCACGACGGCCGTGACGCCGCCTCCGGCGTGGACGCGCGACACGGGACCGTTGCGCTACCCGCGAGGCCAGGACGCCTCACCGGAGGAAAGGAAGCGGTTCCAGCAGGAACAGGTGCGCGACGGGCTGGAGCTTCGCGGCTGGTGGATCGGCGAGATGCTCGATACGCCCTCGCCGCTGACCGAGAAGATGACGCTCTTCTGGCACAACCATTTCGTATCGGCGCAGCAGAAGGTGAAGCTCGCGCTGCTCATGTACCGGCAGAACGTGACGCTGCGCGAGAACGCGCTCGGTCATTTCGGCGATCTCCTGCACGCCATCGCGCGCGATCCCGCGATGGTGATCTACCTCGACAACGCGCAGAACCGCAGGGGGACACCGAACGAGAACTTCGCGCGCGAAGTGATGGAGCTTTTCACGCTCGGCGAAGGTCACTACGGCGAGCAGGACATCAAGGAAGCGGCCCGCGCGTTCACCGGCTGGAGCCTCGATCGCGAGACGGGGCGGTTCATGTTCCGACCGTTCATCCACGACTACGGCTCGAAAACCGTGCTCGGCTGCACCGGCCATCTGGACGGCGACGACGTGCTAGACATCCTGCTCGCGAAGCCGGAAACGGCGGAATTCATTACGCGGAAGCTCTGGCGCGAGTTCGTCTCGCCCGACCCCGACGAGCGCGAGGTGAAGCGGATCGCGGCGCGCTTCCGCGATTCGCGCTACGACATCAAGGTCGCGCTCCGGGCGTTGCTCACTTCCGACGCGTTCTATGCCCCTCGGAACCGCGGCAGCCTGGTCAAGTCGCCGGTCGATCTGGTCGTCGGCACCATCCACCAGTTCGGGATGCATCCTGGCGAGACGGTGCCGTTCGCCGTCGCCGCTGCCGGGATGGGGCAGAACCTCTTCGGTCCGCCGAACGTCAAGGGCTGGCCCGGCGGCGATGCATGGATCAACACCAGCACGTTGCTCGCGCGCAAGGCGTTCCTCGACCGGCTGTTTCGCGCCGACGACGCGGCCGGGGCGAATGCGCCGATGTCGCCGGAGATGCCGGACTCGGCGGAGACGATGACCGACGCGCTGGCGCCCCCTGCGGCACCGCCCGATGCGAGTTCGGATCTCGCGCGCAGGATTCGCTTCATGCGGGCGATGGACCGGGGGCTCCGAAGCGTCCACTTCGACAGCGACGCGTGGTTCGATTCGCTCGGAGCGCAACCCGATTCGCGCCCGGCGAGCGCGAGCCGCCTGCTGCTCGCCTACGCGCCGCAGACTGAAGCTCAGGCGACGGCGGAGCCGCTGGAGATCGTCCGGCAGATCGTTCTCGATGCCGCCTACCAGCTGAAGTGAAGCGAGGAACTTCGTGGATCGCCGCACATTCGTGAAGCGGGCCGCCGCGCTGCCTCTGGCGGCGCTGGCGCCGAGACTCGCTTTCGGGCTCGCGCCGACGGGCGCCGGATATCGCAACCTCCTGATGCTGATCGAGCTCAAAGGCGGCAACGACGGACTCAACACGCTCGTGCCCTACGCCGATCCGGCGTACTACGCGCTGCGCCCGAAACTCGCGATCGCGCGCGATCGCGTCGTGCAGCTCTCGGAGCGCGTCGGTCTGCATCCCGCGCTCGAGCCGCTCACAGCCCTGTGGAAGAATCGCGAGCTCGCGGTGCTGCAGGGCGTCGGTTATCCGGAGCCCAATCTGTCGCACTTCCGCTCGATCGAGATCTGGGACACCGCATCGAGGAGCGACGAGTACCTCCAGGACGGCTGGCTCACGCGCACCTTCGGCGCCGCGCCGACGCCGAAGGAATTCGCGGCCGACGGCGTCATCGTGGGTTCGCCCGACCTGGGCCCTCTCGCAGGCGGCGGAACGCGCGCGATCGCGCTCGCGAACACCGAGCAGTTCCTGCGTCAGGCCCGCCTCGCGGTCGCCGAGGGCAAAGCGACGAACAATGCGCTGCAGCACATCCTCAAGGTGGAAGGCGACATCCTGCAGGCGGCTTCGCACCTGAAGGCCGACTACGCGTTCTCCATCGAATTTCCCGAAGGACCTTTCGGCAACGCCATCAAGACCGCCTGTCACGTCGTCGCAAACCGCGCGGGCGTCGCCGTCGTTCGCGTGACGCTTTCCGGATTCGATACGCACAGCGGTCAACCCGCTACGCAGGCGCGCCTGCTCCGCGAGCTTGCCGGAGGCGTGACGGCATTGAGAAGCGCGCTCCTCGAGCTCGGCCGCTGGAACGATACGCTCGTCCTCACCTATGCCGAGTTCGGACGAAGGCCGAAGGAGAATCTGTCCAGCGGCACGGACCACGGCACCAGCAGCGTGCATTTCGCGCTGGGCGGCCGCGTCGCGGGCGGTCTGTATGGCGAACAGCCCGCCCTCGATCGACTCTCCGGCGACGGCAATCCGGCCCACGCCATCGACTTCCGCAGCGTGTACGCGACGGTCCTCGAGCGCTGGTGGGGCGTCTCATCCACCGCGCCGCTCGGCGGCCGGTTCGCGACGCTGCCGATCATCCGCGCGTGACGCGCGACCCATCCGCGTAGACGTGTAGCCCGGGTTGAGCGCGTAAGCGCGATACCCGGGATTAGGACGATCGACGTTGCTCCCCGGGATTCGCTCGTGCTCACCCCGGGCTACGGTGCTCAGCCCGGGCCCCGGTTGTTGTCCCACGCTTCCAGGAACTCCCGCCAATGCGGCTCCTTCGAGGCCGTAAGCTTCTCGCGCACGAGCGCGATTTCGCCCGCGTGCTCGCCCGTCGCCAGCTTGCCGCGCAGGAGCTGGAAGCGCAGGTAGAGAAGATATGTGTTGAGCACGTCGGTTTCGCAGTAGCGCCGGATGTCCTCGATCCGGCCGGCGGCGAAAGCTGCCTGCACTTCGGAGCCCGCCAGACCGATCTTGCCGGGCAAACCGGCGAGCCGCGCCATCGCGTCGAGCCCGGCGTAATTGCGGGGCTGATACAGCGACAGCACGTCCATGAGATCGAGGTGCCGGGTGTGGTATCGGCCGAGGTAGCTGTTGAACTTGAACTCGCGGTCCTCGTCGCCCCAGTCCCAGAACTTGACCGCGGTCAGGCTGTGCATCATCGCCCGATGGCAAAGCACGGGCAGATCGAATCCGCCGCCGTTCCAGGACACGAGCTGCGGCGTATGACGGTCGATGAGATCGAAGAACCGGCGGATCAGCTCGCCTTCCGGATCGTCCGCCGTGCCGACCGAGGCGATCCTCAGAATCTCGCCCTCGCGCAGCACGCAGGCGATCGCGACGACGCGTTGCAGGTACGGCGGGACGAATTCGTTGCCGGTCGCCGCCCGGCGCTGCTGCAGCGCCCAGTCGAGCACGTCCGCGTCGGTCAGGTCCGCGGGCAGCGCGTGCACGCGCCGCAGGCCCCCGACATCGGGAATCGTCTCGATGTCGAAGACGAGCGTCGGGCTCATGAATCGCAGGACGCGCGGACGTCCATTCAGCCGGGGAAGACGCCCGTCGAAAGATAGCGATCGCCGCGATCGCAGACGATGAAGACGATGGTTGCGTTCTCGACTTCGCGCGCCACGCGGAGCGCCACCGCGCAGGCGCCGCCGGAGGAGATGCCGACGAACATGCCTTCCTCGCTCGCGAGCTTGCGTGCCATGTCCTCGGCGTCGGCCTGCGACACGTAGATCAGGCGATCGACGCGCTTCGGGTCGTAGATCTTCGGCAGATACGCCTCCGGCCACTTGCGGATCCCGGGAATCTGCGATCCTTCCTCGGGCTGGCAGCCGATGATCTGGATCGCCTGGCTCTTCTCCTTCAGGAACTTCCCTGCGCCCATGATCGTGCCGGTCGTCCCCATGCTGGAGACGAAATGGGTGATGCGCCCCTCGGTGTCGCGCCAGATCTCGGGACCGGTGCCCTTGTAGTGAGCGAGGGGATTATCCGGGTTCGCGAACTGATCCAGGATGATGCCCTTGCCTTCGTCGCGCATGCGCTCTGCGACGTCGCGCGCCGTCTCCATTCCGCCGGCCTTGGGCGTGAGCACGATCTCGGCGCCGAAGGCGCGCATCGTCTGCCTGCGCTCGAGCGAAAGGTGCTCGGGCATCACGAGCACCATCTTGTAGCCGCGCATCGCCGCCGCCATGGCCAGCGCGATGCCGGTATTCCCGGACGTCGCCTCGATCAGTGTGTCGCCCGGCTTGATGGTTCCGCGCTTCTCCGCCTCGACCACCATCGACAGCGCGGGACGATCCTTGACCGATCCGGCCGGGTTGTTGCCCTCGAGCTTGGCGAGCAGCACGTTGGAAGTCTCGCCGGGCAGCCGTTGCAACCGTACGAGCGGCGTGTCGCCGACGGTGTCTTCGATGGTTCGATACATGGTGAGGGTCGCGCAACGCGGTCCGACTATTGTACCGCCGACAAAAACCCCGCCACGCGGGCGGGGTTCGTGTGTGCGATAGCCCGGTCTCCGCTATTTCTTCGCCTTCTCGTCGGTCGACTTAGCCTTATCCTTGTCGGAGGCTTTCGCAGCTTTCTCCTTTGCCTTCTCCTCCTTCGCCGCTTTCTTCGCCGCGGCCGCGTCTTCCTTCGCCTTCTTCTTGACGGCCTTCTCTTCGTCCGCGGCCTTCTTCTTCGCCGCCTTTTCCTCGGCCTTCGCCTTCTTGTCATCGGCCGCCGTCTTCGCCTTGTCCTCCTTGGCCATGGCCTTTTCCGCCTTCGGCGCAGCCTTCTCCTCCTTTGCCTTGGCCTCTTTCTTTTCTTCGGCCTTCATCGCCTTCTCGTTCTTCTTCGCTTCCGCCTTCGTCGCCTGGTCTTCCTTCTTCGCCTCGGCTTTCGGCGGCGGCGAGGCAGGTACCGGCGCGGCGGCGGCGGGAGCCCTGGTTTCGGCGCTCCTGGGTGGAGGCGGCGCCTTCGATTCCTTCGCGGCCGGTGCAGCCACCGGCGTCGACGCACCGCTCACCGAGATCTTGTCCTTGAGCGGGCCGAAGGTGCCCTCCTTGATGCCGGGAACCTTCATGATGTCTTCGGTGCTCCTGAACGGCCCGTTCTTGGTGCGATAGTCGATGATGGCCTGAGCTTTCACGGGACCGATGCCCGGCAGCGCATCGAGCTCCTCCTTGGTGGCCGTATTGATGTTCACGGCCGCGAGCGCCAATGCCGAGAACAGCAGCATCGCGATCAGCAGCAGGAATCGTTTCATGTCGTCTCCCCTGGAGTGATGAGCGTCGCCATCCGCTTAGCGCGAGCAGCGTCAGCGATCGTGCGGGCGATGTTAAGCGGTGGCTCGAGCGCCGGCAAGCAAGGTGCGCACGCAGCGCGCGACGCCCTCTTCGACGTCGAGCATCGGAGCGTCGTATCCCGACGCACGCAGCCGTGTCACATCGGCCTGGGTGAAGCTCTGGTATTTCCCCGCGAGATCGGGCGGGAAGGGAATGTATTCGACCGCCCCGGTGCGGTGGAGCTCGGCGAAGGGCATCTCGGGCTGTCCGTCCGCGGCGCGGCAGGCGTTGATCGTCGCAGCGGCCACCGCGTTGAAAGTCGACGCCTTGCCGGTGCCGAGATTCCAGATGCCCGAACGCTCCGGATGGTCGAGAAAATCCAGATGCACCTTGACCACGTCCTCGACGCTGACGAAATCCCGCCGCTGCTCGCCCGCGGCGTACCCGCCCGAGCCCTCGAACAGCCGGACGGTCCCTCCGGCGCGGTACTGATTGAAGAAATGCCAGACCACCGAAGCCATGCGGCCCTTGTGAGCTTCGCGCGGACCGTACACGTTGAAGTACCGGAATCCGGCGACCTGCGACGTTCGTTCGCGCAGAAGCCGCCGCACGTACTGGTCGAACAGGAACTTCGAATAGCCGTAGACATTGAGCGGCGCTTCGCAGGCGCGTTCCTCGCGGAACGCTGGCCCCGCTCCGTACACGGCAGCCGACGACGCGTACAGGAATGGAACGTCGTTGTCCTGGCAGTGCTCGAGCAACCGCAACGAATAGCGGTAGTTGTTTGCGAGCATCGCCTGCCCGTCGGTGGCGAGCGTGTCGGTAGTCGCGCCCTGGTGCAGCACGACGGCGATGTCATCGTCGAAGTCGCCGTCGGCTAGACGCATTGCGAATTCGTCCTTGTCGAGGTAATCGGCGATCTCGCAATCGGCGAGGTTGCGAAACTTGTCGCCCTCGGTCAGGTCGTCGACGGCCAGAATCTCCTTTTCGCCGCGGGCGTTCAGGGCCTTGACCAGATTCGAGCCGACGAATCCCGCGGCACCGGTGACTACCGTGTACATATTCTCTACAGCTCGATGTCGACCGCGCCGATCTCGGTCGTCACAAACGGCACGCGCGTCGAAACCGCGCACAACAGTTGATAGCCGACCGTGCTCGCGGCGGACGCGACGTCGTCGACCGGCAAACCCTCGCCCCAGAGCACCACGGGGCTGCCGATCGCCGCCTCCGGCACCTCGGTGAGGTCGACGGTCATCAGGTCCATGGAGACGCGACCCGCCGTGCGAGCCTTCTTACCGCACACCAGCACGGGCGTCCCGTTGGGGGCGTGGCGCGGATAACCGTCGGCGTAGCCGCAAGCGACCACCCCGATCCGGTGCGCGCGCGCCGCGGTATACGTGCCCCCGTAGCCGACGCTCTGGTTGGGCTTGAGCTCCTGGACGCCGACGAGGGTGCTCTTGAGTGTCATCACCGGCTGCAGGCCCAGCATCTCGGCGGTATCGTAGGGAAACGGCGAAGAGCCGTACAGCATGATGCCGGGGCGCACGTATTCACCGCCGACTTCGCGGTAGCGGATCGTACCCGCCGAATTCGCGAGTGAACGCGGATACGGGAGGCCGCGGCAAGCATCCTCGAACGCTTCGAGCTGCTCGTGCAGTCCGTCCTCCTCGTCGGCTCGCGCGAGATGGGTCATCAATCGCATCACGGCAACGCTCGGTACTTGCGACAACCGGTCGATGATCGCCTGCACATCACCTGCGCGAAAGCCGAGCCGATTCATCCCGGTGTTGATCTTGACGAACACTTCGATCGGCCTCGACAGGGCGGTCGTTGCTTCCAGCATCTTGACCTGTTCCAGATGGTGCACTACAACGGCGATGCGACGGGCGGCGATCTCCGGCAGCTCGCTCGCTTCGAAAAATCCCTCGAGCAACAGGATGCGCCGCGCGTAGTGGCGCTCCCGCAAGCCGATCGCGGCGTCGAGCTCGATCAGCGCGAGCCCGTCCGCATCGCCCAGCGCGGGGAGGACCCGCTTCAGCCCGTGTCCGTAGGCGTTGGCCTTCACGACGGCGAGCAGTTGCGCCCCCGGCGCGCGCTCGCGGGCCTTAGCCAGATTCGCGCGCAGCGCGGAAAGATTCACTTGCGCGATGAGCGGGCGGGACATGAGAACGTCGGGGGAATGTTGCACGCGCGGCGAGAAATGAACCCGGCCCGTTCGGGTTTGGTGTGGGCAGCAAAACCATGGTATAAGGCGCGAGCCGCGTGCGCCGGCCGCATTTATTATACAACCATACGCGCGAGCGACGCCCCGGCAACCTCAAGGCCCGCCGTGAAGTCCCGGAGCGCACGCACCGTTCGAGGACAATGCAAGCCGGGTTCTACACTATCATGGCGGCGCAGTTTTTTTCGTCGCTCGCCGACAACGCGCTGCTCGTCGCCGCTATCCAGCTGCTGCGCGATCTCGAGTCGCCCGCTTGGATGACGCCGTCGTTGAAGCAGGTCTTCGTCATCTCCTACGTCCTCCTCGCACCGCTGGTCGGCGCGTTCGCCGATGCGATGCCGAAGGGCCGGGTGATGCTGATGACCAACGCGATCAAGATCGTCGGCTGCAGCCTCATGCTGTTCACCGTCCACCCGCTCATCGCTTATGCGCTGGTCGGCCTCGGCGCCGCCGCCTACTCGCCCGCGAAGTACGGCATCCTCACCGAGCTTCTTCCCGCGCGCCAGCTCGTCATCGCCAACGGCTGGATCGAGGGCACGACGGTCGGTTCGATCATCCTCGGCGTGCTCCTGGGCGGCGTTCTGATCAGCGGGCCGGTGTCGAGCGCGCTGCTGGCGATCGACATCCCGCGCATCGAAACCGGCATCGATACGCCGCCGGAGGCCGCGATCGCCGTGATCATGGCCTGTTACGCGATCGCCGCGGTGATCAACTGGTACATCCCCGACACGGGAGTCGAGCGGCGCGTCGCGAGCAAGAACCCGATCTTCCTCATGCGCGAGTTCGCGCATTGCAACGCGCTGCTGTGGCGCGACAAGCTCGGTCAGATTTCGCTCGCCACGACGACGCTTTTCTGGGGCGCGGGTGCGACGCTGCAGTTCATCGTCATCGACTGGGCTGCCACGCATCTTTGCTACAACCTTTCGCGCGCCTCGTATCTCCAGGGCGTGGTCGCGATCGGGATCGCGCTCGGCGCCGCGATGGCGGCCCGCTTCGTTCCGCTGCGGGGCGCGGTCAGGGTATTGCCGCTGGGCGTGCTGATGGGACTCGTCGTGATCTCGATGGTCACGGTGAACAAGCTCGAGACCGCGATCGTGCTCCTGACCATCATCGGCGGATTCGCCGGATTCTTCGTGGTGCCGATGAACGCGTTGCTGCAGCATCGTGGCCACGTGCTCATGGGCGCCGGGCATTCGATCGCGGTGCAGAACTTCAACGAGAACATCGGCGTGCTGGTCATGCTCGCGCTCTACGGGATCGTCGTCCATGCGGGCCTGTCCACCAACGCCGCGATCGTGCTCTTCGGATTGTTCGTCGCGACCGCGATGCTCCTGGTGATGTGGCGCCACCGCCACAATCTCGCCACCGGCGACCTCCGGCATCTGATCGCGGTGGAGCGCGCAGAGGCAAAACCGGGAAGACTGTAGCCTGGTCGACTGTAGCCCGGCGGTGAGCTCAGCGAACCCCGGGGAATCGTGATCATGCTGCGTCGCTCCCGGGGTTCGCTGCGCTCACCCCGGGCTACGGGTTTCGGTTACAACACGATCGGCGTATCCGGCAGCTCGTTCGGGCCCGGCGACGTGCGCGGGAAGTGCTGCGCGAGAAGCTCGCCGATCGCGGTCACGCCATCGATCGCGCCTTCTTCGAAGCGCCCCTCGCCGAAAGCGTGTTCCATCACCCGGCAGATCGCGTCCCACGCGTCCTGCGACACTCGGCGGTTGATGCCGCGATCGGCGACGATCTCGACGTCCCGATCGGCGAGCAGCACGTAGACGAGCACGCCGTTGTTGTGCTCGGTGTCCCAGACACCGAGCTGGCCGAAGAGCTGAAGCGCGCGGGCGCGCGGCTCGAGGCCCCGGAAGACCTGCGCTAGCGGAAGCGACGCTTCGACGACGAAGCGCACCTGCCCTTCGTGCAATCGCTCGCCCGCGGCGAGCGCATCCTCGATGCGCTTCAGCCCATTGGCCGAGAATTTGCGGCGGCCGCTCAGGTGGTCGGTGACGAAATGCCGGCCGAGACGCCGCGGTCGGCTGATGTTCGTCGCGTTCATGTTCAGCGCCATCCTCCGGATGCTCCCCCGCCGCCGAAGCCGCCGCCACCCCCGCCCCAGCCGCCACCGCCACCGAAGCCCCCTCCGCCCCAGCCTCCGCCCGGAAGCCACATTCCCGGTCCGCCGCGCCCGCCGAACGACGCGAAGGCGATCACGACCAGCGCGACGATCGCGGCGATGATCGCGAAGAGAATCGAGCCCGCGAAAAGCCAGGTCGCTCCGCCGACGATCGCCCCGCCAGCGAGCGACCCGCCGACGTTGCCGAAGATCGAGCGCAGGATCGCGCCCAGCGCGGGCACCACCACGAGCGCAATCAGGGCGATCGTCCCGAAGTCGAATCCGTGCGAGCGGCTGCGTCGCGGAGGCGGCACTGCAGCCGTGTCCTCGCCGCCGACGACGGCGATGATGCGATCGACGCCTGCGATGATGCCTTCGGCGAACTTGCCCTGGCTGAACAGCGGTGCGACCGTGTCGCCGATGATGCGGCGCGAGGCGACGTCGGTGAGGTCTCCCTCGAGACCGTACCCGACCTCGATGCGCATCTGCTTGTCGTTCTTGGCGATGAGGAAGATCGCACCGTTGTCCTTGCCCTTCTGACCGACCTTCCAGGCCTCGGCGACGCGGATCGAATATTCCTCGATCGTTTCGGGCTTGGTGGTCGGCACGATGAGCACGGCGAGCTGGTTCGTGGTCTTCGCTTCCCAGTCGGCGAGCTTCGTTTCCAGCGCCTGCCGTTCGGAAGCCGAAAGCGTGCCCGTGAGGTCGGTGACGTGCGCGGCGAGCGGCGGAACGGGTTGCGTGCCTTCGCGCTGGGGATCCCAGGTCACCCCCGGAGCGAGGCTCGACAGGGCGAGCAACGCCAGAGTCGCGAGCACACGTCCGACGAACCGAAGCTGTCCCGCCACTGGTTCGTGGTTCGACAAGTCTGTCCGAAGCCCCGTCGAAGGACTCACCACGAGCGGGGCCTCGGCAACGATGCTCAACGCGCGTTGGCGCAGACGCCGCTACTTGTTCGCCGGAGCCGCCGGAGCGGGCGCAGGCGCCGGAGCGGGCTTGCTGAAGTCGACCGTCGGCGGCGCGCTGATGGCCTTCTCGTTCTCCACCGAGAAGTTAGGCTTGACATTCATCTTGAACAGCATCGCCGTGAGATTGGTCGGGAAGGAACGCACCGTCGTGTTGTACTCCTGCACCGACTTGATGTAGCGGTTCCGGGCCACGGTGATGCGATTCTCGGTGCCTTCGAGCTGCGACTGCAGATCGCGGAAATTCTGGTCGGACTTGAGCTGCGGATAATTCTCCGCCACCACCAGCAGCCGCGACAGCGCGGATTGCAGCTGGCTCTGGGCGGCCGTGAACTTCGCGAAAGCCTCCGGATCGTTGATCAGCTCCGGCGTGGCCTTGATGCTGCCGACGCTGGCGCGTGCGTTCGTCACCTCGGTCAGCACCCTCTCTTCCTGGGCCGCGTAACCCTTCACCGTGTTCACCAGGTTCGGGACGAGGTCGGCACGCCGCTGATACTGGTTCAGCACCTCGGACCAGGCCGACTTGATCTGCTCGTCCTGCCGCTGCAGATCGTTGTAGCCGCAGCCCGAAAGGACGGCCGCCGCGAATGTGGCGGCCAGGAGAGCTAGGAGCTTGCGCATTGGAGTTCTCCCTTCTTGGAAGGCCGCGGGCGGACGCACCCGCGGGACATCAACTTGGGCCTGCGCCGGCGGTTTGCAAGGGGAGAGTCCTGTCGCCTCCGTCCTGCAGGCGGCGCAGCGTCGCCCGAGCGAGGCACAAATCTTCCCACGCCTTCGCTTTATCCGGCAAGTTACGCAGCAGGTACGCAGGATGGTAGGTCACCACCAGCGGCACGCCCTGATAGCGATGGACGCGCCCGCGCAGGCTCGCGATGGACGCGTCGACGTTGAGCAGCGTCGTGGCCGCGCTCTTTCCCAGCGCGACGATGATGCGCGGACCGATGAGCGCGATCTGCCGGTCGAGATAAGGGCGGCACGCCTCGACCTCCAACGGCGCGGGCGTGCGGTTTCCGGGCGGTCGGCACTTGAGCACGTTCGCGATATACACGTTGTCGCCGCGCCGCATGCCGAGCGCGGCGAGCATGCTGTCGAGCAACCGTCCCGCCTGTCCGACGAACGGCTCGCCTTTCGCGTCTTCGTCCGCGCCCGGCGCCTCGCCGACGAAGAGCCATTGCGCGCGCGCATCGCCGACGCCCGGCACCGACTTGTTGCGCGTGCGGCAAAGGCCGCAGGCGGTGCATGCATCGACGTCGGCGGCGAACGTCTGCCAGTCGAGCGTCGCGATCCGCTGCAGGCGATCGGTGGGCTCGATCCGGGAGCGTTCGTTCGCCGGCATGATCTCTGCAGCCGGCGGCGGCTCGTTCGCTTCCGTGGGGGCCACCTGCGCGATGCGCCTGTCGCGCAGCCGCCAGAGCGGCAGCAGTCCGAGCTCGCGCAGGATTTCGACGCGGGCCGCCACGTCACGCCTCGGAAAGCGACTTGCGCATCACCAGCGCGTCCTCGCGGGCGTCGCCGCCCGCAGGGTAGTAACCGATCCTCCGGGCGATCGGCGCGAAGCCCTCGCCGCCGTACAGCCCGATGGCGGGCAGGTTCGACACTCGCACTTCGAGGAAGCACTGCGCGGCGCCGCGGACCTTCGCGTCGGCCAGGAAACGCCGCAGCAGCGTCCGGCCCAGACGCCGCCGGCGCGCCGCGGGCGCGACGGTGAGATTGAGCACCTGCGCCTCGCCGGGCGCGAACAGCAGCACGCCATAGGCGACGATCGCATCGTCGGCCACGCCGACCGTCATCCCGTAGCCAGCCGCGAGCGCGTCGCGAAAATTACCCGCCGTCCAGGGAGCCGCGTGAGATTCGCGCTCGAGCGCGGCGACTTCGTCGATGTCGCCTTCCGCGAGCGGCCGCCACAGCACCATCGCGGGATGCAGGTCGCGGGCGAGCGTCGCGTTCACAGCGTCCGCCCCGCGTCTCTTTCCGCGGTGGTGAGCGCGACGCGATGACGGACGTAGAGAGGCGCAGCCTCGCGCGCCGCCATGCCCGCGCCAGCGGCAAATCGCGCCAGCGCGAGGCTGCCGATTGCGACGGCCGTCGGCAGCGTTCCTTCGTCGAAGGCGTCGAGAGCGTCGGCGAGCCGCTCGGCCAGTGCCGGATAGGCGGCGAAGCCGTTGCCCGCGCCGGACCAGCGACCGTCGAGCAGGGGCACTTCGTCCGGCCGCAGTACGCACGGCTCGACGCGGGCCTCCCACCGCGCGCCGTCGCGTTCGAACGCGGCGAAGTAGACCTCGTGCATGCGAGCGTCCAGCGCGGTCGCGACGCGCGTCCAGCCGTGTGCAGCGCTAGCGGCCTGCGCCATCGCCTCGAGTGACGAAACCGCCACCAGCGGCAGATCGGTGCCCAGGCTAAGGCCCTGCGCGACGCCGCAGGCGATCCGCAGCCCCGTGAAGGATCCTGGACCTGCGCCGAAAGCGATGCCGTCGAGCTCGCGCAGCGCGACTCCCGCCTCGGTGAGGAGCGCACGGATCATCGGCAGGAGCAATTCAGAGTGTCGCGAGCCGGCATGCTCCGTACGCTCGGCCCAATGTGCGCCGTCGCCCAGCGCCACCGCGCAGGCTTCGGTCGACGTGTCGAATGCAAGGATCCGCATCGTGCGATTTTAACCCGGCTGCACGCGAGGTCACCGAGCGTCGAACCGGTACAATGAGACCGCTTTTCCTCGCTCCAGTCGGTCGGGAAGCTTGCGTTTGCCGTTCGACGTCGCCGCGATCGGCCGGGATCATGGATACCGTCGTCATCACCGCACTCGATCAGGAAGGCCGCGGGGTCGCACGCGTCGACGGCAAGGCGATGTTCGTCGAGGGCGCGCTGATCGGCGAGCGGGTCGCCGTCGAAGTGCTCCGCCGCAAACCCAGCTACGAGCTCGCGCGGATGACCGAGATCGTCGCCGCGAGTCCGGCGCGCGCGACGCCGTCCTGCCCCCATTTCGGTATCTGCGGCGGCTGCAGCCTGCAGCATCTCGAGCCGGCGGCGCAGGTCGCCGTCAAGCAGCGCGTGCTCGAGGACGCGCTATGGCACATCGGCCGGGTGTGCCCCGACGTGCTCCTGCCGCCGATCCACGGCATGCCCTGGGGCTACAGGCATCGCGCGCGGCTGTCGGTGCGCGACGTGCCGAGCAAGGGCGGCGTGCTCGTCGGTTTCCATGAGCGAAAGTCGAGCTTCGTGGCCGATATGACCTGCTGCCTCGTGATCCCGCCGCGGATCTCGGCGCTCCTGCCCGAGCTGCGCTCGCTCATCCAGGCGCTGTCGATTCGCAATCGCCTCCCGCAAATCGAGCTCGCGATCGGCGATCAGGCATCCGACGGCGAACCGGTGGACGCCCTCGTTCTGCGGCATCTCGCGCCGCTGAATCCTGCCGACGAGCGCCTGCTGTGCGAATTCGCGGACAGGCACGGCGTCGACCTCTATCTCCAGCCGCAGGGCCCTGCGAGCGTGCATCCGCTGCGGCCGCCGGCGAGGCGCCTGGCCTATGCCCTGCCTGAATTCGGCGTGAGCATCGACTTCGCCCCGACCGACTTCACCCAGGTCAACGCGAGCATGAACCGGATGCTGGTGCGGCGTGCGATCGCGCTGCTCGAGCCCCAGTCCGGGGAAGCGATCGCGGACTTCTTCTGCGGGGTCGGCAACTTCACCCTGCCCATTGCTCGCCGCGGCTCGAACGTGATCGGCGTCGAGGGAAGCGGCGAGCTCGTCCGGCGCGCCGAGGCGAATGCGGTCGCCAACGGACTCTCCGACCGGGCACGCTTCACAGTCGCCGACCTGTCCGCCGTGACGGCCTCGAGCATCCAGGCGCTCGGTGCGCTCGACAAGGCGCTCCTCGATCCGCCGCGTGAGGGCGCCATCGCGCTCGTCAAGGCGCTGCCGGACGAGCGCCTCGGACGCATCGTCTACGTGTCTTGCAACCCGGCGACGCTGGCCCGCGACGCGGCGGTGCTCGTCCGCCAGCACGGGTACGCACTCGCCGCCGCCGGGGTGGCGAACATGTTCCCGCACACCGCGCACGTCGAATCGATCGCCTTGTTCACGCGCGACTGAGCCGAAGAAAAAAGGGCGGCCGAAGCCGCCCTTCGCGCCCAGAGGCCCGCGCTTCAGTTGCGCTGGCCCGAGAACATCATGAGCAGGTTCAGCAGGCTCAGGAACAGATTGAGGATGTCCAGGAACAGGCTGACCGTGGCCATGATGTAGTTCGTCTCGCCACCGCGGACGATCTGGCTCACGTGATACAGCAGATAGAGCGAGAAGATGAATACCGCGATCGCCGAAATCGTCACCGCGAGCGCCGGCACCTGGAAGAACAGGTTGGCGAGCGAAGCGATGATGATCAGAACCAGACCGACGAACAGGAACTTGCCGAGGAAGCTGAAATCCCGCTTCGAGACGGTGGCGATCGTCGCCATCACGAAAAACACCGCTGCCGTCATCCCGGCCGCGAGGCCGATGAGCTGCCCGCCGTTCCGGAGGCCCGCCGCGTAATAGAGCGTCGGCGTGAGCGAAATGCCGGCGATGAACGTAAAGCCGAACACCGCCACGACGCCCCAGCCGCTGTTGCGGAGCGCCGCCACGATGAACAGCGACCCGATCATCGCGGCGAGCATCAGCAGCGGCGCCATGACCGGAGAGGTCCTGAAGAACGCCGCGAAGTTGATCGCCATGCCGACGTAGGCGCCGGCGATCGTCGGCAGCATCGACAGCGCCAGCAGCCAGTACGTGTTGCGCAGTACCTTGTTCGGCGCCGCGACGACGACCTGGTCGGCCGACTGCGCGGGCATGGTCCAGCGCGATTGCGGGTCGATCCGGACCGGTTCGAGTTCGCTTGCCATGGTGTTTCCTTTGCGGACGAAGTCGTCCTTCTGAGGGCTCTTAGACTAGCAGAAATCCCCCAAGTTTCAATGGGGTCTTCCGGGGTGAGTGCTATGATCTGCGCCGGCTGCCGGGCGAGCCAAAACCGGCAGGAAACGGATGGGTGGCCGAGCGGTTGAAGGCACCGGTCTTGAAAACCGGCAGGGGCGCGAGTCCCTCGTGGGTTCGAATCCCACCCCATCCGCCAATTGCCCCTAAATCAACACCGTCTGACGCTGATGGCAGCTGCTGAGGCGCTGCACACGCGATCGCGCTCCTCCGTGCTCCAGCCCGGTACCCGGATGCCGGTTACGGGGCAGCGAATCGATTCCTCCGCTCCGATCGCGGCGACCGCAGCAGGACGATCGACGCGATTGCAAAGCCCTCGGTGGCTAGCGTCTCCCGGACGCGGGCGAGGGCAACGTCGAACGGCAGCGCCGTCTTGCAAGCGATGTAGTAGCTCATGATTAGCGCTCCTATTGCATGAACCAGCCGTGGCTGACCACCAGCGACTGGCCGGTCAACGCATTGGACGGAAAGCTCGCAAACAGCAACGCGACCGCGGCCACGTCCTGCGTGGTTGTAAATTCGCCATCCACCGTGTCCTTCAGCATGACATTCTTGATGACTTCCGCTTCGGAGATGCCGAGGGCCTTGGCCTGCTCGGGGATCTGCTTATCCACCAAGGGTGTGCGCACGAACCCGGGACAGATGACATTGGCGCGCACGCCATGTGGGGCGCCCTCCTTGGCGACGACCTCCGCCAACCCGATGAGGCCATGTTTGGCAGTAACATACGGCGCCTTCAGCACGGAGGCTTCCTTGGAGTGCACCGAGCCCATGTAGATGACGCTACCACCGCGACCGGAGGCATACATGTGGGGCAGACACGCCTTGGTGGTTAGAAAGGCCCCGTCGAGGTGGATCGCCAACAGCCGTTTCCAGTCGGCGAAAGGGAACGCTTCCAGCGGATGAATGATCTGGATCCCCGCGTTGCTCACCAGCACATCGACGCCGCCCCAAGCGCGCACGACTTCGTCGACGCCGGCGTTGACCTGCTCCTCGTCGACGACATCCATCGCGACGCCCATCGCCGATGCGCCGGTCGCCCCAATCTCCGTTGCCGTCGCGTGCGCCGCGTCCCCGTCGAGATCAGCGATGGCGATCTTGCCGCCTTCCCGGGCGAACGTCAGCGCGATCTCCTTGCCAATGCCGCTGGCGGCGCCGGTAATGATGCAGGTCTTGTCTTTCAGTTTCATGTGGTAGTTCCTTGAGGTTGGGTGAGGTAGTCAAAAACCACGGTGCCAAGGCCGAGGGTCAGATCGCTCAGGATATGGGTGCCTGAGATGACCTCCAGCACCGGCAATTGCGCCACCGGCGCTAGCGCGTGGTGTGCAAGCTGCAGCGCTGCGGGCCCGCTCCAGGCACCTTTGACCACCACGTCCTCGAGGTAGTAGCGCACCAGCTCGCAGACGCGCGGCGTCCCGTCCACGTGCGGGATGATCTTGAGCAGAAAGCTCGGCGCCTTCAGGGCCTCGCGTACGGGCGTCGGCTCGAGGGCCCGGTGCTTGTAGCCCATGGTGGCGGTGGCCACCCGTACCGGCCCGTAGTCGAGCGTCCCGAGCAACGTGTCTTTCTCGACACTGAGCGCCGGCGACGCGAGCTTCTTCGGAAATCCCCACAGCTCTCGACCCCCGGCGATCGGCGCGTCGTCGTTCAGATACATCGAATGCACATAGCCGCCCCGCTGATCGTCGAATACGACCGGGATCACCTGCCCCGACTCGGTGTAGTCACCGAATCCCGTGGAATCGGGCATCCGAATGAACTCGTACTTGACAATCGGTTCTTCGATCTGCAGCGGTTCCGGAACCACCGCGCGGAGCGCATCGGGATCGGTGCGGTAGGTGACGATGAGGAACTCGCGGTTCACGAACCGGTAAGGACCCGGCGGAAACGACGGGCTGGTGAGGGGCATCGCGAACGCGGTCTTGCGAACTTCGTCGATCTTCATTGGTGGTCTTTCGGTGGGTGGTGCGCATGGCTACGTGTCAGGTCAAAGACGTGGACTCCATCCTCGGATGGAGTTCTCGCTCGCCAGTCGGGGTGGTTGAGGGTGCGGGCCATGTCGGCACGCCCTGCCTGCCAGTGCTCCAACATGGAGACGCGCGAGAACTCGTAGTCCTTCGATTGCGTTTCATAGCGCTTGCGCCGGTGGATCAGGTGCACCACGGTGACGGCCGTTCGGCGGCTGGCGGCGCTCAGGGCTTGCACGTCGGAGTCATCCGCGAGTTGGGACGGCAGCTTGGCGATCAGTCTGCGTGCCGCCTGCGACAAGGCATGCCGGGCCAGGGCGTTGCTGGTGTTGAGCCGCGTACGACTCGAGAATCGGATGTCCTTCTCGCGCTCCGCGACCTGCATAAGGTCGGTGGGCATCGGTCCCTCGGCCACGAACAGATCCACCTGGAATACTAGCCTGCAATCGGCTTGGGGTTGGTCGAGCACGTACTGCAGCGGTGTGTTCGAAACCAGGCCTCCGTCCCAATACCACTCGCCATCGATCTCGACGGGCGGGAAACCGGGCGGCAATGCGCCGCTGGCCATGATGTGGCGCACATCCAGTCGGTGCTCCGCGTTATCGAAGTAGGCGAAATTGCCGGTGCGCACATTGACCGCGCCGACCGAGAAGCGCATGGACCCACTGTTCAGCAGATCGAAATCGACCAGTTGCTCCAGCGTGGCTCGTAGCGGCCCGGTGTCGTAGAAACTGAGCGCGCCTGTCGTGCCTGGCAACTGAAACGGGGCTGCCGGAAGCCGCGGCACGAAGAAGCCGGGCAGCCCGAACACGGCGCCCATCGCCGCGCTGGCCTCGTTCAACACACTGCGCAGCTCGACACCGGGCGCGACGGGGAGCGCCACCAGGGAGAATGACGACGTTACCGTGTTCCAGAACTCCTGTAGTCGCTGCACGCGCCGTTCCGGCGGATTGCCGGCGATCAGCGCGGCGTTGATTGCTCCGATCGAGATGCCGGCCACCCAGTGCGGCACCTCCCCTGCCGCGGCCAGCGCGTCATAAACTCCGGCCTGGTACGCACCCAAAGCCCCACCGCCTTGCACCACGAGAATGCGCTCTTCCTTGCGTCGCAGTGGCACAGACTTCGTGCGAGTGTTCATACTCGCTTGACGGCTGTCGGTTGACGGTTGCGAAGGGCGCGAACAAAGATGCGCATGACCCCGGGAAGCGAGGAACGAGGAGGCGAGCAGAAAAGTCTCACCTGGGAATGGCAGGCCGATCGACTCGGCGAAGAGCACCGCAAACAACGCCCCGTAGCTGTACTGCGCCAGGTAAGGGTGGGTGGTTGCCAGCAGAGATTCATTGCCTTCGCGATTCAGTGCGCGCGCAGCGCCGGCCGCACAGCGCCGGCGTCAGGCACCTACGTCGAATGGCGATGCTTTCTTGGTACCGCCGATCTTCTGCCCCAAGGCATTGATGGCATTGGCCAGCGACTCGAAGCCCTTGGCGACCTCGTCGCGCGTCCAGGTGCCACCGCCGGCGAGCTTGTCGCCCAGGGCTCGGGTATCCGCCACCGTCGCTGCCGCTCCGGCCTTCGCTTCCCCGCCGACCCAGCCCGCGGCGCCTTGCAACCCGCCGGCAGCGGCCTTGAGCTCGTAGCCGGCGTTGTCATACTCCTTGCGCGCCCAGGATTCGGCCGCCTTGGAACGGTGCGCCAGGGCGAGTGCGTGGTCGGCTCTCGCAAACGCCTTGGTCATCGATTGCTCGTCCTTCACCGCCCCTTTCTCGACGGAGGCGGCGAGCGTGTCGAGCTGCGCAACCGAGCTGTCGAGTTCCTGCTTGGCCTCTCCGGTAGCACGGTCAGCCTCGAGGCGCAGGTAGCTGGTCGCCTTGCGGATATCGGTGGCCGCTGCCCTGTAGTCGTTCTTGGCATAGGCCGCAACCGCGTCCTTGAAGTGCCGCTCCGGCTCCTCCTTGGTTTGGATCGACGCTTTGGTTGCCGTCGCCGCAGGCTGGACGACCGGCGCGGCAGGCGCTTTCGGGGCCTGTGCGTGGGCCACGCCAGCCAGCTGGGTCATTGCAGCAAGCGTTGCCAACGTAATGCGTTTGAGTGTGAAGTTCATGGCGGGCTACTTTTGAAAAGAGAGTCGTTGCCGATTACGGGTGCACGGGCGAAGGGACTTCGTTCTGTGCACGGTGATGGTCAAACGAAGCGAGCCCGGACGTCTTCAGCAGTTCATGCGCGCGCTTGATCTCCTGCGCGTCGCCATGCACGACCAGCATGAACTTGTTCGCTTTCAACGCGGTTTCATAACGCAGCACGGAGTCCTTGGGAATTCCGATCGCCATCAAGGCCCCGGCCAGGGCGCTGATGCCTCCGACCAATACCGCGCCCTGCAGACCACCGAACAGCATGGCCGCGAGCGGACCCAGAACGATCACATGACCCACCACCGGCACGAACATCATCGCGGAGCCGAACAGGATGCCCATCAAGCCACCCCAGAACGCGCCCCATTTGCCGAACACCTTGGCCCGATCGCCGGCATTGAGAAATCCGACGACATGCTCCTCGGTCTCATAGTCCTTGCCGATGATCGAGATTTTCTTCATGTCGAAGCCGGTGCGTTGCAGCGCCTTCACGGCGGCTTCGGCCTGGGTATGGAGGTCATAGACGGCGACAGCGATATCGGTCTTGGTCATGGTCATGATGGGGTCCTTTGTAAATTGAGTTCTCGGGATCGAGCCTCAGTTGGCCGAAGGCGCGCTGCCGGCTTGTGAACGTGGAAGAACTTCGCGATCCGTCTAGGCGCTCAGCTGGAAGCGCGATTGAGACAAACTCCTTGTCTCGTGGTCGCCAGCGCGCTGGGTGCCGACTGAGGCTACGAGTGCCACGCTGGCCCCTCGGATGACAACGCCTGGAGCTCACGCTCCGGGAGCCCATGGGGATGGCTCTGAGCGAATGATGAAGGTTCCTTGTCGAAGGTGGGTCGTTGGAAGTCGTTTTCCAGCGCTTCGGACGACTGCGCTTGGAACTGACGCTCCGAGAGTCCATTTGGATTGGCTTGGCGCCAGGCCGAAGGTGTCTTGGCAAAGACGGGGGGATTCGTGATGTGGCCGACGTTGCCCCCATTGAAGTAGGCATACGAATCGCCGGTGAACGGATTCATGCTGCTGTCGTCGGCGTGTGCAATACCCGAAATACTGGCCGCAAGCGCAACGGCCACTACCGTGCTTTTGATCATCGAGACTTTGCTGTTCATGACTGCTCCTTTTCAAAGTGGAAAATGGATACTTGACCAGGCGCGCACCATCGAACGATGAAGGTGGCGCCTCCGCCTATTGGGCTCCGCCCGCGCGACCGCCACGGGATTCGAATCCGGCGTATCGCATTGCAGCTGCGTCGAGTATCGGGATCGAACGTTCCGGTGTTGTCTTCGTCGGCGTGTCCATGGCTTGAACTCTAGCCCTCGACCGGCCACACGAAAGCTGCTGAAGGTCACCATTTGCGAGTGCACGATGTCACGACCATGACGTGACCAAAGTCATCTGGCAACGCGCGGGACCGATACTGACGCGGTCATGTGCAGCAGCGTCGGCGTCCGGAACCAGGCGATCGCGTCCGCGCACCGTCCCGGCATCTCATTCGGACGGTCGCACAGTGAAGATGCAGGCTCCCGGCTGCGCGTCCGTCTAGCCGAGCACCCGGACTGACATGAGCGGTATCACGACCGATGATTCCAGACAGACGTGACCGATGATTCCGATCGAACGTGACAGTCTTTTGCCCGGGGCGGAATCCGCAGGCGAGCCGTGGCCCGCGTGATTCCCGAATCGCGCTGCGCTCCGCCCGGGCTACATCGACTCCTTCGATCGGGCGTCTCGCTTGACGGTCCAGGCTGCTAACTCGGCATCGACCAGCGTCGGAGTGCCGTTGGCGCCGGGCGTGGAGTAATCGCACAAGACCAGTGTGCGCAGTTTGAGGCGCATCGTATGAGCAGTAGCCAGGCGAGGCTTCATCCCACCGTGCAGGCGTTCCTCCTTGGCCAGAAATTTGACGTTGCGGGCGACCAGTTCCAGTCCCTGCTTCGCCATGTCGGCAGCGAGTTGGACCGGCCAGAAAAACGGCACGTTGAGGTTGGCGGGTGCGGCGATGCGGGATGCGGATTTCGACACCGTAATGACTCCAAGCTGTCAGACGATCGCAAAACGGGGGAAGACGAAACGCTTGGCCTGATCCAGCAGCAGCGCGAAGACAATTACGGCTGCGATGAGGCCTGCCACTAGCACTCCCGGCAGCGGCGCCATCAGCCAGCCCAGCAGGGCGAACAGGCTCACGATCACGATATCGCAGAAGCTGGCCAATGCCATCCAGCGACCGGGCGCGAGTGCCCATAGCCGACCGTCGGTTCGCAGCACGTAGATGCAGGCCTGATTGGTAAACACGAGCAGCAGGAACACCACGGTCTGCATTCGGGCCGGGTCCAGACCCTGAGTGCTGCGCGCCCACCAGTAGACCGAGAACGAGAACAGCAGGGACAGGACCGCGAATACCAGCGCCGCACCCATCAGGCGGCGCACCTGCCAACGCTGCGGCTGGGGTGCCGGCTGCACGCGGTCGCTGGCGATGCTCATCGTGACGAAATCGTTGGCGAACAGCAGTAGCACGATCAGGGGGGCCGAGATAACGAAGCCGCCGGTGAGCCACAACCCGAGCGTGAGGAACACCACGATCTCGAAGGTCTTGAGCGTCTTGTTGAGGGTGTAGGTCAGCATGCGCCGGTGCACCTCGCGCCCCGTGCGCACCACGAGGAGCACGCCGGAGAGGCCCGGATCGGTGAGCACCACGCCGGCAGCGGCCTTGGCCACGTCGGTGGCGGTGGCCACGGCCACGCCCAACTCGGCCTGCCGCAGGGCCGGCGCATCGTTGACGCCGTCGCCCGTCATGCCGGTGACGTGGCCCGAGCGTTGCAGTGCCTGCACGATTGCATGCTTGTCCTCGGGCAGCACGCGAGCGTAGAGGTCGCAGCTCTCGGGATTCCGCAAGGCATCGCCCCTGGCTTCGCACACTCGTGTGCCCAAGCCTAGCCTGGCGCCGATGGCGCGCGCGGTTTCCAGCGCGTCGCCGGTGGCCATGCGTACGCGCACCCCGAGTCGTGTGAGCTGAGCGATGAGCTCGGCCGCGTCCGGGCGCGGCGGGTCCGATAGCGCAACCACGCCCAGCAGTTGCAGAGCGTCGGCGGGACCGGCGGCCACTGCCAGCACGCGCGCGCCGCTTTCCGCCAGCTTTCGCTCGGCGGCATCGAGGGCGGCCTGTTGTTCCGTGCCGAGCTTGCACAGCGGCCCGATGACGTTCGCCGCACCCTTGACCGCGCGCCACTCGTGTCCGTCAACGGTGTACACGCCCTCGCTGCGCCGGGTGCTCGGATCGAAGGGATGGAAGCCTTTGCGCACGGGGGAGTCTTGCAGCAAGCCTTGCGCGCGTGCCGGGACGAGCAGGGCAAGGTCCAGCGGGTCTTGCGTGGCATCGTCGCTGGCCAAGGCGGCAGCGCGCAGCACCGCGTGCTCGTCGCTGTCTTCCGCCAGCGCAGTCACTCCGGCCAGGGTCAGCGTGTTTTGCGTCAGCGTGCCGGTTTTGTCCGACACCAGTGTGTCCATCGCCGCAGCCTCCTCCACCGCGGGCAGGCGTGTGACCAGCACGCCTTGGTGCGCGAGCTTGAGACTACTGACGGCGGTGGCCAACGTGTAGGTGGCGGGCAGCGCCACCGGGACGGACGCCACCAGCAGCATCAGCGAGAACACGGCCGTGTCCGCCAAGGGCAGGTGGTGCAGCAGGGCGTAGGCCACCGTCAGCGCCACCAGCACAGCGTCGAAGATCACCAGCCGTTTGACGATCGCGAAAATGGTGCGCTGCATGTGGCTCGGCGCGCTGGACGTGCGTACGAGTTCCGCGGTGCGGCCGAAAAAAGTGTGGGCGCCGGTAGCGGTCACTTCGCCGCTGGCCTCGCCTTGGCGGACGATGGCGCCGGTGTAGGCGGGCTTGCCGGGGCCGACATCCACCGGAAGCGACTCGCCGGTCAGCGCCGCCTGATCGAGCGCCAGCGCGCCGTCGAAGAGCAACAGATCGGCCGGCACCAGGTCGCCCGCGCGCACGTGCACGAGGTCGCCCGGGACCACCTGTTCGGCGGGAATCTGGCGCCACTGTCCGTCGCGCAGCACCCGCGCCTTCACATGCAGTTGTCTGCGAAGCAGCCCCAACGCGTCCTTGGCGCGACGCTCCTGCACAAAGGCCACCGTCGCGTTGAACACCAGTAGCGCCGCGATCACCAGCGCTTCGAGGTGCCGCCCAAGCAGCAGTTGCAGCGCGATCACGGCCTCCAGCATCCACGGCACCGGCGCCCAGAACTTCGCCGCCACCTGACGCCACGCCGGCACCGCCTCGTCGGCGATGGCGTTGGGGCCGAATTGCGCAAGGCGCTGCATTGCGCCGGCACTGGACAGCCCCCGCGTGCGGTCGGTCGGGGCGGGTGGCGTCGTGTCGGGCATGTGAGACTTTCAAGGGAACAGGCAGCGGGTGAGCGACAGCAACTGCGGCAGCACCAACCCGGCGGCCTTCGGCCACATGGCGTTGGCGCGCGACAGCGAACAGTCGGCCTTCAGCAGGTTGTTGCGTTCCGAAACGTTCAGGATGACGGTGAGGATGGCGGCTTCGCTGACCTGAGTGTGCCCGGCCCGCAGCGAGAGCACGAAGGGATCGACGTCGCTGAAGCCCACCAGAGGACTACCGAATGACCAACGCCATGAAGACGGTGCACAAGCTCAGGAGAAGCAATCCGGCAATGAACGCAGCATCCGCGTAGCGCTCCAGCCTTGCGTTCCGCGCCGCGCGCATCGCCGCGTAAGACAACATCCCGCTCGTCAGGAACACGAGACTGCTGAATGCGAGCAGGTGATTGACCCAGATGCCAAGCCCGGCCGGCCGCACCAGCTTGAGGATCGACAGCGCAGTGATGCATACGCCCACCATCGTGGCCGACGACGGCAGAATGTGCTGTGAAAGGATAGGCCGGTCAGTCGGTTCATGCGCTGACATGGGAACCTTTTGCTGATGAGCGGGCCGGATCATCGCTGGCGGTCATGTCACGCGGAGGGGTTGACAATCGGCTTGATGGTATCGGCGAAAGAGTCGGGAGCGAGATCATTCCGTCGCCACTACCGCAGACGCGCGGCGGGTCGAAACACGTTGTGCCGTCCGACTCCGCCATCACGGTCTCCGCTCCTGACGGTTCGGCTCGAATCTTGGATTAGATCGGCTGCTGGCCTTCGATCAACCGCCGCGTCGCTGGCGCACCGACATCACGGCGAGCTCGGTACGCGTGTTGGCGTGGAGCTTGTCCATGATACGGCTGACGTAGTTCTTGACAGTGCCCTCCGCCAGGAACACTGCGGCGGCGATCTGCTTGTTACTTTTGCCCTCGGCGATAAGGCTCAGAATCTTTTCCTCCTTGTCGCTGAGCGTCTCGGCCACGGAATCGGTGGCCCTGGCTTGGGCGGCACCTGACGCGTTGCTCGACGCCGCAGGACCGTTCACGGTAGCACCAGTGGGAACAGCCTCAGACGGAGTCGCAAGACGCCGAAACTGATCCATCACCTTACGCGCAATCTGCGGCGTCAGCCGGGACTCGCCGCGATGCACCGCGCGCACCGTTTCGAGCACCTCGTCTTCGCTCGCATCCTTGAGTAGATAGGCGTGAGCGCCAGCACGGACCGCCTCGAAAACGGTTTCGTCGGCGTCCAGCGTAGTCAGCACCAACACGTGCGTGTGGGGCAGCGACAGCGTGATTTCGCGTGTGGCCGCCACGCCGCCCTTGCGCGGCATATGCAAGTCCATCAACACGACATCGGGATGCAAGCGCTCCGCCATCTCGACGGCTTCCACGCCGTCGGAGGCCTGACCCACTACTTCCATGTCCGGTTCGACCGAGAGCATCAGCGTCATCCCACGCCGGATCAGGGCCTGATCATCGGCAACGAGCACCCGGATGCGAGGAGACGCGTCGTCGGGGAATCCCGTCGTCACTTGACACCCCCGTCGCCGCCATCCGCTCGCCGGACACCCTTCGCGACACCCAATTGCTCGCGGATGCGTCCGACCAGCGGCGAAGGCAGTCGGGCCGTCAGATAGTCCAGCATCGCCGAGACCGCAAGCACCGCCTGGGCCGAACGGATTCCAGCCCGTTGGGCGACCAGTTGTACCAGCTCATCCACTTCGGAATACCCCGGCATTGGGAAGCTTGCACAGAGGCGATCAACGACTTCGCTTATGACGACAATCTACCGGATACCTCGATCGCACGCGAGAGCCACAGGTCACGAGTTCGAAGTTACTTTCGTCACTTGCGACACTGGTGTGATATTTTCGCGATCCACTTTATGCACCCGTTGACGCGCTACCTCGACCCCCGCAGCAGCCTGGCCTCCGCCATCGGCTGGCTGGTGTTCGCATTATCGATCGGTCTCGTGCTGGTTGCCAGCGTGTGGGTGGGCGACATCGTGCGCACCAACCTGCTCGACCAGCGCGACCGACAACTGGACAGAGCGGCCGAACGTATCGCTGCCGAACTGAATCTCGATATTGCGCTTCGACTGCAATCGGTACGGGCGTTGGCGGCGATGCTGGCCACCGAGCTCGGCGAAGAAGAACGGGCCACGCTCCGAAATATTCTCGAGAACCTGCAACGCGCTTCCCCCGAATTCGAATGGATCGGTGTGGCGAACCTGCAAGGCCGGGTAGTCGCCGCCACCCACGGCGTGATGGAGGGCGCAAACGTTGCCGATCAGTCGTGGTTCGCGTTGGGTTCCAAGGGGGCGAGAGTCGGCGATGTACGACTGGTGCCAATGCCAACGCAGAGCCCGCGTGCGCCAACCGACGGTGCACCTCAGGCCATCGCATACCTGATCGCGTCCGTAATCGATGCCAAGGGAAATCCCGTCGGCGTCATTGGAGCGCAACTGAACACGCGCTGGCTGTTGGATCTGGCGGGGGGGCTTGGGCAGAAGCAGCCAGAATCCGCCGGTACCGAAGCGCTGGTGCTGGACGAGAATGGCACGGTATTGATCGGACCGGCAAACCGCAAAGGCCAGCGCTGGGAGAGCTCTCCTGAATCGACCGACACTGCAGCGCCAACCATTGCACTCAATATACCAAGCGGCAGCGAATCGCCATCGCGTGTCGAACGTCTGGCTGACGGCAGGCGCTACCTGGTCGCGCGCGCGAAGTCGGCAGCGTCCGACGCGCTGCACGCCCTGGGCTGGCGTGTCGTTGTGCTCCAGCCTTTGCGGGACGCCACGCAGCGCGCCAGAATCCTGCAGAGTCAGATCGCTGCCGTTCTGGTTGGCTTGGGATTGCTCGCCGCGTTGCTCGGCGGGCTGCTGGCACGGCGCGTTGCACGCGACCTCGAAGCCATCGCGCGGTCGGCCGATGCCGTCCGAACCGGCGCAACGCGGAGTATCGCGGTTCCTGCCGGCCGGAATGAAGCGGCACGGTTGGGACGTGCGCTGGACGAATTGCTCACTTCGCTGCAACGTGAACGCGGCGCATTGCAGACTTTGAATGTCGAACTGGATCAGCGCGTGGCGGCACGGACGCGGGAAATCGAACGACTGGCGGAACAGACGCGTTATGACGCCGTAGTGCGCGAGCGCTTGAAGATCGCACGCGATCTACATGACACGCTGGCACACTCGATGATGGCGATGCTCACAGAGATCCGGCTTCTGAAGAGGCTTTCGACCACCAACCCGGGTGCACTGGCGGAGGAATTGATGCGCGCCGAGGAAACAGCCCATCAAGGATTGAATGAAGCCCGCGCCGCCATTGCCCAGATGCGCTTCAACCCTGTACGCGATGCAGGGCTCGCCGCAGCGCTTGGCGATTTTATCGAGCTGTTTGTCGAGCGCACCGGCATTCCGGTCGAATACACGAGCGATGCGCAGGCAGGTACGTTTGCCGACGAACGGGCGGAGACACTGTTCCGAATCGCCGAAGAAGCGATGCGCAACGTCGAACGCCATGCCGGAGCGACGCGCGTTACGATCTCGTTACGCGTGGCTCCCGACGGCCGCGGATTGACCCTGACTATCGCCGACGATGGCGTCGGTTTCGACGTGGAGGGCGTGCATCCGGGGCACTACGGGCTCGCGGGTCTGCGTGAGCAGGCGCGGCTGATCGGAGCCACCTTAACGATACATAGCGCCCCGCAACAGGGCACTGCGGTCAGCGTCGCGCTGGCACCAGGATTGGATCCGTGAGCAGAGCCGTGCCTTCCCATCGGTCACTGGGCCATGTTGAGGATGCGGACAGTGTTCCCGACAGGACAAGCGCGGCGACATCGTGCCAGGGCTTCACATGGCTTTGCCAGCGATGATCAGTCGTGCCGCATGCCATTGTGCTCGTGACCTGCCATCGCGTCAGCGCCATGATCGGAGAGCTGGGCGTCGAACCATCGGTGCAGCGCGGCCACCAGAGAGGGATTGCCGGTGGAAAAGCGAAGCTCGCCGCCGTTGTTGAGATCCTGGTAGCGCACGCTGATCTCTCCCGCCTTGGCGTGCCTCAGCTCGGAGAGTCCCGGCATGGCCTCGCCGTGAATCTGCGCGGGCGCGGAGAAATCTCCCCGTTTGAACTCGTGCGAGATCTCCTGCAAATGCTCGCGAATCAGGCGGATTTGTTCGGTGTCCTGCGGATTCTTGGCAACGACCTGTTGGAGGCCGCCGTCGTTCGTCTTGGTAAAAATGTGGGTCGTCGCCTTCAACGCGAAGGGCATGACTTCCGCTCCACGCACCGACACCTCAGCCTGGCGAGCAGGATCGGCAGCGGGTGATGCCGCGGAAACGCTGACCGCGAATAGACTGCACGATGCAGCCAGCGCGATGACGAGATTGGGTCGCATGATCAACTCCGTTCTTGCCCCATGATTGGGAATATCGGCTTATTTTAGCGACCGCCTCATCCGGGTCATATGATCACGGTCATATCCGTGCCCACGCAGGCCCCAGCTTACACCACAGCTCGCGCGCCTGCACCCTCGAGCCCAGCGTGCACATGCACGGTGCGCTAGCGAAGGATGGAGCCTGGCAACCAGCGCACGCCTACCAAAAATCGTAACGCAGCGTAACAGCGCCAGGCGCCGCAAGCCTGCGATACAAAAAGCCGCTCCGGCGACATCCGCCGGTTACAACGGATTGCTCTAATACGCACGTCAGTGTAATGATGCATAAGGCAAGCCAGGGTATCAGCGTCCGCGCTCACGTCTGGGCATCGATGCGCAATACGACGTGGCGGATGCCCTGCTCGACCCTTTGTCGCAACGGTAGCTTGGACTTCTGAAATACCCGGAGCATCTCCACATTGTCCTGCAGCATTTGGGCGACGAACTCTCGAACACCGCAGTTTCGCGCAAGGGCAACGAGCTGGCGCAACAGTAGCGTGGCTGCGCCGCGGTTCCGATACTCGTCCGCAACAGCGAAAGCCAACTCGGCGCGGTCTGCGCCAGGGGCGACACGTACGAAGCGGGCGACCGCGATCAGTCTTTCACCCTTTTCTTCCTCGACCGTTAGCACCAGTCCAACATGATCGTGGAAATCCAGCTCGGTCAGCTGCCGAAGGTCGCCCGAGGTGAGCTCTGTTATCGGGTTGAAAAAGCGGTGATAAACGCTTTGAGGGGATAGCCGCTTGAACGCTATTCGCAGGCGTTCCTTGTCATCAGGTCGGATCGCGCGGAGGCAAACCCGAATCCCATCGACGAGCACGGCGTGGGCACGAAAACCAGCAGCGGACGAAGTCGCGCTTACGCCGGCTGTCGTGTTAGGAGCCCCGCACGTGGAACTTTGAGCGCCTGCTCCCTGAGGTTCCATCACGCATTTACCTGTTGTCCGCCCGCTGGCCGATCCTGAAGCGTCGAATCAGCGCGACCCCGTCGACACCGCGGCCTTGCGTCCACAGCCAGGTCAGCCATACGCATAGAAACCACGGCCGGACTTGCGACCGAGATATCCGGCGGCAACCATCTCCTTCAAGAGCGGCGCAGGCCGGTACTTCGGGTCGTTAAAGTCGCGATAGAACACCTCCATCACCGCCAGGAGCACATCGAGGCCAATCAGATCGGCCAGAGCGAGCGGTCCGATGGGATGATTGCAGCCGAGCTTCATCCCGTCGTCGATCTCCTGCGCACTGGCAAGCCCTTCCGAATACACGAACACCGCTTCGTTCAGCATCGGGCACAGCAGGCGGTTGACCACGAAGCCTGGCGAATTCTTCACCACGATCGGCGTCTTGCCGAGGCACTTCGCGAACGCGCTCGCGAGATCCACGGTCGCGTCGTCGGTCTGCAAGCCACGGATGAGCTCGACCAGCGCCATCATGGGCACTGGATTGAAGAAGTGCATGCCGATGAAACGCTGCGGGCGCTTGGTCCCCGCGGCGAGCTTCGTGATGGAAATCGAAGATGTGTTCGTCGCCAGGACCGCTTCGGGCTTCGCGAGCTCGTCGACCTGTTTCAAGATCCTGACCTTGAGCGCTTCGTTCTCGGTTGCCGCCTCGATGACCAAGTCGCACGCCTTGAGCGCTGCGTAATCCGCAGTGCCGTTGATGCGTGCGAGTGCGGCGTCCTTGTCCGCGGCGGACAGCTTTTCCTTCTTGACAAGGCGCTCGAGGCTCGACGATACGGCGCTGCGCCCGCGAGCGACCGCGGCGTCGTCCACGTCGATCATCGTGACTGCAAGCCCCGCGACGGCGCAGGCCTGCGCGATGCCGCCTCCCATGGTGCCGGCGCCGATCACGCCGACCGTTTCGGGACACCTCATCTGGGAATGTCCTTTCGCTGAAGGGAAATAAACGCTTTGTCGAAGTTGCCCTACGGCAAATCAAGATGCTTCGAACGAAACCCAGCTTATTCGGATCGCCTCCGGGAGTCGTTAGAGAAACGTCGTCCTTCGGTCGGACTTTGGTAACGCTCCTTAGATCGCGATGAGTCGATGATCGGTCGGGGATACCGCAGCGGGCGTTCATCCGATTGGACGATGCCGCAAGGCAGCTTCCCACGCCAGCCGGAGGATGTCTGGCGCAGGTACAGGCTGCGAGTCAGATCAGTGCTTCTTCTTGTCGAGCACCGCTCGCGCCTTTTTGTAGGCTTTCGTATCGGTCGCTTCGGGGAGTCGGTCGACAAGTGCGGCAAGCGCGCGCCGGTCTTGGGCCGTTGATCCGTCTTGTTCCCAGAGCTCGAGTAGAGCCATGAGCTCGAGCCACGGTGCTCCCTGATTTTTGGCCTCTGCGACGGCGCGTCGTACTGAGGCGTTGGCGACAGCGAGCTCACCGCGGGTACGGGCGATGGCGGCCTCGATAAGGTACAGCTGCGGCAGATAGACGCGCTCCACGAGCTTGTCGGCGACTTGCAGTGCTTCGTGGAGTTGCTCGCGTGCTCGGTCCAGATCGCCTGCGAGCACGAGCGCCTCGGCAGCATACCCCAGAACCTCGCTTGTGCCCGCCAGCATCCCGAGCCGCGTATTTGCTTCGTAAGCGTCCCGGATCAACTCATAACCTTCACGCGGTTTTCCCATGCGGGCGTCAGCCCATCCGCGAAACCACCGGCAAGCATTCCGGCCGAGCGCGAGGCCGAACTTGTCGACGAGCGCGTGCATTTCGTCGGCCAGAGCAGCGACGCGCTCGGCACTCCCGAGCCGCACCTCGAGTAGCGCGTTGCACCAGATGGCGACCATCTGCGCCATCGGCTGTCCCAGCTGACGCGCGCGGGCGTGCGCTTGTTCGAGGCGGGCGCGCGCCTGCTTCACGAAGCCAAGTTGAAGAAGCGGGATGGCAAGCAGCGCCATCAGCGTGACGCGTGGATCGGCCCCAACGATTGCTCCGGGCGCCACTTCGACCGCGTCCGCGACAGCGAGTCTGCGCTCGATGCCTGTACGGGCCGCATTCGGACGGCCCTGAAGCTGCTCGACCTCTGCGTGCACGGTGCACGCGGCGAACGCGAGAGCGGGATCGTTGGTGTCCGACGACAGCGACTCCGCTCGTTCCGCCACGCCGAGCGCCTCCGCATAGTCGGCGCGCATACAGAGGACAAACCCGAACTCGTGCAGCAGCAGCGCGGACATGCGATGCTGCGGGACACCGCCGAGCAGCGCGTACGCACGCTGGAGCGCGGATTTCGCTTCCAGCCCGACGCCGACCGCCTGAAAAGCCGATACGCCGCGAAGCGTGGCCAGCGCAATCTCGAGCGCGTCGCGTTCGGCCCCTTCCGGTGCGTGTTTGAGGAGGGCCAACCCACGCTCGGTAAGCGTCACGCATCCGGCGGGGCTGAAGTGATGCAGCGCGGCTTCCGCGGCCTCCACGTAACAGCTTAACGCCTTCATCGGCTCGCGGCCGCGCTCGAAGTGCATGGCGAGCTCCGCCGCGGCCACCGGTACGCCTTCTGCACGGTCGCGCTCGAGGGCCGAACCGACCCCGCGGTGGAGCTCCGAACGAGTCGCCAGCGCCGTGCGCTCGTAGACCATTTGCCGGAAGAGGGCATGCTTGAACGAATAGGGCGGCTCTCGCGCGTCGTGCGCTTCGTCGGCACGCGGCGCAGCGAGCCAGAGTCGTTTGCGCACGAGCTCGTCGCACGTACGACCCACCGAGACGACGTCGCGCTGCAGCGCATCGGAGATGGTCTTGATGCGGAATTCGATGCCGCAAGCGGCGGCCGCTTCGAGCACGGACCGCTGATCGTGGTCGAGCTTGGCGATGTAATGATCGATGATGGCCGCGAGATTGTCGGGAACCGCCAGCTTCGCGAGCTGCACCGCGGCAGCCGCATCGTCACCGCCTTGTGCCGCGCGTGCGACGACGTCCCTCGTGACGGATGCCACAAACAAAGGCACGCCATCGGTACGCTCGTGCAGCGCACGCATGAAAGCTTCGTCGCGGGCGATCGATGGCGACCGTTGCGCGACGTACTCGGCGACCTCCGTTTCGGAGAACGGATCGAGCACGATCTCCTCGCACAACCCGTGCAGGCGTAGCTCGTGGCGCAAGGAGTTCAGCGGGTGATCCGACGCGACGACTTCGGCGAGGCGGAAGCTTGCCAGCCACATGAGGCGCGCGGAGCCGCGTCGTCGCGCGATGGAGTCGACGAGCTGGATCGTCGCACGGTCGCCCCAGTGCAAGTCCTCCGTCACGAGTAGCAACGGCGTGCGCTCCGTGTAGCGATCGAGCATTTCGCCCATCTCGCGCAGCATCCGCTCCGGGCTGACGCCGGCCAGCTCTTGACGGAGTGCGGCACGCTCCTCTGCGCTGGTGAGCCACGGCAGCTGCATGAGCCACGTCGGCGCGACAGCGCGAAGCAGCGTCGCAGCGCCGCCGTCACGGCGGCACAGTTCCGAGAGCGCTTCGAGGACGGGCAAATACGGCTCGCCCGCACCGTACTGCTCCACGCACTGACCACGGATGGAAACGATATCGCCGAGTCCCGCAACGAATCGCTCGATCAGCGCCGTCTTGCCGATACCCGGTTCACCGGCGACCCACACGACTATGCGCTTGCCGGTGCACGCAAGGTCCCAGTTCGCGTGAAGTCGGGAAAGCGCGTCTGCCCGCCCGATGAACGACGACGCCTGCGCCGAGCGCGCCTGGGCAATAGTCTCGGAGGCGCCAGGCGTGGCGGCGATCGTGGGAGCGATGAACCGATACCCTCGCCGCGACACCGTTTCGATGAAGCGGGGCTGGCGGGCATCGTCCTCCAGGACCGTTCGGAGCTCGCTAATGACTGTCTTCAATACCGATTCGCTGACGAACTGGTGACCCCATACCTCGTCGAGCAAAGCATTCTTGGTGAGCAACGATCCCGACTGACGCACGAGCGCGCAAAGCACGGCAAACGGCGTCGGGGCGAGAGCGACGGGGCGCCCGTCGCACAGGAGGCGTGCATTGACCTGGTCCAGTTCGAATCGGTCGAACCGAGCCCGGACGGGGGTGGACTTCGGCGAGGATGGAGACGCGGTGCGTTCTGCCATTGCGAAGCGAGATTATCCCCGAATCGTGCTTACAACAGCCGTGCGCGAACCACGACGCGGCTCCTCAGACCGATTATTTCAGCACAGAACGGACCGCTGCGTCTTGACCCGGATCATCCGCGTCGCGGGTGCGCGACACTTCGATTCCGCCGCCGGCTCGGCTGCGTCGACGGCATAGCGACGAGGCACTGAACAATCAAGGGTTTACTGGCGGTTTCGCGTCGGCGCTGAACCATTGAACGCTGCGCTTCCAGGCGGGCTTCATCGGCGCTTGAACGCTCTTTCGCTCAGAGCTCATGGGACCGACGGCTGCGTCGGAAGCGGCGCCGGCTGCACCGTCACCGTGGTGCGCTTGCCGTTTCTCATGAGCTCGATCGGAATGCGCATGCCTGGGTCCGTACCGAGCACGACGCCGGTGGCCTCCCGAGGATGCCGCACGTCTTTTTCGCCGACGCGCACGATCAGGTCGCCCGGCGCGACGCCGGCCCGATCGGCCGGCCCTTCGCGCTCCACCGTCACCACCAGCGCGCCCTCGCCGCCTGACGGCACCGCCGTCGTCCAGCCGAGCCACGCGCGCGCGACGCGGCCTTTGCTCTTCAGGATCGCGGTGATGGTCTGCACGAAGTCGACCGGGATGGCGAACCCGATGCCCTCGGCTCCGCCGCTGCGCGAAAGGATCACGGCGTTGATCCCGACCAGGCGGCCCGCCGAGTCGATCAGCGCGCCGCCCGAGTTGCCGGGATTGATGGCCGCGTCCGTTTGGATGTAGTTGTCGATCGGATTCACGCCCCGGCGCGTGATGCCGCTGATGATGCCCTGCGACACTGTCTGGCCGATGCCGAACGGATTGCCCATTGCGAGCACGACGTCGCCCACAGCCACGTCGTCGATGTCGGCCAGTGCAATGGGCTGCAGTCCTTCGGCGTCGATCTTGAGCAGCGCCAGGTCCGACGCCGGGTCACTGCCGATGATGCGTGCCAGATGCAGCGTACCGTCCGGGAGCTCGATCGCCAGCTCGGATGCATCGTCGATGACGTGATAATTGGTCACGATGTAGCCGTCCCGGTCGAGGATCACGCCGGAAGCGAGGTTCTTAACCAGTACATTGCGCGTGAGCGGCAGCCCTCCGGATGAAAGGTGCGCGGAATGAACCGTCACCACCGACGGAGCGGCTCGGGCGACCGCCGCGCGATAGCTTACGATCACCTCCCGCTCGCCGCTCACTGCATGGGAGACCGGCACGACCGCCGGCGTAACCAACGCGCCCGGCGCGGAGATCGGCGCGCAAGCCGGTGCAAGCTCGATTGCGGAAGGCGAGACACGCTCCAGCGCCGCAGGATGCGCGTTCAGCGCGGCATACGCGTTCACCAATGCGTACGCGGCTAGAGAGATCGCTGCCGCAGCGAGCGCGAACTCGACGAGCAGATGTGACGATCGTTTCATTGTGTTATCGCGTTGAACCGCGTGCCCTTGGAAAATTGTTCTTCCCGAAGCGTAACGCGCGTCGAAAGCAGAGTCGTCAGGGAAACGTCGCTCTTCCGTCCAGTTTCGAGCCGGACCGATGAAGCGTTGTGGAGTTTGCTGCGCGTGTCGGCGGTTGCCGCCTGCTTTGCGACTCCGGCCGAAATGCGCGAGAGCTTTCCTCCGGTGCAAAAAACCGATCCGCTCGCTCGAGCGAAGTAGCAATCGAAGAACGGCTGGAACGCTAGCCCGAAGCTCGACCGTCCAGTCCCGCGAGCGGCTGTGGGGGCGAATTCGTAGTGTGACGCAATCCGCCCGCGCTGTGCAGTCTTGCCCCCGCTAGCGGCGATGGTACCGTTCGCTCTATGCGCGATCTCGTCATCCTGACCGTCCACCTGCTGGTCACCTGCGCAAAGCTGCTCCGCCCTGGCGGCGTACGCGCCGTCGCCGCAGAGTCTCTTCTGCTCAAACATCAGCTTCTGATCGGTAATCGAGCCAGGCAACGCGCACCGAATCTGACCACGCTTGATCGCTTCGTGCTCGGACTAACCACGCTGTTCGTGAATCCGCGCCGGATTGCGAAGCTTGGCGCGCTCGTCAAGCCGGCAACACTGTTCAAGTTCCACCGCGCATTGGTTGGTCGCAAATACGGCCTGCTCTTTTCCTCTTCGCCGCACCGCTGTAAGCCCGGCTCGAAAGGACCATCCCCCGAGCTCATCGCGGCCATCGTCGACATGAAGCGGCGCAATCCGTGTTTCGGCTGCAGGCGAATCGCCCAACAGATCGCTCATGCCTTCGGAATCGAGATCGACAAGGACGTCGTCCGCCGCGTCCTCGCCCAACACTACCGGCCAGTGTCAGGAACGGATGGCCCGTCCTGGCTAACATTCATCGCACAGGCCAAGGACAGCCTCTGGAGCCTGGACTTATTCCGCTGCGAATCCATCCTCCTACGTAGTCACTGGGTGCTGTTAGTCATGGACGTGTGCACGGGCCGGCTAGTCGGTTTCGGCGTCGAACGCGCCGATATTGACGGAGTCTCGGTCTGCCGGATGTTCAATCGCGCCATCGCCGGCCAACGGCTACCAAAACGTGTCAGCACCGATCACGACCCGCTATTCGGCTTCCACCGGTGGCTGGCTAACTTGCGCGTCCTCGCGATCGATGAGATCAAATCGGTTCCGTACGCGCCGGTTTCGCATCCGTTCATTGAACGGCTGATCGGCACGGTCCGCCGCGAATATCTCGATCACCTGTTCTTCTGGAGCGCGATCGACCTAACGCGAAAGTTGGATGCGTTCGCCGATTATTACAATATGCATCGCGTGCACCGCTCGCTCGATGGCGCGACGCCCGCGCAACGTACCGGCGCATCCTTACCTGCTCCTGCCTCGCTTGGTCGTCACGCCTGCCGGCAGCATTGCCGCGGTCTGTTCCAAACACCAATTGCCGCCTGACTGGCAATTCGCCACCCACAGGTTAACCGTGAGTTTACGGTGGACTCTGCTCGCCCCAACGCGGCATGGGCGTGGTACGCCAATTGAATTTGATCGCCAACATACGAAACAGAAAAGTGACCCCGATAGAAAGCCATGCTGCGACCTGCACCGGCATCTGCCAAAAGCGTAGCAATAGCTCGAACAAGATCGTTCCGACGAGCGCGGCCAACACGTAATATTGCCCCGGCTTGAAGAATAGTGGCTCGTCGCGCACCAGGACGTCGCGCATCAATCCGCCGCCAGTAGCATTGACTACCCCAACCAGGATGGAAGCCGTAAAGGACAAATCAGTTGCGAGTGCCTTTTCTACACCGACCACCGCGTAGGCACCCAGAGCCAGTGCGTCCACTGCAGCCACAAGCCGCTCGAAGCGCCGGGCAAGCGGAACAGTCAGCGCGGCCAATACCGTGGCAGCCATTACTGCCCAGATGTAGCGTGCGTCTTCCAACACCGCCGGATGCTCGTGTCGGATGAATACTGTATCGCGCAGCAGGCCGCCGCCTACGCCGGTGACCAAGGCCAGCGTGAACACGCCGATGAGATCATAATCGCGCCGGATCGCAACCCATGCACCGGTGAGTGCAAAAAGAAAAGTTGCCCCGAGATCGAACTCGAGCGGTAGCAGGAATTGACCAGTCATTGCCTCTCCGCTCCTCGCCCATATCGAAAGTACATGTCAGAACGGCGTTTGTTCGTTGCGGCCACTGAATTTCGCCGACACATTTCCAGGCCAGTCCGACAGTGATGGCTCTACCTATGTAACCAACGCCACAATGAGCGACCCGCAAACGGTAAGCAGAATATTGGACACCGCGTACGGCACCGTGTAGCCAAGCACCGGAGTGCGGCTGCCGCATTTCTCCTGAACGGCGACAAGCGCTGCGGTGAAGGACCGTGCTCCCGCCAGTCCGCCGAGCAGCAGCAGAGGATTCAGCTTGAGCACATAGTGGCCGACGAGAAGGGCGGCAAACAGGGGCACCAGCGTTACTACGACCCCTGCGAATAGCAACGCGGCACCGAGTTCCCTGACGGCATGTACAAATTCCGGTCCGGCTTGCAGCCCCGCTCCGGCTACGAACGCCGCCAGCCCGAAATCAATCATGAAGCGCAATGCCGGTTGCGGAATGCTCCCGAAGATTGGCCGCACCGAACGCGCCCAGCCGAAAAGCAGCCCCGCGATCAGCGCGCCGACAGCAACACCCAAAGTCAGCTTCACGCTCCCCACCATAAGGTACGGCAGGCCGACCAAGGCGCCAGTCAAGATGCCGAATCCCACGGTCGACAGCTTCGTGGTGTCGCTCGCATGGAGTGCGTATCCAATTTCACGGGCGACTCGCTCGACTGCGCGCTGCGGGCCGACCAGCTCCAGCAGGTCACCGCGGTGGAGCACGGTCATCGGCGTGAGTGGAATTTCCTGTCCAGCTCGCGTTAGCGTAAGCAATCCCACGCCGCGGAAATCGAATTCCCTGGATTTGGCGAGCTCATCGAGCGTGGGACCGGAAACCTTGGAGTTGGTCAGGACTACGTTCAGCACCTCGATCGGGAAGTCCATGAGTTCCGGATCATGCACTTCCACGCCGAACCGCGATCCGACCAGCAGGAGATCTTCGATCTGCCCCGATACGACAACCACGTCATCACGCTGCAACACCATGGCCGGTTCGACGTCCAGGATCGAAGTCCCTCGGTGCACACGTTCGACAAAAAAGCGCAACGCTCCATCACAGTGTTCGACCTGATCGACGGACTTTCCGACAAATTCCGGACCGGAGACGCGGTAGGCACGAACGGCGTACTTGCGATAGGCAGAATCGACACCCGGCGTTTGCGTCTTGACCCCAAACTGCGCGTTCAGTGCCGCGGCTTCCTTCTTGAGGTCTATGCCGAGAAGCTTCGGCGCGAGGACGCTCGTAAACCAAATCACGCCAAATGCACCAAATACATAAGTCAGAGCGTCCGCAATTGCGATGTGACTCGCCAGCAGCTTGCGTTCATCGAGAGGCAACTCCAGGCTCATGATCGCGTCGGTTGCTGTACCAATTGCCGACGACTGCGTCATCGAACCGCTGAACAGGCCCGCCGACAGACCGAAATCCAGGTGGAAGAGCCTTGACATCGCGTACGCTGCCGCTAACCCGGTAGCTGCCACGGTCAGCGATAGCACCATGGGCTTGACGCCATCCTGCTTGAGCGCGCGAAAAAATTGCGGACCTGCCGAATAGCCGTTGGCGAAAAGGAAGAGATAAAAAAGGCCCCATCGCAATTCACGGTTCATCTCGGCGCCAAATTGCCCGATCACAAGCCCCATGAACAACGCGGCGGTCACGGTTCCGAGCGAGAATTTCCCGAACTTGATGTTGCCGAGCCAGTATCCGACGGCGACCGCGAGGAACATGCCGAGTTCAGGGAATTTGTGCAGTGTCGTTGTGATCCACGACATTATCGCCGTCTCCTCATGGCCCCCTCCGCGGAAGTCTGCACAGGTGCGCTGCTTATCTGCAGGAGGTTGCCGGACCCGCCGCCCGCAGGCGGCGGGTCCGGTCCTTCGCGACTATTTCGTCATCACCATTGCGACGTAACCGAACACGGTGAGCAGGATGCCGGAGACGGCATAACCGACCGGAAAGCCGATCCACGGCACCGAGCTGCCGATTTCCTTCGCCGCTTCGCGCGCTGGCCCGGAGTGCGAGCGTGCGCCCGCCACGCCACCCATCAGCACCGCCGGATTGATCTTCATCCAGTGATAGCCGATCGCCCACACCAGGAACGGGGGAATCGTCGTGCAGATAAAACCGGCGAGGAAGATGTACAACGCGACCTTGCCGGTGAGTTGCGTCAGCAAGCTGGCACCCGCATTGATGCCGACGATCGCGATGAAAACGATTAGCCCGAGGTCCTCGATAATGTTGCGCGCCGCATTCGGCGTGTTGCCGAAGAAGCGCAGGCGCGAAGCGACCGATGACACGATTACGCCAGAGACGAGTAACCCGCCCGCATTGCCGAGGCCGACTTTCGAGCCGGCAATCGGGAACCCGATCGCGCCGATGAGCATGCCGAGAATCATGCCGAGAGACAATGTCAGCAGGTCGGTAGCAGTGCTGGGACGGGCGATCTTACCGGCGAGCGTGGCGAGCTTTTCGACACCGCTCTTAAGGCCGGCAACGAACAGGACATCGAACCGCTGCACCTTCGTGTTCAGGCCAATCGGGATTGGCACGCCGCCGCGTTCTATGCGGGTGAGGGCAATTTCCCCCGCAAAATCCGCGCTACGGAACTCCTGTAGTTCCTTGCCCTCGATTGCCTTGTTGGTTACCAGAACCTCGGCTTGGTCGATGGGAATGTTGAGCACCTTTGAATCCGGCACCTCGGGTCCAATCAGCCCCATGTTCTCCGTAATGTCCGTAAGTTCGCCGCCAAGCGCGATTACGTCGCCCGCGCGGAACGCAAGATCATCGGCCACGCCAAGACGTTCATCGCTCCTGCCCACGTTAAGTACCTTGTACTGGGGATACTTCTGCAGGAACTGGCGCACGGTCCAGCCGACGATCTCCTTGTTGGTGAGCTTGTAGGCGCGCACCGTCACTGGACGGTAGCCAGTCAACCCGACGTCATCGACGTTTGGAACGCCGAATTCTTCTTCGTATTTCTTCGCGGCAGCTTTGGCATCGACACCCCACCAACGTGGCAGGTACTTGCAAATCAGGATGATGCCGACGGTGCCCCAAATATAGGTCAGGCCGTACGCCAGCGCGATCATGCCACTCACCTCTTCGAACGTTTTCCCTGTGGGGAGCGGGAATGCGCCCTGGCGCACGGCCTCCTCCGCAGAACCTATCGCGGCCGACATCGTCATGGACCCCGCGAGTATGCCTCCCGCCGCGCCGGCGGGCAGATCCCACAGTTTGGTGAAGTACACCGCGCCAAGCAATCCCAGCACCGAGCAGAATATGGCGAGGAATGTAAACTTCAGTCCGTCTCCCTTCAGGCTGTTGATGAATGACGGCCCGACGCGCAGTCCGACGCCATACATGAATAGATAATAAAAAAGCAACTTGGTGAAGGTGTCCAGGCCCAGTTTGATGCCATAGGTGGACGCCCATGCTGAAGTCAAGGCGCCGATGACAATCGCCGAAGCAACCATGCCCAAACCGTAGCTCTTGATGGTGACCTTGCCGAGAAGAACGGCCGCACCGACCACGACGAACAGCAGTATGTACGGATTAGCCGCGAGCCATTTAAATAAGATTTGCATTGCCATTCTCCCTAAGCGCTATCTGTCGGCGACTCGTCACGCCTTTCAGCGTGGCGAGTGTCTTCAGTCGCAGTCACCCGATGTTGATGAAAATCCGGCCAGCCTCTCAGCACTTAGATGTCGCGGTCTTGTGCGGATCGTGCAAGGCGGGGGCGGTGGCTGTGCCGCCATGCTGCTCCAGCCACTTGCAGGCCTTGATGATATCGTCGGCAAGCATGGTCACCACCGTGTGATTCAGGTGCGGTCGCACCACCACGCGCAGGCTATTGACTGTCTGCGCATCAGGCGGCATGGAGTATGCGGAAAGAACCCAGCCGCGCTCGCGAACCTTGGACGAAACGTCGAACTCATTGAACTTCTTGACTGCTTTCTTGAGCGTCAACGCGACGACAGGGATGCGCTGTGTCTCGTTCATGATCTCGAAGTAGCCACTATCTACCAGCCGCTGACGCAAATGCTCGGCGTTTCCCAGGGTGTGCTGCATGATGCTCTTATATCCAGCAAATCCGAGCCGCAGGAACGCGTAATACTGGTAGGCGATCTGGAAACCATTGCGGCTAAAGTTAAGTGTCGCCGTGGGCATCTCGCCGCCCAGGTAGTTCACGTAAAACATCAGGCTCTCGTTGAAAACCTTGCGCTCGCGGAACACGGCCCAACCCAGCCCCGGCGGCACAAGTCCGAATTTATGCCCCGACGCATTGATGGACATCACGCGCGGCAGTCGGAAATCCCACTTGTAGTCGGGATAGAGGAACGGATTTACGAAGCCGCCCGAGGCGCCGTCGATGTGCATCGGAATCGAGGTACCGGTCTTCTTCTCGTACGCGTCGAGCCAGTCGTGGATTTCCTGAAAATCGTCGTCCTCTCCGGTGAAGGTCTGCCCGGCGATGGCAACCACCGCAGTGGTGTTTTCGTCGACGAACTTGTCGAGATGTTCGGCGGTGAGTCGGTAGTTGCCGGGCTTCAGGGGCACGATGCGGGGCTCGACATCGAAATAGCGCATGAACTTTTTCCAGACGATCTGCACGTTGCCGCCGGTGACCAGGTTGGGTCGACTGGCGTCCTTACCGGCCTTCTCGCGTGCCTGCCGCCAGTTCCACTTGTGCGCAAGTCCAGCAAGCATGCACGCTTCGGAAGACCCTATGGTTGCCGTGCCGTAGGGCTCGACCCCCTCCGGCCCGTTCCACAACTTATGCAGCCATCTCACCATGCGTCCTTCCATGGCGAAAAGCTGTGGATACATGTCGTGGTCGATATAGTTCTTCAGAAAGTGCTCATGCGCGACTTCCAAAGCCTCCGGCTCGGTGAACGTCGTCACGAACGAAGACAGGTTCATCGTCGGCTGGCAGTCGGTGCAGGATTCCGCCTCGACCATCGCCTTGGCGGCCTGCGCTGACATACCCTTCGGCGGGAAATGGTCCTCTGGAATGATGTGATTAAACTCGTCGTATGGCGTTTCGTATGGCGTTTCTACCGCTTGGGTCTCTGGAACAGCCGACATAATTCGCTCCTGATAGTTAAGTTGAAACAACGCGCATTACTCTGCGCGTAATTCAAAGACCCTCACCATCTTGCGGCGCAGGAAACCAATCTGCACTTCGAGCGCCAAATCCTTGGGACAGACATGGTCGCGAAACACGCTTGCACTCACTGACCTGCCGAAGCTGTGTAGCCACGATCCTCCGCATGACCGACCCCATATACAGTTCACGATAGCGCTCTGCACGCGCGACGTCGTCAACGAAAGGTCTGTGTTTCGTCGGGATTTTGTTAAGCTGCCGAGCATCACATGGAGGCGGGTCCGCCGTCTTTTTCTCCCGCGAACTAAACGCCGCAGAACGAGCCGCCAAGCGTATCTGCAACGCAAGTTCTGCAACAACCTCGATCACATGATTGAACCGCCGCATTCGCGCATAGCGCGGCAATCAACGTCGCCGAACGCACCAACATTGCGTTATCACGCAGGATTTAACGTTTCTGCACGGCCTCGATCCGGACCGGCCGCCGGCTTCGCGACTGCGGGGCGACGTGCGGAAGAGCCTCCCTCCGGCGCAAAACCGATCACCCGCTCGAGCGAGCTAGCCCGAGGCTCGACCGCGCAGCCCGGCAAGCCTGCCACGTTTCAGAAATGCCGAGTCACGACCGAGGATCAGCCGCACGAGATCCTCGAGAACGGGCTCTTCGATCGCGGTGCTCGGGAACTCCAGCGTGACGCGCTCGAGGCGATCGACGTTGACCAGCGCCACGCTGACCACGCCCGTCTGGTAGTCGACACGAAACGAGACGCGCGCCGGAATCACGGGCGGGACCGAAAAGACGCACTTGCTCAGAGTGCCGTCAGCCGCCTCCACGCGGCGGCATTCGTACTGCAGCCCGAAGGCATCTAGGGTCTTCTCGGCGAACGACACCCAACCGGGGACGACTTCGATCGAGAGCGGCTTGGATGCGGAAATGTCGTAGTAGACGTTGATCTCTTCGAGCGCCGGAAAGCCGACGATGCGGCGCTCGTGCTGCCCGACCGACCCGTGAGAGAACCGCGGTGAATCGAAGACGTAGCCATAGCCGAGGTCGAACCGGTGCTCGATCGGTGGCTTCAAGCCGTTGAGATAGGTGAGCGCGCTTTTCCAGCCAGCGAAACGCCTCGCGCAGCCGTTCGTCGATCGCCTGGAAGCTCTCGACGTCGCCATGGTCGTCGGACGATTGCTGCACCGCCTCGTATCGAGTCCGCAACTCCCGGAGCAACGACCCTCGATTGTTGGTCGCAACTGGAACACGGGGCTTCGATTTCGTAACGTCAGAGTCCATGGATGGCCTTTGCTGCTCGGAGGAAATCGTTTCAGAGAAGATCTTCTTGCAGAACGCTGCCTGCAGGCGCCGCGTGCGGCGTCGCACTGGCGAGCTCGCGCGGGTGGTCGGCAGCCATTTCTGTTGCAGGAAGATCACGAACGCGCTGCTCCCACAACTCTCTCGTGAGGCTGAGCGCCACCGGGCCGATGACCAGTCCCACCAGCCCCAGCGCCTCGAACCCGCCGAGGCAAGCCATCAGCACCCAGACGAAATGCAAACGGGTGCCCTTGCGGCCGATCATCGGGCGCACGATCTTGTCGCCACTGAAGAGTACGAGGCAGCCAAGCGCGAATGCGACGACCGCGGGCGTCGTCGCGCCGGTCAGCGCCAGCTGAAAGCTCAGCGCAGCCACGGCGACGTAGCCCAGGAACGGGACGAGAGCGAACAAGCCGGTTATCGCGGCCCATAGCGCCGCATGCGGGACCCCGGCGACCATGTACGCGACGCCGGTTCCGAACCCATCGAAGAGCGCCACCACCAACATGCTGTTCACCGAGGCGCGTAACGATCGCGTCGCCAGGTCGACGTAGCCTTCCGCCCGCTCGCCGATATGGTGACGCAGCAGTCGCCTGAAGTTCCGCGCCAGCGATTCGCCCTCCTGGTAGAGGAAGAACAGCACCAGAATGGCGAAAAGGATGATGAACACATGCCGACCGACGAACTGGCCGATAGACTGTGCCCAGCCGAGCAAGGCCGAAGCGTCGGTTCGGTGCGCCAACAGCGAGATGGCGCCTCCGTGCGCAAATTCATTCTGCCAACGGGCAGTCAACCATCGTCCGACGAGCGGCACGTTTTCCAGCCAGAGCGGAACGGCGATTCCATTCTTGTCGGCTGCACCAATCTGGAGAATAAGAGCGTTGGCTTCGGTGAGCAGCGCCCCGAAGGCGAACACCAACGGCGCCAGCACGAACACGACCATCGCCAGCGTAAAGACGAGCGAAACGACGCTTCCCCGCACGCGCCGCCGCACACGGCGGGCGAACCGAGTGTAGAGCGGCCAGCTCGCGACCGCCGTCACGCAGCCCGCGAGTATGGCGGTGAGGAAGCTGTGCAGGATCCAGACGGACAGGACGATGATCAGCGCGCCATAGAACCATCCCGCGTTCAGCTTGATGTTCATGGCTGGAAGGAGCTCTGCCTCATCATCTCGCGGCTCATTGCAGCTTCACGACGATGCGCCCATCGATCTTGCCCTCCTCCATGCGCGCGAAGATGTCGTTGATGTTCTCGAGCTTGTCCCAGGAGAAGTGTGTGGAGACCGCGCCGCTGCCGGCAAACGCAAGCGCCTCTTCCAGATCCTGACGCGTGCCGACGATGGAGCCGCGCACGGTGATGCGCTTCAGCACCATGTTGAAGATGGGCAGCGACATCTTGCCCGGCGGCAAGCCGACCAACGCCATCGTGCCGCGGGATCGCAGCATGTCGAACGCCTGTTCGAACGCCTTGGGCGAGACCGCGGTCACGAGCGCGCCGTGGGCGCCATGGATCAGTCTTTGCACCTCCCCCGGGGCGTCCAAGGCCACGGCGTTGAGAGCGATCTCGGCACCCAGTGACTTGGCGAGCTCGAGCTTGTCGGGATGCACATCGACGGCGGCGACGTGCATGCCCATCGCCTTGGCGTATTGAACGGCCATGTGACCGAGTCCGCCGATCCCCGAGATCACCACCCATTCGCCCGGCTTTACCTCCGTCTCCTTGAGTCCCTTGTAGACGGTCACCCCGGCGCACAGGATTGGCGCCGCCGCACCCCATTCAAGACTGTCCGGCAAACGGCCGACATACGCTGGGTCCGCGAGCGCATATTCGGCGAAGCTGCCGTTCACCGAATAACCGCTGTTCAACTGAGACCCGCACAACGTCTCCCATCCGGTCCGGCAGTATGAGCAGTATCCGCAGGCTGTATGCAGCCACGGAATTCCGACGCGATCGCCCTCCTTGACGCTGCGGACGGCACGGCCGATGCCGACGACCGTACCTACGCCTTCATGGCCGGGAATGAACGGCGGTTTCGGCTTGACGGGCCAATCGCCGTGCGCGGCGTGGAGGTCGGTGTGGCAGATCCCGGTCGCCGCGATGCGGACGAGGATCTGATTCTCGTCCGGTTGCGGAACAGGTACTTCCTCGATTGCGAGCGGCTTGCCGAACTCGCGCACGACAGCAGCCTTCATCGTGTTGGTCATGGATTCTCTCCTCTTGATATGGGCGCCGATCTCAACATGTTGAGCGATAGGCGCATCGGTTCCGAATAGCTATTTCGCCTCATTTAATCCGTCCATTCAGTCGGCCGCCGCGGGCGCCGGAGCAGCCGGCGGTACGGACTGGGCCGGTGCACTTCCCGCGGCGGCGCGTTCCACTTTGAACCATGCCGCGTAAAGGGCCGGTACGAACAAGATCGTCAGCACGGTAGCCACGGTGAGGCCGCCCATGATGGCGATCGCCATCGGGCCCCAGAACACGCTTCGCGCCAGTGGGACCATCGCAAGCACCGTGGCCGCGGCGGTCAGCATCACGGGTCGTGTCCGATGGACCGCGGCTTCCAGCACGGCATTCCAGGGATCGAGGCCCTGCTCCATCTCTTCCCGTACCTGATCGACGAGGATCACGGAGTTGCGCATGATCATGCCGGACAACGCGGTGATCCCCAGGATCGCCACGAACCCGAGCGGAGCCTGGAAGATGAGCAACGCGGCGACGACCCCGATCAGTCCGAGCGGTGCGGTGAGGAGCACCATGAACATCTTGGAGAAGCTCTGCAGCTGCAGCATCAGGATGGTCAGAATCGTGACCAGCATCACCGGAAACACCGCCGCCAGCGCCTTGTTCGCCTTGTCGCTTTCCTCGACGGCGCCGCCGACGTCGATGCGATAGCCGAACGGCAGCTTCGCCTCGATATCCTTCAACTGCGGCACGATCGACTGCGTGGCCGACACGCCCTGCTCGCCGTCCTTGACGTCGGCGCGCACCGTGATGGCCATGTCCCGGTTGCGCCGCCACAGCACCGGCTCTTCGAGCACGTCGCGCACTTGCGCGACCTGCGACAGCGGCACGACGGTTCCGTCGCGCGTGTAGAGATTGACGCTCTTCAGCGTGTCGAGGTTGAGACGCTCCGAAGGGACGGCGCGCGCGACGATGTCGATCAGGTCTTCGTGGTCGCGCCACTGCGAAAGCGTAGCGCCGTTCATGAAGATCTGCGTGACGAACGCGATATCGGCCGGCGCAAGACCCAGCGCACGCGCCTTGTCCTGGTCGATGTCGGCTCGCAGCGTGCGGACCGGATCGTTCCAGTCGAGCTGCACGTCGCGAACCTTCGGACTCGCCGCCACCACCGCCTCGACCTCGCGCGCGATCTCGCGTACCTTCTGCGTGTCGGGGCCGACGATGCGGAACTGGACCGGAAAGCCGACCGGCGGACCGAGCTCGAGGCGCGTGACGCGGACCCACACGTTCGGGAATTGCTCGTTGACGCTCGCCATCAAGCGCGAGCGCACCTTTTCACGTGCTTCAAGGCCCTTGGTCATGACGACGAACGACGGCGTAGCCCGGGTTCGGCAGCTCCGGATCGAGCGCGAGATAGAAGCGCGGCTGTCCGGCGCCCGTGTACGCCGTGAAGAACTTGACGTCTTCGTCCTTGGCGAGCACGGCCTCCATCTTCTTGACCTGCTCGGTCGTCGCGGCGAACGAAGCGCCTTCCTTCAGTCGCAGCTCGACAATCAATTCGGGCCGGTCGCTGTTCGGGAAGAACTGCTGCGGCACGAGGCGGCTTCCCAAGATGGCCAGCCCGAATGCGGCGACCGTGGCGCCGATGACCCACCAGCGCCGCTCGACGGCGCCGTCGATCAAACGGCGAAGCTTCTGGTAGAACGGCGTGTGGTACGGGTCGCCGCCTTCGTGCTTCTTTAAGTCCGGCAGCATCTTCACGGCGAGGTACGGCGTGATGACGCCCGACACGAACCACGAGAACACGACCGCCGTGCCGACAATCCAGAAAATGCCGCCAGCGTACTCGCCGGTGGTCGATTTGGAGAAGCCGATCGGCATGAAGGCGGCGACGGTGACAAGCGCACCGGTCAGCCGTGGCATCGCTGTCGCGGCGTACGAAAAGGCGGCCGCCTTCACGCGGTCCCAGCCTCCCTCCATCTTAACGACCATCATTTCGACCGCGATGATGCCGTCATCGACCAGGAGTCCAAGCGCGATGATGAGAGACCCGAGCGAGACCCGCTCGAGATTCCATCCCATCGCCAGCATCACCAGCGCGACGACGGCCAGCACGATGGGGACCGCGAGTCCTACAACGATGCCAGTGCGGAAGCCGAGGCTGATGAGGCTCACCGCGAGCACGATCGCGAGCGCTTCCATCAGGGAACGCTCGAATTCCCAGATCGATTCGCTGACGACGGTCGGTTGATCGGCGACGCGCTCGAGCTCGACGCCGTAAGGCAGCTCGGACTGGACCTTCGCGATCGTGGTGTCGAGCGCCTTGCCGAGCTCGACGATGTTGCCGTCGTCCGTCATCACGATGCCCAGCATCAGCACCTGCTGGCCGTTGTGGCGGATCGTGTAGCTCGGCGGATCCTCGTAGCCGCGCGTAATCGTGGTGAAGTCGCCGAGCTTGAGCTGGCGGCCCCCTGCCGAAATCGGCACGTTGCGGATGTCGTCCAGGCTCTTGAACTGGCCGCTGACCCGAACCATCACGCGGTCGGTGGCCGTGTCGATCTGCCCGGCCGGTTCGAGGGCGTTCTGGTTGCGCAGGCTTTCCGCGATCATGAGCGGCGTGATGCCGAGCGCGGCCATGCGCTCGTTGGAGAATTCGACGTAGACCTTCTTGGCCTGCTTGCCGTAGATGTCGACTTTCTTGACCATCGGCACCTTGAGGAGCCGCCGCTTGATGTCCTCCGCGGTGTCGGAAAGCTCCCACTGATCGACGCCGTCGCCCTTGACCGCATAGAGCAGGCCCGTGACGTCGCCGAATTCGTCGTTGAACATCGGGCCGATTACGCCCTCCGGCAGTTCGCCCTTGATGTCGCTGAACTTCTTGCGTGCCTGATACCACGCCTCGCGCTGATCCGCGTGCGACGTGCCGCCCTTGACCGAGATGATCATGCCGGCGTAGCCCTGCCGCGCATACGTCTTGACCTTGTCGAAGTGATCGAGCTGCTCGAACTTCTTCTCCATCCGGTTGAGCACCTCGTCCTGCATCTGTTGCGCGGTCGCGCCCGGCCAGATGACGATCACCGCCATCGACGGCACCGAGAAGTTGGGGTCCTCGAGCTGTCCGAGCTTGGTGAAGCCCAGCCCGCCCCCGATCATGATCGCGAGGATCAGGAACAGCACGATGGCGCGATGGTTGAGCGCCCATTCGGTGAGGTTGAAAGACTTCATCGGGCGGCCTGCTTGTTTTCGATGTTGGGTGCGGAGCCGGGAAGTGCCACCTTCAGACCCGGCGCCATTTTCTGCACACCCGCGCTGACGACGAGCTCACCCGCTCGCGGGCCGGAGACCAGCACCTCGTCGCTGTGGTATCCATGCACGGAGACGCCTATGAGCTCCACCTTTGCGGCCGCATCGGTCCCTTCCCGACGAACGACCCACACCGCGGGCTGTCCCTTGTTCTGGGTGATCGCAGCCGCCGGGATGGCCGCGACGACGTCCTGGCCGACGGGGCGCTCGACCACGAGCGTTGCGCTAGCGCCGAGCGGCAGCGGCCTTGGCGTCGCGGGCTTCAGGCGGGCGCGGAAGGTTCTCGTTTGCGCCGCCGCCTGCGGCGAGAGTTCCCGTAACACGACGTCAAACATCTGGTCGGGCGCGCTCGCGAGCCACGCCTTGTATCGCGAGGTCTTGAATGCGGCGAGGGCGTCTTCAGGCACGTTGACCACGATTTCCGGCTCGGCCTCCTTCGCGATCGAGACGATCGGCTGCCCCTCGGCCACGACCTGGCCGACCTCGAACTTCACGCTGGTGACCACCCCTTCCTGCGATGCGCGCAGCGTCGTGTATTCGAGGCGATTGCGCGCGAGGTCGAGCTTTCGCGCGTCGGCTTCGGCGGTGGCGCGCGTCGTCTGGGCATTGCTCTGCGCCTTCTCGTCGTCGGAAGGACTGACCGAGCCATCCGCCTTCAATGCGTTGAGCCGCTTTCGGTCCGCCTCGGCCTGCCGGGCCTGCGCTTCGGCGGCCGCGAGCTGCTGTTGCGAGGCCTCGACCGCGAGCTTGTAATCGGTGTCATCGAGCACCGCGATGACGTCGCCTTGTCGCACCTTTTGCCCCACCTCGACCTTGCGGCTCACAACCTTGCCCCCGACGCGGAAAGCCTGGTCGACCTCGTAGCGGGCCTGCACGGAGCCGAAGTAGCGGTCCGTTTGCTGGGTCTTGTCGTAGCGGATCTCCGCCGTGCGAACCGCCCGCAGCGGCTCGGGTGGCGGCTGGTGCGAGCAGCCTGACAGGATCGCTATAGACATAGCGAGAAGCGCCATGGGAAAGGGGGTTTTCACGACAGTTCCTCGTATCGGTCGACTGGGTTCATGAATTCGGGGCGTGTGTGGCGTCGGCGGCGGTTGGCGTCGACGAAGGCTCGAACGCCTGCCAGCCGCCGCCGAGCGCCTTGTAGAGTTGGACGCTGTCGAGCAGCAGTTGCGTCTGCGCCTCATTTGCGGAGACCCGCACGACCAGCCGAACGCGCTGAGCATCGAGCAGCGGCAAGAAGTCGGTCTGCCCGCGGTCGTAGAGCGATTGCGCATGGCTAAGCGCCGCGTCGGCCGAGGCCGCCGCGCTCTGCATCAGTTGTGCCCGGTGCCGTTGGTCGTCGAGCGCGACGAGCGTGTTCTCGACGTCCTCGAGCGCGCGCACGATGGCGTCCTCATAATGGAGGACCGCTTCCTTCTGGCGGCTCTCGGCGATGTCGTTGATCGCCTGCGTGCGCCCCGCGTTGAAGATCGGCATGGCGAGCAGCGCCGCGACATTCGTGAACCGCGCAGCGCCGAGCGCCATGCCGTTCACATCGAGACCCTCCCCGCCGAACATGGCGCCGAGAAAGAGCCGCGGGAACCATTCGGCCATCGCCTGCTGACGTCGCGCGTTGGCGGCGTCGAGTTGCGCCTGCGCGGCGAGCAGATCGGGGCGCCGCTGCAGCAGTGCCGCCGGTTGTCCGGCATGCGCAGCTGGAACGGCGATGTCGCCGCGCGACGGAGCGATCGCGGAAGCGTTGAACGCCTGGTCTCCAATCAGCACCGCGATGCGGTGACGCGAGACGGCGGCCAGCGTCTCGAGCGGCGGTATCGCCGCCCGCGCTCTCGAAGCTTCGGTCTGCGCGCGCTCGACGTCGAAGGGCGTGGCGAGGCCTACCCGTTGGCGGGCCGATACGAGGCGCAGCGTTTCGTCCTGCGCGGCCGATATCGCGCGCACGCTGTCGAGCTGCCGCAGCGCGCCGACCAGGGTGAAGTAGTTGCTTGCAACGTCGGTCACCACCAACAGACGAACGCCTCTCGCGGTGTCTTCCGTCGCCAGCGTGTCGGCCGCCGACGCCGCGGCACCCGCGCGCAACCGGCCCGCGATGTCGATTTCCCAGGAGACGTCGACGCCGCCCTGCCAGCCCTTCGTGTCCGCGGCCTCCGGAACGACTTGCTTGGTATTCGAGTCGTACCCGGTTCTGTGATCGAAGCCCGCGCCGTGAACCCCGATGCTCGGGAACAGCCAGGAGCGGCTGATCGTCTCGCCGGCTCGCGCGGCACGCACGCGCTCCGCCGCAATCTTGACGTCCCGGTTCTCGGCCGCCGCCCGGCGGATGAGGCTCGAGAGCACGGGGTCGCCGTAGCTGTCCCACCAGGCGGTCTCCGGCTCTTGGTCGACCGCCTGCGTTGCAGCGAATCGATCCGGTACTTCCACCGACGGCTTCAGGACCGGCGTGGCACAACCGACCAGGGCCAGGGCGAGCGACGCGGCGAGCGTGGCTGCGATGTCGCGCCGCGTCGCCCCAGGGCTGCGAGTCGGGTGACGGACGCGGTCGCCGGCAGCGGTCCTCGGCTCGTCTGTTCCGGTCACGACAGGGGTATCCCGGTTTGGAAAGAGAGGCCCCAGCCTTGCCAGCCAAAGCTCCTCGGTCAGGGCTGCAAATAGCGGCATCGGTTGCTGGCGTTGGTTATTGAACATGGCGCAAGAGTAGAGAAAGGATCGGACGGAGTCGTCAGTGAAGCGTCGTCGTTTGGTCGGAATTCGGTGATCTACCATGAGCGCCCGAGGGCCGTTCTCGCACGGAAGGTTCCGTCGGACGGTCGACGGCTATGCTCGCGTGCGCACCGACTTGAGCTCCGCGCGGCAAGCCTCTCCGAACGCCTTGAGCGGATCCGCGTCTTCCGAACGCGCAAGTTGCCTCAGTTCCTCGATCGTCAGATTCCTCAGGAAGTACTGCTCCGTGATGCGCCTCAACACATGTTCCGCCTCGACCAGAACCGGCTGAGAGGCGCAAAGCCGGATGCGGTTGATCAGCGCGTAGATGGGCAGCAGGTTCTCGGGCTGGTCCAGCGTATGCGTGAACGCGTGCACGAGCACCTTCGCGCACTCGCCGACGAATTCGCCGTAGAGCGTCTCGCGCTTGCGTATTTCCGTCTGGATCAGCTCGCGCCGGTTGAGCGTCTTCTGCGTGACCCACGTGGTGGCGACCGTCGCGGACCCGCCGACGAGCGACCCGAGCACACCGGACATTGCAGCCAGGATCGTGGTATCCATCGCTTCGTCCTTTGCTATTGGGAGGCGCGCCGCCTACCCTTCCCACAGCGGCACCCAGGCAGCGAGCTCCTGTCCGTTGTAGAAGTGCCCGTTGATGTGCCTGACCAGCGAGTCAGCCAGCTCGCGCGTATCCACCTCGACGACCGTGGTGGGCGCGGAGCCCTCCCTGATCAGCTTGATCTCCCCGACCTGAGCCCACCGGCTCAACGCCTCGCGGATCTGCTCTTCGGAGACGTCTTGCGGCAGGTTTTCGATAACGATTTTCATAGGTTGCTTCTTCCGTTGTTGCGGATTTCCTGGTCACCGCGCCTCAGACCATGTGCAGGGCGGTGCGATCCGAGTCAAGCGTAGGCGCAAAGCAATGCGGAGTCGTCAGCGTAACGTCGCCGCTGGGTCTGAATTGGGTGAGCGCCATTCCAAGATGGCAACCCCCGTCGCCGGCCGCTCGGCGCAGGCAGCGACCGCCCGGCAGACCGCTCACGCCATGATGTTTACGCCGCCGTCGACATACATCGTCTCGCCGGATATCCGCCGAGCGTACGGCGTCGCAAGGTAAGCGCAGGCGAAGCCCACGTCCATGATGTCGACCAGCTCGCCGATCGGGGCCCGGTGCGCCGCTTCGTTGAGCAGGAGCTCGAAATCCTTCAACCCCGAGGCGCTGCGCGTCTTGAGCGGTCCAGGGGAGATGGCGTGCACGCGGATGCCCTTGCTGCCCAGCTCGTATGCCAGGTAGCGGCAGCACGCCTCCAGCGCCGCTTTCACCGGGCCCATCACGTTGTAGTTGGGCACGACTTTGTTCGCACCGTAGTAACTCATTGCGAACAGCGTCCCTCCTTCCTTCATCAATGGCGCCGCCAGCCGCGCCATGCGCACGAACGAATGGCAAGAGACATCCATCGCCCGCTTGAAGCCCTCGGCGGAGCAGTCGATGAGCGCCCCGCGCAGCTCTTCTTTCGGTGCGAACGCGATCGAGTGGAGGGCTACATCGAGCTTCCCCCACTCGTTGGAGATTCTTTCGAACACCGCCTCCAGCATGCCCGGCGTTTCAACGTCGAGCGGCATGAAGATCGGCGCTTCCAGCTCTTTCACCAGCGGCTCTACGTAGGTCCTGGTTTTCTCGTTGACGTAGGTGATCGCCAGCTCGGCACCCAGCTCGCGAAACGCCTTCGCGCAGCCGTAGGCGATCGAATGCTGGTTGGCGACCCCGACGACGAGGGCTTTCGAGCCTTTGAGTGGGGCAGGCGGGAGTTCGCTGGACATGTGTCAGTGCGTAGTGCCGGAGAGCAACGACTGCGTGTGGCGAGCAATCATCAGCTCTTCATTGGTAGGAATGACCCAGGCGGCGACGCGACTCGCCGACGTGCTGATCCTTGGACCGTTCGTCTGGTTCGCCGCCTTGTCGAGCTCGATGCCGAGCCAGGCAGCGTCGTTGCACACACGCTCGCGCAACGAGCGGCTGTTCTCGCCGATGCCCGCCGTGAATACGATCGCGTCGACCCCTCCGAGCGCTGCGGCGAGCGAACCGAGCTCGCGGCCGATACGATAGGCAAAGAGCTCGATCGCGATCTTCGCGTCCGGCTCGGCGCTCGCTTCGAGCGTGCGCATGTCGCTGGAGATTCCGGACACGCCAAGCAAGCCCGACTGCTGGTAGACGAGCTTCTCGATGGCGCGCGAATCCATCTTCAGCTCGTCCATCAGATAGAGCATCACCCCCGGATCGAGGCTGCCGCAGCGCGTCCCCATCGGCAGCCCATCGACCGCGGTAAAGCCCATGGTGCTCTCAACGCTTCGCCCGCCCGCCATCGCGCACATGCTCGCGCCGTTGCCGAGGTGCAGCACGATCGCTTTGCCGTGCGCAGCCTTAGCGTCGTACTTCGGGAGCGCTTGCGCGATGTACTCGTATGACAGTCCGTGAAAACCGTAGCGACGCACGCCGCGCTCGGCAAGCCACTTGGGCAACGCGAACACTTGTGCCACGGGTGGCTGCGTACGATGGAAGGCCGTGTCGAAGCACGCGACCTGGACAAGCTCCGGCCGACGCTCGAGCAGGAGCCTGATCGGTGACAGGTTGTGCGGTTGGTGCAAAGGCGCCAGGGGGACGTACTTTTCAAGCGCCGAGAAAATCTTCGCATCGACGCGTACCGGCTCCGCATACTCGGTGCCCCCGTGCACGACGCGATGGCCGACGCCGGCCAGTCGCAGCTCCCCGAACTCGCTCCGCACGAATTCGACCAGATGGTCGAGGGCGCCATCGTGACCGAGCTTGACGCCGTCGCCCCAGGATTTTTCGGCGAGAAGCGCACCGGCGCTGTTCTTGGCGATGAAGTGCGGTGCCGTATAGATGCCCTCGACCTGGCCGCGGGCCTTCAGCTCGAGTCCGCCGTCGGCTTCCGCGAACAGCGAGAATTTGATGCTCGAGGACCCCGCGTTGACGACGGCGACAGCATCGGCCATTTCAGGCCACCGCTTTGCCGCTCGCTTCACGGCGGGCTCTTGCCACCAGTGCCGCGACCGCGCACGAAGCAAGGCGAGTCATGACCGAGTCGGCGCGGCTGGTGAGAATGACCGGAACGCGCGCGCCGAGCACGATGCCGGCGGCATCGGCGTTGGCGAGAAACGAAAGGCTCTTCGCAAGCATGTTGCCGGCTTCCAGATCAGGCACCACGAGCACGTTGGCCCGACCTGCTACGGGCGAATTGATCTTCTTGATCTTCACCGACTCCAGGCTGATCGCGTTGTCGAGCGCGAGCGGGCCGTCCAGGATCGCTCCCGTGATCTGCCCGCGGTCGGCCATCTTGCACAGCGCGGCGGCCTCGATCGTCGAAGGCACGTCGGGATTGACCGTCTCCATCGCGGAAAGTATCGCGACGCGAACCTCCGCCGCCCCAAGCGCGTGTGCCAGGTCGATCGCGTTCTGGACGATGTCGACCTTCTCTTCGAGCGTCGGTGCGATATTCACCGCCGCATCCGTGATGATCAAAGGCTCCGGGTAGGTGGGCACATCCATTACGAAGCAGTGGCTGATCCGACGCGCGGTGCGCAGCCCCGCGTCGCGCTTGACGACGGCGCCCATCAGCTCGTCGGTGTGGAGGCTTCCCTTCATCAGTGCCTCGGCCTTGCCTTCGCGCACGATCGCGACTGCCTGCTCGGCGGAGGCGTGACTGAACGGCGCGTCGACGATCGGCAGCCCCGCGATGTCGATCGCGTACTGCCTGGCTGCCGCTTCGATGCGCGAGCGCGGTCCCACCAGGATCGGTGAAATCAGCCCCAGACGCGCCGCGTTGACGGCGCCCTCGAGCGAGCTCTGATCGCAGGGGTGCGCCACGGCTGTCGGCGTGGGAGGCAGCGACCTGCAGGAGTCCAGCAGGCCCTGGTATTTTTCGTGAGTGCGTTGCAAGACAGGATCTCTCTCGGCCACGGCTAGTTCCCCGCTGCGAGTTTCCTGACCACCGCTCCGCGGTCACGCAGGGACCGGTGCCCCGCCGAGTCGAGCACCCGTCGGATGCGGGCGAGCATCGCCTTCTGCTCCGGCGAGGGCTGGATGCGTTGCACCCGCTTGTCCGCGAGCACGCGCTCCAGCAACGCGAGCAGCCGCTCCCGGTCTTTGCGCTCGGCCAGCAGCACGGGCAGCGTCTCCACCGCCTTTTCCGGTTCGTAGCGGGCGATGATTTCCTGCTCGCCGCCGATGCGGCGCGCCTCGTCCCGCGGGATATCCGGCAGCAGTTCCCGGTACTCCTCGATCAGGTCACGGGCAAGCTGCAGCCGCGAGAGCGGGAGAGGCTCGTCCTTGTGGGCCATCAGGAAGGCGACGCGCGCGAGCGCCTCCGCGTAACCGCCTTTGTCGATTGAAGCCAGCGCATCCCTGACGAACGGAAGCTCGCGCGGGTCCACCGGCGGCGCGGCCGTTTCGAGGCCACGCCCGTCGCCGAGATAGAAGGCGAAGAGGTTGCCGTAGATCTGGAAGAAGGCGGCTTCCCCCATCGCATCGCGCAGTGCCCGATAGCAATCGAGCGACGCGCTCGTGAGCTCCGAGATCGTCGATTCCGCCCTGCGCGCCGGATGATCCGGAGGAAGCGCCTGCCGCTGGGCCTTGACGGCCTCGGCGCTTGGCGCGAGCCACCACAGCCAGGGATTGAGATCGGAGATCGCCCAGCGCTGCCAGCGCAGCGGGTGAAACTCGCGCGAGAGCTTGGCGCCATACTCGTTCGCCAGCATCTCGATGACCGGTCGTCCGAAAAGTTCGTACGCGCGCTGATTGAACTCCGATACGACCTTTACGGCTTCGAAGGGCCTTTCGTCGGCGCGCTTGAAGCGATTCATGCGCGCGACGACATCTTCCAGGCGCACTTCGACCAGGCTCACCTCGTACGCCGGCTTGCCGTCGCCGTCCTTCTTCTCCGCGATCTGCATGCCGTACAGACCGGGCGGCAGCGCCTCGATCGAGTTCAGCACCGACGCGATCTGCGTTCCCTCCTTCTTCGCGACCTTGCCGGAAACGAAGATACCCAGATGGCCGACGTCCTCGTGCATCAGACCGACGATCACCTGCCCGTTGGCCTTGATCTCCTCGGTCGAGCCGTAGACATCCGCCACCCAGTTGAAGGCCTGCTGCGGCGGCGTGATGTTGTCGCCCATCGAGGCGAAAAGCACAATCGGCACCTTGATCTTGCGCAGGTCGAAGACTCCGCTCGGACCTGCCGTACCCGACCACAGCTTGTTCCCGACGAAGAGATTCTGCGTGATCCACTCGATCTCCTCGCGGTTCAGCAGGAAGTAGCCGCCCCACCAGCGCTCGAAGTCCAGAAAGCGCTGCGCCTCGGTGTCGACATTGGCGAACATCTGGTAGTACTTGTCCCAGAAAGTATTGGCGGGGTTCAGGTTCTCGAAGTTCTGCACCAGCCAGGCGCCGTCGAACTTGCCCGCGCCGAGGTCGGAGGTGAGCGATGCGAGCCACGTGCCGCCGAGAAGGCCCCCGGCGTAGCGCATCGGATTGTCGCCCTCGCCTTCTCTCCACGCGCCGCCCCAGTAGGACATCGGCGCGCCGACCATCACGACCGGACCCGTGTCGTCGGGACTCGACGCTGCGAGCATCATCGCCGCCCAGCCCGCCTGGCAATTGCCGACGATTCCCGGCTTCGGAGCGTCCGGATGGAGCTCGCGCACATGGTGTACGAACTCGCGCTCGGCGTTGCACACGTCGATGAGCGTCTGTCCCGGCTCGGGGTCGCGGAAGAACATTACGAAGTACACCGGATGGCCCTCGTGCAGCGCTATCCCGACCTGGGAGTCGTCCTTGAAGCCACCGATCCCGGGCCCGTGCCCGCCGCGTGGGTCGATGATCACGTACGGACGGAGTCTGTTATCCACCGTCACGCCCTTGGGCGGAACGATGCGCAGCAGCGCGTAATTGACCGGACGCTTGAGCGTGCGCCCGTCCATGACCGTCTCGTAGTCGAAGTGGAGCACCGGCGGCAATCCTCTGCGCTCGTGCTCGAGGAAGTTGTTGCCGCGCTGGCGCAGCGTGTCCCAGAACAGGATGGAGCGCTGCGCGAAATCCACGGCGTATTGTGCGCCGCTTGTCGCGGCTTGCCACGGCAACACCGGACTCGCCGTTGACCCGGCGACCTGCTGCTCACCGGCCCGCTGCACCCGCTTGCCGTAGCGCTCCAGCGCTGTCCGCGTGCGGGTTTGAAGCATCTGTGTCACCTTCTCCGAAACCTCGTGGCTTTGGGAAAGCCGTTTAGCTGAATTGCTCATTGGTCCTTCTTTCTGTTTGCCCATGACACTGCGGCAGGAATTTGTACGTCACTTCGGCGTCGCATCGGTCGATCGGCCCGCCTTCACTTCCAGGTCGACGGCGATCGACTCGAGCAGCTCGTTACCGGATGCAAACTCGCGTTGCTCGCCGGTGACAAGGTTCTCCAGCCGTCCGGCAAGCGCACCGGGCTTCGCATCGCTGCGCACCTTGAGCACGTAGGCTCGTCGGTTCGGATACTTCGATTCGGGATTAAGAGTCATGATAGTGGTCGCAACGAAACTGGCGTAAGCGTAGTCGGATCCGAAGTCCTGGTCGTAAGGAAAAGGTCCGTGTTTGGTCGGAATGCGGTACACGATTACGCCGTCCGACTCGCGACGACACGAACCGGCGCGAGGCGTGCGCAGCAAAGCTATCGCGCGCCCAGTGCCGTCTCGAGCCTGGCATCGAGGCCGTAGATGTCTGAAGCAAACCGCACTTTTCCGTCGACCTCGACGATCGCCGTCGTATAGAAAATGAGGACCGGAATAGGCTGCGTGAGCATTACGGTGCTCTGCTTGCCGGCCGCCATCGCATCGCGGATGCGCTCCGGCGTCCACGCCGGCTGATCGCGCAGGACGAACGCCGCCAGCGCTGCGGGATCCTCGACGCGAATGCATCCGTGGCTGAAATCGCGCCGGGTCTGGCTGAAAAGCTGCTGCGCCGACGTGCTGTGCAAATAGATGTCCATCGTGTTCGGCAGCACGAACTTGACGCCCCCCAGAGCATTTTTCGCACCGGGCCGCTGGCGCACGCGCAGCGCTCCGCTCTTGAGCCCCTGCATTGTGTTGTCGTCCAGGACCGTAATCGGCACCCCTTTGCCGTCGACCGAAACAGCCTCGAAATTCTCGCGCTCCCAATAGCCGGGATCGCGACCGAGCCGCGGAACGATTTCGGCGCGCTGAATCGGGGGCGGCACGTTCCAGTAAGGACTGAAATCGAGGTAACGCATCTCGCCGATGAACACCGGCGTCTCCCGCGCCTTCACCGCCTGACCTACGATCACCGCCATTGTGAGCTGGGCCGCAGCGTCGTCGTGCGCGTCGGCGAAGGCCCAAAGCCGGTACGAGGGGATATTGACCGCGATGGCCGGCCCGGCGTGCACCTCGGGTAGCCAGCGCAGGCGTTCGAGTGACAGCTCGATCTGGCGCACGCGCGCGGCGAGCGGTGTCGCGAGCTCGGCCAGCGTTTCCCGGCCGAGCACGCCGTCGGCCTGCAGACCGTGCCTCTCCTGGAACGCACGCACGGCGTCGACCAGCGCACCCTCGTAGCGATCCGATGCAGGCATCGCAGCATTCGCCGGCAGATCGCCCAAGAGGCGCAGTCGCTCGGCGATCGACGCGACGCCGGCATAGCGATCGCCCGGTTGGATCCTGGACTTGCCGGCAGGCAGCGCCGGCACGGGCGAAAGCGATGCGGTGGCGAAAGTGCGGTAGCGCGCCAGCGCGACCTCGAGTCGCTGGTAAAGCGTTAACGACGGTTCCAGCGGGGCGACGACGTGATGCCACCGGCCTGTCGCCATTCCGCCGCGCAGCAGCGCCGGGAGGTCGAGCGGCTTCTCCGCCTCGGTGAACCTGAAGCCGGCTTGCTCCGGCGTGACGCGGCCGCGGCGCAGGTCCGAAGCGAACCGGAAGAACGAAACTGTGAGCCCAACGTCGGCACGCGCGATTCGCTCAGGAGAGCGGTCGCCGGACTGGATCGCGCTCAGCTCTCGATCGAGCCAATCGAGGTCGTAGTCGGCAGCATCGAGACCATGACTGGGCGCGTCCGCGAGCTCCGCGAGCATCGCCCGTGGGGCGCTGCTTGCCAAAAGCCAGCGCGGCGCGTAATCGGTTTCACGATAGACCTCTTCGAGCGCGGCACGAAAGCGCGCGAAATCGGGGCGACGCAGCTGCGGCAATGCTCCGCGGTTGACCAGCATCTGCAACTGATCGCGTTCAGCGCTGCTCGCGACCTGCGACAGTGCCGTCGCGGCGCTGAGCTGGAGCGCCAGTCCGACGATCAAGATGAACAGGGCGCGCATGATCGTTGTCGTGTCGATGGCGCCTCAGTCCGCCATCCGCAGCAAGCGCGGCGCCACGACAGAAGCGATCTTCCTTGGCGCGGCAGGTTGACGACCTTCGGATCGTGCGTTGCTGGCCTGGCGCATTTGTTCGCGTATTCGCAGGAACGTGCGGCGCAGGTCCGTATCGACCGAAGGGTAGTATTTGAAGGTTGGATCGAGGATCGATTTCATTCCCATTGCTCCTTCAAAGGATGCGCATCCGGCGGGCGCGCGAGCCGAGTCATTTTCATAGGCTCGAGAAGTGCATCGCGGTGGGGGTTTGGCGTTCGGCCGGAAGCGCACGCGTTTTCACCAACGCGATGATGCGGGTGGCGCGCTCGCGCGCATCGTCACGGCGCTCCGGCGCGAGGCGCCCCTCCAGCTCCTCCATGCTGACGAATGCCGCGATCTGCAGCTCCTCCGGAAGGCCTGATTGCAACGCGACCTGCAGCCAAGCGTACGCTTCGACCAGATCGCGCTTCCCGCCCGATCCGCGGGCATAATCCTCGCTCACCCGAACCATGGCCGGTGTGAAGCCGGACTCGGCCGCTCGCCGATACATCGCCCGAGCGAGCGGCAGGTTGCGGGCGGTGCCTAAGCCTTTCTCGGCCATGACGGCGACGCTGTAGCTGGCGTGTACGTTGCCGCGGGCGGCCGAACGCTGGAACCAGCGCAGCGCATTGACAGGGTCGCGCGACAGGCCGATGCCGACGAGATACATCGTCCCGAGATTGTCCATGGCATCGGCCGATCCGCCGTCGATCGCCTTCTGGAACCAGTAGAGCGCCATCGTCGTGTCGCGCGGCACCTGTGTTCCGGTCGTATAGAGCACGCCGAGAAGATTCATCGCGTCGACGTTCCCTGACTCGGCCACGCGGACCAGCGTTTCGACCACGGTGGATTTCGGCACGACAAATGGGCTCGAAGGAGGCTGCGGTGCGGACGCTTCAGTGCTGTCGTTCAATGCCGCGGGTTGCGCCCCCGCCTCGTGTCCGGACAGGGCCAAGACGGCGATCGCCGCGAGCGTGGCCGCCAGGATTCGTATAAGTCTCATCGATGTTCCTTCATGGGCTATGCAACGCGATGCCTTGTCTTGGCGATAGACGGATCCATTGAGTGACGATGCATCGTAATGCCGCCCTGCCTCCCAAGTCGTCTGCGAACCGTCGGCATTCGGTCGGGATTCGGTAAACCTCAGCCCGCGACATCGAACATCAACTCAGCAAGCGCGGTGCCCGCGAAATCCGTTGCGACGAAATCCCGACCGAATGCCGACGCATCGGTGACGACTTCGGGCCTACGCGGAGATAGGCTGCGGTGCATGTCGAACCCACTCCATAACGCCGCAGGCACGTACAAAAGGATGACCCCATGATTACAGCGTGGTGGATCTTCGTCGCATTTGCGGTGGGCGGTTGCGCGGGCCTGCTGTTGACCGCGTTGCTGCGGACCGCAGCAGATCAAAGCAGCGACGCGTTGGTGCCGGCAGAATGCCGGAAGCTCCGACCGGGCCGGGAATACTGAGATCAAGGTCCTCGGAGCAACATGAACCTTGTCTCACAGGCGCGGGCAAAAAGGATCGCCGTCGGTGTGCTCGCATGCCTGCTCACGGCATGTGCGACGGATCACGCACTGATGCCGACCCCGGTGCTTTATACGGGACCGGATGCCAGGCGGCTTTTCGCTGACACGCCGCCGCATCGTCCGCCGACGCTCGATCTGCTCTTCGTTACCGACCGCGCGCCGGCACAAGACCCAGGCGATCCGTCGTACACGGCCGGTCGCTCCCGCTCGATCGCATTCGGCTCGGCGATGGTCGAGTTCGGTCAAGGCCTCACGCTCGATATGCTGGCCCCGCAAAGTGGCGGAGTCGAGCCAGCGTTGCCGGTGCACCTAACCCTTGGCGCAACGACGGAGCTCGGTCGCTTTCCGGCAATACCCTATGAGCTTGTGCGCGCCGGTGACGGCATGAGACGCGCACCGGCGGTCGTGGAGGCGCACGAGCGGGCGAAACAACAGTTGCAAGCCGAGGTGGCGAGGCGCCTCGCGATAGCGCGGCGCAAGGAAGTCGTCCTGTTCGTGCACGGCTATAACGCGAGCTTCGAGAGTGCCGCGCTGACCATGGGCGAAATGTGCCATTTCCTGGGACGGGAGTTCGTGTGCGGGATCTTCTCCTGGCCCGCGGGCGGACACCGCGGCATCCTGTTCGGCTACGACGTCGACCGCGAGTCCGCGCAGTACGCGGTCGAGGACCTCGTCAAGGTGATCCGCATCATCGCCGAGACGCCCGGCCTCGAGAGGATTCACTTCATCGCACACAGCCGCGGCTGTGACACCTTGGCTTCAGCGTTGGCGGCGTTGAGCGTCGAGGCTTACGCGCGAAAGAGCTCGCCGACGCGCGAATTCCACATCGGCAACGTCGTGCTCGTCGCCCCCGACCTCGACGGCGACGTCGCGATAATGAAGATTTTCACAGTCTTCTCCGATCCCGACCTGCCTTTCGGTGGGGAATCCGATCCAGGCGCAATCATCCCGCCGTCGCCAGGGCTCAAGTTGACGCTCTATGTCTCACGCGACGACAAGGCGCTCGCAGCCGCCGGCTGGGTGTTCGGCAGCATCGCGAGGCTCGGAAGAATCGACGCGACGATGTTCTCGCCCGACCAGATCGCAATGATCGGCGACCTCGACGCCGTCGACATCATCGAGGTCCAAGGCACCACCGATTTCTTCGGGCACCGTTACTTCGTTTCGAACCCCAAGGTGAGCGCCGACATTATCGCCATGCTGCGCTACGGTTTGCGGCCGAACGATCCGGGCCGACCGCTGGAACACATCGCGGGGCCTTTCTGGAAGGTATCGGTAGCGTCACCCTCTTCAACGAGTACTGCCTCTTTCCCCCAATAGCAATTTGACGCCATAGGAGTCCAAAGTCATGAAAACGACCAACGAACCGCTCTTCACCCGGGTTGGCTCGGACCTCGCCTCGGCACGCAGCGCCTCTGCGTACAACCGCATCGAAGGCGAGCAATGCCAGAGGCTGACCGAGCAGGCGGATGAAACCTTGGCGGACGTCCGCTTCCAGGTGCCGCTCTACCTCATCGCAGCAGCCGCCCTCCTCGGCTGAGGACCACGGCTCGCTCGTTCAAACAATGAATCACCCCCGCGGCCTGTCACCCATGCGCTCTCGGCAGCTCTTTTCTCGGCAACCGCCCTCGCACTGCGAAGCCGCGTGGACGGTAACGATCAACAGGGTCAACCTACGGGCTTTGTTCCTCGCGCGTCATTTTCTCGCGGGCTTCCTGATTGGCGCCGTCATCTTGCTCGCCGTGTTCCAGGTCATGCAGTGACGGCGACGAATCGAAGAACGTGCCTTATTGCGAAAGCTTGCCCTCTCCACCACCCCCGTTTCGCTGTTCTTCCTCCTCGCACCACCACCCGCGGACTCACCGTTCCCACCATTCCATCCTCCCTCTATCTCCGGTCGCCGGGAAATGACACGCGCGACCGTCGAACGAAACCCCACTGAAAGCAAAGGAGATTTGAAATGTCAACTCGAACCCTGCCACTTCGGGGCTTCTTGGTGTGCCTGCTGCTGCTCTCGCCCTCTGTGGAAAATTGCGCTATCGCGCAAGGCCAGGTCGATTACGGCACGGTCACGGCCATCGAGATCTATCGCGCTTCCGATAACCAGCCGATCAACGCCGGAACGGTGATCGGCGGCATCGCCGGAGGTGTCATTGGTCATCAGATCGGCAGCGGCGGCGGGAAGACGGCGGCGACCATCGTCGGCACGATCGGCGGCGCCGTGGTCGGCAACCAGATCGAGAAGAACAACGTGCAGCGCTCGCGCTACCGTATCACCGTGAAACTGGATTCCGGAAGCTCGCTGATCGTCGAAGACACGCGAGATATCAATCTTCGCGTGGGCGACCGCGTGCGCGTGGAGGACAACCGGATCTATCGGCAGTAGCGCGGTTTGCAACCATGGAAGCCTTACGGACCATCGCGATCATCGGCGGCGGCTTCGCCGGGACCACGCTCGCGCGCGCTCTCGATGGCAAGCTGCCTCGCGGCTACGAGCTGCTGCTGATCAGCGAAGAGAGTCATACCACGTTCACGCCGATGCTGCCCGAGGCGGTAGGCGCCGCAGTGTTCCCGGAGCAGATCGTCGCTCCGATCCGACAGATGGTCCGGCAGGCTCGCTTCGTGATGGGCCGTGTCACCAACATCGACTTCGCTGAACAGACGATCGCCTGCGAAACGCTTGCCGGCGCGCGCACGTTTGCGTATGCGCACGTCGTCCTGGCCTTCGGAAACCGTGCAAGGCTCGACCTCATTCCGGGTGTCGCCGAGCATGCACTGCCGCTCAAGACGATCGGCGACGCGATGCACTTGCGCAACGTGGTCCTGCGACGGCTCGCGCGCATCGAGCTGGAGCTCGACGCTGCGCTCCGCGAGCGCCTCGGGCACTTCGTGGTGATCGGAGGCGGGTTCTCGGGCGTGGAGACAGCGGGCGCACTCGCCGACAGCCTCCGCGACATCGCCGGCTACTACCCGCGGGTGGCGCGGAGCGAGGTGAAAGTGACGCTGCTGCAGGACATCGAGCGCCTGCTTCCCGAGCTGCCCGAGCGGTTGGGGCAGGCGGCGCATCGTTCGCTTGCCGAGCGCGGCGTGGACGTCAAGCTCAATGCAAGGGTGGCTAGCGTCAGCGAACGCGGCACCTTGCTGGCCGACGGCACGATGATCGAAGCGTCCAGCATCGTATGCACGATCGGCACGATGCCGAACCCGCTGGTGCAACAATTGCCGGTGCCGCTCGAGCGCGGAAGGGTCGTCGTCGATGACGACTTGGAGGTCAAAGGCGTCGAGGCCGCGTGGGCAGTGGGTGACTGTGCGTGGATCCGTAACGCGCAGGATGATCTCATCGCACCACCCACGGCCCAGTTCGCGATACGCGAGGCCCACTCCCTGGCGCACAACCTCTTGGCAACGGAGCGCGGAGAGCCGACGAGGCCGTTTCGCTATCGACCGCGTGGCTCGATGGCCGCGATCGGCCATCGTCGCGGCGTGGCAGAAGTGTTCGGCATACCCCTCTGGGGCTTTGGGGCCTGGCTCTTGTGGCGCGCTTATTACCTATCGCAGATGCCGACGCTCGGCCGCAAGATTCGGATCTTTGTCGAGTGGTCGTGGGCGACGCTGTTTCGCACCGACATCACGCACCTGCGCTTTCACAGAAGCGTCGATCTCCAGGACGCGCATGCGGCGTCCGCCGAAAGCAGCACCGGCTCGCAAGCGTCGGCTTGAGGAGAAGCCTCACAATCCCCATCATCGGAAGCGGACCGACTCGTGAGGCTCGTTGCACCGAGGACAAATGAACAGCAGCGTCTCAAAACCGCACGCCGACTTGCGAACCCCCACGAGCCTCACTGCACCGACATCGAGCAGCTCGCCGTTGCATTCCAGCGGCCCGACGCTCCAGCAGTCGCCGCTGCATCCGCAGGTCGTGTACATGCGTCGTCTCTCCTCGTTATACCTGCTCAGGCGGCCCGGACTCGCTGTCGGAACTGCGTTGCCATTTCCCGCACGGCCGAAACCGCCGCGGCTACGTCCGGACGCAGTTGACAGTAATCGCAGGAAGCGACCCGTTACCGGGGCTCAATCCTGGGCTGTTAGTCGTTCAAGGGCTTGTCGCGAACCGGGCCAGGAACAGACGAACAAGGTCGCCGCCTAATTTGCCTGGAAGCAGGCGTCCGAGGGTCACGGTTGAGCTGCGGACGGCGTAATGCCTGTGAGGCGGCGCGCCGCCGCACTCCAGGGGCGGCAGGTTGCGACGACGCCCCGAGAGCGCGATGATTTCATATTTTTGCATAGCTCCGGCCCGCAGCAGACGCGTCCTTTGACCTAGAGCAACCCATCGAAAATCGCCGGGTGCGACGATTCCGACATCAATAACGTTGGCTTGGCGCCAGCATGCTGGTGGGAGAGCGAATGAAGATCACCTGGAGGACCGTCGCGCCGCTGGTGGTCTGGCTCATCATCTACCTCATTCCAACGCCAACGGGTCTCAACGCCAACCAGTGGCATTACTTCGCGGTGTTTGCCGCGGTCATTGCAGGACTGGTTCTCGAATCGATGCCGGTCGGTGCCGTAGGGCTCATCGGCCTGACCGTTGCCGCTATCCTCGGTTATGTCGAGCCGGATCCGAACAAATCGCTGCGCTGGGCGCTATCAGGCTTCTCTGAGAGCACCGTATGGTTGATCGTCGGAGCATTCATTTTCGCGATTGGCTATCGGAAGAGCGGTCTGGGAAAGCGGATCGCACTGGTGCTGGTCCGCGCACTCGGCAAGAAGACTCTCGGCCTCGGCTACGCGATAGCATTCTCGGACCTCGTTCTCGCCCCCGCGACCCCTTCTAACACCGCGCGGAGCGGGGGAACGATCTATCCGATCGTCAGCAACATCCCGAAGATCTATGGGTCCGAACCAGGACCGACGGCAGGCCGCATCGGCACCTATGTGATGTGGACCGCCTTCGCCGCGACCGCGGTTACGAGCTCGATGTTCCTGACGGCATTGGCCCCGAATGCGGCCGCCCTCGCGATGGCCAGGAAAACGGTGGGCATCGACGTGACGTGGTCGCAGTGGTTCATCGGCTTTGCTCCATTCGGTATTCTGCTGATGCTGTTGGTGCCGTTGCTGTCCTACGTGATCTGCCGGCCGGAGATCAAGGATAGCCCCGAAACCGTCACCTGGGCTTCGAACGAGCTGAAGGCGATGGGACCGCTCTCGCGCAACGAATGGATCATGAGTGCATTGGTCGTGCTGGCGATGTTCCTGTGGATAACCGGCTCGAATCCGACCATCAAGCTGCCCTGGCTGGGCGCCAATTACATCAACGCGACGACCGTAGTATTCGTGATCATCTCGCTGCTGCTCGTCACTGGCGTCGTCGACTTCAACGACATCGTCTCTGAGAAGAGCGCGTGGGAGGTGTTCTTCTACTTCACCTCGCTACTGACCCTCGCTTCGGGGCTGAACGACATCGGTTTTATCAAATGGGTTGCCGAGGGCTTCGCGAAGCCACTGGCCTCGATGTCGTCGACAGTCGCGGTGATCATGCTCGTCGCGCTGTTCTTCTGGATCCATTATTTCTTCTCGAGCATCACGTCGCATGCCGCCGCCGTGCTGCCAGTCGTGCTGGCGGTCGGAACAGGCATCCCCGGATTGCCGGTCCCGACGCTGACGCTGCTCTGTTTGTACTCGCTCGGGCTGATGGGCGTCATTTCGCCGTACGCGACGGGCCCGGCACCGATGTATTACGGCAGCGGCTTCATCGGCAAGGGCACGTTCTGGAAGTTCGGGCTCATCTTCGGAGTGATCTATTTCGCGGGTCTGCTCGTGATCGTCATGCCCTGGCTTGGCATGGTCCATTAGAGCGGCGGCTATCGGATTCGCCGGCTGCCGGTCATTCTGGCGCTGCGGCTGCCTAATCGTCAGGCGACGAACCGGATCTCCGACTGGGGTGTCCGCGTGTCCATGTTGCGTCCGCGATTCAGGTGATCGTCGATCTCCGCCGCGCATCCGAGCATGCGGCCGTAGAGGAACACGGTGAACGCGGCCGTTTCCAGTCGCCCGCTCCGAGAAATCGCCCGCCCGGTACGAGGCCACAGCATCTTCAGCAGCAGCGCGGCGATCACGGCATCGACGTTGACGCAAAACACGTTGCGCGTGACGCCTCGTCGTAGAGCGCCTGCACCAGCGCGCGGTAATAGTCGTGGAACACGTTGTACTCGCCGCGCTCCTCGAACAGGTTGCGGACGAACTCTTCGCGCGGATCGATGTTGACGGGCTTGCCCTTGAATACCGGATGGTTGATGCACGGGAGCGCCTGGCGGATTCGGCGCCGACTCTCCTTGCGCTGGATGCGCTCCTCGCCGTACGCGCCGCGCGAATTCGGTGGCCATGGCCTTCAGATCGAGGCCGTGCTTGGGATCGCCTGCGATCGGCGAGCTCGACGCCCTTGAAGTGCTCGCGCAGGAATGCCATGCCTTCGTAGCCGTTGCCGCCGTGCGCGTAGCCGGTATGGGTGAGGAAGCCGACCAGCGCCTTGTTGAGCTGCACGCGCTCCAGGCGCTTCCGGGCCATCGGCCGATGTCGCGCCCTTGCGCCCTGGGCCGAGATCGCGCCGGGACCGTTGGTGAGCAGCAGGCCCACGAGCGTCTGGAACGCGAACAGGTCGGCGGGCTTCGGCTCCTGGCCGAGCAACGCGACGCAGGCGATCTCGGTCAGCGAGCGCTTGCCGATGATGTCGGCCGTGGCGATCCCGCAGAAACCGTCCGCGGTATGCTTGCTGGCGTCGACCGAGGCGCCGATCATCGTGCCGAACAGGCGCAGCCACCAAGGCAGGCTCTCCGCCGTTGCTTCGAGATGCGCTTGCGCATCAGCGGTCCCCAGGCAAGCGTCGCCGCGATCGCCGCCAGGACCGCGTCCGCGGTCGGATGGCCGCCCAGGCTCTGCAGCATAGCGCACGAACAGCCGACTTTGCGCCGCGCGCCTTCGAGCCCCGCCAGCATCGCGCTGCGCTTTCGTGTCCGGCTTCTCGCCGACGAACAGCGCACGGGCGCCGGACTTCACCTCTGCCGAGATCGAAGGATTCGTCCATGCGCGTCCTGCAGGCCGGCCGCGGCGAAGCGCTCGATCAGGTCACGCAGCGCCTTGCGCGCCGCCTCCTGCCGGCGCGGCCCGACGATGCTCGCAGCCGCGGCGAGCACGCTGTTGGGCGCATTGCCGGCCTCGCGCGAAGCCTGCGCCGCCGCCAGCGTCGGCGTCGCCGTGCAGATTGACCTCGGCGCCGACCGCACGTTGACGAGCTTGCTGATCGTTCTCGCCGCCGTGCTCGTGCAAGCAGCGCCAGGCAGACGTTCGATTCCATCGGCTGCAGCGCCGCCTGCGAGCATGGTCACGCCGTGCAGGCTGGTGACCTGCGTCTTCGGATCCATCTGCGAGGCGCCCGAAGTGTCCTTCATCGTCTGGCGCGGGAAAACGGCGCCGATCTGCCGGTTGAGCGCGGCGATCTGCTCGTTGTACGGAGGCATCGCCTCGACCACAGGCAACGCTGAGCGCTTCGGCGGCAACTCGAGCCCTCGGTCGGAGCCGAACCAGGGCTTCAGCGCGAGGCTGCCCTCGGGCGCGAAGTCCGGCCGCGTCGCGTTCTCGCGCATGACCGCGGTGAGCGCCGCGGGAATGTGCGCGATGTTGGTGACGACCGCGCCCTTCGCGGAGAACACCGGCTTCTCCGGCGTGAAGATCGCGTCCACGCCGAACTTGTCCATGAACCAGCGTTCCTTGCCGGCGGCATCGTCGGCGCCGCCCGGCCATCGCGCCGGCGTGGCCGACGGCGCGCGTGAGCTTGCTCTTCCAGCGTCCGACCACGCAGGCGACCACCGGCTTGGTGAACTCGGCGTCGAGCTCGTAGTAGCCGCCCGGCTCGACGTACAGCACCGCCGCCTTGCTGCGCGCATCGTTGGCCAGCGCGAAGGCGAACTCCGGCGCGGCGAAGTGGATGTAGACGTCCTTGCCGCTGGAGATCAGCGTCGTCGTGCCCCAGCCGGCCATGCGCAGGTACGTGGCGATGGTCGTGGTGAAATTGCCCGAGTTGGAGAAGATCGCGATCGAGCCCTTGCGCAGCGCCTCGCCGGGATTGTCGCCGCCGAGCGCGCCGCCGATGCGCACCTGGTTCCAGGCGTCGGCCACGCCCGAGGCTGTTGGCGCCGAAGATGTCGATGCCGTTCTGCTGGCCCATGGCGCGGATCTCGCGCGCGTCGTGCACCGCGATCTTCTCGGTGACGATGAAGATCTTCTTGAGGTCCGGGTTGACGCGGATCAGCTCGGCCACGCCGTCGCGCGCGCCGAGGGCGGCAGGTAGACCACGCCGCAATTGAAGTGGTGCCCGGCGTCGAGGCCTTCGAGCACGTTGTTGTAGACCGGGATGTTGCCGATCGGCGTCTCCAGCACCTGCCCGCGCCGCCCGGGCGAGGTGCCGAACACGATGTTGCCGCCCGAATAGGCGTGGCTGACCGGGGTCACCTCGCTCGATTCGCCGCCGAGGATGTTGAGCACGCAGACGCGGTCCTCGCGCGTGGCGATCTGCGCGAGCGAGCTGATGCCGACGAAATACTTGAAATCGCCGACGCCCTGCTTGTTCATGCCGACTCCTCGGCACGATCGCGTTCGACGCGCTGCGTCTACGCCGCGCTGCAGCGTTGCGCCGGCTTGCGGTGCCGACGCCGCCAGGCCGAGCTTCGCGGCGACCTGCTCGCGCCCGCCGGCCTTCATCCAGGCGTCGGCCGCCTTGCGCGTAGTTGATCACCTCGCTCATGGCGGAATCGAAGCCGAACATGCGGTAGGGCAAGCCCAGCGCGTCGAAGGTGTCGCGCATCGCGCCCATGCCGCGCACGAGATTGGGCCCGCCGCGGCCGATCACGACATAGAGCGGCGTCGGCGCCGTGCTCGCTGAAGTGCTCGCGCAGCGCGTCGGCCATGGCGCGGAAGGTCACGAAGATGTCGGTGTTGTTGGCCTTGCCGCCGATGATGAACAGCACGTTGGCCTGCTTCAGCCAGTGCTTGAAGCAGATGCGCGCCACCTCCTTCATCTTCTCGTAGGGCGGGTTGCCGCCGAAGTCCGAGGAGATGATGGCGTCGTCGCCGAGCATTTCGGTCACCAGCGAGTTGGCGCCGCCGCCGAAGGTGGGCGCGAGGATCGTGCCCTTGGCGTTGATCACGTAGACGTCGCTCTGGCCCTGGTAGGTGCGCAGCTGGTTGATCTCCTGCTCGAAGTCGGAGTAGTCGACGGCGAACAGATGCGCCGGCAGGTTAGGCGCTGCCAGCGCGGATCGTCGCGGTCGAAGCCGCACTTGAAGTCGCAGGCCACCGGCGTGAGCCGGCCCTTCGCGTCGGGGCGCATGCGGATCGGGTTGAGTTCGAGCGTGGTCATGCCGAAGTTGTGGAACAGCTCCCACAGCTTGGGCAGATGCTGCACCAGCGGCGAGATGATCTCCTTCGGCGCGCCGAGCTCGGTCAGCGCGTTGGCGACGACGAAGGCCTTGAGGCCGGTCAGCGGATCGAACGGCACCTCGCGATCTGGTCTTGTCGAGCTCCTCGATGTCCATGCCGCCGTGATGCGTGAGCGTCATCGTCGGCGCGCGGAAATGCGTCGAGTCGGTGATCGAGAAATAGACCTCATGCTCGGCCGGCACGGCGCCTTCGAAGGTCACGCCGTTGCGCCTTGGCGACCTGGTTGCCGTGGCGATGCTCGGCGAAGTACAGGCGCTCCTTCTCCTTGCAGCGCCGTCTTCAGGTCCTTGGCGCGGCCGAGCAGGCCGGCCTTGCCCTTCTTGCCGACGCCGCCCTTGAACACCGGCTTGACGAAGATCGAGCCGTGCTTGTCGATCAGCGCCTTGATCTCTTCTTCGCTGGCGTCCGGGCCCAGCACTTCGGCGGTCGGGAAACCGACGAATTGCAGTAACTTGGACCCGTAGAGCATGCCCGTGACTTGCATAGTCCACCCTGATCAGATCGCCCGTCCTGAGAGAGACCTAAGTTATGCCCCGAAATGATCGCACGCTTTGACCTAGGGCAAAGCGCAGTGTGGGCGGCTGGCGTAAACGCAATCTAAGAGTTGCTTGCTCAAGGAGCTTCACCAGATGGCAACCAAACCGTTCGTTTATCAGGATCCGTATCCCGCTCGGCGAGGACAAGACCAAGTACCGGAAGGTGGAGGGCTCGGAGAAATATGTCTCCGTCGCTTCCTTCGAAGGCAACGAGATCCTCAAAGTCGATCCCGAAGCGCTGACCATCCTCGCCAATGAGGCGATGCGGGACATCTCCTTCCTGCTCCGCCCGGAGCACAACGAGTAGGTGGCCAAGATCCTGCGCGACCCGGAAGCATCCCAGAACGACAAGGGCGTGGCCCTGGCGTTCCTGCGCAACGCCGAGATTGCCGCCCAATTCGAACTTCCGGTCTGCCAGGACACCGGCACCGCCACCATCATCGCCAAGAAAGGGCAGCAGGTCTGGACCGGCGGGAAGGACGAGGAAGCCCTCTCCAAGGGGGTCTACAAGACCTACACCGAAGAGAATCTCCGCTACTCCCAGACCGTAGCGCTCGACATGTACCAGGAGATCAATACCGGCACCAACCTGCCGGCCCAGATCGACATCCAGGCGGTGGACGGCGAAACCTACAAGTTCCTCTTCATGGCCAAGGGAGGCGGCTCGGCCAACAAGACCTCCCTTTTCCAGGAGACCAAGGCGCTGCTGACCCCGGAAAGCCTGTAAATTCCTGGTCGACAAGATGAAGCACCTCGGCACCGCCGCCTGCCCGCCGTATCACATTGCCTTCGTCGTCGGCGGTACCAGTGCCGACGCCTGCCTGAAGGCGGTGAAGCTCGCCTCCGCCAAGTATTTCGACGACTTCCCACCCAGGCAACGAGCACGGCCAGGCGTTCCGCGACCTGGAACTGGAGCAGAAACTGCTCGACGAGGCGTACAAGCTGGGGATCGGCGCCCAGTTCGGCGGCAAGTACTTCGCCCACGATGTCCGGGTCGTCCGCCTCCCGCGGCATGGCGCCTCCTGCCCGGTCGGCATGGGGGTATCGTGCTCGGCCGACCGCAACGTCAAGGCGAAGATCACCAGAGACGGCATGTTCGTCGAGGAGCTGGACCGCAATCCGGGTCGCCTGATCCCGGAGAATACCGAGGCAAGCAGGAGCACGGCGTCAGGATCGACCTGAACCAGCCGATGAAGGATATCCTGGCCGAGCTCTCCAAGCACCCGGTTTCCACGCCGCTGCTGCTCAACGGCACCATCGTCGTCGGCCGCGACATCGCCCACGCGAAATTCAAGGAGATCATCGACGCCGGCAAGCCGGTGCCGGAATATCTGCTCAAGCATCCGATCTACTACGCCGGCCCGGCCAAGACCCCGAAAGGGAAGGCCTCCGGCTCCTTCGGTCCAACGACCGCCGGCCGGATGGATTCCTATGTGGATCTGCTGCAGAGCAAGGGCGGCAGCATGATCATGATCGCCAAGGGCAACCGCTCGCAGCAGGTGACCGATGCCTGCAAGAAGTACGGCGGGTTCTACCTCGGCTCCATCGGCGGCCCGGCCGCGGTGCTGGCAGAAGAGAACATCAAGAAGGTCGAATGCATCGACTTCCCGGAACTGGGGATGGAAGCGGTCTGGAAGATCGAAGTGGAGAACTTCCCGGCGTTCATCCTGGTGGACGACAAGGGAAACGATTTCTTCAAGCAATTGGGGCTGTAGTTCGCGGTATCGGTTCGTGCAAAGCGTCGTGTCCCTTCGAGACGCACGCGGATAGCGGACGAGACAGCGGTCTTTCGACCTTCACCAGCGCCGTACAGTTTGATCGCTCGCGGGCTCAGTGCAGCCAAAGGCTTGGTTAGCACCGGGGACTCCACAGCCGACATTTCCCGCGGATTTATGTGGAATGGTCGGCTCGTCGCGGTCGCACTACCATGCCCATCGAGCGACCAGCAATGCGATCGTGCACCGAAAGTCCGCTTCGCGTTTTCCTGCGGCTGCCTTGCGGAAACCGGAACGGCGGGAACGGTCGATCTGCGAGGGTTGGCGATGAGACGACGCGGTCGATCAGGCCGCTCGAGACGAGCGTCTTCCCGATCGCTGCCCGAGGGGCCCGTCCGGGCGATGCGTCACGAGATACTCGATCGCGACCGCGAGGTAGTGGTTCGGGTTCATGAGCCCCGCGGACGGCGTCACGATCCCGTGCCGGTCGGCGTCCGGATCGTTCCCGAACGCCACCCGGTAGCGATCCTTGAGGCTGACGAGCCGCGCCATCGCGTAGGGGCTCGAGCAGTCCATGCGGATCGCGCCGTCGTGGTCGACGGTCATGAATGAGAAGGTCGGGTCCACCTTCGCGCCGACCACCTCGATGTCGAGCCCGTACACGCTGTTGATCGGCTCCCAGTAGCCCGCGCCGGCGCCGCCGAGCGGATCGACAGCGAGCGCTAGACCGGCCGCGCGGATCGCGTCCATGTCGACCGCGTTCCTCAGGTCGTTCACGTAGGGCAGCACGAAGTCTTCGGCGTGCGTTGTCGGCGCGCGCAGCGCGGCCTCGTGTGGAACCCGCCTCACTTCGTAGTGCGCGTCTCAAGAGCTCGTTGGCGCGATCCTGGACCCAGCGCGTGACGTCGGTGTCGGCGGGGCGGCCGCTAGGCGGGTTGTACTTGAAGCCGCCGTCCTCGGGCGGATTGTGGGAGAGCGTCACGACGATCCCATCGACGAGGTGCTCCGTGCGGCCGCGGTTGTGGGCGAGGATCGCGCGCGAGATCGCCGGCGTGGGCGTGGCTCCGTCGCCGCGCTGGATCCGCGTCTCCACGCCGTTCGCGGCGAGCACCTCGAGGGCGGTGCGCTCGGCCGGAGACGACAGCGCGTGAGTGTCCTTGCCGAGATGGAGCGGGCCGTCGATGCGCTGCGCGCGCCGGTAATCGCAGATCGCCTGCGTGATCACGAGGATGTGCGCGTCCGTGAACGACCCGCGCAGCGACGAGCCGCGATGCCCGCTCGTGCCGAAGCTCACCCGCTGCGCGGCGTCATCTGGGTCGGGCACGCGCGCGTAGTACTCGCGCTCGAGCCGCGCGAGGTCCACCAGCATCTCCTTCGTGGCGGGCTTGCCTGCGAAAGGCGAGATGGTCATCGGGGTTCCCTCATGCGACCGGACTCGTTCTATGCCGCCGATCGGTGAACCTGTTCAGTGCGCCTCGAGCACCGCGACGCTGCGGGGCTGCGCAAGGTAGAAACCACCCTCCATGGGAGTCTGGCGTTCAAGCGGCAGGATGTCCTGCGGCGGGGGAAGCTCCGTGTCGAGCGCCCGATGCCAGACATACCCTTCGAGCGCGGGGACTGCCACAGCGCGCACGTCGCCCGACATGTTGAGGATGACGTGGAGCGGCGTCTCGTCCGCGCGCGTGCCGGCGAGAGTGAAGGCGAGCAACCGTGCGCCGGGGTCCTGCCACAGCGGCTCATGCAGGCGTTCGCCGTGCCAAGTGACATCGGGCAGCGATGCGCCAGGCGCCGGCCGCCCCGTAAGAAAACGCTGCCGGCGAAGGCTCGAATGGCGCTTACGCAACACGATCAGCTCGCGCACGAAACGCAGCATCTCGGGCTGCGTCTCGACGAGCCGCCAGTCGAACCAGCCGAGCGCATTGTCCTGGCACTAGGCGTTGTTGTTGCCCTGCTGGCTGCGCAGCACCTCGTCGCCGGCGAGCATCATTGGCACACCTCGACTCAGGTATAGGATGGCCATGAAGTTGCTTGGCCTGGCGATGGCGTAGGCGAAGGATGCCGGGATCGGCGGTCGCACCTTCGGTCCCGCAGTTCCACGTCAGGTTGTCGTTGCTGCCATCCCGGTTCGTCCTCGCCGTTGGCCTCGTTGTGCTTGACGTTGTAGCTCACCAAGTCGTGCAGCGTGAAGCCGTCGTGACAAGTGACGAAGTTGATGCTGTTGCCCGGCAGCCGCCCATCGTGTTCATAGAGGTCTGCGCTTCCAGCCACCCGCGTTGCGATCTCGCCCACGAGGCCCGGGTCGCCGCGCACGAATCGCCGTATAGCATCCCGGTAGCGACCGTTCCACTCCGCCCAGGCCATCCCCGGAAAGGCGCCGACGTGGTAGAGGCCCGCGGCATCCCAGGCCTCGGCGATCAACGGCACGCGCGCAAGTGAGCGCGACGACTCGATCGTCCACGGCAGCGGCGGGTCCGCCATCAGCTCGCCACCTTGCCCGCGGGCGAACACGCTGGCAAGGTCGAAGCGAAAGCCGTCCACGCCCATCTCCTCGACCCAGTACTCGAGGCAATTCACGATGAAAGCGCTGACCAGCGGGTGGTTGCAATTGACCGTGTTGCCGCAGCCGGTGTAATCGCGGTAGCGGCTCCGGTCCGCGGGGTCGAGGTGGTAGATGATCGCGTTCGCGAGACCCTTGAAATTGATCGTAGGCCCGTGTGCCCCGCCCTCGGCGGTGTGATTGAACACCACATCGAGCAGCACGCCGATCCCGGCCTCGTGCAAGGCATCGGTAAGCGCGCGGAACTCGCGAGTCGCGTTCGCGGGGTCGACGCAATAGCGCGGGTGCGGACTGAAAAAGCTGTGCGTGCTGTAGCCCCAGTAGTTGACGAGCCCCCGCGCCGCTGCCGCCGGAACGTCCTGCTCGTCGAAAGCCATCACCGGCAGCAGCTCGACGTGCGTCACGCCGAGCTCGCGCAGGTAGGGGATCTTCTCGATCAGCCCGAGGAACGTCCCCGGGTGCGTGGCGCCGCTCGAGGAGTGCCGCGTGAATCCGCCGACGTGAAGCTCGTAGATGATGGCGTCGTCGAGCCCGCGCGGCGCTGCCGGATGGCGTTGCCGCTCCTGCGGCGCGGTCACGACCGCGCGAAAGGAAACGTGGCCGGTGTCGCCTGGGTCGGCGGCCCGGTCGCGGTCCCAGACCGCATCGGTCACCACCCGCGCCCAAAAGTCGACGAGCTCCTTTCGGGGATTGAACAGCCGCCCGGTCTCCCGTGTGTCCGTCGGTCCCTCGGCGCGCCAGGTGTAGCACGTACCCACAGGCAATCCTTCGACGAATACATGCCAGTGGAAGTACGAGCGGTTCGACTCCGGGGAAAGCCCGATCACCTGGAAAGGCTCCGGGCTATCCGGCGCCGCATAGAGCAGCAGCTCGATGCGCGTCGCGTCGCGGCTGAACACGCAGAAGTTGACCCCATCGGGCAGAGCAGTCGCACCGGGCGGAAAGCGAGACCCGGGGCGGGTCGGATAGACCGCGGCTCGTCGCTCAGCCAAGGGTGATACTCACCGGCCGCACGTTCCAGATCAAGTCGCAGTATTCGCGGATCGCGCGGTCGGAGGAGAACTTGCCGGCCCGTGCCGTGTTGAGGATCGACATGCGAGTCCAAGCCGCCTGATCGTTCCACGCCGCGCTCACGCGCTCCTGGCACTCCACGTAAGCTGCGTAATCGGCAAGCACGAGGAAGGGGTCGGAGGAAAGCAGGTTCTCGACAAGCGGGCGGAAAACCTCCCGGTCGCCGTGCGAGAAACGCCCGCTCGCCACCAGCTCCAGCGCTTCGCGCAGTTCGGCATTGCTGTCGACGTAGGCGCTCGGCCGGTAGCCTTCGCGCTTGACTCGCTCCACCTCGTCGGCGGTCAGGCCGAAGAGGAAGAAGTTCTCCGCGCCGACCTCTTCGCGGATCTCGACGTTGGCGCCGTCCAGCGTGCCGATGGTGAGGGCGCCGTTCAGCATGAACTTCATGTTGCCGGTGCCCGAGGCCTCCTTGCCGGCGGTCGAGATCTGCTCGGAGAGGTCGGCGGCAGGATAGATGGCATGCGCATTCTTGACGTTGAAGTTCGGGAAGAAGACCACCTTCAGCCGTCCGCCCGCGTCGGGGTCGCTGTTCACCACCTCGGCCACGCCGTTGATCAGCCGGATGATGAGCTTGGCCATGTGGTAGCCGGGTGCGGCCTTGCCGCCGAAGACGAAGCAGCGCGGCGCGAGCGCCAGCTGGGGGTTCCGTCGGAGGCGGTTGGTAGAGCGTGATGATGTGCAGCACGTTGAGGTGCTGGCGCTTGTACTCGTGGATGCGCTTGACCTGGATGTCGAACAGCGCGTCCGGATCGACGACCACGCCGGTGCGTTCGCGAATGCGAGCTGGCCAGCCGCTCCTTGTTGGCCCGCTTCACTCTGCGCCAACGGCTCCTGGAACGCCGCATCGTCGGCATGCGCCTCGAGCGCCTTGAGCCGCGACAGATCCGTCGCCCAGCCATCGCCCACGATCTCGTTCAGCAGCCGCGCAAGCCGCGGATTGTTCAGCACCAGGAAGCGGCGCGGGGTGACGCCGTTGGTGACGTTGCGGAAACGCTCCGGCCACAGCTCGGCGAAGTCCCGCAGCACGGTCTCTTTGAGCAGCTTCGAGTGCAGCGCCGCCACGCCGTTGATGGCGTGGCTGCCGACGGTCGCCAGTGCGCCATGCGCACGCGCTTGCTCGCCGGACTCGTCGATCAGCGACACGCCGCGCCACGCGCGCGTCGTCGCCCGGGATAGCGTTGCCGCACCTCCTCCAGGAAGCGGCGATTGATCTCGTAGATGATCTCGAGCGGACGCGGCAGCAGGCTCTGGAACAGCGGCAGTCCGCCATGTCTCCAGCGCCTCGGGCAGCAGCGTGTGGTTGGTGTAGGCGAAGCGTCTGCCGCGTGATGTCCCACGCCTGCGTCCCATGGCAGCAGGCGCTCGTCCACCAGGAGGCGCATCAGCTCGGCCACCGCGATCGACGGATGGGTGTCGTTCAACTGCACCGCGACACGTCCGGGAGGCGCGCCACCGGCTCGCCCTTCAGGTCAAGCACGCTGCAGCATGTTCTGCAGCGAGCACGAGACGAAAAAGTACTGCTGCGCGAGTCGCAGGCGCTTGCCGATCTCTGGCTCGTCGTTCGGGTAGAGTACCTTGGAGATCGTCTCCGAGATCACCTTATGCTCGACCGCGCCGTAGTAGTTGCCGACGTTGAAGTCCTGGAAGTCGAAGGACTCGACCGCCTCGCTCTTCCACAGGCGCAGCGTATTGCACGTGTTGACGCGGTAGCCCAGCACCGGCGTGTCGCACGCGACGCCCTTGACCCTATTCGCGGGGATCCAGCGCACTCGATCGCGGCCCTGCGCATCCGTCGCGACCTCGGAATGGCCGCCGAAATTGACATAGAAGCTCAGGTCCGGATTGACGATCTCCCACGGATTGCCCCTCTGCAGCCACTTGTCGGTGACTTCCACCTGCCAGCCGTCGCGGATCTCCTGTTCGAAGATGCCGAACTCGTACCGGATGCCGAAGCCGACCGCCGGCACCTCGAGCGTGGCCAGCGAATCCAGATAGCAGGCCGCTAGCCGTCCGAGGCCGCCGTTGCCCAGCCCCGGCTCTTCTTCCAGCGCGAGCAGCGCGTCGAGATTTTGGCCGAGGGCCTCCATCGCCGCGCGCGCGGGCTGCTCGATGCAGAGATTGACCAGGTTGTTGCCGAGTTGCGGGCCCATTAGGAATTCGGCGGAAAGATAGCAGGCGATCTTCACGTCGCGCCTTGCGCAGGTGTCTACCGTCCTCACCCACCGCTCCAGCATGCGGTCGCGCACGCTGTAGGCGAGTGCCATATACCAGTCATGAGGCGTGGCGATCGCCGGTGGACGCGCCAGCATGTAGACAAGATTGTCGAGCACCGCACGCTGCAGCGCGCTGGCCGAAAGTCCGGTGCGCGTCGGTTCAGGCCTTCCGGTCGTCTCCGCGGTCGCCCGCTTGCTATTCATGGCGACACCCTCCTTCCGATTCGGAAACGGCGAGCGTCACCACGGGAGCCCGGGTTCACGCCTGGCCGCAAGCGCATGAGGTTGTTGACCGTTGCCCGCAGGCCAAACGGCGTCTCGAAGAGGAGGTGCTTGACGCCTTCCTCGTCGGTGAAGCTCACGCTGGCGTGGCCAGAGGGCTTGGTCTTCATCGCGTCGCCGCTTTGCGGCGAGGGGCGCCGCCTCAGGATAGGCGTGCAGTGTCAGCGCTTGACGTCCTCGACCGTATCGCGTCGGTCGATGGCCCTCAGCAACCCATCGAAGGCCTCGGCGAACAGCGTTACGCCGTCATCGAGGAGCTGCGCGGTCACGTCATGCATGGAGATGCCCTGCTGCGCGAGCGTCCCCATCGTGCTGTTCGCTTCTTCTACGTTCTCGGTCAGGCTCGGACGCAGACGGCCGTGGTCGCGGAATGCGTCGAGAGTGGCTGGCGGCAGCGTGTTCACTGTGTCGGGGCCAATCAGCTCTTCGACGTAGACGACGTCGCGGTAAGCGGGATTCTTGGTGCCCGTGCTCGCCCATAGGAGACGTTGCGTCTTTGCGCCTCTCGCGGCAAGCGCTTCCCAGCGCGGGCCCCGGAAGAGCCCGAGGTAGCGCTGGTACGTCTGTTTGGCGTTGGCGATGGCGGTCTTGCCCATGACGCTGGATAACGCGACCTGCTCTTGCGGACTGTCGGCCACCTTCATTCGCGCCAAGAGCATCCGATCGACCGCTGAGTCGATGCGACTTACGAAGAAGCTGGCCACGCTGGCTACATGGCTCACGTCCCCGCCAGCACGTGCCCGCCCTTCCAACCCCGCCAGGTAGGATTCGGCAACGCGCTCGTACGTCGCCTGCGAGAACAGCAGCGTGACATTGACGTTGATGCCTTCGGCGACCAACTGCTGCACGGCGGGCACGCCCTCTGCCGTTGCAGGCACCTTGATCATCAGGTTCGGCCGATCGACGGCGTGCCACAATCGTCGCGCCTGCTCGATCGTGCGTTGCGTGTCCCGCGCGAGCTTGGGCGACACCTCCAAGCTTACGTAGCCGTCTCGCCGTTGCGAGTGTTCGTAGGGCGGCCGCAGTGTGTCGGCGGCATCGCGAATGTCGCGCACCGCCAGGCGCTCGTATAGCGTATTGGCGTCGAGAATACGGCCATCGACGGTACCCAAAATATCCTGATAGTCGATACCACCTATGATGGCCTTTTCGAAGATCGACGGATTGGATGTGACACCCCGGACGCCGTCTTCTTCGACCAGACGCTTCAGATCTCCGCTGACGAGCAAGCCACGGCTGATGTAATCGAGCCAGATCGACTGACCGTAGTCGGACAACGCCCGCAAAGGGTTAGCTTGTTGCATGGCATCCTCTCTCCCACCGTGGACCGGAGCTTGTCTCGGCGACGCTCAGCGCTAACCACATAGACCAAACGAGCTGGCGATGCCATCCTACACTCTCAGCGGGGTTCTCTTTTACGCTCACCGGGGCCGCAGCGTTTTGAGGCAGGTCAAACTGCGGCATTTTCGACCCGGTTGAGTCGACAATGCGGGTTTGCTGACCGTATTCCCTTGGCTAGTGGGATGCCCTTCCTGAGCGAAGGGTAACGCTTCAAGGAATCAATCGATCTCGCCATTGCCGAGGAAGTTGGCGAGACTCGGCATTACGGGCAAATCGCTGGCGACTTGAATGCGCTGGGGCGGGTGATGCGTAAGCTCGAGTCAGCAGGCGGGAAGTTGGTGTCCGTCTACGAAGCGGGGCCGTGCGGCTTTGGGATCTATAGCAGCCTGACCACCCGTGGTCATACCTGTTGGGTGGTGGCGCCGTCGAACACGCCGCGGCGGGTGCGCGATCGGATCAAGACCGACCGCCGCGACAGTCTGAAGCTGGCCGGCCTGGCACGCGCCGGCGAGCTCACGCCGATCTATGTGCCCGCTGTACGGGATGAGGCGATGCGTGATCTGGTGCGCACCCCGGAAGACGCGGTGGCGATGCAGCGTCAGGCACGTCATCGGTTGACCGCGACGCGCTGTTGAAGAGGCCGCGCTCCCGCAGGGTCGAGGCTGCTTGCCGTGGTTTCGTGGTAGGGCGGCGCCCATCCCGGCGAGCCACTTGAGGGTTATCGGCAGATTTGAGGCGTGAGTCAGGCGTCTGCCTTGCGACACGCCGGTACTCGCCTACCGCGTCAACACCTGCAACACCCTTTCTGCCTGGCGCCAAGCCAGTGATTGGCACGCATGCAAACCCGCGGTGAGGGTGAATCGTTGCTTGTCGCTCCGCGCCGCGGGAAGCGATCGATACAACCCAAAGGCTCGATCTAGGGCCGACTCTCGAATTTCTTCGATAACCAATCGAACAGAGCGGCGTGCCACAGAGTGGGTGCTCCCATTTGACAATGCTCCGCGCCCCCAGACTCCCGGTCGTAGACTTTCGTGGTAACCGAGCGAGCTGACGTTAACGCCTCTTGCATCAATTTGACTTGCTCGAAGGGAACAAAGTGGTCTTCTGTCCCGGCTAGAACCAAGACGTCGCCATTAATGCTTTGCGCTACCCCAGCGCGTGAATATTTCTTGAACTCGTCTATGGCATCGAGGGGATGCTCTTTCCCGAGGTTCCACATCGCATTGTCGATAGCCCGGCGCGTGCCGGGGTTCTGAGAGGCTTTCCAATCAATCAACGTTTCGACCAGCCCCGTCATGCCGTGGTCGCGCATCCAGAATGCCACCTTGGGAACAAAGCGGCTTGCCGCCGCTCCCATGTCGAAAACGACATCGTAGGCGACTACTCCATCGAAACGGTTGTCGAACGCAGCGGCCCTTGGAGCTAGGTACCCGCCAATGCTCTGGCCGATCAAAACTATTTTCCCTGAGCGCTCATGATGAGCCAAGAACGTATCCATTACGGCTGACGTAGGCTTCTCCCATTCATACTTAAAGGAGAGCTCCTGCGCTTCGAGCAGCAACCCTTGCCCTGGACTGCTGAAAGTGAGTACGTCATACCGATGGTCGTGCGCGCCTTAACGAAGTCGAAGTACAGTTCTTCCGGAGTCGAATCACGAGCAGGCGCGCTGCCAATTAGAAACGGAACGGCTCGACTACCATCGCAGCAGGCCGCATAGCTCGCTCGCAATCTGACCCCCGAGGTCTATGCCATGTCACCATTACCGGAAGCGAAGCGACTCGTGAGGCTCGTTGCACCGTGGACAAATGAACAGCAGCGTCTCGAAGCCGCACGCCGACTTCCGAACTCCCATGAGCCTCACTGCACCGACATCGAGCAGCTCGCCGTTGCATTCCAGCCACACGCTGTCGCAATCGGCCTCGTTCTCTTGGGAGTCAGCTTCGAAGAAGACGGGGTCGAAGTCCTGAAGGACATCCACGCCGTGCATATCATTAAACTCTGAATCGGGCATCGATCTCATATCAAGCTCCTTCCAAAAAAAGGCACAGAATCGGGCATGTCAGGCGGGCGGCGCCTTCACGACCTCGAAACCCGCAGCGCTCTCGAAATCGCGCGGTACGATGTAGCGCGCCTGGCTCTCGGCGATCGGGTGGCCGACGAAGAGAAATGCCTGCACGAGCAGGCTCGAGCAGATGAAGCGCTTGGCGTCCAGCACCATCGTCCGCGGCGCGGGGAGCCTCAGGAACCACCGGCAAAGCGCCCACGCATGGGCGAGGTCGTACGGATCGCCAATATGCCCGACGAGCCAGTTCGCCAGGCGCTGGCGGTCGGCCTCATTCAAGCCGAGCGGACGGACAATGCGCGCTTGCTGTCCCTTGAATTCCGAGAGCGCCACCGCGCGGACGCCTGCGCAGATGTTCGCTTCGACGATGCAACGTGGATCGTCGCCCGCTTCCATCGGGCCGACGTAGATCGCCACGTGCGCCCACGGCGAGCGGGTGACGCGGCGGACCAGCGCCGCCGCGCGCGTGTTGCCTTCGGTGAGAAGGACGTCACCCGGACGCAGCAGTGGCGAGAGCGCGAGCACGTCCCCGGTCGCCGCGGGGCGGCTGACCGGCTCGGCGAGAAAGCGCGCGAGCGCGTCGGCAAGGCGCCCGCCGGTACGAGATAAGAGCGATGCCTTCATGCTCAGGCAACGCTTTGGCAAAAGGCGCGGGTCTTCACCGGCATCAGTGCACCGTGCGTGCAAAGGTGCGCCCGCGCATGAGCTGCACCGCCTCGGGAAGCTCCTCGGCGAGATCGTCGAGCGACTGCATCACTTCCTCGTACAGATCACGGCCAGCGGTGTAGCCCGGCCAGGTGAAGACCGACAGCTCGGTCACCTTCAGGTCGGGCTGCAGCAAGAAGCCGGACAGCATCGGCAGACGCTTGAATAGTTCGTCCACGTGGCGGGTGACGATCGCCTCGGTCTGCTGGTGACACACTTCGCTTAGGCGTTGCTCGGAGGGTTTCATGGGAGGCTCTCCGGCTAGGAATTGTTGAGGACGAGCGGCTCGCGCTCCAGCGTGGCGGCGACCGCGCGGATGAGCTCGGCGAGCCCCGCGTCGCCGCGGCACAATGCCGTCAGTGCCGTAAGAGCGGGGTGGTCGCGCCCAGCCGCGGCGTTTCGCGCGATAGCAGGCGCGCGTTGCGACGACGCGCCAACCGTGGCAGCGATGAAGCGATAGCCGCGCCGCGATACGGTCTCGATGTAGCGCGGCTGTTTTGCGTCGTCGTCGAGCACGGCACGCACGTCGCTGATGGCCGTCTTGAGCACCGACTCGGTGACGAAGCGATGACCCCAGACGAGGTCGAGCAACGCGTTCTTCGTCACCAGGCTGCCGGGGGTGCGCGCCAGTGCGCAAAGCACTGCGAAGGGCTTCGGCGCGAGCGCTACGGGTTCCCCCGCGCACGTCAGCCGCGCCTCAGTCTCATCGAGCTCGAAACGGTCGAAGCGCAGCCGCGCGACGGATGGCATCGATCTCATATCACACTCCTTCCAAGAAGCACCCTGGTCGAATCGAACTGCGCTGCCCACGAGCACCCCCGCATATCAATCGACGCCAACGCACCAAGGCTGCGTCGGCGCCGCAGCATCGCGCATCAATTGCGCCCTCAGTTGCAGCCGTAACTCGTGGGCGTAACGCACCTCTTCCATCGTCGCGAATACGGGTTGTGGCAAGGTACAGCCCGTCTCGCGCCTCGACGTGTCGACGTTTCGAATAGAACAGACAACGGCAAGCTTGCCGCTGAAACCCGCGTCCTCCGCGCTGGGCGGACGCGGCGGCGCGTCAGAGCCGTTATTGAACGATGGCTGTCCAGAGAAATCGATTTCCCGAACCGGCGCCGCACTAACTATCGCCGCGGTACTCGGTATCGCCGCCGTCGCGGCAATGAAGCGGTAGCCGCGCCGCGACACCGTCTCGATATAACGGGGTTCCTTCGGATCGTCGTGCAGGCTTGCCCGCAGGTCGCTGATGGCCGTCTTGAGGACCGATTCGGACACGAACCGATGCCCCCACACGGCGTCGAGCAGCGCGTTCTTGGTCATCAGCGTGTGCGGGTGTCGTGCCAATTCGCAAAGCACGGCGAACGACCTTGGCCCGGGCGTGACCGGCCGTCCGTTGCAGATCAGGCGCGCATTCGCTTCATCGAGCTCGATGGGACCAAAGCGGACCCGGAGCGGATCGGGACTCGAGCCTTTCAGCGGCTGCTGCATTTGCAACTCCCGCGTCGGACGCGGTTCGACGTCGCGCTTCGAACGCTGCGCCGGCGAGGACTGCATTGCGCCACGGGTCGGCTCGCACTCCTGCGCAACCGTGCGTGCCGTGTGGGCCAGCCACAAATTCCCGGGGCGCGCAGAAGGCGGAACGCCGCGCGGGCAGCTGTCGCACGCGTTGGGTTCATAACGGTCGACGGCCTCAGCGAGGGCGGATCGATCGAGGGTGGCGGCATTCATGGTTACTCTCCCTGGCGCGGTTGGTACGGCATCAATATCGCGCGCCTCCGCCTGTTCGTGCTACCCCACAATGGCGTGTCGTTCAGTGACAATTGGGAACCGCCGCAGCACCCATTCGAAGACGCGTGCGCGCGCCAAAAGAGGAATCGTTATTCCCTCTTTTGTCTGCCGCTTGGGATTTTGATCTGCCTCATTCCGAACAGTCGGGCGTCGATCGACCACGTGCCGGGGCCAACCAGCGCCACCGCGATGGCGATCGTGCCGAGAAGCGCGTAGAACCCCACGTCTCCGGGGCTGGCGTAGGCGTTCCACGCGGCGGCGGCGGCGGCCAGCACGCCTGCGATCGGCGTCCACAGCCCGGCGACCAGCAGCAATCCGAGCAACACGCAGAGCCCCTGAACGGCTCCGCCACCAAGGCTCGCGCCTGCCGCGAACGCGGCCCAGCTGTGAGCGATGAGCGCGCTGCCCGCGCCAAGGCGCATCACCAAAAGGCCGATGCCGGGCGGGCCGTGCGCGAACGTCGTGAAGAGTCTTCTCACCCGCCGAGCGTAACGAAAGGCCCGGCAAGACCGGAAGACGCGGAAGGCGTAACCGTACTAACACTTTTGGGGCGCGGAAAACAACCGATCGGTCGCGCGGCATGAGGCCGGTGCGGCCCGCGCTGCCGACGCGCGTCGGGGTAGGCGTGCCTTCCAGGCGCGCGCGTATGACCTCGGCCCGGCGCACGCCGGCCAAATCGCCTTGCAGCGGCACCGACGCATAACCGGATCCGGACGTTCTCGGCGGCACCGCGGCTGCTGAGCGATTCACCCCGATATGGTATAGTAAGCAAACCTTACTTCCTTGTTATCCAATATGCTCGCCAAGGTCACCGCCAAGAATCAGCTGACCCTACCCAAGGCCATCACGAACGCTATCGGTCCAGTCGAGTACTTCGACGTTCAGACCAAAGAGGGGGTGATCGTCCTCACGCCCGTGCGGATCCAGCGGGCCGACGCCTTGCGGGCCAAGCTTGCAGAGCTGAAGCTCCGGGAGGAGGACATCGCCGATGCCGTAACCTGGGCTCGCCGGGCTGTCCGCAAGACTCGGAGATGAGATCGGCGCCACGGGTGGTGCTCGACACCAACGTGGTGCTTTCCGCGCTGCTGTTCAGCCAGGGCCGCCTGGCGCCCCTTCGTTTGGCATGGCAACGAACAGCCTTTCATCCGCTCGTGTCGAAGCCTGCGATCGAAGAGCTGATGCGCGCGCTTACGTATCCCAAGTTCAAGCTGACCTCGGAGCATCGGCGCGAGCTCCTCGGCGACTATCTTCCTTACTGCACGGCGGTGCGGATGCCAGCCAAACCGCCCAGGACGCCTCCCTGCCGCGATGCCTTTGACGTCGCGTTCCTGCAACTCGCGATCGTGGGCAAAGCGGACTATCTGGTGACCGGCGACAAGGACCTGCTCGATGTCCCGGACAAAGTCGGGCTTCCCATCATCGCTCCCGAAGCGTTTCTCAGCACCATCGAGAAAGCCTGAGCCCCGTATGCGCGGATCACTTTCTTCCTTTCCACGGAGTTCATGCCCGCGGAGGCGAAGACGGAAACACGAATGCGCAATTTCATGCCTTCCGGAAACAAACGGTCGACGCAGCACGTCTATATGTCGATGATGCCCCGCTTGAATCCGATCATCGCCGCATGCGTGCGGTCCTTGGCGCCGAGCTTCGACAGGATCGTGCTCACATGCCGCTTCACCGTCTCCTCGCTGAGCGAGAGGTGTGACGCAATCTCCTTGTTCGCCTCGCCCTGCGCGATGAGGCGCAGCACACGGATCTCGGCGGGCGAGAGCGCGTCGTCGGTGGCATGTTCGGCAAGCTCGAACGAAACTTCGGCCGACATCGCCTTGCGTCCCGCATGAACGGCGCGAATGGTGTCGAGCACTTCCGTGTGGGGCGCATTCTTCAGCAGGTAGCCGCGTGCGCCAGAGCGTATCGCGCGCAACGCCTGCGTGTCGCCGGCATAGGTCGTGAGCACGATGATCCGCGCGTCGGGAAATTCGTTGCGGATCGCGATGATCGCGTCGAGCCCGCCCATCTCCGGCATCTGCAGGTCCATCAGCGTCACGTCGGGACGGTGGGTGCGGAACTGCTGGATCGCCTCGCGCCCGTTCGTCGCCTCGGCGACGAGCGTCATGTCCGGCACGCTGCCGATCAGCGCGGCGAGACCCTGCCGCAGCATCGGATGATCGTCGACACAGAGGATGCGGATGCGAGGTTCGTCGCTCATCAATCGTCCGAAATGGTTTGCCCGAAGAGCTTGTCGGCCAGACGGGACCGCGCCGAAAGCGACGCCGCGTAGGCGCGCGAGCCGGGAATGATCAACTCGACCTCGGTTCCGGTATCGAGCGCACTCCACAGCCGCAGCTTGCCGCCTACGGCCTGCGCTCGCTCGCGCATCCCGCGCAAGCCGAAATGGCCTTCGCGACCGCCCGCCTCGAGGACCGCCGGATCGATGCCCGAGCCGTCGTCGCGTACGCGCAACCGGAACTCGCGCACGTCGTAGCGGATCTCGACCTCGACCTGCTTCGCGTTTGCGTGTCGGATCGCGTTGCGCAACGCCTCGTCGGCGATGCGGAAGACCTCGTCGCGCACGATCGGATGCAGCTTGCGCGGCGTGCCTTCGACATGAATGCGCACGCTGGCCGCCTCGCCATCCGAAGCTTCGGCCGCAAGCTCGCGGATCGCGTCGGCGAGATCGTTCATCTCGGTTGCCGACGCACGCAATCCCTGCACCGCGTCGCGCCCTTCGGTGATCGCCTGGGACGCCTGGTCGACCGCGCCTTCCAGCACCTGGCGGGCCTTCACAGGCTCGCCGGGCAGCAGCATGAGGACCGCCTGGAACCGATACATCAACCCGTGGAAGCTCTGCAGCAGCGTATCGTGCAGTTCCCGCGCGATCCTCGTGCGCTCCCCGACGCGCGCCTCCAGCGTCGTCTCGAACCGCCGCTGCAAGTGCCGGACACGCAACCGGTAGGCCATCCACAACATTGCCAGGAAGAGGGCAGCGCAGAGAGCCCGAAACCAGTTCGTCTGGAAGTATGCCGGGGCGATGGAGAAATCCAGCTTGGCGGGGGTTTCATTCCAGACGCCGTCGCTATTCGCGGCGATCACGCGAAACGTGTAGTTGCCCGGAGGCAAGTCAGTGTAGAACGCCTGCCGGCGCGTGCCCGCGTCATGCCAGTCACTGTCATAGGGGTCGAGCCGGTAGCGGAACTTCACCTTTTGCGGAACCGTGAACGTCGGGGAGGTGTAATCGATCTGCAAGTCACGCGGTTGCGGTGCCAGTCCAAGATTCCCGGTCGCCGCGAATTCCCTTCGGTCGACGATAACGGATTCGATGTACGTCGGCGCAGGCGGCGCCTTTCGCGACAACCTCGACGGGTCCACCATCTGCACGACTTGTCCGTTCGGAAACCACACGCGTCCATCCGGGGAGTACGCCGCCGAGTTGAAATATGGTGCGTTTGGTTGAGCACCGTCCAATCGGTCATACAGATGCGGGTCTGCACGACCGCTCCTGGATCGGACCACCATCGCTGCAGCTCGGAGTCCGCCAGCTCGAGGACGCCGCAATCGGTATAGAGCCACCACCGTTTCTCTTTGTCCTCGACGAATGAAAAGACTGCACTGCAGGGCAGACCGTTTTCAGTCGTCATGCGCTGCACTTTGCCCTGCCGCAATCCGATGAGCCCTTCTTCCGAGGCGGCAAGCACGGAGCCGTCTGCGTTGGCGACAATACGGCGGAGGTACGGATTGCCCTTTAGGTTCAGCGCGAACTTCTCGACAGCGCCATTGCGGAATCGCGCAAGGTCCCCGGTTGTGGTTGCTATCCAAATGCCTCCCTGTGGATCCGGTGCGAGGGTGCGGGCCGCCGGAACCTGCGACGTGGGGAATTCTTCGCGCACCTCGAAATCGCGGATGCGCACGAGCTTTCGCGGACTCCCTGCACACGCCGCCCAAATGTTCCCATCGATGTCCTCGGTGATTGCCACCACCAGTCCAAGCGGTTTGTGATCGAGGTCCAGCAATGCGTTGGAAGCGCCCGTCCTTCAACACATAGAGCGAGTCATCCACTCCCACCCACAAGTTGCCGGCGCGGTCTTCGAGCAAGGAAGCGACTTGATGACCCGGAAGACCAGCGCCTGTGCGAAGGGATGAGATGCTGCCGTTGGCGATGCGGTCGAGCGAGCCGTCGTTGGCAACCCAGATCGAGCCATCCCTGCTGGCCAGAACCCCTGCCGCCGCGTCTTTCCCCAAGCCTTCCGACGACGAGAAGGTCGTGACGCGTGGATCTCGAAAGCTGTCTATTCCATTCGATGTCGCGGCCCACAGGATTCCCTCCCTGTCTTCGAAGAGAAGGTTCACCGAATCGCTGGACAGGCCATCGGTACGTCCATAGTGATCCACGACGTCGCCATGAATCCGATACAGCCCCTTGCCTCGGCTGGCGACCCAAAGGTTGCCGTCGCGATCGAAGGTCATGGCGAAGACCTCGACTTTGCTTCCATCGAACGTGGGCGTCACGAATGGTTTGACGACTCCTTCCTTCAATTGTCCGAGTCCCAGGCCCGGCCCTTCCGCGAGCATGCCGACCCACACGGTTCCATCCGGACCAAGGGCCACGCTCACGACCCCGTGCTGCCCCACGTTGGATCTCAGCGCCTCGATCGGGTATGTCTCCGACGCACCGTCACGCCAGTGCACGAGTGCCGTCTGGCCTCCGAGCCAAAACCCGCCCTTGCCGTCGGCCAGTATCGAATCGATCGGGCTGATCGGTACTCCCTCTGCCTTTCCGAAGCACTTGACCTTGCCATCGACGACGTGACAGAGAGCCGAGTCCGAGATATTCGCGGCCGCCCGCACGACCCACAGCGACCCGTCAGGATCCTCGCTCACGTTCTGGAACGACGAAAAACCGTCCAATTGGAAGTCGGACGCGACCGCCCCGTCTTTGATGTAAGCGATCTCGCGGCTGCCTACCGCCCATAGCCCACCGGCGCGATCGCCAAAGACCTTGAATACTTTGTTGCTGGAGCCGCCCTTGTACGGAAAGTGCCGGGGAAGAAACCGGACTCCGTCGAATCTGTAGATCGCCGGGGAATAGTTCGAGAACCAAAGGAAGCCGTCGGAAGTCTGCGCCACCGTGAACATGCCGGCCGGCGCGGACCCATCCTGTATTCGCCAGGACGTGTGCAGGTACTGCGTGAGACGTTTGTTCGGATCGAGGGCGTGGGCCGGGCGGGCCACGAACAGCGTGCAGGTAAGGCAACAGATCAGCGTGACCGCAATCGCGGTCCGGGGCCCGGCAAAGCTGAGCAGAATTCGTCGTCGAGACAATCTTGCCTCTCTCGCGAAACGTCAAAACGGGGCTCTGACGCGGATATCCGACTTTCTAGATCGAGTATTCGCCCGCGGCCGAAGATCGGGCCAACGTCCTGCGGTCCGCGCACATCTGCTTCGATGTCGCTGCGCGATTCTGCACCTGCCGCCCTGCTGTGTCACTCGGACGGCGCGCACCGGCAAGAAGCGGCGACCGAGGATTGACCAAACGGTGACCGAAACGCCACGACAGCGACCGCGTATCGATCTACCGTGATGGCTGGTAGGCGAACCGGCCCCGTGGAGGCGTCATGAAGACGATGCAGGTCGAGCATGCGGTAGGCATGATCCGCGCGCGTCTGATCGATGAGTGATGCGCGACGCTTGCCCTGGACAATTCGCTTGTCGGCGCCGCGTCGGCTTGCGATCGTGGTTCTGGTCGCAATTGTCGTTTACGCCATGGGGCCTGCCGTTGTTCCGGTCGCCAACCGGGTGCTTGTCACGTGGAATGCGGCATCGCTAACGTACCTCGCCCTGTATTGGCTGACGATCGCACAAGCCGACGCAGCTCTCACGCGGCGGCGCGCCGGGACGTACGATCAGACCGCCCACATCATCCTGCTGCTCGTAACGACGGCGGCGTGCGCAAGCGTCGTTGCCATAGGATTCGTGATGGGCGACGTGAAGTCATTGGATTTCTGGCCGAAGGCGCTGCACCTCGGGCTGTCGATCGCCGCGCTGCTCCTGTCCTGGATGCTGATCCACACGGTATTCGCGTTCCACTACGCACGCCGCTATTACGCGCCGGCGTCGGTACGCGAGGGCCCGGCCGGCCGAGCAGACGGATGAAACCCTGGCGGACGCCCGCTTCCCGGTGCCGCTTTACATAATCGCAGCAGCAGCCCTGCTCGGCTGACGCCTCTCGTCATGCGCCTTCCAGTGGGTTATGCAATGAATCAGCCCAACGGCCTGTCACACATGAGCTCTCGGCAGCTCTTTTCTCGGCAACCGCCATCGCAACGCGAATCTGCGCGGACGATAACGATCAACACGAACAACCTACGGGCTTTGTTCCTCGCGCGTCATTTTCTAGCGGGCGTCCTGATCGGCACTGTTATCTTCCTCGCCGTGTTCCTGGTCATGAACTGACGGTGTTGGGTGGAAACCCAAGATCCAGGAATACGTTGCCCCCGGCCTTGGTCCGATGGCGCGATTTCGTGTCAATGCTCATGTCGATGTCTTCCTTTCTCGAACCACTGCCCGATAGCGTCTCGTAGCGATTTCGACATCGCCCCGGTTCGTTTTCCGGGTCTCTTTCTGGAAACTGTGGAGCACGTAGACGGCCTCTTCAAACCTCAACGATACAACGGCCGCTCGCTTAATTTACAGCGGCGCGGTATGCAGCTTCCAGCGCGCGTACCAAGGAGGGATGCAGCGTTCCCAGCTTGGGTGATTGTCCGTGCGGCGCCGCCGGCGGCACCGAGAACCACTCCGTTGTGTAAGGCAGATCGATTGTTTGTTTCAGATCGAATTTGGTGTCGTAACTGAGGCCTGCTGCTTGGTAAGCGGCCGGATTTCGACTGCGCAGGATCGAAAACTCGCCCCGATGCAACGTTGTCGTGCGCTGGCTCGTACCATAAGCGACTCGGACCTCGAATCGGGGTGCTTCATCATCGAAGACGACCAGGATGAGGGCGGGGCGCGGTTTTGGGTGGGGGCTAATATTGTCCGGGAAATGGCACCAGACGATGTCGCCGGCCGTAGGCTCGGCCCACCATTGCGTCATTTAGGCAACGATTTCATCTCGACCAGGCTCGATCGGACCGAGTGCCTGGTCCCCTGCGGCACTCGCTTCTTGATCTGCCGCATTTGCGCCGCTGACAAGGGGCCCACGTCGCGCTCGTATTGGGGCAGAACCTTGGCAGCGAGTTCGTGCAGAGCAAGGTGAATGGCTTGCGTTTCGTCGACACCCAGATGCTCGGCCAAGCGCTTCGCCGTCTTGCGCGTAATCCCGGACGGGCTATCAACCGTGCGGTAGCGAAAGGCGATCTGAAGTTTAGCGCTGCGGGTCGTCATCTTGAATCTCGCGTCGAGGCTAGATATCTCAAAGATATCTCGATATGACCGGCCTTGTCAATGGGTTCGTGACCACCGATCGGAATGAACCCTATGGCGAAGCTTCATAACTTGACGCACTTCATTCAGGGCAAAGGATTAATTCGGCGTCGCGATATTATCGGCTTCGTCGCCTCTGGCGCGCAGGGCATTGCGACCACGCTGAGCTCGCCCGCCATGGGATACGGCCAAGGCAAATCGGTGTAAACCGGGCAGACGGTAGAGAGCATGTTCCCTACGCGAACGACCCCCAACAAATCCGTTGTCGGAGCGGCGCCCTCGAAGCCAGCCAACGCCAAACCCCCTGACATCGCCTCCGCGTCGATTCCCGACACGCTCGCGGCGCTCCATGTCAACGCCAACACTGGGCTCACGCAAGCTGAGGTGGCTCTCCGCCGGAAAGAACATGGTTACAACGAAGTGGCCGAGCAGAAGGGGCACCCGATCCTCGACTTCCTCCGGAAAATTCTGGGGAATCTCGGCGTGGATGCTCGAACTGATCATGGTTCTGTCAGCCGTGCTCTATGGTAGGAGTCGACTCATCTCGCCTTAGGTTGGTGCTGCTTGATCCACGCACCGATTTCGGGCCAGACGTGCTGCAGCGTATGCGAGCCCATGAAAAGCCCAATATGACCGCCTGGTACGAGCTTCTTCACGATCTCGTGTTCGGGGGTTCCGACGAGTTCCTCTGCGTTGAAGACCTGTTCCTTGGTCGTGATGTCGTCGGACTCGCCGGCGAGCAGGTACAGCGGAACCTTGATGTCTCTGAGCGAAATGGTCTGCCCTAGCGCGACGAAGGTGCCTTTCGCCAGCCGGTTTTCCTTGAACAGCTCGTCGATGGCCTGAAGATACCAGCGCCCGGGTAAGTCGATCGGATTTTCGTACCAGCGCTCGAAGCGTTCGGTGCGCTTGATGTAGGACTTATCCTCGATATGCTGGTATAGATCGATGTACTTCTCGAGGTATTGCTCGCCCGGATGCATGTTCTTCCAGCCCGCGAGCATGAATTTCCCGAGCATTCGTCCCCCACCTGCGGCGACCATCTCCTCGTAGAAACTCAGTGGGAGCTGGTGCGCCATCTTCTTGATCGCTCCATTGCCGGCAGCGGTGTCGATCGGTGAGCCGGCCAGCACCAGTGTCGCCACTTTGCCTGGAAATCGGGCCGCAAACATCGCCGACAGCCAGCCGCCCTGGCACAGGCCGATCAAGTGAACTCTTCCACCAAGGCTGTCGACCGCGACATTGAGATCGGCTAGATAGATATCGATGTCGAAGTCCTTCATTGCCTCGGTCGCGCTTTTCCAATCGGTGACGAGGACCCGTTCCAGGCCGCAATCCAGCAGCGTCTCGACCAGGCTCTGGCCCTTGTCGTAATCGGCGATGGTCGAGCTGTGACCCGCATAGGGAGCGTCAATCAGTATGGGTAGTTCATTGACGCCAGGGCCAGCTCGCGAGAAATCGCGCAGACGCATGGTATCGAGATCCATTAGGACGTGGTTCGATGTTGCCCACTCCGGCTTGGGTGGTGCAGCGATTTCTTCAGCTTCCGCCACGTAGCGCAGGTTATCTTGAAACAGCGTCATACCTTCCTCACCGAGTTCGATTGCGGCGGCGAAGGGCCAGAACCACGGTAGGCTATGCTCCTGACGAGGGTGGTGGGTGACATGGGGCGGGGTAGTCATGACTCGCCTCCGATTAAGTTCGATAAAGCGATCTCTGCTATTGATTGGTCAGCGTGAAAGTATGCCGGGCGACCATCGACTCCTCGTCAGTCGGTATCACCCACACTGAGACAGAACTATCGCCTGTGCTAATTCGCGGTCCGCCTGCACGGTTGGATTCCGGCTCCAGCCGAATGCCAAGCCAAGCGGATTGATCGCAGATACGGTCGCGAATCTCCACGCTAACCGGCTCCAGTGATCGCCCCAGATCGATGAGTCTTTGGAGTACCTGTGGAGTCTCATTCATTGTCGTCGCCCAGGTCCTGCCAGCGCCTCGAAGCCGGAGACGACGTCGAACAATTCCTCGTCGATACCGCTCTGGCGCAGGCGGTAAAACGTCCGTCTCAGGTCCTCCAGCAGCTCATCGATATTTTTTTCCGCGCGTTGCATCGCAGCCAGGCGGCTGGCGTTTTCGCTTGCCAGGGATTCGGCGCATGCCCTGAACAGCGAGACAAAGAGATATTCGCGTACGAACGCCAGCAGCGTATGCTCCCCACCGTTCATGACCTCGGGCAGATTTCCGGTCGGCCACCGGATCGCGGCCAGGTCGCGTCGCCACGCATCGTCCAGCGGCAGCAGCCGCTGGCTCACGGGTGCATAAATCGCCCCGGACTCGGGGCGGTTATGGAAAAGGTAGACCTGCGCGATGCCGCCCCTTTCGCGATGCGTCTCCATCTCGATCAGGATCCGCCCGACCAGCGGCGCAATCGCGCCGATGGAATTCGGCAGGATGAAGCGTTCCTCCGGCACCAGGTCCGGTGTCCGCGAGGCGCGACTGAATGCGCTCGCCGACCGCCCAGACAGTCTTCCTGCCCGGAAGACTTCCCAGCACCTTCACGACAAACTCCACCATCACATCATTGAATTGGCCCACCAGTCCCTGGTCGGAGCCGAACACGACCGCGCCAATCGCCCCCGTGTCCTCGCGCTGCGCTCGCGTCGTCGCGCCGGGCCGCTCACTCCGCCGGAAGCTCGCGGCCAAGCCCAGTTGCACCGTCCGATAATAATCATCCAGGGAGTGCACCGCGCTCTCGTATTGCCCGATGCTCGAAGCGGCCATGGCCTTCATCGTGCGCACCACGGATTCGAGTTCTCCGGCGCTGGCGATCTTGCGGCGCAGGCTCGCGGCGGTATCGCTCACCGCTTTTCCCCGGGTTGCTGCTGCGGCTGAAAGCGCGCGAGCGCATCGCGGGCGACCCGGATGATCGTCGCCCGATCTTCGTCGCTCAATTTCTCGGCGGTATCGAATCGCGCGCGAACCTCGGCCGGAATGTCCGCCGCCGCCTCGCGCAGAGCGCGTTCGGCATCCGTCATCCGATCAAGCGCAATGCCGTCGAAGAATTCCGCGGTCAACCCCACCAGCACGGCGACTTGCGCGGCCACCGACACCGGCGCGAATTCCGGTTGCTTGAGGCAGGCACGGATTCGGCGCCCATGCTCGATAATCTTGCGCGTATTTTCATCCAGGCGGGCGCCGAAGCGGGCGAAGGTCTCGAGTTCCTCGAACTGCGCATAGGAGAGCTTGAGGTCGCCCGCGACCGCACGGTAGGCCGCCCGCTGCGCCTTGCCGCCGACGCGCGACACGGATTTGCCGACATCGACCGCGGGCAGCACGCCCAACTCGAAGAGCGACGGCGAGAGGTAGATCTGCCCGTCCGTGATGGAAATCAAGTTGGTCGGAATGTAGGCGGAAATGTCCTGCGCTTCGGTTTCGATGATCGGCAGCGCGGTCAGCGATCCGCCGCCGAGTTCCGGCCGCAGGTGCGTCGCGCGCTCGAGCAGCCGCGCATGGATGTAAAAGATGTCGCCGGGAAAGGCTTCCCGTCCGGGCGGGCGGCGCAGCAGCAGGGACAGCTCGCGATAGGCGCGCGCATGATGCGTGAGGTCGTCGTACACGACCAGCACGTCGCGGCCCTGCTCCATGAAATGCTCCGCGATGCTGGTCGCGGCGTATGGCGCGATGTAGGCGAGGCCCGGCGGATCGTTGCCTTCGGTCACGACCACGATGGTGTAATCCATCGCGCCTTTTTCGCGCAGGGCGGCAACCACCTTGGCCACGCCGGACGCGCGCTGGCCGATGGCGCAATAGACGCACAACACATTCTGGTCGCGTTGATTGAGAATCGTATCGAGCGCGATCGCCGTCTTGCCCGTCTGCCGGTCGCCGACGATCAGCTCGCGCTGGCCGCGCCCGATGGGGATGAGCGCATCGATGACCTTGAGGCCGGTCTGCAGCGGTACGGTGACGGGCGCGCGATCCATGATGTGCGGGGCCGTGCGTTCGATGGGCAGGCGCGCGCTGGAAGACACCGCACCATTGCCGTCCAGAGGCCGGCCCAATGGATTGACGATGCGTCCGATCAATCCGTCTCCCACCGGCACGTCCATCACGTGGCCCCTGCGTTCGACTTCATCGCCCGCATGCAACTGCCAGTAGTCGCCCAGCAGAACGACGCCGATTTCGTCTTCATCGACGTTGAATGCGATGCCATACAAATCGCCGGGAAACTTCAGCACCTCCTCGAAACCCACGCCGGGGAGGCCGGAGACCTTTGCGATGCCTGTCGCGATGCTGGTGATCGTGCCTACTTCCCGTGGCGCGAGTTGCGGCGCAAAGGCCTCCCGCGCCTGGCGCATTCCCGCGAATGCGCTGTCAAACACGCGCTGCAGGCTATCGGGTTCCATGTTCATTGGCGCTTTCTTTCGGGCCTAAGTTCTTCAGGCTTGGGCTCGGCTTTGGCTTCTGGCTCGGGCTTGGCTTCCGGTTTGTCCTTCTCTTTCAGAAGTTCGTCGACGCCCCTTTCCAGCGACGCGAGGTAATCCGCGATGCTCCACGCCACCTTCTTTCCATTCGTAGTGAGTTCGATCCCGCTGACCAGGTCCGGCGCGGTCTCGAACCGGACGCGGATTTCAGCCGAGAAGGTTTCGTTGAGCGCATTTTGTATCGCCGCGCGTTGCTCCGCAGGCAGGTCAAACGCGCTGCGCACGAGCGCGGGGGCGGACGCTGCCTTGAGGCTCTCGCCGAGGCTTTCTTTCGCCTTGCCGTCCATCTCGCGCAAGCGGCGAGTGAACACCTCGCCCAGACGTTCTTCCAGACTCGTCGTGGCGAGATCCGTCAGTGCCTTTCGCGCGATGGCAAAGATTTCCTGTCGGGCCCGCCGACTGATCGCCTGATTCAGGTTACGGGCTTCGTTTCTCAGCGTTTCCTGTCGCTTGGCACTCAAGGCATCGGCCGCCTTCCGCGCTTCGTCGAGGAGCCGTTGACGTTCGGCTTTCGCCTCGTCCGTCGCCTTGCTCAGGAGCGCGGCGCGCTGCTGGTCGAACTCCTCGTTCTTGTGCTGGAACTCGTCGCGCTCCTTTTTGGCTTCGACCTTTTTCGCGTCGGCGTCCGCGAGCTCTGCGGCGATCCGCTTCTCCCGCGCGTCGATGGCGTTGAGAATCGGCCGGTAGAGGAAGCGCTTCAACAACCACACAAGAATGAGGAAGTTGACGACTTGCGCAAGGACGGTGAACCAGTCGATCAGCATGACTCACTTTGCCGCCGCTTGGGCGATGACGTGGTTCCAGAACGGGTTGGCGAAAATGAGAATCATCGAGACCACGAAACAGTAGATCGCAATGGACTCGATCATTGCCAGGCCCACGAACAGGGTGCGCGTGATCGTCGTCGCGGCATCGGGCTGCTGCGCGAGCGAGCTCAGGGCCGTGGCGACCGCACGCCCTTCGCCGAGCGCAGGTCCGATGCTCCCCAGGGCGATCGTCAGGCCGGCGGTGACGATTGAAGCGAGTGCGATGAGCGTCATGCTGTCCATGGTGCGTCCTTGCGTGGTTGGCGTGGTTGTTTCAGCCCTCGGGCCTCGGTTCCGGCTCGCGGACCTGCGTGGCGGCCGCGATGTAGACCGTGGCGAGGATACTGAAGATGTAAGCCTGCACCATGCCGGTCAGCAATCCGAGCGCACTCATGGCGATCGGGAAGACGAAGGGCGTGATGGTCAGCAGGATGGCGAGAATCATCGTCCCGCTCATCATGTTGCCGAACAGGCGCACGGCCAGGGCCAGTGTGCGGGAGAGCTCGCTGATGATGTTGAACGGCAGCATGATGAACGTCGGCTTCAAGTAGGCCCTGAGATATCCGCCCAGCCCGCGATCCTCGATGCCGAACAGCGGCACGGCCACGAACACACAGATCGCCAGCGCCGCGGTCGTCGAGAGCGAACCGGTCGGCGGCTCATAGCCGGGAACGATGGTGAAGAGGCTCGCCGTCGCGACGAACAGGAACAACGTACCCAGAAAGCCAAGATACTTCTCCGGCCGCCGCAGGCCGACCTCCCCGATCTGCTTGTTGATGGCGGTGACGACGATTTCCAGCAGGTTCTGCCAGCGGGAGCGTTGCAGGCCCGTGGACAGCTTGCGCGTGACGAGTCTCGATCCGACCGCCAGCACGAGCATCAGTCCCCACGTGAAAGCGATCGTGGCGTTGAGCTTGAGAAATCCGTATTGCCAGAAGATGATGTCGTCGGGGCTAAGGCGCATGACCGGCCCTCCGTGCCAATGGGCTCGGCTGTTTCGCTACCCGGGCGAGCCGCGTCACGACGACGCGCGCGATGATGAACCCGGTGAGGCCCGCCAGCAGCCTCTTCCAATCGCCTCCCAGGACAAAATAGAACCCCGCCAGAACAATGCACGTCCGCAGCAGCATGCTGCCGAGAAACCAGAGCGCCACCCGTTCGGACGACACGCCCCGACGGACCGTCCACCAGAGACCGACGAAGAAAAACGTTCCGAGCAAGACGCCCGCTACCAAAGCGGACGCCAGGCTCAACGGCTCATTCATCGTCATTCTCCTCCTGCTCGCGTATTTCCCTGCCTTCCTTGGCCACCCAATGCCACGCATTGAAGCAGCCGAGGCCCAAGCCGATGGCCAGCAGCATGAGCGTCCAGGAATGCCCCCCCGGATAGCGCTTGTCCAGCCAGAGTCCGAGCGCCGCGCCGAGCAGCGTCGGCACCGCCACCGACCAGCCGACCAGTCCCATCATGCCCAGGCCGGACCAGACGGTCTGCGTGACATGACGTTGCGCCTTGAGCTTGCGCGCCGCCTTCTCGCCCACCTGATGGCTGAATTGCGTCCCGCCCGCCTTGGATTTCGCTTCCGGCCCTTCACTCACGATGAAACTCCGCGAAGCGCCGGATGAGTCCGCTCTCCAGTTTCGCCAGCACCGAACGCAGGCTCTTCTCCTGCTCGTCCAGATTCAGGAATTCCCGCTCTACCGCCTCGCGCAGCTTGCCGAGATCCATTCCCCCGATCGCGTTGCGCACGGAGACCAGCACGTCGGCGCCGGTCTTGACCAGGACGCCTTCGTCGACCGCCATGAAAACCTCGCCTTCCGCTTCGGTCTCGAAGACCAGTATCCCCGGCGCGAGCGCCGCCACGCAATCGAGCCGGTGGGGCAAGAGCCCGAACGATCCTTCGCGAGTCCCCGCGACGATGCGCACTACCCCGGTCTTCTCGGCGAAGATCTTGAAGGGCAGGAGAATCCTAAGATTCATGCGTGCTGGCTGCATGTTCCACTTCCGCTCGAGGTTTCGGCTCGGGTTTGGCCTTCGCCTTCGCTTCGCCAATCGCCCCGATCATGTAAAGCGCGCTCTCCGGAACGTCCTTGAACTCGTCGCGCAGGATGCGCTCGCAGCCGTCCAGCGCGTCCTCGAGGCTGACGAGCTTGCCTTTGAGGCCGGTAAACTGCTCGGTCGTGAAAAACGGCTGGGTGAGAAAACGCTCCAGCCGGCGGGCGCGGGCGACCACATTGCGGTCCTCCGGCGAAAGCTGCTCCAGGCCGAGCATGGCAATGATGTCCTTGAGTTCCGCGTATTGCGCGAATGTCCGCCGGATTTCCTGCGCCAAGCCGTAATGCCGTTCGCCGACGATGCCCGGCGTGGCCATTTTGGAGCTCGATTGCAGCGGGTCGATGGCCGGGTAAAGCCCCTCGCTCGCCCGCTTGCGCGACAGCACGATGGACGCGGAAAGATGCGAGAAGGTGTGCACCGCCGCCGGATCGGTGAAATCGTCCGCCGGCACATACACCGCCTGGATCGAGGTAATGGCGCCGGTGTCGGTATTGGCGATGCGCTCTTCCAATTGCGCGAGCTCGGTGCCCATGGTCGGCTGATAGCCCAGGCGCGACGGCATCTGCCCCATCAAGCCGGACACCTCCATGCCGGCCTGGATAAAGCGAAAAATATTGTCGACCAGCAGCAGCACATCGCGATGCTCGTCGTCGCGAAAATACTCGGCCATCGTCAGCGCCGCATGGCCGACGCGGAAACGGGCGCCAGGGGGTTCGTTCATCTGGCCGAACACCATCACCATGTTACGCAGTACGCCCGCCGCGTTCATGTCGCGGTAGAGCTCCTCCCCTTCGCGGCAGCGCTCGCCGATGCCGCAAAATATGCTCACGCCTTCGTGCTGCCCGACCATGTTGTGAATCATTTCGGTGAGCAACACCGTCTTGCCCACGCCCGCCCCGCCGAACAGGCCCGCTTTGCCGCCGCGCTCCAGCGGCATCAGCACATCGATGACCTTGATGCCCGTCTCGAAGATCTCGGATTTCGTGGAACGCCGCGCCAAGGACGGCGGAGCCTGATGGACGGAGCGCCATTGGACATTTGACGGCGCCGGCCGCCGGTCGATGGCGTTTCCGAAAACGTCGAACATGCGCGAGAGAATGTCCTTGCCGACCGGCGCCTGCAACGGTCCGCCGGTATCCTCCACCGCCATGCCGCGCGCAAGGCCTTGCGTGGGGGTCAGCGCAATCCCGCGCACGCGATGCGCATCGAGCTGCGCCAGTACTTCGATGACGATCTGATTTTCCGTCCCGGCGCGCAGCAACGAATAGATGGGCGGCAAATGCTCATCGAACCTATATCCACGACGCTGCCACGCACCGAGACAACCACGCCGAGGTTCGATCAGCTGGCCTTGTTTTCCATGTTTCTTCCGCTGATCCACCGTCAGTCTGGTTCGGGTACATGCGTCTTCTTCGACCAGCGATCACCCTTTTTGCGTTTCACCCGGACTCCACTTTCAGTTCCGAATTTCCGGCATGTCTTGGTCGTACTTGTCAATGTACTGCCTGTCTTCGATGAGCCTGTCCTTGAGCTGCTGCTTCAGGTAGATGCCGTTGTCGCGAAGTCTGCGGCTGGTGGTCGATGGTGTCGATCACGAGGTGGAAGCGGTCGGCATCCCATACTGCGAGCCTAGCGACCCGTCACGATTGGACGTGCTCTTCGCACCGAGGCTTCATACGCTGCCTGACAACATTGCAGAAAATCTGGAGCGCACGCCAACTCAAGTAGCGGGCTTCGGTCCTCCGCCGCCCATTCGCTTCTCCATGCAGTCCTCGAGTTCGCCGATATACACCGCAAGCGTGTTTGCGGCACCCTGGACCGCGGAACGCAAGTCGCTGCCGAGCTGATCGAGTCGAGTTCCCGTGCGAGTCTGGGCTTCCATCACGTCCGACTCGAGCTTCTGCAGTCGCAATTCGAGAAAGCTGCGTAACTCGGTGAAACGCGAC
>CAWBUD010000001.1:0-14380 GCA_963791945.1 uncultured beta proteobacterium | reverse complement strand
CCCTTTGTGATGGACGCTTCCGTTGACGAGTCCTGCAACCGTTGGCGAGACGGCGATACGATCGTACCGCGGCGAATCTCCCCCACGCCGACTTCCAGTGCAGCGACACAGGCGTCAACGGGCACGGGTCGTGCAGAAAGGCCGGCCGATTGTAGAACACAATCCCGCGGGCAGCGAACGCTCATCCGGCGCTCGGGCCGCCCTCCGGACATGGCTGTCAACGAGGGCCGTGTGCGGTGACGCGGCTTCGTGCGCGGTGCGCACTCGTACTCCTTGCCGGAATGGCGTTGGCGACGAGTATGAAGTCGCGTGTCCGGTGGTCGTCGGCTTCGACGGCAACCCGACTCAAGTACCGAACCTCGGCCCGGATCGAGAACGAGGGAACCACCCCCACCCTCGGCCGTTGACAACCTCGCATGCAGGGACGATTCTTGGCAAGTTGCAGGCTACATGTGGATTACCTCGAGATACCGTGGTGGTCTTATGAGCACCTTGGGCTCATCTTGGGAGCCGCAGCATTCGACGGCGCCCCACTGAAGCGGAGGTCATGATGGCGACGCGCAGAATCACTAGAGCGCTGCTGCCGTTTCTTGCGACGGCGATGCTTGGGTTGTCGGCGAGTCCTCGAGACGTCCTCGCGCAGTCCATGCCCGTCGCCGCGAGCACGCAGAAAGGTGCGGGCACCTATCGATGCCTCGTGACGACAAAGGATGCCCGAATCGAGAAGACCAGCGTCAAGGCAGAGTCGGAGGATGCTGCCATGAAAGCCGCGGCAAGGAAGATCGGTTCACGCTCCATCGGGTTGGCGGGCGTGTCATGTGCACGCTCCGCCGAATCGCCAATGGCGCCCCCTGATTCCTCCGCGCAAAAAAAAGACGGGGCCAAGACCCGTGCGCCAACGCCGCCCCCCTTCGTACCGCGCTCGGCGATAGAGTTCGGGAAGGATGGTTCGTGCCGGCTGTCGCAAGAAGCCGCGGCCACGCATCCCGACGCGCGCGAGAAGTGTCGAGGGCTTTCGAGCGCCGAAGGCGGCGGTTTCGAATGTCCGGCGACCTACTGCACGACCCTGCGCTGACGATGCAACGCAAATCAGGGCGACGGCGCAATCCGATTCGCGCGACGCTCAGAATTCGAGCCCATAGCGATTCGTCAACGCGTCGTCGCCCAGAGGTTGCGCCCCCGCCTTCCGGGCGCTCTCCTTCAGTCGGGCGAGCATCCCCTCGGGGGTTTCGTCGGAGCGGGCGCAACCCGGACAGGCGTGCCATCGAGTGCCTCGCGCGGTGACCAGCATCACGCCCGGTTCTCCGCGCGCGTCGGTCGTCAGTTCGCCGACACCGACCACCACTTGATTGGGAAGGCACACGGTCGAGATCGGAATGCTCCAGTTCTGATTGCGCGGCGTCACATCCCACACCCGCAGCGCCTGCCCCGGCAGACCGGGCCGGCTGCAGTCGGTGAGTTGCCATGCGGCGAGCGCCAGGACATGTTGCCCCGTGCGATCGATGGCGAGGTCCTGCACCGCCGCGGCAAGCCGAAAAGTCGCGCGCTCGGTCAGGTCGAGCCATGTCCCGCCAGGGCGGCGAAACTTGACCTGCCCTTCGTCGGTCCCGACGACCACGGCGCCTTCGTTGCTGACGTCGCACGCCGCTATCGGTCTTGGACGTTGATCGTTCGTCTCGTCGAAAGGCTTCTCCCACGGGCTCGACGGCGCAGCCGTCACGATGCCGGCCGTGGGCCGCTTAATCCGGTACGCGCGCACTGCGCCACCCGGGGCCCCGCCAGCGACCAGCCAATTTCCGTCCGGCGAGAAGGCAAGACAGGCCGTCTGGTCGTTCACGTCCAGGACATCGATGCGGGAACCATCGAGATGGAGCTCCACAGGCTGTCCGGCGAGCACCTGGGCATGAGCGAGCATGCCCTCGTTGGTGATCGCGACGCTGACCACTTGTCCGGGCTGCTTCGATAACTGCGGCGGCTTCGCGCCACCGATGTCCCACGTGCGCGCGACAATGTCTGTTTCGTCGGGCCGTAGCTGCTCCATCCAGGCAAGCCGCGTGCCGTCGCGGGAAAGCGCAGCGAAGATCACCAACGCGTTCCTCGCGTCGGCCACCCACTCGTTGCTTTTCCGCTGCCACGGCAGATCCTTGCCCGCTGGAAGGTCGGCACCCGACTTGCTGCGAAGCGCATAGCTCTTCCTGAACTGGTCCGCCGCGCTGGTGGGGGACTCCCAGCGCACGACAGTCGATCCCGCACGTCGAGCCTGGTACTTGAGAAACTGGCGGGCCGGTATTTCACTTGGATAGAGCGCCACCGCCGCGACGTGGCTCAGCTCTACGGTAAGGTTTCTGCCGTCCGACAGCGGAATGCTTGCGCTCACTCGGTGGGCGAGATTGCAGCGGCGATAGGACCACCGCTTTTCCTTCAGCGCAAAACAGCGAGGTTGATTGTCGTCGAGGTAGCCAAGCAACGGCAGTTTCCCCTGATCCTCCGGCATCCATGTCAGCGTGACTCCGGAGACGTTGCCGTCGGCCTGGAATTTCCTGGGTTCGCCGTCGGCGCAGCTCCACCCGTAGAGCGCACCCGTCGAATCGATCATCGCGAAGGCGTCGGAATCCGCGAGGCCAACGATTTGGCGCACCGGTCCCGACACGGGAGTGGCCGGCGCACCCTTCGGTTCGAGCTTTCTCGACCCGCAATAGACCGAACCATCGGCGCGGCCGGTAATGAGCGCGGCTTCGGTGCTCGCGGCACTCGCTCCGAACGCGACCGCATGGACCGGGAAGGCGCCGGGGCCGGCCGGATCGTCGAGCTGGACCATCTCCGGTTTGCCGGAGGGATCGAGCCGCATTCGATAGAGCACGCTCTTGCGGGTCCGGTCGACGGCACCGAATACGGCCTCTTTCCCCTGCGCATCGAAACCGATGCCGGCGAGCGCTCGCGCCTTGTCCAAGGTGGATGACGCAGAGGAGTCGGCCTGCGGCCGCGCCGCCCCACCCAGCCGGAGGTGGTGAGCCTCGACCGTGTAATCGGTGTCGGATGCATCGCGGAACACGAGCACGGCCAGGCGATCGCCGTTGTCGCCATCGATCGGCGGTCCGACCTCGTAGTCGGCGAGCAGGTCGATCCGATGGCCCAGGGGGATCGTAGCGACGATACTGCCAGGCGTGCCGCTGGCAATGAGATAGATGCGGAGACCTTCGCTCCCGCGCGTGCGGTCGAGCTGCACGAGTGCGCTTCCGTCCTGGTTGGGGACCAAGCCGACATTGCGCTGTTCGCTCAAAAGCCACGTATCGTCCATGCGCTCAAGCGCGTGGGCGAGAGGGAAGCGAGAGCTCGGGTCGCCTCGCTGCGCCAGCGAATACGCGACGTCCAACCCCTCCCACGGCGGCAGGCTGGCCGCAAGTGTGCTGAACGCATTGAGGTTGGACTCGAGATTCCGGCGCTGGTCGGTAATCTTGTTCAGGGCGAGCATTCCGCCCACCACGAGGATCCCGAATGCGATCCCGAGCCACAATTGAGCGGTCTTCTTCTTGGCGATGACCTTCGCTTCCCGCTCCCGGGCTTCCGCTTCCCGTTTTTCCGCCTCGGCCTTTTCGAGCGCCGCCTTTTTCGCGGCCTTTTCGGCTTCTTCCGCGCGCTGCTTCGCTTCCTCCGCCAGCCTTTCCTTGACCTCTTCGGCTTTCTGCCGCGCCTCGCATGCTTGAACGTACTGCGTCGACTCGGCCTCGGCGAGCCAGCCATCCCTGGCATACTCCAGCGCCCGCTCGAGCCGTTCGCCGCGCAGATTGAGGTAGCTCACAGCCTTGCCGCGGTTCACCCACTCGGCGGCCTCGCGGCCGACCTGCTTGACGACGTGCAGCTGCTCCTTGACCCGTTCGCCCGTGACCAGCAGATTGATGTGCTCCCAGTGGCGCAGGAGCGCTTCGTGCGCCACTTCGATCTGGCGCTGCGAGCCCTCGCCGAAGCGGCGCAGCAAACCGGCGTTCGCGAACTCCTCGATGACGGTGGCAACGTCGCTTCGGTCGACGGGAAGACGGGTCTGCAGCACGCCGATCAGTTCGGCCTCGTTCCGGCGCCGACGCAGCGGCTCCTCGAAGTTCTCGTCGAGGACGACCAGCTCCTGGAGCAGTCGCTCGCAGACCTGCCGTTGCGGCGGCGTGAACTGCTTGAAGATGCCGTCGGCCACCCTCCCGAGCGCACGCTGCACATCCGGCAGCGCGTTGACCTGCGCTTCGGTGATCAGATCCAGCGGTTCGTTGTCGGCATTGCGCGGACGCGTGTCCCACAGCCGACGCAGCGCGAACTGCAGCAGCGGCAAACCGTTGGCGAGCCCCGCGGTCTGGCTCGCGAGCTGGTCGATGAGCACAGTTGGACAGAAGCGAAGCCCCACCTGCTTCGCCGGCTCCGCAATGGCGCGCTTGATCTCGAGAAAGCCGATGGCGGAGAGGTACCGATCGTTGCCCTGTCCGAGCAAACGCACGTGCAGCGGCTTCAGGATTTCGCTGCTTTCGAAGCGCGCCAGATGGTCGGTGCGCAGCGTAAGCAGGATGCGGCACACAAAGGAGTCCACGGCGACGTGAGGATCCGAAAGCGCGCAGAGCGCTGCGCCGAACGCCTTCTGTTCATCGGGATCGCGACAGAGCGTAAACAATTCCTCGAACTGGTCGACCAGCAACAGGAGCGGCTTGCCGTTGCAGAGCCCCGCGAATTCGGCCGGCGCCGCGGAAGGCATGGCGCGGAGTCTCCGCTCGATCTCCAATGCCGGCATCGCGTCGTCGACGGCCCGCGCCACCGCGGCCGCCAACGATGCGAGGGGATGGTCGCCCGGGGTGAGGCGCGGCGCGAAAAGCCAATCGTCGCGGTGGCTCTCCCTGAGCTTCGGGACCACGCCCGCAAGGACGAGCGAAGACTTGCCCGATCCCGATGCGCCGATGATCAGGAGGATCCGCTTCGCCGGGTCTTCGAGGTGAGCGATGTAGCTCGCGACGAGCGCCTCCCGCCCGAAGAAGCTCCCGCGCTGCTTGTCGGTATAGGGGTCGAGGCCCGGGTACGGACATTCGGCCGCGAGAGGAATGCCCGCTGCCGGATCGAAGTCGGCGAGACGCTCGATGTCGTCCGGCACCGCCCGGCCCAGCCGCAACAGCCGCGTCGTCCAATAATCGACGAGAGCCTGCAGCGCCTCGCGCTCCGGCGACAGCGCGGAAAGGTAGCGTCCATGGGCAATGCACGTGCGAAGCCATGCCAGCAACTCATCGATCGTCTGCTCGGTTTCCGCCTCGCTTGCCTTGCCGGAACGCAGCACGTCGACGCGCCGCTCGAACGCATTGGAGTCGTCGGAAAACTCGTGCAAGGACTTGAGGCTCATGGCAAGTGGCCGCTCAAGGTTTCGGCCCGGGTCAGGCCGCTTCGGACTGCTGCTGCGCCATTTCCTCAAGCCTCGACTCGAAGCTGCGAACCCGCTGCTCCGACGCGTCGACGGTGCCGAGGGTGCGCTTGTCGATCTGGTAGAAGACGTCGTCGAAAGTCTTGCGCATGTTGTCGAACGCCGGCAACCCGCGCGTTTGCGTGACCTCTGCAATGTTCCTTTCGAGCAACGCGACCTTGCCTGCAAGGATCGGATCGGCATCGTCCTGCGCCTGCGTCGCGGTCTCGGTCGCGATCATCGATTTCAACTGCGGGCAGTCGTTATCCAGGTAGTTCTCCAACTGATCGCCGAAGTCCTCGCTTCTGCGGAATCCGTTGAGCATCTCGAGCTTGTCGTGCTGGTACTGCCAGTCGTGATGCACGTCGAGTGCTCCCTTCAGACGCTTCTTGTTGGCTTCGACCTTCTGCAGTCCGTCGTTGAGCTTCTCCTCTTCCGCGGGACTGAGTCTGCGCCGTTCCCTCGCCTTCCCGAGGTTCTCGAGGAGCGAGCCGTGCAGCTCATCGAGCACGTCGGAGTCCTTGAGCATTGCGGCGTCGCTCAGCGTAAACGCCGTCTGGATTGCCGCGGCGAATCGACCGACCCTTCTGGCGAACTCGTCCAATTGAGGCGGCTGATTCTGCAGATCGAATTGCGGACTCATCCCCTCGACGCGCGCCAGCGCCGCGAGAAGGTCCGCCTTGACGTCCAGGAACTGCCTTTCGGTCGCGATGTCGCGGATCAGCCCTTCCGCAAAGCCGATCTTGTGGGCGATCAGCGCCGCGACGGGGAGCTTGAGCTCGCCGTCTCCCCGCCATTGAACCAATGCGGATTCCAGAATCGGACGGATGACGTTCTGCCGGAGCTCGTGCAAGTGATCGTGGATCCGTTTGCAGGTGGCGATGCGCTTGACTCTGTCGATGAACTGCTGGATCCACGGTCGCACCGCCAGCAGGAGATCCGCGAGGAGCGAGGCCTGGCCCGGGATCGCCGCCCGGAGCGTCTTCTCCAGCCGCTCGGAAAAGTGTTTGAGGCTCTTGAAATACTCCAGATGCGTCGATGCCAGCGCACCCTTGAAGGCGTTGAGCTTGTCGCGCGTCGCCGGATCCTGCCTGTCGCTCCAGCAGCGCAGATCCTCTTCCCCGTCCGCGAAACAATACTCGTTTTCGGTCTTGGGCTCGCCGGCGACGAAGACGAACGTCTTCTTGCCGAGCTCCACGGCGCGGCGATATTCCCATTCGGTGACGCTCAGGCCCTTCGCGTCCGGCTCGGTCGAGACCGTGCCGTAGTTCCAGCCCACGACGAGCAGGATCCAATCCGACTCCTCCACCCAGCGCTTGCTTACAGCTACCGCGAATTCGCGCTCGCCGATCTGCACCTCTTTTTCCATGGAGATCTGGACAAGCTGGACTTTCTTCTCGGAGTCGGCAGCCACCCGCTCGATGACCCTGGACGCCTCGTCGCGGTAGCGCATCAGGTCAGCACGGGTGCTGCTGATCATGATCCTGATCTGGGGGACGTAGGCCATCGCGCGATCAGCCGGGCGGACGTTTGGCCATCAGCGCCGGGCTCACCGCTTCGTCGAGAAGTTGCGGCCAACGATCGACCCAGCAGCATTCGTGGTCGAAGCCGGCGACCTCGACTACGCCCACCTCCGGGTGACGGCGCGCGAAGGACTGGACGACCGACGGCGGCACCTTTCGATCGTGGCTGCCCACGTAGTGCAACTGAACGATCCACGAGGGAAGGTCCGGCTGCGAGGCAGGGTTGAGCGAGCCTTCGAGTGCTGTGTAGCCATGGATCCGCGCCCAGTCGTCCGTGTCGAGGTTGGCTGCGATGGTGACGACCGCGCTCGTTTCCGGAACGTGGGCGGCCATGAGCCACGCGATCGTGCCGCCCCCGCTATGGCCGACGAGCACGACGCGACGGAACGAGTGCATCGCGAGGAAGCTTCGCAGCGCGGCGACCATGCTCGCGACGACCTCGGGCGAGTATCTGCGGTGCGTCCACAGGAGCGGGCCGCACCCGGAATCCTCGGGTAGCTGGAAGTAGCATGGCCGACCCAGAAGGAGGCGCGGGCCGCTGTCCTTGGCCATGAGTTCGAGCGCAAACGGCGTGCGCGGGGTCGGGTCGTCGGCGACCTGCGTGCGGCCAAGCCAGGGCGTGCCGTCGTGCTCGATGTAGACATGTAGCGTTTCGGAATGCCCCTGCATTCCGCCCACATACGCGAGGTGCCGGAATCCGGCGCCCTGCAAGCTGACAGGCTCGAAACCCAGGGCCGCCGCACGGCGTTCAAACCTCTCCGCCGGCGTGGCGCACGCGGCCAGAACGGCGACGAGGAGGGCCACCACGCCGCATCCCTTCCATCGCGGGAGACTTCCGATTGAGGTCGCGCTCATGACGCTCAGCCCGACATGTCAGGCTGACGAAGGCACCTCGTCGTCAAAACTGCTTTCGGATGCCGAGCACAACGCCATAATTGGTCTCGTTCTGCAGTCCGACCGCGGCGCTGAACTGCAGGAATCCGGACAGATTGTTCGGAAACGTCGCGCTGCTCCCGACGATCAGCACCGCGTAATCGCGGGTCGGATCCGCCGTCGGAATGGCAAAGAAGGTATTGAACGGGTCGTTGACGTACTTCGAGACGATCGACGGACTGTCGTTCTCGAACTCGTGCAGCCACTGGGCGCTGAAGTAAGGACCGAACACCCCGACGGACGTGCTGACGTTGGTGCTGAGGCGGCCGCCCAGCGCCGACTGCAGCGACCGAATGGTCCGCGAATCGACCGCCAGTCCGAGGCCGTTGTTGGGCTCGTTCTCGGAGAAGGCTTTGTTCTTCACCCAGATGTAGCCCAACCGGGCGGTCGGCGTCACTGTCAGCGATCCAGTCTCGAAATTGCGCCCCACGCCGATCGACGCCGACCACTGGTTGCCTTTCGGGCTGGCGGTCGCGGACGTGTTGATCGGGGGAACGCCGCTGTTCGACGGGATGTAGATGTTGCGCGTCGAATCGTAGTCGATGTAACCGTAGGCGAGGAATCCGTCGACGTACCAGTTGTCGACGTAGTAGGTTCCATAGCCGGCCACGCCGGTGGTTGCGGCCTTCACATCGCCGAGCGACTGATCGTAGTCCGAATGCGTATCGCCGTAGCTGATCGCGCCGCCCAGCACCAGAGATTCGCTGACCCGGTAATCGGCTCCGGCAATGAGGTTGACGCTGCGGTACTTGTAGGCGTCCCACAGGTCCGTCTGGTCGACGTTGCCCCAGCTGTACCCGGCGTTGAAAAAACCACCCCAGCGCCCGCCCAGCGCATCGTCCGCGGCCGCTGCGCCGCCGGTGGCGCCCTCGAGACTCTTGACCTGAGCCACGGATCCGCCCGCCGGCCGCACCTCCTGTCCGTTGAGGCTGACCATGAAACCGCGCGCACCACCGCGAATGTCGAGCAGCCGGGCCCCGAGCAGATTCACCTTCGCGGCTTCCACGCTCATCTGCTTCTGCGCGTTCATCTGCACGGCTGACACGGCCTGCACGCCGGTGCGAAGTTCCGGGTTCGATATGTTCAGACTGTTGGCGGTCGAGCCCGAACCCGCGAGCTCATTCGCCGTCTGTACCATGACGCGGCAGGAATAGAACAGACGCTCCGTCGGGGTTCCGTTGGGGTTGGGCGTGTATCCGGCCGGCGCGAACTGCACGCAGGCCGCATTGACGGCCGTGGCCGTGGGCTGCTGGAGCGGCGTGAGCCCGGGCAACGTCGCCAGGTTAAGCTGCCCGAAAGCGACCCCGGAAGGTCCGGTCAGGATCACGAGCCCGGCGGCGATTGGAACGACCATGCGCCTCGATGGGCGCAACGCGGTGATTGTCATCTTGAGCCCCCGTCATCTGCGGTGAGGTTCAACGCTCACGCAACGATTCCGACTCCGTCACACCAACGCGCGCCACCTGCCACTTCCTCGCGGCGCGAAACCGCGCGGGGACAATGTACCGACTGGACACCCCCCTGTTGTATACAAGCATGGCAAAGTAGGATGATCGCTGTCAACGGCCCGCGTCGAACGTGCGCCCAGGGGTGGCAAGTGCCAGCGAATTTTGTTGTTTTCCCGATGAGACAACGCGCTCACGGCTCCCTTTCGTGCCGCCTCAAGGCTCGCTCCCGGCATGCGGCTCGCCGCGATGCGCCGATCGCATGCGCGGGCGACGCGCTCCGGGCATGAATTTGCCCCTCCCGAAACGGGAATAGTCGCCGGACCAATGAGTTGCAATGGCCAAACCTTGGATGGAGAATCGTCCGCCTCACAGTGACCGGCGACGAGCACGAGGCGTCAAGGCATCCGGAGTCGACGCCTCGAAGGCACGCTGCCGTGGGCTGTGCCCGCGCCGTCGTCGCAGGAGGATCATGGAGCCTCAGCATTCATCCGCTGTCGTTGGCGGTCGAAACAGGTCCTTCTGCCTCGGTCTTTGCGCGCTCCTTTGTGCGCTCGCGTGGTGCGCGCCGGGCATGGCTGTACGCTACTCCGCCGCCGCAGCGCTCGAAGACAGCCAGAACGCCGATCGACTTCTCGTCGTGGATTGCCTGCTGCCGGGGCAGGTGCATCAGCTCGGCACGGGCATCACGTACCTCGCGCCGCGACGCGCCATCAAGACGACGGGCTCCGCCTGCGCAATCCGCGGCGGCGAGTATGTTGCGTACGACCGGGCCAACTACGCCACGGCACTGAAGGTCTGGCTGCCCGCCGCCCAGACGGGGGACAAGGTGGCCCAGACCTACGTCGGCGAGATCTACGAGAAGGGGCTGGGAACCGCGCCGGATTATGCCGCCGCGGCGAGCTGGTACCAGAAAGCGGCGGACCAGGGGTACTCGCGGGCGTTGATCAATCTCGGGTTCCTCTACGAGCAGGGACTTGGTGTGCCCAAGGACCAGGCAACGGCCTTGAAGCTCTACCGCAAGGCGGCAGGGATCGAAGGCAGCATCAATCTCGAAGGTCAGCCCGCCTCCGGATCGCAGGAGGAGCTCGGCAAGCTGCGCAAGGAGTTGGAACGCACTCGCCAGGAGCTCGAGCGGGCGCGTCGATTGCTCGACGAGGAACGTCTCAAGTCCGGCGCCGAAATCGAACGGCTGACGCAGAAGAAGCTGCAAGCGGCCGCCGCCGGCAATGCCGAGGAGACGCGCCGGCTCGAGTCGCTGCTCAAGGAGCGCGAAGCCGAGCTGGAGAAGCGTCGCCAGCAGGTCGCGCAGTTCGAGCGCGCCAACGAGGACTTCAGGGCCCGAGTCGCCGGCCTGGAGAGCGAGAGCGCATCGTTGCGACACGAGCTCGAACAGGCACGGCGGCAATTGGCGCAAAGCCAGCGCGAAATCGAGGACAAGAGGAAAGCCGCGACCGAGGCCGAGCGCAGGCTGGAGGCCCTGCAGCAGGAAATCGCGCGCCAGAAGAGTGCTGCCGCACCGGTCGACCCGGCGCGCATCAAGGCGCTCGAATCGGAGCTGCAGAAGAACAAATCCGAGTTCGAGCGGCAAAAAAAGGAGATCGTGCGGCTCGAGGCCGACGTCGCCAACTACAAGGGTGCGGTCGCCAGGCTCGAGGCAAGCCCGCAACCGGAGAAGCGGTCGGTAGCGATAGCGCCGCCTTCGATCCAGATCATTGATCCGCCCATTGTCGTCACCCGCGATACCGCCAGCATCAAGGTACGCGCGGGACTAACCACGCGCATCGTCGTCGGACGTGTGACGGCGCCTGCGGGACTCCTGTCGTTTACCGCCAACGACGCGCCGCAGAGCGTCGATGCGGATGGATATTTCAAGACCGGCGTCGATCTCGCCGGCGGAAAGACCCGCGTGACGCTGGCCGCCGTCGATCGCCAGGGAAAGCGCGCGCAGCTCGAATTCTTCCTGCAGGAGGACGCGAGCATCGGCAAGGCGCCCGTCGTCGTGACGCCGAAGTTGTCGGGCCAGAGCCTGGGGCTCGGCAAGTATTACGCGCTCGTGATCGGCAACCAGCAATACCAGAAGCTCGGTCGGCTGGATACGCCGGAAGCCGACGCGACCGATGTCGCCGCGCTCCTCAGGGACCGATACGGCTTCACCGTCACGATCCTGCTCAACGCCACGCGCTGGGAGATCCTGGAAGCGGTCAACAAGATGCGGGCGCTCCTCACCGAAAAGGACAATCTGCTCATCTATTATGCCGGCCACGGGCAGCTCGACCGCGTGAACTTGCTCGCGAACTGGCTGCCGATCGATGCCGATCCCGCCAGCACCGCGAACTGGATTGCAAGCTCCACCCTCACCGAGAACCTGAACATGATGTCGGCAAAGCACATCCTCGTGGTGGCCGATTCGTGTTATTCGGGCGCGATGACCCGCTCGTCGATCGGGCAGCTGCAACCGGGGCTGTCCGACGAAGCCAGGCTCATATGGCTGAAATCGATCGCCGATTCGCCATCGCGGACAGTGCTTACGAGCGGCGGAGTAAGCCCGGTCATGGACGGCGGAGGAGGCAGGCACTCGGTGTTTGCGCAGAACTTCATCGACGTCCTGTCCGAGAATCAGGACGTCCTTCCGGGCAAGCAACTCTCCGACGTGCTCTCGGCCCGCGTGCTCGACGTCGCCCGCCGGATGAACTTCCAGCAACGACCGGAATACGCGCCGATCCGCTTTGCGGGTGGCGAGTCCGGCGATTTCATCTTCGTGCCGAAAATCTGAGACCGGGCGCCGCGCGCGCCACCTTCATCAGCTATCGACGTGAAGGTGCCGAAGGCACGGCGGTCGCCTCTTCGGGGATCTCTCCGACCGGTTCCGTCACTTGCGCGCAACGCCCGGCCGCTGGCATCCGCCGCGCGCCCTTCTACTTCGCGTCGAAGTACGTATGCAGGGTGCCCCGAAAGTCATGGGGCTCGGGTTGGCGTTTTTCCCGGGCCTTCTTGATCGCCGCGGCGTGATTCATGTCGGCCGCGACGTAGCGCACGTTTTTCCCGATGGCCTTGGCAGCCAAAGCCTCGTCCCTGGCTATGTCACCGCCGCCAATCGCAATCATTTCGTCGGCGGATCCGACGATCGCGGCAGACGTCGGCGACAGTTTTCCGCCTGCACCCGCTCCTCCCCACGTGTCGTCACTGACCACGAAGACCGTGTCGACATCGGGAGAGAAACCCACGCCTTCCTTCTCCGCGACCGCCGACACGATCCCGATCGTGGTGAAGCCGCGCTTCTTCGCCAATGGGTAGACCACGCCAATCCCATCCGGTGTGGCGCCGGCGCCAATGATGACCGAGCTCGGGTTCAGCTCGTCGAGCGCCTTCGCGATCATTCGCTCCACGGCGAGCGGATCTTCATACCCTGAACCGGAAAAGCCCAGGAACGTGACGATGGAGCGCCCCATGCCGCGGATTTGCTTGACTGCGGCTTCGGCGCTGGCCAGTCGGATGACGCGAGTCAAGCTGGAGGGCGACGCTTGCGGTGACCCGGTCGCGTGGCGCGGTCCGCCCGTTTCGGTTCCCATGGCGTCTCCTTGCGCAAACGCGGACATGAGTGCAACAGAGAGTACGGCGACACGTAGGGGCTGACCTCGCCCTATTGCCTTCGTTGTCGGAACGATGCTACAGCCGGTGGTCATCGGAACCGGTCATCCGGCGGTAGTCAGCGCGCGACCGGCTGTTGCGCCAGATGACGGAACGCTTGCGCCACGGCAGCCGCGTCCGCGTCCGTTGGGGAAAGGTGCTTCAAGAGTCGGCTCGCCTGCTTCCACGTCGATTCATGGTCGCCCTCGCGCCCCGGTGACATCGCCACCGCCGCCGAGTAAAGCTGCGCCGCTTCGACAAACCGCCTCTGGATCAACTGAAGCTCGGCGACGGTGGCCGTCATCCAGTAGTCGTCGTGCTTGGCTGCCGTGCCGACGATCGCCTGCACCCGCTGTGCCTCGGCCTGTCCCACGTCCAGCTCGTTCAAGAAGATGCTCTTCGCGGCAGCGTTGATCCCGACATAGTAGTTCCTGGGCGCCGCCCTGAATGCCTCGGCGTAGAGATCGCGTGAGCGTCGAAGATGCAATTCGTTCTTCGTCGCTTCGAACGAGTCCATCCAGGTGCGGGCGTACAGTCCGACCGTCTCGGGATCGCGCTCGCCCAGCTCGTAGAGCTCACCCAGCGCCGCCTTGGCCTCGCGCCAGCGGCCCGCTCGGGCGAGCGCGAGACCGTACAGCTGCCGCGGACGCAGGGATTGGGGGAACTCGCGCATGACGTCCTCGAGAAGCTCGATCGCGGCCTCGGGCGCCTTCATCGACACCAGGGCTTCGGCACACGCGCAACGCAGCAAGGGGCCTGCGCGCCACGCGAGCTGGGACGACTTGCCGAGCTCCAACAGGCGGTCCCTGTCCTGGTTTTCGCGTGCGGCCCGGATCCGCGCGAGCGAAATCCTCGTTTCCTCGTCGATCGCCACGGCCAGGCGGACCGCGCCGTCGGGCAAGGCCTTGCCCTGGAGGCCGTAGAGGAGGCGGAGCAGACCGCTTCCGCGAGGACCTTCGCGCGACTCGGTGAAGTCGACCCAGATCTTGCTCCGCGCAAAGGTGGGAAGCTCCGCGCTACCCAAGCGGGCGATCACGAATCGAAATCCGCTTTCCTTTTCCTTCGTGACGAACGTGTCGTATTCCTGCGTGCACCATTCCGAATCTTCGCTCTTCGGTGACCAGATGAGAATCCCGGTCTGGCTTCCTTCGAGATTCTCCTCGAGGGAGCGCGCGAGCCGGCTCGACGTATCGAGCACGAACTGGTCGAGGAAAACCGCATACCCGAGCTGGTTGAGCGTGTCGTAGAGCGAAAGCACCCACGGACGCTCGACCGATCGATAACTGAGAAAGACATGCCAACGCTTGTCGGCCGGACGATCGGCCGGCGGTGGCGCAAGCTTCACCCATTCGTCGAGATCGGACATGTCAGAATCCCTGTTCGTTCAGCGCAGCACATTGCTCGCGCCGACGGGCCTCAGACGCGAA